>NZ_FMCQ01000019.1 GCF_900091605.1 Micromonospora tulbaghiae
GTCGCGGAGGTAGAAGGTGGAGTTGCTGGGTCGGAAGACGCCGACGGTGTCGATGCCGTCGTTGTTCCAGTCACCCGAGATCGGCACATCCTCCGGCGACACGTCCTCGAGGATGTTGTCGTAGCGGACCGGGGTGTACAGGCTGGCGTAGCTCGAGGTCCAGGTCCGTTCGATCGTGTCCGAGCTGCCCGTCTGCTCGATCACCACCGGAGCGGTGTGTGCGGAGTCGCTCCACTTCACGAACAGGGCGACGTGGTTCTCCGAGGTGTCCCCGGTGTGCCGGAGCAGCGCATCGCCCGGGGCGAGATCGCCGCGCGAGATGGTGTGCGACCGGCTGTCCAGGTTTCCGGTCCAGAACGAACTACCCGAGCCGCCGAGACCCCACGCCATCGCCACGAACCCGGAACAGTCGGTCCGATAGTCGCCGTACTGGTTCTCGTAGCAGCGGTTCTGGCTGTAGGGGACACCACCCACGCTGAGCCAGCTACGTGCCCGCTTGACCGCGTCCGATCGCTGCATGTTCTTGTCGGAACCGTTGTTGCCGCACGGGATCGGCGTGGTGCTCACCGCGGCGGACGCTCGCGACCGTGGCGTCAGGCCCGGGTAGTCGGGCAGCGCCGGATCGCCCGGTGCGGCGGCGGCCGCTGTGCCGGCCGCGTCCACCGCCGAGGTGTCGGGCGTCGCGGACGCCACAGTGGGGGTCGAAGCCAGGGCCGCCGCCAGCACCGCCACCGGCACCAGCGACCGGCGTGCCCACCAGCCACCTCGTCGAGCGTATGAGTGCAATGTGTTCTCCTCGTCTCTTCCGGCGTGCCTGCCGCCTCGCCGTGCTCAGAGTGTGCGGAGCGCTTCTGACGCACGACTGGAGGGACAGATCCTGTAGTGAACTCGTACTACGATCTGTGCGGACAGATGTACGAGTCAGATCGTCACCGCCGGCGGGTATCGATCGTCGGCTACCCTTCGACGAGCCAGCCGCGGGGGCGCTTCGGGCGGCCCCACAGGTTGACGATCGTGCACACGGGGGAGTCGACGATGGGCGACGGGGGGCCTGGCGGCCTCAGCGAGCTTCTGCGGCGTGCGCGGGTCGGCCGCGGCCTGACGCAGGCCGATCTCGCGGATCGGGCCGGGGTCAGCGTCGGTGTGGTCCGTGACCTCGAGCAGGGGCGCAGCGGAAGACTGCGTGGACGCTCCCTGCAGGCGCTTGCCGACGCCTTGGGTCTTCACCACGAGGACCGCATGCGGATGAAGCAGATGTCCCGGCCGCCGCAGCGGGAACGTCTCGAGGCGACCGGGCCGGCCCGGATCTCCGTGCTCGGGCCGCTGCAGGTCACCCGGGCCGGTCAGCCCACCGACCTCCGAGCCGGACGGCACCGTGTCGTGCTGGCGCGCCTCGCGCTGACTCCCGGCCGTCCGGTGGGCCGCGAGGAGCTGATCCATCTTCTGTGGGGAGACGCGCCACCGACGTCGGCGACAAACGTGGTGCAGACACACATCAGTCGGATCCGTCGCCTGCTGGAGCCGGCGCCGCGTCCTGACCAGCCGCCGTCGGTGATCCTCGGGTCGGGCGGATACGAGCTGCCAGCCGATGCCGAGCGGCTCGATCTGGTGGGCTACCGGTCCCGCCTCCTGGAGGCCGGCGCGCCGGCCCTGCCACCCGAGCGCGCCTTCGAGCTGCTCCTGGACGCGCTCGACATGTGGCACGGCGACGACGCCGCCCAGGACGTGCCGGAACTCTCCGGCGATCCGTTGATCACGGCGCTGGCCGAGGAGCGCGTGGAGGCGGCCGTGCGTCTGGCGCGCCTCGGGGAGGTGCTGCACCGGCAGCGGGAGGTCCTCCCGCTTCTGCGCCGGCTGGCGGGGCGGCACCCGTGGCACGAGTCGTTGCACGCACGGCTGGTCGTCGCACTCGCCGCCGCGGGCCAGCAGGCCGCCGCGATCGAAGCCTTCGAGAGTGTCCGCCAGCGGCTCGCCGAGGAGCTGGGCGTCGACCCCGGCCGCGAGCTGACCGAGGCGCGGCAGGCCGTGATCGGCGGGCAAGGGGATCGAAGCGCGGGTACGCCGGCGGACACTCGTGCCGTCGTCACGCCGCGCCAGGTGCCGGCGCCGCCGGCGGACTTCTGCGGACGCGCCGAGGAACTGCGCGAGCTCGAATGGGCGTTGCGCTACCCGGACGGTGGAGCACCAGTCGTCCGCGTCATCTCCGGCATGGCCGGTGTCGGCAAGACGAGCCTCGCCCTGAAGGCGGCCTGGGGAGTACGGCGGGACTTCCCGGACGGTCAGCTCTACATCGACCTCCGCGGTGGTGGCGAAGACCGGCCGGTCGCGGTCGGATACGCGCTCGCTCGACTGCTGAGAGCCCTCGGTGTCGAGGCGCGCGCCATTCCCGGTGACGAGGACGAGGCCGCCGCACTCTACCGCAGCGTGCTTGCCGACCGGCGGGTGCTGATCGTGCTCGACAACGCGCACAACGCCGCCCAGATCCGCCTGCTGCTGCCGGGCCCCGGCGGAAGCGCGGTCCTGGTCACCAGCCGCAACCAGTGCGAGGAACTGGACGGCGCCGCCACCACGCTCCTGCCGGTGTTCACGTCGGACGAGGCACTGCACCTGCTGCGGATCAAACTCGGTGCGGCCCGGGTCCACGCCGAACGCAGGGACGCCGAGGCCCTGGTCGACGCATGCGGCCGGTTGCCGATCGCGGTGCGGCTGGTGGCGGGCCGGCTGGTCGGCCACCCGGAGAGCACGGTTGCCGAGGTCCTGCAGGGGCTGACCGACGAGGGGTCGCGGCTTGCCCAGCTCAGCCTCGGTGACCGCACCGTGACGAGCAGTTTCGCAATCAGCTGCCGCGCCCTGCCGTCGGCGGTGGTGGAGGTCTTCCAGGCCGCCGCGCTGATCCCGGGCGAAGACTTCTCGGCCGCCGCGGTCGCTGCGCTGCTCGGGTCCGAACAGCGCGGCGTCCGGGCGACGCTGGACCACCTCGTCACGGAGAACCTGCTCCAGCCCGGCGGTGCGGAGGGCCGTTACCGCTACCACGACCTGCTGCGTCTGTACGCGTTGCGAGCCGGCGAGACCCGGGAGACGCCCGTCGACCGTGGCGCTGCGCTGGCCCGTCTCTACACCTGGTACCTGACGCGGACCGCATCGGCGATGACACTGCTCTATCCCGACATGGTGCGGCTGCCGATGGAGGTCGACCCGGCCGAGAACCCGTTTCCCGATGTCGATGCCGCGACGGCGTGGCTCGGCCAGGAGGCAGCGAACCTCGTCGCGGCGGTCGAAGTCGCCGCGACTGACGGTCATGGCGCACGGTCCTGGCAGTTGGCCGACCAGCTCCGCGGTTACTTCTTCGTCTCGGGAGACGTGGTCGCCTGGCTCGCGAGCGGGTCTGCCGGACTCGCCGCCGCGGAGGCCGCGGGTGACATGCGGGCTCAGGCCGCCATGCATCAGACTCTCGGGCAGGCGCACTGGGCGGCCGGGAAACATCATCTGGCCTCCGCCGCCTACCGTCGAGGCATCGCGGCTGCCCGCGGCAGCGGCTGGCTCGTCGGCGAGGCATACCTGTCACACAACCTCGGGCTCGTGCAGGCCGAGTTGGGCCACCCGGACGAGGCGCGGGATCTCTATCAGCGGGCACTGGACCTCGGGACGGGTCCCGAGTTCCACCACGTTCGTGCGGTGACGCTGAACGACCTGGGCACGCTGTGCCACGAACGGGGCCAGCTCACCGAAGCGGCCGGCTACCTGACGGCGGCCCAACGGTTGAACGAGAGGTCGGCGCGCCACCTGTCGGCAATGGCGAACCGGCACAACCTGGCGATGGTGCTACGGCAGATGGAAGACTTCGAGCCCGCGCGTGCCCACTTCGCGGCCGCACTCGACTACTACCGTCGCACCGGGTCGACGCTGCGGGAGCTGTCGGTGCTCGACGAGCTGAGCCAACTCGACCGCCAGCTGAACGAGTGGGTGTCCGCGGCACACAACGCCGCCGAGGCGCTGCGGCTGGCCAGGAAGCTGCGCAACCTGCGGGCGGAGGCTGCCACCCTCAACACACTGGCCTTCGCGTTGTTGGGAAGCCGGGCTGTCGACGACGCCCGCACACGGTTCACCGAAAGCCTGTCGATCAGCCGGAAACGCGGCTTCCAGTATTTCGAATGCCAGGCGGCCATCGGCCTCGCCGAGGCCGCACTGCTCGAAGGCGCGGCCGAGGAGGCCTACGGGACGGCGAAGGACGCCGTCCTCATCGCCTCCCGCAACGCCTACCGGGTACTGCACGGCGACGCCCTCCTCGTGCAGGCCAAGGCGGCGGTCCGGCTGGGTGAACCGGACACGGCCCGGCAGCACTGCGAGGCTGTCCGGGAGCTGCTCGGGACGACGTCGCTTCCGGACCGGGCGCGCGAGTGCGAGGCGATCGAGGCACTGCTGACGCACCTGCCACGGCGGCGGGACCCGGTGGTGTCCGGGTCCCGCCGTGGTGGGTGTGGTGGTCAGATGCCGTAGACGAATTGGGTGTCTACGGGGCCG
>NZ_FMCQ01000017.1 GCF_900091605.1 Micromonospora tulbaghiae
TGTTACTCACCCGTTCGCCGCTCGAGTACCCCGAAGGGCCTTTCCGCTCGACTTGCATGTGTTAAGCACGCCGCCAGCGTTCGTCCTGAGCCAGGATCAAACTCTCCAACAAAAACTTGTCGAACAGCATAACCTGGCAACAAAAGTGTTGCCAAAGGAATCCCAACCAGCAACCACTCCCAAAAGAATGGCCACCAGTCCGGGGTATAAAACAATTGGCACTGGCTTTACAAGCACCCTGTTGAGTTCTCAAAGAACAACCACACACCAACCAGAAGCCCCACACCGTGGAACCCCGACCGGGGTATCTCGTTCAACTGCCCGCCGCTCTCGCGCCAGGCACTTTTACTACGTTACCTCACCGTCTCTGCCGTGTCAAACCGTGTGTCCCGGTCTGTCACGCTTCGTACGGGTTGGCGCCGCTGAGCACGCGCAGCAGTCACCCGTTGCGCTTGATCATCGGATTTGGCAGGCCGGCCGCTGCGGTTTCCCGCGGGCTCGTCCGTTTCCCTGCCGGTCGACAACCTTACCCGGTCGGTTCCGCTCCGCCAAATCCGCCCTGCGGCGTTTCAGCGAGCCCCACCCGGACCGCGTCCTCGCAAGACCTAAGCCTTGGTCGGACCCGGCGCCAGCCCTGTTCGGCGCTCCCGGGCTTTCGTCCCGTTTGCCCCGTTCCGCGCTGGCAGAGAGAAAGTTACGCGTTCCCAGGTTTGATCGTCAAATCGGGGGGTAGCGGCGCGCGTCACACCCTTGATCACCGGGGCGAGGGCGGGCTGGAAAGGCGGCGGGAGGCGCGCCACGCCCTGATGCCCAGGACTCCTACCGTCGTGCCGATGGCCAGGGAAGCGGCGATCAGCAGGGCGTGTACCCACAGGAAGCCGGTCGGGCTGCCCTCGCCAACGGCGCCGGCCGACCAGGCGCGCTCGTCGTTCCAGATGGCGACCGCGAACCTCGGCCAGATCGCCCACGTCCAGACGCCGACGGCGACCAGGAACAGCGACCAACCACGTGACAGGACCATGGTCGGCCAGTATGCCAGCGGGCCGTCCGCCCAGGTCAGGCCCGCGTCCGGCGCAGCAGGCGTTTCCGTTCCCGCCGCCGGGGCACTGTTCTGTCGAGCCGATTCGACGGAGGTGCCACCCATGCAGCCGTTCAACCCGTGGACCTGGCGGGATCCGTCCGCCCTTGCCGGTGGGTACGACCAGACCCGGCCGGGAGACGTGCCGCAGCAGCGCACCGGTGAGGCGGACGACGGCCCGGACGCCCCCGGCCCGGGTACGCCGATCGACCTGACCGGCTACCGGGTGGAGGCGACGGACGGGCGGATCGGCTCCATCGACGAGGCGAGCGAGGACGCGGACGCCCGGTACCTGGTGGTGGACACCGGTCCGTGGATCTTCGGCAAGAAGGTGCTGCTGCCGGCCGGCACTGTGGCGCAGGTCGACCACCTGGATCGCGTCGTGCACGTGGACCGCACCCGGGAGCAGGTGAAGGAGTCGCCCGCGTTCGACCCGGATCACTTCGCGCACCCCGAGTACCGGGAGCGGGTCGGCAGCTACTACACCGAAAGCTATCGACAGCGGTAAGCCCGGCAGGACCACTGCAGGAGGCAGCGGCGCAGGCCGGTGAGCGGCTACCGTGTCAGCCATGGTCCGGCCGCGCAGCTGCCTCCCGGAGACCCGTAACGGTCTCCCGGGCCACGCTGTCGACGGCCGGGAGCAGATCCTCGACGTACTCCGTGCCGGCGGGCTTCGGTTCCGCGCCGGCGGGCGATGGCGGCGCTCGTTCTGACGAGCCCGCTCCACCGACCTGGGCGACCCGGGTCGTGTCTCCCCGCCAGCGAACGGCACGAAAGGCGTACGACCATGTCCTCTGCACGCATGCTCACCGGCGACCGCCCGACCGGGCGACTGCACCTCGGCCACTACGTGGGCAGCATCGCCAACCGGGTGCGGCTGCACCAGCGCTACGAGAGCTTCTTCATCATCGCCGACCTGCACATGCTCACCACGCGCAACAGCCGCGCCGACATCGAGCAGGTCGCCCAGAACGCCCGCGAGATGGTCACCGACATCCTCGCCGCCGGGGTGGAGCCGGAACGGGCGACGTTCTACCTCCAGTCCGCGATCCCCGAGGTCGGCGACCTGAACACGCTGTTCCAGAACCTCGTCACGGTGCCCCGGCTGGAACGGGTGCCGTCGCTGAAGGAGATGACCCGGGACGCCGGCAAGGACGAGATGCCGTACGGCCTGCTCGGTTATCCGGTCCTCCAGGCCGCCGACATCCTCTGCGTGAAGGGGCAGGCCGTGCCGGTCGGGAAGGACAACGCCCCGCACGTCGAGGTGACCCGGGAGATCGCCCGGCGGTTCAACCACCTCTACGGCGAGGTCTTCCCGGTCCCCGACATGATCATGTCGGAGACGCCCACGCTCGTCGGCACCGACGGCGCCGGGAAGATGAGCAAGAGCAAGGGGAACGCGATCGCGCTCTCCGACGACGCGACGACCGTGCGCCGCAAGGTGATGGGGATGTTCACCGACCCGAACCGGGTCCGCGCCGACGTGCCCGGCACCGTCGAGGGGAACCCCGTCTTCGAGTACCACGACATCTTCAACCCGGACCGGGCGCAGGTGGCCGAATTCAAGGCCCGCTACCGGGCCGGCAAGGTCGGCGACGTCGAGGTCAAGGAGGCGCTCGCCACAGCGCTCAACCGGTTCCTGGACCCGATCCGGGAGCGCCGGGCCCGCTTCGAGGCGCAGCCCGGCCTGGTCGACGAACTGATCGTCACCGGCACCGAGCGGACCCGCGAGCAGGTGCGCCGCACGCTCGTCGAGGTCCGCCGGGCGATGGGCCTGAGCAGCGCGTACACCCAGGTTCGACGCCGGGCCGAGCGCTACCGCAAGGCCGTCGCCACCTCGGCCTGACCACGAGCCGGTCCGGGGTACGCGCTTGCGCCGACCCCGGACCGGCCGGTTACGCTGCCGACATGGCCAGCTCGCACGCGTACCCGATGACGTCCCCCGACGTCCGGCTCGGCGCGCTGCGACGCCGGCGGTCCCGCGACCGCCTGCGCTGAGCCTTCCCCTCCTGCGACCGGCGGATCGAGCCGCCGGTCGTCATCGATCGTCCTCGCTCCGCCGTCGCGTTCCCATCAGGTGATCCGCGCGGCGGATCCACAGCGAGATCGGCGTACTCATGGATCTTGAAAGGTTGCTTGTCGACCGGCTGGCGCCGGCGTTCGCGGCGGTGGCCGGCGGGCCGGTGGACCCGGCCGTGCGGCGTTCGCAGCACGCGGACTTCCAGTCCGACGCGGCGCTGGGGCTGGCCCGGCGGCTCGGCCGCCCGCCCCGGGAGATCGCCGCGGAGGTACGGGAGCGCGCGGCGCTCGCCGACCTGTGCGCGGCGGTCGACGTGTCCGGCCCGGGTTTCCTGAACCTGACCGTGTCCGGGCAGGCGCTCGGCGGGCTGGTGTCCGCGATGGCCGCCGACCCGCGGCTCGGCGTGCCGGCCGTGGCCGGGCCGGAGACCGTGGTGGTCGACTACTCGGGGCCGAACGTGGCGAAAGAGATGCACGTCGGGCACCTGCGCTCGACGGTGATCGGGGACGCGGCGGCGCGGACGCTGGAGTGGCTGGGGCACCGGGTGCTGCGCGCCAACCACCTCGGCGACTGGGGCACGCCGTTCGGGATGCTGATCGAGCACCTGCTCGACCTGGGCGAGGCCGGGGCGGCGCAGGAGCTGTCGATGGGCGACCTGGACGGGTTCTACAAGGCCGCGCGGGCGAAGTTCGACGACGACGAGGCGTTCCGGGAGCGGTCGCGGCGGCGGGTGGTGGCGTTGCAGGGCGGTGACCCGGCGACGTTGCGGCTGTGGCGGCTGCTCGTGACGCAGTCCGAGAGCTACTTCCTGACCGTGTACGACCTGCTCGACGTGACGCTGACCGGCGACGACTTCCGGGGCGAGAGCAGCTACCACGACCAGCTCGCGCCGACTGTCGAGGAGCTGGACCGGCTCGGGCTGCTGCGGCGCAGCGACGGTGCGGACTGCGTCTTCCCGCCCGGTTCGGTGGGACGTGACGGCGAGCCGTTGCCGCTGATCGTGCGCAAGTCCGACGGCGGGTACGGCTACCCGGCCACCGACCTGGCCGCACTGCGGCACCGGACCGGCGCGCTCGGCGCGACCCGGCTGCTCTACGTGGTCGGACTGCCGCAGCGGCGGCACTTCGAGATGGTGTTCGCGGTCGGCGCGCAGGCCGGCTGGCTGGCCGCGCCGGTGCGGGCCGAGCACGTCGGGTTCGGCTCGATCCTCGGCCCGGACGGGCGGATGCTGCGCAGCCGGGCCGGCGGGTCGGTGAAGCTGGTCGAGCTGCTCACCGAGGCGGTCCAGCGGGCCACCGCGCTGGCCCGGGAACGCAATCCGGAGCTGAGCGAGGCGGAGGCCGCCGAGGTGGGGCGCGCGGTCGGCGTGGGCGCGATCAAGTACGCCGACCTGTCCGGGGACCGGCACAAGGACTACATGCTGGACTGGGAGCGGATGCTGTCGCTGGACGGCAACACCGCGCCGTATCTGCAGTACGCGTACTCCCGGGTCCGGTCGATCTTCCGCCGGGCCGGCGCGGCGGCGCGGCCGGACGCGGACGTCTCGCGGCCGGACGCGGAGGTCTCGCTCGCCGAGCCGGCCGAGCGGGCGCTCGCGATCGAGCTGGTCGGCTTCGCTGCGGTGGTCGAGGAGGTGGCGGACGGGCTGGAGTTCCACCGGCTGACCGCGTACCTGCACCGGCTGGCGGTCGCGTTCAACGCGTTCTACGAGCGCTGCCCGGTGCTGCGGGCCGACGGGCCGATGCGGGAGAGCAGGCTCGTGCTGTGCGAGCTGACCGGGCGGGTGCTGCGGCAGGGCCTGGACCTGCTCGGCATCCGTACCCCGGAACGGTTGTGAGGCCGAGGGGTCACCGGAAGCCCGTGCGGCGGCTAGCGTGACGCATCGATCGAACGTGAGGGAGGCGACCATGGCGGATCGGCGCGCGGTGCTCGCTCCGGGACGTGGCTACGACACCCGGGGTCCGCTCTTCGTCTACATCGGTGAGGCGTTGCGCCGCCTCGGCTTCGACGTGCACGAGGTTACCTGGCGGTCGATCGGGGACCTGCGCCTCGACAGCGCACCGGAGTGGGTCGCCGAGCAACTGGATCCGGTCCTCGACGCCGGGGTGGACCTGCTCGTGGGCAAGTCGCTCGGCAGTTTCGCCGCCCCGCTCGCCGCCGATCGGGGCATCCCGGCGGTCTGGTTGACGCCGCTGCTGACCGACCCCGCGGTACGGGAGCCGCTGGGCCGGGCCACCGCGCCGTTCCTGCTGGCCGGCGGCACCGCCGACCAGGTCTGGGACGGTGCGGTGGCGCGCCGGCTCACCCCGTACGTGGTGGAGGTCGCCGACGCCGACCACTCGATGATGGTGCCCGGGCCACTGGCGGCCTCGGCCGAGGCGCTCGGGCGGGTCTGCACGGCGGTGGAGGAGTTCGCCGCCGACCGCTGACGGTCAGCGGCGGCTCCGCCGCGTCCACACCACTGCCGCCACCGCGGCGACGAGTGGCAGGAGGCAGCAAAGCATCAGGACGGACAGGTGCCACGGCTTGATCGCTCCCATGGCCGAGACGATAGAGGTCGCTCTCCAGTCGGAGGGGGCACCGCCGCCATCGAACCCGTGCGATCCTTCCTCCGCGGGCGTCGTTCACCGCCTGCGACCACCCACGGGAGGACCGGAATGCGTACCTTCGCGCCCATGTTCGGGCGTCCACTCGCGACAGCCACCACGTTCGCCGTCGGGTGCGCGATGGTCGTCGGCGCAGGCGCCACTCCGGCCGCTGCCGCCGTCGGCGGGCCCACCGATCTCACCACCGCCGGTCGGGCGTGCGAGGCCCAGGCGCCCGGGCCGTACCTGAGTCCGGTGCGACTCAACGACGCCAACGCCGTCGTGCTCCGGGGCACCTACAGCGGCACGCCGCAGAGCGCCGACCCGCAGGCCGACTTCCAGGTGTGGGACGTCACCACGCCGGACGCCCCGCAGCAGTGGCTCACCGGCCTCGCCCCGGAGAACAACCAGGTCTACATCCAGCTCGAAGATCCGGACCGGCAACGGCACGGGATCACGTACGCGTGGCGGGTGCGTGTCCTCGACGGCGCCGACGCGTCGCCGTGGAGCGGCACCTGCTACTTCACGATCGACCGCATCGGCGGTCCGGCGCCGGACGTCGCCTCGGTGAAGTACCCGTCGGGCGACTGGGAGCACGCCGGTGGCGCGGTCGGTGACGCCGGAAGCTTCACCTTCACCTCGACCTCGGACGACACGGTGAGCTACCAGTACCGGTTCTCCGGCGCCGACGACGAATATGCCGAGGTCCCCGCGGAGGGCCTCGGCGGGCCGGCCACGGTCACCTGGACGCCGCAGGACGCGAGCCAGCAATCGGTGAGCGTGTACGCCATCGACCGGGCCGGGAACTGGTCGGAGCGCAACGTCTACGAGTTCTGGGTACGCGAGACGCGGCCCTCGGTCTTCTCCAGCGCCTACCCGGACTGGAGCACCAACCTGGACTACGGCGTGGGCGTGCCCGGCGCGTTCGAGTTCACCTCGAACGTCCCCGGCACGGAGTCGTTCGCCTGGCGGATCGACGGCGACGGCCCTTCCGGTTCGGTCGCGACCGGCGGCGACCGCACGGTCACCGCGATGATCGCCCCGACCCGGGCCGGGCGGCAGACCCTCTACGTGCGCAGCGTCACCGCCGACGGTGCGACGCACCCGGAGCGGGCCTACACGTTCGTCGTCGACAACGCACCCCGGGTCACCGGTGACGTCGACCGGTACGTGATCATCGGGTCGTCGCTCCGGTTCCACCTGGCCCCGCGCATGCCCGAGGTCACGTCCTACCTCTACTGGACCCGTGACTACAACGGCAACGAGCCGGACGAGAAGACCGTCCTGCCGGCCGGCACGGACGGCACCGCGGACCTGACCTGGACCGCCACCAGCGAGAGCACGCAAGCGCTGTACGTGCAGAGCCGCAGCGCCGACGGCACGCTCTCCGAGCCGCGGTTCATCTCCATCTCGGTGTCGGGCGCCAGCCCGTACGTGACCCGCAGCGGCGGCGAGGTGGTGGGGTCGACCGCCACCTTCACGGCGCGCACCGAGATGGCGAACGTCGCCGAGTACGAGGTGCTCCTCAACCGCGACCCGTCCACCCGGCAGGTGCTGCCGGCCGCAGCCGACGGCACTGTGACCTTCCGGTACACGCTCACCAAGCGCGGCTACACCTACGTCACCGTGGTCGCCCGTAACGCCGCCGGGGTGCAGACCACCGAGGGCGGAACCTCCTGGTCCGTCACCGACTCCCCGGTGGTGGTGTCGACTGACTTCCCCTCGTCGGGCTCCGGCAAGTTCGCGCCCGGCACCTTCACGTTCAAGCCCCGGCAGCTCGGCGCGGTGAAGTACACCTACCAGATGCCCGGCGCCGAGGGCACCGTCGCGGCGGCGGCCGACGGCACCGCGACGATCACCTGGACGCCGTCGGACGCCGGCTACCACACGCTCTACGTGAAGAGCGTGACGGCGGACGGCGCCGAGTCGTTGCAGACCTACTACTCCTTCTACGTGGCGCCCGACCCGCTGACCGTGACGTCGGTATCGCCGGCGTCGGTCGAGACGGGCGCGGTACGGACGATCACGATCACCGGCAGCGGTTTCCACCAGGAGGACCAGGTCACCGTCACCCCGTCCGGCGGCACCGCAATCGTCGCGACCGTGCGGAGCGTCTCCGCGGACCGCCGGACCCTCACCGCCGATGTCGATCTGACCTCCGCCGGGGTGGGCAAGGCGTCCGTCTCGGTGCGGCCGGACGAGTGGAGCGACCAGGTCTCGCTGGCCGACGCGTTCTCGATCACCGGGGCTCAGGCCCTGCGGTCGGTGACCGCGCCGGCCGTCACCGGCACCGTGGCGGTGGGGGCGACCGTCGGCGCGTCGACCGGTGAGTGGAGCCCCGCCGCCTCGGCGTACACCTACCAGTGGGCGGCCGACGGCACCGCGATCAGCGGGGCGACCGGTGCGACGTACGTGATCCCGGCGTCCCTGCTGGGCAAGCGGCTGACCGTGGCGGTCACCGCGACCAAACCCGGGTACGCGTCCGGCCGGGCGACGTCGCAGGCCACCGTCCCGGTGGCGAAGGGCCCGGCGCTGCAGGCCACTGTCAAGCCGACGATCACCGGTACGCCCCGGGTGGGCCAGACCGTGCAGGCGACCACCGGCACCTGGACGCCGGCCGCCGACTCGTACCGCTACGAGTGGCGAGTGGGCGGGGAGCTGACCGGTACGACGACGAAGACGCTGACGTTGACCGCGGCGATGCGCGGCAAGGCGGTCACCGTGACGGTCGTCGCGGTGAAGGCGGGCTACGCCAACGGTCGAGCCGCGAGCGCGCCGGTGACCGTCCGCGCGTGACGTCGAGGTGACGGCCGGTGCGCCCGTCTCTGCGCTCGTCTCCGGTGGGACGGCGGGTGGGCGCGCCGGCCGGGTCCGACGCGAGACGGACATGTGGTCTATTCGGCCGGCCGGGCGGCCTTGCCGTCCAGCCACAGCGTGTCGCTGTCGTCGCGGTGGGAGCCGGTGGATCCGACGTGCTTGGCGCTGATCTTCGGGCCGTTCTTGATCACGTGGACCAGGGCCATCGCGTGTCCCCGGCCGAGGCCGTACTCGTCCTTGAGCCAGCCCACGATCACGCCGGCCTTGACGTCGGCCGCGTCGTAGCCGCGCTCCCCGGCCTCGTCGACCAGGGCGCGCGGGGTCTTGCCGGTCTTGTCCTCGATCGCGTCGAGGTACGCCTGGAAGGACATCTGCTCAACCCTTCGTCCGGGAGGTGGTGACAACCTCCACCCTCCCGGGCGAGGTGGTTCCGATCAACGACGGACCGGGCCACCGTCGTTGCCTCCGGGGCAACGATCACCGCCGGGGAGACGCCGGAGAGCCCGGCCCGCATGGTCGCGGGCCGGGCTCTCCAGATCTCGGGGTACGCGCTCAGCGCTGGAGCGTGAGCAGTCCGGGTCGGTAGGGCAGGAGGCCGTAGTCGCCGCCGGAGTTGGGGGAGCGGCCCTGGTAGAGCAGTTGGAGGTTGCAGGGGTCGACGGTGAAGGTCTGGTCGGCGGTGGTGCGGATCAGTTCGCCGTGGCTGATGTCGTTGGTCCAGGTCGCGCCGCTGTTGGCCTTGCCGGCGAACGGGTTGGACTCGGTGGCGGCCTGGGGGGTCCAGGAGCCGTTCAGGCTGGTGGCGGTGAAGGACCGGAAGTAGCGGCCCTGTGAGCCGATGGCCTCGACGATCATCAGGTAGCGGGTCTGGCCCTGCAGCTTGTAGACCTGCACGGCTTCGAACAGGTTGTTCGTCGAGTCCGACATGATGGTGGTGTAGTTCGACCCGAAGCTGCCGGGGAAGTTCCCGATCGGCATGCTGGAGCGGTAGATCTTGCCGTTGTCACCGGCGAAGAACAGGTACATGTTCTGGTCGTCGGCGATCAGCGTCTGGTCGATCGGGCCGGTGCCGGAACCGGAGATGCTGCCGGTGAACAGCGGCTG
>NZ_FMCQ01000016.1 GCF_900091605.1 Micromonospora tulbaghiae
CTAAGAGGTCCTAACTTAATGATGTTGGGCGTAACCGGCCGGATGTGAGGGTCGTTTCGTCTGGACGTGAGGAGGGGTGAGCAGCCGCCGTGGATCGTCTCGGATGAGTTGTGGGCCGAGATCGCACCGCTGCTGCCACCCCGCCCACCACGCCGCCGCCGGTACCCGGGGCGCAAGCCGCTGGATGACCGCAAGGTGCTGTGCGGGATCTTGTTCGTGCTCTACACCGCGATCCCGTGGGAGTACCTGCCCCAGGAGTTGGGGTTCGGCTCCGGGATGACCTGCTGGCGCAGGTTGCGGGACTGGAACCAGGCGGGGGTGTGGCAACGGCTGCACGAGGTGCTGCTGGCCCGGCTGCGGGGCGCGGGCCAGTTGGACATGTCGAGGGCGGTGATCGACGGCTCCCACATCCGGGCGCTCAAGGGCGGCCCAAAACTGGTCCGAGCCCGGTCGACCGCCGCAAGCCTGGCTCGAAACACCACGTCATCACCGACGCCGGCGGCATCCCTCTCGCGGTCACGCTGACCGGCGGCAACCGCCACGACTCCACCCAGACCACCGCCCTGCTCGACGCCATCCCCCCGATCGGCGGACGCCCCGGCCCGCCACGGCGGCGCCCCGACCGGCTGTATGCCGATCGGGGCTACGACTACGACAGCCACCGCCAACAGATCCGGGCCCGCGGCGTCACCCCCGTCATCGCCCGACGCGGCACACCCCACGGCTCTGGCCTCGGCACCCGACGCTGGGTCGTCGAACGCACCATCGCCTGGCTGCACTGGTTCCGCCGCCTGCGCATCCGCTGGGAAATCCGCGACGACATCCACCAAGCCTTCCTCAGCCTCGCCTGCGCCCTCATCTGCTGGCGCCAACTCCAACGCACCCAAAGTTAGGAGTTCTAAGGGGTTATCGCACAATCCGTCTACTTCGGGAGCGTTGTACCTCCCGTTACCGGATGTCCTACCCTCAGGTTTGTTTCCTAACCCCGGATCCTCAGCGATCTCTCAGGGAGTGTCAGGGTTCGGTGACCGCGCGGACCGCGTCCTCGATGCGCGCGGCCAGCAGCACCTCACCCTCGGTGAGCGGCTCGCCGTCGCCGTGTCCGAGCCTGATCTGGGTACGGTCGGCCCGGCGGCTGATCTCGGGGCGCAGCCGCAGCGCGTCGGCAACCACCGCCACCCGCTCGGTGAGCGCGGCGTGCTGGGTGTCGTCGAGGACGATCGTGCGGCGGATCTGTTCGCCCTCGCGCGTCCATCCGGACAGCAGGGCTAGCGCGTCGCTGAGGTAGTCGTGCTTCGCCCGGCCGCTGAACAGCACGCGCATCACCGCACCTCCCAGGCGTCGTTGCCGGCTTGTGGCCAAATCGTCGCCATCCCGTGTCCCAGTCGACGCCCTCTAGTCTCTCGCCACTCAGATGGTGTGTCCACGCCCACACTTCCGTGTTCTGCTGACCTGACGGCCGACGCAGCTACCCAAACCGCCGATTGATCTGGCACGCTGGTGGCCCGTGCGGACCGAACGGGTTAGCGGAAGCGGGCAGGCCGACCGGCGGGACCCGAGGGTGGTTGTCGGGGCGGCGATCATCGAGGGTGGCCGGGTGCTGGCGTGCGAGCGCTCCGCGCCTCCCGAGGTGGCGGGGCGCTGGGAGTTCCCGGGTGGAAAGGTCGAGCCGGGCGAGGCCGAGACCGACGCGCTGGCCCGGGAGTGCGTCGAGGAACTGGGCGTACGGGTGGCGGTCGGCGCGCGTGTCGGCCGCGACGTACGGATGGCGCACGGCCGGTCCGTGTTGCGCGTCTACGCCGCCCGCCTGCTGCACGGCGACGAGCCCAAGGCCCTGGAGCACGCCGAGCTGCGCTGGCTGTCCGCCGCCGAGCTGGACAGCGTCGACTGGCTGCCGGCCGACGTGCCGATCGTGGCCGCGCTTCGCCCCCTGCTCGACACCCCCTGAACGACCGCGGCGCGAGCCGGGCCGTCCGGCGAACCGGACAGCCTGCCGGAAACGGGACGAGGGCCCGCGGCGTGTGCCGCTGGCCCCCGTCATCGTCGTGCTGCTGTTCAGTGCTTCGGCTCGTCCTGCTGCGGGTGGGCGAAGTTGAGGTGCTCCGGCGGCAGCGGGAACGTCACGTCGTCGCCGAACGGCGACGGCGCGGCGGCCTTGTTGAAGGTCAGTTCGGTCAGCGGCAGCTTGCCGTTGGCGTCCACCGCCGGGGCGGTCGGGTGCGGCACCTCGCGGTGCCAGTTGACGCCCTGCTGCGCCTGACGCTCGGCGGCGCTGTCGTGCGAGCCGCCCGCGTGCGAGTGCACCCCGCCGGCGTGCGAACCGCCGCCGTGCGCGTGCGCCCCGCCGTGCGCCCCTCCGGACGTGACGGCACCACTCGAATGCCCGCTGGTCGCGCTGGTCTGAGGCACCTGACCCCTCCGGAAGATCTTGTTACCGAGCCACACAAGGGGATCGTACCTGCGGTCGACGACCCGTTCCTTCATGGGGATGATCCCGTTGTCGGTGATCTTGATGTGCTCGGGGCAGACCTCGGTGCAGCACTTGGTGATGTTGCAGAATCCGAGCCCCATGTCCGACTGCGCGTACTCCCGGCGGTCGGTGCGCGCGTCGAGCGGGTGCATGTCCAGCTCGGCCGCCCGGATGAAGTACCGGGGGCCGGAGAACGCTGGCTTGTTCTCGTCGTGGTCACGGATCACGTGGCAGACGTTCTGGCACAGGAAGCACTCGATGCACTTGCGGAACTCCTGCGAGCGCTCGACGTCGACCTGCTGCATCCGGTAGTCGCCGGGCGCCACGTCGGCCGGCGGCGCGAACGCCGGGGTCTCCCGGGCCTTCTCGTAGTTGAACGAGACGTCGGTGACCAGGTCCCGGATCACCGGGAAGGTACGCAACGGGGTGACAGTGACGGTCTCCGACTCCTCGAACGTCGACATCCGCGTCATGCAGCCCAGCCGCGGCTTGCCGTTGATCTCCATCGAGCAGGAGCCGCACTTGCCGGCCTTGCAGTTCCACCGGCACGCCAGGTCCGGGGCCTCGGTGGCCTGGAGGCGGTGGATCACGTCGAGGACCACCTCGCCCTCGTTCACCTCGACCGTGTAGTCCTTCAGGTCCCCGCCGGTCTCGTCGCCCCGCCAGATGCGGAACTGGCGCTTACTTCCCATCAGTTGTTCGCCTCCTCGGTGAGGGCGTCGAACTCGGCGAGTTCCTCGTCGGTCAGGTACTTGGCCAGCTCGGCCCGGTCGAACAGCCCGATCAGCTCCGGCCGCATCTTCGGCAGCGGCTTGTGGGTGAGCCGGACCGCGTCCCCGTCCAGCGAGCAGACCAGGTTGACGCTCCGCCACTTCGGGTCCATCGCCGGGTAGTCCTCCCGGGTGTGCCCGCCGCGCGACTCCTGCCGCTCCAGTGCCGCCTTCGCGGTGCACTCCGACACCACGAGCATGTTGCGCAGGTCCAGCGCCAGGTGCCAGCCCGGGTTGTAGCGCCGGCCGCCGGCCGCGCTCACCTTCGCCACCCGCTCCCGCAGCTCGGCCAGTCTGCGCATGGCGTCGGCGAGCTCGCCCTCGCGCCGGATGATGCCGACCAGGTCGCCCATGACCACCTGGAGGTCCTGCTGGAGCTGGTACGGGCTCTCCCCGGTGTCCCGCTGCAACGGCGCCAGCGCCGTCTCCACGGCGGCCTCCACCGCCGCCACCGACACCGCCGGGCGGGTGGTGAGCTGATCGGTGTACGTGGCGGCGTGCCCGCCCGCGCGCTTGCCGAAGACCAGCAGGTCGGACAGGGAGTTGCCGCCGAGCCGGTTGGAGCCGTGCATGCCGCCGGACACCTCACCGGCGGCGTAGAGCCCGCGCACCGTGCCGAAGGCCGCGCCGGAGTCGGGGTCCACCTCGACGCCGCCCATCACGTAGTGACAGGTCGGGCCGACCTCCATCGGCTCCTTGGTGATGTCGACGTCGGCCAGTTCCTTGAACTGGTGGTACATCGACGGCAGGCGGCGGCGGATCTCCTCGGCCGACTTACGGGAGGCGATGTCCAGGTAGACGCCGCCGGCCGGCGTACCCCGGCCCTCCTTGACCTCGCTGTTGATGGCGCGGGCGACCTCGTCGCGGGGCAGCAGCTCCGGCGGGCGCCGGTTGTTGTCCGGGTCGGTGTACCAGCGGTCCGCCTCCTCCTCGGTCTCCGCGTACTGCTTGCGGAACACGTCGGGGACGTAGTCGAACATGAACCGCTTGCCCTCGGAGTTCTTCAGCACGCCGCCGTCGCCGCGTACCGACTCGGTGACCAGGATGCCCTTCACCGAGGGCGGCCAGACCATGCCGGTCGGGTGGAACTGGAGGAACTCCATGTTGATCAGCGTGGCCCCGGCGCGCAGCGCCAGCGCGTGGCCGTCGCCGGTGTACTCCCACGAGTTCGAGGTGACCTTGTAGGACCGTCCGACGCCGCCCGTGGCCAGCACCACCGCGGGCGCCTCGAACAGGACGAACTCGCCGGACTCGCGGTAGTAGCCGAACGCGCCGGCGACGCGGTCGCCGTCGAGCAGCAGCTCGGTGATCGTGGTCTCGGAGAAGACCCGGATCCGCGCGTCGTAGCTGCCGAACTCCTGCTTGTCCTCCTGCTGGAGCGAGACGATCTTCTGCTGGAGCGTGCGGATCAGCTCCAGGCCGGTCCGGTCGCCGACGTGCGCCAGGCGCGGGTACTCGTGGCCGCCGAAGTTGCGCTGCGAGATCTTCCCGTCCTTGGTGCGGTCGAACAGCGCGCCGTACGTCTCCAGTTCCCAGATCCGCTGCGGCGCCTCCTTGGCGTGCAGTTCGGCCATCCGGAAGTTGTTGAGGAACTTGCCGCCGCGCATGGTGTCCCGGAAGTGCACCTGCCAGTTGTCGCGCGAGTTCACGTTGCCCATCGCGGCGGCGGCGCCGCCCTCGGCCATCACCGTGTGCGCCTTGCCGAACAGCGACTTCGAGATGATCGCGGTCTTCTTGCCGGCCAGCCGGGCCTCGATCGCCGCGCGCAGGCCGGCGCCACCGGCCCCGATCACGACGACGTCGTAGTGGTGTCGTTCGATTCGCGTCTCAGTCATGTCCAGGCTCTCAGTTGATGAACCGCAGGTCGTTGATCCAGCCGGCGGCGACCGCCATCACGTAGAAGTCGGTGAGCGCCAGGGTGCCCAGGGTGATCCAGGCGAGCTGCATGTGCCGGACGTTCAACCAGGACACCCCGGTCCACGCCTTGTAGCGCATCGGGTGCTTGGAGAAGTGCTTGAGCCGCCCGCCGATGATGTGCCGGCAGGAGTGGCAGGAGATCGTGTACGCCCACAGCATCACCACGTTGACGATCAGGATGATGTTGCCCAGGCCGAAGCCGAAGCCCTCGGGGGAGTGGAAGGCCAGGACCGCGTCCCAGGTGTTGATCAGCGAGATGATCGCGGCGGCGTAGAAGAAGTAGCGGTGCAGGTTCTGCCCGAGCAGCGGGAACCGCGTCTCGCCGCTGTACGACTGGTGCCCGTCCGGCACCGCGCAGGCCGGCGGCGACAGCCAGAACGACCGGTAGTACGCCTTGCGGTAGTAGTAGCAGGTCAGGCGGAACAGCAGCAGGAACGGCAGGGTGAGCGCCGCGTCCGGGATGATCCACCAGCCGGGCAGGAACTGGCCGAAGTGCGAGGAGCCCTCGACACAGCGGTCGGTGACGCAGGGGGAGTAGAACGGCGTCAGGTAGTGGTACTGCTCCACCCAGTACCACTTGTGCATGAAGACCCGGACCGTCGCGTAGATGACCCACGCGCTGAGCCCCACCACTGTGATCAGCGGGGCGATCCACCATCTGTCGGTCCGCAACGTCTTCGCCGCGATTGCGGCGCGTGCCCGCCCTCCCCGCGGCTGCGGTCTCGGCGTCCTGGCCGACGTAGTTGTCATTCGAGTCATCTCCCTGACGTCACTGTCACGTCCTGCGCACGCGCGAGGCCACACCGGTGAACCGGTGCGGCTAAGTGACACACGTTACGCCGATCTTCACGGCCCGGCCGCGCAACGCAGTGTCCCGTGTGTCCCGCAGCTTGGAAAGAGTCAGTTCATGATCAATGTGGCGGGTCGGTCGAACGGTGCGCCGACCGGCGGCGTGGCGTGCCCGGCGGCGTGCCGGGTCACCCGGACGCGCCGCCGGTGAAGTGCCAGGAGGACAGCCGCAGCGCCGGCGTCTCGTACCAGGAACCGTCGACGCGGCCCGGCTGGCGGACCGCCGTCCGGCCCAGGCCGAGCACCCGGCCCGGCCCCAGCGCCCGGGGGTACGACTCGGTGAACCGGAAGTCGCGTACCGCCCGGGTCGGCACGCCGTCCTCGACCAGCCACACCCCGTTGCGGGTCAACCCGGTGATCACGAGTTGCTTCGGGTCCAGCACCCGGGTGTACCAGAAGTCGCTGACCAGCAGCCCGCGCCGCATGCCGGCCACCAGCGCGGCGGTGTCCGGGTCGCCCACCGCCCCGGTCACGCCCGCGCTCACCGGTCCGGCGGCGACGGCCGCGCCGGCGTCGGTCGTGCCCGCCAGCAGGCGGATGTTGTGCGGGATCGGCCCGAACGTCGCGCTGCCCGGCATTCCGTGCCCGGTCGACCCGGCGCCCGCCTCGGCACCGGCACGCCTGTCGTACGCCACCGCGCCGGTGGTGCCGCCCTCCACCAGCGGCAACGCCCGCCGGGGCGTGCCCTCCAGGTCGAACGGCAGCGTGCCGGCGTGCAGTGGATCGTCCACCAGCGTCACCGAAGGGTCGAACTGTGCCGTGCCCGGCTCGGCGAAGGACTGCCGTTCGGCGTACCGCTTGCCGTTGAAACCGTGCCAGGCCAGGTTCTGCAGCAGGTCGGCGACGGCAGCCGGTTCGAGCACCACCTCGTAGTGCCCGGGCGGCAGCTCGACCGGGTCGGCCGCGGCGCGTGCCTTCGCCGCCGCGCGGGCGCCGAGCGCCGCGCCGTCGAGATCGGCCAGCCGGTCGGCGCAGAGCCGCGCCACCCCGTCCGCGCCACCGGCGCGGGCGATGCCGTCCATCGCCGCCTCGGCCGCCCGACCCACAGCCGTGTGCCCGGCCGAGTTGGCGAACGCCCCCGACCGGTACGCGGTGCGGCAGTAACCGGCCGCCTCCAGCCCCTCGACCGCCGCGACGAACGCGCGTACCCGCTCGGCCCGCTCGTCGGGCGAGGCGAACGCGGTGGCCTCGTCGACGGCCGGGCCGGCGGGCACGGGCGTCGGCGCGGTGAGTCCCGGCCAGGCCGGGTCGGGCGGCGCGAGCCGGGCCGCGGCCCGGGTCCGCTCGACGAGCGCGGCCAGGCCGTCGGCGTCGATCCGGCTGCCGCTGCCGGTCACGGTCCGCCCGTCCACGTGCAACCGCAGGTGTACGGCGACGCCGGTCTCGGAGACGTTCTGGTGGACGAACGAGTTGGCGAAGCGGGTCAGCGCCAGGTCGGAGCGGGTCACCAGCACCTCGGCCTCGGCGGCCGGACCGGCCGTGTGCCGGACCAGGTCGACCACCCCGGCGGCGATCTCCATCTCGGCGTTCATGCCGGCACTCCGCTTCGCTCCGTGCCGTCATGAGGCACCGTCGCCCTGAGCCTGCCGATTCGCTCGCTGCGCTCGCTCATGCCGGCACTCCGCTTCATGCCCGCACCCCAACCCGGACGCCCCGGAACCGGGCCGGCGCGGCCGGGTGGCCGGTGTGCCCGACCTGCCCGGGCTGCCCCTTCCCGCAGTTGGGCGTGCCCCAGGCGACCGTCTCCGAGGAGAGCATGTCCATCGAGCGCCAGAAGACCGGGCCGATGCCGGTGTAGGTCGGGTTGCGCAGCATCCGCCCCCGGCGACCCTTCTTCACCTCCCAGCCGACCTCGCAGCCGAACTGGAAGTTGAGCCGCTTGTCGTCGATCGACCAGGACCGGTTGATGTCCATCAGCACCCCGTCGTCGGTGGCCGCGATGATCTCGTCGAGGGTGTGCGGGCCGGGTTCCAGGCCCACGTTCGTCATCCGCACCATCGGCAGGCGGGCCCAGCCGTCGGCCCGTACGCTGCCGCCGTAGTCCAGGCCGGCGGCGGCGGCCGAGTCCCGGCCGGCGAGCACCCCGACCCACCGCCCCTCGCGGACCGCGTCCCGGGCGACCGCCGGCGAGCCCTCGTCGTCGAAGCCGAAGCTGCCGAGCGCGCCCGGGATGGTCGGGTCGATCGTCACGTTCATCAGCTCCGAGCCGTAGCGCAGCGAGCCGAGGCGGGCCAGGTCGAGCCAGGACGTGCCGGCGAACGCCGCCTCCCAGCCGAGGATGCGGTCCAGCTCGATGGCGTGCCCGACCGACTCGTGGATCTGCAACGCGAGCTGCTCGCCGCCGAGGATCAGGTCGGTCTCGCCGGCCGGGCAGAGCGGCGCGGTGAGCAGCTCCCGGGACTCCTCGGCGATCCGGGCGGCGTGCGCGGCCAGGTCGAGCGAGGTGACCAGCTCCCAGCCGGTGGTGCCGTACTGCCCGCGGTAGCTCGGGTAGGACCGCCGCTGGGTCTCGCCGTCACCGATCGAGGTGGCCGAGATGCCGCCACCGCACTCCCGGATGCGCTGGTCGATCCGGTGACCCTCGCTGGAGACGAACCACTTCGAGGTGTCCCAGATCTGGTACAGCCCCTCGGCCAGGTCGGCGCCGTGCTCGCGCATCGTCGCCGTGGCCCGGACCAGCAGGTCGCCCTTGTCCGACAGCGGCACCCCGAGCGGGTCGACGACGCAGTCCGAGGCCCAGCTCGCCACCGTCGCCTCGACCGGCACCAGGTCGATCGGCGGGCCGGGAACCCGCGCGCTCGCGGCAGCGATCGCCGCGGCGCGCCGGCCGGCGTCGCGGGCCGCGGCGTCGGACAGATCGGGTACGGCGTGGAAACCCCAACCCGATCCGACGAGCGCGCGTACGCCCAGCCCGACGCTCTCGTCCTGGCTCAGCTCCTCGATGTCGCCGTTGCGGGCCGACATCGACTCGTAACGGCGGTGCATGACCCGGGCGTCGGCGTACCGGGCGCCCGCGTCGAGGGCGGCCTGGACGGCGGCGGTCGCCGCGTCGAACTCGCTCATGCGCGGTCCTGGTGGGTCGCTCGCTGACGCTCACTCATGCGCCCGACCCTAGGCGAGCGGGCCGACATCCGTCAGGGGACGAGATCCTCCGGCCGGACCGTGGCCCGGACGGGCTCGGTCAGCTCCAGCACGGAACCGGGTTTGGTCACCGACACCTCCCGGTAGTGCCGACCCTGTCGCTGGTAGAGGTGCAGCGTGCCGGTCTCCTGCTCCACCAGCAGATACCACTCGATGCCCGCGGCGGCGTAGTAGTGCATCTTGAGCACCTTGTCGGTCGCCGCGTTGCCGGGTGAGATGACCTCGCACACGAGCCGTACGTCCCGCGCCTCGATCATCGGCTCGTCGAAGTCGATCGACTCGGTGACGACCAGGTCGGGAATCGGTATGCGGCCTGGCCGGAGCCGGACGTTCACCGTCTCCAGCAGTTCCAGGCCGGCGTGCCGGGCCGCGGCCTCCAGCAGATTGCCGAGGTTCCGCTGGATTCGCTGATGCCGCGGAGTCGGTGCCGGTGTCACGTGCAGGCTCCCGTCGAAGAGTTCGACGCGTTGCCGCGTCTCGCCGAGGGCGAGGTACTCCTCTTCGGTCCACGGGCCGTCGTGGCCGAACACCGCCGCGGTCATGGTCGCCTCCACCTCGTGCCGACAGGAATGGTCCCTTCGTCACCGGGACCATGGTCGCACCCCGGGTGCGACGACGAGGCCGAGATGCCCAATCGCGGCCGTGAATGTCCCAGGTGAGGGGCGTGCGGACCGGAAACCCAGTCGTTACGCTCTGACCGCTGACAGACCGCTCGATGTAGCTTATTTTCGCCTCCAAGGGTTTGCTGTAGGTTCTCTTCATCACCGAAGGGGAGGCGGTCAATGGGCAGGTCGGAGGCGGTGCCGTCCGGGGAGCCGGACCGCCCGGAGGTGCCGGAGCAGCGATCCGGCGACGGGCCCTATCTCCAGGTCAGGGATCTGCGGGTGCGGTTCGACACCGAGGACGGTGTGGTGCGGGCCGTGGACGGGGTGTCGTTCGCGGTGGAGCGGGGCCGCACGTTGGGGATCGTGGGGGAGTCGGGGTCGGGTAAGAGCGTCACGTCGCTGGCGATCCTGGGTCTGCACAACGCGAAGCGCACGACCATCTCGGGGGAGATCTGGGTGGGTGGGCGTCAGCTGGTGGGGTTGGGTGAGGAGGAGGTGCGGCGGCTGCGGGGCCGGGACATGGCGATGGTCTTCCAGGATCCGTTGTCGGCGTTGCATCCGTACTACTCGGTGGGTAGGCAGATCGCTGAGGCGTATCGGGTGCATCATCCGAGGGCGGGTCGGCGGGAGGCGCGGACGCGGGCGGTGGACATGCTGGGCCGGGTGGGGATTCCGCAGCCGGGGAAGCGGTTCGATCAGTATCCGCATGAGTTCTCGGGTGGGATGCGGCAGCGGGCGATGATCGCGATGGCGTTGGTCAACGATCCGGATCTGTTGATCGCGGATGAGCCGACGACGGCGTTGGACGTGACGGTGCAGGCGCAGATTCTGGATCTGCTCAGTGATTTGCAGGAGGAGTTCCGGTCGGCGATCGTGTTGATCACCCATGACCTGGGTGTGGTGTCCCAGGTGGCTGATGACGTGTTGGTGATGTACGGCGGTCGGGCGGTGGAGCACGGGAGTGTGGAGCGGGTGTTGCGGGCGCCGCAGCATCCGTACACGTGGGGGTTGTTGTCGAGTGTGCCGTCGTTGCACGGTGACGCGGACGCGGACCTGGTGCCGATCCCGGG
>NZ_FMCQ01000015.1 GCF_900091605.1 Micromonospora tulbaghiae
TTGGTGAAGACGATGAGGTCGTGTTTGCCGTCGCCGTTGGCGTCGGCGAGGTAGGGGAATTCGCCGGGTAGGCAGAAGAAGTCGTGCCATTTGATGGTGGTGCCGGTGAAGCCGGTGCCGGTGGAGGTGGCGGCGTAGACGTCGGCGTCGGTGTTGCAGGTGAAGGTGATGATGTCGTCGCGGCCGTCGCCGTTGATGTCTGCGACGCGGGGTTGTTCGGTGCCGACGGCGAACAGGTCGTGCCATTTCTGGGGTGGGCCGAACGAGGTGCCGGTGGACAGGGCGACGATGACGTCGGCTGCGGTGGCGGGGCCTTGGGTGAAGGTGATGATGTCGTCCATACCGTCGCCGTTGACGTCGCCCAGGGCGGGGAACTCCCCGGCGATGGAGAAGTAGTCGTGCCACTTCACCGCCGTGCCGGTGAAGGATGTGCCGGTGGACAGGGCGACGTAGACGTCGGCGTTGGTGTCGTGGGTGAAGGTGATGATGTCGTCGCGGCCGTCGCCGTTGACGTCGCCGACGGCGGGGACCTCGGTGCCGGGGGCGAACCAGTCGTGCCATTTCGCCGACGCGGCGAACGATGTGCCCGTGGAGAGGGCGACGTGGACGTCGGCGGTGGTGCCGTGGGTGAACACGATCGCGTCGTCTCGTCCGTCGCCGTTGACGTCTGCGGTCAGCGGTGTCTCTCCGGACAGGGCGAACCAGTCGTGCCACTTCACCGACGTGCCCGCGAACGACGAACCCGTCGACGTCGCCACGTAGGCGTCAGCCGACGCACCGTGGGTGAACGCCACCACGTCATCCCGACCGTCACCATCGAAATCCGTCGGCGAACCACCGAAATACCGGGCGGCCGAGCCTCCGCCGCCCTGGTTCACCAGTGAGAGGTAGTAGTTCCAGTTCCAGTTCGGCCCCGGGTCGGTGTGGTCGTTGCCCGGGATCTCGTTGTGGCCCTTGATGCCGGTGCGGTTCTTCGGGATGCCGTACTTGTCGCACAGGTAACGGGTCAGCGCGGCCGACGAACGGTACATCGCGTCGGTGAACCAGGCCGGGTTGTCGACGTAGCCCTCGTGCTCGATGCCGACGCCGTACGCGTTGCCGGACCGGGCGTGGTACGCGGTGTCGCCCTCGCGGACCATCTGGGTGATCTCGCCGTTGCTGGACTTGACCACGTAGTGGGCGCTGACGCCGGACGACGGGTTCTGGAACCAGCTGATGGTCCCGGCGTACGAGCCCTGGGTGACGTGGAGGATCACCGTGGTGATCCGGCTGGACCGCCCCGCGCCGTAGTTCGCGCCGTTGGCGGCCACCCACCGCGCCGCCGGGTACTCCGGCACGGCGGCGGCGAGCGAACGGGAGGCCGCGCCGGCCGGCGCCACAGTGGCGTACCGACCCCGCTCCGGCTCGACCCGGTGCGCCCGCACCGGCACCGCGCCCGGAATTCCCTGCTGCACCAGCTCGTAGATCCCGTCCGCGTACAGCCGTGCGGTGGCGTCGTCGGCCGCGCCGCCGTACCGCGCCACCACCGGATACCAGGCGGTGACCCGCTCCCGGTCCGCTGCGGTCAGCCCTTCGGCGTCGGCCAGCTCGCGCAGCACCGCCGCGCCGCCGCGGATGTTCGCCGGCGTGACGGTCTTCAGTCGCCCGACCGGCTCGCCGGTCAACTCCGCCGCCCGTTCCAGGCTGTGCTGGACCGGGTTGCTGACCAGATGCATCACCCCGTAGCCGTTCGCCTGGCTCGGCTTGCCGCCATGCGCGTCGAGGCGGGACTCGCCGTAGCCGACCGCGACCAGGACGTCCCGGGGTACGTCGTACTCCTGCGCTGCCCGCACGAACGCGGCGTCCAGCGCGGTCCGGCCCGGCAGCGTGGCGGACGCCGGCGCAGGCTGCACCGCGATCCCGCCGGCGAGCGCCGCGGCCAGCAGGGCGACGCCGGCGCGCCGCCGTCTCCGTCGTGTTCCGGCCACGAGGGCCTCCCATCCTGGTGTCACAGCGTCACCTCACCGGTGAGGCCGAAGTAGTCGTGCCACTTGCTGCTGGCACCGAATGTGGTGCCGGTGGACAGCGCCACGTACACGTCGTTCGTGGTGCCCTTGGTGAAGACGACGAGGTCGTCCTTGCCGTCGCCGTCGGCGTCGGCGAGGTACGGGAACTCACCGGGCAGGCAGAAGAAGTCGTGCCACTTCACAGTGGTGCCGGCGAAGCCGGTGCCGGTGGAGGTGGCGGCGTAGACGTCGGCGTCGGCGTTGCAGGTGAACGTCACGATGTCGTCGCGTCCGTCGCCGTTGATGTCGCCCACCCGAGGCTGCTCGGCGCCCACGGCGAACAGGTCGTGCCACTTCTGCGGCGCCCCGAACGAGGTCCCGGTGGACAGCGCCACGATGACGTCGGCCGCCGACGCCGGGCCCTGGGTGAACGTGATGATGTCGTCGCGCCCGTCGCCGTTGACGTCGCCGAGTGCGGGGAACTCCCCCGTGACGGAGAAGAAGTCGTGCCACTTCACCGCCGTGCCGGCGAACGACGACCCGGTGGACACGGCGACGTAGACGTCGGCCGTCGCGTTGTGTGTGAACGCGACGATGTCGTCGCGGCCGTCGCCGGTGACGTCGCCCACGGCGGCTATCTCGGCACCCGGCGCGAACCACTCGTGCCACTTGCCCGGCGACGTGAACGCCGACCCGTTCGACAGCGCCACGTACACGTCTCCGGTGTTGCCGTGCGCGAACGTGACGATGTCGTCGCGTCCGTCACCGTTGACGTCACCTGTCGAGGCGGTCTCCCCGCCGATGGAGAAGAAGTCGTTCCACTTCACCGACGTTCCCGCGAAGCCCGTGCCGGTGGAGGTGCTCGCGTAGACGTCGGCGGAGGTGTTCTGGGTGAAGGTGAGGACGTCGTCGCGGCCGTCGCCGTTGACGTCGGTCGACGACCCGCCGGCCATGCCGTGGGTACGGGCCGCCTGGTTGAGCAGCGTCCGCGCGGTCGCCGCCACCTGGTCGTACCGGTCGGGGAACCCCGACCGCTGGACGCACTGCGCCACCTGCCCGGCGGTGTAGCCGGGGTTGTTGCGGTCGCAGGTGATCGCCCGGGTGACGTACTGCTGGGTGGCGTAGACCGGGTCCATGATCTGCTCGGGGGTGCCCCACCCGTAGTCCCAGCGCTGCTGGAACACGCCGAGGCTGGACTTGTCACCGCAGGGCAGGTTGTTCATGTGGGACTCGACCCACCCCGCCTCGAAGGTGGAGAGCATGACCTTGTCGTTGACGTTGTACGACCGGGCCACCCGGTAGACGATCAGCGTGACGGCGGGGTCGTGGGTGGCCGGCACGGACGGGCAGGCCAGCGTGTCCATCGGTACGGCGGCCGCGGGCGCGCCGACTGCGACGGCCGCCACGGCCGTGCAGAGCGCGACGAGCATCGCCGGTGGAGTTCGTCTCACCGTGCTCCTCGGGGGTGTCGGAGGAAGGAACCGGAGATGGCCGGCCGACCGGGGTGACCAGGCGACGCGACCGTGAGAAATCGATTGCTGACGAGTGTTGTAGTCACCGCTGTCGATGTCAATAGCGACCGTGGGGCCGCCGGGAAGCGCGGCGGACCCGGCCGGAAATCGATTGCTTGACGGGTATAGGATTCCGAGCGATCTCCCGCGGTGGCGGTCTCCCTCCGGTGGGTCACGATCCGACGGGCAGACCGCCATGGGCCGGCCGGGCCGGACCCGCCGACGGACGACGGGAGCGGCGATGACGACCATCTACGACGTGGCGCGTCGCGCGGGAGTGTCGCCGGCGACCGTCTCCCGTGTCCTCAACGGGCGTGCCTCGGTCGACCCGGAGATGGCCGCGCGGGTACGGCAGGCCGCGCAGGACCTCGACTACCGCCCCAACGCCGTCGCGCGCAGCCTCCGCCGCAGCCGAACCAGTCTCTGGGCGGTCATCATCTCCGACATCGGGAACCCGTTCTTCACCTCGATGGTGCGCGGTGTCGAGGACGTCGCGCAGGAGGCCGGCTTCTCGGTCGTGCTCTGCAACGGCGACGAGGACCCGGAGAAGGAGGCCCGCTACGTCGCCGCGGCCCTGGCCGAGCGGATGGCCGGGGTGATCATCTCCTCGTCCGGGCGGCCGGCCCTGATCAGCCGCCTGGTGCAGGCTCGCATCCCGGTCGTGGCGATCGACAGGCAGCCACGCGGCGTCGAGGTGGACACCGTGCTGGTGGACAACACCCACGGCGCCGAGCAGGCGACCGCCCATCTGGTGGGCAGCGGCTACCGGCGGATCGCCTGCATCACCGGCCCGCGCCGGATCTCCACCGCCATGCAGCGGCTGCGGGGCTACCAGCGGGCGCTGAAGGCGAGCGGACGCCCGGCCACCGAGGACCTGATCCGGTACGCGGACTTCCGCGAGGAGGGCGGCTACCGCGCGATGGCCTCCCTGCTGGAGACCGCCGAGCCGCCGGACGCGGTGTTCGCGGCGAACAACCTGATGACGGTGGGCGCCGTCGAGTGCCTCGTGGACAACGGCATCGGCGTACCCGACCCGTTCGGCATCGTCGGGTTCGACGACATCCCGTGGGCGCACCTGGTCCGGCCCTCGCTGAGCACCGTCGCGCAGCCCACCTACGACCTCGGGCGTACCGCCGCCACGCTGCTCGTCGAGCGGATCGCCGACCCCGCCAAGGCGCCCTCGACCGTGGTGCTCCACACCGAGCTGCGGGTACGCGAGAGCTCGGCGCCGTCGGCCGGCCGGCAGGGCCCCGCGGCGGGCCGAACCCGGTCACGCGGCACTGCCGCCGGCTCGCTCAGATCGTGACCTCCCCGCACAGGTGCACCCGTACGCCCAGCTCGGCGAAGAGGGCGGCCTTGACCCGTAGCGCGCGGTCGGCGGTGTCGGCGTCGGGCGCGTAGACCACGTTGACGTGGTTGGCCTTGTGCCGGGCCATCAACTGGTCGCGACCCACGCCGTGCAGCACGGCGTGCATGATCGGCCACTGCGGTGTGGTGGCGTCCAGCCGCCGCCGGGTCTCCGCCTCGGGCAGCTCCACCACCGTGCCGCGCCCGAGGTCGACGTGCAGGCCGCCGTCCATCACGAACACCCGCGACCAGACGATCGCCCCCGGCTTCGACACGCCGCTGAGCGTGCCCCCGCCGAGCGGGAAGTACATCGGCGGCTGACGCATGCTGTACGACCTGTCGTAGCCCCCGTTGTGCGACGCGGGCACCGAACCGGAGATCTCGAAGACCCAGACGAAGTGCTCGCCGTACTGCTGTCCCCAGCGGATGTCGTGCAGCGTCGTCGCCGGGTCCAGGCCCATCGCGGTCCAGATCCGGTTGGTGACCAGCGAGTCCACCGCGACGCCCTCGTCCACCTCGTTGAAGTGCGGCAGCGCGACGCCCGGGTACAGCTCCCGGGAGCCGTCCCGGCTGGTCACCGGGGGGCGATCGACGTTGTTGAGCAGACCCTCGGCCAGGTCGCTGGCGGGCACTGTGTCCTTGAGCCCCTGCTGGTACTGGATCCCGACCGCGTCCAGGCCGAAGTCGTCGGCGATGCGCAGCGCCGCGACGTACATCCGGCACTGGCTGAGCAGCTGGGCGTGCGTCAGCTCGGTGGCCTCGTCGGCGCCGGTGTGGAACGTCATCCCGGCCGCCTCCAGCCAGGCGAGCACCGCCCGCGCCTCGGTGTCGGGCACCCGCGCCATCTCCGCCACCAGTGCGCTCTGCGACAGGCGTTCCTTGAAGACGCCGATCGGGTTGAGCAGCTCGTCGTCGATGATGGCGTTGTACATGCCCATGCAGCCCTCGTCGAAGACGCCGATGACGGCCCGCTCGGAGACGAGCTGCCGGGCCAGCGCCACGCCGAGTTCGACCTCCTCGTCCGGCCGCAGCTCGGGCAGCGGGCGTACATGGCTCTCGTCGTGCGTCACCCGGCCGGTCTCCAGCCACTTCTTCAGGCCGTCGCGCGCCCACTCGTCGGTGAAGTCCTCGCTCCACAGCGTCGAGTACCGCACGCCCGCCTTGGTGAGGCTGCCGGCGAGGTTGAGCAGGCCCACCAGGCCCGGATACTCCCCGCTCCAGTTCGCCACCAGCAGGATCGGCCCGCGGTGGGCGCGCAGCCCGGCCAGCACGTGGTGGCTGTACTGCCAGACCGCCTCCACCACGACGAGCGGCACGTCGGCCGGGATGCTCCGGAAGACCTCGATCCCGGCGCGCTGGCTGTCGATGAAGCCGTGTCCCTTGAGCGGGTCGACGTCATGACCGCGCCGGACGTGCCAGCCGAGCGCGGTGACGGCGGCGGCGAGGTCGGCTTCGAGCTGCCGCTGGGTGGGCCAGCAGGTGACGTTGGCGCTCGACCGCAGGTCGCCGCTGGCCACCGTGTAGACGGTGCGGGGCGGGGCGGCCGGGCGCTCGACCGGCACGGGCATTGTGTAGCGGGTCACGGGGCGGCTCCCTCGACGGGCGGACGGTGGGCGGGACGGGGCGCGGCCGCGTTCAGAGGCCACCGAGCTTCGCGTACGCCTCGGCGGCGTTCTCCTTGGTGATCCGCATGGTGCCCAGCGTGGTGGTACGCGGGACGTCCTCGGCGCAGTCGACGAGAATCTTCCGGGCCAGCTCGACCGCCTCCCGGCCGCCGGTGGCGTACTGGAACGTGGCGGCCAGGCGGCCCTGCTCGACGGCCTTGATCCCGCCGGAGGGCACCGGCAGCGCGTCGATGCCGGTGAACTTGATCCGCTGCGCCTTGCCCGCCGACTTCGCGGCGAGGTAGGCACCCTCGGCCATCGGGTCGTTGTGCGCGTAGATCGCGGACACGTCCGGGTGGGTCTTGATCAGTGCGTCCGCCACCGACTGTCCCTTCTCCCGCAGCCAGTCGCCGGGCTGGGAGGCGACGATCTGGATCTTCGGGTTGGCGGCGATGCCGTCGCGGAAGCCCTGCGCGCGTTCGGCGGCGGGGGTCGAGCCGGGCAGCCCGGCGATCTCGATCACCTTGCCGCCGCCGGGCAGCAGCGTCGTGGCGTAGAACTCGCCGGCCGCCTTGCCGATCGCCACGTTGTCGCCGCCGATGAACGCGGTGTACGCCTCCCCCTCGACCTTGCGGTCCAGCACGATCACCGGCACGCCCTGGTCGTACGCCTTCTTCACCACGGCGGTCAGCGGCTTGGCCTCGTTCGGCGAGACGATCAGCAGGTCGATCTTCTGGGTGAGGAAGTTCTCCACGTCGGCGACCTGCTTGCTGTTGTCCTGCGCGGCGTCGGAGACCACGACGCGGAAGCCGGGCACCGACTTCGCCGCCGTCTGCACGTCGTTGTTCATCACCTGCCGGTACGGCTCGGCGTTGTTGGCCTGGGACATGCCGATCAGGAAGTCCTTGCCGGCGCCGCAGGCACGGGCCTGCCCGGCGTCGTCGGACGGCTTCTCGACGCTGCACCCCGTCGCCGCCAGCGCGCCGGTGACCAGCAGCGCGAGCAGTGTGGTTCGCTTGTCCATCGGTGGCTCCTCGGAGTCGGTTCGGTCAGGCGAGGCCGCGGCGCAGCTTCTGCAACGCCGCCGCGAGCACGATCACCAGTCCCTTGATCAGCAGCTGGACGTTGGCGTCGATGTTGTTGAGCGCGAGGATGTTGTTGAGGATGCCGAGCAGCAGCGCGCCGGCCAGGGTGCCGCCCATCGAGCCGGAGCCACCGGCCAGGCTGGTGCCGCCGATGACGACGGCGGCGATCGCGTCCAGCTCGTATCCGGCGCCGTCGTTCGGGCTGCCCTGGTTGAGCTGTCCCGCGTGGACCACGCCGGCCACCGCCGCCAGCAGGCCCGCGACGGCGAACACGGCGACCTTGACCCGGGTGACCGGCACGCCGGAGAGCCGGGCCGCCTTCTCGTTGCCGCCGATCGCGTAGACGTGCCGGGCGAACGCCGTCGTCCGCAGCACCACGACAGCGGCCACCCCGAGCAGCACGAACAGCACCGCCGGCACCGGGAGCACGCCGTTTATCGAGCCGTTCAGCAGTTCGAAGGCGGGCGGCGCCTCCTGGGGTCCGTCGCCGTAGGCGATCGGGATGCCGAGGCCGCCGGACCATATCCGGGCGATGCCTCGGGCGACCTGGAGACCGGCCAGTGTCACGATGAACGACTGGATGCCGAGGCGGGCCACGGCGTACCCCTGGAGCGCGCCGAACAGCGCGCCGATCGCGAGCACCGCGGCGACGGCGGGCAGGATGCCGAGCCCGGAGTCGACCATGAGCGTCGCGGTGCCGACCGCTGACAGACCGAGGATCGCCCCGACCGACAGGTCGATGCCGCCCAGCAGGACGACGAACGTCATCCCGATCGCGATGATGCCGATCTCCGACACCGCGCGGACGATGTTCCCCAGGTTGCCGGCGGTGAGGAAGAGGATCTCGCCGTCGCGGCGCGGGGAGGCGAGGATCGCCACGACGAAGACCGCGAGCAGCGCGAAGAGACTCTGCACCGCGAAGAGCCGGTCGGCGAGTTCCCGGCGGCTGCGCGGCCGGCGCAGCCAGTGGGCTGTCGCGCCGCGCAGTCCGGCCGTACCGGCGGCCGGCCCGGTCACTGCCGGCTCGGGTGGCGGCACGCGGGTGTCGGTCATCGGTCGTCCCTTCCGGCGGCCGGGCCGCCCATCGCCGCCGCGAGGACGTCCTCGGCGGTGCAGCCGCCGGTGGCGAGGTCGGCCACGGCCCGGCCGCGGCGCAGCACCACCACCCGGTCACAGACGCCGAGCAGCTCGGGCAGTTCCGAGGAGGCGAGCAGGATGCCCATGCCGTCGCCGGCGAGCCGGCGCAGCAGCCGGTAGATCTCCGCCTTCGCCCCGATGTCGACGCCGCGGGTCGGCTCGTCCAGCAGGAGCAGCCGCGGCTCGGTGAGGAGGTGGCGGGCGAAGACGACCTTCTGCTGGTTGCCGCCGGAGAGCGCGCCGACCGGCGTGGCCGCCGACGCCGTCTTGATCGCCAGGTCGGTGAGCGACCGCGCGACGGCCGCCCGTTCCCGGCCGTGGATGACGAACCCGGCCGAGGTCAGCCTGGACAGGGCGGCCAGCACGATGCTCCGGCCGACCGGGTGTTCCAGGACGAGCGCGGAGCGGCGCCGGTCCTCGGGGACGAAGCCGACGCCGGCACGCAGTGCCGCGCGGGGCCGGCGCGGCGCGTACGGGCGGCCGGCCAGCAGGACCGTGCCGGTGCGGCGACCGGCGGGCCCGGCGCCGAACAGGGTCTCCAGCAGTTCGGTGCGTCCGGCGCCCATCAGCCCGGCCAGGCCGACGATCTCGCCGGCCCGCACGGTCAGGCTGATGCCGGCCGGCTCGCAGCGGCCGGGCCGGGACGCCCGGGGCCGCACCGCCAGGTCGGTGACGTGCAGCAACGGGTCGCCGCCGGCCGATGCGGGCAGCGGGCCGGGCGCGCCGGCCACGTCCGCCGGAGCGGGCTCGAACAGTGACGCGGCCCGGCCGCCGACCATCATCGCCACGATCCGCCGCCGGTCCATCCGGCCAGCCGGTACGACACCGGCGACGGAACCGTTGCGCAGCACCGTCGCGCGGTCCGCGACGACCTCGATCTCCTCCATCCGGTGGGAGATGTAGACGACACCGACGCCCCGGCGGCGCAGGCCGCCGATGGTGGTGAACAGCCGCCGCACCTCCCCGTCAGCGAGCGCGGCCGTCGGCTCGTCCATGACGAGGACGCGGGCGTCCAGGGCGAGCGCCTTGGCGATCTCGACGAGCTGCTGCTCGCCGACGCGCAGCGAGCCCACCGGGCGGCGCGGGTCGATGTCGGCGCCGAGCCGGTCCAGGTGCTCGCGCGCGGTACGGGCCGCGGCCCGCCGGTCGACTGTGCGCAGCCGGGTCCGGGGCTCCCGCCCGAGCACGAGGTTGTCGGCCACCGACAGGGCGGGCACCAGGTCGAGTTCCTGGTGGATGGTCGCGATCCCGGCGGCCTGGGCCGCGGCCGGGCCGGTGAACCGTACCGGCATCCCGTCGACCGCGACCTCTCCGTCGTAGTCGGTGATCACGCCGGACAGGACGTTGATCAGAGTGGACTTGCCCGCGCCGTTCTCGCCCAGCAGCGCGTGCACCTCGCCCGCACGTACGTCGAAGTCGACGCCGTCGAGCGCCGTCACGCCGCCGAACCGCTTGGCCACACCGGTCGCCGCGACCACCACCCGGCCGCTCGGGCCGGGCGCGTCGCGGGTGTCCACGCCGGTCATGGGATCGCGTTGATCGCGGCGTGCGCGGCGTCGGCGAACGGCACGTCCCGCCGGACCCCGCTCGCGGTCAGACGCCAGGTGCCGCCCGCGTACTGGCCGGGCGCCCAGGACAGGCCGCCGGAGCGCCACAGCGGCTGCCAGGCCGCCATCGCGTGGCCGGCGTCGTACCAGGTGTTGTCCCCGCGCCAGGCCGACCCCCACCGGTGCGCCGCGACCACCGAGAGCCCGTCGCCGGTGCTCATCGTCCAGCGGGGCATGCCGGTGACGTCACCTGTCGGCCGCGCCTCCGCCACCGGGTCGCCGACCAGCGGCGACGCGCCGTCGACGTTGAACGCCACCTCCCACACCGCGGCGGTCGGCCACCCGTTCACCGACCAGGTGACGTCGCTCTGCAACCCGGGACCGGTCCACCGGGGCGTCACGGTGAGCAGCCAGTCGGCGGTGACCGGCTCGTCGCCGAACGGGATGCCGGCCAGGTTGATCCGGGAGCCGTCGGCCGACACGTCGACCCGGGCCGGCGCCCCGGCCCGGTCGGTCACGTCGAACCGGCCGACGGCGAGGTACGGGCCGGTGCCCCGGTGCGACGAGTCGAGCGCGGGACGGTGGTTGCCGGCGCCGGCCGGGTCCACCGCCAGCTCGGCGATCCGGGCGTTCGGCCAGGTGCGTACGTCGGCGCGCAGGAATCCGGTGGTCACCGTCCAGCCACGGGCTACCACACCGGCCGACCAGGTCAACGGCGCCAGCCAGAGCCCGCCCTGACCCCAGCCGGCGTGGGTCAGGTACCAGTTGGAGCCGTCCACCACGACCTCGGCGGCGTGCGCGTCCAGCACCGTCACCTTCTCCGCGCCGTCGAAGCGCAGAGGGTCGCGGCTGCGGTAGACGGCCGTTCGCCGGTACGCGGCGCCGTAGTCGGTGCCGTCGCAGCAGACGAACAGGTACCACCACTCCCCCCGGCGCACCACGAACGGCGACTCCGTCTGCCCGCCCGCCCGGCCGGTGTACGGCGAGGTGTACGCGATCGCGCGGCCGCTCCACGAACGCAGGTCGGTGCTGGTCCGGTACGCCACGACATGGTTGCCGCCGGACGGGCTCGACGTGGCCGTGTAGTACATGACCCAGCGGTCGCCGACCCGGGTCACCATCGGGTCGCGGCCCTCCCACCCGTCGGTGAACAGCGGGTTGGCGGAGCTGCGGGTCCAGGTGAACAGGTCGGTCGAGGTGGCCAGGTGCATGCGGTACCGGGCGTAGTCCGGGTTCCCGGCCGCGTAGAACATGTAGTAGACGCCGTTGTGCTGGACGACGTGCGGGGCCCATATCCACTGCTCCCCGGCCCCGGGGTCGGCGGCCAGCGCCACCGGCCGTTTCGTCCACGGGCCGGTCGGGGTGGGCGCCGTGGCGTGCCCGAAGACCTTCTCGTCCTGCGGCGCACCGGGCTCGGCGTGGGTGATGCCGAACAGGTGCCACACCCCGGTCTGCTGGTGCCGCACCAGCGTGTGGTCGTTGTAGTACCAGGTCGTCGACTCGCCTGCGCTCGGGTCGTAGACGCGGGTGGACCCGCCCCGCGCCGGTGTCTCGCCGAGCAGCTCGTACGGGGTGGTGGTGACGGCCGCGAGCGGGCCGACGCGGCGCAGCGTCACCGTGTCCAGCCCGGCGAAGAAGCCGGTCGAGGCTCCCGAGCGGCCCGTCACGGTGATCGTGAGGCGGTGCGTGCCGGTCGACAGGGACGCCGAACCCAGCGGCACCGCGCCGGTACGCTGCACCGCGCCCGCGTACCCGTCGAAGAGCTGGCCGATCGCCACCCCGTCGACGGCGAAGCGCAGCGTGCCGTAGTCACCGGCGCGGGTGAGCACCGCGCCGAGGTCGTACTGCCCGGCCGGCACCGACGGCACTGTGAGCGTCACCGAGTCGCCGGCCCGGGCGGCGCGGAACCACAGCTGGCGCCCGCCGGACCAGCTCACCCCGCAGCAGTCGGCCTGTGCCTCGACCGGAGCGGTGGCGGAGACGACCGCGAGGGACTCGGCTTCGAGGCGTACCGAGTCGTCGGCCGGGGCCGGTGCGGCCGGGACGGCGGCCAGGGCCACCCCGAGCAGGAGCACCGCGAGCACGCGTCGGGCGCGCATCACGACACGCTCGGGCGGGGCAGGTCGGTGCCGGGCGCGAACTGGTCGTGCCAGCGGTTGCCGGGTGGCCCGAACCCGCCACCGGTGGAGGGCGCGACGTACACGTCGGCCGTCAGCCCTCGGGTGTACGTCACCACGTCGGCACGCCCGTCGCCGGTGAAGTCCCCCAGCCCCGGCAGTTCGTCGCCGAATGCGAAGTGGTCGTGCCACTTCGACGAATTCTGCACGAAGCGATTGCCGTCGGACAGCGACACGAACACGTCGCCCGTCGTACCCCTGGTGAACGTGACGACGTCGTCGCGCCCGTCGCCGTCGACGTCGCCCACCGCCGGCAGCTCGTCGCCGACGGCGAAGCTGTCGTGCCACTTCCAGCCGTCCTCGACGAAGCGGGTGCCGTCGGACAGCGACACGAACACGTCGCCGGTCGTGCCCCTGGTGAACGTCACGACGTCGTCCCGCCCGTCACCGTCCACGTCGCCCACCGCCGGGAACTCGTCGCCGAGCGCGAAGTGGTCGTGCCACTTGACGCCGGGTCCGAAGCCGGCGCCGGTGGAGAGCGCCACGTAGACGTCGGCGGCCGCGCCGCGGGTGAACGTGATGATGTCGGCGCGGCCGTCGCCGTTGACGTCGCCGACCGCCGGGATCTCGGCGCCGACGGCGAAGAAGTCGTGCCACTTGACCCCGGCGGAGTATCCGGCGCCGGTGGAGAGCCCGACGTAGACGTCGGCGCTGTCGCCGCGGGTGAACGTGATGACGTCGGCGCGGCCGTCGCCGTTGACGTCGCCGGTGAGCGGCACCTCCGCGCCGACGGCGAAGAAGTCGTTCCAGGGCCGGCTGTCCGGCACGAACCGGGTGCCGTCGGAGAGCGAGGTGAACACGTCGGCGGCGGCGCCGCGGGTGAAGTCGACGGCGTCGTCGCGGCGGTCGCCGTCGGCGTCGCTGGTGTTGCGGGTACGGGTGGTGGCCGACACCTCGGCCGAGGGCGCGGCGGCGTTGCCCGACCCGTCGACAGCAACGACCCGGTAGTAGCGGGTCTGGCCGGCGGGCAGCGGGCCGTGCCGGAACGCTGTGGCGCGGGTGGTGCCGGCCAGGTTGGCCGCGGTGATCGTCACCCCCGGGTTCCGGGAGGCGTAGACGCGGTAGGAGACCACGCCGACGTCGTCGGCGGAGGGAGACCAGGTCAGGCCCAGCGCGTGCATGCGCCCGCCGGTCAGGGCGAGAGCGGCGACCGGGGCCGGGGCGACGGTGTCGGTGAACGGCGCCACCATGCTGTCGGCCAGGTACCGGGCGGCGGTCCAGGCCGGCGCGCCGGTAGCCGGGGTGAGCTGGACGATGACCGCCGACCGGCCCGCCGTCAGCGCCGCGGGCAGCACGAACTCGTCGGCCAGCCAGCGCTGCCTGTCGTTGCCCAGCGGCTGCAGCCACACCCCGGCCGGCGTGCCGTCCACCGACACGGCCGCCTGCTGGTAGCCGCCGGCCTGGTCGCCGTGGCGGCGCAGCCGCACCCCCTGGTTGGCCGGGTCGATCGCCAGCCGGACGCGGACCGGTGCGGTGGTGGCGCGGACCTGGCCGGTGTGCGGGACGTTGTCGTCGTCGCCCTCGAAGGCGGAGCTGAGCGCGGTCTGGGTCGCCCCGGAGTCGGTGTACGCGTGCGCGGCGCGGCTGGCGGCGTCGCCGGTGACGACGGTGTCGGTCCGGCGGGTGGTGACGGTGCGCTGGGTGTAGAGGAACGCGGTCGAGGCGTACTCGGCGGGCATGTCGTTGGCCGGTCCGTGCTCGATGCCGAAGCGCAGCGCGGTGCCGTACGCCACCGCATCGCCGATCATCAGCCGGTACGCGGCGTCGCACTCGTCGGCGCAGCCGCCGCCGCGTACCAGGTGGGCGGTGTTGCCGGTGAAGACGCCGCTGTACTCGCCGCGGTTGAAGTACCAGCCCGACTCGTAGAAGTCCTCGGTGCCGGTGCCGTAGATCTGCGGCGTGGGCGAGCCGTCGACGTACACCCGCTCGTCGCCCTCCAGGTAGTTGCGGGTGTTGCCGCCGATGATGTGGCCGCGCATGGTCTGCGAGACGCCCACGAACCGGCCCCGCCCGGACTGGTCGGCGATGATCCAGTCGGTGCCGCCGACCGTCTCGGCGCGGCGTGACTGGGTGGTGAAGTAGCCGGCGTTGCCGTCGGCGGCGAGCCGGGACGTCCACTCGGCGCCGGGCGCCGACGTCACCTCGGCCTCGACGCCGCCGACTGTGGTGCCTGTCGTGTTGACGAGCGTCAGTGCGGCGGCGGTGCGGAACGGCATCGGCCACCATGCGCTGTACCAGCCGCCGGGCGCGGAGTCCATGGCGAACATCAGCGACCGGACGTTGCGCTCGCCCAGCCCGCCGCCGAAGAACTCGCCGACCGGGCTGTCGACTGTGGTACGGCCGTCGAATGTCATCCGCAGCCGCAGTCCGGCGAGCGTCGGGGCGCCGGCCGAGGCGTCCGGTACGCGCAGCCGCAGCGCGGTGATCGCCCGAGGGCCGGTCAGGGCGGCCAGTGACACCTGCCCCTGCGCCGGGGCGGTGACAGTGGCGCGCGTGGTGGAGGCGCCGGCCTGGGCGGGCTTCGGGTCGCGGGTGCCGGCGGCGCGCAGCAGCGTGACCACGTCGGTGGCCGGGTCGGCCGGATCGAACCGGAGCACCCCTGCCGCGTCGGCGAAGGTCCGGTAGGTGACGTGGTGGAACAGCGGGTTGTTCTGGGTGGTGATCCGCATGGACTCCCGGTAGGGCATCGGCACCTTGACGGTGACGCCGCCGGACGTCTGGTCGGCATTGCTCACGAGCGGCGCGACGAACGGGCTGCCGAGCCGCCCGTCCACCAGATCCTGGAGGTCGGCCTGGACGACCACGACGCCGTCGAGTTCGACGCGGATCCAGCCGGTGGCGCGGACGTTGCCGTCGTCGCGGGTGAACCAGATCGACTGCACCTCGCCCGGGCCGCGCGCCTCGGCGATCACACATCCCCCGCTCTGACGCAGACACGACCAGGTGCCGACGAAGCCGTCGTCGTTGGAGCCGTCGCGGCCGAAGCTGGAGAACTGGTGGGTACGGGTGCCGGCGGCCAGCTCCGGCAGGCGGTCGAGCCGGCGGTAGGCGTCCCAGCCGATCGGGCCCTTGTCGTCGGCGACGGCGAGAGCGGGAGCGGGCGCCGTCGTGGCGGCCGGCGCGGCGGCGGACGATGTCGCGGGCACGGCAACGGCCAGCAGCGCGGCTGCTGCGGCGCCGGCCCAACGGCCGATGCGGAGCCTCATCGGTGTCCCTTCCGAGCGGCCGTAGGAGCCATGAGAAATCGATTGCTGGCGAGTTAACTTCGAGACTTCCACGGTTGTCAATACTTTGCGCCCGGCTTTCCCTCCAGGGCAGGAATCTTCGCGGCGGGTCGGCCCGCACGCCGCGCAGCCAGGCCGGGCGGAAGCGACGCTGAAGGAAGTTTTCCGCCGGCACTCACCACCCCGGCGGGTATTGACAGGCTCCGAAGTCTGCGGTTTCACTTCTCCTCAGCGCCACCGTCCCGCCGATCGGGACGCCAGCCGCCCCTTCTCCGACGCGAACTGTCAGGGCCCGCCCATCGGCGACACCGGCCCCTGGCCTGACGCGCCCACGCGCCGCTCCGACCGTGCATCCCTCTTCCGACGAGGAGTCACCGCATGCCCAGATTCCCGACGCGTCCCGCCCGGCGGGCCCTCGTCGCGCTGCTCACCCTGGCCGCGGCCACCCTCACCGCGGTGACGGTCGCCCCGTCACCGGCACTCGCCGCGCCCACCTTCAAGGCACCGTTCCCCTGCGGGCAGCGGTGGACGTACAGCCACCACAGCGCCGAGGTGCGGCAGGCGCTGGACTTCGTCCGCGCCGACGGCGGTGTCACAGGCGGTACGCCCCAGGTGGCGTCCGCCGCCGGAGTCGCCCGCCGCTACTCGCAGCCCAGCGGCGCCGGCAACTACATCGTCATCGACCACGGCGGCGGGTGGACCACCTACTACTTCCACCTCAGCGCCTACTCGGTGCCCGACGGCGCCTACGTGCAGCAGGGGCAGCAGATCGGGATCACCGGCAGCACCGGCAACTCCTCCGGCGCGCACGTGCACTACGAGCAGCTCTACAACGGCGTCGGCCAGGTCATCTCGATCAACGGCGTCTCGCTCGCGCCGTATCCCGGCCAGTACAACCAGCGGTTCCTGGTCAGCGACAACTGCGGCACGCCACCGCCGCCGCCCACGCCCCGCTATTTCGGTGGTTCGCCGACGGATTTCGATGGTGACGGTCGGGATGACGTGGTGGCGTTCACCCACGGCGCGTCGGCTGACGCCTACGTGGCGACCTCCACCGGCACGTCGTTCGCGGGCACGTCGGTGAAGTGGCACGACTGGTTCGCCCTGTCCGGAGAGACACCGCTGACCGCAGACGTCAACGGCGACGGACGAGACGACGCGATCGTGTTCACCCACGGCACCACCGCCGACGTCCACGTCGCCCTCTCCACCGGCACATCGTTCGCCGCCTCCACCAAATGGCACGACTGGTTCGCCCCCGGCACCGAAGTCCCCGCCGTCGGCGACGTCAACGGCGACGGCCGCGACGACATCATCACCTTCACCCACGACACCAACGCCGACGTCTACGTCGCCCTGTCCACCGGCACATCCTTCACCGGCACCGCGGTGAAGTGGCACGACTACTTCTCCATCCCCGGCGAATACCCCGCCATCGGCGACGTCAACGGCGACGGTATGGACGACATCATCACCTTCACCCAAGGCCCCGCCACCGCAGCCGACGTCATCGTCGCCCTGTCCACCGGCACCTCGTTCGGCCCACCCCAGAAATGGCACGACCTGTTCGCCGTCGGCACCGAACAACCCCGCGTCGCAGACATCAACGGCGACGGCCGCGACGACATCATCACCTTCACCTGCAACACCGACGCCGACGTCTACGCCGCCACCTCCACCGGCACCACCTTCACCGGCACCACCATCAAATGGCACGACTTCTTCTGCCTACCCGGCGAATTCCCCTACCTCGCCGACGCCAACGGCGACGGCAAACACGACCTCATCGTCTTCACCAA
>NZ_FMCQ01000012.1 GCF_900091605.1 Micromonospora tulbaghiae
CCGCCGCCGTTGCCGCCTGCGGTGTTGTCGTCGACGTGGGTCTCCTCGACCTTGAGGATGCCCTCGTTGTAGACGCCGCCGCCGTCGCCCTGGGCGTGGTTGTCGACGACCTTGCTCTCCTTGAGCCAGGTGCGGCCGTAGTTGGCGATGGCGCCGCCGTCGCCCTCGGCGTTGTTGTCGACCAGCTTGACGTTGTCCAGGTAGGCGCTGCCCCCGCGCTCGACGAGCAGCGCGCCGCCGTCACCCTCGACGCGCTTGTCGTCGTCCTTGCCGCCGTTCATGCCGCCGTCGGCGACGGGCGCGGCAGCGGCGGCAGTGGTCGCCGCGGCAGGGGCCGCGACAGCCGGGGCGGCAGCCGGGGCCGCCACCGCCGGGGCGGCGGCCGGAGCGGCGGCCGGCGGCTGGCCGCCGCCGGGAGCCCCACCACCCGGGTATTTGAACTCGTTGGCGTTGCCGCCCTTGACCGTGAGGTCCTTGAGGGTGAGGTCGCCGCCGTCGACGACGCGGAAGATGCGGAAGGTGTCTTCGGCGTCGCGCTTGATGGTGGAGTTGTTGCCCTTGATGGTGACGTCCTGCTTGATCTCGGGCAGGGCGGAGCCGAACTTGCGGTCCTTGACGCCGAGTTCGTAGGTGCAGTTCTCGGCGAGCTTCAGGGTGCCGCCGTGGTCGCGGTTGGCCAGTTCGAGGGCGTCGACCAGGGCGTCGTCGTCGCAGGCGACCTCGCGGGTCTTGCCGTGGTCGTCCTTGCCGTCCTTGCCGTCCTTGCCCTTGTCCGGGCCCCACTCCCCACGGTCGCGGCCTTCCTGGCCACGGTCCTTGCCGTCCTTGCCGTACCCGTCCTCGCCCTTCTCGCCGCCCTTCCCGCCCTCGGCGCGGGAGTCGTCACCGGCGTTCTGCGGCGCGGCGGCGTGGTTCTCCGCCACCGGTTCGGTGCCGGACTTGTCGTCGCGGGCGGCGAGACCGCCGAGTGCCGCCAGCCCGACGACGCCGGTCAGCCCGGCCACGCCGGTGGCGACCCAGAGCGCCCGCCGCCTGCTCGTCTGCGGCGGAGGCGCCATCGGAGCGCCGCCGTCGGGTGTCGTTACGTCGTTCGACATGAGAGCCCTTTCGGTTCTTCCCAAACGGGTCGCACCGCCCCAGGCCGGGCGACCAGCTACAAACCGGTTGTAGCCTCTGATCAGCACCGTATGAGAAGGTTCCTCGCGAGGAAGACGTATCCGAAAAAACTCCGCATTCCTCCCACGATCGGCGGTCCGTGACCAACCACATGAGCGGACCGGAACGGCCCAGACGGCGGCGGGCCCCACCACCGGCCGTAGAGGCGCGGTGGTGGGGCCCGCCGGAATCGCGGCCCGCGGGGATCAGCCGGGCAGGCGGGGGCCCGCCTCACGCTGCTCGGCCAGCCAGGTCTCCACCTCGGCGGAGGCGCGCGGCAGCCCGGCGGACAGGTTCACCGGGCCGTCGGAGGTGACCAGGATGTCGTCCTCGATCCGCACGCCGATGCCCCGCAGCTCCTCCGGGACCAGCTCGTCCTCCGGCTGGAAGTAGAGCCCCGGCTCGACGGTGAGCACGAACCCCTCGCCGAGCGGCCCCTCCCGGTAGGTCTCCTTGCGCGCGTTGGCGCAGTCGTGCACGTCGATGCCGAGCATGTGGCTGGTGCCGTGCAGCGTCCACCGCCGGTAGACCGTGGAGGCCGGGTCCATCGCCTCGTCCACGCTCACCGGCAGCAGCCCGAGATCCTTCAGCGCCTCGGCCAGCACCCGCATCGAGGCCAGGTGCACGTCCCGGAACGCCACGCCCGGCCGGCACATCTCGATGCCGGCCTGCTGGGCGGCGTACACCGCGTCGTATACCTGACGCTGCAACGGCGTGAACCGGCCGTCGACCGGAAGCACCCGGGTCACGTCGGCGGTGTAGAGGTTGCGGTTCTCCACGCCCATGTCCATCAGCAACAGCTCACCCGGACGGGTGGCGCCGTGGTTGTGCACCCAGTGCAGGATCGTGGCGTGCTCGCCGGCCCCGACGATCGAGCCGTAGCCGACGTCGTTGCCGTCGTGCCGGGCGCGCAGCGCGAAGACGCCTTCGAGCAGCCGCTCGGAGACCCCGCGGTCGGCCGGCAGCGCCCGTGCCACGTCCTCGAAGCCGCGCACCGTGGCGTCGCACGCCTCCTGGAGCTGCGCGATCTCCCACTCGTCCTTGACCAGCTTCAGCTCGGCGATCGTGATCGCCAGCTCCCGGTCGCGGCCGGGCTGCCCCTCGGCGCGCGCGCCGTCGTAGGGACGCACGGCCGCGTCCACCCGGGCGTCGAAGCCGCGCAGCACACGGGTACGCCCCGGCGCCAGCTCGGCCAGCGCCGCGTCCAGCTCGCTCAGGTCGGCCGTCGGCAGGCCCAGCTCGGTGGACTTCTCCCGCAGCGTCGGCCGGCGGCCCACCCACAGCTCACCGTGGCGGCTGCGGAAGAACTCGTCGGTCGCCCGGGACGAGCGGGGACGCATGAACAGCGTGGGCTCGCCGCCCGGCCGCAGCACGAGGACGCTGTCCGGCTCCAGGTCGCCGGTCAGGTACGCGAAGTCGCTGCCCGGCCGGAACCGGTGGTCGGTGTCGTTGGCGCGTACCTTCTCGTTGCCGGTGGGGATGACCAGCGTCTCGCCCGGGAAGGCCTCGGCCAGCGCGGCCCGGCGCTTGGCGTGGTTGGGCACCTCCGGGCGCGGGGTGACCGGCAGTTCGGTGTCCCGCCAGCCCTGGCGCATGAACGACAGGAACGCCTCCGGGAAATCCGGATCGTGCGACTCCGTGCCGTCCGCCGGTTCGCCCTGCCGCGTCCGCTCCTCGGTCATGATCCGCCCCTCCCTGAGCCTCGTCGCTGGTCCCGACGGTACCGCGCGCACGACAGCGGGAGGTGCCTGCGGTGCCGCGACGGTGGCTTCCGGCGCGTGGAAAGATGGCGGCCATGTGCGGACTCCTGGCCTTCTTCAGCGCGCGCGGCGACGCCGCCGCCCACCGCGACAACATCGCCGGCGCACTGGAGTGCCTGCACCACCGTGGCCCGGACGAGACAGGGGTCGAGGTGGTCGGCGACGCCTCCGGCCGGTACGCGGACGGCGTGTTCGCGCACAAGCGCCTGGCGATCATCGACGTGGCGCTGAGCCACGAGCCCCTGCCCTACGCGGGCGGGCGCTACCTGCTCACCTTCAACGGCGAGATCTACAACTACATCGAGCTGCGTGAGGAGCTGATCCGCGACTACGGCGCCCAGTTCGCCACGAACGGCGACGGCGAGGTGATCGTCGCCGGCTACCACTACTGGGGTGAGCAGGTGCTCACCAAGCTGCGCGGCATGTTCGCGTTCGTGATCTGGGACCGGCAGGAGCGGCGGGCCTTCGGCGCGCGTGACTACTTCGGCATCAAGCCGCTGCACTACCTTGAGACGCAGGACGGTCTCTACCTCGCCTCGGAGAAGAAGGCGCTGCTGCCGTTCGCGCACTCGGCGTACCAGGGCGACGCGGGCATCGACACCGCGAACCTGAGCCACTACCTGACCCTCCAGTACGTGCCGGAGCCGGGCACGCTGCACAAGGGGATCAGCCGGATCGGGTCGGGGGAGTACCTGACCTGGACCCCCGGTGGCCGGATCGAGGTGCGCCGCTGGTACCGCCCGGTGTTCCGTCCGGCCCCGGTCTCCGACGAGCAGCGGCTCTACCACGACATCCGGGAGACGCTGCGCGAGAGCGTCCGGATGCACATGCGCTCGGACGTGCCGGTCGGCTCGTTCCTGTCCAGCGGCATCGACTCCACCGCCGTGGTGGCGCTGGCCCGCGAGTTCAACCCGAACATCCTCACCTTCACCGTCGGCTACGACGTGCCCGGCTACTCCGAGATCGACGTGGCCCAGGAGTCGGCCCGGCACCTCGACGTGACCACGATCCCGACCAAGATCGGGCCGCAGGACATGATCGAGGCGCTGCCGAAGATCATCTGGCACCTGGACGACCCGGTCGCCGACCCGGCGCTGGTGCCGCTCTACTTCGTGGCGAAGAAGGCCGCCGAGCACGTCACCGTGGTGCTCTCCGGCGAGGGCGCGGACGAGTTCTTCGGCGGCTACACGATCTACCGGGAGCCACTGTCGCTCAACGCGGTCAACAGCCTGCCCGACGGCGTGCAGAAGGGTCTGCGCGCGGTGTCCAAGGCCATCCCGCAGGGGGTCAAGGGCAAGAGCTTCCTGGAGCGCGGCACGACCCCGATCGAGGAGCGCTACTACGGCAACGCCCGGATGTTCACCGAGGAGGAGAAGCAGCACCTGCTGCGCCGCTACGACCCCTCGGTGCGCTACACCGACGTGACCGCGCCGATCTACGCCGAGTGCACCGAGCTGGACGACGTCACCAAGATGCAGTACGTCGACCTCTACACCTGGCTGCGTGGCGACATCCTGGTCAAGGCCGACCGGATCTCGATGGCGCACTCGCTGGAGGTGCGGGTGCCGTTCCTGGACCGGGAGGTGTTCAACGTCGCCGCCGGCATCCCGGTCGACCTGAAGCTGCCGCCCCGCTCCGAGGCCACCAAGTACGCGATGCGCCAGGCCCTGCAGGGCGTCGTGCCGCCGGCCATCGTCAACCGCAAGAAGCTGGGCTTCCCGACCCCGACCCGGGTCTGGCTGCGCGGCGAGATGTACGAGTGGGCCCGGCACGTGCTGTCCACCTCGGGCGCCGGTGACCTGATCGACCTGTCGTACGCGCTGCGCCTGCTGGACGAGCACAAGCGGGAGGAGGCCGACCACTCCCGCAAGGTGTGGACCGTGCTGATCTTCTGCATCTGGCACGCCATCTTCGTGGCCAAGACGCTCGACCCGGGCATCCAGCGCAACCAGTCCGCGCTCCTCACCAAGCCGGTCGTCGGCAGCATGGTCCGCTGATCCCCGCGTGACGAAGGGCCCCCGGGAGCATCCGGGGGCCCTTCTCAGTGCCTGATCAGCGACCGGTGCAGGTGACAGTCGGCAGGGAGTTGGTGCCGGAGAAGTTCGCGGTGAAGCCGAACGTGGTGGTGCCCTCCGGCGGGACGCTGCCGTTGTAGGCGGCGTTGGAGACGCTCACCGACGCCCCGCTGCCGCTCAACGTGCCGTTCCACACCTGGTTGATGGTCTGGCCGCTGGGCCAGGTCCAGTTCGCGGTCCACCCGGAGTACGTCCGGGTGCTGTGGTTCATGATCGTCACTTCGCCCTGGAAGCCGCCACCCCAGGCGGTGACCACCTTGTACACCGCCATGCAGGAGCCCGACGGCATGGTCGGGCTGGTCGTCACCGGCGGAGGCGAGGTCGGCGGCGCGGTCGTCGGGGGCGCGGTCGTCGGCGGCGCGGTGGTCGGCGGCGCGGTCGTCGGGGGGTTGCTGCCGCCCGAGCCGATCCCGGTCACCTCGCCGTTACCGCCGTCGAACGTCACGTCCGAGCAGCCGAAGAAGTTCTCCTGGCTGTCCGAGCGGACCCAGCGCGAGTAGATGATGTGCCGGCCGCTCTTGTTCGACGGCAGGTTGCCGCTGAAGTAGTAGTGGCCGTCGTTGGTGCCGACAGCGCCGCGCTGCGGCGGGTTGGTCACCTGCAGGAACGGCTGCTCCTCCAGGTCGCTCCAGGCCAGCGGCCGATTCGGGCTCCAGCTGTCCTTGGTCACGTAGAAGTAGAACGTGCCCGGGTGGTGGGCCCAGTTGCTGTACCGGAACTCGATCGACCGCCCGGCCGTCAGGTGCGTGACCGGCCAGTCGGTGCGCGCCGCGTCGTACCCGCTGAAGCCGGGGTTGCCGCCGCTGCACAGCTTGCCGTCGGGGATGAACCCGACGGTCCGCCCGCCGGCGTCGGAGCGCAGCACGCTGAACCAGTTGTACAGCGAGTTCGCCCCGTTCTCGGCCACCGCCGACGAGCAGGCGGGGTTGTTCGGCCGGATCTCACCGGTTCCGGTGAGGCCGTCCTTCCAGCACAGGTAGGTGCGGGCGCCCGGCGTCATGGCCGCGCCGTGCGCGGCCGCCGGTCCGGAGTTGGTGACCAGGGCGAACGCGCCCAGGGTCAGGGTGGCGGCCGCGGTGAGCAACGCGGCCGTACGGGATCGGGTTCGGTGCACGGGGATCTCCTGACTCGCGGAGCGAGGCCCGGTTCGGCCCGCTCCGCTGGGACGAGCGGATGCGACGATCGCGGTGCCCGCGCCCGGTCGGCATGCGGCCGGGGCCGTCGACGGGCGCGCACCGTCTGCGGTCCGTTGCCCACGGACCGTGGATGCCCTCGCGTCGGCTCTACCCGGCAGCCGGCGACGCGGCAGCCCTCCCGCGTCGTCACCCGGCATCGCCATCCCACCACGTCCGGGCACGAGCCGCAATAGGTGCCGCTCGATGCCCGGGTCCGGACGCGCCGCGACCCCGGCATGCGCCAGGATCGGGGGAGGACGACGAGGGGAGCCAGGATGGGTTACGCGGTGGTGCTCGGCGAGGCGCTGGTGGACCTGCTCGACGCCGAGCACGACGGGGAACCCGTCTACCGGCAGGCGATCGGCGGCGGCCCGCTCAACGTGGCGGTGGCGATCGCCCGGCTCGGCGGGGACGCGCGGTTCGTCGGGTCGCTCGGCGACGACGCGCTGGCCGGACGGATCCGCGCCTTCCTCACCGACGTCGGCGTGGACGTGAGCGGGACGGTGACGGTGCCGGCCCCGACCGCGCTGGCGGTGGCCACGTTCGCCGGCGCGGAGCCGGACTTCCGCTTCTACGGCGAGCCCCGCTCGTACGCGCTGCTCGGCCCGGACGACCTGGACGTGGCGCTCGTCGAGGGCGCGGACGTGCTCTACTGCGGCTCGATCGTGCTGCTCGACCCGCCGGTGCTGGCCGCCGCCCGGCGCGCCTGGTCGATCGCGGGCGCGCTGCGGGTGTTCGACCCGAACGTGCGCCCCCGCCTGCTCACCGCGCCCGGCGCGCTGGACGGGCTGCGCGCGGTGGTCGCCGAGTTCGCCGCCTCCGCGCACCTGGTCAAGCTCAGCAGTGCCGACGCGCGGCTGCTCTACCCGGACGAGCCGGTCGAAGGCGTCGCCGCGTACCTGCGGGAGCTGGGCGCGAGCACCGTCGTGGTCACGCTCGGCGCGGACGGCGCCCTGGTCGCCGCCGCCGACGACGTGGTACGCGTACCCGCGCCGAAGGTGGCCGCGGTGGACGCGACAGGCGCGGGCGACTCGGTGATGGGCGCGCTGGTGGCGGACCTGCTGGCCGCCGGTGAGCCGGTCGACCCGGCCGGCTGGCGGGAGCGGGTCGCGTTCGCGCTGCGGGTGGCGGCAGTGGTGTGCGAGTCCCCGGGCGGCGCCACCGCCATGCCCACCCGCACCCGGGTGGCCGCCCGCTTCCCGTGACCCGCCCGCCCCGTGCTCAGGGGCGGGGGCGGGCCATCGTCAGGACGGCGGTCAGGGACAGGAGCGCGGCGCCGGCCAGGACCACCGCCATCGGCAGCGCGCTGCCCTCGCCGCCGAGCCCGACCAGCGGCGCGGCCAGCGCGCCCACCACCGACTGGATGCCGCCCATCAGCGCGGCGGCGGTGCCCGCGTGCCGGGCGTGCGCGTCCAGCGCCAGCGCGGTGCTGTTCGGCATCACCATGCCGAGCGAGCCGACGAAGGCGAACAGCGCCACCGCCGTCACGGCCAGGCTGCCGGCCAGCGCGCCGGTCAGCACGCCGACCGCCGTGACCACGCCGACCACGAGCGTGGTGACCAGCAGCCGGCGCGGCGTGAACCGGTCGAGCAGCCGGGCGTTGGCCTGCCCGACCGCCACCAGGGCGAGCGCGTTGGCGCCGAAGATGACGCTGAACACCGCGGCGGAGACGCCGAAGACGTCCTGGAACACGAACGACGACCCGGAGATGTACGCGAACAGCCCGGCGAACGCGAAGCCCTGCGTCAGCGCGTACCCGAGGTAGACCCGGTCGGCGAGCAGCGACCGCATGGTCCGGACGGTGGCGCCCAGGCCGCCGGTGCTGCGGCGCTCGGCCGGCAGCGTCTCCGGCAGGCGCAGCGCGACCGCGACGGCGAGCACCGCCCCGATGACGGCGAGCGTCACGAAGACGGCCCGCCACGAGCCGAACCGCAGCACCAGGCTGCCCACGCCCGGCGCCGCCACCGGCGCCACCCCGAAGACAAGGGTGAGCCGGGAGAAGTACTTCGCGGCGTCCCGGCCGGAGTAGAGGTCGCGGACCACCGCGCGGGCGACCACCACGCCCATGCCACCGGCAACGCCCTGGGCGAACCGCGCGGCGGCCAGCAGCGGGGCGTTCGGCGCCGCGGCGCACACCAGGGCCAGCACCGTGTACGCGACCACGCCGACCAGCACCGGACGGCGGCGCCCCCAGCGGTCGCTGAGCGGACCGGTGACGAGCTGACCCAGGGCGAGACCGATCAGGCAGGTGGTCAGCGAGAGCTGGATGCCGGCCTGGTCGGCGCCGAGGTCGCGGGTCATGGCCGGGAACGCCGGCAGGTACATGTCCAGCGACAGCGGGCCGATCGCGGTGAGCGTGCCGAGCAGCACCAGCAGCGTCACGCCACCGGTGGTGGCCGTGGTGCGGTCGGCGGTCGGGCGCGCGGCGGCCGGCGCGGCGTTGCTCACGAGTGGGTCCCCCCTGGATCCGGTGCGTCCGGGTACCTTACATCTGTAGTCAGAACTATCGCGATGTGAGGCGGGTGACCCCGTGACGGCGAACGAGCAGGTCGCGCGCGTCGGAGCGGTCGTGGGGGAGTTGCACCGCCTCCTGCGCCGCCGGACCGGGGCGCGCGTGGGACGAGACCCGCTGCCCGAGGCGCAGGTCGAGTTGCTGCTGCTGGTCCGGGAGACGCCGGGGATCAGCGGCAAGGAGGTGGCGCGGCGCCTCTGCACGGCGCCCAACACGGTGAGCACGCTGGTCCGCGACCTCGCCGACGCCGGGCTGCTGGCCCGTGACCGCGACCCCGGCGACCGCCGCGTGCTGCGGCTGCGCGTGACCGAGGCCGCCCGGGCGCGGATGGCCGACTACGAGACCAACCGGGCCGCGCTGCTCGACGAAGCACTGGCCGAGCTGGATCCGGCGGCACGGGCGGCGATCCTGGCCGCCGCCCCGCACCTCGACGCGCTGCTCGGCGCCCTGCGGGGACACGCTCGGCCGGAACCGCCCGGGCGGGCACCCGGAAACCCGGTGGCCGTCCCACCCGCCCGCCCGACATGATCACCGGATGGCGCTGCACCAGGACGAGATACCCGTGGGCGAACAGGTCGTCCGGGCACTGCTGACCGACCAGCGCCCCGAGTGGGCCGCGCTGCCGCTGACGCCGGCCGGCGCCGGGACCGACAACACGATGTACCGGCTCGGCGCCGACCTGCTCGTCCGGCTGCCCCGGACCGCGGAGAAGGCCGGCGCCCTGCGCAAGGAGCAGCTGTGGCTGCCCCGGCTCGCGCCGCTGCTGCCGTACCGGGTGCCCGAACCGGTGTACGCCGGCGTCCCGGCCGACGCCTTCCCGCTGCCGTGGTCGGTGCAGCGGTGGATACCGGGCGACGAGGTCCGGCCCGGCACGGTCGAGGACTGGGCCGCGCTCGGAGCCGACCTCGCCGTGTTCGTCCGGCGCCTGCACGCGGCCGACCTGCTCGGCGCGACCCGCGCGGGCCCGCTCAGCGGCTACCGCGGCGGCAGCCTCCACCCCTGCGACACCTGGATCTCGGCGGCGCTCGACGACTGCCGGAACCGGATCGGCGACCAGACGGACGTCGACACCCTGGTCCGGCTCTGGCGGGACGCCCTCACCCTGCCCGAACCGGCCGGCCCGCACGTCTGGCTACACGGCGACCTCAAGCCCACCAACCTGCTCGTGCGCGACGGCCGGTTGCGGGCGGTCATCGACTTCGGCGGCCTGACCGTCGGGCACCCCGACGCCGAACACGCGCCGATCTGGGACCTCCCACGGCCGGCCCGGCTCGCCTACCGGGAGGCGCTCGGCGTCGACGACGTGACCTGGGCGCGGGCCCGCGCCTGGGCGCTCGGGGTGGCGGCCAGCGGCGTCTCCTACTACTGGGACACGTTCCCGGCGTTCGTCGCCGAGTGCCGCAACCGCCTCCGCGAGATCCTGGCCGACGCCGGATGAGCCCGGCCCCCGCTCAGGCCGTTCCGTCCAGCTCCGCGTAGCCGCGGCGGGCAGCGATCAGGCCCGGCCGGGCGCCGAACGGCGACTCGGCCGCCACCCGCTCCGGCGGGGCGCTGCCGGTGTGCCCGGCGCGGATCAGCCACGCCTGCCGCGCGAGCTGCGCGTGCTGCTCGCGGACGAAGTCCACGCCGACCGGCTCGCCGTGACCCGGCACCACCACCGTCGCGGGCGTGGTCAGCCGCAGCAGGTCGGCCAGCGCGTCCGGCCACTTCAAGGGGTACGACTCCTCGAACGCCGGTGGCCCGCTCTGCTCCACCAGGTCGCCCGCGACCAGCACGTCCGCATCCGGCACGTGCACCACCAGGTCGGCGTCGGTGTGCCCGTGCCCGGGATGGCGCAGCACCACCCGCCGGCCACCGACGTCGAGCACCGTCTCCTCGTGCACCTCGTGCGTCGGCGGCCGCAGCTCGGTGTGCGCCAGTTCCTCGGCCAGGGCCGGATGCCCGGCGCGCATCTCCTCGTACGCGGCGCGGCGCACCGCGTCGGACCGGTCCCGCAGCGCCGCCGCGGCCTGTGCCTGCGCGTAGATCGCGGTCTCCGGCCCGGCGAGCGTGGCGTTGCCGAAGCAGTGGTCGAAATGGTGGTGCGTGTTCACGATCGTCCACGGGTACGGCGTGACCGCCCGCGCCGCCTCCGCCAGATCCCGGGCCTGCCCGGCGGTGGAGAGCGTGTCCACGAGCAGCGCCGCGCCGTCACCGACCACCAGCACGACGTTCACCGCGAGCACCGGCTCACGTCTCACGTGCACCCCGGCGGCGACCTCCGTGAAAACGGCGGTCATGACTGGCGCACGGCCCGCTCGACGAAGCGCTGCCGGTCGACCAGCGCCCGCTCGACGCGCCCCTGCGCCGCCACGGTGGGCCCGTCGGTGACTGTCACGTCGAACACGAGGCGCTTCCCGTCGACCTTCACCAGCTCGGCGTGGGCGGTCACGGTCCGGCCGACCGGCGTGGCCGCACGGTGCTCCAGCTCCACCCGTACGCCCACGGTGGTGGACCCGGACGGCATCCGGGTCCCGGTGGCGGCCACCGTCGCCGCCTCGGCCAGCGCCAGCACCCGGGGTGTGCCGAGCACCGGCACGTCCCCGGAGCCGACCGCCTGGGCGGTGTCGGCGTCGGTCACTGTCAGCTCGACCCGGGCGGTCAGGCCCGGCGTGAAGGGCGACTCCGGCTGCTCCTGCATGCGGCCGAGCCTAGTGCAGCCGACCCGTGGCCGTCCGGCGTCCGAGCCGCCGCCGGCCCGGTCACCGCCCGCCCGCAGGCCCGCCGGTCGCCCGCCGCTAACCTTGTCCGCGATGGCCGAGCTGACACAATCTCCGACCCCCGCCCCCGACGCGACCACCGAGTCGCCCGACGGTGGGCGCCGCCGTGTGATCGCGATGACCATCTGGGGCGTCGCGTTCGTCGTCGCCTGGCTCGCCATCGGCCTGCCCACCGACCCGGCGTACGCGTTCCTCTGGATCTGGGCCGGCACGGTCGCGTGGAACTCGGCCCGCCCGTGGCGCAGCCACCTGCAGTTCGCCCGGGACTGGATCCCGGTGGTGCTGCTGCTCGCCGCGTACAACCTGTCCCGGGGGTTCGCCGACAACGGCGCCACCCCGCACGCGATGGAGCTGATCGTCGCCGACCGCTTCCTCACCGGCTGGCTCACCGGCGGCGAGGTGCCGACGATCTGGCTCCAGGAGCGCCTGTACGACGCGTCCGAGGTGCGCTGGTGGGACGTGCTGGTGAGCTGGATCTACTTCTCGCACTTCGTGGCGACGTTCGCCGCCGCGGCCGTGCTGTGGATGCGTAACCGGCGGCGCTGGATCGCGTACATGTCGCGCTGGGGTTTCCTGTGCGCGGCCGGACTTGTCACCTACTTCGCCTACCCGGCCGCGCCGCCGTGGTGGGCGGCGCAGAACGGCCTGCTGACCGAGGTCGCGCGGATCTCCACCCGGGGTTGGAAGGAGATCGGCATGCACGGCGCGGGCAACCTGCTCAACGCCGGGCAGATCGCCTCCAACCCGGTGGCCGCGATGCCGTCGCTGCACACCGCGTTCGCGCTGTTCGTGGTGCTGTTCTTCATGCGCTCGGTGCGTAAGCGCTGGTGGCCGCTGATGCTCGCGTACCCGCTGGCCATGACGTTCACGCTGATGTACAGCGGTGAGCACTACCTGATCGACGTGCTCGTCGGCTGGGCGTACGTGGGCATGACGTTCCTGGTGGTCGGCCTGGCCGAGCGCTGGTGGGCGGCGCGGCGGGCCCGGCGTGCCGGCGAGCCCGCCGCCGCCGCGGGCGCCCCGCCCGCCGACGACGACACCGCTGCCGACACCACGGACCGGGTGGCCGGCGACCGGGACGCGGTGCCCGCCGAGCGCCGGTAGACCGTCGGCGCGGTCCGCCGTCCCGGCTGCCGGTCGGCTTCCGTGACAGCGGACCGGCCGCCGCGCCCACAGCCGCCCGGCAGCCGGCGGGTCAGCGGTCGCTGTCGGTCCGGCGGGCGGCGCGCGAGCGCTCGGTCAGCTCCGCGGCCAGCTCCCACGCGTCGGCCAGATCCCGGTCGACGGCCGCCGCCCCGGCCCCACCGGCGGTGTCCGCGTGCACGGTGGCCAGCCGCAGCAGCCGCTGCACCGGACCGCGGGTGACGCGCACGCTCTGGATCCGGGCGTACGGGACCAGCGTCAACTGCCTGGTCAGCAGCCCGGAGCGGGCCACGAAGACCTGCTCGTCGAGGCCGGCGCCGACCACCTTGCGGCTCAGCGGGCGCAGCCACCGGGCCCGCGACGGGGGCGGCGTGGCGGGCAGCGCGTCCAGATGTACGCCGGGCAGCACCTCCGCCACGATCATCGCGCCGGTGCCCGCGTCGCCGACCGGCAGCAGCCGGTCGGGGCGGTTGCGGTCGTCCGGCTCACCGGTCGAGTAGCCGGCCACCTCCAGCCGCAGCCGCAGCCACCCCTTCATCCGCCAGAGCAGCGGCCAGGTCGCCCGTACGGTCTGCACCCGGTGCAGCGGCACGGTCTGCACCCGCGTCTCCAGCAGGCCGTTGTGCACGCGCAGCGTGCCGTCGTCCCGGTCGAGCCGGAAGCTCCAGTCGTCGAGCACCCGGCGGATCGGTTGCAGCACCACGCCGGCCATCGCGGTGAGCGTGCTCGCCACCGCGACGAACGACCACGAGCCCTCGGAGAGGAACTGGGCGCCGACGAACACCAGGCCCAGCGGCAGCAGGAACGCCTGCGGCGTGAGCAACTGGCTGATCAGCAGGTCCTGGTTGCGGACGGCGTGCAGCCGGCGCTCTTCCGGCAGGGGCGTGACCGGCGCGCCGGGCTCGGCCGCCGGAACCGGCGCCGGGGCGGAGCGACCGGCCACCGCGAGCAGCCGCTGCCGCAACGCGGTGGCCTCGGCCACGCTGAGGTACGCCAGCGGCGCCTCGGTCTTGCCCCCGCCGACCACCTCCAGCCGCAGCTCGGCCAGGCCGGTGAGCTGGGCCAGCAGGGGCCGGACCACCTCCACCGCCTGCAGCCGCTCCAGCGGGATGGCCCGGGTACGCCGCCACAGCAGACCCTCGTACACGCGCAGCTCGCGGCCCACCAGGTGGTAGCCGGTGTTCCACCAGCTCACCACCGACAGCACCGTGGCGCCGAGCACGAAGACGGTGACCAGCACCGCGAACCAGCCGAACCCGACGCGCGAGAGCGTCGACCAGGAGAGCCCGGCGATCACCACGACCAGCGACTTCGCGCCGTGCAGTGCCGGGCTGAGCGGGTGCAGCCGCTGCCGTGGCTCCTCGCCGGCGGCGGGCGGCCCGGCCGCCGGCCCCCACGGTCCCGGGTACGGCGGAAGCGGCGCGGGCCACGGCCCGGGCGCCGCGTCGGGGCCGGGCGGCGGGCCGTATCCGGGTGCCGCCGCCGAGCCGGGCGGTCCATGGCCGGGTGGCGGTGCGTACCCGGGAGGCGGTCCGTATTCGGACGGTGGCCCGTATTCGGGCGGTGGCCCGTAGCCGGGCGGTGGCCCATAGCCGGGCGGTGGGCCGTATCCGGACGGCGCTGCGGGCGGGCCGTCACCCGGCGCGGGCGGCCACGGATGCCCGTTGGCCGGCTGCCCCGGCGCGGGAGGCTGTCCCGGCGCGGGCGGGCCGGGCGGCGCGGGTGGGCCGGGGGTCGGGTCGGGCCGGTCGTCGTGGGGCGGCGGGGCGCCGGAGTCGCTCCGTTCGCTCACAGGCCCTCCGCCCGGTCCTCGCCCAGCGCGGTGAGCCGGTCGCGCAGCCGGGACGCCTCGGCCGGACGCAGCCCGGGCACGCGGGCGTCGCTCGCGGCCGCCGCCGTATGCAATTGCACGGTGGCGAGGTCGAAGGCGCGCTCCAGCGGACCCGCGCTCACATCGACGAACTGCATCCGCGAGTACGGCACGATGGACAGCCGCCGCACCAGCAGGCCGTGCCGCACGAGCAGATCGTCGTCGCGCTCGGCGTACCCCCAGGCGCGGACGGCGCGCACGATGGTGATCGACCGCCAGACGCCCAGCAGCAGCGCCCCGCCGACGGCGGCGCCGAGCAGCCAGTGCCCGGCCAGCGCCCAGGCCACGCCGAGCACCACGAGCGCCACCGCCAGCCCGATGCCGAGCCGGATCAGCTCCACCCAGATCAGGTCGCGCGAGATCGGCTGCCAGCGGACCGTGTCCGGCCAGGGCTCCAACGCGCTGCGCGAGGCGGGCGGGAGGCCGGCGGGGCCGTCACCGCTCATCGGGAGGACCTGCCGTGCTCGCCGCCGGTACGGGCTCGGATCATCTGCTCGCTCACGCTTCGAGCGTAGGCGATCAGGGCAGCGGGACCACCTCGCGGAGGAAGCCGCGTGCGTCGAGGAAGTCACCGAGGGAGCCCCGATGCTCCGGGCAGGCCAGCCAGGTCTTGCGCCGGTCGGGCGCGTGCAGGCGGGGATTGTGCCAGCGGAGCTGATAGGCGGCGGGCGCGCGACACCCCCGCGCCGAGCAGATCAGCGTCTCGTCCGGGGTGGTGGGAGTCGTCACCGGGCGAGTCTAGAGGCCGCACACCGGGAGTTTTAGCGCCGGGCGGCCACGGGGGGAGCCGCCCGGCGACGGGGTGAATCGTACACACTGCGGACCCCTTGTTGTCCACCCGTGTTCAGCGTTTCCCGTGCGGCGGGACGGCGTGGACGGACGGCCGGGCGAAAATCGTGCCTCTCCCGCCCTCGGCTCTCAGCGAGGCATGACAGTCTTGATACGCACCACGCCGCGACGACGACCCTGCTGTGGAGGACCGGTGGCCCAGCCGACCACACCCGACGTGCCGAACCCGACCGAGGTGGCGCCGGACACGCCGCCCCCGGCGGGCACCACCCCGGCTCAGGACGCCACGCTGCTGGAGCGGGCGCTGTTCGAGACCAAGCGGGTGATCGTCGGCCAGGACCGGATGGTCGAGCGGATGTTCGTCGCGCTGCTCGCCCGGGGCCACTGCCTGCTGGAGGGCGTGCCGGGCGTGGCCAAGACGCTCGCCGTGGAGACGCTGGCCCGGGTCGTCGGCGGCTCGTTCGCCCGGGTCCAGTTCACCCCCGACCTGGTGCCCGCCGACATCATGGGCACCCGGATCTACCGGCAGTCCAGCGAGAAGTTCGACGTCGAGCTGGGCCCGGTCTTCGTCAACTTCCTGCTCGCCGACGAGATCAACCGCGCGCCGGCCAAGGTGCAGTCGGCGCTGCTGGAGGTGATGAGCGAGCGGCAGGTCTCCATCGGCGGCGAGAGCCACCGGGTGCCCGACCCCTTCCTGGTCATGGCCACCCAGAACCCGATCGAGCAGGAGGGCGTCTACCCGCTGCCGGAGGCGCAGCGGGACCGGTTCCTGATGAAGATCGTCGTGGGATACCCGACGGACGCCGAGGAGCGCGAGATCGTCTACCGGATGGGCGTCGCCCCGCCCGAGCCGGCCCGCGTGTTCGACACCCCGGATCTGGTCGCCCTCCAGCACAAGGCCGACCAGGTGTTCGTGCACAACGCGCTCGTCGACTACGCGGTCCGGCTGGTGCTCGCCACCCGGGCGCCGGCCGAGCACGGCATGCCCGACGTGGCCCAGCTCATCCAGTACGGCGCCAGCCCGCGCGCGTCGCTCGGCCTGGTCCGGGCCACCCGCGCGCTGGCGCTGCTGCGGGGCCGGGACTATGCGCTGCCGCAGGACGTGCAGGACATCGCGCCGGACATCCTGCGCCACCGGCTGGTGCTCAGCTACGACGCGCTCGCCGACGACGTACCGGCCGACCACATCGTGCACCGGGTGATGTCGACCATCCCGCTGCCCGCCGTCGCGCCCCGCCAGCAGGCCACACCACCGCCGCCGGCCGTGCCGCACAACGGGTGGCCCGGGCAGCGGCCGTGACCCCGCCCACCCGGCTGAGCGCCACCGGCGACCGCTCGGGGGCCGCGCTGGCCCGGCTCCAGCTCATGGTCACCCGCAAGCTGGACGGGCTGCTCCAGGGCGACTACGCCGGGCTGCTGCCCGGCCCGGGCAGCGAGGCGGGGGAGTCCCGGGAGTACCGGCCCGGCGACGACGTGCGCCGGATGGACTGGCCGGTCACCGCCCGCACCACGATGCCGCACGTGCGGCGTACGGTGGCCGACCGCGAACTGGAGACCTGGCTGGCCGTCGACATGTCGGCCAGCCTGGACTTCGGCACCGGGCGGTGGCTCAAGCGGGACGTGGCAGTGGCCGCGGTGGCCGCGCTGGCCCACCTGACCGTGCGGGGCGGCAACCGGATCGGCGCGGTGGTGGGCACCGGCGGGCCGGGCACGATGCTGCGGCTGCCCGCCCGCTCCGGCCGCAAGGAGGCCCAAGGGCTGCTGCGGGCGGTCGCCGGCGCCGAGGTCCGGCCCGGCCGCAGCGACCTCGGCGCGCTCGTCGACACGCTCAACCGGCCGCCCCGGCGACGCGGCGTGGCGGTGGTGATCTCCGACTTCCTCGCGCCGCCGCAGCAGTGGGGCCGGCCGCTGCGTAAGCTGCGGGTCCGCCACGACGTGCTGGCCGTCGAGGTGGTCGATCCGCGGGAACTGGAACTGCCCGACGTGGGGGTGCTGCCGGTGGTGGACCCGGAGAGCGGGGAACTGCATGAGGTGCAGACCGCCGACCCGGGCCTGCGCCGCCGGTACGCCGAGGCGGCGGCCGCCCAGCGCGGGGCGATCGCCGCCGAGCTGCGCGCCGCGGGCGCGGCCCACCTGCGCCTGCGTACCGACCGAGACTGGCTGCTGGACATGGTGCGTTTCGTCGCCGCGCAGCGGCACGCCCGCACCCGAGGGACGACTCGATGATCCGTTTTCTGCAACCGTGGTGGCTGCTCGCCGTGCTGCCGGTGCTCGCCCTCGCCGCCGCGTACGTCTGGCGGCAACTGCACCGCCGGCAGTACGCGCTGCGGTTCACCAACGTCGACCTGCTGCGTACCGTCGCGCCGAAGGGGCTGGGCTGGCGGCGGCACATCGCGGCGACCGCGTTCCTGCTCTGCCTGCTGGTGCTGGCGACCGGGCTGGCCCGGCCGGCGATCGACACCCGGGAGCCGCTGGAGCGGGCCACGGTGATGCTCGCCATCGACGTGTCGTTGTCGATGCAGGCCGACGACGTGTCGCCGAACCGCCTGGAGGCGGCGCAGGAGGCGGCCAAGCAGTTCGTCGGCGAGCTGCCGGAGAGCTACAACCTGGGGCTCGTCTCGTTCGCCAAGTCGGCGAACGTGCTGGTGCCGCCGACCAAGGACCGGGCCGCCGTCACCACCGCGATCGACGGGCTGGTGCTGGCCGAGGCGACCGCCACCGGCGAGGCGGTCTTCACCTGCCTGGAGTCGATCCGCTCGGTGCCGGCCGACGGCGCCGCCGGCATCCCGCCGGCCCGGATCGTGCTGCTGTCCGACGGCTACCGCACGTCGGGCCGCTCGGTGGAGGAGGCCGCCGCGGCGGCGCAGGCGGCGAACGTGCCGGTGTCCACCATCGCGTTCGGCACCGACTCGGGGCAGGTCGACATCGGCGGGCAGCTCCAGCGGGTGCCGGTGGACCGTACCGCGCTGTCCCAGCTCGCGGAGACCACGCAGGGCTTCTTCTACGAGGCCGCGTCGGCGAGCGAGCTGAAGCAGGTCTACCAGGACATGGGCAGCTCGATCGGCTACCGGACCGAGCCGCGCGAGATCACCCAGTGGTACGCGGGGATCGCGCTGCTGCTGGCCCTGTGCGCGGGCGGGCTGAGTCTGCTCTGGACGTCCCGGCTGGTCTGAGCCGGAACCGGCCGGCGGTGGTCAGTGACCGCCGCCGGCCAGCACGAACAGGACGGCCACCCAGACGGCGGCGAGGGTGAAGCCCAGCGGGGCGACGTAACGGCTCATGAGTGTGCTCCGTGGCGACGGTCGGCCCGGTGCGGGCCGTCGGGGGGTCGGGGCGTACGCGCACGAAGTCGTGACCGGGTGCTCCGCCGCGCGGCAGGGCCACCCCCGGTGTGTCAGCCGGAGAGCGGATGCGGTGCGGGGGGCGGGAAGCGGGTCAGCCGCGTCGACGGAGCCGTGGCTCAGCGGGGCTGACGGTGGGCCCGGCCACGACTGGGAGGATCGCTATCTCGCACAGCGATCACCTCCTGCGGTCGGCGGGGCCCGGCGCGGGCGCAGACCGGCCCGCAGACGCGATCATCGTACACCGGGGTGTGCGGGTGTCGCGTGCGCGGCCGCCGCTCCCGCGGACCCCGGCTGGAGCGGCCCTGTGACCTGCGCGGGTTAGCGCTTACCTGTCGGTAACCCCTAGGCTCCGACCGACCGAGAGATCACTGGAACAGAGGGGGATCCGTGGCCCGAACCGTGCTGGTGACCGGCGGGAACCGGGGGATCGGCCTGGCCATCGCGCAGGCGTTCGCCAAGCAGGGCGACCGGGTGGCGGTGACGTACCGGAGCGGCGAAGCCCCCGAGGGCCTGTTCGGTGTGCGGTGTGACGTGACCGACGCCGAGTCGGTCGACGCCGCGTTCACCACCGTCGAGGCCGAACTCGGCCCGGTGGAGGTGCTGGTCGCCAACGCCGGCATCACCGACGACACGCTGATCATGCGGATGTCCGAGGAGCAGTTCGCCCGCGTCCTCGACACCAACCTGACCGGCTCGTTCCGGGTCGCCAAGCGGGCCTCGACGAAGATGCTCCGCGGCCGCTGGGGGCGGATGATCTTCATCTCGTCGGTGGTCGGTCTCTCCGGCGGCGCGGGTCAGGTCAACTACGCGGCCAGCAAGGCCGGCCTGGTCGGCGTGGCCCGCTCGATCACCCGCGAGCTGGGCACCCGCAACATCACCGCGAACGTGGTGGCGCCCGGGTTCATCGACACCGACATGACCGCGGGCCTGCCCGAGGAGCGCAGGGCGGAGATCCGCAAGTCGATCCCGGCCGGCCGGATGGCCACCCCGGACGAGGTCGCGGGGGTCGTCACCTGGCTCGCCTCGGACGCGGCCGGATACGTCACCGGCGCCGTCATCCCGGTCGACGGCGGCCTCGGCATGGGTCACTGAGCAGAGCACGGAGGAGACACGCAATGTCCGGACTTCTCGCCGGTAAGCGGCTGCTGGTCACCGGCGTCATCACCGACGCGTCGATCGCCTTCTCGGTGGCGAAGCTCGCCCAGGAGAACGGCGCACAGGTCGTGCTCACCGGCTACGGCCGGCTCTCCCTGGTGGAGCGGATCGCCAAGCGCCTGCCCGAGCCGGCGCCCGTGATCGAGCTGGACGTCAGCAACGAGGAACACCTGGCCGGCCTGGCCGACAAGGTACGCGAGCACGTCGACGGCCTGGACGGCGTCGTGCACTCGATCGGGTTCGCCCCGCAGAGCTGCCTCGGCGGCGGATTCCTCGACGCCCCCTGGGCGGACGTGGCGACCGCGCTCCAGGTCTCCACCTACTCGTACAAGTCCCTCGCCATGGCCGCGCTGCCGCTGATGTCCGCCGGCGGCGCCGTGGTGGGCCTCACCTTCGACGCCACCAAGGCGTGGCCGGTCTACGACTGGATGGGCGTGGCCAAGGCCGGGCTGGAGTCCGCCTCCCGCTACCTGGCGCTGCACCTGGGCAAGCAGGGCATCCGCAGCAACCTCGTCGCGGCCGGACCGCTGCGTACCATCGCGGCCAAGTCCATCCCCGGGTTCGACCAGTTCGAGGACGCCTGGACCCAGCGGGCCCCGCTGGGCTGGAGCCTCACCGACCAGGAGCCCGCCGCCCGGGCCTGCCTGGCCCTGCTGTCCGACTGGTTTCCGGCCACCACCGGCGAGATCGTCCACGTCGACGGCGGCTACCACGCGATCGGCGCCTGACACCCGGACCCGGGGTGGCCGCCGCGCCGCCCCGGGCCGCGAGGGACAATGGTCCCCATGGCGTACGACGCGTTGGTGCTGGTCTCCTTCGGCGGCCCGGAGCGGCCCGAGGACGTTCTCCCGTTCCTGCAGAACGTGACCCGGGGTCGGGGGGTGCCCCCGGAGCGGCTGGCCGAGGTCGCCGAGCACTACCTGCACTTCGGCGGGGTGTCGCCGATCAACCAGCAGTGCCGTGACCTGCTCGCGGCGATCCGCGACGACTTCGCCGCCAACGGCGTCGACCTGCCGGTCTACTGGGGCAACCGCAACTGGGATCCGATGCTCGCCGACACCGTCGCGCGGATGCGCGACGACGGGATCACCCGGGCGCTGGCGTTCGTCACCAGCGCGTACGGCGGCTACTCGTCCTGCCGGCAGTACCAGGAGGACATCGCCTCGGCCCGCGCCGCGGTCGGCCCGGACGCCCCGCTGATCGAGAAGCTGCGCCAGTTCTGGGACCACCCCGGCTTCGTCGAGCCGCACGCCGACGCGGTCCGTGCCGCGCTGGCCCAGCTCGACCCGGCGAAGCGGGACAGCACCCGGCTGGTCTTCACCGCGCACTCGGTCCCGATGTCGGCGGCGGCCACCGCCGGCCCGCACGGCGGCCGCTACACCGCCCAGCTCGAGGAGGTCGCCCGGCTGGTGCACGCCGCGGCCGCGCCCGACCTGGCGTACGACCTGGTCTGGCAGAGCCGGTCCGGGCCGCCGCAGGTGCCGTGGCTGGAGCCGGACGTCAACGACCACCTGGCCACGCTGCCCGAGCAGGGCGTGACGGGCGTGGTGGTCAGCCCGATCGGCTTCGTCTCCGACCACCTGGAGGTGGTGTGGGACCTGGACACCGAGGCGCTGGAGACGGCCAAGCAGCTCGGCCTGGACTTCGTCCGCGCCGGCACGCCGGGCACCGACCCGCGGTTCGTGGCGATGGTCCGCGAACTGGTCGGAGAGCGCACCGCCCCGGACGGGGAGCGGCTGCGCCGCCGCCTGGGCGAGCTGCCCGCCTGGGACACCTGCCCGGCGTTGTGCTGCGTGCCCCCGGCCCGCCGGCCCTGAGCCCGACCCGACGACACCCCAGGGGACGACACGATGCTTGACCGCAAGCCGGTGCAGAGCTGGCTCACCGACATGGACGGCGTGCTGGTGCACGAGGGGCAGCCGGTGCCCGGCGCCCCGGAGTTCGTCAAGAAGCTGCGTGCCTCCGGCAAGCCGTTCCTGGTGCTGACGAACAACTCCATCTACACGCCGCGCGACCTCCAGGCCCGGCTGGCCCGGATGGGGCTGGACGTGCCGGAGGAGGCGATCTGGTCCTCCGCGTTGGCCACCGCCCAGTTCCTGGCCGACCAGCGGCCGGGCGGCACCGCGTACGTGATCGGTGAGGCCGGCCTGACCACGGCGCTGCACGCGGTGGGCTACGTGCTCAGCGACTTCGCCCCGGACTACGTGGTGCTGGGGGAGACGCGCACCTACAGCTTCGAGGCGATAACCAAGGCGATCCGGCTGATCAACGACGGCGCCCGGTTCATCTGCACCAACCCCGACGCCACCGGCCCGTCGATGGAGGGCGCGTTGCCGGCGGCCGGATCGGTGGCGGCGATGATCTCCAAGGCGACCGGGGTCGACCCGTACTTCGTCGGCAAGCCCAACCCGATGATGATGCGCTCGGCGCTGAACACCATCGACGCGCACTCCGAGTCGACCGCGATGATCGGCGACCGGATGGACACCGACATCCTGTGTGGCCTGGAAGCCGGGCTGGAGACGATCCTGGTGCTCACCGGCATCAGCAGCCGGACCGAGGCGGAGCGGTACCCGTACCGGCCGTCGCGGATCGTCGACTCGGTGGCCGACCTGATCGACGAGGTCTGAGCGCGAGCTCTCCTACGGCTCCGGCTGCTGCTCGCCCGGCCGCTGTCGGTGGCGCTTGCGGCGCTAGAGCCGCAGCGGCGCGTTGCAGGCGGCCACCAGCGCCTGCCGGCACGCGGTGGTGAGCGGTCGCAGCGCCGCGTCCCGCTGCTGCGCCTCGTAGGTGTTCACCGCGCCGCCGGGCGCGCTCTCCCCGGCCAGCGCGAGCACCCGGTCCAGCACCGCCGCGCGGGCGAACAGGCGGCGGGCCCGCGGGTCGAAGCCGGGAGGCAGGTCGGTCGCGCCGTCCGGGCGGCGCAGCGCGGCGAGCGCGCCGGCCAGCTCGGGGCGCCACTGCGCGACGTCCAGCCGGGTCAGCGTCGCGGTGGTCTCGGCCAGCACGGCGGCCAGCTCGGCCTCGGCCTCCGCCGCGCCCGGCGTGGCGAGCGACGCCTTCGGCGCGTCCGCCGGCAGCGGATGGACCCGCCAGAGCACCGTCTCCCAGATCATTCCCGAGCCGGAGGTGTGCGTACGGACCTCGGGCACCAGCCCCATCCCGCTCGCCACCACCGCTTCGCCCGCCACCAGCGCCGCCCCGGCGAACGCGCCCGGACCGGGCAGACCCCGCGGGTCGCCGGGCGCGGGCAGCACCAGGCGGATGTCGTCGGGCGAATGCTTGGCGAGGCTGGGCAGCGCCTCCCGCAGCGACACGTCGGTCCAGGTGCCGGGGGCGTCGGCGACGAGGTGCTCCTCGTCGCCGGCGACGGCGTCGGCCACCTCGTCGAACGGCACCAGGCCGGCTCGCCAGGCACGCACCCAGGCGACGAACCGGCTCGACCGGCGCGGAGCCAGCGTGGCCGCGCCCGTTGCGGGGGAGGACATGCGGAAAGGGTACGTGCTCCGCGCCGCTGCTGTCTCGGCTGCCGCTCCGGCGGCGCGACCTGGTCCCAACTACCCCCTTCGCACCGTTTCGTGCCGACGGATGACGGCCCGGTCGGCGCGTCGCCGAGCGACACGCCGGGACGCTGGCTAGCGTCTGCGGCATGGCGGGGCGATACGACGGGGACGTGCTGGCCGGCGACTGGCGACGACGGAAGGTGACCCCCGAGGTCGACGCCGAACCCGACCTGGTGGTCGAGGACGCCGACTCCGGGTTCTGCGGCGCCGTCGTCGGCTTCGACTCCGGCGCCGTGGTGCTGGAGGACCGGCACGGTCGGCGGCGCAACTTCCCCCTGCTGCCCGCCGCGTTCCTGCTCGACGGCAAGCCGGTCACGCTGCGGCGGCCGGCCCGCGCCCCGGTGCCCGCCGCGCGCCGGCGTACCGCGTCCGGCTCGATCGCTGTGGACGGCGTACGGGCGCAGGTCGCCAAGGCCAGCCGGATCTGGGTCGAGGGCGTGCACGACGCCGCGCTGGTCGAGCGGATCTGGGGCGACGACCTGCGCATCGAGGGCGTGGTGGTGGAACCGCTGGACGGCATCGACGCGCTCGCCGACGAGGTACGCGCGTTCGCGCCCGGCCCGGGCCGCCGGCTCGGCGTGCTCGTCGACCACCTCGTGCCCGGCTCGAAGGAGAGCCGGATCGTGGCCCGGGTCAACTCCTCGCACGTGCTGGTCACCGGGCACCCCTACGTCGACGTGTGGCAGGCGGTACGCCCGGCGGCGCTCGGTATCGCGGCGTGGCCCGTGGTGCCTCCGGGGCAGCCCTGGAAGGAAGGCGTCTGCGCGGCGCTCGGGGTGGCCGAGCCGGCCGACATGTGGCGGCACATCCTGTCCCGGGTGGACAGCTTCGCCGACGTGGAGACGCCGCTGATCAACGCGATGGAGCGCCTGATCGACTTCGTCACCGAGCCCGGGTGAGTGGTTGCGGCTCGGGGTAGCTGCGTTCCGGCGGTGGTTGCGGTTGCTGTCAGGGCTCGGCTTGCGCCCGGGGTGGTTGCGGTCGAGTGCCGGGGGCGACCGCCCCCGGCCCAGGCTCCCTTCCGGACTCCGTCCCCGGTGCCCTCCCCTGGTTGATCAAGGAGTTCGCGGGCGTGCTGGAGATCAACGCCGACACGAACTCCTTGATCACCGCGGTCGGGCGGTGCGGGTGTGTGCGTCGATCATGGAGTTGTGGCCCCCACGGATCGGGCATAGCGGGGCGAAACGAGGGCCACAAGTGCAAGATCGACGGGGCGGGTGGGGTGGGCGGGGGTGGCGAGGGGTGAGAGCGGGGTTTAGGGGGCCTGGTCGGGGGAGCGGGTCAGGACGAATGTCGCCATGTCCAGGGCTACCGGGGTGCCGGAGTCGTCGCGGACGACGGTGAGGATCTCGCCGTCCTGGGAGCCGGAGCGGCCCCGCCACCGGTCCGGTCCCTCGGGAGTGAACCGGAGCAGCGGCTTGCCCACCAGGCCGCCGACCAGGTCCCCGGCGGCGTCGACGCGCAACTCGTACTCGCCGCCCATCCACCACCAGCGGCCGGTCAGCGCGGCCACGTCGGCGGCGGGCGGGTCGGCCGGGCGCCAGGGGGCGGGCGCGGCCGGTTCGGCGTCCAGCACCAGCGTGAGAGCCTCCCGGCCGAGCGCGCCGATGTGGTGGCCGCGCAGCCCGTACGAGTTGGCGAAGTTGACCACGGCGGTACGGGTGGGCCGGTGCACGGCCAGGCCGGCGACGTAACCGGGCATGGAGCCGCCGTGCCCGACGTACACCCGGTCGCCGACCCGGTAGAGCTCGATGCCGAGGCCGTGCCCGCCGGTCCACGAGTCCAGGTCGTTGATCACCACGGGGGCACACATCTCGGCGAGCGTGGCGGGGGAGAGCACCGCCGGGTCCGGGTCGGCCAGGAACGCGGCCCAGCGGCCCAGGTCCTCGACCGTCGACCAGAGTTGGCCGGCCGCTGCCATCGCCCCGCTGTCGGTCAGCGGCTCCTCCCGCAGCGTCTCGTGCCAGGGGTGCACGACGTAGCCGCGGGCGTACGGCTCGGTGGGGTGGTACGTGGTGCGGCGCATGCCCAGCGGCGTCAGCAGCCGTTCGGTCAGCAGGTCCGCCCACGGCGTGCCGGTGATCCGCTCCAGCACGGCGCCGAGCAGCCCGTACGCCAGGTTCGAGTAGTGGTAGACGAAGTGCGGCGGGTGGGCGATCTTGTCCGGCGTCAGTCCGGCCAGCAGCGTGTCCAGGTCCGTGCCCCCGGCGCGCTCCCACCACTCGCCGTCCGGTTCGCGTTGCAGGCCGCTGACGTGGCCGAGCAGCCGGCGCACGGTCAGTGAGCCGACCGGGGTGCCGGGCAGGTGCGCGTCCAGCGGATCGTCGAGCGCCAGTCGGCCGGCGTCGCGCTGCTGCATCACCAGCACCGCGGTCATGGTCTTGGTGATCGAGCCGACCCGGTACTGCAGGTCGCCGTCCGGGCGGGGCGTCTCGCCGGCGACGGCCAGGTGGGCCAGGTGACCGTCGCGGACCACGCCGAGGGCGAGCGAGGGACCTCGCCCTTCGGCCTGGGCCCGGGCGACCAGCAGGTCCACCTGACGCGCGGTCTCGGGCAGCAGGGACATGTCGTCCTCCTCGTCGGCCGGGGGTGCGGTACGCCGTGCCGAGCCTAGCGATCATGACAGTTCGATGACACGTGCGTTGACGTGTCAGGATTGTTCTCGTGGACGCCGTCTTCTGGATCGTTCTGGGTGTGGTACTAGCGGTCGCCGAGATCTTCACGACGACGCTCTTCCTGATCATGTTCGGGGTCGGGGCGTTCGCCGCGGCCGGCGCCGCGGCGCTCGGTGCGCCGGTGGCGCTCCAGGCGGTGATCTTCGCGGTGGTGTCGGCGCTGTCGGTGGTGGTGGTGCGTCCGGTGGTCCGGCGGCACGCCCGGCCGTCGCTGGAGACCGGCGAGCAGCCGTTCGGGGTCGAGGCGCTGGAAGGGGCCACCGCTGTGGTCCTGGAGCCGGTCGACGCCGACCGGGGCATGGTCAAGATCGATGGTGAGCTGTGGACGGCCCGCTCGTACGACGCGACGCGCACGTACGCCGAGGGTGAGCGGGTGCAGGTGATAAAGGTCCGGGGCGCTACCGCCCTGGTATGGCAGGACGACATTTCCACCCCGGGCGAGCTGCCCGAAGCGAAAAGGTGAACGGTATGGAGTTTCTGGCGATCCTGATGATCGCGGTGGCGTTGATCGGTGTGGTGACGCTGTTCAAGGCGGTACGGATCGTGCCGCAGCAGCGGCAGGACGTGGTCGAGCGGCTCGGTAAGTACAAGCGCACGCTCAACCCGGGCCTGAACCTGCTGGTGCCGTTCGTGGACGCGGTGCGTACCAAGGTCGACATGCGCGAGCAGGTGGTCAGCTTCCCGCCGCAGCCGGTGATCACCTCCGACAACCTGGTCGTCTCGATCGACACCGTGCTCTACTTCAAGGTCGTCGACTCGGTCCGGGCCACCTACGAGATCTCGAACTTCCTCCAGGCGATCGAGCAGCTCACCGTCACCACGCTGCGTAACGTGATCGGCTCGCTGGACCTGGAGCGCGCGCTGACCAGCCGCGAGGAGATCAACCGGCACCTGTCCGGCGTGCTGGACGAGACCACCGGCCGCTGGGGCATCAAGGTGACCCGGGTCGAGATCAAGGCGATCGAGCCGCCGCCGAGCATCCGTGACTCGATGGAGAAGCAGATGCGCGCCGAGCGGGACCGCCGCGCCGCGATCCTCAACGCCGAGGGGCACAAGCAGTCGCAGATCCTCACCGCCGAGGGTGAGAAGCAGGCCGCCGTGCTGCGCGCCGACGGTGACCGGCAGGCCCGGATCCTCCAGGCGGAGGGCCAGGCCAAGGCGATCCGTACCGTCTTCGACGCGATCCACACCGCCAACCCGAGCCAGAAGGTGCTGGCCTACCAGTACCTCCAGGCGCTGCCGCAGATCGCCAACGGCACGGCGAACAAGGTCTGGATCGTCCCGACCGAGCTGACCAAGGCCCTGGAGGGCATGGGTGGCGCGCTGGGCGGGCTGGCCAACATGGTCGGCGACCAGCCGTCGCCGGAGGCCGCCAAGAGCGCCGGCGAGGTCGAGCGGGAGGCCGCCGAGGCGGCCCAGGCCGCGGCCATCGCCGCCCAGGAGATCCACAACGAGGTACGCGTGGCCGAGGCGCAGGCCGCCGGCGGCAACACCCCGCAGGGTCTGCCGGCGCCGGAGCCGGTGTCACCGGCCAGCCTGGTGAACGACCCGGCGGACCAGCGCGAGCGGGGCTGACCGGCAAATCCGAGAATCCCTCATACGGCGCTCCGGCGGCTGCCACCATCGGTTTCAGGACGGGTGGTGAGCAGGGCCGGAGCGCCGTTGCGCGTCCCGGGCCGCCCGCGGCGCGAACGAGGTGAGGCATGAAGGACCCGGCCAACCGGCTGTTCTCCCGTACCCCGGTCCCCGGCGCGCACGACCCCGCCGGGCCGATCGGCTCCCGGCGTACCGGAGGGGGTTTCGGGGTCCTGCCGTTCGTCTCCGAGCCCGGCCCGGGGGCGCCGGCCACCGACGCGACCTGGGCCTGGTCGATCCGCCGGTTCGCCCGCGCGGCGGTCTGGCTGCTGCCGGCGTACGCGGTGCTCTACGGCCTGGTGGCGATGGCCAGCGACGGCGGGGTGGGCAACGACCCGTATCCGGCCGACGGCCGGCCGCTCTACCTGGTCGGCTGGGTTGCGGCGGTGTGGCTCGGGCTGCTCGCCCTGCTCGCGCTCACCGGCCTGCTCGCCGCCACCCGCTGCCGCCGCGTCGCACTGGCCGGGCTGCTGGCGAGCATCGGCGGGATGGTGCTGATGCTGCCGTTCGCCGGGCTGGCCGAGCAGACACCGGTGTTCGGCGTGACCGCACGTGGCATCGTGCTGTTCGGCGCCACCCTCTACAGCGTGGGCTGGTTCCTGACCGGCTGGTCGGTCGCCCGGTCCGGGATGTTCTCCTACGGCGACGGGACGATGCTGATGATCGCCGCCCCGCTGCTCGGGCTCGGCGGCGCGCTGATCGGCTCGCTCCAGACGTTCGGTGCGATCTTCGTGCTGGTCTCCGGCATCGGCATCGGCTACCGCAGCGGCCGCCTCGTGCCCGAGACGATCGCCCGGGACGCGGCCGCGGCCAGCGTCGCCGCCGCACCGCTGCCGCCCGCGTCACCGAAGGGCCCACTCGGGGCGGGCTGACCGTTTCGGAGCTGGGCGGTCGCCGTGAAGTAACTGACAGTTGCCTGGCGAGGTGGCCGGTAGGCGGCTTTCGTGGCAATCCTTGCGTCCATGCCGTCTGTCTCCCAGGTCGCCGCTGTCGCGGCTGTTTACCGTGCTGCTGGCCGGCCTGCTCGCCGGGCTCGTCCTCGCGGTCGCCGCGCTTCCCGGCGGCCTGCTCGGCGGGTTCGCCGCCCGGGCGGCGCTCGGCGCGTACGCGGACCTGCCCGACGCGCTGCGTACCCCGGTGCAGCCGCAGCGCTCCTACCTCTACGCCAACGACGGCAAGACGCTGATCACGACGTTCTACGACGTGAACCGCACCGACGTGTCGCTGGACGAGATCGCCCCGGTGATGCGGCAGGCGATCATCGCGGCCGAGGACCGGCGGTTCTACTCGCACGGCGGCGCGGACCTGCGCGGCATCGCCCGGGCGCTGGTGGCGAACGTCAAGGGCGGCGGCACCGAGCAGGGCGGCTCCACGCTGACCATGCAGTACGTCCGCAACGTGCTCAAGACCGACCCGAACCGCACCCCGGAGGAGCGGCAGGCCGCCACCGAGCAGACAGTCGGGCGCAAGCTCCAGGAGATCCGGTACGCCAACGCCCTGGAGCAGTCGCTGTCCAAGGACGAGATCCTCAACCGCTACCTCAACATCGCGTACTTCGGTTCCGGCGCGTACGGCGTCGCCGCCGCGAGCCAGCGCTACTTCGGCAAGGCGCCGGCCGGCCTGACGCTGGGCGAGGCGGCGCTGCTCGCCGGCCTGGTCCAGTCGCCGGACGCGTACAGCCCGATCGACGGCGACAAGGACCAGGCGCTGACCCGCCGGGGGTATGTGCTCGACGCGATGGCCGAGACCGGCGCGATCACCCCGCAGCAGGCCGCGGCGGCGAAGGCCGAGGCGCTGACGCTGCGGCCGACCGCCCAGCCCAACGGCTGCACCGCCACCGCCCAGGGGCACGACGACTGGGGCTTCTTCTGCGACTACCTGCGCCGCTGGTGGCTCACCCAGCCGGCGTTCGGCAGCACGCCCGAGGAGCGGGAGCAGGCGCTGCGCCGCGGCGGCTACCGCGTCGTCACCACGCTGGATGCGAAGATCCAGCAGACCGCGCAGGAGCAGGCCACCAAGGTCTACGGGTACGGCAACAAGCGGGCGCTGCCGATCGCGGCGGTCGAGCCCGGCACCGGCCGGGTCCTCGCCATGGCGGTGAACCGGCACTACAGCCTCGACGACAACCCGGCCGGGCAGGCCAACCACCCGAACACGGTCAATCCGCTGATCTCCGGCGGCGCCAGCGTCGACGGCTACCAGGCCGGCTCGACGTTCAAGATGTTCACCATGCTCGCCGCGCTGGAGGCCGGCAAGCCGCTTGCCACCGGCTTCGACGCCCCCAGCCGGCTGCCCACCCGGTACGCCTCGGACGACGAGGGCAACTGCGACGGCACGTGGTGCCCGGCGAACGCCAACCCGCAGTGGATGGACGGCTACCGGATGATGTGGGACGGCTTCGGCCGGTCCGTGAACACGTACTTCGTCTGGCTCGCCGAGCAGGTCGGCGAGGACAAGGTGGTGGAGATGGCCCAGCGCCTCGGCATCACCTTCCGCGCCGACTCCGACGCCGCGTTCGCCCGGGACAACGCCGCGAACTGGGGCGCGTTCACGCTCGGCGTGGCCGCCACCACCCCGCTGGACCTGGCCAACGCGTACGCCACGGTGGCCGCCGAGGGCACGTACTGCAAGCCACTGCCGGTGGTCTCGGTGACCGCGCCCGACGGCGACGCCGTCGACGTGGCGCAGCCGTCCTGCGAGCGGGTGCTCGAACCGGACGTGGCCCGCGCCGCCACCGACGCGGCCCGCTGCCCGGTCGGTCAGCAGTCCGCGTTCGGGCAGTGCAACGGCGGCACCGCCACCGCCGTCGACTCGATCGTCGGCCGCCCGGTGGCCGGTAAGACCGGCAGTTCGGAGCGCAACGCCACCGAGACGTTCGTCGGGTACACCCCGCAGGTCGCGGTGGCCGGCATCGCCGCCAACCCGGACGACGTCAACGATCTGGTCGGCTCCGCCGTGCAGGCGAAGGTGATCGACGCGGTGGCCCGGACCATCAAGACGGCGCTCACCGGAAAGCCGGTGGCCGGCTTCACCGCGCCGAGCCGGGCGCTGGTCGGCGACCCGCAGCGCCCGCAGCCGCCCCGCCGGACCGAGCCGGACCGACGCGAGCAGCGCGAGGACCGCGAGGACCGCGAGCTGCCCTCCGACGTGCTCCGCTGGCTGCGCGAGCGGGGCTGAGCCGGGCCCGCCTCACGCGTCCGGTGGAGGCAGGGTGGTCGCCAGGGTCGTCAGCGCGGTGTCGAGCGCGGCGTCCAGGGCGGCGGCCACCTCCGCCGGGGCACGGTCGCCGTCGAGCACCGTGAACGTGCCGAAGTCGGACAGCGCCCGGTAGGCGGCGTCCAGCGCGCGCAGGTGCGCCGGTTCCTCGGTGTCGATGCCCCGCGCGGCCACCCGCAGCCGCGCCACCTCCGGGGAGGTGGCCAGGAAGCACACCACCGCCGGGCGCGGGAAGACCGCGTACGCGGCGCGCACCACGCGCCGTCCCCGGTCGCCCCGGGCCGCCATGATCACGTCCTGGCACCAGGTCCACCGGTCCAGCACCGCCGCCCGTCCGGTCAGGCGGGCCACCGCGACGGTCCGGGCCATCGCCGCCGCGCGCACCGTCGCCTCCAGCGCCGGATAGAGGGTACGGCCGAACAGCGCCACCCCGTCGGGCCGGCCGAGCGCCCGGGCCAGCCGGTTCCACAGCGGCCGCCCACCGGCGTTCTCGAAGTACCGCGCCCGGACACCTCGCTCGCGCAGCCGCGCCGCGAGCGCCTTGGCCTGCGTGGTCTTCCCGGAGCCGTCGACGCCGATAAGTGCGATCATCACGGGGCGGCCCATATGCCCGGACGCTAACGCACCCGGACAACCACCCGCGCGACGTGTCGGATCCGGCCCGGCGGCTCCGACCCACAGGTGAGCGCGCCCGACCGGGACGCGCCGCCAACGCGAAGGAGCACGGCATGGGCAGGATCGTCTACTGGGTGCACACGTCGGTCGACGGGTTCATCGAAGGGCCCGACGGCGAGTTCGACTGGCCGGAGATGGGGGACGAGCTGTCCGCGTACTCCATCGACCTGTCCGAGCGGGCCGACGCCTTCGCCTACGGCCGGCGGGTGTGGGAGATGATGTCCGGCTACTGGCCGCAGGTCGAGTCGATCTCCGACCACCCGCACGACCTGGCGTTCGCGCCGATCTGGCGGCGTACCCCGAAGATCGTGGTCTCCCGGACGCTCACCGAGGCGGACCACGGCGCCCGGGTGGTCGGCGGCGGTGACCTGGCCGCCGAGGTGGCCGCGGTGCGCGACGGGATCGACGGCTACGTGCTGCTCACCGGCGGGACCGGCGCGGCGGCGTCGCTGACGGCGCTCGGCCTTGTCGACGAGTTCCACGTGATCGTGCACCCGGTGCTGCTCGGCGGCGGCAAGCGGCTGCTGCCGGACCTGGACCGCCGCAGCCTGCGGCTGGCCGGCACGCGCACCTTCGACGGGCGGTCGGTGCTGCTGAGCTACGCGCGGGCCTGACGGTCAGCGGCGGTCAGCGGCCCCGGCGGCGGGGCCGGTACGTGGCGAGCGCGGCGGGCACGCCGCGCCGCACGATGCCGGCCCGGTCGCTGTCCCCGCGCAGCACCGCCGCGGCGGTCTTGCGTGCCTGCTCGACGGTGAAGTGCGGCGGCAGCATCAGCTCGGCCGGGTCCACCACCGCGTTGACCACCACCGGCCGGTCCGCGTCGAGCACCCGCTGCCACAGGCCGTCCACCCGGGTGGGGGAGTCGACCAGCTCACCGCCGAGGCCCAGCACCTCCGCCCACCTGTGGTACGCCACGTCCGGCAGGTCCTGGCTGTCCGGGAACATCGGCGTGCCCTCGCCGGACCGCTGTTCCCAGCTGACGAACGCGAGATCCCGGTTGTTGAGCACCAGCACCACGAACCGGGGATCGGCCCACTCCCGCCAGTACTTCGCCACCGTGATCAGTTCGTTGACGCCGTTCATCTGCATCGCGCCGTCGCCGAGCAACGCGATCACCGGCCGGTCCGGGTGGGCGAACTTCGCCGCCAGCGCGTACGGCATCCCGCCGCCCATGGACAGCAGCGTGCCGGAGAGGCTGGCCAGCATGCCGGGGCGGACCCGCACGTGCCGGGCGTACCAGGCGGTGGCGGTGCCGCAGTCGACCGCGAGCATGGCGTCGTCTGGCAGCGCGTCGTCGAGCGCGGCGAACAGCGACTGCGGGTTGACCGGGTCGGCGGGCTGGGCGGCGACCTCGCGTTGCGAGGCCCGCCACTTGCCGGTGGCGTCGGCGAGGGTGGCCCGCCAGGCGGTCGGGCCCGGCCCCGGGCCCAGCTCCTTGAGCAGGGCGCGCAGCGTCGGCCCGGCGTCGCCGGTCAGGTTCACCTCGGTCGGGTAGCGCAACCCCATCCGGGTGCCGTCGATGTCGATCTGCACCGCCCGGGCCTGGCCCTCCGGCGGGTAGAACTCCGAGTACGGCATCTGGCTGCCGACGATCAGCAGCCGGTCGCACTCGCGCATGAGCTGCCAGCTCGGGCGGCTGCCGAGCAGGCCGATCGCGCCCGTCACCCAGGGCTGCCGGTGGTCGACGGCGGTGAAGCCGAGCAGCGCGGTGGCGACCCCGGCGCCGAGCCGGTCGGCGATCCGGCGTACCTCGTCCTCGGCGCCGAGCGCGCCCTGCCCGACCAGCATCGCCACGCGCTCGCCGCCGCGCAGCACCTCGGCGGCGCGGCGCACGTCGGCCTCCGGCGGCACTGTCGGCTCGCTGCTCGGCACCGCGCTGGTGTGGTAGTAGCCGTGGGCGTGCGGCGGGTGCGGCACCGCGGGCAGGTCCTGCACGTCCGAGGGGAGGACCAGGGCGGTCACGGTACGCCGGGCCAGCGCCGTGCGGCAGGCCCGGTCCACCAGGTGCCGGGCCTGGGACGGGTCGTCGAGCTGGGCCAGGAAGGCCGACGCCACGTCCTTGTAGAGCGAGAGCAGGTCCACCTCCTGGTAGTAGCCGCCGCCCTCGGCGGGCAGCGCGGTGTGCCCGAGCAGCGCCACCACCGGCTGGTGGTCGAGCTTCGCGTCGTAGAGGCCGTTCAGCGCGTGGATCGCGCCCGGACCGCTGGTCACCACCACGCAGCCGAGCGGACCGCCGCCGTACTTGACGTGCGCGCCGGCCGCGAAGCCGGCGGTCTCCTCGTGCCGGACCTGGATGAACCGGGCCCGCCCCTCGGCGCGCTGCAACGCCGAGGTCATGCCGTTGATCCCGTCGCCCGGGTAGCCGTAGTAGCGGTGCACGCCCCACTCGGCGAGACGGGCCACCAGGTAGTCGGCGACGGTGGCGTCGCGGGGGAGGTTGCCGTCGTGATCCGCGCCCATCTGGTTCCCTCCGTCGCCGTCCGGCCTTCCGGCTCCGTTCCCCGCCCGGGGCGACGGAAACCCGGCCCGTGCCGGAGCGGCCGGGCGGGCCGGGCAGAATCGCCTGGTGCCCGTCCACGAGATCACCGACCCCGACGACGACCGGATCGCCGACTACCGCGCGCTCACCGACGTGGAGCTGCGTACCCGCTGGGAACCGCCGCACGGGCTGTTCATCGCCGAGGGGGAGCTGGTGCTGAGGCGGGCGCTGCGGGCCGGCTACCCGGCCCGGTCGTACCTGGTCGACGCCAAGCGGGTCGACCAGCTCGCCGACCTGGACACCGGGGACGCGCCGGTGTACGCGGCCACGCCGGACGTGCTCCAGCGCGCCACCGGCTTCCACGTGCACCGGGGCGTGCTCGCGTCGTTCCACCGCAAGCCGCTTCGCTCGGCCGACGAGGTGCTCGCCGCCGCCCGGCGGGTGGTGATCCTGGAGGACGTCAACAACCACACCAACCTCGGCGCGATCTTCCGGGGCGCCGCCGCGCTCGGCGTCGACGCGGTGCTGCTGTCCCCGACCTGCGCCGACCCGCTCTATCGGCGCAGCGTACGGGTCAGCATGGGCGAGGTGTTCGCGGTGCCGTACGCCAAGCTCGACAGCTGGCCCGAAGGGCTGGACCAGGTTCGCGCGGCCGGGTTCACGGTGCTCGCGATGACGCCCGCGCCTGATGCCGTACCGATGCAGCGGCTGACCCCGGCGCAGCGCGAGCGGGCGGCGTTGCTGCTCGGGGCCGAGGGGCCGGGCCTGACCGCGGCGGCGCAGGCGGCCAGCGACGTGCGGGTGGTGATCCCGATGCGGCGCGGCGTGGACTCGCTGAACGTGGCCGCAGCCGCGGCGGTGGCGTTCTGGGAGCTGGGGCGGGACGACGCGCTCTGAGGATCGGCTTGCATGACCATGCGAGACCGTGCATAATCTTCCTTGTGTCCAAGGTTCTCACCTCCCTGCCCATCGGCGAACGTGTCGGCATCGCCTTCTCCGGCGGCCTCGACACCTCGGTAGCCGTCGCGTGGATGCGCGACAAGGGCGCCGTCCCCTGCGCCTACACCGCTGACATCGGCCAGTACGACGAGCCCGACATCGCCTCGGTGCCCGGCCGCGCCCACACCTACGGCGCCGAGGTCGCCCGGCTCGTCGACTGCCGCGCCGCGCTGGTCGAGGAAGGGCTGGCGGCGCTGACCTGCGGCGCCTTCCACATCCGCTCCGGCGGGCGGGCCTACTTCAACACCACGCCGCTGGGCCGGGCCGTGACCGGCACGCTGCTGGTCCGGGCGATGATCGCCGACGACGTGCAGATCTGGGGCGACGGCTCGACGTTCAAGGGCAACGACATCGAACGGTTCTACCGGTACGGCCTGCTGGCCAACCCGCAGCTGCGGATCTACAAGCCGTGGCTGGACACCGACTTCGTCACCGAACTGGGCGGGCGCACCGAGATGTCGGAGTGGCTGCTGGAGCGCGGCCTGCCCTACCGGGACAGCACCGAGAAGGCGTACTCCACCGACGCCAACATCTGGGGCGCCACCCACGAGGCCAAGACCCTCGAACACCTGGACACCGGCATCGAGACGGTCGAGCCGATCATGGGCGTCAAGTTCTGGGACCCGTCCGTGGAGATCCCGGCCGAGGACGTCACGATCGGCTTCGACCAGGGCCGCCCGGTGACGATCAACGGCAAGGAGTTCGGCAGCGCCGTCGACCTGGTGCTGGAGGCCAACGCCATCGGCGGCCGGCACGGCCTGGGCATGTCCGACCAGATCGAGAACCGGATCATCGAGGCCAAGAGCCGGGGCATCTACGAGGCCCCCGGCATGGCGCTGCTGCACGCCGCCTACGAGCGGCTGGTCAACGCCATCCACAACGAGGACACGCTCGCCAACTACCACAACGAGGGCCGCCGCCTCGGCCGCCTCATGTACGAGGGCCGCTGGCTGGACCCGCAGGCGCTGATGCTGCGCGAGTCGCTGCAGCGCTGGGTCGGCACGGCGGTCACCGGCGAGGTCACGCTGCGGCTGCGCCGGGGCGAGGACTACTCGATCCTGGACACCACCGGGCCGGCGTTCAGCTACCACCCGGACAAGCTGTCGATGGAACGCACCCAGGACTCGGCGTTCGGCCCGGCCGACCGGATCGGCCAGCTCACCATGCGTAACCTCGACATCGCCGACTCGCGGGCCAAGCTGGAGCAGTACGCCTCCGTCGGCATGGTCGGCGGCGGCACCCCCCAGCGGATCGTCGGCGCCGCCCAGGCGGCCTCGACCGGGCTGATCGGCGCGATGCCGCAGGGCGGCGCGGAGGCCATCGCGTCCCGGGGCGTACCCACCGCCGAGGACGAGGCGCTCGACCGGGCCGCGATGGAGTTCGGCGTCGACTGACCGCTGCCTCCCGCACGAACGTACGCGGACCGCTGCCCGGCCGGGCAGCGGTCCGCGGCTCGTCTCGTCGCCCCGCCCGCCGGTCCCGCCGCGCCGGCGGGCCGGTGACGGTCCGGCTCTCGGCAACGGTGGTGACGCAGGGTAGCGTGTCGCCCGTGTTCCCTACCGTGCGTGAGGTGCTGGACCTGGTGCCCGTGCGCCACGGCGCGCCGCGCCTGGTCGCCGGGAACGCCGGGCTGGACCGGCCGGTGCGTTGGGTGCACATCGCCGAGGTGCCGGACATCGCCACCCTGCTCGGCGGCGGGGAACTGGTCCTGACCACCGGGATCGGCCTGCCGGGTGACGACGCCGGGCTCCGCGAGTTCATCGGTGCCCTGGCCGACGTCGGCGTCTCCGGGCTGGTGGTCGAGCTGGGCCGCCGCTACGTCAGCGGAGTACCACGCGTGATGGCCGCCGCCGCGGAACGCCGCGGCCTGCCCCTGATCGAGCTGCGCCGGGGCACCCCGTTCGTCCGGATCACCGAGGCGGTGCACGCGCTGATCGTCGACGCCCAGCTCACCGAGCTGCGCGCCACCGAGGAGATCCACCAGCGGTTCACCGAACTGTCGGTGGAGGGTGCCGAACCGGCCGAGGTGCTGCGGCAGGCCGCCGAGCTGGCCGGCTGCCCGATCGTGCTGGAGAACCTGTCCCGGCAGGTGCTCGCGTACGACCCGGCGGGGGAGAACGCCCAACTGCTGCTGGACGGCTGGGAACGGCACTCGCGGCAGATCCGCCCGGCCGGGCGCACCGCGTACGACCCGGACAGCGGCTGGCTCGTCACCACGGTGGGCGCCCGGGGACAGGACTGGGGCCGGCTGCTGCTGCGCTGGCCGGCGACCGAGTCCACCCCGCCGACCCGGCTGACCATCCTGATCGAACGGGCCGCCTCCACGCTGGCCCTGGGCCGGCTGATCCGGCGTGACGCCGAGGGCCTGGAACGGCAGATCCACCGTACGCTGCTGACCGCCCTGATCGACCACACCCGCCCGGTGGACGAGGTGGCGCTGCGCGCCAAGGCGCTCGGCGTCGTCCTGGACCGCCGGCACCTGGTCGGCGTCGTGGTCCGGCACCGCGCCGACGAGCCCGCCGGTGACGCGGGCGCCCCCGACGACGAGCCCGCCCCCGCCCGGCGCGGTCAGCGCCGCGACACCGACGCCGAAGGACCGGAAGCCGGTCCGGCCCGGCTGCGTGACCTCGCCGAGGCGGTCAGCCAGGCCGTCCGGGACGCCAAGCTCACCGCGCTGACCAGCCCGCTCGACGACCAGGCGGTGGGCGCGCTGCTGGCGCTTCCCGACCCGGCCGCCGAGGAGAAGGCACTGTCCGCGTTCGCCGCGGCGTTGCGTCGGGTACGCCTCGACGCCGCTCCCGCCGCCCCCGCCGCCCGCCCGGTCGACGTCTCGCCCCGGGCCGCGATCGTGGTGGCCGCCGGATCCGGCGTGGGCAGCCTGCGTGAGGCGCGCCGTTCGCTGATCGAGGCGCGGCAGGTCGCCGAGGCGGCGCGGCGGGATCCCCGGGATCTGCCCTGCTACCGCCTGCCGCACGTCGGGCTGGCCGGGCTGCTGCACCTGTTGCGCGACGAGCCCCGGTTGCAGACGTTCGTCGAGCGTGAACTCGGGCCACTGCTCGCCTACGACGCCCAGCATCCACGCGAGCAGTTGCTCGGCACGCTGCGGGCGTACCTGGAACAGGGGCGGAACAAGTCGGCCGGTGCGGCCGCCGCGCACCTGTCCCGGCCGGCGTTCTACGAGCGGCTGGCCCGTATCGGCCGCGTCCTCGACGCCGACCTCGACTCGGTCGACAGGTGCCTGTCCCTGCACGTGGCCCTGCTGGCCCTGGACGCCATCCGCACCCCCTAACCCTCCCCGGCCCCGGGGGCCCTCCGGCCCGCCCCCGGGCCCGCCCCCTCACCGGCCGCGACGATCATGAAGTTGACGGCACCGATCCGGACATTTCGCCGGCCTAACTTCATGATCGCCCACGGGGCGCGCGGGGCTGGGGCTTGCTCGCCGATCTTGGAGTTGTGGTGCCCGGAATGCCCCCTGACGCGAGGTCTGCGCGGCGCCACAGCTCCAAGATCGCGAGGGGGGCGAGCGTTGATCATGAGGTTGAACCGGTGTTCTGCCCCGAATTTGCCCCGCCAACTTCATGATCGACGCGACGGGGCGGGCGGGGCGGGCGCGGGAGGGAAGGGGAGAGGGCGGGGGTCAGGTCAGGGCGGTGAGGGTTTTGGCGTAGGGGGCGGGGACGAAGTTGTCGCCGCCGGGGGTGAACACGTCGGAGGTCGCGGCCGCCTGCCAGGCGGTGTCGGGCAGCGCCGCCACCAGGGCGCGTACCACAGGTGCGTCGCGCCACTGCTCCTGCTGGGCGAGCAGGCTGAGCGCGACCACCGACTCCTCCACCTCGCCCACGCACTCGAACGGCTTGTGCCCGTCGATGCCGAGCAGCTCCCGGTAGCCGGGGACCTGGGACTCGTCGGCCAGCAGGTCGCCGCCGAAGATGCCGGTGAGCCGCTCCCGCGGCATGAACGGCGCCATGGCCAGGAACACGAACCGGCACTTCGGGCAGTCGCGGCACCAGCGCTCGCTCGCGTCCCGCAGCTTGAACGCCGCGTTGCAGCTGGTCACCACCGCGTCGTACCGGTCGATCTCGGCGAACAGGCGGGCGATGTGCAGCTCGGACAGGGAGCGCAGCAGCGAGAAGTACGGCTCGACGAGCCCGGCGTGCTCGGCCAGCGCCGCCCGCAGCAGCCCTTCCGCCTCGACGCCCTTGGACCACTGGTGGTTGATCTCGTGGCCGTTCCAGATCAGGTTCGGGTCGGAGGCGGAACGCTCGTTCGACATCACCACCGGGCCGAGCCCGTGCAGGACGGCGGTGGCCACGGCGATCAGCGAGTTGATCGCGGTGACCGGGATGTGCCCGTTGCGCGCGCCGGCGGCGTTCAGCTCGAACAGCACCGGGTCCAGTCGCCGCCGGGCGGCCAGCGGCACCAGGTCCGACGCCTCGTTCACCGACACGATCACGTGGTTCGGGTTGACCGAGAACGGCACCGGGTCGAGGCCGGCGCGTCGCAGCGCCTCCAGCGTGACGATGGAGTCCTTGCCGCCGCCCACCGCCGACAGCGGACGGAGGTCGGAGTTGTCCACCGGCACGGCCGGGTCCACGGTGCCGGACGGCACCTCGGGACGCAGCTCCAGCACGTGCGGCAGCTCGTTGCGGTACGCGTACTCGGCGAGGCCCTTGGTGTAGACGGCGGTGACCAGCTCGACGGCGGCGGCGCCCAGCGGCGCGGGCAGCACCAGCCGGGGCGGCGCGGCGGCCTTGTAGTAGCTGACGCCGGCGACCACGTGCAGCAGCTCCAGCACCCGGGCCAGGGTCGCCGCTGTGGCGTCGGAGACCGGCTCGGCCGGCAGCGGAAGCGTGATCACCTCGGTGAACCGCTGCTCGCCGTCGGGACCGGTCAGGGCGTAGTCGAACAGGACCTCGCCGGTGGCGTAGTCGATCGAGTAGGACGGGAAGGTGAAGGCGTCCATCCGCCGCAGCTGCTCGTTGGGCACACGCCATACTAGGCCCTGGTTCGTCCGTCCGTGTCCGGCTGGGCCGGACCCTGCCCGCCGTGCGTCGACCGAGTCCGAGGAGAGCCCGTGCGCCTGTCTGATCTGCGCGGACGTCATGTCGCCGTCTGGGGCGCCGGCCGCGAGGGCCGGGCCGCGGTGACCGCGATCGCCGCGCACGGGCCGGCCGGCCTGGTCGTCGTCGACGACAGCGCCAACTTCCTCACGCTGCCCTGGGACGGTCCGCTCGCCGCGGCGGCGCCGCTCGTCACCGGCGAGGAGGGCTTCGAGCGCCTGGCCGCCGCCGACGTGGTGGTCCGCTCGCCGGGCGTGCCGAACACCCACCCGTGGATGGTGGAGCTGCGCCGCCGGTCCGTGCCCGTCACGCAGGGCAGCGCGCTGTGGATGGCCGACCACGCGGACCGGACCGTCGGGGTGACCGGCAGCAAGGGCAAGAGCACCACGTCCAGCCTGATCAGCCATCTGCTCACCGCGATGGACCGGCCGAACGTGTTCGGCGGCAACATCGGGGTGCCGCTGCTGGACCTGCCGGAGGCGGAGCTGTACGTCCTGGAGCTGTCCAGCTACCAGTGCTCCGACCTGACCGACTCGCCGCGGGTGGCGGTGGTGACCGCGCTGTTCCCCGAGCACCTGGACGCGCACGGCGGCGAGCGGGAGTACTACCGGGACAAGCTGAACCTGATCGCGCACGGCCCGCACGCCGTGGTGGTCAACGGCGCCGACCCGCGCCTGGCGGCGGAGCTGGGCGACCGGGCCGCGGTACGGGCCGGCTCGCCGGACACCACGCACGTGGCCACCGGGCCGGACGGCGCGCAGTGGTTCCACCTGCGGGACACGCCGCTGTTCCCGCGCGCGGTGCTGCCGCTGGTCGGGCGGCACAACGAGGGCAACCTCTGCGTCGCGCTGGCCGTGCTGGACGCGCTCGGCGTCGACGTGGTGGCACGCAAGGACAGCCTCGCCGTGGCGGTCGCCGAGTTCCAGGGTCTGGCGCACCGGCTCACCGAGATCGCCGACCCGTCCGGGCTCACGTTCGTCGACGACACGCTCGCCACCAGCCCGTACGCGGCCATGCACGCGATCGACGCGTACGAGGGACGGCCGCTGACCGTGATCGTCGGCGGCGCCGACCGAGGGCTGGACTACAGCCCGCTGCGCGCGCACCTGGCCGACCGGGAGATCACCGTGATCGGCGTGCCGGACAGCGGCCCCCGCATCGTGGAGGCGCTGTCCGGCCTGCCGTCGGTGCGTACCGAACTGGCCGACGACCTGGTCGCCGCCGTCGGGCTGTCCCGCAAGCTCACCCCGGCCGGCGGGGTGGTGCTGCTGTCCCCGGCCGCGCCTAGCTACGGCCGGTTCCGCAACTTCGAGCACCGCTCCGAGGTGTTCGCGCAGGCGGTGGCCGACACCGCCCGCTGAGCGGTCAGCCGCGCTCCGCCCGGGCGTTCCTCGGCGGCCCCGGCTCGGCCGACAGGATCGCGTCGAGGGACTCGGTCGGCGCGGAGCTGTCGACCGGTTCCCGGGGCTCGGGGACGGTCTCCGCCGGCTTCGCCTCCGGGGCGCTGCGGGCCGCCCGCGCCTTGACCGGCGTCCAGGCGAACGCGAGCGCGCCGCCGACGAGCGCCAGCAGCATGCCGATCAGGAACCCGCCCAGGTTCGAGGTGAGCCAGGAGACCAGCCCGAGCACGAGGGAGAGCACCGCGTAGAAGACGCGTTGCTGCGGCGTGGTGATCAGCAGCACGCCGCAGATGACCAGGATGGCCGGGACCAGGTACGCGGCCAGCCCTTGCGGCCCGACGTGCAGCAGCACCCCGAGTGGCGCGCGCAGCGTCACGAGCATCTCCGCGCCGCCGAGCGCGATGAGCAGCCCGGCGGTGAACGGCCGCGCCCGGCGCCAGCGCCGCCAGCGTGTACGGACGCCGGCGGCGGGCGCCGAGTGCTGTCCCGCTGTCACGTCAGCACCCTTCGGAGCTGAAGCCCATGCGCAGGTTGGGCAGCGTGAAGACGGCGGCGGTGGTGGCGTAGTTGTTCTGCCGCAGGTTGGTGATGGTCACGGTGTCGGCCTGCTGGGCGAACACGCCCGGGTTGCCCTTGACCCCGGGGACCTTGTCGACGGTGCTGGCGTCCTGCCCGACGTCGATGTTCTTGAAGGAGGCGTTACCGGCGATCTCGTCACCGTCGACCACCAGCGTGCGGGCGCTCACCGGCTTGCCGGAATTGCCGGCGGTGATCCGCAGGTTGGTCCCGCCCAGGTTGATGCTCTGGCAGAGATTGGTCAGCTCGGCCTTGTCGATGGCCGAGACGATCACGAGCACCTGCCCGCCGGTGTCGCCCTGGTTGGGGCTGTCCGGGATCATCTGGTCGAGCGTGGCGAACTGCTCGAACCCGGTGCCCTCCAGTTTGTCGGCGGTGACCGTGAACGGCATGCCCGAGATGGCGAACTGCGCGCCGAGCACACCCTGCGCGGTCAGCACCACCATGCCGGCCGCGCCGGCCGCCACGGCGCCGAACGTGACGGCGAACCGGCGCCAGCGCACGCCGCTTCTCGGTTGATCGGTCTCGATCTGCTCGATCTGCTCCGGCATGCCCGGCCCCTTTCGAGATCAATTCACCTGCGACGATGCGAGTCGATTCGCAGGATGTGCGCGCCGAGGGGCGCAGGCCGAAGTTACCGCTGAGTAAAGGGGCGGTCAACTGCCTGTAGCAGATCGTTGAGCGGCATTTGCCAAAAGCGGCCAAAGTGAAAAACCGCTGCGGTTTCCGACCGGTCAGGGCTGGCCGGGTGCGCAGGGCGCGGTGGCGGCCGGGCCGTCGTCCGTCCCCGCCGCCCGCGCCACACGGCCCGCCTCGGACGGGCCGAGAAACGGCGCGGTGGCCGCGTACGTGAGCGCCGGCAGCAGCAGCGGCAGCTCCTCCGCCCGCCCCTGCGCCACCCGCTCGCGGATGGTGGCGTGGATGCCGCCGACCACAGTGGACAACAGTGCCTCCCGGTCCACGCCGGCCGGATCCGGTCCGGTGCCGGCGAAGAACCGGCGGAAGCTGCGCAGCAGCGCGTCGCGCTCCCGGCGGGCGTCCGGGCCGGCCGCGTCCACCTCGACGAGCGCCATCCGGGCGAAGGCGGGCACGCTCGCCAGCACGTCGAGCAGCGTGCGCAGCGCCGCCCGGGCGGCCTCCGGCCAGGCCGGACCGGCGTCGCGGTAGGCGTCCTCCATCAGGTGCGAGACCACCGCGATGCCGTGCCGGTACGCGGCCAGGAACGCGTCCTGTTTGCCGCTGAACAGCGCGTAGAACGCGGGCCGGGTGACCCCGGCGGCGTGGCAGATGTCGCTGACCCGGGCGTTGTCGTACCCCCGGGTGGCGACCTCCCGGACCAGCCCGTCGAAGAGGCGGTCGCGCTGGGTCGCCGCCACCTCCTCGGCCGGCACCCGGCGCGGGCCGCGCTTGATGGCGCGGTCCGGGTCGCGGCCGTGGCGGGCCCCGGGCAGGGGCACGGGTGCCGGCGACGGCGGGCTCGGGACTGTCACTCATCGACCTTTCTTGATGCGTTGACTTTACGACCCTCCGGGGTTTATAACTTTCGACACGCTCAGTTCATGCCTCGTCACCGCTGGTGATCTCTCCTGATCGGTCACCCGAACGCGTCGAAGGAGGGCCGGATGGCTGCCATTATCGCCGCGCGGACCCGTCCCCCCAAGGCCGGAGAGATCCAGGTGACGCGGCGACGCCGCACTGCGCCACGCCGCCCGGCCCACTGAGGCCGCAACGGCGCACCACCACCGGCGGCCCCATCCCGGCCGCCGCACCACCGGCTCCGTCCACTCCGGACGCCGCCGGCACCGTTTCCTGTCCCACCGCCGGAAGGAACAACCATGCCCAGGTACGGACGTATCGGCGCGGGTCTCGCCGCCCTGACGCTGCTGACCGGTCTGGTCGGCGCTGCCCCCGCCTCCGCCGCACCCACCACCTCGCTCGCCAGCGCAGTGCTGACCTACCCGACCGTCGCCGGCACCGCCGTGTCGGTGGGCGACGTCATCCAGGCCAGCCTGCGCAGCGGCACCAACGCCACGTTCTACAACTCGACCAGCGGCACCACCGGCATCAAGTGCGCCGCGTCCAGCTTCAGCGCCAAGGTGCTGACCAACCCGACCGCTCCCGGCACCGCGACCGAGAGCCTGACCGCGCAGTCGTTCTCCAGCTGCACGACGAACGTCTTCGGCACCACCGGCGTGCAGAGCGTGACGGTCAACAACCTGCCCTACACCACCTCGGTGACCAGCGCCGGCGTCGTCAAGATCTCCGGGACGACGGCGGCGCCGATCCAGAGCACCGTCGTGCTCAACTCGCTGCTCGGAACGATCACCTGCGTCTACCGGACGAGCACGAACTCGCTCACCGGTGCGGCGTCCAACGGCACCAACTCGATCAGCTTCACCAACCAGCCGCTCACCAAGTTCTCCGGCCCGTCGCTCTGCTTCGGCACCGCGTACTTCACCGCGACGTACTCGCCGGTGAGGGACACCAGCAAGACCGGCAGCCCGGCGGTCTACGTCAACTGACACCCGGCACTCGGGCCGGTGCGCGGCGATTCGCCGGGCACCGGCCCGCGCGCCGGTTCAGCCGGCCGCCAGCGTCGCGTGCAGCGCGCGCATCGACCGCAGCGCCGACCGGATCTCCTGGAGGTAGCGGCCCGGCGTCAGGGTCGGCTCCGGTACGTCGACCGCGGCGCGCGCGGCCGGATCCACCCCTACCGTCTCGATGCCGCACCCGTACGGCACGGCGAGCGTCCGCAGCGCGTCGCAGTGCTGGAACGGCACGTAGATCGGGGCGGTCACCATCAGCACCGGGTCGCCCGCGCGCAGCCGCACGTGCTCGGCCCAGAACCGCTGCGTGTCGGCGGTGTGCGCGCGACGGCGGTCCGGTTCGCTCGACGGCGCGGCGAGCACCCGTACCGGGGGCAGCCCGGCCGGCCGGTAGGTGCGCGAGGACCAGGCCCGGTGCGGATGACCGGCCGGCTCGCCGCGCTCGTCGTCCGGCTCGGTCACCCCGAACGCCAGCCGCACGCCGGCGTCGAGGACGTCCACCTCGGTGGCGCAGCCGGACAGCCCGGCGGCGTCGAGCGTGCGGGACTCCGCCGCGGAGAGGGGCCGGAAGCTGCCCAGCACCGCCACCTCGCCGGTCACCTCCGCCGCCGTCCGGGCCAGCACCGCCGCGTAGGCGGTGCGCCGCAGGCAGGCGTGCGCCAGCCCGCCGAGCACCAGCAGGTGCGCGTACCCGGATCGGGCCGGCGTGACGGCGCGGACCAGGCCCAGCTCGGCGGCGGCGCTCAGCACCAGCCCGGCGGTGGCTGGGTCGAACGCCGGCTCGCGGGCGTCCGGGCGTTCCCGTCCCTGCCGGAAGTCCCAGCGGCGGGCGGAGAAAGCGTCCAGCCCGGCCAGCACCGCCGCCAGGTCGCCGTCGGGCCAGTCGCCGCCGAAGTGCGTCACGAGACGCCGCACCGGCGTGGACTCCACCCAGGACCGGACCCCGGCGAGGAGCCGCTCCCGCGTCGTCCCCGCCGCGCCGCCCGGCAGCGTCACCTGTTCCGTCCGCACCCGGCGGATGCTACCGCCGGGCCGACTCGCGCAGTGCCGGTTGTCCCGGCCCCGGTCGTGGTGGGAGCGTGCGGGGATCCACCTCCGCTGAAGGGTGCGCCGATGACCTCCGACGACCTGCTGGCCCGGCACCGGGCCGTGCTCCCGACCTGGATGCCGCTCTACTACGCCGAACCCCTGGAACTCGTCGCCGGTTCCGGCCGCCGGGTCACCGACGCGGCCGGCCGGACCTATCTGGACTTCTTCGGCGGGGTGCTGACCACGATGGTCGGTCACGACATCCCGGAGATCCGGGAGGCGGTCGAGCGGCAGCTGCGTACCGGCCTCGTGCACACCTCGACGCTCTATCTGATTCGTCAGCAGGTCGAGCTGGCCGAGAAGATCGCCCGGCTCTCCGGCATCCCGGACGCCCGCGTCTTCTTCACCAACTCCGGCACCGAGGCGAACGAGGCCGCGCTGCTGGTCGCCACCAACCACCGGCGCTCGCACCAGATCCTCGCGGTCCGCAACAGCTACCACGGCCGGTCGTACGCGACGATGGGCGTCACCGGCAACCGCGGCTGGTCGGCCAGCGCGCTCAACCCGTTACAGGTGGCCTGGCTGCACTCCGGGGAACGGCTGCGCGGGCTGCTGGCCCGGCTGGATGCCGCCGACCGGGTCGACGCGGCGGTCGAGGACCTGCGCGAGGTGCTCGCCACCCAGACCGCCGGCGACGTGGCCTGCCTGATCGCCGAGCCGGTCCAGGGCGTCGGCGGCTTCGTGCACGGCCCGGACGGGCTCTTCGCCGCCTGGAAGAAGGTGCTCGACGAGCACGGCATCCTGCTGATCAGCGACGAGGTGCAGACCGGTTGGGGCCGTACCGGCGAGCACTTCTGGGGCTACCAGGCGCACGGCGTGACGCCGGACCTGCTCACCTTCGCCAAGGGCATCGGCAACGGCTTCGCGCTGGCCGGGGTGGTCGGCCGGGCCGAGGTGCTGGAGTCGGTGCCGGCGATCAGCTTCTCCACGTTCGGCGGCAACCCGGTCTCCACAGCCGCCGGCAACGCGGTGCTCGACTACCTGCTCGACCACGACCTCCAGGCCAACGCCGCCCGGGTCGGCGCGATCCTGGGCGACGGCCTGCGCGCGGCCACCGCCGGGCTGGACCAGGTCGCCGAGGTGCGCGGCAAGGGCCTGATGCTCGCCGTCGAGTTCGTCCACCCGGGAACCGTCGAGCCGGACGCGGCGCTGACCACCCGCGTGTTCGAGGCGTGCCGGGCCGGCGGCCTGCTGGTGGGCAAGGGCGGCCTGTACGGCAACGTGATCCGGATGGGCCCGCCGCTGACGCTCACCGAGGACGAGGCCCGGGAGGGCCTGGCGATCATGGTCGACGCCATCCGCAGCTCGATCGGGGGGTGAGCGTCAACCCGGCCGGTGCCGTCCTGCCCGTCCGGACCTGAGCAGCCGCAGCAGGCCCGCCCCGGCCAGGTACGCCACCAGCGCCGGGGCGGGCAGGCCCAGCGGCTCCGGCGCGGTCTTGGGCGCCAGGCTGTTCAGCAGCAGGCCGGCGAGCACGCCCGCGTACCCGGCGACGGCCAGGCCGGCGCGCAGCCGCCGGCCACCCGCCCCGGCCGGCCCGGTCGCGGGCGGTCGGCGGGTGCGGGCCTCGACCGGGCCGAAGACGGCGACCAGGACGGCCAGCACCGCGGCCAGCGCGAGCAGCCACGGTACGCGCCACGCCCACCAGGCCGCCGAGCCGACCGGGGGAGTGGGCAGCACGCCGAGCGCGTCCAGCAGCCCGACGAGCAGCACCGCGGCGGTCAGGTGCCAGAGGAAGAGGGTGAGCACCACCGCGTTGACCGTGAGTACCGCCTGCCACGGGCCGGACCGGCGCAGCCATCGCCCGGCCGGGCGGCGCAGCAGCAGGATCAGGCCGAGCTGGGCGGCGGCCGCGGCCATCAGCGCCAGGCTCGGCGGCGCCGCGTTGTCCAGCCGCTCGCCGGGCACGTGGAGCATCGCCACCGGGTACGGCCCGACCGCCGTGAGCAGCACCAGCGCGACCAGCCCACCGCCGAGCAGGACCGCGCCCGCCCGCCGGGACAGCGGCAGCCCGCGGCGCAACAGGCCCTGGCTTCCGGCAGCGGCCGCGTCGCCGGCGGTCGCCCCGGCGCCGGTCGCGTCGCCTGGGCGGCGGTTGGCCGCCCGGGTGGCGTCGTACCAGGCGAAACCGAGCTGGTGTACGGCCAGCCAGCCGAACAGGTAGTTGCCGTCGGCGAGCGCGGCCGGGCCGAGGAGCCGGCCGAGATCGCCGAGTGTCACGAGGACCACGAGCGCCACCGGCACGGCGAGCCCGAACCGGCGGTGCAGCGCGTACATCGGCGGAGTCAGCGCCACCACCGCGACGTAGGCGACCAGGAACCACAGCGGGATGGTGGCGAACCAGACCACCGCGCGCACCTGCGTCGCGTCGGCGCCGCGTAGCGTCGCGATCGCCGCGCCCGCCGCGAGGACCAGCAGCAACACGGTGGTCGGGCGGACCAGCCGGGCGCTGCGGTCCACCAGCCACCCGGCCGCCGACCCGCCCCGGCGCCGGCGGGCGGCCAGCGAGGCGGCGTTGGCGTAGCCGCCGACCAGGAAGAACACCGGCATCACCTGGGCCACCCAGGTCAGTGGCCAGGCCCAGCGCAGATCCGCCAGCGCCGAGTGGCCGGCCGGGCGGCCGTCGTCGTACCCGATGGCGGTGACGCCCCAGTGGCCGAGCACGACCATGGTGATGGCCAGCGCCCGGAGCAGGTCGATGTAGCGCTCGCGCCCCGGCGGCGTGCGTTGCGCGAGCTGCCGCAGGCGGCGCATGTGGTCAGGCTAGGCCAGCCGGCGCCGACCGGTACGGATAACGGATCGGTCGAGAGGTCTTGTGGTCCCCGTCGCACTGTCGTAGAAATTCTTCATTGGAAATGCGTCTTGTGAAGACAAGCGACAGGGTGCTCACCGCGCGTACCCGGACCGAGGAGATGCGATGAACAGGCGTGAGATCCTACGGCGCAGCGCCGCCGCCGGTCTGCTGGCCACCCCCGCCGCCGGGCTGCTCGCCGGCTGCGCCACCTCCGGTGGCGGCGACGAGGGCGACAAGGGCGCGTACAAGGGCACCAAGAGCGAGCAGAACCCGCTCGGCGTGGCCGAGGACGCCCCGCTCGAGGTAGTGATCTTCAACGGCGGCTTCGGGGAGGACTACGCGAAGGCCCACGAGGCCATGTACAAGGAGCGGTACCCGAAGGCGGAGATCAAGCACTCGGCCACCGCGGAGATCAGCAAGACGCTCCAGCCCCGGTTCGTCGACGGCAGCCCGCCGGACGTGGTGAACAACTCCGGCGCCGGCCAGATCGACTTCAACGGCCTGGTCTCCCAGAACGCGCTCGCCGACCTGGGCGAGCTGCTCGCCGCGCCGAGCCTCGACACGCCCGGCAAGACGGTCAAGGACACGCTGCTGCCCGGCACCGTCGAGGTCGGCTCCTACGACGGCCGTTTCCTGGTGCTCAACTACACCTACACGGTGTACGGAATCTGGCACTCCACCAAGCTGTTCGCCGACCGCGGCTGGGAGGACGCCAAGACCTGGGACGACCACATCGCGCTCTGCCGCCGGATCAAGGCCGCGGGCATCGCCCCCTGGACGTACGCCGGTGTGCACCCCCGCTACATGAGCTGGCCGCTGATCTCCACCGCGATCAAGCTCGGCGGCCCGTCGGTCGCGCTGGCGATCGACAACCTGGAGCCCAACGCCTGGAAGTCGGACGCGATGAAGACCGCCGCCGACGCCTGGCACCAGATCGTCAAGGACAAGTTCATCCTGGACGGCTCCCCGGGCCTGGACCACAAGCAGTCGCAGACCGCGTGGTGCCAGGGCAAGGCCGCGTTCATCTCCTGCGGCTCCTGGCTGGAGAGCGAGCAGAAGGACGTCACGCCGCCCGGGTTCAACATGGCCGTCGCGCCGACGCCGAGCCTGGGCAGCGGCGACAAGCTGCCGTACGAGGCGATCCGCGGCACCGCGGGCGAGCCGTTCATGGTGCCGGCGAAGGCGCGCAACGTCGCCGGTGGCCTGGAGTACTTCCGGACCATGCTCTCCCGCAAGGGCGCCCAGGACTTCACCCGGAAGGTCGCCAGCCTGCCCGTGGTCGCCGGCGCCACCGAGGGCATCGACCTGCCGTACGGGCTCGGCACCGTGGTCAAGGCGCTCGACGCGTCCGGGTCCAACGGCTTCAACTGGGTCTACAACAACTACTACCGCAAGCTGGAGCGCAACCTGGTCGACGCGGCCTGCGGCGAGTTCTTCAGCGGCCGGATCTCCCCGGCCGAGTTCCTCGACCAGTGCCAGAAGGGCGCCGACTCGATCGCCCAGGACAGCTCGGTCAAGAAGTACAAGCGGTCGGCGTGATGCGACAGGGCCGCCTCCCCCTGATCCTCACGTTCCTGCTGCCCCCACTGGCGCTGTACGGCATCTTCGTGCTGTCGCCGTACCTCCAGGCCTTTCAGATCTCCACCACCGACTGGATGGGCTACTCCGCGCAGGCCGACCCGGTCGGCATGGCGAACTTCCGCACGTTGCTGCACGACGGGTACGTGTGGAACGCGTTGAAGAACAACGCGATCCTGCTCGCCGTGGTGCCGGTGGTGACGATCGGGCTGGGCCTGTTCTTCGCCAGCATGCTCACCATGGGCGGACGCAAGGGCCGGGCCGGGGTGACCGGGGTGCGGGGCACCTCGGTCTACCGGCTCGTCTACTTCTTCCCGCAGGTGCTCTCGGTGGTGATCATCGCGCTGCTCTGGAAGGAGATCTACAGCCCGACCAGTGGCCTGCTCAACGGCGCCCTGCGCGCCGTCGGGCTGGCCACCCCGGCCTGGCTCGGCGACCCGCGCTTCGCGTTCTGGTGCGTGCTGGCGGTGATGGTGTGGAGCAACGTCGGCTTCTACGTGGTGCTCTTCGGCGCCGCCATGCAGGCGATTCCGCGCGACATCTACGAGGCGGTGCTGCTCGACGGCGCGTCCCGTACGACGATGCTGCGGAAGATCACCATCCCGCTGCTCTGGGACACCATCCAGGTCGCCTGGATCTACCTGGCCATCGCGGCGCTGGACGGCTTCATCCTGGTCCAGCTCATGACGAACGGCGGGCCGAACTTCTCCTCCGACGTGATCGGGCTGCGGATGTACGACACGTCGTTCGGCAGCGAGAACAAGTTCGGGTACGCCTCGGCGATCGGTGTGGCGATGTTCTTCCTGACCCTCTCGGTGGCGGTACTGGCACTGCGCACCGCCCGGCGTGATCGGATCGAGTACTCGTGACCACAGTGGACACCGGCGCCCCGGCCGCCGAGGCGACCCGCGCGGCCACCCCGGGTGACCGGCCGCCGCGGCGCGAGCTGGGCGTGGCGAACGTCTTCTCGCACGGCTTCCTGCTGCTCTGGGGGGCCATGACGGTCCTGCCGCTGGCCTGGATGGTGCTCAGCTCACTCAAGAGCAACGGCGAGATCATCTCCGAGCCGTGGGGGCTGCCCGAGGCGCTGCGGTTCGACAACTGGTCGCGCGCCTGGACCAGCGCCCACATCGGCCGGTTCTTCTTCAACAGCCTGGTCGTGGTGGCGGGCTCGCTGAGCCTGACCATGCTGCTCGGCGCCACCGCCGCGTACGTCTTCGCGCGCTACGAGTTCCGTGGCCGGCAGGTGGTCTACTACCTGTTCGTCGGCGGCATGATGTTCCCGGTCTTCCTGGCCCTGGTGCCGCTGTTCTTCGTGGTCCGCAGCGTCGGCCTGCTCGGCACCTGGCCGGGCCTGATCCTGGTCTACACGGCGTACTCGCTGCCGTTCACGGTGTTCTTCCTGACCGCGTTCTTCCGGACGCTGCCGACCTCGGTCGCGGAGGCCGCGCTGATCGACGGCTGCGGGCACTTCCGGCTGTTCTTCCGGGTGATGCTGCCGATGGCGAGACCGGGACTGATCAGTGTCGGGATCTTCAACTTCCTGAGCCACTGGAACCAGTTCCTGCTGCCGCAGGTGCTGCTGCCGGGCGACGGGCAGGACCGGATGCTCGCCCAGGGGCTGAGTTCGCTCGCGGTGAGCCAGGGCTACGCCGGTGACTACGCCCAGTTGTTCGCCGGCCTGACCATCGCGGTGCTGCCGGTGCTCGTGGTGTACGTGGCGTTCCAGCGTCAGGTCCAGTCCGGACTGACCGCCGGGCAGCTCAAGTGAGGTGGTTGCCACAGGCAACGGGGCAGTGGGGAAGATCGAGCTGACCTAGGGTGGGCCGGCACGCTCATCTATCGACAGGAATCTCATGTTCTTCCTCCTCTACACGCTGTTGCTGCTGCTCGGCGGCATCGCGATGATCGCGGTGGGCATAGCCGTCAAGGAACAGGGCAAGGGCTCCCGGATCCTCAACGTGGTCATCGGCCTGGCCTTCTTCGGGTACGGCTTCTACCTGCTCTTCCTCTTCGACGGCGACAGCTACCGGATCTTCTTCTACGTCTTCGTGCTGCCGATCCTGTTGATCGTGCGCGCCGTGAAGGCACGCAAGGAGGCCCGCGAGCAGGCCGCCGCGCCGCAGTTCGCGGACGCGCAGCAGTACCCGGGCGGGCAGCAGTACCCGGGCGGACAGCAGCAGGGCATGTACCCGGGTGCGGGGCACGGTCAGCCCGGTCCGGCGTACCCGCCCGCCCCGGGTCAGCCCGCCCCGTACGGCGCCGCGCCGCAGGGGTACCCGGCTCAGCCCGCTCCGCAGGGCTGGCACCCGACTCAGCCGGCTCAGGGCAGCGCGCCCCAGGGCCACCCGGGTCAGCCCGCGCAGTACGGCCCCGCGCCGCAGGCCCACCCTGGCCAGCCCGCTCCGCAGGGCTGGCACCCGAATCAGCCGAACCCCCAAGACCGATACTGATCAGCCCGGGAGCCCTGCGCACGCGAACGTCTGCCGGAAACGGCGGGTGGAACGTCATGGGTGTCAAACCGACGTTGTGACACCCATGGCGTTCCACCCGAGCGCTACCGCACGGCGCAGGGCGGCGCGGCGGGTGGGTCAGGTGGGTGAGGGCACCAGGCGGGTGTGCAGTGCCGCCGGGTCGGTCACCTCGGGCAGGTCGCGGGCGGCCAGCCAGGCAGCGGCAGCCGCCCCGTCCCCGGCGCTGTGCAGCGGTGCGCCCGGCCACCGTTCGGCCAGTTCCGCGCGTACCGGGCCGGCCAGCGGGGTGTCGCCGGTGAGCAGCCCGCCGCCGAGCACCACCGGGTCGGTGGCACCGGGCGGGCGGATGCGGGAGACGCTCTCCGCCAGCAGGGCCGCGGCCTCGGCGATCAGCGCGACCGCCGTCGGTTCCTCGTCGCGGGCCGACGACACCACGACCGGCGCGAGGCGGGCCAGTTCCACCGGTGGCCGCCGGGTCACCGCCTGCACCACGGCGCCGGCGGTGGCGCGCGGCTGATCGTCCACCTCGGTCGTGCCGGTCAGCTCCGCCAGCACCCGGCGTCCCAGCTCACCGGGGGGTTGCGCGCGGTCCAGGTCGGTCAGCAGCCGCCGGACCGCCTCGCGGCCGAGCCAGAATCCGGAGCCCGCGTCGCCGAGCAGCCAGCCGTGGCCGTCGGCGGTGCGGTCCAGCCGCAGGTCGCGTACCTGGGCGGCGATGGCGCCGGTGCCGGCGACCAGCACGGTGCCGTCCGGGGCGGCGGTGCCGGAGGCGTAGGCGACCAGGGCGTCGCCGTGCACGGCGTACGGGCAGCGCAGTCCCGCCTCGGCCCACGCGTGGTCGAACGCGTCGCGGCCGTGCGGGTCGGCCAGGAGGCGGCCGGCGCCGGCGAGGCCGATGACGCCGGCGCGTACCCGGAGCGGGTCGATGTCGGCGAGCGCCGCGCGCAGGGCGGTGAGCAGTTCGGCGGCGGCCCGCTCGGCGCCGTGGCTGGTGGGGTTGCCGCCGCCGGCGCGGCCTGTGCCCAGACGCGTGCCGTCGAGGCTCAGCGCTGTCGCGCGGGTGGAGGTGCCCCCGACGTCGAGGCCGACCACGACGGTGTCCGACATGGTCCTCATGCTGGTCGGCCGCGTCGCCGGGCGCAAGATCGCGGCGGTGCGCCAGGTAACAGTTTGAAAACTTCGCCCACGCTCTTGACACGGAGGGGCCTTCAGTAAGAACTTTTACCACTAACAGTTAACACTCTTTTCCGAAAGGCTTCCGCCGATGGCCGAGCACGAGGTGGAGACTTCCGCGGCGACCGCGGTGGTCGATGCCGGTCCGGCCGACCGGCTGGGCGCCGACGGGGTGCTGGCCAGGGTCCGGGCCGGTACGGGGGAGCTGACCGGGGCGCTGCGCCGGGTCGCCGAGCACGTGCTCAGCGACCCGGAGGCGGCGGCGCGGGCGACAATCGTCGAGCTGGCCGAGCGCAGCGGCACGTCACCGGCGACCATCACCCGGTTCTGCCGGGCGATGGGCTTCGAGGGCTACGCCGACCTGCGGCTCGGCATCGCCGCCGAGACCGGGCGGGCCCGCTCGGCCGGCTGGACCGTCGACATCGGACGGGAGATCCAGCCCGGCGACCCGCTGTCCCGGGTGCTCGACCAGATCATGGCCGCCGACACGCGAGCCATGCACGACACCGCCGCGCTGCTCGACCTGGCCGAGGTGGAACGGGCGGCGGTGGCCATCGCCGGAGCGAACCGCGTGAACATCTTCGGGGCCAGCGGCAGCGCGCTCGTCGGTGAGGAGATGCAGTTCAGCCTGCACCGCATCGGCGTCGCGGCGTGGGCCTGGAGCGACGTGCACGAGGGACTGGCCAGCGCCGCGCTGCTGGGCGCCGGGGACGTCGCGCTCGGCATCTCGCACACCGGGCAGACCCGGGAGACGATCGAGCTGCTCGCCGAGGCCGGCAGCCGCGGCGCCACCACCGTCGCGCTCACCGGCTTCCCCCGCTCGCCGCTGGCCGAGCTGGCCGACATCGTGCTGGTCACCGCCAGCCAGGCCACCACGTTCCGGCCGGACGCGCTCTCCGCCCGGCACCCGCAGCTCGTCGTGCTCGACCTGCTCTACATCGCGGTGGCGCAGCGCACCCACGACCGTGCCCACGCGGCCTTCCGGCGTACCGCCCAGGCCGTCGACGGGCACAAGGCCGCGAAGGGGGCCCTTTCATGATCAGTGCCCAGCGGTACGCCGACGCGGTCCGCCCGGTGCTCGACCGGCTGGTGGACAGCCAGGCCGTGGCGGTGGACCGGGCGGCCGACCTGATCGCCTCCGGGCTGCGCGCGGGCGGCGTCCTCCAGGCCTTCGGCGCCGGCCACTCGGAGGCGTTCGCCGCCGAGCTGGTCGCCCGGGCCGGCGGTCTGGTCCCCACCAACCGGCTCTCCCTGCACGACCTCGTGCTGCACGGCGACGCGCCCCGCGACGTGCTCGCCGACCCGAAGCTGGAACGCGACCCGGCCGTGGCGCACCAGCTCTACGCCCTGGCGGCGCCGCAGCCGGGGGACGTGTTCGTGGTCGCCTCGCAGTCCGGCATCAACGGCTCGGTGGTCGAGCTGGCGACGCTGGTCAAGCGCGGCGGCCACCCGTTGATCGCTGTCACCTCGGTCGAGCACACCGCCCGGGTAGCTCCTCGGCACCCCTCCGGGCACCGGCTCGCCGACCTTGCCGACGTCGTGCTGGACAACGGCGCGCCGTACGGCGACGCACTGCTGCCGCTCGAGGGCGGCGGCGCGGTCTGTGCGGTCTCGTCGGTCACCGCGGCGCTGCTGGCGCAGCTGCTGACCGCCGAGGTCGTACGACGGTTCCACCAGGCCGGAGAGGTGCCCCCTGTCTACCTCTCCGCCAACGTCCCCGGTGGGGACGAGCACAACCTCGCCCTCGAGTCGCGGTACGCCGGGCGTCTCCGGCGGACCGCCTGACCCGACACCACAAGGAGAGACAAGATGTCGGTTTCCCCCGAGAAGTTCGGCGACGTCAGCCGTCGGACGCTGCTGCGGCGTGCCGCGGCGGCCGGTCTGCTGGCCGTACCGGCGGCCGGTCTGCTGAGCGCCTGCGCCGGCAGCGAGCCGAGCAAGTCCGACGGCGGCGGCGCGGCCAAGAGCAAGGACAACCCGTTCGGCGTCAAGGACGGCAGCGCGGTCAAGGTGGTGGTCTTCAACGGTGGCCTGGGCGACCAGTGGGCCAAGGAAGACAAGGTCATCTTCAACGCCAAGCACGCGAACGTCACGGTCAACATGTCTTCGACCCAGAAGATCAAGACCGAAGAGCAGCCGAAGATGGCGACGCAGCCGAGCGACCTGGTGATGAACTCGGGCGCCGACATGATGGACCGCAGCACGCTCATCAACGAGGGCGCCATCGAGCCGCTCGACGACCTGCTCACCGCGCCGGCCTGGGACAGCGAGGGGACTGTCGCCGACAGCCTGCTGCCGGGCACCGTCGCCGACGGTACGCAGAACGGCAAGTTCTACGTGGTCAACGTCGCGTACACGGTCTGGGGCAACTGGTACAACGCCGCCCTGTTCAAGAAGGAGGGATGGACCGCGCCGACCACCTGGGACGAGTTCTTCGCGCTCGCGCCGAAGATCAAGGCCAAGGGCATGGCGCCGTACGTGCACGACGCGGTCCACGGCTACTACCCGCGCTGGGCGCTGTTCGCCAGCATCTGGAAGGCGGTCGGCAAGCAGGCCGTCGTCGACATCGACAACCTGAAGGACGGCGCCTGGAAGGCCGACGGCATCGTCGCGGCGCTGGAGCCGTGGGAGAAGCTCGTCAAGGACAAGCTGCTGCTGCCGGGCAAGCTCGACCACACCCAGTCGCAGCAGGCGTTCCTGGACGGCAAGGCGGCCTTCATCCAGGTCGGCACCTGGCTGAAGAACGAGATGGCCGCGACCATCCCGCCGGGCTTCGAGATGACCATCTCCGACTACTGGAGCAAGAGCGGGGACAAGGCCGCCAAGGACGTCTTCGCCTCCTCCGGCGAGGGCTTCGTGGTGCCGAGCAAGGCGCCGAACAAGGAGGCCGCGAAGGAGTTCCTGCGGGCCATCCTCTCCAAGGCCGGCTCGGCGAAGTTCGCCGAGCTGACCAAGTCGCTGGCCTCCACCAAGGGCTCCGGCGACAACGTCCAGGACACCGCGCTGGCGTCGGCGAACTCGCTGATGAAGAGCGGCAGCTCGGACCTGATCTCGGTGAAGTTCCCGGACTTCTATGCCGACCTGGACAAGGAGAGCCAGAACCTCTCCGAGGAGCTGATGGCCGGCCGCCTGACCGCGCAGCAGTTCGTCGACAAGATGCAGGCGGCCGCCGACAAGGTCGCCAAGGACTCGTCGATCAAGAAGCAGACCCGCACCGCCTGATCACCGCGAGGAAGTGAGTCCAATGCGGCACGGAGTCGCGCGTTTCGTCACGGGTTTCCTGGCCCTGCCCGTCGCGCTGTACCTGTTCTACGTGGTGTGGCCGTTCGCCCAGGCGGCGGGGTACTCGCTCACCGACTGGGGTGGGTACTCCGATTCTCAGCGCTTCGTCGGGCTGGACAACTACGTCCGGCTGTTCTCCGACGAGCTGATCCGGAAGGCGTTCTGGCACAACGTGTTCTTCCTGGTCACCGTGCCGCTGTTCACGATCGCGCTGGCCCTGTTCCTCGCGTTCCTGCTCAACGTGGGCGGACGCGAGGACAGGGCCGGCATCCGCGGGGTGTTCGGCTCCGCGATCTACAAGGTCATCTTCTTCTTCCCGCAGGTGCTGTCGCTGGTGGTCATCGCCGTCATGTGGCAGCAGATCTACCGCACCGACGGGCAGGGCCTGATCAACGGCCTGCTCATCAAGATCGGGCTGGTCGACGCGGACAACCCGATCGCCTTCACCGCCGACCCGGAGCCGTTCCTCGGCGTGCCGGCGGTGCTCTGGTGGCTGCTGTTCATCGCGGTGTGGAGCGGCGCCGGCTTCTACATGGTGCTGTTCTCCGCCGCGATGCAGTCGATCCCGAAGGACATCTACGAGGCCGCGATCCTCGACGGCGCGGGCCGGTTCCACACGTTCTTCAAGGTGACGCTGCCGCTGCTGCGGGACAGCATCTCGGTCGCCTGGGTCTATCTGGGCTTCATCGCGCTGGACATGTACGCGCTGGTCTTCGTCATGACGCCCAGCCAGGGCGGGCCGAACCACGCCAGCGAGATCTTCGCCTCGGTGATCCAGTTCAACGCGTTCCAGAAGGGCCAGTTCGGTTACGCCTGCGCGATCGCCGTCGCGCTGGCCATCTTCACCATCCTGCTGGCCGCGCTCCAGCTGAGGATCACCCGCCGTGAGCGGATCGAGTTCTGAGGAGGTCTGGACGATGAGCACTGTGACCCACACCTCCGGCCCGGCCCGGTCCGACACGGCGCCGCCTTCCCGGCCGCCGGCGGACCGGCGCCCGAAGGACGCCGGCAACGGCTTCGGCGGCCGGATCTTCAACGGCTTCTCGCACCTGTTCCTCGCGGTCTGGGCGATCATGGTCGTCTACCCGCTGCTGTGGGTGGTGATGTCGGCGCTCAAGACCGACTCGGAGGTGATCCGCGAGCCGCTGTCGCTGATCCCCGACGCGTTGCAGTGGGACAACTTCGCCCGCGCGTGGACCGCCGGGATCGACAGCTTCTTCCTGAACACGCTGCTCGTGCTCGTGTTCAGCGTGACGCTGACGATGCTGCTGGGCTCGATGGCCGCGTACGCCCTGGCGCGCTACGAGTTCCGCGGCAACCGGCTGATCTACTGGATGTTCCTGTCCGGGCTGACGCTGCCGATCTACCTGGCCGCGGTGCCGCTGTTCAAGGGCGTCTACAACACCGGGGTCAGCCTCCCGCTGCTCGGCCCGAACAAGCACCTCATGCTGATCCTGGTCTACGTGTCCTGGTCGCTGTCGTTCACGATCTTCTTCATGCACTCGTTCTTCCGGACGCTGCCCGACTCGATCGCCGAGGCGGCGCAGGTCGACGGGGCCTCGCACACCCGCACGTTCTTCAGCGTGATGCTGCCCATGGCCAAGCCCGGCCTGATCAGCATCGGCATCTTCAACGTGCTCGGGCAGTGGAACCAGTGGTACCTGCCGACGCTGCTCATGCAGTCGGTCTCCGGCGAGCCGAAGAACCAGGTGATCGCCCAGGGGCTGATCGAGCTGTCGGTCAACCAGGGGTACAAGTCCGACTGGTCCGGGCTTTTTGCCGGCGTCACCATGGCGATGCTTCCGGTGCTGATCGTGTACATCGTCTTCCAGCGCCAGGTGCAGTCCGGCCTCACCGCCGGCGTCGGCAAGTAACGCGCGGGCCCCGGCTCGACGAGCCGGGGCCCCGCGCTGTCGGTGGCACCGGGCAGAATCGCGTCCGTGCTGGTGGCAGTGGTGGCGGACGAGCGGGGCGGCGGCGTGCTGCAACCGCTGCACGCCGACGGCACCCAGGCCGGCCCGGCCGAGGAGGTGGCCGACCTGGCCGCCGCCGTGGCCGCGCGGGAGGCCGCCGGGCACCCCCGCTGGCTCTGGGCCGCCTGGGCCGGCGTCTACCCGGCGCTGCTGCGCGCCGGGGTGCGGCTCGACCGCTGCCACGACGTCGAGCTGACCGAGGCCCTGCTGCTCGGGCACGCGGGCCGCTGGGGTGAGCCCCGCGCGCTGCCCGCCGCCTGGGCCCGGCTGACCGGCGCGCCGGTCCCGCCGGACCCGGCGCCCCGCCCGCCCGAGCCGCCCGGCCACGCCCAGGCCGCGCTCTTCGAGCCGCCGTCGGGCCCGTCCGGTCCGGGCATCACGGCGTTGACCCGGGTGTACGCCGACCAGCTCGCCCGGATCGCCGCGACCACCCACCCCGGCCGGTTCCGGCTGCTGGTGGCCGCCGAGTCGGCGGGCGCGCTGGTGGCCGCCGAGATGGGCGCGGCCGGTCTGCCCTGGCGCGCCGACGTGCACGGCGCGATCCTCGCCGACCTGCTCGGTGAGGCGTCACCGGTCGGCGGGCCGCCGCGCCGGCTGGCCGAGTTGCAGGCGCGGATCGCTGATGCGTTCGGCGTACGCCAGGTGCACGCCGACTCGCCGGCGGAGCTGTTGCGGGCGTTCGCCCGGGCGGGCGTGGAGCTGCCGAACACGCGGGCCTGGGTGCTGCGCGGGGTGGAGCATCCGGCGGCGCCGCTGGTCCTTGAATACAAGGAGCTGTACCGGATCTGGACGGCGCACGGCTGGGCCTGGCGCGACGCCTGGGTGTCCGGCGGCCGGTTCCACCCGGAGTACGTGCCCGGCGGTGTGGTCTCCGGCCGGTGGGCGACCCGGGGCGGTGGGGCGTTGCAGATCCCGAAGGTGATCCGGCAGGCAGTGGTGGCGGACCCGGGCTGGACGTTCGTGGTGGCCGACGCGGGCCAACTCGAACCGCGCGTGCTCGCGGCGGTCTCGGGCGACGAGCGGCTGGCCGCGGCGGGCGGCGCCGGCGACCTCTACGCCGCGCTGGCCCGGGACGCGTTCGCCGGTGACCGGGCGAAGGCCAAGGTGGCCCTGCTCGGGGCGATGTACGGGCAGACCGGCGGGGCGGCCGTGCCGGCCCTGGCGGTGTTGCGGAAGAACTATCCGACCGCGTTCGGCTACGTCGAGGCGGCGGCCCGCACCGGTGAGGCGGGCGGGCTGGTCCGCTCCTGGCTGGGCCGCACCTGCCCGCCGGGGTCGGCGGGGTTCGCCGAGGGGGAGGAGGCGCTGCCCGACGGCGAGGCCGACCCGCACAGCCCGTCGGCCCGGGCGGCGCGCTCACGCGGGCGCTTCACCCGCAACTTCGTCATCCAGGCCACCGCCGCCGAGTGGGCCTCCACGCTGCTGGCCACGCTCCGCACCGAGTTGGCCGGCGCGGAGGCGGAGCTGGTGTTCTTCCAGCACGACGAGGTGGTGGTGCACTGTCCGGCCGGGCAGGCGGCGGCGGTCGCCGAGGCGGTCACCGCCGCCGGTGCGCGGGCCACCCGGCTGCTGTTCGGCGAGACCCCGGTCCGATTCCCGCTCGACCTGTCCACTGTCGACTGCTACGCGGACGCGGCATAGTCACGCAATTTTCCGTTTTGCCCCGCTACCCGCCCCCGGCCGCGCTCGTTGGATCCGGTGTGCGTACGACGGGACGCACCGGGCGGCTGTGCCCGGTCCGTCCCCTGATCGAGGGGGCACCGCTGAACCGGATCGCTGCAATGATCATCGCCGCCGGTGGCGGCCGCCGCATCGGCGGACCCGAAGCGCTGCTGCACCAGGGCGAGAAGCCCCTGGTCAGCCAGATGATCGACACGATGGCCGAGGCGGGCTGCGCACAGGTCGTGGTCGTCCTGGGCGCGGCGGCCGAGCAGGTGCGGCAGACCACCGACCTCAGCGGCGCCACTGTCGTGGTCAACCGCGCCTGGGGCACCGGTGTGGGCTCCTCGATCCGGGCCGGGCTCGCCGCGCTCACCGACGACGACATCGAAGCGGTGGTCGTGGTGCCGGTGGACATGCCCGGCCTCACCACGGCCGCGGTTCGCCGGGTAACCGCCCTGCCGTACCCGGACGTGCTGGTCTGCGCCACCTATGACGGGCTGCGCGGCTACCCGATGCTGTTCGGCCGCCGGCACTGGTCCGGCATCGCCACGCTCGCCAGCGCCGACGTCGGGGCGCGGCCGTACCTGCTGGCGCACAAGGACCAGATCGTCGACATCGCATGCGACTCGGTGGCCGACGGCAGCCGGATCGACAGCCCGGAGCTGATGGCGCTCTACGGCCTGTCCATTCCCGAGCAGCGCGTCGGCGCCTGACGGCCCGAAATCCGGCTGCGCGGCCGGACCTGTCCGGCCTAGGCTCCGGCTTGCCGCCGACGACGGCGGCGGATCGGAGACGGGCAGATGGCGGTTCACCTGTACGCGGTCAGCCTCGACGCGGGCGACCCGCGGCGGCTCGCGCGGTTCTGGTCCGGGGTGCTCGGCCGGGAGATCCTCGACGACCCGCGCGAGGGCGTGGCGCTGGGCCCGGACGCCCACAGCGACTTCCGCATCCGGTTCCTGCCCAGCGATGCGCCGAAGACCGTGCAGAACCGCGTGCACTTCGACCTGACCAGCGCGTCGCCGCAGGCACAGCAGGAGACGGTCGACCGCGCGCTGGCGCTGGGCGGGCGGCACATCGACATCGGCCAGGGCCCGGACGACGACCATGTGGTGCTCGCCGACCCCGAGGGCAACGAGCTCTGCGTCATCGGGGCGGGCAACACCTTCCTCGCCGGCTGCGGCCCGGTTGGCGCGGTCAACTGCGACGGCACGCGGGCCGCCGGCCTCTTCTGGTGCGAGGCGCTGGGCTGGCCGCTGGTCTGGGACCAGGACGAGGAGACCGCGATCCAGTCGCCGCGCGGAGGCGCGAAGGTCACCTGGAGCGGTCCGCCGCTGATGGACCGCGGCGACCGGGACCGCGTACACCTGGACCTGATCGCCACCGGTGACCGGGACGCGGAGATCGACCGGCTGCTCGCACTCGGCGCGACCCGGGTCGGTACGGGCCGGCACGCGCCCGACGACGTGGTGCTGGCCGACCCCGACGGCACCGAGTTCTGCCTGCTGGCACCACGCTGAGGTGGGTGCGGGCGCCAACGGGGAGGGGACAACGTGGGCACCACTGTCGCTCGTCATCTCGTGGGAGCCGCGGCGGCGTGGCTCGTCGTCGTCGCGGAGGCGGTCGCCGGCTACCTCGGGCTGCTGGCGTACGCGCTGGTCACCGGCGCCGACCCGGGCGGCCCGCTGGCCGGCCCGCTGCTGGTGCTGATCGCGGCGTTGCTCGGCGTGGCCGCGCTGCCGCCGCTGTTCGCCCCGGCGGTCGCGCTCGGTGAGGCCGCGGGCCGACGCGGGGCCGGGCCGGCGCGGGGCCGGGCCGGCGCTCGCGTTCGCCGGCCTCGTCGCGGTCGTGCTGCGGGCTGACCTACACCTGGATGTCGAAACGCTGCAGCACCGAAGGGGCGACCAGACCCACCGCGGCCAGCACGGACAGGATCGTCATCGCGGTGCGCAGCACCACCGTCTCGGCCTTGCTGCCGGTACGCAGGGCGATCTTGTTGGGCAGGCCGACCATCGTCCACATCCGGCGTTTGATCGGGATGGGCCAGAGGATCGGCACCCCGGCTCGGGTGATCATGTCGCCCAGGATGTGCACGAAACAGCCCACCCCGACCGCGAGCCCGATCATCGGATAGCCCCGGTCGCCGGGCAGGTTGGCGAACGTGAACCAGGCCGCGGCGGCGGACACCAGCGTCACCACCACCCAGCCGGCGCGCTCGGCCCACTTGTCGAAGAGCCCGCGCAGCGCCAGGCCGATCATGAAGAAGAGGATGCCGACCACCGCCCACTTGCCGTAGTGGGCGCACAGCGCGGTGGTGCCCCAGCCGACGAGCACCGTGAACGGGATGGTGTGGGTCAGCGTGCGGTGCCCGTTGTTGCGGCGCGGATCCTTGCTGAGCTTGGTGGCGTAGTAGACGCCGAGCGAGATCTTCTCCATCACCTCGGCGACGAAGAGGCTGACCACACCGAACGTGCGGGCCACCGTGGCGCCGCCCTGGTTGCGGGTGACCTTCCCGGACAGGTCGAGGTCGGGGAAGAGCGCCCCTCCGGCGCAGACCGCTGTGCCCACCGCCAGCGCCAGCGGTGTCTGGTGGTAGTCCGCGAACTGGGCCATCGCCCAGGAGCCGGTCAGCCACACCGCCGCGCCCGAGAGCGCGTGGGACGGTCCCATCATCTCGGCTCGCCCTTCCCGAAGATCTTGATCCACAAAAGCTACGCCACTGTAGTCAGCCCGTGCGACAGCGGGGCATCAGCCGGACGGTCCACTGGGGAAGGGGTGCCGCGGGCGCCGCCTCAGCCCGCCGTACGGGTGGGCTTGACCGTGCCGAGGCTCGCGCGGATGACGGCGAACTGCTTCGAGGCGGCGCGCCAGTCGGCGTCGGACGTCGTCCAGCCGAGCGTCCAGCCGGCCCGTCCGCCGGGCAGGACGCGCATCGCGTGCATCCGTTCCCCGTACGGCGCGGTCCAGAGGCACTCCCACGCCGCGCCCGGGCCGTCGGACTCCAGCCGGACCCGCAGGTACTCCGGCAGCCGGCCGGCCGAGGTCAGATCCCGCTCGGACGACTTCAGCCGGCCCACCGGATCGCCGCCCGGGTACGGCTCGACGCCCAGGATGCGCCGAGTGGCCGGGTCCTGGAAGCAGGTGGTGTCGCCGGAGCGCAGTTGCAGCCAGCCGGCGGGCAGGGCGATGCGGAAGCCGCCGGTGTCGGCGGGCCAGACCCAGCCGGCCGGAACGGTCACCGGCGGGTCGTCCGGGGGCGGCCCCTTGCGGACCGGCGTGCCGGCCACGTCGGGCCGGACGCAGGGGAACGGCGGAGGCGGCGCGCCCGGCCCGGGCGGGCGGTCCCAGGGGCGGACGACGGCCTCGGTGGAACTGCCCGCCAGCGGCGTCTCGCCGCGGCCGCCGGTGATCGCCAGCGCGGTGCCCACACCCGTCGCCACGGCCAGCAGCACGGCGCCCAGCACCAGTCCCCAGCGGTGCAGCGGGTTCCCGTCACGCGAGGTCAGCGGGGGATCGGCGGGCCTGGGGACCCCGGCGGGCCGGGGCGGGGCGGGATGCACCGCGCCGCTGTCGATCGGCCCGCTGTGGGCGACCGGGGGAGGCTTGGTGACCGGCGCGGCGCCGGGGCCGACGATGTGCACCGGACTGAGGGCATCGGCGCGGGGCGCCGACTTCGGGCCGGCCGGGCTGCCCGGGTCGACGAAGCTGGTGAGGACCGTCGGACCGAGGCTGATCGGACCCGGGCGGGCCGGTGCGCTCCGGGGCCGCTCCGGGGTCGTGTCCGAGGCGCCCTGCTCCGGCTCACCTGTGCGGCCTCGCTCCGGGTCACCGGCGCCGTTCCGCTCCGGGTCACCGGCCCGGGCGCGATCCGGTGGCGCCGCCCGGCCGACCGCAGCCGAGCGACCGACCACACCCGAACCGCCGACAGCGCCCGAGCCGCCGCCCGCACCTGACCCTTCGACCGCACCCGAGCCGCTGTTCGCGTCCGGACGGCGGTTCGCGTCCGGCCGGCCGGGCGGGGACGAGGGAACCTCTGCGTCCACGCGCCCGGCTGCCCCCGAACGGCCGGCCGGGGACGACGGGCTCCCCGCGTCCGCGCGGGTGGCCGGGACAGCGCGGTCGGCCGTACCGGAAGGGCCGGCCGGGTCGGCGGCGCCGGCCGCGTCCCCGGACGGTGGCGCGCGGTCGCCCTCGGCGGGCGGGGCCCATTCGCTGCGCTTGGCCGCCCGGCTCCACGCGCGGGCGGCGGCGGCCGGCGGCATCAGGTCCGGGTAGATGCCGCCCGGAGCCGCCGGGTTCCCCGGTGACGCGGGCTCGTCACCCGCCGGAACGTCGGTGTCGCGGCCGGCGGCCGGCCGCTCGGACGACCCGGCGGGGGCGCGGCCCGCGGAGCCGGCGGCCTCCGCGTCGACCTCCGACACCGCTGCGACGCCGAGCAGGCGGGCCGTCTCGCGGTGACCGAGCCGGGTACGCGGATCGCGCCGCAGCAGCCCGGACAGCACCGGCATCAGCGGGCCGGCGTGCGGGGCCGGGTCGGGCGGCCGGGTGGCGAGCGCGGCGAGCGTGGCCATCGCGGTGCTGCGGGCGTACGGCGAGCGGCCCTCCACCGCGGCGTGCAGCGTGGCGCCCAGCGACCACATGTCCGCCTCGACGCTCGACACGCCCTCGGCGGCCCGCTCCGGGGCCACGTACTGGGGGGAGCCGAGGACCAGGCCGGGCCGGGTCATCGCGCCGTCGCCGCCCTCGAACACGGCCAGCCCGAAGTCGGTGAGCAGCACCCGCCCGTCCCGGGCCAGCAGCACGTTGGCGGGCTTCACGTCCCGGTGCAGCACCCCGGCGTCGTGCGCGGCGCGCAGCGCGGCGAGCACCGACAGGCCGATCTCGGCGGCCCGTCCGGGCGGCAGCGGCCCGTCGCTCTCGATGATCTCCTGGAGCGAGCGGGACGGGACATACTCCATGATCAGCCAGGGTTCGCCCTGGACCCGGACCACGTCGTAGACCCGCACCACGTTGGGGTGGTTGAGGCGCGCGGACGTACGCGCCTCGCGCAGCGTGCGGGCGCGCAGCTCGTCCCGCTCGTTCTCGGCGAGCCAGTTCGGCGGCACGACCTGCTTCACCGCGACCTCGCGCTGCAGCTCCTCGTCGCGTGCCCGCCAGACCTGGCCCATCCCGCCGCGGCCGACCAGTTCGAGCAGGCGGTACCGCCCCGCGATCACTACCTCCCGCACCGCACTCCTCACCGCTGGTCAGTGGTCCACAATAGCCAACGGATCGGACGGTACCTATCGCATGTCAGTGCGTCATGCGCTCAACTTGCCGCTCCGGCGAGCAGGTTGCCCTCCGGGACGGCGATCGGGGACCGGCCGCCGGCCAGCAGGGTGGTGGCCCGGCGGGCCTGGAACGCGTCGTGGTCGCGGCGGGCGGCGGCGTAGCTGCCGGCGGTCCGGGCGGCGATCGCGGACCAGGTGTACCGCCGGCTGACCATGGTCCGGGCCTTGCGCGCCACCCGCCGGGCGAAGACCTCGTCGCCGAGCAGCCGGTCGACGGCGCCGGCCAGCGCGTCCGGATCGCCGTGCGGGAACGTCACCCCGGTCACCCCGGGCTCGACGATCTCGGCCAGCCCGCCGGTACGCGCCACCGCCAGCGGTGCTCCGGCGGCCGCAGCCTCCAGCGCGATCATGCCGAACGGCTCGTAGAGGCTGGGGATCACCGTGGCGTCGGTGGCGGCGAGCACCGCGGGCAGCTGGGTGGCGTCCATGAAGCCGGCGAACCGGACCGTGTCCCCGAGGTGCAGCCGCCGCGCCTGGTCGACCAGCTCGTCCTTGTACGGCCCGTCCCCGGCGATCACCACCCGCAGCCGGGGGTGCCGCTTCGCCAGGTGCGGCACGGCGTGCACCAGGTGCTGCACGCCCTTCTCGTAGACCAGCCGGCCGGCGTACCCGACGAGCGGCCCGCCCGCGGCGAAGCGGGCCCGGGCGGAGGCGACCGCGTGCGGTCGCGCCCGCCAGGCCCGGTCGTCGACGCCGTTGGCGACCACGTCGATGCGCCCGGACGGTACGCCGAACAGCCGGGCCACCTGGTCACGCATGTACCCGGAGCAGGCGATCACCCGGCCGGAGGCGTTGCTCAGCCAGTGCTCGACGCCGTGGATGGTGCGGTTCATCTCCTCGGGCAGCCAGCCCTGGTGCCGGCCGGCTTCGGTGGCGTGGATGGTGGTGACCAGCGGTACGTCCAGGTGCTCGGCCAGCGTCATCGCGGTGTGCGCGACGAGCCAGTCGTGGGCGTGGACGACGTCGTAGGTGCCGGATTCGGTGGCGCGTAGCGCGGCTCGGGTGAGGGTGTGGTTGAAGGCCATGGTCCAGGCCAGCAGCGAGCCGGTGGCGAGGGGGAACGTGACGGGGTCCTCGGCGGCGCGGACGATGCGGACGCCGTCGGCGTACTCCTCCAGCGGGGCGCCCTCGGCGTGGCGGGTGACGACCGTGACCTCGTGCCCGGCGGCGGCCAGGGCCACCGACAGCGCGTGGACGTGGCGGCCGAGGCCACCGACGAGCACCGGCGGGTACTCCCAGGAGAGCAGCAGCACCCGCATGCGCCGGGCGGGCTGGATGTCGATCACTTCGGCGTCAGCTGACACGCGGCCCCCTTTGAGTTGTGGCGTCCCCACCTCAGGCGGCGTCGCCGGTGTCCGGTGGGGTCGCCGCCCATCCTGCCCAGGGGTCGATAACCGGCGGCGACGCGCCGGTTGCCGGTCTGTAACGCGTTACCGGCGCATCCGCCGCGCGCGCAGCAGTTCGGCCACCGACCACGCCTGGAACGGGCATCCGGTGGCCGCGTGCGGTGCCGCGCCCTCGGCGGTCTCGCTCACCGAGCCCAGGCCGTCCTCGGCGAGGTGGCCCACCAGCCCCACCAGCAGGTCGTCGGTGGGCAGCCCGGCCCGCCGGTACGCGTCGAGCAGCGGCCCGGTCAGCCACGGCCAGACCGTGCCCTGGTGGTACGCGGAGTCCCGCTCGGCGGGTCCGCCCCGGTGCCGCCCGGTGAAGCCGGGGGAGTCCGGGGCGAGGCTGCGCGGGCCGAGCGGGGTGAACAGCGCCTCGGTGATCCGGCGCAGTGCGGCCTCGTCCGGCTCCAGCGGGCCGTGCGGCAGGGACCAGGCGAGCAGCTGGTTGGGGCGCAGCAGGTCGTCGTCGTGGTGCGTGGCCCCGCCCAGCGGGTACGCGGGCGCCGGCGCGTCGACCACGTCGTGGAGCCAGCCGGCCGGGGCGGGGAACCGCTCCCGGAACGCGGCGGTGGCCCGGCGGTGCAGGTCGTGCAGCGCGGTGGCGTCGCGTCCGGCCAGCTCGGTCAGCTCGGCGAGCCCGGCCAGCCCGTTGACCCACAGCGCGTTGACCTCGACCGGCTTGCCGGTACGCGGGGTCACCGGCACCCCGTACACCCGGGCGTCCATCCAGGTGAGCGCCACGTCCGGCGGGCCGCCCTGGGCCAGCAGCCCGTCGGCCGGGTCGACGCCGATGCCGTACCGGGTGCCCGCCACGTGCGCCTCGACCACGCCGTGCAGCGCGGGCAGCAGCTCGTCGCCCAGGTCGGTGTCGCCGGTGACCGTGACGTGCCGGTGGACCGCGTGCAGGAACCACAGCGTGGCGTCGACGGTGTTGTACTCGACCCGGCCGGTGTCGGCCGTGTTCGCCAGCATGCCCTCGTTCAGCGTGGCCGCGTACGCCCGCAGCAGGTCCCGGCCCTCGTCGGCCCGGTTCGTGCACAGGAACAGGCCCTCGTAGGAGATCATCGTGTCCCGCGACCAGGCCCCGAACCAGGGGTAGCCGGCGACCACGTCCGGGCCGGTGGCGGTCCGTACCACGAAGGCGTCGGCGGCCAGCGCGAGCGTCGCCTCGACCGCGTCGGCGGGTTTCGCCGCGGCCACCACGGCCCGGCTGCGCCGCCGGGCCGCCTCGACCACGGCGGTCGCCGGTGGCGGCTCCTCGGCCAGGTCGTCCGCCCAGGCCAGCACCGACAGGGTCGCGCCGGGCTCGTCGAGCGCGCCGGTGAACCGGCCCGCGTACCAGAGGTCCTCGTCCGGGTGCAGGCCGCGCTCGGCCTCCACGCGGTGACGCACCCCGTGCCACCACTGGCCCTCCGGGGTCCAGTCCGGCCCGGCCAGGCGGTACGCGCCGTCGACCACCGCGCCGCCGGCCGCCGGTTCCAGCCGGGGCGCCGGGCCGTCGGCGCGCCGCTCGCCGTGCGCGTCGCGCCAGGTGCAGGCCGCCGAGAGGTCCAGCCGCACCGGGCCGCCGGAGATCAGCCGGTGCACCACCGCCACGCAGGAGCGGCCGTACGTCATGGCGATCTCCCGTTCGATCACCACGTCGCCGATGCGCCACCGCCAGCGCGGCACCCCGTCGGCCAGGTCGAAGTGCTCCAGCAGCTCGAAGCCGCGCGGGTCGACCACGCCGGAGGACCACTCGTGCGCGCCGAGGCGGACCTGCCGCCCCGAGGGCAGCGTCACCGCCGGGTCGAGGCTCACGAGTCCCACCTTGCGGGACGCGGGCGTGTCAGCGGCCACCACGAGCAGCCCGTGGTACCGGCGGGTGCGCAGCCCGGCGACGGTGCCCATGGCGTACCCGCCGCGCCCGTCCGTGACCAGCCATTCCCGCGTGGCGGCGGCGGACAGCTCGCCGCAGACCCGCGGCCCGAAACGGATGTCGATCAACTTTCCTCCACCGGCAGCGAGGTGTGACATGCCACGGCGACAATGGCCGCTGTGGAGAAGTACCCCGGCGGCGTCGAAGATGTGCCAGTGATCACCGACCGGTCGACCTCCGCGTCCCCCGACCCCGAGCGGCACCGGCTCGCCCAGGCCGACGCCGGGGAGCAGGACTGGCGCGCATGGGGCCCCTATCTGTCCGAGCGGGCGTGGGGGACGGTACGGGAGGACTACAGCGAGCACGGCACGGCGTGGGACTACTTCCCCCACGACCACGCGCGGTCCCGAGCGTACCGGTGGAACGAGGACGGCATGGCGGGCGTCTGCGACGACCGGCAGACGTTCTGCTTCGCGCTCGCGCTGTGGAACGGGCGCGACCCGATCCTCAAGGAGCGGATGTTCGGCCTCGGCGGCGACGGCGGCAACCACGGCGAGGACGTCAAGGAGTACTGGTGGTACCTCGACAGCACCCCGACGCACTCCTTCATGCGCTGGCGCTACCACTACCCGCAGGCCGCGTTCCCGTACGACGAGCTGGTCGCGGTGAACGCGCTGCGCGGCCGGGACGACACCGAGTACGAGCTGGTCGACACCGGCATCTTCGACGACGACAGGTACTGGGCGGTGACAGTCGACTACGCCAAGGCGTCCCCGACTGACATGTGCGTGCTGGTCACCGTGGCGAACCGGGGCGACGAGGACGCCACCCTGCACGTGCTGCCCACGCTCTGGTTCCGCAACACCTGGGCGTGGGGCCTGCCCGGCACCGACCGGATGCCGAAGCTGGTCGGCGAGGCGGCCGGGGAGCGGGCGGGCGCCCGGCTCGTCGGTGACCACTGGGTGCTCGGCCAGGTCCTGCTGGAGGGCGACGGCGACCCGGTGCCGCTGCTGTGCGACAACGAGACCAACGCCGAGCGGCTGTGGGGGCTGCCCGGGCGGTCCGCGTACCCGAAGGACGGCATCAACGACCACGTCGTGGCCGGCGCGGCCACCGTCAACCCGGACCGCACCGGCACCAAGGGCGCGCTGCACTACGTGCTGGACGTACCGGCCGGTGAGCAGCGGCAGATCCGGCTGCGGCTGACCCGTACCGCGCCGCCGCCGGCCGCCGCGCCACCGGCCCCGGCCGACCTGGGCGACGGGTTCGACACCGTGCTGTGGGCGCGCCGGGCCGAGGCGAACCGGTTCTTCGACAGCGTCATCCCGGCCGCCGCCACCGCCGACGAGGCCCTGGTCGCGCGCCAGGCCATCGCCGGGCTGATGTGGGGCAAGCAGTTCTACCACTTCGACGTGGAGCGCTGGCTGGCCGGCGACCCCGGTTCGGCGCCGCCGCCGGCGGGCCGCCGGCACGGGCGCAACAGCGCCTGGTGGCACATGAACAGCTTCGACGTGATCTCCATGCCGGACCCGTGGGAATACCCCTGGTACGCGGCCTGGGACCTGGCCTTCCACTGCGTCACCATCGCCCGGGTCGACCCGGGCTTCGCCAAGGAGCAGATCCTGCTGCTGCTGCGCGAGTGGTACCTGCACCCCAACGGGCAGATCCCGGCGTACGAGTGGGCGTTCGGGGACGTGAACCCGCCGGTGCACGCCTGGGCGGCGCTGAAGGTTTTCGAGATCGACGGTTCCCGCGACCACGAGTTCCTGGCCCGGGTCATGCACAAGCTGCTGCTCAACTTCACCTGGTGGGTCAACCGCAAGGACACCGGCGGCAACAACGTCTTCGAGGGCGGCTTCCTCGGGCTGGACAACGTCGGCCCGTTCGACCGCTCGGCCGCGCTGCCGGTCGCCGGGACGCTGGAGCAGTCCGACGGCACCGGCTGGATGGCCATGTACGCGCTCAACCTGCTCGACATGGCGATCGTGCTGGCCGAGCACGACCGCGCGTACGTGGACACCGCCACCAAGTTCTTCGAGCACTTCGCGTACATCGCCGCGGCGGCGTACCACCAGGGGCTCTGGGACGCCGAGGACGCGTTCTTCTACGACGTGCTGCGGCTGGCCGACGGCACGAAGGTGCCGCTGAAGGTCCGCTCGGTGGTCGGGCTGCTGCCGCTCGCAGCGGTCACCCGGCTGACCGCCCGGACCATGCGCCGCCTGCCCGAGCTGGGCGCGCGGCTGCGCTGGTTCCTCACCAACCGCCCCGAGTACGCGGAGGTGATCGGCGCCCGCCGGCTCGGGCCGGACGGCCGCCAGCAGCGCCTGCTGTCGATGGTCGCACCGGACCAGGTGGTACGGCTGCTGGCCCGGATGCTCGACACCGACGAGTTCCTCTCCGAGTACGGCCTGCGCACGCTGTCCCGGGCCCACCTGGACAAGCCGTTCACCGTCACGCTCGGCGGGCAGGAGTTCAGCGTCGGCTACGAACCGGCCGAGTCGACCAGCGGCCTGTTCGGCGGCAACTCCAACTGGCGCGGCCCGATCTGGATGCCGACGAACTTCCTGCTGATCAGCGCGCTGCGCGACTACGCCGCGTTCTTCGGCGACGACCTCCAGGTCGAGTACCCGACCCGGTCCGGGGTGAAGCGCACGCTCGACGAGATCGCCGACGACCTGTCCGCGCGGCTGATCTCCCTGTTCACCCGTGACGACTGGGGGCGGCGGCCGATCTACGGCGCCGCGCAGCTGTTCCAGACCCACCCGGACTGGCGCGACCTGATCTGCTTCCCGGAGTACTTCCACGGCGACAACGGCGCCGGCCTGGGCGCCTGGCACCAGACGGGCTGGACCGCGCTGGTCGCCGACCTGATCCTCACCTTGCGTCGCTGACGCGCCTGGTCCTCACCTTGCGCCGTTGACGGCGAGGCTGCTCGATATCGGCGCGGCGCAGAATCCGCGAAATGGCGGGCGGCCCGCTCGATTCGAGCGGGCCGCCGATGAGCTCAACATTCGATTTTCAGCGGGACCTGGCCACCGTGCACATATTCCAGGTCGGCGACCAGCCGCTGGCGACCTTCCATGTGGCTGCGTCGGGCAGGCTGTAGTTCACCTTCGCCCAGGTCTGTGCATTCTGGCTGCACGTGCGTTGGAAAGTGGGGCCGAAACAGGCCGTCGTCTGGTTGGCGGTGAGGTAACTGAAGTTGCAGGAGACCGTGGAGAGCGGCTGGCCGACGGAGTACAGGGTCAGCGTCGGTGCCTGGATCTGGATCGTGCTCGACCTCTTGTTGGTCACCGTGACGACGGCCTGGGTCGCCTGGCCGTTCACGACCACGCAGACACTGACCGCGGCGATCGAGGTGTCCGAGCTGGCCTGCGAGCAGTGCCATTTGGACGTGTAGGTGTAGGACTGCCACCCGGGGGCGGCCTGGGCCGACGCCGGAAAGACAAGAATTGCGGCCGTCATCGAAGCCAGGGCAACGATGAGTCGAGAGAGGGTGGATCGCATTGAGCGGCTCCTCCGCTAGTCCCCGTTAAATACCAACCCTTTATACGCTCATGCAACGATGAAGGTCAATGCCTTGATCCTGAGGCGCTCGTGGAGGTATTACGGGAACGTCGGGAACCGTAGGCGAAGCCGATGCCTAGCTGACGGTGGGGCGCGACGGAGACGCCGCGCCCCACTCGTTCAGGGCAGCGGCAGGAACGCCAGCCGGGCGTGGTACTCCCCGGCCACCGTCACGGTGTCGCTGCCGACCCACAGACCCCGGTCGGTGGCGTACAGCTCCTGGGTGCCGACGCCCCGGTCCTTGGTCGGGTTCCAGGGCAGCGCCTTGCCCGTGGTCGGGTGGATCGCCCCGATGCCCGGCCGGGACACCGCGCCCGGACCGGCCGAGTTGCGGCCCTGCGGGTTGTCCAGCCAGCGCTGGTGGCCCCCGACGTAGACCGCCGCGCCGGTCACCGCCACCGACAGCAGCGTGTCGCCGCCGGTGTAGTTGGCCCAGGTCGGCTGCTTGCCGCCGGTGGCCGTACCGAACTCGAACCGCGCCGCGGTGTCGCAGAGCGTGCCCGGGAACGGTCCGCCGGTGGTGACCACCGCGAACCAGGTGCCGTCCGGCGAGATGTCGACGCCGCGCATGTAGACCGGCATCGTCCGCGCGCACTGCGGCTGGTAGCGCTCGGTGGCCCAGCCGGAGAGCGTGGCGCCCGCCGCGCTCAGGTCGGCGACGGCGATCTGGTGCCGCGCCGCGCCCGCGACGCTGCTGAAGCCGCCCACGAACACCAGCCGCCGGCCGTCGGCGGAGACGTCCAGCGCCTCGACCTTCACCGGCGCGGTGGCGCCGGAGGTGGTCGTGCGCGGACCGGCCAGGTTCAGGTTGACCGACGCGTCGGCCGCCCCGGTGGTGGCGTTCACCGCCGCCAGGGCACGCCGGGTCACCCCGCCGACGGTCTGGAACGCGCCGCCGACGATCAGCCGGTTGCCGACCAGGCGCATGTCGTTGACCTGGTTGTTCAGCGCCGGCGTGGTGAAACCGGCGACCCGGGCGCCGGTGGCCGCGTCGATCCGGGCCAGCCGGGACGCCGCCGTGCCGTTGACGGTGGTGAACGCGCCGCCGATGTAGAGCGAACGGCCGTCCGGCGCGGCGGCCAGCGCCTTGACCGCGCCGTTGACCTGCGGCCGGAACGTGGTGTCGATCCGGCCGGTGGTCGCGTCGAGCGCCACCAGCCGGGGCATCGCCAGCTGAGCCGACTGGCCGGCGTTGCGCACCTTGGTGAACGTGCCGGCCACGTACACGCGGTTGCCGATCTGGAGGATGCGGTGGACGGTGCCGTCCAGCGCGTGCGGCGTCCAGTCGACCGGGTTGGTGCCGACCACTGTGGTGTGTGAGGCGTTGACGGCCAGTGCCGGGGATCCCGGCAGCGCCGCGCCCGCGACGGCGAGCGTCGCGGCCACCGCGACGGCGGCGCGCCGCCGGCGCCGTCGTCCAGGTGGATGATCGGGTGAGATCGTCATGGCCGAAGCATGCCGTCGGACCAGGGATTCCGCAGTCGGGTAGCCGCCGGTAACGGGCCGCCGACCGGATAATCCGCGTGGCCCGTCCGGCGACCCGGCAGTACGGTGTGCGAGGTCCGCGAGGGGGAGGGGGACGCGATGCCGTCGCGCCGGGACGCCGCCGTGCTGGTCTTCGACGCCGACGACACGCTCTGGGAGAACAACGTCCTGTTCGAGCGCGTCATCGACGACTTCCTCACCTGGCTCGACCACCCCACGCTGGACCGGGCCCGGATCCGCGCGGTGCTCGACGACATCGAGCGCGCGAACGCCGTCGCGCACGGCTACGGCAGCAAGGTCTTCCTGCGCAGCCTCGGCGAGTGCCTGGAGAAGCTGCGCGAGCGTCCGGCCACCGCGCGGGAGCGCGCCGAGATCGAGCAGCTCGCCGCCGCGCTGGTCGGGCACCAGGTCGAGCTGATGCCGGGCGTGGCCGAGACGCTCGACGACCTGGCCGGGCGGCACGAACTGCTGCTGCTGACCAAGGGCGAGCGCGAGGAGCAGCAGCGCAAGCTGGACGCGTGCGGGCTGCTGCATCACTTTCGCGCTGCGCACATCGTGCCGGAGAAGGACGCGGACACGTACCGCTGGCTGGCCCGCGAGCACGCCTTCGACCCGGCCGCCTCCTGGATGATCGGCAACTCGCCGCGCTCGGACATCCTGCCCGCGCGGGCCGCCGGGATGAACGCGGTCTTCATCCCGAACGAGAACACCTGGGTGCTGGAGCACGACGAGCTGGACCCGTCCGACCAGCGGGTGATCCGGCTGGCCGCGTTCCCCGACCTGGTCCAGCACTTCTGAGCGGGCCGGTAACGTCCGGGACGTGCCGCTGACCTTCCCGTCGCACCTGGCGCCGGTGCTGCCGCTGAAACTGTGGCGCCCCGGCTGGTTCGACGGGGTGGCGCTGTGCACCGGGGCGGTGGCACCGGACGTCGCGTACCTCTTCACCGGCACGTCGCTGGCGCTGGACCTGCGGACGCACACGCTCGGCGGCCTGCTCTGGTGGTGCCTGCCGGTCGCCCTGGGGTACGCCTGGGTGGTGCGCCGCGTGGTCGCCGGCATCGCGGTGCACCTGCCCGCGCAGCGCTTGTTCGGCTGGCCCTGGTACGCGACGCTGGCCCGGGTCCGCCACCCCTGGCAGGTCACCGTCTGCTCGGCGCTCATCGGCGCCTTCAGCCACGTGGCATGGGACCGGGTCAGTGACAGCGAGCGGCTGCCCCGGCTGCTCGGCGTCGCCGACTTCCACGCCCTGACCGGCGTGTACTGGTACCAGTTCGCGGACGCGGTGGCCGGGCTCGGCGGCGGGCTGCTGGTTGTCGTCCTGGCCGTGCACGAGGCCCGTCGCGGCCTGCGGACCGACGGCGTACGCGAACCGGCGCCGGAGGCGAACCCGAACGTGTTCTGGCGGGTGGCGCTGGCGGTCACCGGGCTCGGTGCGCTGGTGATGCCCGCGCTGCCGGCAGCCGGCGTGCCCGCCCCGGCGGGCGTACGGGCGCTGCACGTGGTCGCGCTGGCGCTCGTCGCCGGGGCCGTGGCGGCCCGGAGCGTCCCGCCGCGGCCGGCCGGGCGCAGTCCGCGTCTCGAAGTCGAACAGCGCGAAACCGGCTGACCCCGTTACGCCGACATGCCGCAATTCCGCATAGACATCAATCACAAGCGCAGTCGCCGGTCATCGCTTGTCCGGCCTGCGCGGACGCGCCTAACCTGAGCCGGCGCCCACGCCTCGTCGGGGTGAGACGGGGGCGCACCGGAGTCCGGTGGTAAGAGCACCGTGGAGCTGAGTGCGGGCAGACCGGCTCGCCGTGCGGAGCCCGGCGGAAGGCGTCGTGCCACGCCTGCCGCGTTCCCGCGGCGCAGACCGCTACCCAACCGGACGGCCGGGGTCAGGGCCGGGGAGTTGCGGACCCGGTCCTGACCCGTCCGGCCCCCCTTCACCGCCTGACGGATTCCGGGTGGGACGCCTCTGGTGCGCGGGCCGGTCACGGAGCGACACTGAGTCATGACACATCAGCGCGTACCGCTGCTCGCCGGCCTGGTCGTGCTGCTCGCGGCGGCCTGCACGGCGACCGGCCACGACGGCGCGTCCCCGGCGCCCACCCCGACGGTCGCGGCGGCGTCGCCGTCGGCCGCGACCGAGGCGCCGGAAGCCACGCCCACCCCGCCCGTGCCGACCGAGGCCGCGTCGACCGCCGGCTCCTGGCACGTCACCTGGGGCTGGGCGGTGCCCGGCGGGCCGGTCCGGGTGGCCCACCGGGTACGGGTGCCGGTCACCCCGCCGCCCGGTGAACCGCTGCCCGTCCTGGTGGCGGTCGACGTCGGGGACCATCCGGCGGAGGGGTTCAGCCGGATCACGTTCGCCTTCCGCGGACCCACCCCGTCCTACGAGGTCGCCTACGTGCCGCAGGTGGTGACCGAGGGGCGGGGCGCGCCGGTCGCGCTGCCCGGCACGGCGTACCTGTCGGTGCGGTTCGACCCGGCCCAGGCGCACGACGCCCGCGGCGGCGGGACGGCTGACCTGCCACCGGCGGCGATCCGCTTCCCGACGCTGCGTGGGTGGGCCGTGGCCGGCGACTTCGAGGGACACCTCAGATTCGGGCTCGGCCTGCGGCCGCCCGAGGGCGGCCGGCTGCCGGTGCGGCTGGGGGAGGGCGACCGCCCGGACGGCACCCACGTCGTCTCGGTCGACGTGCGCCGGAGCTGAGGCGGGCCCGCGTCAGCGGTCGATGATGTTGTTGTTCTCGTCGATGCCGTGGGTGCGCCAGTAGACGTCCCACTCGTCGTCGACGTGCTTCGGCACCTTGCCCTCCGGGTAGCGCACGTACGGCGGCGTCGGTTCCTCCCCGTCCGGCACGCACGCGCTGCCGCCCTGCGGGCCGACCGCGATCACCGGGTACTCGTCACCGCCGCAGACGCTCTGCCGCAGGGAACAGCCGGTGGTCGCCATCAGCCCGGCCAGCCCGAGCACGGCAAGAACGATCATGATTCGAGTTCGCACGGGAGAATTCTCGTCGCCCCGGGCGGGCCCGCCATCGGTACGCGTACTCAATTCCCGTGCCGGCGCCGGCTCAGGTCAGCTCGCCCCGCACGATCGCCACCGCCACCCGGCAGAACTCGTCCATGTCCGGCTGGAACCCGGCCGCGATGTCCGGGTGCAGGCCGGAGCGGGTCTCGTCGAGCAACCGACGGCAGACGTCCTCCACCGGCTCCCCCGCGTAGCCGGCGCGGACCCGGTCGGCGGCCGCCTGCAGGGCCGAAGTCAGCTGATCCTCCAGCGGGCCGCGCAGCTTCTGCTGCACAGGGTCGAGCCCGCTCGGATCGAGCGTGACATGTGGCTCCGACATCGGCACTCCCTTCCTCGGCGTCCGCGGTACCCCACCGCGGACGTCGGTCAAACCAGCGTCGGTACGGCCGACACCCGGACCAGATACGAGAACTCCTCCGCCGGCTCCTCGACGTACGACAGCCGGCGGATCTGCCGGTCGTCGGCCCAGAGCGCGACGTCGACCAGCACCCCGAGGTGGGCGAGACCGATGGTGGAGACCCGCTTCTTGTCCTGGAGCACCGCGCACACGCCGCCCAGCAGCGTGCTGGCGTCGGAGGTACGGTGCCCGGGCGGACAGCGCAGGGTCAGGTCCACCTCGACCGGCCCGGTCAGCGGGGTCCACCCGGTGCGCTGGGCCGCCGTGCAGGCGGCCTGGAGCAGGGTGCGGACCCTCGTCGCCTGCCGGTGCCCGGCAGCGAAGATGGACAGGGCCTCGGTCTTGACCGGGGGCAGGCCGCTCACCTCGAACGTCAGGGCGAGAGCGCGGGTGTCCTGCACGACGGCACCTCCTCGGGGGAATCCTGCCCAACCGGGGAACGGGCGCACGGCACTTCCCGTCAGAACCAACCGATCGGGCGGGCGATGGGGGACGGCCGGAGGCGCATCGGCGTCGACGGCGACGCGCCGGCTACGGAGCCAGTCCCACGCTAGTGCAGACCGCTGACGCTGGGTAGCCTCGCCGTTTCACTACGTGGGACGAGCTGTCGGTCGTCCGGACCGGTTCGTGCCGTCACCGTCACATGTCCGTGATGTTTCGCTCCGTCGCAGGTCGGGCACGTTCAGCCGCACGACACGCCCGGGGCGTCGGGCGATCGGGCCGATGCCCCGGTCGTCTCGCCGTGCACCGGGGCGCGGGTCACTCCCCGGTTCTTCGCCGAAGAGAGGGGGAGGGTGATGACGAGAGTCCCCGACACGGCCGCACGGCGGCCGGCCGGACGCGCGGCGGCAGCGGCCGCCGCGCTCGCGCTGGTGGCCCCGCTGGCCGCCTGCGGATCCGGCGGCGACGGCGGCGTCCCCACGATCAACCTGTACTACCCGCCGGAGCAGAACCTGCAGAAGGTCGTCGACACCTGCAACACGCAGGCGCAGGGGCGGTACCGGATCGACTACCGGGTGCTGCCGCGCGAGGCCGACGAGCAGCGGGTGCAGATGGTGCGGCGGCTCGCCGCGCAGGACAGCGGGATGGACGTGCTCGGCCTGGACGTCACGTGGACCCAGGAGTTCGCCAGCGCGAAGTGGATCCGGGAGTGGACCGGCCAGGACAAGGCCGAGGTCGAGCAGGGCACGCTGGCCGGCCCGCTGGACACCGCCCGGTACGAGGACAAGCTCTACGCCGCGCCCAAGAACACCAACGTGCAGCTGCTGTGGTACCGGTCCGACCTGGTGTCGCAGGCGCCGAAGACCTGGGACGAGATGATCTCCGCCGCCCAGCAGCTCAAGGAGCAGGGCAAGCCGTACCAGGTGCTCACCATGGGCGCCCAGTACGAGGGCCTCGTGGTCCTCTACAACACGCTCGCCGAGAGCGCCGGCGGCAAGATCCTCAGTGACGACGGCAAGAAGGCGGAGATGGACGCCGGCGCGGTGCGCGCGCTCGACCAGCTCAAGAAGTTCGCCACGTCGGGCGTGACCTCGCCGTCGTTCAGCAACGCGCTGGAGGACCCGGTGCGGCTGGAGTTCCAGTCCGGCAAGGGCGCGTTCCAGGTGAACTGGCCGTTCGTCTATCCGGCGCTCCAGGAGGCAAACCCCGAACTGGCGAAGAACGTGAAGTGGGCCCGGGTGCCGGGCGTCGAGCCGGGCACCCCCAGCAAGGTCACCATCGGCGGGGTCAACCTGGCGGTCAGCAGCTACTCGAAGCACCCGGAGGAGGCGTTCGAGGTGGCCCGCTGCCTGCGCAACGCCGAGAACCAGAAGTTCTCCGCCGTCAACGACGGCGTGCCGCCCACCATCGAGGCCGTCTACGACGACCCGGAGATGACCGAGGCGTACCCGATGAAGGAGACCATCCTGGAGGAGCTCAAGGAGCCCGCGGTGCGTCCGCTGACCCCGGCGTACCAGAGCATCTCCACGGTGATGTCGGCGATCCTGTCGCCGCCGTCGGCGATCCGGCCCGAGCAGACCGCTGACGAGCTGCGCAAGGCGATCTCGGACGCGCTGGAGTCCAAGGGAGTTCTGCCATGAGCGTGAACGCCACCCCGGCCGGCGCGCAGGCCGCCGCCGAGGCCGAGGCCGAACAACCCGGCGGCCGGCACGCCGCCGTACCGGAACAGCGGTCCCGGCGCGGCTCCCGTGCCCCGCTGAGCGACAACAAGCGCGCCGAGCGGCGCCTCGGCTGGCTGCTGTGCGCGCCGGCCGCGCTGGTCATGGTGCTGGTCACCGCGTACCCGATCCTGTACTCGGTCTGGCTGTCGCTGCAGCGCTTCGACCTGCGCTTCCCCGACGAGCGGGAGTTCGTCGGGCTGGAGAACTACGTCACCGTGCTGACGAACGACTTCTGGTGGACCGCGTTCGGGGTCACCGCGCTGATCACCGTGGTGACCGTCGCGGTCGAACTGGTGCTCGGCATGGGCCTGGCGCTGATCATGCACCGGACGCTCGTCGGCCGGGGCATCGTCCGCACCGCCGCGCTGATCCCGTACGGCATCGTCACCGTGGTCGCGGCGTTCTCCTGGCGGTACGCCTGGACGCCGGGCACCGGCTACCTGGCGAACCTGTTCGACGGCAGCGCCCCGCTCACCGAGCGGGCCAGCTCGCTGGCGATCATCATGCTGGCCGAGATCTGGAAGACCACCCCGTTCATGGCGCTGCTGCTGATGGCCGGGCTGGCCCTGGTGCCGGAGGACCTGCTCAAGGCGGCCTCCACCGACGGCGCGACGGCGTGGCAGCGGTTCACCAAGGTGATGCTGCCGGTGATGAAGCCGGCCATCCTGGTCGCGCTGCTGTTCCGCACGCTCGACGCGTTCCGGGTCTTCGACAACATCTTCGTGCTCACCAACGGCGGCAACGAGACGTCGTCGGTGTCGATGCTCGCCTACAACAACCTGATCCGGGGCCTGAACCTCGGCATCGGCTCCACGATGTCGGTGCTGATCTTCATCACCGTGGCGATCATCGCCTTCGTGTTCGTGAAGCTGTTCGGCACCGCTGCCCCCGGCAGCGACGATGGGGAGAGGCGCTGACATGGCAGTGGAAACCACCACGCGGGCGAAGCTGCGCTGGGGCCTGCTGGACGTCGTGGTCGTCGTCTTCGCGCTGGTCCCCGTCCTCTGGATCGCCTCGCTGTCGTTCAAGACGCCGGCCACGCTCACCGACGGCAAGTTCTGGCCGCGGGAGTGGACGCTGGACAACTACCGGACCATTTTCGACACCGACCAGTTCGTCCGCGCCCTGGTCAACTCCATCGGCATCGCGCTGATCGCCACCGCGATCGCGGTGGTGCTCGGGACGATGGCCGCGTACGCGATCTCCCGGCTCGACTTCCCGGGCAAGAAGCTGCTGGTCGGCGTCTCACTGCTGATCGCGATGTTCCCGCAGGTGTCGCTGGTGTCGCCGCTGTTCGAGATCGAACGGCAGCTCGGGTTGTTCGACACCTGGCCCGGGCTGATCCTGCCGTACATCACGTTCGCGCTGCCGCTGGCGATCTACACGCTGTCGGCGTTCTTCAAGCAGATCCCGTGGGACCTGGAGAAGGCGGCGAAGATGGACGGCGCCACCCAGGGACAGGCGTTCCGGCGGGTGATCGCGCCGCTGGCCGCGCCCGGCGTGTTCACCACGGCCATCCTGGTCTTCATCTTCTGCTGGAACGACTTCCTGTTCGCGATCACGCTCACCTCGACCGAGCGGTCCCGCACGGTCCCGGTGGCCCTGCAGTTCTTCACCGGTGAGTCGCAGTTCGAGGACCCCACCGGAGCGATCTGCGCCGCCGCCGTGGTGATCACCGTGCCGATCATCCTGTTCGTGCTCTTCTTCCAGCGCCGCATCGTCTCCGGTCTGACCTCCGGCGCAGTCAAGGGATAGGTGGTAGCAATGGCCGACATCGTGCTGGACAAGGTGAGCAAGCGGTTCCCGGACGGGACCACCGCCGTACAGGACGTCGACCTGGAGATCGCCGACGGCGAGTTCGTGATCCTGGTCGGCCCGTCCGGCTGCGGGAAGTCCACCACGCTCAACATGATCGCCGGACTGGAGGACATCAGCTCCGGTGAGCTGCGCATCGGCGGTGAGCGGGTCAACGACAAGGCGCCCCGGGACCGCGACATCGCGATGGTCTTCCAGTCGTACGCGCTCTACCCGAACATGACCGTCCGGGAGAACATGGCGTTCCCGCTGCGGCTGGCGAAGATGGACAAGGAGACCATCAACCAGAAGGTCGACGAGGCGGCGAAGGTGCTGGAGCTGACCGCGTTGCTGGACCGCAGACCGGCCAACCTCTCCGGCGGCCAGCGGCAGCGGGTGGCGATGGGACGGGCCATCGTCCGCCAGCCCAAGGCGTTCCTGATGGACGAGCCGCTGTCGAACCTGGACGCGAAGCTGCGGGTGCAGATGCGCACAGTGGTGTCCCGGCTGCAGAAGCAGCTCGGCACCACCACCGTCTACGTCACCCACGACCAGACCGAGGCGATGACGCTCGGCGACCGGGTGGTCATCATGCGGGGCGGCGCGGTGCAGCAGGTCGGGCCGCCGCAGGAGCTGTACGACCACCCGCGCAACCTCTTCGTCGCCGGGTTCATCGGCTCGCCCTCGATGAACTTCGTGCACGCCGTCGTGGAGGACGGCCGGCTGCGGACGGCGCTCGGTGACGTTCCGGTCGGCGACCGGATCCGCCGCGAGCTGGAAGGCGGCGACGCGCCCCGGGAGCTGATCCTGGGCATCCGCCCGGAGCACTTCGAGGACGCGGCGCTGATCGACGACGAGACCCGCCGCCGGGGCATGGAGTTCGAGGCGCCGGTCGACATCGTCGAGTCGATGGGCTCGGACAAGTACGTCTACTTCACCGTCGAGGGGGAGCGGGCCACCGCCGCCGAGCTGGAGGAGCTGGCCGCGGACACCGGTGCGGCGGACTTCGCCGGCGCCGGGTCGAACCTGGTCACCCGCCTGTCGGCGGAGTCGCCGGTACGCGAGGGCGAGTCGCGCCGGGTGTGGTTCAACCTGGAGAAGATCCACCTGTTCGACCCGGGCAGCGGCCGCAACCTGACGCTGCACGAGGGCCGCTCCGCCGGAGCGCTCGCCGACTGACCCCGGGATGCGGGCGAAGGGCCGGTGGCGGTGCGCGCCGCCGGCCCTTCGGTCTGCTCGCGCCCGGGTGCCCGCGCTGTCACCAGGAGTGGCGCAGCTCCAGCCCGAGGAAGCGGGCGTACCCGGTCAGGGCCGCCTCCACCCGCTCACGCAACGCGGCGTCGAACGGCACGAGCTGCTGCACCTTGACGGTCACCGCCCTCGCGCCCAGCGTCCGCGTCCAGGTGCCGACCACGCGCCCGCCGCGCACCACAGTCGACCGGAACATCCCGTTGTTGCCGGGGACCACCGCGGCGGCGTGCGCCGGGTCGAGCATCAGCGACCGGTCCTTGAAGCCGAGCAGGTATTCGTCGAAGCCGGGCAGCGTGTGCAGGTCGTCGACCGGCGCGCGGGGCGCGTCGAGCAGCGCGGCGTCGACCACCGCGGGCTCGCCGTCGACCTCGACCGGGGCGAGCAGGTCACCGGCCAGTGTGATCGCCCGCGTCGCGTCGGTGACGGTCAGGCCCGTCCACCGGGCCAGCTCGTGCCGGGTCACCGGCCCGTGGCCGCGCACGTAGCGGTGCGCCAGCAACGCCAGCGCCTCGTCCCGCTCCGGGCGGTGCGGGTCGGGCGCCCACTCGTCGAGCAGGGCGAACGTCTGCTCCGTGCCGACGTGCGGGGCGATGCAGGCGACGCCGCGCTGGCTGGCGTACCAGAGCAGGTGGTAGCCGCGCTGGCCGTCCGTGTCCAGCCCGGCGGCGCGCAGCGCGGCCAGGCACTCGGCGCGGGTGAGCCGGCCGCCGCCGGTCAGCGCCGCACCCAGCACGTCGCAGGCCCGTTCGCCGTCGTCGACGGTCAGCCCGAGCTGCCGCCACCGGCCGGCGATCCCGGCGAGCGTCCGCACGCCGGTCAGCTCCAGCATCCACCGCGCGTCGCGCGCCGGGACCAGGTGCACGGTGCCGCGCATCGGCCAGGTGCGCAGCGCCTCGCGTCGCTCCAGCGCCGCGCGCACGTCGTCCTGGGTGGCGCCGGGCAGGCGTACGCCGAGCGACCACAGCCCGCTCGCCGCGTCCTGTGCCTGCATGGCGCCGAACCACTCGACCACGTCGGCGACGCCCACTGGGCGGGCGGTGGGGTGCGGGCGCAGCAACAGCCCGGTCATGCGCAGCGCGAGCGCCTCGGCGCGGCTGAGGCGTACGGTCACGGGCGTCAGCGTAAGCCCGGGGTACGACATCGCCCCTGATCGCGCTGCGCCGGCCGCGCTGCCGACGGAGCGCGATCCCCCGTTCAGGTTCCCGGCGCGGGGGCGGCCGATATGGCCGGCGCCGATTCGACCAGGATCCCCGTTGAGCTGGGCCGAGAAAGCGTTTTCGCGCGGAACTTGCGCAAATCTTGAGCCTCGCTCAGTCGAGGCGCCGGTGCATGACGAGCAGATCGACGTACCCCCGGGTGGGGTGCCGGAAGCCCTCCGGCACCCGGCCGATCACCTCGAAGCCCAGCGACCGCCACAGCTCGACGGCCCGGGTGTTGGTGGCCACCACGGCGTTGAACTGCATGGCCCGGTAGCCGTCGGCCCGGGCCGCGTCGAGCAGGTGCGCGGCCAGCGCCCGGCCGACGCCGCGCCCGGCGGCGGCCGGGGCGACCATGAACGAGGCGTTCGCCACGTGGTCGCCGGGGCCGCCCTGGTTGGGCGCCAGCTTGGCCGAGCCGAGCACCGCGCCGTCCGGCGCCACCGCGACCACCGTCCGCGCCGGCGCCGGCGGCATCCAGAGCCTGCGGGCCTGCTCCTCCGTCACGTCGCGGGGCCAGGTGTACGTCTCGCCGGCCGCCACGATCTCGCGCAGGAACGGCCAGATCAGCGGCCAGTCGGCCGGCGTGGCGGAGCGGATCTCCACCCGGAGAGCATGCCACGCCCTGAGTTTGACGGAACAAGTAACGGGTAGTCGCCGGAGCTGACCCGAGACGAGGAGGGAACGTCTGATGGATGGCCAGGTCAAGGTCGCGGTGATCTATTACAGCGCGACCGGCATCACCTACCAGATGGCGCAGGCGGCGGTCGAGGCGGCGGGGGAGGCCGGCGCCGAGGTGCGTCTGCGCAAGGTACGTGAGCTGGCGCCCGACGAGGCGATCCGCTCCAATTCCGGCTGGCAGGCGCACCGGCTGGAGACCCAGGACGTGATGGAGGCGCAGCCGGACGACCTGTCGTGGGCCGACGTGATCATCATGGGTTCGCCGACCCGGTACGGCATGATCGCCGCCCAGCTCAAGCAGTTCATCGACACCACCGGCCCGCTCTGGGCCGCCGGCGCGCTCGCGGACAAGGTCTACAGCGGGTTCACCTCGACCGCCACGTCGCACGGCGGCCAGGAGGCCACACTGCTGTCGCTGTACACGGTCTTCTACCACTGGGGTGGCATCGTGGTGACCCCCGGTTACACCGACCCGAGCCAGTTCGTCGCCGGCAACCCGTACGGCGCATCGCACACCAGCAACAACGGGGAGGTCGCCCCGGACCAGGTGGCACTGTCCGCCACCGCGCTGACCGCCAAGCGGGCCGCGCTGATGGGCGCCGCGCTGAAGCGGGGCATGGCCGGCTGACCCGACTGGCGACCGGTGGCCGGACGGGGGCTCTCGAACCCGTCCGGACCACCGGTCGCCAGTGCCCTACCCGCGATCGGCCGCTCCATGCGCGCTCAGCGCCGGCCGGTCCAGCAGGTGCCCGAGCAGGTCCGCCAGGACCCTCGTGCCGTCCTGGCTCAGCACCGACTCGGGGTGGAACTGCACCCCGGCGAAGCCCGCGCCGCGCAGCGCGTGCACCGCGCCGTCGGCCGGGTCGCGGGACACCTCGACCGGGCCGTACGGACCGGCCACCCGGTCGGCGTCGGCGAGCGCGGTGAAGCTGGCGTAGAACCCGACCCGGCGGGTCGTCCCGAACACCGGCACGTCCCGCGGCAACCCCTGGTACGGCGCGTCGCGGCGGTGCAGCGGCAGGCCCAGCAGCCCGGCGAGCAACTGGTGGCCCAGGCACACGGCGAGCGTGGGCCGGCCGGATGCGAGCAACTCGGTCAGCAGTGCCCGCAGCGCCGCCATCTTCGGCGCGGTGGTGTCCCGCGGGTCACCCGGGCCGGGGCCGACCACCACCAGGTCGTAGCCGTCCAGCGGGCCCGGGTCCGGCCAGTCCCGCCGGGTCACCGCCAGGCCCAGCGCGCCGAGCTGGTGGGCCAGCATGCCGGTGAACGTGTCCTCGCCGTCGACGATCAGCGCCCGGCGCCCGGCCAGCCCTCGTAGCGCGATCGCGCCCGGCTCCCGCTGCTCCAGCCAGAACCGGGCCAGCGGGGCGTTGCGGGCGGCCAGCGCGGCGCGTACCTCGGGGTCGTCGGCGTAGCGGACGGCCGGCTCGGTGGCGGAGCGCGGCGCGTCCGGGCCGAGACCCAGCGCGGCCAGCACACCGGCCGCCTTCGCGTGCGTCTCGGCCACCTCCCCGGCGGTGGTGGAGTGCCGGACCAGCGTCGCGCCGACCGGCACCCGCAGCGCGCCCTCGGGGGAGATCTCGGCGGTACGGATCAGGATCGGCGCGTCGAGCGTCTGCCGGCCCTGCTCGTCGCGGCCCAGCAGGGCGAGCACCCCGGCGTAGTAGCGCCGGCCGGTGCGCTCGTGCCGGGCGATCACCCGGCAGGCGTTCTCCATCGGGCTGCCGGTGACCGTGGGCGCGAACATGGTCTCCCGCAGCACGTCGCGCACGTCCCGGGAGCAGCGCCCGGCCAGCAGGTACTCGGTGTGCGCCAGGTGCGCCATCTCCTTCAGGTACGGCCCGACCACCTGGCCGCCGTGCTCGGCGACCACGGCCATCATCTTCAGCTCCTCGTCCAGCACCATGTACAGCTCCTCCACCTCCTTCGGGTCCTGCAGGAAGCGCAGCAGCGCGGAGCGGTCGACGGTCTCGCCCCGGTGCCGGAACGTGCCGCTGATCGGGTTCATCTCGACCAGCCCGTCGGCGACGCTGACGTGCCGCTCCGGGCTGGCGCCGACCAGGATCCGGGTGCCGGTGTGCACCAGGAACGTCCAGTACGCGCCCCGCTCGCGCAGCAGCAGCCGGCGCAGCGCGGCCAGGGCCGCGGCCAGCGGGTCGCCCTGCACGGTGGCGAGCATGGTGCGGTGGATGACGAAGTTCGCCCCCTCGCCCCGGCCGATCTCGTCGGCCAGCACCCGTTCCACGATCGCCGCGTACTCGTCGTCGGCGATGTCGAAGCCGGCGTCGCGGGTGCGCACCTCGGCGTCGGGCAGGTCGTCGAGCAGTTCGGCCAGGGGTATCCGCCGATGCGCCTTGACCGCCAGGAACTCCAGCGGCAGGCCGTCGTCGACGCACTCGAAACCGCGTTCGGTGACCTGCCGGAACGGCACCAGGGCCAGCGTGTGCGGACCGGCGCCCTCGGGCAGCGGCAGGTCGGCCAGCTCGTCGGCGGTGCGTACCGGGCCGGTGAACAGGTCGACGTGGTCGGCGCCCTCGCGGCGGACGAGCGCGAACGGGCCGGGGTCGCGGCCGGCCGCGACGGCGGCGAGCGGGTCGGACAGGCGGGTCATCGGGTCTCCTCGGTGGGCCGGGTGGCCGCCGGTGAAGGCGACCCGGGATGCCGGGGGAGACCGGCGGCCGCCTCGTCGGGCGGCCGCGTGGGGAAGCTACGCGCGGGGGTGGGCCGCCGGGTCGGCGGGCCACCAGCAGGACAGGTGCGCGGGCATGACGGTCACTGTACGCGATCGACCGGCACCGTGGAACCCGATCGCGCGGCACCGGGTACGGATCTTGGCGTGGCCGCCGGTCGCGCCGGGTAGGTTGACCGGCGATGGACATTCTCGCTCTGGATCTGGGCACCTCCTCGGTGCGCGGCCTGGTGCTCGACGCGGACGCCGTGCCGCGCCCGGGCGCGCTGGCCCGGCGCCGGGTGCACCTGGTCACCGGGGACGACGGCAGCGGGACGCTCGACGGCCAGGCCTATCTGGCGTGCCTGGTGGAGTGCCTGGACGAGCTGGCCGCCGGTGGGCACCTGCGGGACGTGGACCTCGTGGCCACCTCCGCGCAGTGGCACTCGGTGCTGCCGTTGGCGCCCGACGGCACACCGTCGGGGCCGGTGCTGACCTGGCTGGACACCCGGCCGGAGCCGCCGGCCGGAGCGACCGGCCCGGCCGACCCGGCGGACTTCCACAGGCGTACCGGCACCTGGTGGCACCGCTGCTACTGGTCGGTGCGGCTGCCCTGGCTGCGCGAGCGCGTCGACCGGTGCGCACGCTTCACCGGGCTCGCCGACTACGCGCTCGGCACGCTGCTCGACGAGGCGCCGATGTCGATCTCGCTGGCCTCCGGCACCGGGCTGCTCGACCTGCGGCGCATGGACTGGGATCCGGAGGCGTGCGAGCTGGCCGGCGTACGCCCGGATCAGTTGCTGCCGCTGGCCCCGGACGGCTGGCACGGCCGGCTGAACGCGGCGTACGCGCGGCGCTGGCCGCAGCTGGCGGGCGCGCGGTGGGCGGCGCCGGTGGGCGACGGCGCGGCCGCCAACGTCGGCTCGGGCTGCGTCGACCCGACCCGCGCGGCGGTGACCGTCGGCACCTCCGCGGCGGTCCGCATGATCCAGGCCGTGCCGGCCGGCGCGGAGCCGCCGCCGCTGCCCGAGCAGCTCTGGCGGTACCGGGTCGACCACAACCACGTGGTGACCGGCGCGGCGTACTCCAGCGGCGGCAACCTGTTCGCCTGGGCGGCGCGGGAGCTGCGGCTGCCGGAGGGATCGGAGCTGGAGGCGGCGCTGGACCGCGTCGCCGGTTCGGTGCGTGCGAATCCCCGCTTCGGCGGCGACCGGCCGCCGGGTGTCGCCCCGGCGGGCTCCGGGGAGCTGCGCGGACTCAGCTTCGGCACCACGGCCGTGGACATCCTGGCCGGGCTGATGGGCGGACTGTGCCGGCTCGTCGCCGACGACCTGACGCTGCTGGAGGCCGGTATCGGCGAGCCGATGGAGGTGGTCCTCGGCGGTGGGGCGCTGACCGCCTCGCCGTGGTGGCGCGGGGCGTTCCTCGACGTGCTCGCTCCCCGCCGGGTGTGCTGGCAACGCAACCCGGAGATCGGTGCGACCGGCGCCGCGCTCGTCGCGCTCGGCCGGGTCGCGGAGGCGGACGAGATCGCCGGGATCGGCCGGACGGGCGAGGCCGCCTCGCACGCGTGACCGTCCACCCGCGGTGCTGACCGTCCTGGTCATGCCGTCCGGGCGGCCGTTGACACCGACCGACGGCCTGATTGGATGGACTCCGCTCCCCGACGTGGTGGGGCGGGACGAGGAGGCAACCGTGGGCGCAGGTCCCGACCCGGTTCGCGGCGCGGCCCCTCAGCCGCACCGGCGGCGCTCCGGGTTCCGGCTGCGGGACTGGCGGATGGGCACCAAGCTCGCCACGGTGCTGGTGATCCCCTCACTGGCGTTCCTCGTCCTGGCCGGCATCCAGACCCGGGGTCTGGTCGGGCAGACCACCACGCTGAGCGCCTTCGCCGAGCAGGTCGGCATCGGCCGGCAGATCTCCACCGCCGTCGACCGGCTCCAGCACGAGCGGGACCGCACGGCGGGCGAACTGGCCGCGCTGCGCCGCGCCGGCACCGGCGCCGACCGCGACGCCGCGGTCGCCGCGCTCAAACCGCTTCAGGAGGCCACCGACCGGGCGATGGGCGAGCTGCGCGCCGCGGCCGCGCCGCTGGCCGACGCCGACGCCGCCTGGCGGGTCTCCTACTCCGAGGCGCTCGAGGCGTACGACCAGGTGGTGAACATCCGGGCGGCGGTGGCGCCGGCGGTGCTCTCCAGCGACACCGTGCTGGGCAACTACCACCGGTCGATCGCGGCGCTGCTGAGCCTGCTGGCCGAGCCGTCCCCCGGCGGCGGCCGGCAGGAGCTGACCGAGGCGGTGCTGCGGTACGCGCAGCTGTCCCGGGTCAAGGAGCTGTCCTCGCGGATCCGCGCGGAGCTCTACGCCGCCGCCCGGTCCGGCCGGTACGAGCCGGACGACCAGGTGACACTCAGCGACCTGCGGGCCCAGCAGCTCACCGCGCTCGGCGCGTTCCGGGTCGCGGCGACCGCCGACCAGATCCGCCGCTACGACCGCACGTCTGTCGACCCGGCCTTCGTCGCCGCCACCCGGATGGAGGAGCGGACGCTGCCCGGCGGCGGCGACGCGAAGCCGGCCCTGCTCGACGCGACCCAGTGGTGGGCGGCCAGCGAGCAGCGGCAGGAGCTGTTCCGCCAGCTGGAGAGCGAGATCGTCGCCGACGCGGTACGCCAGGCCGACGACGCCAGCGCCCGTCAGCTGCGCGACACGCTGCTGGTGGCCGGCGCGATCGCCACGGTGCTCCTGGTGGCGGTGCTGATCTCACTGCTGGTCGGCCGGTCGGTGGCCCGCGCCATGCGGCAGCTGCGCGGTCAGGCGCTGCGGATCGCGCAGGTGGACCTGCCGCTGACGCTGGAACGGCTGCGCACCGTGGACCGCCCGGTCGGCGCGATCGACGTGCCGCCCTCGGTGATCGACTCGCAGGACGAGATCGGCGAGCTGGCAGAGGCGTTCGTGGCGGTGCACCGCAGCGCCGTCGACGTGGCGGTCGAGCAGGCGATGATGCGGCGCAACGTCAACGCCATGTTCGTCAACCTCGCCCGGCGCAGCCAGGTGCTCGTCGAGCGGCAGCTGGAGCTGCTCGACGACCTCGAACGCGAGGAGAGCGACCCGGACCAGCTGGAGAACCTGTTCAAGCTCGACCACCTGGCCGCCCGTATGCGACGCAACGACGAGAGCCTGCTGGTGCTGGCCGGCACCGAGTCGACCCGTCGGTGGAACCGCCCGGTGGGTCTGGGCGCGGTGCTGCTCGCCGCGAGCGCGGAGATCGAGCAGTACCAGCGGGTGCGCCACGAGAACCGGACCGACCTGCACGTCGTCGGGCACGCGGTGGGCGACCTGGTGCACCTGTTCGCGGAGTTGCTGGAGAACGCCACCGCCTTCTCCCGCCCGGACACCGCGGTGCGGGTGCTCGTCGAGCCGGACGGCCGGGGCGCGCTCGTGCAGATCGTCGACGAGGGGCTGGGCATGAGCCCGTCGGCGCTGGCCGAGGCGAACGCGGTGCTCGCCGAGCCGCCGGCCGCCGACGTGTCGGCCTCGGAACGGATGGGCCTGTTCGTGGTGAGCCACCTCGGCGCCCGGCACGGCGTACGGGTGTGGTTGAGCTCCGGCCGGGAGGGCCTGGTGGCCCGGGTGCGGATCCCGGTCGAGCTGCTGGCCGAGGCACCCGCGCCGGAGGCGGGCCAGCCGGTGCCGGCCCGGCTCGGGCGCGGGACGGAGCAGCCGATGCTGACCGGTCCGGTCACCGCCTCCGGTGCGCTCGCCGCGGCGACCGCCGAACTGCCGGTGGCCGGATGGCGGCCGGCGCCGGGCCGGCCCGCGGCGCTGCCGATGTCCCCGCTGACCGGGCGGCCGCTGGGTGACGGGACGGATGCCGGTGCGCCGGCGCCGCCCGCCGCGCCGGTGACCGCGCCGCGTCCCCGCCCGGGACGGGCCGAGGACGTGCTCACGCCGGACGCCGGCGCGGCGGGCGGCGGGTGGTTCAGCCGGCAGGGTCCGGCCGCGTCGGCGCTGGGTGTGACGCCGGCGCCGGCGGCGACGCCGGTGACCGGAGGGACGAACGAGCGGGGCCTGCCGGTACGCGTGCCGATGGCCCAGCTCACCTCGGCTGCCCCGGCCGACCGTCCGGTGGTGCGGCACGAGCCGGACCCGGAGGCGGTCGGCGGCATGCTGTCGCGCCTCTACAGCGGGGTGCGGCGGGCCGAGGCCGAGGAGACCACCGAGATGTACCTGCCGCGCGATGAAGGAGGACGACGACAGTGACGACGTTGAGCCAGGAGGCACGCGACCTGAGCTGGCTGGTGACCGCGTTCGCCGAGCGGGTTCCGGGGGTGGCGCACGCGGTGGTGGTGTCCTCCGACGGGCTCCTGGTGGCGATCTCGGCGCATCTGCCCCGGGACCACGCGGACAAGCTCGCCGCGGTGACCTCCGGCCTGATGAGCATCACCGCGGGCGCGGCCCAGATGTTCGACGGTGACGTCGTCAAGCAGACCGTGGTGGAGATGGGGCGCGGCTACTTCCTGGTGATGCAGATCCGGGACGGCTCGATCCTGGCCACGCTGGCCGGGGCGGACGCCGACATCGGCGTGGTCGGCTACGAGATGGCGCGGCTGGCCAAGCAGGCGGGCGAGATGCTCACGCCGGCGTTGCGCGCCGAACTCCAGCAGGCGCTGCCGCGCTGAGGCGGGCCGGTGCCCGGCCGGCATCGCGCCGGCCGGGCACCGTCGCCTACAGGCCGTTGCGGCGGATCACGTCGCGGTACCAGTGGGCGCTGCGCTTGAGCACCCGCCGCTGGCTGGCGTAGTCGACGTAGACCAGGCCCCAGCGCTGCTCGTATCCCTCGGCCCACTCGAAGTTGTCCAGCAGCGACCAGACGTGGTAGCTCTCCAGCGGCACCCCGTCGCCGATGGCCCGGTGGGCGGCGGCGAAGTGGTCGCGCAGGAAGGTGACCCGCCCGGTGTCGTCGATGTTGCCGTCCGCGCCGGGCACGTCCGGGCAGGGCAGGCCGTTCTCGGTGATGGTGATCGGCACCCGGCCGTAGTCGCGGGTGACCCGGGTCAGGATGTCGTACATGCCCTCCGGGTAGATCTGCTGCCACTCCGCCTCGGAGGTGGGCCACTTGCGGACCGTGCCGCCGTCGGCGGTGACGTAGATCGGCGTGTAGTACTGCACGGCGAGGAGGTCGACCGGGCTGGAAATGATCTTCAGATCGCCGTCGCGGACGCCGCGGACCATCCGGCTGTCCGGGCCGAGGTCGTCCAGCACATCCTGCGGGTACGCGCCCTTGAAGATCGAGTCGAGGTAGAGGCGGTTCTCGTACCCGTCGTAGAGGCGGGTCGCGGTGGCCGACTCGGCGGAGTCGTCGGCCGGGTAGCAGGGGTGCAGGTTGAGCGCCGGGCCGATCCGGCCGGTGACGCCGGAGGCGCGCAGCGCCCGCACGGCGAGGCCGTGGGCGAGCTGGAGGTGGTGGGCGACCAGGTACGCCGCCTCCTCGTCCTGGAAGCCCGGCGCGTGGTGGCCCCAGATGTAGCCGTTCTGCACCACCGTCTTCGGCTCGTTGACGGTCAGCCAGACCGGCACCCGGTCGCCGAGGGCGCGGAACACCACGTCGGCGTACTCGGCGAAGCGCTCGGCGGTGTCCCGGTTCTCCCAGCCGCCGGCGTCCTGGAGGGCCTGGGGGAGATCCCAGTGGAACAGCGTGGCCATCGGCGCGATGCCGCGCTCGTGCAGCCCGTCCAGCAGGCGGCGGTAGAAGTCGAGGCCGCGCTGGTTCGGGCGGCCGGCGCCGTCGGCCTGGATGCGGGGCCAGGAGATGGAGAACCGGTAGCTGCGCAGCCCCAGCTCGCGCATCAGGTCCAGATCCTGCGCGTACCGGTGGTAGTGGTCGGCCGCGACGTCGCCGGTGTCACCGTTGCGGATCCGGCCCGGCGTGTGGCTGAAGGTGTCCCAGACGGACTCACCCCGCCCGTCCTCCTTCGCGGCCCCCTCGATCTGGTACGCCGAGGTCGCCGCCCCCCAGGCGAAGCCGTCCGGGAAGCGCAGCCCGCGGTCCGGCTCCGGGTCGGTGGTGCGCTCGTGCGGGCTGTCGCAGCCGCCGAGCGCGACGGTCGACGTGGCGATCCCGGCCGCGGTGGCGCCGGCGAGCCCGGTCCGGGCCGCGCCGGCCGCGGTCGCGGACAGGGCGGCGCGGCGGAGCAGGCGCCGTCGGGTGAGTAACGACATGAGGTTTCTCCTCGGAGTGACGGGCCGCCTGGGCCGGGAGCGCTCCCATCATAGCCAGGGAGCGGCCGGCCCCGATCCGGCGGTCGCGGCGAGGTGCGGCGCGGCCGGCGGGCGGCCGGAAGTGGGTGGCGGGGGCGTCGCTCGGGAACGTCGCTCGCGGCGGCGTGAGCGGCGAGGGGTGGGGTGGATAGCGAGAAAGGCCGTCCGGGTGGCGTGACACGCCTGTCCCGTCGGCCTCTTTTGCCGTCGACAACGGGGGTTTAGTGTGGGGACGGGGGAGGGCAACCCCCGTCCCCACCGATGGTGCACACACGCACGAAGTGGAATTGGCGTCCGTCGTGCGCGTCGCGCGGGAGCCGGGCCACGCGAGTGGCTCTGGTTCCACCTCCCTCCGTCTGGCGGGTGGCGGCCGGCGGCGGCGTCCGGGCTGGTCCGCCGTCGGCCTCTGGCCGACGCGCCGGGCACGGGTGTACCCGGCGATCCAGTACTTGCATCTCCGTCGATGGAAGCGCTCCCATCGGCGATGCTGCGACTGTAACGCTCGTCACGGGTTTGGAAAAGCCCCTAAACGAGATCGAAACATGGAAGCGCGTATCTGCGCTGGCCGTTGTGGTGGGAGCGCTTCCATGTCACACTCTCGTCACGCCACGCGGAGCCAGTGAACGCGAGCGCGGGCCGCCGAGGGCACCCGGTGACGAACCGGTGCGGCGCCCCGATCCCCGGCACGGCCGGGACGACCACCTTTCCGGACGCCTCCGTCCCCCCGCGTACGCCATGTCGGCGCGTGGAGGCGCCCCGCCGGGGCCCACGGTCCCGGCCCGGTCCGAGGAGACACCGCCCACATGAGACTTCTGGCCAGACGTCGCCGCACGGCGATGGTCGCCGCCACCGCCCTCGTCATAGGCGGGGTGGCCCTGCCCGCGGGCGCCGCACAGGCCGCACCCGCCTGCGACGTGACCTATGCGACGACCGACTGGAACAACGGGTTCACCGCCAACGTCACCATCAAGAACCTGGGCGACGCGCTGAACAACTGGTCGCTGAAGTTCGCCTTCCCGAACAGCAGCCAGCGCGTGGTTCAGGGCTGGTCGGCCCGGTGGAGCCAGTCCGGCAGCGAGGTCACCGCGACGAACGAGTCGTGGAACGGCAGCCTGCCCGCCGGCGCGTCCACCAGCATCGGCTTCAACGGCAGCTTCAGCGGCAGCAACCCGAAGCCCACCGCGTTCACCCTCAACGGGGTCGCCTGCAACGGCGCGCAGACCAACCAGCCGCCGACGGTCTCGCTGAGCGTGCCGTCCGGCCCCTTCGAGGCGCCGGCGGACGTCCCGCTGACCGCGACCGCCAGCGACGCCGACGGCACCATCAGCAAGGTCGAGTTCTACCGCAACGGCCTGCTGGTCAACACCGACACCACCGCGCCGTACGGCTACGACCTGCTGGACCTGCCGGCCGGCAGCTACACCGTGCAGGCCAAGGCGTACGACAACGCCGGCGGCGCCGCCGTCTCGGAGAAGTCGTTCACGGTGACCGCGGCGAGCGGGCCGAGGCTGGTCGCCAACCCGTCGGCGGTCACCGTCGCCGAGGGCGGCAGCGCCACGGTCCGGTACACGCTCAGCGCGGCCCCCACTGCCAACGTGCCGGTGACCCTCGCCGTCACCGGTGACAGCGACATCACGGTCTCGCCGTCCACGCTGACGCTCACCTCGAGCAACTGGAGCACCGGCGTCACCGCCACGGTCTCCGCCGCGGAGGACTCCGACACGGTCGGCGGCACCGCCACGATCACCGCGTCGGCCACCGGCTACGCCCCGATCTCCGTCGTCGCCACCGAGGCGGACAACGACACCCCCGGCGGCGACAACGCCTACATCAAGAAGTTCCTCGACCAGTACGGCAAGATCAAGAATTCGGGCTACTTCAGCCCCGAGGGCGTGCCGTACCACTCGATCGAGACGCTCATCGTCGAGGCGCCCGACCACGGCCACGAGACCACCTCGGAGGCGTTCAGCTTCTGGCTCTGGCTGGAGGCGCAGTACGGCCGGGTCACCCAGAACTGGGCCCCGTTCAACAACGCCTGGACGGTGATGGAAAAATATATTATTCCGAATCATTCAGACCAGGCGACGGCCGGCTCGCCCGGCACCCCGCAGTACGCCGCCGAGCACAACCTGCCCAGCCAGTACCCGTCGGCGCTGGAGGCCAGCGTCCCGGTCGGCCAGGACCCGCTGCGCTCGGAGCTGCAGTCCACCTACGGCACCGGTGACATCTACGGCATGCACTGGCTGCTCGACGTGGACAACACCTACGGCTTCGGCCGCTGCGGCGACGGCACCACCCGGCCCGCGTACATCAACACCTTCCAGCGGGGCACCCAGGAGTCGGTGTGGGAGACCGTGCCGCAGCCGTCCTGCGACACGTTCAAGCACGGCGGCCCCAACGGCTACCTGGACCTGTTCGTCAAGGAGTCCAGCGCCCCGGCGAAGCAGTGGAAGTACACGAACGCCCCGGACGCCGACGCGCGTGCCGTCCAGGCCGCCTACTGGGCGCTGACCTGGGCCAAGGCGCAGGGCAAGCAGGCCGACGTGGCGGCCACCGTGGCGAAGGCCGCCAAGATGGGCGACTACCTGCGCTACGCGCTGTTCGACAAGTACTTCAAGAAGATCGGCAACTGCGTCGGGGCGTCCACCTGCCCGGCCGCCAGCGGCCGTGACTCGGCGCACTACCTGCTCTCCTGGTACTACGCCTGGGGCGGCGCGTACGACACCTCGCAGAACTGGTCGTGGCGGATCGGCTCCAGCCACAGCCACTTCGGCTACCAGAACCCGTTCGCGGCCTGGGCCATGACCAACGTCGCGGAGCTGAAGCCGAAGTCGCCGACCGCGGTCTCCGACTGGCAGAAGAGCCTCGACCGGCAGCTGGAGTTCTACACCTGGCTGCAGTCCGCCGAGGGCGGCATCGCCGGTGGCGCCACCAACAGCTGGGACGGCAGCTACGCCCAGCCGCCGGCCGGCACCGCCACCTTCTACGGCATGTTCTACGACGTCGACCCGGTCTACAACGACCCGCCGTCGAACCAGTGGTTCGGCATGCAGGCCTGGTCGATGCAGCGCATCGCCGAGCTGTACCTGGAGACCGGCAACGCGAAGGCCAAGGCGCTGCTGGACAAGTGGGTGCCGTGGGCGATCGCCAACACCACTGTCGGCACCAACTGGTCGATCCCGTCGGACATGAAGTGGACGGGCCAGCCGGCCAACTGGAACCCGAGCAGCCCGCAGCCGAACACCAACCTGCACGTCGAGGTGACGGTCAAGGGCCAGGACGTCGGCGTCGCCGGCGCCTACGCCCGCACGCTCATCGCGTACGCGGCCAAGTCCGGCAACACCGCGGCGAAGGACACCGCCAAGGGCCTGCTGGACGCGCTCTCCGCGTCCGCCGACAGCAAGGGCGTCTCGACGCCGGAGAAGCGCGGCGACTACAAGCGCTTCGACGACGTCTACAACGCCGCCGACGGCCAGGGTCTCTACGTCCCCAACGGCTGGACCGGGAAGATGCCCAACGGCGACGCGATCGCCCCGGGCAAGAGCTTCCTGGACATCCGCTCGTTCTACAAGAACGACCCGGACTGGCCGAAGGTGCAGGCGTACCTGGACGGCGGTCCCGAGCCGGTCTTCAACTACCACCGGTTCTGGGCGCAGGCGGACATCGCCATGGCGTACGCCGACTACGGCACCTACTTCCCGCAGGGGTGAGGTGACCCCTCCTCCGCAGGCGGGTGAGAGCCCGCCTGCGGAGGAGGCCGACCCGGCCGATGGGGGAACGGAGCGGCCGGGTCGGCGAACGGCCTGACGCCCACGGTCAGGCCGGGTGGGCCGGCCGTCCGGCCGACGCAGCGGACCGGCCGGCCCACCACTCCGCCCGGCGACGACCCATGGCGCGAAAAGGCACGGAAAATTCAGCGGTCCACGGGATCACATCCGGGCCCTGGACGGAGTAACGTATTTGACGGAGAGGCCGCTCCCCCCGTGGCGGCCTCTCCATTATTCTGTGCGCGCCGCCACACCGTCCGCGTCCGCCGGGTCCACCGGGTGCCGCAGCCCCGGATGGCCGGCCGGCAGCGAGCGCCGGATCACCACCCAGCTCCCCGCCAGCGCCGCCGCGATCACCGGCCAGGTCAGCGCCGCGCGCGCCACAGTCAGCGCGACCACCTGCCCGTACAGCCACAGCGGCACGAACACCGCCACCCGCAGCACGTAGCTGGCGGTCCACACCCAGCTGGCCCGGCCGTACGCCCGCAGCAGCGCCGGGTCGCGCCGCCACCGGGTGCGCTGGCCCAGCGCTGTGCCGGCCACCACACCCAGCAGCGGCCACCGCACCACGATGCTCACCGCCCAGGCCAGCGCGCTCGCCGCGTTGGCGGCGATCTGGAGCAGGAAGAAGTCGGCGGCCCGGCCGGTGCGCAACGCGACGAGCGCGGCCACGCAGACCGCGAGCAGCCCGACCAGCACGGAGCGGGGACGGTCGCCGCGCCGCCACCGCCAGCCGGCCACCGCCGTGCCGGTCAGCACCGCCGCGAGCACGCCGCCGCCCAGGCCGCCGAGCACCCAGCCGAGCCCGAACGCCAGCGGGGGAAGGGTCGCGTCCACCGCCCCGCGCCGGCCGCCGAGCAGGTCGGCCAGCGACTCCGGCCGCGGCCCGTCCTCCGGTTGCCGCTGTGGCGTGCCGGTCACGCGCCACCTCCTCGAAATCGCCCGCCTCACCGTACGCCGCCGCCGATGGCGCTCCGCCGCGCGCCGGAGCGGGCCTACCGTTAAGTTGTCCGGGTGCGGGAGACGGCGAGGGGTTGGACGGCGGTCTGGTTGGTCGTACTGGCCCTGATCCAGACAGCCGCGTTCGGGCTGGTGTGGCGCTTCGCCGTACACACCGAACTGGGCCAGTGGCTGGACACGGTGGCGCTCACCGGCAACCGGATCGGCCAGGATCGCATCGACGATCCGGTGGACACACTCCTCAACGCGATGTCGGTGGTGTCGCTGCTGGCCGCGACCGCGGTGATCGGCTTCATCGCGCTGATCCGGGGGCGCAAGGCGCTCGCCGTCACCGCGACGCTGCTGATCGCCGGGGCCAACGTGACCACGCAGCTGCTCAAGCACTACCTGCTCCGTCCCGACTTCGGCATCGACCCGGAACGGGCCGCCGCCGGCAACAGCCTGCCCAGCGGGCACACCACGGTGGCCGCCTCGGTGGCGGTCGCGCTGATCCTGGTGCTGCCGCGCAAGCTGCGGGTCGCCGGGGCGTTCCTCGGCGCCGGGTACGCCGCCGCCGCGGGCGTCGCCACGCTCTCCGCCGGCTGGCACCGGCCCAGCGACGCGGTCGCCGCGTACCTGGTGGTCGGCGCGTGGGCCGCTGTCGCCGGGCTGGTGCTGCTGTTCTTCCAGCGGGAGCAGGCGGTGGTGGAGCCGGGCGACGCGCACCGGGTGGCCGGCGCCGTGCTCGGCGGCGCCGGCGTGGTGGCCCTGCTGGCCTCCGCGGTGGCGCTGTCCTGGCTCGTCGACCGTTCCACAGTCCCCGTCCAGGCGCTCGGCCGCCGTCCGCTGTTCATCGGGTACGCGGGCAGCGCGGCCGGCATCGCCGGCACGATCGCGGTGGTGGCCGCGCTGGTGCTGGTCGTGGTGCACCGGCTGGTGCCCCGCTGGAAGGGCTGACCACCGGTGCAGACCGTACGGGCGGCGTTCCGGGCCGAGTGCGAACGCCTGGAACGGGTGCTGCGCGAGCTGGACGATGCGGCGCTGGACCGGCCCACCCCGTGTCCGCCCTGGCGGGTACGCGACCTGATCGCGCACGTGAGCACCGGAGCCGGGCGCCTGGCCGGGATGCTCGCCGAACCCGCGCCGCCCCGGGCCGAGGTCGACGCCGCCGCCTACTTCGGCGCGGCCAAGTTCAGCCCGCCGGTCGACCGGGACCGCGTCGACTCGGCACGCCGGGCCGCCCGGGAGCACCCGGGCGCGGCCGAGGTGGCGGGGGAGTTCGGCCGGGCCTGGCGCGCCACCGACGAGGCGGTCGCCGCCGCGTCGCCCGGCCGGGTGGTACGCACCCGGCACGGTGACGCGATGGCGCTGCCGGAGTTCCTGCGTACCCGCGTGGTGGAGGTCGCGGTGCACGGCTTGGACCTGGCCGACGCGCTGGACCGGCCGCCGTGGCTGACCCCGCCCGCGGCGGCCGTGGTGGTCGGCGTGCTCACCGGCGGCGCGCCGGTGCCGCAGGGCCTGCGCTGGGACGCGCTCACCGTGCTGCGCAAGGCCACCGGGCGGCTGCCGCTGACCGGCGACGAGCACGCCGAACTGGCCCGCGCCGGTATCAGCCGGCTCGCGTTCGGCGGCTGATCTCCGCTCAGCGCCCGGCACACCGCCGCAGGTGCTCCAGCACGATCGGGTCGATCCGGCCGGGCACGAAGCGTTCCTCCAGGTTCTCCAGGCCGGTCCAGGCCGCCAGCGCGTCGTCCAGGCCGGCCGGGCCGACCGGGTGACCGGTGGCGGCGAGCAGGTCCGCCACCTCGGCCGCGAGCGGACCGGTGAGATCCCGCAGCGTGGCCGGGTCGGGGCGGCCGAACAGCATGTGGTGGATGCCGAGCAGGCGGCGCAGCTCGGCGACCGGGTCGTCGTGGTCGTCCACGCGCAGGTCCACCAGCTCGTCGCCGGTGCCGGCGTAGCCGCCGTGGCGCTGCACCACGAGTATCGCGGCGCTCTGCCGGCCGCGCCGGTCACCGCCGGCCGCGTCACCGGCGGTGAGTGCCGCCAGCATGCGCTGCGGGAACGGCAGGTCGTTGCGGGCCAGCCAGGCGTCGCGCAGCGCGTCGATCACCTGCGGGCCGGTCAGGATGTTGCCCTGTGCGGCCCAGCCGTCGCCGGCCTGCCCGCCCGCCCAGGGGTGGCAGCGCGGCCCGGTCCAGGTGGCCCCGTCGCCGGTCGCCCCCACCACGGCGAGCTGCCTGTCGTCGCGGCCGGGGTCGGCGGCGACCAGCCCGGCCACCGCGTCGCCGGCGGTGACGCCGGTACGCAGCAGCGCGAGAGCCTGCGCCCGGTAGGCGAGGTTGGCGTGCGCCTGGGTGGCGACCGCGCCCACCAGTGCCTCGGCGGCCGGCACCAGCGCCCCGGCGGCGAGGAAGCGGCTGGCCACCGCCACGCCGTACAGGTGCCCGTCGGCGGAGCGGGCGACGAGCGAGAAGGTCACGCGCGGATCGTAGCCCGGTAGCGGTGTGCCGCACGGGCGTCGCCGCTCAGAACGGTGTCGCCGCCTCCTCCGGCGGGCGGCCCCAGGCGCGGCGCGCGTCGGCCACCGCCACCGCCGTGAGGACCACCGCGGCGAGGATCGCCGCGACGAGCGGCGCGAGGCGCACCAGCAGCGGTGCGGGCAGCAGCAGCGCGGCGATCCCCACCAGCCGGGACGGGGAGACGCGGCCGAACACCTCGTACTCGAAGCGGGCCCGCCCGGCCAGGAACACGGCCGGCCCGCCGAGGATCACGGCCAGCCAGGGCAGTTCGTTGTGCCCGGCCGGGTGCTCGATGACCAGCTCGTAGCCGATCGCGGTGGCGACCACCCCGATCACCATGACCAGGTGGGTGTCGGCGGCGGACCGGCCGACCGTGGCCGGGTGCGCGGCCCGGGTCACCGCCTCGCCCAGGATCTGCCCGGCCCGCTGCACGTAGATCCGCCACAGCAGCACCGAGGTCGCGAGCGCGACGGCGAACGCGGCGACCATGCCCGGGCTGGTGGGGGAGCGGGTGAAGGCCAGACCGGCGAGCAGGATCGTCTCACCGAGCGCGACCAGGAAGATCTGCTGGTAGCGCTCGGCCAAGTGCTCGCCGTGGATGTCCCACCGGGACACCGTCGAGCGGCCCAGGCCGGGCATCGGCCAGCCGAACCGGGCGGCGAGGTACTCCAGCAGCAGTGCCGTGGTCCACAGCACCACCCGGGCGCTGCCCGGCAGCAGCGCGCCGGCCAGCCAGAGCACACCCGTGGCGCAGAACGTGATCAGCATGCGCAGCTTGAGCCGGCGGTACTGCTGCCTGTGCAGCACCAGCACGAGGATCGCCGGCCGGCTGACCTGGGCCACCACGTACGCGGCGGCGAACATCAGGCCGCTGTGGCTGAACGCGCGCGGGATCGCCACCCCCATCACCATCGCCGAGATCAACGCGGTGATCACGATGACCTGCAACCACAGGTGGTGCGGGTCGTAGCGGCTGGTGGTCCACGCCGTGCCCTGCCAGACGGCCCAGAGCGCGAGCAGCAACAGCAGTGTCTTGCCGCCGCCGGTCACCGCCGTCCAGCCGGTCTGCCCGCCCTCCAGCACCAGGTCCTCGAAGGCGCGCGCCGAGATCCGGGTCAGCGCGAACACGTACACCAGGTCGAAGAAGAGCTCCAGGAACGTGGCCCGGTCGGGCCCGCCGCCGGACGAGCGCAGCGCGGCCGGCTCGGCGGTCCTCACCGCCGGGCCCCGACCCCGGTCCGACTCATGCGGCAGTCGTAACACTCTTTCCCGGCGCCTCGGTGCGGATCACCCATATCCGCCTGGATCTTGCTCCGGGCGATGCCGGACGGGCACCATCGACGGGTGACGAACCGATGGGGCATGACCGTGCCACTGGGCGGTATTCCGCTCGCCGACCACGCCGCGGTCTACGCGGCCCTGGACGACGCCGGGTTCACCGACGTCTGGTCGTCGGAGGTGGCCGGCGCCGACGCGTTCACCCCGCTGGCCCTGGCCGCCGCCTGGTCGCCGCGGCTGCGGCTGGGCACCGCGATCACGCCGGTGTTCACCAGAGGGCCGGGACTGCTCGCGATGAGCGCGGCCGCGCTGGCCGAGGCCGCGCCGGGCCGCTTCGCGCTCGGCGTCGGCTCCTCGTCGCCGGTGCTGGTACGCGACTGGAACGCGATTCCGTTCGACGAGCCGTTCAAGCGGACCCGGGACGTGCTGCGTTTCCTGCGGGCCGCGCTGCGCGGCGAGACCGTCGACGGCGCGTTCGACACGTTCGCGGTCCGGCGGTTCACGCTGGAGCGCCCGCCCAGCGTGCCGCCGCCTGTCCTGCTGGCTGCGCTGCGCCCCGGCATGCTGCGCCTGGCCGCCGCCGAGGCCGACGGGGTGATCCTCAACTGGCTGGCCGCCGACGACGTGCCGACCGCCCTCGCCGAGGTGGGCGAACGCCGGCCCGGCTTCGACGTCGCCGCCCGCATCTTCGTCTGCCCCACCGAGGACACCACCTACGCCCGCGCACTGGGCCGCCGCATGATCACCGGCTACCTGACCGTGCCCGCGTACGCCGCCTTCCACAGGTGGCTGGGCCGCGAGGACTCACTCGGCCCGATGTGGGAGGCGTGGGCCGCGGGGGACCGGCGGGGTGCCTCCGCCGCCGTACCGGACGAGGTGGTCGACGCGCTGGTGCTGCACGGCTCGCCCGAGCAGTGCGCGGCATCCGTCCGCCGGTACGCCGACAACGGCGTCGACGTGCCGGTGGTCGCGGTGCTGCCCACCCCCGAGATCACCGAGGGCGGCACGGCGGCCTGGATGGAGCTGCTGCCCCGGCTCGCCCCCGGAAAGGTGGCCTGAGATGAACCTGACCGACCGGGTGGTGGTGATCACCGGTGGGGCCGGCGGGATCGGCGCGGCGCTGGGCCGCCGGTTCGCCGCCGAGGGCGCCGCCGCTGTCGTCCTGGCCGACCTGGCCGCCGACGCGGCCCGCGCGGCCGCCGCCGCGATCGGCCCGGTGGCGAGCGGCGTCGGGCTCGACGTCACCGACGAGGCGGCGGTACGCGCGCTCGTCGAGGAGACCGAGCGCCGCCACGGCCGGATCGACCTGTTCTGCGCCAACGCCGGCGTGGCCACCGGCGGCGGCATCGACGCCCCCGACGCCGACTGGGAGCGGGCCTGGCAGGTGAACGTGCTCGGGCACCTGCACAGCGCCCGCGCCGTGCTGCCCGGGATGCTCGGCCGGGGCCAGGGACACCTGCTGCTCACCTGCTCGGCCGCCGGACTGCTGACCGCCGTCGGCGACGCCCCGTACACCGCCACCAAGCACGCCGCCGCCGGTCTCGCCGAGTGGCTGGCGATCACCTACCGGGACGCCGGCATCCGGGTCAGCGCGCTGTGCCCGCAGGGCGTGGACACCCCGATGCTCGCCGACGGTCTCGCCGAGGGGCACCTGGGCGCCCGGGTGATCGCCGCGTCCGGGACGATCCTCACCCCGGACCAGGTCGCCGACGCGGTGATCGCCGGGCTGGCCGAGGAGCGGTTCCTGATCCTGCCGCACCCGGAGGTCGCCGACTACGCCCGCCGCCGCGCCGAGGACCCGGACGGCTGGCAGGCCGGACTGCGCAAGCTCGTCCGGAAGCTGCGCGCCGCCGGCCGCTGAGCCCGGCCGTCGCGGCGGTTCCGCCCCGGGCGTGGCCCGCAGCACCGCGGCAGCGGGCCGCGCGGCCAGGCCCGGCAGGTCCGGCAGGTCCGGCAGGTCCGGTCAGCGGCGCCACCGCAGCGGCCCCGGGTGGACCGTCCACAACAACCGGCCCCACCGGGAGCGGGCCGAGCGCAGCGCGTCGGCGAAGCCGGCGCTCAGCCGTGCGGCCCGCTCCGCCTGTTCCGGCGTGACACTGCCCGGCGCGAAGCCCGCCTGGTTGAGCAGGGCGGCCAGCTCGTCGACCGCCGCCTCGTCCGGGCCGTAGGCCGCCGCGCCGTCCCCGGCCCGGTCCGTGAGCCCGGTTGCGCCGTCCCCGGGCCGGTCCGTGGGCCCGGCCGCGCCCTCCCCGGACCGCGCCGCGCGGGCCTCGGCGAGCGTCCGGCGGGCCCGCTCGGCCACCTCGGCCGCCGCCAGGTCCGGCCCGGCCGGGTGCCCGGCCAGCCGCAGCGCGTCGGTCAGCTCCCGCCACGCACCGGCGACCCGCTCGCCCGGGTCACCGGTGTCCAACCGGGAGCGGGTCAGCCGGCGGCGCATCGCCACGAGCACCGCCAGCACCGCCCCGACCACCAGCAGCAGGCCACCGACGCCGCCGCCGACCAGCACCGGCGTGCCGAGCCCGCCCTCGGCCCGGCCGGGCGCGGGCGCGGCGGCCGGGGGAGTGGCGCTCGGCTCCTCGGTGGGCGCCGGCACCTCCGACGGCGGCGGATCCTCCGGCTGCGGCCGGAAGTCCTCCTCCACCGGGCGGGGCTCGGAGTCCGGACGCGGCATCGGGTCGAACGGCACCCAGCCGACGCCGTCGAACAGCACCTCCGGCCAGGCGTACGCGTCGGCGGCCCGCACCGGACCGTCACCCTTGGGCTCGAACCCGACCACCACCCGGGTCGGCAGGCCGGCGAGGCGGCCGAGCACCGCGAACGCGGCGGCGAACTGCTCCGAGGTGCCCCGCTGCCCGCCGCCGTTCCGCGGTCCGAACAGGAAGAACGCCAGATTCGGGTACGCGTGGCCGCTGGGCGCGTCAGCGGTCACCCGGTAGTGCTCGGCCAGGAACGCGGCGATCGCGTCGGCACGCGCGTACGGGGCGCCGTTGGACTCGGCGAGCTGCGTGGCGAGCCGTCGCACCGGCTCCGGCGCGCCGTCGGCCACCCGCAGCACCCGGGCCACCCCGTCACCGGCGGGCACGTTCGCCGTGGGCAGCAGGTTCGCGTCCGGGCGCTCCCGCACCGACGACACCTCGTACCGCAGCCCCGGCGCGAGCCCTTCCGGCCGGATCAGCGTCCCGGTCGCCGGGTCGTACGCCACCCGCGCGCCGGTCACCTCGCGCGGCGTGGGCACCGCCGGCAGCAGCCGCCCGGTCAGGTCTCCGACGGTGATCTCCTGGCGCACCTCGTCGGTGGCCGCGTTCGGGACCGGCTCGGCGGCGGGCAGGATCCGCCCCGCGTTGCGGTACGTGGCGCCGACCCGCCAGGTCACCCCGTCGTAGTCGCTGAGCACCGCCAGCCGGATCCGCGGCGACCCGTCCCCGGCCGCGCCCCCGCTCGTGCGCACGTCGAGCAGCCGCTGGTCCGGGTTCAACGCCCACCCGGAGATCCGGATCAGCGGGTTCTCGTCCAGCGACTCCACCCGGGGCGGCTCCACGTAGCGGCGCGGGTCGACCGGCCGCTCGTCGACCTGGGCGGCCACCACCGGGGCGAGCAGCGCCGCCAGCGCCACCACCACCGCCAGCCCGGCCGCGCTCGCCGCCACCAGCCGCAGCCGTACCGCCGCGCGTACCGCAGGACTGAGGCCGGCGACCGGATCGGGCGCCGGGCCGTCGCGGCGCCCAGAAGCCGCCAGGCCGGCCGCCGCGACGGCCGCGAACAGCACCGTCGGGCCGATCGCCGGATCCGCGTTCGGCCCCACCACGTAGAGCGCGCCCGCGTAGAGCAGCGCCGGCGGCAGGTAGCCCAGCAGCACCCGCCCGGCCCGCAGCGCCACCTCGGCGGCGGTCAGCCCGGCCAGCCAGGCGGCCACCACCGGGACCAGTACCGTGTCCGGGGCCGGCTCGACCGGGATCATCGCGGTGAGCAGCCGGGGGATCGCGTTGCGGGCGGCGTCGGCGGCCACCTCGCCGAGCCCGCCGGGCAGCGCCGCGTGCGCGGCGGCCAGCCGCAGCGACAGCAGCGTCCACCCGGCCAGCGCGGCCACCGACAGCGGCGCGACCAGCCAGGACGGCAGCCGCCGGGTGGCCACGCTGACCAGCACCGAGCCGAGCGCCGCGCCGGCCATGAGCCGGGTCAGCAGCGGGTCCGCGTACACCCGGCCCAGCACCACGCCGGAGAGCGAGACCAGCACGACCAGCGCGGCCGGGACCGGCGCGGCCCGCAACGCCCGGACCGCGCCTTCCGCCGCCGCTTCGGTCCGCGGCGGCGTCACCACCGGCGGACCCCGTCCCACTCGGCGGCGAACGCCGCGCCGTCGGCCGCATCCAGCACCGTGAGGCCCGCCGCGCCCGCCGGCGTCGGCCCGTCCGCGCCGAACATCCCCACCACCACCGACGGGTACGCGCCACGCAGCGCGCCCACGTGCCCCAGGTCGTCACGGCCACCCGGCCCGGTCAGGAACACCAGGGTGTCGCCGAGCCGGTCCCGGCGCAGCCGCCCGGTCGCGGCGGGCAGCACCTCCGCCCCGGCGTCCGCCAGCTCCACAGCGGCCAGCCGGTCCAGCGGCCCGGCCGCGCCCGCGGGCTCCACCTCGGCCGGTACGACGAGCAGCAGGTGCACCGGCAGGTCCTCCCGCACCGCGGCGGCCACCACCGACGCCGCCGCCTCACACGCCGACTCGAACGACTCCGCGACACCACCGGCCCGGCCCGGATGCGCCGAGGCGCGGTTGTCCAGCACCACCACCAGGCGCGGCAGGCTGGTGTCCACGTTTTCCCGCACCATCAGCTCACCCACCCGGGCGCTGGTGCGCCAGTGCACGCGGCGCAACTCGTCGCCCACCACGTACTCCCGCAACGAGTCGAACGTGATCGACCCGTGCGGCACGCTGTCGGTACGCCCGTCCAGGCTGCGCCCGGCGCCGGTGGGCACCGCGGAGAGCGGGTGGATGCGCGGGTGCACCCACACCGGCACCGTGCCGCCGTAGCCGCGCGCCAGCGCCACCAGCCCCAGCGGATCCCGGCGCACCACCCGCAGCGGCCCCACCGGTACCACCCCACGGCGGTGCGTCGGCACCTCGTAGCGCACGACAGTGTCCCGGCCCGGACGCAACCGCAGCAGCGGCACCGGCGCCAGCGCGCCGGCGCAGCGGTCCTCGGCCACCAGGTTCGCCGCCCGCAACCGGCCGGTGTTGCGCACCGTCAGCTCCATCGCCGCCGGCTCACCCCGGGCCACCCGGTCCGGGTCGGCCCGCCGGTCCACGCTCAGCCGGGGCCGCCAGGCCGCGTTCACCACGGCGTAGCCGACCGCCACGGCGGCCGCCGCGCCGAGCACTGTCAGCTCCGGGTACGCGTACCGGAACCCCACGCCCAGCAGCACCAGGGCGGCGACGAGCAACCCGACACCACGGGCGGTGATCCCCACGCTCAGCCGTGCACCGTTGTGGCCTGGCCGGACGGCAGCGGCACCGGCACCGACGCGACCGCCTGGCGCAGCACCTCGGCGGGCGTCACACCACGCACCTGCGCATCGGGGGTGAGCAGCAGCCGGTGCGCGAACACCGGCTCCACGAGTGCCTTCAGGTCCTCCGGCATGATCCAGCCCCGGCCGTCGATCAGCGCGTACGCGCACGCCGCCCGGGTCAGCGCGATCACCCCGCGCGGGCTCACCCCGACCCGCACCTGCGGATGGGTACGCGTCGCAGCGGCCAGCCGCACCGCGTACGCGTAGAGCGGCTCGGCGATGTGCACCCGCTGGGCCATCTTCACCATCTCGCCCACCGTGGCGGTGTCGGTGACCGCGCTGAGCGAGTCGGGGGAGCGGACCGTGGCGCCGCGCAGCACCTCCACCTCGACCGCCTCGTCCGGGTAGCCGACGGAGAGCTTCACCAGGAACCGGTCGAGCTGGGCCTCGGGCAGCCGGTAGGTGCCGTCCATCTCCACCGGGTTCTGCGTGGCCACCACCAGGAACGGCTGCGGCACCGGGTGCCGTACGCCGTCCACAGTGACAGTTCGCTCCTCCATCACCTCCAGCAGCGCCGACTGCGTCTTCGGCGACGCCCGGTTGATCTCGTCGGCGATCACGATGTTGGCGAACACCGGCCCCGGGTGGAACTCGAATCCCCGGGTGGCCTGGTTGAAGATGGTCACCCCCGACACGTCGGAGGGGAGCAGGTCGGGGGTGAACTGGATCCGCCGCCACTGCCCCTTCACGGTGGCCGCGACGGCCCGCGCCAGCGTCGTCTTGCCGACGCCCGGCACGTCCTCCAGCAGCACGTGCCCCTGCGCGAACAGCGCGGTCAATGCGAGCCGCACCACCTGCGGCTTACCGAGCACGACCGCGTTGACGTTGTCGGCCAGCCGGGCGGCCAGGGCGGCGAAGCCCTGCACCTCCGGCTGGCTCAGCGGTTCGTGCGTGTTCACGGGTGTGCCTCTCGGACGGTGCGGTCAGCAGGCCGGCAGGACGTCGAGGTCGTCGCCGCCCTCCAGGTTGAGCCAGGCCCACGGGATGTACGTCCTGCCCTGGTACTCCACCTGGATCCACCAGGTGCTCTGCTTGTTGTTGTTGTAGATCCAGGCGTCCACGTCCTCGCCCTTGACCTTGCAGTACGTGCGCAGCCGCCGGCCGTCCGGCACCCAGCCCGCCTGACGGTCGTTGTCCTGCCGCGGGACCTCGAAGATCTCGTTGCCGTTGCGGCCGGCCACGTCCTTGTCGCAGTACGTCCGCTGGTCGCCGTCCGGCCCGTTCTTGCACGTGGCGATGCCGTACACCGGGTCGGTGGTCTGCGCGCGGGAGGCGGTGCCCTTGCCTGCGGCGTTCGACGCGGTCAGCGTCACCGTGTACGCGGTGCCCGGCGTCAGCCCGGTCACCCGCAGGCTGGAACAACTGCCGCTCGCCGTCTTCCCGCCGGTCGCCGCCGTGCAGGTGGCGCGCCCGCCGCCCGCGTCCACGGTGAACGTGACGGTCACCGACGTGGCGTCCGCCGACGAGCCGGTCACGGTGATCCGGGGCTCGGCCACCGTCCGCGCGGTGGTGCTCGCCTCCGGTCCCGACCCGGCCTCGTTGACCGCCTTGACCTTCACCGTCACGTTCTGGCCGTTGCCCAGCCCGCCCACGGTGGCCTGCACGTCGGTGACCTCGACGGACTTCCCGGCGGCCTCCACGACGTACTTCGTCACCGGGCGGCCGTTGTCCACCGCCGGGGACCACTGCACCGCGATCGTGCCCGGCTGGTCGGCGACAGTGGACGCGCGCAGCGCGGTCGGCGCCTTCGGCGTGGTGAACGGCACCACCGTGTTGCTCACCGGCGACGCCTTCGACCCGGCGCCCTTGTCGCTCACCGCGGTCACCGTGAACGCGTACTGGGTGCCGTACTCCAGTTGCCCGGCCGGCACCACCAGCTCCGTCTTCGCCGACTCTCCGGCCGGGGCGCTCGCGCCGGCCGAGGTCGCCGTCACCGCGTACTTCGCGATCTTGTTGCCCTGGCCGTCGGCCTCGGGCCAGCTCACCCGCACCGTGCCGTCCGGCCGGGCCTCGGCGGTCACCGACGCCGGCGGGTCCGGCACCTCGGCGGTCGGCACCACCGGGTTGCTGCGCCGCGCGGGCCCCTCACCCTTGGCGTTCACCGCGTGCACCGAGAACGTGTACGTCTCACCGTTGGTCAGACCGGTGATCTCCAGGGCACGCTGGTTCGCGCCGACCTGGTGGGTCTGACCGGCGCCCTCCACCACGTACCGGGTGATCTCGGCGCCGTTGGACGCGGCGGCCTGCCAGCTCACCCGCGCCGACGCGTCACCAGCGGCGGCCGTCACCGACTTCGGCGCACCCGGCTTGGACACCTTGGGCTTCTTCGGCGGGGGCGGCGGCGGGGCCACCGGCGGCGGGTCGCCGCCGAGCACGTCGTTGGCGTACTTGTCGACCTCACGGACCTGGTTGCGGTCGTCGACCACCTGCGCGGTGGACGAGTCCGGCGGGTTGATGAACAGGTGGTTCTCGCGCACCTCCAGCTCGACCGGACCGGGGCGGCCGGAGCCCTTCACGGTCTGCACGAGCTGACCCTCGGCGTCGAAGGCGTACACCGTGCCGGTGTTCTCGTCGGCGCAGTAGAACCGGCCCGCCCACGACACCGCCGGGCTCAGCCGGGCGCCGGTGCCGGGCACCGTGAACCGCTTCACCTCGCGGCTGTCCCGCACCACGTGCACCGAACGGTCACCGGAGACCGTGACCGGCACCTGCGGCCCGCTGGTCCGCGTCGGTAGGCTCCCCGGCGCGGTCATGCTCAACTCCGCCCGCTGCGTCTGCCCGCCGACCACCGTCACCAGCGACGCCGAGGTCCGGTCCAGCACCGCGACGCCCTCGTCCAGCGTGGACACCACCAGCTCGTGCGCCGGCTCGGCCACGTCGTACGTCTCGACCCGCTTCGGGCTGAGCCCGGCGGGCGGCGCGTCACCGGGCGTCTCCGGCAGCTCGGCCGCGGTCACCGCCGAGACGGTGCCCTCACTCGGCACCGCGATCCACAGCTTGCCCGCGCCGTCGAACGTGCCGCCGGTGATGCCCGGCGGGTAGCGGACCGGCTCGCCCACCGGTGTCAGCGCCCGTGGGTCGAGCTGCCGGACGATGCCCTGCACCGCGTCCACCACGAACGCCGCGTCCTCGTGCAGCGCCACGCTCACCCCGAGCCCCGGCGCGGTCGGCGTGGTGGCCGTGATCTGCAACGTCGCCAGGTCCAGCGAGCTGACCCGGCCGGTGTTGAGGTCTCGCAGGATCAGCAGCCGGTCGGTCTGGGCCACCTGCATCTGGTGCCGCCGCCCGCCCGGCACCTCCATCCGGGTGTCCACCCGCGCGGTGACGCCGTTGACCCGGGCCAGTTCGCTGCGGGTGGTGCTCCACAACCAGGAGGAGGCGTCGAAGCTCGCCACCGCGTTGTCGGCCGCGCCCAGCCCGAGCACCGTCAAGCCCATCGCGGCCAGTAGCGCGGCCACCGTGCCGATGGTCACCAGTCCGCCGCGCATCCGCGACCGTGGGCGGGCCGGCTCCGGCCCGGTGCCCGTGACGTCCTCGATGGTGGTCACTGCCGGCTGCCTCCCCGTGTCGGTGCGGGAGAACCACCGAGCACGGCGGACCCTCCCCAGAGCCGGGAGCCATCATAGGTGCCGTCCGGAGCCGGTGAAACCCGCACCGTCCCCCTGTGGACACCGAGCGTGTCGTCCTCAGTTCGGCGTGCCGCCGCCCTCCCGGTCGGTGCAGACCTGGCCCGAGGTGGCGTACGAGTCGGTCGAGTAGACCGCCAGCACCGTGAAGCAGTAGTCCAGCTTCGCGCTCAACCCGTTCACCGTGTACCGGGTCTGCCCGGCGTCCACAGTCGCCATCACCCCGAGCTTCTGCCCGGCCCGGCCACCCGCCACCACGAACGGCACCCCACCGTTCGTCGGATCGGTCCAGGTCACCGTCACGGTCGTGGTGTCGTCGCGCAGCTTCAGGTCACCCGGCGGTGGCCCGGCCACCTTCGGCGACGCGGAGCCGGACGCGGGCGCGGGAGCCGGAGGCGGCGCCGCCTCCCGGTTCAGCAACACCGCGCCGACACCGACCACCGCCACCACCGCGAGCACCGCACCGCCGACCACCAGAGCCAGCACCGTCCGGTTCCGGCCGGACCGCTCCGGCTCCATCGGGTACGCGGCCTGCTGCTCGACCGGCTGCTGGTGGAACATCGGCGGGGTCGCCGGCCAGGCGCTCTGCTCCGGCTCGGCCGGCGGCTCCGGTCGCGTGGACTCGGGGAAGTCCAGCAGGTCCTCGTAGATCGTCATCGGCCGGTTCGGCTCCGGCGCGTCCCGATCCGGTTCGCCGGCCGTGTCGGCGGGCGCCGGTTCGTCCTCCTCCGGCTCCGGGTCGGTGGGCCGGTCGACCGGCTGGGACGGGGCGACGCTGCTCCACGGCGGCGCGACCATGCCCCAGGGCGGTACGGAGGAGCCGCTCACGGGTGCCGCGCTGACCGGCGCCGCGGGTGGTCCGCTCACTGGCGGCGGATAGGTGCCGGGGGGAGCGCTCACCGGTGGGTGTCCGGGGGGCGGCGCGCTGACCGGTGGCGGATAGGTGGATCCGGGCGGCGCGCTGACCGGCGGTGGGTAGCCGGGTGACCCGCTGCTCGGCGGGCCCGGAGGTCCGCTGACGGGTGGCGCGGGTGGTGCGCCGGTCAGCGACGGGTAGCCGGGTGCGGGCGGTCCGCTGACCGGCGGTGGGTAACCCGGTCCGGGCGTTCCGCTGACGGACGGGGGGTAGCCGATGGCCGGTGCAGCGCTGACCGGTGCGGCAGGCGGTCCGCTGACCGGCGGCGGGTAGCCGCTCACCGGAGCGCCGCTGACCGGCTGTCCGGGCGGCCCGCTGACCGGGTTCGTGGGGGGCGCGCTGGCGGGTGTTGCGCTTGTCGGTGCTGGGGCGACGGGCGCAGCGCTGGTGGGCGGCGCGCTGATGTGCGGTGCGGTGGGCAGCGGTGCCCCACCTGCCGGAGGCGTTCCGGCGTCGGACGCGTCGAGAGTGCCCGACGCGCCTGCCGAGGGAGTGCTCGGCTGCACGCTCGCGGCGGCGTCGCTTTCACTCGTTCCCGGGCTCACCGGCGGACCGCTGACCGGAGACGTGTTCACCGGTGGTGCGGTTGCTGCGGGCTTCGCCGAAGCGTCGCGGGCTGCCTTTGCGGCGTTACGCGCCGCCTCCTCTTCCAGCAGCGGGCCGATCTGCTGCACCCGGATCGTCGGCTTGTCCCAGCCCGGCCCACCGGGGACAGGCGGTGTCGTACCCCGGCCCGAAGTGCCGGTGCCGGCCGTCCGCTCCGCGGCAGGCTGTGCGGGAGGGGTGGCCTCGGCCGTCGGAGTCGCCCGCGGGGCGGGCGCCGGTCGGGGCGGAACAGGTGCAGAGGGCGGCGTCGGCGCGGTGGCAGCGGCCGGCGCCGATTCGGCCACGGGCGCCGGTGGCGCCGCCGAGGCCGGAGGGGCGACCGGTGGCGGAGCGGGCGGGGACGACACCGGCGGTACGACGGGCACGGCCGGCGGTGGAGGCAGGTCGCCGACTGCCGGCGCCGGCGCCGGCACGCGCGGCGCCGGCGGCAGGACGGTCGGAGGCGGCGGTACCAGTCCCGCCGAGGGCGTCCGCGACGGTGGCGGGGTGATCCCGGCAGGCGGTGCCTCGGTAACCGGCGGTGCGGGCGGCGGCGGGATGACCGGCGGGGGTGGAAGTGGGGACGTGCCGGCGGTTCCCGGCATCGGCAGCGAGGGCGTGCCGATGGTTTCGGGCATCTGTGAGGTTGGCTGCGGGGGCGTGCCGGCGGTTCTGGGCATCTGTGATTGCGGTTGCGGCGTACCGGCCGTGCCCGGCTGCGGGCGCGACAGCGGCGTGCCGGCCGTGCCGGGCATCTGCGAAGGCGGTAGCGGGGTGCCGGCGGCGCCGGGCGTCGGCGGGGGCGGTACCGCAGGCGTAGGGGCGCCCGGCGCCGGTACCGGACGGGCGGGGGCGGACGGCGCCGACACGGGCGCGATGTGCGGGACGGTAGGCGAGGACGTCGGGCCGGGAACGGGAGGCGCTGTCGGCTGTCCGGGCACCGACGTCCCCGCCGCCGGAATCCTCGTCGTCCCGGCGGTCGGTGCCGTCGTCGGTGCCCCGGCCGTCGGTGCTGTGGTCGGCGTTCCGGGTGCCGTCGCGGGTGTTCCCGGTGTCGGACCGGGCGTCGACGTGCCGGCGGTGGCCGGGTGCGAAGGCGTGCCGGGGGTGCGTGGCGGCACCGGCGTCACACCGGGAGCGGCGGCCGGTCGGCCGTACGTCGCCGGGGGTGCCTGGGGGACACGCTGAGCCGGAGGAACCGGGATGACGCCCTGAGCCGGGGGCACCGGGCGGACACCGGGCACCTGCGGGGCTGCCCCGGCAGCCGGCGGCCTCGCCGGGGCGGTGGGCTCGACGGGCACTACTGGGAACCGGGTCGTCGCCTCATCCGTGATGGGCGCGAACCGCGTCGTCGCCTCCTCGGTGATGGGCGCGAACCGGGTCGTCGCCTCCGAGACAGGCGGCGAGGGCGGCCCCCACGGAGTCGCGGGTCCGTTCGGCCCGGCCGCGGCAGGCTGCTGCGGCGGGGCGGGTGCCACCAGAGGCGGCGGAGCGACCCGCGGGTTCGGCGCGGACTGAGCCGGCTGCACGGCGTGGGGCGCCTGCGGTGCCGGGCCCGGGCGGGGAGCCCACTGCGAACCGGGTACCGGCGGACTCCCGGCGGGCACACCCGGGGCGACGGGCCGAGGCGGTGCGGGCGGATGCGGTGGAGGGACCGCCCGCAGCGAGACGGTGGGCTCGGACCGCCCGTGCCCGGGGTACGCGGAGGAGGCGGGACCGGGTTGGCCGGGCCGGGCCGGGCCGGGGCTCCCCGGTAGTGCCGGATCGGGGCTTCCGGGCGGGCCCGGGTTCGGATGCCGGGGCAGGGACTGATCGGGGTGCCCGGGGCGGCCCGGATTCGGGTAGCCGGGCGAGGGCGGAGCGGGGCGCGGGCCGGCAGCGGCGGCGAAGCCGCCGGGGGAGGGGCCATAGCCCGCGGGAGCGGCGGCGGAGCCGCCGAGGTACTGGCGGGCTGCGCGTACCGCGGGGTGGTCCGGACCGAGCACGGCGGCCCCGGCGGTCGCTACGCGGCTGTAGTTGCGGCGGGCCTCGTGCCGGTTGCCGAGTTCCTCGGACACCCCGGCCAGGTCGAAGCTGAGCGCGAGCATCAGCGGGTCGGCCTCGCCGCGGCGGCGCTCGCCGGCCGCGTAGGCCTCCTCGAGTACGCGGCGGGCGGCGGCCGGGTCGTCGGCCTCGCGATGCAGCCGGGCCAGCAGGTGCCCGGTGGCCAGGACGTCCTGGTGATCCTCGCCGTACGCCGGGCGGGCCGCGATGATCGCGTCGGCGAGCAGGCGGCGGGCGCTTGTCAGGTCACCCGCGGCGCGCAGTGCGAGGGCCTGGTGTTGAGTGGCGATCAACGGGGAGGGGTGGGACACGGGAGCAATGCTGCCCGGAATCGCCTGTTGCGCGCTACCCACCCGATCTATGTGGCCGTTGACCTGCGCAAACGTGCCGCGCTGGAGCTGATGTGCATGATCGTTCTGGGCCGTGTACAGTAATGCCCCGTGCGGCCCGCCGGGCCGACCGATGCGGTGAGTAGCTCACATTGGTCGACCGGGTAGGCTGGTACGTGCAGGTCCGGGTGGCGGAATGGCAGACGCGCTAGCTTGAGGTGCTAGTGCCCGTATAGGGCGTGGGGGTTCAAGTCCCCCCTCGGACACGAACGATAACCCCACGGTGTGCGCTGAGATCGACTTCAGCGCGCACCGTTTGCGTTTTTCCGGCTGGTAGTTCAGCCGGAGTCCGAGTCGTAGGTAGACCTCGGCTTTGTCGGCCGGGTCGGCGTTACGGAGCACGGTGGTGATGTTGCCGAGCGCGGTGACCAGGGGTGCTCGCGAACCAGGTCCCGGACCAGTTCCGCGGTCATCTCGATCCCGACACCGGCCATGCCGACCGACGGAAGTGCGCCACCGCCGCAGCCATAACCCGATGGTGGACCCGCCTGGTGCGAACGACTCGGACCCGGTAGTCAGGCACCCGCCGGTGTGCAGGTCGTGCCGGCTCGTCAGGGCGCTGGTTGGCCAAGACAGAGCCGGTCGGCGACGTCCCGTGCCCAGAATCGGTATCCGTGGGTCGACGGGTGGAAGCGGTCGATGCTGAAGAAGTCGGGTGGCGGCGTCCCGGCGGGTTGGTCGATGAACGACGTTCGGGGGTGGTCCCAGCAGACCTCCCGGGTGACCGCGTCCAGTGCGGCGGCGCGCTCACCGAGATAGCGCGCGAGGGTGGCCGGAATGGCCGGGAACAGGGTGAACGGCGGAAGTCCCACTACCGCCACCCGGTGTGCGCGGCGGGTGAGCCCGGCGAGGATACCGGTCAGGTCCTCGCGCCAGAGGTCCGGTCCGCGGCCGGCCAGCACGTCGTTCGCGCCGGCGAGCAGCACGACCAGATCGAGGTTGTCGTCGAGGCGCGGCACGAGCTGGAATCGGATCCGGCGGGAGGCGGCGCCGAACTGGCCGACGGCCTGCCAGTCGACCGGCCGACGGGTACGGGCGGCCAGTTCCTGTGCGAGGCTGGCCGCGAAGGCCTCCTCGCCGTCGGTCACGCCGCAGCCGGCGGCGGTCGAGTCGCCCAGTACGGCCAGGCGCAGCGGCTCCGCCCCGGGACCGGGGACGGTGCCGCTGACACCGCCACCCGGTGCCGACGCGAGCCGCAGGGTCGAGCGCAGCCAGACACCCTGGAGCACGACGACCGGCAGCCAGACCGGGTTCATGCCATCACTCCGGCGCCGTTGCGGGCCAGGGGCAGGGTGGTGCGCAGGTAGGCGACGATCGCATCGGCCACCTTGGCCGGGTAAGCGGGCCGCTCCCGCTCGTAGAGCGCGGCCACGTGACCGAAGACGTTCATGACGACCTCCTGGGCGGCAGCGTCCCCGTGTACGCTGCCGTATATGGAAGGTTAGCTGGCCACGTACGGTGACGTATACGGCGGAGTGAGGTGGGTCACATGAAGTTCGAAACGCGGACCCCGCGAGACCGATGGATCGAGGCCGGCCTCGAGGCGCTCGCATCCGGCGGTCCGGATGCGGTACGGGTCGAGGCGCTGGCCAAGCGGCTCGGCGTATCCAAGGGCGGCTTCTACGGCTTCTTCGCGGACCGTGATGCGCTGCTGACGGCCATGGTGGACACATGGGAGCGGGAGAGCACCGACGAGGTCATCAACCGTGTCGAGAAGGAAGGCGGCAGCCCGAAGACCCGAATCGCCCGAGCCGGCGTCCAGACCTTCTCCAGTGACCGGCTGCTGCCGATCGACCTGGCGATCCGTGACTGGGCCCGGCGCGACCCGGTGATCGCCGATCGTCTCCGCAGGGTCGACAACCGGCGGCTGGGCCTCCTGCGGGAGATGATCGGCACCTTCTGCGACGACCCGGACGAGGTGGAAGCCCGCAGCGTCCTCGCGTTCTGCCTCCTGATCGGCGAGCACTTCCTGGCCGCCGACCACGGCGATCGGTCCCGGGCGCAGGTGCTCCGTCGCGCGGGCGACCTCATCCTGAACCGACACCCGGGCCAAACGCCGGCGTGACCGGCGAGCCCGGCCGCCGCACGGGCCAGGGTGGCGTCCGCTCATGCCGCGATTCAGCGGTTCGCCGGGGCGTGCTCAGTCGAGCCAGCAAACACCGCGTCGCCGTCCCGTGCGGCCGCGACGAGCAAGCGGTACGTCGCTGAGATCGTCACGGACATCGCGCGTGACGCCGTGTAACGCGACGAACTCGTCCATACCCTCGCCGGGGCCGGCCCGCCCACCGGCCCTACCGTGACGGCCGGGCGCGATCAGGTTGCCTCGGCGGTACCGGGAATCGCGGGGACTTCCAGCAGCGCCGCGTTGATCGCCATCACCTCCGCAGCGAGTTCGGGCACCGTCACGACCTCTATGCCGACGCCACTGAGCATCGCGATGCCCACACACTTCACAAACGTCGGAGGTTCCGGGAGCGCCAGCACAACGCGGCCGATCCCGGCCGCAATGATCAGGTCGCAGCAGGTGGCCGGGGCCGAGCGCCGAGAGGTGCACGGCTCCATTGAGGAATACATGGTGACGCCCGACAGATCCCCGGCGCTTGTGCCGAGCCGCATCAGGGCGGACTGTTCCGCATGGACGACCGGGCCCTGATCGCGAGAATGTCCCCGGGAGATCTCGCGGCCATCTGCTGAGACGATGACCGCTCCGACGGCGTAGGCCGTCTTGCTGGGCACACAGAGCCGGGAGGTCTCGACGGCCTCCCGGAGCCATCGCCGGTCGACGTCCGAAACCACACTTCTCCCGTTCCTTGGAAACATCAGACTGATGTGCGTCGTACCGCACGGCACGGTCCACTTCTGTGCGCCAGGGGCAGACAGCGGCAGCAACCCGGCGGCGATGAACGCGCCCGCCCCGGCCAGCCATCCTCGGCCGCCGGGCTCGCGGTGATCAGGCGCGCCCGATCACGGTCGCCCTTCGCGTCCGAGGTTGTGCGTCGCCAGATAGAGAGGTTGTACGTCGCCCGATAGGCCGGACGACGATCGACCGGCGTGCGCAAGCGCGAGGCCCGTGCCACCGGCCGAGACCAGCAATCCGGCGACTGTCATCACGACGACGTCCAGAAGGCAGTACGCGAGCGCGGGCCACCTGCCCCGATGCGGTCCACACCGATACCGTGCTGTTGTGCGACTGGCCCGTGACCGCCGACAGGGTCCGTTGGCGAGCCTGCAGCTCGGCGGCCGGGCAGGAGCAGCGCTTCGGCTCCCACCGCCCGAAACCCGGCAGCTTGAAACGCCCGCACACTGCGGGCGTTCCCGGCGGCCTGCTGGGACCAGACCGGCTGCCGATCAGGCACCAGATGCCGTGCGGCCAGCGCCAGCGACCGCCCCAGCCCTTGATGACGAAGCCCTTCATCGACCTCTATGGAAGCCTCCCAGCGGCCCGCCACACCTTGGCCCAGGACGATCACCCCGCCGTCAGCCGCCCAGACGCGAATGCTGTCACGACGGTGGCGCGCTCTGCCCGCTCGGGGGTGATCGGCTTCCAACAGCTCGGTCAGTCGCAGGGGAGGCGCGCCGGCGAGCGGACTCGCGACAGTCAACAGATCAATCGTGTCCATGGATCGCCCTGTCCGGCCGAGCAGCGCGCTCAAAAAGCCCGGATTCATGGTGGCGGCCAGGGCATCGCAGTCCAGGGCCGCCAGGACGCCACGTACCCAGAGCGGATCCTCGTCCGTGAATACCACCGAGTGTGCGGTGAACGCGATCACTCCGGCATCGCGATGGTTCGGCTGTGGCACTACGGTGGTTCCGCCGTCCGGTGCGGGAAAGTGCCCGTGCGCGGCAGCATTCAGGATGTCGGCCAATGCACTACTCATGATCAAGCTCTTTCCTGCCCGAATCGTCCAGGTGGCTTGAAGGTCGATCCTAGGCTCGCCACCCGAACCAAGGCTGTCCGCCCAATGAGTTCTTCGGCACATCTGTGGTCATCAGCGACAGCGCTACCAGTGGACGACCACGACCGCTCAGAGTCGAGAAGATTGCGGGTGATCGTGGCATGACGGCGTCTTGGCTGAATGGGGCGACGACGAGCCAACCGGCTGAACGTGCGCTCGGCTCTATTCAGCTCAGCCGCTCGTTGAGTTCGATCAGATGCCCGTCGGGATCGCGGACAATCAACCCTGCGCGAAGTTTGCCCGAACGACGCTCACGGCACGAACGGCCGCGGTCTCCAAGCGCGCGGGTCCATGGTGTGCGCGGGCGCAGGGAAGCCCCATCGGGAGTCCGGTGCTCTGCGGGGCACGATCGCCGTCGGTGTGGCTATCAATATCGTGACGACGTGAACGGATGGCCAGTCGGCCGCGGCAGCGCATCCTTGACTACGCCTACCTAGCTAGGCTTGCGTGAGCTTCAGAGTTGCGCTGAGCGTCAACGGCGGTGGGGCAATAGATCGTGTCGGCCCTCGGACGCAAAACGATAGCCCCACGGTGTGCGCTGAGAACGACTTCAGCGCGCACCGTTCGCGTTTCAGGCTGGTAGTTCAGCCGGAGTCCAAGTTGCCGGCAGACCTCGGCTTTGTCGGCTGGGTCGACGTCGCGGAGCACGGTGGTGATGTCGCCGAGCGCGGTCACCAGGGCCGTGATCTCTCCTTGGCTCATCCGGCGCGGGGTGGTGCGCGCGATGGTGCGTAGATCGGCCTCGGCGCGGGCGCGTTCGGCTTGGGTCTGCGCGATCCAGCCGGTGACCACCGCCGGGTCGGTGCCGGCGTCGAGGGCGGCGCGGTAGCGCTCCAGCTTGGCGTCGCACTCGGTGATGATCGCTTGGGTCGCGGTGCCCGTCGCGGGCGGATGACTGAAGGGCTGGGCGTCAGCCATCGCCGTGATCGTCTGCGCGATGCGGTGAGGCGCGAAGGCGGAGGCCAGCCAGGTGTCGAGCGGGTCGGTGAGTGCGTCCTCGCGCAGGTACACGTAGCGGGGGTGTGGGACCTGGTTGGCGAGGGCGTACTCCTGCGGGAAGCGGCAGCGGTAGTAGGCGTCGCCGTGGTTGTACTGGCCCTGCATGCGTCGGTGGCAGGCTGCGCAGTAAATGAGGTGGGCCGACCGTGCATGGCCTGGTCCGGCCCGGCGCCGACGGCGTGACAAAGTTCGACAACGCCTACAACGACGGCACCGACCGCGGGAACCTCGCCTACCGCGACCTCGCCGGCCTCGCCGACGGGTTCGCCCAGATCCTCACCGGCTGCCACACCCTCCTGCGCCCCGGTGGCCTCGTCGTCGTGACCGCCCGACCGTGGCGCAAGCACGACGAACTCGTCGACCTGCCATCGGCTGTTATCGGCGCCGGCATCCGGGCCGGTCTCACCCCCGTCGACCGGTGCGTGGCACTGCTCGCCGCCATCCGCGACGGCGGGCTCGTCGGCCGGCCGTCGTTCTTCCCACTCCAGGCCGTCCGCAAGGCCCGAGCCGCCGGCACCCCCATGCACCGACCCGGGTGACCACCAGGCCCTCGGCGGTCAGTCGCTCGTAGGCGACGAGGACCGTGTTCCGGGCGACGTCGAGCCGGCGGGCCACCTCGCGGGTGGGCGGCAGCCGTTCGCCGGGCCGCAGCGGGCCGTCCAGGATCGCGTCCAGCAACTGCCGGTAGATCCTCGACGCACGATCGCCGGAGGTGACCCCACATTGGCCCAATCAGAACGGTCAGAATCGGCGCTTCCTCACACCAATTTCCGGGTCTTGAATGACTGCGGGAAAGGGGACCCTGCGATGACCGTCGTTGACGTGTGGTTCGATCCGAAGTGCCCGTGGGCCTGGAACACCTCCCGGTGGCTGCTGGAGGTCGAGCGGGTCCGGGACGTGGAGGTGCGCTTCCACGTGATGAGTCTGTGGCTGCTCAACCAGGGCCGCGACGGCTTGGAGCCGTGGTACGAACGGTGGCTGTCGAACACTCTGGGCCCGGTCCGGGTGCTGACCGCCGTCGAGCAGAAGCACGGCACACCGGTGCTGCGGGAGCTGTACACCGCGTTCGGCAACCGCATCCACCATGAGAAGACGCCGATCGGGCCCGACCTGTACCGCGACGCGCTGGTCGAGCTGGACCTCGACCCCGCCTCGCCGAGGCCGCCGACCACGACGACGCGCTCCGGTCGAGCCACCACAACGGGCTCGACCCGGTGGGGGAGGACCTTGGCACCCCGGCCATCCACGTGCCCGGGCCGGACGGCACGGTCAACGCGTTCTTCGGCCCAGTGGTTAGCCCGGTGCCGCGCGGCGAGGAGGCCGGCCGGCTGTGGGACGGGGTGCTGCTGGTCTCCGGCACGCCCGGCTTCTTCGAGCTCAAACGCGGACGTACCGGCGGACCGCGGGTCGACTAGCGGGCACACATGGCGCCATCTACCAGTACAACTACAGCCACGACAACGAAGGCGGTTTCATCCTGCCCTGCAACGGCGGCGGGTCGACCACCAGGGACAACATCGTGCGCTACAACATCAGCCAGAACGACCGCGGTGACGTGGTCGACCTCATCTGCGGGAAGATCACCAACACGAAGATCTACAACAACATCTTCTACGTGACCAGCACCGGCTCCAGCTACGTCGATGCCGGCTCGCTGCTGTGGAACTCGAACACCTTCTACGGCCAGCACCCGGCCGGCGAGCCCGCCGACCCGGCCAAGAGCACGGCGGACCCGCTGATGGTCGGTCCGGGCACCGCCACCTCGATCAGCAACGCCGGTGGGTACCGGCTGCGGGCCGGCTCGCCGGCCCTGGCCAGCGGCCAGATCATGACGAACCCGGGCAGCCGGGACTTCTTCGGCGGAGCGGTCACCGCGGGATGCCGTCCCGACCGGGGCGCGCACCAGTTGACCACCACCTGCGCGCCCGGTGGCGGCGTCGTCCCGCGCACCGGCTGGTCGGTGCGGTACGTCGACAGCCAGGAGACGGCGGCCGAGAACGGGGCGGCGACCAACGCGTTCGACGGCAACCTCAGCACGATCTGGCACACGAAGTACACCGGCGGCAGTGACCCGGCGCCGCACGAGATCCAGATCAACATGGGCGCGAGCTACTCCGTTTCGGGCCTGCGTTACCTGCCCCGGCAGGATGGCGGCTCCGGCGCGGCCAACGGACGCATCGGCCAGTACGAGGTGTACGTCAGCACCGACGGCACCAACTGGGGAACGGCCGTGGCCACCGGCACGTTCGCCAACGACGCGAGCCAGAAGGACGTCCGGTTCACCGCGAAGACCGGGCAGTACTTGCGACTGCGTGCCGTGAGTGAGGTCGCCGGCAACCCGTGGACGTCGGCCGCGGAGATCTACGCCCTCAACTGAGGCTCGTCCGTGCGTTCCTGGGGGAGTGACCGCACGGGACGGTAAGGCATGGGGTGGCCGCCACGGAGCGGGCACCCCATGCCGTTATAAGCCGGCTGCGCCCCGGTGCCAGACGAAAGACGCATACGAACACCAAGTATCGGTCCGCTGAACAGGGATGACATGGTGCACTCCCGAAGAGTCGACGACTTTCGGAGTCAGTCTTCACCGAGCGGCGGCATAGGTCGGATCCTTGATCTGGCAGGGATCGGGTTCACGACTGCCTCGGGTGACCGAGGGCTCCTACGCTGAAATTCGTGGAAGATGTCGATGACGCCCGTGAGCTCGTTGAGCAGCGGATGCGCGCCACGGGGTTCGAGGAGGACATCCTCGACAAGGTCTTGGATCTGCTGGAACGCTTCGACACCGATCGGGAGAAGCTGTTCGAGGAGATGCTCTCCAAGCTGGAGCAACCGGGCCATGACGGCCTGACCGACCGGTGGGAGACCAACTGCGAGCAGGCCGAGGCGCTGATGGAGCGCCTCGAATCGGACATCCGGTCGGTGCTGGAGGACAGCCAGGCCAACGCGATGTCCGTCGACGAACGGTGGACCGCGGTCGGCCCGCGTGACTTCCTCGCCGGGGAGCGCAAGATCTGGGCGCAGGTCGCCCGGCTCGACGTCCCCGAGGTCGCCACGCTGATGAGCAAGGTCCTGGAGGCCGACCTCGCGCTCATCAAGAAGTGCGAGGAGGACCTCAAGAACGCGCGCAGCAACGACGCGATCGTCGAGCAGCTGCTCCTCAAGAACTTCGGCTCCATCCAGGACACGGTCAAGAGCCTGCTCGTCAAATACCTCCCGACCTCGGGCGCCCGCCTGATCGTCCTCTTCATGAAGGACCCGTCGTCCAAGGAAGCCGCCAACGAGGCGATCAAGAACTTCGAGAAGCTCACCGCGGAGAACCTCATGGCGGCCAAGCAGAAGCGTGCCGCGAAGCAGACGGTGGTCGACAACATCAAGCTGCTGACCGCGGCCCGTGAACAGCTCGACGAGGACTGGATCGACAAGCTCTTCGCCCGCGGCGCCGAGGCGGCGGGGAACTGGCGCGGCATCGGCGCGTCCGGCGACTACCGGGCCACCGACTGGGACTGGATGAAGGAGAACGTCCTCGACCGAGGGCTCGACACGCGGGCCGAGGCGGCCAAGGAGCAGTCCAGCAAGCTCTACGACGAGCTCTTCCCCACGCTCGTGGAGGAGAGCACCAACGCCTTCGCCCAGCTGACCGATGATCCGGGCACGCTGGCGACGTTCAACGAGGAGCTGGAGAAGGCCTCGGAATCCCTGGAGTCGCTGCTGGCGACCGAGGAGGAATACGTCAAGGACCTGGCCGAGGGACCCTACAAGCAGACGGGCCTGGCCGCGTTCGCACAGGTCAGAGACGCGGTCAAGGTGGGCTTCAAGCTGCTCGCGGACAAGACGGAGGAAGCCGACGACGAGGTGAAGAAGTCATGACCGACCTCTTCGTCGCGGGCGGCCCGGTCGGCGACGGCACCCGGGCCCGGCCGTTCCACGACCCGTGGCTCGCGCTGCGGCAGGCTGCGCCCGGCGACCGCATCCACATCGCGGCGGGCACCTATACCGGGCGTGGCGAGCGCTCCTCGTGGGTCGTCGACACCCCCGAGCTGACCCTGCTCGGCGGATACAGCCCCGACTTCGCCCGCCGTACCCCCTGGCAGACACCGACGGTCTTCGCGGCAAAGACCGGCCTGCGCGTCCCGAACGAGCCGAACATGCTCCAGGGCATCGGCGGCCACGACGGCCTCGTCCTGGACGGGCTGTTCTTCGACGGGGCCGGGCGCGACGACTACGACGAGCAGGGCGGCCTGCAGCGCGCCTCCTACGGGGACGGCCCGCTGGTGAGCCTGCGCGGCGAGCGCATCACCGTCCGCGACTGCTGCTTCGCCAACGGCAGCTCCGGCGCCGTCGAGCTCGGCGGCGACTCCGTGGTCTTCGAGAACAACATCGTCGTCAACTGCGTCGGCCTCAGCCTGCTCACCGTCCGCGACGGCGCCCCCGAGACCCCGGCCGCGGTCAGCCGCAACACCTTCGCCTTCGCCCACGACGACTCCGACCCGCCGCGCGGCTCCGGCGCCGACCGGGCCGTCGGCGTACGGGTCAACGGCGCTGCCGCGATCGCCGACAACGTGTTCGTCGGCTGCGGCAACGCGGCCGTCGCCTGCCTGCGCGACGTCGGGCAGATCGCCATCGACCGCAACCTGTTCTTCGCCACACCGCGCGACATCGTGCGCAGCCGGGTGTCGGGCGCGGAGGCCGAGCTCACCGAGGAGTACGCCGCGGAGCTCGAAGACGTCGGCCTGCGCTCGGCGGCCGGCAACACCGTCGGCGACCCACAGCTGACCGGGCTCCCGGCGGCGTGGCTCGACACGTACACGGTGGACGTCGCCGTCACGTACGAGCGCCCGCCGATCGCCGCCCTCAACGCGCTGCGGAAATCGGCCGGCCTCGGCGAGCTGTCGTCCACATCAGACCGTGATGTTCAGCGGCCCGTCATGCGCCGGCTCGCCCCGGCCGAGGTGCTCGCCCTCGCGGTCGGCGCGGCGCCGGGCGCGCACCCCGCCGACCTGGCGGCGCCGGAGCCGTTCACCGAGCTCCCGGCCGGTCCGGCGTACCAGGCCGTCGACTGGGCGCGGCTCTACGAGGCCGACCCGGCGCTCGCCGGAGCCCCGGTGCAGGTGCGGGCCGGGGTCGGCTTCGACCAGAACACGCAGATCCTCCCCGAGCTCGCGGAGACGCACATCGGCGTCGCCGTCTACGAGCCCGGCACCGACAACAGCCCGTGGTGGGCGCTCGCCCCGCGCTACGGCCTCGTCCATCACCAGACTGAGGAGGCCGTACGGTATTCGCGCGGCCTCGACGTCGAGTCCACGTACCTGCTCCGCGGCACGTATCGCCTCACGCCGCCCGGCGGGCGTCAGAGCGCCACCATCGTCCTCGACTCCCTCGCGCCCGTGCTCGACGTCACGGCCCCCGAGCCGCCCCGGCCGGCCGGCCGCGACTGGTTCGTGCGGGCCGGATCCTCCGGCGGGGACGGCAGCCGCGAGGCGCCGTTCCGCGACCCGTTCCAGGCCCTCGAAAAGGCCGCCGAGGGCGACCGCATCCTCGTCGCCGCAGGTGAGTACACGGGCCGCCTGCGGTCGGGCACGTGGCGCATCCCCGTACGCAACCTGACGCTGCTGGGCGGGTGGGACGCCGAGTTCGCCGCGCGCGACCCCTGGCGACACCCCGTGCGCTTCGTGCTCACTCCGGAGACCAAGGCGAAGGGCATCTTCGGCGATCCGGTGCTCACCGGCGAGGACTCTGGGGAGGGCCTCATCCTCGACGGGTTCATGTTCGACGGGGCGACCTACAACGCGTACGCCGACAGCGGCGCCCTCGACGCGGGCCATTCCCAGTCGGCGGCGCTGCTCGACCTGCGCGGCGGCAGCGGCGGCATCACCGTGCGCAACTGCGTCTTCGCCAACGCGGCGTACTGCGCCGTGCAGCTCAGTGCGGCGTACGGGACGTTCGAGAACAACGTGGTCGTCAACACGAGCGGCACCGCCGTCCGTATCCAGGCACCCGGCGCGGGCCCCTGGACCATCCGCGGCAACACGGTCCTGTTCGCCGCCGACCCCACCGGCCGGGCCTCGACCGGGCAGTCCACGACCGGCTGCCTGCTGGACATCTCCGGCCGGGGTGTCATGCGGGTCGAGGCCAACGTGCTCGCCTTCGCCGACAGCATCGCCGTCCGCGCGACCGTGCCCGACCAGAACCTGCTGCTCGACGGGAACGTGCTCGCCGCCAACCTGTACGCCGACCTCCACGACGGCCGCCACGTGCTTGTCGACGCCGAGAACCGCGACCGGGTGTTCCGCGACGCCCCGTTCGGCGCTCAGACCGGAACCCGGTTCGAGCTGCCGGCGGTGCCGGTCGACGCCGCGTACGCCGACCAGGCCGTCGGCCGCCTCTCGGCGCTGGCCGCCGCGATGCCGAAGGACGGGCTCAACGCCGCCGCGGCGGCGCTCGGCGTCTCGATCACGGCGCCGAAGACGGAGGCACCCGTCGAGGCGGCCCCGGAGCCGAAGAAGGAACCGTCAGTGGCCGACCTGCTCGCGGACCTCGGCCGGGCCCGCAAGGCGTTCGAGGCGAAGGACGCGGCCCCGCCGGCCACAGACACTCCGCTGTACTGCCCGGTCTATCCGGTCGAGGCGGCGCTGAGGCTGGCCCTCGACGCCCCGCCAGGCGAGCCCGGCGCCCACGCCCCGCCTTCATGATCGAAGAGCTTGTTACATCCTGATTCCGCAGCTCATCTGGCTTGCTCCACCCACTCGCTCGAATCCGCGAGTAAGACGCGACGCACGTGGACCGGCAGGTTCGGGTGGCCGGCGCCCGCGTGGCGAACCGTGCTGTCCGGGTCGGTGGCGAAGCGGCGTAGGGTCTGCGGCGGGAAGGTGAACACGTCGGCCGGACCCCAGCGCGTCTTTTGGTCCGGCCCGAACTCACGGTCGATGCGCGTCGGCCGGCAGTGTCCGCTGCGTGCCGCGGAGCGCCGGAAGCAGATGTACGGCGAGGACACGTGCGGTAGTGGGTCTGCGGTGACCCAGTCCAGCCGTAGGTGCTGCAGCTCGGCGACGGCCATGTGGCCTTTGACCTGCTGCAGCAGCGCCGTGTCGTCGAGTTCGTCGTCGAGCAGGTCGGTCAGCGGGCGGTCGCCCTGCCGGATCTGCGTATGGATCCGGTGGCGTATCCGCATACCGTTGCCGCCACCAGCCGCGGGCGGCGCTTCAGGTGGAGGTGCGTTCCCGCCACGCCCGCAAGCGGTCACGCAGCCAGTGGTAGCTGGCCTTGGGCGTACGGGATCCGGTGCGGTAGTCGACGTGGGCCAGACCGAAGCGGGGCCCGTACCCGCGGGCCCACTCGAAGTTGTCGATGAGCGACCAGTAGAAGTACCCCCGCAGATCGAGCCGGTCGTCGACGGCGGCCGCACGGGCCGCCGCCGCCAGGTGCCCGGCCACGAACGAGATCCGTTCCGGGTCCGGCTCGGGTCCGTCCCGCAGGTCGGCGCAGCCGTTCTCCGTCACGTACACGGCAGGCAGGCCCGGGTAACGGTCCGCGAGCCCGGTCAGGGTGTCGAACAGCCCTTGCGGCTCCACCGGCCAGCCCAGGTCGGTGGTGGGCAACCCGTCCGGCCGTAGCTGCCGGACCCCGATGTCGAACGCGCTGCGCAGCGCCGGGTCGGGCTGCTCGTACGGGGCGTCGGCGACGTGCACCCGGTAGTAGTAGTTGACACCGAGGAAGTCCAGCGGCGTGGAGATCACCGCCAGGTCACCGTCCCGGCGGAACGACAGATCGCTCACCCCGGCGTAGAGCCGCTCGAACCCGGGCGGGTACGCGCCGCCCAGCACCGGATCCGTGAACTGCCGGTTGAGCATGAGGTCCTGCCGATCCGCCGCCGCCCGGTCGGCCTCGGTATCGCTGGCCGGCACGGCGGGGGAGAGGTTGAGCGTGATGCCGACGCGCGACCGCGGGCCGGCGGCGGACCGGACTGCGGCGACCGCCCTGCCGTGCCCGAGCAGCAGGTGGTGGGCGGCGGCCAGGGCACCATGTCCTTCGGCGGTGCCGGGAGCGTGCCGGCCCTCCGCGTAGCCGACCATCGACGAGCAGTACGGCTCGTTCAGCGTGATCCAGTCCTGGACCCGGTCGCCGAGGACGCCCGCCACCGCGGCGGCGTACTCGGCGAACCACTCGGCGGTGTCCCGTACCCGCCAGCCACCCTCGTCCTCGAGCGCCTGGGGCAGATCCCAGTGGTACAGCGTGACGAACGGCCGGATGCCGTGCCCGCACAGGGCGTCGACGAGCCGGTCGTAGTAGTCGAGGCCTCGCCGGTTCACCGCGCTCCGCCCGGCCGGCATGACCCGTGGCCAGGCGACCGAGAAACGGTAGGCGTCCACGCCGAGGCCGGCCAGCAGGTCCACGTCCTCCCGCCAGCGGTGGTAGCTGTCACAGGCGACCGAGCCGGAGGTGCCGTCGTCGACGGCACCGGGGCGGCGGCAGAAGGTGTCCCAGATCGACGGCCCCCGGCCGTCCTCGTCGACCGCCCCCTCGATCTGGTACGCCGCGGTGGCGGCGCCCCAGCTGAAGCCGGCCGGCAGGTCCGGCAGCTCGGGCAGGTCCGGCCGGGTTGCGGCTGCGGCGGCGCCTTCGGATGTGGTGGTCATCCCTTCACCGCCCCCTGCATGATGCCGTCGACGAGATGCCGGCCGAGGAGCATGAAGACGACGAGGATCGGCAGCGTGGCGAGCAACGTGCCGGTCAGCGTCAGGGTGTAGTCGGTGGTGTAGCCGCTGGCCAGTGCGGAGAGCGCCACCTGCACGGTCGCGTTGTTCTGCAGCACGACCAGCGGCCAGAAGAAGTCGTTCCACGCCTGCATGAAGGTGAACAGCCCGAGCACCGCCGCGGCGGGGCGGGCCGCCGGCAGGACGATGTGCCAGTACAGGCCGAACGTGCTGGACCCGTCGACGCGGCCGGCCTCCAGCAGTTCGTCGGGTACGGCGCGGCCGAGGTACTGGGTCATGAAGAAGACGCCGAACGCGGTTACCAGCCCGGGCACGATCACGGCGGTGAGGCGCCCGGTCCAGCCGAGGTCGGCCATCAGGATGTACAGCGGGATGATGCCGAGCTGGTGCGGCACCATCGAGGTCGCGATGGCCACGACGAGAAGCGCCTTTCGGCCTCGGAATCGCAGTTTGGCGAAGGCGAACCCGGCCAGGGTCGAGAAGAACACCACGGAGACGGTGATCGAGCCGCTGACGATGAAGGAGTTCACCAGGGCTCGGCCGAAGTCGGTCGTGTCGAACACGCGCGCGATGTTGTCGAAGAGGTGCCCGCCGGGCACCAGGGCCGGCGGCACCTTCGTGACGGCGTCGCTGGTCTGCGAGGACACGACGATGGACCAGTAGAGCGGGAAGACCGACCCGGCCACGACCGCCAGCAGGGCGCCGTAGCTCCAGACCGAGCCCTTGCGTGGGTACCCGAAGCTCCGGCGCCGGTGGGACCGGCGTGGCGGCGGCGAGGGTGTGGTGCCGGTCTGAATGGGGTCCGCGAGGGTGGTCACGGCGTTCTCCTCAGTCCTCGTCCTTGGCGATGCGCCGGGTGAGCAGGAAGTTGATGATCGCGAAGATGGCGATGACCAGACAGAGCGTCCAGGCGACCGCCGAGGCGTAGCCGAAGCGGAACTCCCGGAACCCCTGCTCGTACATGAACAGGGCGACGGTCTGGAACTGCCGGTCGGAGCCGCCGGTGGGCGTCTGGGAGCTGGCGAACAGCAGGGGTTCGGCCATGATCTGCAGGCCGCCGATCGTCGAGATCACCGTGGTGAAGATGATCGTCGGCCGCAGCATCGGGACGGTGATCCGCCTGAACTGCTGAGCCTGCGACGCGCCGTCGAGGTCGGCGGCCTCGTACAGGTGGTGCGGAATCGCCTGCATCGAGGCGAGGTAGATGAGGGCGTTGTAGCCGGTCCACCGCCAGGCGACGATGAACGAGATGGCCAGGTGGGAGCTCCAGGTGTTGGCCTGCCAGTCGATCGGGCCGATGCCGACGAGGCCGAGCGCCCAGTTGACCATGCCGAAGTCGCGGCCGAAAAGCTGGGTGAAGACGATCGTCACCGCCACGATCGAGGTGACGTTGGGCAGCAGCACGCCCATCCGTAGCGCGGTGCGGGCCCGCAGCCGGTGGTTGAGCAGGTGGGCGATCCAGAGCGCGGCGAGCAGTTGCGGCACGGTGGACAGCACCCAGATGCTGAGTGTGTTGCCCAGGGCGTTCCAGAAGTACGCGTCCTGCAGCATCTCGCGGTAGTTCGCGAGGCCGACCCAGCGGTGCGACCCGGAGTCGAGCAGGTCCCAGTCATTGAACGAGACGTATGCCGTGTACAGCAGCGGGAACAGCCCGAACGCGCCGAACAGCAGGAAGAACGGCAGGATGTAGAGGTAGGGCGAGCCTTTGGTGTCGAGCCGGCTCAGGCCGGCCCGCCGGGCCTGGTGGAGGTAGGTGGCCATCGTCGATCCTTCGTCGCCGGGCGCCGCCGGCGGTCAGGGGCGACCGCCGGCGGCGCGGGTCGAGTTACTTGGCGAGGCGCTCGACGTCGCTGACCATCTGCTTCCAGGACTCGTCGGAGCTTTGCTTGCCCTGTTCGATGCGGACGAGGGCGTCGCGGATGGTGGTCTGCACGTCTCCGGCTCGCGGGCCCTGGTACTGGGGCTTGAGCTGCTTCGCCGCGGTGGTGAAGAGCTGGCCCACCGGTGCGTTGTTGAAGAAGGCGTCCTTGTACTGGGCAATGTCGGGCTTGTCGTACAGAGCCGGGATGGACGGCAGGTTGCCCCGCGCGGTGAACACCTTGGCCTGCTGTTCCGGGGCGGTCAGCCACGCCGCGAGCTTCTTGGCCTCCTCGACGTGCTTGCCCTGCTTGGGAACGGTGAGGTACGAGCCGCCCCAGTTGCCGCCGCCGCCCGGGACGCTCGCCACGTCCCACTTGCCGGCGGCGTGCTTCGCCTGGTCCTTGATCTTGGTCATCATCCAGGCCGGACACGCGATGGTGGCGAACTGGTCCTTCGCGAAGCCGTTGTTCCACTCCTGCGAGCTGCCGATCAGCTTGGCCGACAGGTTGCTCTGGATCGCCTTCACCGTCAGGTCCCAGGCCTTTCGGACATCGGGGCTGGTGCCCACGACGATGGCGTTGTCCTCGTTGTAGTACCCGACCGGGGCCTGGCCGATGATGGCGTTGAACAGTTGGCCTCCGCCATCGAAGAAGGCGCTGCCGGCCGGGGCCTTCGCCGCGTACCGCTTGCCGAACTCGATGTACTGGTCCCAGCCGCTGCCCCAGGCGGCCGACACCTGGTCGCGGTCGAACGGCATGCCGGCCTTCTCGAACAGGTCACGCCGATAGCAGATGGCCAGGCCGCCGACGTCGGTGCCGTACCCGACCTGCTTGCCGTCCTTGGTCAGCGACGCCGCCCACTTCCAGTCGAGGTACTCGGACTGGCGGTCCTTGCCCAGGTCGACGAAGAGGTTGCCCCGCTCGCGCATCTGCGCGATGAAGCCCGTGTCGACGCCCTCGATGTCGCCCGCGCCGGAGCCGGTGGCCAGGTGGGTGATCAGGTCGCGATGATGGTCGTTGTAGGCGGCCGTGCGCTCCTGGATCGTGATGTTCGGGTGCGACTTCTGGTACTCGGCGTACAGGTCCTGGTACCCGAAGTTGCCGAACAGGTTGACGTTCAGGGTGATCTTTTCGTTGCCGCCGCCGGAGCCTCCCTCGGTGCCGGTGCCACACGCGGTCAGCAGTACTCCGGCGGCCAGGGTGGCCGCCGCCAGTCGCAACAGTCGGTTTGGGTGCATGCCAGGGAACCCTTTCGTGCGATGTAACCGGTTACCTGAAACCGGTTACATTGTCGGCGAAGCGATGGTGGTGGAGGTGGGTGGAGGTGGATGAAGATCGGATGCCGGCCGAGTCGCGGGTGACCGCCGGCGAGCGCCTTTCCTGGGAAGTGTGAACGGATTCGGCTAGGGGGTGTCAAGTTACAAAACGGTAACGGTCGATGCGGGTTGACCGGCGGACATCGCTGGCGCTACGGTCGTGAAACCGGTTACAGAGAAGGCACCACATTGACCACTATCAGGGAGTTGGCGCGCCGCTCCGGCGTGTCCGTCGCCACCGTGTCCCGCGTCTTCAACACCCCCGAGGTCGTCAGCCAGCACACCCGCCAGCGCATCCTCGACCTGGCCGCCGAGATCGGCTACCTGCCGAACGGGTCGGCCCGGACGCTCGCCACGAAGAAGTCCAACATGGTGGGCCTGGTATGGGACACCGACCATCGCCGCCCTGGATGGCGCCACCCATTCCTGCAGGAGATCCTCGTCGCGCTCAAGACGGCGCTCAGCGCGCACGGGCTGAACCTGCTCATGCTCGCCGGCCACGACGCGGCGGGGCCCGACGACGGGCAGCGATACGTGCGCGCCGTCCGCCAGCACAACCTCGACGGCGCGGTCATCATCGACAACGGCACCCGGGACCCGGCCGTGCTCGCGCTCGTCGAAGCCCAGGTGCCGTGCGTCGCTCTCGACCTGCGGGTCGACGGCCCGACGTCGACCTACATCACCTCGGACAATGCCGGCGGCGCGGCGCTCGCCGTGCGCCACCTCGTCGAACGCGGCCACCGGCGCATCGCCACCATCACCGGCCCGCTGCGAACCTGGCCGGGAGCCGAACGGCTCGTCGGCTTCCGGGCCGCGCTGGCCGGGGCCGGCCTGCCGCTCGCTGACGGCCACGTCGTGGAGGGAGACTTCTATCTCGACGGCGGTCACGCCGCGATGGACCGGCTGCTCGCCCTCGACGACCGCCCTACCGCAGTGTTCGTCGCCGGTGACGAGATGGCTGTCGGCGCGATGCGGGCGGCCCAGGCGGCCGGCCTACGGATCCGCGACGACATTGCGATTGTCGGCTTCGACGACATCGAGGTGGCCGCGCTGATCCCGCCCGGGCTCAGCACCGTCGCCCAGAACAAGCCCGGCTTCGGCACGGCCGCCGCCGAGGCGCTGGTCGCCATGCTGCACGGCGGCGACGACCCGCCCAAGCCGACCGTGTTGCCGACGACGCTCGTCGTCCGCGGCACCACCTGACCCGAACCGCGCGACGCCGGCGCCGTCCCGCTCTGGATCGTGCTGCTGCTCGCGGTCGCTGTTGCCGGAGCCGCTGTCAACGACCCCGCAACCCGGGCCTGCCTCGAGCGTCACACCCGTGCCTGGGCGAGGTCGCGGCCGGCGGCCTAACCGGTGGCCAGACAGTGATGTAGTCGGGCCATCCCTTCGTCGATGCGGTGCGCGTCGATCAGGCCGTACCCGAAGATCACTCCCGGCGGATCGGGTGCCGCGGCGGCGATTTCCGGAAAGCTCGCCACAACGACGCCGGCAGCCCGGGCCCGGACGAGCGCATCGGCGGCGGTGGCTCCCCGCACCATCGCGCTCAGGTGCAGGCCGGCCGCCGACGGCACGACCCTGACGTACGCCGACAGCGGGCCGGCGAGCGCAGCCGCGATGCGTTCGTGGCGCTGCCGGTACACCCGGCGGACCCGCCGCAGGTGCCGCGTGAACATGCCCTGCTCGAGGAAATCCGCCATGGCAGCCTGCAGGGGCAGGTTGGTGTGCCAGTCGGTGACGAATTTGGCGGCGTGCAGGGCGTGGCGTAGCGACGGCGGATGGATCAGGAAACCCAGTCGCAGCGTGGGCAGCAGAACCTTGGAGAACGATCCGACGTAGAGGACCCGGCCGCTGCGGTCGAGGCTGTGCAATGGTTCCAGCTGCTGTCTGGTGTAGCGGAACTCGCTGTCGTAGTCGTCCTCGACGATGGCCGCGTCATGCCGCCGGGCCCACGCGAGCAGCTCGACGCGCCGCCGCAGCGACAGCGCCACGCCGGTCGGGTACTGGTGGGACGGCGTCACATAGACGAGCCGAGCGTTCGCGGGCAGCGCGTCGACGATCAGGCCCTCCTCGTCGACCGGGACGCCGGTGACCCGGGCGCCCTGGGCTTCCCATACGAGTTTCGCGGGTTCATAGCCGGGATTCTCGATCGCCGCCGTGGCGCCAGGTTCGAGCAGCACCCGCCCGACCAGGTCGAGCGCCTGCTGCACGCCGCAGGTCATCAGCACATCCTGCGGATTCGCCCTGATGCTCCGGGCCGTGCCCAGATGACGGGCGATGAGGGTACGCAGTCGGAAGTGGCCGGCCGGCTCAACCGGCATCCCGGTGCCGACGGCGGTCGGCCGGAACTGGTTGCCCAGGAGCCGGCGCCAGGCCGCGTACGGGAACAGCCGCGTATCGGGCGCACCGACCCGGAAGTCGAACTCCGGTGCGTTGCCGAAATCGGGCGGCACCGGGATCGACGGCCACACGGCGCGCGGCGTGAGAGGTCCGGACGGCAGCATGGGCGCGGTCGGCTCTGCGAGGGGCAGGGCGTTGACGAACGTTCCGGAGCCCGGTCGCCCGGTCAGATAGCCCTCGGCCACCAGCCGCTCATAGGCGGTCGTCACGGTGTTGCGCGAAACCTGGAGCTGCTCGGCCAGATCCCGGCTGGAGGGCAGCGCCTCGTCCGGGCGAAGCCGCCCGTCCAGGACAGCATCGCGTAGCTGCCGGTAGATCTGCCCCGCCAGGATCCCGTTCCGGTCCAGCCGCACGGCCACGTCCACGTCCCGAGATCCTAAGTGGCACCGTCAAGGTGCCCGCGAATTGGCTCTGGGCGACGACCACCGCGGCTTCTACGGTGATGAGGAGGGCAGGGAAGCAGAATGCGATCGGTATTCCGCCGGACCGTGACCGTCCTGATTCGCAGGACGATCGAGCGCGAAATCCACCGTGAACATCTGTCGTGCCCGGTCGGTAGGAAAAACCACCGGAAGGGAAGAACCATGGTGCGATCCGTAGGACGTATGACCGTGATCTGCATGGCGCTGGCGGCAATGGCGACCGCCCTGGCAGCTCCAGCTCAGGCGGACCAACGTCGCGTTGGTGCGGAGGCCGCAACTACCAAACCGGCGACCCGGACCAGCAGCGTTACCACGATCAGCAGCGATATGGCGCTGCTCTCGACGAGCTGCCGTACCTTGAGGGATTTGAACCCCTGGACATACCTCAGCGCGAGTTGCACGCGTAGCTCGTTGTACCCCTCCGCGGCCTACAGCGTCTGGCTGACATGCTGGGACGTGAGCGCTGAGGTGTCGTACACCGTGTTCGGGCGGGCGTACACGGCACCGTGGACGTCGTACGGACCCACGTCAACGGCACGATGCGACTCTGGCGACTATGCAACCAGCGGCTTTGTTCACACGTCCTGACGCCGAAAGCGCGGGCTGAGCAGCCGCCGAAGCCGGCGGCCGGGACGGCTCAGGAGCCGCTCGGAGGGCTTCAGAACCGTCCCACGTTCAAGCCGTAGGCGCGGCAGTTGACGGCGCGGGCGTGCCAGAACCTGTTGCCCCCACCGGTGGCGATCCTCTACGGTCGGCTGAAGCGGTGGGCGGTGCGGTCCGCATCCGACCGACACCGCCGGGTGCCCGTCGCGCGGGCCGGGATGGTGGAGTCCCGGGCCACCCCGTCGGCGGTGGTCGCGGCGGTCGTGTGACTCCAGCTCGTACTCCGGGTGGTGCTGCCCGGTGCGGCTCCGCGCGGAGCCGACGGCGAGCGGGCCACGCCGATCCCCACCGGAGAATCCCGTGTTCCTCAGCCCGCATGAGCAGGACCGCCTGCTCGTCCACGTCGCGGCCGACGTCGCTCGCCGCCGTCGCGAGCGCGGCCTGCGCCTCAACTATCCCGAAGCTGTCGCGATCATCGTCGCCTTCCTGCTCGAAGGGGCCCGCGACGGACGGTCGGTGGTCGACCTCATGTCCGCCGGCCGGACGGTGCTCGGCCGGGAGGACGTCCAGGACGGCATCCCCGAGCTGCTGAGGGAGGTGCAGGTGGAGGCGACGTTCCCGGACGGTACCAAGCTCGTGACGGTGCACCACCCGATCCCGTGATCCCCGGGGAGATCCTGCCGGCGGCCGGCCCGGTCGAGATCAACGTGGGTCGGCCGGTGACCACAGTGGTCGTCGTCAACACCGCCGACCGTCCGGTGCAGGTCGGCTCGCACTACCACTTCGCCGAGGCCAACCCGGCCCTGATGTTCGACCGGGCCGCCGCCTGGGGTCAGCGTCTCGCCGTTCCGGCGGGTACCTCGGTCCGGTTCGAGCCGGGCGTGAGCCGCACCGTCGAGCTGGTCCCGCTCGGAGGCGCACGCGTCGTGCCCGGCCTCCGCGGCGAGTGCGCCGGGCCGCTGGACGAAGCGTCACCAACCGCGCCGGGAACCGACGCGCCGGCGAGCGGAGCGCCGGGAACAGATGCGCCGACGAGCGGGGCGCCGACGAGCGACGGGCCGGCGCGGTGAGCGCCGTGCAGCGGGACCGCTACATCGACCTGTACGGGCCGACCACCGGCGACCGCATCCGGCTGGCCGACACGAGCCTGCTGATCGAGGTGGAGACCGACCACTGCGTGGGCGGCGACGAGGCGATCTTCGGCGGCGGGAAGGTGATCCGCGAGTCGATGGGCCAGTCGCGGGCGACCCGCGCCGAGGGGGCCCTCGACACCGTCCTCACCGGCGCGGTGGTGCTCGACCACTGGGGCGTGGTCAAGGCCGACGTGGGTCTGCGCGACGGGCGGATCGTGGCGCTCGGCCGGGCCGGCAACCCGGACACCATGCCCGGCGTGCACCCCGAGCTGGTCATCGGCCCGGCCACCGAGGTCATCGCCGGCAACGGCCGGATCCTCACGGCCGGCGCCGTCGACACCCACGTGCACTTCATCTGCCCCGAGATCGTCACCGAGGCGCTGGCAAGCGGCATCACCACACTCGTCGGCGGCGGCACCGGCCCCGCCGAGGGCACCCGGGCCACGACTGTCACCCCGAACGCCTGGCACCTGGCCCGCATGCACGAGGCGCTGGACACGCTGCCGGTCAACGTGCTGCTGCTCGGCAAGGGCAACACCGTCTCGCACGAGGCGCTGTGGGAGCAGTTGCGCGCCGGCGCGGGCGGTTTCAAGCTGCACGAGGACTGGGGCACCACGCCGGCGGCGATCGACGCCTGCCTGCGGGTGGCGGACGCCTCCGGGGTGCAGGTGTCCATCCACACCGACACTCTCAACGAGGCCGGTTTCGTGGCCGACACGCTGCGGGCGATCGCCGGCCGGGCCATCCACTCGTACCACACCGAGGGTGCGGGAGGCGGGCACGCGCCGGACATCATCACGGTGGCCGGCGAGCCCAACGTGCTGCCGTCGTCGACCAACCCGACCCGGCCGTACACCGCCAACACCCTCGCCGAGCATCTGGACATGCTGATGGTCTGCCACCATCTCAACCCGTCCGTGCCGGAGGACCTGGCCTTCGCCGAGAGCCGCATCCGACCGTCCACGATGGCCGCCGAGGACCTGCTGCACGACCTCGGCGCGATCTCCATCATCGGCTCCGACTCGCAGGCGATGGGCCGGGTGGGCGAGGTGATCCTGCGAACCTGGCAGAGCGCGCACGTCATGAAGGAGCGGGTCGGCGCGCTGCCCGGCGACGGCGCGGCCGACAACCACCGGGCCCGCCGGTACGTGGCGAAGTACACCATCTGCGCGGCGATGGCGAACGGGCTGGACCGGGAGGTCGGCTCGGTCGAGCCGGGCAAGCTGGCCGACCTGGTGCTGTGGGATCCGGCGTTCTTCGGCGTACGACCGCACCTGGTGCTCAAGGGCGGCATGATCGCGTACGCCCAGATGGGTGACGCCAACGCGTCCATCCCGACGCCGCAGCCGATGCTGCCGCGCCCGATGTTCGGCGCGTACGGCGCCGCGGCGTCGGCCACCAGCCTGGCGTTCGTCGCGCCGGCCGCCCTCGACGCGGGGCTGCGCCTGGACGTGCGGCGGCGGGTGGTGCCCGTCGCGGATGTGCGCTCGCGGGGCAAGGCCGACCTGCCGGAGAACGACGCGATGCCCCGGATCGAGGTGGACCCGGACACCTTCACGGTGCGGATCGACGGTCAGGTGGTGGAGCCGGACCCGGTGCCACGCCTGCCGATGGCCCAGCGGTACTTCCTGTTCTGATGGCGACGTCGAGCCTGCTCCTGCTGCTGGCCGACGGTCGCTTCCCGGCCGGCGCGCACGCCCACTCCGGCGGCCTGGAGGCCGCCGTCGCCGCCGGCCGGGTCACCGACCTGGTCACGTTGGAGGCGTTCCTGGCCGGCCGGCTGGCCACCGCCGGGCTGGTCGGTGCGGCGTTCGCGGCGGCGGCGCACCGGGCGGTGACCTCGGCCGGTTCCGCCGTACGCGGGTCCACGCTGGCGTTGCTCGACGCGGAGCTGGACGCCCGGACGGCGGCACCGGCGCTGCGCACGGTGTCCCGTCGCCAGGGACGGGCTCTGCTGCGCGCGGGCCGGGCCATCTGGCCGGAGGCGTCCTTCGACGACCTGCCCTCCACACCTGGCGGAGCGCACCAGCCGTTGGTGCTCGGGCTGCTCTGCGCCGCCGCCGGCCTGAGCCGCGCCGAGACCGCCGCGGTCGCCGCCCACGGGACGGTGACCGGTGCGGCCAGTGCGGCCGTACGCCTGCTCGGCCTCGACCCGTACCAGGTCCAGGCCCTGCTGGTCGGTCTCGCCTCCCGGTGCGACGGCACCGCCGCCGAGGCGGCCCGGGCCGCCGACGAACCACCCGAACGGCTGCCCGCCGCGGCCGCTCCTCTTGCCGACATCCATGCCGAGGCTCATGCCACCTGGGAGGTGCGTCTCTTTGCGTCCTGACACCGTTGTGCCGACCGCTGCGCCCACTGCCGGCCGGAATCCCGCCCCGCACGACGAGACCGTTCCGCACACCCACCCCGAACCGGGGGTGGACCCGCATCCGCCGCTGGCCCAAGCCGGACGGGCGCTGCGCGTCGGCATCGGCGGGCCGGTCGGGTCCGGCAAGACCGCCCTGGTGGCGGCCCTGTGCCGGGCGTTCGCCGGCGAGCTGCGACTCGGCGTGGTCACCAACGACATCTACACGACCGAGGACGCCGACTTCCTCAAGCGGGCCGGCGTGCTGGACCCGAGCCGGATCCGCGCCGTGGAGACCGGTTGCTGCCCGCACACCGCCATCCGGGACGACATCGGGGCCAACCTCGACGCTGTGGACGAGTTGGCCGAGGCGGTCGGCCCGCTGGACCTGGTGCTGGTCGAGAGCGGCGGGGACAACCTGACCGCCACGTTCAGCCGGGGCCTGGTGGACCGGCAGATATTCGTGGTCGACGTGGCCGGCGGGGACAAGGTGCCGCGCAAGGGCGGACCGGGGGTGACGTCCGCCGACCTGCTCGTGATCAACAAGACCGATCTGGCCCCCATGGTGGGCGCGGACCTGGCCGTCATGGACCGGGACGCGCGGGCCCGGCGCGGTGACCTGCCGACCGTGTTCCTGTCGATCGTCGGCGACCCGGCGGCGGGGCGGGTCGCCGACTGGATCCGCCACGAACTGGCCCACCACGCGGCAGTACACCCGATCGCCGCGCCGGTCGGCCCGGCCTGATGCGCGCGTACGCCCGGCTGGTGGCCCGGGCCGACGGCCGGGGCGGCACGGTCCTCGCCGAGCTGCGCGGTGAGACGCCGCTGCTGCTGCGACAGACGCCCGGCAGCGGTCGTGCCGTGACCGTGTACGTCGTCGGCGGTGCGGCCGGCCCGCTCGCCGGCGACGACCTGCGGCTGGAGATCGACGTGGGACCGGGGGCGGCGGTGCGGGTACACACCGTCGCCGCCTCGGTCGCCCTGCCCGGCCGGCCCGATGTCGTGTCGCGGATGGCGGTCCGCGCCGTGGTGCACGACGGCGGCGCACTGCACTGGCTGCCCGAGCAACTGGTCGCGGCGGCCGGCTGCGCGCACCTCGCCGAGTCCCGTGTGGAGCTGGCCGCCGGGGCGAGGCTGACCTGGCGCGACGAGGTGATCTGCGGCCGGTACGGCGAGGCGCCGGGCGGTGCGGTCGTCCACACCCGGGTCGACTACGACGGCCGGCCGCTGCTGCGCCAGTCGCTTGCAGTGGGACCGGGCGCGCCCGGCTGGGCCGGCCCCGCGGTGCTCGGCGGCGCGCCGGCCACCGGGTCGCTGCTGGTGGTGGACCCGTCGATTCCCCACGAGACGGCGGCGGTCGAGGGCACCCTCGCCCGGCTGCCCCTGGCAGGTGGTCCGGCGACACTGTGGACCGCCACCGCTGCCGACGCGCACACGCTGCGCGACCACCTCGACGTGGAGGTCGAGCCGCTGCTGACCAAGGTGGAGTGAAGCGGGGTCAGCGGCGAGGGCCGGCCGCCTGGACGTGGTCGCGGCGACCCGCCGGATCGAGTCGGGCGATCAGGCCGGCGAGGTGGTCGAGCAGGGCGGTGTCGGCCGGTACGCCCGCCTCGGCGAGGCTGGCCCGGACCCGCTCGTCGATGCGGGCGTGCTCGCGGCGGCCCCGGGCGGTCAGGTGGGCCCGGATGCGCCGGCGGTCCAGCGGGTCGATCCGCCGGAACACCAGGTTACGGTCGACGAGCTGGTCGACCAGCTTGGTGAGGGTCCCCGGCGGCAACGACGCCTCGGCGGACACCTCGCTCATCGGATGGCCCTGACCGTCGGCGAGCAGGCAGAGCACCCGCCACGCCTCGGTGGTCAGGTCGTCGTCGGCCAGAACGGCGGCCAACCGGCGGGAGAGCAGCCGTTCGGCGCGGGTGAGCGAGCGCAGCAGATCGGCTGGCGCCCCGGGCACGTCTGACATGGAACTCCCTGGGCCGGTGGCCCTGCCATGGTAGCGACTCGTCCCGGTCCGTGGAGAGCTGTGGTTTTCCCACGTCGGCCGGGCAATCATGGGCTCATGTCCGCGCCGGCACCGCCGTGGCTCACAGTCGATCGGGCCGTGGTCAGCATCGCGCTGGTGTACCCGATGCGCGGGCCGGCGGGAATGTTCGGCCCGACCTGCGAACTCTGCGCCCAGCTCGCGGTCGAGGAGATCAACGCCGGTGGCGGGGTGCTGGGCCGCGAGGTGCGGCTGGTGCCGGTCGACGGTGGGGCCCCGCCGGCTGAGGTGGCAGCCCAGGTGGAGGCGCTGGTGTCGGTGGGCGCCGTGCAGGGCGTGACCGGTTGGCACATCTCCTCGGTGCGGCAGGCGCTCGCGCCCCGGGTCGCGGGCCGCGTGCCGTACGTCTACACCGCCCTGTACGAGGGCGGTGAGCGTACCGAGGGGGTCTATCTGACCAGCGAGACGCCGGACGCCCAGCTGTGGCCCGCGATGCGGTTGCTCGCGGGGGAGCAGGGCGTGCGCCGCTGGTTCGTGGTCGGCAACGACTACGTGTGGCCCCGGCGCACCGCGCGGGCGGCCCAGCGGTACGCGCTGCGCGGCGGTGGTCGCGTGGTGGGGCAGGCGTTCCTGCCGTTGGAGACGCACGACTTCGACGACGTGTTGCGCCGGATCGAGCGCAGCGACGCCGACGCCGTGGTGATGCTGCTCGTCGGCGCGGACGCGGTGCGGTTCAACCGGGCGTTCGCGCGTGCCGCGATGGACCAGCGTTGCCTGCGGCTGAGCACGCTGATGGACGAGAACATGCTGCTGGCCAGCGGGGTGGGCGCGACGCGGCGGCTCTACAGCACGGCGGGCTTCTTCGCCGGCCTCGTGACGCAGGAGAACCTCGACTTCCACGGCGAGTTCGCCCGCCGGTTCGGGGTGGAGGCGCCGCCGCTGGGCAGCCTGGGGGAGTCCTGTTACGAGGGCGTGATGCTGCTCGCCGCCCTGATCGGGCAGGCCCGCACCCTCGACGTACGGGCGATCGAGACGGCTGCCGACACGGTGGCGTACCACGGGCCGCGCGGTCGGCTGCAGCTGCGTCGACGGCACGTGCGCCAGCGGATCTACCTCGCCGAGGCCGACGGTCTCGACTTCACAGTGCTCGCCCAGCTCTGACCGCCCGGTGCAGACCCTTGACACGTCCACCCGGCCCGGCCCTAAGATGCTTCCTGCGTGAAGTATCCGCCCCGATGGGTGGATACCGCGAATGTCTGTCCACCGTCGGCGGAATCTGTCCGCCGACCATTGTGGTGGCAATTCTTCGCCGAATCAGTCACGGCCGAAACCGTCTTACGTGCGACGGTGCCAGCTGTTGTGGCATGTCTTCTCTGCGGGTGCGCGGGAAACAGTCAATTAAGGACTGGGAAACGTCCGCGCAATCATGCCGGTCAACGCTTTGCGTGCCCGTAGCCGACGCGATGACCATAGGCGACGTCCACCCGTCGACCTCCGCATCGCCTACTCCACCGGACCGCACCGACCGTCCTTTCGCTACTTGAGTGCACCGCAGGGAGAATAGATGTCAGTTCTTTGGGGCCGCCGCATCCTGGCGGGTGCCATGACCCTCGTCGCCGCGGCGGCCATGACCGCGTGCGGCAGCAAGACCAGCGACGAGGGCGGCGCGGCCGGCGTCACCGCCGACGTCTCCGGCGACACCGTCAAGGTGGGCCTGCTCAACTCGCTCTCCGGCACCATGGCGATCAGCGAGGTCACCGTCCGCGACTCCATCATGCTCGCCGTCGAGGAGATCAACGCGGCCGGTGGCGTCCTCGGCAAGAAGATCCAGCCGATCGGCGAGGACGGCGCCTCGGACTGGCCCACCTTCGCGGAGAAGGCCGAGAAGCTCATCTCCGAGGACCGGGTGGCAGCCGTTTTCGGCTGCTGGACGTCGGCCAGCCGCAAGGCGGTCAAGCCGGTGTTCGAGAAGAACAAGGCGCTGCTGTTCTACCCGGTGCAGTACGAGGGCCTGGAACAGTCGCCCTACATCTTCTACACCGGCGCGACGACCAACCAGCAGATCGTCCCCGGGCTCGACTACCTCAAGGCGCAGGGAACGAAGTCGGTCTACCTGGTCGGCAGCGACTACGTCTTCCCGCGCACGGCCAACAAAATCATCAAGGCGTACGCGGCGGCGAACGGGATGACAGTGGTCGGCGAGGATTACGCGCCGCTCGGGTCCACCGAATTCGGCACGATCGTCAACAAGGTCAAGTCGTCCGGCGCGAAGGCGGTCTTCAACACCCTGAACGGCGACAGCAACGTGGCGTTCTTCAAGGAGTACAAGTCGGCCGGGCTGACCGCCGCCGCGATGCCGGTGGTGTCGGTGTCCATCGCCGAGGAGGAGGTCAAGGGCATCGGCACCCAGTACCTGGAGGGTCAGCTGACCGCCTGGAACTACTACCAGACCACACCCGGCGCGGCGAACGGCAAGTTCGTGGCCGCGTACAAGGCGAAGTACGGCGCGGACAAGCCGACGAGCGACCCGATGGAAGCCGCCTACGTCAGCGTCTACCTGTGGAAGGCGATGGTCGAGAAGGCCGGCGCGTTCGACGTCGAGAAGGTCCGCGGCGTCTCCGACGGAATCACCTTCGACGCGCCGGAGGGCCTGGTCACTGTCGACGGCAAGACCCAGCACATCGCCAAGACCGCCCGCATCGGCAAGGTCGGTGCGGACGGCCTGATCACCGAGGTGTGGAACTCCGGCAAGCCGATCGCGCCGGACCCGTACCTCAAGACCTATCCGTGGGCGAGCGGCCTGAGCTGACGACGCCGGCCCCGGGCGGGCACCGCGACGACGCGCCCCGCCCGGGTCCCCGACCAGCAGTACGGGAGTACCCACCGTGACAGTCCTCTTCGGTCAACTCTTCACCGGCATCAGCATCGGCGCGGTGCTGCTGCTCATCGCGCTCGGACTGGCGCTGACCTTCGGCCAGATGAACGTCATCAACATGGCGCACGGCGAGTTCATCATGGCCGGCGCCTACACCACCTACGTGCTGCAACAGAGCATCACCGGTGCCGGCCTGTCGCTGCTGGTCGCGCTGCCGGTGGCGTTCGTGGTCGCCGGCACGATGGGGGTGCTGCTGGAGATCCTGCTGATCCGCCGGCTCTACGCCCGTCCCCTGGACACCCTGCTGGTCACGTGGGGCGTGTCCCTGATGCTGCAACAGCTCGCCCGGGACGTCTTCGGCAGTCCGAACGTGCAGACCCGCGCGCCGGAGCTGCTCACCGGCAACGTGGCGGTGCCCGGCGGGCTGACGGTCGCCAACAACCGGCTGTTCATCCTGGCCCTGGCCCTGGCCGCCGTCGCCGCCCTCACCCTGGCGCTGCGGTTCACCCCGTTGGGGCGCCGGATCCGCGCGGTCGTGCAGAACCGCGACCTCGCCGCGGTGTCCGGCGTCCCCACCGCCCGGGTCGACCGGACGACCTTCTTCCTCGGCTCGGGCCTGGCCGGGCTCGCCGGGGTGGCGCTCACCCTGCTCGGCCCGATCGGCCCGACCATGGGCACCAACCTGATCATCGACGCCTTCCTGGTCGTCGTGGTCGGTGGGATCGGTCAGCTCAAGGGCAGCGTGATCGTCGCCTTCGCCCTGGGGGTCCTCCAGGCCACCGGGGAGTACCTCACGACCCTCAGCGTCGCCAAGGTGATCGTCTTCGTGGCGATCGTCGCGTTCCTCCAGTGGCGGCCACAGGGCCTGTTCACCCTGCGGACCAGGAGCCTCGCATGACCGCCGTGACACCCGCGCCGCCGAGCACCGCCGGCGCACCGGCCCCGGCCGACATCGCGCCTGGAAGCCGGTCCGGTGGCCGGTCCCGGCTGCGCGCGGCGGCGGGGTTCGCGTTCGGCGCGGCGCTGCTGTTCGCCGTCGCGCCGCTGGCGCTGTCGGACTTCCGGCTGGCCCTGCTCGCCAAGTACCTCTGCGTCGCCATGGTGGCCGTCGGCATCGGTATCGCCTGGGGGCGCGGCGGCATGCTCACCCTCGGCCAGGGCGTCTTCTTCGGCCTGGGCGGCTACGCGATGGCCATGCACCTCAAGCTCGCCGACGCGGGTCCCGGTGGGATGCCCGACTTCATGCAGCTGTACGGGCAGCTCGACGAACTGCCCGTCTGGTGGCGGCCGTTCGCCAGCCCGTGGTTCGCGCTGCCGGCCACGGTGCTGCTGCCGATGGCCGTCGCCTTCGGGCTCGGCTCGCTGGTGTTCCGCCGCCGTGTGCGGGGCGCGTACTTCGCCATCCTCAGCCAGGCGCTCGCCGCCGCCATGGTGATCCTGTTGATCGGCCAGCAGGGGACCACGGGCGGCACCAACGGGCTCACCGACATCCAGGGCTTCTTCGGTTACGACCTGGACGACCCGGTCAACCAGCGGATGGTCTACTTCATCATCGCCGGTGTCCTGCTCGCGCTGCTCGCCCTGGCCCGCCAGCTCATCCACAGCCGGTACGGGGAACTGCTCGTGGCGGTGCGTGACAGCGAGGAGCGGGTCCGTTTCCTCGGCTACGACCCGGCGTCGGTCAAGCTCGTCGCCTACGTGGTGGCGGCAGGTATGGCGGGCCTCGCCGGCGCGCTGTTCGTGCCGGCGGTGGGCATCATCTCGCCCGCCCTCATCGGCATCGTCCCGTCGATCGAGTTCGTCATCGGTGTGGCGGTGGGCGGCCGGGCCACGCTGCTCGGGCCGGTGCTCGGCGCGGTGGCGGTCGCCTGGGCGCGTACCGCCCTCTCCGAACGTTTCCCGGGCACCTGGACGTACCTGCAGGGTCTGCTCTTCGTGGTGGTGGTGGCGTTCCTTCCCGGCGGCCTGGCGTCGCTGTGGGCGCTGGCCCGCCGCCGCGACGCCGGCCCGGAGCAGAGCCGGCGCGGCTGGCCGGCGCCGGCCCGACGACGTGCCTCGCGGGCGGAGGCGCACCGATGAGCGACGACCGACTGGACGGGCTGTCCGTCCGTGACGTGCGGGTCAGCTTCGACGGCTTCACCGCCGTCGACGGCGTCTCGCTGGAGGTGCCCGCCGGTGACATCCGGTTCCTGATCGGGCCGAACGGTGCCGGCAAGACCACCCTGGTCGACGCGATCACCGGTCTGGTGCGGGCCACCGGCTCGGTGTGCTTCGGCGACCAGGAGCTGCTGGGTCGCCCGGTGCACCGGATCAGCCGGCTCGGCATCGGCCGGACGTTCCAGACGTCGACGATCTTCGAGGAGCTGTCGGTCGTGCAGAACCTCGACATCGCCGCGGGCGCCCGCCGGAGCTGGGCCACCCTGGCCCGGCGCCGGCGCGGGATCCCCGACGAGGTGGCCGCCGCGCTGGAGACCGTCGGGCTGACCGGCCGGGCCGACCAGCTCGCCGGCACGCTCGCGCACGGCCAGAAGCAGTGGCTGGAAATCGGCATGCTGCTGGTGCAGGACGCGCGGCTGCTGCTGCTCGACGAGCCGGTCGCGGGAATGAGCCACGAGGAGCGCGACGCCACGGGCGCGCTGCTGGAGACGGTGAGCCGGGACCGCACGGTTGTGGTGATCGAGCACGACATGGACTTCCTGCGTCGCTTCGCACGCAGCGTCACCGTGCTGCACGCCGGGAAGGTGCTCAGCGAGGGAACTGTGGCGCAGGTCCAGGCGGACCCGCGCGTGCAGGAGGTCTACCTCGGCCACCCGGTCGACGCCGGGCCGGTCCCCAGCGGTCTGGAGGCATGATGCTGACCCTGCGTGGGGTGCACGCCGGATACGGGCGTTCCCGGGTGCTGCACGGCGTGGACCTCGCCGTCCCGCCCGACGGGGTGGCCGCGGTGCTCGGGCACAACGGCGCCGGTAAGAGCACCCTGCTGCGGGTCGCGGCGGGCCTGCTGCGCCCGACCGCCGGCACCGTCGAGCTGGACGGCGAGGACGTCACCCGTCTCGCGCCGCACGAGCGGGTGGCGCGCGGCATGGCGTACGTCCCGCAGGGCCAGCAGTGCTTCCCGCACCTGACGGCGGCGGAGAACCTGCGCCTCGTCGCCGACGGCCGGCGCGACGGCGCGGTGGCGACGGCGGAGGTGCTGGACCTGTTCCCGGCGCTGCGTCCGCTGCTGCGGAGGCGGGCCGGGCTGCTCTCCGGTGGTCAGCGTCAGCAACTCGCCATCGCCCGCGCGTTGATCACCCGGCCGCGGCTGCTCATGCTCGACGAGCCGACCGAGGGCATCCAGCCGTCGGTGGTCGCCGAGATCCAGGAGCGGATCGTCGAGCTGACCCGGCAGTCCGGCTTCAGCGTGCTGCTCGTCGAGCAGCACCTCGGGTTCGCGCTGCGGGTGGCGAACCGCTACCACGTCCTCGAATCCGGCCGGGTCACCTCGCACGGCGACGGGGGAGTGACGGCGGAGCGGGAGGTGCGCGCCGCCCTCGCGGTCTGACCCGGGCCGGGTCGCGCCCTTCGGGCCGAGCGTGGCTCGGCGGCGCCGCCCGGCTCGTGGGCGATTTACATTGACGGCCGTCTTTACTAATATCGTGGCTGGGAGTCGCCAAGCGCTGCTGGGCAGCAGTGCCGTCCACCCCTGGGACGGCTTGAATCGATCGGCGTCACCTTCTCCGGGGTGGGCACCCAGCGAGGGCCACTGGGCGCCGGCGCATCCACTGGAGCATCATGAAAATCTCACGGACAGCACGCCGTCTGGGACTGGGCGCGGTCGCAGTTCTCGTCGCCTCGTTCACGATGGTCGCCGTCAACCAGGCCGGTCCGGCCTCGGCGCACGGATCGGTCACCAACCCGCCGTCACGCAACTACGGATGTTACGAGCGCTGGGGTGCCGACCACCTCAACCCCACGATGGCCCAGACCGACCCGATGTGCTGGCAGGCGTGGCAGGCCAACCCGAACACCATGTGGAACTGGAACGGCCTGTACCGCGAGAACGTCGGCGGCAACCACCAGGCCGCCGTGCCGGACGGACAGCTGTGCAGCGGCGGTCGCACCCAGAACGGCCTGTACGCCTCGCTCGACGCGGTCGGCGCGTGGACCGCGAAGCCGATGCCGAACAACTTCACCCTGACGCTGACCGACGGCGCTCGGCACGGCGCCGACTACATGTTGATCTACATCACCAAGCAGGGGTTCGACCCGACCACCCAGCCCCTCACCTGGAACAGCCTCGAGCTGGTGCTCCGCACCGGCAGCTACCCGACCACCGGGCTCTACGAGGCGCAGGTGAACGCGGGCAACCGCACCGGGCGGCACGTCGTCTACACCATCTGGCAGGCGTCCCACCTCGACCAGCCGTACTACCTCTGCAGTGACGTGATCTTCGGCGGTGGCGGCACCCCGCCGCCGACGACCCCGCCGCCCACCACGCCGCCGCCCACCACCCCGCCGCCGACGACTCCGCCGCCCACCACGCCGCCGCCGGCCGGAAACGGTGCCTGCACCGCCACCTTCCGCAAGACGAACGAGTGGTCCGGGGGATTCGGCGCCGAGGTCACCGTCCGGGCCGGCAACGCCGCCATCTCCGGATGGACGGTGGCATGGACCTGGCCCAACGGCCAGAGCATCACCAACTCCTGGAACGCGACGGTCACCTCGAGCGGTTCGTCGGTCACCGCGTCGAACGTCGCCTACAACGGATCCCTGAGCGCCAACGCCACCACCAGCTTCGGCTTCAACGCCTCCTGGAACGGCACCAACTCCACACCCACCCTCACCTGCACCGCCCGGTAACAGCATCCGCGGCGGGGTGGCGCGGCACGCGCCACCCCGCCGTCGGCCGGGCCCTGCGCCGGGGGTGACAGCGCGGCGCAGTAGAGGAGGCTGCGGGTGCTGTTTGCCGTCGGCGGCCCTGGCGGGGTCGGGGTGGGGGCCGAGGTCTCTCCGAGCTACCGGGGGAACCGCAGGTGTGTTGTCCGCCCCGGCGGGGTACGGGCCGGGCATGGCGTGCAGAATCAGCGAACTCGTGCTCGACGCGCATGACCCGCACCGACTCGCCACCTTCTGGTGCGGCGTGCTGGGCTTCACCGTGTTGACGCACGAAGAGGACAGCGTGGAGATCGGCCCCGGTGAGGGGTTCGGCGGGGCGCAGCCCACGATCGTGTTCAACCGCACCGACAACCCCAAGCGGGAGAAGCTGCGGCTGCACATCGACGTGAGCGCCACCGACCAGGACCAGGCGGCCGAGCTCGAACGGCTCCGCGAACTGGGTGCCCGTCCGGTCGACGTGGGGCAGACCGGCGAGGAGACCTGGCACGTGCTCGCCGACCCGGAGGGTAACGAGTTCTGCCTGCTGGACGGCAAGGTGGAGCCGGTGACGTCGTGAGCCGGGCGAAGGGCGCGCGCAGGGAAGAGCTGGCGTGCCACCCTCTGACCGAGGAGCGCTGGCCGGACCTGCTGCGCCTGTTCGGCGACCGGGGCGCCGCCAACGGCTGCTGGTGCATGTTCTGGCGGCTGCGTCGCAGCGAGTTCGAGGCGAACCGCAGTCCCGGTAACCGGCGTGCGCTGCGCGAGCTGGTGCGGTCCGGCGTGGTGCCGGGCGTACTCGGCTACCGGGACGACGAGCCGGTGGGGTGGTGCTCGGTGGCGCCGCGCGAGGAGTACGGCTCGCTGGAGCGCTCGCCGAAGTACCGCCGGACCGACGAGACCCCGGTGTGGTCGGTGGTCTGCTTCTTCCTGGCCCGGGAGCACCGGGGCGAAGGACTCGCGGCGGCCCTGCTGGACGGTGCGGTGACGTACGCCGGGCAGCAGGGCGCCACGGTGGTGGAGGGCTACCCGGTGTGCGGCGACGACGGCTCGCACTACATGGGCACCGCCTCGCTGTTCGAGAGGTGCGGCTTCACGCAGGTGCGCCGGGTGGACGAACGCCGCGCCGTCTACCGCCGCGAGGTGGGCTGACGCCCCGTCACGCCAGGCGCAGCCGCTGCTCCCAGAGCTTCTGGTGGTACGGCTGGTGGTAGCGGTGGTATTCGGCCAACTGCGCGTCGTTGTCGACGGTGCGCGCGTACTGCCGTGGCGGGCGGGAGAACCCGCTGCTGGCGGCGGCGGCCTCGTGCCAGCGCTCGGTGCGCTGCCACTGCCGTGGCGTCCCCGGCTGCCAGCGCAGCGCGTCGGCGTCGAAGGGAATGCCGACCCGCGCGCAGTACGCGGCCACGGTGTCGGCCGGCCGGTCGATCAGGTCGTCGGAGTCGATGACGACGGGCGCCTCGCCGGTCGCCTCGGCGACCGCGTCGTAGATCTCGTGCAGCCGCGCGAAGCCGATGTCGTCCCGGGACACCGCCGGGTTCAGGTGGGCGTGGGACTCGATCACCTCCCGCGGGTCCCGGATGATGAACGTGTGGACTCCGTCGCGGAGGAAAGGTTTGTCGTTCAGTAGTTCGGGGTAGTGGAAATCGGTTGTGTCCTTGAAGAAAACCCGCCCCGGCAATTCCTTCAAGGTGGACAGCAATTCCTTCTCGCTCGTCACCTGACGGTCCAGCACGGTTGCCGAACCGAAGTCCATGACGTGTGAGAACGGCTCGTGCAGGACGGTGAAGTCGCCCCTCTCCATCATCATCCGTTCGAACGCGGTGGAACGGCTGCGAGGCGCGCTCCACATGGTGAGCATCATCCGCTCGGACGCGTATCTGCTGGTAGAGCCCATCGGCGCGGTCCTCCCCGGCTCGTGGTGACCGGTCCCCGGCTGGCGGGCGCCGCCGTCGTCCCCGGTCGGATCAGGGTCGAACCTACTTCCCTCACGAGGCGCACGCGCGCTCGGAATCCATATTCCGGGTCCATTTACCAGTTTCGCTTACCGGCGTGTGCGCGAGACGTAGCCAGGCGCTCCAAACTCCCTCTGACAGCGACTTGTATGTCGTTCTGTCGCGGCTGTTCACACGTCGCGGCGGCCGTAGCTTCGGATGTGGGTTCCGGCTCGACAAGCCCTCTCGCGGAAGGAGCAGCGGGTGCCGACATCAGCGACCATCGCCGCCCACGTATTGGATCTGGCGTCACACTTCAACAATGTCGGCGCCTCCCGTGCGGAGGACACGAGCGCCGGCCGGTTCAACGTCTGGGGGAACTCCTTCGCCGCCGAGCATCTGCCGTCGGCGGGCAGCCAGGTGGTCGTGGACGGAGTTCCGTTCCAGCTGCCCCCGCTGGGCACCGGCACGCCGGACAACGTGCGGTGCGACGGGCAGTTCGTACGCGTGGCCCCGGGCCGCTACGACTGGCTGTACCTGCTCGCCTCGGCGGAGCGCCGGGTCGAGGACGAGATGGCGCTGCACTTCGCGCACGGCGCGGTGGACTTCGAGCCGCTGCGGGTCTCGGACTTCTGGGCGGCGCCCGCGACGTTCGGTGAGACCCGCGCCTTCGAGTCGCCGCTCATGCACTACCCGCACCACGTGCAGTTCGGCGTGCCCGCCGCGATGTGGTGCCAGCGGGTGCCGGTGGTGCGTCGCGCCGACCTCACGGCGGTCCGGCTGCCGCACAACATCGCGGTGCACGTCTTCGCGGCCACCCTGGTCGGCCCGGTCGAGGAGGCGAACCGATGACGGCCACCGCGATCACCACCGAGGGCGCGGAGCCGGCCGTGCGCCCCGGCGCGACCGAGTCGGCCGACCGGGCCGGGCGGCGGCCGGTGCAGGCGCTGCGGCGCCCGCTGCTGTGGTACCGCGACCCGCTGAGCTGTCTGCAGACGACGTTCGCCGCGGTGGTCGACGCGGCCGGCGGCGACCCGCTGGAGGTGCTGGGCGCCGGCTGGGAGTTCCGGCACCTCCCCGGTGACGTGCGGACCGAGGAGTTCTACCACCCCAGCCGCCATCCCGAAGACCTCGGCCGCAGCATCGCCCCGCACCACCACGTGCGGTCGCGGTGGACGACGCCGGCCGCCGACCGGGACCCGCTGTCCGAACTGGCGGACGAGATCGCCGCCGGACGGCTACCGATCGCCGCGGTGGACAACTTCCACCTGCCGTTCCGGCCGGCGTACCACGACGTACACGCGGCGCATCTGGTCGTGGTGTACGGCGTGGACCTGGCCCGCGACCTGGTGCTGGTCTCCGACGCGCAACCCCCGGCGTTCACCGGCCCCATCCGCGCCGAGGACTTCCTCGCCGCCTGGGGCTCGGTGAATCCGGCGGACGACCAGGACGCCTTCTTCAGCGCCACCCGCATCGACCGGCGCTACCTGCGGGTCGAGATCGGCGACTCGCGGCCCTTGGACCGTGACGGCCTGCGGGCGGCGCTCCGCGCGAACGTCGACGGGTTCACCGCCGCGCCGGCGTCGGACGGCGGAGCGTGGACCGGTCTGGCCGGGCTCCGCCGTTACCTCGACGAGGTCGTCGCCGCGGCTGCCGCCGGCGACTCCGCGACGGTGCGTGACGTGTACCCGTTCGGCTGGTCGATGCAGGCGCAGGCGTGCCTGCACGGCGAGCTGCTGCGCACGGTCGGCGTCGACCGGGACCTGCCCTGCCTGCGCGAGGCGGGCCGGGCGGTGGAGGCGGTCGGACACACCTGGAGTGGCCTGCGCGTCACCGCGGCCCACGGCTGGCCGGCGCCACAGGCGGCGGCCGAGTCCCTCGAACACCACGGAGCGCGGCTCCAGCAGCGGTACCAGTGCGCTGTGGAGGCGGTCGACCGAGCCGTCGGGCGCCTCTGACCCACCCCCACCACCGAGACGGGAGAGTGATCGTCGTGACCAAGCTGGCCATGCTGGGCGGTACTCCGGCTGTGCCACGGGACATCCGGCAGGTGCCCTGGCCCATCATCACCGAGGAGGACCGCAAGGCGGTCGTGACCGTGCTCGACGGCGGCCAGCTCGTCTCCAACGCCGAGAACGAGACGGCGGTACGGGACCTCGAGCGGCGATTCGCCGAGCGGACCGGGGTCGCCCACTGCGTCGGGGTGTCGAACGGCACCACGGCACTGTCGCTGGCCCTCGCCGCGCTGGGGATCGGCCCCGGCGACGAGGTGATCGTGCCCTCACTGAGCTTCATCGCCTCGGCGCTGGCACCCCTGCACCAGATGGCGGTGCCGGTCTTCGCCGACGTCGACCCGGTCACGTTCAACCTCGACCCGGCGGACGTGGAGCGGCGGATCACCGGCCGTACCCGGGCGATCCTCGTGGTCCACCTGCACGGGCTGCCGGCGGACATGGACGCGCTCGGCGACCTGGCCCGGCGGCACGACCTGGCGATTCTGGAGGACGCGGCTCAGGCCCACGGCGCGCTGTACCGGGGCAAGCCGGTCGGCTCGCTGGGCGACGTGGCCGCCTTCAGCCTCCAGGTCACCAAGAACCTGCCGACCTGCGGCGAGGGCGGCCTGCTGACCACCGACGACCCGGCCCTGGCCGAGAAGGTCCGGATGGGCCGCCAGTTCGGCGAGGTCATCGAGTCCGGCCGGCCGCGCGACTACATCTCCTACTTCCTGGGGTGGAACTCCAAGCTGAACCCGATCCAGGCGGCCTTCGCCGCCAGCCAGTTGGACCGCTTCGACGACTACGCCCGCCACCGCCAGGACAACGTCACCCGGTTCCTGGACCGGTTGCGCGAGCTTCCCGGGATCGCCGTGCCGGGCGCGCCGGAGCATGCCACTCACGCCTGGCACATCCTGCGGTTCCGGTTCGACCCGGCCGCGCTGGGACTGCCCGAGGTGGCGCCGACCGCGCTGCGGGACGCGCTGCGTCGCGTGCTGCGTGCCGAAGGCGTACCGATGTCGCAGTACCAGTTGGTGCCGCTGCCCGAGCAGAAGGTCTTCACCGACCGGATCGGCTTCGGCTCGGGGTACCCCTGGGCCGCCGCGGAGGGCACGGCCGGGCCGGACGAGCGGTTCCCGGTGGCCCGGGCGATCATCGACGACTCGCTCACCCTGCAGAAGCGCCACCTGCACCCGGACTCCGGACCCCTGCTCCAGCGCTACGCCGACGCCTTCGAGAAGGTGTGGCAGCACCGGGACGTGCTGGCCGCGGTCGCCGGGAGGGCGTCATGACGGCCGTGCTGGAGCCCGCCGCCACGCGTGCGCCGCAGAGCCTGGCGGAGCTGACCGGACGCGCCCGGCGCATCCGGCAGCACATAGTGGACGTCTGCACCGGCGGCGAGGGCGGTCACCTCGGCGGCTCGCTGTCGCTGGTCGAGGTGCTGACCGCGCTCTACTTCGACGTGCTGACCGTCGACCCGGAGCGTCCGCAGGCGCCGGAACGGGACATCTTCCTCCTCAGCAAGGGCCACGGCGCCGTCGGCCTGTATGCGACGCTGGCCGAGCGGGGCTTCTTCGACCCCGCCGAGCTGGCCGGTTTCGGCCGGCCGGGCAGCCGGCTCATGGCGCACCCGGTGTGTGCGGTGCCGGGCGTGGAGATGCCCACCGGATCGCTCGGACACGGGCTGGCCCTGGGCGTCGGATTCGCGCTGGCCGCCCGCCTCGACCGCAGTCCTCGGCGGACGTACGTCGCCCTGGGCGACGGCGAGTTGCAGGAGGGCTCGGTGTGGGAGGCGGCCGCCGGGGCGGCGGGTCTGGGCCTGGACCAGCTCACCGCCGTGGTGGACCGCAACGGATTCCAGCTCACCGGCGTGACCGAGCAGATCTGCCCGCTGGAGCCGCTGGCCGATCGGTGGCGGTCGTTCGGCTGGGCGGTGCGCGAGGTCGACGGCAACGACATGGCCCAGGTGCAGTCGGCGCTGCGCGCCGCGCCGTGGACGCCGGGGCGGCCGAGCGTGCTGATCGCGCGGACCGTGAAGGGCGCCGGTGTGCCGTTCGTGGCCGACCGGGTGGCCAGCCACTACGTCCGGTTCACCGAGCGGCAGCACGCACGGGCCAGCGCCGCGCTGCGCCGGCAGGCACGAGGTGACGGCGATGACTGAGGCGACCGTGGTACCGGCCCGGGCGACACGTGAGGCGTACCGGGACCGGCTGGTGGCGCAGCTCGCCGAGCAGGCGAAGCTGATCTGCCTGGACACCGACACCGGATTGTTCGGCGGGGTGGACTTCGGCCCGGCCGCGGACCGGTACGTCAACCTCGGCATCGCCGAGCAGAACCTGATGGGTGTCGCGGCCGGTATGGCCGCCGCCGGCTGGACGCCGTACGTGAACACGTTCGCGGCGTTCGCGGCGGCCCGCGCGATCGAGGCCGTCAAGATCGATATTGCCTACAACGCCCTGCCGGTACGCATCGCGGCCACCCACAGCGGGCTCGCCGCGGGTCATCTCGGCCCGACCCACCAGGCGCTGGAGGACCTCGCGGTCATGCGGGCGCTGCCCAACATGACAGTGGTGGTGCCGGCGGACGCCGCCGCCGTCGAGGCCGTGATGGAGCAGGCCACGCGGCTGCCCGGCCCGCTGTACCTGCGGCTCGGCCGCAAGGCCACGCCCGCCGTCCCCACGGCGGAGCCGCTGGTCATCGGGCAGGTGCAGATGCTGCGGCCCGGCCACGAGGTGGTCCTGGTTGCGTGCGGACCGCATCCGGTGCGCGCGGCGCTGGCCGCCGCCGAGGAACTGGCCGCCGAGGGGATCGAGCCGGTCGTGCTGAACATGCACACGGTCAAGCCCTTGGACGTCGCCGGCCTCTGCGCCGCCACCGCCGACGCGCGGCTGGTGGTCACCGTGGAGGAGCACTGGCGCGGCGGCGGCCTGGGCAGCGCCGTCACCGAGACGCTCGCCGAGCACGGCCCCGTGCCCGTGGTGCGGGTCGGCATGCCGGACACCTTCGCGTCGTACGTGGGCGGACACGAGCCGCTGCTGGACCACTACGGCATCTCCGCCCCGGCGGTGGCCGCCGCTGTGCGCGAGCACCTGCCCCGATTCAGCCCGCCGGCGAACCCCCGCCGGGGAGGGCACCCAGTCGTCGACCCGAACGGTTCGGGTCGTGTCAGAAGAGAGGTCGAGCAATGAGCGCGTGTCCCGAGTGCGCCACCACCGTCCCCACCGGCGCCGGTCTGCGTCCGTCCGAGCTGGTCGAGTGCCCCGCCTGCCGCAGTGAACTGGAGGTGCTGAGCATCAGCCCGGTCACCTTCGCGCTGGCGCCGGAGCCGGAGGAGGACTGGGGCGAGTGAGCGCCGTTACTGACGCCCCGGCCCGGCTGGCCGTGCTGGCCTCCCGGGTACGGGCCGAGGAGAAGGGCATCCTCGATGCCCTGGAGCAGCGCAGGATCCCGGTGGAGCAGGTCGACCCGCGTCGCCTGTCCGCCGGGGTCGGCGCCCCGGTCGGGCCGTGGTCACTCGTCCTCAACCGGGAGATCTCCGCGACCCGGGCCCGGTACGCGGCGGTGAGCCTGGAGGCTGCCGGCACACCGGTGATCAACTCGGCGGCGGCCATCGGCACCTGTGGCGACAAGTGGCTGACCTCGCTGGCGCTGCAGCGCGCCGGCGTGGCGACGCCGCGCACGGTGCTCGCCCTGACCCCGGAGGCGGCCGCCGAGGCGATCGAGCGGCTCGGCTATCCGGTGGTCGTCAAGCCGCTGAGTTCCTCCTGGGGGCGCCGGGTCTCGCTGGTGCGGGATCCGGACGCCGCCCAGGCGGTGCTGGAGCACTGCGCGGCGCTGCCCGCCCCGCAGGCGCATCTGATCTACCTCCAGGAGTTCATCGACAAGCCGGACCGCGACATCCGGGTCGTGGTGGTGGGCGGCGAGCCGGTCGCGGCGGCGTACCGCCGGTCGGCCCACTGGCGCACCAACGTGGCCCAGGGCGCGGGCACACAGCCGTGCCCGCTCGACGACCGCCTGGCCAAGCTCGCGGTGGCCACCGCGGAGGCGGTCGGCGCGGACATCGCCGGAGTCGACGTGGTCGAGGACCGCGACGGCGCCATGTACGCGCTGGAGGTCAACGCCGGCGTCGAGTTCGCCGGGTTGCAGGCCGCCCACCAGGGGCGGGTCGACGTGGCGGGAGTGATCGCGGACCTGGTGGCGCGACGGTTCCGCGACCTGACGAAGGGTGGTGCCGGATGATCCGGGCAGCGGTGGTCGGCGCGGCCGGCTACATCGGCGGGGAGGTGCTGCGGCTGCTGCTGGGCCACCCCCGGGTGGAGGTGGCCGCCGCGGTCTCCTCGCGGTTCCCGGGTAAGCGGGTGGACGGCCCGCACCCCAACCTGCGCGGCGTCACCGACCTGACCTTCTGCACCGAGGAGCAGCTCACCGAGTACGACGTGCTGTTCCTGGCCACCCCGCACCGGACCACGATGCGGACGCTGCCGCGGCTGGCCGCGCTGGCCAAGACGGTGATCGACCTGTCCGGCGACTTCCGGCTGCGTGACGCGGAGGTTTTCCGGCGCTACTACGGTGAGCCCCACGAGGCCCCGGAACTGCTCGACGAGTTCGTGCCGGGTTTCCCGGAGCTGGCCCGCGAGCAGCTCACCGGCGCGGACCGGATCGCCGTGCCGGGTTGCATGGCCGCCGCGGCGATCCTGGCGCTGACCCCGTTGACGGACGAAGGGCTCATCGAGCCCGACGTGGACGTGGACGCCCGTACCGGATCCAGCGGGTCGGGCGCCACCGCCGGCGAGGCCAACCTGCACGCCGAGCGCAGCGGCGCGTTGCGGCTGTTCGCCACCTCCGGCCACCGGCACGAGGCGGAGATCGCCCAGGCGTGCGGGGTCCGGCCGACCATGACCGCGACCGGCGTGGAGGCGGTACGCGGCGTACAGGTGGTGTGCCGTACGCGGCTGCGCGAGGGCATCACCGAGCAGGAGGTGCGGGCCGCCTACCGGCGCCGCTACGCCGAGGAGCCGTTCGTGCGGGTGGTCGCCCAGCGGCGGGGCCTGTACCGGCTGCCGGAACCGAAGATCCTGCTCGGCTCGAACTTCTGCGACGTCGGTTTCGCGCTCCAACCCGACTCGCGCCGGCTGCTGGCGGTGTCCGCCCTGGACAACCTGGTCAAGGGCGGCGCCGGCAACGCCGTGCAGTCATTGAACGTACGGATGGGCTGGCCCGAGCGGCTCGGCCTGGAGTTCCCCGGTCTGCACCCGGTCTGACGGACCTCACCCACGCGGCCCCGTCAGCGTCTCTGGAGGAAGGCACGATCTGATGAAGCAGAACAGTGGACGCCCACCGGTCACGGTGGTGAAGTGCGGCGGTAACGGCGACGTGGACGCCACCGCGGTGTGCGAGGACGTCGCCGAACTGGTCCGGCAGGGCCGGCGGGTGGTGGTGGTCCACGGCGGGTCGGCCGACATCGAGGACCTGGCGCAGCAGCTCGGCGTGCCGCAGCGCAAGCAGGTCGCCCCGGACGGGGTGAGCGCCCGGCACACCGACGAGCGTACTCTGGACGTGGTCACGCTCGCCCTGGCCGGCCGGGTGAAGCCCCGCCTGGTGCGCAGCCTGGTCGAGCAGGGGGTCCGCGCGGTCGGCCTCACCGGGATCGACGCGGGCCTGCTGGTCGCGCGCCGGAAGAAGGCCCAGCGGGCGGTCGTCGACGGCCGGGTCGTCCTGGTCCGCGACAACCACTCCGGCGTGGTGGACACCGTGGACGGTGAGTTCCTGGGCACCCTCCTCGACACCGGTGCGGTACCGGTGATCTCCCCGCCGGCGATCACGCCGGACGGCGAGATCGTGAACATCGACGCCGACCGGGCTGCGGCGGCCGTCGCCGCGGCGCTCGATGCCGAGTCCCTGGTGCTGCTGACCGGCGCCCCGGGTGTTCAGCAGGATCCCGGCGACGAGCACTCGGTGCTGCCGATCTGTCACGTGCCGCCGGCCGGCCGGCCGCCCAGGTGGGCACGGGGCGGGATGGCCCTGAAGCTGGTCGCCGCCCGCGAGGCCCTGCTCGGGGGCGTGCGTCGGGTGCTGGTGGCGGACGGCCGCTGCCGCGGCCCGGTGCGTCGGGCGCTGTCCGGCACCGGCACGCAGGTGGCCCTGGAGCAGCCGGTCCTGGACCAGCCGGCCCGGCAGGAGTCCCTGGCGAGGGTGTCCTGATGAGCGCCCCGTCCGATGTGGACCTGCTGGAGGAGATGGTCCGCATCCCGTCCCCCTCCGGCGCCGAGCACCGGCTGTCGGCGTTCCTGGCCGAGGCGATGACCGGGCTGGGCCTGGACGCGCACGTCGACGAGGTCGGCAACGTGGTCGGCGTGACCGGGACCGGCGACGGGCCCACCGTGGTCCTGCTGAGCCACCTCGACACCGTGCCGGACCCGATGACGCCCCGCCGGGAGAGCGACCGGATCATCGGGCGGGGCGCGGTGGACGCCAAGGGTCCACTGGCGGCCATGGTGATGACCGCCGCGGCGTCCACTGACTTCCCCGGCCGGCTGGTGGTGGCCGGCGTGGTGGAGGAGGAGACCCCCGGCTCGCGTGGGGCGATGCACGTGCGCGCCACCTGGCCCTGCCCGGACGCGGTGGTGGTGGGCGAGCCGAGCGGCTGGCAGAACGTGGTGATCGGCTACAAGGGCAAGCTGGACCTGCGGTACCGGGTGCACCGGGCGGCGACCCACCCGAGCAACCCGGTGGAGAAGGCCACCGAGGCCGCCGCCGCGTTCTGGCGCGACGCGGTCGCCGCGGCCGGGCCCGAGGTCAGCCACGCCGCGTTCGACCTGCCCGGCGTCACCCTGGTGGCGATGTCGGGCGACACCACCGACGCGACACTGGAGCTCAGCTACCGGACCCCGGTGGGGTTCGACGACGCCGCGCTGCTGGAGCGGCTGCGTAGCGTCTCCCGCGGCGGCGGCCTCGAACTGCTCAACTCCGTCTCGGCGGTACGCAGCGACCGGCGTGACCCGGTCGTGCGGGCGCTGACCGCCGCGATCCGCGAGGTCGGCGGCACGCCGCGGCCGAAGCTGAAGACGGCGACGTCGGACATGAACACCCTGGCCGAGGTCTGGCCGGTGCCGATGGCCACCTACGGGCCCGGCGACAGCAGCCTCGACCACGCCGCCGACGAGCACATCCTGATCGACGACTACCGGTGCGGCATCGAGGTGCTCCGCCGCGCCGTGACCGACCTCGGCCGCCGCCAGCCGGCAGCTGTGGGTTTCCCTTCCGCCATCAGCCCTGGAGGCCGATCGTGAGCGATTTGATGAAGCGGCTGGCCCGACTGCCCGCGGACCGCCGCGCGGAACTGCTCGCCCTGCTGCGCGACGACGAGCCGGACACGGCCGCCGGTCCCACGCCACGCCAGCGCGGTGACAGCTCGCCGCTGTCGTACGCCCAGGAGACGCTCTGGTTCCTGGACCGGCTGGCCCCCGGGCAGCCGACGTACAACGTGCCGGTCTGCTTCCGGCTGCGGGGCCGCCTGGACGCGGACGCCCTGCGCACCGGCCTGGCCACCGTGGTGGCCCGGCACGAGTCGCTGCGGGCCCGGATGGCCGACGGGGACGACGGGCCGGTGCAGGTGGTGGCGGCCGAGGTGCCGGTGGAGCTGCCGGTGCAGGACGTCACCGGCGGTGCGGAGGCCGCCGTCGAGGCAGCCCGGGCGCTGGCCCGGGAGGCGTTCGACCTGGGACGCGCGCCGCTGTGGCGGGCTCGGCTGATCCGGGTCGCCGACGACGACCACCTGTTCGTCTTCGTCGTGCACCACGTGGTCTTCGACGGGTGGTCGCTGGGTGTGTTCGTCCGCGAACTGGGCGAGTGCTACCGGGCGGCGGTCGACGGGGACCGGGCCGACCTCGAGGCGGTGCCGTTGCAGTACGCGGACTACGCGTTGTGGCAGCGGGAGTGGCTGCGCGAGGAGAACCTGGAGCGGCTCACCGGGTTCTGGCGGGAGCGCCTCGACGGGGCGCCGGTGCTGGAGTTCCCGACCGACCGCCCACGGCCGGCGGAGGCCACCTACCGCGGCACGTTCATCCGCCGGTTCCTGCCGGTGGGCGGCCCCGGCGCGGTGCAGCAGCTGGCCCGTTCGCTGGGCACCACCCCGTACAGCGTCTACGTGGCGGCGTTCTTCGCCCTGCTGCACCGCTACACCGGCCAGGACGACCTGGTCATCGGCTCGCCGACGGCGAACCGGCAGCACTCGGAGGTGGAGGCGGTCGTCGGGTTCTTCGTCAACATGCTGGTGCTGCGCGCCGACGTGGCGGGCGACCCGACCTTCCGGGAACTGGCCGGCCGGGTCACCCCCACCGTGCAGGAGGCGTTCGCCCACGGCGAGCTGCCGTTCGAGAAGCTGGTCGAGGCGGTGCGCCCGGACCGGGATCCGTCCCGCTCGCCGATCTTCCAGATCGCGTTCACCTTCCAGAACGCCGAGGGTGAGGTCACCCTGCCCGGCCTGGAGACCGAACGGGTCCTGCTCAGCCCCGGCACCTCCCGCTTCGACATGAGCTGGAACCTGTTCGAGCGCGACGGCGGGCTGGACCTCAACGTCGAGTTCAACACCGACCTGTTCGATCCGGAGTCCATCGAGCAGGTGATGGCGCACTACGGGCGGCTGCTGTCCGCGGTGGTCGCCGACCCGGACCGCAAGGTCACCGAGATTCCGCTGCTGGACGAGCGGGAGCGGGAACGGCTCCTGCACGAGTTCGACGGTCCGCGCCGCGAGCGGCCGGACACCACGGTGGTGGAGCTGTTCGCCCGGCAGGTGGCCGAGCGTCCCGACGCCGTCGCCGTGGTGGTCGGCGACACCGAACTGAGCTACGCGGAACTGGACCGGCGGGCCGAGGAGATCGCGGGCCGGCTGCGCGCTGCCGGCGCCGCGCCGAACACCCTGGTCGGGATCTGCCTGCCCCGGGGCGCCGACCTCGTCGCCACGGTGCTCGCGGTGCTCCGCTGCGGAGCCGGCTACGTGCCGCTGGACCCCGGACATCCGGCGGCCCGGATCGCGGCGATCCTGACCGACAGCGAGGCCGTCGCGGTGGTCAGCACCACCGGAGCGGGCGGTGCGCTGCCCGCCGACGGCCCGGCCGTCGTGCACCTCGACCGCCCGGCCGGGGACGGCCGGGCGGAGGTGGCGGCGGTTGCCCCCGCCCCGCACGACCTCGCCTACGCGCTCTACACCTCCGGCAGCACCGGCACACCGAAGGGGGTGCTCATCGAGCACCGCGCCGTCACCAACTTCATCGCCTCGGTGCAGGAGCTGTTCGACCTCACCCCGCAGGACCGGGTGCTCGGCTTCGCCGCTGTCACCTTCGACGTGTCGGTGTTCGAGATGTTCGCGGCCCTGCTCACCGGCGCCCGCCTCTACGTGGTGCCGGACGAGGACCGGCTGGAGATCGACAGGTTGCAGGCGCTGCTGGAACGCGCCGAGATCACCGTGATCGACCTGCCGCCGTCGCTGATGGCGCTGCTCGAACCGGAGCGGCTGCCGAAGCTGCGCATCGCCTTCGTCGGCGGCGAGGCGTTCCCGGGCGAGCTGGTCAACCGGTGGAACCAGGGCCGGCGCTTCTTCAACGGCTACGGCCCGACCGAGTGCACGGTCACCATGGTGGTGCAGGAGTGCGCCGGCACCTGGGACACCTCGCCCCCGATCGGGCTGCCGATGGCCAACCACGTGGCGCACGTGCTGGACCCGCACGGCGAGCCGGTACCCGTCGGCGTCCCCGGTGAGCTGGTGATCGGCGGGCTCGGTCTGGCCCGCGGCTACCTCAACCGGCCCGAGCTCAGCGCGGAGAAGTTCCTCGACGACCCGTTCGGGACCGCGCCCGGCGGCCGGCTGTACCGCACCGGCGACCTGGTCCGCCGTCAGCACGACGGCGCGCTGGTGTTCTGCGGCCGGATCGACCAGCAGGTGAAGATCCGCGGGCTGCGGATCGAGCTGGGTGAGATCGAGGCCGTGCTGAGCCAGGTGCCCGGCGTGCGGCAGGCAGTCGTGCAGCCGTGGGCGGACGACCGTGGCGAACGGCATCTGGTCGGCTACCTGACCGGTGAGCCGCCGGCCGACGAGCGACTGCGCGCGGCGCTGGGCGAGCAGTTGCCGCCCTACATGGTTCCGGCCTACTTCGTCCGGGTCGCCGACATCCCGTTGACCACCAGCGGCAAGGTCGACCGGCGTGCGCTGCCGGCGCCGGAGAACACCCAGGCGGCCACCGGCGAGGTGCGCTACGCCGACGAGACCGAGGAGACGCTGGCCCGCGAGGTGGTCGGGCCGGTGCTGCGCCTGGAGCAGGTGGGCCCGGAGGAGAACTTCTTCACCCTGGGCGGGCACAGCCTCGGCGCCGCGCAGGTGGTGTCGCGTATCCGCCGGCAGTTCGGGGTGGAGGTCGGGCTGACCGACTTCTTCCGCGCCCCGACCGTACGGGGACTCGCCGCGCTGGTCCGCACCGCCCAGGCCGGTCAGCTCAACGACGACGACCTGCTGCGGATGCTCGAGTCGATGAGCGACGAGGAAGCGGCTGCCATGCTCGCCGCCGAGCAGGGGCAGGCGTCGTGACCTCCGTACCGTCGGCCGGAGCGGTGCGCGAGGCGGGGGCGGACGTCACGCTCTCACCGGCCAAGCGGGCCCTGCTGGCCCGGCTGCGGCACCGGTCGGTGCCGCAGCCGGATGGTCCGGCGGTGCTGCGGCCCGGCGCCGGCCGCCCCGGCCTGGTGCTCGTGCATCCGGTCGGCGGCGCGGTCCTCTGTTACGCGGCGCTCGTGTCCGCTCTCGGCGGAGACGAGCCGGTGTGGGGCTTCGCTGCGGACCGGCCGGCCGACGACCTGCCCGACGCCGGCCGCCTCGCCGGTCTCGCCGAGCGCTACCTGGCCACGCTGGACCTGGCCGAGCGCCGGTGGGTCTTCGCGGGCTGGTCGTTCGGCGGCGTCGTCGCCTACGAGATGGCCCGCCGGGCCGGCGGGACGGCGGTGCTGCTGGACACGGCGTACCCCGGGTCGGATCCACCGGAGGACGAGGCGGCGATCCGCCGCTTCTTCCTGCACGACCTGTGCCGCACCGCCGGCCTGCCGCCACCCGAGCCGGCGGCCGGGGCCGGCGGGACCGAACCGGGCGTGGCCGAACTGGCGGCGCGGGCCGGCCTCACCGCCGACCTGACCGCCGCGGAGATCGAGGCCCGCTACCGGGTCTGCCGCAGCAACGCGCTGGCGTTGGCCGCGCACCGGCCCGGCCGGTACGAGGGTCCGGTCTGGTACGTCCGGGCCGGCCGGTCGCCGGACCACGGGCCGGCCTGGCGGCAGGTGGCGCCGGATCTGCGGACCCGCTCGGTGCCGGGCGAGGACCACTACACCCTGTTGGGCGCCGGCCCGGTCGGCGCGGTCGCGGCGGTGGTGCGGGAAGCGTTGCGCCGCGCGGATCGAGGAGAGTGACCGATGGAGACCAGTATCGACGTCGACGAGGGCCACGAGCGGTTCCGCCGGTCCGTGCGGGACCGGCTGGCCGACCCCGAGCTGCGCCGTGAGCTGGCCGCGCTGCGGGCCGGCGGGCAGTCGGAGCCGGACGCCCGGGAGGTCTACCGCCACCTCGGCCGGCTGCGGCTGCTCGCGCCGAACTGGCCCGAGGAGTACGGCGGGGACGGCCTGGGGCACAGCGCCGCGGCGATCGTCTACGAGGAGTTGGTACGCGCCGACGTGCCGGACACGTTGCACGTCAACACCATCCAGATCGTCGCGCTGTTCCTGCTGCTCGCCGGCACCCCGGAACAGAAGGCCGCGCACCTGCCCGCGATGGCCCGGGGGGAACGCTTCGCCAGCGTCCTCTACACCGAGCCGGAGGCGGGCTCCGACCTGGGTGCGCTGCGGACCACCGCCACCCCCGACGGTGACGGCTGGCGCCTCGACGGGGTCAAGGTGTTCAGCCTCAAGAGCGACATCACCGATCTCGGCCTGTGCGCGGCGCGTACCGGATCGGGCGCGGGCCGGTACGACGGCATCACCCTGTTCCTGGTGGACCTGCACGCCGACGGGGTGGCGCGCAGCCGGATCCCGAGCATCGCCGACGAGCAGTTCCACCGGGTCGAGCTGACCGGGGTGCGGGTCGGGCCGGAGGCGGTGCTCGGCGAGGTCGGGCAGGGCTGGCCGCTGCTGTCGCAGGCGCTGGCGATCGAGCGGACCGGCCTGGACTACACGCTCAAGGCAGAGCGATGGTACGAGGCCGCGGTGACGGGACTCGGCCGCGACGACGACCCCGCCGAGGCGGCGCTGCTCGTCGACGCCGGCCGGTTCGACGCCCGGCTCGCGGCCAGCCGGACGCTGGCCTGGTCCGTGCTGGCGAGGCTGGAGGCCACCGACACGGCCGACGAGGCCGCCACCGCTGTGGCGAAGCTGTACAGCAGCGAGCTGGCCCAGGAGGTGGCCGGCTGGGCGGTCGGCGTGCACGGGCTCGGCTACCACCCGGCGGTGCTGGGGCGGCGGCGGGCGGACGTGCTGGAGGCGGCGTACCGGGAGGCGCCGGGCCTGACCTTCTCCGCCGGCGCCTCGGAGGTGATGCTCCAGATCATCGCGAACCTCGCGCTGGACGACCCGGACCCGGCCGCCGGTGGCTCCTCCGACCCGATGCGGGACCGGCTGCGGCAGGTGATGCGCGGCCGGCTCGCCCGGGTGCCGGTGGACGCGGCGGGCGCGGACCCGCAGGCCGCGTGGGACGCCGTACGGCGGGGCGGGGCGTGCACGCTGGACGTGCCGGTTGCGGCCGGCGGTATGGAGCTGGGACTCGGCGCGGCGGTGGTGGTCGCCGAGGAACTCGGACGGGCGGCAGCCGTCACGCCGTACCCGGCGGTGGCGGCGGCGATCGACGCGGCGCTGGTCGGCGGTGCGTCCGAGAACCTGCTCGCGGAGCTGGTCGCCGGCGCGGTGCCGGCGGACATGGGGGGTTTCGACCGGGTGTCGGTGACGGCGGTCCCGGACGGCGACGGGGCGTGGAAGGCGTCGGGTGCGATGCCCGTCGACGGCACGGACGTGGCAGTGCTGCTGCCGGTCGCCGTCGAGGGCGGCACGGCGCTGGCGCTGCTGCCGGCCGGCAGCACCGTGCCGTCGGCCGAGATCCCGGGCGTCACGGACGCGGCCGGGGCGCGCATCCCGGGTGAGCGGGTGCTCTGCCGGGACGTGGCCCTCGACGACTGTCCGGAGGGCGTCGTCGGGCGGGCCCGCATCCGCCAGGCCGCCCTGCTGCTCGGGCTGGCGCAGGGAGCGTTGGGCGAGGCGGTGCGGCACACCGGCGCCCGGGAACAGTTCGGGCGGCGGCTGCGCGACTTCCAGAGCGTGGAGTTCGCGCTGGCCACCGCGTACGCGGAGGTGGCCGCGCTGCGGCTGCTCGTGGAACGGGCGGCGGAGCTGGCCGACGCGGACCGTCCGTTCGGCGTGGCCGGCACCCGGGCGCTGGCCCTGGCCGCGGAGACGACGTTGGAGGTGACCCGGCTGGCCATGCACGTGTGCGGCGCCCGTGGTCTCACGCCGCAGCTCCGGGTCGCGCCCTACTACCTGCTGGGCCGGTCCGAGGCGGTACGCCTGGGCCGTCCGGCGGCGCTCTGGCACGAGCTCGGCGCCCGGGCGGTGGCGCGTTCCCGGCGAGATGACAGTGGCGGCGCCGCCGCCGACGCAGCGCCCGGCGCGGGCGCGGATTGACGAGGTGAACCGATGTCCGTGTACCGACTTTCCCATCTGGAGGCGCTGGAGGCCGAGGCGCTGCACGTGCTGCGTGAGGTGGCGGCGGAGGCCGACCGGCCCGCGCTGATGTTCTCCGGCGGCAAGGACTCCATCGTCATGCTGCATCTGGCCCGGCTCGCGTTCTGGCCCGCGCCGGTGCCGTTCCCGGTGCTGCACGTGGACACCGGGCACAACTTCCCGGAGGTGCTGGCCTTCCGCGACCGCCTGGTCGAGGAGTGGCGGCTGCGTCTGGTCGTGTCCTCGGTGCCGGAGATGATCGCCGACGGGCGGATCGTCGAGCCGCCCGGGGAGCCGTCCCGCAACCGCCTGCAGACCCCGGCGCTGCTGGAGGCCGTCACCCGGCACCGTTTCGACGCGCTGTTCGGCGGTGCCCGTCGCGACGAGGAGAAGGCCCGGGCCAAGGAGCGGGTGCTGTCCTTCCGGGACGAGTTCGGCCAGTGGGATCCGAAGAACCAGCGGCCGGAACTGTGGAACCTCTACAACGGACTGCTGCGGCCGGGGGAGCACCTGCGGGTGTTCCCGCTGTCCAACTGGACCGAACTGGACGTGTGGCAGTACATCGCCGAGCGCCGCATCGAGGTCCCCTCGATCTACTTCGCGCACAAGCGGGAGGTGTTCCGCCGGGACGGGATGATCTTCTCGGTCGGCCCGTACCTGCCGATGCGGGACGGGGAGAGCAGCGCGGAGGAGCAGGTCCGGTTCCGCACGGTGGGCGACATGAGCTGCACCGGCGCGGTGAGTTCGACGGCCACCACCGTCGAGGAGGTGCTGCGTGAGGTGGCCGCGAGCCGGCTCACCGAACGCGGGGCCACCCGGGCCGACGACCGGGTCAACGAGAGCGCCATGGAGGACCGCAAGAGGGAAGGGTATTTCTGATGGACCTGCTCCGGATCGCCACCGCCGGCTCGGTCGACGACGGCAAGAGCACACTGATCGGACGGTTGCTCTACGACACCAGCGCCGTGCCCGAGGACCAGCTCGACGCCGTCGAGCAGACCAGCGAGCGGATGGGCGCGGACGAGGTGAACCTCGCGCTGCTCACCGACGGCCTGCGCGCCGAACGCGAGCAGGGCATCACCATCGACGTCGCCTACCGCTACTTCGCCACCGCCCGCCGCAAGTTCATCATCGCCGACACGCCGGGGCACGTGCAGTACACCCGGAACATGGTCACCGGCGCCTCCACCGCCAACCTGGCCGTGGTGCTCGTCGACGCGCGGGTCGGGCTGACCGAGCAGAGCCGCCGGCACGCGTTCCTGTGCTCGCTGCTCGGCGTGCCGCACCTGGTGCTGGCGGTCAACAAGATGGACCTGGTGGACTACGACGAGGCCGTGTACCGGCGGATCCGGGACGAGTTCACCGAGTTCGCCACCCGGCTGCGCATCCCGGACGTGACAGCCATCCCGATGTCCGCGCTGCGCGGTGACAACGTCGTGCACCGGTCCGCGCGGATGCCGTGGTACGAGGGCCCGCCGCTGCTGCACCACCTGGAGGAGGTGCACGTCGCGTCCGACCAGAACCTGGTCGACCTGCGGCTCCCGGTGCAGTACGTGATCCGCCCGCGCACCGACGAGCACCACGACTACCGCGGCTACGCGGGGCAGGTGGCCGCGGGTGTGGTCCGGGTCGGTGACGAGGTGGTCGCGCTGCCCAGCGGGATGACCAGCCGGGTCACCGCGATCGACGGTCCGCTCGGGCCGGTGGAGGAGGCGTTCGCGCCGATGTCGGTGACCGTACGACTGGCCGACGACATCGACGTGTCCCGAGGCGACCTGCTCGCCCGCCCCAACAACCAGCCGCGCGCCACCCAGGACCTGGGCGCCGTGGTGTGCTGGATGGACACCGCGCGGCTCACCGCCGGTTCCCGGCTGCTGGTCAAGCACACCACCCGGGTGGTTCCGTCGATCGTCACCTCGCTGCGGTACGGCATCGACGTGAACACGCTGCACCGGCACGACACCGACGAGCTGGGGTTCAACGGCATCGGCCGGATCGGCCTGCGGACCACCCAGCCGCTGATGTGCGACGACTACCGGCTCAACCGCTCCACCGGCTCGTTCATCCTCATCGACCCGGTCTCCAAGCGGACGGTGGGCGCGGGCATGGTCCGCGCCTCCGGCTGATCCGCCCGGCCCGACGACGGCCGGTGTCCCCGGACACCGGCCGTCGTCGTGCGTGCGCCGCCGTGCCGGTGTTCCCGGTGCGACGCCGGCCCCCGCACGGTGCTCCGTGCGGGGGCCGGTGGGGTGGTGCTCAGGCGGCGTCGGCCAGCTCCAGAACCTCACGGACGACCGTGGCACGACGGCGCAGCCGGTCCGCGGCCGGGCCGGCCAGCAACGCCTCGGCGAACAGCCGCACGGTCGGCCGGCTGAAGAACAGCGCCGTGTCCACGTCGATCCGGAGCAGGTCCCGGAGCACACCCATCGCCCGGGTCACGGTGAGCGAGTGCGCGCCCAGGTCGAAGACGTTGGCGTCGGCGTCGACCCGGGCGACGCCGAGCAGGTCGGCCCAGACCATGGCGAGCACGGCCGTCACGTCGTCGGCCGGCGCCGGTGCGGCCGTACCGGCATCGGCCGGTGTGTCCGTCCCCGTCGCGCGCAACCGGGCCCGGTCGACCTTGCCGTTGGGCAGCAGCGGCAGCTCCGCGACGGGCACCAGCCGGGCCGGCACCCACGCCTCGGGGAGCTGCGTACGCAGCCGGTCGACCAGCGCCGCCGGGTCCGGCTGCCCGTCGTGCACCACGTACCCGACGAGCACCGACTCGCCGTGACGCTCCTCGGCGAGCACGCACGCCTGGCGTACGCCGGGCTGATCGAGCAGGGTCCGCTCCACCTCGCGCGGCTCCACCCGGAAGCTGCGGATCTTGACCTGGTCGTCGGCGCGGCCGACGAAGACCAGGTCACCGGCGGGGGTCAGGACACAGACGTCGCCGGTGTCGTAGACCCGCCCTCCGGTGAGATCCGGCCGGCCGGGCGGATGGGCCACCGACTGGAAGCGCTGCCCGGTCTGCTCGTCGTCGCCGAGATAGCCGCGGGCCACCCCGGCGCCCCCGATGAACAACCGGCCGGGAACGCCGACCGGAGTGGGGCCGCCGTCCGGGTCGCGCAGCTCGGCCCACACGTGTGACAGCGGCGCACCGAGGGAGACGTCCCGTCCCGGCCGGGCGGGTGCGGCACCGGCGAACGCGCCGACCGTCGTCTCCGTCGGCCCGTAGTGGTTGTAGACCCGCAGCTCGGGACGGAGGGCGCGGAGCCGCTCCAGCAGCGCGGGGTCGAGCCGTTCCCCGCCGAGCACCAGCGTGCGGGCCGGGAGGCAGCCGGGCCCCTGCGGGTCGGCGAGCAGCGCCGCCAGGTGGGACGGGGCCATCTTGACCAGGTCGACTCCGGCCGCGCGCAGGTGGGCGGCGAACCGGCCCGCGTCGAGACGGGCGTCCGCCGGGACGGCCGCGACAGTGCCGCCGTGGGCCAGGGTGGGGAACGTGGCGGTGTAGCCGAGGTCGGCGCCGATGCCGGCCGGGCTGGCGGTGGTGACGCCGGGGCCGAGGGAGAGCAGCGCGGCGACGGAACGGGCGTACGCCGACAGTTGCCCGTGCTCCACCGCCACGGCCTTCGGCGTCCCGGTGGAGCCGGAGGTGAACAGCACGTACGCCAGGTCGCCGGGGCCCCCGGCGGGAACCGGCGACGGACCGGGCGGCGCCGGGGCGTCGAGCGGCAGGACAGGCACGTCGGTCAGCGCCGACCGGTCCGTTCCCGGCCCGGTCAGCACGACGCTCGCGCCGGCCCGGTGCACGAGCGTGCGGATCCGCTCCGGCGGCAGGGCCGGGTCGAGGGGCAGGAAGGCCGCGCCGGCGGTCATCGCGGCCAGCGCACCGGTCAGGAACGACGTCAGGTCGTCCGCGAGCACGCCCACGATCGGCTGCGTCGCCGCGGCCGGGAGGTGGCCGCGCAGCGCCGCCGCGTACCGGAGCATGTCGGCGCGGAGCGCGCCGTAGGTGCGGACGGCCGGGCCGTCGACGATCGCGCGGGCGTCCGGGTTCTCCGCGCCGTGCCGCAGGACCGCCAGGTGGCAGGGCTCGGCCGGCGGGTCGTCCAGCCGGTCGCCGGTGAGCCGGCGGCGGATCCACGCCAGCTCCTCGTCGCCGACGACGTGCGTGACCGGTCGCCCGGCGGCGACGGCATCGGGGATGCGCGTCAGCACGGTGTGCAGTCGCTGCGCGAACAGCTCCGCGGCCCGGCGGTCCAGGTCCTCGGCGTGGACGTGCACGGCGGTGGCGGGACGCCCGGCGATCCGCAGCGCGGCGGCCGTGCCGGCGCGGACGGGGCCGTCCCCGGCCGGTGCGGGGGACCAGCACACCAGGGGGTCCGGCGCCGGGGCGCCGTCCGGGGTGTCGACGGCCGCGGCGCGGATCCGGTCGAGCAGGTCCGGCACGGTCGGCGGCTCCGCGAGGTCGACCGGGACGGTTCGCCGGCCGGCCGGCCCGCTCAGGACCAGTTCGCCCGGGTGCCGCAGGGCGAACTGGACGATCGCGGTCGCGGCGGCGAGTACCTCGTCCTCGCCGGCGGCGGCGGCCGTGGCCGCGTCGCGCAGCGCCCGGACCGTGGCCGGCGGCAGTGGCCGGGCGAAGTTCCCGGTGGCCGGGCCTGCCGCGCGGACGGGGGCGGCCGGGGTGGGCCGTGCATCGGTAGTGCGCACCGTGACGCTCCTTGGTCGACAGCCCGGTGCCGGCATCGCCGGCACCGGGCGGGGACGGACGGGGTCTCTTCTCAGCACCCGTGATTCAGATCGGCAATTGTCGATGCGACGCCGGTCAGGTGCGGTTCCCGCAGCATGCTGTAGTGCGTACCCGGCACCCGCCGGTGCTCGACCCGGGCGAGGTTCGCCTCGATCCACCGACGCGCGTGGTGGTCGCCCGACCCCTCCGCGGTCAGCAGCGACACCACCCCGTCGTACGGCGCCGGGCGGTAGCGGCGGAACGCCAGCGCGTTGGCCCGGAACACCGCGCTGCGCCGGGCCATCTCGTCGACCGCCTCGGCCGGCACGAGCCCTCGCTCGCGGAGCGCGGCCAGGACGGCCGCGGTCCGCTCCTCGGGCGGCAGCTCGGCGAGCCGGTCGCGGTCCAGCGCCGGCACGTCGGCGTCCTGGAGCGCCGCGACGTCCTCGGCGAAGTCGATCAACAGGTCGGTGTCGTCCGGCAGCGGGCCGTCCCCGGCCGGGGACGAGGTGTCCATCAGCAGCAGCAGCTCCACCCGCTCGCCGTCCCGGGTCAGCCGGCGGGCCATCTCGTAGGCGACCATCCCGCCGAACGACCAGCCACCGAGCCGGTACGGCCCGTGCGGCTGGCGGCGGCGCAGTTCCGCGACGTACCGGGCCGCCATCTCCGGCAGGTCCGTGCACGGCTCGCCGTCGTGCAGCCCCGCGGCCTCGAAACCCCACACCGGCAGGTCGGTGGGGAGCAGCGCGACCAGTGGGAGGTACGGCACGACCGAGCCGCCGACCGGGTGCACCAGGTGCAGTGGTGTCCGGCTCCCCTCGGCACGCAGCGGCACCAGCGACGAGGCCGTCGCCCGATCCGCGCCGCCGGCGCGGACGGTGTCGATGGTGGTGGCCATGGTGGTGAGGGTGGGGTGGGTGTAGAGGGTGCGCAGGGGGAGGGTGATGTGGAAGTGGTTGTGGATGTGGGTGATGAGTTGGATGGCGTGGAGGCTGTTGCCGCCGGTGGTGAAGAAGTTGTCGTGGGGTTGGGGGTTGGGGTTGTTGGTGAGGGTGGTCCAGATGGTGGCGAGGGTGTGTTCGGTGGGGGTGTGGGGTCGGTGGTGGGTGGGGGTGTGGGTGGGGAGGGGGAGTTGTTTGCGGTCGATTTTTCCGCTGGTGGTGAGGGGGAGGTGGGTGATGGGGGTGATGGTGGCGGGGATGAGGTGTAGGGGGAGGTGGTCGGTGAGCCAGGTGCGTAGGTCGGTGGTGAGTTGGTCGGGGTGGGGGTGGTCGGTGGTGATCCAGGCGATGAGGTGGGGGGTGGTGTGGGGGTCGGGTTGGTGGGTGCCGGCGATGGCGTGGGTGATGTGGGGGTGGGTGGTGAGGGTGTTTTCGATTTCGCCGAGTTCGATGCGTTGGCCGTTGATTTTGACTTGGTGGTCGTTGCGGCCGAGGTATTCGAGGGTGCCGTCGGGGTTCCAGGTGGCGATGTCGCCGGTGCGGTAGAGGCGTTGGCCGGTGGTGGGGTGGGTGATGAAGGTGTGGTGGGTGAGGTCGTCGCGGTGGTGGTAGCCGCGGGCGAGGCAGGTGCCGGCGAGGTGGAGTTCGCCGGGGATGCCGATGGGGGTGGGTTGGTGGTGGGGGTCGAGGACGTGGCATTGGGTGTTGGCGATGGGTCGGCCGATGGGGATGGTGGGGTCGGTGTGGTGGGGGTGGCATTGCCAGTAGGTGACGTCGACGGCGGCTTCGGTGGGGCCGTAGAGGTTGTGGAGTTCGGCGTCGAGGTGGGTGAAGAAGCGGTCGCGGAGGTCGGCGGTGAGGGCTTCGCCGCTGCAGAAGACGCGGGTGAGTGTGGTGGGTGCGGTGGTGGTGTCGAGGTGGTTGAGGAAGTGGCGGAGCATGGCGGGGACGAAGTGGACGGTGGTGATGTTCTCGCTGGTGATGGTGTGGGTGAGGTAGGCGTTGTCGCGGTGTCCTTCGGGTCGGGCGAGGACGAGGCGGGCGCCGACCATGAGGGGCCAGAAGAACTCCCAGACGGAGACGTCGAAGGTGTAGGGGGTTTTCTGCAGGACGGCGTCGTGGGCGTGCAGTGGGTAGGTGTGTTGCATCCAGCGCAGGCGGTTGTCGATGGCGCGGTGTTCGACCATGACGCCTTTGGGTTTGCCGGTGGAGCCGGAGGTGTAGATGACGTAGGCCAGGTTGTCGGGGGTGACCGTGGTTTCGGGTGGGGTGTCGGGGTGGGTGGCGACGGTGGGCCAGTCGGTGTCCAGGGCCAGGTGGGTGGTGGTGTCGGGGAGCCGGTCGGTGAGGTGGTGCTGGGTGAGCACGACGGGCACGTCGGTGTCGTCGATGAGGTAGCGCAGGCGTTCGCGGGGGTGGTCGGGGTCCAGGGGGACGTAGGCGGCGCCGGCTTTGAGGGTGGCCAGTAGGGCCACGACGAGTTCGGTGCTGCGCTGGGCGCAGATGCCGACGAGCCGGTCGGGTCCGGCGCCGAGGTCGATGAGGTGCCGGGCGAGTTGGTTGGCGCGTCGGTCCAGTTGCGCGTAGGTGAGGTCGGCGCCGGCGTGACGCACGGCGACCGCGTCGGGAGTGCGGGCGGCCTGCCGGCTGATCGTCTCGTGCAGACACGCCGCGGGTCCGTAGTCCACCGCCGTGTCGTTGAACGAGTCCAGCAGCCGCTGTTCCTCCTCGTCCAGCAACGGCAGCCGACTCACCGGCAGCCCCGGATCAGCTACCGCAGCGGCCAGCACCCGACCCAGATGAGCGACCAACCGCCGAACCCGACCCTCCCCGAACAACTCCGTCGAGTACTC
>NZ_FMCQ01000011.1 GCF_900091605.1 Micromonospora tulbaghiae
GGGGATGCTCCTATAGAAGTCAAGCGGTGTTGAGGGTGGTGAAGTCGGCGAGGAGGGCGGTGTGGATCTCGCGGACGATGTAGCGCTTGAGGCAGCGCATGATTTCTTTCTTGTTGAGTCCTTGTTTGGTGCGTTTGTCGACGTAGGCGCGGGTGCGGGGGTCGTGGCGCATGCGGACCAGGGCGATGGTGTGCAGGGCTGAGTTGGCGGCTCTGTCGCCGCCTCGGTTGAGGCGGTGTCGGTCGGTGCGTCCGGAGCTGGCGGGGATGGGTGCGGCGCCGCAGAGGTGGGCCAGGGCGGCTTCGGAGCGCAGCCGGTCGGGGTTGTCGCCGGCGGTGGTCAGGAGTTGACCAGCGACGTCGGTGCCGACGCCGTGGACGGCGTTCAGGTGTGGGGCGGTGCGGGCGACGGCGGGTCGTAGTCGCCGGTCGGCGTGGGTGATCTCGGCGGTCAGGGCCTGGATCCGGGCGGCGATGGCGGCCAGGGCGGCTTTGGTGGCCTCGACGGGATCGGTGAGTCGGGTCTCGTCGACCGGCAACGCGGCGCACCGGTCGACCAGTGGTGCTTGCGGGTGGCTGAGGTCGTGGCGCAGAGACTCCGGCGCGGAGGCGAGCAGACCGTGGAGCTGGTTGAGCGCGGCGGTGCGGGCCTTCATCGCGCCGCGGCGGGCCACCCGCAGAGCGCGGATGGCCTCGACCGGGCCAGTGCGGGTCTTCGGGGTGCCGCTGGCCTGTCCGGACAGGGCCGCCCTGGCCGCGGCAAGCGCGTCGAGAGGATCGGACTTGCCCTTGGCGCGGCGGGCGCGCCGGTCCGGGCGGTCGACCTCGACCACCATGACGCTCTGCGCGGTGAGATGGCGGGCCAAGCCCGCGCCGTAGGTGCCGGTGCCCTCCACCCCGACCTTGATCACCTGACCGAACCGGCGTAGCCAGGCCAGGAGTTGCCGGTAGCCCGACGCCGAAGCGGGAAATTCCTGGTCGCCCAGTACCCGGCCGGCACCATCGATGGCGGCGGCGTGATGAGTTTTGCCGTGAGTGTCGACGCCGCCTGTGACCTGACGCTTCTTGGCTGCCATGCTGAAACCGTCGTCCCTTTCGCTTGCACCGAACAGGGTCGGCACGCACCGCCGGGACGGACGGACAGGACAGTGACGGGACCTCTTGCACAGGCTCCTATCAGGTCACGAACGCCCAGCAGGTGAGTGCAGGAACGGGTCACCCGGACAAGCCGACGAATCCCCTAGAAGACACCCAAGGTCAGTCAGAGGGTGAGTCAGACCGGCCGGGTGACCCGCTCCCACATCATCACTGTCAGGGGGTCAGGACTACCTGGAGTTCTGTGCGGCGGCGTTCGGCCAGGTCGGTCAGCAGGGTGGGGGCCTCGTCCAGGGGGACCACGGCCGAGATCAGGTGCTTGCGGATCACGTCCCCGTACTGGCGCAGCAGCTCCACCGTCTCGGCGGACAGCCGCTCCCGGTCCCAGGTCGGGGCCAGCCCGCGCGGCACCCGGCCGATCTGCGCGCAGCGCAGCGACAGCCCGTTGTGGTGGAACTCCTCACCGAGCCGGACCGCGTCCGCGCCGGCCTGGTAGAACGCCAGGTCGATCACCGTGCCCTGCGGGCGCAGCAGGCGCAGCGCGAGCTGCAACGCCCAGTCCTGGCCGCGGCACTGGAAGACCACGTCCGCGCCCCGGTCCCCGGCGGCGTGGTTCCACCGCGTCTTCAGCACCACGGCCGGGTCGTCCGCGTCCGGGTCGAGCGTGTCCAGGCCGAGCGCCTCGGCGACCTGCCGCCGCGCCGGTGTCGGGTCGACCACGACCACCGAGGCGGCGCCGTGGCGGCGGGCGAACAGGGCGGTCAGCAGCGCCACCACGCCGCTGCCGACCACCGCCACCCGGCGCCCGCGTACGCCGTCGCCGAGCGTGCGCACGTCGGCGCCGCACAGGTCGGCGGCGGCGTGCAGCAGCCCGTTGGCGCAGATCGGGCCCATGTGCGCGACGTACACGCCGAGCAGCGGGTCCAGGTCGTCGGGCAGCGGCACGAACCGCTCGGTGAGCGGGTCGGCGACCCAGCCGCTGCGGTGGCCGTACGTCATGGCGCCGACCTCACCCACCGCGACGGCCGGGGTGCGGCTCTCCACCACGCGCCCGACCTGCATGTAGCCGAGCCGGGTCACCGGGTACGGCGTGCTCGCCTCGCCGGGCCGGAACAGCCCCAGCCCGGCGTCCCAGGTGACGTTCAGGTAGGGGTTGGTGCCCTTGACGAAGCTCAGTTCGGTGCCGGCCGACACGCCGCTGTAGAGCGTCTCCACCCGGAACGTGCCCCCGCGCAGCTCCGGCGCGTCCAGTTCGGCCAGCTCGACCCGGCCGGGGCCGCCGACCACCACCACCCGGTCACGCATCGACGCTCACCCCCGCGTCCGCGGCCGGCGCGGTGAGCCGGGACGCCGGGCCGGTCGGCAGCGCCACCGGCCGTCCGGTACGCGCCGACTCGGCCACCGCGAGCGCGAGCCGGTGGGTGCGCAGCGCCTCGGCGTACGGCACCCGGACGTCGTCACCGAGGCCGCACACCGCGTCGACGAAGGCCCGGTCCACTGCGACCCGCGCGCTGTCCGGGTCGGCGGGCAGGTGGCGCTCGCCGTCGGCGTCGCGGACGGTCAGGCCGTCCTCGGCCAGCCACAGCGCCAGCCCGTCGGCGAGGATCTCCACGCCGGCCCGGTGCTTCCAGCCCAGCACGCAGGACGCGGCGAGCGTGCCGACCGCGCCGGAGCCGAAGCGCAGCGTGGCCGCGGTGACCGAGTCGATGTCGGCGCCGTCGACCGGCGGCGGACTGCCGTCGCCGTACGCGGTCACCTCGACCGCCTCGCCGGCCAGCAACCGGACCAGGTCCAGCACGTGCGCGGCCTGCTCGACCACCGGGCCGCCGGAGCGGTCCCGCCGCGCCCACCAGGCCACCGGCGGCACCTTGTCCAGCCAGGCGCCGTTGACCATGCGCACCGGCCGGTCGGCGAGCAGGCGCCGGGCCTCCTCCACCACGTGCAGGTAGCGCCAGTGGTGCCCGACGCCGGTGAGCAGCCCTCGCTGCTGCACCAGCGCCGCGACCCGCTCGGCGGTGTCCAGGTCCAGCGCCACCGGCTTCTCCACGAACATCGGCACCCCGGCGGCGACCACCGCCTCCTCGGCCGGGCCGTGCGCGAACGGCGGCACGCAGACGTACACCGCGTCCGGGCCGGCCGCGAGCAGCTCGTCCACGTCGCGGAACACCCGGCCGCCGTACGTGCCGGCGAGCGCACCCGCCGCCTCCGGCGCGACGTCCGTCACGCCGAGCAGCTCCACGTCCGCGAAGCCGGTGAGCACCCGGGCGTGGCGTTGCGCCACCCCGCCGGCCCCGACAAGTCCCACCCGGCAGGTACGCATGGACCACAACCTCTCGCACGACTGGAAAGACTGCGGACACCACTCCCCCCGGCGGCGTCGCGCCAAACTCCGCCGACGTGTGCAACGCAACGTTCATCCGCCCGGAACCTCCCGGTACGCGCCAGGTGATCAGGATGATGGGCAAGATCCGGTTAGCGCGGATGCGGGATTGGGAAAACCATGGTCCGCGATTCCACCATCTATGGGGGTGCCCGTGCGGGAATCAGATTCGACCGTCTCACCAGTGGTGGAGGCGTGGGCCACGTACCGCACCAGCACCGCCGCCGACTGGCCGGCGCGACGGCTGGTACGGGCCAAGGGCGCGAGCCGGGTCAGCGTGGTGCTGCCGGCCCGCAACGAGGAGGCGACTGTCGGCGCGATCGTGTCGACCGTCCGGGAACACCTGATGGACCGCGTACCGCTCGTCGACGAGCTGATCGTGGTGGACTCCCGCTCCACCGACCGGACCGCGCAGGTGGCGCGCGCGGCCGGCGCCGAGGTGGTCAGCCAGGACGCGATGACGCGCGGGCTGCCCCGGCTGACCGGCAAGGGCGACGCGCTCTGGGCCGGGCTGGCCGCGGCCGAGGGGGACGTGGTCGCGTTCGTCGACGCCGACCTGCGCGAGTTCCGCCCGCACTTCGTGACCGGGCTGCTCGGACCGTTGCTGACGGACCCGAGCGTGGAGTTCGTGAAGGGCTTCTACCACCGGCCGCTGGTCGGTGCGACGAGTGTGGAACCCGACGGTGGCGGACGGGTGACGGAGCTGATGGCCCGGCCGCTGCTCAACCTGTTCTGGCCGGAGCTGGCCGGTTTCGTGCAACCGCTCGCGGGCGAGTACGCCGGCCGCCGTGAGGTGCTGGAGCGGGTGCCGTTCGTCACCGGGTACGGCGTCGAGACGGCCATGTTGATCGACCTGCTGGAACTGGTCGGGCTGGACGCGCTGGCCCAGGTCGACCTGGGTGAGCGCAAGCACCGGCACCAGGACACCGCCGCGCTGGGCCGGATGTCCGCGCAGATCATGCTGACCGCCTGGTCGCGGCTGCAACGACGCGGATGGGCGGCCCCGGGGGTGGCGCCGACCGCGCTGCTGACCCAGTTCCGCCGGGGCGGCTCGGAGACGCTGCCCAACTTGGACCGCGAGATCGTGGTCAACGACGTGTCGGTGCAGGAACGCCCGCCGCTGGCGCAGTTGCGCCACCGTCTCCCCCGCCGCCGGGTGGCGGCCGCGTGAGCGGGGAAACCCGGAGAGAGGACAGCGCATGACGCTCACCGTGCTGATGAACGCCGGGCCGTGGCTGTCCGTGCCGCCGCCGGGCTACGGCGGCATCGAGAACGTGATCGCCACGCTGGTGCCGGAGCTGCGCCGGCTGGGCGTACGGGTGGTGCTCGCCTCGGTGGAGAGCAGCACGCTGCCGGTCGACGAGAAGATCACGGTCTTCCCGGACGGCCAGTTCCACGCGTTGCAGCGGCCGTACAACCAGGTCTGCGGCGTCTCCCAGGCGCACCTGTCCGGGGTGGTGCGGGCGCTGCACGCCCGCGACGACATCGACCTGGTGCACGACCACGTGGAGGCGGTCGGGCTGGCCACGCTCGCCGCGATGGGCCCGGACGCCCCGCCGGTGCTGCACACGCTGCACTGGGACCTGGCCAAGCACCCGGAGCTGTACGGCAACCTCGACGGTGGCGACCGGGTACGGGTCAACGGGGTGTCCGCGTCGCAGCTGGCACGCGCGCCGCAGGCGCTGCGTGCGCACTCGGTGGGGCACGTGCACCTGTCCACCCCGCTCGCTGTCGACGCCGACCGGCACGCGCCGGTGGCGAAGGGCGACCACGTGGTGATTCTCGGCCGGATCAACCCGGGCAAGGGGCAGGACCTGGGCGCCCGACTGGCGCAGGAGGCCGGGTTCCGGCTGGTGCTGGCCGGGCCGGTCGGCCCGTACCACCGGCCGGAGGATCTGGCCGCGGCCGGCGACGAGGCCCGGCAGAACCCGGACGTGCGTTTCTTCTACGAGCAGGTGGCGCCCTACGTCGACGGCGACCGGGTGCGCTGGGTCGGCACGGTGGCCGGGCGGGAGCGCGACGATCTGGTCGCCTCGGCGCGGGCGTCGCTGTTCCCGCTGCGCTGGGAGGAGCCGGGCGGCACCGCGGTGGTCGAGTCGCTGTCGCTCGGCACGCCGGTGGTGGCCACCGCCCGGGGCTGCCTGCCGGAGCTGATCGAGCACGGCCGCACCGGCCTGCTCACCGGCGACGAGCAGGAGCTGGGTGACCTGGTGCTCGCCGCCGGCGGGCTGGAGCCGGCCGAGTGCCGGCGGGAGGCGGCCCGGCGGTTCACCCCGGCCCGGATGGCGCAGCGGTACGTGGAGCTGTACGACCGGGTCCGGACGGGCGCGGCGAAGCCGTTGCAGCCCGCCTGAGCGTCGCCGGCCCGGCCGCCCCGCGCGGCCGGGCCGGCGTTTGCCCCCGGCGGCCGCGGGAATCCGGCGCTTCCCGCGGTGGCGAGGAGGCCGGCGTGACGAACTCGATGGCGCACTCCCGGGCACGGCGCAACCCGGCCGACGGGCGGGCGCCGGTACGCCGGATCGCCTCCGGGTTCGCCGTGCTCCTGCTGCTGCTCGGCGCGCTGGGCTTCGTGCCGGGCGTCACCGGCGACTACGCGGATCTTCGCTTCGCCGGGCCGGGCTCCGGCGCCCGGCTGTTCGGTGTGTTCCAGGTCTCGGCCGTGCACAACCTGGTGCATCTGGTGCTGGGGGTGGCTGGGCTGGTGCTGGCCCGTACCGTCGCCGGCGCCCGCACGTTCCTGGTCGGCGCCGGCGCGGTCTATCTGGTGCTCTGGCTGGCCGGGCTGGCGATCGACGGACGCGACGCGGCGAACGTGCTCGCGGTCAATTCCGCGGACTCGTGGCTGCACCTGCTGCTGGGCGCCGCCATGCTGGCGTCGGGGCTGGTCGCGGCGCGGCGCGGGGACCGCCGCTGACCTGCGCCCCGGCGGCCCGGATGCCCGGTTTCGCCGGCCCGGGGCGCGGGTACGTCCGTAGTCCTCCGGCTGCGGGAGGCGGGCGAAGCGCCCCGGCCGGGCGACCCTCCCCGACGAGATGGAAACGAGGCGGCGATGGTGACCCGGATCAGGTGCGAGGTCCGCGACGAGTCGCCGGTCACTGTCGTAAGGCTGGCCGGAGCGCTCGACCTGCACACGATGCGCGCGGTGCACGAGGTGCTCGACCGCTGCCTCGCCGCGCAGCCGGACGCCCTGGTCGTCGACCTGGAGGAGATCGAGGTCGGCGAGCCGCTGGCGCTGTCCGTCTTCGCCGCCGCCGCGCGGCGCGCCGCCGACTGGCCGGCGGTGCCGATGGTGCTCGCCGCTCCCTGCGCCGAGACGGCGGCCTGGCTGAACGAGACCACCGCCTGCCGGGTGGTGCCGGTACGCCGGGACTGCGCCGAGGCGACGGCGCTGGCCGGCGCGTCGGCCGCGCCTCGGCTGCGGGTCCGGCTGGAGCCGGTCGCCGGCGCCTGCCGGCGGGCCCGGGAGCTGGTCACCGAGGCGTGCGGTAAGTGGAACGTGCCGGAGCTGGCCGGCCCGGCCTCGCTGGTGCTCAGTGAGCTGGTCGGCAACGTGGTGCGGCACGCCGGCACCCCGATGCAGGTGACGCTGACGCTGCGCCGGCCGTACCTGCGGGTGGCGGTGATGGACGGCAGCCCGGCCGACGCCCGCGCCGCGAGCAGCCGCGATCCGCGTGCCGAGGGCGGCCGCGGGCTGATGCTGGTGCGCGAGCTGACCCAGCGCTGGGGCAGCACTCCGGTCGGCGCCGGCAAGGTCGTCTGGGCCATGCTCCCGGCGAACTGACCGAATTCTCCGCTCTCGCCTGGTTACATGGACAGAGGGCCGGGTACGCCCGCCCGTCCTGTCTGTCGTCACACGGGGTGAGATGCCATGCCCAAGCGGGTAGTCACGGAACCGGCACGAGACCGGGGGCCCGCGATCCTCGCGCCGGCCCGATTCGGGGGCTACCCCGGGCCCGTACGGGAAGCGGTGAAGGGCAACGCGCTGTGGCGGTTGCTGCGGACCACCGACGCCAAGCAGATCGGCCTGCTCTATCTGGTCACGTCGTTCCTGTACTTCATCGTCGGCGGGATCCTGGCGATGGTCATCCGGGTGGAGCTGGCCCGGCCGGGGATGCAGCTCGTCTCCCCCGAGCAGTACAACCAGATGTTCACCATGCACGGCACGATCATGCTGCTGCTGTTCGCGACACCGATGTTCTTCGGGTTCGCGAACTATCTGGTACCGCTGCAGATCGGCGCCGCCGATGTGGCGTTCCCCCGGCTCAACGCGTTCGCGTACTGGCTCTACTTCCTCGGCGCGCTGATGGTGATGGGCGGGTTCGCCACCCCGGCCGGGGCGGCGGACTTCGGCTGGACCGCGTACACGCCGTTGAGCACCGCGCAGCACTCCCCCGGCGTCGGCGGGAACCTGTGGGTGGTCGGCCTGGCCGTGTCCGGCCTGGGCACGATCCTCGGCGCGGTAAACCTGATCACCACGATCGTGACGTTACGCGCGCCCGGCATGACCATGTTCCGGATGCCGATCTTCACCTGGAACGCGCTGCTCACCAGCGTCCTGGTGATCTTCGTGTTCCCGCTGCTGGCCGCCGCGCTGATGGCGCTCGCCTCGGACCGGCTGCTGCACTCGCACGTGTACGACCCCACCACCGGCGGGCCGATGCTCTGGCAGCACCTGTTCTGGTTCTTCGGCCACCCCGAGGTCTACATCATCGCGCTGCCGTTCTTCGGCATCATCACCGAGATCATCCCGGTGTTCTCCCGTAAGCCGATCTTCGGCTACACCGGCCTGGTGCTGGCCACCGTCGCCATCACGGTGCTGTCGATGACGGTCTGGGCGCACCACATGTTCGCCACCGGGCAGGTGCTGCTGCCGTTCTTCAGCATCCTGAGCTACCTGATCGCGGTGCCCACGGGGGTGAAGTTCTTCAACTGGATCGGCACCCTGTGGAAGGGGCAGCTCACGTTCGAGACGCCGATGCTGTTCGCCATCGGCTTCCTGGTGACGTTCCTGCTCGGCGGCCTGACCGGGGTGCTGCTGGCCAGCCCGCCGGTGGACTTCCACGTGCACGACACCTATTTCGTGGTGGCGCACTTCCACTACGTGCTCTTCGGCACCATCGTGTTCGCCGCGTTCGGCGGCCTCTACTTCTGGTTCCCGAAGATGACCGGGCGGATGCTCGACGAACGGCTGGGGAAGATGCACTTCTGGACCATGTTCATCGGCTTCCACGCGACGTTCCTGGTGCAGCACTGGCTGGGCAACGAGGGCATGCCCCGCCGCTACGCCGACTACCTGCCCGGCGACGGCTTCACCACGCTGAACATGATCTCCAGCATCGGCTCGTTCGTGCTCGGCGCGTCCACCCTGTTCGTGATCTGGAACATCTGGAAGTCCTGGCGGTACGGCGCGATGGTCACAGTGGACGACCCGTGGGGCTTCGGCAACTCGCTGGAGTGGGCCACCACCTGCCCGCCGCCGCTGCGCAACTTCGACCGGATGCCGCGCATCCGCTCGGAGCGGCCGGCGTTCGACCTCAAGTACGGCCCGCTGGTCGCCGACCTGGGCCGGGACCTGCCGCAGCGCACCACGAAGCCGCCGCAGACCTTCCGCGAGGAGATGCACCACGAGCGGCACGAGCCGGAGTCGCCGTCGGCCGGCGGCGCGTACGGCGCGCCCGAGGCGGTGGACTACCAGCCCGCGCCGCAGTCCGGCGCCCGCCCGGTGGAGGTGCCGGCGCCGGAGGAGGTGCGCCGGCCCAGCTTCGAGGAGACCGACGAGCCGGAGGGCAGCGCGCTCAACGCCGAGCGCGACGAGCAGCCGAACGACAGGTGGCGGCACCCGCGCGGGCACGAGGACACCCCGGAGAACTGAGATCCGGACGAGGGCCGGCGCCGTCGGGCGCCGGCCCTCTCGTCGTACGCCGCGCGCCGGCTCCCGTGGCGGGAGCCGGCGCGGTACGTGCGGTGGATCAGTCGGCGGCCGGCAGTCCGGCCGCGGTGAGCGAGCGGCGCACCGCCGGCTGCACCCGGGTCAGCCGCAGCGGCACCCCGGTACGCGCGGCGGCCTCCCGGCCGGCCATCAGCGCGGCGATCCCGCCGGCGTCGAAGCCACCGGCGCCGACCAGGTCGACCACCACCTCGCGGGGTTGCCCGGTGACCGCCTGGAGCACCGCCCGGCGCAACTGGTCCGCGCCGGCCCGGTCCACCTCGCCGCCGACCTCGACGACCACCCGGTCGCCGTTCTGCTTCACCGAGATGCGTGCCCTGCCCGGTTCGGCCTCGGCCGCGCCGTTCTGCCAGGGCGGCGGCGCGTCGGCGAGCATCGCCTGACGCAGCCAGGTCAGCGCCCGCGACAGCAGCCGGGACACGTGCATCTGCGAGATGCCGAACCGGGCGGCGATCTCCGCCTGGGTCTGGTTGCCGTAGAAGCGCATCGCCAGGATGCGGCGCTCCCGCCACGGCAGCCGGTGCAGCAGGCCGCTGACGGTGACCCGGTCGTCCACCGACTCCAGCGCGTGGTCGGACTCGCCGACCAGGTCGCCGAACTCGGCCGAGCTCTCCCCGCCCACCGGCGCGTTGAGCGAGGCCGGGCTGTAGCCGGCGGCCGACTCCAGCGCGGCGAGGATCTCCTCCTCCGGCGTCTCCAGCCGGGCCGAAAGCTCGGCCACCGTGGGGGCGCGGGACAGCTCGCTGGTCAGCGTCGCCGTCGCCTGGCCCACCTCGAGGATCAGGTCCCGCAGCCGGCGCGGCACGTGCACACCCCAGGTGCGGTCGCGGAAGTGCCGTTTGATCTCGCCGACGATGGTGATGGCCGCGTACGCGGTGAACGAACCGCGTTCCGGGTCGTACCTGTCGACGGCGTTGACCAGGCCGAGACGGGCCACCTGCTCCAGGTCCTCCAGCGGCTCACCGCGCCCGCGGTAGCGGCGGGCGAGCCGGCCGGCGAACGGCAGCGCGAACCGGACCAGGTCGTCCCGCGCCTCCTGCCGCCGCTCCGGTGGCAGTCCCTCGATCCGGGCCGCGTACGCGAGCGCCGCCGCGTCCAGGTCCTCCAGACCCCGGTCGGTGGTCGGTGGTGTGGGTGTGGTGGTCTGTCCGAACATCCGCGCCCCCTCGCCGAAGAGCCCCCGCCCGGTCGGAACCGGTCGTGCGCGTGGTCGGACCACGCACCGGGTGAGGAAGTTGGGTTACGTGACGGATACGTCGAAAGCGGTGGCTGCCCGCCGCACGGCGTCGTGGGCCGTTTCGCGGCGAGCGGTCTTCCCGCTCCGTAGGTACTCAATCACGGACCGCAGGATCGCGAGGAAGTTTCGCCAGGTTGGCCGTAGAGCCGTTCCCGGCGGCCGGTCAGCAGACCAGCAGGCCCTGGTGGGCACCCGCGTCACGTAGCGCGGTGAGGGCCTCGGCCATCCGCAGCGGCAGCGGCGCGGGCAGGTCGCAGGGCTGGTTGCGCAACACCTCCGTGGCACGTCGGGTGGGTACCGAGGCCACCGGGTAGCCGCGGGCGGCACCCCGGTCCAGGGCCCGCCTGCGGCGCCCGAAGCCGGCCACCGCCAGCCACTGGGGCAGCCCCGCGTACGCGGGCGAGCGCAGGCCCGGCGGCTCCGGCAGCACGTCCACCGAGCTGAACGGCTCGCTGCCGGCCAGCCACCACTCGACGCCGGCCACCCGGCGCGCGGTGGCGTTCTCGCACCAGTAGGGCACCAGGCCGGCTCGCAGCACCTGCGCCGGGTCGAGCAGCCGGCCGCACTCCACCACCAGCCGGTTCCCGGTCTTGCCGGCCCGCCGCAGCCAGCGCCGGTACAGGTCGGCGGTCACCGCGCTCAGCGCGTCCGGCTGCGGCACGACCACCCGGTGCAGCGGATGGCCGTGCCGGTCGCCCCAGGAGCGGGCGTCGTGCTCGAAACCGGGCTCCACGCCGTGTTCGGCGAACGCGCCCGCCACCGTGACCTCCGGCGCCTCCCAGCGCGTCTCGTCCCCGCCGGCGGCGCGCAGGACCTGGCCGAGGGCGCGGGCGTCCGGGTGGAAGTCGACCGGGTCCAGGCCGCCGGCCGGGCAGCCGGCCTGGAAGCTGTGCCCGTCGCCGCAGTCGCGTACCGGCCAGGTGCGGGCGTCGTGCAGCAGCAGCACCGGCGCGGCCGGTTCGAGCCGGTCGGCCAGGAAGTGCGCGTACGCCTTCGGCAGCGTGCGCCAGCGCACCGCGAACGTCACCGCCGCGCCGGCCGCCGCACCTCGGCTGGCCGGGCAGTGCACCTGGCGTACGTGTACGCGCGGGTTGCGGTCGAGCAGCCGGGCGGCCAGCGTGGCCCCGTGCGCGAACGCGGCGTCCGGGCGGTCCACCGCGCCTCGGCTCCACTGCCCGGCGACCTCGAACCCGGCCGGTAGCCAGGGCACGCCGAGCGCCACCGCGAGGTGGGCGGCCGCGCCGTGCGGCGAGCCGAGCACCACACCCGGCCAGCGCCGGTCCGGGTACTGTCCGGCGAACCACCCGGCCACCCGCTCGGCGTCCACCGCGGCGATCTGGTCGGCGGTGAGCGCCGCCCGCCCGGCGGCCCGGACGGCGGCGGCACGGCGTACCGGCTCGGGCGCCCCGGTGAGGCGGGACAGCGCGCCCGGATGGCCGAGGTCGCCGCAGTCGTCGCCGCGCAGCGCCCGGGCGGTCGCGGCGACCAGGACCCGGGCGGCGCTGCCGGGCACCACCACCCGCTCCACGGGCAGCCCCGCGCCGCTGACCGGCGTCCGTTCGACTCGTTCGCTCACCACGCGGCCCGGCTTCCCGTCCCTCTGGGGTCTAAACGGGGCATCTCCCCACGGGTCAGGACCAAGGCCCGCCCGGTAACGGCACCGCCCGCGACACCCAGGTACGCCGTCGCGCCGCGTGCCCGCCGTCGCGGGCGCAACAGCGCTCGGGTGCGGGTTTGGGCCGGACCGGGACGGGCACTGCACCGCGCATGCCCGACGACGAGAGCACCCCGGCGGCGACCATCACCCCGTACCGGGACGGACCACTGCTGGTACGCGGCGACTTCGCGCTGGTCACGCCCGAGGGCACGCCGATCGAGACGCGCCGGGGCACCGTCGCGCTGTGCCGGTGCGGCAAGAGCGCGATCAAGCCGTTCTGCGACGGCACGCACAAGGTGGCGGGCTTCCGCGCCGACAGCGACCGCGAGGGCTGACTCCCACCGCCCCTCCCCCGCGATCTTGCACTTGGGCACCCGGCAATCCTCGCGAACCGGGCACCACGGGGGCCACAACCGCAAGATCGCGGGGAACGGGGTGGGTCAGGCTGCGGCGAGGACCTCGGCGGGCGGGCGCAGCGAGGACTCCCCGGCCGACCAGGCGTCGAGCAGGTGCGCGGCGAACAGGGCGTCCACGGCCAGCGCGGCGGCGGCGCCGAACAGCACGTCGGACACGAGCGCCGGCTCGGCCCGGACCAGCCCGCCGCACATGTCGTACGCGGCGACCTGCTCGTGCACGGCGTCGGCCTCGACGTGCTCGTCGTAGAAGCGCGTGGCCACCGCGTCGAAGCCGAGCCGGCGCAGCCCGTTGCCGTAGCGGCGGTTCGGCAGCGACGAGGTCATCTCGTACGCGGCCAGGTGCCCGAGCAGTGCCCCGCGCAGCCGCCGGTGCAGGCCGAACAGCGACATCAGGTTGTTGGTCGCCAGCGTCACCGCCGGCACCCGGTCCAGGTGGGCGGCGTAGCCGGTGTCCAGGCCGAGCCGGTCCATCGTGGTGCGGAACAGCTCGGCGTGCATCCGGTCCAGCCGGCCGTTGCCGTACTCGTCGGTCTGGATCTCCACGAGGGCGGCCTTCGCCGGCCCGCCGAGGCGGGGCAGCGCCCAGCTGTGCGGGTCGGCCTCGCGCAGGTGGTAGATCGAGCGGTGGGTGACGAACTCGCGGAACCGGCCGAGGTCGGCGCGGCGTTGCAGCGCGGCGGCGAGCGGCGGGCCGTCGTCGGCGGCCACCAGGTCGGCCAGCGCGCCCGGCACGGCGGCCGGCAGCACCGCCGGCGACGGGCCGGCCAGCTCGCGCAGCGCCGCCTCGAACGGCCGCTCGGCGCGGGCGCGCAGCGCCAGCAGCGACGGCTCCCACTCCCACGCCTCGTCGACGCCGGACCAGCCCCGGTAGTGCAGCTCGTAGCAGAGGAACAGGGTGAGCTGGAGATCCTCGTCGGTCAGCGGCGCGGCCACCGCGTCGAATGCGGCGCCCAGCCCGGCCGGCAGCTCCCGGGGAGCGTCGCGCAGCGCGGCCAGCAGCGCGGCGGAGACCGGCCCGCGCGCCGTGGGTAGCGGGGCGGGGCCGTAACGACGGTCGGCGGCGACGGACATGGAACCTCCCGGGACGGTTGTGCCTGGTCGCAGTGCCCCGGAGTGATCCGGCTAAACGACCTCGTCCGCCGCGATGGCCTCGGTCTGGATCACCCGCTCCCGCACCCGGCGGGCGGCGTCCCCGTCGGTCACCAGGCCGCGCAGGTCGGCCAGCGCCGGTTCGGGCGCGTCCAGCGGCACGGCCGGGTCCACCACCGCCTCCAGGACGGCCGGCCGGTCGGCCGCGAGCACCTCGTCCCAGGCGGGTCCGACCAGGTCCGGCCGGTCCACCCGGACGCCGTGCAGCCCGAGCAGGCGGGCCCACCCGGCGTACGGCACGTCGGAGCGCCGCCCCCCGGGCGTCCGCCCGCCGCCCACGCCGGACTGGTCCCGGTTGTTCAGCACCAGCACGATCAGGCGGGGATCGCGCCACCGCGTCCAGTGGTGGGCCACAGTGATCAGCTCGGCCAGGCCGTTGAGCTGCATCGCGCCGTCGCCGAGCAGCGCGAGCACCGGCTCGTCCGGGCGGGCCAGCTTGGCCGCGACCGCGTACGGCAGGGCGCAGCCCGTCGAGCCGAGCGTGCCGCACAACTGCGCCCGCACCCCCGGCGGCAGCTCCAGGTGCCGGGCGTACCAGTAGATGACCGAGCCGACGTCGACGGCGACGCCGGCGTGCCGGGGCAGCCGTGCGGACAGCTCGCGGAGCACGAGCTGCGGGTTGACCGGCTCGGCCGGGGCGGCGGCGCGCTCGGCCGCGGTCTCCCGCCACCGGTCCACCATCTTCTCCACCATGCCGCGCCACTCGCGGTGGGGATTCTCCGGCACCCGGGTCAGCAGCGCCCGCAGCGTCTCGGCGGCGTCGCCGACGAGCGGCACGTCCACCGGGTAGCGGGTGCCGATGCGCCGGCCGTCGATGTCGATCTGGATGGTGCGTACCTGGCCCGGCATCGGGAACCAGTCGGTCCACGGGTCGTTGGTGCCGATCATCAGCAGCGTGTCGCAGGAGCCCATGAGCTGCGCGGCGGCGGTGGTGCCGACCTCGCCGAGCACGCCGGTGTGGAACGGCAGCCGCTCGTCGAGCACCGGCTTGCCCAGCAGCGACGTGGCGACGCCCGCGCCGAGCCGGTCGGCGAGCGCGACGATCTCCTCGGCCGCGCCGTGCGCGCCCTGGCCGACGAGCATCGCCACCCGCCGCCCGTTGCCGAGCAGCGACGCGGCGGCGTCCAGGTCGGCGTCGTGCGGCAGCACCCGGGCCAGCGGCTCGCCGGGCGTCGCGGTGACCACCCCGGCGGTCTGCGGCAGCAGGTCCGGTACGGCGGTGACCTGCAACGCGCGCGGCAGCACCACGCAGGTCGGGCTGCGGGTCGCCGCGGCGGTACGGAACGCCTGGTCCAGCAGCGTCGGCACCTGTTCCGGGCTGCGGCCGTAGCGGACGAACTGGTTGCACACGTCGCCGAACAGCCGGCTCAGCCCGATCTCCTCGTGCGCGCCGCCGAGCGGGCCGGTGACGTCCTCGCCGATGATCGCGACCACCGGCTTGCTGTCGAGCTTGGCGTCGTAGAGCCCGTTGAGCAGGTGCACCGCGCTCGGGCCCTGGGTCGCCAGGCACACCCCGACGCCGCCGGTGAACTTCGCGTGCCCGGTGGCCATGTACGAGGCGGTCTCCTCGTGCCGGGCGGGAACGAAAGCCGGGTCCCCGCCCGCGTCGTCGAGCGCGCCCACGAGCGGGGCGATCGCCGCGCCCGGACAGCCGAAGACCCGCGGCACCCGCCAGGCCCGCAGGCGTTCGACCACCAGGTCGGCGACGATGCGCTCAGCCATTGCCCCGCCCCGGCGTGCTCGCGTCGACGTAGCGCAGCACCGCGCCGACCCCGTCGGTCAGCTCCGGCGCCTCCTCGGGCGCGAGCACCGTGAGGTCCGCGTCGGTGCCGATCAGCGCGCGCAGCAACGCCGCGTCGGCGCGTACCCGCTGCGGGTCGGCCACCGACATGCCGGCCAGCTGCGCCGGGTCGGTGGCGATCTCGGTCGGCTCGGGGCCCACCCACAGCTCGCCGTCGGCCGACGGGTCGTCCACGATGAGCATGGTGTCGACCTGGTTGCGTTGCAACGCGGAGACCACGGCGTCGAGTCCGGCGCCGACGTCCTCCTGGACGCCGAAGCGGTCCAGCGCGGCGGCGATCCGCCGGTCGGCGACCTCGGCGACGGTCTGCACCGTGATGTCGTCCATCAGCGTGTCGTCGGCGCCCACGTCACGTGCGCCGGCGTCGGTGCGCACCAGCACGTCCTGCCAGCGCGCGGGGAGCTGGGCGGCGATCATGCCGGTGGCACGGACGTCCCCGGCCACCACCACGACGTCCGCGCCGACCCGCTCGGCCAGGTCGGCGGTGGCCGCCGCGGCGTCACCGGCGTTCTGATGCCACGCCTCCATGGCGGCGCGCTGGTAGCGGGACTGCGACCAGCCGCCCGGCTGCACCCGGCGCAGCTGGCGGCTCTGCCCGCCCTGCACCTGGGCCCGCCGGGGCACCCCGCCGGCGCTGACCGCCACGGCGTCCGCGCCGGTACGGTCGGCCAGTACCCGCACCCAGGCCACCTGCTCGCCGCGCTGGGCCACGAGCGGCATGGTGTGCGGCAGCGCCGACCAGCTCGCCAGGTCGCGCAGCGGCGGCGCGGAGAGGTACTCGGTGAGCACCACGCGGCCCCGGCTGGCGAACACGGCGATGCCGTAGTCGCCGGGCATCGGCTGGTGCCGGCGGACGACCTCCTCCACCGCCTCGACGGTGACCGGGTCGGCGCCCTGCCCCAGCAGATCGCCCTTGAGGGCCCGCCAGCGCAGGTCGACCTGCGCTCGCGCGTCCTGGGTGTCGCGGGAGGCGTCCATGTACACCGAGCACCACGGCCCGGGACGGTCGTAGAGCGGGCGCAGGAAGGACAGCTGCATGCTCGACCCCTTTCCGGCTCGGCCGCACGCATACCCGCGCCCCGGCGGAGTTCACCTGCCGGCTCCCCGGGCGTGACCACCGTTCATTCACGTCGTTCAACCCGAAGGGCCGATACCATCTGTGCACGGAACGGGACTCTCGGTGGTGAACATGGACACGGAGCTGTACACCCGACGCGTCGTCCGCCCGACGGAACGCGTCGTCACCGGGCGTCTGGTCCGGTTGATGGAGGGCTACGCCCGGGAGGTACGGGTCGGGCAGCCCGCGCTGGTCGCGGTGCTCACCGCCGCGGGGGTGGTGGGGCTGCTGCTGAAGGTGGTGCGCGCGTTGCTCAGCAGCGGCGGCGGCGGGGCGCGGCGCAGCTTCAAGGAGCTGAAGAAGGGGCCGGAGTTCCTGGTCACCCCGGTGCGGGTACGCGACGCCACCGGCCGGCTGGTCGAGGTCGAGCTGCACGGCCACCTGCCGCAGAGCGCGCTGCACCCCGGCGACCACGTCCAGCTCACGCTGCGGGCGCAACGCGACGAGGACCTGCCGCCGCGGATCGAACGGATCGTCAACCTGACCACCGGCCAACTGCTGACGCCGCGTACCGCCACGCTCTGGTCGCACCTGGGGCCGGCGCTGCTCCTGCAGGCGATGCTCGGCGCCGTGCTGCTGTTCGGCGTGGCCGCCTGCTCAGCGCTGACATAGGTTTCCCCGTCGCCGGTGGCGGGCACCGCTGCGGCCATGTTCCCCGGCTTCACGCTCACCGAGATCGACGTCGGCGCGGTCCGCCTGCGCGTACGCCACGGCGGCTCCGGGCCGCCCGTGGTGCTGTTGCACGGGCACCCGCGTACCCATGCGACCTGGCACCGGGTGGCGCCGCGGCTGGCCGCGCGGCACACGGTGATCTGCCCGGACCTGCGCGGCTACGGCGGCTCGTCGAAGCCGCCGAGCGACCCGGAGCACACGGTCTACTCCAAGCGGGCGATGGCCGCGGACGTGGTGGGCCTGCTCGACGCGCTCGGGCACCGCCGGGCCGCGGTGATCGGTCACGACCGCGGCGCCTACGTGGCCATGCGGACCGCCCTGGACCACCCGGACCGGGTGAGCCGCCTCGGCGTGCTCGACGGGGTGCCGATCGGCGAGGCGCTGGCCCGCTGCGACGCCCGGTTCGCCGCCCGCTGGTGGCACTGGTTCTTCCTCGGTCAGCTCGCCAAGCCGGCCGAGCGGGTGATCAACGCCGATCCGGACGCCTGGTACGGCGGATCACCGGAGGAGATGGGCGAGCAGGCGTACGCCGACTACCGGCGCGCCATCGGTGATCCGGCGACTGTGCACGCCATGTGCGAGGACTACCGTGCCGGGCTCGGCCCGGACCGGGCGGCCGACGACGCGGACCGGGCCGCCGGGCGCCGGATCGCCTGCCCGGTGCTGTTCGCCTGGTCCGAGCGCGACGACATGGTCGACCTCTACGGCGACCCGGCCGCCATCTGGCGCGACTGGGCCGACGACGTGCGGACCGCGTCGATCCCGTCCGGGCACCACATGGCCGAGGAGGCGCCGCGGGAGCTGACCGACGTGCTGGCCGGCTTCCTCGCGGAGGAGGTCGCCGCGGTCAGCGACCCGCGGGGGTGAGCGGCTGCTCCACCGGAGCCGGCGCGTCGAGCAGGCCCCGGCGGCTCGCCCAGCGCTCGAACAGCACCGTGGCGAACGGGGGCACCGCGCTGGCCAGGGCCAGCCCGGTCTGCACGAGCGTCCAGCGGCGCCGTAGGGCCACCACGAGCGTCAGCACGCCGTAGACCACGAACAGCGCGCCGTGGATCGGGCCGAAGATCTTCACGCCGATCTCGTTGCCGGGCGGGCCGTACTTGACCGCCATGCCGGCCAGCAGCGCCGCCCACGAGCATCCCTCGGCGAACGCCGCCACCACGAACGCCCGGATCCACCCGTCGCGCATCAGCCACTCCCCTTCGCCGTCGGCGGCCATGCTAGCCGCCCGGGCCGGGCCGCCCGGACGGAACCCGCTGCCCCGCGACGGGGATCACCGGGGCCGCCACGGGGTAGAGAAAAGGGCCTCCGGGCCTTTCCTGACCCGTCACTCCGTGCGAGGTTGGGGAGAACCAACGGTGACAGGGTGGTGACCATGGGCGAGGACGTCGGCGTGCGTACCTTCAGCCGGGAGGACCGGGCCCGCTATCGCGACAAGGTCCGGCGGTGCCTGGACGTGTTCGCCGAGATGCTGCGCGAGTCCCGGTTCGACGTGGAGCGGCCGATGACCGGCCTGGAGATCGAGCTGAACCTGGTCGACGACGGTTTCGACCCGGCCATGCGCAACGCCGACGTGCTGGAGGCGATCGCCGACCCGGCGTTCCAGACGGAGCTGGGCCAGTTCAACGTGGAGATCAACGTCGAGCCGCGGCGGCTCGCCGGCACCGGCACCGCGGCGTTCGAGGAGCACGTCCGGGCCAGCCTGAACGCCGCTGAGGAGAAGGCCCGCACGGTGGGCGCGCACATGGTGATGGTGGGGATCCTGCCGACGCTGCGCCCGGAGCACCTGACCGCCGAGACGCTGTCGGCGAACCCCCGGTACGCGCTGCTCAACGAGCAGATCTTCGCCGCCCGCGGCGAGGACCTGCCGATCGCGATCAGCGGAGTGGAGCGGCTGGCCACCACGGCCGACACGATCACGCCGGAGGCGGCGTGCACCAGCACCCAGTTCCACCTCCAGGTCAGCCCGGCGCAGTTTGCCGACTACTGGAACGCGGCCCAGGCCGTCGCCGGCGTCCAGGTGGCGGTCGGCGCGAACTCACCGCTGTTCTTCGGCCGGGAGCTGTGGCGCGAGACCCGGGTGCCGCTGTTCCAGCAGGCCACCGACACCCGGGCGGAGGAGATCAAGGCCCAGGGCGTACGCCCCCGGGTGTGGTTCGGCGAACGCTGGATCACCTCGGTGTTCGACCTGTTCGAGGAGAACGTGCGCTACTTTCCGGCGCTGCTGCCGGTCTGCGACCCGGAGGACCCGGCGGCGACGCTGCACAGCGGCGGAGTGCCGAAGCTGGCCGAGCTGCGCCTGCACAACGGCACCGTCTACCGGTGGAACCGGCCGGTCTACGACGTGCTCAAGGGCCGGCCGCACCTGCGGGTGGAGAACCGGGTGCTGCCGGCCGGGCCGACGGTGCTGGACACGGTCGCCAACGGCGCGTTCTACTTCGGCCTGGTGCGGGCGCTCGCCGAGTCCGACCGCCCGCTGTGGTCGCAGATGTCGTTCAGCGCGGCCGAGGAGAACTTCAACGCCTGCGCCCGGCACGGCATCGACGCCCAGGTGTACTGGCCCGGGCTCGGTTACCTGCCGGTGACCGAGCTGGTGCTGCGCCGGCTGCTGCCGATGGCCCACCACGGACTGGACCGGTGGGGCCTGGACCCGGCGGAACGGGACCGGCTGCTCGGCATCGTCGAGCAGCGCTGCCTGACCGGCCGCAACGGCGCGACCTGGCAGGTGGAGACGCTGCACCGGCTGGAGTCGGCCGACCACATGGACCGGCCGGCGGCGCTGCGCGAGGTGGTCCGCCACTACGTCGACCTGATGCACAGCAACCGGCCCGTGCACGAGTGGCCGATCCCCTGAGCCGGGCCTCCCGTCAGCGCAACGCGGTCACTGTCGCCCGCGCTGCCTGGGCGACCAGGGCGTCGTCGGGCTCCGCGTCGCGGCTGTCGCGACTGGTCATGACCGCCAGCACGATCGGCGCCCGGTCCGGCGGCCACACCACGGCGATGTCGTTACGGGTGCCGTACCCGCCGGTGCCGGACTTGTCAGCCACCTGCCAGCCGGCCGGCACGCCGGCCCGGACCAGCCCGCTCCCGGTGGTGCTGGCCCGCATCCAGCCCAGCAGCAGGTCGCGGTCCGCGGGCGGCAGGGCCTCACCCAGCGCGTACGCCCGCAGCGAGCCGGCCATCGCGCGGGGCGTGCTGGTGTCGCGCTCGTCGCCGGGCGTGGCCGCGTTGAGCTCCGGTTCGGCACGGGCGGGCCGGGTGACCCGGTCGCCGGCCTCCCGGAGCGCCCGCTCGAAGCCGGCCGGGCCGCCGAGCGCGTCGAACAGCAGGTTGCCGGCGGTGTTGTCGCTGTACCGCACCGCCGCCTCGGCGGCGTCCCGCAGCGTCATCCCGGTCTCCACGTGCCGTTCGGTCACCGGGGAGTGCGCCACCAGGTCCACGCGCCGGTAGCGGACCACCCGGTCCCGCTCGGCGTCGGACGTGGCGGCCAGCATCGCGCCGGCCGCGAGCGCCTTGCACGTCGAGGCGTACGCGAACCGCTCGTCGGCGCGGTGTGCGAGGGTGCGGCCGGTGCCGGTGTCGACGGCGAAGACGCCGATCCGGGCACCGGAACGCCGCTCCAGGGCGGCCAGTTCCGCAGGCGGGGGCACCGACTCGGCGCTCGGTGTGGCGTTCGGCGTGGATGCGGCCGGGGCGCTGGTGGGCGGTGCGGCTTCGGGCCGGTCCGTCGTGCAGCCGGCCACCAGAGCCGTTGCCGTGAGCATCGCCGCCGCGAACACCTGCCGTCGGATCATCCGTTTCCTCCCCCGTCGTCCTGACCACGCCGCTCTCGGATCATTGTCGCCGATCCCGGTCGGGCCACCGGGCCTGCCGCCTCGGCCGGCCCGGTGGCCCGCAGCCTTTGGCCGGCCCTGCCGCTCGCTGCCTCGACCGGCTCGCATCCTCGGCCGGCGATGGCCCGTCGGCCGACGGGGCAGGTCAGCCCGCGACGGCGGAGAACGCGACCGCGCCCGCCGCGGCCAGCGGCAGCGCCACCGCGGCGGCCAGCAGCCGTACCCGGGCGGACCGGCCGATCAGCACCACCAGCAGCACGGCGAGCCCGAGGTCGATGGCCACGTTCCACCAGGCGCCGGGATAGCCGGACCGCGACTTCAGCGCGAACCGCAGCGCCTCCTCGACGAACACGGCCACCGGAAGCGCGGTCCCCACGACGCGCCGCCATCCCTCGGTCCGCGCCCAGATGCCGGCGACGCCGAACACCACGCCCGCCACCACGCCGAACGCCATCCAGACGATCGAGGTGAGCGCCCAGATCACGGCGAGGTCGTCGCCCTGGAGCAGCGTCGCCGCCAGGTAGTAGCTGGGCACGGCGACGATCAGCAGGACGCTGGCGGCCACGGCGGCGCGCACCGCGCCCGTCCGGATCCACCAGCCCAGCGCGAACGCGGCGACCGCCCAGGTGGCGGTGGAGTTGCCGAGTTCGGCGAACGGGAACGGCACCCACTTGATCCAGACGAAGTCCAGGAAGCCGAGCAGGAAGCCGGCGACGGGGACGACGAGGGCGACGGCGCGACGCGTGGGTGGCATGCGTCGGAGCTTACATACTCGGTATGCTCTCCTCGCCGACAGGGCGGCCCTACGAGGCCAGGCGCCGCTCGGACGGCGCGAGACGCACCGCCGCCTCGGATCGGTTGATCTCCGACCACACCTCGTCGAGGGAGAGGCCGAGGACGTCGGCGATGGCCGCGATGGTGGGGAACGCCGGCGTGGCGACCCGGCCGGACTCGATCTTCCGGAGCGTCTCCGGGGAGACGCCCGCGTCGAGCGCGGTGAGCAGCATCGAACGCTCACCCCGGGCACGCCGCAGGAGCGCGCCGAGGCGCTGCCCGCGCTCGACCTCGGCGGGGGTGAGGGGCAACCGGACCATGCCAGGATTCTAATACCGGGATAACATGACCGGGATACTTATTGGTTCCGCGAGAAAGGCGCCCGCATGATCGAGATCCTGAGCCCCACGGACGTACGGCGGGCGCGGGACACCGGCGCCCTGGTCGCCCACATCCTGCGGACGCTGCGCAGCAGCACCACTGTCGGCACCAACCTGCTCGACATCGACAGGCAGGCGCAGCGCATGATCGTCGAGGCCGGGGCGCAATCCTGCTACGTCGACTACGAGCCGTCGTTCGGGCGCGGGCCGTTCGGCCACTACATCTGCACCTCGGTCAACGACGCGGTGCTGCACGGGCTGCCGCACGACTACGCGCTCGCCGACGGCGACCTGCTGAGCCTCGACCTGGCCGTCTCGCTGGGCGGGGTGGTGGCCGACTCCGCGATCAGCTTCCTCGTCGGCGACGCCCGGCCCGCGGAGAGCGTCGCGCTCATCGACGCGACCGAACGGGCGTTGCGCGCCGGAATCGCGGCAGCCCGTCCCGGCGCCCGCGTCGGCGACCTCTCGCACGCCATCGGCTCGGTCCTCACCGAAGCCGGATACTCGGTGAACACCGAGTTCGGCGGCCACGGCGTCGGGTCGACGATGCACCAGGACCCGCACGTGTCGAACACCGGGCGACCCGGGCGCGGCTACACGCTGCGTCCCGGACTGCTTCTGGCGCTGGAGCCGTGGGTCATGGCGGACACCGCCACGTTGGTCACCGACGCCGACGGGTGGACGCTGCGCAGCGCGACCGGCTGCCGCACCGCGCACAGCGAGCACACCATCGCCATCACCGACGACGGCGCGGAGATCCTGACGCTGCCGAAGCCGTGAACGTCGCTGCGGCAGGCGTCCGCAGCTCTCCCGCGTTCCCGCCGCCCGGCGTCCTCAGGCGGCCGTGCAGCGCTCCCGCAGCGTCTGCACGCCGGGCCCGGTGAGGTCGTCGCAGTAGGCGGCCCGCCCGGCCATCGCCATCATCAGCGCGACAGTGGTGCCGCTGACCAGCGGGCCGGCGCCGGCGGTGAACGGCCCGTCGGTGGCCTCCACCCGCAGGCCGTTGATCGCGCTGCGCCCGGCCACCGTGAAGTCCCGCCCCGCGAAGAACCGGGCGACAGGCGTGACGGCCTCGACCGACGGCGTCCGTGTCAGGCCGAGTGGACGCCGGATGTCCTGGGCGTGCACGACCACCTCACCGAGCCACGCCTCGGTCGGCCCGAACGTCGACGTGGTGCTGCCGATGATCCGGCGGAACCGGTCGAGCGTCTCCCCCGGGTCGGCGCCCCGGTGCTCGGCCAGCCGGCGGTCGTTGTGCAGGTCGAAGTCGAACCGGGCGCCGAGCACGCTGGCGACCCAGCGGGCGCGGCCGACGCTCGCCGCCGCCGTCATGTGCGCGAGCGTCTCCTCCACCGTCCACCGGCCGCACAGCGAGCGCCGCGCCCACTGCGCCGCGTCGAGTCCGGCGAGATCGTCGGCGAGGGCGGCGCGTTCGGCGTGCGCGAGCCCCCACAGCTCGCGGCGGGTCAGCGTGTCGGACATGGAACCTCCAGAGTCGTGCCGTCAGAGGTTGGACCGCCCCCTCTCGACGAACTCACCGCTCCCCGCCCCGTCGATCTTGGAGTTGCGGTGGTTCGCGAACCGGACATGTGCGACCTTCGAGGCGCCGCAACTCCAAGATCGGCGCCGAGGGCGGGCCGGGTTCAACGTTTGCCGCACGTCCGTCCAACGGTCGTCGGTGACGCTTCTCGCACACATCAACCGCAAGGGAGAAGCGTCATGTCACACGGTTACCTCTCCACCCCCCGTACCGGCGCAGCCTCGGCGGTCGGGGCACTCGTCCTGGCCGTCGCGGGCCTGACCGGCGGCGCCGCCCCGGCGTCCGCGGCCTACATCGTCCCCGCCGACTGCGGCCCCTACTCCGGCGCGCCGGTGCCGGCCGGATACAGCCCGGAGTACGTGCCGCTGGGCGGGCGCTACGTCAGCAACAACGCCAACGGCCCGGAGTTCATCATCGGCACGACCGCTCGCGACGTCATCGTCGGAAGCGTCAACGACGACATCATCTGCGGCCTCGCCGGCAACGACGACATCAAGGCCAACACCGGCGACGACATCGTCTACGGCGGGCTGAACGGCGACGACATCTGGGGTGACCTGGGCAACGACAACCTCCACGGCGACGGCGGCGCCGACACCATCCACGGTGACCGCTTCATCGGACCCAGCGCCCTGGACGGCAACGACCGCGTGGACGGCGGCAGCAACGACGACCACCTCTTCGGCGACAAGGGCGTGGACACCCTGGTCGGCGGCCCCGGCGTGGACGACGGTGACGGTGGCCCGGACGTGGTGGCCGACGACTGCCGGGCCAGCGTCGAGACCGTGACCAACTGCCCGTGACCCCGTCGGCACGGCGGTCCGCGGGGCTCGGACAACGGGCCCCGCGCACCGGTGCGCCGTCGCCTGTCGGATCGTCGTCAGGCCCGGTCCGACCGCCACCGCCTGCGGCTAGCGTGACAGTCCGTGGCGGTGGAGTTCCGGGTGCTCGGCGACCTGGACGTCCGGATCGACGGCCGGGCGGTCCGGATCGGTCACGCCCGCCAACAGTGCGTCCTCGCCGCCCTGCTGGTCGAGCCCAACCGTGTCGTCGCGACCGGACAGCTCATCAGCCGGGTCTGGGGCGACGAGGTGCCGGACGGCGCCGCCGCCACCCTGCGTGGCTACCTGTCCCGGCTCCGCCAGGCGCTGGCCTGCGCCGACGAGGTCCGCATCGTCCGGCGCCATCCCGGCTACCTGCTCGCCGTCGACCCGGACCGCGTCGACCTGCACCGCTTCCGCGAACTGACCGAGCAGGCCCGGCGCGCCGGGGACGACGCCACGGCGATCAGCTGCCTCGAGCGGGCGCTGGGGCTGTGGCGCGGCGAGGCGTTCCACGGGCTGACCACCCCGTGGCTGGTGGCCTACCGGCAGACCCTCGACCGGCAGCGGCTCGCCGCCGCGCTGGACCGCAACGACATCGCCCTGCGTCGCGGCCGGCACGCCCGTCTTCTCCCCGACGTCCTGGCACTGAGCAGCCGGTACCCGTGGGACGAGCGCCTCGCGGCGCAGGCGATGCTCGCCCTGTACCGGTGCGGACGGCAGGCCGACGCCCTTGAGCACTTCCACCGGATGCGCCACCGGCTGGCCGCCGAGATCGGCACCGACCCCAGCCCGCCGCTGGCGCAGCTCTACCAGCAGATCCTCACCGCCGACGCGGCGATCGCGCCGCCGGACCCTGTGGGAGGCGGCGAACCGACCGCGACGGCAACCGGCGGGCCCGGCGCGGCGCGGGATGCGGGCGTGCCCCGGCAGCTACCCGCGTCACCAGGGGTCTTCGCCGGCCGGACCGCCCAGCTCGCGCGCCTCGACGAACAACTCGCAGACGTCGGACGCCCGGACGGCGCCGGGTCGCCGGTCGTGATCTCGTCCATCGGTGGCGGCGGTGGCGTCGGCAAGACCTGGCTGGCCCTGCGCTGGGCGCACGCCAACGCCGATCGCTTCCCCGACGGGCAGCTCTACGTCAACCTGCGCGGCTTCGACCCGACCGGCGACCCGGTCGGATGGCCGGTGGCGGTGCGCGGCTTCCTCGAAGCGCTCGGTGTCGAACCGGCACGCGTCCCGGCCGATCCGCAGGCCCAGGCGTCGCTGTACCGGACGCTCGTCGCCGGCCGCCGGCTGCTGGTCGTCCTCGACGACGCCCGCGACGCCGCCACGGTGATCCCGCTGCTGCCCGGCACCCCCACGAGCGCGGTCCTGGTGACCAGCCGCCGGCAGCTGGCCGGCCTCGTCGTCACCCACGGCGCGCGACCGCTGCCGCTGGACGTGCTGCCCGACGACGAGGCCCGCGAGCTGATCGTGCGACAGGTGGGCGCCGCGCGGGTGGCGGAACAGCCGGACGCCGTCGCCGGCATCGTGCGGTTCTGCGGGGGTCTGCCACTGGCGCTCGGGATCGTGGCGGCCCGTGCGGCACTCCACCCCGATCTCCCGCTGTCGTCGGTCGCGGCGGAGCTGACCACGGCGGCGAGCCCGCTGGACGCGCTGGCCGGCGACGAGGTGACCACGAACCTGCGGGTGGTGCTGTCCCGATCGCTGGCGGCGCTCACGCCGGCCGCGGCGGAGGTGTTCACGCTGCTCGGCCTCGCCCCGGGGCCGGACATCAGCCGGGCCGCGGCGGCCGGCCTGACCGCCCGTACGCCGGACGAGCTGCGCCGGCCGCTGCGCGAGCTCGTCGACGCGCACCTCGTGCAGGAACACGTCGCGGGCCGGTACCGCATGCACGACCTGGTCCGGACGTTCGCTGTCGAACGGGCGGCCGGGGACGAGGCCGGTTCCCGGTCCGCGCTGCGCCGGCTGGTCGACCACCATCTGCACACCGCGCACGCGGCCGCGCTGCTGCTGTCCCCGCAGCGCGACCCGCTGACCCTCACCCCCGCCGCGCCGGGGGTGACCGTCGAACGGCTCGACGACCTGGCGGCGGCGCTGGCCTGGTTCACCCGCGAGCACCAGGTGCTCCTCGCGATCATCGAGTACGCCGCCGGCAACGGCCTCGACGCCGCGGCCGGGCAGCTCTCGTGGACCCTGGCCACGTACTTCGACAGGCAGGGCCACTGGCACGACTGGGCCGCGGTGGCCCGCCGAGCGGTCGAGGCGACCGGGCGCTCGGGTGACCGCCCGGCGCAGGCCCAGGCGCACCGGCTCCTGGCCGGGGCCTGCTCCAACCTGGGCCGGTACGCCGAGGCGCAGCGCAACCTGCTCGCCGCGCTGGACCTGTTCGCCGCGCTGAGCGACGACGAGGGGCGGGCGCACACCCACTTCGACCTCAGCATGCTCCACGACCGGCAGCGGCAACCCCGCGAGGCGCTGCCGCACGCCCGGCGGAGCCTCGCCCTCTACGAACGGGTCGGGAGCCCGCTCAAGCAGGCGGTCGCGCTCAACGCGATCGGCTGGTACCACTCGCAGCTCGGCGAGCACCACGACGCGATCACGTTCTGCCGCCGCGCGCTCGCCCTCTCCGAGCAGGCCGGGAGCGCGTACGGGCAGGCGAACACGTGGGACAGCATCGGCTTCGCCCACCACCACCTGGGCGAGTACGCGCAGGCGGTCGAGTGTTTCCAGCAGTCCCTCACCCTGTTCGCCGAGATCGGCGACCGGCATGCCGAGGGCATCGTGCTGGACCACCTCGGCGACACGTGGGCCGCGGCCGGGCGAACGGACGCGGCCCGGGACGCCTGGCGGCGGTCACTCGCGCTGTACGAGGAACTCGGTCACGCCGACGCCGAGGCGGTACGGCGCAAACTTCACCGGTGAGACGGTCAGAGCGCCACGATCGCGGCGCTCTCCGGCGGCAGCTCGATGCCGTCGCGCATGACGGTGACGCCTTCGGACGTGGCGAGCAGCACGCGGCGCACCACCCCGGGCAGGTTGATCCGCTGCGCCCGGCCGGCCAGGTTCGCCACCACGAGCGTGTCGCCGCGCCGCATCACCAGGAACCGGTCGCCATGGCGTACGTCGACCCGGTCCAGCCGGGGGTCGGACAGGTCGGCCCGGGAGCGGCGCAGCGCGATCAGCCGCCGGTACAGGTCGTACGTCTCGCGGTGCTCCGGCTTGTCCAGCTCGGCCCAGTCGAGCCGGGACCGCAGGAACGTCTGCGGGTCCTGCGGATCGGGCACGTCTTCGGTGGCCCAGCCGTGGGTGGCGAACTCCCGCCTGCGGCCGGTGGCGACGGCCGTCGCCAGTTCCGGCTCCGGGTGGCTGGTGAAGAACTGCCACGGCGTGGAGGCCGCCCACTCCTCCCCCATGAACAGCATCGGCGTGAACGGCGCGGTCATCAGCAGTGTCGCGCCGACGCGCAGCAGCCCGGGCGACAGCGCGGCGGAGATCCGGTCGCCGGTGGCCCGGTTGCCGATCTGGTCGTGGTTCTGCAGGTACGCCACGAAACGGTGGCCGGGCGTGCGCTGCCGGTCGACCGGACGGCCGTGGCTGCGGCCCCGGAAACTGGACCAGGTGCCGGCGTGGAAGAACCCGCCGGTCAGCACGTCGGTGAGGCATTCGAGGGAGCCGAAGTCGCCGTAGTAGCCCTGCCGCTCCCCGGTGAGCAGTGTGTGCAGCGCGTGGTGGGCGTCGTCGTTCCACTGGGCGTGCAGGCCGTACCCGCCCAACTCGCGGGGCGTGATCAGGCGCGGGTCGTTGAGGTCGCTCTCGGCGATCAGCGACAGTGGCCGCCCGAGGTGCGTCGACAGCGCCTCCACCTCGGCGGCGACCTCCTCCAGCCAGTGCACGGCCCGGCCGTCGGGCATGGCGTGCACGGCGTCCAGCCGCAGCCCGTCGACGTGGTAGTCGCGCAGCCAGGTCAGCACGCTGTCGGCGATGTAGCGGCGTACCCCGTCGGAGTGCGGGCCGTCCAGGTTGACGGTGCGGCCCCAGGTGTTGCTCTGCTCGGTGAGGTACGGCGCGAACCGCGGCGCGTAGGCCCCGGAGGGCCCGAAATGGTTGTAGACGACGTCGAGGATCACCCCCAGGCCCTTGGCGTGGGCGGCGTCGACGAACCGTTTCAGGCCGTCCGGGCCGCCGTACGGCTCGTGCGGGGCGTACCAGCAGACGCCGTCGTAGCCCCAGTTGTGCTCGCCGTTGAACGCGTTGACGGGCAGCAGCTCGACCATGTCGACGCCGAGGTCGACCAGGTGGTCGAGCTTGGCGATCGCCGCGTCGAACGTGCCTTCCGGGGTGAAGGTGCCGATGTGCAGCTCGTACAGCACGCTGCCGGGCAGCTGCCGGCCGGTCCAGGCGGCGTCGGTCCAGCCGAACGCCGCGTGGTCGTAGAGCCGGCTGGGGCCGTGCACCCCGGCCGGCTGCCAGGCCGAGCGGGGGTCGGGCAGCGCCTGGGCGTCGTCGTCGAGCAGGAACGCGTAGTCGGTGCCCGGCCCGGTGCCGGGCACCTCGACCCGCCACCAGCCGTCCGGCCCCTGACGCATCGCGTGGTCGGCGACGCCGGGCAGGCGCAGCCGCACCCGGGCGGCCTCGGGCGCCCACACCGTGAACTCGGTCATGCGGCGGCCTCCACAGAGTCGGTGGGTGCGAGGAGGGCGACGGGATAGGTGCTCAGCAGATCATCGAGGAGCAGCTCAGAACCACTGTAGACCCGCCCGGTGAACAAGTCGGTGCACTGATGAACGGGAAGTGACACGGTCGTGTCCCGCCAGCCGCCGGAGCGGGCCAGCCGCAGCGGCAGCCGGGTCGCCACCGCGACCGCGCCACCCCGGTCGAAGGCCACCGCGTGCGCGGCGGCCGGGCCGCGCGCCGGCACCGGCCGGTAGCCGCCGAACAGGTCCGGGCGGTCGCGGCGCAACCGCAGCGTCCGTGACACCACGAGCAGCTTGGCCGCCCCGTCGCCGGCCACCGCGGGCCGCCAGCCGGCGTCGAGCCGGGCCAGCACGTCCCGGCGTACGGCGAAGTCGACGGGCCGCCGGTTGTCCGGGTCGACGAGCGAGTTCTCCCACAGCTCGGTGCCCTGGTAGACGTCGGGCACACCGGGCATGGCGAGCTGCACCAGCTTCTGCCCGAGCGCGTTCGACCAGCCGGGCGGGGTGATCTCGGCGGCGAACGCGGTGATCTGCGCGTGCAGTTCCGGGTCGTCGTACATCCGGTCGACCAGGGCGTGCATCTCGTGCTCGAAGGCCGGGTCCGGGTCGGCCCAGCTGGTGGTGACCGACGCCTCCCGGGCGGCCTTCTCGGCGTACCCGTGCAGTCGTTCCCGTTCGATCGGCCACGCCCCGACGGCGGTCTGCCAGAGCAGGTGGGCCAGCGCGGGGTCGGCCAGTGGCGCGCGCGACATCCAGTCGGCGACCCGCTCGGCCCAGCGGCCGGGCAGCTCGGACAGCACCGCGAGGCGGGCGCGGACGTCCTCGCCGCGCTTGGTGTCGTGGGTGGACAGCGCGGTCATGCTCGCCGGCCAGCGCACGTGCCGGCTGGCGGCGAACCGGTGCAGTTCGGCCGGGGGCACGCCGAAGTGGGCCGGGCTGCCGCCGACCTCGTTGAGGGCGACGAACCGGCTCCACCGGTAGTACGCGGTGTCCTCCACGCCCTTGGCCATCACCGCGCCGGTGAACTGCGGGAACCGGGCGGCCAGCTCGTGGCCGGGGTCGCGCAGCCGGGCGGTGACCGCGTCCAGCACGCCGGTCAGGTCGGGTCGGCGGCGGCCGGCCTCGCTGCGGGCGGCGGCCAGGTGCCGGGCGCCCTCGGGCGGGTAGCCGCGGTAGACCGGGAAACAGGCGGCCAGCTCGGCCAGAGCGGCCCGGACCTGCTCGCCCGGCAGCTCCGGCACGAGCGCGGCCAGCCGGGTCAGCTCGGCGGCGAGCAGCCGGGTGGCGGCCTCCAGCTTGGTGGCGTGCGTCAGGTCCGGCCAGGAGGTGTGCCGCCCGGTCAGCCGGCCGTCGAGCGTGGTGAACTCCGGTTCGGCGTCCGGGTCGACGAACAGCCCGGACACGGCGGCCAGCGCGTCGTAGCCGGTGGTGCCGTCGACCGGCCAGTCCGGCAGGTCCTCGCCGTACTCCAGGATCTTCTCCACCACCAGCCAACGCTCCGGGGCGGCGGCGCGCAACCGGGCCAGGTAGCCGGCCGGGTCGCGCAGCCCGTCCGGGTGGTCGACGCGGATGCCGTCGACCTCCCCGGCGTCGACCCAGCGCAGGACCTCCGCGTGGGTGGCGTCGAACACCTCCGGGTCCTCCACCCGCAGGCCGGCCAGGTCGGACACGGCGAAGAACCGGCGGTACGTCAGCTCGGCGTCGCCGCGCCGCCAGTTCACCAGCTCGTAGTGCTGCCGGTCGTGCACCTGGCGGGGCGTCCCGTCGCCGGTGCCGTCGGCGACCGGGAAGCGGTGCTCGTGGTAGCGCAGCTCCCCGTCGACGAGCTTCAGGTCGTCGAGCGCGTCGGCGGTGTCGGCGAGCACCGGCAGCAGCAGCCGCCCGCGGTCCCAGTCGATGTCGAACCAGCGCGCGTACGCCGAGTCGCGTCCCCGCCGCAGCACGTCCCACCAGGCCGGGTTGGCCTCGGGCCGGGCCACCCCGGCGTGGTTGGGCACGATGTCCACGACCAGGCCCAGCCCGGCCGCGCGCAACGCCCGGACCAGCCGCGCCCGGGCGGCCTCGCCGCCGAGCTGCGGGTTGACCGCACGGTGGTCGGCCACGTCGTAGCCGTGCGTGGAGCCGGGGGTGGCGGTGAGCAGGGGCGCGGTGTAGAGGTGGGTGACGCCGAGCGCGGCGAGGTAGCCCGCCAGCTCGGCCGTGGCGTCCAGGTCGAAGCCGGGCCGCACCTGGACCCGGTAGGTCGAGCGGGGGGTGTCGGGCATGGCTCAGGCCGTCCTCTCCAGGACCAGCAGCGAGCGGTCCGGCACGCAGACCGTGCCGCCCGCCTCGACGAGCGTCGTCTTCTCCGGATCGGGTTCCGCGGTGCTGATCACCAGCTCCCACCGGGTGCCGAACTCCTCGCCGGGCAGCGTGAAGTCCAGCGGCGCGTCGTGCGCGTTGAACAGCAGCAGGAACGAGTCGTCCCGGTGGCGCTGGCCGTACTGGCCGCGCTCGCCGATGCCGTCGCCGTTGACGAACAGGGCCACCGAGCGGCCGAAGTCGTTGCCCCAGTCCTCGCCGGTCATCTCCCGGCCGTCCGGGGTGTACCAGGCCAGGTCCGGCAGCCCGGAGCCGGCGGCCCGGCCGCCCACCGGCAGACCGGTGAAGAACCGGCGGCGGCGGAACACCTGGTGCCGGTTGCGGAAGTCGGTGAGCCGGCGGACGAAGTCCAGCAGCTCGGTGTCGGCCCGGTCCCAGTCGACCCAGGCGAGCTCGCTGTCCTGGCAGTAGGCGTTGTTGTTGCCGCGCTGGGTGCGGCCCAGCTCGTCGCCGTGGCCCAGCATCGGCACGCCCTGGGACAGGATCAACGTGGCCAGGAAGTTGCGCCGCTGCCGCGCGCGCAGCGCGCGTACGCCGGGGTCGTCGGTCTCCCCCTCGACGCCGCAGTTCCAGGACCGGTTGTGGCTCTCCCCGTCCCGGTTGTCCTCGCCGTTCGCGTCGTTGTGCTTGTCGTTGTAGGAGACCAGGTCGGCGAGCGTGAACCCGTCGTGGCAGGTGACGAAGTTGATGCTGTGGAACGGGCGGCGGCCGTCGTCCTGGTAGAGGTCGGCGGACCCGGAGATGCGGGAGGCGAACTCGGCGAGCGTGGCCGGCTCGCCGCGCCAGAAGTCGCGTACGGTGTCGCGGTACTTGCCGTTCCACTCGGTCCACTGCGGCGGGAAGTTGCCGACCTGGTAGCCGCCGGGCCCGACGTCCCACGGCTCGGCGATGAGCTTGACCCGGCCGACCACCGGGTCCTGCTGCACCACCTCGAAGAACGTGGACAGGCGGTCCACCTCGTAGAACTCGCGGGCCAGCGTGGCGGCCAGGTCGAACCGGAAGCCGTCGACGTGCATCTCGGTCACCCAGTAGCGCAGCGAATCCATGATCAGTTGCAGTGAGTGCGGGCTGCGCACGTTGAGGCTGTTGCCGGTGCCGGTGTAGTCGACGAAGTAGCGCCGGTCTTCCTCGGAGAGCCGGTAGTAGCTCGGCGTGTCGATGCCCTTGAAGCTCAGCGACGGCCCGAGGTGGTTGCCCTCGGCGGTGTGGTTGTAGACCACGTCGAGGATGACCTCGATGCCGGCCGCGTGCAGCGCCTTGACCATGCCCCGGAACTCCTGCACCTGCTGGCCCAGGCGGCCCAGCGCGGAGTAGCCGTGGTGCGGGGCGAAGAAGCCGATCGTGTTGTAGCCCCAGTAGTTGCGCAGCCCCAGGTCGGCCAGGCGGTGGTCGTGCACGAACTCGTGCACCGGCATCAGCTCCACCGCCGTGACGCCGAGCCGCTTGAAGTGCTCGATCATCACCGGGGAGGCGATCGCCGCGTACGTGCCGCGCAACTCCTCCGGGATGCCCGGGTGACGCATCGTCAGCCCGCGCACGTGCGCCTCGTAGATCACCGAGTGGTGGTACGGGGTGCGCGGCGGCCGGTCGTTGCCCCAGTCGAAGTACGGGTTCACCACCACCGACTTCGGCATGTACGGCGCCGAGTCCTCGGTGTTCATCCGGTCCGGGTCGCCGCCGACCTCGTAGTCGTAGACCGACGGGTGCCAGGTGACCTCCCCGTCGACCGCCTTCGCGTACGGGTCGAGCAGCAGCTTGTGCGGGTTGCAGCGCAGCCCGTCGGCCGGGTTCCACGGCCCGTGCACCCGGTAGCCGTAGCGCTGGCCGGGCTCGACTCCGGGGATGTAGGCGTGCCACACGTACGCATCGACCTCGCGCAGCTCCACCCGGCGCTCGGTGCCGATGTCCCACTCGTCGAACAGGCACAGCTCGATCTTCTCGGCCACCTCGGAGAAGATCGCGAAGTTGGTGCCCATCCCGTCGTACGTGGCGCCGAGGGGGTAGCTCTCGCCCGGCCAGACCTGCATGTCGCTCCTTCGGCCCATGATCGTGAGCGCACCGGACAGGGGGCACCGCCGATGCGCACGCCGGTGATGCCCAGTCGTACCCCCCGTCAATCCACCCGTTCGGACCGTAACCGAATCCGCCCTCCTGAGGCCGGGCAGACGTTCGGGTGTCATCCGTCACGATCGTCCTTTTGGAGATGCGGACCGGCGGCAGATGGACTTTCCTGGATCCGGACCCACGCGCGCGGGCCCGCCCGGCCGTTCGGCCACCCCTCACCACCGCTCGTCGCCGCCACCGATGCCGGCGTGCCTCACCATGCATGGACGGAGATCGACGTGACCACTCTGCGGGTCGGCGCTCAGCCCGCCACCGCGACGGACCGGCTCCACCGGCCCACCCTCACCTCCCGCCCGGCCCCGCCGTCGCCGGCCGGGGCGGGGCCCCGGACCCGGCGCATCCTGATGCTGTCGTGGGAGTACCCGCCGGTGCTCGTCGGTGGCCTCGGCCGCCACGTCCACGCGCTCTCCGTCGCACTCGCCGCCGCCGGGCACGAGGTCACGGTCGTCACCCGCCACGCCGAGGGCGCCCCGCTGGAGGAGTACGCCGACGGCGTCCGCATCGTCCGCGCCGCCGAGGACCCCGTCACGTTCCCCCTCGCCACCGGCTCGCTGCTGGCCTGGACCATGGCCTTCAACCACACCCTCACCCGAGCCGCGCTACGCGCCACCGAATCCGGCGCCTACGACGTCGTCCACGCCCACGACTGGCTCGTCGCGCACACCGCGATGACGCTGCGCGAGCACCTGGACGTACCGCTGGTCACCACCATCCACGCCACCGAAGCCGGCCGGCACCAGGGCTGGCTGCCCGAGGAGATGAACCGCACCATCCACGGCGTCGAGCACTGGCTGGCCGGCGAGTCCGGCCGGGTGATCGTCTGCTCCGGCTACATGCGCGACGAGGTGGGCGCGCTGTTCGGCGTGGACGCGGCGCGCGTGGACGTGGTTGCCAACGGCGTCGACCCGCACCGCTGGCGGGTGCCCGCCTCGGCGGTCGCCGCCGCCCGGGCCCGGTTCGCCGCCGACGGTCCGCTGATCACGTTCGCCGGCCGCCTGGTGTACGAGAAGGGTGTGCAGCACCTGCTGGCCGGGCTGCCCCGGCTGCGCGAGCGGCACCCCGGGCTGCGCGCGGTGATCGTCGGCGACGGGCCGTACAAGGCGGACCTGGAGGCCGAGGTGCACCGCCTCGGGCTGGGCTCGACTGTCAGCATGCCCGGGTTCCTCGGCGGCACCGATTTGCCCGCCGTGATGGCCGCCTCGGACTGCTTCGCGGTGCCGAGCATCTACGAGCCGTTCGGCATGGTGGCGCTGGAGGGGGCAGCCGCGGGCGCGCCGCTCGCAGTGGCCCGTACCGGCGGGCTGGCCGAGATCGTCGAGCCGGGCGTCACCGGGATGACGTTCGCCCCGCACGACCCGGACGGGCTGGCCGAGGCGGTGCACACGCTGCTGTCCGACCGGGACCGGGCACGTGCGCTCGCCCGGCGGGCCCGCGCCATGGTGCACGACAGGTACGGGTGGGCCGCCATCGCGTCCCGCACCGCCGCCGCGTACGCCGCCGCCGTCGCCGGTGACCCGGCGTTCACCGCCGCCCGCGCCAAGCACCGCATGGAACACGGCCGAGCCACCCCGCGAGTCCCCGAGGGCAACCTCCTGACCGCCGCTGGCCTCCGCTAGCCCTCCCCCACCCCCCGCCCCCGCCTCTCCCCCGCGATCTTGCACTTGGCGCCCGCAGGCGGACCGCAATGCCCGAAATGCCGGGGCACTGAATGCAAGATCAACGGGAGCTGGGGAGGGCGGGAGCTGGGGAGGGCGGGAGCGAAGGGCGGGACGCCTGGACGGGAAAGGCCGCCGGCCCCGGGAGGGGGCGGCGGCCTTTCGCCGGGGTTGGGTCAGCGCTGCTCGGCGGGGACGTAGTCCCGCTCGGTGGCGCCGGTGTAGATCTGCCGCGGACGACCGATCTTGGTCTCCGGGTCGTTGATCATCTCGCGCCACTGCGCGATCCAGCCGGGCAGCCGGCCGAGCGCGAACAGCACCGTGAACATCTTCGTCGGGAAGCCCATGGCCTTGTAGATAAGGCCGGTGTAGAAGTCCACGTTCGGGTAGAGCCGCCGGGACACGAAGAAGTCGTCGGCGAGCGCGATCTCCTCCAGCTGCACCGCGAGGTCCAGCAGCGGGTCCGGCTTGGCCATCCGGCCGAGCACGTCCTGGGCGGCCTTCTTCACGATGGCGGCGCGCGGGTCGTAGTTCTTGTAGACCCGGTGCCCGAAGCCCATCAGCTTCACGCCGTCCTGCTTGTCCTTCACCTTCTGCACGAAGGAGCGGACGTCGCCGCCGTCGGCGTGGATCTTCTGGAGCATCTCCAGGACGGCCTGGTTGGCGCCGCCGTGCAGCGGGCCGAACAGCGCGTTCACGCCGGCCGAGACCGAGGCGAACAGGTTGGCGTTGCTGGAGCCGACCAGCCGCACGGTCGACGTGGAGCAGTTCTGCTCGTGGTCGGCGTGCAGGACGAACAGCATGTCCAGCACCCGGGCGATCACCGGGTCGACCTCGTACGGCTCGGCCGGCACGCCGAAGTTCATCCGCAGGAAGTTCTCGACGTAGCCGAGCGAGTTGTCCGGGTACAGCAGCGGCTGGCCGATCGACTTCTTGTACGCGTACGAGGCGATGGTGGGGACCTTCGCCATCAGCCGCACCGTGGACATCTCCACGTGCTCGGAGTCGAACGGGTCCAGGCTGTCCTGGTAGAAGGTCGAGATGGCGCTGACGGCCGAGGAGAGCACGGCCATCGGGTGCGCGTCGCGGGGGAACCCGTCGAAGAAGCGGCGCATCTCCTCGTGCAGCAGCGAGTGCCGCCGGATCCGCTCGCTGAACTCCGTCAGCTGCGTCTGGGACGGCAGCTCGCCGTAGATCAGCAGGTAGGAGACCTCCAGGAAGGAGGACTTCTCGGCCAGCTGGTCGATCGGGTAGCCGCGGTACCGCAGGATGCCGGCATCACCGTCGATGTAGGTGATGGCGGACGAGCAGGACGCGGTGTTCACGAAACCGGGGTCGTAGGTGGTCATCCCGGTTTCCTTGAGCAGCTTGCTCACCCCGATCCCGGCGGGGCCCTCAACCGCGGACTGCACCGGCATCGACAGCTGCCCACCGGGGTGGTCGAGCTTGACTTCCGTCATCTGTTCCTCGCTTCGCCGGCAAGATCTTCGTTGAATTGCCTTCGCTTCTACCGTAATCACGGCGCGGAGAACACCGCTCGTCATGGTTTGAGGGTGAGGTGTGCGTCACCTGTTTCCCGGCCAGCCGGTCCGGAAACCGGATGGGAGCGCGGCCATGGGCACGTTCGGGAGGTCGGTCACGACAGCGTGAGCCGCCGCAGCGTCCCGTCGTCACCGACCCGGTAGAGGTCGAGCCGGTTGGCCCCGGCGGCGAACAGCCGGTCGTCGGCGAGCAGCGCCGCGAAGCGCCGTCCACCGACGTCCGGCGGCACGACGGGCACCACCGCGCCGACCGTCCCGTTGACCGCCACGGCGAGCCGGGTGCCGTCGGGCACGTCGTCCGGCACGGTGCCCCAGACCAGCGCCGGCAGTCCGCCGCCGGCCGGGTCGACCGCGTCGAACGCGTCCCGGTTCGCCACCATGGCCGACCCGCCTGCCGGCACGTCACCCACCCGGGTGCCGACGAGCGGGTCGACCGGAACCGGCGAAAGTGGGGCGGGCACGCCGCCGGTGACGGTGACCGGCTGGCCGGGGCGGTCGTAGAAGCGTTTGTCCGCCCGCTCGCGCGGCGCCGCCTTCGCCGACCGGCCGTCCATCCGCCAGGGCACCTTCATGTGCGTCTCGTCGGCGATCGTGGGCAGCAGGTCGACGTGCTCCCAGTTGCGGTCGTCCACCCGTCCGGCGCGCTGGCCGGGCTCCTTGACGAACATTGGCACCCAGGCCACCTCGTTCGCGGCGTGGTCGATGGCGTCCATCCCCCGGCCCTGCCAGTCGCGGCGGAAGCTCACCCCGTGGTCGGCGGTGACCACCACCAGCGCCTTGTCGTAGAGGCCGGTGGCGCGCAGCGTCCGCAGCGTCTCGCCGATCAGCCGGTCGGTGTAGCCGAGCTGGGCCAGGTGCCGGGCGCGGGCCAGGTCGACCCAGCCGGGCCCGTCGTTCGGCAGGTCCTCGGGCGCGGCGTAGTGCGCCCCGGACGGCAGGTACGCCCACGGCGAGTGCGGCATCAGCAGGTGCAGGAAGTGCAGCGTGGGCCGGGGGTCGGGGCGCAGCCCGGCCAGGAACGAGGTGAACCGGGCCGGCTGGTTGTCGTCCAGGGTGTCCCAGCGGAACTTCGGGTCGGCCGGCACCGGCTCGGCGGCGTCCAGGCCCGCTTCGGCGGCGGTCCGCTCGCGGTAGGAGTCCTCCGGGTCGACGCGGCTGTCCACCGGCGCGGCGATCCGGCCCATCAGCTTGCCGCTCTCCCGGACCAGCACGCCGAGTCCCTGTTCCGGTGTGGTTGCCTGCTCGCAGCGGCTCGGCGGGCAGAGCCGGGTGATGCTCTCCTCGGCCTTGATCCGGTAGAGGCCGCCGAGCGCGGTGAACAGGTTGTCCGGGTACTGCGAGTAGTGCGGCGCCGCCCCCCGCTCCGGGTAGCGCCCGGTGAGCATCGCGGGCAGCGCGTAGGGCGTCCAGCCGCTCACGCCGGTGGCGTTGCGGTACCACGTCGACCCGCCGGCCAGCGCCGCGAAGTTCGGATAGCGCTCGGCGTCGATCCGGCCGTCCGGGCCGAGCAGGGACACCAGCGGCAACTCGTCCAGCACGATCATGACCACCGGCGGGTGCGCGCCCGCGCCGGCCACACCGGCCGCGCCGCCCTCGCCGCGCGGCAGCACCACCGCCGAGGCCGGCGAGGCGAACAGGAACAACCCGACGAACACCAGCGGCCCGGCGGCCGCCACCCGCAGCACCCGCCGGGGCGCCCGCCACCGCCGGTGCGCGGCCGCTCCGGCGGCTCCGGCCACACCGGCGACGACAAGCAGGGGTACGCCCCGAAGCGGCGTGGCGTGCCGGCCGACCTGGACCGCCAGCGCGGCGAGCAGCAGGCCCACGATCGCGGTGTGCACGGCGGCCCGGGTGAGGCGTCCGGCGGGCAGCGTGAGCGCGCCGAGCAGCGCAACCGCGCCCAGTAGCGCGAACAGCGCTGTCGGCGCGAGCGCGATCAGGGCGACCAGGAGCAGCACGTCGACCCGGGAGGCGCGGTGGAACAGGAAGAAGTCGGGGCTGCGGCCGAGCACGTCGAGCAGCGGCTGGGTGACCACCAGCCCGACCAGCGCGGCGACCTCGGCCAGCCGGGACGCCTCGGCCCGCCACCAGGGCCGGCTCTCCCGGCGGTCCGGGCGGGCCGCGTGGTCCCGGGGTGGTGCGAGGGTGTCCTCAGCCACCCACCACCACCTGGTAGAGCGTGCGGGTGCCGGACGGCAGCTCGGTCCGGGCGACCACCCGGCCCCGGCGGGCCAGCAGCGCCTCGAAGGCGTCCCGCCGGTAGTCCGGGAACAGGCCGTCCGGCCTGTTCGCCAGCAGCCGGCGGGCCATCGGGTCGTCCGGGTGGACGAACTCCACCACCAGGCTGCCGCCGGTGGCGGTGAGCGCGGTGAGCTGGTCGAGCACCTCGGGCAGCGGCACGTTGCGCCCGATCGCCAGGTGGTGCACCACGGCCAGGGCGAGGACGGTGTCGGCGCGGGCCCGGTCGGCGAACGCGGCCCGTTCGACGCCGCGCCAGCCGCCGCCGGGTGACGGGTCGGCCAGGTCCATCACCAGCGGCAGGATCCGTGTCTCGCCCTCGTCGCGCAGCGCGCGGTAGAGCGTGTCGACCACCGCCGGGTCCTGCTCGACGGCGACGACGTGCGCGGCGTGCCGGGCGGCGATGCGGGCGTACCGGCCGTCGTTGGCGCCCAGGTCCAGCGCCGAACCGGGCCCGGTGGCGGCCACCGCCCGGTCGACGAACTCCTCCTTGGCCTGCCGGTCCGGCACCGAGTACGCGCAGGTGCGCTGGTAGTCCGACCAGTGGCTGTCGCCGGGCCGGTGGTCGAGCCGGCGGACCAGCTTCGCCAGTCCGCGTACCGTGGCCAGCGCCAGCTCGCGGGAGAACCCGGCGGCGCGCAGCTGGGCGCGGACGTCGGTGGTGCTCGCGGCGGAGTTGCGGGCCTGCATGGCGCCGTGCAGGTGCACGTGGGTGGGCACGCCGGCCCGCCAGCGCCGGGCGCCGCCGAACAGCCGCCGCATCTGGTCCGGCTCGACGCCGTCGACGCGGGCGCGCAGGAACGGCTGGAAGTCCAGCCCGAGGTGGGTCTGGATCAGCAGCGGGTAGAGCAGCGTCTGGCAGAACTGCCGGTAGCCGGCCCAGGGTTCGCCGTCGCGCAGCGCCTCGAACGAGCCGACGTCGATGAAGACGGGCCGGGCGCCGCGCCACTGCACGTTGTAGGCCGAGCCGTCCTTGGTGGTGAAGCCGGCCTCCAGGGCGGCCCGCAGCACGTCCAGGTGCAGCAGCGCCGCGTCGCGCAGCATCGCGGACGACCACTCGTAGGGGTGCGAGACGAACGGGATCCGCTCGTGCCGCAGCACCGCCGTCCAGGGCGCGTCGACCGGGGTCGGGGTCAGCTCCTCGGTGCCGACGATCTGCCCCCGGGCAGTGGCCTGCCGGAAGAAGTCGGTGACCGACAGCGCCCGCCAGTCCCGGGCGGAGCGCTCGTCGAGCCCGCGCAGCACCTCCTCGCCCCGGTGGAACACCCGGTTGCCGGGGTCGCGGAAGGAGCCGGGTTCGACGCGTACGCCGGTGTCGGGGATCGTCACGCCGCCGGGCCCTGGTCGGTGGGCTGACGGCGGAACCGGGACACCAGGCGGCGCCAGTAGAGCTTGGCGGCCACGGCCACCCCGGCCACCCCGCCGACCACCGCCTGCACGATGAGACTGCCGGATCCCGCGTCCAGGTAGGCCAGATGCGTCACGGCTGCTTTTCCTTCCCTCGCCGGTCATCGGAGCATGCCCGGAATGCGAGCTTTGCTGCTCGAAGCCGGACTTGTCCCTCACCGTAACGTCTCGGCCACCGGGTACGCGGCCACACCGGCCACTCGTCCCCCGTCCGATCCGTTCAAGACGGGCCGGGGCGGTCACGCCTACGGTGGCCGCATGACACCGCAGTTCGATCTGGTCGGGACCGTGGTCACCGACATGGCCCGCACGCTCGACTTCTACCGGCGGCTGGGGCTGCCGATCCCGGCCGGCGCCGAGACCGAAGGGCACGTCGAGGTCACCCTGCCGAACGGCGTACGGCTGGCCTGGGACACGGTCGAGGTGATCCGCAGTTTTCATCCCGAGTTCGACCCGTCCGGCGGCAACAACCGGATGAGCCTGGCCTTCCGGTGCGCCGACCCGGCCGAGGTGGACCGCTGGTACGCCGAGCTGACCGGCGCCGGACACCACGGCGAGATGCCGCCGTGGGACGCGTTCTGGGGCCAGCGGTACGCGGTCCTGCACGACCCGGACGGCAACGGCGTGGACCTGTTCGCCCCGCTGCCCGCGGCCGAGTAGACGCGAGCCGGCTCGCGGGCGGCTTCCGGACCGGTCAGCTCGCCTGCGGGCGGCTCCGGGCCGGGGCGAGCAGCCGGGTCGGCGGCACTCCGGCCAGCTCCCGCACCTCGCGGGTCAGGTGGGCCTGGTCGGCGTACCCGCTGCGCACCGCCACCTCGGCGAGCGGCGCACCGGTGCGGGCCAGGTCCAGCGCGCGGCGCATCCGCAGGATGCGGGCCAGCGTCTTCGGGCCGTACCCGAACAGGGCCCGGCTGCGCCGGTGCAGGGCACGCTCGCCGAGGCCGACCTCGGCGGCGGTCGCGGCGACCGTGGCCCCGGCGGCCAGGCGGGCGGCGACCCGCGCGCCGACCGGGTCGGGGCCGCCGGCCGCGCGCAGCCGGTCGCGGGCGACCCGGGTGAGCACCGAGGCGGCGGCGGGGGCGTCGGCAGCGCTGACGGCGTCGGGTCCGTCGTTGCGGATCGGCGCGGCCAGCGCCGTCTCGACCCGCTCGGTCACCTCGGCGGCGGCGCGGCCCCACAGGTCGGCCAGCGGTACGCGGCGGTCCCGCAGCTCCTCGGCCGGCACCCCGAACACGGCCGGGCCGGTCCCCGGCGGCAGGCGCAGCCCGACCCACCGGTCCCCCGGCGCGGACCGCGACAGGTGCGCGGTGCGGTCCGGGCCGGCGACCAGCAGCCCGGACCGGCTGGACCAGAGCAGGTCCAGGCACCCGTCCGGCAGCACGCGCGTCTCGCCCCCACCGGAGACGCTGCTCCACAGCACCCCGCCGGGAATCCCCGCCACTGCCCACTCCCGGTACACACCCCAACCCTGCCACCTCCCCGTCGATCATGAAGTTGACGGCACCGGCGCCCGGCGTGTCGCGCCGCCAACCTCATGATCGACGGGATGTTCCGGGGGGGTGGGAGGGTCAGGGGCGGTGGTGCATGGCCAGGCGGAGAAGGAGGAAGCGCAGGGCCGCGGCGGCCAGGTTGGCGGCCACCAGGACGGTCAGCTCCCAGCCTCGACTCGGGGGTGTGGTGGCGTGCAGCACGGCCAGGGAGCCGCTGGTCAGGGCCAGGCCGAGCGCGAACGCCAGCAGCCCCTGGAGGTGGTGGCGGCCGGCGTGCCGGCGGCCGGTCACCCCGAACGTGAGCCGCCGGTTGGCCGCCGTGTTGGCCACCGCGGTGAGCAGCAGCGCCAGCAGGTTCGCCGGCTGCGCCCCGAGCGGGCCGCGGGCCAGCAGGAACAACAGCAGGTACGCGAGTGTGCTCGCCACGCCCACCGCGGCGAACCGGGCGAGCTGCCGCGGCAACCCGGCCGGCACCTGCGCCGGGGGTGCCGGCAGCGGTCCGCGCCCGAGCTGGGCGCGCAACCGCGCCAGTGGCAGCGCCCCGGTGACCAGCGCCCGGCCCAGCCGGCCGATGCCGCGCAGGTCGGCGAGCGCGGTGGCGACGATGTCGACGCGGCTGTCCGGGTCGTCCACCCAGTCCACCGGCACCTCGTGGATGCGCAGCCCGGCCCGCTGCGCCAGGACCAGCAGCTCGGTGTCGAAGAACCAGCCGGTGTCGCGTACCAGCGGCAGCAGCTCGGCCGCCACGTCGGCGCGGATCGCCTTGAACCCGCACTGCGCGTCGGAGAAACGCGCCGCGAGCGCGCCGCGCAGCAGCAGGTTGTAGCCCCGCGAGATGACCTCCCGCTTGGCGCCCCGGACCACCCGGCTGGTCCGGGCCAGCCGGGTGCCGATGGCCAGGTCCGAGTGCCCGGAGATGAGCGGCGCGACCAGCGGCAGCAGCGCGGCCAGGTCGGTGGACAGGTCCACGTCCATGTACGCGAGCACCGGCGCCGGCGAGGCCGACCACGCGGCGCGCAGCGCTCGCCCGCGTCCCTTCTCGTCCAGGCGCAGCACCCCCACCTCGGGCAGCTCGTCGGCGAGCGCCCGCGCCACCGCCGGCGTGCCGTCCACGCTGGCGTTGTCGGCCACCGTGATCCGGAACGGGTACGGGAAGTGCGCGGTCAGGTGCGCGTGCAGCCGCCGGACGCAGGGCCCGAGGTCGACCTCCTCGTTGTAGACCGGGACCACCACGTCGAGGACCGCGCTGCCGGCGGCGGGCCGGGCCTGCACGGCGGCCCGGGGCGCGTACGTGCCGGTCATCGCTCAGCCCTGCTTTCCGCTGCTCAGGTCGTACACGGTCACGCCGTCGACGGTGGTCGCGGTGAAGTTCGCGGCGACCCACGCGGCGATCTCGGCCGAGGCGTTGCTGCCGCCGTTGGCCCGGAACCCGCCGCCGCCGAGGAAGTAGTGGATCCGCCCGTCGGCGACGTGCCGCTGGAACTGGGCGAGCGTCGGCGACGGGTCGCTGCCGTTGAAACCGCCGATCGGCATGACCGGCCGGCCGGTGGCCAGCTGGTAGCCGGAGGCGTTGTTCGAGCCGACCGTGGCGGCGACCCAGGTGTAGTCGTCGGCGTCGGCGGTGAGCAGCGCGGTCATCTCGGCGCTCGGCTCGCGGGCGTCGAGCAGCCCGCCCATGCTCCCGCCGCGCTGCCCCCGGCCCTCCTGCCAGGTGCCGCCGTCCTGGCCGGGGAAGCCGTCCTGACCCGGCGCGCCGCCCGGCACGGTGCCGCCGTCCTGGCCGGTGCCGCCGGGCGCGCCCGGAGCCGAACCACCAACAGGGAATCCGGGGAACCCACCGGCGTTCGCCCCGCCGTTCTGGCCGGTGCCGTTCGGGCCACCCGGGAAGCCCGGGAACTGCCCGCCGCCCGGACCACCGGGGAACTGTCCGTTCGCGCGACCGCCCGGCATCCGCCCGCCCGGTCCACCGGGGCCGCCGAAGCCGCCCGCTCCGGCCGGCCCGGCGCTCGGGATCGAGCCGGAGTGCGGGGTGACAGCCGTCTGCATCGCGTACGCGGCCGGCCCGGCCAGCGCCACCGCGATCCCGGCGACGGACACCACCGGCACGACCCACCGCACAACCCGCCCGGCAAACCCGGCCCTGCGCCCCGCCGTCGCCCCCGCCTCGGAGTTGACCAAGGAGTTTGCGTCACCCTGAACGCCGCTTCCGGACACAAACTCCTTGATCACCGGGGCAGACGGGGAGGGCGGGACGGTCCGGTGGGTGAGGAACGCCGAGACGGCCAGGAGGGCGGCTGTGGTCAGGCCGAGGGCCAGCACCGTGGGGCGCAGCCAGGGGTGCCAGTCGGGGGTGCGGCCGAGGAGATGCCAGGACCACCAGGCGGTGACCGCCAGCGTGCCGGCCAGGACCAGCGTGGCGGCGAACCGGCGCCACCGGACCGGCGCGGAGCGGGCCCGCCACAGCAGGGTGGTCCCGATGCCGACCAGCGCGCCGACCGCCGGGGCCAGGGCGACCGTGTAGTAGGCGTGGAAGATCCCGGACATGAAGCTGAAGATCAGGCCGGTGACCAGCAGCCAGCCGCCCCACAGCAGCAGGCCGGCCCGGGTGCGGTCGGTACGCGGCGCCCGGCCGGCCAGCCACAGCCCCGCGACCAGCAGGATCAGCGCGGCCGGCAGCAGCCAGGAGATCTGCCCGCCGACCTCGGTGTCGAACATCCGCAGCAGCCCCGCCTGACCGGAGAACGGTCCGCCGCCGGGCCGTCCGCCACCGCCGACGCTGCCCACCTCGTCGCCGGTGATGCGGCCCAGGCCGTTGTAGCCGAGCGTCAGCTCCAGGATGCTGTTGTTCTGCGAGCCGCCGATGTAGGGGCGGGCGCTCACCGGCATGAGCTCGACGATCGCCACCCACCAGCCGGCGGAGACGACCACGGCCAGCCCGGCGAGCAGGAGCCGGCGGATCCGCCGTCCGAGGCCGGTCGGCGCGGCCAGCAGGTAGACCCCGGCGAAGACCGGGATCACCAGGAACGCCTGGAGCATCTTGGTGAGGAAGCCGAAGCCGACGAGCACGCCGGTCAGCGCGATCCACCGGGTGCTCCCCGTCTCGACCGCCCGCACCGTCGCGTACGCGGCGGCGACCAGCAGGAACACCAGCAGCGCGTCCGGGTTGTTGAACCGGAACATCAGCGTCGCCACCGGGGTGAGCGCGAGCACCGCGCCGGCGAGCAGTCCGGCGGCGGGGCCGTACCAGCGGCGGACGGTCGCGTACAGCACGCCGACCGAGGCGACGCCGAGCAGCGCCTGCGGCACCAGGATCGACCAGCCGCTCAGACCGAAGATCCGCACCGAGAGCGCCATCAGCCAGAGCGACGCCGGAGTCTTGTCCACGGTGATCGAGTTGGCCGCGTCGGACGAGCCGTAGAGGAACGCCGTCCAGTTCTGCGAGCCGGCCTGCACGGCGGCCGAGTAGAACGCGTTGGCCCACCCGGAGGCGCCCAGTCCCCACAGGTAGAGCAGCGCGGTCACGACCAGCAGGCCGACCAGAGCGGGCCGGGCCCAGCGCGGATCGGGGCCGCTGCGGGTCTCCGGGGGTGCGGCCACGGGGGCCGGCTCGGCACCGGGTGGTGCGGCCGCGGGCGCGGTCGGCAGGCTCTCGGTTCTGTCCATGCCGGCAAGCCTCGGCGGGTCCGCTGGCCCGCTCCCATGAGCGGCCTATGCGTCGGCTGTGGATCCCGGCAGCCAGACCGTGAACGCGGTGTGGCCGGGCCGGCTGACCACGTCGACCCGGCCGTGGTGCGCCTCCACCACGGCGGCGACGATGGCCAGGCCCAGGCCGGTGCTGCCCTGCGCGCGGGAGCGGGAACTGTCGCCGCGCGCGAACCGCTCGAAGACCTCCGGCTGCAACTGCTCCGGGATGCCCGGCCCGTCGTCGGTGACGCGCAGCTCGACGCCGCCGGGCGCGGGCGCGAGCCGGACGGTGACGGTGGTGCCGGCCGGGGTGTGCACGCGCGCGTTCGCCAGCAGGTTCGCCAGCACCTGGTGCAGCCGGTGGGCGTCGCCGGTGACGGTGAGCGGCTCGTCGGGCAGGTCGAGTTGCCAGCGGTGGCCGGGCCCGGCGACGTGCGCGTCGCTGACCGCGTTCACCGCCATGGCGGTCAGGTCGACCGGCTCGGCGGCGAGCGGGCGTCCGGAGTCCAGCCGGGCCAGCAGCAGCAGGTCGTCGACGAGACTCGTCATCCGGGTGCTCTCCGACTCGACGCGGCGCAGCGCGTGCGCCACGTCGGGCGGCACCTCCTGGCGGCCCCGGCGGGCCACCTCGGCGTACCCGCGAATGGCGGCCAGCGGGGTGCGCAGCTCGTGGCTGGCGTCGGCGACGAACTGGCGTACCCGGGTCTCGCTGGCCTGCCGGGCGGCGAGCGCGGCGGCGACGTGGCCGAGCATCCGGTTGAGCGCGCCGCCGACCTGCCCGACCTCGGTGCGGGGGTCGGTGTCGGCGGCCGGTACCCGCACGGACAGGGCGACCTCGCCGCGGTCCAGCGGCAGTTCGGTGACCCGGGCGGCGGTGGCGGCGACGCGGTTGAGCGGCCGCAGCGTGACACGGACGATGAGCATGCCGAGGGCGCCGGCGATGACCAGCCCGGCGCCGATCACCCCGGCCTGCGCGACGAGCATCCACATGACGGTGTCGTCGACCTGGGCCAGCGGGATCGCGAGGACCAGCACGTCGCCGTCGCCGCGCGGCGACGGCAGCGCGATCGCGCGGTAGTCCCCGCGGTCGCCGACGACGACTGTGTGCGGGCGGTCACCGACGGGTACGCGGGCCAGCGCGGTCAGGTCGGCGGCGGGCACCTCCTCGCTGCCGCCGCTCTCGGAGCGGACCCGGCCGGCGGGTTCGGCGGCGGCGGGCACCCGGACCGCGATCGAGCCGGGCGGGAAGCCGCCCGGGGGGTCCGGCGCCACCTCGTCGGGGTCCGGCGGGGTGGGCCGCTGGTCCGGGCGCGGCGGGTCGGTGCCGCGGCGGGCCCAGCGTTCGAAGTCGGCGGGCCGCCGGTCGCCGAAGGTGAGCTGGTTGTCGATCTGGTCGACCAGGAAGTGTCGCAGCGCCACAGTGGTCAGGCCGCCGATGCCGACGCTCACCAGCGCGAGCAGCGCCACCACGGAGAGCACCAGCCGGCGGCGCAGCGACCAGCCGGCCAGGCGGCGCCGCAGCCGGCCGCGCCTGTCACTCGGCGGGCTTGAGGACATAGCCCGCCCCGCGCAGGGTGTGGATCATGGGCGCTCGGCCCGCGTCGATCTTCTTGCGCAGGTACGAGATGTACAGCTCGACCACGTTGGCCTGGCCACCGAAGTCGTAGTTCCACACCCGGTCGAGGATCTGCGCCTTGCTGAGCACGCGGCGCGGGTTGCGCATGAGGTAGCGCAGCAGCTCGAACTCGGTGGCGGTGAGCGTGATCAGGTCGTCGCCGCGGCGTACCTCGTGGCTGTCCTCGTCGAGGGTGAGGTCGCCGACGGTGAGCACCGCCTCCTGGCGGGCGGCGACCGCGAAGCCGGAGCGACGCAGCAGCGCGCGCAGCCGGGCGATCACCTCCTCCAGGCTGAACGGCTTGGTGACGTAGTCGTCGCCGCCGACGGTGAGCCCGGCGACGCGTTCCTCCACCGCGTCGCGGGCGGTGAGGAACAGCACCGGCACGCTCGGGAACTGCTCGCGCAGGCGGCGCAGCACCTGGAAGCCGTCCAGGTCGGGCAGCATCACGTCGAGCACCACGGCGTCCGGGCGGAACTGGCGGGCGGTGGTGACCGCCGCCATGCCGCTCAAGGCGGTGGCGACCTGCCAGCCCTCGTACCGCAGGGCCATCGAGAGCAGGTCGGTGAGCGTCGGCTCGTCGTCGACGACGAGCACCCGCACCGGTTCGCCGTCCGGTCGGCGCAGCTCGATGCGACCCTGCGCGGCCTGCGCGTTCATGACCATGCCCCCATCGTGGGCCGACCCGCTGTCGCCGGGCTGTCCCGATCCTGTGTACCAGCTGTGCGCGCCGTACGGTGGCGATCCGGGCAGGTCCGGACGGGTCTTCCGCAACGGGGCTACCCGGTGGTAACTTCCCGGCATGTCCATCGATGGTCGTGTTTCCGGCCGGTTGGCCGGCAAGGTGGTGCTGGTGACCGGCGCGGCCCGGGGCATCGGCGAGCACACCGCCCGCCTCGCCGCGGCCCGCGGCGCCCGGTTGTCCCTCGTGGGGCTGGAACCCGACCGGCTCGCCGCGCTCGCCGCCGAACTGGGCCCGGGGCACGCCTGGTTCGCCGCCGACGTCACCGACCAGGACGCCCTCGCGGCGGCGGTGGGCGGCACACTGGCGGCGCTGGGCGGGATCGACGCGGTGGTCGCGAACGCCGGTGTGGCCAACCGCGGCACGATCGCCGTCGGCGACGTCGAGGCGCTGGTGCGTACCGTCGAGGTCAACCTGATCGGGGTGATGCGCACCGCGGCGGCGACCGTTCCCGCGCTCGTCGACCGGGGCGGCTACCTGCTGATCGTCTCCTCGGCCGCGGCGTTCGCCGCGCTGCCCGGCATGGCCGCCTACTGCGCCTCCAAGGCCGGCGTCGAGCAGTTCGGCAACGCGGTCCGCCTCGAACTGGCGCACCGGGGCGTGGCGGTGGGCACCGCCCATCCGTCGTGGGTGGACACCGACCTGGTCCGCGAGGCGCGCGCCGACCTGCCGGCCTTCGAGGCGGCGCTGGCGAAGCTGCCCTGGCCGCTGCGGCGCACCACCACGGTGGCCGAGTGCGCCGAGGCGTTCGTCCGGGCGATCGAGCGCCGCAGCCGCCGGGTGTACGTGCCGCGCGCCGTGGCCGGCGTGCAGGCGATGCGATCGGTGCTGGTCAGCCCGCTGGCCGACCGGCTGGTGGGCCGGACCGCCCGGGCCACCGTGCCGCTGATCGAGGAGCAGTCCCGGGCGCTGGGCCGGGGCTTCGGCGCCAGCACGCCGCAGGGGCGGCCGTGACCACGGCGGTGGAGGTCGTCTACGAGCGGCGCGGCGCCGGGCCCGCGCTGGTGCTGCTGCACGGCATCGGTCACCACTGGGCCGCCTGGCGGCCGGTGCTGGACCGCCTCGCCGAGGCGCACGACGTGATCGCCGTCGACATGCCGGGCTTCGGCCGCTCCCCGGTGCCCGCCGCCGGGCTGCCCGCCGACATGCCCGGGCTGGCCGCGGCCATGGTCGAGCTGTTCGGCGCGTTCGGGCTGGAACGCCCGCACGTCGCGGGCAACAGCCTCGGCGGCGCGATCGCGCTGGAACTGGCCGCGCTCGGCGCCGTCTCCTCGGCCACCGCGCTGTCGCCGGCCGGGTTCTGCACCGCGCGCGAACTGCGCTGGGCGCTGACCGTGCTCTCCCTGCACCGCAACGCGGCCCGGCTGCCCGAACCGGTGCTGCGCCGCCTGTTCGCCGCGCCCGCGCTGCGGATGCTGGCGATGGGCATGATCCTGGCCCGGCCCAACCGGATGGCGCTCGACGACGCGGTCGCCGACGCCCGCGCGCTGCGCCAGGCGCGGGCGTTCCGCGCCGTCGCGCGCGCCGGAAGGGGGTACGCCTACGCGGGCGCCCCGACCGTGCCGGTGACGGTCGCGTGGGGTACGCGGGACCGGATCCTGCCGTACCGGCAGGCGGCGCTGGCGCGTACCCGGCTGCCCGCCGCGCGGCACCTGGACCTGCCCGGCTGCGGGCACGTGCCGATGCACGACGACCCCGAGCTGGTCGCCTCGGTCATCCTCGGCACCACAGGTGTCCGGCCGGCCTGACGCCTCGCGTCCCACCGTTGCGCGCCCTCACTCGGTCGCGCCGAACGGGAACGTGTGCACGTACCGCATCGTCCAGCCACCCGGCGAGGCGTGGTCGTCGCGCTCGTAGAGGTGGTCGGCCACCCCATCGGCCGGTTCCTCCGGATGACGCAGGACCCACCGGGGCGGCGGCGCGCCGTCCGGCCCGGCGGGAAGGTCCCGGGTCAGCTCGTCGGCCGGCCCGCCGACGAACCGTACGCGCACCACGGCCACCGCTGCCTCCGTCCGTCGACGCCCTCGCCGCGAAGCTACCCCGCCGCGGCGCGCACCCTCGGCGGTTTGCACAGCTCCGGGGCCGGGTAGCGGGACCGGGGGGCACCGGACGAGGCGAGGAGTGGGCGATGAGGACGCTGGGCGGGCGGTACGAGCTCGAACAGCGGGCCGGCCTGGGTGGCATGTCGGAGGTGTGGCGCGCGCACGACCGCGTGCTGGACCGGACCGTCGCGGTGAAGCTCATCTCGCCCACGCTGGACGGCGACGCCGGCTCGGTGGAACGCATCCGGGCCGAGGCGCGTTCGGCGGCCCGGCTGGTGCACCCGAACGTCGCGAGCGTCCACGACTTCGGCACCGCGACGCTGCCGGACGGGCGGCCGGTGCCGTACATCGTGATGGAACTGGCCGAGGGCGAGACGCTCGCCGCGCACCTGCGCAACGGGCCGCTGGACTGGCGGATCGCGGTACGGGTCTGCGCCGAGGTGTGCGCCGCGCTCGCCGCCGCGCACGCGCACGGCATCGTGCACCGGGACGTGAAGCCCGCGAACGTGATCCTCACCCCGTGCGGGGTGAAGGTGCTCGACTTCGGCATCGCCACCCCCGCCGGCGCGACCGACCACACACCGGACGACGTGGTGGTGGGCACCCCGGCGTACCTGGCGCCGGAACAGTTCGACCGGCAGCCCGCCACCCCGGCCGCCGACATGTACGCCCTCGGCGTGCTGCTGTACTACTGCCTCACGGGCGTGCTGCCGTACGAGGCGGGCAGCACCACCCAGCTGCTCGGGTCGCGCCGCCGTCGCCGCCCGCCCCGCCCGCTGCCCGAGGTTCCCGGCCTGCCGGGCGAGGTGGCCGAGCTGTGCCGGCGCTGCCTCGACACCGACCCGTGCGCCCGGCCGACCAGCCCGATGGCCGCGTTGCTGCTGGCCGAGGCCGTGGACGCCCGGATCTACGTGCCGATGACCGCGGTGCTGCCCCGGCAGCGCGCGCCGCAGGTGTCGCCGTGGACCAGCCGGGCCGCCGCCGAGGCCACCGAGGCGATGGCCGTCGACGCCGCGCCGAGCGGCCGGGTCGGCTGAGCGCTCCTACTGCCTGCCCGGGCGCGGTTTCGCCGCTCGGGGTCCGGGAACGCGGTCCGGTGAGTGACGGGAGGAACGCGATGCCGGATCCGAGTTCCTGGCTGGCCGAGACGGCCACGGCGACCGCAGCGGGCGGTCACGTACGCACCGACGACGGCGGGCTCTCCTCCGCCCTGGCGTCCCCGCTGGCGCCGCACTGCACCGGCCTGACGCCGGAGCAGCTCCTGGCCGCGGCGTTCGCCTCCTGCCTGCACCACGCGGCGGTAGAGGCGGCCGGGGAGATCACCGACGAGGCGCACACCGTGCAGGTGACCGCCGAGGCGAAGCTGGGCCGCGACGACGACGGCCGTTACCGGGCCGACGTGCACGCCGAGATCTCCTCGGCGGGACTGACCCGGGACCAGCTGGCCGACCTGGTCGCGTACGCCGACCGGCTCTGGCCGTTCTCCAGCGGCGACCCGAGCCGGCACCGGCTCACGGTGACCCCGGCCGAGAACGGCCGGCACTGAGAGGTCACCAGCGGAAGCCGGCGGTCACCGCGCGGTGGTCGCTGTCCGGGGTGCGCAGCACCCCGGCGGCGGTCGGCGTGAGTCCCCGGTAGAGGACGTGGTCCGGCCGGGTGACGGGTAGCTCCGCCGGCCAGGTGAACCCGAATCCCTGCCCGGCCTCGGCCTGGGCGTCGCCGAGCAGCCGGGTCAGCGGGTCGAAGACCCGGTCGGTGGTGGCGGTGTTCAGGTCGCCGAGCACGACCAGCCGGTCGGCCGGGTCGGCGCGCACGGCGTCGGCGAGCGCGGCGACGGTCTGGTCCCGGGTGGCGGTGTGCCCGGCCCGTGCGGAGCCGAGGTGGACCACGTACACGGTCAGGTCGCCCCTGGGTGCGGCGACCACGGCCCGCAGCGCGCGGTCCCAGCCCAGGCCGGTGTCGACGCCGTGCGCCTCCCGGATCGGCCATCGGCTCCACAGCGCGACCGTCGACACCACCGCCCGGTGCGGGTAGCGCTCGGCCAGCACGGGCGCCACCCGGTCGCCGTCGGCGACCTCCTGGAGCCCGATCAGGTCCGGGGCGTCGCCGGTGAGCGCGCCGACCGTGGCGGCCGGGTCGGGGTTGCCCACACGCAGGTTCTGGCTGACCACGCGGACCGCGGCGCCGTCCGCGCCCGCGGCCGGGGGCAGCCACGCGCGGCCGTAGAGCGTGCCCCAGACCAGGGCCGGCAGCAGCACCGCCAGCAGCGCCGGCCGGGAGCGGCGCAGCAGCGCCGCGAGCGCGAGCAGCGGTACGGCGATCCCGAGCAGCGGGGTGACGCTGTCCAGCAGGCTGCCCAGGCCGTGGACGTTCGGCACCGCCCGGTGCCCGGCCAGCAGCAGCGCGAGCAGCACGGCGCACACCACGAGGAGCGTGCCGCGCCGGCTGCGGGGGCCGGGCGGGCGCTCGTCGACCATCCGCTCCGTCACCGTCGGAATCGTATCGAGCGCCCGGGCCGCCGCGCGGCGGCCTCACCATGATCCACAGCCGGCGGGCCGGGAGACGTCGGATAGCGAGCAGTCGATCCCGGCGGTCGGCGGAGCGCTGCCAGAGGCAGGCCGTCCGACCAGGGCATCCTCCGCCGAACGGAGGAGCCGGGCGGACGCCGCCCTTAGCTTCGCCCGACGCCCGTTTCGCACCGCCGAAACCGACATAGAAGTTCCTTCGGGTACGCGAGGTTGGCGGTTTTCATGATCCGTCGCCCTGAATGGCACCCGCGAATCCGGCAGATTGTGGCGCATGCCACCAATCACCCCGATGGCAAAGCGCCGGAAGCTTTCTAGCCTCGGCGGGTGCATCCCGACCACCCCGATCATCAGCCGTTGCCCGCCAACCGCCCGGTTCGCCGAACGATTGACCCGGCATCAGCCGAACGGAGGGTGGGACGTCATCGCGCCCCGGAACCGCCACGGCGCGGACCCGCCCGGTCCGTGCCCGGCCGGATCGCGGTGGCCACGGGCGTCACCTGCTGCCTCGGCCTGATCGGCGTGGCAGCCGTCGGCGAGACGGGCCCGGCACACCTGGAGGTTCGCGAGGCGGTCGCCGACCGGGCCGCCGCCGACCTGCGCGCCTCCCGCGACTTCACCCGGGTCGCGCCGCCACCGGCCGCCGCGGCCCTGCCGCCGCCGGCTCCCACGCCCAGCGCCACCCCGGCGACGAAGAAGCCGCCGCGCAAGCCCGTGCGTCCACAGCGCCCGCGGCCGGTCGCCGGCCTGGACCAGCGGCAGATGGACAACGCCAAGGCCATCGTCGACGTCGGGCGGGAGATGAAGATGCCCCGCCGGGCCCTGGTCGTCGCGGTGGCCACCGCCATGCAGGAGAGCAACCTCTACAACCTGGCCAGTGACGTGCTGCCGGAGTCCTTCGACCACCCGCACCAGGGCAGCGGCTCGGACCACGACTCGGTCGGGCTCTTCCAGCAGCGCCCCAGCAGCGGCTGGGGCACCGTCGCCCAGCTCATGCGGCCGGCGTACGCGGCCCGGGCCTTCTACGCCGCGCTGCGCGAGGTACAGGGCTGGGAGGACATGAGCGTCACCGCAGCCGCCCAGGCGGTGCAGGTGTCCGCCTACCCCGACGCGTACGCCCGGCACGAGAAGCGCGCCACGACTGTGGTGGCGGCGCTGGTCTGACCCGGCGCGAATCAGGCGGCGCTGCGCCCGGCGCCACCGGGTCGTACGCTCGCCGCGGCGGTGGGGGTGTCCACCGCCACCCGCTCGCCCCGCGCCCCGGCCAGGATCTCGTCGACCCGGGACTCCCGGCGGCGACGCGCCAGCAGGGCCGCCTCGAACTCGCGGCGCGCCCGCACGGCCTCGGCGTACGCCTCCTCCCGCAACCGGCGGGCCTCCTCGCGTGCGGCCTCCAGCTCGGCGCGGGCCTGCGCCAGCAGTTCCGCGGCCTCCCGTTCGGCGGCCGACGGCCGGAACGCGCTCCCCTCGACCGGGGCGGTACGGCGATGCAGGAAGTCGCACAGGTGCAGAGCGTCCGACCGGATCTGGTCCCACTCCCGGCCGGCCCCGGCGGCGCCCTCCGCTCGCGCCGCCAGCCGCCCCAGACGCAGGCTCAGCTCGTCCAGGCAGGCGTCGACCTGACGTCTGTCGTAGCCGGTCTCCACCACCGAGAACCTCATGCGTCGCCCCCCAGGCAGCCGGTGTGCGTCCCCACCTGCCGATCCTGCGGTCCCAGCGCTCCCGGGCGCGGCCGTTCCCACAAAATGTTCAGGATGCGGTGGCCCGGACTTCCCGCCCCTACGGGTGCTTCGGGAGCACGACCACCCGTCCGAAGAACTCGTCGATCCGGCGCACCACGTCGTTGAAGTCGTCCAGGTCGATCGGCTTGGTCACGTACGCGTTGGCCTGCAACGTGTAGCTGCTGACCACGTCGGTGTCGGCGTTGGAGGTGGTGAGCACGACGATCGGGATGGTCCGCAGGCTCTCGTCACCCTTGACCTCGCCGAGCACCTGCCGCCCGTCCATCCGGGGCATGTTCAGGTCGAGCAGGATCACGTCCGGGCGCTGCGCCTCGGTGTGGCGGCCCTCGCGGCGGAGGAACTCCATCGCCTCCTGACCGTCGGCGACCACGTCGATGACCTTGTCGACGTCGGAGTCGGCGAGCGCCTCCTCGATCATCAGGACGTCGCCCGGGTCGTCGTCCACCACCAGGATGCGAACGGGGCTGGGACTGGTCTGACCCATCGGTTTACCTGCTTCTCGGTGAGGAGGGCGTCCGGCCGCGCGGCCGGCTGCTGGCGGGGAAATGTACCGGATCAGGAGGCGGCGGGCGCGGTCGGGTCGGCGGCGTGTCGGCCGTGGTGGAGCACCTCGGCCAGCCCGGTCACCTGGAGCACCCGGTCCACCCGGCCGGTCGCCCCGGTGAGCCGCAGGCAGCCGCCGTCGGCGGCGACGAGATTGTCGCCACGGACGAAGGCCGCGATGCCGGTGGAGTCGCAGAACGTCAGTTCGGTGAGATCGAGCAGCAGCTCGCGGTGCCCCTCGGCGACCAGCCGGTCGATCGCCGAGTTCAACTCTCCGGCCGTGGCGAGGTCGAGCTCGCCGGCCAGCCGGAGGCAGACGCCGCCCCCGTCCCGCTGGGCGTACGTGACGGTGAACGTCACAGTGGCCCCCCTCGCTCCCACCACAGAAAAACCCTTGCAGTGGTGCAAGTATATGGGACGGCCGCCCCGGCGCCCGTCAGCGGCCCGCCGCCGACAACCCGCCCACCAGTGCGCGGCCCCGGTCGAGGAAGGCGGCCGCGCGGGGGAAGTCGCGCAGCTGCTGTCCATAGTGCTCCAGCGTCAGCCCCACCGCGCCCGCCGGCACCCCGCGGCTGACCAGGATCTCCACCAGCCACTCGACGAACGCGGTGAACAGCGTGGCGTCGTCCACGTAGAGCGCGGCGGCCAGGAAGTCCACGATGTAGCCGAGGTCGCTGATCGTGGAGTCGAGCTGCGCGGGGGTGTAGTCGGCCGTCGACGGCACCCGCTCCCGCAGGTCGGCAAGCGCGCTGTCGATCAGTTCGCCGCGCCGCTTGACCAGACTGGCGTACTCGTCGTCGGCCAGGTGCTCCAGCCGCGCGGGCGGCGCCTCACGCAATGCCCGCTCGTCGGCCACCAGGTCCGCTGCGGACGGCGCGTCCGGCGCCCACGGCACACCGAGCACGCGCGCCCAGCGGCCGTCGTCGCCGAAGCCCCGGCCACCGACCACCACCGGCACGTCGGAGCGGCGGCACGCCTCCACCATCCGATGGGCGTGCGGCAGCCGCATCGGCAGGGCGCAGGCCAGCGCCACCGCCTCCGCGTCGTAGCGGTGCAGGTAGGACACCAGGTGCGCGGCCGGGACGCTGGCGCCGAGAAAGACGACCTGCCAGCCGCGCAGCCGCAGCACCTCGGCCACCAGCCGGGCCGGCAGCGCGTGCCACTCACCGTCCATGCAGGCCATCACGATCCGCCCACGGGTGGGCCGGGGATCGGCGTACGCGGCCACCGCGGCGACCACCCGCTCGCTGATGTGGGTGGCGGCGTGCTCCTGGGCGACGCTCCACTCGTTGCGGGCCCAGCGGTCGCCCACCTCGGCCTGGGCCGGGGCGACCAGGTCCAGGAGCACCCGCTCGGCCGGCACGCCCGCCTCCAGCAGCCCGCGGGCCACCGCCACGGCGGCGGACTCGTCGGCGTCGGCCAGGCACTCCAGATAGCGGGCGAAGGCGTGGCCCGGGTCGGCCTCGACGGTCGGCACGGTCACGCGGACGACTCCCTCGTTTGTTCGGTCCCGGCCAGGTCCGGAACCGCGTGCAGGTGCCGCGGCGCCCGCCCGGCCGGGCCGGTGGCCCGCAACGCGAGCACCGCGATGTCGTCGTGGTCGCCGTGTGCGAGCCAGTCGCAGGTCACCTGCTCGACCCGCTCGGCGAGCGCCGGTGCGGGCATCCGGTGGCAGCCGGTCACCGCGTTGAGCAGCCGCTCGGCGCCGAACTGCTCTTCGCCGTGCCGGCCGCCCCGGGCCTCGGTCACCCCGTCGCTGTAGAACAGGCAGGTCTCCCCCGGCGCCAGCTGCACCGTCACCTCACCGATGCGGGGATCGGGCACCACGCCGATCAGCATGCCGCGCAGCGGCACCACCTCGATCTCGCCGGACTCCCGCAGCACCAGCGGCGGCAGGTGCCCACCGCCGGCCAGGGTCAGCGTCAGGCCGCCGTCGCGGTCCGGCCGGGCCACGCCGAGCACCATGGTGGCGAACCGGCCCTGCCCGTGCGCCTGCGTGGTCTCCAGCAGCGCGTCGTTGAGCAGCTTCAGCAGCCGCCCCGGCTGGCTCTCGACCCGGTGCAGCGCCTGGAGGCACTGGCGCAGCTGGCCGGTGAACACGGCCGCCTCCACGCCCTTGCCCGACACGTCGCCGAGGAAGAAGACCGAGCCTCCGTCGGCGAGCCGGTGCGACCCGTAGAAGTCACCGCCGATGCGCAGACCCGCCTGCGCCGGCCGGTACGCGGTGCCCCACTGCACGCCGGACGCGGGAGCCGGCTCGACCGGCAGCAGGCTGGCCTGCAACGTGTCGGCGACCTCGGCCTGGTCGCGGTAGAGCATGGCGGTGGTCAGCGCCGCACCGGCCCGGGCCGCGAACGCGCGGACCAGGTCCACGTCGGCCTCGTCGTACCAGCGGTCGGCCCGCCGGACCACCAGCAGCGCCCCGGCCGGCGCCTCCCGGCCGGGCAGCGGCACCACCCGGGCGGTGGCACCGGAGGCGTCGAGGCCGGGCAGCCAGCCCGCCTCGGCGGCCTGCTCGACCAGCCAGTCCAGCTCGTGCGGCTCGGTGCCGGACAGGCCCGCCTCGATGGCCGCCGGGAGCGCCGGGGCGGGCAGCACCCCGCTGTCCACCACCGGTGCCCGGTCGTCCGCGCGTACCGCGCGCCACCAACGGGCGCGGCCGGAGCGGGGAGCGAGCACCAGGACCGCCACGTCGGCCGCCGTGGGCACGGCCAGGCGGACCACGGCGGCGGCGGCCCGGTCCGGGTGCAGCGGGTTGCCGAGCTTCTCGCCGACCACGGCGAGGAACGCCGAGCGGGCCCGCTCGGCGAGCAGTGCGTCGGCCCGGCTCACGCTCTCGGTGACGTCGTCGACGTACCAGCAGCGCCGGCGGTGGGACAACGCGACCGGGCGTACGCGCAGCCGCCGCCCGTGGTGGGTGAACTCGGCCGGGCCGTCGCCGCGCAGCGGTGCCGGGCCGGCGGCGGCCAGCAGCTCGCCGGGCGTCACCTCGGGGATCAGCCGCTCCGCGACCGGGCTCACGTGCTGGACGACACCGTCGGCGTCGCAGACGACCAGGCCCTCGCGGAAGTACTCGACAACCTCGGACCAGTTCGGGACGGTGAGGTCGCGGTCGGCTGCCAGCCACGGCAGGGCGGACGGCACCGGCGCGGCGGCGGACCACGCCCGAGCCCGTGCGGCACTCGGCGTGGAGAACCGTCCGTCGCCCGGGTCGGCACCCCTGACGTCGGCAGCAGTCACCAGCTGAGCCCCACTCTCCTCGTCGGCGCCCCGGGGCGCCGGACACGGCGCCTGTGGTCACGTCTCCTCGCCCACCCTACGCCGGTATGCCCGTACCGCCACCCCACAGCGCTGCCGGCCGGCTCGCGCGTCCAGCGAAGCCGTGCCGCCGTTGTTACGATCCTGTCAATCCCGGCCCGGCCGGCAGCCCGCGGAAAGGCGTGACGTGGTTCCTCAACGGAGAAGGCCCGAGGCGAGCCCGCTGAGCATCTCCGTGGATGGCTCCGACCCGGCCGTCCCGGTGGTCGTGGTCGGCGGCGACCTGGCGTACGCCACGGCCTCCCCGCTACGCGCCGAGATCGACAGGCTGCTCGCCGGACGCCCGAGGACGCTGGTGTTCGACTTCGGCGGCCTGGAGTTCATGGACAGCACCGGCCTGTCCGTGATCGTGCACGCCTGGCGGGAGGGCCAGCAGGCCGGCACCGTCATCGAGCTGCGCGCGGTCCCGCGTTTCCTCGAGACGATCCTCGACCTGACCGGCGTCACCGGCCTGCTCGAGCGCGCGCCTGTCGACGACCGGCCCGCGCCGGGCTCGGTCGCGTCCGCGTGACCCCGGGGGTTTCCCGGCCGCCCCCGGCTGGGAACATGGGTGCGTGCCCTCCCAGATGTTGACCATCGAGGTGGACCGGCTCGACGCCGGTTCCGCCCGGATGCGGCTGGCCGGGGAGCTGGACTTCGACACCGCGCCGGAGCTCGTCGCCGCCGTGGCCGACCTGCGCCGCGACGGTCACCAGGAGCTGGAACTCGACTTCGCCGGGGTGCACCTCTGCGACTCCTCCGGCCTGAGCGCCCTCGTGGTGATCCACCGGGCCGGCACCGGGGCGATCCGCCTGCTGAACCTGAACCCGCAGGTGCGGCACCTGCTGGACCGCACCGGCCTGGCCGAGCTGCTGGCCGCCCCGCCGCGCGACCTGACCGGCGAGGCCCGCGAGGTGGTCTGACCGTCCACCGCGGCGCCCGCTACGCGGGCTGAGCGGCCGGCGGACAGGGGTGGCCCCCGACCCTGGGACCAGGGGCCGGGGGCCGGGAGGATGGCTCAGGCGGCGGGCGCGGCCTGCCGGTGCGGCGCCTCGTCGCGCGACTGCCCCGCGAGCGGAGGCTCGACGTCCTCCGGCGCGCCGGAATCGGGCGTCTGGAACAGATAACGGACGAAGTCCCCGCTCATGTCGTCGTCGTCCGCCCCGGGCCACTGCCCGACACAGTCGACGCCGATCACCTCGCGTCCGCTGCCGTCGTGGTGCTCCAGCAGGGCCCACAGGGTCACCGGGTAGGAGCGGGTGGCGTCCGGGCCGATCCGCCATCGGGCGTACCAGCCGGGACGGGCGGGGACGATCTCCACGATCCGTTTCATGTCGACCTGCCCTTCCGCGTGCGTCGGAAGTTGTCCGGTCCGTCCGAGCCTGCCGCCCGCCGGGGTGAGCGCTCCTCACCCGCAGCGAATGAAGCGTCCGCCGGGCCGTCCGCCGTTACCTTCCCGGCAGCGCCGGGAACGCGGTCGACGCAAGCGCAACCGACCCAGGAACGAGGTGCGACGATGCGCAAGCAGATGGAGGGCGACAACCAGCGCCGCCGGACCCTGGCCCGCGAGGCCCGCGAGCGAGGGCTGCGGCCGAGCCAGATCGGCGCCAGCCTGAGCGCGTCCAAGCAGGTCACCTCGCTGGACCAGCACGACCGGTCCGGCCCGCCGCCGGCCGGACGGCACAAGCCGGACACCACCCGGGGTGGCCCCGCGCCGCCGCCGGTCGCAGTCGCGGAGCAGCAGCGCCCGCTGCCGGACCCGACGCCGTCACCCGGGGTCTCGATGGGCTACCGGGATCTCGTCGACGACGTGAGCCGGCGCGCCGGGGTGGACTTCACCACGGCCAAGGTCGCGGCGGAGGGCACCGTGCTGGCCCTGGCCCGGGCGCTGGACGAGGCGGAACGGGAGCGGCTGCTGGAGGCGGTGCCGCTGACCCTGCACGACGTGGTGCCGGTGTACGGGCTGGAACGCCGCCGCGACCTGCCCGGCTTCCTGGCCGAGGTGGGCCGGTACAGCCGCCTCACCCCGGAGCAGGCGCGCTACCAGGCCGAGGCGACGCTCGCCGCGCTCGCCGCGGCCGACGCGGATCTGGTCGAGTCGCTGCGCGTACCGGACGAGTTGCGTGACCTGCTCGGGCCGACCGACTTCGGCGGCGGCCTGGTGGGCGCGTCCTCGGCCACCGCGCCGCTGACCGAGGCGGAGCTGCGCGACGCGCTCGCGACGCTGCCCTACTGGTCCAGCGACCGGCGGTCGCTCGTGCGGACGATCGAGCTGCCCGGCGGCAACCTGGACCGGGTGCTCGACCGGTTGGACCGGCTCAAGTCCGACGTCGGACGGTCGCCGCAGATCGGGCGGCCGGACCCGGACAACGCCGTGCTGACGGTCCGGACCCAGCAGGTCGACGGCGTGACGGCGGCGGACGTCGACCTCGCGCACCGGGTGGACGCGGCGGTCGACGAGGCCGGCGCCGGGATGGCGGCCGGCTGAGCCGGCGGCGGGACGGCTCCGGTCCCCCGCGGGCCGGGGCCGCCCGTGGCCGCGCGGTACCGTGTTCCGCCGTGGATCACGACGACGCCGAGACCCTGGAGATCGTGGTGGACCCGGCCCGCCCGTCCGGGCGCACGCTGCTGGCCGACGGGGTCGAGCAGTCGTACGTGGACGTGGCCGACGCCCGGTACCTGCACTTCGAGTACGTGCGGCGGATCGCCGCCGCGATCGACGTGGCCGCCCCGCGGGGCGCGGCGCTGACCGCGCTGCACCTCGGCGGCGGCGCGCTCACGCTGCCGCGCTGGCTCGCGCGCACCCGGCCCGGTTCGGCGCAGCGGGTGGTCGAGCGCGATCCGGCCGTGGTCGAGCTGGTCGGGCGGAAGCTGCCACCGCTGCCGCCGGAGGTGGTGGTGGCGCTCGGCGACGCCCGGGAGGCGCTCGCCGGGGAGCCGTCCGGGGCGTACGACGTGGTGGTGGCCGACGTGTACCGGGCGGCCCGGATGCCGCCGCACGTGGCGGCGCTCGAGTTCGCGGCGCAGGTGGCCCGGGTGCTGCGCCCGGACGGCCTCTATCTGATCAACCTCACCGACCTGCCGCCGCTGGCGCACACCCGGGCGCAGGTGGCCACGCTGCGCGCGGTCTTCGCCGACGTGTGCCTGGTCGCCGACCGGCGGATGCTGCGCGGGCGCCGGTACGGCAACGTGGTGCTGGCCGCCTCGCCCGTCGCCGGGCGGCTGCCGGTGGTTCGGCTCGCCACCCGCGTCGCCGCCGACCCGGTGCCCGGAACCGTGCTGCACGCCGCGACGCTCGACGCGTTCGCCGCCGGCGCGCTCCCGGTCACCGACGCCGACCTGGGCTGAGCGCCGGGTTTCCGCACCGGCGTCGCGGGTAGCCGCGCCGGATGAGCGCCGCCTCGGACCGGTCCACCGCGCGCCGGACGCTGATCGTGATCGGTCTGGTCCTCGCCACAGTGGTCGGCCTGGCGCTGGTCTGGGCCACCCGGCGGGTGCTGGTGTGGGCGCTGGTGGCGGTGTTCTTCGCGGTCGCCCTGAAACCACTCGTGGACCGTCTCGAACGTCGGGTACGCCGCCGCGCGCTCGCCACGCTGCTGGTGTTCCTGGCCGCGTTCGCGCTGTTCGCCGCCGTCGGGGCGCTGATCGTGGTGCCGCTGGTGGACGAGGTGGGCCGCTTCGCCGACCGGGCGCCGGAGCTGGTGCGCGAGGCCCAGGCCGGGCAGGGACCGCTCGGACGGCTGCTGGAGCGCTTCCACCTGCTCCGGTACGCCGAACCCGGCCAGCTCCGCCGGTTCGGCGCCCGGCTCGGCGACCCGACAGTCGGGGTGGTCCGCAGCGTCGCCCAGGCGGTCGCCGCCCTGGTCACAGTGGTGGTGCTGGCGTACCTGATGGTCCTGGAGGCGCCGAAGATCGTCGCCGCCGCGCTGCGGCTGACCGGCGACGGCCCGGCGGCGCGGCTGCGGCGCATCGGGCGTGACTCGTCCCGGATCGTCACCGGCTACCTGACCGGCAACCTGCTGATCAGCGTGATCTGCGGCGGTCTGACGTTCGTCGTGCTGTTCCTGCTCGGTGTGCCGTTCGCCGCGGTGATCGCGCTGACGGTCGCCGTGTTCGACCTGATCCCGCTCGTCGGGGCCACGCTCGGGGCGATCGCCGCGGCCGGCGCGGCGTTCCTGCACTCCCCCACCGCCGGCATCGTGGTGCTGGTCTTCTTCGTGGTCTACCAGCAGGTGGAGAACCATCTGCTGCAACCGGTCATCATGGCCCGCGCGGTCCGCCTGAACCCGTTGACGGTGCTGGTCAGTGTGCTGCTGTCGGTCGAGCTGGCCGGGCTGGTGGGCGCGCTGCTGGCGATCCCGGCGGCCGGCATCGCGCAGGTGCTGCTGCGCGAGTACGTGCCGGCCGGGCGCCAGGCCCTGCCGCAGCCCGCCGACGGCGGACCGGCGGAACCGGCGGGTCCGCCTGACACCGGTCCGGCTGCCGGTGCGATCGCGCCGGAACGGCCGGAGGCCGGCCCGGGAGCGCCGGAACGGCCGCCGGCCGGCGGGTGAGGGCCGGCCGGCGGGTGCGTGCGCCGCTCAGCGGCGGCGGGCCAGCTCCGGTGACTCGCTCTCCAGCGGCACCGCATTGGCCGGAACCAGGCCGAGCTGCACGGCGGGCCGGGGCAGCGTCGCGTCCAGCGCCCAGTCCGCCGCGACCCGGGGACGGTTACCGGGCATCGCGAGGAGGTGGTAGCCCCGCGTGACGGCTTTGGCCGGCAGCCCGGCCAGCGGCACCTTCAGCGGGTTCGCCGCCGCGTCCTTGCCTCCCAGGTCCACCACCCAGCCCAGGTCGTGGTGCTTGTACGACTTACGCACGCCCTGCCCGTACGAGGCGGCGATGTTGTGCGCGGCCAGCTTGCCCTGCCGCTGGGCGTGCTGCGCGGTCATCGCGCACACCTGCCCGGGGCGGGTCGGGTCGGGCACGGCGGCGGCGTCGCCGCAGGCGAACACCTCCGGGTAGCCGGGCACGTTGAGGAACTCGTCGACCACGAGCCGGCCCTTCTCGGTGCGCAGCCCCAGTTCGGCCACGAACGGGTCGGGGCGTACGCCGACGCACCAGATCAGGCTGCACGTCGGGACGTACTCGCCGTCGGTGAGCATCACCCCGTCCGGGGTGGCCTCGGCGACCGAGGTGCCCATCCGCACGTCCACGCCGCGTTTGCGCAGCACCCGGTCGGCGGTGACCGACATCCGCCGGTCCAGTTCGGGCAGCACCCGGGGCGCCACGTCCAGCAGCATCCAGCGCGGCCGGACCAACAGGTGCGGGCGCTGGGCCATCAGCCGGTCGGTGAACAGCTGCCCGTGCGCGGCCACCTCGGTGCCGGTGTAGCCGGCGCCGACCACGACGAACGTGGAGCGGGCCCGCTGCTCGGCCTGATCCTCGGTCAGCTCGGCCAGCTCCACCTGCCGGACCACGTGGTCGTGCAGGAACAGCGCCTCGGGCAGGCCACGGAAGCCGTGTGCGTACTCGGTCACGCCGGGGATCGGCAGCAGCTTGTTGACGCTGCCGACGCTGAGCACCAGCCGGTCGTACGCGAGCTGCCCGTGCTCGCCCTCGACGGAGCGGTAGCCGACCCACCGGTTCTGCAGGTCGACCCGGTCGGCCTCGCCGACCACCACGCGGACACCGTCGAGCGTGCCGGCGAGCGGCACCGCGATCCGGGTCGGCTCCACCACGCCGGCCGCCACCTCGGGCAGCAGCGGCAGGTAGAGGAAGTAGTCGGTCGTGTTCAGCAGGACGATCTCGGCCCGGTCGCGGGCCAGCCGGCGCAACGTCTTGGCCGCGTGGTACCCGGCGAACCCGGCCCCCACGATCACCACCCGTGGTTTCGTCATGCCTGCTGCCGTTCCCGGGCAGACCTGCGACAAACGTACCCATGATCCATCCATCGACGGCTATATGGACATTCCTCGTGATCGGCGCGAGGATGCCGGGATGGGAAACCACGAGACCGCCGAGGGTCGACCCACGAGGTCCAGCCGGCGTACCTTCCTCACCGCCTCCGCCGCGGCCACCGCCGCCGCCGTCGCCACCCCGCTCGCCGCCGCCCCGGCCGCCGCCGCGACCGGCGCGCCCCCGGGCCCGGGCCGTCCGGCCCGGCCGCAGCGGCCCGACCGCGAGCTGACCGCGCTGCTGCGCGAGATTGACAGCCGCCGGATCGAGGCCGTCGTGCGCCGCCTCGCCGCGTTCGGCACCCGCCACACCCTGTCCAGCCAGACCGATCCGGTACGCGGCATCGGCGCCGCCCGCGACTGGATCCACGCCCAGCTCTCCGGGTACGCGGCCGCGTCCGGCGGCCGGATGAGCGTCGAACTCCAGTCGTACGTGCAGCAGCCCGCCTCCCGCATCCCCGTCCCGACCACCATCACCAACGTGGTGGCGACCCTGCGCGGCGACGTCACGCCCGAGCGGGTGTACGTCATCACCGGCCACTACGACTCCCGGGCGACCGACGTGATGGACGCGGTCAGCGACGCGCCCGGTGCCGACGACGACGCCTCCGGCGTGGCGGTGGTGATGGAACTGGCCCGGGTGCTGTCGACCCGCCGCACCGAGGCCACCATCGTGCTCGCCGCCGTGGCCGCCGAGGAGCAGGGACTGTACGGCTCGGCGTACCTGGCGTCGCAGCTGAAGGCGGCCGGCGCGGACGTGCAGGCCATGTTCAGCAACGACATCGTCGGGTCCAGCACCGCCGACGACGGCACCCGCGACCCGCGTACCGTGCGGTTGTTCGCCGAGGGCGTGCCGACCGCCGAGACCCCGGCCGAGGCGAGCGTGCGGCAGTCCGTCGGCGGCGAGAACGACTCGCCGTCGCGGCAGCTCGCCCGGTTCGTCACCGACGTGGCGGAGAACTCCGCCACCGGCATGGACGTGCGCGTGATCTACCGGCGGGACCGCTACCTGCGTGGCAGCGACCACATCTCGTTCCTGCGCGAGGGGTGGCCGGCCGGCCGGTTCACCGAGCCCAACGAGGACTTCGCCCACCAGCACCAGGACGTACGCGTCGTCGACGGGGTGCAGTACGGCGACCTGCCGGAGTTCTGCGACTTCGGCTACATCACCCGCGTGGCGCGGGTGAACGCCGCGACGCTGTGGTCGCTGGCCCAGGCGCCGGGCACACCCAAGGGCGTCACGGTGGTGACCACGAACCTGACCAACGACACCACCCTGCGGTGGCAGCGCGGCCCCGAGCCGGACCTGGCCGGGTACGAGGTGGTGTGGCGGGAGACCACCGCCGACCAGTGGCAGAAGGTGCTGCCGGTCGGCGACGTCACCGAGGTGACGATCGACCTGTCCAAGGACAACGTGTTCTTCGGCGTGCGAGCGGTGGACCGTGACGGGCACCGCAGCCCGGTCGCCTTCCCGAAGCCCGGTAGCTGAGGCCGGTCGGTCACCGCCCCGGCGTCGGGTCCACCCCGTCCGGGGCGGTGATCGCCCAGCGTTCGTGGTCGCGCCACGCGCCGTCGACGAACAGGTAGTCCGGCGAGAACCCCTCCAGCCGGAAGCCGAGCCGGCGCACCAGCCGCTTCGACGGCTCGTTGCCGGGTTGGATGTTGGCCTCCAGCCGGTGCAGACCGAGCGGCCCGAACGCGTAGTCGATCACCAGCCGCACCCCGGCCGAGGCGTGCCCGGTGCCCGCGTACGGGCGGAACGCGGCGTATCCGAGGTAGCCGCCGCGCAGCGCGCCGAGCACGATGCCGCTGATGTTCGCGTATCCGGCGATCTCGCCGGTCTCCCGGTCGCAGAACAGGAACCCGGAGCTGTCCCGCGCCCGGATCTTGCGCAGGTGCGCCGAGTACCGCTGCGCGTCATCGGGCGCGGACAGCCACGGGTGGTGCAGGTCGCGGCTGCGCCGGGCGGCGGCGACGAACTCCGCCTCGTCGGCCGGACGGGGACGGCGGATGGCGACACGTCCGTCACTGCGCAGATATCGCACGGCTCCACTCTCGGACACCGCCCCCACCACGCCCCACCCGGGGGTGCACTCCCTCGCCGCCACCCCACCCAAGCCCTTCGCAGATCGCCCGCGGCCAACATCCGCGGCTCGCGCGATCTTGCACTCGATGCCCGCGAGATGTCCGCTTTGCGGGGGCTCGCCGGGGAGCAAAGTGCAAGATCGCGTGGTGGTGCAGCCCGGCCCGGGCGATGGCGTGACGGGTTTGGTGAGCTGTGTCCGGTTCGGTGCGGGCGCGTGGGTGTGGTCGGTGCCATCGTGAGGGTGGAATCGGCGGCGGGCGCGGGGCGTTGTACATGGCTGACCGCCCCGGCACCAGGGCCGAGCGCCGAACACCCGGCCCGCCCCGGCAGCCGCGGCAGGTCGGGGAATCGGCCCGGCCCGGTCGTCGTTACATCCCGAGCGACGGGCACCCCGCCGTCCCCGGGAATGGCCCCGGCCCGCACGTCGTTACACCCCCGAGCCGCGGAGCAGGCCCCCTCGGGCCGCCCGCGCCACCACAGCCCGCTCTTTGACGGGCACCCCCGAAGACTTTCCCTCTCCGCGGCACCCCCGCCGCGGTCATCCCCCACTCCAGGGAGGCAACCATCATGGCTACCACTCTGCTGCGCAAGACCGTTCTGACCGCTGCCGGTATCGCCGCCACCACCGCAGGCATCGCCGGCCCCGCGATCGCCGCCCACGCCACCCCCACCGGCAACACCACCACCGCTGTCGCCGACCGCAAGGGCCACGGCGAGCGGGAACTCGACGTGCGCTACGAGGCCCAGCCCAACTTCTACTTCTGCGGCCCCGCCGCCGCCCGCAACGCCCTGAGCGTGCAGGGCAAGAACATCGACGTCCACGCCATGGCCCGCGAGATGGGCACCACCGAAGCCGGCACCAACAGCATCAACGACATCACCCCCGTACTGAACAAGGAAACCGGCGCCAGCAACGCCTACAAGTCCGTCGAGATCAGCACCCCCAAGGCCGACGACAAGCAGACCGACGCCCTACGCGCCGACGTCGTCAAGACCGTCGACGCCGGCCGGGCCGTGGTCGCCAACATCGCCGGCACCGCCACCGACACCGACGGCACCACCCACTCCTTCGAAGGCGGCCACTACATCAGCGTCATCGGCTACCGCGACAACGGCCACACCGTCACCATCGCCGACAGCGCCAACCCCAACACCGCCACCTACCGCATGAACATCGACAACCTCGCCGACTGGATCGCCACCCGCGGCTACAGCACCAGCTGACCACCACCCCGCCGCACACACGACTGCACAGCAAGAGCAAGAGCACGCGACAGGGCCCGACCCCACCACAGGGGTCGGGCCCTGTCGTGCATGTCCAACGGCTGCCTGCCGGTCACCTCGCCGTCACGCCGGTGTCGTCACCCGGACGGCTCGCTCCACCACGCTGGGTCGCGCCGGATCGTCCGGGGCGACCGCGAAGGAGCAGCAGTGGCAGCCGAGGAGGCGACGCACCGCCCACCGACCCACCGCCTACCGACCGCGCAACGCCCACCCGCGACGAGCCGCCCCGACGTGAGCGTCGTCGTGCCGGTCTACAACACGCTGCGCTACCTGCGGTCCTGCCTCGACTCCGTGCTGCGGCAGACCATCGGGCCGCACCGGATGGAGATCGTGGCGGTGGACGACGGGTCCACCGACGGCAGCGGCCGGCTGCTGGACCGGTACGCCGCCAAGCATCCCGGCACGGTGCGGGTGGTCCACCAGGCCAACTCCGGTGGCCCGGCAGCGCCCTGCAACCGGGGCCTGGACCTGGCCACCGGCCGGTACGTCTTCTTCCTCGGCTCGGACGACCGGCTCGGCCCGGAGGCCCTGGAACGTCTGGTCGCCGCCGCCGACCGGTACGGCTCGGACGTGGTGCTCGGCAAGGTGGTCGGCGTCAACGGCCGGCACGTCTTCTCGGACGTGTTCGCCTGCGGCAACGCGGTCGACGTGAGCCTGTTCGACTCGGCGCTGCCGTGGTCGCTGGCGAACACGAAGCTGTTCCGGCGCGACCTCGTGGACCGGCTCGGGCTGCGGTTCCCGGAGGACATGCCGGTGCTCAGCGACCAGCCGTTCACGCTCGCCGCCTGCTACCACGCCCGGCGCATCTCGGTGCTCGCCGACTACGACTACTACCACGCGGTACGCCGGCTGGACGCCCGCAACATCACGTACCGCAGCCGGATCGAGCAGCGCCTGGTCAGCGTGGAGCGGCTGTTCGCGTACGTGGCCGACCTGATCCCCGCCGGAGCTCGCCGGGACGCGGTGCTGCGCCGCCACGTCGGGCTGGAACTGGCGAACCTGGTCGGCGACGACTTCCGGCACCTGGACCGGGCCGCGCAGGAGCGGGTGCACGCGACAGTCGCGCGGCTGGTGCGGCGGCACGTCACCGACGGCGTGCGGGACCGGCTCGGCATCGAGGCCCGGCTGCGCCTGGGCGCGGTGACCGCGGGCGGGGTCGACGATCTGCTGGCGGTCATCGAGCAGGACAGCGGCCGGGGCGTACCGGCGACTGTGTTCGCCGGTGGCCGCTGGCACGCGGGCTATCCGGGCGCCCCGGCGCGGTGGACCGACGTCACCGACGTGCGCGCCGACTGGCTGGCGCGGCTGGACACCGTCGACGTGAGCTGGGCCGACGGGCACACGCTGACGGTGACCACGCGCAGCCCGTACCCTCGGTTCGCCACGGAGGCCGGGCCGATGCGGATGCTGGCCGGTCCGGTCGTGGGCGCCACCCGGATGGACGCCGGCGATCCGGCCGGCCGCACGTTCCGCACGGACTTCGCGCTCGACCGGCTCCTGGCCGCCGGCGGGCAACGCCATCCGGTGCGCGCCGAGGTGGACGGCGGGCACGGGCGCGGCGGCGCCGTGGTGCGCGCGCCGCGGCTCGCCGCCGGGCGGCCGCGGCTGCTGCGGCACGGCGCCCGGCTGTACGGGGTGGCGGCGACCGTCGACCCGCGCAACGGTCAGCTCGTGCTGTCGGTGGTGCCGGTGACAGTGGGTCAGCTCGTCGGGCGGCTGCGCCGGCGCGGGCGGCGCGGCCCGGCCACGGCACAGACGTCAGAGCGCGGCCCGGCCGGGGCGCAGGCCTCAGGGCGCGGCGCGGAAGCCCTGCTCGGCCGGCATGGGCACCTGGAGGTACGTGGTGCCGCGCAGGTCCAGCCAGGCCCGCTGCGGCGCGCGGACCAGCCGCACCATCACCCCGGAGCAGGCGGGGCAGCGCCCGACCAGGCCCGGGGCGTGCGAGTAGACGTGTAGCCCGGCCATCGGGCCGGTCGTCCCGCAGGTGTCGCAGCGGCCGGTGGTGGCGCTCAGGTCGACGGCGAACAACTCGCGTAGCGGCCCGTCGAGCATGTTGCCGTCCAGGTACGACAGGTCGGTCATACGCCCTCCTCGGGTCTCAGCCGGTCGGGCCGAACCGTTCGGTCCGCACGCGCCGGGTCGGGTGACCCAGCCCCACCAGCAGGTCGGCCACGGTCTCCACGAATCCGGTGGGGCCGCACACGTAACAGAGCGGCTCCAGGTCGGGCGGCCAGCCGTGACTGTTCACGTCGGCCAGGCCGATCCGGTGCGGCTCGCCGCGCCAGCCCTCGGGCGCGGACCGGGTGTAGACGTACGCGACGTCGAGGCCCTGGTCGTCGCGGGCGCGGCGGCGCAGCTCGTCGGCGTAGATGACGTCGTCGGGGGTGCGCACCGAGTAGACGAGCCGGAACGGCGTGCGGCTGCCGGCGGCCCGGCGTGCGCGGATCATCGCCATCAGCGGCACCACGCCGGATCCGCCGCCGACCAGCAGGACCGGCGCGGTGTCGTCGGTACGCCAGACGAACCAGCCGCCGACCGGGCCGCGCACCTCCAGCGGGTCGCCCTCGGCGTAGGTGTCGGTCAGGTACGGCGACACCTCACCGTCGGGCACCCGCTGCACCGTCACCTCGATCCGCTCGCCGTCGGCGGGGCCGGCGAGCGAGTACGACCGGGCGGCCTGGTAGCCGTCCTCGGCGGTCAGGCGCAGGTCGACGTGCTGTCCGGGCAGCTGCCCGGGCCAGCCGGGCACGTCCAGCACCAGCGTCTGCGCGGTGGGCGTCTCGATCCGTCGTTCGACCAGCCGGGCGACCCGCCACATCAGCGGCGCGACGCGGCGGCCCTGCGCCTGCGCCGTCACCTCAGTCGCCCTGGTAGCGCTGCTCGCGCCACGGGTCGCCGTAGTCGTGGTAGCCGGCGGTCTCCCAGAAGCCGGGCCGGTCGTCGGCGAGCAGCCGGATGCCGTGCACCCACTTCGCCGACTTCCACAGGTACAGGTGCGGTACGAGCAGCCGCGCCGGGCCGCCGTGCTCGGCCGGCAGCGGCCCCCCGTCGTACGTGTGCACCACCCAGGCCCGCCCGCCGCGCAGGTCGTCCAGCGGCAGGTTCGTGGTGTACCCGCCGTAGGAGTGCGCCAGCGCGTACCGGGCTCCGGTGTCGACGCCGTCGAGCAGCGTGTCCAGGGAGACGCCCTGCCAGGTGGTGCCGAGCTTGGACCAGCGGGTGACGCAGTGCAGGTCCACCGTCGGGGTGTCCTGCGGCAGGCCCATCAGCTCGTCCCAGGACCAGCGGTACTCCGCGCCGGTCTCGCCGGTCAGCACGAACTCCCAGGTGTCGAGGGAGACACGTGGCGTCGGGCCGGCGGAGAGCACCGGGAAGTCCTCGGTGAGGTACTGCCCCGGCGGCAGGTCGGGCGCGGACGAACGGGGCCGGCCCTGGAAGCCGGGCGAGACGATTCCCACCCGTCAGTCGTACCACCGCCGGTCGCGCCGGGGCACGGGTTCCCACCGAGTCAGGCGGAACCTCCGCCCTGCACCTCGTGCACGACGGTGCGCTTGCCGTCGCCGCTGTTGCGGGTGGCCCGCAGGCTGGTGATGGTGACGATCACCAGGACACCGATGATCACGCCGAGCGAGGCGAGCGTCGGGATCTCCGGCACGCCCTTCCAGATGCCGTGCGCCCAGTGCAGGCCGAGCTTGACGCCGATGAACGCCAGGATGGCGGCCAGGCCGTAGCTGAGGTGTACGAGCCGGCTCAGCGCGGCGTGCAGCACGAAGTAGAGTGCCCGCAGGCCCAGCAGCGCGAAGGCGTTGGTGGCGAAGACCAGGTACGGGTCCTCGGTGATCCCGTAGACGGCGGGCACCGAGTCGACGGCGAACACGATGTCCGTGGCCAGCACCGCGACCACGACGAGCGCGAACGGCGTGAGCGCCCGCCGGCCGGCCTGCCGGATCGTCATCCGGGTGCCGTGGTAGTCGTCGACCACCGGCATGATCTTGCGGAGCAGCCGTACCGACCGCATCTTGTTGATGTCGACCTCCTGCTCGTGCCCGGAGAGGGCGTCGCGCAGCAGCTTGACCGCGGTGGCGATCAGGATGAGCGCGAACAGCAGGAAGGCGAAGTCGAGCGTCTGGAGCGCGGCGGCGCCGAGCGCGATGAACACGCCGCGCAGCACGAGTGCGCCCGCGATGCCGTAGAGCAGCACCCGCTGGGCGAGCACCGCGGGCACCGCGAACGCGGCCAGCAGCAGCATGAAGACGAACAGGTTGTCGACCGAGAGGGACTTCTCGACCAGGTAACCGGTGAGGTACTCGATGCCCTGTTGGCTGCCGTAGCGGGACCAGATCCACGCGCCGAAGGCCAGCGGCAGGGCGATGTAGAAGGCCGACCAGCCGAGCGCCTCGCGCATCGAGACCTCGTGCGGCTTTCTGGTGACCAGGAAGTCGAGCACCAGCAGGACGAGCACACCGACGATCGTCACGGCCCACAACGTGGGCGTGCCGACCGACGACAACCCGCCCGCGGCCAGGGGCGACAATTCGGGCATGGGGCCTCCTCGAACACCGTGTCATGTTCGAGGTCTCCTTCACCCACGTTTTCGTGGGCAACCACCCGGGGCTCGCCTCGGCGGCTTGCCGTACTGACCGGAATGATTCGTGGGAAGTACTCCCCTCGCCTGGACAAGGCTAGGTCACCGCCGGACCTGACGCCAAGTCGGACACGGTTGATTGCCCTGGTCAACCGCTGTACGGCGGCAGCGGGCATGGCGCCGGGTCACCCCGGCCCCTAGGGTGACGCGGGTGACCAACCAGGGACCACTGACCGGCGTACGGGTGATCGAGCTGGCCGGCATCGGCCCCGGTCCGTTCGCGTCGATGATGCTGGCCGACCTCGGGGCCGACGTGGTGCGCGTCGACCGGCCCGGCGGCGGTGGGTTCGGCGCCTTTCCCGGCGACCTGCTGAACCGCAACCGCCGCTCGATCGCGGTGGACCTGAAGCAGCCCGACGGGCGTGACCTGGTGCTCGCCCTGGTCGCCGGCGCGGACGCGCTGGTCGAGGGCTTCCGGCCCGGGGTGACCGAGCGACTCGGCCTCGGCCCGGACGACTGCCTCACCGCCAACCCCCGCCTGGTGTACGGGCGGATGACCGGCTGGGGGCAGGACGGGCCACTGGCGCAGCGCGCCGGGCACGACATCGACTACCTGGCGCTGACCGGCGCGCTGCACGGCGTGGGCCGGGCCGGGGAACGCCCGGTGCCGCCGTTGAACCTGCTCGGCGACTACGGCGGCGGGGGCATGATGCTGGCGCTCGGCGTGGTCGCGGCGCTGTACGCGGTGCGTGGCGGCGCGCCCGGCCAGGTGGTCGACGCGGCCATCGTGGACGGCGTGTCGGTGCTGGCCACCCAGATCCACGCGCTGCGCGGCATCGGCCTGTGGCAGGACCCGCGCGGGGTGAACCTGCTCGACGGCGGCGCTCCCTTCTACGACACGTACGAGTGCGCCGACGGGCGGTACGTCGCGGTGGGCGCGCTGGAGCCGCAGTTCTACGCCGAACTGGTCCGCCTCACCGGCTTCCCGCTCGACGGCGAGGACGGCGCGGCGGACGGCAGCGCCGCCGACGACGCGCTGGACCGGGACGACCCGGCGAACTGGCCGGCGCTGCGGGCAGCCTGGGCGCGGCTGTTCCGCACCCGGACCCGGGACGAGTGGACGGACCTGCTGGCCGGCACCGACGCCTGCGCCGCGCCGGTGCTCGACTGGGCCGAGGCGCCGGCGCATCCGCACCTGCGCGCCCGGGACGTCTTCGTGGCGCCGGACGGCGTCACCCAGCCCGCTCCGGCGCCGCGCTTCTCGGCGACCCCGACCTCGGTGCGGCGTCCTCCGCCCTCGCCGGGCGAGCACACCGACGAGGTGCTCGCCGACGCCGGGATCGACGCCGGCCGCATCGCCGCGCTGCGCGCCGCCGGTGTGATCGGCTGACCGCCCGCGAACCGGCTCAGCGGCGGTTCGCGGCGGCCGGAGCCAGCGCCGGTTCCACCATGTCCCGGTAGTCGCGCGGGAACTGGACCACCACCTCCTGGAACTCCCCGCCCCGGATCGCCTCGCGCATCGTGACGAACACCGCGCGGACCGCGTCCCGGGCGGTGTTCTCGTCGCAGTCCGCCCGCCGGGCGACCCGGGCGACGAACTCCGCCGCGCCGAAGCGTTCGGCCGCCTCGTCCCGCGGATACGGACTGAGCAGCCCCTGCAGTGGCCTGGGCAGCTGCGCGGCCAGGTCCAGCACCTCGCCGCCGGTCAGCCGCTCGGCGAACGTCTCCAGCGTGGCCCCGGTGAGCGTGGCGGCCCGGTCCTCGCTGGTGCCGGTGAGCCGGGCGACCCGGCTCACGAAGGTCAGGTAGTGCATCCGTGGTACCCCCTTCGGTGCGCCCACCGCGGCTACCCGCGACAGCGCGCCGGAAACGGCGCCGCTCACCGGCGCGATTACGCGGCGGGATTTGCGCGCCTGCGGGCGTGAGCGGCGGCGCTACGGGTAACCGCCGCCCGGTCATGACCGCGACTACTGCCACGAGGAGCCCGACCCATGGCGAGTTACACGGATGTCCTTGAGTACCTGTCCGCGCTGGACTACCCGGCCGGCAAGGACGACGTCATCCGCGAGGCGGAACGGGAGGGCGCGCCGCCGGACGTGTTGCGGGCGCTGCGCGCGCTGCCCCCGGTGGACTACGCCAACGGCACCGAGGTGGCCCGCTCGGCCGGCATCGACGCGGCTCCCGAGGTGAGCCCGTCGCAGCGCGCGGCGCAGGCCCGGGTCGACCACCCGCGCGTGTCGCAGCACCTGCGCGGCATCTGAGCACGGCGGCGGGCCGGCGGGCGACACGGCCGCCGGCCTCTGCGCGCGCTCAGGCAAGCCCGGCGTGCGACAGTCGCGGGTGGGCGGTCGTGCGTACTCCCGTGTGGGCGGTCGGCACGCCCTGGACAGGCGAGCGCCCCGGGTCACGAACCGCGACCTGGGGCGCCACGCAGCACCTGTCCTGCGCGGTTCACGCCCGAACCGGGTCGCGACCGCGCAGCGGTGAGATGTTCGCCCGAACCGGGCTGGCATCGCTGCCACGATCATCATACGACGCGGCATCAGCCGAACGGGTGAGAATCGCGGAAGTGTGTCCGGGCGCACGCACACGCTCAGGCGGTCACCTCGGCGTACCGCCGCTCCAGGTCCACTCGCGCCAGCGCTCCGACCAGCCACGACAGTTGCTCCGACCCGTCGTTGCCGGTCAGTCCGGCGAGGTCGCGGGCGGTGCGGCCCAGCCCGAGCCGCCGGGCCGCCGCGAGCGCCCGCCGGTCGGCCACCGGTGCCGCCTCGCGCCACAGCGCCTGCGCCTCGCGCAGGAACAGGTCGCACACCTCGTCGTCCACTCCGGGCAGCGCGGTCAGCAGCCGCCGTTCCTCGCCCGGGTCCTGATGCGCGGCGGTCCGCAGCCGCCGCAGGTCACCCCGGTACGTCTCGACGACCGTGCGGGCCAGGTCGCCGAGGGTGTCGGCGATCCCGGCCAGGTCACCGCGCAGCCCGGCGGCGCGCAGCACGCGTACCCGGTCCTCGTGCCGGGAACGGGCCATCCGGGCCGCGGTGTCCCAGCCGGCGTCGCGCAGCGCTGTCGCCGCGTCGACGGCCCGGTGGAAGTCGCCCCGGCGGGCCAGCAGGACGGCCAGGTACAGCACCTGGAACAACTGGGCCGGATTGTTGGTCACCCGGAACCCGAAGCACTCGGCGAACCCGCGGCCGTCTCCGGCGAGCCGGCGGGCTAGCCGCTTCTTGTCCGCGACGTCGCGCGGGGCGGTCTTTGTCGGCATGCCGCCGACTACCCCAGCGACGGCGCGGCATTCGGGTACGGCGGTCAGCCGCGTACGTCGCCGCCGCGGTCGCGGGCCTTGAGCCGGGTGGTGGGCAGCGCTGGCGCGGGCAGCGGTGGCGCCGCGTCGTCGGCGACCACGCCGAAGCGGCGGCCGGCCATCCAGTCCTCCCGGGCGGCCACCACCTCCTCGTGCGAGCGGCCGACGAAGTTCCACCACATCACCAGCGGCTCCTCGAACGGGGTGCCGCCGAGCAGCAGCAGACGCGTGCCCGGCTCGGCGCGCAGGGTCAGCGCGTTCCGCCCGAGGCCCAGGTAGAGCAGTGCGCCGGGGGCCAGCGCCGTGCCGTCGCACTCGGCGGCGCCGGACATGGCCAGCAGCCCGTACTCGAAGTCCGGACGCAGCGCCAGCGTGGCCGGCGCCGGGCCGCGGACCTCGATCTGCGCGCCGACCAGCGGGGTGTGCACGACCGCGGGCGAGCGTTCCCCGCCGAGGTCGCCGACGAGCAGCGTGACGTCCAGGTCGCCGTCGCGGAGGCGGGGCAGGCCGGCGTGGTGGGCGAAGTCCGGGTCACCGGCCCGGGCCGGGTCGGGCAGCGCCACCCACAGCTGCACGCCGTGCATCAGCGGCGGGTGCACCAGCGGGGAGCGCTCGGAGTGGGCGATGCCGCGCCCGGAGGTCATCACGTTGAGCTGGCCCGGGCGGATGGGCTGCACGTTGCCGAGGCTGTCGCGGTGCAGGATCTCCCCGTCGAGCAGCCAGGTGACGGTCTGGAGCCCGGTGTGCGGATGCGGCGGCACCTCCATGCCGGGCCGGTCGGCCACGTCGTCGGGCCCGAAGTGGTCGACGAAGCACCAGGCGCCGACCATCCGGCGCTGCCGCTGCGGCAGCAGCCGCCGCACCGTGGTGTAGCGGCCGAGCGGGACGTCGTGGCCGGGCAGCAGCACGCTGCCCGGATCGGTCGGGCCGACGCCCGGCGGGAGCGTCTGCGCGGGCAGGGATTCGGTGCGGTCCACCGCCCGACTGTACGCTCACTCCGCGGTGACGCTCACCGCGTTCGCGCCCCCGACCAGGTCGAGGTAGAGCCGGTCGGCGGCCCGGTCCCAGCCCGGCGAGCTGACCAGGTCCCCGGCGGCGATCCCGCCGCGCCGCTCGTCGTACAGGGTCAGGGAGCCGGCGCCGGAGGCCACCCGCACCCGGGCCGGCGGCCCGCCGGGCACGGTGACGGTGAGTTCGCTGACCCCGCCGGTCATCCGGACGGTGAGCGAGCCGTCGAGCCGCGGCAGCAGCAGCCGGGTACGCGACGCGCCGCCGACCAGGTCGACCCCGGCGAGCCGGGCCTCACCCAGGTCGAGGCGCTGCTCGCTGACCCCGCCGATCAGCCGCAGCCGCCAGGTGACCCGGGAGTTGAGCACCACCTCGACGGCGGACGGGCCGGGGCGGCCGTTCTCCTCCACCCGCAGCCGGACCCGGTCGCCCACGAGCTGCGGGCGCGGGGTCACACCCGAGCCGTCCGGCGCGCCGATCCGGTAGAGGTCGTCGCCGAGGTCGGTGGCCCGCAGCGTGAACCGGGTCAGCCCGTCGACCAGCTCGAACTGGGCGCGCTGCCGGTCGCCGCGGGGCGCGGCGACGGTCTCGGCGCCGGCCACCTCGGCGGCGCCCGCCGCGCCGGAGCCGCCGTTCCCGGTGACCGGTGACGCCGGCGCGCCGCCGGAGAAGACCACGCCGAGGCGGGCCGGGTTGGACAGCGTCACCGCCACCGCCACGACGCCGAGCACCACCACCAGCACCGCGGCGGCGGCCAGCAGCCGGGCTCCGCCGGACCAGCGGGGCCGGGCCAGGTCGGGGTCGTCCTCGGATGCGGTCATGGTCGTCCCCTCTCGCCGGTCCCCACCGGGTCATACGTCCGCGTCGGCGTCCCGGTTCATTCCCGCTCCGGTACGCGAACGCACCTTGTCGGCGCACGCGGTCAGCACGGCGTGCGCGTCCAGGCCGAGGCTCTCGATGGCGACCAGGGCGGTGAACGCCACGTCGGCCAGTTCGGCGGCGACCTCCTCACGGGTGTGCGTCACGCCCTTGCGCGGGTTCTGCCCGAGCAGGCCGATCCAGGCCGCGGCGACCTCGCCGGCCTCCTCGCCGATCTTGAGGATGCGACAGGTCAGTTCGGTGTCGCCGCGGCCGTTCGCGGCGTCGAGCCAGGCGCGCGCGTCCCGCGCCGTCGTCCAGATGGTGGCGTCCACGCGGACCAGTGAACCCCACCCCACGGACCGTTCGTATCCTGGGGCGACGCAGGCCAGGTGGCCTGCGTCCCAGGCGAGAGGAGGTGCCCGTGATGCCGGAGACCGTCGAGTCGGTGTTCGCCGGCGTGGTCGCCCGGAACCCGGGAGAGCCCGAGTTCCACCAGGCGGTCCGCGAGGTGCTGGAGAGCATCGGTCCGGCCCTGGCCCGGCATCCGGAGTACGCCGAGGTGGTCGAGCGGGTCTGCGAGCCGGAGCGGCAGGTCATCTTCCGCGTGCCGTGGGAGGACGACCAGGGCCGGGTGCGGGTGAACCGCGGCTTCCGGGTGGAGTTCAACAGCGCGCTCGGCCCGTTCAAGGGCGGCCTGCGCTTCCACCCGTCGGTCTACCTGGGCATCGTGAAGTTCCTCGGGTTCGAGCAGATCTTCAAGAACGCGCTGACCGGTCTCGCGATCGGCGGCGGCAAGGGCGGCGCCGACTTCGATCCGAAGGGCCGCTCCGACCGCGAGGTGATGCGGTTCTGCCAGAGCTTCATGACCGAGCTGTACCGGCACATCGGCCCGCAGACCGACGTACCGGCCGGTGACATCGGGGTGGGCGGCCGGGAGATCGGCTACCTGTTCGGGCAGTACAAGCGGATCACCAACCGGTACGACGCGGGCGTGCTCACCGGCAAGGGGCTGGCGTACGGGGGCGCGCAGGTACGCCGGGAGGCGACCGGGTACGGGGCGGTGTTCTTCGCCGACGAGATGCTCCGGCAGGCCGGTGACAGCCTGGAGGGCAAGCGGGTGGTGGTGTCCGGCTCCGGCAACGTGGCCATCTACGCGATCGAGAAGGTGCACCAGCTCGGCGGCACCGTGGTGGCGTGCTCGGACTCCGGCGGCTACGTGGTCGACGAGAAGGGCATCGACCTGCCGTTGCTGCGCGAGCTGAAGGAGCAGCGCCGGGGCCGGCTGGCCGAGTACGCGGAGCACGCGCGCAACGCGGTGGCGGTCCCGGACCGCAACGTGTGGGAGGTGCCCTGCGACCTGGCGCTGCCCTGCGCCACGCAGAACGAGATCGGCGGCGCGGAGGCGGCCGCGCTGGTGGCCGGCGGCTGCGTCGCGGTGGTGGAGGGGGCGAACATGCCCACCACGCCGGAGGCGGTGCGGATCCTCGGCCGGGCCGGGGTGCGGTTCGCCCCGGGCAAGGCCGCCAACGCCGGCGGGGTGGCGGTGAGCGGGCTGGAGATGCAGCAGAACGCCAGCCGCGACACGTGGACGTTCGGCGAGTCGGAGCAGCGGCTGCGCGAGATCATGCGGGACGTGCACGACAGGTGCTGGGCGACCGCGGAGGAGTTCGGGCTGCCCGGCGACTACGTGGCCGGGGCGAACATCCAGGGGTTCCGGCGGGTGGCCGAGGCGATGCTGGCACACGGGCTGGTGTGAGCGGACGGCGGGACGGACGCTGACGGAGCGGTCGGTCAGCGATTGACAGCTTTCGACGCCCGGCCTACGTTCAGGGCGCTACCGGCCGGTAGGCATCCGTCCCGCGTCGTCACCCCCGTCCCGGGGTGGCACCCGTCCCCGGGGAGCAGCGATGCAGCCCTCACCCGTCCGCCGCCGGCTGCTCGCCGTCGGTACGGTCCTCGCGCTGGCGCTCGGCCTGACCGGCGCGGCACCCGCCGCCGCCGGCGGCCGTGACGACGGCAGCGGCCCGCTGCCCGGCTACACCATCGTCAACCCGCCGCTGCCGCCGCTCGTCGTCGGCGGGGCCGCCACCACCGTGCGGCAGGGCGTGCACGCGAACGCCGGGTACATCATCGAGATCCCGGCGCGCTGGAACGGCGACCTGGTCATGTGGGCGCACGGTTACCGCGGCCAGGGCACCGAGCTGTCGCCGGAGCCGCCCGCCTTCGAGCTGCGGCAGCGCCTGATCGCGCAGGGGTACGCGTGGGCGTCGTCGTCGTACGACCGCAACGGCTACGACGTGCGCTCCGGCGTACGCGGCACCCGCGCCCTGGCCGATCTGTTCAGCCGTACCGTCCGGCGCCCGCACCGGGTGCTCGTCGCCGGTGTTTCGATGGGCGGCCACGTCATCGGCCGGTCGCTGGAGCAGTACCCGGGCTACTACGCCGGGGCGCTGCCGATGTGCGGGGTGCTCGGCGACCAGGAGCTGTTCGACTTCTTCCTGGACTACAACCTGGTCGCGCAGGCGCTGGCCGGGGTGCGCGCGTACCCGACGCCGGCCGACTACCTGACCTCGGCGGTGCCCCGGATCCAGGTCACGCTCGGCCTGGCCGGGCTGACGCCGGGCGGCCCGGACACCACCAACGACCTGGGCAAGCAACTGCGCGCGGTCACAGTGGAGCGCTCCGGCGGGCCGCGGCCGGGCGCGGACTCCGCGTTCGCGGTGTGGAAGGACTTCCTGTTCGGCATCGCCGTCAGCGAGGCGGACGGCTCCCCCGCCCGCCGTCCCGGTCAGCTCGCCACGAACCTGTTCACCCGGTACGCGCCGAACCAGCCGGTGAACCTCGACGCCACGGTGCAGCGGGTCGCGCCGGAGAACCTGCGCCAGCGGCTCTCGCCCGGCCTGACCGAGGTGCCCCGGATCGCGGGGCGGCCCACCGCGCCGGTGCTCAGCCTGCACGGGCTCGGCGACCTGTTCGTGCCGTTCGGGATGGAGCAGGCGTACGCCCGGGACGTGGCCAGGCACGGCCGGTCCCGGCTGCTGGTGCAGCGGGCGGTGCGCACCGCGCAGCACTGCGAGTTCAGCCCGGCCGAGGCCGGCGCCGCGTGGGACGACCTGGCTCGCTGGGTCCGCACCGGCAAGCGCCCGGCCGGTGACGCGGTCACCGACCGGCGCGCGGTGGCGGCGCCGGACTTCGGCTGCCGGTTCAGCGACCACGCCGCCCGGGCCGCCGGCGCCGGCACCCGCCTGCTCTACCCGCCCTGCTGAGCCTGCCCTCAGTCCTCCGCCCGGCCGTACCAGCCACCCCGGTAGACGGTGCCCTGCGGGGCCGCCTGCGGCTCCGGCTCCAGCTGCGGCTCCGGCTGCTGCGGCACGTCGCCGGCGGTGCGGCGGGAGCGGCGGACCCGGCTGACCACGAACCAGCAGACACCGGCCGCCACGGCCACGATGACGACCTTCTGGAACGTGCCCGCGTACGCCTCGACCACGTGCCACTGCTCGCCCAGCAGGTAACCGGCGAGCACGAACGTGGTGTTCCAGATCAGGCTGCCCAGCGCGGTGTAGAGCAGGAAGACCGGCACCGGCATCCGTTCCACCCCGGCCGGGATGGAGATGAGACTGCGGAAGATCGGAATCATCCGGCCGAAGAACACCGCCTTGACGCCGTGGCGCAGGAACCACGCCTCGGTGCGGTCCACGTCCTCCAGCTTGATCAGCGGCAGCCGCGCGGCCAGGGCACGCATCCGGTCCCGCCCGAGGGCCGCGCCGATGTAGTAGAGCGCCAGCGCGCCGACGATCGACCCGAGCGTGGTCCAGAAGATGGCGCCGGCCAGGCTCATCCTGCCCTGGCTCGCGGTGAAGCCGGCAAGCGGCAGGATCACCTCGCTGGGGATGGGCGGGAACAGGTTCTCCAGGGCCACCGCGAGGCCGGCGCCCGGACCACCGAGCCGTTCCATCAGGCCGGTGACCCAGCCGGCCACTCCGTCGCCGGTCGGTTCCGCGGCCCGCGAGGTGCTCACCCGGGGGACGGCGAGCAGCTGTGCGTTTCCGATCATCGGACCAACGTTACGGGGCGAAGCCGCGGACGACCACGCGTCATGGAAACCATTATCGTGTAGGCCATGCGTACGCCGTTGCGGATCGCCGTCGCCCAGCCGTTGACCCGCTCCCTCGACGTCGAGGGCAACGCCGACCGGCACGCCGACGCGGTGCGCGCCGCCTCGGCCCGCGTGGTGGTGTTCCCGGAGATGTCGCTGACCGGGTACGAGCTGACCGCCGCGCCGCTGGACCCGGCCGACCCGAGGCTCGCGCCGCTGCGTGCGGCCTGCGCCGACACCGGGACGCTGGCGCTGGCCGGGGCGCCGGTGCCCGGGCCGCACATCGGGGTGCTCGCGGTCGACGCCGACGGCGTGCGGGTCGCGTACCGGAAGATGTGTCTGGGTGGCGCGGAGCCGCGGCACATGCGACCGGGCCCGGAGCCGGCGGTGCTCGATGTGGACGGCTGGCGGCTGGGCCTGGCGGTGTGCAAGGACACCGGGATGCCGGAGCACGCGGCGGCGACGGTGGCACTCGGCGCGGACGCCTACCTGGCGGGGGTGCTGGAGTCGGCCGAGGACGCGGCGGTGCCGGACGAACGCGCCCGCCGCGTCGCCGCCGCGCACGGGGTGTGGGTGGTGACGGCGAGTTTCGCCGGCTCGACCGGTGGCGGGTACGCGCGGGCCGCCGGCGGTTCGGGGATCTGGTCGCCGGACGGCGAGCCGGTGGTCCGGGCCGGCACGGGAGTCGGCGAGGTGGTCACCGCCACGCTGCGGTGACGCTCAACCCTCGTCGGCGCCGCCGCGCAGCCGCTCGTAGCCGTCGATCAGCTTCCGCAACGCTGCGGCGGTGACCGGGTCGATCTTGTCGTCCTCGGCCGCGTCCTCGATCTTCTCGCGCAGGTCCTCGACCCGCTTGTCCCGGTCCTTCGGCTTGCCCCGCTCCAGCTCGGCGGCCTTCTTCCGCAGGTCGTCAGCCGTCTTGCGGTCGACCAGCCCGATCGCCTCGGCCCGGTCGAGCAGCTCACCGAACCGGTCGCCGAGCTGACGCAGCGTCACCGGTTCGGATGCCGTCGACGGCGGGGCGGCGCTGCTGGGTTCGGGGACGGGCGGTTCGGCGGCGCCGGTCGACGGGCCGGCGGTGGGCGCGGCGGCCGGCGGGGTGCCGGAGCCGTCGCCCCACACCAGCGAGCCGACCACGGCGAGCAGCAGCACCACGGCACCGGCGACGAGCAGCCCGAACAGCCGGTTCGACGAGACCGCCGGGCGCGACGGCGCGACGGGACGTGCCGGCGGGACCGGGCGGGACGCGGCGGCCGGGGACCGCTCGACGAGGGTGGGCGGGTGCGCCACCGGCGCCACGGTGGGCAGGACCGCGGTCGGCGGATCCACCGGACGGCCCGCGCCGAGCCGCTCGGCGAGCCGGGCCGCTGTGGGCCGCCGCTCCGGGTCCATCGCGAGGCAGGCCAGGACCAGGTCGGCGACCTCCGGCGGCAGGCCGGGCACCCGCAGCGGCGGCACCGCCGGCCGGTTGCGCCGCACGTCCAGCACGTCGTCCCAGCTGCGCACCGGCAGCGGCGCCCGGCCGGTGAGGCTGCGGTACAGCAGTACGCCGAGCGCGTACACGTCGCCGGCCGGGTTCGCGGGGCCGGGGTCGAGGCGTTCCGGGGCGAAGTAGGCGGGGGTGCCCATCAGCAGCGCGCCGGGCTGCCCGGTGACCGGGTGCGGGCCGGCGGGCGCGGCGATGCCGAAGTCGAGCACTTTCGCGCCGGTCTCGGTGAGCATCACGTTGGCCGGCTTGACGTCGCGGTGCACCACGCCGATCCGGTGCGCCGCGGCCAGCGCCCCGGCGACCTGCCCGGCCGTGCGGACCGCATCCGGCCAGGCCAGCGGCCCGCCGGCCAGCCGGTCGGCGAGCGTCTGGCCCTCCACCAGCTCCATCACCAGGTACGGGACCACGACGCCGCTGTCCAGCGTCGCCTCGCCGTAGTCGTACACCTGGGTGACGTGCGGGTGGGTGAGCCGCGCCGCCGCGCGGGCCTCGCGCTGGATGACCGCCCGCAGTTGCGGGTCGGCGGCGAGCTGCCCGGCGAGGGCCTTGACCGCGACGGGCCGGTGCAGCACCTCGTCGTCGGCGCGCCACACCTCGGACATCCCGCCGAGACCGATGCGTTCGCGCAGGACGTATCGGTCGTGCAGGCGCAGGGCGGACGTGAACGGCGACATGATGCCTCCAGTCTGCCCGTCCGGGCCCCGTGCCCGTCAACCGTCCGGCGGGGGTGCCCGGGTCAGGGCTTGCGGGCGACCCCGCCGTACATGCTGACCTCGATCACCGACGGGCGCGGCTCGGGCTCGCCGTCGGCGCGCCACTCGGCGACCGAGCAGACGCCCGGCTCGACCAGCTCCAGCCCGTCGAAGAAGCGCACGACCTCCTCCCGGCTGCGCAAGTTGATCACGCCGTGCGGGCCGCCGCCGCGGGCCGCCGCCTTCGCCTCGGCGGCCACCTCGGCCGGCAGGTAGTCGTGGGTGGCGTGCGAGGCGGCCAGGTAGCTGCCGTCGGGCAGGGCGTCCAGCAGCCGGCCGACGATCGCGTACGGGTCTTCGCCGTCGGGCACGAAGTGCAGCACCGCCAGCAGCATCAACGCCACCGGCTGGGAGAAGTCCAGCGTGCGGCGCAGGTCGGGGTGGGCGAGGATGCCCTCCGGGTCACGCAGGTCCGCGTCGAGGTAGGCGGTGGCGCCCTCGGCGGAGCTGGTGAGCAGCGCGCGGGCGTGGGCCAGCACGATCGGGTCGTTGTCGACGTAGACCACCCGGGCGCGCGGGTCGGTCGCCTGCGCCACCTCGTGCGTGTTGTCGGCGGTGGGGATGCCCGTGCCGATGTCCAGGAACTGCCGGATGCCCGCCTCGCCGGCCAGATGGCGCACCGCGCGGCGCAGGAACCGCCGGTTCTCCAGGGCGCTGATCCGGATGGTCGGGAACCGCGCGGCCATCGCGTCGCCGGAGTCGCGGTCGGCCTGGAAGTTGTCCTTGCCGCCGAGCCAGTAGTTGTACCGGCGGGCGGGATGCGCCACCGTGGTGTCGATCCGGCCGGCGAGTGGCCCGGAATCGGGTGCCGTACCTGGTGCGTCGCTGGTCAAGGCCGCCTCCACGACTCGCGTGCCACCGTCCACTGTCTCCGATCGGCGGTCATGCTACTGCCCGCCACCGCGCCGGTCAGACCGGGTACAGCTCGTCGCGCATGCGGGCCAGCAGCTCGGGGGTCCGCTCCGGCGGCGCGGCCTCCACGCACAGCCGTTCCATCGCCTCGGCGTAGAAGTCGAGGTCGTCGCGCTTGTCGAGGTAGATGGCGCTGGTCAGCTGCTCGATGTAGACGATGTCCGGCAGGTCGGCGTCACCGAAGCGCAGGATGCTGAACGCGCCGCTGGCCGCGGCGTGCCCACCGGCGGCGAACGGGACGATCTGCAACCGTACGTGCGGGCCGGAGGTCGCCTCGATCAGCGCGTCCATCTGCTCCCGCATCACCGCGGCGCCGCCGATCGGGCGGCGCAGCACCGCCTCGTCGAGCACCGCCCACAGCTGCGGCGGGTTCGCCCGCCGCAGCAGCTCCTTGCGCTGCATCCGCAGCTCCACCCGCCGGTCCAGCTCCGCCGCCGACGCGCCGCGGTGGCCGAGCAGGATCACCTGCCGGGCGTACGCGGCGGTCTGCAACAGGCCGGGTACGAACTGCACCTCGTAGGTGCGGATCAGCGCGGCGGCCGCCTCCAGGCCCAGGTACGACTGGAACCAGGCGGGGAGCACGTCGCCGTAGCGGTGCCACCAGCCCGGGCTGTTCGCGTCCCGGGCCAGCTTGAGCAGCGCGTCGCGGTCCTCCGGCGTGGTGACGCCGTAGAGCGTGAGCAGGTCGGCCACGTCGCGCTCCTTGAAGCCGACCCGGCCCAGCTCCATCCGGCTGATCTTCGACTCCGACGAGCGGATCTCCCAGCCGGCGGTCTCACGGCTGACCCCGGCGCTCTCCCGCAGCCGGCGCAGCTGCCCGCCGAGGAGCATGCGCAGCACTGTCGGCCCGCTTGTCGGACCACCCTCGACGGGCACCGTCGCCACCTGACCGCCCTCGCATCCCGACCGCCCCGGCCGGGCACCCTCCCGGACCGACGAGTAAGCATGCCATGAACCGACAGTGAGGTGAACTCCTCCGGACGGACGGAGTCAGTCCCGTGTACGGGACGGCGGGATCAGGTGGTCGAAGTCGCCGTCCCGGGCGCCGAGCACGAACGCGGCGATCTCGTCCACTGTGTAGATCAGCGCCGGGCCCTCGGGATGCCGGGAGTTGCGGACCGCGATGCCGCCGCCGGGCAACTCGGCCAGTTCGACGCAGTTGCCGCTGGGGTTGCTACGGCGGCTCTTCAGCCAGCGCATCGGTGGCAACTCGGTCGCGGGCACGCCGTTCGGGGGTTGCTGCATGGGCGTCCTTCGGGATGAGCCAGCCGAGGCCGCGGGGAGGAGCGGTGGGTGGCGACGTCTGTCGACTGAGGAGTGAGATGCACGTGCATCTGCTATTGCATCTGCAATGGACAGAGAGCATGATAACCGAAATACGGTGTGCCGGTTCGTTCACGCACGGTGACCCGAGCCCGGCCCCGGGACGCCGCTCTACGCGGCTTCGGGACTGCGGTGAGGAGGACGCGCGTTGGCGGATCCGATGACCATCGCCTCCGGCATCTCCGCGGCGGGCGCGCTCGTCTCCGCCTGGCAGTTACGCCGCCGCGCGCTGCGCGCCGAGGCCGAGATCGAGCTGCTCCAGGCCGAGCTGGCCGCCGAGCGGCACGCCGCCAGCCACGACCCGCTCACCGGGCTGCCCAACCGACGCGCGTTCTTCCGGCTGGCCGCCGCCCTGCTCACCGACCCCGCCGGTCAGCCACTCGTCGCGGTCGTGCTCGACCTGGACAACTTCAAGCAGGTCAACGACCGCTACGGGCACGCCGCCGGGGACCAGGTGCTGGTCAGCGTGGCGCAGCGGCTCGCCGCGTTCGCCGGCCCCAACCTGGTCGCCCGGCTCGGCGGCGACGAGTTCGCCGGCCTGCTGGCCAGCCCCACGGCGGACCGCCGGTGGATCGAGCACGCCACCCGGCGGCTCTGCGAGGCGCTCGCCGCGCCGATCCCGCTGGGCACGCGCAGCATCCAGGTCACCGCCTCGGTCGGGCTCGCGCCGGTGCACTGCCCCACCCAGCTCACCGACGCGCTCTGCCGCGCCGACGCGGCCATGTACGAGGCGAAGACGCTCGGCCCCGCCCGCCCGGCCCGCCAGCTCGTCGCGGAGTGCTGAACAGGCTGAGCCAGGCTCGTCGCGCGGCGCTGAGCCGGGTCCGCCGGCTCGTCGCGGTGCCGGCCGGGCTCGGTCCGGCCGGTCAGCGCCAGCCGTAGCCGGCGCGCAACGCCTGCCCGACCCGGTCGAACCGAGGCCGGTCCAGCACCGCGCCCTCGCGGCGGATGCTGTCCTCGCGCATGGTGAGCACCCGGTCCAGGCGTACCCAGCTCGGCCGGTTGTCCCGGTCCCACTCCCCCGGGCCGAGCGCCAGCCAGTGCCGCTGACCGTCCCGGTCGCTCTGACTGGACAGCATCAGCCCGAACAGCGTGCGGCTGTGCCGGCCGACCACCAGCACCGGGCGGTCCTTGCCCTGACGCGGGTCGTCCTCGTAGGGCACCCAGGTCCAGACGATCTCGCCCGGGTCGGCCTGGCCGTCCGGCTCCGGGGCGTACGACAGCTCGCGGCGCTGCAACGCGCTGACCTGACGGCGGCGCGCGACCTGGGCCGGGATCGGCCCGCCGGTGCGGGCCGGGGCGGGCACGCCCCGGGTGATCCGGCCGAGCCGGGACGCCACGTTCTTCAACAGACCTGCCACGGCGGGCAGCCTAGTCGGCGGTGCCCGGCGGTCGCGAGGCGGCGCGGCCCCCTTCCCTAGGCTGGGAGCGTGGAGTTACCCGACGATCTGCCGCTGTTCGAGCGCAGCGCGGTGCGGCTGGTGGTGCTCGACGCCGCCGACCGCCTGCTGCTGTTCCACACCCGGGACCCGGACCACCCGGACCTCGGCGTGTGGTGGGAGCTGCCCGGCGGCGGGCTGGACCCCGGTGAGACGTACCGGGAGGCGGCGGTACGCGAGCTGCGCGAGGAGACCGGCATCGTGATCGGCCCGGACGAGGTGGGCGCGCCGACGTGGCGGCGGCGGGCCAGCTTCCGGCACCGGCAGCGCCGCCACCTCCAGGACGAGGTGGTGGTGACAGTACGGCTGCCCGGCCCCGGGCCGGACGTGGACGAGGCGCTGCGGCTGGACTACGAGGTGGAGGACTACTTCGGTTTCCGCTGGTGGCCGCTGGCCGAGGTGCTCGCCGAACGGCCGCGCTGCTATCCCGGGCGGCTGCCGGAGCTGCTGCCGGCGTTCCTGGCCGGGGAGGAGATCGACGAGCCGTTCGAGCTGTGGTCCTGACCTGCGGCGTGCCGCCGGGCGCCTCACCGGGCAGAGTGGAGCCGTGACTCCTCTGCGCGCACCCCTGGCCCGTTACGCCGAGCGGCTGCACCGCGCCGCCGGTGACACCCACCACGTCGCCTCCCCGCTGGGCGCCTGGCTGCTGCTGGCGCTGACCGGCCCGACCGCGACCGGCGACGCCCGGGCGGCGCTGGCCGAGGCGCTCGGCGCCGACCCGGACGACGCCGCGGCCGAGGCCCGGGCGCTGCTCGCCGCGCCGCACCCGATGGTCGCCGCCGCCACCGCGCTGTGGGAGCGCACCCCTGCGGCGGAGCTGGCCGCCTGGCGGGCCGCCCTCCCGGAGGACACCGAGCGCGGTGCGCTGCCCGACCAGGCGGCGCTCGACGCCTGGGCCCGGGAGCGTACCGGCGGGCTGATCGAACGCTTCCCGGTCGACGTCGCCCCGGACACCCTGCTGCTCCTGGCCAGTGCGCTCGCGACCCGGGTGTCGTGGGCCGACCCGTTCGACACGGCGCCGGGCGCGGAACTGGGCGCCGGCAGCGCCTGGTCGAGCCGCCTGCGGCAGGTGCTGCGTACGCCGTCGTTCGGGCACCGCTGCTGGGTCTCGGCCACCGGCCGGGCCGGGGACGTGGTGGTGCACGCGGTTCCGGCCGGCACGGGCGACGACGGCGCCGGGATGCTCGTGGTGTCGGTGGCCGCCGCGGCCGAGGTGCCGGCCGCCGACGTGCTGGCCGCCGCTCAGGAGCTGGCGAGCGCCGCCGCGTTCGCCCCCGACGCCGTACCGGGTCACCGGTCGCTGTTCGACCTGCCGCTGGGCGAGACGCCACTGTGGGCGCTACGGGAGGAGCCGACCCGGACGTACGCGGCCGACGGCCGGGAGGAACGCGCCACGGCGGTGCTGCCGTGCTGGTCGGCGCAGAGCCGCCACGACCTCACCGCGCCCGGGTTCGGCTTCGACGCGGCGGCTCGGGCGCTCGGCGAGCTGCTGGGCCTGACCGGGCCGGAGTTCGACGCCGCGCAGTCGGCGGTGGCCCGGTTCGGCCGCTACGGCTTCGAGGCGGCCGCGGTGACCGCGTTCGGCCGGGCGACCGCGCTGCCGCCGGAGGGCGTCGCCCGCATCGCCGAGCTGCGGTTCGGTCACCCGTACGCGGTGGTAGCGGTGACCACCGACCCGGCCGGCGGCCCGTGGCACGCGCTGCCCGTCTACTCCGCCTGGGTGGCCGACCCGGAGGAGCTGCCCGCCGACGAGGCCGGATAGGCGGCGAGCGCGCTCGCGAGCTGGTCCAGTCCCAGCGAGCCGAGTTCCAGCGCCCGGTTGTGGAACGCCCGCCGATCGCCGGGGAACGCCGCGCGGCCGTCGCGCCACACCCGCTCTCCCACCTTGTAGGTGAGCGCCTGCCCGGGCCGGCCGAGGTACCGGGCCAGTTCCAGTGGCGCGTACTGCCCCTGGTGGCAGCGGTCGCGCAGCAGGTCCAGCGCGGCGCCCGGCGTCCACGGCGCGCCGCCGCCGGAGGGCATCGGCAGTCGCAGGTGCAGGCCGATGTCGAGCACCACCCGGGCCGCCCGCAGCAGTTGCATGAACAGGTGTCCCAGCCGGGCGCCCGGCTGCTCGTAGAGTCCGAGCTCGTCCATGAACCGCTCGGCGTACAGGGCCCAGCCCTCCTGGGCGCCGGAGAGCCCGCCGAGCAGGTTCAGCCGCTGCCCGGGGCCGCCCCGGCACGCCTCGGAGCCGAGGTGCAGGTGGTGGCCGGGGACGCCCTCGTGGTACGCGGTGCTGTACGCCCACCAGGTGGGGAAGTACTCCCGGCCCTCGGGCAGCAGCCACGAGACCCGGCCCGGCCGCGTCAGGTCCCGCGACGGACCGATGTAGGCGGTGCCGCCCGACGCGGTGACCCGTGACTCGATGCGCCGCAGCGGCGCGGGGATGTCGAAGTGGGTGCCGTGCAGCCGCTCGGTGGTGGCCTCCAGCAGCTCCTGGAGCCAGGCGCCGAACGCGTCCCGGCCGTGCAGGACGCCGGGTGCGTCGGGGCGGTCGAGCCGGTCCAGTACCTCGGGCACGGTGCCCCCGAGGGCCTTCGTCTCGGCGACGACTTCCGCCTCGAGCGTGGTGAACTCGTCCCAGCCCCACTCGTACAGCTCGCGCAGGTCCGGTTCCGCGCCGAGGAAGGCCCGCACCCAGAGCGCGTACCGCGCCGGGCCGAACGCCTCGTCGTCGTGCGCCCGCGGCGCGAGGTCCGCGGTGATCGTCGCGGCGAACCTGCGGTAGGCCGCCTGGGCATCGCGCGCCGCCGCCTGCAACGACCGCTGCTGCGGGCCGTCGCCGTACCGGTCCACCAGGGTCATGTCGTCGTCGATCCAGGCGCGGCAGCGCTGCGTCACCAGCTCCACCTGGCGCCGGGCCGGCAGGTGACCGCGCCCGGCGGCGAGCAGGAGGCTGCGGGCGTACCCGTCGAGCGCGGCCGGGATCGCGGCCTGGCGCGCGCCGACGCGGGCCCAGCCGTCCTCGTGGGCCGCGCCTCCGGCGTCGCGGCCCGGCACCGCCGACTCGACGCACTGGCGGACGAGCTGGAGCGGGCCGGTTGCCGCGGCGTGCAGTTCCCGCAGGTCCTCCCCGGCCTCGTGGAAGGCGAGCCGGGCGCGCAGCCGTTCGGCGAGGTGCTCGTGCAGCGGGGTCGCGGGCAGCGTCCCGAGCCGGCGCAGGGCGTGCGCGGCGAGATCGGCGCGGGCCTGGTGACCCTCCGGGCTGTAGTCGGTGAGCCCGTCGACGTCCTGCTCACCGGCCTCGACCACGGCCGCACACGGATCGAGGCGGGCCACCTCCCGCAGCAGCCCTTCGGTGATGTCGTCGATCACGGCATCGAGGCTAGTCGCACGTCGGCGGGTTCTCGATACGCTCCCGCCATGAACGTCGATGTGCCTCGCCGGCGCCCGATCCAGGCTGTCGCGGCCCTACCCGCCCTGCCCTGGTTGAGCATCCACCTGCTGCTCTACCTCGGCATCGCCATCGCGGTCCCGGTGCTGTGGCAGCTGACCCCGGCCGGCGGACTCGTCGAGGTCTCCGGCCGGGCCCTCACCGAGGTGTCGTCCGTGATCGTCAGCCGGGGCGGGCTGATCGTGAGCGCCCTGGCCGCCGGCAGCCTGGGACTGCTGCGCCTGCTGGCCGACGCCCGGTGGTACCGGTTCCGGCTGGCCGCGGTCCTGCTCGTCGCCGTGCCGTTCCCGCTGCTCGCGTTCGGCGTGGCCGGTGCGAAGGCGACAATGCCGGTAGCAGTCACCCATCTGCTGGTGGTGCTGCTCATCGTGCAGCCCCGGCGTTCGCACGGGATGGCCGACCGGGCCCCCGCCCGGTGACCACGGAGTTCGCGTCGGCCGGGTGCCCGAAACCGACGCGAACTCCGTGATCGACACGGTCAGACCGAGACGAGCTCCTTCTTCTCGGCCTTGGCGGCCAGGCGCTTCTCCCGCTCCTGGGCGCCGATCAGGTCGTCCGGCAGGGAGTCCTCCACCTCGATGTCGAAGCGGCGCAGCAACCGGATCGCGAAACCGCCCAGCGTGATCAGGATCAGCGCCACGCCGAAGCAGATGTACGCGAAACCGATGCCCCGCCCCGGACCGGTGCCGATCACCGCGCCCACCGAACCGGCCAGCGCCCCGCCCGGGGCGAGCATCGGCTCGAACAGGGCGGTGGCGCCCGGCGCGAGCAGCGCGAAGCCGATCGGCAGCGTCGACCAGGAGATGGTCTGGTTGAGGCTGAACACCCGGCCGTGGAAGCGCTGCGGCACCTTCACCTGGACGATCGTCGCGTAGATCGACTGCGCGGTGGTCATCGACATGGCCAGCCAGCAGAAGCCGACACAGATCATCGCCACCGACGCGTCCAGACCGATCAGCACGCAGCCGATCGCGGTGCCCAGGTTGCCGACCAGCACGCCGATCATGCGGCGCTTGCGCGGACCGCCCCACAGCGACATGAGCACGCCGCCGAGCACCGCGCCGACCGCCTCGGCCAGCGCCACCTGCGCCACCTGCGTCGGGCTGCCGAACGACAGCACCAGCGGCGTGATGAGCACCAGCGCGGGCGCCAGGAAGATGTTGCCCAGCGCGAAGTAGCCGAGCATCAGCCGGAACCCGCGGTGCCGCCAGGAGTAGCGCATGCCGTTCGCGATGGCCACCAGCAGCCGTTCCCGGGGCCGCCAGCCCAGCGCGTCCGGGAAGCGGACCACGGCGAGGGTGAGCACCGCGAACACGTAGCTGGCCACGTCGACCAGCAGGATGCCCTTCAGCTCGATGGTGGCGAGCAGGCCGGCCGCGAACGCCGGCATGAGCAGCGTGGCCACACCGGTGGAGAGCTGGGTGATGCCCATGGCGTGCCCGAGGTAGCGCTTGGGCACCAGCTGCGGCACCGCCGACTGGAACGCGATCCGCTGGAACGAACCGGCCACCGAACTCAGCGCCACCAGCATGTAGATGTGCCAGAGCATCAGGCTGTCGGTCCACAGCAGGGCGGCCAGCACGAGCTGGACGGAACCGGCGAAGCAGCTCGCCGTCATCATGATCCGCCGCCGGCTGACCCGGTCGACCAGAGCGCCGGCCACCGGCAGCATGAGCACACCGCAGATCAGCGCGAGCGCCCAGAGCAGGCCGAGGTTCGCCACCGAGCCGGTGCGGTTGAACAGCCAGATCGGCAGCGCGAACGCGGTCAGCGCGGAACCGGTGCTGGAGATGAGCTGCCCGGTCGTGATGGCCATGAACCGGCCCATGCTCGGCTTCACGGTCGTGGTTGGCTTGCGGGTCTCCCCCACCCGCAGCGTGTCGGCCACCACCCAGCCGGCGTCCTCACCCCGGGCCTCCGGCGTCAGCGCGCCGACGTCACCGGCCGACACCGCCGGGTGCACCCGCGTGACGATCTCGGCCAGTTCCTCGGCCCGGTACTTGAGGAAGAAGTGCCCGGCCTGGTCGAGGACCACGAGGCCGAGCGTGTCGCTGAGGAACTGCCACTCGGCGTACCGCTCGCGGTAGTAGTCGGTCACCGGGTCCTCGGAGCCGACCACCGAGATGATCGGCGCGCGCAGCTTCGTCGCCTGCTGGTCCAGCAGCCGGGTGAAGTACTCCTCCGAGGCGCGGGAGTCGGCCCGCATGTTGCTGATGATCCGGTCGGCCTGCTCCGGGTCCAGCTCGTCGGTGTCCACACCCATCGACTTGAGCCAGCTCGCGGAGTGCCTGTTGCTGCTGAGCCGTTCGAGGCGGTCGCGGAGCGCCGCGATGACGCCCTTCGGGCGGGCGAACGGGAACATGGCGCCGATGTAGACGGCCTCCAGGTTCCGGCCGGCCGCCTCGACCTTGCGGGCCACGTCGGCGAGGATGGCGCTGCCCACGCCGCAGTGGCCGTACAGGGCGACCGGCCCCTCGACCCGCCCCAGGATCTCGTCGGCCACCCGGCTGGTCAGCTCGTCGAACGGCAGCGCGTCCTCGCTGAGACCCACGTCGTGGCCGGGGATCGCCAGCGACCACAGCCCGTACCCGGCCGGCAACGCGTCGGCCAGCGGCTGATAGACGATGGCGCTGCCGCCGCCGTACGGGACGCAGACGTACGTCAGCACCCGCTTGCCGGCGGGGATCGGCTTGGTCAGCTCGTAGAGCAGCCGGCGCGGCCCCTGCTGCGCGGCGTCGCCGGAGATGAACGCGGCGAGGTCGCGGATGGTGCGCTGCTGGAACAGGTCCATCACGCCGACCGCCCGGCCGCCCAGCTCCGCCTTGCGGATCTTGGCGACCACCTGGGTGGCGAGCATCGAGTGCCCGCCCAGGTCGAAGAAGTCGTCGTCGATGCCGAGCGTGTCCACGCCCAGCACCTCGGACCAGATCGCGGCGAGCGCCCGCTCGGTGTCGTCGCGCGGCTCCACCAGCGCCACCGACGCCTCGCGGGTGACCACCGGCGCGGGCAGCGCCTTGCGGTCCAGCTTGCCGTTGGGCGTCAGCGGCAGCGCGTCGAGCGTGACGAACGCGGCCGGCACCATGTACTCCGGCAGCGTGTCCTTCAGCGCCACCTTCAGCGCGGCGTGCTCGGCCTCCCCCACCAGGTACGCGGTGAGCCGCTTGTCGCCCGGGCTGTCCTCGCGGACGATCACCGTGGCCTCGGTGACGCCCGGCTGCTCGCGCAGCGCGCTCTCGATCTCGCCCAGCTCGATGCGCAGGCCGCGCAACTTGACCTGGTGGTCGATGCGGCCCAGGAACTCGATCACCCCGGCGCCGTCCGGGCCGACGACCCAGCGGGCCAGGTCGCCGGTGCGGTAGAGGCGGGCGCCCGGCTCGAAGGAGAACGGGTCGGGGACGAACTTCTCCGCGGTCAGCGCCGGCCGGCGGTGGTAGCCGCGGGCCAGGCCGACGCCGCCGATGTGCAGCTCACCGGCCACCCCGACCGGGCACTGCGCGCCGGACGGGTCCAGCACGTGCAGCCGCAGGTTGGCGATCGGCGCGCCGATCGGCACGCTCGTCACCCCGGCGAGCCGGTCCGGCTCGCACGCCCAGGCGGTCACGTCGATGGCCGCCTCGGTCGGGCCGTACAGGTTGTGCAGGCCGCACCAGGGCAGCCGGGCGGTGAAGTCGGCCGCCGACGCCAGCGGCAGCTCCTCACCGGAGCAGATCACGCGGCGCAGCGCGGTGGCCGCCTCGACACCGTCCTCGGCGAGGAAGACGGTGAGCATCGACGGTACGAAGTGGGCGGTGGTGATCCGCTCGGACACCAGCAGGTCGCGCAGGTAGCCGGCGTCCTTGTGGCCGCCGGGCCTGGCCAGCACCAGGCGGGCGCCGGTGCGCAGCGGCCAGAAGAACTCCCACACCGACACGTCGAAGCTGGCCGGGGTCTTCTGCAGCACCGCGTCGTCGGCGCCGAGGCCGTACGTCTTCTGCATCCAGTCGAGCCGGTTGACGATGCCGCGGTGCGTGTTCGGCACGCCCTTCGGGCGGCCGGTGGACCCGGAGGTGTAGATGACGTACGCCAGGTGCTCCGGCCCGGCGACGGGCGCCGGGTCGGTGTCGGGCCGGTCGGCCCAGACCGCGGCGTCGTCCAGTTCCAGCACGGTGGCGCCGGTGTCGGGCAGCACGTCGCGCAGGTGCGACTGGACCAGCACCACCGGCGCGTCCGCGTCGCCGACCATGAACGCGAGCCGGTCGGCCGGGTACTCCGGGTCCAGCGGCAGGTACGCGCCGCCGGCCTTGAGCACGCCGAGCAGCCCGGCGACCAGTTCCACGGAGCGTTCCGCGCAGACCCCGACGAGGGTCTCCGGGCCGACGCCCGCCGCGCGCAGCCGGTGCGCGACGCGGTTGGCCTGCGCGTTCAGCTCGGCGTACGTGCGGCTTTGCCCGTCGATGGTGACCGCGACGGCGTCCGGGGTGGCCGCGGCGCGCTCCTCGACCGGGCCGTGCAGCGTCTCGGCGTGCGGGAAGTCGGCCGTGGTGTCGTTCCAGGCGGCCAGCAGCTCCCGCTCGGCGGCCGGCAGCAGCGGCAGCCGGGACACCGGGGTGTCCGGCGCGGCGACGACGGCGTCCAGCAGGGCGGTCCACCGCTGCGCCATCCGCTCCACAGTGGCCCGGTCGAACAGGTCGGTGTTGAAGACCAGCTTGCCCCAGAGCCCGTCGACGGTCTCCACCGCGTGCAGCTCGAAGTCGAACCGGGTGGCCTGCAACTCCATCGGGGTCCAGGAGAACGTGACCTCGTCGGTGCGGGACACACCGGTGAACCGGCCCATCTCGTAGTTCTGGAGCACGAACATGGCCTGGAACACCGGGGAGCGGCTGACGTCGCGCGGCAGGCCCAGCTCGTGCACCACCTTGGCGAACGGCACCTCGGCGTGCTCGAAACCGTCGAGCACGGTACGGCGGGTGCGCTCCAGCAGCTCGGTGAACGTCGGGTCGCCGGCCAGGTCGGCGCGCAGCGGCAGCATGTTGATGAACATGCCGACGAGGTTCTCCAGCTCCGGTGCGGACCGGCCGGCCACCGAGGCGCCGATCGCGAAGTCGTCCTGGCCGGCGTGCCGGGCCAGCAGGACCTGGTACGCGGCGAGCAGCGTCATGAACAGCGTGCCGCCGCTGTCCCGGGTGAGCGCGCTGAGCGCCTCGGTGGCGGCCGGGTCGAGCTGGAACTCGACGAAGTCGCCCCGGTACGTCTGGGTGGCCGGGCGCGGCCGGTCCAGCGGCAGTTCCAGCGGGGTGACGCCGGCCAGCCGCTGCTTCCAGTAGTCCACGTGCGCCCGCGCCTGCGGCCCGTCCAGCTCCCGGGCCTCCCAGACGGCGAAGTCGCCGTACTGGATCGGCAGGGCGGGCGGCTCGCCGCCCCGGTAGAGCGTGATCAGGTCGCGCAGCAGCACGTCCACCGACCAGCCGTCGCCGACGATGTGGTGCTGGGCGAGGAACAGCACGTGGTCGTCGGCGGTCAGCCGGATCAGCAGGGCCCGCAGCAGCGGACCGCTCGCGAGGTCGAACGGCTCGGCCGCCGCCGCGTCGACGAGCGCCTGCGCGGCGGCCTCGTCCGGCGCGTCCACCACTGTGAGCGGCACCTCGGCGGTGTCCGCGACGACGACTGTGGGACGGCCGTCGGCGTCGGCCGGGAAGCGGGTGCGCTGCGACTCGTGCCGGTCGGCCAGCGCGGTCAGCGCGGCGCGCAGCGCGTCCACGTCCAGTGGTCCGCGTACCCGCAGCGGCACCGCGATGTGGTATGCCGCCTCGCCCGGGGCGAGCTGGTCCATGAACCAGACCCGCTCCTGGGCGTAGGACAGCGGCACCTCCGCGCCGGCCGGGCGGGGGGTGATCCGGGCCGCGGGGGCGGTCTGGCGGGCGCGTAGCCGTCGGGCGATCAGCGCCTGCCGGGCCGCCTCGCGGGCCGGATCCTTCAGGTCGGTCATCAGTTGGTTCCCTCTTCCGCCGCGAGCAGCGCGGCGACCTCGGTGTCGGAGAGCCCGTCGAGTTCGGCGGCGATCCGCTGTTCGATCTGGGCGGCCAGGTCCGCCACCACGGGGCTGCCGAACAGCGCCCGCATGGGCAGGTCGACGTCCACCTCGGCGCGGATCCGGGCCATCGCCCGCATGCCACGCAGCGAGTTGCCGCCGAGGGCGAAGAAGTCGTCCAGGGCGCCGACCTTCTCCACCTGGAGGATCTCGGCGTACACCTCGGCGACCAGGCCCTCGGCGTCGGTGCGGGGCGCGACGTAGCTGTCCTGTTCCGGCTCGGCCGCCGCCGGGGCGGGCAGCGCGGCGCGGTCCAGCTTGCCGTTGGGCGTCAGCGGCAGCGCGTCCAGCCGGACCAGCGCGGCCGGCACCAGGTGCGCGGGCAGCTCACGGGCCAGCTCGGCGCGGACCGAGTCCTCGTGGGCCGGGCCCACCAGGTAGCCGACGAGCGTCGGCTCGCCGCCTTCGGTGCGTACCGCCGCGGCGGCGGCGCGCACGTCCGGGTGGGCCAGCAGCGCGGCTTCGACCTCGCCCAGCTCGATGCGTATGCCGCGCACCTTGACCTGGTCGTCGCGGCGGCCCAGGTAGTCCAGCGCGCCGTCGGCACGCCAGCGGGCCAGGTCGCCCGTGGCGTACATCCGGGCGCCGGGCGGGCCGTACGGGCAGGGCAGGAACCGCTCGGCGGTCAGGCCGGGCCGGTCGTGGTAGCCGCGCGCGAGCTGGGTGCCGGTGACGTACAGCTCCCCCACCACGCCCGGGGGCACCGGCCGCAGGGCGGCGTCGAGCAGCAGCGCCCGGGTGTTCCAGGTGGGCGTGCCGATCGGCACCGGACCGGCCGGGACCGGCTCGCCGGGGGCGATCCGGGCCGCGACGCAGCCCACCGTGGCCTCCGTCGGGCCGTACTCGTTGATCACCGCCACGTCGGGGTGCGCGGCCCGCCAGGCGGCGAGCTGCTCCCCGGCCAGCGCCTCGCCGCCGATCACCAGGTCGGCCGTCGGCGACAGCTCGCCGTCGAGCAGAGGCAGGTGGCTCGGCGTGACCTTGAGGAAGGCCGGCCGGCCACCGGCGCGGGCGGCCGGGTCGTCGATCCCGGCGAGCCGTACCGTGCCGCCGGCGGTGAGCGTGCCGAGCAGACCGGTGACGGTGAGGTCGAACGACACCGGCGAGTGCAGCAGCGCCACCCCGGCCAGCCCCGGGTAGGTCGCGCGGGCCCACGCCAGGTACGCGGTCACCGCCCGGTGCTCGACCACCACGCCCTTCGGGCGGCCGGTGGAGCCGGAGGTGTAGAGCACGTACGCCGGGTGCTCCGGGCGCAGCGGCGCGACCCGGTCGGCGTCGGTGAGGTCGTCGCCGGACTGGTCCGAGCCGACCTCGCCGTCGAGCACCAGCGCGTCGCCGGGCACCAGGGCGGCGGTGTCCGGCGTGGTCACCACCAGCGCCGGCGCGGCGTCCTCCAGCAGGTACGCGATGCGCCCGGCCGGGTACGCGGTGTCCACCGGCACGTACGCGGCGCCCGCCTTGAGCACCGCCAGCATCGCCACGACCAGGTCGCAGGAGCGGGGCAGCGCCAGCGCGACCCGGGTCTCCGGGCCTGCGCCACGGGCCACCAGCAGCCGGGCCAGCCGGTTCGCGGCGGTGTTCAGCTCGCCGTAGCCGAGCGTCACGCCGTCGCACACCAGCGCCGCCGCGTCCGGGGTGGCGGCGGCCTGCCGCTGCACCTCGTCGACCACGGTGGTCACCGGCACGTCGCAGGCGGTGTCGTTCCAGGCGCCGAGCACCCGGTCCCGCTCGGCGTCGGTGAGCAGCGGCAACGCGCCGACCGTACGCTCCGGCCCGGCGACGGCGGCAGCGAGCAGCCGTACGTAGCGGTCGACCACCGTCTCGGCCGTGGCCCGGTCGAACAGGTCGGTGCGGTAGACCAGGCGGCAGTCGCCGGTGGTGATGTCGAAGGCCAGGTCGTCCTTCGTGGTGCCCAGCTCCACCGGGTCGAGGCCGGAGTCCGGGATCCAGTTCAGCGCGGTCTGGAAGATCGGCTGCACCGACGGGTCACGCTGCGGATCGACCGCCTCGACGATCTTCTGGAACGGCGTCTGCCCGTGCTCCATGGCGTCGATCAGTCCGTTGCGGACGCGGCCGAGCAGCGCCGCGAACGTCGGGTCGCCGGAGACGTCGCAGCGCAGCGCCACCGGGTTGACGAACATGCCGATCAGCGGCGTCAGCTCCGGGCTGTCCCGGCCCGCGGTGGAGACGCCGACCACCACGTCGGCGTCGCCGGAGATCCGCGACAGCAGCGCCGCGAAACCCGCCAGCAGCACCATGTACGGGGTGGCCTGCGCGCCGGTGGCCAGCGCGCCGACGCGGTCCAGCAGCCCGTCGGGCAGCCTGAAGCGCACCTCGTCACCGGCGAACCCGAGCTGGGCCGGGCGGGGCCGGTCCAGCGGCAGGCCGGTGACCGGCGGCGCGCCGGCCAGGTGACCGGTCCAGAACGCGAGCTGCCGGTCCAGCTCCTCGCCGGTGAGCTGCTGGCGCTGCCAGACCGCGAAGTCGGCGTACTGGACGGGCAGCTCCGGCACGGCGGGCTCGGCGCCGGTGCGCGCGGCCTCGCAGAACGCGAGCAGCTCGGTGTGGAACAGCACCGCCGAGTGACTGTCGAAGACGGCGTGGTGCACCACGAACGCCAGCGCCAAGCCCTCCTCCATGCGGATCAGGCGGGCCCGCCACAGCGGCGCCGCGTCCAGCGGGACCGGCAGCCGCGCCATCTCGCCGCGGATCCGCTCGAACTCGGCCCGCTGCTCACCGGCGGGCAGGTGGGTGACGTCGGTGACGGGCAGCGGCGCCGGATCGTGGGCGCGTACGACCTGCACCAGCGCGCCGTCGTCGGTCCGCAGGTGGGTACGCAGCGCCTCGTGCCGGGCGACCACCCGGTTTACCACGTCGCTGGCCGTGTCGGCGTCCACGCCGGCCGGGAACAGCCACGGGAAGGACACGTTGAACACCGGCGAGCCGGCGTCGAGCTGGTTGGCCATCCACACCCGCTCCTGGGCGTAGGAGGCCGGGAAGGTCCACTCCTGGCTCGTGCTCATGAGAGGGCCTCGCGCACGGAGCGGGGACGCATGTCGGTCCAGACCTCGTCCACGTGGGCCAGGCACTCCTCGCGGCTGCCGGCGAAGCCGGTGTCGTGCCAGCCGGCGGGCAGGTCCCGGTCGGCCGACCAGATCGAGTACTGCTCCTCGTCGTTGCGGACGACCAGGAATCGGGGTTCGGCCATGTCAGTTCGCTCCTGCGTTCTCGGGGGTGTGCGGCTCGGCCATCGCGACGGCGATCTTGCGGGGACCGGTGAACGGCTCCCGGCCGTGCGCGGCGGTCATGTTGTCCACCACCAGCACGTCGTCGCGCTGGTAGTCGAAGCGGACGGTGGCCGCCCGGTAGGCGGCGCGCAGGTGGTCCATGACGTCGGCGGGGATCTCGCCGCCGTCGCCGTAGTAGGTGTTCGACGGCAGCCCGTCGGCGCCGAACATGGCCAGCAGCCCCTCCTGGTAGTCCTTCGGCAGGGTGCTGAGGTGGAAGAAGGTGGCGTGGTTGAACCAGCGCGGGGTGTCCGAACCGGGCCGGTGGTGCACCACGTCGCGGACCGCGCGGGTACGCAGGCCGTCCTTGCCGACCCATTCCACGGTGATCCCGTTGTCCGCCGCGTACGCCTCGACCTCGGCGCGGCTCTCGGTGTTGAAGACCTCCTGCCAGCGGGTGCCGAAGTCGCCGTGGAAGTTGCGCACGAGCATCCACCGGCGGCTGACGAACTCCTCGCGGACCGCCGGGTCGATCAGCTCGTAGACCCGGCGCACGTCGGCCAGCGGCGTGGCGCCCCGGGTCTGCGGCGGCGTGACGCAGTAGAAGAACAGCGTCAGCGGCCATCGCGCCTGGTACGAGTTCTCGTTGTGCAGGAAGATCTCCTCGTCCGGCGGGTAGTCGGTCGAGGTGTAGACCCGGCCCTTGATGGAGTGCCGGGGCGAGGAGCGCTCGGTGTAGGTGAGCGGCTCGCCGGCGAGCGCGCGTACGGCCTGGTCGAAGCCGTCCACGCCGCCCACGTCGAAGCCGCGGAACAGCAGCCCTCCGCTGGCGACGAGGGTGTCCCGCAGCTCGGCGCGCCGGGCCGTGATCACGTCGGTCAGCGCCCGGCCGTCGCTCTCGACGACCACCGGCAGCGTCGCGGTTGTCTCGCTCATGGTGCGGTGTCTCCTTGTGTGCGTCGGGATGTCAGCCGCGGGGCAGCCGCGGGATGGCCGGGATCGCCGCCGGGGCGGCCGGTGCGCCGGCGGGCGCCTCGGCGCGCAGCTCCTCGATCCGGGCGGCCAGTCCGGCCACCGTGGGGGTCTCGAAGAGGCTGCGCATCGGCAGCCGCACGCCGGTCGCCTTGCGCATGGAGGCGATGAGCTGCACGGCGACCAGCGAGTTGCCGCCGAGGGCGAAGAAGTCGTCGTCCACGCCGACGTCGGTGACGCCGAGGCCGTCGCGCCACACCTGGGCGATCGTCTTCTCCAGCTCGGTGCCGGGCGCCGCCGAGCCGCCGCCGGTGGCGGCCGCCGGGCCGGTCGGCGCGTCGGTCTCCACTTCGAGGCTGTCGGTGGTGACCCGGGCCGCCCGGTGCCGGATGTCGGCCACGGTGCGGGTGGTGATCACCACCTGGGCGCCGAGACCGGCGGCGAGGCTGCGGCGGAACGCCTCCGCGCCGTCGACCGGGCGGATGTCCTCGGTGACCGGCGCCGGGGCGTCCGCGTCCGCCGCCGGGGACTCGGCCAGGTTGCCGGTGACCGCGTCCTGGTCGACCCGGCGCAGCACGAAGTCGCTGATCGCGACCAGCTCCCGGCCGTCCGGGTCGCGCAGCGACAGGTCGGCGGCGACCACCTCGTCGGTGGCGGCGGGCCGGTGCCGCAGGTGACTGTGGAACGTCGCCGGCAGCGGGCCGCGCACCACGATCCGGCCGTACGACAGCGGCAGGTAGGTGCCCGAGCCCTGCCCGCGGCCGAACGCGGTGGCCACGTCCAGCATCGCCGGGTGCATGCCCCAGGAGGGCAGGTCGCCGAGCGCGGCGGCGGGTGCCTGCACCCGGGCCAGCTCCTCGCCGTCGGCGAGGTGGTGCTCGGCCAGTGCCGCCCAGCGCGGCCCGAACGTGAGCATGCTGGTGCGTCCCCGGCCGAACGAGGCATCGTCGTCGACCCGCCGCCCGGCCACCGCCGGCACGGCGGCCGGCGGGGCCGCGTCGGTGGTCCACCCGGCGGTGCCGCGTACGTGGGTGCGCGCCTGGCCGGCGGCGAGGCTGGCGACCGTGAAGTCGGTGCCGTCCTCGGTCGGGGTCAGCTCGACCCGGTACTGGGCCACCGTGCCGTCCGGCACCGGGAACGGCTCCAGGAACACCACGTCACGCAACTCCACCGCGGCGTCCGGCCCCGGCGCGGGCAGCGCGGCCACCACGGCGGCACGCACCGACTCCAGGTGGGCGGTGCCCGGCACCACCGGCACCCCGCCGATCCGGTGCTCGTCGAGCAGCCAGTGGGTGTCCGCCGAGACCAGCCCGTGCAGGACCGTGCCGTCCGGACCGGCGACCATCGTGGTGAGCACCGGATGCGTCACCGCGGTGGTGACGGTGTCCCGCCCGGCGGCCCGGAACGCGGCCGGCGCGGCGGTCTCCACCGCCATGCCGACCTCGGCCCAGCCGCCCCAGTTCTGCGACACCACCGGCGCGCGGAACCCGGTGCCGGAGCGCGCGAAGGCGTCCAGGAAGTTGTTCGCGGCGCAGTAGTCGACCTGGCCGAACCCGCCGATCACCGCGGTGATCGAGGAGCAGAGCGCGACGAAGTCCAGCGGCAGGTCACCGAAGACCCGGGCCAGCGCCAGGGTGCCGGCCAGCTTCGGGGCCAGCACGCGCCGCGCCTCGTCGCGTTCCTTCACCTCGGCCATGCCGCCGCCGGGCAGACCGGCGGCGTGCACGATGCCGTCCAGCCCGCCGAACCGGCGCTCCGCCTCGTCGCGGACCCGGCGCAGGTCGTCCGGGTCGGTGACGTCGGCGGCGAGCACCAACACCTCGGCGCCCGCGGCCTCCATCCGGCGGATCGCCGCGACGGCCCGCCCGGCCCGGTCGGCGCCGCCGTGCACCGCCAGGTGCGCGTCCCAGTCGGCCCGCTCGGGCAGCCCGGACCGGGCCAGCAGCACCAGCTTGGCGCGGACCCGGCGGGCGAAGTCCTCGGCCAGGGTGACGCCGATGCCGCCGAGACCGCCGGTGATCAGGTAGCGGCCCTCCTCGCGCAGCACGCCCGGCTCGTCCTCGGCGGCCACGGTGACCTGCTCGTAGCCGGCCAGCCAGCGGCGGTCGCCGCGTAGCGCCACCTCCGGGTGCTCGGCGTCGACCGGGCTGCGCAGCTCGGCCACCAGGGCGGCGACGCCGCGCGCGGCCGGGTCGGTGTCGAGCAGCCGCACGGTCAGGCCGGGCAGCTCGGCCGGGAGCACCCGGGCCAGACCGGCCAGCGTGGCGTGCTCGGCGCGGACCAGGTCGTCGCCGCGTACGTCACCGATGCCGGCGGTGACCAGGTCCAGCCGTACGCCCGCCTCGTCGGCCGTGACACCGGCGCCGGCGAGGGCCTGCACCAGGTGCAGCGCGCCGAAGAAGCCGCGCTCCTGCGCCGCCCAGGCGGCCGCCGGGTCGATGCCGGCCGGCTCGCCGTCGAGCGCGAACGCGTGCACGATCCGGCGGGGCAGGTCGGCGCCGAGCGCGGCGACCAGTTCCTCGGCGTCGGCGCGTACGCCGGGACGCAGCCGGAAGCCGCTCGCGGTGGCGGTGAACGCCTCGCCGGCGCGTACCTCGACCGGGTCGTCACCGGCGGCGCGCAACGCGGCCACGAGCGCCTCGCCGCGCGGGCCGTCGGCCAGCACCAGGCAGCGGCCCAGCGGCTCGGCCGTACGGACCGGCGGGGCCTGCCGCCACGCCGGCACCGCGAACCACTCCGGCAGCGGGCGAGGGCCGGTCTCGGCGGGCGCCGCGGTCAGTTCCTGCTCCGGGTCCGGGTCGATCCAGTAGCGGCGCCGCTCGAACGGGTACGTGGGCAGCGGCACCCGCCGCGCGTGCGGGTCGGTCGGGAGTCCGACTGGCACGCCCGCACACCAGAGCGCGCCGGCCGTGCCGAGCAGCGCGGCCACGTCACCGGTCTGCTCGCCGGGGCCGGGCAGGCTGCCCAGCGGCGTCAGTGCGCGCTGCGCCTCGCCGGCCTTGGCGACCTGCATCCGGGCCAGGTTGGCCAGCTGCCGGCCGGGACCGCACTCGACGAGCGCCCAGGTGCCCTCGGCGAGCAGCGTCGCCACGCACGCGCCGAAGCGGACCGGGCGGCGCAGGTGCGCGGCCCAGTACGCCGGGTCGGTGGCCTCCGCGTCGGTGATCCAGGTGCCGGTCACGTTCGACACGAACGGCACCGCCGGGGCGCGCAGCGGCACCGTCGCCATCAGCGCGGTGAAGTCGTCCAGGATCGGGTCCGTCATCGGCGAGTGGAACGCGTGCGAGGTGCGCAGCAGCTTCGACTTGTTCTTACCGCCGAGGCTCGCCGCGAACTCCTCCACGAGCGCGGTCTCACCGGCGACCACGCAGGTGCCGGGGCCGTTGACTGTGGCCACCGACAGGCCCTCGGGCAGCCGGCCGGCCACCTCCGACTCGTCCAGCGTGACCGCCAGCATCGAGCCGGCCGGCAGCGAGTGCATGAGCCGGCCCCGGGCTGCCACCACGCGCAGCGCGTCGGCGAGGTCGAGCACCCCGGCGACCGTCGCGGCCACGTACTCGCCGATGGAGTGGCCGATCATCGCGGCCGGGGTGGCGCCGGCGGCCCGCCAGGCGGCGGCGAGGGCGTACTCGACTGTGAACAGGGCGGGCTGGGTCCAGCAGGTCTGCGTGAGCTTGTCCGCCGCCTCCGGGTCGCGGCCCAGGATCAGGTCGCGGATGTCCAGGCCCAGCTCGGGGCGGAGCAGCTCGGCGCACTCGTCGACGGCGGCGGCGTACGCGCTGTCCTGCGCGTACAGTTCGGCGCCCATCCCGGCGTACTGCGAGCCCTGGCCGCTGAACAGGAACGCCACCCGGGGCGCAGGCCCCTCGGCGGCGCCCCGGTGACCCTTGCGCCGCTCGCGCAGCGCGGCGGCGGCGGACGCCGGGTCGCCGGCGACCACAGCGGCCCGGTGGGCGTACACCTGGCGGCCGACGCGCAGCGTGTGCGCCACGTCGGCCAGCGCCACGTCGCTGCCGCTCTCCAGGTGGTCGGCGAGCCGCCGGACGGCGGTGTCCAGCGCGGTCGGGGTCTTCGCCGACACCTGGAGCAGGTGCGCCGGGCGGGCGGACGGCTGGTGCCGGCCCGCGGCCGGGGCCTCCTCCAGCACGACGTGCGCGTTGGTGCCGCCGATACCGAAGGAGCTGACGCCGGCCCGGCGCGGGCCGCCGTCGGTGTCCCACTTGGTCAGCGTGTTCGCCACGTAGAACGGGGTGTCGGCGAAGTCGACGGCCGGGTTCGGCGTCTCGTAGTTGATGGTCGGCGGGATCAGGCCGTGTTCCATCGCCAGCACCGTCTTGATCACGCTGACGATGCCGGAGGGCTGGCTGAGGTGGCCGATGTTGGACTTCACCGAGCCGATGCCGCACCAGCCGCGCTCGTCGGTGTCCTTGGTGTAGACGGCGGACAGCGCGGCGATCTCGATCGGGTCGCCGAGCGCGGTGCCGGTGCCGTGCGCCTCGACGTAGCTGATGCTGCGCGGGTCGACGCCGGCCAACTCGACGGCCTGGGCGACGGCCTCCATCTGCCCGTCGATGCTGGGGGCGGTGAAGCCGACCTTCCCGGCGCCGTCGTTGTTGATCGCGTTGCCGAGCACGACCGCGCGGATGGTGTCGCCGTCGGCGATCGCGTCGGAGAGCCGCTTGAGCAGCGTCACGCCGACGCCGCTGCCCCACACCGTGCCGTTCGCTCCGGCGTCGAACGGCCGGCACCGCCCGTCCGGCGAGGTGAAGCCGTCCATGCCGAGGTAGCCGACGTGCGGCAGCTCGATGTTGACGCCGCCGGCCAGGGCCATGTCGCACTCGCCGTTGCGCAGCGCCTCGCAGGCCAGGTGGAACGCCACGAGGGAGGTGGAGCAGGCGGTGTGCACGGTCATGCTGGGCCCACGCAGGTCCAGCCGGTACGACACGTTGGTGGCCACGTAGTTCGGCGAGTTGCCGGTGGCCAGCGAGACAATGCTGTGCGGGTTGCCGCCGACCCGCTTGTTGCGCAGCACGTTGCGGTGCAGATACGTGTTGCCGCCGGTGCCGGCGTACACGCCGACCGCGCCGTCGTAGCGGCCCGGGTCGTAGCCGGCGTCCTGCAACGCGGTGTAGCAGGTCTCCAGGAACAGCCGGTGCTGCGGGTCGGTGATCTCGGCCTCGCGGGCGGTCATCCCGAACAGGCCGGCGTCGAACTCGTCGTAGCCGTCCACCAGCGGGGCGCGGTTGACCCAGCCCGGGTCGTCGACCTCCTGCGGCTGGGCGCCGCGGGCGAGCTGCTCCTCGCGGGTCAGTTCGGTCGTCGACTCCACGCCGTCGACCAGGTTGCGCCAGAACTCGTCGACGTCGGCCGCGCCGGGCAGGCGGGCGGCGAGCCCGACGATGGCGATGGGCTCGACGCCGTCGTCGGCCGGAATGTCGTTCTGCATGGGGGTTCCTTCATTCACAAGGGATCGCGTCACGGGTGAGGTCGGCGAGGTGGCGGGGTACGGCGGGCGCGGCCCCGCCGGGCGGCGGCGCGCATCGCGGCGCGGGCCAGTTCCGGCCGGTCGGCGGCCCCGTCGAGGCTGGCGGCGAGCGCCCGCACGGTCGGGTGGCGGAACAGGTCGAGCATGGTGATCGAGCGGCCGGTGGCCTCGGTGAGCCGGGCGTGCACGGCGGCCAGGGCCATCGAGTGGCCGCCGATGTCGAAGAAGTTGTCGCTCACGCCCACCGCGTCGCGGCCGAGCACGTCCCGCCAGATCCCGGCGATCAGCTCCTCGGTCGCGGTGAGCGCGTCCGAGCCGGCGGGCAGCGGCGCGCGGGCCGGTTCGGCAGTGGCGACGCTCATCGCGCCGAGCGCCGCGACCCGTACCGCCGGGCGGGGCAGCTCGGGCGCGACCTCGGCGGCCGGCGCGTCCGGGTCGGCGGCGAGCGCGCCGACCAGGTCGGCCAGGTCGGCCAGGAGCGCGGTGATCCGCTCGCCGGTGAACAGGTCCGGGTTGTGCACCACCTCGACGCCGGCCCGCCCGTCGCGCTCCACCACGTAGACGGTCAGGTCGAACGGCGAGCCGGGCTTGGGCACCGGCACCGGCTCGGCGGCCAGGCCGGTCAGCGTCAGCCGGGGCGCGACGAAGTTGAGCACGTTGAACAGCACCTGCACCAGCGGGGCCCGGGAGGTGTCCCGGCCCACGCCGAGCGCCTCGACGATGCGTTCCAGTGGCGCGCCCGGGTGGGCGGTGACGTCGTGCAGCTCGGCGGCGGCCCGGTCGACCTGCTCGGCGAAGCTCGCGCCGCCGGAGCGGACCCGTACCGGCACGGTGTCGATGAAGAACCCGATCACCTCGTCGAACGCGGCCAGCCGCCGGTCGGCGACGATCGCGCCGAGCACGTGCTCGTCGCCGCCGGTGACGCGGCGCAGCAGTTCGCCGAACGCGGCCAGCAGCACCGCCGCGACTGTGGTGCCGCGCCGGGTGGCCAGGTCGCGTACGGCCCGGTCGGCGGTCTCGTCCAGCCGTACCGCGGCCTCCGCGCCGGCGTACGTCTGCACGGCCGGGCGGGGACGGTCGCGGGGCAGGTCCAGCGCCGTGGGCGCGCCGGCCAGGTGCGCGGTCCACCAGGCCAGGTCGGTCTCGCCCCGGCGCCGGTCCCGGTCGGCGCGCCACACCGCGTAGTCGGCGTACGTGGCGGGTAGCGGCGGGCGGCCCGGCACGGACCGGCCGAGCGCGCGGGCGTACGCGAGCGCCAGCTCGTCGTAGAGCAGCGCCTCGGACCAGCCGTCGAAGACCGCGTGGTGCAGCGTCACCGCGAGCACGTGCTCCTGCGCGGCGAGCCGGTACACGGTCACCTGCCAGGGCGGGCCGGTGGCCAGGTCGAACGCGTGCCCGGCGCCGGCCGCGAGCATGCCGGCCAGCTCGCCGTCCGGGTCGGCGGCGCCGGTCAGGTCGATCACCGGCACCGCCACGTCGGTGGGTTCCTCGCGGACCGCGTACGGCACGCCGCCGTTGCACGGGATGCGCCAGCGCAGCACGTCGTGCCGTTCGGCGACGGCCCGCAGCGCGGCGCCGAGCGCGGTGACGTCCAGCGGCCCGCGCAGCCGGTGCGCGACGGCGATGTTGTACGGCGCGCTGGACGGGGCGAGCTGGTCCATGAACCACAGCCGCCGCTGCGGCGGGGACAGCGTCGGGGGGTTGCCGGTGGTCAGCCCGTCGGCGTCGGCGGGGTCGGCGGCACGGACCCGGTCCACGAGCGCGGCGAACGTGCGGTCGGCGAACAGCACCCCCGTGTCCACCTGCCGGCCCAGCTCGGCGCGCAGCGCGGCGACCAGCCGCATCGCGGCGACGGAGTTGCCACCGGCGGCGAGGAAGTCGCTGTCCGGGGCGGGCGCCGTGCCGAGCAGCCGCGTCCAGATCCGCCGGACCGCCCCGGTCACCCGGTCGTCGTCAGCCGGTACGTCGTCCACCGTGGCCGGGGTCGCGGCGGCCAGCTCGCGCAGCGCCGGCCGGTCCAGCTTGCCGGTGGTCGCGCTGACCGGCAGCGCGTCCAGCCGCACCGTCCGGGCCGGCAGCATCGCGGTGGTCAGCCGCGACGCCGCGTACGCCCGCAGCCCGTCGTCGTCCGGGGCGCCGGCCGGGGTGAGGAACGCGACCAGCTCGGCGCCGGCCGGGCCGGGTACCGCCTCCACCGCGACGCGCTCGACGCCCGGGCAGGCGGCGAGCACGGCCTCGATCTCGCCCAGCTCGATGCGCTGGCCGCGTACCTTCACCTGCCGGTCGGCGCGGCCGAGGTAGACGATCCGGCCGTCCGGGCCCTGCCGGACCAGGTCGCCGGTGCGGTAGAGCCGCTCGCCGGGGACGTCGCCGAACGGGTCGGGCACGAACCGCTCGGCGGTCAGGCCGGGCCGGTTCAGGTAGCCGTCGGCCAGTCCCGGCCCGCCGATCAGCAGCTCGCCGGTCTCCCCCGCCGGCACCGGACGCAGGTCGGCGTCGACCACGTACGCCCGGTGGTTGGGCAGCGGCCGGCCGATCGGCATCGGGTCGGTGTCGGCCGGGGTGAGGTCGCAGGTGACCGCCAGCACTGTGGTCTCGGTCGGGCCGTAGCCGTTGAGGAACCGCCGGCCCGGCGCCCAGCGGGCGGCCAGCTCGGCCGGGACCGCCTCGCCGCCGCAGAGCAGCACCCGCCACGACGGGAGCCCGGCCGGGTCCAGCAGCGCCAGCACGGTCGGGGTGATGAAGCCCCAGGTCACCTCGTGCTCGGCGACGAACCGGGCCAGCCGTACCGGGTCGGCCCGGTCGTCGGCGCCCAGCAGCTGCACCGCGCCGCCGAGCGTGAGCGGCACGAACAGGTCCATGGTGGCCGCGTCGAAGCCGAGTGAGGCGATGCCGAGGCTGCGTACCGAGGCGTCGGCGCCGGTCAGCGCGCTGACGCCGGTGACGAACTCGACCGCGTTGCGGTGGGTGGTCAGCACGCCCTTCGGGCGGCCGGTGGAGCCGGAGGTGAACAGTACGTACGCCGGGTCGCCGGGGCGGGCCGGGCAGGGTGCGAGCAGGGCCGGGCCGGGCAGGCCGAGCGCCGTCACACCGGGCTCGTCGCCGAACTCGGCCGCCGCGCCGTCACCGACCACCACCCGCACGCCCGCGTCGCGGGCGATCCCGCGCAGCCGGGCCCGGGGGCCGCCCGGCTCCAGCGGCACGTACGCGGCGCCGGCGAGCAGCACGCCGACCACAGCGACCACCAGGTCGGGGGTACGCGCGCCGCACACGCCGACCCGGTCGCCCCGGCCGGCGCCGTGCTCGCGCAGCGCGGCGGCCACCCCGGCGGCCCGGTCGACAAGCTGCCGATAGGTGAGCCGGGTGTCCCACTGGCGCACCGCCACCGCGTCCGGGGTGCGGGCCGCCTGCGCGGTGATCAGGTCGGCCAGGGTGGCGTCCGGCCAGAGCAGGTCCGGGCCGTGGACGGCGCTGACGGTCAGGGTGTCGGTCACCGGAGTGCTCCAAGGTGCTCGGCCGGGTCGGTGATCTGGAGGCGCAGTTCGCTGACGTAGCCGCGGCCCCGGGCGTCGGGCACCCAGGCCTCGGTGGGTGCGGGCAGAAGTTCGGAGACCACCACCGGCACGTCCGGCCCGGTACGCAGCGCGGCGTCGACCATCGCGCACAGCGACTGCGCGTACAGCGGGCCGGTCAGGTCCACGTAGCAGGGTTTGATCTCGGTGCCGACCTTGACGAAGACCCGCTCGGGCAGGCCCGTCTCGGCGCGCCAGCGGCGTACCGCCAGGTAGCGGGCGGTCTCGTCGGAGTGGCCGCCCAGCCCGCACGCCCCGGCCGTGGTGCGCCAGGTGCGCCGGGCCACGACCAGCCGGTCGATGGTGATGCGGGGCGTGTACGCGGCGGCGCCGAGCAGCTTGAACGCGTCCAGCAGCAGCGAGCCGAGCAGCGTGGCGAACACCTCCATCAGCGGCCAGCGGGCGCCGTCGGGAAAGACGGCGGTGAGCGTGTCGCCGGTGCGCTCCACGAGCACCGTGGTGGCCGGGACCAGCCGGTCGACGTCGGCGCCGTGCGCGGTGTCGATGCCGAGCTGGCGGTCCGCGGGGCCGGTCAGCGCGTACGTGGTGCGGGTGGTGCGGCGGGGGAAGCTGTCCGGCCAGAGCACCCGCAGCCGGACCGGGCCCAGGTCGGCGTCGAGGTCGGCGCGCAGCGCGGCCGGGTCCGGGTGGAACGGGCTGAGCACCGCGCTGTCGAACGCGACCGAGGCCGGGTGCAGTTCACCGAGCACCAGCAGGAAGTCGCCCCGCTCGACGGCCTCCGGCGAGGCGGCGCTGAGCTGCACGTCCGGGTTGTGCAGCCGGGCCGACGGCCAGCCGGGCCGCGTCGCCGGGAACAGCTCCCGGGCCCGGTCGGTCAGTTCGGCGGCGCGCAGCCGCAGTTCCGCCTGCCCCTCGGGCAGGTCGGCCAGGCCGAACAGTTCGGCCCAGCGTGCGGTGAGCGTGGCGCCGGCCCGGCCGATCGGGCCGTCCGGGGCGACGAGCGTGCCCTGGGCCAGCAGCCACAGGTCGGCCAGCCGCACCGGTTCGCCATCGGCGGCCAGTTCCTCGTGCAGCTCGGTGAAGAGGTCGCCGCAGCGCGCGGCCACCTCGCCTGTGAACCACCGGGCGGTACGCAGCACCACCGCCATCGGCTCGGCGAGCGCGTCGATGACCGCCGACCCGATCCGGAACTCCAGGTCGCGGGCGGTCTCCTCGTAGCAGACGGTGCGGCCGGCGTACATCTGTCCGCTGTGCCGGGTGGCCGGGCGGCCGGTGACGGCGGTGAACCCGGCATTGAGCGCGGCGAGCGCGGCGCCGAGCCGGTCCGGGTCGCCGGCCGCGGCGGCCACCTCGTCGCGGGCGGCGCGCAGCCGGCCGAACTCGGCCGCCGTCGCGGCGCGGACCGGCTCGTCGCCGATCGCGGCGATCCGCGCGGCGAGCACCCGTTCGGCGTCCGGCGCGATCGGCAGGTTGGCGCCCCAGTTGACCTGGCCGCGCTCGACCCAGCGGTCCAGCAGCAGGTAGACGTCGTCGGCGCTGTGCACCTCGCCGGCGCCGCACAGCCGCTCCGCCAGCTCCACCGCGGGCGTACGCCCGTCACAGGCGCCGAGCACCAGCGCCTCGACCGGGGTGAGCGCGATCGGCGGGTGCAGCGGCCAGCGCAGTTCCCGGCCGGTGACGGTCAGGTGCGGTTGCAGGGCGGGCGCCCACCAGCGGCGCACCGCGAGGTCGTCGGCGAGCCGGTCGGCGTACGCGATGAGCGCCCAGGCCTCGAAGTAGACCCGCCGCCGGTGCACCAGCGCGTCACCGGGCCCGGCGTGCACGCCGGGCCGGGTGGTGTCGAACGTGCCCCAGCAGACCGGGCCGAAGAAGCCGATGGTCTCGGCCTTGCCGCAGTAGCGCTGCCAGTAGCGCAGCAGGCTCAGCTCGCGCTTGCGCCGGCGGACGTTGCGGACCTGCGGGTCGGTGCGCAGCAGCCCGTCCAGCGCGATGAGCATGTCCGGGTTCTGCCAGGTCACCGCCTCGCGCAGCAGCGGGTCGGCGGCCAGCTCGCCGGCCACCGCCGAGGACTCGGCGAACGCCTCGGCCAGCGCCTTGTCGAACACCTCGGTGCCGGTGTCGCCGGCGAGCAGCGCGTCCGCGGCGGCGGCGCAGTCCGGCGCGGCGAACCGGTCCAGCCCGGCGGCCGGGAAACCGGCGGTACGCAGGACCACGTCCCGCCACACCGACCAGCCGGTGTCGCCCAGGGGCAGCAGGTGGCTCACCGGTGGTCCTCCCGCCGGGCGTCGGTGATGTGCAGGCGCAGCTCGCTGAAGTAGCGGCGGCCCACGCCGTCGGGCACCCACGCCTGCTGCGGCGTGGGCAGCATCTCGCTGACCGTGAACGACACGTCGTCGCCGCCGTGGACCCAGGCGGCGCGCACCATCGCGCAGAGCATGACCGCGAACCCGGGCGCGGCCAGGTCCACGAAGCACGGCTTGGTCTCGGTGCCGAGCTTGACGTACACCTGCTCGGGCAGGCCGAGCCGGCGGCGCCAGTCCCGGACGGCGAGGAACCGGTTCCGCTCGCCGGTGGCGGTGGCCAGGCCGCTCTCGCCGACAGTGGTCCGCCACGTCTGCCGGGCCAGCACCAGCCGGTCCACCGTGATCCGGGGCGTGTACGGCGCGGCGGCGACCAGCTTGAAGCCGTCCACGGCGTGCGCGCTGAGCGGCTGGGCGAAGACCTCGACGAGCGGCCAGCGCTGCCCGTCCGGGGCGGTGGCGACCAGCTCGCCGTCCACCTCGTCGACGACCAGGTCGACGGTGGGCAGCACGCGGGCCGGGTCGGCGCCCGGGGCGTCGAGGAACGCCAGGTGCCGGTCGGTCGGGCCGGTCAGCGACTCGGCGGTACGGCTGGTCCGCCGGGGCCAGTCGGCCGGGAACAGCAGCCGGACCCGCCGCTGACCGAGGTCCGCGGCGAGCGCGTCGCGCAGCCGTTCCACGTCCGGGTGCGCCAGGGTGAACACGGCGCAGTCGAAGGACGACCAGGCGGCGTGCAGCTCACCGAGCACCACCGTGTAGTCGCCGCGCCGCAGCGCGTCCGCGTCGGTGGCGCAGATCTGCAGGTCGGGGCTGTGCACGGCGGCGTTGGACCACTCCGGGCCGTCGCCGGGGAACACCGCGTCGACGCGGCCGGCGAGGTCGGCCGCGCGCAGCCGTACGTCGGTGGTGCCGGCGGGCAGCGCGTCCAGGCCGAACAGCCCGGCCCAGCGGGCCGCGAAGTCCGCCGCGACGGCGTCGACCGGCCGTTCCCCGTCGCCCCAGAACATGCCCTGGGCCAGGAACCACAGGTCGGCCAGCGGCACCGGGGCGCCGGAATCGGCGCGCAGCTCCTCGTACAGGCCGCGCAGCACGTCCAGGTAGGCGCGGGCGAGCGCGTTGGCCAGCCAGCGGGCGGCGCGCAGCAGCACGTCCAGCGGGGCGGCCAGCTCGGCCAGCAGCGGCGCGCCGAACACCACGTCCAGGTCCCGGGCGCTGTCCTCGTAGCAGACCGTCCGCCCGGCGTACATCTGTCCCGCCCGGCGTGCCGCCGGCACGCCGGTCAGCTCGGTGAACGTGGCGTCCAGGGTGTCCAGGGCGGTGCGCAGCCCGTCCGCGTCACCTGCCGCGGCGGCCACCACGTCGCGGGCGGCGCGCAGCCGGTCGAACCCGGCACGGGCGGCGGCGCGGGCCGGCTCGTCGCCGATCGCGTCGATCCGCTCGGCGAGCACCCGCTCGACGTCCGGGCTCACCGGCAGGCCGGCGTCCCAGGTGATCAGTTCCCGCTCGACCAGCCGGTCGAGCAGCGCGTAGCCGTCCTCGGGGCGGCGCAGCCCGATCGCCGGGTCGGCGACCAGATCGGCGGCGGGACGCCGGCCGTCGGCGGCGCGCAGCAGCGCCGCCTCGACCGGGGTCAGCGTCAGCGGCGGGCGGCCGGGCCGCAGCACGTCCCGGTCCCGGACGGCCAGGTGGGCCCGGAGCATCGGCGGCCACCACCGTCGCACCGTCAGGTCCGCGCCGATCCGTTCGGCGTACGCGGACAGCGCCCACGACTCGAACCACACCCGGCGCCGCCGGGTCAACCCGTCGCCTGGGTTGACCCGGGCAACTTCCGGGTGCGCCGGATCGACTGTGACCCAGCAGCCGGGGCCGAAGAAGCCGACCGTCTCGTTCTTTCCGCAGTAGCGCTGCCAGTACTTCAGCAGTGCCCGTTCCCGGTCGCGGCGGCGCACGTTGCGGGCCGCGTCGGCGCCGCCGCGCACCAGGCCGTCGAACGCGACGAGCGCGCCCCGGTTCTGCCAGGTGACCGCCTCGCGCAGCAGCGGGTCGGCGGCCAGGTCGGTGAGCCGCCGCGCCCCGGCGCGCAGCGCCTCCTCGAACTCCTTGTCGAACTGGTCCTCACCGGCGCCGGTGGCGAGCAGCTCGTCGGCCGCCGCGGCGGCCCGGGGCGCGGTGAACAGATCCAGCCCGTCGGCCGGGAAGCCGGTGGTCCGCAGCACCGCGTCGCGCCACACCGACCAGCCGGTGTCGCCCAGGGGGACCCGGTGCGCGGCGCCGGCGGTCCCGCGACCGGCGGCGCGCACCGGGTCCGGACCCGCGTCCGGCGTGCCGGCGCGGGTGTTCGTGGACGCGGCGGTCAGGTCGGCCCGGATCAGCGCGGCCAGTTCGGGCAGCCGGTCGTGCAGGAAGAAGTGCCCGCCGTCCAGTTCGTGCAGGGTGAACCCGGCGGCGGTGTGCTCGGCCCAGGCCGCGCTCTGCTCCCGGCTGACCGCCCGGTCGCTACGGCCGGCGAACACGACGATCGGCACCGGCAGCGGCTCGCCCGGCACGTGGCGGTAGCTGTCGACCCGGTCGAAGTCGGCGCGCAGCAGCGGCAGCAGCAGTTCCACCAGCTCGGGGTGGTCGAGCAGGTCGGCGGGAAGGCCGCCGCCGTCGCCGAGGCGGCGCAGCAGCTCCTCGTCGCTCGCCCGGGACAGCCCGTCGAACGGGCCGGGCCCGTCGGCATGCGGGGCGCGGGCGCCGCCGACGTAGAGCCGCAGTGGCAGCGGGCGGCCGGTACGCCGCAGCTCGCGGACCACGTCGAAGCCGAGCCGTCCGCCCATCGAGTGGCCGTAGATCGCGTACGGGCGGTCGGCGCGGGAGGCGACGGCGTCGGCCACGTCGGCGACGCTGAAGCGCGGGTCCTCGGTGATCCGGTTCTCCCGGCCGGGCAGTTGCACCGGCACCACGTCGACGCCGGCGCCGAACTCGGCCGCCCAGCGCCGGAACGCGCTGGCGCCCGCTCCGGCGTAGGGCAGGCAGAACAAACGCACCGGCGCCTCGGGTCGGCTTCCGGCGGAGACGAACCAGTTCACCGCGGACCTTTCTGCACGGGGTCGATCCAGTGCCGGCGGCGCTGGAACGGGTAGGTGGGCAGTCCGGTGCGCCGGACCGTGCCCTCGGGGTGCAGCGCGTGCCAGTCGACGTCGCGCCCGGCGACCCAATCGGCGGCCGTCTCGCGCAACGGGCCACCGTCACCGGCGATGCGGACGTCGGTGTCCAGCAGTACGTCCAGCGCGGACAGCGCGCCCGGCAGGTCGGCGGCGACCACCGCCGCCCGGTGGGCGAACGCCCGCCGGCCCAGCGCCAGCGTGGCGGCCACGTCGGGCAGCGCCGGGGCGGCCCCGGTCAGGTGGGTCCGCAGGCGTTCCAGCGCGGACCGCAGCGCCGCCGGGGTACGCGCGGAGACCGGCAGCAGCCACGGCCCCTCGCCGGGCGGGTCGGCCGGCTCGGCGGGCGGCGGCTGTTCCACCACGACGTGCGCGTTGGTGCCGCCCAGGCCGAACGCGCTCACCCCGGCGACCCGGCGTGCGTCGTCCGGCCAGTCCCGCGCCTTGGTGGGCACGTAGAAGGGTCCGGCGGCCAGGTCGATCTCCGGGTGCGGGCGGGTGAAGTGCAGGTTCGGCGGGATCACCCCGTGCCGGACGGCCAGCACCGTCTTGATCAGCCCGGCGATGCCGGCGGCGGCGTCGAGGTGACCGATGTTCGTCTTCACCGAGCCGAGCGCTGTGGAGTCGGCGGGCGCGGCGCCCGCGTACACCTCGTGCAGCGCGGAGACCTCGATGGCGTCGCCGAGCGGCGTACCGCTGCCGTGGCCCTCGACGAAGCGGACCTCGCCGGGTGCGACCTCGGCGGTGGCCAGCGCGGTCGCGACGGCGGCGGCCTGTCCGGCCGGACCGGGCACGGCGAAGCCGGCCCGGTCCGGGCCGTCGTTTGTGACCGCCCAGCCCGGCAGGATCGCGTAGATGCGGTCGCCGTCGGCCTGCGCGTCGGCGAGCCGGCGCAACGCCACCACGCCCGCGCCGGAACCGAAGCCGGAGCCGGCGGCGGCCTCGTCGAAGGCGCGGCACCGGCCGTCGGGCGAGGCGAGCCCGCCCGAGCGGTGCCGGGGCCACATCACCGTGGAGCCGCCGGCCAGCGCCAGGTCGCACTGGTAGTCGGCGAGACTCTGCGCGGCCACGCAGACCGCGACGAGCGAGCTGGAGCAGGCGCTCTGCACGGCCATCGCCGGGCCGGTCAGGCCGAGCCGGTAGGCCACCTGACCGGGCAGGTGATCGGTGGACTGGCGGCCGACGAGCCGGGCCTCCCAGTCGTCCGGGTCGACGTCGCCGACCACCGCCGGGTTGTCCATCAGGTGGAACAGGAAGTAGCGGTTGGCCGAGGTGGCGGCGTAGACGCCGACCAGGCCGGGGAAGCGTGCCGGGTCGTGCCCGGCGTCCTCCAGCGCCTCCCAGGCGGTCTCCAGGAACAACCGGTGCTGCGGGTCGGTACGGGCCGCCTCGTCGGCGCCGAAGCCGAAGAACTCGGCGTCGAAGTCGGCCACCCCGTCGAGCCGGCCGGTGGCGCGCACGTGCCGGGGGTCGGCGCGCAGGCCGGGGCCGACGCCGAGCGCGGCCAGCTCCTCGTCGGTGTGGTCGTGCACCGAGTCGACGCCGGTGCACAGGTTCCACCAGAACGTGGCCACGTCGGATGCCCCGGGGAACCGCCCGGCGACGCCGACCACGGCGATCTCGTCGCCGGTGTACTCGCGGGCGGCGCGGACCGGCGCGGCCGGGGCGGGCAGCACCGGGGCGCGAACCGCCTCGGGCGGGGCGTCCAGCAGCGCCGCCTGGGCGGCGACGCTCGGGTGGTCGAACAGGCGCAGCATCGGCAGCCGCACGCCGAACCGCTCGGCGAGGCGCTGCTGCACCTGGCCCAGCAGCAGCGACTGCCCGCCCACGTCGAAGAAGCTGGCGGTGCGGGCGACCGCGTCGCGGCCCAGCACCGCGCACCAGATGTCGTGCACGGCGCGCTCGGTCTCGGTGGCCGGGGCCTCCTCGGCCGGCACCTCGGTGACCGGGTCGGGCAGCGCCCGCTCGTCGACCTTGCCGGTGACGGTGAGCGGGAACTCGTCGACCACCACCACCGCGCGGGGCACCGCGTAGCCGGGCAGCACGGCGGCCAGCGCCGCGCGCAGCGCCACCGGGTCCGGGCGGGCGCTGGACGGCCGGACGTACGCGAGCAGTTCGCCGTCGCGGACGACGGCGCGGACGCCCGCGACGCCGGGCTGGGCGGACAGCACGGCCTCGATCTCGGTCAGCTCGACCCGGTGCCCACGCACCTTGACCTGCCGGTCGAGCCGGCCGAGGCAGACCAGCTCCCCGCCGGGCAGCAGCCGGCCCAGGTCACCGGTGCGGTACGACGGCACCCCGTCGGCGTCGGCGCCGAACCGGTCGCTGTCCTGGTTGAGGTACCCGGGAGCGAGGTGGCGGCTGCGGACCACGATCTCGCCGGTGTCCGGTGCGAGGTCAAGCCGGTAGCCGGGGAACGCGACGCCCACCGGCAGCGGCCCGCGGGCGTCCGGGTCCACCTCGGACAGCCGCTGCACGTGCCGGGCGGCGAACGTCATCTCGGTGGCGCCGTAGCCGTTGACGAGCACGCAGTCGGGGGCGAACCGGTCCCGGCCGCGGGCCGCGTCGGCCCAGGTGGCCTGCTCGCCGCCGAGCAGCACCGCCCGCACGGTGGGCAACCGGCGCGAGCCGAGCGTGTCGAGCAGGAAGCGGTAGACGGTGGGCGTGCAGTGCAGCACCGTGGCGCGGTGCCGGTCGAGCTGGTCGACGGCGTGCGCGAGTCCCTGGCGGCGCAGGTCGACCGGGACGACGGCGGCGCCGGTGAGCAGCGCCGGGTAGAGGTCGGGGATGGCGGCGTCGAAGCTGAACGACGCGAGCAGGCTGAGCCGGTCGTCCGGGCCGACGCCGAGCGCGGCGATCTGGTTGCCGACGACGTGGGCGAGGTTGCGGTGGGTCTGCCCGACCGCCTTGGGCACGCCGGTGGAGCCGGAGGTGAACAGCACGTACGCCGGCGCGTCCGGGTCGGCCGCGACCGGGTGCAGCGGGGCCGACGGCACCTCGTCCAGCGCGACGACCGGGCGCTCACCGGCCAGCGTGGACGCCAGGTCGCGGTGCTCGGCGGCGCAGGCCACGGCGGTGACGCCGGCGGCGTCGACCATGTGGCGCAGCCGGGTGACCGGGAAGCCCGGGTCCAGCGGCACGTACGCGCACCCGGCGGCGAGGGCGCCGAGCAGCGCCGCCACGGTGGGCGCACCGTGCGCGGTGAGCAGCGCGATCCGGTCTCCGGCGCGCAGGCCCGCGGCGGCGAACACGGCAGCGTGCCCGCCGGCCGCCCCGGCCAGCTCGGTGTAGGTGACCTCGTAGGTCTCACCGAGCAGTGCCGGACGTCCGCCGTGTACCGCCGAGATCGCGCCGAAACGATTGATGATCATCGTCTCCGCCATGTCAGGAAGCGGGTTGCGCTCCACAGAGGGCAGGCAGGCAGCAATCGACGAATGTGATCATTGATCCCCCCCAGGACTTCACATTGGAAGCAGAATATGGCTCGATCCCTGCGCCGGAAGAGCGGCGATGAGGCTTGAGCCGAAGAGGGGACGGCACCTTGGAACCTCGGACGGAGGAAATCGTCCGATCATCCCTCTAGCGCGTAGACGATTTTCAGCGTACGTGGACATCCACGAGTTATTTTACGGTGAAAATACTTCCAGGCCGTGGAATCTTCGCCGCAGACGGCCTCGGTGCCGCAGCTCGACCCGGTTCGCGGGGAGCCTGCTCAGACATCGTACGGCGGGCGCGGAATGGGGTCCACCATGGCGTCGAAGCCCTTCGGGAGCTGCGCGACGAGGTCGTGGAACTCCCCCACCGTCACCGTGTCGCGCAACGTGGCTAGCACCGCCACGGCGCCCACCTCGGCGACCGCCGGGTCCACCGCCGCGCGTTCGGCCACGCGGTACAGGAAGTCCACCGCGCCACCGGTGGTGGCCGTGCCGCCGGGCTCCAGATAGCCGCCCACGTCGTCCGGCAACTGCGCGGCCAGATCCGTCGCCTCGTCCGCGGTGATCCGGTCGGCGAGGGTCTGCAACACCGCACGGGAGACGGTCGCGGCCTCATCAGTGGGCAACTCGGCCCGCCGCGCCACCGCCTCGACGAACAGGGGGAACCGCATCCCACCCCTCCCCTCGCCGCCGGCGGGCACCACGCCACGCGGTCGGCCCCGGCGGGTACCCGCACCCACGCCGGTCAAACGCCCCACCCACCGGGAGGCGGAAAAGCCGGAGGGCAGTGGCCGGTCGCGTCGGTAGCATCCGCGCATGGGACCCGTCACCACCCACCCCGGCGCCTGCCCCCTGGACTGCCCGGACACCTGCGTCTGGCAGCTCACCGTCGACGACGGCCGGGCGGTCGCGCTGCGCGGCGACCGCGACCACCCGTTCACCAGGGGCGCGCTCTGCGGCAAGGTGAACCGCTACCTGGACGCGGTCAACGGACCGGACCGGCTCACCACGCCCTGGGTCCGCACCGGCCCGAAGGGCGCCGGCCGGGTCGCGTACCGGCCGGCGAGCTGGGACGAGGCCCTCGACCGGGTGGCCGCCGGGCTGCGGACGAGCATCGAACGGGACGGCCCGGAGTCGGTGCTGCCCTACTACTTCGCCGGCACCATGGGCCTGGTCCAGGGCTGGAGCATGGGGCCCCGGCTCTTCGCCCACCTGGGCGCGTCCCGGCTGGACACCACCATCTGCACGGCGGCGGCGCGGGCGGCGCTGCGCTCGCTCTACGGCGCCTCGGTCGGCTTCGAGCCGGAGTCGATCGTCGAGGCGAAACTGGTCGTCCTCTGGGGCGCCAACCCGCTCGTCACCAACCTGCACCTGTGGCCGTTCGTGCAGCAGGCCCGCGAGCGCGGGGCGTACGTGGTGACGATCGACCCGCTGCGTACCGACACGGCGGCCCGCAGCGACGAGCACGTCGCGCCGCTGCCCGGCACCGACGCGGCGCTCGCGCTCGGGCTGATGCGGCACGTCCGCGACGCCGGGGCGGCCGACGAGGCGTGGCTGGCCGCGCACACCACCGGCTGGCCGGATCTGGCCGCCCGGCTCGACGACTGGCCGGTGCAGCGGGCCGCCGCCGAGTGCGGCCTGCCGGTCGAGACGGTACGCCGCCTCGGCGACCGGATCGCCACCACCCGCCCGACGGCGGTACGGGTCGGGCTGGGTCTGCAACGGCACCGCGGCGCCGGGCAGGCGATCCGGGCCATCTGCGCGCTGCCGCTGGTCACCGGCGACTTCCGGTACCCCGGCGGCGGGGCGCTGGTGACCACCAGCGGTCACCACCCGGTGGACAACGGCCCGGTGATCCGGCCGGCCGGCATGCCCGCCCCGGCGGCCCGGTCGCTGAACATGAGCCGGCTGGCCGCCGTGCTCACCGGGGAGGCCGACCCGCCGGTCACCTCGCTCGTGGTGTTCGACGCCAACCCGGCGGCGACCGCCCCGGACCAGGCCCGGCTGCTGACCGGGCTCGGCCGCGCCGACCTGTTCACGGTCGTGCTGGAGCAGCGCTGGACCGACACCTGCGACTACGCCGACGTGGTGCTCCCGGCGACGATGCAGCCCGAGCACCTGGACCTCCAGACGTCCTACGGGCACCACTACACGACGCTGAACCTGCCGGTGACCCGCGCGCCCGGCGAGGCGCTGCCGAACACCGAGATCTTCCGGCGGATCGCCGCCGCGCTCGGGATCGACCACCCCGCGTTCCGGGACAGCGACGAGGACCTGGCCCGGCAGTTGCTGGCCGGCGCCCCGATCACGTACGAGGAGCTGCGCGAGCGCACGTACGCCCGGCTCACCGGCGTGCCGGTGGGTTCCGCGCCGTACGCCGAGGGCGGTTTCCCGACGGCCGACGGGCGGGCCCGGCTGCACGACCCGGCGCTGGCCGCGCTCGGGGTGGACCCGCTGCCCGGATACACACCACCGGCCGAGGCGGCCGACGCGGAACTTGCCCGCCGGTTCCCGCTGACGCTGCTCACCCCGGCCAACCGCTACCTGATGAACTCCACGTTCGCCTCGCTGCCGTGGCACATCCGCCGCGCCGGGCCGCCCCGGGTGCACCTGCACCCGGCCGACGCGGCGGCACGCGGTCTCGCCGACGGCGACGCGGTACGCGTGCACAACGACAGGGGCGCGTTCCTCGCCGCGGTGGCCGTCGACGAGGCGGCCCGTCCGGGCCTGGCGTTCACGTACAAGGCGTACTGGGCGCGGCGCAGCCCGGGGCGGTCCACCGTCAACGCGGTCACCGGCGTCCGGGACACCGACCTGGGCGAGGCGCCCACGTTCCACGACTGCCGGGTGGAGGTCGAGCCGGTGCCGGCCGCGCTGCTGACCGCCGAGCCGCCCGCCGACAAGGTCGCCGAGCCCGTCGCGGCCGGGTGATTCGGGACCTCCGGCCCCCTCACCTGGTCTTTGCGCCCCTGCTCCGGCCCTGCTCCGCCGCCTAGCGTCGGAGGCGGACAACAGGGAGGTTCGCCATGCGTACGTGGCAGGTGCAGGACGTGATGACCAGGGACGTGGCGTCGGTACGGGAGGGCACGGCGTACCGGGAGATCGTCGACGTGCTGACCGGACGACACGTCACGGCGGCGCCGGTGGTGGACGAGACCCGCCGGGTGCTGGGCGTGGTGTCCGAGGCGGACTTGATGTACAAGGTGGAGTTCCTGGGCCAGCCCCGGGAGCGGCGGATCCTGCCGGACCGGCACCGCCGTGAGGCGCGGGCGAAGGCCGGCGCGACGCTCGCCGCCGATCTGATGACCGCTCCCGCGGTCACCGTCACGCCGGACGCGACGATCGTCGAGGCGGCCCGGCTGATGGACGCGCGCGGCGTGAAACGCCTGCCGGTGGTGAACGACCTCGGCCGGCTGGTCGGCATCGTCACCCGCGGCGACCTGCTCAAGGTGCACCTGCGTCCGGACGCCGGCATCCGGCGCGACGTGGTCGAGGAGGTGCTGTGGCGCAGCCTCGGCGTCCGCGACGGCGTGGTGGACGTGACAGTCGACAGGGGCGTGGTGACGCTCACCGGCCAGGTGGAGCGCCGGTCCACCGCGCAGCTCGCGGTGCGCCTGACCCGGCAGGTCAGCGGCGTGGTCGAGGTGGTCGACGCGCTCGGCTGGGCGACCGACGACGCGCCGATGGCGGCCCTGCGTATCGGCGGCGGCACCCCGGCCGGAGTTGCCTGAGCCCGGACGGGCCCGGTGGGCGCCGGCGTACCCGGCGTCCACCGGTGTCACTCCTGGGCGAGCGCGTCCAGCACCAGCGCGGCGGTCCAGCTGAACGCAGGTGAACCGAGTCCGGTGCCGGTGTCCGGGTGGAAGTACTCGTGGCAGCCGGCCCGGTCGACCAGGTCGAGCAGCGACTCGCGCAGCCCGGTGGCCAGGTCGGCGCGGCGGTGGGTACGCAGGCCCTGCCAGAGCAGCCAGCCGGTGTTGATCCAGCTCGGGCCGCGCCAGTAGCGCAGCGGCTCGAAGTCCGGCGCGGTGCGGTCGTACGTGGGCAGCGGCCGGTCCATCCGGGCGGCCAGCCCGAAGCGCGGCGAACACGCCTCGGCCAGCAGCGCGGACACCTGCGCCGCGGGCAGCTCCGGCAGCGCCAGCGGCATCAGCCCGAGCACGGTCCGGGACGGCACGAGCCGGTCCGCGCGGACGTCGCGGGGACGGAACGTGCCGGTGACCGGATCCCAGAGCCGGGTGACGAGCGCCTCGGTGATCCGGGCGCCCCGGTCGCGGTGCGGTCCCGGGTCGGCGCCGATGACGGTGGCGATGCGGGCCAGCGCGTACTCGGAGACGCCGAGCGCGGCGTTCACCAGTGGGCACTCCACCAGGAACGGGTGCCGCCCGAGCAGTCCCTCGTCCCGGTAGCGGCCGGCCCGGTAGCTCTCCACCAGCGCGACGTAGCGCGCGTAGTCCAGGTCGGTGGGGCGCTGCGCCGCGTCGGCGTGCGCGGTGTCGTGCCGGCGGTACGCGCGCATCACCGCCTCGTCGGCCGGCACCGCGGCCAGCGGCGCGTCCCAGGCGGGGCTGTTGTCCAGACCGGACTCCCACGGGTGCACGATCGACGCCAGCCCGCCGCCCCCGGCGTCGCGTCGCCCGGTCAGGTAGCGCTGCTGCGCGACGAGCCTCGGGTAGAGCCGGCGCAGCGCGGCCACCGACGCCTCGCCGGGCGCGCGGCGGTGCACCAGCCAGGCGGCCGGGGCGTGCACCGGCGGCTGGACGATCCCGGAGGTGGCCCGGGTCGGTGCTCCGTCGGCGCGCGCCGAGTCCCAGAACTGCGGCCCGGGGAAGTACGGCCCGGCGCGCGAGGCCGGGTTGAACACGATGTGCGGCACCCGCCCGTCGACCCACTGCGCGGCGAACAGCGTGCGCAGCTCCCGCCAGGCCCGGTCGGGGCGTACGTGGGCCAGGCCGATCGCGATGAACGCCGAGTCCCAGCTCCACTGGTGCGGGTAGAGCGTGCGCGACGGCACCGTGTGGTCGTGTTCCCAGTTGGCGTCCAGGGTGGCCAGCGCGATGCGGCGCAGCCGGGCGTGCCGGTCGGCGTCGGCGCGTACCCCGGTGGTCAGCGTCATGCGGCGGCCCGCCGGGGACGGGCCTGGGCCAGCGCGGTGGCGGCCTGGCGCAGCGCGGCGACCGGCTCGCCGCGCAGCCGGCACTCCAGCGCCAGCCAGCCGGTGTAGCCGATCGCGTCGAGTGTGGCCAGCAGCGCGCCCCAGTCCAGGTGCCCGGCGCCGGGCTGGTGCCGGTTGGAGTCGCTGACCTGCACGTGCCCGAGGTACGGCGCGGCGGCGCGCAGCGCGGCGTGCGGGTCGTCCTCCTCGATGTTCATGTGGTAGGTGTCGGCGGCCACCCGGACCGCCGGTGACCCGACCGCGCGGCACAGCTCGACCGCCTGGTCGAGCCGGTTGACCATGTGGTCCTCGTACCGGTTGAGCGGTTCCAGGAACACGGTGACCCCCTCGGCCCGGGCGTGCTCGCCCAGCGTGCCCAGGGCGTCGACGAGCACCTGCCGGTCGCCGTCGGGTGACCGGGGCGGCTCGAACGGCGGCAGCCGGCGGGAGAACATGCCCCACGCCGCCGGGGTCATCGCGCCGACGCCGCCCAGCTCGGCGATCACCGAGAGCTGGGAGCGCAGGTTGTCCACCGCGTCGCGGGAGCGGTCCGGGTCGAAGTCGCCGATGAAGTGGTCCATCTCGACGCAGACGGTCGGCATCACCACTCCGGCGGCGCGGGCGCGGCGCAGTTCCGGCAGCCGCCGGGCCAGGGCAAGGTCTCCCCGTCCGCGCAGCTCGACGCCCTGGTAGCCGAGGGAGACGGCGAGGGCGTACTTCCGGGTCAGGTCGGCGCCGGGAAGCAGTTGTTCCTGGCAGGCAAGCGGAATGTCCATCAGAACCTCAGCACCACTTGGAGGACGTCACCGTCACCGCGGTCGAGCAACGTCAGGGCGTCGGCCACCGCGCCCGCGTCGACGACGTGGCTCACCAGCGGCAGCGGGTCCACGCTGCCCTCGGCCACCAGGTCCATGAAGGTGTGTGCGATCCGCGTCCCGGACCACCGGCCGGCCGTGCCGGGTGCCGGGTCCGGCCCGGAGACCTGGGCGGCCACGAGCTGGATCCGGTTGTGGTGGAACTCCTCGCCGAGTTCCAGCCCGTGGGCGTACCCCTGGTAGAAGCCGGCGGCGACGACGCGGCCGGCGTGCGCGGTGGCCCGGATCGCCTCGTGCAGCGCCGGGTACGACCCGGACAGCTCCAGGCAGACGTCGGCGCCCCGGCCGTCGGTGGCGGCCCGCAGCGCGGCGGCGGGCGACTCGACGGCGACGTCGACCACCCGGCGGGCGCCGAGCCGGGTGGCGTACGCGAGCCGGCCGGGCATCCGGTCGACGGCCACCACACGGGCGCCGGAGAGCGCGGCCAGGCGCGTGCCGAGCAGCCCGATCACGCCCTGCCCGAACACGCCCACCCAGTCGCCCAGGTGCAGGTCACCGGCGAGCACGGCGGTCAGCGCGATGGCGCCGGGCCGGGCGAACACGGCGGCGAGCGGGTCGAGGCCGGGTGGCAGCGGATGCGCCGCCGTCGCGGGGAGCACCGCTTCGGCGCGGTGCCCCCAGATGCCCCAGACGAGCTGGCCGGCTCGATGGTCGGCGACGTCGGGGGCGACCTCGACGATCTCGCCGACCTCCTCGTAGCCGAAACCCACCACCGGGTACGCGGGCGCGGCCTGGCGGGGCACGAACATGCGGGAGCCGGCGTCCCAGTCCTTGCGCAGGCGCGGATTGCTGCCCCGGTAGAGCGTCAGCTCGGTGCCGGCGGAGATGCCCGAGTAGCGGGTGCGGACGCGGACCTGGCCCGGACCGAGCCGGTCCGTGGGGCAGGGCTCCAGGCGTACGTGCCGGGGCCCGGCCAGAGAGACAACCCAGTTGCTCATGGCGTCGCTCCGAGAGAAGTGCCGACCTCGATTCTAACCCAAAAAATGGGCATATCTGATTAGATCGATGAATCGATGGGTATTAGCGACAGGCCGTGCTCTTTCGAGAGGAGTGCCACCGATGTCATCACCCTCCACGCGGCGGCTCGCAATCAGCCTGATCCTGGCACTGGCCGGGACCGGCATGGCCGCATGCAGCGACGACGGGCAGAAATCCGACAGTTCGCAGATCACCGTCTGGAGTCTGGAAGACGTGGCGGACCGCGTCGCCGCCACCAAGGCGATCATCGCCGACTACACCGCCAAGACCGGCGTCAAGGTCAACCTGGTCACCGTCAACGAGGACCAGTTCCCGTCCCTGATCGCCTCCAGCGCCGCCGCCGGTGACCTGCCCGACGTGGTCGGCTCGGTCTCCCTGGCCGGGGTGCGCACGCTGTCCGCGAACGAACTCCTCGACGCCGACGCCAACGCCGCCGTCGTCGACCGGCTCGGCCGGGACACGTTCACGCCCCGCGCGCTGGAACTCACCGGCGACGGCGGCAAGCAGCTCGCCGTGCCGAGCGACGGGTGGGGCCAGCTGCTGGTCTACCGCAAGGACCTGTTCGACGCCGCCGGCCTGCCGGTGCCCGACACGTACGAGAAGATCGCCGCCGCGGCGGCGAAGCTGAACACCGGCGGCGTCGCCGGCATCACCGCGGCCACCTCCCCCGGCGACGTGTTCACCCAGCAGACGTTCGAGCACCTGGCGCTGGCGAACAACTGCCGGCTCACCGACGACTCCGGCAAGGTCACGCTCGACTCCCCCGAGTGCGTCGAGGCGTTCCGCTTCTACGGCGACCTGATGCGCAACAACTCGGTCAAGGGCGCCCAGGATGTCGACACCACCCGGGCCACCTACTTCGCCGGCAAGGCGGCCATGCTGATCTGGTCGCCGTTCATCCTCGACGAGCTGGCCGGGCTGCGCGCCGACGCCCGGCCGACCTGCCCGCAGTGCCAGTCCGACCCGGCCTGGCTCGCCAAGAACAGCGGCTTCGTCACCGCGATCAAGGGCCCGAACGGCACCGAACCGGCCCAGTACGGCGAGGTCAGCTCCTGGGCCGTGCTCGACGGCGCGGCCGACCCGGCGAAGTCGTTCGTGGAGTACATGCTCTCCGACGGCTACCCGCGCTGGTTCGGCATGTCCCCCGAGGGGCGCTTCCCGGTGCGCACCGGCACTCCGGAGGACAAGCAGAAGTTCCGGACCGCCTGGAACACCAGCCCGGCCGGCGTGGACACCAAGAAGCCGCTGTCGGAGGTCTACGGCGAGGACGTGCTCGCCACGCTCCGGAAGAGTCCGGACACGTTCCAGCGCTGGGGCCTGACCGAGAACCAGGGCAAGCTCGTCGGCGCGATCCTCGGTGAGCTGCCCGTACCCAAGGCGCTCGCCGACGTCGTCGGCGGCAAGTCCGACGCCCGCGCCGCCGCCGAACGCGCCCGCAAGGACGTCGAGGCGATAGCCAAGGGCGTCAATTGACCACCACCGCGCCGGAGGCCGGCCGCTCCCCCGCACCGGAGCGACCCCGCCGACCCGGCCGACGCCCGCTGACCCTGCGCCGCCGCGAGTCCCGCGCCGGGCTCGCGCTGGTCACCCCGACCCTGCTCGTCGTGGTCGCGGTGATCGGCATACCCATCGTCTGGACCGTGGTGCTGGCCTTCCAACGGGTACGCCTGGCGACACTGCGCAAGACCGGCCTGTTCGGCGAGCTGACCCTGGACAACATCGATCGGGTGCTGCACACGCCCGGGTTCGCCGACACACTCTGGACCACGGTGCTCTACAGCGTCGGCGGCACCGCCGGCTCGATAGTGGTGGGCCTCGCGGCGGCGCTCGCCGTACGCGGGCCGTTCCGGGGCCGCACTCTCGTACGCGCGTCGATGCTGCTGCCGTACGTGGCGCCGGTGGTCGCCATGACGTTCGTCTGGCAGGTCATGCTCGACCCGCAGCTCGGCATCGTCAACGACTGGGGGAAGCGCTTCCTCGGCTGGGATCAGCCGGTGCCGTTCCTGTCCCAGGAGTCCACCGCGCTGTGGACGGTGATCGCGTTCGAGGCCTGGCGCTACTTCCCGTTCGCGTTCCTGTTCCTGCTGGCCCGGCTCCAGGCGGTGCCCGGTGAGCTGGAGGAGGCCGCCCGGGTCGACGGGGCGACACCCACCCAGCGGTTCCGGCACATCCTGCTGCCGCAGCTCATGCCGGTGATCGCGCTGATCGGCGTGCTGCGGTTCATCATGACGTTCAACAAGTTCGACGACGTCTATTTGCTCACCGGCGGCGCGGCCGGCACCGAGGTGGTGAGCGTCCGGGTCTACCAGTTCCTCACCGCCCGTACCGACATCGGCGCGGCCGCCGCCCAGGCGGTCGTCCTGGCCGTGGTGCTGCTCGTGTTCGTGGCGATCTACCTGCGCTTCTTCGGCGCGCGACGGGAGGCGTGATGGACAGGGACCGGATCGAGACGGTCAGCCTGCGCTGGCTGCGCCGGCTGGTGATCGCCGGGTTCCTGGTGGTCACGCTGCTGCCGTTCTGGTACATGCTGGTGCTGTCGGTACGCCCGATCGAACGCCTGCTGCTGGAACCCGGCTCGCTCTGGGTGCCGTTCGGCGAGCTGACCGTCGCCACGTACGCGGAGGTGCTGAAGTCCGTCTCCGACGGCGGCCAGGGCTTCCTCACGTTCATCCGCAACAGCGGCCTGGTGGCGCTGGCCGCCACCGCGCTCACCCTGGTGATCGCCATTCCCGGCGCGTACGCGGTGTCCCGCCTGCGGTTCTTCGGCCGTCGGCAGGTGAGCGCGCTGTTCCTGGCGGTCTACCTGTTCCCGTCGATCGTCATCGCGATCCCGCTGTTCGTGGTCTTCACCCGGGCCGGGCTGCGCGGGTCGCTGACCGGGCTGGTGCTCGTCTACATCTCGCAGACGCTGCCGGTGTCGGTCTACATGCTGAAGAACTACTTCGAGACCATCCCGATCAGCCTGGAGGAGTCCGCGGCGATCGACGGCGCCGGCCGGCTCGGCATCATCCGCCGGGTCAGCCTGCCGCTGGCCGCGCCGTCGGTGATGGCGGTCGCGCTGTACGACTTCATGATCGCCTGGAACGAGTACCTGTTCGCGCTGCTGTTCCTGGTCGACCGGCCGGACCGGTGGACCGTGTCGCTGGGGCTGTCGCTGCTCGCCGACGGCGTCGAGGTGCCCAAGACCGTGCTGATGGCCGGCTCGGTCATCCTCACGCTGCCGATCGTGGTGCTGTTCTTCGCCGGGGAACGCCTGCTCACCGAGGGACTCACCAGCGGAGCCGAGAAGGGGTGAGCGTCCGTGCCAGGATGATCGGGTGCGAGCATCACGGGAGGACCGGGCCGGTGCGCGGGCGGCCCGGCTGCTCACCGAGGCGCTCGCCCCGACCGTCCTGGTCACGGCGCTGCCGCTGATCGCCGCCGCCCGGGTCAGCCGCTCGGCGGGTCAGTTCGTGCTCTGGGGCGGCATCGCGCTGACGTTCTGCGCCGTCATCCCGATCGGCGTGCTCGTGCACGGCGTACGCCGGGGGCGGCTCACCGACCGGCACGTCGGCGACCGCACGCAGCGGGCCCGGCCGCTGTCGATCGGGCTGGCCTCGGTGGCGGCCGGGTTGCTGCTGCTGGCGGCGGTACGCGCGCCCGCCGAGCTGTTCGCCGTTATCGTGGTGGTCTTCGTGGTCGGCGCGGCCTGCGCGCTGGTGAACCACTGGTGGAAGCTGAGCATCCACGCGGCGGTGGCCGCCGCCACCGTCGCCGTGCTGGTGCCGCTGGCCGGCCCGGCCGCGAACCTCGGCTGGGCGCTCGTCGCGGCCGTCGGCTGGTCCCGGGTACGGCTCGGTGACCACACCTGGCCGCAGGTGCTGGCCGGCGTCGCGCTGGGCGGGCCGCTCGCCGCCGGCACGTTCCTGGCGCTCGCCTGACCCGCTGGCGCAAGATCAGCTACGGTGGCCTCATGGGCAAGCCGACCCGCTGGGTGACCGACACGAAGCCCGGCCACTCGCAGTGGTACGTGGACCGCTTCCGCCAGCTCGCCGCCGAGGGCGCCGACCTGGCCGGTGAGGCGCGGCTGCTGGACGCGCTCGTGCCGCCGGGCGCGCGCGTCCTGGACGCCGGCTGCGGCACCGGCCGGGTCGCCGGCGCGCTCGCCGCACGCGGGCACGACGTGGTGGGCGTGGACGCCGACCCGGCGCTGGTCGAGGCGGCCCGCGCCGACCACCCCGGCCCCCGCTTCCTGGTCGCCGACCTGGCCGAGCTGGACCTGGCCGCGCAGGGCGAGGCGGAGCCGTTCGACGCCGCGGTGCTGGCCGGCAACGTGATGGTCTTCGTCGCCCCCGGCACCGAACGCGACGTGCTGGGCCGCGTCGCCGCGCACGTACGCCCGGACGGCCTGGTGGTGGTCGGCTTCGGCACCGACCGCGGCTACCCGGTGGCCGACCTGGACGCCGACGCGGTCGCCGCCGGGCTGCGCCCCGAGCACCGCTTCGCCACCTGGGACCTGCGGCCCTGGCGGGACGACGCCGACTTCGCGGTGACGGTGCTGCGCCGCCCCGCCGGCTGACCCTTCTCCTGCCGACCAGGGCTCACGCGGGCGCGGCGACCGTGCGGGCGGCCTCCGGGTCGAGCGGGCTGCCGGCCGGCAGCAGGTCCACCAGGCCCGCCGGCAGCCGCGCCGGGCGCACGCCCGGGTACCCGAGCATGCCGGGCACCTCGGCACCGGTCAGCGCGTACCGCCGGCCCAGGTCGGTGACCACGCAGATCGCGCCGCCGGTCGCGCCCGGCGCGGGTACCGCCTCCACCAGCGCGCCGCGTCCCGGCTCGACCACCACCTCGTCGGCGAGCCCGGCCCGGCCGCCCGGTGTGCGCGCGGCGGCGGACTGGTCCGGCGCGGTGACGCCGAGGCGGAGCTCGCGTACGCCGGTGTCGTCGCCGGCCCGCGCGCAGAGCGCTCCCTCCGCGGCGGCCAGCCGGGGCGGTACGGCCGGCGGCGCGGTCGGCCCGCCGGGCACCAGACCGGGCAGCTTGGGCAGCGCGGCGAACCGGCCGAGCGTGATCGGTTCCGGATCCCGCTGGCCGGTGCGGGCCAGCAGCAACGCGGCCTGCAACTCGGTGATCGCCGCCAGCCCGCCCCGCTGCGCCACCGCGTACTGCCGTCCGCCACCGGAGTTGCGCACCAGGTAGACGTCGCCCACCGCCGCGCCGGTGACCCGCTCGGACGGCTCACCGAGGTCGTCCACCGGCGGCGGGGCCAGGTCGGCGCCGGCCGGGAGCGTGTTCAGCAGCGCCGCCGCCACCGGCACCGCCCGTTCCCGGGTGGCGGCGAGCGCGGCGAGCACCCGGTCGGTGTCGCGCAGCAGGTAGCGCCGGTCGTGCCAGAGCAGGTGCAGGCCGCCGTCCGGATGCCGGGCGAGCAGGCCCTGGTCGCCGAGCGCCCGGCCGCCGGTGACCTCCCGCCCGATCAGCAGCACCGAGCGGGCCTCGCCGCGCCCCGCCGCCGGCCGCCCGGTCTCCGCGCGCCCGGCCTCGTCGCCGGTCACCGAGCAGAGCGTCCAGGCTTCGCGGACGAGCCGGTTCGACGCGGGCAGCGAGTCCGGCGCGTCGGCGATGCCGAGCGGCAGGCCGCGCGGCACCCCGTCGATGGCGCGGCGGCTGACCAGCACCGTCTTCGGGCGCTCCGCGCCGATGATCAGCAGGGCGGAGGCGTAGTTGAGGACGGGGTGCAGCCTGTCGTCGCGGTAGACGAACCGCGCACCCGACTCCTTCTCCACGATCACCGCGCCGGTCTCGCGCCACGAGTCACCGCCGCCGGTGAACAGGCCGTAGAGCGCGACGCCGCCGAGCGCGATCGCCGCGACCAGGACGCTCGCCAGACCCGCTCCGGCCAGCCGGCGGAACGGCGACTGCGGCGGGTCCGTCTCCCGCATGACGAGCGCGGCGACCGCCCGCTGGACGGTGAACTGGTACGAGTGCAGCTGGTCCTGCCGCGACGCCATCTGATCCCTTCCCGCCGGGATGGTCGGCGCACAGGATAAGCGCTCCGTCGATGCCCCGGCGACCCTGCGTGTCCTCTCTCGCCCCATCCCTCCCTCGCGATCTTGCACTCACCGCCCCGGCAAACCGGTCACAACGGGCACACCGCGGGCACCAAGTGCAAGATCGGCGAGGCGGGGCGGGAGTAGTGGCGGACGGGGTACCCCCTGGGGTATGTTTACGGGCAGGAGGTGGACGTGAAGCTTCGACCTGAGATGACAGGTGAGGCGCTGACCCGGCTCAAGCGGGCCCGGGGGCAGCTCAACGCCGTCATCGAGATGATGGAGAACGGCGAGGACTGCCGCGCCGCGCTGACCCAGCTCGCCGCGGTCTCCAAGGCCATCGACCGGGCCGGCTTCAAGATCATCGCCTCCGGCATGCGCTACTGCGACGCCGCCCGCCAGGCCGGCGAGGAGCCGGAGATGACCGAGGAGGAGCTGGAGAAGCTCTTCCTGTCCCTCGCCTGACGGCGTCCGCTGACCGACTGAGTCCCGCCCGGGTCGCGTGATCGCGACGCGGGTGGGTAAACACCTGCCTGGAGACCCCAGGCCGCAGACTGTCCCGCACATACCCCCCGGGGTATGTAGGCAATGAGAGGAACCGGCATGACCCTCGACGTGTCCGTCATCGCGACCTCCTCGCTCGGCGACCGCAGCTACCTCGCCTCTGACGGCCGGGTCGCGATCGTGGTCGACCCGCAGCGCGACATCGACCGCATCCTGTACCTGGCCGGCGCCGAGGGCGTGCGGATCACCCACGTGGTCGAGACGCACATCCACAACGACTACGTCTCCGGCGGCCTGGAACTGGCCCGGATCACCGGCGCGCAGTACCTGGTGGCCGCCGCCGACACGGTCGAGTTCGACCGGACCCCGGTGTCCGACGGCGACACCGTGCCGGTGTCGGACACCATGCGGCTGCGGGTGATCGGCACCCCCGGCCACACGTTCCACCACCTGTCGTACGCGATCGACGAGGCCACCGACGGCGGCTGGACGCCGGCCGGCGTGTTCACCGGCGGCTCGCTGCTGTTCGGCACCACCGGCCGCACCGACCTGCTCGGCCAGCAGTACGCCCACGAGCTGGCACACCACCAGCACGCCTCGGCGCGCAAGCTGGCCGACCTGCTGCCCGACGGCGCACAGGTGTGGCCCACGCACGGCTTCGGCAGCTTCTGCTCGGCCAGCCAGGCCGACGCGCCCGAGTCGACGATCGGCCGGGAGAAGGAGGCCAACCCGGTGCTGCGGCTGGCCGCCGACCAGTTCGTCACCGAGACGCTGGCCGGTCTGGACGCCTACCCGGCGTACTACGCCCACATGGGCGTCGCCAACGCCGCCGGTCCGGCCCCGGTCGACCTCACGCCGGTGTCCCGCGCCGACGCCGGCGAGCTGCGCCGTCGCATCGCCGCCGGTGAGTGGGTGGTCGACCTGCGCCACCGCAAGGCGTACGCGGCCTCGCACCTGGCCGGCACCGTCAGCCTCGGCCTGGACGGGCCGATGTCGACGTGGCTCGGCTGGCTGATCGACTGGGGCGTGCCGATCACGTTCCTGGCGCAGACGCCGGAGCAGGTCGCCGACGCCCAGCGGGAACTGGTCCGCATCGGCATCGACCGTCCGGCCGCCCAGGCCACCGGCGAGCCCGAGCAGTGGACCGCCGACCCGTCGCAGCTACGTGAGCTGGCGGTGGCCGACTTCGGCGCGCTCGCCGCCGCGCAGGCCGGGAACACCCCGGCCGGGCTGCCCGAGCCGCAGGTCGTCCTCGACGTGCGGATGACCAACGAGTGGAAGGCCGGGCACATCGACGGCGCGGTGCACGTGCCGCTGCCGGACGTGCCGAAGCGGCTCGCCGACATCCCCGCCGGAACGATCTGGGTGCACTGCGGCTCCGGCTACCGGGCCACCGCCGCCGCGTCCCTGCTCGCCAACGCCGGCCGGGACGTGGTGCTGATCGACGACGCGTACGCGCGGGCCGAAGAGGCCGGCGTACGCATGGCGCCCACCGCCTGACCTCTCCCCGAGCGTCCGGCCGGCGTGTCCCCACGCCGGCCGGCGCCGGACCCTGCCCGAAAACAGTCAAGGAGACAGAGCATGACCACGACCACCCCCACCACCATCGACGCGGCGACCCTGCGCGAGCTGATCGCCGCCGGCCGTACGCCCCGGATGCTCGACGTGCGCACGCCCGGTGAGTTCGAGGCGGCGCACATCCCCGGCGCGTACAACGTGCCGCTGGACCTGCTCCGGGAGCATCGCGCGGAGCTGCGCGGCCACCTGGACGAGGACGTGGTGCTGATCTGCCGCTCCGGCGTCCGGGCGAGCCAGGCTGGCCAGGCGCTCGGCACCGTCGGCCTGCCCAACGTCAAGGTGCTCGACGGCGGCATGCTGGCCTGGCAGGCCACGAACGCCCCGGTCAACCAGGGCCGGGCCCGGTGGGACCTGGAGCGCCAGGTACGCCTCGTCGCCGGCTCGATCGTGCTCGCCGCGATCGTCGCGTCGGTGTTCGTGCCGGGCCTGAAGTGGGTCGCCGCGTTCATCGGCGCGGGTCTCACGTTCGCCGCGCTCACCAACACCTGCGCCATGGGCATGCTGCTGAGCAAGCTGCCGTACAACCGCGGTGCGAGCTGCGACCTCGACACGATCGTGGGGCAGTTGCGCGACGGGAGCCGCAGGTGACGACGCTGGCGCTGACGCTGGCCGGCGCGGTGCTGATCGGTGTGACGCTGGGCCTGCTCGGCGGCGGCGGGTCGATCCTCGCCGTGCCGCTGCTGGTCTACGTCGCCGACCTGCCCGCCAAGGAGGCGATCGCCACCTCGCTGCTCGTCGTCGGCGTGACCAGCGCCGTCGCCGTGCTGCCGCACGCCCGCGCGAACCGGGTCCGCTGGCGTACCGGGCTCGTCTTCGGCGTGGCCGGCATGACCGGCGCGTACGCGGGCGGCCGACTGGCCGAGTTCGTCCCGGCGGGCGTCCTGCTCACCGCGTTCGCCCTGATGATGCTCGCCACCGCGGTCGCGATGCTCCGGGGCCGCCGGTCCGCCGAGGGCCGCCCGGCGCCGTGCGAGCTGCCGATGCTGCGGGTGATCGTCGACGGTGTGGTGGTCGGTCTGGTCACCGGTCTGGTCGGCGCGGGCGGCGGCTTCCTGGTCGTACCCGCTCTGGCCCTGCTGGGCGGGTTGCCGATGCCGGTCGCGGTCGGCACCTCGCTGGTCGTCATCGCGATGAAGTCCTTCGCCGGTCTGGCCGGCTACCTGTCCAGCGTGCAGATCCACTGGGGGCTGGCCGCCGGGGTCACCGCCGCCGCCGTCGTCGGCAGCCTGCTCGGCGGTCGGCTCGCCGGCCGGATCCCGGCCGACCTGCTGCGCCGGGGATTCGGCTGGTTCGTCGTGGTGATGGGCGTGTTCGTGCTCGCGCAGCAGTTGCCGCCGGTCTGGGGACTCGCCGTGGGAGCGCTTGCCGTGGCCGGTACGGTCACCTTGGCGGTGTGGGGCCGCCGAAGGAGGGAACACAGTGGACAGCAGCGCCTGGGACAGCCGGTATGCCGACACGCCCGGACTGGTGTGGAGCGCTGAGCCCAACCGTTTCGTGGTCGAGTCGGTCACCGGGCTGACCCCCGGCTCAGCGCTGGACATCGCCGCCGGCGAGGGACGCAACGCGGTCTGGCTGGCCGGTCAGGGCTGGCGGGTGAACGCGGTGGACTTCTCCGCGGTGGCCGTGGACCGGGGGCGGGAGCTGGCCGCCGCGCGGGGCGTGACGGTCGACTGGCGGGTGGCGGACGTGACCGCGTACCGGCCGGTGCCGAACAGCTACGACCTGGTGCTGATCAGCTACCTGCACCTGACCGCGCCGGCGTTCGCCGGGGTGCTCGCCGCGGCGAAGTCCGCGCTGCGCCCCGGCGGCACGCTCGTGGTGGTGGGCCACGACCTGGCCAACCTCTCCGGCGGCATCGGCGGCCCGCAGGACCCGGACGTGCTGCTCACGCCGGAGTCGGTGGTCGACGGGCTGGCCGGGCTGCGTGTGCAGCGGGCCGAGACGGCCCGCCGGCCGGTGCCGGCCACCGACGGCGGCACCGTCGACGCGCTGGACACCGTCGTGGTGGCCACCCGCCCCGCCGACTGACCGCCGTCCGCCGCGGTTCCGCCGGGCCGGGCCGGGACCGGCCGGTAGCATCCGGGGACGGATCGGCGGAGAGGACACCGGGTGGGCGCGCGTTTCGAGGAACTGGCCTGGCGTGAGACGCCGATCGGCGAGATCAGCCTGCGGCGGCGCCGTGACCCGGCGCTGGACGCCGAGGTGTACGAGGTGAAGCTCGACGACGAGTACCTCATGTCCAGCGCCTTCCCGGTCGCGGAGATCGAACTGGCCCGGCTCGGGCTGGCTCCGCTGACCGGTGACGCGCTGGACGTGGTGGTCGGCGGGCTCGGCCTCGGCTACACCGCGCGTACTGCGCTGGAGGATCCGCGGGTGCGGTCGCTGGTGGTGGTCGAGGCGATCGAGGACGTGATCGACTGGCACCGGCGGGACCTGCTGCCGTTCGCCGCCGGTCTGGCCACCGATCCGCGTACCCGGTTCGTCCGGGCGGACTTCTTCGCCGCGGTCGCCGGCGGCGGCCTCGACCCCGACGAGCCAGGGCGCCGCTTCCACGCGGTGCTGCTGGACGTGGACCACTCCCCCCGCCAGGTGCTGCACCCCAGCCACGCCCCGTTCTACACGGTCGACGGGCTGCGCCGGCTGGCCGCGCTGCTGCATCCGGAGGGCGTCTTCGCGCTCTGGTCGAACGACCCGCCCGACACGGCGTTCCAGCGCACGCTCACCGAGGTGTTCCCCACCTCGGTGGCGCACGTCGTCCGGTTCCCGAACCCGTTGCAGGGGCGGGAGGCGGCGAACACCGTGTACGTGGCCCGGCACTGATCCACCCGGCGGCGCATGGCCGCCCGACCAGCGGGAAAGCGCACGGCCCACCGTACGACGGGAGGCTGGGACATGCGCGCGTTGCTCTGGGTGGTCGGCGTGGTCGCCGGTGTGCTCATCCTGCTCGGGCTGCTGCTGGAAGCGGTCCGCTGGCTCGTCATCATCGGCGTGATCGCGCTCGCCGCGGTGATCATCTTCGCGATCGTGAAGGGTCGGCAGGTGGTGCATCAGCATTCAACCCGCCGACGCTGACCTGCGGAGAGTGTGACCCACCCGGCAACCTACGTAAGCGTAGGTTACCCGGCGGTTAAGTTAGGCTGGGGGCGTCATCCGCGCGACGAGGAGTAACGGCGATGGACGCGACCGCCCAGCGACCCTGGACCCGTAGCTACGCACCCGGCGTGCCGGCCGAGATCGCCGAGCCGGACGGCTCACTCGTCGACCTGCTCACCGAGGCGGCCGGGCGGTTCGGTCCCCGGGTCGCGCTCGACTTCTACGGCGCCACCACCACGTTCACCGAGCTGGCCGACCAGGTGGCCCGCGCCGCCGAGGCGCTGCGCCGGCTCGGCGTCGGCCCGGGCGACCGGGTGGCTCTGGTGCTGCCGAACTGCCCGCAGCACGTGGTCGCGTTCTACGCCGTGCTGCGCCTCGGCGCGGTGGTCGTCGAGCACAACCCGCTCTACACCGCCGACGAGCTGGACCGGCAGCTCACCGACCACGGTGCGACGGTCGCGATCGCGTGGGACAAGATCGCGCCGCTGGTGGCGGGACGCGGCGCCGTGCGTACCGTGGTGGCGGTCGATCTGACCGCGGCGCTGCCGCGGCTCAAGCGGTGGGCGCTGCGGGTGCCGCTGCCGAAGGTCCGCGCCGCCCGCGCCGCGATGACCGCCCCCGCGCCCGGCGCGCTGGCCTGGTCGGACCTGGTCGCCGCCGCCGGGCCGCTGCCCGCCGGGCATCCCGCGCCGGAGGCCGGTGACGTGGCGCTGCTGCAGTACACCGGCGGCACCACCGGCGAGCCCAAGGGCGCCGTGCTGACCCACCGCAACCTGCGCGCCAACGCCGCGCAGGGCCGGGCCTGGGTGCCGGGCCTGCGCGACGGCGCGGAGACGGTGTACGCGGTGCTGCCGCTGTTCCACGCCTACGGGCTGACGCTCTGCCTCACCTTCGCCGTGAGCATCGGGGCCACACTGGTGCTGTTCCCCCGCTTCGACGCCGACCAGGTGCTCGACGCGGTCCGCCGCCGCCCGCCGACGTTCCTGCCGGCGGTGCCGCCGGTCTACGCGAAGCTCGCCACCGCCGCCCGCGAACGCGGCGTCGACCTCACCTCCATCCGGTACGCGCTCTCCGGCGCGATGTCGCTGCCACCGGCCACTGTGGAGCTGTGGGAGCAGGTGACCGGCGGCCTGCTGGTCGAGGGGTACGGGATGACCGAGACGTCACCGATCACCGTCGGCAACCCGGTCGCGCCGACACGCCGCCCCGGCACCGTGGGCGTGCCGTTCCCCTCCACCGACGTGCGCATCGTCGACCCGGAGGACCCGAGCCGCGACCGCGCGCCCGGCGAGGCCGGTGAGCTGCTGGTCCACGGCCCGCAGGTGTTCTCCGGCTACTGGCACCGGCCCGAGGAGACCGCCAAGGTGCTGCTGCCGGGCGGCTGGATGCGTACCGGCGACATCGTCACCATGGACGCCGACGGCTTCGTGACGGTGGTCGACCGGATCAAGGAACTGATCATCACCGGCGGCTTCAACGTCTACCCGTCCGAGGTGGAGGAGGCGCTGCGCCGCGTTCCCGGCGTACGCGAGGCCGCCGCCGTGGGGATGCCCACCGACGACGGTGAGGAGGTCGTCGCCGCGGTGGTGGTCGACCCGGCGGTGGCCGGCGACCCGGAGGCGATCCGGACCTCGTGCCGCACCCACCTGGCTGGGTACAAGGTGCCGCGCCGGGTCGTGATCGTCGACGAGCTGCCGTACTCCCAGATCGGCAAGATCCTGCGCCGCGAGGTCCGCGAACGGCTGCTCGCCGACCGCTGACGCGGGCCGCCCGTTTGCCGGCGCGGCGGCGGGGGTAGACGAGAATCCATGGTGGACTCACGGGGCAAGTCAGTCGGTCGTTACCTCATGCGCCTGGTCGGCGGCGTGGCCGTCATCTTCGGCCTGCTCGGCATCTTCGCCACGCTCGCCGACGGCAACCTGGTCGGGATCGTGCTCAGCGTCGTGTTCATCGGCGGCGGGGTGTTCCTGCTCAAGCGCTCCGGCCCGGACAAGCGGGCGGACTCCGTGCCGCGCGCCGCGCGCTGACAGCACCCGGCCACGCCGGTCCGCGCGCAGCGCCGGACGTGTCGGTGCGCCGGACGTGTCGGTGCCGGCGCCTACGCTGTGGCGATGGTCGACAGACGTCAGGTGATGGCCTTCCGCGTGCGCGCCCAGCAGCTCGACCGGGCCGAGGGCTCGCTGGCCGACACCGCCGTGCTCGACATCGGCGTGCAGGACACCGGCCCCGACGGCGGCCGGTGGGCGCTCGCCGCGCGCGGTGTCGACGTGGCTCCGCTGACCGGCGACGACGTGGTCATGCTCTGGACCGTACGCGGCGCCCCGCACCTCTACCGCCGCGCCGACGTGGGCGCGGTGGCCGCCGCGGTCGAGCCGTTCTCCGACGCCGACGCGGGCAAGCGCATCTACGACGCGGCGAAGCCGTTGAAGGCCGCCGGCATCGGCATCCTCGACGCGCTGGACGAGGTGGCCGCGCGGATGCGGGAGGTCGTCCGCAAGCCGACGGTCAAGGGCGAGGTCTCCGGGCGGCTCGCCGAGGTGATGCCGAAGCCCTACCTGCGGTTCTGCCGGCCGTGCAACGCGACCCACCTCTACGAGATGCCGTTCCGGCTGGCCGCCGTACGCGCCGGCCTGGAACTGCGGCTCGACACGTCGCCGCCGGTCCTGGAACGCATCCGCGCCTTCCGTCCGGCCGCCGCGCCCGGCGACCGGTTCGACCTCGTCCGCGCCTACCTGCGGCTGCTCGGCCCGGCCACCCCGAAGCACGTGGCCGACTACCTCGACGCCCCGGTCAAGGAGGTCAAGGCCCGCTGGCCGCGCGACACGGTCGAGGTGAGCGTCGACGGCGAGACGCGCTGGCTGCTCGCCGCCGACGAGGCCGCGCTGGCGTCGGCCGAGACCACGACGACGCGCCTGCTCGGCCCGTTCGACCTGTTCCTCCAGGCGAAGGACCGGGCGACGCTGGTGCCGGACGCGACTCGCGTCAAGGAGCTGTGGCCGGTACTGGGCCGCCCCGGCGCGGTGCTGGCCGACGGGGAGCTGGCCGGCACGTGGCGGCCCCGCAAGTCCGGCCGGACCTTCACCGTCGCCGTTCAGCAGTGGCGCAAGCTCACCGGCAGCGCACGCGACGCGGTGGTGGCGGAGGCCGAGCGCCTCGCCGCGTACCGGGGGGTGCCGCTGGCCGGCGTCGACTTCGCCGGCTGACCGTCTACGGCGTCCGGCCGATCGCCGTCCAGGCCGAGGCGCTGACCTCCACCGGCCACCGCTCGCCGAGTAGTGACGCGCACCGGTCGCGCAACGTCGCGCGGCCGGCCGCGTCGAGCCGCTGGACGTGGTCCCCGGCCGGGCCCACCCCGAGCGTGTACGGCTCCCACCACTGGTCGAAGCTCGCGAAGCTCACCTCGACGGTGAGCATGGACGACCGCACGTCCCGCAGGCCGGCGGCGGCGAACAGTGCGGCGAGGTGGCCCTCCCGCGCCCCGGCGAGCCCCGACTCGTCGTGCGCGTCCGGGTCGAGCGACCGGACCGCCTGCCAGAACACGGTCAGCGGCCCACGCCCACCGGCGTGGTCCCACACGCAGGCCGCCACCACGCCGCCGGGACGGGTCACGCGGGCCATCTCCCGCAGGCCGGCGACCGGGTCCGTCATGAAGTGCACGACGAGCTGGGCGAGGGTGACGTCGAAGCCGCCGTCGGGGAACGGCAGCAGCTCCGCCGACGCCCGCCGGATGTCGACCTGGGGCAGCCGTTCCCGGGCCGCCGCGACGAACGGCGCCGACGGGTCCACAGCCGACACCGCGGCGGGCCCCAGCCGGGCGGCCAGCTCCGCCGTCAGCGCTCCGGTGCCGCAGCCGACATCGAGCGCCCGCAGCCCCGGCACGACGCCCGCCACGTCGGCGAAGCGCACCGCCAGCGGCTCGGCGAAGCGGCCCATGAAGCGGCCGTACGCGTCCGCGCCGACATCGAATCCCACCGCGTCAGGCTAGCCGCCCACTGGCACGATCACCGTCATGATTGTCTGGATCAACGGTGCGTTCGGTGTCGGCAAGACGACCACCGCGCGGCTGCTCACGAACGCGCTGCCGGACGCGCGGCTGTTCGACCCGGAGTTCCTCGGCTCGATGCTCACCGCGTTCGTCACCTCCCCCACCGGAGACTTCCAGGACCTGCCGCTGTGGCGTCACCTCGTCGTGCAGACGGTCACCGGGCTGGACCGGCACCACGCGGGCGTCTGGATCGTGCCGATGAGCCTGCTCGACCCGGCGTACCGCGCGGAGATCCTCGGCGGCATCCGCGCCGCAGGCGTCGACGTCCGGGAGGTCGTGCTCACGCTCCCCGAGGACCGGTTGCGGGCCCGCATCGACACCGACCAGGTCGAGGTCGGCGCGCGCGCCTGGCGGCACGACCACGTCGCCCGGGCGCTCGCCACGTTCGCGTCGGTGACCGACGCCCGTCGGATCGACGCCTCCGCCCCGCCGGAGCAGGTGGCCGACGCCGTCGCCGCGCACGTGCGCGCCGAAACTCGCTGTCGGGCCTCCGGGCACGGTGGTAGACAGCCGGGGTGACCGAACCCCTGACGTTTGCCGATCGGCTGCGGCTGATCGACGACCGGGCGGCCGCGTTCCGGGACGCGGTCGCCGCCGCGCCGGACCTCGACGCGCCGGTGCCGACCTGCCCCGAGTGGACGCTGTTCGACCTGGCCCGGCACATCGGCGAGGGACGCCGCTCGTGGGCGGCCACCGTCGCGGCCGGACCGGAGGCGTCCGGACGGGCCACGCCGGACGGGCCGGGCGCGCCCCGGGAGCGCACGGCGCTGCGGGACTGGCTGGCCGAGTCCACCGAGCGGCTGCTGGTCGCGCTGCGCGACGCCGGCCCCGATCGCGGTTGCTGGACGTGGTGGGACACGTCGCAGTCGCCGCAGAACTGCGGCGCCGTCGCCCGGCACCAGCTCCAGGAGATCGCGGTGCACACCTACGACGCCCAGCTCACCGTGGGCGCGCCGCAGCCGGTGCCGGTCGAGGTGGCCCTCGACGGCGTGGAGGACTTCCTGTCCACCTGCTGCGCGACCACTGTGCCGTGGCCGTACGAGCCTGCCGTCCTCGACTACCACGTCACCGAGGGCGGATGGTGGCGCGTGCGGCTCTCCCCCGACGGCGTACGGGTCACCAGCCTGCCCGCCGGAGCCGATGCGGGTCCGGCCGACACCGCCGCCAGTTCCAGCGCCGGTGATCTGGTCCTGGCCTTCTACGGCCGGACACCGCTGGACGCGCTCAGCCTCGAGGGCGACCGGCGGGTAATCGACCGGATCGCGGCGTGGGACCCGGACGCGTAGGGGCGACGGCCTGATCGTGGGAGGATGGCCGGCATGCCGGGTCGTGCGTTGAGCTTCGGAGCGGCCGCGCAGGCGTACGAGCGTTTCCGCCCCGGCTATCCCGAGGAACTGGCCGACCTGGTGCTGGCGTACGCGGACCGGCCCGTCCGGACCGCCCTGGAGATCGGGGCCGGGACCGGCAAGGCCACCCGGCTGTTCGCCCGGCGCGGCATCGCGGTCACCGCCACCGACCCGGACGCCGCGATGCTCGCCGAGCTGCGCCGGCACGTGTCCGCGGACGTCCGGGTCCGGCAGGCCGCGTTCGAGCAGTTGCGCGCCGACGAGCGCCACGACCTGGTGTACGCGGCGGCGGCCCTGCACTGGACGGACCCGGACCGGCGGTGGGAGCGGATCGCCGGGCTGCTCACGCCCGGTGGCGTGTTCGCCTCGTTCGGCGGCCCGCTGCGGCTGGCCGACCCGGCGCTGCGCGACGCGGTGGCCGCGGCCCGGTCCGAGTTCCTCGCCGACGACGAGATCCCGTCGCCGGACGGGACGCCGCCGTCGGCAGGCATGCAGTGGCCCGGCACCGAGCTGCGCGCGTCCGAGTGGTTCGCCGACGTGCGCCAGTCGGAGATCGAGCGGCGGATCACGATCAGCGCCGACGACTACGTCGGTCTCCTGTCGACCGTCTCGGCCTATCTCGAACTGCCGCCGCAGGTACGCGAGCAGGTGTTCCGCCGCGTCCGGGACGCCCTGCCCGGCACGGTCGAGGTCACCGCCGACGTCACGGTCCACCTGGCGCGACGGCTGCCGCGGTCCTGATCATCCGGCCCACGAGGGCCGCCAGACCGGCCCGGTCAGCGCCGGCAGGCCCGCGAAGTGGCGGATCACCGGCCGCAGCCCCGGGTGCGGGCCGGTCCGGGGCAGCATGAGGTTGATCGGGTACGCGAGCACCGGACCCGCGATCGGGATGCGGCGCAGGTCGTGGCCGGCGGGCCAGAGGTAGCGGTCCCGGGCGCCGACGAGCGTCGCCACGTCCGCCGAGTCCGCGAGCGTGTCGAGGAGCACCTCGGTGCCGAAGTTCGGCCCGGTCGCGTCCACCCACAGGTCGAAGGCGTCGGCGAGCTGCTCGTAGAACTCGCCCCACTCGCTGCCCGGCACGATGCCCGGCACCCGGAGCCGGTGTCCGCGCAGCTGGGACGGCGTGAGCGTGCGCGCGGACGCGAGCGGATGCCGGGGCCCGGCGAGCAGTTGCAGCGGCGAGTCGAACGCGCGGACCATCCGTACCTCGGGCGGCAGCGCGGCCGGGTCGGTGACGGTGCGGAACGCGGCGTCCACGTCGCCGGCCCGAACCGCTGCGGCGACCTGCCGGGGGTCGTCGACCCGCAGCGTCACCACGTCCAGGTCCACGCCCGGGTGCGAACGCCAGTAGTCGTGCAGCAGGACGGCCTGCGCGCTGCGCAGGCCGAGCACGTCGATGCGGGGCGCCCGCGCGCCGGGCCGGACCGCGGCGACCGCGCGGTCCGCGCCGGCCACGACGCCCCGGGCGTGCGGGAGGAACGCCAGGCCGTCGCCTGTCAGCTCGACCCCCCGGGGTGTACGGGTGAACAGGCGCACCCCCAGCTCCCGCTCCAGCGCGGCGATCCGCTTCGACACGGCCTGCTGGGTGACGCCCAGCTCGTCGGCGGCGTGCCGGAACTGCCCGAGTTCGGCCGCCCGCACGAACGACCGCACCGCCTCGCTGTCCACCGGCCCACAGTAGGCGGCCCCAGCCGACGGTTGTGGCGCGCCGGGCGGCGGTTGTTTGCTGCGGCACCAGCGCGGCCGGTCTGATGCGCGGGGCATCGGTGACGGGGGCGGGGCGTGCGGAGACTGGGATCGGATTTCGGGTGGCTGTGGTCGGCCTACGCGGCGAGCACGTACGGCACCTGGCTGGCGTTCGGCGCGTTTCCGCTGATCGCGGTGCGGGTGCTGGATTCGTCGGCGTTCGCGGTGTCGCTCCTGGAGGCGGCCGGGCTCGCCGTGGCGGCGGTGCTGGCGGTCCCGCTCGGCCCGTGGGTGGCCCACCGGCCCAAGCTGCCGGTGATGGTCGCGACGGATCTGGTCCGGTTCGCGGCGCTGGCGAGCGTGCCGGCCGCGCACGCGCTCGGGGTGTTGTCCTACGGCCAGTTGCTCGTCGTCGCGGTGGTCTGCGGGACGGCCGGCATCACGTTCACCGCCGCGTCCGGGGCGTACCTGAAGAGCCTGGTCCGTGGTGACGGGCTGCTGGCGGCGAACGGGCGGTTCGAGGCGACGAGCTGGGCCGCGACGGCGGCCGGGCCGCCGCTCGGGGGCGCGCTCGTCGGGCTGCTCGGCCCGGTCGTCACCATCACCGCCGACGCCGTGAGCCATCTGCTGTCGGCGTTCGCGGTGCGGCGGATTCGCGGCGGCGACACGGCGGCGTCCCGCGTCCCGGCGAGCGGCTCGCGGGCCGCCGACCTGGGCGCGGGCTGGCGGTTCGTGCGCCACGACCCGGTGCTGTGGCGGCTGTTCCTCAACTCGGTGCTGGTCGGCGGCCTGATCATGGCGACCGCGCCGTTGCTGGCGGTGCTCCTGCTGGGTGAGTACCGGGTGGCGGCCTGGCAGTACGGGCTGGTCTTCGGCGTCTCCGCGCTCGGCGGGGTGCTCGGCGCACGACTGAGCCCGCGCCTCGTGCGGCGGTACGGGCGGCGGCGGGTGATGACGGTGGCCGGCTGGCTGCGGTCGATCGTTCCGCTCGGTCTCGCGTTCACCCACCCGGGGACCACCGGACTGCTGACCGTGATCGCCGTCGAGTCGGCGCTCATCACGTGCATGGGCGTGTTCAACCCGATCTACGCGACCGAGCGCCTGCGCCGGACCCCGCAGGCGCACACCGCACAGGTCCTGACCGCGTGGAGCGTCACCGGCCGGCTCACCCAGGCCGCGCTGATGACCGCGTGGGGCGTCCTCGCCACTGTTGTCGGCCCACTCGCCGCGATCACCGCGTCCGGGGTGCTGCTGCTCGCCACGCCGCTGCTGCTGCCGACCCGTCGGCACACGCGCGACCCGGAGCCCGCACGCCCGGCCGCTGCGGTCTCCCGAACCCGGCGGCCGGACGGTCAGACCGCCAGGTAGGCGGTCAGCCGGTCGGCGAGCGGGCCCGGATGACTGAGCGCGACCGCATGGCCGCCGTCGATCTCGTCCGGAACCACGCCGAGCCGGTCGGCGGCGACCCGGCGTTGGAAGTCGGCGGGGAAGAACCGGTCGTCGCGGCCGATGAGCACCCTCGTCGGCACGGCCGGCCAGGTGGCCGACGGCCACGGCTCGTCCCACTCCGCGCTGACCTGCTGCCGGCCGTGCGCCGGCGCCTCGGCGACGATCTCGGCCGGCACGCCGTTGTAGAACTGCTGCTCCTCGCTGACCCCTTCCGGCTCGCGGTAGCCGGTGTTGCCCCACCACTCCCCCGGCTTCTCACCGGGCCGCGGGATCATCGGGGTGAGCAGGACCAGCAGCCGCACCGGCAGCCGGTCGGCGACCAGCGGCGCGGTGAACGCGCCGTACGAGTGCCCGACCACCACGAGGTCGTCGCGATTGCCGACGGCGTCGATCACCGCCTGGCGGAAGTCGGCGAACCCCGCCGACCGGTCCCCGATCGGCAGCTCCGGCACCACCGTGTCGTGACCCCGGGCGGCCAGCTCGGGAACCAGCCGATGCCAGTCCCACGCGCTGCCCCCGCCACCGTGGATGAGCACGAACGTCGTCATGCCCGGACCCTCCCACACCGGTACGACATGCGTGGCCATCAGTGCGGATACGCCCGCGGGATCCGGGTGGCCCGCAGCTCGTCGCGGAACGCCTCGATGCGGGTGACGACCTGACGCCGCCCGATCGTGTTCTCGATCCGGTCGAGGTAGAGGCAGCGGGCGGCGAGCCGGGGCAGGTCGACGGAGAAGTAGATCGCCATGAGGGGGTTGACGAACAGGTCGCCGTGGCCGGTGCGCCGGCTGAACCGTACGTCTCCGCACGCGCCGCCGGTGGCGGCGGCGATCTGCCCCTGGACGATGCTCGGCCGGTGCGGGGTGGCGGCCTGGGCCTGCGCGACCGCCTCGCGGTAGAGCACCGCCTCACGGCTGGAGCCCGGAATGGACAGCGCGCCGAGGTAGCCGCCCTCCCGGTCGAGCGCGGCCAGGTTCTCCAGCACCTCGACGTGGTTGACGCCGTCGTGCGCGTCGATGCCGAACCCGAGGCTGCTCACCAACCGGACCGGCACGTCCAGCCCGGCCACGGCGGCCAGGCTGGTGATGTCCTCCACCGGTGTGCCCAGGCCGCTCTCGTCGCCGCGCAGCAGGATGTCGGTGCCGCCGTCCACGAGCACGATCGCGTCGACGTCGAGCCGGTCGACCAGGTGCCGGTACGCCTCGCGCAGCGGCTGCACGCCCAGCGGCGGGAAGGCGTATACGGTCGACGGCAGGTCCCGGCCCGCCAGCCAGCGGGCCAGGTGCGCCTCCGGGAAGTACCAGTCGGGGCTGAGGGTGTCCGGCCGGATCGCCGCGACGTGCTCGTCCACCCACACCTGCCGGTCGAGCAGTTCCAGCTCCGAGAAGGAGAGACTGGCCAGGTGCACCCGCCTGCCGGCCTGCCACAGCGCCAGCGCCAGCGGCAGGCCGGCGTACACGTCGAAGCCGCCACCGGCGCCGGCGATCAGGACGTCACGTGCCGGGGCCAGTGCGGCGAACAGCGGCGGAACGGCCAAGGTGTACGCGGCGGTGTCGGTCACCAGATGATGATCTCCGGTCGCCTGACGGGCCGCTGTCCCGTGGCCACCCGGCCGATGGTCGGGGCCCGCTCGTTCAGACCGGGCGGCCGAAGGTGACCGCCTCCCGGACGAGCCGTGGCGCCTTCTCCGCCAGTTGCGCGTCCGGTCGCGCGCCGAGCGCGTCGTTGACGGTGGAGAACGCCAGCCGGAACGCGATGAGCGTGGTCGCCTCGAAGATCTCCCGGTCGCTCAGGCCGGCGTCGCGCAGGCGTTGCGTGTCGGCCTCGATGGTGGCGTTCGGGTCCGTCACGACCCGGCGGGCCCAGTCGGCGAGCGCCGTCTCCCGCTCGGACAGGTCCGCCTCGTCGCCGCGCAGCACCGCGGCAGCGGTCGTCTCGTCGCTCATCCCGGCCAGCCGCGCGCCCCAGGCCAGCGCGCAGTACGAGTCGCCGCGGGCGGCGGCCGTGGCGGCGACCAGCACTGCCACCTCCCGTGAGGACAACGTGGACTCGGACAGCAACTCGGTGCGCGTGTTCTGGAACGACATCAGCACGTCCGGACGCCAGCACCAGACGCGGGTGAGGTTGTTGACGTAGCCGTCGGCGGCGAGGTCGTCCTCGTACGCGGCTTTCGCCGCCGGGCTCTGCGGCGGTTCGGGGAGGAAGGCGGGGTTCATGCGGGCAGTCTGCGCCACCCGGGCGTCCCCCACTGGCTGATCAACGACAGTACGATCCGCTGATGATCCGGGCGGTCTTCTTCGACGTGGGCGGGACGGTTCTCGACGAGACGCGCGAGTTCGCGACCTGGGCGGACTGGCTGGGCGTTCCACGGCACACGTTCTCCGCCGTCTTCGGCGCGGTAATCGCCCGTGGCCTGGACTACCAGGAGGTGTTCCGGGCCTTCCGGCCCGACTTCGATCTCACCGCCGAACTCGCGCGCCGGGTCGCGGCCGGTGACCCGGAGTCGTTCGGCGCCGACGATCTCTACCCGGACGCGCGGGCGTGCCTGGCCGCCCTGCGGGAGCAGGGACTGCGCGTCGGCTTGGCCGGCAACCAGCCGGAGCACGCCGAGGCAACGCTGCGGGCACTGGACCTGCCGGTGGACGTGATCGGCACGTCGGCGGCCTGGGGCGTGGCGAAACCGGCGCCGGAGTTCTTCGCCCGGGTCGTCCGCGAGGGCGGCGGCGACGCGTCGGCGATCCTGTACGTCGGTGACCGGCCGGACAACGACGCCGCGCCGGCGATTGCCGCCGGCATGGCGGCGTGCCTGATCCGGCGTGGCCCGTGGGGTCACATCCTCGACCTGCCGGGCGTGGCCGACCGGTGCCTGTTCCGCATCGACTCGCTGGACGAGCTGCCGGACCTGGTCGCGCGGCACAACGGCGCGGGCGGCTAGCTAGCCGAACACGGAGACCCGGGTGCGGTGGTGGCGCGGCGACTCGATCTCGTCGACCACCGCGACCGCCAGGTCGGCGTACGACAGGTGCGCCGACGCCGGGGCCTGCTCGCCGCCGAGCCGGTAACGGCCGGTGCGAGCGCCGTCCACGTCGAGCGCGGCGGGCGGGGTGAGCACCAGCCAGTCGACTGTGGTGTCCGCCGCACGGAGCCGGTCCAGGCCGGCGGCGTGGCTGAGCGCGAACGGCCGCAACTCGGCGGGCAGGGCGGCCGGGTCGTCGTAGAGGGGCCGGCCGTGCGCGTCGGTGAGCGTGGCGAACAGCCCGATCGCCACGAGCCGCGGCACACCTGAGCGGGCCAGGCCGTGCAGCAGCGCGTCGGCCGCGCGGACGAAGAACTCCGGATCGAGGCCGGCGGCGGCGAGCGCCTCCGGCCCGGAGGCCGGGCTGACCGCGTGGACGACGGCGTCGTGCCCGTACCCGATGGAGGCGACCGCCTCCGGGTCGGTGACGTCGCCGCGTACCGCGGAGGTGAGGTCGGGGTGGCGGGCGGGGTCGCGGACCACCGGGGTGACGCGGTGGCCGCGGCGGTTTGCCTCGGCGGTGACGGCACGGCCGGCGCGGCCGCCCGCGCCGAGGACGGCGATGCTGGTCATGGCGCGACGCTAGAGCGCCGGGTGCCGGTTACCGCAACGGTACCGGCGTTACGCTTTGACGGTGACGCCGCTCGATCCGGACATGTTCGATCCCGCGTGCCCGTCGCGGGTGATGCCGCTGCGGATCGGCGACAAGTGGACCGCGATGGTGGTGCTGTGCCTGGAGCACGGGCCGCGCCGGTTCACCGAGCTGCGGGTGCCGCTGCGCACGATCACGCCGAAGGTGCTTGCCGAGACGTTGCGGGCGATGGAACGCGACGGGCTGGTCACACGCACGGCCTACGACGAGAACCCGCCGCGCGTGGAGTACGCGCTGACGCCGCTGGGCCGCAGCCTGCTGACGCTCGTCGCGGCGGCCCGGTCATGGAGCGAGCGGCACCTGGACGAGTTGCTGGCCGCCCGCCGGTCGAACGATTCGCGGACGTCGTGACGACACCGACCGGCGCCGGGCGCGGCGGCCTGCGAAGGTTCATCGCGAACGTGATGACGAACGTCCTCGCGAACCTCATCGCGGCGGCGATCATCTACGTGCTCGCCGCGGCCGCCGGGCTGCTCCCCCGCGACCCCGCGCTGGTCCTCGCGGCGTTGTTCCTCGTCGGCCTCGCCGCAGCCATGGTGCTGCTCTTCCTCATCACCACGAACGCCTTCGCCGACAAGGAGGACATCCTCGGCGGCTGGATGGCCATCGCCCTCGGTGCGCCGATCCTCACGTCGGCCGTCACGTACGCGTTCCGGGAGCGCGATCCGGCGGCGGGGGTCGCGGGCGGGCTGCTCGGCGCGGGGCTCGCCGGCGCCGGCGTGGCGATGCTGGTCGCCGGACGGCGGCTGCGACGGGCGGCCGACCCCTCGACCGACGGCGAGCAGCGGGCGGGCGATTCGTCGCCCGAGGGCGACCAGCGGGCGGCTGAGCTGCGGGCCCGGCCGTAGCGTCGTACCCCTGGCATAGCCTTCCGGCCATGGCGAGCGAGGAGTTGGACGAGCTGATCGTGCCCGACGCGGACGCGCTGCGCGCGTGGCTGTCCGCCAACCACGACACGTCGCCCGGTGTCTGGCTGGCGCTGGGCCGCAAGGGCGGCACGATCACGACGCTGACCTGGCAGCAGGCGGTCGACGAGGCACTGTGCTTCGGCTGGATCGACGGGCAGGCCCGCAAGCGCGACCACGAGAGCTCCTGGATCCGGTACACCCCGCGCCGGGCGCGCAGCGCCTGGTCGCAGCGCAACGTCGCGCACGTGGCCCGGCTGGAGTCGGAGGGGCGGATGACGCCCGCGGGCCGGGCCGCGGTGGAGGCGGCGAAGGCGGACGGCCGGTGGGCGGCGGCCTACGCGCCGCCGTCGGAGGCCGAGGTGCCCGCCGACCTGCTCGCCGCCATCGCCGTCGAGCCCGCCGCCCAGGCCATGTTCGACGTGCTCACCAGCGCCAACAGGTTCGCGCTCATCCACCGGCTCAACGCGGTCAAGCGCGCGGAGACCCGGCAGCGCAAGATCGGGGAGTTCGTCGCCATGCTGGCCCGCCATGAGACGATCCACCCGCAGAAGGCGAAGCCCTCGCGCACGTCGTGACGTCAGCCCCGGTCCAGCGCCCGCATCGTGTGCCGGTAGCCGACCGTCTCGTGCCCGACCACCTCGACGATCCCCGACAGCGCGACCAACGCGATCGCGGCGACGAGCGCGGTCAGGCTGGCCCGGTCGTCCGGATGGACCGGCCCGGTGGCGCCCAGCACGGACGGGACGGCGACGGCCGCCGCGAGCGGTACGAGCGACGCCACCAGCAGCGGCACGTGCGTCAGATCGTAGGAGTGCAGGAGCACGCTCCACGTCACGAAGATCATGACGAGCAGCGCGGCCGTCGGCACCGCGAGCGAGAGCGCCACCTGGAGGACGGAGAGTTTCTCCTCCTCGACCGCGCTGGTGGCGACGCGCAGCCCGGCGCCCACCGCGGCGATGGCGCCGAAGACGGGCAGGTGCGCGTAGCGCCACGCGAACGCGCGAGCAGGCCGCCGTTCCAGGACGGGCCGGGAGGGCACGAGGAAGTACGCCCACCAGAGCGTGGCGGCGAGGACGAGCCCGGACGCGATGATCACGACGGCGGCGACGCTCCACCCCTGTTCCCGGATCAGCGCCCCGACGGCGGCGGTCGTGGCCGCGACCACCTCCCCGAGCGTGATCAGCGTCAGGAGGCTGAACCGTTCGGCCAGGTGACCGGCGTTCCACGGTGGGCTGCCGAGCCGCCGTTCCGTCACCACAGGCAGGACCATCTCGGCCAGGGCCAGCAGCACGAGCGCGGCGACGACGACGCCGACCGGCAGCGGGAGGATCGCGGACAGCAACCACCCGACCTGCGCGACGGCGATGGTGACCGCGTACGCGACGGTGGTCCGGCGGTGCGTCGGGTCCTGGCGGGCGGCGCGCAGCCACAGCCCGATGATGGGTACGCGCATGACGATGTAGCCGACGACCAGCAGAAGGTTGTTCGGGCTGCCGCCCTCGGCGGTGTCGTCGAAGCTCACCGGCAGCCCGAAGATGAGGATGACGACGCCGAGCATCTGGACGAGCGTCGCGCCGCGGAACAACGCGTCGTCGTTGTCGTACGCCGAGGAGAACCAGGTGAAGTTGATCCATGCCCACGTCACCGCGAAGATCGCGAACGCGTAGGCGCCGAGCGCCGCTCCCACGTGCCCGTCGCCGATGCCGTGGGCGAGCTGGTCGGCGGCGGCGCCGAACGCGACGACATACGTCAGGTCGTACAGCAGCTCCAGCGGCGTGGTGGACCGGCCCTTCTCACCGGGGTCACGACCGGTCATCGGCCGCAGCCTGTGGTACAGCTCGTGTCTCAGCCGCGGGGCCAGCTCGGCGGGTTCCCCGCTCACGAGTTGTCCCGCACGAACGCGCGCATGAGCGCGGCGCACTCGGCCGCGTGGGTCTCCAGCAGCAGGTGGCCGCCGTCGTAGATGTGCGCGTCCATCCGGTCCAGCGCGCGGTGGTACGCGAGCACCTCGTCCACGTCGAAGTACGCGTCGTGCCGGCCCCACAGCACGAGCGCCGGCGGCTGGTGGGCGCTGTGGTACGCGGCGATCTCGCCGAACCGGGCGACGTGGTTCGCGTAGTCGGTGAACAGCGCGAACTGCGCCTCGACGTTGCCGGGCCGGGTCATCCGCGCCCAGTCCAGGTGCCACGCCTCGGGCGCCTGCAACCGGCGTACGTGGTCGGGCAGCCCCGCAAGGTACTGGTCCCGGGTGCCGGCGAAGGTCAGCCAGTCCGGCAGCGCGGCGCGGGTGGCCTCGCCCGGGTCCGCCCAGTACGCCCGCGCGGTGTCCCACTGCGCGCCGAGCCCGTCGGCGTGCGCGTTGCCGCTCTGCACGACGAGGCCGCGGATCCGTTCCGGGGCGCGGGTGGCCAGGTGGTATCCGACCGGCGCGCCGAAGTCGTGCAGGTAGACGAAGAAGCGGTCCACGTCGAGCCGGCCGAGGAGGCGCTCGACCGTCCACGACAGGTTCTCGAACGTGTAGTCGTACTCGGCGACGGTGGGCGACGAGGACATCCCGAAGCCGGGCAGGTCGGGCGCGAGCACGTACGCGACCTCGGCGAGCGCGGGCATGACCTCGCGGAACGTGTGCGACGAGCTGGGAAATCCGTGCAGCAGCAGCACCGCCGGGTCGCCGGGGCGTCCGGCCTCGCGGAGGAACACCTCCAGGCCGTCGACGTCGGCGTGCCGGTGGCGGATCTTCTGACTGGCGCGCATCACCTCATCCTGGCGGCCCGGGCGTGCCCGTACGGCCGATTCCGGCAGTCGCGACGACCGACGGGGGATGGCCTGGGCGTACGCTCGAACGAGCCGACGGTGGGAGGTCGTCCGCGATGATCCCGGTGCTGATTCTGTTCGGGGTTCTCCTCGGGCGCTGGTGGCGGTCGTCGCTCGCCGCCGCCGCGTTGGGCTGGCCGGCCGTGCTGGTCGCGGCCGACGTGATGGCCGTCGGCGCCGGACTGCTCGGCGCGGCGGTGCTCGCGGTCGTCAACACCGGCGCCGGCGTGCTGCTCCATCAGGGAGTGCGCCGGGCCGTCCGGCGGCTACGGGCGTCCTGAGTCGGGCCGGTTCGCTACCCGGTGCCGCCGGTGTTGCGGATCATCTGCCGGAGCACCTTGAGCGTGGTGACGTAGTCGGCGTCGTCGACGCCGTCGTGGATCCGGGCGCGGATCGCCGGCGCGTGCTGCTTGAGGCGGTCCCGGGCGGCCTCCCCCGCCTCGGTGATCCGCAGCCGGCCGTCGGCGTCGCGGCTGAGCCAGCCGCGTTCGCGCAGCACCTCCGCCTCGGCGTCCAGGTCGTCCTCGGCCCGCAGATACGAGGCCATCGCCTGCCGCAGCTCGGGGACGGTCAGCCCGCCGCCGCCGGGCAGCAGGTCGTTCGGGGAAAGGTTGCGCAGGAGCCAGAACTGGGGCTGGGTGAAGCCGTGTTCGGCCTGCCGGGCGCGGGTGAAGGCGATCAGCGACTCGTACGCGACGCCCGTCCAGTAGGCGGCCGGCTGGCCCGCGAGTTCGGCGTCGGACAGGTGCGGCGTCGTCATGGTGGTCTACCTCCGGCAGTGGTCGGGTGAGCACGACGCTAGGACCTCAACCGCGCTTGAGGTCAAGCCTCGCGGGGCACCGCATGGCCGCCGACGCAGGCATGATGGGGAGCATGCGGGTAGCGATGGCGACCGACGCGGGGCATCCCGGCCGTACCAATGAGGATTTCGCCGGCGCCGTCCCCTGCGGCATGGTGCTGGTCGACGGCGCCGGTGGCATCTCCGGCGCGGACGAGGTCTGCCACCACGGCATCGCCTGGTACGCGACCCGGCTCGGCGGCGCGCTGCTCGGGGCGCTGTCCGAGGATCGGAGCCTGCGCGGCGTGCTGGCCGAGGGCATCGAGCGGGTCACCGACCAGCACCGCGACACCTGCGACGTCACCCACCCGATCAGCCCGTTCGCCGCGGTGGCGATGCTCCGGTTCTCCGGCGGGACCGTCGAGCACCTGGTCCTCGGCGACGCGGTCGCGGTGGTCGGCCGGGCGGTGGGCGAGCCCGTCGTCGCCCACGATCCGCGGGAGGTGGTGATCGCCCGGTCCTTCGAGGAGCGGCTGAGGGACGTGCCCGAGGGCGGCGACGAGTACCGGCGGCTGTTCATGGAGTTGCGGGCCCGGCGGAACAGCCCCGGCGGGTTCTGGGTCGCCAAGGACGACCCCCGGGTGGTGGACGAGGCCGTCACCGGCGAGTGCCCGGCCGACGACGTACGCACGGCGGCGCTGCTCAGCAACGGCGCGAGCCGCCTCGTCGACACGTTCGGCCTGACCGGCTGGCCGGGGCTGCTGCGCCTGCTGGAGGCCGACGGCCCTGCCGAGGTGGTCCGCCGGGTGCGCGAGGCGGAGGCACGCGAGGGCGTGGCCACCGACGACGCGACGGTCATCAGCCGCACCTGATTGTCGCCGTCACTGTGGACGGGAACGTCGAGAGGCGGCGCCCGGTGTCAGTCCGGCCGCCGAAGACGCTGCCATCCGCGCGACAGCAACGGCTGCCCGCGACGGAGGTCCTCCGCGCAGCGCTCCGCGGTGGTCCGTGCGAGATCCGCCTCGTCCGCTGTCATCCAGCCGTCGCGGCACGCCTCGTCGTATTCGTCCCAGTCCTCGATCTCGACCCGGCCGTCGCGCTCGTGGCGCACCGGGTCCAGTTCCAGATCGACGTACCGCCAGCCGGTGCCGACGACCTCGGGCGGGAGGCAGACGTCGATCTCGATCCGTTCGTCGGCGGGGTCGCCGACCCACCATGTCGCCCACGGACGGCCTGCCGAGAGCAACACCACGACCGGTACGGCCAGGACGCCGCACTCGTGCGGAGCGCCCCATGGTGAACCCACGGGCCCGTGCAGCCACGTCCCGTCGTCGTCCTGCCCGACCTGACGAAGGTCGAACCAGAACCCCCCACCAGGGCGTTTGATCTTCTGCAGACGCACGGTCTCTCCGCTCCCGCCCATGCCGTCACCCTAGGGGCACGCCGGGCAGCCCGGCTTCCCCCGCCACGGCAACCGGGGTGCGCGGGCGGGGCGCCCTCGTGTTGACTGCGACGATGGACCGTCAACGGCTGAGCAGCATCGCGCACTCGCACCACCCGATCGCGGCCCCGCTCTCCGGCGTCAACGTCAACCGGCTGCTGCGCCGGGCCGGTCGCCGGCCGGCGGCCCGGATCCTCGACCTGGGCTGCGGCGAGGCCGCCTGGGCGTTGCAGGCACTCGCGCACCACCCGGACGGGCACGCCGACGGCGTGGACCTCAACCCGCACGCGCTCGAACGCGCCACCGATGCCGCCGCCGTGCGCGGTCTCGCCGACCGGCTCACGCTGCACGAACGCGACGCCCGGTCGTACGTGCCGGACGGCGACTACGACCTGGTGCTCTGCGTCGGGTCGACGCACGCGTTCGACGGGTTCGGCGGGACGCTGGAACTGGCCGGCCGGCACGTGAACGCCGACGGCATCCTGATGGTGGGCGACGGCTTCTGGCAGGTGCCGCCGACGCCGGAGGCACTCGCGGCGCTGGGCGCGAAGCCCGAGGACCACACCGACCTCGCCGGTCTGGTCACGGCCGCGGAGCAGGCCGGCTGGACCCCGGTGTACGCGCACGTCAGCGACGCCGCCGAGTGGGACGACTACGAGTGGTCGTGGACCGGTTCGCTGACCGAGTGGGCGCTGGACAACCCGGGTCACCCGGATGCCGCCGGCGCGCTGGCCGCCGCCCGGGAGCACCGCGACCAGTGGCTGCGCGGATACCGCGGCGTGCTGGGGTTCGTGACGCTGGTGCTGCGCCGGATCTGACCGGCGCGCCACGCGGGTCCAGTCCGGGACAGGCGGGCGGGGCACTATCGTTCGGGCGTGCAGATCCGTTTCGCCGTACCGGCCGATCCTGCCTATCCGGCCCGTGTGGCCGCCGCGCTGGCCGCCGCCCGGCTGCGCCGGTTCGGCTACATCGGCGCGGCCCTCGCCGCGATCGGCGTGATCGGGTGGGTCACCTCGCAGGCGTCGGAGCGGGGTGAACGCTTCGCGTCGCTGTGGACCGCGCTCGTCGTGGCCGGCGTGCTGTCGATGCTGTACGCGCCGTGGGTGCGGTGGCGGGCCCGGCGCCGCTCCGGCGGCTACGCCGTCGAGGGCGGCTACGACATCGACGACCGCAACATCATGATGCGCAGCGGCTCGGAGTCCGGCGGCATCGCCTGGGACGGCGTCACGCGGGTCACCGAGACCACGGACTTCTGGATCGTGTACGTGGGACGGATGCCGGCCACTGTGATCCCCCGCTGGCTGATGTCCGCCGAGGAAGCCGGGACGCTGCGCGCCTTCCTGGCGGAGCGGCAACTGCTCGACGACCGTTGACGATGTATTGATTGACTGTATATGTTGCCTCGGTGAGTGAGATGCGCGAGGCGACCTTCCTGATCCTGACCGCGTTGGCCGACGAGCCGCGCCACGGCTACGGGATCATCCAGGACGTCGCCGGCCTGTCCGGCGGTCGCGTCAACCTGCTGCCGGGCACGCTCTACGCCGCCCTGGACCGCCTGGTCGTGCAGGGCCTCGTCGAACCCAGCCACGAAGAGGTGGTCGACGGCAGGCTGCGCCGCTACTACCGGCTGCGCGCCGACGGGCAGGCCGAGCTGGCACGCCAGACCGAGCGGCTGCGGCAGCTCGCGTCCGCCGCCGAGACCCGGCTGCGCGCCCTGCGGCCCCGCACCGCCTGACCCCCACCGTCACGGCCTCGTAGGGAGAAACCCGTGCACCGCTGGCTGCTGCTGGCCTACCCCCGTGACTACCGCCGCACGCGCGGGGCCGAGATCCTGGAGACGGTACGGGACGTCGGCCCGGCCCACCGGCGCAGCCGGATGGCGGCGAATCTCGTACGCCATGGTCTGCGCGCCCGGCTGGGACGACCGGCGAGCCGTACCGTCGTGGCCTGGGCGTCGGTCTTCGCGGTGGTCTGCGGTTTGTTCGCCGCGTCGTTCGGCACCTGGCTCGCCTGGCTCGGCTCCCGTCCGCTCGACCACCGGGACCTGGCCGCCGTGGTGGGACAGCTCTATCCGGACCGGCAGGCCGGCCACATCGACCAGGACGACCCGCCCGCCGTGTTCCTCATCTACGGGCACCCGCTCGGCGAGGATCTCCTGTCCGAGCTGCTGCTCGGCGACGGCGGCGAGTACGCACTGGCGGAGCTGACCGCGTCGTTCGACCAGACGCCGGCCGGTGGCCTCACCGACCTGCGGAAACGCCTGGACGCCGCCGGGTGGAAGCGCCACGAGCCCTTCTACGCCAACGCCTACGACTGCGTGCCCGACACCCCGCAATGCGACCCGGCGTCCATCCCCTCCGACATCACCGTGTACGCCGAACGCGGCGACCACATCCTCGCCGTGGAACTCACCGCCGACGGCTCGACGAACGTCACCCTCAGTCGCGCCACCCCCGGCACCGCCTACCCCGCCGGGCTGCTCGGCTTCGTGCTGGGCCTTGCCGGCGGCTGGGTGCTGTTCGGCTGGGCCAGCCGGCGCACCGAGGGACGGCGCCCGCTGGTGCAGGGGCCCGCGAAGATCCTGTACGGCGTCGCGATGGTGTTCTGGGCCGCGCCGATCCTGCTCGGCGCGCCGCTGATGCTGACGCACCACCTCGACGAGCCGCACCCGCGCTGGCACGTGCCGTGGGAGTGGCTCGGCCAGCCCGCCTTGTCACTGCCGTTCCTGGTCGGCACAGTCCTGCTGCTGCTCGTGCTGGGCCTGGCGGCGCTGCCGCACCGGCGCCCGGCGGCCCGTACGCTCGCCGGCGCGTCGGACCCGGGACCGGCGCTCTAGCGGCGCGCCGGGTCAGCTCGCCGGGCATCGCGTGCCGGGGGCGGGCACCGTCAGGTCGACGAGGTACCTGTCCACCACCGCCTCCGTGCAGGCGGTGCGCTGGTAGGTGCCGTGGCCCCAGCCCTCGTAGGTGACCAGACGTCCGTGCCGGCCCAACTGCCGGGCGACGTTCTCCGCCCAGGCGTAGCCGGTGCGCGGATCGTGCCGCGCGTTGAGCAGCAGCAGCGGCGTGCGGGTGTGCACGTTCAGCGCGCGCGGCGGGTTGCGGACCGGGGACGGCCAGCCCAGGCAGGTCTGCACGGCCAGCAGACCGGCGCCGTACCGGACGTCCGGGGCGACGGCCACGGCGTCCCGGACCAGGCCGGCGTAGTCGGTGTAGTCGCGCACCCGCGCCGGCCGGTCCGCGCAGAACGCCGCGACCGAGAGCGGGAGGTTCACCTCCGGTGGCGGCGTGCCGGCGTCCATGTCCCGCACGGTTGCGGCCAGTTGCGGCCAGCGCGGGCCGGCGAGCAGGCCGAGTGCCACGGCGGTGACGTCGAAGGCGGTACGGGGCGCGTACCCGCCACGGTCCGCGCGGGCCAGCACCCGCGCCCACACCGACCGCACGTCCCGTTCGTGGAGCACACAGTCCGCCGACCTGTCGCACCAGGACACGAACTCGTCGAACGAGTCCTGCAACGCGGCGGCCTGTGTCCGCACGAAGGACCGCACGTCGAGACTGTGGTCGAACACGCCTTCCAGCACGACGGCCCGCACGTGGCCGGGGTACCGCTCGGCGTACTGCTGGCCCAGCAGTGTGCCGTACGAGCTTCCGTGGAAGGACAGCCGCCGCTCCCCCAGCGCCCGCCGCAACGCGTCGAGGTCACGGACGGTGCTGAGCGTGTCGGCGTGGTCGAACACCGGGCTGGTCGGGCGGCACCTGCTCCACAGGGCCCTGTTGTAGGCCACCGCGGCGTCGAAGTCGGCCTGACCGGTCAGCGGGACGGGCGGCTTGCGCAGCACCGGATCCGGCGTGCAGACGGGCGCGGCGGTGCGGGCCACGGCGCGCGGGTCGAAGCTGACCAGGTCGAACCGGTCCAGCAGCTCGCCGCTGAACCGGTCGCCCTTGCGGATGCGCTCCACCCCCGAGTCGCCGGGGCCGCCCGGCCCGAAGACCAGCGTGCCCACCCGCCGCTCCGGCGCTCGCGCGAGCCGACGTGCCACGGCGAGTTCGAACGTCGGGCCGTTCGGCCGGGCCCAGTCCACCGGCACGCGGAGCCGGGCGCATCGCACGCGCTCGTCCGGCGGGACGTTCGGCAGGTCGTCGGCGCACTCGCCCCAGACGAGCCGCTGCGGCGGACCATCGGCGCGCGCCACGCCGGGCAGTCCCGCCAGGACGGTGAGCGCGGCCAGAGCGACGGCCACGGTACGTCGGAACACGGCACCTCCCGGTGTGTGGATACTCGTCGATTCTTCAGCGGCGTCCCACCCGAGTCCTATACGGAAACGCCCCGATACGCCCATCGGGCCTTCTCCCCGAGTCCGCCCTGAGGGCCACATGAAGGCGACGAGTTCGCGTCCGGGGCGGCCGGGCGCTCGGAGGGACATCGGGCCTGGTCCTAGCGGTCTAGCATCGGGCGATGACGTCGTCCCTGGACCGCCTGCCGAAGATCAGCGCACCGGCCACGAGAGCGCTGACCGCCGCCGGCTACACCACGCTGCGCCGGCTCGCCGGGGTGCCGCGCGCGGAGCTGGCCCGCCTGCACGGCATGGGGCCGAAGGCGCTGGACGTCATCGAGGCCGCCCTCGACGAGCACGACCTGCGGCTGAGCTGACGAGGTGATCGCGGTGCCGCTCGGCAGGCTCCACCACCTGATCGTCGACTGCCCGGATCCGATGACCGAGGCACGGTTCTGGAGCGCGGTCCTCGGCGACCCGATCACCTACGCGGACGACGACTTCGCCGTCGTGTCGACGAGTACGGCGGCGTCCGGGCTGGCGTTCCAGCGCGCCTCCGGGCTGACGCCGCCGACGTGGCCGGATCCGGCGGTGCCGCAGCAGATGCACCTGGACGTGATGGTCGACGACCAGGACGCGGCGGGCGCGGCGGTACTCGCGCTGGGCGCGCGGCGGTTGCCGGGCGACCACGTGTACGCCGACCCCGCGGGCCACCCGTTCTGCCTGATCCGGCGCCCCACCTGGGCGTCGCCGGTGGGCGGGCCGATGTGAATCCCGCTCTGACCGGCCACCGTTACGGCGTCTCCTCGTAGGAGATGAACTCCAGCAGGCTTCCGTCCGGGTCGCGGAAGTAGACGCTGGTCCCGGTGCCACCGGCACCCACCCGCCGGACCGGTCCCGTCTCCACCTCGACGCCGTGCCGCCGCAGGTGCGCCACCGCCTCCTCGATCGGCCCCGCCCAGACGAAGCAGACGTCGCTGTTGCCCGGGCGCACCGGGACGCGGGCGACGTTGCCGCCGAGGTCGAGACCCGGCCCGTGCACGCTCAACTGCTGGGGGCCGATCCGGAAGGCGACGCGGTCGCCGCCGACGCCGATCACCTCGGCGCCGACGACGTCGCGATAGAAGCCGGTGGCGGCCCGCCAGTCGGACACGGCGATGACGACATGGTCGAGTCCGGTAACGGGCGCCATGCGTCCCACCCTATCGGCGGGCCCCGCCGGGTTCAGGCGCTTGCGCGCCGCTACCGCAGGTGCCGGGCGAAGAACCGGTTCGCGGGCTCCCCCTCGAAGTGCGGTACGCCCGTGTGCCCGCCCATGTTGGCGTGCAGCGTCTTCTCCGCCGAGCCGAAGGCGTCGAACAGGTCCAGCGCCATCTGCCGGTCGTTGCCCTCGTCGTCCCATTGCAGCAGGACGTGCAGCGGGACGGTGACTCGCCGCGCTTCCTCGACGATGGTGCGCGGCACGAAGCTCCCGGCGAACAGGAGCGCGGCCACGATGCGCGGTTCGACCAACGCCAGCCGTACGCCGATCGAGATCACCCCGCCGGCGTACCCGACCGGGCCTCCGACCTCGGGCAGCGCGAGGAGGGCGTCGAGCGCGGCCCGCCACTCCGGGACCGCCTTGTCGACCAGCGGCAGGACGAGCCGGTCGACGACCTCGTCGGCTACCGGCTCACCGGCTGCCAGCGAGCGGCGCAGGTCGGCGCGGGCCTGCTCGGCGGCGGCGGACGCGGGCCGGTCGCCGCTACCGGGAAGCTCGATGGTGGCGGCCGCGAAGCCCTGCGCGACGCAGCCCTCCGCCCGGGCCACCAGGCGCGGATACATCCGGCGCAGGCCGCCCGGGTGACCGAGCAGGATCAGCGGGGCCGGCGCGGACGTGGATGTGGGCGTCCACAGGAGGCCGGGGATCTCGCCGAGGGTGAACGTGCGCTCGCGGACGCCGTCGGCGAGGCGCTGTTCGGAGGTGAATCGCATGGTCGTGCCTTTCGGGAGTGCGACGGCGCTCCCGGACGACCTATCGCCCGGCCGTGACCCCCGAGGGGAGCACCCATGTCGTTACTGCGGTCACGGGTACCACCTCCCTCGTCCTCCGGCACGGCCACCGGAAAGCTAACAGCGCTCGCGGGGGCCGCCAACCGGTTTTCGCGGTTCACCGTGGCGGCCGCGGCCTGCCGGTGCCGGGTGCTCCACGCCGGATCGTCAGCCGTGCTCGAAGCCGGCGAAGACGACCGCGAGCGTGCGGGTCTGCAGGTGCTCGTCCCATCCACCGTGCAGGGCGCCCTGGCACATGCCGGCGAGCAGCGCCATCACCTCGGGTAGCCGTACGGAGTCGGCGACGGCGCCGGCGGCCTGGGCCTGTTCCAGCAGCCTGCCCACCGCCTCCTCCAGGTGGCCCACCGCGTCCGGAAGCCGGATGTCCAAGCCGGATCCGGCGAGCAGGTCGACAGCGGTCTTCTTCGCGGCGGCCTGCGCCACCGTGTGCCTGAAGAACCCGAAGAGGTCGTGCCTTCCCGCCTCCTCGACGAGCTGCGCGAGCAGTCGCTTCATGAGCGCGACGAGCAGGTCCTCCTTGGTGGGGAAATGACGGAAGACCGTGCCGATGGCGACGCCGGCCCGGCGGGCCACCTCCTCGGTGGAGGCGCGTGTGCCGAACTCGGCGAAGACCGCCTCGGCGGCGTCCAGGATGCGTGCCCGGTTGCGCTGCGCGTCGGCGCGCAAGGGCGGACCCTCTACCAAAATGAGCCTCCACTCATTATCCTCGATGACAAGTCGAGTCATCACTCATTATCTCGGAGGTCGGCATGACACCACAGGAGATCTTCGACGGCATGTGCGCCCGGTGGCTGGCGAACCTTCCCACCTTCGAGGCGGATTCGCTCGCAGACGACGTGGTGATCGAGACGCCCTTCGCCGCACCCGGCCATCCGACGCGCACCGAGGGAAAACAAGCCGTTCTCCAGTTCACGCAAGCGGGCCGGGCGTCGTTCCCGGTGCGATTCGACGACTGCCGCGGCGTGGTCGTACACCAGACCGCCGATCCCGAGGTGATAGTGGTGGAGTACGAACTCGTCGGCACGCACACGACGACCGGGGTGACCGCCTCCGCGCCGTTCATCGGGGTGTTGCGCACCCGGCACGGCAAGCTGGCCCACTGGCGCGAATACCAGCACACCCTCGTCGTCGCTCAGGCCGCCGGCCAGGCTTGAACCCGCGTCACCACGGAGCGCCGCGCAGCACCCGGCTCAGTTGGTCGCCGTCGGCGACGGGGCGAACGGCCACGGCTGCGGGCCGAACAGCGCCGTACACGCGGTGAGGAGCCCGCGCTGCGCCTCGGCCATGCGCGCGTCGACCGGGCCGGTGTCCTCGTTGGGGTCGTTCCGGACGAACATGTCTCCGGATTCCTTCGTCACCACCGCCAGTCGCTCGCCGGCCTCCCGGACGCCCGGGTCGGCCGCCCTGCGGGCCCGCAGGGCGATCGGCGAGTTCGAGGTGAAGCGGACGTCCTGCTGCTCGATCACCCGGGCCACCATGTTGCACGCCCCGGTCGCGACCTTGTCCGCGGGCGCGGTCGAGCCGGCCTGCGGAGCGGCCGACGCCGCCGCGGCGGAGGACGACGACGGCGCGGCGGACGACGACGGCGCGGGCTCCGCCGGTGCACACGCGGAGACGAACAGCAGGGACAGTGCGGCGAGTTCACGTTTCACCGCACGAGGCTAACGATCATGGTGGGCGTGGCTGCCGTCCGGGTGCCACGCCCACCTCGTCATCGCGTCGACGTCGGACCCGTCACCGGCCGGCCGCGCGGAGCATCGCCTCCGTCTCGGGGTCGGGCATGATCTCCCGGACCTCCTGGGCGCAGCGGCACGAGACGGCGATCTTGGCGGCCCACTTCAGCGCCTCGTCGCGTGAGGACACGTCGAGGACCACGAACCCGCCGATGACCTCCTTGGTCTCCGGGAACGGCCCGTCGGTGACCACCCCGTCCGTACCCACGATGCTCGCCTGCTGGCGTTCGAGCCCGGTGCCGTACACGAACACGCCCGCGTTCACGGCCTCCTGGATGACCGCGTGCGCATCCTTGCCCACCTGGGGGATCTCCTCGGCGGGGATGTGGTCCATCGCGCCGTCGTTGAACGAGATCAGGTACCGCGGCATGCCATGACTCCCTTGTCCGGGCGGCCCGGTCCGGCCGCCTCTCACCCGTACTACGAACGAGCCGCCGCGGATCCGACAGGCGGCAGCCCGCGTCGGTGAACGCCTTCGTCATGTGCGCGTGGCCCGCTGCCCGTCACCGCACGCCCTCCTCCGGGATGGGCACGGCGGTGCCGGTCACCGCGATCCCGGCGCCTGGTCCGGCGGGGATGCCGACCGTGAGCAGGCTCGGACGGCCCATGTCCTCGCCCTGCCGCACGGTGACCGTCGCAGGCGGCTGCACCAGGCCCAGCTCGCGCAGGTAACCGCCGAACGCGGCGGCCGCCGCCCCGGTCGCGGCGTCCTCGACCACGCCGCCGGGCGGGAACGGGTTGCGCGCGTGGTACACCAGCGGAGACTCCCGGTGCACCAGGTCGATCGTCGTCCAGTCCCGCTCGGCCATCAGCGCGCTCAGCGCCGCCATGTCGTAGTCCAGGTCCGCCAGGCGCTGCCGGGTCGCGGCGGCCACGATCGGATGCCAGGCCCCGGCGTACGCGACACGCGGCGGCAGCGTCGCGTCGAGATCGTCCGGCGACCAGCGCAGCGCGGCGAGCAGCGCCGCCAGGTCGCCGGCGCGCAGAGGTACGGTGCGCGGCGCGACGCTGGTCAGCGTGGCGGTCGTGGTGCCGTCGGCCGGCACGCTCGTGGCAACCTCGACCAGACCGGCGCGCGTGTCCAGGTGCAGCACACCGGGGCCGTGCCGCTCCGCGTAGGCGACCGCCGACGCGATCGTCGCGTGGCCGCAGAACGGTACCTCCGCCTTCGGGCTGAAGTAGCGCACGGTGAACCGCCCACCCCCGCCCGAGGGCACGAGGAACGCCGTCTCGGAGTAACCGACCTGCGCCGCCACCTGCTGCATCTCCGCGTCGCCCGCCCCGGTGGCGTCCAGGACGACACCGGCCGGGTTGCCACCGGTGGGATCGGCGGTGAACGCCGCGTATCGGAGAACGTCCATGATCACGATCCTAGGTCAGCGGGCCCGTTCTCGGCTGTCCCGAAGCGGGCGACGAGGAAGTCGAGTCGCTCCTCCTGCCCGCCCACCGGGATGCGGCCACTGCGGGACAGCACCGTGATGCCGTGCAGCGCGCTCCAGATGACCTCCGCGGACAACTCCCGCCGCTCGTCTCCGGGGTCGAAGCAGCTGACGAACTCGTCGAAACAGGCTCGCAGCGGCGGCGGGGTCTCGGCGCTGGCGAACCGCAGCTCGGTGGGCAGGACGAACATGGCGTCGTACAGGGCCGGTCGCTCGGTCGCGAAGTCCAGGTAGGCGTGGCAGACGGCGCGTAGGGACTGCCCGGGATCGGGCGCGGCCTGCCGTGCGCGGCTCAGATGGCCGGCGAGTTCGGTGAACCCGTCCAGGGCGACGGCGGCGACGATGGCATCCTTGCCGTCGAAGTGGCTGTAGAGCACAGGCTGGCTGTACTCGACCCGCTCCGCCAGCCGCCTGGTGGTGACCGCCTCCCAGCCCTCGGTCTCGGCCAGTTCGCGCGCGGTGGCGACGATCAGTCGATGACGCTGCGCCCGTTCACGTTCGCGGCGCTCGCTGATTGCGGACATGACCGGATCCTAGCAGCGCTAGACATCCTGTCGACGGCAATCTATCGTCGCTCTCACTGCTAGCGCCGCTAGCAGACCGCCGCCGTCACCGAAGGGATGCCATCCATGCTCACCACAGTCGCCACGGTGCTCGCCGGACTGATCGGCGCAGGCTGCGTCCTCATGGGACTGCTCGCCTTCCGGGCGCCGCAGGCTGCCGCCGGCTTCGGCATTCCCGACACGCCGACCGAGGACCCCACCTTCCGGGCCTGGCTGACCGTCAAGGCCGTACGCGACATCGCCTCGGGCGTCTTCCTCCTCATCCTGGTGGCCGGCGCGACACCCCATCTGCTGGGCTGGTTCATGCTCGCCGCCACCGGCATACCCGTCGGAGACGCGCTGATCGTGCGCCGCAGCAACGGCCCCGCGACCGCCGTCTACGGCGTTCACGGCGCCACCGCCCTGGTGATGCTGGTGATCAGCGCCCTCCTGCTCGCCGCCTGACCGGCCACCACGGAACGGAGAATCCGATCATGCGCAGCTTCGAGATCACTTCCATCGGGACCGTCCGCAACGACCGGACGGACATCCAGCACAGCGACAACTGGGGCGCCGTCCGCAGCACGATCGTCGTCGACGAGCGCTTCGGCGAGGCGTGCCTCCAGGGCCTGGAGGAGTTCTCCCACGTGGAGGTCTTCTTCGTCTTCGACCGGTTCCCGGACGGCGGTGACTTCCGGGAGCCCCGCCCCTACCGGGGCCGGACCGACCTCCCGCCGATGGGCGTGTTCGCCGGTCGTGGCCCCCGCCGGCCGAACCGCATCGGCGTGACCTGCTGCCGGATCGAGTCCGTCGACGGCCGCGAGCTGACGGTGGTGGGCCTCGACGCGGTGTCGGGCACGCCCGTCATCGACCTGAAGCCGGTGCTGAAGGAGTTCGTCCCCGCTGACGTCCGGCAGCCGGAATGGGTCGGCGACATGATGTCCGAGTACTTCCAGCCGTAGCGTCGGCGCGCCGCGCGTGCATGCGCTCACCGCAGGAGCCTCTCCGTGAGGTCCATCAACCGCTCGGCGTCATGGGGGTCGAGGGTCGGGAAATCGAGCGGAAGTGGCTTCCCCCGGTCGACGGCGGTCACCGGCGTGGTCGGCGGCGCGTCCAGGAACCGGTGAATCGGCGCCACCGCGTCCGCGACGGACCGGGCTGCGACCGCCGCCGCCACCGCGAGCAGCCCCCGCACCACGAACGGGAGCGCGCTACGGTCACCGCTCCTGGTGAACCCGGGATGGTAGAGCACGTATCGGGCACGGCTACCGGACCGCCGGGCGAAGCCCACGCCGAGCAGGTCGTTGGCCCTACCGGCCTGCAACTGCGCGGCGACGGCCGACCAGCCCGCCGTCATCTGTGGATCGGCCCATCTCACCCCGCCTTTCGTGACCCCGACACCGGCGACGTTCACGATCACCGGCGCAGCCGCCCGGTCCAGCGCCGGACGCAGACCGAAACTGAGCAGGTAGCGACTGACGTAGTAGAGCGCGAACGTGCGCTCCAGTCCCTCCCCCGTCACGATGCGACGCGGCGCCACGGCATTGGCGAACAGCGCCAACGCGTCCACGACCTGGTGCTCGCCGAGGATGTGCTCGATGGCCTGCCGCGTCTCGGCCATGCTGGACAGATCGACGGGAAGGAAGGCGATCAGGCCGCCGGCCATCGCCTCGCCACGTTCACGGTTGCGGCCGAGCACCAGGACGCGGTCGCCACGTTCGGCCCGCCCCAGGGCGAACGCACGTCCCATCCCGTTCGTACCGCCACTGACCACCACGACGCCCACGTCGCCCCCCTTATCGTTTGCTCATCGACCTGCCTCATCCTGGGCAGCGGGTCGGCGGAGGCGAAAGAAGGCACTTTCATGTCCACAGGTGACACCGGTGTGAGTGCCTCGCTGCACGATCATCGGCTACCGATGCCGGTTCCGGTCGGCGAGTACGATCGCTGTCCGGTCACCGACGTGCTGCGGCGGGTGAGCGACAAGTGGACGCTGTTACTGATCACCCTGCTCGGCCGACATCCGCACCGGTTCAACGAGTTGCACCGGGCCGTGGAGGGCCTCAGCCCGCGCATGCTCACCCGGACATTGCGTGTGCTGGAGAGCGACGGCCTGGTCGAACGTGAGGTGTTTCCGACGTTGCCGCCGAGCGTGGAGTACCGGCTGACGCCACTCGGTGCCAGCCTTCTGGAGCCGCTTTCCGCGCTGGCCGAATGGGCGGTCGCTCACCACGCCGAGATCGTCGCGGTACGTCAGCGGACCGCTTGAGACGCCCCGCGCTCGTCCGGACGCACGGGGGCACCCGCGACACCGGCCCGGCGTCTGTCCGCCGGGCGGCGGGCGTCGATCTGGAATGCTTCGCCCATGCCTTCCTTCCCGCCCACCTTCTCCGCCGAGGTCGTCGCGCAGCCGGCGCAGCCCCAGTTCGAAGCGTTTCTCGATGAACACCGCGACGCGCTCGACCGCTGCCTGGACGGGCTGACCGAGGAGCAGGCACGCCAGTCACTGGTGGCCTCCCGGACCACGCTGCTGGGTCTGGTGAAGCACGCGACCTTCGTCGAGAAGGTCTGGTTCGACGAGGCCGTCACGGGCCGGTCGCGTGCCGAGATCGGCATCCCCGAGCGGTCGGAGGACTCGTTCCTCCTCGACGACGGCGACACGATCGCCGGCGTCCGGCGGGCCTACCGCGACGCCCGCGACGCGTCACGCCGGGCGACCTCCACGCGAGGTCTGGACGACATCCTCACCGGGCACCGACGGGGCCCGCTTCCGCTGCGCTGGGTGTATCTCCACGTCCTGCGCGAACTCGCCCAGCACTGCGGGCACGCGGACATCCTGCGGGAGCAGATCCTCGACGGATAGCGAGCGGCCGGCGTGGCCCGTCGTCGAGACGGCCGACGTCACGCGCCGGCGCCCTCCTCGGGGTCACCGATCAGCGAATCGGGGGCACGCATCCGCCACGCGTCGGTGACCAGTTCCGTCAGGCGCTCGACGCCGACGTGCGCCAGCCGCAGCATGACCAGGGGTGACCCGTCGTACGCGGGCGTGGTGAAGAACAGGTCGGGCTCGCCGAGGAGCAACGCCTGCTTCTCCGCCTCGTCGCCCACGTACAGCACGGCGATGTCGGTGCGGATGCGCCGCGGCCTGCCGGGCGTGCGCTCGGGATACGACCAGACGAACCCCTTGCCGGCGACCCGGAAGTCGAAGCCGTCACTGTCGATCTCGACCACGTGCGGCAGCGACAGCGCCACCCGGCGGACGTCGTCCGCGTCAGCCATGGCGGTCATCCCGGTACACCGCCTTCCGCACCGGCACAGCCTAGCTGCCGCCTGGTGGGTGGTGGTGACGGTGCCCGACTCGCGCCTGCACGGGGTGCGGCCCGTCCCCGGTGAAGCGGGTGGGGACGGGCCGCGGCCGTGTGCCAGGAAGGGAGCCGGTCAGATGGTGAATCCGCCGTCGACGTTCACCGTCGCGCCCGTGACGTAACGCCCGCCCGGGCCGGCCAGGAACGCCACCGCCGCGGCCACGTCGGCCGGCTGCGCGTAGTGGCCGAGGGCGGTGAACCCGTTGATCGCGTCCGCGTTCGGCCCGTCGGCCGGGTTCAGCTCGGTGTCCGTGGCACCGGGGTTCACCAGGTTCACCGTGATCGCCCGACCGCCGAGTTCGCGCCCGAGCGCCTTGGTCAGACCGATCAGGGCGGTCTTGCTCATCGCGTAGAGCGAGAAGCCCGGGAAGACCGCCCGCTCGGCCGTGTTGCTGCCGATGTTGACGATCCGTCCGCCCGCGGACATGTGGCGCACCGCTGCCTGCGAGGCGACGAACGGCGCCCGGACGTTCACCGCGACTGTCTGCTCGAACTCGTCGAGACTCAACTGCTCCAGCGGCCCGAGCAGGAACGCGCCCGCGTTGTTGACCAGGATGTCCAACCGGCCCAGCTCACCGGCTGCCCGGTCCACCGCCGCGACCACCGCTGCCGAATCGGCGCTGTCGGCCCGCACGGCGATCGCGCGCCGTCCCACAGCCTCGATCTGCTCCACCACGTCGTCGGCGCGACGCTGATTCTGCTGGAACGTCAGCGCCACATCGGCGCCGTCCTCGGCCAGGCGCAGGGCCACCGCCGCGCCGATGCCACGGCCACCACCGGTGACCAGAGCTACCTTGCCGTCAAGTGCGTTGTTCATGGTGGAAAGCCTGGTCAAAGATGGACCGGTTGTCCGGCGGGGATCGGACGCCGCGTTCGTGACACCGCAGGGAAGTCGCGAGCGGCCGAACCAGCGGACCGCTTGATCACCGCTCACTCACTCCGGCGTGCGCGGGGTGAGTCACCCGGAGGGTCTCGCAGCCGCGCGATCGCACCCCCGTACAGCCGGACGCGGTGGTCGACGTCGCGGTCCGGCTCGCCGTACCCGAAAGCCGCCCCCGTGCCGTGACACACGTGCACCAGCCATTCCTCGTAGTACCAGCTCGGGTTGCACGCGCATCCGGTGAACCGGAAGTTGGCCCGGTAGCGGCCGACCTGCCCCGGTGCGAGCGTGAACAGCCGCGCCGAGGCCGGCGCACGCGGATACGCCGCGGACCCGGGTAGCCGGTCCACGACGACCGACACCCGATCGTGCCCGAGCCACAGTCCGACCTCGCGGGCCAGCGCGACGCCTCCGGCGCGTACCCCGTCTCGGTGTTCGTAGCCGGCCTCCTGGTCGGCGAGCACGTCGTGGACGACCACCTCGGCGTCCGGCAGCGACCGGGGCGGCGGCATCGCCCGGACGAGGCCGCGGCGGGCGTTCGCCGCGGGCGCACCGCGGGCAGCGGCGGTCCACCGGACGCGGACCCGCTGAATGAGGATCACCGACCAGGTGTACCCGGAGCGCGCGGCGGCCGCCAGCCGATAAGGGCTCCCGAGCCGGCCGCGCAGCGGGGCACCGTTCGCTCCGGCCGCCGCCACGATTCGGTACGCACCGGCCACGACCCGCCCGAGCAGCACGAGCTGCACATCTTCGCGGTGACCGGGGAGACGCGACGGCGCACCGTACCGGCCGGTCCCGGTGGCCGCGATCGGGAGCAGAAACCGGCGCAGGGTCCGAAGGTCGGCTTGCCGCCGTGGCCCGGGCCTCGGTCGTCGAACCTCAGCCCGGGCACCTCGCCTGGGCTCAGTTCATCGCGATGTAGAGCCGCTGACCGGCGGGCCGGTAGCCGACGCGCTCGTAGACCCGCCACGAATCCTCGCCGCCGGCCTCCAGCCAGGCGACCTCCGTGCCGGCGCTGAACAGCCGCCGGGTGACGTCGGCGGTGATCGCAGACGCCAGTCCCCGGCGGCGGTAGGGCACGCGAACGGCGATGCCGGCCACCTCGCTGACCGCGCCGACAGGCGCAGCCGCACCGCCGCCGCCCGCGCAGCCACCGTCCTCGGTGACGGCCATGACGACCACGCCGCCGGCGTCCTGCTGGCGCTGCAGGCGAGCCACGTCGGCCTCGGAGGCGACCGGATCGCCGCCGAACGCCTCGTTCTGCACGCTGATCAGCACGGCTCGCTGGGAATCACCACGCGGTTCGCACAGCCTCAGGTGGTGCGGCACGGGTGGGGACGCCAGCGTGCCCGGTACGCAGACCAGGTAGGTGTGCCGGGCTTCCACAGTGAAGCCTGCCGCCTTCAGCAGCGCCTCCAGGCCGGGGGTGCAACTGGTGACGTACTCCAGGCGGGGCTTGCGGTCGGCGGCGTGGAACGCCGCGACCAGGGCGGCGACGTCGGCCGCGGTGACGGCGGCGCCGGGACGCGGCGTGGCGTAGTTGACGTATGGGCTGGTCGTCGTCGGGTCCAGCCCGATCACGAACGGCCCCACCTCGACGGGCGCGGGCCGGCGCGACAGGTTGGCGACGACGGACTGTTGGATGCGGGCATCCATGTTCAACGGGAAACCTCGATGCATGAGAGAAGCTGCGACGGGCGGAGGAAAACGTCGGGCCGCCCCGCCGTGTCGCAGGCACGCGACGGTCATCCGTCGCGTGGTCGACACTCAGGCGGCCGCTCGGCCTACCCGGATCACAGGCGTCATTCCCTCATGCAGAGTGCCCACGCGGTGCGCGTGGCCGACCGCAACCTTGCCCTTGCCGACCTGGACGTGTCAATCGCATACGACCGGGCGTCGAGAACGTAAGCGGACTGAGCGTGTGCTTGCCGGCTCGTCGATCGACTGAGGTGAGGGCAGCGGAACTGTCGGTGCCGGCCGCTAGCCTGCGGGCGTGATGAAGGTCGATCTGGAGAAGGCCACGCTGTGTGAGTTCCTCGAATACCAGCGTGTCAGCGTCCGAGCCATCCTGGCGGGTCTGGACGTGGCCTCGCTGCGCGCGCCTGTCCTGCCCTCCGGGTGGTCGCCGCTCGGGCTGGTGGAGCACCTCGGGCATGCGGAACGCCACTGGTTCCAGGAGGTCTTTCGCGGTTCCGTAGAGCCGTTGCCCTGGCCGGACGAGAACACACCACTCCGCACGACTCGATCGCCGTCTCAGGTCTTCGGCTTCTATCGCGACCAGTGCGACATCTCCGACGCGATCATCGCCGCGGCCCCGTTGTCGGCGACACCCGCCGGCCGGCATCCCGACGAGACGCTGGCGTCGCAGACCACCGACCTGCGACGGATCATTCTGCACGTCATCGAGGAGACCGCTCGGCACGCCGGTCACCTGGACGCCGTGCGCGAGCTGATCGACGGGCGCACCGGGCTCGGACCACGCTGAACCGAGTCCGACGGATGCGCCATACGGCAGGGGCGGCCGCGCAGGCGGCCCGACGGGCTCGCCGAGGTGGCTCTATGCTGCCGCGATGCGACCCCGCTTGATCAACCAGGTGCGGCTTCCCGGCATTCGCCATGTCGCGCAGGCAACCGGTCTCGGCTGGGTGGTCACTGAACAAGACCGTCCCGCTGTGAACCTGTTCGACCACGAACTACGTCGCGTGGCGCGACTTGCGGCGCCTCTCGACGGCCCGCAGATGAAGGTCAGCGCCACCCGTCGACTCGTCGCGGCGGGCGACGAGCATCAGATCGTCGTGCTCGACCACGACGGCGTGGTTCGATGGCGCACCAGCTGGGGTCGGCTCGGCGGGGGCGCAGGCGCCGACTTCCACCTCGACGGTGACCGCGTCCTCTGGATCCGTCTGGCCGATAACGAGGAACTTGTCGCCGTCAACGGTGCGAGCGGCGCGGAGATCCGTCGCGTGCCGCTGCCCGGTCCCGAGACCGCCTGGTTCCTGCACACACCCGAAGGCGTCTGGACCGGCTTGACGCTGGCCGATCCTGACCAGGTTCGCGCCTTGCTCATCAGGCTTGACGCCGAGCACATCGTGTTGCGACCGTTGGCCGGTGGCGATCTTGCCGGTTTCAGCCCGGCAGGCGGCCGCTACCTGACACTGACGCTCGACGGGTTCCTGTCCGTCCGCGACGTCGCCTCCGACGCCGTGATCACGGCACGACACCTCGAAGATCTGCCAGGCGCGCCGTCAGGCCTCGCGGGCTGCCGACACGTGGACCGTGCCGTGTTCCTGAGCGAGGGACTGATCCTCGTCGCCGTGAACGCCGCAGACCTGCCGGACGACGCCGAGGGCCATCTACTGCTGTCGGCGCTCAGCCTCCGGTGCCGATCCCAGGTGCGCTACCCGCACCAGGACGAATCCGGCGCTGTCCACCCGTCGTACCAGCCAGGCCGATGGCTCACCCGTCATCACGAGGACGATCAGCTCCGGCTGTGGCAGCTCGACGCCCGCCTCGACGACGAGCCGATGCCGGGCCAACTCGCACTGCTCTGACCGCGTCGGTCATGGCATCGCGCATGCTCACAGGGCGCACAGGTTGACGATCAGGTCTCGGCAGTTGTCGACGGCCGGTGGGTGGGAGACAGCGCCGGCCCAGCGTTCCCACATGCCGTCCGGGGCGAGGTAGCGGTCGGCGTGGCTCGTCCCGAGTCGCAGGTCGATGTACTGCAGGGCACCCAGCGCCCAGTGCTGGTCGTAGCGGAGGTCGAGTCTGGGCAGGTAGCGGTCGAGGTAGGCGGTCAGCATCTCGGCGTCGTGGTGGTCACCGAAGGCGGCGAGGGCGAAACAGTAGGCCTGCCCGCTGAAGCAGACCTCGCTCGACAGGAGCAGGTGGCCGACGGTCTCCCGGAACCGGGTACGTCTATCGATCCCGATGAGATAGGCGGCGACCAACCGCGATCGCCAGTTCGGCATCCTGCCCGGTTGGAGCAGGAAGACAAGTTCCTCATCGCTGATGCGTCGAGAATCCTGGCGCAGGGCCTGCACAACCGGGACGTTCTGCTGCGCGTCCGGCCGGCCGATTCCGCCGTGAAGGAGATGCAGGTAGCGAGGGCCTTCCGGCTCTGCCGCGACGATGACGTAGCGGCGGATGGTGCCGTCGGCTGGATCCGGTAGCGGCGGCGGATAGTCCACGCCGACATCATCCCCGCCTCGACACACTACCCGGCAGCCCGACGGTCATCCGGATCTGTCGCCCGCAGCGCGAACACCGTGGCGCACCCGGTAGCGCAGGTGCAGCACCCGATCGCCCTGGAGCACCACGTCCGGATCCTCCAGCAGATGCTGCGCGTCGACCGAGCCGAAGTAGCGCTTCCCGGACCCGAACACCACGGGTACGACGTCCATGCGTACCTCGTCGACCAGGCCCGCGGCGAGCACCTGGCCTCCGACGTCGCCGGCGGCGACCTCGACGACGCGGTCCCCCGCGAGTTCCTGCGCCTTGGCCACGGCTGCCTCGACGCCCTCGACGAAGTGGAACGGCGCCTCGGCGTCCCAGCCCTCGGGCGCGGGCCGGTGCGTCACGACGACCACGTGGTCGATCCCGCTCGGCGGCGTCCCGTCCCAGCCGTCGGTCAGGTCGAAGACGTGCCGGCCGACGACTGTCACAGCGATCCGGTCCCAGTACGGCCGGATGTAGTCGTAGGACGTCTGCGACACCTTCAACGCGCCGCTGTCGTCCAACGGGACGTCACCGCTTGTCAACCAGTCGAACAGCGGTCCGGGCTGGTCGTTCCCGTCCGCGACGAAGCCGTCCACCGACACCGAGCTGTACAGGACCACAGTGCCCACACCGGCTCTCCTCTGTCTTGGGTGCCCCCAAGCTAGCGTCCCGTGAGCTGCCGTTCTTGTATGAAATCAATCGGCCGGCAGCGGCCAGCCGTCCATCGCGTGGCCGGGGTGTTCGCGCAGGAACCGCCGCCGGACCTCGACGTACCGGGTCGGTGTGAGCCCGGTGAACGCCCGGAACTCGTGGCCGAAGTGGGCCTGGTCGAAGTAGCCCGCCCCAATGGCGAGCCGGCCCCAGTCGACAGGGCCGGCGGGGTCGATCGCGAACACGGCGGCCGCGAAGCGATAGGTGCGGGCCATCCGCTTCGGCGTGACGCCGACGAGCTCCTTGAACCGCTGCGCCAGATGGGTGCTGCTGACGCCGGCTGCCGTCCTCAGGTCGCCGATCGCCACCGCACCGCTGGTCGCCGCGATGACGCCGCTCGTATGGCGGATCAGCCGCAGGCCCGCGGTTTCGCGCAGCCGTCGCATCAGCTCCTCCTCGAGCAGCGTCAGCATCTCGTGCGGTCCGTCCGCCGTGGCCAGCCGGTCGCGCAGCTCGGCGACTGCGGGCCGGCCCCAGACCTGCTCCAGTGTCACCGGCCGGTCACACAACTCGGCCGCGGGCATCGGCAGGAACGGCGCCAGGCCCCACGGCTTGACGTGCACGCCGACAGACCGGGTGGGGCGTGGGTAGCCGAACTCGAACGCGCGGGTGGGTGTGGTGATCACGCAGCCGTCGGCGTACTCGGCCGTCTGGATGTCGGTGCCGCCGCGGATGCGGAACGGCGCCCCGAGGTTGACGACGAGCAGCGCAGCCGGCATCGGCGGCAGCGTCAGCCGGGCGTACGGCGGTGTGCCCGCCAGGTAGTAGAGGTCGTCGACGAGCCCGTCCAGCGGCGGTCGAGGCACTCTGGAGACGTACTCCACGCCCACAGCATCGCGGACGCCCCGCCGTCACCGCCGGCGCCCCGCCGGGATCGACTCGCGAAAGGCGGCGCCGCGGGCGGAACCGATCACCAGGTCGGCATGGGTGGCTTGCGCTGCCGGCACGCTCACGCCCGCGATCAGTTGACGTCCTCACCTATTGGGCAGGACGCGGGTCGGGAGGCGCGGCCACGGACGCGGGCGTCGCCGCGCCGCCCTTGTTGTGCGGCGGCGGAATGAGTCGTTCGCCGAGGGCAAGTGCTAGGGCGACAGCGCCGAGCAGGGCGCCGATCAACATCGTGCTGGCGGCACCGTGGCTCTCCAGCATGAGGGCCCCGAAGAAGGCGCCGCCGGTGATGCCGACGTTGACGGCGGCGGACAGCGTCGCGGCGGCGATGTCGGAGCGGCCGGGCGCTACCTGGAGGACGAGGCCGCCGAGCGCCGCGGTGAACGCGGCGAACCCCAGTCCGGCGATTGCGATCAGGACGACGGCGACCGCCGGGTGGTGGCCGAACGCGTACAGTCCGAGCAGCGCCACGCACTGCAGTGCGACCGTCGCGACCAGGGCGGACCACGGGCTGCGGTCGACGATCGGTCCGGCGGCGAGGATGCCGAGGACACTGGCGACGCCGCGCGCCAGCAGGATGGTCGCGATCGACGCGGCAGGCAATCCGGTGACCTCGGTGACGAACAGGGCGATGTAGGTGTAGGCGGCGATGGCACCGGCGGTCGACAGGACGGCCACGACGACCAAGAGCCAGAATCGGCGGGAGTCGGGGGTTCTGCCCCGGCCGGCGTGCTCCTGCGCCGGCCCCGTCGACGGCAGCAACCAGGCCACCACGGCGAGGACGAGCGCACCGAGCCCGGCCACCGCCAGGAACGATGCCCGCCAGCCGGCACGTTCACCCAGCCAGGTGCCCGCGGGCACGCCCAGGACCAGAGCGACGTTGCCGCCGGCGAACACGACCGCGACCACCCGTCCTTGCAGCCCGGGCCGGAACAGCTCAGCCGCGGTCGGCACAACGACCGCCCAGAACAACGCATGAGTGGCCGCAGTGGCGATCCTGGCTGCCATCAGCATGGTGAACGTGCTCGCGAACACCGTGATCGCGTTGCTCACGACGAAGCCCGCCAGGAGCACCGACAGCAACCGCCGGCGAGGGATTCTGCGCACCAGCGCCGTCAACGGGACCGAGGCGACCATCACCACTGCGCCGTACACGGTGACGAGCATGCCCACTTGGGACGGCGACACGGCCAGGTCCACGGCCATCGGCAACAGCAGCCCGATCGGCAGCGCCTCGGCCGCGGTGTAGAGGAACGTTCCGCCGGCGAGGCCGATCAGCGCTCCCACTGCCCGCCGGTGTGCATGCGCCTGACCCATCGTTACCCCCTAAACCGGCTATGACGGAAACACTCTAGGAACGTTCCTGTCGCGGGGCAACTGGTAAAGTGGACTTTGATGGAAACAGCAGGGGTCACGCGGATGCGCCTGGTCGGCGGCGACCTCGCGCTGGACTTCCTCAACACCCGCGCCGGCCCACCCGTCGGGCCTCCGGACGACGACGTGCTCACCGGTTACACCGAGCTGATCGCCTGGAGCGTGTACGCGGGCACCCTCACCGAAACGCAAGCGGCGGCGTTGCGCCGGCTGTCCCGCGGCAGTCCGGACAGCACCGACACCGCCTTCGCACAAGCACTGCGCACCCGTGACTACCTGGACGAGGTGTTCCGGCCACTGGCCGCCGGCGAGGACCCGGGCGTCGCGGCGCTGACCCGGCTGCGCGACGACGAAGCCGACGCGCTCGCCCACGCACAGCTCATGCGCGGGAAGACATTCGCATGGTCCTGGCGAGACGACCACACGCTTGCCCGGCCCTTACGTCCGGTGGTCCATGCGGCGGTCCAGCTTCTCACCACGGGTGCGCTCGACCGGATCAAGCGATGCGCGGGCTGCCGCTTCCTGTTCATCGACGAGAGCAAGAACCGCAGCCGTCGTTGGTGCAGCATGGACGACTGCGGAACCGCAGAGAAGATCCGCCGCTACGTCGAGGTACGACGCATTCGCACAAAACGGTGAGCACACGTGGCCACGTCGACGACACCGCTCCCCCTACCGTCCGGCGCTGCTCGCGTTCTGCTGACCGCGAAGAGGTCTTCATGCGCCCTCGTCCACCGGCCATGCTGGCTCGGTGGATTCACCGGGACGCCCTACCTCCCAGGCCCTGCTCACGAACCTCTACGCGGCGTTCAACAGGCGTGACATCCCCACGCTGCTGGCCGCCATGACGCCGGATGTCTCGTGGCCCAACGGCTGGGAGGGAGGTGTCGTTCGCGGCCGCGACCAGGTGAGTGCCTACTGGCGCCGGCAGTGGGACCAGCTCGAGCCCGTCGTCACGCCGACCGCGTTCGGCACGGAGGCCGACGGCCGCATCGCCGTCACCGTTCATCAGGTCGTCCACGACAAAGCCGGAGCGAAAATCGCCGACCACGTCGTCACGCACGTCTACCGCCTCGACGACGGCTTGGTCGCAGAGATGGAGATCCGCGAGTGACGCCACGTCCTCGGAGGGCCTGAGGGGTCGCAACGGCGATGAGTTTCGTTACGGCTTCCGGTCTGTATTGCCGTGCACCCGATCCCCCGACTCCCGGGAGAGCGTCATGACCGCCACGTACAGGAGGCAAGCGTGAAGCTTCTTCTCACATCCGCGGGCGTCCAGAATCCGAGCATCCAGGATGCGCTGGTCGATCTGCTGGGCAAGCCGATCGCCGACTCCAGCGCCCTGTGCGTCCCGACCGCGGCCTACCCGATGGGCGGACCGGCCTCGGCCTGGCGCTTCATCACCGGTCAGACGCCGCTACCCATGAGCGGGCTGGGCTGGAAGTCGCTGGGCGTCCTCGAGCTGACGGCGCTGCCGAGCATCGGCGAGGAGCGGTGGGTCCCCTGGGTCCGCGAGGCCGACGTCATGCTCGTGCACGGCGGCGATGCGACGTACCTGTGCCACTGGATGCGGCAGTCCGGGCTGGCGGACCTCCTGCCGTCGCTTCGCGACACCGTCTGGGTGGGGTTGAGTGCCGGCAGCATGGTGCTGACCCCACGGGTCGGCAAGGGATTCGTCGAATGGCAGTCCGCGCCCGACGACCGCACGCTGGGGCTCGTCGACTTCTCGATCTTCCCGCATCTGGGCCTCGAGCCGGACAACACCATGGCTCATGCCGAGAGATGGGCAGCCGAGATCGCCGGTCCGGCGTACGCGATCGACGACCAGACGGCCATCAAGGTGACCGACGGCGCCGTCGAGGTCGTCTCCGAGGGGCACTGGAGGCGGTTCCCCTCGTAGCGGTGATCGCCGGGCTACCCGAGCAGCGTCGCCGCCGCGGCCACTGTGGCCAGCGACAGCGTCGTGGTCACCACCACCGCACGGTTGGCCACCGCCTCGGCGACGCCGTACTCCTGGGCGTAGATGAACGTGTTCTGCGCTGTCGGCAGGCCCGCGCACACCACCACGGCGAGCAACTGCGGCGCGGACAGGTGCAGGGCCAGCCCGGCCGCGTACGCGATGACCGGCTGCGCGACGAGCTTCAGCGCGCTGATCGCGGCCAGCTCGGCCGGCCCGGCCGGCTCTGCTGGCTCTGCTGGCTCTGCTGGCTCTGCTGGCTCTGCCGGTTCTGCCCGCGACGGCGCCGTGTGGTGCAGCGACGCGCCGAGCGCGACCAGCGCGGCCGGGACCGCGGCGCCCGCCAGCAGGGTGAGCGGCGCGGCGACCGCCGACGGTGGTTGCAGGCCGGCAGCCGAGCACGCGACACCGAGCAGCGACGCCAGGATCACCGGATTGCGTACCGGCAGGGAGGCGATCCGGCGCACCCTCACCCGCCCGTGCGGGTCGCGGTGCCGGTCCAGCGCGACCAGGATCACCGGCGTCACCACCAGCACGTGCAGCAGCACCACCTCGGCCAGGAACGACACGCTGCCGAGAACCTGCGTCGCGATCGGGATGCCGAGGTTCGCCGAGTTCACGTACCCGGCGGCCATGCCCCAGATCGGCCGTTCGCCGGGCTCGCGACCGAACAGCCGGCTCGCGCCGGCCCACCCGAACCCGACCACCGCTGCGGTGCTCACCCCGAAGGCGAGCAGCGAACGGCCGGCGAACGCGGACAGCGGCATCCGGGACAGGGCCAGGAACAGGGCGGCCGGCATCGCGAGGTGGAACACGAACCGGCCGAGCACCGACGCCGCCGCCTCGCCCAGCAGGCCCCAGCGGCAGGCCGCGTAGCCGACCGCGGTGAGGATCCAGATCGGTACGAACGCCGACGCCAGGCTCATCCGGGCGTCACCGGCAGGCGCCGCGCCGACTGAGGGACTGGGGCATACCAGTCACCGCGCTCTCGCCGGTCTTCAGATGCAGCGACGCGCCCGAGGCGCGTACCGAGCCGCCGGACAACCGGGCTTTCCACGCGCACGCCGATCGGGAAGCCACACGTTCAGCCTCGCACGGCGAGGGCCGCCGAGCGGGCCCTGCTGTTCCTGGTCCCGGCGCCACACCTCCTGGTCAGGCGTCGAGACGCTGTGGTCCGGGACCGACCTCGCGGACGACGGTGCAGGTGGGAACACCGCTCATGCGCGCTTCGGCCTTGCTTCCTGCAACCTCAACCGCGGTTGAGATCAGATCAGTTACCTTGACCTCCCGCCGTAGAGAGCTGCGAAGACGCGGTCCCGCAGGATCTCGTACTGCCGGCGGCATCGCACAGGTGGGCCCGGCGGGCGTTGCTGAACCTGACCGCCGACGACGACTTCCGGTGGCTGGAACTGGTCAGCCGTCAGGTCCACCTCGCGGCCGTCGGCCAGTCGATTCCAGTAGTGGTAGCCGACCTTGGCGTCTCCGGCGTGGACCTCGCCGAGGATCAGCTCCCCGCCGAGCAGATCCTGGATGATCAGTGCGGTCACCCCGCACTGACCACGGGCTGCGTTGCCGGCATGCCAATCCTGCACATCGTGCGGGTCGCAGGTGTCCGCTCCCCAGCCGGCGCGCAGCACCGGCCGCAGCATCTCCAGGTCGATCGAGAGAGGGACTGATCGTTTGTCGCGCTCCTCATATGTCACCCGGGAAGGGTCGGCCCTCGACCGGGTCGAGAGTCAAGTCGGGCGTGTCCATCTGCCGCTGCATGACGGGGCCTTGCGGGGAGAGCCTCCGGCCTCGACCCGCCAAGCGCCTAGGATGGTCCCGGTGACCTTCCCCGAACGGCGATCCGCCGACGTCCCGACCGACGAAGAACGGGTCGACGAGGCCCTGCGGTTGCTCTCCGGCCCGCCGGTCGCGCTCGACGTCGCCGTCAAGCGCCTCGCCCGTGGCAGCGGCGTCTACGCCTGGTGGGCCCCACCCTCGGTCCTCCCCGACCTCCCCGGGCCACCGAACGACAGCGACCCGTCGCGGCGGATGCTCTATCTCGGCCGGGCGACCAGTCTGCGGGGCCGGATCCTGCGCAACCACCTGCGACGGTCGGGCAGCTCGACGCTGCGCCGCACGCTGGCCGGTCTCCTCGTGTCCGAGGGCTATCGGACGACCTGGACCGACCGCGTCGTCCTCATCCCCGAGGACGAGACGCGGCTGACCGCCTGGATGCACGAACACCTGCGCCTGACCTGGGCGGAGGACCCCGAGCCGGCGGACATCGAGGCCGAACTCGTCCGGCGTCTGCACCCGCCGCTCAACGTCCACGGCGTCGACCCCGAGCACATCCAGGCGGCCGTGGTCGCCGCCAAGAACTCGTACAACATCAGCAGCGGCCCGGCGCAGCCCCAGCTGTAGGTGGGGTGCGAGCCTCACGCCACCAGTGAGGCGTCCAGATCCCGGCGGGTGAGGGCGGAGCGGAGGTGCAGCCCTTCGGCCGCCAGGTTCTCCCGGCCGCCCTGCTCGCGGTCGATGGCGCAGACCACCGTCTCGACCTGCGCGCCGACGGACCGCAGGTGTCCGCACGAGGCCAGGAGCGCGCCTCCCGTGGTCACGACGTCCTCGATCACCACGACCCGCAGATAGTTCACCGGCCCGCCCTCGGCCACCTTCGCGGTGCCGTACTCCTTGGCCTGCTTGCGCACGAAGACCGTCGGCAGACCCGTCAGCTGCGACATCACCGTGGCGAGCGGGATGCCGCCCATCTCCATCCCCGCCAGCACGTCGCACTCCGGCAACAGAGCCACCATCGCCTCGGCGACGTCGCGCAACAGCTCCGGCTTCCCCTCGAACAGGTACTTGTCGAAGTACTCGTCGCTGACCTGCCCCGACCTGAGACGGAACTCTCCGGTGAGGTGGCAGGTGTCATAGACACGGCGCGCGAGCAGGTGAGTCACCGGCCCAGTCTCGCACCAGGCCGGCGTCACCCGATCCGCCGGATGCGTACCCTCGGGCGCTCGTTGCGCAGGTGACCCAGCTTGTGCTGGCGGACCTGCTCCTCCCACACCTCCTGGTCGTACTCCGGATCCGGCGCCGTCCACCGGTGCGACCCGTCGCTGTAGTGGAACTTCTCGTCGCCGGCCCGCAGCACGCTCACCGCAGCCACCCCAGGAACCGCCGGTGCAACGCGCACGGCCAGGGCGCACCGCACCCACCGCACGACCAGACCGGCAGCATCGGCCCGTGGGTGCTCACCCGCGCACCCCCAGGAAGCGGGCGACGCTCGCGCGCGCCTGCCTGCTGGTCGCCCACGCGACCTGCCAGCAGGGGTACGGAGTCAGCCGCGCCCACCACAGCCGACAACCCACGCACATCCCGTCCAGACCCCGTACGTGCACCGCCAGAATCGCCTGCTCCGCAGTACTCACTGGTCCTCCTGCGGCGGCCAGTGACCGCGATTGATCGGTACGCGGTGGCGGTTCCGGCACGGCAGGTCCGCACCGCAGCGGCACACCCACCGCCACTTCCGCCACGACCAGGCCGGGCGATGCCGGCGTACGAGCGTCGACGCGACGGCGAGGAGGTAGCCCTCGTACGGCAGGCGCCGCTCGGCGGGTGCGACGACGTCGGCGTCCCGGTGCGGCGCTTGGCCCGCTGTCGACTCGCCGGGCGCTGCCTGCGCGTGATCCGATTCAGCCAGCGCGAGGATCCGCCGCTTCGCCGCCTCCCATTCGGCCCTCTGTGCCTCCTGGCCTGTTCGGCGCCAGCCGTTCCGACCGCCCATCACCACCTCCGTCCGCTCCGGCGCGACGGATCACTTCACAAGGGAGTGCGACGTCGCGCCGGCAGGATGAGGCGTCTCCTCACCCGAAAACGGACACTAGGGCCGCCTGGTGATGGAGAAATTACCGCTGGTTATGCCGCCAGGCTTATGCCCAGCCGCCCGGCCAGCAGGCGCAGTTCGTTGGGCACGGCCCGGCGCTTGGCCCGCTGCGCCATCGCGACGACCGCGTCCTGGGCGAGCGGGTTGAGGGAGAACGGCACCGGGGCAGCCTGCTCCGCGCGTACGAACGCCGCGATCGCCTCGTTGTCCCGGCGACCGGAATCGGCCAGCGCCCGTCCGAGGTCGAGCCAGTACGACATCTGCCGGATCGACGCCGCCAACACCTGCGGCCGCACCGTGCGGGACAGCTCGATCACCCGGCCGGGCTCGCCGGACTCGGCGGCGATGGACATCTCCCACAGCGTCACGTTCGTCGGCCCGAACCCGCAGCCGTTGAATCCCATGCCGTCCGCCGGGTCGCCGAGGGTCGCCGCTTCCCGGGCAGCCTCGGTCAGATGGTCACGCGCGACGTCCGGGCGCCCGCTGACTGTCGAGGCGAGAGCCGCCGACAGGTGCAACTGACCGAGCATCTGCCGGACCCGCTCGTCGGAGGCGGCGGACTGCAGCTCTGCAAGGGAGCGGTCAGCCGCCCGCGCGGCGAGCGGAGCGGACTCGATCGGCAGGCTCTGCGCGTACGCGAAACGGGTCGCGCCAAGCCACGCCGCTTCCTCCACGTCCTCGGCCGCCGCGACCGCGACCCGCGCCGCGTTCAACGCCAGGTGGCGGTACCCGAGGTGCCGCAGGCAGGCCGACGCCTGGTACGCCACCTGAGCGAGCGCCGGTCCGCTCGCCGCAGCAGCCTCCAGCAGCAGGCCGGGCAGCATCTGGGCCATGGCCGGGAAGTTCGAGCGGTGGCGAAGCTGCTCACTGCGCGCGATACCCGCTGCCAACTCCTCCCGGGTGAGGATCGATGGCCGCCGCTCGCCGTCCTCGATCTCGATCAGCGCGGACCAGATCGCCGGCACGCACTCGGCCGCACGCTCACGCGCCGGATCGCCCGTCTCGGTGCCCTGACCGAGCAGGTCCGCGACCGTGATCTGCAACGCGGCGGCGACGGCGACCAGGGTGGAGCGCCTGTCGATCGTCTTGCGACCGGACTCGACCTGGGAGATGTAGGACTGGCTGACTCCGGCGAGCCCGGCGAGGACGGCCTGGCTCATTCCGCCACGGCGCATCCGCCAGTAGCGGATCCGGGCGCCGATCGTGTCGGCCTTGCTCGCCATGTCTCGCCTGCCTCCCAGGACGAGGGCTGGGACTGCGGCATCGGCCGGTGAGTCGGCATGCCCGTTCGCCAGTGTACGTGGATCGCTGCTCTTGTATTGACGTCGAGGCGGTTGCTCCCTGCCGCTCCCCCGCACTCTGTGATCGACTGGTTGGGCTGACCGGAGGTGCCGCCGACATGCCAACGCCGCCTGCCTACTTGGCTATCGCCGCCGACCTACGCGCCGCGATCCTGTCCGGAGAACTCCCCGCTGGAGCCAAGTTGCCGTCCGAGTCCGGCCTGATGCGCCAGTACGAGGTGAGCCGGACCGTCGCCAAATGGGCGATCGCCGTCCTCAAGGGCGAGGGCATCGTGGAGGGTCGCGCCGGATCCGGCGTGTACGTCCGGGACGCCACCCGGCTGGTCCGTCACGCCCGAGGCCGCGACGTCCCCTCCGCCGACGGCCCGACTTCTCCGTTCGCCCGCGACGCAGCCGGTGCCAGGCAGCAGGGCACCTGGGAGCACGACAGCCGACGCGAGCAGGCCGATGAGCGGATTGCCGCCCGGTTCGGCGTCGAACCGGGAGCGCCGGTGATGCGGACGTCGTACCGCTTCCTCTCCGACGGCGAGCCGATACAGCTCTCCGTGTCGTACGAGCCGCTTGCCCTCACCAGGGGCACTCCGATCGAGTGGCCGGAGGACAGCGACGTGAAGGGCGTCCTCGCACGCATGGACGCCATCGGCATACGGGTCGACGAGGTCGTGGAGCGCGTCAGCCTTCGATCAGCGACGGCCGACGAGGTCGAGGCGCTCCACCTGCCGGCCCGCACGTTCGTGCACACCATCGAGCGGACCTACACGGCGGGCGGTACGCCGGTGGAGACCGCCGACATCGTGCTACCAGGCGGCCGGTACGAACTCGTCTACCGCCTTCCCATCGACTGACGAGTCGGCACGAGCGATGCGCTGTCGACAAGCTTGCCGGATGAGAGGACACTTCCGATGGGCAACGATCCTCATGCAGGAGCCATGAGCTTCATCTTCGAGGCAGGCGTGCTCAAGCGCGCCGCCCGTACCGGATGGTGGTTCGCCGGTGTGAAGCACCCCGAGTCGATCGCCGAGCACTCGTTCCGCACGGCGCTCATCGGCATGATGCTCGCGGCCATGGAGGGCGCCGATCCGGCTCGCGTCTCGATGTTGTGCGTCCTGCACGACACGCAGGAGACCCGGATCACCGACATCCCCCACATCGCCAAGCGCTATCTCACGGCCGCACCCAATACCGCCGTCACCGCCGACCAGGTCGCCGCCTGCCCGCCCGCCGTTGCCGACGTGATCAACGCTGCCGTCGCCGAGTACGAGGCCGGCGAAACTCTGGAAGCGGTCGTGGCCCGGGACGCGGACAAGCTGGAGTGCCTCGTCCAAGCGGTCGAGTACCGGCATCAGGGAGTCGCGGACGTTCAGCGCTGGATCGACAGCTCGCGGGCGGCGCTCAAGACCGCTTCCGCTCACCGCCTCGCCGACGCCGCCCTCACCGGCGCACCGATGGCGTGGCTGAGCCCGCCCGCCCCGGCATAGACGCCGGATGCCGCCCAGCCCTCGCCAGCTTTCACACCTGCCGATGAGCGTGCGTTACATGCTGTCGTCGCGGACCGCGATGGGAGGGCTCCGAGGTAGGTGTCTGCGACCGCATCCCTGTACGTCCTCGATCGAGGCCGGGCGGTGGAACAGTCAGGCCGTGTCTCCTGGATTCTGGTGGGTGGGATCGAAGGTGAGGTTGAGTAGTTCCAGGCCGGTGACGGGTTGGAAGCCGATCTCGGTGTAGAGCGTCAGGGCGGGGATGTTGTCGGTCTCGGTCTGGAGTGAGACGCGATGCGCACCGGCGGCACGGGCGTTGCGGATGACGTGCTGGAGCAGGGCGTTCGCGATACCGCTTCGGCGATGGTGCGGGGCCACGTAGAGGTCGCGGATCGACCATGAGGTGCCCAGCCTGAGCGATGCCGGCGTGACCGTGACCGTGATGAAGCCGCGGACGCGGTCAGCTCGGATGGCGGCAGCGACGCAGATCCGGTGTTGTGCGATCTGGTCGTGCAGCCAGGAGCGGGTGATCTCCGGGGTTGACGGTTGGCCGTAGTGCGCCCGGTAGTCGTCGAACAGAGCAGCTACCTGATCGAACGCCGGGTGGGCGGGGGCTACCGGCACGATCGTCGTTGTCATGCCGTAAGTGTGGCCGACGGTCGAGCCATTGGGCCGCTGTCATCGGCCGACCCACGTGGCGACGCACGCCTCGTTGCCCTCGGCGTCGGCCAAGATCCACCACTTCGGTGCGTGCGCATCCGAGACCAGCTGGCCACCCGCAGCCAATGCGGCGGCGATGCGGGCCTCTGCCTGGTCATGTGGGACGGCGACATCAAGGTGCATGCGGTTGCGTTGTGGACGCCGGGCATCCATAGGCTGCACCCCGAAGCCCGGACCCCTGCGCGCCGGGTCGGCCAGATAGTCGTCATCGATCTGGCGGTAACCCAGCAGCGCGCGCCAGAACGGCAGCACGTCCGCGCCGACCAGGGCGTCGAGGGTGACGTTGACGAGCTGCACGGCGGTCGGATCGGCGGGGATGTCCAGCTCCCTGGCGGCAGCCGAGATCCGCCGGGCCAGCGCCACGTCGCGCGACAACAGGGACACCGTGACGCCGGCATGACGCAGATCGATGCTGACGTACTGCTGCTCCGCGCCACCGGCGAGCCGACCGACCTCATCGACGAACGCTATGCCCTTGGCCAGCGAGGCGGTGCGGAAATACGCCGAGACCACGTGGTAGAGGCAGCGCCAGTCCTCGACACCGTCGGCCTCGTGGAACTGCCCGGCCGTGATCTGCCCCGTCATGCCGGCGAACCTAGCATCGGCTGCGCGACGGAGCGCACCGTGGCGCTTCACGCATGGCCGGCCGACGGTGAATACGTCAGTGCGGGGATTCGCCGGACCGTAGTCCGTCGACGAGGAGTGCGACCATGCGCCGGCCGTAGTCGGGGTCCTCGTTCGGCATGGGCGCGCAGAGTTTCGCCACGGCGTACAGCAGGTCCTGGGCAGTGATCCGGGCCTGGATCTCGCCGCTGGCCGTCGCGGCTTTGAGCAAGGACTCGAGGGCCGGTCCCAGCTTCTGCATGAGATAGCCGGGCAGGCCGTCGAACGCCGGATCGCCGGAGTGCAGGGCCGCGGCGAAGCCGCGTTTGGTCGCGACGAACGCGGTGAACCGATCGAGCCACTTCGCGAGGGCGACCCCCGGCTCGTGCTCGGCGGCCAGCGCCGGGGCCGCGTCGGCGCAGGCGTCGATCTCGCGTTCGATGACGGCCTTGATCAGGTCCGAGCGCTGCGGGAAGTGCCGGTAGAGCGTGCCGACGCCGACGCCGGCCAGATCGGTGATCTCTTTGGCGGGGGCGTCGACGCCGACGGTGCTGAAGACCGTCTTCGCCGCTTCGAGCAGGGACTCGATGTTGCGGCGTGCGTCAGTGCGCTTCCGACGCGGGGCGCGTTCGCGAACAACGAAGTCTGATGTGTCGTCGGACACAGCTACGCCTCCCTTGCTTTTCCGGAAAGGCTTTCCGTATAGTTCCGGAAAGAGATTCCGCATACGACGATACCGCAGGGAGACGCGCATGCAGTACCGCACCCTGGGCCGGACGGGCATGAAGGTCAGCCCGTACGCGCTCGGCACGCTGATGTTCGCCACGGTGATCGGGAACCCCGATCCTGACGACTCGATCAAGGTCATTCACAAGGCGCTGGACGCGGGGATCAACCTCGTCGACACCGCCGATGCGTACGGCGACTCGGAGGAGATCGTGGGCCGGGCCCTCAAGGGGCGCCGGGACAACGTCGTCCTCGCGACCAAGGTGGGCCTTCCGAGGCTGAACACGCTGCCCCGGACGCCGGGCGCAACCGCGGCCACCGACCCCAACCAGCGAGGCGCATCCCGCCGCTGGATCATGACCGCGGTCGAGAGCTCGCTGCGCCGCCTGCAGACCGACCACATCGACCTCTACCAGATCCAGCGTCCGGACCCCGACACCGACATCGAGGAAACCCTCTCCGCGCTCTCCGACCTGATCCGCAGTGGCAAGGTCCGGGCGATCGGGTCGTCCACGATGCCCGCATCCGACATGATCGAGGCGCAGTGGGTCGCCGAACGACGCGGGCTGGAACGCTTCCACACCGAGCAGCCGCCCTACTCGATCCTCAACCGCAGCATCGAGAGCGAGGTGCTGCCGGCCGCACAGCGCTACGGGATGGGCACGCTGGTGTGGGGCCCGCTCGGGCAGGGAATGCTCACCGGCCGGGTCCGCAAGGGCGAGCAGAACGACCTGCGCCGCGCCCGCTTCTCCAAGCACCTCACCGACGAGCGCCGGATCGACGTCGTCGAACAACTCGTCCCGCTCGCCGACGAGGCAGGCATGCCGTTGACCCACCTCGCCATGGCATTCGCCGTCGCACACCCCGGCGTGACCAGCGCGATCCTGGGCCCGCGCACGATGGAGCACCTCGACGACCTGCTCGCCGGCGTCGACGTGACCCTCACCGACGAGATCCTCGACCGGATCGACGAGATCGTCGCGCCCGGCACCGATGTCACCCGGCTCGACCAGGCCTACCTGCCCCCGGCCCTGCTGAACCCGAACCTGCGCCGCCGGCCGGTCAGCGAGCGTGGCGCCGCCTGATCGACCACGAGACCAGCGAACTGTGCGTCGACCGCGGTGACGATCGCGTAACCCGGCACCCCCGCGTAACCCGGCACGCAGATTGGACGGGTCCTTAACAAGATCCACGGCTCGCTGAGGTATGTGGCAGTGGCTCTAGTGGTGACGGCACCCGTCCGCCTCACGCAACCCCTAGCAGTTCAGAACCAGCTCTCACGCATGTCCAGCGTGGTCCGGTCCAGCCCTTCCAGCAGGTCGAACTGCGCCGCCACCTTCGGCAGCTCCCACCGGTAGAAGTACCGCGCCGCCTGCCTCTTCCCCGCCAGGAACTCCCCCTCGGCTCCCTCCGGCGTCCCCAGCGCCTCCACCACCAGGACCTGTTCCAGCCACATCCACGCGATCACCACGTGCCCGACCGCCTCCAGGTACACCGAGGCGTTCGCCAGCGCCAGCTCCGGATCACCCGGAGCCCACAACCGCCGCGTCACCACGGCGATCCGGTCCACCGCCGCGCCGAGCTGACCGGCCAGCTCCGAGGCGAACCCCTCCGCCTTCCAGGCCCGGGTGACGGTGCCTCGGATGGTGTCCAGCAGCAGTTCCAGCGCGGCGCCGTCGCGCATGGTGACCTTGCGGCCGAGCAGGTCGAGCGCCTGGATGCCGTGGGTGCCCTCGTGGATGGCGTTGAGCCGGTTGTCGCGCCAGTGCTGCTCGACGTCGTAGTCGCGGGTGTAGCCGTACCCGCCGTGCACCTGGATGGCCAGGTCGTTCGCGGCCAGGCACCACTGCGCCGGCCAGCTCTTGGTGATCGGGGTGAGCAGGTCCAGCAGCAGGTGCGCCCGCTCGCGGTCGGCCTCGGCGGGCGCGGTCTTCTGCTCGTCCAGCAGCCGTCCGCAGTAGAGCACCAGCGCGAGCGCGCCCTCCACGTAGCTCTTCTGGGCCAGCAGCATCCGGCGTACGTCGGGGTGGGCCACGATCGGCACCTGCGGCGTGGTGGGGTCCTTGTCGGCGACCGGCCGGCCCTGCGGGCGCTGCCGGGCATATGCGACGGACTTCAGGTACGCGGTGTAGCCGAGCGCTGTGGCGCCGGCCCCGATGCCGATGCGCGCCTCGTTCATCATGTGGAACATGACCGCGAGTCCCCGGTGCGGCTGTCCCACCAGGTAGCCGACCGCCCCGGCCCGCCCGTACGGCCGGTGCACGCCCTCGCCGAAGTTGAGCAGCGTGTTGGTGGCGCCCCGGTAGCCGAGCTTGTGGTTGAGCCCGACCAGCACCACGTCGTTGCGCGGCCCGGGCCTCCCGTCGTCGTCGAGCAGCACCTTGGGCACGATGAACAGCGACAGGCCCTTCACGCCGGGCGGCGCGCCGGGGATGCGGGCGAGGACCAGGTGGACGATGTTCTCGGCCAGTTCGTGGTCACCACCGGAGATCCACATCTTGGTGCCGACGATCCGGTAGGTGCCGTCGTCCTGCGGCTCGGCGCGGGTCGTGAGGTCGGTCAGTGAGCTGCCCGCCTGCGGTTCGGACAGGCACATGGTGCCGAAGAACCGCCCTTCGACCATCGGGCGGACCCAGGTGTCGATCTGCTCGGCGCTGCCGTGCGCGAGCAGCAGGTTGGCGTTGCCGAGGGTGAGCATCGGGTACGCCGCCGTGCCCACGTTCGCGGCCTGGAACCAGGTGAAGGCGGCGGCGGCCACGGCGTGCGGGAGCTGCATGCCGCCGACCGACTCGTCCATGGTGGCGGCGAGCAGCCCGGTGCCGGCGAACGTCTCCAGGGCGGCCTTGACCTGCGGGATGGTCCGCACGCGCTGCCCGTCGAACGTGGGCTCGCCGGTGTCGGCGGCCCGGTTGTGCGGAGCGAACCGTTCGGCGGCGACCTGGGCGGCGAGGTCCAGCACCGCGTCGAATGTCTCCCGGGAGTGCTCGGCGTAGCGGGACCGCTCGGTCAGCCGGGTCACGTCCAGCCAGTCGTGCAGCAGGAACGCGAGGTCACGACGGGACAGCAGCAGATCGGACGAGGACAACGTGGACTCCTTCCGGTCAGCCGCGGCGCAACCCGGCGACGGCCTCCCGTGGTCATCCTGACCGATCCGGGCCGCGGGCGCACCCTCCGCCACCTCCGGAACCCCCGGACGCCGGCCAGGTACAGGTTCGGTCCTGACAGCGACGCGTCAGCGTTCGGCCAGCGGCATACGCGAATCTCTGGGAACAAGCCCGGCCGATGGAGCCGGGCATGTCATCGAGTACCTCGGCGATTGGATTGTCACTGGTGAAAGACCTCTCCTCCAAGGCGGTAACCCTCGGCGTCACGGTCACGCTGGCCACGACCGCGCTGCTCGGGGCGTCCCCCGCCCTGGCCGCGGAGCCGGGCTCGGACCTGCCGCCGGCCCTCGCTCCGATGACCGCGCTCTACCAGACGGTCGCGTGCGACCCCGCCGGGCCCACCGGGAGTGACGCGACCCTCGCCACCCAACTGAACTCGCGGCTGAACTCGGACATGCGGGGCTACATGACGGCGTACCGCGTGTCCTGCGCGCGAGAGGTGGTCGAGGCGGTGCGGGCACGAGGCCTCGCTTCGCGCGCTGCGGTCATCGCGATCACCACGGTGATCGTCGAGACCCACCTGCAGAACATCAGCGAGGAGGTGGACCACACCAGCCTCGGCCTGTTCCAGCAGCAGGAGTGGTGGGGCACCCGGGCGGAGCGGCTCAACCCGGCCTACGCGACGAACGCCTTCCTCGACGCGATGGTGAGGAAGTATCCCAACGGCAGCTGGGCCAACGCCCCGATCGGCGACGTCTGCCAGGCGGTGCAGGTGTCGGCCTACCCCGACCGTTACCAGGCCCAGGCGGCGGACGCGCAGATCATCGTCGATTCGCTCTGGAACTCCGCCGGCCCTCGCTCGGAGGATGTGCCGATCTCGGGTGACTGGAACAACGACGGCATCGACACCGTCGGCGTCTTCCGACCCAGCAACTCCACCTTCTACCTCCGCGAC
>NZ_FMCQ01000014.1 GCF_900091605.1 Micromonospora tulbaghiae
CTGACAGTGATGATGTGGGAGCGGGTCACCCGGCCGGTCTGACTCACCCTCTGACTGACCTTGGGTGTCTTCTAGGGGATTCGTCGGCTTGTCCGGGTGACCCGTTCCTGCACTCACCTGCTGGGCGTTCGTGACCTGATAGGAGCCTGTGCAAGAGGTCCCGTCACTGTCCTGTCCGTCCGTCCCGGCGGTGCGTGCCGACCCTGTTCGGTGCAAGCGAAAGGGACGACGGTTTCAGCATGGCAGCCAAGAAGCGTCAGGTCACAGGCGGCGTCGACACTCACGGCAAAACTCATCACGCCGCCGCCATCGATGGTGCCGGCCGGGTACTGGGCGACCAGGAATTTCCCGCTTCGGCGTCGGGCTACCGGCAACTCCTGGCCTGGCTACGCCGGTTCGGTCAGGTGATCAAGGTCGGGGTGGAGGGCACCGGCACCTACGGCGCGGGCTTGGCCCGCCATCTCACCGCGCAGAGCGTCATGGTGGTCGAGGTCGACCGCCCGGACCGGCGCGCCCGCCGCGCCAAGGGCAAGTCCGATCCTCTCGACGCGCTTGCCGCGGCCAGGGCGGCCCTGTCCGGACAGGCCAGCGGCACCCCGAAGACCCGCACTGGCCCGGTCGAGGCCATCCGCGCTCTGCGGGTGGCCCGCCGCGGCGCGATGAAGGCCCGCACCGCCGCGCTCAACCAGCTCCACGGTCTGCTCGCCTCCGCGCCGGAGTCTCTGCGCCACGACCTCAGCCACCCGCAAGCACCACTGGTCGACCGGTGCGCCGCGTTGCCGGTCGACGAGACCCGACTCACCGATCCCGTCGAGGCCACCAAAGCCGCCCTGGCCGCCATCGCCGCCCGGATCCAGGCCCTGACCGCCGAGATCACCCACGCCGACCGGCGACTACGACCCGCCGTCGCCCGCACCGCCCCACACCTGAACGCCGTCCACGGCGTCGGCACCGACGTCGCTGGTCAACTCCTGACCACCGCCGGCGACAACCCCGACCGGCTGCGCTCCGAAGCCGCCCTGGCCCACCTCTGCGGCGCCGCACCCATCCCCGCCAGCTCCGGACGCACCGACCGACACCGCCTCAACCGAGGCGGCGACAGAGCCGCCAACTCAGCCCTGCACACCATCGCCCTGGTCCGCATGCGCCACGACCCCCGCACCCGCGCCTACGTCGACAAACGCACCAAACAAGGACTCAACAAGAAAGAAATCATGCGCTGCCTCAAGCGCTACATCGTCCGCGAGATCCACACCGCCCTCCTCGCCGACTTCACCACCCTCAACACCGCTTGACTTCTATAGGAGCATCCCCCACCCCGTCGATCATGAAGTTGACGGTGACAAAACGGACGCGAAACGCCGTCAACCTCATGATCGACGGAAGCGGAGCGGAAGGGGTGGGCACGGCGCGCGGCGGGCGGGGGTCACAATCGGCTCCGGTTCGCGTACCGTTGCCGCTCATGGGTGTGTCGCAACGGTTGAAGACCAGGTTCCGCCGGTTCCTCCAGCGCCCGGGGACGACAGTCGACCTGGCGCCGCTGGAGAAGCTGCTGCCGGCGATCGAGGCGCGCGAGGCGGACCTGGAACAGCTCTCCGACGCGGAGCTGACCGAGGCCGCCGGCCGGGCCACGGGGTACGAGGAGATCTGCGCGATCGGTCGCGAGGCGGCCCGGCGCGGGCTCGACCAGCGCCCCTACGACGTGCAGCTGCTCGGCGCGATGGCGCTGCTGTCCGGCAAGGTCGCGGAGATGGCCACCGGTGAGGGCAAGACGCTCACCGCGACGGTCGCCGCGTACGGGCACGTGCGGCTGGGCAACGGCCCGGTGCACGTGCTCACCGTCAACGACTACCTGGCCCGCCGCGACGCCGAGTGGATGACGCCCGTCTACGACCTGCTCGGGCTCAGCGTCGGCTGGGTCAACGAGGCGTCCACGCCCGAGGAGCGGCGCGCCGCGTACGCCTGCGACGTCACCTACGTCTCGGTCAGCGAGGCCGGCTTCGACTTCCTGCGCGACCAGCTCGTCACCGACCTGGCCGACCGGGTGCAGCCGCCGCTGAAGACCGCGATCGTGGACGAGGCCGACTCGATCCTGATCGACGAGGCCCGGGTGCCGATGGTGCTCGCAGGCGCGGTCGGCGGCGAGCAGGACCCGGTGCACGCGGCCGCCGCGCTGGTGCGCGGGCTGCGCAAGGGCAAGCACTACACCGTCGCCGAGGACGGCCGCAGTGTCGCCTTCACCTCGGTCGGCCTGGCCACCGTCGAGGCCAAGCTCGGCGGCATCGACCTGTACGACGAGGAGCACGTCGGGCAGCTCTCCGCGGTGAACGTGGCGCTGCACGCGCACGCCCTGCTGCACCGGGACGTGGACTACATAGTCCGGGACGACTCGGTCGAGCTGATCGACGAGATGCGCGGCCGGGTCGCCCAGCGCCGCCGCTGGCCGGACGGGCTCCAGGCCGCCGTGGAGGCGAAGGAAGGGCTGGACGCCAGCGCCGAGGGCGAGGTGCTGGGCACGATCACCGTGCAGGCGTACATCGCGCTCTACCCGACGGTCTGCGGCATGACCGCGACCGCGGTGCTCGTCGGCGACCAGCTCCGCGAGTTCTTCGGCCTCGAGGTCGCGGTGATCCCGCCGAACACCCCCTGCGTACGCGAGGACGAGCCGGACCGGATCTACGCCACCCGCGCCGAGAAGGAGGAGGCGCTGGTCGACGAGATCACGCGCTGCCACCAGGCGGGGCGGCCGGTGCTGGTCGGCACGCTCGACGTCAAGGAGTCCGAGGGGCTGGCCGCCGCGCTCAACGCCGCCGGCGTGTCCTGCGTGGTCCTCAACGCCAAGAACGACGACGAGGAGGCCGGCATCATCGCGGAGGCCGGCGCGTACGGCGCGGTGACCGTCTCCACCCAGATGGCCGGCCGGGGCGTGGACATCCGCCTGGGCGGCAGCGACCAGGCCGACCGGGACCGGGTGGCCGAGCTGGGCGGCCTGTACGTGATCGGCAGCGGCCGGCACGACAGCCGCCGGGTCGACGACCAGCTCCGCGGCCGGGCCGGCCGGCAGGGCGACCCGGGCGGGTCGGTGTTCTTCGTCAGCCTGGAGGACGACCTGGTGGTCCGGCACGCCGGCGACACCGTGCCGGCCTCGCCCCGGATGAACGCGGACGGCCTGGTCACCGATCCGCAGGTCGACTACGCGGTCGAGCACGCCCAGCGGGTCGCCGAGGGCGTCAACCACGAGATCCACCGCAACACCTGGCGCTACAGCCAGGTGATCGAGCAGCAGCGCAAGGCGCTCGCCGAGCGCCGGGAGCGGCTGCTGACCAGCGACATCGCCGCGCTGATGCTGCTGGAGCGGGTGCCGGAGAAGGCCGGCGAGATGGACGAGGACCTGCTCGCCGACGTGGCCCGCAAGATCGCCCTCTACCACCTGGACCGGCTCTGGGCCGACCACCTGGCCGAGCTGTCCGAGGTGCGCGAGGGCGTGCACCTGCGGGCGCTGGGCCGGCTCGACCCGCTCGACGAGTTCCACCGGAGCGCGGTGCCCGCGTTCAACGCGCTGGTGCCCGAGATCGAGACGCGGACCGTGGCCACGTTCGAGGAGACCGAGTTCGACGAGGGCTGGGAGCCGGACTCGTCGAAGCTGGTGCGGCCGAGCGCCACCTGGACGTACCTGGTGCACGACAACCCGTTCGGCTCGGAGCTGGACCGGCTGATCGCCTCGGTGGGCCGGCGGCTCATCTCCGGGTCGCGCTGACCGGAGCCGAAGGCCCCTTCCGGTGCAACCGGGAGGGGCCTTTTTGCGCGGTTTCACCCGCGGTCTGCGAGGGTAGTAGGCCGGGGCCCGGCCACAGGAGGGACGGACATGGGACAGGCAACGGTGCCGGACGGGGAGACCGCGTGGACGTACGCGGGAACGGTGGAGGCCCTGGCCCGGTGAACCTCGACACGCGCCAACCCATGATCGACAACCTCGGTGTGCTGGAGACGGCCGCGCTGCTGCGCGAGCTGACCGCCGGCCTGATCGGCGTGGCCGGGTTCGACGAGGCGCTCGACCGCCTGGTCCGGATCGCCCGCGACGCCGTGCCGGGCGTGGACTGCTGCGGCTTCACCGTGCTGCGCGCCGGTGAGCCCGCCGGCGTGGCCGCCTCCGACCCGGACCGGGCCGAGCTGGACGACCTGCGGCACGGCCCGGACACGCCGGCGATGACAGCGATCCGCCGCCGGGAGATGATCATCGCGGGCGGGCTGTCCGACGAGACGCGCTGGCCGGCCTGGAGCGAGCGGGCCCGCGTGCTCGGCGTGCACGGGGTGATCTCCGCGCCGGTCGACGTGGACGAGCAGGTCATCGGCGCGATCAACCTGTACGCCGAGTCGCCCGACGCGCTCACCCTCCGGCACCAGCTCACCGCGATGCTGCTCGCCGAGCACGCCGGGCTGCTGCTGGCCGCCGCGCGCGACCGCGAGCGGGCCGCCAGCCGGGCCGGTGAGATCGACGACTCGCTGCTGGCCGAGGGAGTGGTCGGGCAGGCCGTCGGCGTGATCATGACGCAGCGCGGTTGTCCCGCCCCGGAGGCGCTGCGGGTGCTGCGCAGCGCCGCCTCCTCTCTGGACATCCCGTTGCGTGAGGTGGCCGAGCGGCTCGTGCTGACCGTTTCCCGCCCCCGGGACAACTGAGCGACAGTCGTTTCGCCTCGCGGCGCCTCGGGTAGCACTCTGGACTGGTGAGCTGCGCCGACCTGGGGAGGAAGCGATGCAGAGCCGGCTGCGGGTGCAGGGGCATCCGATCCAACCGATGCTTGTCACGTTCCCGTTCGGCCTGTTCGTCTGCGCCGCGGTCTTCGACCTCGCCGACGTGGCAGGCGGTCCGGCGTTCCTCGGCGAGGTGGGCTACTGGACGGCGGTGGCCGCGCTCGTCGCCGCCGGTCTCACCACCGTCGCCGGCATGGTCGACCTGTGGGACGTCCGCGCCGGGCGCACCAGCCGGACCGTGCTGACGTTCAACCTCGTGAACGCCGTGATGGCCGCGCTGTTCCTGCTGTCGTGCCTGATCCGGGCCAGCGCGCCGCAGCGGGGCGCGACGGGTGTCCTGCTCGCCGCCGAACTCGTCGCGCTGGCGGTCGGCGCGGTCGGCGTGGCGCTGGGCGCCCGGCTGATGCAGCAGTTCGACCGGGTCGGGGCCACCGAGCCGACCGGCTTCGAGACGTTCGGTGACGTGCCCGCCGGGTCCACCGTCGAGATCGCCCGTCCCCGTCCGCGCCCGTTCTGACCCCGGCCGAAATCCGTTGCCGCGGCCGCCGCCGGGCGGCAGGCTCGCGGGCATGGTCCGCACGTTCGAGGAACTGGTGGCCGAAGCCGAGGCGGCGCCGGTCGAGGGCTGGGGTTTCGACTGGCTGCGCGGTCGCGCCACCGAGGAGCGCCCGTCCTGGGGGTACGCGCGCCTGGTCGGCGACCGGATGGCCGCCGTCGAGGCGGCGCTCGACATCGACACCGGCGGGGGAGAGGTGCTCGCCGAGGTGCCCGTGCCGCCGCCGCTGCTCGTCGCCACCGAGGCGTGGCCGCCGAACGTGCCGGTGGCCCGGCGCAACCTTCGCCCGCTCGGCGCGACAGTGGTGCGGGTGGGCGACCGGCCGCCGCTGCCGTTCCGGGACGCCACGTTCGACCTGGTCGTGAGCCGTCACCCGGTACACACCTGGTGGGACGAGGTGGCCCGGGTGCTGCGGCCCGGCGGCGCCTACCTGTCCCAGCAGATCGGCCCCGGCACGGTGCGGGAGCTGAGCGAGGCGATCCTCGGGCCGCTGCCGCCGCCGGAGCACCGCCATCCGGGGGTGGCTGTCGCCGACGCGCGGGCCGCCGGACTGACCGTTGTCGACCTGCGTGAGGCCACGCTGCGTACCGTCTTCCACGACATCGGCGCGGTGGTCTGGTTCCTGCGCAAGGTGGTCTGGACGGTGCCCGGGTTCACGGTGGGCCGCTACCGGGACGAGCTGCGCCGCCTGGACGAGCGGATCCGCGCCGAGGGACCGTTCGTCGCGTACGCCCGCCGTTTCCTCATCGAGGCGCGCCGGGGCTGACCGGGCCGGGCGGGTGCGCCGCGGCGTGGTGCGCGGCCAGCACGTCGGCGCCGAAGTCACCGGCGGGGCGCCGCAGCACCGTGTGCGCGTGGTTGCCGTCGTCGGCGGTGTTGTCGTACTCGATCAGCAGGTCCTCGCCCTGCACCCGGTAGTAGTGCCGCCGGCCCGGCTCGACCGGGCCGGCCCAGGCGAAGTGCAGCTCGCCGCCGTCGAGCCGGCCGGCCTCGCGGGCCGCCAGCTCCGGTGGCAGCCGGTCCAGGTAGAGCGCGACCAGCCGGTCGAGCAGCGCCCGGCCGGTCGGTCGCAGCCGCCCCCGGGGTACGCCGAGCGGGTCGAGCCGGTCCGGGGCCGCGGCCCGGGTGGCGCTGATGATGTCGGCGGGCGCCTCCTCGGCGATGATCGCGGCGGAGCGGCCCCCCGGTCCGAGCGCGTCGAGCAGCTCGCGGGCCAGGTCCTCCTCCGGGCCCAGGGGCCGGGAGACCGGGCGTCCGGCGTGCCGGACGGTGGCCGGGTTGGCGCCGAGGAAGACCGGGGCGGGGGAGACCCGGTCGTCGGCGACGGTCATGCTCACCGACAGGTGGTGTCCCTCGAACCGCCAGGCCCAGTCGTCGTCGCGGGCCGGGTCGCCGAAGACGGCCACCCAGTAGTCGCCGCTGTGCCGGCCGCGCCGCCAGTCCTCGGCCCGGTCCAGCACCTCTTCGAGCGCCATCACGGCCATGGCCTGCGCGTACGCGGACGGGCTGAGCGCCGTGGCGAGCAGCCGGTGCGCGGCCTTGCGGGCGGTGACGTCCAGGCCGGCGAGCGCGACACCGGGACGGGGCCGTGGCCGGTACTCCAGCCACCGCCGGGCGGGCTCGTCGTCGAAGGCGTGCCGGGCGGCGTCGCGGGCCGGCTCGTCCAGCGCCGCGAGGAACGCCTCGGCCGCCGCGCGCATCTGCTCGGGTACGGGATCCTCCACCGTCCCTGTATACCGCCCGCCGCTCATGCGCGGCCGAGCAGCGCCAGCATGTCGGGCAGCTCGAAGAACCGGGCGGTCTCGACCGCGGACGGGCCGCCGTGGTCCGGGTCGGCGCCGGCGTCGAGCAACGCGCGGACCGCTGCCTCCTGGCGCCGGAACACGGCCGCGGCGAGCGCGGTCTGCCCCCGGTCGTTCACCCGGGCGGGGTCGGCGCCCCGGGCCAGCAGCGCGGCCACCGTGTCCGGGTGGGCGTGGTACGCGGCGAGGATCAGCAGCGTGTCGCCCTTGGCGTTGGTGAGGTTGACCGGCAGCCCGGCGTCCACGTTGGCCGCCAGTTCCTCGGTGGCGCCGGCCCGGGCCAGGTCGAACATCCGGTGGGCGAAGGCGATGGTCTCGTCGTCGAGTTCGTCGGGCATCCGCCCAGGCTATGGCGTCGCGGCCGGACGCGCCTGGTAGCTTGCGCAGCCGGGTACGGGAGGCGCACGCATGGACGATCGGGTGTACGTGGGCAACGCGGCGGTGGACGGCGCGACCGACGCGGGCTGGCTGCTGGGCCACTTCAAGCCGGCCGGGGACGTGCGGCACAGCACCGACGTGGAGGTGAAGTGGGGCGTGCACCCGGCGGGGGAGACCCGGTCCCGGTGGGCCACCGGCGAGCGGCGTACCGCCCTGCTGGTGCTGATCAGCGGCGCGTTCCGGATCGAGTTGCCGGACCGGACGGTGGTGCTGCGCGCGCCCGGTGACTACGTGGTGTGGGGCCGGGGCGTGGACCACTCCTGGTACGCCGAGCGGGAGTCCACGGTGCTCACCGTCCGTTGGCCGTCGGTGCCGGGTTACAAGGTGGATCCGCCGGTGCGACGGTGAGTACGCCCCTCGTCCCAGCATTCGGTATTACCTACTAAACCGATAGGCTTTACCGTCTAAGCTGGGGGAGCACATCCGCTCCGCACCGTGAGGACGTCCCGCCGATGACCAGCACCGTTCCCGCCGACCTGCTCGCCGTCGCCGCCCGCTGGGCCGACCCGGACGGCTGGCCGGTGCCGCTGCGCTTCGAGGCGTCCGAGCGGTGGTACGCCCGGCTCGACGCCGGCGACGAGCACGAGGTGTGGGCGCTCAGCTGGCTGCCCGGACAGGGCACCGACCTGCACGACCACGGCGGCTCGGCCGGCGCGTTCCTGGTCGTGGCCGGCGTGCTCACCGAGGAGACGGTGAGCGGCGGGCGGCTGCGCCCGCACCGGCTCGCCGCCGGCGCCGGCCGGCGCTTCGGCGTACGGCACGTGCACCAGGTCACCAACCGCGGCGACGAGCCCGCCGTCAGCGTGCACGTGTACCGCCCGGCGCTGACCCGGATGACCCGCTACCACCTCGTCGCCGGCCGGCTCCGGGTCGCCGAGGTCGCCCGAGCCGGCGTGGCCTGGTGAGCCGCCCCCGCAACCCCGACGAACGGAAGGACGCCACGATGGCGCAGCAGACCCCCACCACCGCAACCGAGCGCTGTCCGGTCCCGCCGCCCGGCTCGCGGGGCATCGACGAGATCCTCGCCGCCGCCCGGGGCCGGCTGCACCGCCTCGACCCGGAGCAGGCCCACCTGGCGTGCCGGGGCGGCGCGCTGCTGGTGGACATCCGCCCGGCCGCACAGCGCGCCGCGCAGGGCACCGTGCCCGGCTCGCTCGTGGTCGAGCGCAACGTGCTGGAGTGGCGCTTCGACCCGCGCTGCGCGGCGCGGCTGCCGCAGGCCACCGGCTACGACGTCCCGGTGATCGTGCTCTGCCAGGAGGGCTACACCTCGTCGCTGGCCGCCGCCGCGCTCCAGGACATCGGCCTGCACCGGGCCACCGACGTCGTCGGCGGCTTCGCCGCCTGGCAGATCGCCGGCCTGCCCACCCTCGGTCCCACCCCGCCGACCCGACCCTCGTCCGCTGCGCCCCCGGTCACCGCCGGCGGGGCGCTCCGCTGACCGTCCCGCCGCATCCGGCGGGGCGGGGCGACCGCCCGCACAGGAGGCTCCCATGTCCGTCGTCGCCCTCACCACCCGTCCGGCCCGATCCGGCCGCCCCGACCGGGCCGTGCCGCCCCGGCCGCGTACCGCACCGACGCTCACCATCACGCTCGACCTGGGCGCCGGGCCGCTGACGCCGGGCCTCGCGCGCCTGGTCGACCTGCTCGACGAACTCGCCGCATCCGGGGAGGGGCTGGCCGCGTCCGGCGAAGGGCCGGCCGGACCGGACGACCGCCCGGCCGCCCGTACCGTGCTCGACCTGCGCCGCGGCGACGCGCCCGCCCTCGTGGCGCCCGCCCCCGGCGGCGTGCGCCTCCTCACCGGCACCCGGCGCGTCCGCCACGGCGGCGCCGAGATCCCGCTGACCCGCATCGAGTACGACCTGCTGCTGTTCCTCGCCGAACATCCCCGCCGGGTGTTCACCCGCCTGCAACTTCTCGCGAACGTCTGGGGCTACGAACACGCGGTGGCGCGCACCGTCGACGTGCACGTCCGCCGGCTGCGGGCCAAGTTCGGGCCGGACACGCCGCTGGTGACCACCGTGTACGGCGTGGGCTACCGCCTCGCCGACGACGCCGAGATCGTCGTGGACCGCGACGCCTGACCTCGGCCGACCGGCACGCGGCGCACCCGGACCCGGGGTGCGCCGCGTTCACGTCTGCGGCCGATCCGCCATTGTGAACCCGCGGGGAGACCCCCCGTACCACCGCGAATCGGTGCTCTGCTGTAATCAACGGGCCTCGCACGCAGAGCGAGCGCACGGCTGCGATGTGTTCGTCAAATGTCACATTCATGCAACGCGGCCGCCCCTTGACCCTCGCAGAGACGCCGGGAAGCATCGATGAAGCGGCGTCCCGGGCCGTGGGGAGATACCCGGACCAGCCCAAGGAGGACCATGTCGGTCAGCCCCGCCTCGTCGCGCGCCGGATGGCATACGTCCCAACCCGCGGTCCCCGGTCGTCCCCCCGGCGGCCAGCGTCGTCCCGCCAACACCGCCGCCGCGCCCATGCTCACCGTCACCCTCAACATCCCCCTGGCCTGCGAGGAGTCGCTCACCCCGGCCGCCCTCCGGCTGCTCGACGCCGCCTGCGAGATGCTCGAACGCGGCGACGCGGTGGTCAGCGCGGGCACGGTCCCGGCCGAACGCCGGCCCGACGCCGTTCCGGCCGGCCGCGCTCCGGCGCGTCCGCTCGCCCCGACCATCCCGACCCTGCACATCCTCGCGTCGTCCCGGTCGGTGCTGCGTGACGGCGAGCCGCTGCCGCTGACCCGCCTGGAGTTCGACCTGCTGCTGCACCTGGTCGCCCACCCGCGCCGGGTGTTCACCCGGCTGCAACTGCTCAACGCGGTCTGGGGATACGAGCACGCCGGCGTCCGCACCGTCGACGTGCACGTACGCCGGCTGCGCGGCAAGGTCGGCGTGGACGTCCCGCTCGTCACCACCGTCTACGGCGTCGGCTACCGGCTCGCCGACGACGCCCGGGTCACCATCGACCGCACGGGCTGACCACCCGAACCACCACCCGACGACCGCCGCCGGACGGAGCCCCGACCGCCCGGAGCGATCATGTGGTGACCGGCGCGCCCGCGCGGCACGATGGTCCGATGCGCGTGCGCCCGATCAGCCCCGACCTGCTCGTCACCGAGCTGGCCGGGCGTTTCGCCCGCACCGGGACGCCCGGCCGGCTGCGGGTCGCCGTGGACGGCCCGCCCGCCGCCGGGCCGGACGCGCTCGCCGAAGCGCTCGTCGACCCGCTGCGCGCCGCCGGCCGGCCGGTGCTGCACGTCCGCGCCGACGACTTCCTCCGCCCCGCCTCGGTACGCCTGGAGTACGGCCGCACCAACCCGGACGCCTACTACGAGGGCTGGCTCGACGAACCGGGGCTGCGCCGCGAGGTGCTCGACCCGGCCGGTCCGGACGGCTCGGGCCGGCTGCTGCCATCGCTGTGGGACGCCGCCGCCGACCGGGCCAGCCGGGCCGCGTACGTGGATCTGCCGCCCGGCGGCGTGGTCCTGGTCAGCGGTGCGCTGCTGCTCGGCGGCGCGCTGCCGTTCGACGTCACGGTCCATCTCGTGCTCTCCCCGGCGGCGCTCGCGCGGCGTACCGACCCGGCGCTGCGCTGGACGCTGCCCGCCTTCGCCCGCTACGCCGACGAGGTCGTCCCCGCGTCCTTCGCCGACGTGGTGGTCCGGGCCGACGACCCGCGCCGTCCGGCACTTGTCGAGGCCGCCTGACCAGCGGCTGCGGACTCACCGGAAACACTCAGGAAATAGCCGGTTTGGCCCGCCGTGGGCGGGGGTAATCGCCCGGCTCACAGAGCACGGGTGATCTCGTAGCCCGCGCTTCCACAGTCGGACCGGGTCCGGGGCGCTGGCCGCCCCGGTCCGGTATGAGGACGTAGGAAAGGCAGGCAGCGATGCTCGTCCACGACACGACAGCCACCGGCCGCTCCCAGGCGGAGGCCGACCAGATCCGGCAGTCCCTGCGGTCGCGGTACGACGAGCTGACCGCCGAGTACGAGCACACGCTGGCGCAGAGCCACGTGCTGCGGCTGGTGGAGGTCGGCGACACCGCCGGCGACGACCAGGCCGACAGCGGCACCAAGACCGCCGAGCGGGACACCGCCCAGTCGCTGCTGCGCACCATCCTGGAGCGGCGGGCGCAGTTCGAGCACGCGCTGACCCGCCTGGACGAGGGCACCTACGGCTTCTGCGAGGGCTGCACCGCCCCGATCCCGGTGGAGCGGCTGGAGATCTTCCCGTCCGCCACCTCCTGCGTGGCCTGCAAGCAGACCCGGGAGCGGCGGGCGGCCTGAACGCCGCTCCGGTTGCCGGTCGGTCCCCGACGCGGTGGACTCCTGCCATGGGTGAGATAAAGGTGGGCACCGCCTCGTGGACCGACCGGACCCTGCTCGACTCCGGCTGGTACCCGGCGAGCGCCGACACGCCGGAGAAGCGGCTGTCCTACTACGCCCGGCAGTTCCCGCTGGTCGAGGTGGACGCCACCTACTACTCGCCACCGGCCGAGCGGACCGCCCGGCTGTGGGCCGAGCGCACCCCGGCCGGGTTCACGTTCAACGTCAAGGCGTTCAGCCTGCTGACCGGCCACCCCACCCGCGTCTCCGCGCTCTACAAGGACCTGCGCCCCGAGACCGACAAGCGCAACGTCTACCCGGACGACCTGCCCGCGCAGGCGTACGAGGAGGTCTGGACCCGGTTCCTGTCCGCACTCGACCCGCTCGTCGAGGCCGGCAAGCTGGGCGCGTTGCTGTTCCAGTTCCCGCCCTGGTTCACCATCAAGCGGGCCAACAAGCAGTACTTGCTGGAAGTGGCGCGGCGGTGCGCGCCGCTGCGCCCGGTCTTCGAGTTCCGGCACGCCTCCTGGTTCGACGGCGACAACGCCGAGGAGACGCTCGGTTTCCTGCGCGAGCACGAGCTGCCGTTCGTCTGCGTGGACATGCCGCAGGGACACAAGTCGTCCATCCCCCCGGTGCTGGCGGCCACCGCTGACCTCGCGGTGGTCCGGTTCCACGGGCACAGCGACAAGTGGACCAGCAAGGACATCCACGAGAAGTTCGGCTACGACTACTCCAAGCGGGAGCTGCGCGACTGGGCGCCGAAGCTGCGCGAGCTGGCCGGCCAGGCCGAGCAGACGCACGTGCTGATGAACAACTGCTACCAGGACTACGCGCAGCGCAACGGCACCACGCTCGCGGGCCTGCTGGACGCCTGAGCGTCTCACCCGGTACGGGTGAGGCCGGCTCACCCGCGCCCGCCGCAGCATGGGCAGTGGGCGCCGGCTCGGGCGCCGTGACGAGGAGGTGGGTCATGACGGTACGGGTGGTGGCGGACCGACGCCGCGGTGGCGTACTGCACGTGGTCGGCAGCTCCGAGGCGGCACGGCGGGGCGAACGGCCCGGCCGGTTCAGCCCGACCCGGCTGTGGCGGGGCCCCAGCGGTCCGCCGCGCCGCGCCGACGACCGACGCTGGGAGACCGAAGCACGGGGGTGAGCCCGATGGCCGAACAGCTGTTGTCCGCGTTCGAGTCCTCGCTGGACAAGACGAACGTGATCCTCAAGGAGATCGAGTCCGCGTACGGCTGGCCGAAGGAACGGCGCAACCAGTCCTACGCCGCGCTGCGTACCGTGCTGCACCTGCTGCGGGACCGGCTGCCGGTGCAGGAGAGCACCGAGTTCGCCCAGCAGTTGCCGGTGCTGGTGCGCGGGATCTACTTCGACGGCTGGCAGCCGGAGAACGTGCCGATCAAGCTCAACCGCGACGACTTCCTGTACGAGGTGCGCCAGGGCTTCCCGTACGACGTCGAAGGCGGCGCGCAGCGGGTGGTGCAGGTCGTGCTGGACACGCTGCGCCGGCACGTCACCCAGGGCGAGTGGGAGGACGTGAAGGCCACCATGCCGGGTGACCTGCGTCAGATGATTCCCTGATCCGGCACCGGCCCGGCCCGTCCCGCCCCCTCGGCGGGGCGGGCCGCAGGTGTCCGCGACACCGGCAGCCCGGCCCGCCGGGCCAGCCCGGCGAACGCGACCGCGTCGACGATCGCCGCGCCGCCCGGGTCGTTGTTGAAGTAGACGTACGCCGGTTCGCCGTCGCCGAACGCCCCGGCCAGCCGGCGCGCCCAGCCGGCCAGCGCGGCCCGCCCGTAGCGCGGCCACGGCCGGGCCCGGCCCTCGTGCAGCCGCAGGTAACCGAAGTCGGTGGTGCGCCACAGCGGGGTCACCGGCCGGCTGAGCCGGTCGGCCCAGACCAGCGCCGCCCGGTGCCGTTCCAGCACCCGCCGGGTCTCGTCGGTCCACCACGACGGATGCCGCGGCTCGACCGCCACCCGCACGTCGGCGGGGAACAGGCGCAGCACGCCGGCCAGCGCGTCCCGGTCGGCCCGCAGCGTCGGCGGGAGCTGCACCAGCACCGGCCCCAGCCGGTCGCCCAGCCCGGACGCCCGGTCGAGGAAACGGGCCACCGGCTCGGCCGGGTCGCGCAGCCGCTTCACGTGGGTCAGGTAACGGCTCATCTTCACCGCCACGCAGAAGTCGCCGGGCGTACGCTCCCGCCACGCGACGAATGTGTCCCGCTCCGGCAGCCGGTAGAACGCGTTGTTCACCTCGACCGTGGCGAACCGCGCGGCGAAGTGCTCCAGCCAGCGCCGCTGTGGCAGCCCGGCCGGGTAGAACCGCTCCCGCCAGTCCCGGTACTGCCAGCCCGATGTGCCGACCAGGAACATCTCCGTGCCCTACTGAAGGTTGATCGGGAAGACCTCGAACGTGGCGCCGAACCGCGCGCCGAGCCGGCGCCCGGCCGGCCGGGCCATGCCCTCCAGGAACTCCTCGGCGTCGAAGCTGCCGTCGCCGAGGCCGCTCAGGTATGCACCGTGGGCCCGCAGCGACGCGACGCCCCTGTCGAACGTGTCCGTCACGTCCACCCCGTGCCGGGCCACCGGCGACCCGGCCGCCCACACCTCGCGGACCCGCGACCACGGCTGCGTGCCGCCGGTGAGCTGCTCCGGGAAGATCCACCGGTTGCCGGCGTCGCGGACCGCGTCCAGCGTGGCCCGGCCGCAGGCGATGTGGTCGGCCTGGTTCAGCGCGTACGCCCCGTCCCAGGTCTCCCGGAAGTTGTTCGTCAGCACCACGTCCGGCCGGTGCCGGCGCACCACCTCGGCGATCGCGCGGCGCAGCGGCACGCCGTACTCCAGCAGCCCGTCGGGCAGGCCGAGGAACTCGACCTGCGACACCCCGACCACGGCGGCGGAGGCGCGTTGCTCCTCCTCGCGCACCACGCGGGCGCGCTCCGGCGACATCCCGTCGATGCCCGCCTCGCCGCTGGTGAGCAGGCAGTACACGACCTCCTTGCTCTGCCCGGTCCACCGGGCCACCGCGGCGGCGGCGCCGAACTCCAGGTCGTCGGGGTGGGCCACCACTGCGAGCGCCCGCTGCCAGTCCTCGGTCAGCGGGGTGAGGGGCTCCGGCTGCGTCACGTGCGTCTCCTCGCGTCGTCCTCCCGCCATCCTGGCATCCGCCCGGTCCGGCCGCTTGCCCCGGGAACCGTCCGTGCGGCGGCGTCCGGGCGTCTACGGTGTGGTTAGAGAAGATCGGGCGTGGGGTACCACCCGCTGCACACGGACCCCGGCACCACGCGGGGCGGCACACCGAGGGAGCACCCATGGCATTGAACGACGACGACATCCAGAGCAGCGGCGGCAGCGGCCTGGAGGGCCCGGCCGACGGCGGTGCGACCCCGGGTCAGCACGACGGTGGCGCGGACGGCGGCGCCGAGGGTCCGGCCGACGGCGGCGCGACCCCGGGTCAGCACGACGGTGGCGCGGACGGCGGCGCCGAGGGCCCCGCTGACGGCGGCGCGACCCCGGGTCAGCACGACGGTGGCGCGGACGGCAGCGCGGAGGGTCCGGCCGACGGCGGCGCGACCCCCGGCCAGCACGACGGCGGCGCCGACGGCAGCGCCTGACACATGAGCACCACGCACGTCGACCCGCCGGGTGGCCACGGCCGCCCGGCGGTTCCGTTGTCCGCGACCGAGGCGCTGGCCCGGTGCGTGGCGGTGGAGCCGGCCAAGTTCGCCGCCGACCACTGGGGGCGCAGCCCGCTGCTGTCCCGCGCCGCCGAACTGCCCAACCCGGACGGCTTCACCGACCTGCTCAGCCCCGCCGACGCCGACGAGCTGCTCAGCCGTCGCGGCCTTCGTACCCCGTTCCTCAGGGTCGCGAAGGACGGCCAGCTGGTGCCGGCGGCGCGCTACACCGGCGGCGGTGGCGCGGGCGCCGAGATCGGCGACCAGGTCCTCGACGAGAAGGTGCTGGCGCTGTACGCCGACGGCGCGACGCTGGTGTTGCAGGGCCTGCACCGAACCTGGCCGGCGCTCGTCGACTTCGTCCGCGACCTCGGCGCCGCGCTGGCCCAGCCGCTGCAGGTGAACGCCTACCTGACCCCGGCCGGCAGCCAGGGCTTCGCCACCCACTACGACACCCACGACGTGTTCGTGCTCCAGGTGGACGGACGCAAGCACTGGCGGATCCACCCGCCGGTGCTGGCCGACCCGCTGGAGCGCCAGCCCTGGGGCGGCCGGGCCGACGAGGTCTCCGCGACCGCCGACGGGCGCCCCGAGCTGGACGTCGTGCTCGAACCGGGCGACGCGCTCTACCTGCCGCGCGGCTGGCTGCACAGCGCCCAGGCGCAGGAGTCCAGCTCGCTGCACCTGACGGTGGGCATCCGGGCGCTGACCCGGTACGCCGTGGTCGAGGAGCTGCTCGCGCTCGCCGCCGAGGACGCGCGGCTGCGCGCGAGCCTGCCGTTCGGGCTCGACCTGGCCGACCCGGACGCGATCGAGCCGGAGCTGACCGAGACCGTCGAGGCGTTGCGCGACTGGCTGCTGCGCGCCGACCCGGCGGCGGTGGCGGGCCGGCTGCGCGCCCGCGTCTGGCCGGCCTCCCGCCCGGCGCCGATCCGGCCGCTGGCCCAGGCCGAGGCGCTGGCCCGGCTGAGCGCGGACAGCGAGGTGGCGGTGCGTGGCGGACTGCGCTGGCAGCTCACCCCGGCCGTCGACGGACGGGTCACGCTGCGCGTGCCCGACCGGACGCTCACGCTGCCCGGCACCTGCGAGGCCGCGCTGCGCGCGCTGCTCACCGGCGAGGTGACGAGGGTCGGCGACCTGCCCGGCCTGGACGACGACGCCGACCGTCTGACCCTGGCCCGCCGCCTGCTGAAGGAGGCGGTCCTGACCCCCGCCTGACGGGCGCGATCATGAGGTTGACCGGCGGTGCGACGGCGTGTCGCGCCGCCAACCTCATGATCGACGCCGTGCGGGCCGGCGGGAGGGGCGGTGGTCAGCGGGTGTAGGTCACCGTGAGCAGGAGCAGGGTCGTGACCAGGCCGGAGGCGGCCACCAGGATCATCGGGCGCGGCGTCAGCACCGCGTGGCGGCGGTCGGCCAGCAGCCGGGCCGGCGCCAGCCCGATCACCGGACCGAGCAGCGTCACCACCAGCGCCAGCACCGGCAGGCCCACCGCCAGATCACCGCTGGAACCGGCGGCGAGCGCCCGCGCACCCACCCCCAGCGCGTACGCCACCAGCGCCCCGCCGATGCCGCACGCGACCAGCAGCGGGTTCACCGAGCCGGGCAGCTCACCCGGCGCCCCGGTGCGTTCCAGCAGCTGCCGGACCGCCCGCAGCAGCGGCACCGGGTCACCGGCGGCGCCGCGTACCGGGCCGGGCGGGTCACCGAGCCGCCGGGCGCCCATGCCCAGCCGGGCCCGCAACTGCGTCCACAGGTGAGTCACCTCGCCGTCGACGCGCTCCACCAGCCGGGACGCCTCGGCCACCTCCGCCTCGGCCTGCCGCACCTGCTCAATCGCCTCCGCCACCGCCCGTTCGGCGGCGGCCACCTGCTGGGCGTACCAGGTGTGCGCCTCGGCCCGCTGAGCGGACACCCGGGCGGTCAGCTCGGCGAGCCGGCGGATCTGCGCGTTGTACGTCTCACTGGCAACCGGTTCGTTCATCGGGAGGGACCATAAGGGATGATCACCTGTCCGGTGCGGTGCACCGCCCGGTCGAAGTAGAGACCGCGCCACGGCCGGGGATACCAGTCCGGCCCCCCGCTGCCCGGATACAGCGAGGAGCCCAGCTCACCGCCCTGCACGTCCAGTGCCACCCAGGCGCCGATCTGATCCGTGCGCGCGCCCGCGCCGCCCAGGTCGACCCGCATCCGGGCCACCCCACGCCACCACGCCAGCACGTGCGTACGCCGTTCCGGCCCGTCGTGCAGGATCCGGCGCAACTGCTCCAGCCCGGTCCGCGTACCGGCCTTGCCGGCGAGCGCCGCGGCCGCCGCGTCCACCGCGAACAGCAGCAGAAAGTGCGGGGTACGCGCCGCGCCCGGCGCGCCCAGCCCGTCACCCACCTCGGCCATCAGCTCCGGCACGGTCTCCTCGTCGTACCAGGAGGCGTCGCCTTCCAGGTCCTCGTACAGGGCGCGGGCGGCCGGGTCGGCGTCCGGGTCCAAACAGGCGATGGAGAACCGGGCGGTGCCGGGCCGGTACTGCCGGGCCAGCGACCGGGCGGCCGCGTCGAGCACCGCGCACGCCTCGTCCACCCGGGTGCCCAGCACCGCCAGGTTGCGGCCGGGCGCGCGGGGCAGCCGCAGCGCCGCCGAGCGGGCCTGCACGTCGATGATCTCGCCGAGCAGCGCCACCGGGCTGCGCGGCACGCCCTGCTCCGGCGCGGTCAGCGCGCGGAAGTCCGGCGCGTCGGCCAGCTTCGGGATCGCGTCGCCGTCGAACAGCCGGGCCGGCGCGGCGTCCTGCGGGCGCATCCGCCACAGCCGGTGCTGAAGCTCGCTCCACGTCTCCCAGTCGCTCGCCGACGGGATCCGGGCCACCTCGTTCCCCTCGGCCAGGCCCGACTCGGCGTTGATCACCGCGTGGTGGCGGGGCAGCGACTGCGCCGCGTCGTTGCGCTCGGCCAGGATGCGCAGCGCCTTCGGCAGCGCGATCCGCAGCGTGAACTGGGCGACGAGCGCGGGCCGGCCCCACAGCGCCTCGATGCCGCGCACGTCCTGCGAGGCGAGCACCAGATGGATGCCCTGCGACCGGCCCCGCCGGGCCAGGTCCTCCAGCAGGTCGGCGGCCTCCCGGGCGACCACGTCCCGGCCGGCGAGCAGCGCCTGGAACTCGTCGACCACCGCCACGATGCGCGGCCAGTGCCCGTCCGGGTCCACCGCGCGCAGCTCGGCCAGCTTGGTGACCTCGTGTTTCTTCGCCGCGTCGGCGCGCCGGCGCAGCTCGTCGGCGAGGAAGCGCAGCAGCGCCAGGCCGAACTCCCGGTCGGTGTTGACGTTGATGCCGACCAGCCGCATGTGCGGCAGCCAGCTCGGGTCGCGCCGGCCCTGCGCGAACCGGGCGAAGGACACGCCCTCCTTGAAGTCCAGAAGATAGAACTCCAGCTCGGCGGGGGAGTAGCGGGCGGCGAGCGCACCGATCCAGGCGAAGATCAGGTTCGTCTTGCCGGTGCCGGACGGACCGCCGATCAACGCGTGCGGCGGGTAGTCGCCGAGCGTGAGCAGCACCTGCCGCCCGTGCGGGCCCTCGCCGACCGGGGCGCTGAGCCCGTGCGCCGAGTCCTCCCGCCAGTACTCGTCCGGCGGCGGGAGCAGGTCGGTGAACGGCGTCGGCGGCGGGCCGGCGGCCACCCGGGAGGCGACGGTACGGCACGTCTCGGTGACCAGGGCGGGCGGCGGCGGCGCGTCGAGCACCACCGGCAGCCCGGCCACCCGGGCGTCGTCCGGCTCCACGGTGACCCGGGTGACGGTCGGGTCGTCCGGCAGCTCGATGCCGCGGACCACCAGGTGCACGCCGCAGGCGGCCCCGGTGCGTACCACCCGGTCGAGCTGGCCGCGCTCGTGCCGGGACAACTCGTCGCCGCCGAGCAGCACCGCCACCCGCCACGGCTCCGGGCGGCGTCCGGTCGCGGCGGCCAGCTCGCGCAGCGAGCCGTACTCACCGGCGAGAACCGTGGCGTTGATCCGGCGGATCTGCTCCACCAGGTCGTCCAGCAGCCGGCCCAGTCCGCCCGGCCCGACGAACGTGAGCAGCCCGGCCGTGCCCAGCGGCGCGAACCCGGCCAGGCCGCCGCCCAGGTGCTCCGGGTCGTACCCGTACAGCCGTACCGCGCCCGGGTCGGCCCGCCCGACCGAGCGCAGCAGCAGCGCGGGCACCACGGCGGCCAGCCCGTCCCGGTCGCCGCCGCCCAGGTGCGCGTGCCCGGCGTCCAGGAGCGGGACCAGCGCCGGCACCGGTTCGGCGCCGTCGAGGCGTACCGTGCCGACGCGCAACGCGCCGGGCGGCTCGGACCGGCCGGCGGGCGTGGCCCGCCAGCGGTCCCAGGGCGCGGACGCCGCGCCCGGCGCCTCCCGCTCCGCGGCGGCGGCGGCCCGGCGGGCCAGCTCGGCGAGGCGGGCGGTGTGCCGGGCGTCGATCTCGGCCAGGCGCCGGTCGCGGGCGGCGCCCACCCGGGCGGGCACGGCCGCGGCGGCCTTACGGGTACGGGCCAGCCGGTCCCGCCCGGCGGCCAGCTCGGCCTCGGCGGCGGTGAGCCGGGTACGGGTGGCGCCCAGGGCCTCGGAGAGCATCCCCCGGACCCGCGTCACCAGTTGCGCGCGGACGTCAGCCACGGGATGGCTCCCGATCGTCGGTGTCCTTGGGCAGATCCCGGCCGAGCCGGTCGAGCAGTACGCCGGCGAGCACGCCCGCGGTGACCGCCGGGTCGGCCGCGTGCGGCTGCTCCGCGTCGTCGTCGCGGCGCGGCGGGGGCATCCGGCACACCCGGGTCAGCAGCGTGTCCAGCACCGGCCGAGGCAGTCCGGGCAGCAGGTCGCGGACCCGGGAGTCCAGCGCGCCGCGCAGCCGGGGCAGGTCGTCCGCGCGGGGCGGATGGCCGAGCAGCTCACCGGCCAGCTCGCGCAGCAGCGGCGGGGTGATCGCGGCCAGCCCCAGCCCCACGTCGGCGTGCGCCCGGCGCAGCTCGCGGTGCAGCCGGTCCCGGTCGCCGGAGCGGATCCCGGCGACCACCCGGCGCAGCAGCTCGTGGGAGTCCTCGACGCGCTCGTCCGGCTCGTCCGGCGCGCCCTCCCGGCCGCCGGTCAGCTCCGCCACCCGCACCGCCCACCAGCGCCGTACCGCCGGCTGCTCGCCCGGCTCGGCGGCCGGGCCCGGTGCGGGCGGGTCCTCGCCGCGTGGCGTGTCGTGCTTCGGCGGCCGCTCGCCCGGCGGCGCCGGCCGCGCGCCGTCCGGCGCCAGCCCGATCGCGGCCAGGTACGCGGTGAGCTGCTCCTGCGCCACGCGCAGCGCGTAGCCGGCGGTCTCGGCGTGCTCGGTGGCCGAGGACAGCTCCGGCACCCCCATCGGGTCGGACGACTCCTGGCGTACCCAGCGCAGCCGCTCCTGCGCCTGGCCGAGCTTCTCCAGCGCGGCGGCGAGCTGTGCCAGCGGCAGTTCCTCGGCGGCGGCGCGCACCTGCGCGCCGATGTCCTCGACGATGGACACGGCCGGCCTCAGAGCGTCGCGACGTAGATCTGAGCCTGCTCCACCGCGACGAGTGTCGCGGCCAGACACTCCTCCAACTCCTGGCCGGCCTGTGTCAGCGACGCCTGGGCCGCCTCGACCGTCTCGTGGCCGCTGCCCTCCAGCGCGCCGGCCAGCGTCTGCTGCGCCTCGGCCAGCTTCTCGCCTGCTGCCTGCACCGCTGTCTGGCCGTCACCGATCTGCTGGAGAGCGACATCGATGGCGGCCTTCAGCTCGGCGACGCTCGCCACGGGGACCTCCTGGGGGCGGAAGAGATCTCCATTACAACCCATCCCGGCGGGTGGACGAACATCCACCCTCGCGGCGTTGCGACCCCGGTGTCCGGTTCCGGTCCTGACGTGCGCGAAGACCTCGCCGCTGGTCCCGTCGGCGGACTCCTCGGTCCTGCGGACGGGACCGGCCGGCCTAACGGCCCAGCCAGCGCGGGCCGCGTACCTCCGCGCCGAGCGCGGTCACCCGCTCGCGAAGCTCCCGGTCGGCGGTGACGACCACCCGCCGCCGATCAGGCGCGGCGGCGACCAGCTCGACCATCGTGTCGTCGCCGGAGCCGGGTGCGGAGACGACCTCCACGCCGGGCCCGGGCGCCACGTGCCGGGCCGCGCCCTCCACCACCAGCACCACCTGCACCGGCGGCGGCAGCTCCGGCGGCACGCCCGCCTCGCCGACGGGCGCCAGCGCGTCGCGCAGCCGGGCCGCCGCGCCGGCCCGGTCCCGCCACCAGCCGTCCGGGCGCGAGCCCACCACGTTCGCGCCGTCCACGATCAGCAGCGGTCTGCTCTCCATGCCCCCAGCCTGCCATCCGGCCGCGTTTGTCGCGCCGACCGCCGGGTAGCCACCGCCGACCGTGCCGCGCGCGCCAGGTGCCGGTCGTGCCGACTGACTGCGGAGGACGAGATGATGGGACCGGGTGACTTCGGCAACGACCCCTGGGACGAGTTCCTGGCCCGATACTTCGGCCGGGGCGAGGGGGGACGCCGGCCGGCGCACCGGGTCGACATCACGCGCCTGATGACCGCGGACGCCCGGGAGATGCTCGCCGACGCGGCCCGCCGGGCCGCTCAGAAGCACAGCAACGACCTGGACACCGACCACCTGCTCTGGGCGGCGTTGCAGCGCGAGCCGCTGCGCGACCTGGTACGCCGGGCCGGCGCCGACCCGGACGCGCTGCTGGGCGCGCTGGGCGGGCGCGGTGAGGGCGCGCCGCGCGGCGAGGTGCCGCCGAACCTGTCGTTGACGCCGGCCGCGAAGCGGGCGCTGCTCGACGCCCACCAGCTGTCCCGCGCGATGGGCGCCAACTACATCGGTCCCGAGCACATCCTTATGGCGTTGCCGCTGAACCCGGAGTCGCCGGCCGGCCGGATGCTCGCCGCCGGCCGGATCCAGCCCGAGTCGTTGCAGGCGGCCAGCGCCGAACGCGGAGCGACGAACGCCCCGCGGCCGGACCGGGGCACCCCCACGCTCGACCAGTACGGCCAGGACCTCACCGAGCTGGCCCGGATGGACCAGATCGACCCGGTCGTCGGCCGGGCCGACGAGATCGAGCAGGCGGTGGAGATCCTGTCCCGGCGGACCAAGAACAACCCGGTGCTGATCGGTGAGGCCGGTGTCGGCAAGACCGCGATCGTGGAGGGCCTCGCGGAGCGGATCTGCGACGGCGACGTGCCGCAGACGCTGATCGGCAAGCGGGTGATCCAGCTCGACCTGTCCGGCCTGGTCGCCGGCACCCGCTACCGGGGCGACTTCGAGGAGCGCCTGAAGAAGGTGATCGACGAGATCCGCGCCCACCGCGAGGAGCTGATCATCTTCCTGGACGAGATCCACACGCTGGTCGGTGCGGGCGGCGCCGGCAGCGAGGGCGGGATGGACGCCTCGAACATGCTCAAGCCGGCCCTGGCGCGCGGCGAGCTGCGGGTGATCGGCGCGACCACGCTCGACGAGTACCGGCGCAGCATCGAGAAGGACGCCGCGCTGGCCCGCCGGTTCCAGCCGGTGCTCGTGCCCGAGCCGACCGTCGACGACACCATCTCGATCCTGCGCGGCCTGCGCGACCGGTACGAGGCCCACCACCAGGTCCGGTTCACCGACGAGGCGCTGGTGGCCGCCGCAGAGCTGTCCGACCGGTACGTCACCGACCGGTTCCTGCCGGACAAGGCGATCGACCTGATCGACCAGGCCGGCGCCCGGGTGCGGCTGCGCACCCGTACCCCCGCCGAGGACGTACGCGAGCTGGAGCAGCAGCTCGACGAGACGCGCCGGGACAAGGAACAGGCGGTCTCCGACGAGCAGTACGAGCGGGCCTCAGCGTTGCGCGACCGGCTCGCCGAGCTGGAGGACCAGGTCCGCCGCGCCCGTGGCGACGAGGGCCCCAGCCACGTACCCGAGGTGGGGCCGACGGAGATCGCCGAGGTCGTCTCCCGGTCCACCGGCATCCCGGTCACCCAGCTCACCGAGGAGGAACGCGACCGGCTGCTGCGCCTGGAGGGGCACCTGCACGAGAAGGTGATCGGGCAGGACGACGCGGTCACCGCCGTCTCCGAGGCGGTACGCCGGTCCCGTACCGGGCTGGCCGACCCGGACCGTCCGATGGGCAGCTTCCTGTTCCTCGGCCCGACCGGCGTGGGCAAGACCGAGCTGGCCCGCGCGCTGGCCGAGGCGCTGTTCGGCGAGGCGGACCGGATGGTCCGGGTGGACATGAGCGAGTTCCAGGAGCGGCACACGGTCAGCCGGCTGGTCGGCGCCCCGCCCGGGTACGTCGGCTACGAGGAGGCCGGCCAGCTCACCGAGGCGGTACGCCGCCGCCCGTACGCGGTGGTGCTGCTGGACGAGATCGAGAAGGCGCACCCGGACGTGTTCAACATCCTGCTCCAGGTGCTCGACGACGGCCGGCTCACCGACAGCCAGGGCCGCACCGTGAACTTCAAGAACACCGTCCTGATCATGACCAGCAACCTCGGCTCGGAGCTGATCACCGGCACCCAGCGCACCGTCGGCTTCGCCACCGGGGCGCCGGGCGAGCAGGAGAGCGACGAGCTGCGGGAGCGGCTGATGCGCCGGCTCCAGGAGAACTTCCGCCCGGAGTTCCTCAACCGCATCGACGAGGTGATCATCTTTCAGCGGCTGGAGGCCGAGCAGCTGCGCCAGATCACCGGGCTGCTGCTGGAGGAGACCCGCCGCCGCATGCACGCCCAGGACATCCAGGTCGACTTCAGCACCGCCGGCGTCGACTGGCTAGCCGAGCACGGCTACCAGCCCGAGTTCGGCGCCCGACCGCTGCGCCGCGTGATCCAGCGCGAGGTCGACAACCGGCTGTCCCGGATGCTGCTGGAGCACGAGGTCTCACCGGGGCAGAAGGTCACCGTCGACACCCGCGACGGTCAGCTCGTCTTCGACGTCGCCGCCGGTGAGCGGGGCTACACCCCGGCCACCACGTCCCATCCCCGATGACCGGCCGGGGTCCGTCCCGGCCGGGCCGGGACGGACCTCCACCGAAGGACCGGAGGGCGGACATGACCGAACCCGACGAAGTCCCCGACGACGACACCGGGGCCGGTGAGCCGATCGAGGCGGCCCCGACGGCGAACCCGTCCCGGGTGCGGGTACCGCCGGAAGGCCTGAAGCAGCACACACCGAACGAGGGCGAGCCGGCATCCGGGCCGCCGCCGGGAGAGGAGGCGTGATGGTACGCGAGGCGCGACTCGACCCCGAGGTCGAGGTGATCTGGGACGACTTCCACGCCGAGGTGAACGTGCCCTCCGAGACGCTGCGGCAGTGGCTGCTGACCCGCGGCTCGGGGGAGGAGGCGTTCGGTCCGGACCCGGGCCTCGACCTGCCCGAGCCCGGCCGGCAGATCCTCGCCGTGCTGCGCAAGCGCAAGGTGGACCTCACGCCGGAGGACATCGAGGTGATGCGGGAGGCGATCACCCGGATCCGGGAGCTGACCGCGCAGCGGCCACGCCGCGGCAACGCCGACGACGAGTGGCGACACGCCCTGCTCGACCTCGGCCACGACGTGCTCGTCGAACGCTGAGCCGGTACGGCGGCGCCCGGGCGGATCACCCGCCCGGGCGCCGCCGGCTACTCCGACTCCAGGCTGGGCAGCCGCAGCCCGGCCGCGTCCGCCGCGGCCTGCCGGTCGGCCCGGGCGCGTTCCTCGCGGCTGAGCAGGTTGGCGTACTCGGTCACGTCGGCCGGACCCGGCACCTCCGGCAACCGGCGCAGGAACGCCTCCACCTCGGCGGAGGCGGTGGTGTGCGCGGTGGCCGCCTGGCGCAGCAGCTCCCGCTGGTCGGCGGCCGGATACAGATCAGTCATGTCGCCGGTGATACCCGGGTTCAGGCGATTCGCACCCCGCCCGAGCCGTTGGGCTGCACGCCGAACTCCGGGTGCGCCAGCAGCCAGCCCAGATATTCCGGATGGTTGGCCAGCGCGTCGGTGTACGCCGCGACCGCCGCCGCCAGCACCGGCTCGGCCACCGCCGCGGCCGGCACGTCCGGATGCCAGCCCAGCAGCAGCCGCCAGCGCAGCGGTGTGCCGGCCAGCCGGCGGGTGACCAGCCCGGCCACCGGACGGAACGTGGCCTGGCACAACGCCACCGCCTCGCCGGCGTCCACCAGGTCCAGCGCGGCCCGCACGTCCGCCTCGTACACCTTCTTCGGAGTGAAGCCGGCGCGGGCGCAGGCGGTGGCGAAGCAGTCGCCGAAGCAGCCGTCGCCCGGCGCGGCCACCCACCGCTCGCGGCGCAGATCGACCAGGTCGACCTCGGGCCTGCCGGCCAGCGGGTGGGTCTGCGGCAGCAGCACGCAGATCGGCTCGACCGCCACCTCCCGCCAGCTCAGCCCGAACCCCGCCGACGGGGCCGAGTCGCCGCACACGCCGGTCAGCGCGAAGTCGAGCCGGCCGCCGGCCACCATCTGCGCCAGTTCGTCCACCGACCAGGAGCCGTACGTGGTGATCTGCGCGTCCGGCCGCTCGGCGGCGAGCCGGTGCACCAGCCGGCCCAGGATGGGGCTGTTCACCCCGCCGAAGCGGTACCGGCGCAGCGGATCGCCCGCACCGGCCATCCGGGCAGCCTCGTCCCGCAGGCCCTTCATCGCCGGCAGCAGCACCCGGGCCCGGTCCAGCACCAGCTCGCCCAGCGCGGTGGGGCGCGCGCCGCGGCGGTCCCGTTCGAACAGCGGCCCGCCCAGCGCCCGTTCGATCCGCTGAAGCTGGGCGGTCAACGCCGGCTGGGCAAGGCCGAGCGCCGAGGCGGCCTTGGTGACGCTCCCCGTCTCCGCGATCGCGCAGACCACACGCAGGTGTCGCAGCTCCAGATCCATACCGTGACGGTAGGACCACGAACCGATACACGGAAGGGGCGATCGGCTCATCCCTGGCGGCGGTGTTCCAGGTCACTCAGCCGGGTACGCCGTCCGGTGACCGCGTCGCGCACCTTGTCCAGCACACCGACCGCCGGTTCGACGATCTTGTTCCAGGGCGGGGTGGCGGGCGTACCGGGGTGCGGCCGGGTCGGCGCCGCCTCCTCCGCGATCTCCCACCGGTTGCCCAGCCGGATCAGCTCGGCGTCGCTGGCCACCTCGCGCAGGGGCGTGACCAGCGCCGCGACGCGGCTGACGTGCCGGCGTACCCGCTCGGCCACGTCGGCGACCGCCGGGTCGTCGGCTCCGGACAGCTCCTTGAGCGCGGTCAGCAGCCCGGCGTCGGCCTCGATCTCCCGCTCGACCAGCTCGGCGGCGTCCGGCATGGCGGCGCGGGCCGCCGGGAACAGGTACTGCTCCTCGGCGGACAGATGCCGGGACACCGCAGCGGTCAGGACGTCGAGCACCTCGCGCCGGGCGGCGGCGTCCAGCGCCGGGTCGGCGACCCGGTCGGCCAGCCCCAGCAGCGCCCGGTGCTCGGTGTCCACGAGGTCGGCGACGCTGCGCCCACCCGGCCGGTACGCGTCGTCGGCGGTGGGCGGCAGCGGCGGCAGGGGGACGGTCATGGTGCCCTCCTCGTGACGGCCGGAGTCGATGTCCGGGCGGTCCGGCGGTACCCGGCCCGGCGATCCGTGAAACCGCCGCCGGGCCACCGGCGGCCCGCGACCACCTCAGCTGCTGGTATAAGGAAGCGATGACGAGCGACGCCGCCCCCGCCCGACCCGACGCCACCGACGAGGTCGTCGACCTCTGCCGCGACCTGCTGCGCATCGACACCACCAACACCGGCGACAACGACACCAGCGCGGGGGAGCGGCGCGCCGCCGAGTACGTGGCGGAGAAACTCGCGGAGGTCGGCGTGGACGCCGAGATCCACGAATCAGCCCCCGGCCGGGCCAACGTGGTCGCCCGGATCCCCGGCACCGAGCCCGGCCGCGACGCGCTGCTCGTGCACGGCCACCTCGACGTGGTGCCCGCCGACCCGGACGAGTGGTCGGTGCACCCGTTCTCCGGCGAGATCCGCGACGGCTACCTGTGGGGCCGCGGCGCGATCGACATGAAGGACTTCGACGCGATGGTGCTCGCCGTGGTCCGCGGCTGGCAGCGCACCGGCGTACGCCCCCGGCGCGACGTCGTGCTCGCGTTCACCGCCGACGAGGAGGCCGGCAGCGACTACGGCGCGCACTTCCTCACCCAGCGCCACCGCGACCTGTTCGACGGCTGCACCGAGGCGATCGGCGAGGTCGGCGGCTTCTCCTACTCGGTGGACGAGCAGCGCCGCCTCTACCTGATCGAGACCGCCGAGAAGGGCATCGACTGGCTGCGCCTGCACGCCAAGGGCCGGCCCGGCCACGGCTCGATGGTGCACGACGACAACGCCGTCACCGCGCTCGCCGAGGCGGTCGCCCGGATCGGCCGGCACCGCTTCCCGGTGGTGATGACCGACACCGTGCGGGCGTTCCTGGCCGAGGTGTCCGACGTGCTCGGCATCGAGATCGACCCGGACGACCCGGAGACGGCGATCGCCAAGCTCGGCCCGATCGCCAACATCATCGGCGCGACCGTCCGCAACACCGCCAACCCGACCCGGCTGGCCGCCGGCTACAAGGACAACGTCATCCCCGGCCGGGCCACCGCCACCATCGACTGCCGCAGCCTGCCCGGGCAGAGCGAGGAACTGGAGCGGCAGCTGCGCGAGCTGGTCGGCCCGGACATCGCCATCGAGTACGTCCAGCGCCAGCCGGCCCTGGAGACCACGTTCGACGGTGACCTGGTGGTGCGGATGTCGGAGGCGCTGCGCGCCGAGGACCCGGGCGCGCACCCGGTGCCGTACATGCTCTCCGGCGGCACCGACGCCAAGGCGTTCTCCCAGCTCGGCATCCGCTGCTTCGGGTTCGCGCCGCTGCGGCTGCCCGCCGACCTCAATTTCTCCGCCCTGTTCCACGGCATCGACGAGCGGGTTCCGCTGGACGGACTACAGTTCGGCGTGCGGGTTCTGGACCGCTTCCTCCGTACCTGCTGACCGCGCCCGCCGCGGCGCCGCCGGCGCGGAACCTCCCCCCATCGCGAAGGGACTGCCACACATGACCGACCAGCACGGTGAGCTGGACGCCGCCCTCGAGCGGGTGATCGACGCCGCCCGCGCCCACCTGGCCGCCGTCCGGGCCGCCCAGGGCCGGATCGACGACGACGCCGTCTGGCAGGCGTACGTCGCGTTGAACAACGCCTCGTTCGCCTACGACGAGCAGCTGCTCGACGCATTCGGCGAGGTGACGCCCTGGGACGTGGAGTCGATCGACCCGGACGAGGCCGACGAGCGCTTCGGCGCCGTCGAGGGCGGCGAGCCCACCGACCCGCACCCGCGGGTCATCTCGGTGCGGCAGCGGCGCGACTACCGGGTGCCCAGCGTCGCCGCGCTGCTGCGTGCGGCCGAGGCGGCCCGCCGGGAGGGCACCCCGGAGGAGGACGAGCCGGCGCCGGTCGAGGGCGTCGGCGAGGCGGTGCTGGAGCTGCTGCAGAGCGGCGACGGATCGCTGTCCGCGCTCGACGTGCCGGAGCTGGAGCCGCTGGACGGTGTGGTGATGGTCAGCGAGGTCGGCACCCCCGTCGACCTGGAGTCGTTCGACGACGACGACCCGGTCGGCCCGTTCCAGCCGGCCGCCGACGACCGGCTGGTCGGCCGGCTCGACGAGCACCCGTTCATGGAACTCGACGAGGAGCACGACCACGCGCACTAGGCCGTGCGCGTCCCCGGGGCGGCGCCGCGTCGCGCGGCCCCGGGGACGGGCCCCTCGTCAGTACGACAGGCCCGGCTGCGACTGGTTGACCAGGCGGCGCCGCAGCACCACCTGCCGCGTGCCGTCCCGGTAGAGCCGCACCCGGGCCAGCTCCCAGCCGGAGAACTCGGCCTGGATCGCCAGCTGCGCCGCGGCGGTCAGCCGATCGACGTTCGAGGGCAACCGCAGCGGCGCGTATTCGTAGTCCATGCCCCTATGCTGCCCAGGTCGCGGGCCCTCCGCCACCCCCCGCGGGTGACCCGGATCGCGGCGCGGCTCAGCCGTCGCGCTCCGGGTAGCCCACCGGCACGGCCGACACGTCGTCGAGCGCCGTGACGATCTCCTCCGGCAGCGTCATCCGCTCCACCTGCAACGCGCCGAGCAGCTGCCCGACGGTGCGGGCACCGAGGATCGGCGCGGTCACCCCCGGCCGGTCCCGCACCCAGGCCAGCGCCACCTCCAGCGGCGACACGCCGAGCCCGCCCGCAGCGATGGCGACCGCCTCCACGATGCTGGAGCAACGCGGCTCCAGGTACGTCGCGACGAAACGCTCGAAGTGCGGCGACACCGCCCGCGAGTCGGCCGGGCGGCCGTTGCGGTACTTGCCGGTGAGCACACCCCGGCCCAGCGGCGACCAGGGCAGCACGCCCAGCCCCATCCCGGCGCAGGCGGGCAGCACCTCCCGCTCCACGCCGCGCTCCAGCAGCGAGTACTCCACCTGTGCGGCGACCACGGGGGCGCGCCCCGGCCAGGCGGCCTGCCAGGCGGCGGCCCGCGCGGTCTGCCAGCCGGAGAAGTTCGACACACCCACGTAGCGGGCCTTCCCGCTGGACACCGCGTGGTCCAGGGCCGAGAGCGTCTCCTCCAGCGGGGTGTCCGGGTCGTACCCGTGCACCTGCCACAGATCGACGTGGTCGGTGCCGAGGCGGCGCAGCGAGGCGTCCAGCGTGCGCAGCAGGTGCCCGCGCGAGCCGTCCCGGCGGCGGCTGCCCGGCCGCAGGCCCGCCTTGGTGGCGATCAGCAGCTCGTCGCGGTCCACCAGGCTGCCCAGCAGCGAGCCGATCACCGACTCGGCGTCGCCGTCGGCGTACACGTCGGCGGTGTCGACCAGGTTGCCGCCCGCGTCGAGGTAGCTCTTCAGCTGGGCGGCCGCGTCGTCGGCATCGGTGTCCCGTCCCCAGGTCATGGTGCCGAGCGCGAGCCGCGATACCGCCAGCCCGCTTCGGCCGAGCGGTCGCTGTTGCATGCGTGAACCTTATTTCGAACCCGGCGTCACGGATATCCTCGCCGCAGTCAACTTCCCGCGCGACCTCCACCCGGTGTGACATGTTCGGGGCGAGCCGGACGTCGAGGGCGCCACGCTCATTGCGTAACCTGATGCGACCTGTGGTGCGGACGGTGGGAGGATCAGTGCGACTCGGGCTCAACCTCGGATACCAGACGGCGTGGAGCACGCCGTTCGACCACCTGGCGTTGGCCCAGGAGGCGGACCGGCTCGGCTACTCGGTCGTGTGGGCCGCGGAGGCGTACGGCTCGGACTCGCCGAGCATGCTGGCCTGGATCGCGGGGCAGACGGAGCGCATCGACGTGGGCGCCGCGGTCATGCAGATCCCGGCCCGCACCCCGGCCATGACCGCGATGACCGCCGCGACCATCGACACGCTCTCCGGCGGCCGGTTCCGGCTCGGCCTGGGCGTGTCCGGCCCGCAGGTCTCCGAGGGCTGGCACGGCGTGCGGTTCGCCAAGCCGCTGGCCCGCACCCGGGAGTACGTCGACATCGTCAAGCTGGCGGTGGCCCGCAAGGAGGTCGCGTACGACGGCGAGCACTACACGCTGCCGCTGCCCGACGGCCCCGGCAAGGCGCTGCGGCTGGGCTTCCACCCGCCGCGCGAGCACATCCCGATCTACCTGGCCGCCGTCGGCCCGAAGAACCTGGAGCTGGCCGGCGAGATCGCCGACGGCTGGCTGGCCGTCTTCTACTCCCCGGAGTTCGCCGAGGAGCACCTCGCCTCGGTCCGGGCCGGCCGCGCGGCGGCGGGCAAGGAGCTGGCCGGCTTCGACGTGGTGCCGTCCGTGCCGGTCGTGGTCGGCGACGACGTCGCCACCTGCGCCGAGCTGGTCCGCTGGTACGCCGCGCTGTACGTGGGCGGCATGGGCAGCCGCAAGCAGAACTTCTACAACCAGCTCGCCACCCGGATGGGCTACGGCGACGCGGCCCGCGAGGTGCAGGACCTCTACCTGGCCAAGCGGCAGCGCGACGCCGCTGCCGCCGTACCGATGGAGTTCATCGACCGCACCTCGCTGCTCGGACCGAAGGAGCGCATCGCCGAGCGGATGCGGGAGTACGCCGCCGCGGGCGTGACCACGCTGTCGGTGTCGCTGTTCGTGGCCGACCGGGAGAGTGGGGTGCAGACCCTGCGTACCGTCGCCGAGGCGCTGGAGCTGTCCGGAGTCGGCGAGTGACCTGGATCGAGGCCGTCGTCCTGGGCCTGGTCCAGGGACTGACCGAGTTCCTTCCGGTGTCCTCGTCCGGGCACCTGCGGATCACCTCGGCCCTGTTCTTCGACCGGGACGCGGGCGCGTCGTTCACCGCGGTGACCCAGCTCGGCACCGAGGCCGCCGTCCTGATCTATTTCGCCAAGGACATCGGGCGGATCGTCCGGACCTGGTTCGTCGGCCTGGTCGACCGTTCGGTGCGTTCCAGCCTCGACTACCGGATGGGCTGGTACGTCATCGTCGGCACCATCCCGATCGGCATCTTCGGGCTGATCTTCAAGGACCAGATCCGCACCGCCGGCCGGAACCTCTGGCTGATCTCCTGCACGCTGATCATCGGCGCGATGCTGCTGGCCTTCGCCGAGTACTGGGGCCGGCAGACCCGCACGCTGGAGAACTTCCGGATGCGTGACGGCGTGGTGATGGGCTTCGCCCAGGCCGCGGCGCTGGTCCCCGGCGTGTCCCGTTCGGGCGGCACCCTGACCGCGGGCCTGCTGCTCAACCTGACCCGGGAGACCGCGGCCCGCTACTCGTTCCTGCTGGCCATCCCGGCCGTGGTGATCTCCGGCGTGTTCAGCCTCCCGGACGTGTTCGAGCCGTCCGCGCCGGGCACCGCCGCGCCGAGCGTGGCGCAGATGGTGGTCGCGACGCTCATCGCGTTCGCCGTCGGGTACGCGGCCATCGCCTGGCTGCTGCGCTACGTCGCCCACCACACGCTGTACGTCTTCGTGCTGTACCGGGTGGCGCTGGGCAGCCTGGTGATCTGCCTCCTGGCGACCGGCACGATCAGCGCCACCTGACGCGTCGTGCGAGAGGCCGGCCACCCCGATGTCCGAGGTGGCCGGCCTTCGGCTTCGTCGCCGGCTCAGCCGCGTAGGGCCGCGCGGTTCCCGGCGTGTGCGACGGCGCGGCCCGGTGGCCGGGGGTGGCTACTCTCACCCGCATGTCGCGCTTCCGCCTCAGACCGCTGTACGGCGCTCCCCTGATGATCGCCATGCTGGCGGCCTATGCCTGGAGTCTGGGAAAGCCTTTCGACAAGCCGGAGCTGCCGGCCGAGATGTTCGTGGTGACGGGCACTGTCGAGTCGGTACAGAACAGCTGGGAATCGACGACGGGAGGAAGCAGAAACCTCGCCGCCGTGGTGTATCGGGTGGTGCTCCGCGAGTACCCCCGGGTCAAGTTCAGCGTACGAGAGCTACCGAGCGAGGAACTGGTGCCCGGCACGCCGGTCCGATTCGAGATGAGCAGGGATCCCCAGCCGGAGCTGGAACGCGCACGGTTGTACGTCTACGCGACCTATGTGGTCTCGGCCGAGACCTTCGTCGTCGACGGCACCGTGCTCTACGACGCGGCCGAGATCAGGGCGCAGGACAAGGCACGGGCCGACGCGGCGGTCAGGCGGTACCGCGGCATCTCTCTGGTGCTGTGGGCTGTGGTGGTCGTCTGGGTCGCGCTCCTGGTCCGGCGGCACCGGGGGGTGCTGCAGTCCTTGGCGCGGCCCGACGGCACGTCGGACGCGGCTGACAGGTTCCGGAGATGGGTGTACAGGGAGTAGGACGCCCCGCCGGAACACGGCCTGTCGTGGCGGGACGAACCCCCGAGGGGCGTACCGCCTAGGGTGGTCAGCGTGGCGACCCTTCTGCTTCTGCGACACGGCCGGACCACCGCGAACGCCGACGGCGGCCTGGCCGGGCGGCAACCGGTCGAGCTCGACGACACCGGCCGCGCGCAGGCGGCGGCGGTCGGCGCGCGCCTCGCCGGGCTGCCGCTGGCGGCGGTGGTGACCAGCCCGCTCATCCGCTGCCGGCAGACCCTCGACCTGGCGCTGCCGGGCGTCGAGCCGGTGGTGGACGACGGGTTGATCGAGTGCGGGTACGGCGACTGGGAGGGGCAGTCGCTGAAGAAGCTGGCGAAGGAGCCGCTCTGGCCGGTGGTCCAGCAGCACCCGAGCGCCGCCGCGTTCCCGCAGGGCGAGTCGATGGCGGCGATGTCCGCGCGCGCGGTGGCCGCGGTACGGGCGTGGGACGCGCGGGTCACCGCCGAGCACGGGCCGGAGGCGGTCTGGCTGGCGTGCAGCCACGGCGACGTGATCAAGGCGATCGTGGCGGACGCGCTCGGCGTACACCTTGATCTTTTTCAGCGGATCGTGGCCGACCCGGCGTCGGTGACGGCGATCCGCTACACCCCGTTTCGGCCGTTCCTGGTCCGGCTCAACGACACCGGCGGTGACCTGTCGGCGCTGGTCCCGCCGCCGCGCAAGCGCCGTCGGCGCGCGGCGCGGCCGGCGGAGTCCGACGCGGCGGTCGGCGGAGGCGCGGGCGCGGCCGGGTGAGCCCGGCGTACGCGGCGCGTTCGCTCTGGGCGGATTCGGCGTCGGTGGGCTGCGCGGTGCTTCCACACGCCGGATAGGGTCGTGGGTATGACGCACCAGGTGCACGCCTTCGAGCCGCCGGAGCGGTTCGTCGCCGGTACGGTCGGCCCGCCGGGGGAGCGCACGTTCTTCCTCCAGGCGCGCGGCGGCGGCCGGCTGGTCAGCGTGTCGCTGGAGAAGGTCCAGGTGTCGTTGCTCGCCGAGAAGCTCGAGGAGCTGCTCGCCGAGGCGCAGCGCCGCTTCGGCGTGAAGCTGCCGGAGCCGGTCACCACGGTGACCGGCGACAACGAGCCGCTCGACACGCCTGTGGACGAGGAGTTCCGGGTCGGCACGCTGGGTCTGGCCTTCGACGTCGACACCGCGACGGTGGTGATCGAGGCGATCGCCGTCGGTGAGGCGGAGGTCGAGGTCGAGCTGGGCGACGCGGACGACGACGCCGACGAGGACCCGGACGAGCCGGACGACGACCTCGACCGCCTCCGGGTGCGGCTGACCCCGGAGGCGACCCGCGAGTTCATCGAGCGGGCCAAGCGCGTCGTGAACGCCGGCCGGCCCCCCTGCCCGCTGTGCGGCCAGCCGCTCGACCCGGCCGGTCACCTCTGCCCCCGGCACAACGGCTATCACCGGTGACCTCGTCGGAACTGCAGCCCCGACAGGACGGCGCCGAGGCGCTGCGGCTGCTCGCCGACGGTGAGCTGACCCTGGAGGGGCGGCTCGTCGACGCCTCCAACGCGACGCTGCGCGGGGTCATCGCGCTCGGCGACGTGACAGCGCACTGTGTCTACAAGCCGGTACGCGGCGAGCGCCCGCTCTGGGACTTCCCGGACGGCACGCTCGCCGGCCGGGAGGTGTCCGCCTACCTGGTGTCCCGGGCCACCGGCTGGGACCTGGTGCCGCCGACGGTGCTGCGCGACGGCCCGTTCGGCCCCGGCTCGTGCCAGCTCTGGATCGACGAGCCGGACGACGCCGAGCCGCTGGTCGGGTTCGTACCGGCGCGGGAGATCCCGCCGCGCTGGATCCCGGTGGCCGCGGCCCGCGACGACGACGGGGCGGCGTACGCGCTGGCGCACGCCGACGACCCCCGCCTGGCCCGGCTCGTCGTGCTCGACGCGATCATCAACAACGCCGACCGCAAGGGCGGGCACGTGCTCGTCGGCCCGGACGACCGGATCTACGGCGTCGACCACGGCGTGAGCTTCCACGTCGAGGAGAAGCTGCGTACGGTCCTGTGGGGCTGGGCCGGCCGCGAACTGCCGCCGGACGCGGTGGAGATGCTCGACGGCCTGGCCGGGCAGCTGCGCGGGCCGCTCGGCGAGGAACTGGCCGAGCACCTCACCATCGGTGAGCTGGCCGCGCTGGCGGAACGGGTCGAGCGGCTGCGCGATAGCGGCCGGTTCCCGCTGCCGCCGCAGGAGTGGCCGGCGATGCCCTGGCCGCCGATGTGAGCCGCTGTCGCGTTGATCACCCGTAGGGCGGCACCCGAGCGTCTGACGGATCGTTAGGCTGGCGGTCATGGAGTCTTGGGCGGGACATGACGTGCCACGGCTGCCCGGCGAGGGCGTGTCGCTGAGGTTGTACGACTCGGCGCGGCAGGGCGCCCATGCCAGCCGGCCCGAGGGCGCGGCCTCGATGTACGTCTGCGGCATCACCCCGTACGACGCGACGCACCTCGGACACGCCGCCACCATGATCACCTTCGACCTGGTGCAGCGGATGTGGCGCGACGCCGGCCTGGACGTGCGGTACGTGCAGAACGTCACCGACATCGACGACCCGCTGCTGGAGCGCGCCGAGCGCGACGGCGAGGACTGGAAGGTCCTGGCCATGCGGGAGACCGCGCTGTTCCGCGAGGACATGGAGGCGCTGCGGATGATCCCGCCGGCGCACTACGTCGGCGCGGTCGAGTCGATCCCGGACATCGCCGAGAAGGTGCTGATGCTGCTCAAGGACGGCGCGGCGTACCGGCTCGACGACGGCACCGGCGACGTGTACTTCGACGTCTCCGCCGCGCCCCGCTTCGGCTACGAGTCCAACCTGACCCGCGAGCAGATGATCGAGCTGTTCGCCGAGCGCGGCGGCGACCCGGAGCGCGCCGGCAAGCGCGACCCGCTCGACCCGCTGCTGTGGCGCGGCGCACGCGAGGGCGAGCCGTCCTGGCCCGGCGGCGACCTCGGCGCGGGCCGTCCCGGCTGGCACATCGAGTGCACCGTCATCGCGCTGAACCTGCTCGGCGACCGGATCGACGTGCAGGGCGGCGGCAACGACCTGATCTTCCCGCACCACGAGTGCTCCGCCGCGCACGCCGAGCGGCTGACCGGCGAGGCGCCGTTCGCCGACCACTACGTCCACGCCGGCATGATCGGCCTGGACGGCGAGAAGATGTCGAAGTCCCAGGGCAACCTCGTCTTCGTGTCGCGGCTGCGGGCCGACAAGGTGGACCCGATGGCGGTCCGGCTGGCGCTGATGAGCGGGCACTACCGCAGCGACCGCTCCTGGACCGACGAGCTGCTCACCGAGGGGCAGGAGCGGCTGGGCCGCTGGCGGCGGGCCGCCGCCGCGCCGGCCGGGCCGTCGGGGGCGGCGTTGCTGGCCGAGGTACGCGAGCGGCTGGCCGACGACCTGGACACTCCGGGTGCCCTGGCGGCGGCAGACCGCTGGGCCGAAGGCGCCCTGGGCGGCGTGACCGAGGATCCGGATGCCCCCGCCCTCTTCGCCGACACGGTGGACGCCCTCCTCGGCATCGCCCTCTAGCCCACCTCGCCCTCCTCGCGCGGCCTCGCCCGCTCGCGCCGTCGATCTTGCACTTGCGGTCCGTGTTTCGCCCCTTTTATTCGGGTTCGCGAGGACCGCAAGTGCAAGATCGCGCCAACCGGGGGGCGGGTAGACCGTGATGGGTGTGTCGGGGGCGGTTTGACACCAGTGGTGTTCCACACGGGGTCGCCCGGCCGTCGCAGCCCTCGGCGATCTTGCAGTTGTGGCCATTGGGATGTCGTGAATGCCCGAGATGCCGGGGCGGAAAGTGCAAGATCGCCGGGAGCCGGGAGCCGGGAGGTCAGCCCAGGACCAGGCCGGGGTCGGGGTCCTGCTCGGGAGCGGGGGCGGGGATCTTGTACTCCTCGGTGAGCGTGGTCATCGGGCCGGGCCACGTGGCCTGGGCGACCTCGATCGGCTTGTGCCGCTCGTCGTAGGCGACGTGCAGCAGGTGGAGTACCGGGGTGTCCGGGCGGATCTGGAGGATCTCCGACTCCTCCCGGCTGGGCTGGCGGGCGCTGATCGTGTCGGTGGCGGTGACGTACCGCCGGCCGATGACCTCCTCGGCCTCCTGGTAGAGCGGCCGGCCGAACGCCTCGGCCCGCTCCAGTGACGTGCCGGCGGCGTCGGCGGGAAGGAACCACGACGCGCCGACCTCGACCGGGGAGTCGTCGGTGCGTACCAGGTGCCGCCGGCAGAGCAGCTCGGTGCCGTCGGCGACGCCGAACGCGTCGGCCACCTCGGCCGGGGCGGGGGAGCGGCCGACGGAGACGAGCTGCTGGCGGTACCGGGCGGCCAGGTCGGTGTGGTAGCCGCGGAAGCCGCCGTACCGGCCCCGGGACAGGCGGTTGAGGCGGCGCCGGGTGCCCCGGACGTACGTACCGGAGCCGGGTTTGGTGATCAGGATGCCCTCGACCCGCAGCTGGTCGACGGCGCGCTGCACGGTCTGCTTCGCGACGCCGAACATCTCGGCGATGGCCGGGATGGACGGCAGCCGCTCGCCTGGACCCCAGTCGCCGCGGCGCACCTGGGCCTTGAGCTGCGCGGCGATCTGCCGGTGCGGGAACTCGGCCGCGCCCGGGTTGATCTGCATGCCCGCCTCCTCAGAACAGCTAGGTTCCTAGGATGCCCTAGAGGCTGTGACCGCGCCACCCCGGACACGAAGAAGCCGGGCCCCGATCCGAGGCCCGGCTTCAGCAGAGCGGGAGAACTACCAGGAGCCAGCGGTCGGCCCGGCGGAACCGCCGCGGCGGCGCAGGTACTTCTCGAACTCCTGGGCGATCTCGTCCCCGGTCAACGGGGTGATGCCCGCGTCGCCGACCCGTTCCTCCAGCTCACGCACGTACTCGCCGAGTTCGGCGTCCTGCTCGGCGGCGCTGCGCACCCGCTGCTCCCACTCGGCGGCCTCCTCGGCCAGGTCGGCCATCGGCACCGGCAGGTCGAGCACCTCCTCGACCCGGTGCAGCAGGGCGAGGGTGGCCTTCGGGCAGGGCGGGTTGTTCGCGTAGTGCGGCACGTGCACCCAGAACGACACCGCGTCGACCTCCGCCCGGGTGCAGGCGTCGTGCAGCACGCCGACGATGCCGGTCGGCCCGTCGTACCGGGTGGGGGTGAGCTGGTAGCGCTTGGCCGCGTCGGCGTCCGACGCGCTGCCGCTGATCGGCAGCGGCCGGGTGTATGGCACGTCGGCCAGCAACGCGCCGAGCAGCACCACCCGCTCGACCTCCAGGCTGTGGCAGATCTCCAGTACCTGCTCGCAGAACGTCCGCCAGCGCATGCTCGGCTCGATGCCGCGGATCAGCACCACGTCCCGTTCGGTGCCCTCCGGACTGGCCACCATGAACCGCGTGGTGGGCCACTCGACGCGCCGGGTCTCCCCGTCGGCCATGGTGATCGTCGGGCGGCTCACCTGGAAGTCGTAGAAGTCCTCCGGGTCCAGCTCGGTCACCTCCCGGGCCTGCCAGACCTGCTCCAGGTGTTCCACGGCGGCGGTGGAGGCGTCGGCGGCGTCGTTCCAGCCCTCGAAGGCCGCGATGGCGACCGGCGAGCGCAGTACCGGCAGCCCGTCGAACTCGGTCACGCCGTCACCTCACCCTGCTCGTCGGGCGCGGCGCCGCCCCGTCGCACTGTCGCACCCCTGTTGTCCTTCACGTCCGTCAGCCTACGTGCCGCCGCCGGGCCCGGCCCGTCGGCCGCGCCGGTCGCCGGGCCGGACCACCCGGGCGAACCGGCGGAAAGGTGTACGCCGGCCCGGTGGGCAGTATGTGGGAAGGCCCGGTTCGGGTGACTCTGCCGCACTCGGGCGCACTAACCTGGGGCATGTGCCTATTTCGTTGCGTGACCTGCTGGCCGATCGGATCCTGATCGCGGACGGCGCGATGGGGACGATGCTCCAGGCCGCCGATCTCACCCTCGACGACTTCGACGGCCTCGAAGGCTGCAACGAGATCCTCAACGTGACCCGGCCGGACGTGGTCCGCGGCGTGCACGACGCCTACCTGGCCGCGGGCGCGGACTGCGTGGAGACCAACACGTTCGGCGCGAACCTGCCCAACCTCGCCGAGTACGGGATCCCCGGCCGCATCCGGGAGCTGTCCGAGGCGGGCGCGCGGATCGCGCGGGAGGCCGCCGACGCGTACGCGACGCCGGAGCGCCCCCGGTTCGTGCTCGGCTCGATGGGCCCGGGCACCAAGCTGCCCACGCTCGGCCATGCGAGCTACGCCTCGCTGCGCGACGCGTACCAGGAGAACGCCGCCGGCCTGATCGCCGGCGGAGCGGATGCGCTGATCATCGAGACCTGCCAGGACCTGCTCCAGGTCAAGGCGGCGGTGGTCGGGTCGAAGCGGGCCCGCGCCGAGGCCGGCCGGGACGTGCCGATCATCTGCCAGGTGGCGGTGGAGACCACCGGAACCATGCTGCTCGGCAGCGAGATCGGCGCCGCGCTGACCGCGATCGAGCCGCTCGGGGTCGACCTGATCGGGCTGAACTGCTCGACCGGCCCGGCGGAGATGGGCGAGCACCTTCGCTACCTGGCGCAGCACTCCCGGATCCCGATCTCGGTGATGCCGAACGCCGGCCTGCCGGTGCTGACCGCCGACGGGGCGTACTTCCCGCTCAGCCCGGACGAGCTGGCCGACGCGCTGGAGCAGTTCGTCACCGACTACGGCGTGGCCCTGATCGGCGGCTGCTGCGGCACCACCCCGGAGCACATCCGGGTGCTGGTGGAGCGGCTGGGCGGGCGCGCGCCGGTGGCGCGGGAGCCGAAGCCGGAGGCCGGGGTCTCCTCGATCTACCACCACGTGCCGTTCGCCCAGGACGCCAGCATCCTGATGGTGGGGGAGCGGACCAACGCCAACGGCTCGAAGGCGTTCCGCGAGTCCATGCTCGCCGGGGACTGGCAGGCCTGCGTGGAGGTCGCCCGCAGCCAGGCCCGGGACGGCTCGCACCTGCTGGACCTCTGCGTCGACTACGTCGGCCGCGACGGCACGCAGGACATGCGTGAGCTGGCCGGCCGGTTCGCCACCGCCTCGACGCTGCCGATCGTGCTGGACTCCACCGAGCCGGCCGTGATCGAGGCCGGGCTGGAGATGCTCGGCGGCCGGTGCGTGGTCAACTCGGTCAACTTCGAGGACGGCGACGGCCCCGACTCCCGGTACGCCCGGGTCATGCCGGTGGTCAAGGAACACGGCGCCGCCGTCGTGGCGCTGCTCATCGACGAGGAGGGCCAGGCCCGCACCCGGGAGTGGAAGGTACGGGTGGCGTCCCGGCTGATCGACGACCTGACCGGCCGGTGGGGGATGCGCCGGGAGGACATCCTCATCGACGCGCTGACGTTCCCGATCGCCACCGGGCAGGAGGAGACCCGCCGGGACGGCATCGAGACGATCGAGGCGATCCGGGAGATCGCCGCGCGCTATCCGGGCGTCAACTTCACCGCCGGCATCTCCAACGTGTCGTTCGGCCTCAACCCGGCGGCCCGGCAGGTGCTCAACTCGGTGTTCCTGCACGAGTGCGCCCAGGCCGGGCTGACCTCGGCGATCGTGCATGCCAGCAAGATCTTGCCGATGTCGCGGATCCCGGACGGGCAGCGCGAGGTGGCGCTCGACCTGGTGTACGACCGCCGTCGCGAGGGCTACGACCCGGTGCAGCGGTTCATCGAGGCCTTCGAGGGCGTGGACGCGGCGTCGGCGCGCGCCACCCGGGCCGAGGAACTGGCCGCGCTGCCGCTGGACGAGCGGCTCAAGCGGCGGATCATCGACGGCGAGCGCAACGGCCTGGAGGCCGACCTGGACACCGCGATGGCGCAGGGGCGTACGCCGCTGTCCATCATCAACGACCTGCTGCTCGACGGCATGAAGGTGGTCGGCGAGCTGTTCGGCTCCGGCCAGATGCAGCTGCCGTTCGTGCTCCAGTCCGCCGAGGTGATGAAGACCGCGGTGGCCTACCTGGAGCCGCACATGGAGAAGACCGACGACGACGGCAAGGGCCGGATCGTGCTCGCCACGGTGAAGGGCGACGTGCACGACATCGGCAAGAACCTGGTCGACATCATCCTGTCCAACAACGGCTACGACGTGGTCAACATCGGCATCAAGCAGCCGATCAACGCGATTCTCGACGCCGCCGAGGAGCACCGGGCCGACGCCATCGGCATGTCCGGCCTGCTGGTCAAGAGCACCGTCATCATGAAGGAGAACCTGGCCGAGATGGCCTCCCGGGGCGTGGCCGAGCGCTGGCCGGTGCTGCTCGGCGGCGCGGCGCTGACCCGCGCGTACGTCGAGGACGACCTGCGGTCGATCTACCCGGGCCAGGTGCACTACGCCCGCGACGCGTTCGAAGGGCTGTCCCTCATGGACCGGGTGATGGCGGCCAAGCGCGGCGGCGCGCCGGTGGTCGACCCGGAGCGGGAGGCGGCACTGGCGGCCCGCCGGGAGCGCCGCGAGCGGCAGCGGGCGCAGGTCCGCGAGGCGCTGCCCGAACTGGATGACGCGTCGGTCCGCTCCGACGTGGCGGTGGACGTGTCCGTGCCGAAGCCGCCGTTCTTCGGCACCCGCGTCGTCAAGGGCGTGCCGCTGGCCGACTACGCGGCCCTGCTGGACGAGCGGGCCACGTTCCTGGGCCAGTGGGGCCTGCGCGGCGCCCGCGGCGGCAAGGGCCCGTCGTACGAGGAACTGGTCGAGACCGAGGGCCGGCCCCGGCTGCGGTACTGGCTGGACCGCCTGATCTCCGACCAGGTGCTGGAGGCGGCCGTGGTGTACGGCTACTTCCCGGCGTACTCCGAGGGCAACGACCTGGTGGTGCTGGACGAGAACGGGCACAGCGAGCGGGCCCGGTTCTCCTTCCCCCGGCAGCGCCAGGAGCGGCGGCTGTGCCTGGCCGACTTCTTCCGGCCCAAGGGCGACCAGCTCGACGTGGTGGCGTTGCAGCTGGTCACCGTCGGGCAGCCGATCAGCGAGTACACGGCGAAGATGTTCGCCGGCAACGAGTACCGCGACTACCTGGAGGTGCACGGCCTGTCCGTGCAGCTCACCGAGGCGCTGGCCGAGTACTGGCACCGGCGGATCCGGGCCGAGCTGGTGCTGCCCGGCGGCGGCACCGTGGCCGACGACGACCCGGCCGACCTGGCCGGTCTGCTGCGCACCGACTACCGGGGCTGCCGGTACGCGTTCGGCTACCCGGCCTGTCCGGACCTGGAGGACCGGGCGAAGATCGTGGAGTTGCTGGGCGCGGAGCGGATCGGGGTGCAGTTGTCCGAGGAGTTCCAGTTGGTGCCGGAGCAGGCCACCGACGCGATCGTCGTGCACCACCCGGAGGCGAACTACTTCAACGCCAAGTGATCGCCACAGTAGGTGAGCTGACCGCGACCCGTGTCAGTGTGGATCGCGTTGGCTAGGGCGTCGAGGCCCGTTCACGAACGTAGCGAAGGGGCTCCGCCCTCGGCGGAGAACACCGTCAGAAGTACGATGGAAGATCGGCTATTGGCGCCACCGATGGCGCCACAATATGCCGGGATTCTCTGTGGATCTCTTCTCTCGACGGATTCGAGTGGAGAGAATGCCGACGGTGCGCCAATATGAGTCGCTCAAAAGCACCGGATCGAGCCCATGCTCTCGGCGGTTCGCATCAGCGACTGCATTATTGGCGCAGCCGGGCGGGTTGCGGTGACCCGAACTGCTCCCGGCTGCGCTAATGCCTTACCTAGACCGCGTCTTTCTTCCAATAGTTCCAAGGTTCGCCGCAGTAACGTTCGCCATCCGTGATCACGCAAACAGTGACTTTGATGCGATCAATTCCACCAACTAAATTCGGATCCCCGATGGTGAAATTGTAGGAGAGGTCTGCGCAGTAGCCGGAGGTAGTTCTGGTTTGAGTGTCCTTCTTGTTGGCGCCTGCGTAAGCCTCGAAAGCGACTTGGGTGGAGTCCACGGCGTTATCGCAACCGGCGCCTGACACGACGTGGCCTTGGACGCCGGCAGTCCGGCTGTACCAGGTGATGTTCCCACTTGCCCAGTCGTAACCACAGTCGCTGGGGAGGTAGCAGACCTTGTAGTTTTGCGCGGGATAGGCGTGGGCTGGCGACGCCAAGGTAAGTGTCGCCAACAAGGTAGTCGCTAAGGAGACAATAATTGCCCGGCTCGTGTACGCAAGCGTGGTCATTAAGCGGATTCTCCAGAGTTTTGCAGCGAAGAGGGATTGGTCGCCCGGGGGTGGAAAGAGGCTATCACGCGATCCCGTCTCACGTCATGCCCAACGTCTATTGGTTAAGTGATTGGCGGGCGCTGGCTTCACGTCAGAGCGAGGATCCTCACCCGCCGCGCAACCAGGTGCAGACCGACCGGCGTGACGGTGCAGCGGCGTCGCCATGCAGCGACGCCCCGTTGAGAGGGCGGTCAGCGACACTGCCGCCCACGCGAACCGCCGCGCGGGACGCGTTGAACCGCAGCAGCACGACGGCGATGAGAACGCCAAGGAGCGAGAAGAAGCCGGTCACCACGACGAGCCCGCCCAACGGGATTGCCTCGCCGCCGTCGGGGATCTCGAAGTCCACACCAGTGGCCCGGGCGAGCGTAGCTGCGGTGGTGGTGACTACCACCGCCGCGTGCGTTGCGACCGCCGGAAGTCGTACCGACTGTCCGAGACGACGGCGACGTCAGTGGTCGGCGCGCTGCGAACCTGCCCCGTTGGTAGACGAAGTCAGCGAAGCCAACGCCGGCCGCCATCTGGGATTCCGCGACCGAATGGCAGGCGCGTCCCGGAGCGGGACGAGCCCGGGTGCGTGCCGTCGAAATCTCTGTCCACGTCGGTGTTCTTCCCGTCGACGAGCGCGGGGCGCCCGCCGGGATGGCGGACGCCCCGAAGGATCGACGTGCCGGTCAGCCGATCAGCGTGACCGTGTAGTCGTACGTCGTCCCGGTCACCGAGTACGTCGCGGTCTGCCCGTTCTCGCAGTACGACACGAAGCTGCTCGGGGTCCGTTGCGCTCCGGCCACCGCGTCCACCACCGGCCGGACGTCGGACCCGACCGGCAGGGCGGTGGTGGTGAGATCGATCGTCCGCGACTGGTTGATCGGGTACGTGTCGGTGTTCGCCGTCTCCAGACCGTTGCTCGCCTGAACACTGAAGGACATCACGAAGGCGGCGTTGTTCACCACGGCGATGCGCTGAACGCAGGGTTCGGCCTGCGCGCTGGCCGTGGAGGCCGTGGCCAGCGCGGATGCGCCGGCGGCGAGCGTCCCGACGAGTGCGGCTCCGACGAGCCTGGCGCGGAAGGTCATGGTGTCACCTCTCGGTCTACGTGACGCCGGGCGCCGACTGGCGGCGCCCGGCGTGTGGTCCGTATCGAAGTTCCCGAACGTTTTTGATCGAACCCTGTAGATCGCATCATTCTGCGGCGGATCGACGACTCCCGGTCGGTCCGGCGGCGTGGCCGGTGCCAGACTGAGGGATCGATTCCGATGGCGTGCGAGCGTCCCGGCGCGAGGAGTCCGAGGTGCTGAACTCCGCCTGTCCTTCTGCCGTCCACGCGGCCGGAGCCGGCCTGCCACCGTTGGCGGACTCGGATCTCGGCCCCGGCGCGACGTACTTCACCTTCGTCGTCCTGTCCGGTATGTACCTCGCTCCGATTGTCATGTTCGTGCTCGGAGCCTTCTGCGCTGCGGGCAGTCCGCGCAACCGCCGGGTCAGCACTGCTGCCGCGATCGTGGTCGTCCTGTTCTACGCGTTGTCGCTGCTCGGCAGTGCCTTCACGTGGCCCGAACTGGAGCACCAGGGAGAACCGAGTGAGACTCTGTGGCTGATCGTGATCGGTTGCGGCGGCTTCCTGGTGCTGCCCTGGCTCGTCGCGTTCGGCGGCGCCAGGGTGGCCAACCGCCGTTCCGGAGTCACGGCCGAGTAGCCGTCACGCTTCTCGCGGAGGGCCGGCCCGCAGGCTTCGCGTCAGGGCGGGGATCATCACAGCCGCCGCGACCAAGTGCAGCCCGACCAGGGCGATGACGGTCGGTGCAGCAGCCCCGACCAGGAACGGCGGCACTATCGACAGCACGGTCAGCGCCACCGCCGTCCACACGAACCGCCGCGCGGGACGCGCGCTGAACCGCAGCAGTACGGCGGCGATGACGACGCCCACGAGCGAGAAGAACCCGGTCACCACGGCGAACCCGCCCAGCGGGATGGTCGCGCCGCCGCCGTCGGGGATCTCGAAGTCCACACCGGCGCCGCGGGCCAGCGCGGCCGCGAGCGTGGTGACCACCATCGCGGCGAGCGTGGCGACCAGGCCGGTGACGGCGAGCCGCCGGAAGCCGTGCGGACGGCGCACTGTGACGGCGGTGTCGGTGCTGCTGATCATGTCGTTCCTCCGAGCTTCGAGGTGAGGAGTGAGGATCCGTACCGTCGCGGTACGACGGCCGGGGTTGTGCAGCGCGCGTACGCCGGTGCCGCGCAGCCAGAAACCGGCGTCGCGGCGGAGGACCGGCCCGGGGGTGCCGTCGCGCAGCTCCAGCTGCACCCGGCCGCGCGTGACCACGCCGTACGCGTGCTGCCACTGGGCCGCGACCACCGGCACGCGCGCGCCGCCGGGCAGCGCGAGCGTCCGCGCGGGCACTACGGCGTGCTGTCGGCCGGCAGGCGCTCCGGCAGCCCGAGTCGCGGGAACTGGTCGGCGTGGAACGTGAGGATCTCGGTGATCGCCCCGCCGGTGACGCGCAGCGCGTCGACGGTGAGCGGCAGGTACGCGCCGTCGCTCTCCTGCCACAGGTAGAACGCGACGGCGGGCTGCCGGTTCACGGCGGTGGGCACGGCCCGCATGCTGCCCAGGCTCTCGAAGCCGTCCGCGACCCAGTCGGCGACCACCGCGTCCCGGCCGATCTGCAGGCCCGGGGTGGGCGGCATCGAACAGCGCACGTCGTCGCGCAGCATGGCGGCGAGAGCACCGACGTCCTTGGCGACGGCGGCGTCGGTGAAGCGGCGTACCAGCTCGCGGGTCCGGGTGTCCGTCTCGTCGCCGGTCCAGTCCTGCCGCTGGGCGGGCAGGTGTTCCCGCATTCCGGCGCGGGCGCGCTGCAACGCGCTGTTCACCGAGTTGACCGAGTCGCCGAGCAGCTCCGCGACGTCCTTGGCGGGCCAGCCGAGCACGTCGCGCAGGATCAGAACGGCGCGCGGGCGCGGTGCCAGGTGCTGCACCGCGACCAGGTACGCCAGCTCGATCGTCTCCCGTGCGACAGCGACCGTCTCCGGCTCGTCCGCGCCGGCCGCGGGCAGCTCGTCGAGCAGCCGATCCGGGTAGGGCTGCAGCCACCGCACCTCACCGCCGGTCGCGGGCTCGGGCCGGCACCTGGCGAGCAGATCCAGGCAGGCGTTGGTGGCGATCCGGTACAGCCACGCCCGGAACGTCGAGCGTCCGGCGAACGTCTCGCGCCGCCGCCAGGCCCGCAGGAACGTCTCCTGGACGGTGTCCTCGGCGTCCTCGAACGACCCGAGCATCCGGTAGCAGTGCACGTGCAGCTCCCGCCGGTGCCGCTGCGCCAGCCCGGTGAACACCGGCTCGTCCATCTCGCCCAGACCGCTCACGCCCAGCTCCTGCAGCCGCGTGTCCGCACCCATGAGGTCATCCTTCCGCGTCGTCGTGTGTCGTCGTAGGTGTGACGGGTACGGGCGCGGAAACTCATCACGAGCGCCGGTCGCCGCGGTCCCGCACGTGACCCGCGGGACTACCGTGAGCGCCGTGCAGTTCTCGATCGACCGCGACTCCGTGTGTATGGGCGACGACGTCGCTTCCCACCGCTTGACGCTCGACGTGCGCCCTCATCGGACTCTCGGCTCGCTTCTGGCGCAGGCCCTGCGCAAGTACCGCCTGGCCTCCGTCGGCGGCGAGGTCTCCTGGATCGCCGAGGTCACCTACGGCGGTTACCGGCGCGACGAGCGCGGACTCGTGCACCCACCGGTGAGCCATGCGCTCGCGCTGCTGCACGTGCCGTATCCGGAGGGCGAGACGACGATCATCCCGTTGAGCAACTACTTCCTGGCCATGTCGTTGCGGGAGATGGCGGAGCGGGCCGGCGCGGCCGAGGTGATTCTCAACTTCCACTATCTCAGCGAGGGGGCCCGCTGGCGTCCGGAGGAGTTCATCGCCCGGTACAAGTGACGGCGAACGGTCAGCCCGTCCGCGGTGCGTACATGATGACGGCGACGCCGACCAGGCAGATGGCCGCGCCGACGAGGTCGTAGCGGTCGGGCCGGAACTTGTCGACCACCATGCCCCAGGCGAGCGACCCGGCGACGAAGACGCCGCCGTAGGCGGCGAGGATGCGGCCGAAGTTCGGGTCCGGCTGGAACGTGGCCACGAACCCGTAGGCGCCGAGCGCGATCACCCCGGCGGCGATCCAGAGCAGCCCACGGTTCTCCCGCCAACCCTGCCACACCAGCCAGGCGCCGCCGATCTCGGCGAGCGCGGCGAGCAGGAACAGCAGGATAGACCGGACGACAGTCATGCGTCAGACCGTAGCCGGGTCGTGGTCCGAACCGGCGAAGGGCAGCGGGCAGCGAGGGCTGCCCGCGCAGGTGATCAGGTCGTCGCAGCCGGCCGAGATCGCCTCTCGCAGCGTGTCGCGGACGGCGGTGAGGTCCGCGAGCCGTCGCTCCACCTCGGCGAGCTTGTCGTGGGCCCGGGTCCGCAGGCCGGCGTCGTGCCGTCCGGCCGCCAGCAGGCCCGCGACCTCGGCGAGGGTGAAGCCGAGACGTTGCGCGGCCTTCACCACCCGCAGCAGGGTGACCGTCTCGGCCGGATAGAGCCGATGCCCGCCCGGCGACCGCCGGGGCGCGGCCAGCAGCCCGCGCCGCTCGTAGTAGCGCAGCGTCTGCACGTTGACCCCGGCCGCGTCGGCGACCTGGCCGCTGCGCAGCTCCGGCTCGCCCATCACCGGCCCCGCGCGGCCGTCGCCCGCAGGGCCAGGGCATCGAGTACGGCGACACGGTTCGCCGGAACGCGAATGTCGAGCGTCAGCGTGTCGCCGCCCGGGCGCGCGAGGTCGAACGTGAAGAAGGAGCAGCAGGCGGACTCGCGGGCGATCAGGTCGCGGGCGACCGGTTCGGCGCGGCCGTCGAGACGCAGCCGCAGGTGCCCGGCGGACAACCTGTCGGCGCCGCGCAGCGGGTCGCGGAACAGCCCGTCGAACTCGGCCAACCGCAGCGGCCGCTCGGTGGTCGGCAGCGTGCAGGTGTCGGGCACCCAGGAATCGTCGGTCACCTCTCGACGGTAAGCCCGTACCCGGGTACCGGATGCAAGCCCGCACCGGGAAGAAACACGCGCGGTATGGTCGCGGCATGCGGACGCCCGGATGCCGCTGATGAGCCTGCCGCTGATCCCCGCCACGCCCGCCGGCCCAGCGCCGGCCCGCCGCGCGCTGCTCACCCGCCGGGTACGGCTGCTGGTCGCCGCGGCGATCACCTACAACGTGATCGAGGCGGTGGTGGCGCTCGGCGCCGGCACCGTCGCTTCCTCGACCGCGCTGATCGGTTTCGGCCTGGACTCGGTCATCGAGGTGGCTTCCGCGACGGCCGTGGCGTGGCAGTTCGCCGGCCCGGACCCGCAGGCCCGGGAGCGGGTAGCGCTGCGCGTCATCGCGGTGTCGTTCTTCGCGCTCGCCGCGTACGTCACAGTCGAGGCGGTACGGGCGCTGCTCGGCGGCGCCGAGGCCGCACACTCGCCGGTCGGGCTGGTGCTCGCCGGGCTCTCGGTGATCGTGATGCCGGTGCTGTCTGCCGCGCAGCGGCGCGCCGGCCGTGAACTCGGCTCCCGGTCGGCGGTGGCCGACTCGAAGCAGACGCTGCTGTGCACGTACCTCTCGGTGGTCCTGCTCGTCGGGCTGGCCCTCAACGGCCTGTTCGGATGGTCCTGGGCCGATCCGGTCGCGGCGCTGGTGATCGCCGTGGTCGCGGTCCGCGAGGGCCGTGACGCCTGGCGCGGCGACACCTGCTGCGCCACCTGCGGCCCGGTCGGCCCGCAGGCGTGATCACCGGCCGCTACCTGCGGCGACGTCGGGAATACGGCTGTGCTCGGCGGCCCGGCGGACTACCGTCACCGGAGTACGGGCCGGCGTGGGTCAGGCGCGCCGCGTCCATGCCCGCGCCGTCGGAGTTGACGTGGCGGAAACGCCCGCGGACGAGCATGGGTACGACGAAAGGGGCGGACATGACCGACGAGGTGACGTCGCAGGTCCCGCCGGAACCGGCTCCCGTGCTGACCACCAGGCCCGCCGGCACGGGCCCGGTCGGACCGCCGAGCAGCCTGGACCTGTGGGCGCGCGCCCAGGTGCTGCACCGCTGCTTCGGCGACGACGACGGCGAGCCGCACATCATGCGCGGCCTGGACTGACCGCGCCGGTCAGCGCACCGTCACACCGGCCCGCGCCAGCGGCTCCCACCACGACGCGAGGTCGGGAACAGGCTCGGCGTGGGACGTGGACTCCGCCAGCCGCCGCCGTTGCTCCGCGCTCGGCGCCGGTGAGACCGTGGCGCCGTCGCCGACCAGCGCGTACCGGCGGCCGTCGACGGTGAGCAGCATCGTGCCGAAGATCGTTCCCCGGGCCTCGACCCGGCCGGCGAGGGCGGCGAACACCTCCGCGCCGTGCCGGTCGCAGGCGCGCAGCCGGTCCTCGTCCAGCGTCAGCAGCACCGGCACGCAGCGCATGCCGTTCCAGAGGCTGCGTCGCCAGTAGACGATTCCCGCGTACGGCGGCTCCACGACGCCGACCGTACCGCTCCCGTGGCCGGTGAACGTTTCCCGGCGGCCGTGCGTGTGAGCCGGTGAGCATCACCGGCGTCCGCCGGGGGTACTGCTCCGGGACACGGGTGCGACAACCGGGAGGTCATGGTGGGGGACAGGGCGGGACGTCAGGGGCGCGGGCCGATCGCCGGGCTGGTGGTGGCCGCGCTGGTGGCGGCCGGCTGCATGGCCGGCGGCTACGACCAGGGCGAACCGCAGCAGCCCGCACCCCCGCGCAGCGCGCAGCCGGAGTCGCAGACCACCCGGGCGGACGGCACGACGAGCGTGGCCGAGTTCAAGCAGGACATCCAGGACGCGGTCCGGCTGGCCGAACGCTACTGGGCGGAGCAGTTCCGTGCCTCCGGTCAGCGGTTCACCCCGATCCGGCGGGTGGTGCCCTACAGCCGCGAGGGCGAGGTGGCCTGCGCCGGGCAGGGGCTGCCGCGCAACAACGCGGTGTACTGCTCGGCCGGTGACTTCATCGCCTACGACGTGAACTGGTCGGTGGCGGCGTTCCGGCAGATCGGCGACGCGTTCCTGTTCTACCTGCTCGGCCACGAGTACGCCCACGGCATGCAGGTGCGGCTGGGCATCCGCTACAACTTCACCATCCAGCAGGAGCTGCAGGCCGACTGCATGGCCGGGGCGTACCTCGGGGACAGCGTGCGTTCCGGGGCGCTGGAGCTGGAGGACGGCGACCTGGAGGAGTTCCGGGAGGGGCTGCTCGCGGTCGGCGACGACCCCGACCAGCCGTGGTTCGCCGAGGGCTCGCACGGCACCGCCGAGCAGCGCAGCGACTCGTTCTTCCGCGGGTACGAGAAGTCGCTCGGCGCCTGCGGCCTCGGGTGATGCCGCGGGTCACCCCGATCGGGGACGGTGACGGGCGCACCGGACGCGACTGGCAGGATCGGCGGGGTACGCGTACCGAAGGAGGCCCCCGCTGAGCAGCCCACACCCCGCCGCCGTGCTCTTCGACATGGACGGCACCCTGGTCGACAGCGAGAAACTGTGGGACGTCGCGTTGCAGGAACTGGCCGCCGTGTACGGCGGTGTCCTGTCCGAGGACGCCCGCCGCGCGATCGTCGGCACCGGGATGGCCGACGCGATGCGGATCGTGCACGACGACCTGGGCCAGCCGGAGCGGGACGTGCAGGCCAGCTCCGACTGGATCAGCGCCCGGATCCTGGAGCTGTTCCGCACCGGGCTGCAGTGGCGTCCCGGCGCGCTGGCGTTGCTGCGCGCGGTACGGGAGGCCGGCATCCCCACCGCGCTGGTCACCTCCAGCGGCCGGTCCCTGGTCGAGGTGGCCCTGGACACGCTGGGCCGGGACAGCTTCGACGCGGTGGTCTGCGGCGACGAGGTGGACGCGGCCAAGCCGCACCCGGAGCCGTACCTGACCGCCGCGCGTCTGCTGGGCGTGCCGGTCGAGCGGTGCGTGGCGATCGAGGACTCACCGACCGGCGTGGCGAGCGCGCTCGCCGCCGGGGCGGCGGTGCTGGCCGTGCCGGCCGAGGTGCCGCTGGCGCCCGCCGACGGCGTACACCAGGTGGAGAGCCTGACCGCGGCGGACCTGGAGCTGCTCGCGGCGCTGCTCAACCGATAGCGAAAGGGCCCCTCTCGACGAGAGGGGCCCTTTCTGGTTGCGTCAGTCGTGGGCGATGGCGCCCAGGACGTTGATCCGCGCGGCGCGGATCGCCGGCAGCACCGCGGCGACCACACCGATGATCGCGGCCAGGATCAGGAACGTCACCATCTGACCCCAGGGCAGGATCAGGTCGGTGATGCCCTCGTCCTTGAGCGCCTCGACCACCGCCGCGCCGAGACCGGCGCCGACCACCACGCCGAGCAGCGCGCCGAAGATGGAGATCACCACCGCCTCGACCGTGATCATGCGCATGGTCTGGGCGCGGCGCAGGCCGATCGCCCGCAGCAGGCCCAGCTCCCTGGTTCGTTCCAGCACCGACAGCGCGAGCGTGTTGATGATGCCCAGCACCGCGATCACGATGGCCAGCGCCAGCAGGATCTGGATCATCTGGAGCAGGGAGTCCAGCTGACCGGTCTGCTGCTCGATGAACGCGGCCCGGTCGGCCACCGACACCTCGGGGCTGTCCGCCAGCAGTCGCTCGACCTGCGGCTGCACGGCGCCCACCGACGTGCCGGGGGCGAGCTGGAGGAAGCCCTGGATCGGCTGCGGGATGCTGAAGTCCGCCGCGGCCTGCGGCGGCAGCGTCACCGGGTTGGTCAGCTGCGAGCTTTCGTAGATGCCGCTGACCGTGTAGGTGCGGGCCTCGCCGCGGGACAGCTGCACCGGCACCGTCGAGCCGACGGCGAGGTTGCGTGCCTTCGCGGTGTCCGAGCTGACCAGCATCTGATCCGGCGCCAGCCGGCTGATGTCACCGGCGGTGGCCTTCGCCCCGAAGATCTGCTGGAGCGCGGCCACGTTGCTCGACACGGCCACCCAGGTCCGCTCACCGCCGACCACCGCCATGTCGCCGTACTCACCGGAGACCAGCTGCACGCCCGGGATCGCGGCGGCCTTCTCCAGCACCGCCGGGTCGAAGCTCGCCGGGCGCGGCCCGGTGGTGGACCCGGAGATCACCAGCTCCGCCTTGATGGTGTCCTCGGCCAGCTTGCCGATGCTGCCCTTGGCCGAGTCCAGGATCACCGTCACGCCGGTGACCAGGGCGATGCCCACCATCAGGGCGGCGGCGGTGATCGCGGTGCGGCGCGGGTTGCGGCCCGAGTTGAGCCGGCCCAGCTTGCCCGGCACCGACCAGGAGAACATCGCGCCCAGCAGCGAGACCACCGGCCGGCTGATGATCGGCGTCAGCAGCGCCACCCCGATGAACGCGAACAGCACGCCGCCGAGGATGGTCGCCAGGGTGCTGTCGCCGGCGTGCCCGCCGAGACCGAGGAAGAGCAGCACCGCGCCGATGCCGGTGACCACCGCGCCGCCGATGGTGACCTTGGTGAGCGGCCGGTCCGGCGTGGCGACGTCCTGCATCGCGGCGATCGGCGGGATGCGCGAGGCGCGCAGCGCCGGCAGCAGCGCGGCGATCACCGTGATCAGCATGCCGACCGCGAACGCGCCGATCACCGCCGAGGCCGGCACGCCCAGCCCGGCCAGGGTGAGACCTCCGGCGAGCTGACCGAACAGGTACGCCAGCAGCGCGCCCACGCCGATGCCGGCGGCGAGCCCCAGCACCGAGGCGATCAGGCCGACCGCGAGCGCCTCCAGCACCACCGAGCCGATGACCTGCTTGCCGCTGGCCCCGATCGCCCGCATCAGGGCCAGCTCACGGGTGCGCTGGGCCACGATGATCGAGAACGTGTTGAGGATCAGGAACGTGCCGACCAGCAGCGCCACCGCGGCGAACCCGAGGAGGATCTTGTTGAAGAACGACAGCCCTTCCTTGAGGCCGGCCGAGGCGTCGGCGGCGAGCTGCTCGCCGGTCTTGACCTGGTAGTCGGCGCCAAGCGTGCGGGCCACCTCGTCGCGCAGCGCCTCCGGCGTGGTGCCGTCGGCGGCCTGGACGCTGACGTTGCTGAACACGTCCGGCTTGCCCAGCATCAGCTGCTGCGCCACCGGGGTGGTGAAGTAGACCTCGTTGGCGCCACCGATCGAGTCCCGGCCGCCGCTGTAGCCGAACACGCCGACGAGCGTGAACTCCTTCTTCGGGGCCAGCGTCAGCACGCCGACCCGGTCGCCGACCTTGACCTTGCCCGCCTCGGCCAGCGCGGTGTTGATCACGATCTCGTCGTCGGCCTGCGGCGCGCGGCCCTCGCGGATCTCCACCAGGTCGCTCTCACCGAGCCAGTTCTGGCCCAGCTGCGGCGGGCCGAACGAGGTGACCACCTTGCCGTTGCTGCCGATCATGCGGGCGCCGTCGGCAGCCACCACGCCCTCGGCGTCGGCGACGCCGGGCACCGCCTTGATCCGGTCGAGCACCGACGCCGGCATCGGGGTGCTCAGCGGCATGCCCTCCGCGGTCGAGACGTCGATCTTCGGCTTCGCCTCGACGCTCACGTCGACCTCGGCGTACGCGTCGGCGAAGACCGCGTCGAAGGACCGCCCGAGCGTGTCGGTGAGCACGAACGCGCCGGAGACGAACATGACGCCGAGCACCACCGCCAGGCCGGACAGCAGCAGGCGCAGCTTGCGCGCCAGCAGGCTCTTGAGCGTTGCCCGCAGCATCAGTTGCCCACCTCGACCGGGGCGTCCAGCTTCTTCATCGTGTCCAGCACCGTCTCGGCGGTCGGCTCGATCAGCTCCGAGACGATCTGCCCGTCGGCGAGGAAGACCACCCGGTCGGCGTACGCGGCGGCGGTCGGGTCGTGCGTGACCATCACGATGGTCTGGCCGTGCTCGCGTACCGAGTTGCGCAGGAACTTGAGCACCTCGGCGCCGGAGCGGGAGTCCAGGTTGCCCGTCGGCTCGTCCGCGAAGATCACCTCGGGGCGCGCCACGAGCGCCCGGGCGCACGCCACGCGCTGCTGCTGGCCGCCGGAGAGCTGCGCCGGGCGGTGCCCGAGCCGATCCCGCAGCCCGACCGTGTCGATCACCGTGTCGTACCAGGCCGGGTCGGGCTTGCGCCCGGCGATCGACAAAGGCAGCAGGATGTTCTCCTGCGCGGTGAGCGTCGGCAGCAGGTTGAACTGCTGGAAGATGAAGCCCACCTTGTCCCGGCGCAGCTTCGTCAGGCCCGCGTCGTTGAGACCGGTCACCGTCGTGTCGCCGATCATCACGGTGCCCTTGGTCACCGTGTCCAGACCCGCGAGGCAGTGCATCAGTGTGGACTTCCCGGAGCCCGACGGCCCCATGATCGCGGTGAACCGGCCGCGTTCGAACTCGGCGCTGACCCCCCGCAGCGCGGCGACCTGCGCCTCGCCGCTGCCGTACACCTTCCACACATCGTTCGCCCGGGCCGCGGCCTGCTCTCGGCCTACCGTCGCGGTCACGTCATCTACCTCTTCCGTATGTCGCTCTCATGCCGCACCGCCCCCGCTGGCCGGTGCGGCGGAATCCATCCTCGGGGTCGCGAGCCCGAAAGCCCTCAGACCTGGGGTGGAATCCGTGCCGATCTTCCGGTGAGGGTCGACCCCCATCCGGGCTCAGGGTGACCCCTGACCGGAAGGCGACGCCGACGTTAGGGCCTCACCTGGCGTGATGGTCAACACATCAGCCCCGCCGCTGGTCACGGTAGGTGACCCGCGCCACCTCAGCCGCCGGGACGGACCAGGCCCGTCTCGTACGCGAGCACGACCGCCTGCACCCGGTCGCGCAACCGTAGCTTCGTGAGCACATGCCCGACATGGGTTTTCACAGTCGTCTCGCTGACCGACAGCACCCGGGCGATCTCCGCGTTGGACAGTCCGCGCGCCATGTGGGTGAGCACCTCGCGCTCCCGGTCGGTCAGCGGTTCCAGCGCCCGCGCCGGCGCGGCGGCCGGGTCCGGCAGCACCTGGGCGAAGCGGTCCAGCAGCCGGCGCAGGACGCGCGGGGACATCACCGCGCCCCCGGCGGCCACCGTGCGGATCGCGGCCACGAGGTCCTCGGCCGGCACGTCCTTGGTCAGGAAGCCGCTCGCCCCGGCCCGCAGCGCCCCGACGACGTGGTCGTCCTGCGCGAACGTGGTGAGCACGAGTACGCGTACCGGCAGCCGGGCCGACACGATCGCCCGGGTGGCGGCCACCCCGTCCAGGCGCGGCATCCGGATGTCCATCAGCACCACGTCGGGCAGCAGCCGCCGGGACAGCTCCACCGCCTCCACGCCGTCGCCGGCCTCACCCACCACGTCGAGGTCGTCCTCCGCGCCGAGCACCATCCGGAATCCGGTACGCAGCAGCGGCTGGTCGTCGGCGAGCAGGACCCGCACCGGCCGGGACACGGCGCCCTCGGTCATGCGTCCCCCTCGTCGTCCGGGCGGCGGTCCGGCCGGCGCCGGCGCCCACCCGCGCCCACCCGGCGTGGGACCGGCCAGCCGCACCCACGGTAGAGGGCACCGGCCGCCCGCACCCCGACCAGGCCGCCCCGTTCCCGCAGGATGGCCGCACCCCGCCTCGCCCGCGCCGCCCCGGTCGCCTCATCGCCCGGCGATCATGAAGTTGGCTGGCGGGAAAGCGCTTCCCGAGGCAGCCAACTTCATGATCGCCGCGTCCGTGCCGCAGTGCTGCGGGTGTGGGGTGGGCGGGGGTTACTCGTCTGCGCCGGGGGTTGCCGGGCGGGAGCGGGCGTCCACCAGCGGGTCGGGTGCGGCGGCGGTCACCGGGAACGGCGGCGGCGTCCCGCCGTAGCTCGGGCACAGCGCCTGGTGGTTGCACCAGTCGCACAGCCGGCTCGGCCGGGGACGGAAGTCCTGCCGGGCGGTGGCCTGCTCGATCGCCCGCCACAGCGCCACCACCGTGCGCTCGAAACGCACCAGCTCCTCGGCGTCCGGCGCGTAGTCGCAGACCTCGGCGTCCTTGAGGTAGAGCAGGCGCAGCACGCGCGGCACCACACCCCGGGTGCGCCACAGCACCAGGGCGTAGAACTTGAGCTGGAACAGCGCCCGCGCCTCGAACGCCTCCCGCGGCGCCCCACCGGTCTTGTAGTCGACCACCCGCAGCGCGCCGTCCGGCGCGACGTCGAGCCGGTCGAGGTAACCCCGGATGAGCAGCTCGTCGTCGACCACCGCGGAGATCAGCGCCTCGCGCTCGGCCGGCTCCAGCCGGCGTGGGTCCTCCACCGCGAAGTAGCCGTCCAGCAGCGCCGTCGCCGACCGCAGGAACTCCTGCGGCCCGACGGCGTCGCCGTCGGCGAACAGCGTGGCCAGCTCCGGCTCCTCGGTGACCAGGCGGTCCCACTGCGGGGCGACCAGGTCACCGGCCGACTCCGGGGTGCGCGCGGCGGCCGGCAGGTCGAACAGCCGCTCCAGCACGGCGTGCACGAGCGTGCCCCGGGCCTGCTCGACGGTCGGCCGCTCGGGCAGCCGGTCGATGCTGCGGAACCGGTAGAGCAGCGGGCAGGTCTTGAAGTCGGCCGCCCGCGACGGCGACAACGAGGCCCGCACGGTGACCGGCGCCGGTGCCGCCGTCTGGTCGCCGTGACTGTCGATCATCGGTTCCGCCGTCATGCCCGGAAGGTTAGGGCACGCGTGTGACAGGGCCGGCGTCGCCGCACCGAAGCATGATCCGCAACCGCGGCGCCCTCGGTCCACCACGGCTGCGGGGCTCGCCGAAGCTCAGCTCACGTAGCATCGGGCCGGTGCAGCAGCGGAGCCGAGGCCCCCGCCGGCGGGGGCTCAGCCTCGGCCGGGTCCTCGGCGTGCCGCTGCGCGTCGACGCCTCGATGCTTCTGCTCACCGTCGTGGTCACCGTGCTGTACGCGGCGCTGGCCCGCCGCCAGCTCGACCTCGGCCCGCTCGGCGGCTACCTGGTCGGCCTGGGCTTCGTGGTCTCGCTGCTCGGCTCCGTGCTGCTGCACGAGCTGGGCCACGCGCTGACCGCCCGCCGGTACGGCATCGGTGTGCGGGGGATCACGCTGGAACTGCTCGGTGGCTACACCGAGATGGACCGCGACGCTCCCAGCCCCCGGGTCGAGCTGCTGATCTCCCTGGCCGGCCCGGCCGTCTCCGCCCTGCTCGGCGCCGGCGCGGTCGCCGCCACCCTCGCCCTGCCCGCCGGCACGCTCGGCCACCAGCTCGCCTTCCAGCTCGCGGTCAGCAACGTGGTGGTGGCGATCTTCAACAGCCTGCCCGGCCTGCCGCTGGACGGAGGCCGGGCACTGCGCGCCGCGGTGTGGGCGCTCACCCGCGACCGGCACCGCGGCACCGAGGTGGCCGGCTGGGTGGGCCGGGCCGTCGCGCTGGGCACGGTGGCGCTGGTCGTGGTGCTCACCATGCGCCGGGCGCTCGCCCCGCTGGCCCTGCCGCTGCTGCTGCTCGTCGCGCTGACGCTGTGGCGCGGCGCCGGCCAGTCGATCCGGATGGCGCGCATCGGCCGCCGGCTGCACCTGGTCGACCTGGCCCGGCTGGCCCGCCCGGTGCTGCCCGTGCCCGCCGGCACGCCGCTGGCCGAGGCGCAGCGCCGCCGCGACGAGACGGGCACCCCCGAGGCCGCGCTCGGCGTGGTCGACTCGGCCGGCCGTACCGTCGCCCTTGTCGACCCGGCCCGCGTCGCCGCCGTACCCCCGGAACGGAGGCCGTGGGTCGCGGTGGACGAGGTGGCTCGCGACCTGTCCGCCGTGCCAGCCCTGCCGCTCGGGGCGGACGGCGAGCGCGTGCTGGAGACGGTGCGCACCCACCCGGGCGCGCAGTACGTCGTGACGGCAGGCGAAGATGTGGTCGGCGTGCTGCACATCGCGGATCTCGCCCAGCTCCTGGAACCCGAACGGAAGACGAACACGTGACCGCAGAGATCTCCACCGTCCCGGCGTTGCCCCCGGTCCACCGCGGGCCGTTCCGGCCGGGCGACCGGGTCCAGCTGACCGACCCGAAGGGCCGGATGCACACCGTGACGCTGGAGCCCGGCAAGGAGTTCCACACCCACCGCGGGATCCTCAAGCACGACACCCTGATCGGCCTGCCCGACGGCAGCGTGGTCACCACCGCCGGCGGCGGCACCGCGTTCCTGGCGCTGCGGCCGCTGCTGTCGGACTACGTCCTGTCCATGCCGCGCGGCGCCCAGGTGATCTACCCGAAGGACTCGGCACAGATCGTCGCCATGGGCGACATCTTCCCCGGCGCCAAGGTGCTGGAGGCCGGCGCCGGATCCGGCGCGCTGTCCTGCTCGCTGCTGCGGGCCGTCGGGACCGAGGGTGAGCTGCACTCGTTCGAGCTGCGCGACGACTTCGCCCAGATCGCCCGCCGCAACGTCGAGGCGTTCTTCAACGGCCCGCACCCGGCCTGGCGGCTGCACGTCGGCGACGTCGCCGACTGCGCCGAGACCGGTTTCGACCGGATCATCCTCGACATGCTCACCCCGTGGGAGATGCTCGACATGGTCGAACGGGCGCTCGTGCCCGGCGGCGTGCTGATCGGCTACGTGGCCACCACACCGCAGCTGTCCGAACTGGTCGAGGCGCTGCGCGAGCGCGGCGGGTGGACCGAGCCGCGCGCCTGGGAGTCGCTGGTGCGCGACTGGCACGCCGAAGGGCTGGCGGTCCGCCCGGACCACCGGATGATCGCCCACACCGCGTTCCTGGTGTCCGCCCGCAAGCTCGCCCCCGGCGTCACCGCGCCGCCGCGCCGGCGCAAGCCCAGCAAGGGCGCCGAGGCGTACGCGCAGCGCCGCGACGCCCTGCGCGCCGCCGCCGCGGCCCGCGCGGCGGAGGAGCCGGAGCAGTCCTGACCCCCGCCGCGCGGGCGCGTGCGTACGGGCGGATCATGTGTGCCGGTGGGGACGACACCTGAGCGGGTGGAGACGGTGGCATGAGCGAGCGGATCGGGGCGCGCATCGGGCGGCGCGCCCGTGCCGGTGACCGAAACCGATGGCGGCGCCGCGGCGCGGGCCGGCGGGAGGCGGCGTGAGCAACCCCGGCTACGGCAACGGCGACCTGCCGGCCGTCTTCCCGGACTGGTCGCCCTACACCGACCTGGAGTCGGCCGCCCGGGCGTACCTGCGCGACCCGGACATCGCGCTGGAGGCGCTCGACGGCGTGCTGCGCGGCGCGTCGGTGCTCGGCTTCACGCTGGAGCGCTTCGTCAACGAGGTGAACGGGGTGTGGCAGGAGGTCGTCGTCTGCGACGGCAGCCGGCTGGTGCTCTGGCACGGCGAGGACGTGCCGCCGGGGGAGGGGCCACCCGGCGCGATGACCTCCTCGCTGCGCGTGGTGCCGCTGTCCACCGTCACCGAGGTCGGCTGCCGGCGGCGGCTCATGCGCGCCGACAACGGCACTGTGCGCGTCGACAGCATCGACGTGTACCTGCTGCTCAGCTCGCTGGACGAGGCGCCGCCCAGCGACGAGGCGATGGGCGCGCCCCGGCACGACGCGCTGCGCTTCGGCAAGACCCTCGACGACGGCGGGGCGGGACAGATCGCCCGGCTGGAGGAGTTCGCCCGGCTGGTCGCCTCGGTCGTCGGCCGGCCCCTGCTCTGAGGCGGACGCACGACGGGCCGGGAACGTGTGTCCCCGGCCCGTCGTGTCCGTCTCCGCCTCAGTCCTCGGCCTCCGGGCCGGCCACCTCGACGCCGTCGCTGCCGCGCACGACGTGGATGCACTCGCCCGGGCACTCCTTCGCCGAGTCGATCACCTCGAGGCGCAGGTGCTCCGGCACGTCCACCCGGGCGCCGGGGGCCTGCCGCAGCTCGCCGTCCGGGCCCTTGACGTACGCCAGGCCGTCGACGTCGAACTCGAAGACCTCCGGCGCGTACTGCACGCAGAGCCCGTCACCGGTGCAGAGATCCTGATCGACCCAGACCTGCAACTGGTCGGTCGCGACGTCGGTCACGAAGCACCCCCCATGTTCTCCCGTCCCACACTCCGACGGTACCCGAACGCCCGTACCCGCCCCGCGACCAGCCCTTCGCGATCAAGCTTCGGTGACGAGCGCGTTGCTGTGGACCGAATCGGGCTCATAGCGGCTAGTGTTAGGTCAGAACGTTCAAGCCCCCCGGGGAGGTGGGACGTGGCACGCAGCGACGACGCGGACTCGCGCGCCGCACGGTGGGAAAAGGAAGCCCACGATCTCTCCACGCAGGTCGCGTTCCTGCAAGAGGAACTCGCTCTGGTGCGGCGCAAGTTGACCGAAAGCCCTCGACACGTCCGGCAGCTCGAAGAGCGGCTGGCGGCCACCCAGGCACAGTTGGCGCGGCTGACCGAGAACAACGAACGGCTCGTGAGCACCCTCAAGGAGGCTCGCGCGCAGATCGTGACGCTCAAGGAGGAGATCGACCGTCTCGCCCAGCCGCCGAGTGGCTACGGCGTCTTCCTGGCCAAGCACGACGACGGCACGGTGGACGTGTTCACCGGCGGGCGCAAGCTCCGGGTGGCCGTCTCGCCCTCGCTCGAGGTCGACGAGCTGCGCCGTGGCCAGGAGGTCCTGCTCAACGACGCGCTCAACATCGTCGACGCGTTCGGCTACGAGCGGGTCGGCGAGGTGGTGATGCTCAAGGAGATCCTGGCGGGCCCCGAGGGCGCTCCGGGTGACCGGGCACTCGTGGTGTCGCACTCCGACGAGGAGCGCATCGTGCACCTCGCCGAGACCCTGATCGGCAGCGCGATCCGGGCCGGCGACTCGCTCATGATCGAGCCCCGTTCGGCGTACGCGTACGAGCGGATCCCGAAGAGCGAGGTCGAGGAGCTGGTCCTGGAGGAGGTGCCCGACGTCAACTACGAGGACATCGGTGGCCTCCAGGCACAGATCGAGCAGATCCGCGACGCGGTGGAGCTGCCGTTCCTGCACTCCGACCTGTTCCGCGAGCACCAGCTCCGGCCGCCGAAGGGCATCCTGCTCTACGGCCCGCCCGGCTGCGGCAAGACGCTGATCGCCAAGGCGGTGGCCAACTCGCTGGCCAAGAAGATCGCCGAGCGGGAGGGGAAGGACCGGCACACCAGCTTCTTCCTCAACATCAAGGGCCCCGAGCTGCTCAACAAGTACGTCGGCGAGACCGAGCGGCACATCCGGCTGATCTTCCAGCGGGCGCGGGAGAAGGCCGGCGAGGGCACTCCGGTGATCGTGTTCTTCGACGAGATGGACTCGGTGTTCCGCACCCGCGGCTCCGGCGTCTCCTCCGACGTGGAGAACACCATCGTCCCGCAGCTGCTCAGCGAGATCGACGGCGTCGAGGGCCTGGAGAACGTCATCGTCATCGGCGCCTCCAACCGGGAAGACATGATCGACCCGGCGATCCTGCGTCCGGGCCGGCTCGACGTGAAGATCAAGATCGAGCGGCCGGACGCCGAGGCGGCGAAGGACATCTTCTCCAAGTACATCCTCGCCGGCCTGCCGCTGCACGCCGACGACCTGGCCGAACACGGCGGAGACGCCCAGGCCACCGTCGCGGCGATGATCGACGCGGTGGTCCTGCGGATGTACTCCGAGACCGAGGAGAACCGCTTCCTCGAGGTCACCTACGCCAACGGCGACAAGGAAGTCCTCTACTTCAAGGACTTCAACTCCGGCGCGATGATCCAGAACATCGTCGACCGGGGCAAGAAGATGGCCATCAAGGAGTTCCTCACCTCCGGCCGCAAGGGGCTGCGCCTGCAGCACCTGCTCGACGCCTGCGTCGACGAGTTCCGCGAGAACGAGGACCTGCCCAACACCACGAACCCCGACGACTGGGCCCGCATCTCCGGCAAGAAGGGCGAGCGGATCGTCTACATCCGCACGCTCGTCTCCGGCGGCAAGGGCGCCGAGGCCGGACGGTCCATCGAGACCGCCAGCAACACCGGCCAATACCTCTAGTCCGACCCTCGACGAAGGCCCGTGGCGTACGCGCCACGGGCCTTCGCGCGTATCCGGGTGGGCCGCCACACCGGACCGGCGCTGCCGCCACGCCCCCTCGGCGCGTCACGCCGACTACGCTCGACGTGACGGGGACCGGGACGGCGAGCGGAGCGGGCAGGTCGATGAGCGTTAGACGGATCATGGGCACCGAGGTCGAGTACGGCATCTCCGTGCCCGGTCAGGCCGGAGCCAACCCGATGGTCACCTCCTCCCAGGTGGTCAACGCCTACGGAGCACGGCCGGAACTCAACCGGGGCGGCCGGGCCCGCTGGGACTACGAGGAGGAGTCGCCACTGCGCGACGCGCGCGGGTTCACCTACTCCGGCGCCGCGTACGACCCGGCCGAGGCGCTCGCCGACGAGGATCTCGGGCTCGCCAACGTCATACTCACCAACGGCGCCCGCCTCTACGTCGACCACGCGCACCCGGAGTACTCCACGCCCGAGGTGACCAACCCGCTGGACGTGGTGCGGTGGGACAAGGCGGGGGAGCGGGTGATGGCCGAGGCGGCCCGGCGGGCCGCGACCATCCCGGGCACCCACCCGATCCACCTGTACAAGAACAACACCGACAACAAGGGCGCCAGCTACGGCGCGCACGAGAACTACCTGATGCGCCGGCAGACGCCGTTCGCCGACATCGTGGCGTACCTGACGCCGTTCTTCGTCACCCGGCAGATCGTCTGCGGCGCCGGGCGGGTCGGCATCGGCCAGGACGGCGGCCAGAGCGGTTTCCAGATCTCCCAGCGGGCCGACTTCTTCGAGGTCGAGGTGGGACTGGAGACGACGCTCAAACGGCCCATCATCAACACCCGTGACGAGCCGCACGCCGACGCCGACAAGTACCGCCGGCTGCACGTCATCATCGGCGACGCGAACCTCTCCGAGATCTCCACGTTCCTCAAGGTCGGCACCACCTCGCTGATCCTCGGCATGATCGAGGAGAAGGCGCTCGGCGCGGACCTGGGCATCGCCGACCCGGTGGCCGAGCTGCGCGCGGTCAGCCACGACCCGTCGCTCAAGCACCTGATGCGCATGCGCGACGGCCGCAAGCTGACCGCGCTGGACGTGCAGTGGGCGTACCTGGAGAGGGTCGGCTCCTTCGTGGACGACCGCTACGGCCAGGACGTGGACGCGCAGACCGCCGACGTGCTGCGCCGCTGGGAGAGCGTGCTGGACCGGCTCGGCCGGGACGCGTTCGAGTGCGCCGACGAGCTGGACTGGGTGGCCAAGCTGCGGCTCCTGGAGGGCTACCGGGAGCGGGAGAAGCTGGCCTGGGGCTCGCACAAGCTGCAGCTGGTCGACCTCCAGTACTCCGACGTGCGGCCGGAGAAGGGCCTGTACCACCGCCTGGTGCAGCGCGGCTCGATGAAGACGCTGCTCACCGACGAGCAGACCCGCACCGCGATGACCGAGCCGCCGGAGGACACCCGGGCCTACTTCCGGGGCCGCTGCCTGGACCGGTACGCCTCCGAGGTGGTCGCCGCGAGCTGGGACTCGGTCATCTTCGACGTGGGCCGGGAGTCGCTGGTCCGGGTGCCGATGATGGAGCCCGAGCGGGGCACCCGCGCGCACGTCGGCGAGCTGTTCGACCGCTGCGAGAGCGCCAAGGATCTGCTGGAGACGCTCACCGGCGGGTGACCCCGATGCCGGAAGGCCCGCCGGGTGCCGGAAACGGGCACGCGACGGGCCTTTCGTCGCTCCCGCGAGGTAAGTTGATCGCAGGCGATCGTGGAGGAGGCACCACCATGGCGACGCAAGAGGGTGGGCAGACCCAGTCCGGCAAGTCCCGCGAGGAGGTCGAGGAGGTCACCGCGGAGGCCAACCCCGAGGTGGCTGAGCGGCACGCCGAGATCACCGAGGACGTGGACGACCTGCTCGACGAGATCGACTCCGTCCTGGAGGAGAACGCCGAGGAATTCGTGAGGGGCTACGTACAAAAGGGCGGACAATAGGGCATATGTCCGTTTCGTTCGCCAGGGCGAAGGACAGGTCAACCGCCGGCACCACGATGATCGCACCGGACGGGTGCGCGGGATAATCTGCTTCAACTGCAACGGTGGTCTTGGCCGGTCCCGGGACACTCCCGTGGGGCCGGCCGGGGCGATCACGTACCTGAGAGGAACCACGTGGCAGCGGGTTTTGATCCATCCGGGCGTCTTCCAGATGTGTTCACCAACGCGGGGACGTCCTCCTTCACAGCGTTCCTGAGCAAGGTGGCCCCCGAGATGCTGCCCGGCCGGCGGCCGCTGCCGCCCGGCATGGCCGCCGACATGGCGCCGCACGCGACCACGATCGTGGCCATCTCGGCCGCCGGCGGCGTGGTCATGGCCGGCGACCGGCGCGCCACGATGGGCAACCTGATCGCCCAGCGCGACATCGAGAAGGTGCACCCGGCCGACGCGTACTCGCTCGTCGGCATCGCGGGCACCGCCGGCATCGGCATAGAGCTGATGCGACTGTTCCAGGTGGAGCTCGAGCACTACGAGAAGATCGAGGGCGCGATGCTCTCGCTCGACGGCAAGGCCAACCGGCTGGCGTCGATGATTCGCGGCAACCTGGGCGCGGCCATGCAGGGCCTCGCCGTGATCCCGCTGTTCGCCGGCTTCGACCTGGCCGCGAGCGACCCGGCTCGGGCCGGGCGGATCTTCAGCTTCGACGTGACCGGCGGCCCGTACGAGGAGACCGGTTACGACGCCATCGGCTCCGGTTCGCTGTTCGCCAAGTCCGCGCTGAAGAAGCGGTTCCGGGCCGGCCTGTCGGTCGGGGACGCGACGCGGCTGGCGGTCGAGGCGCTCTACGACGCGGCGGACGACGACACCGCCACCGGTGGCCCCGACCTGACCCGGCGGATCTACCCGGTCGTGATGACCGCTACCGCCGAGGGCACCCACCGGCTCACCGACGCCGAGACGGCGGCGATCGCGGAGAGCGTGGTGTCCGGCCGGATGGAGAACCCCGGCGGCTGAGGCCGCTCCCACCGTCCACCGAGTCAGCAGCCCCGCAGAAGGAGAACCGCCGCCGTGGCCATGCAGTTCTACGCCTCGCCCGAGCAGATCATGCGCGACCGCTCCGAGCTGGCCCGCAAGGGCATCGCCCGGGGCCGCAGCGCGGTGGTCCTGAGCTACGCGGGCGGGGTGCTCTTCGTCGCCGAGAACCTGTCCAGCACGCTGCACAAGGTCAGCGAGATCTACGACCGGATCGGCTTCGCCGCTGTCGGCCGGTACAACGAGTTCGAGAACCTGCGGCGCGCGGGTGTGCGGATGGCCGACCTCAACGGCCTCAGCTACGACCGGCGGGACGTGAACGGCCTGGCGCTGGCGAACGCGTACGCGCAGACGCTCGGCGCGATCTTCACGGAGCAGTCGAAGCCGTTCGAGGTGGAGATCTGCGTGGCCGAGGTGGGCGCCGCGCCCGAGGACGACTCCCTCTACCGGGTGACCTACGACGGTTCGGTGAACGACGAGCCGGGCCGGATGGCGATGGGCGGCCAGGCCGAGGCGATCAGCGGGGTGCTGAAGAACGAGCACCGGCCGGAGATGTCGCTGTCGGAGGCGGTCCGCGCCGCCATGAAGGCGCTGAGCAGCGTCGGCGGCGAGGGCGGGGCGGCCCGCACGATCGCCGCGAACCAGCTCGAGGTGGCGGTCCTGGATCGGCGCCGGGTGGGGCGTACCTTCCGGCGGGTGACCGGCGCGGCGCTGACCGCGCTGCTGGACGGCGAGGCCGAGGGGGACGTCGCCCCGGCGCCGGGCCGGGCGAAGACGCCGACCATGCCGACGGAGGAGGCGAAGAAGCCGACCACGTCGGCGGGTTCGGCCGACCTGGAGGGCAACGCGGAGGACAAGCCCACCGAGTGACGCGCGTTCACGGACCCCGCCACCTCGTCGAGGTGGCGGGGTCTTTCGCGTACGGATGCCGCACCTCGCCGGTCCGCGCGGGGGAGATCGCAAGCGGCGAGCGTCGGCGCTGCCCATCGGAGGCTCCGGGCGGCTAGTGTCTCATCATGGAGCGGCGAATCTTCGGCCTCGAAACCGAGTACGGCGTCACCTGCACCTATCGCGGGCAACGTCGACTGTCCCCCGACGAGGTCGCGCGGTACCTGTTCCGGCGGGTGGTGTCGTGGGGCCGGTCGAGCAACGTGTTCCTGCGCAACGGTGCCCGCCTCTATCTGGACGTGGGCTCGCACCCGGAGTACGCGACCCCGGAGTGCGACTCGGTGACCGACCTGGTGGCACACGACCGGGCCGGTGAGCGGATCCTGGAGGGGCTGCTCATCGACGCGGAGAAGCGGCTGCACGACGAGGGCATCGCGGGCGAGATCTACCTGTTCAAGAACAACACCGACTCGGCCGGCAACTCGTACGGCTGCCACGAGAACTACCTGGTGTCCCGGCACGGCGAGTTCGGCCGGCTCGCCGACGTGCTCATCCCGTTCCTGGTCACCCGGCAGCTGATCTGCGGCGCGGGCAAGGTGCTGCAGACGCCGCGCGGCGCGGTCTACTGCCTGTCCCAGCGGGCCGAGCACATCTGGGAGGGCGTCTCCTCGGCGACCACCCGCAGCCGTCCGATCATCAACACCCGGGACGAGCCGCACGCGGACGCCGAGCGCTACCGCCGGTTGCACGTGATCGTCGGCGACTCGAACATGAACGAGGTCACCACGCTGCTGAAGGTCGGCACCGCCGACATCGTGCTGCGGATGATCGAGGCCGGCGTGGTGATGCGCGACCTGACGCTGGAGAACCCGATCCGGGCCATCCGTGAGGTGTCGCACGACATCACCGGCCGGCGCAAGGTGCGGCTGGCCTCCGGCAAGGAGGTCTCGGCGCTGGAGATCCAGCAGGAATACCTCGCCAAGGCGACGGAGTTCGTGGAGCGCCGGGGCGGCGACCAGACCGCGAAGCGGGTGGTCGACCTGTGGGGCCGGGTGCTGCGCGCGGTCGAGACCGGCGACCTGGACCCGGTGGCCCGCGAGATCGACTGGATCACCAAGCTGAAGCTGATCGAGCGTTACCAGCGCAAGCACGACCTGCCGCTGTCGCACCCGCGGGTGGCGCAGATGGACCTGGCCTACCACGACCTGCGGCGCGGGCGCGGCCTGTACGGGCTGCTGGAGCGCCGTCGCGAGGTCGACCGGGTGGCCACCGACCCGGAGATCTTCGAGGCGAAGGAGACGCCGCCGCAGACGACCCGGGCGCGGCTGCGTGGCGAGTTCATCCGCCACGCCCAGGAGAAGCGGCGGGACTTCACCGTGGACTGGGTGCACCTGAAGCTGAACGACCAGGCGCAGCGCACGGTGCTGTGCAAGGACCCGTTCCGGGCCTACGACGAGCGGGTGGAACGGCTGATCGCCAGCATGTGACCGTGCGGGCGGCCGGTGCCCGGCACCGGCCGCCCGTCCACGGGTACGCTGGCGTCGCGATGAACACTTCCGAATCCGCCGGTGGTTCCGGCCGCGAGACGTCGGCGGGCCGTGACGGCACCGAGAAGCTCAACTGGATCGACCGCCGGCGGGAGAAGATCCGCGCCGAGGTCGAACGCAACAGGCGCGGCGACTACACGGTGCCGACCTGGGTGCTGGCAGTGGCGCTTGTGCTGATCGTGGGCGCCTGGCTCGGGCTCATCCTGTTCCTCGGCTGAGCGCCGCGCCGGACGCCACCCGGCCCGGCAGTGGGCCGCCGCCGGTCCCGATCAACCCAGTAGGCCGGCCGCGTACCGGCCGGCGGCGGCCGCGGCCAGGAAGTAGGCGTGGTCGGCGTCCAGGCCCCGGCCCATCGTGGACAGGCCGACCGGGGTGGCCCGCAGCGCCGCGTCGAGGCCGTCGGTGGGCACCGTGACGACCGTGTGCCGGTCGGCCAGCGGCGCCAGCGCCGCGGCGACCTCCACCGCCAGGCCGGGGGGTAGGCCGTCCGGCACGACCAGCTCCGCGGGGGCCAGCGCCACCCGGCCGTACGCGGTCAGGCTGTGGTGGGAGACGCCACGGTGCCGGGGGCGGGCGTCGGCGTCGGAGATGCGCAGCGACCCGACCGGGCGCCCGCCCAGCGTGGCGACCGCGTTCACCGCCTCGCCGACGGCCACGCCGGAGAAGCCCCAGCGGGTGCCGGTGCCGAGGTTGCCCGGCCCCTGGGCGACGATCGTCAGGTCCGCGTCGAGCACGTGCCGCGCGGCGAGCAGGCCGCTGTGCAGGGTGCTGGCCTCCAGGTCGCCGCCGAACGCCTGGCCCACGCTGACGGTGCCCACGAGGTGCCCGGACAGGCCGGCCAGGGTGCGGGAGAACCAGGCCGGCAGCGCGCCGCCGTCGGTCAGCACGTACGCCACCCGGGCGTCGGGCGCGTCGGCGCGGACGCCGGCCAGGATCGCCGGCAGCGCGGAGTGCAGGTCGGCGAGGACCACCGGCATGCCGTCGACCGAGTCGGCGGCGGCGAGCCGGTCGTGGTGCGGCGACGCCTCCTCGTCCACGCCGAGCAGGATCGGTTGCAGCGGCGTGTAGCGGGCCTTGACCAGGTGCCCGGCGTCGCGGCTGTCGCCGGCCTGCGGCGGGTCCGGCGGCAGCCGGTCGGGCAGCGCCACGACCAGCGCGTAGCCGCCGGTGCCGAGGCCCATCAGCAGCGCGCCGGCGTTGAGCAGCACCCGGTCGCCGGGCTCCGGCTCGCCGACCAGGGCCGGGTAGGCCAGGGCGCGCATCCGGGCGCCGTCGGGCAGGTCGACGTCGAGTTCGACAGCGCCGGCCCACCGTCGCCGTACCGCCGTGACCGTGCCGGACCGCCATCGCACCATGCGGTGCACGCTATCGGCCGCTGCCGGGACGGGCCCCGGGCGGGTCAGGGGTTCCGGTCGTCGACCGGGCGGCCCGCCTCGTCCTGTGTGGTGCGGGCGGTCCGGCCGGGCGACCGGGACCGGGTGGGGTCGAGGAAGACGTACGCGATCTCCGGGAAGTGCCCGGTGAGCCGGCGTTCGGCCTCGTCGGCGGCGGCCTCGATGTCGGCGCCGGTGGCGTCGTCGCGAAAGTCGACCTTGGCGGCGACGAGGATGTCGTCCGGGCCGAGGAACATGGTCATCAGCGTGTCGACGCGGTCCACCGTCGGCACCGCCGCCAGTTCCCGCTCGATGCGCCGGTGCAGCCGGTCGGACACCGAGCGGCCGACCAGCAGCGAGATGTTGCTGCGGGCCAGGACGGCGGCGACCACCAGCAGCAGCACGCCGATGAGGATCGAGGCGATCCCGTCGTACAGTTCGTCGCCGGTCAGGTGCGACAGGGTGAGCCCGCCGGCGGCGATCAGCAGGCCGATCAGCGCGGCGCTGTCCTCCAGGAAGACCGCCTTGACCGTGGTGTCGGCGGTCAGGCGCAGGTAGCGGCGCGGGGTGGTGCCCCAGCGGCGCGACTCGCCGCGCACCTGCCGGACCGCCCGGGCCAGCGACACCGACTCGATCGCGAAGGAGACCGCCAGCACCACGTACGCGACGAGGTACTCGCCGCTGTGCTCGTGCACCAGGATGGTGGTCACGCCGTGCGTGATGGCGAAGCCCGCCCCGGCGACGAAGGTGAACAGCGCGGCGAGGAACGCCCAGACGTAGCTCTCCTTGCCGTACCCGAAGGGGTGCCGGGTGTCGGCGGGCCGCGCGCCGCGGCGCAGCGCCAGGTAGAGCAGCACCTCGGTGGTGGTGTCGGCGAGCGAGTGGGCGGCCTCGGAGAGCATCGCCGCGGAGCCCGAGATCAGGCCGGCGACCAGCTTGGCGACGGCGATGGCGAGGTTCGCCGCGCCGGCCACCACGACGGTGCCGACGCTCTCGGTCTTGACCTCCGGTTCCGCCATGCGATCACCCTATGACCGGTCGATGCCCGCCGCCGGGTGGGAAGACCCCCGCGCCGCGCCGCGCGGGTGCCCGCGCCGGACGCGCGGGCTGCTAGCGTTTGGGCGTGTCCCGGACCCGTACCGAACGCCTGGTCAACCTGGTGATCTGCCTGCTGTCGACGCGACGCTTCCTGACCGCCGCGCAGATCGCCGCGACCGTGCCCGGCTACGAGCACGACCCGGACGACCCCAAGGACCACGAGGCGTTCCAGCGCAAGTTCGAGCGCGACAAGGCCGAGCTGCGTGAGCTGGGCGTGCCGCTGGAGACCGGCACGGCGAGCGTCTTCGACGCCGAGCCGGGCTACCGGATCGCGCCGCGCGCGTACGCGTTGCCCGACATCCCGCTCGAACCGGACGAGGCCGCCGCCGTGGGCATCGCCGCCCGGCTGTGGCAGCACGCCGGGCTGGCCGCCGCCGCGTCGTCCGGGCTGGCGAAGCTGCGCGCCGCCGGCATCGACGTCGACCCGCAGGCCACGCTGGGCCTGGAGCCGATGGTCACTGTCGACCCGGCGTTCGCGCCGCTCACCGCCGCCGCGCGGGACCGGCGCGAGGTGAGCTTCGACTACCGCGTGCCGGACCGCGACGCGCCCACCCGCCGCCGGGTGCAGCCGTGGGGCGTGGTCTGCTGGCGCGGCCGGTGGTACGTCGTCGGCCACGACCTGGACCGTGCGGCGACCCGCTGCTTCCGGCTGTCCCGGGTGGTGGGCACCGTCCGGGCGACCGGCGAGCCGGGCGCCTACGAGCCGCCCGCCGGTGTCGACCTGATCAGCCACGTGGCCCGCTGGTCCGGGCCGGTGGAGCGCACCGGCCGGGCCACGGTCCTGGCCACGCCGGGCCGTGCCGCCGGGCTGCGCCGCTGGGCCGTCGAGTGCCAGGCCGGCCCCGACGGCGACCGGCTGGTGCTGCCGTACGCCGACGCCGACTACCTGGCCGGCCAGATCGTCGGGTACGGCCCGGACGTCCGCGTGCTGGAGCCACCGGAGGTACGGGAGGCGGTCATCCAGCGGCTCAAGGAGGTCGCCGCCCGGCACGACGAGCTGGCCGTGACGGGGGGTGCCCGGTGACCCGCCCGGCGTCCCGCGCGGGCCGTGCGTCCGCCGACCGGCTGGCCCGGCTGCTCAACCTGGTCCCCTACCTGCTGGCCCGCCCCGGCATCGAGATCGCCGAGGCGGCGCACGACCTCGGGGTGACCGAGAAGCAGCTCCGGGAGGATCTGGAACTGCTCTGGGTGTGCGGGCTGCCCGGCTACGGCCCCGGTGACCTGATCGACATGGCGTTCGACGGTGACCGGGTGACGATCACCTACGACGCCGGGATCGACCGCCCGCTGCGGCTCACCCCGGACGAGGCGCTGGCGCTGGTGGTGGCGTTGCGGATGATCGCCGAGACGCCGGGCGTAGCCAACCGGGAGGCGGTCGAGCGGGCACTCGCCAAGATCGAGAACGCCGCCGGTGACCTGGCCGGCGCCCCCGTCGAGGTCCGCCTGCCCGGCGACTCCGCCCGGGTACGCGAGCTGCGCGCCGCCGTCGAGCGCGGCCGGGCGCTGCGGATCACGTACTACACCCCGGCCCGGGACGAGACCACCGAACGCACCATCGACCCGCTGCGGATGCTGATGGTCGGCGGCCGGGCGTACGTGGAGGCGTGGTGCCGCCGCGCCGAGGGGGTGCGGCTGTTCCGGGCCGACCGGATCGACGCGGTGACCGAGCTGCCGGAGCAGGCGGTGGTGCCGCCGCAGGCCCGCCCGCACGATCTCAGCGACGGCGTGTTCAGCCCGTCGGCCGACCTGCCGCTGATCACGCTGCGGATCGGCCGGGGCGAGCGGTGGATCACCGAATATTATCCGTGCGAGCGGGTCGAGGCCGACGGCGAGCAGTGGCTGGTGTCGCTGCGCGTGACCGACCTCGGGTGGGCCCGGCGGTTCGTGCTCGGGCTGGGCCCGGAGGTGACAGTGGTGGCCCCGGCCGAGCTGGCCGAGCAGGTCCGCGCCCAGGCCGTGGCCGCGCTCGACGCGTACGCCACCCCGGCCGGCAGCGCCGACCCGGCGGCCGTCGGCGGCACCCGATAGGCTGACCGCCGTGGTGATCTGGATCGTGCTCGGGGTCGTGTTGTTGGCGCTGGTCGTACTGGCCCTGGCGATCCGTCCGGTGGTGAGCCGCCTGCCCGGGCTGCGCCGTTCCGCGCTGGCGTTGCAGCGCCGGGCGGTCGAGGCCGAGTCGCTGCGGTCGGCCGCCGAGCAGTTGCAGGCGCGGGCCGAGTCGCTCCAGGAACGAGCGGCTGTCGCGCAGGAGCGAATCGTCTTGATCAAGGCCAAGCGCGGCGACTGAACCGACGGCGGTCGCCCCGATGAGCGTCGTCTGCGCGTTCCCGGGTGGTTACGCGCAGAAATGCGCGGACCTGGACGGTTGACGGGACACTTCGGGTTGGTCGAAACTTCACCGATCGGGCCCGCACCAGCAGGCCCGCGGGGGTGGCAAGCCGCTGCGACACACGTACGATGGGCGACGACCCACCCCTCACCGACACAGAGCGACTGGAGCTTCCCATGGGTGCCCTCAAGCCGTGGCACATCGCCGTACTCGTGGTCGTGCTGATCCTGCTCTTCGGCGCGAAGCGGCTCCCCGACGCGGCCCGCTCGCTGGGCCGCTCGCTGCGGATCATCAAGGCCGAGACCAAGAGCCTGCACGACGACGACCGCGATCTCGCCGAGAAGGCCGACGCGCAGGCGGGTTACCAGCCGCTCCAGCCGCAGCAGCCGGTGCAGGGGCAGCCTTACGTGCAGCAGCAGTACGCCCAGCAGCAGCCGTACGCGCCGCAGCCGCAGCAGCCCGTGGCCCCGCCGGCCGACCCGGTGCAGCGCGTCCGCGAGAACTGATCCGAGAGGGCCTCAACCACCGTGGCCTTCGGGTTGAAGAAGCGCGGCCCGAGCTCGTTCGCCCGTGCGGCAGACGGCTCGATGACGCTCATCGAGCACATCCGCGAGCTGCGTAACCGGCTGTTCCGCGCGTCGCTGGCGATCCTGGTCGGCTTCGGCTTCGGCATCTGGCTGGCCACGCCGGTCCGGGTGTTGCTGTCGAAGCCCTACTGCGACCTGCCGCAGTCGATCGATCCGGAAACCGGCAAGTGCCTGTTCGTGCAGCTCGGTGTCGCCGACGTCTTCCTGCTGAATCTGAAGATCGGTCTCTGGGTCGGTCTGATCATCGCGGCGCCGGTCTGGCTCTATCAGCTCTGGGCGTTCATCGCGCCCGGTCTGCACCGGCACGAGCGGCGCTACGCGTACGTCTTCACCGCCCTGGCGGCCCCGCTGTTCGCGGCCGGCGCGGTGCTGGCGTTCTTCGTCACCACCAAGGGACTGGAGTTCCTGCTCAACGTCTCCGGCGACGACATCACGACCAACCTCGAGGTGACCCGCTACATCTCGTTCGTCACGAACCTGATCCTGCTGTTCGGGGTGGCGTTCGAGTTCCCGCTGATCGTGCTGATGCTCAACTTCGTCGGCCTGGCCAGCGCCAAGCGGCTGCTGAGCTGGTGGCGGGTTGCGGTGTTCGTGTTCTTCGCCTTCGCCGCGGTGGTCACGCCGACGCCCGACCCGTTCGGCATGACCGCGCTGGCGATCTGCCTCTGCGCGCTCTACTTCGCCGCGGTGGGGGTGGCGTTCCTCAACGACAGGCGGCGCGGTCGCGGGCGTGAGGCCTACGCCGGCATCGCCGACGACGAGGTGTCACCGCTGGACCTGTCGGACGAGCCGGTGCCCGCCGGTGGCCGGATCGAGGCGTCCGAGCCGATCGGCGCACCCGAGCCGATCGTCGCCCCGAAGCCGATCGAACGCCGCTACGACGACATGACCTGACCGATCCCGCTCACCTCCGGACGCCGTCCCCGCCTCACGGGGACGGCGTCCGCGTCTGCGCAGCCGCGCGTCGCCGCCCTTCCGAGGCCGCAGGACACCCCGTCCCGAGCCGATCTTGGACGTGTTGCTCCTCCGGGAACGCCGACGGCCCGTCCCGCGCCGATCATGGACTTGGTGCCCCTCCGATGCCGGAAATCCGCACTTCGCCCGGGCCGAAACTGCAAGATCGCCGGGGGCCGGGGGCCGGGGGCCGGGGGCCGGGGTCAGGTTAGGCGGTGGGCTGTGTCGGGGCGGAGTGGGAGGACGGCGTCGGGGTGCAGGATCGCGGCTATCGTCTCGGCGCCGTCGACCAGGCGCGGGCCGGCGCGCACGATCAGACCATCCGCGTCCAGCGCCCACACCTGCGCGTCCGGGAAGTGCCCGGCCACCGTGGCGGCCTGCTCGGCCGCGCCGTCGAGGCGGAACCCGCACGGCGCGACCAGCACCACCTCGGGGCGGGCGGCCCGCAGGGCGTCCCAGGTGGTCGGCGCGGACCGGGCGCCCCGATGGGTGGCGACCGGCTCGCCGCCGGCGACGTCGACCAGGTCCGGGATCCAGTGCCCGGCGCCGAACGGCGGGTCCACCCATTCGACCACCGCGACCCGGCGCCGGGGCCGGCCCGCCACCGCCGCGCCGACCGCCGCGAGCCGGGCACGCAGACCGTCGACCAGGGCCTCCGCGCGATCCGGCACCCGGGCCGCAGCGCCCACCGCGCGGATCGACTCCAGCACGTCGTCGAGGGTGTACGGGTCGAGCGACAGCACGTCGGCCCGGCACCCCAGGTGCTCCACGGCGTCGGCGACCCGGCCCGAGGGCAGCGCGCACACGCGGCAGAGATCCTGGGTGAGGATGAGGTCCGGGTCCAGCCCGGCGAGCGCCCCGGCGTGCAGCGTGTAGAGGTCGGCACCGGCCGCTACCTGCGCCCGGACGTACGCGTCGATGTCGCCGGGACTCATGCCCCGGGTGTCCCGGCCGCCGACGACCACAGTGGTGCCCGACCGGTACGACGCGGGCACCTCGCACTCGAACGTGACGCCGACCAGGTCGTCACCGAGGCCGAGCGCGTACACGATCTCGGTGGCGGAGGGGAGCAGGGAGACCAGCCGCATGCCCGCCATCATGCCCCGCGGACGGACCGCCCCGGCCCGGGGCCGGTCCGGTGCGGACATCGGGCCGCCCTCGGGCCTTGCCGGGACGCCGTACCCGCTTAGACTCTGCTGACTCCGCCGAGCCCCCCGGGCGGTGTGCCGGGGTGCGTCGGCGCCCCGTTCCGGTCAGCCCGTCTGACCTGCGCTCCGGAGAACCCGATGAAGAGCCGTACCGCCGCCGTCCTGACCATCCTCTGCGCGGCCACCGCGCTCACCGCCTGCGGTGACGACGAGCCCGCGCCGAAAGGCCAGCAGGTGCCGGTGACCGCCACCGACACCAGCTGCGAGGTCACCACCACGCTGTTCACGCCGGGCACCGTCACGTTCACAGTGACCAACCGGGGTCAGCAGGCCACCGGGGTCTACGTCTACGGCCGGGAGGGTGACGCCTTCACCAAGGTGATCGCCGAGGTCGCGGACGTGCCGGCGGGCCGCACCGGCGACCTGCGCGCGTCGCTGCAGACCGGCACGTACGAGGTGGCCTGCAAGCCGGGCCGGCAGGGCGACGGCGTGCGGACCCGGATCACCGTCTCCGACGACGGCAATCTCGCCAGCGCCGCGGCCGAGGTGGCCTACGACCGGTCGGTGACGATCGAGCTGACCGACGACGCGATGAACGGCGTGGACGCGCTGATCGCCGAGCCCGGCGAGAAGCTCGCGTTCAAGGTGACGAACAAGACCGCCGGGGCCCGGACGCTGTACGTGCTCAACCCCGAGGGCAAGCGGGTCGCCGAGATGAAGGCCGAGGCCAACGGCACCGCCGAGACCGTGGTGACGCTGGGCGCGGCGGGGGACTGGTCGCTGAAGGTCAAGGGCGACGGCGTGCCGTCGGTGAGCAAGCCGCTGGTGGTCCGCTGAGGCGCAGCAGCGTCGATCCGAAGTCGGTCGATCCGGGTGCATCCACCGGGGACGGTCGGGGCGAAGCAATGGTCGTGACGACAGTCACGGACCTGGTCGCTTCGACGAAAGGCTCCCCGATGAACATCGCTCGTCTCGCCGCCCGGCTGGCCGTGGCCACCACCGCCGCGGCGGTGGCCACCACCGCCGTCGCCGTGCCCGCCCAGGCCGGCGCCAAGCAGCCGGGTACGCGGTCGCTGGCGGCAGTGCTCACCGCCGACAAGAGCGGCTTCGACCGCAACTCGCGGGACTTCGACGTCCTCACGAAGGCGGTCCTGACGGTGTTGCAGGCCAAGCCGGACTCGCCGGTGAAGGTGCTCACCGACGGCACCGTCGCGCTGACCGCGTTCGTGCCGAACGACTACGCGTTCCGCGAGCTGGTGCGGGACATCACCGCCGCGAGGAAGCTGCCCGGCGAGAAGGCCGCGTTCGACGCGGTCGCCGGCCTGGGCGTGGACACCGTGGAGGACGTCCTGCTCTACCACGTCGTGCCCGGCGCGACGATCGACCGGAAGGCGGCGCTGAAGGCCGACGGCGCGGACCTGACCACCGCGCTCGGCGCCACCGTCGAGGTGGACGTGAAGCGCTGCTGGTACGGCCGCGATGTGCGCCTGGTCGACGCCGACACCAGCGACCGCAACGCGCGGGTGGTTCGGTACGACATCAACAAGGGCAACAAGCAGATCGCGCACGCGGTGGACCGGGTGCTGCGCCCGATCGACCTGCCCTGACCCACCCCCGCCACGGCGCCCGGCACCCCCTGCCGGGCGCCGTCGGCGTGCGCCGGACATTCGCCGCCTGACCTGCCTCTGGTGGGCGGCGCGAGCCGTGCCGTACGGTGCTCGCCGTGACCGCGCACGATCATGTCCCGTCCGGCCCCGTCGCCGTGCTCGCCAACCCGACAGCGGGCCGGGGGCGGCACCGCGGACTGCTGCCCGGGATCCTGGAGCGCCTCGCCTCGGCGGGCCGCCCGGTCGAGCTGCTGCGCGCGCGTACCCCCGAGGAGGCGGAGGCGGCGTGCCACGCCGCGGTCACCGGCGGCGCCGGGGCACTCGTGGCGGTGGGCGGCGACGGCACGATGCACCGCGCGTTGCAGGCGGTCGCCGGCACCGACGTGCCGTTCGGGCCGGTACCGGCGGGCACCGGCAACGACTTCGCGGTGGACACCGGCTTCCCGGCCGACCCGACGGCCGCCGTCGAGGTGATCACCGCGGTGCTCGCCGCCGGCCGCGCCCGGCCGGTCGACCTGGCGCGGCTGTCCCGGCCCGGGGAGGCCGACCGCTGGTTCGGCGCGGTGCTCGCGGCCGGCTTCGACGCGATCGTCAACGAACGCGCCAACCGGATGCGCTGGCCGCGCGGCCCCCGCCGGTACGACCTGGCGATAGTGGTGGAGCTGGCCCGGCTGCGGCCACGCCGCTACCGGCTGGTCCTCGACGGGGTGGCGCAGGAGGTGGACGCGGTGCTGGTCGCGGTCGGCAACACGGCCAGCTACGGCGGCGGCATGCGGATCTGCCCGGACGCCGACCCGCACGACGGCCTGCTGGACGTGGTGGTCGGCGGGCGCTTCGACAGGCGCACGCTGATGCGGGTCAAGCCGCAGATCTACCGGGGCACCCACGTCACGCACCCGTTGGCGCGCGTCTACCGGGCGCGGACGGTGGAGCTGTCCGCCGAGGGCATCACCACGTACGCCGACGGGGAGCGCTCCTTCGACCTGCCGGTCACTGTCACCGCCGTCCCAGCGGCGCTGCGGCTGCTGCGCTGACCGCCGCCGGGGCGGCCGGCGGCACGGCGGAAGGCGGGTCCGGTAAGGGCGGGACGGCGGCGTGGACCGTGCCGGCGCTCGCGGCCACCACGAGCGCGATGGCGAGCACCTCGACCGGGCGCAACGCCTGGCCGAGCACCAGCCAGCCGGCCACCGCGGCGATCGCCGGGCCGAGACTCATCATCACCGCGAACGTCGCGGTCGGCAGCCGCCGCAGCGCGGCCAGTTCCAGGCTGTACGGCAGCACCGAGGCGAGCAGCGCCAGCCCGGTACCGAGCCCCAGCACCACCGGGTCGGCGAGGCGACCGCCGCCGTCGGCCAGCCCGAACGGCAGGGTGAGCAGCGCCGCGACGGTCAGGGCGAGGGCCAGCCCGTCGGCGCCGGGGAACCGTGCGCCGATCCGCGCCGAGCAGACGATGTACGCGGCCCACATGGCGCCCGCCGTCAGCGCCAGCGCGGCGCCGGCCGGGTCGAGCCGGTCGAACCCGCCCTGCCCGAGCAGGACCACACCGGCCAGCGCCAGCGCGGCCCAGCACCAGGCGGCCACCCGGCGCGCGGCGATCACCGACAGCGCCAGCGGGCCGAGCACCTCCAGGGTGACGGCCGGGCCGAGCGGGATCCGCTCGATCGCCTGGTAGAAGATCGAGTTCATGCCGGCCAGGGCCAGCCCGAACGCCAGTACCGCCGCCCAGTCGCGGCGCCCGTACCCGCGTACCCGCGGCCGGCAGAACACGAGCATCAGCAGCGCGCCGATGGTCAGTCGCAGCGTCACCGCCCCGGCCACCCCGGTACGCGGGAACAGCAGCGCGGCCAGCGCGGAGCCGAACTGCACCGACAGCGCCCCGCCGAGCACCAGCGCGACCCCGCCGAGCCGTCCCGGCGCACGCGGCGGCAAGGGGTGGGCACCGGTCATGCCCCTGACGGTATCCGGTGCGCCGCGACGGGTTCGCGCCGCTGGGGGTGTGCGCTCAGGCGGCCCCGGCCAGGTCCAGCACCGCGCCGAGCCCGTTCGGGCGGCCGGCGTCGGCGCAGGGCAGCACCAGCACCCCGCACCCGGCCGCCACGGCACCCGCGTCGGCCGGCGTGTCGCCCACCATGAGCGTGCGCTCCGGGTCGACGCCGAGCATCCCGCAGGCCCGCAGGAAGATGCCCGGGTCCGGCTTGCAGCGCCCCACCTCGTACGACAGCGCGTACGCGTCGACGAGCGCGTCGAAGTCCCAGGCGGCGAACAGCGGCCGCAGGTCGAAGCCGATGTTGCTGACCACCGCCACCTTCACCCCGGCGGAGCGCAGCGCTCCCAGCACGGGGGCGGTGTCCGGGTACGGCACCCAGCCCTCGGGCACCAGCACCCGCTCGTAGAGCGCGTCGGCGAACCCGTCGATGCCGGTGTCCACCGTCTCGGCCAGCCCGGTGTACGCGCCCCGGTGCGCGTGCGGGTAGAGATCACGGTCGGCCCACAGCTCGGCCAGCCGGGGCGGCACCCGTGCCGGCAGCGGGCCGCCGGCACGCCCGGCGGTGAGCAGCCGGTCGGCCAGCGAGGTGGCCCGGATCCGGTCCAGCTCGACGCCGCAGGCGGACGCGGCGGCGAGCACCCAGGCCAGCGGCTCCTCCACCTGGGCGAGGGTGCCGTGGAAGTCGAAGAGCACCGCCTCCACCGGCCGGCGGGACGGGCCCGGGCGGACGGCGTCGTCGGCGCCGCTCGAGACGTGGGGCAGTTCGGTACGGTCCGGCACGTCGTGCACCCTACCGACCGCTCCGACCGTCCTGCCGGATGGCCTTGACCGGTACTCCTCGGCGGCACCGATTAATCTTGGATCCATGTCGAGCCCCGCCGAGCGGTACGCCGCGGCGCGCCGCCGGGCCGCGCAGGCCTCCGCCTTCCCGGCCCTGGACGAATTCTCGCTGGATCTCGGGTTCGATCTCGACGACTTCCAGCGCGAGGCGTGCGAGGCGCTGGAGCGGGGCAGCGGCGTGCTGGTCTGCGCTCCCACCGGCGCCGGCAAGACCGTGGTGGGTGAGTTCGCGGTGCACCTGGCGCTGCGCGGCCGGCCCGGCGGCGACGCGTCCGCGACCCGGCGCAAGTGCTTCTACACCACGCCGATCAAGGCGCTGTCCAACCAGAAGTACCACGACCTGGTGGACCGCTACGGCGCCGAGCACGTCGGCCTGCTCACCGGCGACAACGCGATCAACGGCGACGCGCCGGTGGTGGTGATGACCACCGAGGTGCTGCGCAACATGCTCTACGCCGGCTCGGCCACGCTGGAGGGCCTGGCGTACGTGGTGATGGACGAGGTCCACTACCTGGCCGACCGGTTCCGCGGCGGGGTCTGGGAAGAGGTGATCATCCACCTGCCCGAGTCGGTCACGCTCGTGTCGCTGTCGGCCACCGTGTCCAACGCCGAGGAGTTCGCCGACTGGCTGGTCACCGTGCGCGGCGAGACCGCGGTGGTGGTCTCCGAGCACCGGCCGGTGCCGCTGTGGCAGCACATGCTCGTCGGCAAGCGGATGTTCGACCTGTTCCACGACGCCGACGCGGCCCGCAAGCACGACGTGCACCCCGAGCTGCTGCGCTACACCCGGGACACGATGCGCCGGCTGGAGCTGGGCGAGGGCCGCAGCGCCGGTCCCGGCGGCGGGCGGCGCGGCCCCCGCTGGCGCGGTCCGATGCGCCCGGACATCGTCGACCGGCTCGACCGGGAGGGACTGCTCCCGGCGATCCTGTTCATCTTCAGCCGGGCCGGCTGCGACGCCGCCGTGCAGCAGTGCCTCGCGGCCGGGCTGCGCCTCACCTCCCCGGAGGAACGCGCCGAGATCCGCCGGGTGGTGGAGTCCCGGGTCACCGCCATCCCCGGCGAGGACCTGTCGGTGCTCGGCTACTGGGAGTGGCTCGACGGCCTGGAGCGCGGCCTGGCCGCCCACCACGCCGGCATGCTCCCCGCCTTCAAGGAGGTCGTCGAGGAGCTGTTCGTGCGCGGACTGGTCAAGGCCGTCTTCGCCACCGAGACGCTCGCGCTGGGCATCAACATGCCGGCCCGCTGCGTGGTGCTGGAACGCCTGGTCAAGTTCAACGGCGAGGCCCACGTCGACCTCACCCCCGGCGAGTACACCCAGCTCACCGGCCGGGCCGGCCGCCGGGGCATCGACGTGGAGGGCCACGCGGTGGTGGTCTGGTCGCCGGAGACCGACCCCCGGCACGTCGCCGGGCTCGCCTCCACCCGCACCTACCCGCTGCGTTCCAGCTTCCGGCCGTCGTACAACATGGCCGTCAACCTGGTCGGCAGCGTCGGCGCGGCGCCGGCCCGGGAACTGCTGGAGTCCTCGTTCGCGCAGTTCCAGGCCGACCGGTCGGTGGTCGGCCTGGCCCGCCAGGTGCAGCGCAACACCGAGACCATCGACGCGTACGGCGCGGAGGCCGCCTGCCACCACGGCGACTTCGACGAGTACTTCGCGCTGCGGGTGGCCATCGCCGACCGGGAACGCGCCATCGCCCGGCAGGGGCAGACCCAGCGCAAGGCGGCGGCCGTCGCCTCGCTGGAGCGGCTGCGGGTCGGTGACGTGATCCGGGTGCCGTCCGGTCGGCGGGCCGGACTGGCGGTGGTGCTGGACCCGGCCACCGGCGGGTTCGGCGAGCCCCGGCCGCTGGTCCTCACCCAGGACCGCTGGGCCGGACGGGTCACCCCCGGCGACTTCACCACCCCGGCCGAGGTACTCACCCGCATCCGGGTGCCGAAGCACTTCAACCACCGATCGCCCGCGGCCCGGCGGGATCTGGCCGCCGCGGTCAGCGGCACCGGCCTGGACCGGCACGGCGGCCGGCGGGGCGGCCGGTCCCGTCAGGCGGCGGGGGAGGACCACCGGCTCAGCCAGCTCCGCGTCGAGCTGCGCGCCCACCCGTGTCACGCCTGCCCGGACCGGGAGGAGCACGCCCGCTGGGCGGAGCGGCGGCGCCGGCTGGAACGCGACACCGAGGAGCTGCGTGAGCGGGTGTCCGGGCGGACCGGCTCGCTGGCCCGTACCTTCGACCGGATCGTGGCGTTGCTGACGGCGCGCGGCTACCTGGCCGCCGACGGCGAGGTCACCGACGCCGGACGGATGCTGGCCCGGATCTGGACCGAGGCGGACCTGCTGGTGGCCGAGTGCCTGCGCCGCCGGGTGTGGGACGGCCTGTCCCCGGCCGAGCTGGCCGCCGCCGTGTCGGTGGTGGTGTTCGAGGCCCGGCGGGACGTCGACGAGCGGGCGTCGCTGCCGCGCGGCGCGGTGGCCGACGCGGTCGACGAGACGCTGAAGCTGTGGGGCGACATCGAGGCGGACGAGGCGGCGCGCGGCCTGGCCGTGACCCGGGAACCGGATCTCGGCTTCGCCTGGCCGATCTACCGGTGGGCGCGCGGCGAGGCGCTGGCGAAGGTGCTGGCCAGCGGCCACCAGATCGACGGGGAGATGCCGGCCGGCGACTTCGTCCGCTGGGCGCGTCAGGTGGTCGACCTGCTCGGGCAGGTCGCCGACTCGGGCGGCGCCTCGGCCGAGCTGCGTTCTACCGCCCGGCAGGCCATCGCGGCGGTCAACCGTGGCGTGCTGGCCTACCACGCCTCCGCCTGACGGTCACTTTCGGTCAGCGATTGCCGGAAATCGACGCATCGCTGTGTCACGGCGGCACCACCCCGCGAATTGTCGGGGGGTCGATGCACGCCCTGGTCAGGGCCTATCCCATCATTGCCCCGGGCGCCGTGGGTCGCGCTGAGCCGAGGGTGAGGGAAGGGCGTCGTGGGCGAGATCAATCACTTCGAGTACGGATGGATCACACCCGCGCTCAGCTACGCGTTGTCGGTGCTCGGCTCGGCACTCGGGCTGGTCTGCGCCGGGCGGATCCGGACCGCCACGAGCGCCGGCCAGCGGGCCTGGTGGGGCCTGCTCGCCGCCTGGGCGCTGGGCGGCACCGCCATCTGGGCCATGCACTTCATGGCGATGCTCGGGTTCGCCGTCGGCGGCACCCGGATCCGCTACGACGTGCCGCTGACGGCCGCCAGCACGGCGATCGCGGTGGCGGCGGTCGGCATCGGGCTGGCGATCGTGGGCACCGGCCGGCTCGCCGCGCCCCGGCTGATCGCCGGCGGGTTCTTCACCGGCGCCGGGGTGGCCGCCATGCACTACACCGGCATGGCCGCCATGCGCCTGGACGGCTCGCTCGGCTACGACCCGCTGCGGGTGACCCTGTCCGTGGTCATCGCGATCGTGGCCGCCACGGTGGCGCTCTGGCTGGCGATGACCGTCCGCCGGGGGATCGCCATCGCCGCGTCGGCGCTGGTCATGGGCATCGCGGTCAACGGTATGCACTTCACCGGCATGAGCGCGCTGTCGGTGCACCTGCACGAGAGCCGCGGTCCGGCCTCCGGCACCGAGGTGAGCGGGCTGCTGGTGCCGATCGTGCTGGCGGTGGTCTTCGGCGTGGTCGGGCTCGTCTACGCGCTGCTCGCCGCGCCGTCCGACGACGACCGGGCCGGGGCCGCGTACGTCAGCGCGCGGCTCGACGAGGGGCCGCAGACCGTGGCCGCCGAACCCGCGCCGGACCCGGTCGGCCTGCGGGCCCGGTCGACGCTGGCGCAGCCCGGCGCGCAGTTCCCGTCCCGGCGGAGCACCGACCGCCCATCGTGATCAACTGATCACGATCGGTCGCCGGCCAGCGCGTCGACGAGGCGGCGGCACGAGCCGGCCAGGTTCCAGCGCTGCGCCAGCTCCAGCAGCCGGTCCGGGTCGGCGGGGGACGTGGGCAGTGCCGGGTCCAGCTCGGGCAGCGGCACGTCGGTGGCGACCCGGACCACCTTCGGCGCCACGGCCAGGTAGTCGCGGGCGGCGTCGAGCTTCGCCCGCAGCCCGGGCGCGAAACCGGAGCGGGGGTCGTCGAGCGCGGCCAGGATGCCGTCCAGCCCGCCGTAGCGGTCTATCAGCCGGGCGGCGGTCTTCTCGCCCACCCCGGCCACGCCGGGCAGCCCGTCGCTGGGGTCGCCGCGCAGCGCCGCGAAGTCGGCGTACCGGTCGGCGGGCACGCCGTAGCGGGTGCGGACCGCCGCGTCGTCGCAGTCGTCCAGCTTGGCCACGCCCCGGCCGACGTAGAGCAGGCGTACCGGGTGGGCGTCGTCGACGAGCTGGAACAGGTCGCGGTCGCCGGAGACCACCTCGACCGGGCCCGGCTGGGTCACCGAGAGCGTGCCGAGCACGTCGTCGGCCTCGTAGCCGTCGGCGCCCACGGCCGGGATGCCGAGCGCGTCCAGCACCTCCAGGATCATCGGCACCTGCGGGGAGAGCGTGTCCGGCACGACCTCGCCGCCCTCGGGCGCGACCCGGTGCGCCTTGTACGACGGCAGCAGCTCCACCCGCCACGCCGGCCGCCAGTCGTGGTCGAGCGCGCAGATCATCCGGTCGGGCCGGCGGGTGCGCACGAGCTGGGCGAGCATGTCGAGGAAGCCGCGGACGGCGTTGACCGGCTGGCCGTCGCCGGTCTTCGCGGCCGACTCGGGAATGCCGAAGTAGGCGCGGAAGTAGAGGCTGGGGGAGTCGATCAGGAGGATCGGCTGTCGTTGTGCCACGCGGGCAAGCCTTCCACAGCCCTGTGACGACATGGGGGAGGCGACCGCCGGGCCGGAAACCCGGGCGCGCGCGGGGCGCGGCATGAGCAGACTGGCGGGGTGAGCTTCGTACCCGGCCTGACCCTGGCCCGCCGGTTCCACGACGAGGTGGTGGGTCCGCTGCTGGCGCGGCGGCTGCCCGGCCTGCCGTACTCTGCCGGTCTGCTCGACGGCGGCTCCGAGCTGCTCGGCCTCGACACGCCGCGCTCCACCGACCACGACTGGGGTCCGCGTACCCAGCTCTTCGTGGCGGCCGCGCACGACGTCGCGCCGGTCCGGGCGGCGCTGGACGCGGAGCTGCCGGCGCGGTTCCTCGGCTGGCCGACCCGCTACGCGGGCGGGCCGGAGGCGCGCCTCGGCACGGTCCGCGCCGACGGCGACCGGCACGGCGTGACGGTGGACGAACTCGGCGGATGGCTGCGGGAGCGGCTCGGCGCCGACCCGCGCACCGGACTGACGGCGGCGGACTGGCTGGCGACGCCGACGCAGCGGCTGGCCGAGCTGACCGGGGGAGCGGTGTTCCACGACGGGCTCGACGGCGCGCTCACCGACGTCCGCGCCCGGCTGGCCTGGTATCCGGACGACGTGTGGCGGTACGTGCTCGCCTCCGGGTGGCAGCGGGTCGCGCAGGCCGAGCACCTGGCCGGCCGCTGCGCCGAGGTCGGCGACGACCTGGGCAGCCGGGTCGTGGTCGCCGGACTGGCCCGGGACCTGATGCGCCTCGGCCTGCTGCTGCACCGGCGCTGGCCCCCGTACGCGAAGTGGCTCGGCACGGTGTTCGCGACGCTGCCGGACGCGGCGCCGGTGGTGGACGGGCTCGCCGCCGCGCTCGGCCCGGGCGACTGGGCGGCCCGGGAGCCCGGCCTGGTCCGGGCGCTGGAGACGGTCGCCGGCTGGACCAACGACGCCGCGCCGGCGCCGCCGGTGGACCCTTCCGCCCGGCCGTTCCACGACCGGCCGTTCCTGGTGCTGCACGCCTGCCGGTTCGTCGAGACGCTGCGCGCCGCGATCACCGACCCGCAGCTGCGCGACCGGCCGCCGGTCGGCGCGGTGGACCAGTACGTGGACAGCGTGGACGTGCTGACCCACGCGGACCGTGCCCGCCGGGTGGCCGTGGCGGTTGTCGGCTCGTCGGCCGGGGCCTAGACTCCGATTCGAGTCGCATCGATCCGCGACTGTCTATCTCGTCTCCGAGGGTCCGGGCCGCCCGTCGCAGGCGCCTCGCCGGCGAGAACGCCGCGCCACGCGGCGTTCCCACCATCCGAGGAGAACGCATGCTGTCCAGAAGGAGCAGACTCCGGCTGCTCGGTGCGGTGCTGGCCGCGGCCGGGCTCGCCGTCGGGGCGGCGCTCGCCGTCCCCGGGCCGGCCTCGGCCGCCGCGCTGACCGAGGTGACGAACTTCGGCACCAACCCGAGCAACCTGCGGATGTACCTGTACGTCCCGGACACCGTGGCGGCCCGGCCCGGCCTGCTCGTGGTGAACCACTACTGCACCGGCAGCGGCCCGGCCATGTACTCCGGCACCCAGTTCGCGGCGCTCGCCGACCGGTACGGCTACATCGTGGTCTACCCGTCGGTGACGCGCAGCAGCAAGTGCTTCGACGTCTCCTCGCCCCAGGCGCTGCGCCGCGACGGCGGCAGCGACCCGGTGGGCATCAAGTCCATGGTGGACCACGTGCGGCAGCGCTACCCGGTCGACTCGCAGCGGATCTTCACCACCGGCACCTCGTCCGGCGCGATGATGACGAACGTACTGCTCGGCGACTACCCGGACGTGTTCCGCGCCGGGGCCGCCTTCGCCGGTGTGCCCTTCGCCTGCTTCGCCACCACCAACGGCTCGGAGTGGAACAGCGAGTGCGCCAACGGCCAGGTGCTGAGGACCCCGCAGCAGTGGGGTGACCTGGTGCGCAACGCCTACCCTGGCTACACCGGCCCGCGTCCGCGGATGCAGATCTGGCACGGTACCAACGACGAGACGCTGCGCTACCCGAACTTCGGCGAGCAGATCGACCAGTGGACGAACGTGAACGGGCTGAGCCAGACGCCCGCGTACACGGACAGCCCGCAGGCCGGCTACACCCGTACCCGCTACGGCGGCACCGGCGGCACCGCGACCGTCGAGGCGATCAGCATGCAGGGCGTCACGCACAACCTGCCGGTGGACGCGGCCCAGGCCATCCGCTTCTTCGGCCTGGACTCCACCACGCCGCCGACCACCGCGCCGCCGACGACGCCCCCGCCCACCACGCCCCCGCCCACGACGCCGCCGCCCACCACGCCTCCGCCGACCACGCCGCCCCCCACCACGGCGCCGCCGACCACCCCGCCGCCGTCGGGGGCCTGCCGCGTCGGGTACGTGGTGAACGCCTGGAACAACGGGCTGACCGCCGCGGTGACCGTCACCAACACGTCCACCACGGCGATCAACGGCTGGAACCTCGCGTTCACGCTGCCGAGCGGGCAGACGATCACCGGGGGCTGGAACGCCACGTACAGCCCGTCCAGCGGCGCGGTGACCGCACGCAACGTGTCCTACAACGCGTCGATCCCGCCGGGCGGCTCGGTGGACATCGGCTTCCAGGCCACCCACACCGGCGACACCGGGAGGCCCGCCTCGTTCACGCTCAACGGGAGCACCTGCACGACCGCCTGATCCGCCCGGGGGTGGCGGCGTCCCGGACACGGTGATGCCGCCACCCCGCCGGTCACGCCGGTCACGCCGGGCATGGGCGCCGCCCCGGCGGGTACCCGTGCCGGACGGACACCGGCGGGAACCGAAGGAGCGGAAATGAAGGTCCGAAGCTCCCTGCGCGCGCTCAAGCGCAAGGCCGGCTCGATCGTGGTCCGGCGCCGGGGCAAGTTGTTCGTGCTCAACAAGGCCGACCGGCGGCAGAAGGCCCGGCAGGGCTGAGCCCGATGGCCGACATCCTGATCACCGGGGCCGGCAGCGGGCTCGGTCGGGGCACCGCGCTCGGGCTGGCCCGCGAGGGCCATCACGTGATCGCCGCCGCGCAGGTGTGGCCACAGGTCCGCGAGCTGCGCGCCGAGGCCGAGCGGGCGGGCGTCGCGCTGGACGCGATCAAGCTGGACGTCACCGACCCGGCCGACCGGGCCGCCGCGGCCCGGCACCGGGTGGACGTCCTGGTGCTCAACGCGGGCGTCCAGGAGGCCGGTGCTCTGGTGGAGATCCCGATGGACCGCGTCCGCCGGTCGTTCGAGGTGAACGTGTTCGGCCACCTGCACCTGGCGCAGGATCTGGTGCCGCCGATGCTGGCCCGGGGGGCGGGAAAGGTGGTCTGGGTGTCCTCCGCGGTAGGCGTGCGGACCCGGCCCTTCATCGGTGTCTACGCCGCCACAAAGCACGCGATCGAGGCGCTGGCCTGGGCCATGAAGGGGGAGCTGGAACCGCGCGGGGTACGCGTCGCGGTGATCAACCCCGGCCCGTACCGGACCGGCTACAACGACACCGGCGTGGAGACCATGTCCCAGTGGTGGGACGAGTCGGCCGCCCTGCTGCCCCGCCCCGACTTCGGCGACTACCTCGGTCACCAGCACGATCCGCAGGAGATGATCGACGAGATGGTCCGGGTGGTGCCGGCCGGGGAGCACGCGTACCGCACCGCGTACCCGCCGTCGCTGCGCGACCAGCTCAGGGAGTTCGAGTCGCAGGTGTGGGACGCGACGTCGTGACGGCGGCGGCCGGTACGGCGTCCACCTCGGAGCGCCCCACCAGGCGGGCAACGGCGGAGGCGGCCAGCGGGCGGTAGATCCGCACCGAGTCGGCGAGCGCGGAGAAGTGCGAACCCGAGTTGTCGCCGTGGTAGTGGGTGGCGATGTCCACCTGCTCGACCGGCACCCCGGCGCGGACCAGCCGCAGCAGCACCGCCATCTCGTACTCGAAGCGGTCACCGGGGACGGTGGTGAGCCAGCCGAGCAGGGCGGCCGGGTAGGCGCGCAGCCCGGTCTGGGTGTCGCGCACGTCCCGGCCGGTCGCCAGCCGGAACGCCACCCGGGTCGCCGCGTTGCCGAACCGGCTGCGCGCCGGGACCTCACCGTCGAACCGGCGTACGCCGAGCGTCGGCGCTCCGGTGACGCGCATCCGTTCCGCCACGCGGCACACGTCGGTCACAGCGTGCTGGCCGTCGGCGTCCACACACACCACGTCGCGTCCGGGACGGTGCGTCGAGACATACCGGAAGCCGGTGCGCAGCACCACGCCCTTGCCCCGGTTGACCCGGCGGCGCAGCACCGTCGCCCCCTCGGCGCGGGCCGCGCCCAGCACCTCGGCGGCGGCCGGGCCGCTGCCGTCGTCGACGACGAGCACGTCCGCGCCGGGCAGCGCCGCCCGCAGGTCGCCGACCAGCGGCGGAAGCCGGTCACCGGGCCGGTACACCGGCACGAGCACGATCACGGAGCCTCCCGGGTGGACTCGCCGCCGGCACCGCCCGGCGGGTCGATCGAGGACCGACGTACCCCGCGCCCGCTCCGGCGAATCACCGTCGCGGCGTGAGGCGTCCGATCCGGTCGGCGGCGCGGGTCAGCGCGCGCTCGCGGCGCAGCGACGCCTCCGGGGTACGCACACCGAGGAAGCCGATCCGGCTGAACGCCCGGGCGGCCCGCTCCCGCCGGACGGGCACCGGGTCGGGCGCGGTCACCGGCACGTCGGCCAGCGCCCGGCCGGACAGCCCGAGCACGCGCGCGGCGAGCAGCCGGACGCGGGGCAGGTGCCACGGGTGGGAGACCAGCCCGAGCGGGTGCTGGGCGGTGAACTCCGCCGCGCCGAGCAGCCCGTCCTGGACGGTGTGCGCCAGGTTCTGCACGGTGGTGCGGGAGCGGGTCTCGGCCGCCGACCGGGCGTACGCGTCGAGCCCGGCGTCGCGCGCCAGCGCCCGCATCAGCTCGGCCTCCCGGAATCCGGGCGGTGGGCCGGGCATTCCGGCCGGACCGTGCGGCCAGCCGCCGGTGAACACCACCCGGGCGCCGGGCGTACGGCGGAACACCTCGGCGTGCGCGCGGACGTAGGCCACCGCGGCCTCGGTGCGCGCGACGCTCTCCGCGGTGAGCCGGTAGCCGTCGTCGCCGGCCACCACCCCGCGGCCGAAGACCAGCAGCACGGTGGCGGGCGGCGTCATCCCTTCACGGTACGGGCCGGATCACTCGTCGTCCGGCGGCCACGGCGGCGTGCCGACGCCGGTGATGCGGACGCCGCCCCACGGGTCCACCTCGGCCAGCCGGGCCCGGGCGACCCGTTCGCCGATCCGGACCTCCACGTCGCGGCGGCCGGAGCGCAGCAGCCGGACCAGTCGCGGTTCCGGCTCGACCCGCCCGGCCCAGTGGTAGCGGCCGTCGACCGGCTCGAACCGCCCGCCGGCGTGCAGCCGTACCGTGGTGCCGGCGATCTCGGCCGTGCCCTGCCAGGTCACCTGTCGATCCGTTCGTGCGCGCGGGTCAGCTCCGGTGGCAGGTCGGCGCCCCGGCGGACCCCCTCGATGCCGCTCCACAGCAGCGTGGTCAGGTATTCGGTGAGCGCGGCCCGGTGGATCGGCTGCCCGTGCGTGGTCCACCAGTCGCCGACCGCCTGCACGAACCCGACCAGCCCGTACGCCCACGGCTCGGCCGGGCCGGCGTCGAGGCCGAGCGCGCGCAGCCGATCGCCGATGACCCGGGCCAGCCCGGTCGCGACCTGCCGGCTGGTGCCGGTGACCACCTGCTGGATGCCGGGATGCCCGGACTCGTGCACGAGGAACCGGTAGAGCGACGGCTCGTACTCCACCACGCTCAGGTACGCGTCGATCGTCGCCTCGACCAGCGCCCGCTCCTCGCGTACCTGCTCGACCGCGGGCGCGATCGCGGCCACCACGCGCGCCGCGACCACCTCGCTGACCGCCAGCCAGAGCTGCGCCTTGTCGGCGAAGTAGCGGTAGAGCACCGGCTTGCTGACCCCGGCGGTGGCGGCGACCTGGTCCATGTCGACGCTCGGGCCGTGCCGCAGCAGCGCCTGGATGGCGGCCGCGATCAGTTCCTGCCGCCGCTGTTCGCGGTGGTCGGCCCAGCGGTCGCGCCGCCCGCCGGGGCGGGGCGCGGCCGGCTCCGGCGGAGCGTCGGGGCCATTGACATCGGTGGTGGTCCGTCGCATGCTACCACTCGTAACAGTTACTCGAAGTTACGTCAATATGGAGGGGTCATCATGGAGCGGACGACGGCCGGTTTCCCCCGCGAGGCGGTCGCCGATCGCCTGCTCTCCGCCTCGGTACGCACCAGCTACGACCCGATGGTCGACATCGACTGGTCGGCGCCGCCGGTGCCCGGCGCTTACTGGCTGCCGCCGTCGCGCAGCAGTCTCTACGGCACTCCCCTGTGGGAGGCCATGACCGAGGACCAGCGGGTCGAGCTGACCAAGCACGAGGTCACCAGCGCGGCCAGCGCCGGGATCTGGTTCGAGACGATCCTCATGCAGATGCTGATCCGGCAGTACTACGACGCGGACCCGACCAGCCGGCACGCCCAGTACGCGCTCACCGAGGTCGCCGACGAGTGCCGGCACTCCATCATGTTCGGCCGGCTCATCGAGGCCGCGGGCGCCCCGGTCTACCGCGCCGAGCCGTTCGACCACCTGCTCGGGCGCTGGCTCAAGTCCACAGCGACCGGCCCGCAGATGTACGCGGCCATCCTCATCGCCGAGGAGATCCTCGACTCGTTCCAGCGCGAGATCATGGCCGACGAGTCGTTGCAGCCGCTGATCCGGATGGTGTCGCGCATCCACGTGGTGGAGGAGGCCCGGCACGTGCGCTTCGCCCGCGACGAGCTGACCCGGCAGGTCGAGGCGGCCGGGCCGGTCGCGATGGCGTACGCGCGGCTGGTGATCGGCCGGGCCGCGTACTCGATCACGCGGCGCCTGGTGCACCCGCGGGCGTACGCGGCGGTCGGGATCGACCCGGCGGCCGGCCGGGCCGCGGCGCGGGCCAACCCGCACTGGCGGGCCACGCTGCGCTGGTCCGCGCAGCGGATCGCCGACCACCTGACCGAACTGGGTCTGGTCGCCGGGCCGGGCCGGGTGCTGTGGCGCCGGGCCGGGCTGGTGGAGGGCTGACCGGCGGCGACCCGAAGGGGAAAGGATCGCCGCCGGCCGCCCGGTCAGGAGGTGGGGAAATTGTCAGCGGTGCGGATGCGCTCGCGCATGTACGCGCCGGACTCGGTGAGCACCGACGTCCCGCCGAACGAGCCGGACGCGCAGGTGCCCGGCCGCAGTGCCGCCGAGCCCTCGGGGGCGTCGGAGAGCGTCCAGTTCGCGTAGCTGATCTTCAACCGGTCGAGCAGGTCGAGCCAGGCGTTGCTGCTGGCGGTGTCGACAGCGCCGTCACCGGTGTACGTGACGGTGCCGAACTCGGTGACGAACAGCGGGAGCTGGCTCGCCGCCCGCTGCACCTCGTTGCGGTAGTTGTCCTTGTGCGACGCGGCGTAGAAGTGGAACGTGTACATGATGTTCTGCGCCCGCACCGGGTTGTTCACGATCTCGTCGGAGTTGCCGCCCTCGGACACGCCGAGCGAGGACCAGCCCCGGGTGCCGACGATGACCACCGCGTCCGGGTCGTTGGCCCGGATCACCGGGATGACCTGCTCGGCGTAGTCGCGGATGGTCGACCAGCTCACCCCGTTGGGCTCGTTGGTGATCTCGTAGATCACGTTCTTCTTCGCGGCGTTGCGCGCCGACACGTTGGCGAAGAACGTCTTGGCCCGGTCCAGGTTGTACATCGGGTCGCCGGGCGTCAGCGTGTGGAAGTCGATGAGGGCGTACATGCCCCGGGCCTCGGCCTTGTCCACGAGCGTGTTCACCTGGTTGGTGAAGCCGGCCGGGTTGGTCTCGTAGCCCTGCTCCTGCACGTACATGGAGATGCGCAGCAGGTCGGACCGCCACTCGTTCGCGAGTACGTCCAGCGAGGCGTCGGTGTAGCAGTTGGCGAACCACTGCAACCCGTGCGTGCTCATGCCGCGTAGCTGGATCGGCCGCCCGTACTGGTTGCAGAGGTTGACCCCGCACACCTGGAGCTGGCCGTTGATCGCGACCGGCGTGGTGCCGGTCGGCGGCGGCGTGGTGGGCGGGGGAGTGGTCGGCGGTGGCGGGGTGCTCGGCGGGGGCGTGCTGGGCGGCGGTGTGCTCGTGCCGCCGGTGCAGACGGTGCCGTTGAGCGTGAACGACGTGGGGTTCGGGTTCGAGCCGGTCCACGAGCCGTTGAAGCCGACTGTCGTACTCGCGCCGGTGCCGAGCGCGCCGTTGTAGTCCAGGCTGCGGGCGGTGACCGCCGAGCCGCTCTGCTGCCAGGTGGCCGACCAGCCCTGCACGACGCGCTGGCCGCCGTCGGGGAAGGTGAAGCCCAGCGTCCAGTTGCTCACCGGGTCGCCGAGGTTGCGCACCGCCACGTTCGCGGTGAAGCCGCCGGGCCAGGAGTTGGTGGTGTAGGTGACGGCGCAGCCGGTCGCCGCCATCGCGTCGGGCGAGGGCAGGACGGCCACCGCCGCCAGGGCGAGCGCGCCGACCGCGCCGCCGGCGAGCAGGTGCCGCCGGGACGGGCGGGGAATCGAGAACATGCGGGAAGGTCCCATCGTCTGGATGGTGATCGGACGGTGCCCGTCGTGAACCTGCCCGGAAAGCCCGACGCGGCGGCCTGGGGGAGCGCTCCCACGGCCGAGCGTAGAGGTGGATACCGATGCGTGCAACCGCCGCCGGTCAGCGGCCGCCGCGGCGCCCGCCGTAGAGCCGCAACGCGTTGCAGACGTCGTACACACCCGGCACGTCCCACGCCAGCTCGGCGGCGACCAGGCGCGTCTGCGGGTCGGCCACCAGGCCGGCGAGGATGACCACCCGGTTCTGCACGGTCACGGTGATCTGCTGCCGGCGGGTGGTCCAGTCGGCGCTGAGCCGCTGGGCGACGAGCGACGCGAGGCGGGTGTCCGCGTCGTCGGGCTCCGGCCCGCCGCCGGTGAACGGGAACTCGGGGTACGGCCAGGGCATCACCACGGGGAGGGCTCCTTCTGTTCGGTCAGGACCGGTCGCCGGGACGCGGGGCCCGGCGCCGGGACGCGGCCGTCGACGACAGTGAAGACGCCGTCGAGCCGCATGGTGTGCAGCACGGTGAGCACGAACCGCGAGGGGGACAGCAGGCCCAGTCGCCGGCCGTCGCGCCGGGCGTCCTGGTGCGCGCGCACCAGCAGGCTGAGCCCGGCGGAGTCGATCACCTCCAGGCCGGACAGGTCGACCAGCTCCATGTCGTCGCGCCGGGAGCGCTCGTCGAGGGCGCGGCGGACCTCGGTGGCCGGGGCGACGTCGTGGGCGGCCGGGGTGCCGCCCACCTGCTCCAGGTCCTCGGTGCCCAGGCCGTCGTCGGCGATGGCCGCCCGGGCGCTGCACCGGGGGCAGTGGTGCGGTCCGGACGCGAACGGCGAGCCGACCCAGTCGTGCTCGAACACGAGCGTCCACACCACCTCGGCGTCGGGCAGCGTGGCGCCCGCGCCGGTGACGCTGTCACCGCAGCCGTCGCAGATGAGCATCATCAGGTGGTCCGCGGGTACGACAGTCACACCTCCTCCTTCCGCCGGCCGCCCGTGCCGGCAGGGGTCTGCCCCTGGGCCTCCGGCCGGCCGGCGGCGACCACCGCCAGCACGACCGCCACGGCGGCGAAGCCGGTCTGCACCATCAGCGGCAGCACCGGCGATCCGTCGGTGCGGTGGTCCACCAGCCCGACCACGATCGCGCCGAGCAGCGCGGCCGCGACGCCGAGCGCGAGTGTCAGCCACACCGGGACGGCCTTGCGCCCCGGCAGGACGAGGCGTCCCAGCCCGCCCACGGCCAGACCAACCACGAGCGCTCCGACGAGCGTGCTGCCGGTCACCACTCCTCCTCAGCGTGATGCGGACGCGACCCGGGCCCGGCCGCGCGCGGCCGGACGGGGCGTGTCGACGACGGGTACGGCACCGAGCCCGGAGTTCTCCAGGATGCGCCGGATCCGCGGATGCGGACTGCTCAGCGTGAGCAGACCGCCCTGGCGCGCCAGCCGGCGGTGCACGTCCAGCAGCAGCGCGACGGCGGCGGCGTCCACATGGCGGCACCCGGCGAGGTCGATCGTCAGCTCGCGGGGCCGGAGCGCGAGGATGCGGTCCATCACGTGGGCGACCTCGGGCAGCCCGGCGAGGTCCAGCTCGTCGGTGATGTCCACGCGCACGTGCGGCACCGCGGACTCCGGCGGGGACGGCAGGCTGGCAGGCATCGGGTCGCTTCCGTGACGGGATCGGGTCAGCCCCCACTCTGCGCAGGGATCTTGGAGGTCACCGGACGGTTGTATGACGGTTCGATGACAAAAACCACGAACGGCCCACGCGATTGGGCGACCCGTGCCGCGCCGGTCATGATGCCCATATGACGGCCGTACTGGTGATCGAGGACGACGACCGCATCCGGCTCGCGCTGCAGCTCGCCCTGGAGGAGGAGGGCTACGAGGCGTACGGCGCGCCGACCGCGGAGGACGGCCTGCGCCGGCAGCGGGAGAAGCCGGCCGACTACGTGCTCGTCGACCTGATGCTGCCCGGCATGAACGGGTTCGACTGCATCCGCCAACTGCGCCGCGACGACGACGTGCCGGTCGTGGTGATCAGCGCCCGCGACGACACCCACGACATCGTCGCCGCGCTGGAGGCGGGCGCCGACGACTACGTGGTGAAGCCGGTCGCGATCAAGGAGCTGTCCGCCCGGCTGCGGGCGCTGCGCCGGCGCGTACGCACGGTGTCCGGGCCGGTGCCCGCCCAGTTCTTCGGCGACCTGGAGATCAGCGCGGAGGCCGGCGAGGTGCGGCGCTCGGGACAGCCGGTGCCGGTCACCCGCACCGAGTTCCGGCTGCTGTGCGAGCTGGCCGAGCACGCCGGCCGGGTGCTGTCGCGCCAGCAGCTGCTCAGCCGGGTCTGGGGTTACGAGACCGGCGACGAGCGGCTCGTCGACGTGCACGTGGGCCGGCTGCGGCAGAAGATCGAACCCGACCCGGCCAACCCGCGCCACCTGGTCACCCTGCGCGGCCTCGGCTACAAACTCCAGCGATGACCCGTCCCGGCCTGCGCGCCCGGGTCACCGCGGCGTTCGCCGTGGGGGCGTTGCTGCTGTCCGCGCTGATGGCCCTGTTCTCGTACGACCTGACCCGGCGCTCGCTGCTCGACGAGCGGGAGCGCACCGCGGTCCGGGCCGCCTACTACGACGCCGCCGTGGTCCGTTCCGGCCTGGACACCGGCACCCCGGACGTGGTGGCCGTGCTGCGCTCGCTCGACACCGGCAGTGCCCGCCGCCCGCTGCTGCACCTGCCCGACGGCTGGTACGCCCGTACCGCCGACGTGGGCGCCAGCTCGGTGCCGGTGGAGCTGCAACGGATGGTGGCCGACGGCAAGCCCGCGGTGCAGCGCATCCGGCTCGACGGGCAGCCCGCGCTGCTGGTGGGCGTGCCGCTGCCCGGCGCGCTCGGCTACTACGAGCTGACCTCGCTGCGGGAGGTCGAGGAGACGTTCCAGGTGGTGGGCCTGGCGCTGATCGCGGTGGCGATCATGGTCGCCGGTGCGGGCGCGGCGCTCGGCTGGTACGCCACCCGGCACAGCCTGCGGCCGCTCACCGCGGTCGCCGACGCGGCGGAACGGATCGCGTCCGGCGACTTCGCCACCCGGCTCGACCCGACCACCGATCCCGACCTGACCCGCCTGTCCAGCTCGTTCAACGAGATGGTCGACAAGCTGGTGCACCGCATCGAGCGGGACCGGCGCTTCGCCGCCGACGTGAGCCACGAGCTGCGCTCGCCGTTGCAGACCCTGGCCGCCGCCGCGAGCGTGCTCAACCGCCGCCGGGAGCACCAGGACGAGCGCACCGCCACCGCGGCGGGCCTGGTCGCCGACGAGGTGACCCGGTTCCAGCGTCTGGTCGACGACCTCATCCAGCTGGCCCGCACCGAGCAGCCGGCACACCGCGAGACGGTCGACGTGGTGGAGCTGGCCCGGGCCACCTGCCGGGAACGGTCGCTGCCGGAGAGCCTGGTGACCGTCGACGGCGACGCCCCGCGCCTGTGGTGGGTCGATCGGCGCCGGTTCGCCCAGACGCTGCTGAACCTGCTGGAGAACGCCGAGCGGTACGGCGGCGGGCCGGTCGCGATACGCCTCGGCGGGCGCGACGGCGTGGGCGTGCTGGAGGTCGACGACGACGGTCCGGGCGTGCCGCCCGGCGACCGCGAGATCATCTTCGACCGGTTCGTCAGGGGCCGGGCGGCGCACGACCGGGCCGGGACCGACGGCACCGGCCTCGGGCTCGCGCTGGTGGCGCAGCACGCCGCCGCGCACGGCGGTACGGCCGCGGTGCTGGACCGCGGGCCCGGCGCCCGCTTCCGGGTCGAGCTGCCCGGAGCGCTGCGATGAGCCGCCGGCGGCTCCTGCCCGGCCTGCTGGCGGCCGTGCTGCTGGGCGGCTGCGGGGTGCCGGTGGACGACGAGCCCCGCGTGGTGCAGACGCCGCCCGGCGCGTTCCCGACCCCCGCCGTGTCCTCGACCGCCGACGGGGACGGGCGGGTGGACGAGCCGTTCTGCTTCGTCCGCGACGACGGGCTGGTCGTGGTCAAGCGCCGGGTGGACGGGTTGCCCGGGGTGGACTCGCACCTCCAGCACCTGCTGGCCGGGCCGGACGGCGGCGAGCGCCGTCAGGGGCTGGCCACGGCGCTGCCGGGCACGGTGGCGGTGGCCGGGGCGACGCTGACCGGCACGCTGGCCACCGTCGACGTGCGCCAGGCCGGGGAGGAGACCGGCCGCAACGACGAGGTGCTCGCCTTCGGGCAGATCGTGTGCAGCCTCACTCAGCGGCCCGACGTGTACAGCGTGGCGTTCCGCCGGGACGGGCAGCCGCTGGAGGTGCCACGCGCGGACGGAAGCCTCTCCGCGCTGCCGCTCACCGCCGCCGACTACCGGCCACTGTTACCTCGCTAACGCCCTTCCTCGCTGCTCTGTCCGGATATGAACCGAAATCTCCATCGTCCGTTCGGTTGATTTGGCGGTGACCTTTGGTCTAGTGTGGCTGGCACGACCGGTGTGGGAGGCCACCCGTTCTCCGAGGACAGGAAGGGCAGCATGACCACGATGACCATGGCATCGACCGCGACCGAGGTGCAGCGCGCGCCGCAGACCGGTGAGGAGAGCCGCGCCAGTGAGCTGATCGCGGCGCTCGCCGCGCTGCCCGCCGACCACCCCCAGCGGGCCGCCCTGCGCAACCAGGTCATCGAGGCGTGGCTGCCGCTGGCGAACCACCTGGCCGCCCGCTACAGCGGTCGCGGCGAGCCGGCCGGCGACCTGGCCCAGACCGCGGCGCTCGGCCTGATCAAGGCCGTCGACCGGTTCGACGCCTCGCGCGGCGTCGACTTCGCCGGCTTCGCCATCCCGACCATCCTCGGCGAGATCAAGCGGCACTTCCGCGACCGCACCTGGAACATCCGGGTTCCGCGTCGCCTCCAGGAGCTGCGGCTGCGCATCTCCGAGGCCAACAGCACGCTGACCCAGACGCTCAACCGGGCCCCGACCGTCGCCGACATCGCCGCCCACCTCGACGTCACCGAGGAAGAGGTGCTGGAGGGCCTGGAGGGCGCCCGCGCGTACAACGCGGTCTCGCTGTCCACCCCGATCGGCGACGGCGACAGCGCCACCGAGCTGGGCGACACGCTCGGCACCGAGGACAACGAGTACGAGCTGGCCGACCTGCGCGCCTCGCTCGGCCCGGCGCTCGCCACGCTCGACGAGCGGGAGCAGAAGATCCTCACGCTGCGCTTCTACGGCAACCTGACCCAGAGCGAGATCGCCGCCCGGGTCGGTGTCTCCCAGATGCACGTGTCCCGGCTGCTCGCCCGCGCCCTGACCAAGCTGCGCGGCCAGCTCACCGAGGCCTGAGCCACCCGTACCGCGACCCCCGCCGGCCCGGCCGGCGGGGGTCGCGTCGTGTCACCAGCGCGAGGGCGGAGGCGGCGGCACCACGGGCGGCCGGTCGTCGCAGGTGATGGTGTTCGGCAGCAGCCACGACGCAAGCCAGCCGCCGTCGTTGCCGCCGAGGTCGGTCAGGCCGAACTCCGACCCGGCCGGGGTGAAGTGGAACGACCCGCAGTTGTTCACGCCGACCGCGCCCACGTTGCGGGCGTCGACGTTCGCGAAGCTCGCCCCGCCCGCCGTACGCGCGCTGACCACCGACGTCCCGGTGCCGTCGACCCGGATGTCGCGGAAGCGGACGTTGTCGATGCGGACGCTGTCCTTCACCGGCCAGTCGCTGACCAGCATGATCGCGTTGTAGGTGCTGTCCAGGTACGCGTCACCGCGCACCTCGATGTCCGCCGCGTCGATGCTGCGGTCCAGCGCGTAGAACCAGATCGCGCCGAGGCCGATGTTCCAGTTCAGGTCGTACGTGCCGGCCCGGACCGTGGTGTTGCCGGTGATCCGCAGCCGGCCGGTGAACGGCTCGGCCCCGAACCGGGAGCCCACCTGGATCGCGCTGCCCTCGCGTACCGGGTCGGCGATCAGGTTGTGCGCCACGGTGAGGTCGGCGCCGCCGTACAGCGCGATGCCGTTGGCGAGCACCGGCGACTGCACGGTGTTGTACGCGAACGTGTTCGACGCGTTCGCCGTGCCCTCCGACCACATGGCCAGCGCGTCGTCGCCGCTGTTGCGGACCACCGAGTTCGTCACCGACGAGTGCGTGACGCCGGTGTGGAGGTTCAGCCCGTCGGCGATCTGGTCCGCGATCACCGTGTTCGTGACCCGCAGGCCGGTCATCGGCCCGTCGAACCACATGCCGACCTTGGTGTGGTGCAGGTAGAGGCCGTCGATCGTGCTGCGGTTGAGTGCCCCGCCGACGGCGTTGACCTGGTCGGTGTCGATCCGCTCCCGTACGTCGCCCTCGATCGCGAAGCCGGACAGGTGCACGTCGCTGCTGCCGCCGTCGGCGGCGTCGCGGCCGTAGAAGCCGACGCCGGTGTGGCGGGAACCGTCGGGTGCCGGCGTCTCCAGCGCCACCTCGCGTCCCCGCACGACCGTGTACCAGCTGCCGGCCCCGGCGATCGTCACGTCGTCGACGACGACGTGCCGGTTGACCTGGTAGGTGCCAGGCGGCAGGTAGAGCGGGCGGTCCACCCGGCGGGCGTACGCGATGGCGCGGTCGAACGCGTCGGCGGACTCCCGCCGGCCGGTCGGATCGGCGCCGAAGGACAGCGCGTTCACCGCGCGGGGAACCGTCCGGGGCGGTGCGACGAGGTGCGCGTCCACCAGGTCGATCACCGTCCACGCGGCGGCCGTGCCGCGCGGCGCGGTCAGCCGGACCACCTCACCGGCCCGGTGGGTACGGCCGAGCAGCATCCGCTGCTCGTCGTAGAAGTGGTGCGGCCGGAACGGCTTGCCGATCACCGGCGCGGGCGTGGTGGCGGCCGGGACGCAGGAGCACTCGGTGATCCACCAGTCCGGGTGCAGCAGGTCGGCGCCGGGGTCGTTGGTGAACGGGTACTGGTTGTAGAGCCAGGCGTACTGCGAGGTCAGCGTCATGGTGCGCGGGGGCGTGTGCCCGACTGAGACCCGCAGCGGAGCGGTGATCCCGCCGCCGCCGGGCGCGTCCGGGATGCTGTAGCGCACGGTGAGCGCGTTCGTGGACCGGGGGAGCGTCAGTTCGACGTGCTGGCCGGGCAGCAGGCGCACGGCCCGGCGGCCGGACGCCTCACCGGCCAGTGTGTACGCCGACCGGTCCGGCCCGATCACGGTGCCGGTGGTGCGGCCGTGTTCCGCCTCCTGCTCGACGTAGTCCACCGTCGCGCCACGACCGGCGACGAGCGCGGGGTCGAGCCCGGCGCGGGTCACCACGGGGGCCGGTCCGCGCGGCGGGCCCGCCGCGGCGGCACCGGGTGGTGCGAGCAGGGCGGCGGCGACGACCGGCGCCGCGAGGATCCTCGGCACGCTCCGCGACATCGGAGCACCCACTTTCTCGGGGGAGGGGTGGCCTCGGCGGCGCAGGCCATCGACAAGGTTCCTCATGTTATTCCGGCGTCCTGTTGCCTTTCAAGCATCAATCTGCTCGCATCTTTCGGACCGGTAGGGCGCCCGGACGGCAAGACCTGACCGCTCCGGCTGTTCATTTCTTGCAAGAATCCGACGTACGATTGCGGCCGTGACGAAGCGCCTGACCGAGGTGGCCCGCAAGGCGGGTGTCAGCGAGGCCACAGTGAGCCGCGTGCTCAACGGCCGCGGCGGCGTGTCCGAGGCGACCCGGACCGCCGTGCTGACCGCCCTCGACGTGCTCGGCTACGAGCGCCCGACGAAGCTGCGCGGCGAGCGCGCCCGCCTGGTCGGCCTGGTGCTGCCGGAGTTGCAGAACCCGATCTTCCCGGCGCTGGCCGAGGTGGTCACCGGCTCGCTCGCGCAGCGCGGCTTCACCCCGGCGCTGTGCGCCCGCACCATCGGCGGCGTGCCGGAGTCCGGGTACGTGGAGATGCTGCTCGACCACCAGGTCAGCGGCGTCATCTTCGCCGGTGGCTCGTACGCCCTGGCCGACGCCTCGCACGAGCACTACCGGCGCCTGACCGACCGGGGTCTGCCGGTGGTGCTGGTGAACGCCGGTGTCGAGGAACTGGGCTTCCCGCGGGTGTCCACCGACGACGCGGTCGCCGTCGAGCAGGCGTACGGGCACCTGCGCTCCCTCGGCCACGAGCGGATCGGCATGGTGCTCGGCCCGGCCGACCACGTGCCCTCGCGCCGCAAGCTCGACGCCATGGTCCGGGCCGCCGGCTGGGGCGAGGACCGGTCCCTGGTGGAGCGGTCCAGCTTCTCCATGGAGGGCGCCCGGGTCGCCGCCACGAAACTGATCGAGCGCGGCGCGACCGGGATCGTCTGCGCCAGCGACGTGCTGGCGCTGGGCACCATCCGGGCCGCCCGCCGCCTGGGCTGCGCCGTACCGGCCGACGTGTCGGTGGTCGGGTTCGACGACTCGGCGTTCATGACCTGCACCGATCCACCGCTGACCACCGTGCGGCAGCCGATCGAGACGATGGGCCAGGCCGCCGTGGACCTGCTGGTGACCCAGATCGACGGCGCCGGCGTACTGCACGACGAACTGCTGTTCGAGCCCGAGCTGGTGGTACGCGGCTCCACCGCTCCCGCCCCTCGCCGCTGACCCGACCCTCTCCTGCCTCGCCCCGCGTCCATCCAGGACCCGGGGCCGGCCGTCGTTCCCCGGGGTGACACCGGCTCCGCGATCTGCGTGACCAAGTCGTGTTCTTGCGTTGTTGAGTCGGCATCTTGCTGTCGATGGTTCACGTCGTTACAGTGACTCCACTCACACCTGACCCGGGGCGCGGTTTCCGGAGGCAGGGCGCGCGCCGGTTGCCGTTCCACCACCGAGGCAGCCGCGCGGTCACCGCACATCAGTGAAGGCCATGGATACACCCGTTCCCGAAGGGATGGACAGATGTCCGTACCGCAGTATCGGAAGGTCGCGGCGCTCGCGCTCGCGGCCGGCCTCGGGCTCAGCCTTGCGGCGTGCTCCACCAAGAGCGACGACAGCAGCGACGCCGGCGGCAAGGTCACCATCACGGTCGACTGCCAGCCGGTCGGCGCGCAGAAGGAACTGCTGAAGAACTGGAACGACGACGTCGCCGAGTTCCAGCGGCAGAACCCGGACATCGTCGTCAAGAGCGTCAGCGTCGGCGAGCAGTGCAACAACCCGCCGGACTTCACCGCCCGCCTGGCCGGCGGCACCGTCACCGACGTGTTCTACGGCTACATGACCGACCTCCAGCAGGTGCTGGACTCCGGCCAGGCGATGGACATCGGCCAGTACGCCACGAAGGACACCATCCCCACCTGGGACAGCGTCGACCCGGCGCTCAAGGACGTCTTCACCGACGGCGGCAAGCTCTACGCCGTACCGGTGAAGAACTACTCGATGGGCCTGATCTACAACAAGGCGCTGTTCCAGCGGGCCGGGCTCGACGTGAACAACCCGCCGAAGACCTGGCCCGAGGTGCGCGCCGCGGCCAAGAAGATCTCCGCGCTCGGCGACGGCATCGCCGGGTACGCCGAGTACAGCGCCGGCAACACCGGCGGCTGGCACTTCACCTCGCTGCTCTACTCCCAGGGCGGCCAGGTGCTCAGCGCCGACGGCAAGAAGGCCGACTTCAACAACGCGATGGGCAAGCAGGTCCTGCAGAATCTCAAGGACATGCGGTACGGCGACAACAGCATGGGCAGCCGGCAGCTGCTCCAGTGGGGCGACCTGCTCACCAACGCCGGCGCCGGCAAGGTCGGCATGTTCATCGGCGCGCCGGACGCGACCCAGGCGATCGTCAGCCAGTTCCAGGGCAAGTACCAGGACTGGGCGATGGGCCCGCTGCCCGGCCAGGACGGCCCGGCCAAGGCGACGCTCGGCGGCGGTGAGGGCTACTTCTTCAAGAAGGGCCTGAGCCCGGAGCAGGTCAAGGCCGGCCTGAAGTGGCTCGCCTACCAGAAGCTGACCCCCGGCAAGGGCCAGTTCGACTACGTGCGCGCCAAGCCGCAGAACTACCCGGTCGGCCTGCCCCAGCCGCTGCTGTTCGCGAACGGCAGCGACGCGCAGAAGCAGGAACTGGAGCTGCGCAAGGCCAACGCCAACGTGGACACCACCAACTTCGCGGTCTTCGAGGCCAACCCGGTGCCGATCAAGGGCGAGCCGCGCAACGCCCAGGCCATCTACGCGGTGCTCGACGCCGCGATGTCCGGGGTGCTGACCAACCCGAACGCGAACATCGACGCGCTGCTCAAGACCGCCGAGGACAAGGTCAACCAGCTGCTGGCCGCGCAGAGCTGACCCGACCGGAGGTGGGGCCGGCGCACCGGCCCCACCTCCCCGAGCACCGCAGGAGTCGCCTTGGCGCTCACCACCGCCCCCGGCGCCACCCGCCGTACCGGCCCCGTCGCTCCGACGCCGTCGCGTACCGCCGGACGCCGCGCCGGCCTCGGCCGCAAGGTCCGCGACAACCTCACCGGGCACACGTTCCTCATCGGCGCGGTCGCCTGCTTCGCCGTCTTCTCCTGGTACCCGATGGTCCGCGGCGTCGTGATGAGCTTCCAGCGCACCCGCCGGGGCGAGACCACCTGGGTGGGCTGGGACAACTACAGCCGGATCATCGCCGATCCGAGCTTCTGGACCGCTTGGAAGAACACGTTCGTCTTCACCGGCCTGGCGCTGGTGCTCGGCTACCTGGTGCCGTTCTTCGTGGCGATCCTGCTCAACGAGCTGCGCCACGCCAAGGGCTACCTGCGGGTGCTGGTCTACCTGCCGGTGATGCTGCCGCCGGCGTCCGCGCTGTTCCTGTTCAAGTTCTACGCGTACGACCCGAGCGAGGCGGGACTGTTCAACGCGATCCTCACCGCTCTGGGACTGCCCACGTCGGAGTGGATGCAGTCGCCCACCATGACGATGCCGGCCATGGTGATCGCGTCGACCTGGATGAACATGGGCGGCGCGGTGCTGATCTACCTGGCCGCGTTGCAGAACATCCCCGGCGAGCTGTACGAGGCCGCCGAGATCGACGGCGCCGGGCTGTGGCGGCGCATCCTGCACGTCACGGTGCCGCAGACCCGGCTGATCCTGGCGCTGCTGGCGATGCTCCAGATCGTCGCCACCATGCAGCTGTTCATCGAACCGCTGATCCTCGCCAACGGCGCCGGTACGCAGGACTCGGCGACCTCCGTGGCGTACCTGATCTACCAGCACGGGTTCTTCCAGAACGACCTCAACGGCGCCGCCGCGCTCGGCGTGATCATGCTGGTGGTGCTGGCCGGGTTCTCCGCCGTCTACCTGCGACTGACCGCGAGACAGGACTAGGACATGGCCGCCGACCTCACCACCCGGACCCTCGTCTCCCACGCCCAGCTGCGGCGCGGTCGTGGCCGCGTCCTCTACTGGATCGTGCTGTCAGTGGTCGTGGCCGGGTTCACGCTGGTGTTCCTCGGCCCGCTGTACTGGATGGTCACCGGCGCGCTGAAGTCCGGCCAGGAGATCGCCCAGACACCACCGACGCTGTTCCCGCGCGACCCGCAGCCGGGCAACTACGTCGACGCCTGGACCAACCTCGACCTGGCGAAACTGCTGTTCAACACGTTCTACTACGCCACCGGGGCGGTGCTGTTCCAGCTCGTCCTCGACACCGCCGCCGCGTACGCGCTGTCGAAGCTGCGCCCGGTGCTGGGCAAGCTGATCCTCGGCATGATGCTGGCGACGCTGATGATCCCGGCGATGGTGCTGATCGTCCCGCAGTACGTGACGGTGATCGACCTGCCGATCGTGCACGTCAACCTGCTCGACTCGCCGTTCGCGATCTGGCTGCCGCTGGTGGCGAACGCGTTCAACATCTTCCTGCTGAAACGGTTCTTCGACTCCATCCCGGAGGATCTGATGGCCGCCGCCGTGATGGACGGCGCCTCCCCGCTGCGCACGCTCTGGTCCATCGTCCTGCCGATGTCGCGCCCGATCCTCGGCGTGGTGGCGATCTTCGCGGTGACGGCGGTCTGGAAGGACTTCCTCTGGCCGAAGCTGGTGATGCCGTCACCGGAGACGCGGACCGTCAGCGTCGGCATCTACGCCTTCGCCGGCGGCACGCCGATGAACGTGGTCATCGCCGCGTCGGTGATCGCCGCGATCCCCACCGTCGTGCTGTTCCTGATCTTCCAGCGCAACATCATGTCCGGCCTGACCACCGGCGGCCTCAAGGGCTGACCGGGCCCTCTCGGCTGCAACCCCGCAGCCGGCGGTGAGCCCGCCGCACGACCGCCGCAGAACCGACCCCGCAGAAAGCAGGTGCCCGTGTCCATGGCCGACAACAGCTCGTGGTGGCGCTCCGCGGTGATCTACCAGGTCTACCCGCGCAGCTTCGCCGACGGCGACGGGGACGGGATCGGCGACGTCGCCGGCATCCGGTCCCGCCTGGATCACCTCGCCGCGCTCGGCGTCGACGCGATCTGGTTCAGCCCCTGGTACCCGTCGCCGATGGCCGACGCCGGCTACGACGTGTCCGACTACCGCGACATCGACCCGGTCTTCGGCACGCTCGCCGAGGTGGAGGCGCTGATCGCCGAGGCGCACGCGCTCGGCATCCGCAGCATCGTCGACGTGGTGCCCAACCACTGCTCCGACGCGCACCCGTGGTTCCGGGCCGCGCTCGCCGGCGGGCCGGCCGCGCCCGAGCGGGAGCTGTTCTGGTTCCGCGCCGGGCGGGGACCGGGGGGTGACCTGCCGCCCACCGACTGGACCGGCGAGTTCGGCGGACCGACCTGGACCCGCACCACCGACCCGGACGGCACGCCCGGCGACTGGTACCTGCACCTGTTCGCCCCGCAGCAGCCCGACTTCAACTGGGACCACCCCCGGGTCCGCGCCGAGTTCGAGGACATCCTGCGCTTCTGGTTCGAGCGGGGCGTGGACGGCATCCGCATCGACTCGGCCGGTCTGCTGGTCAAGGACGGCACGCTGCCCGAGGTCCACCCCGACCGGCCGCACCCGTTCCGCGACCAGGACGGCGTGCACGACGTCTACCGCGCGTGGCGGCGCATCGCCGACTCGTACCCGGGCGGGCGCGCGCTGGTCGGCGAGGTGTGGCTGCCCGACCGGCAGCGGTTCGCGAACTACCTGCGCCCGGACGAGCTGCACACCGCGTTCAACTTCGACTTCCTCGGCTGCGCCTGGGACGCCACAGCGCTGCGGGAGAGCATCGACGGCACGCTCGCCGCCCACGCCCCGGTCGGCGCACCGGCCACCTGGGTGCTGTCCAACCACGACGTCACCCGCCACGTCACCCGGTACGGCCGCGCAGACACCCGGTTCAGCTTCGCCGCCAAGCGCGAGGGCATCCCCACCGACCTGGAACTGGGCACCCGCCGGGCCCGCGCCGCCGCGCTGCTGTCCCTCGCGCTGCCCGGCGCCGCCTACGTCTACCAGGGCGAGGAGCTGGGCCTCTGGGAGGTCGAGGACATCCCGTACGAGCTGCGGCAGGACCCGATGTGGGAGCGGTCCGGGCGGGTCGACCCGGGCCGCGACGGCTGCCGGGTGCCGCTGCCCTGGCAGGGCGACACCCCGCCGTTCGGGTTCAGCCCCGACGGCGCGAACGCCGCGCCGTGGCTGCCGCAACCGGCCGACTGGAAGGACCGCACGGTCCGCGCGCAGACCGGCGACCCGCACTCGATGCTGGAGCTGTACCGGGCCGCGCTGACGCTGCGCCGCGCCGAACCCGCGCTCGGCGACGGCACGCTCACCTGGCTGCCCGCACCGCACGGCGTGCTCGCGTTCGCCCGCGAACCCGGCTTCACCTGCCTGGTCAACCTCGGCGGCGCAGCCGTGCCACTGCCCGCGCACGACCGGCTGCTGCTCGCCAGCGGCCCACTCGACGACGACCGGCTGCCACCGGACACCGCGGTCTGGCTGCGTACCCGGTCGGCCTGACCGCGGCGCAGGCGGCCCGTCCCGGCCGCCGCCACGCCGCCACCTGGGGAGGAGGAAGGAGAGGCAACGCCGCACGGGGGGATCTGGCCACCGACGAAAGGGAGCACACCCCGCATGGCCGAGCACCGCACCGCGCACCGCCACCGCAGCACCGGCGTGGCCGCCCTCGCCGCCGCCGCGCTCGCCGCCTCGACACTCGTCGTCGTGGCGCTCACCACGACCGCCACCCCGGCGCACGCCGCCGGACTGTCCCCGTTCGACATCACCGGACGCGGCGCCACAGTGCCGTTCCGGGAGCAGGAGGCCGAACAGGCCGCACACACCGGCACGAGGATCGGCCCCGACCGGCGCTACGGCACGCTGCCGTCCGAGGCGTCCGGACGGGAGGCGGTCACGCTCGACGCCGTCGGCGAGTACGTCGAGTTCACGCTCACCGCCCCGGCGAACGCGGTCACGTTCCGGTACAGCCTGCCGGACAACGCCGCCGGCACCGGCCGCGACGCCACCATCGACCTGCGCGCCAACGGCACGCTGGTCAAGGCCGTGCCGGTCACCTCCCGGTACGGCTGGTACTACGGCGGCTATCCGTTCAACAACAACCCGGGCGACACCAACCCGCACCACTTCTACGACGAGACCCGCACCATGTTCGGCACCACCTACCCGGCCGGCACGAAGATCCGCCTCCAGGTCTCCTCGACCGCGCAATCGCCCACGTTCACCATCGACCTGGCCGACTTCGAGCTGGTCGGGGCGCAGATCACCAAGCCGTCCGGCGTGCTGGACGTGGTGACCGACTTCGGCGCCGACCCGACCGGCGCCACCGACTCGACGGCGAAGTTCCAGGCCGCCGTGGACGCGGGGAAGGCGCAGGGCCGGGCGGTGTGGATCCCGGCCGGCACGTTCACGCTCTGGGACCACGTGGTGGTCGACGGCGTGACGCTGCGCGGCGCCGGCCCCTGGTACTCGGTGCTCGGCGGCCGCCACCCCACCGACCGCAAACGGGCCGCCGGCATCTACGGCAAGTACGTGCCGGGCGGCGGCTACTCCGGCGAGATCCGCCCGCACGAGGCCGGCGGGCCCAGCCGCAACGTCACGCTGCGGGACTTCGCCGTCATCGGCGACATCCGGGAACGCGTCGACGAGGACCAGGTGAACGCCATCGGCGGCGCGATGACGAACTCGGTGGTGGACAACCTGTGGTTGCAGCACACCAAGGTCGGCGCCTGGATGGACGGTCCGATGGACAACTTCACCATCCGCAACAGCCGCATCCTCGACCAGACCGCCGACGGGGTGAACTTCCACTGGGGCGTCACCAACTCCACGGTGACGAACACGTTCGTCCGCAACACCGGCGACGACGCGCTGGCCATGTGGGCGCAGAGCGTGCCGAACGTGGGCAACTCCTTCACCCGCAACACCATCGGCGTGACGATCCTGGCCAACCACCTGGTCACCTACGGCGGCCGGGACATCACCATCGCCGACAACGTCACAGCCGACTCGGTCACCAACGGCGGCGGCATCCACGTGGCGAACCGCTATCCGGGCGTCACCGGGCCGACGGCCGTGTCCGGCACCATCACGGTGGCCCGCAACACGCTGATCCGCAACGGCAACTCCGACTACAACTGGCAGTTCGGCGTGGGCGCGATCTGGTTCTCCGCGCTCAACGAGCCGATCCAGGGCGCCGCGATCAACGTCACCGACACCGACATCCTGGACAGCTCGTACGCGGCGCTGCACTGGATCGAGGGGCAGACCAGCGGCATCTCGTTCGACAACGTGCGAATCGACGGCGCGGGTACGTACGCGCTCCAGGTGCAGGCACCCAGCCAGGTCCGGTTCACCAACGTCCGGGCCACCGGCATCGCCCAGTCCAACCCGATCCACAACTGCGTCGGCAGCGGCTTCCAGATCACCCAGGGCGCCGGCAACTCCGGCTGGTACACGCCCACCCCGTACTGCGGGCCGTGGCCGCAGCCGCAGTGGGGCAACGGCCCGTCCAGCCCGCCGCCCACCAGCCCGGCGCCGACCACGGCAGCGCCGACGACGGCCCCGCCGACCACCGCGTCGCCGACCACCGCGGCGCCGACCACGCCGCCGCCGGCCGGCGGGAACCTGGCCCTGGGCCGCCCGGCGACCGCCACCAGCTCCACCCAGACGTACGCCGCCGGCAACGCGGTCGACGGCAACGCCGCCAGCTACTGGGAGAGCGCCAACAACGCGTTCCCGCAGTCGCTCACCGTCGACCTCGGCGCGTCGCGCCCCGTCGACCGGGTGGTGCTCAAGCTCCCGCTCGGCTGGGAACGGCGTACCCAGACGCTTGCCGTGCTCGGCTCCACCGACGGCTCCTCGTACAGCACACTCGCCGCGTCGGCGGGCCGCGTCTTCGACCCGGCCGCCGGCAACACCATGTCGATCGCGCTGCCGTCCGGCGACCGGCGGTTCGTCCGGGTCACGGTCACCGGGAACACCGGCTGGCCGGCGGGCCAGCTCGCCGAGCTGGAGGTGTACGGCGGCGGCACGACCACGCCGCCGCCCACCACGACAGCGCCGCCCACCACCGCGCCGCCGAGCGGCAACCTCGCGGCGGGCCGTCCGGTCGCGGAGACCAGCCACGCCGACGTGTACGGCGCCGCCAACACCGTCGACGGCAACGCGAACACCTACTGGGAGAGCGCCAACAACGCCTTCCCCCAGTCGGTGACAGTCGACCTGGGCAGCGCCCGCCCGGTCGCCCGGGTGGTGCTGAAGCTGCCCCCGTCGGCGGCCTGGCAGACCCGTACCCAGACCGTCTCGGTGCTCGGCTCCACCGACGGCTCGTCGTTCTCGACCCTCAAGGCGGCGGCGGGCTACACGTTCGACCCGGCGGGCGGCAACAGCGTGTCGATCGCGCTGCCCGCCGGTGACCGCCGCTTCGTGCGGCTGACCTTCACCGGCAACACCGGCTGGCCGGCCGGTCAGCTGTCCGAGTTCGAGGTGTACGCCTCCTGACCCGGCGCGGCGGGGGCCACCGCCGGTCCCCGCCGCGTCACCGCACCCCCACCCCCGAACGCCTCTCCACCTCCCCCGGGAAGAAGGTGTCCGTCCACCATGTCCAGACTCCGTACCGGAATCGTCGCGGTGCTCGCCGCTGTCGGCCTGGTCGTCACCGCGGCCCCCGCCCCACCGGCACTCGCAGCCGGCGGCCCGAACCTCGCCGCGGGGCGCACCGCCACCGCCAGCAGCGTCAACGGCCCCTACGTCGCGGCCAACCTGACCGACGGCAACCAGGGCAGCTACTGGGAGAGCAGCGGCGCGCTGCCCCAGTGGGCCCAGGTCGACCTCGGCACCAGCCGCGCCGTCGACCAGGTCGTGCTCGAACTCCCGGCCGCCTGGGAGGCGCGCACCCAGACGCTGTCCGTGCAGGCAAGCGCCGACGGCAGCGGCTTCACCACAGTCGTCGCGTCCGCCGCCCGGACGTTCAGCCCGGCCGCCGCCAACACCGTGACGCTCGGCTTCACCGCCACGAACGCCCGCTACCTGCGGGTCGTGATCACCGCGAACACCGGCTGGACCGCCGCGCAGCTCGCCGAACTGGAGGTGTACGGCGCGGCCACCTCCTCGACCAACCTGGCGCTCGGCCGGACCATGACCGAGAGCGGCCACGCCGACGTGTACGGCGCGAGCAACGCCAACGACGGCAACGCGGCCACCTACTGGGAGAGCCCGAACAACGCGTTCCCGCAGTGGATCCAGGCCGACCTGGGCGCCGCCACCAGCGTCAACCGGCTGGTGCTGCGACTGCCGTCCGGCTGGGGCACCCGCACCCAGACGATCACCGTGCAGGGCAGCACGAACGGCTCCACGTTCGGCACGCTCGTCGGCTCCGCGTCGTACGCGTTCGACCCGGGCGGCGGCAACACGGTGACCGTCACCGTGCCCACCGCGTCCACCCGCTACCTGCGGCTGCTGTTCACCGCCAACAGCGCCTGGCCCGCCGGGCAGCTCGCCGAGCTGGAGATCTACGGCCCGGTCACCGGCGACACCCAGGCGCCGAGCGCGCCGGGCAACCTCGCGTTCACCGAGCCGGCCACCGACCAGGTGCGGCTGACCTGGACCGCGTCCACCGACAACGTGGGCGTCACCGGCTACGACGTGTACGCCAACGGCGTCCTGCGCACCACTGTCGGCGGCTCCACGCTGGCGTACACCGACACCCAGCCGGCCGGGACCACCGTCTCCTACCACGTGCGGGCCCGCGACGCGGCCGGGAACGTGTCGGCGAACAGCAACACGGTCACCCGGACCGGCAACACCGGCGACACGGTCGCTCCCACAGCGCCCGGCAACCTGGCCTACACCCAGCCGGCGAGCGGGCAGATCCGGCTGACCTGGACCGCGTCCACAGACAACGTCGGCGTCACCGGTTACGACGTGTACGCCAACGGCACGCTGCGCACCACAGTGAGCGGGTCCACGCTCACGTACACCGACAGCCAGCCGGACAGCGCCACCGTCTCGTACCACGTGCGGGCCCGCGACGCGGCCGGGAACGTGTCCGCGAACAGCAACACCGTCACCCGCACCGGCAGCACGTCCGGCGGCACCAACCTGGCGGCCGGCAAGCCCGCGGCCGCCTCCTCCATGGTGCACGTGTTCGCCGCCGCCAACGCCGTCGACAACGACGTCACCACCTACTGGGAGGGCGCGCCCGGCGCGTACCCGAGCACGCTCACCGTCGCGCTCGGCGCCAACGCCGCCATCAGCGCGGTGGTGGTGAAGCTCAACCCGGACCCGGCGTGGGGCGCGCGTACCCAGACGTTCCAGGTGCTCGGCCGGGAACAGTCCGCGTCCGGATTCACCAGCCTTGTCGGCTCCGCGACGTACTCCTTCAACCCGAACAGCGCCAACACGGTGACCGTCCCGGTCTCCGCGACCGCCGCCGACGTCCGGCTCCAGTTCACCGCGAACTCCGGCTCCTCCAACGGCCAGGTCGCCGAACTCCAGGTCATCGGCGTCCCGGCGCCGAACCCGGACCTCACCGTCACCGCCGTCACCGCGTCGCCGTCCGCGCCGGTGGAGACCGACGCGATCACGCTGTCCGCCACCGTGCGCAACGCCGGCACCGCGGCCTCCGCCGCCACCGCCGTCACCCTCTACCTGGGTACGACGAAGGTCGGCACCGCCGCCGTCGGCGCGCTCGCCGCGGGCGCGTCGAGCACCGTCTCGGCCAACATCGGGGTACGCGACGCCGGCAGCTACCCGCTCACCGCCAAGGTTGACGAGTCGAACGCGGTGATCGAGCAGAACGAGGCGAACAACTCCTACACCAGCCCGACCGCGCTGACCGTCAGCCCGGTCGCCAGCTCCGACCTGGTCGCCTCCGCCGTCACCTGGTCACCCGGCACGCCGAGCGCCGGCACAGCCGTCTCCTTCGCGGTGACGCTGCGCAACCAGGGCACCGCCGCGTCGGCGAGCGGCGCGCACGGCATCACGCTCACCGTGCGCGACCAGTCCGGCGCGGTGGTCCGCACGCTCACCGGCTCGTACAGCGGCACCATCGCGGCCGGGGCCACCGCCGGTCCGGTGTCGCTGGGTACCTGGACCGCCGCCAACGGCCGGTACACGGTGCGCGTGGTGCTCGCCGACGACGCGAACGAACTGCCGGTCAAGCGGCAGAACAACACCAGCGAGCGGGCGCTGTTCGTCGGCCGCGGGGCGAACCTGCCGTACGACGCCTACGAGGCCGAGGACGGCGCGACCGGCGGCGGCGCGCAGGTGATCGGCCCGAACCGCACCATCGGCGACCTCTCCGGGGAGGCGTCCGGCCGCCGGGCGGTCACGCTCAACACCACCGGCGCGTACGTCGAGTGGACCACCCGGTCGGCGGCCAACGCCCTGGTCGCCCGCTACTCCATCCCAGACGCACCGGGCGGCGGCGGGATCGACTCGACGATCAACGTCTACGTCAACGGTGTGCTGCACAAGCCGATGAGCCTCACCTCCAAGCACATCTGGCTCTACGGCGCCGAGGCCGGTCCGAGCGACTCGCCGAGCGCCGGCGCGCCCCGGCACCTGTACGACGAGGCGAACGTGCTGCTCGACACCACGGTCCCGGCGGGCAGCCGGATCCGGCTCCAGAAGGACCCGGCGAACAGCACCACGTACGCGATCGACTTCGTCGACACCGAACTGGTCTCGCCGCGCGCCAACCCCGACCCGGCCCGCTACAAGGTGCCGACCGGGTTCAGCCACGCCGACGTGCAGAACGCGCTGGACGCGGTACGGATGGACACCACCGGAACGCTGATCGGCGTCTACCTGCCCGCCGGCACGTACGAGACCGCGCAGAAGTTCCAGGTGTACGGCAAGACGGTGAAGGTCGTCGGCGCCGGCATGTGGTACACCCGGTTCCAGACTCCGCGCAACCAGCAGAACACCGACGCCGGCTTCCGGGTCGAGTCCTCGGCGAGCGGGTCGACCTTCGCCCACCTGGCGTTCTTCGGCAACTACACCAACCGGATCGACGGCCCCGGCAAGGTGTGGGGTGAGCTGAAGGACGTGGACGATCTGACGCTCGACAGCGTCTGGGTGGAGCACACCGTCTGCGCGTACTGGGGGGTGAGCGTGGACGGGCTGACCATCCGGGACAGCCGGTTCCGCAACACCTTCGCCGACGCGGTGAACATGACGAACGGCAGCACGAACAACCTGGTCACCAACTCGGAGGGCCGCTCCAACGGCGACGACGCGTTCGCCCTGTTCTCCGCCACCGACCAGGGCGGCTCCGGCGGCAACCACGGCAACGTGTTCGAGAACCTGACCGCGACGCTCACTTGGCGGGCGGCCGGGCTGGCGGTGTACGGCGGGTACGACAACGTGTTCCGCAACCTCTACATCGCCGACCAGCTCACGTACTCGGGCATCACGATCAGCTCGCTGGACTTCGGCTACCCGTTCGTCGGGTTCGGCGCCAGCCCGCCCACCCGGTTCGAGAACATCTCGCTGATCCGCTCCGGCGGGCACTTCTGGGGCGCGCAGACGTTCCCGGCGATGTGGTTGTTCTCGGCGTCGAAGGAGTTCCGCGGCATCCGGGTGAGCGACGTGGACATCGTCGATCCGACGTACTCGGGGATCATGTTCCAGACCAAGTACAACGGCAGCCAGCCGGAGAACCCGATCACCGACACGGTGCTGACGAACGTGTCGATCTCCGGTGCGCGGCGCAGCGGTGACGCGTTCGACGCGAAGTCCGGCTTCGGCATCTGGGTCAACGAGATGCCCGAGGCCGGTCAGGGGCCCGCGGTCGGCGCGGCCACGTTCACCAACCTCCGCCTGACCGACAACGCCCAGGACATCAAGAACACCACAACAACCTTCACCATCACCCGCAACTGACCCCCACCCTCGCCCCGCCCCACCCCTTCCACCCCCGCGATCTTGCAGTTTCGGCCCCTGCGACGCCGGATTGCTCCTGGTATGAGGGGCACCAAACTGCAAGATCGCGGGATTGGGGGGGCACCGCAAGTCCGAGATCGACGCGGCTCCGAGTCGCCGCGGTCAGTGGGGGAGGGCGGTCGAGAGGCGGCGGATCGCCTCGTCCATCTGTTCGGGTGGGGCGGCGGCGTAAGTCAGGCGCAGGTGCTGGGCGGGGGGTTCGGCGGCGTACCAGGGGCGGCCGGGGAAGACGGTCACGCCCGCCGCGGCTGCCGCCGCTGTCACCGCCATGTCGTCGGCGCCGTCGGGCAGCCGTACCCACAGGTGCAGGCCGCCGCGCGGGACCGCGCGCGGCGCCAGCTGCGGCAGGTGGCGGTCCAGCGCGGCGAGCAGCGCCTCCCGGCGGGCCCGCAGTTGCACGCGCAGCGTGCGGCGGTGCCGGTCCCAGGCCGGTGAGGTGAGGAACTCCACGGCGGCCTGTTGCAGCGGCCCGGCGACGAAGAGGTCGTCGAGCAGGCGGGCGGCGCGCAGCCGTGCCCCGGCCGGCCCGCGCGCGCCGATCGCGGCGATCCGCAGGCCGGGCGCTGTGGACTTGGTCAGCGAACGCAGGTGGACGACGTGCCCGTCCGGGTCGTCGGCGGCCAGCGGCGGCGGGGCCTCGCCGTCGATGGTGAGGTCGCGGGCGTAGTCGTCCTCGACCAGGAACGCCCCGGCCTCGCGCACCGCCTCGGCGACCTGGGCGCGTCGGGCGGGGGAGAGCGTCGCGCCGTGCGGATTGGCGTAGAGCGGCTGGCAGTAGAACAGGCGGGCGCCGGTACGGGCGAACGCGGCGGCGAGCTGGTCGGGGCGTACCCCGTCGGCGTCGGCGGGTACGGGCACCACCCGCAGCCCGGCGGCGCGCGCGGCGGCGAGTGCGCCCAGGTAGGTGGGGGACTCGACCAGCACCGCGTCGCCGGGCGTGGTGAGCGCCCGCAGCGTCGAGGAGAGCGCCGCCTGGCCGCCCGGGCAGATCACCATGTCCTCGGCGCGTAGTCCGCCGCCCGCCTCGCGGGCGAACCAGGCACGCAGGTCGAGGCGCCCCTCGACCGGGCCGCGCTGCCACGCGGCGGGCTGCCGGGCCGCGCGGGCGAGTGCTGCGCCGAGCGCGGCGGCCGGCTGGAGGTCTGGGTCCAGATAGCCTCCGGTCAGCGGGATCGCGCCCGACGGCGGTAACGCCAGCAGCGCCTGCATCTCCTCCTCACCGCCCCGCCGCGAGCCCAGCGCGACCGTCTGCCACGACAGGTCCGCCCGCGGCGGGTCGGCGCGCCTGGCGGCCACGTACGCGCCGCGACCCGGCCGCGTCTCCACCAGCCCGTCCGCGACGAGCCGCCGGGTCGCCTCGGCGACTGTCACGGGGGAGACGTGATGGTGCGCGGTCAGCTCCCGTACCGACGGCAGCCGCGTGCCGGGGGCGGCGTCAGCGGCCAGTGCACCCAGATGCCGGACCAGACGGTCGATAGCGCTACCATCGTTCATGACGGCAGAGAGTAGCGCTACTGCGCGCACGACGGTAACGGTGAGACCGGGCGCCGGGATCGCCCTCGGCGCGCTGGGTGTGCTGGCCTTCAGCATGTCGCTGCCGGCCACCCGCGTCGCGGTGCACACACTCGACCCGTGGTTCGTCGCGTTCGGACGGGCGGTCGGCGCGGCGCTGCTCGCGTGGGGCTACCTGCGGCTGACCGGCGCGCCGCGCCCCACCCGGGACCAGTGGCGACGGCTGTCGATCGTCGCACTCGGCGTCGTGGTCGGCTTCCCGCTGTTCACCTCGCTGGCGCTCACCACGCAGACGTCGGCGCACGGCGCGGTGGTCGTCACGGTGCTGCCCGCCATGACCGCCGTGTTCGCGGTGCTGCGGGCCGGCGAACGGCCGCCGCCGCTGTTCTGGATCGCCGGCGCCGCCGGTCTGGCGCTGGTGCTCGCCTTCCTCGCCGCCGGCGGCTCGATGCGCGGCGCGCTGTCCGCGGCCGACGTGTTCCTGCTCGCCGCCGTGGTGCTCTGCGGCCTCGGGTACGCCGAGGGCGGCAGGCTGGCCCGCGAACTCGGCGGCGCCCGCACGATCTGCTGGGCGTTGCTGCTGTCGCTCCCGGTCACCGTGCCGATCACGGCGGTGGCCGCTCTCGTCCACCCTCCGCAGGGCGGCGTGGCGACCTGGGCCGGGTTCGGCTACCTCACAGTGGTGTCGATGTTCCTCGGCTTCTTCGCCTGGTACGCCGGGCTGGCCCGGGGCGGCATCGCCAAGGTCGGCCAGATCCAGCTCGTCCAGCCGGTGCTCACGTTGATCTGGTCGGCAGCGCTGCTCGGTGAGGCGGTCACGCCCGGCGCGCTGGTGGTGGCGGGTGCGGTGCTCGCCTGCGTCGTGCTCATCCAGCGCACCCGGGGCGGCGCGACGCCGGCGCGCGCCCCGGGCGGGCCGTCCTCAGCGGGCCGGCCCAGCCCGGGCGGGCCGTCCTCAGCAGGCCGCGACGGTGCCGGTCACGCCGGAGATGTACGCGTGGCTGACGAAGTGTCCTGACGCGAGCCGGTTCCACTGGGTGGTGGTCCGGTACGGGCCGCTCACCGACTGGCCGACGACCGAGCACTCGATCGGCACGTTGGCGTAGGTGGCGGCCAGGCCGACGACCGGGTTGCTTGTGCCGGGGCCGGATCGGATGTTGAGCGGGCCGCTGCCGATCCGGCCCCGGGCGCCGGTGCCGGTCCAGAGGTAGGCGACGTCTACCCAGGCGTTGTCGGTCAGCAGCAGACCGTCCCAGAACGTGCCGTCGGCGAGGTCGATGCCGGCCGGGCTGCCCACCGTGCGCCCGAACTGGTCCCGGCCGCCGTTGTAGCCGCTCTGGTACGCGGCCTGCGCCTCGGGGCGGCCCTGCGGCAGGTCCTTCCACATCTCCCGGGTGCTGCTGGGGTTCCAGTAGTCGTCCCTGGTGTTCCACGGTCCGATGTCCCAGACCGGGGCGTACTCGCAGCGGCTCCGGGTGGTGGTGCAGACCCGCACGGTGTAGTCGCCGGTGTTCTTCGGCGCGAGGCCGCGGGCCGACGGCAGCGCGACGAAGTGGTCCCGCGAGACGATCACGTGCCCGTTGGCGGTGGTGCCGCCGACCAGGCCCTCCCGGGTGGCGTACACCCGGTAGGTGAGGCCCGGGGTGGCGGCCGTGACGGCGGCGACCGAGTCGGCGACGAGCCGGACGGTGCGCACGGTGGGCGCGGCGGACGGCCGTTCGGCGGTGAGGGCCACCCGGATCTGCACCCGGGTGACGGGCTGGTCGAACACGGCCTCGCCGGACACGGACCGCCACTCGGTCCACGCGCCCGACCGCCAACCGCGCGCCGCCACCTCGACGGCGCCGCCCCGGCCGGTTGTCGCGGCGATGTCGGCCCGGACCCGGTTGGCCGGTGCGGCGAGCGGGTGGGGTGCGGTGACGAGCATGCCCTCGGCCGCCTGCCGGCGCTGCGCGGCCGGTCGGCTCGCCGCGTCGGCGAGGCCCAGTCCGGCGCCGGACCAGCGGACGTTGACGTCGTCGGAGTCGACGACAGTCAGGGCGGCGCTCCACGTGTTGCCGGTCGCAGCCGGTTCCGCCAGGGGTGCGGCGGACGCCGGCGAGACGGCCAGGACGGCGGCGATCGCGCCGGCGACCGCCGCCAGCGGGCGGCTCGTGCGGGGACGGGGCATGGCGCTCCTCGTGAGGACGTGAAGTGATGAACTTCGATGTCAGGGTGACGTGCAGGCAACCATCGATCACGCGCCCCGTCAAGACGCCGCCCCGCGCGCCCGGACGCCCCGAACAGTGCAAAAAACCTGCAAACGCCAGCTCTTGCCTTCCTGGAAAGCGCTTTCATACGATTGCGTTACATCGATGTTTCATGTGCGATCCGGGCATCGCAGATGAACGACATTCGCCGGCGACGCGCCTGATCGCGTCGCGGCTCCTCATTATTCCCATTCGGTGACTGCCGCTGCTCGGCGGCAATTCCCGCATGCTCGAAAAAGAAATGAGTCGACATGAGAAGACCAGTCGCGCTGCGACTCCACGCGGCACTGGCCACGGCGGTCGTGGGAATCGCCGTCGCCGTGGTGCTGCCGTCCCCGCAGGCGTCGGCGGCGGCCGGCAGCGCCACCGGCTACGCCACCCAGAACGGCGGCACCACCGGCGGCGCGGGCGGGCAGACCGTACGCGCCACCACCGGCACCGCCATCCACGCCGCGCTGTGCGGCCGGGCCAGCAGCAGCACCCCGATCATCATCGAGGTGACCGGGACCATCAACCACGGCAACACCAGCAAGGTCTCCGGATCGAGCTGCAACACCGCGGACGGCGTGATCGAGCTGAAGCAGATCAGCAACGTCACCATCATCGGCGTGGGCAGCGGCGCCGTCTTCGACCAGCTCGGCATCCACATCCGCGACTCCCGCAACATCATCATCCGCAACGTGACGGTGCGGAACGTCAAGAAGTCCGGCTCGCCCACCTCCAACGGCGGCGACGCGATCGGCATGGAGAGCAGCGTCCGCAACGTGTGGGTCGACCACGTGACGCTGGAGGCGTCCGGCGGGGAGTCCGAGGGCTACGACGGCCTGTTCGACATGAAGGACGACACCCAGTACGTGACGCTGTCGTACAGCATCCTGCGCAACTCCGGCCGCGGCGGCCTCATCGGGTCCAGCGAGAGCGACCGCGGCAACGGCTACATCACGTTCGAGCACAACCTGTACGAGAACATCGACTCCCGTACGCCGCTGCTGCGCGGCGGCATCGCCCACATGTTCAACAACCACTACAACGGGCTGCACGAGTCGGGCATCAACTCCCGGGCCGGCGCGCGGGCCAAGGTGGACAACAACTACTTCCGCAACTCCAAGGACGTGCTCGGCACGTTCTACACCAGCGAGCGCGGCACCTGGCAGGTCAGCGGCAACATCTTCGACAACGTGACCTGGTCCTCGCCTGGGAGCGACAACTACCCGGCGGGTCCGAACGTGACGTCCACGACCACCGTGAGCGTCCCGTACTCCTACCGGCTCGACGCGGCGAGCTGCGTGCCGGACATCGTGCGGCAGACGGCGGGCGCCAACACCGGCCTGCGGGTGTCCGACGGCAACTGCACGCCGCAGTCTCCGGCGCCGACCACGCCGGGGCCGACCACGCCCGCGCCCACCACGCCGCCGCCCGGGACGACCACGCCGCCGCCGTCCGGCGGGACCAACCTGAGCCTCGTCTCCGGCGCCGGCGCCGACGGGTCCAGCAAGGCCGACGGCACCAGCTACGGCAACGTGCGCGACGGCAACCTGAGCACGTACTGGTCGCCGTCCGGGTCGACCGGCACCGTCTCGATCAAGTGGGGCTCGGCCATCACTGTGTCCCGCGTGGTCATCCGCGAGCCGTCGGGCACCTCGGGTTCGATCGGGTCGTGGCAGCTCGTCAACAACGACACCGGCGCGGTGCTCGCCTCCGGCAGCGGGGCCGGCCAGATCACGTTCGCCGCGACCTCGCTGAAGAAGATCAACTTCAAGATCAACAGCTCCGGCGGTACGCCGAGAGTCGGCGAGTTCGAGACGTACGCCAGTTAGCAGTCACACACGAGCGGGGGCGGCCGATCCGGCCGCCCCCGCCCTCGTGCGTGTCCCCGGTCAGAGGGTGAGCACGACCGTGGAGATGCTCCGCGCGCCGACGTTCACCGTCACCTGGTTGCCGTTCACGCCCACCGGCTGGCTCGCCGCGCTGGCGTTCTGCGACGTGGCCACGTACTCCGCCCGGCTGACGTTCTGCGGCGCCTGGATGATCGCGTTGTTCACCGCGCTGGTGGACCGGTTGAGGATCACCAGCGTGACCTTCCCGTCGCCGGAATAGGCGGTCACCTCCAGCGGCGAGGCCTTCGAGCTCTTGGCCAGGGCGACCCGCTGATAGCCGGGACGCACGTACTTCGCGTACTGCGAGAACGCGTACCCGCGCTTGAGCGGCGCACCCGCCACGGTGCCGTACGCGGACTCCCCGTCACCGATGAACGAGTAGTAGCGCTTGCCGTACCACCACACGTACGCGCTCCAGTTCGACTCCATCGACTTGTGCACGGTTCGCATGATGTCGTCGAGCGTCTCGTTCCAGGCCGCGGCGTTGGCCGGGTTGCCCCAGATGTTCGAGCCGCCGCCATCGGCCTCGTGCAGGTTCCACTCGGTCATCCACACCGGCTTGTTGTACTGCTGCGCCAGCGTGTACGGCTTCAGCCGGCCGGACGCCTCGGTGCCGTAGAGGTGACCGCCGATGTAGCCGATGTTGTTGCGGGCCGCCGCGTCGTTGAGCGTCGGGTCGGTGTAGCCGTAGTTCAGGTTCACCGCCTCGGCGACCATCAACTTCGTGTTCTGCACCTTGGCGCCCTGCTCCCGCACGAAGGTCTGCAGCTCGGTGCCGCTCCAGTCCATCGAGTCGTAGTCCGGGTGCCAGTCCGGCTCGTTCTGCACGGACGTGACGTCGATGGTCACGCCCTGGCTGCGCATGTACTGGACGTAGCTGTTGAGGTGGCCGGCGTAGTCGTCGTAGTAGTCGGTGCGCAGCTTGCCGCCGTTGATCCGGCTGTTGTTGGTCTTCCAGGCCGCCGGGGCGGTCCACGGCGACGCCATGATCTTCACGTTCGACCCGTACGACTTGGCCGTCCGCAGCGCGCTGACCTGGGTTCCCCACTCGCCGGACACCGGCGAGATGCCGGTACGCACGATGGACAGGCCGAGCTGGTTGGGGCCGAGCCCGACGAGCGTCTGCGTCTCCGCCGTCGACCAGGCGCCGCCCCAGATGGACACGGCGGCGCCGAACCCGTCGATCGTCTGGTAGCGGCTGGCGGTGTTGACGGTGATGTCCGCCGCCCCGGTGGGCGGCGGGCTGCTCGGTGAGGTGGTCGGCGAACTCGTCGGCGACGTGGACGGCGAGGTGGACGGCGACATCGTCGGCGTCGTGCCGCCGGTGCAGGTCACCCCGTTGAGCGCGAAGCTCGTCGGCGCGGGGTTGCTGCTGGTCCATGCCCCGTTGAAGCCGAACGACGTGCTGCCGTTCGTGGGGATGGACCCGTTGTAGTCGACGTTGCGAGCGGTGACCGCCGCTCCGCTCTGCGTCACGGTGGCGTTCCACGCCTGGGTGACCGTCTGACCGGCGGCGTAGGACCAGGTGAGCGTCCAGCCGTTGACCGGGTCACCGAGGTTGGTGACTGTGACGTTCGCGCCGAAGCCGCCCTGCCACTGCGACGACACGGCGTAGGTGACCGCGCAGCTGGCGGCCGCCGCCCCGGCCGGCAGCGCAGCAGCCATCGCTGTCGACGCCAGCAGGACGGCCCCGGCCGACAACACCGCGGTACGGGTCGTCTGGTGCCTTCTCATCGGACCTCTCTCTCCTCGATCGGCCAGCTCAGCGCTGGAGCGTGAGCAGTCCGGGTCGGTAGGGCAGGAGGCCGTAGTCGCCGCCGGAGTTGGGGGAGCGGCCCTGGTAGAGCAGTTGGAGGTTGCAGGGGTCGACGGTGAAGGTCTGGTCGGCGGTGGTGCGGATCAGTTCGCCGTGGCTGATGTCGTTGGTCCAGGTCGCGCCGCTGTTGGCCTTGCCGGCGAACGGGTTGGACTCGGTGGCGGCCTGGGGGGTCCAGGAGCCGTTCAGGCTGGTGGCGGTGAAGGACCGGAAGTAGCGGCCCTGTGAGCCGATGGCCTCGACGATCATCAGGTAGCGGGTCTGGCCCTGCAGCTTGTAGACCTGCACGGCTTCGAACAGGTTGTTCGTCGAGTCCGACATGATGGTGGTGTAGTTCGACCCGAAGCTGCCGGGGAAGTTCCCGATCGGCATGCTGGAGCGGTAGATCTTGCCGTTGTCACCGGCGAAGAACAGGTACATGTTCTGGTCGTCGGCGATCAGCGTCTGGTCGATCGGGCCGGTGCCGGAACCGGAGATGCTGCCGGTGAACAGCGGCTG
>NZ_FMCQ01000013.1 GCF_900091605.1 Micromonospora tulbaghiae
GGCTGTTCCCGCAGGCAGCGCGCCTCTTGCGCGGCTCGGCTGATGCTCGGTCGCTCACCCGGTTACAACGCCACCCACCCGCCGACGATTCCGCCGTCAGAGTGCCGCCCACCACCCCCGAACCGGACACCACACCCACCCCCGCCAGACCGGACACCACACCGACAAGCTGCCCGCCACTCCCGCCCTCCCGAGCCTCAGCAGCACCTCGGAGCCCTTCTCGCCAGTGCGATCTCCCATCACCTGAGATACATGGTCCGTACCCCGGGAGCAGCCGCAGATCTTGGTACGAAAGCGCCCCCACAGGGGCCGTTTCGCACCAAGATCTACAGACGGCTCAGGTCGCCGAGGCGGGGGAGGCGGGCAGCAGGGCACCCGCCACCGCCAGCATCCACTGATCACATGCAGGGGCGGCCTCACGGGCATCCACCCTGGGTGGGTCGATCATGAAGTTGGCGGCGACAAACCGGACACCAAACGCCGCCAACCTCATGATCGACCAGTCCGAGGCGGGGCGCACGTGGCCGGCTGGGCGACGTCGCCTAGCGCGGGATGAGGCGCGACGAGGTCCCCTGTGATCTTGCAGTTCGAGCCCTCCGCGTGTCCCATTCGCGCGGGTTGCGGGGCACCGAAATGCAAGATCGCGGGCGGCCAGGGCGGCCAGGGCGGCCAGGGCGGCCAGGGCGGCCAGGGCGGCCAGGGCGGCCAGGGTGGTCCGGGCTGCCAGGGCGGTCCGGGGCGTCAGGGCGGCCTTGGGGCGGCTGTTGATCGAGGCTGGCGACAGGGGCGCCGTGAACTCCGGGGTGCACTCGTCGATCTTGGAGTTGTGGCACCTCGCGAAGTGCGCTAACCGGGCATCCCAGGCGCCACAACTCCAAGATCGACGGTGAGGGGCGAGGGCGCGGCGGACTCGTCCCACCGGACCTGCCCCGGCCCCGACGTGGCCCGCCGTCCGGAGGGCGGTGGCGCCCGCAGTGACGGGAGGCCGGGTTCTGCCGTTGGCAGATCCGCTGACCGTGAACAGGGCACGCCGTACCCGACACGGGGCGGCACGCTGGGACCTATGCGACTCCTGATGCTTGGCGGTACGGGCTTTGTCGGTGGTGCGGTCGTGACCGAGGCGGTACGCCGCGACTGGCAGGTGACAGTGTTCAACCGGGGCGTGCACGGGCGGGTGCCGGACGGCGTACACCGGTTGCGGGGTGACCGGACCGCGCCGGACGGGCTGGCCGCGCTCACCGGCGGCGAGTGGGATCTGGTGGTGGACACCTGGGACGGCGCGCCCCGGGCGGTACGGGACGCGGCGTCGGCGCTGGAAGGCGCGGTGGCGCACTACGTCTACGTGTCCAGCGGATCGGTGTACGCGCCACCCGTCGCGCCCGGCAGCGGCGAGGAGGCGCCCACGGTGCCGGCCGACGCGGACGCCGAGGACGGTGACTACCCGGCGAACAAGGCCGGCGGGGAGCTCGCCGCGACGCGGGTGTTCGGTGACCGGGCGCTGCTGGCGCGCGCCGGGCTGATCCTGGGGCCGGGGGAGGACATCGGGCGGTTGCCGTGGTGGCTGAACCGGATCGCCCGGGGCGGGGACGTGCTGGCACCGGGGCCGCGTGACCTGCCGATCCAGTACGTGGACGTCCGTGACCTGGCGACCTGGCTGCTGGACCGGGGTGCCGAGGGCGTCGGCGGTGCGTACAACGTGGTGGGTCGCACCGGGCACGCGACGATGGGTGACCTGCTCGACGCGGCGGTGGCGGTGACCGGGTCGGACGCGACGCTGCGGTGGACCGCGCCGGAGCCGATCCTGGCCGCCGGGGTGGAGCCGTGGAACGACCTGCCGGTGTGGATTCCGCGCGGGCACGAGTACCGCTGGTTGCAGGAGCGGGACGTGGAACGCGCGTACGCGGCGGGGCTGGTCTGCCGGCCGGTGACCGAGACGGTCGCCGACACCTGGCGGTGGCTGCGCGAGGTGGGGCGCGTGCCGGACCGCGCGGGGCGTCCGGCGCGCGCCCCGGTCGGCCTGGCACCGGAGCGGGAGGCCGCCCTGCTGGCCGCGCTCCCGGCCTGACCGGGACTGGCCGCCCGCACGGGCCGCCGGAGCGAGGGCCGCGCGGGCAGGCGGAGGGAGCGCTGTCGGCCTGACCTGCGGAGGGGTACGGGTCAGGCCGACGCGACCGGCAGGTCCAGCACCTCCTCGACGGGGCGGCGGGGGGTGGCGCGACCGGGCTGGCCGTACCCGATCCGCATCACCATCTGCGGGGTGCCGAACCGGCCCAGTGACATCCGCAGCGCCTCCCGCGCGGCGGGCACCTCGATCGGCTGGGACAGCATCGACACGCTCAGTCCGGCGTCGGTGGCGGTGAGCAGCACCCGCTGCAGCGCCTGCCCGGCGAGGATCTGGTCGGCCGAGGTGTTGCCGGCCGAACCGAGCACCGCTACCAGCGGCTCCGGCTCGAAGTCGCGGCCGGGGGCGCGGTTGCGTCCGCCGAAGCCGCGCTGGGGCAGCAGGTCCTGCGGCTCGCTCTGCGGTCCGCCGGCGCCGGCGGGCACGCCGTCCGGGGCCGGCTCGGAGCGGATCCACTCGGCCCGTTCGGCCACGTACGCGGGGTCGCGTTCCAGCACGCGGTGGGCGCTGCGGGCGACCTCGGCGACGGCGTTGACGGCGGTGGTGCCGATCACCAGCTCCAGCCAGCACTGCTCGGCGCGGGCCGCCTCGCCGAGCCGCCAGCGGGCCTCGGCCGGCACCGGGTCGGGCCAGAACGGCGCGCGGTTGCTGAACCGGTGGCTGATCGCCCCGTACAGGCTCTGCTCGACCGGGGTGGGGCGGCGCGGCACGTCCGGCACCAGCCGGGCCACGACGTCCGGGTCGGCGGGGTACGGGCGCAGCCGCACAGTGGCCGGGGTGCCCGCGACGGCGAGTGCCAGCCGCAGGTTGAACAGCGCCGCCCCGGCGGCGATGCGCGTGCCCCAGCCGGTCGGGTCGGTGGCGGGCAGGCCGCGCAGCGGGTCGACGGACACCTCGATGCCGCCGTCGACGAGCCGGAACCGCCACGGCTGGGTGTTGTGCAGCGACGGTGCCCGGACCGCGTCGGCGACCGCGGCCCGCAGTTGCTCGCCGGTGTATTCGGTCGTCATGGTGGTGCTCCCTCTCGTGCGGCGCCGGCTTCCCCGGCCGGGTACACCACTACGGTGCGTCAGCGGGCGGCGCGGTGAGCAGGGCCGGAGGTCCCCACCTGGTCCCGGCCGTCGGTCCCGGCCGGCGCGGGCAGGACGGGACTTTCGACCCGTGCTACGGGGGCGGGAAAGCGGGTAGAAAGGACGGATGATCCGGGTGTTCCTGCTCGACGACCACGAGGTCGTCCGTCGTGGCCTTGCCGACCTGCTCCAGAGCAGCGGCGACATCGAGGTGGTCGGCGAGTCCGGCCTGGCCCAGGAGGCGACGCGCCGCATCCCGGCGCTGCGCCCCGACGTGGCGATCCTCGACGCTCGGCTGCCCGACGGCAACGGCATCGACGTGTGCCGGGACGTCCGCGCCGTGGACTCCTCGATCAAGGGGCTCATCCTCACCTCGTACGAGGACGACGAGGCGTTGTTCGCGGCGATCATGGCGGGCGCCGCCGGGTACGTGCTCAAGCAGATCCGCGGCACCGACCTGGTGGACGCGGTCCGCCGGGTGGCGGCGGGGCAGTCCCTGCTCGACCCGGCGATCACCACCCGCGTGCTGGAGCGCATCCGCAGCGGCGTGGAGCAGCCGCGGGAGCTGAAGTCGCTCACCGAGCAGGAGCGGCGGATCCTGGAGTACGTGGCGGAGGGGCTCACCAACCGGGAGATCGCCGGGAAGATGTTCCTCGCCGAGAAGACGGTGAAGAACTACGTCTCCAGCGTGCTCGCCAAGCTGGGCCTGGAGCGGCGTACCCAGGCGGCGGTGCTGGCCACCCGCCTGCTCGGCAAGAACACCTGACGGCTCCTCAGTCGAGCGGGACGCTCCAGCGCACCTCGGTGCCGCGCGGCTCGGCCCGGCGCAGCGTGAACTCGCCGCCCAGCCGCTCGGCCCGCTCCCGCAGGTTGACCAGGCCGCTGCGGGCCGCCTCGGGGTCGCAGCCGACACCGTCGTCGGTGACGGTGATCTCGACCCGGCCGGCGTCGACGCGTACGCGCACCGACACCCGGTCGGCGTGCGCGTGGCGTACCGCGTTGGACAGCGCCTCGCGCAGCACGGCGGTGAGTTCGGGGCGCAGGTCTTCGGGGACGGCGCTGTCGATCGGGCCGACCAGTTCCAGGTCCGGCCGGTAGCCGAGCGACTCGGCGGCCACCTCGATCGCCTCGCGGATCTCGGTGCGCAGCGCCGCGCTCATCGGGGTACGCAGCTCGAAGATGGTGCGGCGGATGTCGCGGATGGTGGCGTCCAGGTCGTCGACCGCCTGGTTGATCCGCTTGGCCGCCTCGGGGCGGGCGTTCATCGCGCCGCTCTGCAGTTGCAGGCCGGTGGCGAACAGCCGCTGGATCACCACGTCGTGCAGGTCGCGGGCGATGCGCTCGCGGTCTTCCAGGACCACCAGCAGTTCCCGCTCCTCCTGCCCGCGGGCCCGTTCCATGGCCAGCGCGGCCTGCCCGGCGAAGCTGGCGAGCAGGGCGAGGTCGTCGTCGGCTGCGGGCCCGTGGTCGGGCCGGTAACCGATCACCAGGACGCCGTGCAGCGCGTCGGCGGCGGCGAGCGGGGACACCACGGCCGGCCCGGCGACCACCGGCCGGGGCCAGGGCGCCGCGGCGGCGAGGTCGTCGACCTGGTCGTGGCGGCCCTGCGTGACGGACGCGGCGAAGCTGGTCTCGGCGGCCGGCAGCACCGCGCCGACCAGTTCCCGGGTGACCGGGTCGGCGCCGTCGACCACCTCGACGGTGAACTGGGCCTCGTCCTCGTCGTAGAGCAGCACCAGGGCCAGTTCGGCCTCGGCGACCTCACGTGCGCGGCGGGCCACCAGCGTCAGCGCGTCGGTACGGCGTACCTCACCGAGCAGCACCGAGGTGATCTCCGCGGCGGCGGCCAGCCAGCGTTCGCGGCGGTGCGCCAGCGCGTAGAGGCGGGCGTTCTCGATCGCCACGCCGGCCGCAGCGGCCAGCGCGACCACGATCTCCTCGTCGTCCTCGGTGAACTCGGTCGCGCCCTGCTTCTCGGCCAGGTAGAGGTTGCCCCAGACGTGGTCGCGGATGCGCACCGGCACGCCGAGGAAGCTGTGCATGGGCGGGTGGTTCGGCGGGAAGCCGTACGAGTTGGGGTGCTTGGTGATGTCGGGCATGCGGAGCGGCTTCGGCTCGTCGATGAGCAGGCCGAGCACGCCCCGCCCGTGCGGCAGCTCGCCGATCTTCGCGTGCAGCTCGGGGCCGATGCCGTGGACGATGAAGTCGTGCAGCATGCGGTCCGGCCCGATCACGCCGAGCGCGCCGTAGCGGGCGCCGGCCAGCTCGCACGCCGACTGCACGATCCGCTGCAGCGTGCTGCGCAGATCAAGGTCGGACCCGATGCCGACGACCGCGTCCAGCAGGGCCCGTAGCCGCTCGCGGCTGGTCACCACCTCACCGACGCGGTCGAGCATCTCCTGGAGCAGTTCGTCCAGGCGGACGCGGGACAGCGGGGTCAGCCCGAGCGACGGCGCGACGTGCTCGTGCGGGGACTGGGGTGCGGCGGCCACCGGGCGATGGTATCGCCCGGTGGCCGCCGTGATCGAGACCGGTCAGGCGAGACGGTCGCGGACCGCCGAGGTGTCGACCGTCTGGGCGACGTCCAGCCGGGGCGTGTGCGGCGGCCCGGCGTGGTTCGGGTCGGCCAGGCCGAGCCGCATGCTGATGTACGGGAAGCCCAGGCCGGCGAGCATCTGCCGCAGCACCTCGCGGGTGCCCTCGACCTCCACCACACCGGACAGCGGCACCAGCGACACCCCGTGCCGGGTGGCGGTGAGCCAGGCGGCGGAGAGCGCCTCACCGGCCCGCAGCCAGCTCAGCGTCTCGTCGTCGGAGCCCCACAGGATCCCGTACACGGCGGTCTTGTCGTGGCCGGGACCGATCGGCAGCGAGCCGGCGCGGCCGAAGTCGCGGGCCGGAACGGTCGTCTGCGGCGCCTGCTCGGGCAGCACCTCCGGCGGCAGCCCGGTGCCGGTGCCGGCCCGGCTGGTCCAGTACGCCAGTTCCTCGCGCAGTTCCGGGCTGTCCGCCTCGACGGCGGCGGCCTGCTGGGCGGCGCCGGCGAGCTGGATCTTCTGGGTGTCGTCGAGCAGTTGCAGGTTCACCCCCTCCAGCGTGGCGGCCCGGTCGATGTCGTTCAGCGCGGCGGTGGGGATCGGCTCGTCGCTGACCGGTCGCCGGTCGGTGTGCCGCACCTGCATGCACTGCACGACGCGCATGGCGTCGGGGTCGGCGCCGGTGTGCTTGAGGGTGGTGATCCGGGCCAGCAGGTCGGGTTCCTTCGGGTCGGGCAGCCGCTCCACCACCGGGGTCCAGCCCTCGGCGGCCAGCGCCACCCGGGCGTGGTGCAGCGCAGCGCCGCAGCTCACCACCAGCAGGTGCCCTTCCGGGTCCATGGCGCTGAGGTGCCGTTCGCGGACCACCCGCAGCTCCAGCGCGTCGGGCAGGACCGTCCAGTGCCACGGCTGCGTGTTGTGCACCGAGGGGGCGTGGCCGGCCATTCCGGCGGCCTCCGCGAGCGCGGTGGTCAACGGGCGATCGCCGGCCGGCGTCTCGTGGCTCATCGTCACGACCTTTCCTGTTTTCCCCATCGTGCCCCACGCCCGGGACGCCCGGGTGGGGATGCCGCTCCATCCTCGGGCATGCCCGGCCGCCCCGCAGGGCCGGATTACCCGCGTCGTCCCGCCCGCTCCAGGTCCGGGCTGAGACGATCCACACGTGGGAAGCGAACCACGCGAGTGCGTACCCGGGCAGCCGGCCCGCGCCCCGCGGCGGGCCTGGGCCGAGTGGGTGCCGCTGGTGCTGCTCACGGTGGCGGTGCTGGCCGGGGCGGCGCTGTGGTTCGTCGGCGCGCACGACGCCGCCCGGCTGGTCTGGGCGGCGGTCACGGTGGTCGCCCTGGTGCCGGCGGCCTGGACGACGCTGCGCCAGTTGTGGCTGCGGCAGTTCGGGGTGGACGTCATCGCGGTGCTGGCGCTGCTCGGCGCGCTGCTGGTGCGCGAGTACCTGGCCGGGGCGGTGATCGCGGTGATGGTCGCCACCGGGCGGGCGCTGGAGGAGTACGCCCAGCGCCGCGCCACCCGCGACCTGCGGGCGCTGCTGGAACGCGCGCCCCGGCAGGCACGCCGGCGTACCCCGGACGGCGGGATCGAGGTGGTGCCGCTGGACCGCGTCGCGGTGGGGGACCGCCTCGTCGTCGGGCCGGGCGACGTGGTGCCTGTCGACGGCGTGGTCGAGGAGGCGGCCACGCTCGACGAGTCGGTGGTCACCGGCGAGTCGCAGCTGGTCACCCGCGCGGCCGGGGAGGAGGTGGCCAGCGGCGTCGTCAACGCGGGCGCCGGCTTCGGGCTGCGGGCCCGCCGCAACGCGGCGGAGAGCACGTATGCCGGCATCGTCCGCCTGGCCGGCGAGGCCACCGCCCGCAAGGCCCCGATGGTACGGCTGGCCGACCGGTACGCCGCCGCGTTCGTGCCGTTCACGCTGGTGCTGGCCGGGCTGGCGTGGCTGCTGTCCGGCGAGTTCCTCCGGGCGGTGGCGGTGCTGGTGGTGGCGACACCGTGCCCGCTGCTGCTGGCCACCCCGATCGCCGTGGTCTCCGGGCTGTCCCGGGTGGCCCGCCGTGGTGTGCTGGTCCGTGACGGCGGGTCGCTGGAACAGCTCGGCCGCGCCCGTACCCTCCTGCTGGACAAGACCGGCACGCTCACCGCGGGCCGGCCCCGGGCGGCCGAGGTGGTGGTGGCGCCGGGCGGTGACCGGGACGAGGTGCTGCGCCTGGCCGCCTCGGTCGAGCAGCTCTCCCCGCACGTGCTGGCCGCCGCGCTGGTCCGGCAGGCCCGCGAGCGCGGGCTGCCGCTGGCCGAGCCGACGCAGGTCACCGAGGAGCCGGGGCACGGGGTGAGCGGGCGCGTCGACGGGCGGATGGTGCACGTCGGGCAGCTCGCCGGGGAACCGCCGGAGTGGGCGGCCCGGCTCGGTGAGCGCGCCGAACGGGCCGGGCGTTCCGCGGTGTGGGTCAGCGACGACCACGGGCCGCTCGGCGCGATCCTGCTGGAGGACCCGGTCCGCCCGGACGCCCGCCGGACCGTGCGGCGGCTGCGCGAGGCGGGCCTCACCCGGCTGGTCATGGTCACCGGCGACCGGCCGGGCACGGCCCGGCAGGTCGCGCAGGTCGTGGGCGTGGACGACGTGATCGCGCGGTGCTCGCCGCAGGAGAAGGCCGAGCGGGTACGCGAGGAGTCGGCGCACGCGGTGACAGTGATGGTCGGCGACGGCGTGAACGACGCCCCGGCGCTGGCCGAGGCGCACGTCGGGGTGGCGATGGGCGCGACCGGGGCGACCGCCTCGGCGGACGTGGCCGACGCGGTGCTCACCGTGGACCGGCTGGACCGGCTCGCCGACGCGGTCGAGATCGCCCGGTACGCCCGCCGCATCGCGGTGCAGAGCGCCACCGTCGGGATGGGTCTGGCGGTGCTGGCGATGCTGGTGGCCGCCGCGGGCCGGCTGCCCCCGGTGGCCGGCGCGTTCCTCCAGGAGGGCATCGACGTCCTGGTGATCCTCAACGCGCTGCGCGCGCTCGGCGGCGGCCTGCGGCGGCGGGACCTGCCGGCGCACACCGTCGAGCTGATCGACCGGTACGCGGGCGAGCACGGCGGCGTGCGCGACGTGCTGGCGGCGCTGCGGGACACCGCCGACATGGTGGCGACCCGCCCGGACGACCCGGCGTGCCTGCCGGCGCTGCGCGAGGTGCACCGGCGTCTGGTCGACGAGGTGCTGCCGCACGAGGCGGCCGAGGACCGGCAGCTCTACCCGGCGCTGGCCGGGCCGCTCGGCAGCGCCGAGGCGACCTCCACGATGAGCCGGGCGCACGTGGAGATCGTGCGGCTGGTGGAGCGGATCGGCGGGCACCTCACGGCGCAGCCGGACGGCCGGCTGCGCCGTGACGAGGTGCCCGATCTGCTGGCCGCGCTCTACGGCCTGGACGCGGTGCTGCGCCTGCACCTGGCCCAGGAGGAGGAGGACTACTTCTCGCTCAACCCGGAGGAGGGCTCCACCGCGCCCGGCCGCTGAGTCAGCGCTCGCGGACCACAGCCACCGGGCAGTGCGAGTGCTGGATGAGCTGCTGGCTGACCGAGCCGAGCAGCATGCCGCGCAGGCCGCCCCGGCCCCGGCTGCCGACCACCACCAGCTGCGCCGACCGGCTCGCCTCCACCAGCAGCGCCGACGCGCTGCCGGGGACCGCCTCGATCTCCACCGGCACGTCGGGGAAGCTCTCCCGCCACGGCGCCAGCTCCGCCTCGGCGGCGGCCCGCTCGCTCGCGGCGACCTGCTCCGGGTCGAAGTCCGGCGGCACCCACCGGTCGCCCGGCGGCTCCCAGGCCCGCAGCACCCGCAGCGGCACGTCCCGCTGCGCGGCCCGCTCGACGGCGAAGCCGAGCGCCCGCAGTGCGGACTCCGAGCCGTCCGAGCCGACCACCACCGGCCCGGACGTGGCGGCCTGGCCGTCGCGGACCACCACCACCGGGCAGTGGGCGTGCGCGGTGACCGAGACCGCCGTGGAACCGGCGAGCAGCCCGCCGAAGCCGCCGTGGCCCCGGCTGCCGAGCACCAGCATCCCGGCGTCGGCGGACCGCTCCTGGAGCACCAGCGCGGGCGGCCCGTCGAACACCTCGCCGTGCACGGTCAGGCCCGGCCGGTCGGCGGCGGCGTCCGCCGCCGCCTTGCGGACCAGCTCCTCGACCTGCTGCCGGGCGGCCTCGTCCGGCCACACGCCGGGCGCCACGCCGGGCCCGATCCAGCCGGTCACCGTCAACCACTCGAAGACGTACGCCAGGCGTACCGGCCGTCCCGAGCGGCCCGCCTCGTCCAGCGCCCAGTTGAGGGCGACGGCGGCGTCCGAGGAGCCGTCGTAGCCGACCAGGATCTCGTCGTCGCTCATTCGCCACTCCTCACCGCGGGGTCGTTCTCCCTGATCCAGCGCCACTCGGCGACCCGGGGGTCGTCCTCGCCGTAGCGGCGGGTGTAGTCGCGGCAGGCCTGGCGGGCGTCCACCATGTCCTGGCGCAGGTGCGCGGCGCGCGACCGCAGCCCCGGCACCCGGTCGATCACGTCGATGACCAGGTGGAAGCGGTCCAGGTCGTTGAGCATCACCATGTCGAACGGGGTCGTGGTGGTGCCCTCCTCCTTGTAGCCGCGCACGTGCAGGTTCTCGTGGTTGGTACGGCGGTAGGTGAGCCGGTGGATCAGCCACGGGTAGCCGTGGTACGCGAAGATCACCGGCTTGTCGCGGGTGAAGATGGTGTCGAACTCGTTGTCCGGCAGGCCGTGCGGGTGCTCCGACGGCGGCTGCAGGCGCATCAGGTCGACCACGTTGACCACCCGCACCTTCAGGTCGGGCAGGTGCCGGCGCAGCAGGTCGACGGCGGCGAGCGTCTCCAGCGTCGGCACGTCACCGGCGCAGCCGAGCACGACGTCCGGTTCGGTGCCGTCGTCGCTGCTGGCCCAGTCCCAGATGCCCAGGCCGCGGCGGCAGTGCTGGATCGCCTCGTCCATGGTCAGCCAGTTCGGCGCGGGCTGCTTGCCGGCCACCACCACATTGATGTACTGCCGGCTGCGCAGGCAGTGGTCCATGGTGGACAGGAGCGTGTTGCCGTCCGGCGGCAGGTAGACCCGGACCACCTCGGCCTTCTTGTTCACCACGTGGTCGATGAAGCCCGGATCCTGGTGCGAGAAGCCGTTGTGGTCCTGGCGCCACACGTGGCTGGACAGCAGGTAGTTCAGCGACGCCACCGGCTCCCGCCACGGGATGTTCCGGGTCACCTTCAGCCACTTGGCGTGCTGGTTGACCATCGAGTCGACGATGTGGATGAACGCCTCGTAGCTGGTGAAGATGCCGTGCCGGCCGGTCAGCAGGTAACCCTCCAGCCAGCCCTGGCACAGGTGCTCGGAGAGCACCTCCATCACCCGGCCGTCGGGGGAGAGGTGGTCGTCGCCGGGCACCTCGGCGCCCACGAACGCACGGTCGGTCACCTCGAACGCCGCACCGAGCCGGTTCGAGGCGACCTCGTCCGGGCCGAACAGGCGGAACGTCTCCGGGTTGCGCGCGATCACGTCGCGGACCCAGGGACCGAGCACGCCCGTCGCGCCGGCCATCGGCTCACCCGGCGTCGGCACGTCGACCGCGTAGTCGCGGAAGTCCGGCAGCTCCAGGTTGCGCAGCAGCCGGCCGCCGTTCGCGACCGGGTTGGCGCTCATCCGGCGGTCACCCGTCGGCGGCTGCTCCGCCACCTCGGCGACCGGGCCGCCGGTGGCGTCGAACAGCTCCTCCGGCCGGTAGCTGCGCAGCCAGCGCTCCAGCTCGGCCAGGTGCTCCGGGTTGTCCCGGACCTGGGAGATCGGCACCTGGTGGGCGCGGAACGTGCCCTCGACCTGCTTGCCGTCGACCCGGGACGGACCGGTCCAGCCCTTCGGCGTCCGCAGGACGATCATCGGCCAGCGGGGGCGCTCGACGTGCTCGCCGGAGCGGGCCCGGCGCTGGATCGCCGCGATCTCGTCGACCGCCCGGTCGAGTGTCGCGGCCAGCAGCTGGTGCACGGTCGCCGGGTCGTCGCCCTCGACCACGTACGGCTCGTAGCCGAAGCCGCGCATCATGTCCCGCAGGTCCTCGCCGGGGATCCGGTCCAGCACCGTCGGGTTGGCGATCTTGTAGCCGTTGAGGTGCAGGATCGGCAGCACCGCGCCGTCGCGGGCCGGGTTGAGGAACACGTTCGACAGCCAGCTCCCGGCCAGCGGGCCGGTCTCCGCCTCGCCGTCGCCGATCACGCAGGCCACGAGCAGGTCCGGGTTGTCAAACGCGGCGCCGTACGCGTGGCTCAGCGCGTACCCCAGCTCGCCGCCCTCGTGGATCGAACCCGGCACCTCCGGCGCCACGTGGCTCGGGATGCCGCCCGGGAAGGAGAACTGCCGGAACAGCCGCTGCATGCCGGTCTCGTCCCGGGGGATGCTGTGGTACAGCTCGCTGTAGGTGCCCTCCAGCCAGGTGTTCGCCACCAGCGCCGGGCCGCCGTGGCCCGGGCCGGTGACGAAGATGGCGGACAGATCCCGGTTCACGATGACCCGGTTGAGGTGCGTGTAGAGCAGGTTGAGCCCGGGGCTGGTGCCCCAGTGGCCCAGCAGACGCGGCTTGACGTGCTCGGGCTTGAGTGGTTCGCGCAGCAGCGGGTTGTCGAGCAGATAGATCTGGCCGACGGTCAGGTAGTTCGCCGCGCGCCAGTAGGCGTCCAGCCGGCGCAACTCGTCTTCGGTCAGGGGGCTGTGCAGGTTCACCGCGGTGTCCATGCTGCCTTAGCCTCTCGTGGCTCGGGGTCGGCTGCCACTCAGGGACCACATCTTCTTCCCCGGCGCGTCCAGCGTCGCCCCCGTCGGGGGTCGCCGGTCAGGGCCGTAGGTCCCGCCTCGCGCGGGCGTCATGACCCGTCCCCGGCGTCCGCGGCGACTCCCCGTACGACGATCAGCGGGGCCGGCGAGTGGTAGAGCAGGGACTGGCTGACCGCGCCCAGAGTGGACCCTATCGGCCCGTCTCCCCAGGCGGCCACCACCGCGAGCTGCGCCGCGCGGGACCGGTCGAGCAGGACGGACTTCGGGTCACCGTGGACGGTCTCGCAGTCGGCGGCGACGCGGGGGTACCGCAGGGCCGTCCGGGTGACCGCCTCCTCCAGCCGCCCGTCGTCGCGGTCGCCGGCCTCCGGCTCGATCACCCGGACGGCGAGCAGGCGGGCGCCGCGGTGTTGCGCGCAGTCGAAGGCGTAACCGAGGGCGGCCTGCGAACTGGGCGACCCGTCGAAGCCGACGAGCAGCGGGCCGGGCGGGGCGGGCTCGGTGCGCCCGACCAGCACCGGGCAGCCGGCCCGGGCGGCCACGTCCACGGCCGGCGTGTCGGCAGGTACGCGGTCCGGATGGGCGGACATGCCCCCGTCACCGAGCGCGATCAGGAACGCGGTGTCGGCGACCCGTAGCAGCGCCTCGACCGGAGAGCCCTCGACGATCCGGCCGCTGACCGGCACCTGCGGCGCGCACTCGGCGACGACCTGTCCGGCGTGCTCCAGCACGTTCTCCGCGTCCGTGCGGGTGCCGCCGGCCGGGGCGGGACCGGGCGTCGTGGCCCAGTTGAACGCGTGCAGCAGGTGCAGCGGCCGGTCATGGGCGGCGGCCTCGGCGGCGGCCGTGCGGACCACTGTCAGATCGGCCTCGGACCGGCCGACGCCGACCACCACCGCGCCGTGGCTGGGTGCGGCCACCCCGGCTCACCTCCCGACCCCTGCTTTTCACCCACCGTAGTCGTGGGACCGGGTGCGCCGGAGCGGGTCGGCGGAACTGGCGGTCAGCGCGGGGCGGGCAGCGCCGGGTGTACGCGCAGCACGACGGCTGTGGCGTTGTCCTCGCCGCCCTCGTCCAGGCTGGCGGCGAGCAGGGCCTCGGCGGTGCGCGCCGGGTCGCGTCGCGCGGAGAGCAGGTCACGCAGCCGGTGGTAGCCCAGCTGGTCGCTGATGCCGTCGGTGCACAGCAGCCAGGTGTCGCCCCGGCGCAGCGGCACGGCGAGCAGGTCCGGCTCGGGCCGGTCCGGGTGGCCGACGTAGCGCAGCAGCTGGTAGCGCGCCCGCGCCGCCTCCGGCGAGTCGGCCGGCCACCAGCCGTGCAGCAGGCCGAGCCAGGCCATGGTGTGGTCGACGGTGACCAGCTCCAGCAGCCCGTCGCGCAGCCGGTACGCCCGCGAGTCGCCGAGCTGCACCAGCCAGCCCTGATCGCCGTCCGGCTCGATCACCAGCGCGGTGAGCGTGCACCCGGTCAGGCCGGACTGCGCCGCGCCGGCCTGGCGTACCCGCCGTTGCGTCTCGGCCACGGCGGCCCGCAGCGCGGCGGCGCCGACGGCGGGCCAGCCGGCGCGGACCTGCGCGACGAACGTCTCCGCGGCGGTCGTGCCGGCCACCCGGCTGCCCAGGCCGTCGCCCATCCCGTCGCAGACCACCGCGAGCGGAAGCTCGGGGTCGACGTGCAGCACGTCGTAGTTCTCCGGGTAGCGGTGCCCGACCACGCTGCCGCCGGCGATCTCCAGGGTGAGGCGGCCGGCGGTGAGCCGGCGCGCGGACTCGACCGGCCGGTCCAGCGGACGGCGGCGGAACACCAGCGGAACCTAACACCGGGACGGGCCGGACAGCGGCAGGCCGCCTCGTCTGTCAACCAGGGTTGACAGACGAGAGTGTGTCAACCTACATTGACAGCATGAGTCAAGCGACGGAACTCGCGGCGGCCGCCGGCAGCACCGACCCCAAGGTCGGCCTGCGCGCGGTGCTCGCCCTGCGCCGGCTGCTCGAACGGCTCGAGGTGATCCAGGTCGACAACGCCCGGCGGCAGGGCTGGTCGTGGCAGGAGATCGCCGACGCCCTCGAGGTCAGCCGGCAGGCGGTCCACAAGAAGCACGCCGGGCGACCGGCGGTGCGCGAGAGCTGGGAGGCGTGATGTTCGAACGATTCACCGACCGGGCCCGTGCCGTGGTGCACCACGCGCTCGACGAGGCCCGCACCGAGGGAAGGCGGCCGGTCGGCACCGAGCACCTGCTGCTGGGCGTGCTCGCCGACCGCGACAACCTGGCGGTACGGCTGCTGGCTGCCGGCGGCGTCGACGCCGACGCCCTGCGCGCCGCGGTGGCCCGCCACACCGCTCAGGGCGTGGACGGGCTCGGTGCGGCGGACGCCGCGGCGCTGCGCGAGATCGGCATCGACCTCGCCGCGATCGTGGCCCGGATCGAGGAGTCCTTCGGCCCCGACGCGCTGCGCGAGGCGACCCCGCGTCCGCGCCGGTGGTGGCGTCGTGGGTCGCACCACGGCACGTTCTCGCCCCACGCCAAGAAGGTGCTGGAGCTGTCGCTGCGCGAGGCGCTGCGGCTGCGCCACCGGCACATCGGCACCGAACACATCCTGCTCGGCCTGCTGCGCGAGGGAAACGGCCTGGCCGCGGTGGTGCTGACCGAGGCCGGCGCGGACATCGACGACCTGCGCCGCCGCGTCGACGCGGCGCTGCGCGAGGCCGCCTGAGGCCATCTGAGGCCACCCGGGTTTCAAACCTGTTTGCGGTCCTCGCAACGTCCCGCTGCGCCGGGTCGCCGTCACGCCCCGTGTCCTGCACACTGACGCCGTGGACGGCGAAGACGACAAGCGCCCGGTGAACGCGGAGAACCGCACCCCGCGCTCGGCAGTGGTGGTCAACCCGGTGAAGGTGGCCGACCTGGACGAGTTCCGCCGCACCGTGGACGGCGCGCTCGCCGCCGCCGGGTGGCCGGCCCCGGCCTGGTACGAGACGACAGTCGAGGACCCGGGCCGCGGGCAGGCGGAACAGGCCGTCGAGGCGGGCGCGGAGGTCGTCTTCGCCTGCGGCGGCGACGGCACGGTGATGGCCTGCGTGACCGCGCTGGCCGGCACCGACGTGGCACTGGCCGTACTGCCCCAGGGCACCGGCAACCTGCTGGCCGCCAACCTCGGCCTCTCGAACGACCTGGCCGCCGGGCTGGAGGTCGCCGTCGAGCGCGGGATGCGCCGCCTCGACGTCGGCGTGGTCGGCGACAAGTGCTTCGCGGTGATGGCCGGGATGGGCTTCGACGCCCAGATGCTCGACTCCACCTCCGAGACCACGAAGAAGCGGATCGGCTGGCCGGCGTACGTGATGGGCGCCGCCCGGCACCTGCGCGACCGGCCGATGCGGGTCTCGGTGCGCATCGACGGCAAGCCGCCGCTGCGCCGCCGGGCCCGCTCGGTCCTGGTCGCGAACGTCGGGCGGCTCCAGGGCGGGGTACGCCTGCTCACCGACGCCGAGCCGGACGACGGCTGGCTGGACGTGGCGGTGCTGACGCCGCGTACGCTGCGCCACTGGCTCGCCATGGGCTGGGCGGTGCTGCGTCGCCGCGACAGGGTGCCCGGGATGGAGGTGTTCCGGGCCCGCTCGGTCGAGATCACCAGCACCCGGGCGCAGCCCCGCCAGCTCGACGGCGACCTGATCGAGCCGGGCCGGTCGCTGAAGGCCACCATCCGCCCCGAGTCGCTCTGGCTCTGCGTGCCGCGGCCCGAGGAGCACCCCGACCTGGCGGAGGACGCCGACGCGGCCGCCGAGCGTGGTGAGCACCTGGTCGAGGAGGCCCGCCGTGAGTAGCACCAAGCTGGTCCCCGAGACCCGGCTGATGGCCGAGAACGAGCTGTCCGCCGACGACGCCTGGCACACACTGCGCCGGCACGGCGGCTGGTGCCTGCTGCGGGACGCGTTCATCCGGTTCCGCTACGGCGACGGCTTCAGCCACTCCCGGGCGCTGGCGTTGCAGCTCTGCCTGGCGGTGGTGCCGTTCCTGATCGCGCTCACCGGCCTCATCACCGACCTGGGCGTGGACGAGGGCGGCAAGGTCGTCGCCGACACCGTGCTGGCCATCACCCCCGGCCAGAGCGAAGCCATGGTGCAGGACCTGCTGACCGACAGCGAGCGCACCGAGAGCGCCGGTGAGCTGGCGCTGACCCTCGGCCTGCTCACCGGGCTGGTCGCGCTGACCACCACGATGGCGCAGATCGAGCGGGGCGCCAACCGGATCTACGGCGTCGAGCGGGACCGCCCGGCGCTCGCCAAGTACCTGCGCGCCGCGATCCTCGCGTTGGTCGCCGGTGTGCCCGCGCTGGCCGGTTTCCTGATCCTGGTCGGCGGGCGGGCGATGGGCGAGTCGGTCCGGCGGCACTACGAGTGGGGCGACCTCGCCATGGCCGGGTGGGACGTGATCCGCTGGCCGCTGAGCCTCGGCCTGACCGTGCTGGCCGTCGCGGTGCTGTTCCGGCACGCCCCGCGCCGCCGCCAGCCCGGCCTGTCCTGGCTCTTCTTCGGCGCGGCCATCGCCATCGCGATCTGGTGGCTGGCCAGCCTGCTGCTCGCCGCCTACGTGAAGTACAGCGGCGGATTCGGCCAGACCTACGGCGCGCTGACCGGCATGATGGCCCTGTTGCTCTGGGCCAACCTCACCGGGATGGCGCTGTTCGGCGGGCTGGCCTTCGCCGCCCAGCTGGAGGCGATGCGCATCGGGGTGGAGGAGCCCGCCCAGCCGGACCTGTGGGAGCCGGAGGCGCAGCGGGCGGAGCTGTTCGACACCGGTGAGATGACCTCGCTCTGACGCCACGGCCGGTCCGGCGTGGACGCCGCGCCGGTCCGGCGTGTACGGAACACGCCGATCGGGTACAGCGCGCCTCGCAGAGGAACGAGGGAGGTGCGGTGTGACCGCGGTCAAGGAAGCCGGGAGCCGGCCGCTCAGCCATTTCGCGGAGCGGAGCCTCGCGGGCCTGCTCGCCGTGGCCGGTGCGGGAGTCGGGTTCGGCGTGCTGCTCATGCTGGTCCGGTTCCGGTGGAGCCCGCTGGGTGACGCCGACCACGCGGTGGCCGAGTGGTTCAACAACCTCGTGGCCCCGCACGGCCCGCTGGTCACAGTGCTCCAGGCGATCACCGACCTGGGCGGGCGGCCGGTGCTGATCTGGCTGGTCACCATCGCGGTGGTGGGCCTGCTGATCCGCCGCCAGTCCCGGCTCGCGGTCTACCTGATCGTCACCGGTGTCGGCGGGCTGATCCTCGACCCGTCGCTCAAGGCGCTGGTCGGGCGGCTGCGCCCGGTGGTGGACGTGCCGATCGCCAGCGCACCGGGCAACAGCTTCCCCAGTGGTCACGCGCTCGGCTCGTTCGTCGCGTACGGGGCGCTGCTGCTGGTGTTCCTGCCGGCCATGTCGCCGCGCTGGCGCAAGCCCGCCATCGCCGTCGCCGGCGTGCTGATCTTCCTGGTCGGGCTGACCCGGATCGCGCTGGGCGTGCACTTCGTGTCGGACGTGATCGGCGGCTGGCTGCTCGGCGCGGCCTGGCTGGGCGTCACCGCGTACGCCTTCCGGCTGTGGCGGCGCGAGCGCGGCCGGCCGGTGCCGCCGCTGCGTGAGGGCCTGGAGCCGGAGGCGGGAGAGGAGCTGGCGCTCGCGCCGGACGAGGAGAAGGTGCTGGAGCACCCGCGCTCGGCGGTGGCCGAGCTGCTGGTCGGCTGGGTGATCGTCTTCGGTGTGCTCTACGCGTTCGGCATGTTCGTCAGCTACCACGCCAAGGGCACGTTCTTCGACACGCTCGACACCGAGGTGCCGCGCTGGTTCGCCGAGCGGCACACCGACGCGCTCACGGACCTGAGCTGGTGGTGGAGCAAGTTCGGCGACACCCACGCCATCCTGCTGGTCTCGCTGGTGTTCTGCCCGATCGTGCTGGCCGTGTGGCGGCGGTGGCGGCCGGTGCTGTACGTGGTGCTGGCGATGTTCGGCGAGCTGAGCCTGTTCCTGGCCAGCGCCCGGGTGGTGGACCGGCCCCGGCCGCCGGTGGAGAACCTGGACGGGCAGATGCCGACCTCGTCGTTCCCCTCCGGGCACATCGCGGCGACCATCTGCCTCTGGGTGGCGATGGCGGTCATCGTGTTCCCGCGTACCGACAGGTGGTGGCGGTGGCTGTTCGTGGGCATGGCCGTGCTGATGCCGGTGGGCGTGGCCACCTCCCGGATGTACCGGGGCATGCACCACCCGACCGACTTCATGGGCGCGATCCTGCTCGGCGCGCTCTGGCTGTCGCTGCTGTACTGGGTGATCAAGCCGAACGCCGACGTGTACGAGGGCAACCGGCCGGCGATCGAGTCCGAACAGGTCGACGAGCTGGACGACGAGCTGGCCAAGGCCGCGCGGCCGGACTGAGCCGATGCTGCGGGTGATGACCTGGAACATCCGGACCGGCGGGCGGGACGGCGGCGGCGCCGACCGCCGGGACCGGATCGTCTCGGTCGTCACCGCGCAGCGCCCCGACGTGCTGGCGTTGCAGGAGCTGCGCGGCATGGACGCCACGCTGGGCGGTCTGGCCGACCGGCTCGGGATGGAGGCGCACCTGGCCCGGTCCTGCTTCGGCCAGCCGGTGGCGGTGCTGGTCCGCCCGCCGCTGCGGGTGCTGCGCGCCGGGCGGGTCCGACGCCCGTTCCACCACGCCGCCGCCCGGGCCCAGATCGCCACCGGCGCGGGTCCGCTCACCGTGTTCAGCACTCATCTGAACCCGTACTCCGGTGGGCGGCGGCGGATGGAGGCGGACTGGCTGGCCGCCGCGCTGCGGCGTACCGGGGGAGCGCTGGCTCTGCTGGCCGGTGACCTGAACACGCTGGAGCCCACCGCCGACCACACCGCCCGGCTGGCCGGGCTGGCCACCCCGTACCGGCGGCGGCACCTGCGCCGCGACGGCCGTACCGTGGACACCCGGGCGGTGGCCCGGCTGCTCGACGCCGGGCTGGTGGACCTGTGGCCGCGCTCGGGCGGCGACGAACCGGGCGGCCTGACCGTGCCGACCCGCCACGGCGGCGCCGAGTTCGCCGGGATGCGGCTGGACTACCTGCTCGCCACCCCGGCGCTGGCCGATCGGGTACGCGCGGTGCGGGTGGTCCGCGACGGTGACGCCGACTCGGCCTCCGACCACTATCCGGTGCTGGCCGAGGTGGACCTCACGGCCGGTTGAACGACCCTGCCAGGTCGGCGACCACGAAGGCCGCGAAGATCAGGATGACCGTCTCGCTGACCATCCAGGAGTGCCTGTCGGTCCAGGAACGGAAGGCGGGGAGCAGCCGCTCCGCGCGCTCGCCGAAGACCAACAGCGTGAGCAGCGGCAGGGCCAGCAGCAGCACGGTGAGCGCCGTGAACGGCAGCAGGTGCCACCACGGTCGGCCGTGCCCGGCCGTGCTGCCCGCGACCGACGCCATGACCAGCTGGTCGCTCGGCACGGCGACGGCCAGCAGCAGCCCCAGACCGAAGGCGTACGAGGGCCGCGGGTCCTGCAACCGGCGCAGCCACCCGGGCGGCCGGTCGCGCCGCCGCCTGCGGAACGTGACCACCATGAGGACCGCCAGCAGGGCCAGCACGATCCAGTCGATGAGCCGGCGGCTGCCGCCCACCCCGATGCCGTGCACGGCGGTGTGCCGCACCACCCGGAACACGGCGTACCAGAGCGTCAACGGCCCGAGCACGCCCACCGTGACGCCGGCCAGGTAGGCCACGGAGCTGCGGCGCGGGTGGCGGCCGGCGGCGAGGACGACGGCGCTGACGAGCTTCGACCCGGCGACCATCTCCAGCGCCAGCGGCAGCGCGGTCAGCAGGGGCATGCCCCATTCTGGTGTCGCCGCCGCGCGTGCCGGGCCGGGTTCTACAGGAGCAGGTTGAGCAGCACCGTCAGCACCACCGAGGCGACGATCGAGAAGAGGATCATCAGCAGGCAGCCGAGCCCGCCTCCGGCGGGCCGGATCTCGGTGTTCCCGATACGCATGGCGTCAACTCCTCGCTGGGGTGGTGAGCAGGTCGTGGACGGCGTCCGCGACCTGGGTCGGTGCGGTGGTGACCACGTTGTGCGCCGCGCCCGGCACGGCCACCGACCGGGCGTCCGGCACCAGCCGGGCGACCTGCTCCCGCCAGGCGGCCGGCGCGACCGGGTCGCGGGCGCCGGTCAGCACCAGCGTGGGCGCGGTGATCGGGGCCAGATCCTCCTCGACCGCGTTGCGGACGGAGTGGGACAGCGTGGCGAACACCCGCCACGGCCGGGCGTCGGTCACGTCGCGCAGCAGGATCGGCGCCTGCCACGTCGCCTCCCGCAGCGTGTCCCGCAGCCACCGGCCGACCAGACCGCGCCGGGACCGGGCGGCCGGGTCGCTGGTCGGGCCGGCCAGCACCAGGGCGCGGACCAGGCCGGGGTGACGGGCGGCGAGCGCGGCGGCGACCTCCGCGCCGAAGGAGTGGCCGAGCAGGCAGACCGGACCCAGCCGGTACGCGTCGAGCCAGTCGACCAGGAACGCCACGTGCCGGTCCACGTCGTACGCGGCGGCGGGGCGTTCGGTCAGCCCGAAGCCGGGCAGGTCCGGCACGTACACCGGCCGGCGCGGCGCCAGCGCGACGGCCAGCGGGGTGAGGTAGCGGTGCGACACGGCCAGGCCGTGCACCAGCACCATCGGCGGTCCGTCCCCGCCCGGGCCGGCGGAGCGGCGGGTGTGCGCCCGCAGCCCGCCGACCTGCCGGAACTCGCTGGTCAGCCCGCCGGCCGGCCGGGGCGCGGCGAGCGCCAGGCGCAGCTCGGCGGGGCGGAAGCGCCCCGGCGGGGACGGCGCGACGGTCACAGCTCGCGCAGCCGGGGCAGCAGCTCCTCCTGGGCCCAGTCGAGGAACATCGGCTGGGTGCCGCCGCCCACCTGGATCAGCGCGACGTGGGTGAAGCCCGCGTCGACGAACTTCTTGAACGCCTCCACGTGCCGGTCGGTGTCCGGGCCGCAGGAGATGCCCTCGGCCACGTCCTCCTCCCGGACGAACTGGGTGGCCGCCTCGAACGACTCCGGGCCGGGCAGGTCGGCGTTGACCTTCCAGCCCAGGCCGAACCAGCGGAACTGGTCGTGCACGATCTTGCGGCACTCGTCCTCGTCCGGGCCGTAGCAGATGGCCACCTGCCCGTAGCGGGGGCGGCCCGCGCCGCCCGCCTCCTCGTACATGTCGATCAGGTGGGACAGCGGGTCGGTGGCGATCATGGCGTCGGCGTACTCGGCGGCCAGCGTCGCCGACTGCCGCCCGGAGGCGGCCACCGCCATCGGCACCGGCCGCTCGGGGCGGTCCCAGACGTACGCGTCGGGCACGTCGAAGTGGTTGCCGGAGAACGTCAGCGTCTCGCCGTTGAGCAGCGGACGGATGATCTGCAACGCCTCCTCGAACATCTCGTGCCGCTGCTGCACGTGCGGCCATCCGCCCACAACGTGTTCGTTGAGGTTCTCCCCGGCGCCCAGACCCAGCGTGAACCGGCCGTCGGAGAGCACGCCGATGGTGCTGGCCTTCTGCGCCACCACCGCCGGGTGGTACCGCCGGATCGGGCAGGTTACGAACGACATCAGCTCGGCCCGGCTGGTGGCGTGCGCGACGGCGCCGAGCACCGACCAGGCGTACGGGGAGTGGCCCTGGGACTCCAGCCAGGGGTAGTAGTGGTCGGACATGACCAGATGGTCGAAGCCGGCGGCCTCGGCGCGTACGGCGTGGTCGACCAGTTCCTTCGGGCCGGCCTGCTCGCACATGAGGGTGTAACCGACGTTGACCATGGCACGTCTCCTTCCCGGGCGGATCGTCACCGGATACCCCGCCCGGCGCGGGTCAACCCTGCTGTCCGCTTCCGCGCCGTTCCTTAACCGGTTCAGCTCATGCGGCCGGTCAACCGTCACCGCGTCCCGGCCGAAACCGCTTAACCGGTTGCCTCGCGCCTTCCATCGCCCTACGCTGATGCCTGCGTCCGTTCGGGAACCGGGCGGCGGCTACCGGGCTCAGCCGCCACCACCTCGTCACCGTCACCGCACCCCCGCTCGGGCACGGGGGAGACCTTCCCCTGAGGACAGCCATGAAGAAACTGCTCTCCGTCGCGGGCGCCGCCCTGCTGACGGCCCTCGCCGCCGTCTTCGCCCTCGGGCAGCCGGCCCACGCCGCCACCGGGTTCTCCGTCTCCGACGGGCGGCTCTACGACGCCAACGGCGTCGAGTTCGTGATGCGCGGGGTCAACCACGCGCACACCTGGTACCCGCAGCAGACCAGCTCGTTCGCCGACATCAAGGCGCTCGGCGCGAACACCGTCCGGGTGGTGCTGGCCAGCGGCGACCGCTGGACGAAGAACAGCGCCGCCGACGTGGCCAACGTGATCTCGCTGTGCAAGGCCAACCGGCTGATCTGTGTGCTGGAGGTGCACGACACCACCGGGTACGGCGAGGAAGGCGCCGCCGCCACGCTGGCGAAGGCCACCGACTACTGGCTGAGCATCGCCGACGTGCTCAAGGGCCAGGAGAAGTACGTCATCGTCAACATCGGCAACGAGCCGTTCGGCAACCAGGGCTACAGCGCCTGGACCACCGACACCTCGAACGCGATCAAGCGGCTGCGCGCCGCCGGCCTGACCCACACGATCATGGTGGACGCGCCGAACTGGGGCCAGGACTGGTCGTTCACCATGCGCGACAACGCCGGCACCGTGTTCGCCGCCGACCCGCAGCGCAACACCGTCTTCTCCATCCACATGTACGGCGTGTTCGACACCGCCGCCGAGATCAGCGACTACCTGGGCCGGTTCCGTACCGCCGGGCTGCCGATCGTGGTCGGCGAGTTCGGCTTCAACCACTCCGACGGCAACCCGGACGAGGACGCCATCATGGCGTACAGCCAGGCCAACGGCATCGGCTACCTCGGCTGGTCGTGGAGCGGCAACGGCGGCGGCGTGGAGTACCTGGACATGACCACCGCGTTCAACCCGGCGCAGCTCACGAGCTGGGGTCAGCGGATCTTCAACGGCGCCGACGGCATCGCGGCCACCTCCCGCGAGGCGTCGGTGTACGCCGGCAGCACCCCGACCCCGACCACCAGCCCCACCCGCAGCCCGAGCCCGACGCCGACGCCGACTGGCAGCCCCAGCCCGACGCCGCCGCCGACCACCACGCCCCCGCCGTCCGGTGGCTGCACCGCCACCTACACCGTCGGTAACTCGTGGCAGGGCGGCTTCCAGGGCGAGGTCAAGGTGACCGCCGGAGCCGCGGCGATCACGGGCTGGACGGTGCGCTGGACGTACGCGAACGGCCAGTCCGTCACCCAGGCGTGGAACGCGAGCGTCAGCAACAGCGGATCGGCGTACACCGCCCGCAACGTCGACTACAACGGCCGGCTGGGCGCGGGCGCGAGCACCAGCTTCGGCTTCATCGGCACCTGGCAGGGCACCAACTCCACCCCCGCGGTGACCTGCACCCCCGCCTGACCCGCACCCCTAGTGGTTGATCAAGGAGTTTGTGTCCCGATCGGACCTCGACGGCGACGCAAACTCCTTGATCACCGGGGCGGTCAGGTGGTGGTCACCTCCAGCAGGAGCGCCTGCTCGGGGTGCAGGGCGGGTAGTTGCAGGCCGACCGAGCCCAGCACCGAACCGCTCACCGTGATGCCGTCGCCGGGCCAGGCCAGCCAGCCCGGCGGGGACAGCTCCAGCAGTGCGGGCTCCGGCACCCCGGCCGGCGGGCGCACGAGGTAGCGCCGCGCCGCGTCCAGCCCCGGCAGCCGGACCGGACCGGGCACCTGTGCCGCCGAGGTGGTCAGCCGGCTGACCGCGTACACCGCGTGCGAGCGGTCGCGGGCGACGACGCCGTGGGCCTGCACGGCCGGGTCCGGGTGGTCGACCCGGACCACCCGGCCGGCGTGCAGCAGCGGGCGCAGCCGCTTGTGCAGCGCCACCCAGGCGGTGAGTTCCGCCCGCTCGGTGGCGTCGATAGCGGTGATGTCCCACTCGATGCCGTGGTGGCCGAACAGCGCGGTGACCGCGCGGAACCCGAGGTCGTGCACGCGGCGCGTGGTGTGCGAGCGCTCCGGCCCGATGTGCGTGCCGATCAGCTCGGGCGGCAGCAGCAGGCCGGTCCAGCGCTGGATGGACAGCCGTTCCAGCGCGTCGTTGCAGTCGCTGGCCCAGACCCGGTCGGTGCGGCGCAGAATCTCCAGGTCGACCCGCGCGCCGCCGGAGGAGCAGCTCTCGATCTCGACGTGCGGGTGCCGGGCGCGCAGCTCGTCCAGCAGCCGGTAGACGGCGAGCGTCTGCGCGTGCACCCCGGGCCTCCCGGCGTGCCCGGCCTCGGTCAGGTCGCGGTTGTGGTCCCACTTCAGGTACGCGATCCCGTCGTGCTCGCTCAGCACCGCGTCGAGCCGTTCGAGCAGGTACGCGTACGCGTCCGGGTGGGCCAGGTCGAGCACCTGCTGGTGCCGCCACGGCGGCGGCAGCCGGCCCGGCGCGTGGAGCACCCAGTCGGGGTGCGCGCGGAACAGGTCGGAGTCGGGGTTGACCATCTCCGGTTCCACCCACAGCCCGAACTGCATGCCGTGCCCGCGTACGTGGTCGATCAGCGGCTGCAACCCGTCCGGCCAGACCTCGCCGTCGACCCACCAGTCGCCGAGCCCGGCCTGGTCGTGCCGCCGGCCGCGGAACCAGCCGTCGTCGAGCACGAAGCGTTCCACGCCGACCTCGGCGGCCGCGTCGGCGAGCGCCCGCAGCCGGTCCAAATCGTGGTCGAAGTAGACCGCCTCCCACACGTTCAGCGTCACCGGCCGCGGTGTGCCCGGGTGCGACGGGCGGCCCCGCAGGTGCGTGTGCAGGGCGTCGCTGAGCCCGTCCAGCCCGTCGGCCGAGTGCGCCGCGTACAGCAGGGGAGTCGCGTACTCCTCGCCCGGCCCCAGCACGATCTCACCCGGTGCGAGCAGCTCACCGCCGCCGAGCGTGGCCTCGCCGGTCGGGCGGCGTTCGGCGGCCGTGACGTGGTCGCCGCTCCACGCGGTGTGCACCGCCCACACCTCGCCGTGCCGGAAACCGAACCCGGCAGTGCCCGCGACCAGCAGCAACGTGGCGTCGTGGCCGGTGCGGCCGTGCCGCCCCTCGCGTACCCACGCGCCCATCGGCCACGGATGCCGCTGCGGCGCGCGCTCCCGGCACCACCGGCCGGTCAGGTCGAGCAGCTCGGTGGCGACCGCCGGCACCGGCAGCACCGGCGTCAGCTCCCGCACCTCGTACCGGCCGTCGCCGTCGTTGCGCAGCCGGTGCCGCAGCGTGAGCACCCCCGCCGCGTCCAGCGTGATCTCGACGGTCAGGCTCAACCCCGCGCCCGGGTCCGCCGCCCGCATCGTCACCCGCGCGGCGCCGGCCCCGTCGCGGTTCCGCTCCTCATCGGGTACGCGCACCGCCTCCCCGCCTTCGGCCACGCCGCCCGGAGCGGGCTTGCCCGCCGCACCGCCGTGCGGGGACGCCGCGTCGCGCACGTCGAGGTCGACCAGGCGGAACGCGGTGGACCAGTCCCGGCCGTCGCGGTGACCGGCGAGACCGGGCCGCCCGCTCCACCCGGCGCTCGCCTCGGGCAGCAGCGACAGCACCGTCGGCGCGTCGAAGCTGCTCGGCACCACCGGTGGCACGGTGGCGTCGACGAGCGCGGGCAGATCCCCGGCGGGCAGTGGCCCGAGGTCGGCGCCCCAGTGCACGACCCGGGGCAGTCCCGGGCCGCGTGCGTCGAGCACCAGGCTGGTCCGCGCGCGGCGCAGGTGGACGATCGTCATCCCTTGGAGGCTCCCAGCGTCAGACCCCGGACGAACTGCTTCTGGAGCAGGAAGAAGATCACCAGGGTGGGGATCGCGACCAGCACCGAACCGGCCGAGACCAGGTTGTTGTCGGTGAAGAACTCGCCGCGCAGGTTGTTCAGCGAACTGGTGACGGGGAACTTGTCACCGGTCCGCATGAGCACAGTGGCCCAGAAGAACTCGTTGTAGATCCAGGTCACCTCCAGCGTGGCCAGCGCGGCCAGCGCGGGCCGGCACAGCGGCAGCGTCACCTGCCAGTACTGCCGCCACACGCTCGCCCCGTCCACCATCGCGGCCTCGTACAGCTCGTGCGGCAGCGCCTTCATGTAGTTGCTGAGTACGAACACGCAGAAGCCGCACTGGAACGCGACGTTGACCAGGATCAGCCCCCAGTAGCTGTCGTAGAGCAGCTCCGAGTCGCTCATCCAGGCCGGCAGCGGGATCTCGGTGAACATCCGGAACAGCGGGATGAGCAGCGCCTGCTGCGGCAGCAGGTTCGCGGCGGTGAACAGGCCGAGCAGCGCGATGTTGAGCTTCCAGCTGAACCGGGCGATCACGAACGCCACGCAGGAGGCGAGGAACAGCGTCAGCAGCACCGCCGGGACGGTGATGTAGGCCGAGTTGAGGAAGTGCTTGCCGAACTCGGCGGTACGCCAGGCGGTGACGTAGTTGTCGATCGTCCAGCCGCCGAGCGACACGTAGCCGTTGGCGGCCGTGTACTCGTAGGAGCGGAACGAGGTGAGCACCGCCCAGAGGATGGGGAACAGCCAGCCCACTGCGACCGTACCCAGGAAGAGGTGCAGGACGACCCGGGCGGGCCGCACGGGTCGGCGGCGGCCGGCGGAGACGGCGGTCATCGCTTGTCCTCCCGCATCACGGTCCAGAGGTAGATGGTGATGAAGACCAGCGACACGGCCAGCATGATCGTCGCCAGCGCGGAGCCGAACCCGATCCGGCTGGCCTCGCCCACCACGTTCTGGGTGACCAGCGCGGAGATCAGCTCCAGCCCGTTGCGGCCCTTGTTGATGACCCAGACCAGGTCGAACGCGCGCAGCGACTCGATCACCGTCACCACCAGCACGATGATGTTGATCGGGCGCATCACCGGGAAGACGACCCGGAAGAACGTGCTGGTCTCCGACGATCCGTCCACAGCTGCGGCTTCCCGCAGCGACGGGTCGACGCCCTTGAGGCCGGCCAGGTAGAGCAGCATGATGTAGCCGACGTGCCGCCAGCCGGCCGCCACCAGCACGGCCCAGATGTTGACGTTCGGGTCGCCGTACCAGTCGGTCTCGCCGCCGAACACGCCGTTGAGCAGGCCCTGGTCGCGGCTGTAGATGAGCTGCCAGATGAAGCCGATGAGCGCCAGCGACAGCACCACCGGCAGGTAGAGCGCGGTCTGGTAGAACCGGCTGCCGCGCAGTTCCTTGTCGAGCAGCACGGCGAGGAACATGCCGATCGGGGTGGCCACCACGAACAGCGCGGCCAGCCAGAGCAGGTTGTTCTGCACGGCGGGGACGAACGGCGGGTAGATGTTCACCACGTCGTCGTAGTTCTTGGCCCCGACCCACTCGATCTCGCTGATCGGGCCGATGCCGTCCCAGTTCGTGCCGGACAGCAGCACCGTCGCCACCGCGGGCAGCCAGACCAGCCCGGTGACGAGCAACAGGGGTACCAGCACCATCAGCGTGACCACCACGCGGTCGGTGCGGGACAGGAGCCGTAGCCGGCGGCCGCGACCACCGTTCGTGGTGGTCGCGGCCGGCGGCGGCACGGCGCGATCCGCTTGGATCAGGGGCAGGTCGGACATGATGTCCTTCCCCCTTCCGCCGTCAGCTGGTGAAGATCGACTTCTTCTGGTTCTCGACGCTCGTGAGCAGCCCGCTGATGTCCTTCGGATCCTTGATGAACTGCTGCAACGCCGGGATCATCACGGTGGAGGCGAAGTCCGGCCGGGTGTCCCGGTCGAGGAACTGGGCGATCTCGGTGGCGGAGCCGACCAGCTCGGCGGCCTTCTTCTGCAGCGCGGTGTAGGCGCCGGTGTCCGCGCCGCTGTTGGCGACGAGCGTGCTCGGGTCGTTCTTGACGGTGATGTCCGCCGCCTCCTTCGAGCCCAGGTACGTCAGCAGCTTCTGCGCCGCGTCCTTGGACTTCGGCTTGCGGGCCATCATGTAGCCGTCGATCGGGGCGTCCAGCGCCTTCGCGCCGATCGTGGAGTCGACCTCGGGGAACGTGAAGAAGTCCAGGTCCTCCAGGTCCGCGCCGCTGAACTGCTGGCCGACGAACAGGCCGAGCAGGTACATGCCGCTCTTCTTCTGCTGCAACGACTGGGCGGCCTCCTGCCAGGTGCGGCCGAGCGAGTCCGGCTGGTGCAGGGGGAGCAGCCCGGCCCAGGTGTCGAAGACCTTCTTCACCTTGTCGGAGGTCCACGCCTCCTTGCCGGCCATCAGGTCGATGTGGAACTGGTAGCCGTTGATCCGCAGGTTGAGGATGTCGAACGTGCCCATCGCCGGCCAGCCGTCCTTGTCGGCGAACGCGATCGGGTTCAGCCCGTCCTTCTTCATCTGCGCGCCGAGCGTGTTCAGGTCGTCGAGCGTCTTGGGCACCTCGTAGCCGCGCTGCTGCCACACCGACTTGCGGTAGAAGACCGCCCACGGGTAGTACGACGCGGGCACGAAGTACTGCTTGCCGTCGTCGCCGGTGGACGCCTTCTTGAACGCGTCGGAGTAGCCGTCGAGCTTGCCCCACACGTCGCTGAGGTCGCCGGCCAGGCCCTTGGCGGCGAAGAACCGCATCCGGTAGCCGGCGAACCAGGTGAACACGTCGTCCGGCTTGCCCTGCAGGTAGTTGTTGATGTTCTCCTGGAACGTGTTGTGGTCGACCGTGTTGATGTCGACCGTCACGCCGGAGGACGTCTTGAAGCCGTCCATCACCTTCGCGACGACGTCCTTGGGCTTCGGGTCCGACTGGTTCGAGCCGAGCGAGACGTTCTTGGCGTCGCCGCCGGATCCGGAGTCGGAGTCGCCGCAGCCGGCGAGCAGACCGGTGCCGAGCAGCGCCCCCGCGCCGGACGCGCCGGCGAGCAGCGAGCGCCGGTTCAGGCCGGCGACGGACGGGGGTACGAGCCGGGCGAGGTATTCGGCTTGCGAGCGGGGACGGGACATGGTGCCTCCTGCGTGGAAGAGGTGCGCTGCGCTCATGGACCGTGATCGGTGGCGGGGAGCGGTGTTCGTGTCGGCCGTGGCAGATCCACCGAGAATCCACACGTCCGAACAGAAACAGCCGGTGGCGCTTGAAGCTACCCCTTGGCGCGGCGCTGTCAAGAGGGCAAAAAGGCGACGCCTGTGGCGGTGAGGCAGGGCAAAGAGCCGGTAAACGTTGGAACGTCAGTCGATGTTGGAAAGTGTTGACTTGGGTGCTGTTCGGGGGCAACCTCTGCTGTCATGCGGAACTGGCACGGCGAGGGCATCTGGTACGGCGCGGACTACAACCCGGAGCAGTGGCCCGAGCAGACGTGGGCCGAGGACGTCGAACTCATGCGACGGGCCGGGGTCAACCTGGTCTCGGTCGGCATCTTCTCCTGGGCCCTGCTGGAGCCCACCCCCGGGCGGTACGTCTTCGACTGGCTGGACCGGGCGATCGACCTGCTGCACGACGGCGGCATCAGCGTCGACCTGGCCACCGCCACGGCCAGCCCGCCACCATGGCTGGCGCACCGGCACCCGGAGACGCTGCCCCGCCGGGCCGACGGCACGGTGCTCTGGCCCGGCGGCCGGCAGGCGTACTGCCCCAGCTCGCCGGTGTTCCGGGACCACTCGCTCGCCCTGGTCGAGGCCGTCGCCCGCCGGTACGCGCGCCACGCCGCTGTGGTGCTCTGGCACGTCTCCAACGAACTCGGCTGCCACAACGTGCACTGCTACTGCGACGTCAGCGCCGAGGCGTTCCGCCGCTGGCTGCGCGAGCGCTACGGCGACCTGGACTCGCTCAACGCGGCCTGGGGCACCGCGTTCTGGAGCCAGCGCTACCACGACTGGGCGGAGATCAACCCGCCGCGTACCGCCCCGACGTTCGCCAACCCGACCCAGCAGCTGGACTTCCTGCGGTTCTCCTCCGACGAGCAGCGCGCCCAGCTCCGCGCCGAGCGGGAGCTGCTGAACCGGCTCGTCCCGCAGCCGGTCACCACGAACTTCATGATCGGCACCGGCATCAAGTACCTGGACTACCACTCGTGGGCCTCCGACGTGGACGTGGTCGCCAACGACCACTACCTCACCGCCGCCGACCCGCAGCCGCAGGTCAACCTCGCCCTCGCGGCCGACCACACCCGGGGCGTCGCCGGTGGTGCGCCGTGGCTGCTGATGGAGCACTCCACCAGCGCGGTCAACTGGCAGCCCCGCAACGTGGCCAAGACGCCCGGCCAGATGCGCCGCAACAGCCTCGCCCACGTCGCGCGCGGCGCCGACGGGGTGCTGTTCTTCCAGTGGCGGGCCTCCCGGGCCGGCGCGGAGAAGTTCCACTCCGCGCTGGTGCCGCACGCCGGGCCGGACACCAAGGTGTTCCGCGAGGTCTGCCGGCTCGGCGCCGACCTGCGCGCGCTCGCGGAGGTACGCGGCAGCCGCGTCGACGCCGACGTGGCGATCCTGTTCGACTACGAGGCGTGGTGGGGCGCCGAACTCGACTCCCACCCGAGCGTCGACGTCACGTACACCGACCGGCTGTCCGCGCTGCACGCCGCGCTGTGGCGAGCCGGGATCACCGCCGACGTGGTGCACCCGTCGGCCGACCTGTCCCGCTACCGGCTCGTCCTCGCGCCCACGCTCTATCTCGTCCGCGACGCCGACGCCGACGCGCTGCGCCGGTTCGTGGAGGCCGGCGGCACGGCCGTGGTCACCTACTTCAGCGGCATCGTCGACGAGCACGACCACATCCGGCTCGGCGGCTACCCCGGCGCGTTCCGCGACCTGCTCGGCGTACGCGTCGAGGAGTTCTTCCCGCTGCGCGACGGTGAGACGGTAAGCCTCGACGACGGCGCCCGCGCCGACGTGTGGACCGAGTGGCTGCACGCCGAGGGCGCCGAGGTGCTGGCCGCGTATACCGACGGGCCGCTGCCCGGCGTGCCGGCGCTGACCCGCAACGCCGTCGGCGCGGGCGCCGCCTGGTACGTCGGCACCCGGCTCGACGACGACGCCACCGACCGGCTGGTGGCCCGGCTGCTCGCCGAGACCGGCGTGCGCCCGCCGGTGAGCGCGCCGGCCGGGGTGGAGGTGGTCCGCCGCCGCTCGGCGGACCGGAGCTGGCTGTTCGTGGTCAACCACACCACCGAGCCGGCCCGGCTGGCGGTCAGCGGCGTCGAGTTGCTCGGCGGCGCCCGCTGCGACGGCGAGCTGGAGGTGCCGGCGGGTGAGGTGGCGGTGGTCCGCGAGGAACCCGCGCCGGTGCCCGCGACCGCCTGACCGGTACGTTGCCGTTCGCGCCGAGGAGGTTCCCATGCTCGCCCAGCAACGGCAGAGCGCCATCCTGGAGTTGATCCGCCAGCGCGGCGGCGTCCGGGTCAGTCACCTGGTCAGCCGCTTCGGGGTGTCCGACATGACGATCCGCCGCGACCTGGAGGTGCTGGCCGACCGCGGCCTCATCGACAAGGTGCACGGCGGCGCGACGCTGGCCGGTCCCGGCTCCACCGAGGAGCCCGGTTTCGCCGCCAAGTCGGTCCGCCAGCAGGCCGAGAAACGCGCCATCGTGGAGCGCGCCGCCGGCCTGGTCGAGCCGGGGATGGCCGTCGCGCTCTCCGCCGGCACCACCACCGCCGCGCTGGCCGCCCGGCTGGCCGAGGTACGCGAGCTCACGGTGGTCACCAACTCGATCCCGGTGGCCGACGCGCTCTACCAGAACCCCCGCGCCGACCAGACGGTGGTGCTGACCGGTGGCATCCGTACCCCGTCCGACGCGCTGACCGGCCCGGTCGCCGAGGCGGCCATCGCCGCGCTCAACGTCGACCTGCTCTTCCTCGGCGTGCACGGGATGAGTCCGCGTACCGGCTTCACCACGCCCAACCTGCTGGAGGCGGCGGTGAACCGGCGGCTGATCGGCTCCGCCCGGCGGCTCGTGGTGCTCGCCGACCACACCAAGTGGGAGACCATCGGCATCGCCACCATCGCCCCGCTGGAGGAGGCCGACGTGCTGATCACCGACGCGGGCCTGTCCCCGGAGGCCCGCCGGCAGCTCGGCGAGCAGGTCGGCGAGCTGACGGTGGTACGAGCGGACTGAGACCCCGGCGTGCCTCACAGACACTTCTCAGCCCCGCCGTCTAGGGTGCCCTGACGAAGCGCCCGGCGGTCCATGTCGGAGCGCCGTTCAGCGGGAGTGACCGATGGTCTTCAAGAAGATGTTGAGCGCGTTCGGCGTGGGTGGCCCGAGCGTCGACACGGTGCTCACCAACCCGAACACCCGACCCGGACTGGCCCTGGACGGTCACGTCAACCTGGTCGGCGGCGACAGCCCGGCACGGATCGAGCACATCAGCCTCGGCCTGGTCACCCGCGTCGAGATCGAAAGCGGCGACCACGACTACGCGGGCGTCATGGAGTTCCACCGGATGCCGGTCAGCGGCGCCTTCGAACTGGCCCCGAAGCAGCAGCTGTCCATCCCGTTCCAGATGCCGGTGCCGTGGGAGACCCCGATCACCGACGTGTACGGCCAGCGCCTGCGCGGCATGACGATGGGCCTGCGTACCGAGCTTGCGGTGGCCCGCGCGGTCGACAAGTCGGACCTGGACCAGGTGTCGGTGCACCCGCTGCCGGTCCACGAGCGGATCCTGGAGGCGTTCCAGGCGCTCGGCTTCCGGTTCAAGCACGCTGACCTGGAGCGGGGGCACATCTACGGCGTGCCGCAGACGCTGCCCTTCTACCAGGAGATCGAGTTCTTCGCCGCGCCGCAGTACGCGCAGACGGTCACCGAGGTCGAGCTGACGTTCGTGACCAGCCAGCAGGGCGTCGAGGTGATCCTGGAGTGCGACAAGCGCGGCGGCTTCCTCAGCGCCGGGCACGACGTCATCGGGCGGTACTCGGTCCCGCACACCGACGCCGCCCGTACCGACTGGGTGCAGGTCGTCGACGGCTGGCTGCGGGAGACCACCGGCCGTTACGGCAGCCTGCGGGCACAGGGCTTCGGCATGCCGCACGGCGGCCACGGCTACCCGGGCCACCACGGCCACGGGCGGCGCGGCCCGGGCATGGGCGGCGTGGTCGCGGGCGCCGCGCTCGGCGTCGCCGGCGGCCTGGTTGCCGGTGAGATGCTCGAGGGCGCCTTCGACGGCGGCGACGACTTCGGGGACTTCGGCGAGGAGTGAGCACACGCGACGACGCCCCCGGGACGGATCCCGGGGGCGTCGCCGTACGCGTGACTCGGCGCGCGTCAGCGCCGGCCTCGACGCTCCTCGCCGGAGCGGCGCGCGCTGCCCGCCTTCGACAGGCCCCGGCTGACCAGGTACGCGCCGGTCAGCGCGGTCAGGTACCACCAGGCCTGGTTCGGGTTGTTGATGTTCAGGCCGTTGGCGGTGGTGCCCTTCCAGAACGCGGCGATCGCCACGACCGCGACAGCGGCGGCGTACACCCAGAACTCGGTGGTCAGGAACGCCTGCTTCGTCTCCGTACCCGGGGACGGCATGTTCTCCCGGTGACCGTCGTGCATCGACGGCATCTGCCGGGTCGACGTGTCCTGCATGTTCGACCGGTTCTGGACGTCGGACATCGGCCGGTTGGCCGGCCTGGTGGATGCAGCCTGCGTGCTCATCTGGTCCTCCTCAGGATTTGATGAGTCGTACCTGCATACCCTCGCCCCGCTACCGCGGGTCGGCCACGGCACGGTTCGCGCTCTGTGGCGGGGGCACCCTGGGTCTACCCCTCGCCGGAGGCAAGGTAACCGCCGGTCGGCATCCGATGGCCGCCGCGCCCTCGAATCCGGCATCCGGGCACGTACCGGTCCTCGCGGTGCTGGTTCCGGTTTCAGCCACCCACCGTCGGGCACGCAACACCGATACCCCGAGAAGAGCTGCGAGGTGGTTGACGTGCGTGAGGACGACATGCGGCAGGACGCCGCCCGGCGGGCCGAGCAGCGGGTCGCCGGAGGCGTGTACGGCGAGGGCGCGCTGGACGAGGTCACCGTGCCGCAGACCGACGTGGAGCGGATGCGGCAGGAACTCGACCCGGACGACCCGGCGGACGTGCCCGTCGACCCGACTGTGCTGCGCGACGGCGGACCGACCCGGGGTCAGGGCGCGGTGACCACGACCGGCGGTACGGCCGGACCGGCCAGCGTGCGCCGCCTGGCCCGCCAGCCGGAGAAGCACCGGGGCAAGGTGGCGCCCACGACGACCGGTGACGCCGGTACGGGTGGCATGAGCACCCCGGCCGGCGGCTCCACGAGCGACAACTCGGCCACGGGTGCCCAGGTAGGCGACTTCACCAACAACCGCCCCAACCCAGGCTGACCGGGGCAGAACGACGGAGGGGGCGGCACCCATGCCGCCCCCTCCACTGGCCTCTGCTCGCCTCCACTCGCCTCTACTCGCCGATCTTGCACTTGACTCGTCGATCATGAAGTTGACGGCGGTTTTGGAGATCCACATCGCCGCCAACTTCATGATCGACGGGGCGAGGGCGGGCGGGGGGCGGGAGGGTAGGTGGGTGGGTGGGTGGGGGTTATGGGGTGCGGAGGATGCCCAGGCGTTGGGTGGCTCTCGTGAGGGCCACGTAGAGGTCGCTGTTGCCCCTCGGGGACTCGGACACCATCCGGGCCGGATCGACCACCAGCACCGAGTCGAACTCCAGGCCCTTGGCCTGCTCGGTGGTCAGCACGACCACCCGGTTCGCCAGCTCCGGCTGCTCACCCACAGTCGCCTCCGGCAGCGCCGCCACCACCGCGCCGCCCAGCTCGGTCACCCGGCCGGTGGGCACCAGCACGCCGAGCCGTCCGTCGCCGAGCGACGCGGCCTCCCGGGCGGTGGCCTCGACCAGCTCGTGCACGAGCCGGTCCGCCGGTACGGCCCGGTCCCAGGGCGGTACGCCGGTGGCGCGTACCGAGCGGGGTGGCCGCAGCGCCGGGTCGATCTCGGCGAGCACGTCGGCGGCGACCGCCATGATCTCGGCCGGGGTGCGGTAGCTGACCGTCAGCTCCTCCAGCCGCCACCGGTCCGCCACGTACGGCGCCAGCGCCTCGCTCCAGGACGGCGTGCCCGCGAGCGCGCCGGTCTGGGCCACGTCACCGACGATCGTCATGGACCGGCTCGGGCAGCGGCGCATCAGCAATCGCCACGCCATGGGCGAGAGCTCCTGCGCCTCGTCCACGATCACATGCCCGAACGCCCAGGTCCGGTCGGCGGCGGCGCGCTGGGCGGTGGTGAGCCGGTCGTACTCCTCCTGCCGCTCGGAGAGCCGGTCGGCGTCGATCAGGTCGGTGACGCCGAGGATCTCACCGCCGTCGGCCTCGTCCTCCACGTCGATGGAGCGGGAGCCACGCCAGATCTCCAGCACGCCCTCGGCGTACTCGCGCTCCAGCGCCCGGATCCGCTCCCGGCGGGCCACGGCGGCGCGTTCGTCCTCGCCGAGCAGTTCGGCTGCCTCGTCCAGCAGCGGTACGTCGGCGGGCGTCCAGCCGCCGGGCTCGCGGTGCAGCGCGGCCCGCTCGGCGTCGGTGAGCATCGGCGCGGCGGTGGCGATCCGTTCCGGCGAGGCGTACAGGTCGGCGAGCAGGCGTTGCGGGGTCAGCACCGGCCACAGCTCGTCCAGCGCGGCCCGGATCTCCGGCTCCTCGCGCAGCTCGCGGCGGATCTCGGCGCGGTCGGCCTCGGAGAGCAGGTTCTCCCCGCCCAGCGGGTCGGCGCCGATCCGCTCGGCCACCTGGTCGGCGAGCGCGTGCACGATCTCCACGTCGAACAGGGCGCGGGCCAGGTTGTGCGGGCGGCCGGTGCGGCGTACCCGGTCGCGGGCCTGCCGCACGGTCTCCGGGTCGAGCGTCAGCACCTCCCGCTGCGGCAGCTCGATGGTGACCGGCTCGTCCGGCACCCACTGCCGGTCGCGGACCGCCGCGGCGAGCACGTCGGCCAGCACCGCGCGGCCCTTGAGCGCGGCGGTGGTGGCCGGTTCGGCGCGGCGGGCGTGCACGCCGGGGAACAGGTCGGCCTGGGTACGCAGCAGCACGCCGGTCTCGGCCAGCGTGGGCAGCACCTGGGAGATGTAGCGCAGGAAGGTGGCGTTCGGGCCGACCAGCAGCACGCCGCGGGTGGAGAGCTGCTGGCGGTGGGTGTAGAGCAGGTACGCGGCCCGGTGCAGCGCCACCGCCGTCTTGCCGGTGCCGGGGCCGCCCTGCACCACCATCACGCCGGGCAGGTCGGCGCGGATGATGCGGTCCTGCTCGGCCTGGATGGTCTCGACGATGTCGCGCATCCGGCCGGTGCGCCCGGCGTTGAGCGCGGCGAGCAGCGACGCCTCGCCGGTCAGCTCCTCGTGCGCGGTGGGGGAGGCGGCGGCGATGTCCAGCACCTCGTCGTTGAGCCCGGTCACCTTCCGGTCGCGGGTACGCAGGTGGCGACGGCGGCGTACGCCCTGCGGGTTGGCGGCGGTGGCCAGGTAGAACGGGCGGGCGGCCGGGGCGCGCCAGTCCATCAGCAGCGGGTCGTAGTCGCCGCTGGAGTCGAAGATCCCGATCCGGCCGATGTAGCGGACGGCGCCGTCGTCGCCGTCGAGGCGGCCGAAGCACAGGCCGCTCTCGACGGCGGAGAACTGCTCGACCTGGTCGGCGTACATCGCCACCGTCGAGTCGCGCTGCGACCGGGCCTGCTGCGTGCCGCCGGTGTGACGCAACTCCTCGTCGAGCCGCCGGGCGGCCTGTTCCCGCATGCCGTCCAGCCGGTCGTACAGCATCGAGACGTATTCCTGTTCCCGGCCGATCTCGTCGTCCTGGCGCAGGTCAGCCGACACGTCGGAGTGCGTTGACAATCCGGCTCCTCATTGACTAAAATTGCCGCAGGAATGGCATTCAGAAGCCATTCCTTTTTTGTGCCTGAACTGAGAAAGATAGCGCGTCGGCCGCCACCCGACCAAGCCCGGACACGACTCGGGGCCCGGCCGGCGTCAGCCGACCGAGCCCCGGGCACGGCATGTCTCAGCCCTTGGCCGCCTCGTAGAGCCGCTCCGGCGTGACCAGACCGGCGATCACCCGGCCGTCGTCGGTCAGCAGCACGCTGAACAGCTTGCCGCTGAGCAGCCGGCCGCTGCCCCAGTCGCCGCTGACCTTCGGCAGGTCACCGAGCACGCCGGCCAGCATCTGCGCGTCCGGCGCGTCCGCGCCGGGCTTCGCGCCGCCGCCGGTCGCCGCGTCGCCGATCTTGGCGACCACCACCGTGGTCCAGCCGGTGCCGACGGTACGCACATCCGGCTTCTCGGCGTCCTTCCGGTCGAACCGCTTGCCCGCCGGTCCGGGCCGCTCGCCCTCGGTCGCCTCGGTGACCTTCACACCGGGCGGCGGGTTGAACCGGAACTGGTCGGCCTCCGGCGTGCGGAAGTCGACCTGGGTGAACGCCACCTGGAACGCCGGCTCGTCCTGGCCGTCGGCGAGCACCTGCAGACGCAGCGGCACGTGCTCCTCGGCGTCGAGCGCGATCCGCACCTGGTGGACCAGGGACGCCTTGTCGCGCGGGGTGAGCACCAGCTCGTACGCGCTGCGTCCGGCCACCGTCGCCGTGCGGCCGACGGTGACCGCCGTGGTCGGGTCGATCGCCTCCAGCGCCCGGTCCGCGGCGTCGGCCGGAGTGGCCGGCACGGCGGCCCGGTCCGGGGCGTCGGCCGGCAACGTCCGGTGCGTGGCGGTGTTCTCCCGGCTGTTCCAGGTCCAGACGTCCCGCCCGTTGCGCAGGATGTCCTGCTCGCCGAGCGTGTCGACCAGCGCGATCCGCTGCCGGTCCTCGCCGCCGTACCAGACGCGCAGCGTGTGCGTACCGGACACCAGGCCGGCCAGGTCGTTGCCGGCGGCCCGGCCGGCGAGCGCGGCGATCGGCGGCAGGCCGAGGTCGGCGCGCTGCACGACGGTGCCGGAGAGCCCGTCCAGGCGGGACGTGCGCAGGTCTTCCAGGAGCTGGGCGGCGCTGCGCGGCGGCAGCGCCGGGTCGGCGCCGGCGGCGAACGTGCCGACGGCGGCGCCACCGCCGATCACGGCGACCCCCGCGGTCACCGGGACCAGCCAGCGCAGCACGGCGCGGTTCTTCATCACGGACATAGTGTGCACCTCCTGCGCACCATGCTGCGCGATCGTCGCTGTGACCACGCTGAGGAGATCCCCTACGGGTGACCCCATGGTGGCACCCTGGACCGGTGCGGTTGCTGGTGGTGGAGGACGAGACGCGGCTCGCGGCGGCGCTGCGCCGGGGCCTGTCGGCGGAGGGGTTCGTGGTCGACGTGGCGGCCACCGGCCCGGAAGGGCTGGACGCGGCCCGGCACGGCGAGTACGACGCGATGATCCTCGACGTGATGCTGCCGGGCCTCTCCGGCTACGAGGTGGTCCGCCGGCTGCGCGCCGAGCAGCGCTGGCTGCCGGTGCTGATGCTCTCGGCCAAGGACGGCGAGTACGACCAGGCCGACGGCCTGGACTGCGGCGCCGACGACTACCTGACCAAGCCCTTCTCGTACGTGGTGCTGCTGGCCCGGCTGCGGGCGCTGCTGCGCCGCGGCGCGCCCCGGCGGCCGACCGTGCTCACCGTGGGGGACCTGCGCCTGGACCCGGCCCGCCGCCGGGTCACCCGGGCCGACGCCGAGGTGGTGCTGACCAGCCGCGAGTACGCGCTGCTGGACTACCTGATGCGCCGCCCCGGCGAGGTGGTGTCCAAGACCGAGCTGCTGGACCACGTCTGGGACGCGTCGGTCGACACCGCACCGAACGCGGTGGAGGTCTACGTCGGCTACCTGCGCCGCAAGATCGGCCGGGAGCGGCTGGAGACGGTGCGCGGCGCGGGCTACCGGCTGGCCACATGAGCCGGTGGGTACGCGGCCCGCTGCCGCGGCTGGGCCTGCGGGCCCGGCTGCTCGCGCTGGGCGTGCTGGGACTCGTGGTCGGCTTCGCGTTCGGCGGGGCGCTGCTGCTCGGCGCGCTGGGCTGGACGCTGCAGCGCTCGGTCGACGAGGAGGCGCTGCGCACCGCCGACGCGGTGGCGCTGCTGGCCGCCGAGGACGCGCTGCCGGACCCGCTGCCGGTGGCCGGCGGGCAGTTGCGGGTGCAGGTGGTCGACGCGCAGGGCCGGATCCGGGCCGCCTCGATCGACGCGGACCGCCTGGTGCCGATGCTCGGGCCGGACGAGCTGCGTCCCGGGCAGCGGCAGCGGCTGGTGGTGGACGGTCGGCGCGCCGGCATGCCCGGCCCGGTGCGGGTGGTCACGGTGCCGGCCGGCACGGCGCAGGAGCCGCGTACGGTGCTGGTCGCCAAGTCGCTCACCGACGTGCGGCACAGCCTGCACGTGGTCCGCAACCTGCTGCTCGTGGGTTTCCCGCTGCTGGTCGCCGGGCTCGGTGTGGTGGCCTGGCGGGTGGTGGGCGCGACGTTGCGTCCGGTCGAGCAGTTGCGCAGCGGCGCGGCCGAGATCACCGGGCGGGCCGGGGCGGAGCGGCTCCCCGTACCGGCCGGGCAGGACGAGATCCACCGGCTCGCGGTCACGCTCAACGACATGCTGGACCGGCTGGCCGCGTCCCGGGCCCGGCAGCGGGCGTTCGTCGCCGACGCCGCGCACGAGCTGCGCAGCCCGCTGACGAACATGCGTACCGAGCTGGAGGTGGCCCGGCGTCTCGGCGACGACACCGACTGGCCGGCGGTCGCCGACGACCTGCTCGCCGACACCGAGCGGCTGAGCCGACTGGTGGACGACCTGCTGCTGCTGGCCCGCCTCGACGAGCAGGACGCCCGGCCGTCCCCGGTCGGCCCGGTGGAGCTGGGGGATCTGCTGCGTGCTGTGGCCGCCCGCTACCCGTCGCCGCCGGTACGGCTGACGCCGCCGGACGCGCCCCGGTGGGTGGAGGGGGACGCGGGGGAGCTGCGCCGGGTGCTGGTGAACCTGGTGGACAACGCGCTGCGGCACGCGTACACCGGTGTGGATCTGGCCGTGAGCGGGCCGGACGGTGCGTACCACCTGATCACGGTGACCGACGACGGGCCGGGCATCCCGGCGGCGGACCGGGAGCGGGTGTTCGCCCGGTTCACCCGGCTCGACGACGCGCGGGCCCGCGACGCGGGCGGCGCGGGCCTGGGCCTGGCCATCGTGCGCGAGCTGGTGCGCCGGGCCGGCGGCACGGTGGAGCTGGCCGACGCGACGCCCGGCGCCGCCGCGCCGGGGCTGCGTGCGACGGTACGGCTGCCCGCGCTGGCCGAGCCGGACGCGGACTGAACGGTCAGCGGCGTTTCGTGCAGACCGGCCCGGTGCGCGCCACAGTGTCGGTGGACCAGACGAGCGCGACCGTGAAGCAGTAGTCGGTGGTGCGGTCGAGCCCGTAGGCGATGTAGTCGGCCGAGCCGGCGGGCAGCGTGGCGAAGGTGCCCTGCGGCTGCCCGGACCGGCCCCCGGCGACCACCACGGGCCCTTCCGCGCCGGCCGGGTACGTCCAGCTCAACACGATGCTGTCGCGCCGGTCCGTGAGCGTGAACCTCCCGGGTGGCGTGCCCGGGGCGGCGGCCGCCGCTGTGGTCGGCGCGGGAGCGGCCGAGGTGGGCGGCGGCGCGCTGGTGGCCGGCGGCGGGGTGTCGCGGCCGTCGTCCACCCGGGACACCCCGGCGATCACCGCGATGGTGCCGAGCAGCAGCGCCACCACGACGCCGAGCACCACGAGCGGCAGCCAGGGCAGCGTGCGCCGCTCCGCGGCCGGCGGCCGGGGCACGTGCACCGGTAGGTAGCGCGACGGCGCCTCGGGCGCGGGCGGCGGCACCCGGCGTACGCCGTCGGGTGCGTCGTCGGCGAGCCCGACCACAGTGGGCGGCAGCGGGTCGGCGCCGGGGCGCCACGGCTGCTCGGCGGGTTCGTCGGGCGGCCACGGGTAGTCGTCGAACGCGTCGCCGTCGGCCTCCGGCGCGGTACGCGGCGTCGGCACGTGCGCGGTCTCGGCGGCCCGGCCGGGCGGGTGGTAGAGCGGCGTCTCGACCGGCTCGTCGAGCGCGGGCGGCGAGTACGGCGGCAGGTCGTGCGGCCCTTCGGTGGCCGGGGGAACCCGGGCGGCGGGCACCACCGGCGCGGTCCGGGCGGGCGGCGGCTCGGGCGCCGGAGCGGCGGGCGCGGGGCAGACGTGGTCCGGGTCGGCGGCGGCGCGGGCCAGCCCGGCCACCTGGGCGGCGAGCGGGTCGTCGGGGTCCAGGTGCAGGCGGCACAGTTCCTCGGCGAGCGTCAGGTGCTCGTGCGAGTCGGCGTACCGGCCGCAGTCGCGTTCCATCGCGCCGAGCTTCGCCAGCATCTTGATGCCGCTGGGATGGCCGTCGCCGTAGACCTCCTGGTGCAGCTCCCAGGCGTCCTGCAGCCGGTCGCGGGCCACCTCGCACTGGCCGCGGGCGTACTCCACGGTGGCCAGGTCGGCGTGCGCGGCGAGCACCTGCTGAGACTCCGGGCCGTCGCGGGCGGTCAGCTCGATGATGACGTCGGAGTAGAGCCGGGCGGCCCGGGCGTCGCTGCCGACCCGGTGCAGCACCGCGGCCAGCGTCGCGGCGGCGGTGACGGTGCGCTCGTCGGAGCGGCCGTGCAGCCGGGTGGCCGCCGCGTACGCGAACGCGGCCCAGCCGCGGGCGGAGTGCGGTTCGCCGAGCGCGATCAGCACCCGGGCCTGGAGACCGGCCGCCTCGGCCAGCTCGGGGGAGGCGTTGCCGGGGCGGGGATCGGCGTCGCTGAGCGCGTCGGCGAGCAGCCGTTCCGCGCCGGTGAGGTCGCCTTCGGACACCAGTTGGTGCGCCTGGACGGTCAGGTCAGCGAAGCCGGAGGACACGCCCCATCGTGCTCGTCCGGCGACGGTATGTACAAGACCCGGAGTGGATCAGTTTGGTCCCGAATCCGTCAGGTGGTCGGCGAGCGTCTCGCTGATGCGGCGGAGCTGGTCGACCTGAGCCGGGCTGAGCGCGTCGAACAGGTGCCGGCGTACCCCCTCGACGTGGCCGGGCGCGGCGGCGGCCAGGGTGGCGAAGCCCTCGTCGGTGAGCACGGCGACCTGCCCGCGCCGGTCGGTGGGGCAGTCCTCGCGACGGATCCACCCGGACGTCTCCAGCCGGGCGGCGGCGTGCGAGAGCCGGCTGCGGGACGAGCCGGTCAGCTCGGCCAGTTCGCTCATCCGCAGCCGCCGGTCGGGGGCCTCGGAGAGGCGGACCAGGATCTCGTAGTACGCGTGCGGCATGCCCGCGTCGTGTTGCAGCTCGCGGTCGAGCGTCTCCATCAGCGCCCGGGAGGCGGTCAGGAAGGCGCGCCAGGTCCGCTGCTCGTCGGGGTCCAGCCACCGGGTCATGACGCCCATCATAGCGCCGATAGTTGAACGCTCAACAAAACCGGGGTACGGTCGGTGGCATGGGCATCCACCGACTCAACCACGCCGTCCTCTACGTCAGTGACCTGGAGCGCAGCGTCGCCTTCTACGGCGACGTGCTGGGCTTCCGACGGGTCCCGATGACGCCCGAGGGCTTCCGCGGCGCCGCCTTCCTCCAGGCGCCCGACTCCACGAACGACCACGACCTCGGCCTGTTCGAGATCGGTGCGGCGGCCGGGGCGTCCCAGGCCGGCCGGTCCACCGTCGGGCTCTACCACCTGGCCTGGGAGCTGGACACGCTCGACGAGCTGGCCGCCACGGCCGAGCGGCTCTCCGCGGCCGGGGCGCTGGTCGGCGCGTCCGACCACGGCACCACCAAGAGCCTCTACGGCCGCGACCCGGACGGGCTGGAGTTCGAGATCGTCTGGATCGTCCCGGCCGACCTGCTCGACGACTCCGCGCTCGCCGCGCGTACCCGCATCGGGCGGCTCGACCTCGACCGCGAGCGGCAGCGCTACGGCGGGCAGACCCGCGGCGGCGTGGGCATCTCCGTACCGGTCTGAGCGGGGTTCACGGCCGGGCCCGCCGCGCCGTGCGGTAGAAACGGCACCATGTCCACCGACGCCGTCCTGCGCGAGTTGCTCGTCCGCCAGCTCGACCACTGGCTCCCCGCCGTGCTGCACCGGGCGCGGCGGGCCACGCTCGCGCTCGCGTACGCCGGGGGTGACGCCGCCGGCGCGGAGGAGGCGTTGCGGGTGGTGGCCGAGTTCGCCGACCGGCTGCGCGGGCGGCGGCTGACCGTGCTGGTGGTGGCCGACGACGGCACCGACCTGCCGGTCCGCCTCGGCGCCGCCGAGGCCGCGCTGCCCGCCGACGTCGCCGTGCACCTCGTGCCCGGTGGCCCGGACCGGCTGCCGGTGGCGCTCAAGGCCGCCGGCGCGGCCGGTGCGCCGCTGCTCACCGTCGCCGACGGCGCCGATCCGGACCCGGCCCTGCTGGCCGCCGCCGCGTCCGGGCGCCCGGCCGAGCTGCTGCTGGTGACCGCGCCCGGCCGGTCGCTGCGCCCGGCGCTCACCGGTGCCGGGTTCCCGCTCGTCACCGAGGTCGAGCTGGTGCCCGACGGGGACGGCCCGGCGCGGCTGCTCGGCTACGCCACCGGCTCCGACCGAGGGCTGGAGGCGGTCAAGGAGGCGCTCTGGGCGGTCGACGAGTACGCCGGCGTGCGCTACCGCGACCCGGCCGACCCGCAGGGGCGGCTGCTCGACATCTCGCTCGACCCCGAGCCCGGCCCGCTGCGCCGGGAACTGCTGGCCGAGCTGGCCCGCTCCGGCCCGCGTACGGTCACCGAGCTGCGCCGCTTCGCCACCACCTCGACCGTCTACCGGGCCGCCGACGCCAACCGGGCGCTGGCCTCGCTGCTCGCCTCGGGCGCGGTGACCCGCGACCCGGAGCACGGCCGGCTCGGCGGGGACGTGCTGATCAGCGCCGTCTCGAGCGCTGGGTCATCTGCTTGACCACTATCGACGCTCCGGTGGCGACCACCCCGATGCTGAAGACCATCTGCGCGCACACCGCCACCCGGGCGATCTGGCCCTGGGCGTGCACGTCGCCGTAGCCGACAGTGGTGAGCGTCGCCAGTGCGAAGTAGAGCGCGTCGACCCGGGTCCGCAGGCCGACGAACTCGCCGGGCCGGGTGTTCGCCATCACGTAGTCGCCGAGCGCGAAGACCAGCAGACCGGCGATCAGCGCTACCGCGAGCCGGGTCAGCGCCCGGTCCTCGTCCCGGCCGGTCGGCTGGTCCCGGACGAGCTGCCGGCGGACCTGGCCGGTGACCAGGAACGCGATCACGGCAACCAGGGCCGCCGTGCCGATCGAGCGCAGGGCCAGCCGCAGGCCGTTCGGGTCGGCCTCGACCGGCACCAGGAAGTAGCCGACCAGCATGAGCGCGCAGGCCGCCACGGCCCGCCGTCGCAACCGCCGCAGTAACACGTCCGCCATGCGGCGATTCTCCGGTCGCCGGGACGCCGTGACGGGCGGAACCGCAAACCCGGCCGCAGACGACGAGCGGGGTGCCGGCGGTCAGCCGGCACCCCGCTCGTCGCCCGGGAAGGTCAGGCCTTGTCCTGCTTCCAGGACAGCGGCCCCGGAAGGTCCACGCGGTGGGCGCGGGTGTTCGAGTTCCAGGACCAGCGGCCGATCTTGATGCTCCACGACGAGAAGCCGTTCTGGGTGAAGTGGAGGATCAGCGGCCCGTACTTCTTACGCTTGCGGAACTGGACGCCCATCGGGGGTGCCTCCTTCTCTCCCTGCCTCTGCAGTCGTCTGCATGCCTTCGCGGCAACGAACATGCCCGGATCGACGATTCGCGAAACCCTGCCCGGTCCGCTCTGGACGGTGGGACTGCCGCCCGGCAAAATCTCTATCCAACGGGTAGGTGTTAAGGAGTCGTAAATGCTGGTGGAGGCGGGCCGTAACAAAGCCAGCGACGAAAGTCTCACTGGGTGGAAGGGCATTGACCGGCGTGGAGAACGGTCGGCAGCATGAGGACATGTCGCAGCGGGACGAGCTTCTCCTCACCGCTCGCGTGCACGTCGACCTGGTCCGGCACGCGAGCGCGCTCTGTTGAGCCGAGCGCTCGTCGTTCCCTCTCCGCTCGTCCGTTCCCGCAGCCGGCGCATCGTGGCCCGGCGCGGTGCGGCGTGCTCCCCGGCCCCGCGCGGGCCCCCTCCACCGCATCGTGGACAGATCAGGAGACTCCGCCATGCCCTCGACCCGATCGCCGCGGCGTGCCCTCACCGCCGCCGTCGCCCTGCTCGCCCTCACCACCGCCACCGCGTGCGGCGCCGACGCCGCCGACGGCGCGCAGACCAAGGAACTGCGCTACCAGGGTTCGGTCGGTCAGGTGACCCTCCCCGAACTCGCCGCCGACCTCGGCTATCTCGGCGACGTCAGGCTGAACTGGATCGGCAACGTCACCGGCGGCCCGGCCGACATCCAGGCCACCGCCACCGGCCAGAGCGACTTCGGCGGCGCGTTCAACGGCGCGATCGTCAAGCTCCAGGCCGCGAACGCCCCGATCACCGCCGTGGTGAGCTACTACGGCTCCGACGCGCAGACCTTCCAGGGCTACTACGTGCTCGACGGCAGCCCGATCCGCGGCCCGCGCGACCTGATCGGCAAGCGGGTCGGCATGAACACGCTCGGCGCGCACGCCGAGGCCGTCCTGCGTACCTGGCTGGCCCGGGGCGGCCTCACCGCCGCCGAGATCGGCAAGGTCGAGCTGGTCGCGCTGCCGCCGGTGAACACCGAGCAGTCGCTGCGCGCCCGGCAGATCGACGTCGCCGTGCTCGGCGGCGTGATCCGCGACAGGGCGGTCGCCAACGGCGGCATCCGCACCGTCTTCACCGACTACGAACTCCTCGGGGCGTTCAGCGCCGGCAGCTACGTCTTCCGCGACGACTTCCTCACCCGTAACCCGGACACGGTCCGGACGTTCGTCACCGCAGTGGGCAAGGCGATCGAGTGGGCGCGCACCCAACCGCGCGAGACGGTGGTGGCCCGGCTCAAGGCGATCATCAGCAAGCGCGGGCGCAACGAGGACACCACGCTCGTCGACTACTGGAAGTCCAGCGGCGTCGCCGAACCCGGCGGCGTCATCACCGACCGGGAGTTCGCCACCTGGATCGACTGGCTGGCCGACACCGGCGAGCTGAAGGGCGAGCGGCCGAAGCCGTCCGACCTCTACACCAACCGGTTCAACGCGGCCGCGACCCCCGGCGGTGGCGCATGAGCACCGACAAGATCCTTTTCGACCGGGTGCGCAAGGTCTTCCCGGGGCGGCGTGGCACGGGCGGCGCGGTCACCGCGCTCGACGGGCTCACCCTCGGGGTACGCCCCGGCGAGTTCCTCGTCGTCGTCGGCCCCAGCGGCTGCGGCAAGTCCACCCTGCTCGACCTGCTCGGCGGGCTGGCCACCCCGACCGGCGGGCAGGTGCTCGTCGACGGCCGCCCGGTCACCGGGCCGGGCCTGGACCGGGGCATCGTCTTCCAGCAGTACGCGCTGCTGCCCTGGCGCACCGCCGCCGGCAACGTCGCGTTCGGACTGGAGGCCAAGGACCTGCCCCGCGCCGAGCGCGCCGACCTGGTCGCGTACCACCTGGACCTGGTCGGGCTGACCGGCTTCGCCGACCGCTACCCGCACGAGCTGTCCGGCGGCATGAAGCAGCGCGTCGCCATCGCCCGCAGCCTCGCGTACGACCCGGACGTGCTGCTCATGGACGAGCCGTTCGCCGCGCTGGACGCGCAGACCCGCGACTCGCTGCAGGACGAGCTGGTGCGGATCTGGCAGGCCACCGGCAAGACGATCGTGTTCATCACGCACGGCATCGACGAGGCGGTGCACCTCGGCCAGCGGGTCGCCGTGATGACGTCGCGGCCCGGCCGGATCAAGCAGGTCATCGACATCGAGCTGGGCGACCGGGAGGCGGAGGAGGACGTCCGCTCCACCGACGCGTTCCGCCACCACCGGCACCGGATCTGGACGCTGCTGCGCGACGAGGTACGCGCCGCGCAGTCCGCCGTACGCGAGGAGGCCCGCGTTGGTTGACGTCGCCGCACCGCCGGCCCGGCCGGTGGCGCCGCCCGCCCCGGCGACCGTGCCCGCCCGACCCCGCCGCCTGCTCGGCCTCGGCGGCCGGGTGCTGCACCGCAGCGCCGCGCTGCTGGCGCTCGCCGCGATCTGGGAGACGGTGCCCCGCGCCGGGCTGGTCGACCGGGTCTTCCTACCGCCGCTGTCCGAGGTGCTCGCCGCCTGGTGGGAGCTGCTGCGCAGCGGGCAGCTCGCCGACCACGTCGGCGCCAGTCTCACCCGCTCGCTGACCGGGCTGGCGCTGGCGGTGGTCACCGCCATCCCGCTCGGCCTGCTGATCGGCTGGTACCGGCCGCTCGCCGATCTGCTCAGCCCGCTGCTGGAGGTGTTCCGCAACACCGCAGCGCTCGCGCTGCTGCCGGTCTTCGTGCTCATCCTCGGGCTCGGTGAGACGTCGAAGATCGCCCTGGTGCTCTACGCCTGCTCCTGGCCGATCCTGCTCAACACCGTCGCGGGCGTGAAGGGCGTCGACCCGCTGCTGATCCGCTCGGCACGCTCGATGGGGCTGAACCACCTGCGGCTGTTCCAGAAGGTGATCCTGCCGGCGGCCGTGCCGACCGTGTTCACCGGCGTCCGGCTCGCCGGGGCGTACTCGATCCTGGTGCTCGTCGCCGCCGAGATGGTCGGCGCGAAGGCCGGGCTCGGCTACCTCGTCAACTACGCGCAGTACAACTTCGCGATCCCCGACATGTACGCCGGGATCATCACCATCTCCGCCATCGGGCTGGTGGTCAACCAGCTCCTCGTCGCCGGGGAACGTCGCTTCTCCACCTGGCGCGTCGACGTCACCACCGTCTGAGAGGAACCGCCATGTCCCGGACCCTGCACCTCAACGCCTTCCTGATGGGTGTCGGCCACCACGAGGCGGCCTGGCGGCACCCGCGTGCCGACCCGAGCCGCCTCGCCGACGTACGCCACTTCCAGGAACTGGCCCGCATCGCCGAACGGGGCACGCTCGACTCGGTGTTCCTCGCCGACGGGCTCGCCGTCGGACCGGCCGTGCGGCACAACATCCAGGCCGTCTTCGAGCCGATCACGCTGCTCGCCGCGATCGCCACCGCGACCGAGCACATCGGCCTGATCGCCACCGCCTCCACCACGTACACCGAGCCGTTCAACCTGGCCCGCGCGTTCGCCTCGCTGGACCACCTCAGCGGCGGCCGGGCCGGCTGGAACATCGTCACCTCCGCCCAGGCCCGCGAGGCCCGCAACTTCAACCTCGACGACCACCCGGCCCACGCCGACCGCTACCGGCGGGCCGCCGAGTACGTCGACGTGGCGATCAAGCTCTGGGACAGCTGGGAGGACGACGCGCTGGTCCTGGACACCGCCGCCGGTGTGTTCGCCGACACCGGCCGGGTGCACGAGATCGACCACACCGGCGAGCGGTTCCGGGTCCGCGGGCCGCTGAACACGCCCCGCCCGCCGCAGGGCCGGCCGCTGCTGGTGCAGGCCGGCTCGTCCGCCGACGGCATCGCGTTCGCCGCCCGGTACGCCGAGGCCGTGTTCACCGCCCAGCAGACGCTCGCCGACGGGCAGGCGTTCTACGCCGCGCTGAAGCGGGCCACCGCCGACGCCGGCCGCGACCCGGAACTGGTCAAGGTGCTGCCCGGTATCGCGCCGGTCATCGGGGGTACGGAGAAGGAGGCTCGTGCCCTCGCTGACGAACTGGAGGCCCTGATCGTGCCCGAGCACGCGCTCGCCCAGCTCTCCGGCATGACCGGGCTCGACCTGACCGGGCTGCCGCTGGACGGCCCGCTGCCCGACCTCCCCGACGCCGCGACCGTGCAGTCGCACCAGAGCCGCCACCAACTCGTCGTCGAGCTGGCCCGGCGGGAACGGCTCACCCTGCGGCAGCTCATCGGCCGCCTCGGCGGCGGGCGCGGGCACCGCGTCGTGGTCGGCACCCCGGAACAGATCGCCGACCAGATCGAGCTCTGGTTCACCCGGGGCGCCGCCGACGGCTTCAACGTCATGCCACCCCTGCTACCCGACGGACTGGAGGCCTTCGTGGACCACGTCGTACCACTGCTGCGCCGGCGCGGGCTGTTCCGGTCCGCCTACACCGGGCGCACGCTGCGCGAGCACTACGGCCTGCCCCGGCCCGCCAGCGTCTACGCGACCCGTGAGCTGGTGGCGTCGTGACCACCGTGGACCGGCCCGGCGCCGGGACCGTCGAACTGCGCCCGGTCGACGTCGACTCGTTCCGCGGCCTGCTGCGCCGCCAGGCGTCCACCGTCACCGTGGTCACCACCCCCGGCCTGCGCGGCAACCGGCTGCGGCCGGACCTGCCGCCGGCCGGCTTCACCGCCACCTCGTTCACCTCGGTGTCGCTGGACCCGCCGCTGGTCTCGGTCTGCCTCGGCCGCGCCTCGTCGAGCTGGCCCACGGTCGAGCAGGCCGAGCACGTCGCCGTGCACCTGCTCGCCTCCGGCCAGCAGGAGATCGCGCAGATCTTCGCCACCAGCGGCATCGACCGGTTCACCGCCCACCCGGGCTGGAGCACCGGGCCGTTCGGCGTGCCGCTGATCGGCGACGCGCTCGCCGTGCTGCTGTGCCGGGTGGTCCGCCGGATCGAGGCCGGCGACCACACCATCCTGCTCGGCGAACCGCTCGCGCTCGGCGCCGGCGAGGACGGCGACCCGTTGCTGCACCACCGTGGCGGCTACACCACCACGCTCGGCGACTGGTCCGAGGCGTGGTGACCACCGCCGCCGACAGGCTGATCGCGCTCGACCGGGCCGCCCAGGACCTGCTGTTCCGGGCGGCCCGCACGGCCAACGCGTTCACCGACGAGCCGGTCGGCGACGAGCAGGTCCGCGCCATCCACGACCTGGTCCGGTACGGCCCGACCGCGATGAACGCCCAGCCGCTGCGGGTGCTGCTGCTGCGCTCGGCGCCGGCCCGGGCACGGCTGCTGCCGTACGTCAGCGCCGGCAACCGGGACAAGACGGCGACCGCGCCGCTGACCGCGGTGCTCGCCGCCGACGTGGACTGGCACGACCGGCTGCCCGAGCTGTTCCCGCACCGCCCCGGCGCGCGGGACTGGTTCACCGGCGACCCGGCTGGCCGGGAGGCGCAGGCCCGCTTCAACGCCGCGCTCCAGATCGGCTACCTGCTGGTCGGCGTACGCGCCGCCGGGCTGGCCGCCGGGCCGATGGCCGGGTTCGACGCGGCCGGCGTGGAACGGGAGTTCTTCCCCGACGGGCGGCACCGGGTGCTGCTGTTGATGAACATCGGCCGCCCGGCGCCGGACGCCTGGCGGGAACGGCTGCCCCGCCTTCCCTACGAGGAGGTGGTCAGCACGCTGTGAGTCAGCGCGGCTCCCACGCGTCCGGCTGAGCGGTCAGCTTGCGCACGTGGGCCGGCAGCCGGCCGCTGACCAGCTCGTCCAGGCTCACCTCGTCGACCACCCGGCGCACCGAGGCGCGTACCGCGACCCAGAGGCGGGGCAGGTTCTCCGCCGCCCCCTCGTACCGCGTCTCCTCGGGGCGCAGCCCGCGTACCCCCGCGAGCGGGCCGTCGACGGCGCGCAACACGTGCCCGATGGTGATTTCCCGCGGCGGCCGGGCCAGCGTGTAGCCGCCCTCGGCGCCGCGCTGGGCCCGGACGACCCCGGCCCGGCGCAGGTCCGCCAGGACCGCCTCGAGAAACTTGCGCGGCATGTCCTGCTCCGCCGCGATGGCCTGGGTGGACAGCAGGGTGGGGTACGCGGTGGCCAGGCTCAGGGCTGCCCGGACCGCGTAGTCGCCGCGCGCGGAGATCTGCACAGTGCCATCATGCCTGGCCGCCGGGTGCGGGGGAGTCGGCGGGCGGCCGGGGTCGCACCAGACGGACGGGCAGCGGGCGTTCCCGCTCGGCCCGGAACGTCCCCGGGCTCACCCCGACCTCCCGGGTGAAGAAGCGGCCGAAGTTCGTCGGCTCGGGAAAACCCAGCTCCCGGCCGATCGCGGCGATCGACTCGTCGGTGGCGGCGAGCAGCCGGCACGCCTGCAACGCGACCCGCTCGTCGATCACCTGCTTGGCGCTGCGGCCGGTCACCGCCAGGCAGGCCCGGGTCAGGGTACGCACCGAACAGCCGAGGCCGGCGGCGTAGTCCTCCACCCGGCGGGTGTGCCGGTAGCCGCGTTCCACCTCCCGGCACAGTCGCCGGAACGTCTCCGTCTCGGCCCGGGGCGTCGCGCCGTTGCGCGGATGCGGCAGCAGGCTCAGCCGCAGCAGCAGCACGGCGAGCTGGTGGCGCAGCAGCGCCGCGGCGGCCGGCACCAGCGCGTGCCGGTCGGCGTCCACGGCGAGCTGGCTCACCTCGCTGATCACCGCGTCCTCGTCCTCGCCGGCGAGCTGGCGGTGGGCGGGCACCGCGTCCGGGTCGACGTCGAGGCCGCGCAGCGCGTCCGGCCGCCAGCTCACCACTGTCGCGTCGAGCTGGGCGCCGACGAACCGCAGCGCCTGGCCGGGGTGGGCGCGCAGCAGCGTGCCCGGACGGCAGGGGACCGGCCGGAAGTCCAGCTCGGCGGTGCCGTGCCCGTGGGTGACCAGGATCAGCAGATCGCGGTCGAGCAGGACCGGACGGGGCCAGCCGGGCTCGGCGGCGAGGTCGCCGAGCACACCGGTGACGATCTCGTCGGTGCCGGGACGGAGCTCCGGCAGGCCGGTGCGGGTGGCCGGGGAGGGCTGACCGGTAGTGACCATCATCCCGACGGTAACCGGCCCGCCCGCACGTTGCATCTCGACGGTTTCACCCGCTCGGGCCGCTCTTGTCGGCAACCGAGCCGGACGGTTAGGTTACCGATCGGTAAGACCCCGGGCCGGCGTGCGTTGCGCACCCGGCCACGCGGCCCCGGCCGACCGGCCCGCGGCCGGGCGACGGCGATGGGATGGGCATGACGGATCTGTTCTCGGTCGACGGCAAGACGGTCCTGGTCACCGGCGGCTCACGGGGGATCGGGCTGATGATCGCGCGGGGCTTCGTACGGGCCGGCGCCAAGGTGATCATCTCCTCGCGCAAGGCGGACGTGTGCGAGTCGGTCGCCAAGGAACTGTCCGCCGAGGGCCACTGCGAGGCGATCCCGGCCGACCTGGGCAGCGACGCGGGCGCGCTGGCGCTCGCCGAGGCCGTGCGCGAACGCCACGACCGGCTGCACGTGCTGGTCAACAACGCGGGCGCCACCTGGGGCGCGCCACTGGAGGAGTACCCGGAGGGCGCCTTCGACAAGCTCTGGGCGGTGAACGTCAAGGCCGTCTTCCGGCTCACCACCGCGCTGCTGCCGCAACTGCGCGCCGCGGCCGGCGCCGACGACCCGGCCCGCGTGATCAACATCGGGTCCATCGACGGCATCCGGGTGCCGTGGATGGAGGTGTACGCGTACTCGGCCACGAAGGCGGCCGTGCACATGCTCACCCGTGGCCTCGCACACCAGCTCGCCGGCGAGCAGATCACCGTCAACGCGATCGCGCCCGGACCGTTCGAGAGCAAGATGATGGCGTTCGCGCTGGACGACCCGGAGTCGCGTGCCGCCATCGAGCAGCAGGTGCCGCTGGGCCGGATCGGCCGGCCCGAGGACATGGCGGGTACGGCGATCTACCTGGCCTCCCGGGCAGGTGCGTACCTGACCGGAGCGGTCATCCCGGTCGACGGCGGGATCACCACGCGCGGTTGAGGCGTACCCCCGGTTGGAGACGGCCCGGGGCCGCGCGGACTCGGCAGATCCGCGCGGCCCCGGGTGTCGCCGTGTCAGCGACCGGCCAGCAGCCGGTTCACCGCGGTGTCGACGTCCAGGTGCTCGGCCTCGCGGCCGCGCGGGACGACGACGTAGGTCCGGCGCAGGAAGCGCACCAGCACGCTGCGCGGAACCTCGAACAGGGCGTTGCCGTCCGGGGACGACAGCGCCAGCGCGACGAAGTCGCCGCGCGGGGTGGCCCACGGCCAGACCCGCACATCACCGATGCCGGCCGGCTCGTCGAGCCCGGTGACCAGCAGTTCGCGAGCGAACGACCAGCTCACCGCCTCGCCGCCGGCGGACTCGGCATGGAACAGGACATGGACCGCATACGGGTCAGCAGGGTCGTAACGCAGACTGGCACGCACCGGCAAGGCGGTGGCGTCAGGCGCGACGAGCCTTAGCGACGTCTCGACCTCTACGGTCGTCGGTCGGATGACACTCATGGACGTTCTCCCCCCGGCACCGCTGCGGAACGCGCGTGTCCCGCTTTTCCCATACTCAGGTGCTGCTCCTGGCTACGCTCCGCCATACGCTGACTTCACCCAGTGGTGGTAAGGGGTTCCGAAAGCCCACGGGAACCACTCGGTCCCGCGTAGAATTTCCGGTTCCGCCCACTCCGTCGTCCCGCCCGGCAACGGGTGGCTCAGTCGTCGACTTACTCCGGTAACGTCCAGTCCTCAGCAGGGGTGACGGTCCCGCGCGACACTGGGGGTGGAAATGGTCACGAGGGGCTCATCGGTGACGTCGCGGACCACTGGCGAATCGCCGAAAGGTGCGGCCCCAGCAGCCGAAAGTCGGGGGTACGAGGTGCCGGTGGAAGGGCGGTCGCAAGGTGCTCTCGTGGAGCAGCGCCGACGGCGACGGGGCTGGCGCGGACGCCTGCACACCACGCTCGACCTGATCCGCGCCAACCCCACCGGCCGCGTCGCCCTGAAGATCTTCATCGGCATCCTCGGCGCCATCGTCGTCACCGTCGGTATCGCGCTGATCCCGCTGCCCGGCCCCGGCTGGCTGCTGGTCATCGCCGGCCTCGGCGTCTGGGCGGTCGAGTTTCACTGGGCGCGACGGCTGCTCGCGTTCACCCGCCGCCACGTCAACTCCTGGACGCGCTGGGTGACCAGGCAGTCGCTGCCGGTGCGGTTCGTGCTCGGGGCGGTCGGGCTCGCGTTCGTGTCGGTGGTGGTGTGGCTGTCGCTCAAGTACAGCTTCGGCATCGACGTGGTGGCGGAGGCGCTGCACTACCTCGCGACGCACTGAGGCCCGGTTTTTGGTCCGGGCGGGTGATCGGGTAGAGTCATGCGCGCTGAGGGCGATTAGCTCAGCGGGAGAGCGCTTCGTTCACACCGAAGAGGTCACTGGTTCGATCCCAGTATCGCCCACGCAGGTCAAAGGCCACTTCCCGGCTTCGGGAGGTGGCCTTTCTGCTGTCGTACGGCAGCAGCGTCAGCGACTGGTCATCGAACCCTTCGCCAGGCGTGAGCTGCCTCTGCAGTCGTACAGCGGGTAGGTTCGGCCGCTCCACCGACGTCAGTTCCCCTCCGCCGGAGAACCGACGCAGGCCCTCGATGCGCTGTGGACAGCGGCCACGAAGCTGCGGCTGGCAATGGACGGCCGGCCTATCGACCTCCGCTTTGTCGTTCGCTTCAGTAGCGAGTGTGATTCGACAGCTGATGTGCGACGCAGCTCCGCCGGGTCGTCGCCAGCTCCTAGCTGGGCTCGTTCCGTAGCTTCTCGTGGAGCTGACCGACGGTGTTGACCACTGCGACAAAGCCAAACACCTCGATTCGATCGACGTCAAAACTTCCCGTGACGATCGGCGGTTGCGCGTAGGCGTAGATCTGACTGGCGTCCAGTTGGAGCCCGCGCCGCTGGTATGCGCCCATGGCGAGGGGGGCCAGGAGATACCGGTCCTGGCCACCCTCGGTGTCCAGCTCGGCAGTGAGGTCAGCACGGGAGTTCCACCCCCGTACGAGCTGCCCTTCGAAGGTGTCGAGGAACCACCACGCGCCGTCGGCAGACTCAAGGAACACATCGCCGAACAGCGAGGTAAAACTCGCAGCCTTCCCGTCGAGATCCAGCCAGGACCATGACTCCAGCGCCGCAGCGTATTCCCGCTCACTGAACTGCTTGGTGAGTTCCACCGCGCCATTGGATCATGTCACTGCTCAGCTTGCTCCTAGCGGTGGCAACAGCCGACGCATCTGGCCGGCTCGGCGCAGCAACCGCTTCTGGCCGCGATCAGCACCGAGGTGTCGCAGAACAGTTGGCGGACGCGTTTCGCACATCAGCGACAGAGGACACGCTTCAGTAGCGAGCTGTTGCCGAATTCGCCCTGTACTAGATCAAGCGCGCTTCGCGCGGCGCGGGCCGGGCGCGGTAACCGGCTCCTGACGGAGCCGCCGCCCCGCCCGCCTTCGGCGGCGGGGCGCAAAGTCAGCCGGCCCGAACCCCACGCCCGCCCCGCGCGTCACACCTGGGTCAGTGAGGTGACCCGGTGACGAGTCCCGAAGGACGACCAAGGCCAGGCGGACACCTTCCACCCGGTTCCGACGATCCCGAAGCAGCACGAGATCCGGCAGGCCAACCGCGGCGGACGAAGTTGCCGAACGGTTCCGTACGGTCGCCCAGTCCCAGGATGGGAAGGGGTGGAGGTGGGTGGAGGGTGAGGGAGAGGGCGGGGTTAGAGCTGTGCCTCCGGCGGGGGCCAGACGACTCCGAGATGGAGTTGCCGAAGGGTTCCGGTAGGGGAGTGGTTGAGGTGGGATGCCATCCCGTCAGCCACCGACCCAGGCGAGCCGAGCAGACCAGGGCCAGGGTGACAAGGTCGTTCGTCCGGTAGGGCGCTCCACCTTGTCACCCTGGCCCTGGCCCGCTCCACGGTGTGTGGGTCGGCGGCAGACGGGATGGTGGGTGATTCGCCGTGCGATGGCCAAGTTGAGGTCGAGTATCAAGTTTCAGTCCGACCGTTGCTGCCCCTTTGCGTCTCTCGTAATGTCGCACCGGACTCGCGAACGACCGTAGGGGACTTGCATGAGCGCGAACTCACTTCCTCCGCCGGCTAGGGTTGCAAAACTTCGCCCAGTCGCGAAGGTGATGGTTGGGGAGGTCCGCAGGAAACGTGAAACCTGGCCCCTTATTGCCAACAGGGCGGGCTTTGACCTCAAAGAGGACGATAAGGAAGCCTTCCATCATGCAATGCGGCTCGGTGCGCGTCTGTACCGGCTCAGATGGCAACCCTGGTTATTGGATCCCCGCTCTCGGACGCGAGAGATATGGTTTATTGCCGCGCTGTCTTTCCTTTTTGCTGGGCTTGGAGTGGTAACGGCTTTCATCACTAAGGACACGATGCGAAATGTAGGTTTCTTGGGCTCTCCTGCTCACGGCGCAATCGCGGTGATTCTTCTCGGCCAAGCTGCCCTGTTTTTCCGCTGGTACCTTAAGAGGCAGAGAGGGCCATTCAGCTATATCTACATAACCCGCCACCTTAGGCGAAACGTCCCACATCTCTTGGTTATGGACGAGCTCTGGGACGTCTTTAACGATGCTGAGTGGGAGCATGGCTTGGCCGCCCCTGATGCGCGACGCCTTATGGGTCGTAAGCTGGTAGCGGCTGCTCAGAACTTGGAGCTATTCGTTCCTCGATGCTTCGCCGTGGGGGAGGTCAATGCGGACGCCCTTCTAAAGTCTCGCTGTCGTGAGGCGGCTGTCGAGATAAGGGGCTACGCCTCTTGGGTCGCCTTGCCGGGTGAGCGAACGAGAGAAGACCTGCTGGACCGACTGTCGCGCCTGCTGATTATCGTGCTACGTGCACAATTCGACCTCTTGCCTGCAGCAGCTCGGGCCGAAGGTCTACGACGCGGCCAAAGAGTGGTAATGCGATTTGTGGCGACAATCAAACAGATATTTATTGCTGTAGCTCCCTTTGTGTTCATCGTATGGATACTTCCGCTCTTTGCTGTCGTGCCGAAATCCGTGGAATCCTGGCTTAGGGTTACGGCGGCAGTATGGATGCTTATAAGCATCATAATCCCTCTAGATCCATTCTTCTCATCTAAGTTAGCGGCTCTTCGTGATCTAAATGCGTCACTCCGGTCAGGGGCTCCGGCAGAGTCCAAGAAGAACCCCTAGGCGGGCATCATGTCGGAACGTCGACGGATCCCGTCGACGGATCCCGTCGACGGACCCAGTCCGCGGCCGGCGGCAGGCGACGGGGCAAGCAAGTCAGCGGCAGTCACTGATGCTGGCCGACAGGAGCCTTGATGTTGGCAAGATCGGGGCCATGTCAGCAGGAAGTCAGCAAGACGAAGCGCAACACCTAACCACGGGTGACCCACGATGGTGCTCGGCCAGCAGTCGACGGCACTGGTCGGCGCTGGCTGAGTTTCAGCCAGCAGAGAGATCGGCGTTCACACCGTAGTGCTCACCGCGGTTCGACCTTGGAACCCTTCGTCTTGGCCCGACCCCCTGATCGGCTGGTCTGAGCCAGCACGATGGAGCCGGACAGCATGGCTGCGTGTTCGGGGTTATGCGGCCCCACGTAGGTCGGTAGCGTTGGTGGCACGACGGCCCAGTTGGCCGGTGGCGCATCCCGCGCTACGAGGAGGTTCGGGATGGAATCCTTGCCGGAGTTGACCTTCGGGCAGCGGCTGAAGGTCTACCGGGAGCGGTCCGGGAAGACTCGCGCGGTGCTGGGTGGACTGGTGGGGCGCAGCGCCGAGTGGGTCAAGGCGGTGGAGACCGATCGGATCTTGCCGCCGCGCATCCACATGCTGGACCGCATCGCGCGTGCGCTGAAGGTCGACGTGTCTGCTCTGGCTGGCGAGCTGAGCGACCGGTCCGCTGTGGTGAACGGGCCTGAGCATCCGGCGCTGGCGTCGGTGCGGGACGCCGTGAACCGCGTCGTGCTCGCCGATGACGCGGAGCCGGAATCGTTAGCCGGTTTGCGTGAGCGGCTTGCGATGGCGTGGCGGGCGCGTCATCAGGCGTCCGATCACCGGACGGTGCTGGGTGGGCTGCTGCCGAGACTTCTGCACGACGTGCAGCGGGCCGCGCTGGTGTACGAGGGCGTTGAGCGTCGGCAGGCGCAGTCGCTGTTGGCGGAGACGTTCGGGCTGACGCAGATGTTCCTTGCGTACCAGCCGGCTGCCGAGTTGTTGTGGCGGGTCGCGGACCGGGCGATGGTGGCGGCTCAGGATTCCGGTGAACCGGAGGCGGTGGCCCTCGCGGCATGGTTCCTGTGCCAGGTGCATCGTGACGCCGGAGACTGGGACACCGCCATGGTGGTGACCCAGGATGTCCTGTCGGCTCTGGAGCCGAGGGCGGCCGACGGGGGCACGAATCTGCTGGCGTTGTGGGGTGCGCTCAACTTCGAGGCCGCCTACACCGCCGCTCGTGCCGGCGAGGAAGGCCGGGCCTGGCGGTACTGGGATCGGGCCGACCGGGTGGCGCAGCGTCTGCCGGAGGATTTCTATCAGCCGCAGACGTCGTTCTCCCGGGTCATCATGAACGCCCACGCGGTGACGGTGGCGGTGGAGTTGCAGAAGGCCGGTGAGGCGGTACGGCAGGCGCGCCGCCACGACTCGGCGGCCATTCCGTCGAGGCCGCGCCGGGCACGCCATCTCATCGAGGTGGCGCGGGCGCACTACGGCAAGGACGACAAGGAAGCGGCCGTGGCGACGCTGCGGCAGGCGTACGAGTCGGCCCCCGAGACGATCCGCTTCAACGGGTACGCCCGACAGATCACGTTGGACCTGCTCGACGGCCCACGCTCCACCCGTGACGACGCCCGTGACCTCGCGGTCAAGGTCGGGCTCCTCTCCTGATCCAGGGGTAGGAACCTTACCCATTCCGCTCCGCGACCGACCGTAGCCTCCTGCTCACGGGATGCGGCGGGCGGTGCGGGTATCGCCTGGTCGCCGCGTCCCCCTCAGATCCGAGGGAGGGTCCTGCGGCGCGTCTCGTATGACGAATACCTTTCTGCCACCGCGCTGACTCTTGCTCGCAGACACCGGCCGGTGTGGTCGTGGCGGCTCTGGCGGCGCATCTGCCGCTGTGGGTCCGCACTGCCCTGCCGCGTCCGGCATCGGATTCCGATCAATCGGGGCCACTGGCCGTCGGAGGGTGAGCAGTGACCAGTGAGCAGGAACAGGCGATCGTCGCGGTTCATGTGCGAGGACTCGACGGCATGTGTGCCGGGTGCCGAGCGTGGTGGGCGCGGCTGACTCCGTACCCCTGCTGGCAGGTGGAATGGGCGACGAGCCGGCAGGCGCTGGCGGACACCGCGCGGTTCCTGGAGAGCGCGCGGTGACCACCCACGGCCCGGTCATGCCGGTCTGGAGCTGCGGTGGCTGCGACCTGCCCTGGCCCTGCCCCACGCGGAGGCGGGAGCTGCGCGCGGAGTTCATGGATGCGCCGGTGTCGCTGGCTCTCTACCTTGGTGCCTACCTCGTCCAGGCCACCGAGGACATGCCCTGGACTCCGGCCGGCGTGCTGCACCGCCGCTTCCTCGGCTGGACCAGGGAAACCGGCCACCTCATGCCGGTAGTACAGCAGCGAGGTACAGCGACCGTGCCAGCCGAATCCGGTCGAGACGAGTCCCACCAGGAGTGGTAGGTGTAGGCGAGGAGTCGGGCAGGCTCGTGAGCCGTAGCTCGGACCGCTACCTGGTCCGACGAAGCCCGCCTGAGCTACGGCTTGCGATCAGGCCCTGGCCCGGGGGTGTGGTCAGGCCCTGGTTTCGGAAGTGGGTGCCTGCGGTGTCACCGTGAATCCCGTCATGGCCAGCGAGAGCAGGCGGGTCGCGGTGGTGCCGGGGTCGGGGTCGTTCTCGGTTGCCAGGGCGATCCCGGTGACCAGCGTCGACAGGTCGGCGAAGGTGATGTCGGGCGCCAGCACTCCGGCCTCGGCGGCCCGGCGTACCAGTGGCTCACCCGCCTCGGCCAGTTGGTCGGACGCGCAGTAGACGCTTTCGGTGCGGCCGCGGTTCAGCGCCTCGGCCAGGCCCCGGATCGTCGCGGCGGCCCGCGTGATCTCGATCAGGAACTCGACGAGCGCGGCCCGGGGATCCGGTTCGCCCACTAGTTCGCCGGCGCGGGCGCAGAGGGCGTCGATGCGCTCCCGGAAGACGGCTTCGAGCAGGGCGTGCCGGGTCGGGAAATGGCGGCGGACCGTGCCGGAGCCCACCCCGGCGGTCCGGGCGATCTGTTCCAGCGACGCGTCGGCCCCGTGCTCGGCCACCGCCTCTGCTGCCACCGCGAGCAGAAGTTCGTAGTTGCGGCGGGCGTCTGCTCGCATGTCTCACCTCGGCGTTGCTAAGCGGCGGGGTCCGCCGTATCTTAGCAAGCGTAAACGGCGGACCCCGCCGCTTCCTGGGTCGAGGAGTGTGTCCATGTCAGATCGAGCACCAGTCCTGGTCACCGGCGCCACCGGCCGGCAGGGCGGGGCAACCGCCCGCGCCCTGCTCGCCGCCGGCGTACCGGTGCGCGCCCTGGTCCGTAACCCTGCCGCCGCCAAGGCCGCCGCGGTCGCCGCCCTCGGCGCCGAGCTGGTCACCGGCGATCTCCGCGACCCCGCATCGCTGGTCCCGGCGGCCCGGGGCGCCCGCGCCGTCTTCTCCGTGCAGATGCCGGAGCTGCGCGGCGACACCTGGGACTTCGAGAGCGAACTCGCCCAGGGCGTCAACCTGATCGAGGCCGCATTGGCCGCGGAGGTCCCGCAGTTCGTGCACACCTCGGTGTCCGGCGCCGGGCAGCACGAGCACGCCCCCGGCTGGACCGACGGACGCTGGGCCGCGATGGAGCGCGTCTTCCTGCCCAAGGCCGGCATGCAGGAACGCGTCCGGACCGCCGGCTTCGACCGGTGGACGCTGATCAAGCCGGGCTTCTTCATGGAGAACTTCCTGCCCGAGCTGGCCTACCTGCTGCCGCGGGGCATCGCGGGCGGGCTCGCGACGGTCCTCCGGCCGCAGACCCACCTGTCGCTGATCGCCGTCGACGACATCGGCCGAGCGGCCGCAGCGGCCATCGCCGACCCCGACCGCTTCCACCGCGTCGAACTCGAACTGGCCGGCGACCACCTGCCGATGACGGAAATCGCGAAAATCATCGGTGAGTCGCTCGGCATCGACGGCACCGCTCCCGACATGACCGAGGCGGAAGCGCTCGCCGCCGGCATGCCGCCGTGGGCCACCACCTCCCACGAGTTCCTGAACGTCGCCGGGCAGCCGGCCCGGCCGGAGTTCGCGCACGCCCTCGGCATCCCCCTGACTCCGTTCGCCGAGTGGGCCGACCGCCACCTGCGCCCCCTCCGCCAGGGCTGACGCCAAGGCGCTACCGCTGCGCCGGTCCGCTGCAGTGCCAGCCCGGATCGCTCGGAGGGTGCCCGCGCGACGCGAGCACCCTCCGAGGGCTGACGGTGCCGGGTTCCCGGCTCGCTCTCAGCTCGTGGGGCCGGACGCCGCCCCACCGAGGGTCACCTTGAGGATCTTCTCGTTGCTGTTGTTCGGGGTGCTGTCCTTGTCCCCGCCGGTGCTCGTGGTCAGCCACAGGTTGCCGTCGAGGGTCGGTTCGACGGTGCGCAGCCGGAAGTACGTCCCGACGAAGTACTGCTGGACGTTGGTGAGCGTGTTGCCGCTGATCTCCGCACGGTACATCCGGTTGCCACGCAGGCAGGCGATGTAGAGCACGTCCCGGACGATCGCGATGCCGCTGCACGAGGCCTCGGCCACCGGGTACGTACGGATCGGGGCCCTGAAGTTCGGGTTGGCGCAGTCGCCGGAGGTGCCCTCGCAGGCGGGCCAGCCGTAGTTGCCGCCCTTGACGATGATGTTGGTCTCGTCCATGACGTTGTTGCCGAACTCCTGCTCGAAGAGCCGGCCCTGAGAGTCGAAGGCGAGTCCCTGCGGGTTGCGGTGGCCGTAGCTCCACACGTAGTTGCCGAAGGGGTTGTCCGCCGGGACGGTGCCGTCGGGGTTGAGCCGCAGCACCTTGCCGCCCAGGTTGCCGGTGTCCTGGGCCACGTCCGGGTTCTGTCCGTCGCCGGCGGCGGCGTAGAGCTTGCCGTCGGGACCGAAACGAAGCCGGCCGCCGTTGTGGTACTTGTTGCGCGGGATTCCCGTGACAAGCACCTGCTCGGTATTGGTTTGCAGCGTGCCGTCGTAGCGGATGCGCACGATCCGGTTGTCGGTCGTGGTGGTGTGGTAGATGTACAGCCAGCGGTCGGTGGTGAAGTTGGCCGAGACGGCCAGCCCGAGCACGCCGCCCTCGCCGTTGGTGCCGGCCACGTTCGGCACGGTGCCGATGCTGCGCTTGTCGGTGCCGTCCGGGTTCATGGCGACGATGTCGAACAGGTCGCGCCGGCCGTAGAGGACCGTGCCGTCGGGCAGTTGCACCAGGCCCCAGGGCAGGTCCTTCTCGGTGGTGATCGCCGTCGCGCCGCAGACCGGGCTCGTGCAGCCCGAGCCGGTGTGCGCGGTGACCGCGGTGCTCGCGCCCGAGACATTGCCCTGGGCGTCCCGGGCGGTCACGGTGTACCGGTAGTCGGTGTCGGGCGTCAGCCCGGTGTCGGTGAACGTGGTCGCCGGCGGGTTGCCGACGGTGCCGGTGGTGGAGCCGACCGCCGTACCGTTGCGCAGGATGGTGTAGCCGGTGACCGCGACGTTGTCGGTGGAGGCCGACCATGTGAGGGTCACGGCCGTGCCGTCGACCGTCGCGGCCAGGTTGGTCGGCGTGCTGGGCGGAGTCGTGTCCTGCTGGCAGAACGGCGGGGTGACCGAGAGCGTGGAGCTGGCTTGCGAGACGTTGCCGGCGGCGTCGCGGGCGTTGACGTACCAGCCCCAGGTGACACCCTGCACGACGCTGAGCGTGGCGGTCAGCGTCCGTCCCGAGACCGAGGTGACGAGCTGGCCGTCGTGGTAGATGTCGTAGAAGGCGACGCCGACGTTGTCCCGGGAGGCGTACCAGGCGAGCGTGACGGACTGGCAGGTCAGCCGAGTGCGGCGCAGGCCGGTCGGCCGGGTGGGCGGGCTGGTGTCGGCGGCGAGCCGGGCCGCCTGCCGGCTCCCGGTCGTCGGTGCGGCCGCCGCGGCGTTGGCGGGTACGCCGGTCACGATGGTGCCGGCGCAGATCAGCAAGGCGAGCGGGACGCGGTGTCGGAACTGTTGAGGATTGATCCGCACGGGTGCTTTCCTTCCCGGGTTTCTTGGTCAGTACGGGTAGCCGGGGACGTTGAGCCGCACGCTGTACAGGCCCGAGTCGTTCGTCCGGCCGGAGGTGATGTAGAGGGTCTGCCGGTCGGGTCCGCCGAACGCCACGTTGGTGGTGCCGGTGCCGCCGGAGCGGATCGTGCCGAGCTGCGCGCCGGCGGGCGAGTAGACGTGGATCAGCCCGTCCGAGCCGGAGGCCCAGTACACGTTGCCGGCGCAGTCGATGGTGACCCCGTCGGGACCGCCGATGTAGTTCACGAAGACGCTGCGGGCGCCGGTGCTGCCGTCGGGCTGGACGGCGTACTTGTAGATCTTGTTCTCGGAGTAGGCGCCCACGTAGAGCGTGCTGCCGTCCGGGGAGAGCGCGATGCCGTTGGGTTGCCGCAGCCGGTCGTCCACCAGTGACACCTGGCCGCCGGAGACGCGGAAGACACTGGTACGTCCGCTCATCTGGTCGGGTCGGTTGCCGCGCTGGAAGTTGGGGTCGGTGAAGTAGACGACGCCGTCGGACCGGACCGTGACGTCGTTGGGTGAGTTGAACGCCCGGCCCTGGTAGTCGGCGGCGACGGTGCCGCGGGCCTGGTCGCTCAGCCGGTATGCGGAGACGTTCCGCAGGTCGTGGGTGGCGGCGATGATCTGCTGGGCGTCGGGGCTGAGCGCCAGGCCGTTGCTGCCGGCGTCGGCGACGAAGGTGTCGAAGGTCGCCGGCGGGGTGAACCGGCGGATCGTGGAGGGCTGCACGTTGTTCGGCCCGGCGCCCGCGGCCATGTCGGACATCAGCAGGTAGCCGCCGTCGGCGATCCAGACCGGTCCTTCGAGGAACGAGAACCCGCTCCGGATCTTCGTCGCGGACACGGAGCCGGCAGGCAGGGGCGGGCCGTACCCGGCGCCCTCCGGACAGACCCCGGGTGGAGCGCCGGGTGGGCCGCTGAACGGGTAGGTGTGAACGTTCACATCAGAGGCGTCCCGAGGTGCCGGGGATGCGGGTGCGGCACCGGCAGGGCCTGGTGCGGTGGTGAGTGCGAGGCACAGGCCGGTGAGTGCGGCGATGGTTGGACGCCAGGTCATCGGGTACTCCAATCGGAGTCGGTGAATGCGGGGTCCGTGGTTGGCCGGGCCGGCCCCGGCCGCCGCCGACACCTACTATTGATCAGTATCGATGTATATGTGACGCAGCTTAGGCCAGGAAGCGGCGCCCCGCATCAGTTGTCCACGATCACCTTCGGCGCATGCCCTGACGGCGCTCGATGACCTGGCCGGGTCGGTGGGGTCCGGCCCCCACCGGCCCTGGTACGCGAGCCGCTCAGCCCGCCGTGCCGGTCGCTGAGCTTCCAGACCTGGTCACCCGGTACGTCACGGTGGTGCCGCTCCAGAAGTGGAAGGACGCCGCCGGCACCGTGAAGGTGGGCGGCGGGCAACGTGCCCGCGGCCTCGCCCGGCGTGACCGTGCGGACCGTGCCGGCCGCCCCGACCGGCGGTTGCTCGGCCGGCTACGCGGCGAGCACCTGGCCGGGCGGCTTCACCGCGACCGTGACGGTCAAGAACACCGGCACCACCGCGATCGACGGCTCGAAGCTGGCGTTCGACTTCCCGGCCTCCGGCCAGAAGGTCGGTCAGGGCTGGTCGGTCAGGGCTGGTCGGCCACCTGGAAGCAGACCGGCACGGCGGTTCGCCGGGTGATGTGCAACAGATCCAGCAAGCGGGGGCGACAGGATGTTCGTCGTGGCAGCACTTGTCGGTCGGGCCCCGAGCCCTCAGCTGGGCTCATTCTGTAGCTGCCCGTGGAGCTGACCGGCGGTGTTGACCACTGCGACGAAGCCAAACACCTCGATTCGGTCGACGTCGAAACTTCCCGTGACGATCGGCGGTGGCGCGTAGGCGTAGATCTGACTGGCGTCCAGGCGGAGCCCGCGCCGCTGGTATGCGCCCATGGCGAGGGGGGCCAGAAGACAGCGCTCTTGGCCGCCCTCGGTGTCCAGCTCGGCAGCCAGGTCGGCACGGGAGTTCCACCCCCGTACGAGCTGCCCTTCGAAGGTGTCGAGGAACCACCACGCGCCGTCGGCGGACTCAAGGAACACATCGCCGAACAGCGAGGTGAACCGCGCAGCCTTCCCGTCGAGATCCAGCCAGGCCCATGACTCCAGCGCCGCAGCGTATTCCCGCTCACTGAACTGCTTGGTGAGTTCCACCGCGCCATTGGATCATGTACCTGCTCAGGTTGCTCCCAGCGGTGGCAACAGCCGGCGCATCTGGCCGGGTGGCGCAGCAACCGCTTCTAGATCAAGGCGTTGCGCCCGGCGCGGGCCGGGACGCTGGGTGCATACCCGATCAAGCGACGATCAATAGTCGTCACGTCAACAACACCGAGATCGCCGAACGCCCCTGGATCACCGCAGCGCGCTGAAGAAGGCGCGCAGGTCGGCGGCGAGCAGGTCGGGCTCTTCCTGGGCGAGGAAGTGGCCGCCGACGGTGGGCTCGCGCCAGTGGGTGAGGTTGGCGTAGGTGCGTTCGGCGAACGACCGGGGCAGGCCGGCGTCCTCCACGCTGACCGTGATGCCGGCGGGCACGGCGACCATCGGCAGATGCGGGGCCAGGTGGTCGTCACGGTAGGGCCGGAAGGACGTGCCGATGCAGTTGGTGACCCAGTACAGCATCACGGTGGTCAGCAGCTCGTCAAAGTCGAACCGGCGGGAGATGTCGCCGCCGCAGTCGCTCCAGCGCTGGTACTTCTCGACGATCCATGCGGCCAGTCCGGACGGCGAGTCGCTCAGCGCGGCCGCGAGGGTGTCGGGCCGGGTTTCCTGGAGGATCCCGTAGCCCCAGTCGTCTTGGGCCTTCGCGTCGAGCATGGCGATGAACGCCTCCTCGGCCGGGCTGAGGTCGTCCCTGCGGTCCGCCGGCGGGAACTTGATGTGCTGCGAGAAGACCCCGATGACCCGATCTGCGTGGCGGGCGCCGAGCCACGTCGTCACGCCGGACCCGATATCGCCGCCGTAGGCGCCGAAGCGGTCGTAGCCCAGACGGGTCATCAGCTCAGCCCAGACGTCCGCGACGGCCGCCTCGGTCGTCGGGCCCTCGGCGAGTGGTCCCGAGAAGGCGAAGCCGGGCAGGCTCGGTATGACGAGGTCGAAGTCTGCGAGCCGGGACACCAGGGGCAGCATCTCCGTGTACGTGCCGGGCCAGCCATGGGTCAGGATCAGCGCCGTGGCGTCGGGCGATGCCGAGCGGACATGAACGAAGTGGACCGGCGTGCCCCGGACCGTGGTGACGAACTGGGGGTACCGATTGAGGGCACGCTCGACCGCACGCCAGTCGAATTCATCCAGCCAGTACCGCACCAGATCTGCCAGGTACCCAGGGTCGGTGCCGGCGGCCCACGGCTCTCCTGGGGCGGCCGGCGCGAGCCTTGTCCGCGAAAGCCGAGCCCGCAGGTCGTCCAGGACGGCTTCGGGTACATCGATGCGGAAGGGCGTCATCCGATCATGATCCCATCGCCAGGAGTCACTCGGCAGCCGCCCGAACGGGCAGGCTGCCGGCGCGGTGTGGCCGCACTCGATCGGCAGCCCCGATCCGGGAAACTCGATCTCCGATCCCCGGAGGAGCGTGATTCCGGCCGGAACCGCTGCGAGGTGGCACTATCGTGACCTTCAGGTCCGGTATGCCGCGCCGTGCGAACCGGTCCTTCAGGGAGGGAAGTCCACGTGCCTTCAGACGTACATCCGGGCTCGGAGGTCTTGATGCCCGCGGCGTTCCTGGGCCACGGCAACCCCATGAACGCCCTTGAGGTCAACCGGTACACCTCCGCGTGGAGAGCCTTCGGCGCCGCGGTGCCGCGTCCCCGCGCGATCCTGGTGGTCAGCGCCCACTGGTACATCAACGCCACGGCCGTCACCGCGATGCCCCGGCCGAGGACCATTCACGACTTCTACGGGTTTCCCCAGGAACTGTTCGAGGTGCAGTACCCGGCGCCGGGGCTGCCCGAACTGGCTGAGGAGGTCAGTGACGTCGTCCATCCGACCTGGGTCGGGGCGGACGTCGACAGCTGGGGCATCGACCACGGCACCTGGTCGGTGCTGTTGCACGCCTTTCCGGACGCGACGATTCCCGTCGTCCAGCTCAGCATCAACGCCGACAAGCCGTTGGACTACCACCTTCAACTCGGCGCCCGGCTCGCTCCACTGCGCCGGCGCGGTGTGCTGATCGTGGCGAGCGGCAATGTCGTGCACAACCTGCGCGGCATGGACTGGGCGCTGGCCGACGACGGCTTCGACTGGGCGCAACGCTTCGACAAGGACGCCAAGGCCCGGATGCTGACCGACCCGGGCGAGTACGCGACCCTCGACGCTCACGGGGACTTCCGCCGTGCGGTACCGACACCGGATCACTTCATCCCCGCGTTGTACCTCGCCGGTCTGGCCGCCGCCATGGACACCCCCGACACCGAGGTCCTCGTCGACGGCTACGCCTACGGCTCGTTGTCCATGACGGCCTACACCCTGGGCATGTCCTGTCCACCGGCTGCCGGCCGGGGCGGATCCCCGCAGCCACCGCCCGGGCTGCCGCCGGACGGCTCCAACATCTGAGCAAGTGTCAGCCGCAGGTCCCGAGGGCCGAGCAGTCGGGTGCCGGCCCTCGCCTCTCACACGTAGTCGCGCCAGAAGGCTACGGTCACCTGCGGTTCCCGGAACTCCTGGTCGATGTAGTGGGCGAGGTCGTGGCCGTACACGATGGTGTCGGTGAGCCGGTGGACGGACAGCACGGGATGACCGGCGGAGCCGCGGCCGGCCGGCAGGTAGCGGTGGGCGTACACGGGAATCATCCGGGGAACCTGTGCGAGGAGTCGTTCCGCCTTGGCCGTACGCCGAACGAGGTCGTGCGGGCGTCTGCCCCATCCCGGTGGCCATTCGCCGTCCTGGATGTCGTCGAGCGCGGTTGCGAGTGGCCAGCCGACCTGCTCTTGCAGGGTGGGGTTGTCCAACCGGCGCCAGTTCGGCCAGCCCCAACTTGCCTTGTCCGGGTGGTCGTCCTGGCCATGCGAGACCGGTAGCCCGACGGCGAGAAAGGCGCGGTGGTCGTCGGCGAACTCGAAGCCGAACCGTCGCTCGATGGTGACGAACTCGGCGTCGGTCAGCCCTGGCTGGATGTCCACCACGTCCAGCTCGACCAACCGGCGAGCCGCCTCGATGCCCAGTGCGACACCGGCACTATTCGTCACCGGAGAAGGTTAGCGACCTGGGCGCGTGCGCGCTGTTGCCCCCGCACGGGGCCCGCTGCTGCGCCTGCTTCTGTCGACGTCTCGTCGTGCCTGGTCGACTCGCGGAACGTACTCCATCAATTCAATTTGATGTATTATGCGGATCGTGGCGTCGAGTCGACTCGTCCCGGCATTCCTGCGATTGGCGGCCCATCCGCTGAGATGGCGACTGCTGTCCGAACTCGTCGTCAGCGACTACCGGGTCCGGGAGCTGGTGGCGCGGACGGGCGAGCCGCAGAGCCTCGTCTCCTACCACCTGCGGCTGCTGCGCGACGGTGGACTGGTCACCGCCACGCGCAGCCGCTTCGACGGCCGCGACACCTACTACCACCTGGACCTGGACCGCTGCGCGGTCGCGTTGGCCGACGCCGGCGCCGCGCTGCACCCGGAGCTGCGTCGCGAACCGGCGCCCTCGCCGCCCTCGGCCGGCCTGCGGCGATCGCCCCGCGTCCGCGTGCTGTTCGTGTGTACGGGCAACAGCGCTCGCTCGCCGGTCGCCGAGGCGCTGCTGCGGCATCGCGCCGGTGGCCGAGCCGAGGCGATCAGCGCCGGCAGCCGTCCCAAGGACCGCCTTCACCCCGACGCCGTCCGGGTCCTGCACGACGAGTTCGGCATCGACGTCGCCGGGCAGCGCCCTCGACACCTCGACACCGTCGCCGGCCGCCGCTTCGACCTCGTGATCAGCCTGTGTGACAAGGCCCGCGAGGCCCTTCCGGACTTCTCGGAGCGTCCCCGGCGCGCGCACTGGAGCATTCCCGACCCCGCAGCCGGCGACACCGACCGGGCCGGCTACCTCGCCTTCCAGCACGTCGCAGCCGACATCGACACCCGCGTCCGGCGCCTGCTGCCGGTCCTCGACGCCATCCGTCCATGAAAGAGGTCCCGCCGTGACAGCCTCCGACCAGTACGCCAGCGTCCGTTACCTCGTCGACGACGTCCAGGCCGCCGTCGACTTCTACACCGCCCATCTCGGCTTCACGCTGAACACCAGCGCCGCGCCCGCCTTCGCCGACGTGGTCCGCGGTCCGCTGCGACTGCTGCTGTCCGGGCCGGCCAGCTCCGGCGCCCGAGCCACCCCCGCCGACGCCGCCACCGCCGGCCGCAACCGGATTCACCTGACCGTCGACGACCTCGACGCCGAGATCGACCGACTGCGCACCGTCGGCCTGCCGTTCCGCAGCGCCCCGGTGAGCGGCCCCGGTGGGCGCCAGATCCTGCTCGCCGACCCCGCCGGCAACCTCATCGAGCTGTTCCAACCCACCCGCCGGCCGTCGTGAGGCGGCCTCACGCGTACGCGACGGGCTCCGGCCCACCAGCCGGCGGGTTGAGGTCGGGGCCGGTCTGCAACTGAACGAGCGAGGTGGGTGTGACGACCTCCCACGGATCACCGACGGCCACCTCCTCACCCGGCCGGTCGAGGGCGTCGGCGATCAGCTCCTCGATCGGCGGGTACGGATTGCCGCCGTCCCGCCACGGGCGTGGCGACAGGGTGGGCACCTGGGAGGAGGCGAGATACCCGCCGACGGCGTACTCGTAGCCGGGGCGTACCGGCACGATGACCCGGGCCGCGCCGGCCTGCAGGAACGCCTGGTGCAACGCGTCGCTGCTGGTGCGGCTGCGTACGGTGACCCAGCGGTCCCGGCCGGCCCACTGGTAGGGGTAGCAAAGGTAGGTCAGGTTCTCCCACTCGAAGACCTCCTCGAAGAACTGGATGTGGTCGGCTTCGGCGGTGATCTGCATCCGGTCGATGCGGGGAGCCTCGTCGTCGGGAGTGTCCAGGGCCCCGTACAGGTCGAACTCCTGCCCGGTGAGCACGGTCTGGCAGGCCCGCTTGAGTTCCAGCATCTCCAGCTGCCGGAGGCTGGCCGCCGACCCGCTCGCCTGGTAGGCGGTGCGTGCCTGCCGGCGTGCCTGGTCGTTGTCGTAGGCGGAGCGCTGGGCCAGGTATCCGGCTCGGATCGTCTCCCAGGCCCGCAGCCGCCACGCCTCGAACGCGCCGTCGGTCCGGGTGCACCGGACCCGCACCACGACGGTGAGCCCGCCCCGCTGGTCGGTGCTGATGCCGATCGGGACCGGACCGGGGACCGGCGAGTCGAAGTCGATCTTCGCATTGCCGACGCTCTCGTTGAGGGTCACCCGGTGCTCCCCGACCGCGACCTGCGCGGCCTGCGGCGGGTTGCCGACGTCGGTGGGGTATTCGCCCTCGGACAGGCCCCAGGTGGTCCAGACGTACGCCCTGCTCGCCTCGTATCCGGCCGGTACCGCGACCTCGCCGGTGTAGGAGGCGTACCCCCATTCGGGCTGGGACTTGTCGGTGGAGTTCTTGGGATAGTCGAACGGCCGGGCGGCCGGGTCGACGAAGGTGGCGGTGGCGAAGACCTCCGGGTCCGGGGGCGGCTCGACGCCGAAGATGTCCCAGCGGGCGGCCTTGGCGGCCCAGTTGTCGTCGTCCAGGTCGTCGACGTCGAGGAACCAGGCAGGCGGCTTGGGGACGGCGCCCGCGCTGGTGTCCTCGGACGTCCGGGTGTTCAGCCAGACCAGCGTGGCGGCGGGCTCGGGGACGATGAACTCCAGCATGAGCCGCTCGCCGTAGTTGTAGACCTGCGCCTGGTCGACCTTGTCCAGCCAGCGGTAGACACCACTGATGTTCGCGGCGCCGGCGGCGTTGTCGAAGGAGTGGGTGTTGGTCTCGGTGACTCGCACGGTGCTCGTGGTGGTGCGGCGTTGACCGGTCTCGGTACGCAGGAGCTGCGTGGCGCTCTCGGTGAGTGTCTTGGCGTACGACACGGCGGAACTGCTGCTCGTCTCGGTCGAGGTGGACTGGTCGGCGTTGACCTCGATACCGGCCCGGACCGGCCCGAGCCCGCCGGACACGCTGACGCCCAGTGAGGTGGAGTTCTGCTGCGACGCCGCCGTCGCCAGCGCCCGGTCCAGGCTGTTCTGCTCGGTGGACGCGAGTTCCTCGGTGGACGCGTCGATCGTCTTGCTGATCGTGGTCACGGTCTCGCTGGTGCGGGTGTCGGCCACGTGGGACCGGCCGCGCGTCTCGCTGGCCAGCACGTTCTCGATGTACGAGATCTCGCCGGGCTGGTAGCGCAGCAGCGCGGTACGGATGATCATGAGATCGCCCCGGCCGGCGATGCGGGTGTACGCGTCCAGCACCGGCACCTTCGGTTGCCCCGGATAGGGCAGCGGCTCGGCCGGGCCGGGATGCGACGGGATCGGTTCGGCGTCGCCCGGGTCCAGTTTCGCGGTCGCCCGGCGCCGGGCGTCGTCCTGCTCGGCGGAGAACACCCGGGCGAGGCGGCTCAGCGTGGTGGTGTCCGGAACACCCAGGTCGGACGCGGCCTGCGTGGTGGCCGCGATGGCCGGACCGAGATCGGGAAAGCCGCTGTTCCGCAGGTCCCGTACGGTGGCGTCGGTCAGGCCGACGGCGCCGGCCCGGGCGCGTAGCCGCCGCAGGGTCTGACCGAGGTCGGCGAACCGGTCGGCCCGATCGGCGTCCGGGTCGGCCCGCGGGGGCGCCGGCGGGTCCGGCAGCAGCACGTCGCGCCCGCCGAGCAGGGCCCGGACCAGACACGTCGCGTCGGCGTCGGAGCGGGCGAGGCGCAGCAGCGTCATCCCGCGCAGCACGCGGACCAGCACGACGGCTGCCGGTGACCGGGGGATCCGCAGGAACCGGCCCAGCACCAGCACGTCCACCACCCAGCCGGTCAGCTCCGCCGCGGCCGTGGTGAGCTGCCCGGCGTCCAGGTCGTGCTCGGTGGCCCACGCGGCGATGCCGTCGCGCAGCTCACCGACGGTCAGCCGGGCATCGACGGCGACCCGGAGCAACAGCCACAGCGTCTGCCTGCCGAGCTCGTCGAGGCGGTCGTCCCTCGCCGCCAGCCGTTTGGCCAGCAGTCGCCGCGCCCGGTCGTCGTCCCCCTCGGTGACGACCTCCCGGACCGGATCCGACCAGGCGTCCCGGAAGTCGACGACCGCGTCGATCGCTTTCGGGCCGGTGGTGCAGGTGTCCGGGGCGGCGTCGCCCTCCCGGCGCAACTGGACGAACCGCAGGCCCACGTGGGTGGTGACAGGGGTTGTCATGGTTCCCCTCCGGTCTCCCGACTCGCTTGTGGTCAGATCTTCGGCAGGTGCAGGGCCGCGGGCATGCCGTACGCGGCGAGGTGTGTGTTGAGCCGGTCCACGAGCTGGTTCCACTCGGCCTGCATTGCGGCGCGCTGGCCGGCCGTCGTCCGCAGGGCCTTCTGCCACTCGTCCTCGTGCAGTGCGCCGACCAGTTCCGCGAGGGTGAACTGGTCGAACGCCACGATCGGTTCGTCGGCGCGTGGCGTGTCGGTGAGCGGGAACGCGCGCAGCGTCCCGCCGCCCGTCAGTGGGGAGTCGGCCGCACGGGCGGCGTCGTCGTACGCCGCCACGTCGCGGAGGGTGGGTACGGCCCGGTTGCCGTACCTGTCGACGCGCGTGACGCCGTCGAACATCCGACCGGCGTGCAGGTCGACCCGGGCGTGCTCCCAGGGCGAGAGGAGCTGGAGGTTGGCCGGTTCGGCGGCGCCGGTGAGCATCGACAACCGGCTGGCCCACACGGTCTCGTCCAGGTGGTTGCTCAGCCGATGCGCCCAGTCGTTCATGCGCTTGGTGAACCGCTGGACCAGGCCGTGCTCCCATTCGCGGGAGCGGGTCCGTACGTTCCAGGCGCCCGGCAGGCGGAGGGCCATCTCGAACAGCTCGTCCCGGGACCTCCGGTAGTACGGATCCCGGGCGTACCGTGTCTCGAGGTCCGTGGGGTCTCCGGTCCTGCCGGCGGTGTCGCTGCCGTGGTGGCTCCACAGCCGGTGCAGCGTGGCGTCGTCGGCCTCGATGAAGGCCTCGTCCCCCAGCCGGGCCGCCAGCTCCCACCGCGCCTGCTCGGCGGTCCGGTCGTTGACCTTCTCCCGCACGAGCTTGAAGTGGTACACCGGCGAGGCGCCGGTCGTGATCATGTGGGCGATCTGCGGTTCGGACAGCAGCAGGTCGGGGTCGTAGTCCCAGGCGTGCAGCACGTCCTCGCTCTTCAGCCCCAACGTCCGGAACAGGGTGACACCGCGGGCGTCCAGCGGGATGTCGCGCCCCCACGCCCGGGAGGCCATCACCATCCCGATGGTGCGGTTGCCGCGGGCGGTGACGAGCTTTCCGTAGGGCGGATAGTGCAGGTCCGGCCCGGTCGGCGCGTTCATCGGCAGGACGTTGAGCTCCTCGGGCAACGCGACGTGGTGCCCGATCTGGTAGCGGTACCTGCTGTAGGCGATGCCGCCGTCGTACGGTGTCGGGCTGAACCGGAAGTCGTGGAACGCCTGGACGAGCGCCTGCCGGTACAGGTCGGGGTTGGTGGTGCGCAGCATGGTCGCGGCGGCGGGGCCGAGCAGCGAGTCGACGATGCCGTGGAACAGCGAGTCGGCGGCGCCGCCGGCGAGGAACTCGCCGGTCGTCAGCCGTGGGTTGTCCCGCCGGGCCGCCTGGTAGAGATTCTGCAGGTACGCGGATTCCAGCGCGACACCGGAACGGTCGACGAGTTGCGCCGGATCGCGCAGGAACGCGGTCGGGACCGGCGTCACCGCCTTGGTCGCCGCCGTCTTCGCGGCCTGCGCGGTCAGCTTCTGCTGGGCCATCAGCAACCCCTGCTGCTGCACCAGCCCCACCGGCCGGGTCACGGCGACACCCGCGGCAGTTCGTCGATCAGGGTGGCGGCCAGGTCGGCGTCCACCGGGGCGGCTGCCGCTGCCGCCCGTGCCAGCCGGGGGAGTGGCACGTCACCACGGGTCAGCACCCGCCGGCCGGCGGCCAGCAGCGAGCCACCGACCCGTTCCGCCACGGGCGGCACCAGTACGCCACCCAGCGTCAACGCGGCCGTCAGGCCGCTCATCGGCTCCCCGTCGAGATCCCTGCCGGTCAACACGTACGCGGCGACCGAACCGAGATCACGTAGGTCGTACATGGCTTGGACGGTGGGAACGGGGACGAACTGGCCCACCGTCGCCACCACGTGGACGATCTCCTCCAGAGTGGCCGGCCGGTCCGGCAGATCCCGCACCGGCACCACTTCGTCGGTGATCTCCAGGGGTACGTCGTCGAAGTGTGTGGCCACCCGCTCCCGGTAGCGGACAATGCCCTTGATGGTGCTCACCCCGGCGGCGCCGACCGAGTCGTCGAGGAACACCCGCACCCCGGCGGTACGGATCACGGTCAGCTGCCACACCGGTCCGTCGGGTGTCGTGGTGGCCGGGCCGGCGACCGGCTCGCCGTCGGAGTCCAGCAGATCCAGCCGGTAGGCGAAGCGGTCCTCGGCGCCGGCCGGGTCGACCCGGATGTGGATCGGCAGCGGCACGCTGTCGGGCACCCCGCCCAGCCAGTCGATGTAGGTGTCGTACACGTCCCTTGCCAGCGTGAACGCGACGTCGTCGAGGACCGAGGCGGCGGCGACGAACCAGTCGGGCTGCCAGGACCAGGGCTGACCGCGAGGCGGGCGGCCCTGCTCGGGGCGGATCAGCACCAGGTCGAGTCCGTCGGCCCGGACCTGCTGGACGGCCGTCGGCAGCAGCTCGCCGCCGATCCCCTCGACCGCCGCGTCCAGCGCGACGGTCCCGGCCACCAGGTCGGGCTCGGTGAGCGGGGCCGCCCGCAGCGGACCGCCGAGCGGTGGCAGCGTGTCGGGGTGCCGGTGGCGCTGGATCTCGAAGGCCAGGCTCTGGTCGCAGCGGGTGGGTCCGTCCCCGGGCAGGTACGCGGCTCGCAGCGCCCGCAGCCCGTCCGCGCCGAGCAGTGGCCGCGCCGAGAACGACACGCCCGGCGCCATGGCCAGCAGCAGCCGCATCGCGCTCCAGTGCACCAGCGGGGTGGCCTTCGGGTCCGCCTCCTCGATCTCGAAGGCGCGCGCGGGCGTGAACGCGTACCCCATCGGCAGCGGCGCGTACGCGATCGACTCTCCGCCGACCACGACGCTCCGCTCGGCACCGGCGATCCGGTGCTCGACCCTCAGGTCGAAGACCAGTGGCTGGGCGGCGTCGACGTCGGTCACCACGACGGCGGACGCCTCCGGCCGCCGGTCCGCGTGCGCCGCGGTGGCGGCCTCGTAGCACCAGCCGGGCAGATAGCTGACGGTCAGCGAATCAGCACCGTCGAAGCGGACGTGCAGGACGTTGCTCATCGCGTCGAGGCACACGAACACCGGATCTGCCGGTACACCGCCGTAGAGCTCCAGCCAGCGGCCCTCGCCCTCGACCGCGGTGTCGAGGGTCAGCCAGACGTCCTCCAGCACGGCTCGCAGCGGCCTGGCCGCCTCGTCGGCAGCCTCCAGAAGGGTCGGTAAACCCGGGGCCATGGTTGGCAGCGTATACACGGCGTGTCACGCCGCAGTCACCTGTCGGTCACTCGCGCACCGGATAGCGGACACCGAGGAATCCGGCCCACAGTCGCACCTGCGCCGGCGTGGCGCCTGCCGTCGGCAGCCGTGCCGGGTGATGCCCCGAGGCGCCTGCTCCAGGAAGCGGAATCCCCACGGCGAGGCCTTGTCTCCACTTCGCGGTGCTCTGCCGGACCCTGCGCTCGACACGGCGGACGCTCACCCGGCGTACCGGTCAGTTCGCTCTACGGTGCACCGTGCCTGGCGGCGGGGCGGCCGGCGGGGAATGATCGGGGTACGCCGCGGGCTGTCCGGCAGCAGCCCAGCGCGGCAGAAGGGCGGTTCGACGCCGATGACTCCGACGCAGCTACGGGCCTACGTCGCTGTCGTCCGGCTGGGCTCGGTCAAGCAGGCCGCCGCGCATCTGGAGGTCTCCGAGCCGGCGGTCTCGCTGCTGATCGGCCAGCTCCGGCGGGAGTTCGGGGACCAGTTGTTCACCCGGACGGCGGCGGGGCTGGCCTTCACCCCCGGCGGGCTGCGGCTCGCCAGCCGCGCGGCGGAGATGCTGGGCCTGCAGGACCGTACGGTCCTGGAGGTCAGTTCGGCGGCGCACGGCCGCCGGTTGTTGCGGGTCGCCGCGTCCAGCGAGTTCGCCGAGTTCGCCGCGCCGAGGCTGATCGAGCTGTTCGCCAGACGCGCCGCCGACCTGGACATCGAGCTGAGCGTCTCCGACCCCGGTTCCTTCGAGTCGCTGTTGCTGACCCGGGCCGCTGACATCGCGATGGGACCGCTGCCGCCGGTGGCCGATCCGGCGATCTCCTGCCGGCCCATGATGAACTACCGGCTCGTGACGGTCGCCGGCCCGGATCATCCGCTGGCCGGTGTGCCGGCGTCGCCGGGGCAGTTGCGCGACCAGACCTGGCTGCTCGGGCCTTCGGCCACCAACACGCTGGGCGCTGTCCCGGCGATGCTGCGCCGGCTCGGCGTGCCCGAGGAGCGGCAGCAGATCTTCCAGAGCCACGCGGCCGCGCTGGGTGAGGCCCAGCGCGGCCGGGGGATCGCGCCCGCGCTGTCGTTCACCGTCGCGCCGGACGTCCGCGGCGGCCAGCTCGTGGCGTTGTCCGGGCCGCACGCCACAGCCGAGGCGACGTGGCATTCGCTGGTGCTCGTCACCCCCGGCACCCCGTCCGTGGCGGCCGAGCTGTGCCGCTTCGCGTCGACGTCCCGGGCGATTCAGGCGATGATGCGCGGCGTGGGCGTCGCGGCGAACCGTTTCCGGCCCTCGGTGCACGTGACGCTCTGGAGCTGACCGGCGGCCTCCAGCAGGTCCCGGAACGTCGCGGCCGGCAGCAGCCGGTCACAGTAGGGCAGTGCCGCGGCCATTCCCGCCACCAGGGGAGCGAAGCCGGGGGCGCCGGCCCGCGGGTTGAGCCAGACGATCCGGTGTGCGCGGCGGCCCAGCCGCGCCATCACTGCGGCGAGTTCGTCGGGCGGGTCGCTGTCCCAGCCGTCCGAGCCGATCAGCACCACCGCACCGCGAACCGCGTCGCCGTGCGGTGAGGCGAGCAGCGCCCGCAGGTTCGTCGCGATGCGCGTACCCCCGAACCGGTCGGTCACGGCGGCGCTGGCGTCCGCGATCGCCGCGGACGCCGACGTGTGCCGCAGCGCGACGGTGAGCCGGGTGAGCGTCGTGGCGAAGGCGAACACCTCCGCGTCGGCGACCACCGCGAAGGCCCGCAGCAGGTGCAGGTACGCGTGGGCCTGGGCCCGCATCGACTCGCTGACGTCGCACAGCAGCACGACCCGGCGCGGTCGGCGTACCGGCCGCTCGCGGACGACCTCGACGGGCTCCCACGCGGTGCGACGGGCGCGGGCGATCGTCGGACGCAGCGCGACCCGCCGCCCGGCCGGGCCGGCGGCGTGCCGTCTGGTGCGCCGGGACGGCCAGCGGGCGACCGCCTCGCGCAGGGCGTCGCCGAGCAGGTCGAGCTGAGCGTCGTCGAGGTCCTCGAACGGCCGGTCGGCGAGCCCGGCGAGGGCGCTGGGCCGTCGCTCGGGCAGCCGCACCCCGGCATCGGAGGGCTCCTCCTCGGCGACCGGCGCCGGCAGCGTCGCCCACGGCAGCCCGCCGCCGTCGCCCGTGTCGTCGGTGTCGGCGGCCACCGGCAGGTGCACGTCGTCGCGGGTGCCCGGCGGTGCCGCGGACCGGGTGAGTGGTAGTGGTGGCGCGTCGGCGAAGACAGCGGCGAACACGCGGTCGAAGGCGGCGAGGTCGGCGTGCCGCCGCACGAAGCTGATCCGCGCGGCCCAGTAGAGCGCGGTCGTCTCCCCGGGTGTCCACACGCCGAGTGCCCGGACGAAGTCACCGGCCTCGGTGAGCCCGGCGTTCACGCCGGCCCGCCGCAACCGGCCGGCGAAGGCCGTCGCGAACACCGCGCGGTCGACGCCGCGCAGCAGACCGGCGCTCACCGGCGTGCGACCCGCCAGGCGATCACCGCGCCGACGACGACGATCCCGACGAGGACCGGCACGAGGCGCTTGACGACGGCACCACCGGCGATGTGGAGCAGGTCCAGCGTCTCCGGCTCGGTGCGGGTGTCGGCCACGGAGTCCCCGGGCGGGGCGGTGGCGGGCGAGGCCCTGTCGGGCAGGGCGGTGGCGGGCAGGGCGGTGGCGGGCGGGGCCACCTCGGCCGCGAGAGTGCGGGCCGCGGAGGCGTCGGAGGCGGTCGCGGCGGCGACGACCGTCGCGGGCTCGGATGCGTCAGGCGCGGTGGCCGGGGCCGGTGTGCCACCGCCGGTCTCCTCGGCCGCCAGCCTCGCCTCGAGGTTGGCGACGAACTGGGCGAGCAGCTTGCCGGACACCTCCTTGATCATGCCGCTGCCGAACTGGGCCAACCGCCCCGAGATCTTGAGGTCGGTGTCCACGCTGACGACGGTGCGCCGGCCGTCCGGCCGCAGTTCGGCGGTGACCAGAGCGGACGCGTTGGCCGCCGACCGCCGGTCGCGGCCCTTCGCGTCGATCACCCCCCGATAGCGACTGTCGTCCTTCTCGACGAAACGTGCGGTGCCGGCGAACTCGGAGACGACCGGACCGACCTTGACCTTCACCGTGCCCTGGTGGACGTCGCCGTCGACGCCGGTCAGCCGGGCGCCCGGCAGGCACGGTGCGATGCCCTCCAGGTCGGTGAGAACTGCCCACGCACGCGCGATCGGGATGTCGACGGTGAACTCGTTGGTGATTTTCATGCCGGCCTCTCGTGGTGTGCGCCGAGCGCGGCGGCGACGGCGGCGCGGTCGTCGGGGGTCTTGGCGATGGTGCCGATGGTCTGCACGACGTCGTCGGCGGCGAGGTCGGCGGCGCCGAGCACGGACAGCGCGGCGACCCAGTCGATGGCCTCGGCCATGCCGGGTGCCTTGTCCAGGCCGAGCGCGCGTACGTCGCCGACGAAGGTGGTCGCCGTGCGGATCAGCCCATCGGTGGCACCCGGCACGGCCCGCCGGACGATCTCGGTGGCGCGGCCCGGCTCCGGGAAGTCGATCCAGTGGTACAGGCAGCGGCGGCGCAGTGCGTCGTGCAGGTCGCGGCTGCGGTTGGAGGTGAGCACCACGACCGGCGGCGTGGCCGCGGTGAACGTGCCCAGCTCGGGGATGGTGATCCCGGACTCGCCGAGGAACTCGAACAGCAGCGCCTCGAACTCGTCGTCGGCCCGGTCGATCTCGTCGATCAGCAGCACCGGCGGGACCGGTCCCGGGTGGCGTACCGCCCGCAGGATCGGCCGTTCCTGCAGGAACTCCGCGGCGAACAGGTCGGCGTCGGTGAGCGAGGCGTGGCGGGCCTCGGCCAGCCGGATGGCGAGCAACTGCCGCTGGTAGTTCCATTCGTACAGCGCCTCGCCGGGGGTCAGACCCTCGTAGCACTGCAGCCGGATCAGCGGGGTGTCCAGCGCCCGTGCCAGCGCCTTCGCCGCCGCGGTCTTGCCGACGCCGGGCTCGCCCTCGAGCAGCAGTGGCTTGCCCAGTTCCAGCGCGAGGAAGACGGCCATCGCCATGCCGTCGTCGGCCAGGTAGTCGACGGCGTCGAGCCGGCGCCGGACGTCCAGGGGATCCTTCACCGCGCTTCGCCCGAGAGCAGCCGCCGGTAGTCCGCGCGGGTGTCCACGTCGATCGGCACCGGCCCGTCCACGGGGACCTCCGTGACCGGATACCGGCCGGAGTGCAGCAGCTTCCACACCGCCTTGTCGCCGTGCAGGACACGCAGCTCCGGCAGGACGTCACTGGCGAACCAGAACGGGTGGCCCAGGCCGTCGGCGTACCGGCACACCGCGAGCGGGGTGGCCGCCGCCGCGACGCGGCGTACGTCGGCGGCCCGTACGCCGGGCTGGTCGCCGAGCAGGAGCACGAGCCCGTCGGCGCGCGGGTCCACCGCCTGCGTCGCGGCGCGGACCGACGACCCGCAGCCAGTGCTGAACTCGGCGTTCTCGACGATTTGGACCCCGGTCAGGTCCACCCGCTCGCGGATCAGGTGGGCGGCGCCGCCGAGGGTCACCAGCAACTGGTCGAAGGCGCACGAGCGGGCCAGGTCGAGGGTGGCGTCGAGCAGCGTCCGCCCGCGGTACGGCAGTAGCTGTTTGGCCTCGCCGAGGCGCACCGAGGCCCCGGCGGCCAGGACCAGGCCGGTCACGAACACGGCTACGCCGCCACGTGCCGGTCGAGGCAGCCGGGGCAGCAGAACCAGTGGTCGGTGCCGTCGATCCGCACGTGTGGTGTGTCCGGCCCGACCAGGACGGTCATCCCGCACACCGGGTCGACTGCTTGCTGGGGGAGCGCGGCGGGTTGTGCGGGGGAGGAGGCGAGGCCGTCCACCCGGAGCGCCCGCACGACCTCCGCCATGATCGACAGCGCGATCTCCTGCGGTGAGCGCGCCCCGATCTCCAGTCCGGCCGGGGTCCGGACCCGGGCGCGCTCCGCGTCGGACAGCTCCATCTCGTCGAGCACCGCCGCGCCGCGGGTACGGCTGGCGACCAGCGCGATGTGCCCCACTCCGGCATCCAGGGCGGCGCGGATGGCGTCCTGTTCGCCCTTGCCGAGGCCGGCCACCACGACCACCGTCGCGCCCGAGTGGTCACCGGACGTGGCCACCTCGAAGTCGAGGAAGGCGGCCAGCGTGGCCACCGCCGCGCTGATCGGCGTGTCGCCGACCAGACCCAGCACGGGTACGGGCAGCACCGGGCGCAGGAAGATCTCCAGCGCCCCGCCCGAGTGGCACGGGTTGACCACGACCCGTGCGCCCGGGGTGTCGGGGAAGGCGGGCGCGCCGTCCGGCAGGACCCGCAGCAGCAGCGCGTTGCCGTCCCGGAGGGCGTCCAGGGCGGCCGCCCGCACCGAGTTCTCGGCGCACATCCCGCCGACGAAACCCTCGATGGTGCCGTCCGGCAGGATCACGGCGTCGTCGCCGGGCCGGGCCGACGTCGGGTCCTGCGCCCGGACCACCGTGGCGTGCACGAACGGCGCGCGCGAGACGGTCAGATCACGCGTACGGCGGGCGATCGTCGTCATGGCCACCTCCCCTAGATCGGCGGGCGGGCGTTGCCGCGCATCGCGTCCCAGACGCGCGACGGCGTCAACGGCATGTCGGCATGCCGTACGCCGAAGGGTTCGAGTGCGTCGACGATCGCGTTGACGATGGCGGGCGGGGAGCCGACGGTGGCCGACTCGCCCACGCCCTTCGCGCCGATCGGGTGGTGCGGGGACGGGGTGACGGTGAAGCCGGTCTCCCAGTCGGGCACCTCGAGCGCGGTGGGCAGCAGGTAGTCCATGAGCGACGCGCCGAGGCAGTTGCCGTCCTCGTCGAACGCGATCATCTCCATGAGGGCCATGCCGACACCGTCGGCCAGCCCGCCGTGCACCTGACCCTCGATGATCATCGGGTTGATCCGGGTGCCGCAGTCGTCGACGGCGATGAACCGCCGCACCTTGACCTGCGCGGTGCCGGGGTCGATGTCCACCACGCAGATGTACGCCCCGTGCGGATACGTCAGGTTCGACGGGTTGTAGCAGATCTGCGCCTCCAACCCGCCCTCGACGCCCTCGGGCAGGTCCCCGGCGCCGTGCGCCCGCATCGCGACGTCCTGGATGGTCACGCTCTTGCCCGGGTCCCCCTTGACCCGGAAGGAACCCTTGTCCCACTCCAGGTCGGCGACCGAGACCTCCAGCATGCCGGAGGCGATGATCCGGGCCTTGTCGCGGACCTTGCGGGCGACCAGGGCCGCCGCGGCGCCGGAGACGGGGGTGGATCGGCTGCCGTACGTGCCGAGACCGAACGGCGTGTTGTCGGTGTCGCCGTGCACCACGTCGATGTCGTCCGGTGGGATGCCGATCTCCTCGGCGACGATCTGCGCGAACGTCGTCTCGTGTCCCTGGCCCTGGGACTGCACGCTGAGCCGGACCACGGCCTTGCCCGTCGGGTGCACGCGCAACTCGCAGCCGTCGGCCATGCCCAGGCCGAGGATGTCCATGTTCTTGCGCGGGCCGGCGCCGACGGCCTCAGTGAAGAACGCGATGCCGATGCCCATCAACTCGCCCCGGGCCCGCTTCTCCTGCTGCTCGCGCCGCAGGTCGGCGTAGCCGGCCATCTCCATCGCGAGCCGCATGGTCGGCTCGTAGTCGCCGGAGTCGTACACCCAGCCGGTCTTCGTCGTGTACGGGAACTGCTCCGGGCGGATGAAGTTCTTCAGCCGCAGCTCGGCCGGGTCCATGCCCAGCTCGTCGGCGAGGCAGTCGACGATCCGCTCGACGAGGTAGACGGCCTCGGTGATGCGGAACGAACAGGCGTACGCCACCCCGCCCGGTGCCTTGTTGGTGAAGACCGCAGTCATCTTGCAGTACGCGGCCTCGATGTCGTAGCTGCCGGTGAAGACCCCGAAGAAGCCGGCCGGGTACTTCACCGGCGCGGCGGTGCCGTTGAAGGCGCCGTGGTCGGCGAGGACGTTGGTGCGGATGGCCAGGATCCGGCCGTCGCGGGTCGCCGCGATCTCACCACGCATGATGTAGTCGCGGGCGAAGCCGGTGCTGATCAGGTTCTCGGAGCGGTCCTCCATCCACTTCACCGGCTTCCCGGTGACGATCGAGGCGACGATCGCGCAGACGTACCCCGGATAGATCGGCACCTTGTTGCCGAAGCCGCCGCCGATGTCCGGCGAGATCACCTGGATCTTGTGCTCGGGGATGCCCGCCACCAGGGCGTAGAGGGTGCGGTGCGCGTGCGGCGCCTGCGTGGTGGACCAGAGGCGCAGCTTGCCGTCGACGGCGTCGAAGTCGGCGACCGCGCCGCACGTCTCCATCGGCGCTGGGTGCACCCGCGGATAGACCAGGTCCTGGCTGACCACGACGTCCGCCCGGGCGAACACCGCCGCGGTGGCCGCCTCGTCGCCGGTCTCCCAGTCGAAGCAGTGGTTGTCGGTCTTGCCCTCGAGATCGTCGCGGATCACCGGGGCGCCCGGCTCCAGCGCCCGGCGGGCGTCGACGACCGGATCGAGGACGTCGTACTCGACGTCGATCAGCTCCAGCGCGTCCCGCGCCGCGTAGCCGTCCTCGGCGACGACGAACGCCACCTCCTGCCCCTGGAAGCGCACCTTGTCGGTGGCGAGCACGGCCTGCACGTCGTTGGAGAGCGTCGGCATCCAGGCCAGACCCTGCTCGGCCAGCATCGCCCCGGTCACGACCGCCTTGACGCCGGGCGAGGCCTCGGCCGCGCTCGTGTCGATGCTCAGGATCCGCGCGTGCGCCACCGGCGAACGGAGGATGGCCAGGTGCAGCATGCCGGGCAGCCGGATGTCGTCGACGAACCGGCCCCGGCCGCGGACGAACCGCGGATCCTCCTTCCGCAGCATGCGGCCGTATCCCACCGGCTTCTGGTCGTTGTCGTGGAAGGTGTCCACGCGCTCGTGCACAGTCGTCATACGACGCTCCCGGCGGGCTGGCCGGCGTTGTCGATCTCGCCGGCTTCGCGTGATTCGGTGGTCTCGGTGACCGCGGCGGCGGCGTTCGCCTCGTGTACGGCGGCCCAGCGCACCGAGCGCACGATGGTGGCGTAACCCGTACAGCGGCAGATCTGACCGGAGATCGCCTCCCGGATCTCCGCCTCGGTCGGGTCCGGGTTGCGGTCGAGAAGTGCGCGGGCCGTCATCATCATGCCGGGGGTGCAGAAGCCGCACTGCAGGCCGTGGCACTGGATGAAGCCCTGCTGGACCGGATCGAGCTCCGCGCCCTTCGCCAAGCCCTCGACGGTACGCACCTGGTGCCCGCCGGCCATCGCGGCCAGCACGGTGCACGACTTCACCGGTTCGCCGTCGAGCCAGACGACGCAGGTGCCGCAGTTGCTGGTGTCGCAGCCCGAGTGCGTGCCGGTCAGGCCCAGCACGTCGCGCAGGAAGTGCACCAGCAGCAGGCGACCCTCGATCTCCCGGGTGACCTCGACGTCGTTGACGGTCATGGTGACCTGCATGCTCAGCTCCTCGCCCGTTCCACGGCCCGGCGCAGGGTCCGTCTGGTCAGCTCGTCGGCCAGGTGCCGCTTGTAGTCCGCGCTGCCCCGCTGGTCGGTTGCCGGATCACAGCTACGGGCGGCGATCGCACCGGCCTGCTCGAAGAGGCTCTCGCTGGGCTCCTGCCCGCGCAGCGCCGCCGAGATCTCCGGGATGCCCGTGGTGTTCGGGCCCACCGCGGCCAGCCCGACCCGGGCGTCGGAGATCACGCCGCCGTCGAGCCAGACCGCCGCGCCGGCCGAGACCACTGCCCAGTCGCCGGCACGGCGCTCGACCTTCTCGTAGGCGCTGCCGCAGCCGGGTCGCACCGGCAGCCGTATCTCGACCAGGATCTCCCCGTCACCGACGGCCGTCTCGTACGGCCCGACGTGGAACTCCTCCATGGACACCAGCCGTTCGGCGCCGCCCGGCCCACGGATCACGCAGCTCGCGTCCAGGGCGGTGCAGACCGCGGACAGGTCCTCCGACGGGTCCGCCTGGCACAGGGAGCCGCCGAGTGTGCCCCGGTTGCGCACCACCGGATCGGCGATCACCCGTTCGGCGTCGGCGAAGATCGGGAAGGCCGCCGTCAGGGTGGCGGACTCGAGCAGTTCCCGATGCCGGGTCAGCGCACCGATGCGCATCTCGCCGGGGCCCGCCTCGATGTAGCCGAGCTCGTCGTGCAGATCGTTGATGTCGATGAGATAGTCGAAACTGGCCAGCCGCAGCTTCATCATCGGCAGCAGGCTGTGCCCGCCGGCGATCAGCCGTGACGTGCTGCCCAGCCGCTCCATCAGGCTGATGGCGTGGTCCACACTGGTCGCTCGTTCGTACTCGAACGGGGCCGGCACCTGCATATCGCACCTCCGGAAGTCGTCAATGTGGTGCCGGTGCCCGCGGAAGTCAACGCCGACCTAAGCAAGTCCTTAGGTCGGCGTTGACGGTGCCGCTGCTGCTCACGGATCGTGCGGCCCATGCGAGACATCGTCGACGGGTTGACCGCGTGGCGTGCCGCAGGCGTCCGGTTCGCCGTCGCGACAGTCGTGCGGACCTGGAGGTCGGCGCCCAGACCGGCGGGTGCGGCCATGGCGGTCTGCGCCGACGGCGAGGTCGTCGGCAGCATCTCGGGAGGATGCGTCGAGGGCGCGGTTTACGAACTCTGCCGGGAGGCCATACGGACCGGCCAGGCGCGCACCGAGACCTACGGGGTCGGCGACGACGACGCCTTCGAGGTGGGCCTGACCTGCGGTGGCACCATCGAGGTCCTGGTGCAGCCGGACGTCGTGCTGACCGAGCCCGACGCGGTGCTCGCCGCCATCCGCGCGGGCGAGCCGGTGGCGACGGCGTCGGCCGGGAAGGCCCAGATGGTGGTCTGGCCCGACCGGGTGGCCGGCACCCTCGGTGACGCCGACCTGGACCGCGCGGTGGCGCGGCAGGCCGAGGGCATGCTCGCCCTCGGCACCACGGGAACCATCCAACTCGGTGCGCGCGGGCAGCAGCGGCACGACGAGGTGTCCGTCTTCGTCCAGTCGTACCTGCCGCCGCCACGGATGATCGTGTTCGGCGCGATCGACTTCGCCGTCGCGGTGGCCCGGATCGGCCGCTTCCTCGGCTACCACGTCACGGTGTGCGACGCCCGTCCGGTGTTCGCCACCCGCAAACGCTTCCCCGACGCCGACGACCTCGTCGTCCAGTGGCCGCACACGTACCTGGCGTCGACGGCAGTCGACGAGCGCACGGTGCTCTGCGTCCTCACCCACGACCCGAAGTTCGACGTCCCGCTGCTCCAGGTCGCCCTGCGCACCCCGGCCCGCTACATCGGCGCGATGGGCAGCCGCCGCACCCACGCCGACCGGCTGCGGCGCCTGCGCGAGGCGGGCGTGGACGAGGCCGCCCTCGCCCGGCTCTCCTCGCCGATCGGGCTCGACCTGGGGGCACGCACGCCGGAGGAGACCGCCGTCGCGATCGCCGCCGAGTTCGTCGCCCTGGCCGCGGGAGGCTCCGGCCGGCGGCTGACGGACCTCGACACCCCGATCCACCACCGCTGAGCGGACCAGCGGCGCACGTGTCACCCCCGGCTCAGGCCGAGCGCCTCGTCCACCCGGTCCAGCACCGCCACGTCGTCGTGGCCGACACCGCGCAGCAGGTCGATGGCGGTCGCCCGGATCTGCCCGACGATCATGGTGACCGGCAGTGGCGGGTCGGCCCGCAGCAGGCCCGCGGCGATCCGTACCGCCTCCAGGGCCGCCGTGTCGGCCTGCTGTGCGTGCCGGTCGGCGTCGGCGCCGGTGAGGTCGTGGGCCATGGCCTCACCGGCCGACCGTACGGCGGAGGTCAGCGCGCCGATCGCGGCGGCCAGCTCCGGCGGGGGTGGCGGTGTGCCGGCGGGTCAGGGTTACGCCCGCCCGGGTCAGCACGCGGATGTTGCGAGCGGCGTAGTCGAGCTGCCGTAACGTGGCCTCCACCTCGGCGAGCTTGTCCAGGTGCCGGCGGCGCAGTCCCAGGCGCAGCGTCTCGCCGGTGGCGAGCACGGCGGCCTGCATCTCGGCGACGCAGTCGTCCACCTGCCGTGCCCGGTCCAGCGCGGCGCGGGCGGCGTCCTCGTCGCAGCTTCGCAGCGCCGCGTTGACCTGGTCGAGCAGATCGGCCAGGTCGGTGTAGCTGCGCCGGGCCTGCGCCACCAGTGGCGCCAGCGGGTCGCGGGCGGCCATCAGTTGGCTGGCGGCCAGTGCCACCACGCCGCCGATGAGCGCGTCGACGAAGCGGAACGGCATCAGCGTCCCGTTCGGCGCGGAGACCACCACCAGGTACATGGCCGAGACGCTTGCCTGCACGACCAGGGCACGGCGGGCCCCGATCACCACGAGCGTCGTGGTGGTCAGCAGCAGCACCAGCAGAACCGTCTCGGTGCCCGGGCCCAGCGCGTACACCAGCAGCTCCGCGACGAGTACGGCGGCTGCCACGGCGAGCAGGATCTCGACGGTCTGCCGCAACCGTCGACCGCGGGACTCGCCGAGCACGACGAGCGCGGCGGTCGGTGCGAAGAACGGGTCCGGGTGGCGGATCACCACCGCCGCCACGAACCAGGCGACCACCGCGGCAGCGGTCAGCTCGACCACTGTCATCCCGTCGCCCCGCAACCGCGCGACGGCGTCGCGTACCCAGGTCCGCACCGGTGGTGCCCCTTTCGCCGGGCGGACCTGGACCGGCCGCCGATCGATCTTCTGCGAGGAGGGCCACTACCCCGGCTGTGACCTGCTCAATCGTTCGGGTGGCGGGTGGCGGGTGGCGGGTGGCGGGTGGCGGGTGGCGGGTGGCCGACGACGGCCATAGACAGTTGTCCGACGACGACTACCTCACCCACCCCCGATGGCATGAAGTCACCCACGCCGCGGCCGGCACCCACCACCTCATGACCGGCGAAACGCCTCCGTGGTTGACGGTCGCCGCTGCAACGATGATCCTGACCGCCGACACGCTGCACGGCGAGCGCGAACCTGGGGAGCCGGATGTGGATACGCCTAACGAACGCGCGTTTCAGGCACTGCTCGCCGAGTACTCGGGCCTGCTGCAGCTCATCGACCGCAAGGCGACAGTGATCGCAACGCTGGTGACCTTCCACATCACGGCAGTAGCCACGATCGTCGGATTGTTGGTCGCACGCAAGGGCGACGTACGTCTCCTGGTTCTCGTACCGCTGATCTCGTCGACGCTCGGCCTGCTTGTCGCATCGCAGGACCGCGACGCGCGGATGGCCGAATCCTACGTGGAGACGACGCTCCGGCCGCTTGTCGAGGAGGCCAGCGGGGAAAGCCGCCTGTGGCGGTGGAGTGAGCACCTCGTCCATGGCCGGGATGCCGTGGTGGTAGCGATAACCAGGGCGGTCCCCCTGGGAGTGCTCTTTCCCGGGCTGGCCATCCTGTCGTTGGTGGCGACGGTGCCTCACATGCGTTCCTGGCTCGACTGGATGGGCTGGTCCGTCGGCCTGCTCCTGACAATTCTCTTGATCGTGGGTTGGCTGGAGCACGGCGCGCTGTTGGCCCGGCGCCTGCTCTCGCTTCTGCGGCGGACCGGATGACCCTGGGCACGCCGGTCGGTGGCGGGTCTGCCGAGGATGGTGGCGTGGATGACGAGACGCTGCCCGGAATCGTGCTGGTCGACGACCTGCGCTCGTTTCTCGACGGCCGGGTGGCGCACGTGGCGCGCACCAGCGGGGCCGGCGTCGAGGCGCTGGCGCGATACCGCGATCAGCGACTGGACGAGCTGTGGCTCGATCACGACCTCGGCGAGGACGACACGATCTGGCCGGTCGTCGAGGTGCTGGAGCGGGCGGCGTTCGATGGGCGTCCGTTCGACGTCGGTGTGGTGTACGTCCACTCGGCGAACCCGGCCGGCTCCGAGAGGATCATGCAGACGTTGCGGCGCTGGGGGTACCACGTCCGCTCGGCGGCCGGCTCACCGTATGTCGGCTACCGGGCCGCCCGCTGACCAGCCGCAGCCGGTGCGGCAAGCCATCGCGCGATGGCGGGAGCTAGCCCCGCGTGTCGCGTTCCCGGGTCAGGATGGCGGCGCTGACCTCGTGCACGAACGCCCTGACCTCGTCGAACCGGCCGGGATCGCTGTCCTGGCCGGAGTCGTACCACCAGTCGCGCGCCCAGACGACGAGGCCGGCCCATCGCGGGCAGGCGGTGGCGGTCTGGTCGGCGGCCTGCCGCTTGGACAGTTGCCGGCCGTTGCGCAGGCGCTGGTAGGCGCGGCAGAGGGTGAGCACCGCGTACGACTGGGCTCCGGGTGTGGTCATCTGGGTCACCCAGGCCGGCCAGTCACGGACGTGGTCCAGCAGGGCCGAGCGGACGAGGCCGGGTTCGACGGCGGGCAGCAGCTCGTCGGCCGGGGGCCCCAGCAGCGTACGGCCGTAGTCGCGCACGGCGGCCCAGGTCACGACGCGGTGGGTGGTGGCGGGCAGCAGGTGCAGCAACTCGCCGGGGCTGATCCGGGCGATCAGGTGGTCCCGGCCGCCGACGGCGCGCACCGCGTCCAGTGACACGTATTCCACCTCGATCCGGCCCGCCCACTGCGGATGCCGCCGGTCGAGATCCGCGTGCAGTCCGGCGAGTCCGTCGATGAGCTTCTCGTCCGGGTCGCCGGCGAGGACCGCGAGCAGGTCCAGGTCGCTGCGATTCGCGGCGAAGTCGCCTGCCACCAGCGACCCGTGCAGGTAGAGACCCAGAAGCCGGCCGGCCAGCGCACGGTGCCACGCGTCGCGGAGATCGGAGAGAACCGGGTCGGCTGGGAGCATCAGATGATCCTGCACCGCCGGTCGGCGGGCGGCCACCGGGTAAACCGGCCCGGCCACGCCGCCCGTACGCCGAGGGGCGGCGGACCCCGCCATCAACCACCTGGTTGACCGCCGCACCCACCGGGCTGCGCGGCGGCTCCCGCCGCGCGGTCGATTCGGCGTACGGGTGCCGGACGGCACGCTTCTGCCATGGCAATCATCGAGGTGGACGGCCTCGTCAAGCGCTACGGCGAGCACACCGCTGTGGACGGCGTCAGCTTCGCCGTCGAGCAGGGCGAGATATTCGGCATCCTGGGTCCGAACGGGGCCGGCAAGACCACGACTGTCGAGTGCGTCGAAGGGTTGCGCGTCCCGGACGGCGGCACCGCCCGGGTCTGCGGCATCGACCCGCAACGCGACACCGGGGAGCTGCGGCACCTGCTCGGCGCGCAGCTCCAGGCGAGCGAGCTGCCCGACAAGCTCACAGTCGGCGAGGCGATGGAGCTGTACAGCTCCTTCTACCGCCGGCCGGCCGACTGGCGGGCGCTGATCGACACGCTGGGCCTCACCGGCAAGCTCGGTACGCAGTTCCGGCGGCTCTCCGGCGGGCAGAAGCAGCGGCTGTCGATCGCGCTCGCGCTGGTCGGCGACCCGAAGGTCGCGGTGCTCGACGAGCTGACCACCGGCCTCGACCCGCAGGCGCGGCGCGACACGTGGGATCTGATCGAGGGCGTCCGCGATCGGGGGGTGACGGTGCTGCTGGTCACGCACTTCATGGAGGAGGCGGAGCGGCTCTGCGACCGGCTGGCGGTGATCGACGCCGGTCGCCTGGTCGCGCTCGACTCCCCGGCCGGGCTCGTGGCGCGTGTCGACGACCGGCAGCGGATCCGGTTCCGGCCCTCCGCGCCGCTTGATCACGCCCTGCTGACCGCGCTGCCGGAGGTCGCGTCCGTCGAGCGGGCCGGCAGCCAGCTCGTCGTGACCGGTACGGGGAACCTGCTGCTCGCCGTGACCACCGTGCTCGCCCGCCACCAGGTCGTCGCGGCCGATCTGCGGGTCGAGCAGACCTCGCTGGACGACGCGTTCGTCGCGCTCACCGGCCGCCCGATCGACGCCTGAGGAGACATCATGTCCGCGCTGTACCGGCTCACCGCCACCGAGACCAGACTGTTCTTCCGCGAGCCGATCATCGTCTTCTTCGCGCTCGGGTTCCCGCCGCTCCTGCTCGTCATCTTCGGTGCTATCCCCGCGTTCCGGGAGCCCGACGCCGACCTCGGCGGGCTGCGGACCATCGACCTGTACGTGCCGATCATCGTCGCGCTGAGCATCGCCATGTTCGCGCTGAACAGCCTGTGCCAACTGCTCGCCACCTACCGGGAGAAGGGCGTGCTGCGCCGGATGCGGACCACGCCGGTCAAGCCGGCGGCGATGCTCGGCGCGCAGTTGCTGATGTCCACGGCGATGTCCGTGGTGACGATGCTCGTCGCGCTCGCCATCGGCCGGCTGGCGTTCGGCGTGCGGCTGCCCCGGCAGGTGCCGGCGTACCTGACGAGTTACGTGCTGGCAGCCGTGACGATGTTCGCGATCGGTCTGCTCGTCGCCGCGCTCGCGCCCAGCGGCAAGAGTGCCGGGGCGGTCGGGACCGTACTCTTCTTCCCCGTCGTGTTCTTCGCCGGTCTCTGGATCCCGCGCGACAGCATGCCCGGCGTGCTGCGGACGATCAGCGACTTCACCCCGCTCGGCGCGGGCGTGCAATCATTGCAGGACGCCACCGCCGGTCAGTGGCCGCAGGTGCTGCACGTGGCCGTGATGCTGGGGTGGACGATCGTGGCCGGCGGGCTGGCCGCGCGGTACTTCCGCTGGGAGTAGGTCGTGAGCATCGAGGCCGAGCTACGTGCGGAGTTCGACCGCTGGGAACGCAACGAGAAGGTGTTCTTCGCCGTCCTGCCGTACGTCCTCCTGTCGATCTGCACGCTCATCACGCTGGTGCTGCCGTTCTGGGACGTGTCGCTGAATCTGCCGCTGGTGCTCGGGCTCACGCTCGTGATCGCCCTCTGGGTGGGCTGGTTCCACGCCCACCCGCGGTGGCAGGAGAGTGGCCCGTTGACGGGCCTCTACTACGTGGGGCTCATCGTGCTGGGGGCGAGCGTGGTGACGCTCGCCCCCTGGTACGGCATCTTCACCTTCATCGGCTACGTCCACGCGTTCCTGTTCCTGAAGGGCCGGTGGCGGTACTCCGGGGTCGCCGCCACGGCGGTGATCCAGGCCGCGTCGTCCACCGGCGGCCTGTCCGGCGCGACGGTGAACGAGTGGCTGGTGCTGTCGCTGGTCATCATCGTGCTGGCCGGGGCGTTCTTCCGCTTCGCCGAGCTGGACGACCGGCGCAACCACAGGCAGAAGCGGGCGCTCGCCGAGCTGCACGAGGCGAACGTCAGGCTGGAGGCGGCACTCGCGGAGAACGCCGGCCTGCACGCCCAGCTGCTCGTGCAGGCACGCGAGGCGGGCGTGCAGGACGAGCGGCAGCGGATGGCCCGGGAGATCCACGACACGCTCGCCCAAGGGCTCGCTGGCATCCTCACCCAGCTCCAGGCCGCCGAGCAGACGGCCGGCCGGGCCGAGGTGTGGCGCCGGCACGTGGACAACGCGAAGAACCTGGCCCGCGACAGCCTCACCGAGGCCCGCCGTACGGTCCACGCGGTGCAGCCCGAGGTGCTCGCCGAGGCCCGGCTGCCGGAGGCGATCAGCGACGTGACCCGGCGCTGGTCGCAGGTGCACCGCATCGACGCGGTGCTGACCACCACCGGCGAGCCGCGCCCGATGCACGCCGATGTCGAGGTGACGCTGTTGCGTGCCGCGCAGGAGGCGCTCGCCAACGTGGCCAAGCACGCCCGGGCCAGCCGGGTCGGGCTGACGCTGTCGTACATGGAGGATCTGGTGACGCTCGACGTACGCGACGACGGGGTGGGTTTCGAGCCGGGCACGAGGCGCGCCGACGGCGCCGGGGGTTTCGGGCTCACCGGCATGCGGCAGCGGGTGCAGCGCCTCGCCGGACGACTGGAGATCGAGTCGGAACCCGGCGGCGGTACGGCGATCTCGGCGACAGTGCCGGCCATCCCCGCCGGAGCGGGCCGGTGATCTCACTGTTGATCGTCGACGACCATCCGGTGGTACGCAACGGTCTGCGGGGCATGTTCAGCGCCGACCCGCGTTTCGAGGTGCTGGGCGAGGCCGGTGACGGTGCGGAGGCCATCATCGCGGGGGAGGCGCTGCGGCCGGACGTGATCCTCATGGACCTGCGGATGCCGAAGGCCGACGGTGTCACCGCCATCAGGGAGCTGGCGCGGCGAGGGGTGCCCGCCCGCGTGCTGGTGCTGACCACGTACGACACGGACAGTGACGTGCTCCCAGCCATCGAAGCCGGCGCCACCGGCTACCTGCTGAAGGACGCGCCGAGCGAGGAGCTGTTCCGCGCGGTGGAGGCGGCCGCGCAGGGGCAGGCGGCGTTGTCCCCGGCCGTCGCGACGCGACTCATGCGGCAGATGCGGCAACCGGCCTCGGAGCCGCTGTCGCAGCGGGAACTGGAGGTCCTGGAACTGGTCGCCCGGGGCTCGACGAACCGCGAGGCGGCCCGGCAGTTGTTCATCAGCGAGGCGACTGTCAAGACGCACCTGCTGCACGCGTACGCGAAACTCGGCGTCAACGACCGCGCGGCGGCCGTGGCGGCAGCGTTCTCCCGCGGCTACCTGACGCCGGAGCGGTGAGGACGACGGCGGCCGGTCAGTTCCAGAAGCTGCTGGTGTTCGCGCCCCACGGCGACGAATCGAGGCGGCTGTCGACCTGGTGTGAGTTCCGGCCGCCGTCGAGCAGGCCGGCGTCCCGGGTGAACCGCGGCATCAGCGCCTGCGCCGCGGGGGTGCCGAAGAGCGCCACCGCGAGGCCTACTTCAGCCGGTTCCAGATCGGGTCGTTCGAGGAGGTCGCCGTGTCGCTCGCGGGCGGCAGCCAGGGCCCGCGTTCCGGCGACTGTACGGAGGGGGAGCGACCACACGGCGATTCCCACGAGAACCACGACGGCCACCAGTCCCTCGGTCACACCGACCACTCCCGCTGCCACCAGCTTCACGAGCAACGCCGGAGGCAGCACCACCAGCAGAATCGGCAGCAGCGTCCGTCGGCCGGGCGTCCGCGCGAGACCTCGCCGGGCCAGGCTCCGCCGCCCGTCGCGGAGCGCTCGCTGTACGCGCTTCTGCCGGCCGAGTTCCCCGGGGCCGACGGATCCGTAGAGGGCGGCGTACAGTGCCCGCTCCAGCGGTTCGCACTCCGGTGGAAGCGACCCTGTCCGGCGGACCCGGCCGGCCCCTGCCGCCAGGACCCCGCGCGCGTTCAACATGGCCAGAGCAGCGACTATCGCTGCCCGGTCACCGCCCTGCAGCAAGCCGATCTCGGTGGCCGCAAGCACGTCCGCGTCACCCATGAGCTCAGGATCAGGGGTACGCGCAACCGCGTCCGCCGGTCGCGCCTATGTGCTCGGCGGGTTGCGGTGCCGATCTGCGAGGCCCGACGCGGCCTGACGCTGCGCATCGTGCCTGTGCTGGTCGGCGCCGGCCTGGCGGACCGCACCCGGGTCCTCGTCCGACGGGCGCCTCGTCCGGTCCCGCCGGGCGACGAAGACGACGAGCGCGAGCACCACCACCGCGGCCACCGCGAGCGACACCACCATCGTTCTCATGCCGTCGACGCTACGGCGTACGCGCCAGCCTCGGCGTGGTGACGGTCAGGGGGCTGCTCCGTCCGCCGCCGGATGGCAAGCTCACGTGTCGTGATCGACGACTTCGCGAAGAGCGGTGGGGACGCGGTACGAAATCCGGACCTCGTGGAGGTCCGCCGGTGAGGGCGGTCATCGTCGCGGCCGCTGTCGCGTTCGTCATCTCACTGTTCGGCACGCCGGTGGCGGTTCGCGTCTTCACCGCGCTGAAGGCCGGTCAGCCGATCCGGTCCATCGGGCTCGCCAGCAACGAGAACAAGGTGGGCACGCCCACGATGGGCGGCGTCGTCTTCATCGTGGCGACGGTCCTCGCGTACGTCGCCGGGCACCTCGCCCTGACCACCCTGCCCGAACGGCAGATCGCGCAGGAGGGGCCCACCATGACGGCCCTGGTGCTGCTCGGGTTGTTCGTCTTCTGCGGTGCGGTCGGCTTCTTCGACGACATCCTCAAGGTGCGCCGGCGCAACTCCGACGGGCTGTCGGCCAAGGGCAAGCTGCTCGGCCAGGCGCTGGTCGGCGGCGGGTTCGGCGTGGCCGCGCTGTACGTGCCCAGCACCAACGGCCAGACCGTAGCCAGCGAGCACATCTCGCTCATCCGCGACATCAGCTGGCTGGACGTCGGCAAGGTCGGCGCGGTCATGGTCTTCATCTTCGTGATCACGGCGATGTCGAACGGTGTGAACCTCACCGACGGCCTCGACGGCCTGGCCACCGGCGCGTCGATCCTGGTGCTCGGCGCGTACTCGCTGATCGGTTTCTGGCAGTACCGGCACTGGTGCGCCGACGACGGGTACGCGCGCGTGAACGAGTACTGCTACCAGGTCCGCGATCCCCTGGAGATCGCCATGATCGCGGCAGCCGCGGCCGGCGCCTGCGTGGGCTTCCTGTGGTGGAACACGTCTCCGGCGCGGATCTTCATGGGTGACGTGGGCGCGCTCGGGCTGGGCGGCCTGATCGGCGGGCTCGCGGTGGTGACCCGTACGACGCTGCTCTCGATCCTGATCGGCGGGCTCTTCGTCATCATCACCACGACCTGGGTGATCCAGATCGTCTCGTACCGGACCACCGGACGACGCGTCTTCCGGATGGTGCCGTTGCACCACCACTTCGAGCTGGCCGGGTGGAGCGAGTCCACAATCGTGGTCCGGTTCTGGATCGTGGCCGGCGTCTGCGTCGCGGCCGGCCTGGGCCTGTTCTACGCGGACTTCCTCGCGGCCGTGGGATGACGGCGGAGCGACAGGAGACGCCGGCTCAGGCGGGCCGCTGCCCGGTGCCGTCGCCGCGGAGGTGGTCCAGCTCGGCGAGGTACATCGCCTGCAGGCGGTCGTGGTGCCGGACCAGCAGCCTGACCTCCTCGGCGCTGTAGCCCTCGACGAGCCGTTCCGCCCGTTCGGCGAAACGCTCGTACGGTCGCTCCAGGTCGGCGATCCGCTCCGGCCGCATGGTGACGACGACCCGCCGCCGGTCCGCCGGGTCGCGTTCAGCCGTCACGTAACCCGCCTGCTGCAGCCGGCGGAGCATGCTGGTGACCGCACCGGTGGTGAGGTTGGTCCGCTCGGCGATCTGCCCCGCCGTGGCGGATCCGGCGTCCGCCAGGAAGTCCAGGCATTCCAGGTCGCTCACGGCGAGGCCGAGCCGTTCCGCGATGGCGTACCGCAGCACCGTGGACAGCCGCGACGTCTCCCGCCCGGCGCGCATGAGGTCGGCGATCGCGGAGGCACGGGCCGGATCGTGGGACATGCGGGCAATCATGCCTCCGGCACGGTGACCCGGTGCAGCCGAGGTAGCACGCGGGTCAGCACCCAGTGCGGTGCCGCGGCGCCTCCGGTGAGGCGGCGCATCAGCCTGGCGGCGTCGTCGACGGCGTGGAAGGCGTACGGCACCATCTCGTCCTGGTAGCCGGCGATCGCCTCCTCCACCGGTGTGCCGCTCGCCCGGGCCTCGACCAGCCGGTGGCCGAGCAGGGCGGCGTCGCGCAGCGCGGTGTTGCCGCCGTGCGCGCCGAACGGCGGCATGACGTGTACGGCGTCGCCCATCATCGTCGCCCGGGGCACCGCCCACCGGTGCGGCCGCCGGCCGGTGGCGAACAGGTTGAGCACGGTGGCGTCCAGTTCGGCCGTGTCGACCAGCCGCCGGACGAGCGGGTGGAAGTCGATGCTCATCCGGGCTGCCATGTGCCACAGCGCCCGCAGGTCACCGCGGACGGCGGTGGGCAGTTCGTCCCTCCGGAGCAGCAGCGCCCACATGACGTAGTCGTCGCCGGTGGGGGCGTAGCTGCCGGGTGCCAGGCGCGTGAACGCCTGCCGTGGGCTCTCGCCGAACCGCATGGAGGTGAAGAAGAAGGCACTGCCCGGCCGGTCGGCGATGGACAGGACTCCGCTGGTGCGCAGCGCGTCCGGGATGACGCTCGCGCCGTCGCGCCACAGCGGCGACCGGCCGTAGATGCCCGCCATCGGGGTGTCCGCCGGGTCGGCGTCCGGCATGAGCTGCGCGCGTAGCGCCGAACCCACGCCGTCGGCGCCCACCACGACTGTGGCCGCGGCGGCGCTGCCGTCGGAGAACCGCAGCCGCAGCCCGGCCGGGCCGCCGCTGTCCACGGCGACGGCGGCCTTGCCGTAGTGGATGCGGCCGTCCAGCCCGGACTGGAGGATCGACCGCAGCGTCAGCCGGTCCACCTGGCGGGTCTCGTGCGGATCGTCCTTGAACGTGATCGTGAAGGCGTCCCGCAGCCGCCGGTCGGTGAAGCGCAGGTGCCCGCCGGGCTCGTCGCCGGTGGCCAGCGCCAGGCGGTACAGCGGGCGCGGCAGGCTCTCGCGCAGCGCCGCCAGCCCGTACCGGTCGAGGATGATCCGGTAGCCCTGCCGCCGGACGAAGGGGCCGGGGTCCCGCTCGTAGACGTGCACGTCGATGCCGGCGCGCGTCAGGTACTGAGCCAGGCAGAGGCCGGAGAGTCCGGCGCCGGCGATCGCCACGGAGAAGTCGGTCGATGTACTCATCCAATTACCTTAACCATTAAGATAATTTGGGCAAGGGCGCGCGGAGCACTGTGCAGGGTCACTCTGGTTAGATACTCAAGTTGGTTGTATATTCAGCTCATGGGATCTGCTCCGCGTCCCGCGCTACGGGAACCGTCGTACTTCGTCCTCGCCGCCCTGCTCGGTGGGCCGCTCCACGGTTACGCCGTGATCAAGCGGGTGACCGAGCTGTCCGACGGGCGGGTGACCCTCGCCGCCGGATCGCTGTACTCGGTGATCGACCGGCTGCTCGGCGAGGGACTCGTCACCGCCGACGGGGAGGAGATCGTCAACGGGCGTGCCCGTCGCTACTACCGGCTCACCGACGAGGGCTGTCGCGTACTCACCGAGGAGGCCGACCGGCTCGCCCAGGCCGCGCGGGTGGTCATGGACCGCCTGCCACGCCGGCTCACGTCGCAGGCAAGTGCCCGTCAACCTTCTACCGCGAGGATCAGACCAGCATGAGTTCCGATGTTCTGGAGAAGCGCTACCGGATGCTGCTGCGGGCCTACCCGGCCGGCTACCGCCGCGAACGCGCCGACGAGCTGATCGACACGTTGATCGGCGACGAACCGACCAACCGTCGCTGGCCCAGCCTCCGAGAGGCGGCCTCGCTCATCCGGGGCGCCCTACGGGTACACGGTGGCGGCGCCGCGCCCCGGCCCGTCGCCGTGCTGTTCTGGCAGGGCATCCACCTCGGCGCCCTGGCGGCGCTGGCGCTGGGTGTGCTCATCGGCCTGAACGACATCGTCGAGGCGTTCCAGTACGGCGGACTCTCGGACCCCCTGACCGTCCTGCGCAATCAGGGCGTCCACGAGATCGTGCTGAGCGCGGCGCTGGTGGCGCTCGTCGCGGGCCGTACCCGCACCGCCGCCGTCCTGGCGGTGGCAGCGGCGGTGGTGCCGACCGTGATCTCCCCGTACCTGTTCCTCAACGGCCTGCCGCAGTGGTGGGCGCCGGTCGTCGCCGCGCCCTTGATCGTGCTGGGCCTGCGGCGTCCGGCGGACGTGCCGCCGGCACCCCGGGCGAACGCCGTTCTGGTCACCGCAGGCATCCTCGCCCTGCATCTGATCCCCGCGGGCGGCCTCCGCATGGTCGACGCGGCCCCGCGGATCGTCGCCGCCGTCATGGTGCTCGCCGGGGTGGCCGCCTTCCTGTGGGTGGCGACGGCCGACCAGCGACTGCTGATCGCAGTCGTCCCCACCCTCCTGCTGGGCACGCTGCACCAACTGGACAACGCCGGGTTGACGGAAGAACTGCTGCGCCGGCCCGACGCCCTGCCGTCCCTGGTCGTGGCGGTCCTCATGGCGGTCGTCGCGGTCGTCTCGACCCGGCTGCGGCAGCGCACCCGCGCCTGACCAGTAGGCGCGATCGCCGTACCTCCGATGAAGGTGGAACGAGCGAGTAGCCGGCAGTCCTGGGCGGTCACCGTGCGGCTCCTGGCGGGTGCACGGTGACCGCCCAGGGCCGTCAGCCGCAACTGGTCGCCTGCGGTCCGCACTACGGCAAGGTCGAGGCCGTTGCCCATGGGAAACCACCGTCGTTCACTGTAAACAAGTTAACAGTGATCCCCGCGGATCGGTATCGGGCGGATGACCGGCTGTGCAGGTCATCGGGGATGGCTAGTTTCGCCCAGTGCCCAACATGATTACTGCGGCGTCCGCAGGTACCTGGACGCTCGGCGACCTGACTGTCAACCGGATCGGATTCGGCGCGATGCGCCTGACCGGCAACAATGGTGCGGCGAGCGACCGCGAACGCGTCATCGGCGTGCTGCGCCGGGCGGTCGAACTCGGGGTCAACCACATCGACACGGCGGCGTTCTACTTCTCGCCGCTGCGTTCGGCCAACGAGATCATCAACGCGGCGCTCTCGCCGTACGCCGACGAACTGGTCATCACCACGAAGGTCGGGCCGGGCCGCGACCCCTCCGGAGAGTGGCTGCCGCTGGCCCGGCCCGACCAACTGCGCGGACAGGTCGAGGAGAACCTGCGCCAGCTCGGCCGTGACCACCTGGACGTCGTCAACCTGCGCCAGAACGGGCTGGAGTCGGTCGCGGAGCACTTCGGCGCGCTGGCCGACCTGCGCGATGCCGGCCTCATCCGCCATCTCGGCCTGTCGAACATCCGCCCGCAGCACCTCGCGCAGGCACAGGCGATCGCCCCGGTGGTCTGCGTGCAGAACCCGTACGGCGTCGACACCCGGCGCATGCACGACCAGCTCGTGCGCACCTGCGGGGAGCAGGGTGTCGCCTTCGTGCCGTTCTTCGCGATCGCCGGCGACGGACGGGAGGCCGGTGGCGTGGCCACCAACGAGGCGGTGGCGGCCATCGCCCGCGCCCACGGGGCGACGCCCGCGCAGGTGCGGATCGCGTGGACCCTCAGCCGCGGGCCGCACATGCTGGCCATCCCCGGCACGGGCAACCCCGACCATCTGGTCGAGAACCTGGCCGCCGGAGCGCTGCGCCTGTCCCCCGAGGAACTGGCCGGCCTCGGCTAGCGGCGCCCTGCCACGAGTCCACGACGCTCGACGGAAGGCCTCACCCCTTGCGGGCAGCGATCAGGTCCCTCTCCGCTCCTCCACCGCGCAGCTCGTGGCTCGTGGCCAGAGGACTCGTCCCCGAACGCGGCCCTCGCCGCGTCCTGGCCGTCGCGACCTTCGTCAACATGGTCGGGATCGGCGTCTTCATGACCAGCGCCGTGCTCTTCTTCACCCGCTCGGTCGGGCTTCCCCTCGCGCAGGTGGCCCTGGGCATGGGCGCCGCGGCACTCGTCGGGATGCTCGCCGGGATCCCGACGGGGCATCTCGCCGATCGACGGGGCCCGCGCGAGATCTACCTGCTGACCCTGGTCGTTCGAGCCGCCACCACGGCCGCCCTCGTCTTCGTCCACACGTTCTGGCCGTTCGTCGTCCTGGTCTGCCTCAACCAGCTCGCCCAATCAGCAGGCGGGGCGTCACGCGGCCCGCTGGTGCGCGGCTTCGGCGGCACGAACCTGGCCGGGTTCCGCGCCTACCTCCGTTCGGTCGCCAACCTCGCCGGAGCCTGCGGGGCCCTCGTCGCCGGCGCCGCTGTGCAACTGGACACCCGCGCCGCCTACCTGACCCTGATCGTCGGCAACGCCGTCAGCTTCGTGGCGTGCGCCGCCGTCATCACCCGGCTGCCCTCACTGCCGCCCGTCGCGGTACCCCACATGACCGGACGCTGGGTCGCACTGAGGGACAAGCCGTACCTGGCGTTCACCGTGCTCGACGCCGTGATGGGCATTCAGGGCCAGGTACTGGTCTTCGCGCTGCCGGTGTGGATCATCTCGCGTACCGACGCGCCGCGCTGGTTCGTCGGGGCGGCCGTACTCGTCAACACCGCCCTCGTGGCGGCGCTCCAGGTCAGGGCGAGCCGGGGGATCGACACCGGCCCGGCCGCCGGCCGGGCCATGCGTCGCTCCGGGTCGGCGTTCCTGGTCGGGATGGCCCTGATCGCCGCCACGTCGACGATGCCCGGATGGCTCGCCGTGACGGTGATGACGCTGGGAGTCGCCGCACACACGGTGGGCGAGCTGTGGCACACGGCCGGCTCGCTCGAGGTGCAGTTCCGGCTCGCACCCTCGCACGCGCAAGGCCAGTACACGGGAGTCGCCGGGCTCGGCACAGGGCTGGCCAACGTCGCCGCCCCTTCCGTCCTGGGCCTGCTCTGCATCGTGTGGGGCGCCCCCGGCTGGCTGCTGATGGGTGCCGTCTTCGTCGCGGTCGGCCTGGTCGCCCCGGCTGTCGTCCGATGGGGCGAACGGACTCGTCCGGACCTGGCGGAAGCCGTCTAGCTCGGCGGCCTCGTCGCATCGTCACGGTCCGTCCCGCGCCACCGACCGCCGCCGGTCCGCAGCGGGCCGGGGGTACGGGGCGGTCAGCGCTTGGCGACGGTGAGCAGCACAGCGGAGTCTTCGAGCGCCTCCAGCGTGTGCCGACGGTCGGGCACGATCAGCAGATCGCCGGGCGCGCCGTCCCAGGAGGTCTCGCCGGCGCCGAGCCGGACCCGGCCGTGCAGGACGTGGACCGTGGCCTCACCCGGGTTCTCGTGCTCGCCGAGCATCTGGCCGGCGGTCAGCGCGATCACCGTCTGTCGGAGTCTGTGCTCGTGACCGCCGTAGACGGTGGAGCTGCTGCGGCCGTTGGAGGAGGCGTGCGCGAGCTTCAGCTGCTCGCGGGCCAGTGCGGTCAGGGATGACTTCTGCATGGGGTGTCCCGTCCTCTCGTCGTACCGGTTCTCCCGAGCCGCCCGGCCCGCTCGGATCGACTTTGGCATACCGGAGCGGCCCACCGGTCTACACGGTCGGGCCGGACCGTGCCACGGCGAGTAGGCCATGAACCGGACAGCGCTACGCGACGACGGCTGATGCCAGCAATGCGGCGGTGGGAAGTGCGAGGAGTCCGTCGTCGCCTCGATAAGCTGCTGTCAGCTTGTCGTACGTCTCCCGAATGCGAACGATCATCTCCGGCGGCTGGCTCTCCATCAGCATCCCCAGGGCTCCGATGCCGTTGGCCGGACCGCTCCACCAGTCCTCGGGATCGGTGCGATGCACCCAGGTGATGGTGTCGCATTGCACGCCGCCGAGTCCCACATCGGCCAGCAGGGTCGTCAGGCCCTCCGCGGTCCGCGGGAAGTCCCTAGCCGGGTCGACCTTGTGCATCACGACCGGACGTCTACCGCCCGCGGCATCGAAGATCTGTCCCCAGAGCTGCTGAAGTGGTGGCAGCGGGTAGGGCCAGATCGTCACGGCGATGCGGCTACCCGGCCGCACTACCCGTCGAAGCTCTCGGAGCGCGGCGGCCGGGTGTCCGACGTGGTTCATCACGAAGTTCGCCACCGCCGCGTCGAAGCACCGATCCGGGAACGGCAGGTCGGGCAGGGCTCCCTGGTGCACCGCCCCGGCCTCAGCAAGCCGTCGGCGCGCAAGGTCCACCATGCTGGGCTCGGCATCAACCGCTGTGACAAGTGCATCGCGGCCGCACGCCAGCGCCGCGACAGTTCCCGGTCCGGTTCCGACATCGAGCACCCTGCTGCCGGCTTCGACGCCGGCGGCGTCCAAGAGAGCGCCTGCGGTGAAGGCGCAGAGCGGGGCGAAGCTCCGTTCGTACGCCGCTGATCGTCCTGCCCACCGGGACCGCTCGTGGTCATCGAAAGTCGTCGCCGTCGCCAACGTCCCCCCTGAAGATTGCAGCGTCTGGAGCTAGCCGTGCCGGACCCAGAATTGCCATCCCTCGGGTGCTGGGGGCCAAGACGGGTCCGGACGCCAGCCCTGCGGTGGCACCCAACCGGGCGGGGGCGAAGGCCACGTTGGTGGCGTGACGAACCGCCACTGCGGAGCAGGTGTGGCCGGTTGTGCGGGTGTCGTCACGGTTTCGGCTGCCGCCTTCACTCCGTTGGCCGTCGGAGGCGATTCCAGCCAGGCGTTCGAGAGTTCGCTTGCCTTGCACATGTTGACAGCGACGTCGGCCTTGACCCTGTTCCCTTTCAGCACTGCTCGGGCGGCGACTATCAGCCCCATGCCTCGAAGGTGCGTAAGCACCGGCAGCGTCTCGGTCGACATGACGGGGCTGAGGGTCCCCGCCACCTCGCCGTTGATCCTGACCTCGACGAGGGTTCGGGTGGAGCGGGCTCGCTGGACTTCGACCTCGTGGAGGGTGACGTAGACCCATGACTCACCCGCCGGGCTCACCAGCGAGGCGAGGTGAGCCATGTGCTTCTCCTCGCCGGTGACCTGGACGAACCGGCCGGTGGGGAGAACCGTGTGCAGCTCCAGCGGAGGCATGTTCGTCGGCACGATCATGTGGGGCTCGGCGAGATCGATTCTGACCGAGCAGACGAACCTGCTGCGGCGAGGGTTGTCCCAGTCCGGCCGCTCCATGCCCCACACGTCGGCTTGGACCTGAGGTGTCCAACCCTGATCGATCAGCTGCGTGAGGACCGGTGCGTACCGGGCTGCATCCCCCTTCGGGAGGTAGCCGACGCAGTTGCCGGAGCAGACGACCTTGACGGCGTTGGGGTCGTACTTGTTGGTCGGCTCGGGTATGAGGTGGGCCCGGGTGGTGATCTCGGTGCCGTCCGGGTCGAAGGATCGCCCGAAGAGCGCCCGGATCTCCTTGCTGTAGTTGGATTCTCCTGCCACCTCTTGACCGCGCCACCCACGCTGGCCCCACAAGTCAAACGGTCTGATCACCGTGGCACGCTATCGCGGATGCTCTCCGCAACCGTCATCCGTTTGGCTCAGCTCTTTGTCGGCTGGCTGACGCGCTGCCGGGCCTGTAGCGGCTGTCTGATCGGAGCTGTCTGGCGACGGTCCCGAGGACGAGGGCGGAACCTGCAAGTGAGGTGCCCTGAATCGAGAGCAGGCGGGCACAACTGTTCCCGTACCACTACACGGTCGGCACCACCATCGGGGTGCCGGTGACCGGGTTCGGCATCACCACGCTGGGCAGACCGAAGACCTCCCGCATGAGGTCGGCGTCCACCACGTCGGCCGGCGGCCCCTGCGCGACGACCCGGCCGGCCTTCATCGCCACGATGTGATCGGCGAACCGGCACGCCTGGTTGATGTCGTGCAGCACCGCGACGACCGTGCGTCCCTCGTCGCGCAGCCGCGCGAACAGTGCCAGCAGCTCGTACTGGTGCGTGATGTCCAGGAACGTGGTGGGCTCGTCCAGCAGCAGGTACGGCGTCTCCTGCGCCAGCACCATGGCGATCCAGACGCGTTGCCGCTGGCCGCCGGAGAGTTCCTCGACGGGCCGCTCGGCCAGGTCGGTGACGCCGGCAACCGCCATGGCCGACCGGACGGCCTCCTCGTCGGCGGCGGTGCCGGTGCCGAGCAGGGACTGGTGCGGGTAGCGGCCCCGGGCGACGAGCCGCCGGACGACGATGTTCTCCGGCGCGACGAGGCCCTGCGGCAGGAAACCGACCTGGCGGGCGAACGGCTTCGGCCGATGCTCGGCGACGTCCCGGCCGTCCAGGCGTACCGCGCCCGACGCCGGCGTGAGCAGCCGGACCATGGCCTTCAGCAGCGTCGACTTCCCGCATGCGTTGGGTCCGACGATCGCCGTGAACGCGCCGTCCGGCACGGCCAGGCTGACTCCCGTCGACACCACCCGCTCGCCGTAGCCGAGCGTGACGTCCTCCGCGATCAGACGACTGGTCACCGCCGTTTCACCTCCATGCCGAGCAGCCAGATCAGATAGCAACCGCCGATCGCCGTGGTGACCACCCCGACCGGCAGGGCGACCGGCGCGAGCAGCATCTGCGCGACGAGGTCGGCGGCCAGCAGCAGCACCGCGCCGGTCAGCGCCGCCGGCACCAGTGGGACACCCGCGGCCCGCGCGAGCCGCCGGCCGATCTGGGGCGCGGCGAGCGCGATGAACACGACCGGCCCGGCCACCGCTGTCACCGTCGCGGTGCAGCCCACCCCGGCCAGGACCAGCAGCAGGCGGAGCCGGCCCAGGCGTACGCCTGTGGTGCGCGCGATCTCGTCGCCCAGCGCCGCCTGGTGCATGGCGTGCGAGACCACGACGAGCAGCAGGACGAACAGACCGATGACGACGAACGGGAGCCGCACCTCGGCCCAGTCGACGCCGTTGAGCGAGCCGGCGTTCCACCCGGTCGCGGCGAGCGCCACGTCGATCTCGGCCCGCAGCACGATCCAGGAGTTCAGCGCGGTCAGCATCGCGTTGACGGCGATGCCGATGACCACCAGCCGGACGCCGCTGAGCCCGGAGTCCAGCGACAGCAGGTAGATGAGGGCGGCGGCGAGCAGCCCGCCCGCCACCGACCCGGCCGCGAGCTGCCCGGCGGTGCCGTTCAGCAGTGTGATCGCCACCAGCGCCCCGGTGTACGCGCCCGCGTCGAGCCCGATCACGTCGGGGCTGCCCAGCGCGTTGCGGGTCAGGTTCTGGAAGACCGCCCCGGCCAGTCCGAGCGAGGCCCCGAAGATCAGGGCCGCGACCACCCGGGGGAGCCGCCACTCCCGGATCACGAATCCCGCGTCGCCGCCCCGGAACAGGGCGTCGAACACCTCGGCCGGTGTCGCCCACTGCGGCCCGTGGCTCAGGGCCAGCAGGGCGAGCGCCGCCGCTGCCGTGACGAGCCCGGCCGAGACGACAGCCGTGCGCCGTTCGATCTGGACCAGGAACCGTCCCGTCCGCAGCGTCACAGTGCTCACAGCGCCGCCGCCCCGTAGCGGCGGACGGCCCAGATCAGCACCGGAGCGCCCAGGAACGCCGTGACGATCGACACCGGGACCTCGCCGGTGGGCAGCAGGACCCGCGAGCCGACATCCGCGAGGAGCAGCAGGATCGGGCCGAGCAGCACCGAGTACGCCATGATCCACGGAATCGAGTCGACTGCGAGCCGTCGCGCCAGGTGCGGCACCATCAGCCCGACGAACGCGATCGGGCCGGCCACCGCGGTGGCGACACCGGTGAGCACCGTGACGAGCACCAGGACGGTGATCCGGGTCCGGGTCACGTGAGCGCCGATCGCGTGGGCCACGTCCTCGCCGAGGGCGAGCGCGTTCAACGGCCGGGTCGCGGCCATCGCGGCGACCAGGGCGACCACAGTCACCAGCACGGGCAGCACCAGCGGCGTCCGCTCGGCGCCGGCCAGCGCCCCGACCGACCAGAACCGGTACCTGTCGAAGACGTCGGGGAAGCCCAGTCGCAGGCCGAGTGAGACGCCCATCAGCACCCAGCTCAGCGCGACACCGGCCAGGACCAGCCGCAGCGGCGAGGTCCGTCCGACCGCGTAGACGGCGACAGCGGCGAGCGCGGATCCGGCCACCGCGAGCACGAGCTGGCCCGCTTGCGACCCGGCGACGCCAACCAGCACGCCCAGGTTGATCGCGAAGCCGGCCCCGGCGGTCACGCCGAGGATGCCGGGCTCCGCCAGCGGGTTGCGGGTCAGCGTCTGGATCAACACCCCGGCCGCGCCGAGGGCGGCGCCGACGCAGACGCCGAGGATCGTCCGGGGCAGCCGGATGTCGCGTACGACGAGGTGGTCGGTCGTGGCCGCGAAGTCGGTGAGCGCCCGCCACACCTCGACCGGCGCGACCGGCCGCGCGCCCACGGCCATGCTCGCGCCCGCCGCGACGACCAGCAGCGCGACGGACACGAGCAGGAACGCCACCCGCCGGGACAGGTCAGTCTTCAAGCCCGGCGACTCCGCGCTTCCAGTACCCGGTGATCAGCGAGTCGAGGCGGCCGGCGCTCCAGGCACGCAGCGGCTTGATGTCGCCGGCCTCGCCGGCGGCGAAGAGGAACGTCCGCCCGGCCGGCAGCCGCAGCGACGTCACCTGCCGCGCGAGCGTGGACCCGGTGGCCCCGCGTACCAGCCACGCCACCGCCACCCCGTCGCGCGCGGCCAGCGGATAGTCCCGCTCGGCCGGGTCGTCGACCTCGGCGACCACGTGCGCCGACACGTCGGCCGGCGACTCCTCCAGCCAGCGTGCCACGGCCGGCAGGGCGGTGGCGTCGACGGCGAAGACGTAGTGGTCGTAGCTGTGCGGGAACGCCTTCGCCCCGGGCGGGCCGGCGATCGTCACCTCGTCGCCCACCGCCGCCGCCTCCGCCCACGCCGACGCGACGCCGCCTTCGTGCAGCACGAAGTCCAGGTCGATCTCGCCGGCGGCGGGATCGTGGCGGCGCACCGTGTACTTGCGGGTGGTCGGCAGCGGGCGCGGCCAGTCGAGCATGCCCCGCCCGTCCGGGACGGGGTCGCGGCGGGTGCCGTCCGGGTCGGGGAAGACGAGCTTGACGTGGTCGTCCGCCTGGTAGGTGTGGAAGCCGGCGAGGGCCGGGCCGCCGAGGGTCAGCCGCAGCATGCGCGGGGTCAGCCGCCGCCGGGCGACGACCCGGACCCGGCGTACCCCGATCGGGTAGCCGATCCGGACCGTCCCACTGCCTGCGCGGTGGTGGGCGGCGACCCGGCCCCCCGGGTCGTGGCGATCGATCATCGGTTCAGCAGCGGCGCGAATGCCTTGTCGATCGAGTCGAGCGTCCTGAGGGCCGACTCGTACGTGGCCGCCTCCGTGTACTGCAGCCCGAACACCCGGCCCGCCTGGACCGCCGGCAGGTTCTTCCACAGCGCGGAGTCGAGCACCTGCTGCACCGCCTCGGCGGGCGTGCCGTCGGGCTGGAGCGTGTACGTGATCGCGTCGGCCTCGCCGAGGCTCTTCGGCAGCTCCTCAATCGCCGGGTACTCGGTGACGTCGAGCCCGCCGCCGCCCTTCTCCTTGACCTCGCCGTAGTAGGTCACGCCCGCGTCCTGGGCGATGTTGGTGCCCCACGACCCGGCGAACTCGCGGTGGAAGGTGCCCTTGGCGATCTCGCCGTAGCTGCCCACGTGCCCGAACCTCAGGCCCGCGAGGGCGGTGCCGTACTTGTCCTTCAGCTCCGCGGCCTTCTTGTCGTACGCCTGCTTGGCCGCCTCGAAGTTCGCCCCGCGACCGGCGGCGTCGGACTGCCGGCGGGACAGCTCGCGCCACGCGGCGGGCGTGGTGGGGCCGATCGCGACGACCGGCGCGATGCTCTCCAGCCGCTTCATGTCGAGGCTGCCGAGGGCCGGCTTCGGCACCCCGATCACGATGAGGTCCGGCTTCGCCGCGGCGACGGCCTCGTAGTTGGTCTCGGCGGCGGCCTCGCCGGCGACCTTCGGCAGCCGCTCGTAGGTGGCCCGGTCCTCCTCGGTCATCAGCGCCAGGCCGCGCTTCCAACTGGAGATCCCCACCAGGGCGGCGTCCGCCTCGATCAGGACCGGCACCGCGTAGCCGGTGGCGACGACGCGCTTGGGGTCGGCCGGGATCGTGATCTCACCGTTGTCGGCGGCGAAGACGCGGGTCGCGGCGTCGCCGGACTCGGCGGCGGAGTCGCCGCCGTCGGAGCCGCAACCGGTGACCACGGCGAGCGTCACCGCGGCGGCGGCGATCACGCGCCAGTGCTGTCGTACGGACATGTGCCAGTTCCTTCGGGGTCTCAACACAGAGGTGCAGCCCCGCTGGGCTGCAGAGCTTAGGCTAGCCTTACTCGCGCGGGCGGAATGTCGCCCAGAGGTCAACCGATGTCGGGGAGAGGTCATAGCGTGATGGTCACCGGCCCGATCACGGCGGATCCGGTCAGCTGCGAGGAGTTCGGCTACGGTCTCGGCCGCCCGGACGGCATCCTCGTACTGCGCTACCGGTCGGTGACCCGGCTGGCGTTCGCCGAGAACCGCGAGGACTTCCTGCACCAGTTCTACTGGTCACCCGACGGTCTGCTCTCCGCCCGCCACGGTCCGCACACGACCTTCCTCGGACCGGACGAGGTCTTCTGGGTGCACCGGGGCGTCACCCACGAGGTGCACGCGGCGGACCGGCAGACGGTGTACCGCATCTGCCTGCGCGAGGTGCCCGCCGCCCTCGACGGGCTGCGGGCCGGCGTCGCCGCCATCGACGCCGAGGCCGCTGGGCTCGTCCTGGCACTGACCACCCCGGGGTACGACGAACGCGACGCCCCCGCCGCCCGCAGCCGCGTCATGGCCGGGCTCGCTCCCCGATCCGGCCCCGACGACCGGCAGCCCGGCGGTACGGGCGTCGCGGTGGCGGTCGCCACGGCACTGGCCCGCGACCCGGGTGACACCACAGGGCTCGCCGAGTGGGCGGACCGCCTGCACGTCAGCGTCAAGACGCTGCAACGCGACTTCGACCGCGAGTTCGGCATGTCGTACTCGCAGTGGCGCACGAAGCTGCGCCTGCGCGCGTCGCTGGCGCTGCTGGAGACCCGGCCGGTCGGTGAGGTCGCCCGCCGGATCGGGTACGCCAGCCCGTCCGCGTTCATCTCCGCCTTCGCCCGGGAGTACGGCTACACGCCCGGTCGCGCCGCCGCGATGCGGCGTACCGCCGACATCCCCGCGCCCCGCGCGGCGCGAACCTCCTGATCAGCCCGCCGGAACGGTGGCGCTGTCACGTGCTCACCTCATGGTGGCCTTCGGGGCGCCGTTGCCCGGGTCGATCCGGGCCGGACCGGCGGCCGAGGGGCGGATGTCGAAGTCGAAGATCTCGGTGGGCAGGTAGACGGTCGCGCACGAGTTGGGGATGTCCACCACGCCGGAGAGCCGGCCCTCGATCGGTGCGGCGCCGAGCAGCAGGTACGCCTGCTCCGGCTGGTAGCCGAACCGGGTCAGGTAGTCGATGGCGTGCAGGCAGGCGCGCTGGTACGCGAGCTGCGAGTCGAGGTACCGCTGTTCGCCGTCGAGGGTGACGGAGATGCCGGAGAAGGCCAGCCACTGGCTGAACTGCGGCGGGGTGTCACCCGGAATGAAGATCGCGTTCTCGGCGACGCCGTACGTCTGCATGCCGTTCTTGATCAGGTCTACGTGCAGGTCGACGAAGCCGCCCATCTCGATGGCGCCGCAGAAGGTGATCTCCCCGTCGCCCTGGGAGAAGTGCAGGTCGCCGACGGACAGGTTGGCTCCCGGCAGGTACACCGGGTAGAAGACCCGGCTGCCGACGGTGAAGTTCTTGATGTCCTGGTTCCCGCCGTTCTCCCGCGGCGGAGCGGTACGCGCCGCCTCCGCGGCCACCCGGTCGAAGTCGGCGCCGGCGAGGCCGCCGAGGATCGCGTCCTGCGGCTCGGGGGGCAGGGCCAGGGGCGGCACCCGGTCGGGCGCGGTGGCGATCAGCGCACCCTCCCGCCGGTTCCAGGTGGCCAGCAGCGACGCGGACGGGGCGGTGCCCATCAGCCCCGGGTGGGAGATCCCGGTGAACGAGACCCCGGGGATGTGCCGGGAGGTGGCCTTGCGGCCGGTGAAGTCCCAGACCGCCTTGTAGGCGTCGGGGAACTGCTCGGTCAGGAAGCCGCCGCCGTTGCCGGTCGGGAAGATGCCTGTGTAGCCCCAGCCCTGGCCGGCCAGCGGACCGGACTCCTGCGGGATCGGGCCCATGTCGAGGATGTCGACCATGAGCAGGTCGCCCGGCTCTGCGCCCTCGACTGCGAACGGGCCGCTGAGGGCGTGGACCCGGGTCAGCGGAGCGTCCCGGATGTCTTCGGCGGAGTCGTCGTTGTGAATCGCGCCGTCGAACCACTCGCGGCAGTGCACGCGGAAGGACTGTCCGGGCCGTACCGTCGCCACGGGCGGGATGTCGGGATGCCAGCGGTTGTGCCCGACCTTCTCCTGGTCGGTGAACCTCTTGGCGGAGTCGAGGGGGAACAGCAGTTCAGGCACGGCGTTGAGCCCTTCTCGTGGTCACCATCGCGGCAGGCGGGCATGGGCCGGGTTCGTCGAGCGGCGTACCGGGCGACGACCGGGTACCCGCCCGACCACCTCCGGTTGTTCCGCGCTGCGCTCGGTCCGGTCCATGGCCTCGCGCAGCGCCGCCGGCATGCGGCCCAGCCGGGGCGCGGCGAACACCCGCGTCGCCGGGTTCCCGCACCGGGGACAGTTCGTCGACGGGCCCGCGGCACCGACCGGCAGCGTGACGTCGAAGTTGCCGTCCTGCTGGCAGCGGTACTCGAAGGTGGCCATCGCCGTTCCCGTCTGGGCCTCTCGTGCGTGCGGGTGGCCGTTCCGCGGCGACTCACCCCGTCTTCCCGATTGTGGGCGATCAGCGGCAGAAGCGGCGCAAAACGACGAATGAGGCGGAACTTCCGCCCTCGCGGCGAGCCGGCTGGGCCGCCGCGCCGACCGAGTCGTGAGATACGTTGGCGATCATCGATGGGTTGACCGCATCGTCGACGTATGGCATCCGTCTGTTCGTCCTCGCTGTTCCGCCGCCTGCGGCCGGGTCTGCCGGCCGCAGGCGTGCTGGCCACGGCGGTGCTCGCAACCGCGCTGACCGCCGCGCCGTCGGCCGGCGCCGGCACCGCGTATCCCCAGGTCGCGCCGGCGCCCGGCGGCGCCGCGGCCTTCGCGGCGGAGCCGACCGGGACCGCGCCGCCGCCGCCCACGTCGACGCCGAGCACGCCCAGCACCACGCCGTTCCCGCCGAGCGCGCCCACGAACCTGACCGCCACCCAGGTACGGAGCACGTCGGTCACCCTCACCTGGACGGCCGCCACGCGCGGCTGCTGCCTCGTCGTCGGGTACGACATCACGTACTACCAGGCGTTCGACGACGTGGTGTACGGCGTCAGCCTCGGCGACGTCACCACCGCCACGATCACCACCTACATCCAGCCCGGCCGGCAGTACTCGTTCCGGGTGTCCGCCCGCGACGGCGACGGCCGCCGTTCGCCCGCCACCGACGCGCTGACGGTGGTCACGCCGGTGACGGACACCGGCCCGGACACCACCCCGCCGAGCGCACCGCAGAACCTGACAGTCGGCGAGGTGACCGCCTCGACCGCCACGCTGTCCTGGTCGCCGTCGAGCGACAACACCGGCGTGCTCGGGTACAACGTCTACCGGTTCGACGGCTGGTACACCTCGACGCTCGTCGCCACCGTGCCGGGCACGACGTACACGGCACCGCTGCCCGCGCCGACGCCGCTGCGCACCCTGTACTACGTGCGGGCCCGGGACGCGGCCGGCAACGTGTCGATCGCGTCCAACACCGTCACCGTGCCCACGACGACCACACCGCCGCCCCCGCCGCCCTCGACCTGCCGGGTGACCTACCGGAACCAGTCCGAGTGGCCCGGAGGTTTCGTCGCCGCGGTGACGGTCCAGAACACCGGGACGGCGCCGGTCGACGGCTGGATCGTCACCTTCAGCTTCCCCGGTGACCAGCAGGTCACCACCGCGTGGAACGCCACCGTCGGCCAGACCGGTGCCGCCGTGACCGCCCGCAACGCCGACTGGAACCGCGTCATCGCGCCGAACGGATCCGCGACCTTCGGCTTCCAGGGGCGCTGGAGCGCGAGCGACGCGCCGCCGACCGGCTTCTCGCTCAACGGCGCCCCCTGCACTGTCGGCTGAGAGGAAGTCTCGTGACCACACCCCACCGCCGCCGGACCCTGGCCGGGACCGTCACGGCCGTCGTCCTCGCCGCCACCACCACATTCGGGGGTACGCCGGCGCCCGTCGCCGCCGCGAACACTCTCGGCATGCGGGGCGCCGACGTGTCGTCGTTGCAGCGCAGCCTGGACCTGGGCGCGAAGTACCACGACGCCAACGGGGTCGCCCGCGATCCGCTGGACATCCTCAAGTCCGTCGGCCTCAACTACGTCCGGCTGCGCGTCTGGAACAACCCGGCCAGCGGCTACAACAACAAGAGCAGGGTGCTGGCCCAGGCGCGCACGGCCAAGGCGAAGGGCCTCAAGGTGCTGATCGACTTCCACTACTCCGACACCTGGGCCGACCCCGGCAAGCAGTACAAGCCGGCCGCCTGGTCCGGGCACAGCCTCAGCCAGCTGCGCAACGACGTGTACGCCTTCACGTACGACGTCTGCGCCGCCCTGCGGGGGCAGGGCACCCTGCCGGACAGCGTGCAGATCGGCAACGAGATCAACGTCGGGATGCTGTGGAACGAGGGGAAGGTCGTCAACAACGACTTCGGCCCGCTGGCCGGCCTGCTGAAACAGGGCTACAACGCGGTGAAGGCCTGCGGCGGCGGTATCCCGGTGATGATCCATACCGCGAACGCCGACAGCAACGCCAACGCCCGGTGGTTCTACGACGGCATCCGCGCCCAGGGCGTGCAGTGGGACATGACGGCCCTGTCCTACTACTGCATGTGGCACGGCAGCCTGGCGAACCTCTACAACAACATCGTCGACCTGCGCGGCCGCTACGGGAAGCCGGTGGTGATCGTGGAGACCGCGTACCCCTTCACCCGGGACGACGCGGACGGCCAGCCGAACGTCATCGGCGACGCGACCTGCGACGGCATCAGCGCGACGTGGGCCGGGCAGGCCCAGCAGTTCGACTGGGTCCAGAACACCGCCCGCAACGCCGGCGCGATCGGGGTCTTCTACTGGGAACCCACCTGGTACGCCGTCCCCGGCAACGGCTGGGATCCGGCGGACATCAACGGCACCGGGAACGGGTGGGACAACATGGCCGTCTTCGACTGGTTCGGGCGGGTGAACCCGGGGGTGCGCTGGACGCCCTGACGGGTCGGCCGGCGCACCCCCCCGCTCAGCGCTCGAGGAGCCGGCGAATCGAGTGCCGGCGGCCCCACGCGATGAACACGAACAGTGCGAACAGCAGCACCGGTGTGAGCACCAGCGCGCCGCCGTCCAGGATGAACGCCTGGGTGACGGCGGCGCCGACCATGAGCAGCGCGAGCCCGACGGCGGCCAGACCGGCGAGCCGCGGCACCAGCAGCCCGATGCCACCGGCCAGTTCCAGCAGGCCGACGAAATACCGGAACCAGGGCGCGGCGCCCATGTCCTCGAAGGTCTGGACGGCGTTCGTCTCGCCGAACAGCTTGGGACCGGCCGAGGCGACGATGAGGAAGACGCCGAGGAAGCCCTGGAGCACCCACAACGTGCGGTGCAGCCCACGGGCGACGGGCGGGGGAGTGGTGTCGGCGACGGTCATGGTTCTCGTCCCTTCTGGCGGTCGGCCGGTTTCCCGCATCCGATCGGATGCACCAGGTCAGACCGGTGGGGGCGCGCGAACTCATCGCTGATCGCGCGCACGGCTACCAGGCCTTGCCGCGGATCGGGGGCACGTCGAGATCGCGCCCGCCGCCCCGGTGCTCGGCGAGCAGCCGACGGCGGATCGAACGCCAGGCGACGCGTTCCTGGCGGCGGCCGAGCCGGCGGTACGCCTGGAAGGTGCAGAGCCGGCAGCCGCAGAGGTTCGGGGCCTGCGCCGACACCTCGCGGTAGCAGCGGGTGCGGATCCACTGGGGCGAGGCGAGGAACTCGTCCAGGTCGCAGGCGCCCCAGTGGTGTCGGTGGATGTCGGTGAACCAGCGGCGCAGGTACGGATCCCGCTGCTGCACCCGCTCGGGTCGGTGAACGTCGGTACGGGCCATGTGACGACCGCCCTCCGGCCGCCCGCGCACGGTGCGCGGGACTAACGCCTCTCTGGCACGCCGATCACCTCCCGTCGCCGGTGGACGCCCTCATTGTGCTGATCATGGAAGGGGTCCCGCATCCGGTTTCCGAGGTCCGGCACGTGGGCCGATCAGCCGAGGGGATTTGCCGACGCGGCGCAGGTGCGACACGCCGGAGGGCGCGATGCTCGTCACCCGGCCGTACCATCTCCCGGTGAAGCTCCGCCGTCGGCTGGTCGCCGTGTGTCTGCTCCTGGCGTTGGAGGCGGCGGCGTTCGCGCTGCTCGTCACCGAGTCCGTGACGGGTGCGATCGTCGCCGCCGGCCTCACCTGCGTGTCGTTGTGGCTGCACCTCGTCCTGCACGAGTGCGGGCACCTCGTCGTGGCGAAGCTGCTGGGTCTGCCGGTCGTCGCGGTCCGTATCGCGCCCTTCAACGGTTGGCGCAACGAGGTGTCGGTCCGGCCCTCGCCGTCGACGGCGGCGCTACCGCTGCGGATGGTGCTGTTCTATCTCGGTGGCCCGCTGGCCAACCTGTCCGCCGCGACGGCACTCGTCGTCGCGTCCGGGTACACCGGTACGGCCTTGACGCGGTTGACGTTGCTCGGCGCAGCGTTCGTGGGGGCGCTGCTCGCCCTGACCAACCTCGTTCCGGGGCGTGCGACCCGCAGCGACGGCCAGAACCTGCTCCGCTGGCTCCGGGCTCCGGCAGCCGCCCGTGAAGGGCTGGGGGCGGGCTACTACCAGGAGGAGGTGGTGAGGGCGCTGCGGGCGGTTGCCCGCGTGGCGGGTGACGTCCACCGGGTCGGGATTCAGGCTCGCGCCGGCAGCGATCCGCTCCTGGCCCTCGCTGCGTACCAGCAGAGACTGAGCACGGCACACACGCAGTCGGCGGAACTGGTCGAGGAGGCCGAGCGGCTCGCGGCGCTGGCCCGCGCGAGCAGCACCGATCCCGCGACGGCCGCGGCCATCGGGCAGATGCTGAGCGTCCAGTTCGGGTTGTGGTACCTGTACGCCGCGGTGGTGACCGGTTCGCCGGTGGCACGCCGGGAGGTGCGAGAGATCTCGGAACTCGCCGGGATCGCCGCCCGGACACAGCCGCACGCGTTCTCCGCCCGGATCGCGATGAGCCTGGCGCATCTGCTCAACCAGCGGCCCGAGGATGCGCGATCGCTGCTTCTCGACGTCCGCCCCGGTACCGAGCCGGCCGACCTCTGCGCCGTCGCGCTCCTTCTGCGGGCGGCCGCCGAGTCGTACCTCGGCAACCACGCCGACGCGGACCACCTTCTCCGCGCGGCCGGCGGCGACTATCCGCAGCTGGCGCAGCTCGTGGCCGCGATCCGGGCAGCCGACCCGGCACCGCCCCTGTTCGCGCCGCTGCGGGTGGCGGGCACCTGACGGCTCGCCACCCGACGGCCAGCCAGCGTGCAGGAGCGCTTTCTGCGAGGTTTCCGTTACGTCGACACACCGCCATTCACATTGATTCTCGTCACGATAGTCGTTATCGCAATACCTTGTCCTGATCTGCGGGGTCGCTTACTCTGGGCGGCCTCGGAGTTCGACGGGGGAGCGACGGGATGCAATTGGACATTCGGCTTCTGGGTCCTGTCGAGCTGAGGGCGGGCGGCCGCCGCGTCGCGCCGGGCCCGGGAAAGCGCCGGGCTGTGCTCGCCGGGCTTGCGCTGGCGGCGAACCGGTCGGTGCCCTTGGATCGGCTGGCCGCCATGGTCTGGGCCGATGTTCCGCCGCCGTCGGCGACGGCCAACCTGCGCTCGCACGCGGCAGCCCTGCGCCGGCTGTTGGGCGACCGACTGGTGACGCGTCCGAACGCGTACGAGCTGCGGACGCAGCCCGACGAGCTGGATGTCACGGAGTTCCACCGTCTGGCGGAGAACGGCCGCATGGCGCTGGTCAGGGGGCATGCGCTCGACGCCGTTCCGGCACTCGACGCCGCGCTCGCGTTGTGGCGGGGCTCAGCGGGCGAGGGCCTGCCGGCCGGCACCACGCTCGACAACCGCTGGGCGACCCTGGAGGAGCAGCGGCTTCAGGTGTTCGAGGTGCTCACCGACGCCCGCCTCGCGGTCGGCCGGCATGCCGAGCTGCTACCCGGGCTGCGTGAGCATCTGGCCGCGCACCCGTTGCGGGAACGGTCGTGGGGGCAGCTGATGCTCGCGCTGTACCGCTGCGGTGAGGTGCCGGCCGCACTGGCCGCCTACCGGGACGTGCGCGCCCGGCTGGACCAGCACCTCGGCATCGAGCCGGGAGAGGAACTGGCCGCGCTGCACCGGGCGATCCTGGAGCGGGCGCCGGACGTCTCGTACACCCGGCCGCCGCCGGTGATCGCGGTGTCGCCGCCGTCGACCTCCGATCCGGCTCCCGCCGCTGAGACCGGCCGGATGGTGCCGCGAGAGCTGCCACCGGATCTGGTCACCTTCGTCGGCCGCACCAGGGAAGCGGGAGAGGTCAGTGCGGCAGCGACGGGCCGCGCACCCGCGGTCGTGGTCGTCACAGGCCCGCCGGGAAGCGGCAAGACCGGGCTTGCCGTACGCGCCGCCCGCGCGGTGGCCGGCGACTTTCCCGACGGGCAGATCTTCGTCGACGTCGCGTACCGGGCCTCGGTCACCCCGGCGGAGTTGCTGGCCCGGGTGCTGCGCGCGCTCGGCGTCGCGCCGGCCGACATGCCCGACAGTGCCGACGAGCGCGCCGGGCGCCTGCGCTCGCTCACCGCCGGACGCCGGCTTCTGCTGGTCCTCGACGGGGTCACCAGCGCGTCCCAGGTGCGGCCCCTCCTGCCCGCCAGTCCCGGTCCTGCCCTGATCGCCGTTGCCCGGCGCTCTCTGGGCAACCTCGACGGTGTACGGCGGGTCGCCCTGTCGCCGTTGGCCGAGCCCGGCGCTCGGGAACTGCTGGCCGCGCTCGCCGGTGCGGAACGGCTGGCCGCGGATCCGGGCGCGACAGCCGAGCTGATCGGCCTCTGTGCCGGGTCGGTGCTGGCGCTGCGGGTCGCCGGATCGAGGCTGGCGACGTGGCCGGGGATGTCGGTGGCCGCGCTGGTCGGCGAACTCACCGCGGGAGGGAGCAAGCTGGATCTGCTGAGTTACGACGACCTGTCCGTACGAGCGAGCCTTGCCGCCGCCGTCGCGGTCGTCGCCTCGGAGGACGAGGTGGCCGGCCGGCTGTTCGAGCTTCTCGCGGCGTGCCCGGAGGCTCCGGCGGCGATGGACCGTGCCGCGGCGGAACTGGGAGAGTCCACCGAACGGATCCGGCGGGCCATGGAAGGCCTGGTCGATGCGCACCTCGTCGCCCGGGACAGTTCGGCCCGCTACCGGCTGCCGGCGCTGGTCCGGGACTACGCCGCCGAATTGTCGACGGCGCCGCCCGAACCACCGTCGCGCCTCGTCCGGGGGAACCCGTTCCTCACGTTGTTGGCCCGGTCCGGCTGATCGATTCTGCCGAGCGCTCGGATCGTTCGGCGAGCGTAGGCGACAAAGTATCTCGAATATAGATCGCCGTGACAGGCTCCGCTCGTCATCGACCAATCTCAGTGAGACGGGGCGGCATGTCAGGCTACAGACGCCATCGCTATTTCAGTCGGTCCTTACGCGTGACGGCATCCGCCGTCGCGATCCTCCTCCCGCTCAGCATGCTCAGCCAGCCGGCATCCGCCCAGGTCGTCACCGAGGCGCAACTTCCGGCATGCGCCGACCCGTCCGTGCCGGACGACGTCAACCACGCGTCCATCCGTCTCGAAGGACCGGCAGCCGGGTCGGAGGTCGCGGTCGACGCGAACGGCAGGATCGCCGTCAACGGCTACGTGCACAAGCAGGCCACGATGGTGGACGTCTCGGTCGACAAGACCACCTCGACCAGCTTCACCTACGGCCCGCCGCCGGCGGGCGTCACGGACTGGTCGGCCTCCTGGACCACCAGCATGCGCCCACCGCGACTGGGTCCGGTGAAGGTCTGCAGCCGTGCCCAGCGCGAACCCGGCCGCTACGCACGGATCCTCCGCGACATCACGGTGCTGGACCTGATCCCGCCGAGCAACGTTCCGAACCTGGCGGTCGGCACGATCACGGCCACCGGCGCGAAGGTCACCTGGGGTGCGGCGACCGACAACTACGGCCTCGCCGGCTACGAGATCACCGTCGACGGGGGCAGCCCGCACCGGACCACCGTCGGCACCCGCTCGTACTCGATCACCGGACTCCAGCCGTCGAGCAACCACACGGTCTCCGTGGTCGCCGTCGACCTGGCCGGCAACAGGTCGAAGACACCCGCCACGACGTCGTTCACGACGGACGCCCTGCCGCCCCCGCCCGACGTGGACGCCGGCCTGACCCTGGACCCGGACGAGGGCGGCGCCATGGCCAGCTGGCACCCGAACCCGGCCACCGAGGCGAGCTACCGCGCCTACCTCGACGGCGAGATCTACGACCACTTCGAGCGCGACCAGCTCTGCGAGGACGGCAACGGCAAGGTCGCCAGCCCGTGTACGGCGGACAGCATCATCAAGCTTCCGATCGAGCCGCTCGAGGAGTACACGCCGTACGCCTTCCGGGTGGAGGCGTTGAGCGCCGACGGCACGGTGGTGCGGGAGCTCGCGGGTGACTTCACCACGATGATCCACGTGGACGAGCTGTCACCGGCGGTCACGCAGACCACCGCCAGTGAAGCGTCGCAATGCGCGGGCGCCGGTGGTGACATCTACATCGCGGCCAGCTCGCGTGCCAGTGTGCCGGTGCCCTCCGGCGCCACGCAGATCTTCCTCGGCTGTTACCGCGCGGCCGACACCAGCTGCCTCGACGCCGTCCTGCCACCGTCCGGCGAGAAGCTCGTCGACTGCGCGGACGACCTCACCCGCACTCTGTTCGCCATCGCTCCCTCCGGCCGCGGGCCGGTCATCTCGTCGATCGACGACACGCAGGCCAGGCCCCTGCTGCTGCAAGGGGCTGTGGTGCCGATCGCCTGGTGCCTGAGCAGCGGCGCCTGCGCGACGCTCATCGCTCCCGTCGCGGAGACGACCGCGGCGGCCGCGGTCGCCCCGGCTGCCGCCGCCAGCATCTCGTGGTGGGTCGTCGGCCTCGGCGGCCTCGGACTCGGGGTCGCGCTGGGCGCGCTGCTCGCCATCCTCTTTCCCGGCACCATCGGCGTCAACGGGCTCATCGAGTACCCGATCTCGCACGACGTCGACTTCGAGCAGTTCGACAACTGGGGCCTGGACGAGGGCGAGTGGTACAACAGCCTGAAGGTATACGCCGAGGTCATCAAGACGACGAAGCTGGTGGCGAACCAGCGCAACCTGCCCTTCGCCTGGGACTCCACGGAGGACGGGCGCCTCAAGCGGATCATCGACCAGGCATGTACGGCGCAGCGCGGCACCCAGGGCAAGGCCGGATGCGACGACGACATCATCGTCTACGTACCCGGGGCCAAGAACTACAAGGGCGCCGACATGACCGAGACCGGCAAGCACATCGTGGCCGCCATGGGCGACGGCGGATATCCGCAGCCGCCGACCCGGGCGGTGTGGTTCTACCCGGCCCGTAGCGTCGGTGGGCAGGCGGCGCGCGCCAAGGGCCACAGCCGCGGCTGGTTCGGCACCGCGGCGTTCAAGCCGAACGCGTGCGACGTACGGGTTCCCGGGCAGACCTGCGACGAGTTCCCGTTCTGGTCGACCGACCAGGCGGTCGACCTGACCGGCCAGGTCGCCAGCCTGAAGCTGGTGTCGACCGCCGAGTCGCTTCCGCAGGCCAACGACATCAACGCGCTCTACGGCAAGTGCAAGGTGACCGACAAGACCAAGTTCGTCGTGCTGCCGGTGAAACCGTGGGTCGAGGCAGGCGGCCCGAGCTTCGCCTTCAAGCTCAGCGGCGGCGGGGCTAGCCTGTGCATGACGCCCGTGGCACCGTGAGCCGAGGAGCCTCCTGATGCTCGACGACATGCGCGTACTGCGCGGAGCGGTGCGGGAGTACCGCGTCGCGGCAACTGCTGCCGGCCTCGACTGGCCCGACGCGGGCGAGTCGCCGGCCGGGCCGCCGCCAGACCGGGTGCGCCGGATCTTCGACGTGGACCACGTCGCTGATCAGCTGGCCTGGTTGCAGTCGCAGCGCTGGCCCGACGCGCGGTTGCTCCCGAACGGCGGATGGCGGATGCCGTGGCCGGACGGTGGGGACGCGCTCGATTACCTCGGACTGTCGATCGGGACGCCGTTCCCCTGGCGGCAGCAGCTACCGCTGTTCCACTTCGACTTCCTGCTCTACACGTTCGTCCTCGCAGGCGAGCACGAGGGCGAGATCTGGCGCTACCCGGTCGGTGAGGACGCCTGGGAGTCGGTGCGTGCCGCCTCCAGCCTGGCCGTGCTCTTCGACCAGTGGACCAGGGGAATCGCCGCCGGTGTGGTCCGCTACGACGAGGCGAACAAGTGGCTCCTCGTCGAGGACGTGGAGGGGGTTCCCGGTCTCGACCCGCTGGCCTTCCCGGTGACTCCGGTGGACGAGACGCTGCTGCACGCGCGGCAGCGTGAATGCGGGGCGAGCCCTGTGGCCGACGACGAGGGTTTCGAGCACCAGGAACGGCTGCTCGACGCCATCGACGGGGCAAAGGCCACGCTCGGCAGGTAGGCCGGCTGCGGCGGGTGGGCCTCGGCTCACCCGCCGCAGCCGTGGTCAGTCCTCGAAGCCCGCCGGGTGGGCGTCTCCGACCGCGTTCAGCAGCACACCCTGCTCCAGCAGCGCCTTGCAGGCGCAGAGGACCATGGTGAACCCGCCCATCGAGTCGATCGCCTTGCTCACGGCCTGGTCGGCGGTGCCGGCGAAGCCGGTCTCGGTGACCCGGACCAGCGTGGTGTCGCCCTCGCCCGGCAGGAACCGCCACTCGACCTGGGTGGGGGACTCCGGATCCCACTCGGCCAGGATGCGGCGGTTCTCCTCCACGTCCTTGACGGTCACGACGGTGGAGACGCCGTACATCTCCCAGTCCCAGGTGACGACGGCGCCGGGTTCCAGCCGGCCGCTGCTCCTGGTGAACCAGAACTTCGTGGTCACCGCCGGGTCGGCGAACGCCTGGAAGACCTCGGCGGCGGGCCGGCGGATGAGCATCTGCGCGGTGATGACAGGGGGTCGGGTCAGACGGTCACTGTCCACGAGGGGCACTATATGGCCCGGAAGCACCACGCCGGGCCCACGAGCGGATCACCGCGGGGGACCGGAATTCGCTTGAGCGGCGCCGCGACGTGAGTCAGAGTCGTTCCATGATCTCCAACCGGAAGGGCGGCGACGCCCCGGCGCGATGAGCGCCCCCACGCGGCGCGACGGCGCCGCGAAGACCCCGCAGACCGTTCGCAGCGGTGACCCGCACGACCTGTGGCAGCAGGCCGTCCGGATCCGCCAGGAATGGCTCGACCACGCGCTGTCCACGCAACCGGCCGACCGACCGGCCGCCGAGCGCTGCCTGACCGCCCTCTACGCGAGGGCGTCGCGGCCGCGGCCCCGGTTCGAGTGGGTCGACTCGCCGGCCAAGGCGATGCCGCTGGTCAGCGGCTGGCCCACACTCGACCACCTCCACGAACGCATCCGGGCGGCACGGCCGGCCCGGACACCCCTGCTGGCGAGCGACATCGCCATGATCGTCTCCCAGCTCCGTGGCGCGCTCAGCGCGGGCGTCGTGCACACCGATCCCGAGCTGTCACCCGCGCGTACGGGCAAGGCCAAGCAGCCGTGGCCCGAGCTGGCGCCGCTGCGGGCGCTGGACAGCGGCGTACCGCTCGCCGTCGTACTGCACCAGGGGGTACGCGCGGCGCTGCACCGGAGCCTCGCGCACGGGTTCTACCTGCCGGTGCGTGGGGCGCTCGCGAGCGACGGCCCGGTGCCCGTGTGCTGGTACGGGCAGCAGGACGCGTCCTGGATCGCCTACTACGACGTGCTGCGCCGGCTCGGCCTCGCCCGGTACGGGCCGGACGAGACAGAGCACCTCGACACCTGGGCCGACCTGGCCCGCTCCTGCGGCTGGTGGTGGCCGGGGGAGGAGGTCTGCGTCGTCGTGGACCGGCCGCAGACGATCCGGACCGAGCCGGTCCCCGGTACGCCGCACGACCGGATCCGGCTGCGACCCGGCGGTGTCCGCTATCGCGACGGCTGGCAACCACCGCACAGCGGCGCGGGCGCCGATCCGGGATGACGGGCGGGCGCAGACCTTGATTGGATAGGCGACGGTAAATAGATTGGGCTCGGGCGCCGCCGAGGTCCGCAGACCGGACCCCGGCGGCTGACCGGGCCGCCTTCGAGCCGGGCACATCGGTCGTACGCATCGACCATGTGGCGCACCGCCGCGCCGCACCCTCGCGCGCTGCGGCGTCCGTCCCGGACGCGCGTCGCTGCGCCCTGTCCCACGCCGAAGGACTTCCCATGACGATTCTCCGTGCCCGCCCCGCCCCGCTCGTGGCGGCCGTCGCCGCGCTGGCCGCCGTCACAGCGGCCGGTACGGCGCTGCTCACCGGCCCGGCCGCAGCCGCACAGGGCTGCCGGGTCGACTACACACCCAACCAGTGGCCCGGCGGGTTCACCGCGAACATCAAGGTGTCACCGGGTGACACCGCCGTCTCCGGCTGGACCGTCACCTGGACGTACGCCGGGGACGAGCGCGTCACGAACGGCTGGAACGCCACAGTGAGCCAGTCCGGGTCGACGGTGACCGCCCGCAACATGTCGTACAACGGCAGCATCCCGGCCGGCGGCTCGACCGAGTTCGGCGTGCAGGGCACGTTCGGCACCGCCGGCGGCGCGCCGACCGGGTTCAGCCTGAACGGCGTACCGTGCAACGGCGCCGGCCCGACCACGCCGCCGCCCACCACGACGGTGCCGACGACCGCCCCACCGACCACCGCCCCACCGACCACGGCGCCGCCCACGACCGCACCGCCCACGACGGCCCCGCCGACCACGCCTCCGCCCACGACGCCACCTCCCACGACGCCGCCGCCGACCACCCCGCCGCCGAGCGGGTGCGCGGGGGCGGTGCTCTGCGACGGCTTCGAGAGCCAGACCGGTTCGACGCCGTCGGGTGACTGGAGCGTGGTGAGCCCTGACTGTTCCGGCGCGGGCACGGCCACCATCGACACGACCACCACGCACAGCGGCAGCCGCGCGGTCCGGATCAACGGCGCCGCCGGCTACTGCAACCACGTGTTCGTCCGGACCACGAAGAACCTCGGCAACCTGGGTAGCGTCCGGTACGCCCGGATCTGGGTCCGGCACACCACCGCCCAGCCGACCGACCACACCACGATGATCACCATGTCGGACGCCGCCGACGGCAACCGGGATCTGCGGCTGGGCGGCCAGAACGGCGCGCTCCAGTGGAACCGCGCCTCCGACGACGCCACGTTGCCCGAGCAGAGCCCGGCCGGTGTGGCGCAGAGCGTGCCGCTGCCCACCAACCGCTGGGCCTGCCTGGAGTTCATGGTGGACGGCTCCGCCGGTCAGCTGCGCACCTGGCTGGACGGCGTCGCCGTGACCGGGCTGACCGCCGACGGCGTACCGACGCACGACATCGACGGCCAGTGGTACAACCGCACCTGGCGACCGCAGCTCACCGACCTGAAGCTGGGCTGGGAGAGCTACGGCGGCGGCGCCGACACCCTCTGGTACGACGACGTGGCGATGGGCTCCACCCGCATCGGCTGCTGACGCACTCTCACCCCTGGCGGTGGAACGTCACGGGTGCCGAACGGACACCGTGACGTTCCACCGGGGCGGGCGGCTCAGTGCTCGACGGTCATGCGCTGGGTACCGATCACGGAGAGCAGCCGTAGCGCCTCCTCCGACCGTGAGCCGGGCGTGGCGGTGTAGATGACCACCTGCTGGTCGCGGTCGGTGATGTCGAGGACGTCGCAGTTGACCGTGACCGGCCCGACCAGCGGGTGCCGGAACGTCTTGCGCAGCGTCCGTGCGCCGCCCACCTCGTGGGAGGCCCACAGGCGGGCGAACTCCTCGCTCCCGGCGAGCAGCTCCGCGATCAGCGCGGCCATCTCCGGGTCGTCCGGGTAGCGGGCCGCCGCGGCACGCAGCCGCCCGACCGAGTGGCGGGCGAACTCGCCCACGTCCGACACGTCGTACAGCCCCGCGCCGTGCAGATGCGGGCCGAGGAACGCCCGGCGGACCAGGTTGCGGTCCCGCCGGGGCACTGCGGAGAAGTCCTCCATGAGCGCCGCCGCGAGATCGTTCCAGGCGATCACCTCGAACGCCGCCGAGGTCACGAACGCCGCCGACTGCGGCAGCCGGTGCAGCAGGTCCAGCACGCTCTGCCGTACCTCCCGGGGCGGCCCGGGCGGCGGTCCCGGCGGCTCCCCGGCCAGGTGGTGGAGGTGGTCACGCTCGGCGTCGGACAGCCGCAGCGCGCGGGCCAGCCCGGCCAGCACCTCCCGCGACGGACGCGGACCCCGCCCCTGCTCCAGCCGGGTGTAGTACTCGGTCGAGATGAACGCCAGCCGCGCCGCCTCCTCGCGGCGCAGCCCCGGCGTGCGGCGGCGCTGCCCGGCGGGCAGGCCAACGTCAGCCGGGGCGATCCGCTCCCGCCTGCTGCGCAGGAACACTGCCAGCTCCCGTCGGTCCACGACCCCAGTGTGCCCCCGTGCGGCGGCGCGTAACCAGGTACCGCCGGTGCCTGGATGGGCTCCACGACCGGCCGCAGGCTTGCCGCATGGACACCACACGAACCGACACGACCGTCCACCCGACCGCCGGCCTGCTGGCCGGCAAGGTCGCCTTCATCACCGGCGCCGGGCGCGGCATCGGCGCCGCGGCTGCCCGGCTGTTCGCCGCCGAGGGCGCCCGCGTGCTGCTCGCCGCCCGTACCGAGGAGCAGTTGAAGACGGTGACCGAGCAGGTCCGGGCGTCCGGCGGCACCGCCGAGTACGTCGTCTGCGACCTGGCCGACGCGGCGAGCGTGCGCGCCGCCGTCGACCGCACCGTCGAGGCGTACGGGCGCCTCGACGTCGCCTTCAACAACGGCGCGACGATCGTGCCGCCGGGACCGATGGACCGGGTGCGCGAAGAAGACTTCGACCACGTCTACACCGTCAACCTCAAGGGGCCGTGGCTCGCCATGGTCGCCGAGGTCGCCGCGATCCGGGCCACCGCCGGCACCGGCGCGATCGTGAACAACTCCAGCGTCGGCAGCCTGATGGGCAACCCCGCACTGCCCGCGTACGGGGCGATGAAGCGCGCTGTCAACAGCCTCACCGAGTCCGCGGCGGTCACCTACGGGCCGGAGGGCATCCGCGTCAACGCGATCGCCCCGGGCAGCACGCTCACCGAGATGATGCGGTCCTGGGACGCCGAGTCGCCCGGGATCATCGACCGTCTCGCGGCGGCCACGCCGCTGCGCCGGGCCGCCGAGCCCGACGAGATCGCCCAGGCCGCCGCGTGGCTGCTCAGCGACCGTGCCTCCTTCGTGACCGGTACGGTGCTGCGGGTCGACGGCGGCGCGCGGGCCTGACCCGGTCAGACGGTGGCGTCCTGGGCGGGCCGGGGCTCGGCCGTGCCGGCCGTCACGGGGGAGAGCCGGAAGCCCTTGACGACCAGGTAGACACCGAGCGAGAACTCCCACACCGCGATGGGGAGCGCGGCGACCGCCGCCACCGGGGACAGCCGGTCCCAGGCGCCGAACAGGGTGCCGAGGTCGGACGCGACGAGCAGCGGCGCCCCGACGAGTCCGAGCACCGGCAGCACGCGCGGCACGAGGCGGGACTGGTACAGCAGCGTGCCCAGCAGCAGCGCGTTCACGGCCGGCAGGAAGCCCTGGCTGAGCAGGAAGACCGAGTCGTAGAACGCGACGAGCATCCGGCCGTCGGCGAGCGCGTCCGGCCCGGCGCCGGACTCCCGCAGCGCGACGAGCGTCAGGATGCTCGCGACGCCGACGAGGATGCCGGCGGCTTCGAGCACCCGGGCGCCGACGAAACCCAGTGCCCGGGACTGCCCCTGGTGCTTGAGCACCGGGTACAGCGCGACGGCGGTGCCGATGCAGGCGAGGGCGACGATCATCTCCAGGACGCCGCCGAGGACGACCGGGGCCTGCGACGTGGTGCCGAGGACGTAGTCCGGCTCGCGGATCGGGGCGTACAGGGTCAGGGTGGGGATCGAGACGAAGGTCAGCAGATAGGCGCCGCCCGCGACCAGCGAGATCTTCCGCAGTGGGTCCATCGGGGCCTCCTCCGTCGCCGCCCGGCCGATGGTGGTCGTGCCCTCACTCTGCTGTGGACCGGCGCGGCGGCGCATCGGCCGCTCGGGCAGTCACCTCGCGCGATGCGTCACGGGCCACCGGTATGCCGTACCGGTGGCCCGTGCGCGTCAGCGGATCATCGCGTACGCCACCACGAGCGCGACGAGCGCCAGCGCGGCCAGCACCGCCGCCGCGATCTTCGCCGTGCTGTACGGACGCTCGCCGATGACCTCGCCGGTCCGCGCGTTCACCAGCACCTGGTACGACCGGCCCGCGTGCAGGTACGCGGCGATCCACACCGGCAGCAGGACCAGCTTGTACGACACGTCGGAGTACGCGGTGTCCACGGCGGACACCCGTTGCTCGTCACCGCCGATGTCCGACCGGCAGTCCCGCTCGATGACCGGCGCCATCCGCGCCTTCGCCTCGGTCAGTCCCGCCTCGGGCTCGGTGTCGTACCGCAGGGCCTGGTATCCGGCCAGGTAGTCGCCGTGGAACGCGGTCACCTCGGCCAGCGGCCACGGCGCCAGCTTGTCCAGCTGCTCGGTGGGCAGGTGGGTGGTGGCCGGCACCAGCACGTCGTCGAAGTCCCGGCGTACGGTGCCGGCGGCCGGATGCCACCGGGTGTGCCGCACCTGCCGGGTGCGCGTCTCCTGCTTGCCGTCGACGGTCACCGTGTACGTCTCGGTGACGTAGTAGTGCTCGCCCCGCTGGCCCCGGTAGTCCGACTCGGTCCGCGCGTCGAACGTCCAGTGCGGCAGGTACGTGCCCTTCAGCGTCTCCGCCTCGCTGATCTTCTTCAGGCTCCCGGGCGCGAACCAGCGGCTGCGGCACCACTGGCCCAGGGCCGTCCGCACGCCGTTACGGTCCACCGCGAACGGCAGCACCGCCTCCGGCGCGATCAGCTCGCCCGCCCCGGCGTCGGCCACCAGCGGGGTGGCGCAGAACTGGCAGCGCTGCGCCAGCGCGTCGCTCTCCGTCCGGGCACCGCAGCCCGGGCAGACGAACGTGTGCGCCCCGACGCTCGCCACCGGCTTGCGGGGCAGCGACGCCAGTTCCGCGTACGCGTGCTCGCGCACCTCCCGGCCCGCGCCGACGATCTCCTGCCGGTGCCCGCAGTACGGGCAGCTCAACGCGGTCGTGCCCGGCGCGAACTCCACGCGGGCGCCGCAACCCCCGCACTGGTACGAGGGCGGGGAGACAGCAGTGTCGCTCATTGCGGCGGCAGCGGCGGCGGGACGCTGGCGAGCACCGACGCCAGCTCGGGCACCTGCCCGGCGGGCTGCCACTGCGCCATGCCGGCACGCCAGACGAGCGTGTCCGCGGCGAGCGCGCCCGCACCCGCCTGCTCGGCCAGCCCACCGAGGTCGTACGGGCCCTGCCGCTGGCCGCCGACGCCGACGTACCACTGGGCCTGGCCCGGCAGCGGCGGCGGCTCGGCGGCGGCCGGCTGCGTGGGGGCCGGCTGGGCCGGCACCGGCTGCGTGGCCGCGCCACCGCCCATGGACCGGGCCATCTGCTGGCCCATCGCCATGCCCAGGCCCAGACCGATGCCCGCGCCCGCCTCGCCACCCGGGTTGTTCGCCGCGGCCTCCATCGCGTTCGCGGCCTGGAAACGGGTGTACCGGTCCAGGTCGCCGACCGCGCCCATGCTGGTCCGCTTGTCCAGCGCCTGCTCGACCTCCGGCGGCACCGACACGTTCTCGATGACGAACTTGGGGATCGCGATACCGACCTCGGCCAGTTCCTCGGTCAGCACTGCGGCCAGCCGCCGGCCGATCGCGTCCTGGTGCGCCGCGAGGTCCAGCAGCGGCACGCCGGCCGTGGCGAGCGCGCCGCCCAGCCGTCCCACCATGAGCTGCCGCAGGTATTCCTGCACCTCCTCGGTGCGGAACTGCGGGTCGGTGCCGACCAACTCCCGCAGCAGCCGCGACGCGTCCACCACGCGCGCCGCGAAGGCGCCGAACGCCCGCACCCGGACCACGCCGAACTCGGCGTCGCGCAGGATGACCGGGTTCTGGGTGCCCCACTTCATGTCGGTGAACTGCCGGGTGTTGACGAAGTACACCTCGGCCTTGAACGGCGAGTTGAAGCCGTACTTCCAGCCCTTCAGGGTGGACAGGATCGGCAGGTTGCGGGTCTCCAGCGTGTACGTCCCGGGCGGGAAGACGTCGGCGATCTTCCCCTCGTTGACGAACACCGCCGTCTGGGACTCCCGGACGACCAGTTTGGCGCCCATCTTGATCTCGTTCTGATACCGGGGGAATCGCCAGACCATCGTGTCGCGGCTGTCGTCCAGCCACTCGATGATGTCGATGAGCTCGCCCCGGAGCTTGTCCATCAGCCCCATCGCAACCCTTTCCTCGGCGCCGGTCTCCGGCGTCGCGGGCGACCATAGCAACCGCCCGCCACCTGCGAAAAGAGAACGATTCTGCGCCTATCGGCGCCCACCGATCGGGGTTGCTCAGCCGGTTTCGCCGGCCATCGATTCGCCTGTGGCCGTACGCTGCTCCGGAATCCTGGGCACCCGGCCGGGGGTATCGACGACGCGCTCGGTCTCCTGCACCAGATAGTGCGGACGGCGCTTGGTCTCGTAGTAGATCCGGCCGATGTACTCGCCGATCACCCCGAGGATCATCATCTGGATGCCGCCGAGCCCGATCACGCTGACGATGATCGTGGTGTAGCCGGGCACGTCGATGCCCTTCTCCACGGCGTCCGCGACCACCCAGGCCATGTAGCCCACCGCGATGAGCGTGAGGAACAGGCCCCCGTAGATGGCCAGGCGCAGCGGCCGGTTGTTGAACGACAGCAGGCCGTCGAACGCGTAGTTGAACAGCTTGCCGAACGTCCAGCGGCTCCGCCCGGCCTGCCGGGTCTCGTTGCGGTGCGCCACCACGGCGGTGCGGAAACCGATCCACGAGAACAGGCCCTTGGAGAAACGGTTGTACTCCGGCATCGCCAGGATCGCGTTCACCGCGAGCCTGGACAGCAGCCGGAAGTCGCCCGCGCCGTCGAGCAGGCGGACGTCTATCCACCAGTTGACCAGCCGGTAGAACGAGCGCGAGGCGACCATCCGGATGAACCGGTCACCACGCCGGTCCCGGCGGGCGATCACCTGGTCGAAGCCCTGGCGGTAGAGCATCACCATCTCGGGCAGCAGACGCGGCGGGTGTTGCAGGTCGGCGTCCATGATGACGACCGCGTCGCCGGTGGCCCGTCGCAGGCCGGCGAGCATGGCCGCCTCCTTGCCGAAGTTGCGGCTCAGCGACGTGTAGCAGACGGCCGGATCGGCCGCGGCGAGCCGGCGCAGCGCCGCCAGCGTGCCGTCCTCGCTGCCGTCGTCGACGTAGACCACCTCGACGTCCACGTCGGACAGTTCGGCGAGCGCGGCGCTGAGCATCTCGTGCAGCCGCTCCACCGACGCTTCCTCGTTGAAGCAGGGCACCACCACCGACAACCGCACGGTGCTCACCCCGCCCGGCCCGGGCACACGCACCCGGCGCCCACGCTGTCAGAGGCGGTAGACAAGCGTGCCATCGACATCCTCCCGGGTGATGCCCAGCCCGTCGACCGGCCGGGTCTCGATGCCCTCCCACGGCGTCCCCGCAGCGCGGCTCGGCACCGCGACGACCGACCGCACGCCGATCCCGCGCAGGTAGGCCACGCTGCCCGCGTCGGGGAACGTGGCCACGGCGACCCTGGTCTGGGCCTGGCTGACCGGCTCGAAACCGCCGAGCCCGTTGGTGATCCGGGGGAACCCGTCGGTCGACCACAGCATGTAGTTGAGGTCGCCCACCCCGCCGGCGGGCAGCACCAGCATCGGCTCCGGCACGGTCCGCATCGCGGCCGGTGGCGTCGGCACGGCCGGGTGCGGCGTGCGGTTGACGCCTTCCAGCGTGACCAGGGCGAGCGGCACCAGCAGGACCAGCGCCGCCACGGCCCGCGACGCGCGCGCGGCCGCGGGCCGGCGCCACGACTCGGCCAGCGCGGTCACCAGCCCGGCGGCCAGGACGGCCAGCAGCAGGCTGGTCCAGTGCATCATCCGGCCCGGGGTGCGCAACGCGTCCCAGCCCGGCAGGAGCGTGGACAACGTGAGGTAGCCGGGGTCGCCGTCCCCGCCGAGCGTGGCGCCCAGGCCCAGCAGCACGGTGCCGGCCACGCCGAGCCCCAGCGCGACGCGGTGCCGCACCGGGAACGCCGAGACGAACAACCCCGCCGCGGCCAGCCCGATCAGTGTCATGCCCGGTAGCAGCGCCATCTCCGGCGGCCAGGTCAGCTGCTCGCGGGCGGCGGCGTGCCGTTCCCCCCAGAGCCACGAGTCGCCGGGCGCGGTGACGAACCCGATCAGCGGCGGCGAGAACATCTTGGTCCAGTCCAGCGACCGGACGGCCTGCGGGTTGAGGTCGACCACGCGCAGGTAGACCAGCCCGAGCAGCACCGTCACCGTGCCGAACACGGCGCCGCCGGCGAGGTCCGCGACGAGCAGCCGCCGGCCGAACGGGGGGCGCTCCCGCTTGCGCCACCGGGACCAGCCGTAGCAGCCGGCCGCCACCAGCGCGGCGGCCAGCAGGAAGTAGACGAGCGGCAGCCCGATGCCGAAGCCGAGCGTGACCTGCCAGGCCGCGACGAGCCACCCGGCCACCGCCCAGCCGGGCTTGCGGCGTTCCGGCCGGTAGCCGTGGCGCAGCGACCAGCCGTGACCGCGCGCCAGCATCGCCAGCGCCAGCGCGATCCCGCCGCTGGACAGGATGTTCAGGTGGCCGGAGTGCGCCAGCCGCCAGGGCGCGTACGCCCACGCGATCCCGGCGACCGCCCCGCCCCAGCGGTTCGCGCCGAGCTGGCGGGCCAGCGCGTACGCCCCGAGGAACGCCAGCGCGTGCAGCAGCACGTAGAGCACGTTGTAGCGGATCACGGCGGCCTCGAAGCCGGAGCCGATCATCCCGAACGGGGCGTACCCGAGCAGGGTGTCGCTGTAGGCGTACGTGTAGCGCTCCGGATAGAACGTGTTCGAGTTCCAGAGGTTGGCCGCGTCGTTGAGCAGCGCGTGCCCGGACCAGGCGACCTGCCACGCCTGCAACGTCGGGTCACCGAGGTCGCCGGGGATCGTGGTCGCCGGGTGCCGCATCGTCGGCCAGGTCAGCACCACCGCCAGCAGCAGGCTGCCCAGGATCGCCAGCGTCCACTCCGGGTTCGGCCGCCGCCGGCGTCTCTCGTCGGAAGGGCGCTCGTCGGAGGGGCGGTCGTCCGAGGGCCGGTCGGCGGGAGGCTGCTCGGGACCGGTGTCCTCAGCGGTCGGCGGGGCGACGGCGGGCCGGATCTTCATGGGATAGATGCTTCACGATGCTGCTGGTCCTGTCGATCCGCTGTCCGAAATATGGTTGAAACTTCCGGCCGGAATACCGGAAGGACCGGCTACGCGAACCGGTCCGCGAGCGTCGTCAGCCTGCTGACGTACGCCGGCCAGTCGTAGCCGCCGGGGATGTTCCTGTTGTCCCGCCCCAGCCCGATCACCGCGTCGTGCTGCTCGCGCATGATGTCGGCGTGACCGGCGTGCCGGGCCAGGTCGACGCAGACGTGCACGATGACCTGGTGCAGCGTGACGTCCTGCCGGCCGGGCCCCCACCACGGCACCCGCCCCGGCGCGTCCAGCGGCAGCGCCTCGATCGTCTCGTCCGCGAACGCCCCCACGCGGCGGTACAGGTCGATCAGCCCGTCCTTGGTCTCGTCCTCCCGGGCGTACCAGTCCGCCTGCGGGTCCGCGTCGACCGCGTCGTCCGGAACCAGCTCCCCGGGCGTGGGGAACTCCCGGCCGAACGTGGTCCCGAAGTAGCCGGCCTCGACGTTCAGGCAGTGCTTGAGCAGGCCCAGGAAGTTGTTGCCGGTCGCGGTGCGGGGAAGCCGGGCGTCGCGTTCGCTCAGCCCGTCGAGCTTCCAGATCAGGTCCTCCCGGATCCCGCGCAGGTAGGCGTGCAACGCGGTCTTCGGGTCCTTCGGTGCGGTCATGCCCGACACTCTGCCGTACGGGTCGGACATCGTGGGGGCGGCGGTCAGCCGGTCTGGCTGCTGTCCTTGTGCGCGCCCCACCCGTGCCAGCGCTCGATCTCGATCCACGCGCTGACCCGGTTGCGGTCCCGCCGGGGGTACGGCCGCCCGGTGTAGTGCTGCGAGATCCGGTCGATGTCCGCCAGGCCCTCGTCGTCTCGCAGCTCGGCGACCCGGCCGATGAGGCTGACGTGGGTGTACCAGTTCTGCTCGTCCAGCACGGTCAGGGAGACCCGGGGATCGCTGCGCAGGTGCGCCAGCCGGCGGCGGCCCTCGTCCATGTTCACCAGGACGCGGCCGTCCTCCCACAGGTACCAGGTGGCCGCGGACACCGGCTGGCCGTCGCGAAGCGTGGCGATGACGGCGGGATTCGGTTTGCCCAGCATGGCGACGGCGGGCTCGGGCAGCGGCGGCTTCGACATGGTTCGCACTCTACGTACCCGCGGGGTCCGCCGCTGGTCATGCGGCGGGCGCCGCCCGGACGGGCTCCCCGGCGGCGTCCGCCGGGGAGCCCGTCTCGTACCGGTCAGGCGCGGGCGCTCCACTGCTGGTTGGTGCCGCCGTGGCAGTCCCAGAGGTTGATCCTGGTCCCGTTGGCGGTGCCGTAGCCCGCCGCGTCCAGGCAGCGCCCGGACTGGACGCCGCTGATCGTGCCGTTGGCGTTGAGGTTCCACTGCTGGTTGGGTTGGCCGTTGCAGTCCCAGATGATCACGTTGGTGCCGTTCGCGGTGCCCCGCCCGCTGGCGTCCAGGCACTTGTTGCCGAGCACCTGCAACTGCTTGGCCGAGGTGTAGGTCCAGCGCTGCATCGTGCCGCCCCAGCAGTCGTACAACTGCACCGCGGTGCCGTTCGTGGCGCTGCCGTTCGGCACGTCCAGGCACCGGCCCGAGCCGGCGCCGACGAGCTGTACGTTCTGGTACGTGCCCCCGCTGCTGCCGGGGGTGCCGATGCTGCCGGACACCGACTGCAACGCGCGGTACCAGACCGCGGCCATCTTGTCGTAGCCGGTGGCGGTCGGGTGGATGCCGTCGATCAGGTCGGCGGTGGTCAGCGCCGAGTACTGGTCGACCAGGTGGACCCGCTTGCCGGCGTTGACCTTCGACTGCACGATGCCGGGCAGCGCGGCGTTGAATGTGCGCACCGCCGCCGCCTGGCCGGAGTTGGCGAGCGGGATGATCTGCGCGACGAACACGTCCGCGTTCGGCGCGGTGTTGGTGATGCGGTCGATGAGCGTGGAGAGCCGGTTCGGCGCGGTCGAGACGTTGTAGTTCTGCAGGATGTCGTTGGTGCCGATGTGCAGCAGCACGGTGCGCGGCTGGTAGGCGTTCAGCCAGCCGGTGATGTTGGCGTCGATCTGGTCGATGCGCCAGCCGGGGTGGCCCTCGTGGTCGTGGTCGCCGAGGTTGCCCGGCCCGTTGAACTGGGAGCCGACCAGGTCGACCCGGTAGCCGCCGCCGGCCAGCCGCTGCCACAGGCCGATCCGGTAGCCGCCCGGCACCTGGGTGCCCTCGGTGATGGAGTCACCGAGCGGCATCACCCGGGTGCCGCCGTTGGACTCGGCGCCCGCCGGGCCGGCGGGCGTGAGCACACCGGCGGCCAGCAGCGCCAGCGCGGCGCCCGCGGTGAGCCATCTCCTCGTTCTGGTACGCATTACTGCTCCTCTCACGGGCTGGTGCAGGTCAGGGAGGGGATGGTCGGCGAGCCGTTGGCGATGAAGCCGAACGTGGTGGAGCCGGACGCGGGCACGGAGCCGTTGTACGCGGCGTTGCTGACGGTCGCGGTGGAGCCGCTGGTGCTCAGCGTGCCGCTCCAGACCTGGTTGATGCTCTGGCCACCGGCCAGGTTCCATCGCACCGACCAGCCGTTGAGCGCCGCGGCGCCGGCCGTGACGGTCACCTCGGCCTGGAAGCCGCCCGACCAGGAGTTCGTGGTGCGGTAGGTGGCGGCGCAGGCGTCACCGCTCGGCGGCGGGGTGGTGGGCGGCGGGGTGGTCGGCGGGGGATCGCTCGGCGGCGGGGTGGTGGGCGGTGGGGTGCTCCCGGTCGGGCTGAACCGCCAGTGGTCGATGTTGAACAGCGAGCCGCTGCCGCCGGTGAACCGCAGGTAGAGGTCGTGGGTGCCGGTGGCGCCGCTGACCGCGCAGGTCGTGTCGGCCCAGGTCTGCCAGCCGCCGGTGCCGGACACCCGGCAGGTGCCGACCACCGGGCCGCTGGTCCCGTCCAGCCGCAGCTCGATGGTGCCGCCGCTGCCCGCGGAGGCCACCCGGGCGGTGTACGAGGCCGCGCCGGTCCCGAAGGCGACGCCCTTGATCTTGAGGTAGTCGCCGTTGTCGATGAAGCCGACGTTCATTCCGCCGCCGCTGGCCGGCTCGGTCTCCACGCCGGACGCCCAGGCGCTCGTCTCGGCCTCCTGCCGGACGTACGGGTTGAGCGTGCCGATCTGCGGCGCGCCGGTGGTGGTCATGTTGATCGTCGGGATCGAGCCGTCGGCGCCGTAGGAGAACTTCTCCACCGCCACCGACCTGGTGAAACCGCCGCCGCCGGGCAGCGCGCCGTTGTGGTAGAAGAAGTACGAGCCGCCCTTGTAGTCGGTGATCCCGGGGTGGTTGGTGAAGCTGCTGCCCTGGGTGGGCATGACGGTGCCGCGGTACGTCCACGGTCCCAGCGGCCCGGGCGCGGTCGAGTAGGCGATGAACTCCGAGCAGCACTTGGCCGCGAACACCAGGTAGTAGAGCCCGTTGCGCTTGTACACCCACGGACCCTCCTCGTAGAGGGTCGGCCGGTTCGCGTCACCGGTCCGCGCCCCGAAGCCCGCCGCGGTCAGCGGGATCTGGGTCGGGCTGCCCGAGTACGAGATCATGTCCGCGTTCAGCTTCACGTACCACAGGCGGGGATTGCCCCAGTACAGGTACGCCTGGCCGTCGTCGTCGATGAACACGGTCGGATCGATCTCGCCGTTGCTCACCAGCGGGCGCCCGATGGCGTCCCGGAACGGCCCGGTCGGACTGTCCGCCACCGCCACCCCGATGCCCATCTGGCCGGTCGCCCGCACGACCATCGGCACGTACCAGTAGAACTTGCCGTTGCGTTGGACCGCCTGGCCGGCCCACGCGTCCTGCTTGGCCCAGCTGAACGTGGCGAGGCTGAGCGGCGAGCCGTGGTCGGTCCAGTTGACCATGTCGTCGGACGAGTAGACCCGCCACTCCTTCATGGTGAACCAGGTCGAGTTGTCCTCGTCGTGGCCGGTGTAGAGGTAGACCCGGCCGTTGTGGACCAGCGGCGCCGGGTCGGCCGTGTAGATGGTCTGCACGATCGGGTTGTCCGCCCGGGCGGCGGTCGGGTTCAGCCCTCCGGAGATGGCCGGGGCCAGCCCCAGCAGGGCGAGCATGGTCACCGCCAGAGCGAGCCATCGTCTGGTCCGGCGGTCGGTTCTCCATAGCGTTGACGTCACAGGTCATCTCCCGGGGTAGGCCGCGCTGCGGCGGACGGGTGTGGTCGGCGAGGGTCGGGCCGTCACGCCCGGCTCCACTTCTGGCTGTTCGCGCCGGTGCAGGCGGACAGGACGACGGAGGTGCCGTTGCCGGTCCCGCCGCCGTTCGGGCTCAGGCACAGTCCGGACTGGACGCCGGTGATCGTGCCGTCGGTGTTGACGTTCCACTGCTGGTTGGTGCCGCCGTTGCAGTCCCAGATGATGACCCGGGTGCCGGACGAGGTGCCCTGCCCCTCGGCGTCGAGGCACTTGCTCCCGTACACCTGGAGTTGCCGGCCCGACGTCGCCGTCCACTGCTGGTTGGTCCCGCCGTTGCACTCCCACAACGTCACCTGGGTGCCGTTGGTCTGGGACTGGTTCGGCACGTCGAGGCACCGGCTCGAGTTGGGGTTGAGCCACGCGCCGCTCGTACCGCCGGGGTTGCCGCCCGGACCGGCGACCACCGACAGGTTGTCGAACTGCGCGGTCTCGCCCTGGCTGGTGCCGAAGCCGACCTGGCCGGTGCCGAACGTGGAGTCGGTGGCCGTGCCGACCGTCGTGCCGTCGATGGTGGCGGTGATGGTGGTGCCGGAGAAGCCGAGCGCGAGGCTGTGCCAGCGGTTGGTGCCCAGCGCCGCGACGTTCCCGCTGCGCAGCGTGGTGAGCTGCCCGGCGGTGTTGTTGCGCAGGATGGACCACGCGCCGGAGTCGGTGACCCGCAGGAAGTAGGCGTTGTAGCGGCCGATGGGGTCCAGGTTGGTGCTGCCGACGCGGCCCTGGATCTGGGCGTAGCCGGACTGTTCGAGCAGGACGTCGGCGGAGACCGTGTAGTTGCCCCAGCTCAGGTTCCCGCCGTAGGTGGCCGGGTCGGCGAGGGTCTTCCAGGTGATGGGCGCCTGCGCGGACATCTGGCGCAGGCACATGCCGGACCGGCCGCCGCCGCAGCCGACGATCTCGAACGCGCCCTGCATGTCCTGGAGGTACTTCGGGAACCGTCCGCTGGCGTAGCTGTCGAAGTCGTCGCGGTACGGCAGGCCCAGCGAGCCCTGGGCGGGGCTGGTGGCGGTGCCCTTGCCCTGCCCGGTCGTGGTGGTGACGGTGTAGAGGTGACCGGGCTGGGCGGTGAACGAGAACGACCCGCCCGACGGGGTGATGTCCGCGGTGCGGACGAAGAAGTCGTTCGGGTTGGTCGAGTTCAGGTTCGTGGCCCAGATGTGCGCCTGGCCGGTGGACAGCCCGCCGGTGATGTTCATGGTGACCTGCTGGGCCGCTGTGGCGTCCATGGTCTCGACGACCGTGCTGTAGTCGCCGGTGGTGGGCGAGCGCAGCGACACGTAGCTGCCGTTGTTGCGGTTGCCGCCCAGGTAGCCCGAGGCCGAGTCCAGGTAGCGCCAGCCGGGCGCGGTGAACTGGGTGGTGTGCGCCAGCGCCCAGGTGTTCTTGCCGACCGAGTACCAGCCGGACCAGGGCTGGTTGGCCAGGATCAGCCCGACCGTGGACCAGGGCAGGTTCGGCGTGATGGCGGCGATCAGGTCCCAGTTGAGGTAGGCGACCATCCGGCCGTCGATGTAGCCGCGGTTGATGCCGCGGGCCAGGGGCTTGGCGCCGTCGTTGTAGTCCTGGGAGCCGCCCTCGCTGTTCCACAGCGTCTTGCCGGTGGAGGTGGCCGTCGACGAGACGGTGCAGGTGGTCTGCGCGCTGAGGTAGCCGCACGGGTAGTGGCCGCTGAGCACGTCGATGCTGTTGCGCAGCGTGGCGTTGCTGGCGACGGCGTTGGCCGGGCCCCAGCTTCCGGGGTAGTCGTCCCCATAGATGATCTTCACGCCGCTGTAGCCGTTGGCGTTCAGCGCCTGACGTAGGCTGATGGTCCAGTTCGCGTCGGTCCGCTTCTCGTTCTGGGCGGCGGTGATGTAGTCCATGGTCAGGTTGTGCTGCCGCGCGCAGCCCAGCCAGTCCACGAAGTAATTGATCATGTCCTGGGACATGAAGTTGCCGTTGCCGATCCACCCGGGAGCGCCCCACGGCAGGGCCGCCAGCTTGATGGCGGGATTGCGGGCCTTGGCCTGCTCCATGATCCACCATTGGTAGCCGCGGTTGCAGTTGAGATCGCCACGGACGTGCTCGTGGCTCGGCTCGGACCCGCTGGTGGAGTTGGTGTCGCCGCCCATCTCGACCTTGAGGATCTGCAGCGCGGCGCCGTATCCGGGCTTGAACAGGTAGTCCAGGATCTGCCCGCGTTGCGGCTCCGGGTAGTCGATCAGCAGGCGGCTGTTGCCGCCGCCGCCGCTCACCGCGCCCACCCCGTCGAACGTCTGGCCGCCGGAGGCGCCGTTGACGGTGATCGAGGTGGCGGCCTGTGCGGGGCTCGCGGTGAGCGTCAGGCCGCCGCCGGTGGCGGCCAGGGCGAGAGCCAGGGCGGAGATGACGAGACGCGATGGTCCGGATCGGACGGACCGGGGACGGGGGATCACCATGACGGCTCCTCGGGTACGCGCGACCGTCCGGCCGGCGGGGCCGGGTATCGCGAGTTGTGGATGGCCGTCGGTGTAAACGCTAACAAGAGTTGCGCTGCGGTCCCGAGGTGCCGGTGGTGGTGGCCTGCGAGATCGCGAATGTTAGCGCAAACATCGACCAGGGTTAATTAGAGCACATCCCGGCGTCCGGCGGGACCTCGCGTTGTCCCGGCCGGTGCCGGGCCGAGGGCGGCACAGTGCCACCCCCGGCCCGGCACCCCTGTCCGGGGTCGGCGATCCGGTCAGGGACTGGTGCAGCTGACACCGCTGGGCGCGGTGGCCCCGTTGCCGGTGGCGGTGAACCCGAACGTCGTCGAGCCGTTTGCGCCCAACGTGCCGTTGTAGTCGGCGTTGCGGACCGACACCGAGCCGGTGGTGCCCGTGTTGACGCCGTTCCAGAGGCTGCTGATCGCCTGGCCGGAGGCCAGGGTCAGGCGTGCGGTCCAGCCGTTGAGCGTGCTCGCGCCGTTGTTGGCCACCGTGACCTCGGCCTGGAAGCCACCGGGCCAGGTGTTCACGGTCCGGTAGGTCGCTGTGCACGCGCCCGGCTCACCGGTCGGCGGCGGGGTCGTGGGCGGCGGGGTGGTGGGCGGCGGGGTGGTCGGCGGCGGGGTCGTGGGCGGCGCAGTGGTCGGCGGCGCGGTGGTCGGCGGCGGCGTGGTGGACGCGAACTGGCTGAAGAACCGCCAGATCTCCCCCGACGTCCAGGTCCGCGAGTCGTTCGGGCTGGACGACCCGTCGACCGGGCTGGGGGTGTGGTCACCGTCGAACGCGGCCCACTGCACCGGGTAGCCCTCGCGGCAGCCGGAGTACGTGGTGGTGATGTGGGTGAGGCTGCCCCGGCTCGGCTCGCGCGGGCTCTGCGCGGTGCAGCCGTTGTTGCGGACGAATGTGTCGCGCAGCGACCGGCCCATGGAGATGTTCAGCACGCTGTCGTAGATGCCGTGGATGCCGAAGTAGGCGACCGGCTGGGTGCCGCCGTTGCAGCCGCTGAGGTTGGCGCCGGAGATGACGGTGACCGCGCGGACGATCGTGGGCCGGGCGCAGGCCACCGCGTAGCTCATCGCTCCGCCGTAGCTCCAGCCGAGCGCGAACCGCTGGGACGTGTCCACGCAGAGGTCGTTCTCGATCTGTCGGGAGATGTCGTCGAACAGCGTCAGGTCCCGGCCGTTGGTGTTGGCCCAGCCGTTGTCGATGCCCTGCGGCGCGACGAAGATCGTGCTGTTGTTCGACAGCGGCAGCAGGCCGTAGTAGCCGGCCGAGGCGACGTTGTTCGCCGAGCCGTTCAGCCAGTGGAACCCGAAGATCAGCCGGTACGGACGGTTGCGGTCGTACCCGTCCGGGATGCGCAGGATGTAGCTGCGGTTCTGTCCGCCGCTGGAGATGGTGCGCGTCCCGCTGGACAGCGTGGGCGCCTTGCTGCAGCCGGCGGTCGCCGCGAGCGTGCCGTTCGTCGACGCCTGCGCCGTCTCGCCGAGACCGGCGCTGAGCGCGCCGCCGGCCGCCGCCGCGAGGAGCACGGCCGCGGCGGCGATGGATGAGAGAAGGGATGTTCGTTTCGCCATTGCTGGACTCCTTGCCCTGGGTGGTGGTGCAGGCCGGACCGTCCGTCGATGCCGACGTCGCCTGCGAAGAGGGCGCGGAGCCGCGCGTGCGGCCGGGGCCGAAGTCGTCCGTTGGCCGCCTGCGTCGGCGTGCATCGGCGGAGCGGCCCGGACTGGTCACCGACCGGCGGGGCGGCGAGGAAGGTGCCCTCGGGTCGCCTTGCCGATTGCGGGGGTGACGGGGAGCGTGCCCTTCGCTCCCGTGCCGGAACATAGCAGGTTATCGATAACATGTTCAACCGGCCGGGTCCGGAGGGATGCCGGGTGGGCCGCCGGGTGAGCGCTCACAGGAGCGCGTGGCGCCGGCGTCGCCGCCTGCTCAGGCGCGGTCGGCCAGAGCCGGCAGATCGCAGCCGGCGAGGGCGTCCGGCTGGGGTACGCGGGCGAGGTCCGCCTCGGCGAGCCCGAGCCGCCGGTACGCGGTGTGCAGCGCCGCGACCACGGCGCCCAGCGCGCCGGAGAGGTCACCGAGTTCCGCGCCGTGCACTGTCGCCTCGGCGGCGGGCACGATCTCGTGCAGCCGTCCGCGCAGCCGGACCAGGTCGGGTGTGAGCGCGTGGGAGATGCCGCCGCCGAGGACGATCACCTCCGGCTCGTACGCGACCACCGCCGCGGTGAGGATGACCAGCAGCGCCTGCTCGACGTACTGCCGGACCGGCGCCAGGCGCGGGTCGGCCGAGCGGAACACGTCGGCCGCGTTGTCGAACGACAGGCCGAGCTCGCGGGCGCGGGCGAGGATGCCGGACCCGCTGATGATCCGTTCGAGCGGCGCGCCGAGCGGACCGGCGGGCAGGTGGCCGAACTCGCCGACCAGGCCGCTGCGGCCCCGGAACAGTCGGCGGTCGATCGCCACGCCGGCGCCGAGCCCTGCCCCGATGGTGAGCATCACCGCGGTCTGCGCGTCCCGGGCGGCGCCGAAGCGCAACTCCCCGAGCAGCGCGTAGTTGGAGTCGTTGTCCACCTCGACCGCGGTGCCCAGGTGCTTCTCCAGCAGCCGCAGGAACTGCGGATCCTCCACCTGTGGCAGGTTCGGGGCGTTGGAGACCGCGCGGTCGCCCTGCCGGACGGCGCCGGGCAGGCCCACCGCGACGCAGTCGAGCCGCTCCCGGTCGGCGCCGACGGTCGCGACGATCAGGTCGGCCAGCCACTGGGCCAGCCGGGGGGCGTCGTAGTCGGCGGGCGTGGGCACGGTCCGGCCGGTCAGCGGCTCGGCGGCGAGGTCGGCGACCACCAGCCGGACGTTGGAGCCACCGACGTCGACCCCGCAGACGACGCCGCGTCCGGCGGCGATCGCCACCTGGGTGGCCCGCCGGCCCCGGGCGGTGGTCGGCGCGCCGTCGGTCTCGGTCAGCAACCCTTCGTCGAGCAGTTGTTCCACGATGCGCGACACGGTGGCGGGGGAGAGGTCGGTCTCGTGGCCGATGGCCGTGCGGCTCACCGGACCGTGGGTCAGCACGTGGGCCAGCACTGTGGACCGGTTCGCCGCCCGGGGTGCTCGAGATTCCACGCCCACCTCCGCCGATTTTATTTCCGCCCGAATGTTAAAGCCGCGCCGCCTCCCCGGCAACCCCCGGCGCGTGTCGCCCGGCATCGGTGCGCGGTGGACATCGAGGCCCGTCTTCCCGCCGCCTCACGCGGGCGTGAAAGCCCAGGTCAAGCGCTATGGCGGTGGCTCGGAACGAGTGGGAGGAATCTCTGACCAGCACTCTTGACGGAGTGTGATGACCGCGATAATACTTTCACCCTGAACGGAAATAGAGGTCGCCGGCCCCCAGGGACGGCGGCGGGTGCCCCCGCACGCGCCGTGCCGGTCGCATCGGACCCCCGTGTCAGTCCGGAATCACCGGTTCCAGACCCCGTTGCTGTGAAGGGAAGAGCAATGATTCTCAGCCGTAGACGTGGTGCCGCCCTCGGCGCGCTCTGCGCCCTGGCGCTCATGGTCGGCGCCTGCTCGAACGAGACCTCCGGGAGCGGCGGCGCGTCGAGCGGCCCGCGTACCGAACCCAGCCTGTCGTTCGTCGGCCCCGGCGGCGAGACGCCGACCGCCGCCGACCAGCTCTCGCTCACCCCCGAGGAGCGGCAGAAGGTCAAGGACGGCGAGTACTCCGCCGCCTTCGTCTGGCACGAGGGCTCCGCGCTGACCAAGGCCGTGGAGTCCGGCGTCCGCAAGGAGTTCGACCAGCTCGGCATCAAGGTGCTGGCCAGCACCAGCGCCGAGTTCGACGCGGCCCGGCAGGCCAACAACGTGCAGACCGTCCTGGCGCTCAAGCCCGACCTGATCGTCACCATCGCGGTCGACCCGACCGCGGCGGCCGCGGCCTTCAAGCCCGCCGTGGACGCCGGCGTCAAGCTCGTCGTGATGACCACCCCGCCGAAGGGCTACAAGTCCGGCGAGCAGATCGTCGGCATCGTCACCGCCGACCTGACCGCGTTCGGCAAGGCAAACGCGGAGATGCTCGGCAAGGCGCTCGGCGGCAAGGGCAAGGTCGGCTACGTCTACCACGACGCCGACTTCTGGTTCACCAACCAGCGGGACAAGGCGTTCAAGGACTGGCTGGGCTACCTCTACCCGGACATCGAGATCGTCGAGGAGGCCGGGTTCTCCGACCCGGCGCGTACCGAGGACATCGCCACCGCGATGCTGACCCGCCACGCCGACCTCAAGGGCGTCTACGTCGCCTGGGCCACCGCCGCCGAGGGCGTGCTCGCCGCGACCCGCCAGCAGGGCCGCACCGACGTCAAGATCGTCACGAACGACCTGGAGGCGAACCTCGCCGCCGACATGGTCAAGGGCGGCAACGTCGCCGGCGTCGTCGCCAACGGCTCGACCCGCCTCGGCGAGAACCTGGGCGTCGTCGCCGCGTACGGCCTGCTCGGCAAGAAGGCCCCGGAACTGGTCGTCGGATCGCCGATGGCCGCCACCAAGGACAACATCGCCGACGCCTGGCGCGACGACTACGGCCAGGAGCCCCCGGCCGAGGTGCTCGGCAACTGACGCCGGGCCGTGAGGTCCGGGGCCTCCCCGAACGGGCCCCGGACCTCGCCGGACGCGGCCCGGCCCACCGCCGGGCCCGCGACCACCGCGAGACGAGAGGAAGAAGCACATGGGGTACGTCCAGACAGTCCTCGGGCCGGTGCCTCCCGAGTCGCTCGGCCGGGTGCTGAGCCACGAGCACCTCGGCGCGCTGGTGCCCGGGCCGTGGCTGTCCGGCGGCACCGGGGACGACCGCGCCGACCTCGCCGCCGACGCGGTGAGCGGCCTGCCGGAGCTGGGCTTCGGCACGATCGTGGACCTGTCCCCGTACGAGGTGGTCGGTCACGACGTGACGCTGCTGCGTGACGTGGCCCGGCGTACCGGCCTGCACGTGGTCGCCGGATCGGCGATCTACCTGGAGCCGTACTCCCCGGGCTGGGCGCTGACCGCGAGCGTCGACGAGATGCGTGAGCGCTTCGTCGCCGACGCCACGATCGGCGTCGGGGACACCGGGATCAAGGTGGGCATCTTCGGCGAGCAGGCCACCGGCCTCGACGAGATCACCCCGCACGAGGAGAAGTGCCTGCGCGCCGCCGCCCGCGCCCACGTCGCCACCGGCCTGGCGGTGAACACCCACACCACCCACGGCACGATGGCGCTGGAGCAGGTCGAGATCCTGCGCGAGGAGAAGGCCGACCTCTCCCGCGTCGTCATCGGCCACCTGGACATCAACCCCGACCCGGACTACCTGCGGGCCGTGCTGGCCACCGGCGTGAACATCGCCTTCGACACGCTCGGCAAGCAGTTCTGGGACTTCGTGCTCGCCCCGCTGCCGGACAACCCGCCGGAGGGCGAGTTCGCCAAGCGCGCGTACCACCGGCCCGACCGGGCCCGGCTGGACATGCTTGCCGGACTGGTCCGGGACGGCTACGCCGACCGGATCCTGCTCTCGATGGACCTGACCGGCGCCGAGGCGTACCTGAACCCGGGCACGCACGGCCGCCTCGGGTACTCGTACCTGGGCGCGGAGATCGTGCCGGGTCTCGCCCGGCTCGGTGTGCCGCCGGAGGCGATCGACCAGATGCTGGTGGCCAACCCGGCCCGGCTCCTGACGGTCGGCTGATGGCCGCGCATCCGCGTCCGTCCGGCTACGTCGCCGGCGTCGACCTCGGCGGCACCAAGCTGCGGGCCGCGCTGGCCGACCTCGACGGTCTCATCGTGGACGAGCAGGTGCAGCCGACCGATCCCCGGGGCGGTACGGCGGTCGCCGCGCAGATCGACGCGCTGCTGCGCGAGCTGGCCGTCCGGGCCGGCGTCGCCTGGACCGACGTGCGGGCCAGCGCGATCGGCCTGCCCGGCGTACCCGACCCGGCGACCGGCGCCATCGAGCTGTCGCCGAACGTCTCCGACCTGGAGGCCCTCGACGTGCGGGCCGAGCTGACCCGCCGGCTGGGCCACCCGGTCGTGCTGGACAACGACGTCAACATGGCCGCCGCCGGCGAGCAGTGGCTGGGCAGCGGGCGTACCCACAGGCACTTCGTGTTCGTGGCGGTCGGCACCGGTGTCGGCATGGGCATCGTGCTCAACGGCGAGCTGGTCCGCGGCGCGCGCGGCGCGGCCGGGGAGATCTCCTACCTGCCCCTGGGCACCGACCCGTTCGACAAGGACAACCAGGTGAAGGGCGCGCTGGAGGAGGCGGTCGCCGGCGCGGCCCTCGCCGCCCGCTACCGGGCGGTGTCCGGCGAGCAGGCGAGCGTGCCCGACGTCTTCGACCGGGCCGCGGCCGGTGACCCGGACGCCCTCGCGGCCATCGACGAGGAGGCCCGGCTGATCGCCCTGGCCGTCGTCGCGGTCGCCGCCGTCCTGGACCCGGAGGCGGTCGTCCTGGGCGGCGGCATCGGCTCCCGCGCCGAACTCGTCGAACCGGTCCGGCGCTGGGTCGCCGCGCTCAGCGCGGACGCCCCGTTGATCAAGACCAGCCGGCTCGGCGACCGGGCCGGCCTGCTCGGCGCCGTCGCGGTCGCCCGCCGGGAGGCCGGCGTACGCGACGACTCACCGGCCCACCGGAACACCTCTTTCCAGACAGCGGAGGGACGATAGATGACCCACACGGATGCGGCGGTGAAGACCAGCGCCGTCCCGGCCTGGCGCCGGATCAACTGGCGCGACTACGTGGTCTACATCGGCTTCGCGGTCGTGTTCCTGTTCTTCGCCGTCACCCAGGGCAGCAACGGCTTCCTGACCACGAGCAACCTCACCAACATCGTCATCCAGACCGCGCCGATCACGATCATGGCGGTCGGGCTGGTCTTCGTACTGGCCGCCGGTGAGATCGACCTGTCCATCGGGTCGGTCGTCGCGCTCTCCGCGCTCGTCGGCGCGGTGACGTTGCGCGAGACCGACAGCATGCTGCTCGGCGTGGCCGCGGGCCTCGCCGCCGGCGCGGCGGTCGGCCTGGTCAACGGCGTCTTCGTGACCCTCGTGCGGCTGCCCAGCTTCCTGGTCACACTCGCCACCATGGGCGCGGTGGCCGGTCTGGCCCGCGAGGTCACCGGCCTGCAGTCGGTGCCGGTCAGCAACGACGCGTTCCTGTCCTTCTTCGGCCAGGGCGAGATCCTCGGCATCCCCGGCCTGGTGCTCTGGTCGGTGGCGGCGGCAGTGGTCGGCTACCTCGTGCTGCGGCAGACCCGGTACGGCGCGCACACGCTCGCCATCGGCGACAACGTCGCGGCGGCCCGGGTCAGCGGCATCAAGGTGATCCGCGTCAAGATCATGGTGCTGATGGGCAGCGCGATGTGCGCCGCGCTCGCCGGCCTGCTGTACGCCGGCCGCCTCCAGGGCGCCCGGTACACCCTCGGCGAGGCCGACCTGATGTCCGTGATCGCCGCCGTGATCGTGGGCGGGACCAGCCTCTTCGGCGGCAAGGGCTCGATCGTCGGCGCGGTGCTGGGCAGCCTGCTGATGGGCATGCTCAACAACGGCCTGATCCTGGCCGGCCTGTCCGTGTCGCAGCAGATGATGGCGCGCGGCGCGATCATCCTGGTGGCCGTCTCCCTCTCGCTGCGCGAGCGGCGAAGCTGACCCGGAAGGAAGCACACGCATGTTTCTGGACCTGCTCCGACGCCGCAACCCGGGCCTGCTCGCCGCCGCCGCGAACCTGCACGGCAGCGGTGACCTGCCGGCCAACTGCTACGCGCTGGACCTCGACACGGTCGCCGCGAACGCCGCCGCCATCCGGGGCGAGGCCGACCGGTACGGGCTGTCGGTCTACGCCATGACCAAGCAGGTCGGGCGCAACCCCGACTTCTGCCGGACGGTCCGCGACGCGGGCATCACCGAGGCGGTCGGCGTCGACCTGCAGTGCGCGCTCGCCGACCGGCACGGCGGGCTCGGCATCGGTCACCTCGGTCACCTGGTGCAGATCCCCCGGCACGAGGCGGCGGTCGCCGCCGCGCTCGCGCCCGCGTACTGGACGGTCTTCAACGACGCCAAGGCCGCCGAGGCGGCCGCCGCGAGTGCGGCGGCCGGGCGGGAGCAGGCGCTGCTCGCGCGGATCGCGGCCCTCGGCGACCGGTTCTACCGGGGGCACGAGGGCGGCTGGCCGGCCGAGGAGGTCGTCGCTGTCGCCCACCGGCTCGACGCCCTCGACGGCGCCCGGTTCGCCGGGGTCACCAGCTTCCCGACCCAGCTGTTCGACACGGCCACCGGGCGGGTCGTGCCGACGCCCAACCTCGGCACCCTGCAACGCGCCGCCGCGGCCTTGCGCGCCGCCGGGTGGTCGCACGTCGAGATCAACGCCCCGGGTACGACCTCGGCGGCGATCCTGGCGACGCTGGCCGAGGCGGGCGTGACGCAGGTCGAACCCGGCCACGGGCTCACCGGCACCACACCCTGGCACGCGGTCACCGACCTGGTCGAGGAGCCCGCGGTGCTCTACGTCAGCGAGGTGTCCCACCTGTGGGACGGGCGGGCGTACGTCTTCGGCGGCGGCCTCTACGTCGACCCGGTGCTGGGCCTGGGCGGCACCCGGGCGCTGATCGTCCCCCGGGGCGGTGGTCTCGACGACGCGTACCTGGTCGACGTGGAGATGCCCGCGCCGGAGGCGATCGACTACTACGCGATGGCCGACGTGACGGCGGCGCCGGGCGTCGCGCCCGGCGACACGGTCCTGTTCGGCTTCCGGCCGCAGGCGTTCGTCACGCGGGCGCTGACGGCGGGCGTGACCGGCGTCCGGTCGGGCGCCCCGGCCGTGGCCGGCGTGTACGCCGCCGACGGTTCGGCGCCGATCGGCCTGGACGACATCGACGCGGTCGACGGCCCCGGCGCCGGCAACCACACCGCTCGCAGCGCAGGGAGGGCATGATGAGCACGGTCACCGACAAGACCGACGCGACCAGGGCGGGCGCCCCGCCGCTGCGGTTGCGCGGCATCCGTAAGCAGTTCGGCGGCGTCGTCGCGATCGAGCGCTTCGACCTGGAACTGGCCGCCGGCCAGATCACCGCGCTGGTCGGCGACAACGGCGCCGGCAAGTCCACGCTCGTGAAGATCATCTCGGGGGTGTACCAGCCGACCGAGGGCGAGTTGGAGATGCACGGGCGGCCGGTGACGTTCCGGGACGCCTCCGACGCCCGCCGGCAGGGCGTCGAGGTGGTCTACCAGGATCTGGCCCTGGCCGACTCGCAACCGGTCTACATGAACATGTTCCTGGGCCGGGAACTCACCCGCGGTCCGCTGCGGCTGCTCGACCGGCGCCGGATGGCCCGGGAGACGCAGGAGCTGGTGGACGCGCTGGACGTGCGGATCCCCAGCGCGAAGGCGACCATCCGCGACCTGTCCGGCGGCCAGCGGCAGGCGGTGGCGATCTGCCGCGCCACCCACTGGGCCAGCGGCCTGGTGCTGATGGACGAGCCGACCGCGGCGCTGGGCGTGGCCGAGACCGCCAAGGTGGAGCAGCTGATCCTGAAGCTGCGGGAGCGGGGCGCGGCCGTGCTCGTCGTCAGCCACAACCTGGACCAGGTGTTCCGCATCGCCGATCGGGTGGCGGTGCTGCGCCGGGGACGCCAGGTCGGCGTTCGCGGCATCACCGAGACCAGCCGTAACGAGATCGTCTCGATGATCACCGGCGCGTCCGAGGAGAGCGGCCGGCCCTGAACCCGCGCGAACCACCGCGCGAGACGACGACCCCGGGTGTCCCTCCCGGGGTCGTCGGCGTTCCGGCCCTGTTCGCGGCCGCCGTACGTAACGATTCTGTGAACCCCTGTGAACGCTGACAGTCGAGTCATCCCGCACTTCGGGAGCGCTTTCATTTCGTTGTGCGGCCGTGTTCACTGAACACCGTTCACCCTATTGTTCACTGGTGCTAAATCCGGTAGAACTCCTGGTAGGTCCGCTGCTCGGGCCATCTGCCTCGTGCTTCTAGGAGGACTTCTCATGGCTCGTTCACCCCGTCCGGGCGCCTCCTCGCCCGCGCTCTCCCGTCGTGGCGTCCTGCAGTTGGGTGGCGGCGTCGCGCTCCTGTTCGCCACCGGCGCCTGCGCCGCGGACAGCGGTGACAAGTCCACGGACGGCAAGTCCGGCGGCGACGCCGCCAAGACGCTGCGCATCGCGGTCTCCAGCTACCTGTCGAGCTGGGACCAGGACTTCGTCGGCTTCGACCTGACCGCGCTGATGCTCTACAAGAACGTCTTCCCGTACCTGGTCGACTACGGGGTCACCAACGCCGGTGGCAGCCAGATCCTCGACACCCAGAACATCACCCCGACGTTCGCCGAGTCGTTCGAGCCGGACGCCGAGCAGAAGGTGTGGACGCTCAAGCTGCGCCGCGGCGTGAAGTTCGCCAGCGGCAACGAGATGAAGGCCGCCGACGTCAAGTGGTCGAAGGACCGCGCGTTCGCCGCCCAGGCCAACGTCGCAGGCGTCTACCGCACCATCGGCCTCACCAGCGCCGACCAGGTCAAGGTCGTCGACGACTACACGGTGGAGTTCCACCAGGCGTTCCCGAGCGCCCTGACCCGCCAGATCCAGGCGATCTCGCTGTACGTCTTCGACTCCGTCGAGGCCAAGAAGCGCGCCAGCGCCAGCGACCCCTGGGCCAAGGAGTGGTTCGCGAAGAACCCGCCGACCGGCGGCTACTTCAACGTCGCCAAGGCCACCCAGGGCCAGGAGATCGAACTCAGCGCGAACACCGGCTACCCGGGCCCGGACCCGGCCAAGACGCCGACCATCCGGATCTCGGTCGTGCCGGCCGCCTCCAACCAGCGGCTCCAGCTCCAGGCCGGCGACATCGACATCGCCCTGGGCATCAGCCAGCGCGACATCCAGGACCTGAAGAAGGCCCCGGGCATCAAGGTCATCTCGGCGGCCAGCAACCGCCAGGTCGCCATCCAGATGTCGGTCACCGCGGCGCCGTTCAACGACGTGAACGTGCGCAAGGCGCTCGCCTACGCGGTGCCCTACGAGCAGATCATCAACAACGTGTACGGCGGCGACGCCCGCGCGGCCAAGAGCCCCGTCCCGCTGGACATGCCCGGCTACGACGAGAGCGGCTACCCGTTCACCTACGACCTGGACAAGGCGAAGGCCGCCATGGCCGCCGCCGGCCGGGCGTCGCTCGACTCCGAGCTGGTCTTCGAGGCCGACAACGAGGAGCAGCAGAAGATCGCCGTCCAGGTGCAGAGCGAGGCGGCCAAGGCCGGCATCCGGCTCAAGCTGACCCCGCTGGACCCGGCCACCCTCGGCGAGCGGCGGACCAAGAAGAACATCCCGCTCCAGATCACCTCCGGGCAGCTCTGGGTGGACGACGTCGAGTACATGCTGGCGACGAGCTTCGTCAAGGGCGCCAACCTCAACTACTCGAACTACAGCAACCCGGAGATCGAGCAGATCTACGAGAAGTCGCACACCACAGTCGACACGGGCGCCCGCAACGCGCTGTGGAAGCGGGTCCAGGAGATCCTCGCCGCCGACGTGCCGTGGGTGGTCATCTGCCAGCCCAACTTCAACCTGCCCGTCCGGGAATCCGTCGCCGGCTGGGTGCAGCCGATGGACGGCCTCGCCCGCCTGCGCTACCTGAGCGCTTCGGCCTAGGGACGTCACCCACCCATGCGTATCTTCCGGTTCGTCGCCAGGCGACTGCTCCAGCTGATCCCCGTTCTGCTCGGAGTGGTCGTCCTGGCCTTCCTTCTGGTCCGAGTGCTGCCGGGCGACCCCGTCCGCAGCATCCTCGGGCAGAACGCCACCGAGGAGGACGCCGCCGCGGCCCGGGCCCGCTTCGGGCTCGACCAGTCACTGTGGCAGCAGTTCCTCGACTACCTCGGCGGGCTGCTGACCGGTGACTTCGGGACCTCGATCCAGAGCGGCAGCTCCGTGGGCTCGGAGATGGCGCTCCGGGTGGGTCCGACCCTGGAGCTCGTGGTCATCTCGGTGACCATCGCGCTCGTGGTGGCGACGTTGCTGGGCATCTGGTCGGCCAAGCGGGCCAACCGGGCCGGGGACCACAGCGTCCGGATCTTCGCGCTGGTCGGCAACTCCGTACCCGAGTTCTGGCTCGGCCTGGTGCTGGTGCTCGTCGGCTACAGCATCCTCGGCTGGTTCCCGGCACCCAACGGCCGGGTCGACCCGGACACCGGCCTGACCCCGCTCACCGGCGCCGATCTCGTCGACGCCGTCCTCACCGCCAACGGGCCGGCGATCGCCTCGGCCGCGGCGTACCTGGTGCTGCCGGTGCTGACCCTCGTGGTCGGCGTGGTCGCCCCGCTGCTGCGCAGCGTCCGGGCCTCCGCGCTGGAGGTGCTGCACTCCGAGTCGTACGCCGCGGCCAAGGCGCACGGGCTGCGCGACCGGACGCTGCACTACGGCTACCTGCTGCGGGCGACGCTGGTCCGGCTGCCGTCGCTGGCCGCGTTGGTCTTCGGTACGGCGATCGGCTCCACCGTGCTCGTCGAGTACGTGTACTCGTGGCAGGGCTTCGGCCAGTGGGCCCTGCGCGGCCTGCTCTACCGGGACTACCCGGTGGTGCAGGCGTCGGTGCTGGTCATCGCGTTGTGCTACGTGCTGGTGTTCCTCATCGCCGACGTGGTCCACGCGATCCTCGACCCGAGAGTGAGGCTCTGATGGCCGAGCTGCGAACCGTCCCCGACGGTCCCGCCGCCGCGCCGGTGGTCGTGCCCGGCGGCGACCGGGACAGCCGTTTCGCCCGCCGCATGATCATCGCCGGGGCGAGCATCCTGTCGGTGGTCGCGCTGGTGGCGGTGTTCGCGCCGCTGCTGAGCCAGTGGGGCGAGACCGAGATCGACGCGGCGAACACCCTGGTCGCCCCGGGCGGCAGCCACCTGCTCGGCACCGACGGCAACGGCATGGACATCTGGAGCCGGGTGCTCTACGCCGCCCGGCTCGACCTGGGCATCGCCCTGGCCGCTGTCGCGCTCGCCGTCGTCGTCGGCACGCTGCTCGGCCTGGTCGCCGGCTACTTCGGCGGCTGGCTCGACGACGTGCTGATGCGGGTGGTCGACATCTTCCAGTCGTTCCCCACGTTCATCCTGGCGCTGGCCGTGGCCGCCCTGCTCGGCAACGGCACGATCAACCTGATCATCACGATCGCGGCGGTGAACGCGCCGGCGTACGCCCGGCTGGTCCGCGCCGAGGTGCGGTCGCTGCGGGAACTGCCGTTCGTGGACGCCGCGATCACCTCCGGGGCGTCGCCGGTCGGCGTGCTCTGGCGGCACCTGCTCCCGAACAGCCTCACCCCGGTCCGGGTCATCGCGCCGCTGAACTGCGGCTGGGCCATGCTCACCCTGGCCGGGCTCTCCTTCCTCGGCCTGGGCGTGAGCATCCCCGAGGCGGAGTGGGGCGCCATGATCAGCCTCGGCGCCGCGGACGTGGTCGGCGGCCGGTGGTGGACCTCGGTCCCGCCCGGCCTGGCCCTGTTCGTCTGCGTCCTGGGGTTCAGCCTGCTCGGCGAAGGCCTGCAGGACCGCGCCAACGCGAAGCGGCGGTGACCATGCTGTCGATCGAGAACCTCTCCGTGACGATCCGCCGGCCCGGCCGGCAGGTGGCAGCGCTCAGCGGCGTGAGCTTCGCCGTACGGCCCGGCGAGGTCGTCGGCCTGGTCGGCGAGAGCGGCGGCGGCAAGAGCATGGTGGCCCGCGCCGTCGTCGGGCTGTTGCCCGGCGGCTCGCACGCCACCGGACGGGTGCTGTTCGGCGACTCGGACGTGCTGCGCATGGACGACGTCGCGCTCGCCGCCCACCGCGGGCGGGGGGTGGCGATCTGCTTCCAGAACCCGCGCGGCGCGCTCAGCCCCACCCGCACCATCGGCAAGCAGCTCGTCGACCGGCTCGCCACCCACCAGGAGATGTCCGGCGAGCGGGCCCGGGAGGCGGCACGCGAGCTGTTCGAGGCGGTCGGCATCCGCAGCCCGCAGCGCCGGCTCGACGCGTACGCCCACGAGCTGTCCGGCGGCATGGCCCAGCGCGTGATGATCTCGCTGGCCACCGGCTGCGCGCCGGAACTGCTGATCGCCGACGAGCCGACCACCGGCCTGGACGTGACGCTGACCCGGGAGATCCTGCGCCAGTTCCGGCACGCCGCCGACACCGACGGCCGGGGCGTACTGCTGATCTCGCACGACCTGGCGTCCATCGCGGAGGTCTGCGACCGGGTGGTCGTGCTCTACGCCGGCACGGTGGTGGAGAGCGGACCGGCCGCGCAGGTGCTGCGGGAGCCCGCGCACCCGTACACCCGGGCGTTGCTGCGCTCGGTGCCGGACGTCGGCGGCCGGCCGGTCGTCGCCACCCCCGGCGCCATGCCGCTGCTGACCGAGGCGCCGCACAACTGCCCGTTCGTCGCCCGGTGCGCGCACGCCGACGGCACCTGCTCGTCCCGGCGTCCGGCCACCGTGCCGGTGCCCGGTGGTGGCGAGTGGTCGCTCGCCTGCTTCCACCCGCAGACCCGGCCGCTGGACGCCGGCCTGCCGCAGCCGTCGCACACGCCGGCGGCGACCGGCGCGGTCACGGCCGGCGCGGACGCGAAGCCCGCAGTGCTGGAGATCGAGGACGCGCACGTCGTCTACCGCAGCCGGTTCGGTTCCGGCGGGCACCACGCGCTGCGCGGCGTCACGCTGCGGCTCGGGCCGGGCGAGACGCTGGGCGTGGTGGGCGAGAGCGGCTGCGGCAAGAGCACCCTCGCCAAGCTCGTGATGGGCCTCGTCGCGCCCACGTCCGGCACCGTCACGGTCGCCGGGCAGGCGCTGGTCAAGCAGCCGGGCCGCGCCCGGCCGCGCGGACGGGCGCTGCGCTGGGCCCGGACCCGGGCCCAGCTCGTGTTCCAGGACCCGATCGGCTCGCTCAGCCCGCGCCGTCCCGTCGGCGACTCCATCGCCGAGCCGCTGCGCGCCGCGGGCCTGTCCCCGGCACAGCGGGCCGAGCGCGTCACCGCCGTGCTGGACCGGATGGAGCTGGACCGGTCGATCCTCCAGCGCTACCCGCACGAGCTGTCCGGCGGCCAGGCGCAACGCATCGGCATCGCCCGCGCGCTGGTCGGCGAGCCGGACCTGATCGTGTTCGACGAGCCGACCTCGGCGCTGGACGTCACCGTCCAGGCGCAGATCCTCGACGTGATCGCCGACGTGGCGGCCGACGCGGACCGCGCCTCGGTGTTCATCTCCCACGACCTGGCGACAGTGCGCGGGTTCGCCGACCGGGTCGTGGTGCTCTACCTCGGCCGGGTCGTCGAGGAGGGGCCGGTGGACGTCGTCTTCGACACGCCCCGGCACCCGTACACCCGGGCGCTGCTGGGCAGCGCACCCCGCCTCGGCGGGACGACCGGGTCCGACGGCGAGGCCGTCGAGCTGGTCAAGGACCTGGAGGAAGCCGACGCCGCGACCGGGTGCCCACTGGCCGCCCGGTGCCCGTTCGTCACCGACCGGTGCCGAGCGGAACAGCAGGAGCTTCAGTCGTACGGCGAGAGCCGGGCCGCCTGCTGGCGCGTTCCCGAGCTTCCCGCCCTCATCGGAAGGCAGGCTGTCACGCCATGACCCGTCGCCCCATCCGGCTCGCCGTCGACATCGGCGGGACCTTCGTGGACGCCATGGAACTCGACACGCGCACCAACCGGGTCCGCTTCCGCAAGGCGGCGACGACCCCGGCCCGGCCCGCGGACGGTGTCCTCAACGCGATCACCGCGCTCGGCACCGACCTGTCCGAGGTGGAGCTGTTCATCCACGGCACCACGCTCGGCCTCAACGCGGTGCTGGAACGTCGTGGTGGCCGTACCGGCATCATCACCAACGAGGGCTTCCGGGACATCTTCCTGATCGGCCGCGGCAACGTGCCGTCCGACCACATGTACGACTTCCAGTACCAGCGGCCGGAGAGCCTGGTGCAGCGCCGCTTCACCGCCGGTGTGCGGGGCCGCCTCGACTACCGGGGACGCGTGGTGGAGCCGCTGGACCCGGACAGCGTCCGGGAGGCCGCCCGCACGCTCGTGGTGGACCAGCAGGTCACCTCGATCGCCATCTGCTTCCTGCACTCGTTCCTCGACCCGAGTCACGAGCGGGAGGCCGCGCGCCTGATCCACGAGGAGTTCCCCGAGGTCAGCCTGTCGCTGTCGACCGACATCGTGCGCGAGTACCGGGAGTACGAGCGCACCAGCACCACGGTGCTGGAGGCGTACATCCGGCCGATCTTCGAGCGGTACGTGGACGAGCTGGAGGCGGGTCTGGCCGAGCGCGGCTTCGCCGGGCGCTTCCTGATCATGCGCTCCGGTGGCGGCTCGATGACCAGCGCGGTCGCCAAGACCGCACCCACGCACACCGTGCTGTCCGGTCCGGCCGGTGGCATCGTCGGCGCCGCCTACGTCGCCTCCGAGCTGGGCCGGGACAACGTGCTCACGTTCGACATCGGCGGCACCTCGCTGGACGCCTGCGTCATCGAGCGCGGCAACCCGGTGGCCGCGTACGAGGCCCAGCTGGAGCACTTCCCGCTGCTCATCCCGACATACGACATCCGTACCATCGGCGCCGGCGGCGGCTCGATCGCCTGGCTGGACCACGGCCTGCTCAAGGTCGGCCCGCAGAGCGCCGGCGCCGACCCCGGGCCGGTCTGCTACGGCCGGGGCGGCACGAAGCCGACAGTCACCGACGCCGCGGTGGTGCTCGGCTACATGGACCCGGACCGCTTCCTCGCCGGCACCATGGGGCTGCGCGACGCCGAGGCGCGCGCCGCCATCGCCGAACAGCTCGCCGAGCCGCTCGGCCTGACCGTGGAGAACGCGGCGGCGGGCGTGTTCGACGTGCTGCTGGCCCGTACCGTCGGCGCGGTCCGGCAGATCACCGTCGAGCGGGGCCACGACCCCCGGCAGTTCGCGCTGCTGGCGTTCGGCGGCGCCGGGCCGCTGCTGGCGCCGCTGCTGGCCCGGGAGATGGGCATCGGCGAGGTGATCGTGCCGTTCGCGCCGTCCGGTTTCTCCGCATGGGGCATGCTCTCGGCCGACATCGTCAACGACTTCAGCCGTACCGTGATGGCCACGCTCGACGACGCGGACCTGGCCGAGCTGGAGCAGCTGTTCAAGGCGGTCGAGGCCGAGGCGGTCGCGTCGCTGGTGGCGCAGGGCGTGCCGGCCGGCGAGGCGGTGCTGGAGCGGCAGTTCGAGCTGCGCTACCTGGGCCAGGAACACAGCCTGATGGTCACCGTCGGGCGCGAGCTGGACCGCGACGCCGTCCGCGCCGCGTTCGACGAGACGCACCGCGCCCGGTACGGCCACACCATGGGCAACCCGCTGCAGATCCTCAACCTGCGGGTGCGCGGCATCGGCCGCACCGACCGGCCCGAGCTGGAGACGCTGCCGCGCGGCGACGGCGACCCGTCGCAGGCCCTGCTGACCCACCGGGACGCGTACGACTTCGGGCAGCACGCGGTGGTGCCGTTCGCCGTCTACGACCGAGCCCGCCTGGAGCCGGGCGACACCTTCGACGGACCGGCGCTGATCGACGAGGGCACCTCCACCACAGTGGTGCCCAGCGGCCAGCGGGTCACCGTCGACGACCACGGATACCTGCTCGTCACCCTGGAGGAAGCCGCATGACCACGCTGGACGGAGCCCAGGTCGAGGTCGTCCGCAGCTATCTGCTGTCGGCCGCGGAGGAGATGCGGGCCACCCTCATCCGTACCTCGTTCAACCCGGTCATCTACGAGGTGCACGACTTCGGCCTGTCGATGTACGACGCCGACCTGCGGCTGGTCGCCGAGGCCACCGGGCTGACGTTCTTCCTCGGCGCGAACGACTTCTCGCTGCGCAAGGGCGTGGAGTACGTGGGCCGGGAGAACCTGCACCGCGGCGACGTGGTGCTGCTCAACTACCCGTACTGGAACGCGGCGCACGCGTACGACGCGACGCTGTTCGCCCCGGTGTTCCGGCCGGACGAGGACGACCCCGAGGCGGACGGCGACCTGGTCGGCTTCCTCTGCGTCCGCGCGCACTGGATGGACCTGGGCGCCAAGGACCCGGGCTACGTGCTCGACTCGACCGACATGCACCAGGAGGGGCTCATCTTCCCGGGCACCAAGGTCGTGTCCCGGGGCAAGCCGGTGCGCGAGATCCACGAGCTGATCCGCTTCAACTCGCGGATGCCGGACGCGGTGCTCGGCGACCTGCACGCGCAGATCGCCGCGCTGCGCACCGGCGAGCGCCGGATGCTGGAGATCATCGAGAAGTTCGGCCGGGACACCGTCGACCAGGCGGTCGACCGCATCATCGCCGACGGTGAGGCCCGCGCCCGCGCCGCGCTGGCGACGCTGCCGCAGGGCACCTGGACCGCCGAGGACTGGGTGGACGACGACGGCATCACCGACGACCCGGTGAAGATGCGCGTCACGGTGACCATCGACGACGGACGCTTCATCGTCGACTTCGCCGGCTCGGCCCCGGCCACCCGTGGTCCGATCAACATGCCGTTCGGGGCGACGGAGGCGATCTGCAAGGTCGTGCTGAAGTCGCTGACGTCGCGGGACGAGCCGTCGAACGCCGGCACCGTGGCGCCGCTGGAGGTGCGGGCCGAGCCGGGCAGCCTGTTCCACGCCGTCTACCCGCAGCCCACGTTCACGCTCTGGACCGGAATCGTCGCGGTGGAGCTGATCCTCAAGGCGCTGGCGCAGGGCATGCCGGACCGGCTGCCCGCGTCCTCCGGCGGCGACGTGCCCGGCTTCATGATGGTCGGCCTGCACCCGGACACCGGGAAGATGTTCGCGGTCAGCAACAACGACCTGGTGGGCTGGGGCGGCACCGCGCAGCACGACGGCATGGACGCCGCCACGCACGTCTCCGGCAGCACCGGCCGCGGCACCCCGATCGAGGTCATGGAGGCCAAGACCGGGATGTTCTTCGAGCGCTGGGAGATCCGCGCGGACTCCGGCGGTGCGGGCCGGTTCCGGGGTGGCTGCGGCCTGCGGCGGGACATCCGGTTCCTGACCCCCGGCGAGTTCCTCACCGTGATCAAGAAGACCAAGAGCGCGCCGTGGGCGCTCGACGGTGGCGAGCAGCCGGAGCCGAACCAGGTGGTGGTGTTCCCGGGCACCGACCGCGAGCACCGGGTGAGCACGAAGCGCACCGTGGTGGCGGCTGGTGACCGGGTCACGCTGCTGACCGCCGGCGGCGGCGGGCACGGCGACCCGCGCGGCCGCGACCCCGAGGCGGTCCGGCGGGACGTGGCCGAGGGCTACGTCTCCCGGGAGGCGGCCCGGGACGTCTACGGAGTGGACGTCGATGGGTGAGCCGACGGTCGACGGGGCAACCGTCGAGGTCGTCCGCAGCCACCTCGTCTCGGCTGCCGAGGAGATGCGGGCCGCGCTGGTGCGCACCGCGTTCAATCCGGTGATCTACGAGGTGTACGACTTCGGCATCTCCGTCTACGACCGGCGGCTGCGGCTAGTCGCGGAGTCCACGGGGTTGTCCCGCTTCCTCGGCGCCAACGACTACTCGCTGCGCAAGGGCGTCGAGTACGTCGGCCGGGAGAACCTGCGCCGCGGCGACGTGGTGCTGCTCAACTACCCGTACTGGAACGCGGCGCACACGTACGACGCGACGATGTTCGCGCCGGTCGTGCTGCCGGACAGCGAGGAGCTGATCGGGTTCCTGTGCATCCGGGCGCACTGGATGGACCTGGGCGCCAAGGATCCCGGTTACGTGCTCGACTCCACGGACATGCACCAGGAGGGGATCATCTTCCCCGGCACGAAGGTGTACGACCGGGGCGAGCCGGTGCGCGAGATCCACGAGCTGATCCGGTTCAACTCGCGGATGCCGGAGCTGGTCATCGGCGACCTCAACGCGCAGATCGCCGCGCTGCGTACCGGTGAGCGGCGGGTGACCGAGCTGTACCGCCACTACGGCCCCGCAGTGGTCGACGCGGTCGTCGACCGGGTGATCGACGCCGCCGCGCAGCGCGCCGGAGAGGCGGTGGCCGCGCTGCCGCAGGGCAGCTGGACCGCCGAGGACTGGCTCGACGACGACGGTGTCAGCGACGACCCGATCCGGATGCGGGTCACAGTCACCGTCGCCGACGGCGAGTTCACTGTGGACTTCGCGGGGTCGTCCCCGGCGGTGCCCGGGCCGGTGAACCTGCCGCTGGGCGCCACCATCGCCACCTGCCGGGTCGCGTTCAAGGGCGTCACCACGCCCGGCGAGCAGACCAACGCCGGGCACTTCGCGCCGCTTCGGGTACGCGCCGAGCCCGGCACGCTGTTCCACGCGCAGTACCCGGCCGCCACGTTCACCCAGTGGACCGGCACCGTCGCGCTGGAGCTGATCCTCAAGGCGCTGGCGCAGGGCATGCCGGACCGGCTGGCCGCCTCCTCCGGCGGCGACGTGCCCGGGTTCATGATGGTCGGCCGGCACCCGGACACCGGCGACATGTTCGCGGTCAGCAACAACGACCCGGTCGGCTGGGGCGGCACGCCACGGCACGACGGGATCGGACCGGCGAACCACCTGTGCCAGACCCAGGCGCGCAACACGCCGGTCGAGGTGCTGGAGTCGAAGACCGGGATGTTCTTCGAGCGCCTGGAGATCCGTACCGACTCCGGTGGCGCGGGCCGGTTCCGGGGCGGCTGCGGCCTGCGGCGGGACATCCGGTTCGTGACGCCGGGCGAGTTCCTGACGGTGATCAAGAAGACGAAGAGCGCGCCGTGGGCGCTGGCCGGCGGCGCACAGCCGGAGCCGAACCAGGTGGTCGTCTTCCCGGGCACGGACCGGGAACACCGGGTGAGCACACGGCGTACCGCGGTGGCGGTGGGGGACCGGGTGACGTTGCTGACCGCCGGTGGCGGCGGGCACGGTGACCCGGGGAGTCGGGATCCGGAGGCGGTGCGACGGGACGTGGCCGAGGGCTACGTCTCCGCGCGGGCCGCCCGAGACGTTTATGGAGTGATCGCGTGAGTGCCGCCTATTCGCCCGAGCAGCCGAGCCTGCTGCTCGGCAACTGCACAGTGCTGGACGCCCGCGTGGTGGACGGCATGGCGCCCGTGACCGGCGCCGGGGTGTGGGTCCGGGGTGACCGGATCGCCGCCGTCGGGCCGTACGCCGAGGTGGCCGAGCAGGCGCGCGCCGCCGGCCGGCTGACCGAGGTGGACCTCGAGGGCGCGTACCTGACGCCCGGTCTGGTCAACATGCACACCCACTTCTCGCTGTCGCTGCCCGGCTCCGCCGGCGAGGGCGTCAAGGGGATGGGCTCGTACGACCTCGCCCACTACATGGCCGACGGGGCGCGGCGCACGCTGCACTCCGGCGTGACCACCGTGCGCTGCGTGGCGGAGAAGGACCACGCCGACTTCGCACTGCGGCGGGCGATCAACGCCGGGCGCGTGCCGGGTCCGCGCATCTACACCGCCGGCCGGGCGCTGGTCTGCACCGGCGGGCACGGCCACGAGAGCAACGACACGCTGGAATGCGACGGCCCGGTGGGCTTCCGCCGGGGCGTCCGCAGCCAGATCAAGGCCGGCGCGGACCTGATCAAGGTGATGATCTCGGGCGGCATCGCCGGTGAGCACGAGAGCATCCACACGCCCCAGCTGTTCGCCGACGAGATGACCGCGGTGATCGAGACCGCGCACGCGTGGGGCCGCAAGGTGACCGCGCACGCCGGACCGGCCGACGTGATCGGCGCGGCGGTGGAGCTGGGACTGGACTGCGTGGAGCACGGCTACCAGCTCACCCCGCAGGTCGCGGCGCGGATGGCCGAGCGCGGCACCGCGCTCGTGCCGACGCTGCTGGTGACCCGGTGCAAGGAGTTCTTCGACGAGCTGGGCGTGCCGGAGTGGATGCAGTGCCGTTCGCTCGGCGCCGGCCCCCGGCACCTGGAGAGCTTCGACATGGCGATCGCCGCCGGCGTGGAGGTGCTGCTCGGCAGCGACATGCCCCCGTTCTGGGAGTTCGAGGGCACCACCGCCTCGATCCGGGAACTGGAGTACATGTCCGAGCGGATCGGCGCCGCGCGGGCCGTCCACGCCGGCACCCTCGGGCCGATCCGGTGGCTCGGCGCGGAGTCCGACCTCGGCACCGTCGAGGCCGGCAAGCTGGCCGACCTGATCGCGACCGACGCCGACCCGCTGGCCGACACCTCGGCCTTCCGGGACGTGCGGTGGGTGATGAAGGGCGGGCAGATCGCCCGCGACGACCGGAACCAGGAGGAGACGCGATGACGTTCGCGCAGGCAGGCGCGGCGGCGATCGCCGCCGGCATCGATGACATGTACGACGCGTTCCTCGCCGGGGACCAGCAGCGGTTCGACACGCACCTGCACCCCGAGGTGACCACCTGGGAGACGCACCTGCCCGGGCCGCTGCGGACCCGCGCCGAGTTGGACGAGTACCGCGCCCGGCGGGACGCCGCGGGGCAGCGGCCCTCGCTGGCGGTGCTCGCCGCGCGGGACAAGCGCATCGACGTCTGGGACGACTTCGGCGTGGCCCGGTACGAGCTGGTCTCGCAGCTCGGCCCGGACGACGAGCCGGAGATCACCCGGGTCACCGACGTGGTGCGCCGGATCGACGGCCGCTGGGTGATCGTGCACCACCACGCCGAGCTGGTCCGGGAACCGGTGGGCGCGGCGTGATCCGGCGGCTGGTCGCCGGGCGGACCGGCGAGCCGGCGGACGTGCTGTCGGTCGCCGACCTGCCCGACGACCCGCCGCCCGGCCCCGGCGAGGTGCGGCTCGCCGTGCGTACGGTGGGGCTGAACTTCCTGGACGTCATGCTCTGCCGGGGCGAGTACCCGGTGCGGCCGGACCCGCCGATGACACCCGGCGTGGAGGCGGCCGGACGGGTCGTCGCCGCCGGCGCCGGGGTCGAGCACCTGCTGGGCCGGGAGGTGCTCGCCTGCCCGGCGCTGCCGCGCGGCGCGCTCGGCACGACCGTCACCGTGGACGCCGCGGTGGTCGTACCGCGGCCGTCCACCGTCGACCCGGTGACCGCCGCGGCGCTGCCGGTCACCTACCAGACCGCGTGGTTCGCGCTGGAACGGGCCGGTGTCACCGCCGGGCAGACGGTGCTGGTGCACGCGGGCGCCGGCGGGGTCGGCATCGCCACGATCCAGCTCGCCGTCGCCCGCGGCGCGCGGGTCCTGGCCACCGCGGGCGGTCCGGCCAAGACCGCGATCTGCCGCGACCACGGCGCCGCGGTCGCGATCGACTACACCGCGGCGGACTTCGTGCCCGCCGTGCTCGCGGCCACCGGCGGCCGGGGCGTGGACGTCGTGGTGGACCCGGTGGGCGGCGACGTGTTCGCCCGCTCCTGGGACTGCCTGGCGTTCGAGGGCCGCCTGGTCGCCGTGGGCGCGGCGGGTGGCACGCCGCCGCCAGTCGACCCGCTGCGGCTGATGGCGGCGAACGCGACGCTCGTCGGCCTCTCCTGGGGTTCGCAGTACCCGTGGCGCCGGGCGAGCGCCGTCGAGGCCGCCTACCAGGAACTGTTCGACATGTGCGTCTCCGGCGCGGTCCGGCCGCCGGTCAGCCGCGTGGTGTCGCTGGACGAGGCGCCCGCGGCGCTCACCGAGCTGGCCGAACGCCGGACCACCGGCAAGATCATCGTACGGATCGAGGAGGGGGAGGGGCCGTGAGCGACAACGACGACGGCGACATGGAGATCTACGACCTGAAGGTGACAGTCGACCGGATCGAGGGCCGGTCGGTGTGCGGCATGGCCGTGGGCGACCACTTCGAACTCACCAACAGCGCCCACCTGCGGCTGCCCGAGGGAAAGCACTTCTGCGTGTACGCGCTCGCCTCGGTGCTGCCCTTCCTCGCCGCCAAGCAGCGTGACCTGGCGCCGGGGGACTGGCTGGCCCAGGACTCCCACTTCATCTGCCCCGACCCGGAGGAGCGGCTCGTCATGAAGGTGGAACGGACCTGCCGGCGCACGATGAACTCGGCGGACCTGACATGACGGTCGAGATCGGACTCGGCCTGCAGAGCGACAAGCCGGCCGGCGCCTACGCCCGGCTGGCCCGCGCCGCCGAGGCGCACGGCTTCGACGTGCTCACCGTCTTCGGCGACCTGATGTACCAGCCGCCGATCTTCCCGCTGCTGGAGATGGCGCAGGCGACCGAGCGGGTACGCCTCGGCGCGGCCTGTCTGAACCCGTACTCGATGGCCCCGTACGAGATCGCCGGTCAGCTCGCCGCTCTGGACCTGGCCTCGCACGGGCGGGCCTACCTGGGTCTGGCCCGGGGGACATGGTTGGGCGCCGTCGGCCTGCCGCAGCCGCGGCCGCTGACCACGATCGAGGAGGCCGTCCAGGTCGTCTACCGCCTGCTGCGCGGCGACCGCAGCGGCTTCACCGGAAAGGTCTTCTCGCTCGCCCCCGGCACCGCGCTGCGCTACGACGTGCAGCGGCCCGACCCGCCGCTGCTGCTCGGTGCGTGGGGCCCGCAGGGCGCGGCCCTGGCCGGCCGGATCGCCGACGAGATCAAGGTGGGCGGCAGCGCCAACCCGGACATGGTCCCGGTGATCCGCGAGCGGCTGCGGACCGGCGCGGAGAAGGCCGGGCGCGACGTCGCGGACGTCGGCATCGTGCTCGGCGCGGTCACAGTCGTCGACACCGACGGCGAGGCGGCCCGCGCCAAGGCCCGCACCGAGGTGGCCATGTACCTGGCGGTGGTGGCCGAGCTGGACCCGACCGTCGTGATGCCCGGCGACCTGGTCAAGCGCGTCGGCGAGCTGGTCGACGCGGGCGAGGACGAGGCGGCGGGCCGGCTGATCCCGGACGACGTGCTCGACCGGTTCGCCTTCTCCGGCACCCCGGAGCAGGTCGCCGCGCAGGCCCAGGCGCTCATCGACGCCGGTGTCCGCCGGGTCGAGTTCGGCACGCCGCACGGCCTCACCGACGAGCGCGGCGTGGACCTGCTCGGCTCCGCCGTCCTGCCGCTGCTGCGCAGGTGAGTCCGATGCGGCTCACCGTCCTGGTCGGCCCCGGCCTGGTGGCCGACGCGGCCCTGCTGGCGTCACTGACCGCCGCCACCTGCGCCGAACTCGACGTCGCCGGTCGGGTCGTCACCGCCGGCTCGGCCGAGGAGATGCGCTCGCTGCTCGCCGCGACAGAGCAGCCGGTGGTGGCGCTGCCCGGCCCCACACCCGCGGCCCGTGACCTGATCGGCGCGCAGCCGTCCGGCGTGGTCTGGTACGACCTCACCGTCGAGCCGCCGGTGCCCGGTGCGGTCCACCTGGCCGGGCGGGGACTGTGGGGCCTGGCCTGGGCGATCCGGCACGCCGTGCACCGCCTCCGCGCGCCGGCCGGCCGGATCGCCTACGGACCGGACCCGGACCAGTGGGGCGACCTGCGGCTGCCGTCCGCCCCGCACACCGGGCCCGCGCCGGTCGCGGTGCTGCTGCACGGCGGGTTCTGGCGGTCGATCTGGGGCGCGGACCTGATGGACGCGCTCGCCGCCGACCTGACCCGGCGCGGCTACGCGTCCTGGAACCTGGAGTACCGGCGTCCGGACCGGCACGGCTGGGACGCGACCACGCAGGATGTGGAGGCGGGCCTCGTCGCGCTGCGGGAGCTGGCCCGCGACCGGCCGCTGGACCTGGACCGCATCGTCGTGCTGGGACACTCGGCCGGCGGGCAGCTCGCGCTGCGCGCCGCGGCGGACCTGGCCGGGCGTACGAGCGGACCGCGTGTCGCGCTCGCGGTGTCGCTGGCCGGGGTGCTCGACCTCACCGAGGGCGAGCGGCGTTACCTCGGCGACGGCGCGGTCGCCGCGGCCCTGGGCGGATCACCGGCGACGGCTCCGCGCCGGTACGCCGAGAGCGACCCGATGCGGCGGCTGCCGACCCGGGTGCCCACGCTGCTCGTGCAGGGCACGGAGGACAGCCTCGACCTCGTCGACGCCAACCGGCGCTACGCCGTGGCGGCGGCCGGCGCGGGAGACGACGTCCGCTACCTGGAACAGCCGGGGGACCACTTCGCCGTCATCGACCCGGCCTCGGCCGTCTGGCAGGACACGATGGCCGCCGTGGACGCCCGCCTCGGTCGCTGACGCCGGGACGCCGAATCGCCCTCCGGGTTCACGTAGGTGAACACGGAGGGCGATTCGTGGTGCCGGTGTGCGGGTCAGAACAGGCGGGGCGTGACGACCGAGACCACAGTCGTCACCGCGTCGGTGTCGTTGTAGAGCTGGTGCGGCACCGACGAGCGCAGGTGCACGCTGTCGCCCGGGAACAGCCGGTGCTCGACGCCCTCGACCTCGTAGAGCAGCTCGCCGGAGATGACGTAGGCGAACTCCTCACCCCGGTGGCCGTACGCGTTCTCCCGGCGCCCGCCCGGCGCGATGTGCACGAGCATCGGTTCGAGCACCAGGTCCGGCCCCCGGTCGGAGAGCATGCGGTAGGTCTGCTGCCCGGACACGTACTGCGTGGCGGCCGTCTCCGCCCTGGTCAGCGTGAAGTGCCGGGGGAGCGAGGAGACGGTGCTGTCCGGCGATGCGGTGCCGGGGTCGAAGAAGTCGGCCACCGACCGGTCGAGCGCCTTGGCGACGCTGCCGAGCGCGGTCAGGCCGATGGAGGAGATGCCGCGCTCGACCTGGGACAGGAAGCCGATGGACAGCCCGGAGCGGGAGGCGAGGCCGCGCAGCGTCAGCCCGCGCTCCTTGCGGTAGCGCCGGATCCGGCCGCCGACGACGCCCGCGGGCGTGTTCTCGTCCGCGGCACCACCGGAGCCGGCCTGCTCCGACGGCGGCTGACTGTTCATGGGCCGCACGGGGACCTCCTGTTGCGGTGGCGGGAATCCGCCCGGGATGTTCGATGCTATCGAACACGACCGCGAATGCGCGAGGGGGAGGCGCTGTCAATTCCGGTCCCGCGCGCGCGTCCGCGTCACGTCGTCCCTGGTGGACCGGCCCGACGGGTCAGCCGGCGCGACGCAGCCGGCCGAGCATGCCGGCGAGGTCCTGGACGAACAGCTCGTGGCGGAAGTAGTGGCCGCCCGGAACCTCGCGCCACTCGTGCGGGATGCCGGCCCGGCCCAGCAGGCTGCGGAACTCGCGCTGCCCGGCCAGCACCTGGCCCTCGTTGGCCTGGTCGAACCAGTTGATCGGGTCGGGTGACGTCCCGGCGGCCAGGAAGATCCGCTTGTTGCGGTAGCTTTCGATGCGTTCGACCGGGTTGTCCGCGCTGACCCGGGCCTCGTCCCACAGGGGCGCGCCGTAGACGGTGCCGCCGCCGAGGTCGATCGCGGCCGACGTGACGTTCGCCCAGTGCACCACGAGACCGAAGTCCCGTCGCAGGCTCGCCGGCCCGGAGTGGGAACTGACCGAGCAGAAGTGGCCGTAGTACTTCGCGGCGTACTTCAGCGCGCCGAAGCCACCCATCGAGAAGCCGGCGACGGCACGGCCGTTGTACTCGGCGAAGGTGCGGAAGTTGGCGTCGATCCAGGGCAGCAGCTGGGCGATGTGGAAGGTCTCCCAGTTGCGCGGCCCGGTGTTGCTGGTGACCGGGTTGCAGTACCAGCCGGTGGAGGCGTCCGGCATGACAACGATGACCTCGCGGCCGGCGGTCAGGTTGATGATGTTGTCCTGGAGGTGGAACGTGCGGAAGTCCTGTCGGCCGCCGTGCAGCAGGTACAGCACCGGGTAGCGCTTGCCGCTGGTGTGGTAGCCGTCGGGCAGCAGCACGTTCACCGCCGGGTCCCACTCGATCGCGTCGGTGGCGAAGCGGAAGTACTGCAACCGGCCGCCGTTCTCGTTGCGGTCGACGATGCGCAGGCCGTACCCGTCGCGGGCGGCGGCGCTCGCCGCGGACGGCGCGGTGAAGGTCCCGGCCAGGGCGCCGGTCGCCGCGACCGCGGCGGCGCCGGTGAGCAGCCGACGGCGGCTCATGGTGGGGGGAGCGGTCCGATCGTGCGACATGGGTCCTCCTGGGAGTCGATGGGGGTCAGAGTGTGGTTTCGCCGGTGAGGCCGAAGTAGTCGTGCCATTTGGTGGAGGGGGCGAATGTGGTGCCGGTGGAGAGGGCGACGTAGATGTCGTTGGTGGTGTTTTTGGTGAAGACGATGAGGTCGTGTTTGCCGTCGCCGTTGGCGTCGGCGAGGTAGGGGAATTCGCCGGGTAGGCAGAAGAAGTCGTGCCATTTGATGGTGGTGCCGGTGAAGGTGGTGCCGGTGGAGGTGGCGGCGTAGACGTCGGCGTCGGTGTTGCAGGTGAAGGTGATGATGTCGTCGCGGCCGTCGCCGTTGATGTCTGCGACGCGGGGTTGTTCGGTGCCGACGGCGAACAGGTCGTGCCATTTCTGGGGTGGGCCGAACGAGGTGCCGGTGGACAGGGCGACGATGACGTCGGCTGCGGTGGCGGGGCCTTGGGTGAAGGTGATGATGTCGTCCATAC
>NZ_FMCQ01000001.1:0-508574 GCF_900091605.1 Micromonospora tulbaghiae
CGACGATCATCAGGTAGCGGGTCTGGCCCTGCAGCTTGTAGACCTGCACGGCTTCGAACAGGTTGTTCGTGGAGTCCGACATGATGGTGGTGTAGTTCGACCCGAAGCTGCCGGGGAAGTTCCCGATCGGCATGCTGGAGCGGTAGATCTTGCCGTTGTCACCGGCGAAGAACAGGTACATGTTCTGGTCGTCGGCGATCAGCGTCTGGTCGATCGGGCCGGTGCCGGAACCGGAGATGCTGCCGGTGAACAGCGGCTGCGCCGAGGACCACCCGTTCGGGTTCGTCGGGTTGGTCGAGGTGCGGTAGGAGAACGCGGTCGGGCCCCACTGGTAGGCCAGGACCCAGATGTTGCGCGGCGCGAAGTAGAACAACGTCGGCGCGACGGTGCCCGACGACATCGCGTTCTGCGACGCGGAGGCCATCTGCGACCAGTTCGAGAACAGGCCGAAGTTCATCGACCCCCACGACGAACCGGTGTCATGGGTGGTGGCGTAGACCAGGTGCTGCCCGTTGTAGGGCACCACGGTGAAGTCCTTCAACGACACCCAACCCGACCGCGGCTGCGCCAACGCACCCGTCGACGACCACCGGTACGACGACGGCAGATTGCACGTGCCACCCGGAGGCGGCGTGGTCGGCGCCGGCGTGGTGGGGTTGCCGCCGCCACCGTCCACCCGGACGAGCTGCCACTGCTGGTTGGCGCCGTTCCAGTCGTCGTACTGGACGATGTTTCCGCCGTCGGCGGTCGAGGCGCCCTGCACCTCCACCACCTTGTTGCTGTTGCGGTTGATCAGGCGAACGTAGCCGCTGTCGGAGTCGGCCAGCCGGAACTGCTGGTTGGTCCCGTTGGTGTCGGACCACTGCACGATGCTTCCGCCGTTGGCGGTCGACCAGTTGTAGACGTCGAGCACCTTGCCGGACAGCCGTGACTTCAGCCGGTAGTAGCCGCCGCCGGAGTCGACGAACTGCCACTGCTGCTGGTTGCCGTTGTTGCGCGTCCACTGGGTGATCCGCGCGCCGTCGTTGGTGGCCAGGTTGTAGACGTCGAGCGCCTTGCCGCTGTTGCGGTTGACCAGGACGTACCAGGCGCTCGTGTCGACGCTCGCGGCGGCGGCGGGCGCGGACACGACCGCCACGGCGCCGGCGCCCACGAGTAGCGCTGCCGCGCCTGTCGCGACGACGCGTGGCAGCCATCCGCGCCGTCGTGGCGGCGACACCGTCGATGGGGACCTACCGAAAGCAAACATGTTCCTCCCTCAGATCAGACATGTTGTGAGCGCTAACAATCCGTCGAAGCGCACTGATCCCACACCCGGCCTGCCACGCAGCCAGCCGCGCCCGCCCGGTGACTCGCCCGAGCCGCCGCCCTATGCCATCGACTGTGAGCGATAACACGCCGTTCGTCAAGTCGTAACAGTCGATGGATGACGGGCGCGTGACGCAGTGGGGCCATGTCAGCTTCTCGACCCAGCACTATCGCCGCCCTCGGCGCGGCCCGACAGTGCACACGGCTGGAGGGGTGGTGGGCGAGTTGGGGCAGCCGACGGACGAATCCGTCATGATCCGGGACTGGTTCAGCGTGCCGCGGGTGTCCGCCGAGGACCGGGCCGCGGTCTTCGGCGTACGCACCCAGGATCCACGGGTGGAGTTCGTCGCGCTGACGATCCGGTACTGGACGGACGCGCACGCCACGCGCTCGATGACCCGCGATCGGGTGCTGGCCGCGATGACCGGCCGCATCACCCCGGACAACGTCTGGGACCTGGTCTCGATGCTCGCGCGACTGCGGCTGGCCGAGGCGTTCTTCGACCTGGCCGCCTCCGACGTCGACTCCGACGGCGCGTTCCGCCGCTACCTGCTCGGCCTCGATCCCGCGCTGCTCGACGCGATGCGGCACTACGCGGCCTGGAACGGGATCAACCCGAAGCTGTTCCTGGACGGCTTCGCCGTCGGCGTCGGGGAGTCCGTCGCGACAGTGGTGGTCGACCTCGGCAAGCTCGTGCAGCTGATCGGACGTCTCCAGCAGGAGCAGTTCACCACGCTCATCGTGCTCACAGTCGACCCCCGCGCCGGTGTCCAGCGCCTCGCCGACCAGGCCACAGTCGTACGCCAGGCGCTGGCCGGCATCGTCGCCGCGCTGGACCCGACGACGGTTCCGGAACGACTGCTGGCGCTGTGGCGCGGCTGGGCCGCCCAGTTCGCCCGGCACCTGGACGACCTCGACCCGTTCGCCGCCGGCCGCCTGCTCGGCCGCGTCGCCGGCGACCTCTGTCAGGTGCTCACCGGTCTGGTGCATCTCGCCCGGCTGCTCGGCGGCGTCGCGGTCCGCGCCGCCGTCCGGTACGTGCCGCTGCTGCTCGCGGGTGCCCGGGAGGCGCGTTTGCTGACCGCCCAGACGGCCGCGCTGCTGGTGGCGATCGGCCGGGCGGCGATCCTCGCCGCGCCCCAGGTCGGCCTCGCGATGCTGCGGACGCTCTTCCCCCCGAAGGTGCTCGACGCGCTGTTCCGGCAGGGCCGGGTGCTGCTCGCCGACGCGGAACTCACACTGACCCTGTTCAACCAGGCGGCGCACGCCGAGGCGTTCGCCGGCGCCGGGGCGGGCACCCGGCTGGGCGCGCTGGTGAGCCTCGACGGCCGGCCCGTGCTGATGGCGAGCATGTCGGAGACCGTGTCGTCGGCCGGCCGTGCCGCGACCCGCGCCGAACTGAACGAGGCGCTCGACGAGATCATCAAGCGGGTCGAGGATCTGCGCGAGCTGAAACCACCGAAGACACCCCGGGACATCCGGGCCGCCGTCGTACGCGCCGCCATCGCCCGGCAACTGGAGCAGCGGCTGACCACCGCGTTCAACAGGGCGCTCCAGACCGTCGCGTACGAGGAGTTCCGTGCGCTGCGCAAGGCCGGGCAGGCGCAGCCGTGGCGGCTCGGTCAGCAGGTGCACCGGCGGATGGCCGCCGAGGTCGCGCAGCTCGTCGGCCGGTCACCCGGCCTGGAGCCGTTCGCGGAGAAGTCGCTGGCGACGGTGGTCGAGGGGGTCCGCGCGGCCCACCCGGAGCTGGCGCCCGCGCTGCGCGGCTCCGAGACGGTGCTGCGGCAGACGGTCGCCCAGATGCTGCTCGGTCACCCGGACCGGGACCTGCTGCTGCGCCTCGTCGGGTTCACCGGCAACCCGGCCGCGACCGGCGCGGAGAAGGCGCTCGCCACCCACCTGGCCGAACGGTTCCGGTGGAAGGCGTCCACCACGGTCGGCGACCTCCGCTCCGACCTGCTGCTCGTCGACCCCGAGGCGGCCCGCGTCACGAACGTCGACTGGACGTCCTCGACGAAGCTGGAGCGCTTCGAGAAGACCTGGGGAACCGTCGCCGACGACCTCGGGGAGACGTTCGACGGGCGCTGGGAGGCGATCGCGGAGGCGTACCAGCGCGCCGCGAAGGGCGGTGTGCCGGCCGAGGTCGTCGCCGGGCTCGACGAGCTGACCGCGCACGCCGTACGCGAGACGGTCGTCCGCCAGGCCGCCCTCAGCCAGTTGTTCCCCGGGTTCTTCGTCACCTCGCACGAGATGACGTACCGGGGCCTGCAAACCCTGTTCAACCTGCCGCTGTAGAGGAGCACCGATGGGCAGAGTCGTCGTCGCCGACGCCGATCCGGCGACGCTTGGTTTCAGCACCGCGCATTCCGACCGGTACGTCTACTCCAACTACTTCGTACCGGTCCGGCTCACCTTCGGCGGTGGCGAGACGCCCATCCTGCCGTTCTACGTCAAGCAGGCGCTGATCGAGGCGATCCGCTACGGCGGGCTCGACGGCGACCGGCTGCCGCACCTGCTCAAGGAACTCGGCCTCTACGACCTGTGGAAGGCCAACGACATGGACGCCGCCACCGAGGCGCTGCCCGGCGCGGACTCGGGCATGTCGTACCGGGAGCCGCCGGCGCGGCGCCAGACGCTGCTCGGCGACCAGCAGGCGGAGTTCCTCGCCGGCCTGCTCCAGTCCGACGTGGGCATCGCGTTCCTCGACCGCACCCGGATCCGGCCGGTGGGTTTCGCGCTCGGCGAGCACGTGTACGCGCTGGCGCTCGCCCCCGGTGAGGAGGCGGTGCTGGAGCAGCGCACCTACACCAAGCGCGAGCTGACCCTGGAGGAGCAGAACGAGTCGGAACAGCAGACCGACGTCGAGCTGACCAGCGCGCTCACCACCGAACTCCAGGAGGGCTTCGAGCGGCAGAAGTCGCTCACCGACACCTGGGGGCTCAACGCGAGCCACACCGGCCAGTACACCAGCCCGACCGGCATCTGGGGCACCTTCAACGCCAGCCACACGATCGGCTTCGCCACCAGTGTCACCTCGGCGAGCCAGGAGACGAGCCGCCGCGCGGTCAAGGACAGCCGGACCGCCACCTCGAAGGTCGCGGCGCGCTACCGCACCCAGCACAGGACCGACTTCAAGCTGGTCAGCGAGACCGGTACGGAGTCCTCCTCGAAGCGCACCGTCCGCAACCCGAACCGGGCCACGCCGATCACGCTGCACTACTTCAAGGTGCTGCAACGGCTGGAGCTGGCCCACGAGCGGTACGGGGCACGGGTCTGCTGGGCCCCCACGATCAAGGATCCGGCGTTCGCCTTCGCCCAGAAGATCATCGACGGGCGGAAGCGGATCCGCGACAACGCGAGCGCCGCGCTGCCCCCGATGCCGGTGAAGCCCGAGCGCCCGCCGCGTGGCGAGCCCGCAGCGGTGGAGACGCGCGTCGTGTACTCCCCCGTGGTCACGCTCGACAAGTGGGGACTCACCGGTGACATGAGCGCCGACTACGACGTCGACGTCGCGTTCGACGCCGGCTGGGAGTGGGACGGCGACATCGACACGATCCGGCAGAACCTCACGCTGATCACCCGCCGCCCGCCCGAGGCGATCGCCGCCCGGGTGGTGGGCGTGCCGGTGGTCACCGAGGCGGACGGCCGGCCGGTGCTGCGCGTACGCGTGCACGTCGGCGCCAGGAGCTGGCTGGCCGGTCCGGGCGCCGACGTACAGCTCGCCGCCGGGTTCCGGCGTACCCCGACGGTGGTGGACCAGACCGCCGACGACGCGGCGTACAACGCGCTCGTCGCGGGCTACCTGACCGATCTCCAGGAGTGGCAGGACCGGCGCGACGAGGCACTGGCGGCGGCGGAGACGGCCGGGGACGAGTTCGAGGCGCGGTTGCGGGCCGGCTTCTCGCCGGTGAACGAGATGGTCTCGCAGATCGTGGAGGCACACTTCCCGGCCAGCGTGCGGGACGAGGCGTGGGAGATCGACTTCTGGCACCGCGTCTTCGACTGGGAGCGCGCGTCGTTCGTGGCGTACCCGGGCTGGTGGTCCGGCGGCGACGCCCGCGCCCCGGAGCGCGACCCCGGCGACTTCGTCAACGCGAGTTGGGCGAAGCTCTACCTGCCCGTGCGGGCCGGCATGGAGCTGATCGCGCTGCGGTGGATCTTCGGCAAGGTGGTGGCGACCAGCCTGGCGCCGCAGGTGGAGCACGAGCTGGCGGCGTTCGTGGACGAGCTGACGACGTACCGGACCGGCCACCTCGGCACCGGCGACGAGATGCCCGAGCTGACCACCGAGTGCCAGGACGTGCCGGAGCGGGTGTACTGCCTGGCGAAGTGGACCGAGTTGATGCCCACCGACGGCACCCACCTGGAGGTGGTGCAGGGGGCCACGACAGCGGCCGACGCGGTGACCGCCAAGGAGATCAGCGACGCGGAGGCGTTGCGGGCGGCGCTGCTCGACGGCGAGGTGCAGACCAACCGGCTCCGGACCAGGGCGTACGACCAGATGACCGAGCCGGCCGACGTCGGCATCCACCTCGGCACGGCCTCCGGGAGCGGCCCGGTCGTCTGAGCCGCTCGTCCACCCCGATCCCTCGTCTGACCAGGGGATCGGGGTGGACGATTTCTGGCAGAGTCTGAACTTTCGATTCGTGGCCTAGATGGTCAAAAAGGCGCATAATTGATCCCTTACGGTCGCTCCCCGAGCGACGACGACGCCGGCCGGCGAACCGTCCAAAAAGAACCGTCTCCCCACCGGTGGGTCGATGGTGCTGGATCCCCCAGAGGCACTAGGTTGGCCGTCGCCGCTGTGCTCGGCCGGCGTACACGAACCTAAGGAAGACTCATGACAACCGCACCCTTGCGCCAGGATGAGCCCCCGGTCTCGCTGGGCAGGGTCCGCGCGGAGCCGCTCGACCGGCTCTCCGCCGCGGACATCTCCCCCATCGTGCGCCGGGTGATGGCGGCTCACCTCGATCAGACCCGGATCCCGGCGGCGAAGTTCTCGTCGTTCATCTGATCCGCGATGGCCCCGGGGCCCGCCCGCGCGGCGCTCACCGAGTTCGTCCTCAAGGTGCACGCCAGGTGTGACCTGGCGTGCGACCACTGCTACGTCTACGAACACGCCGACCAGAGCTGGCGCCGCCGCCCGGTACGGATGACGCCGGAGGTGCTCCGGGCAGCGGCCGGGCGGATCGCCGAACACGCCGCGGCCCACGACCTGCCGGACGTCACTGTCATCCTGCACGGCGGGGAACCGCTGCTGCTCGGTGCCGAGCGGCTGGGCGAGGTGCTCGCGGACCTCCGGCGTGTCATCGACCCGGTCACCCGGCTCCGGCTCGGCATGCAGACCAACGGCGTACTGCTCTCCGAGCGGCTCTGCGACCTGCTCGCCGAACACGGCGTCGCGGTCGGCGTATCGCTCGACGGCGACCGCGCCGCCAACGACAGGCACCGGCGCTTCCGGTCCGGGGCCGGCAGCTACGACCAGGTGCTGCGCGCGCTCGCCCTGCTGCGCCGCCCGGCGTACCGGCGGATCTACTCCGGCCTGCTGTGCACTGTGGACGTACGCAACGACCCGATCGCGGTGTACGAGTCGCTGCTCGCCCAGGAACCTCCGCGGATCGACTTCCTGCTGCCGCACGCCACCTGGGACGACCCGCCGTGGCGGCCGGCGAGCGACGGCACCGCGTACGCGGACTGGCTGCGTGCCGTCTACGACCGCTGGCGGGCCGACGGCCGGCCGGTCTCCGTCCGCCTCTTCGACTCGCTGCTGTCCACCGCCGCGGGCGGGCCCAGCGGCACCGAGTGGCTCGGCCTCGACCCGGTCGACCTGGCGGTGATCGAGACGGACGGCGAGTGGGAACAGGCGGACTCGCTCAAGACCGCGTACGACGGCGCGCCGGCCACCGGCATGACCGTCTTCTCGCACCCGGCCGACGACGTGGCGGCCGACCCGCTCCTGGCCCGCCGCCGCTCCGGCCGGGCCGGGCTCATCGACGAGTGCCGGCGGTGCCCGGTGGTCGACCAGTGCGGCGGCGGACTCTTCGCCCACCGGTACGGCGCCGGGCACTTCGACCATCCGAGTGTCTACTGCGCCGATCTGAAAGAGCTGATCGTGCACGTGAACGAGAACCCACCAGCACCCGTCCGGCTCGACGCCGGCCTGCCCGACGACTTCATCGACCGCCTCGCGGCGCCGACCGGCGACCGGGTCGCCATCGGCCGGCTCGTGGAGGCGCAAATCGCCATCGTCCGCGCGCTGCTCGCCGAGGTGGCCGACCGCCTGCCGGCCGGCGGGGCCGGAGCCGACGGATGGGCCGCGCTGACCGCCCTGGACCGGAGCGCGCCGGAATCCGTGGCCCGGATCGCGGCCCATCCGTACGTGCGGGCGTGGGCTGTCGACTGCCTCGCCGGCACCGGCACCGGCGCCCGGCAGGGGCCGGACTACCTGAGCGCGATCGCCGCCGCCGCCGCGCTCCACGCCGGCACCCCGGTACGCCTCGACGTGCCGGTGCGATCCGGCCGCCTGCACCTGCCGACAGTGGGCACCGTCCTGCTGCCCGAGGTGGGCGACGGTGCCGCACGGGTCGAGACCGGCCCAGGTTCGCTGCGGCTGACCGCCGGGGACGTGACAGTGGCGATCCACACCGGAGAGCCCGGGGACGCGCCCCGATGGTGGCCCACCCGCATGCTCGCCGCGCCGGACGTGAGCGTCCTGCTGGAGGACGGCGACCCGCACCGCGACTGCCACCGGCTGCCCGCCGGTGACCGGCTCGACGACACCGGCGCCGCGCGCTGGGCCGAGACGTTCGCGTCGGCGTGGCAGGTGATCCGGGACGAGGTGCCGGGCCACGCCGAGGAGCTGCGCGCCGGGCTGCGGGCCGTGGTGCCGCTGCGACGCAGCGGCGCCGGTGTCAGCGAGGCGTCGACCGCGCGGCAGGCGTTCGGCGGTGTCGCGGCCACGGAGACCGACGCCGGTTCGCTGGCGGTGCTGCTCGTGCACGAGTTCCAGCACAGCAAGATGAACGCCCTGCTGGACATCTGTGACCTGGTCGACGGCACCCGGCCGATCGACATCACGGTGGGCTGGCGGCCCGATCCCCGGCCCGCGGAGGCCGTCCTGCACGGCATCTACGCGCACGCGGCGGTGGCCGACATCTGGCGGATCCGGGCCGACCGCCAGGTCGACGGCGCGCAGGCGGTCTACCGGCGGTACCGCGACTGGACCGCCGAGGCGATCGGCGCGCTGCAACGGGCGGACGCGCTCACCCCGGCGGGCTCGCGGCTGGTCCGGCAGGTCTCCCGTTCGATGTCCGGGTGGCCGTCGTGACCGTCGCCCGGACCGTGTACCGGACCGGCACGCTCGCCGCCGACCTGCGCGCGCTCGGGCTCGGCCCCGGCGACGTGGTGCTCGTGCACTGTTCCCTGCGCGCGCTCGGGTCGGTCGACGGTGGGCCGGGCGCCCTGGCCGCGGCGTTGCGGGCCGCCGTCGGTCCGTCCGGCACCGTCGTGGTCCCGGCGCAGACCCCGGACAACTCGGTGAGCAGCGCCGCGTACCGCGCCGCGACCGCCGGGCTGACCGACGAGGAACGCCTGGCGTACGAGGAACGGATGCCCGGCTTCGACCCGGCCGTCACACCGTCGTTCGGGGTCGGCGCGTTCGCCGAGTACGTACGCCGGCTGCCCGGCGCGGTCCGCAGCCGGCACCCGCAGACGTCGTTCAGCGCGTGGGGCCCCCGGGCGGAGGAACTGATGCGCGTCCACGACCTGGACTCCCACCTCGGGGAGCGGTCCCCGCTGGCCGCCCTGGAGGCGGCCGGCGCGTGGACGCTGCTGCTCGGTGTCGGTTATGCGACATGCACCGCGCTGCACCTCGCCGAGTACCGGCTGCGCCGCCCGCCGCAGCGGCGTCCGTACCGCTGCTACGTGGTGCGCGACGGCCGCCGGGAACGGCTCGACTTCGAGGCGCCGCACCTCGACGCTGCCCTGTTCAGCGAGATCGGCGCGGAACTGGACCGGGCGGCGTTCACCCGGCACGGGACGGTCGGCGACGCCCCGGCCCGGCTGCTGCCGATATCCGGCGCGGTACGCACCGCCGTCGCCTGGATGGACGCCCACATCGGACGGTGAAGGCCTGGTAACCCGAGCGCAACCTCTCTACCCTGATCGATAGACGCCGTATCGTGTCGACCGGGGAGCAGCGCGTGATCATTGACGGTTGGGGGTCAGGCGCACTTCCCGTGGAACGGTCGTGTCGCCGTGACCTCTGAGCGGCCCGCGCTGCCGGGCCCGCCCTATTTCTTCCTCAGCTACGTCCCCCCGCCGACGCACAACGACCGCACCCCGGGCGACCACTGGGTCCGCCGCTTCTACCACGATCTCAACCTGGCGATCGACGGCCGGCCCGGCGACCGGTTACGCCGGCAGGGTTTCGCCGACTTCATGGTGCGGCCGCCGGACGACCGGACGGAACGAAAACGCACCGCACTGGCCGAGGCCGAGGTGTTCGTGCCGCTGTACTCACCGGACTACCTCAACCGGGACGACTCGCGCCGGGAGCGGGAGTGGTTCCGGCAACGGCTGCTCCGGGCCGGCCGCCCGCCCGACGGCGACAACATCCTGCCGGTCCTGTGGATCCCGTCACCCGCCGCCGTGCACGCGGCGGACCAGGCCCGGGCGGTGGCGATGGCCGCCGACGTGGACGCGTACGCCGCGAACGGCATGAGCGCGCTCTGCCGGCTCCAGAAGTTCCAGCACGCCTACAAGGAGGTGCTGGGCCGGCTCGCCCAGCACATCGTCGACACCGCCGAGCAGACCCCGCTGCAACCGGCCGAGCCGCCGACCGGCCCGACCGACCTGCCGTCGTCCCCGACCAGCGAGGTGCCGTTCCGGGCGGTGGTGATCGCGCCCGAGGAACCGGCGGAGGCGGGCCGGCTCAACGGGCGGTCCGACACGCACGCCGGCCGGTGGCGCCCGTTCCGCGACCGGCCGCCGGTGGTCGACGACGTGACCGACGCGGTGCAGCGGTTGCGGATGCCGATCGACGTCCGCGACTTCGTACCGGACGCCGGGCTGTTCCGGGGCTGCCCGGGCGTACTCATGATCGATCCTCGGGTGGTCGAGACGCCGGACGGTGCGGAGGCCGTCCGCGCGGCCGTCGCCTCGCTGCACCGCTGGGTGGGCGTCGTGGTGATCATCGAGGACTCGGCACCCGGCCGCCGCTCCCACGCGGCGGTGCTGCTCGACCAGGCCATCGCGATCTTCCCGGCCGCGGCACGCCCGCTGGCGATCACCACGTACGACGACTGGCGGGCCGGGATCCACGGCCTGGTCGACCGGATGCGCCGCCGCTACCTGGAGGCGAGACCGGCCTACCCGCCGCCGGGACGGCCGATCAGCAAACCCCGGCTCTGGGAGAACCCGCCGCCCGACGAGGGAGTGGACACATGACCCGACGCGAGGGACAGGTCGTCACCTTCTACTCCTACAAGGGCGGCACCGGCCGGACGATGGCGCTGGCGAACGTCGCCTGGATCCTCGCCGCCAACGGCAAGCGGGTGCTCGCCGTCGACTGGGACCTGGAGTCCCCCGGCCTGTCGCGCTTCTTCGCGCCGTTCATCGACCGGGACGCGCTGGAGAGCACCGGCGGGGTGATCGACCTGATCCGGGAGTACGAGTGGGCGACCACCACCAAGCAGGACAAGGGCGACGACCGCTGGCACGAGCAGTACGCCCGCGTGCACAAGTACTCGTTCTCGCTGAACTGGTCCAACTTCCCCGGTGACGGGACGCTCGACTTCCTCGGCGCCGGCCAGCAGAACAACGACTACGCCGGCGCTCTCGCCGGGATGAACTGGGACGAGTTCTACGAGCGGCAGGGTGGCGGCTACTTCTTCGACGCGCTGCGCGCCGACATGAAGCGCAACTACGACTACGTGCTGATCGACAGCCGTACCGGGTTCTCCGACGTCGCCGACATCTGCACCATCCAACTGCCGGACGTGCTGGTCACCTGCTTCACCCTCAGCGAACAGGGCATCACCGGCGCGGCCAAGGTGGCCCGGCTGGTCGAGCACCGCTACGGGTCGCGGCGGATCCGGGTGCTGCCCGTGCCGATGCGGATCGACCCGGCGGAGAAGGTCAAGGCGGACACCGGGCGGGCCGTGGCGCGGCAGCGCTTCAGCGGTCTGCCGAGCGGGATGAGCGAGGCCGACCGGGACCGGTACTGGGCCCGGATGCAGGTGCCCTACCAGGCGTTCTACGCGTACGAGGAACTGCTCGCCACGTTCGCCGACCAGCCCGGCGTCAACGGGTCGCTGCTGTCCGCGTACGAGGTGCTGGCCCGGGAGATCACCCGGGGCGAGGTGGAGTCGCTGCCGCCGATGAGCAGCGCGGTACGCGAGCGGGTCAACGCCCGGTTCACCCGTACCTCCAACTCGGTGGAGAACGAGATCCTGCTCCGGCACGCCCCGTACGACCGGGTGTGGGCGGAGTGGATCGGGCACCTGCTGGTCTCGGCCGACGTCCGGGTGACCGACCCGTGGTTCGCCGAGGACGAGACGCCCCGGACGGCCCGGGAGCTGATCATCGTCTCCGAGTCCAACGCCACCGAGGAGGCGGTGCTCGCCGCGCCGGACCGCTCCCCCGACCAGGTGCCGCTCGTGGTCTACGTCGCGGACGTGCGGCGCCTGGCGAACGTGCCCGCCGCGCACACCGTCTCGGTGGCCGGCCTGGAGGCCCGGACCGCCGCCGCGCGGATCCTGCGCCTGGTCGGCCGCGAGGGGGTGCCGGCCGACCTGGAACTGCCGACCGGGCCCCGCTTCCCCGGCCGCGACAACACGGTGTTCGAGGTGCCGGGCCGCAACAAGCGCTTCACCGGCCGGGAGGCCGACCTGCGCGAGCTGCGGACGCTGCTGCGCAGCAGCCCGAAGGTGGTGCTCTCCGGCACCGGTCCGGTGGCGCTGCAGGGCATGGGCGGCATCGGCAAGAGCCAGCTCGCGCTGGAGTACGCCCACCGCTACCGCGCCGCGTACGACATGGTGTGGTGGATCGACGCCGACCAGGTGCCGTTCATCGAGTCGGCGATCGGTGACCTCGCGCCCTACCTGGGCGTACCGTCGTCGGAATCGAACCGGGAGAACGCCCGGCTGGTGCTCCAGGCGCTGCGCCGCACCGACCTCCGCTGGTTACTGATCATGGACAACGCGGACGAGATCGAGGGCGTCCTGCCGTACGTGCCGGACGGCAAGGGCCACGTCCTGATCACGTCCCGGAACCTCCAGTGGGTCGAGCGGGCCACCACCGTCCAGGTGGACGTGTTCAAGCGCGCGGAGAGCATCCAGCACCTCACCGAGCGGGTGCCGACCATGCGCGTCGACCAGGCCGACCGGATCGCCGCCCTGCTCGGCGACCTGCCGATCGCGGTGACCGCAGCCGCGGCATGGCTCGCCGACACCGGCCACTCGGTCGACAGCTACCTCAACGAGATCGCGAAGTTCGGTCCGGGCGCGGTGATGGAGCCGAACAGCAACGTCTCCGTGGAGGCCACCTGGGAGCTGTCCCTCAACCACCTGCGGACCCGCAACCCGGCCGCCTACCGGGTGCTGCAACTCTGCTCGGTGTTCGCGCCGGAGATCTCCGCCGACCTGGTCTACAGCGACGAGTTCGCCGAGGCGCTGGTGCCGTTCCACCCGCAGGCGAAGGAACGGCTGGTCCGCCAGCAGCTGGTGCAGCAGGCCAACCGGCTCGCCCTGGTCCGCGTCGACCTGCGGGCCGAGAACCCGTCCGGCAGCGAACGGGGCCGGGGCGGCCTGGTGCTCATGCACCGGCTGCTCCAGCACGCCGTCCGGTCCCGGATGACGGAGGTGGAACTCGACGAGGCCCGCCAGCAGGTCCACCTGGTGCTCGCCGCCGCCCGGCCCGAGGGCGAGGTCGACGACCCCGACGGGTGGCCCCGGTTCCGGGTCATCTGGCCACACCTGGAGGCGTCGAAGGCGCCGCTGAGCCGCAGGGTGGAGGTGCGGGCGCTGATGATCGACCGGGTCCGCTACCTCCAGTTGCGCGGCGACCTGGAGACCGGCCGGCGGCTCGGGCAGGAGGTCGCGCAGACCTGGGAGCAGATGCTCGCGGAGGAGACCGACCCGCGGGCGCGCGACGACCTGCGCCGGCAGTTGCTGCACCTCCAGTTCAACCTCGCCAACATCCTCGCCTTCCTCGGGCAGTTCACCGAGTCCCGGGCGCTGGACGAGGAGGTGCTGGGGGCCCAGCGGGAACTGCTCGGCGAGGACCACCCGCACACGTTGATGACCGCCGGAGGGCTCGCCCGCGACCTGCGCGGCATGGGCATGTACAACGAGGCGCTGCGCCTGGACGAGATCACGTTCAACGCGTGGAAGCGGAACTTCACCGAGGAACACCCGCGTACCCTCGCCGCGCTCAACAACCTCGCCAGCACCCAGCGCCTGATGGGCGACTTCCGGGAGGCCCGCAAGAACGACGAGATGGTGCTGGCCGGGCGCCGCGCGATCCTCGGGGAGAACCACCCGGACACGCTCGCCTCCTCCACGTACGTCGGCATCGACATGCGCGACGCGGGCGACTTCGAGCAGTCGGTCACCCGCCTGCGCAGCGTCCACCGGGACCTGCTGCACACGGCCGGGCCGGAACACCTCATCACCCTGCGGACGCAGACGAACCTGGCGGTGTCGCTGCGCGCGGCCGGGCACGCGGTCGAGGCGGGCAAGCTCCTCGAAGCCGCCTACGAGCTGCTGAACGAGCGGTTCGGGCCGGACAACCCGGAGACGCTGACCTGCCGGCTGAGCCTGTCGATCAACCTGCTCACCGTCGACCTGTTCCAGCGCGCCAGCCGGGAACTCACCGAAGTGCACCGCGTCTACCAGCGCAACCTCGGCCCGATGCACCCGCTGACCCTGGTCTGCATGGTCAACCTCGCCATGGTGGCCCGCCGCGCCGGAGACTTCGCCGAGGCCCGGCAGCTCGCCGGCCGGTCCGCCGACGCGCTCGCCGAAGTGCTGGGCAGCGGGCACCCGTACCCGCTCTCCGGCTGGATGAACCAGGGCATCTGCATCGCCGAACAGCCCGACCCGCCGGAGGGCCGGGAGGCCGCGGACCTGGAGGCGCTGAACCTGCTGCGGCGCGCCCACGACGGGCTGGTCCGGATCCTCGGCCGCGACCACACCAACACGCTGCGCTGCCGGGCGAACCTGGTGGTGATGCAGGAGCGGGTGGAGAGCGGCCGGCGGGCGGAGCTGGAGGCGGTCACCCGCGAGCTGACCTACCGGCTGGGCGAGAACCACCCGGCCGTCGAGGCCGTCCGGGAGAGCCGGTTGCAGCGGCGCATCATCGACCCGCATCCGATCTGACAGCGGCGCGCTCCACCGGGCCGGCCAGCCAGGCGAGGATCTCCGGCAGCACCTCCACCGCGCCGAAGTGCGCGCTGTGCGGCTGCACCTGCAGCTGCGCGCCGGGGATCTGCTCGGCCAGCCAGCGGGTGTGGCTGGCCGGGGCGAAGTTGTCGTCGGCGCCGTGCCACAGCCGGACCGGCATCCGGATGTCCGTGAGCGTGATGCCCCAGTCGGCGCGCAGCGCGAGGACGTCGTCGATCCAGCCGTGCGGCCCCTGGCGCAGCGCCTCGGCGTAGGCGTCGGTCAACTGCCTGCGGATCGGCACGCCGGCCACCACCCGGCGGTCGGCCTCGGTCATCTGCTCGACCAGCAGCGCGAGCAGCGAGCCCGGGTCGTCCATCGTCCGCTCGGCCCGCAGCCGCAGCTGCTCTGCGAGCACCGGCACGTCGCGCTCGGCCGCGCCGTAGTCACGCACGTTGGCGTCGGTCATGCCGCCGAACCAGTCCAGCCCGGCCGCGCCGGCCGGGGCGAGACCGACCAGGACGGCGGTCCGCCGTACCCGATCGGGCAGCAGCGCGGCGCAGGCCAGGGCGTGCGGGCCGCCGCCGGAGCGCCCCACCACCGAGAACCCGTCCAGGCCCAGGTCGTCAGCGATGGCTGCGACGTCCGCGGCGGCATCGGCGACCCGGCGGCCGGGCAGCCGGCTGGAGCCGCCGTAACCCGGCCGGTCGTACGAGATCAGCCGTACGCCCAGCCGGTGCAGCACGATGGACCGTGGTCGTGGACCGTTGCGGCTGCCGGGTGTGCCGTGCATCAGGAAGACCGGCCAGCCGCGTTCCGCCCCGGCGATGTCGACCGCCAGGTTCCTCCTTCCCGTTCGGACGATGTGCTCTCGGTGCCGGGGCGTGTGTGCCAATCGGGGCCTCCGAACGGGTGGTGGCGGTAACGGGTGGCGTGGTCAGACCGCCTCGGCGGCCGGGATCTGGTCGGACGGGCCGGACGCTGCGAGGACGCGCAGCGTGTCGAGCGCGGACGCCAGCGAGACCTCGGCCGGCACCCGGTCGTAGGCCCGCAGGTAGTCCAGGAGCAGCCGGCACAGACTCGCCTCGTCGAGGAACTCGTCCGGCAGCCGGTGCGCGAGCAGGGCGTTCATCGTCCTCGGCGGGATCTTCGGCCAGGCCAGTTCGGCGTACTCGCTCAACGCCATCAGCAGCCACAGCGCGGTGCGGTTGTCGACCCGGGCGGCGGCGAACTGCTCGGCCATCTCGGCCGACACCACGCCGTCCTCCAGCGGCAGCTCCGCGAGCCGGTCCTCGATGTCGGCGAGCACCCGGCGGACCCGGGGCACGTAGCGCTGGGGCAGCCGGTGGAGTCCGTGCCGCAGGATCAGCGCGTGCAGCACCGCGTGGTCGTCGGTCGTGCCGAGCGAGTCGACGAGTTCCGGGAACTCGTCGATCAGGTACGGGCACGAGATGATCAGCTCGGGCGGCGCGGTCGGCGAGTCGGGCAGCCGGCTCAGCGCCACCCGGGTCAGCCCGCACACCACCTCGCGGGGCAACTGCGCGCCGTCCTCGGCGAGGCATTCCAGCAGGACCGTGGCGCTCGTGCTGGACACCGCCTCCGGTGACTCGACGGCGCGCGCCCACAGCCGCCGGTAGCTGCGCTCGTCGTACAGGATGAGCTGGTGCAGGGACGGCACCGGCCAGCGGCGGGTGGCGAGCGACACCAGGTCGGCGTGGAACCGGCCGGCCTCGAAGCTGTCCGGCTGCTGGCCGCGCCACGTCCGCGCACCCGCCTGCAACTGGCCGTAGGTGGTGATGTCACCGAGCAGCCGCGCCTCCTCGGCGGCCACGTTCACCGTCTCCCCCCGGCGTTCGCGCCACCGCTCGGCGATGATCCGGCCGTCGGCGTCCCGGCCGAGCCAACTGATCATCGCGAGCTGGCCCTTCTCGTCCAGCCCCGCCCGCCACAGCCGGACCGTCGACACCCAGGTCGCCTCGTCCATCAGGTCGGTGTGGCGTACGCCGTCCGGTGACACCAGCGCGGCGAGCGCGACCAGGTTCGCGGTGTACGCCGCCAGCAGCCGCACCGGGTCGTACGGCGCGGGCCGGTAGCCGTCCACGCCGGCCAGGTTGGTCCGCTGCCGGGCCTCGGCCAGCAGGCCGGCGATGGTCTCCACGATCCCGTTCCGCTCGTCCGGGTGGCGGGAACTGAGCTCACGGGCGAAGCCGACCACCGCCTCCCGCTTCACCAGCGGCTGGTGGGAGAGCAGCGCGCGGAACTGGCCGGTGTCCAGCTGATAGCCGAAGCCGGCCGGGCTGCGGGTGTGCCGGCGCAGCTCGGCCAGGCTCCGCAGCGCCCCGATGACGTACTCGGCGATCAGGAAGTCGCCGATCGTGGTGTGCAGGAACTCGTACGTGCGCCGGGCGTCCTCGCCCTGCACGTCGTCCGGGCCATACACCACGAAGAACGCGGCGGTGACCAGTTGTTCCGGGCCAAGCACGTCGCCGAGTTCGAAGCGGGAGCCGTCTCCGGACCCGGAGCCGAAGCAGCCCAGGTCGAGGCGGAGCGCGGCCCGGTTCACCAGCTCCCGGTTGCGGTTGAACATGGCGAACGCGGTGATCGCCAGGTCGCGCCGGAGCTGGTGCTCGCGGGCCTCCCGCTCGTGGGGCGGAAGGGCGGTCGGCGCCTTCTCGCTCACCTGTCGCCTGATGAACGCGGTGAGCAGGCCGGTGAAGAGGTCGGACCGGGAGATGGTGACGCCGGGACGGCGGTCGGCCCAGTGCTCGTTGTAGTAGATCGCCAGCAGCGTGAGCAGCAGCGGCTGGCGGGCCAGCTCGCCGTGCGACAACAGTTCCCTCGCGGACAGCCGGCGGTAGCCGGGCCGGTCCTCGTTCGCCGCGTTGACGGCGGCCAGCCACGCCGTCACCTGGGCGTCGGTCAGGTCCTCCAGCCGGACCAGCACAGTGCCCTGCGGCACGCTGGCGCGGTCCATCACCAGGATCCGGGACGTGATGATCGGGATGACCGAGTAGCCCAGGTCCCACTGGGCCTCCTGGAACTCGGCCACCCGGTCGATGTACTGCGAGTGGGCCGTGCCGGTCACCTGCACGAGTTCGTCGAACCCGTCGAAGATCACCACGACCGTGGTGTGCTGGGTGGCCCGGCGCAGGTCCGCCCAGCGGATGCGCTCGTCCATCATCTGCTCGATCGCCGCCTCGATCTGCTCGGTCGGCGACGAGTCACCGGACATTCGCCGCAGCGGCACCACTATCGCGGTGAACCGGCTCGCCGGCAGCCGGGCCGCGATCACCCGGGTCAGCAACGTCTTGCCGGCGCCCGGCTGGCCGAGGAGCAGCAGCGGACGGTGCAGGCTCGCCGGGTCGGTCAGGTACTCGGAGAGGAACCCGACGAGGTCGCCCCGGCGCGGCTGGTCCTCCCACCAGCGCTCCCGCTCCGGTGATGTGTGCTTGCCGTACTCGGCGGCCCGGAAGTCGGGGCTGATGAAGCCGCTGTCCACGTTCGGCAGCCGCAGGTGGAAGTCGACGTCCTTGATCCGCAGCAGCGGCTGCCGGAACACCGCCGCGAGCGAGCCGGTGAGCCGGTCGAGTGATTCGCGGAGCAGGTCGGGCCGGTCGGCGGCCACCGGGCCGGACAGCTCGGCGAGGTTGCGGTAGAGCTGCGCCAGCGCGTCCAGCCGGGCCGAGACCTCGGTGGTGAGTTTCCGGTTGTCGATCAGGTTGTGCTCGATCGCCTGCCGGATCATCCGGAACCCGAACTCGGGGAGGTCCGCGGCGAGCCGGTCGAAGCGGTCCTCGTAGTGCCACATGGCCCGGCCCACCACGCGGGAGCGCATCGACGTCAGGTCGAGTCCGCGCCGCACCGACGGCCAGGCGGCGAGACCCTCGCAGAACGCGATGGTGGCGTCGTAGAGCTTGACGTAGGCGGCCTCGACGTCCCGCCGGGTGTCGTCCATGCCGTGCACCGAGGAGGGCAGCGGGAAGTAGCCTCCGTCGATCTCCTGCGGGAGCGTGTGGTGCCGCCGCTCGGCCGGCACCATGCCGGCCTTCTCCTCGTCGGTCAGTTCCAGCCTGTCGAAACCCGGCCCGACCTCGTCGCGGAAACCGTCGAAGAACGCCGAGAGCGCCAGCACGGTATGGCTGGCCTCCAGCAGTTCGTAATACGACTTCCCGCCGGTTGTCCGGATGCGGCCGGCCTGGTTTCCGGTGGCGTCCCGGACGAGCTGCATGAGCGCGTTCTTCGGGCCGAGCAGAGCGAGCGCCGCACCCTGGGTGAGCGCCCCGGCACCGAGGATTCCCGCGCTGACGACCTTGTCGGTCTGGGTGATGCGCGTGCTGCCCGGGGCCAGCAGTCGTAACGCATCTCGATAGCTGAGGCTCGAACGGCGCGGCATGCCGCCCCTTTCGCCGCTGACGGCCGGATCTCTTACAAGGATAGAAACTCCAGTGACGGAAAGCTATCTATCCCTCACTTTTCGATGTCGATCCCGTCCAGGCCTCCGGGGCGGTCCACCGCTCGCCGCCCCCGCTTGACGGGGACATTTACACCCTTTAGCTTTGCATGACGTCAGACGTAAGACGTCTTTGCGCGCAGCATCACTCCTGGGCACGCCTCACACGCCCCCGTCCGACGTCTCCCCCTCGAAGGACAAACCACATGAAGCTGTCGGCCCTCGGCCGCATCGCCCTGGCCACGAGTGTCACAGTGCTGACCGTCGGCGTCCTGCCCGACTCGGCGCAGGCCGCCGCCCCTTCGGTGAAGCGGAAGATCCTTCCCGTCCTGGTGGAGTTCAGCGACGCCTCGTTCCAGTTCCCGGACAAGGTGAAGGCGTCCACGCCGGACACCTACTTCGGGTCGAAGAAGGACTCCGCCGCCTCGTTCCTCTCGGAGGTGTCCCGCGGCAGGTACACGGTGGTGCCCGCCGTCACCGGACAGTTCCTCGGTCCGATCACACTCGACCTGAGCGCCGCCGGTTGCCCGCACGGCCAGATCAACACCATGACGCGGGCGGAACTCGCCAAGCGCGGCCTGGTCGCCGGCGAGGACTACGACAGCCTCTCCATGGTCTTCCCGGCCCAGAAGACGAACTGCCCCTGGGCCGGGCTCGCCACCCAGCCCGGCCCCACCACCTGGATCAACCTGTACGGCACGGCCAGCGGGATCGACGTCGTCGGGCACGAACTGGGACACAACCTGGGCTTCAGGCACCAGGGCCGCTTCCTGTGCACCGGCGGCGACCTGACCGCGTGCAGGTCCGAGGGTTCCAGCTACAAGAGCATCATGGGCGGCGGCGGCTACCGGTCGGGCTTCACGGCACCCGAGATGATCCACGCCGGATGGCTCTCCGACAGCACCACCAAGGTCACCAAGTCGGGGACCTACACGCTGCGTCCCCTGCACGGCACGGGCAGCGGAACGCGGGCACTCGACATCGCGCTGGGCAAGGACCGGCTCGTCCTCGAGTACCGCCACGCGGCGGGCAGCTTCGACGCGACGATCGAGGGTGTGCACGCCTACCGGGTGCCGGCCGGCACGTACAGCGGCGCCTCGCTCATCGACACCACGACGGCGAACAAGACGGCCGCCAACGACGCGCCGGCCAACGTGGACGCCGTCAAGAAGCTGACGGACCGAGCGAACCGGGTCTCGGTGGCGGTCGTCTCCTCCGGCAACGGCACGGCGAAGATCAAGGTCGCGCTCAACGGCGACTCCCTCGCCGCCGTCGGAGCCCCCAAGGCGAGCCCGTCCGCGACGCCCACGGCGAGCGTGTCCCCCACCCCGGGCGCGAGCGCGTCCCCGACCGCCGGGCAGGTCGCTGCCGGTGACACCGGACCGGCCCCCGACGGGTCCGCGACGGCGGACCTCGCCGCCACCACCACCGGCACCTCCCGGACGGGGCTGCTCGGCGCCGCCGCCGGTGCGGTGGCGTTGGTGCTGGCCGGCCTGGTGACACTGTTCCTGACGCGCCGTCGCGGTCGCGGCAAGCACGCCTGACGTCGCTGTCCCCGGCCTGGCCCGCATCGCGCGGCGCCGACCTGTACACCGGCCATAGGCGTTCGCACGCGTATGGTCGGTGGGTGGGCAGCAGACAGGTTCGGCAGGCGTACGGGTCGGTCGCGGAGCTCTACATCGGGCTCTTCGGCACCACCGGGCAGGTGCACGACGACGACCTCGCTCTCATCGGCCGTCACCTGGCCGGTCGGCCCGGCCCGGTGCTCGACCTGGGATGCGGGCCGGGTCATCTCACCGATCACCTGCGTTCGCTCGGCGTCGACGCCACGGGCATCGACATGGTGCCCGAGTTCGTGGCGCACGCGCGGGCTACCTATCCGGGCGGCCGGTACCTGCTCGGGTCGCTGGACGACCTCGCCGTCGCCGACGACTCCGTCGCCGGCATCCTCGCCTGGTACTCGCTGATCCATCTGCCACCACCGGACCTCGACCGTGTGCTCGCGGGCTTCCGGCGCGCGATCGTCGCCGGTGGACCGCTCGTGGTCGGCATCTTCGTCGGCGACGAGATCGGCGCCTTCGACCACAAGGTCGCCACCGCGTACCGCTGGCCGGTGGACGAGTTCTCCGCGCGGCTGCGGCAGGCCGGGTTCGCCGAGGTCGAGCGCCTGACGCGCCTCGACGACGCCACCCACCGTTCGCACGCCGCGCTCGTGGCCGTCGCGGCCGGCGATCAACCGGCCGGACGTCCGGGCCAGCAGGAATGCCGACGGCCGTGACAAGATCGGCGCTCGGAGCCCGACCGGCCGGAAGGACACCATGACCGCGTACGCCATCGCCCATCTCCAGGACGCCGCCCCGCACCCGGACATCGCCGAGTACATCGAACGCCTCCCGGCCACCCTCGCGCCGCACGGCGGCCGCTTCCTCGTGCACGCGACGCCGCACGAGGTGAAGGAGGGCACCTGGCCCGGGGCCGTCGTGATGCTCGGCTTCCCGGGCATCGACGAAGCGCGGGCCTGGTGGGACTCGCCCGCCTACCAGGAGATCGCGCCGCTGCGCTCACGGCACATCGAGGGCGACATCATCCTGGTCGAGGGCGTGCCTGACGACTACTCCCCGACCGGCATCGTGCAGGCGATCCGGGCGGCGACGTCCTGAACCAGCCCGGCCGGCGCGCCCGCGACCTGGGGATCGTCGTCGGGTCACTGCCCACCGGCCGGCACAACGCGATGACCGACGTCCCCGGCGTCCTGGTGGGCCACACCACCGTCGACGACGGCGCCGACCTGCACACCGGCGTCACCGCGATCGTGCCGGAACAGCTCGGCACCGGGCGGGGGACGCTGCCCGCCGCGGTGTACGCCGGCAACGGCCACGGGAAGCTCGTCGGGTCGACCCAGGTGGACGAGCTCGGCGTACTCGAATCCCCGGTCGTGCTGACCGCCACGCTGTCGGTGTTCCGGGCGGCGGACGCGCTGCTCGGGCACCTGATGGAGCGCCGGCCGGACGGGCTGTCGTTCAACCCCCTGGTCGGTGAGACCAACGACGGGCACCTGTCGGACATCCGCCGCCGCCCGATCACCGAGACTCATGTGCTGGCCGCCCTCGCGGGAGCGACCGGCGGACTCCCCGCCGAGGGCTGCGTCGGGGCCGGCGCCGGCACCACAGCCCTGGGCTACAAGGCGGGCATCGGCACCTCGTCCCGCACGGTCCGAGCCGTCGGCCGCACGCAGACGGTCGGCGCGCTGGTCCAGTCCAACTTCGGCGGCGTCCTCACCGCGCTCGGCGTACCGCTACCGGTGGACGAGCTGGTCCCGGCCGCCGACCGGGCCGAACCGCCCGGCAACTCGTGCATGATCGTGGTGGCGACCGACGTACCGCTGGACGCGCGACAGCTCCGGCGGCTCGCCCGCCGGGCGGTGTTCGCCATGGCCCGGGTGGGTGCGTCCTTCAGCAACACCAGTGGGGACTACGCGATCGCGTTCACCACGTCGGATCAGCCGCCGATTCCGGACGCCGCGATCGATCCGGTGTTCGCCGGCGTGCTGGACGCCGTGGAGGAGGCGCTGCTCAATTCGCTGTTCACCGCCGTCACCACGACCGGCGTGGGCGGTCGTACCAGTCACGCGGTTCCCCACCGGGCCGCCGTCGAGCGGCTCGCGGCGGCGGGACGGCTCACAGCCCGGCCGTACGCCTGATCCACTGCGCCTCTCGCCGTCGGCCGTTCGGCGAGGGGCCGAGTCCGATCATCCGCGCCATCGATGCCGATGCTCCGGCCGCTGCCAGCCGTTTCGTCGCTTGTCACGCCGGTAAGGGCCGGTCTGTCGGCTCAGCGACACTGTGGGCCGGACGCGTCGCTCCACACTGCCCGCTGTGACCGAACTCCCTCCCCAGAGTCCGCGGCGCGTACTGGCGCCGCTGTCCGACAAGCCCGGTATCCCGCTCGCGGCACCGCCACGGCCGTCGTGGTGGAGCCGCCGGTCGGCTGCGATCAGGGCTTTCCTCGGCCTTGCCTGCAGCGGCGCGCTGCTGGGCATCGCCATGACCGGATGCTCCACTTCCGAGCCGAGCGGATCACCGGAGAAGGCGGTGGCCCAGGAGGTGCCGACCGTGGCGGCGCCCACCACCGCGGCCCCCTCGCCCGAGGTCAGCACCGTGTCGCCCGAGCCGTCGCCCTCACCGACCACGGCCGCGCCGACCACCGCGAAGCCCGCGTCGAAGCCGAAGCCGCGCAAGACCACGGCGCCCGCCGTCTACTACAAGAACTGCGATGCCGTACGCGCAGCCGGCAAGGCGCCGCTGCGGCGCGGCGAGCCGGGGTACCGGACCGGGCTGGATCGTGACCTCGACGGCGAGGCATGTGAGCCGGGTGGCGGCAACGGCAGCTCCGGCGGCGGGAGCACCGGAGGCGGCAGCACAGGCGGTGGCGGCAGTTCGGGCGGCGGCAACGACCCGCGCTTCGGCACCTGCAAGGAGGCGAACGCCAACGGGTACGGCCCGTACCGGCAGGGCAAGGATCCGGAGTACTACTGGTACATCGACCGGGACAACGACGGCACGGTCTGCGAGTGACACGCGACTCCGGGGCGGACCGTGGTGCCGCCCCGGTTGTCACTCCAGCTCGTCGTCGAACGCCCTGCGGGCGCGCTCGATCTGCCCCATGTGCGCCTCGGCCCATTCGAGCAGGACGTCGACCGGAGCACGCAGGGTCTTGCCCAGCGGGGTGATCCGATACTCCACCGCAACCGGGCGGGTCGCCACGACGTGGCGTTCGACGATGCCGTTGCGTTCGAGCCGTCGCAGGGTCGCCGTGAGCGACTTCTGCGTGACCGCCGGGATCGCGCGGCGCAGCTCGTTGAAGCGGCACGGGCGCTCGCACAGCTCGTTCAGGACGCTCAGCGACCACTTGTCCAGCACCTGATCGAGCAGCTCTCGATGCGGCGCGTCGATGCGCAGCTCGACGGCACCGGGGCTCGCGGTATCGCTCATGAAACCAGGTCTCCTTGAAGTGTCCTTCGTCAACTAGGTATCAATAGTAAACCTAAGTTGTCCTGCGGAGGAGAAACGATGTCTGTCACCCGCTTCAGCCCTGACGGTCTTCAGCCGAACACGCCGTACCACCACGTGGCAGTCGCCACCGGATCGCGCCACATCCACATCAGTGGCCAGGTCGCGCGGTTGGGCGACGGCTCGCCTGTCGCGCCCGGGGACCTGGCCGGGCAGGTCGCGCAGGTACTGCGCAACACCGGCCGGGCGCTCGCCGGCGCCGACGCCTCGTTCGAGGACGTGGTCCGGTTGACCTTCTACGTCACCGACTGGGCGCCCGAGAAGATCGGGCCGTTCATGACCGGCATCGAGTCGGTCGCCGAGGAACTCGGCCTGCCGTGGCCGCTTCCGCCGGCGTCGCTGATCGGGGTCGACCACCTGTTCGAGCCCGATGTGCTGGTGGAACTGGAGGCGACCGCGATCGCGCAGTGAGCACCTTCTTGCTCCGGAAACCCGGTCGAGCAGAGAGGCAGTCGATCAGCCTCGGCCGGGGTGCCCCTACGGTCCAGGGTCAGTTGAGCTGAACCGTAGGGACACCTGGTCGACCACACCCACCTGAGCCGTTTTCGGTGGCCTGGGTGGGCCACCGGGATCAGCCCGTGGTGCAGGAACGGATCTGAGGTCTGGCGCTGCTGTTGCCGTTCATCATCGTGGTGAAGCCGAAGGTGTTGCCGCTGCCGTTGGACCGCATCGTCATCACGTAACCGGTGCTGTCCCAACTGGGGGAGCCGTTCCAGGTGGTGGAGACCCGCTGCGGCGGGGTCAGAGCCACGACCACGGTCCAGTTGCTGGCTCCCTGAACCGTCACCGAGGTGTTGTACCGGTCACCCCAGACGTTGGGGATCGTCGCCGTCGCCGTGCACCCGCCGGTGGGAGGCGGAGTGGTCGGCGGCGGAGTGGTCGGCGTGCCGGTCGGCGGCGGAGTGGTCGGCGGCGCAGTGCCGTCCGGGGCCACCGCTCGGCCGGTGCTCGGTGAGATCATGCCCGGACAGAGGTTGCGGCTGCTCAGGTTGGCCATGATCTGCGGAATCGCGTCCCGGGTGTTCTGGATGCCGTCGTGCATCAGGATCACCTGGCCGTCCTGGAGACGGCCGGCATTGGAGACGATCTGGCTGACGCTGGCGCCGTTCCAGTCCTGGGAGTCGACGTCCCAGATCACCTGGCGCAGGCCGAGCGACGACGCGACCGACTGGAGGGTCGAGTTGGTCTCCCCGTAGGGCGGGCGGAACAACTGCGGCCGGACGCCGGTCGCCGACTGGATCGCCGAGTTGGTCTGGGAGAGGTCCGACTGCATCTGGCTCTGGTTCATCGAGGTCATGTGCGCGTGGTTCCAACTGTGGTTGGCCACCCACATGCCCGCGTCGACCTGGGCCCGCGCGGCGGACTGGTTGCTCTGCACGTTCTGCCCGACGTTGAACATGGTCGCCCGTACGCCGTTCGCGCGCAGCACGGACAGCAGTGCGCTGGTGCTGCCGGTCGGCCCGTCGTCGAAGGTGAGGCCGACGTACCCGTTGCAGGTGGCGGCGCTGGACGGAGTGGCGGCGACCGCGAGACCGGCGGCACTGAGCGCCACGGTGGAGGCAAGCACGGCCAACCGGGTGAGACGCGATGTTCGGGGGGCGGACGGGCGGCGGGAGCCGCCGATGCTGGCATACATGCGCAGGTCCTCCTTGGGACTGGTGACACCTGACGACGCATGGATTCAATCGACCAGAGTTGATGTCGACGCGTTCGGAGTATTGCAGCGGCGTTTCGAACACGTCAACGATTTTCCGGAAATTTTCCGGAAAGGATCGGCTGGTCGCTCGCGACCTTGGCGCGGAACCACTCGAAGTCCGTGCCGATCTTGATGTCGTCCAGCGCGACGACCGCGGGCACGCCCAGCTCGTCGGTGAAGTCGGTGTAGACGATTGCCCGCTGGGACCTCTCGATCAGCGCTCCCGGATCAGGTGCAGCATCTCGCCGACCGAGCCGACGGGATCGGTCACCGGAAACTGGACGGCGCGTACCGTGCTGGTCGGGTCGAGCAGCAGGGTGGTGCGCTTGAGCCGGTCGGTGCCCGCGGCGCGGAAGGTGGGCAGCAGCAGCGCCGCGGCGAGCCGCCCGTCGGCGTCGGACAGCAGCGGAAACGGCAGCCCGGCGTACGCGGCGAAGGCGGCGAGTTGATCCGGTGGCTGGGTGCTGACCCCGCGGATGCGGGCGCCTGCGGCGGCAAAGTCGGTAGCCCGAGCGGCGTAGGTGGTGGATTCGAGGGTGCAGCCGAGAGCGCCCGGGATGTCCGCCCAGTGCGGCGGCGGGTCGGGGGTGCCGGGCGCGAACGCGCCTGGGAAGCAGTAGAGCACCGTCCAGGCGTCGGGTGTGGTCGGTGGCACGGGAACGCCATCGTGGCGTACCAGAGTCAGTTCGGGCAGCCGGCGCCCGACGAGGGCGTGGACCCGGCGCGCCTCCGCCGACGCGGCCGTCGCGGTGGCGGTGAGCGAACCGTCGCCGAGCAGGTACCGGTCGCCCCACTCCTGGAGCGCGATCAGCACCGGCAGCAGGCCCTCGCCCTTTGCGGTGAGCAGGTAGTCGTAGCGCGGCGGGCGGTCGGTGTAGCGCTGCCGGCGCAGCACGCCGTGCTCGACGAGGGCGGCGAGGCGCTCGGTCAGTGCGCGGCGGCTCATCCCGAGCCCTTGTTGCAGGCGATCGAAGCGGGTCACCCCGCCGGCGATGTCGCGGACGAGCAGAAAGGTCCACCAGTCGGTCAGCACGCCGAGGGATTGTGCGATGCCGCAATCGGCGTCGGCGAGGTCGACTCTTTTCATGATCATCAGTATAGTGCGTTCCACTATGGAACTGACTACGTTCTGGCGCTGGTGGCTCGCCGGCACGACCAGTCACCTCGGCTCGGCCGTCGGCGGGGTGGCCCTGCCCCTGACCGCGCTGACCGTGCTGGACGCCTCGGCCTTCGAGATGGGCCTGATCACGGCGGCCAGCTACCTCGCGTACCTGTTGATCAGCCTCCCGGCGGGCGTGGTGGTGCAGCGGACGCCGCTGCGCGGCATGCAGGTCACCCTGGACCTGGTCCGCGCCCTCGCGGTCGTCTCCATCCCTCTGGCCTGGTGGTTCGACGTCCTGACGGTGGCCCAACTGGTCGCGGTCGCCCTGGCCGTGAGCTTCGCAAACGTGCTGTTCGACGTGGCGAACCAGACCTTCCTGCCGGAGATCGTGCCGGCCGCGCAGTTGCAGGCGCGCAACAGCCTCAACTCCGGCACGCATGCCGCCACCCAGCTCGGCGGGCCGTCCCTGGGCGGGCTCGCGGTCCAGGTGCTGGGCGCGGTGCCGACGCTGTTCGTGGACGCCCTCAGCTACCTGATGTCCGCGGTGCTGCTGCGCACCCTTCCCGCCCGGCGGGTGCAGCGCCCGGCCGACCGGCCACCGATGGTCCGGATGATCCGCGAGGGCTGGCACTTCGTGCTCCGGCACCCGATCATCGGCCCGGCCATGTGGGACGCCACCGCCACGAACTTCGTCAGCGGGGCGATGCTGGCCCTCTTCCCCTACTACCTGGTCCGCGAGCTGGGCGCGCCGCCGGTCATGGTCGGCCTGCTGCTCGCCGCCGACGGCCTCGGCGCTCTCCTCGGCGCCGCGCTGACCACCCGGTTCACCGACCGGTTCGGCACCGCCCGGGGTCTGATCATCGCGGCATTCGCCAGCGTGCCCGGCGCGCTCATCATTCCGCTCGGCACCGGCGCCGCCGGCTACCTCGCCTTCGCCGCCGGCACCATCATTCTCGCCGTCTCCTCGGTGGTGCTCAGCGTGACCACCCGCACCTACCGGATGCTCGCCAGCCCGCCGGAACTCCTGTCCCGCGTGATCGCCACGGTCAAGTTCGTCTCCTGGGGTGCCATCCCGCTCGGCAGCCTTCTCGCCGGCGTGCTAGCCGGACCGCTCGGGGCCCGCACCACCTTGTTGATCTTCGGTGCGCTTACCGTGCTGTCCCCGATCATCTATCTCTCGACACCGATCCGCCGGCTGCGCGACCTGCCACTCGACGCACCGACACCCACCGAAGCCCGGGCGCCGAGCCGGTAGCAGGACACGCACCCGGACCCTCACACCGCGGTGGGATCACCCGACGAAGGTCCGTAGATCCACCAATCGGTGGAGGCGGGAATCAACCCGAGCTTCGACGCGACGGTCGACGTGGCGGGGTGCGGTGCGGCCGTAACTTCGCGGCATGACCGCGCTAGAGGTACGACATCTGCACAAGCGCTACGGCCAGCAGGTTGCCGTCAACGACGTCTCCTTCACCGTTGAAGAGGGGGAGATCTTCGGCATCATCGGATCCAACGGCGCCGGCAAGACGACAACCGTCGAGTGCATCGCCGGTTTGCGAACACCTGACTCGGGAACGATCTCCGTGCTGGGTCTCGACCCGATCAAGGACCGGGCGCAGGTACGTGAACGACTCGGCGTGCAGCTGCAGGAGAGCAGCTTCCCCGACGCGATCAAGGTCGCCGAAGCGCTCGAGCTCTACAGCTCCTTCTACCGCAAACCCGCCGATTGGCGCGAGCTCATGGAGCTCCTGGGTCTCACCGAGAAGCGCCACACGCGGTACAAGGCGCTCTCGGGCGGGCAGAAGCAGCGGCTTTCGATCGCGCTGGCGCTGGTCGGCAACCCGAAGGTCGCGATTCTCGACGAGCTCACGACGGGACTGGACCCGCAGGCCAGGCGCGACACCTGGAGCCTCATCGAGCGGGTTCGGGACACGGGCGTCACGATCCTTCTCGTCACGCACTTCATGGACGAGGCGGAGCGCCTCAGCGACCGGGTCGCCGTGATTCATGGTGGCCGGGTTGCCGCAGTGGACACGCCGGCCGGACTGATAGCGCAGGCGAGCACGGTGCAGCAGGTGCGGTTCCGGGTGCGGCAGCCGCTCGACAAGAGGGTCCTGACCGAGCTTCGCGACGTGACCGATGTCGCGATCACCGATGACCGTTGGCTGGTCACCGGCAGTGGGCAGCTGCTGAGCAGCGTCGCAGGGGCTCTGGCCCGGGCGCAGGTCGTGGCGGAGGATCTGCGCCTCGACCGGCGCAACCTCGACGACGCGTTCGTGGCCTTCACCGGTCGCGCCCCGCAATCTCCAGGACCGTTCCGGAAGGAGGGCTGACTCGTGCCTGCTCTCACGAACATGATCAAAATTGAAGCGAAACTCCTGCTGCGTGACTCCGCCACCGTCCTCTTCGGGGTGCTGTTCCCGACCGGGTTGCTGCTCGGGCTGGGTGCCGTCCCGGCGCTGCGGGAGTCGTCGCCGGAGACCGGCGGGCTCCGGCCCATCGACATCTGGGCGCCGACCGCACTGGTGTTCGCGATGGTGATGATCGCCGTGCAGCACGTCCCGGCGGTGATCACGACGTATCGGGAGCGCGGCATCCTGCGCAGGGTGTCGACCACGCCCGCGCATCCACGCACCATCCTGCTCGCGCAGATGATCGTCGCGTTCGCCTCGGTGGTCGTCTCCGCGGCACTCATGATCTTCGCCGGGTGGGCGGTGCTGGACATCGCGCCGCCCGCGCGGCCCGTGGAGCTCGCGGTCGCCTTCCTCGTCGGGTATGCGGCTCTGCTCGGGCTCGGCATGATCTCCGCGGCGGTGGTCCGCACGAGCAGTGCCGCGAACCAGATCGGCACCCTGCTGTTCGTGGCGCTGATGTTCTTCGGCGGGGCCTTCCTGCCCCGGACCCTCATGCCCGACCTGCTGCGCGAGGCCGGCCAGTTCGTCCCGCCCGGTCTGCAGGCTCTCACCGCGGCATGGTCCGCCGAAGCGGGCGAGATCACCGCCACCGCGGGTGGGCAGCCCTTCTGGCTGCAGATTGCCATAATGGCGGGCATCGCAGTGATCCTGAGCTCGGTCGCCGCGAAGCTCTTCCGCTGGGAATAGGTGACGATGACCCGAGTTGCCGGGGCCGGCTCCCCTACGCATCCCTCCGCCGTCGCGGAAGAGGCAGAGATCGCCAATCGCTCCCGGCTGGCCTGGAAAGAGGAGCAGCTGCGGGTCTGGGACCTGCTGCATCTGTTCACACCGTGGCTGCTGTTGACGATCTCGACGGCGATCTACTTCGCGTGGGTGCTGCCGACCTCCGGTGAACGTTTCTGGCCGGAGGGGGCATCCGTGCTCGCGCTGGTCATGGTCGCGGTGCTGTGGGTGCTGTTCGGGCACACACGGCCCATCAGGAGGAGAAGGCTGCGGCGGATGCCGATGGCCGTCTACGTCGTCGGACTGCTCGCTCTGTGCGTCACCCTCATGACGTACTCCGACATCTTCCTCGTCTTCACCATCGCGGGCTTCTTCCACGCCTACCTGCTCAAGCCATGGCCGGTGGGGGTGCTCGGAGTCCTGGCCACCTCCGTTGCCCTCAACGGGTCGGCGATGGGAGTGTGGGCGGACCCCGCCCCGGAGGCTCTCGCGCAGTTCATCCTGATCGTCGCCGTGCAGACCGCGGCGATCGGGGCGGGCATCCTGCTCACCGCGCGCAGCGAGCCGGAGGAACGCAAGCGGGAGAGACTCGTCGAGCGACTCGAGGCGGCGCTGCACGAGAACGCCGGGCTCCACGCCCAACTGGTCGTCCAGGCCCGGGAGTCCGGCGCCCAGGACGAACGGCAGCGACTGGCCGGTGAGATCCACGACACCCTGGCGCAGGGCCTCACCGGCATCATCACTCAACTGCAGGCCGCCCAGCGGTCCGCAAGTGTGCGGGGCGAGACGCAGGAGCACGTCACCCGCGCGCTCCAGCTCGCGCGCAGCAGCCTCACCGAGGCCCGGCGTTCCGTGCGGGCGCTCGCTCCACAGGATCTCGCCCGGGCTCACCTGCCCGACGCGCTCCGCACACTCACCGAGCGCTGGTCACGGGACGAGGGGACGCGAGCACATCTGGAGGTCACCGGCGACATCGAGCCGCTGAGCCCTGCCATCGAGGTGTCACTCTTCCGCGTCGCGCAGGAATCCCTGACCAACGTGGCGAAGCACGCCGCGGCCTCCCGCGTCGGTGTCACGTTGTCCTACACGGGCACCGAGGTGCTGCTCGACGTGCGTGACGACGGACGCGGGTTCACGACAGCGACCGGCACCGGATTCGGCCTGACCAGCATGCGGCAGCGCATCAGGGGCGTCGGCGGCCACGTGGAGGTGCAGAGCGCACCGGGTGAAGGGACGTCCGTCAGTGCGCGCGTTCCGGCGATCACCCCCGCGGGTGCCGCAACGAAGGAGGAGACCGACCGATGATCCGGCTGTTGATCGTCGACGACCATCCGATCGTGCGGGGTGGCCTGCGTGACACCTTCGCGTACGCCGAGGACATCGTCGTGGTCGGCGAGGCCGGCGACGGTGCCGAGGGCATCGAGCGGGCGACGGCGCTGGTGCCCGATGTCGTGCTCATGGACCTGCGGATGCCCGTGCTGGACGGTGTCGCCGCGACCGCTACCCTCCGTGAGCGGACCCCGGACGTCCGGGTGTTGGTCCTGACGACTTTCGACAGCGAAAGCGACGTCCTGCCGGCGATCGAGGCGGGCGCGATCGGCTACCTCCTGAAGGACGCTCTGCCGGACGAGCTGATGCGGGCGGTCCGGGCGGCCGCGCGCGGCGAGTCGGTGCTCGCGCCGTCGGTGACGCAGCACCTCATGGGGCAGATACGGCGGCCCAGCGCCGGCACACTGACCGATCGGGAGAAGCAGGTGCTGCAACTGGTCGCGAACGGCAACTCGAATCGCGACGCCGCCAAGGCGTTGTTCATCGGCGAAGCAAGCATCAAGACCCATCTCCAGCACATCTACGACAAACTCGGGGTACGTGATCGAGCGTCGGCGGTTGCCGAGGGTTACCGTCGTCGCCTGCTCACCTGAGGCCGCCGCCGGCCGCCGCACGGCAGGATCGTCGCGAGCGGCATCCAGATCGGGATGGACGACGACTCGGAGTCGAAAATGGGAAAGAAAAAGGCCGTGACCCTTGTTTCCGCAGGTCACGGCCTTGATCTTTGGTGCGCCCGAAGGGACTCGAACCCCTAACCTTCTGATCCGTAGTCAGATGCTCTATCCGTTGAGCTACGGGCGCCTGGTGCTCGGCCAGTCTACACAACCGGCTTTCGCGCGGAGACTCCGGGATTCGAACCCGGGAGGGGCTTTAAGACCCCAACCGCATTAGCAGTGCGGCGCCATAGACCAGACTAGGCGAAGTCTCCCTGGTGACCCCGAGGTCACCGCGCCCGAGGATACAGGCCCGCACCCGCCCGGGGCAAAGCGGATACCGGGACCGGCCCCCGTGACCGCGTTTCCGTCGTGTGCCAGATCACGTCCACGGCTACGCTCCATCGATATGCAGGAGCAGCCGCCGAGCGATCCGCCCCGTCGCGAGCCCGCAGCCAAGGCCCGGCGGAGCCGCTCCCCACGACCGACGTTCAACCCACCGACACCGGATCCCGCCGCGGAGAACGCGACGAGCGACACGCCGGCATCCCGGCGTCCGCGCCGGTCGCCGCCCACAGTCGTCTTCCAGCCGCCGACACCGACCGACGCCGCAGCGCCGACGCCGCGTCCCCGTCCGGCCGCCGAGCCTCCGACAAACGATCCGGGTACGCCTCCCGCTGCACAGCCCGACCCCGTGCCCGCCGAGGCCGGCACGAGTACGCCTCCGGACAAGCCGGCCGCGCAATCACGCCGTCCGGCCGAGGAGTCGGTGCCCGCCGAACCTCCGGGCGGGGACGAGACGCCGAAGCGGACCCGCCGTGCACCCGCCGCGAAGAAGGTCGCCCCGAAGAAGGCCTCTCCCGCAGTCAGGAAGGCCGCCCGGAAGGCGACCCTTCCGAAGCAGGTGGCACCCGAGGCACCGGCCGAGCCGGAAGCCGCCGCGTCCGGGCAGGAGCCCGGCGGGACCGACGCGGTCACCGCGGAGAAGCCCGGCCCCACGCCAGCGAGAGGAGCCCGGACCACCAAGAGCGCCAAGACGCCCACGACTACGGAGTCCTCCGCGGCGGCCACGGCCACCATAGCCACTCCGGCACCGCAGCCAGCGGCGTCAGCCGCCGAACCCGCAGCCGGCGGTCAAGCCCTGTCCGTCGACCAATCCGCAGCCGACGAGAGCCGGAAGATCGAACCGCCCGCCCTGGACCGGCCGGAAGAAGAGCAGCCGCACGACGAGACCGAGACCCCGCCAGCCACCGTCGACGTCCAGCACGTGGCGCGTACCCCGGAAAAGGGCTGGCGGGCGGTGGGGCCGCAGCTGCGCGACCACCCCGGGTTCGCGCCGGAGCTGCTGGCCCTGGCGGCGGTCGACGTGCTCGGGCCGCGCGCCCGGGACTGGGTGGAGCAGGTCCGGCGGGCCTACCCGGAGGCGGACGCCGACGGGGTGGCCCGGCTGGCGACGCGGCGGTTCGTCCGGATGGCCGGTACGGGTGGGGCGCTGGCGGCGGGTGCCGGGCTGTTCGCGCCCGTCGCGGAGCTGGCGGCGGTGCTCTGGACGCAGGCGAACCTGGTGCTGCATCTGGCGGCGGCGTACGGGCGGGATCCGGCGCACCCGGATCGGGCGGCCGAGCTGCTGGTGCTCACGTTGGTGCACCCGGACGACGGCACCGCGCGGGCGGCGCTGGCGGCGGCTCGGGCGGCTGATGCTCCGGCGGAGGGTCCGTGGGGTCGGGTGGCGGAGGCGGCCTGGCGGCTGGCCACGCCGGTGGCCGCGCAGGCGGGCGGCTGGCTCGGGCTGCGGTTGGCGGCGCGGTTGCTGCCGGGGGCGGCGGCGCTGGCGGCCGCGACCGGCGGTACGGCGACTGCGGAGCGGGTGGCCGCGCGGGCGGTCGCCCGATACCGGCCACGCCGCGCCTGACCGGCGGCAGGACGGTGAGGTGGCGACGACCTAGAGCCAGTCGAACCAGGACTTCGGCAGCATCGCGTAGCCGACGAACGCGAAGATGTCGAGCAGCGTGTGCGCGACGATCAGCGGGGCGACCCGGCGGGTACGCAGGTAGAACAGCCCGAAGATGACGCCCATGACGGCGTTGCCGACGAACGCGCCGAAGCCCTGGTAGAGGTGGTAGGAGCCGCGCAGCAGCGCGCTCGTGGCGAGCACCGCGCCGATCCGCCAGTTGAGCTGCCGGAGCCGGGTGATCAGGTAGCCGACCACGATCACCTCCTCCAGCACGGCGTTCTGCACGGCGGCGAGGATCAGCACCGGCACCGTCCACCAGAGGTCCGGCAGCGCGGCCGGGACCAGCGTGGCGTTGATGCCGAGCTGCGCCGCCGCCCAGAACAGCGCCAGCCCGGGCAGGCCGATGAGCGCGGTCAGGCCCGCGCCCCGGGCCAGGTCGGAGGCGGGCCGGCGGAAGTCGACGCCGAGCGTCCGTGCCGGGTCGCCGGGGTCGCGCGCCAGCAGGTGTACGGCGAGCAGCACCGGCAGCAGCGCGAAGACGATCCCGAGCAGCTGGTACGTGAGGTCGAGGTACGGCCGGGCCGACGCGGAGGTGTTCAGGGCGGCGGTCTGCTTGGACAGTCCACCGGTCGCGGTCAGCTTGGCGATCAGCGAGACGAGTGCGTACACGGCCGACTGGCCGAGGGACAGACCGAGCACGAGCAGCGTCTCGGTGCCCAGCATCCGGCGGGAGACCGGGCGGGCCAGCTCGTCAACCGTCACCGGACCATGAAAGCACTTCGGCGACCGGGCCGGACGGTCGCACAGTCTGTGCGACCGGCGTACACGCTCCGTGGACATTCTATGGGGGCCGATCCGCCCGTACGGAGAAGGAGCGTGCCCCTGTGGAGAACTTCGCGCGGCTGCTGAAGGAGAGCTGGGCCCTGGTCGAGGAGAACCGGGAGCGGCTCAGCGGTCACTTCTACGCCCGGCTGTTCCTCCTCGACCCGGAGCTGCGCAAGCTCTTCCCGGTGCAGATGAACGGCCAGGGTGACCGCATCCTGGAGGCGATCGTCACCGCCACCCAGACGGTGGGCGACCCGGAGAGCTTCGACGAGTACCTGCGGGCGCTGGGCCGGGACCACCGCAAGTACCACGTGGCGGCCGAGCACTACGCGACGATGGGCGTCGCGCTGCTCGACGCGCTGCGCAGCACCGCCGGGGACGGCTGGAACCTGGAGTACGACCAGGCGTGGCGGGAGGCGTACGCCGGCATCAGCGAGCGGATGCTGGCCGGCGCGGAGGCGGACGAGAACCCCCCGTTCTGGCACGCCGAGGTGCTGACGCACGAGCGGCACGGCCCGGACACGGCGGTGCTGACCGTACGTGCGCTCCAGGATCCGCTGCCCTGGCGGGCCGGGCAGTACGTGAGCGTGGAGGTGCCGCGCTACCACCCGCGGGTGTGGCGGACGTACTCGGTGGCGAACGCGCCGAACGAGGAGAACGTGCTGGAGTTCCACGTCCGCACGCCGCCCGGCGCGGCGGGCTGGGTGTCCGGCGCGCTGGTGCGCCGTACCAAGCCGGGTGACCTGCTGCGGGTGGCCGCGCCGATGGGGTCGATGACGTTGGACCCGGAGTCCACCCGGGACGTCCTCTGCGTGGCCGGCGGGGTCGGCCTGGCGCCGATCAAGGCGCTGGTGGAGGAGCTGACCCGGGTCAACCGGACCCGCTGGGTGCACGTCTTCTACGGCGCGCGCCGCCCGGACGAGCTGTACGGGCTGCCCGGCCTGGAGGAGCTGGTGGCCTCCCACCCGTGGTTGTCGGTGACGCCGGCGTGCAGCGAGGACCCGGACTTCGGCGGCGAACTCGGTGACGTCTCCGAGGTGGTCACCCGGTACGGCCCGTGGACCACGCACGACTGCTACGTCTCCGGCTCGGCCGCGATGGTCCGGGCCACCCTGCGGGCGCTCGCCGCCGACGACGTCCCGCCGGACCACATCCGGTACGACACGTTCGGCAACCTCTGACCTTGCTCCCCCCGAGCCGGGTCGCGTGCCCCCGCCCCCTGGGGCACGCGACCCGGCCCCCCGTTTCTCAGTAACGCCACGGGGTGCCGGTCTCGCGGTACTCCTCCACTGGCACCAGCGGCACGCCGGGTGCCATCCGGTCGACGTAGAGCCGCCCCTCCAGGTGGTCGATCTCGTGCGCGACCAGCCGCGCCATCGCGTACTCGTAGGACGTGATCACCCGGCTGCCGTCCCAGAGGGCGTGTTCCACGTCGATGCGCAGCGGCCGGGGCACCAGGCCGCGGTGGTCGAAGAAGGAGAGGCACCCCTCGTACTGCTCGTCGGTCTCGGCGGCGGCGTCCACCACCCGGGGGTTGAGCAGCACCACCGGGTCGGCGGCCCGGTCGGCCGGGCGCACCAGCGCGGCGGACCAGCCGATGCCGAGCTGGGGCGCGGCGAGGCCGACGCCCTTGCTGAACGGGTGCAGCTCGTCCAGGCGGACCAGCATCCCGGCGAGCCGGTCGATCACCTGCCGGGCGTGCTGTTCGTCGGCCGGCAGGTCGAACTGGCGGGCCCGCTGCCGCAGCAGGTCGTCGCCGCGCTGCACGATTCCCACGGCCCGCATCCGGTCGCCGGCCCGCACCCGGGCGTCGCCGTTGGGCGCGCTGTCCGGTTCGGCGTCCGGCTCGGGGCTGCGGAACCGCCACTGCATTCGGTATCGGGCGTTCAGCGGCGGGTCGTCGGTCCCCCAGTCGAAGACCACCCGGCCGCCGTCCACCGAACGCTGGATCGGGGTACGCAGCGGCCCCTCCTCCGCCGACAGCGAGGTCTCCGCGCCCCACACCTTGGGGTCGAGGTCCGCGGGCAGGTCGAGCCGCACCGCCAGGTGCCGGGTGGGCAGGCGTACGGCCCGCTGGAACCAGGGGCCCCACTTGTCCCGGCCGACGCGGTACGCGTACTCGATGATGACCCGGTCGCCGGGGTAGAGCGGGAAGCGTCCCTCGTCGTTCTCGAACAGCAGCCAGATCTCCTTGAACGCGTCCCGGTCGTGCTTGGCCCGCCAGTGCATCGGCTCGTGTCCGTTGCCGTCGTCCCGGTACGCGGTGAGTTGCAGCTCGGCGAAGGTGAGCGGGTGTTCCCGGTGGTGCCGGTTGGAGCGGCCCGGGTCGTTGGGGAAGCGGTCGACGGCGACCCGGACCAGGTAGCGGGTGACCGGTTCGGTGCCCGCGTTGTACAGCTCCCGCCGGATCGCGCAGTGGTAGCCGTCACCGGTGTGGGTGAGCGTGGCCACCTCCCGTTCCACCACGAGGCCGGTGCCGGGAGGAAGCCACTGACCGGGTACGGGCGGGTCGCGGTGGGCGGTGCCGGTCCGGCCGTGCCGCAGTTCGTCGTACTCCCGGAAGCGCTGCCAGATCGCGCCGCTGGCCTCCAGGACGGCCTCGGCCCGGCGGGCGAAGTCCTCGGTGGGCCGGTGCCGGCGCCCTTCGACGTGGCTGACGTAGGACGGGTCGAAGCCCATCAGTGTCGCCAGCTGCTTCTTGGACAGCCCTCGGCCGGTCCGGTGCCGTGCGAGTTCCGCCGCGAACGAGTCCGCGGCACGCTCGATCGGTGAGGTCGTCATCAGCTTCCTCGTACGCGGGAAGACCATTTTCACGTTGGGTGGCCGAACGTGTACGGAAACTGCCTCGTATTCGACACTCACCTTGACTTTTCAGCGGCGTACGTCGATCCTTACGCCGTCCGCCGCCGGTTCTCCGGCGGCGTTTTCCGTCTCCAGGGCCGGGTAGTACGCGACGACGCGCCAGTGACGGGGGCCTCCCCGCAATGCCGCGGCACCTCTTCCCCTCCCGCCGGGAGAGTGGTTAGGCTAGCCTTAGCTTGGGTCGACGGCAGGCGCCGACCGCAGGGCGACAGGACAGGGGACGGCCAGGTGACTGCGGTGATGCCGGGGCGCGACGCCGCCACCCCGCTCGCCCCGGTGACCGCGACCCTGCGCGCCATGTTCGGCACCGACGACCTGCCCGGGCTCGCACCCGGCCTGCTGGTCCACGACGAACTGGACCGCTGGTCCCCTGCCACCCGGCTGATCGACGGCACGCTGCTGGCCGAGTTCCTGACCGCCGCGGGCCGCCGCTGGGGCGGCACCCCGCACGCCTGCGCCGCGCTGGCCTGGAAGTCCTACAGCTACTGGACTGCGCTGCCCGCGGTGCTCGGCTGGGCGTCCGCCCGCCGGGTGCCGCTGCTCGACCCGGCCCACGTCCTCGTGCACTTCGAGGACCACCACCAGCTACTCACGCTGGGACTGCGCGCCTCGACCCCGGTGGCCGTGCTGCCCGGCGACCCGCTGGCACTCGCCGGCGCTCCGGGAGTGGCGGTGGTGCCGGACGAGGCGGCGCTGCTCGGCGCTCTGCGCGCCTCCCTGCTCGACGCCCACTTCGCGCCGCTGATCGGCGCCATCCAGGGCGAGGTCCGGATCGGCACCCGTACGCTGCTCGGCTCGGTTGCCTCCGGCATCGCGCACGGCATCCTGCGCGCCTCGGACGCGCTGCCCGGCTCGGCCACGGCGGCCGTCGGCACGGTGCTCGACGCGCTGGACCTGAGCGACCTGGTCGAGCTGGTGCCCGGCCCGGCCGGCGAGCCGACCGTGCAGCGGCGTACCTGCTGTCTGGCGTTCACGCTGCCCCGGCCCAAGGTGTGCCAGGGCTGCTGCGTCCGCCAGGGCTGACCGCTCAGCCGGCCAGCGGCCGGACGTCCCACAACCACACCCCGCCGGTACGCCTCGGCGTGATCCCGCTCAGCTCCGTCATCGCCCGGCGCAGCGCCTCGGCCTGCGGCAGCCGGGGGTCGAGGATCACCGCCCCGGCCCGCCAGTAGCGCAGGTCGTCCACGGCGGCCACCCGGTCCTGCGGCGTGATCGGCGGCACCGCGTCGGTGCGCCGTACCGTCTCGAAGAACGTGCTCGTGGGACGCGGCGGCGCGGTGAACAGCGCGATCCGGTCCCCGCCGGGGCGGGTGTCCGGATAGAGGAAGTAGCCGCGGGCCAGCGGCATGTCCAGCCGGGTCTCGGCGGACCAGCGCAGCGGGACCGCGTACGTGGTGTCGGGCAGCGGCAGCGTGACGATGCTCCGCCCGTCGGCGACGTAGGGACGCCAGGCGCCGGAGGTGACGAACACCGGGGTCGGTTCGAGGCGCTTCGCGGGCAGCGGAGTGGGCAGGATCGGCAGCAGCGCCATCGCGAGCACGGTGACCGTGGCGAACCTGATCTGGTCGCGCGCGTCCGGATGCCGTACGGCGAGCCGCCGGGCCCGGTCGGCGCCGAGCGCGAGCAGCACGCCGATGATCGGGGTGAGCGCGAGCGACCAGCGGGTGGGCACCACCGAGTGCAGGACCGGCAGGTTCTCCAGCGCGGCCCAGGGGCCGGGAATGCCGGTGTCCCGCCCGTCGTAGCGGATCTCCCGGCCGAGCGAGAAGAGGGCGAACACGAGCCCGACCGCTGCGAGCCCGAGCACCACGGCGTTGCGGCGCAGCCACCAGACCAGGGCGACCACCAGGATCACCAGCGGCCAGCCGAAGAACGCGTTCTCCTCGGTGGCGTTCTTGACGAGCGGTTCGCTGCCCCGGGCGTCGCCCGCGACCGACTCCCGCGACCAGGCCACGTACGCGGCGAGGTCGGTGGAGTAGCCCCGGATCAGCGTGGAGAGCCCGCTGTACGCGCCCGGGCCGAAGAACTGGACCCAGAGCGGGTACGCGAGCAGCACCCCGGCTACCACCGCGGCCACCCCGAGCCCGGCGGCGAACGGGCGTGCCGCCGACCGCAGGGCGGGCCGCCCCAACGCCAGCGCGAGCACCACCACGCCGAGCCCGATGGCGGTCATCAGCAGGATCTCCAGGTTGAGGAACGCCTGCCAGACGATCACGAGGCCGAGCAGGACGCCGTTGCGCAGCCACCGGCCGGGTTCGGCCAGGCGCAGCGTCCGCCAGATGATCAGCGGCACCACGTACTGGCTGACGATGTTGGGGTGCGAGTTGGCGTGCGAGATCATCGCCGGCGCGAACGCGCAGAAGGCCGCGCCGAGCCACGCCGGGCCACGGGCTCCGACGGCCACCCGGGAGAGCAGGAAATACCAGGACACTCCGGTCGCAGCGAGCCCGAGCGTGAGGAAAATCAGGAATGACCAGCGGGGACCAGCCCAGAGCGTTATCGGGGCCAGGGGTATGGATACGGATAATACGGACGTATTCGCCATCAAATTGACGACGTCCGGCACATTCATCCGGTCCGAGGTGAACGGATAGGCGAAATCGGTGACGACTCGCGCACCGTGCGCCATCATCCATTCGAACTGCGCCTGATCGGTACGATTGTCGCGGACACCATTGCGTGGATCGACCCACAACCGGACGGTCACCCAGAACGCGAGCAGCACGAAGCTGAGCACGGCGAGCGCGTCGATCCGCCTACCCTGCCCCGATTTCGTCGTACTCGCGCTGCTTTCCGGAGTAGTCATGACATTTCAGAGCGTAGTCAGGGTATGACGGGCACGTGCAATGTTCCGGGGAATCACGTACTATGTGCCGAGTTCGCCGACCGCCGAACAGGCACCCCTCCGGATCACAATTCGGCCCCTCTCCGTCCCCTGATTTCCCCATCAGCCATCCAGATGGTTGACTCTGACGGTCCAGGCGCGGGTCAGTCATATCGTGAGGAATCGACGCATGGCAGAAATCACTGGGGATCAGCGCGTCCAGTCCGAGGTGCTCGAAGGCCTGGCGACGGCTGTCAACCACCGGCAGTGGTTCGTCGAGCTGGCGGTGCCCTACCTCGGTGACAACCCGATCGAGATCGGCAGTGGCCTGGGCGACTACGCCTCGGCCTGGGCCGCGCACGTACCCCGGATCACCGCCACCGAGGCCGACCCGGACCGGCTGGTCCAGCTCAAGGAGCGGCTGTCCGACCACCCGGGCGTCGAGGTCCGGCAGATGCTCCTCCCGCACCACGAGCGCGGCGACTACAGCGCCGCCGTCTCCTACAACGTGCTGGAGCACATCGACGACCACGTGGGCGCGCTGCGCAGCATGCGGGACCTGGTCCGCCCCGGCGGCGCCGTGGTCATCATCGTGCCGGCGTTCCAGTTCGCCATGAGCCCTGCCGACATCGCCACCGGTCACGTCCGCCGCTACACGAAGAAGACGCTCGCCGCGGCGATGACCGAGGCGGGCCTCACGGTCGAGCGGATCCACTACGCCAACGCGCTCGGCCTGATCGGCTACTTCATGGCCACCAAGGTCTTCCGGCTGATGCCGAAGGAGGGCCCGATGGTGAAGGTGTACGACACCCTCGTCCTGCCCGTCACCAAGGCCGCCGAGCAGCGCGTCCGGCCGCCGTTCGGCCAGTCCGTCTTCGCCGTCGCCCGCGTACCGGCCTGAGGGCCGGGGGCCGCGACGGCCCCCGGCCGCCGGTCACTCCTTGATCTGGTACGTCGGGCGGATGACCGCCCGCGCCAGCGTGTGGAACGCCAGGTTGAAGCCGACGAAGGCCGGGCTGGCCCCGGCGGGAATGTCGAGGCGGTCCACGTCCACCGCGTGCACCGCGAACACGTACCGGTGCGGGCGGTCCCCGGCCGGCGGCGCCGCGCCCCCGTAGCCGGTGTCGCCGTAGTCGTTGCGGACGCTGAACGCGCCGTCCAGGTCGGCCTCACGCACGCCGGTGGGCAGCTCGGTGACGGACGCGGGCAGGTTCACCAGCACCCAGTGCCAGAAGCCGCTGCCGGTCGGGGCGTCCGGGTCGAAGCAGGTGACCACGAAGCTCTTGGTCTCGGCCGGGAAGCCCGACCAGGACAGCTGCGGGGAGACGTTCTCCCCGCCGGTGCTGCCGTGCGCGTACCGCGCGTCCATCGGCTCGCCGTTGTGCACGTCGTCGCTGGTCAGGTCGAACGACGGCACCGTCGGCAGCAGCTCGTACGGGTCCGGCGCGATCGGTCGTTCCAGGGTCATCGAAACGGTCCTTCCGGGTACGCGAATGTCCTGCGCCCCTTCATACCCCGTTGTCCGCGCCACCGTGCTGCCGGCGCACCATCTCGTTGATCCAGACCGGCGCGTACGGGGACGTGCAGCCCGGCGGCGTCGGATAGTCCTTGAGCACCCCGAGCCGCTCGCCGATCCCGATCGCACGCTCCCGGTACGCGGCGTGCTCGATCCCGATCTGCGCCAGGCAGTGGTTCATCGCCCACTGGAGGCGCTCCGGCGCGTCCGCCATCTCCGCCTCGACCACGTCGAGCAGGCCGGCCAGGTCCAGCCCGTCCGGGTTCCGCGCCACCCGCTCGGTGGTGAGCGCCCAGCCGGCGCTCGCCACCACCGGATCGGGATCGGCCGACCAGGCCAGGCGCAGCGACTCGGCGTGCGGGCTCTTCTTCACCACGTAGTTGACGAGCCAGTCGTGCACCTTCGGCGTACGCGCCTCGCGCAGCATCGCGTCCAGCTCGTCCCGCCCGTACGCCTTCGGCCGGCAGATCAGCAGCGCCAGCAGCCGGGCCGCGCTGTCGCCGGTCGCCCACAGCTCGCGCGCGAGGTCCTGCTGCGTCTTCAGGCGCTTCGCGATCGCCCGCAGCTTGCCCAGGTTGACCCCGTGGTCGTCGCCGTGCCGTTCGTTGACCGCGCGGATCTTCGGATCGTCGAGCGCGGCCAGCTCGGCCATCGCCGCGGCCGCCGTCGTCGTCTCTGCCACCCCGGCCTCCCGTCGTCGCGGCGTCACGCAGCCTACGACCGGGCGGGGGTGAGTGAGAGTGGCGGAGGGTGTGGGATTCGAACCCACGAAGACATCGCTGCCTTACCGGTTTTCAAGACCAGCGCCATCGGCCACTAGGCGAACCCTCCCGGCACGCCCCCGAGGGGTGCGCGACCGGGGACCAGTCTGCCACGAACCCCGTACCGGGCAAGCCGCCGTCCCACCTCCCCTGCGAGAATGTGTGCGTGTGGGAGAGCCCGGCAGTGGTGCTGATCAGCGGAATCATGGCCGCCGGCAAGTCCACAGTGGCCGAAGGGCTGGCCCGGCGGCTGCCCCGGTCGGTGCACCTGCGCGGCGACGTGTTCCGCCGCGTGATCGTGAACGGTCGGGCCGACATGACGGCCGAGCCGACCGACGAGGCACTGCGGCAGCTCCGGCTCCGCTACGACCTGGCCGCCTCGACCGCCGACCGGTACGCGTCCGCGGGCTTCACGGTCGTACTCCAGGACGTGGTGCTCGGCGCGGACCTGCCGGCCATGATCGGCCGCATCCGGCACCGGCCGTTCGCCGTGGTGGTGCTCGCGCCCCGACCGGAGGTGGTCGCCGTCCGCGAACGGGACCGGTCGAAGAACGGGTACGGCGACTGGCCGGTCGCGGACCTGGACGCCGGGTTCCGGGCCGACACGCCCCGGATCGGGCTCTGGCTGGACACCTCCGACCAGACGCCGGAGGAGACGGTGACGGAGATCCTCGCCCGCGCGTGGACCGACGGGCAGATCGGGTAAGACTGAGTCATGCGCGCGATCACGATCACGGAACCCGGCGGACCCGAGGCGCTCGTCTGGACCCACGTGCCGGACCCGGAGCCCGGCCCCGGTGAGGTGATCGTCGAGGTGCGCGCGAGCGCGGTGAACCGGGCCGACCTGTTGCAGCGGCAGGGGCACTACCCGCCGCCGCCGGGCGCGTCCGCGTACCCCGGTCTGGAGTGTTCGGGGACGGTGCGTGCGCTCGGTCCCGGCGTGACCGGCTGGTCGGTGGGCCAGGAGGTCTGCGCGCTGCTGGCCGGCGGCGGCTACGCCGAGCAGGTCGCCGTTCCGGCCGGGCAGTTGCTGCCGGTGCCGGCCGGGGTGGACCTGGTCGACGCGGCGGCGCTGCCAGAGGTGGCCAGCACGGTCTGGTCGAACGTGGTGGACCTGGCCCGGCTGGTCGAGGGGGACACGCTGCTGGTGCACGGCGGCGGCAGCGGGATCGGCACGTTCGCGATCCAGCTCGGCGTGGCGCTCGGCGCGACAGTGGTGGTGACGGCGCGGTCGGCCAAGCACGAGCGGCTGCGGGAGCTGGGCGCCGCGCACACGGTCGACTACCGCGAGCAGGACTTCGTCGACGAGGTACGCCGGGTCACCGACGGCCGGGGCGCGGACGTGATCCTCGACATCATGGGCGCGTCCTACCTGCCCCGGAACGTGGCCGCCCTGGCGACCGGCGGGCGGCTCGTGGTGATCGGCATGCAGGGCGGGCGCAAGGGCGAACTCGACCTGGGGATGCTGCTGACGAAGCGCGCGGCGGTGCACGCGACAGCGCTGCGGTCCCGCCCGGTCGAGGAGAAGGCGGCGATCGTCCGGGGCGTACGCGAGCAGGTGTGGCCCCTGGTGGAGGCGGGCCGGATTCGGCCGGTGGTGCACGCCCGGGTGGACATGGCCGACGCCGCCGCCGCGCACCGCCTGGTGGAGACGAACGACCACCTGGGCAAGGTGCTGCTGGTTCGGTGAGGGTCAGCCCTGGCCGGGGCGCGGGAGCATGAGGCGCGGGCCGGGCCCCTCGGCGGCGAGCGAGTCGCCGGGGTTGTAGAGCGTGCAGCGCTGCAACGACAGGCAGCCGCAGCCGATGCAGCCGTCCAGGTCGTCGCGGAGCTTGCCGAGCAGCCGGATGCGTTCGTCCAACCGGTCCCGCCAAGCGCGGGACAGCGCGGCCCAGTCGTCGGGCGTGGGGGTACGCCCCGACGGCAGCGAGTCGAGCGCCGCCCGGATCTCCTCCAACGAGACACCCACCTGCTGGGAGATCCGGATGAAGGCCACCCGGCGCAGCTCGGTGCGCGCGTAGCGGCGCTGGTTACCGCCGGTGCGGACGGCGTGGATCAGGCCGAGCCGCTCGTAGTACCGCAGCGCCGAGGGCGCGACGCCACTGCGGTCGGCGAGTTGCCCGATGGTCAGTGTTGCTTCGTGCATCACACGGCCTTGAGTTGAAGTTCGCTTCAAGTCGGAGGCTAGCGGTATGACGACGACCACCGCCACCGACTTGGGCGCGCTTCTGGACCGGGTGCGCGCCGGCCGCGAGTTCGGCGCCAACGTGTACTCGACGCTCGACGTGCTCCAGGTGCTCTACGACCGGGTGCTCCGGATCACCCCGGCCACCGTGGCCGACCCGGACCGGGACCGCTTCCTGCTCTCCAAGGGCCACGCGGTCGCCGGGTACTACGCGCTGCTCGCCGCCCGCGGCTTCCTGCCCGCCGAGTGGCTGGACGACCAGGGCGGCCCGGCGAGCCGGCTCGGCGACCACCCGGACCGGACGCTGGTGCCGGGGGTCGAGATCGGTTCCGGTTCGCTGGGCCACGGGCTCGGGCTGGGCGTGGGCACCGCGCTCGGGCTGCGGGCCCAGGGCCGCACCGGACCCCGGGTGTACGTGCTGCTCGGCGACGCCGAACTGGACGAGGGCTCCAACCACGAGGCGATCGCGTACGCGGGCGCGACCGGGCTGGGCAACCTGACAGCGATCGTGCTGGACAACCGCTCGGCCACGTACGGCTGGCCGGGTGGTGCGGCGAGCCGGTTCACGGTGAACGGGTGGAGCGCCGCCACGGTCGACGGGCGCGACCACGACGCCCTGCACGGCGCCCTCACCGGGCACGACGATCACCGGCCGCACGTCGTCGTCGCGGTCGTCACGGACGGGGAGTGAGCATGACCAGCACCATGCGGGACGCGTTCGTGACAAGCACCGAGGAGGTGCTCGCCGATCCGCGTACGACAGTCGTGCTCGCCGACATCTCCGCCGCCGCGTTCGAGCCGGCCGCCGCCCGGTACCCGGACCGGGTGATCAACGTGGGCATCCGGGAACAGTTGATGATCGGGGTGGCCGGAGGGCTGGCGCTGACCGGGCAGCGGCCGATCGTGCACAGCTACGCCCCGTTCCTGGTCGAGCGGGCGTACGAGCAGATCAAGCTGGACCTCGACCACCAGGACGTCGGCGCGGTGCTCGTCGGCATCGGCGGCTCGTACGACCGCGCGTCGGCGGGACGCACCCACCTCGGGCCGGCGGACGTGGCGCTGCTGGACACACTGGACGGCTGGACCGTGCACGTGCCGGGGCACCCGGACGAGGTCCGGCCGCTGCTGCGCGACGTCGTGTGCGGGCAGGACTCGGCGTACCTGCGGTTGTCGATCCGGAGCAACACCGCCGCGTACCCGCGGGCAGGTGACCTGCATGTGGTCCGGGACGCCGGGCCGGGCGCGCCGCTGCTGGTCGCGGTCGGCCCGGTGCTGGACGCGGCGGTGGCGGCGACGGCCGACCGGCCGGTCACAGTGGCCTACACCCACCGGCCGCGACCGTTCGACACGGCCGGGCTGCGGGCGCTCGCCACGACCGAGGTGATCCTGGTCGAGCCGTACCTGGCGGGCACCTCGGCGCGGGTGGTGTCGGAGGCGCTGGCCGACCGGCCGCACCGGCTGCTGGCGCTCGGGGTGGGCCGCAGGGACCTGCGCCGCTACGGCAGCGCCGAGGACCACGAACGCTGGCACGGCCTGGACGCCACCGGGCTGCGCCGCTCGGTCGACGCGTTCCTCACCTGAGCGTCCCGGACACGACGGAACCCCGGGACCTCGGCTGGTGCCGGGATCGCGGGGTTCCGTCGGTACGGGCTCAGTGCGCGGCGGCGGGATTGGCCGGGCGGCGGCGGGCGCGCTCGCGGGCCAGGATCCAGATCGCCTCGACGCCGTCCTTCCAGGTGATCTTCTTGCCCTCCTCGCGGCCCCGCGCGCGGTAGCTGATCGGCACCTCGTAGGGGCGGATGCGGCGGCGCAGCAGCTTGCCGGTGACCTCGGCCTCCATGCCGAAGCCACGGGAGCGGACCTCGAGCGAGCGGTACAGCTCCAGCGGCATCAGCTTGAAGCAGGTCTCCAGGTCGCCGATGTAGGAGTTGTAGAGCACGTTCGCGGCGAGCGTGACGCCCTTGTTGCCCATCACGTACCAGAAGCTGTACGAGCTGTGGCTGCCGAAGGTCCGGTTGCCGTAGACGACAGTCGCCCGGCCGTCGAGCACCGGCTCCAGCAGGCGCGGGATGTCCTGCGGGTCGTACTCCAGGTCGGCGTCGAGGATGACCATGTACTCGCCCTCGGCGCTGTCGACAGCCGTCTTGATGGCCGCGCCCTTACCGGCGTTGCGCTGGTGGGTGATCACCCGCAGGCGGGCGTCGTCCACGCGGCCGAGGATCTCGCCGGTGCCGTCCCGGCTGCCGTCGTCCACGACGACGAGCTCGATCTCGCACGGGTAGTCGACCGCCAATGCCTGCTTGAGGGCATCCGCGATTCGTTCTTCCTCGTTGTAGACCGGCATGAGGATCGAGAGCTTCACGGAATCTCCACGGAGGCGATGGCAGGTCGGGGCATAGCGTAGCCTGGCACATTGCTCAGGTCACGACAGCCCAGGCACCCTATTCCTGGCGAAGTGGTACCACCACGAGCCGGGCCACGCTGCGGTCGCCGTCCTTCGCGCCGGCCACCCCGACCGTCGTACCGATCTTGATGTCGGTCGATCGGATCGTGGTCCGCCGCTCGACCACCCGCAGTTTCTCACCGAACGTCCACGTCACCGTGAAACCGTCGGTGGACTTCACAGTCATCGACCTCTCGTCGATCGCGGTCACCTCGCCGCGCTGGACCGCGACGGTCTTCGTACCGCCGTCCCTGGTCTTCACCACTGCCTCGCCGTGCAGCGTGTTGCGCCGCAGCAGCACCCTGGCGCGGTGCCGCTTGTGTCCCTCCTTCGCCCGCTCGCCCTTGCCGTCCGGCCCGGCCTGCGGCGTATCGGAGGGCGCCGGCGCGGCGACCGGATCCACGTCCAGTTCCCCGGCGTCGACGCCGAGCGCCGCGAGCGCCTGGCCGTCCGCACCCAGGGCGGCGCTCACCTCGACCCCGTCGTCCGGCGCCGCGCCGGACCGGGTCGCGCCGCACCCGGCGAGCACGAGCGCCGCGGCGGCGAGCAGTGCGGTGGCGCCGGTGACGATTCGCTGACGTCTCATCTGTGGTCCTCTCCTCGCGGTGACGATCCGAGCGTTCCGCACCGACGCGAGGGGACGGTCAAGCCGATGTTCGAGCCGCGTAAGGATCCGGGGGCACCCGGACGGTGAAGGCCGCTCCGCCCTCCGGCGCGTGGCCGGCGGCGATGTCCCCGCCGAGCCGGCGGACCAGCCCGGCGGCGAGCGCCAGGCCCAGCCCGCTGCCCACCTTGCGCACCCCGCGGTACCGCTCGTTCAGCGCGCCCCGCTCGAACGCCACCCGCAGGTCGTCGTCGGTGAAGCCGGGTCCGCCGTCCCGGACCTCCAGCACCCCGCCGCCCGCCGGGCCGTCGGCCCGGACCGCGAGCACCACCGGCGCCCCCGGCGGTACGACCCGCAGCGCGTTCTCCAGCAGCCCGTCCAGAACCTGCCGGATGCGGCCCGGATCGGTGTACGCCGGCACCGGCTCCCCCGGCGTCTCCAGCCGGAACGGCACCCCGAGCGCCGCGCACCGGCCGGACCAGCTGCGCTCCGCGTCGGCGGCCAGCCCGGTCAGGTCGACCGGCACCGGTTCCAGGGGAAAGTCGACCGCCTCCAACCGGGCCAGTGCCAGCAGGTCGCGGACCAGCCGGTCCAGGTGTTCGGCCTCGGCGAGCACGGTCCGGCCGGTCGCCGGCACCGCGTCGGCCTCGATCACACCGTCCGCGAGCGCCTCGGCGTAGCCGCGGATCGCGGTGAGCGGGGTCCGTAACTCGTGCGAGACGGAGAGCAGGAACTCGCGCTGCCGTCCCTCGCTCGTGGCGAGCGCGGCGGCCAGGCCGTTGAGCGCGTGTGCCAGGTCGGCCACCTCGTCGGGCGGCTCGACCGGCACCCGGACCGCCCGGTCCCCGGCACGCAGCCGGGCGGCGGCGGTGGCGGCGGTACGGATCGGCCGGGCCAGCCGGCGGGCGAGCAGCAGTCCGGCGGCCGCCCCGGCGGCGAGTCCGGCGAGCAGCGGCAGCCACAGTCCGCGCAGCACCTGCCGCCAGGGCGCGGCGCTACGGGCCCGGGTCAGCACCACCCCGTCGCCACCGGGCAGCGACCGCGCCTCGACCAGCCGGCGTTCCCCCTCGACCAGTCGCCGGCCGGAGACGTTCTCGCCGCCGGCCACTCGCGTCACCAGCGGCCGGGGCAGACCCGGCCGGTCGGCCCGGCCGTCCCGGATCACGTACACGTCGATCCGCTGCTGGCGCAGTTGCCGGATGAGCCGGTCCCCGGCGCCGTCACGCTGGCGTACCGGCCGCACCCGGAGCACGTCGGCGGCGAGCCGGGCCTGGGCGGCGAGTGCCTCCTGGTCCCGGCGCTCCGCGCCGCGTACCGCCAGAGGCACCGCGACCAGCGCGGTGACGAGCACCGACACCAGCGCCACCGCGCAGGTGGCCAGCACGGCGCGGGCGGTGAGCGTCCGCCCGGGCCGCCGGCCGGGTCGAGCCGGACCGGTACGCGGGATCGGCACTGTCGGTTGCTCAGGCATCGGCGGCGTACCCGACGCCCCGATGGGTGCGGATCACGCTGTCCGGGCCGAGTTTGGCCCGCACCTGCGCCACGTGCACGTCGACGGTCCGGGTGCCGGCGTGCGCCGCGTACCCCCACACGCCCGCCAGCAGCTCCTCCCGGGTGAACACCCGGCCGGGCCGGGCCATCAGATGGGCGAGCAGGTCGAACTCGGTGGAGGTGAGCTGCACCGGCGTGCCGCCGGCGGTCACCGTCCGGCGGGCCGGGTCGAGCGTGACGGCACCGAGCGTGCGGGGCTGCTCGGCGGGCGTGCCTGCGGTGCGGCGCAGCACCGCCCGCAGCCGGGCGAGCAGCTCGCGCGGGCTGAACGGCTTGGTGACGTAGTCGTCAGCGCCCAGTTCCAGGCCGACGACGCGGTCCACCTCGTCGTCGCGGGCGGTGAGGAAGATGACCGGAGTCCAGTCGCCGGCCGCGCGCAGCCGGCGGCAGATCTCGGTGCCGGCCAGACCGGGCAGCGCGATGTCGAGCACGCAGGCCACCGGGCGCAGGCGCCGCGCGGCGGCCAGCCCGGCCTCGCCGTCCCGTTCCAGGTGTACGCCGAACCCGTCCCGGGTCAGGTAGAGCCGGACCAGGTCGGCGATGGCCGGCTCGTCCTCCACCACGAGGACGAGCCCGGGCGGGGCGGCTGCGGTCACCGGCTCATGATGACCGACCGGTGACCGCCGAGCCGGTCAGGAAATGTTCGGATCAGGTAAGAGGACGTCAGCGCGCCGGGGCGGGCCTCAGCACCGTCGGGCGGACGGCCGCCGGCGACTCGCCGATGGTCGCCACCACCCGCTCGGCCGGCGTACGCAGGCGGGTCCGGAAGGCGTGGTTGAGCAGCGCGTCGAGCTGCCACACCTGCTTCGGGTGGTGGGTACGCAGGACGAACCGCTCGCGTACCCCGTCGATCGCCGTGGCCGCCAGCTCCACGCGGTGCGCGCGGGGATCGGGGCTCCACGTCACGTTGCTCAGCTCGCGCAGTTCGGTGTTGAGGTGCAGGCGCAGCCGGTGCAGCACCCGGGTCTGCCGGGTGACCACCAGCCGCCGGTGGGTGAGGAGCATCAGGTAGTCGCCGCCCACCGGGTCGTCCGGGCGGCTGCACCGGGTGAGCAGGATGGTCGCGTCGCCGGAGCCGACGCACCGGCGGAACACCGGCATGTGCCGGGTGACGGTCTGGGTCGCCAGGCCGGTCTCGGCGGCGGCCGGAAGGAACGTTCGCGAGAACACGTCCATGCCCGGTCCAACGAGCCGATGACCAGGGGTGATATGGGTCACGCCCGATTTCTGGAACTTCCACACGTGCAAGTCGCACCAGCGGTGCGACACCGGCCGCCGGTCGGATCAGAGCAGCTCGACGATCGTGGCGTTGGCCATGCCACCACCCTCGCACATGGTCTGGAGGCCGTAGCGGATGCCGTTGTCCCGCATGTGCTGGAGCATCGTGGTCATGATCCGCGCGCCGGACCCGCCGAGCGGGTGACCGAGCGCGATCGCCCCGCCCCGGGGGTTGAGCCGCTCCGGGTCCGCCTCGGTCTCGGCCAGCCACGCCAGCGGCACCGGGGCGAACGCCTCGTTCACCTCGTACACCCCGATCTCCTCGATGCCCAGCCCCGCGCGGCGCAGCGCCTTCGCGGTGGCCGGGATCGGCGCGGTGAGCATGGTGACCGGGTCGTCGGCGGCGACCACTGCGGTGTGCACCCGGGCCAGCGGGCGCAGGCCGTGCCGGCTGGCCCACTCGGCTGTGGTGACCGCGAGCGCGGCGGCGCCGTCGGAGATCTGCGACGCGGACCCGGCGGTGACCACGCCGTCGGCGCGGAACGGGGTGGCCAGCTCGCCGAGCTTGGCCAGCGAGGTGTCGCGGCGGATGCCCTCGTCGGCGGAGAACTTGCCGCCGTCGGCGAGCGCCACCGGCGCCAGCTCGGCCTCGAACGCGCCCGCGTCCTGCGCGGCGGCCGCCTTCTCGTGGCTGGCCAGCGCGAACTCGTCGAGCTGGGTACGCGAGAAGCGCCACCGCTGCGCGATCAGCTCGGCCCCGACGCCCTGGTTGAACGGCAGTGGCGAGTCCGCAGCGACGCCCTCGACGCCGCGGTAGCGCTCCAGGATCGCCGCGCTGAACGGCATGCCGCCGGCGACGCTGGAGCCCATCGGCACCCGGGTCATCGACTCGACGCCACCGGCCACGACCAGGTCGGCCTGGCCGGAGAGGACCGTCGCGGCGGCGAAGTGCAGCGCCTGCTGGCTCGACCCGCACTGGCGGTCGAGCGTGGTGCCCGGGACCGACTCCGGCCAGCCGGCGGCGAGCACGGCGTTGCGGGCCACGTTCCAGGACTGCTCGCCGACCTGCGACACGCAGCCCCACACCACGTCGTCGACCTGGCCCGGGTCGATGCCGGTGCGCTCGGCGAGCGCGCGCAGCACGTGCGCCGAGAGGTCGACCGGGTGCACTCCGGCGAGGCTGCCCTTGCGCCGCCCGACCGGGGTCCGTACCGCGCCGACGATGACCGCGTCACTCATGTCTACTCCCCGGTAACCTCGCTTGCCCCGATCCTACGTGCTGACCGGACCGGTCGTCCTCCCCCGGCGTGCGGCAGGTGCGGCTGGCATGCTGGGCGGATGGATCCACAGTCGCCGCCGGTCCGGCAGTGGCGGGTGCCGCGCGAAGTGCCGGTGATCAAGGCGGTCGGCGCGCTCGCGCTCGTCGCCCTGGGGCTGGTCTTCGCCGCCGGCGACCCGGTCCGTCCGGCGCTCGCCGGGCTGGCCGCCGCCGGCCTGCTCGGCTGGGCGCTGCGCGACGTGGTCGCACCGGTCCGCCTCGCCGTCGACCCGGAGGGGCTCACCGTGCTGCGGGGGTTCGCCGGGCGGCGCCGCCTGCCGTGGGACGCGGTGGAGGCGATCCGCCTGGACCGGCGCGCCCGACGCGGGATCACCGCGGAGACGCTGGAGATCGACGCCGGGGAGTCGCTGCACCTGTTCGGCCGCCGCGACCTGGACGCCCCGCTGGACGAGGTGGCCGCGGCGCTGACCGAGGCCCGCCCCGCGCGCTGAGACCGCTCGGCTCAGCCGAGCAGGGCGGCGGTCCGGACGAGCGTCAGGCCGATCAACGCGACCAGCACGATCGCGCAGCCCGCCACCTGGAACACGGTCCGCCGCGACCGTGGGGCGTACGCCAGGACCAGTGCCACCAGGGCGCCCACGACCAGCCCGCCGAGGTGACCGGCCACCGAGATGCTCGGCACGGTGAACGTGAAGATCAGGTTGATCACCAGGATCGGCACGATCGCCGACGTGTCCCGGCCGAGCCGCCGCATGATCACGAAGACGGCGGCGAACAGGCCGAAGACGGCGGTGGAGGCGCCGGCCGTGAACCTGTTCGGCTCGGTGAAGACGTAGGCCGCCACGTTGCCGCCCAGCCCGGCGAGCAGGTAGAGCGCCAGGAAGCGCAGCGGCCCGAGCACCGCCTCCAGCGTCCGGCCGAGCACCCAGAGCGCCCACATGTTCAGCAGCAGGTGCAGCACGCCGTAGTGCAGGAACATGGCGGTGACGAGCCGGTACCACTCGCCGTCGGCCACCCCGCCGACATGCCCGTCGGGGAAGCGCGCCAGGCCGAGCACCGCCCCCCACTCGGTGAGCGGCGTCCCGCTGCCCATCAGGCCGCCCAGGCCGCCACCGGCCACGGCGGTCCCGCTGCGCGCCGAGAGGACGGACAGCAGCATCATCACCACGTTCAGCGCGATCAGCGCCTTGGTGACGTTGCCCTGGCGGCCGGCGGCACCGCCACCGAAGGCGGTACGCGCCGGCCGCACGCTGCGGCGGCCCTCGGCGACGCACTCCGGGCACTGGTGCCCGACGGAGGCGTCCCGCATGCACTCGGTGCAGATCGGCCGATCGCATCGACTGCACCGGATGTAGGTCTCCCGGCCGGGGTGCCGGTAGCAGACCGGGGTGGTCGGCACCGGACCCCCGGTGGCGTCGCCTGGCTGGCCGGAGCGCTCAGTCATGCGAGCAAAGGTACCCGCGTACCGCTCAGGACTGCTTGTGCTCGATCTCGACCCGCTCGATCACCACGTCCTGGATCGGCCGGTCGCTCGGACCGGTCGGGGTGTTGGCGATCGAGTCGACCACCTTCACCGACTGCTCGTCGGCCACCTGACCGAAGATGGTGTGCCGGTTGTTCAGGTGTGGCGTGGGCGACACCGTGATGAAGAACTGGGAACCGTTGGTGCCCGGCCCGGCGTTCGCCATCGCCAGCAGGTACGGCCGGTCGAAGCGCAGCTCCGGGTGGAACTCGTCGGCGAACTTGTAGCCCGGGCCACCGCGGCCGGTGCCGGTCGGGTCGCCCATCTGAATCATGAAACCGCTGATCACGCGGTGCGAGACGGTGCCGTCGTAGTACGGCCCGCTGCCCGGCTGACCGGTACGCGGATCGATGTACTCCCGGGTGCCCTCGGCCAGCTCCACGAAGTTGCGGACGGTCTTCGGCGCGTGGTTCGGGAAGAGCTCCAGCCGGATCGGGCCGGCGTTGGTGTGCAAGGTGGCGTAGACAGCCTCGGCCACGGGTACTCCTCACTCGTAGTTCAGTTCCTTGCGGATCCTCCCATGTGCCCGATCTGGCCATGCGGAGGCATTCGAAGGTGGAGGATGACGAAGGAACAACTCCCAGGAGGTGGGACCGTGTTTGGAATCGGGCGGCGAAAGACCCAGGGCCAGCTCGCCAAGGTCGAGCTGAACCAGGGCATCGGTCACCTGAGGCAGGCCGCCACGCACGCGGCGAAGGGTGCCGGCGCCACTGTCGGCCCGCGGGTCCAGGCAGCCCGGGTCGCCGTCGCGCCGACCGCGGTCCTGGTCCGGGACCGCGCCTCCAGTGGGTTCGCGTCGACCGCCGCGGCGGTCGCGCCGGTGCTGCTGGCCGTGCGCAACGCCCGGGTCGAGGCCGCCGGCAAGGCGTCGAGCGGCCGCAAGGTGATGGCCGCGAAGCAGTCCGCGATGACGAAGAAGGCGAAGAACATGAAGGCCGGAAAGAAGAAGCAGCGCAGGTCGCGGGGCATGACCGCGGGCCTGCTGGTGGCCGGCACCGTCGCCGGTCTGGCCGGTGCGATGGCCATGCGCCGCCGCCGCGAGCAGCAGGAGTGGGCCGAGTACGACCCGACCGGCACGCTCGGCGCGACGGGCACGCTCGGCGCGACGGGCACGCTCGGCGCGACCGGTCGCGACAAGCTGGAGCCGATGCGGGAGGACGTGGACACGATCGTGGTGGAGACCCCGGACGCGAGCGCGAAGGTGACGCAGGCCGGTCCGACCGGCGCCGGTTCCTCGGCGGTGGCCAAGGGCAGCAGCGCGTCGACCGCCACCTCCGGCAGCCAGCCGGTGATCCACCCGAACGACCAGGTCCCCTCCGTCGCCGAGGGCGCCCGGGACGTCTCCGGCCGCCCGGCCGACGACATCACCAAGGCTGTGCAGGCCGGCAAGAACGCCGCGAAGGCCAGCGGTCGCCGCTGACCTCGTACCGTCGGATCAGCGCCGGCACGCGGGACACCCCGCGTGGCCGGCGCTTCCGCGTGTACCGGGCGGCGGGTCCGCGGCGGCCCGCAGTGGCGCGGCGGTTACAGCCAGCCGTTGCGGCGGAACAGACGGTAGAGCGTGAAGGACGCCGCGAGCATCAGCGCCCAGACGCCGGGATAGCCGTACGTCCACTTCAGCTCGGGCATGTTGTCGAAGTTCATGCCGTAGATGCCGGCGATCGCCGTCCACACCGCACCGATCGCGGCCCAGGCGGCGATCTTGCGCATGTCGTTGTTCTGGTCGACGGTGACCTGGGCCAGCCGGGCCTGGAGGATCGAGTTGAGCAGGTCGTCGTAGGAGTTCACCTGCTCGACCGTGCGGCTGAGGTGGTCCTGCACGTCGCGGAAGTAGCGCCGCACCTCCTGCGGCACCGCGCGGTTGACCTGCGAGGTGAGCGTCATCAGCGGGCGCTGCAACGGCGCCACCGCCCGCTTGAACTCGACCAGCTCCCGCTTCATCTGGTAGATCCGCTGGATCCGGCCGCTGCTCTGCCGGTCGAAGACGTCCGCCTCCAGCACGTCGAGGTCGTCCTCCAGCCGGTCGGCCACCTCCAGGTAGAGGTCCACCACGCGGTCGGTGATCGCGTACGCCACCGCCCAGGGGCCCTGCCGCAGCAGGTCCCGCTTCGCCTCCAGGTCGGCGCGCACCGGCGCCAGCCGGCAGGCGTCACCGTGCCGGACGCTGATCACGAAGTGCGGCCCGATGAAGAGCATCACCTGGCCGGTCTCCACCACCTCGGAGTTCTCGGTCAGCTCGGCGTGCTCGCAGTAGCGGGCGGTGCGCAGCACCAGGAAGACGATCTCGCCGAAGTGCTCCAGCTTCGGACGCTGCTGGGCCTTGACCGCGTCCTCCACGGCCAGCTCGTGCAGGCCGAACGTGGCGGCGATCTCGGTCATCTCGGCCAGATCCGGCTCGTGCAGGCCGAGCCAGACGAAGCCGTCCTGCTCCTGCCGGGCGGCGGCCAGGGCCTCGGCGTACTGGGGGTGCCCGGGGCGGCGCTCGCCGTCGACGTACAGCCCGCAGTCGACGATCCCGCTGCGCTCCGGACCGGCCGGCTGGGCCGTACGCGGGGAGCCGTCGGCGTTGAGGATGCGGGACATCGCGCGTACCGGGGCCGACCAGGCGCGGGGGCGCAGTGCCCGGCTGCCGTCGGTGCCGGCGGTTCGGTCGCGTGCCACCCGGTCCGTCATCTCTCGCCCCCTTCCCCTAGAGCTGCGGCTTGCAGGTTACGCCGACCGGCGGGAAGCGCAGCGCGGGCGCGGGTGCGGGGTACTGGCGGTTGCGACGGGCGTCACGCGGCGGCGCCGGGCGGGCCGGGCCGCGTCAGGGGGGTGAGGGGCGACACGGCCCACCCGGCACCCCTTGGGGGCGGGAGTGATGCTGGGCGTGCCGCCGGCCCGGCCGGGGCGGCCGGCGGCCACCCGGGCGTACGGGCCGGTCACCGACAAAAGGTGAGCGGCACTCGCAGCATTGTGGGCTGCCGGCCGGTTCAGCGGGAGAGCCGAACCGGCCAGCAGGGCGCTTTTGTCAGAAACCCGACAGAAAATCAGCCGCGTACGGCGGCCATCGCCTCGGCCAGACGCCGCACGCCCTCGTCGATCCGGTCCGCGGTCACCGCCGAGTACGCCAGGCGCAGCGCGTGCCGGCCGCCGTCGACCATGAAGTCGCTGCCCTTCACCACGGCTACGCCGCGCTCGGCGGCGGCCGGGGCGAGCCGGTCGACCTCGACGTCCTCGGGCAGCTCCACCCAGAGGAAGTAGCCGCCGTCCGGCTCCACGAACCGGGCCTCCGGAATGTGCCGGCGCAGCGACTCGGCCAGCACCGCCGACCGCTCGCCGAGCGCCGAACGGACCGTCCGGATCGACTCGTCGATCGCGCCGGAGACGCAGAACTGGTGCACGATCGCCTGGGCCACCATGCCGGGTGAGATGTAGAGGTTGGTCGCCCGCTTCGCGATCGCCGCGATCAGCTCGGCCGGGCCGACCAGGTAGCCGACCCGCACGCCCGGGCAGACCGTCTTGGTGAAGCTGGAGGCGTGCACCACCACGCCCCGGGTGTCCATCGACAGCATCGAGGGCAGCGGCTCGCCCCGGAACCGGATGTCCGCGTACGGGTCGTCCTCGAAGATCGTGAAGTCGTACTCGGCGGCCAGGTCCAGCAGCTCACGACGCTTCTCCAGGGAGAGGGTCACGCCCGCCGGGTTCTGGTAGTTGGGGATCACGTGCGCCAGCCGCGGCCGCACCCCGGACTCCAGCAACTTGCGCAGCTCGGCGGTGTCCAGGCCGTCCGGCTGGATCGTCACGCCGTGCACCTCGCCGCCCATCTGCTTGAGGTTGAGCAGCGTACGGTCGTACGTCGGGCGCTCGACCACCACCGCGTCGCCCCGGCGGACCAGGTGGTCGAAGAGGAAGGCGTCGGCCTGCAACGAGCCGTTGGTGATCAGCACCTGGTCCGCCTCGACACCGTGCTTCTCGGCGATCCACTTCCGCAAGGGCGGGTAGCCGACGGAGGTGCCGTACGCGGTGACCCCGGCGGGGTCGGCGTCGAAGGCGCGGACGGCGGCGGCCTTGAGCCCCTCGACATCGACGATGTCCAGCGAAGGCGCGCCACGGGCGAACGAGATCAGCTGCTCGGCGGTCATGCGCAGAGCCTAGGGCCTGGCCCGGCGGGTCCGACCGCGATACACGCGAAGTTCAACATGCGGGCGGCCGGCCGGGGCACTGGTGCGTCCGGGGGATCCGAGACCACCTCGCGACTGTCTACGATCCGACGGACGCTGGCGCCGGTCCGACCGGACGCCGAAGGATGACGGGTCGCGGCAGACCCGGAGAACAAGGGATGGGGCTCGTGACCGAGGACGAGGCGGGACGGCTCGACGACCAGCGGTTCGCGCAGTGGCTGGCGACCGAGGCCGGCAGGGCGCTCACCGCGCTGCGGGACCGGCAGGGCTTCGCCGACCCGAAGGCGCTCAAGGACGCCGGCGACCGCGCGTCGCACGAGCTGATGACTGCGGCGCTGGCCCGGCTGCGGCCGGCCGACGCGGTGCTCTCCGAGGAGGAGGCCGACTCACGTCGCGCCTGGGCGGACGGCGAGCGCGCACCCCGGCACGAGGCGGACCGGGTCTGGATCATCGACCCGCTGGACGGCACGCGCGAGTTCTCCGAGGAGGGGCGGGACGACTGGGCGGTGCACGTGGCGCTCTGGCAGCGCTCCGCCGCCCCCGACGGCGCCCTGGTCGCCGGCGCGGTGGGCATGCCGGCCCGGACCACGGTGGACGGTACGCCGCTCGTGCTCGGCACCACCTGCCCGCAGCCGAAGCCGTCCGACGGCGCGATCCGGATCGCGGTGAGCCGCAGCCGCCCGCCCGCGTTCGTCGGCGAGCTGGTCGAGATGCTGGGCGCCACCGCCGTGCCGATGGGTTCCGCCGGTGTGAAGGTGTGCGCGGTGGTGACCGGTGAGGTCGACGCGTACGTCCACGCGGGCGGTCAGTACGAGTGGGACAGCGCCGCCCCGGTCGCCGTGGCGCTGGGCGCGGGCATGCACGCGTCCCGGATCGACGGTTCGCCGCTGCGCTACAACCGCGCCGACCCGCGCCTGCCCGATCTGCTGGTCTGCCGGCCCGAACTGGCCGACCAGTTGCTCGACGCGATCGCCCGGACCGGGGTCGAGATGCCCGCTTCGACCGTCACCGACAACCAGGGTGAGGCGTTCGGCTGAGTGTCAGGGTACATACGGCCAGGTGGATGAGGGTTATCGTCAGACAGGAATGCGTGGCGATCTGAGCCCCGACCACGGGCCGCCGACAGCCAGGGAGGGTCATGCCGGCCGACCGAGAGCCGCACAATGCCTTCGGGCAGCCGACCGGCCTGTGGCCGGGTCAGGACATTCCGCGCCAGATGGGCGGCCCTTCGCTGCCCTGGCCGGAGGCCGAGAGCACGCCGCCAGCACCGGCCCGGCCGGGCGGTGACCTGCCCTGGCCCGAGCGCGACCGGCACGACGCCGGTCACCACGACGGGCCAGGGCACGACCCGGCCGGCTGGGACGCCGCGCCCGGCACGACGAACGGCTGGGCGCCGCAGCAGGACGGAGCCTGGCCGCAGGGTGAGCCGCACGACGACTGGGCCACGCAGGCCGGCCCGGCGGCGGGCGGCCACACCGCCTGGAGTCCGCACGACGGATCCGGCCGGACCGGACCGGCCGGCGACACTGGTCGGGGCGCACCGGCGGGCGAGGCGGGCTGGGGGGCGGGCACCACGGCGACCGCCACCCTGACCGGACCGCCCCCGGTGGACGTTCCGCACGGACCGGCCACCGGTGGGCCGGGCCGGCCGCCCACGCCGCCGCTCGCCCCGGTGCCCGCACCGTCACCCGGCGGCTCCCGGCGGCGCTGGCGCGTCGCCATCGCCGCGGCCGTGGTCGTGGCCGTGACCGGCAGCGGGGTCGCGGTGGCCGCGCTGCGACCCGACTCGACGGACCGGCAGGCAGGCGGGACGCCGGGCTCGGTCGGGCCGGCGACCTCGATGGGCCCGGGCACGCCGGCCACCTCCGGCCCGGCGTCCCCGGGCGCCGACCAGGGCCTCGGTGGCAAGCCCTCGGCGCGTCCGTCGGCCTCCGCGGCCGCCGGCCCGGGCTTCACCGGTACGCGACTGACGCTGCCCGGCGCCTCCATCGGCGTGCAGAACGGGGAGACCTTCGGCCAGGCGCTGGCCCGGTCCGACCGGACCTTCGGCAAGCTGCGGATGGCCCGGATCTTCTTCCCCGGCCTGCCGCCGGCCTGGTCCGGCAGCCGGGCCGACGTGGTGGACCGGACCGTGGTGGTGTCGTTCAAGGCGTCACCGCAGGAGGTCAACACCGGCAAGTTCGACTCCCGTCTGACGTCCTGGTTCGCCTCGATCCCGCGCGAGCACAACGTCTACTGGTCGTACTTCCACGAGCCGGAGGACGACGTCGAGCGCGGCGCGTTCAGCACGGCGGCGTACCGGACGGCGTGGAAGCGGATCGCCGGCCTGGCCGACCGGACGGGCAACCCCAAGCTGATCAACACGCTGATCCTGATGTGCTGGACGCTCGACCCGAAGTCCGGGCGCAGCTTCGACGCCTTCTACCCCGGCGGCGACGTGATCGAGGCGCTCGGCTGGGACTGCTACAACTGGGGCGCCAAGTGGAAGCGGTACGCCCCGCCGCAGGAGATCTACGGCGCGATGATCAGCAAGTCCAAGGCGCTCGGCAAGCCGTGGGGCGTCGCGGAGACCGGCAGCGACCTGGTCCCGGGTGACTCGGGCACCGGCCGGGCGGCCTGGATCCGGTCGATGACCGGCTTCCTCAACGGCCAGCGGCCGGAGTTCGTGGCGTACTACAACCAGACGGTCAGCCAGGGCGACTTCCGGCTGCTCGACCAGCCGAGCATCCAGGCGTGGAAGTCCTTCTGCACGGCCTGACCCCGGCGACGGAACGGCAACGGGCGGGCGACCTCGGTCGCCCGCCCGTTTCGCGTACGGCTCAGATGCCCCGGCCGCGCTTGTGCAGCGTGCGCAGCACCCGGTCGGCCTGCACCGCCCGGCTCGCCACCGCCAGCGCCAGGTAGGCGCGCGGTTCCCTCGGGTTGCGGGCCAGCGTGCGCCGGGCCCAGCGGACCGCGTCCCGCCGGTTGCCCATGGCCGCCTGCGCGAAGGCGATCTGCCCGGCCACCCGCGCCTCGCCGTGCGGCACCGTGGCGAACTCCGGATAGCGGCGCAGCAGCCACTGCAGCGCGGTCGAGATGGTCTCCCAGCGCTGCGCGAAGTAGGACCGCTTGTGCCAGCGGACCAGCACGTACGGGCTCTCCACGTTCACCAGCGGGGCGTAGCGGGCGGCGCGGAGCAGGAACTCGTAGTCCTCGGCGTAGCTGCCCGGGATCTGCTCGTCCACCAGCCCGATCGCGTCGAGCAGCGCGGCCCGGCGGATCAGGAACGTGGACGGGTGCAGCTCGGTGAGCCGGTCGCGCAGCAACGCCTCCAGCGAGATCCGGGCGCGGTCCAGCGAACGGTCCACCGTACGGTCGTCGTAGCTGACCCGGATGCCGCAGCTCACCAGCGCGCCGTCCGGGTGCGCGTCGAGCGCCCCGAACTGGGCGGCCAGCTTGCCGGGCAGCCACTCGTCGTCGTCGTCGCAGAACGCCACCCAGTCGCCGGTGGCCGCCTCGATGCCGGTGTTGCGCGCGCCGGCCAGCCCGGCGGTACGGGTATTCGTGATCACCCGGATCCGGCGGTCACCCCGGTCGGTCTCCAGCGACCGGTCCGGTTCGGACTGGTCGTAGACCACGATCGCCTCGATCAGGCCCGGGTGCGCCTGGCTGAGGATCGCGTCGAGCGCCGCACGCAGCAGCTCCGGACGGTCCCGCGTCGGTACGACGACCGAGATGCTCGGCCCACTCATGCTCTCTCCACGGACTCGTCGGATCCCCGTTGGCCCAGATAGCCGTAGCGGACCCGCAGGGGAAGCGTGGCCAGGCTGACCACGGCACGGCTGCGGCGCGGCAGGCGGTCCCGCCACGCCTCGTCCCGGCGCACCGTCAACGGCCCGCCGCTGAACCGCAGCGGGTTGCCGGCGACGCTGTGCGCGCGGAACGGCGCGGCCGGTTCGGGCGCCGCTGCGGTCTCGTCGGTACCGGACAGGATGCGCAGCGCCGCCGGGTCGTCCGGCAGGCCGGCGAAGTCCCGCACCTGGCGTACGGTGCCGGCCGGGTTCGCGGTGAAGTCCTCGTACCGCAGCCGCAGCACCTTGGCCCGGGAGGCGAGCAGGTGGAACGCGGCGTTCTGCGCGGTCCACAGCTTGCTCACCTCGAACGGCGAGAAGGTCGGCATGAAGTCCTCGCCGTCGACCACCTCGGGGCGGCGCACCTGCTTGCCCCACGAGTACGCCACCGCCCGGCTGTCCCGGACCAGGTGCAGCACCCGCAGGTCGAGCCCCTCGGCCCAGCGCAGGGCGAAGGCGAGCGAGGCGTGCTTGCTGGAGTCCACCACCACCCGTGCGCCGGTCACCGACAGCGCGGCCCGGTAGATCCGGGTGTACAGGTCGGCGTAGCGGCGCACGTCGGCCAGCTGCTCCGGCGGGAGCGCGTCCTTGGCGAGCCGGGGGATGTGCCGGGTCCGGTCGACGCGGTCCTTGAGCGCCAGCACGTCGTCCCGGTCGACCGCGGCCCAGCCGCCGAACGCCTGGTCGCCGACCTGCCGCCAGAACGGGCAGGCGGTGAACCGCTCACCGCAGCCGCAGCGCTCGTCGGCGCCGAGCGCCCGCTCCCACAGGTGCACCACCTCACCGACGGCACACACGTCGGCGCTCTGCGCCAGCAGCAGTTCCAGCAGCGTGGAACCGCTGCGGCCGAGGCCGCCGACGAAGAGGACCCGCGGCGGTGCCGGATCCGGGGCGCTCATCCGCGACGCCCGACGGCTCGTTGCCGTACCCGGCGCGCCACCAGCTCGTCGATCACCGCGCCGACCCGGGCGACCGCCTCGGCGCGCGGGTCCGGGCGGCCCGGGTCGGCGGCCAGGACGAACCGGCTCGGGTCGGCCAGCCCTTCGTCCAGCGCGGCGAGCAGCTCCGCCTCGGACTCGCACAGCCGCACCATGCCGGCCGCGCCCAGGCGGCGGGAGAACAGCTGCTGGTGGTTGTCGACGTGCTCGTCGTGCGACGGGTCGCGGGGCACCACGATCGGCAGGTGGCCGTTGCGCCGGGCCTCGGTGATGGTGGCCGGGCCGCCGTGGCTGACCACGAGCGTCGACTCCGCCATCGCCCGCTGGAGTTCCTCGTGGCCGAGGAACGGGGTGGCCCCGGGCAGGGCCGGGGTGCGGCTGTGGCCGTACTGGAGGACCAGCCGGACCTCGGGCCGGGCCGCGTGCCAGCGCTCCAGCCAACCGACCAGCCGGTCGAAGCGGTGCACGTCGGTGCCGACCACGACGAGCACGTACGGTGCCGCGGAACGCCGGTCCCGCTGCTGCGGAATGTGCGCCATCAGAGCAGATTCCCCACGACGGTGGCCTCCGGGTACATCCGGCGCTGCTCGTCCCACTGCACGAGCATCGCGGAGAGGAAGGGACGGCAGAGCCGGGCGGTGAGCGTCGCGCTGTCGATCCGGTCGTACACCTCGATGTAGACCGTCGGGATCTTGCGCATCCGGGCCGCCACCACGAACGGCAGGGCGACCCCGGCGCCGGTGGTGACCACGGCGTCGACCTGGCGCCGGCGGATCACCTTCAACGCGAGGAACGCGTTGCGTACCAGGTTCTTGACGTTGCGTGTGGTGGGGTGGTGCGCCCAGACCACGTCCTCACCGGCGAGCAGCGAGCGCGCGTCCGGGGTGTCGAAGGTTACCCATGCGCGGCGCCGGTCCCGGTACCACGGTTCCAGGGCCAGGAGCTGGGCCAGGTGCCCGCCACTGGAACCCACCAGCAGGACCTGCCCCGAGTCCTCGGTTGACCCGCTCACCACAAAAGTCCTCCCGTACGCGGATGACGCGTCCGGATTTTTGTGAATGCCCCTCGGACGCGTCCTGACAACCTACTGGCGCGCCCATGGGCAACTGAAGGGGCCATTGGACGGATCCTGGCTCGCCGGTCGGCTCACCTCTCGATTCCCGCCACTGGGATGTGCACCGGCCGGTCACCGTCCAGGTCAGCCCGGTGCGCCCCGGCTGCCGGGCCGGGCCCCCAAGAGAAAGTGAGATGTGTCAGGATTCCGTCACCGCTCCGCACGAGAGCCGCCGGCGACGTCGGCTTATCCGGGGGCAGGTCAGGCCCAACACCGGGAAACCCGCCGAATGGTCAGCGCCGATCGGCCATTTCTACGCGGGCTGCCCACACCCGGGCAGGCTTACCGGAACGTGAGCAGACTTTCCCTCGTCGTTCGGATCGGGGACACTCAAGGCCACGGTCAGGTCCAGCTGTGCCGTGGACTGCCCGGCTCGGTCGAAAGGGAGCGACAGACTCTGATGCCCTCACCCCATTTGGCCGAGAGCGACGCCGACGGTCTTGCCCTGATGGCATACCTGGGCTGGCTGCGCCGCCGCTGGTGGATCCTGCTGCTCGCCGCGGTCCTCGGGCTGGGCGGTGGGCTCGCGCTGAACCAGATCCAGGAGGCGCACTACACCTCGACCACCTCGCTGCTGGTGCGCCCGCTCGGCTCGGGCGCGGAGAGCAACCCCAACGCCAAGGTCAACCTCGACACCGAGGCCCAGGTGGTCCGATCCCTGGTGGTGGCCGAGCGGGCCAAGGCGCTGATGAAGGTCGACACCGGCGCCGACCAGCTCGTCAAGTCGGTGACCGTCAAGGTGCCGCCGAACAGCCAGATCCTCCAGGTGGCGTACGAGGCGAACAGCCCCGAGGGCGCCCAGTCGGGCTCGCACGCGTTCGCCCAGGCCTACCTGGACCTGCGCAAGGCCACCGCGCAGAAGGCGCTGGAGAACGAGACCAACGCGCTCAAGCAGCAGATCGCCGACCTGAACAAGCAGTTGAGCGCGGTCGCCGGGCGCATCGCCGCGGCGCCGTCGAACTCGCCCGAGCGGGAGCGGGCCGAGGCCGAACGGAGCGTCCTGACCAACCAGCTCAACGGCCTGAACAACCGGCTCAGCCCGCTGGTCTCGGCCGGCTCCGACCCCGGCGAGATCATCTCCGACGCTCGCCTGCCGGAGCGGCCCAGCTCGCCGAACCGCACCCTCAACCTCGCCAGCGGCATGGGCGCCGGCCTGCTGCTCGGCATCGTGCTGGCGCTGGTGCTGGACCGGCTCGACACCCGGATCCGGCGCGGACGCGACATCTCCGACCGGGTCGGCCTGCCGCTGCTCGTGGAACTTCCGTCGCGGGTGCCCTCGCTGTCCGTCCTGCCGGCCACCCACCGGGCCTCCCGCGAGTTGGGCCGGCTGCGCAACGTGCTGCTGTCCGCGGTGCCCGAACCGGCACAGGGCGGACGCGGTCGCCAGCTGCTGCTCTGCGACGCGTCGGCCGGCACCGCGGCCGGGTTCGTCGCCGCCAACCTCGCCGCCTCGTACGCCCGCACCGGCCAGCAGGTCGCGCTGATCACCACCAAGCCCGACTCGGCGGTGGGCGCCATCACCGGCGTGGCCGAGGGGCGGCACAGCCTCGCCTCGGTGCTCCGCCGCGACGTGCCCCCGCTCAAGGCGCTGGCGCCGGTGCCGGGGCTCGGTCAGCTCCGGGTGCTGGTGCCGGGCGACCTGGACGCCGATGTCGAACTGCCGGTCGCCGGGCTGCTGGAGATCATGCACGAGCTGTCCGCGCGCTTCGACCACGTGGTGATCGAGACCGCGCAGCCGACGTTCGCCGTGGAGGCCCAGGCCCTGGGTCGGTACGTCGACGCGGTCATCATGGTGGCCGAGGCGGGCAAGACCCGCAGCGGCGAGATCACCGCCGCCCTGCAGCAGTTCGAGCAGGTGAACGCGCCGGTGATCGGCGCCGTGCTGGCCCCGCGCCTGCCCGTCCCGGCCGGCGGTGCCGCCCGTCCGGCAGCGTCGGGCGGTTCCGGCAACTCGGGCAACTCGGGCGGATCGAGCGCGCCCGCGGCCCCGGCCAACCGGCCCAAGCCCCGGCCGAGCCCCGGCCCGTCCGCCGAGTCGACGATGGTGCTGCCGCGTATGCAGTCGTCCCGCCCCGGCCCGGCGAAGCCGGCACCGGGCAAGGCCACCCCGCCGCCGAACCCCGGCAACCAGGGCATGCCGGGCAAGCCGGCGCCGCTCAACGGCACCGGCGGCACGTACCGCTCCCGCGGTGACGGCGACGGCCGCAGCTACGCCCTCGACTCCGGCGAGGACCTGGGGTGAACCGCCGGCAGATGCTCCGTGCCGCGCTCGCCCCCGCCGTCGTCCTCGGCGTCGGGACGGGATGCAGCGAACCCGAACCCAAGCCCGGAAAGATCCAGGTGGCGGACCCGGGCGACGTCACCGCCTCGCCGTCCTCGGCGGCCCCGACGCAGAACCTGCCCACCGGCCCGCTGACCGGCGCGCCGATCGGCACCCCGGCCGCGGCCACCCGCCAGGCGGTCGCGGTGCCGCTGCGGGTGAGCCCCGCGACCACCCCGGCCGGCCTGGACGCCGCCGACCTGGTCTACGCCGAGTTCGCCGAGTCCGACACGCTGCACCTGACCGCCGTGTTCCACTCCAAGGACGCCGCCAAGATCGGCCCGGTCACCGAGATCCGGCCGGTCGACATCCGGTCGCTCGCGGTGCTGCGCCCGTTCGTCGGCTACGCCGGTGGCCCCACCGGCTTCCTCTCCCAGTTCGAGAACTCCGACCTCGACGGCGTCACGCCGGACGACGACGGCAAGGTCTTCTCCGGCGACTACACCTCGACAGCCGCGCTGCTCAAGGCCGCCCCGAAGGGCGGCCAGCCGCCCTCTCCGCCGATCGACCACGCCGCCGAGGGCGACGCGCTCGCCGCCCGCGACCTCGTCCCCGCCACCGAACTCTCCGTCACAGTGGCCGGCGGGCCGCCGATGGTCTGGCGGTACGACCAGGCGAAGTCCCTCTGGGCCGGCAAGGTCGGCAAGGTCACCGTGACCGCTGCCTCCGTCATCGTGCTGACGATGGAATACCGCACGCTGGATGTGCGCAAGCCGTCCCCGCGCTCACTGCCGTCGGCGAACGTCTTCGGCGAGGGCGCGGTCGTCGCGGTGTCCGGGCCGAACAGCGCGAAGGGCCGGTGGCGCAAGCCCGGCCTGGGCATGGTCTGCACGCTCGCCGACACCGGCGGCGACCTCCTGCATCCCCAGCCCGGCAACGCCTGGGTGATCTACGCACCGACCACCGCCAAGGTCTCCGTGAAATGAGCACCGCCACCCCGCCCCGCACCGCGCGCGGGACGGTCCCGGTCGGGGCGGTGTCGCCGCCGGACGGGAACCGTCTCCGGCCGGTGACGGTGCGGCCGGAGGGCTGGTCGTGGCGGCTGCCGACGGCGTGGCCGCTGATCGGGGTCTTCCTGCTGTACCCGCTGTGGTGGGTGCTCGGGGTGTCGAGCTTCGTCTTCGTCATCTTCGCAGTGCCGATGATCTGGCAGATGCGCAAGCGCGGCCCGGTGCGGGTGCCGCCCGGCTTCGGGATCTGGATGGTCCTGCTGCTCTGGGTGTTCCTGTCAGTGGTCACCCTCGACCTCACCGCGCCGAACACGCTGCCGCCCGGCGGCAGCGGCAAGTACATCGGCTGGGGCATCCGGCTCGCCAACTACCTCGCGATGACCGTGACGATGCTCTACGTCTACAACCTGCGCGACCGGGAGCTGTCCCAGCGCCGGATGGTCCGGCTGTTCGGGTTCATGGGCGTGGTCGTGGTCCTGGGCGGCTGGATCGGCTCGCTCTTCCCGAACCTCACGTTCGTGGCGCCGCTGCGTTTCGTCCTGCCCCAGTCGATCGCCGGTCACCCGTACGTCACCTCCCTCATGGAGATCAAGTTCGCCCAGGTGCAGCAGGTGATCGAGGGAGAGGCCAGCTCGCCCCGCCCGTCCGCGCCGTTCACCTACACGAACTCGTGGGGCCAGAACACCGCGATCCTGCTGGTCTGGCTGATCGTCGGCTGGGTCGTGCTGGGCAAGCCGCTGCGCCGTACCGCCGGCGTGGCCATCGCCCTGGCGGCGATCTTCCCGATCGTCTACTCGCTGAACCGCGGCCTCTGGATCGGTCTCGGCATCGCCGCCGCGTACGTCGCGCTGCGGCTCGCGCTGCGCGGCCGGATGGTGGTGCTCGGCGGGCTCGCCCTGGGGGTCGGGCTGATCGGGGTGCTGATCGTCGCCACACCGCTCGGCCGCACCTTCGACGAACGCCTCCAGAACGGGCACAGCGACGACATCCGGACCACGCTGTCCCAGGGCGCGGTCGCCGCGGCCAACCACTCGCCGGTCCTCGGGTACGGCGGCAACCGGGCGCTGATCGGCAGCAACCGGTCCATCGCCATCGGCAAGTCCGAGGACTGCAAGCAGTGCGGCAACCGGGAACTGGGCAGCAACGGCCAGGTCTGGGCGCTGCTCGTCGGGCAGGGCTGGGTCGGCGCCATCTGCTACAACGCCTTCTTCATCTACTGCATCTGGCGCTACCGGCGCGACCACAGCGCGATCGGGATCGCCGGCACGCTCGTGCTCATCCTCATGCTGTTCTTCCAGTTCACCTACGGTGCGATGGAAGCGACACTCGCCTACGCCCTGATCACGGTCGCCCTGCTGGCCCGCAACGACCGGATCCGCCGGTCGCTCGGGCCGGCGCCACCCGAGGGCACGATCGCCGGGCTACGGGCCCGACTGGAAAAGACCGGTGACCACTGATGGTGTTCCGCGTACCCCCGGACGGCGACGGCCGTGCCGCGTACCTCGGTGAACTGGCCGGGCTGATCTGGCCCGCACCGGCCGAGCCCAGCCTGCGCCGCGGCGGCGCCGGCTGGGTGGTGGTGCCCTCGGCGGCCCGCCCCCGGCTGCTCGTGCCGACCGGCTCCGGCCGGGCGGCGGCGAGCGCGGTGCGGCACTCCACGGAGGCGGTCGGCCGCAAGGCCAAGCTGGTCCGGCAGGGGCTGTCCACCGCGTTCCGGCTCGGGCTGGGTCCGCTGGTGTTCCGCGACCGGCTGGTGGCCTACGGCGGCGGGCTGGACGCGTACCTGACCGAGGTGCTCGGTGAGCCGGCGCTGGTGAGCCTGCACATCGGGCCGGCCCGCGCGAACCGCAAGCCGGTGCTGCAACTGCTCGCCCCGGACGGCCGCGCCCTCGGGTACGCCAAGCTCGGCGTCGACCCGCTGACCCGCGCGCTGGTGCACGCGGAGGCGGACGCGCTGCGCCGCCTCGCCGAGGTGCCGCTCGGCCCGGTGGTGCTGGCCGGGGTACGCCATCACGGCGACTGGCACGGCCACGCGCTGCTCGTGCAGGAGGCACTGCCGGTGCGGCTGCCCCGGGCCGCCCCGGCCGCCGCCGAAGCGGCCGAGCGCGCGGCCATGGTGGCGGTCGCCGGCTGTCTCGGCGTACGCCGGCAGTCGTGGGCGGGCAGCGGGCACGCGGCCCGGCTCACCGCCGCGGTGGACGCGCTCGGGCCCCGGCCGGAGGCCGGGCGGCTGCGCGCGGCGCTGAAGTCCGTCGCGGACGCCGACCCGGTGGTCGCCCTCGGCGCCTGGCACGGGGACTGGAACGGCGGCAACAGCGCGGTGCTGGCCGACGGCCGGGTGCTGGTCTGGGACTGGGAGCGGTTCGAGGCGGACGTGCCGGCCGGGTACGACGCGCTGCACCTGGCGGTGCAGAGCGCGATGAGCCACGACGGGGTGGAACCGGTCGAGGCGGCCCGGGCGCTGATCGCCGGCGCCGGCCGCACCCTGGCGCCGTTCGACCAGACCGGCGGGGGCGCCGATCTGGTCGCCGTGCTCTACCTGGTGGAGCTGGCGGCGCGCTACCTGCGGGACCGGCAGGCGGAGGCGGGTGCGCGACTGGGGCACGTCGACACCTGGCTGCTGCCCGCCGTCGAGGAACACCTGGCCCGCCGGGCCGGGTGAGAGTGAGGAGTGGGGACGTGACGCTGGCCAAGGAGCAGGCGCTCCGCGCGGTGAAGTCGGTGAGCCGGACGGTCGGCCGCTTGACCGCCGGTTCGCGGATGGTGCCGGGATTCCTGATCGTGGGGGCGCAGCGCTGCGGCACCACCTCGCTGTTCAAGACGCTCTCGCAGCATCCCGGTGTGCTGCCGCCCGCGTACCACAAGGGCGTGCACTACTTCGACATGGACTACCACCGGGGGATGAGCTGGTACCTCGGGCACTTCCCCACCACGAGCAAGGCCGAGGCGGTGAAGGCCCAGATCGGGGTACGCGGCATCACCGGCGAGTCCAGCCCGTACTACATGTTCCACCCGCTGGCCGGGCAGCGCATCGCCCGTGACCTGCCCTCGGTGAAGCTGCTGGTGCTGCTGCGCGACCCGGTGGAGCGGGCCTACTCCGCGCACTCGCACGAGCTGGCCCGCGGCTACGAGACCGAGACCGACTTCGAGCGCGCGCTCGCGCTGGAGGAGTCCCGGACGGCGGGCGAGCGGGAGCGGATGATCAGCTCCGCGTCGTACGCCAGCGAGCACCTCCAGCACAACGCGTACCTGGCCCGGGGCCGCTACATCGAGCAGCTGGAGCGCCTGGAGGCGCTCGTCGGCCGGGACCGCATGCACGTCATCGACAGCGACGACTTCTTCGCCGACCCGCGTCCCTCCTTCGACGCGGTCTGCGACTTCCTCGAGCTGCCCCGCTGGGCGGACATCGCGTTCGGCAAACACAACTCGCGCTCCCGTTCGCCCATGTCGGCGGAACTGCGCACCCGGCTGGAAGACCACTTCGCGCCGTACGACGAGCGGCTGGCGGCGTGGTGGGGACGCGTGCCGTCGTGGCGGCGGTGACCCGGGCGGACGCCGGCGGCACCCCGACGCTCACCGCACCGCCCCCCGGGCCGGGCGCGGGGCTGGGCGGCGCGGCCCGGCAGGGCTTCGCCAACCTCGTAGGGGTCGGGCTGGCCGCGGTGGCCGGCTTCGGCCTGAACATCGTCATCGCCCGGGGCTGGTCGGTCCGCGAGGCGGGCATGTTCTTCGCGGCTACCAGCGCGTTCATGATCGCCGCGTCGGCGGCGCGGCTCGGCACCGACGTCGGCACCGTCTACTTCGTCAGCCGCCAGCGCACGCTCGACCGCCGCGACCAGATCCGGGGCACGATCCTGGTCGGGTTGCTGCCGGTGCTGGTGGTCGGCACCCTGCTCGGGCTGGCCGGCTGGCTGGCCGCACCGGCGCTGGCCCGGGCCACCATGCCGGAGGCCGGGCCGGAGGCGGTGACCGCGCTGCGCATCCTGCTGGCGTTCGTGCCGCTGGCCGCGCTCAACGACTACGCGCTCGCCGCCTGCCGGGGCTTCGGTCAGATGCGCCCGCTGCTGACGGTGGAGCGGCTCGGCCGCACGCTGGTGCAGTTCCTGGCCGTGGCGGTGGCCGCCTGGCTCGGGCTGTCCGCCACCGTCGCGCTGCCGCTGGCCTGGGTGGTGCCGTACCTGATCGCCGCGGTGGTCGCGCTGTTCTGGCTGAGCCGGCTGGTCGGCCGGGCCGGCCGGCAGGTGATCCGGCCGGTGCCGGCGCGTGAGCTGGCCGGACCGTTCTGGCGCTTCACCGGGCCGCGTGCGGTCAGCAGTCTGGCCGCCATCGTGGTGCAGCGGCTGGACATCGTGCTGCTCAGTGCGTTGCGCGGGCCGGCCGAGGCGGCCATCTACACGGCGGCGACCCGGTTCCTGGCGCTGGGCCAGCTCTCCAGCGTCGCGCTGTCCAGCTCGGTGCAGCACCGGCTGGCCGCCGCGTTCGCCCGCAACGACCGGGCCGAGGCGGGCCAGCTCTACCAGGTCGCCACCGGCTGGCTCGTGATCCTCTCCTGGCCCGCGTACCTGATCTTCGCGGCGTTCGCCACGCCGATGCTGGCGCTGTTCGGAGGCGACTACGCCGACGGCCGCCGGGTCGTGGTGCTGCTGGCACTGACCATGCTGCTGGCCACCGGCTGCGGCATGGTCGACATGGTGCTCAACATGGCCGGGCGCACTGCGTGGACGTTCTACAACGCGATGACCGGCACCGTGCTCAACGTGGTCGGCAACGTGGTGCTCATCCCGCGTTACGGCATCCTCGGCGCGGCCCTGGCCTGGACCGTCTCCATCCTGGTCACCAACCTGGTGCCGCTGACCCAGCTCTGGTGGTCGATGCGGCTGCACCCGTTCGGCGCCGGCACCCGCACCGCGATGGCGCTCGCCGTCGTGACGCTGGGCCTGCCGCTCGGCGTGGCGACCCTGCTCGGCGCCGCGCCGCTGGTGCTCGCGCTGGTGACCGCCGTCGGCCTGGCCGCGTACGTGGCGGGTGTCTGGCGCTGGCGGCGCACCCTGAACCTCGACGCGCTGCGCGCCCTGCGCCGTGGCCGTAACCGGGCCGGGGCGGACCCGGCCGCCCAGTCCTGACCGATCCTGCGCACCGATGGGACCTTCGATGACAAGCGACTCCCCCCTCGCCCCGCACTCCGGCCTGTCCACGGTGAAGGCCGCGAAGCTCGCCGCGGTCGGCCTGCTGGCGGACCGCAAGGAACGGCGCGAGCTGGAACGGCCGGTGGAGGGGGGCAGCCGCCGGCTCACCCTGAAGGTGGAGCGGCCGATCTTCATCCTCGGCGCCCCGCGCTCCGGCACCACGTTCCTCGGCAGTTGCGTCGGCGCGCTGCCGGACGTGTCGTACCACTTCGAACCGCGCCTGACCAAGGCCGTCGCCCGCTGTGTCTACGAGGGAAGCTGGACGCCGCAGCGGGCCGCGCGCTACTTCCGCGGCTACTACGGCGCGCTGCTCGCCGCCTCCGGACACGGCGGCCTGCGGTTCGCCGAGAAGGACCCGGAGAACTGCTTCATCGTGCCGTTCCTGACCGAGGTCTTCCCGGACGCGGTCTTCCTGCACGTCTACCGGGACGGGCGGGACGTGGCGGTGTCGCACGCCGAGCAGCCCTGGCTGAACGCCGCGTCCACGGGCACCGGTCGCAGTGGGCGGGGCGGTACGCCGTGGGGCGCCGCGCCCCGGTTCTGGGTGGAGCCGGAGCGGCGCGACGAGTTCACGCAGGTCTCCGACCTGGGCCGGTCGGCCTGGATGTGGCGGCGGTTCACCGGCAGCGCACTCACCCAGCTCGCCGAGCTGCCCGCGGAGCGGGTGCGGCACCTGCGATACGAGGATGTCGTCACCCGCCCCGCCGAGGCGGCCGAGGTCGTGGCCGACTTCCTGGAGGTCGGTGACCCGGCCGGGCGGGAGGCGCTGCACGCCCGCTTCGCCAAGGCGCGGCCGGGCTCGGTGGGGCGCTGGCGGAAGCGACTGACCGAAAAGGATCTGGCCGACGTGATGGCTCAGGCCGGGCCGCTGCTGACGCAACTCGGCTACCCCACCTGAGCGCCGCGTCACAGGTAGAGTGCCAGGGGTCGCCCGCCCGGCCCGGCGTGCCTCTCCGCCCACGCGGATTCGTCAGGGCCCCCATACCGTGGCCGGCGACCGTCCTGGGGAGAGGTTGCGGTGGTACGACGGTTACGACTGACGATGGCTGCCGTGCTGGGCCTGGCCTTGCTGGCACCGGCGGTGGCGGCCTGTGACATCGGCTCCGAACGGTCCGGCGAGGAGACGACTGCCGCGCCGGCCCCGCCGACGGTGACGCCGCGGACCGCTCCGGTCCGCACCACCGGACGCGGGCCGGAGCCGCCCGAGAAGGGGGCCTGGCTCGGCACCTGGGTCAAGCCGCGGTTCCACAACGCCAGCGGGCGGGCCACGGCGTTCGACGATTTCAACCGGGCGGCCGGCGGCCAGCTCGCCATCGCGCACATGTTCCACGAGTGGAACGAGCCGTTCCCGGGCGCCACCGAGCGGGCGTTCCAGGCGCAGGGCAAGCTCCAGATGATCTCGTGGCAGGGCACCGACACCCGGTCCACTGTCAGCGGCGTCTACGACTCGCTGATCCGGGAGCGCGCGAAGGACGTCAAGGAGTTCGGCGTCCCGGTGCTGCTGCGCTACCGGTGGGAGATGGACCGGCCGAACCTGGCCGCGAGCATGCACTCCCCGGAGGACTACGTCGCCGCCTGGAAGCACGTCCGCGGCATCTTCACCGAGATGGGCGTCACCAACGCGGGCTGGGTGTGGTGCCCGCACGCCGACGGGTTCGCCGAGCCGCAGCGGCGGGCCGCTGACTACTACCCCGGCGACGACCAGGTCGACTGGCTCTGCGCGGACGTCTATCCCAGCCCGGAGTGGAACAGCTTCTCCAACCGGATGGACCACTTCATGGCGTTCGCCAAGAAGCATCCGCGGCCGGTCATCATCGGTGAGTACGGCCTGACCCAGGACGGGCGGCCGGGCCAGCGGGCCGAGTGGATGCGCGAGGTCGGGCCGTACCTGAAGAAGCACCCGCAGATCAAGGCGGCTGTCTACTTCGCCGCCCGGCAGACGGAGAAGCCGATCTACGACAGCACGTTCGGCAACGACCCGGAGAGCGAGCAGGTCTTCCGGGAGATGGCGACCGATCCGTACTTCCAGCCACCGATGCCGGACCTGAGTGTTCCCGGAGGAACACCCTCCGTGTCCCCCAGGTGATCGTCGCTCGTCTTTTCGTGTGACCCGGGGCGTTTCCTCGGCCAAAAAGGCCGAACCCGGGTGGACGGGCGACGGCCGAATGCGAGAAGGTATTGCTCTCACGTCTGCGGTCGGTCGAGTGACGCCCCGCCTCACGTCGGCACCGACCACGATCGCAGCGCCTCCGACGTTTCCCCCCGGAGTAGCCTGTGGCTTCCTCAATCCTGAGACACCGCTCGGTGTCCGCCTTCGGCGCTGCCGTACTCGGCATCGCCACCTTGTTCACACCGGTGCCGGCGCTCGCCGCGCCGGCCACGGCGCCCGCGCCCGACCACAGCACGATGGTCGGCGAGGTGCCGTCGGACAAGACGCCGAACATCAACGACGGCAACGTCGTGGCCATCCACGACGCCGGCAGCAAGGTGATCGTCGGCGGCTCGTTCACCAACGCGCAGAACCGGGGTTCCTCACCCACCCCGGTCGACCGCCGCGGCCTGCTCGCCTTCGACAAGGCGACCGGCAAGATCGACAACGCGTTCGCGCCTGTGCTCGACGGTGACGTCACCGCGGTCATCGCCGGCCCGACCCCGGGCACGGTCTACGTCGCCGGCAAGTTCAACAAGGTCGGCGACAAGAACTTCCGCAAGCTGGCGCTGCTGAACGTCGCGGACGGCACCCCCGTCGACGGGTTCAAGGGCCCGGCGTTCAACGGCACCGTGAACGACATCGCGCTCGTCGACGGCCACCTGCTGGTCGGCGGCATCTTCACCACCGTCACCGCGACGACCAACCGCAACGGGCTGGCCTCGCTGAACCCGACCACCGGCGCGGTAGACGACTACCTCACCGTGTCGCTCACCGAGCACCACAACTGGACCCCGACCAACAACGGGGCCTCGGCCGGTGTCGGCGTGGAGAAGTTCACCGTCTCGCCGGACGGCAAGCACCTCGTCGTGATCGGCAACTTCAAGAAGGCCGACGACGTGGTGCACGACCAGATCGTGCGGATCAACCTGGGCGCCAGCTCGGCCACGATCGCCGACTGGAACACCGACGGCTACTCCGCGGCCTGCAAGTACGCCGCGTTCGACTCGTGGGTGCGCGACATCCAGTTCTCCCCGGACAGCAAGTACTTCGTGGTGGTCACCACCGGCGCGTCGTACCCCGGCACGCTCTGCGACTCCGCGGCCCGCTGGGAGACCGACGCCACCGGCGACGGCCAGAAGCCGACCTGGACGAACTTCTCCGGCGGCGACACGTTCCTCTCCGTCGGCATCAGCGAGAAGGCCATCTACGTCGGCGGTCACTTCCGCTGGTCGAACAACCCGCTGGCCCGCGACAAGGCCGGACCGGGCGCGGTGCCGCGGGCCAGCATCGCGGCGCTCGACCCGGTGAGCGGCCTGCCGCTGTCCTGGAACCCGGGCCGCCACCCGCGCGGCTACGGCGTCACCGAGATGCTGGTGACCCCGGAGGGCCTCTGGATGGGCAGCGACCAGGAGTACATCGGCAACTTCGACTACCAGCGCAAGCGGCTCGCCTTCTTCCCGCTGGACGGCGGCAACGCCCCGCACTCGACCAGCACGAAGGGTCTGCCGGGCAACGTCTACCAGGCCGGGCGCGCGGCGCAGACCGAGGTGCTCTACCGGGTCAACGCCGGTGGTCCGGCCATCCCGGCCACCGACGGCGGGCCGGACTGGGCCGCCGACAGCGCCACCGAGCCCAGCCCGTACCACAACACGGGCAACCAGGTCACCAGCTACACCACGAACGCGACGTTCGACGCCACCGTGCCGGCGAGCACGCCGGCCACGCTGTTCAACACCGAGCGGTGGGACGAGGCGACCGCGCCGGACATGCAGTGGGACATCCCGGTCGCGGCCGGCACCCGGGTCGACGTCCGGATCTACATGGGCAACCGCTGGTCCGGCACGAGCAAGCCGGGCGCCCGCAAGTTCGACGTCAGCGTCGACGGCGTGCTCAAGCTGAACGACTTCGACCCGGTCGTCGCGGCCGGCGGGACCGACCGCGGCACCATGCAGTCCATCTCGGTGGTCAGCGACGGCGTGGTCGACATCGACTTCGGCCGGGTGCTCCAGAACCCGCTGCTGCACGGCATCGAGATCGTCAAGACCGCGCCCACGCCGGACGCCTCGGACGTGCTCTACCGGGTCAACGCGGGTGGCGACCAGCTGGCGGCGCCGAGCGGCCCGGCCTGGGCCGCGGACACCGCCGCCGCGCCGAGCACCTACCACAACGCCGGCAACCAGGTGACCAGCTACACCACGAACGCCTCGCTCGACGGCACGGTGCCGTCGGGCACGCCGGTCGAGCTGTTCAACGCGGAGCGGTGGGACGAGTCGCCCGCGCCGGACATGCAGTGGGACTTCCCGGTCCCGGCCGGCACGCCGGTGCAGGTGCGTCTCTACCTGGCGAACCGCTGGGCCGGCACCGCCACCGCCGGCAAGCGCAAGTTCAACGTGACCATCGACGGCGTGGTCAAGCTGAGCAACTTCGACCCGATCGCCGCGATCGGCGCCACCAACCGGGGCACCATGCGCGCGTTCCCGATCACCAGTGACGGCAACATCGACATCGACTTCGGTCGCGTCCTGGAGAACCCGCTGGTGCAGGGCATCGAGATCGTCAAGCTGCCCCCGGTGCCGCCGGCCACCACCGTCGACAGCATCACCAAGCGCACGTACGACGGTGCTACCTCGGTCGGCAACGCGATGTCGGTGCCGAACGGCGACAACACCGGCTGGTCGAAGATCAAGGGCGCGTTCTGGGTCGGTGGTGACCTGTTCTACGGCGTCGGCGGCGACCTCTACAAGCGCTCGTTCGACGGCAGCGAGTTCGGCACCGCCAAGAAGCTCGACCCGTACCACGACGCCAAGTGGGACACGGTCGTCACCGGCTCCGCGCCGGAGGGCTCCACGTACGCCGGCATGACCGGCAACTTCGCCGCGGAGCTGCCGAACGTGACCGCGATGTTCTACAAGAGCGGCCGGATCTACTACTCGCTGGCCGGTCAGAGCACGCTGTTCTGGCGCGGGTTCGCGCCGGACACCGGCACCGTCGGCGCCGAGCGCAACACGGTCACCGGCACCACCGCCTTCGCCGACGCGGGCGGCCTGTTCCTGGACGGCGACAAGCTCTACGTCGTCTCCCGGAGCACCGGCAACCTGTCCTCGATGGCGTGGTCGGACGGCGTGCCGACCGGCTCCGCCACGGTGCGCAGCGGTCCGGGCGTCGACGACGTGGACTGGCGCGGCACCTCGGTCTTCGTCGGCCCCTGACGGGCGGGCACGACCGAAACGAAACGCATGACGACGATGGCCCGGCCGATATCGGCCGGGCCATCGCCCTTTCTCCGGCGCCGGTCGCGCCGGACCGGATCAGGTCCGGGTCGGCGCGTGCTGCCCCGCCCAGACCCGCATCAGGTCCCGTACCGAGATCACTCCCGCCACCTCCCGCCCGTCGAGCACGACCAGGTGACGGAACCCGCCGCGGGCCATCGCGGCGGCTGCCTCCTCTACCGTCCAGTCCGGGCCGGCGTAGACGACGTCCCAGGTCAGGTGTGCGCCGGTGCGCTCGACATCCGGGTCGAGCCCGGCTCCGATCGCCTTCAGCACATCGCGTTCGGTCATGATCCCGACCCCCTCGGAGTCCGGGTCGATCACGACCGCCGACCCGACACCGCGGGCCGACATCATCCGGGCCGCCTGCCGGAGCGTGTGCTCCGGCCCGACCACGAGTACCTCGCTGGACATCGCTTCCCGTACCTGCATCACACATCACCCCTGTGGGACGGCGACTGAGTACGGACATGGTGGGCCCTCGATGCGTACCGGGACAAGGACGGGCATCGCCGGAGACGGCGCGGATGGCTACTGTCGGAGGGTGCCCACCGAGCCCCTCCGCTGCGCCGGCGCGCTGATCGTCGACGACGACGGCCGCATCTTCATCCAACGCCGGTCCCCCGAGCGGCGCCTCTTTCCGAACTGCTGGGACATCGTCGGCGGCCATCTGGAGCCGGGCGAGGAGATCGACGACGCGCTGCGCCGGGAGGTCACCGAGGAGACCGGCTGGGCCGTGTCGCACGTGCTCGGCCTGGTCGGCGAATACCGGTACACCGCCGACGACGGGCTGACCCGGGTGGAGACCGACTTCCTGATCCGGGTGGACGGCGACCTGAGCCGGCCCCGGCTGGAGGAGGGCAAGCACACCGAGTTCCGCTGGCTGGCCGAACGTGACATCGCCCTGCTCGACGAGCACCGGGACGTCAACGACGGGCTCATCCGGCGGATCGCGGAGGACGGCTTCGCCGCGCTGCGTTCGATCGGGCTGACGGGCTGAACCACTGCGGGCCGGTGGCCGACGATATCCTCGCCGGGTGGAATCGGGTCGAGAAGAGGAGCGTGTCGGCATGATCGGGATGGTGCTCGCCGCGGGTGCGGGGCGCCGGCTGCGGCCGTACACGGACACCCTGCCCAAGGCCCTGGTGCCGGTCGACGGGGAGACCACCATCCTCGACATCTCGCTGCGCAACCTCGCCGAGGTGGGGCTGAACGAGGTCGTGATCGTGGTGGGCTACGCGGCCGACGCGGTGCGGCAGCGCCAGGCCGCCCTGGAGGAGAAGTACGGCGTCACGCTCACCCTGGTCCACAACGACAAGGCGGAGGAGTGGAACAACGCGTACTCGCTCTGGCTGGCGCGTGAGCACTTCTCCCGGGGCGTGCTGCTCGTCAACGGCGACACCGTGCACCCGGTGAGCGTGGAGAAGACGCTGCTGGCCGAGCGCGGCCCGGGCATCCTGCTCGCCGTCGACACGCTCAAGCCGCTGGCCGAGGAGGAGATGAAGACCACCTTCGACGCCGCCGGCCAGCTCACCCGCATCACCAAGCTGATGGACCCGGGCGAGGCGTACGGCGAGTACATCGGCGCGACGCTCATCGAGCCGCAGGTGGCGGTGCCGCTCGCCGACGCGCTGGAGGCGACCTGGCGGCGTGACCCGAACCTCTACTACGAGGACGGCTACCAGGAGTTCGCCGAGCGCGGTGGCGAGGTGCGGGCGGCACCAATCGGTGACGTCTCCTGGGTCGAGGTCGACAACCACGCCGATCTGGCCCGGGCGCGGGAGATCGCGTGCCGCTACTAGCCCGCAGCGTCCTCACCCCGCTGCACATCGACGTGCGGCGGGGCGCGGTGGCCGACCTGGCGGCGATCCTCTCCGACGGGCGGATCTCCGCCGGTGGCGACGTCGCTGTGGTGGTCGGGCCGGGGCAGGGCGAGCGGATCGCCGAGCTGATCCGGCCGTCGCTGCGCTCGGCCGACGTGTTCACAGTGGCCGGGGGCACGCTCGACGCCGCCGACGACCTGGGGGCGAAGCTGCGCACCCGGTCGTACGACGCGGTGGTCGGCATCGGCGGCGGCAAGACCATCGACGTGGCCAAGTACGCCGCGACCCGGCGCGGCCTGCCGATGGTGTCGGTGGCGACGAGCCTTGCCAACGACGGCATCGCCTCCCCGGTCGCCAGCCTGATCACCGAGGGCCTCAAGGGCTCCTACGGCGTGCACATCCCGATCGCGGTGATCGTGGACCTGGACTTCGTGGAGGCCGGGCCGGAGCGGCACAACCGGGCCGGCGTCGGGGACGTGGTCAGCAACATCAGCGCACTGGCGGACTGGGAACTGGCCCGGCGGGTACGCGGTGAGCGGGTCGACGGGTTGGCCGCCTCGCTGTCGCGCGCCGGTGCCGAGGCGGTGCTCAACCACCCGGGCGACATGAGCGACGACGGCTTCGTCACGGTGCTCGCCGACGCGCTGATCTCCAGCGGCCTGGCGATGGCGATCGAGGGCACCAGCCGGCCGTGCAGCGGCGGCTGCCACGAGATCATGCACGCGATCGACGCGCTGTTCCCCGGCACCGCCTCGCACGGCGAGCTGGCCGGGCTCGGCGCGCTGTTCTGCACGTACCTGCGCGGCGACGAGCGCCGGTTCGCCGAGATGGCGGCCTGCCTGACCCGGCACGGGCTGCCCCGCCTGCCCGCCGAGGTCGAGCTGACCGACGACCAGTTCGTGGAGGCGGTGCAGTTCGCACCGGCCACCCGGCCGGACCGCTACACCATCCTCGAACACCTCGCGATGTCGGCTACCGAGACGCGGGAGCGGCTGGCAGACTACGCCGGTGCCCTCCGCGACCACATTGGCTGAGCCCCGTCCCACCGTCGCCGACTTCCACCGGGTCAACCGGGGAGGTGGCCTGTTCAGCGAGTCGATCAGCCAGTGGATCGGGGCGGCCTTCGCGCTTGCGGCCCAGCGCCTGGGGCTGCGCCCGACCGCGCTGACGCTGACCAACCTGGTGCTGGGGCTGGCCGCCTCGGTCACAGTGGTGGCGCTCGCCGACGACGTGGCCGCCGGCACCGTCCCGGCCTGGGTGGTCGGGCTGGTCGCCCTGGTCGCCTGGCAGATCGCGTACGCGCTGGACTGCGCCGACGGTCAGCTCGCCCGGGTGACCGGTCAGGGCAGCGCGGCCGGCGCCCGGATCGACGTGCTCTGCGACGTGGCCGCCCAGATCGCGCTGGTGGCCGCCATCGGCGCGACAGCCGTGGCGCAGCGCCCGTCCACGCCGGTCTGGCTGGTGGCGGTGTTCGCCGGCACCTGGATGGTCAACCTGGTGACCTCGGTGATGCAGTCCGGGCCGAACGCGGCGAGCATGGTCACCTCGACCTCGCTCCCGGTACGACTGGTGAAGCTGGTGCGCGACTACGGCGCGGTGATCTTCGTGGCCGGCCTGGTGCTGGCCTTCGCGCCCGCGCTGGCGCTCTGGCTGATGGTCGCGTTCACTGTGGTCAACGGCGGCTTCCTGCTGGCGAGCATCGCGTTCTCCGCCCGCGCCTCCCTGCGCTGAACCCCTCCCGCCCTCTTTCGCGCCCGCCATCCCCGTCGATCTTGCAGTTGCCGCCCCTCCGGAGGGAGTTCCGCCCCTTTTGTCGGGGCCGCAAGTGCAAGATCGACGCGGGGTCAGGTGAGCGAGGCGTAGACGTCGATCAGGCGCTTGGTGATCACGTCGGGGTGGAAGGTGCGCTCGTAGCGGGACCGGGCCGCGGCGGCGAGTGCAGGTGCCTCGGCGGCGGCCAGCGGCAGCGCGGCGGCGAGCGCGTCCACCTCCGGTGCCACCACCCAGCCGGCCTCGCCGCGCTGCACCCCGGAGGGCAACGCGACCCGCCCGTCGCCCGGCGCCGCGGTGGCCACCTCGGCCGGGCCGGTGCCGGCCGGCTCCCGCGGCCCGTCCGCGCCCACCAGGTACGGGATGCCACCGAGCGCGGTGCCGAGCACCGGCCGCCCCGCCGCCAACGCCTCGATGATCACCGTGGGCAGCACGTCGTGCCAGGTGGAGGTGGCCAGCACCACGGAGCTGTCGGCCAGCGCCGCGCGTACCCCGGAGCGGTCGAGCTGGCCCAGGTAGTGCACGTCGGGCCGTTCGGCGGCGGCCGCCTCGGCGAGCGGGCGCAGCTCGCCGTCACCGGCGATGCGCAGCGGGCCGAGCGCGCCCACCGGGTGCCGCCGCCACGCCGAGAGCAGCAGGTCCAGGCCCTTCTCGGGGCTGAGCCGCCCCATGAAGAGGAATCCGTTCCCGGCCGGCGCCGGGGTGCCCGGGTCGGGTACCGCGTTCGGCTTGACCACGATCCGCTCGTCCGGGATGCCGTAGTCGCGCAGATGATCAGCCACAGCCGTGGTGAGCGCGACGAACCGGTCCACCGACTTCCAGGTGGGGCGGTGCACGGCGAGCGTGGTCGCCATCAGCGCGCTCTGCGCCCGGGAGTTGCGGTAGCAGCGGTGCACGATCGCCGGTACGCCCAGCGTCCGCCCCCGGCAGTCCTGGCAGATCACGCCGTCGCGGAAGTAGAGGCCCGAGGAGCAGACCTGCCGGTAGTTGTGCACGGTCTGCACCACCGGCACGCCGCGCCTGTGCGCGGTCCGCACCACCCAGGGCGAGAGCAGGGGGTACGGGTTGTGCAGGTGCAACACGTCCGGCCGGTGCTCGGTGAGCAGGCGGTCCAGGTCGTGCTGGGCCTTCGGGGCCCAGATCGGCGAGATCGGCAGCAGCGCCTTGGCCGGCCTGGACATCGACGGGATCTCGTCGGAGCTGCGCAGGAACGGCAGCACCTCCACGCCGGCGGCGGTGAGCTGGGCGATCTCCGCGTCGACGATCGTGTTCTCGCCGGAGGGCTGGGCTTCCCGGTACCGGTTGTGCGCCACCACGATTCTCACGGGAAAGAAGGCTACCGTTGTACCGTGCCCGAACTTCCGGAGGTGGAAGCGCTCGCCGGTTACCTGCGCGAGCGTGCGGTGGGCCGCCGCGTCGAGCGGTTCGAGGTCGCCGCGATCAGCGCGCTGAAGACGTACGACCCGCCGCCGAGCGCGGTCGCCGGCCGCGCCGTCGCCGGCGCCGGCCGGTACGGCAAGTTCCTGGACGTCCGGTTCGACGAGGGACTGCACCTGGTGGTCCACCTGGCCCGGGCGGGCTGGCTGCACTACCGGGAGGCGTTCCCGTCGGCGACCCCGCTGCGGCCCGGCAAGGGCCCGATCGCGGTGCGGGTACGCCTCGACGACGGCTCCGGCTTCGACCTGACCGAGGCCGGCACCCAGAAGAAGCTGGCCGCCTACCTGGTCACCGATCCGGCGCAGGTGCCGGGCGTGGCGAAGCTCGGGCCGGACGCGCTGGAGGCGGACCTGCCCACATTCGCCGAGCGGCTGCGCAGCCGCCGGGGCCAGGTGAAGGGCGTGCTGACCGACCAGTCGGTGCTGGCCGGGGTGGGGAACGCGTACTCGGACGAGATCCTGCACGCGGCGCGGCTCTCGCCGTTCGCGATCACCGACCGGCTCACCGACGACCAGCTCGTCGGTCTGCACGCGGCGACACGCACGGTGCTCGGCGACGCGGTACGCCGGTCGATGGGGCAGCGAGCCGCGGAACTGAAGGGCGAGAAACGCTCGGGGCTGAAGGTGCACGCCCGCAAGGGACTGCCGTGTCCGGTCTGTGGCGACACCGTACGGGAGGTCTCGTTCGCCGATTCGAGCCTCCAGTACTGCCCCACCTGTCAGACCGGCGGCAAGCCGCTGGCTGACCGAAGGTTGTCCCGGCTCGTACGGTGAGTAATGGCATTCGCCGGTTACCGAGCGGAATCGACCCGCGATCACCGAAGGTCCGGTCCGCCCCTCTACCCGAGCCGTCATCCATCGGTATAGTGGCTCGGTCCCCGGCTTCACAACTGATTCGGAGCCGGCCAGATCTCACCGAACACCGACGGCATGGCTTCTTCGCGGGGCCGGTCCGGGCCGGGCCCGCGTGGGAGACTGGGACGGTGAGCGACCCGGGCCCTCACACCGAGTGAGGGTGCGGGTCATGCGGGAGGACATGGGTTGAGGTGACGACAAGCCTCCAGCGCCCGGTAACCGACAGAGGCCGGAGCAAGAGCGTGCGGCACGTCGACAGCTTTGAGATCCAGCCGCCGACTCCGCCGTCGCACAACGGCGTACCCCGGTCGGCGTGGGCCCGCGCCCGGCGCCGGGTCTCGCGGTGGCACCGGCCCTACATCGTGTTCCTGCTGCTGCTCGACTTCGGCGCGGCGGCCCTGGCCAGCTTCCTGGCCGTGCAGATCTTCGAGCAGGCCGACTCCGGCTTCCGCAACTCGCCGCAGGTCTGGTTCTACACCGTGGCGTTCGTGCTGCTGCCGCTCGGCTGGCTGCTCTTCCTCTGGGGCAACCGGGCCTACGACCGGCGCTACCTGGGGCTCGGCCCGGACGAGTTCAAGCGGGTGATCCGGGCCGGCGTCGCGGTGGCGGCGGGGGTCTCGTTCATCGCCTTCGCCACGAAGACCTACTCCCTGTCCCGGTGGACGGTCGGCTTCGCGCTGCTCGGCGCGATGTCGCTGATCCTGCTCGGCCGCATGATCGCCCGGGCCTGCCTGCACACGCTGCGCCGCCGCGCCGGCCACGCCGGGCACCGGATGGTGCTCGTCGGCACGCTTCCGGAGTGCCTGGAGGTCTACACCACAGTCACCCGGAACCCGTCCGTCGGCCTGGTGCCGGTGGCCATCCACCTCACCGACGGGTATGCCGCCGCGCGCGGCCTGGAGACCCCGGTCCCGGTGTACGCGGGCCGCGACGTCCTGGCCCTGGTGCGTGAGGTCGGCGGCGACACGATCGCGGTCTGCGGCTCGGCCAGCGCCGAGCCGGGCGAGCTGCGCCGGCTGGCCTGGCAGCTGGAGGGCTCCGGCGTCGACCTGGTGGTCGCGCCCCAGCTCACCGACATCGCCGGCCCCCGGGTGCACATCCGCCCGATCGAGGGCCTGCCGCTGCTGCACGTCGAGGAACCGACCCTGTCCGGGCCGGCGCTGCTGGCCAAGAACCTGATGGACCGGGTCGCCGCCGGGCTGGGCCTGCTGCTGCTGGTTCCGCTCTTCCTCGCCATCGCCGTCGCCATCCGGATCTCCGACCCCGGACCGGTCTTCTTCCGCCAGCCCCGCGTGGGCCACGAGGGGCGGACGTTCCGGGTCTGGAAGTTCCGGACCATGTACGTGGACGCCGAGGAGCGGCTGGCCGGCCTGGTCGACCGGAACGAGACCGACGGCATGCTGTTCAAGATGAAGCAGGACCCCCGGGTCTTCCCGGTGGGCCGCTTCCTGCGTGCCACGTCGCTGGACGAGCTGCCCCAGCTGATCAACGTGCTCTGGGGCGAGATGTCGCTCGTCGGCCCGCGCCCGCTGCCCGCCGACGACGGCGACTTCCTCGGCGACGTGCGGCGCCGGCTGCTGGTCCGGCCGGGCATGACCGGTCTGTGGCAGGTCTCCGGCCGCTCCGACCTGTCCTGGGACGAGGCGGTCCGGCTCGACCTCTACTACGTCGACAACTGGTCGCTGGCATACGACCTGAGCATCCTGTGGCGGACCGTGGGCGTGGTGCTGGCCCGCAAGGGCGCGTACTAGCGCTACCGGGCCGGCACCCGGCAGGATCGCTGCGTGGGTGGCAACCTCTCCGCCGTCTTCGCCGTCGTCTCGCTGGTGACCGCGCTGGCCGCGGCGCTCTGGGCGGTGCTGCGGCTGCGCGGTCGGCGAGGCATCGCCACCGCCACGCAGCGGGCCACGTACGAGGTGCTGCACACCGCAGGGCTCGCCGCCGAGCCGTTGCGCGCCGGCCTGACCGCGGCGGACGCGGCGAAGGCCGTACGCCATCTGCGGGCCCTCGTGGGCGCGGCCGGGCTGGCGCTGACGGACCGGGACGTGTTGCTCGCGGTCGACGGGCAGGGCGCGCACCACGGCGACCAGCTGGTCGCGGCGGCCCGGCGCGCCGCCGACAGCGGGCGCTCGACCGTGCTCGGCGAGTCGGACCTGCGCTGCGACCTGGTCGACTGCCCGGTACGCGGCGCGGTGGTGGCGCCGCTGCGCGCGGACGGGCGGGTGGTCGGGGCGCTGGTGGCGGTTGCCGACGAGCGCCCGGCCCCGGGTCTGGTGCAGGCGACGCTGGAGACCGCGCACTGGGCGGGTGACCAGCTCGCGCTGGCCGAGCTGGAGTCGTCGCGGGAACGGCTGGCGCGGGCCGAGGTACGCGCGCTGCGTGCCCAGATCAGCCCGCACTTCATCTACAACGCGCTCACCGCGATCGGCTCGTTCGTGCGCACCGACCCGGAGCGGGCGCGGGAGCTGATCCTGGAGTTCGCCGAGTTCACCCGCTACTCGTTCCGCGCGCACGGCGAGTTCACCACGCTCGCCGAGGAGCTGCGCTCGATCGACCGCTACCTGACCATCGAGCGGGCACGTTTCGGCGAGCGGCTCCAGGTGCGCCTCCAGATCGCGCCGGAGGTGCTGCCGGTGACGCTGCCGTTCCTCTGCCTACAGCCGCTGGTGGAGAACGCGGTCCGCCACGGGTTGTCCCGCAAGCCGGGCACCGGCATGGTGAGCATCGAGGCCCGGGACGCGGGCGCGGAGTGTCACATCACGGTGGAGGACGACGGGGTGGGGATGGATCCGACAACGCTTACCGCCGGTATCGCCGAGGTGTCCGGCGCGGCCGGCGACCCGGCCGACGACCCGGGGCAGCACGTCGGCCTCTCGAACGTCGACGAACGGCTCCGGTCGGTCTTCGGGGACGGTTTCGGCCTGGTCGTGGAGACCGGGCTGGGTTCGGGTACGAAGGTCAGCATGCGCGTACCGAAGTTCCACCCCGGCGTCCGGGCGTCGTCGTGACCGTCACCGGCACCGGATTCCTCCGGGTGCTGGCGGTGGACGACGAGCCGCCCGCGCTCGACGAGCTGGCGTACCACCTGCGCGCCGACCCCCGGGTGGCCCGGCTGCACACGGCCGGGGACGCGACCGAGGCGCTGCGTGTGCTACGCGACGACGACGTGGACGTGGTGTTCCTCGACATCCGGATGCCGGGGCTGGACGGCATGGAGCTGGCCCGGGTGCTGCGCCGCTTCGCCCGTCCGCCGGCGATCGTGTTCGTCACCGCGTACGACGACGGCGCGGTGGACGCGTTCGATCTGGGCGCCACCGACTACGTGCGCAAGCCGGTACGCGCCGAGCGGCTGGCCGAGTCGCTGCGCCGGGTGATCGGCTCCCGGGTGGTGCCGTCGCATCCGGCCGCGCTGGGCCGGGCGGAGGAGGATCCGACCATCCCGATCGAGCTGGCCGGCACCACCCGGATGCTGCCCCGCTCGGCGGTGCGGTGGGTGGAGGCGCAGGGTGACTACGCGCGGCTGCACACGGCGGAGGGGTCGCACCTGGTCCGGGTCTCGCTGGCGACGCTGGCCGAGCGCTGGGCCGACGCCGGGTTCGTCCGGATCCATCGCTCCTACCTGGTGCAGCTGCGGCTCATCGCCGAGCTGCGGCTGGTCAACTCGGGCTACGTGGTGGTGATCGACGGGTCCGAGCTGCCGGTGAGCCGCCGGCACACCCGGGAGCTGAAGGACAAGCTGGTCCGTGCCGCGAAACAGGACTGGAGTCGCTGAGGGACGGGGGCGCCGACGGCACTGACGTACAATGTACGGCAGACCGTACGACAGGGTGGAGGACCACATGTCCGACGACCGCTTCGACGCCGCTACCGAGTTCGACCGCCAGCTCGACCGCCTCGTCCAGCTCGGCTACCCGGCGCTGGCCGGGCAGACCGAGGAGGAGTTCCGCGCGTTGCTCACCCCGCTGCGCGACCCGGCCGTGGCCGGTGCCGCCGAGCTGGCCGGCCCCACCGACGCGCGGGTGCCGTTCCTGCTGGTGACCACGCGGGAGCTGGTGCCCGTGGCGGAACGGATCGCGCTCACCACGCTCGCCGGCAAGCGCAGGACCGGCGTCCTCGACCGGAACTTCCCCGCCGACGACCTGCCCACCTTCGACCCGATCAAGGAGCTGGAGGTGCCGCCCGGGCCCGCGTACCTGCTCCTCGACGTGGACCGGGGCGAGGAGTACCGCAACGTGCCGCCGTCGGCCGCACTCGAGGACATGACCGCGAAGGACCGGCTGCCGATCACCATCGACGAGGGACTGGCATTCGTCACGCTGCACCCGCAGGCGCTGGCGAGCAACAGATGCTTCTCGCTCGTGGGGTCACGCTGCGGCGACCGGCGGGTGCCGGCGCTCTGGATCAGCCAGGGCGCGCCGAAGCTCGGCTGGTGCTGGTTCGGCAACCCGCACACCTGGCTCGGCTCGGCGACCGCGAACCCGGTACGGGTGGGGCTGGACTGACCGGTGGCCGGGGCGGGGCCGGCAACGGTCCCGCCCCGGCGCGGTCAGGAGGACGCGAGCAGGATCCGGGTCCAGACCTGCCCGTCAGGCGTGAGGACCAGATGGTCCGCCTCACCGTCCCGGCCGTCGTCCCGGCCGAACAGCCACGCGTAGCCCGGCGCGACACTCACCGAGGCGACCGGCATGCCGCCCGCCCGGGCCACGGCGAGACTCCGGCCGTCGTCGCGGCTGACCCGTACCTCCGCGACCCGGTCGTCGCCCGCACCGGTCTGGGTGACGGCCAGCAGGGATCCGTCCGAACCGACTGTCAGATCCCAGTGCTCCACCCTCGGCAGCCCGGTCACCGTGGTGGACCAGGTCGTCCCGCCGTCCTGGGTCCGCTCCAGCGTCACCGCACCGTCCGCGTCCGCGACGATCTGGTAGCCCACCCGCCGGTCCACCCCGGCCAGTCCCAGAACCGTCTTCCCCGGGGCCGGGGTCCAGGTCGTCCAGGTCACTCCCCGGTCGGCGCTACGCGCCCCGACCGTCGTTCCGTTGATCCCGTACGTGGTCCAGATACTGCCGTCCGACGCGGGGTAGAGGACGGCGAGCGGCAGCGGCGACGGCGGCTGCCCGCTGAGCCGGTAGACGTCCCCCGTCGACGGGTCCACCGCGAGCGGCTCGGTAACCGCCGGCGACGCCAGTCCACGCGGGACGGGCCGGGCGGCGGGCGGGAAGGCCCGTACGGCGGTGATCGCCTGCTCGGCGTCCCGCCAGGTGCGGCCGTAGTCGGTGGAGAGGCGACGCACCCCGTCGTCGTGGACCAGATAGGTGCTGTCGCTCAGGACGGCGTACTCCAGGCTCGTACCGCTGCGGGCCGGACCGGGCTCGCAGTCGGCGGCCCGGTAGCGCGCATCGTCCCAGTCGGTCCAGGTCCGGCCCCCGTCGGCGGTCCGGGCGAAGCGCAACACGCACGTCTCGACCCGTACGTCCACCCCGGAGGCCGGGCCGGTCAACGTGAAGTCGCCGGCCCTGCCCGGCAGGGCCGGCCCGGGCGGATCCGCCGATCCGAACTGTGCGGACCGGCTCGCCAGCGGCGTGGCGACCAGGGCCGCCAGCACCACCAGGGCGGTCGCGCCCAGGCCACCGGACCGGCGCCGGCGGGAGTGGGCCACGGACCGCAGCTCGTCGAGCGGCGGCTGCCGGACGCTGGCGGCGACGGTGTCGACGTCGAAACCGGAGAGCCTACGATCGGACATCGATCCTCCCGTTGCTGGGGCTGTCGATGACGTCGGAATCCGTGAGCAGCGCCGCGAGGGCCCGCCGCCCACGGGAGAGCCGGGACTTCACGGTGCCGGCGGAGACGCCGAGGGTGGCCGCGATCTCCTCCACCGGCAGGTCGACCAGGTAGTGCAGAGCCAGCGCGGTTCGCTGCCCCTCGGGCAGTTCCCGCATCGCGGCCAGCAGGGCCAGGTGTTCCGGCGACCGGTCGGCGACGGCGGGCGGAGGACCGATCCGGAGCAGCAGCCGGTCGAGGACCCGCCGACGCCGATGCCGGCTGCGGGCTACGTTCACCGCGACCCGCCGCAGCCACGCCTCCGGGTTCTCCAGCCGGGCGAACCGCCCGGGCGCGACCAGCGCCTTGGTGAACGCCTCCTGGACCGCCTCCTGAGCCTCGCTCAGGTCACCGGTCACCGCATAGAGCTGGACCACCAGCCGGCGGAAGGACCCCGCGTACAGCTCCGCGATGAGATCACCGTCGGGCACCGTCACCCCCTCTCCCCACCTGTCCACTCACGGGACGGCGGGAAGGTTCCGGGGGGGCGCTCAGAAGATCTCGCCGACCGGCAGGACGAGAGGGAACGGCTGGTCGGCGCGGTACACGTCGGCCGGGGCGAGGGCCGGGCCCCCGCGTTCCAACGCCTCCTCACCGGCGACGAAGACGTCCGGCAGGAAGTAGGACGAGCGGTTCGCGCTGACGCCGACGTCCTGCCCGACTAGCAGACCGGGCGGCGCCTGCCGGTCGAGGAGCCGGCGGAGGCGGTTCGCGATCGCCCCGTGCCGGACGTCGGCGTGTGGGGACACGAGCAGGCTCCCGTCGAAGATCTCGTAGTCCTGGCCGTCCTCGGGGAGATCCTGGAGGTCGTCGACCGTCCAGACGTCGCCGCTGCCGGGCCGTGCCGGGCTGGTCACTGTCACACCTCCTCTCTGCCGGCTCACCCTGACACCCCGTCCGGTTGTCCACAACGACTCCACGCCATCCACCGGGTTATCCACAGTCGTGAGGCGTTATCCACAGGTTGTGCACAGGGCTCGGAACCGTGCTCTTGACATTCCCGCTGAGCGGGCGAGACTGCCGGGGGTGACCGGAGCCGAGGAACAGCAACCTTCGGGGCGGCCCGTCGGGGCCGCCCCGGTTCCCGGCCCGCGCGCGTCCCCACCCACCGCCGAGACGGGAGGCGCGCCGGCGCCGGCCGTCGCGCCGAAGCGGACCCGGATCGTGCTGGCCGAGATCTCCCGTACGGGCGACCCGGCCGACCGCGCCCGATCCGAGCTGACCCAGCAGACCCCGGTCGGCGAGACGCTCGTGCAGGGGCTGATGCGCGCCCAGCTCTCCCTCGCGCTGCGGCTCAGCCTGCTGGTGCTGATCGGCCTCGGCGGCCTGCCGTGGCTGTTCGCCATCGCACCCACCGTCGGCCGGGTCACCGTGCTCGGCGTCAACCTGCCGTGGCTGCTGCTGGGCGTCGTGTCCTTCCCGTTCCTGATCGTGGTCGGCTGGGCGTACGTGCGGCTGGCCGAACGCAACGAGCAGGACTTCGTCGACCTGATCCGACGGCCGGAACGCTGATGTCCAACGGCTACGTGGTCCCGGCGATCGTCGCCGTCACCCTGGTCACCGTCGGCATCGGCTTCTACGGGCTGCGGCTGGCCCGCACCACGTCGGACTTCCTGGTCGCGTCCCGGGCGGTCAGCCCGACGTGGAACGCCGCCGCGATCGGCGGCGAGTACCTGTCGGCGGCGAGCTTCCTGGGCGTCGCCGGGCTGATCCTCAAGTACGGCGTGGACGTGCTCTGGTACCCGGTCGGCTTCGCCGCCGGATACCTCGCGTTGCTGCTGTTCGTGGCCGCGCCGCTGCGCCGGTCCGGCGCGTTCACGCTGCCCGACTTCTGCGAGGTGCGGCTCGGCTCGCGCCGGCTGCGGACGCTCGCCACCGTCTTCGTCATCTTCATCGGCTGGCTCTACCTGGTGCCGCAGTTGCAGGGCGCCGGTCTGACGCTGGCCACGCTCACCGGCTCGCCGTACCCGCTCGGCGCGCTGCTCGTCGCCGTGGTGGTGACCGCGAACGTGGCGCTGGGCGGCATGCGGGCGATCACGTTCGTGCAGGCGTTCCAGTACTGGCTGAAGCTCACCGCTCTCGCCGTACCCGCGATCTTCCTGGCATTGCAGTGGCAGGCCGACGCCCGCCCGGCGGTGACCCCGCCCGACGGGCCGACGTTCCGGACCGCGACCACCGTCGTGGTCGAGCACCGTGCGACGCTCACCCTGCCCGACGGCGACATCCGGGAGGTACGCCCCGGCGACCGCCTCGAGTTCGCCGCCGGTGACCCGGTGCCGGAGGTGTCCGGCGCGGCGACCGGCGCCACCGAATGGCTGCTGCCGGACACGGCGGGCGAGGACGACCGGGGACTGTTCGCCACGTACTCGCTGATCCTGGCCACGTTCCTCGGCACCATGGGCCTGCCGCACGTGCTGGTCCGCTTCTACACCAATCCCGACGGCGCCGCCGCCCGCCGCACCACGCTCGTGGTGCTGGCGCTCGTCGGCGTCTTCTACCTGCTGCCCACCGTCTACGGCGTGCTGGGCCGCATCTACACACCACAACTGCTCGTCAGCGGCCAGACCGACGCGGTGGTGGTGCTGCTGCCCGGGGCGGCGCTCGGCGACGGCACCACCGGCCGGCTGCTCGCCGCGCTCGTCGCCGCCGGCGCGTTCGCGGCGTTCCTGTCCACCTCGTCCGGCCTGCTCACGAGCGTGGCCGGGGTGATCTCCACCGACGTGCTGGGCCGAGGCTCGGTACGCGGCTTCCGGATCGCCACGGTGATCGCCGGCGGGGTGCCGGCGGTGCTCGCCCTGAACGTCTCCGGGCTGGACGTCTCGCAGGTCGTGGGGCTGGCGTTCGCGGTGGCCGCGTCGAGCTTCTGCCCGCTGCTGGTGCTCGGCATCTGGTGGCGCGGTCTGACCGACCTGGGCGCCGCCGCCGGGGTGCTGGTCGGCGGCGGCGCGGCCGTCGGCGCGGTGCTGCTCACCGTGCTCGGCCCGCCGCTGACCGGCTGGCCGGCGACGCTCACCACCCAGCCGGCCGCGTGGACCGTGCCGCTCGCGTTCACGGTCATGGTGGTGGTGTCGATGGCGAGCCGGCGGCGGCTGCCCCGCGACGTCCGCGCCACCATGCTCCGCCTGCACACCCCGGAGTCGCTGCGCCTGTGAGGCGGTGCGCCGCCCGCACAACCGCTCAGCAGCTGTCGGTGCCGGCGCAGAGGCGGTTCACCACCCAGCCGGGCGTCGGTGATCCGACTCGTACCTCTCAGGGATGACGCGAGATCATCCTGGCGTCCGAGCAGCCGCTGGCCGGAGCCCGATACGGTCGGACCATGACCGATCAGCACCCGGCGCTCTCCCTTCGTGGTCTGGCCAAGCGCTTCGACACCAAGGTCGCTGTGGCGGGCGTCGACCTCGCCGTGCCGACCGGCTCGTTCTACGGCCTGCTCGGACCGAACGGAGCGGGCAAGACCACCACCCTCTCCATGGCCGTCGGCCTGCTGCGGCCCGACGCCGGTGAGGCGCGGGTGCTCGGGTACGACGTCTGGGCCGACCCGGTCCGGGCCAAGAGCCTGCTCGGCGTGATGCCGGACGGCGTACGACTCTTCGACCGGCTGAGCGGGGCGGAACTGCTGGCGTACCACGGTCTGCTGCGCGGCATGGACCCGGCGGTGGTCGACCAGCGGGCGGCGGAGCTGCTCGACGTGCTGGCGCTCTCCGACGCCGGCCGCACGCTCGTGGTCGACTACTCGGCGGGCATGAAGAAGAAGATCGGGCTGGCCTGCGCGCTGCTGCACGGTCCGCGCCTGCTGGTGCTGGACGAGCCGTTCGAGGCGGTCGACCCGGTCTCGGCGGCGCTCATCCGCGACATCCTGCACCGGTACGTCGGCGGCGGCGGCACGGTGATCTTCTCCAGCCATGTGATGGAGGTGGTCGAGCGGCTCTGCTCCCACGTGGCGATCCTGGCCGAGGGCCGGATCAAGCAGGTCGGCACGCTGGCCGAGGTGCGCGGCGACCGGTCGCTGGAGGACGTCTTCGTGGAGGTGGTCGGCGGCCGGACCGCGACCGGCGAGGAGCTGTCGTGGCTGTCCCGGTGACCGTCCCCGAGCGTCCGGCCCGGCGCGTGTCGCCCTGGCACTTCGTCCGGCTCAAGCTGCGGGTGCTCGGCAACAACTTCCGGGGCCAGACCTGGCGGGTCGCGCTGTTCGTCCTCGGCCTGCTGTTCGGGCTCTGGTTCGCCGCCGTCGGGTTCTTCCTGCTGGCCGCGCCGGGGCTGGCCGGTGAGTCCCGGTACGCGCTGATGATCGCCGCCTTCGGCGGTGGCGTGCTGACGCTCGGCTGGCTGCTCCTGCCGCTCGTCTTCTTCGGCGTGGACGAGACGCTCGACCCGGCCCGGTTCGCGCTGCTGCCGCTGTCCCGCCGCACCCTGGTCACCGGCCTGCTGGCCGCCGCCCTGGTCAGCGTGCCGGCCCTGGCGACGGCGATCACGGCGGCCGGGCTGGTGGTCACCGCCGGCGCGCTCGGCGGATGGGCCGCCGCCCTGGCCGGCGCGCTCGGCGTGGTCCTCGGGCTGCTCGTCTGCCTGGCCGGCGCCCGCGCGATCACGAGCGCGTTCGCGACGATGCTGCGCTCACGCCGGGTACGCGACCTGGCCGCCGTGCTGCTCGCGGTGCTGGCCGCCCTGCTCGGGCCGTTGCAGTTGCTGGTGCTCGCCGCGGTACGGCAGACCGACTGGGACCGGCTGGACGGCGTGGCCCGGGTGGTCGGCTGGACGCCGTTCGGCGCACCGTGGACCGCCGGTGTCGACGTGGCGGAGGGCCGGGCCGGCGCCGCCGTGGTGAAGCTGCTGATCGCGGTCGCGACGCTCGGCGTACTCCTGCTCTGGTGGTCGCGGTCGCTGGAGTCGGCGATGGTGGGCACGGCGAGCAGCGGCCCCGCGCGGACGCCGCGCGGCGTGGCCGGTGGTGCGGTCGCGCAACTCTTCCCCCGCGCGGTGGGCTGGACCCGGCGGGACCGGTTCGGCGCGCTCGTCGCCCGCGAGTGCCGCTACTGGTGGCGGGACGCCCGGCGACGGGCCAACCTGATCACCGTCGCCGTGGTCGGTGTGTTCGTGCCGCTGATGGTCAACCTCGGCGGCCCCGCGTTCCTGTCCGAGGGCGGCGCGGCGTTCGAGCAGGCCACCGCCGACTCCTCGCCGGCGCTGGTCAGCCTCACCATGATCTTCGTCGGGGCGCTCGCGTCGGTGACGCTCGCCAACCAGTTCGGCTTCGACGGCAGCTCGTACGCCGCGAACCTGGTCGCTGGTGTGCCCGGCCGGGTGGAGCTGCGGGCCCGGATGGCCGCGTTCTCGATCTACGTGGTGCCGATGCTCGTCGTGATCGCGGTCGCGCTGGCGGTCGTCCTCGGCCGGCCCGAATGGCTCGGGGTCATGGGTGGCGCGTTGTTCGCCGCGTACGGCTGCGGGCTGGCGATCAACGCGTTCGTCTCCGTGCTCGGCGCGTACTCGCTGCCCGAGTCGAGCAACCCGTTCGCCATGAACAGCGGAGCCGGATTCACCAAGGGCCTGCTCACCCTGGTCTCCATGGTCGGCTCGGCTGTGGTGGCGGTGCCGTTCGTGGTGGCCGCCGCGCTACTGGGCGACGTGTGGCTCTGGCTGGCGCTGCCGGTCGGCCTGGCGTACGGCGGAGGCGCGGCACTGCTCGGCGCGTACATGGCGGGAGACACGCTCGACCACCGGCAGCCGGAGCTGCTGGCCGCTGTCACGCCGAGGCGCTGATGCCTGTCGTCGAAGCGGTCACCACGGTCCCGGTCCCGCCGGAGCTGGCGTTCGCCGTCTCCCAGACCACCGCCCCGGTGCGGTACCGCTGGGATCCGTTCGTCCGCGAGCAGCACTTCGTCGACGGCGCGACGCGGCCCGGCCGGGGCGTGCGCACGTACACCCGGTCCCGGCACGGCCTGGTCATGGTCAGCGAGTACGTCTCCTGGTCGCCGCCGACCAACGTCGGCATGAAGATGGTGCGCGGACCGTGGTTCTTCGAGCGGTTCGGCGGCGGCTGGCGCTTCGCGCCCGGCCCGGAGCCCGGCACCACGATCGCGACGTGGCGGTACAACTTCCGCTGCCGGCCGGCGTTCCTGCGGCCGGTCGCCGAGCGGATCGGGGGGTGGTTGCTCGGGCGCGACATCCGCCGCCGCATCGCCGGGTACGCGGCCGGCTGCGCCGACCCGGAGGTGCTGGCCGCCGCCCGCCGCCTGCTCGCCGACGACTGATCCGCGCGCCCCGGGCTGCCGTCAGGCGGTGCGGCGCATCGCCGCGTAGACGTGGTGGCCGTCGCCGACGCTGGTCATGGTGACCAGCTCCCAGCCGTAGTTCGACAGGTGCTCGACCGCTTCCATCAGCGGCTGGAACGCCCTGCGGCCCCAGGTGTTGTTCGCCCTGACCAGCAGGTGCCGGTGTGGATAGGCACGCAGGTCGACCTGACCGCCCAGGATGGCGTCGGCGGCGACGACCCGTTCCTGGGCGAGCTGCTGCGGTGGGATGAGAGCCATGCCCGGCAGGGTAGGGCGTTCCGTCGAACCTCGCCCGGGGACGGGCGGCACAATGTTTCACGTGAATCCAGAGCCGGGCGCGCAGATCCACTCCACCGATCCGTTCGCGGCGCCGGCCGCGCAACGCTCGCCGGTACGCCGGCTGCGCGGACGGCTGGCCGCCCCGGTGACGCTCTGGACCGCGCCCGGTCCGGAGGGGCTGACCGTCTCCTCCACGCTCGTGGCCGAGGGCGAGCCGGACCGCCTGCTGGGCCTGATCGACCCGGAGTCGGACCTGTGGGCGGCCATCGAGGAGGCGGGACGGTTCGCGGTGGCCCCGCTGGGCCCGCAGCACCGGCAGCTCGCCGACCGCTTCGCCGGCCTGTTCCCGTCACCCGGCGGTCTGTTCGCGCTGGACACCTGGACCGAGACGCCGTACGGCCCGGTGCCCTCGGACGCAGGCGGCTGGGCGGGCTGCCGCCTCACCGCCGCCCGCGAGTACGGCTGGAGCCTGCTGGTCGAGGCCACGATCGAGTCGGTGGACCTGCCCCGGGACACGCCCCCGTTGCTGCACTACCGAGGCCGCTACCACGACCTCCCCGGCTGACCCCCTTGCTCCGACGATCATGAAGTTGACCGCATTCGGCGTCCGATTTGTCGCCGCCAACTTCATGATCAACCGGGTTGGGGTGACCGGTTAGCGGAGTGACGTGAGTCACTGGGCGCAGTGGGAGTGCCGTTCGGCGCAGCCGTTCGCCGCCCGGCGGCGGAGCCTTCCCGGGCCGGGAGCGCGCTCTCTACCGTGCGCGAAACTTCCCCCACGCCTGCGAAGGTGGTGATCCACAGATGTCCACGGACACACCCGCGTCCGCACCCGCCGAGTCGGCGGCGGAACGGTACCTCGCCGTCCAGCGGTCGGACGAGTTCGCCGGGTTGCGTCGCGCGCTACGCGGCTTCGTCTTCCCGATGACCGTCGCGTTCTTCCTGTGGTACGCGCTCTACGTCATCCTCTCCGCGTACGCGCGGGGATTCATGGGCACGAAGCTCATCGGCAACATCAACGTCGCCCTGGTCTTCGGCCTGCTCCAGTTCGTCTCCACGTTCGTCATCGCCTGGCTCTACTCGCGGTTCGCCAGCCGCCGGATCGACCCGGTCGCCGACCGGATCCGCGACGAGATCGGGGAGGTGACCCATGAACACGGTCCTCGCGGCTGAGGCGGGCAGCACGACCGCCCGGAACCTCACCATCACGCTGTTCCTGGTCTTCGTGGCGATCACGCTGGCGATCACCGTCTGGGCCAGCCGGCAGACCAAGACCGCCACCGACTTCTACGCCGGCGGCCGGTCCTTCTCCGGCTTCCAGAACGGCATGGCGATCGGCGGCGACTACATGTCGGCGGCGTCCTTCCTGGGCATCGCCGGCATCATCGCGCTCTACGGCTACGACGGCTTCCTCTACTCGATCGGCTTCCTGGTCGCCTGGCTGGTGGCGCTTCTGCTCGTGGCCGAGCTGCTGCGCAACTCCGGCCGGTACACGATGGCGGACGTCCTGGCGTTCCGGATGCGGCAGCGGCCGGTCCGGACCGCGGCGGCGGTCTCCACCATCACCGTGTCGATCTTCTACCTGCTGGCCCAGATGGTCGGCGCCGGCGCGCTCGTCGCCCTGCTGCTCGGCATCAAGCCGGACACCACGTTCCTCGGCATGGACGCGGACACCGCCAAGGTCGCCACCATCATCATGGTCGGCGCCCTGATGATCATCTACGTGACGGTCGGCGGCATGAAGGGCACCACCTACGTGCAGATCGTCAAGGCGTTCCTGCTGATGGGCGGCGCGCTGGCGATGACGCTTCTGGTGCTCGCCAAGTACAAGTTCAACCTGTCCTCGCTGCTCGGTGACGCGGCCAGCGCCTCGGGCAAGGGAGCGGCGTTCCTCGAACCCGGATTGCGCTACGGCGTGGAGACACCCGGCGACGCGCTGAAGACGTTCTACAGCAAGATGGACCTGCTCTCGCTGGGCATCGCGCTGGTCCTCGGCACGGCCGGCCTGCCGCACATCCTGATCCGCTTCTACACCGTGCCGACCGCGCGGGCGGCCCGCAAGAGCGTGCTCTGGGCGATCGGCATCATCGGCACGTTCTACCTGCTCACCCTGGCGCTCGGCTTCGGCGCGGCGGCGATCGTCGGCGGGTCGGAGATCACCGCGCAGGACAAGGCGGGCAACACCGCCGCGCCACAGCTCGCCGAGAAGCTGGGAGAGCAGTTCCTCGGCGGAGACCTGGGCGGCGCGACACTGCTGGCGATCATCGCAGCGGTCGCGTTCGCCACCATCCTCGCCGTGGTCGCCGGGTTGACGTTGGCGTCGTCGTCCAGCCTGGCGCACGACTTCTACGCCAACGTGGTGAAGAAGGGTGAGGCGTCGGAGCGGCAGGAGGTGACAGTCGCCCGGATCTCCGCGCTGGTGATCGGCGCGGTCTCGATCGTCCTGTCGATCTACGCGCAGAACCTGAACGTGGCGTTCCTGGTCGCGCTGGCGTTCGCGGTCGCCGCCTCGGGCAACCTGCCGGCGATCCTCTACAGCCTGTTCTGGAAGCGGTTCAACACGTCGGGCGCGGTCTGGGCGATCTACGGCGGCCTGCTCGCCGCCGTGGTGCTCGTCTTCTTCTCGCCGGTCGTCTCCGGCGCGCCGACGGCGATGTTCCCCGACCACGACTGGCAGTGGTTCCCGCTGTCGAACCCGGGCATCATCTCGATCCCGTTCGGCTTCCTGTGCGGCTGGCTCGGCACGATCCTGTCCAAGGAGAGCGACGAGGAGAAGTACGCGGAGCTGGAGGTGCGCTCGCTCACCGGAGCCGGCGCCCACTGAGCACCACTGTCGAGCGGGGCCCCTGCCTTACGCGGGGGCCCCGCCTCGCGTGTATAGGCTGACCGCCATGAAGGTCGCTCCCCGCTTCGGAACCGGACACCGCATCCTCGTCACCGGCGGCGCCGGTTTCGTCCCGTCCCACCTGGTCGACCGGCTCGTCGAGCGCGGGTGCGACGTCGTGGTGCTGGACAACTTCGTCACCGGGTCCAAGGACAACGTCGCCCACCTGCTGGACCGGCCGACCTTCACGCTCGTCGAGGCGGACATCTCCGACGGCCTGCCGAACCACCCGGCGATGGCCGAGCGGTTCGACGCGATCCTGCACATGGCGTCCCCGGCCAGCCCCACCGACTTCGAGAAGCTGCCGGTCGAGATCCTCCGGGTCGGCTCGGTGGCCACGCTGGCGCTGCTGGAGCGGGCCACCGACGACGGCGCGCGGTTCCTGATGGCCTCCACCTCCGAGGCGTACGGCGACCCGAAGGAGCACCCGCAGCGCGAGACGTACTGGGGCAACGTCAACCCGATCGGCATCCGGAGCGTCTACGACGAGGCGAAGCGCTTCTCCGAGGCGGCCACCATGGCCTACCACCGCAGCCGGGGCACGGACACCGCGATCGTGCGGATCTTCAACACGTACGGTCCCCGGATGCGCCCGGACGACGGCCGGGCCATCCCGACGTTCATCTCCCAGGCGCTGCGCGGCGAGCCGATCACGGTGCACGGCACCGGCAACCAGACCCGCTCGATCTGCTACGTCGACGACCTGGTGCGCGGCATCCTGCTGCTGCTCGACTCGACCGAGACCGGCCCGATCAACTGCGGCACCGAGCACGAGATGTCGATGCGGCAACTTGCCGAGACGATCGTGTCACTCACCGGAAGCACGTCCGAGGTGAGTTACATCACTCGCGCTTCCGACGACCCGGAGATGCGCCGCCCGGACCTGACCCTCGCCCGCGAACTGCTCGGATACGAGCCGAGCGTCACGCCCGAAGACGGCCTCCGACGCACGATCGAGTACTTCCGCGGGCGGCTCGGGTACTGAACCCGGCGGGGACGCGGCTGACATCGGCGCGCGTACGAGGGCGTCGGTGGCCCGGCCGACCTACCCTCGGTTACATGTCAGCGACCTCGTCTGCCGGCGCCCCGATCCCCCGACACCTGAGCCGGGGCGCGGGCCGCGCCCAGGTTCCGGGCTCCGACCGGGCCGCCACCGGGCGCGCCCGGCCCTCGGAAACCAGGTGGTACCCCGCACACGACGAGGCGCCCCGCTCGGGCGGTCCCGGCGGTCCGGTGGGGCCGACCGGCCCCGGTGGTCCTGGGGGCGGCGGTCCAGGCGGGTCCGGCCGGCGGGGCCCCCGGCCGCGCTGGGGGCGCATCGGCCTGGTGGCCGGCGTGGCGGTGCTGGTGCTGGCGCTGCTCGGCGGCCTCGGCGCCTGGTTCTACGCCCGCAACCTGGACGACGACCTGGCCCGCACCGACCCGTTCGCCGGGATCACCGGGGGCCGGCCGGCCAAGCAGGTCGACGGCGCGTTCAACATCCTGCTCGTGGGCAGCGACTCACGGGATCCGGACGCCCCGGTCGACGGGAGCGGCAAGTGGCGTGCGGACACCGTGATCGTCATGCACATCCCGGCCGACCACAAGAGCGCCTACCTGGTCTCGGTGCCGCGTGACCTGTACGTGCCGATCCCGGAGAGCGCGGGCGCGTCCTGCGACTCCGGTTCGCGCAACAAGATCAACGCGGCGTTCGCGTTCGGCGGTCTGCCGCTCGCGGTGAAGACCGTCGAGTGCTTCACCGACGTACGGATCGACCACGTCATGGCCATCGACTTCGGCGGCTTCAAGGAGGTCACCGACGCCCTCGGCGGGGTGGACCTCAAGGTCGAGCGGACCGTCACCTCGATCCACAAGCCGTACCGGACGTTCACCAAGGGCGTGAACCACATGAACGGCGCCGAGGCGCTGGACTGGGTCCGGCAGCGCAAGCAGTTCCCGGACGGCGACTTCGCCCGGATGCGGCACCAGCAGGAGTTCCTGAAGGCGCTGATGGACAAGGCCGCGAGCACCGGCACGCTCACCAACCCGAAGAAGCTGAACGACTTCCTCAAGGCGGTGACCGCCGCCGTCACGGTCGACCAGGGATTCTCGTTGACCGACATGGCAGTGCAGTTCCGCAGCCTGCGGGGCGAGAACCTGACGTTCGTCACCAGCCCGCACCTGGGCGGCCAGACCATCGACGGGCAGTCCGTGGTGGTTTCCGACCGGGAGAAGGCGCTGGCGATGTACAAGGCCATCGCCGCGGACCGGATGGCCGAGTGGATGCAGGCCAACCAGAAGGGTTCGGGCGACAGCGCGGGCGGCTGACGCCGGCACGACATGACCGGTCTCTCGCGCTAGGACCTCGCCACCACGGAGGCCAACCGCCGACCGGCTCCTTACCCCTGCCCGTTCGGTCACAACCAAAAGGTGTTGGCCGGTATTGACGGGAATTGCGACCCTACGAGGTCGCGAGAACGGGAACAGATACGTAAAGTGGTCCCGCCCCCGATCACCGAGCTGGAGCACGCATGTCGGTCCAGACCAGCCGTCGCCCGCAGTCACCGGCACCCGGATCATCCGGGCGGGTCCCTCCGGTCATCCCCACACAGCCCGGTTCCGGCGGTCGCGGCCCGGGCGGTGGCAAGAAGAAGCGCACCAAGCGCAAGGACCCGCTCTGGGCGAAGCTCACGCTTGTGCTCGGCGCGGTGCTGATGGTGACCAGCGGCGTCGCGATCGTCGGCAGCAAGGCGGTCATCGGCCAGGCCACCGACAACATCGCCCAGCGCAACCTGCTCGGCGGAGCGGGCAAGAGCGAGGCCGAGGGCGGCAACAGCCTCGAAGGCCCGATCGACATGCTGCTGCTCGGTGTGGACGCCCGCGAGCGCTGGGCGGCCGACGACGTCCGGTCGGACACGATCATCATCCTGCACATCCCGGCCAGCCACGACCAGGCGTACCTGATCTCGATCCCCCGGGACACCGAGGCGCGTATCCCGGCGTTCGAGAAGAGCGGCTACCGGGGCGGCACCGACAAGATCAACGCGGCCTTCTTCCACGGCGCCCAGAACGGCGGCGGCTGGGAGGGCGGCGCCCAGTTGATGGCCAAGACGATCAAGTCGATGACCGGCATCGGCTTCGACGGCGCCGCGATCATCAACTTCGGCGGCTTCAAGAGCGTGATCGACGCGCTCGGCTCGGTGCGGATCTGCGTCAGCCACGAGGTCAAGTCGCACCACATGTCGTACGTCGACGGCAAGGCGATGTGGAACGCCGACGCGAAGAAGACCGGCAAGCCGTACAAGGCAGTGGTGCACAAGAAGGGCTGCCGGGAGATGGAGGGCTGGGAGGCGCTCGACTACTCCCGCCAGCGCTACGGCCTGCCGAACAGCGACTACGACCGGCAGCAGAACCAGCAGCAGCTGATCAAGGCGATGGCCAAGAAGGCCACCGAGGGCGGCATGCTGACCAACCCGCTCAAGCTGAACTCGCTGATGAAGGCCGCGGGCAAGGCGTTCGTCCTGGACACCGGCGGCGTGCCGATCGCCGACTTCATCTTCACGCTCAAGAACCTCAACGGGAACGACCTGGTCACCCTGCGGACCAACGGGGGAACGTTCGCCGGCAACAGCAACGGCCGGGAGACGTTCAACGAGACGACCATGGACATGTTCCAGGCGGTCAAGAACGACAAGCTGGCCGACTTCGTGGTGAACAACCCGGACGTCCTGTCCACCCGGAAATGACCCGCTGACCTGCGCGAAAGCGGTAACGGTCGGCCGATCCCCCCGTAGCCTGACGTGAGCGGGTCTCATGTCGCGGCTACGGGGGGATCGTCACGTCCAGGCCAGCACGGAACCGACGCGGGCGGGGTGGACCCGCCCGCTGGGCCCGGTTCCTGCTCGGCACCGGCCTCGTACTGGTCCTGCTCGCCACGCTCGGCGTCGCCGGGCTGCACTGGCTCACCTCGCGCTACGACCGCACCGTCGCCAAGGAGCAACTGCTCGACCCGGCCGCCCGGAACAAGCGGACAGACCTGGACGGCGCGCTCAACTACCTGCTGATCGGCTCGGACCACCGGCCCGGCGCGAACCCGGAGGACCAGCGCTCCGACAGCATCCTGATCGTGCACGTGCCCGCCGGGATGCGGCAGGCGTACCTGATCTCCGTGCCGCGCGACCTGCTGGTGGCGCTCCCCGCGGCGCCCGGCTTCCCCGGCGGCCAGGACAAGGTCAACGCCGCGTACGAGCACGGCGGCGGCGGTGAGGGCGGCGCACGGCTGCTCAGCACCACCCTGAGCCGGCTCACCGGAATCCGCTTCGACGGCGCGGCACTCGTCGACTTCTCCGGCTTCAAGCAGGTGATCGACCAGCTCGGCGGCATCCGGATGTGCGTGGACACGCCGGTGCGCTCGATCCACACCCGGCAGCAGTTCGACACCGGCTGCCAGCAGATGGACGGCGCGCGGACGCTCGACTACGTGCGGCAGCGCTACGACCTGCCCGGCGGCGACTACGACCGGCAGCGGCACCAGCAGCAGATGCTGCGGGCGGTGCTCGACCGGGCGGGCGAGACGCGGCTGCGCAGCGACCCGGTCAAGCTGGACCGGGTGCTCCGCGCGGCCGGCGGGGCGCTGACCGTGGACACCAACGGCGTACCCCTGGACGAGCTGTTGTTCGCGCTGCGCGGCCTGCCCGCGGACGCCCTGCGCGGGGTCCAGGTGCCCTCCTACCCGCAGACCATCGACGGCGTCTCGTACGTGGTGCTGGACAACGGCGGCGGCGGACTGTTCACCGCGCTGCGCGACACGCGCGTGCCGGAATGGGCCGGCGCCAACCCGCGCTGGGTCAACCGGCTCTGAGCGACGAGGACGACTAGGCTTGGTGACCGTGTTCGGAGCCTCACTACCCAGCGTCCCCGCGTCGGCCGTGCCCGACGACGTCTACCTGCTCGACGTCCGGGAGGACGACGAGTGGGCCGCCGGCCACGCGCCGGCCGCCCATCACCTGCCGATGACCGAGCTGCCCGCCCGGCTCGCCGAGATCCCGCAGGACCGCGACGTGGCGGTGATCTGCCGGGCCGGTGGCCGCTCCGCCCAGGTGGTCGGCTACCTGCTGCGCAACGGCTGGGACCAGGTGCGCAACGTCGACGGCGGAATGGGCGACTGGGCCGCCGCCGGCCGCCCGGTGGTCACCGACGACGGGCAGCCGGGCCGGGTCGCCTGAGCCGGTGACGCGGCCATGACCGTCCCCCTGGTCTTCGCCCATCGCGGCGCCTCGTACGACCTGCCGGAGCACACGCTCGCCGCCTACCTGCGCGCTCTCGACGAGGGCGCGGACGGGCTGGAGTGCGACGTCCGGCTGACCCGCGACGGACACCTGGTCTGCGTGCACGACCGCCGGCTGGACCGCACCAGCAACGGCCGTGGGCTGGTCAGCGCGCGGACGCTCGCCGAGCTGGAGGCGCTCGACTTCGGCTCCTGGCATCGTGCCGCGACGCTGGCCGAGGACGACGCGCCGCTCGACGAGTCGCACACCCGGCTGCTCACGCTGGAGCGGCTGCTCGACGCGGTGCTGGCCGCCGGGCGGCCGGTCCGGCTGCTGATCGAGACCAAGCACCCGTCCCGCTACCGGGGCGAGGTCGAGCGCCGCCTGGTCGAGATGCTGCGCCGGTACGGGCTGGCCGAGCCCCGCCCGGACCATCCCGTCCAGGTGACCGTGATGTCGTTCTCGCCGCTCGCCGTACGCCGGATCCGGGAACTCGCGCCGGCGCTGCCCACGGTGCTGCTGCTGGAGGTGCTGCCGCGCCTGCTGCCGCTGGGCCGGCTGCCGTTCGGCGCCCGGATCGCCGGCCCCGGTGTGGCCCTCGTCCGGACCCGCCCACGGCTGGTCCCCGCGCTGCGTGCCGCCGGCAACTCGGTGTACGTGTGGACCGTCAACGAGCCGGAGGACCTGGAACTCGTGCTCGAAGCCGGCGTGGACGGGGTGATCACGGACCGGCCGGCCCACGCGCTGGCCCGGTTGGGCCGGTGAGCCCCGTCGATCGGTACCGGGGACGGTCGACCGGCGGGGGGTGTCCCGGACGCGGACGGCGCGGCACACTCGGGACATGCCGGAGCGAACCGATTACCCCGCCTTCATCGCCGGCCACACCGCAGTGATCAACATGATCAACTCGGGCGAGTCCGGTCTCGCCGTGCTCACCCGTCTGCTCCGCGAGGTCGAACCGACGGTCGGCGCGGCCGGCCTGGTCTTCGTGGAGTTCACCTCGGCCGGGGGCCGGGTGATCGCGGCGACCGGCAGCGCCGAGTTCGTCCTCGGCCGCCCGCTGCCCGCCAGCGACCCGGCCACCGTCTGCCTGCTCGCCGGCCCGCCGGTGCGGGAGTTCCGGGTCGACGCGATCCCCGGTGCGCTCGCCGACGAGGTCGCCGGCCGGGGCCTCTGCCGGATGATCGTGGCACGCGCGGAGATCGGCGGGCTCACAGTCGGCAGCCTGCACGCGCTCTACCGGCTGGGCGAGCCGCTGCAACCCGCGCAACGCGCCGTCATCGGCTACATCGCCGCATGCGTCGCCCACATGTACGGCGACCAGACCGGCCTGCCCGTACACGGGGACGGCCCGGTCGTGGCGGCGCTCGCCGACGGGCTCGCCGTGGTGGACCGGGACGGGCGGGTCCGGCTCTGGAACCCGGCCGCGGTCCAGGTGACCGGCCGGCCGGCGGAGGAGGCGCTGGGCCGTCCGCTGCCGTTCCCGCTGCCGCCGCCCGGCCAGGTGCTCGACCACCGGCTGCCGGACGGCCGCTGGCTGCGGATCACCTCCGGCGAGCTGCCCGGCCCGAACGCGCTGCGGGTGGTCAGCTTCCGCGACACCACCGACCAGCAGCGGCGCGACCACGACCGGGACCTGTTCGTCGCGGTGACCAGCCACGAGCTGCGTACCCCGGTCACCGTCATCAAGGGGTACGCGGACACGCTCACCGACCACTGGGACTCGCTGAGCGACGCCGACCGGAGGCAGGCCGCCCGGATCATCGGCCAGCGCGCGAACGAACTGGCCCGCCTGGTCGACCGGCTGCTGACCGCCGCCACGGAGAACCGGCCCGGCGGTGAACCGGCCGCGCCGTTCGACCTGGTCGACGCCCTGCGCGCGGCGGTGGTCGACCTGCCGGCCGACGTCCGGCACCGGGTCGTGCTCGACCTCCCCGCCGACCTGCCCAAGGCGCTCGGTGACCGGCACAGCCTCGCCACGGTGCTCACCGAGCTGGGCACCAACGCCGGGAAGTACTCGCTGCCGGACACGCCGATCGAGATCACCGCCGAGGCGAACGAGCGGACCGTCTCGTTCCGGGTGGCCGACCGGGGCATCGGCATCCGGCCGGAGCACGTGGAGCGGGCCTTCGACCGGTTCTGGCAGGGCGAGTCCGGCGACCGCCGCCGGTATCCCGGTGCCGGGCTCGGTCTCTATCTCGTCCGCCAGATCGTTGAACAGCAGAATGGATGGGTATCCCTCCGGCCCAGAGCCGGTGGCGGTACGGTCGCAGAGGTGCGGCTGCCCCGGGGTTGACCGGGGCGCTCACGGGCGGGGAAGGAACGACGTGTCGACTGGTCCGGCCGAACGGTCGTGGTGCGTGGTGGTGCCCCACGACGCCACCGGCGCGCGCCTGGCCCGGCACCGGCTCGCCGACGAGCTGACCGGTGTCGTACCCCCGGTCCTGGTGGCCGACCTGGTCGCGGTCCTCGCCGAACTGGTCGGCAACGCGGTCCGGCACGCCGACGCGCTGCCCGGCGGCGTCGTCCGGGTCGCCTGGCGGCTGCGGGTGACCGAGCGGGGGCCGAGTGTCGAACTCCGGGTCACCGACGGCGGTTCCGGCGCCGGCCCGTGCATGCGTACCGCCTCGCCGGACGCGGCGGACGGGCGGGGACTGCACATCGTCGCCGGGCTGGCCAGCGGCTGGGGCGTGGAGCGCGACGGGCTGGGCCAGAGCGTGTGGGCCCGGTTCGACCCGGTCCCGGTGCAGCGGACGGACCTGGTCGCCGCCGGCTGACCGACGCGGCGGGCGGGTCCGGCACCCACCGCCGAGGCCCGGCATCTAGGCTGTCTCGCCATGAGCGAGCGGAGCGGAGCGGGCGCATGAGCAAGCGTCGGAAGAACCAGCGGGCCGTCGAGGCCACCCCGAAGCGGGAGAAGGTGCGCGACGTCTTCGTGCCCCGGCCGTTCGAGGGCCTCGCCGACGAGCCGGAGTGGATCGCCCTGCGCGAGCTGGTCCCGGCCGCGTCCGCGCCGCTGCGGCTGACCCCGGAACTGGTCGAGGAGTACGGCGACCGGCCGGTCACGCTGGCCACCGTGCTGCCGATGGCCGCCCCGGCGATGACCAAGCCGGACGGGCGGGTCTTCATCGGCCTGCAACGGCACCAGCAGTCCGGCGACGTCTCCCGTGACCTGGCCGACGCGCTGATCTCCGCGCTGCGGACCGAGCCGGGCGGCCAGGTGAGCGTGCCGCCGCTGCCCGGGCCGGGCCCTCGCCTCCAGGACATCCTGGTGGACGGCCCGCTGGAGATCAGCATGCACGACGGGTTCGACTTCTGGCTCGACCCGGGCGCCGCCGACGACCCGAACGTCCAGGCATCCCTGGAGCGGGCCAACTCGGCGATCTACCCGACCGTGAAGCTGGCCGCGGCGCGGGCCGCGTACTGGTGCCAGGTGCCGGAGAAGGCCCACGTGCGCCTGGTCCTGCCGGACGACGAGGACGCCGCACTGGACGCCTTGTCCCGGCTCGCCGCCGCGGGCGCGCTGACGCTCGGCGACGACACGAAGTTCGCGGGCATGTTCCGGGCGCACGGCCGCCTCGCGCCGGTCTGGGACCTGCCGGAGGACACCCCGGCCGCCGAGTGGGAGGCGCCGGTGGCGGAGTTCGCCAAGCGCTACGCCGAGGCGGTCGCGGAGCGGGAGCCGCTCGACGCGGCCGGCCGACGGGTCCGCCAGGGGCTGCTCGGCCGCCAGCTGACGCTGCGCTGACGTCTCCGGGTCAGGCGGGCCCGCCCTTCTCCCGCACCAGCGGGCAGGACATGCAGCGCGGGCCACCCCGCCCGGAGCCCAGCTCCGACCCGGCGATGGCGATCACCTCGATGCCGGCGCGTTCCAGTTGCGCGTTGGTCTCCACGTTGCGCTCGTAGCCGACGCAGAGCCGGGGCGCGAGCGCGAGCGTGTTGTTTCCGTCGTCCCACTGCTCGCGTTCGGCGGTGACCGGGTCGAGGCCGGTGTCGATCACCCGGAGCTGGTCGAGGTCCATCGCGTCGGCTGCGGCCCGCAGGAACGGCGCCGGGCCGTCGACCCGCAGGTCGTCGCCGTCCGCGCCGGCGATGACCGTGTACGCGGACAGTTGGTCGGCGACGTTCGCGTACATCAGTACGGCGTCGACGTCGACCATGGTGCAGATCGTGTCCAGGTGCATGGTGGCGCGCTCCTGCGCGATCGGCACCACCAGGATGGTGTGCGCCAGCCCGGCCGCGAACACCTGCCGGGCCAGCCGTTCCGCACCGGCCGGGGTGGTGCGCTCGCCGACGCCGACGGCGAGCACCCCCGGCGCGAGCAGCAGCACGTCGCCGCCCTCCAGGTGCTCCAGCCGCGGGTGGTAGACGAACTCGGTGCCGACGAAACGCGGGTGGTAGCGGTAGATCGCGTCGGTGAGCGTGGTCTCCCGCCGCCGGGCCGGCATGGCCAGGCTTGTCACACCGACCCGGTCGCCGATCCAGACCGACGAGTCGCGGGTGAACAGCAGGTTGGGCAGCGGGTCGATGACGAAGTCGTGCCGGTCCATGAGCGTCCAGACCAGACCGCCGGGACGGTCGGCGCCGATCCGCAGTTCCTCGTGTGCGAGCCCGGCGGTGAGCACGTCGGCCAGTCCGGCCGGATCGAGGTAGGTCAGATGGTCGGCGACGCGGCGCCGCAGGGTGTGGCCGAGCCGGCGGGACCGCAGCACCTGGTCGGTCAGCTCGGCCCGGGCGTCCGGCACGGCGAGCGTCTCGACCAGCAGGTCGGCCAGGTAGAGCACCTCGACCCCGCGGGACCGCAGCGCCGCCGCGAACCCGTCGTGCTCCTCCTGCGCGCGTCCCACCCATGGGATAGCGTCGAACAGGAGGCTGTCGTTGTTCCGTGGGGTGAGGCGGGCCAGTTCCGGTCCCGGGCGGTGCAGCAGCACCGTCCCGAGGCGGGCGACTTCGCTGTCCACATAGTGGGTCACCCTCGCAGCCTAGGGCAGGCTTGCGCACCATCCGGAAAAGAAGTGTGAATGAATATGGCATTCATCCGCACTCACTCCGGCGGTCCAACTTGCCGAGCCCCCGGGGGCGCAACGTAGGGTAGTGGAGACATAACTTCGAGAGACCTTTTGCCGGAGGTCGCGATGACTGTCTTTCCCGCTCGTCAAGCCGTACCGAGCAGGGCACTGCCGCCCCGCACGGTGCCGCACTCCCGGGTCGAGCCCACCTCGGTGCTCGAGCCGGCCCGACCGACTCCATTGGAGTGGGCCCGGCGTCGCCGGGCGGAGCGGGGGGCCCGCCGGTTGGAAGCGGCCGGGGCCCGCGCCCTGGGCCAGCTCGACCATCTCGGTCCCGCCTGGCACGTCATCGAGTGGCCCCGGACGGACCCGGCGGACATGCTGCTCGACCGCGCCCGCGACGACCGGGCCGGGTTCCTGGCCATCGGTCCGAGCGGCCTGTTCGCGGTCACCATCGCCGACCACGGCCGGGCCCGGGTGCTCGTGGCCGGAGACGTGGTCCAGATCAACGGCAAGCGCCCGCCGTACGTGGCGGAGGCGCGCCGGGACGCCAAGCGGGCCAGCAAGGCCCTCTCCGACGCGGTCGGCCTGCCGATCCCGGTGAGCCCGGTGCTGACGTTCGTCGGCTCCGGGGTGATCAGCGTCTACGGCCTGCCGAAGGACTGCCTCATGGCCACCCACCGCGAGCTGGACCGCCTGCTCGTGGCCGGTGGGAACCGGATCAGCCCGGCCACCGCCGAGAAGCTCTCCCGCGTCGCCCAGGCGCCGGCGACGTGGTTCAACGGCACGTACCGTCCAACCGCCGACTACCGGTGGTATGACGAGGGCCGAACGGCCGCTGACAAGCGGGCCGCCCGCCGGTAACGTCTCCGGCGACGCCACGCGGCCCACGGCACCGCCCCCGACTGGTTCCGTCGGTCCGCGCCGTCGCCGGCCGCCCGGCAGCCGATGCTTCCGCCGCACCGACCGGCTAGCGTGGACAGACCGTCGGTGTACATAGGAGGCGCGGTGGCCCACGTCGAACTCTCACTCTCGGACGTGTTCGCGCCCGCGGCATCCACCGAGCAGGAGTCCGACAACTTCGGGCAGTGGTCCGGCATGGTCTCCCGGGCCGCCGAGCCGTGCCTGCTGATCGACGAGGGCACCACTGTCGTGGCTATCTCCTCGTCCGGCTGCGACCTGCTCTGCCTGGGTGCCCCGGAGGACGTGATCGGCCTGCCGCTGCTGGAGGGCGGCCTGCGCCTGGTCGACTTCACGGCGAGCCCGAGCGAGCTGACCGAGCAGGAAACCGACAAGATCCCGCCGCTGCTCGCGCTGCACTCCGGGCGGCTCGCCCGCGGCCTGCTGCGGGTGCAGGGGCCCGGCTCCGACGCCGGCCGGACGGTCGACGCCATCTCCACGCCGGTCCTCACCGACGGCGCGGTGGTCGGCTCGCTCACCTTCCTCTCCGCGGTCTGAGCTCTCCGCGGTCCGACCCGGCGCGCTTCACCCCGGCGCGCTTCACCCCGGCGCGCTTCACCCCGGGCCGGTCCTGCTCCTACTATGGCCTCGGCCCCACCACACGACGACATCCCTCGATGCCCGAGGACGCCCCCGTGCCCCGCGCCCCACAGCCCCGACGCCGCCACCCTCCGCTGGCGCTGGTGACGCTGCTCGCCCTCGCCGCCTGCGGCACCCCGCCCGAGCTACGCGCGCCACCCGCGGCCGCCACACCCGTCCCGGCCCCGTCGGCGACTGCCACGCCCAGCCCGAGTGCCACCCCGACCCCACCGGCCCCGGTCCTCCCGCCCACGCTCGCGCCGTCCGCGCCGGCCTCGGCGGCGCCCTGCCGGGGGCGGCCGTCCGGCGACCGGATCGTCGCGCTGCTGCGCGGATCCGCAGGCGTGCTGCCCCGGGACGTCAAGGTGACGGTGGCGACCGGTCCGCTCTGCGCCGAGGGCTGGCAGTACACGGTGCTGACTGTCACCGGGCACGAGGATTTGCAGGTGGTCACGCGTGGCGAGACCGGCACGCCGAGGCTGGTCACCGCCGGCACGGACGTGTGCGGCGTCGAGGTACGGACCGTGGCGCCGATCGGCATCCGTACCCTGGCCTGCGACGGCACGCCGGGTGCGTAGGCTGGTCGGCATGCCGGGAACACCGCCGACCCGCTTCGTCTACCTGGGCCCCGAGGGCACCTTCGCCGAACAGGCCCTGCGTACCGTGCCCGCCGCCGAGCGCGGGGACCGCACGCCGGCCCGCAGCGTCGGTGAGGCGCTCGACGCGGTACGCGCCGGGGAGGCGGACGCGGCGCTGGTGCCGCTGGAGAACTCCATCGGCGGCGCGGTCGGCGTGACGCTCGACGAACTGGTCGAGGGCGACCCGCTGGTGATCACCCGCGAGGTGGTCCTGCCGGTGGAGTTCGTGCTGGCCGCCCGCGCCGGCACCACGCTGTCCGACGTCCGCTCCGTCGCGGCCCACCCGCAGGCGTCCACCCAGTGCCGGGGCTGGCTGCGGGAGCACCTGCCCGACGCCACAGTGGTCGACGTGCTCTCCAACGGTGCCGCCGCGGCCGGAGCGGCGAGCGGCGAGTACGACGCCGCCATCTGCGCCCCGATCGGCGCGACCCGGCACCGGCTGGCAGTGCTGGCCGACAAGATCGCCGACCACCCGGACGCGGTCACCCGGTTCGCGCTCGTGTCCCGCCCCGGGCCGCCCCCGCCGCCCACCGGCGACGACCTCACCTCGCTCGCGGTGTGCCTCGCCCACGACCGGGTGGGTGCGCTGCTGGCGGTGCTGATGGAACTGGCGGTGCGCGGCGTGAACATGACCCGGATCGAGTCCCGCCCGACCGGCGAGGCACTCGGCCGCTACGTGTTCTTCCTGGACTGCGCCGGGCACGTCGCCGACGTACGCCTCGGCGAGGCGTTGCAGGGGCTGCGCCGGGTCTGCGCCGACGTGCGGTTCCTGGGGTCGTACCCCCGGCACCGCTGGAGCACGGCGCCGGGTGACCAGCAGGCGCCGGTGCCGCCCGGTCTCACCGACGCCGACTACGCCGACGCGGCGGCCTGGGTGGCCCGGCTGCGGTCGGGCGAGCTGAGCTGACCGGCCCGGGGCGACCTCGGCGGACGCCCCGGGCACCGGAGGGTCACTGAAGCAGGCCGCCGAGCACGCCGCCCTGCTGCTGGGAGCCGCTGCCGGCCACCGGAGGCTCCTCCGAGGGCTGGACCACGACGAAGCCCTGACCGGCGAAGCTCATCGTGAACGCCTCACCGGTGCTGCGACCGAGAAGCGTGCCGAGACCGAGCTGCTCGGCGCGGTGGTAGCCGGTCTGGAGGTTCGCCGACCAGCAGACCGCCGCCTGCGGGTCCACGTACGTCGGCGCGTCCACGTTGAGCACCACCGGGGTGCCCTTGGTGGTGATGGCGATCCGGCCGTGGCCGGTGAAGACGCAGTTGAACAGGCCGGACGAGGACGCGAAACCGGCGCCGCCGACCATCTTGATGTCGTACTGGAGCGTCGAGTCGAACGCCAGCACGCTGGAGCCGTTGATGGACAGCGCGTCGCCCGGCTCCAGGTCGATGATGTGCACGTCCTTGGCGAAGTCGGCGAGGAAGACGTCGCCGCGCCCGGAGAGCTTCATCAGCGGCACGCCCTCACCGGTGAGCCGCTGCTTGATGAACTTGCCGATGCCGCCGGAGCCGAGGGCCTGGAACTGCACCTGCCCCTGGTAGGCGACCATCGACCCGACCCGGGCCATCGCCTCGCCGTTCAGCTCGATCTTCAGCATCTTGGCGTTCTGCAACCGCATGCCCGGCTGCTGGGACTCCTTCTCAAGGTTCTCCGCGGAGAACAGCGCGCTGCGCATGGGTTTTCCTCCTGCATCAGGATGTGCCTGATCCGCAGGTTAGGGGACCGGCGCAACCGCCGGAATCAGCCGGGTGGCGACGCGCCGGAGGCCGGTCAGCCCCAGCCCAGCGCGTGCAGGCGCTCGTCGTCGATGCCGAAGTGGTGGGCGATCTCGTGCACCACTGTGATCGCCACCTCGTCGACGACGTCGTCGTCGCTGTCGCAGATCGCCAGGATCGGGTTGCGGTAGATCAGGATGCGGTCGGGCAGCACGCCGGAGTAGTCCCAGCCGCGAGAGGTGAGCGAATGCCCCTCGTACAGGCCGAGCAGGTCCTCGCCCGGCGGCGGGTCGTCCTCCACCAGGATGACCACGTTGCTCATCAACCCGAGCAGTTCCTCGGGCACCTCGTCGAGCGCCTCGCCGACCAGTTCCTCGAACCGGTCCCGGCTCATCTCCACGGCCACGCCGCCCGGTCACTCCCTCCGGATCGGGCACACCGCACGGCGAGGGCGTCCCGCAGGACACCCCCGCCGTGCCGTACGCGATGTCAGGCCAGACGGGCGTTCAGCGTGATCTGCGCGCCCGGGGACAGCAGCCGGGAGATCGGGCAGTTCTCCTTGGCCGCCTCGGCGAGCTTGGTGAACTCGGCCTGGTCGATGCCCGGAACCTGGCCCACGGTCTCCAGGTCGATGCGGGTCACGGTCATGCCGGCGTCGGTCTTGTCGAAGTGCACCTTGGCGGTGGTCTCCACCGCCGTCTCCTGGGCGCCGGCGTCGGCGAGCTGCTTGGAGAGGGCCATCGAGAAGCAGCCGGCGTGCGCGGCGCCGATCAGCTCCTCGGGGTTGGTGCCCTCGCCCTCCTCGAAGCGCGACTTGAAGGAGTAGTTGCCGGACAGGCCGCCCTTGCCGGTGCGGACGGTGCCGGACCCCTCGGTGAGGTTGCCCTGCCAGCGAGCGGATGCGGTACGGATAGGCATGGCACCGACGCTAACCGAAAGCGGGCCGCCCCGCACCGGACCTCGGGGTCGCGATCCCGGCCGTCGGGAGCGGGCTGTGCCATGATTCGACGCAGGCCCGCGCACGGGAAGGGTGGCCATGTCGCAGGATCTCCCCGTTCCCCGGCAGGAGAAGCGAATCCCCATGCAGGACAACCGGTCCGACGACACCACGATCGTCGAGTGGGGCGACGCCGAGCCGAAGTCGTCCGGCCGGGCCGCGCGCTCGCTCGCCGCGCTGGGCCGGGACCGCCGCCTGCCGCCCGTGCTCACCGGGCTCGGCGCGGTGGCCGCGATCGCCTCGCTGCTCGGTGAGTGGCTGGCGATCACGGTGCCGGCCGAGACCCGGGGCGACGACGCGCCCGCGCGGCTGACCAGCGGCATCTCCGAGATCGGCGGGTTCGGTACGACGTACCTCGTGGGGCTGCTCGGGCTGTCGGTCGCGGTGGGGCTGGCGCTGCGCGGCGCCCCTGCGGTACGGCAGCACGCCCGGCTGGCCGGGCTGGGTCTCGCGGCGGGTGTGCTCGGGGTGCTGGTCGCGACCGCCGCCTCGCTCGAAAAACTGGCCCGGCGCATCCTGTTCTTCGTCGGCGAGCAGCGCCTGGAGGTCGAGCACGGACGCGGCCTGGTCAGCGCGTTCGTCGCCGTCGCGCTGCTGGCGGCCGCGCTGCACCTGGCCGGCCGGGCGGTCGGCGGGGCGCCCACCGACGGGGAGCCGGACGACGACCGGCCCGACCGCCGCCGGGCGGACGAGGACGACGTACCCCCGGCCCCGGCGGACCTGACGGTGCAGCCCACGGTGCCGTTCGCCGGCCCCGAACGGTCCTACTGAACCAGGTCCGGCAGCGCGTCCGGCGGCCATCGGAGCTTCGCCGCCGATTCGCCGGAAAGCCGTGGTTGCCGACCGTTCCGCGAGATACGGTTGCTGCCCGCCGTCCCATGGTCGCGGCACCGAGGACCTGGTCGGCCGGCGTGACGGCGGCGGGCGAAGGAGGAACCATGACCCGCCCGGGACTGCCCAAGCTGATCGCCACCGACCTCGACGGCACGCTCGTCCGCAGCGACGAGACCGTCTCCGCGTACACCCATCGGGTGCTGGACCGGGTGCGGTCCGCCGGGATCCCTGTGGTCGGCGCGACCGGCCGCGGACCCCGCCTGACCGAACTCACCCGCAACGACATCCGGGCCGCGGACTTCCTCGTGATGGCCGGTGGCGGCCGGGTGGTGGACCAGAGCGACCCGGAGGGGCCCCTGGTGCTGCGGGACGAGCGGCTGCCCGGCGAGGTGCTGGCCCGGATCCTCACCGACCTGGAGGCAGCGGTCGGGCCGCTGACGGTGATGGTGGAGGCGTCGGACGAGCACGACGCGCCGCTCTGGGGCGACTACCACCCGAGCTGGCCCTACCCGGACCGGTTCGAGGCGCGCAGCCGGGTCGAGTGCCTGTCCTGCGACGTGATCAAGGCGTTCGCGCGTACCGCCGACCACCACGTGGACGAGCTGCTGGCCGCGGCGCGGGCGATCGTGCCACCGGACGTGGCCACGCTCACCCAGGCCGGGCTCGACTTCGTCGAGATCTGCCCGCCCCGCACCGACAAGGCCAGCGGGCTGAGCGTCATCGCCGAGCGCCTCGGCGTGGACCCGGCCGACGTGCTGGTCTTCGGCGATCAGCCGAACGACCTGCCGATGTTCGACTGGGCGGGCTGGGCGCGGGTGGCGGTGGCGAACGCCCACCCGGAGGTGCGCGCCGCGGCGGACGAGATCACCTTGCGCAACGACGACGACGGGGTCGCGGTCTACCTGGACCGGCTACTCTCCCGGTGATGGAAGATCCACCTCGCCTCGTCGCCTCCGACATCGACGGCACGCTGCTGCGCGACGACCGGACGCTCAGCCCGCGTACCGCCGCGGTGCTGGCCCGCATCAACGCCGCCGGCACGCCGGTGGTCCTGGTCACCGGCCGTCCGATCCGCTGGCTCCAGATGGTGTACGAGCAGCTCGCCGAGCCGCTGCCGGCCATCTGCGCCAACGGCGCGGTGGTGTACGACCCGGTCACCGACCAGGTGCTGCGGGCCGACCCGCTCGCCCCGGAGCTGCTGGCGGAGGTGGCCCGGCGCCTGCGCGCCGAGGTGCCCGAGGTGAGCTTCGCGGTGGAGATCGTGGACAGCCGGCAGATGCGACACGAGGCGCACTACCCGCTGCGCTGGGACGCCGACCTCGACGCGATCCGGGCCGTCGAGTCGCCCGAGGAGCTGCTGGCCGCGCCTGCGGTGAAGCTGCTGGCCCGGGCCGGTGAGCAGGACCCGGACGTCTTCGTGCGGGTGGTGGCGGGCGCGCTGGAAGGGCTGGCCGAGGCAACCCACTCGTCGTACAGCGGGTTGATCGAGATCTCCGCCGCCGGCGTGACCAAGGCGGCCGGTCTGGCCTGGTACGCGGAGCGGCTCGGCATCGACGAGCGGGACGTGCTGGCCTTCGGCGACATGCCCAACGACGTACCGATGCTGGCCTGGGCCGGACGGGCGGTGGCCGTCGCCAACGCCCACCCGGCCGTACGCGAGATCGCACACGAGGTCACCGGGCCGAACACCGAGGACGGCGTCGCGGCGTACCTGGAGAAGGTCTTCGGGGTGGACTGAGCGGCCGGGGCGGGTGAGGCGCCCCGGCCGACAGGTCACAGGTACTGGCCGGGCGCGTGGCCCTCGCCGCCGGGCATCCCCGGCATGCCCGGAATCACGCCGCCCGGGCCACCCGGGCCGCTCGGCAGCGCCTGGCGGCCGGAACGCATCTGCTCCAGCTGGACGCGGGCGGCCATCTGCTGGGCCACCAGCGCGGCCTGGATGCCGTGGAACAGTCCTTCCAGCCAGCCCACCAGCTGGGCGTGCGCGATGCGCAGCTCACCCTCGCTCGGCGCCTGCTGCTCGGTGAACGGCAGCGAGATCCGCTCCAGCTCCTCGCGCAGCTCGGGGGCGAGGCCCTCCTTCAGCTCGACGATCGAGCGCTCGTGGATCTCCCGCATCCGGTGCCGGCTCGCGTCGTCGAGCGGCGCCGCCTTCACCTCCTCCAGCAGCTGCTTGATCATGCTGCCGATCCGCATCACCTTGGCCGGCTGCTCGACCAGACGGGTCGGGTCCTCGCCCTTGCCCTCGTCGGTCTGCACCGTGCCGACCGGGCGGCCGTCCGGCCCGACCACCACCACGGTGCCGGGGATGCCATCGTTGCCCTGTTCGTCGTCGTGTCCGGCGGAGTGCGCTTCGGTCATGGCACCCATCTTTACCCACGCCGACCATGTGCACGCGGCCGGACCGGTGGACGCTACCGTCGCGGCATGCTCTCCGACCCGCGCGAGGTGCTGACCCGCCCGTCCCCGCCCCCGGATGCCACGGTCTCCTACGGCGACCACCCGGACCAGTGCGCCGACCTGCGCCTCCCGGCGGGCGACGGGCCGCCCCGGCCGCTCGTCGTCGTGGTGCACGGCGGCTTCTGGCGTGCGGAGTACGACCGGACCCACACCGGCCCGATGGCGGCGGCGCTCGCCGCGCTCGGCCACCCGGTCGCGCAGATCGAGTACCGGCGGACCGGCCGGCCGGACGGCGGCTGGCCGCACACGCTCACCGACGTCCGCGCCGGGATCGCCGCGCTGCCGGAACTCGCCGCCGCCGCGCTGCCCGGCCGGGTGGCGCCCGTGCCGCCGATCCTGGTCGGTCACTCCGCGGGCGGGCACCTGGCCCTGTACGTGGCCGCGCACGCCCCGGAGACGGTCGGCGGGGTGCTCGCGCTGGCGCCGGTGGCCGACCTCGCGCAGGCGTACCGGCTGGACCTGGACGGCGGTGCGGTGGCCGCGCTGCTCGGCGGCGGCCCGGACGACGTGCCGGACCGGTACGCGACCGCGGATCCGTCGAAACTCGTACCCATGCGAACACGTACAGTAGTCATTCACGGTGATCAAGATGTTCAGGTTCCCATCGCGATCAGCCGGTCCTGGATAGCCGCAGATCAGGCCGCCGGAGGCTCAGCCACGCTCATTGAGCTGTCCAAATGTGAGCATTTCGGGCTGATCGCACCAGGCTCCACCGCATGGCCCCGGGTCGTCGAGGCGTTGCGGTCGCTTCACGATGATCTTCCGGGCATTGACGCAGCGTCGTCGACCAGGTAGAACGCCGAAGGGGTGTGCACCATGGCCACCCGGTCGGGAAGGAAACTCGGTGGCACAGATGAACCGCAGGCGGGCGCTGCAACTGCTGGCCGCGCTGGGTACCACCGGACTGGCGGCGGGTTGCGGCTCCGGGAACGACGACGGGGAGCAGACCGGATCCGGCAGCCCGATCAAAGTCGGGCTGATCGTGCCCGGCAGCGGGGCGAACAAGGCCATCGGCGACGAGATCACCAACGGCTTCCAGCTCTTCCTCAGCATGCGCGGCCAGCAGATCGCCGGCCACCCGGTCACGCTCGTGACCGCCGAGGAGGGCGACACCGCCGCCACCGGCAAGGCCGCCGTCGACCGGTTGCTCAAGGAGGGCGTGCTCGCGCTCACCGGCGTGGTCAGCCCGACCGTGATGACAGGCATCAAGGACGCGGTCGAGGAAGCCCGGGTGCCCCTGCTGGGCTCCAACGCCTCCCCGTCGACGCTCCAGGGCGTCGTCTACATCTGGCGCACGTCGTACGTGCTGACCGAGCCCGGCGAGGCGCTCGGCGAGTACCTGCGCCAGAAGCTGGACGCCTCCAGCCGGATCGCCATCTTCGGCACCCGCGGCCTGGGCAGCCAGGACGTCGTCAAAGGGCTGCGGCGCGCGTACGAGCGGGGCCGCCGGCTCACCGAGGACCCGATCTTCACCGACGACGACCCCAACCCCTCCCGGACGCTCTACTCCGGGCCGATCCGCAAGGCGCTCGAGCGCAAGCCGGACGCGGTGTTCTGCCACTACTCCGGCGCGCAGGCCGTGCAGTTCGTCAAGCAGCTCTACGCCCTGGGCTACCGGGGACCGATCTACGCCCCCGGGTTCCTCACCGAGGGCACCGCGCTCGACCAGCTCGACGACGGGGAGAAGGGCCGCGAGCGCAAGCTGATCCAGTCGTACGGCATCGAGACCGCGCTGAACTACTCGGCCGACCTCAACAACACCGCGAACCGGATCTTCGCCTCGGCGTACCGCAAGACGTTCAACTCGGCGCCCACCACGTACGCGATGGCCTCCTACGACGCCGCGCTGGTGCTGGACAAGGCGATCCGGCTGGCCGGGTCGAACCCCTCACCGCAGCAGGTCAACCTGGCGCTGGGCAAGGTCGGCCAGGTGGACAGCCCGCGCGGCACGTGGCAGTTCAACCAGACCCGTACGCCGCAGCAGAAGTGGTACCTGCGGCGGGTGCAGACCGACGGCCGGCTGCTCTCCAACGTCGTGATCAACGAGCTGGCGACGCTGGGCTGACCGGCCCCGTACACGCGCAAGGGCGGTCTCCCACCGGGAGGCCGCCCTCGGCGTCGAGGCGTCGCTCAGTGCCGCAGCTCGGCGATGCAGCACTTCACGCTGCCACCGCCCTTCTTCAGCTCGGCCAGCTCCACCGGGACCGGGTGGTAGCCGGCGGCCTTCAGCTTGCCGGCGAGCCGGGTCGCCTCGTTGTTCAGCACCACGTTGAGCCCGTCGCTCACCAGGTTCAGGCCGAACGCCAGCGCGTCCTCGTCGTCCGCGACGATCGCGTCCGGGAAGAGCTGGGCCAGCACCTTCTGACTGGCGGCGGAGAAGGCCCCCGGGTAGTAGACGATGTTCTCGTCGTCGATCGAGGCCAGCGCGACGTCCAGGTGGTAGAAGCGCGGGTCGACCAGGCGCAGCGAGACCACCGGCCGCCCGAGCGCCTCCTGCGCCTCGGCGTGCGCGGCCGGCTCGGTCCGGAAGCCGTGCCCGGCGAGGATCAGACCGCCGTGCGCCTCCGGGAGGTACGCGAAGTCGCCCTCACCCTCGTTCGTCTCACTCGGCGCGATGAACCGCCAGCCCTGTTCCTCGTAGAACGCCCGGTGCGCGGCGGCCTCGGCGGACCGCTGCTCGTGCTTGAACCGGGCGCCGTAGGCGGTGCCGTCGACCACGAAGGCGCCGTTGGCCGCGTAGACCATGTCCGGCAGGCCCGCCTCCGCGGTGAGCAGGTGCACCTCGTGGCCCAGCCCGACGAGCGTCTCCCGCAGCCGGTCCCACTGCTTGACCGCCAGGTCGGCGTCGACCGGTGTGGTCACGTCCATCCACGGGTTGATCGCGTACTCGACCGCGAAGTGCTCGGGCGAGCACATGAGATATGTCCGCTTTCGCGAGACTCGCTGCTGGTTCACGGTCACCAAGAGTAGGTACGGTACAACTTTGGTAACAGCCACAAGCATTGCTTCCCGGGAGCGGAACGTTGCAGATAGACGCGGTCGACCAGCGAATCATTGCGTTACTCGTCGCGGATGCTCGCGCCTCGTACGCGGACATCGGCAGCCGGGTGTCACTCTCCGCCCCCGCCGTCAAGCGACGGGTCGACCGCCTCAGATCCGCCGGGGTGATCCGGGGATTCACCGCCGTGGTCGACCCGGCCGCGGTCGGCTGGACCACCGAGGCGTTCGTCGAGCTGTTCTGCGCCGGCCGGACCACCCCGGCGCAGATCGGCGCCGCCGCCCGCCGGCACCCCGAGGTGGTCGGCGCGTACACCGTCTCCGGCGAGGCGGACGCGCTCGTGCACCTGCGCGCCGCAGACATCTCCCACCTGGAGGAGGCGCTGGAACGGCTGCGCGCCGAATCGTTCGTCACCTCGTCCCGCAGCACCATCGTGCTCTCCCGGCTGGTCGAGTCCCCCGGCGTCGGACCGTCGACGGTTTGACCTCAACCCGGCTTCATGTCGTGCACTGGTGACCGGCTCGAAGCGAGGGGGCGGTATGCGTGCGGTGTGGTTGCGGGAGTTCGGCGGACCGGAGGTGCTCGTGCCCGGGACGGCACCCGACCCGGCACCCGGACCGGGCCAGGTCCTCGTCGACGTGGCACACGCGAACATCACGTTCGTCGAGACGATGTTCCGGGCCAGCGGCTTCGGGCCGTTTCGCGCCGAACTGCCGGTGATCCCCGGCAACGGGGTCGGCGGCACGATCACCGCGCTGGGAGCGGGCGCCGACCCCGCGCTCGCCGGCCGCGTCGTGGTCACCGCCACCGGCGGCACCGGCGGGTACGCCGAGCGCGTCGTGGTCGACCAGGGCGCGCCTGTCCCCGTACCACCGGGGTTGGCGCTCGACGCGGCGGTGGCGCTGATGGCCGACGGCCGGACCGCCCTGATGCTGGCGCGGGCGGCCGGGCTGCGGCCCGGCGACCGGGTCCTGGTCGAGGCGGCGGCCGGCGGCGTCGGATCGCTGCTGACGCAGCTGGCGGCGACCGCCGGGGCGGTGGTGGTGGGTGCCGCCGGTGGCGCCCGCAAGGTGGACCTGCTGCGCGCCGCCGACCTCGACGTGGTCGTCGACTACCGGCAGGCCGGCTGGACCGGCCGGGTCCGGGACGCCGTGGGCGCCGTCGACGTGGTGTTCGACGGCGTGGGCGGGCCGCTCGCCCGGGAGGCGTTCGACCTGCTGGACCCCGGCGGGCGGATGCTCAGCTTCGGGCTGGCCGGCGGCGCCTGGGCGGACATCCCGGCCGAGTCCGCCGCCGCGCGCGGGGTGACGCTGCTGAGCCCCCGGCCCGGCCCGGACGAGCTGCGCGCCCTCACCGAGGCGGCACTCGCCGAGGGCGCGGCCGGGCGGCTGCGGCCGCTGATCGGGCAGCGCTTCCCGCTGGAACGGGCCGCCGCCGCGCACGCCGCGATCGGGGCCCGGGAGACAGTGGGCAAGACGCTGCTCGACGTACGCTGACCCGCGCTCAGAGGTACATGCCGGTGCGGTGCTCCTCGGCCCGCGCCGGCTTGTCGCCCTCACCGAAGAAGCGCTTGCCGCCGAACTCGCCGTGCAGGCGGTCGTCCAGCTCGTCGGCGAGACCGGTCATCACCTGCACCGCGAGCATCAGGTGGGTGGGCTGGAAGTTGCGGCCGAAGACCGGGATCGAGGCCCACACCGTGTCGTCGGCGCAGTAGAGCCGGCCGATCGGCATCCGGTTGGTCAGCTCGGAGAGCTTCACGTAGAGGCGCTCGGTCGGCTCGACCTCGGTCAGCACCGGCGAGAAGACGTCCACCAGCGGCGGGTTGTCGCGTACCCGCACGAAGACCATGGCCGAGCCGGCCCGGATGTTGATGTCGCCGTCGGAGTCGACCTGAAGCTGGTCGGACGCCGACTTCAGCATGGTCGACACGACCGTGCGGACCCGCTCCTCCAGGGCCAGCACGTCGTTCTCGCCGGACTGCGCGGCCGCCGCCGCGGCCAGCGCCTCGTCCAGGTCGGCCTCGACGTCGCGGTCCGGACCGAACTCGCTGCGGGCGGTACCGAGCGGTTCCACCGGCAGCGCCTCGCCCTCGGCGTCGTGCACCAGGTAGACGAGGAAGGCCGGATGCGGGGCACCGTAGACGTCACGCAGCGTCCGGGACAGCACGGCGGCCAGCCGGGTGGCCTCGTCGGTGCCGCAGTCCAGCCCGAACTGCTCGCCGGAGCCCGGCACCACACCCGGCGGCGACCAGCCGAGCGCCACCATGTCGGCCACCGCCGCCCGGTCCAGCCGGTAGCCCTGCGGCAGCGTGGCGTTGCCCACCGCTCGGGCCGAGAGGCGACCCTCCTCGCCCGCGTCCACACTCACCGAGTAGACGGCGTCACCGATGCCCGAGGCCGTCGGGTCGAGCGTGACCTCCAGGTGACCGCCGGAGGGAAGGTCGCGCACCCGGTCGGCGAGCGCCCGGGCGAACTCCCGCCAGGCCTCCGTGACCTTCGCCCGCAGATCGGCCGTGGTCGGCTCGTCGAGCAGGATCGACTCGTGGTGCTCCGGCGCGCCGCCGGTGGCGTGGTGCTCCGGCGCGCCGCCGGCAGGCTCGTCGACCGGCGCCGAGGGGTGGTCAGCCGTCATGATCGCCTCCGTCCGTTCCCGCCACCCTACCCACGCGCCAAGGGGACCGGATCCCGCGCAAGGCGCTAATCCCCAGGCGTGGAACCGCCCAGGTCCACCGGCCAGGAACCGGCCAGGGCGCTGAGCCGCTCGGCCGCCGCGGCCGGGTCCGCGCCGCGCCCCACCGCCAGCCCCAACAGGTACGCGGTGACCGGCGCACCCGGCCGGACCACCTGATGGGCCACGTCCCGGGCCACGTCGAGCACCGTCGGCACGGGCACCCCCGCCGGGTCCAGGTCCAGTTCGGCGCAGACCGCCGTGACCCAGTCGTCCAGCACCGTCATCTCGTCCACTCCTCCGCCCGGCGTACGTCCTCGTCAGTGTCGCAGTCGAACCAGGGCGGCGGCCCCGAGCCGGACCAGGACATCTCCCGTACGGCGACACCGGCCAGCAGCCCGCGTACCGGTGCCCCGTCGAGCGAACCGCCCCGCGTCGCGGCGAGCCGGTCGAGGGCCGCCCGCAGGGCCGGGAACCGCCAGACCGCGCAGAGATGCTGGCGGCGGCCGTCGCCGTCCACGTAACAGGCGAGCGCGGGTGGCTGCCCGTCGAGGACTCCGGGTCGGCCGGCGGTCCGAGCGTCCGCCGGCCCGGCGGACGGGGCGGCGAGCGCGCGTCGCAGCTCGGCCACCGCGGCGGTGGTGAGCAACGGCAGGTCGGCGGCGAGCAGGGCGACAGTCGTCGTACCGGAATCGAGCAGTGCCAGCCCGGCCGCCGTGGCGGCCACCGGACCGCCACCGGGCGGCTCCTCACGGGTGGTCCGGACTCCCTGTGACACCGGGCCGGCCGGGCCGACCACGATCCGCTGGTCCGCGTCGGCAACCGCGGCCAGCACCCGGTGCAGCATCGGCCGGCCGCCGATCGCGCGGGCCGGCTTGTCCACGCCGCCCATCCGCCGGGCCGCGCCACCGGCGAGCACGATCGCCGCGTACCCCGTCATCGCCTCACACTAGCCACGGCTCGGGCCCTGCCCGCTCTCCCGCCTTGATCGACTACATGTCGCCGGGGGCGGGAAGGTGTGGGGCGAGGTGCGGGCGGCGGGACGCCCGGGGAGGATGGCGGCATGGGACGGGCGACGGATCGGCGTGGTGTGCTGCGGATCGACCTCGACGCGGCCGGGGACGGCCGGGGGCGGATCCGGCGGCAGGACACCCTGGCCGTGGAGGAGCCGCTGGAGATCCGCGTCGGCGCGGCCGGCCCGGGCCGACGCCGGCCGCTGGCGGTGACGATGCGTACGCCCGGCGACGACCTGGACCTGGCCATCGGCTTCCTGCTCACCGAAGGGCTGATCCGGTCGGCGGAGGACGTGCACACCGCGCAGCTCTGCGCCGGGGCGGAGACCCCGAACACCTACAACGTGGTCGACGTGGTGCTCTCGCCCGGCGTGCCGGAACCCGTCACCGACCCTTCGCGCAACTTCTACACCACCAGCTCGTGCGGCGTGTGCGGCAAGGCGAGCATCGACTCCGTGCGGACCCGCTCGCAGTTCGCGGTGCAAGACGACCCGCTGGTGGTCACCGCCGACCTGCTCGCCGGGCTGCCGGACCGGCTGCGCGCCGCGCAGCGCGCCTTCGACCGCACCGGCGGCCTGCACGCCGCCGGCCTCTTCACCCCCGACGGGGAACTGGTCGTGCTGCGCGAGGACGTCGGGCGGCACAACGCGGTGGACAAGGTGCTCGGCTGGGCCACCCGGGAAGGGCGGCTGCCGCTGGCCGGGCACGTGCTGCTGGTCTCCGGACGGGCCAGCTTCGAACTCACCCAGAAGGCGTGGATGGCGGGCGTGCCGCTGCTCGCGGCGGTGTCCGCGCCGAGCACGCTCGCGGTCGAGCTGGCCGAGGAGGCGGGGATGACGCTGGTCGGCTTCCTTCGCGGGCCGACCATGAACGTCTACACCGGGGCGGCGCGCGTCGGCGGCTGACGGCGGCGTCGCGGGCCTGGTCGGCCCGGCAGGCGGGTGAGCGGTCACCGGCGTGGCCGGCGTCGGCGGCGCCGCAGCACCACGCCGTCGTCGGAACCGGGCCACCCGTCCAGCGCGGACGGGGCGACTCCGCGCCGGAGCGCCTCGTCGAGCAGCACCGCGAGCGAGTAGCCGGGGTGGGCGGACAGCACCCGTTCCAGGGTGACAGCGGCCAGTGCCCCGTGCCCCGAGCGCCAGGCGGCGAACGCGAGCAGGCAGCCCGGCGCGGCGATCAGGTCCGGCTCGGCGCGTCGCAGCACGTCCGTCCAGAGGCTGATGTCCTCGTCCCGGCCGTCGGTGCGGGACCAGGCGTGGTCGCGTACCGCGACGTGGGTGAGGAGCACTGTCAGCCAGGCCACCTCGTCGTCGTCCAGCCGCTCGCCGCGCCGCTGCCGGCGAAAGGCGGCTCGTACGGCCGCCGTGCCCGCCGTCCGCACGGCCCGAGGCTCCCCACCCGATCCGGCACCACCTGCCGGCACCTGGGACTGGCCACCCGACCCGGGCCCGCCAACCGGGACCGACGACTTCCCCTCCGGCCCAGCACCGTCCGCCGGAACCGGCGGCTCCCCGCCCGCCCTCGAACTGTCGGCTGGCAGGCCTCCGGCCGGGCTCCCTGCCGACGGCGTCGACGGCCGTCCGGTGAGCGCGGCCAGGCGGAGGCGCGCCCGACCGGTGGCCCGGCGCATGGCGAGCCGGACCGGCCCATCGAGCGGGGACACCTGCGCGGCGAGCGCGGCCCGGTCGGGCAGGGCGACCTGACCGGCGAACACCGCAGCGGCGCTGACCTGGCTGGCGGCCAGGTCGTACGGGGTGCCCTCGGGCGGGCAGCAGGACGGCTCGACGCACAGGTACGAGAACCAGCGGCCATCGGTGACCCGCAGCGCGTCGAGTACCACCACCCCGGTGGCGGTCAGCGCGTCGCCGATCGCGTCCACGACGCCTGTCACCCAGGCGGCCGGACCGTAGCCGACGACAGTGGCGGCGTCGGCGTCCTGCCGGGCCACCACCTGCGCCAGGTGCCGGGCCGCCGGACCGGGGTCGGCGCCCGGTGCGGGCAGGTCGCCACGGGCGGCGAAGACGACGCGCCGGCCGCGTACGGCGACCACCACGACGCTGTCGGCGGGATGGAAGCCGAGCAGGTAGGGCACGGCCGCGACCATGTCGGCCGGCGAGCGGACGGAGAGGCGCGCTGGCTCGGTGGAGTTCATGCCGGGAGCGTGGGCGGTCGCGGGCCGCCACGTCCGCCCCTGTGGACGACACGCGGTCCGTCCACAGATACGGAGCGTATCGGCCCAGCTCAACGGCGATCTGCGGCGTCACTCGGCACACGGATGTCCGGGGTAACCGCTACCTTGCGCTCATGGACCTGGCGTACCTGCGGGCACACCCGGAGCACCTGCCGACCTTCCTGACCCACCAGCGGATCCGGGAGACCCCGGTCTCCGGCGGTGACATCTGCGCGGCCTCCCGGCTGACGCTCGACGACGGGCACTCGGTGTTCGCCAAGACCTGGCCGGAACGGGCGGCGCGTCCCCTGCCGGAGGGCTTCTTCGCCGCCGAGGCGGCCGGGCTGCGCTGGCTGCGCGAGGCCGGCTCGGTGCCCGTACCGGATGTGCTCGTCGCTCTGCCCGACCTGCTGGCGCTCGACTGGGTGGAGCCCGGCGAACCGACGCCCGAGGCGGCGGAGGCGTTCGGCCGCGACCTGGCCGGGCTGCACCGCGCCGGCGCGCCCGCGTTCGGCGCGGACCGGCCCGGGTTCATCGGCGCGCTGCCGCAGGACAACACGCCCGGCCCTGGTCCCTGGCCGGACTGGTTCGCCCGGCACCGCCTCCTGCCCTACCTGCGCATGTCGGTCGACGGCGGCGCGCTCGACGGCGCCGGGGCGGCGCTCGTCGAGCAGGTCGTCGAACGGATCGGCGAGTTCGGCGGCGACGAGCCACCGGCCCGGCTGCACGGCGATCTCTGGCCCGGCAACCTGCTCTGGGGCGCCGACGGGCGGGTCTGGCTGGTCGACCCGGCCGCGCACGGCGGCCATCGCGAGACCGACCTGGCGCAGCTCGCCCTGTTCGGCGGCCCGCCGCACCTGGACCGGATCATGGCCGCCTACCGGGAGGCGTGGCCGCCGGCCGACGGATGGCGGGAACGGGTGCCGCTGCACCAGTTGCATCTGCTGCTCGTGCACACCGCGATCTTCGGCGCGGCGTACGCGGACGCGGTGCGCTCCACCGCCCGTGCCGCCCTCCGGGGGCCCGACCGCGCTACGGTCGACAGATGAGCGCCCCCGGGACGAGCGACGGCGTCCTCGCCGACCGGTACGGCCGTGTCGCCCGGGACCTGCGGGTCTCGCTGACCGACAAGTGCAACCTGCGCTGCACCTACTGCATGCCGGCGGAAGGTCTGCCCTGGCTGGCCGGTCCGCAACTGCTCACCGACGACGAGATCATCCGGCTGGTGGGTGTCGCCGTGTCCCGGCTCGGCATCACCGAGGTGCGCTTCACCGGCGGTGAGCCGCTCATCCGGCCGGGCCTGCCCGGCATCGTGGCGGCGGTCGCCGCGCTCACGCCCCGGCCGCGCATCTCGCTGACCACGAACGGCATCGGCCTGGCCCGCATGGCGCCGGCGCTGCGTGCCGCCGGGCTGGACCGCGTCAACGTCTCGCTCGACACGCTGGACCGGGACCGGTTCACCGCGCTGACCCGCCGCGACCGGCTCGCCGACGTGCTCGCCGGGCTGGCCGGCGCGGCGGAAGTCGGACTGACCCCAGTGAAGATCAACTCGGTGCTCATGCGCGGCACGAACGACGACGAGGCGCCCGCGCTGCTCCGGTTCGCGCTCGCGCACGGCTACGAGCTGCGGTTCATCGAGCAGATGCCGCTCGACGCCCAGCACGGCTGGGACCGCTCGACCATGGTCACCGCCGACGAGATCCTGGCCTCCCTGCACGCCGCGTTCGCGCTGACGCCGGACCCGTCCGAACGGGGCGCGGCACCGGCCGAGACGTGGTTGGTGGACGGCGGGCCGGCCCGCGTCGGGGTGATCGCCAGCGTGACCCGACCGTTCTGCGGCGACTGCGACCGCACCCGGCTCACCGCCGACGGCCAGGTACGCAACTGCCTGTTCGCCACCGAGGAGTCGGACCTGCGTGGCGCGTTGCGCGACGGCGCGGACGACGAGGAACTGGCCCGCCGCTGGCGCGCCGCGATGTGGGCCAAGCGGGCCGGGCACGGCATCGACGACCCGACCTTCCTCCAGCCCGCTCGCTCGATGTCGGCGATCGGAGGCTGAGGATGGAGCTGACAGTCCGCTATTTCGCCGGCGCCCGCGCGGCCGCCGGACGATCCGAGGAGACCGCATCCGCCGGGCGGTCCCTGGACGAACTCCTCGATGACCTGGCCGCCCGGCACGGCGAACGCCTCGCGGTGGTGCTGAAGGCGGCGAGTTTCCTGGTCGACGGCGTGGCCTGTCATGATCGACGGGCACTGTTGCCGGCCGGGGCGACGGTGGACGTGCTGCCGCCCTTCGCGGGCGGCTGAGGGGGACACACGTGCTGGCCATGGCGACATTCCTGGGCTTCGTCGTGCTCGTGATCGGCCTGATCCACTTCTACCTGTGGAAGCGGCTGGTCCGGGACACCACACGCCCCGGGCGGTGGCGTCGGGCCGGTGGCGTGGCGATCGCGGCGCTGGCGGTGCTCGTACCGCTGACCATGGCGGGCACCCGCAACGGCTGGTACTGGCTGGCCTGGCCCGGCTACCTCTGGGTCGCGCTGATGTTCTACCTGCTGGTGCTGCTGCTGGTGCTCGAAGTGCCGACCGCGGTGGTCCGGCTGGTGCTGCGCCGCCGGGCCCGCTCGGCGGTCGTCGCCGGCCCGGAGCCCGAGCCCGCGCTCGTCGGCGCGGCGACGGCGGAGGGTGCGACGCCACCGCCGGTCGACAGCGCCGACGCGCCGCCGGCCGGCACCCACGCGCCGGACCACGACCCCTCCCGGCGGCTGCTGCTCGCCCGCGGAGCGGCGATCTTCGCCGGGCTCACCGCCGCCGGTGTCACCGGGTACGGCGTCCGCACCGCGATGGGTCCGCCGCAGCTCGACCGGGTGCAGATCCCGCTGGCGAAGCTGCCCCGGAGCATGGACGGGCTGCGTATCGCCACCGTCTCCGACATCCACCTCGGGCCGTTGCGCGGCCGGGCGCACACCGAGCGGATCGTCGCGATGATCAACCGGATGGACGCCGACCTGGTTGCCGTGGTGGGTGACCTGGTCGACGGCACGGTGGCCGAGCTGGGCGAGGCTGCCGAGCCGCTGCGTGACCTGCAGTCCCGGTACGGCAACTTCTTCGTCACCGGAAACCACGAGTACTACTCCGGCGTGGAGGAGTGGGTCCGTGAGGTGGACCGGCTCGGCCTGCGCGTGCTCCAGAACGAGCGGCAGGAGATCCAGGCCCGGGGCGGCGTGCTGGACCTCGCCGGGGTGAACGACGTGAGCGCCGCCGGCACCGGGGTGGCCGCGCCCGCCGACTACGCCGCAGCCCTCGGCGACCGCGACCCGAGCCGGCCGGTGGTGCTGCTGGCGCACCAGCCGGTGGCGGCGCAGGAGGCGGCGAAGTTCGGCGTCGACCTCCAGCTCTCCGGGCACACCCACGGCGGCCAGATGGTGCCGTTCAACCTGGCGGTGAAGCTCGAACAGCCGGTGGTCTCCGGTCTCGGCGAGGTCGACGGCACGAAGGTCTACGTCACGAACGGCGCCGGTTTCTGGGGCCCGCCGGTGCGGGTGGGCGCGCCTCCCCAGGTGACGCTCGTCGAGCTGCGCGCTCAATAGCGTGCATGGGCCGCCGAGTCCAGCACCGCATTGCTCAGGTCACCCGTACGCGTGGCGACGGGCGGGCGGGGGACCGGACGTGACAGGATGCGGCGTGCCTCCGTTCAGCGCCGCACCCCCCGGTGGCCTCCCGCCGTACGTCGCGGATCTGCACATCCACTCGAAGTACAGCCGCGCGTGCAGCCGTGACCTGACCCTGCCGAACCTGGCCTGGTGGGCCCGGCGTAAGGGCATCGGCGTGCTCGGCACCGGCGACTTCACCCATCCCGCCTGGTACGACCACCTGCGCGAGACGCTGCACCCGGCCGAGCCGGGCCTGTACCGGCTCTCGCCCGAGGCGGAGCGGGACGTCGCCCGGCGGCTGCCGCCCCGGCTCGCCAGTGAGGCGGAGGCGGACCCGGTCCGGTACATGCTGAGCGTGGAGATCTCCACGATCTACAAGCGCGACGACCGCACGCGCAAGGTGCACCACCTGATCTACCTGCCGGACCTGGACGCGGTGGGCCGGTTCAACACCGCGCTGGGCCGCATCGGCAACCTCGGGTCGGACGGCCGGCCGATCCTCGGGCTCGACTCCCGCGACCTGCTGGAGATCACGCTGGAGGCGAGCCCGGACGGCTACCTGGTGCCGGCGCACATCTGGACGCCCTGGTTCTCCGCGCTCGGCTCGAAGTCCGGCTTCGACGCGATCGCCGACTGCTACGCCGACCTGGCCGAGCACATCTTCGCGGTGGAGACCGGCCTGTCGTCCGACCCGGAGATGAACTGGCGGGTCGGCAGCCTGGACCGCTACCAGCTGGTGTCGAACTCGGACGCGCACTCGCCGCCCGCGCTGGCCCGGGAGGCCACGGTCCTGACGGCCGCCCGCGACTACTTCGCCATCCGCGAGGCGCTGCGTACCGGCGACGGGCTCGCCGGCACCGTGGAGTTCTTCCCGGAGGAGGGCAAGTACCACGCCGACGGGCACCGGCTGTGCGGCGTGAACTGGTCGCCGGAGCGGACCCGCGAGGCGGGCGGACGCTGCCCGGAGTGCGGCAAGCCGCTGACGGTGGGCGTACTCAGCCGGGTCGAGGAGCTGGCGGACCGGCCGGCCGGACACCGGCCGGCGCACGCCCGCGAGGTGACCCACCTGGTGCCGCTGGCCGAGATCCTCGGCGAGCTGAACCGGGTCGGCGCGCGGTCGAAGAAGGTCGAGGGAAAGCTCAACGAGCTGATCGCCGCGCTCGGCCCGGAGCTGGAGATCCTGACGCGTACCCCGATCGAGGAGATCGGCCGCGTCGGCGGCGAGCTGCTCGCGGAGGGCATCGGACGGCTGCGCCGCGGCGACGTGCGCCGCGTGCCGGGCTACGACGGGGAGTACGGCGTGATCACGCTGTTCGATCCGGCCGAACTGGGCGCCTCGGGTGCCCGGGCCGGGCAGGAGACGCTGTTCGACGTACCGGTGCCCGCGCAGCGGCAGCCCGCGGAGCCGGCACCGAAGCCGAAGGCCAAGCGCCCGGCGGCGGCTCGGCCGGAGCCGAAGCGGACGCCGCCGCCCGCGCCCCCGATCGCGCCGGCGCCGTCCCCGCACGAACCGTTCGAGCCGATGCTCGCCGGGATGGAGGAGGTCGGCACCGGCCTGCTGGACCGGCTGGACGCGATGCAGCGGGTGGCCGCGTCCGCGCCGGGGGGTCCGCTGCTGATCGTGGCCGGCCCGGGCACCGGCAAGACCCGGACGCTCACCCACCGGATCGCGTACCTGTGCGCGGAGCTGAACGTCTTCCCGGACCAGTGCCTGGCGATCACGTTCACCAGGCGTGCGGCCGAGGAGCTGCGGCACCGGCTGGACGGGCTGCTCGGCCCGGTCGCCGAGGACGTCACTGTGGGCACGTTCCACTCGCTGGGCCTGACCGTGCTGCGGGAGAACGCGGCGGCGGCCGGGCTGCCGGCGGACTTCCGGATCGCCGACGACGCGGACCGGGCGACGGCGCGCGGCGAGGCCGGTGACGACGACGAGCGGTACACGGCGCTGCTGCGCAAGCGGGACCTGGTCGACCTGGACGAGTTGCTGACGCTGCCGGTGGCGCTGCTGAAGGGCGACCGGAAGCTGGTCCGGGAGTACCGCGAGCGGTGGAAGTGGATCTTCGTCGACGAGTACCAGGACGTCGACGCGGTGCAGTACGAGCTGCTGCGGCTGCTCAGCCCGCCGGACGGGAACCTGTGCGCGATCGGCGACCCGGACCAGGCGATCTACTCGTTCCGGGGCGCCGACGTGGGCTACTTCCTGCGCTTCTCGCAGGACTTCACCGACGCCCGGCTGGTCCGGCTGAACCGCAACTACCGCTCCTCCGCGCCGATCCTGGCCGCCGCCGTGCAGGCCATCGCGCCGTCGTCGCTGGTGCGCGGCCGTCGCCTCGACCCGGCCCGGCTCGACCCGGAGGCACCGCTGGTCGGCCGGTACGCGGCGAGTTCCGCCTACGACGAGGCCGACTTCGTGGTCCGTACCGTGGACGAGATGGTCGGCGGGCTGTCCCACCGCTCGCTCGACTCGGGGCGGATCGACGGGCGGGCCACGTCGCTGTCATTCTCCGACATCGCGGTGCTCTACCGCACCGACGCCCAGGCCGCGCCGATCGTGGACGCGCTGGCCCGGGCGAACATCCCGGTGCAGAAGCGCTCGCACGACCGGCTGCGCGACCGCCCCGGCGTGCCGGCCATCGCCCGCGAGCTGCGTCACGCCGGTCTCGACGGTTCGCTCGCCGCCCGGGTACGCCAGGCCGGGCAGATCCTGGCCGAGCGCTTCGCCGTGCCCACGCTCGACGGCTCCGGCGCGGTACGCCCCGAGGACGTCCGCACGGCGGTGGACCTGCTCACCCCGCTGGCCCGGCGCTGCGGCGACGACCTCGAGCTGTTCCTCAACCAGCTCGCCACCGGCGCGGAGGTGGACGCGCTCGACCCGCGCGCCGAGGCGGTCACGCTGCTCACGCTGCACGCCGCGAAGGGCCTGGAGTTCCCGGTGGTGTTCCTGGTCGGCGCCGAGGACGGTCTGCTACCGCTGCGCTGGCCCGGCTCCGAGCCGGACGACGACGCGGTGGCCGAGGAGCGTCGGCTGTTTTTCGTCGGGCTGACCCGGGCGCAGGACCGGCTCTACGTCAGTCACGCGGGCCGCCGCGCCCGGCACGGCGCGGAACGCGACACCCGCCCGTCGCCGTTCCTCGACGTGATCGATCCGGCGCTGTTCGAGCGCCTGGACGCGACCGAACCCCGCCGCCCGAAGGACCACCAGCTCCGGTTGATCTGACCGGCGCAGCTCCGGCGGGCCACGAACGCGGGCCGGGCCACGAACGCGGGCCGGGTCACGAACGCGGGCCGGGCTGGGCCGCGCCGATCAGGTCAGCACGGCGGCGAGCCACGCGCCGCCGAGCAGCGCCGGGCCGAACGGCACCGGCGTGTCCCGGCGTACCCGGCCGGCGGCCAGCAGGACGAGCACCGCGGCTCCGCCGAGCACGTGCGGCAGGAGCAGCCCGAGGCGCAGCGTCGGCCAGCCGAGCCAGCCCAGCGGCAGCCCGAGCGCTGCGGCGAGCTTCACGTCGCCGAAGCCGAGCCGGGCACGGGGCAGCAGCGCCAGCAGCGCGTACCCGGTGAAGGAGAACGCGGCGCCGGCCACCGCGACGGCCAGGCGGCGCGGTTCGCCGGTCGCCGCCGTGGCAGCGGCCAGGCCGAGGCCACCGCCGAGCGCGACCACGCCGACGAGCGGGTCGGGCAGCCGCAGCGCGGTCAGGTCGGTGACCGCGAGGACCAGCCCGGCGGCGGCGACCAGCAGCAACGCGGGCAGCGCCGGATCGGCGCCACGGGCGGCGAGCCCGCCGAACACCACGGCGCCGACCAGGGCGAACGCGTCCCGGCGCGGCGCGCCGGCGGCGGGCACTGTGACGAACGACCGGGCGACCGGTACGGCCGCCCACCCGGCCGCCGCGCCCAGCAGCGCGGCCCCCGTCACCAGCAGCGCCGACACGGGCCGGGACGCTACCGCCCGGCCGGCTCCGCGGATGCCCCGTCGACGGCTGGTGGCGGGGACCGGCGGGGTCGCTCGGTGGTCACCACCACTGCCACGCCGGCCACGATGACCGCGCCACCCAGCAGCACCTGCGAGGTGACGGGCTCGGCGACGAACAGCGCGCCGAGCGCCACCGCGACCACCGGGTTCACGTACGCGTACGTCGAGACCAGGGAGATCGGCGCGTGGGCGAGCAGCCAGACGTACGCGGTGAACGCGACGAGCGATCCGGCCACCATCAGGTAGGCCATCGCCGCCCAGGACCGCCCGGTCACGTCGGCGAAGGAGAAGCCGCGCAGCTCGCCCCGGGCCACGCCGACGAGCGCGAGCACCGCCGCGCCCGCGACCATCTCGTAGACGGTGGCCACGAACGGGTCGGCGGGCATCAGGATCTTCCCGGACAGGTACGAGCCGACCGACCAGCTCGCCGCCGCGGCGACCACTGTGAGCGCCCCCGCCACCGGCACGCCGTCCACCCCGTCGCGGGGCAGCACGAGCAGGACCAGGCCGGCGAAGCCGAGCGCCACCCCGAGGAACGTCCACGGTCGCGGCCGGTCCCCGCCGGCCGTCCGCAGCAGCACCACGAGCAGCGGCACCGTGGCGACGAGCAGCGCTGCCACACCGGAGGGTACGGCGGTCCCGGCCGGACCGGACTCGGCGAGCACCACCAGACCGTTCCCGCCGGCCAGCAGCAGCACGCCGACGAGCGCTGCGGAGCCGACGCGGCGCGCGGGCACCCGCAGGGCGCCGGGTCCGCGCCGCAGGCGCAGCACCACGGCGAGCACCACCGCTGCGGCGGCGAACCGCATCGCCGCGGAGATGAGTGGCGGCAGGGACTCGACCGCGACCCGGATGCCCAGGTAGGTCGAGCCCCAGAGCAGGTAGACCAGCACGAGGGCGGTCCAGATCAGCGCGGTGCGGGCCGGCGGCGTCGCGGAATCGACAACGTTCGTCGCACTCGTGGGGCGTGAGCTCATCGTGGGACCACGCTACGGTGACCACGGCGTCGGCGTCCCCAGTTGGTGGCCGGCCTCTCAGCACTGGCGTACGCAGGAGGCGTTCATGTCGAACTTCGGTCCACCGGGCGGCGGCTCTCCCGAGCCCTGGGGACGGCCCGACGACGGCTACGCCCCGCAGCCCGATCCCCGCTACGCCGCACAGGACGATCCGCGTTACGCCCCACAGCCCGGCCCGCAGTACGGCCCGCCGCCGGGCGCGCGGCCGTACGGTCCGCCTGCGGATCAGTACGGCCCGCCCACGCAGCAGTACGGGTCCGCCGACCGGTACGGGCCGCCCACCCAGCAGTACGAGCCGGGCCCGGCCTGGTCCCCCGGGCCGCCGCAGCAGGGCCACCCGGCCGACCCCTACGCCGCGTCGCCGTACGGCGGTGGCCAGCCGCAGTACGCCGAGCCGATGCCGCCGAAGCGCGGGAAGGGCCCGCTGCTGGTGGTCGTGATCGTGCTGGCCGTGCTGCTGCTGGGCGGCGCCGGGGCGTACTGGATGCTGGGCCGGGACGAGCAGACCCCGACCGGCGGCACGACCGCTGCCACCCAGCCGGCCGCGGATCCGAGCGAGGCGCCGCCGAGCGAGCCGGCCGACGCCACGCCCACGACGGCGGCCCCGGCCTCCTCGACCGATCCGCGCTTCGTCAAGGCGGGCCAGTGCGTCGCCAACGAGGGCGGCGGCGGCCAGCCGAAGCTGGTGATCGCCGACTGCGCCCCGAAGACGTACGAGGTGCTGCGCCGCATCGACGGCGCGACGAGCGGCAAGAAGGACGCGGAGGCGAAGTGCGGGAAGGTGGCCGGCTACACCGACTGGTACTTCTTCGACAGCGAGCTGGACACGCTCGACTTCGTGCTCTGCCTGAAGCGCCGCTGAGCGTCGGCGGCGTCGCTGAGCGTCGGCAGCATCGCGGGCGCGCCGCGAATCAGGACCGGTAGCCAAAACTAGGGCTGTCTAGCATCCACGCTAGACAGCCCTAGTTTTAGGTCGAGGCCGACACGCGGTAGCCGCCTCTACGCGCGTCTAGCCTGGTCGCTAGAGAACCCGATACTGTGCGATTCGTGGATCCGGTCCGCAACCCGTACGCGCCGGGCGCCGGCCAGCGCCCGCCCGAACTCGCCGGGCGGGGGCGGGAACTGGACGTCTTCGACGTGGTGCTGGAACGGATCGCCCGCGGCCGGCCCGAACGCAGCCTGATGCTCACCGGCCTGCGTGGAGTGGGCAAGACCGTCCTGCTCAACACGCTGCGCTCCGAGGCGATCAACCACCTCTGGGGCACCGGCAAGATCGAGGCCCGGCCGGACCAGTCGCTGCGCCGGCCGATCGCCGCCGCGCTGCACATGGCGGTCCGCGAACTGGCGCCCCGGCACCGCGCCCCGGACCGGATCGACGCGTTCCTCGGCGTCCTCAAGGCGTTCGCGCAACGCTCCACTCCCACCGGGCGGGGCGGCGCGGCACCCAAGCTGCGCGACCGCTGGCAGCCCGGCATCGACGTACCGGCGAGCAGCGGACGCGCCGACTCCGGCGACATCGAGATCGACCTGGTCGAGCTGCTCAGCGACGCGGCGGCGGTCGCCACCGACGTCGGCACCGGCATCGCCATCTTCATCGACGAGATGCAGGACGTCGGCGCCGAGGACGTCTCCGCGCTCTGCGCCGCCTGCCACGAACTGTCCCAGCTCGGCGCGCCGCTCATCGTCGTGGGCGCGGGGTTGCCGCACCTGCCGGCCGTCCTCAGCGCCGCCAAGTCCTACTCCGAGCGGCTCTACCGCTACCAGCGCATCGACCGGCTCGACCGGATCGCCGCCGACCAGGCGCTCTGCGCGCCGGCCGAGCGGGAGGAGGTCGAGTACGAGCAGAAGGCCCTCGACCTGCTCTACGAGTCCTCCGGCGGCTATCCCTACTTCGTCCAGGCGTACGGGAAGGCCACCTGGGACCACGCGCCCCGCTCACCGATCACCGCGGCGGACGTCCGGGTCGCCGCGCCCGAGGCGGAGGCCGAGCTGGCGGTGGGGTTCTTCGGGTCCCGGTTCGAGCGGGCCACGCCCGCCGAACGCGAGTACATGCGCGCGATGGCCACGCTGGCGCTGGTGGACGGCGAGGAGGGCGGCCGGGACGACATGGACGCGGCGGTGCCGACCGCCGAGATCGCCCGCGCGCTCGGCCGCAAGCCGGCCAGTCTCTCCCCGGCCCGGGACGCGCTGATCAAGAAGGGCCTGATCTACTCCGGCGAGCGGGGAACCGTGGCGTTCACAGTGCCGCACTTCGGCCGCTACCTGCGCACCCAGCCGGCCTGACCGCTCAGGCCGCTCGGGCCGCGACCGCTCAGGCCGCTCACACCCGAGACCAGGGCGCCGGGAAGACCACCTCGCCGGCCGGCGGTGGCGGCTCTCCGCTCGCCGAGGGCGGCAGCACCAGCGCCTGCCACGGCTCCCCCAGCCCGGACCAGGGGCTCGTCAGGCCCAGCCGGACCGCCGGGCCGAACCCGAAACGGCGGTAGTAGGCCGGATCGCCGAGCACCACCACCAGCCGTTCGCCCAGCTCGGTCGCGGCGTCCAGCGCCGCCTGCACCGCCGCCGTGCCGTGCCCCAGCCGCTGCCGGTGCCGCGCCACCGCCACCGGGCCCAGGGCCAGCGCCGGCAACGTGCCGCGGTCGGTGCGTACGCCGACGCGCGTGAGCAGCGCGTACGCCACCACCTCGCCGCCGTACTCGGCGACCATGGCCAGCTCCGGGATCCACGCCGGGCTGTGCCGCAACTCCTCGACCAGGCCGACCTCCGGCGGGGTGGCCACGTCGGGCCGGGCGAAGGCGGCGGCCAGCACCCGGGCCACCGGCGCCTCGTCGGCGGGGCCCTCCGGGCGCAGTCGCAGCGTCGTCACCCGCGCGACCTTACCGAACGCGACCGGTCCATCCGCGACGGTCGCTGAAATCGATACCGTTCGGACGTCCACGTCGGCCGATACCTTTCGTGTGTTGCGGGGATGACGACGCCGCCGACGGGGTAAGACTGAGCCATGAAGCCCGTGCGCTCCCTCGCCCGAGTCATGTTGAGCGGCATCTTCGTGGTCAGCGGCGCCCGCAACCTGCGCAACCCGGAACGCCTGGTGCAGGCCGCGGAACCGGTCACCGGGAAGGTCGCCCCGCTGATCCAGAACGTGCACCCCCGCATCCCCACCGACACGGTGTCGCTGATCCGGGCCAACGCCGCCACCCAGCTCGTCGGCGGCCTGATGTTCGCCACCGGCCGGTTCACCCGTCCGGCCGCGCTGGTGCTCGCGGCCACGCTGATCCCGACCACCGCCGCCGGTCACGCCTTCTGGAACAACGACGACCCGGCCGCCCGCAACAACAACCAGATCCACTTCCTGAAGAACCTCGGCCTGCTCGGTGGCCTCCTCCTCGCCGCCGCCGACACCGAGGGCAAGCCGGGCCTGCGCTGGCGCGCCGGCCACCGGATCGACCACTCGCGCCGGTCGGTCAAGCGCGCGGTCCGCACCGCGCGGCGCGAGGCGAAAATCGCCGTACGCTCCGCGGCGACCGCCCGCCGCATGCCCGGCTGACAAGCGTTTTCGTACGGCCTCCACCCCCCGCAAGGCCACCAATCACCTGAACCGTCCGAGACCCGTTAACGCGGTGGAAATGTCAAAAACACGTGTGGGATCGGACACGGTCGCGTAACGCGGGAGGCAGCAACGTGAGGCGCCGTTCTAGGCTCCGTTCTGGACCTGGACGGGTACGACGACCTTGGTACGGGGGTGGCCACGCCATGCCGACGACAGTCGGTAGACGGACCAACCGCCTCGCCCCGACCTCCCGCGTCGACCGCCGGATCGTGGTGCGTCTCGGCGTCGTCGCCGCCGTGTCGTACGCCGCGTGGCTCGCCGTCGGCGCCTTCGGACGGCCGTACAACTTCTTCGACATGAAGATCTACCACGGCGCGGTGCTGTGGTGGGCCGGCGGCAACGAGCTGTACGACTTCGTCGCGCCCTCCACCACGCTGGGCTTCACCTACCCCCCGTTCGCCGCCCTGGTCATGCTGCCGATGTCCTGGCTGCCGGTCGACGGTGCCGGCTTCGTCAACGCGCTCGCCAGCATCGGCGCGCTCGCTGTCGTCCTCGCGGCGCTGCTACGCCCCATCGTGGACCGGCTCGGCTGGCCGCTCTGGTTCACCGTCGGCATCGCGACCCCGCTCGCAGTCGCCATCGAGCCGTCCCGGGAGACGCTCGGCTACGGACAGGTCAACCTGCTGCTCTTCGCGCTGATCATGGCGGACATGGTGGGCCTGCGCTGGCGGGCCAAGCGGGGCACCCACTACGAGACGGCGGATTCGCCACTGGCCCGGTTCGTCTACAGCGGCGCCTGGGCCGGTGTGGGCATCGGGCTCGCCACAGCGGTCAAGCTCACCCCGGCGTTGTTCGTGGCCTACCTGATGCTCACCCGGCAGTGGCGGGCCGCGCTGACCGCCGTCGGCACCGCGATCGGCGTGACCATCGCGACGTTCGGCGTGCTCGGTGAGGAGTCCCGCGCGTACTTCGCCGACGTGCTCTGGCAGACCGAGCGGGTCGGCGCGGCGGACATGACCGCCAACCAGTCCCTCGCCGGCCTGCTGGCGCGGCTCTACGACTCGATCGAGACGCCCGGCCTGCTCTGGCTGGCGTTCTCGGTGCTGCTCCTGGCGCTTGGCCTGTCCCGGGCGATGAGTGCCCGCGCCGACGGCGACGAGCTGACCGCGTTCACGCTGGTCGGGCTCACCGCCAACGTGATCAGCCCGATCTCCTGGTCGCATCACCTGATCTGGGTCATCCCGGCGATCATCGTGCTGGCCGACGCCGCGGTACGCCGCCGCGAAGCGAGCCGCGGCCTGCCGCCGCGCGGCACCGGGGGCCCTTCGGCCAACGGCGTGCCGGCCCTGCGCCCGCCGATCTGGTACCCGACGCTGACCGGGCTCCGCCACGGCGTCGGCGCGCTCGGGCTCTACCTGCTGTTCCTGATCTCACCGATCTGGCCGTACGAGCACCAGCTCCCCGAGGTGTCCCACTACCAGGACGGCCTGTTCGGCGCGCTCATGGAGAACTCCCTGGCCATCGCGCTGATCGTGCTCGTCGCGGCGTTGCCGTGGCGCCCCGGCGCCGAGCCGGCGTTCTACCACGAGCGGCTGGGCCGCCCCGCCGCGCTCACCGCCCGGCGCTGAGCGTTCAGGGGCAGTTCACCCATTCCTCGGTGCCGTCGTCGAAGACCTGGCGCTTCCAGATCGGCAGCCGCGCCTTCACCTCGTCCACCAGGCGTGCGCAGGCGGCGAACGCGGCCGCCCGGTGCGCCGTGCTGACGGCCGCCGCCAGTGCCACGTCCCCGATCTCCAGCGGGCCGATCCGGTGCGACACCGCCACCGCGTACACCTGCGGGTCGGCCGCGATCTCGGCCGCCACCTCGCGCAGCACGGCCTCGGCGGTGGGGTGGCCCTCGTACTCCAGCCGGGTGACCCCCCGGCCGTGGTCGTGGTCGCGGACCACGCCCTGGAAGGACACCACCGCGCCGGCCCGGCGGTCGGCGACCGCCGCCTCGTGCGCGGCCAGGTCGAGCGGCCGGTCGGTCACCGCGCCGAGCACCACGCCTGCTTCCACTGTCACGACGTCTCCCGTCGGCTCGTTCGTCGCGCTCACCCGAATCGCTCCCCGGGGGTCAGTGGCAGCGGCACGAGCGGCACCCGGTCGCCGGCCGCGCCGCTGGCGCCGGGCCGGATCACCGCGAAACCGTCCGCGCCGGCCAGCCCTCGCAGCATCGCCGAGCCGACGTGCCGCACCGGGTATGCGGTGCCGGCGACGCGGTCCCAGCGGGCCAGCGCCAGATGGGTGTAGTCGCCGCGCCCGGGGATCGGCTCAGCCAGTGTCACGTGCGGCAGCACCGGCATCGGCCGGCCGGTGAGACCGGCGAGCAGGGGCGCGACGAGCGACACGAGCGCCACCACGGCTGACTGCGGGTTGCCGGGCAGACCGGCCACGAACCGCACCCGCCCGTCGCCGTCCACCAGCCGGGCGAGCAGCATCGGGAAACCCGGGCGCACCGCCACGGTGTTCACCACGTAGTCGGCACCGAGCGCCTCCAGCGTCGGGTGCAGGTGGTCGACCGGGCCGTGCATGGTGCCACCGGTGGTGCAGACCAGGTCGGCGTTGGCGAGCGCGCCCCGCAGCGCCGCCACGTGCGCGGGCAGCGTGTCGGCGACCGGGCCGACCACGTCGGCCGCGCGCACCTGGCAGCCGTAGCGGCGCAGCCAGGCCGGCACCGACGGGCCGAGCGCGTCACGGACCCGGCCCGCGCCGGGCGGACCCGAGGTGAGCAGTTCGTCGCCGAAGACCAGCAGCGCGGCCCGGGGTGGACGGCGGACCCGCAGCGTGTCGAGCCCGCAGGAGGCGGCCAGGCCGATCACCGCCGGGTCCACCGGCGTGCCGGCGGGCAGCAGCTCCTCCCCGAGGTTCGCCTCCTCGCCCGGCTCCCGCCACTCCGGCGCCGAGCGGGGCGTGCCGGACACCAGGCCGTCCGCCGTACGCGTCGACTCCTCGATCCGCAGGATCGCGGTCGTGCCCTCGGGAACCATCGCGCCGGTGGCGATCTCCACGGTGCTGCCGTCGGCGTCCAGCGGAGGTGCGGTGTGCCCGGCGAGCACCCGTCCGACCACCCGCCACGGCCCCGGGCCGCGCACCGCCCAGCCGTCCACGCTGGAGGTGGGGAACGCGGGCAGGTCGGTACGTGTGGTCAGCGGCTCGGCCAGGGTGTGCCCGTCGGCCTCGGCCAGCGGACGGGCGACCGCGGGGAGCGCGGCGGACAGGCCCACCGCGTACACCCGGGAGCGGGCCTCCTCCCACCCGGCCGGGGGTGGCGTGCCCGCCTCGGCCGTGGCGGCTTCGGTTTCCGTGCTCATCCGGCGAGCCTAGCGCCGGGGCACGTGTCTCGCGGGTTCAGTGGTCGCCGCCGCGGAGCTGGTCGACGGCGTGCCGCAGGATCGGCCCGAGCACGGCCAGGCCGTCCCGGGCGCCGCCGCGCGAGCCGGGCAGGTTGACCACGAGCGTCCGGCCGGTCACCCCGGCCAGCCCTCGGGACAACGCCGCCGTCGGCACGGTGTCGCGGCTGTGCGCGCGGATCGCCTCGGCGATGCCGGGGATCTCGTAGTCGAGCAGCGCGCGCGTCACGTCGGGCGTGCGATCGGTCGGGGTGATGCCGGTGCCACCGCTGGTCAGCACCACGTCGACGCCGTCGGCACGGGCCGCGCGCAGGGCGTCACCGACCGGTTCGCCGTCCGGCACCACCACCGGCGCGTCGACCTCGCACCCCAGCTCGCGCAGCCCGGTCACGAGCAGCGGGCCGCTGGTGTCCTCGTACACCCCGGCGGCGGCCCGGTTGGACGCCACGATCACCCGGGCCCGGATCACGGCCGGTCCTCCGGCCGGACCCATTCGCCGGTCTTGCCGCCCTCCTTGCGGAGCACCCGCACAGCGTCCACCGACGCGGCCGGGTCGACCGCCTTCACCATGTCGACCAGGGCGAGGCCGGCGACCGCCACCGCGGTCAGCGCCTCCATCTCGACGCCCGTGCGGTCGGCGGTCTTCGCCGTAGCCGTGATCTCCACCGTGTCGGCGGTGAGCTCCAGGTCGACGGTGACGCCGTGCAGCGCGATCGGGTGGCACAGCGGGATCAGGTCGGGCGTGCGCTTGGCCCCCAAGATGCCGGCGAGCCGGCCGACAGCCAGCGCGTCGCCCTTGGGCAGGCCGTCGCGGCGCAGCAGGTCCACCACCTCGGCGGTGGTGCGGAGGCGGCCGGCGGCGACCGCGAGCCGGCCCGAGACCGGCTTGGCGGAGACGTCGACCATCCGGGCCGCACCGGCCGGGTCGACGTGGGTGAGCTGCGCGGGTTCGGTCACGGCCCGACCCTATCCGCCGGGTACGACGCCGCGGGTGCGCCGGCCTGCGGCGGGGAGGAGCGCCGTGTCGGGTGCCGATGCACGACGCCCCTCCCTCACCTGCCCACCGCCGATTCGCTGGGGGGAACTGACGGTGGGGGCCTCGTTCGGCCGGGTCCGCTCCGGCGGAACCCACCCCGTGGCCGATGCCGGGGACGCTAGCGAACGCCGCGATAAGAAATCGATAAGCCGGTTCAGGTCGGCGGGGACGACGGCTCCGCGAGCTGTCGGCGCAGGTCGTGGCGTTCGGGCGCACCCATCCGTTCGAAGATCGCCGACGCGCGCTGCCGGTAGCGTCGCGCTTCGGTCGGCTGCTTCTCCGCCAGATGTCCGGCCAGGCCGTCGAGGGCGCGGGCCTGCTCGTACGGGTGGCCGATCCGGGTGGCGATGGCGAGCGCTTCTTCGAAGACGAGAACGGCCTCGTCGGCCCTCCCCGTGACGCCCAGGGTGACGGCCAGCTCGTTACGTGCCTGCGCCTGGACACCCCGCTCCCCGGAGGCGGCGGCGGCCTCGATGGCCGCCTCGTGGTGCCGCAGCGCGTCCTCGTAGCGGCCCAGTTGCCGGTAGGTGCCGGCGAGGTCGCTGAGCGTCTCGGCGCGGGCGAAGCCGTTGCCGGTGCGGTCCCGGAGCGCGAGCGAGGCTCGGAGCAGGCGCTCTGCCGCCGCGTTCTGCCCCAGGCGGTATCTGACGCCACCGAGATGCCCCAGTGCGTTCGACATGTGGAACAGGTCGTGCTTGATACGGGCGACGAAGAGATGGAGCCGGTGAACCGCCATCGACTCGTCATAACGGCCGAGGTAGCGAAGCGTGAGGCCCAGGTTGGGCAGAACCGGAAGGGTGTCCAGCACATGGCTGCGCAGCGTCTCGCGGCTCGCTTCGAGCGACTGGTGGAGTCGCCCGGTCAGCCAGTGCACGGCACCGAGGTTGAACCGTGCCCGCTGTGCGCCCGGTTCGTCACCGAGCCCGGTGAGGATCGACACGACCTCGTGCAGGTGCGCGGAGGCGTCCTGGTAGGCACCGGTGCGCACACACGCCGAGGCGAGGTAGTTGTGCATGAGGGCCACGGCGTGACGGTCCCCGCACCGCCGCGCCGCGACGAGACCCACCCCGTTCGTGGCCGATATGTCGTCGAAGTAGCCGCGGATGTAGAAGAACCGCCAACTGGCACGAGCCAGCCGCCACGCCATCGGTTCATGACCCTCGTCAGCCGCCTGACGGATGAACGCGTCCAGGTTCGGCCGCTGCTCCTCCAGCCAGTCCAGGTCGCGGTTGACGCGTCCCGCGAGCAGATCCGGTCGACGCGGTTCCGCGAGCCGCAAGTGCTGCGCGAGTACGCGGCCGTCCTCGATCGACGCCGACGCCCGCACCACCGAGTGCAGCACATGATCGAGCAGGTTCTGGACGGCCGATCGCCTGGCCGTCGCCTCGCCCTCCTGGCGGGCCAGCTCGGCGGCGTAACGCCTCATCAGGTCGTGCAGGCGATAGCGGCCGGCCGAGGTCTCCTGCACGAGGTGGCGGTCCACCAGTTCGTCGAGAACGTCGGCCGCGTCCCGCAGAGGGAGATCGGTGAGGGCTGCCACCATCGCGGTGTCGAGGTGGTTTCCGGCCACCAGGCCGAACGATCGGAAACCTTTCCTGCAGGCCTCGTCGAGCGGCTCGTACGACTCGGCGAACGCCTCCATCAGGCTGCGAGCCTCGGCACGAAGAGCGGGGAGGAACATCGACCTGTTGCTCAATCTGTCGACGAGGTCGGAGATCCGCCAGTCGGGGCGGTGCGCCAGCCGGGTGCCGGCCAATCCGACAGCGAGAGGCAGGCAGCCGCAGATGCCGACCAGTCGGCGCGCGGCCTCCGGTTCGGCCTCCACCCGCCCGCCCCCGACGAGGGTGGCGAGCAGTTCGAGCGCCTCGGCCTCGGCGAGGACGGTGAGAGACACCGGCGGTCGTTCGGTGAGCGCCAGCAGACGCCGCCGGCTGGTGACGAGCACCGCGGCCGATCCGGATACGGGCAGCAGCGGTTCGACCTGCCGGCTGTCGGCGGCATTGTCGAGCACTACAAGCACGGAACGCGTGGCCAGCTGGCGCCGCCACATCTCCTGCCGGTCGGGCAGTTCCATGGGGATCCGGCCGGCCGGCACACCCAGTTGGCGAAGCAACGTTTCCAGTGCCGTCGCCGGACGCATCCGTGTTCGCGCGCTGTGTCCCCGCAGGTCGACGAAGAGTTGCCCGTCGGGGAAGCGCTCGGCCGACCGGGAGGCCACGTGCAGGGCGAGAGTCGTCTTGCCGCAGCCCGCCATGCCGTCGATCACCCGGATCCCCGGACCCTGCCCGGATGCCTCGCGCACTTCGTACAACAATCGATCGACCATTTCCTCCCGGCCGACGAAATTCATCACCGTTCGCGGCAGCCAATTGCGCTTATGAGCGCCACTCCGGATCGTCTCCACCTCGCGCGCCGATTCCGGAATCCGGCGTCGCGCGCGGGTGGCCGCGTTTCGAAGTCGCTCCATCTCCTCGCTGGGCGGCACCCCCAGTTGATCGGTCAGTGCCTCGCGTGCGGCGCGGTAGACGGCCAGCGCACCCCCCGCGTCACCGGCCGCGATGAGGGCACGCATCAGGAGGCACTGCGCTCGTTCCCACAGAGGCTCGTGCGAGACCTCGTCACGCAGCAACGACACGGCCGATTCCGGGCGCCCCAGGCTGAGATGTGCCTCCGCCAGCAGTTCCAGCGCTGCTCGGCGCTCCTGGTTCACAGCCTCTCGCCGCGCGGTCAGCGCCGGCCCCAGCGTCAGTCCCGCGAGCAGCGGGGCCGCGCCGTGGACGACGTCCTCGAGCAACGGGATCGCCCGCGCGGGCTCTCCCGCTCGCATCAGGCCTCGGGCGTGGCGCCAGCGCCCGGTCACCCGGTGCAGGTCGATCAGGCTCTCGTCGGTGAGAAGCCGGTAGCCGCCTGGTTCACGGACGATCCTGAGCCTGTCGCCCGCGCACGAGTCGAGGCTCCGGCGCAGATTGGCGGCGTACGTCCGGACATTGGCGATCGCGGAGCGGGGTGGCTCGTCGGGCCACAGCTCGTCCACCAGGTCGTGCAGCGGGACCAACTGGTTGGCCCGCACGACCAGGAGCGCCAGCACCAGCTGCTGCTTGGGTGTTCCAAGCGACAGGTCGGCCGCGCCGAGCCGCACCGCCAGACCACCGACAACTTGGATTTGCATGCTGCTGTTCCAGCCTCAGTCGGCTCTTGTCCACGCCAGGCCGCAGCGTAATCGATTTGTCACAGAGGCGTTGCCCCGCCGTCAAGAGGCATTGCCGGCCCTCGTCCGACCCGACTGGAGAAGCCGCCAGAAAGCACGGTTGTAATGTTCCGCCGCCGCGACGACGCTACAGGCGACGTAAAGCATCCAGCCCATTCCCATGGCGCTGAGCGACCACGCGGGTACGTGAGGGAGATGATCGGCTCCGCTCCGCACACCACTCGTGGACAGAACGTCATTTAATCGGCAATAGTTACTTATATTGCGCATACCGACATTAATGCTTTCTTATCTCCCTTCCTGCACTCTAACCTGCTCTTCCAAGGCAGGGGGCGCCACAAAGCGCCGAGAGAGATGTGCGAGGAGGGTCGTGACAATGCGCAGCACCGAATGGAACTGACGAACCCTTTGGTCATCGGCAACCACGACCCGCTCGATATCCGAGGAGGGCAACAAATGCGCAGCACCGAATGGAACTGAGAGTTCTCATATTCCCGGCGAAGGGGTAGGCTGCCGCTCATCGCATTCCGACGGTGAGCGGCGGGTGATGCCGGTTGAGCCGAACAGCGGACGGCCGACAAGCCGTCGAACCTCCGCTGCGCGCACTCGTGTACACCTTGAGCGTGTGCGCGGCGTTCGTCGCGCTCGCCGCACTGATCGCCGTCTGGAGGCAGCCACCGGACTCCGTTCGTGACCTCGTAACCGTCACGACCCTGGTAGTGACGGTCGCCCTGGCCACAATCATCAAGACCCCGGTGCGGATCCGGTCCACCACCGTGGCCTTCGCCTGGGTCGAGACCGCGATCGTCATCGGTCTCGCCGTCGCGCCGGCCTCCTGGCTGATTCTGGCAACCGGCATCGGCGTAGCCTGCGGATCAGTCACGCGACTCGCTCCCATCAAGACCGCATTCGGCGTCGCGAAGCACACGTTGGTGGCCGGGGGCAGCACTCTCGTCATCCTGCTGCTCGGCGAGGCATGGCCGCCCCGCGAGCCGCTCCATATCGTGCTGCTGCTGGGAGTCGTCTACCTGGTGGCGGCGGTGCTCGACGACGTACTCGCGATTCCGGTCATCGCGCTCGCGTCCGGGACGCCCGTCGTCCGCCAGTTCCGTACCGACCTCGATCTTCGAGTCGCCGGGTTCGCGGTCCGCTTCCTCGTCGCCGCGTGCACAGTACTCATCCTGCGGGCAGACCCCCGATTGCTGCTCGCCGTGCCACCGCTCGTCCTCAGCCTGCACCTGGCCTACTCCGCCCGGATCCGCACCCGCACCGAGCAGCAGGCCTGGCAGCGCCTGGCCCGCGCCACCGACGCACTCAACGTGGTCGACCTCGACCAGGTACTCACCACAGCGGTCACCGAGGCCAGCGAACTCTTCTCCGCCGACGAGGTCGAGATCGAGCTGCGCGACGGCGGACGCACCGTCCGGGGCAACGGCACGGACATCGCGTACGACGGAACGGCCCCCCAGCCCAGCGCCGTCGACGGTCAGGTCATGCCGGTCCCCCTGGAGGGCCACGACCGCACCGACGATGTCGGCGTGCTGCGGCTGCGGTTCGCCGGCCCGGTCGAACTCTCCGAGCGCGAGCAGTACACCCTGCGTACCTTCGCCTCCGCCCTCTGCACGGCGGTCCGCAACGCCCAGGCGTACGCCGAACTCGCCCGCATCGCCGAGGACCACGCCTACGCCGCCACCCACGACGCCCTCACCGGCCTGTCCAACCGGCGGCACCTGCTCGACGAGGGCAGCGCCCAGCTCACCACCCGGCACGCCGACGGCGTCACCGCGCTGGTGCTGATCGACCTCAACCACTTCAAGGAGGTCAACGACACCCTCGGGCACGGCGCCGGTGACCGGGTGCTGATCCAGGTCGCCGAACGGCTGCGCGGCGCGGCCCGCCCCGACGACCTGGTCGCCCGGCTCGGCGGCGACGAGTTCGCCGTACTCCTGCGCGGCCTGCCCGCCCCGGCCGTCGCCGCCCACCGCGCCGAGGCCCTGCTCGCCGCGCTGCACGACCCGCTGGACCTCGACGGCATGCGGATCAGCGTGGAGGCCAGCGGCGGCATCGCCGTCGCCCCCGCCACCGGCGGCATGGCGGAACTGCTGCGCCGTGCCGACGTGGCCATGTACCAGGCCAAACGCGCCGGCCAACGCGTCGCCACGTACGCGCCGGCCCGCGACACCGCCGACCTGAGCCGGCTCACCCTCGGCGGCGAACTGCCCCGTGCCGTGGCCGACCACGAGTTCACGGTCAACTTCCAGCCCATCGTCGACCTGGCCGGCGGCGAGGTGATCGGCGCCGAAGCCCTGGCCCGCTGGCACCACCCCACCCACGGGCTCATCGACCCGCTGCGCTTCCTCGAAGCGGTGGAACGCTCCGGGCTGCTCCCCGCGTTCGCCGAGGCGATCCTCGACCAGGCGCTCATCGCCGCCGGCTCCTGGCGCGACGCCGGCTTCGACCTGCCCGTCTCGGTGAACGTGTCCCCGCGCAGCCTGCTCGACGCCCGCTTCCCCGGTGCGGTACTGGCCCGGCTGCGCGCCCACGACCTCCCGCCGGACCGGCTCGTGCTGGAACTGACCGAGACGCTCACGCTCAGCCAGCTCGACGTGGTCGACCGCGTACTCAGCCGCCTGCGTGACTCCGGCGTCCGGCTGGCACTCGACGACTTCGGCACCGGCTACTCGTCGCTCTCTCTGCTGTCCCGCATTCCCGTACACGAATTGAAGATCGACCGCAGCTTCGTCGGCGCCATGGAGACCGCGCCCGAAGCCGCCGCCGTGATCCGCTCCACCCTCGACCTCGGCCGCAGCCTCGACCTCACGGTGGTCGCCGAGGGCGTGGAGAACGAACCGCAACGCCGCGCGCTCTGGGAACTCGGCTGCGCCGCCGGGCAGGGCCACCTGTTCGCCCGGCCGCTGCCCGCCGCCGCGCTGCTCGCCGCCCTCCAGCGCGGCCACGGCGGCCGGACCGGCGCGCTCGCACCCGCGCTGCACGACGCCGGCGCCGTCATCCGCCTCCCCGGTCGCCGCGCCGGCCGCACCCGCCCTTCGCCCCCCGCCGCCACCGACGCCCGCCAGCCCTGACCCGGCCGGGACACACCGCCGGTCTGCCACACTGGCCCGCGTGACCGCCCACGCCGACCCGGCAACCTCCGTCTCCCGCCGCTGGTCGGCACTCGACAACGCCGCCGGTGGCCTCGCCCTCGACCTGGGCCTCTACGCCGCCGCCACCGTCTTCGCCGCGGTCACCGCCGCCACCTCCACCCTCCCGCCGCATCGCGCCTGGGGCACCGTCGCCACCATCGGGTACGCGCTCGCCACGCTCGCCGCGACCACCCAACTGCTCGCCCGCCGCCGCCACCCCGGCACACCCCTGGCCGGCCTGCCCGCACGGTGGATCGTCGCCGGTCTCGCCTGGGCCGCCACCGCACTGCTGCCGATCGTCACGCAGAGCATCGAACGCGCCGGCGGACGCACCGACCGCGCCCAGGAGGAGGTGATCGTGGTCGAGCACGCCGGCGCCCGCCTGGCCGAGCACGGCACCCCCTACCTCGGGCCCGACGCCATCGCCGCCCTGCCCCCCGGCGAGCAACTCCTCGGCTACACCCCCTACCAGCCCGGCATGGCGCTGTTCGGGCTGCCCCGAGCCGCCGTCGACGCCTGGTGGACCGACTCCCGAGTCTGGTTCGCGGTGGTCACCGCGCTCACCCTCGTCGCCCTCGTCGCCACGCTGCGCGCAAGCCGCGGCCCGGCCGCACCCGGCCGCGACGCCGCCGTACTGCGCGCCGTCCAGGCCGCCACCGTCCTGCCCGTCTGCGCGCTCACCCTGGCCACCGGCGGCGACGACCTTCCCGTACTCGCGCTCTGCCTGCTCGCCCTCGCGCTCGCCGCCGCCGGACGACCCGGCCGGGCCGGCCTCGCGGTCGGCGCCGCCGGCGCCCTGAAACTCTTCGCCTGGCCGGTCGCCATCGTGCTGATCTTCTGGGCCGCCACCCGCCAGGCCGCGGCCCGCACCGCCCTCGGCGCCATCGGCCTGCCCGTCCTCGCGCTGGTCCCGGTGCTGCTCGTCGACCGCGACGCCCTCGTCGAGAACGTGCTGCGCTTCCCGCTCGGCCACGGCCTCGTCACCAGCCCCGCCCAGTCACCGTTCCCCGGGCACCTCATCGCCGAGACACTCCCGGCCGGCCGCGCCGTCGCCGCCGCGCTGCTCGTCGCCGCCGGACTGGCCATCGCCGTCCGGCTGCTGCGCCGCCCGCCCCGCACCGCCGCCGCCACGGCCCTCATCTGCGGGTACGGGCTGCTCGCCGCGATTCTGCTGATGCCGTCCACCCGCTTCGGGTACCTGCTCTACCCGGCCGCCCTGCTCGTCCTCGCCCCCGCGCTGGCGCTCACCCGACCGGACGACCCGGCGACATTCCCGGCAACCGCCCCGCGCGATCCGGCCGGAAGGCGTACACCTGAGGGATGACCACCTACCGCGACCGGGCCGAGGCGGGACGCGAACTCGCCGAACGCCTCACCGACCTCGCCGGCCGGCCCGACGTCATCGTGCTCGGCCTGGTCCGCGGCGGCGTACCCGTCGCCCGGGTGGTCGCCGACCGGCTCGGCGCGCCACTGGACGTGCTCGTCGTCCGCAAGCTCGGCGTGCCCTGGGCACCCGAGGTCGCGTACGGCGCACTCGGCCCCGGCGGCGTACAGGTCCTCAACGAGATGGTCGCCGGCCGGATCAGCGAGAACGACCGCGCCCAGGTCCGCCGCCGCGAACAGGCCGAACTGGAACGCCGCGAACAGCGCTACCGCGGTGGCCGCCCACCACTGGACCTCACCGACCGCACCGCCGTCATCGTGGACGACGGGCTCGCCACCGGCGCCACCGCACGCGCCGCCGTCCAGGTCGCCCGCCACCTCGGCGCCGCCCGCGTCCTGGTCGCCGTCCCGGTCGGCTCCGAGCAGGCGTACGACATGCTCGCCGCCGACGCCGACACGGTCGTGAGCAGCCAACTCCCGCACGACTTCGCCGCCGTCGGCGCGTACTACGAGGACTTCCACGAGGTCTCCGACGACGAGGTCACGCAGGCGCTGACCGCCACCGCGTGAAAACACCCGGTACCGTCGTTGTCATGCAGATGACCTGTCCTAAATGCCGCGGAGAGATGCGCCAGTACGAGCGCAGCGGAGTCGTCATCGACCAGTGCGGCGAATGCCGGGGCATCTTCCTCGACCGCGGTGAGCTCGAGAAGCTGTTCGAGGCAGAGGCCAGCTGGAACCGGCAGCACGGCGGCGCCCCGCAGCAGGCCGCGCCGGCCGGTGCCGGCTACCCGCCACCCCCGCCGCCCCCGCCCGCCGCCGCGCCGCACCAGCCCGGCTACGGCGCCGTCCCCCCGCCCCCTCCGCCGCCGCCCGGCCACGGCTACGCGCAGCCCGCGTACGGCCACAGCCAGCAGCAGCACTACGGCTACCACGGCCACTACCGGCGGAAGAAGAAGCACGGCTTCCTCGGCGAACTGTTCGACTGACCGCCGAGCACGCGCACGCCGGGCCGGTGCACCGCATCGACCCGGCGCGCTCGTCGCCGTGCCGCGCCTGCCACACCGTGGCAGGCTGCACGACATGAGCCCGATCCGGCAGCACGAGGCGCTGGCCCAGGCGTACGACGGCATCACCGCCGTGGTCACCCCGCTCGACGACGCCGGCCTGCAGCGGCCCACCCGTTGCCGCGGCTGGCTCGTCGCCGACCTGCTCTTCCACGTGCTCTGCGACGCCCAGCGCGCGCTCGTCGCCCTGGCCAGCCCGGCACCCGGACCGGCCGACGTGGACGACGTCAGCTACTGGCGTGCCTTCACTCCCGGCGACGACGACGCGGGCGCCGGGCACGCCTGGTGGGCACGCCGCTTCGCCGCCGCCTTCGACCGGCCCACCGGCGTGGTCCGCCTCTGGGCCGACACCGCGCCCGCCGCCGTCCGTGCGGCCGCCGCAGCCGACCCCGACGGGTACGTGACCACCCAGGGCAAGGTGCTGCGCGTACCCCATCTGCTCGCCACCCTGACCACCGAGGCGGTCATCCACCACCTGGACCTGGTGGTGGACCTGCCGGACGCGCCGCGGCCGGCGGCGGACCCGACGCGGGTCGCGGTGACCACGATGGACGGCCTGCTCAGCGACGACGCGGTGCGGCCGGCCGGCTGGGACGACCACGACTATCTGCTGAAGGCCGCCGGGCGGGTGCCGCTCACCGACCGGGACCGGCTGGAGCTGGGCGAGGCAGCCGGCTGGTTCCCGCTGCTCGGCTGACGCCGCTCAGACGATCGCCATGTCCACGAAGCGCGACAGGTGCAGCTGGGCCGCTACGGTGACCGTGTCGGTAGGACCATTTCTGTGCTTGGCGACAATAAAGTCCGCTTCGCCCGCTCGCGGTGACTCCTTGTCGTAGTAGTCGTCCCGGTGCAAAAGGATGACAACGTCCGCATCCTGCTCGATCGAGTTGTGGGCGGCGATGCCGTTGGCGATGAAGTTGTGTGTGCCAAGCACGGTGGCGTCGTAGACGTCCTTCTCGCCAACTGACTCGATCGAGACGATCTCGTCCCAGAAGACATCATTCGTCGCGTGCAGATCAAGATCCGCTGAGTCCAGCACCGCGGCCACCTTCGCGAGACGGGACCGGCTGGGTGCATGCTTCCACATCGCGCTGCCGGAGAACTGGGTGCCGACTGCGGCCGCGAACTTTCGGTGGCTCATCTTGCGCTCCGCCAGAACCTCTCGAACCCGTGACCACACCTCCGTGGGCACGGTGTCCACGTTGGGGTTGCTGACGACGGATTCGAGAACCACCAGCAGCGCTGCGCAACCGTTGGCGCGCTCGCCGTGCACACCGATCTCCCGAAGGAAACGGAGCTGGTCATCGCGACCAGAGATGTCCAGGGTGTACTGCGGACGGTGTCGAGCGACCGGCACCTGTCGCAATCGAGCCGAGATGCCGTAGCGAAGCAACAGGCGTGAGATGTCCTCCAGCATGCGCCGGGAGGTCGATGAGAAGTAGACCCGTCCGCCTCGACCGGACTTGTTGACGGTTACGGACCCGTCCGTCGCCCAGATGTGCCGCAGGAAGAGCGTGATCTGCTCCTTGGGCAGGCCGAACACGGCTGGCGGTACGAACTTCTCGTGGGACCGCAGCCCGAACAGCCCCAACCCGTCCAGCCACTCGGCGATCGGATTGCGCCGCCCGCGGGCGAGCCGGAAGGGCGCCGGCAGCCGGAGCGTGGTCACTCGGGCAGCCGGGTAGTCGTCTCGCACAGCCGTGATCCCGAAGTGCGTGGCGGCCTCCGTCACGGCCGCCAGGTTGGCCTCGTCGCAACTGGCGTAGCGGATCGGCTGTCGGCGGACGAACGAGCCGTCTCCGAGGAGGTGAGCCAGCATCACCACCTCCGGCTCGGCCCACGGCTGGATGTTCAGCGGCGGCGGAATGTGCCGAGGTGCGGCAAGCCGCGTCCCTACCGTGAGTTCGCCCAGCGGCAGCCAACCGCCGAACGTGAGAAATGGGTGGTTGGCGGTTGCCTCCACCTGCTTCCCGGATGAAAGTGTCATCCGGAACACTTCGCGTGTCCCACTGGGAAAGGCGTGCGTGAGCGTCCGGGGGGTGTAGCGGAGACCTTCGTCGAGGGCCCAGACTGGGATGTCCCTGACATTCCCGGCCAGGAGTGCCCCAAGGGTGATCTCCGAGTTGTCATCGGCTCTGACGAGTCTCGTATCTGCCGTCAAGCAGCCCGATTCACGCAGATCGGAAAGCTGTGGTCGCTTGTCGGTCCGCTGCTCGGGGCCACGGTTCAACTGACTCACCGCGATCACCGGGCATTCGACCTCCTTGGCCAGCAGCTTCAGGCCACGCGACAGGTCCGCGACCTCCTGCTGCCGGCTCTCGGTGCGCTTCGGCGAGGTCATCAGCTGGAGATAGTCGACGACGATCAGCTTCAGGTCGTGCTTCTGCTTGAGCCGCCGCGCCTTCGCCCGGATCTCCATGAGGTTCATGCTCGGCGTGTCGTCGACGAAGAGCGGCGCCTCGCTGATCTCACCCATGCAGCGGGCCAGCTTGGTCCAGTCGTCGTCGGAGAGCTGCCCGCTCCGCAGGACGTGCAGCGGTACGCGTGCCTCGGCCGAGAGCAGTCGCATGACGATCTCGACCTTGCTCATTTCCAGCGAGAAGATCGCCGCCGCCTGATTGGCTCGAATCGCTGCATTTCGAGCAAAGTCCATAGATGCGGTCGATTTGCCCAAGCCAGGCCTGCCGGCCACGATGATGAGCTGGCCGGCGTGCAGGCCGTTGAGCAGGCGGTCGAGGTCGGTGAAGCCGGTCGGCACACCAGTCATCACCCCGCCCTGAGCGCCGACCGCCTCGATCTCGTCGAGCGTCGGCTGGAGCATGTCGGCCAGGACCGCGAAGTCCTCGCTGACGCGCTTCTCGGTGATCTCGTAGACGGCCTGCTGGGCGAGATCGACGATGTCGTCGACGTCGCGGCTGCCGCTCGGGCCGGTGCCGTAGCCGAGCTGCACGATCCGGGTCCCGGCCTCGACCAGCCGGCGGAGCACTGCTCGTTCACCGACGATGCGGGCGTAGTAGGCGGCGTTCGCGGCGGTAGGCACGCTGGCGATGAGCGTGTGCAGGTAGGGCGCGCCGCCGATGCGGGCGAGGTCGCCGGAGTCGGCGAGCGCGGCCGCCACGGTGATCGGGTCGGCGGGTTCGCCGCGTCCGTAGATGTCCAGGATCGCGTCGAAGATGGTGGCGTGGACCGGACGGTAGAAGTCGTTGGTCTTCAGGATCTCCACGACGTCCGCGATGGCGTCCTTGGAGAGCAGCATGCCGCCGAGTACGCACTGCTCGGCGGCGACGTCCTGGGGTGGCGTCTTCTCGAACGCCGCATCGCGCGGTGGCGGCTCGGGCGGTTGCCCCCCGGTCCGTTCCGCACGCGTCCCGTCGGTGACCGACACGGGTTCCCCCCTCGCTGCGTCGGATCGAGTCCAGCTTTATCGCCGGGGTGTGACAACTTCCGCCGACCCTCCGGTCGATCGGGGGTCATCGTCCGGCGGTCGGGGGACCACGATACGGAACCCGAGGTCAGCGACTCAACAAGGCCAGTGGACGAGCCTCGGGACAACCTGTGGACGCCTGGGGGCCTGCATGTGCGCAGGGTGTGCACAGGGTGTGGAAAAGTGATGGGGAATTCCGGGCGTATCGCCTCTGACCTGGGCTTTTCCTATCCCCACCCTGTGGACGGAAGATTTCCGGCCGAGCTTTGTCGTCGTTCGTCCCGTACTATCGCTGCGAACGGCGACACCTGGGACAGCGGGTTTACTTTCGGGTTTGAGAGAGGTCACGCTCCGGCCGTGAGACACCGGGACTGGGGAAGCGGGGAGGACAGCCCGCGCGAGCGACGGCCGAGCGGTTCCTGGGACGAACCCGCCGGGCCGCGCCGGGTCGACTCGTACGCACCGGAGGGCTACCGCACGGCGAGCCGGCGGCGGGCGGTCGAGCGTGGCCAGGACGAGCCGGTGGAGACGTACCTTCCCCGTTGGGCCCTGGAGTCCGGGGTGAGTCGCGCGGACGGCGGCGGGCGGCATGCCGCGCCGGACGACGAGGTGGAGGCCCCGTCCTCCGGCGGTGGTTGGCGGGCGGACGCCGGCCCGCGTCGCGATCTGCGCGCGATCGGTGCGGGTCCGTTGTCGGACCACACCGCCGAGTGGACGATGGACGCCCCGCACGAGCGGGGGTACGTGGGCAACCGGCGGGCGGACGAGGACGACGAGCCGGTGTCGGGGGCGGCGCCCCGAAGTCGTCCGCGCCGGGCGGCGACGCGCCAGCCGCAGGTGACCTGGTCCGGGCTGCCGGAGCCGGCGGGTTCGAGCGAGGTGCCGGCTGGATCGGACGGTGAACGGCCGGCGGGTCGGCGTCGCGGTTCGGCGTCGGGTTCCTCCTGGCCGCCGCCGTCGGGGCCGGACTCCGCCCGGTCGCGAACGGCGGCGCCGGACGGCGCGTGGTCCCGATCGGGGACGGATGCCGGGTGGCCGGCGGCGGATGCGGCCCGGTCACCGTCGAACGCCACGGAACCGGAGCCGACCTGGAGACGGGCGGCGGAGTCGGAGTCGGCCTGGTCGCGGGCGTCGTCGGAGTCGGCGCCGCCGCGGGCTGCGGCGGATCCGTGGCAGCGCCGCCGGAGCGCCGCGCCTGAGCAGGTGGAGCCGCCCGCTGTCGACCCGTGGGACGCGTCAGGGGTGCACGCCTGGGACCGGCCGGTGCCTGCGAACCGCTGGGAGCGGGCGGAGAGCCGGTGGGACCGTACGGAGCACACGGGTGAGTGGGACCGGTTCACCGACACCGGTTTCCTGGAGCCGGTGCGGGACACCGACGACCGGTACGCGGAGGCCGATCCGTGGCACCGTTCGGCGCCCCCGGTGCGGGAGGGTTGGGCGTCACCGGAACGGGCCGAGGCGTTCTGGTCGGGTACCCGGCTCTCCGGTGACGATCCGCGGTGGATGGAGACGCCGTCGACGGCTCCCCGCTCGCCCGCGGTGGCGTACTCGGCGCCGCGTCCGCGTACCGTGCCTCGCCGTCGCCCGCTGGAGCCGGCGCCGTCGACGTTGCGGCGGCGGGTGGAGACGATCGGCGGCGGTTCGTGGGGCCGGCGGCTGGAGGACGACCTGCTGGACCCGGATCCGGGTGGTCCGTTGCGGCCGCTGGTCTACACGGCGGCCTGCTATCTGGTTCCGGCGGTGCTGCTCGTGGTCGGTCTGCTGTTCCTGAGCGGCCAGCCTCCGGCGGGCTGCGTCACGGACATCATCGGCGGTGGTTGTGACTCGCCGCGCACACACGCGCTGGAGTCGCTGGTGTCGGCGGCGCCGCGGTTCGGGCTGGCGATGGTGAGCAGTCTGGTGGTGGCGGTGCTGCTGCGGCAGGTCGGGACGACGTGGCGGTCGGCGACAGTGGCGCTGGCGGCCGCGGTGGTGGGTGGCGGCCTGTCCACGGTGGTGATCAGCGCGGTGACGGGCAAGCCGCTCGGTTGAGCGGCGAGGATGCGGAAAGGCCCGCACCGGCGACCGGTGCGGGCCTTTCGCGTCGTGCTCGGGGTGTCAGCCCTTGACCACGTTCAGGTCGAACTTGGCGGTCACCTCGGGGTGCAGCCGGATGCTGACCGGGTAGGAGCCGAGCGACTTGATGTGGCCGGGCAGCTCCAGCCGGCGGCGGTCCAGGGTCGGGCCGCCGGCGGCCTTGACGGCGTCGACGATCTCGGCCGGGGTGACCGAGCCGAAGAGCCGACCGCCGTCGCCGGCGCGGGCCTTCAGGTTGACCTTCAGACCCTCGACCTGGGTCTTGACCTCGGTGGCGTGGCCCAGGTCGCGGATCTCGCGGGCCGAGCGGGCCCGCTTGATGACCGTGACCTGCTTCTCCGCGCCCTTGGTCCAGGCGATCGCGAAGCCCTGCGGCAGCAGGTAGTTACGGCCGAAGCCGTCCTTCACCTCGACGATGTCGCCCGGAGAGCCGAGGCCGGACACCTCCTGAGTCAGGATGATCTTCATGTCCGTGCCTCCTCTCAGCGGGCCGTGGCCGTGTACGGCAGGAGCGCCATCTCACGGGCGTTCTTGACCGCACGGGCGATCTGCCGCTGCTGCTGCGAGGTCACGCCGGTCACCCGCCGAGCGCGGATCTTGCCGCGGTCGGAGATGAACTTGCGCAGCAGCGCGGTGTCCTTGTAATCGATATAGGTGATCCCGTCCTTGTCGAGCGGGTTCACCTTCTTCTTCGGCTTGCGCAGTGCCGCAGCCTTCGCCATTGCTCTTGCTCCTGGTTTGCGATCGCGGGCGCTCGGCGCCATCAGAACGGGGGCTCCTCGTCGAAGTTTCCGCCGCCCGAACCAGCGCGGGAGGGGGCCGGGGCAGCAGAGGCCCAGGGGTCGTCGAAGTTGCCTCCGCCGCCGCCCTGGCCGCCACCACCACCGAAGCCGCCGCCACCGCCACCGGAGCGGGACATCTTCTGCACCTTCGCCGTGGCGTAGCGCAGAGACGGGCCGATCTCGTCGACCTCCAGCTCGATGACGGTGCGCTTCTCACCCTCGCGGGTCTCGTACGACCGCTGGCGCAGCCGGCCGGACACGATCACGCGAGCGCCGCGCTGCAGCGACTCGGCGACGTTCTCGGCGGCCTGGCGCCAGACCGTGCACGAGAGGAACAGCGGCTCGCCGTCCTTCCACTCGCCGGAGGCCTTGTCCATGAAGCGGGGCGTCGAAGCGACCCGGAACTTGGCGACCGCAGCGCCGGAGGGGGTGAATCGCAACTCGGGGTCATCGGTCAGGTTGCCGATGACCGTGATGGTGGTGTCTCCTGCCATGACCATCTCCTCGCGCACTCATCGTTGTGCCGTACAGGCTCTCAGAGCCGTACGACAGCGTGGATGAGGCTTGATCCGGACGTGCCGGGTCTAGATGCTCAGCGCATCTCCGGACGGATGACCTTGGTGCGCAGCACCGACTCGTTGAGTCGGAGCTGACGGTCCAGCTCGCCAACGGCCTCCGGCGTCGCCTGGAGGTCGATGACGGCGTAGATGCCCTCGGCCTTCTTGTTGATCTCGTACGCGAGGCGCCGGCGGCCCCACACGTCGGTCTTCTCCACCGAGCCACCCGCGGTCCGGATCACGTTCAGGTACGTGTCGAGCGACGGGGCGACGGTGCGCTCCTCGAGGCTGGGGTCGAGGATCACCATTACTTCGTAATGACGCAAGACGTGCTCACCTCCTGTGGGCTAAGCGGCCACGGTCCTTCCGTGGCAGGAGGTCGTGCGTCGCTGCCCGAGGCCGGTGCCGGGGGAACCCGGTCGGACACACGGACAACCGGACCAGGATAGCCGGTCCGGACGATCATGGCCGGGCCGGTGGTCCCGGCGAGCCGGGTGCGGCGACAGGGGCCCACCTCCGGCGAGCCGGCAGGTGGACCCCTGTCCACGGGACCGCGGGGCGTCCCGTCCGCATTCCTTGGGTGGGACCTGGGGAGGAACGACCACACCGATGAGGTTGGATCGAAGACGCCCCGCGGAGCTTTATCGTGTTGTCACGTGGTTTGACCATACAATGGCTCTCGTCACCACTTGGGGCAAATGGAAGAATTGATCCGGCTGCCGGCCTCGCGTACCGGGACGACGAGCGGATCCCGCCCCGTCGTGCCGGGCCGCACGGCGGGGCGTCCCGTTTCCGGGGGTCCACCCTCGCCCGTCCGTGCTGTGGACCACGTGCGGGCGGAGCGTCGACCATCGATCCCACCTCGGACAACGACCGCCGGCCCGGGTGGTGACGCGTTCGACCCGCCGGGGGCCTCCCGCGAGCGCGCCGACCGTCGCAGGCGCGACGTAGGCTGCCCTGCATGCGAATCGGAGCCCACGTCGATCCGACCGACCCGCTGGCCGAGGCGGCCGCCCGGCAGGCCGAGGCGGTCCAGTTCTTCCTGGCCGACCCGCAGGGCTGGAAGGCCCCGAAGCCGCGCGAGGACGCCGAGCGCCTGCGCTCCGCCGACGTCGACCTCTACGTGCACGCGCCGTACGTGATCAACGTGGCCACGCTCAACAACCGGATCCGCATCCCCAGCCGCAAGCTGCTGCTCGCCCACGCCACCGCCGCGGCGGACGTCGGGGCCAGAGGGCTGATCGTGCACGGGGGCCACGTCAACGCCGGCCACGACGTCGCCGTCGGCTTCGACAACTGGCGCAAGACCTTCGCGTACGCGGCGGACTCGGGCGGTTTCCCGCTGCCGGTGCTGATCGAGAACACCGCCGGCGGCGACAACGCCTGCGCCCGGCACCTCGACTCGCTGGCCCGGCTCTGGGATGCGCTCGGCGACCACGAGGTCGGCTTCTGCCTGGACACCTGCCACGCGTACGCCGGCGGCGAGGAACTGCTGGGCCTGGTCGACCGGGTGAAGGCGATCACCGGCCGGATCGACCTGATCCACGCCAACAACTCCAAGGGTGCGTTCAACTCCGGCCAGGACCGGCACGACAACCTGACCGGCGGCACCATCGACCCGGAGCTGCTGGTGGCGGTGATCCGCGCGGCGGGCGCGCCGGTGATCGTGGAGACTCCGGGCGGCGTCGAGGGCCAGACCGCCGACATCGCGTTCCTGCGCGGGCAGTTGGGCGCGGCGGCGTGACGACCGAGCAGTCCGGCACCACCGGCCGCCGGCCCGGCGCCGAGTCCCGTGAGGACGGCGGCGCGGCTGCGCAGGACCGGCCGGACGCGAAGGAGGCAGCTGAGGCGCCCTCGTCCGGCAAGGCCGAGGCGACCGACACGGCGGACGCCGGGTCCGGGGCCGGAACCACGGACGAGGCCGCCGCGAAGAAGGCCGAGAGCGGGGACAAGAGCGCAACGGGCACGGCCGGCGAGAAGCCCGCCGATCCCTGGTCCGCGTTCGGGCCCGCGCCGGAGCCGGTGCTCGGCCGGGCCCGCCGGGCGGTCCGCGCGGTCGGCCGGTTCCTGGCGCACGAGTGGACGCTCGCCGCCGTCGCCGCGCTGGCGCTGGCCGCGGCGATGACCTGGCCCACGTTGCGCTATCCGCGGCACACACTGCCGCAGGACTACTGGGATCCGAGCCTGCAGGCGTGGCAGATGGCGTGGTCCGGCCACATCCTGCGGACCGACCCGGCGATGCTGTGGCACGCGAACACGTTCTATCCGGAGAACTGGAGCTTCGCGTTCTCCGACACGCTCCTCGGGTACGCCCCGGCCGGCCTGATCGGGGTCGGCCCGGAGCACGCCGTGCTGCGCTACAACATCATGTTCGTGCTGGCGCACGCGCTCGCAGCGTTCGGCGCGTACGTGCTGGCCCGGCAGCTCGGCGCGGGCCGCATCGGCGGCGCGGTGGCCGGGGCGAGCTTCGCCTACGCGCCGTGGCTGCTGGCCCAGGCGGGGCACCTGCACATCCTCTCCAACGGCGGCATCCCGCTGGCGCTGGCCATGCTGGCCCGGGGTCACGGCTGGTCGCTGCGGTACGGCTACCGGCCGCGCCGCCGGCACGCGGGCTGGGCGTTCGCCGGGTGGCTGGTGGCCGCGTGGCAGCTCAGCCTGGGGTTCGGCATCGGGCTGCCGTTCGCGTACATGCTGGCCGGGACCGGTGTGGTCTCGGTGGTGCTGTGGTTCGTGCGGCGACGCCGGGTGAAGCGTCCGTTCGGGCGGCGGCTGTTCCTGGCCGACGTGTTCGGCGGGCTCGCCTTCGCCGCGGTGGGCGCGGCGCTGGCGGTGCCGTACTTCAAGGTCGCCGAGCTGCACCCGAACGCGGAGCGGACGCTCGGTGACATCGGGCTCTACTCGCCGCCGGCGAGCGGCTTCTTCACCGCGCCGGCCGAGTCCCGGGTCTGGGGCGGGCTGCACGAGGGCGCCCGCGCCGTGCTGCCCTGGCACCCGGAGATGACGCTGCTGCCGGGCTTCGCGCTCTACGCGCTCGCCGCCGGTGGCCTGTTCTTCTCGGTCTGGCGGGTCCGGCACCGGATCTTCCTGCTCGCCGGGGTGCTCGTGACGATGGCGCTGGCGATGGGCACCCGGTTCTTCGGCGGCCGGTTCACCTACGTGCCGTTGTTCGACTACCTGCCGGGCTGGAGCGGGCTGCGCACGCCGGGCCGGATGATGCTCTGGACCACGCTGCTGCTGGGTCTGCTCGCGGCCGGCGCGGTCACCGCGTTCTGCATGCGGGTACGCGAGCTGGCCGCCGAACGGGTGCCGCCGTGGCCGGGCCCGTGGCTGCGCCTGGCCACGCTGCTGCCGTTGGCGCTGGTGCTCGTGGAAGGGCTGAACGCCACGCCGCAGCCGGTGGTGCCGCGGCAGCCGGCGGCGATGCGGACCGTCGACGGCCCGATGCTGGTGCTGCCGAGCAGCCAGAACCTGGACCAGCCGGTGATGCTCTGGTCCACCGACCGGTTCCAGCCGATGGTCAACGGCGGCAGCGGTTTCACGCCGCGTTCGCAGGCTCAGATCCGCGAGGCGACCGTCAGCTTCCCGGACTACGCGAGCGTCGACTACCTGCGGCAGATCGGCGTGAAGAACGTGGTCGTGCTGCGCGACGAGCTGGAGGGCACCCCGTGGGAGGGGATGCTCGACCGGCCGGTCGACACGCCGGGCGTGACCCGGGAGCAGGTCGGCGAGGCGGTCGTGTTCCGGCTGTAGACCGGAACACGACCGTCTCGGTCACACCGGCACGGGTTCGGCGGGCCGTTCGGCGGCTCGTGCCCGCCAGCGCTGATGCCAGGGCGCGTCGGGCGCGCCGTCGAGCACCCCGCCGTCCGGGTCGTCGTCGTAGGTGTGCCGGACGACATCCAGTTCGGGCCGCATGATGTCCCGGATCACGAACCCGCAGAGCACCACCACGGTGATCAGGCGCAGGCTCGACGCCAGCACGAAGACGCCCTCGGGGAAGACCGGCCGGGACATGGCCGTGCCGAGCAGTTCGCCGTAGAACGCGGCGAAGTAGCAGACCTCGGCGACCTGCCAGGCCAGGAACGCGCCCCAGCGCGGCCGGGCGAGCACCGCGAGCGGCAGCAGCCAGAGCACGAACTGCTGGGACCACACCTTGCTGAAGATGAGGAACGCGGCGACCACCAGGAAGGCGAGCTGGGCCAGCCGGGGGCGGCGCGGCGCGAGCAGGGCCAGCCCGGCCACGCCGAGGCAGGCCAGCCCGAAGAGCAGGTACGACAGCCAGTTGAGGGTGGGGATGTTCGCGTTGAGCCACTCGAAGGGCCCGAGTTCGCCCGGTGCGGACGGGCTGATCCGGCCGTCCAGGTAGCGGCCGATGTACCAGAGCGTGCCCCAGTCGATCGGGCGCGTGGTGTTCAGGTCGAAGAAGCGTTCCCAGTTCTCCCGGTAGGGGATCGCCACCGGCAGGTTCACCGCCACGAGCGTCACCAGCGCGGTCGCCGTGGCGACGAGCCCGGCCAGCATTCTGCCGGCGCGCAACGCGAGGACCAGGATCGGCCCGAGGAGGAACAGCGGCCACATCTTGGCCGCGCCGCCCAGTCCGATGAGGACGCCGGCCACGCCGGGCAGCAGCAGCGCGTACCGGTCGGGGCGGGCGCGCGCCCAGGCCAGCAGGCCGAACGCGGCCAGGCCGATGGCGAGCAGGTCCCAGTTGACGGTGGCGGTGAGCACCAGAGCCGGGGAGAGCGCGAACAACGCGGCGTCCCAGGGTCGTCGTCGGCGCAGGCTGAGGATCACGGCGACGGTGGCGACCGCGAGCGCGCCGAGCACCAGCGCGTTCAGGTTGTAGAACCACTGGCCCTGGTTGATGGCGGGGTTGTCGGCACCGAGGGCGTGCACCGGCAGACCGAGAGCGCCCATGAAGTAACCGGTCAGCACCGGGTACTCCACCGGATGGTCGGCGTAGGGCACCTTGCCCTCGTTGAGCCCTTCGGCGTAGTAGAGGGCGAGCACGTCCGTGTAGCACATCCGGGTGTACTGGATGTTGTTCTGCCAGGCGCCGTCCTGGCAGGGCGATTTCTGCACCCAGTGCAGGGCCAGCGTGAGGCAGACGAGCGCCAGCACGATCCGGCCGGCGGTCCAGAAGCGGCTCTCCCGGTCGGCGGGCCGGTCCAGGGCGACGGCGTGGTCGCCGAGCGGCCCGCCGATCAGACCGGAGGCGCCCCGGACGAACCAGTCCGAGCGGGACGGGTGGTCCACCGTCTCTGCGGATCGTGGCGCCGCCTCGGACGCGCCGGGCTCATCGATGCCTGCGGGCGACTGGGTGCTCATGGAGAGGCATCCTGCCGTACACCGGGGGTCGCCGTCCCGTCGCGCGCGGAGAAATTCCGGTACGCGAAACGCGGCGGCGGCCGGACCCGAGGTCCGGCCGCCGCCGTCAGGTGGTACGCGTCAGTTCTGTCGTGTCGGTGGTGTGCTCGGTAGCAGCCCGCCGCCACCACCGCCGCCACCGGGACGTCCGCCGCCTCCGGGGAGCCCGCCCCCGCCGGGCGTTCCACCCTGGTCACCGCCACCGGGGGTGCCGCCGCCGGGCGTGCCGCCGGGGCAGAACAGGCCCAGCGGGTCGCAGTTCGGGCCGCCCGGCTGGCCGGGCTCGTTCGTCGGCGGCGGTGCCTCGCCGTTGCCGGTGTCGTCCTCGCCGACGTTCGCCGCGGGCGGGAACTCCTCTTTGTCCTTGCCCTTGAGCGCGTCGTTCATGAAGCGCTGGAAGATGTCACCCGGCATCCGGGCGCCGCTGATGTCCCGGCCGTCCTTGTACTTGATCGCCTTGCGGTCCTTGGCGTTGCCGACCCAGACCGCGGTGGCGAGCTGTGGCGTGTAGCCGATCATCCATGCGTCACCGTTGCGGGTGGTCTTGTCACCGAGTTCCCAGGTGCCGGTCTTCTCGGCGACCTGGCGGCCCTCCTCGAGCTTCTTGTTGATCTGGCCCGGGTACTGCTTCAGCACGGACGTCACGTCGGCGACGATGTCCTTGTCGATCCGCTGCTGCCCCTTGAGCTTCTCCCCGCCGACCGTGTCCCACTTGCCGGTGTCCGGGTTCTGCTTCTGCACCAGCTTCACGAAGTGCGCCTTGTGGTAGACGCCCTGGTTGGCGAACGTGGCGACGCCGTTGGCGTGGTCGAGCACCGTGATCGGGTACTGGCCGTAGCCGAGGACGTGGAAGAACGGCGACGGAGCCAGGTCCTTCGGGTCGGCCTTGGTCAGGTCGTGCGCCTTGGCCGGGTTGGTGTCGGTCTGCCACATGGTGGTGACGCCGGCCTGCTTGGCCATGTCGAGCACCTTGTCCGGGCCGATCTTCTCGGTGATGTAGTAGAACGGCACGTTCAGCGACTTCAGCGTCGACAGTTCGAGCGTGCAGGAGTCACCGCAGGAGACCTTGTCCGCGCCGGCGTTGCTGACCTTGAACTTGGTGCCCTTCGGCGTGAACGCCGTGCCCTTCCACCGGGACTTGAGGGAGATGCCTTCCTTGAGCGCTGCGGCGAGCGTGTAGATCTTGAAGCTCGAACCCGGCGAGTGACCGCCGCTGACCACGCCGTTGTCGACGTTCTTCCCGGCGTAGTCGGTGCCGGTGCCGTTGTCCCCGCCGTAGTAGGCCAGCACCCGGCCGGTCTTCGGGTCGATGGCCACCACGGCGGCCATCAGGTTCGGCGGCTGGCCGGCGAGTTCGGAGCCCTTCTTGGCCCGCTGGGCCGCGGCGAGCGCCGCCTCCTGCATCTTCTGGCTGATGGTGGTTGTGATCTTGTAGCCGCCGCGGCTGAGCGCCTTGGCGCACAGCGGCTTCTTCTCGGTCGCCTCGGCCTCGTTGTCGGTGCAGAGCTTCATCTCGCGCAGTTCCTGCGAGACGTAGTTGACGATGTTGCCGTACGGGGTGTCGATGCCGAAGCCGCCGCCGCTGTTCTTCTTCGGCTTCGCGATGTTCTTCGGGTACTCGGTGGGGTGCTGCGGCGTGTTCGGCGCATCCAGCCACTTCTCCGTGATCATGCCGTTGACCACGTAGTTCCACCGGTCCAGTGCGGCGGTCGGGTTGATCGCCGGGTCGTAGCCCTGGTGGGTGGCGCTCGGCTCCGGCTGCTTGATCAGCGCGGCGAGCACCGCGGCCTCGGCCACGGTCAGGCTCTTGACGTCCTTGTCGAAGTAGGTCCGCGCCGCCGCCTGGATGCCGTACGCGCCGCGGCCGAAGTAGATGACGTTCAGGTAGTGCTGCATGATCACGCGCTTGTCGTACTTGTCGTTCAGCTTGGAGGCGAGGATCGCCTCCTTCACCTTGCGGCCGTACGTGTCCTGGTTCAGGTTCTCGAACGCGTTGCGCGCGTACTGCTGGGTGATGGTCGAGGCGCCCTGCTTGTCGCCGCCGGTGAGGTTGTTCCACGCGGCCCGGGCGATGCCCTTGTAGTCCACACCGGAGTGCTTGTAGAAGTTCCGGTCCTCAGCCGCGGCGACCGCGTGCTGGACGTGCTCCGGGATCTGGTCGATGGTGACCAGCTGGCGGTTCTGGTCGCCGATCCGGGCGATGGCGGTCTTGCCGCTCGAGTCGTAGATGGTGGTGGACAGCGGCGGAATGGTGTCCTCCGGGAGCACCACCTTGGTGGAGTACCAGGTGAAGCTCACCACGCCGATGCCGGCGAGCATGATGAACACGGCGAAGCCGGCGATCAGGATGTTGATCCGGCGGCGCTTCTTCGCCCGCGCCGGGTCCTCACCGCGGCCACGCCGGCCGGGGCCGGTCGGACCACCGGGACCACCGGGGCCGCCGCCGGAGGCGCCGGGCACCCGGGCCCGGCCACCGACCGCCGCCGCGCCGACGCTCGCGCGTGCGCCCACGCTCGCGCGCCCGCCGACGCCGGCCGCGCCGACGCTCGCCGCGCCCACCGAGGCACGTCCGGCCGGAGCGGCCGGGGAGACCGGCACCGACGCCCGGCCGGCGCCCGCGCGTCCGGAGGCGCCGGGTGCCGGCGAGACGGGCACCGAGGCCCGGCCGCCCGCGCCGGCCCGGCCGACCGGGGCCGCGCCTGCCGCTCCGCGCGGCGCCGGAGCGGCGCCACCGACCGAGGCCCGGCCGCCCGCGCCGTACGGTGTCGCGGAGGCGCGCGCCGAGGCGCCGCCCTGGGCCGCGCCGGACCAACCGTTCCCGCCCCGGCTCCCTTCGGAACCGGGGTCGCCGTTCGGGCCCGGGATCTGGGCCCGCCCACGCGAAGAACTGGGATCGCCGTAGTTCATTCCTCACACCCTGCCGGTCGCGGTGGGGCGCGGGGGCGCCGCCACCGGGTTGCCGTGAGCTGGAACACGGGACGTTACCCGCCGGCCGCGCCAGCGATCGCCCGTCAAATCCGATCTATTCGGACCAATTACGCGTAAGGGCTGTCGATCCTGCCGCCCGGGGAATGGGCCGGCAGTGATCGGGACAGCCGCGTTCACCGTTGCGCCTCTCGCCTTCGCCGAGGGGTGGAGCCGTTGGCCGCGACCGACTCGTCCGCGTCCTCCGCCTCGCCCGCGAGACCGTCCCGGCCGAGCAGGAACTGCTCGACCAGGTGGTTCCAGTCGCAGCCGGGGCAGACCTCCACCACGAACACCTGGAACTCACGCAGCGTCATGGCCAGGACGGGCAACTCGGCCCGGGTACGCGCCTGGCCGGCCGACTGCTTGAGTTCGTCACCGTAAATGTAGTGGACGTGGATCAGGTTCTCGCTGCGGCAGATCGGGCAGCGGCGGTCGGTCGGCTCGCCGTGGAAGCGAGCAGCGTTCTTCAGGTACGGCGAGGCGTCGCAGACGTCGTACGTGCCGATCCGCCCGGCGAGCAGTTCACGCAGCACAGCCCGCTTCTGAAGCGAGTAGTCGACGACCTGGCGCTGCGTACGCATGCGGCAAAGGGTACGCGCTCCGGCGAACCCAGGCGACCATGGTCACGATGCGTGAGGACCGCGTCGCGTAAGCAGGGGTTTGCCCCACCCTTCCCTCTCCGCTAACGTGCGATGTATCGGTTCGATACATCGCGGTGGTTAGCGCTCCGCGCAGGGGGAAAGAGGGGATGGCCCGTGCTCGAGCTCGCCATCCTCGGCCTCCTGCAGGAGGCGTCGATGCACGGCTACGAGCTGCGCAAGGAGCTGACCGCCAAGCTCGGTGCCATCCGGGCGGCGATCAGCTACGGCTCGCTCTACCCGACCCTGCGTCGGCTGCAGGCGGCGGGATGGATCGCCGAAGCGGCCGAGACACCCGCGACCGCCGAGGAGGTTCCCGCGCTGACCAGCCGACGCGGTCGGGTGGTCTACACCATTACCGCGGAGGGCAAGGAACGCTTCGCCCAGCTGATAGCGCAGGCTGGACCCGAGACGTACGACGACACGGGCTTCGGCGTGCACTTCGCGTTCTTCGCCCGGACCGACCAGGCCACCCGGCTCCGGATCCTGGAAGGTCGTCGCCGCAAGATCGAGGAACGTCGCGAAGGTCTTCGTGACGTGCTCGGCCGGGCAGCCGAGCGCCTCGACGCGTACACCCTGGAACTGCAACGCCACGGGCTCGACGCCTGTGAGCGCGAGGTCCGCTGGCTGGAGGAGCTCATCGCCAACGAGCGCTCCGGCCGGGCCCCCGCCGACCCGCGACCCGGGACGGCCGGTGGCCGAGGAGACAACGACAGCCCGCCCACGCCTGGAACGTCCAGGAAAGAGCGGCCGTGATGAAGAAGAAGGAGGCAGACGCTATGGGCTCCGTCCGCGTCGCCATCGTCGGTGTGGGTAACTGCGCCTCGTCCCTCGTACAGGGCGTGGAGTACTACCGGAACGCCGACCCGAACGACCGCGTCCCGGGTCTCATGCACGTCACCTTCGGCGACTACCACGTCTCGGACGTGAAGTTCGTCGCGGCGTTCGACGTGGACGCCAAGAAGGTGGGCATGGACCTCGCGGAGGCGATCGTCGCCAGCGAGAACAACACGATCAAGCTGTGCGACGTGCCGCCGACCGGCGTCACCGTGCAGCGCGGCCCGACCTTCGACGGTCTCGGCCAGTACTACCGCGAGATCGTCGAGGAGTCGGACGCCAAGCCGGTCGACGTGGCGCAGGCGCTGCGCGACGCGCAGGTCGACGTGGTCGTCTCCTACCTCCCGGTGGGCTCCGAGGAGGCCGACAAGTTCTACGCCCAGGCCGCGATCGACGCCGGCTGCGCGTTCGTGAACGCCCTGCCGGTCTTCATCGCCTCCGACCCGGAGTGGGCGAAGAAGTTCACCGACGCCGGTCTGCCGATCGTCGGCGACGACATCAAGAGCCAGGTCGGCGCCACCATCGTGCACCGCGCCCTGGCGAAGCTCTTCGAGGACCGCGGGGTCGAGCTGCTGCGCACGTACCAGCTCAACTTCGGCGGCAACATGGACTTCATGAACATGCTGGAGCGCAACCGCCTGGTCTCGAAGAAGATCTCGAAGACCCAGTCGGTGACCTCCCAGATCCCGCACGAGATGAGCAAGAGCGACGTGCACATCGGCCCGTCCGACCACGTGCCGTGGCTGGACGACCGCAAGTGGGCGTACATCCGCCTGGAGGGCCGTTCCTTCGGTGACACCCCGCTCAACGCGGAGCTGAAGCTCGAGGTGTGGGACTCGCCGAACTCGGCCGGTGTCATCATCGACGCCGTCCGCGCCGCGAAGATCGCGCTGGACCGGAAGATCGGTGGCCCGATCCTCTCCGCCTCCTCGTACTTCATGAAGTCCCCGCCGGAGCAGTACGCCGACCACGACGCGCACGCCGCCGTCGAGGCGTTCATCGCCGGCGAGATCGAGCGCTGACGCGCTGACACGCAAGAAAGAAGGCCGGGTCCGTGCGGACCCGGCCTTCTTTCCTCGCGTACGTCAGGACCAGGCTCGCCGCAGCGCCACTGATGCCTCCAGCTCCAGCAGCGTCACCTTGCGCGGCAGCCCGCCACCGAAGCCGACCAGCTTGCCGCCCGCGCCGACGATCCGGTGACAGGGCACGATCACCGGCACCGGATTGCGGTTGCAGGCCACCCCGACCGCCCGGGCGCCGCCGGGATCTCCGACCGCCTTCGCCACCTCGCCGTAGGTCTTCGTCTCCCCGTACGGGATGCGGGTCATCTCCCGCCACACCGCGCGCTCGAACTCCGAGCCCCGGGGCGCCGACACCGGCACCGTGAACTCGGTCAGCTCACCGGCGAAGTACGCCCGCAGCTCCGCCACCGCCAGCCGGGCCACCGCGTCACCGGGTTCGTCGGCCGCCCCGTCCACCCGGCCGAAGTGCGCGCCGCGCACCGCGTCGTCGTCGGTGCCGACGGAGAACTCCCCGATCGGCGAGTCGAGCACGGTCCAGCGCATGGCATCCATTGTCGCGCGCCCGCCGGCATCGCCTCGCTGAGGGCGGGCTGGACGACCGCTGAGCGAAGTCGATGTTGCACGGCGTCGATACCGTGCAGGTCATGGCCACCGGGACGCTCATCTTCCTGATCATCGGCGGGGTCGGTGTCGGCGTGCTGACGCTCGCCCTGCTCGGCTCGGGAGTGCTCCACCTCGGCCAGCCGGACGTCGACGGGCCGGTGTCGCTGGAGGCGGCCGCCGGGTTCACCGGGGCGTTCGGTTTCGGCGGCGCGATCGTCAACGAGCTGCTCGGGGGCCGTACCCCCGGAATGATCGCGGCGGCGGTGGCCGCCGGCGCGCTCGCCGCCGTGCCCACCGGCTGGCTGGCGGCGCGGCTGAGCCGCGCGGCCCGCAACATGCGCACGGACGCCACACCCACCCGCGACCACCTGGCCGGCGCGATCGGCCTGGTGGTGACGCCGATCCCCAGCGGCGGCTACGGCGAGGTGCGGGTACGCCTCGCCGGCCAGCCGGTGAAGCTCAACGCCCGCGCCGACGGGCCGATCCCGGTCGGCACCCGGATCTTCGTGGTCGAAGCACTGAGCGAGACCAGCGTGCACGTCGAGACCTACTGACACACCACCACACAGACGGGAACGCCCATGCCCCTGCTCGTCGCCATCGGCGGCGCGGTCCTCCTCGCCGTCGTCCTCGTCCTATTCGTGCTCTCCCGGATCAAGGTGGCCGGGCCGAACCAGGCGTTCATCGTCACCGGCCGCAAGGGCCGCACCACCCAGACCGCCGACGGCGCCCGCTCCACCGACATGTCCGGGCAGAAGGTCGTGCTCGGCGCCTCGGTGTTCGTGCTGCCGGTGGTGCAGAAGCTCCAGTCGCTCGACCTGTCCAGCCGCCGGATCGACGTCAGCATCCGGGGCGCGGTGAGCAAGCAGGGCATCCGCACCGAGCTGCACGGCGTGGCGATCGTGAAGGTCGGCGGCACCGAGGACGCGATCCGCGCCGCCGCCCAGCGCTTCCTGAACCAGCAGGAGGAAATCGACAACTTCACCCGCGAGGTGCTGGCCGGCGCGCTGCGCTCGATCGTCGGGCGGCTCACCGTCGAGGAGATCATCCGGGACCGGGCGGCGTTCGCCAGCGCGGTCGCCGAGGAGGCCGAGCACTCGATGACCAACCAGGGCCTGGTGCTGGACACGTTCCAGCTCCAGGACATCCTGGCCGAGGGCTCCTACCTCCAGGATCTGGGGCGGCCGGAGGCGGCCCGGGTGCTCAAGGACGCGGCCATCGCCGAGGCGCGGGCCCGGCAGCAGGCCGAGCAGGAGCGGCTGCTCGCCGAGGAGGCGATCGCCGAGGCCAACCGGAACCTGGCGCTCAAGCAGGCCGGCATCCAGGCCGAGATCGACGCGGCAAAGGCGAAGTCGGCCGCGGCCGGGCCGCTCGCGCAGGCCGAGCGGGACCAGGCGATCCTCTCCGAGCAGCAGAAGGTGGCCGAGCGCAACGCCGAGCTGAAGCAGCGCCAGCTCGACACCGAGGTGCGCAAGCCGGCCGACGCGGCCCGGTACAAGGTCGAGCAGGAGGCCGAGGCGGCCCGCAACGCGGCGGTGCTCAACGCCGACGCGCAGCGGCAGGCCACCATCGCCGCCGCCCAGGCCTCCGCCGAGCAGGCCCGCCTCACCGGTGAGGGCGAGCGGGCCCGCCGGGCCGCGCTGGCCGAGGCGAACGCGATCGAGGGCGCCAAGGAGGGCGAGGCCGAGCAGCGCCGTCGTTCCGCGATCGCCGAGGCGGTCGAGCGGGAGGGCCAGGCCGAGGCGGCGGCCATCCTCGCCAAGGGTCAGGCCGAGGCCGACGCGATGGCCCGCAAGGCCGAGGCGTTCGCCGCGTACGGCGAGGCGGCCGTTCTGGACCTGCTGGTCAAGGTGCTGCCCGAGGTGGTCGGCGCGGCCAGCGCCCCGATCGGCGCGATCGACAAGATGACAGTGATCTCCACCGACGGCGCCTCGTCGCTGACCAAGTCCGTGGCCGGCAACGTCGCCCAGGGCCTCCAGCTCGGCAGCGACCTGACCGGCATCGACCTGGCCGGGCTCCTCGCGCGGCTGGGCAGCAGCGCGCAGAACAACGGCAAGACCACTGTGGACGGCACCGCCGTCACCCAGTGACGACGGACGCCCGCCGGTTCCCCTCGGGGAGCCGGCGGGCGTCGTGCGGTGGTGCGGATCAGAGCACGGCGATGACGAACTTCTCGCCCTCGCCCAGATCGTAGGGCGGGCCGCCCCAGTCGATGGTCCGGCTGGCGATGAGCTGGCTGGTGCCGGCGCTGCCGGCGGTGACCGCCTTCTCGTTGATGTTCGCGTAGAGGTAGACCGAGCCGTCGGCGTTGTAGTGGAGGAGCGACAGCCCCTCCCACGCGCCGATCGAGGCACCCCGGGCGATCAGCGGCTTCGCCCCGGCGCTCTCCGCCGTCACGAACTTGCCGTTGATCTGGGCCTTCAGGCCGAAGGTGCCGAAGCCGTCACCGACGTTCACCAGCTCGTACTTCTCCCAGGCGCCGACGGTCGCGGAGCGGGCGATCAGCGGCTTCGCCCCGGCGCTCTCCGCCGTCACGAACTTGCCGCTGACCACCGACTTGATGCTCACCAGCGGCGCCGGGGCGTCGAAGTCGAACTTCTCGGCGGTGCCGATCGCGGTCTTGCTCGCGATCAGCGGCGAGGTGGTGCTGGGCGCGGTGACGTACCTGCCGTTGATCGCCGCCTTCAGGCTGATCGTGCCGTCGGTGTTGTCGATGATCTGGAACCTCTCCCAGGCGCCGATGGTGGCCGCGCGGGCGATCAGCGGCTTCACGCCGGCGCTCTCCGCCGTGACGAACTTGTTCGTGACCCGCGCCCGCAGGCCGAACAGCCCTCCGCCGGCGTCGACCACGTCGTACTTCTCCCAGGCCCCGATGGTGGTGCCGCGGGCGATCAGCGGCTTCGCCCCGGCGCTCTCCGCCGTGACGTACCGGCCGTTGCCCCGGGCCTTGAGCCCGTACGAGCCGCGCGCCGTCGCCGCCGCGCCAATGTGCAGCAGCCGGTCGGTGGAGCCCATGATGTCGTGCACCGCCCCGCCGATGCCGGTGGTCACGACCGAGTCCCGCACCTGCTGCGGCGACCAGCCCGGGTGCTCCTCCAGCAGCAGCGCGGCGGCGCCCGCCACGTGCGGGGACGCCATCGAGGTGCCGCTCATCGACTCGGTACCGGCGCTGGTGCCGGCCCTGGCCGAGACGATGCCGGTGCCGGGGGCGAACAGGTCCAGGCAGCGGCCGTAGTTGGAGAACCAGGCACGCATGTCCACCCGGTCGGTGGCGCCGACCGTGATGGCGGCGGGCACGCTCGCCGGCGAGGACTCGCAGGCGTTCGACATGCTGTTGCCGGCGGCGACCGCATACGTGATGCCGGAAGCGATCGAGCGGGCGACCGCGTCGTTCACGGCCTGGTCGACGCGGCCGACGCCGAGGCTCATGTTCGCGACGGACGGCCCGGTGGCGTTGGTGGTGACCCATTCGATGCCGGCGATCACCTGCTCGCTGTCGCCCTCGCCGTCGCAGTTGAGGACCCGGACGGCGACCATCTCGACGGCCTTCGCGACGCCGTACGTCGTACCGCCGATCGTGCCCGCCACGTGGGTGCCGTGCCCGTGGCAGTCCTGGGCGACGTTGTCCTGCTCGACGGCGTCGTAGCCGTTGCGGGCCCGCCCGCCGAAGTCCTGGTGGTCGATGTCGATGCCGGTGTCGATCACATAGGCGGTCACCCCGGCGCCGGTCGCCGGATAGGTGTACTTGCCGTCGGTCCGGGTCTTGAGCTGGTCGATGCGGTCCAAGCCCCACGGCGGGGTGGTCTGGGTGCCGGCGGTGCTCCAGCGCTGGACCTGCTGGACGTACTCGACGTCCGGGTCGGCGGCGAGCCGCGCGGCCTGCCGGGCGTCCATCGTGGCGGAGTAGCCGTTCAGCGCCTTGCCGAAGACCCGGCGGACGGTGCCGCCGTGCTCGCCGGCCAGCGCGGAGGCGGCGGACTTCACCTTGGCCGGGGTGGTCTTGCCCTTCTTGAGGACCACGATGTAGCGGCCGGACACCGCCTCGGCCGTGCCGGCGCCGCGGAGCGACGGTCGCTTCGGGTCGGCCAGGGCGGGGCCGGCGACTGTGGCGCAGAGGATGGAGGTGGCGCTGGTGAGGGCGAGCCCCACGAGCGCGGAGCGGCGCAGGCCGCCGTGACGTGTCATGAATTGACTCCCCGTATCCAGCGACCGTCCGGAGCGGACGGGCGGATGAGATCGGAACAGCCGCATTTGTCGATTCGGCGGCTGCCGATGACTCATCATGCGGGAGACATCGACCGGAACGGGTCAACCGTTCGGTCGACACGCCGCCGTATCGTCGTCAGATCACGGACGCCGGTCTCAGCTGGTGATGCCCTCGTCGCGTGCCCAGCGCAGCAGCTCCGCCTCGGCTTCGTCGCGGTCCAGCGGGCCGCGCTCCAGACGCAGCTCCTTCAGGTACTGCCAGGCGCGGCCGACCACCGGCCCCGGCGGTACGCCGAGCAGCTCCATGATCGCGTTGCCGTCCAGGTCGGGCCGGACCCGGGCCAGGTCCTCCTCGGCGGCGATCCGGGCGATCCGCTCCTCCAGCGCGTCGTAGTCGGCCGCGAGCTGGGCGGCCTTGCGCCGGTTGCGGGTGGTGCAGTCGGAGCGGGTCAGCTTGTGCAGCCGGGACAGCAGGTCACCGGCGTCGGTGACGTACCGGCGCACCGCCGAGTCGGTCCACTCGCCGCGGCCGTACCCGTAGAAGCGCAGGTGCAGCCCGACCAGCTTGACCACCTGGGAGGTGATCTCCTTGGAGTAGCGCAGCGCCTTCATGCGGTTCTTGGTGAGCCGGGCGCCGACCACCTCGTGGTGGTGGAAGCTGACCCGGCCGTCCGCGCCGACCGCCTTGGTGGCGGGCTTGCCGACGTCGTGCATCAGCGCGGCCATGCGCAGCACGAAGTCGCAGCCGTCGGACTCCATCGACATGGCGTTGCTGACCACTGTGAGCGTGTGCTCGTAGACGTCCTTGTGCTGGGCGTGCTCGTCGATGGTGAGCTTCAGCCCGGTCAGCTCGGGCAGGAAGCGCTCGGCCAGCCCGCTGTCGACCAGCAGGCGCAGCCCGGTGATCGGGTCGGCGCCGCAGAGCAGCTTGGTGAACTCGTCCCGGATCCGCTCGGCGGTGATCCGGTCCAGGTCGCCGGCCATCTCGGTCATGGCCGCGCGGACGTCCGGGTGGACGGCGAAGCGGAGCTGGGCGGCGAACCGGGCCGCGCGCAGCATCCGCAGCGGGTCGTCGCGGAACGACTCCTGCGGCGTTCCGGGGGTACGAATGACCTTTTCGGCCAGGTCGGCCAGCCCGCCGTACGGGTCGGTGAACCGGTGGTCGGGGAGGCTGACCGCCATCGCGTTGACTGTGAAGTCGCGGCGCTTGAGGTCTTCGGTCAGGCTGGTGCCGTACTGCACCACCGGGTTGCGGCTGACCTGGTCGTAGACCTCCGCGCGGAACGTGGTGATCTCCAGGTTGAGGCCGTCGCGCTGGCAGGCGATGGTGCCGAACTCGCGTCCGGTCTCCCAGATCGACTCGGCCCAGCCGCGGATGACCTTGATGGTCTCGTCCGGGTGGGCGTCGGTGCAGAAGTCGAGGTCGTTGCCGAGCCGGCCGAGCAGCGCGTCGCGGACGGATCCGCCCACCAGGTGCAGTTCGTGACCGGCCTGGGCGAAGCGCCGGCCCAGCTCGTCGGCGACCGGTGAGACTCGGAGCAGTTCGGCGACGGCGTTGCGCTGCGCGGCGGTCAGTTCGCGGCGGTCGGCGGCGTGGGAGGCGGAGGCTTCGGACATGGGATCGCCAGCCTATCGGGCCGGAGGTGGATCGACCGCGCCGGGCGCGGGTAACGGGCCCGGGTTGACTAAGGTTCCGGTTGGGCGGGGCCGGCCGGGCCCGGTCGCCACGTACCCCTTGGAGGCTGGCAGATGAGCGGCGGGCTCTACCGCAGCGCGAACGCGCACGGCGGCGGCCTGCCGCCGGACGACGGCGCCACCTTCATCTCGGCCGAGCCGCTGAACCAGCCCGCCGTCGAGGCCGTCGCGCCGCCGCAGGAGGTGGTCGCCGAGACCAGCGCCGCGGCGAACAGCGCGGTGATGGCCATCGGCAGCCTGGTGAGCCGCGGTACGGGGTTCGTCCGCAACCTGATGATCGGCGCCGCGCTCGGCACCATGGTCGGCGACGCGTTCACCACCGCCCAGTTCCTGCCCAACCAGGTGTACGAGTTCCTGCTCGGCGGCGTGCTGACGAGCGTCCTGGTTCCGGTGCTGGTCCGCCGCCGCAAGATCGACGCGGACCGGGGCGAGGCGTACGCGCAGCGCCTGCTCACCCTCGCGGTGCTGGCACTGGCCGCGACCGCGCTGATCGCGGTGCTGCTGGCCCCGGTGCTGACCGCCGTGTACGCGGCCGGTGGCGACGACGCGGCGTACACCACGCTCGTCACCCGGCTGTCGTACCTGATGCTGCCGATGCTGTTCTTCACCGGCATCAGCGCGCTGATCGCCGCGGTGCTGAACACCCGGGGGCACTTCGCCGCCCCGATGTGGGCGCCGATCCTCAACAACCTCGTGTCGATCGGCACGTTCGGCCTGTACATCGTCGTCTTCGGCGCGACCGGCCTCCGGCCCGACGAGGTGGGCTGGGACCGGATCCTGCTGGTCGGCGGCGGCACGCTGCTGGGCGTGGCGGTGCAGGCGATCGGCCTGCTGCCCGCACTGCGCAAGGTCGGCTTCCGGTGGAAGGCGCGGTTCGACTTCCGCGAGCTGGGGCTGCGCGAGCTGGCCCGGCTCGGCGCCTGGATGTTCTGCTACGTCGCGGTCAACCAGCTCGGCCTCTTCGTGGTGGTCAACCTGCTCAACCGGGCCACCGGCGGGGACGGCGAGAACGCCGGCCTGCTGATCTACAACAACGTCTTCCTGCTGCTGATGATGGCGCACGGCATCATCGCCGTCTCGATCATCACCGCGCTGATGCCCCGGATGAGCGCGGCGGCCGCCGAGAACCGGTTCCACGACGTCACCGCCGACCTGTCCCGGGGCACCCGGATGGTCACCGCGGTGCTCGCACCCATCGCGGTCTGCTACGCGGTGCTGGCCGCCCCGATCTCGGTGGTGGTGTTCCGGTACGGCGCGTTCACCGGCGACAACGCGGTGGCCACCTCGACCGTCCTGCTGGTGGCGGCGATCGGCCTGGTGCCGTTCGCGGTGAGCCAGCTCTTCACCTTCGCGTTCTACGCGCTGCCGGACACCCGCACCCCGGCTCTGATCAACATTCCGGTGGTGGCGCTGCGGGTCCTGCTCCAGGTGGGCCTGTTCCTGCTCTTCTCGAACACGTTCGCGGCGGCCGGAATGATGCTCGGCAACGCGGTGTCGTACCTGGCGGCGGCGATCATCTCGGCGATGCTGCTGCGGCCCCGGGTGGGCCGGATCGGGCTGGGCGGGATCATGCGGACGCTCGGCCGGGTGGTCGTGGCGGCGCTCGGCGCCGCGCTCGTCGGCGTGCTCGTGGTCGCGGTGCTCCCCGGCGACCCGGCGAGTCTGAGCTGGCTCGCCGCCGCGGTCCAGTTGGTGATCGGCGGCGCGGCGATCGGCGCGACCTACCTCGGGCTCGCCATGGTGCTGCGGATCGGCGAGATCACCGAGGTGGTCGGGATGGTCCGGCGGCGCCTCGGGCGTTGACCCGCTCGGTGACCGACGGTGAACGAGGATCACCAGGCTGGGGATACGGCTGTGGATAACTTGGAATTCCGCCGTCCAATGGGCCTCTCGGCCTGTGGACAACCAACCGTACGGACGAGGGAGCGCAGGCCGGGGCGGGGAAAACCTCCCCGCCGCCGCACCGGTACGCCCCTGTGCCGCTTCGTTGCCGTCAACCTCTAGATTGGCGGTGCGTGTCCGGCTTGCCCGCCGGGTGGGCGGGCGACCCGGCCGGGGCCCGTGGCGACTGGCCTTCCGGCCGGTCACAGCGGGAAGATGACATGTCGGAGAACCGGGCATCCCGGGTAAGGTCGCTCTCGACGGGTACGACCGGGATCGACGCGGGTGTCGACACCGCGGCCGTTCCACCGAAGGCAGAGCGGGAAGCCACATGCCCAGCAGCACGGGTCCATCGATCGACGCGATCACCGAGGGAGGACGGGTGACCCAGGTCGGCGAGGGTCAGGAAGCGGAGGAGACCTCTCCTGCGGTCGTGACCTTCGGTGCTCCCACGGTCGGTGAGCTGCTCGCGGAGCGGTACGAACTGGTCGAGCACATCAACAACGACAGCGCGGGCCGGCTGGTCTGGCGCGGTGTCGACGTGGTGCTCCGCCGTCCCGTCGCCGTGGTCCTCCGCTACCCGGGTGGCGACTCCGCCACCGAGATGCTTCAGGCCGCGGTCGCCGCGAGCCGCGTCATCCACCCCAACCTGGTCGGCGTCTACGACGCGATCGACGAGGACGACCGGGCCTACGTGGTCCGCGAGTGGGTCGACGGGCAGTCGCTGCGCGAGATGGTCGCCGCCGACGGGCCGCTGGACCCGGCCCGGGCCACCGCGATCGGCAATGCCGTCGCCAGCGCCCTCGCCGCCGTGCACGCCACCGGCATGGTGCACGGCAACCTCCACCCCGGCACCGTCATGATCAGCGACGACGGCCGGGTGGTGCTCGCCGACGCGCGTACCGACGGGGCGGACAGCCAGGAGAACGACCTGCGCGCGGTCGGCGGGGTGCTCTACTTCGCCCTGACCGGGCACTGGCCGCACGGCGAGGCCCCGCTGCACGGCGCCACCGCCGGGCACGGCCGCGCCGCCCTGCCGGACGCCGTCCGGGACGCCGGTGGCGCGATCGCCGCGCCCCGGCAGATGCGCGCCGGTGTGCCCGCCTACCTCGACGACCTCACCATGGACCTGCTCGATTCGGAGATCGCGCCGCCGTCGTCGGACGTGCTGGCCGCCGAGCTGAGCCGGCTCGACATCCCGGCCGACGAGCAGTTCCTGGAGCAGGCCGGCCCGCTGCGTTTCACCGCCGAGCCCGGCGAGGAGCCCTCCCCGCTGGCCGCGGCCGGTGGTCGCAAGGTCGCCATCGGCATCGCCGGTCTGCTGGCTGTGGCCCTGGTCGGGCTGCTCATCGGCATCAACGCGCTCGGTGGTGGCGACGACGGCGGCAAGGAGCCGGTCGCCCAGCCGTCGAACAGCGCGCCGGCCACCGGGGGCGGGGACGAGCCCGCCGCGCAGGTCCGCAAGCTCACCATCGACGACGTACGGATCATCGACCCGGACGGCGACCGCGCCGAGGTGCGCAACGCCGAGAAGGTGATCGACGGGAACGACGACGAGGGCTGGGAGACCAACAGCTACCGCAACAACGGCAAGTTCGGCGGGATCAAGAAGGGCATGGGCGTCTGGATCGACCTGGGCGCCCCGCACTCGGTCAAGCAGCTGGAGGCCACGCTGTCCGCCACGGGCGCCACCGTCGAGCTGCGCACCGGCGCCCGCGGCGACTTCCCGTCCACCTCCGCCGGCGACAAGCAGCTGGTCAACGCCTACTCGACGTTGATCGGGCCGCCGAACGAGGACGGCGGCACCAAGATGATCTTCAACGCGTTCGAGCCCGACCAGAAGTACCAGTACCTGCTGTTCTGGATCACCAAGCTGCCGGCGAAGGACAGCGGCAGCGGCTGGAAGCTCGGCGTCCAGGAGATCGTGGTCCAGGGCTCGTGACCCGGCCGCCGTCCCCGCCGCGCCACCTCCTCCGGATGTGGTGATGGCGGAACGCGACGGCGCGCAGCCCGGCCGCTCCGACCTGGAGCTGCTCCGGGCGCACGCGGCGGGTGACCGGGACGCCTTCACCGAGCTTTTCCAGCGGCACCGGGACCGCCTCTGGGCGGTCGCGCTGCGGACGATCGGCGACCGCGAGGAGGCCGCCGACGCCCTCCAGGACGCCATGCTGTCGGCGCACCGCGCCGCGGCCCGGTTCCGGGGCGACTCGGCGGTCACCACCTGGCTGCACCGCATCGTGGTGAACGCCTGCCTGGACCGGATCCGGCGGCGGCAGACCCACGCCACCGTCCCGCTGCCCGACGGCGTGCACACAGACGGCGAACCGGGCCGGCACACCGGCGGTCCGGAACCGGCCGCGCCGGCCCGCGACCACGACACCGCGCTCGTGGTCCGGCAGGCGCTCGCGGCACTGCCCGCCGAACAGCGGGCCGCGCTGGTGCTGGTCGACGTGCAGGGCTACCCGGTGGCCGAGGTCGCCGCCATGCTCGGCGTCGCCGAGGGAACAGTCAAGAGCCGGTGCGCCCGGGGCCGGGCCCGCCTCGCCGCGCTGCTCGGCCACCTGCGTACCGGCACCGACGCACCGGCCGGCGAAGTGCCGCGGCTCACCTCCGGGAACCGCAGGCGCCCCGAGGGCGTCGGATCCTCGTCGGGAGTGTCCCGTCAGGCCGTCAGCCAGGAGGAGCCGTGACTTCCCGGGAGTTCAGCGAGGTCGACCACGACCTGCTCGCCGACTACCTCGGCGGGGCGCTGGACGGCACCCCCGAGCAGGCGACAGTGGCCCGGCTGGTCGAGCAGGACCCGGCGTGGCGTGCCGCGTACGAGAATCTCGCCGACGCGGTCGACCTGGTCGGCGCCGACCTGGCCGGCTGGGCCGCGGCCCCCGCGCCGGAGATGCCCCAGGTGGTGGCCGACCGGATCACCGCGGCGCTCGCCGGGGCCGGCCCCGCGCTTCGTGACGGCACGCCGGTCGTCCCGGCGCAGCCCGTCGGCGCGAGCCGACCACCCGGCACGGCCCCCCGTCCCGACCGGCACAGCGGCCCCGGCCGTCGTCCCCGGCGCTGGGCCCGCATCGCCGGGCCGGTGGCGCTGGCCGCCGCCTCGGTCGCCGCGGTGGGGCTCGGTGTCGGCCGGCTGGCCGACCCGGGCGACAGCGGTACGGCCGACCAGGCGGCCCGGGAGGCGGCGCCGATGGTCGACGCGCCGTACCGGACCACCGGACCGGCAGTGCGCAGCGGCACCGACTGGACGCCGGAACGCCTCGCCGGCGGCCGGATGCCCGCCGGAGCGAAGTCGATGCCGGAGGACATGGCCGGGCCGTCCGGCGCGGCGAAGGACCGCGCGGAGACGCCCCTGTACACCGAGAAGTACCGCGTCGGCGCGCTCGGCGGGCTGGACCGGCTGACCCGGCCGGAGACGCTCGCCGCGTGCCTCACCGCGATCGGGGCCGAGCACGCCGGCGGGCCGCTCACCGTGAACATGGTCGACTACGCCCGGTTCCAAGGCGCCCCGGCGCTCGTGGTGACGTTCGCGGACGCGGGCGGCGCCCGCTGGGGCTGGGTGAGCGGGCCGGAGTGCGGAGTACCCGGGTCCGGCGCGGACACGCGGTTCCGGACGCGGGTAGGGTGAAAACGCGGTCACGACGCTTGTCCCGCCACGTGACCTGACCCACCGGATGACCGGCTCGGGAATCCCCGCTTCGTACGATGACGTTCTGCAAGTCAGGCGCCGGCGCCCCTAGAGCCGTCGGCCTCGGGATCGACATCGGTGCGGCCGGTGACGAACACACACATCGGGAGACGGCAGTGGACGAGGTCCGCAACCTGATCATCATCGGCTCCGGTCCGGCCGGCTACACGGCGGCGGTCTACGCCGCCCGCGCCAACCTGAAGCCACTGGTGATCGAGGGCGTGCAGTCGGGTGGCGCGTTGATGACCACCACCGAGGTGGAGAACTTCCCCGGCTTCGCCGACGGCATCCTCGGCCCCGAGCTGATGGACAACATGCGCAAGCAGGCAGAGCGCTTCGGCGCCGAGTTCCTCACCGACGACGTGACGCGGGTCGAGCTGAAGGACACCGGCGAGATCGGCTCCGACGCGGTGAGCACCGTGTGGGTGGGCGAGACCGCGTACCGCGCCCGCGCCGTCATCCTCTCCACCGGTTCGGCCTGGCGTCCGCTGGGTGTCCCGGGCGAGCAGGAATACCTCGGCCACGGTGTGTCGTCCTGCGCCACCTGTGACGGCTTCTTCTTCCGCAACCAGCACATCGTGGTGGTCGGCGGCGGCGACTCGGCGATGGAGGAGGCCAGCTTCCTCACCCGCTTCGCCGAGTCGGTGACCATCCTCCACCGCCGCGACTCGTTCCGCGCCAGCAAGATCATGGCCGACCGCGCGCTGAGCAACGAGAAGATCAAGGTCGAGTGGAACACAGTGGTCGAGGAGATCCTCGGCGACGACGGCAAGGTCAACGGCGTACGGGTGCGCAACGTGCACACCGGCGAGAGCAAGGTGCTCGACGTCACGGGCGTGTTCGTGGCGATCGGTCACGACCCGCGCAGCGAGCTGTTCCGCGGTCAGGTGGAACTGGACGACGAGGGCTACGTGAAGGTGCAGGCCCCCAGCACCCGTACCAGCGTGCCCGGTGTGTTCGCGGCGGGTGACCTCGTCGACCACACCTACCGGCAGGCCATCACGGCGGCCGGCACCGGCTGCGCCGCCGCGCTGGACGCCGAGCGGTTCATCGCCACCATCCAGGGCTGAGAGTTCCACGAGCAAGGTTCGGAGGAGAGTTCATAGTGGGAGCAACCAAGGCGGTCACCGACGCCAGCTTCGTCAGCGACGTGCTGCAGTCCGACAAGCCGGTTCTGGTCGACTTCTGGGCGGAGTGGTGCGGCCCCTGCCGCAAGGTCTCGCCGCTGCTGGAGGAGATCGCCGGCGAGATGAAGGACCAGGTCACCATCGTCAAGCTCAACATCGACGAGAACCCGGAGACGGCGCGCGCCTACCGGGTGATGTCGGTGCCGACGCTGACCATCTTCAAGAACGGCCAGCCGGTGCAGTCGATCGCCGGCGCCAAGCCGAAGGGCGAGCTGGTCAAGCTCATCGAGTCGGCGCTCTGAGCCGTACCGACACCGCCGCGACCCCCGTCACCGCACCCGGTGGCGGGGGTTGCGGCTTCCCTGACCTGCATGAACACGAACCCGCTGGGTATCGGCCACGGTACGCTCCGTAGGCATCCGTCGGAGTTCCGGTCCGCCAACGTCCGTGCAGAGGGGGTCGTCGTGCGTCCGATCCGACCCGGTGACCAGGGACCGGCGGTGGCCGAGATCCGTACCGTCCTCGCCGGCCTGGAACTTCTTCCCGCCGAGGCCTGCGGAGACGACTACGACGCCGAGACCGAACGCGCGGTACGGGCCTTCCAGCAGTCCCGCGGCCTCAGCGTCGACGGGCGGGTCGGCGCCGAGACCTGGCGGGCGCTCGACGCGGCCCGCTGGCGGTTCGGCGCCCGCGCGCTCTACCACGCCGTACCCGAGCCGCTGACCGGCGAGGACGTCCGCTCGCTCCAGGAACGCCTGCTGGAGATGGGGTACGACGTGGGTCGCGCCGACGCCATCTACGGCATCCGCACCTCCCGCGCGGTGGCACAGTTCCAGCGGGAGATGGGCCTCAAACCGGACGGCTCGTGCGGGCCGCACACCGTCAACGCGCTGCGCCGTCTCGGCCGCAAGGTGGTCGGCGGGCGCCCGCAGTGGCTGCGCGAGTCCGACGCCATCCGGCAGGCCGGGCCGACGCTCGTCGGGCGGACCGTGGTGATCGACCCGGGCCACGGGGGCACCGACCCGGGCGTGGTGGTGCCCGACGGCACGCTGCGCTGGAGCGAGGCGGACCTCGTGCACGACCTCGCCAGCCGGCTGGAGGGGCGGCTCGCCGCCGCCGGCGTACGGGTGCAGCTCACCCGGGGCCCGTCGCCCGGCGACTGCCTGCCGGACGCGGACCGGGCCCAGCTCGCCAACTCTCTCGGCGCCGACGTGTTCATCTCCCTGCACACCGACGGGCACGCCAACCCGGAGGCCGAGGGCGTGGCCACCTACCACTACGGCACCGACAACGGCGTCACGTCGGCGACCGGCGAACGCCTGGCCGGGCTCGTGCAGCGGGAGATCGTGGCCCGCACCGGGCTGCGCGACTGCCGCTCCCACGCCAAGGCGTGGGAGCTGCTCCGGCTCACCCGGATGCCAGCGGTACGCGTCGAGGTCGGCTACCTCACCTCACCGGACGACCGGGCGCGGCTCGTCGACCCGCGCTTCCGGGACCGGGTCGTCGAGGCCATCGTGGCCGGCGTGCAGCGGATGTACCTGCCGATCGAGCGGGACGTGCCGACCGGCTCGATCGACGTGAGCGAACTGCGGGCGATCGTCGCCGCCGGCACCGTGGTCGACTGACCCGCGGCTCAGCTCGTCGAGCGGGTGGCGGGCGCCGGGCGGACCGGCCGCAGCAGCGTCTCCGGGCTCATCGAGCCGAGCAGCTTCTCCAGCGCGTACTCCACGTCCGACTTCCAGCTCAGCGCCGTCCGCAGCTCCAGCCGCAGCCGGGGGTAGCGCGGGTGCGGCCGGACCGTCTTGAAGCCCACCGAGAGGAAGAAGTCGGCAGGCGCCACGCACGCGCGGGCCGGGTCGTTCGCGTCGTCGCCGAACTTCGCGTCGCCGAACGCCTCGATCGCCTTGATGCCGCGCTTGGTCAGGTCGCGGGCCACGCCCTGCACGAGCATCCGGCCCAGGCCGCCGTCGGCGAAGGCGGGCACCACGTGCGCCGTCATCAGCAGCGCCGCGTCCGCCGAGACCGGCGAGGTGGGAAACGCCATCGAGCGCGGGACGTACGCCGGCGGGGCGTACATGACGAAACCGGCCGGCATGCCGTCGACGTAGACGAGCTTGCCGCAGGAACCCCACTCCAGCAGCGTCTGGGAGACCCACGCCTCCTTCTCCAGGCCCGGGTCACCTGCTGCGCAGGCCCGCTCGGCGGAGACCGGATCCAGCTCCCAGTAGACGCACTGCCGGCAGGATCGAGGCAGGTCCTCCAGCGTGTCCAGGGTCAGGCTGACCAGACGTCGCGACATGAGCGCACCCCACCAATAGGCTCGGAGCGCCGGTGAGTCCCGCGCCCTCCTACTCCCGACGAGCGATCGTACGCCCCTGTCCGGCGGTACGGGAGGGAACGCGCGAACCCCCGCCCGGACGGCCGACCGGCGGGTCCGGGATGTGGACGTGTCCACACGGCCGGTGCCGCGACCGTCACCGGGGACTACGATCGACCAACCGGCCCCCGCCGCCAATGGATGTCGGCATCGCGGGTACCACACCGGGCGGCAGCCCCGCCGACACCCGATCGAGGTGATGTCCATGACCGGCACGACGCTCGACGACTACACCGACCGGTACGCCCGGCGCGTCCGCGGGATGACCGCCTCGGAGATCCGGGCACTCTTCGCGGTGGCCAGCCGGCCGGAGGTCGTCTCGCTCGCCGGTGGGGCACCCTACATCGCGGCGCTGCCGCTGGACGCGGTCGGCGAGATGCTCGGCCGGCTCGGCTCCGAGCACGGCGCCACCACCCTCCAGTACGGCATCGGCCAGGGCACCCTCGAGCTGCGCGAGCGGATCTGCGAGGTGATGTCCCTGTCCGGGATCGACGCCTTCTGCGGCGCCTCCCCCGAGGACGTGGTGGTCACAGTCGGCGGCCAGCAGGCCCTCGACCTGGTGTCCCGCCTCTTCCTGGACCCGGGTGACGTGGTGCTCGCCGAGGGCCCGACGTACGTCGGCGCGCTCGGGGTGTTCCAGGCCGCCCAGGCCCAGGTCGCCCACGTGCCGATGGACGACGAGGGGCTCATCCCGGAGGCGCTGGAGGTGGCCATCGCCGACCTGGCGCGCGCCGGCCGGCGGGTGAAGTTCCTCTACACCATCCCCACCTACCAGAACCCCGCCGGCGTGACGCTGAGCGAGGAGCGGCGCGAACGGGTGCTCGACATCTGCGAGCGCGCCGGGCTGCTCGTAGTGGAGGACGACCCGTACGGTCAGCTCGGTTTCGAGGGCGAGGCGCCCAGGCCGCTGCGGGCCCGGCGGCGCGACGGGGTGTTCTACCTGAGCACGTTCTCCAAGACGTTCGCGCCGGGCCTGCGGGTGGGCTGGATCCTGGCCCCGCACGCGGTCCGCGACAAGCTGGTCATCGCGAGCGAGGCGCAGATCCTCTGCCCGAGCGCCTACGCGCAGTCGGCCGTCTCGACGTACCTCGGCACCATGCCCTGGCGGCAGCAGCTCAAGGTCTACCGCGAGGTCTACCGCGAGCGCCGGGACGCGCTGCTCGACGCGATGACCGACCTGATGCCCGAGGGCACCACCTGGACCACGCCGCGCGGCGGCCTGTTCGTCTGGGCGACGCTGCCCGACGGGCTCGACTCCAAGGCGATGATGCCGCGCGCCGTGGCCGCCCGCGTCGCGTACGTGCCGGGAACCGGCTTCTACGCCGACGGCACCGGCACCGGGAACATGCGGCTGAACTTCTCCTTCCCGACGCCGGAGCGCATCCGCGAGGGCGTCCGCCGGCTGGCCGGGGTGATGGAGCAGGAGATCGCCATGCGCAAGGTCTTCGGCGCGGTCGGCGGTGCCGGACCCCGCCGTCGGCAGGGCGGCTCGGACGCGCCCGGTCCCGACTTGGCATGATGCCCGCATGTCCGACAGCCCTGCCGCACCGCCTCCCGTGACCGGATCCGCCGCCGACGAGCTGCACGTGCTCGTGCTCGCGGGCGGCCTCTCCTACGAGCGGGACGTCTCACTGCGGTCGGGGCGCCGGGTGCTCGACGCGCTGCGCGCCGTCGGTGTCGACGCGGAACTGCGCGACGCCGACGTGGCGTTGCTGCCCGCGCTGACCGCCGACCCGCCGGACGCCGTGGTGATCGCCCTGCACGGCGCCACCGGCGAGGACGGCTCGCTGCGCGGCGTCCTCGACCTCTGGGACGTGCCCTACGTCGGTTGCGACGCACGGTCGTCCCGCCTCGCCTGGGACAAGCCTTCTGCGAAGGCGGTGCTGCGCGAGGCGGGCATCCCGACGCCCGACTGGGTGGCGCTGCCGCACGACCGTTTCTCCGAGCTGGGCGCGGTGGCAGTCCTGGACCGGATCGTCGACCGCCTCGGGCTGCCGCTGATGGTCAAGCCGGCGCAGGGCGGTTCCGGACTGGGCGCCGCCGTGGTCCGGGAGGCGGCGTCGCTGCCGGCCGCGATGGTGGGTTGTTTCGCGTACGACCAGACCGCGCTCGTGGAGCGCTACGTCCCCGGGATGGACGTGGCGGTCTCCGTGCTCGACCTCGGCAAGGGGCCGCAGGCCCTGCCCCCGGTCGAGATCGTGCCGCGCAACGGCGTCTACGACTACGCGGCCCGCTACACCGCTGGGCGTACCACCTGGCACGCGCCTGCCCGGCTCGACGCCGCGACGACCGCCCGGGTGACCGAGGTGGCGCTCGCCGCGCACACCGCGCTGGGCCTGCGCGACGTGTCCCGGGTCGACCTGATCGTCGACGCCGGAGGCGACCCGCACGTGCTGGAGGTCAACGTCTCGCCGGGCATGACCGAGACGTCGCTGCTGCCGCTGGCGATTCAGGCGGCCGGGCTGGACTTCGGCCGGGTGCTCGGCACGCTCGTCACCCGGGCCGCCGCCCGCCGTCGCTGACCTCAGCTCTGCGCGGTACGCGCCGCGCCCTCACCCGGTCGCGCGTTCTCCGCTGTCGTGCCGTCCTCGTCCGGCGCGCTTCCCGCCCGCTCCTGCTCGTCGGACTCGTCTCCGGTGTCGGTTGCCGGGTCGGAAACCGGGTCGGACACCGCGTCCGGCGCCGGCCTCGACGCCGGGCTCGATGCCGGGTTCGATGCCGGGTTCGATGCCGGAGGGCCCACCGAGGGGTCTGAGACGGCCTCTGCCGCCTCGGACTCGGGGATCTCGTCCGCAGCCTCGATCACGGACGCGGCTTCCTCCTCGGGCTCCTCAGCGGCGTCCGCGGACGCGGTCGGGGAGAAGCTCGACGGAGCCTGCCACTGGATGCGCGGCGGCTCGGCGAGCGGCCGGCCGCCGAACTCGGCGAGCCACGCGGCCACCATCGCCAGGTTCTCCCGCCACTGCGCCTCGGAGATCGGGGGCAGGATCGAGTCCCACAGCGACAGGAACGTGCCCCGCAGTTGCAGCCGCCCGTACGGCCGGGCCAGGAACCACAGGTGCAGGTGTGCCGAGCCGTCACCCCACCGGTTCACGTGGACGCGGGCCACACCGTCGAGCGAGCGGACGGCCCGCTCCAGGCGGACGGTCATCACGCCCAGCTCGGCGGCGAGCAGATTCGGCAGGTCGCCCAGATCCAGGTGCGACCGGGACTCCAGGATCAGGACCATCGGCAGGCCGGTGGGCCGGTCCATGGCGCGGACGCGCCACCGCTCACCGACCCAGATGTACGCCTCGTCGGGCGCGTTGCAGGCGGTGCACTCCCGGTCCGCCTCGCCGCGGCGGGGAGGTTCGAAAGGTACGGGCTCGTCGAGCTGCTTGACGCGGAGATCGCCCTCGAAGGGGAAGGACGGCCACTGGGTGAAGTCGGGAACTGAGGGAGGGGTGTCCGGCACGACGCTGACCCTAACCGAGTTGGCGACGCCTGTCCCTACCTGTTCCACAGGCCGCGCACCGGTTGTCCACCACGTTGTCCACAGGCTGCCGAGATCACCAGTACAGCGCGTCATGCACTGCTCAGCAAGGGTTTCCTCGCTTCGTTTCACGTGAAACGAAGCGGGCCTGTGGACAAACCCTGTGGATAACCCTGAACGCGTCTGGGCCCGTTCTTCCAACGATCCGACGACCGATCCGCACCGGGCGCCGGCGGCTTCTTCTCGTGCGTGTTTCACGTGAAACGGCGGGACGTACTGGCCCTCCGTCGGGCGCGGGTCGCCTCGCTCCCTACGCCGAGCCGGCGCCTTCCCGGGTACTGCTTCTTCGGGCTGGCTTCTTCGGGCTGGCGGCAAGACAGACGAGTCATCGGGAGAACGCCGGCTGGAACGGGCCGCGAGACGGCCGCCCTCGGGGAGGCGGTGGCGTTCCGCGAGGACTACCGCTCAACCCTCATACTCCGAGCGCCGCGCCTCATCCATTTGTGCTCGGCGCAGCTCAACGCGCGGACGGGAGTGGAGCGCCGCCGTTCCACGTGAAACGGAACGCCAACCTCACGGGGTTCGCGTGCGCTGATGAGGCTGTGGGCCAGGCACGGTCCGCTAGGACGGCACCGTCCGCGGGAGTCGAGAGGCCGGGCTTACCGCGCACGGTTCGACGGTTCGGGGTCGTCGTGCCCGGCCCGATGGTCGGAGGTGGTCGTGCCCGGGGCTCGTCGTACACGGCGCTCGTCATACCGATCCGATGCGTGAGGCTCGCCAGCAGCGCCCGGCCCTCTGGCTCACCTCAGGCGCTCGCGGTCCCCGCCTCATCCGACGGCCTGAGGTCCACTCCTCATCCGACATCCTGAGGGCCCCGCCTCATCCGGCAGGACGGAACGAAGCGCACACGGCCGGCCCTGCGGCGCAGCGAGGCCCAGCCGGCTCCGGCCAGTCGGACCGAGTGCCGAGTGCCCGGTGCCCGGTGCCGAGTGCCGAGTGCTACTTGCCGGTGGAACCCGGCTTCACCGCGAGCCGGAGCCGTCAGGCCCCGGCGCTCAGCACTGCGGCCGAGTCCGCGTGACGGGCGCGGCCCTGAAGGAATGAGCCCCTCCGTACCGGGGGGAGACCAGGGTTCGCCCCCTGGGTGGTTCTTCCGACGCACGCTCGGTTCGCGGCGGATCGGCGGCGCGCTCCGGGCCGACGACCAAGCCGTGGATCGGGCAGACGAGCCAGTCAGTCAAGGGACGGGTTCCTCACCCGTTGAAGCCGGCTCGGCTCCTATCGGCACCGACCGGCTGGTGCCGGCCTTCATCGCTGCCTGCCGGCTGGCACCAACTCTCATCGCGGGGCCGGCACCGGCCCGAGTGACGTCGAGCGCCCTCTGGAATGTCCGGCCGTTCAGCCTGTCGCCTGTCGCCCGGCACCCGGCACCCGGCCAAGCCCACAAGATCCTCGACGAGTGCAGCACGCCTCATCCGCCTCTCCCCGTTTCACGTGAAACCACGGGCGGCGGTTGGCAGCCGACGAGCCCGGCACGATCAGGGAGACGAGCTGCCCGATCCGGTCGCGCAGATGCGGCACCGACAGCGGCCCTCGAACACAGATCCGGCCGCACCCCCTCATCGGGCGGTGCGGCCGGATCGACAACCGGAGGAACCGGGCTACGCCTGGGGCTGCCCGTCCTCGCCGACACCGATGATCCCGACGATCCGTTCCAGGTCGTCGACGGTGGCGAACTCGATCGTGATCTTGCCTTTGCTGCGGCCGATGTCGACCTTCACCCGAGTGTCGAACCGGTCGGAGAGCCGGTCCGCGAGATCGGTGAGCGCCGGGGCGTGCGGCTTCGGCCGGCGCTTGGCGGCGGCCGACTTCGCCGGCTCCTCGGCGAGCGCCAGGTGTACCAGTTCCTCGGCGCCCCGGACGGTGATGCCCTCACGGACGATCCGCTCCGCGAGCGCCTCCTGCGCCTCGGCGTTGTCGAGGCTGAGCAGAGCCCGGGCGTGGCCGGCGGACAGGACACCGGCAGCGACTCGGCGCTGCACGGCGGGCGGCAGATTCATCAGCCGGATGGTGTTGGAGATCTGAGGGCGGCTGCGGCCGATCCGCCGGGCCAGCTCCTCGTGCGTGGCACCGAACTCCTCCAGCAGTTGCTGGTACGCCGCGGCCTCTTCGAGCGGGTTGAGGTTGGCGCGGTGGATGTTCTCCAGGAGCGCGTCCCGGAGCATCGCGTCGTCCTTGGTGTCCCGGACGATCGCGGGGATAGTCTCCCGGCCGACCGCCTGGGCGGCACGCCAGCGCCGCTCGCCCATCACGAGTTCGAACTTCTCGGGGTCGAGCTGGCGAACCACGATGGGCTGGAGGAAGCCGACCTCCTGGATCGAGGTCTTCAGTTCCTCCAGCGCCTCCTCGTCGAAGACGTGCCGGGGCTGCTTCGGGTTCGGCACGATCGCGTCGACCGGGATCTCCGCGAAGCGGGCACCGGGCACCGGGCTCAGCTGAGGCTCGGGCTCCACGGCCGGAAGCGGGGTACTTCCGACGCCGCCGGTAATGGCAGCGGTCGCGCCTGCGACCGGAGCCGACGGCGACGCGGCAGCGGCCGACGACTCCGGCTCGGCTGCCGCCGGCTCGGCGCCCGGTACCGGTCCGGTGGGAATGAGGGCACCGAGCCCTCGGCCCAGTCCGCCGCGGGGACGGTTCTTCATGCGACGCCTCCCAGCGACATCTCCGCACTACGCATTCCGGCTCACCGGCTCCTTGACGCCTCGCTCCGCGATCTCCTGGGCGGCCTCGAAGTAACTCGTGGCCCCCCGCGAACCGGGATCGTAGGTCATCACCGACTGGCCGTAGCTCGGCGCCTCGGAGACACGCACGTTGCGGGGGATGACGGCCTGGAGGACCTTGTCGCCGAAGTGGTTCCGGACGTCCTGCTCCACCGCGTCGGCCAGCCGGGTACGCCTGTCGTACATGGTGAGCAGGATGGTGGAGACCTCGAGCTTCGGGTTGAGGTGCTGACGAACCAGGTTGATGTTGTTGATCAGCTGGTTGAGGCCCTCCAGCGCGTAGTACTCGCACTGGATCGGGATCAGCACCTCCTGCGCGGCCACGAGCGCGTTGACTGTGAGCAGGCCGAGCGACGGCGGGCAGTCTATGAAGACGTAGTCGAAGTGCCCCGGGTACGCGGCGATGGCCCGCGCCAGGCGGGACTCCCGGGCGACCACCGAGACCAGTTCGATCTCGGCACCGGCCAGGTCGATCGTGGCCGGTACGCACCACAGGTTCGGGATGCCCTCGACGGCCTGAGCCACCTCCTCCAGCGGCACGCTGTCGATCAGGCAGTCGTACACGTCGGGCACGCCCGTGTGGTGTGGCACGTTCAGACCGGTGGAGGCGTTGCCCTGGGGGTCAAGATCGACCACGAGAACCCGGTTGCCGTGCAGGGCGAGCGCCACTGCGAGGTTCACGGTGGTGGTCGTCTTACCCACGCCGCCCTTCTGGTTGGCGACGCACATCACCCGGGTCCGGTCGGGGCGGGGCATGGTGACCTCGCCACTGGGATTCAGGATCTGCACGGCGCGCATCGCCTCCATAGCCAACGGTGGATCATCCTCTTCGCGCGTCGGGGTTTCACGTGAAACGTACGTGCTGGCGTCTACCTCGTCCCCGTACCCGTCTGCCTGTGGCGTGTCGGACGGTGCCACGGTGACCTCGGGGACGGCCTGGTGCGGCACGGCCGAGACGGGCGGCTGGGGTTCGTAGCGGGTGGGCACCGCGGCGTTCGCCCGCACCGCGGGCGGGCGCGGGGTCGGTGCGTTCACCGGACCGTCGGCCGGGTCGAGCGGGTCGCGGGCCGGCGGTACGTTCGCCGGCACGGACGAGACAGGACGCACGGGCCCGGCGGCCGGCGACTCCCGTCGCTTGGACGGCTGAGCCGGGTGCGGGGAAGACGGTTCGCCGGACTCGTTCACCGTCCACTCCTGGTAGTTGGTTTCACGTGAAACGGGGTCGGCGGAGGGCTGGCCCCCTGGTCCGGTCAACCGTGGATCGTCGTACCTGCCGTCGTCATGCACCTGTCATCCCTACCCGCTCCGGATGGTCGGTCCGCACCCGTCGAATCGCGTCCGCGCCTCGCGTGGCGCTGTCGGCTCGGCGGGAAACCGTCGGGTTCGGGTGCCGCCCGGCACCGCCGTTCCACACTATCGACGCGCGGTCAGCCTACGGCCGACGGGCGCGGTGGGTCCATGTCGGGTTGCGATCGATCGCGTCACGCCCCACCGGTCCAACGACCGGACGGGGCGTGCGGAATGGCGTACCCCTCAGCGGTCACCGCGACGGCGACCGCCGCGCGACCGCTTCGGCTTCTTCGGACGACGCGGGTTGACCACGCGCTCCCGGACCACCTCGACCACCGTCGCCGGGGGTTCGATCACCCCTTCGCCGCAGCGATGCAGTTCCGGCGTCCCACCGCCGAGGCGGATCACGGCCTCGGCGTGCTCGGTGATCTCGTCGGCCGCCGATGCGCCCTTGAGCGCGACGAGCCGGCCGCCGGGAGCCAGGAGCGGCAGGCACCAGGAGGCGAGCCGGTCCAGCGGCGCCACCGCGCGGGCCGTCACGATGTCGGCGCTCAGCGGTTCCCGGTCACGCGAGCCGGCCGCCGCCTCCTCGGCCCGCCCACGGAACACACGGACGTCCCGGGTCAGGCCGAGACGCTGTACCGCCTCGATCAGGAAGGTGGTCCGTCTAGCCAGCGGCTCCACGAGCGTCACGGTCAGGTCCGGACGCGCGATCGCCAGCACCAGACCGGGCAGCCCGGCACCGGAGCCGACGTCGATCACGCTGGCGCCCTCCGGGATCCGTTCCGCCACCACCGCGCAGTTGAGCAGGTGCCGCTCCCAGAGCCGCGGCGTCTCGCGAGGGCCGATCAGGCCGCGGACCACGCCGTCGGTGGCGAGCAGTTCGGCGTACGCGGCGGCCAGGTCGAGCCGATCGCCGAACAACGCGCGGGCGGCCTCCGCCAGTTCGGGCGGCAGCGTCGCCGACGCCGGATCGGGCGCGGCGTCACCGTCCACGAGGGACGGTGCGTCCTCCGACGGCTCCGCGAAGACCGGGTCGGCCACCGCGGCCGGGTCGGTCGGCGTCACATCCGCCGCCTGCTCACCGGAGAAGGCGGGTGTCACGTCCACCGCCGGGTCGGCGGGCTCGATCCCGCTCACCACCGCCGGCTCGGCGGAGAAGGCGGGCTCGCCGGGGTCGGTCCCGGCCTTTCCCGGGTACGCCGGGTCGGCCGGACCGTCCTCGTCGGAGAAGACCGGGTCGATTGTGTTGTCGGGGCGCACAGCCGACGGCCCGGGCGGCGTACCGCCCGGGCCGGTCGCGGCTCCTGCCGTCGTCTCGTCGGAGATCACGGACCTCAGTCCGCCACCGGCCGGACGATGATGCGGCGGTTGGGCTCGACGCCCTCGGACTCGCTCTCCACCCCGCTCATCGCGTTCACCACGTCGTGCACGCACTTGCGCTCGAACGCGGACATCGGCTCCAGGCGCACCGGCTCGCCGTGCTCCTTGACCTTCTCAACCGCGTTCTTCGCCACGGCGGCCAGCTCCTTGCGACGGGCGGCCCGGTAGCCGCCGACGTCGAGCAGCAGCCGGCTCGGGGTGCCGGTCTGACGGAACACGGCCAGCCGCGCCAGCTCCTGGAGCGCCTCCAGAGTCGCGCCGCGCTGGCCGACCAGGTTCTGGAGCCGGCCGCCGACCACCTCGACGACCGGACGGCCACCGGAGACCAGCTCGTCGATGTCGCCGTCGTAGTCGAGGATGTCCAGCAGACCCTCGACGTAGTCGGCGGCGATCTCGCTCTGCCGGAACAGGTCGCTCTCGGCCGGGGCCTTCTTCTCCCGGGCCTCGCCTGCGGCGTCCTCGGTCTCGGTGGCGGCGGTAACGGGGGTCTCCTCGTCCAGGGACTGGTCGGCGCTGGGGATGCTGGTCTCGGTCACGGGTCTCATCTCCGTACTCGCTCGGCCGGACCGTCGGGGGTCCGCTGGTCTCCCGGGGCCGGCGGGAGGTTCGCCGGGTGCCCTCGGGCACGTCTGTACGGGCCAGTTTCGCCCGTGTCCGCGCTCCGCGCGGCGATTCCGGCCCGGCGCCGACTCCTCGGATGGCAGCACACGGCCGGAACGGGCCACCGCCGGCGTCGCGACGGTGGCCCTGTGGGCTCAGCCCTGTCGCTTGGCGGGCTTGCTGCCGCCCTTCTTCGGGTTGACCGGCTTGGCGCCCGGCTTGGGGCCGGCCACCTTCGGCGCGGCGGCCGGAGCCTTCGCCGGCGGCTGGGCCGCCTTGCGGCCGAACAGGCCACCGGCCTTCGTCGGCTGCGCCGGGCTCTTGGCGGCGCTGGTGCTCTTCGCGGTCGGCGGCGGCGGGAACTTCCGCAGCACCCACTGCTGCTGACCGAGCGTGAAGAGGTTGTTGGTGACCCAGTAGATGATCACACCGATCGGGAAGATCGCCCCCGAGATCAGCAGCGACAGCGGGATGCCGTAGAGCATCAGCCGCTGCACCATGCGCTGCTGCGGGTCTTCGGCCCACCCGGTCTTGAGGATCATCTGACGGCTGGTCAGGTAGGTGGTGGCGATCATGATGATCACCAGGATGCCGGCGACGACCTTGACGGTGCCGGTGCTCGCGCCCAGCCGGCTGAGCTCCTCGGCGGTGGAGCCGAACTTGCCGGAGATCGGCGCGGTGAAGAGCGTCGCGTTCGAGGCGCTGTTGAACTGGTCGACGGTCCAGCCGTACAGGGTCTTGCCCTGGTTGTCCGGGCTGAGGCGGCGCAACGTGTGGAACAGGCCCAGGAAGACCGGGATCTGGAGGAACATCGGAAGGCAGCCCATGAGCGGGTTGGCCTTTTCCTTCCGATAGAGCTCCATCATCTCTTTCTGGAGCGTCTCCCGGTCACCCTTGTGCTTCTCCTGGAGCTCCTTCACCTTGGGCTGGAGCGCCTGCATGGCACGCTGCGACTTGATCTGCTTGACGAAGACCGGGAACAGGATCACCCGGACCGTCACCACCAGGAAGATGATGGCGAGGATCCAGGCCCAGTTCGTACCGATCACGGCCCCGACCGGAACTCCGATGGCGTCCCAGGCCGAGTGCCAGGCCAGCAGGATCCACGAGATCGCGTAGTAGATCCAGTCGAGACTAAACACTCAGGCTCCAGTCACGTCGGAACGGCGGTCGCCCGGCTCCGGAACCGGGTCGTGTCCACCAGGGTGGAAGGGATGGCAGCGCGACAGCCGACGGACCGTCAGCCAGGCTCCCCGCAGCGCACCGTGCCGGGACACCGCCTCCACGGCGTAGGCACTGCACGACGGGTAGAACCGGCAGCGGGCCGGCAGTGCCGGACTTATCCACCGACGGTACGCGATGATAGGCGCCAGCAGCATGCGGGCACCGGTTGTGGGCGACGGAGTCGCCGTCGTCGGGCCGGTCACCGCGACCGCCGTCCCCGGGGCGCCCGCGCGGCGGCGAGGGCGGCGTCCAGGTCGGCCCCGAGCCGGGCGTACGTCGCGTCGGCGGCCGCGGGCAGTGCGCGTACCACGAGGGTGGTGCCGGCGGGCAGCTCGGCCAGCCGCTCGCGGACCAGGTGCCGGAGCCGACGGCGGACCTTGTTGCGGACCACCGCGCCGCCGACGGCCTTGGACACGACGAAGCCGGCGCGGCTCGGTGCGGAGGTCTCCGCACCGATGCTTCGCGCCGGCTCCGGCGAGAGTGTCGCGGTGGTGCCGATCGGCTCGGGGAGGGTCAGGTGGACCACGACGGCGCCACGGCCGACGCGTCGGCCACCGCGAACCGCTGCGGCGAAGTCGTTACTGCGCCGCAGTCGTTGTGCGGCGGCCAGCACGACTGCCCACGTCCCCGGACCGGACCTGTCGGCGTCAGGCCGACAGGCGGGCGCGGCCCTTGGAGCGACGGGTCGAGATGATGGCGCGGCCGGCACGGGTGCGCATGCGCAGCCGGAAGCCGTGGGTCTTCGCGCGCCGGCGGGTGTTCGGCTGGTAGGTGCGCTTGCTCACGTCAGGCTCTCCGTTGTCGTACGCCCCGCGCGGCGGATCGCCCGGGGTCGTGTGCTGGTCCAGATCACCTGTCGGTGACCTCCGATCGGCGCTGCCGTGACACTCTCCCCGGCGATGCGGGTGACAGCCACGGACAGCAAGCATCAATCACCCTAGCAGAGGGCGAGAGAGCAGCCGCTCCAGCCTACGCAGGGGCGCAATGACCGTCAACGTCACACTCGGGCGTCCGACCTGCGGGCAAGCGCGACCGAAGGGGCGGTTTTCACTGATGTTGCCAAGGTCGTCAGGGTGTCGCCGGTTGATGCTGTGGGGTCCGCGCTGTTAGCGTGCGCGATTGCGGTCGGCGTCGGGGGTCCGGGGTTTGTCGCCGATCGGCAAGACCGGACACGCTGTTGAATCGTTCGGCACGGTGAACCCGCTTCAACGCCTCCATGGATCGAGGGGGGCAGGTCCGACCCGCGTCCGGTGGGCGGCCACAATCGGTCGGTACACAGGCTGTGGATAACTTGTGGATGACGACCGGTCAGCCGTCCGGGCGGGCGTGAGAAGGAGCAGGCGAGGGGGTGGCACGACGGTGACCGGAGCGACCGACCTTGCCGCGGTGTGGGCGGCGACCACCGACGAACTCGCCGACGAGATCATCTCCGCGCAGCAACGGGCGTACCTCCGGCTCACCCGGCTGCGGGCGATCGTCGAGGACACCGCGCTGCTCTCGGTGCCGGACGCCTTCACCCGGGACGTGATCGAGTCCCGGCTCCGCCCGGCCATCACCGAGGCGTTGAGCCGCCGGCTCGGCCGGCCGATCCAGGTGGCGGTCACCGTACGGGTCGCCGACGACCCGCGCGCCCGCCCGGCCGGCACGGTCTACCGCAGCAGCCCCGAGCCGCTGCCCGAGCACGACGGCGCCGCCCCGCTGCCCGGCTTCGACCAGCCCGGCCCGCACGCGTCCGCCCCGGCCTACCCGTCGCCGCGCCCGGAATCCGGGTACGCCGAGTCCCGCCCCGAGCCCGGGTACGCCGAACCGCACCCGGAGCAGCCGCTCGACGAGCCGGCGCCGCGCCAGCGGACCGCCGACGGCGGTCGCCCGCACCTGATCCCGGCCGGCCGCGACGCGCAGGACACGCTCTTCAGCGCCGCGTTCGCCGAGCCGGTGCGTACCGCGCCCGAACGCCGCGCCTTCGACGAGCGCACCCGGGTCGAGCCCTCGGTGCCCGACGCAGGCGGATACGAGCCCCGCTACCGGGAGAGCCCGGCCGCCGACCCCGCGCCGATGCGCGGCCGGCCCCGCGACGACGCCACCGACAACGGCCCCGGACGGGGTGGCACCGACCACCACCGCCCCGGCGGCGGCCAGGCCGACCGAAGGCTCCCCGGCGGTACGGAGAGCGGCGGCAACCGGCTCAACCCGAAGTACATGTTCGAGACGTTCGTCATCGGCTCGTCCAACCGGTTCGCGCACGCCGCGAGCGTGGCAGTGGCCGAGTCGCCGGCCAAGGCGTACAACCCGCTGTTCATCTACGGCAGCTCCGGACTGGGCAAGACCCACCTGCTGCACGCCATCGGGCACTACGCCACGACGCTCGGCAACGCGCGCTCGGTCCGGTACGTCTCGACCGAGGAATTCACGAACGACTTCATCAACTCCCTGCGTGACGACAAGACGAGCGCGTTCCAGCGCCGCTACCGGGACGTGGACATCCTCCTGATCGACGACATCCAGTTCCTGGAGAACCGGGAGCGGACGCAGGAGGAGTTCTTCCACACCTTCAACACGCTGCACAACGCCAACAAGCAGATCGTGATCACCTCCGACCGCTCGCCGAAGCAGCTGGCGACGCTGGAGGACCGGCTGCGTACGCGGTTCGAGTGGGGCCTGCTCGCCGACATCCAGCCGCCGGACCTGGAGACGCGGATCGCGATCCTCCAGAAGAAGGCGGCTCAGGAGCGGCTGTTCGCCCCGCCGGACGTCCTGGAGTTCATCGCGTCCCGGGTGTCGAACTCGATCCGCGAACTGGAAGGTGCGCTGATCCGCGTCACCGCCTTCGCCAGCCTCACCCGCTCCTCGGTCGAGCTGTCGCTGGCCGAGGAGGTGCTGCGGGACTTCATTCCCGACGGCACCGGCCCGGAGATCACCGCGGATCAGATCATGGTCTCCACCGCCGATTACTTCGGCGTGAGTCTGGAGGACCTGCGCGGCCACTCCCGCTCACGGGTGCTGGTGAACGCGCGTCAGGTGGCCATGTACCTGTGCCGCGAGCTGACCGACCTGTCGCTGCCCCGGATCGGGCAGGCGTTCGGCGGCCGGGACCACACGACTGTGATGCACGCGGACCGCAAGATCCGCCAGCAGATGGCGGAGCGGCGTTCGCTGTACAACCAGATCGCCGAGCTGACCAACCGCATCAAGCAGAACACCTGACCGTTCCCTCTGCGCCGCCTCCCTCGCCTCCCGCCTCCCTCACCTCCCCGGTCCCGCTGCTCCGCGGTGATCAAGGAGTTTGTGTCGGGAGAGACGACATTCCTGCCCCAAACTCCTTGGTCAACAGAGTGGGGCAGGGCGAACGCGCGGACGTCGCCGAGCGGGGAAGCGTCGGTGTCCCACTGCACCGGCAACTCCACGACCGGCCCCACCCCTCGGCCAGCATCTACGCGCAGACTCCACTGCAGATCTTGGAAGCTTTGCGCCCCCATAGGGGCCGTTTCCTACCAAGATCTTTCGGGAGCTGAGCGCCGAACCTCAGCGTTTCCGGATCGCGGCCACGGCAGGCACCCCCGGACGGCCGGCAGCCAGAGAGCCGCGAGCCGGAACGACCCGCTAGCCCCGAACGACCTGCTAGCCCCGAACGACCTGCTAGGCCGAACCCGCTAGGTCGGCACCCGCTAGCCCGGAGGCAGGAGCCCAAGGGCGGAGCCGGGAGGAGCCCGGGGACAGGAGCCGGCAGCCCGGGCCTCCTGCGGACCGCCGCGGGCCCGTCGGGACGACCGGCCGCCTCTGCGACCCACCCACCGCCACGGTCCCGCCCTCACCCCCGACCTCCCCGTCGATCATGAAGTTGACGGTGACAAACCGGACGCCCAATGCCGCCAACTTCATGATCGACACGAGCGGGGCAGGAGTGAGGGCGGGGGCGGGAGTGAGGGCGGGAGCGGGCGGGCGGGAGTCCGGCGGCGGAGGAGGTGGGCTCGGTGGGCGGTTGAGGTGATGAAGGTGACCATCGGCGGCGGACGCGCGGCGGAGGCGGGCGGTTGAGACCGGTGGCAAGTAGCCGACAGAGGGAACGGGTTGACCCTCGACCCGGTCGAGGGCCGAGGATCGGTCGTGTGCTCGTCCACAGCTCGTACCCGTTGTCCACAGCCCCTGTGTCACAGGCGGTGGACAACCACGCGTCGCACTCGACCGGTTACCCACAGACTGTGGACAACTCCTGGGGACGAAGCTGTGGATGCCTGGGGATGACGATCACGTTGTCCCCAGAAGACGGCCTGCCTGTGGGCAGGCTGTTGAAGGTTCTGGGGATGACGGCTGTGGACGCTGCCGGCGCTGTCCACAGCGCTGGGGAGAAAACCGGTGGATTACCGGTGGACAACCGGTGGACAGCCGTGGAAAACCCGGCGGCAGGCGGGGGCTGTGGACCGGGACACGAGTTTTACCCCTGGTTCTCCACAGCCAAACCACCGGTGGATAACGTGTCTGACCTGCGCGGACGCGGGTTCTCCACAGTTTGCACAGGTGCGATGAAGACGATGAGTTATCTCTTCTAAACAACAAAAACCAATCATCACCGTTGGACTTCCTGTGGATCGGGCCGAAGCACTGCCGTCGGCAGTCGCCCGGGCATCTGGATCCACGGGGTCGGGCGCACAGCCGATGCCCCAGCGCCTTAAGGTGCGATGGGTACCCGCACGGTCGGGCGGGACGGGTGGCAGCGGTCGGCATGAGAGAGTTGTCGCTGACGTCGACGCGGAGGCATTGATGAAGTTCCGAGTGGAGCGCGACGCGCTCGCCGAGGCGGTCGCGTGGACCGCCAAGAGCCTGCCCAACCGACCCTCCGTACCGGTGCTGGCCGGGGTGATGCTCCGGGTCACCGACGGCAACCTCCAGGTCTCCGGCTTCGACTACGAGGTCTCCAGCCAGGTCACCGTCGAGGTGCAGGGTGACGCGGACGGCGCCGCCCTGGTCTCCGGCCGCCTGCTCGCCGAGATCACCAAGGCCCTGCCGGCCAAGCCGGTGGACATCGCCGCCGTCGGCGCCCACCTCGAACTGGTCTGCGGCAGCGCCCGGTTCACGCTGCCCACCATGCCGGTGGAGGACTACCCGACGCTGCCGGAGATGCCGGAGAGCGCCGGAACCGTCGACGCCGCCGCCTTCGCCTCCGCCGTGGCCCAGGTGGCGGTGGCCGCCGGTCGCGACGAGACGCTGCCGATGATGACCGGCGTCCGGATCGAGCTGAGCGGCGGCACGATGGCCATGCTGGCGACCGACCGCTACCGCCTCGCGCTGCGCGAGATGGAGTGGAACCCGGACGACCCGGAGATCAGCCTCAACGCGCTGGTGCCGGCCCGTACGCTGCACGACACCGCGAAGGCGCTCGGCCCGCTCGGCGGCCACGTCACCATGGCCCTGTCGTCCAGCAAGGCCGGCGAGGGCATGATCGGTTTCTCCGGCGGCACCCGCCGGACCACCAGCCGGCTGCTCGACGGCGCCAACTACCCGCCGGTGCGCTCGCTGTTCCCGGCCGACCACAACGCCGAGGCCCGCGTCGCCGTCGCCGCGCTCATCGAGGTGGTCAAGCGCGTCGCGCTGGTCGCCGAGCGCACCACCCCGGTCCTGCTCAGCTTCAGCGCCGACGGTCTCGTGGTCGAGGCGGGCGGCACCGAGGAGGCCCGGGCCAGCGAGGCCATGGAGGCCACCTTCACCGGCGAGCCGCTCACCATCGGCTTCAACCCGCAGTACCTCATCGACGGTCTGGCCAACCTGGGCGCGCAGCACGCCCTGCTCCGGTTCGTCGACGCGTTCAAGCCCGCGGTCATCTCCCCGGCCGGCGAGGATGGCGAGGTCATCCCGGGGTACCGGTACCTCATCATGCCGATCCGCGTGTCCCGCTGATCGCAGGCAGCACGACCCTGACGTACGGAGGTAGGAGCAGATGCAGCTCGGCCTGGTAGGACTCGGCCGCATGGGCGGCAACATGCGGGAGCGGTTGCGCGCCGCCGGGCACGAGGTGGTCGGCTACGACCGCAACCCGGAGATCAGCGACGCCGCGAGCCTGGCCGAGCTGGCCGAGAAGCTCCAGTCGCCCCGCGCGGTCTGGGTCATGGTCCCCGCCGGCGTCACCGACGCCACCATCGACGAGCTCGCCGGTGTGCTTGGCGAGGGCGACATCATTATCGACGGCGGCAACTCCCGGTTCAGCGACGACGCCCCGCGCGCCGAGCGGCTGAACGAGCAGGGCATCGGCTACATCGACGTCGGCGTCTCCGGCGGCGTCTGGGGTCGGCAGAACGGGTACGCGCTGATGGTCGGCGGTGCGCAGGAGCACGTCGAGCGCCTGATGCCGATCTTCGAGGCGCTCAAGCCCGAGGGCGAGTTCGGCTTCGTGCACGCCGGCCCGGTCGGCGCCGGCCACTACGCCAAGATGGTGCACAACGGCATCGAGTACGGCCTGATGCACGCCTACGCCGAGGGCTACGAGCTGCTGGCCGCCTCCGAGCTGGTCACGAACGTCCCCGGCGTGTTCAAGTCGTGGCGTGAGGGCACCGTCGTGCGGTCCTGGCTGCTCGACCTGCTGGACCGGGCACTCGACGAGGACCCGGAGCTGGCCGAGCTGAGCGGCTACACCGAGGACACCGGCGAGGGCCGCTGGACCGTGGACGAGGCGGTCCGGCTCGCCGTACCGCTCAACGTCATCACCGCGTCGCTCTTCGCCCGGTTCGCCTCCCGGCAGGACGACTCGCCCGCGATGAAGGCCGTCGCCGCGCTGCGTCAGCAGTTCGGCGGCCACGCCGTCCACAAGCGCTGACCGGTATCCACAGCCTGTGTACGTCCGCCGGCTCGAACTGGTCGACTTCCGCTCCTACGAGCGCGTCGGCGTCGACCTGGAGCCGGGTCCGAACGTGCTCGTCGGCGCCAACGGCGTCGGCAAGACCAACCTGGTCGAGGCGCTCGGCTACGTGGCGACCCTGGACTCGCACCGGGTCGCCACTGACGCCCCGCTGGTCCGGATGGGTGCCACCTCGGCGGTGATCCGCTGCGCGGTGGTGCACGAGGGCCGGGAGCTGCTGATCGAGCTGGAGATCGTCCCGGGCAAGGCCAACCGGGCCCGCCTCGGCCGGTCCCCGGCCCGGCGCGCCCGGGACGTGCTCGGCGCGCTGCGTCTCGTGCTGTTCGCGCCGGAGGATCTGGAACTGGTCCGCGGCGACCCGGCCGAACGCCGCCGCTACCTGGACGACCTGCTGGTCACCCGCCAGCCCCGCTACGCCGGGGTACGCGCCGACTACGAGCGTGTGGTCAAGCAACGCAACGCGCTGTTGCGTACGTCGTACCTCGCTCGCAAGACCGGCGGCACACGCGGCGGCGACCTGTCGACGCTGGCCGTGTGGGACGCGCATCTGGCCCAGCACGGCGCGGATCTGCTCGCCGGTCGCCTGGAGCTGGTCGCCGCGCTCACCCCGCACGTCGCGAAGGCGTACGACGCGGTGGCCGCCGGCCGCGGCGCGGCGGGCATCGCGTACCGGCCCTCGGTCGAGCTGCCCGAACCCGGCGCCGACCGGGCGGCGCTGGCGGAGGCGCTCGCCGCCGCGCTGACCGCGAACCGCGCCGCCGAGATCGAGCGCGGCACCACGCTCGTCGGCCCGCACCGCGACGACCTGGCGCTCACCCTCGGCCCGCTGCCCGCCAAGGGGTACGCCAGCCACGGCGAGTCCTGGTCGTACGCGCTGGCGCTTCGGCTGGCCGGGTACGACCTGCTGCGCGCCGACGGGATCGAGCCGGTGCTGGTGCTCGACGACGTCTTCGCCGAGCTGGACACCGGCCGGCGGGAACGGCTGGCCGAGCTGGTGGGCGGCGCGAGCCAGTTGCTCGTCACCTGCGCCGTGGACGACGACGTGCCGACGACGCTGCGCGGCACCCGGTACGCGGTGGGCGAGGGGACGGTGCGACGTGCCGGATGACGAGGTGCAGCTCCCGCCCGCACGGCTCGGGCCGGGACGCGACGCGCGTACCCCGGGAAAGCCGGCGGACGGCGAGCCGGCCGCGAACCCGCCGGAGGGCGCGACCGGGCCGGAACTGGCCCGTGCGGTGCTGGACGCGGCGAAGGCCCGGCGTCAGGCGGCGGCCCCCCGGCGGCGCGGCGCGGTCCGCGGCGACGGCGAGAAGCGGCTGCGCGGCTACTCGGGCCCGGGGCCGGACCCGCGCGACCCGCAGCCGCTCGGCGCGGTGCTGGACAAGCTGGTCAAGGCGCGGGGCTGGCAGCAGCCGGCGGCCGAGGCGACCGTGTTCGGCGCGTGGGAGAAGGTGGTCGGCCAGGAGGTCGCCCAGCACAGCCGCCCGGTCAAGCTGGAGGACGGCGAGCTGACGGTGGAGGCCCGCTCGACGGCCTGGGCGACCCAGTTGCGCCTGCTGGCGGGCTCGCTGTTGCAGCAGATCGGCCGCGAGGTCGGCCACAACGTGGTGCGCAAGCTGCACATCCACGGCCCGGCGGCACCGTCGTGGTCGCGCGGCCCTCGACGGGTACGCGGGCGCGGCCCCCGCGACACCTACGGCTGACCGACACCGCCGGAACGCCGCGCCTCCCGCCGGGCGCGCTTGAGTTCGCGCTGCTCGCGGCTCCACTGCTTGCGGCGCTCCAGGTCTTCCTTCCACGCGTCGCGGGCCAGCTTCGAGCCGCCCTGTACCGCGCCCTGCACCTGGGACGGGCCGGCGAGGTTGCGGAAGACCCAGCCCAACAGGCGGCCGCCCTTGCCGGAGGCGTCGCCCACCTGCTCGTCGTCGCTCATCCCGCCGCCCTCTCGCTGTTTTGTGTGCAAACCATTGGTACACCAATCGTTGCTAGGATCGCAACGACGACGAGGAGGACGAGGGTGACCGACGGCATCGAGGAGGACCCCCTGGCGCTGGAGCAGCAGGTCTGCTTCGCGCTGTCCGTCGCCGCCCGGAGCGTCGTCGCGGTCTACCGGCCGCTGCTGGAGCCGATGGGGCTCACCCATCCGCAATACCTGGTGATGCTGGCGCTCTGGCAGCACGCGCCGCTGTCCGGGCGGGATCTGAGCCGGCTGCTCCAGCTCGACCCGGGCACGCTGTCACCGCTGCTCAAGCGGCTGGAGGCGGCCGGCTACATCCGGCGGGAGCGGGACGCCGCCGACGAGCGCAGCCTGGCCGTCTCGCTCACCGCCGCCGGGCAGGCGCTGCGGGCGCAGGCCGAGCGGATCCCGCCGGCCATCGTGCAGCGCCTCGGCCTGCCGCTGGCCGACCTGCGGCACCTGCACACGGCGCTGACCGAGGTGATCGCGGCTGCCAACCGGGCCACGACGACCGGGGCCGCGGCTTCTCCCGGGGCTGCGCCCGGTCAGACGTCGGCGTAGACCGCGAAGCCCCGCTCCGCGCAGCGTCGGTAGAAGGCCGCGAGCACGCTCAGCTCCGCGCAGGTGAAGTTCCACTGCGGCGGGTCGCCGTTCTCGTCCCGCAGCCGGTCCAGCCGGCTGTCCAGCCAGCGGAGCTGCTGCTCGGCCAGCCGGCCGTCGCCGAGCAGCGCGCGCAGCACCTCGCTCACCGACTCGAACGTGACCGACTCGCCGTACGGCCGGTGCCGCGCGACGAACTTCTCCACGCCCTCGGCGATCCAGGAGCAGCCGTCCGGGTCGATCACCGGGTCTTCGTCCTCGACCGCGTTCTCCGTGGCGTAGAGCACATTCTCCAGCCCGAGGATCAGGTCGACCAACTCGGTGTACGCGGTCGCGCGCACCGTGCCGGTCTTCGCGATCAGCTCGGCGAGCGCCGCGGTCGGCGCGGAGATCCGGGGCACGTCCACGATCTCGCCGAAGTCCACGAACTCAGCCGGCGCGACCGGATCGTAGAAGCGGCCGGTCCGCGGCCAGTGCACCGCGACGTTGTCCAGCCCCATCTGGCGTCACCTCTCACCAAGCTTTTTCGGACCGTCTCCGACGATCGTCCCGGTTCCGGGCGCAAAAGATCAAGACCGCAACGGCGGCGCCGCAAAAGCTACGGCACGCCGGGGCCGGCCGCGACCCCCGGTCCGGGCACCGCCGATCACCGGTCGGATGACCGTCGCAGCGCACGGTGGCCGGTGGCGCGGTACCGCCCCAATGGCGTGTAGGGGGAGTCGTGGGCGGCGCGGTTCGTCCGGCTACGGCATTCTCAGCCGCCTCGGAGAGGGTGCCGAGTGGCGGTTTGGTCGGCTCCGCACAGTAAGATTGAGGGCGAGACGAAAGACCCGAGACGGAGCGACGGACATGGGCCCGGTGGGCCCTCGATCATAGTCCCGCATCGGGTCCGAGCCGATCGCGATCCGCGGGCAACCGCGGCGCCCGGCGTGCATGATCCGACCTGGCGATCCCAGGGGCGGTCCATGCGCGCCGACGTCGCGTCCTGTCCGCCGAACCCGCGCCCCCGCGCCCATGCGCGGCCGGTGCGAGAAAGTGGCCGAGCGTGGCAGCGGAGGACAACAAGAAGTACGGTGCCGAGTCCATCACCGTTCTCGAGGGCCTGGAAGCGGTCCGGAAGCGGCCCGGTATGTACATCGGGTCCACCGGTGAGCGCGGTCTGCACCACCTGGTGTGGGAGGTCGTCGACAACGCGGTGGACGAGGCGCTGGCCGGGCACTGCGACACCATCGACGTGGTGCTGCTGGCCGACGGCGGCGTCCGGGTGACCGACAACGGCCGTGGCTTCCCGGTCGACCTGCACCCCAAGCTGAAGAAGCCGGGTGTCGAGGTCGCCCTGACCGTGCTGCACGCGGGCGGCAAGTTCGACGGCAAGGCGTACGCCGTCTCCGGCGGCCTGCACGGCGTCGGCGTCTCCGTGGTGAACGCGCTGTCCACCAGGATGGCCGTGGAGATCCACAAGGACGGCTTCGTCTGGCGCCAGCAGTACAACCACTCCAAGCCGACGCCGCTGGAGAAGGGCGAGGAGACCGACCGCACCGGTTCGGCCGTCTCCTTCTGGCCCGACCCGGACGTCTTCGAGACCGTCGACTTCGACTTCCACACCATCTACCGGCGCCTCCAGGAGATGGCCTTCCTCACCCGGGGTCTCACCATCCACCTGCTCGACGAGCGGGTCCCGGAGGACGAGGACGGCAAGACCCGCGAGGTCACCTTCCACTACGAGGGCGGCATCGCCGACTTCGTCCGGCACCTCAACGCCTCCAAGAGCCCGATCCACAAGACGGTGGTCGAGTTCGGCGCCGAGGAGACGGGCATGTCGGTCGAGATCGCCATGCAGTGGAACGAGTCGTACGGCGAGTCGGTCTACACCTTCGCCAACAACATCAACACCCACGAGGGCGGCACCCACGAGGAAGGCTTCCGGGCCGCGCTGACCAGCGTCGTCAACCGCTACGGCGCCGAGAAGAAGCTGCTCAAGGGCGACGAGCGCCTCTCGGGTGAGGACATCCGCGAGGGCCTGGCCGCGATCATCTCGGTCAAGCTCACCGACCCGCAGTTCGAGGGTCAGACCAAGACCAAGCTGGGCAACACCCCGGTCAAGGGCTTCGTGCAGCGGGTCTGCAACGAGTCGCTCGTCGACTGGTTCGACCGCAACCCGGCCGAAGCGAAGATCATCATCCAGAAGGCGTCCCAGGCGGCGCGTGCCCGGATCGCCGCCCAGCAGGCGCGCAAGCTCGCGCGGCGCAAGTCGCTGCTGGAGTCCGGGTCGATGCCCGGCAAGCTGGCCGACTGCCAGTCCACCGACCCGCGTGAGTCCGAGGTCTTCATCGTCGAGGGCGACTCGGCCGGCGGCTCGGCCAAGCAGGGCCGCGACCCGCGCGTCCAGGCGATCCTGCCGATCCGCGGCAAGATCCTCAACGTCGAGAAGGCCCGCATCGACCGGGTGCTGAAGAACAACGAGGTGCAGGCGCTGATCACCGCGCTCGGCACCGGCATCCACGACGACTTCGACATCGAGAAGCTGCGCTACCACAAGATCGTGCTGATGGCCGACGCCGACGTGGACGGCCAGCACATCCAGACGCTGCTGCTCACCCTGCTGTTCCGCTTCATGCGGCCGCTGGTCGAGCTGGGCCACGTCTACCTGGCCGCACCGCCGCTCTACAAGATCAAGTGGAACAAGAAGGGCGACGACGCCCAGTACGCGTACTCGGACCGCGAGCGCGACGGGCTGATCGCGCTGCGCCAGCAGAAGAAGCCCAACGCCCGCCCGGACGACATCCAGCGGTTCAAGGGTCTCGGCGAGATGAACTACCCCGAGCTGTGGGAGACCACGATGAACCCGGCGACGCGCACGCTGCGCCGGGTCACCCTCGACGACGCCGCAACCGCGGACGAGCTGTTCAGCGTCCTGATGGGTGAGGACGTCGAGGCACGCCGGTCGTTCATCCAGCGCAACGCCAAGGACGTGCGGTTCCTGGACATCTGACGGATGCGCCGGGCCGGCCGGTCATCCACCGGCCGGCCCGGAAGTCCACAGAGTTATCCACAGTCTGGCCGCTTTCCACAGCCGTTATCCACAGCGAGACCACGACTCTGAGTCTGATAAGGGTTAACAGTGACCGATATCCCCGAGTCCACCCCGAACGAGCCGGAGGCCCCGGAGGCCCTGGCCGCGGTCGTCCAGCACGACCGGATCGAGCCGGTCGGCCTCGAGGTCGAGATGCAGCGCTCGTACCTCGACTACGCGATGAGCGTGATCGTCGGGCGGGCCCTGCCGGACGTCCGGGACGGGCTCAAGCCGGTCCACCGCAAGATCCTCTACGCCATGTTCGACTCCGGCTACCGGCCGGACCGCGGGTACGTGAAGTGCTCCCGCGTCGTCGGCGACGTGATGGGCCAGTTCCACCCGCACGGCGACTCGGCCATCTACGACGCGCTGGTCCGGATGGCGCAGTCGTGGTCGCTGCGCTACCCGCTGGTCGACGGCAACGGCAACTTCGGCTCGCCCGGTAACGATCCGGCAGCCGCCATGCGTTACACCGAGTGCAAGCTCGACCCGCTGGCGATGGAGATGCTGCGGGACATCGACGAGGACACCGTCGACCTGCAGGACAACTACGACGGCCGGGCCAAGGAGCCCACCATCCTGCCGTCGCGGATCCCGAACCTGCTGATCAACGGCTCCGAGGGCATCGCGGTCGGCATGGCCACCAAGATCCCGCCGCACAACCTGCGCGAGATCGGCGCGGCCGTGCAGTGGTGCCTGGAGCACCCGGAGGCCGACGAGGCGACCACGCTGGAAGCCCTGCTGGAGATCGTCAAGGGCCCGGACTTCCCGACCCACGGCCTGATCGTCGGGCAGGCGGCCATCCAGGACGCGTACCGGACCGGGCGGGGCTCGATCCGCATGCGCGCCGTGGTCGAGGTCGAGGAGGACAAGCGCGGGCGGCCGGCGCTCGTGGTCAGTGAGCTGCCCTACCAGGTCAACCCGGACAACCTCGCCGAGCGCATCGCCGAGCTGATCAAGGAGGGCAAGCTCGCCGGCATCGCCGACATCCGCGACGAGTCCTCCGGGCGTACCGGCATGCGGATCGTTCTGGTGCTCAAGCGCGACGCGGTCGCCAAGGTGGTGCTGAACAACCTCTACAAGCACACCCAGCTTCAGGAGACGTTCGGCGCCAACATGCTGGCGCTGGTCGACGGCGTGCCGCGCACGCTCAACCTGGCCCAGTTCATCCGCTACTACGTCGAGCACCAGATCGAGGTGATCCGGCGGCGGACCGCGTTCCGGCTGCGCAAGGCCGAGGAGCGGGCGCACATCCTGCGCGGTCTGTCCAAGGCGCTGGACGCGCTGGACGAGGTGATCGCCCTGATCCGGCGCTCGCCCACGGTGGAGGACGCCCGGCAGGGCCTGATCCGGCTGCTGGACATCGACGAGGTCCAGGCGACCGCGATCCTGGACATGCAGCTGCGCCGGCTGGCCGCTCTGGAACGGCAGCGGATCCTGGACGACCTGGCGAAGCTCGAAGTGGAGATCGCCGACCTCAAGGACATCCTGGCCAAGCCGGAGCGGCAGCGGCGGATCGTGTCGGAGGAGCTGGGCGAGATCGTCGCGAAGTGGGGCGACGAGCGGCGTACGAAGATCATCCCGTTCGACGGCGAGGTCTCGATGGAGGACCTCATCGCCCGCGAGGACGTGGTGGTGACGATCACCCGCACCGGGTACGCGAAGCGGACCAAGGTCGACCTCTACCGGTCGCAGCGGCGTGGCGGGAAGGGCGTCAGCGGGGCGACGCTCCGCCAGGACGACATCGTCAGCCACTTCTTCGTATGCTCTACCCACGACTGGATCCTGTTCTTCACGAACAAGGGTCGGGTCTACCGGGCGAAGGCGTACGAGCTTCCCGAGGCCAGTAGGGTGGCCAAGGGCCAGCACGTGGCCAACCTGCTCGCGTTCCAGCCCGACGAGCAGATCGCGCAGATCATTGAAATCCCGAACTACCAGGTGGCTCCCTACCTGGTACTGGCCACGAAGAACGGCCTGGTGAAGAAGACGCGGCTCGAGGAGTTCGACTCCAACCGTTCCGGCGGCATCATCGCGGTCAACCTGCGCGATGAGGACGAACTGGTCGGTGCGGTCCTGGTCGCTCCGGAGGACGACCTGCTGCTCGTGTCGAAGAACGCCCAGGCGATCCGCTTCAACGCCACCGACGAGGCGCTGCGCCCGATGGGCCGGGCGACTTCCGGGGTGATCGGCATGCGCTTCAGCGGCGAGGACGAGTTGCTCGCCGTCGAGGTGGTGCGAGAGGGTCGGGACGTTCTGGTCGCGACGAACGGGGGTTACGCGAAACGTACCCCGATCGAGGAATACCCGGTCCAGGGCCGGGGAGGTAAGGGCGTGCTGACCGCGAAGATCACCGAGCGACGCGGTGGCCTGGTCGGCGCGGTCGTGATCGATCCGGAGGACGAGCTGTTCGCCATCACGAGCAACGGCGGCGTCATCCGGACTCCGGTGAAGCCTGTACGCCGTACGCGTGACCGGAACACAATGGGGGTCAAGCTGATGGACCTCCCGGACGGCGTGACTATCGTGGCGATTGCTCGCAATGCCGACGAGCCTGACGAACAGGACTAGTTGATGACGGAGACACAGGCGAAGTCGGGGAACAAGGGGACCTCGGCCACTCCGGTCGAGGAGGAGGCCGCGCAGGGCGGCACACCAGCGACCGGCCGCGCGGCTGTGGGCCGGGCCACGGTTCCCGCCGACGCGCCTGCCCCGAAGTTCACCCGGGCTCCCGGCATGGCGCCGCCTCCGGACAAGCCGGGAGAGGACTCCGATTCCCGGGACTCGGCCGAGACCAAGGTCGACGCTCCGACGTCGGCCGACGGTCTGGCCGCTCCGGCCGCCAAGCCCGCGAACGCCACGAGCACTCAGCCGATCAAGCCCCCGTCGGCCACCGGCCGGGCCTCCACCGGGACGACCGGCACGCAGCCGCGGATCGGCGCCGGCCTGGGCACCGCCCCGCAGGCGTCGCCCGACGGCTCGCGCCCGAGCGGCGCCGCGAGCCCCCAGGCACGGCCCGCCAACGGTGGCGGCCTGCCGCCGGGCATCAGCGGCGCGGCGGCCGTCGGCGCCGCGCGCGTGGGTGAGGCGGTACGCGCCGCGCGTACCTCGGTCAGCTCGGCCGCGTCGCGCGGACCGCGACGGGCCCGGCTGAACCTGAAGCGCATCGACCCGTGGTCGGTGATGAAGTTCGCCTTCGCGGTGTCCGTGGTGCTCTTCATCGTGGTCGTCGTGGCGACGTCGGTGCTCTACCTGGCGCTTGACGCCATGGGTGTGTTCAAGAGCGTCAACGACAGCCTCACCGACCTGGTGAACGCCGGCGGCGGCCAGGGTGGCGGCGGCTTCCGGATCACCGCCAAGGGCGTGATCCTGACGTCGGCGCTGATCGGCCTGGTGAACGTCGTGCTGTTCACCGCGCTGGCCACGCTCAGCGCGTTCGTCTACAACGTCTGCGCCGACCTGGTCGGCGGGATCGAGCTGACGCTCGCCGAGCGGGACTGATCGACCGACGCCGGGGCACCGCGTAAAGCGGTCGCCCCGGCGTCGTGCGTCCGGGTAGGTTCGAGATGGCGCGGGTGCTTCCACCACAGACCCCCGATTTGGGCGCGGTGGAGGCGATGGGTTAACCTAGCTCGTCGCTACGCGGGGCTATAGCTCAGTCGGTTAGAGCGCAGAGCTGATAACTCTGAGGTCGCTGGTTCGATTCCAGCTAGCCCCACCGCACATCGTCCGACGACAGTCGAGCGCGAGGGGTCAAGCACATGTTCAAGAAGCTCCTGATCCTGGCCGGCATCGTCGGTGTGGCCGCCGTCGTGGCCAAGAAGGTCAAGGCCTCGAACGACGAGCGCGCCCTGTGGCACGAGGCGACCACGGCGCCCGACCTGCGCTGAACGCCGTCACGGGGCCCTAGCTCAACTGGCAGAGCACTGCCTTTGCAAGGCAGGGGTTAGGGGTTCGAGTCCCCTGGGCTCCACCAGCACTTTCCTTGGTTGATCTCGGGTCCGAGTACAGCCATTCGTACAGCCAAGCGGTCACGCCGTCCCTTCCTCACCGAGGACGCGATCGATGGCCGGGGCAGCCTGACGAGCCCGCGCCGGCAGGACGTGCCTGTAGGTGTCGGCCGTCATCCGGATCGTGGAGTGCCCCAGCAGCTCCATCACCGTGCGCAGCTCCTCGCCCTGGTCGAGCAGGAACGTGGCGAATGCGTGGCGCAGGTCGTGCAGGTGCAGCCATTCCAGCCCGCCCCCGGTCAGCACCGAGAGCAGTCCCTTGGCTTCGGCAGGTGCGCCAGCGGGTCAGGCCCGCTGCGCTCACCATGCCGGTCTGCGGGGTTCATGCGGCTTCCTTCTGCAGTGCGGGACCGAGGAGCAGTCCGCCGTCGATGGTGTATTCGGCGCCGGTGATGAAGGCCGCGTCCGGCGACGTGAGGAACAACAGCAGCGCGGTGATGTCGGCGGGCTGCCCGAGTCGCGGGACGGCGTACGGCTCGGGCGAGTAGAAGTCGGCGATCGGGGCGTCGCTGCCGGCCGCCGGCTCGGTGATGAACGGAGTGGCGATCACGCCGGGGTGGATCGCGTTGACGCGGATGTTGTCGCGCCCCAACTCAAGGGCAGCGGTCTGAGTGAGCCCTCGAACGGCCCATTTGCTGGCGACATAGGGCGCGTAGAAGGCTGTACCGCCGATGCCCATGGTGGAGGCGATGTTGATGATCACTCCTCCTCCCGCGCGACGCAGTGACGGGGCGGCTGCCTTGATGCCGAGGAAGGTGCCGGTGAGGTTGATGTCGAGGATGCGAGCCCACGTAGCCCGGTCGGTGGACTCGATGAGAGCTGGTGGGTTCTGCACCCCGGCGTTGTTGACCAGGATCGTGAGCGCACCGAAGGCCTTCTCGGTCTCCGCGACGGCGGCGGCCCACGACTCCTCCTGGGACACGTCGAGGCGGACGAAACGCGCCCTGTCTTCCAGCTCGGCGGCGAGGCCGGCACCACGCTCGGCGTCGATGTCACCGATGACGACGTTGGCGCCTTCGGCATGCAGGGCGCGCACGTGGCTGGCCCCCTGTCCACCGGTGCCGCCGGTCACGAGAACGGTCTGATTGGCGAAGCGGGACATCGGATCCTCCGAGTGTGTACGAGGGACGTCAACCCGGAAACCGGGTGGTGAGTCGAGCAACTCACCACGCCGAAGCTACGCCTGTGCGAGTGGTGAGTCAACCCACTCACCTCGCTATGATGGGCGGATGACGTCAGCGCCGTCGACCTATCACCAGCGCGTGGCGCAGGAGAAGCGCGCGCTCATCGTCCAGGCCGCCACTGAGCTCTTCCTCGAGCTGGGCTACGACCGGGCATCACTGGCGCGTATCGCCGACAGTGCCGGCGTGTCGAAGGCGACGCTGTTCAAGCAGTTCCCGACGAAGGCGGCGTTGTTCGATGCCATCGTCGTCGACTCGTGGGCCGAGAAGGACGTCGCAGACGTGCCGCCCGCCGGTGACCTGACGGCCGGCCTGACCGTTCTGGGACGGCGCTACGCGACCCTGGTGAGCCAGCCGGAGATGGCCGATCTGTTCCGCATCGTCATCGCGGAACTGCCACGCTTTCCCGAGCTGGGCAAGGCGCACTTCTCGCAGGGCAAGCTGCCGTACTTCGAGTCGGTCCGGCTCTACCTCCTGGCCGAGCACGACGCGGGAGCCGCGGACATCGCCGACCCGGAGATGGCCGCTACGCAGTTCCTCGGGATGATCTCCAACTACCTGTTCTGGCCGGGCCTTCTGCTCCCGGACTGGACGGTGACGCCCGCCCGCGCGTCCGAGGTTGTGGAAGAAGCCGTCCGAACGATGGTGGCGCGATACGGCACCGAAGACGCGCAGGGTCACTGAGAAGTCCTGGCAACCACCTTGGTCAGATGAAGGTCAGTCCCCCATCCGCTGACCGTGGAGCACGCGAAGCGCATCGAGGGCGACCGCGGTGAGAACGGCGCGGCCCACGCCGGCGCGGCCGAGCAACTCCATTCCTCGGGTGATGGCGACGAAGTAGACCGCCAGTGACTGCACGTTCGCGTCCTCCGGGAGATCCCCGTTCTCCCGCGCATGTTCCAGGCACTGGGCGTAGATCCCCGCGAGCTGCTCGATGCTTGCCTTCGTGGCGGTCGAGAGTGGATCCTCCTCGCCGGTCGATTCGACCAGCGCGCGAGTGGTGAGCGAGACTCGCCGGTCGCTGCTGCTGAACTCGATCGCCATCCTGAGCATGTGACCCCGGATTCGCTCCAGCGGCGAGGCGCCGTCGTGTCCGAGTGCTTCGGAGACGGCGCGCGTCGCCTCCTTCCGATCCTCGGAGAGGGCCCGGAAAAACAGTTCCCGTTTCCCGCCGAACGCGTTGTACAAGCTCTGTTTCCCCAGGCCGGTCGCCCGCACCAGGTCGTCCAGTGTCGCGGCGAGGCCGTGCGCCGCGAACACCTCGCTGGCGCTGCTGACGACATCACTCTCGACGAACTTGCGGGGCCGCGGCATGTGACCAAGCCTACGTTATTGACCAAGCGGTCAATAACTTGCTAGCTTCGTTGGAGTGCATTGATGCGACCAGGTCAGGCGTCATCGACGTGGGCGGTCGCCGCCCAGGAGGAGCAGAAGTGAGAAGTAACGAAGAGGTTGTGCGCGAGGCGTACCGGTTGGCGGAAGGGAGCGTGCTCGACGGACATGGTTTCCGCGCCTTGTTCACCGAGGATGGAACCTTCAACGACATGCCGAATTCGCTGACGTTCCGCGGGGACCAGATTCCGCAGGCGCTGACGGGCTTCGCCGGCATCTTCCCCGACGTTCACCGGGAGCTACTCGAAATGCATGTGATGGGTGACGTTGTTGCTGTCGAGCTGCGAATCCAGGGAACGCATCTCGGCGGTTTTCCGACTCCGATCGGCGAGATCCGTCCGACCGGTAACCGTATCGACGTGCCGACGGCAGATCTCTGGTATCTCCGTGAGGGAAAAATCGAAAGCTTCAACTGTTACAACGCGGCGAATGTGTTGCTCGCTCAGATCGGGGCCGGTCCCGACTTCAAGTCGGCAATCGAGACCGCCGGGACAGCCGCCCCAGGGGCGTAGCCCTACGCTCCGCGTCAGGGCGTCACGTAATGCCGGCGGGGGAACAGGCGCGCGAGGCGCGGCAGGCGTTGTGCGATCTCGGTGAGGCTGTCGCTGTTCCATGGCTGATCGTTCGGTTCCGGGTCCGCGTACGCGCGGTGACCTCGGGCGTCCAGCGCTTCGTAGAGCCCGTCACGCCGGCCGGTGGCGCGTTCGTAGGCGTCGGCCGCCGCGTAGGCGAGTTCCTCCCACTGTGGCCATTCCGCGTCGGCCCACTCCTCGTGACTGCGACCGGCGAGCACACGAACGGCGACCAGGTCGGCGAGGTTGTCCGGGTTCTGGGCGACGTGATGCCACAAGCGCTGCCCCTGGCCGATCAGCCACGGTTGGAAGTACCAGAACGCGTCGCTGCTGCAGAGCCCGTCCAGGATCTGGTTGGCGGCTCCCCACATGGCGTACGTGTCGATCGGGCGACGCGCGGCCTCCAGGTTGATCTGAAAGTCCACGACGTGTTCCAGAGAGACCTGGCTGAGCTGGTGCGTCAACCAGTCCAGCCTGTGGTCCGGGCCGGTCGTTTCGCCGGCTGACCGCTCCAGGAGCGTCCAGAACTCCGCCATGTCCACGTCGAGGACGGTAACGGGCCCGGCCTCGTACCGCTTGGTACAGAACGTGACCCTGATCATGAACCGATCGGTACAGAAGCCTGCTACGGTCGTTGCAGAACCGAGCGGTACAAAACTTGGACGTGGTTCCGCTCCCGCAACGACCAGCCCGGGGAAACGGGCCGGCATCAACAGATGAGGAAGAACGATCATGAGCGCCACCGTGACTGATGCGGGTATGTCCACTCAGGAACTGCGCGACTTCTACCTGCGGTACGTCGACCTGGCGAACAAGCGGGAGTTCGCCCGCATGGCCGACTTCGCCCACGAGGAGGTCATCATGAACGGCACCCCGGTCAAGATGGCGGACATGGTGGCCGAGTTCTACAAGCACGTGGAGGCGGTGCCGGACCTCCACTGGGAGATCCAGGACGTCGTCGTCGAGGGCGACCGGATCGCCGCCCGCCTCGTCGACACGGGCACCCCGGTCAAGGAGTGGAACGGCCTGACCCCCACCGGCAAGTCGGTGTCGTTCACCGAGACCGCCTTCTACCGGGTCCAGGACGGCAAGTTCAAGTTCATGTCGTACCTGATGGACGCCGACTCGGTGCGGCGGCAGCTCGCCGGCTGATCCGTCACCCCGAACGGCGCGTCGCGACCTCGCCGCCGGCCCTCGCTCGTCGAGGCCGGCGGCGGTTCCTCGCCCCACGGTCGGGGGGAACATCCCTGCGCACGGGATTCTCCGTTGTCGTCGCCGCCCGGAACGTCATGTCGGCGCCTTGACCGCGTGCAGTCGATCGACCGTCTGCTTTATCGTCGCCACCCGGGTCGCGAGCGGTCCCGCCGGCACGTCGACCAGATCGAATCCCGCCTCGCGGTACGTCAGTTCGTGGACCCGCTCGAAGACGATCGACTCCTCGAAGCTGATCCGCCGGGCCGCGGTCGCCTCGACGAAGCCCTGATTCCGGACGAAGAAGACGGTCCGTTCCGTCGTCATGCCCTCGATCTCGTCGAGCAGGGCCGACGGTGGTGTCATGCCGAGGTGGCGGCACAACGCGAGCGTGCACACGGGTGAGCGGTCGTGGAACACCACGTCGTCGCCGAACATCTCGGCTCGACGCCGACGCCTCCGCTGGAGATCCAGCACCCGCTCGGCGAAGTCCGGCTCCCGCCACGGCTCGGGCAGACCGAGCGCCTGGTGAAGCGCGATCACGTCGGTCGCGGCCTCCTCCACGACGGGGTGGCCGTCGACTTCCAGGTGGCGCAGGATCGCGGTCTTACCGGAGCCGGGAGCGCCGGTGAGGATGTAGCCGGGCATGACGTCCTCCGATGTCGGGCAGCCTCTTGATAGGCAAGCTGCTACTTGCATATGGTGGGTGACGTGGGCGATCTGTACCAGGCGCTGGCCGATCCCACCCGCCGCCTGATCCTCGACGAGCTGACCGAGCGCGACGGTCAGACCCTGTTCGAGATCTGCGGCCGGCTGGCCACGAAGCACCAGGTCGGCTCGTCCCGGCAGGCGATCTCCCAGCACCTCGACGTCCTGGAGGCCGCCGGCCTGATCGTCACGCGGCGGCAGGGTCGCTACAAGTTCCACCACCTCGACACCCGGCCGCTGCGGTCCATCACCGAGCGATGGCTCAGGTCCGCCGAACCCACCCAGGAGAACCCATGAGAATCAACCTCACCAGCGTGTACGTCGACGACCAGGCCAAGGCGCTGCGCTTCTACACCGACGTGCTCGGCTTCGTGAAGAAGACCGACGTGCCGACCGGGGAGTACCGCTGGCTCACAGTGGTCTCGCCCGACGCCCCGGACGGCGTGGAGCTGCTGCTGGAGCCCGACGCGCACCCGGCCGCCAAGGCGTTCAAGGAGGCGCTCGCGGCCGACGGCATCCCGCTGACGCAGTTCGCGGTGGACGACGTGGCCGCCGAGCACGACCGGTTGCGGGGCCTCGGCGTGCTGTTCACCCAGGAGCCGGTCGACATGGGCCCGGTGACCACTGCGGTGTTCGACGACACCTGCGGCAACCTGATCCAGATCGCACAGTACCGGTAGCCGGGCGCTGACTCCGCGCGGAACCGCTCGACACGATCGGTCACTCTGGCGGCATGATGGTGTGGCGGCGCCCGTACTCGCTGGACCTGACCACCGTCGGCGCGATCTTCGCGGTGGTGGGGACGGGCGGCCACCTGGTGTTCTACACGGTCGCCGGCCTACGCGGATGGCTGCCGGGCCCGATGGCGGCGTTCGTCGGGGCGTGGACCGCCGCCGGTCTCGCCGTCGCAGTCCGCCGCGCGATGCTCGGCGTCTGGGTGAGCCACATCGGCGTACGCTCGCGCTCGCTGTTCCACACGACCACGGTGTCGTGGGCGTCGGTCGTGGAGATCCACAACGGTACTGGTTCCATGGTGGGCCTCGACATGGGACGCGTCGCGATCGTCATCGAGCGGATCGACGGCGATCCGGTGCAGACACCGATCCAGCGCGGGGACTTCATCCGGCCGTTCAACTTCCGCCCGGAGCTGACCCGGCTGGTCACCTGGCCGGAGCACTACGACGAGATCCTCGCGACCCTGCGGGAGTGCCACCGCAACGCCCGGCCCTCGGAGCAGCGCCCGCCGGCGAGCCCGGCGCCGGATCCGGTCCGCGCCGACCGTCCGGGCCCGCCGGAGCAGGTCCGGCGGCCGGCTCCGAGCGCCGCGCAGCGGCGTGACATCCATGCGCTGACCAGGCAGTACGAGCGCGGGGCGCTGACCGGCGCCGAGTACGCGGCCGCGTTGGCGCGGCTGCGCGGTGACGAGTAGGCGTCAGCCGAGCCGGTCGAGCAGCTCGCGGCTGCGGCTCACCACCAGCGCGGTCGCCTCCGCGTCGTACGAGGGCAGCGAACTGTCGGTGAAGAGGTGCCGGTCGCCGGGGTAGACGTACAGCTTGCCGCGCTCGGGACCGACGATCGACACCAGTTCACGGGCGGCGTCCACATCGCCTTCCAGCCCGAAGAACGGGTCCTGCTCCATGCCGTGCACCTGGACCGCCACGCCGTCGGGCCAGGGGCCGATCGCCCATTCGCCGGTCACCGGCAGGCAGGCCTCGTAGAGCAGGGCGGCCCGGGCGCCGGCCCGGGTCTGGGCGAGCCGCTGGGCGATGGCGGCGCCCCAGGAGATGCCCGCGTAGACGAGGTCGGCCGGCATGTCGGCGACGAGTGCGTCGGCGCGCTGGTCGAGCACGTCGCCGCCGATCCGCTTGGTCAGCGCGGCGCCGTCCTCGATGGTGCCCGGGAGTTCGCCGTCGAAGAGGTCCGGGGCGTGCACGGTGTGCCCACCGGAGCGCAGGGAGTCGGCGAGCGCGCGGACCCCGTCTGTGAGCCCTTGAATGTGGTGGAAGAGCATGATCTCGGCCATCACTACACTCCTGAGTTGTCAGACCAGAGTTATCGAACGAACCAGAATCTTAGAACGGTCGAGAAATGTCGGTCAATCAGCGGATCCCGGACTACGACCTCGACGACCTGCTCGTGGTCAGCGCACCGGAGCAGTTGCGTGCGCTCGCCGACCCGCTGCGCAGCACGCTGCTGGAGCTGCTCCTGGAACGCGCTGCCACTGTGAACGAGCTGGCCCGCGCTGTCGACCGGCCGAAGAGCAGCGTCGCGTACCACGTGAACCAACTGGTCGACGCCGGGCTGCTGCGCGTGGTGCGGACCCGCCGGGTACGCGCCATCGAGGAACGGTTCTACGGGCGTGTCGCCCGCACGTTCTACGTCGGTGCGCTCAGCCGGCCCGAGGACAAGCGCGTCGTGGCCGGGATCAACGGGCTCGCCGCTGCCGCCGCGGAAGCGGCCGCCGCGCACGCCGCCGACGAGCTGCGGTGCACGCTCCTGCACGCGCGCATCCCGATCGAGGACGTCCGCGAGTTCTGGGCGGAGGTCCAGGAACTGGCCAGGCGGTTCGCGCAGATCCCCCGGGCCGGAGATCAGGTGTACGGCTTCGCCGCCGGCCTCTACCCGACCGACGCGCCCACGCTTCCCGACGTGGACGCCGCTGGGCACTCGGCCGACTGACTCCGGCCGTCACGACCGTCGTGCCCGGGCCGCGCCACGACGGGGTCCTGCCAGGTCGGCGATCCGGGCAGGCTAGCGTCGGAGCGTGAGTACCGGATCTCCGCGCGTCCTGCCGGCCGAGCGCGGCATCGACGAGGCCGCCGCCGTCCTGCGCGCCGGCGGGCTGGTCGCCTTTCCCACCGAGACGGTCTATGGGCTGGGCGCCAACGCGCTCGACGCCCGAGCCGCGGCGCGGATCTTCGAGGCGAAGGCGCGGCCCAGCTTCGACCCGCTGATCAGCCACCTTGCCGACGCCGCCGACCTCGCCGCGCTGGTGGGCGAGGTGCCCACGGCGGTGGCCGCGCTCGCGAAGCGGTTCTGGCCCGGTCCGCTCACCCTGATCGTGGACCGGCCGGAGATCATTCCGCCGATCGTCACCTCCGGCCTGGACACCATGGCGGTACGCGTACCGGACGAGCCGTCCGCGCGGGCGCTGATCGCGGCCGCCGGCGTACCGGTGGCGGCGCCCAGCGCGAACCGGTTCGGCCAGCTCAGCCCGACCCGGGCCGAACACGTGGTGGCCGGGCTGGGCGGCGCGGTGGACGTGGTGCTCGACGGCGGCCCCACCCGGTGCGGGATCGAGTCGACGATCGTGGACGCCCGCGGTGAACGGCCGGTGGTGCTGCGGCTGGGCGCGCTGCCGATCGAGGCGCTCGCCGAGGCGGTCGGTTTGGTCGAGGTGCGCCAGGGCAGCTCCGGTCAGCCCGTCGCGCCCGGGACGCTCGCCGCGCACTACGCCCCGCGTACCCCGTTGCGGTTGGGCGCGGCGGCCGAACCCGGCGGCGCCCGGCGGGGATTCCTGGCCTTCCGGGAGCCGCCGGCGGACGGCGACTGGGCGGCGGTGGAGGTGCTCTCGCCCGACGGCGACGTGACGGCCGCGGCGGCGCGCCTGTTCGACGCGCTGCACCGGCTCGACGCGGCAGGGGTGACCGAGATCGTCGCCCAGCCGGTGCCGGAGACCGGCGTGGGCCGGGCGATAAACGACCGCCTGCGCCGGGCCGCCGCCACCTGGCACTAGGGAACCGGTCAGGGCGTCAGCGGGACCGTCTCGCCACGAAGGACGGTACGGACCTGGCCGGCGAAGCCGCGTCGCCGGGCCTCCTCGACGAAGTGCCGCAGCGGCGACCGGAACACCGGGTAGTCGTCGTAGTGGATCGGCACGGTGAGCCGCGGACGGATCAGCTCCACCACGTCGGCGCCCTGCCGGGCGTCCATGGTGAGCAGGATGCCGGCGATCCGGGTGCCGCCGAGGTGGATCAGCATGGCGTCGATGTCCGGGAATCGGGCGGGGATCTCGGCGAGCTGCGGGCGGCGCAGCGTGTCCCCGGTGACGTAGAGGCGGAAGCGCCGTTCCCCGCCCTGTTCCAGGTCGATCAGGCTGCCCATCACGTCAGGGAGCGCGCGGTCCAGCAGGCCGGGCCCGTGCTGGCCGGGCAGCGCGGTCAGGCGCAGCGTCTCGTCGCCCCGGTGCAGCTCGTACGCGCGCCAGGTGGGCAGCCCTTCCGCCGCGCCGAAGCCCCAGCGACGCAGTTTCCGTTCCGCCTGCGGTGTGGTGAGGATCGGCAGCGACCGGTCCAGGCCGCGCCGGGCGACCCGGTCGAAGTGGTCGCCGTGCAGGTGGGACAGGACCACCGCGTCCAGCGGGGGCAGCTCGGGGATGGTCAGCGCCGGGTCGGTGCTCCGCTTCGACCACAGCCCCCGGCCCAGGTACGCCCGCTGCCCCCGGTGCAGGAAGTTCGGGTCGGTGAGCAGTGTGAAGCCGCCGATCCGCAGCACAGTGGTCGCCGTACCGACGAACGTCACCTCAGGCGTCATGTCCTTCGCCGTACCCCTGATCGGGACGCCCATGCGAACCGGGCTGCGGCAGGCGGTCCACCAGCTTGGTCAGCGTGCCGTTGGCGAACGTCGCGCCGAGCGCCGAGCCGGTGGCGATGGTCCAGCCCACCGGGCCGAGCGGGGTGCAGCCGAAGAACTGGCTGACACCAGGCGTCTGGACCACTGCCACCAGCACACCCACCGACGCGGCGGTGGCGGCGAGCACGCTGGGACTGGTGCCGCCGGCCAGCACGGTCTGCCCGAGCTGCGTACCGATCAGCGAGGCGAGCGCGACGGTGCTGGCGCGCCGCTGGGTGCCGGTCCACCTGGCGATCGTCCAGCCGGCGGTCGCGCCCAGCGTGGTCGACGCCGCGCGCAGGCCGATCTCCCGGGTCATCGTGACGCCGAGCGAGGAGTCCGGCCCCTCCCGCAGCAGGTGGTCGGCGCTGTCGTCGGCGGGCGGGCGGACCGCGATGGCGAGCGCGGGCGCCAGGTCGGTGAGCAGGTTGACCAGCAGCAGTTGCCGGCCGTTCAGGGCGGACCGGCCGGTCGCGGCGGCGGTCAGCACGCTGAACGCGATCTCGCCGAGGTTGCCGCCGACCAGGATGCTCAGCGCGTGCCGTACCGACGACCACATGGCCCGTCCCTCGACGAGCGTGGCGATGATCGTCTCCAGCCGGTCGTCGGTGACCACCAGGTCGGCGGCGGCGCGGGCGGCGGGAGTGCCGCGTTGACCGAGAGCGATACCGACGTCGGCGAGCCGGATCGCCGGCGCGTCGTTGGCGCCGTCACCGGTCATCGCGACGGTCCGGTCCTGGCGCTGCAACGCCTGGATGATCCGTACTTTGTGGGCGGGCGTGCAGCGTGCCACCACGTCGGTCGCCATCAGGCGCTCGGCGAGCGCGGCGTCGTCCAGCCGGTCCAGGTCGCCGGCGGTGACCACGCGCTGCCCGCCGTCGTCCGGGCTGATCGTGGCGGCGATCGCCTCGGCGGTGGCCGGGTGGTCGCCGGTGATCATGACGGTGTGCACGCCCGCGGCCCGGATCCGGGCCACCGCCGGCCGGGCGCTCTCCCGCACCCCGTCGGCGAGCGTCAGGAAACCCACGAAGACCAGCCCGTCGACCTGCTCGTCGCTCACCTGCTCGGTGGCGACCGGGCATTCGGCCACGGCGAGGATGCGGTGCCCGGCACCGGCCCGCCCGGCCAGCATGGCCTGCACCTCCTCGCGTCCGGCCGCATCGAGCGGCCGGTCACCCTCGGCGGTGCGCCGGGACGCGCAGCGCGGCAGCACCGACTCGGGGGCGCCCTTCACGCTCAGCAACAGCCCGCCGGCGGTGCGGCCGACAGCGGCGCTGTAGCCGCGGGACGGCTCGAACGGCAGCCCGGCGGTGGCGGTCCAGCCCGCCGCACCGGTCCGCTCGTCCACCCCGGCGGCGTCCGCGCCGTGGCGTACCGTCCGGTCGGTCTGCTGCGGCAACTCGTCCGGGTCGTCCGCCGCCGGGGTGGCCCGCACCGCGGCGGCGAGCGTCAACCGCAGCGCGTCGTCGAGCTGATCCAGCGACGCGTACCTGTCGTCGCCCGCGCCGACCCCCGCCAGCAGCAGCTTCCCCTCGGTGAGCGTGCCGGTCTTGTCGAAGCAGAGCACGTCGACGCGGCCCAGCGCCTCGATGGTCCGGGGGTTGCGGACCAGGGCGCCGTGCTCGGCCAGCCGCCGCGCCGCCGCCAGCTGCGCGGCGCTGACCAGGAACGGCAACCCCTCGGGCACCGACGCCACGGCCAGGTTCGCGGCGGTCGCCGCCGTTTCGGCAAGGGGTACGCCCCGAAGCAGCCCCGCCCCGGCCACCGCGATCGCCGAGGCGGCCGCCAGAGGTACGGCGCTGCTGGTCAACTTGCCCAGTCGCGCCTCCACGCCACTGGCGGGCGGAGCCTCCCGGGCCATGGCGAGGCTCCGCCCGGCCTCGGTCTCCGCGCCGGTGGCCACCACCACCGCGGTGCCGTGCCCGGCGGCGACAGTGGTGCCCTCGAACAGCATCGAGCGCCGTTCGGCGATGGCCGCCGCCACGACCGGTTCCGGGCTCTTCGCCACCGGCAGCGACTCGCCGGTCAGTGAGGACTCGTCCGTCTCCAGCCCGTCGCTGGTCAGCACCCGGCAGTCGGCCGGTACGGCGTCACCGGAGCTGATCGTGATCACGTCGCCGCGTACCAGCTCCTCGGCGGGCACCACCCGCTCCTCGCCGTCGCGCAGCACCCGTGCGGTGACCGCCGAGCGGGACAGCAGCTCGGCCAGCGACCGTTCGGTGTTGCGCTGGTGCACCGCGCCTACCAGCGCCGAACCGCCCACCACGCCGCCGACCAGGGCCGCGTCGACGAGCGAGCCGAACGCGGCGGAGAGCACCGCGCCGGCGGCCAGCACCGGGGTGAGCGGGTTGGACAGCTCCTCGACGAACGAGCGGAGCAGCCCGGCCGGCCCGTGCTCGTCCCCGACCTCGACGCGCCGACGGCGGGCCGCCTCGTCCTCGGCCAGCCCGGACGGGCCGGTGTCGAGCTGGTCGAGGACGGTCTGCGCCGGCATGAGATGCCAGGCGGTGAGCGCGGGCACCGGCGCGCCGGTGCGGTCCGGCAGCCGGTGCGCCCGGAACACGCCGTGCGCGAACGCGAGCGCCGCCGCGCCGTTCACCGCTGCCAGGGTCGGGCGGGGCAGCCGCCGCCGGTCGGCGGTGAACGCGGCGAGCGCGCCGAGCCCGCTGCCGGCCATGGCGATCCGGACGTTCTGCTCGGTCATCCGGCGGGCCACCCCGGCGGCGTCGACGAGCAGGGCGGGTACCCGCAGGTCGTCGCCGACGAGCAGGTGCGCGCCCCACGGCGGCAGGTCGTCCGGGCCGTACACGCCGAGGCCGCAGTCGGACGCGGCGAGCGCCGACCGCTCACCGGAGACCACCATCACCACAGCGCCCTCGCGTTGCAGGTCGTGCACCGCGTCGGCGAGCCGGGGACCACCGGGTACGAGCAGGTCCGCGAAGTCGTACCGGCCGTCGTCCGCGCCGCCGACCACGAGCCGCAGGCCCGCCTGCCGGGCGGCCGACGCCAGCGCGTCCACGCCGGGCGCGGGCTCCCGCTCGACCCGCAGTACGGCGGCCAGCCGGCCGTTCTCGGCCAGCCCGAGCAGCCGTCCACCGTCGGCGCGCAGCCGGGCGCTGTCCGGGGTGTCCCCGGGATCGTCGGTGCCGAGGCGGTCCAGCGGGCCGATCCGCCAGCCGCCGTCGGCGCGTACCGCGTCCGGTTCGGCCGGGTCGAACAACGCGAACGCCCGGGCGGCGACCTGCTCGGTGTCGGCGTGGGCCAGCGGCGCGAGGTCCGCCAGGACTCCCCGGTTCGAGCCGAGCACCGCCGCGTCCAGCACCACCGTGTCGATGCGGTCCAGCTCACGCAGCACGCTGCGGTCCATCGCGATCACACCGCGCCGGGCGAGCATCCGGCCGAGCTGGGCGCCGTACCCTTCCCGGCCGGAGCCGGGCGCCTTCGGCAGTGAGGACAGCGCCAGTGCGGCGGCTCGCTTCGGTCCCAGCACCGGCAGCGCCGCCGCCCCGGCGACCGCGCCGGCCGGAAGCGCCCGCTTGGCGTACCGCTCGGGCTGTCCGTCCGGCACCGGGCAGGGCCGCTCGCCGTCCGGCACCCGGGCGACCGCCCGCTCCGGGTCGCCGGTCAGGTGCGGCTCGGCCCGCCGCCACGCGGTCAGTTGAGCGGCACCCTCGCCCCACTGCACCACGCGCTGGGCGCCGTCGAGCACGATGCCGGCCCAGCCGCCGGTGAGACCCTGCACCACCGCCTCGGCCAGCGGGAAGAGCAGCTCGGCGCGCGGGTCGGCGCGGATGCCCAGCCCGGCCAGCGCGTGCAGCTTCGGGTGCAGGTCGACAGCGCCCAGCAGCCCGGCCACCTCGGCGGGAATCGGAGTCAGCGGCAGTACCCGGGTGGCAGCGGAGATGCCCAGCCCGAGCACGTCGGACAGCAGCGCGCCGAACGTCCGCGCGGTACGCGGGCCGTCCTCGGGCGGCTGTGGCGGCTCGATCTCCGGGTCCGGCTCGTACGGGCAGGTCCGCTCGACGCGCGCCACTGTGGCGATCAGGTCGCGCAGCTTCGGCGCCGGATCGCCGGTCGCCACCACCACCCGGCCGGACGGCGCGTTCACCCGCGCCCAGGTCACGCCCGGCATCGACTCCAGCGCCGCCTCGACCTGGCGGGCCAGCCGGTCGCCGCCGTCCTGGCAGACGCCGTGCACCTCGATGTGGTGGCGGCCGTCCTGCGACCACACCCGGCGGCTGGTCAGCCCGGTGAGGCGGGCCAGCCGGGCCGCGGCCGTACCGACGCTGCCCGCGACCTCGGTGACCCGGGCCGGCACGGCGTCCGTGGGCAGGGCCGAACCGACGGTACGCGCGACGCGCGCGGCGGCCTCCGGTACGACCGTCGGCGACAGCAGGAGACCGGCGAACCGTCCCAGCGCCATCTCGCCTCCCGGTCTCGTCCCGGCGGCCCGACTTCCCGGCGCGGCGTCCGTTATGCCACCTCGATGGCAGAAGTTTCCGGCGTCGGCCCGCCGTTGCCGCGCGGGACGAGACGCGCGACACAGTTGACCTCAACCGGGGGTGAGGTCCGAGGCTGAACGCCATGACCAGCACCACCGCCGTACCGGCTGATCCACCCGTCGACCTGTGGTCGCCGCGCCTGCGGGCGATGACGGTGGGCAGTGTCGCCCTGGTGTCCCTGCTCGCGTTCGAGGCGCTGGCGGTGGGCACCGCCATGCCGACAGTGGCGCGCAGCCTCGACGGGCTCGGCCTGTACGCGCTGGCGTTCGGCGGCTCGTTCGCCTCCGGCGTGGTGGCGATGGTCGCGTCCGGCATCTGGTGCGACGCGCGCGGGCCACGCCCGGCCATGTGGCACGGTGTCGCCTGGTTCGTCGCCGGCCTGGTGGTGGCCGGTGCCGCGACGACCATGGAGGTGCTGGTCGTCGGGCGGGTGGTGCAGGGCTTCGGCTCCGGACTGGTCTCGGTGGCGCTCTATGTGGTCGTCGGGCAGGCGTACCCGGAGCAGCTGCGGCGGCGGATCTTCGCCGCGTTCGCCGCGGCGTGGGTGGTGCCGTCGCTCGTCGGCCCGGCGCTGGCCGGACTGATCGTGGAACACCTGGGCTGGCGGTGGGTGTTCCTCGCGGTGCCGGCCGTGGCGATCCCGGCGGCGCTGCTGGTCCAGCCGGGGTTGCGGGCGCTGACCGGAACCGTGGCGACCCGGCCGCCGGCGGGCGCGCTGGCCCGAATCGGCTGGGCCTGCGGGGCGGGGGCGAGCGCCGCACTGCTGCACTACGGGGGGCAGCAGCGCGGCGCACTCGCCGCCGGCCTGATCACCGCGGCGCTGGCCGGGCTGCTCGCCTGCGCACCGCACCTGCTGCCGGCCGGTTTCCTGCGCGCGGCACGGGGACTGCCGACGGTGATCGGGCTGCGCGCGCTGGCGTCGGCGGCGTTCGTCGCCGCCGAGGTGGTGATCCCGCTGATGCTGTCCCGGGAGCGCGGCTTCTCGCCCACCGGAGCCGGCCTGGTGCTGACCGTCGGGGCGCTGTCCTGGTCGGTGGGTTCGTGGATCCAGGGCCGGATCGGCTCACCCCGCTCGGCTGCCACCCTGCCCCGGGCCGGGCTGGCCTGCATCACGATCGGTACGGCCGGCGTCGCGTCGGCGCTGCTGCCCGGGTTGCCGGTGCTGCCTGCGGTGTTCTCCTGGGCGGTGGCCGGGCTCGGCATGGGTCTGCTCTACCCGTCGCTGTCGGTGCTGACCCTGGCGCAGTCCGCCCCGGCCGAGCAGGGCCGCAACAGTTCGGCGCTGCAACTGGGCGACTCGCTCGCCGCCGCCACCGTGCTGGCGCTGACCGGCGCGGTGCTGGCGGCCGGTTCGTCTCCCGGCCCGGCCAGCTACGCGACCACGCTTGCCGTCGCCGCCGGTTGCGGCCTGCTCGGCCTGGTTCTGGCCGGACGGGTCTCCCCCCGCCCCGCCACGTGACCGCCCCACCCGTTACCCCTGCCCCTGTCCCGCCCCTCCCGGTTGATCAAGGAGTTCGGGTGAGATTCCGGGCCGCCGTCCGACACAAACTCCTTGATCAACCGGGAGGGCGAGGGGAGCGGAGGGGCCGAGGGGGGTGCGGGCTGGGGTGGGGTGATCCGGACCGGGCGGGCCGCCGGATGGCGCAGGATCGGGTGAAGGGCTGCCGAGCGGGCGGCTGTCACGATCCGGGTCGGCGTCCCGTCCCACCGGGGAGCCGCGGTGTGGCGGCTGCGTGTGAGCGGGAGGAGTGGCGATGCGGGTGCTGGTGACCGGGGCGACCGGGCGGCTCGGGCGGGTGGCGGTGCCGCGGCTGCGGGACGAGGGCTTCACGCTGCGTGCGATGAGCCGCCGGCCGCGTACCGGGGACGGGGTCGAGTGGGTGACCGCCGACCTGGCCACCGGCGCCGGGCTGGCGGAGGCGGTCGCGGGGATGGACGCCGTGTTGCACCTCGCCTCGTCGCCGAACCGGCGTACCCACGACATCGACGTTCTCGGCACCCGCCGGCTCGCCGTGGCCGCCGGTCACGCCGGGGTGCGTCACCTGGTCTTCGTGTCGATCGTCGGCGTCGACCGGGTGCCGCTCGGCTACTACCGGCACAAGCTCGCGGCCGAGCAGGTGGTGGCCGCCGGCCCGGTGCCGTGGAGCGTGCTGCGGGCGACCCAGTTCCCGGAGTTCCTGGCCGGGCTGCTGAGCGGCGCGAGCCGCCTCGGCCCGCTGGTCGGGGACCGGGCGGTGCTCGCCCAGCCGGTCGACAGCGGTGAGGTGGCGGACCGGCTCGCGGTCCTGCTGCTGGCCGGGCCGTCTAACCGGGTCGAGGACTTCGGCGGACCGGAGGTGCTGCGCTTCGACGAGGCGGCCCGGGCCTGGCTCGCGGCCCGGCGGGTACGCCGTCCGCTGCTGCCGGTCCGGATTCCCGGCCGGCTCGGGCGGGAGCTGCGCGCGGGTGGCCTCACCACGACCGCCACGCCGGCCGGTACCCGGACCTGGGCCGACTACCTCGCGGACACGTACGGGGGAACCGGCGGAAGATGAGAAACGGTCGGGTCCGCACCGTCCTACGGTGACCGCATGCTGGTCTTCGTCACCACAGTGGTCCTCTACGTCTTCGGTTTCGTCTTCCTCTACGGCGTGATCCGGGTCGGCGTCCGGCACGGCATCGAGGACGCCGAGGCGAACCGTCCCGAGGTGCTGCGTCGCCGGCAGCTCACCACGACCGAGAGCCGGGACTTCGCCCAGGAGAACGCCTTCCTCACCAATCCCAACTGAAGGGCGCGGGCGGGGTCCAGCAGCTCGACCCGCCGGGCGGGTGCGAGGATCGCGGCATGATGGGGACGCTGAAGACGGAGCCGGCCCGGGCGCGGCTCGACCTGCTCGCCCCGCCGGTCGCCGCAGTGGTGCAGGCGTGGCCGGGCGAGGCCCCGGTGGACGTGGACGACGTGCTCGTCGCCCCGATCGACGCCGAGCTGGCCGACACCGCTGCCTTCTGCGAGGCGTACCAGGTGGGGCTGGAGGAGTCGGCCAACTGCGTCGTGGTCGCCGGCAAGCGCGGCGGCGAGACCCGCTACGCGGCCTGTGTCGTGCTCGCCACCACCCGTGCCGACGTGAACGGTGTGGTCCGCAAGCTGCTCGACGTGCGCAAGGCGAGCTTCGCACCGATGGCCGAGGCGGTCGAGTTGAGCGGCATGGAGTACGGCGGGATCACGCCGATCGGCCTGCCGGCGGACTGGCCGATCCTCGTCGACTCCCGGGTGATCGCCACGCCGCACGTGATCATCGGGTCGGGCGTACGGCACAGCAAGATCGCCCTGCCCGGGCCGGCGCTCGGCGCGCTGCCCGGGGCGAGGGTGGTGGAGGACCTGGCCAAGCCGGCCTAGGTCCTCATCCGCATCGATCTTGTTCCACGTGAAACATCAGGCCGCCGCTTCGCGCTGCGCCACCTCGCGCAGCGCGGCGAGCAGCGTCTCCGGCTCCTGGGCGCCGGTGACCGCGTACTTTCCGGCCAGCACGAACGTGGGCACGCTGGAGACGCCGAGCTGGTGGGCGGTGCTCAGGTCGGCGGCCACCTCCCGGCGGCCCAGGTTCGACTCCAGGTACTGCCGCGCCTCGGTCTCGTCCAGGCCGGCCTCACCGGCCAGCGTGACGAGCGCGTCGATCGAGCCCACGTCGACGCCGTCGTGGAAGTGCGCCCGATAGAGCCGCTCGACCATCTCGGCGGAGCGGCCGTGCTCGCTGGCGAACCGCACCAGCCGGTGCGCGTCGAACGTGTTCGCGGCCACCGCCCGGTCGAACCGCAGGTCGAGGTCGACGCCCGCGGCGACGCCCGTCACGTGCGCGGCCATGCCCTCGGCCTTGTCCCGCCCGCCGAACTTGTCGCCGAGCGCCTCCAGCAGCGGCTTCGGCTCGGTGACCGGCGTCGGGTCCAGCTGGAACGGCCGGAACCGGACCGTCACGTCGCCGTCGTACGACTCCAGGGCCTGTTCCAGTCGGCGCTTGCCGATCCAGCACCAGGGGCAGACCACGTCGGCGTAGATCTCGATGTCCATGACCAGCGACAACCCGCGGGTCAGGAGATCTGTTCCCGGACCTGGCGCTTGAGCCGGGCCAGGATGGCGGTGCCGCCGCGTACCCGCAGCGGGCTGATCGCCTGGGCCAGGCCCATCCGCTGGTAGAGGTCGTCCGGTACGGCCAGCACCTCCTCGGCGCTCGCCCCGGCCAGCCCTTCGGCGAGGATGCCGGCGAACGCCCGGGTGGTGGGAGCCTCCGGCGGGCAGTCGAAGACAGTGCTCACGGTCTTGTCCGCGTTCACCTCGGCGCGCAGGAAGAACGCCGTCTGGCACTCGGGGACCTGCTCCAGCTCCTCCCGGTTCACACCCTCCGGCAGGGGCGGGATCACGTCGGCGAACTCCAGCAGCATCTCCAGGACGACGTCGCGGGGTGCGGCGGCGAACTCGTCGACGATCTCGGCCAGCTTGGTCGGCATCTCGGGCATGGGTCGAGGCTATCCGCCGCCGCGCGTCGCCACCCGACGTGCCGGGCGGGGCCCCGCCGCACGTGCGGGGCCCGCGCTCACACGTTCGGCGCGGCCTCACTGATGTCGCTGAGCGCCGACTGGGGGTCGAGCTGCATGGCGAGGTCGCCGAGGGAGACGATGCCGACGAGCTTGCGATCGCTGTCGCACACGAGCACCCGGCGGATGTTGCGCTCGCGCATCAGCGCCGCCGCCTCGTTCGCCGTGCAGTGCTGCTCGATCATCACCACCTCGCGGGTGATGATCGAGCCGATCGTGGTGGTGCCGGGGTCGGCGCGCTCGGCCACCGCCCGGACCACGATGTCGCGGTCGGTCAGCATGCCGGCGAGCGTGGCGCCGTCGGTCACCACCACGTCGCCGATGTCCGACTCCTTCATCACCCGGGCCGCCTCGTCCAACGGGGTCTCCGCCGAGAGGTAGACCACCTGCCTGGTCATCACGTCACTGACGCGGAACATGAGAGCCTCCGAAAGCTTTGGTCGATCCGTCTGCGGTACCCGGTGGCGCGCTCGCTACACCCCGTCGCGGCGCGTCGCGCCCACCTCGTCGCGCAGGCGCTCCACGATGGCCTCCACCGGCAACTCGGTGCGCTCGCCGGTGGCCCGGTCGCGCAGCTCCACGTACCCCTCGGCCAGGCGGCGGCCGACCACGACGGCGCGCGGGATGCCGATCAGCTCGGCGTCGGTGAACTTCACCCCGGCTGACACGTGCGTGCGGTCGTCGACCAGCACCCGCAGGCCGGCCGCGGCGAGGCGCCCGCCGAGGTCGAGCGCCGCGTCGAGCTGCGGCCCTTTCCCGGCGGCGATCAGGTGTACGTCGCACGGCGCGACAGCGGCCGGCCAGATCAGCCCTCGGTCGTCGTGGTGCTGTTCGGCCACGGCGGCGACCGCCCGGGACACGCCGATGCCGTAGCAGCCCATCGTCGGCCGGACCGGCTTGCCCTGGGGGCCGAGCACGTCGACCGCGAACGCGTCGGTGTACCGGCGTCCGAGCTGGAAGATGTGCCCGATTTCGATGCCCCGCCGGATGGTCAGCTCACCGTCGGCGCAGGCCGGGCAGGGGTCGCCGGGCCGTACCTCGGCGGCCTCGATCGTGCCGTCCGGTACGAAGTCGCGCCCGCACACCACGTCGGTGGCGTGCCGCCCCGGCTCGTTCGCGCCGGTCAGCCACGCGGTGCCGGTGACCACGCGGGGGTCGACCAGGTAGCGGATGCCGTGCTTGGCCAGGATCTGCGGTCCGATGTAGCCGCGGACCAGCTCCGGGTGGGCGTCCCAGTCCTCGAAGACCGCCACTGTGGCCGGGGCGAGCACCGCCTCGACCCGCTTGAGGTCCACCTCGCGGTCACCGGGCAGGCCGATCACCAGCGGTTCGGCCCGCTCGACGCCGGGCCGGCGGACGGTGAGGACCACGTTCTTCAAGGTGTCGGCGGCGGTCCAGCCGATGCGCCCGCCCAGCTTCCGGGCCTCGGCCAGCTCGACCAGGGCCGCGATGCTCGGCGTCTCCGGGGTGTCGTGCACCTCGCTGGACGGGTGTGCGTCGGGGTCACCGGCGGCCGGGGCGCGGGTCACCACCGCCTCGGTGTTCGCCGCGTAGTCGCAGGTGGTGCAGCCGACGAACGTGTCCTCGCCGACGGGCGTGGCGGCCAGGAACTCCTCCGACGCGGACCCACCCATCGCGCCGGACATCGCGTGGACAGTGGTGAAGTCCAGCCCGAGCCGGGTGAAGACGCGCTCGTAGGCGGCCCGATGGCGGTCGTACGCCTGCTGGAGCCCGGCCTCGTCCAGGTCGAACGAGTAGGCGTCCTTCATCAGGAACTCGCGCCCGCGCAGCAGACCGGCCCGGGGCCGGGCCTCGTCGCGGAACTTGGTCTGGATCTGGAACAGCGTCACCGGGAAGTCCCGGTACGACGTGAACAGGTCCTTCACCAGGAGCGCGGCCAGTTCCTCGTGGGTCGGTGCGAGCAGGTGCTCGGCGCCCTTCCGGTCGGCGAGCGTGAAGATGTCGTCCCCGTACTCGGTCCACCGCCCGCTGGTCCGGTACGGCTCGGCCGGGAGCAGCGCCGGGAAGTGCACCTCCTGGTCGCCGATCGCGGTCATCTCGTCCCGCACGATCGCGGTGATCCGGTCCAGCACGAGCTTGCCCAGCGGCAGCCAGGTGTAGCCGCCCGGCGCGGCCCGGCGGACGTAACCGGCGCGCAGCAGCAGCCGGTGGCTCGGCACCTCCGCGTCGGCCGGGTCCTCGCGCAGGGTCCGGAGCAGCAGGGTCGACATGCGCAGCAGCATTGCCGCAGCTTATGGCGCGAGCGGACGACCAGGCGATCCCTTTCCGCGCCCGTGCCGGGTGAGGTTGTCGCAGGGGCGGGGTAGGAAGGGTGGCATGGTGGATCGACCGACGTTGGAACTGAGCAGTTTCGTGCTCGACGCACCGTCCGCACAGGACCTGGCCGCGTTCTACGAGCGGCTGCTCGGCTGGCCCCGCCGCGAGGACGAGCCCGACTGGGTGGTGCTGGCCCCGCCGGCCGGCGGCACCTGGCTGGCCTTCCAGGACGAGCCGGCCTACGTGCGCCCGGTGTGGCCCGCCGGTCCCGGGGATCCGCCGATGATGACCCACCTGGACATCAAGGTCGACGACCTGGAGGCCGCTTCGGCGTACGCGGTGTCGGTGGGCGCGACGGTGGCCGACTTCCAGCCGCAGGACGACGTCCGGGTGCACCTCGACCCGGCCGGCCACCCGTTCTGCCTCTACCTCTGACCTGGGCAGCGTCACTCCGTCGGCTCGCGCCGTGGGCCAGTACGCCGCGACCACCGGCAACCTGACCGCCCGCATCGCACTGCACTCCTACGGCACCAATCCGCAGAGCTGGTACGCCTGGCTGGGCGAGCGCCTGCCGCTCTCCGGCGACGTGCTGGAGGTGGGCGCCGGCACAGGCGAGCTGTGGCGCTCTACCACCTGGACGACCCGGAGGCCGCGCTCCGCGAGTTCGCCCGGGTGCTGCGTCCCGGCGGACGGCTGGCTGTCGCCGTGAACGGCCGGCACCACCTCGTCGAGCTGAACACGTTCGGGCCGGTGATCGGGCGCCCCGACCTGGCCGTCCGGTTCCACGACCGGAACGACGTCACCGCCGAGACGGCGCCGGCCCGGGTCGCCGCCCACTTCACCGACGTGACGGTCGAGCGCTACCCGGACGAGCTGGTGGTGCCCGCCGCGTGGCCTACATCGCGAGCATGATCGGGCCGCTCACCGCCGAGCAGGAGGCGGCCGCCCGCGCTGCGGTCCAGGCCCGCCTCGACGCCGAAGGTGCCTTCCGGGTACGCAAGCACACGGTGCTGATCAGCGCGACGCGCGGCTCCCCCTGACGCGGACGAAGGCACGCCAGGCGTCGGGCGTGAAGGTGAGCACCGGCCCGGCCGGGTCCTTGCTGTCCCGCACCCCGACCACTCCGGCCAGATTGTCCGCCACCTCGACACAGTCGCCCTGGGTGCCGCTGCGGCTGGACTTCCGCCAGATCGCTCCGGTCAGCTCCACGAGGTCATCACGTCCTTCATCAGCTCGACCGACTGTCGGCGCGGTAGTGCCTCGCTGCGGACACTCTCCCATCTGGACAGCAGGATAGCCACGTCCTCGTCTTTGTCGACCACGACGCCGCCGAGTTGGTTCTCCAGGTGACCGACCCAGCCGCCGTCTGTTCCCCGGGCCAGCGCGAACGGTCCGACCAAGCCGACGTGCATGGTGACCGAGGTCGGCACGATGTGAATGTCGACGTGCGGGCGCTCGGCGCACTCGACGAGGTGCGCGATCTGCTCGGCCATGAGTCCGCGGTAGCCCTCGTCGGCGCGGCGCAGGACGGACTCCTCGATGACGGCGATGTACTTCGGGTGACCTAGGCCGGAGAGGAGCGACTGCCGGTCGAGCCGTACTCCGAGTCGCCGTTCCACCTCGTCATCCGTGATCAGGTCATCCGTGCGGATCATCGCGCGGGCGTAGTTCTCGGTCTGGAGCAGTCCGGGCACCAGGGTCGGTTGGTAGGTGCGCAACTGCTGCGCCTGGCGTTCGGCTTCGAGCCAGGGGCGGAACCAGCTCGGCTGGCCGTCGCGCTCGGCGAGCTTGAGCAGCGACATCAGCAGCCCGCCGGTGCCCAGCACCTCGTCGGCCCGGGCGAGGAAGAAGCGGTCGAGCGGCCGGTGGCCCAGCTCGACCGCCGACACCTGGGAGCCGGAGAAGTGCACGAGTCTCCCGAACTCCTCCTGGCTCAGCTCGGCCCGCAGCCGCAGTCGCCGCAGTTGCGCGCGGATCAGCTCGGCGGTCGGCTCGTTCTCCACACGCCCTCCTCAGTCCGCCGCCCGTCTCCCGGCCTCTCCCCGGACCGGCCGCGAAGGCTTCCGAGCGTAGTGGTGTCGTCAGCACACTGTCACGCATGGACCTTCCCGTACCGCGGCTCGGGCCGTACCCCGATCGGCCCCGCCCCTACCCGCCGGACCACCCGGCCCACCTGCCGATCCGGCCGCTCTGGCTCTGCCGCGCCTGCGGGGGACCGTGGCCCTGCGCCCAGGCCCGCCTGCTGCTCAAGGTCGAGTACGCGGACCACCCCGTCGACCTCGCCGTCTACCTGTCCGGGCTCTACCACGAGGCCACCCACGACCTGTTCCGCCTCAACCCGCACGACGGGCCGACCCCGCGCGAGCTGTTCGAGCGGTTCGTCGGCTGGGGCCCGTACCGGCGGGGCATCACCGATACGATGCCCGCGACATGACAGCGTCCGGAGACTTCGACCTCACGACGGACGAGCTGCGCGAGGTGGCGCGGTACGCGGTCCGGCACGCGGAGGACGTCCTCCCGGTCTACGAGCGGGCGGTTCCCGGTGACCCGCGTCCCCGTGCGGCTGTCGACGCGGCGTGGACGTTCGTGCGCGGGGCCGCCCGGACGAAGCTCCAGCGGGTCACGTCCCTCGACGCGCACCGGGCCGCCCGGTCCGCGCCCACCGAGGCCGCGCGCCTGGCCGCCCGCGCCGCCGGTGACGCCGCCGCGGCCGCGTACCTGCACCCGATCGCGAAGGCCACCCAGGTCGGCCACATCCTGCGGGCCGCCGCCAACGCCGCGCGCGTAGCCGAACTGGAGGCGGGCGGCGACGAGACCGCCGGCGAGGCGCTGCTGGAACGATCCCGGCGGCTCGCCACGCCCGTGCTCGTCGACGTGCTCCGCCGCTATCCGCCGGTGACCGGCGGCGGCAGCCGGGTCGCCCGGCTGATGAGCAGCCTCGATCACGACCTGCGCCGGGGTGACGCCGGGGCGGAGGTCGCGTCGTGATCCTGCCGAAGATCCGCGATCCCCGGTTCATCACGATCCGCCGGGGCGGCACGCTCACCGACGAGCACCACCACCTGCTGGCGCTCTGGGCGGCCACCTGCGCCGAGCACGTCCTCGGGCTGTTCGAGGCGGTCCGGCCGGACGATCCGCGTCCGCGCGAGGCGATCGAGCACGCCCGGGCCTGGGTGCGGGGCGAGGTCGGGATGATGCAGGCGCGCGCGGCGGGCGGGCACGCCATGGGCGCGGCCCGGGACCTGCGCGGGGCGGCGCGCAACGCCGCGTACGCCGCTGGTCAGGCCGCCGTCGTGGCCCACGTGGCCGCCCACGAACTCGGCGCCGCCGCGTACGCGATCAAGGCGGTACGCGCGGCGGCGCCCGCCGGTCTCGGCGCGTCGGCCGGGCGCGACGAGTGCCGGTGGCAGCGCGACCAGCTCCCGGCGGAGATCCGCGACCTGGTCCTGGACGACCAGCGCCTGCGCAACGACATCTGCTGGTCTGCCTTCGACTGCTGACGCCGGCGGTGCCGGTCGAGAAAGAGAGCCACCGGCGGCGGCAACCATGGCGTGGACAACTGGCGTCTCGGAAGGCATCACGCTGATGCACCACCTGACCCCAAGGACCGGCTCGTGTGGACCCTCTCCTGAATGAGTTCGACCTGTTCGTTCGAACTCGCACCCCCGCGTTACTGCGATCCGCCTACCTGCTGACCGGCGACCAGTACCTGGCCGAGGATCTCGTCCAGTCCGCGCTCGCCCGTACCCACCGTGCCTGGAACCGGCTGCACGAGACCGGCAACGCGGAGGCGTACACCCGGAAGATCATGTACCACCTGCAGGTCTCCTGGTGGCGGCGCCGCCGGGTGGCCGAGTCGATGCCGGGCGACATGCCCGAGCCGCGCGGAGGCGACTCGACCCCCGACCACGCCCAGCGGACCACGCTCCGGCTGACCCTCCGGTCCGCGCTGGCCCGGTTGTCCGCCAAGCAACGGGCCGTGCTGGTCCTGCGGTTCTTCGAGGACCGCACCGAATCCGAGGCCGCCGAACTGCTCGGCGTGACCGTCGGCACCGTCAAGAGCCAGACGTTCAAGGCGCTGGCGAAGCTGCGCAGCGTGGCCCCGGAGCTCGCCGAGCTGTACGTCACGGAAGGAACCGCCCGATGAACCAGGACCGACTGCGTTTCGACCTGTCCGACCTGGCCGAGGAGGTCACCCCGGTCGACCTGCGGGACCGGGCGCTGCGTACCTCGCGGCGGCTCGGCATCCAGCGGGCCGTCGCCACCTCCGCCGCCGCGCTCGTGGTGCTGGCCGCCGCGACCGGAACGGCACTGGCGATCCGGCCGAACAGCCAGGCGCCCGCGCCGGCCGGGCCGTCGGTCACAGTCACCACCCCGCCGGTCGAGCCGTCCCGTACGCCCTCCACCGAACCGTCCCGCACGTCGTCCGCCGACGCGAGCACCGCCACGGGCCAGGCGCAGTCGTCGCTGGCCGGTACCCGCTACTACCTGCAGCAGACGTCCACCCGGTCGCGGATCCACGAGGTCCGCGGCACGCAGGACCGGGTGGTTCACGAGGTCGTCCACGAAGCCGCCTCTCGCTGCGAGGCCAACACCGTCAGCATCTCGCCGGACGGCAAGCGGGTGGTGTGGGTGCAGGACAGCACCGACAACGCGAACGGGGTGCTGCTGATCGCCACCGTCGGAGAGAAGGGGGCGACGACCCTCGCGGAGGGAATCAGTTGCCTCGGTGCCCGGCCGCTGCGGTGGAAGGGCGACGACCTGTTGATGGTGCAGCGGAAGAACCGCCAGTCCGTGCTCTACGACGTGGCGGCCAACAAGCAGGTCGTCGGCGACCCGGGACAGGAGACCAAACGCTGCTGGTCCGCCGACGGCGCCTGGCTGGCCGCCGAGTCGGACGGCAAGCCCTACGTCTCGGACACCACCGACCTGCGGCAGTACACCTACACCCCACCCGAGCAGGAGGCCACGAAGTGGGGCGGCTGGGAGGCCCGCAGCGTGTCCACCGACGGCCGTTACGTGGCTGTGGGCTGGATCGGCACCGACCCGTCCCGCCGGGACGGCAGCTTCGCGGTGGTCGACACCGAGACCAGCAAGGTGGTCGACCTGCCCGGCACGGGCGAGGTGCGCAGCATCCTGTTCAGCGCCGACGGCACGGTGCTGCTGCGGCGCGGTACCGGCATCACGGTCCTCGACCGTGAGTTCAAGCCACTCGGCACGGTGACCGAGCCGGCACCGACCCGGAACCGGGCACTGCTGGCGTACGTGCCCTGAGCCGCCTCAGACAACCCCTACAGGCCCCTGGCGCTTCGTGCGCCGGGGGCCTGTCCGCGTCCGCCGACCCGGGCCGAAGTTCTTTCGATCAGGCGGCAACCATGCAGATCGAAACCGACGTCTGGGAGTGCATCAGAGACGCGCACCAACCAACCCCCGAGGATCGAATCGTGAACGTCATCGTCACCAGCGCCCGCGGACTACGTGCCGTCGCCGCCCTCGCCGCCGCCGCGTTCGTCGCCGTGGGCGTGAGCGCCTGCGGCGACGGCGGGTCCACGCCGTCCGCCCCCGCAGCCGGGCAGTCGTCCGCCGCCGCACCGTCGTCCGCCGCCCCGAGCCCGTCGGACGCCTCCTCCGCCGCACTGCCCGGCACCCGGTACTACCTGTCGTTCGGCGAACAGGCCGCGGAGGTGCACGTCGTCAAGGGCGGTACCGACCGGGTGAGCGCCAGCGTCCCGTACGGCGGCGGCGACTGCGTCCGGAACACCATCACGATCTCGCCGTACGGCGAGCGGCTGGCCTGGGTGGAGGGAGCGGCCGGAGCGGAGGCCGGCAAGCTCGTGACCACCCGGATCGACGGCAGCGACCGGGCCACCATCGCGGCGGAGCCGCCCTTCTCCGGCAAGGCGCCCTGCGACGGCGGCGACCCGCTCGTGTGGAACACCAACGACCGGGTGCTGGTGCAGCAGGACGGCCACATGGCGCTCATCGACCTGAGCAGCCGCAAGCCCGCCGACGGCGACGCCGGCAACGAGACTCTGAAGTGGTGGACGCCGGACGGCCGCAACTGGGCCGCCGTCTCCGAGGGCCGGCCGTACGCGACGACCGACCCGAAGATGACGTTCTACCGCTACACGCCGCCGGCGGCCCAGGCGGCCCGCTACGACGGCTGGCGGGTGCGCAGCGTCTCGGCGGACGGCCGGTACGTGGCCGTCGGCTGGATCAACAAGGACGAGACCCGCAACGACGGGAGCTTCGCGGTGGTCGACACCAGGACCAGCAAGGTGGTCGACCTGCCCGGCACGGGCGAGGTACGGAGCATCCTGTTCAGCACCGACGGCACGGTGCTGGTCCGGCGCGACAACGGCATCAGCGTTCTGGACAAGCGTTTCCAGCCGGTCGGGACCGTGACCGAGCCGGCGGGGCTGAGCGGGGCGCCGCTGCTGGCTTACGTGCCTGCCTGACGAAAGGCGACGCGGGGCGGGTCACCGACGGGTGGCCCGCCCCGCGTCGTTCTCAGCGCAGGACGGTGATCGCCGCGTCCGCCGTGACGTGCTTCCACGGCACCAGCACCACAGTGCCGTCGCGCTCCAGCACCTTCGCGTCGCTGCCCTCGGTGCCGGCCGACAGCGGCGCCTCGGCCAGCACGCTCACCGTGCCGGTGGCCGGGTCGATGCGGACCAGCCGCGGGGCGAGATCCCGCCGGTCGCCCACCTCCCACGCCAGCACGCCCTGCTCGTCGAGGCGGATGAGTTCCACCTCGCCGTCGGTGTGCCCGGCCGACACCCAGCGCCGCTTGCCGGTGGCCAGGTCGATCGCCACCACCTGGTTGGCCTGGCGCATCTTGCCGCCGACGTTCGTCGCCTCGGTGGGCAGGTAGAGCGTGTCCGCGTCGGCCAGGTACGGCCGGATCTCCGGCCCGCTGACCGTGTTGGAGCGGTTGATCGGAAGGTCGCTGAACCGCGTACCGTCGACGGGGTTGCCGAACGTGGCCCGCGTCTTGCCGGCGGCGTCGCGCGCGACGAACGTCTCGCCGACCAGGCCGGGCAGGCTGACCAGCGGGTCGACGCTCAGCACCCCGGCGCTCTGCTGCGCGGCGGGCAGTTTCTGCTGCCAGCGCGGCTTGCCGGTGGCCGGGTCCAGGCCGAGCAGCGCGCCCTGGTCGCCGTCACAGCGCGCGGTGACCACCGCCTGGTCCCCGGCGGCCTGCGCCTGGGTCAGACGGCAGTCGCGACCGGGCAGCAGCCGGTCGGCGTCGGTCTGCCACAGCCGCTTGCCGTCGGCCAGGGAGTAGCCGAGAACGCTCTCGCCGCTGCGCACGACCACCTGCCCGGCGGCCACGGACAGGTCCGGGGCGACCATCTCGGACCGGCCCGTCCGGCGTTCGACAGGGAACGTCGCCCGCCACGTCTGCGTGCCGCCGGCCGCGTCGAAACCGACGATCGTGTCGCAGGAGTCGGCGGAACCGAGCGCCACCACACCCCGCCCCTCGGCGAGCGTCTGCGCGGCCGCGCACAGCGAGGACGCCTGCGGCGCGGGCACCCCCCACGCCTGTGCGCCGTCGCCGAGCCGGTAGGCGATGATCCCGTCCGGCTGGGCCCGGACCACGGCGTCACCGACCAGCCAGGCGCCGAACATGTCCTGCCCGTCGTACGTCTTCAGCCCGTTGCGCTGCCGCTCCGGGAAGTCCAGCACCCACGCGGTGCGCAGCTTCTTCCCGTCGTCGTCACCGCCGCCGACCAGCCGGGACACGCCGTAGGCGGTGCCGGCCGCGACCGCGAGCACCGCCACCAGGCCGCCGGCGACGAGCAGCGCCACGCGCCCGCGCCGCTTCGGCGCCGCCGGCGGCGCACCGGCCGGACCCGGCCGGCCCACCGGCGGGTACGCGGGCGGCGGGTACTGCTGGTGCTGATAGGTCATCGGTCGTCTCCCGTTTCCGTCAGCCGTCCAGTTCGCGGACGTAGTCGGCCCAGCCGGCCCGGAACTCGTCGAGCGACACGCCGAGCACGTCCCGGGCGGCGCGGTCGGTCGGGGTGCCGGCGTAGACCGCCTCGACGAAGCGGAACAGCTTCGGCTCGCCGTGCTTCTCGGCGAGGTGGTTCATCGCGGTGTGCCCGAGCCAGTAGTGGAAGGTCAGCATCCCGGGGTTGTCCCAGTCGCTGTTGCCGGGCAGCGCGCCGTTCCAGCCGTTGCGGACCAACTGCCGGGACGGCGCGGTGCGGTCGCTGGCGGCCAGCGGGCGGCCGTGGAAGGCGATGTACTCGGCGAAGCCCTCCACCACCCACTCGTCGAGCTTGCTGAACTCGTCCACGGCGGCCAGGTCGGTGCGGAGTGTCATCAGGGAGTGCGCGATCTCGTGCCGCAACACCATGTGGGCGTCGTTGTCGCCGCCGGAGCGGGTGAAGTAACGATCGCTGGTGTCCACCACGATTCGGGTGCCGCCGATCGTGTCCTTGCCGTCCTTGCGCTCGGCCGCGACCATGCCCACCGAGTAGCCCGCCTCGGTGGCCTTCTCGGTGCCGATCCGGTAGAGCGAGGTCATCTCGTCCTTGCCGTCGGCGAGCGTGACGACGAACTTGTCCGACACCGGCTCGGGCGGCGCGTTGGCCCGCCACACGGCCAGGTTGTTCGTCACCGCCTTGTCGACGGCCGGGGCGTACCGCCTCGCCACGCCGGCCCGGGCCGCGTCGGTGATGATCAGGGCGAACGGGGTCCGCTCGACATGGATCTCCTGCCACTTGTCCCACGGCCCGGGGTAGTAGACGGTCTTCGAGTCGCCGTTGCCGCCGGCCGGCGCGCCGGTCACCGCAGTGACCTGGATGGGCGCGTCCTTGCCGGCGCGGACGATCGTCCAGCGGTACCACTCGGCGACCGGTGCCGGGTCGAAGCCGTCCAGCTGGTGCACGAAGGAGACGTCGAGCTGGAACGTGACGCCCTGCCCGAAGGCGTCGCTCACGCGGCCCTGCTTCTCGATCATCTCGTAGCGGGCCACCGACAGCGGCAGCTTCGCCAGGTTGCGGAACAGCTGGGCCTGCCCGGTGACCAGCTCTTTGCGGGCCGGGTCGAACGCGGCCAGGTAGCCGTCCAGGTCCTTCGCCGCCAGCGCCGTGCTGTGCCGGTCGAGCAGGGCGGTCAGCTCGGCGTCGGTGACGGTGACGCCGTTCGCGCCGGCTGCCGCCTTCGGCGCCGGGCCGTCCTCGTCGTCGCCGCGCATGCTCAGCCCGACGCCGACCGCCGTGCCGGCGCAGACCGCCAGCGCGAGCGCGCCCGCCGCGAGCCCGATCCAGAGCCCACGGCGGGACTTCGGCGCCGGGGGCGGCGGCCCCCACGGAGCCGGCTGCGCGGGCGGCGGTGCCGCGCCGTACCGGGGGTCGGCATTGCCGGGCGGTGGCCAGCCCGCCGCCGGTGGGTGCCCCTGCGTCATGTGGTTCCTCGCTCGTGCCGGGTGCGGGACCGGCCGGACGGTTTCGCGCAGCCGGATGACGGCAGACATCATCCCCGGTCCGGGCGGCGGATTCTGCCCCGCCGGACGTGTCGGACGGATTTGTCCCGTCGGGTGCCTCCCGTCAACAGGACGTCGAGACATCCGCCACGTCCGGGGCTCAGGGCCAGCGGGACCGGTCCGCGCGGTGACAGACTGTGCGACGCACTTCTGCCGGGACGTCTGAGGGAGGCGCCGTGCGCTGGCGCAGCTACGTGGCGGTGGGCGACAGCTTCACCGAGGGCATGGACGACGCATATCCGGACGGCAGCTATCGGGGCTGGGCCGATCTGGTCGCCACCCGCCTCGCCGCCGAGGCCGGTCCCGACTTCGGGTACGCCAACCTGGCCATCCGGGGCCGGCTGTTCCCCAACGTGGTGGCCGAGCAGGTGCCGTCCGCGCTGGCCATGAAGCCCGACCTGATCAGCTTCGCGGCCGGCGGCAACGACGTGCTGCGCCGCAGCTTCGATCCGGGCGCGTTCGTCCCCCGCTTCGACTCGGTGGTGCAGCGGCTGCGGTCCGGCGGCAGCGACGTGGTGCTGTTCCGGTTCGCCGACGTGATGTCCCGGCTGCCCGGCCAGCGGATGATGGCCCCGCGCGTGGCGCTGCTCAACCGGGTGGTCGGCGAGGTGGCCGAGCGGCACGGCGCGATCCTGGTCGACCTGTACTCCGACGACACCTACCTCAACCCGCTGCTCTGGAGCACCGACCGGATTCACCTCTCCGCGGAGGGCCACCGCCGGGTAGCCGCGCAGGTGCTCACCGCGCTCGGCGTCGGCTGCGACGAGGAGTGGCTGCTGGTGCCGCCGCACCCGGCGCCCAGCCCGTGGCTCGCCGCGCGCGCCGCCGACCTGCGCTGGGCCGGCAAGCACCTGGCGCCGTGGATCAAGCGCCGGCTGACCGGGCGGTCCTCCGGCGACTTCGTCACCGCGAAGCGGCCGGTGCTCGGGCCGGTCGAAGCCGACTGAGCGTGCGTACGGTCCACGCCGCCGACCTGCTGCGGCTGACACCTGACGACCCGCCCCGCGCCGGGCTGGCCGTGGTGGTCGCCGGTGACCGGGTCGAGGCGATCGTGCCGGCGGCCGAGCTGTCCGGCGCGTACCCCGGGGTGCGGGTGCGGCGGTGGGCCGGCACGCTCGGGCCGGCGCTCGTGCACGACGGTCCGCTGCCCCCGGCGCCCACGCCCCGCGAGCGGGTGCACGCGCTGTTCCGGCTCGGCGTCGCCGCGGTGGTCGACCGGCACGTCACCGATCCGGCGTTGCGATCCGCCGCGGCGCGCAACGACGTGTCGGTGCTGCCCGTGGCCCGGCCGCCCGCGCTGGTGACCGGCGGGCGGGCCGACCTCGCCGTGTTCGGCCCGGACGGCTCCTGCCTGGCCACCGTGGTCGCCGGCCGGCTGGTGCACCGCCGCGCCTGACCGGCACCGTACTCCGCTGATCCGGCGTACCTTGGGGATCATGCCTGTGCCGAGCGATCCGCATCCCCACCTCCAGTCGTACGCCGACCCGCAGCGCCTGGTCACCACCGAGTGGCTGGCCGAGCACCTGGGCGACGAAGGGCTCGTGGTGGTCGAGTCCGACGAGGACGTGCTCCTCTACGACACCGGCCACATCCCCGGCGCCGTCAAGGTCGACTGGCACACCGAACTCAACGACCAGGTCACCCGCGACTACCTGGACGCCGCGAGCTTCGCCGAGCTGTGCGCGGCCAAGGGCATCGGGCGGGACGACACAGTCGTCTTCTACGGCGACAACTTCAACTGGTGGGCCGCGTACGCCCTCTGGGTCTTCACCCTCTTCGGCCACGCGGACGTGCGGCTGCTCGACGGCGGCCGGCAGAAGTGGATCGCCGAGGGCCGGGAGCTGACCCGCGACAAGGTGAGCCGGCCCCGCGCCTCGTACCCGGTGCCGGAGCGCAACGACGCGCCGATCCGCGCGTACCGGGAACAGGTCATGGCGCACGTGGCGGCCGGCCGGCCGCTCGTGGACGTGCGGTCGCCCGGCGAGTACACCGGCGAGATGCTGCACATGCCGGACTACCCGCAGGAGGGCGCGCTGCGCGGCGGGCACATCCCGGGCGCGGTGAGCAAGCCGTGGAAGTCCGCCGCGAACGACGACGGCACGTTCAAGTCCGCCGACGAGCTGCGCGCCATCTACGCCGACCAGCTCGGGCTGAGCCCGTCCGACGACGTGGTGGCGTACTGCCGGATCGGCGAGCGGTCCAGCCACACCTGGTTCGTGCTGCACCACCTGCTCGGGTTCCCGCAGGTGCGCAACTACGACGGCTCGTGGACCGAGTGGGGCAACCTGGTCCGGGCCCCCGTCGTGAAGGGCGACCAGCCCGGCGGCCTGACCCGCTGAGCGTCCCGGCCGGTCCCGCCGTCGCCGCGCGGTGGCACCGGCCGGTTCCGGCTCGTTCCGGCCGCGTTCCGAGTCGGTCAGCGGGCGGCGATCGACAGCCGGCCGGGGACGTTGCTCGCCACCCAGTCGACAGCGCCGGTCTCCGGCCGCCACCGTGCCAGCCCGGCGTCGTAGCGGAGCAGCAATGCGCCGTCGGCGGTCCAGCCGTACACCTCGCAGCACCCCTTCGCCCGGTCCTCGCGGCCCAGGTCGAGCAGGCGGGTCACCGCCCCGGTCCGGGCGTCGAGCACCGCCACGCCCTCGGCGCCGATCATCATGCCGGGGGCGCCCGCGGTGGTGGTCCACCCGGCCTGGCCGATCCGGTCGCCGCGCTGCCAGCCTCGCCCGTACACCTCGTTCACCTGATAACCGGGGGGAAGCTCATCGGTGGTCACCGGCCGCCGCTCCGGCGCGCCACCGGAGGCGGGGAACCGGCGTACGGCCAGGCCGCCGTCCCCGGACCAGCCGCCGACAGTGAACAGGTCGCCGGGCCGGCCCGGCTCGGGCACGACGAGCGTCCAGGGGTCGACCGGGAGTTTCCGTGCCGACCCGGTGCGCCGGTCCAGTTCGTACGCGGTGTCGTTGTCTCCGACCACCAGCCGGTCCCCGGCCCAGACCACGTGCTCCAGGTAGCCGGTGAGCGGGTAGCGGCGGACCGCGCCGTCGGTCAGGCCGACCACGACGACCTCTCCGGTCTGGGCGAACGCGGCGGTACGGCCGTCCGGCGACAGGCTGCCCGGCTTGAGCGGAGCGGCCTCGTTGCCCCCGGCGTCGCGGGTGGGCGCGAGCGTCACCACGTCGAGTTCCCGGACCGTGCCGTCGTCACCCAGCACCCGGACCGGGCCGGCCTCGCCGGTCTCCGGGTCGATCGGCTGATAGAGCGCCAGCGCCCGGCGCACCGGGCGGCCGGAGAGGCTGTCGGCGACCGGGTCGCCGAGCCGGCCCAGCGGGTCGCCCGCCTGTCCGAGCCGGTCCGGGGGCCGCTGCACCACTGGTGCGCTCGGCGCCGAGGTCACGGTCGGGCGGGCCGGTGTGGCGGGGGGCGGGCCGGAGCGGTGCAGCAGCACCGTCGTACCGCCGCCGAGCAGGACCACGGCGACGGCCGCGGCACCGGCGGCCCGGCGGGCGCGGCGGACCCGCCCGGCCCGCACCCATCCCGTCTCGGCCGGCCGGGTCGGCCGGATCTCCTCGGCGGCCCGGGTCAGCAGCCGGGTCAGCTCGGGTTCGTTCACGGGTTCGCCTCCATCCCGGTCACCAGGTCGTCCCCGGACGTGCCGGGGGCGGGTACGACGTGGCGCAGCCGGCGCAGCGCGTCGTGGCACTGGCTCTTGACGGTGCCGACGGTGACGCCGAGCGCCTCGGCGGTGGCGACCTCGGTCAGGTCCTCGAAGTAGCGCAGCACCACGACGGCCCGCTGGCGCGGTGGCAGCCGGTCCAGCGCGGCGCGCACGGTGAGCCGCAGCGCCGCGTCGGCGTCAGCGCCCGGCCGGTCCGGCGGGTACGCGCTGAGCCACTCCCGTCGCCGGCGCCGCCACCAGGAGACGGCGTCGCGATAGAGGATGGCGCGCACGTACGCGGCCGGGTCGCCGTCGCGCACCGACGACCAGCGCAGCGCCAGCTTGAGCAGCGCGTCCTGGAGCAGGTCCTCGGCCTGGTGGCGGTTCCCGCAGATCAGGTACGCGGCGCGCAGCAGCCGGTGCTGGTGCGCCTCGACGAAGGCGAGGTAGTCCGCCCGCCCGTCGTCCGCGTTCCGCCCCATCCGGCTGCTCCCTCCGTCACCCGCCAGACGCGTGGGACGGGGGCAAAGGTTGGGTCAGGTAGCGCTGAATCGTCGGGCCGACCCAGGCGGTCAGTTCCTCGGGGTCGAGGTCCACCACCGGCGGCAACCGGACGACGTAGCGGGTGAGTGCGAGACCGAGGATCTGGCTGGCCACCAGGCCGGCCCGCCGGGCGGCGGTCGCCGGCTCGGCGACGGAACGGGCCACCGCGGCGGCGAGCTGGTCGGCGAAGACGCCGCGCATCCGTTCGGCCGCGCCGGGGTTGGTGGCGGCGGCCCGGAGCAGGGCGACGAGTGTCCCGTCCGCCTCCCAGCGGCGCACGAAGTGCCGGGTCAGTGTCTCGCCGAGCCGGTCCGGCGGCACCTCGGCCAGGTCGGGCAGGCGCAGGTCGAACTCGGCCGCCGCGGCGAAGAGTCCCTCCTTGCTGCCGTAGTAGCGCATCACCATCGAGGGGTCGATGCGGGCGTCGGCGGCGATGGCCCGGATGGTGGCCCGGTCGTAGCCGTCGGTGGCGAAGCGTTCCCGGGCGGCGCGCAGGATGGCCGCCCGGGTGGCGTCCGAGCGGCGGGCGCGGGTGGCGGGTTCGGTCACGTCCACGACTGTAGGCCAACACGTGTTGACATCGCCTCTACAGTGGAGTCAACAAGTGTTGGCAAACGGTTGTTGACCCGAGCCCGGAGGTGGAGCGATGCTGCCCGAACGCACTGACGTCCTCGTGGTGGGAGCCGGGCCGACCGGCCTGGCCGTGGCGCTGACGCTGGCCGGGCACGGCGTGACCGCGACGGTCGTCGACCGGCTCGCCGAGCCGCCGGTCACGTCGCGCGCCGCAGTCGTGCACGCCGGCACCCTCGAAGTGCTGGACCGGATCGGGATCGCCGCGCCGCTCGCCGCCCGAGGGCTGCGCTCGGCCCGGTTCAGCGTCCGCGACCGGGACCGGGTACTGCTCACCGTCCCCTTCGACCGGTTGCCGTCGCGCTACCCGTACGCGCTGCTGATCTCGCAGGCCGAGACCGAGGCGGTGCTCACCGACCGGCTCACCGCGCTCGGCGGGCGCGTGCTGCGGCCGTACGAGATGACCGGGCTGGACCTCGACGGCGACGGCGCCGTCGCGTGCTTCGACGGCGGCCGCGCGGTCCGGGCACGCTGGATCGTCGGCGCGGACGGGATGCGCAGCCGGGTCCGCGAACTCGCCGGCATCGGCTTCGGTGGCCCGGCCGACCCCGGGGAGTCGTTCCTGCTCGCCGACGTACACGTGGACAGCGCGCTCCCGCGCGACCAGGTGAGCCTCTTCCTGTCCCGGCAGGGCCCGCTGGTCTGGGCGCCGCTGCCCGACGGCACGGTCCGGCTGGTCGCCACGGTGGGCGACGCGCCGCGCGACCCGCAGGCGCACCACTTCCAGGCGCTGCTCGACGAGCGCGGTCCGGCGCGCCGGCCGGACCGGATCACCGGCATGGCGTGGTCGTCCCGGTTCCGGATCCACCACCGGATCGCGAGCACGTACCGCTCCGGCCCGGTGCTGCTCGCCGGGGACGCGGCGCACGTGCACAGCCCGGCCGGCGGGCAGGGGATGAACCTCGGCCTGCGGGACGCGGTCGCCCTCGGCGACGCGCTCGCCGCCGGCCCGCAGGCCCTCGACGGGTACGCCGCCGACCGCCGCCCCCTCGCCGAGGAGGTGCTCGGTTTCGCCGCCGGCCTGACCCGCCTGGCCGCCGCACCACCGCCCCTCCGCCCGCTACGCAACCTGCTGCTCCGAGCGGTCTCCGCGCTGCCGCCGGCCCGCCGGCGCATCGCCACTCGCCTAGCGGGCTTCGAACCCGCGAGCTCCCGCCCTCGTCCTCGACCTCGCTGATCTTGCAGTGGTGGCCCCTTCGCCGTCCCTTGTGTACGGTCTTGCCCGGGCGGAGAGTGCAAGATCGCGGGGAGTGGGGGCGAGGGTGAAACGGGACGGACACTGTCGGCGCTGACCGGTACGGTGAGCGCCGAAAATCCGAACCGGGAGCGCGATTGGACCGCACCTTCCAGGTGGACCTCCGTGGCGTGGTCGACCTGCTCAGTCATCACCTCTACGGCAGCCCGCGGGTGTACGTGCGCGAGCTGCTCCAGAACGCCGTCGACGCGATCACCGCACGGCGGTCCGCCGAGCCGAAGGCCCCGGCGCGGGTCCGCATCGAGCCGCCGGAGCTGACCGGCGACGGAACGCTGCGCGTACACGACACCGGCATCGGCCTGACCGAGGCACAGGTGCACGAGCTGCTCGCCACCATCGGCCGCAGCTCCAAGCGCGACGAGCTGGGCTTCTCCCGGCACGAGTTCCTCGGCCAGTTCGGCATCGGCCTGCTCTCCTGTTTCCTGGTGGCGGACGAGATCCGGGTGGTCACCCGGCACGCCGACGAGCCCACAGTGCTCTGGACGGGCTGGTCCGACGGGCGGTACGCGGTGCGGCTCGCCGAGCCGGAGCAGGCCCGGGACGAGCCCGGCACCACAGTCACGCTGGTGCCCCGGCGCGACGCCGACCAGTGGCTCGGCGTACCCACGGTCACCGAGCTGGCCCGCCTCTACGGCGGCCTGCTGCCGGTCGACGTCCGGGTCGGTGACACGCCGACCACCTCCGGCCCGCCGCCGTGGCCGACCACGCCCGGTGCGCCCGTGGACCGGGCCGCGCTTCAGCGGTACGCGCAGGAGCTGCTCGGGTTCGTCCCGTTCGACGTGGTGCCGCTGTCGGTGCCCGAGGCCGGCCTGACCGGCGTGGCGTTCATCCTGCCCGCCGCGGTGAACCCGGCCGCCCGGGCCGGGCACCGCGTCTACCTCAAGCGGATGCTGCTCAGCGAGCACGCCGACGGGCTGCTGCCCGAATGGGCCTTCTTCGCCCACTGCGTGGTCGACGCCAGCGAGCTGCGCCCCACCGCCAGCCGCGAGGCGCTCTACGAGGACGTGCTGCTCACCTCCGTCCGGGAGTCGCTCGGCGACCAGATCCGTGGCTGGCTGGTGCGGCTCGCCAAGCACGACCCGCGCCGGCTCGGGGAGTTCCTCCAGGTGCACCACCTCGGGGTCAAGGCGCTCGCGATGCACGACGACGAGATGCTGCGGCTGGTCGACCAGTGGTGGCCGATGGACACCAACGTCGGCACGCTCACGCTCGCCGAGTTCCGGCAGCGGCACGGCGTGCTCCGGTACGCCGCCAGCCTGGACGAGTTCCGCCAGCTCGCCGCCGTGGCCGCCGCGCAGGACCTGGCAGTGGTCAACGGCGGCTACACGTACGACACCGAGCTGATCGAGCGGCTGCCCACGGTGGACCGCTCGGTGCTGATCGAGCGGCTGGAGCCGAGCGACCTCACCACCCGGTTCGAGATCCTCGACCCGGCGACCGAGCTGGCCCTGCGGCCGTTCCTCACCGCCGCGCAGCGGGCCCTGGAACGGCTCGGCTGCGAGGTCGTGATCCGGGCGTACGACCCGGTCTCGCTGCCGGCGCTCTACCTGGTGTCCCGGTCGGCCGCGTTCCACGACCAGCTCGCCGCCAGCCGGGGCAAGGCCGACGAGCTGTGGGGCGGCGTGCTCGACGCGCTCGCCGCCTCCGCCCCGCCGGACCGCCCGCAACTGGTGCTCAACCACCGCAACCCGCTGGTCCGACGGGTCACCACGCTCGCCGACCCGGAGCTGGTCGGGCTGGCCGTCGAGGCGCTCTACGGGCAGGCCCTGCTGCTCGGGCACCACCCGATCCGGGCGGCCGACGCCGCACTGCTGAACAGTTCCTTCCTCGGCCTGCTCGGCCGGGCCGTACCGGGAGAGATCCGTGACTGACGACGACCTCTGGCGGATGCACCACGAGATCGAATCCATGCCGTACGGCCCGGGGCAGATCGCCGTGCTGGAACAGTTGCTGCGCCGCGCCGACGCGGGCGACGACCGGCACCTCGCCTTCGCCGCCCGGGTCACCGGCACCACCGCGTACGTCTACGGCGGCGAGCCGGCGAAGTCCTTCGTCACGTTCTCCTGGTGCCTGGCCGAGTACGACAAGGACCCGCAGCCCTACCACCAGCGCTACACGCACCAGCTGCTCTGGTTCTTCAAGTACATGGTCAACGCCATGGTGAAGTTCCCGGAGCTTCCGCTGGACCGGACGTACGCGGTGCTCGACGACATGGAACGGCGCTACCGCGACTCGGGACACTCGCTCCAGGCGGTCCACAAGCACCGCTACCTGGTGGCCGCGCACCTGGGCGACGACGAGGCGGCGGAGCAGTGGTACCGCAAGTGGATGACCACGCCCCGCGACGCGCTGTCCGACTGTGCCGGTTGCGACCCGACCACGCAGGTCGCGCACCTGGTGCGGCACGGCCGGCACGAGGAGGCGGTGGCGCTGGCCGAGCCGGTGCTCGCCGGGCGGCTGACCTGTAGCGAGCAGCCGCAGGGGATCCTCACCGCGCTGCTCACCCCCTACCGGGAGACCGGCCGTGGCGACGCCGCGCGGGACGCGCACCGGGAGGCATACCGGCGGGTGCGCGGCAACCTGGCCGACCTGTGGGACATCGCCGACCACGTCGAGTTCTGCACCGCGACCGGCAACGAGGCTCGCGCGCTGGAGCTGGTCGAGCGGCACCTGGACTGGCTGGACCGGGCGCCCACCCCGGCTGCCGCGATGCACTTCGCGGCCGCCGCCTCGGCGGCGTTGCGTCACGTGCCGGCGGAACTGACGGTGCACCGCCGCGCCTCCGGTGAGCGGCCGGCCGCGGACGTGCCGGCGGTGGCGCTCGCCGACGAGCTGGCCGGTACGGCGACCGCGCTGGCCGAGCGCTTCGACGCCCGCAACGGCACCACGCACCAGTCCGGGTTGATCGCCCGCAAGCTGGCGGCCGGGCCGGTCGGTGAGCACCTGCCGCTCTCCGCGAGCCTGCGCCGCCCGGCGGTGCCCGCGTCGCGTACCGGCTCGAACACTCCGGTGGCCTCCGCGCCGCCGGTCACCGTGCCGGCCGACGCCGGTGCCGACGAGTTGCTCGCGCTGGCCGAGGAGTTCTGGCGCACCAACCGCCGGGACGGCCTGGTCGCCGCGTTGCGCGCGTACGACGAGCGGTTCGGCGACGCCGCCGTGCCCGCGACCACCCGGGCGTGGCGGCTGGAGCTGCGGGCCGGTGAGCTGTCCCAGGACGACGACAGCGTGCCGATGGCGGTCGACGTCAACCGGGAGGCGCTGGCCGCGTGGCGGGAGGTGCCGGACCCGCTGCGCGCCCAGGTGGTGGCCGGGCGGCTCGGTGTGCTGCTCAGCATGGTCGAGGAGAGCGCGGACGAAGGGCTGGCCCTGGCCCGGGAGTCGGCCGACTACCTGACCGAGCACGGCGGGCCGCGTGACCGGGCCGCCGGCTGGGATCGCCTCGCCCTGGCCCACGTGCACCGCGAGCAGTGGGCGGAGGCGCTCGACGCGCTCGACCGGGCCGCCGCGGAGGCGGACGCGGATCCGTGGCTCGCCGGGCGGGTCGCGCTGCACCGCACGCACGTGCTGGAGCAGCTGGAACGGGCCGAGGAGTTCCGGGACGCGGCGGTCCGGTCCCGCCGGCTGGCGGGCGAGCTGGGCGACGCCGAGATGCTCACCGGCGCCTGCATGGCGTACGCCCGCGCCACCGACGACCCGGCCGACGCGGTGGCCGCCTGTGAGGAGGCGCTGTCCGTCGCACCGGCCGGCGCCCACCTGCCGCTGCGGGTGACCCGGGGCCGGGCGCTGATGGCCGCCGACCGGGCCGGCGAGGCGGTGGAGGATCTCGCCGAGGCGGTCACCCTCTGCGTCGAGCAAGGGCTGGAGGGCGACGCGCTGCTGCGCTGGGAGCTGGCCGAGGCGTACCGGGTGGCCGGGCGGCTGGCCGAGGCCGCCGAGGTGGCCGAGGAGGCGGTGCTCGGGCTCGACCGGGCCGGCGCGCAGGCCGAGGCCGACCGGTGCCGGCACATGCTGTCGGGTATCTACGCGGGTCTCGGCGAGGCGGATCTGGCGCTCACGGTGCTCGACACGCTGGCCGAGAACCTGGACGGGCCCGACAATCTTCCCCACCGGGCGCAGGTGCTGGAGGAGTCCGGTGGCCTGCTCTACGACGCCGACCGGGACGCCCTGGCCGCGCAGCGGTTCGCGGCGGCGGCGACCGCCTGGCGGCTCGCCGGCTACCAGGTGGACGAGCTGCGGGCCCGGCGGCGGGAACTGCTCGCCCTGCACTGGTCCGGTGACCTGCCGGCCGCGGTGGCCGCGATCGAGCGGGTGGACGAGGCGGCGGCCGCGCTCCCGGTCGGGGCCGACGAGCCGCCGGTGGTCACGTACGAGCAGGCGATGGCCGCCGACGCGGTGGCCCGGGTGCTGATCGGCGAGGACCGGCTCACCGCCGCGCTGGATCGGGTGGACGGCGTGCCGGAGCGCCTGCGGTCGATCGAGGCGTTCGGCGAGGCGGCGCAGGTCGAGGTGCTGACCGGCGAGCTGCTGCTGCGCGACGGGCGGCCGGAGCAGGCCGAGGGGTTGCTGCGCCCGGTCCTCGGCGGGCTGCCCACCGGTTCCCGCCCGGCCACGCAGGCCGCCTGGCTGCTGGCCCGCGCGCTCGACGAGCAGGGTCGGGAGGCCGATGCGGCGAAGGTCCGCGCCGAGCACGGCATCGAGGAGGACTGACGCGACGGGCTGGGGTGACCGTTGGGTAACCGCGGGCTGCCCCAGCTCGAACGCGAGGTCTAGGCTGGTCCGGTGGCGGTGGAACAGCAGGCACGGAGGGCGGCGGGTACGGCCCGGCGCCGGTCCCGGCGGGACGAGATCCTGGAGATCGCGGTCGGCCTCTTCGCGGCGCGCGGCTACCACGGTGTGTCGATGGACGACATCGGCGCGGCGGCCGGGGTCACCGGTCCGGCGCTCTACCACCACTTCGCCGGCAAGGAGGCGATGCTCGTCGCCGCGCTGATCCCGGTGAGCGAGGGGTTGCTCGCGGGCGGGCGGGAACGCGCCGCCGGTCACCCGGGCGACCCGCGTGCGGCGCTGGAGTCGCTGATCGACTTCCACGTCGACTTCGCGCTGGCCAACCCGGCGGTGATCGCGTTGCACCTGCACGAGCTGGACCGCCTCCCGGACGAGCCGCGCCGCCGGATTCGCCGGCTCCAGCGGATGTACGTCGAGGAGTGGGTGACAGTGCTGACCGCGCTGCACCCCGGCCTGCCCGACGGCGAGGCCCGGGTGCTCGCCCACGCGGCGTTCGGCCTGATGAACTCGACCCCGTTCCTCGGCGGCGAGGTGGATCGCCGGCGCCGGGCCGAACTGCTGCGCGCCGCCACCCTGGCGGCACTGCTCGCGCCCACCGACCGACCTGACACGCCGCGCGTACCTTAACGCGTGTTAAGAAGAGACCCCGGCTTTGCGTCGAGAAGGGGTCACGTCCGTGCAGAAGATGATCGAATCGTTGTTGGTCGCGAATCGGGGGGAGATCGCGCGGCGGATCATCCGTACCGGCAAGCGGCTCGGGATCCGGACGATCGCGGTGCACTCGGAGGCCGACGGCGCGCTGCCGTTCGTGACCGAGGCCGACGAGGCGGTCTGCGTCGGCCCGGCGAACCCGGCGCAGAGCTACCGGAACGTGGAGGCGATCCTCGACGCCGCCCGTAGCACCGGCGCGCAGGCGATCCACCCCGGCTACGGCTTCCTGTCCGAGAACGCGGACTTCGCCCGTACCGTCGAAGGGGCCGGCCTGATCTGGGTCGGGCCCGGCGCCGACGCGATCACCGCGATGGGCGACAAGATCAATGCCCGGAACCTGATGGCGGCGGCCGGCGTGCCGGTCGCCCCCGGCACGACCGAGCCGGCGACCGACCTGGACGCGGCGGTCGCGGCCGCCGCGGAGATCGGCTACCCGGTGATGGTCAAGGCCGCCGCGGGCGGCGGCGGCATGGGCATGGGCGTGGCAGCGGACGAGGCGGCGCTGCGCACCGAGTACGACAAGGTCCGCGCGTTCGCCGAGCGGATGTTCGGCGACGGTTCGGTGCTGATCGAGCGGTACTTCCCCCGGGTGCGTCACGTCGAGGTGCAGATCCTCGGCCTGGCCGACGGCCGGGTGGTCGCGCTCGGCGAGCGGGAGTGCTCGGTGCAGCGGCGCAACCAGAAGCTGGTCGAGGAGTCCCCGTCCCCGGCGGTCTCGCCCGAGCTGCGCGAGCGGTTCCTGGCCGCGGCGGTACGCGCGGGCGAGGCGGTGGGCTACCGCAACGCCGGAACCGTGGAATGTCTGCTCGACCCCTCCACGCAGGAGTTCTTCTTTCTGGAGATGAACACGCGGCTCCAGGTCGAGCACCCGGTCACCGAGTACGTCTACGGCGTCGACCTGGTCGAGGAGCAGTTGCGGGTGGCGGCCGGCCTGGCGCCGACGTTCGACCCGGACGCGCTGACGCCGCGCGGTCACGCCATCGAGCTGCGGATCAACGCCGAGGACCCGAAGCGCTTCCTGCCCGGTCCGGGCGCGATCTCCACCTGGAACGAGCCGTCCGGCACGGGCGTACGCGTCGACTCCGGCTACGTCGCCGGCAACACGGTCACGCCGTTCTACGACAGCCTGATGGCGAAGCTGATCCTCACCGGGGACACCCGCGAGGAGGCGGTCCAGCGGGCGCGGGCGGCGGTCGCCCAGTTCGAGATCGTCGGCCCGAAGTGCAACCTGCCGTTCTTCGCCGAGCTGCTGGAGAACCAGGAGTTCCTCTCCGGCGACTACGACACCGGCATCGTCGCCCGGATGCGCTGACGCCACCCGGTGTCATGCTCGACTCAAGTGAGGTGAACCTGATGGCGCAACTTCCGGAATCCGTGAGCATCCGTGAGGTCGGTCCCCGCGACGGCCTCCAGAACGAGGAGCCCATCCCCACCGACGCCAAGGTGCGGCTGCTCGACGCGCTGTCCCGCACCGGGGTACGCCGCGTCGAGGCCGTCTCCTTCGTCCACCCGAAGGCGATCCCGCAGATGGCCGACGCCGACGAGGTGTGGCAGCGGGCGGAGAAGGTCGACGGCGTGCGCTACTCGGCCCTGGTGCCGAACACTCGCGGCGCGCAGCGGGCGCTCGCGGCCGGCTTCACCGAGATCGAGGTGGTGGTCTCGGCCAGCGACACGCACAACCGCCGCAACGTCAACCGCTCCACCGACGAGTCGCTCGACGACATCGCCGAGCTGATCGACCTGCTGCACGGCGCGGGCGCCACCGCCGAGGTGATCGTGGCGACCAGTTTCGGCTGCCCCTACGAGGGCGACGTGGACCCCCGCCGGGTCGCCGCGATCGTCGACCGCGTCGCCCGCGACGGCGCGGACCGCGTCGCCTTCGGCGACACCACGGGCATGGGTACGCCCCGGCGCGTCCGTGAACTGGTCACGGCGGTACGGGACCGCAACGCCCATCTGCCGGTGCTGCTGCACTTCCACAACACCCGGGGGACCGCCCTGGCGAACATGCTCACCGCGATGGAACTGGGCGTCACCGAGTTCGACGCCAGCGTCGGCGGTCTCGGCGGCTGCCCGTACGCGCCGGGTGCCAGCGGCAACCTGGCCACCGAGGAGGCGGTGCACATGCTGCACGACATGGGCGTCGACACCGGCATCGACCTGGACGCCCTGATCGAGGCCGCCGAACTGGCCGAATCCCTGGTGGGCAAGAAGTTGCCCTCCGGAGTCCTCCGGGCCGGCCCCCGAACCCGCCTGACCCCCCTCCCCGCCTGACCCCTGCCCTCCCGCCCCCTCTACTTGCCGGTGATCAAGGAGTTTGTGTCCCGATTCGCCCGCCGACTGGACGCGAACTCCTTGATCACCGGGGCGAGGGCGGGGCCGGTGTGGCGGGTCGCCGGGAGGGACGCGGGTGGGGTAGCCTAACGATCGTTCAGGTCGGTGGGCGCCCTGTGCGGGGGCCGTGGCAACGGGAGTCGGCGTGACGCTCGACGGTGAGGCTCTGGAGCAGCTACGCAAGCGCGCCCGCGCCGGCGGAGCGGACAAGTACCACGCGGCCAACGCCGCAAAGGGGAAGCTGTTCGCCCGCGAGCGCGTGGCGTACCTGGTCGACGAGGGCTCCTTCGTCGAGGACGGGCTCTACGCCAACGCGATGGCCGACGGGCTGCCCGCCGACGGCGTGGTCACCGGCACCGCGACGATCGACGGCCGCCAGGTCTGCCTGATGGCGAACGACTCCACGGTCAAGGCCGGCAGCTGGGGCGCGCGTACCGTCGAGAAGATCATCCGGATCATCGAGCGGGCGTACTCGACCGGCGTTCCCATGGTCTACCTGGTCGACTCGGCCGGCGCCCGGATCACCGACCAGGTCGACCTGTTCCCGGGCCGGCGCGGCGCCGGCAAGATCTTCTGGAACCAGGTCCGCGCCTCCGGCTCGATCCCACAGGTCTGCGCGCTGTTCGGGCCCAGCGCGGCGGGCGGGGCGTACATCCCCGCGTTCTGCGACGTGGTCGCCATGGTGGACGGCAACGCCAGCATGTACCTCGGCTCCGACCGCATGGTCGAGATGGTCACCGGCGAGAAGACCACGCTGGAGGCGATGGGCGGCGCGAAGGTGCACTGCGCCGAGTCCGGCGTGGGCCACTTCCTCTGCAAGACCGAGAACGACGCGCTCGACGTGGTGCGGACCTACCTGTCGTACCTGCCGTCGAACTGGAAGCAGGACCCGCCGGCCGCCGAGGCGGTGGACGCGCCGGAGAAGGCCGACCTGGCCGCGCTGGTCCCGGCCAGCGAGCGGCAGGCGTTCGACATGCGCCGGTACGTCAAGGGCCTGCTCGACGAGGGCAGCTTCTTCGAGATCCAGGCGCTGTGGGCCAAGGAGCTGACCATCGGGTTCGGCCGGCTCAACGGCGAGGTCGTCGGCGTGGTCGGGAACAACTCGATGTTCAAGGGCGGCGTGCTCTTCGTCGACTCGGCCGACAAGGCGACCCGGTTCGTGCAGCTCTGCGACGCGTTCAACGTGCCGCTGCTGTTCCTCAGCGACGTACCCGGGTTCATGGTCGGCAGCGCGGTGGAGAAGCAGGGCATCATCCGGCACGGCGCCAAGATGATCACGGCGATCTCCGAGGCGACCGTACCCAAGATCTGTGTGGTGGTCCGCAAGGCGTACGGCGCGGGTCTCTACGCGATGGCCGGTCCCGGGTTCGAGCCGGAGGCCACCATCGCGCTGCCCACCGCGAAGATCGCGGTGATGGGCGCGGAGGCCGCCGTGAACGCGGTCTACGCCAACAAGATCGCGGCGATCGAGGACGAGGCCGAGCGGGCCGCGTTCGTGGCCGCGAAGCGCGAGGAGTACGAGCGCGACATCGACGTCGTCCGCCTCGCCAGCGAGCTGGTGGTGGACGCGATCGTCGAGCCGCACGAGCTGCGCGCCGAGCTGGTACGCCGGTTCGCCGCCGCGCGCGGCAAGGAGCGGCACTTCTCCCGGCGCCGGCACGGCGTCACCCCGGTCTGACCGACCCACGCCCACCCCGGGTCCGACCGACCCACGCCCCGGCGTCACGAGCGCCCGGCCCGTCCGTACCGCCGTCCCACCAGGAGGATCAGATGGACTTCCGGCTCAGCGACGAACAGGAGGCGCTGCGCTCCAGCGTGCGGGAGTTCGCCCGCGAGGTGGTCGCACCCACCATCGCCGAGCACTACGAGCAGCACACCTTCCCGTACGAGATCGTCCGTCAGATGGGCAAGATGGGCCTGTTCGGGCTGCCCTTCCCGGAGGAGCACGGCGGCATGGGCGGCGACTACTTCGCGCTCTGCCTGGCGCTGGAGGAGCTGGCCCGGGTCGACTCCAGCGTGGCGATCACGCTGGAGGCGGCGGTGTCGCTCGGCGCGATGCCGATCTACCGGTTCGGCACCGAGGAGCAGAAGGCGCAGTGGCTGCCGAAGCTGCTCAGCGGTGAGGCGCTGGCCGGGTTCGGGCTCACCGAGCCGGGCACCGGGTCGGACGCGGGCGGCACCCGGACGCGGGCCGTCCTGGACGGCGACGAGTGGGTGATCAACGGCTCGAAGGCGTTCATCACCAACTCCGGCACCGACATCACCGCGCTGGTCACCGTCACCGCCGTCACCGGTACGCGGCCGGACGGCGGCAAGGAGCTGTCCACGATCATCGTGCCGTCGGGTACGCCCGGGTTCACCGTCGCGCCCGGCTACTCCAAGGTCGGCTGGAACGCGTCGGACACGCACGAGCTGACGTTCGACGACTGCCGGGTGCCGGCCGCCAACCTGCTCGGGGAGCGCGGCCGGGGCTTCGCGCAGTTCCTGCGCATCCTGGACGAGGGCCGGATCGCCATCGCGGCGCTCGCCGTCGGCCTGGCCCAGGGCTGCGTGGACGAGTCGATCAAGTACGCGAAGGAACGCCAGGCGTTCGGCCAGCCGATCGGCAACTACCAGGCCATCCAGTTCAAGATCGCGGACATGGAGATGAAGGCGCACACGGCCCGGCTGGCCTACTACGACGCGGCCGCCCGGATGCTCGCCGGTGAGCCGTTCAAGCGCCAGGCGGCCATCGCCAAGCTGCACGCCTCCACTGTCGCCGTGGACAACGCCCGCGAGGCGACGCAGATCCACGGCGGGTACGGCTTCATGAACGAGTACCCGGTGGCCCGCTTCTGGCGCGACTCCAAGATCCTGGAGATCGGCGAGGGCACCAGCGAGGTGCAGCGCATGATCATCGCACGCGACCTCGGCATGTGAGGACACGCGAAATCGCGCCCTGTCGGATATCGGCAGTGGACGGTCGGGTGGTTGACGATGGGCTGTGGAGCGTCGGAGTCCATCCGTAATCTTCGTGCCCATGACTCCGGATCATGACCGTGCGCGGGGCCCGGGCGGTCGTACCGGTCTGTCCGACCTGCTGCGCGGGCACCGGCTCGCCGTCGGCCTGACCCAGGCCGAGCTGGCGGGCCGGGCCGGCGTGGGCGTACGGACGGTCCGCGATCTGGAACGGGGGCGCGCCACCCGGCCCCAGCGCACCACAGTCGATCTGCTGGCCGACGCGCTCGGTCTGAGCGGTGACGAGCGGCGCGAGTTCGTCGACACCGCCCGGCCCCCGGCATCCCGCCTTTCCGCCGCCGGTGCCGCCGCCGACGATCCGCCGGTGGCGCTGCCCCAGCCCGTACCGCTGCTCGGCCGCGAACGGGACGTGGCGGAGGTGTGCGGCCTGCTCGACGCGTACCCGGTGGTGAGCCTCGTGGGGCTCGCCGGGGTGGGCAAGACGGCGCTGGCCGTCACTGTCGCGCACGCGGTGGCGGCCCGCCACCCGGCGGGCGTGGCCGGGGTGCTCGTGGGCGAGGGCTCGGACACCGCCGACGTGCTCGCCGCGTCGGCGTCGATGTTCGGCGTGAACCGGCTGGCCGACCTGTCCTGCCGGATCGGCGATCGGCGGGCGCTGCTGCTCGTGGACGCCGTCGACCGGGCACCGGACGCGGTGGCCGAGGCGCTCCGCGTCCTGACCGCCGCCGTGCCGACGCTGCGGGTGCTGGTGACCGGCCGTCGCCCGGCGGGTCTGCCCGGCGAGCTGGTCCGGCCGGTCGCGCCGCTCGACGTGCCACCGGCCGGCGTCGAGCCCGCCGACCGGGCCGTCCTGGACCGCTGGCCGGCGGCGGCGCTGTTCGCCGCCCGGCTGGCCCAGGTCCGCCGGGAACCGCCCACCCCGGCTGAGCTGCCGGCGCTCGCCGCGCTCGTACGCCGGCTCGGCGGACTGCCGCTCGCCATCGAGCTGATGGCGGCACGGGGACGCATCCTCGACGTCACCGAGCTGCTCGACCGCTACGGCGACCGCGTCCTGGACCTGACCGGCGTACGCCCCGGCTGGGAGCCCGCCGACCCGTCCACCGGCACGGTGACGCTGCGCGACGCGGTGGCGACGAGCTATCACCTGCTCACTCCCGCCGACCGGACGGCGTTGCGGCGGCTGTCCGCGTTCCGTAACCGCTGGTCGGTCGAGCTGGCCGAGGATCTGCTCGCCGACGGCGGCCGGCGGTGGGACGCCGCGCCGATGCTGGACCGGCTGCGCGAGCTGGGCCTGCTCAGCGTCCGGGGCACCGGTCCGTTCCGGTTCCGTCTGCTGGACGCGGTCCGTGACTTCGCCGCGGAGCAGGCCGACGCCGACGGCGAGACCGCCCGGATCCGGATGCGGCACGCCGCGGTGATCACTGGTCTGGTTCACCGCACCGCGCCGGGGCTGGTGGGCGCGCAGATGCCCGGCTCGGTGCGCGCGCTCGACGAGGCGACGAGCGACATCACGGCCGCGCTGGCGTACGCCGCCGAGCACGCGCCGGAGACGGCGCTCCTGCTCGCCGCCTCACTGCCCCGGTGGTGGCGGCTGCGCGGGCGGGACGTCTCCGGCCGCCGCCGGCTGCGGCGGCTGCTCGCCGATCCGCGTACCGCGGGTGCCCGGCCCACGCTGCGGGCCTGGGCCATGCTGGGCGCGGCACGGCTGGCCGCCGAACACGGCGCGGGTGCGGAGGAACTGCCGGCCGCCCGGGCCGCCCTGACCGTCTTCGCCGAGGCGGGCGACGTGACCGGCGAACTGTCCGCCCGGTCCGTGCTCTGCGCGCTGCTGCTCGGGCTCGGCGCGCACGACGAGGCCCGCGAGCAGGCCGACGCCGCGCTGGCCTCGGCCACCCGGCACCACCGGGTACGCGAGATGGCCGTCGCCCAGGCACATCTGACCTGGCACGACGTACGGGAAGGGCGGCTGGCCGGGGCCCGGCGGCGGCTGGCCGCTGTGGATCGCCTGGCGGCGCAGTGCGGTGACCAGCGCCTGCGTGTGCTGGCGCGGGCCGATCAGGCCGAACTGACCCGCCTGGAGGGCCGATTCGCCGAGGCGGTCGAGCAGGGGCGCCGGGTGGCCGCCGCGCTCGCGGAACTGGGCGATCCCGGGCGGCGGCGCCGGACGGTCGGCGCGGTCGGGTTGGCCCTCGCCCACGCCGGCCGCACGGACGAGGCGCTGGCCACTGTCGCCGAGCTGTGGCCGTCGGGCGCGGTGCCGGGCCGGCGCCGTCCACCGGCCGTGGAGATGCTCGACCCGCCCGGCGCGGGTGGGGACGCCCGCACCGAGGACGCGTTGCGCGGGTTGATCGAGGGGCACGTGGCGCTGCACCGGGGAGACCGGGAGCTGGCGGCGGAGTGGTTCGCCGCGGCTGCGGACGCGGCCGAAGGTGTCGCCGACCGGCGGGATCTGGTCGAGGCGCTCGTGGGGCTGGCGGTCAGCACCGCGGACCCGCGTGTGCTGGACCGGCTGGACGCGGCGCGGCAGGTCACCGGCGTCAGCCTGCTGCCGCAGGAGGAGGAGTTGCTGTTCTCCCTGGCGGCCCGACGCGGGCGATGAGCACCAGTGGCCGGATGAGCACCAGTGGCCGGCGGATAGCGTCGGTCAGGGCACTGGGAGGCGGAGGGCGCGGGGGTGGCGCGAGCGAAGTAGCCCCCTGGTGCTGCCCCTCGCTCCACGCTCGCGCCAGCACCCCCCGGTGCCCCCCGCTGCCGGAAGAATACCGAGGTCGGACGACCGATTCGCGAATATACGGACCGGTTTGTCCGTCCGCTCGGACGGTTCTGCCGGTTGTTCTGCCGGTGACCGGCGGGTAGTGCCCGGCAGGTCGCTGACCGTCAGGCGGCGTCCTCGGCCGGCTCGGTGCTGCCGGCGGTGGCACCCGGATGGACCGCGTCGCGTACCCGGCGCAGCCCGTCCAGCAGCCCGTCGAGCTGTGCCGGGTCGAGCTGGCTGGTGAACCACTGCTCGATGATCCGCAGATGGCCGGGAAGGACGTCGTCCAGTCGGCTCAGGCCGGCGGCGGTCACCACCGCGAAGGAACTGCGCCGGTCGGACGGGCAGGCGCGCCGGCAGATCAGCCCGTCCCGCTCCATCCGGTCCACCACGCGCGTCACGCCGCTGGTGGAGAGCGAGGTCTGCGCGGCCAGATCGGTCATCCGCAGCTGGTTGTTGGGTGAGCGGGCGAGCCGAGTCAGCACCTCGAACTCGACCGGGGAGAGGCCGTGCTCCTCGAACTGGGCGGCGAACCGGGCGGCGAGCCCGGCATGCGCCTCGACGAGCAGGCCGACGGCAGTGATCCGGGGGTCGTCGAACACGTTCTGGTCCACGCCACCATCCTAGCAACACTTGACACGGGGAATATTGTCTCAACTATAGTTGCTCAGTCAGTCGTTGGGCTCCTAAACAATCTTCTCCAGAGGAGAGCATCATGACCAGCAGCACCGAGGCGACTACCCGCGACTGGGAGGGTCTCACCATCCCCACCCCCGGCACCTACGTGCTGGACGCCGCGCACAAGCGTGTCGGCTTCGTCGCGCGGCACATGATGGTCAGCAAGGTACGCGGTGAGTTCGCGGACGCCACCGCCACCATCACCGTCACCGACGACCCGATGCAGTCCTCGGTCACCGCCAGCATCCAGGCGGCCAGCATCAACACCGCCCAGGCGGACCGCGACGCGCACCTGCGCAGCCCGGAGTTCCTCGACGCGGAGCAGTTCCCGACGCTGGAGTTCCGCAGCACCGAGGTGAAGTCCCGCGACGGCAACGAGTTCGTGCTCGCCGGTGAGCTGACCATCAAGGGCGTGACCCGTCAGGTCGAGCTCGAGGTGGAGTTCGAGGGCGTCGGCCGCAGCCCGTTCGGGCAGGACATCTTCGGCTTCTCCGCCTCCACCGAGATCGACCGGGAGGACTTCGGCCTGACCTGGAACGTGGCGCTGGAGACCGGCGGCGTCCTGGTCGGCCGCAAGATCAAGATCGAGATCGAGGGTGAGGCCATCCGCCAGGGCTGAGCCCGGCACAGGCCAATGGGGCCCGCACCGTCCGCCGACGGTGCGGGCCCCTCTCGTGTACGCCCCGGCGGTGCGAATCGTCACGTGAAGTTCTCCGCCCGGACGCGCTGGTGACCGCGGCGACGGGGTACAGGTGCAGACCTGCCGCCCGTCCAGCCGGGCGGCGGGGTGGGCGCACTTACGTCCACCACACGAATGGTTCACAATGCGTTGCGGAACGGAACGGTTCCGTCGCACCGGCGCCGGGAGGGCACATGGGCAGAGACGTCGAGCAGGGCGCCTTCTCCCGCGAGGATCGGGTCCGCTACCGGCAGAAGGTCCGGCGATGTCTGGACGTCTTCGCGCTGATGCTCGACGACTTCGGCTTCGACGCCGACCGCCCGATGACCGGGCTGGAGATCGAGCTGAACCTGATCGACGCCGCCGCCGAACCGGCAATGCGCAACGACCAGATCCTGGCCGACATCGCCGACCCGCTGTTCCAGACCGAACTGGGGCAGTTCAACCTCGAACTCAACGCGTCGCCCCGGCTGATCGAGGGCGGCGGCTTCGCCGACTACGAGCAGGATCTGCGCAGCAGCCTCAGCCGCGCCGACGAGCGGGCCGCCAAGTCCGACGCGACGATCATGATGGTCGGCATCCTGCCCACGCTCACCGAGCGCCACCTGGTCGCCGACAACCTCTCCACGAACGAGCGGTACCGCGTCCTCAACGACCAGATCGTCGGCGCCCGGGGCGAGGACATCGAGCTGGACATCAACGGCGTCGAGCGGCTGCGTACGCACACCGACTCGATCGCGCCGGAGGCCGCCTGCACCAGCCTCCAGTTCCACCTCCAGGTCGCGCCGGACAGCTTCGCCGACTACTGGAACGCCTCCCAGGCGATCGCCGGCGTGCAGGTCGCAGTCGGCGCCAACTCGCCGTTCCTCTACGGCCGGCAGCTCTGGGCGGAGACCCGGATCGCGCTGTTCCAGCAGGCCACCGACACCCGTCCGGACGAGCTGAAGGCCCAGGGCGTACGCCCCCGGGTGTGGTTCGGCGAGCGCTGGATCACCTCGATCTTCGACCTGTTCGAGGAGAACGTCCGCTACTTCCCGCCGCTGCTGCCCATCTGCGAGGAGGAGGACCCGGTCGAGGTGCTGCACGCCGGTGGCGTGCCCAAACTCGGTGAGCTGCGGCTGCACAACGGCACCGTCTACCGCTGGAACCGGCCGGTCTACGACATCATGAACGACCGTCCGCACCTGCGGGTGGAGAACCGGGTGCTGCCCGCCGGCCCGACAGTGGTGGACATGCTCGCCAACGCGGCGTTCTACTTCGGGCTGGCCCGCGGCCTCGCCGAGTCGGACCGTCCGATCTGGAGCCAGTTGACGTTCAGCTCGGCGGAGGAGAACTTCCACGCCGCCGCCCGGCGCGGCATCGAAGCGGTCCTGCACTGGCCCCGGCTCGGCGACGTGCCGGTCACCAGGCTCGTGCTCGACACGCTGCTGCCGGTGGCCGCGCAAGGGCTGGACCGGTTCGGTGTCGCCCCGGCCGAGCGGGACCGCCTGCTCGGCGTGATCGAGGGCCGCTGCCGTACCGGCCGCAACGGCGCGGTCTGGCAGACCGAGACGGTGTGGACGGCCGAGCGAAGCCGGGGCCTGGACCGGGAGGCGGCGCTGCACCACATGGTCCAGCGGTACGCCGAGCTGCAACGCGGCAACGAGCCCGTCCACACCTGGCCCGTCGACTGACTTCCCCCCGCCCGCCCTCCGGCTCGTCGATCTTGCACTTGTGGCCCTGACAAACCTCCCATTCGGGAGATTCGAGGGGCCACGACTGCAAGATCGGCGCGGCTGGGTGGGTGTGGGAAGGGCTCAGCGGCCTCGGCGGCGGGTGGTGTCGCTGGTCGGCGGGTCGGTTGGGGAAGGCTTGCCCGGGGACGGGGGGTCGTCATTCGGGTTCGCCTCGTCGGGCGCCTTGTCGCGTGGCCCTGTGGGGGCAGTCTGCTCGGATGCCTCGGGTTGCCGCTGCGGTGGTATGGCCCGGCCTCGTCGGCCGGTGGCGGACCGGGTGGCACGACCCCGCTCGGTCTCCGGCCGGCCGGATGCCGTGCCCGGTCCGTCCTCCACGCCGGTGTTCCGGCTCGGCCCGACCGACGTGTCCGGCGCCTTGACCGGCCCGGTCGCCTGGTCGGCGAGGCCCGATGCCGACCGGCCAGACGTCGACCGGCCCGACGCGGAGCCATCCGACACGGACCGGCCCGACGCCGAGGTGTCTGACAGGCCCGAAGCCGATCCGCTCCCCGTCGACGCGTCCGACCGGCCCGACTTCGACGTGCCCGACGGCGACTGCGGGTCCGCCTCGGTCGGGTCTGCGGGGGCCGGGTCGGCATCCCCGCTGATCTCGTCCGGCTCGCCGGTGCGCTGCCGTGGCAGTGTCACCCGCTCGGCGCTCCGGCGCTCGGCGCGCTGGGCCAGCGCGGCCATCACCACCGAGCCGCCGACGCCGGCGATCACCGCGTACGGGGCGATCAGGTGGGCCGACAACTGTTCCGCGGCGATCCCGGCGAGGCGCGGCACGGCCAGCAGGTACGCCAGCGCGACGAGCAGCGGTCCGGCCGCCCCGGAGGCCGCCACGCCGACCCGGATCTCCGGTGCGCGGGCGGCTCGGCGGGCCGCCACCAAGCCGATCACCAGGGCGGAGAGCACCGACAGCAGCGCACCGGGCCAGTAGAAGTAGTCGCGGATCCAGAACGCGCCACGGTCCGCGCTGATCTGCCAGATGCCGAGCTGGGCGGTGGTCAGGCCACGGCCGGCGACCACCCCGTCGACCACCGACACCACGGCGAGCAGCCAGAGCCAGCCGGTGGTGGCGATCAGGTTCGTGGCGGCGGCCCGGGTGTGCAGCGCCCAGACGGCGAGCAGCACGCCGAGCAGCAGCCCCGCACCCGCGTACGCGGCGGCGACGGCCTGCGGGGCGGAGACGTCGGGCACCCGGGCCGCCCGCGCCGGAACCGCCACCAGCAGAACGGTGACGATCGCGCCGACACCCGCGGCGAGCGCCAGGCCGAGCCGGGGCAGCGTGCCCCGCGGCTCGTCGTCGCTGCCGCGTAGGCGCTGGGCGCAGACCGCACCGACGATGACCGATGTCGCCGCGATCCAGGTCGCCCAAGCGAGGCTCGCCACCCAGGCCGCCTCGGCCCGTACCGCGCCGGCCGGCGCCCAGTTGATGATGCCCAGCCCGTACCCGAAACCGAGCTGCGCGGCGCCTGCGCCGGCGGCGACGCCGAGCGCGGCGGCTGTCGATCCTCCCCAGCCCCGTCTGACCATGCCGGGGAGCGTAACGTCCCGAGGTCGGCGCGGCGAGTCGTGACGACGGGCCGTGACCGTTCCGCAGCAACGGATACGGTCGTCGATGATCGGGGCGGGGAGCATGACGGACGAGCGGGAACCGGTAGGCGACGGCAGTGGACCGAGGCGGGGCAGGATGCTCCTCGGCGGTGGCGTGGCCGTGATCCTGCTGGCGGTGATCGGCGCCAGCGTCGGGTGGATCCTTGCCGGCGAGCCGGAGCGCCCGGCCGAACGCGGCGACACCGCACCGGTCGGTGCCGCGTCCACATCGGCCTCCGCGACCACAGCGCCGCCGACCACCACCACCGCCCGGCCGTCCGGTACGCGCAGCAGCGCCCCGGCCGGGCTCACGGTGCCCGAGGTGGTGGGCGTCGACTTCGAGCAGGCCCGCCGGGATCTGCGCGAGCGCCGGCTCGGCTGGCGACTGGTGTTCGGTACGGGCACCGGACGCACCGTGGAGCGCACCTCACCGGCTCCCGGCACCCCGGTGAAGCGCGGCACCACTGTCACCGTGTGGGTCGCCGGGCCCGCGCCGACCGTGACAGTGCCCGACGTGGGCACGCTGTCCTGCTCCGACGCGGCCGACGATCTGGTGGAGGCGGGGCTCTATCCCCGGTACGCCACCGGACGCCAGGGTCCGGTCACGGCGCAGCAGCCGGTGGCCGGCGGCACCGCCCGGTGGAACGACCAGGTGACGCTCACCTGCGGCGACAAGGCGTCCACGCCGCCGACTGTCTCCCCGTCGCCGACTCCCTGACGGACGCGGCGCGCTGATCCCAGCCGGTGTCGCCGGGGACCGCTACGGTGGACGATCGAGGGCCGTGCGCCCCGTCCCGGTGGGGAAAGGACGTGCCATGAGCGACGACCGTCAGGAACCACCCGCCGGTGACGCGGACGCGACCCGGGCGCTGCCCCCGGATCCGGACGCCGACGCCACCCGTGCCATGCCGCGCGACACGGCCGGGGAAGACGCGGAGGCGACCCGTGCGATGCCGCGGAACGCGGCCGGGGAGGACGTGGAGGCGACCCGCGCCATACCACGGGACGCGGGCGACGCCACCCGCCCGTTGCCCGGCGGACCGGCAGGACAGGGCGGCTCACGCCGTCCGCTCGACGCGACCGCCCCGCAGGAGCCGGTGGGCGCCTGGTCTGGTCGGGCCGGTGTGCCGCCACCACGGCCGGCGGGCTATCCCGAGCCCGGCGGCGAGTGGTACGGCGACGAGCAGGCCGGGCGCCGCTGGTGGATGCCGATCCTGCTCGGCATCCTGGCGCTGCTCCTGCTCGGGTTGATCGGGGCGGGGGTGTGGCTGGCGCTGCGGGCCGCCGACCGGGGCTCCGATCCGGGTCCGCCGGTGCCGAGCATCTCGGCACAGACGAGCGCCGCCCCGACGACCGCCGCGCCGACCAGCGCCGCGCCGAGTAGTTCACCGCCGAGTACGCCGCCGGCCACGACCGCACCGGTCGAGGTGCCGATGCCGCCGCTGGTGGGGCTGCCGGAGGCGGCCGCCCGGGCGGCGCTCGACCGGCTGGACCTGGACTACCGGGTGCAGCGGCGGGCGTCGGACCGCCCGGCCGGCACGGTGATCTCCACCGATCCCGAGGCCGGTTACCCGGTGGGCGAGGACGACCGGGTCACCATCGTGGTGGCCGTGCCCGCGCCGCCGACGAACGGCCCGAGCACCCCCGGATCGGCCCCGGCGACGACCACCACACCCTGACGCTCCCACCACGCACCGACTCACCACTGGCGTCTGCGGGTGCCGACCAGGCCCAGCCCGGCCAGCGAGATGGCGAGCCCGAGCAGCCCGGAGTAGAACAGTGACCGGCTGAGGTCGTCGTTCGTGTCGGTCGGCCGTTCGGCGAGCGCGCCCTCGCCGCCCCCGGCACCTGCAGCCCGGCCGTCCTCGTCCTCCGGCGGATCGGCGCCGGCCCAGCCGTCCTCGTCGTCCGACTCGTCGGAGTCGGCGGCATCGGAGTCGGCCGTGTCGGACCCGGCCGTGTCGGATCCCGTCCGGCCTTCCTCGCCGGCCACGGTGATCTCCGGGGCCGGCACGGGCTCGGCGAGCTGCTGGGTGGCGGAGAAGGCGGGATGACGTACCGCGAGCGCAAGCGCGGTCGCGGTGACGAGGAAGAGGAAGAGCCCGAGGGCATAGCCGATACGGGACCGGTGGTGCCGCCGCGCGGCGGGCAAGTTGACCATGACCATCCCAGGTTCAGGGGTCCATGGCGCGCGGGGTGGAACGTGCCGGGGTGGGCGTACCGATTCTATGGCGACGGCACGCCCTCCCGACCGGAAATCGTGAGGTCAGCCGACCCGGACCGGGGTCCGGACCACCGGGCGGCGGGGCGTCCGCACGGTGTGCTGACGCGGAGCCGGCGCGGCCTGGAGCTGTCGCAACCCCTCCTGGAGTACGAAGATCGACCTCCGGTTGACCGCGTCCCCCGCCGCGTTCAACTCGTAGCCGTCGAGCCAGAGCCAACCGTCGTAGGTCGGCCAGTCGAGCACCCGGATCACCCGGAACATGATCGGTCGGAGGAACTGGACACTCGCCGCGCGAGTCACGTGCAGTACGTCACCGGAGCGGGGAAGCACATGGGCTCCTGGGAAGGTCGGCCGGTGGGACCGGCGAGGCTGAACGGGGGTCGGTGCGGTCCGATGACGGGGGGTCTGCCTCGTGGACCGGCGGTCGGTGGGTCGGTGCTGGTCGGGCCGTACCCACGGTGGCGGACCGCCACCCGACCATCACCCGGCTGCTCCCGGTTACCGCTCCCGCCGCCGCAGCCAAGCCGGCGTGCAGCGACGGGGTCTTCATTCCGGAGCAGGTCGCACGGCGCGGGACGGCTCCCCTCCGGCCGTCCCACGGAGCGTGGTGTCACCACTCCCGGAGATCAAGCGAAGACGGTGAGTAACCCGTGCCATACGGACAGACTGCATCAGGGACGTGCGACATGCAAGTTGCACGTCGACTTTTGCTGATAGGTGAGTCGGACACGCAAACGCCGAAACTTGAAGCGTCAGGTATCGGAGCGGCACACTGGACGCCGGTTTCGCCCGTCGCGGCCGGTCGACGACCGGCACCACCCCTGCCGCGAACGAACACCCGCCGCCCGCCGGTCGCGCCAGCGGTGGGAGCCGAACCGGGGCGCGACCGACCGGAGGTAGCCGGGTGACTGTGAAGCGTGGTCCCGCAAGCCGATGGACGGCACCGTGAGCGAACGGCGCAGCCCCACCATCCGGCGACGCCGGCTGGGGGCGGAACTCCGCCGGCAGCGGGAGGCGGCGGGCATCACCATCGAAGTCGTCGCCGAGCAGCTGGAGTGCTCGGCGTCCAAGATCTCCCGGATCGAGACCGGCCACACCACGGCGACCCCGCGCGACGTACGCGACATGCTCCGTATCTACGGGGTGGTCGGCGCGGAGAGCGACGAGCTGGTGCAGATCGCCCGGGAGGCCCGGCAGAAGGGCTGGTGGCATCCGTACAGCACGGTGCTCGTCGGCGCGTACGTCGGCCTGGAGGCGGCGGCCAGCTCCATCCGCGCGTACGAGCAGCAGGTGGTGCCGGGTCTGCTGGAGACCGAGGAGTACGCCGGTGCGATGATCCGGGCGGCCCGGCCGGACTTCACCGACGAACAGGTCGACACTCGGGTGCGTGTCCGTCTGGGCCGTCAGTCGTTGTTGACGCAGGACGATCCGGTCGATCTGTGGGTGGTGCTCGATGAGGCGGTGCTGAGCCGGCCGGTTGGCGGCGACGTGGTGATGCGTGGCCAGCTCAAGCGGTTGGTGGAGGTGGCCGAACTGCCGAACGTGACAGTGCAGGTCCTGCCCTTCGAGGTGGGAGCGCACGCCGGCATGGACGGGACCTTCACGATTCTCAGCTTCCCGGAGCCGAGTGATCCCGATGTCGTGTACGCGGAGAACGCCACGGGTGGGCTCTTCCTGGAGAAGAGTGACGAACTGCAGAAGTACAGCTTCATCTTCGATCACATTCGAGCAGCGGCCATGCGCCCGGAGGAGTCCATCGCACATATCGCGAAACTGGCAGAGGAGCCACTGTGGAAATGGCGACCAAGGAGTTCCCCGTGGACCTGACGCAGGCGACGTGGTTCAAGAGCTCGAAGAGCGGGCCGAACTGCGACAACTGCGTCGAGGTCGCGTACGTGACCGGGGCGGTCGGAGTGCGGGACTCGAAGGACAAGACCGGCCCGGCTCTGGTCTTCGCTCCGGGCGACTGGCACGCCTTCGTCGCCCGCGCCCGGAACGGCGTGTTCGGCCGGAGCTGACCGGCACCGAGATGTGGTCCCGCCCGGCAGCGCCGCCGGGCGGGACCATTCGCGTCCGCGTGCCCGCGCGGCGCCGGGCACCCGTCGCCAGTTCCGATCCGCCTCGTTGAACCGCACGGATCGGCAACCGAACAAGGCAGGCGAGACGGATGACGACGATCGGTTCAGAGAACCTCACCAGCGGCCCGGGCAAGCCCGAGCGGTTCGGTGGCAAGTACCGGGGTGCCCGCCGGGACACCGTCCTCACCGAGGTGGTCTCCGGTGACGGCGAGGACACCCGCGAGGGTGGCGTCCCCGAGCAGGCCGCGGCGCCGCTGTCGCTGCCGTCGCTGGACCCCAACCCGCTGACCGAGCCGTCCTTCCCGCCGAGCGGCTGGCCGGTCGAGCAGCAGGAGTCCCTGGTGGACCATCCGCTGCTGCGTGGCCTGCTGATGGAGCTGCCCCCGAAGGGCAGCGTGCCTCCGCCCGGCTGGCTGGACCGCTGGTTCGAGGCGACCCGCGCGATCCTGGAGCTGCTATACGTGCAGGGCGCGAGCCGGTCGCGCTGACACCGCCTCGGCGGCCGGCATCGCCCGCTCGGCGAGCCGGTTGTGCCGCAGCGCGTGGCGTACTCCGATCGCGCACACGCCGAGCACCCCGACGGTGATCACCGGTCCGGCGACGCCCGGCGCGGCGAACAGGTCGACGCCGACCGCCGGCAGCACCGCCACCAGCACCGCGATCGCCGTCGCCTGGAGCGGCAGCGCGATCAGCGGGTGCGCCGCCGCCGCGCGCAGCCCGTGCGGGGCGGGCGTTCCCGGCGCCGCCGCGAACGCGCCCGCGCCGGACCGCAGCCGCCGGACCCGCCGTACCGTGCAGACCGCCACCGCGGCGGCCGGCACCGCCGCGACGCCGAGCGCGGCGGCGGCGCGGTCCACTGTGGTGTCGCCGGCGCTCTGCAGGCCCGCGGCGAGGACCGCCGCGGTGAGCGCGAGGCCGGTCAGGACCAGGGCGGACAACCATCCGGTACGCCGGCGCAGCGCCCGGGCGCGGTCGATCCCGGGCAGGGCCTCCGCGACCAGTCCGGCAGCGAGCCAGACGGCGGCGACGGGAAGCAGCAGGGCGAGACGGTCATCCATGCCCCCTAGCCTTGCCCGTTTCGGCGTCCGCCGAATCCGGGACGGCACCCCGGTTCGTCCCGTACCCCTGCCCGTAGGGGGTGGGGGTCAGACGTCGAACGTGGCGGGACGCCCGGTGGCCGGCGCGGGCGGCGTGGCCTTCCACAGGCCGGTCTTCTGGGCCGCGAGCCGGGCCAGGTAGGCCGGGTTGAGGATGACGTACCGGCGCCACAGGCGCTTGGGCTCCAGACCGAGCCGCCAGAACCACTCCAGTCCGGCGCGCTGCATCCACGGTGGCGGGTTGCGCAGCAGGCCGGCGTGGTAGTCGAAGGCCGCGCCGACAGCCATCAGCGGCATGTCCAGCAGCGGGCGCATGGCGTACGCGAAGACCTCCTGGCGCGGGCAGCCCAGCCCGACCAGGACGAGGCGGGCGCCGCTGGCCCGGATCCGGTCGGCGATCTCGGCGTCCTCGCCCGGCGCGACGGCACGGAACTTGGACGGCTCGACTCCGGCGATCTTCAGCGCGGGGAACTTGCGCTCCAGCGCCGGGACGAGCCGGGACAGCGTCTCCTCGGTGGAGCCGTAGAGGTAGACGGGCAGCCCTTCCTCGGCGAACCGGGCGAGTACCCGCAGGGTCAGCTCCGGCCCGTAGACACGGTCGGTGAGCCCGGCGCCGTGCAGCAGGTTGAGCGCCCAGCGCACCGGCTGCCCGTCCGGGGTGACCACGTCGAACGAGTTGAGCCGGGCGTTGTGCGCCGGGTCGAGCACGCCGGTCATCACGCCGTGCACGGCGAGCGCGGTGAGCGCCAGCGGGCGGCGCTCGTGCGCGGCCGCCACCACGGCCTCGGTGGCCCGGGTGTAGTCGGTGGCGTCGACCCCGACGCCGAGCACGTTGCGCTTGGTCCCGGTGGTCATGCCTTCGGCACCCACTTGTCGACGTTGGCCTCGTAGATCTCGCGCAGGATCATCGGCACGTCGTACGTGATCTTCCAGGAGGGGTAGTGCTCCTCGAACCGGGCCATGCTGCTGACGTACCACTGGTGGTCGCCGGTGCGGGCCTGCTCGACGTAGTTGATCCGGGCCTCACGGCCGGTGATCTCCTGGGCGATCCGGAACGCCTCGATGTGCGAGGTGTTCGAGTGCCGGCCGCCGCCGAGGTTGTAGACCTGGGCGGAGCGCGGCTCGCGGAAGAACGCCTCGAACGCGGTCAGCACGTCGTGCGAGTGGATCGCGTCCCGGACCATCTTCCCCTTGTAGCCGAAGAGGTTGTACGTCCGGCCCTCCATCACGCACCGCATCAGGTACGCCAGGAAGCCGTGCAGCTCGGCGGCGGAGTGCGCCGGGCCGGTGAGCGTGCCGCCCCGGAAGCAGGCGGTCCTCATGTCGAAGTAGCGGCCGTACTCCTGGACCATCACGTCGGAGGCGACCTTCGAGGCGCCGAAGATCGAGTGCAGCGACTCGTCGATCGACATGTCCTCGGTGATGCCGTCGTACCAGCGGTGGTCCTCGGGCAGCTCGTAGCGGGTCTCCAGCTCGATCAGCGGGAGCGAGTTCGGCCGGTCGCCGTACACCTTGTTGGTGGAACAGTGGATGAACGGCGCGTCGATCGCGTGCCGACGGGTGTTCTCCAGCACGTTGAGCGTGCCGCCGGCGTTCACGTCGAAGTCGGTGAACGGCTCCTTGGCGGCCCAGTCGTGGCTCGGCTGCGCGGCGCTGTGGATCACCACGGCGATGTCCTTGCCGTACCGCTTGAAGACCTGCTCCAGCCCGTCGCGGTCGCGGATGTCGACGGCGTGGTGGGTGTACGCGGAGCCGAGGTCGGCGGCGAGCCGGTCCAGGCTCCAGGCTGTGGAGCCGTCCTCGCCGAAGAAGTACCGCCGCATGTCGTTGTCGATGCCGACCACGTCGAGACCGAGTCCGGCGAAGTGCCGGGCCGCCTCGGAGCCGATCAGACCGCCGGAACCGGTCACCAACGCGACAGTCACACGCCACTCCTGGTCCGTGGGAGGCAGGGAAACCATCGGAGCATAGCGTGACGTCCGGAACGCCCCGATACGAAGCAAGGGCCCCGCGATGTGCGGAGCCCTTGTTCTGGTGGGGATGGGGGGAGTTGAACCCCCACGTCCTTTCGGACACACGGACCTGAACCGTGCGCGTCTGCCATTCCGCCACATCCCCGTGGCACGACCCGGAACACCATATCGCATCCCGCGCCCGCCATCTGCGGCGGGTGCCGGGACATATTACGCTGTCCACTGGCCACGCCACGAACGATCACCGCTCGTGGCGGGCGAAACTTTAGCACGTCCGCGGGCCTGGTCACGAACGGGCCGACGGCAGCCGGCCGAGCGGCGTGTGAGCTGCGGAGGCGGTGTCCGGATACCATCATTGCCTCGGGACCCGAGGAGGAGCCGGTGAGCGTGCTGCAACGCTTCGAGAAGCGTCTGGAAGGCCTGGTCGAGGGGGCCTTCGCCAAGGTCTTCAAAGGGGTGGTCCACCCCGTGGAGATCCTCAACGCCATGCAGCGGGAGGCCGAGGCGCACAAGGCGATCCTGGCCGGTGGGCGCACCCTTGTGCCCAACCGCTACGTGATCGATCTCTCGCCATACGACCACAGTCGGCTGGCGCCGTACGCTGCGGCGCTGGCCCAGGAGCTGGCCCAGTCGCAGGCCGAGTTCATCGGCGAGCAGGCGTGGACGGTCTACGGCGACGTGATCGTCGAGGTCGAACGCGGTGAGGGCCTGGACACCGGCATGTTCCGGGTCACCGCCGAGGTCTACACCGGTGGGGACGTCGCCCCGGTCTCCGCGCCCGGCGGCTACGACGCCGGCCCGGCGTACCCGGCGTACGACCAGGGTGGCGGCTACGGCCCTCCGCCCGGTCACGGTGGCGGCCGCAACGTCCGCCTGGTCTCCGGCGACGGCCGCACCTACCCGCTCCAGATGGGCTCGACGGTGATCGGCCGCGGCGACCAGGCCAACCTGCGCCTGCCCGACGTCGGCATCTCCCGGCGCCACGCCCGGCTGGACTTCGACGGCGGCCAGGTGGTGCTGACCGACCTGGGCTCCACCAACGGCACGATGGTCAACGGCCAGCGGGTCTCGGCGGTCGCCCTCAACCCCGGCGACATGATCCAGCTCGGCACCACGACGCTGACCTTCCGCGTGGACGGCTGACCCGCGTTGCCGGAACTCGTCATCACCGTCGCCCGGTTCGGGTTCCTGATCCTGCTGTGGATCTTCGTGTTCACGGTGGTCGGCGTGATCCGCCGGGACCTCTTCGCCGGCGCCAGGTCGGGCCGGCTCGTGGCCGCGCCGCGGGGGATCGGCGCGTCGACCGGGCAGCCGGGGAAGCCGGCGAAGGCCAAGCGCGGCCGGGCCGCCCACCAGCTCGTGGTCACCGCCGGTCAGCTCGCCGGTACCCGGATCACGCTCGGGGAGGCCCAGATCACCATCGGCCGCGCCGAGGACTCGACCCTGGTGATCACCGACGACTACGCCTCGGCGCGACACGCCCGGCTGTTGCCCCGCGACGGGCAGTGGTACGTCGAGGACCTCGGATCGACTAACGGCACCTATCTCGATCGCGCTAAGGTCACCGGACCAACCCCCGTCCCCCTCGGCGTGCCGATCCGGATCGGCCGCACTTCCCTCGAATTACGGCCATGACTCTGACCCTGCGCTACGCGGCCCACAGCGACCGCGGTCTGATCCGAGACGGCAATCAAGATTCCGTCTACGCCGGACCGCGGCTGCTCGCCGTGGCCGACGGCATGGGCGGCATGGCCGCCGGTGACGTCGCCAGCAACATCGTCATCGGTGCCATGGCGCCACTCGACGAGGACGTCCCCGGTGACGCCCTGGTCGACGCGCTCCGCTCCGCCGTGGGCACCGCCAACCAGCAGCTCCGCGACACCGTGGACGCCAACCCGCAGCTGGAGGGGATGGGCACGACGCTCACCGCGACCCTCTTCTCCGGCAGCAAGCTCGGCATGGTCCACATCGGTGACTCGCGGGCCTATCTCCTGCGCAACGGCGAGTTCGCGCAGATCACCAAGGACGACACATACGTCCAGATGCTCGTCGACGAGGGCCGGATCAGCGCGGAGGAGGCGAGCAGCCACCCCCAGCGCTCGCTGCTCACCCGGGCGCTCGACGGCCGCGACATCGACCCGGAGTACAGCGTCCGCCAGGTGCTGCCCGGCGACCGCTACCTGATCTGCTCCGACGGGCTCTCCGGCGTGGTCAGCGCGGAGACCATCGCGGACACCATGCGGGAGTACCCCGACCCGCAGCGGTGCGTGGAACGCCTGGTGCAGCTCGCGCTGCGCGGCGGCGGCCCGGACAACATCACCGTGATCATCGCCGACGCCACCGACCAGGACATCGTCGAGGCGTCCCCGATCGTCGGCGGCGCCGCCGCCCGCGACCGGGGCATGGCGACCTCCGCCGACGACTCCACCCCGGCGGCGCGCGCCTCGGCGCTGTCCGCCCCCCGGCCGCCCGCGCCCGAGGAACCGGTGGACAACCGCGACGACGAGCCCGAGCGGCGTCGCCGCCGGCCGCTGCGTACCGCCGCCATGGTGCTGGCGCTCGCGGTGATCGTCGGCGGTGGCGCGTTCGGCGGGTGGACGTACACCCAGCGGCAGTACTACGTCGGTGCCACCGACGACGGCCAGCTCGCGGTCTTCCGCGGGGTGCCCGGCCAGGTCGCCGGGCTGGACCTGTCGAACGTGCACGAGCGCAGTGAGGCCCGGCTCGACGACCTCACACTCGCCGCCCAGGAGCGGGTGAAGCAGGGCATCCAGGCCCGCAACGAGCCGGACGCGGAGCGCCGGCTCGCGGAGCTGACCAGCGAGGACCCGGCGAACCCGAACCTCAAGCCGCTCTGCCCGCCCGACCCGTCGCCCGGTGTGACCAGCCCGACCCCGGTGACGACGACGGGCGCGCTGAACCCGCAGGCCAGCGGCAGCCCCACACCGTCCGCGCCGCCCGCCGGCTCGCCGACCCCCGGCGCGCCGTCGCCGACGTCGACCATCACGCCCGACGCCGTACCCTCCGACACCGTTCCGCCGGCCGACCCGGCGGGTTGCCGGTCGCCGGAGTGAGTGCCGGCTCGATCCCGAGGACGTATCCGTGACCGCAGCCGCCGTACCGGCCGCCTCGCCCGCTTCGACGGGCGAGCAGTCCGGCGTACGCCTGGCCCGGTCCCGGCGTAACGCCGAGCTGTCCCTGCTCCTGCTCGCCATGGTGCTCGTGGCGGCGTACGCGGCGATGGTCGAGGCGAAGGCGCTGGACACGATCACGCCCGACTTCTGGATCCCGGCCGCCGCGCTGGGGCTGGTCTTCCTCGGCCTGCACCTGGTGATCCGCTGGCTGGCGCCGTACGCCGATCCGGCGCTGCTGCCCGCGGTGGCGCTGCTCAACGGCATCGGTGTCGGCTTCCTGCGGCGGTACGACCTGGCCAAGGCCACGCCCGCCGAGCGGGAGGACCTGGCCGTCTTCGCCGGTACGGGCGGCCGGCAGCTCGCCTGGACGCTGCTCGCGGTGATGCTGGCAGCCGCGCTACTGGCGATCCTGCGCGACCACCGCTCGCTGTCCCGGTACGCGTACACGCTGGGCCTGGCCGGCATCGTGCTGGTGATGATCCCGGCGGTGCTGCCGAGCCGGTTCTCCGAGATCAACGGCGCCAAGCTGTGGATCAAGTTCGGCTCGTTCTTCTCCATCCAGCCGGGTGAGTTCGCCAAGCTGGCCCTGCTCACGTTCTTCGCCTACTACCTGGTGCGCAAGCGGGAGGTGCTCTCGCTCGCCAGCCGGCGGGTGCTCGGCATCGACTTCCCGCGCGGGCGTGACCTCGGCCCGGTCCTCGTGGTCTGGCTGATCAGCCTCCTGGTCCTGATCTTCGAGAAGGACCTGGGCACCTCGCTGCTCTACTTCGGCATGTTCGTGGTGACGCTCTACATCGCCACCGAGCGGGTGAGCTGGCTGCTCATCGGCCTGATCCTGTTCTTCGGCGGCGCCTACCTGGCGTACCTGCTGGGCAGCACCGTCGGCGGCCCGTTCGCGAACTTCTACGACCGGGCGCAGATCTGGCTGGACCCGTTCGCCGAGCCGTACGACAGGGGTTACCAGCTGGTGCAGGGCCTGCTCACGCTCGGCACGGGCGGCCTGTTCGGTGCCGGGCCGGGCGGCGGGCAGCCGGCGCTGCTGCCCGAGGTGCAGACCGACTTCATCTTCGCCGGCATCGGTGAGGAGATCGGCCTGTTCGGTCTCTCCGCGCTGCTGGTGATCTACCTGCTGATCGTGGAGCGGGGCCTGCGCGCCGCGCTGGCGGTACGGGACTCGTTCGGCAAGCTGCTCGCCGGTGGTCTGGCGTTCACGCTGGGCCTTCAGGTCTTCGTCATCGTCGGCGGCATCAGCAAGCTCATCCCGCTGACCGGTCAGACCACCCCGTTCCTGTCCGCCGGTGGCTCCTCGCTGATGGCGAACTGGCTGCTGATCGCGCTGCTGCTGCGGGTCTCCGACGGCGCCCGCCGCCCGGTGACCGGCGCCGGTGGCCCGGCCGCCCGGCCGGCCGGTGGCCCGCCCGAGCAGTTGCACGGCGCCCCGACGGAGGTGATCCGGCCGTGAACGCCCCCCTGCGCCGCGTCGGCGTGGTCGTGATGGTCCTGTTCGGGCTGCTTTTCGCGAACCTGAACTGGATCCAGGCCTACAAGGCCGACGAGTACCGCAACAGCGACTACAACGGCCGGGTCCAGGTCGCCGAGTACGACCGCAAGCGCGGCAACATCGAGGTCGGCGGCACCGCGTACGCGCTGAGCAAGGAGACCGGCGGTGAGCTGAAGTACCAGCGCACCTACCCGGGCGGCGAGATGTACGCGCACGTGCTCGGCTGGAAGCCGGTCAACGGCAGCGCGAGCGGCATCGAGCGGGTGGAGAACGACTTCCTGGCCGGCACCAGCGACGCGCTCATCGCCAGCCGGATCAAGGACATGTTCACCGGTGACGAGACCGGTGGCGGCAACGTGCTGCTGACGCTCTCCAAGCGGGCCCAGGAGACGGCGTACAAGCAGCTCAACGACAACCAGGTCGGCGCGACCAAGGGCGCGGCCATCGCGATCGACCCGCGTACCGGCGCGGTGCAGGCGCTCGTCTCCATGCCGAGCTTCGACCCGAACCCGCTGGCGAGTCACAACAGCACCGAGGCGGACCGGGCGTACAACACGCTGGAGAAGGACAAGGGCCGGCCGCTGGCGAACCGGGCGCTGTCCGAGACGCTGCCGCCGGGCTCCACCTTCAAGGTCATCATGGCGGCGGCGGCGCTGGAGAACGGCGTCGGGCAGCAGACCCGCATCCCGGCCGGTTCCAGCTACACCGCGCCCGGCGCCGGCCAGCCCATCCGCAACGCCGCGCCGTCGATCTGCCCCGAGTCGCAGGTGACGCTGCGGGAGGCGGTGACCGAGTCCTGCAACACCGGCTTCGCCCAGCTCGGCGTGCGCCTCGGCTCGGACAAGGTCAAGGAGAAGGCGAAGCAGTTCGGCTTCGAGCAGGAGGACCTCAACGTCGGCCAGCTCGGCGAGGGCGGCCTGCCGGTGGCGGCCAGCCGCACCGGCGACATGCAGAACCCGGACGGCAGCACCGACCAGGCTGCGCTGGCGCAGTCGTCGATCGGCCAGAACAACGTGCGGATGACCCCGTTGCAGGGCGCGCTGATCGCCGCCGCCGTGGCCAACAAGGACGGCAAGCAGATGCGTCCGTACCTGGTCAAGCAGCTGCTCGGGCCGGACCGCACCACCGTCTACGACGCCGCCCAGCCGCGCGAGCTGCGGCGTCCGATCAGCGGCCAGGTCGCCGCCGACCTGCGCGACATGATGCAGAACGTGGTGAAGGAGGGCACCGGCCGCCGGGCTGCCATCGACGGCTTCGTGGTCGGCGGCAAGACCGGTACCGCCGAGTCCGGCCCGAACACCCCGGACCACGGCTGGTTCATCGGCTTCGCCCTGGACAAGGACGGCACGCCGCTCTCCGCGGTCTGCGTCGAGCTGGAGCAGGCGGGCAGCGGCGGCAGCGCCGAGGCGGCCCGCATCGCCGGCCGGATCATGGCGGCGGCCATCGCGGACTCCGGGAGGCGCTGACGTGCTCGGCCCGGGAGTGAAGCTCGGCAACCGCTACCGCCTCGACGAGCGGATCGCCAGCGGTGGCATGGGCGACGTGTGGCGCGGCACCGACCAGGTGCTGGGCCGTACTGTCGCGGTCAAGAGCCTGCTCCCGGCGCTGCTGGACGAACCGGGCTTCGCCGAGCGGTTCCGCGGCGAGGCCCGGACCATGGCCACCATCAACCACCCCGGCGTGGTCGACGTCTACGACTTCGGCAGCGACCAGCACATCGCGTTCCTGGTGATGGAGTACGTCGAGGGCGACGCGCTCTCCGCCACGCTCAGCCGCGTGGGCCGGCTGACCCCGGCCCGTACGATGGCGTTGCTGGCGCAGGCCGCGGACGCGTTGCACGCGGCGCACGAGAAGGGCATCGTGCACCGGGACGTGAAGCCCGGCAACCTGCTGGTCCGGCCGAACGGCACGCTCGTGCTCACCGACTTCGGCATCGCCCGCTCCGACCTGGTCGGCCAGCTCACCGCCGCCGGCTCGGTGCTCGGCACCGCCTCGTACATCTCGCCGGAGCAGGCCACCGGCGCGGTCGCCACCCCCGCCTCGGACGTCTACGCGCTGGGCGTAGTCGCGTACCAGTGCCTGGCCGGCCGCCGCCCGTTCGAGGGTGACAACCCCCTCGAAATCGCCATGAAGCACGTGCGGGACGCTCCGCGGGCGCTTCCGCCCGACATCCCACCGCAGGTCCGCGCGATCGTGGAGCGGGCCATGGCGAAGGACCCGGCCGCGCGCTGGCCGAGCGCCGCCGCGCTGGCGAGCATCGCCCGGCAGGCCAAGCTCGCGCTCTCCCAGGCGGCACGCGCCGGGCACCCGATCTCCGGCGTACCCGCCTCGCCGGCCGCGCCGGTCGCGCGGGCGCAGGTGCCGACCGCCGTGCCGCGTCCGCAGCCGCCGGCCGCCGCCCCGCGTCCGCAGCCCCGGCCGCCCGTGTCCCCGGCCCACCCGCCGTTCGCCGCGCCGCGCCCGGCAGTGGTCGCGCACCCCGCCCCGCAGCCCCGCCCGCCGGTGGCGCCGCGCGGCGCGGCCCCCGTCCCGCAGCCACGCCCCGTGCCCCAGCACAACCCCCTGGGGTACGCACGACCGCCCGCCGCCGCACCGCCCCGGCGCTCCCGGTCCGGGCTGTGGACGACCGCGATCGTGGTGGCCGTACTGGTCATCCTCTGCTCGGGCGTGATTTCGTTCCTGTACCGGAAATACGGTGCTACCGCATCCGCTCCGGCGAGTGTGAGCGTGACCTCCGGCGCGGTGCAGCCGTACGGAGGCGACTATCCGGTCCGCACGTCGTACCGTCGTGAGGTACGCCTCCTGCCGGCCGGCGGCGGTACGACGACGAGCGAAGGACGAGAGACGCGATGACAGCGCAGGCCCGCCTGCTCGGTGGCAGGTATCAGGTCGGCGAGCTGCTGGGCTACGGCGGCATGGCCGAGGTGCACCGCGGCCGTGACCTCCGGCTCGGGCGGGATGTCGCGATCAAGATGCTCCGTACCGATCTGGCCCGGGATGCCACCTTCCAGATGCGGTTCCGCCGCGAAGCGCAGAACGCCGCCTCGCTCAACCACCCGGCCATCGTCGCCGTCTACGACACCGGCGAGGAGACCGCGCCCACGGGCGAGACCCTGCCGTTCATCGTGATGGAGTTCGTCAACGGCCGGACCCTCAAGGAGGTTCTCGGCGTCGAGGGGCGGCTCCAGCCGCGCCGGGCGCTGGAGATCTGCGCCGACATGTGCGCCGCGCTGGAGTTCAGCCACCGGCACGGGATCATCCACCGGGACATCAAGCCCGGGAACGTGATGCTCACCCAGACCGGCCAGGTCAAGGTGATGGACTTCGGCATCGCCCGGGCGCTGGCCAGCGGCGCCACCACGATGACGCAGACCAGCGCGGTCATCGGCACCGCGCAGTACCTCTCCCCCGAGCAGGCGCGCGGCGAGGCGGTCGACGCCCGCTCCGACGTCTACGCCGCCGGCTGCGTGCTGTTCGAGCTGCTCTGTGGCCACCCGCCGTTCGTCGGGGACAGCCCGGTCAGCGTCGCGTACCAGCACGTACGGGAGCAGCCGCCGACACCGAGCACGATCAACCCGGACGTCAACCCCGCTGTCGACGCCATCGTGCTCAAGGCGCTGTCGAAGAACCCGCTCAACCGCTACCAGAGCGCCGGCGAGATGCGGGCGGACCTGCTCCGCGCCGCCGCCGGCCGGCCGGTGCTCGCCACCCCGGTGATGCCGGCCGACGAGACCATGCCGATGGGCGCCGCCGCGGGTGGCGGCTACCACCAGGCGCAGCAGACCCAGATGATGGGCCCGCAGACCCGCCAGCAGCCGGTGGCGCGGGTCGGCGATCCGGGCAAGCGCAAGAGCTCGTCCTGGGTGATCGCCGCGTTCGCCGCGCTCGGCGTGCTCGCGGTGATCGCGCTCGGCACCGCGCTCTGGCTCAACCAGGCCGGCAACGAGAAGGTGTCGGTGCCGCAGCTGGTGGGCCGTTCGCAGGCCGAGGCGCAGGCGGCGCTCACCCAGGCCGGGCTGCGGTTCACCGCCGGCGATCCGGTGCAGAACACCACGTGCGAGAAGGGCTCGGTGGTCGACCAGAGCCCGTCGTTCGGCCAGCGGGTGGAGAAGGACACCGAGGTCACCGTCAACGTCTGCACCGGCCCGGGCCAGGTCACCATCCCCACCGGCCTGAAGGGCAGCACCAGGGACGCTGCGGAGACGCGTCTGCGCGAGCAGAAACTCGTTCCCGTGGTGGAGCTGGTGAACGACAGCGCGCCGAAGGACCAGGTCGTCTCCGTGTCGCCCAACGAGGGCAGCCCGGTCGCCGAGGGCAGCAAGGTGACACTCAAGGTCTCCCGGGGCAACGTCAGCGAGGTGCCGAACGTCCGCGGCTACACCGAGGACCAGGCGACGCAGCGGCTCAAGGAGGCCGGCTACGAGGTCCGGGTCCAGGAGGGCGACGAGGTCGACCCGGCCGAGGCGGGCAAGGTCAGCAGCCAGTCGCCCCGCGCCGGGACCAGCCTGGCCAAGGGCGAGCGGGTGACCATCCGGGTCGACGTGCCGCGCGAGGAGGAGCCCACGAGCCCGACGCCGAGCGTCACCCCCAGCACGACGCCGAGCACGCCGGGCAACGGTGGTGGCGGCAACGGCGGCGGTAGCGGCTTCCCGTTCCCGACCATCGCGCCGACACGTACCGACCGCTGACCTTCACCTGACCGACCGACGCGGCGGCGTCCCCGATCCCGGGGCCGCCGCCGCGCTCGCATCTCCGCCCCGCTTCTCCCGTTGACCATGAAGTTAGCGGCACCGAGCGTCCGATTTGTCCCCGCCAACTTCATGATCGACGGAAGAAGGGGTGGGCGGGGCCGCGGGGAGGGGGGAGGCGCGGGGTGGGTCAGGCTGGGGAGAAGGCGGCCTGGCGGCGGGCGTCGACCTCGGCGGCCAGCTCCGGGGCGCGCTCCAGCGCCGCCGGGAAGCCGCAGGCGGCAAGCCAGTTCGCCAGCATCAGGTGACCGCCCTCGGTCAGCACCGACTCCGGGTGGAACTGCACGCCCTCGATCGGCAGCGTGCGGTGCCGCATCGCCATCACCACGCCGGAGGCGGTCCGGCCGGTGACCTCCAACTCGTCGGGAAGCGTCTCGGGCAGTACGGCCAGCGAGTGGTACCGGGTGGCGGTGAACGGGTCGGGCAGCCCGGCGAGCACGCCCACGCCGTCGTGGCGTACCTCCGAGGTCTTGCCGTGCAGCAGTTCCGGCGCGCGGGCGACAGTCGCGCCGAACGCCTCGCCGATCGCCTGGTGACCCAGGCAGACGCCGAAGATCGGGACCTTGCCGGCGTACTCGCGGATCACGTCCAGGCAGATGCCGGCCCGGTCCGGGCTGCCCGGACCGGGCGACAGCAGGACACCGGCGGCGCCGACGCGGCCCACCTCGGCGACGTCGATCTCGTCGTTGCGCCGCACTTCGCAGTCGGCGCCGAGCTGGCCGAGGTACTGCACGAGGTTGAAGACGAACGAGTCGTAGTTGTCGATCACCAGTACGCGCATCGCTGTCACCTGTTCGGGGTGGAGGGTGGGGCGTTGTTCGTCTCGGTGCTGTACGGCAGCTCCTCCTCGCCGGGCAGCCCGGTGGGTTCGGTGATCCCACCGTCACCCGGTACGCCGGAGTCCTGGGTGACCTGCACGTCGTCGAAGGGCAGCAGCGGTTCGGCCCACGGGAAGACCACGAACCAGAGCAGCGCGACGGTGGCGGTGGCCAGCACCAGCGAGCCGATCAGCTTGCCGGGCAGCCCGAACGGCAGTTTGCGCCAGATCCACGAGTACACGGCTCACGCCTCCAACTCGGCCGGGCGGCCCGCCGACTTGGCCTGCGTGTGGTCCAGCCGGGCGTGGATGATCAGCCGCTGGTAGTTGTCGAACTTCGGGTTGCAGGTGGTGAGCGTCAGCAGCTTCTCGGTGGCCTTCTGGCCCGCCTTGCCGGGCACCGGCGCGACCACCTCCACCTGGGACGGCTTGACGATCCGCTGGTCATAGACCCGGTAGACGAGCCAGTCGGTCCTGGTCTCGACCACTATCGCGTCGCCGGTTTTCAACTCGTCCAGCCGCCAGAAAGTGGAGCGGATGCGGTGACCGGCGACGGAGAAGTTGCCCACCTCGCCGGGCATGGCGCTGTCCGGGTAGTGGCCCGGGGCGTACCGGATGTCCTCCGGGCTGACCCCCTCGACCACCACCCAGTGCTTCTCGAACTTGGGGATGTAGAGACCGGCGACCGGCTTCCCCTTGGCCGGCGGCTTCGGCTTCACCGTCGGACCGGTGGTCGGGCCGACGGTCGGATCCGCGGTCGCGCCCCACTCCTGGGCGAGCTGGCTGTTCAGGTCGTTCTGGTGGGCCTCGACGATGACCGCCTTGCCCCAGATCTCGTACCCGGCGAACAGGAGCACCACCAGGCCGAAGGTGATCAGCAGCTCGCCGGTGCCCCGCACGACGGTGCGCAGCCGGGAGCCGACGGTGGGGCGGGTCAGCTCGGAGTAGACGCTGCGGTACCCCTCGCCGGTCTGCTCGGGCCGCAGCTGCACCACCCGCTCGCCGCGCCGGGGGCGGGGCGGCTCGGCGGGCGGCTCGCCGCCGCCGCCGTCGCCGGTGTCCGGCGCCGGGGGCACCGCGCCCATCAGCCCGGTGGCGTCCAGGTGGGGGTTCGCGGGTGGGCGGGTGACGGCGGGCAGCACCGTCGTCGCCCCGGGGTCGGCCGGAGGATTGCGGTCCGCGCCGGTCGGCCCGCCGAGAGGGGGTACGCCGGGCGGCCGTTCACCACCCCCCGCCGGTCGCCGACCGTCCTCCGGCGGGCGTCCGCCGGCCTCCCACGGGCGGGCGCCGGTCTGCGGTGGCTGTCCACCGCGACCACCGCGCTCGGGCGGGATCGCCTCACCGGTGGGATGGCGGACGGGGTTCTGCTGTGTCGGCCCGTACGGCCCCGGTCGAGGGGGACGCTCACCCGGCGTGGGTGGGACGTCGCCGGGCGCGGCGGGGCGCATCCCGGCGGCGGAACCGCCCCGGGGCGCCGGTCCTCGGGCCGGCGGTCCTTGGTGCGCGGGTCCGTACTGCGCAGAGCCGTGGTGCGCGGGGCCGGCCGGGTGGGGCGTACCCCTGGGGGGAAGCTCGCCGGCCTGCGGCCGGAACCGGGGGTCGGACTCGGCGGGGGAGGCGCTCGGTGGCTGGTGGGCCTGGCTGCCCGGCCATGGCGGCGGCGGGGCGGTCCGGGGCGAACCGGAAGGCGGCGGGGCCGTCCGGGGCGGGGCGGGAGGCGGCGGTACGGGCGGCCGGGCGTCCGGACCGCGCCGGGCCGGAGCGGTGTGGGTCGGGCCGGCGTCGGGCCAGGGCAGGTCGAGCGGGGGCGGCGACGCCGGGGCCGGACGCTCGACCCGGGGGAGGAACGCTGTCGGCTCCTCCCGGCGGTCGTGGCCGGCGCGTTCCCGGGGGTCGCCGCCGGTCACCGGGGCACCGTCGCCGACTGCAACGCGGTGGAGTCCTCGAACGCCGGCACGGTGACTGTGGAGACGCGCTCGACGTACCCGAGTTGGTAGTGGTCGGCCACTTCCTTGAACACCCGCACTCCCTCAGAGGCGGCGAGCGCCCGCTGGAGTTCCGCGGGATCGCCGATTGCCACGATCTTGAAAGGAGGGGAGTACACCCGGCCGTGCAGCAGCAGGGTGTTACCGACGCAGCGTACCGCGCTGGTGCTGAGCACGCGGACGTTCATGATTGACATGGCTTCCGCGCCGCCGGCCCAGAGCGCGTTGACGACCGCCTGGACGTCGCCCTGGTGCACCACCAGGTCGTCGTTGCTGGCGCCCTTGGGCAGCGGCTGGTCGGGCCGGCGGTCGGCGTCGTTCAGTTCGACCGTCACGCCGCTGCCGGTGAGCGCGGTGAATCCGGCGGCCTGGCGGCTGGCGGCGGCCCGGTCCCGCTCGGTCTTGATCGGCCCGTCGGCGCCCGCGAGCGCGGCGGTCTGGTCCTCCACCTCGGCGCGGAGCCGGGCGGCCTTCGCCTCGCTGGCGGCGACCTCCTCGCGGCGGTCCTCGATCAGCTGGGTGAGCTGGGGCCGGCGGTCCTCGCGCAGGGACGTGCCGCCCGCGGTGGTGGCGGTGGTGGTGAAGAGCAGGCCGGCCGCGGCGGCGATCAGGGGTACGCCGATGGACCAGCCGGGGCGGCGCTGGCGGGCGCGCCGGGGCAGCAGGGCGGCTGCCGCGCGGCGGAGGACCTTCTGCCAGGAGGCGGCGCCGGACGTGTACTCCACCGGGCGTTCCCTTTCCCGTCGTTTCGTTCCGGCCCGCGCCGGTGCGAGCCGACCTGCTCGACCCGGAAAGTCCGCTCTTTCCGGTTACTGAGTGCACCGGCCTGGCCCCATTCGTGGCCTGGACGGTCCGTCGGGACTACGCTAGCTGTCGAACATTATTGGCCATGGACCGTCGCCCTCGCGCCCGGTTGTCAGGCCGGACGAGGTCGTACCCCCCTCTGGAGAGCGTCGTGCCCAAGTCTCAGGTCCGCAAGAAGAAGGTGTACACCCCGCCGACGGACGTGCGTCCGACGGCGACGGCGTCGACGCGCAAGCCTAGCCCCATCTGGCTGCCGGTCACGGCGGTCACGCTGATCGTGGTGGGCATCGGCTGGCTGGTCCTCTACTACCTGTCCGAGCAGGCGTACCCGGTCGCCAGCTGGGGCTACTGGAACCTCGCCGTCGGCTTCGGCGCGATGGTCTCGTCGCTGATCCTGCTCTCCCGCTGGCGCTGATCCGGCACTGCCCCACCCCGGCGTAGCTCACGCCACGCCGCCCCTGCCCGGCGCTTCGACGCCGCTCCACCTAAGGTGTGCGCAGGGCGGCGTGGCCTGGTGCGAGAAGACTCACGTTACTGCTGGGTAACCTTGCGCGTAGGCTGCACGGACAAGGCAGCAGACCGGGAGGCCAACTCGATGGGCAGCGTCCAGATCGTCACCACGATCCTCGCGGCCGCCATCACCGCCGTGGCGGTGTGGCTTGCGGTACGCGCGGTCATGAAGATGACAGCCGTCATCCGGCTCGGCCAGCCCGCGCCGGAGCGGTTCGGCGACAAGGGCGCGCGCACCAAGAAGATGCTGGTGGAGACCGCCGGTCACACCCGCATGCTGAAGTGGAGCGTGGTCGGCGCCGCCCACTGGTTCGTGATGGTCGGCTTCATCGTGCTGTCGCTGCTGGTGCTGGAGGCCTACTTCGAGGTGGTCTCGACCGGCGGCGGGCTGCCGATCATCGGGCACTGGACGATCTTCGGTCTGGTCACCGAGTGGATCGGCATCCTCGGCCTGGTCGGCATCCTGGTGCTGATGGCCATCCGGCTGCGCAACCGGCCCGGCCGCGCGGAGAACCGTTCCCGGTTCACCGGCTCGACCATGTGGCAGGGCTACTTCGTCGAGTGGGTCGTCCTGCTGGTCCTGATCTTCGGGTTCGTGATCCGGGGCTTCAAGGTCGCCACCGACCACTTCGAGTACCCGGTCTGGGCCGCCCCGCTCAGCCACGCGGTCGGCTCGGTGCTCCCGAACTGGGAGGCCGGCGTCAGCGTGGCCGCCCTCATCAAGATCTGCATCTCGATGACCTGGCTCATCGTGATCTCGCTGAACGTCACCATGGGCGTGGCCTGGCACCGCTTCCTGGCCTTCCCGAACATCTTCTTCAAGCGCGACCCGGAGAAGCCGGCCGGCTCCGGCCTGGGCCCGCTGCGCCCGATGACCAGCGAGGGCAAGCCGCTGGACTTCGAGGAGGCCGACCCGGAGAAGGACCAGTTCGGTGTCGCCCAGGTCGAGCAGTTCACCTGGAAGGGCCTGCTCGACTTCAGCACCTGCACCGAGTGCGGTCGGTGCCAGTCGCAGTGCCCCGCCTGGAACACCGGCAAGCCGCTGTCGCCGAAGCTGCTGGTGCTGAGCCTGCGCGACCACGCGTACGCCAAGGCGCCATACCTGCTGGCCGGTGGCGGCAAGGACCTGACCGGCGAGGAGAAGGCCACCGAGGCGCAGCTCGCCCACATGGACGTGCTGGCCCTCGCCGAGGCCGACCGGCCGCTGATCGGCACCGCCGAAGAGGGCGGCGTCATCGACCCGGACGTGCTCTGGTCCTGCACCACCTGCGGCGCCTGCGTCGAGCAGTGCCCGGTGGACATCGAGCACGTGGACCACATCGTCGACATGCGCCGCTACCAGGTGCTGATCGAGTCGAGCTTCCCCTCCGAGGCCGGCGTCATGCTGCGCAACCTGGAGAACAAGGGCAACCCGTGGGGCGCCCCGCAGAACACCCGCGAGGACTGGACCAAGGGCCTCGGGTTCGAGGTGCCGCGCGTCGGCGAGGTCGACGACTTCGAGTACCTGTTCTGGGTCGGCTGCGCCGGCGCGTTCGAGGACCGGGCCAAGAAGACCACCCGCGCTGTGGCCACGCTGCTCAACGAGGCGGGCGTCAAGTTCGCCATCCTGGGCGAGGGCGAGACCTGCTCCGGTGACCCGGCCCGCCGCATCGGCAACGAGTTCGTCTTCCAGATGCTGGCCCAGCAGAACGTCGAGACGCTGAACGAGGCGTTCGAGGGCCGGGAGAAGAGCAAGCGCAAGATCGTCGCCACCTGCCCGCACTGCTTCAACACCCTGGGCAACGAGTACGGCCAGCTCGGCGGCGAGTTCGAGGTGGTGCACCACACCCAGCTGCTGGCCCACCTGGTCAGTGCCGGCAAGCTCACCCCGGTGCAGCCGGTCGACGGCGGCGTGACCTACCACGACCCGTGCTACCTCGGCCGCCACAACCGGATCTTCGCCGCGCCGCGTGAGGTGCTCGGCGATTCGATCCAGGGCGAGCTGACCGAGATGCCGCGCAACAGCGAGCGCTCCTTCTGCTGCGGCGCCGGCGGCGCCCGGATGTGGATGGAGGAGAAGATCGGCAAGCGGATCAACGTGGACCGCGTCGAGGAGGCCATGTCCACCGGCGCGAAGACCATCGCGGTCGGCTGCCCGTTCTGCTCGACGATGCTCAACGACGGCGTGAACGGCAAGGGCGCGGGCGAGGACGTCGAGGTGGTCGACGTGGCGAGCGTGCTGCTGCGCTCGGTCAAGCCGGAGGCCCCGGCCGGTGAGCCGGAGGTCGCGCCGGCCGCGAGCTGAGGCGTACACCCGGCAGGAGCCGGACCACGACGGCGGCGGCACCCATGCGGTGCCGCCGCCGTCGCGCGCCACGGGGGTCCGCCGTCGGCGCGCGCGTGCCACAATCACGCGCATCGACGGCCTTCTGCTTCTGACGCTGTTGCCCCTGGTCGGCTTCGTGCTGCTGACCGCCGGCAACGCGTTCTTCGTGGCGGCCGAGTTCGCCCTGGTCACGGTCGACCGGGCGGAGATCGACAGGCGGGCCGACGAGGGGGACGGCCGGGCCGTCACGGTACGCCGCGCGCTGCGAGAGCTGTCCTTCCAGCTCTCCGGCGCGCAGCTCGGCATCACGCTCACCGCGTTGCTCACCGGCTACCTGGCCGAGCCCGCCCTGGCCCGGATCTTCACGCCGCTGCTGCATCCGTTCGGCGGCGCGGAACGCTTCTCCGGCCTGCTCGCGCTGGCCCTGGCCACGCTCATCTCGATGCTGTTCGGCGAGCTGGTGCCGAAGAACCTCGCGCTGGCCCGCCCGATGCCGGCCGCGCTCGCCACCGCGGCGCCGATGCGGGCCTTCTCCCGTACCTTCGGCTGGCTGATCCGACTGCTGAACGAGTCCGCGAACCGGCTGGTGCGCCGCCTCGGCGTGGAGCCGCAGGAGGAACTGGCGAGCGCGCGCTCCCCGGAGGAGCTGGGTCTGCTCGCCGCCATCTCGGCGCGAGCCGGTGCGCTGCCGCCGGACACCGCGATGCTGCTGCGCCGCACCATCCGCTTCGGCGACAAGCGGGCCGCCGAGGCGATGACGCCCCGGGTGGACGTGACCGCGTTGCGCGCCACCACGACTGTGGCCGAGTTGCTGGAGGCGTCCCGGCGGACCGGCCGGACCCGGTTCCCGGTGTACGAGGAGACGCTCGACCTGGTCACCGGCGTCGCCGGGGTGCCCGACGCGCTGGGTGTGCCGCTCGCCCGCCGGGCCGCCACCACAGTCGCCGCCGTCGCCCGGGAACCGGTGTACGTCCCGGAGAGCCTGAACCTGAACGGGGTGCTGGCCGCGCTCAAGGCCGCCGGGGCGGACCTGGCGATCGTGGTGGACGAGTACGGCGGCACCGACGGCGTGGTGACCGTGGAGGATCTGGTCGAGGAACTGGTCGGAGAGATCGCCGACGAGTTCGACCCGGACGCGGTGGACGGCTTCGGCCCGGTGGAGCTGACAGTGCCCGGCGGCGAGCGGACCGTCCTGACCGACGGTGTGCTGCGCGCCGACGAGCTGGTCGAGCAGACCGGGTTCCGGCTGCCCGACGGGCCGTACGAGACGCTCGGCGGCTTCCTCATGGCGCGGCTCGGCCACATCCCGGTGCCGGGCGAGACGGTCGACGAGGCCGGGTACGAGTTCACGGTGGTGGAGGTCGACCGGCACCGGATCGAGCAGGTGCGGGTGGTGCGCCCCGAGGAGCCCGACGACGGTGCCTGAACTACTCGTGGCGGTGGTGTTGCTGCTCGGCAACGCGTTCTTCGTGGGCAGCGAGTTCGCGCTGATCGCGTCCCGCCGTACGGTGATCGAACCGCTGGCGGCGACGTCGAAGCGGGCGCGGTTGGCGCTGGCGGCGATGAACCAGATCCCGTTGATGATCGCCGGGGCGCAGCTCGGCATCACCGTCTGCTCGCTCGGCCTCGGCGCGATCGCCGAGCCGGCGCTCGCCCACCTGCTGGAGTCGCCGTTCGCCGCGCTGGGGCTGCCCGCCTCGGCGGTGCACCCGGTGTCGTTCGTCATCGCGCTGGCAGTGGTGGTGTTCCTGCACACGGTGGTCGGCGAGATGGTGCCGAAGAACATCACGCTGGCCGGGCCGGAGCCGTCGGCGCTCTGGCTCGGCCCGGCGATGCTGGCGTTCTGCCTGGCCACCAAGCCGCTGCTGCTGGCGATGAAGTGGGCGTCCCGGCAGGTGCTGCGGTGGTGGCGGGTGGAGGCGACCGACGCGGTGAAGACCGTGTTCACGGCCGAGGAACTGGCCGGGCTGGTCTCCCAGGCGCGTACCGAGGGATTGCTGGACGCCGAGGAGCACGCCCGGATCACCGGCGCGCTGGCCCTGCACAGCCGTACCGCGGCGGACGCGCTGCAACCCTGGTCGACGGTGACGACGGTGGCCGAGGACGTCTCACCGGCGTCGCTGGAGGTGCTGGCGACCCGTACCGGCCGGTCCCGCTTCCCGGTGGTGCAGCGGTCCACCCGCCGGGTGCTCGGTTTCGTGCACGTCAAGGACGTGCTCGGGTACGCCGGGGCGAGCCGCCGGGCGCCGGTGCCGGCCGCTGTCTACCGGCCGCTGGCTGTGGTGCCGCCGGACCGTACGCTCGCCGATCTGCTGCTCGCGATGCGCCGCGAACGCCGCCACATGGTGCTGGTCAGCGACGGACGCCGGCCGATGGGTGTGGTGACGCTCGACGACGTATTGACAGCCATCGTCGGGAGGTGAAATGAATACCCTTGGTGTGCAATCGATTGCGGATACGTGATTGAACAAACGGTCGCCTTGATTCCATCGGACGCCTTCCCTAATGTGAGGCACCGACCGCTGTGGGTCGTCTGCCTCGAACTTCCCTCTCGCGAGGCGCCCGGCGGTCGGTTGCAAAGGAGTCCGTGCCGGTGGCAACCACGCCCCCTCAACGTCACGCCCCGAGCGCTCCACCCGGTCGGCGGGCCGGGTTCCAACGGGTGGTACGCCGTCTGGTCACCCTGGTCGCGGCCGCCGCGGTCGGCGCCGGAATGCTGACCGCCCCGGCGCACGCGGCGCCGTCGGTGGACGAGATCGACGCGCAGATCGACAAGCAGTGGGAGCAGCTCGAACCCACCATCGAGCAGTTCAACAAGGTTCGCTCGCAGCTCCGCACCAACCAGAAGAAGTCCAAGGCGCTGAAGGACAAGATGGTGCCGCTGGAGCTGGCCTCCACGCTCGCCATGAACAAGGTCGGCGACATCGCGGCCCGGTACTACATCCAGGGCCCGTCGCAGGAGCTGGGCGCGCTGCTGGTGAACACCAAGCCGGGCACGCTGGCCGAGCAGCTGGTCATGCTGGACCGGATCGCCGACGACCAGCGCCGCCAGATCGCCGGTGTGCTCAAGGTGCGCGACGAGTACAACAAGCAGAAGGAGAAGCTCGACGCGCTGATCGCGCTGGAGATCAAGCAGCAGAACGATCTCGCGGCGAAGAAGAAGCAGATCGACTCGGAGATCAAGCGGCTGACCGCCATGCTCCCGGTGACCTCGATCCGCCCGGCGGGCTGCCCCAAGATCGACGGCGTGGTGAGCAGCGCCGCGCGGACCGCGATCAAGACGGCGTGCGCCCAGGTCGGTGACCCGTACGTGTGGGGCGCCACCGGCCCGAACTCGTTCGACTGCTCCGGCCTCACCCAGTACGCGTACAAGGCGGCGGGCATCTCGCTGACCCACTTCACCGGCGCCCAGTGGAACGAGGGCCGTAGGGTCTCCCGTTCCGAGGCGCGCCCCGGTGACCTGGTGTTCTTCGGCTCGGACCTGCACCACGTCGGGCTCTACCTCGGCAACGGGGTGATGGTGCACGCGCCACGTACCGGTAAACCGGTCCAGGTGTCGAGCATCAACACCCAGCCGCTCGCCGGCTTCGTCCGGGTCAGCTGACCCGCACCTCCTGGCAACGAGAAGGCCCCCGGTCCGTCACGGACCGGGGGCCTTCCCGTGTGCGGTGACGGTCAGCGCGGCGCGCCGACCGGGGACGGCAGGATCAGCACGTCGTCCAGGTTCACGAACATGATCCGGTGGCCGAACTGGACCTGCACGTAGCGGTTCTCGCCGCGCACCACGGTCCGGTCACCCGGTGCCGAACCGTCGAACGAGACCGCCCGGTAGTACTCGCCCGGCAGCACCCCGCCGACCGCGTACCGCTGGCCGGCGGCGAACGTGTACTGCAGCGGCGAGATGGCCTGGTACGGGATGGTGTCCGGGTAGGCGGCCTGCTCCGGGTAGGCCCGCCCGTACACCGGGATGGTGGCCTTGCCGGGCCGGGGGGTCACCACGAAGCCGGTGGCCCACTTCGCCGTCGGCGCGGAGGCCGGGTTGAGGAACCACGCCTTCTGGCCGAGGTACCAGATCGCCGTCCAGTCACCCTGCCGGCCGGCGAGCGCGTACGTCTGGCCGGCGGAGGCGCGGGCGCCGTGGTCGGAGATGTACATCGTGTCCGGCGTACCGTCCGGGCGCAGCCCGAGGTCGTTGACGAGCGGGGCGTCCGGGCTCGGCGCGGTCCGCAGGATCACCGACGAGGAGCCGCGCGACGGGCACGGCTGCGCCGGCGGGGTGGGGCTGGGGACGCCGGGCGGCTGCTGGTTGCAGCCGAAGAACGCCGGCCGGTTGGTGGCGAAGTCCGGGTCGATGGTGACCAGGCCGGTACGGGACGTGCCGGTGCTGCGGAACGGCGCCTTCATCAGGTCGAAGTAGTGCGACCAGTCCCAGTAGGGTCCCGGGTCCCAGTGCATGCCGCCCACGTTGGCGGCGGTGATGCCGGGCACGTTGTCGTGGCCGATGATGTGCTGCCGGTCCATCGGGATGCCGAGCTTCAGCGCCAGGTGGCGCACCAGCTTGGCGGAGGTGCGGTACATCGCCTCGGTGTACCAGGTGCCCTGACCGGCGAAGCCCTCGTGCTCCAGGCCGATGGACTTCGCGTTGACATACCAGTTGCCGGCGTGCCAGCCCACGTCCTTGGTCTTGATGTGCTGGGCGATGTAGCCGTCCACCGAGCGCAGCGTGTAGTGCCAGCCCAGGTAGTCGGCCCGCTTCACCAGGTTGACGCTCGGGCCGAAGTAGCCCTCGGTGTCGTGGATGACGATGTACTCGATCTTCTGCTGCTTCGGCCGGTCGCCCAGGTCGTGGTTGCCGTAGTCGCCCGGGTCGTCGCTGAGCTGCTCGTAGGGCGCGGGAATCCACTCGCAGGCCAGCCGGACCGGGCACTCCAGCCCGTCCGGCCGCTCGGCGTTGCGCAGGCCGAGCCGGGCCAGGCGGGACCGGTCCGGCTGCGCGGCGGTGGCGGCGAGCGTGACCCGCTGGCCGTCGTCGGTGGTCCGGCTGGCGCCCTGGCCGAGCTGGTCGTACACCTCGTCGGCGAAAGCCGCTGCCGCGTCCGAGGTGTCCGCGCCGGAGTACCGGGCCACCGCGGCGTACCAGGCCGCCGGATCGGTGCCGGCACCGACCGGCCCACCCAGAGCCTTCTGGTACGACGCCAGCAGCGCCGCGCCACCGCGGATGTTCGCGGCCGGGTCGGTCCGCAGCGTCCCCGCGTCGAGCCCGGTCAGCGCGGCGGCCGCGTCGAGCGTCTGGAGCGAGGCGGGCGGCAGCGGCGTCTCCCGCTGCGGCGCGGCGGCCGTGGCCGGGTCGAGCTTGAGCGGGCGGGCGTCGTCGCCGCGCGGGTCCTCGTCCTCGTCGACGTGGGCGCTGCCCGGCACGGCGAGGATGTGCGCTGCGTCGGTCAGGTGCATCGGGCCGTAGCCGCCGCTGGTGCTGGGCTGCCCGGTGTGCGTGTCCCAGCGGGACTCCAGATAGGAGACGCCGAGCAGCACGTTCTGCGGCACGCCGTACTCGGCCGCGGCGGCGGCGTATTGTTGTTGCCGGTCGCTCGCGGGCGCGGACGTGTCCGGCGCGGCGGTCACCGGGCCGGTCGTCGCCAGCGCGGTGGCCGTGGCCACGGCGGCGGCGAGCAGTATCCGTCTGCCCGACGGCAGGGCGGAGAGGTGCATCGAACCTCCTGGACAGGGATGGGGGTCACTGCGTTTCCACCCTCACTCCGCACACCCGTGAGGGTCAATACCTTTCCAGTGGGTAATCGGCCCTGAAAGAAAATTTCACCTCCGCACGGGTACGGCACCTCATCGCGTACGGAGTGTCACGGCGCTGGAAGTTGCGGATCGATAACGGTGGTCCCTACTCTGGTGAATCGTCGGCCGCACGTCTCACCGTCCAACCCGGTCGGTGACGGTCCGACACCGCCGAGTCGCCTCCGGGCGAGCCGGGGAACCAGGTACCTGGGGTGAATCCGCAGCGATGCGGTAGGGCGGCTCCCTTCCCGCCCGAATCCGTCAGCTAACCAGGTAGGCGGTACGGAAGAAGGAGTACGGACGCCCGGTGGCACTCCATGCCCAGCGGCCGTCGTCGAACCGGTCGGTCGACCGGTCCACGGCTGTGCCGCGTACCCGCTGGTCCCGCTTCACCACCGCCCTCGCCGCCCTGGTCGGCACCGCCGTCGTCCTGACCGGCGGCGCCACGGCGGCACACGCCGAACCCTCGGTCGCCGAGATCGAGGCCCAGATCGACCGCGACTGGAACAAGCTCGAACCGGTCATCGAACAGGTCAACGCCGTACGCGGGCAGCTCGCCGCGCGGCGCAAGCAGGCCGACGCGCTCGGCCGGCAGATCGCACCCCTCCAGGCCCGCGTGGACGCCGCGCTCGGCCAGGTCGGCGGGCTCGCCGCCGACGCCTACAAGGGCGACAACCTCTCCACAGTCAACGCGCTGCTCGGCAGCCGCTCACCCGGCGATCTGGTCAACGGCCTGGAACTGCTCGACCGCTTCGCGCACCGCCAGCACGAGCAGGTGCGCTCCGTCGCGGCGCTGCGCGACGAGTTGGCGGCGAAGAAGAAGCCGCTGGACGAGATGATCGCCGGTCTGGCGCGTACCGAGGCCCAGCTCGCGGCGAAGAAGAAGCAGATCGACGCCGAGATCGCCAAGCTGGAGAAGCTGCGGCTCAAGGTGTACGGCAAGGGTGGCGGCGGCCCGCTGCGCCCGGCGCCGTGCCCGGCCGGCTACCCCGGCGGCCCGGCCGGGGCGGCGGTCAAGTTCGCCTGCGCCCAGATCGGCAAGATCTACGTCTGGGGCGCGGCCGGACCGGACCACTTCGACTGCTCGGGCCTCACCATGGCCGCGTGGGCCAAGGGTGGCGTCTCGCTGCCGCACAGCGCACGCCAGCAGCACGGCGTGACGAAGCGGGTCAGCCGCGCCGAGCTGCGCGCCGGTGACCTGGTCTTCTACTACAGCGACCTGCACCACGTGGCGATGTACGTGGGCGACGGCTGGGTGGTGCACGCCTCCCAGTCCGGCAAGCCCATCACCATGAAGCGGGTCGATGACGGCGACATCAACAGCTACGGCCGCCCTGGCTGAGGTCGTGGTCCGGGGCTCCGCCGGTGACGGCGGTGCCCCGGGCGTGATGCCCCGGGTGCGGCGTCAGCGGGTCGGCCAGGTGCGCCAGCTCTGCCAGGACCGGCTCGGCGTCGGGCCGCGCTGCCCCTGGTAACGGGAGCCGTAGACGGCCGAGCCGTACGGGTGCTCGGCCGGCGAGGAGAGCCGGAAGATGCAGAGCTGGCCGATCTTCATGCCCGGCCAGAGCGTGATCGGCAGGTTCGCCACGTTCGACAGCTCCAGCGTGACGTGGCCGGAGAAGCCCGGGTCGATGAAGCCGGCCGTCGAGTGGGTCAGCAGACCCAGCCGCCCCAGGCTCGACTTGCCCTCCAGCCTGCCGGCGAGCTGGTCACCCAGCGAGATCACCTCAAGCGTGGAGGCGAGCACGAACTCGCCCGGATGCAGTACGAACGGCTGCCCCTCCGGCACCTCCACCATCGAGGTCAGGTCGTCCTGCTGGATCGACGGGTCGATGTGCGTGTAGAGGTGGTTGTTGAAGACCCGGAACAGCCGGTCCAGGCGTACGTCGATGCTCGACGGCTGCACCAGCGTGGGCTCGAAGGGCTCCAGCGCGAGCGTGCCGGCCTTGATCTCGGAGACCAGGTCGCGGTCGGAGAGCAGCATCGGAACACCATAGCGACCGGTACGGGTGACCTGCGTGTCGCACTACATCTTCGTACACGTGTTCGATAGAGTGTCCACATGGCTTCCTGGTCCGAATTCGCCGCCGACGAGCCCCGCCTCGCCGACGAGATCCGCCTCCTGATGCAGCAGTACGGGCCGGGCTTCGGCTACCTCGCCACGGTCCGCGCCGACGGCGGCCCCCGGGTCCACCCGGTCTCCCCGGTGTTCACCGCCGACGGCCTCTGGTGCTTCGTCATCGACTCGCCGAAACGCCGCGACCTCGAACGCGACGGTCGCTACGCGCTGCACTCGTTCCCGCCGGAGGAGAGCGACGACGAGGCGTACGTCGCGGGTCGCGCCCGGCCGGTGACCGACCCGGCCACCGTGGCCCGGCTGGCCCGGATCGGCCGCGCGTCGCCGCAGGGCGACTGGCGGCTGTTCGAGTTCACGGTCGAGGCGGCGATGCTGACGCGGCGCGACCCGGTGGCCCAGCCCGGCGCCGCCCCGCCGCAGGTGCGGGTCTGGCTCGACCCGCGCGGGGCCGAACCGGCCCGGCGGGAGCCGGTGGCCGCGGAGGGCCGGCGCGGCCGGCACGGCTTCGACACCCGCCGCCCGGCCGCCTGAAACCGGCCCGGAACGAAACGGTGCCGGCCCCGTCCGAGGACAGGGCCGGCACCGGTACGTGGTGCGAGGGTCAGGCCGCGCGGTAGGCGTTCCACGCGGTGAGCATGCGGCTCGCCTGGCCGGCGGTGAACTGGTACATGCAGGAGTCGTACGTGTAGTCCATGAAGTTGGTGATCGGGTCCTTGCCCGTGGTCGAGCAGGTGTCCCGCCCGGTCGGGCACTGGTACGCCGGGGACGCCTCGGCCGGGGTGTCGGAGACGCTGTCGCCCGAGCCGGAGCAGCCGCCCTGGAAGGTGTGGTAGAGGTTCAGCCAGTGGCCGACCTCGTGGGTGCCGGTGTCACCCTGGTTGTAGTTGGTCGCGGTGCCGCCGGGCAGCGACTCGCTGAGCACGACCACGCCGTCCATCTTGTCCAGCGTCCGCTTCGGGAACGTGGCCCAGCCCAGCAGGCTGTCGCTCAGCTCGCCGAGGTAGATGTTCAGCGTGTTCTTGCCGCCCTCACGCAGCGAGGTCTTCATCGAGCGCTCGGCGGAGGAGCCCTGCACGATCGGGTACCACGACGGGTTGGTCACCCGGTTGATCTTCGTGAGCTGGAACCCGAACGCGGTGGCGGCGCCGCCGGTCGAGCCCGCGTACGACTGGTTCAGCACGGTGATCTGCTGGTTGATCATCGAGTCGGTGATGTTGCCACCGGCCCGGGTGCTGTTCTCCTGGATGACGTGCACGACGACCGGGATCGTCACGGTGGCCAGCGGGGTGACGGCGCCGGTCCGGAAGTTGGCCCGCTCGCGCTGCGCGGCGGCGAGGTCGGCCTCACGGTCGCGGACCTGCTTGGCGGTCAGGTGGTTCGGGTCCAGCTTGGCGTTGCCGCCCTTCGCGACGCGAGCGTTCGCGTGCTCGTCGGCGTGGGCGTCGGCCGGCTCGGCGCAGACACCGGCCGGGGCGGCCGAGAAGGCCGAAGCAGCGGGGACGACGCCGACGGCGGCGGTGCTGAGCAGTAGCGCGAGGGTCGACGTCGCGACACCGGCGGTACGCCGGGTCAGCAGGTTGGGACGGAGTCCCATGGGCCCACCTCTTTCTGACGGCGTGGCAGGGGGTGTGTCACGCCGGTGCGGAAACGTGGGGCAGACGTTACATCTCATCGACAGATTTGAGAACGCCCATATGTTGCCGACGTGCAACTTCGTGCGCGGGGGTACCTGGGTGCACGGGTGTGGTGACGTCAGGTAGAGTGATGCCGCCTGCGGGTGTAGTTCAATGGCAGAACATCAGCTTCCCAAGCTGACAGTGCGGGTTCGATTCCCGTCACCCGCTCCACGCACGGAAGCCCTGGTCAGGACCGATGTCCTGCCAGGGCTTCCGTGGTTCTAGGTCATGCTGAAACAGGGACGGGCCATCAGCTCCCCTCGGCGGCCGGTCCGTCGCCCTCGGCAACCCGCTTGCGCTTGCTCGGCTTGCGCCGGGCAGCCCTGACTGCCTTCTCGTCACCCGATCTGCGTCGGCTGTCGTTGCTCATAAGCCGCGAACTGTAGTGAGATCATCCAACGCCAGGCGGTACCACGTGCCTCCACCGAAGGCGTGTAGATCGGGACCCCGGCATGTGTAGCGCAGGCGCTGTGCCTCCGTCCCGTCCGGGAGGACGATCCGGCCCTGCCAACCTGCTGACTCGACGCCTTGGTGGCTGAGGCGAAGCGGCGTCACGAGGTCGTACTCCGGACCCCATCCGCCGATCAGCGCGCCCTCTGCGCCGTCCACCAGGATGCAACCCGCTGACCGGTAGGGCGCGGGACCCAGGTCTCTCGGAACGTCGCCCGCGACAGAGATCAGGTGGAAGTCGGTGTACGGGCAGCAGTACGCGTTCTCCCCATGGACGTTGAGCGTGTAGCAGTCGAATATGGCGGGGAGGCCAGCGTCGACCGGGTAGAGCCAGTCGGGGACGAGTTCGCCCGTGAAGCGGGCGAGGCCGTGAGTCTGGGGGCCACTCCCGCTCATTGCTTCATCGAAGTAGCCGACCCACATGTCGCCCGAGGGCGTCGTCAGGAGCTCTTCGATGGCGTCACCGAGGTGGCCGGCACGAACGAGGTGGCCCTCGCTGGTCCATATCTGCGCGTTGGGTGGGGCGTCCGGTCGGCTTCGGGCGGCTGCGAGTAGGAGTTGCCCGCCGGGCAGCGGCTGAACGAAGGACACCTTCAGGGGCGTCTCGACGGTCGCCGAGGTGACGATGGCGGTGCCACCTGCGTGGGACGTCACCTGCTTCCGCTCGGCGACTTCGCGGTGTGGCCAGACAGCGAAGGCCGTTCCATCCGATCCCACGCCGACCGCCTCGGGCTCGGACTGCCACTCGTAGAGATCCGTTGGCTTGAGATATCCATGGTGCTTGAGCGCCAGGACAGGGAGTTTCAGGACCTCCAACCGTCGCCTGAGGCTGTCTTGATCGCGCTCTGCTTTGGTTTTCCTCATCGCTGAGCATCATCCGATACGAGGCAAGCCGTTTGAGGAAGGTCGATTAGTGGGCCATTATCCGAGGCGACGGCAGGCCGCTCCAGGTCACTCGACACCGCCGCAGACAGGCGCTGGGACACCATGATCCGGGATCTTGCACGGTTCCCAAGCTGACAGTGCGGGTTCGATTCCCGTCACCCGCGCCAGCGCCCGGCAGGCACACTGGCGGGCACCGATGCGCAGGTGCGCCACGAGTACCGGACGTTGCTCGCGGACCTGATGCGGCGGCTCGCCGCCTGGGCCGCTCACGCGCCCCGGGACGCCGCCGAGGCCAAGGCGGACCTCCGGAGGCGGCCGAGGTGAGACGTACCATCGTGATGTGCGACCTACCGCGCCGGTGCCCTCCGGTTCGCCCGCTTGGGACATCGCGGTCCCGGCACGACCGGGCCGGTTGGCGGGGGTCACCATGGCGGGTTTCAGCGATCGGGCTGACGCCCTGGTCGAGGTCGAGGTCGTGCCGCACCCCGCTCTCATGGTGATCTTCGACCTCGGCGATCAGCCGCTCGTCGTCGACGACGGTGCCGGACGGCAACAGCGAGGCTGCGTCACCGCCGGGCTCGCGCCACCCCACGGTGCTCGGGGACGAGGCCGGGCCGGAAGCTTCGCGTGCCTTCAGGTGCGGCTGTCGCCTGTGATCGCGTACGCGGTCCTGGGTGCCGCATCGGAGCTGAGCGGGGCCGTGACAGCCCTCGACGACCTCTGGGGGCGAGACACCGTGCGCATCCAGGAGCGGCTGCGCGCCGCGCGATCCTGGGACGACCGGTTCGCGATCGCCGAGGTGGAGCTGGCCCGACGTCAGGAGGCGGCCCGCGCGGTCGATGCGGAGGTCGCCTTCTGCTGGAGGCGGATGGTGGCCGGCGGGGGACAAGGGCGGGTCGAGCGGCTGGCGGCCGAGGTCGGATGGAGCCGCAAACGGCTGTGGACGCGGTTCCGGTCCCAGGTCGGACTCACCCCCAAGCGCGCCGCCCAGCTCATCCGGTTCGATCGTGCGGCCCATCGCCTCGCCGCGGGTCACAGCGCCGCAGCGGCGGCGGCGGACAGCGGTTACGCCGACCAGTCGCACCTCCACCGCGACGTCATGACCTTCACCGGAGCGACGCCCGCGACCGTGGCACGCGCACCGTTCCTCGCCGTCGACGATGTCGCCTGGCCCGTCGGGCCCTGACGCCCAGGCCGTGTGCGGCCCGTCGTGACATTCGTTCAATCCACCGGCATGCACCGGCTGTGACAGTGAGTCCACAGCTTCTGCACCCCGGAGGACACCATGAGAGGCAAGGCCCCACTGGGCACCCGGCTCCTGAGGGACACCCTGGACTGGGAGGCTCTGACCGACGAGCAGGTGATCGCCGCGCGCGAGAAGGCCAACCGCGTGGCATCGTCTCGTGCCGCACGGATCATCACCGGCCTTCCGGACCGCCGCGCACGCATCGAGGACACCTCGGTCGATCTTCCGGGTCGCCGCCTGACGCTGCGGGTACACCGACCGAAGGGAACCGGCCGGAAGCTGCCCCTGGTCGTCTCGTTCCACGGGGGAGGTTTCTTCGCGGGTACCGCTGCTCAGAACGACTGGCTCAACAGCCACGTCGCGGCCCGGTGCCCGGCGGTGGTCGTCTCGGTGGAATACCGCCTTGCCCCGGAGCACCCGCTGCCCCAGCCGATCGACGACGGCTACGACACCGTCGTCCGGCTCGTCGAAGATGCCGCCCGGTGGGGTGTCGATCCCGCGGCCGTCGCGGTCATGGGCGAGAGCGCCGGTGGCACGATCGCCGGACTCATCGCCCTGCGCGCCCGCAAGGACGGCCCACCACTACGTGCACAGGCGCTGATCTACCCGGGCACGGACTGGACGGAGAGCATGACCGAGTACCCCTCCGTCACGGAAAACGCCGACAATCCCACTCTGTCGGTGTCCCGGCTACGCGCGGCCCGCAAGGTGAGCGTGCCACCCACCCTCGACCCGCGCGGTGTGTCACCACTCAAGTTCGACAACCTCGCCGGACTGCCACCGACACTGGTCGTCACAGCCGCACTGGACCCGCTGGCCGATCAGGGAAGCCGCTACGTCGAACGACTTCGCGGGGACGGCACCGACGCTCGCCTGACCTGCTACCCGAGGGCCACCCACACCTTCCTGAGCATTCCTGGTCTGGTGCCGGCCGCCCGGCCGGCGCGCCGCGAGCTAGTCGCCTTCCTGCGCAGCCATCTTCATCCGGTGCCGGGGAGCTGAGACCGAGGACAGACATGAGAGGGCCCTGGTCAGGAACCAGGGCCTCGACGTCACTCGGACCACGGCTCCAACGTGAAGCCCCAGCTCAGGACAGGTTTCCTGGCTGGGGCCTCAGTCGTCGTTACCGCTTCTTGCGCCGGCCGTGCCCGGAACATCGGATGACGCAATGCGCCGTGCGCGTTCAGGCCGAGTGTCCGACGCGTCACCGCGAAGGGCTGTCAGGCCCACCGCTCGGGATCGGACAGGCCGAGCCGGCGGACGTCGTCGAGCAGTTCGACCGATGCGTTGTGCTCCCGCAGTGCGCCGGGCGCGTGTCGGACGACAAACAGTTGCAGGGCGGGAACCCACGTGTCGACGTCGTGCCAACTCGGCCACGGGAGCGCGTTGCCCCGCAGGTCGTACATCCACTCATCCACAGCCTCGACCAGCCGCCGGCGGGTCACCTCGTCGACCAGAGCCTCTGTCCAGGCTGCCAGCCACGGGTTGAACTTGATGGTCGCCTCGGCGAGGAAGGAGAGGCCGTCATGGGCGGACACCTTCGCGTCGGGCTCGACCAGTACATGCAGCCACCAGGCGTTCAGAAACTCCCGCAGGGCGTCCTGCTGTCCGGCGGGCCACTCCTGCCAGCGGGCGGTGGCGAAGAAGTATCCAAGGCCAGGCGCTCCGGTCCGGGAAATTGCATCGCCCGCCACGAGGTGCTGGGTCAGCTGCGGCAGGATCCGGCGCAGCAGCGGGCCGGGATAGTGCCAGTCCGCGGTGCCGTATGTCCGGCCGAGCAGGTCATCGTCGAGCGGCACGTCCGGCGTCTTCAGCAGTGCCAGCTCCTCCGCGCTGCCCCAGTGGCACTCGCAGTTGGACTCCTGCTCGTGGGCCGTCATGCCCTGGAACGCGACGGCCACACCGGCCAGCGCCTCGTCGAGGAGGCCGCGTATCTCAGTCCGATCGGGGATCACGGCGAATCCGCCTTCGAGGACTCCGGAGGTGTACGCCTGCCGAAGAGAATGATCTTACGGGCAGTCTCAGGTCGCTGGTTCCTCGGAGTCGGCGATGAGTTGCGGATCGTTGACGGGTCTGACGGGGGACAAGCGGAAACCGGAGGAGCAGACCCATGGGCAAGTTGATCGTTACCGAGTTCCTGACCCTCGACGGGGTGGCGCAGGCTCCCGGCGAACCCGACGAGGACCGCGAGGGCGGCTTCAGCCACGGCGGCTGGCAGATGCCGCTGCTCGACGAGGAGTCCGGCGCGGTGATGTTCCAGCAGGCGAGCAGCATGGACGCGCTGCTGCTGGGCCGCAAGACGTACGACATCTTCGCCGGCTACTGGCCGAAGGCGCCCGCGGACATCCCCTTCACCGGGCTGCTCAACGGCGTGCCCAAGTACGTGGCCAGCCGGACGCTCGCCGAACCGCTGGACTGGGCGAACTCGTCGCTGGTAAACGGTGACCTGGCCGAGCGCGTCACCGAGATGAAGGCCCGCCACGACGAGGTCCACGTGATCGGCAGCCTGGACCTGGCGCAGTCGCTGCTGCGCCTCGGCCTGGTCGACCGGCTCCACCTCTGGCTGTATCCGGTCGTGCTCGGCACCGGCAAGCGCCTGTTCGGCGAGGGGACGGTGCCGAGTGCGCTGCGGCTCACCGAGTCGGTCACCCACGCGCACGGCACGCTGCAACTGACGTACGAGCCGGCCGGCGCGCCCGCCTACGGGGACGCGGCCGCGTAGGGCGCCCGGAGGTCGAGCGCGTGCCGCAGGCCGGGCTCCCCGTCCAGATCCACCTCGCAGTCGGACACCCCGCCGTCGAGCACGAAACCGGCACGCCGGAGCACCGCCAGTGAGGCCGGGTTCGCCAGCGCCGCCGAGGCGACCAGCCGGCGCAGCCCGTACTCGGTGCGGGCCAGTTCGCACACGCGCCGTACGCCTTCACCGGCGAGCCCGCGCCCGGCGGCGCGCTCGGCCACCCGGTAGCCCAGCTCGGCGCTGCCGCCTGCGACGTCGACCAGGTTGAACCGCCCGAGCACGGTGCCGTGGTCGCCGACCAGCACGTGGAAGTGGCAGGTGCCGCGTTCCTGCTCGTCCAGCAGGGCCGCGTGCCGGGCGGCGTACCCGGTGAAGTAGTCGTCGCCCCGGTCGGGGACGTACCGGGCGAAGTACGCCCGGTTCTCCCGCTCGAACCGCAGCACGGCGGGTGCGTGGTGGGCGGCGAGTCGTTCCAGCTCCGGCATCGGGCCAGGTTAGGCGCCGGCCGGGTAGGAGCGCAGTTCGATTGTGTTGCCGTCCGGGTCGCTGACGTAGATCGAGGTGCCGGTGCCGCGCGCGCCGAAGCGCGGTACCGGGCCGGTCAGCACGGTGAAGACCCCGGAGTCGACCACCCGCTGCCAGTCGACCGGCTCGACCACCAGGCAGAAGTGGTCCACGTTGGACCCGTCCGGCTCGCCCCGTACCAGGTCGATGATGGTGCCGGCGTCGACGCGTACGGACGGGAAGGGCACCTCGCCGGCCCGCCACCTGTCGACCCGCACCGGGGCCAGGCCGAGCGTGCCGCAGTAGAAGTCGAGCGAGCGTTCGACGTCGCTCACCGCGAGCACGAGGTGGTCGAAACCGGTCACCGTCACGAGATCGTTGTGCATGCCGTCAACCCTGGTCCGCCGCGACGCCGGGACCAAGCCCGATCCGGACTACGATCGTTGACCCGCAGGCAACGACGGAGGTGCTCCGGTGCTGGAGCGGTACGAGATCGAGACGTTCCTGACCCTGGCCGAGGAACTGCACTTCGGGCGGACCGCCGAGCGGCTGCGGGTGAGCACCGGCCGGGTCAGCCACGTGGTGCGCAAGCTGGAACGCCGCATCGGCGCGCCGCTGTTCGAGCGCACCAGCCGGGTCGTCCGGCTCACCCCGATCGGCGCCCGCCTGGCCGAGGAGATGCGCCCGCTGGTGGCCGGCGTCGAGGCGGCGGTGCAGCGGGCCGTGGACGCCGGGCGCGGGCTCACCGGCGAGCTGCGGGTGGCGTACGTCGGTGAGTCGACAGCGCCGGTGCTGCTGCGCGCGGTGGCCCGGTTCACCGAGCGCCACCCGGACCGCGAGGTGCACGTGCACGAGGCGCCGCTGGCCAGCACCCGGTCGAGTCTGCTGGACGGCACGATCGACGTGCTGATCGCCTCGTACCCCTTCGACGGCATGGCGAACGGCCCGGTGCTGATGCGCGAACGCCGGGTGCTCGCGGTCGCCGCCGGCCATCCGCTCGCGGCCGAGGAGTCGGTGTCGCTGGAGGTGCTCGGCGACCATCCGGTGGTGCAGTACCCGGCGATGACCTCTGCCGCGTTCAAGCAGGACCGCACGCCGGACCGCACCCCGGCGGGCCGCCCGGTGCCGAGAGGGCCGGTGGGCGCCAGCTTCTCCGAGATGCTCGCGCTCGTCGCGCTGGGGCGCGGGGTGCTGCCGGTGGGCGAGCAGACCCGCCAGTTCTACGCCCGTCCCGACCTCGCCTACGTGCCGATCCACGACGCGCCGCCGATCTGTCGCGGTCCGGTGTGGCCGGCCGGGAACACCACTTCCCGGGTACGCGAGTTCGTCCGCGCGGCGGCCGACGCCAACCCGCTGCCGCCGGACTGACCGTGTCGTACCCGGGTGGCAGCATCGGCGGGATGCGGGACGAGATCCGGGCACTGGTCGACGAGCTGACACCCGGTGACGAGCAGGAGGCGCGGCACCGGGAGGCGGCGCTGGCCTGGCTCGCCGCCACGGAGGACATCTTCCGCCGGGCCAAGCCGCGTACGCCGTCGCCGCATCTGGTCGCGTACTTCCTGCTCCGCGACCCGGCCGACGGCGCGGTGCTGCTGGTCGACCACCGTCTCGCGGGCATGTGGCTGCCGAGCGGCGGTCACGTCGAGCCCGGCGAGCACCCGGCCGACACGGTGCGCCGCGAGCTGCGGGAGGAGCTGGGCGTGGCGGCGGTCTTCGCGCCGCCGTTCGGCGAGCGCCCGGCGTTCCTCACCGTCACCGAGACGGTCGGCCCGCCGGAGCAGCGGCACACCGACGTCAGCCTCTGGTACGTGCTGTCCGCCCACCGTGACCAGCGGTTCACGCCCGATCCGGTGGAGTTCGCCGGCATCCGCTGGTGGACGACGGCCGAGGTGGCCGAGGCGCCGGCCGGCACGATCGAGCCGCACCTGGGCCGGATGCTGACCAAACTGGCGGCAGCGACGCCTTGACCCGTCCCCTGCGGCAAGGCCCAGCGTGATCAGTGCCGGTCGCGGTGACCGGCACGAGGAGCGCGAGGGAGGCACGGTGCGACTGCTGACCATCGGCGCGTTCGCCCGGGCGGCCGGCCTGAGCGCCAAGGCGTTGCGCATCTACGACGACTGCGGGCTGCTGCCCCCGGCCGCGGTGGACCCGCACTCGGGTTACCGCTACTACGCGCCGGAGCAGCTGGACCGGGCACGGCTGATCGCCGGGCTGCGCCGGGCCGGGATGCCGCTGGCCGAGATCCGTACCGTCTGCGGCCTGCCGCCCGCTGCCGCCGCCGAGGCGCTCGACGCCTGGTGGCGGCGGGTCAGCGCGGACACCGCGGCGCGCGGCCGGGCCGTCGCGCTCCTCGTCGACAGGCTCAGCGAGAGGGGCACCACCATGTCCGAGACCACCTTCCGGTACGCGGCGCGCTGCGAGACCGGCACGGTCCGCGACTCCAACGAGGACACCGCGTACGCGAGCGCGTCGCTGCTCGCGGTCGCCGACGGCGTACGCGGTCCGGCCGGGTCCACCGCCAGCGCGGAGGCGGTGGACGCGCTGCGGCCGTTGGAGCAGGCGGACACGCCGCAGGCCGATCTGCTCGCCGCGCTGGCGGACGCGGTGACCGGGGCCGACCGGGCGGTACGCGCGCACGCCACCGACACCGACCAGCCCGCCACCACGCTCACCGCGCTCGTGCGGCGCGGCACCCGGCTCGCGCTGGTGCACGTCGGGGACAGCCGGGCGTACCTGCTGCGCGGCGGTGAGCTGTCCCGGCTGACCCAGGACCACACGTACGTGCAGACGCTCGTCGACCAGGGGCGGCTCACGCCGGCCGAGGCCGGGGCGCATCCGCAGCGGGCGCTGCTGGCCCGGGCGCTCGGCGCGGGCGCGGACGTGGAGGCGGACCTGGCGCTGCGTACGGCGCTGCCCGGAGACCGCTACCTGCTCTGCTCCGACGGCCTTTCGGCAGTGGTGGAGCCGGGCGCGCTGCACGCCGCGCTGGCGGAGGCGGACGACCCGGAGGCCGCCGTCGAGCGCCTGGTCGAGCTGGCGTACGCGGCCGGCGCGCCGGACAACATCGCCTGCGTGGTCGCCGATCTGGCGGCGTGATCCACCGCGACCCGGGTCGGGATGTCCGACCCGGGTCGTACCCTGGTGATCATGCGAATCGGCATCGTGATCCTGCCCGACCAGCGCTGGTCGGAAGCACGCCGGCGGTGGGCACAGGTGGACGAGTGGGGCTTCGACCACGCCTGGACCTACGACCACCTGGGCTGGCGTGACCTGGTCGACGGGCCGTGGTTCGACTCGTGGACGACGCTCACCGCGGCGGCCGGCGTGACGTCCCGCGTCAAGCTGGGGACGCTCGTCGCCTCGCCGAACTTCCGGCACCCGGCGGCGTTCGCCCGGCAGGTGACGGCGCTCGACGACGTGTCCGACGGCCGGGTGCTGCTCGGCCTCGGCGCGGGCGGCATCGGCTTCGACTCGGCCGTGCTGGGCGGCGAGACGCTGCCGCCCCGGCAGCGCGTGGACCGGTTCGCCGAGTTCACCGAGCTGCTCGATGCGATCCTGCGGGAGGACGGCACGACCTGGCGCGGGGAGTGGTTCACCGCTGTGGACGCGCGCAACAACCCGGGGTGCGTCCAGCAGCCCCGGGTGCCGTTCGTGATGGCCGCGAACGGTCCCCGCTCGATGCGGCTGGTCGCCCGGTTCGGGCAGGGCTGGGTCACCACCGGGCTCGGCGGCGACGACATCGAGGCGTGGTGGGGCACTGTGGCGGAGCTGTCCGAGCGGATGGACCGCACGCTGGAGCAGGCCGGCCGTGACCCGGCGACGCTCGACCGCTACCTGTCGCTCGACTCGGCGCCGGTGTTCTCGCTGACCAGCGCCGACTTCCTCGCCGAGCAGGTGTCCCGGGCGGCCCGGCTGGGCTTCACCGACGTGGTGACGCACTGGCCCCGGGCCAGCAGCTGGTACGCCGGTGACGAGGCGGTGCTGGTGGAGGCGGCGGCGCTGCTGCCGGAGCTGCGCCGCGCCGGCTAGGTGCCGACGCTGCCCTCGGTGGAGACCAGCCGGAACCGGAGGCAGACGATCCGGGTGTCGTCGGTGACCGGGGTGCCCTGCCGGGCCCAGTAGGCGCCGTGGCCCTCGCGCCACTCCTCGATCGACCGGTCGCCCTCGCCCTCGGCGCGGGCGAAGTCCCACGGCACGTCGGCGAAGCGCACCACCTCGACGCCGGTGACCTCCACGACGCCGACGAGCGCGTCGTCGTCGTCGACCAGAACCAGTCGCTCGCCGACGTACTCCAGTTCCTCGTTCTCGTCGTCGTACTCCTGGACCAGCCCGGCGGTGGCGGTCTTCACGCCGGAGAGCACGAGGGTGTTGAGTCGGGTGCGCAGCTCACCGGGCGTGCCGAGGGCGAGCGCGCGCAGTCCACCGATGCGAGGCCACATGCCGCCGACGCTACGGCACCGTACCGCCGTCGCTCACCCGGTTCACCGACGTCTCACGGCAGTTGGTCGCCGGTGAGCAGGGCGCGCAGACCCAGCCGCTCGGCGACCTCGGGCGGGCAGGTCGTGACCAGTGCGGCGGCACCGATCAGGTCGGCCCCGGCGTCGCGGACGACGCGGCCCAGCGCGTCCAGTTGCGCGCCGGTGTCGACCCAGTCGTCGACCAGCAGCACCCGGTCGCCGGGATTCAGCCGCCGGCCGTCCACGCCGACCCGCAGCTGCCGTCCCCGGTAGTCCGGGGGTGTCTGCGCCCAGCGCGTCGGTCCGATCCGACGCCGCTCGCCACCGTCCTTGTACGCGGGCAGGAAACCGGCTCCGGCGGCGACCGCGACGAGGGGGCCGAGGAGCAGCCCGGTCACCTCGGGGGCGATCACGACGGTCGGGCGACCCTCGGGGAACAGCCCGGCCAGCGCCGGACCGACCTGGGCGAGCACGTCGGGGTCGCGCCACCAGCCGGAGATGTCGCTGACCATGTGGGTGCTGCCCGGCCCGGGGTCGATCCACCGGAACAGCTCGACCAGGCGACGACTCAGCACGGTTTCCATCCTGGCGGATCGGTGGGCCGTTCGGCCGATCGACGGTGGCGTGATCGGCTACACGTACCAGGGTAAATGCGGGCATAGCACCATGATCACGTTGACTTCGGAAGTGCTTCTCTCGTTACGGTCCGGGCCGGTTTGTTCAGTTGACGAAAGGACCGGGCCGGTGGCTGCTAGGCACCTTCGTACCCGCAAGTTCTCCTCGCCCGCCGCCATCGCCGCGACCGCGGCGGTCGGCGTGGCGCTCGCGGTCGGCGGCACCGTCGGCGCCGTGCGCCTCACCTCCGCCGAACCGCCCGCCGCACCGGTCGCGGTCGAGACGCTGCCCAGCACACCCGCCCCCACGTCGGCCGCCCCCTCGCCGAGCGCGTCGGCCTCGCCGAGCGCGAGCCTCAGCCCGTCGCCGAAGGCCACAGCGAGCCCGAAGGCGAGCCGCACCCAGGCGGCCTCCCGGAGCAAGGCGCGGACCACCGCCCCGTCGCCGACAGCGAAGAAGACGAGCAGCCCGAAGGTCGTGGACAGCGGCTCCTGCGGCGCCTCCTTCTACGCCGAGGGTCAGATGACGGCGAACGGCGAGACGTTCAACCCGAACGCGCTCACCGCGGCGCACAAGACGCTGCCGTTCAACACCAAGGTCCGGGTCACCAACCCGGACAACGGCAAGTCCGTGGTGGTGCGGATCAACGACCGTGGCCCGTTCATCGAGGGCCGGTGCCTGGACCTGTCCCGCGCCGCGTTCGCGACCATCGCCGCCACCGGTCTCGGCCACGTGAACGTCCGGTACGAGGTGCTCGGCTGACCGGCCACTCGGGCAGAACTTCCACGACCGACGGGCCAGGTTCATTCTCCCGTTCACGTCCATCAGGCATGCTGTCCGATGTACGCACGCAACCCTTTCAGCCGGGCCGAGGCCCGCTGAGCCCCGGATCCCGCGCCGGTCTCGGCGCGGCCCTCGCGCTGCTCGCGATCGTGGTCGCAGTGGAGCTCGCCGACGGCCGGCCGGCGCACTACCTCGCGCTGATGGTCGTCGCGCCGTTCCTCGCGGCGGCACTGGCCTCCTGGCGGGTGGTGCTCGCGGTCGGCGGCCTGGCCACCGCCATCGGCATCGGCTTCGCCGTCGCCGAACGGGGTAGCCCGCTGGTGACAGTGGTCAACGTGACGGCTGTCGGGGCGGCCACCGCGATCGCGGCCGCCACGGCGGCGATACGCCAGCGCCAGGCCGACCGGATCACGGAGCTGTCCCGGCTCGCGTCGGTCGCCCAGCAGGCGGTGCTGCGACCACTCGGACCGCAGGTCGGGACGCTCGCGGTGGCGGCGCGGTACATCTCCTCCACAGCGACGGCCGAGATCGGCGGCGACCTGTACGAGGTGATGGACACCCCGTACGGCGTCCGCATGATCATCGGCGACGTACGGGGCAAAGGGCTGGACGCGGTCCGTCTGGCCAGCATCGTGCTCGGCTCCTACCGGCACGTCGCGTACGAGCGGGCCGACCTGCGCGCGGTGGTGACCGACCTGGACCGCGCGGTGGCCCGCAATGTCGGTGACGAGGACTTCGTCACGGCGGCCCTGGTCGAGGAGCGGGGCGGCACGCTCACCATCGTCAACTGCGGGCACCCGCCGCCGTTGCTGCTGCGCCGGGGCGCGGTGATCCCGCTGGAGCCGCCCGCGCCCGCGCCGCCGCTGGGTTTCATGCCCGTCGTCCGGCCCCGGGTGGAGCGGCTGGAGCCGGGCGACCGGCTGCTGCTGTTCACCGACGGGCTGGGCGAGGCGCGCCGGGACGGCGAGTTCTTCCCCACCGCCGACCGTGCCTGGCGGCTGCTCGGCCACGGCACCGTCGCCGACGGGCTGGCCTCGTTGGAGACCGCCCTGGTCGAGTGGGTGCACGGCCGGCTCGACGACGACATCGCGCTGGTCCTGATGGAGTACGTCGGCGCGCGCAGCACCACCGCCTCGCCGGTCCCGAGCTGGGAGGTCGGCGCCGCCGACGGATGAACGGGAAGTGTGTAATCGCTGTCACTTCCGAGATCCGCTTGTCGTTGCCTACCGGCGAGTAATACAGTCTGGAGTTACTGATCGGTAACACCTGTCCGGAAGCGGGGCCAGCGAGCATGACCCACTACAAGAGCAATGTGCGGGACCTCGAGTTCAACCTGTTCGAGGTATTCGGGGCGGACCGGACGCTCGGCCAGGCGCCGTTCACGGACCTGGACGTCGACACCGCCCGCAGCTTCCTCGGCGAGGTCGACCGCCTCGCCCGCGAGGATCTGGCCGCCAGCTACTCGGACAGCGACCGCAATCCGCCGGTCTTCGACCCGGCGACGTTCACCGCGCCGCTGCCGGAGTCGTTCAAGAAGTCGTACAAGGCGTTCATGGACTCCGAGTTCTGGCGCCTGGACCTGCCGGAGTCCCTGGGCGGCACCAACGCCCCGCGCGCCCTCTGGTGGTCGCTCGCCGAGCTGGTGCTCGGCGCCAACGCCCCGATCTGGATGTACGCCTCCGGCCCGTCCTTCGCCCACGTGCTGCACGTCGAGGGCACCGAGGAGCAGAAGAAGTGGGCCCGGCTCTTCATCGACAAGCAGTGGGGCTCGACCATGGTCCTCACCGAGCCGGACGCCGGCTCCGACGTGGGCGCCGGCCGTACCCGCGCGATCCAGCAGCCGGACGGCTCGTGGCACATCGAGGGCGTGAAGCGCTTCATCACCTCCGGTGAGCACGACCTGAGCGACAACATCGTCCACTACGTGCTGGCCCGTCCGGTCGGCGTCGAGGGCGTCGGCGGCCCGGGCACCAAGGGCCTGTCGCTGTTCGTCGTGCCGAAGTACCACTTCGACGCCGAGACCGGCGAGCTGGGCGAGCGCAACGGCGTCTACGCGACGAACGTCGAGCACAAGATGGGCCTGAAGGTCTCGAACACCTGTGAGGTGACCTTCGGCGAGCACGGCGTACCGGCCAAGGGCTGGCTGCTGGGCGAGAAGCACGACGGCATCCGCCAGATGTTCATGATCATCGAGTACGCCCGGATGCTCGTCGGCACGAAGGCGATCGCCACGCTCTCCACCGGCTACCTCAACGCGCTGGAGTACGCCAAGAACCGGGTGCAGGGCGCCGACCTCACCCAGATGGCCGACAAGACCGCCCCGCGGGTGACCATCACCAACCACCCGGACGTGCGCCGCTCGCTGCTGCTGCAGAAGTCGTACGCCGAGGGCCTGCGCGCGCTGGTCTGCTACACCGCGACCTGGCAGGACAAGGTCACGATCGCCGAGGCGGCCGGTGACGAGAAGGCCACCAAGCTGGCGAAGCGGGTCAACGACCTGCTCCTGCCGCTGGTCAAGGGCGTCGGTTCGGAGCGGGCGTACGAGCTGCTCGGTCACGAGGCGCTGCAGACCTACGGCGGTTCCGGCTTCCTCCAGGACTACCCGCTGGAGCAGTACGTCCGGGACGCCAAGATCGACACCCTGTACGAGGGCACGACCGCGATCCAGAGTCTCGACCTGATCTTCCGGAAGATCGTCCGGGACAACGGCAAGGCCCTGATGGCGGTCGCCGCCGAGATCCAGGAGCACATCGCCTCCGAGGCCGGCAACGGCCAGCTCAAGGAGGAGCGTCAGGCGCTCGGCAAGGCGCTCGCCGAGATCCAGAACATCCTCGGCGTGATGACCGGCTGGCTGGGCGAGGCCCAGGGCGGCGACACCCGCGCGCTCTACAAGGTCGGCCTGAGCAGCCGCCGGTTCCTGCTGGCGATCGGCGACCTGGTGGTCGGCTGGCTGCTCCAGAAGCAGGCGGACGTGGCGCTGAAGGCGCTGGCCGGCGAGGTCTCCGCGGCCGACAAGTCCTTCTACGCCGGCAAGGTCGCCGCGGCCCGGTTCTTCGCCCGCGAGGTGCTGCCCCGCATCGGCGCCGACCGCCGGATCATCGAGGGCACCGACCTGGAGATCATGGACCTCCCGGAGGAGGTCTTCTGAGCCCTTCCGGGGGCTTTCACCCCTAGAACGTCACTCTCCCCCTCATGACGACGGCCGGCGGGCACCAGCCCGCCGGCCGTCGCCGTGCGCGTGCCGGGGTGGATAGGCGGCCCGGTGGCGGGTAACCGTCGCGGACCACGACCGGAGTACGCCCAAGGCCATCGCACGGGGGAGTGCAGCGCACATGGGCATTGGTAGCGCCATCTTTCTCATCGCGCTCGGCGCGATCATGACCTTCGCCATCCGGGCCAACGTCTGGTGGATCGACCTGCGCGCGGTCGGCTGGGTGTTCATCCTGGCCGGGCTGGGCGTCCTGCTGACCACGCTGTGGTTCTGGCAGGACCGCCGCAAGCGGGCCCGCACGCTCATCGTGGAGGAGAACCGGCTCTCGCATCCGACCGCGATGATGCCGCCGCCGCCCGACCCGCCGCCGCCGACGGCCCCGCCGTCCTGACGCCGCGTCTCAACGGCCGATCCGGTCCAGCTCGGCGAGGTCGTCGCCGGAGAGGGCCAGCCCGGCTCCCGCGACGTTCTCGCGCAGGTGCGCGACGGACTTGGTGCCGGGGATCAGCAGGATGTTCGGCGAGCGCCGCAGCAGCCAGGCCAGGGCGACGCCCATCGGCGTCGCCCCCAGGCGTTCGGCCACCGCCGACAACGCCGAGGACTGCAACGGGGTGAACCCGCCGAGCGGGAAGAACGGCACGTAGGCGACGCCCTGCCGGGCCAGCTCGTCGATCAGGTCGTCGTCCTGGCGGTGGGCCAGGTTGTACAGGTTCTGCACGCAGACGATCGGCGCGATCGACCGCGCCTCGGCCACCTGTTCCGGCGTCACGTTGCTCAGGCCCAGGTGGCGGATCAGACCCTCCTGCTGGAGCGTGGCGAGCGTGTCCAGCGCCTCGGCGAGCGATCCGGGCTGCGGCCCTGTGGCGTCGCCCAGCCGCAGGTTCACCAGGCCGAGCGCGTCCACGCCGAGCGTCTCCAGGTTGTCCCGGACCTGCCGGCGCAGGCTCTCCGGATCCCGCGCGGTGGGCCACCCGCCCTGCTGGTCCCGGTCCGCGCCGACCTTGGTGACGACGTGCAGCGAATCGGGGTACGGGTGCAGCGCCTCCCGGATCAGCCGGTTGGTGACGAACGGCCCGTAAGCCGCGCTGGTGTCGATGTGGGTGATGCCGAGCGCGACCGCCTCGCGCAGCACCGCCAGGGCGCCGTCGTGGTCGGCCGGCGGTCCCATCACCCAGGGGCCGGCGAGCTGCATCGCGCCGTAGCCGAACCGGGTGACGGTCAGGTCGCCCAGCGTCCAGTTGCCGCCGGGAAGGGTGGTGCGGGCCATGCGTGTACCTCTTGGCTCTCGTCGTCCGTCACGGGCGCCGCCGGATCGCGGCACCCGGCCTCCACTATCGGGGTGTAACTTTCCGGGGGGAAGTAGGCACCTGAAAGTGCGTAGCTCACCGAGGCGGCAGGAGCACAGATGAGCAAGGCGGAGTACGACGCGTTCCTGGCCCAGTGCCCCAGCCGGCAGCTGCTCGACCGGATCACCGACAAGTGGGTCACGCTGGTGCTGGCCGCGTTGCGCAGCGACGGCTCGCACCGGTTCGGAGCGGACTGCGCCGGCGAGCCGCGCCCGAGGCGATACTCCGAGCTGTTCCGCACGCTTCCCGGGGTCAGCCAGAAGATGCTCACGCAGACGCTGCGCGCCCTGGAACGCGACGGAATGATCATCCGAACCGTGGAGCCGACGGTGCCGGTCACGGTCACCTACGAGCTGACCGACCTCGGGTTCTCCCTGCACGAGATGATCCGGGGCCTGAAGACCTGGGCGGAGACGCACATGGACGACGTACTCACCAACCGGGCGGCCTACGACAGCCGGGTCTGAGTCGTACCGGTCAGGCGCGGGCGGTGTGGCGCGCGGTGAGCGGCGCTCGGCCCGGGGCCAGCTCGGCCCAGCGGGTCGTCGGCCGGTGCACCACGAGATCGGTGGTACGCAGCCCGTCCGGGTCGGCCCGCTGCGGATCGAGCAGCGCCGAGAGCAGCGAGACACCCGGGTTGTGCGCCACGAGCAGCACCGTGCCGGCGGCCGGCTCGACCGTCCGGACCAGCTCCAGCAGTTGGTCCGGGTGCGCGTCGTACGCGGTCGCCTCGTACCGCACCGCCGGGACCGAACCGGCCGGGCCGCCCTCCGGGGGCGAGCCGGTCATGCCCATCGCCACGTCGTGCCAGGTCTGCCGGGTACGACGGGCCGGCGAGCAGAGCACCACGTCGGGAAGCAGCCCTTGCCGGGCCAGCCAGGCGCCGGCCGCCGCGGCGTCGGCGTGACCCCGCGCGGTGAGCGACCGCTCCGCGTCCGGACCGTCCGCGGACTGCTCGGCCTTGGCGTGCCGCAGCAGCACCAGCGTCCGCTGCCCGTTCCTGCCGTCCGTCATACCGCCCAGCTTGCCTGATTGACGATCAAAGCGCCTGGGTATGTCGATGTGTGCCGCTACCTCATCCATGGCCGCGGCGGGCAGGAAACGCCAGCAGGACGCCAAGGAGGCGACGTCATGGGCATCGGTGCCAGTATCTTCCTCATCGCGCTCGGCGCGATCTTCGCGTTCGCCGTCGACGCCAACCTGGGATGGCTGAACCTCAACGTGGTGGGCTGGGTGCTCATGCTCGCCGGCGTCGCCGGCCTGCTCACCACGCTCTACTTCTGGAACAGCCGCCGCCGGGTCGTGGCCGCCCCGGTACGCGAGCAGGTGGTCGCCGAGCCGGTGGTGCCGGTGCGTGACGACCGCGTCGTGCGCGAGGAGTACCGCGAGGTGCGCCGCCCGGGCTCGGGCTACCCGGCCTGACCCCACGAACCCGAGGGCCCCGCAACGGCGCGGGGCCCTCGCGCATGTCCGGAGCCCGGCGCGGCGCGATACGGCCCGAGGCCGGTGCGGGCGCGGCCGGGCGCGGCTCGGCTCAGGCGAACAACGCGAAGTAGATCGCGATGTGGTGGCAGATCGCCGCGACGAGCGTGCAGGCGTGGAAGAACTCGTGGTGCCCGAAGACGGTGGGCCACGGGTTCGGCCGGCGCAGCGCGTAGAACACCGCGCCCACGCTGTAGATCGCGCCGCCCACGCTCAGCAGCACCAGCGCGGTGACGCCACCGGCATGAAGGATCTGCGGCAGCATGGCCACCGCGACCCAGCCGAGCGCCAGGTAGAGCGGCGCGGAGACCCAGCGCGGCGCGTGCGGCCAGATCAGCTTCACCGCCACGCCCGCGATCGCGCCGCCCCAGACCAGGCTCAGCATGATCGTGGCCTGCCGGGTGTCCAGCAGCAGCGCGCAGAACGGTGTGTAGGTGCCGGCGATGAACACGAAGATCATCGAGTGGTCCATCCGGCGCATGATCTGGTAGCCGCGTTCGGACCAGACCCGCCGGTGGTAGAGCGCGCTGGTGCCGAACAGTCCGCACACGGTGAAGCTGTAGATCAGGCAGCTCACCAGCGGCGCCCAGCCGGGACGGCCGGCGGCGATCGAACACAGCACGATGCCGCAGACGAGAGCGGCGAAGAACGCGTACGCGTGCAGCCAGCCGCGCATGCGCGGCTTCCCGATGTCGGCCGGCCGGAGCCGGAACGGTGCGGAGGTCGTCACCTCAATAGGTTACGACGGCGTAGGTTACTTGCAAGTAGTGTGGACCGTCACGTCACCCGGCGGGAGGATGACCGGATGCTGATCCGGCCGGTCGGGGCGCACGCCCTGCTCCTCGACTGCGACCACGCGGAGCAGGTGCAGGCGTGGCGAGCCGAGCTGTGGCACCGGCGCGAGGCGGGCGAGCTGACCGCCACCGAGATCGTCCCCGGCGCGGTCACCGTGCTGCTCGACGGCGTACCGGACCCGGAGGCGGCCGCCGCCCGGATCGCCGGCTGGCGCCCCCGGGCCGCCACCTCCGGCGCGACCACCGCCGAGGTCCGGGTGCCTGTCGTGTACGACGGGGAGGATCTTCCGCATGTCGCGGACCACTGGCACGTCGATGTGCCCGCAGTCGTCGACCGGCTGCGGCGTACCGAGTTCCGGGTCGCGTTCTGCGGGTTCGCGCCCGGGTTCGCGTACCTGACCGGGCTGCCGCCCGAGCTGGCCGTGCCCCGGCTCGCCACGCCGCGTACCCGGGTGCCGGCCGGCTCGGTCGCGCTCGCCGGCCCGTACGCGGGCATCTACCCCGCCGCGTCACCGGGCGGCTGGCTGCTCGTCGGCCGCACCGACCTGCCGCTGTTCGACGTGCACGCCGATCCGCCCGCCCGGCTCACCCCCGGCACCCGCGTCCGGCTGGCCGACGCGTCGTGATCGAGGTGCTGCGGGCCGGTGCGCTCACCACCGTCCAGGACCAGGGCCGGCCCGGGTGGGCGCACCTCGGCGTACCCCGCTCCGGCGCGCTCGACCCGGCCGCCCTGCGCCTGGCCAACCGGCTCGTCGGCAACGACGAGCACGCCGCCGGGCTGGAGATCACCATGACCGGCTGCGCGCTGCGCTTCACCCGGGCGGCGGCTGTGGCCCTCGCCGGGGCCCCGGCCGACGTGGTCGTCGAGTGGCGGGCCGGGGCCGCACAGCGGCGCCCGGGGGACGTGGGACGGCCGCTCGCGTTGCCCGCCGGGGCGGTGCTGCGCGTCGGCCCCGCCCGGGCCGGGGTGCGTACCTGGCTGGCGGTCAGCGGCGGGATCGCGGTCGAGCCGGTGCTCGGCAGCCGCGCCACCGACACGCTCTCCGGCCTCGGACCGCCGCCGCTGCGCGACGGGGACCGGCTGCCCCTCGGCACCCCGGCCGGTCCACCCGCACCCGTCGACCTCGCCGTCACCCTGCCGCTCCCGGTCGAGCTGCGGCTCACCGTGCGCCCCGGCCCCCGGCAGGACTGGTTCACCCCCGATGCGCTGGACCTGCTGTGCCGCGGCGCGTACACGGTGAGCCCGGACAGCAACCGGGTCGGCGCGCGGCTGGCCGGCGCGGCCCTGACCCGCACGGTCGCCGGCGAACTGCCCAGCGAGGGTCTGGTGCTCGGCGCGGTGCAGGTGCCGCCGGACGGCCGGCCGCTCGTCTTCCTGGCCGACCACCCCACCACCGGCGGGTACCCGGTCATCGGGGTGGTGGACGACGTGACCCCGCTCGCCCAGGCCCGGCCAGGCACTACGGTGACGTTCCATGGACCTCAACGCTGACCTGGGCGAGGGATTCGGAAGCTGGCGGCTGGGCGACGACCACGCGCTGCTCGACCTGATCAGCTCCGCGAACGTCGCCTGCGGCTTCCACGCCGGTGACGCGGCCACCATGCACCGGGTCTGCGCCGGCGCCGCCGAACGCGGCGTCGCGGTGGGCGCGCAGGTCGGCTACCGCGACCTCGCCGGCTTCGGCCGGCGGCACATCGCGTACGACTTCGCCGAGCTGCGCGACGAGACGATCTACCAGCTCGGGGCGCTCGACGCCTTCTGCCGCCTGTACCGCACCCGGGTCCGCTACCTGAAACCGCACGGCGCGCTCTACCACGCGGCGGCCCGGGACGAATCGCAGGCCGCCGCGCTGGTGGCGGCGATCAGCGGGTACGACCACGAGCTGCCGGTGCTCTGCCAGCCCGGCACCGTGCTGGCCCAGCTCGCGGCCGGCGCCGGCCTGCGTGTGGTGGCCGAGGGCTTCGCCGACCGCAACTACCTCCCCAACGGCACGCTGGTGCCGCGCAGCTCGCCGGAAGCACTGGTGACCGACCCGGAGCAGGTGGCCGTCCGGGCGGTCCGGATGGCCGTCGAGCGCACGCTGGTCGCCGTGGACGGGACGGTCATCCCCGCCCCGGTCGAGTCGATCTGCCTGCACGGGGACACCCCCGGCGCGGTGCGCTGCGCGGAGCTGGTCCGCGCCGCGCTCATCGACGCCGGGGTCACCCCCACCCCGTTCGCCTGAACGGGACGGTCAGGACTCGTCCAGGCCCCGCAGGACCAGCGGCACGCGGGTCGCGCCGCCGGTGACCACCCGGACCGGCACGCCCCAGTCCTGCCGGGTCAGGTGGCAGGCCGCGTGCTCGACGTCGGCGTCGCAGGTCGCCGCCTGAGCGGTCACCTGGAGCACCCCCTGCGCGACGTCGCCGCTGACCACCAGCTTGCGGGACAGGTCGGTGGTCGTGCCCGCGCCCTCGACCAGCAGCTCCGGCGGGGACGCCGAGACCACCAGCCGGGTCGACGGCCCGTACGTCTCGTCGAGCTTCTGCCCCGGCGCCGGCGTGAAGATCACGTCGAGCGTCAGCTCACCGGCCGCCACGTCGGTCGGCTTGCGTTCCAGCCGGTGCCGAGGGCCGTCCACCGTGCCCGCCCCGGCCGACGTCAGCGCGCCCGGCGCCAGCCGGGTCAGCCGGTGCGCGGCCGACTCGACCACCAGGACGTCGCCCTCACCGGTGAGCACCAGGTCGCTCGGCTCCGCCAGCCCGTCCGCCACGGTGCCGACCTGGCCGGTCTCCGGGTCGAAGCGGCGCACCGCACCGTTGTACGTGTCGGCGATCAGCACCGAGCCGTCGGGCAGCGCGCACACACCGAGCGGGTGCTGGAGCAACGCCTGGTCGGCCGGGCCGTCGACGTGCCCGAAGTCGAACAGGCCCTGACCGACGGCGGTGTGCATCACGCCGTCGGAGACCCACCGGATCGCGCTGGTCTCGCTGTCGGCGACCCAGAGCCGGGTGCCGTCGGCCGACACGGACAACCCGGACGGCTGGGCCATCCACACGTCCGGCAGCGGGCCGTCGCGCAGCGCCTCGACAGTGGTCCCGGCGTACATGCCGGTGGTCCGCTTGATCGGGTCGAACCACCAGAGCTGGTGGATACCGGCCATCGCCACGATCACCCGGTCCTCGTACCAGGCCACGTCCCAGGGAGAGGAGAGGTCGACCGCGCGGGCGTCGTGCGCGTGGTCGTCGACCGTCGAGCGCCACTGCCGCCCGGTGCCGGCCACCGTGACCACCTCGCCGGAGGACAGCCGTACGCCGCGCAGCAGGTGGTTCACCGTGTCCGCGACCACCACGTCGTAGCCGGCCACCTCGGCCACGTGCGGCGGCAGGAGGCAGAGCCCCTGCGGCTCGGCGAACGTGGCGGCGGAGGCCGGGCCGTCCGTCCGGCCCCGGGAACCGGCGCCGATGCGGCGGACCACCGTCTCGCCGTCGGCGGCCAGCTCGACCAGAGAGTGCCGGGCCGAGTCGCTGACCAGCAGATTTCCGCCGTCGAGCGGGACGGCCTTGCCGGGGAACCGCAGGACGGTGTCCGGCTCGGCCGGCGGCACGTACGGGCCCTCACCGCGGTGCAGCGTGCCCTTCGCCTCGTGGGTGGCGATCAGCTCGTCGATCAGCCGGGCGAGCCCTTCGGCGTGCCCCTCGCCGGCCATGGTGGCGACCACGTACCCCTCGGGGTCGACCACGGCGAGGGTCGGCCACGCCTTGGCCGCGTACTGCTGCCACATGTCCATCTCGGCGTCGTCGAGCACCGGATGGTGCACGCCGTACCGCTCGACGGCCGCGGCCAGCGCCGCCGGGTCCTTCTCGTGCTCGAACTTCGGCGAGTGCACGCCGATCACGACCAGGACGTCGCCGTACTTGTCTTCGAGCGGGCGCAGCTCGTCGAGCACGTGCAGGCAGTTGATACAGCAGAACGTCCAGAAGTCGAGCAGAACGATCTTGCCTCGCAGGTCGGCCAGCGTGACCGCCTTGCCGCCGGTGTTCAGCCAGGCCCGACCCCGCAGTTCCGGTGCCCGTACGCGTGCGCTCATGTCCCCATCGTGCCGCACCGGCCGGGCGCGCTCGCGGCGATCCCGGGGTGAACAGACGCACACCGGAACGGCGCGGAGCGCCCACCCCGCGAGGGATGGGCGCTCCGCGTACGTGCGGTTACTGGCCGGCGGGCTTCAGGCAGAGCACCCGCGTGGTGCCGCCGCTCTCGACCGAGACCGAGGGCTGCGACAGATCGGCGCACTTGTCCTTGTTGTCCACCTTCGACACCACGCTGAACGCGCCCGGCTCCCCGCAGTCCGCGGCCGCCGCGCTCGTGCCGGACTGCTTCACGCAGGAGCCGACCGCCGGGTCGAAACCGGCCGGCTTGTCGTCGCCGACCTTGCCGAGCAGCGTCAGCAGACCGAGCGGTACGGCGAGGATGAGCACCGCCGCGATCAGCACGGCGGCGAGCACCCGGCCGTTGCGCACCTTCGGCGGGGGCGCCTCGGTCTGCGACTCGGTGGCGTCCGGCTTGAACGCGTCGAAGCGGCCCTGCTCCGGCTCGGCGCCGGGCCCGTCCTGCGACCAGGCCGGCGGGGCCTGCTGAGGCGGCGGCGGGAAGGCGTTCGCGCCACCCGCCGGGCCCTGGCCGGGCACCGCGACCGAGGCACGTCCCCCGGCGGACGGACCGAACCGGTCCGGCTCGCCGAACGGCTCGGGCCGGCCGGCCGGGCTGCCGAACGGCGCCTGCTGGCCGCCGAACGCATCCTGCTGGCCGCCGGGGCCGCCGAACGGCTCGGGCTGGCCGCCCGGCGCGCCGAACGGGTCCGGCCGGCCACCCGGGCCGCCGAACGGGTCCTGGCCGCCGGGAGCGCCGTACGGGCTCTGCTGGCCGCCGAACGGGTCACGGGCGGCGTCGGGCTGCTCGCCGCCCGGGTGCACGCCGTTGGCGGGGCGGGTGTTGCCGGGCGCGTCCACGAAGGACGGCACACCGACGGGGAACGACGGCGGCGCGGCGGGCGCGGAGGACGTGCCGGCGTACCCGTGCGGGCCGTCGACGTCCTCGGACCGCGACTGCGGGCCGGGGAAGCCGTTGCCGGGTGGCCCGTCCTGGCCGGGATACCCGGGCTCGTCGTGCTCGGGGGCTTCCTCGGGCTCCGGGCGCGCGGGCCGGCCGTACACCCGGGGCTGCGGCGTGGGGCCGCTGGTCGGCAGCGGCTGGTCGGACGGCGGGGTGACCCGGCTGGCCACCGGGACCGACGCGCTGGCCGAGACCGGGCCGCCCTCCGGGGAGGTACGCGGTCCGGGAACGGCAGGCGACTGCGGCTCCTCGGCACGGGACGCGCCCCAGGTGCCGTCGCCGCGCTCCGGCTCGTACCCCTGGGGTTCGGTGCCCGGACGGTCGGTGGGCGGCGACGCGGCGAGCGCGGCGCCCGGCACTCGCTGCTGCTGCGCGGGCAGCGGCACGGCGTTGCCGGCAGAGATGCCCGGCGCGGGGGCGGGCTGGTAGGCCGGGGCGGAGTCCTCGGACCGGCCCCACGCCTCGGCGGGCGACCACGGCTCGGGCGACGGCGGGGCCGCACGCTCGTCCTGGTTGCCGCCCCAGCCGGCGGGCGCGTCGGGCGCCGGCACGGACACGCTCGCGCGGGCCTCGGCCGGCGCGGCGGCGCCCCAGGCGGGCTGCGCGGGCTCGTCCGACGGCCGCCCGGGCTCGTGCTGCTGCGGTACGGAGGCCGCGCCGCTCCAGGCGCCGGCCTGCTCGCCGGAGTCACGCTGCTGCGGTACGGCGGCGCCGTCACCCCAGCCGCCGGCCTGCCGGCTCTGGTTCGGCTCCCAGCCGCCCGGCTGTGCCGCCTCGGCGGGGTTCGCGGCGCGCCCGGCGGCCCAGCCGCCGGAGCGGTCCGGGTCCTCGGTGCGGGCCGGCTCGTCCCAGCCGCCGGACCGGTTCTCGGCCTGCGGAGCGGGCCAGCCGCCGGAACGCTGTCCCTCGTCGTGCTGCGGCCCACCTGTCGCCCGCCAGCCACCGCTGTCCTCGGCCGGGCGGTTGTCCTGATCGGACTGCTCCGGAGTGGACCAGGCGTTGTCCGGCCGGGCGGTGGCGGGCACCGAGACCGCGGCGGCGGCACGGGCGGGCGGGTCGGCCGGCGGCCAGGTGGCGCCGGTCTGCTGACCCGGCGCCCAGGCCGGCTGGCTCTCGCGCGGGGTCCAGCCGCCCGAGCGGCTCGGGTCGTCGGACGCGGCGGGCTGCTCGTCGCGCGGGGTCCAGCCGCCGGAGCGGTTCGGGTCGTCCGGCTGCGCGGCGGCGGCCCAGCCACCGGCGCGACCGGGGGCGTCGTCGTGCTGCCCGCCGGTGGGCGCGAAGCCGCCGGAGCGGTGCGGGTCGTCCGCGGGGGCGGGCGTGACCCAGGTCTCGTTCGGCACGGTGGCCGGGGCGGGCACGTAACCGGTGCCGCGGGCGGCCGGGTCACCGGACGGCGACCATCCCGGCTGCTGCTCGCCGGAGTTCCATCCGGGACGGTTCTGCTCGGTGGCCCAGGGGGCCTGCGACGGTTCGGCCGGGCTGCCCGGCGGCGTGGCGGCCCAGGCGGGCGGCGCCTGCTCGGCGCCGCGGTCCGGGCCGGACTGCTCCTGGTTGCCCCAGGCGGGGCCACCGGAGCCGGCCCAGGCGGGACTGTCCTGGTCGTTGCCGCCCCAGGCGGGCTGCGGGACGTGGGCTGTCGCCCGCCCGGTCACCGGCTGGCCCGCGGGCGGGGCCCACGCGGGTGGCTGGTCGTCGTTCGCGGCCCAGGCCGGGGCCGGCTGCGCGGGCCGACCGGCCGGCGGGGGCGGTGCCCAGCCGAGGTCGGGTGCGCTGTTGTACCCGTTGTCCTGCTGCGCCGGCTGATCGCCGTACGGCACCGGTCCGCCGGTGCCCGGCGACACCTCGCCCGGCTCCTGGCCGGGGCGGTGCGGAGCCTCGGACGTCATGGGTGCGCCTCCTCCATCACAGGTCGGCCGCCGATGCCGGTCGGGGAACCGTCGGCATGGCTACCGGCGTCGCCGGCGGGTACCGGCCGTGCGGGCTCCCCGCACCGTATCCGGTGGTCGCCCGAGGCCGCTCGGGGGAGCATCAGCGGTCACCGAAAGTCACCGGACGACGTCGATGGGTTTCGCTGCCTCGTATCCGTCCGGAGTCAGCCGGTTGGCGACCGTGCCAACCGTACCGGGCGGTGGAGCGAGGTGGAATCCCGGTGCCGACCGATACCGAGACGCCGAAGACCCGCCCGGAGTCGGGCGGGTCTTCGGACTGGAGGAGGTGAGAAAGGTTTGTGGCGTCAGCTCATGTGACGCTGGGCGATGGCGAGAAGCTCCTCGCGGACCGCGGGCGAGTTGGCGGAACGCAGCGCGTGCTCGATGGCGCGGGCGCGGCGGTTGGCGTCGCGGCGGGTGCGGATTCGCTCGATCATGCTCATCTCGGGTCTCTCCTCCTGGCTATTCGGTTGTCAGCCCCTTGATGTCTCTATTTAAGCGCACCGGGCCGCCTGTTGCCATCGATTATTAGGTGAGCTGAACCACGTACCTACGGATCGTAGGTGTTTACACGTCAGGATCCGACGAATCCGTTCCCAAAAAGGTCACGGCCGGTGTGCCGGGCGTTCACCCGTGGCACACCGGCCGTGACCGGAGCGTGGTGCGTCAGGTCCAGGCGAGCAGCGCCGCCTCCGGGTCGGCCAGGAAGTCCCCGATGTCGCGGAGGAACTTCGAGCCCAGCTCACCGTCGATGATCCGGTGGTCGAAGGACAGGCCCAGCGTGGTCACCAGGCGCGGCTTCACCTTGCCCTTGTGCACCCACGGCTGCTCCCGTACCGCGCCGAAGGCGAGGATCGCCGACTCACCCGGGGGCAGGATCGGCGTGCCGGTGTCGACGCCGAAGACGCCGACGTTGGTGATGGTGAGCGTGCCGCCGGACATGTCCGCCGGGGACGTCCGGCCCGACTTCGCGGTCTGCACCAGTTCCGTCATCGCGTCCGCCAGCTCGCGCAGCGAGAGCCGCCCGGCGTCCTTGATGTTCGGCACGATCAGGCCGCGCTCGGTGGCCGCCGCGACGCCGAGGTTGACGTACTCCTTCACCACGATCTCGTCGCCGGCCCAGGTCGAGTTGACCATCGGGTGCCGCTTGACCGCCAGCAGCACCGCCTTGGCGACCAGCAGCAACGGCGAGACCCGCACGTCGCGCCACTCGCGCCGGTCACGCAGCCGGTCCAGCGCCTTCATCGCCCGGGTCACGTCGACGGTCAGGAACTCCGTGACGTGCGGGGCGGTGAACGCCGAGCGGGCCATGTTCTCCGCGGTGAGCTTGCGTACCCCCTTGACCGGGATGCGCTGCTCGCGGTCCGCGCCGAAGCTCGCGGCCGACGCGGCCGGTGCCGCGACCGTCTGCGGCTCGGCCGCCGCCGGGGTTCCGCTCGCCGCCCGCTGTACGTCCTCACGGGTGATCGAGCCGAGCGGACCCGAGCCGGTGAGCGTGGCCAGGTCGATGCCGAGATCCTTCGCCAGCTTGCGGACCGGCGGCTTGGCCAGCACCGGACCGGAGACCCGGCCGTTGCCGTTGACCGCCGGCGCGGGAGCGGGCGCCACCGGCGCGGGAGCGACAGGCGCGGGTGCCACCGGGGCGGCGGCCTGAGCAGGTGCCGGCGCGTCAGCCTTGCGCGGGCGGCGCTTGGCCGGGGCGTTGCGCGGGCCGTAGCCGACCAGCACGGCGGTACGCCCACCCGGGGCGACACCGCCGATCAGGCCCGGCTCGACCATGCCCTCGGCGGGCGCGACCTGGACCGCGGCCAGCGACGCGGCCGACGGGGCAGGCAGCTCCGACGTCGGGGTGGCGGTGGTCGACTCCTCGATCGGCCCGGCGCCCGGGTCGGTGTCGATCGCGATGATCGGCACGCCGACCTCGACGGTGGACCCCTCCGGGTGGAAGATCGCCTGCACCCGTCCGGCCCACTTCGCCGGGATCTCGACCGCCGCCTTGGCGGTCTCCACCTCGACGATCGGCTGGTTCAGCTCGATGTCGTCGCCGACCTTGACCAGCCACGCGAGGATCTCGCCCTCGGTCAGGCCCTCACCCAGGTCGGGAAGGTTGAACTCCTTGATCCGGGACATGCCGCTCACCAGCCGAAGGTGCGGTCGACGGCGTCGAGCACCCGGTCCAGGTCGGGCAGGTACTCCTCCTCCACCCGGGCGGCCGGGTAGGGGGTGTCGAAGCCGGTCACGCGCAGCACCGGGGACTCCAGGGAGTAGAAGCACTCCTCGGTGATCCGGGCCGCGATCTCCGACCCCAGACCCAGGTTGCCCGGTGCCTCGTGCACCACCACGCAGCGGCCGGTGCGCCGCACCGACTCGTACGCGGCGGTCAGGTCCAGCGGCGAGAGCGTGCGCAGGTCGATGACCTCCAGCTCGCGGCCGTCCTCGGCGGCGGCGGTGGCCGCGTCGAGCGCGGTGCGCACCATCGGGCCGTACGCGAGCACCGTCGCGTCGGTGCCGGATCGCGCGACCCGGGCCGAGTGCAGCGGGTACGCGTCGGCGATCGGCGCCTCCAGGTCCACCGGACCCTTCTCCCAGTAGCGCCGCTTCGGCTCCAGGAACACGATCGGGTCGTCCGACGCGATCGCCTGCTGGATCATCACGTACGCGTCCTGCGGGTTCGCGCAGCTGACCACCTTGAGACCGGCGGTGTGCGCGAAGTACGCCTCGGGCGACTCGGAGTGGTGCTCGACCGCGCCGATGCCGCCGCCGAACGGGATGCGGATGACCATCGGGATCCGCACCTTGCCCTGCGAGCGGTAGTGCATCTTCGCCACCTGCGACACGATCTGGTCGTACGCGGGGTAGACGAAGCCGTCGAACTGGATCTCGCAGACCGGCCGGAAGCCGCGGATGGCCAGGCCGACAGCGGTGCCGATGATGCCGGACTCGGCCAGCGGCGTGTCGATCACGCGCTGGTCGCCGAAGTCCTTCTGGAGGCCGTCGGTGATCCGGAACACGCCGCCGAGCTTGCCGACGTCCTCGCCCATGATGACGACCTTGGGGTCGTTCTCCAGGGCCCGCCGCAGGCCGGTGTTGAGCGCCTTGCCGAGGGTGAGCGTCTCCGTGGCCATCAGTGCGCGCTCCCCTCGAAGGACTCCATGTACTGCGTGAACCGGGCCCGCTGCTCGTCCAGCTCGGGAGAGCCGTTGGGGTAGACGTGGTCGAACATCGTCACCGGCTGCGGGTCGGGCATGGCGAGCACGCGCTCGCGCAGGTGCACCGACTCGGTGCGGGCCTGCTCGTCGACCTCGGTGAAGAACGACTCGTCGGCGATCTTCTGCTTGGTCAGGAAGGCCTTCATCCGGGCGATCGGGTCCTTGGCCTGCCACGCCTCGACCTCGCTGGCGATGCGGTAGCGGGTCGGGTCGTCGGAGGTGGTGTGCGCGCCCATCCGGTAGGTGTACGCCTCGATCAGGCTCGGGCCCTGGCCGTTGCGCGCGTTGTCCAGCGCGTGCCGGGTCACCGCGTACGACGCGAGCACGTCGTTGCCGTCCACCCGGACGCCGGGGAAGCCGAACCCGCCGGCCCGCCGGTACAGCGGCACGCGGGTCTGCCGCTCCAGCGGCTCGGAGATGGCGTACTGGTTGTTCTGGCAGAAGAACACCAGCGGGGCGTTGAAGACGCTGGCCCAGACGAACGACTCGTTGACGTCGCCCTGGCTGGTGGCGCCGTCGCCGAAGTAGGCGATGACCGCCTCGCCGTCCTCGCCGCCGGTCTTGCCGTCCATGGCGACACCCATGGCGTACCCGGTCGCGTGCAGGGTCTGCGCCCCGATGACGATCGTGTACATGTTGAACTTGAACTCGTTCGGGTCCCAGCCGCCCTGGTCGACGCCGCGGAACAGGCCCAGCGGCATGATCGGGTCGATGCCGCGGCAGTAGAGCACGCCGTGCTCGCGGTAGGTCGGGAAGGCCATGTCCTGCGTACGCAGCGCCCGGCCGGAGCCGACCTGCGCGGCCTCCTGGCCCAGCAGGCTGGCCCACAGTCCCAGCTCGCCCTGGCGCTGCAGTGCGGTGGCCTCGGCGTCCAGCTTGCGCACCAGGACGAGGTCGCGGTAGAGCCCGCGGTACTCCTCGTCGGTGAAGTCGACGCGGTACTCGGTCCCGTCCGGGCCGAGCGCGCTCTCGATCCGCTCACCCTCGGGGGTCAGCAGCTGTACGAGTTCCGGTTCACCGGTCGCGGCGGCGCGTCTGGTTCGGGGTGCGGCCCGCTTGCTGCGGGTGGCGGCCCCGGGGTCGCCCTTTGCCATCCGTCTCTCCCTGTCTGTCTGCGCCGGCGCCGGGGGTTACCCGAGCCGAGCACCTCGTGCGCCCGCCCGGCTGGTGCCGGGTCGGTCCCTGGCGACCGCGCCTGACCTCGGTAGAGGTTGCCGCGCGGCGTGAGCCGGAGTCGGTCGGTGACAGACCCAGGCCCGGGAGTGCCGGCGCCGTTCCGCACCAGCCGCGGGGTACGCGGAGGTGGCGGCTGCGTTGCCGTCGTGTCTGAATGATTGCAGAGGAGGTGAGCGGGCCCACAGTATGGCCTCCCTCGCCGGTGAGGTTCCATCGGGTTCATGACGGATAAGCGCTTTTGTCCGCTGTGGCGAGAGCGGCCGACGTACAAAATGTGTGTCGACACGCGGTTGCGGCTGGTGAACTGAGCGTCACTGGGTCAAGCTGGCGATGAGCCTCCGCGCGGCATTTGTCCTGATATCCGCGCGTGCTCTCCCGTCCCGTCCGTGCGTGAGGAGTGTGCCGGTGTCCGAACCAGAGGGTCCACCCGGCACGCCCTTCCTCGGCCGGCACCGGGCGCTGCCCGCCTCCCCGTACCGCCGGGTCGTGGGCGCGCACCGTGCCCCCGGAACAGGCGGTCCCAGCCGCGGCTACCTGCTCACCGTGGCGTTGCTCGCCGGCACCGCCTCGATGCCGATCCTCGCCGCGATCAGCACCGGATCGGCCACCGTCGGCAACAGTGCCCTTCCCGACACCAGCACGCCGTTCCTGCCGACCCCCTCGGTCGGCCCGGTGGTCATCCCGATGCCCCGGGGCACCCAGGCCCCGGCGCCGTCCACGCCCACGACCGCCGTCGACGTGACCTCGGTGCCCCCGGCGCGGCCGGTGCTCCCGGCGGCACCGGCCCTGCCCGACGACAGCGACCTCGGCGCCCGGCACCGGTCCCGCCCGGTCGCCGCGCCGCCACCGCCGTCCGCGCCGGTCCGGCCCACACCGGTCCGCCCGCCGCGCCCGTCGCCGGTGCCCTCACCGTCGCCGTCGCCGTCGCATCCGGGTACGCCCGAGCCGAGCCCGAGCCCCGAGCCGTCCGTCACGACAGCCGAGCCGTCGGCCACCTCCGAGCCCTCGTCGGAGCCGACGTCCGAGCCCTCCGCCACGTCGTCGGAACCGACGTCCGAGCCGAGTACGGGTACGACGTCGGAGCCGGGAGCGACGGCCACGCCGCCGGACGGCACGCCGAGCGCGACCTCGGCCGCGCGCCGGACGGCGTAGTGGCCCGTGAGCACGGGCCGGGCGGTCAGGCCGGATCGTCGGTGAGGCGGTGGCGGTTCGCCTCGATCCAGGCGTTCAGCGCCTCCGGGTCGTCCGGGTCCACCCCGTCCGCCATGAGCTGGGCCACCGCCGCGGTGGCCGGGCTGCGCCGCTCGCCGGTGCTGTAGAGCCGCGCGAACTCCGGGACCATCTCGGTGATCGCCTCGTCCGTCCGGGCGGCCGCCGACTGCGACAGCCCGCGCTGCCGGGCCGCGTACGCCGCCCAGGCGCGCAGCACCCGCGGCAGCATCGCCGCGTCGTCCATGTCCAGCACGGCCCGGCGGTGCACCCAGTCGAGCAGGAACAGCTCGGCGACCATCGGGCTCCACCGCATCGGGTCGGCATCAGGGAAGCTGGCCGCGTGGTCGAGCAGCAGGCCGAGGCAGAAGTGCAGCGAGGCCAGCTCGCCGTCGGCCACCTCGGGCAGGCCGAACCGGGTCGCCTCGGGCGAGTCGAGGAAGGCGCGCACCAGACGGGTGCGGACCTCGTCGGTGGGCGGCGGCACGACCGCCGGACCGGCCGGCGGGGTCGGCCCCGGCAGCACGGCCAGCCGGGCGCCCACGAGCGCCCGATCGGTGGCGAGCGAGCCCTGCGCGGGCAGCTCGGCTAGGTCGTCGGTGACCGCCAGGTGACGGCTCACCTCGGCGTGCATCCGAGCCGGGTCCTCGGTGCGGAACCAGGTGAACTCGTCCTCGGTGCAGATCTCCCGCGCCTGCTCGACGATCCGTCCGGCCGGGCCGCCGACGAAGACGTCCTTGGTGATGCCGATGTTGTGGTCGACGAGGGCCACCAGGGCGTGCTCCGGGCCGCCCTCCTCCTCGTCGTCGTACGCGAACGTGGCGAGGTAGGAGGTCTGGTCGCCGTACACGTCGCCGTAGGCCCAGGCGCCCGTGACGCGCACCCGGCCGAGCTGGCCGGCCCACGACGGGGCGTACGCCCCGGGCCGGACCCGGGCTGCGCCCTCGGCGTCGGGCACCAGGGCGGCGAAGACGGCCCGCAGTGTGGTCGCGGCGGCGCTGCGGCGCCGGGACGTGGCGGCGAGGAAGCCGGTGACGAACTCGCGGACGGCCTGCTCCCGGTCGTGCTCCGCGACGGCGTAGACGCTGCCCAGCAACGCGGCGCCGAGCATCTCCGCGTCCAGGGCCGAGTCGAGCCTCGTCACGTCGCGCGCGGCGTGCAGCACCGCGTCGTAGGGGGTCTGTGGCGTGGCCATGCATCGACCCTACGCCGCACCGGCCGCCCCCACACCGGTCAGCACGCCGGGTTCAGCGCCGTCCCGCCTCGCGCAGCGCGTCCCGGGCTGTGCCGTAGCGCGCCAGCACCGCCCAGACCGGGTCCAGCACGTACTTCTCCCCGACGCTGCCCACGGAGGTGAGCAGGCGGTCCTCGGCCCGCCGCCGGGCCCGCCGGGCGGCCCACCCCACCACCGGCCGGGTGACCGCCGCGATCAGCAGCCCGGCCAGCAGGCCACCGAGCAGCAGGACGGTGGGCCAGGGCACCACGCCGAGCGTCGGGTGCTCCAGCTCCGGCAGACCGAGCAGGCGCAGCGCGTACCCCAGGACCAGCCAGGCCAGGCCCGCGAGCGCGGCGAGGGTGACCACCCACTGGAGCACGCCGACCACCCGCCACCAGGCGGGCCGCCGGTCCATGCCCAGGTCGGTCGCGGCGACCGCGTGGTCGAGCGCGCCCGGCAGGTCGGCCTGCCGGGCCCGGGCCGCGGCGGTCACCGCGGCCGGCCACGGCGCCGGCAGACCGGCGCCGGACCGGTCGGCCACCGCGCGGATCGCCAGCGTGACAGCCGAGCGCTGGGCGGCTGTCGGATCGGGTACGGACGTGGCCGCGACCAGGCTCTCCGCCGGCGCGTCCGGGTCCCGCCCGGGCAGGTGCAACCGGCGCAGCGGATCCGGCCGCAGCTTGCGCCAGCTCCGCAGCATCGGCCAGCCGGTGTTGCTCACCGCCCGGTGCCGGTACGCGCCCTCGACCGCCGCCGCCACGGTCGGCACCCCGGCCGCCCCGGCGAGTGCCCGGGTCAGCTCCTGCGCCGAGGCGTCACCGGGCCGCGTGCGCGGCGGCTCCGGCCCCACGAGCGGTTCGAGATCGGCCACCACGGCGTCCACGTCGCCGGAGAGCCGGCGCAGGGCGGCCTGCCGTTCGGCGACCGTACGCTCCAGCTCGGCCCGCAGCCCGTCCAGCCCGTTCGGGTCCACCGCGACGGTCGGCAGCAGCGGCACCCCGCCCAGCCCGTCGGCGTCGAGCAGCCGGCGCAGGTCGTCGAGGACCTTCGGCAGCTCGGTGGGGTGCAGCCGGTCGGCCTGGTTGAGCACCACGACGGTGACGTCCTTGTGCCTGTGGAACTCGCGCAGGTAGCTCGTGTGGATCACGCGGTCGGCGTACTTCTGCGGGTCGACCACCCAGACCACGAGGTCGACCAGGCCGAGCAGGCGGTCGACCTCCAGCCGGTGACCGTGCTGCACCGAGTCGAAGTCGGGCAGGTCGAGCAGGACGAGGCCGTGCAGGTTCGACTCGTCGTCGCCGTCCAGCGGGCTCTCCCGGACGAACCGGTGCCGGGGCAGCACCCCGACCCAGTCGAGCAGCCGGACCGCGCCGTCGAGCGGGCCCCACACGCAGGCGTGCGCGACACCGGTGGTCGGCCGGCGTACGCCCACCGGGGAGAGGTCCAGCCGGGCCAGCGAGTTGAACAGGCTCGACTTGCCGCTGCCGGTCGCGCCGGCGAGCGCGACCACCGTGTGCCGGCCGGAGAGCGCGAGCCGGTCACCCGCGCGCTCGACCACCGTGTGCGCGGCGACGAGCTGGGCGTCGGGCACGTCGCCGTCCGCCGCGCCGAGGAACCGCTGGATCGCGGTCAGCCGTGCGATCAGGGTGTCCGGGTCGACCCGCTGCTCACCCCGCATCGCCTCGCGCATCCGTCCCACGATGTTGCTCACGATGCCTTCCTCGCGCTCACGGGTCCGGTTTCTGTTCGCGACTGCGGGGCTCGCAAACCCGGCTCACTCCTCGCGCTCACGGGGCCGGTCTCTGTTCGCGACTGCGGGGCTCGCAAACCCGGCTCACTCCTCGCGCTCACGGGAGACCGTCCTGCTCGGGGGCCGGGAACAGGCCGCTGCGGTGCCGGGCCCGCTCGACCTCGACGGCGGCCCAGCGCAGCGCCGCACCGGCGTTGGCCGCCGGGCGCTCGGCCTCGGTGCGGCTCAGGTAGCGCGCGGCCTCCTCGGCCAGCAGTTTGCCGACCCGGTCGAGCAGATCGACGCGGGCCTCACGGGCCAGGTTGCGGACCGCCTGGTCGCCGAAGATCGCCTGGAGCACCGTCTGCCCCGCCACGGCGGTGCCGGTGCCCGCGGCGACCTCCAGCCCGGTGGGGATGAAGGCGGTGGAGGCGAACACGCCGATCATGACGGCGAGGCCGGTGGCATTCACCGCGTACGCGGCCGTGCGGGCCACGAACCGCCGGTCACCGCCCTCGACCCGGACCAGCTCCAGCACGCCGCGCTGCCAGTCGCGGACCAGCTGCTCGGCCCGCTGCGGCAGGTCGGCCGACGGGTGGGCCAGGTCCGGTTCCAGCAGCGCCGCGCCCGCCGGGTGCGCCTTCCAGCCGGTGTACGCGTTCTCCGCCGCCTCGGCGGCCACCCCACGCAGCAGCGTGACGAGCTGGGACTCGATCGCGGTACGCAGTTCCGCAGCGGGAGCGGGCCGTCCGGTGACCGCCGCGACCACCCGGTCGCGCAGCCGCCCGATGCGGGCCTCCAGCCCACGGAAGAACTCGCCGGTGCCGATGAACTCCTGCCAGCGGGCCAGCACCTCGCCGCGCAGCAGCCGGCCGTCCTTGAGCCCCTGGTCGACGCTCCGCGCCGCGCTCCGGTACGCGGCCTGGACCCGCTCGTCCAGCGCGTCGGCGGCGGTGACCTGCTCGTCGGCGGCCTCGGCCAGCGTCTCGACGACCGGGTGCAGCGCGGCGAGCGCCCCGTCGAGCGTCTGCCGGACCACAGCGGCGCGGGCCTCGGCGTCGGCGGCGAGCCGGGCGAACCAGTCGCTCAGCGGCGCGGTGATCCGGTCCGGCAGCAGCCCCTGCCCGTCCACCCAGGTCTCCGGCAGCACGAACAGCGGCGAGGCGCCCAGCTCCTGCTCGGCGAGCATCTCGGACAGGTGGGTGGCGATCTCGTCGGCGGCCTCCGGGGGTACCCGGTCCAGCACCATCGCCACGGCGGTGCCCCGGGCGCGGGCGCTGCGCAGCAGTTCCCAGGGGACGGCGTCGGCGTACCGGGCGGCGGTGGTGACGAACAGCCAGAGGTCGGCGGCGGCGAGCAGCTGACCGGCGAGCGCCCGGTTGGCGTCGACCACCGAGTCGATGTCGGGCGCGTCGAGGAAGGCCAGGCCGGGCGGCAGCGCCGGTGCGGTGACCAGGTGCAGGGTGCCCGGCTGCTCGCTCGGCTCGGTGGTCCGGGTCAGGCCGGGCAGCAGCTCGCCCTGCCGGAACCAGGCCGCGTCGGTCGGGCTGCACACCAGCACCGGGGAGCGGGTGGTGGGGCGGAGCACACCCGCCGCGCTGACCCGCGCCTGGACCAGGCTGTTGACGAGCGTCGACTTGCCGGCGCCGGTGGAGCCGCCGACGACCACCAGGAGCGGCGCGTCGAGCCGGGCCAGCCGGGGCAACAGGTAGTCGTCGAGCTGGTCGGTGAGGCTCGTTGCGGCGTGCCGGGCCGGCTCGGCCGAGGGCAGGGCGAGCGGGAAGCGGGCCGCACTGATCGCCGCGCGCAGGCCGGTGAGCGCGGCGGGCAGGCCGTCGGCGGCGTGAGCAGGCTGGTCGTCGCCCGTGGTGGCTCCGGTGCGGGCTGCGACGGCGGGCGCGCCGGCACGGGTGGCGGAATCGCCATGCGTCGTCACCGCTAAAGCGTGCCCGACCGACGCAAGGTAAGACAACCGGACAGTAGTAACGGTCGGGTTGCGCCAGGTCGGCTCAACCCCGACTTGCGGATTGGCGATCGCGTGGCACTATTGAGTCAAGTTCACTCAACTTGTGGTGCGGTCGCTTCCGGGCGGCCCGCCGGGCAGGCCGTCTGACCTGCTCACCCGTTACGAAGCGAGGAAGCGAACATGGCACGTGCGGTCGGCATCGACCTCGGCACGACGAACTCCTGCGTCAGCGTTCTCGAGGGCGGTGAGCCCACCGTCATCGCCAACGCCGAGGGCTCGCGTACGACTCCCTCGATCGTCGCGTTCGCCCGCAACGGCGAGGTGCTCGTCGGTGAGGTCGCCAAGCGCCAGGCGGTGACCAACCCCGACCGGACCATCCGGTCGGTCAAGCGTGAGATCGGCACCAACTGGACCGTCGACATCGACGGCAAGAAGTACACCCCGCAGGAGATCTCGGCGCGCACGCTGATGAAGCTCAAGCGGGACGCCGAGGCGTACCTGGGCGAGCAGATCACCGACGCGGTGATCACCGTCCCGGCCTACTTCAACGACGGGCAGCGCCAGGCCACCAAGGAGGCCGGTGAGATCGCCGGCTTCAACGTGCTGCGGATCGTGAACGAGCCGACCGCGGCGGCCCTGGCGTACGGCCTGGACAAGGGCTCCAAGGAGCAGACCGTCCTGGTCTTCGACCTCGGTGGCGGCACCTTCGACGTGTCGCTGCTGGAGCTGGCCGAGGGCGTGGTGGAGGTCAAGTCCACCAGCGGTGACAACCAGCTCGGTGGTGACGACTGGGACCAGCGCATCATCGACCACCTGGTGAAGACGTTCCGCGGCGAGCACGGCATCGACCTCTCGCAGGACAAGATGGCCATGCAGCGGCTCAAGGAGGCGGCCGAGAAGGCCAAGATCGAGCTGTCCGCCGCCACCACCAGCAACATCAACCTGCCGTACATCACCGCCGGTTCGGCCGGCCCGCTGCACCTCGACGTGACGCTCAGCCGCGCCGAGTTCCAGCGCATGACGCAGGACCTGCTGGACCGCTGCAAGGGCCCGTTCGAGCAGGCCGTGAAGGACGCCGGCATCAAGATTTCCGACGTCGACCACGTCATCCTGGTCGGCGGCTCGACCCGTATGCCGGCCGTGACCGACCTGGTCAAGCAGCTCACCGGCCGCGACCCGAACAAGGGCGTCAACCCGGACGAGGTCGTCGCCGTCGGCGCCGCCCTCCAGGCCGGTGTGCTCAAGGGCGAGGTCAAGGACGTCCTGCTGCTCGACGTGACCCCGCTGAGCCTGGGCATCGAGACCAAGGGCGGCATCTTCACCAAGCTCATCGAGCGCAACACCACCATCCCGACCAAGCGCTCCGAGGTGTTCACCACCGCTGACGACAACCAGCCGTCGGTGCTGATCCAGGTGTTCCAGGGCGAGCGGGACATCGCCGCCTACAACAAGAAGCTCGGCACCTTCGAGCTGACCGGTCTCCCGCCGGCCCCGCGCGGCGTGCCGCAGATCGAGGTCACGTTCGACATCGACGCCAACGGCATCGTGAACGTGCACGCCAAGGACCTGGGCACCGGCAAGGAGCAGAAGATGACGATCACCGGCGGCTCCTCGCTGCCGAAGGACGACATCGAGCGGATGCGCCGGGACGCCGAGGAGCACGCCGACGAGGACAAGCGTCGCCGTGAGGAGGCCGAGACCCGCAACGTGGCCGAGGCGCTCCAGTGGCAGACCGAGAAGTTCCTCGCCGAGAGCGGCGACAAGCTGCCCGGCGAGAACCGTGACCAGCTCAACGAGGCGCTCGGCGAGCTGCGCAGCGCCCTCGGCGGGCAGGACATCGAGAAGATCAAGTCCGCCCACGAGAAGCTGGCGCAGGTATCCCAGCAGGCGGGCTCGCTGCTCTACGCCCAGCAGCAGGAGGGCGAGCAGACCGCCCCGGGCGCGGCCGGGCCGGGTGCCGGCGCGGGTGCGGCCGGTGGCCCGAAGGCCGGTGGCGACGACGACGTGGTCGACGCGGAGATCGTGGACGAGGACAAGAAGTGACATCCGGTCCCGGACACGATTCGCACGGCAGAGGGATGAGGTAACCGCATGACGGACAAGCCACGAGCGGCCGACCCGGGTGCCACCGGGTCGGCGCCGGGCGCCGGCAAGGACACCGGCGACGAACCCCGGGTCGTCATCCGCGACAAGCGCAAGCTCGGCAAGGTGACCGAGCAGCCGGCGAACAACGTCTCGGCGGCCGACGCGGCCGCCGACGCGCCCGCCGAAGGGCTGGTCGAGGAGGCCGAGGTCGTGGTCGACGAGATCGGCGGCGAGGCCGAGGTCAGCGGTCCGACCGTGGTCGACTCGCCAGCCGAACCGGACGGCGGGACCGGCACGGACGCGCCGTTCGGCGCCGAGCTGGAGTCGCTCCGCACCGACCTGGAGGAGCGCACCCGCGACCTCCAGCGGGTGACCGCGGAGTACGCCAACTACCGCAAGCGGGTCGACCGGGACCGCAACCTGGTCCAGGAGCAGGCCACCGGGGCGGTGCTCACCGCGCTGCTGCCGATCCTCGACGACCTGGACCGGGCCCGCGAGCACGGCGACCTGGTGGGCCCGTTCGGCAGCGTGGCCGAGCAGCTCACGGGCGCGCTCGCCAAGTTCGGCCTGACCGCGTTCGGCGAGAAGGGTGACCCGTTCGACCCGACCCGGCACGAGGCGGTGGCGCACCAGACCTCGGCCGACGTGACGGAGCCGACCTGCGTACAGGTCATGCGGCGCGGTTACCAACTCGGCGAGCGGCTGCTGCGGCCCGCCATGGTCGCGGTCGCGGACCCGGAGTAGTGCCGACCCGCGACGTCCCGCCCGCCCGCACCGGGCGGGCGGGACGACCGGGATTCGACCCGTGGAAGGGGGTGGACCGGTGAGTTCCAAGGACTGGATCGAGAAGGACTACTACGCCGCGTTGGGCGTGGACAAGTCCGCCTCCTCGGACGAGATCAAGAAGGCGTACCGCAAGTTGGCCCGGGAGTCGCACCCGGACCACAACCCCGGCGACACCGGCGCGGAGGAGCGGTTCAAGACCGTCTCCGAGGCGTACGCGGTCCTCGGTGACGAGAAGAAGCGCCGCGAGTACGACGAGATGCGCTCGCTGTTCGGTTCCGGCGCCTTCCGGCGTGGCGCGCGCGGCGCGGGGCAACCGGGCGGCATGCCGTTCGACGTCTCCGACCTGTTCGGCGGCGGCGCCGGCGGTGGCGACAACCGGTTCAGCGGCGGCGGTTTCACCGACCTGTTCAGCTCGATCTTCTCCGGCGGCGGTGCCGGCGGCCCGGCGCGTCCGCGCGGTCCGGCCCGCGGCCGGGACGTCGAGACCGAGGTGGCGCTCGACTTCGAAGACGCGGTACGCGGCGTCACGCTGCCGCTGACGCTGCGCGCCCCCGGGGTCTGCGACACCTGCCACGGCAACGGCGCGAAGCCCGGCACCCAGCCGGTGGCCTGCCCGGTCTGCCACGGCGCCGGGGTGACCACCCGCAACCAGGGGTCGTTCAGTTTCTCCGAGCCGTGCCGCAACTGCCAGGGCGTCGGCACGATCGTCGAGGAGAAGTGCCCGGAGTGCCACGGCACCGGCGGGGTCACCAAGACCCGCACGCTGAACGTGCGCTTCCCGGCCGGTGTGGCCGACGGGCAGCGGATCCGCCTGGCCGGCCGAGGCGAGCCCGGCGAACGGGGCGGTCCGGCGGGCGACCTGTTCGTACAGGTGAAGGTCCGCCCGGACGAGCTGTTCGGGCGTACCGGGGACGACCTGACCCTGAACGTCCCGATCACGTACGCCGAGGCGGTTCTCGGCACGGACCTGCGCGTACCGACCCTGGACGGGACGGTGACCCTGCGGGTGCCACCGGGTACGCCCAGCGGGCGGGTGCTGCGCGCCCGCGGCAAGGGCGTCGTACGCAAGGACGGCCGCGCCGGTGACCTGCTGGTCACGCTCGACGTGGTGGTCCCGGCGAAGGTGTCGGACGAGGCGCGGGCGGCGCTGGAGACCTTCGCGGCGCAGACCCCGCCCGCCGCGCGGGAACATCTCGACGCGCGGGTACGTCGATTCAGTTGAGGTCGGCAGCGGAGGTGAGCGGGCATGTCGGAGGAGTACGTCGGCTCGGGTGACCCGGCCTACGAGGCCAAGGTCTTGATGATCTCGGTGGCCGCGCGGATGGCGGGGATGCACCCCCAGACGCTGCGCCAGTACGACCGGCTGGGCCTGGTGCAGGCCGGCCGGGCGTCCGGTGGCGGTCGCCGGTACAGCGTCCGGGACGTGGTGCTGCTCCGCGAGGTGCAGCGGCTCAGCCAGGACGACGGGATCAACCTGGCCGGGGTCAAGCGGATCATCGCGCTGGAGCGGCTGCTCGAAGAGGCGCAGCAGCGGGTGGCCCGGCTGGAGGCGGAACTCGACGCCGCGTACCGGCGGATCGCCGAGCTGGAGTCGCTCGGCGGCTTCCCCCGCGGCGACCTCGTGCCCACCAACCGCACGTCCACCGCGCTCGTCGTCTGGCGTCCGCGCCGCGCTCCCGACCGCTGACCTCGTACCGGAAGGCCGGCGCGCCCCGCTCCCCCGGGGCCGCGCCGGCCTTCGTCGTTCCCCGGGCGGTTCGCGGGCCGGGTCAGGGGAAAGCGGGCGTACGGCAGGGCGGGGTCAACTACGCTTTTCGCAGGGGGCAAATGCCTCAAAGCGGATTCCGGGCTGGCGGGGGGAGTCATGACGGAACCGGCGAAGAAGGTGGCCGAGCGCGCGGAGGAACGGCTGGAGAAGGTGGCCGAGAACGTCCGCGAGCGGTTCGACCGGGTCACCGAGGGACGCTTCAGCGACAAGGTCAAGGAAGGGCGCTTCGCCGACCAGACGGACCACGGCGTGGACCGGGCACGGGACGACGAGCGGCGCAAGAAGCAGGGCGGGTCGACCTGACGATCCGCTGACGTGCGGGCCGGGATCCACGGGGGATCCCGGCCCGTTCGCCGTTGGCCGTCAGAGGCGGCGGTTCTCGCGGACCAGGCCGCCCTCGCACCAGTCTCGGTAGACGAAGAGATCCGGCCGGGCGAGCAGCACCCGGCTGTTGTGCGCCCAGTTCCGCATCAGGTCGTCGCCGGACTTCTCGGCCTGCTCGACCAGCTTGCGGAACCGGCGCTTGGGGTGGGCGCGGAAGTTCGTCCGGATGCCGTCGGCGGCGTAGATGTAGAGGCAGTGCAGCGTGAACCGCCGCGCCGGGCAGCCCTGGTCCATCGCCAGGTCGAACAGCGTCTGCACCAGATGGTCACCGGCGACCAGCAGGTCCCAGTCGGGCGGCATCGAGGTCAGCGGCACCGAATCCGGTTGATAGGCCCACGCCCGGAGTTCGGCGGGCGAGGGATCGACCGGGTTGGCGAAGCCGTGGAACGTCTCTTCCTGCACGCTCACCGGCCGACCTTCCGCTTGCGCTGGCGGGGGCGCAGGCCACCCGCGGACCCTGGCTGCTGGGCCGAAACGTTAACGCGGTTGGACGGAGCAGTGGTAGACCTTCCCGGGATCAATTTGACAACGCCGGGCCGGATCTGCCCCACGGCTGATCCGGCCCGGCCCGGGTCAGTCGGCGGAGCCCAGGGGCAGCGGTGCGGGCGGCCGTGCGGCGGCGGCGCGGCTGCGCAGCCACTGCTTGAACCACGGGCTGTCCGGCAGGCGGGCGAGCAGCGGCCCGGTCACCACCGTGATCAACACGTACGCGGTGGCGAGCGCGGCGAGCTTCGGCTCCACCGGGTAGATGGCCGCGACGGCCAGCCCGGCGATGACGATGGAGAACTCGCCGCGCGGGGTCAGCGCCAGGCCGGCCCGCCAGCGGCCGGGCTCGGCGATCCCGGCCCGGCGGGCGGCCAGGTAGCCGGTGGCCACCTTCGTCGCCATGGTCACCACTGCGAGCAGCAGCGCGGGCAGCAGTACCGGCGGCATGTCCAGCGGGTTGGTCACCAGCCCGAAGAACACGAAGAAGACCGCGGCGAACAGGTCACGCAGCGGGGAGAGCAACTCGGTGGCGTGGTGCGCCACCGGCCCGGACAGCGCGATGCCGACCAGGAACGCGCCGACGGCCGCCGACACCTGGAGCTTGGCCGCGACACCGGCGACCAGCAGGGTCAGGCCGAGGACCCCGAGCAGCAGCGCCTCCGGATCCTTGGCGGAGAGCGCGGCGGAGATCAGGTGGCCGTACCGGATGGCCACGGCCAGCACGACGACCACGGTGAACACCGCGACGGCGAGTGCGATGCCGCCCTTGACCAGGCCGACCCCGGCGAGCAGCGCGGTGACCAGCGGCAGGTAGAGGGCCATCGCCAGGTCCTCGATGACCAGGACGGAGAGGATCACCGGGGTCTCCCGGTTACCGACCCGGCCCAGGTCGCCGAGCACCTTGGCGATCACGCCGGACGACGACACCCAGGTCACGCCCGCGAGCACCACCGCCGCCACCCAGCCCCAGCCGAGCAGGAGCGCGAAGGCGAAGCCGGGCAGCGCGTTGAACACCGCGTCGATCACGCCGGCCGGCGCCGCGGACCGGAGGTTGCCCACCAGTTCGTTCGCGCTGTACTCCAGGCCGAGCATGACAAGCAGCAGGATCACGCCGATCTCGGCGCCGACGGCGAAGAACTCCTCGCTGGCGTTGAGCGGCAGCAGACCACCGTGCCCGAACGCCAGGCCGGCGAGCAGGTACAGGGGGATGGGCGACACGCCGAAGCGACGGCTCAGCCGGCCGAGCAGGCCGAGCAGAAGCAGCAGCGCACCGACCTCGATGAGCAGGATTGTGGTTTCGTGCATACGTGTCAGCCGTCCGGATCGGTCTCGGCGAGGATCGCGGTCACGCCGTCGAGCCCCTGCCGGGTACCGACCACGACGACCACATCGCCGGCCTCGAACCGGAAGGTGGGATCGGGCGAGACGTTCACGGCGCCCTGACGCAGCACGGCCACGATGGACGCGCTGGTCCGGGTGCGCGCCTTGGTGTCCGCGAGCCGCTTGCCGACGTACTTCGACCCCGCCGGGATGGCGATCTGCTCGGTCAGCAGCCCGGCGGCCTGCTCGCGCAGCCCGGAGAGCTGACCCAGCATCAGCGACGCGCCGAGGATGTCGGCGAGCGCCTCCGCCTCGTCGTCGGTCAGAGGTATGTCGTGTTGGCAGGAGTCGGGATCGTCCGGGTCGTAGAGGACCAGGTCGCGACGGCCATTTCGGTGGGAGACCACGCCGAGCCGGCGGCCGGACTCCGTCATCAGATCATGACGTACGCCGATCCCGGGCAGGGCGGTCTGTTCGACACGTACTCGCACGCGGGTGAGGCTACCGCTGCCGCGCACCTGTTGCGTGCGGGGTGGATCGGTCGCCCGACCGGACCTCCGGCTCCCCGGCCGGACCGGATGAGGGTGACTCAGGTCACAGGGGTGGAGTTGAGCGGAATAGACTCAACTCTGGTTGTGTCATGTCCAGTGGACACGCCGATCCGGGGGAGCCCATGAACACGGAACGTCTCACCACCAAGAGCCGCGAAGCCATCACCGGTGCCGTCGCGCTGGCGAACCAGCGCGGTCACGCCACCGTGGAGCCCTGGCACCTGCTGCTGTCACTGCTGGACACCGAGGGCTCGACCGCCGCGGGCCTGCTGCGCGCCGTCGGGGCCGACCCCGCCGAGCTGCGCCGCGTCGCCCAGCGCTCGGTCGACGCGCTGCCCGCCGCGCGCGGGTCGAGCATCGCCGAGCCGACGCTGGCGCGCGAGTTCGTCAACGCCATCGGCGCCGCCGAGCAGATCGCCCGGCCGCTGGGCGACGAGTACACCTCCACCGAGCACCTGCTGGCCGGGCTGGCGCGGGTCGGTGGCGCGGTCTCGGTCGCGCTGAAGAACTCCGGCGCCACCGAGGAGAACCTGGTCGCCGCGTTCCCGACCGTCCGGGGCGGCGACCGCCGGGTCACCACCGCCGACCCGGAGCAGACCTACCAGGCCCTGACCAAGTACGGCGTCGACCTCACCGCCAGCGCCCGCGACGGCAAGATCGACCCGGTGATCGGCCGTGACTCGGAGATCCGCCGGGTGATCCAGGTGCTGTCCCGGCGTACCAAGAACAACCCCGTGCTGATCGGCGAGCCGGGCGTGGGCAAGACCGCGATCGTGGAGGGCCTGGCCCAGCGGATCGTGGCCGGCGACGTGCCGGAGTCGCTGCGGGACAAGAAGCTGGTCTCGCTCGACCTCGGCGCGATGGTCGCCGGCGCGTCGTACCGCGGGCAGTTCGAGGAGCGGCTGAAGTCCGTGCTGGAGGAGATCAAGAACTCCGACGGCCAGGTCATCACGTTCCTCGACGAGCTGCACACGGTGGTCGGCGCCGGCAAGGGCGAGGGCTCGATGGACGCCGGCAACATGCTCAAGCCGATGCTGGCGCGCGGCGAGCTGCGGATGGTCGGCGCGACCACGCTCGACGAGTACCGCGAGCACATCGAGAAGGACCCGGCCCTGGAGCGCCGCTTCCAGCCGGTGCTGGTCGGCGAGCCGACCATCGAAGACACCATCGGCATCCTGCGCGGGCTCAAGGAGCGCTACGAGGTGCACCACGGCGTACGGATCACCGACGCCGCGCTGGTCGCCGCCGCGGCGCTCTCCGACCGGTACATCACCGACCGGTTCCTGCCGGACAAGGCGATCGACCTGGTCGACGAGTCCGCGTCCCGGCTGCGCATGGAGATCGACTCGCGGCCGGTCGAGGTGGACGAGATCGAGCGGGCGGTACGCCGGCTGGAGATCGAGGAGATGGCGCTGGCAAAGGAGCCGGACGCCGCGTCCGCCGAGCGTCTGGAGCGGCTGCGCAAGGAGCTGGCCGACAAGCGCGAGCAGCTCACCGCGCTCTCCGAGCGCTGGCAGACCGAGAAGAGCCACATCACAAAGCTCTCCACCGCCAAGGAGGAGCTGGAGCGCCTCGGCGGCGAGGCCGAGCGGGCCGAGCGCGACGGCGAGCTGGAACGCGCCGCCGAGCTGCGGTACGGCCGGATCCCCGCGCTGCGGACGGAGCTGAAGCAGGCCGAGGAGGAGCTGGCCCGGCTCCAGGCCGACGGCGCGATGCTCAAGGAGGAGGTCGGCGCGGACGACATCGCGGCAGTGGTCGCCTCCTGGACCGGCATCCCGGCCGGCCGGCTGCTCGAAGGCGAGACGGCCAAGCTGCTGCGGATGGAGGAGTCGCTGCGCGCCCGCGTCGTCGGTCAGGCCGAGGCGGTCGGCGCGGTGTCCGACGCGGTCCGCCGCGCCCGGGCCGGCGTCGCCGACCCGGACCGCCCGACCGGGAGCTTCCTGTTCCTCGGCCCGACCGGCGTCGGCAAGACCGAGCTGGCCAAGGCGCTCGCCGAGTTCCTCTTCGACGACGAGCGGGCGATGGTCCGCATCGACATGAGCGAGTACGGCGAGAAGCACTCGGTGGCCCGCCTGGTCGGCGCCCCGCCCGGGTACGTCGGCTACGAGGAGGGCGGTCAGCTCACCGAGGCGGTACGTCGCCGGCCGTACTCGGTGATCCTGCTGGACGAGGTGGAGAAGGCCCACCCGGACGTCTTCGACGTGCTGCTCCAGGTGCTCGACGACGGCCGGCTCACCGACGGTCAGGGCCGCACCGTGGACTTCCGCAACGCGATCCTGATCCTCACCTCGAACCTGGGTTCGTCGGTGATCAGCGACCTGACGCTCACCGAGAACGAGCGCCGGGAGGGTGTGCTCGCGGTGGTCCGGTCGCACTTCAAGCCGGAGTTCCTCAACCGGCTCGACGACATCGTGGTGTTCGCCGCGCTCCAGGGCGAGGACCTGCGGTCGATCGTGGACATCCAGCTCGACCGGATGCGAACCCGTCTTGCGGACCGCCGGTTGACACTGGACGTCAGCGACGCCGCACGCATCTGGTTGGCCGAGCACGGGTACGACCCGATCTACGGCGCCCGGCCGCTGCGCCGGCTGGTGCAGTCGGCGATCGGCGACCAGCTCGCGAAGGCGCTGCTGGCCGGCGAGATCCGCGACGGCGACACGGTCCGCGTCGACCTGTCCGACACCAAGGAGTCCCTGGCGGTCACCGCCGCCTGACCCACCCACCCTTACGAAGGCCCGGCCCTCAAGGCCGGGCCTTCGCCGTCCGGTGAGACGGACAGCGCTGCGGGCATCAGCCGAATATCCTGCCCGGAACGTCAATCGAAAGTTAGGAGCCGCAGATGCGCCTCGGCCTGCTGACGGTCCCCGCTTCGCCGCGAGAGCACGCCGCTAACTGACGCTTCGCCGCCGGTGCGGCGGCGCGGTGCTCCTCGCCGCGAAGCGGTCCCTCATGACCGTTTCCCTTCCTGGCTCGAGGAGCTCTTCTTGCGTGCCCTTGTATCCGCGCGTCTAGGCGCGGACTTCACCAGACTGTGGACCGCTTCTGCGGTCTCCAACATCGGTGACGGTGTCACCATGGCCGCCGGCCCTCTGCTGGTGGCCTCCATCAGTGAGGATCCGGCCCTGATCGCCGGTGCCGTCTTCGTCCAACAACTGCCCTGGCTACTGTTCGCCCTGGTCAGCGGTGCTTACGTCGACCGGCTCGACCGGCGGCGGCTGGTCGTGGTGGTCAATCTGCTGCGCGCCGCGGCACTGGCCGGTCTGACGCTCACCGTCGCCACCGAGACGGTCACCGTGGCCGTCGTCTACGCGGTGCTGTTCCTGCTCGGCGCGGGTGAGACAGTCGCGGACACCGCGATGGGCGCCCTGCTTCCGGCGGTGGTCGCACCCGAGAGACTGCCCGCCGCCAACGCCCGGCTGTACGCGACGTTCACCGTCGGCAACCAGTTCGTCGCCAAGCCGCTGGGCGCGTGGTTGTTCGTCATCTCCGCCGCCATACCGTTCGGGCTCGACGCACTGACCTTTGCGGCTGCTGCGGCTCTGATCGCCGGCATCCGACCGGCGCCCGTACCGGAAGAACCCCGTCCGCGCGGCTCGCTGCGCGGCGAGATAGGCCGAGGTGTGCGCTGGCTGTGGCGGCACCGCCTGCTGCGGACGCTCGCCGTGAGCATGGGCTTGGGCAATGTCGCGTTCGGTGCCGCATTCGCGGTGTTCGTGCTCTACTGCCGGCAGCGACTGGGCCTGTCTGATGTCGGATACGGCTTCCTGCTGACCTCGTTCGCAGTCGGTGGCCTGTTCGGCACGACGGTCGCCACCAGGCTCACCCGGGCGTTGGGTGCCGGCACGGTGCTGCGTGCCGGCCTGGTCGTCGAGGTCGTCACACACGTGACCCTGGCCGTCACGACATCACCCTGGATCGCTGCCGCCGTCTTGATCACCTTTAGCGTCCACGCCATGGTCTGGGGCATCACCGCCGCGTCGGTCCGGCAGCGAATCGTGCCGGCCCACCTGCGCGGGCGGGTCGGCAGCGTGTTTGCGCTGCTCGACCTGGGCGGAGCGGCGCTCGGTGCGCTCCTCGGCGGGCTGCTGGCCGGGACCTGGCAGATCACCACACCGTTCTGGGTCGCCGCGGCGGCGATGGCGGTGATCGGCGGATTCGCCTGGCGGCCGTTGCGCGGCGCGACCCGGCTGACCTGACCGAGACGGGCTGCTCCACTTGATCAAGGAGTTTGTGTCCGCGCCGGAGCCCGCGGAGGACACAAACTCCTTGATCAATGGGGAGGGCCGGGGTGGGGAGGGGATCGGGTACGGGGTCGGGTGGTCACCGGCGGCGCGGCCCGCGTGCCGCCGGTGCGGGCGCGTCGTGGGTGTTAACAAGGGGCCCTTCCTCTACCGGAGGCGTTAACAGGGGGCCTTTCCTTGTGGTTGGGCGGGGTGGTGGGTTGGGCACATAGTGGGGCATGAGCGGGAGCTGGGAACGGGAACTGGACGCGGCCGTGCGGGAACTCGACGACGCGGACACCCTCGCCTTCGGCGGGGTGGGACTGGCGGGGCAGATCCTGCCCGCGACCGAGGCGTACCGGACGCTGGAACAGGGATTGCGGGAGCACCCGGAGGCGGCCCGCAAGCGGATCGACAGGTTGCTCCGCAAGGGTTCGCCGGCCGGCCGGGCGTACGCGGCGACGCTGCTGGAGGCGGTCGACCCGGCCGCCGGGCGGGACGCCTGGGCGCGGCTGCGCGGCGACGACGGCGAGTTCACCACGTTCTCCGGCTGCCTCATGGGTCGCGCCACGCTGGGCGGATACGCGGCCGACCGGCTCGCCGGCGGCGACCAGTAGCTGACCGCACACTCAGCGAACAGGACTTCATCAGGCGTGCGTGCGGTTGTTACCGTTCCCGCCGAGCACGTTGGGGGAGGCGGTCGTGAACGGTTCGTTGGCGTACGTGGTAACCACGCTGGGGTGCCTGGTCGGGGTGGCCGGTGTGGTGATCGCCGTCATCGCGGTACGGAAGTCCCGGTCGGCGTCGGGCCCGAAGACGAAGGCGGCGCCGGGCGACCCGTTCCGGGACCGGGACGCCGACGCGCTGCGGGGTGACCCGCGCGCGCTCAAGCCCGGCGACATCGTCGAGATCCGCGCGGTGCCGTACACCGTGCGCGGCTCGGTGCACCTGGTCGAGGGCGGCTGGAGCTGGGCGGAGCACCTGCTCGACGACGCGGGCGGGGTGAAGCGCTGGCTCTCCGTCGAGACCGACCCGGACCTGGAGATGGTGCTCTGGACCAGCGAGCCGGGGGCCACCGTCACGCCGGGCGCCCCGACGCTGGAGATCGCCGGCCGCCGCTACAACTGGGACGAGTCGGGCCAGGCCCGGTACACCGCCACCGAGGGCACCGGCCTCGACCCGCACGGCACCATGCGCTACTACGACTACCAGGCGCCCGGCGGTGCACGGCTGTCGTTCGAGGCGTACGGAGAGGCCGGCTGGGAGGTGAACCTCGGCGAGGAGCTGCGCCGCGCCGAGGTGATGATCTACCCGCAGGGCGGCCCGGAGACGGTGCGCTGACGTGCTCGTCTGTCTGGACGCGCCCTACGTCGACACCAGCGCCGCCGATCTGAGCCTGGCCCTCGGCGGCCCGGAGCTGCCGGCGCTGGCCGTACGCGACATCGACCTGCCCGGGCTGCCCCGGCTGCGGCTGCGCCTGCTCGGCGCCTCCCACCAGGTCGTGCTCGGCACGCTCACCGAGACGGTCGCCTGCCTGCCCGGCCGCCCGCCGCACCTGCCCGGCACGCTGCACGACGAGACGGCCGGCTACCGGTTCCTCGCCACGGTGCTCCGGCCGGAGGGCGACGGCCTGCGTACCCGGGTCGCGGCGCTGCGCGCCGAACTGGCGGGCGACCCGTACGCGCTGATCGGGGTCTTCCCCGGCGACGAGGACGCGGTCACCGCGCTCTCCGTCCGGCCCGGCCCGCCGGACGGCGTGCTCGCCTGGCGCACCTGGCACGCCTACCCGCAGACCAACGAGCTGGTCCTGACCGAGACGGTGGTGGAGGAGCTGTGACGTACCGACGGTGGTTCGTGGTGGGCGTGGCGGTCGCCGTCATCGGCGCGCTCATCGCCGCGTTCACGATCTTCTACGGCAACTTCTCGCCCCGGGGCTACGTGGAGGACAACTACTCCCGCGCCTCCGGGCGGGACATCGGCTCGAACGCGATCGCGTACACCTCGAACAAGGCGCCGAGCGAGGTGTCCAAGCAGATCACCGACGCCTGGAAGCCGGCCGACCAGTACGTCGACGGCAGCGGCGTCTACCTGCGCTACGACGACGACTCGGTGGTCATCCTCCCGCTCGCCGTCGGCTCGGTGATCCTGCTGGAGAGGATGACCACCGCCTACCCCCGGTACCACAGCGTCGTCGGCAACAGCTGGGGCTGGGGCCGAGGCAGCACGGTCCGGGGCGGCGGCCCCGGTTCCGGCAAGTAGCCCCTCCGACCCCCTCACCCTGGAGTCTCCTGTGCAGCATCTCGTCACCGACCTGCTGGTCACCCTCGCCTACGGCGCGGTCGGCGTCGTCCTGATGGCGATCGGCTACGTCCTGGTCGACCTGGCCACCCCCGGCAAGCTCCACGAGCTGATCTGGACCGAGCGCAACCGCAACGCGGCGCTGCTGCTCTCGTCGAACCTGCTCGGGGTCGGCACGATCGTGGTCGCCGCGATCGTGGCCAGCGACGACGACTTCACGCTGGGGCTGGTCGGCGCCGCCGCGTACGGCATCCTCGGTCTGGTGATCATGGCGGCGGCGTTCGTGCTGCTCGACGTGGCCACCCCGGGCAAGCTCGGTGAGCTGCTGGTGGACCCGGAGCCGCACCCGGCGGTGTGGGTCTCCGCCACCGTGCACCTCGCCACCGGCGCGATCATCGCGGCCGCGATCATCTGATGAGCGGCAGGCCCGCACAGCAGTCGGCGGGGAAGGACAAGCGCACGCAGACGGTGATCTGGTCCGTGGTCGTGGGGGTCGTGGTCGTCGTCTGCGTCATCGGCGCGTTCGGCGGCGACTCGGACACCTCCGTCCCCGCGCCGGCGACCGACGAGCGCTCCGGCACCGTGCCGATCCTCCGGGCCGCCACCGACAGCCAGGGCATCTGCTACGGCTGGGAACTGCTCGACGTGTACGACGAGGTGAGCGTCGGCTCCAACCTCGGCGACGGCACCACAGTCGTCGACGCTCCCGGGTGCACGCGCTGGCTCGCGGTCTCCGCGAACGTCAGGTACACCTCGTCGAGCAGCGAGTCGGAGGACTCCGCCACGATCCGGATCAAGGGCTCGGACGACATCGAGTTCGCCGACCTCGCCGCGATCGAGACCCGGCTGGGCCGGTTCGGGCTGGACGAGGAGGCGTTCGTCGACGACCCGGGCTGGGCCGTCACCCGGGCCGCCACGATCCTGCCGCTGCTCGCCGCCGAGCGCGGGCTCGCCGAGCCGGCCGCGACACCCACCGCCGCGCCGTCGGCAGCCGCCGCCCCGCTGCCGGACGCCGGCAACGACTTCTGGCGGGACCGCTGGATCTACGTGCTCAGCTCGGTCGGCCTGTTCCTGCTCGCCGCGCTGTTCCTCGCCGTGGGCGTGCGACAGCGCCGCAACCACCGGGTACGGGTGCCCGCGCAGCGCGCCGGGGCGGGAGCCGCCGGACGTACCCGGAGCAGACAGTGACCGCCGATGTGGCCGCACGGCCGCGGTGGCGCCTGGCCCGCGCGGCGGTCCTGCTCGCGGTCTTCGTGTGCGCGGCCTGCGGCCTGGTGTACGAGCTGGCGCTGGTCGCGCTCGGCAGCTACCTGATCGGTGACACGGTCGGTCAGGCGTCGATCGTGCTCGGCGTGATGGTCTTCGCGATGGGCGTCGGCGCGCTGGTGGCGAAGCCGTTGCAGTCCCGGGCGGTGGTCTCGTTCGCGGTGATCGAGCTGACGCTGGCGCTGCTCGGCGGCCTCTCCGTGCTCGGCCTCTACGCCGCGTTCGCCTGGCTCGACCTGTACGGCCCGGCGCTCGTCGGCACCGCGTTCGTGCTCGGCCTGCTGATCGGCGCGGAGATCCCGCTGCTCATGGTGATGCTGCAACGCATCCGGGAGCAGTCCGCGGGCAGCGCGGTGGCCGACCTGTTCGCCGCCGACTACGTGGGCGCGCTGCTCGGCGGGCTGGCCTTCCCGTTCCTGCTGATCCCGGTCTTCGGCCAGCTCAAGGGCGCGCTCGTGGTCGGCGCGGTGAACGCCGTCGCCGGGGTCGTGCTCGTCTTCACCGTGTTCCGCGCCGACCTCAGCCGGCGGGCGCGGGCCGGTGTGGGCGCCGGCGCCGTCGTGGTCGGCCTGCTTCTCGGGTACGCCTGGGTGACCGCCCACGACTTCGAGGTGACCACCCGCCAGCAGCTCTACCGCGATCCGGTGGTGCACGCCGAGCGCAGCCGCTACCAGGAGATCGTGCTGACCCGCTCGGTGCGCGAGCCCGGCCACTCCGCCACCGACCTGCGGCTGTTCCTCAACGGGGACCTCCAGTTCAGCTCGATCGACGAGTACCGCTACCACGAGGCGCTCGTGCACCCGGCGATGCGCGGGGCGCACGGCGACGTGCTGGTGCTCGGCGCCGGGGACGGGCTGGCCGCGCGGGAGATCCTCAAGTACCCGGACGTTCGCTCGGTGACGCTCGTCGACCTCGACCCGGCCGTGGTAGAGCTGGCCCGCCGCGAGCCGCAGCTGCGCGAGCTGAACCGGGAGTCGCTCACCGACCCCCGGGTACGGGTGCTCAACCTGGACGCGTTCGCCTGGCTGCGTACCGCCACGGACCGCTTCGACGTGGTGATCGCCGACCTGCCCGACCCGGACGAGACGGCCACCGCGAAGCTTTACACGATCGAGTTCTACACACTGATCCGGCCGGTGCTGGCCCCCGGCGGGCGGCTCGTCGTGCAGTCCGGGTCGCCCTACTTCGCGCCCCGGTCGTACTGGTCGATCGAGCGGTCGGTCCGCGAGGCGGGCTTCACCACCGTGCCGTACCACGTCGACGTGCCGAGCTTCGGCGACTGGGGATTCGTGCTCGCCGCGCCGGGTGACGTCGCGCCCGAACTGGCGCTGCCGGACGATCCGCCGCCGCTGCGGTTCCTCACCCCGGCGGTGCTGGCCGCCGCCGGCACGTTCCCCGCCGATCGGGCCCGGATCGACGTGCCGGCCTCCACGCTGTTGCGGCCGAGGGTGCTGGACTACGCCCGCGAGGAGTGGCGCGGCTACTAGGTTTCGGGACATGCCACCCGAATCGCCGCGCCACCGACCGGGCATCGGCTGGCTGGTCCGCCGGCTGCCGACCCGGGCGGTCGAGGCGGCCTCCTACCTCCAGGCGTTCGTGCTCTCCGGCGTGGTCACCGTGCTGGCCGTACGGGCGTACCTGAAGGCCACCGACTATCCGCAGCTCGGTGGCGGCGGGCTGCACATCGCACACGTCCTCTGGGGCGGCCTGCTGCTCGCCGTCGGCCTGGGCATCCCGCTCGTCTTCCTCGGCGGCGGCGCCCGTACCGGCGGTGCCGTAGTCGGCGGCATCGGCTTCGGGCTGTTCATCGACGAGGTGGGCAAGTTCGTCACCACCGGCACCGACTACTTCTACGCCCCCGCCGCCGCCATCATCTACGTGGCGTTCGCGCTGCTGGTCCTGCTCACCCAGGCGGTACGCGGACGCACCGGCCGGTCCCGGCTGACCCCGGCCGAGCGCACCGCGAACGCGCTGGACATGGTGCTCAGCGGTCTGCCGGGCGGGCTCACCGATCGCCGCCGGATCGCCGTGCTGCGGCTCGTGCAGGGCACCGGACCGGCCACCGAGACGGCGATGGCGCATCTGCTGGACGCCGTGCCCCACCGGGAACCGCCGCCGGTGCCGCTCTGGCAGCTGGCGGCGGACCGCGCCCGGCGCCTCGCCGTCTGGGCGGCCGGACGCCGCTGGCTGGTCTGGCCGGTCGTGGTCTACCTGGTCGTCGAGCCGGTGCTGACAGTGGTGGCGGTGTTCGTCGACGGCGTGACCGGGAAGCTGGACCAGGAACGGGAGTGGGGCGCGGTGCTCGGCGTCAGCGCCACCGCGCTGATCACCGCCGTGCTCGGTCTGTGGGCCGCCTGGCTGCTGCGCCGCAACCGGGCCGAGGCGTTCCGCCTGTTCAAGCTGGCGCTGCTCGTCGACCTGCTGTTCGGGCAGGTCTTCAACTTCACCGTGAACCAGTTCGGGGCGGTCTCCGCCGTCGCGCTCGATCTCGCGCTGCTCGGCGTGGTCACCGCCGAGCACCGTCGGTTGCGGCGCGCCGCCGAGAGGTAAGCCATTCGGGCGTGCTGAGCTGGTCGAAGATCGCTACGGTGGGCATCTGATCCAGGAAGGGAGAATCATGGTCGATGCTCCGGGCACTCCGCCCCGTACGCGTCCCGGCGTGGTGACGCTCTCCAGTTGGCTGCTCATCCTCGTCGCCGCGATCCAGGTGCTGAACCTGATCGTGGCACTGGCCGTCGTCGGCAAGATCCGCGATGTTCTCGCCGACGCGTACGCGGGCACCTCGGCCGAGTCGGCCGCCGACATCGCGTACGCGTTCAGCATCATCACGGCGGTCGTGTCGCTGCTGATCGCGGCCGGGCTCGTCGTCCTCGCGCTGTTGAACAACCGGGGCAAGAACGGCTCCCGGATCACCACGTGGGTGCTGGGCGGCATCCTGTTCTGCTGCACCGGCGGCGGGCTGCTGACCGGTCTCACCGGCGGCATGACGGGCGGTGGCAACACCACCGGTGACATGCCCAGCTCGGAGGAGATCCAGCGCCGGCTGGAGGACGCGCTGCCGTCCTGGTACACCCCGGTCAACCTGCTGCTGGGCCTGGTCGCGCTGCTCGCCCTGCTGGCCGCGCTGATCCTGCTGGCGCTGCCGCAGGCGAACGAGTTCTTCCGCAAGCCCAAGGCCGGCTGGGAGCCGCCGGTGCCCGGTGGCGCCTACCCGGCGTACCCGTCGCACCCGGGCCAGTCGGGCGACCCGTCGTACCCGTCGTACCCGCCGGCTCCCGGCACGCCGCCGTCGACCGGCGGTCAGCCGCCGTCCGCGCCGGGTGGCCAGCCGCCGTCCGCGCCCGGTGGTCAGCCGGGTGAGCGCCGCGACCCGGAGCCGCCATCCGGAAGTTGACGTCCGGATTGCAGCGACGCCGACGATCCCTCCGAGTAGGTTGCAAGCCGACGCCTACCGGAGGGATCAGTCGTGTCGTACCCCGATCGGGCCGCACCCCGCCGGCCGGGCACCGTCCTCGCCGCGGCGGCGCTGCTGCTGGTGATGGCGGTCGGCGCCGTGGCGTACGCGGTGGCCAACCTGGCGGTCGGCGGCGGCACGGTGGACCGGTTCCGGGATGCGGCGGCGCAGCGGACCGGCGCGAGCGGTGGCGACATCGACCAGGTGGCCGGTCTGCTGCGCGGCTCCACAGTGCTGGCCGCCGTGCTCGGCGTGCTCGCCGCACTGCTGCTCGTCGGGCTCGCGTTCGGCCTGCTCGCCGGCCGGTCCGGTGCCCGCACGGCGACCTGGGTGGTCGCCGGTACGGGCCTGCTCTGTGGTTGCTGCGGGCTGGCGGTGCTGGTCGGCCAGCGGGCCGTCCCGCTGCGGCTCGGCGCGGACGACCGGATCACCGCCGACCTGCTGGGGCTCGTCGGGGACGCCTACCCGTCCTGGTGGATCCCGGTGAACGCGACGCTGTCGGTGGCGCAGATCCTCGGCTACCTGGTGGTCGCCGTGCTGCTCACGCTGCCGTCGTCCGGCGCGTTCCTGCGCCGCCGTACCGCCCCGCTGCGGCTGTCCGGCTACGGCTCGACCGTGTCCGGCGCGACCGCCCCCGGGCCGACGCCCTGGGGACCGCCACCCGGCCTGAACCCGCCCTCGTCCGTCCCGCCCGCGACGCCGCCGGGTGGGTTCCCGCCACCTCCCGAGGACCGCCGATGACAGGTGACACCGACCCCTCCCGGCGCCGTGCCCTGGTCACCGGCGCCAGCCTGGGCATCGGCGAGGCGTTCGCCCGCCGGCTCGCCGCCGACGGCTGGGACCTCGTCCTGGTGGCCCGGGACGCCGCCCGGCTCGACGCGCTGGCGGCCGAGCTGACCGGCCGTCACGGTGGCGACGCCGAGACGATCGCGGCGGATCTGTCCACCGAGGACGGCTGCGCGGCGGTCGAACGACGGCTGACCACCGGTACGCCGATCGAGCTCCTCGTCAACAACGCGGGCATCAGCCTGAACACGTCGTTCGTCCGCTCGTCGGTGGCGGACGAGGCGCGGCTGGTCCGCCTCAACGTGCTCGCGGTGCTGCGTCTGACCCATGCCGCCCTCGGCCCGATGATCGCGCGAGGCCGTGGGGCAGTGATAAATGTCTCTTCCGTTGCCGGCTTCGGTGTCCCCATGCCGGGATCCACGTACTCGGCCAGCAAGGCGTGGGTGACGAATTTCAGTGAATCGATCGGCCAGTCCGTCGCGCCGCTCGGTGTACGCGTGATGGCGCTCTGCCCCGGCTACACCCGAACCGGAAATCACGAACGCGCGGGCATCGACATGTCGCGACTGCCCGCCTGGGCCTGGTTGCGAGCCGACGATGTGGTCGCTGAAGGGCTGCTTGACCTGCATAAAGGTAAGTTCGTGAGTGTCCCGGACTGGAAGTACAAGGTGGCGGTGGCCGGGCTGCGGTACGCGCCGAAGCGCCTGCTACGCGGTTTCCGGCGGGACACCCGGGGTGCGGTCGGTCGGCAGCGCGGCTGACCGGCGGCGGCCCGCACCGGGCCGGTTCGGCGGCCGGCCGGGATGGACGGTCGCACAGCGTAGCCGCTCATCGCCACCCGCCGGTCGCCCGCAGGGTTGACCAGGGCAGACCCCAAGGATGGCGCTCAGACTTGCGAAGTACGCTCTTGGGCCATGGGCGACCACGACGACCTGCGCAAATTCATCACTGACCTAGCTGTGGTGCACGGCCGGGTGGTGCTCTCGTCGGGCCGCGAGGCGGACTGGTACGTGGATCTGCGTCGCGTCACGCTCCATCACGAGGCGGCTCCGTTGATCGGCCGGGTCATGCGTGACCTCACCGCCGACTGGGCGTACGACGCGGTCGGCGGGCTGACCCTGGGCGCCGATCCGGTGGCCGCCGCCATGCTGCACGCCTCGGCGGGCACGGGCCGTGCGGTCGATGCCTTCGTGGTGCGCAAGGAGGGCAAGGCCCACGGTCTCCAGCGCCGGATCGAGGGGCCGGACGTCTCCGGGCGGCGGGTGCTCGCTGTCGAGGACACCTCCACCACCGGTGGAAGTGTTCTGACAGCGGTCGAGGCATTGCGTGAGGCAGGGGCCGAGGTGGTGGGTGTGGCGGTTATTGTTGATCGAGGTGCCGGCGACACGGTGCGAGCCGCCGGATTGCCCTATCGGGCGGCCTATACGTTGGCTGACCTCGGCCTTGTGGCGTAAAAGTTTGCCGATTCGGATCTGCTGATATGCAGGCGGATCGATGCTGCTGGTGGAAGGATGGAATACGTGGGAACTGCGTTGGCTGAAATGACCATGCCTCAGATCTCGCCGCTTGCCGGCGAGCCGATCGAACGCGCCGACGCCGAGCGGCTTGCGGGGGTCCTCAAGGCCCTCGCTGACCCCGCTCGGCTGCGGCTGCTCAGCCTGATCCAGTCGGCTCCCGAGGGGGAGGCGTGCGTGTGTGACCTCACCGCGCCGCTCGGCCTCTCGCAGCCGACGGTCAGCCACCACCTGCGAATCCTCACCGAGGCCGGCTTGCTGGAGCGGGAGAAGCGCGGGGTCTGGGCGTACTACCGGCTGGTGCCGTCCGCGATCGCCACGATCGCGGATCTGCTCACCCCGCCGCGGAAGCGGGCTACCAAGAAGGCTCGCTGAAACCTTTCGGGCCGGCCCTACCGAGGGTCGTCCCGACCGGGTGACCGGTGGCGTGCGAGGGGTGGCGCCATCAGCGCACGGTGACGGCTGCCGTCGTCCGTGTGACCCGGCTGGAGCAGTGATGTCGAAGGCCGGTCCTCGCCCGAGGGCCGGCCTTCGGCGTCCGTACGTGCTCAGCGGCGGTGCTGCCCGCCGTCTCCGTGCCCGGGCCGGTGCTCCTCGATGCCCTCCCGGGCCGCCTCCACCGTGCCGGCCACCGTCGCCGCGGTGATGACGGCGACCGCCTCGCCGCGCTTGCGCGCCCGCCGGTCGCGGAGGAACTCGAAGAAGATCGGCAGCACCGAGATCACGATGATCAGCGCGACCACCGGCAGGATGTACCTGTCGATCTTGTCGCCGATGGCGTCGTAGATCTGGCGGGCCAGCAGGTAGCCGATCAGCAGGATGCCGTCCACCCAGAGGACCGCACCCACCACGTTCCACACGAAGAACTGGCGGGCCGACATGCCGAGCACCCCGGCCACCGGGTTGAGGAACGTCCGCACGATCGGGATGAACCGGGCCAGCACCACGGCCTTCGCCGGGCCGAACTTCTGGAAGTAGTACTCCGCCTTCTCCACGTACTCCCGCTTGAACAGCCGGGAGTTGGGCTTCTCGAACATGCGCCGGCCGTACCGGGCGCCGAGCCAGTGCCCGAGCTGGGCGCCGACGATGGCGCAGAGCGGCCCGCCGATCATCAGCCCGGCCAGGGACAGGCGGGTGCCGTCGCCGAAGATGGCGTCGGCCACCGGGGAGGCGGCCACCCCGGCCAGGAACAGCAGCGAGTCGCCGGGGAAGAAGAAGCCGACGAGCAGCCCGGTCTCGGCGAAGAGGATCACCCAGACACCGATCATGCCGAAGGTGTGGATGAGGTCCTTCGGGTCGAGCGGGTTCAGCGCCACGCTCTCGGAGAACATCCGGGTCTTCTCTGCTGTGTCCACGGCCACACAGGGTACCCCGGCCCGGTCCGGCATTTCGGCCGGACCGGGCGTCGTCGTCAGAGGCGGGGGTCGACCGGCTCGGACTCGCAGGCGAGGATCGCGAACACCAGCTCGTGGCGGCGCCAGAGCGGGGCGTCCTCGGCCAGCGCGTCCAGTGCGGCCAGGCCCAGGCCGTGCTCCCGCAGGGCGAGCCCGCGCTTACGTCCCAGCGAACGGCGGCGCAACGCGGCGAGCTGCGCCGGCCCGGTGTACCCGGGACCGTAGATGATCCGCAGGTACTCCCGCCCCCGGCACTTGATCCCCGGCTGGAGCAGCGCGCCCTTCGGCGAACGGGCGGCCAGGCCCGCGTACGGCTTGACCACCATGCCCTCGCCGCCGGCCGCGGTGAGCGCCAGCCACCACTCGGTGGCGTCGCCCACCGCCGACTCGTCGGCCAGGTCCACCACCCGCCGCCGGGTCGGGGTGAAGAACTCCGGGTCGGCGGCGCAGAGCCGGTCGGCCAGCGCCAGGTGCCAGCCGTGGTCGCGCTCGGCGTAGCTCACCCCCGCCCCGGCCAGCACCGCGAACGGCGCCAGCGTCACCCCGCGCAGCCCGTCGGTCGGCCGGACGTACGCCCGGTAGGCCGCCGAGTAGGCGGTGACCTCGGCGGCCCGGCCGGCCATCCGGTCGCGCAGCGCATCCACCGGCAGGCCGCGTCCGGCGGCGGTGTCCAGCGCGGCGAACACCGCCGGCAGCGCGGCCCGCCCGGCCGCGCCGACGCCGGCGTACTGCTCGCGGATCAACCCGCCCGCCTTCGCCGACCAGGGCAGCAGCTCGGCGTCGAGCAGCAGCCAGTCGGTGCCCAGCTCGGCCCAGAGGCCGGCGGTGGTGACCGCGGCGCGCACCCGGGCCAGCAGCTCGTCGTCGAGCGGCGGGCCGAAGAACGGCCTGCCGGTACGGGTGTGCACGCCGCCGCCGCCCAAACGGCCCGGCTCCCGCTCCACGAGCACCACCGCCCGCGAGCCCATGTGCTTCTCCTCGCAGACGACCCGGTCGACGCCGGCCGCGCGGTAGTCGGCGAACGCCTCGGCCGGGTGCTCCAGGAACCCGTCCACAGTCGACGTCGAGCAGGGCGCCATGGTCGGCGGCAGCCACACCAGCCGGCCCGGGTCGACCGCGAAGCGGCTCATCACCTCCAGCGCGGCGGCGGCGTTCTCGGCCGGCACGGTCAGCGACCCGTACGCGTGGGTGAGGTGCCGCCGCCCGGTCACGTCGGCCAGGTCCAGCACGGTGTCCGGCCGCGCCGGCGCGACCGGTACCAGCGGGCGGGCCGGGGCGTACCACTCCTTCACCGCCGGGACGGCCACCAGCTCCTTCTCCGGGTAGCGCAGCGCGGTGAGCTGCCCGCCGAACACGCAACCGGTGTCCAGGCAGATGGTGTTGTTCACCCACTCCGGCTCGGGCGTCGGCGTGTGCCCGTACACGACCATCGCCGAACCTCGGTAGTCCCGCGCCCACGGGTAGCGCACCGGCAGGCCGTACTCGTCGGTCTCGCCGGTGGTCTCGCCGTAGAGCGCGAACGACCGCACCCGGCCGGACGCCCGTCCCTGGTACGCCTCCTTCAGGCCGGCGTGCGCCACCACGAGCCGGCCGCCGTCGAGCACGTAGTGGCTGACCAGGCCGTCGATGAACGTCTCCACACCGGCGACGAACTCCGGCGGCTCGGCGGCGAGCTGCTCCATCGTCTCGGCCAGGCCGTGGGTCAGCCGGACGTCCCGGCCGCGCAGCTTGCGCAGCAGCTTCTGCTCGTGGTTGCCCGGCACGCAGATCGCGTGGCCGGCCGCCACCATGCCCATCACCAGGCGGAGCACGCCCGGCGAGTCCGGGCCGCGGTCCACCAGGTCACCCACGAACACCGCCGTACGCCCCGACGGGTGCGCCGCGTCCACCGGGCGGCCCGCGTCGTCGTGGCGCAGCACGTAGCCGAGCCGGGACAGCAGCGCCTCCAGCTCGGTACGGCAGCCGTGCACGTCCCCGATCACGTCGAACGGGCCGGTCAGCTCCCGCCGGTCGTTGAACAGCTTCTCGTAGCGGATCTCCGCGGCGTCGATCTCCTCCACCCCGCGCAGCACGTGCACCTTGCGGAAGCCCTCGCGGGCCAGCCGCCCGTACGACTGCCGCAGGTCGCGGCGCATCCGGTTGAGCACCTGCCGGCCGTGCGTCCGGTCGGCGCGCGCCTCCGTACGCTCCCAGGCCACCGCCTCCGGCACGTCCAGCACGATCGCCACCGGCAGCACGTCGTGCTCCCGGGCCACCCGGATCAGCCCGGCGCGCGCGTGTGGCTGGAGGTTGGTCGCGTCGACCACCGTCAGCAGTCCCCGCCGCAGCCGGATGGCGGCGACATGGTGCAGCGCGTCGAACGCGTCGGCGGACGCGGACTGGTCGTTCTCGTCGTCGGCCACCAGGCCGCGGAACGTGTCCGAGGAGAGCACCTGGCTGGGCGCGAAGTGCCGCCGGGCGAACGTGGACTTGCCGGAGCCGGAGACGCCGACGAGCGCCACCAGTGCCAGCTCGGGGATGTCCAGGACGGTCATCGGTTCGTCGCCTCCTTCCGGTCGTCGCTGTCGTTCCGGTCGCGCCGGTCGGCGCGTTCGTCGCGGTCGGCGCGGGTGAGCACCGCCATCTGGGTCGGCGTCCCCACCTCCGGGTCGTCGTCTCCGACACCGCCGAGCACCGCCGTGTAGCCGTGCGCCGCGGCCACCCGCTCCACCCAGGCGGCGAACTCGGCCCGGGTCCACTCGAACCGGTGGTCGGCGTGCCGGAACCGGTCCGGCCCGAGCCCCTCGTAGCGCACGTTGTACTCGACGTTCGGGGTGGTCACCACCACCGTGCCGGGCCGGGCGTGACCGAACACCGCGTCCTCCAGCGCCGGCAGGCGCGGCGGGTCGAGGTGCTCGACGACCTCCATCAGCACCGCCGCGTCGTACCCCCGGAGCCGGTCGTCGCGGTAGGTCAACGCGGACTGCCGCAGCCGGATCCGGTCCCGCTGCCGCTCCGGCAGACGGTCCAGGCGCAGCCGCCGGGCCGCCAGGCCGAGCGACCGGTCCGACACGTCGACGCCCACCACCTCGGTGAACCGCCGGTCGGCGACGAGCGCGGTGAGCAGCGCGCCGCCACCGCAACCCAGGTCCAGCACCCGGCTCGCGCCGCTGTCCCGCAGCGCGGCGAGCACCGCCTCCCGCCGCCGTACCGCGAGCGAGGCGCGGCGGACGTCCTCCACCGCGACGACTTCTCCGGTGGCGGGCTCGATGCTGTCGTCGGCGGGCGGCTCGTCGGCCAGCCGCAGCTCGGTCAGCCGGGCCATCGCCTCGCCCGCGAGCGCCCGGCGGTGCGCCAGGTAGCGGCGCGTGATCAGGCCCCGCTCCGGATGACCGGCCAGCCAGCCGGCACCGGCGCGCAGCAGCTTGTCCACCTCGTCCGGCGCCACCCAGTAGTGCTTGGCGTCGTCGAGCACCGGCAGCAGCACGTACAGGTGGTTGAGGGCGTCGGCGAGCCGCAGCGTGCCGGTCAGCGTCAGGTCGACGTAGCGGCTGTCACCCCACTCCGGGAACGTCTCGTCGAGCGGGATCGGGTCGGCCGTCACGGTCCAGCCCAGCGGGGCGAAGATCCGTACCGCCAGGTCGGCGCCGCCCCGGCAGCGCAGCACCGGCACCCGTACGGCCAGCGGGATCGCGCTCGCGGCCAGCTCGGGACGATCGCGCGACTCGCCCCGCAGGGCGGAGCGGAACACCTTCGCCAGCGCCGACGAGAGCAGGCTCGACGCCGCGTACGGGCGGTCGTTGACGTACTGCCCGAGCGCGAAGCCCTCCGGCGCCCGGTTCTTCCGGCCGCCGCCCAGCTTGAGCGGATCGACCTCGACCAGCAGCGCAGCGGTGCAGCGCGCCTCGTCCGCCTCCGGGTAGAACACGTGCGCGGCGCCGGCGGGCAGGTCGAAGCTCTGCACGCGGTCCGGATGCTTCACCAGGAGGTGGCCGAGGTCGGTCGCCGGGCGGTGTGTCGTGGTCAGGGTCAGCAGCACTTGTCGATGATCTCGCTTTGTTCTGGTTTCTGTCGTGGGGGTTTCCGGGGGAGCCCGGCCCGCTCCGGGCGGTCAGGCTTGATCCCTGCGCGGGCCGGGCTCACCCGGAAACCTGACGTGGTCCCGGTCGCGTCGACCTGTGCTGCCTGTTGGTTCGGCTTCTATGTGGCGGTGCCCCGCCGACCCTTGGGTCGACGGGGCACCTGGAGTGCTTCGGGTCAGGCTACGAAGCGGGTCTTGCGACGACGGGTCAGCACGTAGCCGACCGCACCGGCGGCGAGCAGCAGCGCGCCGACGCCGGCGATCAGGCCGGTGGAGGAACCGGTGATCGGCAGCGTGCCGCCGTCACCGCCGCCCTGGCCACCGTCGCCGCCACCCGCAGCGGCGTTGACGACGACCTTGGCGGTGTCGTTGGCCGGCTTCAGGTCACGGTAGAAGCCACCGTCGCACTCGCACGGCACGTTGATCTTCACGAGGCCGGTGTCGTTGGCGATCACCTTGTCGATCTTCAGGCCGAAGTCGAGCGTGACGGTCTCGCCGGCCTTCAGCAGCGAGCCGAAGTAGCAGCGGTAGTGACGCCCACCCGGCTGGCCGGGCTCACCCCACTCGTCGCCCTTGACCGGGAAGCAGTTCTCCGGGACGGCCGTCGTGGTGGTGCCCTTCGGCACGTCGAAGGTCAGGTAGGTGACCGAGCTGCCGGAACGGCTGTAGTCGAGGGTGGCCGGGCCGTTGTTGCGCAGACCGATGGCCGCCTTGACCGTCGCGCCCGCCTTGCCGGTCACGGCGGCGCCGAGCGCCTCCAGGTCGGTGCCGTTGTTGCCGGTGACCTTCACCTCGAGGTACGTGCCGTTGTTCTCCGGCCGGGGGTCGGCCTGGAAGCCCCGCGCCGTGGCCTTGCCGGCGGCCTCGGCCAGCGTCAGCTTGCCGTCGGTGCCCGGCTTGCCGATGGTCACGTCGTAGTTGTCGAGGTAGCCCTCGAAGTCCTCGAACTCGTCCGGCGTCATCCAGATGATCTCGCCGTACTTGGAGCCGGGCGCCATGCTGTCCGCGCCGAGCGCGTACGGCAGGGTCGCGCCGAACGTACCGCCGGCGGGAAGCTCCTCGTCGAACCGGCAGGTGCGCAGCTCGTCGCCGACGTACGTGCAGTTGCTGTAGTGCTTGGTGGAGTTCAGGCCGTAGTCGTTGTAGAAGATGACGGCGGCGCCCTTGGCGGTGGTCTCGCCGGCGTTCGTCACCTTCAGCGGCGCGGTGAAGCTCTTGCCGGGGGCGGCAGACACCGTGGTCTCCGGGCCGGCCGCCAGGTCGACGCCCTCACCGACGCGCACCTTGGCCTCGTGCGAGACGCCGTCGAAGCCGTTCGCCGACAGCGTCACCTTGATCGTGCCGGTGTCGCCGTCCGCGGCCTTGCCGGTGGCCTTGATCTGCACCGGGAAGAGCCCGCCATGGCCCCACTCGTCGACCTCCACCTCCCACGGCGACGTGCACACGAGCACGTTCGCGGAGGGCGAGGTGCAGTCGGCGGAGGTGTCCTCATCCTTGCCGACGGTCACCTTGCCGGCGAGGCCGGTGAAGTCGTAGCGGACGGTGAGGTCGTGCAGCACGACCGGAGCCGAGCTGTGGACGGTGCTGGACTCGATCTTGCCGTCCGAATCGGTGGCGATCGTCGTGTCGCCGAAGTAGACGCCGAGCTTGATCTCGGAGTCCGCGGCGAAGCCGGGGGTGGCGGAGGCGGCGACGAACGCGCCTGCGACGCCCAACCCGGCGAGCCAGCGCCGGGTGGAGTTGCTGAGCATGTGGGGGTCCTCCCGTGGGGTGATCAGGTGGAGCCCACGGAGCTTAAAGATTCCTTAAAGGAGCGCGTTGTCCCACATCATGAATATTGACCGAACGGATGATCGGCGCCACCGCAATGTTCCGGCCGCCCGGGACCGTCCATCAATCGGACACCGGGAGGTGCAGTGACGTACGAGGAGTTCGCCGACGCGCGGTTGGGCGCCCTGCTGCGGTACGCGGTCATGCTGACCGGGGATCCGCACCAGGCCCAGGACCTGGTGCAGGAGACCATGGTCCGGGTCCAGCTCAACTGGCGGCGGGTGGCCCGTACCGACGCCCCGGAGCGGTACGTGCGCCGGATGCTCACCAACCAGTTCATCGACTGGCGGCGCGGATCGTGGGCGCGGCGGGTGCTGCTACGCGGCGAGGCGGACCAGTCGGTGCCCGCGCCGACCGACCACGCCCAGTCCGCCGTGGACCGGGACCAGATCCGGTCCTGGCTGTCCCGGCTGCCCCGGCGGCAGCGCGCCGCCCTGGTGCTGCGCTACTACGAGGACCTGCCGGACGGGGAGATCGCCGAAATCCTCGGCTGCGCCGTGGGCACCGTCCGGTCCAGCATCTCGCGCGCGCTGGCCACCCTCCGAGCCGAACTCGTGGAGGTCTGCTGATGATCGAGGACGAGCTGCGGGCCGCGTTCGCCCGCATCGAGGAGTCGACCCCGCCCGTCGGCCCGCTCCGGGTCGCCGTCGACCGGGCGGTGATCAGTCGCCGTCGGCGCCGCCGGCGCGTACGCCTGGCCGGCACGGCGCTGGCGGTCGCGGCCGTCGCGCTCGTCGGTTTCACAGCGATGGCGCCCCGGCCGCCGGCGCCGACGGCGGCACCCGCGCTTCCCACGCCGGTGCCGGAGGCCGCCGGCGCGCTGAACCTGCTGCTGGTCGGCGTCGACCAGTCGGCCGGCAGCCGGCGCGCCGACTCGGTCCTGCTGGTGCACCTGCCGGCCGACCGGAGCCGGCTCTACCTCGTGTCGCTCCCGCGTGACCTGCTGGTGCCGTCGCAGGGCGGGACGGAGAAGCTCAACGCGACGTTCTCCCGGGCCGCCGGTTCGGGCACCGACCTGGCCGCCGGCTACCGGACGACCCGCGAGGCGGTCGCCCGGCTGACCGGGGTACGCGTCGACGCCGGCGCGGTGCTCACGTACCCGGGAGCACGTGAGCTGACGGACGCGGTCGGCGGTGTGCCGGTCTGCCTGCCCGCGCCGGTGCGCTCGGTGCACACCGAGCGGCGTTTCCCGGCCGGATGCCAGCGGCTGAACGGCGCGGCGGCGGTGGACCTGCTGCGGCAGCGGTACGGCCTGCGCGACGGCGGGCTGGACCGGGACCGCAACGCGGCGCGCTACGCCGCCGGCCTGCTCCGCCAACTGCGGGAGCAGGGGACGGTGACCGACCCGGCACAGCTCGGCCGGCTGCTGCTGCGGGTCGGACCGGCCGTCACGGCGGACACCGGCGACCTGTCGCTGCCGGCGCTGGTGGCCGCGAGCGGCCGCGCTGCCGCCGCCGAGCCGGTCGGGCTCAGCTTTCCGGTGGACTTCGACGACTGGACAGGTCGCGGATTCGAGCCGGATCCGACGCTCGCCCCGGGTTTCCTGGACGCGTTGCGCGCGGATCGGCTGGCCCAGTGGGCCGCCGCCCACCCGGACCGGGTCACCGCCCTGCGGTGACCGGGTGCCGGCTCAGCGGTAGTCGTCCTCGTCGGCGGTGACGACGCGGGCCTGCTCCATGGCGTCCCAGTCGTCGACCTCCATGCCCCGGTGCGGCTCGCCGTCGGTGTCGTCCGGGGTCACAGTGGTGGCCTGCTCGACCGCGTCGGCCGGCTCGGCCTCCAGATCCCGCTCCTCCGGGGCGAGGTGGTCACTGGGGGCGAAGTCCTCGTCGGGCTGACCCATCGTCCCTCCCTGTTCTCCGTGCGGGCATCGTCCCCACCACCGTACGGGCTGCTCCGGGCCACCGCTGGGTGGCGGGCGGAACGGCGGAGTCGGCGATTGTCCCGCTCCCGGCGCGCGGCCGGTGCCAGGATGGATGCCATGGGCTTCCTGATCCGACTGGCGATCACCGCGGTCGCGTTGTGGATCGCGACGCTGATCGTGCCCGGAGTGGAGGTGAGCGGCCGCAACACCGGCAACAACGTGCTCACCCTGATCGTGGTGGCACTGGTCTTCGGTGTGGTCAACGCGGTGCTCAAGCCGCTCATCAAGGTGTTCGGCTGCGTGTTCTACCTGCTCACACTCGGTCTGTTCGCGCTCGTGGTGAACGCTCTGCTGTTCCTGTTGACCGACTGGATCGCCGGCGTGCTGAAGCTCCCGTTCCACGTGGACGGCTTCTGGGCCGCCTTCTGGGGCGCCATCGTGGTCGCGGTGGTGAGCTGGCTGATCAGCGTCGTCGTACCGGACCGGCTGGAGAATCGGTGAGCGGCGTCCGGGCCGGTTGTGCCCCGCTCACGCTCCTGCGGGATACTGCCCGCGGTGGACAGCGCGGTCCGGCGCACCCGTGGACGTGAGCGACCGGAACGGTCGCGCCCATGGAAGACAGCGGCCTGCACGGCCGAGAGCGGTAAGTAAGGAGCGTTCGACATGCCCATCGCTTCCCCCGAGGCTTACGCGGAGATGCTGGACCGGGCCAAGGCCGGCCGGTACGCGTACCCCGCGATCAACGTGACCTCCTCGCAGACGCTGAACGCGGCGCTCAAGGGCTTCGCCGATGCGGAGAGCGACGGCATCATCCAGGTCTCCACGGGTGGCGCGGAGTACCTGTCCGGCCCGTCCGTGAAGGACATGGTGACCGGCGCGGTGGCGTTCGCCGCGTACGCGCACGAGGTCGCCAAGAAGTACCCGGTCAACATCGCGCTGCACACCGACCACTGCCCGAAGGACAAGCTGGACAAGTTCGTCCGGCCGCTGATGGCCATCTCGCAGGAGCGCGTCAAGGCCGGCCAGGAGCCGCTGTTCCAGTCGCACATGTGGGACGGCTCGGCCGTGCCGGTGGCGGAGAACCTGGAGATCGCCGAGCAGCTGCTCGCCGAGGCCGCCAAGGGCAAGATCGTCCTCGAGATCGAGGTCGGCGTCGTCGGCGGCGAGGAGGACGGCGTCGAGAACGCCATCAACGACAAGCTCTACACCACCGTCGAGGACGGCCTGGCCATGGTCGACGCGCTCGGCCTGGGCGAGAAGGGCCGCTACATGGCGGCGCTGACCTTCGGCAACGTGCACGGCGTCTACAAGCCGGGCAACGTCAAGCTGCGCCCCGAGGTGCTCAAGCAGATCCAGGACGCGGTCGGCGCCAAGTACGGCAAGGAGAAGCCGCTCAGCCTGGTCTTCCACGGCGGCTCCGGCTCGCTGCTGTCGGAGATCCGGGAGGCGCTGGACTACGGCGTGGTGAAGATGAACATCGACACCGACACCCAGTACACCTTCACCCGCCCGGTCGCGGACCACATGCTCCGCAACTACGACGGCGTGCTGAAGGTCGACGGCGAGGTCGGCAACAAGAAGATGTACGACCCGCGCGTCTGGGGCAAGGCCGCCGAGGCCGGCATGGCCGCCCGCGTGGTCGAGGCCTGCGAGCACCTGCGCTCCACCGGCACCACCATGAAGTGACGCCTCGCGCGTGAACGGAAGGCCGGTGCCCGGGCGGGTGCCGGCCTTCCGTGTCTCATCCGGCGGTCAGCACCCGGACGGCGTCGCGGACGTCGTCGGTCACGTGGATCGTGTGCGACAGGTCGCCGAACGGGGACGCGGCGAACAGCGGCCGCAGCAGCGACTCCACCGGCAGCTCCGTGGTCCAGTACGCGCGGTCCAGGAAGACGTACGCCCCGCTGGCCCCGTCGGTGCCGTAGAACGTCTTGGTGGCCGCCTGGAACACCTCCTGCACGGTGCCGGCCTTGCCGGGCGCGAACACGATCCCGCCCCGGGCCAGCCGCAGGATCGTGTCCTCCCGGATGGCGTTGGAGAAGTACTTCGCGATCCGGCCCGCGAACAGGTTCGCCGGCTCGTGGCCGTACAGCCAGGTGGGGATGGCCAGCCCGCCGGAACGGGCCCACTCGGTGCCGGGTGCGGACGGGCGGGGCGACGGCAGCGTCGGGCCGTCCGCGTACCGCCTGCGCACCGCCAGCGCCGCCGCCGTGTACCGGTCGTGGTCGGTGAAGTCCGGCGCGACGGCGAGCACGTCGATCGCGGCGGACAACTCCTCGGCCGGCCAGGCCGCGAGGAACGCGCCGAGGTTCGCCGCCTCCATCACGCCCGGACCGCCGCCGGTGACCACCAGGCGGTCGGCCCGCGCCAGCTCCCAGCCCAGCACGGCGGCCATCCGGTACGCGACGCTGCCGCGCGGCACCGCGTGCCCGCCCATGACGCCCACCACCGACTGCGGTCCGTGCGCGGCCAGCCACGACCGGGTGGCGTCGGCCAGGGCGTTGTCCACGCCGTGGTCGTGCAGTCGCTGACCGAGCGCCTCGCGTACGTCCGGCAGCGCGCCGCCGTGCGCCCGGAAGTGCGCGTACACCCGGGTGTCGTACATCTCGGCGAACCCGCCCTCGGCGAACCCGGCGGCCAGCTCGTCGGCGGTGTAGAGGTGCGACGGCTGAGTCGGGTACGGCAGCCCGGAGAACGGCGGGACCACGTTGGCGCCCCGGCGGACCAGGTCCGCGCCCACCTCGCGGCCGGCGAAGCGGCAGCCCACGAAGAGCGTGCCGGTGACGTCGACGCCGCGCAGGTCGGGAACCGGGTCGAGGTCGAGGCGCAGGCCCTGCACGGTCAGGCCGGCCAGGGTTCCCCCGGCCAGCCGCTGCTCGAACGCGGTTCGGGTCTCGATCTCGTTGGCGTGGGGCGCGTGCGGCTCGATGACGTCCGCGGGTGGTGGGGTCGGCACCAGGCCATCCTGCCCCCGCACGGCAAGTGCCGAAACCGGGGCGGGTACGACAGGAGCCCGGCGGGCACGCCGCCGGGCTCCTGCGTAACCGGGTCCTGGGGAGGCTCCGGATCTGTATTTGTAGTGCAAGAACCACGGCGGCGGCATGGGCCGCGGGTACGTGTGCTCCAGCCGCAGGCGTGACGAAACCCTCAGCCGTTCAGCCAGCCGTACGGGCGAGGCCCCTCGCGTACCCGAGGGCGAAGCGGGTTGAATGGGGCGATGCAGAACCTGTTGCCTGAGCCACCGGCCACCCTGCTCCCTACCCACGAGGAGGCCGACGCCGCGCTGGCGGCGGCGGCCGAGCAGGGCACCGACGAGGCGTACGCCGAGGTCGCGGCCCGTTTCCCGACCTACAGCGCGGCCTGGGCCGCGCTGGCCGGCCGCGCGCTCGCCGCGGATCAGGTCGTCACGGCGTACGCGTACGCCCGCACCGGCTACCACCGGGGCCTCGACCAGCTGCGCCGCAGCGGCTGGAAGGGCCACGGCCCGGTGCCCTGGTCGCACAAGCCCAACCGGGGCTTCCTCCGCTGCCTCTACGTGCTGTCCCGCGCGGCGGGGGAGATCGGCGAGGCGGACGAGGCGGCCCGGTGCGCCCAGTTCCTCCGCGACTGCGACCCGGCCGCCGGCGACGCGCTGTCCGGCGACTGACCACTGCCGCGACGGCCGGCCTTCCGGTGGTCGGCCGTCGCGCCCGTCCTACAACCCTTCCGCCACCGACGCGGCGATCTTCAGCCAGGCGTCCCGGGTGGCGGAGGAGAGCTGCCCGTACCGCAGCGGCTCGCCGGTGTCGATGAGCCGCTCGTACGGCGCCAGCAGCACCGCCCGGGTCCGCGCCGCGAAGTGGGCCTGGATCGCGGGCAGGTCGATCTCCTTGCGCGACGGCGGCATCGAGACCACTGTGACCGCCTGCCGGACCAGCCGCTGCCGGCCGCTCTGCTCCAGGTGGTCGAGCATCCGGGCGGCGGTCTCGGCCGAGTCGTTCCGGGCCGACATGGTGACCACGAGCTGATCGGTGGCGTCCATCGCGGCCTGCCAGTTCTGCGCCCGGACGTTGTTCCCGGTGTCCACGAAGATCAGCTTGTAGAACCGGCTGACCACCTCACGGATCTCCGCGAACGCGGCTGCGGTGAGCATCTCGCCACCGGTCGCGGACTCGTCCGAGGCCAGCACGTCGAACATGCCCTCGCCCTGTGAGCGGACGTACTGCGACAGGTCACCCACCCGGCCGTGCGGCCCCTGGAACTGGGCCAGGTCGCGCAGCATGTCCCGCACCGTACGGGCGTGGAAGTCCTGCTGCGCGCGCATGCCGAGGGTGCCCTGGGTCTCGTTGTTGTCCCAGGCCAGCACGTATCCGCCGCGCTTCTGGCCGAACGTCATGGCGAGCAGCAGGATGGCCACCGTCTTGCCGGCGCCGCCCTTCGGGTTGACCACTGTCACCTGGCGCAGGCCGCCGAAGTTGCGGCGGACCATCTCGATGTCGCGCTTCGTCTCCTGCTCGTGCCGCCCCGGCGCGAGCCGGACCAGCCCGATCTTGTTGACCACCGCGCGTACGCCCATGGTGGCCACCGGGTCGACCGGCCGGGCCTGGCGGCGGCGGGCGAAGTCCTCGGCGGTCGGGGGCACCGCCTGCTGCGGCGTCCAGCCCTGCTCCGGGTGAGCCGGAGGCTGATGCGATGGTGGGGGCGCCACCGGGCCGGACACCGGCGCCTGCGGGGGCATCGGGCCGCCCGGCTGTGGCACGCCGGCCTGGGGCGTCCAGCCGGGCGGCGGGTACCAGCCGGGCTGACCGGGTTGCGGCGGGTACCCGGGCTGGCCGGGCTGCGGCGAATACCCGGGCTGGCCGGGTTGCGGCGGGTACCCGGGCGACGGGTAGCCGGTGCCGTACGCGGACGGCTGCGCCGGAACGCCCGGCGACGGCGGGAACGGCCCGAGGCGGGGCGGCGACTCCGGAGCGGGCTCGCCCGGCCCGGCCGGTCCCGTGCCGGATTCCGGCGTCGGCTCCGCCGGCGTCCCGGCGACAGCGGCCCGGCCCGTGGCGGTGCCCTCGGTGGGGAGGGCGTCGGACGGCATGAGCGGTGCCACGGTGGCGCGGCCGGAGGCGGTGCTGTCGGCCTCCGCTGCGTCGGACGGCGGAGCCGTGCCGTCGGCGGGGTCCGGCGTGGTGGCGGAATCCGAGCCGGCCCGCTGCGGCGGCTGAGCCCACGGCGAGGTGGTGCGTCCGTTCCCGGTGCCCTCGCCGGCAGAACCCGAGCCGGTGGTACCTGGGCCGGTGGTGCCGTTGGCGGGCGTTGTCGTCGGTGCGGGAGCCGCCTGCGACGTGGACGGGGGCGGGCTCACCGGCGCCGTGGCCGGCGAGCCGGCCGTGGCCGGCACACCAGGCGTCGTCGGCGCGTCGGAGACCACCGGTGAGCCGGACGCCGCCGGTACCGGCTGGGCCGGTGACGGGCCGGCCGTCGCCTGGTCGAGCGTGAACGGCAGGTCCAGATCGACAGCGGGCGCCGGTGGCGCCGGGACGTCCGCCGCCGCGGGTGTGGGAGCGTCGGCCGGCGGAAGCGGCCAGGGCACCGACGCCCACGGCGGGATCGCGGCCGCCGCCGCATCGGTCTCCTCCGGCGGCCAGAGCGGCTCGACGTCCCGCTGCGGCACCTGCGGTCGGCCCGGTACGTGGGCCCGGTCGTCGTTCTCGTGCACCACGGTTCCTCCCCATTCCTTCCGCCGAGGATAGGCGGTCCGGCCAGCGCCGCGAGCCGGGTGGGGATCGACCGAGGTCAGCCCGTCCAGACCGCCCAGGCGCCCGGCTCGGTCCACCAGGAGCGCTTGCGGCTCAGCTCGCCCTCGACGCCGTCGTCGAGGAAGGGCACCTTCTCGTCGCGGGGCACCACCGCCACCGCGCGGCCTCGCGCCCGGCGCACCTCCAGCCGGACCTTCTTCCGGCCCAACGCCGACCGGGTCACCACTGGTACGGCGACGCCCACCGTCACCCGCCCGTCGGCCGGATCCGGGCCGCCCAGCAGGTCCACCTCGCCCAGGCGCGCGTACCCGCCCGCGTTGCCGATCGCGCACGCGGTGATCGGCTCGGAGCCGTCGCTGAGCACCGTGCCGTCGACCTCGACCCGGGCCCGCCAGTGCAGCGGTCGGCCGGCGTCGTCGGCGGCGCCGAGCAGCGCTCCGTCGAGCGTCACCGAGCCGCCGTCGTTGCGCAGCAGGTCCAGCCGCCGGGCGGTGCCGTCCAGCACCGCGGCGGCCACACCCGCCGGATCCCGGGGCAGCCCGAGCTGTGCCGCCAGGTCCCGCGCCGTCCCGGACCGGGCCGGATCGAGCGGGAGTACGCCGACCGGGGGCAGGTCGGGCACCGTACGGCTGTCGGCCAGGTCCGCGGGGCGGCGACTCGGCGGCGGAGCGTACCGGCGGACCAGCCGGCGCAGGACGGCGCGCAACTGACCGTCACTCGCCGTGGCGACGATCAGCCTGGTCTTGCCGTCGGAATCCGGCCAGGTGAGGCCGTCGGCGCGCGGCGGACCGTCGAGGCGGGCCAGCACCTCGTCGATCTCGGAGTCCGACCGGGCGGTCACGGTGGTCACCCGGGCACCCCGGGCGGTCAGCTCGTCCGCGCAGGCCAGCACCGGTACGCGCGGCGTCTCGCAGCGTTCCTCGCCGGTCTCGGAGCCGGTGTCGTCCGCGCCGCCGCAGCAGGCGCCGCCGCTGCCGCAGCCACCACCGGGAGCGTCCCGCTCCGAGCCGAGGGTGAGCAGCACCACGTCGTACACGAAGGAGCCTCCTGCTTTCCGACCAACCCCTGCTGGTCCCACCGTCACTACTTGTTAGCCTGACACCCCGGGCTCGCTGACCGGTCGCCACCTGGCACCCGAGCCTTCTGGAGGCGAGAAGATGCCAGCGATCGTGCTGCTCGGCGCCCAGTGGGGCGACGAGGGCAAGGGCAAGGTTACCGACCTGCTGGGTGAGCGGGTCGACTACGTCGTGCGCTACTCCGGCGGCAACAACGCAGGCCACACGGTGATCACGCCGGACGGCCAGAAGTACGCGCTGCACCTCATGCCGTCCGGGGCGCTGTCACCGAGCGCGATGATCGTGATCGGTAACGGTGTGGTGGTCGACCCGAAGGTGCTGCTCCAGGAGATCGACGGGCTCGCCGAGCGTGGCGTGGACGTGTCTCGCCTGCGCATCTCCGGCGACGCGCACCTGATCATGCCGCACCACCGGGCGCTGGACCGGGTGGTCGAGCGCTACCTGGGCAGCTCCCGCATCGGCACCACCGGCCGGGGCATCGGCCCCGCGTACGGCGACAAGGTCGCCCGGATGGGCATCCGCCTGCAGGACCTGCTCGACCCGGGCATCCTGCGCAAGAAGCTCGAGCTGGCGCTCCGCGAGAAGAACCAGCTGCTGTTCAAGATCTACAACCGCAAGGCGATCGACGTGGAGGAGACCGTCGAGGAGTACCTCCAGTACGCCGAGCGGCTGCGCCCGTACATCGCCGAGACCCGGGTGATGCTCTGGGACGCGCTCGACCGCGGCGAGACCGTGCTGCTGGAGGGCGCCCAGGCCACCATGCTCGACATGGACCACGGCACCTACCCGTTCGTCACGTCGTCGAACCCGACGGCCGGCGGGGCGTGCGTGGGTGCCGGCATCCCGCCGACCGCGATCACCAAGGTCATCGCGGTGAGCAAGGCGTACACGACGCGGGTGGGCTCCGGCCCGTTCCCGACCGAGCTGTTCGACGACAACGGGCAGCACCTGCGCAAGGTCGGCCACGAGTACGGCACCACCACCGGCCGGGAGCGCCGCTGCGGCTGGTTCGACGCCGTGGTGGCCCGGTACGCGTGCCGCCTCAACGGCGTCACCGACCTGGTGGTCACCAAGCTGGACGTGCTGACCGGCCTGCCCAAGGTGCCGATCTGCGTCGGGTACGAGATCAACGGTGAGCGCTTCGACGACATGCCGATGACGCAGACGGACTTCCACCACGCCACGCCGATCTACGAAGAGCTCGACGGCTGGTGGGAGGACATCACCAAGGCGCGGACCGAGGACGAGCTCCCGGAGAACGCGAGGCGCTACATCGCCCGTATCGAGGAGCTGACCGGCACCCGGGTGAGCGTGGTAGGCGTAGGCCCAGGCCGAGAAGAAAACGTCCTCCGCCACCCCCTACTCCCCTAACCCCACCCCCACCCCCACCCTCGCCGGCCCCCGGCCCTTCACCTCGTGATCAAGGAGTTTGTGTTCAGTTCGGCGTCGGATCCGGACACAAACTCCTTGATCACCGAGGTGAAGGGCACGGGGGTGGAGGCGTGACGGGCTGCGGGAGGGTGGTTGTCCACAGGGGTGTCCACAGGGGTGTCGGCTGTGGGGTGGTGCGGGGGAGCCTGCGCGTGTGGGTGAATTCGACGAGCTGAGGCGGCTGGCCGCAACGCAGGGCGGGTTCGTGACGGCCGGGCAGGCGTTGCGCCTGGGCCTAGGCCGGGAGCAGATCAGGTATCTCGTCCGGTCCGGACGGTGGACGCGACTCTCGCGCGGCTGCTACCTGCCCTCCCCGGCCGGGCCGGCGCCGGTGGCACTGCGACGTGCCATGATCCGCGCCACGATCGCGAGCCTCGGGCAGGGCGCGGTCGCCGTGCTGAGTACCGCCGCCGAACTGCACGGCATCGCCGGCCTTGCACCGACGGCGGTGATCCACGTCTCGGTGCCGCCGGATCGACCGCACGTGCAGCGCCGAGCGGAGCCGGGCCTGACGATGCACCAGTTGGCGCTCGTCGATGCGGACGTGTGCCGGGTCGGCGGTGTACCGGTCACCACACCGGCGCGCACCGTCGCCGACGTGTTGCTACGCGCCCGGCGCTACCCGGCGGTGTGTGTCCTCGACTCCGCGCTCAACCAGGGGATCCTGGACGAGGACGACCTGCCCCTGGTGCTCGCGCACCTCGCCGGACGCCGAGGGGCGGTCGCCGCGCGGGGATACCTGGCCGAGGCGGACGGCCGGGCCCAGTCGCCCCTGGAGACCCGCGCCCGGCTCCGGTGCGTCGACGGTGGCGTGCCGCCGGACGTCCTGCAACTGCCGGTACGGGACGAGGACGGTTACCTGCTCGGCATCGGGGATCTGGCCTGGCGGCGCGCGCGCCTGATCGCGGAGGCGGACGGCCGGGCCCCGCACCTGACGCCCCAGGCCGTCTACGCGGACCGCTTCCGGCAGAACCGCCTGGTCAACGCCGGCTGGCGGATCCTCCGCTTCACCTGGTCCGACACCCTGCGCCCCGACTACATCCCCCAGACAGTCAAACACGCCCTGATGCGTCGGTGATCAAGGAGTTTGCGGACCCGAGCACCTCAATCTGAGACGCAAACTCCTTGATCGACGGGGTGGGGTGGGGTGGTCAGTAGGATGCCGGTCGTGCGCGTACTTCTTGTGGGTGGTGGTGGGCGGGAGCACGCTCTCGCGCTCGGACTCGCCGGTGACCCGGCTGTCGAGGCGCTCGTCGCGGCTCCGGGCAATCCGGGGATCGCGGCCGTGGCGCAGCTGCGGGAGGTGACACCCACCGACCCGGCGGCCGTGGCGGCCCTCGCCGTCGAGGTCGCGGCCGACCTGGTGGTCGTCGGGCCGGAGGCGCCGCTGGTGGCGGGCGTCGCCGACGCGGTACGCGCCAAGGGCATCGCGGTGTTCGGCCCGAGCGCGGAGGCGGCCCGGCTGGAGGGCTCGAAGACGTTCGCCAAGGACGTGATGACTGCCGCGGCAGTGCCGACCGCCCGCGCGTACACCTGCGAGGACGCGGCAGCGGTGGCGCGTGCGCTGGACGAGTTCGGTGCGCCGTACGTGGTGAAGGACGACGGGCTCGCCGCCGGCAAGGGCGTGGTGGTCACCGACGACCGGGCCGAAGCCGAGCGGCACGCCGCGGAGTGCGGCCGGGTGGTGATCGAGGAGTACCTGTCCGGCCCCGAGGTCTCCCTGTTCGTGGTGACCGACGGCGAGGCGGCCGTGCCGCTGCTGCCGGCGCAGGACTTCAAGCGGGTCGGCGACGGCGACACCGGGCCGAACACCGGCGGCATGGGCGCGTACGCGCCGCTGCCGTGGGCCCCGCCCGGCCTCGTGGACGACGTCATGCGCGACGTGGTGCACCCGACGCTGGCCGAGCTGCGCCGCCGGGGCACCCCGTTCGCCGGCCTGCTCTACGTGGGCCTGGCGATCACCCCGTCCGGCCCGCGCGTGATCGAGTTCAACGCGCGCTTCGGCGACCCGGAGACGCAGGTGGTGCTCGCCCTGCTGGAGACGCCGCTGGGCGGGCTGCTGCACGCCGCCGCCACCGGCACGCTGGGCGTGCACCCGCCGCTGCGCTGGCGCGACGGCGCGGCGGTCACCGTCGTGGTGGCGGCCGACGGCTATCCGGCGGGCCCGCGTACCGGTGACGTGATCACCGGCGCGGACCGCGCCGGGATCATCCACGCCGGCACCCGCCGGGACGCCGACGGCACGTTGCGCTCCGCGGGTGGCCGGGTCCTCTGCGGTACGGCGACCGGGCCGGACCTGGCCGCCGCGCGCGACGCCGCCTACGCCCTGGTACGCGACGTCGAGCTGGCTGGTTCCCACCACCGCACCGACATCGCGTCGGCGGCGGTGGACGGCCGGATCACGGTCCCGGGCTGACCGCTGCGGGGCGCCGGCCGGCCATCCGGTTCAGCACGTTCGCCGTGGCCCGCTCGATGCGCGGGTCACGGTGCCCCTGCCGGTCCAGTGCCAGGGTCCAGCCGAGTGTGCCGCTGGCGAAGACCACCGCGCCGCGTGCCGTCTCGTAGACGTGGCTGTTCTGGACCCGCCGCCCGCCCTGCTGGGCCGGGTACGGCGATGAGCTGAGCGTGGTTCCGGCGGGCCGGGCGAGGGCGGCGTGCACCCCGTCCGCCTCGCCCGCGACCACCCCCGGGATGCGGTCGCCGTCTGCCACGCCGGTGCCGGCCCACACCCAGTTGTCGGCACCGCGCACCACGAGCGGCTGCGGGGTCAGCACGATGCCGTTGTACTGCACGCCGAGCAGCGCCTGTTCAGGCTGGTCGAGGATTCGCCAGGTCAACGTCGGGTCGCTGCCGTCGGCCCCCCGGCGGGGGTCGGTCTTGGCGCACTCGACGACCCGTTCGGGGCGGCCGTCGGCGGCGGGGTGGATACGGGCGTGCCAGTAGACGCTGTTCGCGCCGAGGAACGCCAGGCTGGTGCCCCCGGCCAGTCCGACCTCGGTGGCCCGGCGCATCTCGGCCGACCAGTACTCGTCGTGCCCGCAGAAGACCAGGCCCCGGTACCGGGCCGGATCGAGCCGGCCGGAGTGCAGGTCGAAGCTGGTGGCGTAGCTGACGTCGTACAGGTTGCGTTCCAGCCACCGGATCGCGGCCTCGTCGCGGTCGAAGTGGAAGGGCCGGCCGGCACCGGAGTAGGGACGGTCGAACGTGACAGCGCGGGCTCGTAGCTCGGGGTCGCGCCGCCCGTCGGGCCGGTAGCCGCCGTACAGGCTCTTGCCGACCCGCCGGTCGCGCGGCCACTGGTTGTACGCCTGCCAGGTGGTCACCGGCAGCACCACGCACAGCGCGGCCGGGCGCCGGTCGTCGCGCACCACGAACGGCGCGCAGGCCTGCCAGCCGTCGGCCGAGGTGAAGACCGCCTGGTAGAGGCCGGAGGTCCAGTCGTGCGGGACGGGCAGCCGCCAGGACACCGGCCACCGGCAGTCGAGCACGCCGGTGTCCGGGTCGGCGATCGGCACCGGATGCGGCACGCCGCGCAGCTCGGGGCTGGTCAGCATCGTGCGGGCGCCCGCGCCGCCGTACCAGCCGAGGCGGTGCACGCTGATCCGGAACCGTCCGGCCGGGTTGACCGCGACGTGGAACTCGATCTCCTCGCCGTGGGCGACGCTCGTCGTCGAGGCGTACCCCTGGATCTGGCGCTGGCGGTCGTCGGCGGCCCGACCGTCGTCCTCCGGCCACCACGGCTCACCGGCGGCGCGGTTCTCCCGCTCGACCGGCGAGACCGGCGGGATCGGCAACCGGTTGGGCGAGTCGCCGGGCCGGCCGCCGAAGACCGGGTCGAGCGGGCCGAGGGCGACGGCGGACGCCCCGCCGACGAAGAGGCCGAGAGCGGTACGGCGCCGAAATCGGTCCATTGTGGTACACCCCGTCTCCCCGTTCGATCGGGGGAGACCGTAGCACCGGGAGGGCCGAGTTGTCTGACCGATGTCGATCAGTCGAAGTAGCGGCGCAGCTCCCGGCTGAGCACCTTGCCGGTGGCGTTGCGCGGCAGGTACTTGACGAACACCACGTCGCGGGGCACGGAGAAGCGGGCCAGGTAGCGCCGGACGTACTCGCGGACCGCCTCCGGGTCGAGCGTCTCGCCGGTGCGCAGCGCCAGGAACGCGGCCAGCCGCTGGCCGTAGTCGGGGTCCGGTACGCCGATCACGGCGACCTCGCGGACCTGCGGCAGCCGGGCGATCAGGTCCTCCACCTCGGACGGGAAGACGTTCTCGCCACCGGAAACGATCATGTCGTCGGCGCGGCCGTCGACGAAGAGGAGCCCGTCGGTGTTGAGCCGGCCCAGGTCGCCGGTGTCCAGCAGGCCGTCGCGGCTCTCCCGGCCGGTGCCCGAGGTGTAGCCCTCGAACAGCATCTCGTTTCCCACGAAGATGCGCCCGACCTCACCGTCCCGGACCGGCCGGCCGTTCTCGTCGAGGATGGCCAGCCGGGTGCCGTGCGGCGGCCGGCCCGCGGTGGTGGGCGCGGCGCGCAGTTCGCGTGGGCCGGCGATGGAGGCCCAGGAGACCTCGGTCGAGCCGTAGAGGTTGTAGAGCACGTCGCCGTAGCGGTCCATGAACGCGGTGGCCAGGTTGCCGGGCAGCGCGGATCCGCTGACCGCCACCACCTTGAGCGGCGGCCGGGGCTGCGGCGGCGCGACCTCCATCAGCCGTTGCAGCATCACCGGTACGGCGAACATCGCGTCGCACCGCTGATCGACGAGCGCGGCGAGCGTGGCGGCCGGCTCGAAGCGGCGGTGCAGCACCACGGTGGCGCGCAGCGCGAACGAGACCTGAAGCGCGGCGTACCCCCAGGTGTGGAAGACCGGCGCGGCGATCATCACGGTGTTCTTCGCGTGCAGCGGGATGCGGTCGATGATGGACACCAGCGGGCCGAAGCCGTGCGGGGTGGGCCGGCGGGCGCCCTTGGGCGCGCCGGTGGTGCCGGAGGTGAGCACTATGGTGCGCCCGTCGCGCTCCGGCGGCTGGAGCTTCTCGCCGGGGACCGCCGCGGCGATCAGCTCCTCCTGCCGCCGCTCGTCGACCCGGTGCAGCTCGGCCGGGAGGCCGAGGACGCGCTCGGTGAACTCGCCGTCGTGCACCAGGACGCGCAGGCCCTGTTCCTCGGCCACTGTCACCAGTTGCGCGGCGGACAGCCCGGTGTTGACCAGGACGGCGTCCGCGCCGAGCAGCATCGCCGCCACTATCGCCTCGATCAGGCCGTGGTGGTTGCGGCAGAGCACACCGACCCGGTCGCCGGTCTGGACGCCGAGGTGGGACCGCAGTGACCGGGCCAGCCGTTCGGAGCGGTCGAGCAGTTCCTGGTACGTCATGGTGGCGCCGCGCTCGTCGACCACGGCGACGCGACCGGGGTCGCGGGCGGCGGCCTGGCGCAGCTCCCCGGCGAGGCTCCAGCCCCACCGGCGCAGCGCGTTGAGCTGGGAGACCACGCGGATCGGTCCGCCCGGGGCGAGCAGTCCACGTCGGGTCAGCGTGGCGGCGATGAACGGCAGGTCCACGGCGCAACTCCTTCGCGTTCGTGGTTCGTCGACCAGGCTCCGGACGGTCGGCCGTCCGGTTCTGCATGATCTTGTGCCCGATCGCGGTTCGGGTCGGCCCGGGAGCGGCGGCCCGGCCCGCGACGGCGCGAGGCGTCGTCACGGGTCGGGCCGCGGCCCGCCGGCGGTCAGCGGATCTGCATCCCGGAGATGGCCCGGGAGATGACCAGCCGCTGGATCTCGGAGGTGCCCTCGAAGATGGTGTAGATCTTGGCGTCGCGGTACCACCGCTCGACCGGGTGGTCGCGCAGGAAGCCCGCGCCGCCGAGGAGCTGGACCGCCTTGTCGGTCACCGAGACGGCCACCTCACCGGCCTTGAGCTTGGACATCGAGCCCTCGCCGGCGGTGAACGGCCGGTTGTTGCGGCCCATCCAGGAGGCGCGCCAGACCAGCAGCCGCGCCGCGTCGATCTCCATCTTCATGTCGGCGAGCGCGAACGCGACCGCCTGATTCTGGATGATCGGCCGTCCGAACTGGACCCGCTCCTTTGCGTAGTCCAGGGCGTACTCGTATGCGGCGCGGGCCACGCCGAGCGCCTGCGCGCCGACTGTCGGGCGGGACAGCTCGAACGTCCGCATCGCCGCCTGGCCGGAGGCGCGCTGCCCGGACCGGGCACGGGCCAGCCGCTCGTCGAGCGCGTCCTTGCCGCCGAGCAGGCAGCGGCCGGGCACCCGGACGTCGTCGAGGAAGACGTCAGCGGTGTGCGAGGCCCGCAGCCCGAGCTTGCGCAGCTTGCGGGTGGCGGTCAGACCGGGCGTGCCCGGGGGTACGACGAACGCGGCCTGGCCGCGCGAGCCCAGCTCGGGCTCGATCGAGGCGGTGACCACGTGCACCCCGGCGATGCCGCCGTTGGTGGCGTACGCCTTCTGCCCGTTGAGCACCCACTCGTCGGTGGCCTCGTCGTAGACGGCGCGGGTACGCATCGAGCCGACGTCGGAGCCGGCCTCCGGCTCGCTCGTGCAGAACGCGGCCACTGCCGGCTGGTCGACGTCGCCGAAGCACTGCGGCACCCACTCGACGAGCTGGTCGGGGGTGCCGGCGCCGTAGATCGCGGCGACCGCGAGGGAGGTGCCGAAGATGCTCAGGCCGATGCCGGCGTCACCCCAGAAGAGTTCCTCGCTGGCGATCGGCAGGGAGAGGCCGGTGGGGTCGGCCCAGCAGGTGGCGAGGAACTCGAACCCGTACAGGCCGACCTTCGCCGCCTCCTGGATGATCGGCCAGGGGGTCTCCTCCCGGGCGTCCCACTCGGCCGCGGCCGGGCGCACGACCTCGGCGGCGAAGCCGTGCACCCAGTCGCGAAGGTCCCGCTGTTCCTCGTTCAGGTCTAGCGAGAACTCGGCCATGTCAGCCCTTGGGGATGTCGAACAGGTTGGCGATGTTGGCGGCCAGGCCCAGGTCGCCCTTGGCCTTCAGCTTGCCGGTCATGAACATCATCACCGGGTTGGCGCCGCCGGAGACGATCTTCAGGAACTCGACCGGGCCCATGGTGAGGCTCAGCTTCGGGTCACGGGTCGGGGTCTCCGAGGCGGTGCAGGTGCCGTTCTCGATGACGATCTCGTAGGTGTCGGTGCCACCGTCCGGGCGGCCGGTGATGTTCCAGTGGATGACCGCGTTGGTGGCACCGGCGCGGTCGGCGCGGAACAGCGTGGGCATCCGGTTGAAGACCTCGCTGAGGATCTTGCCGCGCGCCTCGCCGGACATGATCTCGGCCATCTTGGCATCCGGCGTGGACTTGACCAGCTGCGCGAACTCCTTCGGGCCGACGTTCGCGAAGTTGGCCGGGTCGAAGTCAGTCATGGGGGATTGCACCTCTCGGGCGGGGCCACTTTGGTTACTCTGGCGTAACCTTACGCACGGGTAGGTATGCTCGCAAGGGTGTCCAGCACGCCGACCTTCAAGCGCCTCCCTCGGGCCGTACGCGAGCAGCAGATGCTCGACGCGGCGGTGAAGGTGTTCTCCCGCCGCGGCTTCCACGCCGCCAGCATGGACGAGATCGCCGACGACGCCGGCATCTCCAAGCCGATGGTCTACGCCTATCTCGGCACCAAGGAGGAACTCTTCATCGCCTGCCTGCACCGGGAGAGCACCCGGATGATGGAGGCGATCGCCGGCGCCGCCGCCCCCGACCTGCCCGCCGACGAGCGGCTCTGGCGCGGGCTGCGTGCGTTCTTCGGCTTCGTCGGCGCACACCGGGACGGCTGGGCGGTGCTCTACCGGCAGGCCCGCGGCTCCCAGCCGTTCGCCGCCGAACTCGCCGCCATGCGGGGCCGGCTGGTCGAGGTGGTCGCCGGGATGCTCGACCACGCGCTGCGCGCCTCCGGCCGTGAGGTCGGCGCCACCGACCTGGAGGTGGTCTCGTACGCGCTCGTCGGCGCCAGCGAGTCGCTCGCCGACTGGCTGGCCGACCACCCCGAGGCCGACGCCGGGAAGACCGCGACCCGGATGATGAACGTGGCCTGGCTCGGCGCCGACCAGTTGCTGCGCGGCGTCAGCTGGCATCCGCCGGTGGCGTGACGCCGGTCAGCGGGGCGCGGCGGCCCGCCGGTGCGCCCGCCGCCGGCCCCAGCGGACGGCCTCGAACAGGCCGGTGACGGCCAGCGAGATGGCGACGCCGGCGAGCAGCCCGGACAGCGGGTTGTGCTCGAACGCCAGGCCGCCGAAGTAGCCGAGCAGCCCGCAGTAGATCCCCCAGGTTGCACACGCCAGGCCGTCGTACAGCAGGAACGTGCGTGCCGGATAGCGGACCGCGCCCATGGTCAGCGTGACGGCGGTCCGGCCGCCGGGGACGTACCGGGCGGTGGTCAGGATCATCCCGCCGCGTCTGTCGACCGCCCGGCGGGCCCACTCCGAGCTGGCCCGCCGCCTGCTGTCCGCCGGGAACCGGGCCAGCCGGTGCGCGCCGCCGCCGCGCCCGATCCCGTACGAGATGTGGTCGCCGACGAGCGCGCCGAACGCGGCGGTCACGATCACCAGCACCAGGTTCGGCTCGCCGCCCGCCGCGAAGACCCCGGCGGTGATCACCACCGTCTCGCCCGGTACCGCCGGGAAGAACGCGTCGACCGCGGTGACCGCGATGATCAGCAGATACACCCACGGCGAGGTCACCGTGTGGTGCAGCAGGTCGAGCACGTCCCCCATGCACCCATGCTCGGTGGTTCGGTGTCAGGCAGGGGCGCTTCTCAGGCAAAAGGCGTCGAGCAGGGGCCCTTCCTTCTCCTCGGCCGTGGGCCCGCGCGAGGTGAGCACCACCGGCGCCCCCAGCGCCTCCGAGACGGTCGCCGCCCAGTCGCCCGGCGCCGCGTCCAGCACCGGCCGGGCGCGCAGCAGCCGCCGGGTGAGCGCGGCCTGCCGGTCCAGGTCACCGGCCGGGCCGGGGACGAGCCGGTCGGTGTCCTCGTACCGGCGGCAGATCCGCAGACCGGGACCGGCCAGGTCGAGATGGGTCAGCGCCAGCCCGTCCACGCCGCCCGCCACCTCCAGCGCGTACCGGTGGGCGACCGCGTCGAAGTGCCCGAACCGGAACCGGCCCTGCCAGGGATTCGCCGAGTTGTGCCGGTCGGTGAACGGCAGCGCCGCATCCTCGGTGACCAGCGGCCCGGGACCGTGCCGGGTGGTGGTCGTCCGCAGCACGCCGAGCCGCTGCGCGGTCCCGGCCATCCCCGCCTCGGCCAGCAGCGTCTCGGCGTTGGCGAACGTCGTGGTGCTCCACGTCGTGTACGGGTGGAAGCCGTGCCACTCGTCCAGCAGCACCCCCTGCGCGCCCTCGAACACGCAGGTGCCCTCGCGCAGCGCGCCCGCGAGCCAGGTCCGGTCGACGATCGCCACCCGGCGCGCGAAGGCCGCGTACGCGGGCAGGCAGTCCTCCACCGGCGGCGCGTCCAGTGGTCCCAGCTCGGCGGTGAGCCGGTCGCGCAGCGCGGCCAGCCGGCGGCGCAGCACCGCCGGGCGGCGGCAGTCCGCCACCCGGGGTGCCTCGTCGGGGTGGGCGAGGCCGTACGCGACCGCCTCGCCCACCCCGAGCCCGCAGGAGCCGTGCCGGTCGGCTCCCCGGGCGATCTCCCGGGCGCGGTTGGCGGCCCGGTGGTACGGGGTGGCGAGCAGCGCCTCCCCGTCCACCGTCAGACGGTCGAGCGCGTCGGGCACGCCGACCGACGCGAGGTGGTCGGCCTCGGCGGCCAGCGCCAGCGGGTCCACCACCACGTGCCGCGCCAGGTGCGTCCGTACGCCCGGACGGAACGTCCCGGCACCGAACTGCGCGAACGTGTGGTGCCTCCCGTCGCGCAGGACGACGTTGTGCGCCGCCTGCGCGCCCCCGTTGAACCGGACCACCGTGTGGACCTGCCGGGTGGCGCAGAGCAGGTCCACCACAGTGCCCTTGCCGGCGTCGCCGTAGCCGAGGTCGACCACCATCACGTGGTTCACAGCCGGGTGACCCCGCTTCCGCCGTCGGCCGGGCTGAACGGCAGCGTCGCCACCGCGCGCCGCCCCGAGCCGAGCCGGGCCAGCGCCTTCGACACGGTCCGGGTGGCGGCGGAGCCGGCCCGGTCCAGGTCGCGCAGCCCGGCGTCCAGGTCGATGGCCTGCTCGCCGAGGCCGACGGTGAGCGCGATCGTCTCGCAGACCGCGTCCAGGTCGTCCAGCTCGACCGCGTTCTGCCCGAGCAGGCCGCGCCAGAAGTCGAGCACCTTGCGGTTGCCCGCGTAGTGGCTGCCGGCGGGCAGCAGGTAGTAGGTGTCCCAGCGCGCGGTCACCTCGTCGACGATCTGCCGGACCGGCACGTCCTCCCGCAGGTCGTCGCCGATCAGCCGGGTCACCTCCGCGGTCTTCACCGCCGGGTACGCCAGCTCGTCGCCGATGATGAACAGGTAGCCGCGCCGGCCGCGCTTGTCCCAGCTGTCGGTGGCCGTGTGCCGGGCCATGAAGTACAGCGCCAGCTCGTACGACTCCATCATCTGGCCGCCACCGCCGCCCTCCAGCACGATCCGGCCGAGGTCGTCGTCCATCCGGTTGTCGGACTCGAACTGCCCGACCTGCAACGGCACCCGGTCGCAGGTGGCGTCGCCGATCGCGCCGAACATGACCTGCGGATCCTTGGCGTACCCCTGGCGCAGCAGCAGGCCCAGCAGCTGCGGCAGCTTGCTCTGCAACACCCGGGGCACGTGCCCCATCGAGCCGGTGACGTCGAACAGCACGGCGATCGGCGTCGACTGCGGGTGCTCGGCGGAGTCGCGGCTCTCCCGCAGCGCGTCGCGCGGGTCGAGCGCCGGGTGCACCTTCCGTGCGCCGCTGTCGCTGTACGAGAACGCGCTCCTGCCGGTGCGGCGCCGGTAACGGTCGGCGGCGTCGTACACGTCGGTGGACCAGATTCCACTGCCCATGGCAGCCTCCCTACGGGTTGAGGGTGAAGGGTCGGAAGGTGCGCGGCCCGTACAGCCGGTGCAGCACCTCGTCCAGTTCGCGCAGCAGCCGCCAGGCGTCGTCCGGCCGGATGGCGAGCGCGGTGCCCTGGCAGCCGTCGGCGAAGGCGCGCAGCTCGCGCGGCGTGCGGTCGCCCATCAGCCAGGTCATGCAGCGGGTGGCCATCGCGATGTCGGTGCCCGGGCCGCACTGCCGCTTCGCGGCGACCTCCGGCGGATACCAGTCCTCGTGGCCGGGCACCAGCGCCGGCACGAGCCCGCCCGGCTCGGCCGAGAAGCACCAGTCGACGAGCACCACGCCGTGCGCGTCCGGCTCGACCAGCACGTGCCGGGGCAGCACCGCGCCGTGCACCACGCCGGCCCGGTGGGCCAGGCCGAGCGCCACGAGCAGCCGCCGCCACATCCAGGCCGCGTCGCGCGGGTCCAGCCCGTCCGGGTACGCGCGGCGCACGTCGTCCAGGCTGTGCAGCCCGGGTACGGTCACCAGCTCGTTGACCTGCCGTTGCACCCCGCTCGACGGGTCACGCGCCGGGTAGGAGTCGACGAGCCGGGGCACGTACGCGAGGTGCCGGGCGTCGCCGTGCTCGGCGATCCGGCGCAACGCGCGCGCCTCGCGGGCCATCAGGTCGTTGTCGCCCGGGTGCCGGGCCACCTTCAGCAGCCGCCCGTCCCCGTGGTCGTGCAGGTCGGCGACGTCGCCGGCGTACGTCGGGGCGGGGGTGCGCCACCGGGTGGTGACGGTGACGAGCGCGTCGGCGGCGGCGGCGCGTACCAGCGGGTCGGCCGCGCCCAGCCGGTCGGGGTGCAGCGCGCCGACCAGCTCGCGGTAGCGGCGGGCCGGCTCCTGCGTGCCGAACAGGTCGGCGTCGGTGCGCGCGGCGGTGACCAGCCGGATCGCCTCATCGGTCCTCACCGCACCGTCTCCTCCCGGGCGGGGCGCAGCAGCGCCGGGTGCAGCAGCCGGGCGTCTCCGGCGCGGTAGAGCTTGGCCCGGGGGCCGCCGCGCGCGCCGCCGCGTTCGGTGCTGCCGCCGGTGCTCTCCACGAAGCCGGGCACCGAGAGCACCTTGCGGTGGAAGTTGCCGGCGTGCAGCGGGTGGCCCCAGACCGTCTCGTAGACCTCGCGCAGCTCGGTGATCGTGAACTCGGGGGCGAGGAACCGGGTGGCCAGCGGCGTGTACTCCAGCTTGGAGCGGGCGCGCTCCAAGCCGTCGTCGATGATCCGGCCGTGGTCGAAGGCGAGCTGCCGGCTGGTCAGCGCGGTGACGGGCAGCCAGATCGCCTCGTCGGCGTCGGTGTCGGCGACCGGCTCGGGCAGGTCGGGGGCGAACGCCAGGTGCGCGACCGAGACCACCCGCATGCGCGGGTCGCGATCGGGCGCGCCGTAGCTGCCGAGCTGTTCCAGGTGCACTCGGCGCAGCCGCTCGCCGCCGAGGCCGGTCTCCTCGGCCAGCTCGCGCCGGGCACCGGTGGCCAGGTCCTCGTCCGGCTGGACGAAGCCGCCGGGCAGTGCCCAGTGCCCCGCGTAGGGCGGCGCGCCCCGGCGGATCAGCAGCAGGTGCAGCGCGCCGTCGCGGATGGTCAGCGCGACCACGTCGACGGTGACCGCGACCGCCGGGTAGTCCCGGGGGTCGTACCCGGCGAGGAAGTCCTGCTCGTTCACGGCCGCTCACTCTCTCAGGTTGAGAACAACTCAATCTGAGAACAACTTAGCGCCGAAAAGAGGGGACGGCAAGTCCCCTCTTTCACTCAGCGCACGGAGCCGACCAGGTGCGGTCTCCCGTCCCGGCCGCTGTGCAGCGCGAAGTCCCAGCCCGCGCCCGCCGCCGAGGCGCTGAACGCCACAGTCGACGGCAGCGGCACCGGCAGCTTGAACGACACGTCCACCGTGTACGCCTCGGGCAGCCGCGGCTCCAACGCGGCCAGGCAGCGGGCCTTGCTCCACATGCCGTGCGCGATCGGGCGCGGGAAACCGAACAGCCGCGCGCCCAGCTTCGAGGTGTGGATCGGGTTGTGGTCGCCGGAGACGCGCGCGTAGTCCGTACCCACCTGGGGTGTCACCCGCCACTGGGCCGAGAAGGCCGGCGGCGCCGGGCGGTCACCCCGGTCGCGCCGCGGGCCGCCGCCTGCGGCGCGCTCCTTCCCGAGGTACGTGGACACGCCGCGCCACACCTCCTCGCCACCGATCGACCCGATCAGCACCACGTCGAGCTGGCGGCCCCGCTCGTGCGGGCGCAGGTTCTCCGCGTACGTGTGGAAGTCGACGCTCTCGCCGACCTCGACCGGCCGGTGCACGGTGATCCGGTTGGCCACGTGCACCACGCCGGTGAGCGGGATGGGAAAGCCCGGACCCGTCATCAGCCGCAGCGACAGCGGGAACCCGAGCACGTGCAGGTACGTCGCCGGCAGCCGGTCGGTGAGCCGGAACCCGCAAACCCGGTCGTAGTCCGCCAGGTGCCCCTGGTCCACCGCGACCCCGCCGACGGCGAGTTCAAGCCCCGGCACGTCCGTCCCGCGCCGCCCTCCGACCCCAGGCACTGCTCCCAGCAGCGCACGCCGGTAGAGCGCCCCACTCGCAGGCAACCCGTCCAGCGCGACCCGCCGCCGTCCCGCCGCCCCTTCGCTCGGCCGATCATGAGGTTGGCTGCCTTGTGGATCTCCAGAAGTGCCGTCAACTTCATGATCGCCGGACGCTGGGCGGGCGTTGGTCTGGGCCAGGGCGGCGGCTCGGGCGGAGGTCAGGTCGCGGGTGGGGCCCTCGATCAGGTCGTGCAGGGTCAGGTCCTCCTCGTGGTCCTTCGCCATCACGCCCCCAGCAGGCTCTGGCCGCAGACCCGGACCACGTTGCCGCTCACCGCGCCGCTCGCCGGCCAGGAGAGCCAACCGATCGTCTCGGCCACGTCCACCGGCAGGCCGCCCTGGGCCATGCTGTTCATCCGCCGTCCCGCCTCGCGGATGGTCAGCGGGATACGCGCGGTCAGCCGGGTCTCGATGAAGCCCGGCGCGACAGCGTTCAGGCTGATCCCACGCTCGCGCAGCACCGGGGAGAGCGAGTCGACCAGGCCGATCACGCCGGCCTTGCTCGTCGCGTAGTTGGTCTGCCCCCGGTTGCCGGCGATCCCGGCGATCGACGAGACCGACACGATCCGGCCGCCGGCCGGGATCAGGTCGCGTTCCAGCAGCACGTCGTTGATGCGCTCCTGGCTGGACAGGTTCACGTCGATCACCGAGTCCCACCGGTCGGCGTCCATCCGGCCCAGCGTCTTGTCCCGGGTGATGCCCGCGTTGTGCACCACCACGTCGACCCGGCCGTGCCGGGACGCCAGATGCTCCGCCAGCCGGGTCGGCGCGTCCGGCGCGGTCAGGTCGAGCTGCACCGCGCTGCCGCCGATCTCGTTGGCGACAGCGGCCAGCTCGTCCCCGGCCGCCGGGATGTCCAGCGCCACCACCTGGGCGCCGTCGCGGGCGAGCACCTTCGCCAGCGCCGCGCCGATGCCCCGGGCCGCGCCGGTCACCAGCACCACCTGCCCGGAAAGCGGCCGGTCCCAGTCGGCGGGCGCGACGGCGGTGCCGGTGCCGACGCGTACGACCTGGCCCGAGACGTACGCGGAGCGGCCGGAGAGCAGGAACCGGAGCGTGGACTCCAGGCTCACCGGGGTGCCGGCGTCACCCTCGCGGGTCACGTAGACGAGCTGGGCGGTCACGCCCCGGCCGAACTCCTTGCCGATGCTGCGGGTCAGGCCCTCCAGCGCGCGCTGGGCGGTGGCCTCCCGGGGAGAGCCGCACTCGGCCGGCGGGGTGCCCAGCACGATCACCCGGCCGCTGGGCAGCAGCGACCGGGCCTGCGGGTGGAAGAAGTCGTAGAGCTGGCGCAGCCCGGCGGAGTCGGTGATGCCGCTGGCGTCGTACACCAGGGCCGCGAAGCGGCGGTCGGCGTCGTGCGCGGCGACCGGGTCGGCCAGCTCGACCCCGGCGGCGGTCAGGATCTTGCCGGCCGGCTCGGCGATCCGGCCGCCGGCCGAGGAGCCGAGCAGGACCGGCCCCGGAACGAGCGGGTCGCCCGGCGTGTGCCGGCGCAGTCGGGGCGGGTCGGGCAGCCCGAGGCGCTTGACCAGCGCGCGACCGGCCCCCGTCTGGACGAAGCTCGCGTACCTGTCGGTCATAGGCGTAGCCTACTGGCGAGTAGGGTTCGGGCAACAGTTTCGAGGAGGCCGATCGTGCAGAGTGTCCGGCGGGTCGCGGTCATCGGGGGCAACCGCATCCCCTTCGCCCGGTCCAACTCGCGCTACGCGCACGCGTCCAACTCCGACATGCTCGGTGCGGCGCTCGACGGGCTGGTCGCCCGGTTCGGGCTGGCCGGCGAGCGGGTCGGCGAGGTGGTGGCCGGCGCGGTGCTCAAGCACTCCCGCGACTTCAACCTCACCCGCGAGGTGGTGCTCGGCTCCCGGCTCGACCCGCACACCCCCGCGTACGACATCCAGCAGGCCTGCGGCACCGGGCTGGAGGCCGCCATCCTGGTCGCCAACAAGATCGCCCTCGGGCAGATCGAGGTCGGAATCGCCGGTGGCGTCGACACCACCTCCGACGCGCCGCTCGCCGTCAACGAGGACATGCGGCGCACCCTGATCCAGCTCAACTCGGCCCGCACGCTCGGCGAACGCCTCAAGATCGCGGCGAAGCTGCGCCCGCACCAGCCGTTCAAGCCGGACATCCCGCGCAACGCCGAACCCCGTACCGGGCTGTCCATGGGTGAGCACGCGGCCCGGACCGCGCTGCGCTGGAACGTCGACCGCGCCGCGCAGGACGAACTGGCGCTGCGCTCGCACCAGCGGCTCGCCGCCGCGTACGACAAGGGGTTCTTCGACGACCTGATGACCCCCTACCTGGGGCTGACCCGGGACCAGAACCTGCGGCCGGACACCAGCCTGGAGAAGCTCGGCTCGCTCAAGCCGGTCTTCGGCGCCTCGGGCGCGGACGCCGAGCGGGCCACCATGACCGCCGGCAACTCCTCGCCGCTCACCGACGGCGCGTCGACCGTGCTGCTCGCCTCCGAGGAGTGGGCCAAGGCGCACAACCTGCCGGTGCTGGCGTGGTTCTCCTGGTCCGAGGCCGCCGCCGTCGACTTCGTGCACGGCGACGAGGGCCTGCTGATGGCCCCCGCGTACGCCGTGCCCCGGATGCTCGCCCGCGCCGGGCTGAGCCTCCAGGACTTCGACTTCTACGAGATCCACGAGGCGTTCGCCTCGCAGGTGCTGGCCACGCTGGCCGCCTGGGAGTCGCCGGAGTTCTGCAAGGAGCGCCTCGGCCTGGACGCCCCGCTCGGCTCGATCGACCGGGACAAGCTCAACGTCAACGGCTCGTCGCTGGCGGCCGGGCACCCGTTCGCCGCCACCGGCGGCCGGATCGTCGCCACGCTCGCCAAGCTGCTGGATCAGAAGGGGAGCGGGCGCGGCCTGATCTCCATCTGCGCGGCCGGCGGGCAGGGCGTGACCGCGATCCTCGAGCGCTGACGGGCGACGCCCGCCCGGTTCGTCGGCCGGGCGGGCAACCCGCGTGCCGGCTCGTTCCGTCCCCTGGGCATGAGGCGAACGAGGAGCGGCACCCCGTGACCGGGCGCGACGAGGAGTTCCGCGACTACGTGACCGCCCGGCTGGAGCCGCTGCGCCGGACGGCGTACCTGCTGTGCCGGGACTGGCACACGGCGGACGACCTGGTGTCGATCACGTTGAGCAAGCTCTACCGCAACTGGCGGCGGGCGCTCGGCGCGGACAACCTCGACGCGTACGTCCGGGGGATGCTCACCAACGCGTGGCTGGACGAGCGGCGCCGGCCGTGGCGGCGGGAGCGGAGCACCGACGAGGTGCCGGACCGGGCGGACCTGGCAGCCGGGGAGCCGTCGGTCGGTGAGCGGGAGATGCTGCTGGAGATGCTGGGCCGGCTCGCGCCGAGGCGACGGGCGGTCGTGGTGCTCCGCTTCTACTGCGACCTGTCGGTCGAGGAGACCGCGAAGATCCTCGGCGTCAGCACCGGAACCGTGAAGAGTCAGGCCGCCCGTGCGCTGGAGACGCTGCGGCTGCTCGCCTCGCCACATTCGGCAGTGGAGAGCGGGAGGCAGAGATGACGTACCGGCAGATCTTCGACGAGGCGATCGGCGACGCGCCGCCGACGGCGGTGGACGTGGACGGCCTGGTGGCGCGGGAGGGGCGGCGTCGGCGGCGACGGGTGGGGGCGTACGCCTCGGCGACGGCGGTGCTGGCGCTGGCGCTCGGCGTCGGCGTGGTCGTGCAGCCGGGTGCGTCCGGCGGCCCGGCGCCCACCCGCCCGGCCGCGTCGGCCACCGCCCGGTCCGAGCCGGAGCGCCTGCAGGCGGCGTTCCAGGCCGCGTTCAACCGGGAGGCGCCGGACCTGCGGTGGGTGCAGGGCGGGTCGACCGGCGACCACAAGACCTGGGACGGCCCGGTCACCGAAACGCCGCCGTGGACGGTGAAGCCGTTCCAGTGGGAGTCCATGACCGGGTGGTTCGCGGTGGGTGTCGCCGCTCGGGGCGAGGTCCGGTCGTACCTGAACATCGACGTGGGCAGGATGCGCCCCGGCCACACGCCTGGTCCGGGCGAGTGCACTCCCGGCCGGGTCAAGTGCCGGTCCTTCACCGGCCCCGAGGGTGAGCTGGTGGTGGCCAGCGACTTCGAGGGCAGGCGCCTGGTCGGGCCGGTGACCGAACGGACGGTCCTGCGTTCCGTGACCGTCCAGCGGGCCGACGGCACCCACGTGACGGTGCAGACGCATTCGTCCACCGACCGGCACCTGATGACCGTCGAGGAGATGGCCGCTGTCGCGCTGGACCCGGAGATCCGGCTGGGCTGAGGGCGTCCCGGTCCGGCCTGCCCACAGGCCGGACCGGGGACCGGCGTCGCCGGGGCCGGCCCGGGCGTCGTGAAAGACTGAGGTACGTGACGACGATCCCGAACGTGCTCGCCAACCGGTACGCCTCGCCCGAACTGGTCGCCCTCTGGTCACCGGAGGAGAAGGTCCGGATGGAGCGCCGGCTCTGGCTGGCGGTGCTCAAGGCCCAGCGTGATCTCGGTGTGCCGGTGCCGGACGGGGTGGTCGAGGCGTACGAGCGGGTGGTCGACCAGGTCGACCTGGCCTCGATCGCGGCCCGCGAGCGGGTCACCCGGCACGACGTGAAGGCCCGGATCGAGGAGTTCAGCGCGCTCGCCGGGCACGAGCACGTGCACAAGGGGATGACCTCTCGTGACCTCACCGAGAACGTCGAGCAGCTCCAGATCCGGGCCTCGCTGGAGCTGATCCGGGACCGGGTGGTCGCCACGCTGGCCCGGCTGGGCTGGCACGCGGGCGAGTACTCCGCGCTGGTGATGACCGGCCGGTCGCACAACGTCGCCGCGCAGGCCACCACGCTGGGCAAGCGTTTCGCGTCGGCGGCGGAGGAGTTGCTGATCGCGTACGAGCGGCTGGAGGACCTGATCGGCCGCTACCCGCTGCGCGGGATCAAGGGGCCGGTGGGCACCGCCGCCGACCAGCTCGACCTGTTCGACGGCGACGCCGGCAAGGTGGCCGAGCTGGAGCAGCGGGTGGCCGGGCACCTGGGGTTCAGCCGGGTGCTGGACAGCGTCGGCCAGGTCTACCCGCGCTCGCTGGACTTCGACGTGCTCTCCGCGCTGGCCCAGGTGGCCGCCGCGCCGTCGTCGCTGGCGACCACGATCCGGCTGATGGTCGGTCAGGAACTGGTCACCGAGGGCTTCAAGCCGGGCCAGGTCGGTTCCAGCGCGATGCCGCACAAGATGAACACGCGCTCGTCGGAGCGGGTGAACGGGTTCGCGGTGATCATCCGGGGTTACCTGTCGATGGTCGGCGAGCTGGCCGGCGACCAGTGGAACGAGGGCGACGTCTCCTGCTCGGTGGTGCGCCGGGTCGCGCTGCCTGACGCGTTCTTCGCCGCCGACGGACTGTTCCAGACGTTCCTCACCGTGCTGGACGAGTTCGGCCCGTACCCGGCGGTGATCAACCGGGAGCTGGAGCGCTTCCTGCCGTTCCTGGCCACCACGAAGATCCTGGTGGCGGCCGTACGCCAGGGTGTGGGCCGGGAAGTCGCGCACGAGGTGATCAAGGAGCACGCGGTCGCCGTGGCGCTGGCCATGCGGGAGAAGGGCGCGACCGAGAACGACCTGTTCGACCGGCTCGCCACGGACGGCCGGCTGGGCCTGACCCGGGCCGAGATCGACACCCTGGTGGCCGACCGCAACGCCTTCGTGGGCGCCGCCGCCGACCAGGTCAACCGCGTGACCGCCAGAATCACCAAGATCGTGGAAGCCCACCCCCAGGCCGCCACCTACTCCCCGCCCCCCATCCTCTGACCTTTGCCGGGTCGATCATGAAGTTGACGGCACTCAGGGAGATCATTCCTGCCGTCAACTTCATGATCGACGCCGTAAACGGGTGGGTCACGGGCCGGTGGGGGTCTCGGCTGCGGAACTCAGGTTGGGGGCGCTCGCGGGTTCGGCGATGCCGCCGGGCGCGGTGGCGATCTCCGGGTCGTGGGCGGTCTCGGCCGCGATCGCCGGCTGGTCCGGCGGCATGACGTCCGGCATCTTCGGCGCGACGATCACCGCTGTGCCGTACGCGCAGATCTCCATCCACATCTCGCCGCAGTCGCGGCTGTCGAAGCGCATGCCGATCACCGCGTTCGCGCCCAGGCGGCGCGCCTCCTCGCCGAGGCGGGCCACCGAGTCGGTACGCCACCGCGTCAGGTTGTCCGGCGCCAACGGGTCGTAGGCGCCACCGCGCAGGTTCTTGACCCCCTCGCGGTACGGGTTGCGGGTCCTCGCCATCGAGGAGACCACTTCGCCGAGGATCTGGCGGATCTCGTAGCCGGGCAGTTGATCCGTCGTCACGACCAGCACGCTTCCGATGCTGTCAGTCCCCGGCCGGGTGGTTCGCGAGCCGTGTTCAGCTGATCGGATGCTGAAAAACGGCGCGGCGCGGACGGCCGGGTCGCACCCGGCCGATCCGCGCCGCATCGGCATCAACCGTCAGACACCGGCCGTCGAGGTGATCCAGGACCGGTTGTACGCGACACTGCCGTAGTTCTGGATGCTGGAGCCGTCGGCGGTGGAGGCGACGCCGACCTGCCGGCCGTTGTAGAACTGCGGGCCGCCCGAGTCGCCCCGCCACGCGTTGCCGTTGACCCGGGTGCTCCGGATCGCCTGGCCGCCGTACGCGTCGGTGACGCTGGTGCTGGTCACCTGAACGGTGGCGGTCTTGAGCTGGGGCGACGCGCCGCAGCCGCTGTAGCAGGTCATGCCCCAGCCGTAGATGGTGTTGGTGGAGCCGACCGGCGGGTTGCTGGTGGCCAGCGACACGGCGGAGGTGCTGACCGTGCTGGACAGGCGCAGCAGGGCCAGGTCGTAGCGGGTGTACGAGGCGCTCACGGTGCGGGTCACGCCGCCCGAGGCGTAGTAGACGCTGCCGACCCGCACGGACATGGTGCCGCTGACGCAGTGCCGGGCGGTGAGCACCCACTGGGGCGCGATCACGCTGCCGGAGCAGGTGAACGAGCCGTTGCTGAAGACGGCCGCGGCCCACGGCGCGGACGAGACGGTGCCGCCGCCGATGATCGGCTGGGGGCCGGCCGGCGCGGCGGTGGCACCGGAGGCGGTGGCCAGGACGCCGGCCAGCGCGGTGGTCAGCACGGCGAGCAGGGGACGGAGGCGCATGTCGGGGCTCCTTCTGCGCGGACGCCCGGGGGTGCCGGGCAGGGGGTGACACCCGCCGGATGGGGTGGGCCGGCGAGGGACGTCGATCTAACTCATCGACATCTGACGATGCATGCTACGGCCGCGCCGCCCTCTGTCACAAGATGCGGATCGAATCGCGCCGATGGCGTGACGCGCGCCGCGCGCCGTGCGGGCCTGCTGTCGGATACCGGTCCAAGGTGGGGTGTTTCGCGGCAGAATGCCTGCTGGGAGGTGTTGCCGAGGGGCACCTACGAGCACGGAGCGCAACGAATTCGCATCGACGCCGCAACGAACGGGCAACGGTGCCCGTCCGGCGCCGCCGACGGGGCCGATCGGTGCCGGAACTGCCCCCGGCCGGTGCGGGCCGGGCGGTATCTGCCAGGTAGGCTGGCTGCGCTCGCCCGATTGTTGGGCCGGCACCCAACTGCGTACACAGTCAGGAGTGCCCCGTGCCTCGCGTCGTAGTCGACGTCATGCTCAAGCCCGAGATCCTCGATCCGCAGGGCCAGGCCGTCGCAAACGCGCTGCCCCGCCTCGGCGTCAGTGACGTCGCCTCGGTTCGGATCGGCAGGCGGATCGAGATCGAGTTCACCGGCGAACCGGACCTGGACCGGGCCCGGGAGATCGCCGACAAGCTGCTGGCCAACCCGGTAATCGAGGACTTCACCGTCCGCGTGGTCACCGCCGACGAGACCGCGGGCGCGCAGTCGTGACCGCCCGGGTCGGTGTGGTCACCTTCCCCGGCTCCCTCGACGACGGGGACGCGGCCCGGGCCGTACGGATCGCCGGCGCCGAGGCGGTCCGGCTCTGGCACGGCGACCCGGACCTGCACGGCGTGGACGCGGTCGTCCTGCCCGGTGGCTTCTCCTACGGCGACTACCTGCGCTGCGGCGCCATCGCCCGGTTCGCCCCGGTGATGGAGACGATCGTCCAGGCCGCGCGTGGTGGCCTGCCGGTGCTCGGCATCTGCAACGGCTTCCAGATCCTCTGCGAGGCGCACCTGCTGCCCGGCGCGCTCACCCGCAACCAGCACCTGCACTTCCGCAACCGGGACCAGGTCCTGCGGATCGAGAGCACCGGCACCGCCTGGACGAACACGTTCCAGCCGGGCCAGGAGGTGCTCATCCCGGTCAAGAACGGCGAGGGCTGCTACGTCGCCGACCCCGCGACGCTCGATCGGCTGGAGGGCGAGGGCCGCGTCGTCGCCCGCTACGTCGGCGGCAACCCCAACGGATCGCAGCGCGACATCGCCGCGATCACCAACGAGGCCGGCAACGTCGTCGGCATCATGCCGCACCCCGAGCACGCGGTGGAGGCGCTCACCGGCCCCTCCCTGGACGGCCTCGGCTTCTTCACCTCGGTGCTCAAGCATCTGGTGGGAGCGCCGGCGTGATGGTGGCCGGGAACATCGGTCGGCCCACCCGCCGCACCGGCGGCGAGCGCAGCAAGGAGACGTCATGACCACCCATCCGGACCCGGCCCTGCGCGAGCCGCAGGGCGTGGTGCCGCAGGCCGGCCCGACCGACGACTGGGCGCTGGGCGTGGACACCGTTCCCCGGGCCGCCGACTCGCCGGAGGAGCTTCAGCCGTACGCTGAGCTGGGCCTCCGCGACGACGAGTACGACCGGATCCGGCACATCCTCGGCCGCCGGCCCACCCAGGCCGAGCTGGCCATGTACTCGATCATGTGGAGCGAGCACTGCTCCTACAAGTCGAGCAAGGTGCACCTGCGCCAGTTCGGCGAGAAGGCGCCGCCGAGTGACCGGCTGCTCGCCGGCATCGGCGAGAACGCCGGCGTCGTCCAGGTCTCCGACGATCTGGCGGTGACCTTCAAGGTCGAGTCGCACAACCACCCGAGCTTCGTCGAGCCGTACCAGGGCGCGGCGACCGGCGTCGGCGGCATCGTCCGCGACATCCTCGCCATGGGCGCCCGCCCGGTCGCCGTGATGGACCCGCTGCGCTTCGGCGCGGCCGACCACCCGGACACCGCCCGCGTGCTGCCCGGCGTGGTTGCCGGCGTCGGCGGCTACGGCAACTGCCTCGGTCTGCCCAACATCGGCGGCGAGGTCGTCTTCGACCCCTGCTACCAGGGCAACCCGCTGGTCAACGCGCTCTGCCTGGGCGTGCTGCCGGTCGACCGGCTCCAGAAGAAGGACGCCACCGGCCCCGGCAACATCGTGGTGCTGATGGGCGCCAAGACCGGCCGCGACGGCATCGGCGGCGTGTCGGTGCTCGCCAGCGCCACCTTCGACGAGGGCAGCGAGCAGCGCCGCCCGTCCGTGCAGGTCGGCGACCCCTTCATGGAGAAGCTGCTCATCGAGGCGTGCCTGGAGCTGTACGACGCCGAGCTGGTCGTCGGCATCCAGGACCTCGGCGGCGCCGGCCTGACCTGCGCACTCACCGAGACCGCCGCCTCCGCCGGCACCGGCATGCGGGTCTGGCTGGAGCGCGTGCCGCTGCGCGAGCCCTCGATGGAGCCGCACGAGATCCTGGCCAGCGAGTCCCAGGAGCGGATGCTGCTCGTCGTCTCGCCGGACAAGCTCGACGCGGTGCTCAAGACCGCCGAGAAGTGGGGCGTCTGGGCCACCGCCATCGGCGAGGTCACCGCGCCGTCGGCGGACGGCCGGCCGGGCCGGCTGGTCGTCACCTGGCGCGACCAGCTCGTGGTGGACGTGCCGCCGGGCTCGCTCGTCGACGACGGCCCGGTGTACGCCCGGCCGATGCGCGAGCCGGCCGACCTGATCCTGCTCCAGGCCGACCGCGCCGAGACGCTGCCCCGGCCGAGCACCCCGGAGGCGCTCCGGGAGACCGTGCTGCGCATGATCGCGTCGCCGAACCTGGCCGACAAGACCTGGGTCACCGAGCAGTACGACAGGTACGTGCTCGGCAACACCGTGCTCGCCCAGCCGGAGGACTCCGGCGTGATCCGGATCGACGAGCGCAGCGGCCTCGGTGTCGCGCTCTCCGTCGACGGCAACGGCCGGTACGCCCGCCTCGACCCGTACCACGGGACGAAGCTGGCGCTGGCCGAGGCGTACCGGAACGTGGCGGTGACCGGCGCGAAGCCGATCGCGGTGACCAACTGCCTGAACTTCGGCTCGCCGGAGGACCCGGGCGTGATGTGGCAGTTCGCCGAGGCCGTGCGTGGCCTGGCGGACGGCTGCCTGGAGCTGGGCATCCCGGTGACCGGCGGCAACGTCAGCTTCTACAACCAGACCGGCGCCGCGGCCATCCACCCGACCCCTGTGGTCGGCGTGCTGGGCGTGCTCGACGACGTCGCCGACCGGGTGCCGATGGGCTTCGTGCCGCGTCCGTCCGGCGACCACGACCAGCTGTTCCTGCTGGGCGAGACGCACGTCGAGCTGTCCGGCTCGGAGTGGGCCTGGGTGACCCACGAGCACCTCGGCGGCATCCCGCCGCAGGTCGACCTGGCCCGCGAGCGGCAGCTCGCCGAGCTGCTGGCCGAGGCGGCCCGGGTCGGGCACCTCAGTTCCGCGCACGACCTGTCCGACGGCGGCCTGGCGCAGAGCCTGGTCGAGTCGGCCCTGCGCCGCGGCGTGGGCGCCCGGGTCGTGGTGCCGGAGCACTTCGCCGGTGGCTCGATGCCGTTCGTCTTCCTGTTCAGCGAGTCCGCCGGTCGCGTGCTGGTGTCGGTGCCGCGCGGCCACGAGAAGGCGTTCACCGCCCTCTGCGCCGAGCGGGGCGTGCCGTGGGAGTTCGTCGGCGTCACCGACCCGGCCTCCTCCGCGCTGGAGGTGCACGGCCAGTTCCGGATCGGCCTGGACGAGCTGCGTGAGGCGCACACCGGTACGCTCCCGCGCCTGTTCGGTGCGGCCGAGGCGGCCCGGGTGGAGGTGGAGGCGACCCGTACCGGGACGACCACTGTGCTTCCGGCCACGGCCGAGCAGCCGGTCGGCGTGGACCCGGCCGAGGTCGACGCCGAGCCGATCGCCAAGGCCGGCCGGGACACCCCGCCGGTCGACGCCGAGGCGTCCGCACCCGCCGCCGAGGCGGAGCCCGAGTCGCCCGCTGCGGCGTCCGACGAGGCGATGCCGGCCGACGCGACGCCGGCAGTCGACGGAACTCCGGCCCAGGACGAGTCGGCGGCTGCCGACGGGTCCGACGGTCCGGCTTCCGGTGAGCCGGCGCCGGGTCAGCGCTGAGGCGCTGGCCTTGGCCGTCTTCACCCAACCCGGCTCCGGTGCCCGGTTCGACTGGGGACTGACCGGGGCGGCGGAACTCGGCCGGGTCTGTGCCGCCCTGGTGGTGGTGGACGTGTTGTCGTTCACCACCGCCGTGGAGGTGGCGGTGAGCCGTGGCATGCGGGTGCACCCGTTCCCGTGGGGTGAGCAGGCCGCCGACTACGCCCGCCGGGCGGGTGCCGTGGCCGCTGTGGGCCGCCGGAAGATGACGGCGGAGCACCCGTGGTCGCTGTCCCCGGCGGCGCTGCGGGCCGCGCCGGTCGTCGCCGACCTGGTGCTGCCGTCGCCGAACGGTTCGGCGATCAGCGCCGCCGCGAGCGCCACCGGCGTGCCGGTGGTCGCGGCGTGCCTGCGAAACGCACCCGCCGTCGGGCGCTGGCTGCGCGCCGAGGGGTACGGCTCGAAGGACGCCCCGGTGGGCGTGGTGGCGGCCGGGGAGCGCTGGCCCGACGGGTCACTCCGGCCGTGCGTGGAGGACCAGCTCGGTGCGGCCTGTGTGCTCGACGCGCTCGCCGGGGTGCCCGGCGGGCTCTCGGTGGAGGCCGCGATGGCGCTCGCCGCGCTGGCGAGCACACCGGACGTGCCGGCGGCGGTCCGGGGATGCGTCTCCGGGCGGGAACTCGCCGAGGGCGGCTTCGCCGAGGACGTCGCGGTCGCGACCGAGGTCGGTGTCTCCGACGTGGTGCCGGTGCTCCGCCAGGGCTACTTCGCCCCCGCCTAGCACCGCTTCCGCTCCCGTCCCGCGGGCGCGCTCCTGGTGATCTCGGCGAGCTGACGACTGTGGCCGCCCGGTTTCCGCGGGCGGCCACAGTTCTCACATCTGGTGCGGGTCAGTCGTCCAGCCAGTCGAGGCGTCGTCCGCCACGGTCCGCCTGCCCGTCCGGGCGAGCACGGCCCGCCTGCGCCGGGTCGTTGGGGTAGGCGTTGTCGTAGCCGCCCCCGCGCTGCTGCGGCGGCTCCTGACCGTAGCCGCCCTGCTGGTGGCCGTAACCGCCCTGCGGGTCCTGACCGTAGCCGTCGCCGTACCCGCCGCCCTGCTGACCGTAGCCACCGGACTGGTGACCGCCGTCGTAACCGCCGGCGGCGTTGCCGTAGCCGCCCGCCGGGGCGTCGCCGTACCCGCCCGGCTGACGGCCGCTGTCGTAGCCGCCGGCCGGGGCGTCGCCGTAGCCGCCGGCGCCCTTGTCGTAGCCACCCGCGGGGGCGTCGCCGTACCCGCCCTGCTGGCGGCCGCTGTCGTAGCCGCCGGCCGGGGCGTCGCCGTAGCCACCCGCGGGGGCGTTGTCGTACCCGCCGGTCGGTGCGTCGCCGTAGCCGCCCGCCGTCCGGCCGCCGCCGTACGCCGGGGCGTCGCCGTACCCGCCGGTCGCGGCGTTGCCGTAGGCGCCTGTGGGCTCGCCGTAGCCGCCCTGCTGACGGCCGTTGTCGTAGCCGCCGGTCGCGCCGCTGTCGTAACCGCCCGGCGTGGCGCCGTAGCCACCGCCCGCGCCGTAACCGTCGCCCTGCTCCGGGCCACGGCCGTACGAGGCCGAGCCGGCCTGGTCGTAGCCGCGGTCCTGCTCCGGCTGGTAGGTGCTGGTCGGGTACGGGTCGGCCGCCGGCGCGTACTGGTTGCTGTCACCGGTGTAGCGGCCGGTGGGCTCGTCGAAGCGCTCGTTGCCGTAGCCGCCCTGGGCCGCGTAACCGGCCGCGCCGGCCGCCGCGGCACCGGCGGCGTAGTCCGGGTTGCCGTAGCCGGCACCGGAGGAGGGGCCGTTGCCGTAGCCGCCGCCCGAGGAGGGCGCGTTGCCGTAGCCACCTGCGCCGCCGTAGCCGCCCTGGCCCGGTGCGTCGTCGCCGTAGCCGTAGCCGCCCTGGCCACCGCCGACGCCGTAGGACGCACCGGGCGGGGCGCCGTACGGATCCGGCGGGACATCGTCCACCACCGGCCGCTGGAGCATGGTGGGGGCGTCGCTGATCGAGGGGCCGCCGACCATCGTCGCGGACGGCCCGGCACCCATGCCGTTCACCACCCGGGTCTGGTCGTCGGTGCCGTGGTACGCGCCCCGGGCTGCCGGGATCGCGCCGGCCGCAGCGGCGCCACCGGGGCCACCCGGACCGGTCGGCCCACCCGGACCGTCGCCGTCGCCGTCGTCGCCCTCGTTCTTGCGGCGCATGTAGAGCAGCACGATGGTGCCCACGCCGACGGCGACGAAGAGGCCGCCGAGCAGGATGAGCAGCCAGGAGCCGAAGCCGCCGGAGTCCTCGTTCGCGGCCGGCTGCTGCGCGGCGGGCGCCTCGGCCGACGGGGTGTCGGTCGCCTCCTCGTCGAGCGGCTCCTCGGACGGCGGCGCGGACTCACTCGCCGACGGGGTGGCGCTCGGGCTCGCCGACGCCTTCACCTGGATGCTGAGCCGGACGCCGGTCACCGACTGGCCGGCGTTCGCGTTGATCGACCGGGCGACGGGCGAGGCGCCGTCGGTGGAGGCGCCGAGGTCGATCCGGCCGGGCGCGATCGGGTTGGACTCGGAGCCGCTGAAGCTGAAGTTGCCGTTGCCGCTGGTGTTGGCGCGGCGTTCCTTGCCCGCGCTGTCGCGGAGCATGACGAGGGCGCCGGAGATCGGCTCGCCCTCGGCGTTGACCACCTTGCCGGACACCGTCTTGACGGTCTGCGGCTGCTGCGGCGTGGGCGGGGCAGCAGCCCGGACGGTGACACGCAGTTGACGGCCGCCGTCACCAGTTACCGTGATTCTCGCCTGCGAACCGTTCGCGGCCGGCGCATTGGGGGCTGCCGACAGGCTGAGACTCACTGCCTTCGTCTGCTGGCCCCCGAAGTCGATAGGACCGCAATTTCCGCAGGTGACCCCGTCTGGCAGGCCGGTCACGTCGATGTCGGCAGACGTCTCGTCCGCGCCGAGGCGGACGAGCACGTTGACACTGCCACTCCGACCGGCGTCGATCGTGACCGAGTTGTCCGCCGTGATGATGTTGGCGGCGAAGGCGGGAGCTGCGGGGACGGTGAGCAGGGCGCCGAAGACCAGCGCTACGACCACACCGGCCCGCTGCTTCCAGGCACGTCGGTGTGTTGACACGTCCACCGCCTTCCGGGTCTGATCTCCCCGCCGGCCGCTAGGCCGAGGTTGATCACTCACGGTACGAATAACGCCGTCGGCAACTATGCCTTGTCTGACCGGATCATCTCTACCCAGGGCCGCCGTCAGGCGGCCTTCTGCCGGGTCGTATCGTCCCGTCGTGTCCTCTCCGCACGCTTATTCCGAAGCGGTACTCGCCGCGCTGGTGGCGCTGGACGAGGGGCGTACGCCCGAACGGCCGGTGCTCCGGGAGGCGGTCCGGACGCTCTTGGCTGCCCTCGCGGACCGCGCCCCCGGCCGATCGGTGGAGGTGCGCGTACCACCCTACGGTGCGGTCCAGTGCGTGAGTGGTCCACGACACACCCGCGGCACGCCGCCGAACGTGGTGGAGATGGATCCGCCGACCTGGCTGGCGGTCGCCACCGGGCGCCAGGGGTGGGCGGAAACGGTCACTGAGGGTCGCATCCGGGTTTCCGGAAACCGGGCTGACCTCTCCCCGTACCTCCCGATTTAGGCGTCAAGCAGCGCAAACTCTTCTCACCCGGAGCGAACGCTTCGTGACTGTCGGTGTCGACTGCTGGTCGCGTACACTGAGAGCCGACGACGGTCCCGGCCCATGCGTGCGGAGCTGCCCCCCTGACTCCGCCAGGCCAGTCCAGACCCCACTGCGAGGGAGCGGCAGGTGCCCCGAGGCGATGGCCGGCTGAGCCACGACCTTGACCCCCAGCGACCCGGCCCCCAGGACGCGTGCGGCGTCTTCGGCGTCTGGGCGCCGGGTGAAGAGGTCGCGAACCTCACCTACTTCGGGCTCTACGCCCTCCAGCACCGCGGTCAGGAGGCCGCGGGCATCGCGGTGAGCGACGGCTCCGGTGTCGTGGTCTACAAGGATCTCGGCCTGGTCGCCCAGGTGTTCGACGAGCCGACACTGGCGAGCCTGCGCGGGCACGTCGCGATCGGGCACGCGCGCTACTCGACCACCGGCGGCTCGACCTGGGAGAACGCCCAGCCGACCATCCGGGCCACGAGCGCCGGCACCACCATCGCGCTGGCGCACAACGGCAACCTGGTCAACACCGCCGAGTTGCAGCGCGAGGCCGCGGTGCGAGGGCTCGACTCCGACGGCTCGACGAACGACACCTCGCTGGTCACCATGCTGCTGGCCAGCCGGCCCGACCTGTCGGTCGAGGCGGCCGCGCTGGAGGTGCTGCCGCAGCTGCGCGGCGCGTTCAGCTTCGTCTTCATGGACGAGTCGACCCTCTACGCGGCGCGTGACGCGCACGGCGTACGCCCGCTGGTGCTCGGCCGGCTCGAACGCGGCTGGGTGGTGGCGAGCGAGACCGCCGCGCTGGACATCGTCGGCGCGAGCGTGGTCCGCGAGGTCGAGCCGGGCGAGCTGATCGCCATCGACGAGAACGGGCTGCGTTCCAGCCGGTTCGCCTCGCCCGAGCCCAAGGGCTGTCTCTTCGAGTACGTGTACATCGCCCGGCCGGACGCCACCATCGCGGGCCGCAACGTGCACGCCGCGCGGGTGCAGATCGGCCGCCAGCTCGCCAAGGAGCACCCGGTCGAGGCCGACCTGGTGATCCCGGTGCCGGAGTCCGGCACGCCGGCCGCGATCGGCTACGCCGAGGAATCAGGCATCACCTACGGCCAGGGCCTGATGAAGAACCCGTACGTCGGGCGCACGTTCATCCAGCCCTCGCAGACGCTGCGCGCGCTCGGTGTCCGGCTGAAGCTGAACCCGCTGCGGCAGAACGTACGCGGCAAGCGCCTGGTGGTGGTGGACGACTCGATCGTGCGGGGCACCACCCAGCGGGCGATCGTCCGGCTGCTGCGCGAGGCGGGCGCGCTGGAGGTCCACGTCCGGATCTCCTCGCCGCCGGTGAGCTGGCCCTGCTTCTACGGCATCGACTTCGCCACCCGCGCCGAACTGCTCGCGAACGGGCTCGACAACGAGGGCATCCGGCGGTCCATCGGCGCCGACTCGCTCGGTTACGTATCGCTGCCCGGTCTCATCGCCGCGACCGAGCAGCCGAAGAGCCGGCTCTGCCGGGCGTGCTTCGATGGGGAGTACCCGATCGAACTGCCGGCCGGGAACCTGATCGGCAAGCACGTGCTCGAAGGAGTGGGACGCCGGGTCGCCGCCGAGGCGGCCGGGCCGACCGGTCCGCTCGTCGCCACACCGACCCACCACCCGTAGCACCACCGACGCGGGTCCGGCCGCTCCGGGCCCGCGGGAACCACAAAGGGGAGAACCGTGACGCACGTGTCCGAGCGCAGCGGCGCAGGATCCAGCCCGACGGGCGCCGGCGGCGACCGCCAGCCCTGGTCGGCGGGGTCCGGCCGGACGCAGCGCAAACGCTCGGTCTCGTACGCCGACGCCGGGGTGTCGATCGAGGCGGGCGACCGCGCGGTCGAGCTGCTCAAGTCCAAGGTCAAGGAGACCCGGCGCCCCGAGGTCATGGGTGACCTGGGCGGCTTCGCCGGCCTGTTCCGGCTGGACACGAAGAAGTACAAGAACCCGATCCTGGCCTCCTCGACCGACGGCGTGGGCACCAAGCTGGTGATCGCCCAGCAGCTCGACATCCACGACACGGTCGGCATCGACCTGGTCGCCATGGTCGTCGACGACCTGGTGGCCTGCGGCGCCGAGCCGCTGTTCCTGCTCGACTACATCGCCACCGGCGAGGTCGTGCCGGACAAGGTCGCCGAGATCGGCGCCGGCATCGCGGACGGCTGCCGGTACGCCGGCTGCGCCCTGCTGGGTGGCGAGACCGCCGAGCACCCGGGCGTGCTGCGCCCGGACGAGTACGACATCTCCGCCACCGGCGTCGGCGTGGTGGAGGAGAGCGAGATCCTCAGCCCGGAGCGGGTCGAGGTGGGCGACGTGGTGATCGCCATGCGCTCGTCCGGCCTGCACTCCAACGGCTACTCCCTGGTCCGGCACGTGCTGCTCGGCGCCGGCCGGATGCGGCTGGACGTGGTGATCGACGACTTCGGCCGCCAGCGGACGCTCGGCGAGGAGCTGCTCACCCCGACCAAGATCTACGCGCAGGACTGCCTGAAGCTGATCGCCGAGGCCGAGGTGCGGGCGCTGGCCCACGTCACCGGCGGCGGCATCCCCGGCAACCTGGTCCGGGTGCTGCCGGAGACCGTCGACGCCGTGGTGAACCGCTCCACCTGGAAGCCGCAGCCGATCTTCGACCTGATCCAGTCCAAGGGCCGGATCGAGGACCCGGAGATGGAGGCGACGTTCAACATGGGCGTCGGCATGTTCGCGATCGTCTCCGCCGAGGACGCCGACCGCGCGCTCGCCACTCTGACCGGCCGGGGCGTGGAGGCCTGGCAGGCCGGCGAGATCATCGAGGGGTCCGGCAACGTGCAGATGGTCGGGCAGCACACCCGAGGCTGATCACCCTGCGCCGATCGGCCGGGCACATGACCGGGGGTTCACCCGGACGGTCGCCGCGGCCTAGCCTGGAGGTTCGGTTTTCAGGCAGGCGGGGGAGGTGCTGATGGCTGCGCGCACGCCCGAAGGGATGCGGGGCATCGCCGCCGTCCCGTCGTACGTGGTGATGCAGCCCACGACGCTGTGCAACCTCGACTGCGCATACTGCTACCTCCCTTTCCGGGCGGTGGACAGGCGGATGCCGGTGGCCGTCGCCGAGGCGGTGGCGGCGTCGGTGAACCAGTGGGCGGCGGGCGGTCGCTTCTCGGTGGTCTGGCACGGCGGGGAGCCGCTCGCGGCCGGCCGGGAGCACCTGGCCGCGCTGCTGGCGCCGTTCGGCCCCGACGTCGAGCACCACGTGCAGACCAACGCCACGCTGATCGACGACGCCTGGTGCGCGTTCTTCACCGAGCACCGGGTCCGGGTCAGCGTCAGCGTGGACGGGCCGCGGGCGCGCAACGGCGAGCGGGTCACGCGGGGTGGGCGTCCCGCGTACGACCGGATCGTGGCCGGTGTGGCGGCGCTGCGCCGTCACAACCTGCCGTTCTCGGCGCTCGCGGTGGTCTCGCGGCCGGAGCCCGGCCTGGCGACCGAGCTGTACGACTACTTCCTCGACCTGGGCTGCGACGTGCTCGGCGTCAACATCGAGGAGACCGAGGGCGTCAACACCCGGACGAACGCCCGCGACGAGGGCGCTGTCACCGGGTTCTGGGCGGAGCTGGTGGCGGCGTGGCGCCGGGATCCCCGGATCCACCTGCGTGAGGTGGAGTGGTCGCTGCGGTACGCGGGCGCGGTGCTGGCCGGCACCGCCGACGACCTGCTGCCCCGGAGCCTCGACCCGATCCCGACGGTCGGGCACGACGGCTCGGTGGTGGTGCTCTCGCCGGAGCTGGCCGGCTTCACCGACGCCCGGTACGGCGACTTCGCCAGCGGAAACGTGCTCACCACGCCACTGCGCGACATCCTCGTCGGCGCGGCCGGTACGCCGTGGGTGGGCGAGTTCCTCACCGGCGTGGAGGCGTGCCGGGCGTCCTGCGCGTACTTCGGGTTCTGTGGCGGCGGGCACGCCGCCAACCGCTACTTCGAGCTGGGGCGTTTCGACGGTACGGAGACCGAGCACTGCCGTAACAGCAAGATCCGCCTACTGGAGGGAGTGTTGGAGCATGCCCGAGACCATCAGTGACACCGACCGGGAGGCGGTCGCCGACCGGGTGCGGGACGCGGCTGCGGGGCTTACCGCTCTGCTTCGGGAGGCGGAGGCGGCACGGCTGCTGCGGGCGGAGGTGTCGGGCGGCGACGGCGCCAACGCGGTGTGCGCGTGGAACCACTTCGAGAACATCCCGACGTTCTACAACTGGAACAACCGGCCGCGCTGAGGGCCGGTTCCGCGATCAAGGACCTGCCGGCGCGTCGGAGCATGCACCCCGGGGCGCCGGCAGGTCCCTGATCGTCGGTCGTACGCCGGCTCAGCAGAGCACATGCGTGAGCACGCGGGGGTTACCGCGTGCTCAGATGTGACCGGAGGTCAGCGGGCCGGACGAGCCCAGGTGTCCGGGTCGTCGTCCGCGTGGTCCTCGTCATCGTCGTCGACATACTCTTTGTAGTCGTCGTCGAAGTTGTGCTCAGACTTTCCACTACCCGCCAGTTCGCGCTGCAAGGCGGTTAGGTCGGTGTTCGGGGAGTGGTACTTCAACTCCCGGGCCACCTTCGTCTGCTTGGCCTTAGCACGGCCGCGCCCCATGGCTCGACCCCCTCGCACAGAATGCGGGGCAGCCCGAAGGCGGGCCCCGATGACGTCAGGCATCTCTCGTGGCTCTTACGGTACATGGGGATGCCAGCGTTCGGCACCTCGGGTCACCGTCGACCGGACCTGCGCGTCGCAGTGGTCCAGCCGTCACAAAGTGTACCGGGTAAGGGGTAAGCCCCGGGGCTGGCCGTGACACCGGACATACCGGCACGAAAGAGTCCGCAACTCAGCTTAACGCGCACCGCCTCCGGGGGTGGAGCCGCCACCCCGCCCCCGGAGGTGAGCTTCACCGCAGATGAATCGTGCGCAGCCGGCCGACCTCGGCCATCCGCCGCTCGGCGAGCCGGTCCGCAGCGACCGCCGGGGGGACGCCCTCGTCGTCGGCGAGCTGGAGGATCTGCCGGGTGGTGTCGAAGATCCGGGTCGCGCGCAGCTTGGCGCGGTCGAAGTTGAAGCCCTCGATCTCGTCGGCGACCTGGATCACGCCACCGGCGTTGACCACGTAGTCCGGCGTGTAGAGGATGCCCCGGTCGGCGAGCACCTTCTCGATGCCCGGGTGGGCGAGCTGGTTGTTCGCCGCTCCGGTGACCACCTTCGCCCGCAGCACCGGCACGCTGTCGTCGTTCAGCGCGCCGCCGAGCGCGCACGGGGCGTACACGTCGATGTCGGAGGCCACCAGCGCCTCGGTGTCGTCGACCAGGGTGACCTGCGGGTGGGTGGTTCGCGCCCACTCCCGGGCGCGCGGGTTGACGTCGGTCGCCACGACCTCGGCGCCGTCGTCGAGCAGGTGGGCGGTCAGGTACTTGCCGACCTTGCCCAGCCCGGCCACGCCGACCCGGCGGCCGGCCAGCGTCGGGCTGCCCCAGACGTGCTCGGCCGCGGCCCGCATGCCCTGGAACACACCCCAGGCGGTGAGGATCGAGGAGTCGCCCGCGCCGCCGTGCTCCACGCTGCGGCCGGTCACGTAGCGGGTCTCACGGGCGATCACGTCCATGTCCGCCACGTAGGTGCCCACGTCGCAGGCGGTGTAGTAGCGGCCGTTGAGCGACTCGACGAAGCGGCCGTACGCGCGCAGCAGCGCCTCGCTCTTGAGCTGCTCGGGGTCACCCCAGATGACCGCCTTGCCGCCACCGAGGTCGAGGTTCGCCAGGGCGTTCTTGTAGGCCATGCCGCGCGAGAGGTCGAGCACGTCGGCGACGGCCTCGGCCTCGCTGGCGTACGGGTAGAACCGGGTTCCGCCGAGCGCAGGACCCAGCGCGGTGGAGTAGATCCCGATGATCGCCTTCAGGCCGGACTGCTTGTCCTGGCAGAACACGACCTGCTCATGCCCTGTGGAGACGGGGTCGTCGGTACTGGCGAATACGCCCATGGCTGACTCCTGTGTCGGTGTGCGTCCTTGTGGGGCGCGGAACCTGGTGGCACGCCGGCGGGATGCTGCCGGTGTCGTTGAGCCTAATATCGGCCCGAACCGTACTGTCGCGCATGTCACGCCACGGGCCCGAGGGCGGCGACGGGCGGTCCCGTCTCGTGGGAGGATCGCGCCGTGCCGTCGCTCTTCGCTTCATACCTGCGCGTGTACGAGCCGCTCACCGCCTTCGACCGGGATCGGCAGTCGTACTGGCGCCGGTACATCAGCGAGGGGCGCGCCGTCGCTCCGCTGGAGGGGCCGGTACGACAGCGGACCGCGGTGATCGAGGCACTCGGCGCCGGCTGGACCCGGCTGCCCGACCTGCCCGACGAGGCGTACGTCCTGGAGTCCGACGACGCGCTGCTGGTCTGTCCCTGGAACCTCCGTATCCGGGTCGCCGAGGCGGCGCTGAGCGCCCGTGACGGCGTGCCCCCGGTGCTGGCCGACGCGTTCGTGCCGCCGGTGCTCGCCGGGCAGGCGAAGGCCGTGGTGGAGGACTGGCGCAGCGGTGCCCGGGTGCTGGAGCACGGGGTGCCCCGGGTGCACGAGCAGATCGCCACCTGGGGCGTGCCGCTGCGCTGGTTCGTGCTGTTCGAGGCCGGCGAGCGGCACCTGGTGACCGAGCCGGAGCGGCGGGCGCTGCGCTACCGCACCGAGATCTCCAAGGCGCGCCGCCGGGCGTCCCGGGCGCTGTCGGTGCTGCGCAAGTCGATCGGCGAGGCGCCGATCACCGAGGCGGTCGAGGAGGCGGCCCGGTGGCTGGAGGAGTTCCACCCGCGTTCGGTGGTCGAGCTGGACTACGGCGGCCTGGTGCAACTGCTGCCGGACGAGACGCTCGAAGCCGACGACTCGACCGACCTGGTGGCCACCGGACTGTCCGGACTGGGCCGGGGTGAGGCCGAGGAGGCGTCCGCCGCGTACGACAAGCTGGTCGCCCGCTGGCGCGCGGTGCAGCTGCTGGAGCGCTGCAACTGACGCCCGGTTTGCCCCGCTAAGTGGTCTTGGACACGAGAGTGTCTCGTAGCTGATGCGTCACGAACCGTGATCATGAGTCCGAATAAGGTACTTTCTGCGGCATAAAAGTCGTAAAAATCGGGCATGGTTCATCCGTCCGTCTAGCGACCTTCAGCCGTTCGGCCCATGTCGGACATCGGGGACTAGCCGGACCATGGGAGACGCGTCGGCCGGCGGGACCCCGGCCGATGTCTATACATGTGGAGGAGTGACCCCGATGGCATCGCGAACGCACGAACCTGAGCCGCTACTCACACCGGCCGAGGTGGCGTCGATGTTCCGTGTCGACCCGAAGACGGTGACCCGGTGGGCGAAGGCTGGCAAGCTCAGTGCCATCCGGACCCTGGGCGGCCACCGCCGCTACCGCGAGTCGGAGGTTCGGGCCCTGCTGCAGGGGCAGATCCCTCAGCAGCGCCAGGGAGACTGACGAACCGGCGTTCTCCGGCGTTCCGATCAGGGGCGGTGCCGTCGCGGCGCCGCCCTTAATCGCGTCCGGGGGTCGGTCCGTCCAGCACGATCCGCAGACCCACGGTGCCGCCCTCACCCCGGCGCAGCCGGCTGCCCAGCAGGCTCAGCCGCCCGATCAGCCGGTACTTCTGCTTGAGCAGCCCCCGGACCCGGTTCGTGCTCTCCGGGTCGGCGATCGTCGCGTGGCCCGGCACCGCCTCGCCGTGCGGCCGGCCGCGCACGTCGCACGGCGCCACAGTGACCCGGCCGTCGCGCCGGATGCGCTTCACCTTGCCGGAGTCGGCCACCGTCCACACCGCCAGCCCGTCGCCGTCGCGTACCGCCCACACCGGAGTCGGCACCTCCCGGCCGTCCTTGCGGAACGTGGTGAGCAGGACGTACTTCTCCGCAGCCAGGCGGTCCAGGTCGGTCACGCCGCCAAGGATACGGCGGCGACGGCGCCGCCGACCCCCGGATAGCGTTGCGGACATGACCGGGGAACCCGAGATCGGCGACGTGTTCGGCGAGATGATCCGCGACGCGTACGCGGTCGCCACCGGGATCGGACCGCGCCCGATGGCCGGCGGTCGCCTGCCCCGCCCGGTCATCGAGATCATCGAGCGCGACGACGGGCTGGTGAACGGCGCGCCCGCGGGGCACTACCTGGACCCGCCGCAGCGGTGGCAGCCGCACGACCACCGGGCCGTGGACCGGGTACGCGGGCACGTGCTCGACGTCGGCGTCGGCGCCGGCCGGATCGCGCTGCACCTCCAGGACCGCGGCGTGCCGGTAACCGGGCTGGACACCTCGCTCGGCGCGCTGCGGGTCAGCCGCCACCGGGGCGTACGCGACCTGGTGCACGGCACCGTCGACGAGCACGCCGCCGACGGCCGCCGGTACGACACGTTCCTGCTGCTCGGCAACAACCTGGGACTGTTCGAGGGGCGGGAACGCGCCCCGGCGATGCTCGCCGCGCTCGCCGCGCTCGCCCGCCCCGGCGCCCAGGTGATCGCCCACGGCACCGACCCGTACGGCACCACCGACCCGGTGCACACCGCCTACCACGAGCGCAACCGCCGGCGGGGCCGGATCGGCGGGCAACTGCGGCTGCGGCTGCGCTACCGGCTGCTCGGCACCGAGTGGTTCGACTACCTGGTCTGCTCGCCCGAAGAGTTCGCCGAGCTGATTCACGGCTCACAGTGGCGACTGACCGACGTGGACGACACCGACCACCCCTACTACCTCGCCACGCTGACCCTGCGGTGAGCGGGGGAGCCGCCGGGATCCGGCGGCTCCCCCGCGCCACTCAGACCTGGACGGTGGGGGTGGTCTGCTCCGGGGGCAGCCCGCCGTCGCCGTCGACCACCTCGTCCGGCGTGCCGTCCTCGTCGATGTCCACCATGGTGATGTCCACCTTGCCGTCACCGTCGGTGTCGAACTGGAACAGGTCGGCCTTGCCGTCGCCGTCGGTGTCCACCACCCAGACGTCGGTCTTGCCGTCGTTGTTGGTGTCCGCACGGAGCAGGTCCACCCGCTCGTCGCCGCGGGTCTCGACCGTCTCGGTGCTCTCCGCGCTCTCCGGTGCCTGGCTCATCTCGTTCCTTCCTTCGGCGTTGACGGCCGTCCTTACCCCGTCCGCTCCGCCCCCACGCATCCCCGGCGGCCCGGCCATGCATAGGGTCGCATGCAGGAACGAGCGAGCGGACGGGCCCGGCGGCGGAGACCCCGCGCGCCCCCGCCGCGGCGAGGGGACATCGATGAGTGGTCGTTTTGTGGTCGTCGGGGCCGGCACCATGGGCCTCGGCATCGCGTACGTGGCGGCCGGCGCCGGGTACGCGGTCGAACTGGTCGAGGTCGACCCCGCCCGGGGCGCCGAGGCCGTCCGCCGGCTCGGCGAGCTGTGGGACCGCGGCGTGCAGCGCGGCAAGCTGACCGAGGAGGCCGCCACCGCCAACCGGGCCCGCGTCACGCTGCGGGCCGGTCTCGTCGAGGTGGCCGAGGGCGCCGACGTGATCGTGGAGGCGGTGCCCGAGCGGCTCGACCTCAAGCGCGGTGTGCTGCGCGAGGCGGAGAGCCGCCGGCCGGTGCTGCTGGGCAGCAACACGTCCAGCATCCCGATCGCCGAACTGGCCGCCGGGCTGGACCGTCCCGCCGACTTCGTCGGGTTGCACTTCTTCAATCCGGTGTGGGCGATGGCGCTGCTCGAGGTCGTGGTCGGCCCGGCCACCGCGCCGCAGACCACCGAGGCGGCCGTCGCGCTCGCCGCCCGGCTGGGCAAGGACCCCGTCGTCGTACGCGACATGCCCGGCTTCGCCACCTCCCGGCTCGGCGTCACGCTCGGCCTGGAGGCGATCCGGATGGTGGCCGACCAGGTCGCGAGCCCGGCCGACATCGACAAGGCGATGGTGCTCGGCTACCGCCACCCGATCGGCCCGCTGGAGCTGACCGACCTGGTCGGGCTGGACGTGCGGCTCGACATCGCGCGCACGCTCCAGGCCGCGTACGGGGACCGTTTCGCGCCGCCGCCGCTGCTCGTCGAGATGGTGGCCGCCGGGAAGCTGGGCAAGAAGTCGGGGCAGGGCTTCTACACGTGGAAGGACGGCCGGAAGAAATGAGTGGGCTGCGGATCGAGGAGACGCCCGACCGGCTCGTGGTCACGCTGGACCGGCCGGAGAAGCGCAACGCCATCGACGCCGACCTGGTGGACGAGCTGCACGCGGTCTGCGCCGACCTGGAGGCGCGTCCCCGGCTGCTGCTGCTCACCGGCGGGACGGCGGGCATCTTCGCCGGGGGCGCCGACATCGCCCAGCTCCGCGAGCGTGGCCGGCTGGACGCGCTGGCCGCCATCAACCAGGGCGTCTTCGCCCGAATCCGGGCGCTGCCGATGCCCACTGTCGCCGCCGTCGACGGGCCGGCGCTGGGTGGCGGCGCCGAGCTGGCGTACGCCTGCGATCTTCGGGTGTGCACCGACCGCGCGGTGTTCGGCCAGCCCGAGGTGCGGCTGGGCATCCTGGCCGGCGCCGGCGCGACCTACCGGCTGCCGGCGCTGATCGGTGAGGCCCGGGCCAAGGAACTGCTGTTCACCGGCCGGCGGGTGGACGCCGAGGAGGCGCTGCGGATCGGGCTGGTGAACCGGGTGGTGGCCGATCCGGCCGAACTGCTGCCCACCGCGCACGGCCTGCTCGACGAGATGGCCAAGGGGTCCGCGCTGGCGCTGCGGCTGACCAAGATGGCGGTGGACGCCCCGGCGGCCGCGCACCCGCAGCTCGACCTGCTCAGCCAGGCGGTGCTCTTCGAGGACGAGGAGAAGCACCGGCGGATGACCGAGTTCCTGGACCGGCGCCGGGCGCGCTGAGCCCGCGAGAGACGACGAGGGCCGCACCGGTGTCTTCCGGTGCGGCCCTTCGCGTCGGTGCGGCTCAGCGCTTGATGTCGACTCCCGCGTCGTCGAGCGCGGTGATCGCCGGCGCGGACTCGGCGAAGCCGATGAGCAGCAGCGCCTCCGGTCCGAACGCCTTGATCTCCTTGGCGGTGCCGGTGAAGTCGACAGGCGTCTTCGGGTCGGCCGGCGGCTCGTAGGTCAGCAGCTTGATCCGGTCCGCGCCGATACCGGCCTTCTCCAACTCCGAGCGGACGTTCTCCTGGAGGCCCTCGCCATAGGAGTCCTTACGGGCCAGGATCGCGATCTTGCGCGGCCCGTCCCGGAGCATCACGTCGGCCAGCGCGCGACCCTGGAGGCTGTCCGGCGGGGCGGTACGGAAGTAGAGGCCCTTGTCCTCCACAGCGCTCAGCCCCGCGTCGGTGTTCGACGGGGAGAACAGGATCCGCCCGGCGGCCACCACGTCCGGCAGCACGGCCCGCGAGATGCCGGAGCCGCCCGCGCCGATGATGACCTGGACGCCCTTGGTGACGTGCGAGGCGACGGTGGCCTTGGCGACCTCCGGATTGGTGCCGTCGTCGCCCTCGATCCACTTCACCGGCTCGCCGAGCACCCCACCGGCGGCGTTGACCTCCCGGAGCGCCAGCGCGGCGCCGGCGGCCAGCGGCGGGTACGCCAGCGCCAGGTCACCGGTCTTCGGCAGCAGGCCGCCGAGGACCAGCGGGGCGTCCTTCGCCTTCCCGTCCCGGAGCTTGCGACCACGCGGCGGCGTCTTGGTGCTCGCCCCGGACTCCTCACCGGCGCCGACGAACTCGGTCTTGCTGTCGTCGATCTTCTGGTTGTCGAAGTGCATGGTGCCGTAGCTCGCGGTCGCCGGCTCGCCGTTGTCGGTGAACCCGGCACGGGTGAGCGACACACCCCGGTACTCGATGTCCCGGCCCGCGCGGGCGAGCTGGAGGCAGGCCGCCACCTCGTCGCAGCGCTCGCCGCCGGTGGTCACCCCGACGATCTGCTCGGCGATCTCGGCCGGCGCCGTGGAACCGGCGAGCTGGGCGGCCAGCGCGCTGATCACGACGGCGTCGTACGACTCGGCGGAGTAGAGGAAGTCACCCAGCTTCGGGTCTACGGCGAGTAGTCGTTCCTTGAAGCTCTCGGCCAGCGGAGTGAGGGGCGTGGTGCCCTTCATCCCGTTCACCAGGTCCGCCCGGTCCTTGAGTTCCGTGGCGTACGAATTGAGCATGTTGCCGTCGGTGCCGTAGAGGCGTACCTGGGTGGCAGGCGTTTCCTCCGGCTCGTCGCTCCCGCAGGCGCTCGTGGCGAGCAGGAGCGCCGCGCAGGCCATGGACAGGGCCGCGCGCGACGTGCGTGTTCTCAGCATGGTCGTCCTTCCTCCGGCGAAGGTCCGCTGCGCACCTTAGCGTGCTCGCGCAGCATGCGGGACTGTGGAGTCGGCTCCGTCGGCACCCCGACTGCGGGTATCACTCTGCGTGGTCGACGGGCCGTTTCCTGGTCACCGCTTGACCTCCGGCGATACTGTTCCGCGAGTGAACGACGAAGCACAGCAGACGCACGACGACGCGACCGCCGTGCTCCGTTCCGCCCTCGCCGGTGACGGCGCCGGCGTGGTGGGCACGTTCGACGCGGTGGTGGACCGCTCCGGCCTCGCCGGGGCGTACGGAGTGGCGTGGTGCCTCGCCGCCACCATGCTCGGCGACGACACCCCGGGCGGCGGCGCCGCCCTCGACTTCCCCGGCATCGACCAGGCCGACTACGACACCCGCTGGGTGGCCCGCTTCGTCAGCGCCTGCGCCAACGACGACGCGGACACCGGCGAGGCGCTGTTCGGGGCGGCCGCGGCCGACGGGTTGCTGCCCGACTGTCTCCTCACGCTCGCCGGCTCGACCATCGCCACGCTGCGCAGCCGCTCGGACTGAGCCCGGCGCGCGGCCCGGCACCCCGCCTGTGGTAGCTCTGGGTGCATGTCCGAGGCGATGCTCAGCAAAGTGCGCAAGCTGCTCGCCCAAGCAGAGGACCCGGCCTGCACACCCGCCGAGTCGGCCGCCTTCATGGCCAAGGCCACCGAGCTGATCGCCCGCTACGGCGTCGACCGGGCGCTGCTCGCCGCCCGCGACCCGGCCGCCGACCCGGTCGGTGACCGGACCGTCGAGGTGGTCGCGCCGTACGCCCGGGACAAGGCCGGCCTGCTCGCGGCGGTCGCCGAACCGCTGCGCTGCCGATGCGTACGCCGCCGGCAGGGCAACGGCTTCGTCATGCACCTGTTCGGCTTCGCCAGCGACCTGGAACGGGTCGAGCTGCTGTTCACCTCGCTGCTGGTGCAGGCCGCGCACGGGCTGGCGGGTGCCGTCGTACCGGCCGGGGACCACCCGGCGGCGTTCCGGCGTACCTGGCTGGCCGGGTTCGCGTACGTCGTGGCGGAACGACTGCGCGCGGCCGAGAGCAAAGCGGTGGCGGAGGCGGGTGGGCCCTCGACGGCACTGGTGCTCGCCGACCGCTCCGATCGCGTCCAGCGCCGCGTCGCCGAGGCGTACCCCCGGTTGCGCACCGCCCCGCGACGGCGGCTGGCGGGCGGTGGCTTCGGTTCCGGCGCGGACGCCGGCCGCCGGGCCGACCTGGGCGGCACCGGCGTGGCCGGTGGCGGCGCGGCACCCGGTATCGCCGGCTGACCGATCTCAGGCGGTGCGGGCGACCGTTGCGAGATAGCGGCAGAGCAGTTCGTGCCAGCCCGCGGTGAGCGCCTCGCGGTAGCCCTCGGCCGCGCTGCCGTGCCGGTCGAAGTAGCGGTGCTCGACGTCCACCCGGGTCCGCTCCGGACCGTCGGCGTGGAACAGGACCTCCACCTCGCTGGCCCGCGCCGGATCCGGCACCGGCACCCGGTCCGGGCCGATCTGCCAGGTGAAGACCAGGCGCCGAGGCGGATCCCAGGTCAGCACGCGGCCCCAGTCGTTGCGGAAGCCGTACGGGCCGATCTCGTAGAGCATGCCGCCGGCCCGCGGCTCGATGCCGATCGCGGCGAGCGCATCCGGGCCGGACCAGGTGTATTCACGCACCCACCAGTCGGCGAGCGCGCCGGTGAAGACGGCGTACGCCCGCTCGGCGGACGCCGGGACGAGCAGGCTGCTGCGGAGGGAGAAGCGGTCGGATTCCTGCCGGACCTCATCCGGATCGGCCATCTCCTGTCCCATAGGTCCGGACCATACCGGCTCATGTCTCGGTGTGCAGCTTCCGTACCGCCCGCTTCCGGACACCGGGAACTCCGGTTCCCGACAGCGGCATCCGGCGGGATCAGCGGTCGCGGGAGGTGCGGCCGGGACGGGTGTCGTCGATGGCCGGACGCGACGGATGCCGTACCGGAAAGCGGGTAAGCGCCGCCGACCGGACCGATGGGAGAGCGGGGAGCATGACCGACAGCCGAGCCACCGAACCAGTGCCGGACCCCGGCTACGAGCCGCCCACCTCGCCGGCCGGCGGCGACCCGGAGCCGGACGTCCTGCTCGACGTGCCGGAGCTGACCGTCGACGAGATCCGGCTCACGGTCGACGGGCTCGACGCCGACCTGTCGCTGCGCGCCCGGCTGGCCAACCTGCTCCAGCTCGACGCCGGCGTCCGGGTGCACCTGGAGGGCGTCGAGCTGGACATCACCGGGGTGCGCGCCGAGGCGCTGCTCAAGGTGCGGCTGGAGAAGCTGGTGCAGATCCTGGACCGGGCGCTGACCACCATCGACCGCAACCCGCAGCTGATCGACGCGCTGGCCCGCTCGGCCGGGGTCGCCCTGGAGGACGTGCACCGTGTCGCCGCGCCGGTGGTGGACCAGACCGGACGTACGGTGGCCGCGGCCGGCGAGGTGGTCGGGCGCACCGCTCCGGCGGTGGTCGACCGGGCGGCGCCGGCGGCCGGTGAGGTGGTCGACCGGGCTGGCCCTGCGGTGTCCGGCCCGATCGAGGCACCCGAACCGCCCCAGCGCCCGGCCCGGACGGAGTCGCCACCGGCGGCCGGTGGCGATCGCGAGAAGCCCTCGCCGGCAGCCGGCACCCGGCGCCCGGCAACGCCACCGTCGTCCAGCGGCGATCGGCCGAAGCCGTCACCGGCGCCCGGTGCCGGGCGGACCGAGCCGTCGCCCAATGCCGGGCGGACCGAGCCGCCCAGTGCCGGACGGGCGGAGCCGTCACCGTCGTCCGGCGCCGGGCGGGAGGGGAAGGCGCAGTCCGAGCGTGCCGCCGGATCGGGGCCGGACGCCGGCGAGGGCTCGTCGGCCGACCGGTCCGGGGAGAAGAAGCGCGGCTCGGAGCGAACCGGCCAGCCGGCGAGCGCCGCCGCCGAGGCGGCACAGCTGGCGGGGCAGGCCGGACAGGCACTCCGGCAGGCGGGCCGAAGCGTCTGGGAGGCGATCCAGGGCAGCCCCGGCCAGAACCGCCGCCCTCCCAAACCCTGACCGCTCGCCGCCCGGCCCTCGCCCCGGCCCGGCCCTCGCCCCGCCCCACCCGCACTCCGTTGATCAAGGAGTTTGTGTCCGGTTCACCGGCTCCCGATGACACAAACTCCTTGATCACCGAGGCGGGGCGGTCGAGCAGGGGAGAGCGTCACGTAAGTGGGCGGTCGTCCGGACCGGCCGAGGTGGAGGTCGGTGCCGTCTGCTGGTGGCGGCGGAGCAGCTCCTGGAGGGCGGCGATCTCGGAGTGCAGGGCCTGGCGTCCCTCCCGGGTGATCCGGATCCACGTCCGTGGACGACGTCCGTGGTAACCCTTCTCCACCTCGATCAGGCGTGCCTCTTCCAGCACAGTGAGGTGCCGGGACAGGTTGCCCGCGGTGAGTTCGAGGGCCTCCCGGAGATAGGCCACCTCCACCCGCTCGCCTTCGGCGGCGATGGTCAGGATGCCGAGCCGGTGCCGTTGGTGGACCGTGTCGTCGAGGCCGTTCGTCGGGAATGGCCCGCTCGCGCGAGGATCGTCCACGGTGCTCACGGTTACCGATTGTGCTGCTTCTTCGCGGCGGCGAGCGCCAGACCCCCGCCGATCAGCAGGATCGGTGCCGGGAGCATGGCGGCGAGCATGAAGCTGAACCGGGTCAGATCGCCGCTTTGCAGGTCGGAGATCTGGAACCAGGCGTTCACGGCGACGAGTACGACGGTGTAGAGACCGACCACCACCCACAGGCTGCGGCTGCGTTCGAGGTGGGCGAGAACCGCCAGACCCACGGCGATCACGAGGTGCGGCAGCATGCCCCGGTTGGCGAGGCCGAGCAGCGGACCGGTCAGCCAACTGGTGCCGCTCGACAGGGGTGCGCTGGTGTTCAACAGCAGGAACTCCAGGACGATCGGAAGGGCGAGGCCGACGAGCGTGCCCGCGATGCCGGCGACGACGTACGCCCGGGTCGGGGTCTGGACGCCGGCTCGCCGGCCGTGCCAGCGGTACCAGGCCAGGCCGGCCAGATAGCCGCCGACGAGCGCGACCAGCCAGTACCAGCCCAGAGCGGCCGACTTCTCCAGGAAGCCGCCGCCGAGACCGGTCAGTGCGGGGCCGTCGGACCCGGCGCGCAGCGGGGGTGGCTCCACCGACTCGACGTACAGCGGCGCGGCCGCCGCAATGAGCACCCCGAAGAGCAGGAGCGGAAGCCAGTACGCCTGACGAGCCGCCCGGGCCTGTCGGCGGAGTGTGGTCATCGAAGCGAGCAGTTCCTGAGCACTGTCCTCGCGGGGTGACTCGGACGGCATGGTTCCTCCCGGCAGCCGATGCGCTGTGACCCAAATAGGTTTGCATCGCAAACCTAACAACGCAAGCGGCAGCGCTTGTTTCGACAGTTCTCTAGGTTGACAGACGTCAAAACAGAAGGCAAAGTTGGTCCTGATTCGACAAGCATCTAGACAGGGAGCTCACATGTCCCGCGTCCAGCTCGCCCTGCGCGTGTCCGACCTCGAAGGCTCCGTGGCCTTCTACAGCAAGCTGTTCGGCGTCGAGCCGGCCAAGCGTCGCCCCGGCTACGCCAACTTCGCGGTGGAGAACCCGCCGCTGAAGCTCGTACTCCTCGAAGGTGAGCCCGGCCTGCCGACGGTGATGGACCACCTCGGGGTCGAGGTGTCCACCACCGAGGAGGTCAACGCCGCGACCGGCCGGCTCACCGAGTCCGGCCTGATCACCCTGGAGGAGAACGACACCGAGTGCTGCTACGCGCTCCAGGACAAGGTCTGGGTACGCGGCCCCGGCGACGAGCCGTGGGAGGTCTACACGGTCAAGGCCGACTCGCCGCAGCTGGAGAAGGTGACCGAGAGCGCCTGCTGCGCCTCGGACACGGCGGCGCAGCCCGCCACCGTCTGACCCGGATACGGCAAGGATCCCCATCGGCGTGTCCGCCGGTGGGGATCCTGCCCGCCGGTTCAGCTACGCCGCGCGAGTGTCGAGCCCCTGGCGGGACCGGACCACGGCCGTGACCTCGACCTCGAGCACAGCGCCCGGCAGGAAGAGCTTGCTGATCTCGACAGTCGTGCTCGCCGGCGGTGGTGTCCCCGGGAAGAGGCGGCGCCGGACGGCCGCGTACGCCGGAAGGTCGGCCAGGTCCGTCATGAACGTGCGGATGTGCAGCACGTCGTCGAAGCTCGCGCCGTGCGCCGCGAGCACGCCGCCCACGATCTCGAAGATCCGTTCGGCCTGGGCGCCGGGGTCTCCGGGGGCCACCACCTCGCCGTCGTCGTCGACGGCGACCTGTCCGGCGAGCATCAGCAGCGCGCCGCCGCCGACATCGATCCGGGCGACGTGCGCGAAGCGGTCGCCGAACGGGGCCGCGACGGATGCGGGGTTGTCCAGGGTGAGGCGCATCAGCATCCCTTCAGGTGTTCGGCTGAGACGAGGGAGGAGAGATCCGCGTCCTGGTCCGGCGCGGCCTGCATCAGGTCGAGGGCGGCCGCGAGCACGGGAGCCGGCACCGGGCGGCGCAGCGCCAGCCGCGCATCCTTCGCCGCCAACGCGACTGCGAACGAGGCGCCCGGGGCGGTGACCCGCCCGACCGCGCCGGCAAGGGCCCCACGGCCGAGCACGTCGAGGGCGGTCTGCCTGTCGACACCGAGCGCCGCGGCGACAGTGAGCGCGTCGTGCAGCGCGGCGACAGCCGTGACCAGGCCCGTGTTCGCGACGAGTTTGACGGCGGCGCCTACGCCGATCGGACCGCAGTGACGGACCGAACCGAGTTGTTCGAGCACCGGAGCCGCCCTCTCCACGGCATCGGCGGAGCCGCCCGCGAAGATCGCCAGCGTGCCGGCCCGGGCGGCGTCGACGCTGCCGCCGACGGGGGCGTCGAGGAGTGAGACGCCCGCCGGAAGCCGGCCCGCCACTGCTCGGACTTCGTCCGGCCCGATCGTCGACATCTGCACCACGACCGTCCCGGGTCGGAGCGCGGTGGCGGCGCCGTCCGGCCCGAACAGCGCCGTCTCGACCGCGTCGGCGTCGGCGAGCATGACGACGACGACGTCGGCCCCGTCGACCGCGGCGGACGGGCTCGCGGCCACCGTGGCGCCGACCGCGGCGAGCGGCTCCGAACGCTCCGGGCTGCGATTCCACACTCGGACCCGGTTGCCACCGGCCAGGAGGCGGTGCGCGATCGACGTACCCATGTGTCCTGTCCCGAGGACCGCGATGATCTTCACGTCGTAACGCTAGGCCGATGAAAGCAATGCGACCAACGAATGTCTCGCATGCCTGCCATGCGCGATTACCATGCCTGCCATGGAGACTCAGCTGCTGGAGGTGTTCCGCACCGTCGCGCGGCACGGCTCGATCACGACCGCCGCCCGCGCCCTCAGCTTCACCCAGTCGGCTGTCTCCCGGCAGATCGCCGCGCTCGAGGCCGACATCGGCGCTCGGCTCTTCGACCGGCTGCCCCGCGGCGTCGCCCTCACCGAGGAGGGACGAGAGTTGCTCCCGCACGCCGAGGCGGTCCTCGACCGGCTCGCCGCGGCCCGGCGTGACCTCGACGGCCTGCGCGGGCTCGGCCGAGGGCGGCTGCGCGTAGGTGCCTTCCCGACCGCTGTCGCGGCTCTCGTACCCCGGGCGATGGCGTCGTTCCGCTCGGCCTACCCCGAGATCTCGCTGTCGCTGGTCGAGGGCGTGACGCCGCGGCTGCTGGAGCGCCTGCTCACGGAGGAGGCGGATGTGGCAGTGGTCAGCACCTCGCCCACGGGCGAGCTGGACCGCGAACGATTCGAACTGCGACATCTGCTCGACGAGCGGCTCCTGGTCGCGGTCGCCCGTGACCACCGGCTCGCACGCCGCCGCTCGGTGCGCCTGGCGGACCTCGCCCAGGACGCGTTCGTCGTGGGCTCGGCCACCGCGGAGAACAGCCTGCTCCGCGCAAGCCTGCCCAGCGGCTTCTCGCCGCGCATCGACATCGTCGCGGCCGAGTGGACCGGCAAGCTGGGATGCGTCGCCGCCGGGCTGGGGGTGGCTCTGGTTCCGGCCCTGGCGGTACGCGGAACCCCGCCGGACATCGCCCTGCTACGCCTGCATCCCGACGACGAGTCGGTACGGCAGGTATTCGCGGCAACCGTGCGGGGCAGGACGTCGCCGCCGGCGGTCACGCAATTTGTCGAGCATCTGCGGGCGGAGGCGGCTCGTCTGGGCTGATCACCTCACGTCAGCCGCGACCGGACCGGACAGACGGGCTTGCCGGGGTGAAAAGCAGAACGCCGACCTGCGTCTCCGCTGGTCGGCGTTCCTGTAGCCCGGCGAAAGGCTATGTGGCCAGGGGCGGGGTCGAACCGCCGACCTTCCGATTTTCAGTCGGACGCTCGTACCAACTGAGCTACCTGGCCGTGCTGCTCGGCACATGCTACCGCACGGGCCGATACGCAGAACGCCGCGCATGGAGCTGCGCGGCGTCAGCGCTTGCGGTCCTGACGGGACTTGAACCCGCGACCTCCGCCTTGACAGGGCGGCGAGCACTCCAACTGCTCCACAGGACCTGGCTGGTGTTGCATCCGGCGCGAGCCGGACCGTGCCCCCAACGGGATTCGAACCCGTGCTACCGCCTTGAAAGGGCGACGTCCTGGGCCGCTAGACGATGAGGGCGGCCCCGCCATCATTGCACACTCGCAACTTCAAGCGGACTTGCTCCCATCCGGCCCCGCCGGAGGCAGGAGAAGCATATGTCATGCCTGCGCGGACGACCAAACCGGTATCGGCATGACCGCCGGGCCGGGAAAAACCGCAGGTCAGCGCGGTAGGGCGATGCCGAACCTCCGCTTCAGGTCCGGAATCAGGTGCCGGCAGGCAGCCATCGTCTGGGCCCGGTCGCCGCCCGCGTCGTGCATCAGCACGACCGAGCCGTGCCGGGTGGCGCCCTTCACCCGCTTGATGATCGTCTTCGCCGGTGGGTGGTCCCAGTCCTGCGGGTCGACGCTCCAGTGCAGCGGGCGCAGGCCCATCTGCCTGGCGATCGTGACCTCCTCGGCCGTCCAGCGGCCGCCGGGCTGGCGGAACCAGGTGATCGGCGCCTTGGGCGCGGCGGCGTGGATGGCCTCGTTCGTCCGTTCCAGGTCGGCCCGGATCTCGGCGGCGGACCGCCGGCCGAGGTTCACGTCGTGGTGCCAGCTGTGGTTGCAGAGCTGGTGACCTTCGCGGACGATCCGGGCGACCAGCTCCGGGTAGCGCTTGGCCTGCTGGCCGACGACGCAGAAAGTGGCCTTCACGCGGGCTGCCCGGAGCTGGGCCAGGATCTGCGGGGTGTAGCGGGGATCCGGTCCGTCGTCGAAGGTGAGCGCCACGCCGCCGCTCCCGCTGGCCCGGTGCAGGCCCGCCGGCAGCTTCTTCGGCACCGGGCGCAGCTTCGGCTTCGCGGGAGTGGTGTGGGTCGGTGAGGGCTTCGTCACCGGCGTCGGTGAGGGTGACGCCGAGGCCGACGGCGGTGCGGCGGCCTTTTCGGGTGACTTGCCGGCTTCGCCGCAGCCGGTGACGAGGAGCACCAGGCCCAGGGCGAGCACCGACAGGGCGCGTGGACGCATTCGTCGCTCCCGGAGGGGTCGGGGTCAGACGGACTTTCCGACCGTAGTGGACGCCGACCCGGAACGGGAGAGGGGTTCAGCTCGTCGTCGACTGGTCCAGCGAGTCCCGTACCGCCACGGCCAGCGACAACGCCTCGGCCAGATCCACCGGCCGGACCACCCCGGCCGGCAGCGAGTCGGCCCGCCAGCCGGGCCCGGCCGCAAGCACCAGAAGCGGCCGGCGCGGGACGGTCAGCAGCGCGGTGAGCTGGCACGGGTCGGCTGTGGCGCGGGTGTGCGACCAGAGCACCACGGCCGCCGGACCGGTCCGGTTGACCGCCTCCACCAGGGCGGGCACCGGCACCCGGGCCCCGAGCATGCGATAACTCACACCGGCCTCGGCCAGTGCGGCGGCGAGCGCCTCCAGCGGCAGCGAGTGCTGCTCCTCGTCGGCGCAGGAGAGCAGGATCCGGGGCGGCCCCGTGGTCGGGTGGGCCCGGGCCACCGTGGCGAACGCCACCGAGACGCACCGAGACATGAGGTGTTCCACCTCGATCAGCGCGGAGGTGGCGGCATGCCGCTCCCCGATGCCGGCGAGCACCGGCCGCAGCAGCCCTTCCCAGGTCGCCACCACCCCGTCGGTGGCGAGCGCGTCAGTGATGGTCCGGCCGATGGTCACCGAGTCCAGACGCATCGCGGCACGGGCCAGGCCGCGCGCCGCAGGCCCGGCCCGGCCGACCGGGATGGCGGCGCCGCCGCCGTCGCGTACCGTCGAGGCCCTTGCCTTGAGGCCGAGCCGCTCCGGAGGCAGCACGGCCGGCGTCTGCCGGGCCCAGCGGGCGGCCTCCGCGGGCGCGACCCCCTCGGCGGTCAGCCGACGCATGATCTCCAGCCGTGCGAGATCGGCCGGCGTGTAACGCCTGTGGTGGCCCGGTACGTGCTCGCTGGGACCGAGACCGTAGCGCTGGTGCCAGGTACGCAGCGTGGTGACCGCCACGCCCAGTCGGCGTGCGACGGCCCCCGCGCTCAGCGCCTCATCGGCCACCCGACCGCTCCGGTGCCTCGGTGGCGGGTACGCCCGGCCGGGACGCGTCGGTCGGGTGCAACAGCCGGTTGACCACACCGCCCAGCCACGGGGCGTACTCGCGGGGGTGGGCGTCCAGGTCGGCCACCACCGCGCCGGGGTCGACCCAGCGCAGGTCGGCCACCTCGTCCGGGTCGGGCCGCGTGACCAGGTCGGCCGGTACGTCGGCGCGCAGGACGTGGTCGTACTCGAACTCGACGCGTCCGGTCGCCGGGTCCTCGGCGTAGTAGAGGTAGACGCCCACCTCGGTGAGGTCGACCGGGTCGACGCCGAGTTCCTCGGCGAGCCGCCGGTTGGCGGCCTCGGCCGGCGACTGGCCGGGCAGCGGGTGGCCGCAGCAGGAGTTCGCCCAGCGCAGCGGGAACCGCGTCTTCACCGCGGCCCGCTGCTGCAACAGCACCCGCCCCTGCGGATCGACGAGGAGCACCGAGAAGGCGCGGTGCAGCCGCCCGGGTGGCTGGTGGGCGGTCGCCACGGTGGTCTCGCCGAGCACCCGGCCGTCGTCGTCGACCAGCTCGACCAGATGGGTCTCCCGCTCGCTCACGACATCGCCCCGGTGATCCGGGCGGCGGCGAGCTTGCCGCTGATCAGCACCATCGGCACCCCGACGCCCGGCTGCGTGCCGGAGCCGACGAAGACCACGTTGTCCAGCTTCCGGTGCAGGTTGGACGGGCGGAACGGCCCGGTCTGGAAGAGGCTGTGCGCGGCGGCGAACGGGGTACCGGCGGCCATGCCCTGCGCGGCCCAGTCGGCCGGGGTGACGGCCTCCATCACCTCGATGCCGTCGCCGAAGCCGACGTAGCCGCGCTCCTCGAGCGTGGTCACGAGCTGCTCGGCGTACCGCTGGGTGAGGTCGCCCGTCCAGTCGAACGGCGCGCGTTCGAGGTTCGGCACCGGCGCGAGCACGTAGTAGGTGTGCTTTCCGGGCGGCGCCACCGACGGGTCGGTGCGGCTCGGGTTCGTCACCAGCAGCGACGGGTCGGTCATCAGCTCGCCTCGGCGGATCACCTCGTCGAACGTCCCCTTCCAGGAGCGCCCGAAGTGAATGTTGTGGTGGGCGATCTTGCCATAGCCCTGCGTCGAACCGATGTGCAGCACCACGCAGGACGGCGAGTAGGTGAGCTTGCGCTGCCGGCTGGGCGGGAGCAGGTCCTCGTAGGCGACCGGCAGGTCGGGGTTGAGCACCACCGTGTCGGCGGGGATGAAGTCGCCGTCCGCGGTGATCACGCCGGTGGCGCGGCCGTTGGCGGTCTCCACCCGGGTCACCGTGGTGCCGTACCGGAACTGCACGCCGTGCTTCTCGGCCGCGCCGGCCATGCCGCGCGAGACCGCGTGGATGCCGCCGCGCGGGAAGCACACCCCGGCCACCGAGTCGAGGTACGCGATGACCGTGTAGATCGCCAGCGCGTCGTGCGGCGACAGGCCCGCGTACATGGCCTGGAAGGAGAAGATCCGCTGGGTACGCGGGTCGCGGAAGAACTGGTTGATCTTCGTCTGGAGTCGCCGGAAGGCGCCGTTGGCGAACAGCTTCAACAGGTTGCCGGTGAGCAGGTCGGTCGGCGCGTCGAGGTTGCGCTCGATGAAGTCGGCCCGTTCCCACTGCCAGAGGTTGCGGGCGTAGTCGACGAAACGCAGGTAGCCGTCCGCCTCCCGGGGGCCGCAGACGCGGGCGATCTCGGCGGCCATCCGGGTGGTGTCGGTGATGACGTCGAGCGTCGACCCGTCCGGGTAGTAGGCGCGGTACGCCGGGTCGAGCGGGGTCAGGTCGAGCCAGTCGGTCAGCTCCTCACCCACCGCGCCGAGCGCCTCGGCGATCAGGTCGGGCATGGTGAGGACCGTCGGGCCGGTGTCGAACTCGTACCCGTCGACGCTGAGCCGCCCGGCGCGCCCGCCCGGCACCGGCTCGCGTTCCAGCACTGTCACCTGCCGGCCGCTGCCGGCCAGGTGCAGCGCGCAGGCCAGCCCACCCAGCCCGGCGCCGACCACGACCACCCGGTCGGTCCGTCCCTTGACGGTACGCATTCCGGCCCCCTTGCTCGCGAAGTTGCTCATCATGCCCGCCGCGCCGTGGCGGCGGTGGCGAGCCCGGTCAGCGCTGTGCGCGCGGTCTCGTCGATCGGTGCGGTGCCGAGCGCGGCGAGCGCCTCGGTCACCCGGTCGGAGATCATCCGCTCCACCCGGCCCGTGGCCCCGGTGTCCCGGACCACGTCGGCCAGCCGGTCCACCTCGTCTCCCGAGGTGACCGAGCCGGCCCGCTCCAGAACCCGGCGCTGCGCCGGGTCGGCGAGCTGCCGGGCCAGCATCAGCAGCGCGGTCGGCTTGCCGGTCCGCAGGTCGTCCCCGGCCGGCTTGCCGGTGGTCTCCGGGTCGCCGTACACGCCCAGCAGGTCGTCGCGGAGCTGGAACGCCTCGCCGACGGCCAGCCCGTACCGGGTGTACGCGGCGATGAGCGGGTCGTCCGCGTCGGCGCCGGCCAGGCAGGCACCGAACAGCAGCGGACGCTGGACGGTGTAGCTGGCGGTCTTGTACCGGGCCACACGCAGCGCCCGGTCGACGGTCCAGTTCGCCGAGTCGTTCTCTCCGAGCACGTCCAGGAACTGCCCGGCGACAGTCTCGACCCGCATCTGGTCGTAGCAGCGCCGCACGTCGAGCAGCCGCTCCGCCGGCACCGCCGCATGCGCCATCAGCCGGTCGGCCCACACCATGCAGAGATCACCGATGAGTACGGCCACGGCTTCGCCGTACCGGTCGGGGTCGCCCGTGTGGCCGGCGGCGCGGTGGCGGGCGGCGGCGGCCCGGTGCGCGGTCGGCAGCCCTCGCCGGGTGTCGGATGCGTCCATCACGTCGTCGTGCACCAGCGCGAACGTGTGCAGCAGTTCGAGCGCGGACAGAGCCGGGAGCACCGAGCACAGCGGCTCCTCCCCGCCCACCACACCTCGCCATCCCCAGTACGCGAACGTGGGGCGGACGCGTTTGCCGCCGGCCATCACGCAGTCGCGTGCTGTCGCGGCGAAACCACCCATCGCTGCGTCGATCTCGCTGAGCGAGTCGACCTCCGCGGCCAGGAACGCCGCCAGCGTCTCGTCGACTCCCTTGATCAGGTCCTTGGTGAACGCGGCCAGTACGCCGCGGACCGGATCGTCCGTCGCCCCGGGCTGAGCCGGCGCGACGCGGAGCGCATTACCCGCAACTGCGTCGTTGGCCATGTGGGCGAGCGTACCCTAGGGTTACGAGTTGCGTCGATTGCTGCGTCGAAACTGAGGAGGGCCGATGGACACGGATCTGACCGCTGCCTATGACCGTTGCCGCGAGCTGCACCGGCGTCACGGCCGTACCTACTATCTCGCCACCCGGCTGCTCCCCGCCTGGAAACGGCGGCATGTGCACGCCTTGTATGGATTCACCCGGTACGCGGACGAAATCGTCGACCGCACCGAGGACCTGCCGCCCGCCGAGCGCGCGGCCCGGCTGCGCGAGTGGTCGGATCGATTCGTCGCCGGGCTGCACGGTGCGTCGGTCGCCGACCCGCTGCTCCCCGCGGTGCTGCACACCATCGCCGTGTTCGACCTGGACCGCGGCGACTTCGCGTCGTTCCTGCGCAGCATGGCGATGGACCTGACGGTCATGTCGTACCCGACCTACGACGACCTGCTCGACTACATGGAGGGCTCGGCCGCGGTCATCGGCACCATGATGCTGCCGATCCTGGGCAGCTCCGACCCGGCCGCCGCCCGCGAGCCCGCCCGTCAGCTCGGCTTCGCGTTCCAGCTCACCAACTTCATCCGGGACGTCGCCGAGGACCTCGACCGGGGCCGGACCTACCTGCCCGACGAGGACATGGCCAAGTTCGACGTCACCCGCGAAGACCTGCTCGCGGCCAAGGCCGCCGGCCGCACCACGCCGCGCATCCGCGAGCTGATCGAGTACGAGGTGACCCGCGCCCAAGCCCACTACGTGGCCGCCGCGCCGGGCATCCCGCTGCTCGACCCGGCCTCGCAGGCGTGCATGCGCACCGCGTACGCGCTCTACGGCGGCATCCTCGACGAGGTGGCCGCGCAGGACTACGACGTCTTCGTCCGCCGTGCCCTGGTGCCGCGGCGGCGCCGGATGGCGGTGGCCGCGCGGGCGCTGCTCACCCCGTCGGGCACGCCGGTGCGGGTGCCCGGCCCGGCACTGGAACCGGCCCTGGCCGGATGACCGGCCGGACGGCGGTGGTGCTGTTCACCCGCGACCTGCGGGTGCACGACCACCCGGCGCTCGCCGCCGCCTGCGCCGCGTTCGACCGGGTGGTGCCGCTCTACGTGCTCGACCCGGCGTTGCAGAAGCTCTCACCCAATCGCATCCGATTCCTGCACCAGAGCCTGGCCGACCTGCGCGAGGCGCTGCGCAAGCGCGGCGGCGACCTGGTGATCAGGCGCGGCGACCCGGTGGCCGAGACGGTCGCACTGGCGCGGAAGGTGGGCGCCGAGGGCATCGGCCTCTCCGCCGACGTGAGCCGCTACGCGCACCGCCGGGAACGACGCCTGCGTGCCGAGTGCGACAGGCACCGGATGTTCCTGCGCGTGTTCCCCGGGCTGACGATCGTCGAGCCCGGTGCGCTGCGCCCCGGTGGCGGCGACCACTACCGCGTCTTCAGCCCCTACTTCCGGGCCTGGCAGGGCGTGCGGTGGCGGGACGAGCTGGCCGCACCGAAGCGGGTCCGGCTGCCCGACGGCGTCGACCCGGGCCGACTGCCCGACCCACCGAAGGGCGACAGCCCGGATGCCGCCGCCGGGGGCGAGACCGTCGCCACGCGCCGGCTCACCGCCTGGCTGCCCACCCTCGACAGGTACGACGACATCCACGACGACATGGCCGGCGACGAGACCTCGCGGCTCAGCCCGTACCTGCGCTTCGGGTGCGTGTCGCCGCTGGCCGTGGCGAACCGGGCGGGCGACCGGGACGGACCGTTCGTCAGGCAGCTCTGCTGGCGCGACTTCTACCACCAGGTGGTCGCCGGTTTCCCCGACCTGTCCACGGTCGCCTACCGGCGCGGCGCGCGCGAGGGCTGGCGCGACGACCCGCACGCGCTCGACGCCTGGGCCGAGGGGCGGACCGGCATGCCGATCGTGGACGCCGGCATGCGCCAGCTGCGCGCCGAGGGCTGGATGCACAACCGGGCCCGGCTGATCACCGCCGGCTACCTGACCAAGCACCTCGGGCTGGACTGGCGGCCCGGCCTGGAGGTCTTCTTCCGCCGGCTGCTCGACGGCGACCGGGTCAACAACTCGGGCAACTGGCAGTGGGTGGCCGGCACCGGCAACGACACCCGGCCGTACCGGGGCTTCAACCCGGTGCGGCAGGCCGAGCGCTACGACCCCGACGGTGCGTACGTGCGGCGCTGGGTGCCCGAGCTGGCGTCGGTGGCGGGCAAGGCGGTCCACCAGCCGTGGCGGCTGCCCGACGAGGTACGCCGCACACTCGACTACCCGCCGCCGCTGGAGGTGCCCGGCACCGACCCGGTCTGGCTCCGCTGACGCCGCTCGCCGCTCGCTGCTCGCCGCCCGCTGCCCGGTCGCGGCCCGCTGCCCGCCGGGGTCACGCTCAGTCATTCCCTACCCGCCGCGGCCTTCCGCCTCTCGTCCCCTTTGCTCTGCAGCCATATCCGCATTGGTTGCGGAAAGTGACCTCACCGGCCTCGTGCGGTTTTCGGACCTGCGAGGAAATCCCTGCTCAGCGCAGTGCTGCGCCGATGGCTGCAGAGCAAAGTCGGAAAAGGGAAGACGCCGCTGCTCGGCCGTCCGAATGCGCTGCGTGACGACACCCCGGAATCACGGAACGTGACGGGAGGTCAGAGGCAGGAGTGCAACGCCTCCACCAGCTCCTCCACCCGGTCGTGGTCGGCCAGCCGCGCGGTCGCGTACGCGAAGGTGTAGCCGCGCTCCGGGTCCGCCCAGGCGCTGCTGCCGCCGATCCCGCCCATGCCCCAACTGCCGTCCGGCTCCCACTGCATGCCGAGCGTCCAGTCCACCGGCCGGTCCAGCAGCAGGTCCGGGCCGGAGTACTGCACCCGCGTCGCCTCCGCGACCAGCTCCGGGCTGAACAGCCGCACCCCGTCCAGGGTGCCGCCAGCGAGCAGGCCCGCGTACAGCCGGGCGAGCCCGGCGGCGGTGGCGTGCAGGTTCACCGCCGGGATCTCGGCGGCGCGCCACAGGTCACTGTTCACCATCGCGACGTCGCGCCCGCCCGGCGGGTTGTCCAGCGCCCGCGCCCGCAACGAGCCCGGCTCGCCGCGCATCGCGTCCGGCCAGGCCGGATCGGCGTACGACACGTCGGCGCACCGCCGCCGGTCGGCCTCACCCAGCCCGAAGGCCAGGTCCAGGCGCCACGGTCCGGCGATCTCCTCGGCCAGGAAGTGGCCCACCGGCCGCCCGTCCACCCGGCGGACCAACTCGCCCACCAGGTGCCCGTACGTCCAGGCGTGCTCGCCCGCGACGGCGCCCGGCGTCCACTCGGGCTCGGCCGCGGCCAGGTCGGCGCAGAGCAGATCCCAGTCGGCGACGGCGGCGGCGGGCCGGGGCACCGGGAAGGCGGGCAGCCCGGCGGTGTGGGCGAGCACCTGCCGTACGGTGGCCGACGCGCGGAACCCCGGCCAGTACGCCGAGACCGGCGCGTCCAGGTCGACCCGGCCCCGGTCGACGAGCAGAAGCAGGCAGAGCGCGACCACCGGCTTGCCGACCGAGTAGACGTCGACGAGCGTGCCCGGCAGCCACGGCCGGTCCGCCCCGGCGGCCGGTACGACAGTGCCGGGTGGAACCGCGGCGGTGGTGCCGCCCACCAGATCGATCACCGGTACGCCGTCGTGCCACACCGAAAGCGACGCGCCGGTCTCGCGGCCGGTGGCGAACAGGTCGTGGAAGCAGTCCCGGACCGGGGCGAAGCGCGCGTGCATGCGGCCACGGTAGGCGGTCGCGTTCTTACCGGCGCGGGAATTCCGGGCCGGTGCGGTGGCCGGTGCCCCGGAGGTGCGGAATGCTTGCGGAATGGCGGAGCCGGAACTGGTGGACGTGGTCGTGGTCGGGCTCGGCGTCGGCGGCGAGGAGGTGGCCGGGCGGCTCGCCGAGGCCGGCCTCACCGTGGTCGGCATCGAACGGGACCTGGTCGGTGGCGAGTGCCCCTACTGGGGGTGCGTGCCGAGCAAGATGATGATCCGGGCGGCCAACGCGCTGGCCGAGGCGCACCGGGTCAACGAGCTGGCCGGGTCCGCCCAGGTGCAGCCCGACTGGGCGCCGGTGGCGAAGCGGATCCGGGCCGAGGCCACCGACACCTGGGACGACAAGGTGGCGGTGGACCGGTTCACCGGCAAGGGCGGCCGGTTCGTCCGGGGCAGCGGGCGGCTCGACGGCCCGAACCGGGTACACGTCGGCGACCAGGTGTTCCAGGCCCGCTACGGCGTGGTCCTCGGCACCGGCACCCGGCCCTCGGTCCCGCCGATCGACGGGCTGGCCGACACGCCGTACTGGACGAACCACCAGGCCATCGAGGTCGAGGAACTGCCCGCGTCGCTGCTGGTGCTCGGCGGCGGCGCGATCGGGCTCGAACTCGCCCAGGTCTTCGCCCGGTTCGGCGTGCGGGTGACGGTGATCGAGGCGGCCGACCGGGTGCTCGCCGCCGAGGAGCCGGAGGCGTCCGCGCTCGCCGCCGACGCGCTGCGCGCCGACGGGGTGGAGATCCACACCGGCGTCAAGGCCGGCCGGGTCGGCCACGACGGCGACACGTTCACCGTGCACGCCGACGGCGCCGAGTTCACCGGCGAGAAGCTGCTCGTGGTGACCGGCCGCAAGGCGCACCTGGATGAACTGGGCCTGGACACCGTCGGGGTGGACGCCGGTCAGCGCTACCTGCCGGTGAACGACCGGATGCACGTCACCCGGGGGATCTGGGCGGTCGGCGACCTCACCGGCGAGGGCGCGTTCACCCACATCGCCATGTACCAGGCCGGCATCGTGGTGGCGGACCTGCTCGACCACATGCGGCGTACCAAGGGTGGCCCGGACGCCAGCGGCACCGCGAGTGTGGTCGGCGGCGCGGCCGGCGTGGTCAGCGCGGTCGGCGGCGCGATGAGCGCGGGCGGATCGACTGCCGCGCCGGGCAGTGTCCCGGTGGCCGACTACCGGGCGCTGCCCCGGGTCACGTTCACCGACCCCGAGGTCGGCGCGGTCGGCCTCACCGAGCAGCAGGCCCGCGAGCGCGGCGTCAACGTCCAGGTCGGGTACGCCGACCTCACCTCGTCGGCCCGGGGCTGGATCCACAAGACCGGCAACGCCGGGTTCATCAAGCTGATCGCCGACGCCGACCAGGGCGTCCTCGTCGGCGCCACGTCGGCCGGACCGGCCGGTGGCGAGGTGCTCTCCGCGCTCGTCGTGGCGGTGCACGCGGCGGTGCCGATCAGCCAGCTCCGGCACATGATCTACGCGTACCCGACGTTCCACCGCGCCATCGAGGACGCGTTGCGCGCGCTGAAGTGACGCCTCAGCCGGCCGGCGCGCCGTGCCGGCCGGCACCGTCGGCGAACCGGCCGGCGCCGCGCACCCCGTCCACCGCGAGCGACTCCAGGCCGTAGGCCAGCTCGGCCGCCATCGCCTCCGGCTCGGGCAGCCCCGCGCCGGCCAGCACCGCCGCCCGGTCGTTGCGCAGGCACGTCTGCGGGGACCGGGCGATTCCGGCGGCCAGCTCCTCGGCCGCCGCGCGGGCCTCGCCCGGCGCGACAAGCCGGTTGACCAGACCCATCGCGTACGCCTCGTCGGCGCGCACCGGACGGCCGGTGAGGATCAGGTCCATCGCGCGGCTCTCGCCGATCAGCCGGGGCAGCCGGACCGTCCCGCCGTCGATCAGCGGTACGCCCCAGCGTCGGCAGAACACGCCGAGCGTCGCGGCCGACTCGGCGACCCGCAGATCGCACCAGAGCGCCAGCTCCAGCCCGCCCGCCACCGCGTACCCGGAGATCGCGGCGATCACCGGCTTGGACAGTCGCATCCGGGTCGGGCCCATCGGTCCGTCCCCGTCGGGCTCGACGCGGTTGCCGCGCGGCGTGCCGACGGCCTTGAGGTCGGCACCCGAGCAGAATGTGCCGCCCGCGCCCCAGAGCACCGCGACCGCCGCGTCCGGGTCGACGTCGAACGCGCGGAACGCGTCGGCCAGCGCTCGTGCGGTGGGCCCGTCCACGGCGTTACGGGCCTCGGGCCGGTCCAGGATCACAGTGGTCACGGCACCGGCGTGCTCGACGCGTACCCCCATGGGCAAAGCATGCCCGCGACGCACCTGCGAGGGAATTCCGGGGCGTCCGGTTTGGGGGCTCTCCTGCCGGGAAGTCGGAACGGGTGCGCGAACTACTGACGAAGATCGAACAGGCCACCGGTCTCGACCGGGTGGGTGACCGGTTGCAGCGCGCCGTTGAGGGCACGCTGCGCTCGCAACGGGTGCGCGACGCGCTGCACGGGGTGTGGCTCGGCCATCCGCTGCACCCCGCGATGGTGCAGGTGCCGGTCGGCGCCTGGATCTCCGCCGCCGTGGTGGACCTGCTGCCCGGCCAGCGCCGTGCCGCCACCGCGCTGGTGGGCCTCGGTACGGTCAGCGCGGTGCCCGCGGCGGTCGCCGGGCTCAACGACTGGGCCACGCTCACCCGCGACCAGCGCCGGATCGGGCTGGTGCACGCCGCCGCCAACACGGTCGGCCTGGCGCTGTACGCCGGCTCGTTGGCGGCCCGGCTCAACGGGCGCCACGGACTCGGCCGGACGCTGTCCTATCTGGGGCTGTCCGCCGCGAGCGGTGGGGCTTACCTGGGTGGGCACCTCGCGTACAAGCAGGGCGCCCAGGCCAGCCAGAGCGTCTCCGAGATGCACCTGATCAGCGACGGGTGGCACCGGGTCGGCGACCTGGGCAGCCTGCCCCGGCACGAGCTGGTCACCAAGAAGATCGACGACGTCCCGGTGATCCTCTACCGGGACGGCGACGACGTCAGCGTGATGCTGGAGCGCTGCCCCCACCAGAGCGGCCCGCTCGGCGAGGGCAAGGTGGAGCAGATCGACGGCCACGCCTGCGTGGTCTGCCCCTGGCACGGCAGCGCGTTCCGGCTCGACGGCGGCGAGGTGGTGCACGGTCCGGCCGCCAACGACCAGATCGTGCTCCCCAGCCGCGTGGTGTCCGGCCAGGTCGAGGCCCGGCTGCCCTGAGTCAGTCCCGCCGGTGCCGTCCGCTCGACAGCGCGCGGGCGGGCACCGGCCGCTTGCGCAACCCGAGCAGCGCGCCGATCTGCGCACCCACGATGCTCGCCACGGCCAGCACCGCCGAGATGGCGAGCGGACGGTTGATGCCTTCCTCCGCGGTGGCCCGGGACGCGCCCGCCGACATGGCCGGCGGCTGACCGACAGGCGCCTCCACGGTGGGCGTCGCGTCCCGCGGCGTCGGCTTGGGCTTCGCCTTCGGGGTGGTCGAGGAGGCACCGCCGCCACCGGGTTTGACGGGTGCCGTCTCGGCCGGCTTGGTGACCACGATCCGTCCGGTGGCGTGCCGCCGGGCACCCGAATCCGTCGCGCCGTCCGGCAGCGTGATGAGCTGACCCGGGCGGATCCGGTCCGGGTCGGCGAGCCGGTTCAGCCGGGCCAGCTCCTTGTATCTGTCGAAGTCGTCCAGGTAACGGTCGGCCACCTCGCCCAGGTAGTCGCCCTTGGCGACCCGGTACACGGCCGGTTCGCTCGTCTCCGCCGCGACCGGCACCGCCGGTGACGCGACACCCGGCGCCGCCGCCGGAGCGGTGAACGCCGGAGCTGCGACCGTCGAGGCCGCGACCACCGGTTGCGGGGCGGTCAGTGCGGGGGCGCTCGCCGCGGCCGGGCTCGCGACCAGGATCAGCGCGACCGAACCGACGAGCGCGGCGGCCGCCTTCTGCTGGCGGTGCATCCCGGGCAGCTTCGGCGCCGGCCGGCGTACCGCCGCCGCGAGCAGCTCCACCACGACGGAGAACGCGAACGTGGCCCAGCCGAACCAGCCCACCACCGCCAGCGCGCGCAGGAACAGTTGACCGTCGTCACGGCTGGTCAACGCCGTACCGACCTCGGCCAGCGTGGGCAGATGATCCGGCAGCGGGTTGCCGGCGAACGCCAGCAACGCGACCGGCCCGCCGGCCAGCACGCCGACGAGCACGACGAGGGCGCCGAGGCCGGTGAGAACCTGGCCGGCGCGGCGGACGGGGGAGCGTCGGGGTGCGCCCATGGCGGCCTTCCCTTCCTACGGTGGGCCGGTGAGCGCCCGAGCGGTGGCCTCACCGGTGACGGTGGCGGTCTTCTGTGCGCCGAACAGACTCAGCAGGTCCCGGCTGTAGGTGATCTGCACGCTCACCCGGATCTGGGTCTCGGTGCCGACCACGGGAAAGTCGACCTCGTGGTCCTGGACGCCGCCGGCGGCGCCGAGGTAGGCGGCGACCGCGGCGCGGGCGGCGACCTGGTCGATCTGCTTCGGGCCGCCCTCGATGGCCCGCGCGCGGTCGATCATCTGGCCGCCGGCGCGGGCCGCCTCGGCGGCCAGGTTGTCCGCGCGCTGGAGCGTGCGCAGTTGACCCGCGCCGTCGTAGGCCAGGCCGATGATCGCCAGTACGCCGGTCATCGCCACGGCCAGGAACAGGCTCACCCGGCCGTTCTCCGCCTCGCCCCGCCCGGTCATCCGCGGCTCCGGTAGGTGTCCAGCGGCGAGGTGAACCTCGCCGAGACGGTCTTGCCGCCGGGCACGCCGGGCAGGCCGGGCGCGCTCAGGTCGTCGAAGGAGACGGTGCAGGTCACCGTGACCGTCACGGTCGCCGGCACGCCTGCGGCGCTCTGGTACGCGGCGGCGAAGCTCGTCGTCGTCCCGGCCACCGAGCCCGCGAGATCGATCTGGGGTGGGCCGGTGCAGTTCAGCCCCGCCCAGCCGAGCTGGTCATGGGCCGCCTCCTCGGCGGCCTCCGCACCGTCGTCGGCGTTGCGGGCCAGCGAGGCGGCCCGGGCGGCGTCGTGGGCGGCCGACTCCACCGCCTCGTCCGCGATCGCGGTCCGCCCGGCGACCCCGGCCAGCACCATCAGCCCGATGAAGGCGGGCGCGAGCACCGCCACCTCGATCGAGACGGAACCCCGGTCCCGTCGTGGCCCGGCGCTCATCCGGTGGTCCAGCGTTCGGCCGGGCCGTGCGCGGTCTGCGTGACCTCGAACGAGACGCCCGGGATGACCGACAGGGAGCGTCCCTGCACCGTGCAGGTGACGCCGGTGGCGGTCTCGACGCAGGTCGGGCCGGTCTGCTCCCAGCCGACCAGCCAGTCCCCGGCCTGCTGCAGGAAGCTGATCGCCCGCTGCCGTCCGGCGTCCGGCCCGGCGTCGATCGTGCGCTGGGCGTTCACAGCGGTCTGCGCGGCGTTCAGCGCGGTGGACCGGGCCACGAACCAGACGGCGACCTGGATCGAGCCGAACAGCATCACCAGGATCACCGGCATCACCACGGCCAGCTCGACCGGGTTGGCGCCCCGCTCGCCCTCGGCCAGGCGGGCACGCAGGGCAGCGGCGAACCGCCCCGGACCGGGCGGGCCGGCGGGCCGGCCGGCAGACGCCGGCCGGCTCCGGACCGTACGGGCGGGGCGGGGCATCACGGGGCCTGCGGCGCCGTGTTGTTCGGGATGGCGTTCATCCAGTTGTTCGCCTTGGCCAGGGCGAGCCCGGTGACCGCCATGGCCACCGCCACCAGGCCGAAGATGATCACCGCGGTCGGCACCGGGCTGTCGCCGCGCTCGGAGTCCCGGCGCAGCTCGGCGAGGCGGGTGCTCACCGCCACGTACAGGTAGGCGTAGAGGTGCATGGTCGTCTCCTTCTCGAAGGGGGTTCACAGACGGGCGAGGAACGGATAGACGGCGAAGCCGAGCAGGACGAACACCAGCAGCGAGCCGGGGATGTCCAACTTGCTGGTGACCCCCTCGGCCCGAGCCAGGTTGTCGGTGCGGATCTGGTCGCGCAGCGAGTCGGCGCGGGACCGCAACGTCTCGTGCACCTGGGCGCCCTCGCTGCCCGAGGAGCGCATGATGGCGCCCACGTCGCCCAGTTCCGGGATGCCGATCCGCTCGGCCAGCTCCTGCAGCTCGTCCCAGGGCGAGTGCATCTGGAGCTGGGCGAGCCGCAGCGCCTCCCGGATCCGGTCGAAGACCCAGCCGTCGCAGACCGCCGCCGCGCGCTCCAGCGACTGCACCGGGCCGTGCGCGGCGGACAGCTGCAATGCCACCAGGTCGAGATAGGTGCAGACCGCCTGGCGGAACTCGTCCCGGGCGGCGTCCGCCTTGGCCAGGACCGCGCGGTGCGCGAGCAGACCGGCGCCGAGCGCCAGGCCCAGACTGGCCACCACCGGTACGGCCACCGGCAGCGCCACCCCGCCGACGAAGAGCACCGCCGAGGCGACCGCCGGGGTGGCGAACCCGACGAGCGCGGAGAGCAGCACGGAGAGGGCGTACTGCTCCGGGGTGCGGTCGAGCAGGGCGAGCTGCCGGTGCGGCGGGCGCAGCCAGCGGGCGAATCCGTCGAGCCAGTCCGGCCCGGCGCCGGCGGCCGGGGCCTGGCCGGGTGGCTGGTGCAGCCGGCGCAGCGCCGGGCCGAGCGCCGGGGTGGCCGGCAGGGCCTCGCGGACCACCATGAACAGTCCGAGCCCTACCGCGCACCCGCCGAGCACCGCGATCGCCATCTGCCAGTTGAGTGCGCTCACGCGATCGCCTCCTCCGGGTCGGGCGCCGGCAGGAAGCGCGCGGGCCGGGGCGGCTGGCTCATCGAGCGCACCCAGACCAGCAGCCCGACGAACGCCGCGCCGAGCACCGCCATCACGAGCTGACCGGTCACCGTCCCGTAGGGACGGATGTAGTCGCTGTTCACCAGCCCGTACGCGAGCGTCGCCAGCGTCATGCCGGTGAGGAAACGGACCGCGAACCGGGGCTGGGTGCGCTTCGCCTCGACCTCGCGCCGGGTCGCGACCTCGGCCGAGGCGGCGGTGGCGATCGACCCGAGCACGTCGCCGAGGCGCTCACCCCGGTCGGTGAGGTGCAGGATCAGCGCGGCCACCACCTGGTCGGCGACCGGGTCGGCGATCTCGTCGGCGAAGGCGAGCAGCGCCGAGCGGGCCAGCCAGCCGGCCTGGAGGCGGGCCGCGAGCGTGCGTACCTCCTCCTGGATCTCCTCCGGAGCGGTGGCGATGGTGCCGATGATCGCCTGCTGGAGTCCCTGGCCGGTGGCCGAGATGTCCTTGAGTCGGCGGGTCCACTCGCCTACGGCTTCGACCCGGGCGATGGCCCGCTGCTCGGCCCGGCCGACCGCGAACAGCCACGGCACGCCCGGCACCGCCAGCGCCACCAGCAGGCCGACCACCGGCAGCCCGGTGAGCAGGAACGCCACCGCACCGGCGACCACTGCGGCGCCGAGCAGGAGCTGGTAGCGGCGCTGGTCGGCGCGGCTCGCGCCGGAACCGGTCCAGAGGCGGCTCAGGCCCGGCCCGGCGCCTGCTGCCGGACCGGGCGGGCGGCGGGTGCCGACGAGCGCGACGACGGTCAGCACCAGCCCGGCCACGCAGGCGGCGCCGGAGACCAGGGCGATCAGTTCGATCTGCGTCACGCCGGGCCTCCGCTCGGCCGCGCCCCGAGGCGGGTGTGCCGGGGTCGCCGCCACGCGCCCACACCGGCCTCGACGAACCGGGTGAGCAGGCGGGCGTCGTAGCCGACGCGCAGCAGTTGGTCGCGGATGCGTTCGGGCAGGTGGCGGGGGACCGCGCGGCCGTCCGGCCCCGGACCGAAGACGCTGGTCGTGGTGATCCGGTTGCCCTCGCCGACGCCGATGACCTCCTCGACGTGCGAGACGAAGCGGTGCTTGCGGCCGCCGATCGCGGTCTCGTCCTCGACCGTGACGTAGACGATCAGGTCGAGCGCGTTGCCGGCCATCCGGCGGGCCTGGTCGACTGTCATCTCCCGGCCGTGCGACAGCGCCAGCTCGATGATGCGTTCGCTCACCCCCGAGGGGGTACGCGCGTGAATGGTGCACATCGACCCGCGGCTCGTGGTCATCGCCTGGAGCATCGGCACGATCTCCCGGGACCGCACCTCGCCGACGATGATCCGCAGCACGCCCATCCGCAGCGACACCGGGATCAGGTCGGCGATGCTGACCTCACCCGCCGGCCGCCCGTCCGCGCCGCGCTCGCCGTGCCCCTCCCGGGACTCGAAGCTCATCACCGCCCGGTGTTTGTGCCCGCGCCGGGCCGGCAGGAGTTCCCGGCTCTCCTCCAGCAGCACGTACGGCTCGTCGGCCGGGATCTCGTCCATCAGCGCGCGGATGACTGTGGTCTTCCCGGCCCCGGCTAGCCCGGCGACCATGATGTTCAGTCCGGCCCGCATGGACGCGCGGAGGAAGTCGCGCAGCAGCGGGTCGATCATCTCGTCCAGGTCGGGCCGGCCGCCCGCGATGTCCTCCAGGCTCACCTCGAGCGTGTTGTGCTTGCGGATCACCGCGTACGGGCGGTGGCTGACCAGGAACACGGCGGCGAGCCGGCTGCCGTCGGGCAGTTGCAGGTCGAGCGTGGGCTTCGAGGTGGACAGCGACCGTTCGGTGGCCCCGGCCCGGCGGGCCGCCGCCTGGAGGATCTCCACCAGCTCGTCGTCGGTCTCGGCGATCGGCTCGGCCCAGTCGACGCCGCCGCCGTGCCGGGTGATGCGTACCTGGTCGCAGCCGAGGATGTGCACCTCCTCAATGCTGTCGTCGACGAGCAGCGTCTGGAGGCGGCCCAGCCCGACGAGTTCGGCCGTGACCTGGTCGAGCAGCATCCGTTCCGACTCGGCGGCCATCGGTGTGCCGGCCCGGCGTACCGAGTCGGCGTACGCGGACACCACAGCGACCGCCAGCCGGGCGCGCTCGACCTCCTCGGCGTCGGCGTCGAACTCGCGTCCGCGCTGCCAGTGGGTGAGCCGTTCGCTCAGCTCCCGGCGCAGCTCGCGGACCACCGCGAAGTCGACACGGGGGCGCGGCGGTGGCGCCGGTGGCGCGGCGGGCACCGCCCCGGGGACGTGGTGCCGCCCGTTCGGCGGGGCCAGTGGCGGGACCGTGGAGACGACGCCCGGCTGCTGCGCGCGTGGGTCGTGGGAGACCGGCTCAAACCGCACCGGACACCCCCGGCACGCTCGGCGCGGTCACCGCGCGCGGTGTGGTCGTCCCGGGCCAGGCCAGCCGGGCGCGCCGCCGGTCCAGCAGCGCCCGGACCGGCACCTCCAGGGCGCCGGCCGCGCGCATCAGCGGCCGGTTGGCCCGTACGGTGCCGCCGTGGGCGAGCACCTCGGCGGTACGCGGGTCGTGCGGCAGGCGGGCGATCACCGGCAGCCGCAGCGCCTTGCTGATCTCGCTGGTGCCGTGCCCGTCCCCGACCACGAGCAGTCGCAGCGTGCCCGGCGGTACGCGGTGCTCGGTGAGATCCCGCTCGACGGCGCGGGCGGTGGCCCGGGTGGCGGAGAGGTCGGGCAGGTGCGCGCGCGTGACCAGCAGCACCACCGCGGCGGCCCGCAGCAGCGGCCACGGTGGACCGCCGACCGCGAGCCGGCCGCAGTCGACCAGTACGTCGTACGGCGGTTCGCCCCGTTCCAGCCCGGTGAAGTAGTCGGCGAAGCGCTGCCAGAGCGGGATCACGCTGCCGGCCTGGGCCGGGTCCACCACACCGGGCAGCAGCAGCCGTTCGCGGCGGGGCGCGTCCAGGTCGACCAGCTGGGACCAGAACGCGTGCTCCAGGCTGCCGTCGCGCAGCTCACCCACCGCCAGCTCGCCGATGCCGCGCGGCCCGTCCAGCGCCCCGCCGAGGTAACCGGCGAGGATCGAGCCGCCCGCCGGGTCGCACTCGGCCAGCACGAGCCGCCGGTGCCAGCTCAGCGCGGCGGCGAGCGCGGCGGTGGTGACGCCCGGCGACCCCTTCGCCGAGACCAGGGCGATGATCGCCATCAGGCGGCCTCGGTGAGCACGAGCGCGATCCGGTCGTCGGCGGCGAGCGCCACGACGGCCGGCACGTCCCGTACGGCCAGCGCCAGGTAGACCACCACGTCACCGTTCTGCGGCGTGGCGGTGTCGATCACGGTGCCCTCGAACCGGGTACCGCCGCCACGGGACGCCTCCGAGCCGCCGCCGGTCGCGTTCGAGGGCGTGCTGACCAGCAGCACCTTGTCGCCGGGGTGCAGCTTGCGGGCCGGCACCTGCTCGGGTTCCAGCCCCAGCGCGATCTGCTGCTGGCCGGCGCCGAGAAGCGGGGCCTCGGTGAGCTGCGCCGGGGTGAGCAGCGTGCCCGGGGTGAGCCGGACGGCCGCCCGCAGCTCGAGTACCTCGTCCATCCGGTCGGCGGACACCGGCTGGAGTTCCCGTCCGCCGGATACGCGTACCGGCACCAGGTCGTCGGCGGTGAGCTGCTGTCCCACGTCGACCGGCCGGGCCACGGCCAGGTACGTGCCGGTGGAGCGCACCGACGTGACCGCGAACGCCGCGCCCAGCCCGCCGAGCGCGATCAGCAGGACCGCCAGGCCGAGCAGGCCGGGGCGGACGCGTCGTTGCCGGACCACCTTCGGCGGCGCGACGGGTGCCTCCACCGGAGTTCCGTTGCGGGCTGCCACGACACTCATCGGGTCACCACCTGAAGCTCGTTGATCTGTACCTGGACGACGCCGCTGGACCGGCTCTGGGCGATCACGCCGCTCTCCCCGCCGCCGGACCACTCGACGGTCCAGAACGTCGTGGCGCTCACCTCGTAGGTGCCGGCCTCCGGGTAGCCCTGGTCGAGGCCGCAGTCGGGCGAGGTGGAGCCGGCCCTCGGCCCGTTCGCCCGGTACGGCGTGCCCGGCCCGTCGCAGGTGACGTCGATGTCGTCGGACATGTGCCAGACGATCCGGTCCACCTTCGCGGTGATCTCCACGGTCAGCCCTCGGTCGGAGGCGGACGCGGACAGCGGCCCGAAGTACGCCGTGCCCGGGCTGGCCCACATCCAGACGGGCAGCCCGACCAGGCCGGGGCCCTGGCTGCGCCGGGGCGCCACGGCGGCCCGCGGCGGGAGCAGCGAGATCGAGGCCAGCGCGCGGCGGGCCAGTTCCTCCGGGTCCGGCGGCGCGCCGTATCCGGGCGGCGGGGCCTCGAGGAGTTCCCGACGCAGGCTGCCGATGTCGCCGCCGTTGCAGGTGAGCTGGTACCACTGCTTGCCGGGAGGCGCCTCGTCCTGCGGCTCGGCGAGCTTGTAGTAGCAGCCGTCGGCGTTGTTGAACCAGCCGAGGACCTCGTGATAGCAGGGGATGGCCCGGCCGTTCCACTGGCACTTCGGCGTGCCGCCGCCGTTGCCGCCCCCGCCGCCGTTGTCCCCGCCGCCACCCGGCCCGCCCGGGCCGCCCGGCGTGCCGGGGTCGTCGTCCCAGACGTCGCAGTCGGTCTGTTCCGGCGGGCAGGAGCCGCCGGGGTCGGCGGCGCGGGCGGGTGCGCCGGTGAGCGTCAGCAGCGCGGCCAGGCCGGCGGCGAGCAGCAGCCGGCGGGGCGTCCCGGCCCGGGTCGGGTGGGCCGGGACACCCCTTCCTCCCCAGGTCAGCACGGCTGGTCCTGGTGCGCGGCGCCGCCGTTGACCAGCCACCGGCCGTCCGGGAAACGGACCGCTGTGGCAGTCGCCAGGTAGCGCCCGCCGCGGGTGCCGGGTACGGCCTTGCGGTCCTTGGCGTAGACGAGCCGGTAGCCGCTCGCGTCCAGGCAGTCCTGGATCTCGACAGTGGGCGGGCGGGCGGTCAGGTCGACCGACACGACCTCGGGGTCGGAGAGCAGTTTCCCGGTACGCATCGCGCCGTGCTCCTTCGCGTCGAGAATCGCCATTCGCACCCGAGTCAGCAACGGATCAGCCAGAAAACGGGTCAGAGCGGGATGGGACGGATCGCTGCGCGCACTGGCTGCCCGGGACGCGTCGAGATAGCCGGAATAGGCGGCCAGGGCCGCTTTTCCGGCCGCGTCCTCCTCGGCGCTGGAATGGGCGGCGGGTGCGGCGGCACGGCCGGTCAGCGGACGGGTGGCCGCCTCCGGCTCGGTGCCGCAGCCGGCCGAGCCGACCACCAGCACAACGCTGAGCAGGAAGATTTCCCATCGGCGGGATTGCCGTGTGCGCAACGCCGATCCCTCCTCGGTGCCGGCCCGGGGCGATCACGCCGACCCGCTCCGGGCATGCGGAAGCGCGCCCGGAACTGTCACTCCGGGCCCCCGTCGCCGCCACTTGTATTGACCTGTACTGATCGCTGCGGATTCCGTGCCCTGGTGCCTCCGACGCCAATTGATCGGGGGTTGCGTCGTACCCAAGGGGCGAGCATAGGCTCACGTCCGCCGATGCAACAGAGGTAATTCACGTGAACACGGTGAGTGAAGACGGGAGGTGGTGGCCGGTGTGTGTCGTCACGATGACGAGCAGGCTTCCGCAGGGCTCCGAGCCGGCGGGCGTGTGCTCACCCGTACGCGCCGCGACGGCGGCGGCGAGCCGCCGCGGTGCCGCCGGTATGGGTGGGGAGCATGCCGCTCGTCCGATCCGTCCCGCCCGTTCGCCGGGGCTCACGCCACGACCTGCCCCCGCCGCCGCCGAGTCGCATCAGACGCCCCGGTACGCCCCGGCCGTCACATCTGCGCGAGCGACAAATCACTCTGCGTGCTCCACGATGGAACGCGCGGCGACCGGACGGGGGATCCGGCATGACGGCTGAACGGGTACGGCGTACCGGACGGGTGACCGATGCCCGACCTCCGAGCGCCCGGCTCATCGCCGCCCTGACGGTCGTACCCCTGCTCCGGCTGGCGGTGGCGCGCTACGCCGTACCGCCGGGGTCTCCGGACCGGACGGGGTGCGACGGCTGCGGCGCCCCGATCGGGCTGGACCGGCCGCTGCCGGCGCTCGGCCCCGCCGCCCGCTGCCCGGCCTGCCGGGCCCGGGTCGGCGCGGCGCCCGCAGTGGTGGAGGTGGCACTGCTGTTCGCGGTGGCGGTGCCGCTGTTCGCCGGCGGCGCAACCGCCGCGCGGCTGGCACTGGCCTGGTGGCTCGTCTGGGCGGTGCCGATGACGATCGTGGACGCGATGGCGCACCGGCTGCCCGACCGGCTCACCTGGCCGGCCGCCGCCGGTGCGTGGGCGCTGCTCGGGGTGGCCGCGCTGACCGGTCCGGGCGCGGACCCGTGGATCCGCGCGGTCCTGGCCGGGCTGGTGCTCGGCGGCGGATTCGCCGCGACCACGCTGCTGTTCGGGCGGCGTGGCTTCGGCCTCGGCGACGCCAAGCTTGCGCTCGGCGCGGGCGCGCTGCTCGGCTGGTACGGCTGGCCGGTGCTCGTGGCCGGGCTGGTGCTCGCGCTCGTCCTCGCCGGGCTGGCCGGGGTCGTGCTGCTCGCCGCCCGGCGGGTCCGCTGGTCCGGGCATCTGCCGTTCGGGCCGTTCCTGGTGCTCGGCACCGCCGCCGCGCTGGTGCTCGTCACCGTGTGATCGGCCACCCGCAGGTGCGGGCAGGCGTAGCCAAGGGTATCGGAGTCCCAGCCACCTCCCAGCCGGGTCTGGTTCGGTGGCGGTCCAGGCTTCGGACTCGGGAGGGCACGTGCCGCACGGCGACGACGGTTGGCGGATCCGGCGCACGAGCGCGGACCTGGACCGGCTGGGCGAGACCGAGTCCGTCTTCGCGCTCGCCAACGGCTGGGTGGGCTGGCGCGGGACGCTCGACGAGGGCGAACCCTGCGGGATGCCGGGCAGCTACCTCAACGGGTTCCACGAGCAGCACGAGCTGACCTACCCGGAGAGCGGGTACGCGTTCCCGGAACGCAGCGACACCGTGATCAGCGCGCCGAACGCCGCACTGATCCGGCTCTGGGTCGACGACGAGCCGCTGGACCTGCGGACCGGCACGATCCGGCGGCACCACCAGGAACTTGACCTGCGTGCCGGGGTGGTCCACCGGGAGACCGAGTGGATCTCGCCGGGCGGCCGGGGCGTACGCATCCGCAGCACCCGCCTGGTCTCGCTGACCCGACGTCCGGTCGCCGCCGTCGACTGGGTGGCCGAGCCGCTGGACGAGCCGGTCCGGCTGCGGGTCGGCGCCGATCTGCTCGCCAACCAGCGGGTGCCGGAACGCGCCGATGACCCCCGGGCCGCCTCGGTGATCCACGACCCGCTCACCGGCGAGATCCGCCGCGACGACGGCCTCGACGGTGTGCTCGTGCACCGGACCGGGCGCAGCGGCCAGCGGGTCGCCGTCGCCGTCGCGCACCGGGTCGAAGCGCCCGACGAGATCGCCACCGGCACCGAAGTGACCGCCGACCGGTTCCGGCTGGCGCTGTCCGGTCAGGTACGCCCCGGCGAGCGGATCCGGGTCACCCGGTTCGCCGCGTACGAGTGCGCCGACGTCGACGGCACCCCGGCCGGTGAGCTGGCCGACCTGGTCGTCGCGGAGGCGGACGCGGCCCGGGCCGACGGGTTCGACGCCCTGCTCGCCGAGCAGCGCGCCGCGCTCGACGCGGCGTGGGCCACCGCCGACGTCGAGCTGGACGGCGACCCGGAGCTGCAACTCGCGGTGCGGTTCTCGGTGTTCCACCTGCTGCAGTCCGGCCGCGCCGACGGCGACCGGACCATCCCGGCGAAGGGGCTGACCGGCAACGGCTACGACGGGCACGTGCTCTGGGACACCGAGGGCTACGTGCTGCCGGTGCTGACGTACCTGGCGCCGGAGCTGGCCCGCTCGGCGCTGCGCTGGCGGCACGCCCACCTGCCCGAGGCCCGCGAGCGCGCGGCCGAGCTGCGCCTGACCGGCGCCACCTACCCGTGGCGGACGCTCAGCGGCCGGGAGTGCTCCGGCTACTGGCCGGCCGGCAGCGCGGGCCTGCACGTCAACGCCGACATCGCCGACGCGGTGCTGCGGTACGTGGCGACCACCGGCGACACCGCGTTCCTCGCCGAGAGCGGCGCCGAGGTGCTGATCGAGACCGCCCGGCTGTGGCGCGGCTACGGCCACTTCGACGACGGCGGCGCGTTCCACCTGACCGGCGTCACCGGCCCGGACGAGTACTCCGCGCTCGTCGACGACAACGTCTTCACCAACCTGATGGCCCGGCGCAACCTGCGCGGCGCCGCCGACGCCGTGGAACAGTGCCCGGAGGTGGCCGCGCGGCTCGGCGTCGACGCCGCCGAGGTGGCCGGCTGGCGGGCCGCCGCCGACGCGATGTTCGTCCCGTACGACGGCAAGCGCGGCGTGCACGAGCAGTCGGCCGGTTTCACCGCGCAGCCGGAGTGGGACTTCGCCGGCACCGGCGAGGACGACTACCCGCTGCTGCTGCACTTCCCCTACCTGGAGCTGTACCGCAAGCAGGTGGTCAAGCAGGCCGACCTGGTGCTGGCCATGCTGCGCTGCCCGGGGGAGTTCACCGCCGAGGAGAAGACGCGCAACGTCGCCTACTACGAGGCGCGGACCGTCCGGGACTCGTCGCTGTCGGCGTCCGCGCAGGCGATCCTCGCCGCCGAGGTCGGGCATCTCGACCTGGCGTACGACCTGTTCGCCGAGACGGCGTTCCAGGATCTCGCCGACCTGGGCGACAAGACCGCCGACGGGCTGCACCTGGCGTCCCTGGCCGGCGCCTGGCTGGTGGTGGCGCAGGGCTTCGGCGGGCTGCGCGACGACCGGGGCGTGCTCGCGTTCGAGCCGCGCCTACCCCGGCCGATCACCCGGCTGGTGTTCCACCTGCGCCGGCACGGGCACCGCCTGCGGGTCACGCTCACCGGGCGGGAGGCCCGCTACGAGCTGCCGGACGCCGGGCCGGACGACGCGGTGGAGCTGTGGCACCACGGCGATCAGCTCCGGGTCACCGGCGACGGGCCGGTCACCCGGCCGATGCCGCCGGTGCCCGACCCCGGCCCCGAGCCGCAGGCCCCACCCGGCCGCCGTCCCGAACGGCGCGCTCAGGAGGCGGCCGGCGGCGACGACTGAACCGGCAGGCCGGACATCCGGGCGACGACCTCCTCCAGCGCCTCGAACGCGTACGCCCAGTTGTGGCACTTGAAGCTGCGCAGCCCGGTGATCGGGGTGCGGCAGTCGGCACAGTGGACACCGGGGATCGCGTCCGGCACCTCGGTGTTCACGTACTTGCGCTCGCCGAGGATCACCCGCGCGATCATCGTGTGGTCGTGCACGCCGTGCAGCGCGGACGCGACGATGTCGTACCAGGTGACCCGCCGCCCGCACTTCGGGCAGTCCGGCTCGTCGCCGCTGACCCACAGCGGCGCGCCGATGCTGCGCGCCGGCATGTTCAGCAGTTTCTCCAGCCGTCGCACGTCCGCCTCCGGGGTGGTCCACCGGTGCCGTCCGGGCAGTGACGCGGGCGAGTCGTAGACGGCGCGGAACACCACCGGCTCGACCTCCACGGTCTCCCGTCCACCTGTCATCGGTACCTCCTCGCGACGGCGTGTCCCACCGTCGTACCAGGTGAAGACCGGGATCGGCCGGATCGTCGACACGACGGGTCAGCGGTGTGTCGCCCAGAGTGCTAGACATCGAGGGGTGACGGAGGCTGAGAACCGACCCAATGTCGCCCGGATGTACGACTACTACCTCGGCGGCTGCCACAACTTCGCCGCCGACCGGGCCGCGGCCGAGGAGATCCTGAAGATCTTCCCGGACACCGGCGTCGCCGCGCAGAGCAACCGCGCGTTCCTGCGCCGGGTCGTGCGCTGGGCGGCCGAGCAGGGCGTACGCCAGTTCCTCGACATCGGCGCCGGCCTGCCCACCCAGGGCAACGTGCACGAGGTGGTCCGCGCGGTACGCCCCGACGCCCGGGTGGTCTACGTCGACCACGACGAGGTCGCGGTCGCGTACGCCCGGCGGTTGCTGCCCACCGACGGCCGCACCGTGGTGCTCCAGGGCGACCTGCGGCGTCCCGACGAGCTGCTGGCCGACCCGACGCTGCGGGCCACGATCGACCTGAGCGAGCCGGTCGCGGTGCTGCTGCTCGCGGTGCTGCACTTCGTGCCGGACGCCGACGATCCGTACGCGGCGGTGGCGAAGCTGCGCGACGCCACGGTGCCGGGCAGCGTGCTCGCGTTGTCCCACCTCACCCTGGACGGCCTGCCGACGCTGCCCACCGAGCAGGGCACCGCGATCTACCGCCGCAGCAGCTCCCCGCTGGTGCCCCGCACCCGCGACGAGGTGGCCCGCTTCCTCGACGGGTACGAGCTGGTCGAGCCGGGCCTGGTCAGGGTGGCGGACTGGCGGCCCGACGGGGAACCGCAGGCCGCGGTGTCGCACGGGTACGGCGGGGTGGGCGTCCGCCGCTGAGCCGCCGTCGTCGGTCCAGACCGCCGCGCCCTCCCGCCGGTCAGCGCCGCAGCGTCGTCTCGCGGGTCATGTGGGACAGCTTCTCCGGGTTGCGCACCGCGTAGAGGCCGCTGATCCGGCCGTCGTCGAGGCGTACCGCGACGACCGTGTCCAGCTCGCCGTCGAGGTGTACCAGCAGCGCCGGGTAGCCGTTGACCTGGGCCGGCTCGATCGACGCCACGGCGGCGACCCGGCGCCAGCCGCCCGCGAGCAGCCGGGCCACCTTGTCGCCACCGGTGACCGGACGGACGATCGCCTGCTTGATCCCGCCGCCGTCGCCGACGAGCACCGCGTCCGCCGACAGGACGCGGAGCAGCCCGTCCAGGTCGCCGGTCTCCACCGCCCGCCGGAACGCGTCGAGCGCGTCGCGGGCCTCGGCCGCCGAGACCGTACGGCGAGGGCGGCGCGCCGCGACGTGGGCCCGCGCCCGGTGCGCGATCTGCCGCACGGCGACGGGACTCCGCTCGACCGTCTCGGCGATCTCGTCGTAGCCGACGTCGAACACCTCCCGCAGAACGAACACGGCCCGTTCGGTCGGCGTGAGCGTCTCCAGCACCAGCAGCATCGCCATCGACACGCTTTCCGCGAGCGTCACGTCGTCGGCCACGTCGGGCGCGGTGAGCAGCGGCTCGGGCAGCCATGAGCCGACGTACGACTCCTTGCGCCGGCCCAGCGTGCGCAGCCGGGACAGCGCCTGCCGGGTGGTGATCCGGACCAGGTAGGCGCGCCGGTCCCGAATCTCGTCGAGGTCCACGCCGGCCCAGCGCAGCCAGGTCTCCTGCACCACGTCCTCCGCGTCGGCGGCCGAGCCGAGCATCTCGTACGCGACGGTGAAGAGCAGGTTCCGGTGCGCGAGGAAATCCTCGGTGGCCGGGTCCGCCATGGCTGGCTCCTTCGCTGCTCGGCTGCGTTCCCCACCAGACGCCGGCCACCGCCGCCGTGTGACATCCGGTCGCTGTGGCGGTCCTCACCGGGCGTCGCCGTCACGCCGGACGCGTCCCCGGCACCTCGTGTTCGTCCCACACCCACCCCAGCAGAGAGGGCGCAACCATGCAGACCCGATTCAACCTGTTCGAGAGCCCGGTCTCGGCGACGTTCATGAAGCGCTTCGCCGGCGCGGGCCTGATGATCCACCAGTCGTCGCTGCCCCGCACCGTGCAGGAGCTGGTGTCGCTGCGGGCCAGCCAGATCAACGGCTGCGGCTGGTGCATCGACATGCACACCAAGGAGGCGGTGGCCGGGGGCGAGAGCGCGGTCCGGCTGAACCTGGTCGCCGCCTGGCGTGAGTCGACAGTGTTCACCGGGGCCGAGTGCGCGGCGCTGGCGTTCGCCGAGGAGGGCACCCGGCTCGCCGACGCCCATCAGGGCGTGTCCGACGAGACGTGGGAGCAGGTGCGCAAGCACTACGACGACGACCAGGTCGCCGCGCTGGTCTGCCTGGTCGGGCTGATCAACGCGGCGAACCGGTTCGCGGTGCTCGTGCACCAGCGCGGCGGCTCGTACGAGCCGGGCATGTTCGCGGCGGACATGGGCTGAGCGCGGCCGTCACCGCAGGCTCCAGAAGAACGACCGGACGTCGTCGGCGAACAGCTCCGGCACCTCCAGCGGGGCGAAGTGACCACCCCGGTCGAACTCGCTCCACTGCCGGATCGTGTACGTCAGTTCGGCGATCGGCCGGACGGCCTGGGTGATGTCGTGCGCGAACACGGCGACCCCGAGCGGGGGCGGGCAGGGCGCGGGCGGGCCACCGAACGCGCTCTCCCGCACCAGCCGCGCGGACGAGGCGGCCGTGCGGGTGAACCAGTAGACCGAGACGTCGGTGAGGATGCGGTCCACGCCGACCGCCGATCGCGGGTCGGTCCACTCGGTGAACTTCTCGGCGATCCACGCCAGCTGCCCGACGGGTGAGTCGTGCAGCGCGTACGACACGGTCTGCGGCCGGCTGGCGTAGAGCACCTGATGGGGATGCCGCTGCGTCTTGAGCCGCATGATCCGGGTCAGCCGGTCCCGGTCCCCGTCGGACAGGCCGGCCTCCCCGGTCCAGCCGGGCGGCGGGGGTGTGGGCAGGTAGTTGAGGTGTACGCCGACGACGTGCTTCGGGTCGATGCCGCCGAGCCGGGTGGAGATGACCGAACCCCAGTCACCGCCCTGTGCGCCGTACCGCCGGTAGCCGAGCCGCCGCATCAGCTCGGCCCAGGCGCGGGCGACGCGGTCGACGTCCCAGCCGCGTTCCCGGGTCGGGCCGGAGAAGCCGAAGCCGGGGATCGACGGTACGACCAGGTGGAACTGCTCGGACAGCGGGCCGAGCACGTCGAGGAACTCCACGACCGAGCCGGGCCAGCCGTGCGTGAGGATCAGCGGCAGCGCGTCCGGGTCGGCGGCGCGTACGTGCAGGAAGTGGATGTTCTGCCCGTCGATGGTGGTGGTGAACTGCGGATACCGGTTCAGCTCGGCCTCGGCCTCCCGCCAGTCGTACGCGGTGCGCCAGTGCTCGGCCAGCTCCCGTACCCGGGCCAGCGGGATGCCGTAGTCCCACCCGGCGTCGGGCAGTTCGTCGGGCCAGCGGGTGCGGGCCAGGCGGTCGGCCAGGTCGTCGAGGTCGGCCTGGGGGACGTGGACGCGGAACGGCTCGATCACTGTGGCTCCGATCGTTGGTGACACTAACGTTAGCGCGGCCAACGATAACGCAGATCGTTGGGGACGCCAACGTTTTCCGGTTAGGCTGGGCACGTGGAGAACCCGGAGCCGGACCTCGTACCGACCCGTCTGGCCGGCCTGCCGAGCTGGCTGATCACCCAGACCGCCGTACGCGCCGGCCGGCTGGTCGCCGACGGCCTCGCCGCTGTCGACGCGCGGGGTTACCACTTCCGGCTGCTCGCCACGCTCGACGAGTTCGGCCCGGCCAGTCAGGCGGCGCTCGGCCGGCGCAGTGGCATCCATGTCAGCGACGTGGTGGCGGCGCTCAACGAACTCGCCGAGCGGGAGTTCGTCACCCGCAGCCCGGACCCGGCCGACCGGCGGCGCAACATCGTCACCATCACCGCGGCCGGGCGGCGGCAGTTGCGGCGGCTGGAGAAGCGGCTCGCCGCCGTCCAGGACGACCTGCTCGCGCCGCTGTCGCCGGACGAGCGCGCGGACCTGACCCGGCTCCTGTCGCGAGTGCTTGCCCACCACACCCGCCCGCCCGTCTAATCGACCGGCTTTTCGCGTCCGGTTGCTCCACTCACTACCGCTATCACTCTCGATAGTGATAGCGTTCGGCCATGGCGACGTCGATGGAGCGGTGGGCGGAGGTGGCGCTGCACCCGGTGCGGCTCCGCGTCCTGCGTGCCGTGGCGGGCACCCGGGTGACCACGCACGACCTGGCCGAGCTGCTTCCCGACATCCCGCACGCCACGCTCTACCGGCACCTGGCGACGCTCGTGAAGACCGGAATGCTCGACGTGGTGGAGGAGCGCAAGGTCCGCGGCGCCGTCGAGCGGGTGTACGCGCTGCCCGCGCACGGCGCGGCGCTGGACCCCGCGGCCCTGGCGACGGCGACGCCCGAGGACCACGCGCGCTACTTCACGGCGTTCGTGTCGAGCCTGCTGTCCGAGTTCTCCCGCTACCTCGCGCGGGACTCCGTCGACTTCGTCGCCGACGGCGTCGGATACCAGCAGCTCGTACTGCACCTGACCGACGCCGAGCTGCACGAGTTCGCAGCCGGGCTCAACGCGCTGGTCGGCCCGTTGCTCGCCAGAGGGCCCGGCGACGGACGGACCCCCCGGCTGCTGGCGACCATCCTGATGCCCGCCGACCGCCAGGCGACCCCCGGCGACACGCACACATCAGCGCACGACTCCGACACGACGAAGGGCGACGACTGATGGCCTCCGTAATGCTCAACGGCGATGTGATCGACATCCGGTTCACCGGATGGGAACGGATGTGGGTCGGGCGGGAGCGGTTCGCGCTGCGCCTGGCCGCCGTGCGGCACGCCGCACCGGCGGACGAGCCGATCCGGCTGGCGCGCGGCGCCCGGCGCGGGTACGCGGTGTCCGGCTTCGCCAAGATCGGCGTCTGGGGCATCTTCGGCGGCCCCCGCCAACTCGTGGCGGCCCGGCGGGGTCAGCCCGGCCTGCACCTCATGCTGGACCGCGCGGCAGCCGGCGGAGAGTTCGACGAGGTCGTGGTCTCCGACCCTGCAGCAGCGGGCCTCGCCGAGACGATCGAGCGTGCGACGAGGAACCGGGCATGACCGGCGACCACCTGCCGATCGAGGCGTCGGGCCTGACCAAACGCTACGGCGACGTCACCGCCGTACGCGATCTTACCTTCACCGTACGGCCCGGCGCGGTCACCGGCTTCCTCGGCCCGAACGGCGCCGGCAAGACCACCACGCTGCGGATGCTGACCGGGCTGGTGACGCCGACCAGCGGCACAGCCACGATCGGCGGACAGCCCTACGGCCGGCTGGCCCAGCCGTCACGGACCGTCGGCGCGGTGTTCGACGGCAACGCGTTCCACCCCGGACACACCGCCCGTGACCACCTGGGCCTCTACGCCGCGATGGCCGGCTGCCCGGACAGCCGCGTCGCGGAGCTGCTGGACCTGCTCGGCCTCGCGCACGCCGCCGACCGTCGTACCCGAGGGTTCTCCACCGGCATGCGCCAACGGCTCAGTCTCGCCACGGCGCTGCTCGGCGACCCCCGCGTCCTGCTGCTCGACGAACCGTCGAACGGCCTGGACCCGGAAGGCATGTCGTGGCTGCGCGGCCTGCTGCGCCGGCTCGCCGACGAGGGCCGCACCGTGCTGGTCTCCAGCCACGTCCTGCACGAGGTCCAGCAGGTGGTGGACGACGTGGTGGTGATCCGGCGCGGCGAACTCGTCGCCGCCGGGCCGTGGTCCCGGCTCACCGGCCCGCCGACGGTGCTCGTCACCTCGCCGGACGCGGACCCCCTGGCCTCCGCGCTGACGGCCGCCGCCGGGTCCGTCGAGGCCGCCGGACCCGGCCGGCTGCGGGTACGCGGACTGGACGCGCCGCGCGTCGCCGACCTCGCCGCGGACCACCGTCTGCGGATCCACGAGCTGGTCACCGAGACCACAAGCCTCGAACAGCTCTTCCTCGACCTGACCACCGACCCGGCGGAGGCCCGATGAACCTGCTCAGAGCGGAACTACGCCGGGTGCTGGCGACCCGGATGTGGGGCGGGCTGCTGCTCGCCGCCGTCGCGCTCGGTGGCGGCCTGGTCGGGCTGATGGCGCTCGTCGGGCCGGAGAACTTCGACCCGCCGATGCCCGGACTGCACACCGAGGAGGGCCTGCGGTCGATCCTCGGCATCCTCGGCTTCACCGCCTTCGTGCCGGCCGCCGCCGGCGCCCTCGCTGCCACGTCGGAATACCGGCACGGCACCGCCGCCGTCACGTTCATGTTCGCGCCGCGCCGAGGGCGGGTGCTCGCCGCGAAACTCGCCACCCACGCGATCGTCGGCCTCGGCTACGGGATCGCGCTGGCCGGCTCCGCCGCGGTGGCCCTGTTCACGGTCGCCGCCCTGCGTGGCGTGTCGCTGGGCATGCCCGCCCCCACAGTGCTGGCGCTGCTCGCCCGCATCGGCGTCGCGATGGCTGTCTACCTGCTCGTCGGCACCGGCGTGGGCGCGCTGCTCCGCAACCAGGTCGCGGCCGTGTGCGTCGTGGTCGGCTACCTGTACCTGGCCGAGCCCGTACTGATGATGATCCCCGGCGTCAACGCGCTCTACCCGCTCCTGCCCGGCGGAGCCACCGCCGCGCTCACCGACTTCACGTACGTCGCCGACGCGATGTCCGCGCAGCTCGGCAACGACGCCGTCGCGCTCCTGCCACCGGCGGCCGGCGCCCTGCTGCTGACCGGGTACGCGCTGGCCGCCGCAGCGATCGCCGTGGTCGTCCCGATGCGCCGCGACATCACCTGAGCGTCGCCGCTTCGTCGCCGTCCGGCGTATCGGGGCTGGCGCCGGCCGAAGACGATTCGTACTCTGGTCCTCCGACGCCCAGGGTCGACGGTGGGGGAGGGTCGACGCTGCATGGACCCGGTCCTCGCCGGTCTGCCGACCGATCGCGTCGTCGCCCTGCCCGGCGCTGACACCGACGCGGTCGCCATGATGGTCGCGCGCGACCACGCGGAGCTGGCCGCCGTCGTGCACCGCCCGGCTTCGGCGTACGCCATGCCCGCGGACTTCGTGCACGCCGCGCTGGACCGGCTCGAACAGGTAGCCGTCGAGCTGCTGCCGGCCTGGCTGCCCGAGGCGGCGCACGACGTCCGCCCGGACACCTCCGGACTCGCCGCCGTGCGGGCCGCGGCCGCCGCGCGCTCGCGCCGTGACCGCTACCCCGGTTCGTTCCTGTCCGACCTGGCCGTCTTCGCGGTGACCGGGCGACGGCCAGGTACCACGACGCTCCCGTTGCGCGCCCGGGCCGCTGCGCTGGCGCGTCTCGTCGCCGACGCGTTCGGGCGGCGGAAGGTGGTGCTGGTCGTCGAGCCGGTCCACGGCGACGCCGCGGTGGTCGCGGCCGGGGGCGCGTGGCTCGTGCAGCACGGCGGCCCGCCGGTCTGGCTGGCCGGAGCCGGCGCGGCCGGGCTGGAAGGGCTTCCGGCCTTCCCCGTCGCGCCGCCGGCCGGGCCGGCCGGGCCCGCGCCGGTGGCGGGCCGGCCGCATCCCGGCAGCGGCGCCGAGAAGCGCCTGGAGGCGGCGCTGGCCGCGCAGAGCTGGTCGGCCGGACGGAGATGGAACCAGAACTACCAGTCGCACCGCCTTTCCGCGCCGGTACGCCTGGATCTAGTGTGGCCGGACGAGCGGTGCGTGGTGGAGATCGACGGCCCGGAGCACTGCCGCCCGGTCCGCTTCGAGGCCGACCGGCAACGTGACGTCCAGCTGCAACTGGACGGCTACGCCGTCCTGCGCTTCACCAACGCCCGAGTAATCCACGACGTCGGCACCGTGGTCACGCAGATCGGTACCTATCTGCGGGCACGTCGCCGAGACCTGGCGGAAGGACGGCACCATGGCCGGCGATGACCTGACCGCATCCGAGAGCGCGATCCTCGTCGTGCTCATGGCCGAGGCGCGGGAGGTGCTGAGCACCGAACTGCGGGACCGCTACGGCCTGGTCGTACGCAAGCCGCAGCGCGACAAGCTCACCCGCCTGCACTACGTCGCCAGCCGCAAGAGCGGGCCGACGTACGCCCTGCAACTGGACGACAAGGGCTGGGTACGGATGCAGAGCGAGCTGGACTTCGCGCTGCGGGGCGCGAGCGCGCTCGGTGCCGCGCTCACCGCTTTGCAGGTGAGCCTGCGTGATCGTGTTCTGGCCCGCAGCGGCTGCGCGACGCTCGCCGAGCTGTTCGCGCTCACCGACGTGCGCGCGCCCGCCGCTGAGCCTGCCGGGTCGCTGGAGGCGCGTGTGGTCGCCGCGTACCGGGCGCTCGCCGACGAGCCCGGCGCCTGGGTGAGCCTGCGGCGGCTGCGGCCGTTCTTCGCCGACGTGCCGCGCGACGACCTGGACGAGACCCTGCGCCGGCTCAGCCGCTCCGAGGGCGTCACCATCGCGCCGGAGTCGAACCAGAAGACGCTCACCGGGGCCGACACCGAGGCCGCGCTTCGCCTCGGCGGCCAGGACAACCACCTGCTGGCGATCGGCGTGTAATGAACGAGGCGGAACGGAACGCGCTGGCCGCCCTGCGGTTCGACTGGGCGCCGGTGCCCGACGACGTGTGGCGCCCGCTGCCCTTCCACGTCGACGGCCTGCACGTACCCGTCGTCCGGGACGTCCTCGCCGGGGTGGACGAGGCCGCGTCGAACCCGCACGGCAGCCCGCTCGGCCTGGTCGTCCAGGGCCAGCGCGGCTCCGGCAAGACCCACCTGCTGGGCGTCGTCCGCCAGCAGGTGCAGGAGCGCGGCGGCTACTTCTTCCTGGTCGGCCTGCTCGACGCCGGCGGCTTCTGGGACGGCGTGCTCGCCGCGATGCTCGACGGCCTGTCCCGGCCGGTGCCCGGCAGTCGCGAGACGCAGCTCAAACTGCTGCTGCGGCGGCTGTCCGCGATGGTAGGGGCACCACGGACGGCGCGCCGAGCCGTCATGGGCGACACCGAACTGACCAAGGCGGCGCTCGACGCCTTCCTGGAAGGGCTCGGGGACTTCGACAGGCACGCGGCCCGCACCTGCCAGGAGACGGCGCGTGCGCTCGCGCTCAGCGCCTCCGAGGACATCTCCCACCGCGACGTGGCGGAGAACTACTTCCTCTCCGGTGAGGAGATGGTCGCCGGGGAACGTGCTGCCTGGGGCATGCGCCGGGTTCCGCGCCCGGCCCAGCAGATCGTGCAGGACCTGTCCTGGCTGCTCGCCCTCACCGGCCCGTCGGTCGTGGCGATCGACCAGATCGACACGCTCATCGCCCAGCTGGCGATCCAGAGCGACCCGGCCCTGGCCGGTGCCGCCGCCATGAGTCCCGAACAGGCGCTGATGCTGGCCCGGATGGCGGACGGCCTGATGGCGTTGCGGCAGACGACCCGGCGCACACTCACCGTGCTCGCCTGCATCCCGAACTCGTGGACCGTCATCAAGTCCGCCGCGGCCGACACGGTGGCCGACCGGTTCCGCGAAGCTCCGCCGCTGCGCCGGATCGACGACGCCGACCTGGCCCGGGCGATCATCGAGAAGCGGTTCACCCTCCGCTACCGGGAGGCGGGTTTCGTGCCGCCGTACCCGTCGTGGCCGGTGGCCCCGCGTGCCTTCACCGAGGCCGGTGCCTTCACCCCGCGCCAACTGCTCATCGAGATCGACCGGCACATCCGCGAGTGCATCGCCGACGACCAGGTCCGGGAGATGACCACGCTCGGCGAGCCGCCCACGGCCGAGCCGCGCGCGCCCCGGCCTGCCCCGGTGACCGCCACCGGCGAGGAGATGGACCGTTACGACGCCCGATTCGCCGAGCTGCGGGAGGCCGCCGACGTCACCGGCCCGCTCCGGCGCGCGTCCGAGGACGAGGCGGTGCCGCCGCTGCTCGCCGCCGGGCTCACCGCCTGGATCCTGGAGCGGGGCGACGCGGGCGAGGCGTTCAGCGTCGACCCGCCGCCGAGCACCGACCCGCCGCTGCACGCCCGGCTGCGGCTCACGCTCGACGAGCGCACCGAGGACCAGGTGCACTGGTGTTTCCGGGCGATCGGCGACGACCACCACGGCAACGCCGCGCTGGCCCGGCTCCGCAAGGCGAGCGTGGCCGCCGCCCTCGACACCGGATCGGGCCGACGGAAGCTGTTCCTGCTGCGCAACCGCGCCTGGTCGGCCAGCGCTGCCACCCGCAAGGCGGTCGGCGCGTTCACCGAGGCGGGGGGTCAGACGCTCGGCCTCGACGACGAGGACGTGCGCATCCTGTCCGCGCTGCGGGTCATGCTCGCCGAGGCCACCATGGAGCTTCAGGGCTGGCTGGCCGAGCGCCGGCCGACCCGGGAGCTGAAGTTCCTCCAGCACGCGCTGGCCGACGTGGACCGGTGGACCACCGACGCCGGACCGCCGCCGGAACCCGCCGAGCCGGCACCGCCCGCCGCCGCTGCCACCGGCCCGGCCGATCCCTCCTTCGTCGTCGGGCACGGGTACGACGACGGGGAACCGGTGCCGCTGGCGCTGGAGGCGCTGCGCAAGCACACCACGATCTTCGCCGGGTCCGGCTCCGGCAAGACCGTCCTCATCCGCCGCATCGTCGAGGAGTGCGCGCTCGCGGGCGTCTCGGCCATCGTGCTCGACCCCAACAACGACCTCGCCCGCCTCGGCGAGGGATGGCCCGAGCCGCCGACGCAGTGGCGACCGGGTGACGCGGACCGGGCCAGGGACTACCTCGCGCACACCGACGTCGTCGTCTGGACGCCGCGCCGCAACTCGGGCCGTCCGCTGAGCTTCCAGCCGCTGCCCGACTTCACCGGCGTACGCGACGACCCGGACGAGTTCGCCGAGGCCGTCGAGGCGGCCGTCGCGTCGCTCGCGCCGCGCGCCATGGTGACCGGCCGGGCCACCCGGGCGCACCTCGGGCTGGCCGTGCTGCGCAAGGCCGTCGAGCACTACGGCCGGCGCGGCGGCTCGCGGTTGCAGGGCCTCGTCGACACGCTCGCCGACCTGCCGGACGGGATCATCGACCTGGACGACGCCGACAAGATCGGCCTCAGCCTGGCGCAGACCCTCACCGCCGCCATGGTGAACGACCCGCTGTTCGGCGGCGAGGGCACGCCGATGGACCCCGGCGTGCTCCTCACCCCCGCACCCGGCAAGCGGGCTCGCGTCTCCGTGGTCAGCCTGGTGGGCCTGCCGTCCGACGACGTACGGCAGAGCTTCGTCAACCAGCTTCAGATGGCGTTGTTCGCCTGGATCAAGAAGAACCCGGCCGGTGACCGCCCGCTGCTCGGGCTGCTCATCATGGACGAGGCGCAGACGTTCGCCCCGTCCGGAGCGATGACCGCGTGCACCCAGAGCACGCTGGCGCTCGCCGCCCAGGCCCGCAAGTACGGGCTGGGGCTGGTCTTCGCCACCCAGGCGCCGAAGGGGCTGCACAACCGCATTCCCGGCAACGCGGCGACCCAGCTCTACGGTCTGATGAACAGCCCGATCCAGATCGAGGCGGCCCGCGAGATGGCCCGGGCGAAGGGCGGCGACGTGCCGGACATCTCCCGCCTCACGGTGGGCGAGTTCTACCTCGCTGCCGAGGGCGCCGCACCCCGCAAGATCCGCACCCCGCTGTCGCTCACCCACCATCCGCGCAGTCCACTCACCGTCGAGGAGGTGCTGGACCGGGCGCGCGGCGGTCAGGGGCGCAGCACGTAGCGCCCGCGTACCCCGCCCTCGGCCATCGCCCGGTGCGCGTCCGCCGCCCGGTCCAGCGGCAGGACCGCGTGCACCCGGGCCGGCAGCTCACCGGCCGCGGTGCGGGCGAGCAGGTCGGCGAGGCGTACCCCGTCGGCGCGGGTCTCGATCACGCGGACGGCGACGCCGCGCTCGGCGGCCGGCTGCGCGTTGGGCCGCACGCCGACGAACACGCCGCCGTCGCGGACCAGGGCGAGCGCCCGCTCCTGCCACGCGGCGGCGTCGGCGACCGCGTCCCAGCCCGGTTCGGCGTCGGTGGCGAAGCCGGCGCCGAGTCCGCGGACGAACTTCTCGTCCCCGGCCCGCGCCAGGCCGGTCACCCGCCATCCCCGGGCCGAGGCGAGCGTGAGGACGTAGCCGCCGACCGCGCCGGCCGCCCCGGTGACCAGCAGCCGGCCACCGGCGGGCGGCTCGCCGAGCAGATCGACGACCTGCGCCGCGGCCAGCCCGTTGAGCGGCACTGTCGCCGCCGCCACCAGGTCCAGATCTTCGGGTACGACGGCGAGGTCGGCCGCGGGCACGACGAGTTGCTCGGCGTACGTGCCGTAGTCGCGGTCGAACCCGACCACCAGACCGGCGACCCGGGTGCCGGCGGTCAGGTCCACGCCCGGGCCGACGGCGTCGACGGTGCCGGCGAAGTCCCAGCCCAGGCCGGTGTGGTGCGGCTGGTCGATCAGCCCCAGCGAGTGGAAGAAGCCGCCCGCCACCCCGAGGTCGACGGGGTTGACCGCCGCTGCCGCGACCGCCACCCGGACCTCGCCGGGCCCCGGCTCGCGCTCCGGGACGTCGACGATCTCGATCGCGCCGGGTCCGCCCGGGGTGCGGACGACTGCGGTGCGGAAGGTACGCGTACCCATGATGGGGTCTCCTTTGTTCTTGAGGGGTGACCTGCTCCACGATGGAGGGGTAACTTTCTTTCGGGAAGTACGCACTTCGGAGTGCGTTGGGTACCCGGGTGGGAGGCGCGGACGATGCCGACGCAGACGGCGGCGCAGAAGCGGGCGCAGGCGCGGGCCGAGTACGACGCGTTCCTCGCCGGCTGCCCGAGCCGGCAACTCCTGGACCGGATCTCCGACAAGTGGGTGGCGCTGATCCTGGCCGCGCTCGGCCGTGACGGTCCCGATCACCACGCGGAGCCGCAGGTCATGCGGTACTCCGAACTGTCCCGCAGGCTGGCCGGGGTCAGCCAGAAGATGCTCACGCAGACGTTGCGCTCACTGGAACGCGACGGCCTGGTCACCCGCACCGTGACGCCGAGCGTGCCGGTGACGGTCACCTACGAGCTGACCGACCTCGGCCTGTCGCTGCACCGGCTGACGTACGGCATCAAGGTGTGGGCCGAGGCGCACATGGACGAGGTGCACGCCAACCGCGAGCGGTACGACGCCGCGGTCGATCGCTGACCAGTCGCGCCGGGATTTTCCGAAACTTTCGGTCCTGGGCGCAGCTCTCGTCGCGCTTCGCTCTCACGGACATCTGTGGACTCCCGCGCTGATCAGCCGGTTGAGTCCATGTTCGCGTTGACATCGACATTGACCGATCGTGCCGTCGCGGATATCTTCCCAGGGAAGTTACCGGTACATCTTCGAAAAGTTTCAGGGCAGTGACGCGGGGGTGGGCGCACCGCCGGCTCCCACCCGCGTCCAGCCGGGCATCGCCAGCGCATCATCGTCCGATATGCAGAGGAGTGTCATGAAACATCTACCGAGGCGCAGCCACCGCGTGGTGCTGGCCGCCGTCACCAGCGCGCTGGCACTGGCCGGTGCCGCGCTCGTGGTGCCCAGCCTGGCTCAGGCAGCGGCGAGCACGCTCGGTGCCGCCGCGGCACAGTCGGGCCGCTACTTCGGCACCGCCATCGCGGCGAACCGGCTGAACGACTCGACGTACAGCACCATCGCGGCGCGTGAGTTCAACATGATCACGGCCGAGAACGAGATGAAGCCGGAAGCGCTGCAGCCCAACCGGGGCCAGTTCAACTTCTCCTCGGGTGACCAGATCTACAACTGGGCCACCCAGCGCGGCCTCCAGGTCCGCGGCCACACCCTGGCGTGGCACGCGCAGCAGCCCGGCTGGATGCAGAGCCTGAACGGCAGCAACCTGCGCCAGGCGATGATCGACCACATCAACGGCGTGATGGCCCACTACCGGGGCAAGCTCGCCGCGTGGGACGTGGTGAACGAGGCGTTCAACGAGGACGGCAGCCGCCGCAGCTCCAACCTCCAGGGCACCGGCAACGACTGGATCGAGGTCGCGTTCCGCACCGCGCGGGCGGCCGACCCGTCGACCAAGCTCTGCTACAACGACTACAACATCGAGAACTGGTCGTACGGCAAGACGCAGGGCGTCTACAACATGATCCGGGACTTCAAGTCGCGCGGCGTCCCGATCGACTGCGTCGGGTTGCAGACCCACTTCACCGGCGGCAGCTCGCTGCCCGGCAACTTCCAGACCACGCTGCAGAACTTCGCCGCCCTCGGCGTCGACGTGGCGCTGACCGAGGTCGACGTCACCAACTCGTCCACCAGCCAGTACGCCGGGCTGACCCAGGCGTGCCTGAACGTGCCGCGCTGCATCGGCATCACCGTGTGGGGCGTGCGCGACAGCGACTCCTGGCGCTCCAACGAGAACCCGCTGCTGTTCGACGGCAGCGGCAACAAGAAGGCCGCGTACACCTCGGTCCTCAACGCCCTCAACGCCGCCACGCCCAACCCCACGCCGACCACGACGGCGACCGCGACCCCGACTACGACCCCGACCGCCGGGCCGACCACGCCGCCGCCGACCAACGGCGCCAGCCGGATCGTCGGCAACCAGTCCGGCCGGTGCATCGACGTGCCGAACTCCTCGCAGAGCAACGGCACCCGGGTGCAGCTCTACGACTGCCACGGCCAGACCAACCAGCGGTGGACCTACACCTCCAGCCGGCAACTGACCGTGTACGGCTCGATGTGTCTGGACGCCGCCGGCTCCGGCAACGGCTCGGCCGTCCAGATCTACAGCTGCAACGGGCAGACGAACCAGCAGTGGAACGTCAACTCCAACGGCACCATCAGCGGAGTCCAGTCCGGCCGCTGCCTCGACGTCTGGGGCACGGGCAACGGCCAGCAGGTGCAGCTCTACGACTGCAACGGCCAGGCCAACCAGCGGTTCCAGCTCGTCGCGACGAGCTGACCCACTTCCGGAAGGCGCGCGACGGGCGGGCCCGGTGTGAACGCGACACCGGGCCCGCCCGTCGCGTCTCTGCGATCGCGGTCCGAGTCCACACAGGATGACGACTAGGCTGGATCGAATTGTGTGAGACGGCCGGCGCGCGGGGGAGCGGAGACGGCAGTGATGATCGTGATCTTCGACGCCGACCGGGAGTGGTACATCCAGGGCCGCATCTACGCGGACATCGTCAGGTCGGTGCCCGCCGGAATGCTTCAGGACGACGACCTGGAGACGTATCTGTGGCCCGCCCGGGCGATGAGCCTGCTGAGGCTGCCGCGACTCGAACCGGACCGAGCCGAGCGAATCGCCGCCGCCCTCACCGAGGGCGTGGCCCGCCACCTACGGACGATCGACCCGAGCGACACCGAACTCGTCGCGTTCTACGAAGGTCTGCTGGAGGTCGCCGCCCGGCACGGCTGATCCGTGCCGGGAGGTCATGGGACGAGCAACTCGGTGCGGTACTCGGCCGCCAGCGCGGCGGCCCGGTCCCGGCGCTCGGCCTGCTCCTCGTCGGTGAGCTCCGGTGGCGCCGCGGTGGGACCGTCGACCTTGTCGCCGACGTGCAGGAAGTACTCGTCCTGCCCGGCCGGCGTGCACATGCACAGCAGCCGCGCGGGCTGGTCGAAGGAGTTGCGGAAGAAGTGCGGCGCGTTCGCCGGGATGTTGATCGTCTCCCCGGCCCGCGCGACGGCCTGCTCGCCCCGGAAGGTGAACTCGACCGCCCCGTCGAGCACCGTGAACATCTCCTCGAAGTCGTGCCGGTGCGGAGGCGGCCCACCGCCCGGCGGAACACGCATGTCGATCAGGCAGTACCGGCCGGCGGTCTGCTCGCCGGTGACCAGGATCGTGTAGGTGCCGCCCGCGATGGCGAGGTGCGTGAGGGCGGGGTCGTCGGGACGGGCGTGGACGAGGGTACGGGTCGGATCGTCGGACGGGATCGCACCGCTGGCCATCGGCTCTCTCCTCGATCGTCGGTCTGCGGATCGACACCCCTCATAGCCATCCGCCAAGCCGCTAAACCTGGCGCCGCCCTCGGACCTGTCACCGTTCCCCGCCACCGCCGTATCGATGCTCGCACTGCCTCCGCATCGCCTTGATCCTCCGCAGTCGGCCGACCAGCTCCGCGGTGATCTCGTCCGGATCGTCACTGCCCTCGATCCGGACGTCTACCGCGCGTCGTAGTTCAGTGAGCAACAGTTCCTTCAGCCTCTCGGACATCCCGGCTCCCGTCAGCGACCGTGGTACACCAGAGCGGCCCACAGGGCCGGCTGGGTCAGGTCGGTCGTCGTGACGGTGTGCAGGTGCGCACCGGTCAGGAACGGTGGCAGTACCCGATCGGTGTCCAGCATCCAGCGTTGCGTGGCGTTGACCGCCGCCGCGGGGGCCAGCCGCCGGTCGACCAGATGCAGGTGGACCATGAACAGGGCGAGCGCCGCGAACGGCGCGGGCACCTCCCACCGCCAGCCGACGACCCCGGTGAAGCCGGCGTTCAGCAGTCTCGGTGCGGTGCCCTCCGTGAGGACGGCAAGTCCGCGTCCGCCGTGGAGGCCCGCCATGTCCAGCGTCCGTCCCTCCGCCAGTTCGAGCGTGTCGTCTCGAACTCCGCAGGCCAGGTGCAGGACGGATACCCCGGGTAGCCGCTTGAGCAGGTCGTCCGGTGTCCCGGCCGCGTCGACCGGCTCCAGCGATCTCCCCACGCAGGCCGATCGCGGATAGAACAACCGTCGTAGGACCAGGACGTCGGCCATCGACGGGTCGCGGTCGCCGCGTGGGTTGACGACGAAGAGCGGCTCGGCCTCCACCGGCGTCACCGGTCGTGCGGCCAGCCGTACCACCTGGGCTCCGGACGTCACAGACGACAGTGCGACGTCCTGCGCCAACCGGCGACCCGCACCGGTGCGTGCCGCGGCCAGCGCCAGCCGGTCGAGACCGCCGGTCGCGGCGATCAGCAGGTTGCCGCTGGTCCACCTTCCCAGGACCGCCGGCAGCCCAGGGTCGTCGGAGGTCAGCGGATCGGCGACGGGGACGTTGGCGAGCAGGTCGAGCCGGTCGGTCCCGGCGTGGAGGCAGAGCACTCCGGCGGTCCGTCCCGCGTCGTCGGTCGGGTGCAGATAGAGCAGGGCGGCGGCGGCGAGTTCTCGGAGTGCGGCGGCTACCCTCGCCGGGGTCGGTGGGTCTGCGGCGTCCGCCGCGCGTGGTCCTGTTCCGATGACGACTGACAACACGTCGCGGATGAGCTGGTCGCCCGGTCCTTCGGGCGAGGACCCGGCGACCTCCAGTGCCACGAACGCGTCTTCGGCCTGTCCGTCGGCGAGCATCCAGCCGGCGAAGCGGGCCGCTCGGCGCCGGTCCGGGTCCGGCCCGCTGAGCGCGTTCACTCCGGCGTCGCGGCTGAGCGCGATGTCTCCGGCCGCGCCCCGAAGCCGATACGCCTCGGCGAGCCGCCACCAGGTGCGCGTACGCAGACCGCTGTCGTGGAGAGCGCGGGCGGCACGGGACAGCAGGGGGATCGCGGCCCCGGGATCGTGCAGCTTCAGCCGTACCGCGCCGAGGACCGTGGCCACCCGTGGCGGCTGTCGTCCCGAGAGTGCGTCGAGCGACGCGTTGAGGGCGTCGCGGTCGTCGCGGATCAGCGCGTCGAGCAGTCCGGCCAGTTCGCCGAGGGCGGGATCGGTGGCGATGGGCTCGCCGGCCCGTACCGCCGCGGCGAGCCGCGCATGCGCGACCGCGACGGACAGCGCCGGCGGCCAGGGGTCAGCCGGCACGGCGGTGGTGAAGGCATCGAGGTCGAGGGGGACGTCGTCACGGAGCGCAGCCACCGCGCGGCACAACTCGGCAAGCGCGGTCACCGTGGGCGGCGGGGAGGGGATCTTCTCCGCGTACGAGAAGAAACTGTCGGCGATGTCCGTGATCGGCCCGGACAGCGGCCGGGTGTCGTCGAGAACCGCGCCGACCGCTTCGACGAGCACGATCGCGGCCGGATGCCCAGGCGGGACACGGTCCGAAGCGGCGGCGAGATGTTCGGCTGCGGTGGACAACGCAGCATCGGTCGTCTCGTCGCCGTCGTCTCCCCAGCCGATGCCGTCGCGTCGGTGGCGTAGGCACAGCCCAACCGCGAGCAGCAGCCGGTCCAGGCCGTGCTCCACCGGCGGGCCGTCCTCCTCGGCGGTGACCGCGTTGGCCGCCGCCCCCACGAAGGCGTCCAGGTCGGCGGCCGAAACCGTGAGGTCGGTGGTGAGTAGTGCGCGGGCCTGCTCCCAGACCGCGAGCACGGGATCCGGGGCCAGCGCCGCGAGTTGTTCCCGGGCGGCACTGCGGGCCGACGCTGAGGTGGACGGGCGGGTCGGCGCGGCGGGGGTGGCGCGGCGCGGCGGGATCGTCGGCTGCTCGGTTGCGGGGCCGGGCATGTCGAGGACCGGATAGTCCATCGGGTCTGCGTTCAGCACCGACAGGTACGGACCCATGCCGCGTTGCAAGCGGCTCAGCTCCGAGGCCAAGCCACTGAGCCTGCCGAGGTCGAAGCGGGCCAGATCACCGCTGAGCAGTGGCTGGATCATCTCGGTGATGTCGAGCAGGGTTCGGGCGGCGGTAACGATGTCGGGGTTGAGCGGCTCCCCGGCCAGGACCCCGCGAAACAGCCGGGCGGCCTCGCTGATGTCCGCGCTCCCACCTGCCGGAGGACCGCCGAGGAATCCACTGCGAGCGCCCGGACCCAGCGTCTCGACCGCCCGGCTGAGGAACAGCTGACCCAGGATCAGGCGTGCCATCGTGGCGTGCACCGGCGGCAGGGTGGCGAACTTCGTCGCCTCGGCGAGCACGGACATGGCGACCTGCCGATCCTGCGGAGCACCCCCGTGCGCGGTGTAGCGGGTGGCCAGGAGCCAGCCGTAGAGGGCGGCGATCTGACCGCGCGCCGGATCGTCGCCCGCACCTGTCAAGCTGTAGGCCTCGCGCCACGCCTCGAGCGCCGAGGACAGCTTGCCGAGTGCGGCGGGTTGACCCGGTCCGGCCCGCCAGTACTCCTGGCTCAGCTTGTGGCCGAGCCGCACAAGGGTCGGCAGCCGCGCCGGCCCCCGCAACCGGGACAGATCATCCTGAAGTTTCGTCACGTCGTCGTCCATGGCGTCGCCGCCCTCCGTTCGTTACCGTCCCCAGTGGATGAATCCGGCCCAAGCGACCACACGTGCGGGGTCGGCGTCCTCAAGCATTCGGCGCAGCGGGAGAGGCATCTTCCGCGGCGGCTGCCGATCGTCGTCGAGCATCCACAGCTGCGCGCGGTGCAGTGCGTCCCACGGCTCTCGGCGCTCGGTCGTCAGAAAGTGGTGAAACATGTACATGAGCAGGGACGTCTCCTGGTCGGGGACGCTCCACTGCGTCGACAGCACCGAGCGCGCGCCCGCCGCCATGAACATCGTGCCGAGGCTGTACGCCTCGTCGTATCCGTGGATCGACCGGCCCGAGTGGCAGGCCGCGAGCACCACGAGCGCGATCGGATGGCGCCCGGTCTCGGTCATGACGCCCATCAACTCGTCGGCGGCAAGGTCGCCGTCCGCCAACAGCAGGCGTGACGAGGCGGATGCCCGAGCTGTCTCGATCACGCCGTGCGACGCGAGGTGCAGGATGGTGCCGGCCCGGGAACCGTCGGCGCGCAGCCAGGTGCGCACGTCGTCGGCGGTGCCCGCGCCGGAGCGACTGACACTTCCGTCCGGGCGTCGGCCGACATAGGTGGCGGCCGGATAGAAGACCTGGTGGATCGCGTACGCCTCGAGCCGCGCGGAGCGCAGGTCCGACGCGCGGCCGGCGGTGTCCGGGTCGGCCACGATCATGCCACCGGAGCTCGCCGGGACCGGCTCGGCCGCCGCGGTGTCGCACAGCATCCGCGCCGACACAGCCTGCGTCAGCGCGACATGCTGCACGGCGTAGCTGCCGTCCGGGGCGCGTGCCGCCTGCCACGGCACGCGGGCGAGGCCCCCCATGGGGATGAGAACGAGGCGCGGGAGGCGCTCCCGGCCGAGATACGGCTTGAGCAACGGCCCCATCGCGGCCTTCCACGCCCATCCGCACAACTCGTCGACGCTTTCGGCGAGTGCGGGCCCGTCGATCGGATCCACCTCGCGGACGAGGCGGCCGGCTCGACTCGCCACGGCACTGAGATGGCGCTCGACATCGGTGCCCTCGGCGATCGACAGGTGTGGCAGGGCGATGAAGCGGGCAGGGCCCTCGACCGGGGCGATCACCGCCCAGCCCGGTGCCGGTGATTCCGCCGGAACCAGATATACGAGAGCGTCCACCTCGAGCCGGCGCAGCGCCGCCTGGATCTCGTCGAGGTCAGGCGCGTCGAGGAGGCCGGTGTCGCGTGTCAGTACCGCGATAACCTCCCCGCGCAGCCGCGGCGGCGGTTCGCCCACCGCCCGCCATCGGTCGGCCAGATCACGATGCCCCGCCTCGACCAGCCGGGTGTACGGGTCGCGTAGCTCGGTCGCCGCGAACAACATCAGCCCGCGGCCTGCGTCCAGCGCCCGCAGAGCGTCCGCCGGATGGTGGTCGATCAGGAACCGGCCGGCGGCCGCCACCGCCTCGTCGGCCGCCTCGGCGGCGACGGCGCGAGCGGACGTCGGGTCAGGTTGCAGGAGAACCCTCCAGGCGTAGCCGCGCAGCCCTTCGAACGTGTGGAGCCGGGCCGGCTGGGCTTCACCGCGACGGCGCCGAAGGCCGGCGAGCATCCCACTGACGAACGACCAGTTCGGGTGTTCCGGACCACCGGCCAACTCGCGGGCGCGCTCCAGCACCGTGATCGCCTCGTCGACGTCGGTGAGTGAACCGGTCACTTCCGAGCGATGGGCCAGCCCCAGTGCGAGCGAGGCGAGGTGGAACACGTGGTGCGGGTGTGTGACGGGGCTCAGCGTCACGGCCTCACGCAGGTCGTCGACACCGGTGGTGATGGTGCCGAGGTCGGTCTCGGCACCCTGCCGCATCGCCATGCCGCCCCGGGCGACCAGCTGGGTGGCGCGGTCCGTCGCGAACCCGCCCGCCCGTACCTCGGGGATCGTCGGTACCTCACCGTTCATGGTCGCGCCCAGCGCCCGCACCATCGGCCCGGACTCGGCCATCGCGTCCCGAAGGAGATTCCCCGGCGGAAGATCGGCGGATCGTGCCGCCACGTCGGCGAACAGGGCCAGTGCTGTGTCGTGGTCGCCGGACTGACTGGCCTGGTAGGCGGCGACGAGGCTCGGCAGCATCGCCCGCATCGCGTCGGCCTCGGGGTTCCCCGCGAGCAACTCGACGAGATTCGACAGCGACGTGCCGATCCCGCCTCCGTCGCTCTGGGGATAGCCGGCGGCCATCTCGAGCGCCGACCGTGCGGCCTCGGCCATTCGCCGGACCGGCAGGTCGTCGGCGAACTCCGTGGCCAGGCGGTCCATCTCGGCGATCGTCGTCCGAGTGTCGAGCAGGCTTCCGTCGATGGTCGTCCGGAGCACCTCCTGGATCCGGGCGGCGGCCCGCGCTCGCCTGTCGTGCTCGGGCTCTCCCGAACGGCTGGTCATCATGCTCCTTCCGGCCTGCCTTCTACAGATCTGACGGACGATCCGCGCGGTTGAGCAGCTCGATCACCGTCTCGACCACGTGATCGAGCCGGTCCGGATCGCCGACCAGGGCGTCGACCTGCTCCGCGCCGATCGGGTCGTCGCCGGGGATCCGGTCCAGACCGTGGGCCGCCGGGAGCGCGCCGAACACCGTGCCCAGGACCTCCGTGACGAGGACACGCACGTCCTCGCCGGCGTCCCGCCGGCGCTTCATCAGTGCGATCGCCTGGGCGGCGAGCTCGAGCATCAGGGTGTCGTCCTTCTCGTGCCGCTCGACCAGGGCGAGCGGCTCGGGCTCGGCGTATTCGCCGGACGATTCACGCCGCGGGAAGTGCACCGGTGCTCGCTTGCGGCCGAGCGGCCGATCCACGTTGCGCTCGTACCAGGTCCGGCGCTGCCGCATGGCGGCCAGCACGGCCTCGATCTCGGTGGCGACCTGCGACTCTCCGACGCTGTGGTCGCCGGTGCGTACGGCGCGCCGGGCAGCCCAGGCGGAGAGGGGCCACAACGAGGAGCCCGCGGTGGCCTCGGTGCCGACCCAGTCGAGAATCGCCATGGCCAGGTCCAGTAACCAGGGATCCCGGCCCACCGCCTCGGCCAGCCAGTTCGGCACGCGCGGTCGCTGCGGAGCGCCCCGTTCACCACGTCGACGGCGGTAGCCGTCCACTGTCGCCCGGCGCATCCGCATGGTCAGCCAGCCCTCGAGGTTGTCGATCGGCACGTCGGCATGGGCGAACAGGTCGTCGAGAACCGCCTCGACGTCGTCATGGAAACGGTCGAGGCAGTCGGGCGAGAGCCGCTGCACACCCATGGCGCAGATGTGGTGCCCACGCCCGCGCTCGACCCGCCTGGTCACGCGCAGGAAGATCAGCGGCCAGGCGAGCTCGGTGGCGGCGGCGCGGAGCCGCCGGCGCTCTGCTTCGGTCGATGCCGCGAAATGCCGTGCGAGCGCGCCCTGCCGGGCCAGCTCACGGACGACATCCGTCGTGGTGGGTTGCTGTTCGGGACTGACCACGGCGAACTCCTCCGTACCTCGACGTTTGCATCGATCGTCTTGACGGGGTCGCGGTCGGGCGAGGCGTGGCGACGGAGATACCGGGAAATGCGTACGTGGCCCGTCGCGTACGTACGGGCCACGTACCTTCCCGATCGGTCAGGACATCTCGCTCGGCGGACGCGGAGTCGGGTCGAGGGCGAGTACCACGCTGGAGGCGGTCGCGCCGTTGAGGAACACGGTCACCGCACGGCCGGCGCCGTCGTAGAGCCCCAACTCGACGGTGGTGCGGTTGGTCATCGCCTCCCGGACCAGCCGGATCACACCGGATGCGTCAGCGTCGGCGATGAACCACTCGGCCGGGCCGATGATGAGCTTCTTGGTCATGCTCGTACTCCTTGTCGTGATGGTGATCGGAATGGATCAGGCCACCTCGTCCACGCAGAACGTGAACGAGAAGTCTTGCGGGTGCCGCACGTGGCGGCCGATCCCGAACTGCTCCTGGGCCAGCAGGGACGTGCGGTAGAGCCCGACGCTCGGCCCCACCACACCGGTGAGCAGTTCGTACGCCGTGTTGACCAGGACCGCACCGGCGCCCATGAGGGCGACCGCGACGGCCGCGTGTGGCGCGCTCATGGCCAGCCCGGCGACCTCGGCGACGGCCCCGTGCACCACCGGGTCGGTGAGCCTCTCCTCGAGCAGCGAGCTGAGCGCCAGACTGCCGGTGGTGTCCCGGGAGACCCAGACCGCGATGTCCAGGAAGTCCTCGGCCGGCCCGTGATAGATGAGCACGTTGTCCATCGGCAGCCGGTCGCCGTCGCGTACGTTGCTGAACCGCATGGTCTCCGCGCGGTAGACCGGCTGCCCGCCTGAGCCTCCGGTGAGCACCACCGCGTCCACCCGGATGTCCGCGCTGCCCAACGCCCGGTTGCGATGTACCACGAGTTCGGCGATGCGGACGGCGAGCTTTCCCGCCGACGCGCCGCGTGGCGACAACAGCCGGATCGGCCGTGCGGGCCGCTCGTCGACCAGGAACACGGCTCGCTCTGCCGTGGGTGGTGGTGTCGGGCTGAGCATGAAATCGATCGGCTGAACGGCGTAGCGGACCTGGTCGGCGGGCGCGGGACCGACTTCGCGAGTGGCGCCGGTGGCGATCTGCGCGAGCAGGCGGGCCAGCCCGGATCGCGTCGTCGCCGACCGGCCACCAGCCCTCACGCCCGGCCGCTGCAGGCTGGACACGTCGACCGGGCCGTCGCTGACCAGGACCAGCACGGTCTCGGGCCGAGGCGCCGACATGTCGATACCATCCGGCCAGCTGACGGCGACGCCGGTCAGCTCGTTACGGTCCTCGTTCCAGCCGTACGTGTAGGAGGCACCGGGCTCGAGTCGGACGCCGCTCGGATCGGAGTGGGTGAGCAGCGTGATCCGGTACGACACGCCGATGTCGACGAGTGAGACGAAGACATCGCGGTCGCCCTCGTTCGTCACCCGGAAGAAGATTCGTTCGTCGGCCTGCGCGAACAGGAGTTCCCCGGAGGACGCGAGTGGCGTCTCCCGGCCGTCGCGCACGCGGCCCCACTCGGTTCGGACCGACTGCCGTAGCGGTCGGCTCGGATCGCCGCTCAACCGCCGCAAGGCAGTGGCCTGGGCGATCCGTTGGAGGTTGGCGACGACGGCACCGACGCCGGCCGCGTTCGGCCGGTACGGCAGGTGCAGCGGGCCCGCCTCGTCCCGCACCGCGAGGCCGCCCTGCTCGTCGACGGTGACCTCGACGGTGGTCTCCACGTCCTGCTCGGCCGGTCGTAGCATCGGACGCCGGACGATGCTCTCGACCAGTTCCGCCGTCACCGGATGCTCCGACGGCAGCCGCACCGCCAGCGCGGGCGGCGCAGCGCTGGTGCGGTACGCGCGGGCGTCGGACGGCACGGCCTGCCCCGGCGGCGTGAGTCGCAACTGCGCGGCGGCGGCCGCGGGCAGAAGGTGGGTGACCACCGCCGTGCCCATCGCCGACCCGTCCTGCGAGCTGGTCGCGTCTCCACGCATGATCGCGAACTCGTCGCCCGTCCGGACGCCGAGCAGCGGCGCGCCGAGCAGCCGGATCCGGTCCGGACCGTCGACCGCAACGGGTAGCCCGTCCAGCGCGTCCGCTTCGTCCGTCTCGAACAGCTGGCGCCCAGACGGCCCTTCGACCTCGGGTCGCTGCGAGGCCACGAACGTCTGCACCTCACGACGGATCGCGTCCACCAACGCGGCCCAGCTGATCCGCAGCCCGTCCGTCTCCCGCAGCGCGCGAGACAGCGCGTCGGTGAGCAGGCCCATCTCGACGCCGTCCCGGTTGACGGTCTCCCAGGACGAGCCGGACGGCGAGCACGCCACCACTCGGACCGCGTGCGGGTTGCCGATCAACGGCCGCCGGTCGATCGGAAGGCCGTCGGCGACCAGCTTTCGTACCTGCTGTTCGACGCTCTCGTACGTCGGTCGCCACCGCGCCGGCGCGTTCCGCAGCAGTGCCTTCACCCGCCGGTCGGGCTGGCGGGACATGTGCGCGGCGTGACAGCAGTCGAAGATCACGGTGACGTTTGGGGTGCGTTCGGTGAGCGTGGCGAGCAGCACCGAGAGTTCGACGTCGGTGATACCGCGGAAGTCGTCCTCGTCCGAGTCCGCGTAATCGTCCGGCACGATGAACTGCAGGTCGCGGCCGTCGGGCGACCGCAGGCGACCACCGTGGCCGCTGTAGTAGACGACGAGTGCGTCGTCCGCATCGGCGTCAGCGGCCAGCTTCTCGTAGGCGTCGAGGATCCCAGCCCGGGTGGCGTACGGAGTGACCAGCCGCTGGACGTCGAAACCGCGCGGCGTCAACGCCTGCTCCATCGCGCCGACGTCGTTGAGTACCCCGGAGAGGCCGTGGGTCTGCGCACCGATCAGCAGGGCTTTTCGCGTCATGCCCGTCACTGACGGACAAGCGCGAGCGTGATCAGTCGAAGAGCCCTTCGCGGCGGGCGAGGGCGATCGCCTCCACGGCGCTGTGCACGCCGAGTTTCGCGTACACCCGTCCGAGCTGCTTGTCGACGGTCCGCTTCGCCACGCCGCGGGCGTGTGCGATACGGACCGCGTCCTTGCCTTCGTATCGAAGGCGAAGGGTGTCCAGTTCCGCCTGGGTGAGCTCGAAGGGGCGCCGGGCCGGTGCCGGACGGTCGGCCAGGTCGAGTCCGATCTTGGCGGCGAGCTGCCGCACCCGCTCGCACAGGGGTGTGGCACCGAGCGTCTTCGCCGCCAGGTAGGCGTTGCGCGCCGGTTCGCGGGCAGCCTTCGGATCGGCGGCCGCGAGCGCCAACGCCTGTCGCCAGTGGGCGTAGGCGGCCGGGTAGGGCCGGTCGAGTCGGGCCCAGCCGCGCGCAACCCGCTTCCAGTCGGTGGCGGTGTCCGCGCCTCGGATTCGCAGGCGTTCGGCCTTGCAGAGCAGCACGAGTTGGTCGATCTCGTCGTTCGCCGGCTGTCGGCGGGCGTCCGACGCGAGAAGGGCGATCCGGTCGCCGTCGGCCGCTGCGCCGTCCGGATCGACCGTCGCACGGTCGGCCGCGCAGCGCATCCCCACCGCGCAGAGTCGCAGCAGCTCCAGCGCGTTCTCGGCCCCACGCACCGCCGTGACGCCCCGAAGCACCTCGTCGACCGCCCGCGCGAGATCGTTCTCGGCGAGTGCCAACTCCGCTCGGACTCCGTGCAGCGGGCCCAGGAACCGCGGGTCCTCGCCGTGCTCCACGTTCTCGATCGAAGTGAGCAACTCGCGCGCCCGGTGGAGGTCGCCACGTGCCACTTTGATCTCGGCGAGCGTGAGGCGCGGATAGAGGCTCTCCGCGGGCAGCCGGTCCAGGGTCACCTCGATGATGATCTTCTCGGCGTCGTCCCACTCACCCAGCAGCACGAGAGCCGCGCTCGAATTGTTGGCCAGCACGGCCCCCTGCCGCGTGCCGGCCAGGTCGAGCCGACGGGCCTCGTCCAACGCCACCATCGTCACCTCGGCCGATTCCCGCAGGCGCCCGGTGTGCTCCAGGACCAGACCCAGGTTTCCGTAGGCCCGGAAGAGATCCTCGATGTGATTGGCCGACCTGGCGATCTCGATGGACCGGCGTAGCCGCACCTCGCCCTCCGGATCGCCGAGCATGCCGAGGGCCAGGCCGGAGATGTTGAGGGCCCGCCCCCGGACGGCTTCATCCTCGACCGCGGTCGCCATGGTCAACGCCTCGTCCGCGGTCCTGCGGCCCTCCTGGTAGTGCCCGGCCTGCAGGTGGGCGAGCGCGATTCCGGCCAGGACCCGAGCCTTCACGGCCGAGGGACGACTGTCGGCCAGCAGCGTGGCCGCCTCGCGGAACACCTCACCGGACTCGGCTCGCCGGCCGGCCTCCCACAGGTAGGTGGCGCGTCGCTCGTGCATCTCGCCCAGCCGATCGGGGTCGCCGTCGTGGTCGGGTGCGTCGATGGCCTCCTCCACGAGTTCCAGGGCTCGGTCGACCCGCCCGGACCAGCGGGCCGCATCGGCCGCCTCGGCGAGCAGCTGCGAGCGGGGCACACCGGCTCGGGCCTGCGGATCGTCGACCCGGTGCCACAACCGCAGGGCCCGATCGAACTGCACCTCGGCCGACGAGAACGCCAACGTCCGGGCTGCTGCCCGGCCGGCCTGCACGGCGTACGTGAGCGCCTGCGGCCAGGCGCCCGCCTGATACCAGTGGCTGGCCTGTTCGGCTGCGGCAGAGCCGTCGATCAGTGACAGCCGGGGGTCGGCTGCCAACGCCTCGGCCATCGCGGTGTGCAGGTCGACCTGGGTGTCCCGGACCGTCTCCTGGTAGACCACCTCGCGCAGCAAGGCGTGCCGGAAGCTGTAGCTGTCCTCCTGGCCGGCAACGAGCATCTGCTGGTCGAAGCACTCCTGCAACGCGTCCCGCAACGTCTCGGCCGGCAACCCGCTCACGGTCCGCAACAGCCGCCGGCTCATCGCCCGGCCGGCCACCGCCGCGACCCGTAGCACCTTGAGAGCTTCCTCGGTCAGCCCACCCAGGCGGCCGAGCATCACCGAGCGGATGTCCGGCGGTAGCTGGACGTCTTCGTCCCGGCCGGCCAGGGCGCCGGCGGCCATCAACTGCTCCGCGTAGAAGGGGATGCCGTCGGACCAGCGCAGGCAGCGCTCCACGAGCCGTGGATCGACGCGCCCAGGGCTGCCCGCCGCGACGAGACGGCGCATCTCCTCCAGAGTGAAGGCCGGTAGCTCGAAGCGCTCGGTGCGGCGTAGGAACGTCGTGCCGGCCAGCAGTTGCCACAGCGGGTCGCCGCGTCGGGGGTTGGCGCGGTAGCTGCACACGAAGAGCAGCCGACGGCCGTCCGGGGACGCCTGGGCGAGATGCCGCACCAGGTCGAGCGTCGAAGGGTCGGCCCAGTGCAGGTCCTCCACGATGAGTACGACCGGGGCCTCCGCCCCGATGTGGTCGAGCATCCGGCGGACCGCCAGGAAGACCTGCTGGGGCGTGTGCATGGAGTCGCCCTCGAGATCGAAGAAGGCGGTCAGCTTCCGGTACGCCGGGCCGCCGAGTTCCGCGGCCTCCGGGTCGCCGTGCTCCCGGCCGAACGTCTCCAACGCTTCGAGCAGTGGGGCGTACGGCATCGGGTCGCCGAAATGCTCCTCACACGCGCCGGCCAGCACATGGGCACCACGTTCTCGTGCCTCGCGTGCGAACGCGGCCATGAGCCGACTCTTGCCGACTCCCGGCTCTCCGCCGATCAGCACCGTACGGGCTGTGCCCTGCCCCGCCTCGGACAGGCGGCGTCGTAACGTGTTCAACTCGTGGTCGCGGCCGACGAACACCGGCTCCTCGGGCACGTACACCATCCCTGCTCGAAGCTATCGGCTGCGCCCGATATCGATGATATCCAGTACCGTGGCGACGATCCGGTCCAGTTCGCTGCTGTCACGCAACACCCGCTCCAGACGGTCGTCGTATGCCCGGCCCAGGTGGCCGCCGCTCACGTCCGCGCCGAACACCGTGTCGATCACCTCGGCCACCACGGTCGCGGCCGCCTCACCCCGGGCAAGGCGGACCCGGATGAGTTGGACGGCACCGTCAGCGAGCGCGGTGAGTAATCGCTCGTTCTCGGCCTCGGCATCCACCGGGACGTCGCCCCGATCGTCGAGAAGCGCCGACGAGGCGAGCGGAGCCTGCTTGTGGCCGAGCGGCCCCTCGACGTACTGCTCGTACCACTGCGGGCGACTGCTCATGGCGTGCAGGACGGTCCGGATGTCGGTCTGCAGGTCCGTCTCCCCATACGTCGACCAGCCGCCGTGTCGCTCGCAGCGCCGTACCACCCAGCTTTCGGTGGGCCACAGTTCGTAGCCGGCGGTGGCCGGCGTACCCGCCCAGACGAGGATCTGAGTCGCCAGGTCGAGCAGCCACGGCTCACCACCCAGTTCCTTGGCCAGCCAGGCCGGTACGCGGGGACGCTGCAGCGCTCCGTGCTCACCGCGGCGCCGTCGGTGGGCATCGACAGTGGCCGGGATCAGGCGGCTGGCGATCCAGCCCTCCAGATTCTCTATCCGCGCGCTCGCCTTCCGGGCAACGTCGTCGACCACGGCCTCGACGTCGTTCTCGAACCGGTCCAGGCACTCGGCCGCGAGGTGCCGCACCGAGGCGGCGCAGTTGACATGTCCCCGGCGCAGCTCGATCTTGCGGGTGAGTCGCTGATACACGACCGGCCAGGCGATGGAGTACGTGGCACCGGTGAGTTGCGACCGGCGCGGGCCCGAGGCACCCGCGATCGTGGTGGCCAGCAAACCCTGGCGCGCCAGATCCCGGACCTCGTCGACGCCGTCGGTGTGGGGCGATCCGAGCACCGCACCCTCCTCAGAGTGGACCAACGAAGGTGACTCACCTTGGACCAAGGAATTGCGTACGGTGAACGGCGGGATGAATCGTTTCAGTCGCCGGTCAGTCGAGGCGATGCGCGGCTCAGAGGTCGGGTTATCACCGATTGGTCCACAACGGAGGGTCGACAGGGCGATAGATCCGGATGAACGTCGTAGTCCGAAAGCATGACCCTGTCTTGATCGGAAACGGCCTGCCGGTGGGAGCGGATTGCGGGCATGCTGGCGGTGGGCTCGACTCGACGGCCGACAGGAGCGCACCCATGGACGAGGATCCGACCTCCGCCGAGCTGCGCGAATACCTCACGTCGGAGCTGCGCGAGGCGGGCGCGGCAGCCGTTCGCGCCGGTGCGGATCCGGACGCCGTGACCGCTGATCTGAAAGAGCGGCTCCGGCGGATCAACGAGATGCTGGCCGCTGCGGAAGAACCCACCCGTCCAGACCCGGTCGACTGACCGAGGCACTCACCGGCGCTCGAGTCGGCAATCGGTCAGTGGCGAGACTGTCTGGTCAGGGCGCACCTGCCGAAGAAGGTCCGTCTGCCGAAGGCCGTCTGGCGGCTCCTGCGCCGGGGTGCTGCCGAGAGGTCGAGTGCGCACCGGGTCGGTGCCGAGCTGCTGCACCCCGAGACGAACACGGCCGCCTCGGCCACCACCCTGCCGCTGCCCAACATCTGCCACCGTGGTCCTCGGCCGCCGCCGTGCCGCCCGGACCGCAGCCCGAGATGCCGTCGGCTCGGCCTGGCAGCCTTCCGACCTGATCTTCGCCACCCGCTACGGTCAGCCGGTTGAGCTACGGAACTTCAACCGCTCCTGGGGCCGGCGCTGGGAGGCGGCGGGAGTCCGACGGATCACCGTGCGGGATGCCCGGCGGACCTGTGCCTCGCTCCTGGCCGGCCTCGACGTGCATCCCCGGGTGTCCAGTTCGCCAACGGTCTGCAGCGGTACCGGCACACTGACCCGCGGAATAGTGGGCCGCCAGGGACTCGAACCCTGAACCTATGGATTAAAAGTCCACAGCTCTGCCATTGAGCTAGCGGCCCGCACGCCACAGGTTACCCGAAGCCGATCAGCCCGGCGTGCGTCGCGCACCGACCCTCCGGACCACGCTCCGGCACCACACGACGCCGCCTCGGGGCCCTCCGCTGCGTCCGCGGACCGCTACGCTTCGGCAATGTCGAGCTGGCGCCGGCACGGCCTCGAAGCGGAAGCCGCAGTGGTGCCTGCCGTCGCCCTGGTGGCCCTCCTCGGCCTGTTCGTGCAGTCGGAGGGCATCGACACCACCGCCGAGCTCGTGGCGCTGCTGGCCGTCGTGGCCTCCTCTGCCGCGCTCTACCTACGCCGGCGATACCCGGTGACGGTGGGCGCAGTGGCGCTGGCCGCGGTCGCCGCGTACGGGGCTCTGCTGCACCGCCCTGGGCCGATCATGCTGGTGTTCGTCGTGGCGCTGTACACGGTCGTCGACGAGGGGCACCTCGCGGTCGCGGTGGGGCTGGGCCTGGCCTCTGTCGTCTCTTTCGCCGTCGCCGACAGCTACACCCGGACCGGTGTCAGTGGGAACGGCGCGACGCTGCTGCACGCCGGGTGGCTCGTAGCGGTCATCGTCGGCGTGACCCGTAACCGGCGGGCCTATCTCGCCGAGGTGCAGGCCCGGGTGCTCGCCGCGGAACAGCGCAAGGAGGAGGAGGCCCGCCACCGGGCCACCGAGGAGCGGCTGCGGATCGCCCGCGAGCTGCACGACCTTCTCGGCCACCATCTCTCGCTGATCAGCGTGCAGGCGAGCGCCGCGTTGCACCGGCCCGATCCGGAGCGGTCCGCGGAGGCACTCGCCGTGATCAAGCAGACGAGCCGGGAGACGCTGCGCGAGCTGCGGGCGGCGCTCGGCGTGCTCCGGCAGGAGGGTACGACGCCGAGCCACCCCGCGCCCGGTCTGGACCGCCTCGACGAGCTGGTCACGACGGCCGGGCGGCGCGGGCTGACGGTCCGTACCAAGGTGACGGAGACCGGGCCGCTTCCACCGGAGGTGGATCTGTCCGCGTACCGGATCGTCCAGGAGGCGCTCACCAACGTGAGCCGTCACGCGGGCGCGAGCACGGCGGTGGTCCGGGTCGTGCCGGACGGCGACGAGGTGCTGGTGGAGGTGGCCGACGACGGCGCCGGTCCCACGGGCCCGCCCGACGCACCGCCGGGCAACGGGATCCTCGGCATGGGCGAGCGTGCCCGCGCGCTGGGCGGCTCGCTCACCACCGGGCCCGGGCCGGACGGCGGCTTCCTGGTGCGCGCCCGCCTCCCGCTGCGGCCCGCACCGCTGCCGGTCCCGGCGCCACGCGCGGAACGGGGGGAGACGACATGATCCGGCTGCTGCTCGCCGACGACCAGACCCTGGTACGCGCCGGCTTCCGCTCCATCCTCGACGGCGAGGACGGCATCGAGGTGGTCGGCGAGGCCGCCGACGGCGCCACTGCGGTACGGCTGGCGCGGGAACTGCGGCCGGACGTCGTCCTCATGGACATCCGGATGCCGCTGCTGGACGGCCTGGCCGCCACCCGGGAGATCGTCGCCGGCACCGACGCCCGGGTGATCATCCTGACCACCTTCGACCTGGACGACTACGTCTACGGCGCGTTGCGGGCCGGTGCGAGCGGCTTCCTGGTCAAGGACACCGAGCCGGCGGAGCTGATCCACGGCGTACGGGTGGTGGCCCGGGGCGACGCGTTGATCGCCCCGGCCGTCACCCGCCGGTTGATCGCCGAGTTCGCCGCCCGGACCCGGCACCCGGACCCGGGCCCCCGCCTGAGCGCGCTGACCGAGCGGGAACGGGAGGTGCTCGCCCTGGTCGCCGCCGGCCTGTCCAACGACGAGATCGCGGCCCGGCTGGTGCTGAGCCCGGCCACCGCGAAGACGCACGTCAGTCGGATCATGACCAAGACGCGGGTACGGGACCGGGCCCAGCTTGTGGTGCTCGCGTACGAGTCAGGGCTCACCGTCCCCGGCTGGCTCACCGCCTCCTGACCGGGCCGCCGGGACGGAACGAGCCGCCGGGACGGAACGAGCCGCCGGGACGGAACGAGCCGCCGGGACGGAACGAGCGGCCGGGCGGAACCGGCGCGCCGGGACAGGACGAGCGACCGGGTCAGGCGGTACGCCGGGAACGTGCCAGCGCCAGCCCGCCCAGCACCGCCCCGATCAGCCCGAACGCCACACCGGCGACCGCACCTGCGCGTCCCTGACCGCTGCCGAGGCCCTCGGTGGTGAGCGCCAGATGCCACACGCTGAGGACGAGGCTGACCAGTCCGGCCGCTACGGCCACCAGCGCCTGGACCCGCCCCTCGCCCGGCCCGCGGCGGGAGCGGCTGAGTGCCAGCCCGCCGACGATCACGCTGGCCAGGCCCAACAGGGCGATGACAGTGGCGCCGGCCCGCCCGGAGCCGCCGATGCCCCCGGCGGCGAGCGAGGTGTGCGCGGCCGGGGCGAACTCTCCGACGACTGTGGTGGCGAGCAGGTGACGGATGGACATTCGGGGACTCCCTCGGGTCGCGGCAATTGGTGACGGCGGCAGCGTATGGACGCGCATCGCCGCCGGTCGTCGCCCCGGAGTCGTCGACCGGGCTACCACCACGGGAGTACGCGCTCCGCCCGCGTACCCCAGGGGTTGTCGTTGTCAGGCGTGAACGGCGGCGGCCGGGGAACCTGGGCGACCATGCGAGTCACGACCACCGCCGCCGTGGCGGCGTCCCGGGAGGTGCCGGGCGACGACGGCGTACGGCGGCCCGGCGGTGAGGTGCACGCCTGGCTGCCGGGGCAGAACCAGACGCTGTGCGGGCTGCCGCTGAGCCGGACCCGGCTGCGCCGCTTCCCGCACGTGCCGTTCGACTACTCCGGCACCGACGTGCTCACCGAGACAGACCCGGAGAGCTGGCTCTGCCCGCGCTGCCTGGCCGCCACCGCGGGTCGCCGCGAACGGGAGAAGGGCTGGGTGCGCACGAACCCCCGTCCGTGAGCGGTTGCTGCCCGGTTCAGCGGGTACGGCACGACCATGCGCATCGTGATCGTGGGGGCGACCGGCAACGTGGGGACGGCAGTGCTGCGCCGGCTGCGGCGGGAGGCGGGCGCCGAGCTGGTCGGCGTGGCCCGCCGGCTGCCCGGGCCGGACGCCGGTGAACCGTACGACGACGTCGAGTGGCACTCCTGCGACATCGGCGCGCCGGGCGCCGCCGACCAGCTCGTGCGGATCTTCGCCGGGGCGCGGGCGGTCGTGCACCTCGCCTGGCAGATCCAGCCCAGCCACGACCGGCGCACGCTCTACCGGACCAACGTCGGCGGCAGCCGCGCGGTGATCGAGGCCGCCGTCCGGGTCGGCGTTCCGGCCCTGGTGTACGCCTCGTCGGTCGGCACCTACGCGCCCGGCCCGAAGAACCAGCCGGTCAGCGAGAACTGGCCGGCGACCGGGGTGGAGACGTCGTCGTACAGCCAGGACAAGGCGGAGGTGGAGGCACTGCTGGACGGCGTGCAGCGGGAACACCCGAACCTGCGCGTGGTACGGCTGCGCCCGGGACTGATCTTCCAGCGCGAGGCCGGTACGGAGATCAGCCGCTACTTCCTCGGCCCGCTGGTGCCGGTGCGCCTGCTGCGGTACGGCCGGATTCCGCTCGTGCCGTCGAACAAGCGACTCCGGATGCAGGCGGTGCACGCCGACGACGTGGCCGACGCGTACGCCCGGGCGGTCGTGGGGGATGCGAGCGGCGCCTTCAACGTGGCGGCCGACCCGGTGCTGACGCCGGAACTGGTGGCCCGGCACTTCCACGGCTGGACGGTGCCGGTGGCGACGCCGGTGCTGCGCGCCGCGGCGGCGGTGACCTGGCGGGCGCGGCTGCAACCGGTCGACACCGGCTGGGTCGACCTGGCGCTGAACGTGCCGCTGATGTCGAGCCACCGTGCCGAGACCGAACTCGGCTGGACGCCGGCCGTCGACACGGTGACCGCCCTGAAGGAGCTGTTCGCCGGCATGGCCACGAGAGCGGGCACCGACTCGCCGCCGCTGTCCCCGGACCCGGCGCTGCCCGGCCGACCCGCCGCTCTGACCAGAGGCCACCTCCCCGGCCACCCCAACCCCTACTGACCCCCCGCCCTTCCCGCGCCTCGCCCTTCCCCGCCTCGCCCTGTTGATCAAGGAGTTTGTGTCCCTCCCAGAGATCGACTAGGACGCAAACTCCTTGATCACAAAGTCAAGGGGGGTACGCGCGAGGTGAGGCCGGCAGCGCGGGCGGGAAGAGGCCGGGTCGTCAGGAGATCTGGGCGCCCAGGAAGAAGATGCCGGGGTGGCCCTTTGTCTCGAAGCCTCGGCTGGGGTTTCTCCGCAGGGTGCTGCTGTCGATGTTCAGGGTGCCGGTGCGGTTGTTGCTGACGAAGAAGATCGCGCCGCCGCCCTCGTTCGCGCTGTTGTCCTCGATCACCGTGCCGGCGATCCGCACCGCGAACTCGTTGCCGTCGCAGTAGATCGCGCCGCCACTACCGCCGCCCGGCGTGCCGCCCCGGGCCGGGTTCGCGCCGGTGCCGACCGCCCGGTTGTCCCGGAAGACGCTGTTCAGCACCGTCCAGGAGACGCCGATGCTGCTCAGCGCCCCACCGTTGGCGCACACCCCGCCGGTGAAGGTGCTGCTCACCACGTACACCGGTTTGTTCTCGAACTGGCTGAGCACGCGCAGCGCCGCGCCGCCGAGGTCCGGCCCGGTGCGGTCGCAGCGGTTGTCGACGAACCGTGAGTTGATCACGGCGAACCGCCCGCCCCGGACGAAGATCGCGCCGCCCCCACCGCCCTCGGTGCGATCGCCCGTGGCGTCCCCGTCGACGAACGTCAGGTTCTGCACGGTGAGCCGCGGGTGGTCCTGGTTCTGGCAGTGCGAGGTGGTGAAGCCCTGCGCCTTGTCGCAGGTGTTCATGTAGAGGATGCGGCGCTTGCCGCCACCGCTCAGCGTGACCTTGCCGCCGCCGTCCAGCACGACGCGCGGGCCGTGCGAGTTCACCACCTTGGCGGTGGCCTTCATGGTGATGGTCACCGGCGCGGGCCCGCAGTCGAACGTGATGACGCCGCCGGCCGCGACGGCCTTCACCACCGCCTCCGAGGTGCAGCTCGCCGGGGTGCCGCTGCCGACGGTACGGGTCGGCCGCGAGGTGTCCACCGGACGCGCCTCGGCCGGCACGCTCGCCCGGCCCTGGGGGTTGCCGGCGCTGAATGCCACGGTGGCGGGGGTTGGGCGCGGCCGGGCGCTACCCAGTCCGGCACGCCCGCTCGGGGTGGGCGACGGCGCGGCTGCCGCACTGGCCGACGAGCCGGCGTCGGCGGCGGGCGCGAGGGCGGGATCGTCGCCGCAGGCGGGCAGCGTCGCCGTCGCCAGGGCGAGGACGAGCAGTGTGACAGCCGACTTCACGCGCACCGCCCGATGCTAGGAGGACCGGCCGCCCCGGCACGACTCCACAGGCGATCCTTAACCCACCGCTAAGCCGCAGCCGCAGCCGCAGCCCGCAGCCGGAGCCGGAGTCGGCGGCCGCGCGGCGGCAGGCAGCACCCTCGGCACCGCGTGCGACGGTCAGGCGTGCGAGAGCGCGAACGCGACCAGGAAACCGAGGACGGTGATCAGCCCGACGAGCAGGTGCGCGTCCGCGAACGCCTCCGGGACCATGGTGTCGGTGATCATCGCCAGGATCGCGCCGGCGGCGAGCGCGGTGATCGTCGCCAGCACCTCGGGCGGTGCGCCGCCGAGCAGCGTGTACCCGGCCAGCGACGCCGCCCCGGAGATCAACGCGATGGCCGTCCACAGCCCGAACACGTAGCGCCGGGTACGCCCGGCCTGCCGCATCCCGGCCGCGCTGGAGAGCCCTTCCGGCACGTTGCTGAGGAACACCGCGATGACAGTGACCAGGCTGACCGGGCCGCCGGCCAGCAGGCTCGCGCCGATCACCACCGATTCGGGTACGCCGTCGAGCAGCGCGCCGACAGCGATGGCCGAACCGGAGCCGGGCTGTTCCCGCTCGGAGGGCTGCTCGTCGCCGGAACGTTTGCGGTGCCGCGCGCCGTGCCGGGCCAGCAGCACGTTCGCCCCGGTGTACAGCAGCGCGCCGGCCGCCGCGCCGATCGCCACCGGCAGCAGCCCGCCCTGCTCGTGCGCTTCGTCGATCAGCTCGAACGAGACGGCGGACAGCAGCACGCCCGCCCCGAACGCCATCACCGAGGCGGTCACCCGGCGCGGTACGCGCGCGAAGAACCCGACGGCCGCCCCGATCAGCAGGGCCGACCCGGCGAGCAGGCCCCAGAATCCCGCTTCCAGCCACTCCGGCACGCGCTGGACCCTACCCCCGGATCCGCGCCGCCAACCGGGTCAGAAGTCGGCGAACAGGTGCGGCAACTCGCGGGGGAACAGGCGGCGCAGCTCACCGGCCGCGTCCACCGGCACCTCACCCAGCCCGCGTACGACCACCTCGGCCGGGTCGAGCACGCCGTACGCCAGGGCGGACAGCCCGGCGGCGGTGAGCCGCGCGACCGGAACGCTGCCCCCGGCGGCGGTCTGCGCGGGCAGCACCGCGAGCTTGCCGGTGGTGCCGTCGAGCAGGTGGCGACCGGCGAGCCAGCGGTCACCGACCAGCTCGATGAGCACCCGGCCGACCCCGACCGGCTGCTCGGCCAGCGCGTCCAGGCTGAGCAGCCGGGCCATCGGCGCGGTCGGGTCGGGCCGGGCCACCCGCGCCTCCACCTGCACGTCGAGGTCGGTGAGCCACAGCTCGGGCAGCTCTTCGGGGGTCACCTGGACGCTGATCCGGGCCACCTGGTCGACGTGCCGGGCGAAGAACTGGAGCACCGACGCGCGGGCGTACGCGTCGTCGACCAGCAGGTCGTCGACGAACAGCGTGCCGGCGTGGTCGTCGATGCGGTAGGTCACAGCGCCGACCGTCTCGCCGCCGCGCACCACGCTGACCAGCCAGCGGTCGTCCCGGTCGCGCAGCCCGACCGCCCGGAAGTCGGGGAAGACCGCGAAGCCGTGGCGCTCGCGCAGGCACCGCTCGGTGTACGCGCGCCACCGCGCGTACCCAGCGCCGATCCGCTCCCAGGCCAGCTCGTCCGGCAGCTCGGCCCGCAGCAGCGGCGCCAGGTCCGCCGGGTTGAAGATCGCGGTACGCCGCCGGGGCAGCCCGATGTAGCCGAAGCGCTCGTAGAACGAGGCGCGGAACGGGTGCAGCGCGGTGAGCTGGTGCCCCTCGTCGCGCATGCCGTCGAGGAGCTGCTGCATCAGCGTCCGGACGTGGCCGCGCCGGCGGGCCAGCGGATGGGTGGCCACGCCCGCGACACCGGCCATCGGCAGCACCGCGCCGCGCAGGTTCTGCCGCATGGGGATCGCCGAGGCCGCCGCCGCGGTGATCCCGTCCTCCTCGGCCACGAGCGTCGTGTTCCCCGCGTTGTACGGCAGGTAGGCGCGGAACTGGTCGGTCCGGGGGGCCGCCATCGGCGAGGCCTCGAAGGCGTACGCCTGGAGCGGGAAGCTGGTGGTCAGCCGTTCATCGGCGGCCAGCCGGCGGATGTGCATCCGTTCATCCCAACCGCACCGGGCGCGGTCCGCAACCGGAAAGGACGCCCGCTCACGCCTCGGTGACGTCCGAGATGACCACTGTCACGTTGTCCGGCGCGCCGGCCTGGTGGGCCAGTTTCACCAGTTGCTCGCCGCACTGCTGGCGGTCGCCGTAGGTGGCGAGCGCCGCCGCGATGGCGGCGTCCTCCACGTAGTCGGAGAGGCCGTCGCTGCACAGCAGCAGCCGGTCGCCGGCGAACACGGTGAGCGCCCCGACGGCGGGTGGCGCGTCGGAGCCCTGCACCGCGCGGGTGACGAGCGAGCGCTGCGGGTGGTGCCGGGCCTGGTCGCGGGAGAGCGCGCCCTGGTCGACGAGCGCCTGCACGAACGTGTCGTCGCGGGTGAGCTGGGTCAGCTCGTGGTCGCGCAGCAGGTAGCAGCGGGAGTCGCCGACCTGGGCCAGGACCAGGGTGTCGCCGGCGAGCAGGGCGGTGGTGAGCGTCGTGCCCATGCCGTCGCGGGCCGGGTCCACCGTGATGGCCGCGCGGATGCGCTGGTTCGCGGTGCTCACGACGGCGCGCAGCGCGTCGGCCGCCTCGTCGGCGCCGGTGGGCGGCGTCAGCTCGTCGAGGATCCGGATGACGATCTCGCTGGCCACCTCGCCGGCGGGGAGCCCGCCCATGCCGTCGGCCACCGCCACGAGGCGGTCACCGGCGAGGGCGGAGTCCTCGTTGTTGGTCCGGACGAGGCCGACGTCGTTGAGGATGGCCGAGCGGAGGATGAGCGTCATGAGGACAAGCTTGCCAAGAAGAACGGCTCCGCGTCTGCACGCGCTGGCGGGTCTGCTGAAAGAAATGTCATCAGCTTGCATCCTGGGTATGCGTCAACTGTCCAGTGTGGATGGACGAGGATAGCGCAGCAGGAGGCTCGCGTGGACCTCCTCCTCGCCCACGGCCGCGTAGGTGTGCGGCACGTCGGAGGTCCACCGCAGGTAGCCCCCCGGGCCGGCGGTCAGCGGGGCGTCGGCCGGGCCGGCGCGGAGTACGCCGGAGAAGACCGTCACGTGTTCGGTCACGCCGCCGGAGTGGGCGGGGGAGAGCTGCGCCGGGCCCGGACTGACCCACATCCGGTACAGCTCGTAGGTCGCCTCCCGGTCGCCGAACACCTCCAGCAGGGTGGCCCCGACCGCGGCCCCGCGTACGGTCGGCGCCTCGCCGGGGGCGGAGAGCACGGCGGTCAGCGGTACGCCGAGCTGCGCGGTGATCGCGTACAGGGTCTCCAGCCGGGGGTTGCGCACACCGTTCTCCAGGCCGGAGAGCGTGGCCTTGCCGACGCCTGCGAGGCGGGCCAGTTCGGACAGGGAGAGGCCCCGCTCGGTGCGGAGCGAGCGGATGCGCCGGCCGACCTCCCGGGCGCCCCGGTCATCGGCTGGTGCGGCGGCTGTCATGGGGCTATGGTGCTACACCGTGCCGTTCCGTAAACGGAACGGTCGGAGGAGGAGGGCATGGGCGGTCGGCTCCAACCCGTTCTGGCCGGCGTGGTGACCGCCCTGGTCGGCTTCGCCAGCTCGTTCACAGTCGTCCTGGCCGGGCTGCGCGCGGTCGGCGCCGAACCGGACCAGGCCGCCTCCGGCCTGCTCGCGCTCTGCGTCGCCAGCGGCGCCTGCGCGGTCTGGCTCGGCCTGCGGCACCGGCTGCCGCTCGCCATCGCCTGGTCCACGCCGGGCGCGGCGCTGCTCGTGGCCACCGGGCCGGTCCCCGGCGGCTGGCCTGCCGCGGTCGGCGCCTTCCTGCTCACCGGGCTGCTGATCGTCGCGGCCGGGCTGATCCCCGCACTCGGTCGCGCGGTCGCCGCGATCCCCGCCCCGATCGCCTCCGCCATGCTCGCCGGGGTGCTGCTGCCGCTGTGTACGGCGCCGGTACGCGCCCTGGTCGAGGTGCCCCGGCTGGCCGGGCCGGTGGTGCTGGTCTGGCTGCTGCTGCACCGGTTCGCCCGCCGCTGGGCGGTGCCGGGCGCGCTCGCCGTCGCAGTGGTCGTGATCGCGCTGACCACGTCCGGGCCCGCCCGGCTGGACGCCGCGCCGGTCGTCGCGTTCACCGCGCCGGCCTGGACGCTGCCCGCCGTCGTCGGGCTCGCGCTGCCGCTGTTCCTGGTCACCATGGCAGCGCAGAACGTGCCCGGCACCGCGGTGCTCGCCAGGTACGGCTACCGGGCCCCACTGGGCTCGGCGCTGCGGGTGACCGGGCTCGCCACCACCCTCGGCGCACCGGCGGGCGCGCACGCGGTGAACCTCGCCGCGATCACCGCCGCGCTCGCCGCCGGCCCGGACGCCCACCCGGACCCGGAACGGCGCTGGATCGCCTCGGTCACCGCCGGGATCGGCCTGGCCCTGCTCGGCCTGGGCGCCGGTGTGGCCACCGCCCTGGTGCTGCTCTCCCCGCCGGTGCTGGTCGAGGCCGTCGCCGGGCTCGCCCTGCTCGGCGCGCTCGCCGGCGCGGTCACGGCAGCGGTCGCCCAGCCGGACGCGCGGGAGGCGGCCGTGGTGACGTTCGTGGTCACCGCCTCCGGGGTGAGCCTGCTCGGGGTGGGCGGCGCGTTCTGGGGGCTGGTCGCGGGCTGGCTGATGCTGCTGCTGTTCCGCCGCCGGGCCGCACCCGCGCCGGTCGAGCCGGATCCCGTCCCGTCCGTTCCCGCCCGGACCGGATGACCCGTCACTCCTCGGCGGGAAGCTCCGCGGCCGGGACGGTGAGGCGTACCGCGCCGTCGTTCACCGCGGCGATCCGGTCGGCGAGCACGTAGACCGCGCCGGTGCGGACCAGTTCGGTGGAGACCTTGAGGTAGCCGTCGCGCAGCAGCCGGGCGGCCAGGTCGGCCGGTACGTCCGGCTCCTCGTCCGCGGCCGACTCGATCAGCTCGTCCAGGCTGCTGCCCGGGTCGACCGGGGCGGGCGCCTGCACGGTCACCGCGGCCGGGTCGCCGCGCTGCACGAGATCGACTGTGCCCACCTCGACGCCTGCGGAGTCGACCACCCGCATGCCGGTGGTGACCCGGGAGACGGTGTCCTGCTGCTGGCTCATGCAGCAGCGGTTCCCGGGCCACGCGGGCGCTAAACGGTGGGGGCCCAGCCGCCCGGCGGCCGGGGGGACAGCTCGCGCCAGGTGTCGGTGCCGTCCAGCAGCGCCCGGACCGTATCCTCGGCCTCCTCGACGCTGGCGTGCTCGTAGAACCGGGAGACCCCCTCGGCGCCGCCGGCCCGCTGCTCCACGTGCCAGCGGTCGCCGTCGACCCGGAGGAAGACGTCACGCCGGGCGAGCCGTCCCCATTTCCCGTTCCACCAGTGCCTGCGCTGCTCCATGCCCGGGACTCTATCGAACATGTGTTCGATACACGTCGGCCCCCGCGGGATTCCCGCGAGGGCCGATCGGTTATGGCGTCAGCGCGGCGCGGGCGGCTCCTGCCGGCGGCCGAGCACGTCGTCCAGGGCGCTGCGCTGGCCCGGCGTGCCGTGGTTGCCGGCGAGCAGCGCGTCCCGGATCTCGGTGAGCAGCTTGACCTCCTCGCTCGGGGCGGAGGGCGGCGGCTCCTCGCCGCGCTTGCGCCGCTCGGCGAGCCGGTTCATCGGGTAGACGACCAGGAAGTACAGCGCCGCCGCGGTGAGCGCGAACGTGATCGCCGCGTTGACGAACGCCACCCAGTCGAAGTCGACGCCGCGGAAGGACGGTGTCGAGCCGCCGATCCCGTCCTTGCTGCCGGTGATCAACACGATGACCACGCGTACCAGCGGTTCCAGGAACGACTTGGTGAGCTGGGTCACCACGCCTGTGAAAGCCGCGCCGATGACGACACCGACCGCCAGGTCGACGACGTTGCCGCGCATGATGAAGTCTTTGAAGCCCTTGAGCATCCGTACTCCCGTGCCCTGATGAGTCTGCGTCGGGGACAACCTATGCCCCGGCGGGCCCTTCGAGAAAAGCACCGGCCTCGATCGCCGCCCGCTGCGGGTCGCCGGCCCGGATCGCCTCGACCAACCGGTCGTGGTCCACGTACCGCTCGGGGGTCAGTGTCTCGCCCATCGCCTGGGCCACGGTGCTGCGCAGCGCGGCGCCGACCGAGGCGTACAGCTCGGCGAGCATGGCGTTGTGCGCGGCCGCCACCACGACCGTGTGCAGCGCGGCGTCCGCCTCGACGAACTCGTCCACCCGGCCGGATCGCCACGCGGCCTCGCGGACCGCGAGCGCGCCGTCGAGCGCCGCCAGGTCCTCGGGGGTACGCCTCAGCGCGGCGAGCCGGGCGGCCTCCACCTCGAACGCGCGCCGGACCTCGATCACCTCGGTCATCCGGTCGTCGGTGAGCCGGCGGGCCACCACCGGCGCCAGCTCGTCGGTCGACACCACGTAGGTGCCGGAGCCCTGCCGGCACTCCAGCACCCCGGCGTGCACGAGCGCCCGGACCGCCTCGCGGACCGTGTTGCGCCCCACACCGAGGGCGGCGACCAGCTGCGGCTCGGTGGGGATGCGCCCGCCCACCGGCCACTCGCCGCCGAGGATGCGCTCCCGCAGCTGTTCGATGGTCTGGCGGACCCGGTGACCGCGCGGCGGCACGGCGACGGAATCCACGGCGGGTGTCACGGGTTACACCTCGTGCCGAAATTCATCCCATGATTGTAGGTTCGAGGTCATGACTCCGCCACCTGCGCCCGCCGCGACAGTCCCCGCCCCGGGCGTCGCATCCGCGGGCACTCCCACCCCGGCGCCGCGCGCGGTGCGGGGTGGCCTGCTCGTCCTGGCCGGGATGCTGCTGGTCGCGCTGAACCTGCGGGCGGCGGTGACCAGCCTCGGCGCGCTGCTCGACGAGATCCGGGTCGGGCTGGGGCTGTCCGGCGCGATGGCCGGCCTGGTCACCACGCTGCCCACCATCGCGTTCGCCGGGCTGGGCGCGCTCACCCCGTGGCTGGTCCGCCGCTGGGCCGCGCCGCGGGTGCTGGTGCTGGCCATGCTGGCGCTCACCGTCGGGCAGGTGCTGCGCGCGGCCACCGGCTCGGCGGCGATCTTCGTGCTCACCAGCGCGCTCGCCCTGGCCGGCATCGCGGTGGCGAACATCCTGCTGCCGATGCTCGTCAAGCAGCACTTCCCGCACCGCACCGGACTGGTCACCGGGGCGTACACGATGGCCCTGACGGTGGGCACGACGGTGGCTGCCGCCTCCGCCGTGCCGGTGGCGCACGCGTTCGGCTCCTGGCGGGCCGGGCTCGGCATCTGGGCCGGGCTGGCCGCGCTGGCCGTACTCCCGTGGGTGCCGCTGGCGCTGCGGGCCCGCGCCGCGCGACGGGCCTCGCCCCCGGCGGTGGCCGTCGCCACCCCGGCGCGGGTGCGGCCGGGCCGGACCCGGCTCGGCTGGGCCATGGCGGTCTACTTCGGGGCGCAGTCGCTCAGCGGGTACGCGATCATGGGCTGGCTGGCCCAGCTCTTCCGGGACGCCGGATACCGGCCGGAGGCGGCCGGGCTGCTGCTCGCCGGCGTGACCGCGCTGGGCGTGCCGGTGGCGCTGATGATGCCGGCGCTGGCCGGCCGGCTGGCCACGCTCCGGCCGCTGGTGCTGTCACTGACCGTGTTCTCCGCCGCCGCGTACACCGGTCTGGCGCTGGCCCCGCGCGGCCTGGCGCCGCTGTGGGTGCTGCTGCTGGCGCTCGGCCAGGGCGCGTTCCCGCTCATCCTGACCACGATCGGGCTGCGCGCCCGGACCGCCGAGGGCACCGTGGCGTTGTCCGCGTTCGCGCAGAGCACCGGGTACGTGATCGCGGCGCTCGGGCCGCTGCTGGTGGGCATCCTCTACGAGGCGACCGGTGGCTGGACCGCACCGATCGGCTTCCTGCTGGTGGCGCTGGCCGTGCAGACGACCGCGGGCATGGTGATCGCCCGTCCCCGCTACATCGAGGACGAGCGCTGAGCGGGACCGGTCAGGAGGAGGCCGGGGTGGGGTCGCCCGCGACGGCCTGCTCCACGGTCGGGTACGTGTGCAGCACCTCGACCAGTCCGCTGACCTCGAGGATGCGCAGCACGCCGCGCTGCGGGGCGGCCAGCCGGACGACGCCGCCGGCCTCGTCGCAGTTGTTCTTCGCCCGGACGAACACGGACAGGCCGGTGGAGTCGCAGAACGACACCTCGGCCAGGTCGAAGACCAGGCGGTTGCGCCCCTTGTCCAGCAGATCCGTGATCTGGTCCTGTAGTTGCGGTGCCGTGGCCATGTCCAGCTCGCCCGCGACCGACACGACGACCACGTCGCCGCGCTGTTCCGTGTGCACCGTCAAGGACATTCGTCGACCTCCTGTGTTCGGTGGAAACGGTATCCCACGTCGGGCCCGCCGCGCAGAACGGGAGCGGTCACAGGTGCGGGCAATCGTTTCTTTGCTCCGCGGCAAGTAGTCCGTCAGCCTCCGGTGATAGAGTCCGCCCGTCCAAATCAGGGAGGTCAACCATGGCGTTGAGCGCCGAACAGGGTGATCGGCTCGCCCACCTGCTCACTGAGCACGCGGAGCGGTTGACCAGTCGCTGGACCGAGATCGTCGCCGGTTCGCTGCGCGGTCGTCTGAGCCGGGCCGAGCTGGCCCGCCAGGTGCAGGAGTTGCACCGCGCGCTGATCGACGCCGGCCGGCAGGGTGTCTCCGACCTGGCCGACGAGCACGGCGGTGAGCTGCGCGCGGTGCTGTCCGAGCTGTCCACCAACCGGGCCCGGCAGGGGTTCTCCGCGACCGAGACCGCGATCAGCGTGTTCGCGTTGAAGGACTCGCTGCTGGAGCTGATGGAGGACGAGAAGGGCGACAACACCCTTCGTGACTTCGTCGCCTACTCCGCGCTCATCGACCAGATGGGCCTGTTCACCTTCGAGACGTTCGTCCGGGCCCGCGAGAGCCTGATCGCCGACCAGGCGGAGCAGTTGCTGGAGCTCTCCACCCCGGTGGTCAAGCTCTGGGAGGGCGTGGTCGCCGTCCCGCTGGTCGGGACGCTGGACTCGGCCCGTGCCCAGGTGGTGATGGAGCGGCTGCTCCAGACCCTGGTCGACACCGGGTCGCCGTACGCGATCATCGACATCACCGGCGTGCCGGCGGTGGACACACAGGTCGCGCAGCACATCCTCAAGACCGTGGTGGCCGCCCGGCTGATGGGTGCCGACTGCATCATCTCCGGCATCCGCCCGCAGATCGCCCAGACGATCGTGGCCCTCGGCATCGAGTTCGGTGACATCGCCACCAAGGCGAGCCTCGCCGACGCGCTGCGCCACGTGCTGCGCATGACCGGGGTCGAGACCCCCGCTCGCCGCCCGCGCCGGGAGTCCTGATGGAACGGGTACCGATCCTCAAGATCGGCGACATCCTGCTGGTCTCCATCCAGGTCGACATGTCCGACCAGACGGCGATCCAGTTGCAGGAGGATCTGGCCGAGCGGATCGTCGCCACCGGCTGCCACGGCGTGATCATCGACATCACGGCACTGGACATCGTCGACTCGTTCGTCGGCCGGATGCTCTCCACCATCGCGTCCATCTCCAAGGTGCTGGACGCCGAGACGGTGGTGGTCGGCATGCGTCCGGCCGTCGCCATCACGCTCGTCGAGCTGGGGCTGTCGCTCAACGGCATCCGTACCGCGCTGAACGTCGAGCGCGGCATGGAGCTGATCGCGGCGAGCCGCGCCGACGAGTGGGACGAGGCGGCCGACGACGAGGGCACCGAGACGACGGCGACGGCATGACCACGGGCGTCGACCTGGGCGTGCCGTCGACGCAGGCGATCCGCAGCGACGAGGACGTGGTGCGGGTCCGGCAGTTGGTGCGTACCACCGCCGTCGCGGTCCGGCTCTCCCTGGTCGACCAGACGAAGCTGGTGACCGCCGCCAGCGAGCTGGCCCGCAACACCCTGATCTACGGCGGCGGGGGCAGCGCCGAGGTGAGCACCGTCTCCGACGGCCGGCGCCGCGGCGTACGGATCGTCTTCGCCGACGAGGGACCGGGCATCCCCGACCTCGACCTGGCGCTGACCGACGGCTACACCACCGGGGGCGGACTGGGCCTCGGGCTCAGCGGTGCCCGCCGGCTCGTCGACGACTTCGACATCTGGACGGCTGTCGGCGAGGGGACGCGGATCACCATCACCAAGTGGTCGCGATGATCGGCGACGTGGTCCCCGACCACGGGATGTGGTTCCGGGTCGACAACGGCGCGACCGCCGGCGGCGTACGCCGCGCCGCCGAACGTCTCGGCCGGCAGCTCGAACTGAGCGCCGAACGTGTCGCTGACCTGGCCATCGTCACCGCCGAGATCACCAGCAACCTGGTCAAGCACGCCCGCGAGGGCGCGCTCCTGATGCGTCCGGCGCGCCGGGCCGGACTGGCCGGGGTGGAGCTGGTGGCCATCGACTCCGGCCCCGGCATGGCCGACCTCACGCTGTCCTCGGTCGACGGCCACTCCACCGCCGGCACGCTCGGCATCGGCCTCGGCGCGATCGTCCGGCAGGCGAGCCGGTTCGACGGCTACTCGATGTCCGGCCGGGGCACCGTCCTGGTCGTCCAGGTCTGGGACGTCGCACCGCCGGAGCCGGACTGGGCCGCCGGGCTGACCCGGCCGATCACCGGCGAGCAGAGCAGCGGCGACGGCTACGCGGTCCGCGAGGTCGACGGCCGCCGCCAGGTGCTGGTCTCCGACGGACTCGGCCACGGGCCACTGGCCGCCGCCGCGACCGGGGCCGCCGTGTCGGCCTTCCGGTCGGCGCCGGACGGGCCGCCGGACGTGGTGGTGCGGCACCTGCACGCCGCCATCTCGCACACCCGGGGCGCGGCGCTCGCGGTGGCCGAACCGGATCCCGCCGCCGGGCTGCTCCGCTACGCCGGCCTGGGCAACATCGCCGCGATGATCGTCACACCGGGCGAGCGGCGGCGCGGGCTGGTCTCGCTGCCGGGCATCGCCGGGCACCAGCGTCCGGCGATCCGCGGGTACGACTACCCCTTCTCGCGCGACGCCACCCTGGTCATGCACAGTGACGGGGTGGTGGATCGCTGGGACCTGGACGACTATCCCGGGCTGGCCGGGCGCAACCCGTTGCTGGCCGCCGCGACGCTGCTGCGTGACGCCGGCACCCGCCGCGACGACGCGTGCGTCCTGGTGGCCCGGGGGGCGGCATGAGCGAGCCGCTCCTGCATCTCGCACTCCGGGTCGAGCAGGACATCTTCCTGGTCCGGCAGCGTGGCCGCGAGGTGGCCGCGGCGGTCGGGCTGGAACACCAGGACCAGGTGCGGATCGCGACCGCGCTGAGCGAGGTGGCCCGGGAGTTGCTGCGCGGGGCCGACGGCGCGGACGTGACGTTCGCCCTCGACCGCGACGCCGTGGGCCGCAGGGTGCTCCAGGTGGACCTGTCACCGCTGCGTCCGCTGCCCGGCGGCCGGTACGAGCCGCAGTCCGGGGCCGTCGCGCGTCTTGTGGACACGTTGCGGGCGGTGGACGTCGAGGGCGATACCGTCGTGAGGATGTCCCGACGGGTGCCCGACCATGCCGAGGAGCTGACGCCGGAACGCGTCGGCCAGCTCCGGGCCGAGCTGGCCGAGCGCGCTCCGGGCTCCGCGCTGGACGAGTTGGCCGCGCAGAACTCCCAGCTCATCTCCGCTCTCGACGAGGTACGCAGCCAGCGTGACGAGTTGGAGGTGCTCAACTCCGAACTCCAGGAGACCAACCAGGGCGTGATGGCGCTCTACAACCAGCTCACCGAGGAGCTGGAGGAGACCAACCGCGGTGTGGTGGCGCTCTACGCCGAGCTGGAGGAGAAGTCCGCGCAACTGCGGGCAGCGAGCGAGTCGAAGAGCCGGTTCCTGGCCAACGTCAGCCATGAGCTGCGTGCGCCGGTCACCGCGATCATCGGTCTGGCCCGGCTGCTGGCCGACTCCGCCTCCGACCCGCTCACCGGCGAGCAGGCCCGCCAGGTGGGGCTGATCCGGTCCTCGGCGGGTGACCTGCTGGGGCTGGTCAACGAGCTGCTCGACCTGGCCAAGGCGGAGTCGGGCCGGATCGAGCCGGACTGGTCCGAGGTCGACCTGCGCGCGGTGTTCGGGCAGCTGCGCGGCACGCTGCGGGCACTCACCACGCGCTCCGAGGTGGAGCTGGTGGTCGAGGAGCCGCCGGCCCCGGCGACGCTCCGCTCGGACGAGGTGCTGCTCGCCCAGGTGCTGCGCAACCTGCTGCACAACGGCCTGAAGTTCACCGAGCGCGGCGAGGTGCGCCTGCGCGCCGAGCGCCGCGGCGAGCGGTGGACGCTCTCGGTCACCGACACCGGCGTCGGCATCCCGCCCGAACTGCACGAGCGGATCTTCGAGGAGTTCTACCAGGTGCCGGGCACGACGCGGGTCGGTGGCACCGGACTCGGCCTGCCGTACGCGCGCCGGCTGGTCACGCTGCTCGGCGGGACGCTGGAGCTGACAAGCGAAACCGGCCGGGGCAGCAGGTTCACCGTGGTCCTCCCCGCGGGCGGAGCGTGACGGTGGACAGCGGGGCGGTGACCGTGCTGGTGGTCGACGACAGCGGCCCCAAGCGGTACCTGCTGGTCAACTGGCTGACCCGGGCCGGCTTCGTCACGGTCGAGGCCGAGAACGGCACCGAGGCGCTGGACCGGGTGGCCCGCGAGCACGTCGACCTCGTGGTGCTCGACGTGCGGCTGCCCGACATGAGCGGCTTCGAGGTGTGCGAGCGGATCAAGGAGGAGTACCCGTACATCCCGGTCATCCACGTCTCCGCGCACGCTGTCGACGTGGTCGACCGGGCGCAGGGTCTCACCCGGGGCGCGGACGCCTACCTGGCCGAGCCGATCGAGCCGGAGGAACTGGTCGCCACCGCGCACGCGGTGTTGCGCTACTACCAGGCCCGGCTGCGTGCCGAGCAGCTCGCCGAGCGGCTCGCCGCGCTCGCCGACGCCACGGTGGAGATGCACGCGACGCCGAACTTCGTCCGGCTGCTGGAGGCGGCCGCGAGCGGCGCGGCGCGGATCTTCAAGGCCCCGGCCGCGGTGGTCGCGGAGACGTTCGACGGGGACTGCCTGGCCGGGGTGGCGGCCGACCCGCACACGCCGGCCACCATCGTGCCGTGGGTGGTGGACGACACCGGAGTGCCGATCGGCACCCGGGTGCGGGTCGACGAGCCGGCCAACTGGGCGGTGGCAGGCTGGCCGGACGGCGACACCGTGACGGTGGCCGCGTCCCGGCTGCGCGAGGACCGGGCCCCGCTCTACGTGGTGGTGCCGACCGCCACCCAGACCGTCCGTACGCCGGTGCTGGTGCAGCTCGCCCAGGCGGTCGCCTCGGCGGTGGAGGCGCAGCGGTCCTTCGACGAGGAGCACCGGATCGCCGTGACGTTGCAGCGCAGCCTGCTTCCGCAGCGGCTGCCCGACGTCGTCGGCCTGGACCTGGCCGTCCGGTACGAGCCGGCGAGCGCGCAGACCGAGGTGGGCGGCGACTTCTACGAGCTGGTGATGCTCGACGGGCACCTGCTGGTGGCGATCGGTGACGTGGCCGGGCACTCGTTGCACGCCGCCACGGTGATGGCCGAGCTGCGGCATGCGGTGCGGGCGTACGCGGTGGAGGGCCATCAGCCCGCGGTGATCCTGGACCGGGTCAACGAGCTGATGCGAACCCTGCTGCCGAACGAGCTGGCCACCATCTGCGTCCTTCTGCTCCACCCGTCGACCGGGCTGGTCCGGATGGCCAGCGCCGGGCACCTGCCGGCGCTGCTGAGCCGGGACGGGCGGGTCGAGTTCGTCACGCAGTCCGCGCCGCTGCTCGGCGTGCGTGCACCGCGCCCGCCGGACCTGGAGTTCGTGCTGCCCGCCGGGGCGACCCTCGTGCTCTACACCGACGGGCTGATCGAGCGGCGGGACGCCACGATCGACGACGGCATGGCGGCGCTCGGCGTGGCCGCAGCCCGGGTGGACGACGACCTGGACGATTTCTGCCGGCGACTGCTCGTCGAGCTGGCGCCGCCGGAGATCCAGGACGACGTGGCGGTGGTGGCGGTCCGCCGCCGCTGAACCGCACGGCGTCTTCCGTCGCGCTGCGCCACCTCCGCTGAGCGGGCGCCTGTGCGCGGCATCTCCGACCGAGCAGCTTGTTCACGCGGGCCGTCCTTGACACTGCTATTCACTCAGCGAATAGTAGGGGCGTGTCCACTTCGCACGTTCTGCTCGGACTGCTCGCCGCCGGCCCACGCCACGGCTACGAGCTGAAGCGTGCGCACGACGAGCGACTGCCCAGGGCCCGGCCGCTCGCCTTCGGCCAGGTCTACGCGACGCTGGCCCGCCTGCACCGGGACGGCCTGGTCGCGCCGGCCGGTCAGGAGCGGGACGGCGGCCCGGACCGGACCGCCTACGCGCTCACCGACGACGGGCGGGCGGCGCTCGACCACTGGCTGGGCACCGTCGAACCACCGATGCCGTACGTGACGAGCACGCTGTTCGCCAAGGTGGTCGTCGCGCTCCTGGTGGCCGACGCCGGGCAGGCCCGGGACTGCCTGATCGCCCAGCGCCGGGCGCACACGCAGCGACTGCGTGAGCTGACAGCGCTCAAGACCGCCCCCGGTGCCCGCCTCGACGAGGTGATCGCCGCCGATTTCGCCATCGCCCATCTCGACGCCGATCTCCGGTGGCTGCACACCACCCTGGACCGGGTCGCCGACTGGCACCGGGAGGTGCGCTCGTGACGTTCCTGCAAGCGCGCGGAGTCGTCCGCGCATACGGTCACACACCCGCGCTGCGCGGTGTGACGCTCGACGTGGCCGAAGGCGAGATCCTCGCGGTCACCGGCCCGAGCGGGTGCGGCAAGTCCACGCTGCTGCACTGCCTCGCCGGCATCCTGCGCCCCGACGCCGGTCAGGTGACCTGGCGCGGGGAACGGATCGACACGTGGTCGGAGGCAGCCCGCTCGCGGCTGCGCCGTACCGAATTCGGGGTGCTGTTCCAGTTCGGGCAGCTCGTCGCCGAGCTGACCGCCGCGGAGAACGTCGCACTTCCGCTGCTGCTCGCCGGCACGGGGCGGCGAGCGGCACGGACCGCGGCGCTGGCCTGGCTGGACCGGCTGGGCGTGGCCGACGTCGCCGACGCCCGGCCCGGCGAGATGTCCGGCGGGCAGCAGCAACGCTGCGCGATGTCCCGGGCGCTCGTCACCGAGCCGCGGGTGATCTTCGCCGACGAGCCGACCGGCGCGCTCGACACGCTGGCCGGCGAGCAGGTGCTCACCCAGTTGGTCCGGCTGGCCCGCGAGCAGCGCACCACAGTCGTGCTGGTGACCCACGAGCCGCGCATCGCCGCGTACGCGGACCGGGAGGTGAGCCTGCGCGACGGCATGGTCGACCACACCGGGCTCGGGCTCGACCCGGCGCTGCCGGGCGGGTCACGGTGAGGCCGGGGACGCTGCTGCGACTCGTGCTGGCGGGCACCCGCACCGACATCGCACGGGTGGTGCTCACGGCGGTGAGCGCCGCGCTCGCGACGCTGGCCGGGCTGGCCGCGCTGACCGTGCTGTCGGTGGTCGAGCCGTCCGGCGACGAGGGGCTCAACTCCGACCAGTACACCAGCGCCCTGCTGCGGGAACCCGGCCTGCGCCCCGGCGTCGCGTTCGCGTTGCTGCTGCTCTGCGTACCGGTGCTGGGGCTGGCCGGGCAGTGCGCCCGCCTCGGCGCGCCCGGCCGGGACCGGCGGCTGGCCGCGCTCCGGCTGGCCGGTGCCACCCCCGGGCAGGTCACCCGGGTCGCGGTCGCCGAGACCGGCGTGGCGAGCCTGATCGGCACCGTCGTCGGCCTGGCCGTCTTCCTGGCCGGGCGCGGCCTGCTGCACCGGCCCGACGCGGACGGGCGGCTGCCGCTGCCCACCGACGTGCATCCGGCCCCGGTGGCGGTGGCCGCCGTCGTGCTCGGCCTGCCGCTGGCCGCCGCGCTGGTGAGCGCGTTGCTGCTGCGGCGGGTCGCCACCACGCCGTTCGGCGTCGTGCGCAGGGTCCGCACCCGGGCGCCCTGGCCGTGGCCGGGCGTGCTCATCCTCGCCGCACTGGCGATGTTCGCCGCGATCCGCCCGCTCCTGCTCTGGTACGAGCGGCGGGGCGCCGTGGCACCCGACTGGCTGGTGCCCACGCTGCTGGTCGTCGGCGGGCTGACCGCGATGATCGGCGTCGTCTCGGGCACCGGCTGGATCTCCTACCACACCGGGCGGCTGCTGCACCGGCACGGACGCGGCCCGGCCGCCCTGCTCGCCGCCCGCCGGCTGGCCGCCGACCCGTGGGCCGGCAGCCGCACCTTCGCCGCGTTGCTGGCCGCGCTGATCTTCGGCGCCGGCGCCGCGGGGATGCGCGCCGACTTCCAGGCCCAGGCCGAGGTGACCCGCCGCACCGGCTCCGGACTGGCCGACCCGGGCTTCTATCTCGGCGCGATGAACCTGGTCGACCTCGCGGTCGTGGTGGCGATGGCGATCGCCGGCGGTGGGCTGCTCGTGGCTGTGGTCGAGGGGATCACCAGCCGACGGCGGGCGTACGCGGCGCAGGTGGCGACCGGCGTGCCACGCGCCACCATCGGCCGGTCGCTGCTCTGGGCCGCGCTCGCCCCCGCCGTACCCGCGATCGGGCTCGCGTTGACGGTCGGCTACCTGCTGGTCCGGGGCGTCATGCCGGCACCGAGCAACGGTGGCTTCGCGCGAACCGTCTGCGACGCCGGTACGGAGCTGTGCGGCGACCCGGCCACCGCGGCCCGGTACACCCGTATCGAACGGGTGCCGAAGACGACCGTCCCGCCGGACGTACCGTGGGATCAGCTGGCCTGGCTCGCGGCGGGCGGGCTGGCGGCGGTGCTGTGCACGGTCGTGGCCGGCCTGCTGTTCCTGCGCGCGGCGACCTCGGTGGAGGAACTGCGCAGCACCTGACCGGTCAGCGGCCGAGCAGTCCGGCGGAGCCGGCGACGGCCAGGCCGATCACCGTCGAACAGCAGCAGACGACGAGCGCGCCGGCGACCACCACGAGGAGCAGCCAGGCCGGCGCACGTCGCGCCGCCGGCTGCTTCTCGTCGCCCATCTGATCGGAACGGTCAGGCCCGGCCGACGCGGTCGAGGATCCAGGCGTTGACGAACGCCTCCTCGCGCCAGGAGTCGTACCGGCCGCTGGGGCCGCCGTGGCCCGCGCCCATCTCGGTCTTGAGCAGATAGTCGCCGGCCGGCGCGAGCGATCGCAGCCGGGCGATCCACTTGGCCGGCTCGTGGTAGAGCACGCGGGTGTCGTTGAGGCTGGTCACCGCCAGGATCGCCGGGTAGTCGGCGGTCACCACGTTCTCGTACGGCGTGTACGACTTCATGTACGCGTAGACCTCGGGGTCGTCGAGCGGGTTGCCCCACTCCTCCCACTCGGTGACCGTCAACGGCAGCGACGGGTCGAGGATCGAGGTGAGCGCGTCCACGAACGGCACCTGCGCGACGATCCCGGTGAACGCGTCCGGGGCGAGGTTCGCCACCGCGCCCATCAGCAGGCCACCGGCCGAGGCGCCCCGGGCGACCAGCCGGTCGCTGGCCGTCCAGCCCGCCTTGACCAGGTGTCGGGCGCACGCCACGAAATCGGTGAACGTGTTCTTCTTGGCCAGCAGCTTGCCCTCGTCGTACCAGCGACGGCCCAGCTCACCGCCGCCCCGGATGTGCGCCACCGCGAAGATCACGCCGCGGTCGAGCAGGCTCAGCCGGGCGATCGAGAACCACGGGTCCATGCTCGCCTCGTACGACCCGTAGCCGTAGATGACGGCGGGCGCCGAGCCGTCGCGCGGGGTGCCGCGGCGGCAGACGAGCGAGATCGGTACGCGGGTGCCGTCGTCGGCGAGCGCCCAGTCCCGGTGCTGCTCGTAGTCGGCCGGGTCGTACGCGCGCCCGTCCGGCCCGGGGCGGACCGGCTTCTGCCGGCGCAGCGTCAGCTCGCGGGTCACCAGGTCGTAGTCGTAGACCGAGTCCGGGGTGACGAGCGAGGTGTAGCGCAGCCGGACCTCGTTCGTGCGGTACTCCGGGTTGGCGTCGAGCCCCACGCTGTAGATCGGCTCGGGGAAGTCGATGTCCCAGCTGTCGTCGCTGCCCACCGGCAGCACCCGCAGGCCGGTCAGGCCGTTGGCGCGCAACGACACCACGAGGTGGTTCTCGAACGCGTCGACCGACTCCAGCCGAGTGCCCGGCGTGTGCGGGATCAGCGGCTCCCACTCGCCCGGCGCGTCCGCCGAGGTGTACGCCAGCGCGAAGTCCTCCGCGCCGTCGTTGTGCAGGATCAGGAAGCGGTGGCCGTGGTGCTCCACCGCGTACTCGATGCCCTGACGCCGCGGGGCCACGACGGCGGGCTCGCCGGTCGGGTTGGACGCCGGGATCACCCACACCTCGCTGGTGATCTTGCTGTGGATGTCGATGACCACGAAGCGCTCCGAGCGGGTCAGCTCGACGCCGACCCAGAACCGCTCGTCGTCCTCCTGGTAGACCACCACGTCCTCGGTGGACGCCGTGCCGGCGGTGTGCCGCCAGACCCGGTTCGGCCGCCACGCCTCGTCCACCGTCACGTAGAACAGCGTGGACGCGTCGCTGGACCAGGCCGTGCCGTAGAACGTGTCCGGCACCTCGTCCGGCAGCGACTCGCCGGTGGTCAGATCCTTGATCCGCAGCGTGAACCGCTCGTCGCCGGAGAAGTCGGTGGAGTAGGCCAGCCAGCGCCCGTCCGGGCTGACGTCGAACGCGCCGAGCGAGAAGAAGTCGTGCCCCTCGGCGAGTTGGTTGCCGTCGAGCAGCACCTCCTCGCCGTCGAGCGGGGCGCCGTCCGCGCTGACCGGGGGCGCCGTCTCGCCCGGCCGGACCGCGCGCCGGCAGTGCACGCCGTACTGCTGGCCCTCGACCGTGCGGGTGTAGTACCAGTAGCCGTCCTTGCGGGTCGGCACCGACAGGTCGGTCTCCTGGGTGCGCCGGCGCGTCTCCTCGAACAGCTCCGCACGCAGCCCGGCCAGGTGGGCGGTGCGCGCCTCGGTGTACGCGTTCTCGGCGTCCAGATACGCGATCGTGTCCGGCTCGTCCTTGGCGGCGAGCCAGGCGTACTCGTCGAGGACTGTGTCACCGTGATGGACGCGCTCGGTCGGGAGGCGCTTGGCGACGGGCGGCGGGGTTTCGGTCACGGCGCCACGTTACCGGTCGCCGGGCCGCCGCCGGGCTCGCCCGTCGACCGAATCCCACGACTCGCCGCCAGGTCTTTCGAACATGTGTACGATAACCGCCATGGCGGATGCGGCACGTTCCACCGACCGACTCGAAGCCCTCGACATCACCCGGAAGCTGGCCGCGATCTGCGGTGCCCCGTTCGCCCGCTTCGCCGGCCCGGCCGACGAGGTGGCCGGCCGTACCGCCCGGTGGGTGGCCGTGCCGGGCGGCCCGCACGCCGCGGCGGAGGTGTTGCGGCTGGCCGCCGCGCACGACCTGACAGTGGTGCCCCGCGGCGCCGGCACGAAGATCGACTGGGGCGCCGCCCCGGCGCAGGTGGACATCATGCTCGACACCGGCCGCCTCGCCGGGGTCTGGCACGAGCCGCGTGGGGCGGCGGTGGCCGAGATCGGCGCCGGTACGCCGCTGCGCGCGGTCCAGGCCACGCTCGCGCGCACCAACCGGCGGCTGCCGGTCGACGCGCCCTCGCCGGGCGCGACGCTCGGCGGGGTGCTCGCCGCCGACGAGTCCGGTCCGCTGCGTCACCGGCACGGCAGCCCGTGCGCCCAGCTCGTCGGGGTGCGCTACCTCGACGCCGACGGCGAGTTGGTGAGCGTCGGCGAGTCCGGCACGGAGGCGCTGGGCCGGGCCACTCCGGGCGGTGGCGGTGGCCGACCGGGCGGGCGCGGTCCGGCGGGCGACGGTGGCGGCGGTGCTGCCGCTGGTGGCGTGGGTGGGGCCGGGTGGGGTGCCGGCGGTTCGGCGGGTGGCGCGGGCTGGGGTGCCGGTGGTGCGTCCGGCGACGATCCGGGTGGCGGCGACGCGATCCTAGGGCGGGGCGAGGTGCCCGGGCTCGACGTGGCCCGGCTGCTCTGCGGCTCGCAGGGCGGGCTCGGCGTGCTGGTCTCGGCCACCATGCGGGTGCACGCCGTACCGGCCGGCCGGCTCTGGGTGTCCCGTCCGGTCTGGACGCCGCTGGAGGTGCACGACCTGGTCCGGGCCGTCCTGGCCGCGGGCGTCGATCCGGCCGCCGTCGAACTGGACCTGCCGGTGCCGGTGCCGCTGCCTCGGCGTCGCATCCCGCCGACGCACCCGTCGGTGATCAACCGCCCCGACCATCCGGCCGTGACCGGCCGGCCCGCGGCGGGCAGCCTGGTGGTGCTGCTGGAGGGCGGCCCGGCCGACGTGACCGAGCGGGCCGAACGGCTCACCGCCGTCCTCGGCGCCGAGGCGATGATCAGCCACCACGCGCCGGAATGGTGGGGGTGTTACCCCTTCGCGCCCGGCGACACCGCGCTGCGCATCGAGGTGCCGATCAACGACCTGCACGCGGCCGTCTACGCGTTGCGCGACGCCACCGGCGGCCCGGTGCCGGTACGCGGCTCGGCCGGCTCGGGCACCGTGCACGCCGCCCTGTCCGGCGCGCTGCCGCCCGAGCGGGTCGCCTCGATCCTCACCGCGGTCCGCAGTGTGCTGATCGCCCGGCGGGGCCGGTGCGTCGTGGTGGCCGCGCCCGCTGCGGTACGCCGTGCCGTCGACCTCTGGGGTGAGCTGCCCGCGTTGCCGCGCCTGCGCAGCGCCAAGGCCCACCTGGACCCGCACCACCGCCTGGCCCCCGGCCGCCTCCCCGGAGGCCTCTGACCAGCCCTCGCCCTCCCCAGACGGGCGACGACGGGCGACCTGAGGCGTCCGTGGGGCAACCCGGAGTGGGTTGACCATGAAGTTGACGGGGAGGAAACGGGCGAATTGAGCGGCCAACTTCATGATCGACGGGGCGTCCGCCCAGGCGCGGGGGCGGGACCGGGCGGGGGTTAGGGGGTGTCGTTGCGGAGGACGAGGATGGCTATGTCGTCGCGTGGGGGCTCCACCGAGAAGGCGATGGTGGCGGCGCGTAGCCGGGCGGCCACCACGTCGGCCGAGTACCCGGCCAGCGGCGCCGCCGACTCGCGCAGCCGGTCGGTGCCGAACAGCTCCCGTCCGCGCCGCCGCTCGGTGACCCCGTCGGTGTAGAAGACCAGCGCGTCGCCGGGCTTGAGCGTCAGCTCGGCGGTCGGGGTGGTGATCGTGTCGAGCAGGCCCAGCGCCGTGCCGCCGGTGCCGACGAACGTCGCGCCGCCACCGCCGTGCAGCAGGACCGGGCGGTCGTGGCCGGCCAGGTGCAGCGAGACGTCGAGCTGGTCGCCGTCGCCGGGTGCGACAGCCGCCAGCGCCAGCGTGCAGTAGCGTCCGCCGCCGCGCTCGACGAGCGTCTCGTTGAGCCGGCCGAGCACCTCGGGCAGCGGTTTGCCGTCGCCGACGAGCACCCGGATCACGTCCCGGACGAGCCCGGTCACGGCGGCGGCCTGCACGCCCTTGCCGGACACGTCGCCGACCACCACGAGCCAGCGGCCGTCCGGCAGCGGGAGCACGTCGTAGAAGTCGCCGCCGACCTCCGCGTCGTCGCCGGTCGGGACGTACTCGGCGGCGAAGCCGATGCCCTCGACCACCGGGAGCACCGGCGGCAGCAGCGACTGCTGGAGCGTCTGGGCCACCCGGCGGCGCTCGGCGTGGATGCGGGCGTTCTCGATGGCGAGGGCGGCGCGGCGGGCCACGTCCTCCAGCACCGAGACTTCGTCCGGGTCGTGCCGGTGCCGCTGGTGCCGGCCCACGGCGAGGGTGCCGAGCCGCTGGCCACGGGCGATCAACGGTACGGCGAAGCCCTCCATCGGCCCGCCGAGCGGCACCTGGGCGGCGTTGCGGGACGCCTCGCGCAGCCGGGACTGGATCGAGTCGGGGCCGGTCTCCTGGAGGATCCGGTGCAGCTGCGGCAGCATCGCCTCGTCCGCGTGGCTCGATGCGGCGAGGCGCAGCCGGCCCCACTCGTCGGTGGTGTGCACGGCGCACCACTGGCCGAGCCGGGGCACCACGAGCTGCGGGACGAGCGCCATGGTCAGCTCGACGTCGAGCGACTGGGCGAGCAGTTCACTGGCCTCGGCCAGGAACGTCAGCCAGGTGGAGCGACGTACGTCGGCGCGGCGCAGCCGGTCGTTCTCCAGGTGCAGCGACAGCCGCTCGGCGGCCAGTACGGCCAGCGGCCGGGCGTACGCCGAGGGCGCCGCGTCCAGCTCCAGCTCGCCGGCGTACGGGCGGTGCACGGCGAGCGGTACGCGCAGCAGTTCGTTTCCCTCGCGCGGCGGCCGGCCGTACCGGGCGAAGACCTGGGTGCCGAGTCCGTCGCCCCGGTCCAGCCGTACCGAGCCACCGGCGGCGCCCACCATCTCGGCGACCCGGGTCAGCAGCCCGGTGGCGAACTCGGGCAGCGGCTCGTCGGCGTACGCGTCGGGGGTGAGCTGCATCAGGTCGCTCATCGCCGCGGCGCTCGGCGTACCGTCGCCGGTCCGTTCCGGTGCGGCGACCCGCAGCGGGCCGGCCGACGGCCGGGCGGACCCGCCGGGGCCGGGCCGGTCCAGGCGGAACCAGACTCCCTTGCCGGTGGGCAGGTAGGTCGTGCCCCACCGGCTGGAGAAGTGGTCGACCAGCAGCAGCCCGCGCCCTCGGGTGGCCACCTCGGTGATGTCGGACGTGGTGTTGCGCACGCCCACCATCAGCTCGTCGACGGGGCCGGAGGCGAAGTCGGTGACGGTCACGGTGAGGCCCTCGCGGTCGGTGTCGACCTCGATGTCCAGTTCGGTACGCGCGTGTTCGACGGCGTTGGTGGTCAGCTCGGTGGTGAGCAGCAGCGCCTCGTTCAGCAGTTCGGGCAGCCGCGCTTCGAGCAGCATGGTGCGGACCAGCGCGCGGGCCGCCGCGGGGGTGCGGCGGTCGGCGGGGAGGCGGACCCGGCGGACGCGCTCGTCCGCGCCGCCGCTGGCCGGCCCTGCCTCCGCTGACACCTTCGTATCCTCCACCGCGCCCACCCCGGGTGCCAAGCGTCCCGGCGAACCCACCACCCGGGTTGATACCGCACGTGACGCGCGATCACACGCGGTGACCTCGACGGATCGCGCGGCACAATGATGGGATGGCCCGTGTGACCGCACGAGCCCGAGCGGAGCGAGGAACGATGGCCACGGTGAATCAGTCGGTGACCGCGGACCCGTCCGCGTCCGACCACGAGGTGCTCCTCGGCGAACTGGTCGAGGCGTTGCGCCGGGTGGGGCGCGGCGATCTCCGGGTGCGCCTGCCCCGGCGGGCGGGACTGCCCGGTGAGGTCGCCGACGCCTTCAACGACGTGGTGTCGTTGCAGGAGCGGCAGCACCTGGACCTGCGTCGGATCAGCCGGATCGTCGGCCGCGACGGCCGGCTCACCGAGCGCCTGGACGACGAGGGCCTCGACGGCTCCTGGGCGGAGGGGCAGCGGGCGGTCAACTCGCTCATCGACGATCTGGGCCGGCCGACCACCGAGATCGCCCGGGTCATCGTGGCGGTGGCCGACGGCGACCTCTCCCAGCACATGGCGCTGGAGATCGACGGTCGTCCGCTGCGTGGTGAGTACCTGCGCATCGGCCGGACCGTGAACACGATGGTGGACCAGCTCTCGTCGTTCGCGGACGAGGTGACGCGGGTGGCCCGCGAGGTGGGCACCGAGGGCAAGCTGGGCGGCCAGGCCGACGTGCGCGGGGTGGCCGGCACCTGGAAGGACCTCACCGACTCGGTGAACACCATGGCGTCGAACCTCACCGGGCAGGTGCGGTCGATCTCCCAGGTGGCCACAGCGGTCGCGAAGGGCGACCTGTCGCAGAAGATCACGGTCGGGGCGCGCGGCGAGGTGGCCGAGCTGGCCGACACGATGAACTCGCTCACCGACACGCTGCGGCTGTTCGCCGAACAGGTGACCCGGGTGGCCCGCGAGGTGGGCACCGAGGGCAAGCTCGGTGGCCAGGCCGAGGTGCCGGGCGTGGCGGGCACCTGGAAGGACCTGACCGACAACGTCAACTCGATGGCGTCGAACCTGACCGCGCAGGTGCGCAACATCGCCCAGGTGTCGACGGCTGTCGCGAAGGGTGACCTGTCGCAGAAGATCACGGTGGCCGCCCAGGGTGAGATCCTGGAGCTGAAGGACACCGTGAACACGATGGTGGACCAGCTCTCGTCGTTCGCCGACGAGGTGACCCGGGTGGCCCGTGAGGTGGGCATCGAGGGCAAGCTGGGCGGCCAGGCGCAGGTGCGCGGCGTGTCCGGCACCTGGCGCGACCTCACCGAGAACGTCAACCAGCTCGCCGGCAACCTGACCAGCCAGGTCCGCAACATCTCCCAGGTCTCCACGGCGGTCGCCAAGGGCGACCTGGGCCAGAAGATCACCGTGGACGCGCAGGGCGAGATCCTGGAGCTGAAGAACACCGTCAACACGATGGTCGACCAGCTCTCGTCGTTCGCCGACGAGGTGACGCGCGTGGCGCGCGAGGTGGGCACCGAGGGCAAGCTGGGTGGTCAGGCACAGGTCAAGGGCGTCTCGGGTACGTGGCGGGATCTCACCGACAACGTGAACTCGATGGCGTCGAACCTGACCAGCCAGGTCCGCAACATCGCCTCCGTCACCACGGCCGTGGCGAAGGGTGACCTGTCGCA
>NZ_FMCQ01000001.1:509163-691269 GCF_900091605.1 Micromonospora tulbaghiae
GACCAGCTCTCGTCGTTCGCCGACGAGGTGACGCGGGTGGCCCGTGAGGTGGGTACCGAGGGCAAGCTGGGTGGTCAGGCACAGGTCAAGGGCGTCTCCGGTACGTGGCGCGACCTCACCGAGAACGTCAACCAGCTCGCCTCCACCCTCACCACGCAGTTGCGCGCGATCGCGCAGGTCTCCACGTCGGTGACCCGCGGCGACCTGACCCAGCGGATCAACGTGAAGGCGCAGGGCGAGGTCGCCGAGCTGAAGGACAACATCAACCAGATGATCGTCACCCTCCGGGAGACGACGAAGAAGAACGCCGAGCAGGGCTGGCTGGACTCGAACCTGGCCCGGATCGGCGGTCTGCTCCAGGGCCAGCGCGACCTGGGCGAGGTCTGCCGCATGATCATGCAGGAGGTGACCCCGCTGGTGGACGCGCAGCTCGGCGCGTTCTTCCTGGCGGACAGCTCCGAGGGCAGCATGCGGCTGCGGCTCACCGCCTCCTACGGGTACGTGGCGCGCGGCCACGACGTCACGTTCGGCCCGGGTGAAGGGCTGGTCGGGCAGGCCGCGCTGTCGCGCCGGACGATCCGGGTCAAGGCGCAGCCGGACGGACGCCTCGTCGTACGGTCCGGGCTGGCCGACACGCCCCCGGCCGACCTGGTGGTGCTGCCGGTCCAGTTCGAGGGCGAGCTGCTCGGCGTGATCGAGTTCGCCGGCGTGGCCACGTTCTCCGAGCTGCACCTGGCCTTCCTGGAGCGGCTGGTGCTCACCATCGGCGTCGCGGTCAACACCATCCAGGCCAACCGGCGTACGGAGGAGCTGCTGGCGCAGTCGCAGCGGCTGGCGCACGAGATGCAGGACCAGTCGGCCGAGTTGCAGCGCACCAACGCCGAGCTGGAGGACAAGGCGAAGCTGCTGTCCGAGCAGAAGGCCAACATCGAGACGCAGAACCGGGAGATCGAGCTGGCCCGCCTCGGCCTGGAGGAGAAGGCGCAGCAGCTCACCCGCGCGTCGGCGTACAAGTCGGAGTTCCTGGCGAACATGAGCCACGAGCTGCGTACGCCGCTGAACTCGCTGCTCCTGTTGGCCCGGCTGCTGGCCGAGAACCCGGAGCGCAACCTCAGCGCGAAGCAGATCGAGTTCGCCCGGACCATCCACGGCGCCGGGTCGGACCTGCTGTCGCTGATCGACGACATCCTCGACCTGTCCAAGATCGAGGCGGGCCGGATGGACGTGGAGCCCACCGAGATCCACTTCGCCGAGATCCGCGGTTACGTGGAGCAGGCGTTCGCGCCGCAGGCCGAGGAGAAGGGCCTGGACTTCCAGGTACGGGTCAGCCGCGATCTGCCGCCCGCGCTGGTCACCGACGCCCAGCGGTTGCAGCAGATCCTGCGCAACCTGCTGTCCAACGCGGTGAAGTTCACCGACAACGGCGCCGTGACGCTGCGCATCGGCCCGGCGGCCGAGAACGCCGTCTTCGACGTGCCGGCGCTGACGAACGCGCAGCGGGTGATCGCGTTCACCGTGATAGACACCGGGATCGGGATCTCCGACGACAAACTGTCGCTGATCTTCGAGGCGTTCCAGCAGGCGGACGGCACCACCAGCCGGCGCTACGGCGGCACCGGCCTCGGGCTGTCCATCAGCCGGGATCTGGCCCGCCTGCTCGGTGGCACGATCACCGTGTCGTCCGCGCCCGGTCAGGGTTCGACGTTCACTCTCTTCGTACCCGATGTGCTGGCGCCGGACGCGGTGGTGGCGCCGGCGCCGCCGTCGCCGAGCCGCGCGGGCCTGCCGTCTTCGCTGCTCATGCCGATGGAGCTGCCGCAGCCCCAGGAGACGCCCGCGACCCGGCGCCTGGACGGCGTGACCGTGCTGATCATCGACGACGACGTGCGGAACGTGTTCGCGCTGACGTCCGCGTTGGAACTGCACGGGATGACCGTGTTGTACTCGGACAACGGGGCGGACGGCGTCCGCCAGCTCGCCGAGCACCCGGAGGTGGACATCGTCCTGATGGACGCCATGATGCCGGACCAGGACGGGTACGAGACGACCGCGCAGATCCGCCGCAACCACCGGTTCGCGGACCTGCCGGTCGTGTTCCTGACCGCGAAGGCGATGCCCGGCGACCGGGAGTCGGCGCTCGGCGCCGGCGGCAGCGACTACATCACCAAGCCGGTGGACCTGGACGAGCTGATCGAACTGATGGCGTCCTGGATCGGCCGGAGCCGAGGCGAGGAGAACGCGTGACGCAGACGGCCAAGGCCCTGCTGGTGGACGACCGGCGGGAGAACCTGATGGCGCTGGAGGCGATCCTCCAGGGTCTCCCGGTGCAGTCGGTCGCGGTGGAGAGCGGCGAGGCGGCGCTCAAGCAGCTCCTGGTGGACGACTTCGCGGTGATCCTGCTGGACGCCCAGATGCCGGACATGGACGGCTTCGAGACCGCCACCCACATCAAGCGGCGTGAGCGCACCCGGCACGTACCGATCATCTTCCTGACCGCCGCGGACAAGGACGCCCAGCTCGCGCTGCGCGGCTACGCGGCCGGCGCGGTCGACTACCTGACCAAGCCGTTCGACCCGTGGGTGCTGCGGGCCAAGGTGACCGTCTTCGTCGACCTGTGGGTGAAGACGCGGCAGCTCGCCGCCCAGTCGGACCTGGTGCGGGAGCGGGACCTGCAGTGGCGGCACCTGACCGACGCGGTGGACGAGGCGACAGCGCTGCTGCGCGCCGACGACGACCCGTCCACCCGGGACCGCGCGGTGGAACTGCTGGAGCAGGCGCGCTGGGGCAACACCCGCTGACGGTTCAGCCGACGGCCGGGCCGCCGTGCCCGGTCGCGGCCCGCCGGGCCCGCCAGCGGTCGCCGAGCGATTCCAGCTCCTCCTGTACGAAGAGGAAGAAGTCGCGCATCTCGGCGACCCGCTCACCGGCCGGCGTGCTGCGGCCGTGCAGCGCGTCGACCCCGCCGGCGGCGATGTCGATGAAGTTCTTGTAGATCGTGGTCTTGGTGATCGTCGCCTCGTACCACGGGTTGTCGGGCATCCGGTAGCGGTCGCTCCGGGAGCCCTTGACCGGCTCGCGGACCAGCATGGCGAACTGGGTCAGGTAGCGCACCGCGCCGCTGACGGCCGCCGCGCTGACGCCGAGCCGCTCGGCGATCTCGCCCGCGGTGAGCGGGCCGTCGGCGCTCATCACCGTGAACAGGACCCGGGCGGCCATCCGGGGGAAGCCCACGTCGGCGAAGGCCATCGCCATCCGCTCGATGAAGAGGTGGACCTCTTCCTCGTCGTGGTGGGGCGGCACGTTCATGGTCGGCTCCTCGACGCTCACCCCGTGACCCTACAGTCTTCACAAGTTTGTGAAACGAGCGTAGCTTCTGAAATATGGAAACAGCAATCGATGTGTCCGGCCTGGTGAAGACCTTCGGCCGCACCCGGGCTCTCGACGGACTCGACCTCACCGTCCGCACCGGTGAGGTGCACGGCTTCCTGGGCCCGAACGGCTCCGGCAAGTCGACCACCATCCGAGTGCTGCTCGGTCTGCTGCGGGCGGACGCGGGGGCCGTCCGACTGCTGGGCGGCGACCCCTGGCGGGACGCGGTGGCGCTGCACCGCCGTCTCGCGTACGTACCAGGAGACGTCACACTCTGGCCCAACCTCAGCGGCGGCGAGGTCATCGACCTGCTCGGCCGGCTGCGCGGCGGCCTCGACCCGAAGCGCCGCGCCGAGCTGCTGGAGTCGTTCGAGCTGGACCCGCGCAAGAAGGGGCGCACCTACTCCAAGGGCAACCGGCAGAAGGTCGGCCTGGTCGCCGCGCTCGCCTCCGACGTCGAGTTGCTCATCCTCGACGAGCCGACCTCCGGGCTCGACCCGCTGATGGAGGAGGTCTTCCAGCACTGGGTCCGCCGGGCCCGGCAGGACGGGCGCACAGTGCTGCTGTCCAGCCACATCCTGGCCGAGGTGGAGGCGCTCTGCGACCGGGTGACGATCATCCGCGCCGGCCGGACTGTGGAGTCCGGCACCCTCGGCGACCTGCGCCACCTGCACCGCACCGCGATCGACGCCGAGGTCACCGCGCCGCTGGACGGCCTGGCCGACCTGCCCGGCGTGCACGACCTGCGGGTGGAGGGGCAGCGGGTCCGCTTCGACGTGGACACCGCGTCGCTCGACGCCGCGCTGCGCCGGCTCACCGAACTCGGCGTACGCAGCCTGGTGAGCACGCCGCCCACGCTTGAGGAACTGTTCCTGCGGCACTACGAGACGGCGTCCTCCTCCGACGCGGCGTCCTCCTCCGGCGTGGCGCGCCCCGAGACGGCGGACCGGTCATGAGTGCGCTCACCGGCACGCGCCACCTGGTCCGGCTGATGCTGCGCCGGGACCGCCTCCTGCTGCCGCTGTGGGTGCTGGTCCTCGCGGTGCTGCCGATGACGTACGCGGCCAGCTTCTTCGAGCTGTTCCCGACCGCCGCCGAGCGGGCCGCGTACCTGGAGGGCACCGCCCGCAACCCGTCGATCGTCGCGCTGCTCGGCCCGGCGTACGGCGACAGCGTCGGCGGGCTGACCGCCCAGCGCAGTGGCTTCCTGCTGCTCATCGTCGCGCTGGCGAGCCTGCTCACGGTCATCCGGCACACCCGCACCGAGGAGGAGGCCGGGCGGCGGGAACTACTCGGCGGCAGCGTGCTCGGGCGGCACGCCGGGCTGACCGCCGCGCTGCTCGTCACGTACGCGGCCGACGTGGTGCTCGGGCTGCTCACCGCCGCCGGGCTGGTGTCGACCGGGCTGCCGGTCGGCGGCTCGGTCGCGTACGGGCTGGTCACCGTGCTGACCGGCGTGGTCTTCGCGACGCTCGGCGGCCTGGCCGCCCAGCTCACCGAGACCGCGGGCGGAGCACGGGGCATCGGCCTCGCCGGTCTCGGCGCCGCGTTCGGGCTGCGCCTGGCCGGGGACACCGCCGGCAACGACTGGCCGAGCTGGCTGTCCCCGCTGGGCTGGGGCGCCCGCGTCCGGCCGTACGAGGGGGAGCGGTGGTGGGTGCTGCTGCTGCCGCTGGCCGCGACGGTGCTGCTCGCCGCGCTCGCGTACCCCGTCTCGGTCCGCCGCGACCTGGGCGCCGGCGTGCTGCCGCCCCGGCTCGGCCCGGCCACTGCGGGCGGCGCCCTGTCCGGTCCGTTCGGGCTGGCCTGGCGGCTGCACCGGGGGCAGATCCTCTGGTGGTCGGTCGGGTTCGGCCTGCTCGGGCTGATCCTCGGGGGCGCGGCCGAGGCGGCCGGCCGGTCGGTCGAGGGGAGCCCGCGGATGGAGGAGATCGTGGCCCGGCTCGGCGGGGCGTCCGGGATGGCCGACGCGTACCTGGGGGTCACGCTGAGCCTGGCCGGGCTGGCCGCTGCCGGGTACGGCATCCAGGCCGCGCTGCGGATGCGCGCGGAGGAGTCCGCCGGGCACGCGGAGCCGGTGCTCGCCACCGGTACGCGGCGCTCGACCTGGCTGCTCTCGCACGTGGCGTTCGCGCTGCTCGGCCCGGTCGTCGTGCTGGCGGTGGCCGGGCTGACGACCGGCCTGACGTACGGCCTGAGCACCGGCGACGTGCCCCGCCAGCTGGGCCGGATGCTCGCCGCCGGCCTGGCCCAGGTGCCTGCCGCGTGGGTGCTGGCCGGGCTCGCCGTGCTGCTCTACGGCCTGTTGCCCCGGCTCGCGTCGGCCGCGTGGGTGGTGCTGGCGGTCTGCGTGCTGCTCGGTCAGCTCGGCGCGGTGCTGGAACTGGACCAGTGGCTGCTGGACGTGTCCCCGTTCACGCACACCCCGCAGGTGCTGCGAGACGCCTGGACCCCCACCCCGCTGTACGTGCTGACGGCCCTGGCGGTGACGCTGGCCACAACCGGCCTGCTGACGTTCCGCCGCCGCGACATCCCCGTCCTCTAAAGGCGTTGATCTTGCACTTGCGGCCCCGGCGAAAGGGGCAAATCACCTCAGCTGAGGGCCGCAAGTGCAAGATCGCGGGGGAGAACCCCGAGGGCTACGGGGTGGCTCCGTTGCGGATCATCAGGGCGCTGCGGAGGCCGGTGATGTCCAGTACGCGGATCAGGAAGTCACCGACGTTGGTGAGGATCAGCAGGCACTGGGTGTGACTGGCCTTGCGGCTGAGCACCACGAGCGTGCCGAGGCCCTGCGAGTCGCAGAACGTGACCCCGGCCAGGTCGAGCACGATGCGCGGGGGCGGATCCGCCAGCACCTCGTTGACCACCGTCGAGAGCTGGGCGGCCGTGAGCATGTCGATCTCACCGGCCAGGCGAAGCACGGCTTCGTCACCCGTCCGGTGTACGGTGATGGACAGTTCGGCACGATCCACCCGGTCAGCCTATCGCGATCTCGACCAGCGGGCCTGTCGAGCGGATCGCTGTCGGCCCGCCGCGCCGCTCAGGCGGGTGAGCCTGGTAACCCCCGTCGCGGGGTGCCTGCCAGGCAGCACTCCGGCGCTGACACAATGGCCCCATCGTGACCGAGACGCATTCCGCCGGATCCGGCCGCTACCCGGCCGACGCCCCGGCCTCCGAGGCCCTGTTCGACCGCGCCAAGGCCGTCGTGCCCGGCGGGGTCAACTCTCCCGTGCGCGCGTTCCGTGCCGTCGGCGGCACCCCGCGCTTCATGGTCCGGGGGGAGGGTCCGTGGCTCTTCGACGCCGACGGTCGTCGCTACGTCGACCTGGTCTGCTCCTGGGGTCCGCTGATCCTCGGCCACGCGCACCCGGCCGTGGTGGAGGCGCTGCGTGAGGCGGCGGCGCTCGGCACCAGCTTCGGCACGCCGACGCCGGGTGAGGTCGACCTGGCCGACGAGATCGTCGCGCGGACGCCGGTGGAGCAGGTACGCCTGGTCAACTCCGGCACCGAGGCGACCATGTCGGCGATCCGGCTGGCCCGCGGCTTCACCGGCCGCTCCAAGATCATCAAGTTCTCCGGCTGCTACCACGGCCACTCGGACGCGCTGCTCGCCGCCGCCGGCTCCGGCGTGGCCACGTTCGGCCTGCCCGACTCGCCCGGCGTGACCGGCGCGGCGGCCGGCGACACCATCGTGCTGCCGTACAACGACCTGCGCGCGGTCGAGGAGGCGTTCGCCGCCGAGGGGCCGCACATCGCCGCGATCATCACCGAGGCCGCCGCCGGCAACATGGGCGTGATCGCCCCGCGCGACGGCTTCAACTCCGAGCTGGCCCGGATCGCGCACGCGAACGGCGCGCTGCTCATCGTCGACGAGGTGATGACCGGGTTCCGGGTGTCCCGCGCCGGATGGAACGGCCTCGACCCGTCCGACGCGGACCTGTGGACGTACGGGAAGGTCATGGGCGGCGGCCTGCCCGCCGCGGCGTTCGGCGGGCGCGCGGAGATCATGGCGAAGCTCGCCCCGGTCGGCCCGGTCTATCAGGCCGGCACGCTGTCCGGTAACCCGCTGGCCTGCGCGGCCGGGCTGGCCACGCTGCGGCTGGCCGACGACGCGCTCTACCGGCGGCTCGACGAGACGGCCGCCGCGCTGGGCAAGCTCACCACCGAGGCGCTGTCCGCGGCCGGCGTGCCGCACCGCCTCTCCACCGCGGGCAACATGTTCTCGGTCTTCTTCACCGACGCGGACGTGCACGACTACGACAGCGCCCGCACCCAGGTGGTGCCGGCGTTCAAGGCGTTCTTCCACGCGATGCTCGCCGGTGGCGTCTACCTGCCGCCGAGCGCGTTCGAGTCGTGGTTCGTCTCGACCGCGATCGACGACGCCGCGTGGGAGCAGATCGCCGCCGCCCTTCCGGTGGCGGCGCGGGCGGCGGCAGCGGCAGGAAGCGGGGGATAGCAGTGAGCGCGAGGAGTAAGCCGGGTTTGCGAGCCCCGCAGTCGCGAACGAAGGGGGCCTAGCCAATGGCGGAGACGGTGGTGCACGTGCTGCGGCACGGTGAGGTGCACAACCCGGACGGCATCCTCTACGGCCGCCTGCCCGGGTTCCGCCTCTCCGAGCTGGGCGTGCAGATGGCCAAGGCGGCGGCGCAGGCGCTCGCCGACCGGACCGTGGTGCACGTGGTGGCCAGCCCGCTGGAGCGCGCCCAGCAGACCGCCGAGCCGATCGCGGCGCAGTTCGGCCTCTCCGTCGGCGTCGACGAGCGGCTGATCGAGAGCGCGAACTGGTTCGAGGGCAAGAAGGTCTCGCCGGGTGACGGCTCGTTCCGCGACCCGCGCAACTGGTGGGTGCTGCGCGACCCGGTGACCCCGTCCTGGGGGGAGGCGTACCGGGCCATCGCCGAGCGCATGTTCGCCGCGCTGCACGCCGCCCGGGTCGCCGCCGAGGGGCGGGAGGCGGTGCTCGTGTCGCACCAGCTCCCGATCTGGACGCTGCGCCGGCACGTCGAGCGCAAGCGCCTCTGGCACGACCCGCGCCGCCGCCAGTGCGGCCTGGCCAGCCTCACCTCGTTCCACTTCGACGGCGCCAAGATCGCCGGAATCGGGTACTCCGAGCCGGCGGCCCACCTCGTCTCGATCTCGCCGACCGCCCGGACGGCCAAGGGGGCCTGATGCTCACCCGGAGGCTCGCCGCCGCCCTGCTCGCCGCCGTGACCGCCGGTACGGCGCTGGTCGGCTGTTCCTCCGGCAGCCAGGAGAGCCGGTGCGCGGCCGACGGCTCGACCGTCACCTGTGCCCCCGACCAGCGCTCCAAGACGCCGAAGGTGAGCGGCGAACTGCTCACCGGCGGCGGCTACGACATCTCCCGCGACCGCGGGCAGGTCGTCGTGGTCAACTTCTGGGGCTCCTGGTGCGCGCCCTGCCGGGCCGAAGCGGACGACCTGGAGGCCACCTACCAGGCCACCAAGGGCTCCGGCGTGACGTTCCTCGGCATCAACGTGCAGGACAGCAAGGACAAGGCGATCGCCTTCGAGGAGGGCCGGGTCACGTACCCGAGCATCTTCGACCCGGCCAGCCGGCAGGCGCTGAACTTCGACATCCCGCCGAACACCACCCCGGCCACAGTCGTGCTGGACCGCGAGGGCCGGATCGCCGTGGTGATCCGCCGGGCTGTCACCCGCGACGAGCTGCGGCCGATCGTCGAGGAGATCGCCGCCGAGTCGCCGCCGCCGAACGGCGCCCGCTGATGGGCGAGACGTTCCGCCAGCTCGCCGAGTCCGGCCCGCTGCTGCTCGCGGTGGGCGCGGCCGCACTGGCCGGACTGGTCAGCTTCCTGTCCCCGTGCGTGCTCCCGCTCATGCCCGGCTACCTGTCGTACGTGACCGGCCTGGCCGGCACCGACCTGGAGGGCGGTGCAAGGAAGGGCCCCCTGTTAACGCCTCCGGTAGAGGAAGGGCCCCTTCCTAACACCGGCACCGTAGGCGGCGGTGCAGGTGGCACCGGCGGCGCAGGCGGCGTGAGTGTCGCCGAGCGGGCGGCGCCGGAGCGCACCACCGCCGCCGTCAAGGGCCGGGTGCTCGCCGGCACGCTGCTGTTCATCGCCGGCTTCACAGTCGTGTTCGTCGCCACCGCGATCCTCTTCTCCGGCGTCGGCAAGCTCTTCTTCCGGTACGAGCGCACGCTGGAGATCGTCATCGGCGCGCTCGTGGTGGTGCTCGGCCTCGGCTACCTCGGTGTGATCCCCGGCATGCAGCGGGAGTTCCGCATCCGCTGGCTGCCCGCCGCCGGGCTGCTCGGCGCACCGGTGCTCGGCGCGGTCTTCGCGCTCAGCTGGCTGCCCTGCACCGGCCCGACGCTCGGCGCGGTGCTCGGCATGGCGGCCACCGAAGGCGGGACCGACCGGGCCGTGCTGCTCGCAGTGGCGTACTGCCTCGGGCTGGGGATACCGTTCGTCGTCTTCGGGCTGGGCTTCCAGCGCCTGCTCGGGGTGTTCCGCGCCGTCCGGCGCAACAGCCGCTGGGTCACCCGGATCGGCGGCGCGCTGCTGATCGCGATCGGCCTGGCGCTGATCACCGGCGGCTGGGTGAACGTGGTGATCTGGTTGCAGACGAACGTGGGCGTGGGCGAGGTGAGCATCTGATGACGACAGTCGACGACCGGCCGTCGACCCCACCCGCGCAGACGCCCCGGCGGCGGGTCAACCCGGTGCTGGCCCTGCTGCGCAACTCGTGGCGGCAGCTCACCAGCATGCGTACCGCGCTGATCCTGCTGTTCCTGCTCGCCATCGCGGCCATCCCCGGCTCGGTGCTGCCCCAGCGCGGTGTCAACCCGGAACGCGTCAACCAGTGGTTCGTCGACCACCCCGACCTCGCGCCCCGGCTGAACCAGATCGGCGCGTTCGAGGTCTTCGGCTCGGTCTGGTTCTCCGCGATCTACCTGCTGCTGTTCACCTCGCTGATCGGCTGCATCCTGCCCCGCGCCCGCGACCACGTCCGCGCGCTGCGGATGAGGCCACCGGCCGCGCCGAGACGGTTCGACCGGCTGCCGCAGCACGCGGTGCTGGAGACCCCGGCCGCCGCCGACCCCGAGGCGATCGCGGCGGTGCTGCGCCGTCGCCGGTGGCGGGTCACCGTGCGCGGCAACGAGGTCTCCGCCGAGAAGGGCTACCTCAAGGAGACCGGCAACCTGCTCTTCCACGTGTCGCTGGTCGCCGTCCTGCTCGGGGTGGCGCTCGGTTCCTGGTACGGCTGGCACGGCAACCGCATCCTGGTGGCGGGCGAGGACAACGCGTTCTGCAACACCCGCCAGCAGTACGCCGAGGCGTCGCTCGGCCCACGCGTGGACAGCTCCGACCTGCCGCCGTTCTGCCTGACGCTGGAGAAGTTCGAGGCCGACTACCTGCCGTCCGGGCTGGCGTCCCGCTACTGGGCCACGGTGACCGTGGACGAGCCGGGCGGCGCGGAACGGACCGCCGGCTTCTCGGTCAACTCGCCGCTGCGGCTCGGCTCGGCGAACGTCTACCTGCTCGGCAACGGCTACGCGCCGCTGCTGAAGTACACCGACAAGTACGGCCGCAGCCAGACCAGCGAGGCGCCGTTCCTGCGTACCGGCGACTCCAACGCGACCGAGGAGGGCGTGGCGATCTTCCCGGACGCCAACGTCGACCCGAAGACCGGCGCGCGTGCCCCCGATCAGCAGATCGCCTTCGACGGGCTCTACCTGCCGACCGCGCCGGAGAGCGCGCCGTACGTTTCGTCGCAGTACCCGGCCGAGCGGAACCCGGCGGTGAACCTGACCGCATACCGGGGCAACCTCGGGCTGGACGCGGGCATCCCCGGCTCGGTCTACGCGCTGGACCGGCGGCAGATCGACGACGGCAAGCTCAAGGAGATCGGCACCAAGCTGCTGCGGCCGGGGGAGAAGTGGACCCTCGACGACGGCAGCACGCTGGAGTTCGTCGGCACCAAGCCGTACATCACGATCTCGGTCCGTGAGGCGCCCGGGCAGACGTTGCTGCTGGTGGCGAGCGGCACGCTGCTGCTGGGCCTGATGGGCTCGCTGTTCGCCCGGCGGCGCCGGGTCTGGTTCCGGGTTTCGCCCCCCGAGGGCGGATCTCCGACGAGCGGTAGTAGTTTGGTGGAGGCCGGTGGGCTGCCGCGCACCGAGCACCCTGGGTTCGCCGACGAGTTCGCGCAGCTCGTCGCCGCCGTGAGCGGCGACGCGCCGGACGCGCGGCGGGCGCGAGAAGGAGACGACTGATGTCCGCACTCTCCGACCAGCTGGTCGCGTTCGCGATCCTGGCGTACCTGATCGCGATGATCAGCCACGCCGTGGAGTTCGCGCTGGGCAACGCGCGGAAGGTGCCCGCGGCCGCACCGGCGCGGGAGCTGGTCGGCGCGGGCGTCGGCGGAGCCGGCGGCACGATCGACGAGCCGGCCGTCGCGGCGACGCCGCCGCACCCGGACCGCACCGGCGCGCGGGCCGTGCTGGCCGGCCGGATCGCCGCCTGGCTCACCGTGCTCGCCGCCGCCGTGCACCTGGGCGCCGTGGTCACCCGGGGCCTCGCCGCGGACCGGATGCCCTGGGGCAACATGTACGAGTTCGTGCTGACCGGCACCTGGATCGGGGTGGCGGCCTGGCTCGTGGTGCTCTGGAAGCAGCCGTGGCTGCGCCGGCTCGGGCTGTTCCTGACGCTGGTCATGGTGCTGCTGCTGGCGTTCGCCGAGCTGAAGCTCTACGTGCCGATCGAGCCGCTGATGCCGGCGCTGCAGTCGTGGTGGTTCATCATCCACGTCTCGACGATCATCTTCGCCTCGGGCATCTTCCTGCTGGGTGTGGTGCCCGCCGCCGCGTACCTGATGCGGTCCGGCTGGGAGCAGGGGCGGCGCAGCTTCCCGTACACCCTGGCCCGCCGCCTCCCGGAGGCGGCCGGGCTGGAGCGGCTGACCTTCATGCTGCACGCCTTCTCGTTCCCGATCTTCACCTTCGCGGTGATCGCGGGAGCGATCTGGGCCGAGGCGGCCTGGGGCCGCCCCTGGGCCTGGGACCCGAAGGAGACCTGGGCGTTCATCTCCTGGGTGGTGTACGCGGGCTACCTGCACGCCCGGGCCACGCCGAGCGTGAAGCGCAACGTGGCCACCTGGATCGCCGTTGTGGGCTTCCTGACCGTGATGATGAACCTGTTCGGCGTGAACTTCTTCTTCACCGGTCTGCACTCGTACGCCGGGGTGTAGCGGCCGGGCGTGCGCTCAGCACCTCGTCCACCCGGCGCGTGATCTGGTAGGCCACCTCCGGCAGGTCGGCCAGTTCGAGGCGGTCGGCCCGGAGCGCGAACTGGGCGTGCAGCTCGCGCGCCACCGCGTCGCGGATCTCTGCTCGGAGCGGGCTGAGGCCGTCCGGGTCGCCCATGACGTATGCGTCGTCCATCCGCCGATGATGAACCGCCGACGGCGAAGCTGTCAGTGACGAATTCATCCGCCGAACCAGCCGGGGACGTCGAGGCGGAACACGTCGGCGGGAACCATCCGGCGCAGGTCGTCCTCGATGGCGTCGACCCGGTCCGCGCCGAGCGTCGCCGCCCAGCGGTCCCGTAACTCGTCGAAGACGACCGCCGAGCGGTGCAGCCCGTCGCGGCCCTTCGCGGTCATCCGGACCAGCTTGCGGCGGGCGTCGGCGGGGTCGTCCACGCGTTCCAGATAGCCGAGCGCGACCAGCCGGTCCACCGTCTTGCCCGCGGCCTGCTTGGAGACGCCGAGGCGTTGCCCGAGGTCGGAGGCGGTGGTGCCGGCCGGGCCGATGGCCTGGAGGACGAAGCCGTGGGCGGGGCGCAGCTCGGGGTGCCCCTGGCGGGCCAGCTCGGCGTGCAGGTCGTCGACGAGCGTGCGAAAGCCGGCGAGCAGGAGCAGCGGAAGCGCGAAGCCGGGGCGGTCAGGCGTTGCCATGTCCGACAACCAGGTTTACTATTTCGTCAACCACGTTGACCATCTTACGAGAGGGGCACTGTCATGTCCCGCTTCACCGCGTACGAGCCGGACACCGCGCCCGCCGCCGCCCGCCCGGTCATGGCCGGGGTGCGCCGCACACTCGGTCACCTGCCCGCCGCCGTCGGCCTGATGGCCGGCTCGCCCGAGCTGCTCAAGGGCTTCCTCGCCTCCAACGCCGCGTTCGAGGCAACCGACCTCGACCCGGTCGCCCGGGAGGTGGTCGTGCTGACCGTCGCCACCCGCAACGGCTGCCACCTCTGCGTGGCCATGCACACCGCCGCGCTCGTCCGGCACGCCGCCGCGCCCGAGCTGATCGAGGCGCTGCGGACCGGTGCGACGCTGCCCGACTCCCGGCTGGAGGCGCTGCGCCGGTTCACCGTGGCCGTGCTCGACCAGCGGGGCGCGGTCCCCGACGCCGACCTGGACGCGCTGCTCGCCGCCGGATGGCAGCCCCGGCACGCGCTGGACGTGGTGCTCGGCGTCGGCACGTACACGATCTCCACGTTCGCCAACCGGCTCACCGACGCGCCGCTCGACGCGTCACTGGCCGCGTACGCCTGGACTCCCGCCCCCTGTTGACCGGGGGCGCGCCCGGCCCGAGGAACGGGGTGCGGGAGGATGGGGATATGGCGGCTCGCTTCCCGTACACCGATCTCAAGGATTTCCTCGCGGCGCTGGAGCGTGCGGGCGAGCTGCGGCGGGTGAGCGCGCCGGTCGACCCCACGCTGGAGATCAGCGAGATCGTCACCCGCACCGTCCGGGCCGGCGGGCCGGCGCTGCTGTTCGAGCGCCCCACCCGGGGCGAGATGCCGGTGGCGATCAACCTGTTCGGCACCGAGAAGCGGATGGCGATGGCGCTCGGGGTGGAGCACCTCGACGAGATCGGCGAGCGGATCGGCGACATGCTCAAGCCGGAGCTGCCGCAGGGCTTCTCCGGGATGATGGGCGGCCTGGGCAAGGTCATGCAGCTCAAGTCGATGCCGCCGAAGAAGGTCAAGACCGCCCCCTGCCAGCAGGTCGTCTACCGCGGCGACGACGTCGACCTGAACCGGCTGCCCGGGTTGCAGGTGTGGCCCGGTGACGGCGGGATCTTCCACAACTTCGGGCTGACCCACACCAAGCACCCGGAGACCGGCAAGCGCAACCTCGGGCTCTACCGGCTCCAGCAGCACAGCCACAACACGATCGGCATGCACTGGCAGATCCACAAGAACTCCACCGCGCACCACGCGGTCGCCGAGCGGCTCGGCCAGCGGCTGCCGGTGGCGATCGCGATCGGCGCGGACCCGGTGGTGGCGTACTCGGCCAGCGCGCCGCTACCGGCCGACATCGACGAGTACCTGTTCGCCGGGTTCCTCGCCGGTGAGCGGGTCGAGATGGTGGACTGCCTGACCGTCCCGTTGCAGGTGCCGGCGCACGCGCAGATCGTGCTGGAGGGCTACATCGAGCCGGGCGAGCGGCTGCCCGAGGGGCCGTTCGGCGACCACACCGGCTTCTACACGCCGGTCGAGCCGTTCCCGGTCATGCACATCGAGTGCATGACCATGCAGCGCGACCCGGTCTACCACTCGATCGTCACGTCCCAGCCGCCGCAGGAGGACCACGGCCTCGGCAAGGCCACCGAGCGGATCTTCGCGCCGCTGCTGCGCTTCCTGATCCCGGACATCGTCGACTACGACCTGCCCGCCGCCGGGGTGTTCCACAACTGCGCGATCGTGTCGATCCGCAAGCGCTACCCGAAGCACGCGCAGAAGGTCATGAACGCGATCTGGGGCGCGCACATGATGTCGCTGACCAAGCTGATCGTGATCGTCGACGAGGACTGCGACGTGCACGACTACAACGAGGTCGCGTTCCGCGCCTTCGGCAACGTCGACTACGCCCGTGACCTGATGGTCACCGAAGGGCCGGTGGACCACCTCGACCACGCCTCGTACCAGCAGTTCTGGGGTGGCAAGGCGGGCATCGACGCGACCCGCAAGCTGCCCGAGGAGGGCTACAGCCGGGGCTGGCCGGAGGAGATGCGCATGTCGCCCGAGGTGGTCTCGCTCGTCGAGAAGCGCTGGAAGGAATACGGGATCTGATGACGGCGGCAGTACAGGAACGGCCCGGCCGGGTCTCGTCCTTCCTCAAGCTCGTCGCCATCGAGCACTCGGTCTTCGCGCTGCCGTTCGCGTACCTGTCGGCGCTGACCGCCATGCAGCTCGACGGCGGCCGGGTGCGCTGGCTCGACCTGCTGCTGATCACCGTGGCGATGGTCGGCGCGCGGACGTTCGCCATGGCCGCGAACCGGATCCTCGACCGGCGGATCGACGCGCGGAACCCGCGTACCGCGAACCGGGAACTGGTCACCGGCGCGGTGAGCGTGCGGACGGCCTGGACCGGCGCGGCCGTCGCGCTCGTGGTGTTCCTGGCCGCCGCCGCCCTGCTCAACCCGCTCTGCCTGGTGCTCGCGCCGCTCGCCGTGGTGCCGCTCGTGGTCTACCCGTACGGCAAGCGGTTCACGAACTGGCCGCACGCCATCCTCGGGGTGGCCCAGGCGGTCGGCCCGGTCGGCGCCTGGCTGGCGGTCACCGGCACGCTCGACGGCTCCGGCCCGGCCTGGCTGCTCGGTGCCGCGGTCGGGCTCTGGATCGGCGGCTTCGACCTGATCTACGCCTGCCAGGACGCCGACGTGGACCGCGAGATCGGGGTGCACAGCGTCCCCGCCCGGTACGGGCTGCGCTTCGCGCTGCACGCCTCCACGGTCGCGCACGTGGTGACGTTCGCGCTGTTCATCTGGTTCGGCGCGTGGGTCGGCTTCGGCTGGCTGTGGTGGATCGGGCTGGCGCTCACCGCTGTCGCCTTCACCTACCAGCACATGGTGGTCAGCCCCACCGACCTGAGCAAGGTCAACCGGGCGTTCTTCACCGCCAACGGGTTCGTCGGCATCGCGTTGTTCGTCCTCGCGCTGCTCGACCTGGTGATCCGGCTCGGCCTGCGGCCGTAACGGCGACGACCGGGCCGCCGCACCCCGGTCAGGACGCCGCGGCGACCGGATAGCGGGCGCTCTCCAGCGTCCAGTCGACTGTGCCGCGCACGGCGGCGGCCAGGCCGTCGAGGTGGATGGCGACCGCGTCGTCGAGCGTCGGACCGAACGACGGCGCCGCCGCCAGGAGCGCCGCGAACCGGTCCATCTCGGCACGCCAGTGCGCGGCGACCAGGTCGACCGCCGCCGGCACCGGCACGCCCCGCTCGGCGGCCGTCGCCAGCACCAGGTTGTGCCCGCCGCCGGTGGCCCGGTCGCGCTCCAGCGAGGCGACGTCGTTGAACCAGGAGAGCAGGTCGTTGGCGAGGCCGGCGAGCCGCCGCAGCGCCGGATGGTGGTAGACCGCGTCGGGCAGCGGACGCCCGGACGCGAACTCGATCAGCGGGTACGACACGTACGCCGCCGACGTGGCCCGGCGCAGCCGCACGTACTCGGCGATGCCCGGTGGGCGGCCGGACGTGGTGGCGGTGGCCTCCCGGTACACCCCGTCGAGGTGGTCGGCGACCGCGTCGGCGAAGCGCAGCCGCCACCGGGCCGGCATCCGGCGGCGTGGCTCGCGCCACGCCTGCACCAGCAGACGGCGCAGCGGGCCGGAGAAGCCCGGATGGCGGGCGCGTGGACCCTCGCGCAGCAACGCGAGCGCGCCGTCACGCAACGCCCGGATCTGCGGCGGGGTCAGCCCGTCCCGCCCGTCGCAGGCGTCGTCGACGAGGAAGAACCAGGTGAACAACGCGGTCAGCACCCGCAGGTCGGGCTCGGTGGCGTCCGGGTAGAGGCGGCCGGCGTACCGGGCGAAGCCGGCCCGCGCCAGCCGTCGCCGGGTGGCCGGGTCAGCCGGCAGGCCGAGCCGGTCGACCTGCTCCACCAGCCAGCCCTGCACGTCGTCGGCGTACGGGGAGAGGCGGGGCGGGATGGGGCAGTCGGAACGGAGCGCCCGCAGCACCGCCGCCGTCATCACCGGCCCCTCCGTGGAAGTGGATCGCCGATCGAAGAATTTCACGTCGCGGGAAGTTCCGTGAACCCTCTGGACATCCCGGGCGGACCGACCGAACGGGGGTCGCCGCCCGCCGTCCCCGGCGACCAGGCACGCTTGGGGCATGCGCGAACCATGGGTGGTGGGTGTCTCCGGCGCGTCCGGGACGCCGTACGCGGCGGCTGTCGTCCGGGGCCTGCTCGACGCCGGCCAGTCCGTGGACCTGATCGTCTCCCGGGCGGCCCGGCTGACAGTGCTGGACGAGACCGGCCGGCCCTTCCGGGACGCGCACTGGGCCGAGGACCTGGCCGCCTGGCTCGACCGCGACCTCACCGGCGCGGACCTGCGGCACTGGCCCGCCGGTGACCTGGCCGCCGGCCCGAGCAGCGGCTCCTACCCGGTACGCGGCATGGCGGTGGTGCCGGCGAGCACCGCCGCGTGCGCGGGCATCGCCATCGGGCTGTCGAAGGATCTGCTCCAGCGCGCCGCCGAGGTGAACCTCAAGGAACGCCGCCCGGTCGTCGTGGTGCCCCGGGAGACGCCGGTGACCCGCAGTCACCTGGAACATCTCATCGCGCTGCACGACGCCGGCGCGGTGGTGCTGCCGGCCAGTCCCGGCTTCTACGGCGCAGGCGCGGCGGCGTCCGCCGGGCAGCTCGTGGACTTCGTGGCCGGGAAGGTGCTCGACGCGCTCGGTGTCGAGCACACGCTGTTCCGGCGGTGGTCCGGCGAACTGGCCGCCGGTCGCCGGGAGGCGGATCCGGACTGATCGGCCCGGTTGCCGACGTGCGGGGCGCGGCCCTCGGCCGGACCGCGCCCCGCACGTTCAGTACATGCCGGCGTTCGCCGGTCCGGGGCCGGTGGAAGCGGCCGGGCCCATGTTGCGGGCCTTGCCCATGTCCTCCGCCTCGTCCAGCATGCCCTCCCCCTCGAGCAGGGCCCGCACCTCGGATTCCCGAAACCGGCGGTGCCCTCCTGGAGTCCGGATACTGCCGATCCGGCCGGCCGCTGCCCATCTGGTCACGGTCTTCGGGTCCACCCGAAACAGCGCAGCGACCTCACCCGGTGTCAGCAGGCGATCTCCAGTGTCCACAGCCCCCTCCTCGCGTCGACGAAGCCCCCGGCTGAACACACTGCCCCCGGCCGGTGCGAGCCCAGAGCCGTCATGAGGGACGTATGGCAATTACAGCACCGGCTACCGGACGTGTCCGCCAAACGCGAAAAACGCACACACTGGGAAGGATAGGAAATGGTACCGGTGGAGAACCCCCGTGATCGTACGTTTGTGAGGGGTTGATCCACGGGTACCGGCAGTGTTCCATGGTCGCCGAACGGATAGGGTCACTCTCCGTGGACACGATCGACCTGAGCCTCGTGGAGCTGTTGCGGGGCAACGCCCGTCTGTCGTACGCCGAGCTGGCCCGTCAGGTCGGCCTCTCCGCCCCGGCCGTGCACGAGCGGGTCGGCAAGCTGGAGTCCAGCGGCGTGATCCAGGCGTACCGGGCCGAGGTCGAGCCGGAGTCGATCGGGCTCGGCGTCACAGCGCTCATCGGCATCATCGAGGACTCCGACGCGGACACCGACGACGTGCTGGAGTCGTTCCGCCGCATCCCCGAGATCGAGTCCTGCTACTTCATGGCCGGCGTCGAGTCCTTCCTGCTGAAGGCGCGAGTCGGCACGATCGCCGAGCTGGAGCAGCTGATCGTCCGGCTGAACCGGACGGCGGGTGTGGCGTCCACCCGCACCAGCATCGCCCTGTCGACCAAGTGGGAGAACCGTCCGCAGCCGCTGGAACCGCCCACCGCCTGACGCCTCTGGCCCCGGGCCGCCGGTTGCGGTTACCGTGCGCCGATGACGAGCTCGGGACGCGGTGCCGCAGTGGTGACCGGAGCGGCCGGCGGGCTGGGGCGGGCCATCGCCGCCGCGCTGCACGCCGACGGCTGGAACGTGCTGCTCACCGACGTGCACGCCGGGGCCGTGGCGGCCGCCGCCGCGCCGCTGGGCGGCTGGTCCCGCCCGCTCGACGTACGCGACGAATCCGCCTGCGCGGAGGTCGCCGCCGAGGCGGCGGCCGCGCCCGGCGGCCTCGGGCTCTGGGTGAACAACGCCGGCATCCTGGTCACCGGCCCGTCCTGGGGCCACGACGCCCGGACCCGCCGCGCCGTGGTCGAGGTGAACGCGCTCGGCGCGATGAACGGCACGCTCGCCGCCGTCGCGGTGATGCGCGAGCAGGGCCACGGCCACGTGCTCAACGTCGTCTCGCTGGCCGGGCTGATCGCCGCGCCGGGCGAGACGGTGTACGCGGCCAGCAAGCACGCCCTGCTCGCGTTCAGCCTCGGCACGGCGAGCGACCTGCGGATGGCGGGCGTCCGGGGCGTACACGTGTCGTGCCTGTGCCCGGACGGGATCTGGACGCCGATGCTGCACGACAAGCTGGACGACCCGGGGGCGCTGGCGTCCTTCACCGGCTCGCTGCTCACGCCGGAGCGGGTGGCCGCACGGGCCGTCCGGCTGGCCCGCCGGCCCCGGCCGGTGGTCAGCCTGCCGCGCTGGCGCGGCGCCCAGGTACGGCTCCTGGACGCCTTCCCCCGGCTCGCCCTGGCCCTCACGCCGGTGATCCGGGCCACCGGACGGGCCGGTCAGCGGCGGCAGGCCCGCCGGGTCCGGGAAAACCCGAGCCCACCTCGCTTGTAACGTTGCCGACGTGACTCACTTCGACCGGTGCGACGAGGCCAGCCGGCGCTGGGTGACCGAGGCGATCGCCACTGTCGAGGCGGACGCCAACCGCTCCGCCGACACCCACCTGCTGCCCTTCCCGCTGCCCCGCGAGTGGGGGATCGACCTCTACCTCAAGGACGAGTCGGTGCACCCCACCGGCTCGCTGAAGCACCGGCTGGCCCGCTCGCTGTTCCTCTACGGGCTCTGCAACGGCTGGATCGGCCCGGACACCACCATCGTCGAGGCGTCGTCCGGCTCGACGGCGGTCTCCGAGGCGTACTTCGCCCGGATGCTCGGGCTGCCCTTCATCGCGGTCATGCCCGCCTCCACGTCGCCGGAGAAGATCACCCAGATCGAGTTCCAGGGCGGACGCTGCCACCTGGTGGACGACCCGTCGAAGGTCGTGGTGGAGGCGCGCTGGCTCGCCGAGGACAGCGGCGGCCGGTTCATGGACCAGTTCACGTACGCCGAGCGGGCCACCGACTGGCGGGGCAACAACAACATCGCCGAGTCGATCTACGCCCAGCTCGCGCTGGAACGGCATCCCGTGCCCGCCTGGATCGTGGTCGGCGCCGGCACCGGCGGCACCAGCGCCACCATCGGCCGGTACGCCCGCTACCGGCGGCTGCCCACCAAGCTCTGCGTGGTGGACCCGGAGAACTCCGCCTTCTACCCCGCCTGGCAGGCCGGTGACTGGTCGGTGCGCACCGACCGCGGCTCCCGGATCGAGGGCATCGGGCGGCCCACGGTCGAGGCGTCCTTCCTGCCCAGCGTGGTGGACCGGATGGTGCAGGTGCCGGACGCAGCGTCGCTGGCGGCGATGCGGGCCGGCTCGGCGGTGCTCGGCCGCCGGGTGGGCGGCTCCACCGGCACCAACCTGTGGGGCGCGTTCGGGCTGATCGCGCAGATGCGCGCGGCCGGGCGTACCGGCTCGGTGGTCACGCTGATCTGCGACCCGGGCGACCGGTACGTCGACACCTACTACTCCGACGACTGGGTGGCCGCGCAGGGCCTCGACCTCGCGCCGCACCTCGCCACCATCGACCGGTTCCTGACCGACGGCACCTGGCCGGCGGCCTCAGCCGGACCCCGGACCGTCAGCGCGGGTCGACCCGCTCGGCCAGCCCCGGGTAGCGCACCACGAAGCCGTCCGGGTCGACCTCCAGGTCGGCCGTGAACGTGTCACTGGAATACCGGACCCGGCCCGGGCCCAGCGAGGTGTAGACCTGCTCGGCGGGCACCACGGCCAGGCCGGGCAGCAGCACCCAGGCCACCGACACGGCGGTCGCCAGGTCGGCGGGCAGCCGGCCCAGCCCGACCCGGCGGATCGGCAGCGTGTTCGTCAGCGGCGAGCCGCCCAGATCCACGTCGAGCGCCTCGGCCAGCCGGCCCGGGTCGTCGGTGCCCGGCAGGCCCGCCGGTGGGTGGCCCGCCGCGCTCAGCGCCGCGTCCAGGTCACCCTCCTCGCCGGTACGCACGCGCCACCCGTCCCGGCCCCGCTCCAGGCGTACGCTCCGCGACCAGCCCGCGCCCTCGGACTCGACCTCCAGCCGGTTCGTCGACCAGTCCGGCCCGACGGCGAGGCGGTACCGGCACGTGTACGGGATCGGATCCACGGCGAGCGCCACGCCCTGCGCGGTCAGCCCCTGGCCGTCGTCGAGCACGACGTGCTCGCAGCCGGCGGTGTCGGTCCGGGCCCAGAAGAGCGACTTCGGCATGGTCCGGACGTTACGCGAACCGGCGGTCGGCGGCAGCGGATGCGCGAACGCCGCCGCCGAGCGGGATGTCCCGCTGTTCCCGGGCGTCAGGCCAGCGCTACTGGTTACCCCTGCTCGTCGCCCTCTGTGGGGCGGGGCGGCCGGTTGTGACGGGCCCACTCGTCCACCTCGTCCGCGTCCCAGACGTTCATGCCGTCGGGCTACTCGTCGTCGTCCGCCGGCCGGGGCGGTCGGTGTTCCCGGATGTACCGCTCGACGTCCCGCTTCAACCAGACCGCACCGACCGACAGCTCTTGATACGGCGCGGGGAATGCGGGATGCCGCCGGATCTCGCGGAATCTCGATCTGCCCACGCCGAGCATCTTCAAGATCTCACCGGCCGCGACAAGTTCGCCCGGTCCCGTCTCCTTGGTCACGACTTCGAAGGTAGGAGCGGGCCGACCCGACCATGGTTACGCGAACAAATGACCACACCTATGTGGGCCCGTCAACGTTGACAGGGGGGCAAGTGAGCGATCTGATGGATCAGGCCCCCCGCCCGGTGGCGAGTTCGCGGCGGACGGGGGTGCCACCTGGACGCCGAACCATGCAGGAGGCCCCGAGTGACCCAGCGCCACGCTCCGCTGAAACCCCTCTGGGTCTGTACGGCAGACCTGCTCAACTGGCCGTGCGAGAACGCCAAGGCCGAGTTGGTCGCTGACTACGAGCACGACCGACGCCACCTCGCCGTCGATCTGGCCGCCCTGATGCGGCAGGCAACCGATGACCTGACCAGGCTCTACTCCGAGCCGCCGGACCCCGCCGAGATGCACATCCGGTTCCTGGGCTGGCTGCGGTCGGTGCGCAATGTCTGACCCGATCGGCACCGGGCTGCTGCTGGCCGCCGTCATCGCCCAGGCGTTCGGCTGCTGGGTCGCCTGGTCGTGGGGCCGGTCCGCTCGGCGCAGCCTCCGGCAGACCATCGACAAGGCCACCCCGACGCCACCGCCCGACTGGCGGCCTCGTCATCGCCTGTCGCTGTGGAATGAGCCGACCCGGCGATATCCCGTCCTCACATCGCGCAGCTAGAACGGGAGCCGAAATCACCCCGGACGCACTGCCGCCGCCGAGCGGATGCTCGGCGGCGGCAGTGGGTGCGCTCAGATCAGTGGGTACGTGCCGGCGGGCGCCCGCCGAAGCCGCGCCTGTCGTCCCGGCCCCGCCCCTCGGCCCGGAAACCGCCGGCCCGGCGCTCGGCCGGACGCGCGTCGCCCCGGTCACCGAAACGCCGCTCGGCGTGCGGGCGGTCCTCCTGGCGCCGGTCGCCGAAGCCGCGCGAGCCACTCGGCCGGTCGTCGTACCGCCGCTCGTCCCGGTCGTACCCGCGTCCGGCCGTCGGCCGCTGCCGGTCCCCGTACGGCCGGTCGGCCCGCTCGCCGAAGCGCCGGTCGTCGCCGCGCGGGCCGCGGTCGTCGGACCGCTGCTCGCCGAAGCTCCGGCCGTCGGACCGCCGGTCGCCGAAGCGCTCGCCCCGGTCGCCGAAGCTGCGGTCGTCGCGACGCTCCGGCCGCCCGAAGCGGCGCTCACCGCCGCCGGACCGCTCGCCCGAGTAGCGCTCGCCGGCTGGCCGGTCGCCGAACCGGCGGTCACCGCCCCGGTCCGCGAATCGGTCGCTCGACCGCTCGCCCGCAGGCCGGTCGCCGAAGCGGCGCTCGCCCCGGCCGTCACGGTCGCCGAACCGGCGCTCGCCACGGTCGGAGAAGCTCCGGCCGCCACGGTCGAAGCCCCGGCCGTCCCGGTCGCCGAAGCGGCGCGAGCCGCCGCCGCGCCGCGGCTCCGGCTCTTCCCGGACCGGTACGCCGCTGGGCTCACGCGCGCCGGTCAGCTCGGCCAGCGCCTCGTCGCCCGCCCGGACCCGGGTCTCGGCCGGCTCGACGCCCGCCTTCTCCATCATGGCCAGCGTGGTGCGGCGCTGCTTCGGCAGCACCAGCGTCGCCACCGCGCCCGACTCGCCGGCCCGGGCCGTACGCCCGGCCCGGTGCAGGTAGTCCTTGGGGTCCTTCGGCGGGTCCACGTGCAGCACCAGCGAGACGCCGTCGACGTGGATGCCCCGGGCCGCCACGTCGGTCGCGACCAGCACGGGCGTCCGGCCCTCGCGGAACTCGGCGAGCGTCTTGGTGCGCATGCGCTGGGTCTTGCCGCCGTGCAGCCCACCGGCCCGCACACCGACGGCGGCGAGCTGCTCGACCAGCCGGTCGACGCCGAGCTGCGTACGGGCGAACAGCATGGTGCGGCCCTCACGGGCGGCGATGGACGCCGCGACAGCGAACTTGTCGTGCGGCGGGATCAGCAGCAGGTGGTGATCCATGGTGGACACGGCCGCGGTGGCCGGTGCGGTCGAGTGGGTGACCGGGTCGGTCATGAACCGCTTGACGAGCGTGTCGACGTCGTTGTCCAGAGTGGCCGAGAACAGCAGCCGCTGCGCGTCCGCCGGGGTCTTCGCCAACAGCCGGGTGACCTCGGGCAGGAAGCCCATGTCCGCCATCTGGTCGGCCTCGTCCAGCACGGTGATCTCGACGTCGTCGAGCCGGCACACGCCCCGCTCGATCAGGTCGCCGAGCCGGCCCGGGGTGGCCACGACGATCTCCACGCCGCGGCGCAGCGCGTCGATCTGCCGGTCGTACGGCACGCCGCCGACGGCGGTCTTCAGGAACACGCCGACCGACTTGCCGAGCGGTACCAGGGCGTCGTTGACCTGCATGGCAAGTTCACGGGTGGGGACCATGATCAGGGCGCGGGGGTGAAGCGGCCGAGCCCGGTTGCGGTCGGCGACCCGGGCGATCACCGGCAGGCCGAAGGCGAGCGTCTTGCCCGAGCCGGTCTGGCCCCGGCCGAGGACGTCGCGGCCCGCGAGCGAGTCGGGCAGCGTGGCCCGCTGGATCTCGAACGGGGTGGTGATGCCCTGCCGGGCGAGCGTCTCGACGATCTGCCGGGGCAGGCCGAGCGAGGCGAAGTCGACGGTGTCGGGCGTCGGGTCGACGGACGGGGACGTGCTGGATTCAGCGAACGTGGTCAAGAAATGCCTCTCGAGCGGGGCGCATCTTCGCGATGGCCCGCCGCGGCCTGTCACGCCGCCGAATCGCCCGCAAGATCGCCCATGGGCGCGCAGTCGGGGCGCGCCGGGTCAGTGATCGCACACAAGTGTACGGCGGATCGTCGAGTCCGCCAGGGCAACGCGAGACCGTAGTGGGCGGGCTCACCCCTGTCACTCGATGAGCATGGTCCCGGTCAGGCCGCTCAGCGCGTCGTTGGCCAGGAAGACCACGAGCAGGCTGATCGCGATGAGCATGGTCAGCGCGACCGCCAGCACGATGATCACCTTGGTGTTGCCGCCCCGGGCCGCCGGGCCCTCCTCGGACCAGCCCTGGGCCAGGATGTGCCCGGTCAGCGATCCGGAGTTCTCCAGCGGGTTGCCCTGCGGGAACGACACGGTGGCGAAACCGGGCCCGTCGGTCCCGCCGTACACGGTGGCGGCGAGATCCGGCCCGCCGGGCTGCGGACGTACCGGACGGGTCGTGTCGCCGTCGCGGGCGGGCGTGGCCGGCGGCGGCCAGGTCGGCAGCGCCGGGGCCGTCACCACGGGCGGCGGCGGTGCCGACACGGGGGCGGCGGCCCACGACGGCAGCGCAGCGTCCGGCGTGCCGGGCGTGGCCGGCGGCGCGATGGGCGTGGTCGGCGGCGACAGGGGCGCGGCCGGCGGGCCCGGCACGGCGGCCCGTGCGGGCGGGAACGACGGGCCGGCCGGCGGGGCGGGGAACAGCGGCGCGGGCAGTGGGCCCGGCCCGCCGGTCATCGCCGGTGGCGGCGGGAACGGCGGCGCGGGCATCGGGCCCGGCGGGGGCGGTGGCGGGGGTACGGGCGGACCCGGCGGCGGTACCGGCGGCCCGGGGACCGGTGGCACCGGACCGGGCGTGGGCGTCGGCGTCGGCGGGGTGGGCGCGGGTGGCGTGGGCAGGGGTGGCGTGGGCCGGAGCGGGGGCTCCGGCTCGGGTACCGGCGGCGCGGGCGACGGCGGCGTCGGACCGGGCACCGGGGTCGGCGCCGGCTCGGGCTCCGGGCCGTTCGGCGCCGGGGGCTGCGCGGGCTCCGGCGGCTGGACCGGCTCCGGCGGTTCCGGGTTCACCGGTCCGGCCCGGTAGACCGTGGCGGCGGCGGGCGGCGCGGCCACCACGGAGGCGGCGACCTCCTCGGCGGAGACGCGGCTCAGGCCCGGCACCGACGCGCTGGCCCGGGCGGGTGCGGGTCCGGCCTGCTCAGCGGGCGCGGAGGCGCCGGTGGGCGGGGCCGGGCGGTCGGTCGCGGAGGCCGGCGGAGCGTCGGAGGCCTCAAGCGGCAGGGAGTCGGCGGACCCGGCCGGCGGTGCGTCGCCGGACGTGCCCGGCGGGGAGCTTGCAGACCCGGCCGACGGTGCGGTGACGGGCGTGGCCGGCGGAGACTCGCCGGAACCGCCTGCCGAGGGCTCGGCGGATCGGGCGGGGGAGGTTCCGGAGCCGTCGTGCGGCTCGGAGGCGTCCGTCTGCCGGCCGGGGGCGGCGTCGCGGTCCGGGGCGGCGTCGGCAGGGGCTGCGGCGTCCACTGCGACCGCGTCCACGGCCGGGGCGGAAGGAGCAGGTACGGGCACGCGTGCGGAACCGGAGACGCGGGGAGCCGGGATGGCTGCGCGAGCACTGCCGGGCGTACCCGGGGAGGCGTCGCCGTCCGCCGCCGGTGCGGCGGCGGGCTCGGGTGCCGTGCCGGCCGGGGCGGGCGGCACGGCGACGGGCTGGGGCGTCGCCTGGCGTTCGGCCACGGCGAAGGCGGACCAACTGGACGGCGGCACGGTGGCGCCGGGGAGGCGCCGGTCCAGCGGCGGTGCGGCGTCCGCCGGGGTGCCCGCGCGGTACGTCGTGGGACCGCCCTGCGGACGTGGCTGCTCGTCACCGGCGGGCGGCGGCACGGCCGAGCCGGCGACTGACACCCGTGCCCGCGCGACGGCTACCGGCCCGGGTGGGGCCGAGCCGCGGTCGTCGTCGCCGGCCGGGTCGGCGGGGCCGGGCGTCGGTCCCGGGTGGACCTTCTCCGCCGGAACGTCCTGCTCGCCCATCTCGCCCCTCCGCACCCACGCTCGCCTCCAGCCGTGGCGCCGACCGGAAGTGCCTGGATCTCACCGTGCCATATTCCGGCCCGGGAGCACAGCCGGAGTGGCGGTTGGGTCAGTCGGCGCTGCTGCTCGGGCTGGCGGAGCCGCTGCCGGACGTGCTGTTCGACGGGGCGACACTGCTGCTGCTCGGCGCGGCGCTGCTGGTGTCCGGCTCGGCGCTCGCGCTCTGGCTCGGCGTCGGGTCGGGCGAGTCGGTCGGGCTCGGCGGCGGCGTGCTGGGCGCCGGGCTGGACGTCGTCGGCTTCGGCGTCGGCGTGGTGGGCTTCGGCGTGGTCGGCGTGGGCTTGGGCGTGGTCGACGGCTTGGGCGTGGTGGGCGTGGGCTTGGGCGTGGTCGACGGCTTCGGCGTGGCCGGCACGGTCGGCGGCGGGGCGGGGGTGGCCGGGGCGGGTACGGCTCCGATCACCCGGGTCGCGGCGTAGAGCCGGGACCAGCGGACCACCGAGATCTTGACGACGTCGCCGGTCCGCGGCGCCTCCACCATCTTGCCGTTGCCGATGTACATGGCGACGTGGTGGACGCTGGTCCAGCTGCTGCCCGAGGCGAAGAACAGCAGGTCACCGGGGAGTAGGGCGTTCGGCGGGACGGTGCGGGAACGGGTGGCGAAGTACTGGTCCTTGGCGACGCGGGGCAGGCCCCGGTAGCCGGCCGCCTGGTAGGAGGCGAGCATCAGGCCGGAGCAGTCGAACCGGTCCGGGCCCTCCGCGGCCCACAGGTACGGGTCGCCGAGCTGCGCGAGGGCGTAGCGCACCGCGGCGAGCGCCCGCGGGTCCGCCACCAGGCCGTCGATGCTCTGGTCGACCACGTACGAGGTGCCGAGCCGCTGCTCGGCGGCGTCCGCCAGGCGCTCGATCTCCAGGAGCTTGGCCGCGTTCTCCTTGCGCAGCGAGACGAGCGCCGTTTCCTGCTTGCGCAGGTCGGTCTCGGCGCGGGTGAACTCGGTGGCCTTCTCGGTCGCCCGCCGCCGGGCCGACTCGTGCGCCTCCCGCGCGATCTGCTCGGCGCTCGTGGCACGGAGGAGTTCGCCGGTCACCGACGTGGTGGCGCCCTCGGCCTTGTCGCCCCGGGTGATGCGCTGGAGGTTGGCGAACTCCCGCAGACTGGCGCCGAACTCGCCCGGCGGCAGCGCCGCGTCGGCCTTGACCGCGTCGGCGGCGGCGCTCTTGGCGTTGTCCTGGGCGCGGCGGAGCGCGTCCTGGGCCTCCGTGAGCCGGGCGGCGGACTGGGTCAGCTCGGTCTGTGCGGCGTCCCGCTCGGTCTTGATCCGGAGCAGTTCCTCACCCAGCAGCGTGACCCGGGCGTCGAGCTGGTTGATCTGGGCGATCAGCGGGCCGTCGGCCGGGTTGGTCACGCCGGTGGTGCCCGGCAGGCCCGCCGTGCCGCCCGGGGCGGTGACGCCGGGCAGGCCCGGGACGGTGCCGGGCACGCCGGGAACGGTGCCGGGCACGCCGGGAACGGTGCCGGGCAGGCCGGGGACGGTGCCGGGTACGCCGGGGACGGTGCCGGGTGCGCCGCGGACGGCGCCGGACGAGCCGGGCAGTTGCAGGGGGCCGGTGACCTGGGGCCGGGAGCCGGTGTCGGGTACGACGTCGGGCAGCGGGTCGGCCCAGGCGGGTGTGGCGAGCGCCGCGGCCGCGACCGCCCCCAGAAGGGCGGACCAGAGCGCCGGGCGCAGGATCGGTGAGATCACCGGCTGCCGTCCTCGTCGCCGTCGGGCCTTGGTGCTGTGAGCCATACCGCTCCCCGTCCGGTCTGGGGTCCGTCACGCGTGCTTGGGGCGTGTCGGGACAGGACGGCCCTGGTGTGTGTTCCGCCCCACCCTGTCTTACCTCACTGTTGCGACGATGTCGATGTGCGGAGCGTGACGGCCGGTGAACCGGCGCGACCACGTCGGCGGCCGGTCCGACCCGCGACGTACGCTCGATCGGGAACCCAGGTGGAAGGACGTGGCTTTCGGATGGACGCCGGACTCAAGCGCGAACTCGAGGCGAAGGTGTACGCGGGTGAGCGGCTGACCCGCGAGGACGGCATCGCCCTCTACGCCAGCGACGACCTGACCTGGCTGGGCCGGCTGGCCCACCACAGGCGTACCGAGCTCAACGGCGACCGGGTGATGTTCAACGTCAACCGGCACCTGAACCTGACGAACGTCTGCTCGGCGTCGTGCGCGTACTGCTCGTTCCAGCGCAAGCCGGGCGAGAAGGACGCCTACACGATGCGTATCGACGAGGCGGTCCGCAAGGCCAAGGAAATGGAGGACGAGCAGCTCACCGAGCTGCACATCGTCAACGGCCTGCACCCGACGCTGCCCTGGCGCTACTACCCGAAGGTGCTGCGCGAGCTGAAGGCCGCGCTGCCGAAGATCAAGCTCAAGGCGTTCACCGCGACCGAGGTGCAGTGGTTCGAGAAGATCAGCGGGCTCACCGCCGACGCGATCCTCGACGAGCTGATGGACGCCGGCCTGGAGTCGCTGACCGGCGGCGGCGCGGAGATCTTCGACTGGGAGGTCCGGCAGCACATCGTCGACCACAACTGCCACTGGGAGGACTGGTCGCGCATCCACCGGCTGGCCCACTCGAAGGGCATGAAGACGCCGTCGACCATGCTCTACGGCCACATCGAGGAGCCTCGGCACCGGGTCGACCACGTGCTGCGGCTGCGCGAGCTGCAGGACGAGACCGGCGGCTTCCAGGTCTTCATCCCGCTGCGCTACCAGCACGACTTCGTCGACTCGGCGGACGGCAAGATCCGTAACCGGATCCAGGCCCGGACCACGATGGCCTCGCCGGCCGAGTCGCTCAAGACGTTCGCGGTCTCCCGGCTGCTGTTCGACAACGTGCCGCACGTCAAGTGCTTCTGGGTCATGCACGGCCTGTCGGTCGCGCAGCTCTCGCTGAACTTCGGCGTCGACGACCTGGACGGCTCGGTCGTGGAATACAAGATCACCCACGACGCCGACTCGTACGGCACGCCGAACACCATGCACCGCGACGACCTGCTGCACATGATCTGGGACGCCGGCTTCCGTCCGGTCGAGCGGAACACCCGCTACGAGATCGTCCGCGAGTACGACGCGCCCCCGTCGATGGCGGAGCGCCGGTCCGAGCCGCAGCAGGTCTGGGCCTGACCTGGCGATGAGCGACGAGGAACAGCAGCGCGGCTTCCCCCGGCGCGACGCCGAGGGGCGCATCCTCACCCTCGGCGACCTGCTCGGGGTGAGCCTCGCCGGCCTGGTCATCGGGGTGCTGGCGCTGCTGGTCTTCGAGTGGGCGTTCGCCGTCGTCGGCGACGGCGGCTTCGGGGGCACGAACGGCTGGCTCGCGGTGATCCTGCCGCTCTGGCTGTTCTGGGACGAGTTCCGGGCCTGGGAGTTCGGCGCCGCCCGGGTGGTGGCCGCGCCGGCCGGTCTCGGGCTCGGCGTCGTCGCCGGCCTGCTGGTGGCGGGCCTGGCCTCCGGGCTGCCCGCGCTGTTCACCGGCGCGTTGGCCGCGGCGGTGTTCACCGTGGTCTACGCCGTCATCTGGTTTCATGGCGTGCACTGGCTGGCCCGGCGTACGGGCTGAGGCACGGAGAGAGTGGGAATGCGGGAATGAGCGCGGCGGTCAAGTACACGCTGGGCCGGGTCGGGCTGTTCGTCGCTGTGCTGGCAGCCCTCTGGTTCGTCGAGATGAACATGTTCCTGCGGCTGATGGTGGCGCTGATCTCCTCCGCCGCGCTGTCGTTCTTCCTGCTGCGCAACTGGCGGGACGAGATGGCCGGGGAGATGGCGGAGGCGTCGGAGCGGCGCCGCGCCGAGAAGGACCGGCTGCGCACCGCGCTCGCCGGCGAGGACGAGCCGGACGCGGAGCGCCGCGACGGCTGAGCGGATGGACGAGGGGCCCGGCGCCGGACGTGGCGCCGGGCCCCTCGCCGTTCACCAGTTGGTCGAGCCCGGGACGACCGGCCACGGCCGGTCGGCCGGCTTGATCAGGTACGCGATGCCGCCGGAGCCGGAGGCCACTGTGCCGTTGGCGCGGTAGCGCTTGGTGCGCAGCCAGATCTGCTCGAACTGCTCCCGCTTGTAGACGTTGCGCACCGCGTCGTTGGACGAGGACGCCGGGTCGTTGACGATCACGTCGCCGTCGGCGGTGAAGCCGACGATCACGAACAGGTGCCCGGAGGTGCCGTAGTTGGCCCCGTCCAGCTCGCTGGCGAGGAACGACTGCGAGGTCACCACCGGGATGCCCGCCTTGATGAAGCGTTCCGCCTCGTCCAGCGAGTGCAGCCGGGTGACCCGTGCCTCCAGGCCGGGGAAGCTCGCCGCGTACGCGGTGTTGAACGGCCAGTTGCCGGCGCCCTCGTACTCGTAGTCGTAGGTCATCCGGGCGGCGTGGTCGACGGTCGGGTCGGGGTAGGAGGGGTCGACCCAGGAGACGTCCTCGGCCGAGGGCTTGCGGCCCCAGTACTCGACCACCATCTCCGTCGAGGTGGGCGAGCACCACGCCTCACCGCCGCCGTCGTACTCGGGGTACTCGCCGATGTGGATGTTCTGCGAGTAGCGCGGCACGGCCAGCTCGGTGCCCCAGGCGATGCCGCCCCGGCTCGGGGTGACGGTGAACCGGTCCGGCACGTTCGACGCCATCGCGCCGAGCATCCGGACCTGCGGCGCGGCGGCCTGACCGGGCGCGCGGTAGAGGGTCAGCCGCAACTGGTACGAGCGCAGCAGCACCCCGGCGTCGGCGTCGTCGACCGAGAACGTGTCGGTCCAGATGCTCGACCACGGGTCGCCCTGGCCGTCCAGCGTGGAGCGCTTGATGTCCTGGTCGCCGGAGGCCCAGCGGCCCATGACGTACCACGGGGTCTGTGCCCCGGTGTTGTACGTGCCGTGCAGTTCGACCTGGATCCAGGTGCCGGCCGGGGTGGCGGCGTTCCACGACGCGACCATCTCGGTGGCGTCGAAGCCGATCCGCCGCTCGGGCGAGGTCCAGGTGGCGTACTCCCAGGTGCGGGTCGTGCCGGTGTGCTCGTCGGTGAACTCGGTGGTGCCCGCCGGGCGGTCGATGGTCAGCGCCGGGTGGCGGCCCGGTACGGCGCGGGTGCCCTGGTGGGAGCCGCTACGCCAGTCGGGGAAGCGGGAGAACTCCTGAAAGGTGATCTGTTCGTCGTGCGTGACGCCCGGCCGCGGGGCTTGCGCCTGGACCGGTGCGCTGGTGCCGAGGAGGGTGAGCGCGGTGAGGCCGGCGAGGGCGGCCGCGCGCATGGGTCTTCCGAACATGGCAGCTCCACAGGGAGACGGCATCGTTGCCGTTCACTGTCGCGCTTGGCGGGAAGTTTCGCCAGATGTTCAGGCATAGAAAATCATTGCCGAAGTGAGGATCAGGTCGGGATGGCTAAAGATAGAGACAGATATTGATATGACCATGTGTCTCCTGATGGAGTGTGCGGACAACGGGATCTCCCGTACCCCCAGGAGGTTGTCCATGGCCTTCCGCGCCTCTCCGCTCCGCCGCCGGCTGGCGTTCGCCGCCGCCGTCGGCCTCACCATCGTCCTCACCGCGGCCGCCGCGCCGGCCGTGGCCCGGCCCGCGCCGGCAGGCTCCGGTGAGCCGGCCACCGTCGCCTACCGGGTGCTCGGCCCGCGTACGGCGGCCGACCGCACCGCCGTCGCCTCCACCGGCGCCGCGATCGACTACTCCGAGCACGGCGTGCTGCACGTCACGGCGACCAAGGCCGAGGCGAACGCGATCACCCGGCTCGGATTCCGGCTCGAGAAGGACGTCGCGCCGGAGCCGGGACACGCCGACGGGGGCATGACCGCGAACGCGTTCCCGTCCGCCGACTCGAACTACCACGACTACGCCGAGCTGACCGCCGTGGTGAACAAGGTGGTCGCCGACCACCCGACGATCGCCCGCAAGCTGAGCATCGGCACGTCGTACCAGGGCCGGGACCTGATGGCGGTGAAGATCTCCGACAACGTCGCCACCGACGAGGCCGAGCCGGAGATCCTGTTCAACGCCCAGCAGCACGCCCGTGAGCACCTGACCGTGGAGATGGCGATCTACCTGCTCAACCTCTTCACCGACAACTACGGCAGCGACTCCCGGATCACGAACATCGTCAACTCGCGGGAGATCTGGATCGTCCCCACCGTCAACCCGGACGGCAGCGAGTACGACATCGCCACCGGCTCCTACCGCTCCTGGCGCAAGAACCGGCAGCCCAACAGCGGTTCGACCGCCGTCGGCACCGACCTGAACCGCAACTGGGGCTACCAGTGGGGCTGCTGCGGCGGCTCGTCCAGCACCAAGTCGTCGGAAACCTACCGGGGCCCGTCCGCGTTCTCCGCACCGGAGACCGCGGCGCTGCGCAACTTCGTCAACAGCCGGGTCGTCGGCGGGGTGCAGCAGATCAAGGCCAACATCGACTTCCACACCTACTCGCAGCTGGTGCTCTGGCCGTACGGCTACACGTACAGCAACACCGCCACCGGCATGACCGCCGACCAGTACAACACCTTCGCCACCATCGGCCAGCAGATGGCGGCGACGAACAACTACACCCCGGAGCAGTCGAGCGACCTCTACATCGCCGACGGCACCAGCATCGACTGGATGTGGGGAGCCCACAAGATCTGGGCGTACACCTTCGAGATGTACCCCGGCTCGGCCTCGGGCGGCGGCTTCTACCCGCCCGACGAGGTGATCCCGGCGCAGACCTCGCGCAACCGCAGCGCGGTGCTGCTGCTGGCCGAGTACGCCGACTGCCCGTACCGGGCGATCGGCAAGCAGAGCCAGTACTGCTGACCTCACCACCGGGCGGGAACCCCGGTTCCACCCCCGCCGGGGTTCCCGCCCACCCCCTACCGTCCGGACGATCTCCGCTGGTCGTGCGCTACCGTGGCACCGACCGTGCCACAGCGAAGCCGGTGTGAAACCGGCGCTGTCCCGCAACTGTGATGCCCCGTACGCGCGGCGTCGGCCTCCCGCCGGCGCCGACGGACGTGGGACGAGCCAGGTCGCCTGCGGCCCGGTCGCGACACGCGCTCTCGAGGAAGGGCGCCTCGCGGGCGGGCCTTTCCCCTGTCGGCGAAGCACCACACTCCTCGACCGACAGGAGGCACCCATGTCCAGACGTACCCCCCGGCTCTTCGCCACCGCGCTCGCGGCCGGCGTGCTGCTCCTCGGCGGCTGCGCCGAGAAGACCTCGACCGACACTCCCGCCGCCGGCGGCTCCGGCGGCGCGTTCCCGGCCACCGTCGGCAAGCTGACGCTGGAGAAGCGGCCCGAGAAGATCGTCTCGCTCTCGCCGACCTCCACCGAGATGCTCTTCGCCATCGGCGCCGGCAAGCAGGTCACCGCCGTCGACGACCAGTCGAACTACCCGGCCGAGGCGCCCCGCACCGACCTGTCCGGCTACCAGCCGAACGCCGAGGCCGTCGCCTCCCGGAACCCCGACCTGGTGGTGATCTCGGACAACCTCAACAAGATCGCCGACCAGCTCGTCGCGCTGAAGATCCCGGTCCTCCAGATCCCCGCCGCGGCCACCCTCGACGACACGTACCGGCAGCTCACCGACCTGGGCACGCTCACCGGCCACCGGTCCGAGGCGGACGCCGTGGTGCAGAAGATGAAGGACGACATCACCGCGCTGACGAAGGACCTGCCGAAGCGCGCGGAGAAGGTGACCTACTACCACGAGCTGGGCCCGGAGCTGTACACCGCGACCAGCAAGACGTTCATCGGCACCATCTACGCGCTCGCCGGCCTGGAGAACATCGCCGACGCGTCCGACGCCGACGGGAAGAACGGCGGCTACCCGCAGCTCTCCCAGGAGGTCATCGTCAAGGCGAACCCCGACTTCGTCTTCCTCTCCGACACCAAGTGCTGCAAGCAGAACGCCGACACGGTGAAGGCGCGCAGCGGCTGGTCCGGCATCACCGCCGTGAAGAACAACCAGATCGTCGAGCTGGACGACGACATCGCCTCGCGCTGGGGCCCGCGCGTGGTCGACCTGCTCAAGGTGATCGTCGACGCCACCGCCAAGGTCCCGGCCTGACCGTGGCCGTACGACAGGCGGACTCCGCCCCTCGCCCGGCCGGGACGTCCGAGACGTCCCGGCCGGGTGCCCGGCCGTCCGGGGCGCCCCGGCCCGGCACGTGGCTGTCCCGCCCCGGGCGGCGTGGGGCGCGCGGCGCGGCCGGTGGCCCGATCCGGCCCGCCGGGCTGCGCAAGCGCTGGCTGCTCGCCGGTGTCGCGGCGGTGCTCGTCGCGCTGGTGGCCGGCGTCTCGCTCGGCCCGGTGAGCTTGCCGCCCGGCAGCGTCGCGGCCGAACTGCTCAACCTGCTGCCCGGGGTGCACCTGGACAGCGGGCTCACCGAGCGGGAAATCGCGATCATCACCGAACTGCGGCTGCCCCGGGTCGTGCTCGGGCTGCTCGTCGGCGCGCTCCTGGCCCTGGCCGGCGGCTGCTACCAGGGCGTCTTCCGCAACCCGCTGGCCGACCCGTACCTGCTGGGTGTGGCGGCCGGCGCCGGGTTCGCGGTCACCACGGCGATCGTGCTCGGCGCCGGGGCGGGCGGCGCGCTGACCGGGCTGCCGATCACCATCCCGCTCGCCGCGTTCGTCGGCTCGCTCGGCGCGGTCGTGCTGACGTACCTGCTCGGCGCGGCCGGCGGACGGGACCGGTCACCGGCCACCCTGATCCTGGCCGGCGTCGCGGTCTCGGCGTTCTTCGGCGCCGGGCAGACGTACCTGCTGCAACAGCACTCCGACAACATCCAGCAGGTCTACTCCTGGCTGCTCGGGCGGCTGGCCACCGCCGGCTGGCACGACGTGTGGCTGGTCCTGCCGTACTTCGTGCTCACCGCCGTGGTGGTGCTGCTGCACCGGCGCGAGCTGGACGTGCTCTCCGTCGGCGACGACGAGGCCGCCGGCCTGGGCCTGCACCCGCAGCGCTCCCGCTACCTGCTGATCGCCGCGGCGTCGCTGGGCACCGCCGCAGCCGTGTCCGCGTCCGGACTGATCGGCTTCGTCGGCATCATCGTGCCGCACACCATGCGGCTGCTCTTCGGTTCCAGCCACCGGGTGATCCTGCCGCTGTCGATGCTGTTCGGCGGCGCGTTCCTCGCGCTGACCGACGTGGTCGCCCGTACCGCCGCCGCCCCCGCCGAGATCCCGATCGGCGTGGTCACCGCGCTGCTCGGCGGCCCGTTCTTCGTCCTGGTCCTGCGGACCGCCCGCCGGGTGGCGATGTGAACGCCCCCGCCGTGCACGTCCACGACCTGCGGGTCGCCCTCGGCGGCAACCCGATCCTGGCCGGCGTCGACCTGACCGTCGCCGCGGGCGAATGGGTCACCGTCATCGGCCCCAACGGCGCCGGCAAGTCGACCCTGTTGCGCGCCGTCGGCGGCCTGCTGACCGGCCCGGGCGAGGTGGCCCTCTTCGGTACGCCGATAGCTGCGCTCCGCCGCCGCGAGCGGGCCCGGGTGGTGGCCACCGTGGCGCAGTCCCCGGTGGTGCCGGCCGGCATGTCGGTGTTCGACTACGCGCTGCTCGGCCGCACCCCGTACATCCCGGCGCTGGGCCGCGAGTCCGCCGCCGACCTGGCCGCCGTGCACGAGGTGCTGGACCGGCTCGACCTGGGCCCGTTCGCCCACCGCGAGCTGGCCACGCTCTCCGGCGGCGAGCGTCAGCGCGTCTTCCTGGCCCGGGCGCTGGCCCAGGGCGCCACCCTGCTGCTGCTCGACGAGCCGACGAGCGCGCTGGACATCGGGCACCAGCAGGAGGTGTTGGAACTCGTCGACCAGCTCCGCCGGGCGCACGGCCTGACCGTGCTCGCCACCATGCACGACCTCTCCATCGCCGGCGAGTACGCCGACCGCCTGGTGCTGCTCGCCGACGGCCGGGTGGCCGCCGCCGGCCCACCGGAGGAGGTGCTGACCGAGGAGTTGCTGGCCCGCCACTACCGAGCCCACATCCGCGTCATCCCCGGCGACCACGGCCCCTTGGTGGTCCCCGTCCGCCCAACCTGACCCGCCCACCCACCCCCGTCCCCGAACAGATAGATCTTGGTACGGATCGGCCCTCCTGGGGGCCACTCCGTACCAAGATCTCGACCGCCCTCGCTTCTCCTCGTCGATCTTGGACTTTTGGCCCCGGCGAAAGGTGCGTATGCCACGTGGGGAGGGCCGCAAGCGCAAGATCGGCGGAGAGGGGCGGGGTGGGTCAGCGCAAGGTGGAGATGGAGAAAAGGGCGCCGGCCGGGTCGCGCAGGGCGGCGCTGCGGCCGGCCGGGTTGTCGCGGGGCGGGACGAGGATGGTGCCGCCCAGCTCGGCGGCGCGGGCGGCGCTGGCGTCGGCGTCCTCCACCGCGAAGTAGACCGCCCAGTACGCGGGCAGGTCCGTCGGCATCGGCTCGGCCCGGGGCAGCATGCCGGCGACGATCCGGGCGCCGCAGCGCCACCCGGTGTACGCGACCGGCCCGGCCGGGCGTTCCTCCGGATGCCAGCCGAAGACCAGCGCGTAGAACTCCTTCGCCCCGTCGGGGTCGGGGGTGACCAGCTCGTTCCAGCACATCGCGCCCGGTGCGTTGTACAGCTCGGCCCCGCGCATCGCCATCGGCTGCCACACGCTGAACACCGCGCCGGCCGGGTCGGCGAGCACCGCCATCCGGCCCTGCTGGGCGATGTCGAACGGGGAGACGACCACCTGCCCGCCGGCCGCCTCCACCCGGGTCGCGACCAGGTCGGCGTCGTCGGTCGCCACGTACGTGGACCAGACCGGCACCTGCTCCGGCGTGCCGGGTGGCCCGGCCCCCGCGACCGCCTTGCCGTCCTTGCGGAAGACGGTGTAGCCGCCGGCGTCCGGCTCGGGGGAGATCTGCCCGGTCCAGCCGAACAGCTCGGGGTAGAACCGTCGTGCGTCGTCCAGACCCGGCGTGGCCAGGTCGGTCCAGCAGGGCGTGCCGGGCTCGACGCCGTTCACGGTGACCCCTCTCGCCGGGGGCGGCTCCGCTCGCCCGCCCTGTCGGCATCGTGGCACCGCCGGGTCGGCCGCCGGGCCGGAACCGGACAAAAGGTCAGCTGAAGCGGCGGCCCTCGTCCCGCCGGTACGCCCACCCGGCGACCGCGGCGAGCGCCACCACCCAGACCACCAGCATCACCAGCGCTCGGGGATCGGGCTGCCAGTCGGTGACGGCCGCCCAGATCAGCTCCACCGCGCCCCGGGTCGGCAGGTAGGGTGCGATCGCCTTGATGAAGCCGGGCGCGTCGTCCGGCCCGGAGAGCAGGCCGCCGCCGAACGCGAGCGGGAAGAAGACCACCTGTGCCACCACGATCGCGGCCTTGCTCGGCAGCGAGTAGCCGATCGCCAGGCCGAGCAGCGTGAACGGCACCGAGGCCACGGCGACCGCGCCGAGCCCGAGCAGGAACTGCACCGCGCTGACCCGGGCCTCGGTGGCGACCGCCGCGATCACCACCACCGGGATCATCGACACGTAGGTCAGCACCAGCCCGGCCAGGATCCGCCCGGCCAGCCGTGGCGCCGGTCCGGCCGGCAGGGTCCGGGTGTACGGGTTCCAGGGCTGGTCGCGGTCCTCGGCGACACCCACGCCGTACTGGAAGATGTTGGCGGTCATCACCGCGAACGTGACCATGGCGGCGGTGGCGTAGGTGGCTCCGGTGGGGTCGTCGTCGGCGAACGGCACCACGAAGAAGAGCATCGAGGCGGCGGGGAAGAAGGCGCTGCCGAACACCGCGACCGGTACTCGGACGATCTCCATGAGCTGGTAGCGGGCGTGAACCAGGGCGAGCGGCACGGCGGCCTCCTAGGCGGGGGTGGGCGCGGGCCGGTCGTCGGCCGTGATGGCGAGGAACGCCTCCTCCAGCGAGGTGGGCCGGACCTCCAGGTCGCGGAACGGCACCCCGGAGGTGACCAGGTCGCGGACGAGCTGGTCGGCGTCGGTGGTCAGCAGGTGCACCCGCCCGTCGGCGCGTTCGGTGGCGACCACACCCGGCAGTGCCGGCAGGTCGTCGGCGACCAGGCTGACCCGGCGTACGCCGACGATCCCGCGGATCGCCGCCACCGAGTCGTCGGCGAGCACCCGCCCGTGGCCGATCACCACCACCCGCTGCGCGAGCGCCTCCACCTCCTCCAGGTAGTGGCTGCTCAGCAGCACGGTGCCGCCGTCGGCGTGGAAGCCGCGGATCGCGTCCCAGAGCGCGTGTCGCGCCTCCACGTCGAGGCCGGTGGTCGGCTCGTCGAGCACCACCAGCCGGGGACGGCCGACGAACGCCAGCGCCACCGCGAGCCGGCGACGCTGCCCGCCGGAGAGACCACCGGTCTGCCGCCGTACCTGGTCGGCGAGGCCGAACCGGTCGAGCAGCTCGCCGCGCGGCACCGGGTCGGGGAAGTGCGCGGAGACGAAGTCGACCACCTCGCCGACCCGCAGCGTGCCGGGCAGGCCGGTCTCCTGCGGGGTGACACCGAGCTGTCGCCGGCTCGCCGGGTCGCGGGGATCGCCGCCGCACAGCTCGACCCGGCCGGCGGTGGGGCGGCGCAGCCCGACCAGCAGGTTGATCAGCGTGCTCTTGCCGGCGCCGTTCGGACCGAGCAGGCCGACCAGCTCCCCGGACCGGACGGTCAGGTCGACCCGGTCCAGTGCCAGCACCTCGCCGTAGCGGCGGCTGACCTGTTCGGCGCGGGCCAGGATCATCGGCGATCTCCTCGGGCGGGGGGTGGTGCATCCCCTGTCTACCGTGCGTGCGCCAGCCGTGGTGTCCCCTGACCGGGTGCTCGTATCCCCTAGTCTGGTGGCGCCGTCGACGACGGTGGAAGTTCCAACCGGACACTGGGGAGGGTCCGTGACCAGTCCGAGCAGGAATCTCGACGTCCAGCCGGAGGCGCTGAGGGCGTTCGCCGCCGCCTCCCGGGACCGGTCGTCCCGGTTCCGCGAGCTGGAGCGGGCGTTCCGCGACGGCCATGTGGCCCGGCACTCCTTCGGCGTGATGCCCGCGTCGTTCAGCCTCGCCGCGGCGTACGCGGAGCAGTTCGAGGCGTGCCTGCAAGGGCTGGCGGACGGTGCCGAGACCATGCTGACCGTCGCCACGGGGCTCGCCGAGACCGCCGCGGCCTACGACGACACGGACACGGCGAACGACACCATGTTCACCGCCGGCGGCTGAGGGGAGCGGGGATGAGTACCGAGGCGCTCCAGCGCAACAAGACCTACTTCGAGCAGATCGTGTCGGGCACGCCCGACCCGTTCAAGCCGCTGTCGAACGCGGTGCTGTGGCCGTTCGAGCAGCTCCTGGAACTGGTCGCCGGTGAGCCGGACGACCTGATGCGGGCGGCCCAACTCGCGATGACGACCGGGGAGGCGGTCCGGCAGATCGCCGGTGACCAGATCGCCGACCGGGCGCGGCTGCGCGGCGCCTGGGACGGCGACGCGGCGGAGAAGTTCCACGCCTCGATGCAGTCCATCGAGGACGCCATGGAGGATCTGGCGAAAGGGCTGGACGGCACCAAGGAGGTGCTGGTCGACTCCGCGAACGCGGCGGTGGACGCGTTCAACCTGCTGGTCGAGCTGATCCTGGAGTTCCTGCTCTGGTTCCTGACCGAGATCATCATCGCCGCGGTGGCGGCGGCGCTGAGCGCTGGGGTGAGCCTGGCCGCCACAGTGGTGCGGGTACTGGCCCGGCTGGCCACCACCGTCGGCCGCATGGTCAAGATCGTGGCCCGGTTCGCGGAGATCCTCACGAAGCTCGCCACCAAGCTCCAGAAGGTCGCCAACCTGCTCGACCACTACGCCAAGGTGGTGATGGAGCTGCGCCGGGCCAAGAAGGCGTACAGCGCGTTCAACAAGTCCGGTTACACGAAGGCGGCGCTCGCCTTCAAGGTCGAACGCGCCGCCGTCCTCTTCCCGGGCAAGTTCGCCATCAACCAGGCGTCACCGGTGAACATCCCCGGCATCGGCGGCGCGCTGCTCGACACCGGGATGGGCCTGCACGACGTCTCCGACGGGCGCAAGGACCGCAACTACCTGGTGGACGGCACGTACCACGAGGACCTGGGCCCGTACACCAAGGGCGTGCAGAACGTGTTCGACTCGATCGTGAACTGAGAGGCAGCAATGACGTTCCCGGCCCTGGACCGGATCGAGGCGCTGGCCCGCAATCTGGACGGGTGGCAGCGTGAACTCGGCGCGCGGATGGCCGAGCTGGAGCAGAGCAGCGCCGAGGGGGTGAGCGACTCCGGCCTGGTCACTGTCGTGGCCGCCGCCGACGGCAAGATCCTCTCCACCGACATCAACGCCCGCGCCATGCGCTTCGACTCGTACACGCTCGCCGAGGAGATCACCTCGGCGGCGAACCGGGCGCAGGACGCCGCCGCCGCCCGCGTACGGGAGATCGTCGGCGAGGTGATGGGCAACGCCCCCGCCGCGGAGCGCCGCGCCGACGACGGCTACGGCCACGACCGATACTGAGCCGATGGACGAGACCAGATACCGCGACCGGATCGGCCGGCTCGTCGAGCCGGACGAGCGCGTCCTGGCCCACGCCAAGGCCGACGTCGGCCAGGGGCTCGCCCCGGCACCGCCGCCCGAGCCGGAGCCTGCCGCCGAGCCGAGCCGGCGGACGGTCGGCTCGGTGCTGCTCAACGTCCTGCTGCCACTGGCCAGCTGGGACCGTGGCGACCGCCTGGTCGACCTGATCGGCTGGGGGATCGCCGGGCGCGGCGCCCCCGGCTCGGCCGCCTCCCGCCTGCACCGCGCGCTCCGCCCGCCCCGGCCCGACCTCCAGGTCCGGGAGACGCTGCTCGCGGTCACCGACCGGCGGCTGGTGGTCTGCCGTACCGGCGGGGTCAAGCTGCTGGCCGGTCGCGAGGCCGAGGAACGCGCGCTGGCCGAGACCGCCGTGGCGTGGTCGGCCACCCGGGCGGAGATCGCCTCCGCGCGGGTGGGCTGGCACCGGCTCAACCCGAAGCGGCTGCGGATCGACTTCACCGACGGTTCCTGGCTGTCGTTCACCGTGCCGATCGCCGAGTCCGGCCGACCGCTGCGCGAGGTCGCCGCCGCGCTGTCCGCCTGACCGGACCAGCCCCGCCGGACCGTGGGCCGGGCCGCCGGACCGTGGGCCGGGCCGTCCAGGACCGCGGTCGGCCGTCCACGTCAGCGTGGCCGCGGCCCACGTCCGCGTGCGGCCTGGCCTCCGCGTCAGGCCGTCAGCGGCGCGGGCAGCGGCTCGCGGTGCAGCACGGCCAGGCGGGAGACCGCCCGGGTCAGCACCACATAGAGGCGGTGCAGCCCGCGAGGCTCGGCGGCCACGATCGCGGCCGGCTCGACGACCACCACGTGGTCGTACTCCAGGCCCTTGACCAGCGTCGCCGGGACCACTGTGACGCGCGCCGCGGCCTCGACGTCGTCGGCGGTCGCGGTCTCGACGCCCGCGTCGGCGAGCGCCGCGCGGAGCCGGTCGACCGCGTCGTCGGCGGCGATCACACCGACCGAGCCGTCGTGCGCGAGCGCCGCCCGCACCTCGGCCACCGTCGCGGCCGTCAGGTCCTCGGCGGTACGCACATCCAGCGCGCCGTCGTTGCGCAGCGACCGGGCCGGGGGTACGTCGACGGCGAGCGCCGGCAGCAGCCGGTTCGCGAACGCGACCACGGCGGCCGGCACCCGGAAGCCCACGCTCAGCGGCACCACAGCGGCGTCCGGCTTGCCCAGGTGGGCCAGGGACTCCCGCCAGTCGGTGGCGGCCCAGGGCGCGGTGCCCTGGGCCAGGTCGCCGAGCAGCGTGATCGAGCCGTGCTCGCTGCGCCGGGCGATGGCCCGGCACTGCATCGGGGAGAGGTCCTGCGCCTCGTCGACCACCACGTGCCCGAAGCCGGCGGGCCGTTCCAGCAGCCCGGCCACCTCGTCGATGAGCACCGCGTCGGCGGCGGTCCACCGGGTCGCCTTCGCGGTGCGGGCGACCTTGCCGGACCGGAACAGCTCCTGCTCCTCGGGCGTGAGCAGGCCGTCCGCGGCGGCGGCGAGCGCGTCGGCGTCGGTACGCAGCCGGTGCAGCAGCCCGTCCGGGGTGAGCGCCGGCCAGACCGTGTCGAGCAGGTCGGTGACCGGCTTGATCCGGCTCATCCGGCGCAGCCAGGCGTCGCTCGGTGACTCCGCCCGGCGGGCCTCGGCCTGGCGTTGCAGCAGCCCCACCACCCGTGCCCGGACCCGCTCCCGGCCGGTCGCGTAGGGCAGCCCCTCCTGACGGGTCTCGGTGACCAGCCGGTGCAGCGGGTCGAGCCCGATCCGCCACCGGTACGAGCCGTCCGACACCATGATCGGCTCGGTCGGCGTACCGATGTGGGCGTCGACGGCCCGGCGCAGCACCTCGGCCATCCGGACGTCGTGCTTGAGCACGGCGGCGGCCGGGTCGTCGACCGCGCGGACCGGCACGCGCGTGACCAGGTCCTCCACAGTGGCCTGCTCGACCTCGACCTCACCGAGCGCCGGCAGCACCGCCGCGATGTACGACAGGAACGCCCGGTTCGGCCCGACGATCAGCACACCCGAGCGGCGCAGCCGTTCCCGGTGCAGATAGAGCAGGTATGCGGCGCGGTGCAGCCCGACCGCCGTCTTGCCGGTGCCCGGCGCGCCCTGTACGCAGATCGAGTCGGCAAGATCGGCCCGGACCAGCTCGTCCTGCTCGGGCTGGATGGTGGCCACGATGTCCCGCATCGGGCCGACGCGGGGGCGCTCGATCTCGGCGGTGAGGATGCGGCTGGCGGTGCCGAGTTCCTCGCCCCGGTCCAGGTGCTCGTCCTCGAAGCTGGTCAGCGTCCCGGCGCTGAACCCGAACCGGCGGCGTACGGCGACACCCTGCGGTTCGCGCGCGCTGGCCCGGTAGAACGACCGGGAGACCGGCGCGCGCCAGTCCAGCACCAGGGGCTCGCCCAGCTCGTCGGTGACGTGCCGCCGCCCGACGTGGTACTCCCGCCCGGCGTGGTCCGGGTCGCCGCCGCCGAAGTCCAGGCGGCCGAAGAACAGCGGGGTGGTCGGGTCGTCGGCCAGCTCCTTGACCCGCCGGGCCATGTGCCGGCCGAGCTGCTCGGCGGTGTACGAGTCACCGGCCACCTTGTCGCCGGTGGCGAAGAGCGCCTGGGCGCGTTCCCGCATCCGGGTCAGCGCGGCGCGGGAGGCGTCGAGGTGGGCACGCTCGGCGGCCAGTTCGGCGTCGAGGCCGGGGGTGGCGTCAAGGTCGGTTGCGGGCACTGTGAACTCCGATGGCTCAACTGAGGCTCGCTCGCGTGTCCGGGGCGGTTGGCCTGCTCCCGGCGCGGGGACGTCCGCTGCGGTGCATGCTCACCGCGGCCGTCGGGCGGTCCTCCACGCTACGGGAGCACCGGCAGGTCGCGCCAACGAATTTCCTGATGTCGACCGCGGGGGGCGTGTCCGTCGGCCCGGCCCGACGGCGATCATTGGGGCATGACCGAGGCGCTTCCCGGCAGGAGCAAGGTGACGATCAGCGATCCGCAGGTGATGCGGGCGCTCGCTCACCCGGCCCGCATGGCGATCATGGAACATCTCGGCACGCTGGAGGGCGGTGCGACGGCCACCGAGTGCGCCGAGATCGCCGGGCTGTCGCCGAGCGCGACCAGCTATCACCTGCGCGAGCTGGCGAAGTTCGGGCTGGTCCGGCAGGCGCCCGGCCGGGGTGACGCCCGGGAGCGGGTGTGGCAGGCGGTGAACCCGTCGTATCACGTCGAGGTGGGGCCGGACGCCGACCCGGAGGCGCGTGCCGCCGAGGCGGCCCTGGTCGAGGCGCACATGGTCCGTGACGCCCAGCGGGTCCGGGAGTGGTTGCGCCGCGCGGCGGACGAGTCGCCGGAGTGGTACGCGGCGACCTGGTTCAGCGACAGCGTGCTGCTCCTGACCGCCGAGGAGTTGTCCGAGCTGAACCAGGCGGTCCAGGCGCTGATGGAGCCGTATCGGCGGCGGACCCGGACCGATCCGCCCGCGGGGGCACGGCCGGTGGCGACGCAGTACCGGGCGATGCCTCTCGACTGACAGGGGTTGCGTACGACAGTTGTGAAGGATTACTTTCGAAGTATGTCTTTCACAACTGTCGAGTCGCGCTGGCCTGACGTCTGGTTCGCGGCCACCGCGCGCGGCATCTCCAGTTGCGGGAACTTCCTGGTCACCAGCGCCCTCACGCTCGCGCTCCAGTCCGCCGGAGCCGGTGGGCTCGCCGTCTCCGGGCTGCTGCTCGCCGCGACGCTGCCGCTGGTCGCGCTCGCCCCGCTGACCGGCCGCCTCGCCGACCGGGTGGACAGCCGGGTGCTGCTGATCGCCACCGGCATCGGCCAGGTCGCGACATGTCTGGCGCTCGCCTACGCCCGGGACCCGGTCCTGGTGATCGCGCTCGTGGCGCTGCTGGCCACCGGCCTCGCGGTCTCCCAGCCGGCGATCTCCGCGCTGGTGCCGGCCATGGTGCGGCCCGAGGACCTGCCCCGGGCCGGCGCGCTCAGCCAGACCGCCGGCACGCTCGGCGCGCTCGCCGGACCGGCGCTGGCCGGGCTGCTCGTCGGCCAGTTCGGCACCCGGGTGCCGCTGCTCCTCGGCGCGATCAGCTATCTCTCGCTGGTCGCGGCCGGGCTGCTCGTCCGTACCCGCAGGGGAGGCCGCCGGGCGACGGCCGGCGTCACCACGGCGGTCGCGCCACCGTGGCGGCTGCGCCGCGACCCGCTGCTGACGGTGATGGTCGGCAGCGTGGCAGCGGTGATCGGCGCGGTCGGCGCGGTGAACGTGATCGAGGTCTTCTTCATCCGGGAGACACTCGGCAGCAGCGCCACCGTGTACGGCCTGGTCACCGGCTCCTGGACGCTCGGCATCGTGCTCGGCGCGTGGCTGTTCGCCCGGGTCGCCCGCCGGCTCGCCGACGACGGCGCGCTGCTCGGCGCCGGGCTGGTGCTGCTCGGCGGCTGCGGTCTGGCGGTGCTCGTCTCGGCGGCGGTGCCCTCGGCGTGGCTGCTCGTGCCGATCTGGCTGCTGGGCGGTGTGGGCAACGGCGGCGACAACGTCTTCAACAACCTGCTGCTGGCCCGGCGGGTGCCGGAGGCGGCCCGTGGCCGGGCGTTCGCGTTCTTCGGGGCGGCCGCCCAGGGCGCCGCGATGGGCGGCTACCTGGTCGGTGGCCTGCTCCTGGAGGTGGCCGGCCCGCGCGTGCTCGTCGCCGGATGCGGCGTGGCCGGACTGCTCGTGGTCGTGGCGCTGGCCTGGCCGGTGCGTCGCGCGGTACGCGCCGAGCGGGCCGCCGTCGCCCGCGCGGCCACGCCCGGCGCCGTCGCCGTGGCAGGCGGTTAGGCGCCGCCGGGGTGCGTAGTTCGCCACTCGATCGGATCCCCCGGCGGCGAGGTCGGAGCCACGGCGATACGGTCGGGTCATGGCCGACCGCATCGCCCGCCCCCGGGTGGGGCACATCCAGTTCCTCAACTGCCTGCCCATCTACTGGGGGCTGATGCGGTCCGGCGCGCTCATCGACGTCGACCTGCACAAGGACTCGCCGGACCGGCTGAGCGCCGACCTGGTCGCCGGTGACCTGGACATCGGCCCGATCACGCTCGTGGAGTTCCTCAAGCACGCCGACGATCTGCTGCTCCTGCCCGACCTGGCGGTGGGCAGCGACGGGCCGGTGCTCTCGGTGAACGTGGTGTCCACCCGCCCGCTGGGCGAGCTGGACGGCGCCCGGGTCGCGCTCGGCTCCACGTCGCGTACCGGGGTGCTGCTGGCCCAGCTGCTGCTCGCCGAGCGGCACGGGGTGCGCCCGGAGTACTTCCGCTGCCCGCCGGACCTGACCCAGATGCTGCTGGAGGCCGACGCCGGGGTGCTCATCGGCGACGTGGCGCTGCGCGCGCTCTACGAGGCTCCGGCCAAGGGCCTCGAAGTGACCGACCTGGGGCAGGCGTGGCACGACTGGACCGGTCTGCCCATGGTGTTCGCCGTCTGGGCGGTACGCCGCGAGTTCGCCGCCGCCCACCCCGGCCTGGTCAAGGAGGTGCACGAGGCGTTCCTGCGCTCGCGTGACCTGTGCCTGGCCGAGCTGGACCAGGTGGCGGAGGCGGCGGCCCGCTGGGAGACGTTCGACGCGGCGACGCTCGCCACGTACTTCCGGGCGCTCGACTTCTCGCTGGGTGAGCGGCAGGTGGCCGGGCTGCGCGAGTTCGCCCGCCGGGCGGCCGCGTACGGGGAGGTGCCGGCGTTGCCGGCCGACGGCCCGGAGTTCTTCCAGGGCTGAGCGCGGCGCGCGGCTCAGGGCGCCGGGCGCAGCAGCGCCTTGGTGATCCGTTCGCAGGCGTCCATGCCGTACTCCCAGCCGCCCTCGACGCCGAACGGGGTGCGCAGCATCACGCCCATCGTCCAGGTGTCGCCGATGGCCAGGCAGTTGACGTGGTACTCCTCTTCCTTGTCCCGGTCGATCCACCCGTTCTTGATGGCGATCTTCTTCTGCTGGGCCGCCGGGAACGCCTTGCGGATGCCGAAGTCGCCGGGAGCGCGGACCTGGCGCATCTCGCTGAGCAGCCACTTGGTCCATTTCGGCCCGGCCGCGCGGCCGTCGTCGATGCAGAGACCGAGGCGGGCGGTGTCCCGAGGGGACAGCTCGGTGCGGCTCCAGCCGCCGTCGGAGGCGACCTCGCTGTCGGTCAGCTTGCAGATCGAGATCAGTCGCTCGATCGAGTCCGAGCCGCCGACGCTCTCGTAGAACTCCTGCGCCCGGGTGTTGTCGCTGTCCCGGATGATCTTCGTGGCGTCGGCCAGCTTCGCGTCGCTCGGCGTCCTGCCGTCCTCGGCGCTCAGGCGCAGGTAGTCGGCCACCACCCAGGACTTGATCAGGGACGCCGTCGTGCTCGTCTCGCCCATGTTCGACGAGCCGATGATCTTCCCGGTGCGCTTGTCCAGCACGGACCAGGCGTACCAGCCCTTGATCTTGAGGCTGTCCAGGTTCTTCGCCTGGAACGGCAGCGGTTCGAGCGACCGCGAGGGGGCGACGCGCGGCGCGTTGCGGTCGACGGATTGCTGCGCCGACCGCTCGCTCGTCGGCTCGGGGTGAGAGTTCGCGGTGGCCTCCAGCGGTGAGCCGGGGATCACGCGCAGGGAGAGGCCGAGCAGGCCGACGAGGACCGCAGCCAGGGCGCTGAACGCGAGCGGGCGCCGATAGCTGCCGGGCCGACGCCGGGCACCGGCCATCAGAGCTTCCCGACCGGTTGCTGCGGCACCTTGAGCGCGGCGCCGGGCTGCGGCGTCACGAGCTGGGTGGCGACGGCGGCGCACATCTTCGCACCGTACGGCAGACCGGAGCGGCCCGGGTACCGCATCATCACGGCGAGACTCCACTTGTCGGTGAACGCCAGGCAGCTGACGTGCCAGTTGCCGTCGTAGGCGAGCTGCGTCCAGCCGTTCTTCATGTGCACCGGCCCCTGCGACTTGATCGTCGCCGGCAGGCCGTCGATGATGCCCCACCGACCGCCGCCGGACCGCTCGCCCTGCTTGCTGACGCTGCCGGCGACCTTGGTCATCTCGCTGAGCAGCCACTCGGTCCACTTGGGGCCGGCGGCGCGGCCGTCGGCGATGCAGTCGCCGAGGCGGGCCGCGTCCCGGGGGGACATCTCGGTGAAGCTCCACCAGCCCTTGTAGTCGGGCACGTCGCCGGGCCTGGTGTCGGTCAGGCCGCAGATCCGGATCGCCCGCGCGATGACCGGGTCCGGCTTGCCGCCCGGCTGGGGCCTGTAGGAGCCGCCCGCCGCCCGGTAGACCGCGTTGGCGCCGTCGTCGTCGCTGTCCCGGATCGCGAGGATCGCCGCCTTCTTGAGCCCGGCACTCGGCTGCTTGTCGCCGAGCTGGCGAAGGTAGTCCGCGACGATCCAGGCCTTGAGCATCGACTCGGTGGAGCTGGTCTGGTTCATGTTCTTCGCGCCGGTGACCGTGCCGGTCTCGCGGTCCATCAGGGCCCAGGAGAGGAACTCACCCTTGAAGTTCACCGACACCGGGGCGTCGGCGAGCGTCGGGGGCGCCGGCGCGGTCGGTGCCGGCGCCGGGACCTGCTCGCCGCCGCCGAGGCCGCCCGCGCCGTCTCCGCCGGAGAGCTTCGCGTACGCGGCCGGCACCAGCATGACGCCACCGATGATGATCGCCACGATGGCGACCGCCATGGTCACGCGAGGTCGCATGAGTGGTGAGCTCCAGATGTCTGGCCGGGGGGACCGGCACTTCCGCATGGGTTCGGCCCGGTCGCCACTAGGCCGGGGGACGATGGCCTGAACGGTGACGATCATGAAGCCGAACGGTTTGCCGGTCGGAAGTCTACTTCCGGACAGCCTTGATGCCAGGTCTCGACACCCGTGACTTTGCCGGGTGGGCGGGATATTGAGCCGCTTTGCGGTCCTTGGGGGATTTCTTCTTTTCCAAGTGATCGACATCACAGCTACCAGGGCCGATGTCGGCACGCGTATGCCCGGTGACGCGCGGTGGCCCTCGAAACCTGTTACACCCTCTGGTGTCATTCGTGGCGAGCTGTAACACTGGCTGCATGTATGGCAACGACTTCGCCCCGCCGGAGGACGCTCCGGGCGGCGGCCTGCTCGGCGAGGTGGAGGCGGCGGAGGCCGCGCTGCGCGAGGCGGCGGCGCGGGCCCGGCGTGGCGGCGCGGCCCCGGACGAGGACGTCGAGGCGTACTTCGCCGACGTCATCAACGCGGACCAGAAGATCGAGCCCCGCGACTGGATGCCCGAGGCGTACCGCAGGACGCTGATCCGGCAGATCGCCCAGCACGCCCACTCCGAGATCATCGGCATGCAGCCGGAGGGCAACTGGATCAGCCGGGCGCCCTCGCTCAAGCGCAAGGCGATCCTGCTGGCCAAGGTGCAGGACGAGGCCGGTCACGGCCTCTACCTCTACGCGGCCGCCGAGACGCTCGGCATCAGCCGCGACGAGTTGGTGGAGCTGCTGCTCGACGGGCGGCAGAAGTACAGCTCGATCTTCAACTACCCGACCCTGACCTGGGCCGACGTGGGTGCGATCGGCTGGCTGGTGGACGGCGCGGCGATCGTCAACCAGGTGCCGCTGTGCCGCTGCTCGTACGGGCCGTACGCCCGGGCGATGATCCGGGTCTGCAAGGAGGAGTCGTTCCACCAGCGCCAGGGCTACGAGATCCTGCACACGCTGGCGCACGGCACCCCGGCGCAGAAGGCGATGGCGCAGGACTCGGTGGACCGCTGGTGGTACCCGTCACTGGCCATGTTCGGCCCGCCGGACGGCGACTCGACGCACAGCGCCCAGTCCATGGCCTGGAAGATCAAGCGTTTCTCCAACGACGAGCTGCGCCAGCGCTTCGTCGACATGTGCGTCGGCCAGGCGGAGGTGCTCGGCCTCACCCTGCCCGACCCGGACCTGCGCTGGAACGACGAGCGGCAGGCGTACGACTACACCCAGCCCGACTACGCCGAGCTGATGCGGGTGATCAAGGGTGACGGGCCGTGCAACCGGGAGCGCATGGCGCACCGGCGCAAGGCGCACGCCGACGGCGCGTGGGTACGGGAGGCCGCCGCGGCGTACGCCGCGAAGCGGGCGGAGCGAAAGGAACCGGTGGCGGCATGAGCGAACGCACCGAGCGGAGCGAGGGCCGTGAGGGCATGCCCAGTCGGCACGGCATGAGCGAACGCACCGAGCGGAGCGAGGGCCGTGAGGGCATGCCCGGTCGGCTCGGCATGAGCAGCTCGTCCTCTCCCCTGTGGGAGGTCTTCGTGCGGGCCCGCCGTGGCCTGTCGCACACCCACGTCGGCAGCCTGCACGCCCCCGACGCCGAGCTGGCCCTGCGCAACGCCCGGGATCTCTACACCCGCCGCCAGGAGGGCGTCTCCATCTGGGTGGTGCCGGCGAGCGCGATCACCGCGTCCAGCCCGGACGAGAAGGACGCGTTCTTCGACCCGGCCGCCGACAAGGTCTACCGCCACCCGACGTTCTACGAGGTCCCCGAAGGGGCGGCCCACCTATGAGCCGGTTCGACTTCACGCTGGCCGTCGGCGACGACGCGCTGATCGCGGCGCAGCGCCTCGGTGAGTGGACCTCCCGCGCGCCGGAGATGGAGGAGGACATCGCGCTCGCGAACATCGCCCTCGACCAGCTCGGCGCGGCGCGGCTGCTGCTCACGTACGCGGGCGAACTGGAGGGCGCGGGCCGCGACGAGGACGACCTGGCCTACCTGCGCGACGACCGCGAGTTCCGCAACTGCCTGCTGGTCGAGCTGCCCAACGGCGACTTCGGCGTGACCATGGCGAAGCTGTTCTTCCTGGCCGCCTACCAGGTGCCGCTCTACTCGGCGCTGGCCGGCTGCGCGGACGAACGGCTCGCGGCGGTCGGGGCGAAGGCGCGCAAGGAGTCGGCGTACCACCTGGACCACGCCGCGCTGTGGGTGAAGCGGCTCGGCGACGGCACCGAGGAGTCGCACCGGCGCATGCAGGACGCCGTCGACCAGGTGTGGCCGTACGTCCACGAGCTGTTCGCCCCGGACCCGGCGGCGCCGGTCGACCCGTCCACCCTTCGGGCCGACTTCGACGCCACCGTGTCCGCCGTGCTGGACGAGGCCACGCTGACCCGGCCGGAGACCGGCTGGGCGCCCGGCGGCGGCCGGGACGGCCTGCACACCGAGCACCTCTCGTACCTGCTCGCCGAGATGCAGGTGCTGCACCGCGCCCACCCCGGAGCGAGCTGGTGAGCGCGAGGAGTGCAGCGGAGCGGAGCCCCGCAGTCGTGAACGGAGGGTGGCGCTGGTGACCGACGCCAGGGCGGCCGCGGCGGCGGTGGTGGATCCGGAGATCCGGGTCATCACCATCGACGAGCTGGGCATCCTTCGCGCGGTCGACGAGGAACCGGGCACCGGCCGGGTCGTCGTCACCATCACCCCCACCTACACCGGCTGCCCGGCCATGGACGTGATCCGGGAGGACATCCGCCGGGCGCTGGCCGCCGCCGGGCATCCGGACGCCGAGGTCCGTACCGTCTACCACCCGGCGTGGAGCACCGACTGGATCTCCGACAGCGGCCGGGCCAAGCTCGAAGCCGCCGGCATCGCCCCGCCCGCGCCGCGCGGCGACGACACGGTGGTGCCGCTGACCCTGGCCGTACGCTGTCCGCGCTGCGGGTCGCCGGAGACCACCCAGATCAGCCGCTTCGGCTCCACCGCGTGCAAGGCGCTGTGGCGCTGCCGCTCCTGTTCCGAACCCTTCGACCACCTGAAGGCGCTGTGACTGTCACCATCACCCGGCCGGTGCGCCGCCGGCCGGTCTTCCACCCGCTGCCCGTCACCGCCGTGGACCGGCTCACCGACGACTCGGTGTCGATCACGTTCGCGGTACCGGAGGCGCTGCGCGAGACGTTCGCGTTCTCAGCCGGGCAGCACCTCACCGTCCGCCGCCCGGCCGGCGCCGACGGCGAGGAGGTGCGGCGGTCGTACTCGATCTGCTCCACCCCGGACGAGCTGGTCCGGCACGGCCGGTTGCGGATCGGGGTGCGTGAGGTGCCGGGTGGGGCGTTCTCCGCGTACGCGTGCGGCGCGCTGCGGGGCGGCGACACCGTCGAGGTGCTGCCGCCGCTGGGCCACTTCACCTCCGCGTTCACCCCGGACCGGGTCCGCCGGTACGGCGCGGTGGTCGCCGGCTCCGGCATCACCCCGGTCCTCGGGCTGGCCGCGACCGCGCTGGCCATCGAGCCGCGCAGCACGTTCACGCTCGTGTACGGCAACCGCACGGCGAACTCGGTGATGTTCGCCGAGGAGCTGGCCGACCTGAAGGACCGCTACCCGACCCGGCTGCACCTGGTGCACGTGCTGTCCCGGGAGATGGGCGAGTCGGCGCTGCTGTCCGGGCGGATCGACGCCGACCGCCTGACCCGGCTGCTCGACACACTCGTGCCCGGTGACGAGATCGAGGAGTGGTTCCTCTGCGGCCCGTACGGCATGGTGGTGGACGCCAAGGCGGTGCTCGCGGGTCGCGGCGTGCCGGATGCGGCGGTGCACACCGAGCTGTTCCACGTCGACGCCCCGCCGGAGCCGGTCCGGCGCGAGGCCGACCGGCCCGGGTCCGGCACCGAGGTGACGATCCTGCTGGACGGCCGCTCGTCCAGTTTCACGATGGGCCGGGACGAGCGGGTGCTCGACGCGGCTCTGCGGGTGCGCGGCGAGTTGCCGTACGCGTGCAAGGGCGGCGTGTGTTCGACCTGCCGGGCCAAGGTGACGGCCGGTGAGGTGACGATGGCGCGCAACTACGCGCTGGAGCCCGACGAGGTGGCCGCCGGTTACGTGCTGACCTGCCAGTCCAGCCCGGTCACCGAAGAGTTGACAGTCGACTACGACGCGTGAGCTGACCGGCGGGGCGGCACCCGCCGATCAGTACGGCAGCGGCAGCGGCGCCGATGCCTGACGCCCCCGGGCCCGGCGGACGTGGCCGCGCCATCCGGCGAGGAGCGCGAACAGCGTCCAGCCGACCGCGCCGAACACGAGCATGGCCCGCTTGCCGGCGGCATCGACGTCCTCGGCGTCGGCCAGTTCCACCTGCCGCCGCGGGTCGGTGAGCACGGTGAGCTGCTGGCCGACCCGGTAGTCGGGAGCGCTGCCCTGGTAGACGAGTGGCTCGTCGAGCGGACCGGAGTCGCTGCGGAGCGCGAACTCGTGCCGTTTGCCGGACGTCTGCACGTCGGTGATGGTGACCTGCTGGGCGACGCCCCGCTCCTGCAGCACCGCCTCGGGGGCGAGCTGCACGCTTCCCACCAGCACGAAGAGGGCCGGCACCACCGACAGGACAGCCAGCCACCAGGCCCGGTGCAGCAGGCGCAGGGCGACGGTGAAGGCGAAGCAGCCGACCAGGCCGAGGCAGATCGGCACGGCCTGGGACAGCCCGACCGTCAGGTAGCCGACGAGCGTGTTCACCGCGATCACGGCGAGGCCGAGGCCGGCCACCACCGCCGTCAGCACGAGGGACCAGAGGGCGGGGCGGGCACCGGCCACGACGACCGGGGTGGGCGGATGCGATGCGACGGACACGCGGCGAGCCTAGGAGACGGGCGCAAGATCCCTCGCGCCCGTCGCCCGGCGCGGGTCAGCTCGGCGCCTTGACCTGACCGTCGAAGGCGATGCTGCGCCAGAGGTCGAACTGGCGGTCGTTGCCGACGAGCGGGTTGCCGACGAGCGCGACGGCGGCGAAGACCTCTTCGTCGTTGCGGAGCAGGCGGAAGTAGCCGGGGCCGACCAGGGCGATGCCCCGGTTGGTGGACTGGATGAGTTTCATGTCGTCCTTCCAGAGTTCGAGGGGCGGGTTCCCGGTGAGCTGCCGGGCGACGTCGGAGCGCATCGTGTCGAGGTCGATGAAGGAGGGATCGATCTTGCCGGTGGTGCTGGTCTCCCGGTGGCCGCGCGCATGGGAGGCGTCGCGGCCCAGCCGGCGCAGTACGGCGGCGGTGGCGAGCACCGAGGCGGAGTACTGAGCGGGCGTCATCCGCTGGTCGACCCCGTTGTAGTCGATCTCCCAGCCGACCATCAGCGTGTTGCCGTCGCCGGCCGGGATCGGGCCGCTGCCGCGGCTTCTTCCGGCGTGGTTGGCCCGCCCGCCGGAGATGACGTGGAACACACCGTGGTAGTCGACGAGCGCGTGGCAGAGCGGGCCGGGGAGGTCGGAGCGGCCGTTGATGCAGATGCCCAGCGCGGGGTGCGGGTTGGTGGCGCCGGAGGTCGAGGCGGTGTGGTGCCAGAGCACGCCGATCGGGTCGAACGAGCTGCCGGCGACGCGGTCGAGCCAGTTGCCCGCCTCCACCACTGTGACGCCGGCCGAGCGCAGCACGTCGGCGAGCCACGGGATGGTGGCCATCAGCGCTCCAGCAGGTCGGCGAGGCACTCCGGCGCGCGGGTTGTGGCCGCCACGGCGGGGCGGGGGGTCGCGGCGAGGGCCAGTCCGCCGGCAGCGAGGGGAGCCAGGACGAGGAAGGCGCGCCGGCGGAGGGCGCGCCCCGTTCGGGGTAAGGGTTCGTCAATCATCGATGCATCGTAGTTGGTCGATGGAATTCCCGGGGGGAGTGGCGCTCGTCACCGTGTCTCCCGCGCCGGATCCCCTGGGTGGGCCGGTCGAGGGCGAGGGCGGTCGGCGTACGCTCGGGAGTGTGACGGCGAACCGGGAGATCGACGACATCCTGCAACGCGGCGCGGACGGCGGGCGGATCACGCCCGAGGAGGCGCTGCTGCTCTACACCGACGCGCCCTTCCACGCGCTGGGCGAGGCGGCCGACGCGGTACGGCGGCGCCGCTACCCGGACAACATCGTCACGTACCTGATCGACCGCAACATCAACTACACGAACGTCTGCGTGACGGCGTGCAAGTTCTGTGCGTTCTACCGGGCCCCCAAGCACAAGGAGGGCTGGACCCACCCGACCGAGGAGATCCTGCGCCGTTGCGGCGAGGCGGTCGAGCTGGGCGCCACCCAGGTCATGCTCCAGGGCGGGCACCACCCGGACTACGGCGTCGAGTACTACGAGGAGCTGTTCTCCTCGGTCAAGAAGGCGTACCCGCAGCTCGCCATCCACTCGATCGGCCCGAGCGAGATCCTGCACATGGCCAAGGTCTCCGGCGTGAGCCTGGACGAGGCCATCGCCCGGATCAAGGCCGCCGGCCTGGACTCGATCGCCGGTGCCGGCGCCGAGATGCTGCCGGACCGCCCGCGCAAGGCGATCGCGCCGCTGAAGGAGTCCGGCGCCCGCTGGCTGGAGGTCATGGAGCTGGCGCACCGGCAGGGCCTGGAGTCGACCGCCACCATGATGATGGGCACCGGCGAGACCAACGCCGAGCGCATCGAGCACCTGCGGATGATCCGCGACGTGCAGGACCGCACCGGCGGTTTCCGGGCCTTCATCCCGTGGACGTACCAGCCGGAGAACAACCACCTCAAGGGCCGTACCCAGGCGACCACGCTGGAGTACCTGCGCCTGGTCGCGGTGGCCCGCCTGTTCTTCGAGACGGTGCCGCACCTCCAGGCGTCCTGGCTGACCACCGGCAAGGACGTCGGGCAGCTCGCGTTGCACATGGGCGTGGACGACCTCGGCTCGATCATGCTGGAGGAGAACGTCATCTCCTCGGCCGGCGCCCGGCACCGGTCCAACCTGCACGAGCTGATCGGCATGATCCGGTCGGCCGACCGGATCCCGGCCCAGCGGGACACGCTCTACAACCGGCTCGCGGTGCACCACACGCCCGCCGACGACCCGAGCGACGACCGGGTGGTCTCGCACTTCTCGTCGATCGCCCTGCCCGGCGGCGGGGCCGGGAAGTCGCTGCCGCTGGTCGAGGTCAACTGACCCGGTTCCGCCGTTCGGCCGGTCGGCGTCCGTCGTGCGGCCGGAGCTCCGCCCGTTTCCGGTGAAGCTTGCGCCAGGGGTCTTCACCTGCGTGATCACCGGCGGCTAGCCTGCCCGCGCGACACCACCGATCCGGGCCGCGAGCAGGCTGGTAACAGGTCGGCGGCGACCCGGTCGAGCACGGCCCGGTGAGCCGGCGACGCCATTACGCTTGCGGCGTCCGCCGGACCGTCGTCCTCCATCGGCCCATGAGGGCCGTTCATATAACGCACCGCGGCAGGGGCGGGATGGGTGACCATCCCGCCCCTGCCGTCTGCCGGGATCGATGGGAACAACGGCCGCGTACCCGGGGGGAGGCGGGGGTGGCGCGGCTGGCAGAGTGGAGGGGTGAGTCGTACCCCGCAGGGCCAGCGCGCCAGCCTGGACAAGCAGCCGCACGAGGTCGCCGCGATGTTCGACGGCGTCGCGGCCCGCTACGACCTGACGAACACCGTGCTCTCGTTCGGGCAGGACCGGTCCTGGCGGCGGGCCACCCGGGCGGCGCTCGGGCTGCGCCCGGGTGAGCGGGTGCTGGACGTGGGCGCCGGCACCGGTGTGTCGACCGAGGAACTGGCCCACTCCGGGGCGTACGCGGTCGGCGCGGACCTGTCGCTGGGCATGCTGTACGCCGGCAAGCGCACCCGCCCGTCGGTGCCGCTGCTGGCCGGGGACGCGCTGCGGCTGCCGTTCGCCGACGCCAGCTTCGACGCGGTCACCATCTCCTTCGCGCTGCGCAACGTCAACGACACCGACGCGGCGCTGGCCGAGCTGGCCCGGGTCACGCGGCCGGGTGGGCGGCTGGTGGTCTGCGAGTTCAGCACCCCGGTCAACCCGGCGTTCCGCACCGTCTACCTGTCGTACCTCATGCGGTCGTTGCCGGCGGTGGCCCGCGCGGTGTCGAGCAACCCGGACGCGTACGTCTACCTGGCGGAGTCGATCCGGGCCTGGCCGGACCAGGCGGCGCTGGCCGCGCGGATCGGCGCGGCCGGCTGGGGCCGGGTGGCGTGGCGCAACCTGACCGGCGGCGTCGTGGCGTTGCACCGGGCCGTCCGAAACTGACCGTCCGACCGGCGGACACTCGGTCATTTCGTGAATATCCGGTTTTGGTCTACTTTGTCCCGTAGGCTCGCCCCCATGACGGGACCAGACCAGGCCGCCACCGACGACGACGCCGCCGAGCTGATCGCGCAGCTCCGCGAGTTGGCCGGCGCGGATCCCGCCGATGTCCGGCAGGTCGTCGCCGAGGTGCTCGCCGCGCTGGACCGGGCCGCCGGTGGCGCGTTGCGCGACCATCTGCCCGAGGCCATCCGGCTCGACGCCGGACTCGGACCGGCCGCGCAGGCGCGCCCCTGACCGGTCCCGACGCTCTTACCGGCGCGTTTCCGCTAAGTTAGGCCCCCCTCAGCGCGTACTGGTGTAACGCCGGTCATAGACTCCAACCGGATCGGCTTGTGAAGCATTTCACGAGCATGCGGGAGGAGGCGCGGATGACCGCGGTGGAGAACGACGCCGACGTCATCGTCGTGGGCGCCGGTCCCGGAGGATCGGCCACGGCGTACCACCTGGCGCGGCACGGCGTACGCGTGCTGCTGCTGGAGAAGACGGAATTTCCCCGGGAGAAGGTCTGCGGTGACGGGCTCACGCCCCGCGCCGTGCGGCAGCTGATCCGGATGGGCGTGGACACCTCGCCCGAGGCGGGCTGGCTGCACAACAAGGGCCTGCGGGTGATCGGTGGCGGAGTACGCCTGGAGCTGGACTGGCCCGACCTGGCCAGCTTCCCCAACTACGGCCTGGTGCGGACCCGGCTCGACTTCGACGACCTGCTCGCCCAGCGCGCGGTCGCCGCCGGGGCGAAGCTGCAGACCAGCGTCAACGTCCTCGGGCCGGTGCTCGGCGCCGACGACCGGGTCGTCGGCGTGCAGGCCGAGGTCGGCCCGGACAAGGAACCCGCCACGTTCCACGCGCCGCTCGTGGTCGCCGCCGACGGCGTCTCCGGCCGCTTCCCGCTCGCCCTCGGGCTGGCCAAGCGGGAGGACCGCCCGATCGGCGTGGCCGTCCGCCGCTACTACCGCTCGCCCGCCAAGCACGACGACGACTACCTGGAGTCCTGGCTGGAGCTGCGGGCCAAGGGCAACGACGCGCTGCTGCCCGGCTACGGCTGGATCTTCGGCCTCGGCGACGGCCGGGTGAACGTCGGCCTGGGCGTGCTCAACTCCTCCTCGGCGTTCGGCAAGACGAACTACCGCAAGCTGCTCACCGACTGGCTCGCGAACACCCCCGAGGACTGGGGGATGACCGACGAGTCCAACGCGGAGGGTCCGATCCTCGGCGCCGCGCTGCCGATGGGCTTCAACCGGGTACCGCACTACACCCGCGGCGTGCTGCTCGTCGGCGACTCCGGCGGCATGGTCAACCCCTTCAACGGCGAGGGCATCGCGTACGCGATGGAGTCCGGCGAGATGGCCGCGGAGGTCGTGGTGCAGGCGCTCGCCCGCCCGGCCGGCGCGGAGCGGGAGCGGGCGCTGATGGCGTACCCGCAGGAGCTGAAGGCCCGCTTCGGCGGCTACTACCGGCTCGGCGGCGTCTTCGTGAAGCTCATCGGCCGGCCCGAGATCATGCGGATGGCAACCAAGCACGGCATGCCGCACCCGATGCTCATGCGCTTCGTGCTCAAGCTGCTGGCCAACCTGACCGACCCGCGCGGCGGGGACGCGATGGACCGGGTCATCAACGCGATGACGAAGGTGGCTCCGGCCGTGTAGAGACGACCGGCCCGGGGCCGAAAGCCCACGAGCCGGACAGAGATCGACCCCGCCGACCGAGGTCGTGAGGGACGTGAATAGTGTGATTTTGGCCAACCACCGAGGTCAGGGAAGGACGAGCAGGGGACAACGATGACGCTCTCTCCTTACGCACCCATCATCGGGCTGTTCGCCCTCGCTGCGGCGTTCGCGCTGTTCTCCGTGGCCGCTGCCCGACTCGCCGGCCCGCGGCGTCTCAACAAGGCCAAGCTCGAGGCGTACGAGTGTGGCATCGAGCCGAGCCCGCAGCCGGTCGGCGGCGGCCGGTTCCCGATCAAGTTCTACCTGACGGCGATGCTCTTCATCGTCTTCGACATCGAGATCATCTTCCTCTACCCCTGGGCGGTCTCCTTCGACGCCCTGCCGATCTTCGGCTTCGTGGAGATGGTCCTGTTCATCGTCGCGGTCTTCGTCGCATACGCCTACGTCTGGCGGCGCGGCGGCCTGGACTGGGACTGAGGAGGTAGCAGATGGGCATCGAGGAGAAGCTCCCCTCCGGCGTCCTGCTCACCAGCGTCGAGAAGCTGGTCAACTGGACGCGGAAGACCTCGGTCTGGGGTGCCACGTTCGGTCTGGCCTGCTGCGCCATCGAGATGATGGCGGCGGGCGGCCCGCACTACGACATGGGCCGCTGGGGCATGGAGGTCTTCCGCGCCTCGCCCCGGCAGGCGGACCTGATGATCGTGGCCGGCCGGGTGAGCCAGAAGATGGCTCCGGTCCTGCGCCAGATCTACGACCAGATGGCCGAGCCCCGCTGGGTCATCTCGATGGGCGTCTGCGCCAGCAGCGGCGGCATGTTCAACAACTACGCCATCGTGCAGGGCGTCGACCACGTCGTCCCGGTCGACATGTACCTCCCCGGCTGCCCGCCCCGGCCGGAGATGCTCATCGACGCGGTTCTCAAGCTGCGCGAGAAGATCATGCACGAGCCGCTGGGCCCGAACGGCCGCAAGATGGCCGAGGCCCGCCTGGCGCGCGGTGACGTGCCGGTGGTGCCGTACGGCTCGATGCCCTCGTCGTACCGCAGCGACAAGGCCCGCCGTGCCGAGTGGACGAAGGCGGTCCGCGAGGGGCGCGAGGAGCAGCTTCGGATCGAGAACTGGATGAAGGCGCAGAACCACCTTCAGGCGTCGCATAGGGGCCCGAAATGACCGCACCGAACGACAGGAACAACGACGGCGGGGTGCCGGTACCCACCACCCCGGCCGGTGCCAGCTCCACCGCCCCGGCGGAGTACCCGCCGGCCAGCCCGGCCGGTCGGGGCATGTTCGGCAACCAGGGCACCGGTGACGTCTCCGGCTACGGCGGCCTGGTCCGCCAGCGCCAGCCGATCGAGGAGGCGGCCCGGCCGTACGGGAGCTACTTCGACGAGGTGCGGGACGCGCTGGAGGAGGCGTACCCGGACTTCGGCGACGCGATCGAGAAGGTCGTGGTCGACCGGGGCGAGCTGACCCTGCACGTCCGGCCGGAGCGGATCGCCGAGGTCTGCCAGGTCATGCGCGACGACCTCGCGCTGCGCTTCGAGCTGCTCTCGTCGGTGTCCGGCGTGGACTACCTGGGCGCGGAGCGCCGCCTGCACGTGGTCTACCAGCTCACCTCGATGACCTACCGCCGCAGCGTCCGGCTGGAGGTGGCGGTCTCCGCCGAGGAGCCGCACGTCCCGAGCGTCACCGCCGTCTACCCGACCGCCGACTGGCAGGAGCGGGAGACGTACGACATGTTCGGCGTCGTCTTCGACGGTCACCCCGCCCTGACCCGGATCCTCATGCCGGACGACTGGGAGGGGCACCCGCAGCGCAAGGACTACCCGCTGGGCGGCGTCCCCGTCGAGTACAAGGGTGCGGAGATCCCCCCGCCGGACAAGCGGCGGTCGTACCAGTGAGCGCGAGGAGTGCAGCGAAGCGGAGCCCCGCAGTCGCGAACGGAGGGTTGGCACTGTGACCACGTCGAACTACGCGACCGAGCGCGAGACGACCGAGGGCAAGGTCTTCACCGTCACCGGCGGGGACTGGGACGAGGTCGTCTCCGGCACGGACCCGATCAACGACGAGCGGATCGTCGTCAACATGGGTCCGCAGCACCCGTCCACCCACGGCGTGCTCCGGCTGGTCCTGGAGCTGGAGGGCGAGACGGTCCGCGAGGCCCGCTCGGTCATCGGCTACCTGCACACCGGCATCGAGAAGAACCTGGAGTACCGCAACTGGGTCCAGGGCTCGACGTTCGTGACCCGGATGGACTACCTCGCGCCGCTGTTCAACGAGACGGCGTACGCGCTCGCGGTGGAGAAGCTGCTCGGCATCACCGACGACATCACCGAGCGGGCCACCACCATCCGCGTGCTGATGATGGAGCTCAACCGCGTCTCGTCGCACCTGGTCTGGCTGGCGACCACCGCCATGGAGCTGGGCGCGATCAACATGATGCTGTACGGCTTCCGCGAGCGGGAGTACGTCCTCGACATCTTCGAGACCATCACCGGCCTGCGGATGAACCACGCGTACGTGCGGCCGGGCGGTGTGGCGCAGGACGTGCCGGACGACGCGATCCGCAAGATCCGCGACTTCCTCCAGCTGATGCCGAAGCGGCTCAAGGAGTACGAGAACCTGCTGTCCGGCCAGCCGATCTGGCTGGAGCGTACGCAGCACGTGGCGGTGCTCGACGTGACCGCCTGCATGGCGCTCGGCGTCACCGGCCCGGTGCTGCGGTCCGCGGGCCTCGCCTGGGACCTGCGCAAGACCATGCCGTACTGCGGTTACGAGACGTACGAGTTCGACGTGCCGACGCACACCGACGGTGACGTGTGGGGCCGCTACCTGGTGCGGGTGGCGGAGATCCGCGAGTCGCTGAAGCTGATCGAGCAGGCGCTGGACCGCCTGAAGCCCGGCCCGGTGATGGTGTCCGACAAGAAGATCGCCTGGCCGGCGCAGCTCGCCATCGGCGTGGACGGCATGGGCAACTCGCTCGAGCACGTCGCCAAGATCATGGGTCAGTCGATGGAGTCGCTGATCCACCACTTCAAGCTCGTCACCGAGGGCTTCCGGGTTCCGCCGGGCCAGGTGTACGTCGGCATCGAGTCGCCCCGCGGCGAGCTGGGCGTGCACGCGGTGTCCGACGGCGGCACCCGGCCCTACCGGGTGCACTACCGGGAGCCGAGCTTCGTCAACCTCCAGGCCCTCCCGGCGATGGCCGAGGGCGGCCTGATCGCCGACGTGATCGCCGGCGGCGCCTCGCTGGACCCCGTGATGGGTGGTTGTGACCGATGAGCTTTTCCGAAACGACTCGCGCCCGCGCGCGGGAGATCATCGCCCGGTACCCGGCGGACCGGTCCCGCTCGGCGCTGCTGCCGCTGCTGCACCTGGTCCAGTCCGAGGAGGGCTACGTCTCTCCGGCCGGTGTCGAGTTCTGCGCCGAGGTGCTCGGGCTCAACAAGGCCCAGGTCGGCGCCGTCGCCACCTTCTACACCATGTACAAGCGCAAGCCCACCGGTGAATACCTGGTGAGCGTCTGCACCAACACGATGTGCGACGTGCTCGGCGGGCAGAAGGTCTACGACACCCTCGCCGAGCACCTCGGTGTGGGGCACGAGGAGACCACCGCCGACGGGAAGATCACCCTGGAGCACGCCGAGTGCCTGGCGGCGTGCGACTACGGCCCGGTGATGACGGTCAACTACGACTTCTTCGACAACGTGGAGCCGCAGGCCGCGCTCGACGTGGTCGAGGAGCTGCGCGCCGGCGGCCGGCCGATGCCGACCCGTGGGGCGCGGCTCTGCACGCTCAAGGAGATGGCGGTCCAGCTCGCCGGTTTCGCCGACGAGCGCGACGGCGCGGTGGCTGACGGCGGGCCGGGCGAGCCGAGCCTGCGCGGCCTGCGCCTGGCCGAGCAGCACGGCGTCTCGGTGCCGGGCTTCGACCCGAAGACGCCGATCCGCAGCAAGGCCGAGGCCGACCGGGCCGCCGCCGAGGAGAAGGCGAAGGCCGAGGCCGCGAAGCCGGCGCCCGAGCCGGCCAAGGCCGTCGAGCCGGCCAAGCCCGAGGCGGCCACCGGCAGCACGGCTCCGGACGTGAAGGCGCCGGACGCCAAGTCGCCGCAGGTGCGTACCGCCGAGACCCGGCAGCCGGACGCGGGCACCGCGGTGCCGGACGCGCCCGGCACGAAGATGCCGGTGGACGGCCCGGCCCCGGCGCCCCGCGACGCGCGGGCGGCCGAGGCGGCCGGCGCGGCGGCGAACCCGCCGGCCGGCGACGGCAAGCCCGCCGGCGACGCGGCCGGCGCGCAGGAGCGCAACCTCAAGGAAGCGGAATCCGGTACGGGCGCGGACGGCGGCGACCCGGCGGACGCGAGCGGAACGGGGGTCCGGAAGTGACCACTCCTCGGCCGGAGACGCTGGCCAAGCTCACGCCGGTGCTCACCAAGCGCTGGCTCTCGCCGGACGCGTGGCGGCTCGGCACCTACGAGAAGCTGGACGGCTACGCCGCCCTGCGCAAGGCGCTCAAGGCGCACCCGGACGACCTGATCCAGCTGATCAAGGACTCCGGACTGCGTGGCCGGGGCGGCGCGGGCTTCCCGACCGGCCTCAAGTGGGGGTTCATCCCGCAGGGCGACGGCAAGCCGCACTACCTGGTGGTGAACGCCGACGAGGGCGAGCCGGGCACCTGCAAGGACCTGCCGCTGATGACCCACGACCCGCACTCGCTGGTCGAGGGCGTCATCATCGCCTCGTACGCGATCCGGGCCAACCGGGCGTACATCTACATCCGCGGTGAGGCGGTGCACGCCGCCCGGCGGCTGCGCAGCGCGGTCGACGAGGCGTACGCCAAGGGTTATCTCGGCCGGAACGTCCTCGGCTCGGGCTTCGACCTGGACCTGGTGGTGCACTCCGGCGCCGGGGCGTACATCTGCGGTGAGGAGACCGCGCTGCTGGACTCGCTGGAGGGCTTCCGCGGCCAGCCCCGGCTGCGCCCGCCGTTCCCGGCGACCCACGGCCTGTACGCCAGCCCGACAGTGGTCAACAACGTCGGCACCATCGCCAGCGTGCCGTACATCGTGCTCGGTGGCGCGGACTGGTGGAAGACGATGGGCACGGAGAAGTCGTCCGGCCCGATGATCTACTCGCTGTCCGGCCGGATCGCCAACCCCGGCCAGTACGAGTGCTCGATGGGCATCACGCTGCGTGAGCTGATCGAGCTGGCCGGCGGCATGAAGCCCGGGCACAACCTGAAGTTCTGGACCCCGGGTGGCTCGTCGACGCCGCTGCTGACCGCCGAGCACCTGGACGTGCCGCTGGACTTCGAGGGGGTGGCGGGGGCCGGCTCGATCCTGGGCACCACCGCCACGCAGATCTTCTCCGACCAGGACTGCCCGGTGTACGCGACCTACCGGTGGCTGGAGTTCTACCACCACGAGTCGTGCGGCAAGTGCACCCCGTGCCGGGAGGGCAACTACTGGATGGTCCGGGTCTACCGGCGCATCCTGGCCGGCCAGGGCACCCACGAGGACCTGGACACCCTGCTCGACACCTGCGACAACATCCTCGGCCGCTCGTTCTGCGGTCTGGGTGACGGCGCGACCAGCTCGGTGACCTCGTCGCTGAAGTACTTCAAGCAGGACTACCTCGACTACATCGAGGGACGTACCGCGCCGAAGCTCTCCGACAAGTCTCTGGTTGGAGCTCACTGATGACCGACGTAGCCAAGCAGACCGAGACCGTCACGCTGACCATCGACGGCGTCGAGGTCACCGCGCCCAAGGGCGCGCTGCTGATCCGCGTCGCCGAGCAGCTCGGCACCGAGATCCCGCGCTTCTGCGACCACCCGCTGCTGGCCCCGGCCGGTGCCTGCCGGCAGTGCCTGGTGGAGGTGGAGGGCCAGCGCAAGCCGGTCGCCTCCTGCACCCAGACCGTCGCCGACGGCATGGTGGTGCGGACGCAGCTCACCTCCCCGGTCGCCAAGAAGGCCCAGGAGGGGGTGATGGAGCTGCTGCTCCTCAACCACCCCCTGGACTGCCCGATGTGCGACAAGGGCGGCGAGTGCCCGCTCCAGAACCAGGCGATGTCCACCGGCCGGACGGACTCGCGGTTCCACGAGCACAAGCGGGAGTACCCGAAGCCGCTGCCGATCAGCACCCAGGTGCTGCTCGACCGCGAGCGCTGCGTGCTCTGCCAGCGGTGCACCCGGTTCTCCGAGGAGATCGCCGGGGACAAGTTCATCGACCTGATGGGACGCTCCTCGCACGAGGAGATCAACATCTACCGGGACGAGGAGTACGGCGAGGACGGCGACGCCGGTGACGTCCCGTTCAACTCGTACTTCTCCGGCAACACCGTGCAGATCTGCCCGGTGGGCGCGCTGACCGGCGCCCAGTACCGGTTCCGGGCCCGCCCGTTCGACCTGGTCTCCACGCCCAGCGTCTGCGAGCACTGCTCGGCCGGCTGCGCCCAGCGCACCGACTGGCGGCGCGGCAAGGTCCTGCGCCGGCTGGCCGGCGACGACCCGGCGGTGAACGAGGAGTGGAACTGCGACAAGGGCCGCTGGGGCTTCCAGTACACCCGCGCGTTCGACCGGATCAGCACGCCGATGGTGCGCGACGAGAAGACCGGTGAGCTGCGCGAGGCGTCCTGGAGCGAGGCGCTCACCCGGGCCGCCGAGGGGCTGCGCGCGGCCCGCGACGGCGCGACCGGCACGGCGGTGCTGACCGGCGGCCGGCTCACCGTCGAGGACGCCTACGCGTACGCGAAGTTCGCCCGGATCGCGCTGCACACCAACGACATCGACTTCCGGGCCCGCCCGGTCTCCCGCGAGGAGGCCGACTTCCTGGCCAGCAGCGTCGCCGGTGTCACCGACGTCACCTACACGGACGTGGAGAACGCGCCCGCTGTGGTGCTGGTCGGCCTGGAGCCGGAGGAGGAGTGCCCGATCCTCTTCCTGCGGCTGCGCAAGGCGTACTCCAAGAAGAAGCTCACGGTGTACGCGATCGCGCCGTTCGCGACCCGCGGCCTGGAGAAGCTCGGCGCGAAGCTCGCCCGGGTCGTGCCCGGTGAGGAAGCGGGCGTGCTGGCCGAGCACGCCACGGTGGCCGAGGCGCTGGGGCAGCCCGGCGCGATCCTGATCGTCGGCGAGCGCCTGGCCGAGGTGCCGGGCGGGCTGTCGGCGGCGGCGGACGTCGCCCGGCGTACCGGTGCCCGGCTGGTCTGGGTGCCGCGGCGCGCGGGTGACCGCGGCGCTGTCGACGCGGGCTGCCTGCCCAACCTGCTCCCCGGCGGCCGGGTCGTCACCGAGCCGGCCGCGCGCGCGGAGCTGGGCGAGGCGTGGGACATCCCGGCCGGGGTCATCCCCAGCCAGGCCGGCCGCGACACCGACGGCATCCTCACCGCCGCCGCGGACGGCCGGCTCGGCGCCCTGGTGGTGGCCGGCGTCGACCCGGCCGACCTGGCCGACCCGCGCCTGGCCGAGTCCGCACTGGACGCGGTGCCGTTCCTGGTCAGCCTGGAACTGCGGATGAGCGCGGTGTCCCGCCGCGCCGACGTGGTCCTGCCGGTCGCGCCGGTGGTCGAGAAGGCCGGCAGCTTCCTGGACTGGGAGGGCCGGCTGCGCACGTTCGAGAAGGTGCTGGACACCGGCGCGATGACCGACGCCCGGATCCTCGACGCGCTCGCCGCGCAGCTCGACGTGCGGCTCGGCACCGGCGACGTGCCGGCCATCCGCCGCGAGCTGGGCGCGCTGCCGCGCACCCGGGTCGAGCGGCCGTCGGCGCCCTCGGTCGAGCCGGCCGCCGTGCGGCAGCCGGGACCGGGCGAGGCCGTGCTCGCCACCTGGCACCAGCTGATCGACCTGGGCAGCCTCACCGACGGCGACGAGCACCTCGCCGGCACCGCCCGCCCGCCGGTGGTCCGGCTGGGCAAGGGCACCGCCGAGGCGCTGGGCGTCGCCGACGGTGACCCGGTCACGGTGGGCACCGACCGGGGCGCGATCACGCTGCCGGCGGCGATCACCGAGATGCCCGACGGCGTCGTCTGGCTGCCGACCAACTCACCCGGCTCCACCGTGCGGCGCGGCCTCGGCGCGACGTCCGGCGACGTGGTGAGCGTCTCCGCAGTCGGGAACGAAAGGTGGGTGCAGTGAACCCCGTCATCCTCGCGGCGCAGGACCCGACGCTTGCCGACTTCGGCAAGGACCCGTGGTGGCTGGTCCTCGGCAAGATCCTGTTCGCGTTCGTCGTCGCCGTGGCGGCCACGCTGCTCGGCGTCTGGTTCGAGCGCCGGGTCGTGGGCCGCATGGCGGTGCGGCCCGGCCCCAACCAGGCCGGCCCGTTCGGTCTGCTCCAGACGCTCGCCGACGGCGTGAAGCTGGCCTTCAAGGAGGACATCCTCCCGCGCAAGGCCGACAAGGTCGTCTACTTCTTCGCCCCGGTGATCTCGGTGGTCTGCGCGGTCACCGCGCTGTCGGTGATCCCGTTCGGGCCGATGGTGAGCATCTTCGGGCACCGGACGCCGCTCCAGGTCACCGACGTGTCGGTGGCGGTGCTGGTGGTGCTGGCCTTCTCCTCGCTCGCCGTGTACGGCATCGTGCTCGGCGGCTGGGCCAGCGGCTCCACCTACCCGCTGCTCGGCGGTCTGCGCTCGGCGGCCCAGCTGGTCTCGTACGAGGTCACCATGGGCCTGAGCGTGGTCGCGGTCTTCATGACCGCGGGCACCATGTCGACGAGCGGGATCGTCGCCGCACAGGGCGACGGCACCCGGCTGACCATCGGCGGCTTCGACATCGCCGCCCCCGGCTGGTACGCGATCCTGCTGCTGCCCAGCTTCATCATGTTCTTCATCGCCATCGTCGGTGAGACGAACCGGGCGCCGTTCGACCTGCCCGAGGCGGAGTCGGAGCTGGTGGCCGGCTTCCAGACCGAGTACAGCTCGCTGAAGTTCGCGCTGTTCATGCTCAGCGAGTACGTCGCGATGGTGACCATGTCGGCGTTCACCGTGACGCTGTTCCTCGGCGGCTGGCACGCGCCGTGGCCGATCACGCTGTGGTCGGGCGCCAACGAGGGCTGGTGGCCGATGCTGTGGTTCTTCGGCAAGGTCATCATGCTGGTGTTCGTCTTCGTCTGGCTGCGCGGCACGCTGCCGCGGCTCCGGTACGACCAGTTCATGCGGTTCGGCTGGAAGGTGCTGCTGCCGCTGAACCTGGTCTGGATCATGGTGCTCGCCGGGCTGCGCTCGATCGAGGACTGGCAGACCAGGGACCGGCTGCTCGTCACCGCCGTCGGCGCGGGCGTGCTGCTGCTGGCCACGCTCTTCTGGCCGTCGCGGAAGAAGGAGCTCAAGCCGTCGCTCCAGGAGCAGGCGGACACCCGGCCGTACGGCAGCTTCCCGCTGCCGCCGATGGATCTTCAGGTTCCGCCGAGCCCGCGTACGAAGCGCGTGCTCGCCGAGCGGGAGCCGGCCAACGTGGTCGCCGGCCCGGACTCCAGGGAGGTGTGACGTGGGCGCGATCACCGGAACGTTCAAGGGCTTCGGTGTCACCTTCTCGCACATGTTCAAGAAGGTCGTCACCACCGACTACCCGTTCAAGCCGCCGGTCTCGGCGCCGCGCTACCACGGGCGGCACATCCTCAACCGGCACCCGGACGGGCTGGAGAAGTGCATCGGCTGCGAGCTGTGCGCCTGGGCCTGCCCGGCCGACGCGATCTACGTGGAGGGTGGCGACAACACCGAGGAGCAGCGCTTCTCCCCGGGTGAGCGGTACGCCAGCACCTACCAGATCAACTATGCCCGGTGCATCTTCTGCGGGCTCTGCATCGAGGCCTGCCCGACCCGTTCGCTCACCATGAGCAACGAGTACGAGCTGGCCCGGGACAACCGGCAGGACCTGATCTTCACCAAGGAGCAGCTGCTCGCGCCGCTGCTCGAAGGCATGGAGCAGCCGCCGCACCCGATGCGGCTGGGCGACAGCGAGAAGGACTACTACGTCGGCGCGCTCACCAACCCGGGCACCTCGGCCGGCGCCGAGCGCTCGCCGATGGGCCCGGGCCGGTACCAGGTGGAGGAACACCCGGGCGTGACCTTCCCCGGCGCCGAGCAGACCGAGCAGCGGTCCGCTGCCGCGGCGGGCAAGGGAGGCAAGGCATGACCTCGGCTACGGTGCTCGCCGCGGCGGGCCAGGTGTCCGGGGGTGAGGAGGTCACCTTCTGGATCCTCGCCCCGCTGGCCCTGCTCGGCGCGGTCGGCATGGTGTGGGCCCGCAACGCGGTCCACTCCGCGCTCTGGCTGGTGCTGACCATGCTCTGCCTGGGCGTGTTCTACGTGCTCCAGGCCGGGCCGTTCATCGGCATGGTGCAGGTCATCGTCTACACCGGCGCGATCATGATGCTGTTCCTGTTCGTGCTGATGCTGGTCGGCCGGGACGCGTCCGACTCGCTCATCGAGACGCTGCGCGGCCAGCGGGTCGCCGCCGTGGTCCTCGGGCTCGGCTTCGCCGGCCTGGTGGGCACCGGCCTCTACCGCGCGCTCGACGGCGTCCAGGCGGTCGGGCTCGACGAGGCCAACGGCGAGGGCAACGTGCAGGGCATCGCCCGGCTGCTGTTCACCAAGTACGTCTTCGCCTTCGAGCTGACCTCGGCGCTGCTGATCACCGCCGCCGTCGGCGCGATGGTGCTGGCGCACGTGGAGCGGCGCAAGGCGGACCGGATGGACCAGATCGCCACCATGAAGGCGCGGTTCCGCCCCGGCAACTACCCCGGACCGAAGCCCGGCCCGGGTGTCTACGCCACGTCCTCCTCGGTGGCCACCCCGGCCCGTCTGCCCGACGGCCGGCTGACCGACCGCAGCATCCCGGAGATCCTGCCGGTGCGCGAGCTGACGGCCGAGGAGACCGCACCGAAGGGGACTGACAAATGACCCCGGACTACTACCTCATCCTCGCGGCGGTGCTGTTCACCATCGGCGCCGTGGGCGTGCTGGTCCGGCGCAACGCGATCGTGCTGTTCATGTGCATCGAGCTGATGCTCAACGCGGCCAACCTGACCCTGGTCACGTTCAGCCGGATCAACGGCGACCTGAACGGCCAGATCATGGCGTTCTTCGTGATGGTGGTGGCGGCGGCCGAGGTCGTGGTCGGGCTCGCGATCATCATGGCGATCTTCCGGACCCGGCGCTCGGCCAGCGTCGACGACGCCAACCTGCTGAAGTACTGAGGGGCTCGTGGTGGAACAGATTCTGACGATCGCCCAGTCTGAGCCAGCCGAAGCCGTCACCTTCGCCACGGCGGACGGGATGCTGGGCAGTGTCTGGCTGCTGGTGGCGATCCCGCTGGTCAGCGCGGCGATCCTGCTGCTGCTCGGCAAGCGGGCCGACCGCTGGGGCCACTGGCTGGGCGTGGGTGCCATCGGCGCCGCCTTCGTGCTCGGGCTCACCTACTTCTTCCAGCTGCGAGGCCTGGAGAACAAGCAGGTCGAGCTGAGCCTCTGGGACTTCATCGCGGTCGGCGGTCTGCGGGTGGACTTCGGTCTGCTCTTCGACCCGCTGGCCGCGGTCTTCGTCCTGCTGATCACCGGGGTGGGCTTCCTGATCCACCTCTACGCCGTGGAGTACATGGCGCACGACGCGGGCCGGCGGCTGTTCTTCGCGTACTTCAACCTGTTCGTCGCCGCCATGCTCCTGCTGGTGCTCGGCAACAACTACGTGATGCTCTACTTCGGCTGGGAGGGCGTCGGCCTGGCGTCGTACCTGCTGATCTCGTTCTGGTACGGCCGGCCCAGCGCGGCCACCGCCGGCAAGAAGGCGTTCCTGATGAACCGGGTCGGCGACGCCGGCCTGGCCATCGGCATCTTCATCATGTTCGCCATGCTCGGCACCACCCAGTACGACGAGGTGTTCAACGGGGTCGGCTCGCTGACCTCGACCACCGTGCTGGTGCTCGGCCTGCTGCTCCTGCTCGGCGCGGCCGGCAAGTCCGGCCAGTTCCCGCTCCAGGCGTGGTTGCCGGACGCGATGGAGGGCCCGACCCCGGTGTCCGCGCTCATCCACGCGGCCACCATGGTCACCGCGGGCGTCTACCTGATCGCCCGCTCCAACGCGATCTTCTCGGCCAACGAGACGCTCCAGCTCGTGGTGGTCAGCGTCGGCGCGCTCACCCTGCTGATGGGCTGCATCATCGGCGCGGCGAAGGACGACATCAAGCGCGTGCTGGCCTGGTCGACCGTGAGCCAGATCGGCTACATGTTCCTCGGCGTCGGCCTCGGCGGTGCCGCGTACGCGCTGGCCATCGTGCACCTGCTGGCGCACGGCTTCTTCAAGGCCAACATGTTCCTCGGCGCCGGCTCGGTCATGCACGGCATGAACGACCAGGTGGACATCCGCCGCTTCGGCGGGCTGTCCAAGTACATGAAGGTCACCTGGCTGACGTTCATGATGGGCTGGCTCGCCATCATCGGCATGTTCCCGTTCTCCGGCTACTTCTCCAAGGAGCCGATCATCGTGGCCGCGTTCGAGCGGGAGGGCTGGACGGCCTGGCTGTTCGGCATGGCCGCGCTGCTCGGCGCCGGGCTCACCGCGTTCTACATGACGCGGCTGTTCGTGCTCACGTTCCACGGTCCGAAGCGCTGGACCGAGGACATCGAGCACCCGCACGAGTCGCCGAAGCTGATGACCATCCCGCTGATCCTGCTGGCGATCGGCTCGGTCGGCGCGGGCTTCCTGCTCGCCACCTCCGTGCCGGACTGGCTCACCGCCACCAACGGTCTCGGCGCCGAGAGCGGGGAGCACGCGCCGGTGCTGGCGCACTGGCTGCTCACCGCGCTGTCGCTGCTGGTCACGGTGCTGGGCGCCGGGCTGGCCTGGTTCCTGTTCCGGGGCGGTACGGCCACCGAGCCGCAGCCGGCCGGCGTGGTGGTCACCGCCGCTCGCCGGAACCTCTACACGGACGCCTTCAACGAGGCGGTCTTCGAGAAGCCGGGCATCTTCCTCACCCGGGCGCTGGTGTTCCTCGACAACCGGGGCGTCGACGGGCTGGTCAACGGCCTGGCCGCCGCCGTGGGCGGGGGCTCGGGCCGGCTCCGGCGGCTCCAGACCGGCTTCGTGCGGTCGTACGCGACCTCGATCCTGACCGGCGCGCTGCTCGTGGTGGCGGCGTTCCTGGCGGTGCAGGCGGGGTGGCTGGCGTGATCGACCTCAACGCGGCCGCCCCCGCCGGCGGGCCACGCAGTCACGACGGAGGTAAGGCCGAATAATGTCCAACTTCCCGTTCCTCTCGGTGCTGACCGTGGCGCCGCTGGTCGGCGCCCTGGTGGTGGCACTGCTGCCCCGCAGCCGCCCGGACCTGGCCAAGCTGGTCGCGTTCGGCTGGTCGCTGCTGGTGCTGGTGCTGTCGGTGGTGATGTGGTTCGCCTTCTCCGCCGGTGGTGACCGGTTCCAGTTCCGCGAGTCGTACCCGTGGATCCCGAACTGGGGCGTGAACTTCACCTTCGAGGTGGACGGCATCGCGCTGGTCATGCTGATGCTGATCGCGATCCTGGTGCCGCTGGTGATCCTGGCGTCCTGGCACGACGCCGAGGCGTCGAGGCGCTCGGTGCCCGCGTACTTCGCGCTGCTGCTCGTCCTCGAGTGCACGATGATCGGCGTCTTCGCCGCCGCCGACGTCTTCCTGTTCTACGTGTTCTTCGAGGTCATGCTGGTGCCGATGTACTTCCTGATCGGCAGCTACGGCGGCCACCAGCGGCAGTACGCGGCGGTGAAGTTCTTCCTCTACTCGCTGGTCGGCGGTCTGTTCATGCTGGCCGCGGTGATCGGCCTCTGGGTGGTCGGCGGCAAGACCTTCGACTGGCAGGCGCTGAGCCAGGCCGAGTTCGCCACCGACACGGCCCGCTGGCTGTTCCTCGGGTTCTTCGTCGCCTTCGCGATCAAGGCGCCGTTCTTCCCGTTCCACACCTGGCTGCCGGACGCCGGTGGCGCCGCCCCGGCCGGCGCCGCCGCGCTGCTGGTCGGCGTGCTGGACAAGGTCGGCACGTTCGGCATCCTGCGTTACTGCCTCCCGCTGTTCCCGGAGGCGTCGCGCTGGTTCGCGCCGTGGGCGTTGGCGCTCGGCGTCATCGGCATCATCTACGCCGCGCTGCTGGCGGTCGGCCAGAACGACCTGAAGCGCCTGGTGTCGTACACCTCGATCGCGCACTTCGGGTTCATCGGCGTCGGCATCTTCGCGTTCACCACCCAGGCCGGCACCGGCGCGGTGCTGTACATGCTCAACCACGGCCTGGCCACCGGCCTGCTGTTCCTGGTGGTCGGCATGCTGATCGCCCGGCGCGGCTCGGCGCTGATCAGCGACTTCGGCGGCGCGGGCAAGCTGGTGCCGGTGCTCGCCGGTGTGCTCTTCTTCGCCGGTCTCGCCTCACTGGCGCTGCCCGGCACCGCGCCGTTCGTCTCCGAGTTCCTGGTGCTGATCGGCACGTTCACCGTCAACAAGCCGGTCGCGGTGATCGCCACGCTCGGCATCATCCTGGCGGCGGCGTACGTGCTGTGGATGGTGCAGCGCACCACGCAGGGCACGCTGAACCCGGCGCTGACCGAGGTCGAGGGCATGCGCCGGGACCTCACGCTGCGCGAGAAGGTCGTCGTCGCGCCGCTGATCGCGCTGATCGTGCTGCTCGGCTTCTATCCCAAGCCGGTCACCGATGTCATCAACCCCGCCGTCCAGGCGACCATGCAGGACGTCGGCAAGTCCGATCCCGCCCCTGAGGTCGGCAGCGTCCAGGAGGCCGCGAAGTGAGTGAACTGAGGCTGCCGTCGATCGACTACGCGGCACTCGCTCCCATCCTGATCATGCTGGGCGCGGCGCTGCTCGGGGTCCTGGTCGAGGCGTTCGTGCCGCGCCGTCTGCGCAACGCGGTGCAACTCGGGCTCGCCCTGGTGGCGATGCTCGCCGCGATCGTCATGGTGATCCTCAACGCCGACGACCGGCTGATCACCATCGGCGGCGCCATCGCGATCGACGGCCCGACGCTGTTCCTCCAGGGCGCCATCCTGGTGCTCGCAGTGATGGCGCTGCTGCTCGTCGGCGATCGCACGGTGGAGCGGGGCGGCGCCTTCGTGGCGCACGCCGCTGTCACCGCCGAGTCGGCGGAGGACCGGCGGCAGGCCGAGGGCGTCGGTGGCGCCACCGAGGTCTACCCGCTGATGTCGTTCGCGATCGGCGGCATGCTGATCTTCGTGGCGGCGAACGACCTGCTGACCATGTTCGTCGCGCTGGAGGTCTTCTCGCTGCCGCTCTACCTGCTCTGCGCGCTGGCCCGCCGCCGGCGTCTGCTGAGCCAGGAGGCGGCGCTGAAGTACTTCATGCTCGGCGCGTACGCCTCGGCTTTCTTCCTGTTCGGTGTCGCCCTGATCTACGGCTTCACCTCCGGGATCCCGGGCCGCACGGCGGGCGTCGACTTCGCCACCGTGCACGCCGCGGTCACCGAGTCGCCGTCCAGCCCGGTGCTGCTGTTCGCCGGCATGGCGCTGCTCGCCATCGGCCTGCTGTTCAAGGCCGCCGCCGCGCCGTTCCACGTCTGGACGCCGGACGTCTACCAGGGCGCTCCGACCCCGATCACCGGCTTCATGGCGGCCTGCACCAAGGTCGCCGCGTTCGGGGCGCTGCTGCGCGTCTTCCACGTCGCGTTCGCCGGGGCCTCCTGGGACTTCACCCCGGTGCTCGGCGCGATCGCGGTGCTGACGATGCTGGTCGGCGCGGTGCTGGCGGTCACCCAGACCGACATCAAGCGCCTGCTGGCGTACTCGTCGATCGCGAACGCCGGTTACCTGCTCGTCGGTGTGCTGGCGCCGAGCCGTGAAGGGCTCTCCGGCACCATGTTCTACCTGGCCGCGTACGGCTTCTCGGTGCTCGCCGCGTTCGCAGTGGTGACGCTCGTGCGCGACGCCGACGGGGAGGCGACCCACCTGTCCCGCTGGGCCGGGTTGGGCCGCCGCTCTCCGTTCTTCGCGGCGATCTTCACGTTCATCCTGCTGGCCTTCGCCGGTATCCCGCTGACCAGCGGCTTCACCAGCAAGTTCGCGGTCTTCGGTCCCGCCCTGGAGGCGAACCAGGCGTGGCTGGTGATCGCGGGCGTGCTGACCAGCATGGTGCTGGCCTTCCCGTACCTGCGGGTCGTGGTGATGATGTGGCTCTCCGAGCCGGGCGAGTCCACCCCGACGGTGACCGTGCCGGGGGCGCTCACCTCGGCCGCGCTGGTCATCGGCGTGCTCGCCACGCTGGTCCTCGGCGTGGTGCCCGGCCCGCTGCTCGACCTGACGACCGGTGCCGCCGAATTCGTCAGATGACAGAGGTGATCCCACCGGGGGCCGGTACGCCGTGGCGTGCCGGCCCCCGGCGTATCCCCCTCGACGAGCAGGTCGAACGGGTGTGGCATGGTTGAGGACGTGGCGAACCCGGCTGGCGAGCGTTCAGGTCAGTTCGGCGCGCTCGGCCTGCACCTCGCCGACCCGCGCGTCGAAGCCTCAGTGCTGGGCGTGCTCGACCGGGTCGAGGTGAGCCTGCGGGCGAGCGTGGCCAGCGCCGACCCGCTGGTGACCGAGGCGTCCCGGCACCTGGTCGAGGCCGGCGGCAAGCGGTTCCGCCCGCTGCTGGTGGCGCTGGGCGCCCAGTTCGGTGACCCGGACGCCGACCAGGTCGTCCCCGCCGCCGTGGTGATGGAACTCACCCACCTGGCGACGCTCTACCACGACGACGTGATGGACGAGGCCGCAGTGCGGCGTGGCGCCCCGAGCGCCAACTCCCGCTGGACCAACTCCGTCGCCATCCTGGTCGGCGACTACCTCTTCGCCCGCGCCGCCGACATCGCCGCCGACCTGGGCCCCGAAGCCGTACGCCTGCAGGCGCGCACGTTCGCCCGGCTGGTGCACGGCCAGATCGCCGAGACGGTCGGCCCGCGCGACACGGACCCGGTCGCGCACTACCTGCACGTCATCGCCGAGAAGACCGGCTCGCTCATCGCCACGTCGGCCCGCTTCGGCGGCATGTTCGGCGGCGCGTCACCCGAGCACGTCGAGGCCCTGGCGGAGTACGGCGAGATCATCGGCGTCGCGTTCCAACTCTCCGACGACCTGCTGGACATCGCCAGCGAGTCGGTCCAGTCCGGCAAGACGCCCGGCACCGACCTGCGCGAGGGCGTGCCCACCCTGCCGGTGCTCTACGCGATGGCCTCCGACGACGCGGACGCGGCGAGCGTACGGCTGCGCGAGATCCTGGCCACCGGCCCGCTGGTGGACGACACGCTGCACGCCGAGGCGCTGGGCCTGCTGCGGGAGTCCCCGGCGCTCAAGCGCGCGCGGGAGACGGTACGCAGCTACGCCGAGGACGCACGGGCCCGGCTGGCCCCGCTTCCCGAGGGTCCGGCGCGTCGCGCACTGGAGTCCCTCTGCGACTACATCGCCGACCGCACCAGCTGACCCACCCTTCACCGCACCCCGCCTGCCGCTCCGGCGCCCCGGCGCCCTGTCGCTCCGTCGCTCCGTCGCTCCGTCGATCCGTCGATCATGAAGTTGACGGTCGCCCACCCCGGCGTGTCGCACCACTAACTTCATGATCGCCGGGCCGAGGCCGAGGCCGGGCCGGGCCGGGCGCGGGGTGGGACGGGCGCGAGGTGTGGGGTCAGGCGGGGGCGAGAGGGCTGCGTAGGAGGCGGGCGCCCAGCAGCATCAGCAGGGCGGCCAGGAGCATCGCCGCGGCGGCCGTCAGCCACATCGCCGGGTACCCGGCCGCGCCAGCCAGCGCGCCCAGGCCGAGCGGTCCGAGGCAGCCGCCCGCGTACACGCCGGTCTGGGTGATCGAGGTGGCGGCGGCCGGCGCCTGTGGGTGGAGCCGGACCACGGCGAAGTTCATCAGCCCGGGCCAGGCCCAGCCGAGACCGAAGCCGAGCACAACGCCCGCGATCAGCGGCGCCGAGCCGCTCACCGCGAGCAGGATCAGGCCGATCGAGCCGGTCAGCAGCATCCCGGCGATCAGTCCGACGTGCCCGCTGGTGCGCCGGTCGGCCAGCCAGCCGAGGCCCACCCGGGCGAGCACGCACACCACGCTGCCCAGGGTCAGCGTCAGTCCGGCCAGGCCGGGGGAGAGCCCTCGCGCCGCCGACGAGTCGACCAGGAACGTGCCGAGGGCGTTCGCCGCGGCCGCCGCGAGCGTCGCGGCCAGCCCGATCACCACGAGCGGGCCGGTGCCGCCGTTGCGGCGGCCGGAGGCGGTCCGGGCCCGCCGGTCCTGTCCGGCCCGGGGTACGGCCGGCAGCACGGCGAGCGCGGCCACGGCGGCAGCCACGAAGGCCCAGCGCCAGCCGGCGGTGAGCGCGACTGTGGGTACCGCCAGACCGGCCAGCAGCGTGGCGGCCGGTACGGCGGCCTGCTTCACGCCGAACGAGAGGCCCTGCCGGTGGGCGGGTACGTGCTCGGCGAGCGCGGCGTTGCTGGCGAGCTGCCCGAGGGCGTTGGCGGCGGCGCTGAGGGCCAGCAGCGCCACCAGGACCGGGTACGACCGGGCCAGCCCGGCCACTGCGACCAGCGAGGCGGCAGCGAGGAGGATGGCGGCCCGGGCGACCGGGGCCGGGCCGAAGCGCTCGACCAGGGCGCCGGAGGGCACCGAGGCGAGCGCGCTCACGCCGAAGTAGATCGAGACGGCCAGGCCCAGACCGGCCGGGCTGAAACGGAGTTCGTCCGCGAGCTGTACGGCGAGACCGCCGACCAGGAAGACGGGCAGGACGCACACGATCGTGGTGAGGGTGGCGCCGGCGCCCACGGAGACGGCGTGTCGGGCCTTCGGCGGGTCGGTTCGCGAAACAGTTTCGGTCATCGCGAGCACACCTTACGCCGGAACGTTTTGGCTGCTCATCGTGTCCGTCGGCACACGGTCTGTGTCCGGTCTTCTGGCATCCTCCATCCGAACAGGCATTTCGCACTCGGCCGGTTTTTCATATGGTGTAAGTCCCCGGCGGCGGAGGTGGTTGTGCGCGACCCCTTGGCGGAACCTTCGGACCTGATCCGTAGTGTGTCTCGCGCGCTTCGAGTGCTCGAGTCGGTCGGCCGTGCGCCGAGAGGGCTCACCGTGAAGCAGATCGCCCGGCGCTGCGAGCTGACCGTCGCCACCACCTACCACCTGGTGCGCACGCTCGCGTACGAGGGCTACGTGATCCGGCGCGAGGACGGGACGTACATCGTGGGGTTGGAGGTGGCCGACCGCTACCGCGAGCTGGTCACCGCGTTCCGGGGGCCGCCGGCGGTGGGCGAGGCGCTGCGCCGCGCGGCGACCGACACCGGCTGGAGCCACTACCTCGGCCGTTTCGTCGGCGGTCAGGTGGCGGTGACCGCGTCCGCCGAAGGGCCGCGCTCGCCCTACATGGAAGACCTGGTGCCGGGCTTCGACGAGGGCGCGCACGCCACCGCGCTGGGCAAGAGCCTGCTCGCCACGCTCACCACCGAACAGCGCTTCCGCTACCTGCGCGAGTACGGCATGCGCCCGTTCACCACAGCCACCCTCACCACCGTCGAGGCGTTCGAGGCGGACCTGGCCGCCGGTGACCGGCGCGGCATGCAGCTGGAACTCGGGCAGTTCCGGCAGGGCGTGGCGTGCGCGGCGGTGCTCGTCACCCCGGACAAGGACATCGAGCGCCGGGTGGTGCTGGCGTGCGCGCTGCCGGCCGGCGAGATGATGACCTCGGCCCGGGTGGTCCGCGCCAAGCTGCTCACCGCCGCGCGCGCCGTCGCCGACGGGATCGCCTCGGAGAACTGACGAGCCGCGCGCGCCGTCGCGGACGGGATCGCCTCGGAGAACTGACGAAGGGCCGCCGGCCCGGTGTGTCGACGGCCCCTCGCGGAGCGGTCCAGCGCCGGACCGCCCCCGGGGTGTGTCAGCTACCGACCGGGCCGCCGTCGAGGCGCCAGGTGACCACCACGCCGGGCTTGGCGAAGTCGCCGTCCGGCCAGGTGGAGGCCGGGTTCTCCACCGATGCGCCGGTGACCTCGCCCGGGTGCTGCACCGCCACGAAGACCGAACGGTTGTCACCGGTGATGAACGGGCCGCAGGTCTCCGCGCCGAGCGGCACGGTGAGGAACTGCTTCAGGTGGCCCCGCTCCGGACCCTCGACGGCCGTGGCGAACAGGCCGTCGTTGCTGCCGAGCGCGTTGCCGTCGGTCGAGATCCACAGGTTGCCGGTGGCGTCGAAGGCGACGTTGTCCGGGCAGGAGATCGGCGAGACCTTCGTCTTGTCGTACCCGGCGAAGTAGGTGGAGGCGTCGGCCGGGTCGCCGCAGACGATCGGCAGCGACCAGGTGAAGGTCTCGCCGGTGTTGTCGCCGCGGTCCTCGACCAGCTCCAGGATCTGCCCGTGCTTGTTGCTGTTGCGCGGGTTCGCCTCGTCGGCGGGCGCCTTGCCGGCCTTGCCGCGGTCGCTGTTGTTCGTCAGCGCCACGTAGACCTTGCCGGTGAGCAGACTCGGCTCGACGTCCTCGGGCCGGTCCATCTTCGTCGCGCCGACCTTGTCCCCGGCCAGCCGGGTGAACGTGAGCACGTCCGCGGCGGTCATGCCGTCGACGTACGAGCGGTTGCCGCTGGCCAGCTTGATCCAGCGGCCCCGGCCGCCGAAGCCGCCGTCGGCCGGGAGCGTGCCGGAACCGTCGATCTCGGCGGCCGGGCTGTCGCCCTCGATCTTCGCGACGTAGAGCGTGCCCGACTCCAGCAGCGTCAGGTTGTGCCGCCGGGCCACCGAGGACTTCCCCGGCATGAACTTCTTGTCCGAGACGAACTTGTAGAGGTAGTCGAAGCGCTCGTCGTCGCCCATGTACGCGACCACCCGGCCGTTGCGCGCCACGATGACGTTCGCGCCCTCGTGCTTGAACCGGCCCAGCGCGGTGTGCTTGCGCGGCTTGGCCTGCGGGTCGAACGGGTCGATCTCGACGATCCAGCCGAACCGGTTCGCCTCGTTGGGGTGCCGGGCCAGGTCGAACCGCTCGTCCGCCCGCTCCCACTTGCGGCTGCCGCTCGGGTGACGCACGTCGGTCGGGATGCCGTACCGGGCCAGCCTCGGCTTCTGCTCCTCCGGCGCGCCGTCGCCGCCGACGAAGTACTGGTTGAAGTTCTCCTCGCCGGAGAGCACCGTGCCCCACGGGGTGACGCCACCGGCGCAGTTGTTGAGCGTGCCGATCACGGTCCGGCCCTTCGGGTCGGCGGCGGTACGCAGCCACGCCGAGCCGGCGGCCGGGCCGGTCAGCTCGAACTTCGTCGCGAGCGCCGTGACCCGGCGGTTGTACTCCCGCCGGCCACGCCGTACCGGCCGCCACTGCCCGGTGTTCTCCACCCGCTCCAGCTCCACCACTGACATGCCGTGCGCGGCCATCGCCACCCGCACCTGCTCGACCGTGAGCGCGTCCTGGCCGGTGAAGCCGGGAAACATCAGGTCCTCGTTGGTGTACTCGTGGTTCACCACGAGCAGCGCGCGCCGCCGGTCGATGGGCAGCACGCCGACGAAGTCGTTGTTGTAGCCGAACTGCTTGGACTGGGCGGCGGCGGTCTGCCGGCCCAGGTCGAAGGCGGGCGCGCCGGGCACGACCTCGTCGCCCCAGCGGATCACGACGGAGTGGTCGTACCCGTTCGGGACCACGAGGGTGTCGAGCTTGTTCGGCGGGATCGGCTTGAACGTCAGCGCGCCGCCGCCCGGGCGGCCCGCCCCGGCGGGGGACACCTCGCCGCCGCCGGGCACGGGCGGGGCGGCGGGCGCGGCGGCGGCCGGCGCGGCGCCGGCGAGCGCGCCCACGGCGGCGCCGCCGAAGCCGAGCACCAGCGCGCCGACCGCGCCGGCCCGGACCACGCCGCGCCGGGAGATCTCGGTGTCGACCACGTCCCCGAAGTACGGGTTGTCGGTCGGGTTCGGCACCGGGTGGTCACACGCGTTGCCGCACCGGTACAGACAGGTCATCGCGTCGCGGCTGCCGTGGCGGGTGCCACCCAGCAGCGGAAGCAGGCGAGGCCGGTCGCTCATGTGGTGGAGCCTCCTGATTTCGATGTCGGAAGGCGCGCGGGTGATCGGCTCGCGCGCTCACCCGCCGGACGCTGCCAGGGCACGGTGAGCGGCGATCGGCCCGGACCTGAACCGGACGTGAACAGCTCCGCGTTGACCTGCGGCTGAACCGTTCGGCGTCACGGCACGTATGGAAGGGCGAACGCATCGCCGGTTTCCCCGCCGCCGGAAGCGAGGTACCGCCATCAGTGACCACGACGCCCAACTGCTGCGCGCGCTGCACGACGAGCATGCCGACGCGCTGTACGCGCACGCCCTGCGGCTGGTCAACGGCGATCGGCCCCGGGCCGAGGATCTCGTGCAGGAGACGCTGCTGCGCGCCTGGCGGCACCCCGAGTCGCTGGATCCGCGACGCGGCTCGGTACGCGCCTGGCTGTTCACCACCGCGCGGAACCTCGCCATCGACGCCTGGCGGCGGCGCTCGGCCCGGGTCGGCGAGGTGTACACGGACGAACTGCCGGAGACCGCCGAGACGGTCGACGAGACCGAGCGCGCGGTGGAGGCGTGGACGGTCGCCGAGGCGCTCAACCGGCTCAGCCCGACCCACCGGGAGGTGCTGGTCGAGTGCTTCTACCAGGGGCGTTCGGTGGCGGAGGCGGCGGCGCGGCTGGGCGTACCACCGGGCACGGTGAAGTCGCGTACCCACTACGCGCTGCGCTCACTACGGTTGGCGCTGGCCGAGATGGGGGTGACCGGGTGACACGCTGCGAGTTCGCGCACGACGACGGGGCGTACGTGCTCGGCGCTCTCGCCCCGGCGGACCGGGTCGCCTACGAGCGGCACCTGGCCGGGTGTGCGCAGTGCCGGGAGGCGGTGGCCGAGATCGCCGTGCTGCCCGGCCTGCTGGGGCGGCTCGACCCGGCCGGGCTGGAGCAGTTCCTGGAGGTCGGGCCGGAGACGTCGCGGGTGCCCGCGCTGCTCGACGCCGCGCGCGAGCGCAAGCGCCGCGACCGGTCCCGCTCCCGCCGACGGTACGCGCTGACAGCGCTCGCCGCCGCCGCGCTCGCGGTGCTCGCGGGCGTCGGGGTGGCGCTCGTGCAGCCGTCCGCCGAGCCGTCCAAGCCACCGGTGGCGCTGGCCTCCATGCGGCCGGTGGCCGGGACGGTGCCGGTGCACGCCGAAGTGGGGCTGACCGAGACGCCGTGGGGCACCGAGGTCACCATGCACTGTGGCTACGACAGGCGGGCCGGGCACCGGGAGGCGTACACGTTCCGGCTGGTCGCGCACGGCCCGGACGGCGCGACGGAGCAGATCGGCTCCTGGCTCGCCGCGCCCGGCGACGACCTGCGCTTCTCCGGCGTCACCCGCTTCACCAAGGGCGAGCTGGTCCGCCTGGAGTTGCTCCGAGGCACAAACGCCCCCGTCCTGGCCTACGACCTCCGCTGACCCCGCCCTCCCGCCCGCTCTCCCCGTTGATCTTGCACTATCGGCCCTCGGCGCGGGCGGTTCGCCCCTTTCGCCGGGGCAGCAAGTGCAAGATCAGCGAGACGGGGTGGGGACGGGGGTGGGGGTGCGGGCGGCTACGCGGGCGCGGTGGGAGTGGCGCAGGGCGTCGGCGGTGAAGACGACCAGGGCGAGCCAGACCAGGGCGAAGCCGGCCAGCCGGGCCGGCGGCATCGGCTCGTGGAAGATCAGCACGCCGCAGCCGAGCTGGAGGATCGGCGCGAGGTACTGCAGCATGCCGACAGTGGACAGCGGCAGCCGGTTAGCCGCCCCGGCGAACAGCAGCAGCGGGATCGCGGTGGCGGCGCCGGCGAGCACCAGCAGCGCGGTGTGCCCGGCCGAGACGTGCCCGAACGTCGAGTCGCCGCGCGCCGACAGCCACCCCAGGTACGCCAGCGCGGGCAGCGCCAGCACCGCCGACTCGACGAACAGCCCCTCCGTGGCGGGCAGCGCGAGCTGCTTCTTGACCAGGCCGTACCCGGCGAAGCTGAACGCCAGCGTGAGCGCCAGCCAGGGCAGGCGGCCGTAGTCGACGGTGAGTACCGCGACCGCGAGCGCGCCGACGCCGAGTGCCGCCCACTGTGCCCGGCGCAGCCGTTCCCGCAGCACCAGCACGCCGAACAGCACCGACACCAGCGGGTTGATGAAGTAGCCGAGCGCCGTCTCCACCACCCGGTCGGAGTTGACGCCGTAGATGTACGTGCCCCAGTTGACAGCGATCAGCGCGGCGGCGAGCCCGATGCCGGCGAGCGCCCGGGGTCGCCGGGCCAGCTTGCGCAGGAAGCCGGCGTGCCGCGTGGCGGCCAGCAGCAACGCCACGAACGCCACCGACCAGAGGATCCGGTGCGCGAGGATCTCCACCGGCCCGGCCGGGCGCAGCAGCTTCAGGTAGATCGGGAAGAAACCCCAGATCAGGTACGCGCCGACGCCGTACAGGTAGCCGAGCCGGAGCTGGTTCACCGCTCCACCGTAAGTGGTGGATCGCTCCCCTGGTCCTTATCGGTGACCGGCGTCACCCGCTGATCCAGCTCCATCCACCGATCCGGCGCGACCGGCCGGAAGCCGATCTTCGCGTAGACCCCGTGGGCGTCGAGCGTGGCCAGCAGGATCCGGCGTACGCCCAGCTCGCCCAGGTGGTCGCGGACCGCGCCGGCCAGCCAGGTGCCCAGCCCGCGACCCCGCTCGGCCGGGTCCACGTACACGTCGCAGAGCCAGGCGAACGTGGTTCCGTCGGTGACCACCCGCGCGACGGCCACCTGCCGCCCGTCACCCGGCCGGTAGACGCCGAAGCCGATCGAGCCGGCGAAGGCGCGCGCCACCGTCTCCCGCTCCCGCCCCAGCGCCCAGTACGCGTCGGTGGCGAGCCAGACGTGCACCAGGTCCAGGTCGATCCGGTCCGGGTCGGTGCTGATCTCGTAGCCGTCCGCGCGGGTCAGGGTGAACACGCGGCCGAGGCTAGTACCACCGCCCGGCCCTCTCGCCAGCCAATTCCCTACTGCTGGCCTGGCGGCCCCGGCCGGCCGCCACGGTGGCCGGCCGGGGCCCGGTGTCAGTCGCGGTCGAGAACGGCGCCGAGGATCCAGGTGACGATGCCGACGAAGAGCGCGCCCAGCACCGCCTCCGGCCAGAACCCGTCCACGTGGAAGGGCAGTCCGGCCTCACCGGCGATCCAGCTGGTGAGCAGGAAGAGCAGGCCGTTCACCACGAGCGCGATCAGGCCGAGGGTCAGCAGGTAGAAGCCGCACCCCACGGTCTTGATGATCGGCTGGAGCACCGCGTTCACCACGCCGAAGATGACCGCGACGAGCACCAGCGTGATCACCGTCTCGGTGGCCGAGTCGGAGTCGAGCGAAATGCCCGGGATGAGCAGGGTGGCGAGCCAGAACGCCACCGCCGTCGAACCCACGCGAATCAAAAGACCCTTCAGGAAATCCATGGCCGGGATCGTGCCACGGCCGTACCACCAGGGGAAGTCGCGCGGCGGCGCGCGGCCGTCAGTGCCGGGCCGGGCGACCGACCAGTTGCGACTCGACAGGTGTGGGCGAGAGCAGCGCCCAGCGCAGGGCCCGTCGGTTGACCACCGCCACCATGTCGTCGCGGATCCGCGTCAGCCACTCCGCGGAGTCGCCCAGGCCCAGCGCCGCGCCCGCGAGGGCGGCCTCGTCCGGGTCGAGCGGCTGGAGGATCGCCAGGTCGGCGCGGGCCAGCGCGGGCGTGTCGGCCGGGGTCAGCTCGTCGCGGACCACCAGGACCGACTGCCAGGCGGCCGCCGGTCCGGCCTCCGGCGGCACCGGGCCGGCGTCCACCACGACCAGCAGCGGGCGCAGCGGCGAACCGGGCGCGCCACCGACCGGACGACCGGGCGGAAGCAGCGGTACGCCGCCGCCGACCGTCCCGACACCCCGCACGAACGGTTCCCAGAACCGAGGGCGGCCGGTCTGCACCACCACGCGCGCGCCGAGCGCCAGCGCCCGCAGCACGAGCAGTTGCGCCGCGGGCACGCCGCCGACGAGCAGCACCCGGGTCGTAGCCGGCCGGAACAGGCGCACCGTGAGCGCGGCGCCGTGCCGGTTCGCGCCCACCATCAGGCCGGCAGCGGCCGGGGGCAGGTCCAGCGCGGGCGGAGGCGACCCGGCCGGGAACGCGCCCCCGGCGCTCGCCGCCAACGGCAGCGTGGCGGCCAACCCGGCCAGGTGCTCACCGTCGAGCCGGCGCAACTCGCCGCCGGCGTCACCGGCGACCCGGCGCAGCGTGCGTTCCGCCGTCGACAGCTCGGCCGTGGTCCCGGCCGCCACCCGTACCGCCAGCTCGCCTGGGACCGGCGCCGTGCCGGTGCGCGGGCCGACTGTGAGCGCGACGGTGGTAGCGGTGGCCGGCAGCGCGAGCAGCCGGCCCACCAGCCCTCGCGCCGCCTCGCCACGCGCATCCGGCCACCGGCCCAGCCGCCAGGTGGCCTGTGTGAGGCCACCGACGGTGAGCAGCGGCCAGGTCTCCCGCACCGGGGCGCCGGGCTCGTGGTGGGCCAGTTCGGCGATCACCCGCAGCGCCGCGTCGCCGCCGAGCGGCCGTGCGGTGAGCGGGCCGAGCCGGCGGACGAGCCGGCGCAGGGTGCCGGACAGTGCCCGTAGCAGATCCTCATCCGGCCAGCCGTCGGCGCGCAGCACCTGGACGGCCAGCACCACGCGCGCCCGCCCGGCCAGCCGCCCGTCGGTGAGCTGGCGGTACGACGTCCCGGCCGGACCGCCGGCCACAGCGGGCGCCGGTGCGGGGGATGACGAGAACACCAGTTGCAGCCGGATCGCGGGCGCCTCCGGACCGGTCGGGGGAAGCAGGTCGAACGGCGTGGTCAGCTCGTGCGCGTGGTCGCCGAGCAGGTCGTCCGGGTCGCCCAGCTCCAGCAGCGCGGTCAGTCCGGCGGCGTCGTGCAGCACGGCCGCCCCGCCGGACGCCTCCGTCGCGCCGACCACCGCGCCCGGCCGGAGCAGCTCCAGAAGCGCCGCCGGGTCGGCCGCCGCCGGCAGGGCGCGCCGCCGGGTCAGGTACGCGGCGGCGGTGACGAGCCATTCGTGGAGCCAGCGGCCGCGCACCCGCACCCACGCGGCGGGCAGCAGCAGGGCCGCCGAGAGCAGCGCGACGGCAGTCGGCACGACACCCCGCCCGGCGGCCGCGATCAGCACAGCCGCCGCGACCTGGGTCGCCACGATCTGGCCGGCGCGCAGCCGCGCGGTCGGACGGCTCGTCCACTGTGGGGCGACGACCGCGACGCACGCGGACCGCTCGGACGTGCTCGCCGTCACCGCACCTCCTCGCCGAGCCTCCGCGTGACGCTGCCGTGGCTCATCGTAATGGCCGAGTTGTCCACAGGGGAGCCCGAAGGGGTAGCAGAACCGGAGTCGGACGGCTACCGTCAGCGACGAAAACGTCGAGTTGCGTGTCCGCCGCCGCCAGGCTTCCCCCTCCATCGGCCCCGGACCCCGCCGACGAGTCCACGGTGGTCACACGGTGGCCAGCCACGACCGAGGAGACGAGGTGACGTCCGGGATGTCCCAGACCCAGGCAGAAGCCGCGGTGATGCAGCAGACCGCCGCGAAGTTCGAGCAGGTCGACCAGTCGCTCCAGACCATGCTCAGCGGCCTGATGGCCGAGCTGGAGGTGTTGCAGCAGGCCTGGCGGGGCGCCGGTGGGCGCTCGTTCGCGCAGGTCAAGCAGCAGTGGGCGCAGGACCAGGCCGCCCTTCACCGGGCGCTGCGCGAGACCGCCACCGCGATCCGCACCGCGGGCCGGCAGTACGACGTCTCCGACACCGAGGCCGCCGGCCGGGTGGCGGGCACCAACCGCGGCATCCAGCTGCCGCTCTGACAACCGGAAGGATCGAAACCATGGAGCACGGTGTGCTGGTCGTCAACTTCGCCGCCCTGCAACAGGCGGGCGCCGACATCCAACGTGCGCTGTCCACGCTGGAGAGTCAGCTCGGTCAGCTCGAACGCGACGCCGCTCCGCTGGTGGCCGGCTGGAACGGCGAGGCCCGCGAGGCGTACGAGGTGCGGCAGTCCCGGTGGCGGGCCGCCTCCCAGGATCTCCAGGCGATGCTGCGTGACATCAAGCTCGCGGTGGCGGACTCCGCCACCGACTACCTCGACACCGAGAAGCGCAACGCCAACCTGTTCCAGTGAACCGACGCCGCGCGGCCCGGGCAGGTGACCCGGGCCGCGCGGCGCCGCACGTGGCCGGCAGTCATCTCGGAGCTGCCGGATCAGCCGCCCGCCATCGCCTGCGCGCACCGCGCGGCAGCACCAGGGCGAGCGCCGCCACGAGTGCCACCGTCCCGCCCGCGACGGCGGCGGCCAGGAGCGCCCGGTCCCGGGCCGTGTCCCGGCGGGACTGGCGGGCCAGCGCGGCCGGATCGGGCCGGTCGGCGGGAAGCGCCGCGCCCGGCCGGGTACGGGAATCGGTCGCGCCGGCCGCCTCGGTCACCGCCCGGTACGGGTTGAGCACCCCCGCGCCGTAGCCCGCGTCCCGACCCGGCGCCGGGTCGGCGGCAGCCACGATCCGACCGGCCACCTCGTCCGCGCTCAGCCGCGGCCGGTACTGGCGCAGCAACGCCGCCGTACCCGCGACGAACGGAGTGGCATAGCTGGTCCCCTCCGCCCGCTGGTGTCCCGACCGGGGCGCCGCCATCAGCACCTCGCTACCCGGGGCGACCACGTCCACGTACGAGCCGGTCTGGGAGAACGCCGAGCGCGTCCCGTCCCGCCCGATCGCGCCGACGCCGATCACCCCGTCGTACGCCGCCGGATAGGGCCGGGGATCACCGTTGTCGTGCAGGTTCCCGGCGGCGGCCACCACGACCACGTCCCGGCGCACCGCGTAGGCGACGGCGGCTCGTACGGCCGGGTCGTCCGTGTACAGCACCACCGAGAGGTTCAGCACGTCGGCGTCGTGGTCCACGGCCCAGCGGATGGCCCGGGCGAACCCGGCCGCGTCGACCGTACGCCCCGACTCCCGACCCTCGACCACCTGCTGCTCGCTCACCCGTACCGGCAGGATGCGTGCGTCCGGCGCGACGCCGCGGAATGCGACGCCGGGCTGCGGCGCGGCGGCGATGATGCTCGCCACCCCGGTGCCGTGGCCGGCGCAGTCCCGGGTGCCGTCCCCGCCCCGGTCGAGGAAGTCGGCGCCGTCGAGAACCCGGCCGGCCAGCTGCGGGTGGGACCGGTCCACTCCAGAGTCGACGACCGCGACCACGATCCCGGCTCCCGTCGCGAGCGGGGTGAGCCGGTCCGGGGCGTACCGCTGCTGCGGCCACGGCTGGTCGGCCACCGGCCGGGCCGGCGCGGGCGGCGAGGCGCAGCCGGCGGGCGCGCGAGCCGCCGCGGGGGCGGCCGGAACCGCTGTGGCGAGGAGCGTCGCCAGGGCGGCCACGGCGGGGTACGCGACTGGCCGATACATCGACGACCTCCGTAACGTGTCGGCTCCGGAACGGGATGTTAGCGGCTCGCTCACCTCGGGGCCGACCGTCGATGGCCAGAAGTCCTGATCTTGCTGCCACCTTGTAGGTTGTAGGCGATGCCTGTGGCCTGTTCGCGGAAGGAGAGGTGGCCGTGACCGGATGGGAGCCGGCCACCGAGGCCGAGGTGGCGATGCGGGATGCGCTGCGCGCGCAGGACCAGCAGCAGTACTTCCGGGCGCTGACTCGCGTCGATCTCTTGCTTCCGGTCGCGAGCGGACCGACCGCCGGGTGGGGCACCTGGACCTCCGGGGGCCGCACCCACGTGCTGGCCTTCACCTCCGTCGCCGCGCTGCGCGCGAGCCTGGGGGAGAACGCGGGGCCCACCCGCCGCGTCGCCTACCCGGATCTGGCGGCCGGCTGGCCCAACCCCGAGTGGTGGTTGGCGGTCAATCCCGGCCTGCCGATCGAGGGCTACCTGCCCGCCTGGTACGTGGCTCAGCTCTCCCGGGGCGACGTCCGGCTTCCCGGCCGCACCATGGGCGCCCGCGCCCGGCTGGAACGGGTGGAGAACGCCACCCGGGGAGCCCGGAACGCGGTGCCCGAGGCGGCCCCCCGCCCGCCGGCCGTTCCCGTCCCGCCGGCTGCCGTCGCGCCGGCATCGGTGCCCACTGCCGTCGTTCCGCCGCCGGCCGCTGTTCCGCCTCCCGTCGTGCCGCCTCCCGCTGTGCCGCCTCCGGTCGTGCCTCCGGTCGCCGGCGCGTCCGGCCGGGACGAGCGGCTGATGAAGGACGAGCGCCTGATGAAGAACGACGAGCCGCCGACGGTGCCGATGCGGGCCGCTTCGGTCCTGGGCCGGCGGCTGCCCACCGTGCCGCCCCGCCGCCGGGCGTCGGACAGCGACGTCCCGAGCCGGAGCGCCTCCGGCGCCGAGGCGGAAACGGACGCCCTCGACGGCTGGCTCACCGACCTGCGCCGCCGCCCGGACGAGCCGGACCCGTTCGCCACCGCCCCGGCGGCACCTGCCGACGAGGCGCCGGCGGCCTCCGCGCCGCCACCGTCCCGCTCCTTCTTCGAACCCTCGTCCGGTGGCCGCTCGGCCCGGCGCCCGTCGCCGCTGGACCCGTCGCGCCGGGCCGGCGACCGGGCCATGCCGCCGACCCGGTTCGCCGGCGGGCAGCCGTTTCCGCGCCGACGGCCGCTGAACGAGCCGGTACGCGAGGGCCCGACCCACGCCTTCCCGACCCGGACGGACGAGCCGTCGCCGGTGCCCCGGTCGGAGGAGGCGACCCAGGCGTTCCGGCCGACCCGCCCGCCCGAGGACGCCACCGAGGCGCTGCCCCGGCGGCACGCGGGACCGGCCACTGCGGCGGACGCCGGATCCGCTACCGCCGCCGGGCAGGCCACTGCTGACGGGTGGGGGGCCGCGCCGGGCAACGCCGAGGGCGAGACCGCGCGGTGGGAGACGATCGACGAGCCGGTGGAGGAGCTGCCTCCGTCGATCGCCGAACCGGTCTCCGCGCCGCCCGCGTCACGCCGCGACTTCACACCCATCGTCATCGAGGGCACCGTCATCGAGGCCCGCGACCTGACCGAGCCCGCGCCGTTCTGGTCCGCGCAGCAGGTCGGTCCGGTGCGCGCGGAACCGGCCGAGGGCGCGGCCACGCCGTGGGCCGGCACCACCGACCCGACCGTGTCGCTCTCCGCGGACCCGCCGGCCGCCGACGACACGGTGAACCCCGCCGAGCCGACGCCGGCCCATACCCGGGCCACCGGCGCGACGGACCGGGGTACGCCGCCCGACGAGCCGACCGTGTCGTTCGCGTCGTCATCCGAGCCCACGACGTCGCTGTTCGGGCCGCCGGCCCCGGCAGCCGAGGCCACCGCGCCGCTGTTGACGCCGTCGGCGTCGGCCGAGCCTACGGTCTCGTTGTTCGACCGGGTGCCGACCGGGCCGACCGCGCCGCCGGCCGGCCTGGGTGAGGCCGAGCCGACCGTGTCGCTCGCGTCGTCATCCGAGCCCACGACGTCGCTGTTCGAGCCGCCGACTCCCGCGGCGGACGCCACCGCGCCGCTGTTCACGCCGTCGACGTCGGCCGAGCCGACGGTCTCGTTGTTCGATCCGGCACCGACCGAGTCGCCCGCGCCGGTGGCCGGCCCGGTCGAGGCTGAGCCGGCAGTTTCTGCCTCCGACCGGGCATCGGCTGAGTCGACCGCGCCGCTGTCCGGTCCGGTTGGGGCCGAGCCGACTGTCTCGTTGTTCGATCGGGTGTCGACCGAGCCGACCGCGCCGCTCTCCGGGCCTACCGAGGCCGAGCCGACGGTCTCGCTGTTCGATCCGGTACCGGCTGAGCCGACCGCGCCGCTGTTCGACCCGGCACCGGCTGAGCCGACCGTCTCGCTGTCGAACCCCGTGTCGGCGGAGCAGCCGACCGTGTCCCTCTTCGCGCCGGCGACCGGCGACGAACCGGTCACCGCGTCGCTGTTCGCGCGCGGCGAGCCGACCGTGGCGCTGTCCACGCCGGCGTCGACGGCACCGGACACCGCGACCCCCGCCACGACAGCCGGTCCGCCGGCCGGCCACGGATCGACCACCACGAGCGGGCCCGCCGAATTCGTACCGGCGAACGACGTCGAGGAGGACCTGCTGGCCGCCGCGGGCAGCGGCAGCACCGACGGCTTCCTCACCACCCTGCTGCTGGCCCGGGTGCTGCTGCCCGTCGCGCCCGACTCGGTCGCCGGCAGCCGGCCGGGCGACCCCGGCTTCGTCTGGCACGCCGATCAGGTCGACGGCGAGAGGTGCGTTTCGGTCTACACCTCGCCGGAACGCCTGGCCGAACACACCGAGAGTCAGGTCGAGACGGTACGGGTCAAGTTCGTCCAGCTCATCCGCAGGTGGCCGGACGTGGCCTGGTCGTTCCGGGTCAACCCGGGCAGCCCGGTCGGCGCGACGTACCCGGGGGAGCAGGTCCTCGCGCTCGCCAACTGGGCGGCCGAGGTGGGCCTCGGTGACGACCCGGAGCCGGCCGCCGCGCCGCAGCAGGCGGAACGACAGCGCACGGAGGCGCCCACGATCGCCGCGAACCGGCCGGTCGCCATGCAGAAGGCGATCGCGGCGAGCCAGCTCGCGTACTACCTGGAGCGTGGCTACGACCGGGTCTCCGGATTCGTGCACCGGGCCGGGGAACTGGGGCACCTGCGTACCCCGGCGGAGCTGTACCGGGCGCTCGGCCTCGGCCACCCGGGGTCGCCGTTCTCCCCCGACGACGAGGAGATCTACCTGCTGCGCTGGCCCGCCTACCGGCCGAGCCTCTACCGGATCCCGTACGGCGGCCCGAACGAGGCGGCGATGCGGGCGATGGAGGGCTGGGTGATCGAGCGGCCCCCGTTCCGCGGCAACGGCTTCGCGCCGGGGGAGAGCAGCGATGTGATCGCCGAGTTCAAGGTGGACAGCGCCCGGCTCCCGCACGGTGCCGAGCTGTGGCGGGTCGGCGCGGACGGTGACAGCAAGCTGGTCGCGGTCCTGGACACCGACGAGCTGCTGTGGCGGAAGGCGGGCGAGGCGTGACCCGGGACGGCTACGTGGCCCGCTGGCGGGGACGGGAGTACCACGCCAGCCCTGACGGGGACGACATCCGCCTCTACCAGCCCGGACCGGGCGAGGGCTTCACCGAGGTACGCCCCGGCCGGTACGTCCGGGTGGTGCCGGCCGCCGAGGTCGACGATCTGGCGTACGTGCGGACCACCTGCACCTGGCAGGGGCAGCCGTTCATCGTGCTGGCCGAGCACGAGGGCTGGCTGCGGCTGGAGTACACCGGTGGGCGCTGGCCGGTGGCCGAGGCGATGGGGCTGGAGGCGTTCGACTTCGGCGTCTACCAGGGCTGGGCGCCCGCGGCCGAGGTGGCCGACCTGGGCGAGCAGCGGGTCTGAGTCAGGACTTCGCCCAGCGCAGGATCTCGCCGAGCACCACGTCCCGCGCCTCCACGTGCGGGAAGTGCCCCACGTCGTCGAGTAGTCGCCACTCGTACGGGGCGGTGACGTAGCGGCCGGAGCCCTGGGCGGTACGGGGGAGCGAGGCGCGGTCGAGTGCGCCGTGCAGTTGCAGGGTCGGCGTGACCAGCGGCTTCTGCATCAGCTTCACGAAGCGGTAGCCGTGCAGCCGCAGCACCGAGCGGAACGCCCAGCGGTAGCCCTCCATCGCGCAGAATGCGGCCTGCGGGATCTGCATCGCCACCCGGCAGCAGTGGGCGTAGTCGGCGAAGTCGGGGCCGGACACCCAGCGCGGGCCGCCCCACCGGCGCAGGATCTCCTCCACCTCGGCGGCGTCGTCCCGGGCCAGGACGTGCTCGTAGCGGGGGAGCTGGAACTTCAGCGTCGCGGTGGCCGAGGCGAACTGGCCGCGCGGGTCGGCGAAGATGGCCGCCCGCAGCCGCAGCGGGTGCGGCGCGCCGAGCACCACGAGCCGCCGGACCAGCGTCGGATGGAAGGAGGCGGCGGTCCAGCCGATGAGCCCGCCCGCGCCGGTGCCGACGACAGTGGCCGACCGCTCACCGAGTGCCCGGATCAGGCCGGCGACGTCGGCGGCGAGCGTGTAGCCGTCGTACCCCCGGGGTGGCTTGTCGCTCGCGCCGTAACCGCGCAGGTCGACCGCGACCGCGCGGAAGCCCGCGTCGGCGACCGCCGGCAGCATCTCGTGCCAGGCGTACCAGTGTTCGGGGAAGCCGTGCAGGAAGAGCACCATCGGGCCGGTGCCCGCCTCGACGACGTGGAACCGGCTGCCGTTGGCGCCGACGAACCGGTGCGTCCACGGCCCCTCGGGCAGGACGCAGGAGTCGTCGACGGGTCCGCCGCGCTGGTCGGTCATGGGGCACAGCCTAGGGCCGCCGGTCACCCACCGGCCCCCGCAGGTGACGAGGATCAGGGATTTCTCCGGGCGGTCACCCGGAACCGCGCAGCCGGGTACCGCGTTCGCGTGAGGGCGCCGCTACCGCATGTCACTCTTCGATGATCCGCATCGGGATGCCGGGTCCGCAGTCGACGGAGCGGTCCCGCGCGGTGAGCCGCAACGTGACCAGATCGCCCTTGCGCAGCTCACCGGCGTTCGGGCCGTACACCGCGTACTCCGTGCCGTTCTCGTCCATCAGCCCGTAGCACGGCCCGGACCCGCCCCGGGTGATCCAGCCGGCGACGACGCCGGTGGGCCGGTTGTCGGTGGGCCTCTTCGGCGGGCCGGCAGGCCGCCGAAGCGTCGGCAGGTCGGTGGCGGACAGCGGCGCGGGACGATCGGCGGGTGCGCCCGCGCCGCTCACGGCCGGCTGCTGGTGGTCGTCGGACACGGATCCTCCGTCTCGGCCGCGACCGCGCCGGCCGGCAGCGGTTCGCGAGAGGGCCGGCAGCATGGTGCGGGGCGTCACCCGGATGGGACGCGGGTGAGGGCCGGCGGGTTCCCCGGAAAGGGCGATGCCCGGGCGGTTCACCGCCCGGGCATCGCGTGGTGCGTCGATCAGTGGATCAGGAGAAGCGGACCTTCAGCGAGGTGCCGTTCTGCTCCAGAACCTTGATCTTGGTGCCGGTCGCCGGGAGCTTGACGCCGTGGTTCGGCAGCTCCGGGTACCAGTACTGCTTGGTGTCGTCGAACAGCGGCTGCGCCGCCTGGCCGCGGATGTACTGCGGCTGGCTGTTGACGTGCAGCGTGAACGAGTCGGCCTTCTTCAGGCTGAACGGCGCGTCGTAGACCTGGACGCGGGCCCGCCAGGGCGCCCCGGTCAGGTTGTAGATCGGCCGCGGGTGCGCGTCGATGATCATGTTCCGGCCTTCACCCGGGTGCGCGAACGTGTCGTTGTCCGCGAACCGGAGGTTCCAGTAGGAGATCAGCAGACCCTCCTGGTACGCGTAGTGGTCCACGTAGTCCGGGCGGGTGTTCGCGTAGCCGAAGAAGTACGGGCCGGTCTTGAGGTACTTGTCGTACGAGACGTACGACCGGTTGCCGGCGATGTAGTAGTTGTCGAACTTACGGGTGTAGGTCTCCTCGACGATGCTGAAACCGCTGAGGGTCCAGCCGTTCGCACCGGCCTCGGCGCCGTCGGTGAGGAGCGTCTGGCCGTCGGCGGTCACGGTGACCGCGTCACCGTAGAAGCCGCCCTCGGAGACACCGCCGTCCGTCTGGTAGCGGAGCCGGAACTGCACGACCTTGCCGGCGACCGCGTCCATCGGGATGTTGACGTCGACCCACTCGTTGTTGCTGGAGCCGTCCAGGGCGTAGCGCCCGGGGGAGATCTCCTTCAGCGGGGTGCCGTTGGCCGTACCGGGCAGCGAGGCCCAGGTCTGGCCACCGTCGGTGGACGCCTCGAAGAAGAGGTAGTCGTAGTCCGCCTCGATGCTGTAGCGACCCTTCATCGACAGCGCGGCGCTGGTCTTCCCGGTGAGGTCGACAGTGCGCGTCATCGTGTTGTTCAGGTCGTCGTCGTTGCCCGAGAAGAACTGCTTCGTGCCCTCGAACGGCTTGCCGTTCTGGAACGTGTACTCCCGCTGCGGCAGCACCACCACGGCGCCCTGGGCCTTCTTGGAGTTGTACTCCTGCGGGCCCAGTTCCAGGGTGCGCTTCTGACCGGCCACGATGACCTCGTAGTCGAGCCAGCCGAGCTGGAGCTTGTTCCACGCGCCGAGGTCGCCGCCGCGCTCGCCGATGCCACCGTCGTTCTTGGCACCGAGCCGGCTCTGGGCCATCAGGGTCCAGTGCTCGTTGTTGTTGTCCCCACCACTGACGACGTTGTAGTCGTCCGGCAGACCGAGGTCGTGGCCGTACTCGTGGTAGAAGACGCTCCGGCCACCGTTCTCCGGCTGGATCGTGTAGTCACCGATCCAGACGCCGGTGTTGCCGATCTGGGTGCCGCCGGCCGGGAAGTTCTCCGGGCCGGTGTTGCCCTGGTCGCTGGCGAAGGCGTACCACCGGTGGCTCCAGATGGCGTCCTCACCCTGGTACGGGTCACCGTCGGCCTCGTCACCGCCGGCGTGGACGATCTGGAAGTGGTCGATGTAGCCGTCCGGCTCGTTGAAGTCGCCGTCGCCGTCGAAGTCGTACCGGTCCCACTCGTCCATCGCCTTGACGTCCGCGGCGATCTCCGCGTCGGAGCGGCCCTGCGCCTTCTGGTCGGCGACCCACTGGTTGGCGGCGTCGCGGACCAGCGCCCACGTGTTGGTGCAGACGTTCGAGGCGCACGGGTAGCCGCCGGAGCGGCCGTAGCGGGCCTCGTTGTACTGCACCTTCACCCAGTTGGTGACCTCGCCGTCGACGCTGTACCGACCCGAGGACTGGGCCTCGTAGTACTGCTTCAGCGACTCGTCGCCCGGGTTGGTGCCGAAGTACAGCTGCCGGAAGTGGTCGGCGCTGTAGTCCGCCTGCCACACCGTGGAGTTGTCCACCGCACGGTTGGGCTGGGGGATCTGGTTGCGGAGCGGACCGTCGAACCGGGTCGGGCCCGGGGTGTCCGGGTCGGTGTCCTGGTCCGGGTAGTTCGGGTGCCGCTCGTCGCCGAACTCCGCGAGGATGACGAAGATCTTGTCGGTCCGCTCGCGGGAGAGTTCGACGTACTGGTCCTTGGTCGGACCCTTGCCTGCCTTGGTGCTCTTGGCTGCCTTGCCCGCCGCGGGACCGGCGACAGCCTGCTCGCCGACCTTGACGACCTTGCTGCCGTTGATCTTCTGGGCCTTCGCCCTGCCGGACAGGACCTCGCTGAGGCCCTCCTGGCGCAGCGCGCGCCGCTTCTCCTCCAGCGGGTTGGGCAGGTCGTGCTCAGCCTGCGCAGGCTCGGCCACCGACGGAGCGGCGGCCGGCAGCTTCGGCGTCGGCGCGGCACTGGCGGACGTGCCTGCCATCAGCCCCGTCGCGGTCAGCGAAAGCCCGAGCAGACCCACTGCGACTTTGCGCACGTGGTACCTCCGGTGTGAGGGAACCGGCCCAACTGGGGGTACGGGCCGGTGGAACGTCCCACTAGTGGGACCAAAGGTGAACATAGACACTGCTGCGACCGGTGGGAAGATGCGTGCGTCGATTTGTAGCAACTTTTTGTTGAGAATGCTTTTCACCGTCACATGCCTGCCGGTGGCCGAGTCGTTGACCAGCAACGATGCGCTCAGCGGCGATTGCAGTGACATGCATGGATTAATGGTTGCGCGGAAGGGCCGGGAGCGCTCGCGCTCCCGGCCCTTCCCCCATCGAGCTGGATCAGATCATTTTTCGGTCATTCCGGTTCCGCTTTGACCGCGCCCGTTCAGCTGCGCGGCGGAACCACGTACACCTGGGCGTACGAGTTGTCCTTGGCGGCCCGCTTGATGATGATCGAGACACCGTACTGGACGCCCGCGTCACCCGGGTTGCCGGTGCCGAGCACGATCGCCCCGCCACCGAGCGTCGAACCGTAGTAGTCCGTCGCCGGGCTGCCGTCCGGGTTCACCACCCGGGTCGTGTACTGCTGGTTGCCCCGCGACGGGATGACCACCGAGGCGTCGTTGTCCCGCGCGTACGCCGCACCGTCGCGGATCTCGATGCCCGGGTACCAGCCCTTGGCGTCGGTGAAGCCACGCACCGGAGCCTGCGGGCCGAACTTCGTGCAGTACTCGCTGTACGGCTCGTCCGCCGCCTCCAGGCACTCCTTGAACGGGTACGTGGGCTTCAGGCCGAACGCGGCGTTGGAGGACTGCGGCCGGCTGGGCAGGTTCTTCAGCACCGACGGGTCCTTCTCGGCCGCGACGCCCTTGCGGCGCAGCGGGTCGTTGTGCGAGTCGACGATCAGCAGACCGCCCTTGGCGCCGTAGCTGGGCAGCGCGGTCATCTGCGCGGTGACGTGGTTGACGTCGCCGAGCTGGGTGTCCCGGTACCAGACCAGCATGCCCGGCGCGTTGTACGCGATCCGGTCGACCTTCCACGCCTCGTGCGAGTAGACGGTGTCGTAGGTGTACTTCAGACCCTTGTCGAAGCCGTCGAAGTTACGCCACTCGGCCAGGTAGTAGTGCGACTTCACCTGGGTGCCCGAGTCGATGTACCAACCCGCGCCGCTGGTGTCGGTGAACGTGCCGCCGGTCTGGGTCCAGCCCGCGGCGCCGCTCTCCACGTCGTCGCTCCACGTGGTGGCGCCGCCGCCGGTCACCGAGAAGTCGTCGGCGAACCAGCCGCGCTCCACGAACGCCTCGTCGGTGGCGTAGCGCAGCCGGACCTGCACGGTCTGCCCGGCGTACGACGACAGGTCGACGTAGTCGTGCCGCCAGCCGCCGGTGCTGCCGGTCAGGCCGTACTTCTTGTTGCCGAAGTCGACCATGCGGCCGTTCGGGTCGGCGTAACCGTCGTTGGTGGAGACCAGCGCGCCGCCCTCGGCGTACACCTTCTGCTCGCTCCAGGTGGCCCCGCCGTCGGTGGAGACCTCGACGAAGCCGAAGTCCCAGTCCGCCTCGATGACGTAGTTGTTCCACATCCAGAACTTCGCGTCCGCGGCGTTCGGGACGGTCACCGTGCGGCTGAGCTTGACGTCGGCCCAGTTCTGGTCGGCGCCGGAGTACCACATGTTCCCGCCGCTGTGCGGCGTGGCCAGCGAGATCACCTTGTCCGGCAGATCGATCTTGATGCCGTCCTCGGTGCCGACCGGCGTACGCGAGGTCTGCCCGAGCTTGACCAGCTTGGCCCGGTCACCCGGCCCGAACGTCTTCGGCTCGGCCCAGCCCAGCACCCACTTGTCCCAGAGGCCCATGTGGGTGGGAAGCGCCTGGAAGATCTCGCCGGAGTGCGAGCCCGACGCCATCAGGTCCCAGAAGTCCACGTCCGAGTCGGCGTTGCCGGAGGTGTCGTAGAGGTCCGGCAGGCCCAGGTCGTGCCCGAACTCGTGGGCGAAGACGCCGACGCCGGCGTCCTCCGGCTGCACGATGTAGTTCGACACCTTCAGGTTGGTGCCCGGGATCGTGTAGCCACCGGTCACGGTCGAGGAGTGCGCCCAGACCGAGTAGATCCCGACGTCGCCGCCGCCACGGGACTTGCCCTGGTTGGCGTGCACCAGCACCAGGTGGTCGATCACGCCGTCCGGCTCGTGGTAGTTGCCGTCGCCGTCGCGGTCGCTCTGGTCCTCGATGTCGTAGTCGGCCCACGGGAAGTTCGGGTCGGCCGCGGCGAGCGCGTCGATCGCATCGGTGGCGAGGCGCCCGGCGCCCTGCGGGTTGTCCGGGTGGCCGTTCATCGACTGCTCACGCCCGGCGACCCAGTTGCCGTTCTCGTCCTGGAAGCAGCGCGAGGCGGCGTACCAGCCCTCCGAGTGCGGCACCGTGATCCACGGGCTGGCCTGCCCGTCCACGGTGTACGCGTTCTTGGACATCTCCAGGTACATGTTGTGCATGGTCCGCCCGGCGAGGCTGATGCCCGGCTTGCCGTCCGGCCCCTTCAGGTCCTTGCGGACCCGCTCGGTGATGCCCTTCTTGCTGTAGAGCATCTTGTCGTAGTGGGCCGGGGAGAAGTCCGGCACCCACATCGAGTTGTTGTCCTTGTGCGGCAGCGTGGCCGGGTTCGGAATGGTGTTGTGCCGCGGCCCGTTCTGCACGGTGCCGGGAACGCAGGTGCGGTCCTCGAACACCGTCTTCGGGACCATCACGTTCGTGAAGTCGTCGTTGGCCTTGTCGTTGAACTCGACGAGCAGCGTCAGCAGCTTGGCGGTCTGCGTGCTCTTGGCCTTCTTGATCTTCCGAGGGCTGTGGCCGGTCCGGATGGACTTGGCCTCCAGCTTCGCCAGCTCGCGGGCGGCGATCGGGTTGCCGCCGGCGTACTTGCGGTCGTAGGCGCGCGCCTCGTCCGCGGGCGAGGAGAAGACGCCGTCGCGGCCCTTGACCTCCTTGCCGCCGGTGTCCGGCTGCACCTCGGGCTCGGCGTAGTTGATGTAGTGCTCGTCCGCCCCGATCGTGACCGGTGCGGACCGGGACGGCTGGGCCGCCGCGCTGCCCGTCACGGTCAGCGACGTGGCCGCGAGCGCGATGGCGGGCAGCGCGACGAGTAGGCGTCGGCGTGCCCTGTGCTGCGACATGGGGAGCATGCCACTCCGTTCGTAGGGAATGGTGAGGGACCGGCCGTCTCACTGACACTCGTCGAAATCCGCCGGTGCGGCTGAACGTAACCGACAAGCAGCGACATCGACAGTGGTGAAAAGCCCCTCTGGCCGATCAGGTCAGACCGGGTCCACCGATCGACCGGAACAGGTCCCCGGGTACGACGAGGGGCGGACCGCCGCGCGGCCCGCCCCTCGGTCGGCTGTGGTCAGTCCTCGTCGGACTTGCCGCCGCTCATCCCCGAGGAGATCAACTCCATCACCGAGGAGTCCTGGAGCGTGGTCACGTCGCCGAGCGACCGGTTCTCCGCCACGTCCCGCAGCAGCCGGCGCATGATCTTCCCGGAGCGGGTCTTCGGCAGCTCCGGCACCAGCATGATCTGTCGCGGCTTGGCGATCGGGCCCAGCGTCTTCGCCACGTGGTTGCGCAGCTCGGCGATGAGCTGCTCGCCCGCGTCACCCGCGGTCTCCGCGCTGCCGCGCGGGATGGCGAACGCGACGATCGCCTGGCCGGTGGTCGGGTCGGTCGCGCCGACCACCGCCGCCTCCGCCACCGACGGGTGACTGACCAGCGCCGACTCCACCTCGGTGGTGGAGATGTTGTGGCCGGACACCAGCATCACGTCGTCGACCCGGCCGAGCAGCCAGATGTGCCCGTCGTCGTCCTTCTTGGCGCCGTCACCGGCGAAGTAGACCCACTCGTCGCCGGTGTTGGCGCCCGCGCCGAACCGGGACCAGTACGTCTCCAGGAACCGGTTGTCGTCGCCCCAGATGGTCCGCAGCATCGAGGGCCACGGCTCCTTCAGCACCAGGTATCCGCCGCCGCCGTTCGGCACCGACTGGCCCTGGTCGTCGACCACGTCGGCGACGATGCCGGGCAGCGGGCTCATCGCCGAGCCGGGCTTCGCCTCGGTCACGCCGGGCAGCGGCGAGATCATGATGGCGCCGGTCTCGGTCTGCCACCAGGTGTCCACCACCGGCAGCTCACCACGGCCGACGTGCTGCCGGTACCAGATCCACGCCTCCGGGTTGATCGGCTCGCCGACGCTGCCGAGCAGACGCAGCGACGACAGGTCGAACCCGGCCGGAATGTCCTCGCCCCACTTCATCATGGTGCGGATCAGGGTCGGCGCGGTGTACAGGATGGTCACCTTGTACTTGTCGACGATCTCCCAGAACCGGCCCTTGTGCGGGGTGTCCGGGGTGCCCTCGTACATGACCTGGGTGGCGCCGTTTGAGAGCGGGCCGTACACGATGTAGGAGTGCCCGGTCACCCAGCCGATGTCGGCCGTGCACCAGTAGACGTCCGTCTCCGGCTTCAGGTCGAAGACCGCGTGCGTGGTGTACGACGTCTGGGTCAGGTAGCCGCCGGTGGTGTGCAGGATGCCCTTCGGCCGGGCGGTCGTGCCGCTGGTGTAGAGGATGAACAGCGGGTGCTCGGCGTCGAACGCCTGCGCCTCGTGCTCCGGCGACGCGGTCTCCACCGTCTCGTGCCACCAGTGGTCCTTGCCCGACCAGGCGACCTCCTCACCGGTACGGCGGACCACCAGCACGTGCTCCACCGACGGGCACTTCGCCACCGCCTCGTCCACCGTCGGCTTGAGTGCCGACGGCTTGCCCCGGCGGAAGCCGCCGTCCGCGGTGATCACCACCTTGGCGCTGGCGTCCTGGATCCGGTTGGTGAGCGCGTCGGCGGAGAAGCCGCCGAACACCACGCTGTGCGTGGCGCCGATCCGGGCGCAGGCGAGCATCGCCACCGCCGCCTCCGGGATCATCGGCATGTAGATCGCCACCCGGTCACCGGCGGTCACGCCCAGCTCGGTCAGCGCGTTCGCGGCCTGGCAGGTGAGCTTGTGCAGGTCGGCGTAGGTGACGGTACGGGTGTCGCCCGGCTCGCCCTCCCAGTGGATCGCCACCTTGTCGCCCTGGCCCGCCTCGACGTGCCGGTCCAGGCAGTTGTACGCCACGTTGAGCCGGCCCCCGGTGAACCACTTCGCGAACGGGGCGTTCGACCAGTCCAGCACCTGCTCCCACGGCTGGGCCCAGGCCAGCCGGCCGGCCTGGCGCTCCCAGAAGGCGAGCCGGTCGCCGGCCGCCTCCTCGTACGCCTCGGCGGTCACGTTGGCGTTCGCGGCGAGTTCAGCCGGCGGCGGGAACTGGCGCGTCTCGTTCAGCAAGTTGGCCAATGCCTCGCTCATGCGGTGACTCCTTCGTCGCGTGACCTGCGTCTCCTACTGCGGGGAAGGTTAGTCCCGCCGTACTCCGGCCGCGACCGCCCGGCCTCTCACCGCGCGCCGAGCGGCCCCGTCCCCGCGCCGAGTGCACCGCGCGACGCCGACGGCGTCACTTTCCCGGCGGGCGGAGGCGGATACCGGCCCGCCGGTCGCTAGCGTGACGGGGTGACCACCGATCCGCTCGCCCCGCTGCTCGCGCTCGCCGACGTCGCCCCCGCCGTCGAGCGGGCCCGCGAGCGGGTCGACCTGGCCCACCGGCACCGCGCGCTGCGCCGCCAGGGCGGCCAGGTCGCCGCCGAGGTCAGTCTCCGCTCGGCTGTGGCCAGCGCCGCGCTGGAGGGCCGCGACCACGAACGCGAGGAGGTACGCGCCGGCACCGTCACCGACCCGGTGCTCCAGGGCGCGCTACGGGTCGCCGGGGCGCTGCCCGGACTGAGCGACCTCTGGCCCAAGGCCCCCCGGCAGGTGATGGCCCGGCTGCACGTGCTCGCCGCCCGCGACGTGGTGACCGAGGAGGAACTGGGCCGCCCCGTCGCCGACCCGGTGGTGGCGGCCCGCCTCGACGGCCTGGCCGCCCTGGTCGCCGGCGGCACCAAGGTGCCACCGCTGGTGCTGGCCGCCGTCGTACACGGCGAGCTGCTGAACCTGCGCCCGTTCCCCGGCCCGTCCGGGGTGGTGGCCCGCGCCGCCGCCCGGCTGGTGCTGATCTCCACCGGGTTCGACCCCCGCGGGCTGGTCGCGGTGGACGTCGGCCACCGCGAGCGCGAACCGGAGTACGTGGGCGCGGCCGGCGCGTTCGCCACCGGCACGCCCGACGGCCTGCGCTCCTGGCTGCGGCACTACATGAGCGCGGTGGAGGTCGGCGCGGACCAGATCACGCTGATCGGCGACGAGATCCTCGCCGCGTCCTGACGGTTGCGGGTGTCAGGCGGTGGGTGCGGCCGTGCGGGTGCGGCGGTGCCGGCCGTACCAGGCGATGCCGATGGCCACGCCGACGCCCACGCCGAGCGCTGCCGCCGCGACCGGCACCGCCGGCCGCTCGCGCAGGCGGCGACCCAGCGGGATCGGGTGCCGGAACTCCAGCACCGGCCACGCGTTCTCCACCGCCAGCTTGCGCAGCGCCCGGTCCGGGTTGACCACCGTCGGATGCCCCACGCACTCCAGCAGCGGCCGATCGGAGTACGAGTCGGAGTACGCGTACGAGTCGGCCAGGTCGTAGTCCCGCTCCAGAGCCAGTTCGCTGACCGCCTCGACCTTGCTCGGACCGGCCGCGTAGAACTCGACCTCGCCGCTGTAACGGCCGTCCACCACGCCCATCCGGGTCGCGATCACGTCGGTGATCCCGAGCAGCTCACCGATCGGCCGGACCATCTCGTCGCCGGACGCGGAGACCAGCACGACGTCGCGCCCGGCGGACTGGTGCTCCTCGATCAGGGCGGCCGCCTCGGCGTACACATAGGGGTTGATCAGCTCGTGCAGCGTCTCCGCGACGATCTGGCGGACCTGTTCCACCGGCCAGCCCTTGCAGAGTGTGGCCAGGTAGTCCCGGGTCCGGGCCATGGTCTGCTCGTCGGTGCCGCCCAGCCGGAACATCAACTGCGCGTACGCCGACTTGACCACGTCACGCCTGGTGATCAGCCCGTCCCGGTAGAACGGCCGACCGAACGCCAGGGCGCTCGACTTGGCGATGACGGTCTTGTCGAGATCGAAGAAAGCGGCGCTGCGGCCCACGGCGCGAAAGTCTAGCCCGACGGGAGGCGTGGAGGCGTCCGCCCGGGTCGCGAAAGCCGATGAGCACCCGGTGGAGTGACGGCGGTCACAGGTAGCTATCGATGAATTTAGCTTTGCGTGGAGTGAACAACACTCGACGTATAAGGGTCGACTGCGGCATGCTTGTGCTCGCGACGGGAGTTCGCATACCCGGCGTCGATGGGCCTCGGCGGTTGCACCCCCCGTAACCGCTGAGTCGGTTCGGCTCGACCCCCCGGAGCCGAACCACAAGACGACCCCCGTCTCCCCCCGACGGGGGTCGTCCCTTTGCGGCTTCCCCTTCCGGCACAGGTGGAGGCGGGTTCTCCGGATCGGCCGGGTGCGGCGCCGGGCGGAAAGTCAGCGAATCGTCAGCGAACGTCAGCCGGACCCGATCGGCGTAGTCGTCGGGCGTGTGCGTGTACCGGTCCAGCGTCGTCGACGCCTTCTCGTGGCCCACCACCCGCCGCACCACGTTGACCGGCACCCCGTCCGTCACCAGCCACGTTATGTACGAGTGCCGCAGGTCGTGGAACCGCAACCCGCCGACCGCCGAGGCCGCCGCGTGCGCCACCGCCGCCGCCTCCGTGGCGAACTCCGCCCGCGGCTCCCGCCCGTCCCGATCCGGCCACACCGCCAGCCACCGGCCCGGCGCCACCTCGGTCACGCGACCGAGCAGCCCGGCCCGCACCAGCGACGGCAGCCACACCCGCCGCCGGAAGTTCGATCGCCGATGCGGCCCGCCGTCCCGGTCGGCGAAGACCAACGCCCGGCCGTCCGGCGACCCGGCCCCGCGCCGCCGGCGCAACTCGTCGACGAGGAAGCGCGGCATCGGCACTGCGCGCACCCCGGCCCGAGTCTTCGGATACGCCCGCAGCACGACCCCGCCATGGGTCTCTACCGCAACCTGGGCTACGTGCACGAGCCCTCGGTCGAGGTCGACAGCCTCCCAGGGCAGGCCCGCGCACTCACCCCAGCGCAGACCCGCCCCGGCGGCGGCGCAGACGATCCCCCGATGCTCGGCCGGCACGGCGGGCAGCAGCCGGCCGAGGAAGACCTCTCGGCTGATCGTGCCAGCGCGAGCCTCACCAGCCCGGTTTCGCGGTATCCGCACCCCCTCGCACGGGTTCACCGCGATCAGCCGCGCCCGGATCGCCGTCTGCATGATCATCGACAGCATGCCGAGGTGCTTAGCCGTCGTCGAGGGCGCCAAGGTCCGGCCCAGGTTCGTCACCCACTCCTGCACCGCCAGGTAGTCGATCCGCGCCAACGGCCATTCCGCCCACTGTGGCAGCAGATGCGCCCGCAGCATCGATTCCGTCCGCTCGGCCGTCCGAACCTCCACCGACCGCCCGGCCAACCACCGCGTCACGAACTCGCCGAACCGCATCCGCCCGGCGTGCGGGTCGACATACGTGCCCCGGTTGATCGCGCCCTCCACCTCAGCGAGGTACGCGTTCGCCTCCTTCTTCGTGCGGAACGTCTTGGCCTTCTGCCGGTTGGCCGAATCCCGCCAGTTCGCCCGGTAGGTCCCGGCCGGCGTCTTGCTCACGAAGCCCACGGTCACCAACCTCCACGCGGCGAGTCGGTCCCGGTTGCCGAAAGCCCGCCGGCCGCACCGTCCAGCCAGGCGTGGAAGCGGCTGCGCGGCACCACCCAGCGGCGCCCCAGACGCTCGGCGGGAATCTGCCCGGCCCGGACCAGGGCGTAGGCCGAGCTGACCGAGAGAGACAGCATCGCGGCCACCTCCTTGACCGTGTAGACGGCACGGACCGGCTTGACCTCGGAGGCGGCTTCGCCCATCCAAGGGCCGGCCTGCCGCAGCTCGAATGGCACGACGTTGGACAAGATTTCCCCCATGGTTCAGGCCGCGAGTGCGGCAGGTTGATCGGATGACGGCGCGACCGCGGCTGTTCGTAGCCGTGCGGTGTCGAGGTCTGTGCGCCAGCGGATGCGCGCGGATATGGCGCGCAGGAGTCGGTGTTCCAGTGGCGGTACGTCGGGGTCTTCGGGCCGGGCGAGTTCGAACCGGTACCGCTTGGATCCGTCCGCGTTGTCGGCCGCCTGGTCGTGCTCCTCGGTGTCGGCCATGCCGCCGGCGAGGATGGCGCGCACCCACGCCCGGTTGTCCGCGCGGTGGTCGGCGAGAGTCTTGCCGGACCATTGGCGGGAGACGAGGACGCGGCGGCCGGTGAAGCCGAGGGTGGAGCGTTGGTGGACCTTCCCGGTGCACCGGCCCGGGGTCAAGCCCGCCTTGACGCCGTCCGGCTGAACGCCGTAGAGCAGCCAGTTCGCACACGTCGGCGAGCACGGCAGGACCGACAGTTCCGCGTGGAGCCGGTCGAAGTGCGCCTTCTGCGGGTCCGAGCGGGGCCTGGCCTGGTCGGTCAGATCCTTCGTGACGTACTTGGTCACGTACCGGATGGACCGTTCGGCGTCCTTGGTGCCCTGCTCGATGCCGCGGGCGTCGATGCGGCCGAGGCGGGCGACGTAGGCGGGTCGGCTGTCGGGTTCTTCCAGGGCGTCGAGGGCTTCGCCCCAGGTGGGCAGCGGCTCGCGGGTCTTGGGGTCGACGTATGCCTGTCGGTCGACGTCCCAGACCGGCGGCTTGTCCAGGCGGTAAACCGGCTCGTTGAAGGGTGGCCACCACACCTGGTGGTAGGTGGCGGCGGCGATCTGCTTGAGCAACCGGCGCGGGAGAGTGCCCCGGATAGCGAAGTGCGCGTGTGGGGCGAGGCGGCGTTGCAGCTCGACCGCTCCGGCGTATTGGACGTTCCAGCCGGCGGCACGGCGGACGTTCTGCCACCACCGATCGAGAACCCGGGCGAAGTGGATCGCATCGAGGGCGGCGCGTCGGTAGTCGTAGCCGGCCGGGTCGACCGGGGTGCCCAGGAGATCGTCGTTCGGACCGTGCCGGGTACCGCATTCACAGGCAGCGACATACGCGCCGCGGCGGAGGTGGGAGTGCACCGGCCCGTGCGAGTCGAGCGTCAGCGTGATCAGCATCGACGGCCGGTAGGTCTTGCCCGCCCGGCCCGAGTAGGCGCGGCCCACCGTGCGGGGGTCGACCGGTAGGCGGGGCAGATCGGGCGAGTCCTGACGCCGCCGGGTGGACCGCTTGCGGCGAGGCCGATCGTCCCGCTCTTTCGGGGTCAGGTGGCCGCGCAGGCTGGTCTCGCCGAGGGCTTCGTCCAGCTCGGCGATCGCGGCATCGATCTCCGCCACCTGCGCGGCCCGCTCATCCGGGGTCATCGGCTGGTATTGGACGGCTTCGCGTTCGAACTCCAGATGCGCCCGCACCCGCACCAGGGCGAGCGCGTCCTCACCAGGCTTGTCGGGGCGCACGGCCGGCTCGTCAGCGAGGTGCCAGCCCTCCCGGATCTGCTGGATCCGCAGCCGCCGGCCCTTCTCCGCGCACGGCTTGCACTTCACGGCCAGCGTCGCGCCGCACGGCACCTCCACCACCTCGGTCAGGCCGTTGGCGGTGTCGGTGCGGCGCAGGGCGAGGGGGCGGACGCAGACGCCGTGTGACTCGGCGAGCTGTTTGAGCGCGTCCTTGGCGAGGGGTTTGCGCATCCGGTCGGCCCGCGACCCGGGCCGCGGCTGCGTCTCCGACGGAGTCTCGGGAATGAGGGGAAGTTGGGTCACTGGTCACGCTCCGCGCCGTACGAGGTGCCGTTGCGGGCCGTGAACGCTGCTGCGGGCACGGGCACCAGGCCGGGCCGCTGCACCACTACCGCCGCCGACCGAACCGGTTCGACGGTGACCGCCTGGTCCTCGTTGACGGCGTCGACCACGACGGGCCGGTGATCCTCGGTCGGGTCGTAGCCGGGTGGCACCTCGCCCCGGTCGCCGCTCGGCTGCTCGACGGGCGCCTCCGGGGCGGTGGAGAAGACGAGCTTGGACAGGCCGAGAAACGCCAGCGCGGGCACGGCCGACAGCAGCCACCCGGACGGGCTCGGCTTCGCCACCGCCAGTTGCGCGGCGAGAGACAGAGCGACGGCGCAGACGAGCAGGAACAGCGGGTACCCGATCGGGCCGCCGGTGCGGCGGCGCCGCCGGATGGTCAGCAGCGCCGCGAGCGGGAGCAGTTCGGATATGGCGGCATTCGCCCAGCCGAACCACTCCCCGGTACCGGCCGGAGAGTTGGCCATGGTCCAGTCGTGCACGTGAGTGAAGGATGCGGCCCCGGCCAGTCCGCCCACGATGAGGACGATGAGCACCAGGACGAGCCCTTCCACGCGCTCGGTGTCGGCCTTCATGAGGTCACCTCCTGGTCGGTGTCGTCGCAGAGGCGGCGGTAGTCGCGGCCGAGCTGACGGATGTCGTCATCGGTGAGGTAGGCGAACCGCACCCGGACGGGTTCACGGACGCCGTCGAGGACCACGAATCCCACCCCGGGCGACGACTCCGGAATCCGGTCGCAGAGGGCTCCTCGGTCGCGGGCGGCGTCGCCGAGGACCATGTCCACCTGTTCCGGCTCGGTCAGCCGCAGCCCGATGCGGGTGGGGAATAGGTCGCGGAACGGCAGGACGTCCTTACGCGGGTCCTGCAAGGCTGCGACCACGTGCACGCCGACCGCCCGGCCCTGCGACAGCAGCAGCCCGAGCGATTCCTTGATCCGGTCGCGGACCTTCCGATCGGTGATGTACGCCGTGAGTGCGGCCAGCTCGTCAACGACCAGGACGAGCAACGGATCCTCCGGGGTCGGCACATGCTGACGGGTCACCCCGCGCAGCCGGGCCGCCCGCAGCCGCATCCGCTTCACAGCCTCTTCCAGGACGCCGGCCATGCTGTCCGGGTCGTCGTAGGTGAACCGGGTGAACAGCGGCACTCCGGCCGCCAGTTCCATTCCGCCCTTCGGGTCGAACGCCCACACCTCGATCAGGCCCGATTGGATGCCGCCGGCCAGGGAGCGGAGCAGTGACCACAGCACCGAGCCCTTCCCTGAACCGGTCGCCCCCGCGATGAGCACATGCGACCCGGCCAGCCGCAGCCGGTAGGGCTGCCCGTCCTCGTCGACGCCGAGCGGCAGCCCGTCCAGTTCCGGCACGTCGGCCACCGGCAGCGGCACCACGACAGCGGCGAGGGGGTCACGGCGCACGAGGCGCACCACCACCCGATCCGGGCGGCCTGTGGAGCGGGCCTGTCCGCTGCGGCGGCGGAAGGCGTAGGCGAGGCGTTCCGCGGCCTGCCCCCAGTCGTCCGGGATCTGCCCCGGCAACAGCCGGACGGTCAGCTCATCGCCGAACCGGTCGCCGCGCACCCGCAGGAGCTGCGGCACGTACCGGTTGCCGGCGAACGTGGTCGCTAGGCCACACGTGGCCATCACCGACGCCCACCGACGCCGGTAGACGAACAGCGCGCGGAACCGGCTGACGAGCGGGTACCAGCCGAACCGCAGCCACGACGACGGATGCCACCGCCACCATGCCGCGCAGCCCGTGGCGACGGTTAGGACTACGCCGGCCAATACCAGGCCGCCGAACTCCGCCCGGACCCATAGGGCCAGTGCGACGGGGGCGGTGAGCCACCAGTACCGGATCGCCAGCACGGTGAGCCGGAACAGGCCCCGGGCCAGCCACCAGAGCACCAGCAGCCAACCCGGAACCCGCCACGCAGGAAGGCGCACGTTCATCGGCGCCATGGGGATCTTGTCCCCGGGAATCACGTTGATCAGAGGCACAGGTCACCACCCCGAACCGAACGCCCCAGCGTCGCGATGCACGAGTGGCAGGACATGCGGCGCAGGTCAAACCGGCGCGGCTTCACCCACCGGCAGCAACGGGGGCAGCGGATCGCGCACACGCGCGCCGAAGCCGGCGGCAGATGCAACACCGACCGGACGGCGGCCTCCACCTCCCGGTACGCGTGCCGCACACCGACCAGACGAGTACGCGACATCAGGACCACCACCCCGACGAGCGGCGGCGCAAGGGGTTCAGGGCAGCAGGAACTACGGTGGGCACTACGCCCTCCTTCATCAGATGAGGGGTGGGAGAGCGCGGGACGGGTCGGGACTCTTGGCGGGGAAACGACCCGCCCCGCGCGCACAACAACCGAGTCAGGCAGCCACCGAACCCGGCACCGTCGACGCCGGGCGGATCGAGGTGGCCCGCAGCGAGTACGCCATGCGGGAACGGCAGTCACCCGAGGAACGACCCGGCTTGCACCGCTGCGAGTCGACATACGGCGTGAGGGTCAGGCCCTCGAACTCCACCGCCGGCGGATAGCCGGGAACGGTCGACGGCGGCGGGACCGGCTGCTGCGGAGCAACGACCTTGACCTTCACTTCGGTCGACCGGCCGAACTTCCCGGCTTCGGGGTCGAGATCCATCACTCGCACCACCCAGACCCGCTCGCCGGTGTCCTTGTCCCGCGCCTGGTTATCCGCCTCGCCCCGCCGCTCGAAGTCGATCTGCGGGGAGACGCCGAGGCAGAGCGCCCCAGCGGGGAAGACGTACTCGGACGGGACCGGCACCTTCAACGTCAGCGGAATCACGACAAGACCTCCAAGTCGACAAGTCAACTCGACTAGTTGACTTGTTAAGTGAGATCGAAGGTAAAGAGTGCCAACTTGACTTGTCAAGCAGCAAATCCACTTTGGTCAGTCGAGCGGGTAGACGTCTTCCAGATCGTGCCGGGCGGCGGGAAGGAGCACGTCCACCGCCAGCAGCGGCGTGGCGCTCCGGTCGCAGATGACCAGGAGCACGGTCAGCACTGGATCGCTTTCGCGGACCTGCAACAGCTCGGCTTCCTCGGTGGTGGGCAGCCGCGCCGAGATGCGCTCGGTCACGTGGTCGAGCTTGAGGCGCTTGCGGGAGGCGACGTGTCTGAGCAGGCCCTCCGGCATGACGTCCTGGGAGCCCACGCCGGTTCCATCGGCCAGCTCGACGGGCAGGAACGCCGTACCCAGTTCCACCGGGCCGACGTCTTCAGCGGTGATGAGACGCCGACGTGCCACGACCGGAGTCCCCGGTTTCACGCCGAGGGCGTTAGCGGCTCGTGGGGGAGCGGGAACGGTACCGGCGGCCAGTAGCGTCGACCCCGCCCGCTCGTCGTCGTCGAGCAGGCCATAGCGCCGCTCGCGTGAGCGCTGGCCGGTGCCTCCTGGACGACCCAGAACGAACCGACCCTTGCCCTGGCGACTCTCGATCCAGCCGTCCTGTCGCAGGAGGTCCAGGGCCCGGACCACGACGGGCCGGGACGCGCCGAACTCGCGGATGAGTTCGGTCTCGCTGGGCAGCATCGCACCCGGCGGGTAGGTGCCGTCCTCGATGCGCTGTTGCACTGCATTGACGATCACCACGTACTTCGGCGGCGCAACCTCGATCGGCACCGTTTCACTCCAGATGGAAACTCAAGTTGTCAACAGGCTATCTGCGCTGCTGATCCCCTGTCCATGCGCTGCCGCCCGCCCGACCGGGCCTCGGCGCGAATTGGCCCTGCCAGTCTCGGAGAGCGTTTTTCAGCCGGATGTTTTCCTCCCGGAGGCTTGCCTCGACCGCATCCCTGGCGGTCAGCTCGTCAACGACCCGGCGCAGGAACGCATAGACGTGCTCCTCGGCCAGGCCCCGCCGACCGAACCCGGTCCGCCGGAACCGCTGACGGCGCACCTGTTCCGGAGCCATCGGCACGAGCCGTGACGCCACGCGAAAGACTCCCACTGCCATTGAAATCTCCCTTCAAGTTGTCACGCTTAATTCCTGCTTCGAGCCGTTCCTGGCTCGCGTTACCGCTGTTGGCCTCCTGCTTGGTTGGCGGATCACGGCCCGCGGCGGGTCCGCCCGACGAAGGCCTGCCTTCTGCACGAAGATCTCTCGACGGGTCAGAGCGTTGCCCTTCTGGTCGAGGACGTAGCCCGTCAGCCAGATCCAGTCGTGGAAAGCCAGTTCGCCGGAGACCTTGATGACTCGGAAGATCAAGGCTCGGTCGCCGCCGAACTGCACCGACGCGCCGCCATCGACGTGAAGCACGTCTCCCGGTTTCGGAACCACTGCCGGCCGCCTTCCACACCTCGGATGAGCGGGCGCCGAGGCGGGCGGGCTTGCGAACGCGGCCGACACCGCGCTTCCACCAGCACCCGCCCCGGGCCAACTCAGGACACGGCAGAACGCCGCGTGATCACGGAGGGTTGGCGGTCGCCGCTGTCAGACGACCGCTAGCCCCGCCCACTGCCCCTGGGCGCCGGTTCCTGCGCAGTCGGGGCAGTCACGCCGCTGCAACCGGTTCGGGTCACCGGGTGCCCGGAGCGAGCGCCGAGGGCTGGCCATCTTCCAGCCCCGCCCCTCGCATGCAGGACACGCAGCCGGCCCGGACGGCGAGGACCGATGCGGCCCTCGCTGCGGACGCGGCCCATCCACGCACCGGACGACCCGGACCCCGGTTTGCTCAGCGCCGCTCCTCGCTGAGCGCCCCTCCCGGTGTCCGCGTCGACGCTGCTGCCCATGTGCATCGACGGGATGCACATGCACAATTGCGGTGGGTGAGCCGTCCATGTAGGAGAGATTGCACGGGACCTACGGGACCGATCGAGGACCCGTAGGGACACCTCTGGCGGACATCGAGCGGACACCACGAGGACCTGCATTGCCGGAAGGACCTCACCCGGGCGAGCGTGGAGACAGCCCATCAGGAAGGCGTAGACGGATGGCACGAGAACGCCGTGAACCTCGCACCGTGCTGGAGCACCTGATCCAGCAGAGCGACCGTACGTACGAGGAACTGGCCGACGAGTTCTCCCGGATGGATCCCCGGGCGGCGATCAGCGCCCGGCACCTCGGGCGGTTGGCACGCGGCGAACGCGACCTGGCCTCATCGACTCCCGCCACCCGGCGGGCACTACAGGCCATGTTCAGCAAGCCCATCGACGAACTACAGCGCCCTTGGACTCCCCACCAGTTGACCCCTGCGCCGGAGCGACAGATTGTCGACCCCACCGGCGCCGGCCCGGAAAGGAACCTCCTCGCCATGGCCGCACAACGCGCCCGTCAGTACGCCATGCTCGCCGCCGAGTCCACCAGCCCGGCCGCCATCGAACAGCTCGCCGAGGACGTGCAGCGCCTGGCGCTCGCGTACCCGCAGCGCCCCGTCAGCCAGGTGCTCCCCGACCTGGCCGAGACACAGGACACCCTGTTCACGCTTTTAGAGCGCCGCCAAGCCCCGAACCAGTCCAGGGACCTGCACTTCCTCGCCGGCATCACCAGCGGTCTGCTCGCCAAGGTCTCCCACGACATGGCCGACCCCTACTCGGCCATGCTCCAGGCCCGCACCGCGGTTCTCTGCGCCGAGCAGGCCGGCCACCCAGGGCTTCAGGCGTGGCTGCGCGGCCTGCAATCGCTCGTCGCCTACTGGGCCGGCCGCTACGCCGAGGCGGTCCGCTACGCCGAAGCCGGCCGTGAGTACGCCACCCAGGCCGGGGGCACAACTGCCGTCTGGCTGCCCGCCAGCGCCGCCCGCGCATACGCTGCCCTGGGCAACGCCGAGCAGGCCAAGGCCGCCATCACCGAAGCCGAAGACGCCTGGTCTCGGGTACGCCCCGACGAGATGGACGAGATGGGCGGGATCTGCACCTTCAACCAGCCCCGCACCCTCTACTACGCCAGCGATGCCCTGGCCTGGCTTCCCGGCGAGGCCACTAACACCGAGCGATACGCCCTCCGCGCCGCCCAGGCATACGCCGATCCCAACGACCCCGCGTGGGCGTTCGGCGACCAGGCAGGCTCACACGCCAACCTCGCCATTGCCCGCGTGGCCGGCGGGGACCTTGACGCCGCCGCCGACGCCCTGGCCCCCGTGCTCGACCTCCCCGCCGATCAGCGCATCAACGGCATCGTTCACTCCGTGCGCAGGGTCCATCAGGCCATCACCCGCGCCGGCCACGCCGACGGTGCCCGCGAGCTTGTCGACGGCATCGAGCACTTCACCCACGCCCCGGCCAACGCTCTTCCTCGATAGGGCACGATCTGGGCATGGAGCCGATCACCATCCCCGGCCGCGTCATCACCCTGCGCGACTTGCGCTCCGATGACGCGGCCGATGCTTGGGCAATCGTCGGAGATGACCGTGTCACGGAGTGGCTCTCCTTCGACAGTCGGGACCAGGCCGCTGCGGTCGCCATGGTCGAAGGCGCCATCGAGCGAGCCCAGCTCACCCCGCGCACCGAGTACTACCTGGCCGTTGCCGACACCTCAGACCGCATGATCGGCTTCGCGCGACTCGGCCTCACCGGTCATCAGGCCGCCAAACTCGGGTACGCGATCGGTGCGGACCACTGGGGCCGCGGCTATGCCACCGACGCCGCCCGCACGATGGTTGACTACGGTTTCCAGACGCTGAAGCTCCACCGGATCACCGCAGCCATCGGTCCCGACAACGCCGCCTCCATCACCGTTGCCGAAAGACTCGGCATGCAGTACGAGGGCCGGCTGCGCGACCACGTCTACACCAACGGCGCATGGCGCGACTCCTTGCTCTACTCCATCCTCGCCCAGGAGTGGACCAGCAACGCCGGCTGACCAACCGCTGGCGGTTCGACGGCCAACGCCGGCCGGATCATGGCGCCGGTACGATCGCCGGCATGCGCGACGCCGACACGCCGCCGCAGGAACCCGCCGACCCTCGTTACGCCGACACCGCCCTCACGCTCCAGGAGCATGCGGCCCGCATTCGCGCCGCCGCAGCCGAGGTGCACGAACGTGTTCAGGAGTGGCGGGACGCCCCTAGTTGGCAGGAGACACCAACGAACGCTCACCGGTACGCGGTGACGGCGGACGCTGTCGCCGCGCTCAGCGGGCTACCCGAGCCCGAGACCTCGGAGGATCTGGCCGCAATCGTCAACGCGGTTCGTCCCGTGCTCGCCGAATGGCGCCCGAGCCGGCCGGGCCCCGAGCAACAGATCTTTGCGGCAGTCGAGCGACTTCACAAGGCATGCGGATAGCGAAGCCGCTCCCAGTTCTGCGCAGTCCGGACCGAGGACCCCTTCAAGGTCATCTCCTAGACTCGCGCAAGTGATCTTGAGGGAGGCTCCGCAAGGGTGGCGGTCGCGCCGAGCCCAACAAGCTAAGCGTCTCCGGCGGTGGCACTGGGTGGTGCTGGCGTTGGTGGTGATCAGTTGCGCTGGCGTTGTCGCCGTGCCGGCCTCGTGGGCCGTGCGCAAGCAGTTCGAAGCAGAGCGCGGCGAGGCGACGCCGGAGGCCGCGGCCCGGGTGTGGCTGTTGCAGCTCAGCGCTGGTGAGGAGCTGGGGCTGTCGCGGGTGCTGGCTGGCGCGCGTTATGACGAGCTGCGGCAGCAGTGGCGGGACTACCGAGCCGAGATGACCGGCGCCGGCCGGGAGCCTTCGAAGCTGGAGAGCGTGGGCCGAGCGCGATCGAGCACCAGGCCGCCGACCGGGCCACGGTGATTGAGCAGGTCCGCGCCGTGTGGTGGGACGACGGGCAGATCCTTGCCGGTACTGCGCATCCGTGGCGGTGGGAGCTGCGCAAGGACCGCGGCGGGTGGCGTGTGTGGTCCGTCGACCTACCGGCATGGTGCGGGGTGCACGTCCGGGCGAACTTGTGTCCGTCATGACCGGTAGGCCGACCGGGCGCGGGTGAGCCGGACTGCGGGTGAGCCGGACTGACTGCCGAAACAATCTCATCAGGATCAAGGCGCTCCGCGCGGCGCGGGCCGGGGCGCGGCAAACGGCTCCTGCGGAGCCGCCGCCCCGGCGCACGGCGCCGGGGCGGAAAAGTCAGCCGGCCCGAACCCCACGCCCCGCCCCGCGCGTCACCCCTGGGTCGGTGAGGTGACCCGGTGACGAGTCCCGAAGAACGACCAAGGCCAGGCGGACACACTCTCACCCGATTCCGACGCTCCAGAGACCCACGAAGACCGGCGGCCACCACAGGCGGACGAAGCTGCCGAACAACCGCAGTGGGCCGCTGGAGCCCCAAGAGGGGAAGGGGTGGAGGTGGTGGGAGGGGATGGGAGGTGAGGGAGGGAGCGGGGTTAGAGCTGTGCCTCCGGCGGGGGCCAGACGACTCCAGGATGGAGTTGCCGAACGGTTTCGGTGGGTGAGTGGCTGGTGGGATGCCATCCCACCAGCCACCGACCCAGGCAAGCCGAGCAGACCAGGGCCAGGGTGACAAGGTCGTACGTCCAGCAGGGCGCTCCACCTTGTCACCCTGGCCCTGGCCTGCTCCACGATGTGTGGGTCGGCGGCAGACAGTGAGGATGGTGAGGTGGGTCGCCGGGCTGGTCTGACTCACCGGCAGACCGACGTTGCTGTCCTCATCCCGATTCGTCGGCCGGCTCGGTGACCCCGGCAGCTGCATGTCACCGGTCAGGCGTCGTGACTTGATAGGAGCCTGTGCGAGAGGCGCCCACCACTGTGTTGTCCGCATCGCCTGACCGGTGACGTGTCCACGTGTTCTCGACTCGACCGAGAAGGGCGGACCTCACCAGCATGGCAGCCAAGAAGCGATCGGTCATCGGGGGTATCGACACCCACCGCGACACCCACCACGCCGCCGTACTCGACAGCACCGGCGGACTCCTCGGCGACGCCGAATTTCCCGCGACCACCGCCGGCTACGCGGATCTCCTGGCCTGGATGCGCTCCTTCGGCCGGGTCACGGCCGTGGGCGTGGAGGGCACCGGCAGCTACGGCGCCGGCCTGGCCCGCTACCTGACCAGCAAGAAGACCCCCGTCATGGAGGTGGACCGGCCGGACCGCCGCGCTCGTCGCGCACAAGGCAAGTCCGATCCGATCGACGCTATCGCCGCCGCCCGGGCAACCCTTGCCGGCACCGCCATGGGCACCCCGAAGACCCGCACCGGGCCGGTCGAGGCTATCCGCGCCCTCAGGGTCGCCCGCCGAGGCGCGGTCAAGGCCCGCACCGCCGCCCTGAATCAGATGCGCGGCCTGGTCGCCGCCGCCCCCGAGCCCCTGCGAGCCCACCTGACCAAGGTCAGCGCCGCCACGCTGGTCAGCCGGTCCGCTGCACTGACCTACGACCCAGCCAGACTCCACGAACCCGAGCACGCCACCACCGCAGCCCTGGCCGGCCTCGCCCGCCGGGTCACCACCCTCACCGAGGAGATCACCACCCTCGACCGGCAGGTGACCCCCATCGTCCAGAAAGCGGCACCCCACACCACGGCCCTATTCGGCGTCGGCCCCGACGTCGCCGCCCAACTGCTCACCACCGCCGGCGACAACCCCGACCGGCTGCACTCCGAAGCGGCCCTCGCTCACCTCTGCGGCGCCGCACCCATCCCCGCCAGCTCCGGACGGGTGCGCCGGCACCGCCTCCACCGAGGAGGCGACCGCGGCGCCAACCACGCCCTGCACACCATCGCCCTCTGCCGCCTGCGCTACGACCCACGCACCCGCGCCTACCAGCAACGACGCATCACCGAAGGCCTCAGCAAACAAGAGATCCTGCGCTGCCTGAAGCGCTACATCGTCCGCGACGTCTACACCGCCCTACGCGCCGACTTCACCGCCCTCGCCCCTTGACCTCCATAGGAGCATCGGGATGGCATGAGAGGGGCATTCGGCGGGGCCGGCGAGACCAGACGCATCGGCTGACCCGGTGCCGCCTGTTCGCGGCAAGCGCCCGAGGTACGGCGTCCCTTAGGGTGACCTTGACGGCTCTCAAATTCGCGTCTGGTGACGTGCATGGGCGCCGTCCAGTAAGACCGCCGACCCGCCGATGCCGACTCGGACAAAAGAACGGAGCGCCTGAGTGTCAACGCTGAGCAACCTGCTGCGACAGGTGGAGCAGAAGGATGCCCAGTTGGCTGCCGACCTCGCCCGTGAGGTCAGAGCCTTCAGTGAACGCCGGGCGTTCGGCCTCAACTTCGAACGCCACACCCCCGAAATCGTTGAACTGCCCGGGCGGCCGGTCCGCAAGGGCGACAAGGTGCGCTTCCTGCCCGAACGCGGCCAGTCACCTAAGAGCATTGATCAGCGGCTGTGGCGGGTCTACTCCATCGCACGGGTCGACGGGGGCCGCGTAGCGACCCTCACTCGCCAGGACACTCCCGAAGCGGAGATGGCAACCACGACCCGTAACGTCGAGGACCTTGTCGTCGTCGCCGAGTTCCGGGATCCCATTTACCCAGGCTTGAAATCGACTGGCAAGGTTGAACGCGGCGGCGACAAGCCCTTCCACACCGTAATCAACGCCGAGAACTTCCATGCGCTCCAAGCGCTCCTATACACCCACGAGGGCGAAGTCGACGTCATCTACATCGACCCGCCCTACAATACCGGCGCGCGCGACTGGAAGTACAACAACGACTACGTCGACTCGGAAGACATCTATCGCCACTCCAAGTGGCTTGCCTTCATGGAACGCCGACTGAAGTTGGCGAAGCGGCTGTTAAATCCCGATAACTCGGTGCTGATCGTCACCATCGACGAGAAGGAGTGCTTGCGCCTCGGCATGCTCTTGGAACAGACGTTTCCCGGGTGTGATGTACAGATGGTCTCGTCCGTCATTAATCGGGCGGGCTCCTCGCGGGCGGGCCGGTTCGCTCGCGTCGACGAATATGTATTCTACGTGTTCATCGGAGATGGACGTATCTCGCCCTGGGTGTCCACCATGCTCGGTGACGGCGCTGATGAGGGTTCGGCGTTGGCTATGCCGACGGTCTGGTTTACCGCCGTGCGACGTGGCACCGCGTCGGCGGAGCGGCGGGCTCGACCCGCGCTCTTTTATCCGGTGATTCTCGACCGAGAGACTGGTTCCCTAGTCCGAGTCGGCGACCCGATTCCGAAGGATGCGGACAGGTCCAAGGTGCCGACGGAGCCGGGAACCGTCGCGGTGTGGCCGCTGGCGAACGACGGACGGGAACAGACCTGGCGGTTTTCTGCCGCGAAGATGCGGGAGTACTTCGCCGCGGGAACTGCGCGGCTCGGCAAGCGCGACCCCGTGACAGGTCTCCGCCCGATCACCTATTTGCAACCGGGCACCATCGCCAACATCGCGAACGGAACGTTTGTCGTTACCGGGAAGAGCCCGGAAGGTGCTCTTGAGTTGGCGCTCGCAGATGGGGCCGAGAAAGTGGTCACCCCGCGTACCGTGTGGAGTAGGACGAGCCACTTCGCTCGTGACCATGGATCCCATCTCATCAAGGCCCTGCTGGGCGAGAAACGGTTCGACTTCCCGAAGTCCCTGTATGCGGTCGAAGATGCACTGCGTTTCGTTGTCGCAGAGAAACGCAATGCCTTGATCGTCGACTTTTTCGCAGGCTCTGGCACGACGGCTCACGCAGTCATGCGACTCAATAAGCAGGACGGAGGGATGAGGCGATCGATCTCGGTGACGAACAATGAGGTTTCCGTGGACGAGCAAGCAGGTCTCCGGGAGAAGGACTTGCGGCCCGGCGACCCTGAGTGGGAAGCACTCGGCATTTGTGACTACGTGACGAAACCGCGCATTCGCGCAGCAGTTACCGGCCTGACCCCTGCCGGCGTTCCGATCAATGGCGACTACAAGTTCACCGATGAGTTTCCGATGTCTGACGGGTTCGAGGAAAACGTCGAGTTCTTTACGATGACCTATGAAGCGCCCCGCCTGGTTGCCCACAACCGCGCATTCGAGGCGATCGCCCCGCTGCTATGGATGAAGGCCGGCTCGCAGGGCAGGGCAATCGACAAGGCCGCCGACGATTTCGCCATCGTGGACACGTACGGCGTGCTGTTCGACCTGGACTGCTCCCGCGATTTCTTCCAGGCTATCCAGGGGGCGCCGCGGCTGCGGACTGCGTTCGTCGTCACCGATGATGATCGGGCATTTCAGGCGGTATGTTCGGAGTTGCCGCCGGAGGTCAAGCCTGTGCGACTTTATGAGTCCTATCTGACGAACTTCACGATCAACACGGGCAGGGAGTGACCAGGCGCGATGAAGTTCACGCTCAAGGACTACCAGGCCGACGCAGTCGGGCACATTCTCGGCTGTTTCACCGACGCCCGTGACGACTTCCACCGCAAGGGCCGCAACGTCTCCTTCTCGCTCGCCGCGACCACTGGCGCCGGTAAGACGGTCATGGCGGCGGCAGTTATCGAGGGCTTGTTCTTCGGCGATTCTGATTGGGATTTCGAAGCGGACCCGAATGCCGTGGTGCTTTGGTTCACCGACGATCCTTCCCTCAACGAGCAGACCAAACACCGGCTGTTGGAGGCGGCGGGGGACCGAATCGCCTACTCACGGTTGCAGGTAATCGGGAACAGGTTCAACCAGGAAAAATTTGAGCCCGGCAAGGTGTATTTCCTCAACTCACAGAAGTTGTCGAAGAACTCACTGCTGGTCCGCGGCGCACCCGACGACGCCCAAGACGCCCTGATTGAGCGGGCGGCGTCGCCGGACCTGCGGCAGTACACGATCTGGGACACTCTCCGAAACACCATCGAGGACGGCAACCTCACCCTTTACCTGATCCTCGATGAGGCGCATAAGGGTATGAGGAAGCCCAGTAACAACGAGCGGGCCGAGAAGCAAACCATTGTCAAGCGCCTAATCAACGGTGCGAACGGTGTCCCTCCGGTTCCTGTCGTGTGGGGCATCTCGGCCACCATTGAGCGGTTCACCGAGGCGATGAAGGACGCCCAGGGTCGGTTCGCTTACCCCAACTACGAAGTCGACCCGGCGCTGATTCAAGAATCTGGTCTGCTCAAGGACGACATCCGGCTCGACTTCCCAGCCGAAAAGGGCACTTTCGACACCGTTCTACTAAAGCGCGCCGTCCGCAGGATCAAGGAAGTGACCGAGCTGTGGGCCCAGTACGCAGCCGACCAGGACAACGAAGCCGACCTGGTGATTCCGCTGCTGGTCGTTCAGGTGCCGAACACGCCATCGGACGACCTCCTCCGTACGGCGGTGGACACCATCCGGGAAGAGTGGCCCGAACTCCCCGCGGATGGCATTGGGCACACCTTCGGTGACCACACCGCTCTGGAGATTGGCGACTACGAGGTACGCTACATCGCCCCGGAGAAGGTGCAGCAGAGCCTGCGCGTGCGGGTGCTATTGGCGAAGGAAGCCATCACCACGGGTTGGGACTGTCCTCGGGCTGAGGTGCTGGTGTCGTATCGGCCCGCGCAAGACAAAACACACATCACCCAGATGCTGGGGCGGATGGTCCGCACACCGCTGGCCCGCCGGATCGCTGGGGATGATCGGCTCAACTCTGTCGAATGCCTGCTCCCGCACTTCAGTAGAACCACCGCCACGGAAGTCGCCGACATCCTGCTCGGAAAGCACACCGAGGGAGACGACGGCACTGGGGAGAGTGGCGGTGGTGAAGGCCGTCGGGTCCTGTACAAGCCGGTCGACATGCAGGTGAATCCAGCGATCCCGGACTACGTGTGGGTCGCGTTCGACACCCTCCCGTCCCAGACGCTGCCGAAGAAGGCAGCCAAACCCACGAAGCGCCTCAGCAGCCTGGCCCAGGCGCTCTCCCGCGATGAGCTGCTACCTGACGCCCGCAAGGCCGCTTACAACGAGTTGTTCGCGGTGTTGGACGGCCTGATGGCCCGACACAAGGACAACATAGAAGCCAACATCCTCGGGCTACGCGAAGTCGAGGGCGAAACCATCGTCGCCTCCGTCGCCGGCGGGAAGATCGCCTATACCGAGAAGTTCAGCGAGGTTGCGGACGACCGCTCGGTGGAAGCCTACTTTAAGGAGGCTCAGCGGATCCTGTCGCCAGACCTGGCCCGCAAGTACGCCGACCGCATCGCTGTCGACGGCGACGACGACGACGGCCTGCTCGATGCCCATCTCAAGGTGGCCGCCCTCGCCCGGATTGACGGTGTCCAAGCCGAGATCGAACGCGAAGCCGACGCCCTGGCGAGGAGATGGCTCGACCGATTTCGCGTAGCGATCAAAGGTCTAAGGGACGAGCGCCGTGCCGTCTACGACGCCATCATCGCTATGTCCACCGACCCGCAGCGCATCGATATCCTTCGTCCCAAGGTCCGATCCGAGGAGACCGAAGCTGACGCCGACGGAACTAAGGTCCCAACGCGGCCTGGGCACCTCATGTCCGACGAGGCCGGCGACTTTCCGATCGGCTCCCTCAATAGCTGGGAAACCGCGGTGCTCGACTCCGAACGGAAGCAGCCCGGCTTTCTCGCCTGGTACCGCAACCCTGGACGTGCATCGGATGACTCCCTCGCCATCGCATACAAGGACGGCAAGGGCGCTTGGCGGCGAATGTGCCCGGACTTCTTGTTTTTCCACGGCGACGAACACAACGTCAAGGTGTCCATCATCGACCCGCACGGGTACCATCTCGGCGACGCACTCCCCAAACTGCGTGGCTTAGCTAGCTTCGCCATCGAATACAGGGACGACTTCCACCGCATAGAAGCCGTCGCTCAGATGGAAGACAAGACTCTTCGAGTACTCGACCTCACCAATGAATCGGTCCGGAAGGCCGTATACGAGGCGGAGGACGCCGAGCAGCTGTACCTGTCTTACGCTGCCAGCAACTACTGACCCAGGCGAACTCAGCAGTACAGCAACGATGTACAGCAACCGGTCGAGCCGCAAGAGCTACCAGGCGGTCATCAGGAGCTGCCCCACGTCGGGAACGGCCGTTGGGGATCGGATTGCCTGGAGCTACGGATCAGAAGGCTAGGCGGGCGTTGTTAGTCGCGCCTGCGGACTGCCCTGCGGGCGGCCTCCGGCCGTCCTCGGGCGCCCGCAGCGCGTCAGCGCGTCACTTTGCGAGTCAGCGAATCGTCAGCGAACGCCGTACCACGTGGCGACACTCGATCATGCGCGACGGCATGACCGGTATGCCTGACCCCGCGGCACGGCACTCGATCACACTCGCTGCTACGTCAGGTCACTTTCCCCCCGACGGGGGTCGTCCCTTTGCCGGGATAAGCGTCCCGCTGCAGGTCAAATACCCTCCCGGCCGTCGTTCAGGTTGCCTCCCTGCGGTGTCTTCCGGGTCGGAGGCAGCAGAGGAGCAGCAGAGCCCTCGAAGGCAGCCAGGACGTGGGCCGCGTAGTCGTCCGGGGTGTTGGTGTACCGGTTGAGCATCGTCGACGCCTGTTCGGGGCCCGTGACCCGCTGCACAGCCTTGATCGGGACGCCGTTGTGCCGTAGATCGTGGAACCGCAACCGCAGATGGCTGCCTCGGCTCCAGCGCAGCGGCCAGCTGGCGCAGCAGCCGGCCTGGATCTCGTGCGTTAGCCGCCAGGTGTTGGGGAGATCGGGCCGAGCTGTTGGGCGTCGCCCTGCCGCCTGAACTCCACCCACTGCCGGCTAACGTCCGCCCAGATCTGTTGCTGATCGGCGAAGAACCGATCTATATGCTCGCGGGTGATCTCGTCCGATGGATTCGTTACGAGAAGGTAGTCGATCTCGTCCCGTAGGCGATTGAGGCGATAGCGCGTCTGTTCCATCAAAATCCATCGTGATCGCCAGTTGTGGAACAGCTCGAGTGAGCCTAGCAGCGTGACCAGCGCGACCATCGGCAAGGCGAGCGATGCATTGGCGGGGATCTGCGGGATTCCTAGAACTACCGTTGATAGGGCGGTCAACCCGAGCGATAGCCCTTTGGACCACGTCGAACGACGGCGAAAACGTGTCTTTCGGGAGTCTGCCCACCCCATGTCGGCGGAAATAAGCTCTCGGAAGGTGGTAAGAGCCTCCGTTGGGGTTAGGGCCGTCCGGCGGCCGGCCAAGACCAGGAGCCCTTGCTCGGAAACCGCCGACATGGGCGCCGCTGCTTGTTCATCGCCAGGCTCGCGTTGCTGGGTCATCGTCCAATTGACGAGGATGCAGGCGTTCAGAAGAGCTGACTGCCAGATACCCGACAGCTCAGGAACAGGCGGTATGGCCGGTCTCCAGGATGGGCCTCGCCTCGAAGTCCTCTGGACGTCGGCTGGCTGTCGATGGTGGCGAGTAACCAGAGGTGGAGAATCACCCGGATCCTGATCGCGCATGCGGCCTGACCTGGTGCTGCTGATCGCGGCAGACGGCGACCTCGACGTATAGAGCCAAATTGAGGCGCCAGGCAGCGGGGGAGTGAGAAGGCGTCGCGAGCTTCGGTGCGGGTAATTCTCTATTAAGATGAGCGTTCCGCAGTTGAATCAGGCCCGTAGCCGGGGCCGGCGACCACCTCGGCGATACGGGTGAGCCAGTGCAGATCGTTGGCCCGAGACTCCGCACTGGCCTCGGGCCTGAGGATGCTGCCCAGAAACACGGCAACATCGTCGAGATGCCGTTCGCTGCGGTAGTAACTCAGCAAGACCGGGTCCGGCTCCAGCGGCCCATAGCCCTCGCGGAAGAGTTCAGCCCGGCGTCCGTTGACCGGGTGGTCGCCGAAGTCGGCGCTGTAGACGAACATCAAATCCCGCTCGCGCGGCGCGAGGATCGGCGCGTCCCAGTCCACGACGTGCAGCGGGCCGTCGCAGTCGGGGATCAGGTTGTCCGGATGGATGTCGGCGTGGCAGACGACGTGCCGCCCCGGCGTGACGCGCGAGGCCAGGTCGTCGACAGTCTCCGCCAACCGGTGCAGCGTGGCGCCGTGCTGCTCCCAGAAGGCGCCCAGAACCTCGCTCGTCGAGGCCTGTCCGCCGAGGGTCCGCAACCGCTCGCCCGCGCTCGACCGGTACGTCTCGGCCGGCAGGACGGCGGCGACTTCGGCGGTCGGCGTGACCCGGTGCAGCCGGCCCAGGAAATCGCCGTACTCGATCCACTGGCGGTCGGTGAGGCCGCGACCCCACAGGCTGCCGCCGTCGTGGAACGGGTAGAGCAGTAGCCGATAGTCCCCGAACTCGCGCCCGGCACCGCCCTCGGGGAGGTCCAAGGGTGCGACCACCTGCCGAAGGCCCTGCGCGCGCAGAAAACGGGGCAGCAGGACGGCGGCCGGCGTGAAGTCGCCGCGGCGCACCTTGAGGAAGTAGCGCCCGCCGTCGGACGTCTCCACCCGGTACGCCCATGCGTGCCCGTCGAGCCCGACCGGCATGAACACCAGATCGACGACGTCCACCGACCAGGCTGCGGCGACCTCGGCCGCCAGTGACCGCTCGTCGATGTCCGGCTTGTCGATCACCCGACGGAGCGTCGCAGCCGCCGGTCGGGCCCGGCAAGGGAGTTACCGGATCACCGCGCGCAGCGTCTGTCGGGCCGGCTCGAAGCACGCCAGCCCGCGGCCCCGCTCGTCGGCCACCACCCACGGATGACCGACGTACGTCTGCTGCCGGTAGGACTGCCCGGGCCGGAGCACCGCGTACTGCTGTCGCCGGCCCTCGTAGTTGATCCAGTGGACCACGACTGTCGACCCGTGGCTGTTGACGAAGTCGATGAACGTCGACGGACCGCCGCCGTGCGAGCGCAGCCGCGATTCGCGCGAGGCCGGCAGCGGGGCCAGTTCTCCCCGGCCGACCACAGGCGGCTTCGACCGGGGAATCGACGGCTTCGGTGAGGTCGGACGGCTGCTCGGGGTGGCGCGGCGGGTCGGTGCTGCGGTCCGGGTCGGCGCCACGGCGCGGTTGGAGAACGACACCGACGGCGGCGCGTAGGACTCGGCGGGCGCCTCCGTCACCAATCCCGCCCTCGTCGGGGACGCCAGGATGGCCTCGCCCTTGATCGGTGGCGGGAGGTCAGGGCGACGCGGCGTGGCGAAGACGCTGACGATGCTCGCCAGCACCACGACCACGAGGCCGACGGCGATCGCGGCGAGCAGTGTCGGCGACGGATCGCGTAGCCAGACCCCGTCTTCGGTTCTCCGGCCGGATCGCGGGTGGCGTCCACCCGAGGGGATCGCCAGGGGGTGCGGTGAATCGGTCATGGCCTCGATTCCGCAAGCCGGTGCCGTCCATCGGGCGGCGAAGGGCCCCGATTATCCGTTACCGATCATCCCTGTCGTCAATGGCCGATTGCCCACCCGTCGACTCCGTCTCCGGCGCATAGCAGATCAACCGGGTCCCCGAGGTCTGTCCACAACGGCCTCCGTTGTCCACAGGGCGCCGATTCCGCATCCCCCGGCCGGGCAGGCTCACCCCGGCACGTCCGAGTTCGACCGATGGAGGCCGCCATGCCGCCCCGTACCCCGCTCCCGCCGTACCGTCGCCTGCCCCTGCTCGTCACCTCCGACGGCGACCTGCTCGACGAGCTGTTGCGACTCGCGGCGGCCGGTGGCACCGAGGTCGAGCTGGCGGCCGATCCGGCCGCCGCCCGGGCCCGCTGGGCGCCGGCGCCGCTGGTGCTCATCGGCGCCGACCAGGCGGCGGCCTGCCTGCGGGCGCGCCTTCCCCGCCGCGCCCGCACGGTCCTCGTCGGTCGCTCCGGAGAGCTCGACCCGGGTACGGAGTTGGCCGAACTCATCGGCGCGGAGCACGTCGCGACGCTGCCGGCGGCCGAGCCCTGGCTGGTCGACCGGTTCGCGGAGTGCGTGGCCGGTCCGGCCGGCCCGGGTCAGGGCCGGGTGGTGGCTGTCCTCGGCGGTCGGGGCGGCGCCGGAGCCAGCGTGCTGGCCGGTGGGCTCGCCGTCAGCGCGGCCCGGTCCCGGCTCCGCACGCTGCTCGTCGACGCCGACCCGCTCGGCGGCGGTCTCGACCTGGTGCTCGGCTGGGAGCAGCTCGACGGGCTGCGCTGGCCCGAACTGGCCGGCACGGACGGGCGGGTCGACCCGCCGTCGCTGATCCGCGCCCTGCCCAGCCGAGGCGACCTGGTGGTGCTCTCCTGGGACCGGGGCGACCTGCGGCACCTGCCGGCCGAGGCGATGGCCGCCACAGTCGACGCCGGCCGGCGAGGGCGGGACCTTGTCGTACTCGACCTGCCCCGGCACCTCGACGACGCCGCGGTGGTCGCGCTCCAGGCCGCCGACCGTGCGCTGCTCGTCGTACCGGCCGAGCTGCGGGCGGCAGCCGCAGCGGCCCGGGTCGCCGCCGTGGCCGCGCCGCACTGCGTCGACCTGTCGGTCGTCGTGCGCGGTCCGGCGCCCGGCCGGCTGCGGGCGGCCGAGGTGTCCCGGGCGCTGGGGCTGCCGCTCGCCGGCACGCTGCGACCCGAGCCGGGACTGTGCCGCGGACTGGAGCGGGGCGAGGCGCCGGGCGCGAGCGGGAAGGGGCCGCTCGCCGCGCTGTGCCAGCGGATCGTGGACGAGCTGGTCGGGTCGTCGGCTGCGGGTGCGGCGTGACGGGCCCGGGGGAGCTGGCGGCCCGGGTCCGGCACCGGTTCGCCGCCGAGGCCACGCCGGTCACACCGGCGGCGATCGTCTCCGCGGTACGCGCCGAACCGGCGACGGCGGTGCTCGGTGACACCACGCTGCTGCGGATCGCCGACCGGGTGCACGACGACCTGGTCGGCGCCGGTCCACTGGCACCGCTGCTCGCCGACCCGCAGGTCACCGACGTACTGGTGAACGGGGTGCGCGTCTGGGTCGACAGGGGGCAGGGACTGCGCCAGGTCGCCGTGCCGCTGGGCACGCTCGACGACGTACGCCGGCTGGCGCAGCGCCTCACCGCGGCCGCAGGTCGCCGGCTCGACGACGCCTCCCCGTACGCCGACGCGCGGTTGCCCGACGGCACCCGGCTGCACGCGGTGCTGCCTCCGGTGGCGACCGACGGGCCCTACCTGTCGCTGCGTACCTTCCGGCAGCGGCCGTTCACCCTCGACGAACTCGTCGAGCGGGGCACAGTGCCCCGGCCGATCGCGCCGCTGCTCGCCGCGCTCGTGGCGGCCCGCCTCGCGTACCTGGTCAGCGGTGGCACGGGCTCCGGCAAGACGACGCTGCTCAACACGTTGCTCGGGCTGGTGCCCGGCACCGAGCGGATCGTGCTGGTGGAGGACGCCGCCGAGCTGCGCCCGGTGCACCCGCACGTGATCGGCCTGCAGGCGCGGACGGCGAACGTCGAGGGCGCCGGAGCCGTCGGTCTCGGTGACCTGGTCCGGCAGGCGCTGCGGATGCGGCCGGACCGGCTGGTCGTGGGCGAGTGCCGGGGCGCCGAGGTGGTCGACCTGCTCGCCGCGCTGAACACCGGCCACGACGGCGGGGCGGGAACGCTGCACGCGAACGCCCCGGCCGACGTTCCGGCCCGGTTGGAGGCGCTCGGGATGCTCGGCGGCCTGCCCCGGCTCGCGCTGCACGCGCAGGTCGCCGCCGCGTTGCAGGTCGTCCTTCAACTCCGCCGCACCGGCGAGGGGCGCGTACTGGACTCCATCGGCCTGCTGCTGCCCGACGGGCCCGACCGGGTGGTGACAGTGGTTCCGGCCTGGGCGCGGGGTCGGGGTCTTGCACCGGCGGCCCAGCTGCTCGCCGGCCTGCTGCGGGAACGGGGAGCGCCGGTACCGCCGATCCTCCAGGCGGCGTGGCCGACTCCGGCGGAACCGTCGTGACCGGCCACCTCTGGCCGGCGGTCCTGCTCCTGGCCGCTGCGGCGGTCGCCGTCGCCTGGCCGGTCCGGGCCGGTCGCGCCCGGCGGCTGGCGGTCCTGGGTAGTGCTGGCACGCCGGGCGAGCGGGTGAAGGGTGCGCGTCCAGCATCCCCGGACCCGTCACGGCGTCCGCTCGACTCCGGGCCCAAGGCGTCCGCCCGTCCGCCCGGCCGGGGCCGGGAACGGAGGCGACCCGGTGCCGGACAGCAGGCACGGCGATGGAGCGACCTCGTGCCGGTTCCGGTGACACCCTCTCCGGCGTCGGCTCCCGCGCCGGCGCTGTCCGCCGGACGCGTGCTGCCCGTGGCGGCGCTGTGCGGCGCCGTGACCGGGGTGCTGCTCGGCGGTCCGGTGGCCGCCCTGGTGCTCGCCACCTATGGCGTGCTCGCGGCTCGGGCGGTCCTGCGCCGGCGTACCCACCGGCGGGCCGCCCTCGCGCACCGCCGCGATCTCGACCGCCTCGCCGCCGTCGCCGCCGACCTACGGGCCGGGCTACCCGCCGACGGCGGTGTCGACGACGGCCCGGGACGCGTCGCGCGGCTGGCCCGGGCCGCAGGGAAGCTGGCCGACCAGACGGGTGCGCCGCTGGCCGATCTGCTGGAACGGATCGAGGCCGACGCCCGCGCCGCCGACCGCGGCCTTGCCGCTGCCGCAGCCCAGGCCGCCGGGGCGCGGGCGACCGCCTGGCTGCTCGCCGCGCTGCCGCTCGGCGGGATCGGTCTCGGCTACGGCATCGGAGTGGACCCGGTGGCGGTGCTCCTGCGCACGCCGGTGGGTGCCGGCAGCGCGGTGGCGGCTGTCGTGTTGCAGGTCGGCGGGTTGCTCTGGGCCGAGCGGCTCGGCGTCACGCCCGGGCGGGCCGCCTGATGTCAGGGCAGGTGCTGGCCGCCGTCTGTCTCGGCGGCGCCGCGTCACTCCTGGTCGTCGCCGGTCCGGCCGTCCGCCCGGCACGGCGGCTGCGCCGTCTCGTCCCGGCGCCGCGACCGGACCGCCCGGCGTGGTGGCCGGACCGGGTACGCCTCGGCGCGGCGCTGGCCGGGATCGCGGTGGCGGTTGTCGTCGGCGGTGTGACGGGCGTGTTCCTCGGGCTGCTGGCCGGTGTCGCCGCCGACCGCCTCCTGCGCCGGATCGAGCCGCGCGCAGCCCGGGAACGGCGGCTGCGGGAGACCGCCGACCTGCCGCTGGCCGCGGACCTGCTGGCCGCCGCGCTGCGGGCGGGCGCGCCGGTCGACCGCTCGGTGCTCGCCGTCGCCGAGGCGCTCGGCGGGCCACTCGCGGACCGGCTCGGCCGGGTCGGCCGGACGCTACGGCTCGGGGGCGGCCCCGGTGAAGCCTGGGCGCACCTGGACGGTGTCACCGGGGCTGAACCCGTGGTCGCGGCGGCGGTCCGCTCGTCGAACAGCGGCGCCGCACTGGCTCGCGCGCTGACCCGGCTGGCCGACGACCTGCGTGCCGAACGGTCGACCGCGGCCGAGGCGGCGGCCCGCCGCGCGGGCGTGCTCATCGTGCTGCCGCTCGGGCTGTGCTTCCTGCCCGCCTTCATTCTCGCCGGTCTGGTGCCGGTGATCGTCGCCGTTCTCGGCGACGTGCTGTGAACCATCGAGAAGGGACGTACGACATGCGCAAGCTCCTCACCCGCCTGCGGGGTGACGCCGGTATGAACACCGCCGAGTACGCCGTGGGCACCCTCGCCGCGGTCGCCTTCGCCGGGATCCTGCTGAAGGTGCTCACCTCCGGCAACGTGCAGTCCGCACTGACCGCCGTCATCGACCGGGCCCTCAAGTGACCGTGCGCCGGCCGGCCGGCCGCCGTGGTCGGTGGCTCCACGAACCAGCGGTCCCGCTCGACGTGTCGACCGCGCCCGGCCCGATCCGGCACGCCGTCGGCACCCGGGCCGGGGCGGTGTGGCACCGGTGGCGCTCGCGGGTCGCGTGTGAGCGGGGTTCCTTCACCGCCGAGTTGGCGGCCGGCCTGCCGGCGCTCATGCTGCTTCTCGTCGCCGGGCTGACCGCGGTGAACGCGGTGGGCACCCGGGTCGCGTGTGTCGACGCGGCCCGGGAGGCGGCTCTCGCCGCAGCCCGGGGCGAGCCCGGCACCATGGCCGGAACCCGGTACGCCCCCGACGGCGCCGAGGTGACCGTGACAGTGGCCGGTGATCGGGTCACGGCGACGGTCCGGGCGCCGGTACGGACGCTCGGCGCGGGGCTGCCTCGCCTGGTCGTGTCGGGGGAGGCGGTGGCCGCCGTGGAACCCGGCGCGCCCGGCCCGGTGCCATGAGAGCCCGCTGTGCCTGGGCCGACTCCTCCTGCCGGTCCGCAGTGGAAGGAGGAGCCGACGCGAGCAGGCTCAGAGCAAGCAGGTCCAGAGCAAGCGGGCCCGGCACGAGCAGGCCTCGGGCAAGCAGATCCAAAGCGAGCGGGTCCGGGGCGAGCGGGTCCGGGGCGAGCGGGCCCGGAACTTGCAGATCCGGGGCGGGCAGGCTCGGGGCGACCACATCCCTGGCGAGCGGGACCGGAGAACCCGGGGAGCCCGTTGGTAGGACGTCATCGGCCGACCGGGGCGGCGCGACCGTCTGCCTGCTCGCGATCGGGCTGGTGTTCGTGCTGGTCGGGGTGTTCGGCGCCGCGCTCGGGGCTGCCCGCTGCGCGCGGCATCAGGCCCGCAACGCGGCGGACTTCGGGGCGCTGGCCGGGGCCGGGCAGGTGCTCGACGGAGCCGACGCCGCCTGCGCTCGCGCCGCCGACCTGGTCTCGGCCAACGGGGGCCGGATGACCGGGTGCCGGGTCGACGGACTGGACCTGATCGTCACGGCCCGGGTGCGTGTCGCACCGCTGCCGGGGCTGACCCGGGACGCCACCGCGACGTCCCGGGCCGGCCCGGCCCGGTCCTGACGACGGAAGCCGGGCCAGGGCTGGAAGCCGAGCCGGAACCGGAAGCCTGGCCGGGACCGGCGGCAGGGGCATGTCAGGACGAGGCCGGAGCCCGGCTCAGCGGATGCGAGTTGCCGAGCCAGGTCAGCGGGACTGGAGGGCGTCCAGGCCGACCGCCATGGCGATCACCAGCCGACGGTCGATCTGCGGGTGCTGGATCTCCACGGAGTACCGGTCGCGCAGGCCCCACTTCCGGTCGACCGAGAACACCGGCTGGCCACCGGCCATGAAATCGAAGTGGTACGGCAGCCACGAGAGCGAGTCGACGAACCGGCGCAGCAGCGCGACCGGCAGGCTGCGCTCCTGCCCGGTGGCGGGCGGCAGACCGGGCTGCTCGACGTGCCACGTCGAGCGCAGCAGCGACTGGGCGAAGTCCTTGCGGAACAGCCCGATGGGGTTGCCCGCGTGATCGGTCACGTCGTAGGTGGCGCCGAGGTCGAGCCGCTGACGGGCCTTGAAGCCGAGAAGGGGGTACTGCTTGGAGTCGTCGGTGTAGATGGTCACCTGCTCCTTGAAGGCGAGCCGCTTCTGCTGCGCGAACGCGAGCAGCCCACCTTCGGAGCCGTCGGGCGCCACCGAGTGCACCTCATACTGGTTGACCATCATCCGGAGTCGCTGACGGATGATGAACCGGTGCTGGGCCTGCAGATTGTCGGGCGACATGGGATCTCCTTCGAGGGGTCGCCGGAGTCTTGCACAGCAGGCCGACCACCGCTCGCCCGATCGCACCCACCGCAGCCTGGGACGGACGGGGCCCACACGCAGGGCTCGCACGGTGGCACGCGGCGCAGCGCATACGCCGCCGCCGTGACTGGCGCGGGCCGGGACACCGCGACGGCCGGGACACCGCGACGGCCCGGACGCCGACGGTCCGGACACCGGGACTGACGGCCGGCACACCGCGACGGCCGGCGAACCACGACGCCGGCACACCGGGCGAGGCGCAAGGTCAGCGGCCGCTGTCGACGGTGGCCTTCATCGCCCAGCTGTTCAGCACCTGATGGATGCCGCGCAGACGCTCGTTGATCTGTTCCAGCCGTTCCGCCTGGGCGAGGGTGGCCATCGCGGTGCCCAGCGCTATCTGCTGATCGAGGGTGAGGCTTTCCTGGTCGATGGTGTAGAGAAGATCGACGGTCTCGGCGATCGTGTCGGCCACGGCGGCACCTCCGGCGGGACGGGTCTCGGGTCACCTGTGCGCTACCGGAAATGATGCATGGAAGCGCTCCCATACATCAATGCCCCGACCGCCCCACGGTCATGCACCCGTCCCACGAACCAGACGCCCCGGCGCCGGAAAGGCCAGGCGACCGGACCGCCCGCCGCCGGAAGGTCAGGGGACCGGACCGCCCGCGGCCGGGGCAGGGTGGGCCACCCGGTCGCCCTGCCGGGGCAGCGTCCCACCGGGCCCCGCCTCGGCGCCGAGGTCCGCCTCCGGCGACGTGGCGCCGTCCGGGCCCAGGCTGCCGGGTCGCTCCGGGGCCGCGTACCCGGCCGTGGCGAGGTTCGTCAGCACCACGTCGAGGACCTTCACCGCCTCCGCCTTGGCCAGCGGGTTGTTGCCGTTGCCGCACTTCGGGGACTGGACGCAGGACGGGCACCCGGTCTCGCACCCGCATTCGGCGATCGCGTCCCGGGTGGCGCGCAACCAGGCGGCGGCCGTGCCGTACGCCCGCTCGGCGAAACCCGCGCCGCCCGGATGCCCGTCGTAGACGAAGACGGTGGGCGCCTCGGTGTCCGGGTGCAGCGCGGTGGACAGCCCGCCGATGTCCCACCTGTCGCAGGTCGCCATCAGCGGCAGCAGGCCGATGGCGGCGTGCTCGGCGGCGTGCAGCGCGCCCGGCACGTCCGCCGCCTCGACACCGGCGGCCGTGAGCGACTCGGGGGAGAGCGTGAACCACACCGCGACGGTGCGCAGTTCCCGGGCCGGCATGTCCAGCGGGCGGGTGTCGATCACCTCGCCGGTGGCGATGCGCCGCCGCTGGTACGACACCACCTGGCTGGTCACGTCCACCTCGCCGAGGAACAGCCCGACCGGTCCGGCGTCCACGTACGAGCGGACCGACACCACCGACAGCGAGGTGACGTCGCGGGCGTGGGTGGACCAGTCCGGCTCCTCGGCGTGCACGAGCGCGCACCCGTCGGCCAGGTCGAGCGAGTCGACCACGTACGAGACGCCCTGGTGCAGGTAGACCGCGCCGGTGTGCAGCAGGAAGTGCGCCGACCCGCCGTCGACGGTGCCGAGCAGCCGGCCGGTGGACTCCTCCACCACGCACACCGGCGCGCCGCCCTCGCCGCGCAGGTCGACCTCGGGGCGTTCCCGGTGCCGCCAGTACCAGCCGGTGGGCCGCTGCCGCAGCGCCCCGGCCTCGACCAGCGAGTCCACCGCCTCCTTCGCGCCCTCCCCGAACAGGTCCAGGTCGGCCGGGGTGAGCGGGGACTCGTGGGCGGCGCAGGCGAGCTGCGGCGCGAGCACGTACGGGTTGGCCGGGTCGAGCACCGTCGCCTCGACCGGCCGCCCGAACAGCGCCTCCGGGTGGTGCACCAGGTAGGTGTCGAGCGGGTCGTCCCGGGCCACCAGCACGGCGAGCGCCTCGTCGCCGGAGCGCCCGGCCCGCCCGGCCTGCTGCCACAGTGACGCGCGGGTGCCGGGCCAGCCGCAGATCAGCACCGCGTCCAGCCCGACCAGGTCGACGCCGAGTTCGAGCGCGTTGGTGGAGGCGAGCCCGAGCAGGTCGCCGTGCAGCAGCGCCCGTTCCAGCTCGCGGCGCTCCTCGCGCAGGTAGCCGGCCCGGTAGGCGGCCACCCGCTCGCCGAGCCCGGGCACCGCCTCGTCCAGCGCGCGGCGGGCGTTCGCCGCCACCACCTCGGCGCCCCGCCGGGACCGGACGAACGCGAGCGTGCGTACCCCCTCGACCACGCTGTCGGCGAGCAGGTCGGCGGTCTCCCGCAGCGCGGAGCGCCGGACCTGGACGAGGTCGGCGTCGACCGACGAGTCGGTGGGCGGCAGCAGCGGCGGCTCCCAGAGCGCGAACGTCACCCCGCCGCGCGGCGAGGTGTCCTCGGTGACGGCGGTGACGGGCAGGCCGGTGAGCCGCCCGGCCGCCGTCGCCGGGTCACCCGACGTGGCCGAGGCCAGGAGAAACACGGGGGTACGCCCGAAGCGGGCGCACTGCCGACGCAACCGCCGCAGGACGTGCGCGACGTGCGAGCCGAAGACGCCCCGGTAGGTGTGGCACTCGTCGACCACCACGTACGCGAGGCGGCGCAGGAACCCGGACCAGTGGGCGTGCCCGGGCAGGATGCCGTGGTGCAGCATGTCCGGGTTGGTCAGCACGAACCGGGAGTGCCGGCGGATCCACTCCCGCTCGGCGCGCGGCGTGTCCCCGTCGTAGGTGGCGGGGCGTACCCCGTCGAGTTCGAGACCGGCGACGGCGCGGAGCTGGTCGGCGGCGAGCGCCTTGGTCGGCGCCAGGTAGAGCACCGTGGCGCGCGGGTCGGCGAGCAGCGTGCTCAGCGCCGGAAGCTGGTACGCCAGGGACTTGCCGGACGCCGTCCCGGTGGCCACCACCACGTGCTGTCCCGCGTACGCCAGCTCGGCGGCCTCGGCCTGGTGCCGCCACGGGGCGGTGACGCCGCGTCGCGCGAACGCCGCCCGCAGTTCCTCCGGCGCCCAGCCGGGCCATCCGACCGGCTCGCCGGCGCGGGCCGGGACGCGTTCGACGTGGGTGACCGGGTCGGTGGGGTGACGCAGCCGCAGCCGGCGCAGCAGCTCGCCCGGCGCACGCCGCGGGCCGGGGCTGTGGTCGGTCACGTCCTGCACTCTCGCACTGGTGTTCGGAATTGGGAACCGCAGGGTGGGGGTATGGGGAGGGCGTGGCCGGTGACCCGAGAGGGCCGCACGGGGGGATGGTTAGATGCCCAGGAGAGTTTACCGAGGAGGGACCGATGGAGCTGTCGCTGGCGACCCGCGCCGTGGGGGAGCACACGGTGCTCGAGGTCGGTGGTGAGGTGGATGTCTACACCGCCCCCCGCCTGCGGGAACGGCTCCTCGAACTGATCGACGGCGGAGCCCGGCACGTGGTGGTCGACCTCGGCCGGGTGGACTTCCTCGACTCGACCGGGCTGGGTGTGCTCGTCGGCGCGCTCAAGCGGCTGCGCTCGGCCGGTGGTTCCTTCGCGCTGGTCTGCGACAAGGAGCCGCTGCTCAAGATCTTCCGGATCACCGCACTGGACCAGGTCTTCCCGCTGCATCCGACGGTCGACGCGGCCATCGCCGCCGACTCCACCGGCGCGTGATGGCCACCGTCAAGCTGTCCTTCTCTCCGGCCCCGGTGCACGTGCGCACCGCCCGCCTGGTCGGCGTCGCGGTGGCCCGGCGGGCCGGCGTACGCGAGGACCTGCTGGACGAGGTGCGCCTGGCCATCGGCGAGGCGTGCACGCGGGCGGTCGCGCTGCACCGGCAGTACGGCCTGGCCGACCCGGTGTACGTGGAGATGTCCGACGGCGGCGGCTACACGGTCCGGGTGGTGGACCGGGCCCCGATCGAGGCGGGCCTCGGTCTGGCCGCGCTCGGCCCGGACGAGCTGGCCAAGGAGTCGCTCAGCGAGGACGCGCTCACGACCGGGGTGGGCTTCGCGCTGCTCGCCGGTTTCGTGGAGGATCTCCAGGTCCGCCCGGTCGACGACGGCGTCGGCACCGAGGTGCGGATGTCCTGGCCGGCCGGCCGCGCCTGACCCGATTCGCACACGCAGGCCGCGTTCCCCGAAGGGGGAGCGCGGCCTCGTCGTATTGGCCGCGCCATATATCAGATTTCTTCGCATAACACAGTTACGAAGATCATCGAGACACGGTGCCCCCTCGGTGTGACCCTCGCCACGCCGGAGGGCTACAGTACGCGGGTTGTCAGCAAGTGATCCCGTCCCGTAGCCAGCGGGAAGGGGAGTTCATCGCTGGTCCGCCGGGGTGGGTTGGCGCGCGCTTGCGAGTCCGCATCCAGGCGTCGGCCCGTGCGTCTCCACGAGCCGACGCGAGTTGTTCGGTACAGGAGGACATAGATGTCCGGGACCTTGGCCGCCGACGGCGGCGCACTGTCCCTTACCGGAGCCAACGTGACGTACGTCGTCATCGCCGCGGTCATCGCGCTGGTGGCGCTCGTCTTCGCGGCCGCCCTCACCAGGGCGGTCCTGGCGGCCGGTAAGGGAACCACCAACATGCAGGAGATCTCCGGCGCGGTGCAGGAGGGCGCGTCGGCGTACCTGCTGCGACAGTTCCGCACGCTGGCGATCTTCGTGGTGGTCGCCGTCGTGCTGCTCTTCCTGCTGCCGGTGCACGACACCGACGGCAACGAAACGCTCGTGAAGGTCGGCCGCTCGGCGTTCTTCGTGGTGGGTGCGCTGTTCAGCGCGTTCATCGGCGGCGCCGGCATGTGGCTGGCCACCCGCGCCAACCTGCGGGTGGCGGCGGCCGCGCGGGAGCGAGAAGGCGGCCGTGAGGGCGCCATGAAGATCGCCTTCCGCACGGGCGGCGTGGTCGGCTTCCTCACCGTCGGCCTCGGCCTGTTCGGTGCGGCGCTGGTCGTGCTGATCTTCCGGGGCGACGCCCCGACCGTGCTGGAGGGCTTCGGCTTCGGCGCCGCGCTGCTCGCCATGTTCATGCGGGTCGGCGGCGGCATCTTCACCAAGGCCGCCGACGTCGGCGCCGACCTGGTCGGCAAGGTCGAGCAGGGCATCCCGGAGGACGACCCGCGCAACGCCGCCACCATCGCCGACAACGTGGGCGACAACGTCGGCGACTGCGCCGGCATGGCCGCCGACCTGTTCGAGTCGTACGCGGTCACGCTCGTCGCGGCGCTGATCCTCGGCCGGGCCGCGTTCGGCGAGACCGGCCTGGTCTTCCCGCTGATCATCTCCACCATCGGCGTGCTGGTCGCGATCGTCGGCGTCTTCATCACCCGGCTGCGCGCCAGCGACCGCAGCGGCCTGACCGCGATCAACCGGGCCTTCTACCTGTCCGCGCTGATCGCCGCGGTGCTCGTCGCGATCGCCGCGTTCGCGTACCTGCCGGCCACGTTCGCCGAGCTGGAGGGCGGGCTGACCGACGTCGACCGCAACCCGCGGCTGGTGGCCATCGGCGCGGTGGTGATCGGTATCGTGCTGGCCGCCGCGATCCAGGCGCTCACCGGCTACTTCACCGAGACCAACCGGCGTCCGGTGCAGGACATCGGCAAGAGCTCGCAGACCGGCGCGGCCACCGTCATCCTCGCCGGCATCAGCGTCGGCCTGGAGTCGGCCGTCTACTCGGCGCTGCTGATCGCCGCCGGCGTGTTCGGCGCGTTCCTGCTCGGTGGCAGCTCGATCACGCTGTCGCTGTTCGCCGTCGCGCTGGCCGGTACCGGCCTTCTGACCACCGTCGGCGTCATCGTCGCGATGGACACGTTCGGCCCGATCTCGGACAACGCGCAGGGCGTGGCCGAGATGTCCGGCGACATCGACGAGCACGGCGCGCGGACGCTCACCGAGCTGGACGCCGTCGGCAACACCACCAAGGCGATCACCAAGGGCATCGCGATCGCCACGGCGGTGCTGGCCGCCACGGCGCTGTTCGGCTCGTACACCGACACGCTGCGCTCCGCCTACGAGGACGCGGGCGTGGGCGACGTCGGGAACGAGATCCTGAACTCGCTCAACGTGTCCAACCCGCGCAACCTGGTCGGCCTGATCATCGGCGCCGCTGTGGTCTTCCTCTTCTCCGGCCTGGCCATCAACGCGGTCTCCCGCTCCGCCGGGGCCGTGGTGATGGAGGTACGCCGCCAGTTCCGCGAGCTGCCCGGCATCATGGACCGCACCCAGCGGCCCGAGTACGGCAAGGTCGTGGACATCTGCACCCGGGACGCGCAGCGCGAGCTGATGACCCCCGGTCTGCTGGCGATCCTGGCCCCGATCGCTGTCGGCTTCGGCCTCGGCCCGGGCGCGCTGGCCGCGTACCTGGCCGGCGCGATCGGCGCGGGCACGCTGATGGCGGTGTTCCTGGCCAACTCCGGTGGCGCCTGGGACAACGCCAAGAAGCTGGTGGAGGACGGCGCGTACGGCGGCAAGGGCTCCGACGCGCACGCCGCCACGGTCATCGGCGACACCGTCGGCGACCCGTTCAAGGACACCGCCGGCCCGGCGATCAACCCGCTGCTCAAGGTGATGAACCTGGTCTCGCTGCTGATCGCCCCGGCCGTGGTGGCCTGGAGCGTGGGCGACGACAAGAACAACCCGCTGCGCATCACGATCGCCGTGGTGGCCGCGCTGATCATCGCGGCCTCTGTGGTGTTCAGCAAGCGCAAGGGTGTGGCGATGTCCGACTCGGACAGCGGCGCCGGCACCCCGGACCAGCGTCCGGAGACGGTGAACGCCTGATCGCACGTGACGGTTCCCGGCCGGCCCCGGCCGGCCGGGAACCCCGTGCCCGGCAAACCTGACCGGTGGCGGTTCGGCCCGGAGGTCGTACGCTGCTTCGCATGCGTACGCGCCGGGCGGCAACCGCCGGAAAGCTCACGGTGGTCCTGGCCACGCTGGTCCTCGTCGTCACCGGGTGCGGCGGCGGTCCCAGCCCCCGGGTCTGGGCCGCGTCGGTGTGCCAGGCGCTGACCCCGTGGCGCGCGGAGATCTCGAAGCTGACCAGCAGCACCCAGCAGCAGATGACCGCGCAGACGACTCCGCCGCAGGCCAAGGAGAACCTGGTCCGGCTCTTCGCCGGCGCCGAGCAGGCCAGTGAGACGGCCCGGCGCAAGGTCGAGGAGGCGGGCGTGCCCGAGGCCGAGCGCGGCGAAGAGGTGTCCGCCGGGTTCCTGGGGTCGCTGAGCAAGATGCGCGACGCCTACGGCCGGGCCCGGGACACCGTAGACCGGCTCGACACCGCCCAGGCCGGTCCGTTCTACGACGGCGTGCGCGCCGCCGTGGACACGCTCAACAAGGAGTACGACGCGAGCGCGCTGGACACCAGCAAGCTCAACTCGACCGAGCTGAAAGAGGCCTTCGACGAGGTCCCGGAGTGTCGCTGACCCCTCCCACCCCGAAACCGGCCCGCCAGCCCTCGCTGTTCTCCACCGAGGCGGCCGATCCCGCGCTGGCGGATCTCGCCGGCCTGCTCGCCGGGCCGGGTGAGGTGGGGCGGATGGGCGGCACGGCGCGGATCTCCGTGGTGGTCGACGCCGCCTGGCGGGTGCACGTGCTGGTGGCGGAGCTGGGGGCCCGGGGCGTGCCGGCCAGCTGGGAGCCGACCGAGGACGGGCGGCACCGGGTGCGGACCGCGTACACGAGCATGCTGGCGCCGCTCGCGCGGGCCTGGCTGCGCGGCGCGGCGAAGCGGCCGCCGCCCCGCTTCCACCTGGACGGGCGGCGGCTGCGGCTCTGGGCGGCGGCCGCCGGCACGGCCGAGCCGGCCGGGTTCCGGCTGCGGCTCGGACCGGCCGACGAGCAGTCCTGGCCGGTGGTCCGCGCCGCGCTGGCGGCGGTGGGCCTGCCGGCCGCGTTCGTCGAGCCGGACGAGGGCGGGCCCGCGTTCCGGATCGGCGGACGGCGGATGTCGCGGCTCGCGGAGCTGGTGGGGGAACGGCCGGCAGCGGCGCCGGTGACGGACTGGCCGGGGCCGCGGAGCTGACGCCGCTGTCCGAAGCCGGACACCCGGCGAGGGCTCCGCCGGCGGTACGCGATCGTCACAGTGACCGGCCTGCTGCCCTACCCACGGTGTACCGTGACGCCGTCCGGCAGGGTGCGGCCGGCGGTCGCCGGGAGGGCGGCCCGTTTGCCGCCCACGAAACCCGGAACGCGGACGGCGCGTTACGTTGGACATCCGGACCGCCTCTGGTCCGGGTGGCGCAACACGGCCCGAAGCGGGCATGGCGTAGGAGTGAGGTCGGGGAGAGACGTGCCGAGCAACGCTGGAACCACCCGTCTGGTCATCGTCGAGTCACCGGCGAAGGCCAAGACGATCTCGGGCTACCTCGGCCCGGGGTACGTCGTGGAGGCCAGCTTCGGCCACGTCCGGGACCTGCCCCGCAACGCCGCCGACGTCCCGGCGAAGTACAAGGGTGAGCCGTGGGCGCGCCTCGGCGTCGACGTCGACAACGGCTTCCAGGCGCTCTACGTGGTCTCGCCCGACCGTAAGCAGCAGATCAGCAAGCTGGTGAAGCTGGCCAAGGAGGTCGACGAGATCTTCCTGGCGACGGACGAGGACCGCGAGGGCGAGGCCATCGCCTGGCACCTGGTGGAGACGCTCAAGCCCAAGGTGCCGGTCAAGCGGATGGTCTTCCACGAGATCACCAAGCCGGCCATCCAGGCCGCCGTGGCGAACCCCCGGGAGATCGACCGCGACCTGGTCGACGCCCAGGAGGCGCGGCGCATCCTCGACCGCCTCTACGGGTACGAGGTCTCGCCGGTGCTGTGGAAGAAGGTCATGCCGAAGCTGTCGGCGGGCCGGGTGCAGTCCGTGGCGACGCGGATCGTGGTCGAGCGGGAGCGCCAGCGGATGGCGTTCCGCACCGCCGAGTACTGGGACATCCTGGCCACGCTCGCGGTGGCGAAGCCGGGCGAGGGCCCGCGTACGTTCAACGCCACGCTCGTCGCGCTGGGCGGCGACCGGATCGCCACCGGCAAGGACTTCGAGCCGACCACCGGCAAGGTCCGGCCCGGCGCGGGCGTGGTGCACCTGGACGAGGGTGGGGCCCGGGGACTCGCGGCCCGCCTGGCCGACCGGCCGTTCACCGTCACGCGGGTCGAGGAGAAGCCCTACCGCCGCCGCCCGTACGCGCCGTTCATCACCTCCACGCTCCAGCAGGAGGCGGCCCGCAAGATGCGGTTCTCGTCGCAGCAGACGATGCGCACCGCGCAGCGCCTGTACGAGAACGGCTACATCACCTACATGCGTACAGACTCGGTCAACCTGTCCGAGACGGCCATCACGGCGGCCCGCCGGCAGATCGTCGAGCTGTACGGCGAGCGCAGCGTGCCGCCGGAGCCGCGCCGCTACACCGGCAAGGTGAAGAACGCGCAGGAGGCGCACGAGGCGATCCGCCCCGCGGGCGACAACTTCCGCACCCCGGGCGAGGTGGCCAAGGAGCTGTCCGCCGAGGAGTTCAAGCTCTACGAGCTGATCTGGCGGCGCACCATCGCCTCGCAGATGACCGACGCGGTCGGCTCCAGCGTGTCGGTGCGCATCCGCGCCGTCTCCTCCGCCCAGGAGGAGGCCGACTTCGGCGCGACCGGCAAGACCATCACCGACCCGGGCTTCCTGCGCGCGTACGTCGAGTCCAGCGACGACGAGAACGCCGAGGCCGAGGACGCCGAGCGGCGGCTGCCCACGCTGGTCAAGGACCAGCCGCTGACCGCCGACGAGCTGGCCGCGCAGGGCCACCACACCCAGCCGCCCTCCCGCTACACCGAGGCGTCGCTGGTCAAGGCGCTCGAAGAGCTGGGCATCGGCCGGCCCTCCACGTACGCGTCGATCATGCAGACGATCCAGGATCGCGGGTACGTGGTGAAGCGCGGCCAGGCGATGATCCCGTCGTTCCTGGCGTTCGCGGTGATCGGGCTGATGGAGCGGCACTACCCGCGCCTGATCGACTACGACTTCACCGCCAGCATGGAGAACGAGCTGGACGAGATCGCCGGTGGTGACCACGCCGCCGTCGACTTCCTGACTTCCTTCTACTTCGGCAGCACCAACGGCACCGGCGACCAGGCCATCGCGCACGCCGGCGGCCTGAAGAAGCTGGTCACCGAGAACCTCAGCGAGATCGACGCGCGCAGCGTCAACTCGATCCCGCTGTTCACCGACGACGAGGGCCGCGAGGTCGTCGTCCGGGTCGGCCGGTACGGGCCGTACCTCCAGCGGGCGCTGCCCGGCGAGCAGCAGGTGCCGACGCTGGCGGCCTCGGGTGAGGGCGAGGAGAGCGGCTCGCAGGGTGACCGGGCACCGATCCCGGAGGGCCTGGCGCCGGACGAGCTGACGCCGGAGAAGGTGCACGAGCTGTTCCTGGGCGGCGGCGGTGAGCGCAAGCTCGGCGACGACCCGTCGACCGGCGAGCCGATCCTGCTCAAGTCCGGCCGGTTCGGCCCGTACGTGGCAAGCGGTGAGCGCAAGTCGTCGCTGCTGCGCTCGCAGACGCCGGACAGCCTCACCCTGGAGCAGGCGTTGCAGCTGCTGCGCCTGCCCCGGCTGATCGGCGTGGCCCCGGACGGCGCCGAGGTCGTCGCCAACAACGGCCGCTACGGCCCGTACGTCAAGCGCGGTGACGATTTCCGTTCGCTGGACTCGGAAGACAAGATGTTCACCGTCACGCTGGACGAGGCGCTTGCGTTGCTGGCCGCCCCGAAGACGCGCCAGCGCCGGGCCGCCGCGCCGCCGCTGCGGGAGATGGGCAACGACCCGCTCACCGAGAAGCCGCTGGTGATCAAGGACGGGCGCTTCGGGCCGTACGTGACCGACGGCGAGTTCAACGCGTCGCTGCGGCGCGGGCAGACGCCGGAGGAGCTGACGCTGGAGCAGGCGTCGGAGATGCTGGCCGAGAAGCGCGCGAAGGGTCCGGCCCCGAAGAAGAAGGCCGCGAAGAAGGCCGCCCCGGCCAAGAAGGCAACGGCCGCGAAGAAGACCACGGCGGCGAAGAAGACCACGGCCGCGAAGAAGGCCCCCGCGAAGAAGGCGGCCCCCAAGAAGGCGACCTCAACCCCGAAGGAGTGATCTTGGTACGGAAACGCCCGTGGAGGGGCGGATCCGTACCAAGATCTCAGCCGGGCCAGCCTGCGTATCGCAGGGCGGCACGCAACTGGGTGATCACGCGGGTGGGGTCGTTGCGGACGGCCCAGGCGGGGAAGCGCAGGACCCGGTCACCGGTGGTCCAGACGTCGTTCTGCCGCTGCATGTCCGCCCAGGCGGTCTTCGGGTCGAAGTGCTGCCCACCGTCGATCTCGACGTGCACCCGCCATCGCTCGAACCAGACGTCCAGGTAGCGCCGCCGCCCGGTGGCGTCACGCCGGACGACCTGGAGGGACGGTTCGGGTAGCCCGGCCCGCCGGACGAGATCGAGGAAGTCGATTTCGGCGAGGGAGTGGGCGCCGCCGGCCGCGTCCGTGGCGGTCGCCAGGATCAGCCGGCGCCGACGTGCGCGAGGGAGCCGCTCCAGCACCCGGTGCAGGTCGTCGCCCCAGACCAGGCGTTGCTGGAAGCCTGCCGCGATGACAGCCCGTGCCTCCTCGTCGGTCGCCGCCCACTGCGCCGCGTCGACGAGTGAGCGGGCCGGCATGGTCCGGCGAGGTCGGCCGACCGCGAGCACGTCCTCCGACGGCAGCACTGTGGTGCGGTGGATCCGTACGCCGGGTGGTAGCGCCCGGGTCTGGTGCCGAGCCGGCAGCAGCAGATGGATCAGCCGGCTCTCGTAGCGTCTGAGTCCCCAGCACCGGGCCGCGGTGAGCCCGCCCAACGTCGCGGCCGGTCCAGCTGCCAGCACCGCGACCCAGCGTCGCTCCTCCGGGCCGACGGGACCGTCATGCGTGACGTAGACCCTGGGGTGCACCTGCCGCCAGCGCCCGCTGGCGACGCGGTGGCGGATCGCCTTCTCGGACAGGAACCGCCGAGCCTGCGCCGCACCCAGCACGCGCGCCTGACGGAAGAGCAACCAGCTCAATTCCCCTGCGTCGTCCCCCGGCATCTCCACACCGGAAACCCCACCCGAAAAGCACCCGTCACGCTGCCCCTGTGGACAACCGTCGAGATCTTGGTACGGAAACGCCCCTCGAAGGGCGTCCTCGTACCAAGATCCTTAGATGCCCAGGACCTGACTCAGGTAGGGATTTTGGAAGATGCGGGACGGGTCCAGACGGGTGCGGACGGACTGGAAGTCCGCGAATCTGGGGTAGGCGGTAGCCAGCGACTCCGCGTCGCGCCAGTGCAGCTTGCCCCAGTGCGGCCGGCCGCCCAACTCGGTCGCCACCTGCTCGAACGCGCGGAAGTACGGCTCGTACGGCATGCCCACGTACTGGTGCACGGCGATGTACGCGGAGTCCCGCCCGTACGAGTGGGACAGCCAGATGTCGTCGGCGGCGGTGAACCGCACCTCGACCGGGAACAGCACCTTGAACGGCAGGCGGTCCACGATCCGGCGCAACTCGGCCAGCGCGGTGGGCAGCGCCTCGCGCGGCAGGCCGTACTCCATCTCCACGAAGCGGACCCGGCGCGGCGTGCAGAACACGCGGTCGGAGCGGCCGGTGTAGGTGCGTTCGGTGAGCGCGCGGGCGGAGACGGCGCTGATCCGGGGTGCGAGGGCGGGTACGGCCCGGCCGAGGCGGCAGGCGCCGGCGAAGACGGTGTTGGAGAGGAACTCGTCGTCCAGCCAGCCGCGCCAGCCGGGCAGTGGCTGGTCGTCGGCGGGTACCCGGTCGTTGGTCTTGACCTGAACCCGGTCGGTGTACGGGAACCAGTAGAACTCGGCGTGGTCGTGCGCCTCGTACAGGCCGGGCAGGTCGTCGAGCACCTCGGCGAGCGGGGCCGGGCGTTCGTGCGCCCGCAGCACGAAGGCGTCCACGCAGCGCAGCGTGACCTCGACCAGCACGCCCACCGCGCCGAGCCCGACCCGGGCGGCGTCGAAGACGTCGCGGTTCTCCTCGGCCGAGCAGCGCAGCACCTCGCCGGTGCCGGTGACCAGCGTCAGCCCGGCCACGAAGGTGGACAGGCAGCCCAGCTTCGCCCCGGTGCCGTGGGTGCCGGTGGAGAGTGCCCCGGCGATGGTCTGGGCGTCGATGTCGCCGAGGTTCGGCATCGCGAGGCCGTGCCCGGCGAGCAGATCGTTGAGCGTGTGCAACGTCATCCCGGCCGGTACGGTGACCAAGCGGCGCGCCACATCGACCGTGACGTCCGTCTCCAGCGCGGCGAGGTCGATCCGGTGCCCGTCGGCGACGGCGGTGGCGGTGAACGAGTGGCCGCTGCCGGTGGCCCGGACGGTCCGGCCCGCCGCGGCGGCCTGGCGGACCGCCTCGACGACGTCGGAGACGCTACGCGGGCGCACGGTGAGGAGCGCGGTGCTGTGCTGGTTGCCGGCCCAGTTGGACCAGGTGGCGGTGGTACCGGTCATCGCGGCCACTCCTCGACATGAATATGAACTGAATTCATATCAGGAACGTTGTGCCTGGTAAATACCGCAATCGAGCCCGGCTCGTTGTACCGGTAGTCACAGACTCGTGACGTGCAGATATGTTCATCCGTCGAAGGGGGGTGGCGCCGAGTGTCCACACCAGCCGCCACGACCGGGCCGCTGCGTCGAGTACCGGTGCAGGGCCGAAGTGTCGCGCGGGTCCAGCGGATGCTGGACGCCTGCGCCGAGCTCGTCGACGAGGTGGGGTACGAAGGGCTGACCACGACCCTGCTCGCCGAGCGCGCCGAGGTGGCGATCGGGTCGGTCTACCAGTTCTTTCCGGACAAGCGGGCGATCGTGCAGGCGCTGACCCTGCGCACCATGGAGTCCTACCTCCAGCGGCTCGACGAGCGGTTCTCCTCGGACGACCTGACCCACTGGTGGGACGGGGTCGACGCGGCGATCGACGAGTACATCTCGATGCACCGCACCGTTCCGGGCTTCCGTACCCTGCACTTCGGCGACGTGGTCGACCTGCACCTGCTGGACGACCAGCGAGACAACAACGGGGTCATCGCGGAGCAGCTCGCCCGCGTACTCACCGAGCGTTTCGGCCTGGCCGGGGTGCCCGACCTGCGGTTCCACCTGGAGGTCGCGGTGGAGGCCGCCGACGCCCTGATCAAGCTGGCCTTCCGCCGCCGCACCGACGGCGACGAGCGGGTGCTGGTCGAGGCCAAGGCGCTCATCCGGGAGTACCTGCACCGGCAGGTGAACGCCCCCACGGAGGCCGTCCACCAGGGCTGAGCGGCACGTTGAACGGCGGGTTCTGAGAGTGCGTCGGGGCCCGCCGTCGTCATGCCGCGGGCAGATCAGAGGAAGGCGTGCCCCTCGCCCCGGTAGGTCGGCACTGTGGCGACCACCGCGTCCCCCTCGACCAGGTGCACCTCGTTGACGTGCTCGCACAGCTCGCCCGCCTTGGCGTGGCGGAACCACACCCGGTCGCCGACGCGCAGGGTGTCCGCGGCTTTTCCGGCCAGTGGGGTCTGCACCTCGCCGGCGCCCTCCGCGCCGAGCAGCTTCAGCCCTTCCGGCAGCCACGGCCGGGGCAGCCGGCTGGTCGCCGCCTGGCCGGAGGCGATCCAGCCGCCGCCGAGCACCGTCGCCAGCCCGGGCGCCGGGCGCCGGACCACCGCGCAGGCGAAGAACGCCGCCGGGGTGGGCTGCCAGGCACGGTACGCGTCGAACAGCGTCGGCCCGTACAGGCCGGAGCCCGCGGTGACCTCGGTGACCGCGGGGTCCGCGCTGGTGGCGGCCACGCTGCCGGTGCCGCCGCCGTTGACGAACTCCAGGTCGGCGTGCTCCCGGACCGCGGTGACCGCGGCGAAGCGGCGGGCCAGCAGTTCCCGGTACGACCCGCGCTGCGCGACCCGGATCGCCGAGCCGAGCACCGCCTGTCCGGGCGGCGCGTCGCCCAGGCCGGCGATCTGTGCCTCGTACGACATCAGGCCGACCAGCCGGAAGCCCGGCCGGCCGGCGACGGCGGCGGCGAGCGCGCCGGCCGCCGTGGCGCTGTGCACCGGGGAGCGGCGCACGCCGACGTGCACCCGGCCCCCCAGCGGGCGCCAGGAGGCGTCCAGGTCGAGGCAGATCCGCAGCGCGGGGCGGCGCGCGGGCGGGCGCACCGCGTCGATCAGGTCGAGCTGCCCGGTGTCGTCGATCATCAGCGTCACCGCGTCGGCGAGCACCGGGTCGGCGGCCAGTTCGGCGAGGCCGCCCCGGTGGGCCGTCGGGTACGCCACGAGCACGTCGTCGCTGACCCCGGAGCGGACCAGCCACAGCGCCTCGGGCAGCGTGAAGGCCATCACGCCGTGCCAGCCGGGACGCTTGAGCGCCCGGGTCAGCAGCTCGCGGACGCGTACCGACTTGCTCGCCACGCGCAGCGGCTTGCCGCCGGACCGGCCGGCGAGCGCCTCGGCGTTGGTGTCGAACGCGGTGAGGTCGACGACGGCGTACGGCGGGTCGAGGTGAGCGGTCGCCCGGTCGAGACGATCGCGAAGTTTGTCACGGTCGATGGCCACGTCTGCACGCTAACTGTCTGGACGGCAATGCGAAATACCCTCGCGTCTGTCCGGGCTGCGGGCGGTGGTCCCGGCGGCCTAGGCTCGGCGAGCAGGTGAATGTCGCGGGGGACGACCCTTCCTGCGCGACTAGAGTGTTCCACCGGGGATGCCCAGACCTGGGCCGGCACGTGGAGGTACGGCCATCGAAAGCCAGAACAACGGCGAGTCGCCCGGCGTGTCGTCGTCCGGGACAGCCGCCGACCACTCCGGTGCCGCCGCCATCCGGTCGGTGCTGCGCATCCGGCCGTTCCGCAGGCTGTGGATCGTGCTCAGCGCCGCCTCCTTCGGCGACTGGCTCGGCCTGCTCGCCACCGCGCTGTTCGCCGCCTCCCAGGTCTCCGGCAGCACCGCCCAGGGCGCCGCGTTCGGCGGTGTGACAGCGATCCGGCTGCTCCCGGCGCTGGTGCTCGGCCCGGTCGCGGGCGTGCTCGCCGACCGGTTCGACCGCCGGTGGACGATGGTCATCTGCGACCTGCTGCGCTTCGTGCTGTTCGCCTCGATCCCGCTGTACGCGCTCACCGGCGCCGCGGGCGGGCTGGTGGTCGGCTGGGCGCTGATCGCCACGTTCCTGATCGAGTCGATCACCCTGCTGTGGATCCCGGCCAAGGAGGCCGCGGTCCCCAACCTCATCCCGCGTACCCGGCTCGAGGCGGCGAACCAGCTCACGCTGATCACCACGTACGGCCTGACGCCGGTCGCGGCGGCCATCGCCCTGGCCGTGCTGGACCGCGGCGTCCGCGGCGCGGTCGGCGGCGACCTGCCCGACTGGGCCGAGCCGGCCCAGCTCGCGCTCTGGTTCAACGCCTTCTCCCGGCTGGCCACCGCGCTCGTGGTGGCGTTCGGCATCAAGGAGATCAGCGAGGCCCAGCGCGGCGAGGCGGAGCGCACCGAGCAGAGCATGTTCCGGCAGTTCTCCGAGGGCTGGAAATACATCGGCCAGACCCCGCTGGTGCGTGGCCTGGTGCTGGGCATCTTCGGCGCGTTCGCCGGCGGCGGCATCGTGGTCGGCACGGCCAAGTTCTTCGCCAACTCGCTCGGCGCCGGTGACGCCGCGTTCTCGCTGCTCTTCGGTGCGATCTTCGTCGGCCTGGCGCTTGGCATCGGCCTCGGGCCGATGATCGTGCGGGACATGTCCCGCCGCCGCTGGTTCGGCATGAGCATCGTGCTCGCCAGCGCCTCGGTGCTGGTGCTCGCGTTCGCCATCCACCTGTCCATGGCCATCCTCGGCGCGATCCTGGTCGGCGCGGGCGCCGGCATGGCGTTCCTGGCCGGCACCACGCTGCTCGGCGGCGAGGTGGCCGACGAGGTACGCGGCCGGGTCTTCGCGGTGGTGCAGATCGGCACCCGGCTGGTGCTGATCCTGGCCATCGCGCTCAGCAGCCTCCTGGTCGGCGTCGGCGGCTCCCGCCAGCTCACCATCGCCGACCTGGGCATCTCCATCTCCTCCACCCGGCTGCTGCTGCTCGCCGCCGGCGCGGCCGGCATCATCGCCGGGATCAGCGCGTTCGGCCAGATGGACGACAAGAAGGGCGTACCGGTCCTCGCGGACCTCTGGGGCTCGATCCGGGGCCGCCCGCTGATGCCGGCCGAGCCGTTCGTCTCCAGCGGCCTGTTCGTGGTCTTCGAGGGCGGCGAGGGCGCCGGCAAGTCCACCCAGCTCGCCGCGCTCGCCGAGCGGCTGCGCGCGCAGGGCCGCGACGTGGTCGTCACCCGAGAGCCGGGCGCCACGCCGGTCGGCGAGCGGATCCGCTCCCTGGTGCTCGGCACCGCCCCCGACGAGGCGCCGTCGCCGCGCGCCGAGGCGCTGCTCTACGCCGCCGACCGGGCGCACCACGTGGCCACTGTCGTCCGCCCGGCGCTGGTGCGCGGCGCGGTGGTGATCAGCGACCGGTACGTCGACTCGTCGCTCGCCTACCAGGGCGCCGGCCGGACGCTGCCGGTGGACGAGGTCTCCTGGCTCTCCTCCTGGGCCACCGGCGGTCTCAAGCCCGACCTGGTGGTGCTGCTCGACGTCGAGCCGCGTACCGGCCTGAGCCGGGTCGAGGACCGCAACGAGGGCACCGACCGGCTGGAGGCCGAGTCGCTGACGTTCCACGAGCGGGTCCGGTACGCCTTCCTCGACCTCGCCGCCGGCGACCCGAAGCGATACCTGGTGCTCGACGCGTCCCGCCCGATCGCGGAGACCGCCGACGCGGTCGCCCGTCGAGTGGGCGAGCTGCTGGCCGATCCGGCCGGCATCGTGCACCCCCGCCCGGCGCAGGGCCCGGACACCTCGGTCCAGCCCGAGTTATCCGACGCGGAGCTGGTGACGATGGAGCAACCTCGACGATGACCGACGTCTTCGGCGATCTGGTCGGGCAGGACGAGGCGGTGGCCATGCTGCGGCGGGCCGCCGCCTCGGCCGCCGCGCAGCTGCGCGCGCCGGTCACCGCAGGTGGGCACGACGACCTCGACGCGCTCGCCGAGGAGTACGACGGCGACCCGGGTCCGGCGCCGGCCGATCCGGGCGCCGGCATGACCCACGCCTGGATCTTCACCGGCCCGCCCGGATCGGGCCGCTCGGTGGCCGCCCGCGCGTTCGCCGCCGCCCTCGAATGCGTGCACGGCACCGGGTGCGGCAGCTGCCCCGGCTGCCACACCACGCTCACCGGCACCCACGCGGACGTGCGCCTCGTGGTGCCCGAGGGCCTGTCCATCGGCGTCAACGAGATGCGCGCGCTGGTGCTGCGGGCGGCCAGCGCGCCCTCCGGCGGCCGGTGGCAGATCGTGATCATCGAGGACGCCGACCGGCTCACCGAGGCCGCCGGCAACGCGCTGCTCAAGGCGATCGAGGAGCCGCCGCCGCGTACCGTCTTCCTGCTCTGCGCCCCCTCCACCCACCCGGACGACATCTCCGTGACCATCCGGTCGCGCTGCCGGGTCGTACCGCTGCGGCAGCCGCCGCCGGCCGCGGTGGCCGAGGTGCTGGTCCGCCGCGACGGCATCGCCCCGGACGTGGCCGAGTGGGCCGCCGCGGCGGCGCAGGGACACGTGGGCCGGGCCCGGCGGCTGGCCCGCGATCCGGAGGCCCGGCAGCGGCGTGACGCGGTGCTCGCCGTACCGCGCCGGCTGACCGGCGTGGGCGCGGCGTTCGACGCGGCCTCGGCGCTGATCGAGGCCGCCGAGGCGGAGGCCGCCGCCTCCGTCGTGGAGATCGACGAGGCGGAGCGTACGGCGTTGCAGACGGCGCTCGGCGCGGGCGGCACCGGCCGGGGCGCGGCCGGCGCCATGCGCGGCGCGGCGGGACAGCTCAAGGACCTGGAGAAGCGGCAGAAGTCGCGGGCCACCCGCGCCCAGCGGGACGCGCTCGACCGGGCGCTCGTCGACCTGGCCGGGTTCTACCGGGACGCGATCGTCATGGCGCTGCGGGCGCCTGTCGCCCCGGTGCACACCGACACCGCGTCGCTCGCCTCGGCGGGCGCGCAGAAGTGGGACGCCGAGGGCTCGCTGCGCCGCCTGGAGGCGGTGCTGGAATGCCGCGCGGCGATCGAGGCGAACGTCAAGCCGCGCATTGCGGTGGAGGCGATGATGCTGGCCCTCTGGCGCGGCTGAGCCCGGCCCTTCCGCACTGTCCACAGGGCATCGACACGCGCGATTGACGTGCGGTACGGTCCGGTGATGCCGCGGTGACCGAGGCGGCACGCTCAGTGAGGGTCGGGCCGACCGGCCGGGAGGAGTCCGCCGATGCCGCGGGGCGAGATCGACGAGGCCTGGATCGAGGAGGCGGTGCGGCGCTACCGCCGGATCGAGAACCTGCAGGCCGAGTTCGACCAGGCGGTCGCGACGGTCGAGGTCACCGTCCGCTCACCCGACGGGCTCGTCGAGGTGGTGGTGACCGCCGGCGGGCGGATCACCGACGTGCGTTTCCTCGGCCCGCTGCACCACCGCAGCCCGCGCGACGTGGCCGGTTCGGTGCAGGCCGCGGTCACCGCTGCCGCCGACGCGGCGCAGTGGGCGCGGGAGAAGCTGCACAACGAGACGTTCGCGGCCTACCGGCCGCTGGCGGGGGCCTGACATGGAGACGTTGCGTGCCCTGGCCGCCCGTCTCGACGAGGCGGGCGCGACCCTCGCCACCCTCTCCCGCACGGTGACCGCCACCGACCCGCCGCATCCCGCGTTCGGCGCGCACGCCACCGGCCGTCCCGGCGAGGTGGGCCGTGCGCTGCACCGCCAGTGGACCCTTGCGACCGCCGACCGGGCACGCGAGGCGCAGGCCGCCGCCGTCCGGCTGGCCGCCGCCGCGGCGGCGCTGCGCAGCGCCGCCGACCGCTACGCCGCCGCCGACGACGCGGTCGCCCGGCGGCTGGCCCGGGAGGCCTGATGGACGCGCTCGACCGCCTCGCCGAGCCGGGCCTCGACCTGCTCGCCCGCGTCGACACGGTGCTGGTCGCCGGTGCGCCCGAGGGGCACCGGCTCTGGCCGCTGCTGCGCCGCATGCAGGTGCTTCCCGGCGCGGCCGTACGCGAGTTCCTCGATCTGCACCCCGCGCCGCTGACCGGCGCCGGCCACGCGGTGCGCCGGCTCGTCCGGGGGTACGACGACACCTGCGCCCTGCTGGCCGACCAGGTCGCCTGGTCCGGCGCCGCCGCGTCGGCGTACGACGAGGCACGTGCCGCTCTGCTGCGGCACCTGGACGAGGGGCCGGAGAGCCTGGTCGGGCTGCTGGAGTCGACGGCGGGCTACGCCGACGCGCTGGCCGGCTGGGTGGAGGGCAGCCGGGTCGCGCTGGCCCGGGCACTGGCCGAGGTGCTGGGTTCGGCCGAGGCGGTCGCGGTGCACGCGGCGACCCGGCCCGGTGCCGATGCCGGACGGGCCGGGGCGTCGGCCGCGGCCGAGATCGCCACGAGGATACTGGGCGTGCTCGGGGTGGCCTACGACGGCGCCGAGACGCTGCTGCGCCAGTGGGGGCCGAGCCTGGCCGAGACGCCGTGGCGGGATCGCGCCACCACCGCCCCGCGCTACGGCGGCACCACCCGGATCGGCTACTGACGGTCCACGGCGCCGCGCGCCGGACCGGCCGTGGCCGGGGGCCGGCGGCGGCGCCGTGGCCTTCCCCTGCACCCCCCGCAGGTATGCCTTCACTCAACGCGCCCGGACGGTGTTTGTCAGGGGCCCGCCGGAGATTCATCCGTCCGGGCGAGGCGATGGGGCCGGTTCGGCCGGGTCGACGACGATGATCGCTGCGGTGGGTGACCGGGCGGCGACAGGTGCCCCGTGCGGCGGGCGTCGATCCGCGTAGTGTGGGCGCATGGGCATGCTCTGCGCGGTCAGCTTCAACCGGTACGGGCGCCTCTACTACCTCGACCCGGGCGAGTGGCGCCCGCAGGTGGGTGACCGGGTGCTGGTGCCCACCGACGAGGGGCCCGAGGTGGCCGAGTGCGTGTGGGCCGCGCAGTGGGTCAGCGAGGACACCGACGGCTTCCCGAAACTCGCGGGGATCGCCGGTGACGACGACCTGCGCCGAGACGAGATGCTGCGCCGGCGCAAGGCCGAGGCGAAGGTGGCCGCCAAGCGGCTCATCCGCGAGCACGGCCTGCCGATGAAGGTGGTCTCCGTCGACCACGTCCTGGCCACGCCGGAGAACGGCAGCGACCGCACCACCATCTACTTCACCGCTCCGCACCGCGTCGACTTCCGCTCGCTGGTCCGCGACCTGGGTGCCACGCTGCACTGCCGGGTCGAGCTGCGGCAGCTCTCCGCCCGGGACTCCGCCCGGGTGCAGGGCGGCATCGGCTCCTGCGGTCGTGACCTGTGCTGCGCCACGTTCCTGACCGACTTCGAGCCGGTGACCATCCGGATGGCGAAGGACCAGGACCTGCCGCTCAATCCGTTGCGCATATCCGGGGCGTGCGGGCGGCTGATGTGCTGCCTCAAGTACGAACATCCTCTGTATCAGAAGTTCCAGGAGACGGCCCCGGCGGTCGGCAGCCGGGTGTCCACGCCGCAGGGCGAGGGCAAGGTGGTCGGCCACAGTGTCCCGCGCGACGCGGTCACGGTCCGCCTGGACGCCGACGGCTCGCGTTCCATGTGCTCCCGTGCCTCGGTGTGCGGCCCGAGGCAGGCCCACGACCAGCACTACCCCCAGCCCTGACCCGCTGCCCCTCTCCCTCCGCCCCCGCCTCGGCCCCCTCCCTTTCCGTCGATCATGAAGTTAGCGGTCGAAATAGTGATCGACTTCGCCGCTAACTTCATGATCAACGGGGTGAGGCCGGGGGTCAGCGGATGACGATCGGGGGTTCGGCCAGGCGGGGGGTCAGGGGGGTCTTCGGGGTCAGCCACGGGGCCGTGGGGGACTGGTCGGGGTTGAGCTGCCAGGCGTGGGACACCTTGTCCACCGCGATCGGGTAGATCGTCAGCGTGCCGTCCGGGTCGATCCGGAACCGCAGGAACGCCTTCGAGTCCTCGATGCCCTGCGCCGCGAACAACTCGTTCAGGTTCACCCCGAACGCGCCCGCCACCAGCAGGTAGAGCGCCACGAGCTGGCTGGCGACCAGCCCGCTCACCGGCCCGTAGAGCACCACGGCGGCGACCGCCGGCAGCGGCCACGGCCAGTCGTAGAACGGCAGCTGCAACCAGACCCACGTGCCCCCGGCGGCGAGCGCCACCTGAGCCAGCCCGTGCGCCACCCCGAGGATCCAGTGCCGGGCGTGCCGTTTCCCGCCCGCCGTCGGCGGCTTGGCGAAGAACACCGCGCCCATCATCGCCAACACCAGCATGATCGCCAGCGGCACGCTGAACAGTCGCTGCTCGGTGGTGCCCACCCGCTGCACCGCCACCCCGGCCATGGCCAGCATCAGCAGCGTGTGCAACGTGCCGAGCAGCGTGGTGAAGCCGGGGTTACGGAACGGCAGCCGGGCGAAGATCCCCCAGCCGTACCGGCGGGAGCGCGCCTTGTCCGGATAGCGCGCCGCCAGGTCGTACTCCTGGGTTGTGCTGGCCCGCCGGGTCAGCGTGTCACGCGGCGGAACCTCCAACATCTCCGGCAGCCGGTGGGTCGGGTAGAGGTAGGCGCCGCCACCGCCGCAGGTGATGAGCTGCCGGTCCGTCCCGGCATAACGGGCATAGTGGTGCAGGTCGCCGGAGACCAGCACCCGCACCTGCGCCCCCGTCGGCGCGACGAGGGTACGGATGAAGTAGTCGATCGAGTCGTACGCGTTGGGGTGGTCGACGGCCTTGACCCACGTCGGCGCCGGCACCGCCAGGATCACCTTGGACTCCGGGGTGAGCTTGCGGGCCACCTCGTCGAAGTAGGTGAGCTGCGGGTCGTCCAGGTACGACCCGGACTGGTCGTCGAGGCCGAGCAGCCACCAGCCGGCCGGCAGCTCGACCGCGAAGTACGAGCGGGACTGGCCGGTGCCCCAGCCGGCGAAGTGCCGGTCCCGGGTGCGCACGAACAGCCGCAGGAACGCGGTCAGCCCGTCGTACCAGTCATGGTTGCCCGGCACCGCGAACAGCGTCGGGCGCTCCGGCGGGGCGACCGGCAGCGCCGCCTGGTACGGGCCCTTGCAGCGATCCTCGTACGCCTCGTAGCCCGCCGCCGGGTAGACCTGGTCGCCGCCCATCACCAGCGTCTGCGCACGGGGGAGCCGGTGCCCGTCCACGGTCAGCTCCGGCTGGGCGAGCAGGTACGCCACCGAGTACGTGGCGTCGAAGCCGTCACCCAGGTCGGCCACGTAGTCGAGCCAGAGCCCACCGTCCGGCCCGACCTGCCGGAACGTGCCGTCGCTGAACGCGTTCTGCAACTCGCGCTTGTCCAGGTACGCCCCGAACAGCATGGCCAGCAACGTACGCAGGCCGGTGCTGATCAGCAGCAGTGGCGCGAGCCAGGGCACCGGCCGGCGCGGGGTGAAACCCAGCTCCCGGGGGTCGATGCTGCGGGGGCGGCGGGTGGCCCGCTCGCCGGGATGCGCCTCGGGAGCCGGTGGTCGCGGCGGTTCGTCGGTCACCCGCCGCAGGGTAGTCCGGACCGGCCGCGAAGTCTCTCCCGTGGCGGGGCGGATGTGGTCCGGTGTCCGGCTTCGGGGGCGGGGGGATCCGGTTCGGCTTCCGGCGGGGCGTGCCGTACACTTGACGATCGTTGCCGCCTTAGCTCAGTCGGCTAGAGCGACGCACTCGTAATGCGTAGGTCGACGGTTCGATTCCGTCAGGCGGCTCGGTGAAGAAGCCCAGGTCAAAGACCTGGGCTTCGCCGTTTCTTGAGCAGTGTCACCAGGTCTTGCGCGCTCGTCGCGACCCGCGTGTTCCCGACCCGTGATCGCGCCCAGCTCGACGAAGCGTCGAGCTGGGCGCGACGAGTCGAGCTATGCCACGAAGCGGGAACGGCGGCGGCGTCCGAGCAGGTAGCCCGCGCCGCCGAGGAGCAGGAGCGCACCGCCGACGCCGGCTACGGTCGCGGTGTTGTCGCCGGTCACGGGCAGCCCACCGCCCTCGCCACCACCGGGAGCGGCCGGGCTGGCGGAGGAAGCAGGCGGCGGTGCGACGGTCGTCGTGGCGCTGGGCGTGGCGCTCGGTACCGACGTCGGCCGGGACGTCGGCGTCGGAGTGGGCGAAGCGGCGCAGTCAAGCGCTCGTGCGGCGTACACGCCGTCGTTCAGGTAAGCCAGGTAGGCATCGACGGACGGGTCGTCGAGCACCTTCTGCGCGGCCTTTCGTACGTTGGTGCCGGCACCCGTCATCGTCTGGCCGATCTTGATTCGCAGAGCCGTCGCCCAGATGTCCTGCACGTCCTCCTTGAGGAACGCGCGAAGGTCTTCCGCGGTGCCGTTCAGCCGTTCCTGAATCGCGCCGGGCAGAACGGGCAACGAGTCGGTGGTCGCCGCGTGCAGGATCTGGGCGGCCAGCAGTCGCACCTGGCCGTCGGCGGCGGTGTCCAGGTCGATGGTGACGAGTTTGCGGATGTCCTTGTAGACCTTGCGCTCGACCGTCTGGCAGGCCTCATTGAGCACGGGCGGCTCGGTTTGAGCCGTCGCCGGCGCCGCCGGGAGCAGAAAGACCAGCGCCACTAAAGCGCCGGCCGGGATTTTCCACTGCATTTGGTTCTTCCTCCCCGTGTATGTCAAAACATGCAGATGCTACCGACGGTGGGCGGAAAAGCAATGTGGTATCGATGCCGGTTTTCGCGGCGACGAATTCGATGAGGCACCGGCCGGCGGAGCGACTCCGCCCGCCTACCGGCGCTCGGCGCGCTGCCGTGCGGCCTCGTACAGGGCCACCGTCCCGGCCGCCGCCGCGTTCAGCGAACTCGCCGCCCCCACGATGGGGATGCGCACCATCCGGTCACTGGCCTCCTGCCAGCCCTTGCTGAGTCCGTGCGTCTCGTTGCCGACCAGCAGGAGAGTGGCGCCGGTCAGGTCGTGCTCGGCGACGTCCACGTCCCCGTGCTCGTCCGTACCGATGATCTGGACCTGTGGAAGCCCGTCCGCGCGCACCGCGGCGACCCAGTCCAGGACGTCGCGGTGGCCGGCGACGCGCACCACGGGTACGGCGAACAGCGACCCGGTTGTGGCCCGGACCGCCTTCGGGTCGTACGGGTCGGCGGCGTGGCCGGTGATGATCACGCCGGAGGCGCCGAAGGCGTCAGCGGAGCGGATCAGCGTGCCGATGTTGCCCGGGGTCTTGGGGCGGTCGAAGACCACCACGAGCATCGCCGGCCCGACCGGGATGCGGGCCAGGTCGTCAGCGGGCTGCGCCACCACGGCCAGCAGCTCGGGTGACTCCTCCTCCTTACCGCTCAGTTCCCGCATCAGCTCCGGCGCGAGGGCGGCCCGCCTGGCGTCGGTGCGGTCGAGCAGGTCGCGGCACCAGCGGGACAGGGGCTGCCGGTCCGGGTACAGGAGGGCGCGGATCTCCCAGCCCTGCTCCAGGGCCACCGTGATCGGGCGGACCCCCTGAACCAGGAACTCCCCGGAACGCTGCCGCTTGGTGCGGTTGGTCAGCAGCGCCTGCCACTGCTGGAAGCTCGCGTTGCGGGTGGTGATCGTCAAGGTCTTCGCCACCCGCCGATTCAACCCCATCGCCTGCCGGCGCCACCCGCCGTATCCACCCCGCCCCCTACGCCGCCGGGCAACGGTCTAGGGTCGGAACGCCTGCTCGTCGCACCGGAGCGCCCGCCCGCCGCGCCGCGGCATCCGCTCGACGAGGCGGTGCGGCGTGATTGTCCCCCGCCTGACCAGCCGCTATCGTTCCCTCGCCCCAGCCCGCAGAGTTTGAGGATCGCGATGACTTCCCCGCCGCTGACGAAAGGTGCCGATCGGGAAGGCTCACCGGTCGGGGAGCCCGGCGGTACGACGACCGGACGCGAGCCGGGCAGGGAGGCGACGCCGAGCCGGTTCCGGGCCGACGTCGCCGGGCTCCGGGCCGTCGCCGTGGGGCTGGTGCTGCTCTACCACGCCGGGCTGCCGTTCATCCCCGGTGGCTTCGTCGGCGTCGACGTCTTCTTCGTGATCTCCGGCTTCCTCATCACCGGGCAGCTCATCTCCGAGATCGAGCGCAGCGGGCGGGTCTCGCTCACCGGTTTCTACGCGCGCCGGGCCAAGCGGATCCTGCCCGCGGCCACCGTGGTGCTGGCGGCCACCGCAGTGGCGGTCCGGCTGTTCGTACCCCGGGGTGAGTGGCAGGTCATCGGCGGCGACATCGCCGCCGCGGCGACCTACGTCGTCAACTGGCGGTTCGCCGACCGCGCGGTCGACTACCTGGCCGAGGACGTCGCGCCGTCGCCGGTGCAGCACTTCTGGTCACTCGCCGTGGAGGAGCAGTTCTACCTGCTCTGGCCGCTGCTGATCGTGCTGGCCCTCCTCGCCGCGCGCAAGCTCCGGCGGGCGAACGTACGGCCGGTCCTGTGGGTGGGTCTCGCGGTGCTGGCGGTGCCGTCGTTCGTCTGGTCGATCGTCGAGACGGCGAACTCGCCGGAGCGCGCGTTCTTCGTCTCCACCACGCGGCTGTGGGAACTCGCGGTCGGTGCGGCGGTCGCCCTGCTGGCGGTCCGCGCCGCGCGGATGCCCCGGTCGGTGGCGGTCGTCCTCGGGTGGCTCGGCCTCGCCGCGATCGTGGCGGCGGCGCTGCTGGTCAGCGGGAAGACCGCATGGCCGGGGTACGCGGCGGCGCTGCCCACGCTCGGCGCGGCGGCGGTGATCGCGGCCGGTGCCGCAGCCGGCTCCCGGGGGCCGGTGATGGTGCTCGGCCTGCGTCCGTTCCAGTGGATCGGTGACCTGTCGTACTCGCTGTACCTGTGGCACTGGCCGATGCTCGTGGTGGCCGCCGCGCACTTCGGTGACCTGTCGGTGACCGAGGGCCTGGTGGTTGCGCTCGCCTCGGTGATCCCGGCCTGGCTCACGTTCCGGCTGGTGGAGAACCCGCTGCGGTACTCGCGGAAGATCTCCACGTCGCCGCGTCTGGCGTTGAGCCTGGGCGGCAACTTCACGCTCGCCGGCATCTGCGCCGGGCTGGTCCTGGTGCTGATGGGCGCGTGGGCCGCCGCCGCGACCACGACCAAGAGCCGGTACGCCCCGGGCGCCGCGCTGCTGTCCACAGCGCCCGGCACGGCGCCGATCGGTCCGGTCCCGGAGCGGTTCGACGCGATCACGCCGGACCCGCTGCAGATCCGGCAGGGCTTCATGGACGTGCCCGACACCAACCGGGACAAGTGTTTCCAGCAGGTCGAGGGCGCCGAGGTGCTGTCCTGCACGTACGGCGTCCCGAACGGGTCCACCACCGTCGCGCTCGTCGGCGACTCGAAGATGGACCAGTGGCTGCCCGCGTTCCAGGTGCTCGCCGCGCAGAACGGCTGGAAGCTGCTGATCATGGCGAAGGCGGGATGCGCCTTCACCAGCGCCCAGGTGCTCAAGGGCGACGGGTCCGGCAAGCCGTACACCGACTGCATCGAGTGGAACCGCGCGCTGCTGGACCGCCTGGTGCGGGAGCGCCCCGACTACGTGGTCACCTCGCAGTCGGCGTCGACGGCCCTGGACAGCGGGGGCAAGCGCGCCACCGTCGCAGCGATGGTGTCCGGCGTACGGGCCTCGTGGAAGAAGCTCGACTCGGTGGGGACCAAGGTCGTCGTCCTCGCCAACAACCCGCATCCGGGCGCGGCGGTGGCCTGTGCCGACAAGAACCGCAAGCGCCTGTCGGCCTGCGCGTTCGACCGGGAGCGGCACGACCAGGACCCGGGGTACCGGATGCAGCGGCAGGCGGTCGCGGGCGCGCCGAAGGTCAAGATGATCGACCTGTTCGACGCCGTCTGCCCGACCGACAGGTGCCCTGTGGTGTTCGGCAACGTGCTCATCTACCGGGGTGGCTCGCACATCGGCGCGGCGTACGTGAAGACCACCGCACCGCACCTCGCCCGCGCCCTGGCCGACGTGGGCGTGCCGGCGCGCTTCACCCCGGCGGGGTAGCGCGCCGGGGGTTGCGGCGCCGACCGCCGGCGACGGGGTCAGCGGTAGAGCGTCTCCAGGTAGGCCGGGCCGTAGTGGCGCTCCAGGTCGGCCAGGCTCTCCGCGGGGGCCTCCACCTCCTTGATCAGCCGGGCCCGTGTCGGCAGCACGTCCGGCTGCCAGGTCTCCGGCTGCCACAGCTCGGAGCGCAGGAACGCCTTCGCGCAGTGGTAGAAGATCTGCTCGATCGCGACCTCGACGGCCAGCAGCGGCCGGTGGCCCTTGACCTCCATGTCGGCGAACCACGGCGCGTCGGCGATCAGCCGGGCCCGGCCGTTGATCCGCAGCGTGTCGGTGCGGCCGGGGATCAGGAAGACCAACCCGACGTGCGGGTTGGCCAGGATGTTGCGGTAGCCGTCGGCCCGCCGGTTGCCGGGCCGCTCCGGAATCGCGATCGTGGTGTCGTCGAGCACCAGCGCGAAACCGGGCGGATCACCCTTGGGGGAGACGTCGCAGGTGCCGTCCGCGCCGGCGGTGGCGATCAGGCAGAACGGCGAGGCGGCGAGCCACTCCCGGTCGCGTTCGTGCAGCGTACGGCGGTCCTTGGCGGCCGCCCGCGGCATCGGTGTGCCGATCAGTTCACGTAGTTCGGCCTCGCTGGTGATCTCCCGGGTCGTCACGTCTTCCTCCCCCGTCCGTTGACCTCGACGGCGGTTCCGCCCCGCGACGGGCCGCGATCCGCCAAGGTCAGCCTAGAAGAGCGCGTCGAGCGCCGGGTTTGCCCCCGGGGCCGGCGGGTAGGGACCGGTTCGCAGCGTGCGTCCGGACACGACGGATGGAGGCCGAGATGGAGAGCCGACTGAAGGTGCTCGGCCATCCCGTGCATCCGATGCTCGTGATGTTCCCGGTGGCACTCCTCGTGACCGCCGTGATCTTCGACGTGGTGGACACCGTGGGCGGGCCGGACTTCCTCGGCGAGGTCGCGTACTGGAACATCACCGTCGGTCTGATCGGTGGCCTGCTGGCCGCGGCGGCCGGGGCGTTCGACCTGCTCGCCCTGCCGGCCGGCACCCGCGCCAAGCGGGTCGGGCTCACCCACGCCGCCGCCAACGTGGCGGTCATCCTGCTGTTCGCCGCGGTCTGGGTGGTCCGGCTCAACGCCGACTCCCACGCGGCGGGCGGCGCGTTGATCGCCATCGAGGTGGTCGCCCTGGCGATCCTCGGCGTCAGCGCCTGGCTCGGCGGCGAGCTGGTGGACCGGCTCGGTGTCGGCGTCGACCCGGAGCACGACCTGAACGCGCCCAGCTCGCTGCGACCCCCCTCGGCGACCCAGCGGATCGGAGACGTGCGATGACCGAACAGAGCGGCGGCGGACGGGGCTGGCGTGGCCGCCAGCAGGGCTGGGATCCGATGGGCGAGCTCCAGTCGCTGCGCTCCGAGCTGAGCCGGCTGGTCGGCGGACGGTCCGGCAACCAGGACGTGGATCTGGCCGAGTCGGCCGACGGCTGGGAGGTGATCGTCCGACTTCCGGGCGTCGCGCCGGAGGAGGTCGCGGTCGAGCTGGACGACCGGGAGCTGTGCGTACGCGCCCGGTCGGAGGCCGAGGTGAACGCCGACCACGGCATCCCGGGCGGGTTCACCACCCGGGGCTTCGAGTACCGCGTCGACCTGCCGTCCCGCGTGGACCCGGACCGGATCGACGCGGTGATGGACCACGGCCTGCTGCGGGTGCGGGTGCCCCGGGCGTCCCGGCCCGCGCCGCGCACCATCACCGTCGGCCGCACCGGCCCGCGACCGGGCGCCGACCGTACGCCGATGCCCGCCGACCCGGCCGCGGACCGGGAACTGCACCACCCGGACACCGCGCTCGACGAGATCGACAGGCCGTAGGGGCCGCGTGACCAGCCCGTCCGACGATTCCGGCTCGGCGCGTCTGTCGGCGCGCCGCGACCTGGAGCCGTCGTCGGTGCTCGGCCCGGTCGGCGAGCGCGTCCCGGACGTCGAGCGGATCGCCGTGCTGCGCGCCAACGCGCTCGGTGACTTCATCTTCGTGCTGCCGGCGCTGGACGCGCTGCGGTCCGCGTACCCGTCGGCTGAGATCGTGCTGCTCGGCGCGCCGTGGCACGCGGCGCTCTGGCGCGACCGGCCCGGCCCGGTGGACCGGGTGCTGGTGGTGCCGGCGGCGCCGGGCATCCGCGACCCCGGCCCCGGCGAGGAGCCGGGAGACGTCGCGGACTTCCTGGCCGCCGCCCGCGCCGAACGGTTCGACCTGGCGGTGCAGGTGCACGGCGGCGGCGGCAACTCGAACCCGTTCGTGGCCGGGCTGGGCGCCCGGGTCACGGCCGGTCTGCGGGCCGAGGGCGCGCCGCCGCTGGACCGGTGGCTGCGCTACGTCTACTACCAGCACGAGGTGATCCGCTACCTGGAGGTGGTCGCCCTGGTGGGCGCGCCGGCCACCACGATCACCCCGGCGCTCGCGGTCACCGCCGCCGACCGGGCGGAGGCCGCCGCCGTGCTCGGCGAACCCACCCGCCCTCGGGTCGCGTTGCACCCGGGCGCCACCGACACGCGGCGGCGCTGGCCGCCGGAACGCTTCGCCGAGGTCGCCCGCGAGCTGACCGGAGACGGGTACGAGGTGCTGGTCACGGGCACCCCCGCCGAGCAGGAGACGGTCGACGCGGTGGTGGCGGCGGCCGGAGTGCCGGTGCGCCCACAGGTCGGCACGCTCGGTCTGGGCGCGCTCGCCGCCGCGTACGCGGACTGCGCACTCGTGGTCTCCAACGACACCGGTCCGCTGCACCTGGCTGCCGCCGTGGGCGCGCCCACGGTCGGCGTCTTCTGGGTCGGCAACCTGATCAACGGGGCGTCGCCGCTGCGCGGGCGGCACCGCCCGATCGCCGCCTGGACCACCCACTGCCCGGTCTGCGGAGTCGACTGCACACCCGGGATCTACCCGCACCGGCCGGGCGACGGCGAGTGCCCGCACCGGGTGTCGTTCGTGGCCGACGTGCCCGCCGCCGAGGTGGTCGAGGCGGCCCGGGAGCTGCTCACACCTCCGCAGGCGACTCGCTGAGCACCACTTCCCACGCCTCCACGTCGCGTTCGGTGACAGTGGTCGGCGACTCCAGGTGGTACGCCCCGCTGGGCAGGACACCGGCGCCGCCGTGGCGCTCCAGCACGGCGAGCTGGGCGGCGACGTCCTCACCCTGGTGCTGCTCGGGCAGCCGCTCCCAGAAGTCGAAGCCGCCGGAGTCGACGAGCTTGGCCCGGTCGTAGAGCACGCACCCGCCGATCCAGGAGATCTTGTACGCCCGCCACTCGCCCGCCGCCAGGTTCAGCTTCTCGGTGACGTGCAGCAGGTTCGCCGCCGGATGGATGGACGCCCGGTGCCATTCCGGCGTGCCGGGCTGGATGCGTTCGGGCACCGGCGGCCCGGCCCACTCCTCGTAGTGCCGGTGCGTCTCCGGGCGGACGTCGTCGGCGTAGGAGAGCCCGTGCACCGCGTTGCCGACGAACCCGCAGCCCAACTCGTCCAGCGCGGTGACCAGCCGGGACAGCGCGCCCGGCTCCAGCCACACGTCGTCGTCGAGGCAGAGCACGGCGTCGGCCGCCGACTGGGCCAGCAGGTAGGACCGGTGTTCGGCCAGACCGCGGCGGGGCAGCCGCCGGGTCAGCAGCACCGGGTGTCCTCGATGACGCAGAGCCCGGACCATCGTGGCGGCGGCCGGGTGCGCGTACGCGGGCTCGCCGTCGGACTGGTCGCTGACCACCACCCCGAAGCCGGGTACGCCCTCCTGGGCGGCCAGCCCGGACAGCGTGACAGCAAGTTCGGCGGGCCGGTTGCGGGTGGGGATCAGCACGTCGAGCCGCCGGTGCTGCCGGAACCGTTCGGGCGTACCCGGGTCGAGCGGACGGGTCACGCCGGCCTGCCCTCGCCCACGGCGGGGCTGTGCTGGTCGGGCACGGCCTCACGGCCCTCGCTCATGCTGTGCCGGTCTGGCATGGCCTCACGGCCCTCGCTTCGCTCGGTGCGTTCGCTCATGCTGTGCGACTGGGCGCGGATCCGGTCGATGATCGCCGAGGTGGAGCGGTCCGGCACGTACCCGAGCGTGCGCACCTGCCCGCCCAGCCGCCGTACCAGCGGCGCCTCCGGCACCATCTCCGGCGGGTAGTCGCCGCCCTTGACGTAGACGTCGGGTCGGACCGCCTCGATCAGCCGGGCCGGCGAGTCCTCCTCGAAGACCACCACGTGGTCGACGCAGGCCAGCGCCGCCAGCAGGGCGATCCGGTCCTCGACCGGGTTGACCGGCCGGTCCGGGCCCTTGAGCCGCCGTACGCTGCCGTCCGAGTTGACCGCCACGATCAGCAGGTCGCCGAGCGCGCGGGCCTGGGTCAGGTAGCGGACGTGCCCCGGGTGCAGCACGTCGAAGCAGCCGTTGGTGAACACCACCGACCGCCCGGCCTGCCGGTGCTCGTCCACCAGCGCGGCCAGCTCGTCGGCGCCGACCAGGGCCGGGTGCCCGCCCTCGTCCGCGTCGGTGCCCAGCGCGGCCAGCAGGTCCTGCCGCCGGCACACGCAGGTGCCGGTGTCGGCGACCGTGATGGTGGCGGCGAGCTGGGCGAGCTGGGCGGCGGTGGGCAGACCCGCGTCGGCGGCGAGCGCCAGCGTCATGGCCGCCAGGTACGCGTCCCCGGCGCCCACCGCGTGACTGGCCGGGACCGGGGTGCTGTGGCTGCGCCGGGGCGCGCCCTCGGCGCCGCCGACCACAGCGCCCTCGGTGTCCAGGGTCACCGCCACCACGTCGGCGCCGGTGTGCTCGCGCAGCTCGGGCAGGCGTGACTCGGCCAGCACGGCCCGGTCGACTCCGGCGCCGGCCGCCGCGCTCACCGTCACGCCGGTCCCGGTGACGCTGAGCCCGTCCCCGGTGAGCGCCACCCGCTCCTCGCCGGGCGTCGGCTCGCCGGTCGGCCCGGCCGGGGCCTCGGCTGCCGGTGTGCCCGAGGTCGGGTGCGGGCTGCCGGGTACGCGCTCACCGGCCCCGCCGGGCGCGGCACCCACCATCAGCTCGGACGGGCCGTCGGCCTCGGCCGGATGATCCAGGTGCACGTCGCCGCTGGGGACAGCACCCCGCTCGGCGTGCGCGAACCCGGCGGCGGCGCGGGCCAGCAGCCGGGTCGCCTCGGCGAAGCTCGGCGTCACCACTGTCGGGTTCAGCCCACGCCAGTCGGCCAGGTCGTGCGCGTCCAGCGCCACGGTGCCGTACCGGTCCCGGTTGGCCACCAGCCAGGCGCGTACCGCCGAGGGCAGCGCGCCCAGGCCGTAGTCGCAGACCACGAGCGTGAGCGGCTGACCGGCGGCCACCGCGCGCAGCTCCTCGGTGGCGCAGTGCAGCGCGGTCAGCAGGCGGGCCACGCCGTCGGTGTCCAGCCCGTCCTCCGGGCCGCCGGAGTCCTCGCGGAGCAGGATCTGGTTGCCGGCGAGCATCCGCCGCTTGACCGGCGTGTGCCGGCCCGGCTGGCTCACCGTACGGTCCCAGACCGCCGCGCGGTCCAGGCAGTCGTGCAGTTCGTCGCCGGCCACGTCGGCGCCGACCGGGGCGACGAGCGCGGCCCGGCCGCCGAGCGCTGCGACGTTCACCGCCGTGTTGGCGGCGCCCCCGGCCGCGGAGATCCGCCGCCGCAGGGTGAGGACCGGCGCGGGCGCCTCGCGGCAGAGCCGCTCCGACTCGGCGAACCGCCACTCGTCCAGCATGGCGTCCCCGACGACCAGCACGGGACGCTGCTGCCAGCTCGCCACGACGGTGGCCAGCCGGCGCTCTTCCGCTGCTGCTCCTGCCATGCCTCTGCGGATCCCCCCGGGCCGTCGGGACAAACATGGTGCGATGCGGGCCACCCGATGCGTCCGGTTTCGTGGCATCGGGCGGGGGAACCGTGCAGACGTACCCCGGAGAGGAGAAGCAGCATGGCAGCGACACTTCAGGGCAAGCGCATCGCCTTCCTGGCCGCCGACGGCGTCGAGGAGGTCGAGTACACCGAGCCCCGGGAGGCGGTGGAGAACGCCGGCGCCCAGGTCGAGCTGGTCTCCATCGAGTCCGGCACGATCCAGGCCTTCAACCACCTCGACCACGGCAAGCAGTACCAGGTCGACGTCACCACCAAGGAGGCGGACGCCGGGGCGTACGACGGCCTGGTCCTGCCCGGTGGCGTGGCGAACCCCGACTTCCTGCGTGCGGACCCGGAGGCGGTCCGGTTCGTCAAGGCGTTCTTCGACGCCGGCAAGCCGGTCGGCGTGATCTGCCACGGCCCGTGGACGCTCGTCGAGGCGGACGTCGTGCGGGGCCGCACCATCACCTCCTGGCCGAGCCTGCGCACCGACCTCACCAACGCCGGGGCGAACTGGGTCGACCAGGAGGTCGTCACCGACAACGGGCTGGTCAGCAGCCGCAAGCCGGACGACCTGCCGGCGTTCTGCGCCAAGATCGTCGAGGAGTTCGCCGAGGGGCGGCACACCGCCCGCTGAAAACTCACAGTCCCACCGGGGGCATGATCCGCCCCCGGTGGGATAGGAAGCGGGATGACCGCCCAGGCCGCCCGTCCCGCACTGCCCGCCCGCCAGATCCGCCTGCTGATGTTCGGTCTGATGACCGGCATGCTGCTGGCGGCTCTTGATCAGACGATCGTCGGCACCGCGCTGCCGACGATCGTCGGCGAACTGGGCGGCATCAACCACTACTCGTGGGTGGTCACCGCGTACCTGCTGGCCTCGACCGCCTCGACGCCGCTGTACGGCAAGATGGCCGACCTGTACGGACGCCGGCCGGTCTTCCTGTTCTCGATCGGGATGTTCCTGCTCGGCTCGCTGCTGGCGGGACTGTCGCAGAACATGACCCAGCTGATCGTCACGCGAGGCGTGCAGGGCCTGGGCGCCGGTGGCCTGATGACGCTGGCGTTCACCATCATCTCGGACGTGGTGTCGCCCCGGGAGCGTGGCCGCTACCAGGGGTTGTTCGGCGCGGTGTTCGGGGTGTCGTCGGTGGCCGGACCACTCGTCGGCGGTTACTTCGCAGAGAACAACTGGCGGTGGATCTTCTACATCAACGTGCCGTTGGCGATCCTCGCCATCGTGGTCTGCTGGCACGTGATGCGGCTGGTGCCGTTCGAGCGCCGGGAGCACACAGTCGACTGGATCGGCGCGGCGCTGCTGGTCGCCGGCGTGAGCTGCCTGCTGCTGGCGCTGAGCTGGGGCGGCGCCGAGTACGCCTGGGGCTCCGGCGTGATCGTCGGGCTGTTCGCCGCGGGCGTGGTGCTGGGCGTGCTGTTCGTCGTCCAGGAGGCACGGACCAAGGAGCCGATCCTGCCGCTGCGGCTGTTCCGCAGCGCCACGTTCGCGCTCGCCAACGGGGCGGGTTTCGTGCTCGGTCTGGTGATGTTCGGGTCGATCATCTTCATCCCGCTGTACCTCCAGATCGTCAAGGGCGCCTCGCCGACCCGCAGCGGTCTGCTGATGCTGCCGATGATGGCCGGCGTCATCGTCACCTCGGTGCTCACCGGCCGGGCGATGAGCCGGATCGGCCGGTACAAGTGGTTCCCGGTGGCCGGTGCGGCCGTGCTGGTGGTCGGCATGCTGCTGTTCCAGCAGCTCCAGGTGGCCACCACGCTGTGGGCCGCGTTCGGCTACATGGTGGTGATCGGCGTCGGGCTGGGCCTGTGCATGCAGTCGCTGATCCTGGCCGTGCAGAACGCGGTGAGCGTCCGCGACCTGGGCGCGGGCACCTCGTCGGCGACGTTCTTCCGGTCGCTCGGCGGCTCGTTCGGCGTGGCCATCCTCGGGGCGGTGCTGTCGTCCCGGCTCACCGCCGAGATGTCCGCGCGGCTGCCGGGGGCGCTGGCGCAGCTCCCGCCGGAGCAGCGGGCCGCGGTGACTGCCGGTGGAGACTTCTCGATCAACGACCCGGCGGCGATCCTCGCGCTGCCCGCCCCGGTACGCGCCGCCGTCCAGGCCGCGTTCGTCGAGTCGCTGCACCTGGTCTTCCTGACCACCGGGCTGATCGCCGTGATCGCCGTGCTGGTCACCCTGGCCATGCCGAACCTTCAGTTGCGCGGCACCGGCCCGCAGGGCGCGACCGGCGGCGCCGACCCGCTCGGCGGAAAGGCGCCCGCGCCCGGCGGCAAGCCGCTGACGAAGGAGTCGAAGGACGAGGCCGCCGCCGACATGGAGGCGAAGTCGCAGACGATGCTCTGAGCCGGGCTACTTGAGGATCAGCCGGTTGGTCTGCTCGAACACGTCGAGGTCGGCGAGCGTCTCGTGCACGCTCGTCGACAGCGGGTGCGGGAAGTCCGCCGGGTGGAAGAACCCGGAGTCCGTGGTCTCGTCGGTGAACCGGGCCAGCTCGCCGTCCCACTCGTCGACCCGGAACGCCGTGGTGAAGACCTGGTACGTGTGCCCGTACATGTTGGTGTGGGTGCGGTCCGGGCCGGTGTAGAGCGCGAACGCGCTGACCCGCGTCGCCCGAAGGCCGGTCTCCTCCCGGACCTCCCGGACGGCGCAGTCGGCGATCGACTCGCCGAGTTCCATGGCGCCGGCCGGCAACGCCCACTGGCCGTTGTCGGAGCGCTGGATGAGCAGCACCCGGGCGGCGTTGTCGCGCACCACGGCGCGGGCGCCGACGAACATCAGGGTGCGGTCACCGGCCAGGGCGCGGAGTTGCCCCACGTACGAGTCGGCCCACGAGATGCTCACCCGGACAATCTACGCAGCATCCGCGATCACCTCGGCGATTCCGGGGGGTTCCGTAGATGTGACCGCCGCCACTACTTTGTCACCCATGCGTAGCACGATGATGGACGCCCCCCTTCAGGTCGCCCGGATCCTCGAACACGGCTCCACCGTGCACGGCGCGGCGGAGGTGGTCACCTGGACCGGCGCCGAGCCCCGCCGGATGACGTACGCGGAGGTCGGCCGCACCGCGGCCCGGCTGGCCCACGCGTTGCGCGACGAGTGCGGGGTGACCGGCGACGAGCGGGTCGGCACGTTCATGTGGAACAACAACGAGCACCTGGTGGCGTACTTCGCCGTGCCGAGCATGGGCGCGGTGCTGCACACGCTCAACATCCGGCTCTTCCCCGACCAGGTCGCCTACATCGCCAACCACGCGCAGGACCGGGTGGTCCTCGTCGACACCACGCTCATCCCGCTGCTCGCCCGGGTGATCGGCGAGATGACCACCGTGTCGCACGTGGTGGTGGTCGGCGGCGGCGACCCGGCCCCGCTGCTGGCCGCGGCCGGTGACCGGATCACCGTGCACCACTGGGACGCGCTGCTGGACGGCCGCCCGGACCACTTCGACTGGCCGGAGGTGGACGAGCGGGACGCGGCGGCGCTCTGCTACACCTCGGGCACCACCGGCAACCCCAAGGGCGTCGCCTACTCGCACCGCTCGATCTACCTGCACTCGCTCCAGGTCTGCATGCCGGAGGGCTTCGGGCTCGGTCCGAACGATCGCGAGCTGGCCATCGTGCCGATGTTCCACGCGATGTCGTGGGGCCTGCCGTACGCGGCGTTCCTCTCCGGCGCGTCGCTGATCATGCCGGACCGGTTCCTCCAGGCCGAGCCGATCGCCGCGATGATCGCCGCCGAGCGGCCCACGCTCGCCGGTGCGGTGCCGACCATCTGGACCGACCTGCTGGCCTACCTGGACGCGCACGAGGTGGACCTCTCCTCGCTGCGGGAGGTGATCGTCGGCGGGTCGGCCTGCCCGCCGTCGCTGATGCACGCCTTCCACGACCGCTACGGCATCGACGTCATCCACGCCTGGGGCATGACCGAGATGTCGCCGCTGGGCTCGGTCTCCCGGGCGCCGGCCGGTGCCACCGGCGACGACGCCTGGCGCTACCGCTACACGCAGGGCCGCGTCCCGGCGGGGGTGACCGCGCGGATCGTCGGCCCGGCCGGCGAGCCGCTGCCCGCCGACGGGACGGCAGTGGGCGAGCTGGAGGTACGCGGGCCGTGGGTGACCGCCCGGTACATCGGCGACGACGCCCCGGAGGAGGAGAAGTTCCGGGACGGCTGGCTGCGTACCGGTGACGTCGGCACGCTCTCGCCGGACGGCTACATCACGCTCACCGACCGCGCCAAGGACGTGATCAAGTCGGGCGGGGAGTGGATCTCCTCGGTCGAGCTGGAGAACGCCCTGATGGCCCACCCGGCGGTGCTGGAGGCGTGCGTGGTGGGCGTACCGGACGAGCGCTGGGACGAGCGGCCGCTGGCCACTGTGGTGGTCCGCGAGGGCGCGTCGGTGACCGCCGAGGAGCTGCGGGACTTCCTCGCCGGTTCGGTGGCCCGCTGGCAGTTGCCGGAGCGGTGGGCGTTCATCGACGCGGTGCCGAAGACCAGCGTCGGCAAGTTCGACAAGAAGGTGGTGCGCTCGCGGTACGCCGACGGCGGGCTCGACGTGCGGGAACTGACCGCGTCGTAACGTTTCGCGGCGTACCGTCGCCTACACGGGCAGGAACACGTTTCCAACGGGCATTCCTCCCAGAGGGCGGCCCCGGCGTTCGCACCGCGCCGGGGCCGCCCGTCCGTTACGGGGTGACCCGCACCGTCATTGTTGCGAAACTTGTTCGCGTCTGTCCGGCTGTCGGGGAAATCCGGTCGCCTACTCGTCGGCGGTGCTCACCAGCACCTTGCCCACCACGCTGTCCTGCACCGCCTGCTGCGCGGCAGCGGCCTCCGCCAGCGGGTACCGGTGCAGCGGCAGGCCGGCCTCCTCGCCGACTCGGATCGCGCCCTGCGCCACCGCCGCCGCGATGTCGGTGACCGCCTGCGCCTTCGCCACCTTCGGCGCGGTGTAGATCAGCACGAACTGCCAGCGCGCGTTCGGGACCATCAGCGGCCGGATCGGCAACGTCACCTCGTCGCCGCCGTCGTCGGCGTACACGCAGACCGCCCCGCCGGTGCGCAGCATCCGTACGTCGGCGGCGGCGTTGCGGGCGGCGGAGACCTCGACGATCGTGTGCACCCCGTCGGGCGCGACCTTGCGGACCTCCTCGACCACGTCCTGCTCGCGATAGTTGATCACGAAGCTGGCCCCGGCCGCCGCCGCGAGCTGCGCCTTCTCCGGGCTGCTCACCGTGGTGATCACGCACGCGTCGGCCCACCGGGCGAGCTGGATCGCCGCGTTGCCCACCGCGCCCGCGCCGCCCTGCACCAGCACCACGTGGTCGCTCAACGCGCCCGCGTGCAGCTTGTCCGGCATGAACTCGCCGGCGGTCAGGCAGCGGTGCGCGGTCATGAACGGGATACCGAGCGCCGCGCCCAGGTCGAACGAGGCCGGACCGAGCGGCACCGCGTGCCGGACCGGGACCAGCGTGTACTCGGCGGCAGTGCCCCACGGGCGCTGCCAAGCCGCCTCCCACACCCAGACCCGCTCACCGATGAGCGTCCGGTCCACGCCCTCGCCGACCGCCTCGACCACCCCGGCGCCGTCCTGGTGGGGGATCTGCCAGCCGGCCGGCAGCGGCCACGCCTGGCGGGCCTTCCAGTCGGTCGGGTTCACCCCCGACACCGCCATCCGGACCAGCACCTCGCCCGGACCGGGTTCCGGCACCGGCCGCTCGACCACCTGGAGCACCGAGGCGTCCCCGCTGCGCTCGTACACGATCGCCTTCATCGCTGTCCCCTCACCGTCGTCGCGTGATGGCGCTACCCCGCCGTCTACCGATCATTCCGCCGCACGGCGGCCGAGTGACTCGACCACCTCGGGAGTGAGCGCGCCGATCGAGGGGAGCAGCACGGCCGCGAGCGCCTCCGCGTCCGGGTCGAGCGGGTACGAGCCGTGCGGCACCGCCACCACCCGGCACCCGGCGGCTGCCGCCGAGCGGACCCCGTTCGACGAGTCCTCCACCGCCACGCACCGGGCCGGGTCGACGCCCAGCCGCTGCGCCACCGCGAGCCACACGTCGGGCGCGGGCTTGCCCCGGGCGGTCTCCTCGGTCGACAGCGTCGCGCCGAACGCGCCGGCCAGGCCCGTCGCGTCCAGCGCCGCCGCGATCAGCCGGGTCGGTGAGGAACTGGCCAGGCCCAGCGGCCACCGCGCGGCGATGCGGCGCACGACCGCGTCGGCGCCGTCGATCAGCGGTACGCGCTGCGCGTACCGCCGGGCCATCTCGGTCACCACCTCGGTGGCGACCTGCTCGGCCGACCTGTCGACGCCCAGCTCACCGCTCAGGTAGCCGGCCCACTCGGCGGTGCTCATGCCCATCAGCCGGCGCTGGGTGTCCGGCTGCCAGGTGCCACCGTGCTCGGCCACGTACGCCCGCCGGACCTCCTCCCAGACCGGCTCCGAGTCCACGATCACGCCGTCCAGGTCGAAGAGCACCGCGTCCACCACGTCGACCATCCTGCCCCAGCCGGTGGCCGGACTCACCGTGGCAGCGCGGCTCCGGCCGAACGCTGCGCCGGAAGGCCGATCGGAGCCTTGGCCGGGATGATCGTGCGGCAGCGCGTCGCGATCGGTTCCAGCAGCTCCCGCAGCCGGTCGGTACGCTCCGCGCCCAGCGCCTGCCACGGACCCGACGCGGCCCGGTCGGTGGCCTCCTCGACCACGCGGAACGTCTCCGTGGCGTACGGCGTGGGGCTCAGGTCGTCGGTCAGCCAGCCCTTGTCCACCAGGCGCTGCTCGGCGGCGGTCCACTGCTCGTCGGTCCAGCCCCGGGCCGGCTGGTGGAACTCGCGGGACTGGTCGACCCGGCACCGCCAGGCCACCACGTCGGCCGGCTCCAGCCCGGTCGTGACCAGCGCCGCCACGTGGCCGTCGCCGCGGTGCTCGCGCAGCGTGGTGGCGGCCTGCCAGAGCCGGGCCAGCGGGTACTCGCCCCGGGGCAGCGCGGCGTTGACCGCGCCGAGCACCCGGCCGGCGACGTCCACCCGGCCGGCCGCCTCCACCAGCAGGTCGGCGGCCTCGACCAGGTGCGACTCGGGCAGCTCGTAGGTGAACTCGGCGAGCGCCTGCACACCACCGGTGAGCCGGGCCCGCAGCGCCTCCTCCGGGGTGGCCAGGTGCCACACCGACGGCAGCGCGCGGGCCACCATGGCCGGCGCGAAACTGAAGAACGCAGCAGTCACGGCGGGCGCGTCGACCGCGCCCAGCGGCGCGGCCCGGCCGGCGAAGTAGCCGCGCCAGTAGCCCCGCAGCCCGACCGCCTCGAACGCGGCCCGGGCACGGGGGTGGAAATAGGTCACCGCGTGGACCGGCTCGTAGAGCGTCCACATCTGCCGGGTCACCCCGGCCTCGTCCAGCGCCGCCACGTGCACCTCCGCGTCGGTGGGCAGATCACCACGGGCGGACGTGCCGCCCGTGGTGACCATGAACCTACTGCCGCTGGGTGACCGGGCGGAAGCCCGGAGTGATCTACTGCGCAGCCAGCACGTCGACGACGAAGCGCAGCGGCCCGGCCGGGCGACCGCCGGCGGCGTCGTTGCCGTACGCCAGCTCGGCCGGGAGGTCCAGCTGGACCCGGCTGCCCACCGGCACACCGACCAGGCCCTGGTCCCAGCCCTTGATGACCTGGCCCACGCCGATCTGGAAGGTGGCCGGCTGGCCGGAGTCCCAGGACGCGTCGAACTGCTTGCCGTCCTTGTAGAAGACACCCACGTAGTTCGTGGTGATGTTCTGGCCGGCCTTCACCGCCGGGCCGGTGCCCTTGACGAGCGTGGTGACAGTGAGCTTCTTCAGCTCACCGGTGCCGGCCTGCACGGTCGGCTTGGTCTTCAGCGCCGGGTCCATGCCGGCGGGCAGCTCCGGAGCGGGCATCCCGGTGGGCTCGGCCGGTGCGGTGGGACTGGCCGAGGAGCCGGCGGTGGACGCCTTGTCGTCGTCCCCGCTGTTCAGCCAGACCAGGCCGCCGACCAGGGCCACCACCGCGAGCACGCCCACCGCCGCGCCGAGGATCGACTGCCGGCGGCGACGCGCCTCGGCTGCCTTCTTCTCGGCCAGCTGGGCGGCCAGCCGCCGCTGTGCCTTGGTGGCCGGGGCCTGGCCCGCCGACCGGTTCTCCACACGCTCGCTCACGTCGACTCCCTGCAGGGTGGGTGGGTGCGCCCCCGGCGGGCCGCCGCCGAGGCCAGCGCACACGGTACCCGCCCGGACCCCCAGCGTGCCCATACGGCCACCACGATCCGGACACGAAGCCCGATACGAGGGCACGGCGCGGGGTAGTTTCCGACCATGGCGATCCTCAGCGAAGAAGACCTGGCCCTGCTCGGCGAGCCGCAGCTCGCGCACGTTGCGACGGTCGAGGCCGACGGTACCCCGCACGTCACCCCGGTCTGGGTGGACACCGACGGCGAGCACGTCGTGTTCAACACGGCCAAGGGCCGGCAGAAGTACCTGAACATGTCCCGCAACCCGGTGGTCGCGGTGTCGGTGGCGGACAAGGCCGACGACTACCGCACGCTGTGGATCAAGGGCACCGTCGAGTTCGTCACCGAAGGCGCCGACGAGCACATCGACCGGATGGCGAAGAAGTACCTCGGCCAGGACACCTACCCCTGGCGCCGCCCGGGCGAGGAACGCGTCATCGTCCGCGTCACCCCGACCGAGAAGCTCGGCCGCGGCTGAGCGGCGCGGGCCCCGCCGTCCATCGAGGGCGGGGCCCGCCGTACGCGTCAGGCGCTCTTCTTCGTGGCCGTCTTCTTCGCGGGCGTCTTCTTGGCGGCGGTCTTCTTCGCCGGTTCGGCCTTCTTCGCCGCCGTCTTCTTCGCGGGCGTCTTCTTGGCCGCCGTCTTCTTCGCCGGTTCGGCCTTCTTCGCCGGCGCCTTCTTCGCGGCCTTCTTGGCGGATCGGGCCGACGAGATCGGGGTCGGCTCGGCACCGCCACCGGACGGCGCTTCGCCCCGGGCCGCCCGGGCCCGCTCGACCGACGCCTTCAGCGCCGCCATCAGGTCGACTGCGGCGGCGGGCGCGGCCTCTTCCTCCTCCGGCTGCACCACCTCGCGGCCCTCGACCTTCGCGTCGATGACCTCCTGCAACGCCGCCCGGTAGTCGTCGGTGAACGCGTCCGGCTCGAACTCACCGGCCATCGAGTCGATCAGCGAGCTGGCCATGGCCAGCTCGGGCGGGCGGACCTTCAGGTCCTCGTCCAGGAAGCCGAAGTCCGGCCGGCGGATCTCGTCCGGCCACAGCATGGTGTTGAGCAGCAGTACGCCCTCGCGGACCCGCAGCGTGGCCAGCTGCTCCCGCTGGCGCAGCGCCACCTTGACGATCGCCACCCGCTCCGAGTCGGACAGCGCGTCGCGCAACAGCACGTACGGCTTCGTCGCCGAGCCCTCCGGCTCCAGGAAGTACGCCTTGTTGTAGAGAATCGGATCGACCTGCTCGGCCGGTACGAACTCCAGTACGTCGATCGCGTGCGAGGTGCTCAACGGCAGGTCGGCGAAGTCGGAGTCGGTGAGGATGACCATCTCGCCGCCGCCGATGTCGTATCCCTTGGCGATGTCGTCGTAGGTGACCTCCTCGCCGCAGACCGAGCAGGTGCGCTTGTAGCGGATCCGGCCGCCGTCCTCACGGTGCACCTGGTGGAAACGGATGTCCTTCTCCTCGGTGGCCGAGTAGACCTTCACCCCGATCGACACCAGGCCGAACGACACCGCTCCTTTCCAGATCGCCCGCATTCCCGCGCTCCTCTCCCCGGTTGACCACCAGAATCGCAAACGATCGAACGGGACGCACGCGCTTCCGTGCGCAACTACAGTCAGGAGGTGCCCGGCGCGCCGTTGAAGCCGATGCTCGCGACGACCGGGCAGCTCCCGGCCGGCGCTGCCTGGTCGTACGAGTTCAAGTGGGACGGCGTACGCGCGCTCGCCGACATCTCCCGCGGCGACCGGCACTTCTACGCCCGCTCCGGCGTCGAGATCACCACCGCGTATCCGGAACTGCTCAACCTGGCCGAGCAGGTCGACGACGCGCTGCTCGACGGCGAGGTGGTCCTCTTCGCCGACGGGCAGCCCTCGTTCACCGCGCTCGCCGAGCGGATGCACGTCCGCAACCCGGCCAAGGCGGCGCGGCTGGCGGCGACAGTACCCGTCACGTACATGATCTTCGACGTGTTGCGGCTCGACGGCGTCGACCTGACCGCCCGGCCGTGGCGGGAGCGACGGGCGGCGCTGGAGTCGCTCGGTCTCGGCGCCGCCCGGTGGGCGGTGCCGCCGGTCTTCGGCGACGGGCCGGCCACCTACGCGGCGGCCGGTGAGCACGGGCTGGAGGGGGTGATGGCCAAGCGGGTCGACTCGCTCTACCGGCCCGGCGTGCGCTCACCGGACTGGGTGAAGGTCAAGCTGGAGGTCACCGCCGACTTCGTGGTCGGCGGCTGGCGACCCGGCGCGCGGCGCGTCGGTGGCCTGCTGGTGGGGGTGCCCGGCCCGGACGGGCGGCTGATCTACCGGGGGCGGGTCGGCGGCGGGATCGGCGCGGCGATCGAACGGGAACTGCTGCGCGAGCTGGAACCGCTGCGCGCCGACGCGTCCCCGTTCGCGGCCGGCGTGCCGCGCGAGGATGCCCGGGGCGCGATCTGGGTAACTCCCCGGATCGTGGTGGAGGTCAAGTACGGCCAGCGCACGCCGGACGGCCGGCTGCGCTTCCCGCGCATCCTGCGCCTGCGCCCGGACAAGCCGCCCGAGGAGGTCGACGATGCCGTCTGACCGGCTCAAGGTCGAGGTCGAGGGGCGCTCGCTGGAGCTGTCCAACCTGGACAAGGTGCTGTTCCCGAAGGCCGGCTTCACCAAGGGCGAGGTGATCGACTACTACACCCGGATCGCCCCCGTGCTGCTGCCGCACCTGCGCGACCGCGCGCTGACCCGGATCCGGTTCCCGAACGGCGTCGACGGCGGCTCGTTCTTCGAGAAGAACGCACCCGCCGCGACCCCCGGTTGGGTACGCACCGAGAACCTGCCCGCCCCCGGCTCCACGAAGGGGCGGGAGACCATCGACTACGTGGTCTGCGACGAACTCCCCACGCTCGTGTGGCTGGCCAACCTCGCCGCGCTGGAGCTGCACACTCCGCAGTGGAAGATCGGCGCGCACCCGGACATGATGGTCGTCGACCTGGACCCGGGCGCCCCGGCCGCGCTCAAGCAGTGCTGCCAGGTGGCGCTGCTGATGCGCGACCGGCTGGCTTCCGACGGGATCTCCTCGTTCCCGAAGACGTCGGGGAAGAAGGGCATGCAGCTGTGCTGCCCGATCGCCGGTACGCAGGACGCCGAACTCGTCTCCGACTACGCCAAGCGCATCGCGCAGGAGCTGGAGCAGGCACACCCGAAGCTGATCGTGTCGAAGATGGCGAAGAATCTGCGCCCCGGCAAGGTCTTCATCGACTGGAGTCAGAACAACGCGGCGAAGACGACTGTGGCGCCGTACTCGCTGCGGGCCCAGCCGGTGCCCTCGGTGTCGACGCCGCTGACCTGGGACGAGGTGGAGGCCGGTGCGGCGGGGAAACGGCCGTCGACGCGGCCGTACACCGCGGGCGAGGTGCTCAAACGGGTGGAGAAGCAGGGCGACCTGCTGGCCCCGCTGCTCGACGGCGGTCCGGAACTGCCCGCGCGCTGACCCGGGCCGCTCGGCTGCTGGGCTGCCCTGGACGGGCGGCTCGGACGGTTAGGGTGAGCGGACCGGCAGACAGGAGTCCGCACATGGCCCACCAGGCAACCGTCGCCGTCGCCCCCGACGCGGTCGGGTACCCGCTGCTCAGCTACCACGACGACGAGACCGGGGAACGCACCGACCTCACCGCCGCGCAGCTCGGCGAGTGGACCGCCCGCAGCGCCGGACTGCTGCGCGACGGGTGCGGACTACGCCCCGGTGACCGGGTGGCGGTGCTGCTGCCGCCGCACTGGCGTACCGCCGCGGTGCTGCTCGGGGCCTGGTCGGTGGGCTTGTCCGTGTCGTTCCGGCCCCGCGCGCTGGCCGGTCTGCCGGTGCTCGAACCGGGCGCGGACCGGCCGTACGACGCGGTGTTCGTGACCCCCGAACGGCTCGACGACTGGCTGGAGGACGTGCCCGAGGGGACACACCGCTACCTGGTGGGCACCGGGCCGGGCCCGCTCGCCGAGGTGCCACCGGGCTGGCTGGACTGGTCGGCCGAGGTGCTGCGGCACCCGACCGACCCGCCGGACTACACGGCGGTCGACCCGGCCGGCCCGGCCACGCCCGACGGCACCAGCTTCGGCGCGTGGCGTCGCCTGGCCGCCGAGATCGCCACCCAGCGCGACTTGCGCCGAGGCGACCGCCTGGTGATCGACCCGGCCGAGGACGAGCAGCCCGTGAAGTGGCTCCTGGCCCCCTTGTCCGCCGGAGCCACGGTCCTGATCCACGCCAACCCCACCCCCTCCCCCAACCCCTCCCCGTCTCGCTGATCTTGCAGTTACGGCCCCCGCGGTGCCGGATTTGTGGCTCTTGCCGGGGCGGCAACTGCAAGATCAACGGGGTGGGAGTTGCGGCGTTCAGGGGTGCCCCTGGGGAAGCTCCGTACCCGTTCGTCGGGCCCTCGTCGGCTGCATGTCTCGTCGGTCGGCAGGAGATCTTGGAGCCAAGCGGCCCTCATAGGGGCACTCTCCTTCCAAGATCTCCACGGGTCTCGTTCAGTGAGACGACCGTCTCGGGCGGGGACGGTCGGGCGGGAGGCGGCAATTTGATTGACCTTCACGGGAGACGTGGGGCCTACTGCCTCGGGGAGCTGGACCGTGGGGTCGGGCTCGGGGGTGGCGGGAGTGGGCGTGAGCGGGATCGATGGGCTGGCCTGGCGGGAGTTCGGCGAGGACGACCTGCCCGCGCTGACCGGGCTGGCGCAGGCGTGCCTCGCCACTGACGGCGGGTTGCCGCTGTTCGGGCGTACCCCGTTGGCGCGGGCGCGGCTGCTGCAGACGCGTACCCACGGCGCCTGGTCGGGCGACGACCTGGTCGCGGCCGTCGGGGTCGGCACGGCGCGGACGCCGGCCACCGCCACCGGCCTGGTGCACCCGGCGTGGCGCGGGCGCGGGCTCGGCGGCGCGCTGCTGGACTGGGCGGAGGGGCAGGCGCGCGACGCGAGCCTGCTGGTCACGACCGAGACGTGGAACGCGGGCGCGGAGGAGTTGTTCGCGGCGCGCGGCTACACGCGGACGTTCCTGGAGTGGGTGCTGCGCCACGACCTCGACGCGCTGCCCGAGGTCACGGCGCCGGACGGCGTGACGGTGGAGCCAGCCACGCTGGGGCCGGAGCTGTTCGCCACCTACCGGGCGTCGTTCGCCGACCGGCCCGGCTTCGTCGAGCCCGAGGCCGGCGAGTGGCTGGGCGACCTGCGTGACGACGAGGACTTCCGCCCGGAGTTGACGCTGTTGGCGCGCGGCCGGGACGGTGAGGCGGCCGGCTTCGTCACCGTGCTCGACAACTGGATCGACCAGGTCGGCGTCGTGCCCGGGTGGCGCGGACGACGGGTCGGGGCGTACCTCGTGGCGCGCGTGCTGCGCGGCCTCGCAGACGCGGGCGCGGACGCCGCGTGGCTCTGCGTCAACGACGACAATCCGGCCGCAGCGCTGTACCGGAGGCTCGGCTTCCGCGACTTCGGCCGCCGCGCCCGCTACCTCCATGACTGACCCGACCCGGGCGGCGATCGTGCGGGCACTCGCCGACCTGTGGGCGAAAGGCTGCCCGGTTCCCGCGCCCGAGCACCAGGACCGGCTCGCCGACGTCGGCCTGCGCCGCTGGCACAGCGTCGCGCGCCGGCACCGGGGGCGGCGGCTCAGCGCGGACCAGCGCATCCAGGATCTGGTACGCGGACTGGTAGCCGCCTTCGAGCCGGACCGTGCGCTGGTCGGGCCGCTGGTACGCGACTACGAGTGCGTGGCGCGCGCCATCGCCGACGTCATGACGTCGACGGATCCGCCGGGGTCTGTTGCGGATGCCCATTGACGTGGTCTTATGGCGGGACGACGACGTCATCGACCCGCAGCTTTGACAACCCCGCGTCGGTACTCCTTTCATGCCTCTCGAAAGGTGCAACGATGCACAGGAAACCGACGATCCACCTGGCAGTGCTCGTCGCTGCCGCCGCCACCTTCCTGACCGCCGGCGGAGCCCCCGTCGCGGCCACGGCCGCACCCGTTACCGCCTCTCCCGCCGCCGAGTGCGAGCCCGGCACCGACACGCACAGCGCCGCTCGGGTACGCGAGGGCACCACCGCCAAGGAGCCGGCGCTCTACTCGACGAACGAAGCCAAGGCGTACGGCGTCGTCAAGGACTCGCCGCGCCTGGCCAACGGCAGCGTCACCGTGCCGACGATCTTCCACATGATCTCCGACCACGAGCTGAGCGCGGCCGAGAAGGCCCGCTGGAACACGCTCATCTCGGCGCAGATGACGGTGCTCAACGACTCCTTCGCGGGTCGTACCGCGGCCGACGCGTCGGACACGCCGTTCCGCTTCTCGCTCGTCGACACCACCTGGACCGTGAACAGTGCCTGGTACACGGTGGTGCCGGGCAAGAACGAGCGGGACATGAAGAAGGCGCTCTACACCGGCGACTCCCGCACCCTGAACGTCTACGCGGCGAACATCGGTGATGGCCTGCTCGGCTGGGCGTACTTCCCGAAGGGCTACAACAACGGCCGCGACTACATCGACGGCGTGGTGATGCTCGACGAGTCGATGCCGGGCGGCACGGCCGGCAAGTACGCGCTCGGCGACACGCTCACCCACGAGGTCGGGCACTGGCTGATGCTGGAGCACACGTTCGCGCACGGCTGCTCCGCGTCCGGCGACTTCGTGGCGGACACGCCGCGTGAGGCGGCGCCGCAGTTCAACTGCCCGATCGGGGCGGACACCTGCACCGCGCCGGGGCTCGACCCGATCCACAACTTCATGGACTACACGCAGGACTCCTGCATGAACATGTTCACCCCGGGCCAGGCCGACCGGATGAGCGACGCCTGGGTGGCGTTCCGCGCCGGCGGCGCCGGGTAGCCCACTGGAAGTCGGTGCCGGCGGGTCGCTCTACGGCGGCCCGCCGGCCCGTCTCGGTCAGCCCGCGCGGGTCGGCCCGACAATCCGTGCGCGGGTCAGCTGGCGAACGGCAGGGTGGCATCCAGCTCCCGCACCGACCACGCCACCACCGACCGGCACTCGCGGGCGAACTCGGTAGTGCTGGTGGTAGCCGCGCAGGGCCCTGTGCCGCTGGAAGACGTCCTTGAGTGTCCGGCCGCAGGCGGTGTGCACGCCGAGAACCATGTCGGCCGTGACCAGCCCGTCGATGAGGCTGAACCTTGGACCCCGGCGTCGGCCGCGGGCAGCTTGTCGAGAATCCGCTCCTACCGCCCGAGGTCCCCGGATTCCGAATGCGAGTCCGTAGTGGCCCGGCTTGTCCGGCAGCGGTGCGATCAGGGTCGGAGGCATACCTTCGGAGCCACCGCTCCTACCTCGGCGTTTCTCGCCGGGCGAGCGTCAGCCGGTCGTACGGGATCGGACGGTCGTGCGCGCACGGGCGCCGCGCGTTCCGCCAAGTCGATCCGCCCGGGGAAGGCCGGGCACGGTGCCGGCCGGGCGCGGGTAGCCGGCGCAGCCGCGCATGCTGCCCTCACGGATCGCGCGGGCGCCGGAGCGGCCGTGGTCGGCGTACCGCCTTCGGTCCGGCGGTCAGTTCTGGCGGCTCAAGGGGTCTGAGGAAGTCGAGGACCCGCTGGGTGAGCAGGGCGGCAGGCGCCGGTTCGTACGTCGGCAAGGCGGAGTCGGCGAACAGGTGCTGACAGCCGAGATATAGGGACAATTCGGCTCGGTCGGTCGACTCGGCCAGGGTGCGGCGCGTCCAGGCCACCCCCTTCGACGAAGAACGGGTCCGGGGGTCATGCGGTGGTCTGACACAGCGTGCGGAGGCGATGCCCAGGGGAGGGACCTCTCTTGGATCTTTCATGCGTCTTTGGGCTTAAAACTACTTTTGCCCAGTATCGAGTGCGGCCGCCGATATTGTGACTTCTGCGCGCCCTGGGAAGGATCGCGATGCGCCGACCCGTTCCGGTGGAGGGGACATGAGGGAAAAAACGGAACGTAAGCCGCTGGCGAGTCTCAGGCACGTCAAGGCCGCGTCGGGCTTCAGCTCCGTGATGATCATTGCCGGGATGACCACCGGCGTGACCCCCGCTCAGGCGGCCGAGGTGGTCCACAACGCCCGCGCCGAGCGCAGCTACCAGGGCACGCCCGGGCCGGCCGGGCAGGCGCGCGTGTGGCAGCCCGGCGCAACCCTCGTGCGAGACGGCGGCCCCGACGGATGGTCCGATCCGCAGGGTTGGCAGTGGCAGGACCAGGAGCCGGGTCGGCGCCGCCATGATGGCAGCAAGGTGGGTCCGCAGGGTCCGCAGGGCGCCCAGGGCGAGCGCGGGCGGCGTGGCCCACGTGGATTCCAGGGTGCTGCCGGCCCGCAGGGTTTTCAGGGTGAGCAGGGTCCGCAGGGTGTGGCCGGCTCGCCCGGTGCGCAGGGT
>NZ_FMCQ01000001.1:691859-1123640 GCF_900091605.1 Micromonospora tulbaghiae
GGTGTGACCGGCGCACAGGGTCCGCAGGGCTCGTCCGGTCCGCAGGGTCCGCAGGGTTTCCAGGGTGAGCAAGGGCCACAGGGTGTGACCGGCGCGCAGGGTCCGAGCGGCCCGCAGGGTCCACAGGGTGCCCAGGGTGTCCTGGCGGGCGTTCATGTCGTCTCTTCTGATGAGCCTGCGACCGGCTTCCAAAGCGTCAGCTGCCCCGCCGGCGAAGTGGCGACGGGCGGCGGCTACATCACCAACGGGACCGTGAACGTGGATGCCCCGCTCGTAGACGGAGATACGCCGGTCGGATGGCAGGCCAACTTCTTGGGGACAGAGCCCGGCCTCGTCTACGTCATCTGCGCGCCCGCCGCACCGTGATCGGCGAAGCACACATCCAGAATGATCGGCAGGAAGAGGAAGACAGTGAGAATGCGACAGGTGTTCGGCACACTTGCCTGCGGCTCCGTACTACTGGCTGGGGTGGGTGCGTGCAGTGACGACAAGACACCCGCAACGAAGGGATCCGGCGGGACCGTCGCTCCAGGGGCCGCACAGGGGGACCCGAAGGTCCTGCTCCAGGAAGGTATCGAGCAGGGTCAGGCCGGCAAGTCCGACGAGGCGAAGGCAACCTTCGAGAAGGTGGTCGCGCTTCAGGGGGACAACAAGTTCGCCTGGTTCAACCTCGGCTACCTCGCCCAGTCCCGTGACGCAACCGACGAAGCGGTGGCGGCCTACGACAAGGCGCTGCAGATCGACGGCTCCTACCGGCCCGCCCTCTACAACAAGGCGATCCTGTTGGAGGAGGCGGAGCCGGACGAGGCGGTCGCGCTGTACCGCAAGATCGTCGGTGCCGACGAGGGCGCTTCCACGGCGTACCTGCGGCTGGGGTTGATGCTCGTCAAGCAGAACGACCGGACGGGTGCCCGGAAGGCGTTCGCGTCGGCGATCGATGCAGATCCGAAGCTGGCATCGGCGGTCCCCGAGGACTTCCGCCCGCAGAAGGCAAAGAGGTGATCGCGTGGTGAAGGCGCCACACGTCACGGTTTTCACGGGTAGCAACCGGACCCGCTTCCTGGACGATTGTTTGCAGTCTCTGCTGGCGTAGACGTACGCGGACTGGGAATGGGTGGTCATTCTCAACCAGGGCACCCGGTGGCGCCCCGAGGCGAACGATCCACGGATCCGCCTCCTGGTGCGGGACGGGCTGTCCGGTGTCGGTGCGGTGAAGCGACAGGCCTGCGCCGAGGCGTACGGGGACATCCTCGTCGAACTCGACGACGACGACCTGCTCAGCAGCAACTGCCTGGCGGAGGTCGTGGCCGCCTTCGACGCGAACCCCGGGGTGGGCTTCGTCTACAGCGACACGGCCCAGATCTGCGAGGACGGCGGCCGGGACGACTCGCGGTTCGCCGCCGCGCACGGGTGGCGCTACCGCGACGAGCGGGTCGACGGGCGTGAGGTGTTGGCCTGCTACTCGCTGGAGCCGACGCCGCACAACGTCAGCTACATCTGGTACGCCCCGAACCACGTCCGGGCGTTCCGACGGGATCTGTACGAGAAGGTGGGCGGCTACAACGAGGAACTCGACGTGGCCGACGACCTGGACCTGATGTGCCGGCTGTACCAGGCGGCCGAGTTCCACCAGATCCCCAAGTGCCTTTACCTGCAACGGATGCACACCCGCAACACCCAGCGCGACCCTGAGGTCAACGCGCGCATCCAGCGGCGGTCCGTGGAGATTTACGACCGCAACATCCAGTTCAACGCGTTGGCCTGGGCGAAACGGCGGGACCTGCTGGCCCTGGACATGGGAGCGGCACACAACAAGCCGGAGGGGTTCCTCGGGCTGGATCGCCGCGCCGGAGACGGCGTGGACATCGTCTGTGACGTCACGAAGGGGATCGACCTGCCGGACAACAGCGTCGGGGTGATCCGGGCGGTCGACTTCCTCGAGCACGTCCCGGACAAGATCGGGATCTTCAACGAGTTGTACCGGGTCCTCGCCCCGAACGGGTTGCTGCTGTCCCTGACGCCCAGTTCGGACGGACGGGGCGCGTACCAGGACCCGACGCACGTCGCGTTCTACAACGAGAACTCGTTCTGGTATTTCACCAACGACCAGTACGCACGCTTCGTGCCGGAGATCCGCTGCCGATTCCAGGTGTCTCGCCTGGGCACGTACTTCCCGAGCGATTTCCACCAGGCGAACAACATCCCGTACGTCGTCGCAAACCTGATCGCGGTGAAGGACCAGACCCGAAACGGAGGTCTGTTGACGATCTGAGCGGACCAGCCGAACGGGCGCGACAAGATCTCAGTCGACGGTCGGCAACTTCGGGCCGAGGACGTCGTCGGCGTCGACAATCGTGTACGCGTACCCCTGCTCGGCCAGGAACCGCTGCCGGTGCGCCGCGTACTCGGTGTCGATGGTGTCCCGGGAGACCACCGTGTAGAAGTGCGCCTGCCGGCCGTCCGCCTTCGGGCGCAGCACCCGGCCCAGCCGCTGCGCCTCCTCCTGACGCGAGCCGAACGTGCCGGACACCTGGATAGCCACCGCCGCCTCCGGCAGGTCGATGGAGAAGTTCCCGACCTTGGAGATCACCAGGGTCCGCACCTCGCCGGAGCGGAACGCGTCGAACAGCCGCTCGCGCTCCTTGTTCGTGGTGGAGCCCTGCACGATCGGCGCGTCCAGGTATTCGCCGAGCTGGTGCAACTGGTCGAGGAACCCGCCGATGACGAGGACCTGCTCGGACGGGTGCCGGTCCACCAGCGCCCGCACCACAGGCAGCTTGGTGCGGGCGGTCGCCGCCATCCGGTAGCGCTCCTCGGCCTCCGCCGTCGCGTACGCCAGCCGCTCGGCGTCGGTGAGCGTCACCCGTACCTCGGTGCACTCCGCCGGGGCGATCCAGCCCTGCTGCTCGATGTCCTTCCACGGCGCGTCGTACCGCTTCGGGCCGATCAGGCTGAACACGTCGCCCTCCCGGCCGTCCTCGCGTACCAGCGTCGCGGTGAGGCCGAGCCGGCGGCGGGCCTGGAGGTCCGCCGTGAAGCGGAAGATCGGCGCGGGCAGCAGGTGCACCTCGTCGTAGACGACCAGGCCCCAGTCGCGGGCGCCGAACAGGTCCAGGTGGGTGAACGCGCCGCCGCGCCGCGCGGTGAGCACCTGGTACGTGGCGATGGTGACCGGGCGGATCTCCTTGCGCTCACCCGAGTACTCGCCGATCTCCTCCTCGGTCAGCGACGTGCGGGCGATCAGCTCCCGCTTCCACTGCCGTCCGGCCACCGTGTTGGTGACCAGGATCAGCGTGGTCGCCTTCGCCTCGGCCATCGCCGCCGCCCCGACGAGCGTCTTGCCGGCGCCGCAGGGCAGCACCACCACGCCGGACCCGCCGGCCCAGAACGCCTCGACGGCTTCCCGCTGGTACGACCGCAGCGTCCACGGCTTTCCGCCGTCCTTGCCGGACTCGGCCAGCTCGATCGGGTGCGCCTCGCCGTCCACGTACCCGGCCAGGTCCTCGGCCGGCCAGCCCAGCTTGAGCAGCGCCTGCTTGAGCCGCCCCCGCTCGGACGGGTGCACCGCGATGGTGTCGTCGTCCAGCTTCGCGCCGAGCATGCCGGCGAGCTTCTTGCTCTTCGCCACCTCGATCAGCACCACCCGGTCCAGCGCGCGCAGCACCAGGCCGTGCACCGGGTCGTTGGCGAGCTGGAGCCGGCCGTACCGGTCCATCGTCTCGGCCACGTCGACGAGCAGCCCGTGCGGCACCGGGTAGCGCGAGTACTTGATCAGCGAGTCGACCACGCCCTCGGCGTCGTGGCCGGCGGCCCGGGCGTTCCACAGGCCCAGCGGCGTGAGCCGGTAGGTGTGCACGTGCTCGGGGGAGCGTTCCAGCTCGGCGAACGGCGCGATCGCCATCCGGCATGCCTGCGCGTCGGGGTGATCCACCTCCAGCAGCAGCGTCTTGTCCGACTGCACGATCAGTGGTCCACCGCTCACGCCAGCGTCCTCTCGCATCGCCCGGAACCCCGCCGCCCGGTACCCCGTCGCCACCCCGGCTGACCTGCCGCAGGCCGACCATCCAGTGTTGCACGCCGGAGGGTGCCGCAAAAAGTCTCGCTGGACAGGCAACGTCATACTCGTCCCACACGTCTAGCAAGCGGGACAACTGTCCAGGGAGGGCCCATGCAGCGTGTCCGGATTCTCGCCCGGGCCACCGCCCTGGCAGTGGTCGTGCTGGTCGGTGTCGGCGCCTGCGCGCTCGATCCGCAGGCGGAAGGCGCCGGGGGGAGCACCCCCGGCCCGGTCGGGCTGACGGAGGGAGCATCGGGGGCGAGCGCGTCGCCAACGCCGGAACAGCCGGTCACGTCCCCGTCGGCGCAGCCGAGCCGGACGGCCTCGCCGAAACCCTCCCGGTCGCCCGAAGCGACGAAGACGACGAAGCCCAAGCCGAAGCCCAGCGCGTCCGCCGGGTGCCCGCAGGGGGAGCACCAGCGGGCCGTGGAGACCTACCTGACCCGGCTGGGCGGCTTCGGGACGCTGACAGTGGACGGCGAGCAGTCCGCCGCCGACTGCGCCGCGATCAAGAAGTTCCAGATCCGGTACGGGATCAGCCCGTCCTCCGGCCGTGCCGGCCCCACCACCTACGACGTGGCGAAGCGGCTCGCCGCCACCGACACCGCGCGATGCAAGACCGGTTCCCGGCTCACCTTCTGCGTCGACCTGACCCGGCAGACGGTCTGGGCGATGCGCGGCGGCACCGTGGTGATGGGCCCGACAGTCACCCGTACGGGCATGTCCGGCTACGCCACCCCGGCCGGCACGTACTCGGTGGGCCGGAAGAACCCGCGCGAGTGGTCCAACCCGTACGAGGTGTGGCTGCCGTACTGGCAGCAGTTCAACGGCGGGATCGGCTTCCACGAGACCACCACCTACCTGCACAACGGCGCGATCGGCTCGCACGGCTGCGTCAACCTGCTGCACCGCGACGCGGTGCGCCTGTGGGAGCTGGGCTCGGTCGGCACCCGCGTGGTCGTGATCGGCCGCCGCCCCGGCACCTGAACCGGCCGGCACGGCAGCCGAGCCCGCCCCTACCCGTGACCGGACCGCCCGGATCAGGGTTTTAACCCCTGTCCGCGCGCTCCGGTTGGTGCAACCCTGGAAGCCGGGTCCATGCCGGGACGGGGAGGGACTGTCATGACCGTTGACCAGGACGTGCTTCCCGAGGACGAGCGGACGCGGCAGCAGGAGGTGCCCACGGCGGTCCTGCTCGCCTATGCGGCCGCCGCAGCGGGGGTGTTCGGCTGGTTCCTGTTCGGGCTGCTGGTGCAGCAGCAGGGCTTCGTCGACTCGGTGGGCGAGTCGGCCGGTGCCGCGTTCGCGTTGCTGCTGGCCGTGTCGGTGATCGGCACGCTGCGGCGCAACGGGGAGTAGCTCACTCCTCCAGCACGGCGGCCGTGATCCGGTGCAGCGCGAACGTGTGCAGCATCTCCGTCCGGTCGTCCTCGGCGCGCAGGTAGCCGGCGCCGATGGACACCGGGCGGACCAGCCGGGACGCGGTCGCCCCGTGCGCGTCGACGTAGCCCACCCAGACCAGCGCCTTGTCCCGTACCGCCTGCTGGAGCACCGCCAGCGCGTCGCCGTGCCCGGACACGGGCGTGGGCCCACCCGCCGCCGGGGCGCCGCGGACCACCGCCGGGGCCCGCCGTGCCGCCCGGGCCGCCGCCTCGCCCCGGCGGATCTGCTCCACCACGCCGAGCAGGCGGGGCATCGGCAGCTTCGGCGTGGCGAGCGGATCCACGGCACGGCCGATCGCGGTACGGGTCGGCGCCCGCCGGGTCTTCGTCCGCGCCAGCACCATCGCTCCGCTGGCGTCCTCGGGCACCGGGGCGTACCCGGCGTCGCGCAACGCGGTCAGCATCCGGTTGACCTGATACGGCGTGACGAGCACCGTGGGCGCGAGCCGGCGGAACGCCAGCGGCTCCAGTCGCCGGTCCGCCTGCACCTCGCTGAGCAGCACCTCGTCGTCGCTGCGCACGTACGCGCCGGCCGCACCGACGCGCAGCCCGCCGTGCTTGCGGGCCACGTCGTCGACCAGATAGGTCAGGCCCTGCGGCACCGGGGTACGCGACCGGCGGCGGAACAGCGCGTGCAGGTCGTCCGCGGTGTACCCGGCGTCGAGCGCCCGCCGGATGCTCGCCGTGGTGACCCGGTGCACGCTGGCTCCGCCCGCCGACTCGTGTTCGGCCACCACGTCCAGCTCGCCGGCGAGCGCCGGGTCGGGCGGTCCGGGCACCACCACTGTCAGGTCGGCCTGCACCAGCACGTGGTCGACCGGCGCGGGCAGCAGCCCGTCCAGCGCCCGTACGGTCGTCGACGCGTCGCCCGACTCGGCGTCGGAGCGCAGCCCGAGCGGGTCGTCACCGCGCTCGTCGGCCTCGGTCAGCTCGGCGAGCAGCAGCCGCCCGTACGAGGTGAGCGCGCCGAGCCCGGTCACGCCCAGCGTGGCGGCCTCGGCCAGCACCTCCCGGTGCGCCGTCTCCCGCCCTCGGGCCCGCCGGGGCGCGCGCCAGTCCAGCAGCTCCAGCACCTCGTCGGTGGTCGGTGCGGTACCGGGTGGCAGGTCGGCCAGCACGGCCAGCACCGCGCGCCGGGCGGCCGGCGCGCCGGCCCGTTCCGCCTCGGCGGAGAGCACCGAGATGGGCCGGTCCCGGTCGTCGCGCTGCCCGATCAGGCCGGCCTGGCGGGGCATCGACATCCAGGCGCGGGCGAGCTGCTCCCAGCGCTGGGCCAGCGACACCGCGCGCCACACCTCGTACCCGCCGGTGGGCAGGATCTGCTGGTCGCCGCCGTACCGGGTGGTGGCCGCGCCGGTCAGCTCCATCTCCCCGGTCAGCCCGGCCGCGTACGCCACCTCGAACAGCAGCGCGGTGGCCGGCTCGTCCAGCCCGAGGCCACGGGCGAGCCGCCGCAGGTCGCGTACGCCGACGCCACCGGAACGCAGCACCGGCGCCGGCTCCGCGGTCAGCGCCTCCAGCATCGCCTCGGTGTGCCGGACCACCTCCATGGTCTGCCCGGCCCCGGCCGAGTCGACGGACTTGACCTCGCGGGGCGGGCCGGAGACCACCGGCGGGCTGGTGCGCAGCGGGCCGAGCGGGCCGGAGTCGCGGCGCAGCACCAGCCCCACCTCACGGGGCAGCTCGACGGTGCCGTTGCGGCCGCCCGACATTCGCACCAGCAGCCGGTGCTCGACGAGCCAGCGGATCGGGGAGCCGGTCGGCGCTCCGCCGTTGACCAGGTCGGGCGGGAGCACGTCCTCGGCGCCGGTGGCGGGGGCCTCCAGCGCACCGGGGGCCACGGTCCCGACCGGCGGCCCGGCGGCGAGCCGGTCCAGGACCGCCCGGGCCGAGGGCGGCGCGGACAGCAGCGTCCGCCGCAGCTTCGCCGGGTCCGCGCAGAGCGCCGCCGCGCGCGGGTCCAGCTCCGCCGCCGGTCGGCCCAGCCCCGCCGGGTACGGGGACACCTCGTCGATGCCGCCGGCCACGCACAGGTCGTGCTCGGGGCCGTACAGCAGGAACCGGGCCCGGAGCCGGTCGACGGCGGCGCGGACCGCCGTCGGTGCGGGCGGCTGCGGCCCGGCGGTGGCCATGGCCAGGATCTGGTCGGTGGAGGTGGCGCCCTCGGGGCCCCGGGTGAGCCGGGCGGCGTCGAGGATCTGGAGGGTGAACTGGTCCAGCCCGTCGAGCGCCCGGGCCACGGAGACCCGGGACTGGGCGCGCAGGGCGAGGGCGGACACGTCGGCCGGCACCGGCACGACGAGGTCCGGCCGCAGCTGGAGCAGGGCGGCAAGCGACTCGTCGGGGAGGGCCCGCAGGTGGTCGGCGAGTGAGGTGGTCATCGTCGTACCACGCTAGCCCGCTGGGTAGGTTCTCGGCATGCCTCCGCTGATGGTCGGCTTCGACCTCGACATGACCCTGGTCGACTCCCGCCCCGGGATCGCCGCCGCGTTCCGGGCGCTGACCGCGCGCACGGGCGTGCACGTGGACGGGGAACTGGCCGTCTCGCGGCTGGGCCCGCCGCTGCGTACCGAGCTGGCGCACTGGTTCCCGCCGGAGCGGGTGGAGGAGGCGGTGACGCTCTACCGGGAGCTGTATCCGGCGTACGCGATCACCCCGACCGTGCCGATGCCGGGTGCGGAGGCCGCGCTGCGCGGGGTGCAGGCGCGCGGCGGCCGGACGATGGTGGTGACGGCGAAGATGGGCCGGCTGGCGAAGCTGCACCTGGACCACCTCGGGCTGCCCGTGGACGAGCTGGCCGGGGACGTGTTCGCCGAGCAGAAGGCGGTCGCGTTGCGGGAGCACGGCGCGACGCTGTACGTGGGCGACCACGTGGCCGACATGGCCGCCGCGCGGGCCGCGGGAATCCCGGGCGTGGCAGTGGCGACCGGCCCCTGCTCGGCCGCCGAACTGACCGAGGCCGGGGCGTACCTGGTGCTTGATGATCTCGTCGAATTCCCGAGGGCGCTGGACCGGATCATCGGGCTAGCCTTGGAGGGGTAGACGGTTCGAGTGGAGCGGGGTTCAACAGGTGCCGACGGGTCGAGTGAAGTGGTACGACGCCGCCAAGGGGTACGGGTTCGTCACCAGTGACGAGGGTGGCGACGTGTTCCTGCCGAAGGGCGCGCTACCGGCGGGTGTCGCCGACCTGAAGGGTGGCCAGCGGGTCGATTTCAGCGTGGTGGACAGCCGGCGGGGCGCCCAGGCGATGGGGGTCAAGCTGCTGGAGGCCCCGCCGTCGGTGGCGGAGCTGCGCCGCCGGCCGGCGGAGGAACTTCACGGCCTGGTGGAAGACATGATCAAGGTGCTGGAGGCGAAGGTGCAGCCGGACCTGCGCCGGGGTCGCTTCCCGGACCGCAAGGCCGCCCAGAAGATCGCTCAGCTGGTCCACGCGGTGGCGCGCGAGCTGGAGGTCTGAGGCACGAGCCCGGCGTCGGCGGCCCGGCCCAGCAGCGCCTCCACGGCGGCGAAGCCGGCCCCTCCCAGGTCGGCGGTGAACTCGTTGACGTAGAGGCCGATGTGCCGGTCCACCACGTCGGGCTCCATCTCCTGCGCGTGCGCGAGGACGTACTCGCGGCTGGCCTCCGGGTCGGCCCACGCCTGGCGTACCGACTCGCGGATCCACGCGGCGGCCTCGACCGGGTCGAGAGCGCCCCGGCGGGCCAGGATCGCGCCGAGCGGGATCGGTAGCCCGGTGTCGCCCTCCCACCACTCGCCCAGGTCGACCAGAGCGGTCAGCCCGTGCCGCGGGTAGGTGAAGCGCGCCTCGTGGATGACCAGGCCCGCGTCGTACCGGCCGGCGGCCACGCCCGGCATGATCTCGTGGAACGGCACCACCTCGATGCGCGCCGGGGCCTGGTCGGCCGCCCAGAGGCGGAACAGCAGGTACGCGGTGGTCCGCTCGCCGGGCACCGCCACCGTCGCGCCGGACAGGTCGGTCCGGTCACCCCGGGTCAGCACCAGCGGGCCGCAGCCGCGGCCCAGCGCGCCGCCGCAGGGCAGCAGGTGGTAGTCGTCGAGCAGCCAGGGCAGCGCGGCGTAGCTGACCTTCACCAGGTCGAACGCGCCCCGCTCGGCGGCGGTGTTCGTGATGTCGACGTCCGCGTAGGTCACCTCCACCGGCGGCGCACCCGGCACCCGGCCGTGCACCAGGGCGTCGAAGACGAACGTGTCGTTGGGGCAGGGGGAGATCGCCAGGGAGAGCGCCACGGTCCCACCGTAACCCCGGCGCCCGGCCCGCCCGTCACGGCGTCCGGTGTGACGTCCAGCCGTCCCGGTGCAGCCGTTCGATGCCGTCCAGCAGCAGGTCCAGCGCGAACTCGAACTCGAACTGGTCGTCGCAGCCCGGCCCGACGACGGAGTCGCCGTCGTGGGACGCCGCCGTGGCGATGGCCGCGAGGTTGGGAAAGCGGGCGGCCATCTCCGGCGGCAGATCGGCCGGCGCCTCGGGCACCGTCGCGCCGGACCGGCCGGCCTGCCGGGAGGCGTCGAACAGTTCCTGGCTGAAGCCCAGCACCCGGCTGCCCAGCGCGTGCATGACGTGGTGGGCCAGGTCGGTGGAGAACCCGCCCGCCCGCAACGCGCCGACAGTCGAGTCGAGGTAGGCGAGCACGGCCGGTGTGGCCATGGCCCGGGACTCGATCGCCAGCGAGGCCCAGGGGTGGCGGAGCAGCATCCGCCGCGCCGACAGGACGCGGCGGCGGATCGCCTGCTTCCAGTCGCCGGCGGCCGGCGGGTCGATCTCCGCGACGACGATGTCGATCATGCCGTCGAGCAGTTCGTCCTTGTTGGCGACGTGTTTGTACAGGGCCATCGGCACGACGCCCAGATCCTGCGCGAGGTTGCGCATGCTGAGCGACTCGATCCCGGTCCGGTCGGCGAGCGCGACGGCGGCACGCAGGACGCGATCCCTGGTCAGGGGTGCCCGGCGCACCGTCTCCACCCGCTCAGCCATGTCGTCCCCAGTCCTCCCGGTGGCCGTTGACACAGTAACCGCCTTGACTGGTGTACGCCGTACACCTAGCCTGGTCCCATCAGGGTGTACGCCGTACACCAGGGAGGGAGTGGGACATGAAGGCGATCGTCCAGGACCGGTACGGCCCCCCGGAGACACTCATGCTCGCCGACGTCGAGACGCCCGCGCCCGGCCCCGGTGACGTCCTCGTCCGGGTCGAGGCCGCCGCGTTGAACGCGTACGACTGGCACGTCATGCGCGGCGACCCCCGGCTGTCGCGGCTGGCGCTCGGCCTCGGGCGGCCCCGGGCCCGCGTCCGTGGCCGCGACTTCGCCGGCCGGGTCCAGGCCGTCGGCGCCCAGGTGCGGCAGGTACGCCCCGGCGACGCCGTCTTCGGCGACCTGGGCGAGGCCGACGGCGCGTTCGCCGAGTACGTGCGCGTACCCGAGCACCTGGTCGCGCCGCGTCCGGCGAACCTGACGCCGGCGCAGGCGGCGGCCCTGCCGCTGGCAGGCGTCACCGCGCTCCAGGGGCTGCGCGACGCCGGGCAGGTCCGGCCCGGTCACCGCGTCCTGATCAACGGGGCCTCCGGCGGCGTCGGCACGCTCGCCGTCCAGCTGGCGAAGGCGCTCGGCGCGACGGTTACCGGCGTGTGCAGCACCCGCAACGTCGCGCTGGTCCGCTCGCTCGGCGCGGACCACGTGGTCGACTACACCCGCGACGACTTCACCGGCGCGGGAGACCGCCACGACGTGGTGTTCGACCTGGTCGGCAACCGCTCCCTGACCGCGCTGCGGCGCGCGCTCACGCCGGCCGGGACGCTCGTGCTCTCCGGCGGCGGCGTCTACCGCGGCGGCAGCCTGCTCGGCCCGATCGGGCTGCTGGCGCGGGGACGGCTGCTGGCGCCGTTCGTCCGGCAGCGCGTCGTCGTCCTCGCCACGTCACCCGGCCGGGCGCACCTCGACGCGCTGCGCGAGCACGCCGAGGCCGGCCGCCTCACGGCGGTCGTCGACCGCACCTACGCGCTGCACGAGGTGCCCGAGGCCGTCCGCTACCTCGAAGCCGAGCACGCGCGAGCCAAGGTCGTCATCACGGTCTGAGGCCGTCCGTCCCCAGCCCGACGAGTTGTCCACAGGCTTGTCCACAGGTGGACAAGATCAGTGGAGGGCGGCAGCGGCGGCGGTGAGCGCGGTGAACGCCTCGCGCATGCGCCACGCGCTCCGGTCGCGCGGGCCGATCGGGTTGGAGACGGTCCGCAGCTCGGCGAAGGGCACACCGGCCTGGGCGGCGGCGACCGCCACGCCGTACCCCTCCATGGCCTCGGCCACCGCGTCCGGGTGCCGTTCGGCGAGCGCCGCGGTGCTGGCGGCGGTGCCGGTCACCGTGCTGACGGTGAGCACCGTGCCGACCGTGGCCCCCGGCAGCGCGGCGCGCAGACGGGCCAGCAGGCCCGGATCGGCGGGCACGGTCCGGCCGCCGCCCAGCAGCTCGGGAGGCATGCCCAGGTCCTCCACCGGGATGAAACCGGCCGGCGACTCGGCGCCGAGGTCGGCGGCGACGCTGCGGTCGGCGAGCACCGTGCCGCCCACCGCGACCCGGCCGGCGAACCCACCGGCGATGCCCGCGCTGACCACCGCCCGGTACGGCCGCCCGGCCGCCTCGGCCAGCGCCAGCAGCCGTGCCGTGGCGGCCCCGGCGACGGCCGGGCCGACCCCGACGGGCAGCACCGTCACATCCGGCGGAGTCACGCGCGATGTCGTCCGGTCCGGTGCGGTGAGCCCGGCACGGATCGCCTCGGCCTCGGCCGGCACGGCCGTGACCACGAGCAAGCCGCTCACGCCACCGGACCCCGGGGATCGCGCCGCTCGGTGTCCTCCACGGCGCCGGGACCGCCCACCGAGGAGGAGGGCCGGTAGATGTGGAAGCCGGGCGGCGCCAGCCCGTCGTCGTCCGGCGGGCCGGCGCGTTGGGGCGCCGGTGACGTGGGCGCCGGATCGTCGAACGAGGTGGCGGCCGGTTCCTCGGCCCGGGTGGCCTGCTCCGCCGCCAGCTCCTGGTCGCCGAGCGGACGGCCGACCAGGTGCTCACCGCGCAGCTTGCCCGCGACCAGCACCCCGCGTACGGCCACCAGCGCGGCCACCGCGGCGGCGACCGTCACGCCGATCAGGCCGGTGAACGGCACCAGCCCGAGCCCGCCCCCGGCCACGAACGCCAGCATCAGCGCGGTCTCCGAGTGCGCGAACGAGCTGGCGCGCAGCCGCTCCGGGATGCGTTCCTGGATCGAGGCGTCCACGGCGAGCTTGGCGATCCCGCTCATCATCGCGGCCACCAGGCAGAGCAGCCCCACCATGGGCAGCGAGAACTTCAGCGCGGCGAGCACCGCCACACCGGCCACCACGATCGTGCCGCTGGACTGGAGCGCTGTCGGCCGGTGGATGCGCAGCCGGGTGCCGATCGCGGTGGCCAGGAACGTGCCGACCGCCAGCGCGCCGCCGACCAGGCCCAGCGCGCCCTGGGCGCCGAGGTCGCGGCCGAAGAAGTCGGTGGTCAGGTCACCGGCCTTGATCGCGAAGGCCAGGAACAGCAGTAGGAAGCCGTAGAGCCCGCGCAGCGCCGCCGCGCCGATCAGCGTGGCGATCACCAACCGGCCGCTGGGACGGCCCCGGCCCAGCGGGCGCTCGCCGTCGCGGCGGCGCAGTGCGCGCAGCGGGTGCGGCATCCGCTCCGGCGGCTCGGAGTCGGCCTTCGGCGGCAGCCGGAGCGAGATCACCATGCCGATCAGGAAGATCACCGAGGCGACCCGCAGCGGCCACTGCGGCCCGAACCAGAACGCGGCCAGCCCGATCGGCGCGACGAGCGCACCGGCCACCGTGCCGTAGACGCTCGCGCGCGCCCCGACCTGGGACAGGCCCAGCCCTTCGGGGAGCAGCCGGGGGACCGCCGCCGAGCGGGCCACCCCGTACGCCCGGGAGAGCGCGAGCACGCCGAACGCCGCCGGGTAGAGCCCGAAGCCGCCGATGTAGTCGGAGATCAGCCAGGCCAGGAACGCCCGGCCCAGCATGGTGGCGGCGAGCGCGTACCGCCGGCCGTGGCGGAAGTGGTCGAGCAGCGGGCCGACCACCGGGGCGAGCATGGCGAACGGGACCATGGTCACCAGCAGGTAGAGGGCGACCTTGTTGCGGGCCTCGCCCAGCGGCACGTCGAAGAAGATCGTCCCGGCCAGGCCGATGGCGATGAGGGTGTCGCCGGCGCAGGAGAGCGCGTGCAGGTCGAACAGGCGGACCATGCCCACCTCGTTGCCGGCACTGCGGGCCCGGGCGGTGCCGGCCCGCCGGGTCATCCAGCGCCCGCCGTGCAGCGAGCCCCGCAGCAGCAGCCGGGTGGCGCGGATGGCGGTGCCGACGGTCCGCCCGAGGAAGGAGCGGCCGGAGCGGGAGGACAGCGCCATGCGTCCCATCCTCGCCCATCCGCTCGGCGTGTGCCGCATCACCCGGAGACAATGACTCCGGGGAGTGCCTGTCGCCCGTGGACGGGCATGGGGAACAATGGTCGGGTGACCAGGCCCGCCTCCGCCCGCGCTCCCCGGCTCGACCAGGTTTGCGCCGCCGCCGTCGAGGTGGCCCGCGACGCGATCACCGAGGTGGAGCCGACCGACATCGGCGATCATCTCCAGGCGGTCGCCGAGGGTGACCGGGTGGTCACCCACTACTTCGAATGCCGGATGGCCGGTTACCGCGGCTGGCGCTGGGCCGTCACGGTGACCCGGGTGCCGCGCAGCCGGCACGTCACCATCTGCGAGACGGTGCTGCTGCCCGGCCCGGACGCGCTGCTCGCTCCGGGCTGGCTGCCCTGGCAGGAGCGGCTCAAGCCGGGCGACCTGGGTCCGGGCGACCTGCTGCCCACCCCGGCCGACGACGAGCGGCTCGCCCCCGGCTACCTGCTCTCCGACGACCCGGCCGTGGAGGAGGCCGCCTGGGAGCTGGGCCTGGGCCGGGCCCGGGTGCTGTCCCGGGAGGGCCGCGCCGAGGCCGCCCAGCGCTGGTACGACGGCGACCACGGCCCGGACGCCGCGATCTCGGTCGCCGCGCCGGCCGCCGCCCGCTGCGGCACCTGCGGTTTCTACCTGCCGCTCGCCGGTTCGCTGCGCCTGGCGTTCGGCGCCTGCGGCAACTTCTACGCCCCGGACGACGGCCGGGTGGTGAGCGCCGACCACGGGTGCGGCGCGCACTCGGAGACGATGATCGAAGCGGCCGAGACGTCCGTCGACGAGCTGCCCACGGTGTACGACGACAGCGCGGTCGAGGCGATGACCGTCAGCCGGGCCCCGGGCTCGGTGGCGACGGCCGAGCCGGCGGAGCCGTACGGCCACCCCTGACGGGTCAGGGCTGTCGCTGTGCGGCGGCCGCGCGGCGGCGACGCCGGTTGGCGTCGTGCCGCATCATCGTCGCCAGGCCGGGGAAGCCCCACAGGAAACCGGCCAGGCAGGTCCAGAGCCAGTTCTGACGCCCGGATTCGGTGAGCCAGTCCCGGAAGAAGGCCAGTAGCACCAGGCCGGCCACCGCCCAGGCGATCAGCCCGGCGACGGCGAACGGCACCATCGGCGGGTCGAGCGGCTCCGGCCGCGGCTGTTGCTCCTGTGACACGGGCCCAGCGTACGTGATCGTTCTTCCCTGTCTGCCAGGTGATCTGGGACGATGCGCGCGACAAAACCCGGCCGATGACCTAGATGAGGACCCGATGTCCATTGCTCCGCCGCCGGATCACGGCACGCCGCCCGATCCCGCGCATCCACGTAACGCCTTCGACCGCTTCTTCCTGATCTCGGAGCGTGGGTCCACGCTGAGCCGGGAGCTGCGAGGCGGTTTCGCCACGTTCTTCACGATGGCGTACATCGTGGTGTTGAACCCGCTGATCCTGGGCAGCGGGAAGGACGGCGACGGCCGTTCGCTGGCCATTCCGGCGCTCGCCGCGGCGACGGCGCTGGTCGCCGGTTTGATGACCATCCTGATGGGTGTGGTGGCCCGGTTCCCGATCGCGCTCGCGGCCGGCCTGGGCGTGAACGCGCTCGTCGCCTACGAGATCGCGCCGCAGATGACCTGGGCGGACGCGATGGGCCTGGTGGTCATCGAGGGTGTGCTGATCGGCATCCTGGTGCTCACCGGACTGCGTACCGCTGTGTTCCGCTCGGTGCCGACGCAGCTCAAGACCGCGATCGGCGTCGGTATCGGTCTGTTCCTGACGATCATCGGCCTGGTCGACGCCGGTTTCGTCCGGCGCGTGCCGGACGCGGCGAACTCCACGGTGCCGGTCGGGCTGGGCATCAACGGCAAGATCGTCAGCTGGCCGATGCTCGTCTTCGTGGTCGGCCTGCTGATCACGCTGGTCCTGGTGGTACGCCGGGTCCGGGGCGCGATCCTGATCGGCATCCTGGCCTCCACCGTGCTGGCCATCGTGGTCGAGGCGATCGCCAACGTCGGCCCGTCCTTCGTCGACGGCAAGCCGAACCCGAAGGGCTGGGCGCTGAACGTGCCCGAGCTGCCCAAACAGATCGTGGACCTGCCCGACCTGTCGTTGCTGGGCCAGTTCAACGTGCTCAACTCGTGGAGCCGGGTCGGCTGGCTGGTGCCGCTGATGTTCATCTTCACGCTGCTGATCACGGACTTCTTCGACACCATGGGCACGATGGTCGCGATCGGCCAGGAGGGGGACATGCTCGACGAGACGGGCACCCCGCCGAAGGCCAAGGAGATCCTGCTCGTCGACTCGATCGCCGCCGCCGCGGGTGGCGCCGCCTCGGTGTCCAGCAACACGTCGTACATCGAGAGCGCCGCAGGTGTCGCGGAGGGCGCCCGGACCGGGGTGGCCAACCTGGTCACCGGCGCGTTGTTCCTGCTCGCCATGTTCCTGGCGCCGCTGTCGCTGATCGTGCCGTTCGAGGCCGCCTCGACGGCGCTGGTGGTGGTCGGCTTCCTGATGATGACGGCGGTCCGCACGATCGACTGGACCGACTACGAGATCGCCATCCCGGCGTTCCTCACCATCGCGCTCATGCCGTTCACCTATTCGATCTCCAACGGCATCGGGGCCGGCGTGATCAGCTTCGTGCTGCTGAAGGTGGCGAAGGGTAAGGCCCGCGAGGTCCACCCGCTCCTGTACGGGGTCGCCGTGCTGTTCATCGTGTACTTCCTGCGCGGGCCGGTCGAGTCCGTGTTGCTCTGACGCTGGTGAGCCTGGTCATAACGCATGTCGTTAGCCAGGCTCATTAGTTAAGCTAACGAGTGTGACGGAGCGGACGGTGACGGCGAAACGCGTGCCACCGGCGCAGCTGGCCCCTCAGCTGCGAAATGCGATCACCCGGCTCAACCGGCGGGTCCGACAGGCCCGGCCGGTCGGCGACCTCACGGTCACCCAGCTGTCGGCGCTCACCAGCCTCAATCTGGCGGGCGCCCTCACGCCGCGGGAACTGGCTGATGTCGAACGGGTGCAGCCGCCCACGATGACGAAGATCGTCTCGAAGTTGGAGGAGCGCGGCCTCGTGCAGCGTACCCCCCACCCGACCGACGGACGGCAGGTCATCCTGGCGGCGACCGAAGGGGGAAGGGCCGTGCTCGAACAGTTCGATCAGGCCCGTGACGAGTGGCTGGCCACCCGGCTGGCCGCGCTGACCGAGGACGAACGCGAAACGCTACGGCGGGCCGCGGACATCCTCCAGGGCATCGCTCGCGCCTGACACCGCCGCCCGCGGTTCGCTTCGTCAGCTGTGGATGAAGCGTACCGACGCAAGGAGGCGCACCTAGAGTGCAGGCCAAGCTGAGCACGATGTTCCAGTCCCTACGAGTCCGAAACTATCGACTCTTCGCCACCGGACAGCTGATCAAACTGATCGGCGTCTGGATGATGTTCATCGCCCAGGACTGGCTCGTCCTTGAGCTCAGCGACAACTCCGCGACCGCGCTCGGCGTGGTCACCGCGTTGCAGTTCACGCCCGTACTCCTGCTCACGCTGCTGTCCGGCCGGCTCGCCGACCGCTACGACAAGCGGATGCTGCTCTTCGTCGCCAACGCGTTCTGGACCGTGCTCGCGCTGGGCATGAGCGTCCTGGTCCTCACCGGCCTGGTGCAGCTCTGGCACGTCTTCACGTTCGCCGCCCTGCTCGGCGTCGCCAACGCGGTCGAGACGCCGGTCCGCCAGGCGTTCGTCTCCGAGCTGGTCGGCATGCCGCTGCTGCCGAACGCGCTCTCGCTCAACGCAGCCGTGTTCAACTCCGCCCGGATCGTCGGCCCCGCCGTCGCCGGTCTGGCCATCGCCGTCGTCGACGTCGGCCCGGTCTTCCTGGTCACCGCGCTCAGCTCGATCGCCCCGCTGGTCAACGTGGTCCGGATGCGTACCGACGAGTTGCACCGCAAGGACCTGCCGCCGGTCGGCGAGCGGGACCAGGCCCGGGTGGTCGACGGCCTCCGGTACGTGGCACGCCGCCCCGACATCCTGCTGCCGATGGTCCTCATGTCGGTGATCGGGATGAGCCTGTTCAACTTCCAGCTCACCCTCGCCGCGCTCGCGAAGACCGTGTTCAACACCGGTGCCGCCTCGTTCGGCCTGTTCAGCACCGCCCTCGCGGCCGGCGCGCTGGTCGGGGCGCTGGCCGGCACCGGACGGCGCAGCCGGCCCTCGGTCTGGCTCGTGCTCGGCGCCGCGATCGGCTGCGCGGTCTTCGGCACGCTCGTCGGGCTCGCTCCGGCGTACTGGCTGGTCGTGACGCTGCTGCTGCCCGCCGGGTTCTTCATGATCTACTTCGCCCAGGCCGCCAACCAGCGCGTACAGCTCGGTGTCGACGCGTCCTTCCGGGGACGGGTGATGGCGCTGTGGGTGCTGGTGTTCCTGGGCACCAACCCGGTCGGCGCGCCGCTGATCGGCTGGGTCGCCGAGAAGTACGGCGCGGGCGCGAGCATCTGGGCCGGCGGTCTGATCTCGCTCACCGCCGCGCTGCTGGCGCTCACCTGGCAGCTGCGCCGCTCCGGCGCCCGGCTGCGCATGCGGGTGCTGCCCATGCCCCGCTTCTACGTGGTGTCGCCCGGAGCCAAGTAGCCCCACATAGCCGGTCGTACCGGCCCGATTACCCAAACGGGTGGCGGGCCGGTGCGGCAGGGCTTAGCGTCGATGTGTGGAAGTGGGGCAGGGACTGCTGCTGGCTCTGGCGATCCTCGCCGTCTGCTGCCTGCCTGCCCTGTTCGCGATGCTGTTCTGCGCCGACGAGATCATCGATCGGGTCGCCTGCGGATGGGCCGAGTGGCGGGAGCAGCGCCGGGAACGCCGTACCATCGCGCGGCTCGACCGGGCCATCGAGGCCGAGGCGCTGACTCGCGACATCGACCTCACCGAGTTCGACAAGGACGGCCGCCGTCCGCTCGAACAACTCGCCACCGACCTGCGCCGGCTCGGCGGTCACCGGCTCGCCGCCGCCGATCGCAGCGTGGTGTGGCACGGCGCCGTCATCGAGGCGTACGACGAACGGCTGCGCGCCGCCTGCCACGCGCTCGGCATCGCCGAGCACCTGGCCGAGCTGGACGGCGTCGACCGGGAGATCGAGCGGGTACGCGTCGAAGGGCTGCTGCACGCCGCCGGGCTGACCCTGCCGGCCGCCCGCGCCGCGCACCACCAGCGGCACCGCTGACCGGGTGCGTCTCTTCGCGGCGATCTACCCGCCTGCCGTGGCGGTCGCGGACCTGACCGCCCGGATCAAGGGCCTGCGGGTCGCGTCCGCCCGCCACGCCCGGCTCGCCGACCCGGCGAATCTGCACCTCACGCTCGCCTTCCTCGGTGAGGTGCCGGACGTCCGGCTGCCCGATGTGGAGTCGGCGCTCGCCTCGGCCGCCCGGTCGGCTCGCTCCCCGCGGCTACGCCTCGCCGGTGGCGGCAGTTTCGGTCAGGGCCGGTCCACTGTGCTCTGGGTGGACGTGCGCGGCGAGGTCGAGGCGCTCGACGCGCTCGCCCGCTCGATCCGCGGCGGGCTGCGCGGAGCCGGGCTGCCCTGCGACGACAAGCCGTTCCGGCCACACCTGACCATCGCCCGCCCCGGCGACCGGGTGCCCGAGGCAGACCTGCGCGCCGACCTGGCGACCCTGGACGAATACGCCGGTCCGGAGTGGCCCGCCGACCGCCTCACCCTGGTCCACAGCCATCCCGGCCCGCCCCCGAGCCACACCCGAGTCACAACCTGGCCCCTCTAGCCCGCCCCCGCCCTCTCGCCCGCGCGTCCCGCCCTCTCGCCCTCTCGCCCTCTCGCCCGCGATCTTGCAGTTCCGGCCCGGGCAAAACGCCCTAACCGCCCCGAGTCGAGGCACAAACTGCAAGATCAACGGGGCGGGGAAGGGACGGGGGAGGGCGAGAGGGAGGGGGAGGGGGAGAGGGAAGCAGGGTTTACCAGGCCCAGGCTTCTGGGCCGGGGCCGCCGTTGCCCACCGGCGGGAACAACTCGTCGAGGCGCGTGAGGGTGGGCTCGTCGAGGTGGACGTCGAGGGCGCCCAGGTTGCGGTCGAGCTGGTCCATGGTGCGCGGACCCACGATCGGGGCGGTCACGCCCGGCCGGGACAGCAGCCACGCCAGCGCCACGTCGGCCGGGTCGTGGCCGAGGTCGGCACACAGCTTCTCGTACGCCTCGATCGTGTTCCGGTGCTCGGCCAGCGCGTCGGCCGAGCGGCCGGTGGTGCCCCGCGCCGCGCTGCCCTCGGCCATCTTGCGGATGATGCCGGAGAGCAGCCCGCCGTGCAGCGGCGACCAGGGGATGATGCCCAGGCCGTAGTGCTGGGCGGCCGGGACGACCTCCAGCTCGACGTGGCGGGTCAGCAGGTTGTAGATCGACTGTTCGGAGACGAGGCCGAGGAAGTTGCGCTTGCCGGCCGCGGCCTGCGCCTGCGCGATGTGCCAGCCGGCAAAGTTCGACGAGCCGACGTAGAGCACCTTGCCCTGGGCGACGAGCGTCTCCATCGCCTGCCAGATCTCCTCCCACGGCGTGGTCCGGGAGACGTGGTGCATCTGGTAGAGGTCGATCGTGTCGGTCTGGAGCCGGCGCAGCGAGTCCTCGCAGGCCCGGATGATGTGCCGGGCGCTCAGGCCCTGCTCGTTGGGCCACTCGCCCATCTTTCCGTACACCTTGGTGGCGAGGACGACCTTGTCGCGGCGCCCGCCGCCCTGCGCGAACCAGCGGCCGACGATCTGCTCGGTGACGCCCTCACCGAGCTTCCAGCCGTAGACGTTCGCGGTGTCGAAGAAGTTGATCCCGTGTTCGAGCGACCGGTCCATGATGGCGAAGCTGTCCGGCTCGTCGGTCTGCGGACCGAAGTTCATCGTGCCGAGGCAGAGTCGGCTCACGGACAGACCGGTGCGTCCCAGGTTCGTGTACTCCATGCCTCCACCCTGGCACGCCGGCACTTCGAGTGCCTCGTCAACGAGCCAGGGTGGAGCGATGGATCAGGATGACTCGCGGGCCGCCGGGCCGGTGCCGAACAGGACGTCGTCCCAGCTCGGCAGCCGCTTGCGCGGCTTGCCACCGGCCTCGGTGGACTCGGCGCCCGCACCGCCGGTCGCCGTCGCGGGGCCGGTGCGGCGCGGTCGCAGCACGGCAAGCGAGGGTACGGCCGGGATCTCCTTCGGCGCGTCCGAGTCGTCGTCGAAGGCCGAACCCTGCCCACCACCGAGCAGCGCCGCGGCACCACCTGCGACGGCCCGCTGACGGGGCGCCTCCTGCCCGGCCAGCGCGGCCGGGGAACGGGTGTCGAGACCACGCCCGGACGTGCCGCCGAGCGGACGGTCCAGCGAGGCGAGCAGCGCGTCCCGGCCGGCGCGGATCGGGTCACGCCCCGGACGGGCGTGCTCGGATCCGGCCGGCAGGCCGTGCCCACCCCGGCTCGGCTCGCCGCGCGACGGACCGGGCAGCGCGTGGCCGCCCCGCTCCGGCGCCGGCTCCTGGCCGAGGATGGGCGTGGGCCGCTCGGCGCACAGGTATTGCGCCATGTCGTCGTGCGGGGCGACGTTCTGCCGGGTCTTGTCCAGATCCCACACCGCCTGCGCGGTGGCCTTGCCGGACGGCCAGGTCGCGATGATCCGCCAGGTGCCGTCGTCGCGGCGGTAGGCGTCCCACGAGATCTTCTCGGTGTCGATGCCGTGCTGGGCCAGCCGGCCGTTGACGACCTCGGCCAGCGGGGTCGGCTTTTCCGCGCCCTTGAGCCGGGTGCGGCGGGCGTGCTGGGCGAGCATGGCCCGCTCCTGGAGCACCGGGCCGGCGTAGCGCAGCACCCGGTCGACTGGTACACCGGCGATGCGGGCGACGTCCTCCGCGGACTCGCCGGACCGGATCCGGGCCTGGATGTCCCGCGGGGACAGCGACGGCGTCGGGTCGGTGGCGCTCGGCACCACCGCGAGCGGCGGGGCGCCCGGCTCGGCGTGCAGCGCCGACGCGATCCGCTCGTCGATGGGCAGCGCCAGCAGGCGCCCCACCTCGTCGGCGAGCACCAGGGCCTGGCCGTCCTCGGAGAGGGCGACGAAGCGTACTGGGCGCATGGGCTTGCCTCCGTCCCGCTTCGCTGGCCGTCACGCCACGGGAGCCGGCCACCCGGGCGTCTCGCACCACCGTACGCTCATCTACCCGGCGATGGGGACTGCGACACCCCGGCATGTCGTGACTGAGCTGCGGTAACGATCACGGTGGGTGGCCGCCGGAGCCCCGACGGCCACGCACCGTGACGGAGTGATCAGAGTCGCTCGACCACGTAGTCGATGGACGCGGTGAGCGCCTCGACGTCGGCCGGCTCGACGGCCGGGAACAGCGCCACCCGAAGCTGGTTGCGGCCCAGCTTGCGGTACGGCTCGGTGTCGACGATGCCGTTGGCGCGCAGCGCCTTGGCGATCGCCGTCGCGTCCACCCCGTCGGCGAAGTCGACGGTGGCGACCACGTTGGACCGCAACGCCGGGTCCGACACGAACGGCGTGGCGAACGACGAGCGCTCGGCCCAGCCGTACACGATGCCGGCGCTCTCGGCGGTGCGCTTGGCCGCCCAGGCCAGCCCGCCCTGCGAGTTCATCCAGTCGGTCTGCTCCGCGGCCAGGAAGATGGTCGCCAGCGCCGGGGTGTTGTACGTCTGCTCCAGCCGCGAGTTGTCGATCGCGGTGACCAGGTCGAGGAAGGCCGGAATGTAGCGGCCCGACTCCTTGACCTCGGTGGCCCGGGCCAACGCGGCCGGTGACATCAGGGCCAGCCAGAGCCCGCCGTCGGAGCCGAAGCACTTCTGCGGGGCGAAGTAGTAGACGTCGGTCTGGGCGACGTCCACGTCCAGCCCGCCCGCGCCGGAGGTGGCGTCGACCAGCAGCAGCGAGCCCTCGTCGGCGCCCGCGACCCGGCTGATCGGCACCGCGACACCGGTGGAGGTCTCGTTGTGCGGGGTGGCGTAGACGTCCACGCCGGCCTCGGCCACGAGCGACGGGGCGCTGCCCGCGTCGGACTTGCGGACGGTCGGTTCACCGAGGAACGGCGCGTCGGAGACCGACTTGGCGAACTTGGCGCCGAACTCGCCGAAGCTGGCGAACTGGGCCCGGTCGCGGATCAGGCCGAACGTGGCGACCTCCCAGAACGCGGTGGTGCCGCCGTTGCCGAGCACCACCTCGTACCCCTCGGGCAGGGAGAAGAACTCGGCCAGGCCGCGGCGCAGCCGGGCCACCTGGTCGCGGACCGTCTTCTGCCGGTGCGACGTGCCCAGGTAGCTGGTGGCGACGTCGGCGAGGGCGGAGACCGCGGCCGGACGGACCTTGGACGGGCCGCAGCCGAATCGTCCGTCGGCGGGCCTGATCTCGTCGGGAATCCGGATGGTCGGTGCGTCAGCCACGGTCTTGAAGATCCTTCCGCATGGGCGAGAGGTGAGCTGGCAGGCGCGGACGATGTCCTGCCGCGTGGCGGCGTCCGAGCCCGTTCCGGCGACACTGCCACGGCCATCCTCGCACCTGCCCGGGCACGTCCGGCGGGCTGTCCCACCCCGGTCGGTGAGGCGTCCGCCACACGCCTGGCGTGCCGGCCCCGGAAATGCCGGAGCCCCGCTCCACCGGCAGGGGAACGGGGCTCCGGGCGAGACGTCAGACGCCGTGCGGGATGGCGTCCCAACCCTCGACCTGCTGCGGCTTGCGCGGGGCGTGGCCGACGTACGTGGCCGACGGCCGGACCAGCCGCTGGAGCTTCTTCTGCTCCAGGATGTGCGCCGACCAGCCGCCCATCCGGGCGCAGGTGAACATCGAGGTGAACATGTGCGCCGGCACCTCGGCGAAGTCCAGCACCACGGCCGACCAGAACTCGACGTTGGTGGCGAGGACGCGGTCCGGGCGGCGGGCCTGGAGCTCGGCCAGCGCGGCCTTCTCCAGCGCCTCGGCGACCTCGAAGCGCGGCGCGCCCAGCTCCTTGGCGGTACGCCGCAGCACGCGGGCGCGCGGGTCCTCGGCCCGGTAGACCCGGTGGCCGAAGCCCATCAGGCGCTCGCCCCGGTCGAGTACGCCCTTGACGTACCCGTCGGCGTCGCCGCTGCGCTCGACCGCCTCCAGCATGCTGAGCACCCGGGACGGGGCGCCGCCGTGCAGCGGGCCGGAGAGCGCGCCGATGCCGGAGGAGATGCAGGCCGCGGCGTCCGCGCCGGTGGAGGCGACGATCCGGGCGGTGAAGGTGGAGGCGTTCAGGCCGTGCTCGGCGGCCGAGATGAAGTACGCGTCGACGGCCTTGACGTGCCGCGGGTCGGGCTCACCCCGCCAGCGCTTCATGAACCGCTCGACGATGGTCTCCGCCTTGTCGATCTCCTTCTGCGGCACGGCCGGCAGGCCCAGGCCGCGCGCCGACTGGGCGACGAAGGACAGCGCGGTGACCGACACCCGGGCCAGGTCCTCGCGGGCCTGCTCGTCGGAGATGTCGAGGAGCTGGCTGAGCCCCCAGTACGGGGCCAGCATGGCGACCGCGGACTGCACGTCGACGCGGATGTCACCGGAGTGCACCGGCACCGGGAACGGCTCGGCCGGCGGCAGGCCCGGGCCGAACCGGCCGTCCACCAGCAGTGCCCAGACGTTGCCGAACGAGACCTGGCCGATCAGGTCCTCGATGTCCACGCCCCGGTAGCGCAGTGATCCCCCCGCGCGGTCGGGTTCGGCGATCTCGGTCTCGAAGGCTACGACGCCCTCCAGGCCCGGTTTGAAATCGGACATGTCGACTCCTGGCTTCGGCTCGGCGCGCCCGGGCGGGCTGATCGAGCCCCGCAGCTCAGGCGACCCTTCAGGGATGTGGTTCGTGACATCTTGCCCGGTGGGTAACGCGCTGCGCGACCCACAGCCACTGTGCGCCACGCGACATCCCCGCCGGTGGACGCCCGTTCGGGAAGGAGAAGACTGGGTACCGGGGCCTGGCCAGCGTCGGGGGACGCCGGCACGCCCGGGAGAGGGACTACCACAGTGACAGGCGACACACCCGCCCCGGCCGGTATGCGTAACGAGTACGCCGCCGACCTGGGCCTGACCGAGACGGACCTGGCACCGGACTGGCACACCCAGTTCGCCCGCTGGTTCGCCGACGCGGTGGCCCATCCGCTGCCGGAGCCGAACGCGATGGTGCTCGGCACGGCCGACGCCGAGGGCCGGCCCAGTGGGCGCACCGTGCTGCTCAAGGGGTACGGCCCGGAGGGCTTCGTCTTCTACACCAACCACGGGTCGCGCAAGGGCATCGAGGTGACCGGCAACCCGTGGGCCAGCCTGGTGTTCCCCTGGTTCCCGATGCAGCGGCAGGTGATCGTGACGGGCCGGGTCGAGCAGGTGGACCGCGCCGAGACCGAGGCGTACTTCGCCAGCCGGCCGCGCGGCTCGCAGCTCGGGGCGTGGGCCAGCGCCCAGTCGACAGTGGTGCCGGACCGGGCCGCGCTCGACGCGGCGTACCGGGCGGCTGCCGAGCGGTTCGCCGACGTGGACCCGATCCCCGCGCCGCCGTACTGGGGCGGGTTCCGGGTCCGCCCGGAGACCGTCGAGTTCTGGCAGGGCCGGGCCAGCCGGCTGCACGACCGGCTGCGCTTCCGGCGTACCGGGGACGGGGTCTTCGTCGTCGAGCGGCTCGCGCCGTGACCGACGTCACTTCGGACCGGCGGCGGGGGGCGCGCCGCTGGGCGATCGATCTGCGTCCGCTGCGCGTGCCCGCGTACCGGCGCGTCTGGACCGGCAACGCGATCGCCATGTTCGGTTTCCAGTTCACCGCCGTGGCGGTGCCGGTGGAGATGTTCGACCTGACCGGCGGCTCGTTGTGGGTCGGTCTGCTCGGCATCGCCGGCTTCGTACCGCTGCTGATCTTCGGGCTGTGGGGCGGCGCGGTCGCCGACGCCCGGGACCGCCGTCGGGTGCTGCTCGTCGGCGGCTGCGTGCTCTGGGCCTCGACGCTCGGGCTGCTGGTCCAGTCGCTGGCCGGAGCGCGCAGCCCGCTGCTGCTCCTACTGCTCGTCGGCCTCCAGTCGACGGCCTTCGCGATCACCTCGCCGGCCCGCAGCGCGATCCTGCCCCGGCTCGTGCCGGCCGAGCTGGTCCCGGCGGCCACGACGCTGAACTTCACCACGTTCACCGCCGCCGCCGTCTTCGGCCCGCTCGCCGCCGGGCTGATCTTCGCCGCCTGGCAGGTCGGGGTGGCGCTGCCCATCGCGTACGCGGCGGACGCGCTGCTGTTCACCGCGTCGCTCTGGGCCACGCTGCGGCTGCCCGCGATGCCGCCCGCGCCGGACCCGGACGGCGGCGTACGCAAGGCCGGGTTCGCCAGCATCATCGACGGCTTCCGCTATCTGGCGACCACGCGGGTCCTGCTGCTCTCCTTCGCCATCGACCTGATCGCGATGATCCTGGCCATGCCGCGGGCGCTGTTCCCGGAGCTGGCGCAGGAGCGCTTCGGCGGCGCCTCGGCGGTGGGCTGGCTCTACAGCTCCATCGCCATCGGCGCGATGCTCGGCGGCCTGACCTCGGGCTGGATCGGCCGGGTCCGCCGGCAGGGCCTCGCGCTCACCGTGGCGGTGGTCGGCTGGGGCGTGGCGATCGCGCTCGCCGGGCTGGCCGGCCAGTTGTGGGTCGCGGTGGTGCTGCTGGGCGTCGCCGGCGCCGCCGACCTGGTCAGCGCCACGCTGCGCCAGTCGATGCTGCTGGTGTACGCGCCGGACCGGATGCGTGGCCGCCTCCAGGGCGTGAACACGGTGGTGGTGGCCGGCGGCCCGCGTCTGGGCGACCTGCGCGCCGGTGCGATGGCCGCCGGTTTCGGCACCGGCTTCGCCATGGTCGGTGGCGGTCTGGCCGCCGCCGTACTCGCGGTGTTGCTGGTGGTGGCGTTCCCGGCGCTGCTGCGCTATCGCTCGACCACCCCCGCCGAGGAGCGCCGCTGACGGTAGGGTCGCCGACATGGGGATCGACGCGCAGCCACCGTCCGGTACACAGTGGACCATCGCGGCCGACGGCCACGAGGCCGTCGTGGTCGAGGTGGGCGGCGGGCTGCGGGCCTACCGATACGACGGCGTGGACCACCTCGACGGGTACGCCGAGGACGAGGTCTGCCCCGGCTCGGCCGGGCAGGTGCTGGCACCCTGGCCGAACCGGATCCGGGACGGCGTCTACACGGTCGGGGAGCGGTCGTTGCAGCTCGACCTCACCGAGCCGGAGCGGCACAACGCCCTGCACGGCCTGGTGAACTGGGTGCGGTGGCAGCCGATCGAGCAGTCGGCGGACAGCGTGACCATCGGCTACGACCTGCCGCCGAGCCCCGGCTACCCGTGGGCGCTGCGGCTGCGGGCCCGGTGGAGCGTCGGCCCGGACGGCCTGCGGGCCGAGCACGAGGCGACGAACCTCTCCGACGAGCCGGCGCCGTTCGGCTTCTCCGTGCATCCCTATCTGCAACTGCCCAAGGTCGGGGTGGACGAGCTGCGGCTGCACCTGCCGGCCCGGCGGCGGGTGCTGGTGGACAGCCGCCTGCTGCCGGTCGCCGCCGCGGACGTGACCGGCTCCGAGTTCGACTTCACCAGCCCGCGCCCGATCGGCGACCTGGTCCTCGACACCGCGTTCGGTGACGTCGAGCGGGACGCCGACGGCGGCTCGGCGGTGGTGCTGAGCGCGCCGGACGGCTCGTCCGGGCTGCGGATCTGGGCGGACCGCGAGTTCGGCTGGTGGCAGGTGTTCACCGGTGACACCCTCGGCGGGGAGCGGCACCGCCGGTCCGTGGCGGTGGAGCCGATGACCTGCCCGCCCGACGCGTTCCGCTCCGGCAAGGACCTGATCATGCTGGAGCCGGGGCAGACCTGGCGGGGCGCCTGGGGCGTCCGCCCGGAGGTCTGAGCGTGGAGTTCGCCGAGGTCGTCCGGCGCCGCCGGATGGTGCGCAACTACGACCCCGACCGGCCGGTGCCGCCGGAGGTGGTGGACCGGCTGCTGGACCACGCCGTCCGGGCCCCGTCGGCCGGGTTCTCGCAGGGCTGGGGCTTCCTGGTGCTGGAGGAACCCGAGGACCGGGAACGGTTCTGGACCGCGACCACGCCGGGTGGCGGCGGCCGGGAGCGCTGGCTGGCCGGTATGCGCCGGGCCCCGCTGATCGTGGTGCCGCACGCCAACCGCGACGCCTACCTGGACCGCTACGCCGAGGCCGACAAGGGCTGGTCGGACCGCGCCGAGGACCGCTGGCCGGTGCCCTACTGGTACGTGGACACCGGTTTCGCGGCGCTGCTGATGCTGCTCACCGCCGTGGACGAGGGCCTCGGCGCCTGCTTCTTCGGGATCCCGCCGCAGCGCATCGGGGCGTACCGGGAGGCGTTCGGGGTACCGCCGGAACTGCACCCGATCGGCGCAATCACAATAGGTTACCGAGCCGTCGACCACCGGTCACCGTCGCTGCGCCGGGGGCGGCGTCCGGTGCAGGATGTGGTGCGGCGGGGACGGTGGACCTGAGCGGTTAGGCTGACATCCACATTGTCAGCCTGGCCTGGGGAGGAGAGCACGCCGTGATCTTCAGGGCGGTCCGGGACGGGCGTCCCTACCCGGAGCACAACCTCACGCTGAAGCAGTGGGCCGAGATTCCGCCGCGCCCGCTGCGGCTTGACCAGCTCATCACCACCAAGCGCGAACTCGCGCTGGACAAGCTGCTCGCGGAGGACTCCACCTTCTACGGCGACCTCTTTCCGCACGTCGTGCAGTGGAACGGCGGCCTCTACCTGGAGGACGGCCTGCACCGTGCGCTGCGCGCGGCGCTCCAGCAGCGCAACCAGATCCACGCGCGGGTGCTCGTGCTCGGTGACCAGGGCGAGTGACGCCTCACTGAGTCTTGGTTAAGGTGACGCCATGACTCCTCTCGACCTGCTCGACATCGATGCGTCGCTCAGCGAGGAGGAGCGGCAGATCCGCGCCGTCGTGCGCCGGCTCGTGACCGACCGGGTACGCCCGCACGTCGCCGGCTGGTACGAGGACGGCCAGGTGCCGGCCCGGGAACTGGCCCGCGAGTTCGGCAAGCTCGGCCTGCTCGGCATGCACCTGACCGGGTACGGCTGCGCCGGCTCATCGGCCGTCGCGTACGGGCTGGCCTGCCTGGAACTGGAGGCCGGCGACTCCGGTGTCCGGTCGCTGGTCTCGGTGCAGGGATCGCTGGCCATGTACGCCATCTGGCGCTTCGGCAGCGAGGAGCAGAAGCAGCGCTGGCTGCCCGCGATGGCGGCCGGCGAGGCGATCGGCTGTTTCGGGCTCACCGAGCCGGACCACGGCTCCGATCCGGGGTCGATGGCCACCCGGGCCCGCCGCGACGGCGACGACTGGATCCTGAACGGCAGCAAGCTGTGGATCACCAACGCGCCGATCGCCGACGTGGGCGTGATCTGGGCGCGTACCGACGAAGGGGTGCGCGGTTTCGCCGTACCCATGGACACGCCGGGGGTGACGGCGCGCGAGATCCGGCACAAGATGTCGCTGCGCGCGTCCCTGACCGGCGAGATCGCGCTCGACGACGTCCGGCTGCCGGCTGACGCGCGACTGCCCGAGGCGATCGGGCTCAAGGCGCCGCTGGGGTGCCTGACCGAGGCCCGGCACGGCATCGTCTGGGGCGCGCTCGGCGCGGCCCGCGACTGCCTGGAGACGGCCCTGGAGTACGCGACCACGCGCACCCAGTTCGGCCGCCCGCTCGCCGGTTTCCAGCTCACCCAGGCCAAGCTCGCCGACATGGCGGTGGAGTGGAACAAGGGGATGCTGCTCGCGCTGCACCTCGGCCGCCTCGCCGACGCCGGCTCGCTGCGGCCCCACCAGGTGAGCGTGGGCAAGCTGAACAACGTCCGCGAGGCGCTCGCCATCGCCCGGCAGTGCCGCACGATCCTCGGCGCCAACGGCGTCTCGGGGGAGTACCCGGTGATGCGGCACGCCAACAACCTGGAGAGCGTGCTCACCTACGAGGGCACCTCGGAGATCCACCAGCTCGTCATCGGCCAGCGGCTGACCGGCGTGTCCGCGTTCGCCTGACCTGCTGTTTCACCCGATCGGGTCGCTCGGCGCGCGACTGTCGCACGGTGGCCGTACCGTCATTGTCAGTCGATGTGTCGGACGAGGACTCTGTCGGACGAGGACGGTGAGGGCGATGGCCCGCGACGGTGACATCAACGAGCCCACCCGGGAGTTCCCGGACTACCCCACCAGCGAGTCCCTTCGCGACCGGGCGGAGGGCACGCCCGACCACGACCGCGAGTACGCCCCGGGCGCCCCGGCGTCGGGCGGCGGCCCGGTGCGCGGCCTGCTCTGGGTGCTCGGCGCGGCGGCGCTGGCGGTGGTGGTGCTGCTCGGCGTGCAGGCCACCGGTCTGCTGCCCGACTTCCGCAACCCGTTCGCCAAGGAGCAGACCGACCGCAGCCAGCCGCCGTTGCTCAAGTCGATCCGTGACCTGAGCCGCTACGTCGCCGCCGAGGGCAACTTCCAGGTGGTGGTCGACGTGCAGAACGACAGGCGCAACGTGCCCGACTTCCTGCTCAACGAGCGCACGCTGTTCGTCGGGGCGGGCCGCGTCGAGGCGTACGTCGACTTCGCGAAGATCGCCGACGGTGCCGTCGTCGTCTCCGAGGACGGCAAGTCCGCCGAGATCAAGCTGCCCGCGCCGCAGCTCGGCGAGACCGACCTGGACATGGACAAGAGCTACGTGTTCGCCGAGCAGCGCGGCCTGATCAACCGGCTCAACGACCTGGTGGCCGGCGACCCCAACCGGCAGCAGCAGATCTACAAGCTCGCCGAGGACCGGATCACCGCCGCCGCCCGGGACAGCGGGCTCACCGCCCGGGCCCAGGAGAACACCCGCAAGATGCTCGAAGGGCTGCTGCGGTCCCTCGGGTACGAGAAGGTGACTGTCACCTACACGGCTCCCTGACCTCGCTCAGTACGCCGCGCGCCCGCCCCGGTGTTCGGGGCGGGCGCGTCGCGTGCGTACCGGTGTCCCGGCTCGTGTCGCGTCAGCGGGTGGCGAGGTAGCGGTCCTCGTTCGGCATCAGGATCCACAGGATCAGGTAGATGATCACCTGCGTGCCGGGCAGCAGCAGCGACAGCAGGAACAGCAGCCGGACCATCCCGGCCGACATGCCGAACCGCTGCCCCAGGCCGGCGCAGACACCGGCGATCATGCGCCCCTGGCGGGGCCGGACCAGTTTGCGACTCATCGTCGTCTCCCACTTCTGCGGCGATCCGCCGCGCTGATTCCACGGTAGAAAGGGGTACGCGCCGCGCCCTCAGCCCCGAGGATGATCGGCGACCCGGGCACCCGTAGGTGCTTACCCCGGACCCGCCCCACCGACGCGCCCGCTGTGCTGTCCGCGAAGGCTCCCCAGGCCGTCACACAATCGCCCTCCACGGTCACTCCCTTGTTCGGCCGCCCCACCCAGCCCCTCACCCCTGCTCCTCGCGATCTTGCACTTGCGGCCCCCGTTGTGCCCGATTCGCACCCTTGTTGAGGGCCGCAACTGCAAGATCGCGGGAGTTGGCGGTTGCGTGGGTACGGGCCCGTTCGGCGAGTGCCTGCCGCGCCGAGCGCGCCTTCCGCCTCGCGGGACATGTGTTCCGTTGAGTGGGATCGGTGGAGATCTTGGTAGGAAAGGGCCCCTATGAGGGCCGTTTGGTACCAAGATCTCGCCGGGGTGCCGGGTGCTCCGTGTGGCGCGCGGCGATCTTGGAGTTGTGGCAGTTCACGGATGCCGCAAACCCGCTCATTCTGGGTGCCACAACTCCAAGATCGACGGGGGAGTGGGCGGACCGCGCGCCGGGGTCGGGCATGTGGCGGAGTGTGGGCGGGTATTTACCGGGGCGAGGTAGGCTCGCCGGTCGGGCGCCCACACCCCGGGCGCCGGCCGTCTACCCGCCCGGCGGGCGCGGCACCCACGCACCGGCTCGGATCCGCACAACGGGGACGACGGCGAGGAAAGCAGCCAATGATCAGTGTTTTCGATCTTTTCAGCGTCGGTATCGGGCCGTCCAGCTCGCACACCGTCGGGCCGATGCGGGCCGCCCGTACGTTCGTGGCGGGCCTGAAGGCCGACGGGCAGCTCGCCGACGTGGCGCGGGTACGGGCGGAGCTGTTCGGCTCGCTCGGCGCGACCGGTCACGGGCACGGCAGTGACCGGGCGGTGCTGCTGGGGCTGGAGGGCGAGGTCCCGGAGACCGTCGACACCGATTCGGTGGGGCCGCGTGTGGAGCGGATCCGCACCCAGCGGCGGCTCGACCTGTTCGGCAGCCAGGGGATCGACTTCGACCCGGACACGGATCTGGTGCTGCATCGCCGGCGCTCGCTGCCGTACCACCCGAACGGGATGACGTTCGCGGCGTACGACGCGGCCGGGAACGAGGTGCGGACGCGCACGTACTACTCGGTCGGCGGCGGGTTCGTGGTCGACGAGGCGGCGGCCGGGGCGGACCGGATCAAGGCGGACACCACCCGGGTACGGCACCCGTTCCTGACCGGCGCGGAGCTGCTCGAGGTCACCACCGAGACCGGCCTGTCGATCAGCGAGGTGATGCTCGCCAACGAGCTGTCCTGGCGCAGCGAGGCGGACGTACGCGCGGGGCTGCTGGAGATCTGGCGGGTGATGCGTGAGTGCGTGGAGAGCGGCTGCACCCGCGACGGCGTACTCCCGGGTGGGTTGAAGGTCCGGCGGCGCGCGGCCGAGATGCGGCGCAGCCTGGAGGCGGAGACCGGCAGCCAGGATCCGCTGCGCGCGATGGACTGGGTGACGCTGTTCGCGCTGGCGGTCAACGAGGAGAACGCGGCCGGCGGGCGGGTGGTCACCGCGCCGACGAACGGCGCCGCCGGGATCATCCCGGCCGTGCTGCACTACTACACCCGGTTCGTGCCCGGCGCGTCCGAGGAGGGCGTGGTCCGGTTCCTGCTGGCCGCGGGTGCGATCGGCGTGCTGTTCAAGGAGAACGCGTCGATCTCCGGGGCCGAGGTCGGCTGCCAGGGTGAGGTGGGTTCGGCGTGTTCGATGGCGGCGGCCGGGCTGGCCGAGGCGCTCGGCGGTACGCCGGAGCAGGTGGAGAACGCCGCCGAGATCGGCATGGAGCACAACCTGGGGCTGACCTGCGATCCGGTGGGTGGCCTGGTGCAGATCCCGTGCATCGAGCGCAACGCGGTGGCGAGCATCAAGGCGATCACCGCGGCCCGGCTGGCGTTGCGCGGCGACGGGGTGCACCACGTGTCGCTGGACAAGGTCATCAAGACCATGCGGGAGACCGGCGCGGACATGAAGGTCAAGTACAAGGAGACCGCGCGGGGCGGGCTCGCCGTCAACGTGATCGAGTGCTGACTCCGTTGGGGTGACCCGGCGCGGACGGCCGTCGCGCCGGCACGGAAGGCGCGACCATGGTGCGGTGACATCAGGCGTCGCGGCGCTCTGGTCCGCCCGCACCTCGCTGCGCATCCTGGTCCGGCGGGATCTCGCGGTGAAGTACCAGCAGTCGGTGCTGGGCTACTTCTGGTCGCTGATCGAGCCGCTCGGCATGGGCCTGATCTACTGGTTCGTCTTCGGCGTGCTCTACTCCGGCGCGACCCGGCGGCATCTGGGCGAGGCGGCCGGGTCGTACCCGCTTTTCCTGATCACCGGGATCTTCGCCTGGATGTGGGCGAGTTCGGCGCTGACCGAGGCGGCGAACGCGCTGACCGGGCAGTCCCGGCTGATCACCACGATGAACCTGCCCCGGCCGATCTTCCCCATCGGGCGGGTCACCGGCCGGTTCGCCGAGTACCTGGCCGGGCTGCCGATCCTGGTCGCCGTCGCGGCGATCTACGCGAGCCACGGCAGGATCCGCCCCGGCTGGAGTCTGCTGGCCCTGCCGCTCGCCGTCGCGGTGCAGTTCGTGCTGCTTGTGGGCCTGGCGCTGCTGCTGTCGGCGGGCAACGTGCTGATGCGCGACATCGAGCGCACCATGCGGCTGGTCATCCGGCTGCTGTTCTACGCGACGCCGATCATCTACCCGCTCGACCTGGTGCGGGAGTCGGGCATGCCGGGCTGGCTCAAGATCGGGTACGAGCTGAACCCGCTGGTCGGGATCTTCCAGCTCCACCATGCGGTCTGGTATCCGGACGAGTTCCCCGACGCCCGGCTGCTCACGATCACGGTGTCCGGCAGCGTGCTGGTGCTGGCGCTCGGCTGGTGGGCGTTCCACCGCCTCGAACCGGCAGTGTTGAAGGAACTCTGAATGGCCCCGATCATCGAGGCGGACGGGCTGGGCATCCGGTTCGTCCGCAACCGGCGCCGCCAACTGCGGCTACGGGAGCTGATCGTGCACCGGGGCGCCCGCGATCCGGATGCGGGCCGGTTCTGGCCGTTGCGCGACCTGTCGTTCCGGATCGAGCCGGGCGAGACGGTGGGCGTGGTGGGGCGCAACGGCACCGGCAAGAGCACGCTGCTGCGGCTGATCGCCGGTGTGCTCATCCCGGATGAGGGTTCGATCCGGGTGCACGGCCGGGTGGCACCGCTGCTCGAACTGTCCGCCGGGTTCTCCGGCGACCTGACCGGCCGGGAGAACCTGTACCTGGTGGGCGGGCTGCACGGGCTGTCGTCGGCGTACCTGCGGGAACACTTCGACGAGATCGTCTCGTTCGCCGGTGAGCAGGTGGAACGCGCCATCGACACGTCGGTGCGGCACTACTCGTCGGGGATGAAGGTGCGGCTGGGCTTCGCGGTGATCGCGCACCTGCCGCATCCGGTGCTGTTGGTGGACGAGGTGACAGCGGTCGGGGACGCGGAGTTCCGTGCGAAGTGCTATGCGACCATCGAGCGACTTCTCGCGGAAGGGCGCACGCTGGTGCTGGTGTCACACAACGACAAGGACCTCACCCGGTTCTGCCGTCGGGGGCTCTACCTCGACGCCGGACGGCTGATCGTCGACGGGACGATCGACGAGGCGCTGGCCGCCTACGCCGACGCGGCGAAGCGGTGACGCTCGCGATCGTGCTCGCCGCCGAACCGGCGGCGGGCCGGCTCACCGAGCCGCCGAGCCACCTGGTCGAGCCGAGCCGTCCGAGCGAATCGGGCCGCCCGGACGAGCCGGCGGGCCGACTCAAAGAGGAATCGCTCGCCGAGCGCCTGGCCGCGCAGTGGCGCCGCGCCGGGGCGGACGACGTGCGCATCGCCGCCGACCTGACCGAACTGGCCGACCTGGTGGCCGCCGCGACCGGCCCGGTGCTGGTGAGCGGCGCGGATCTGGTGGCGCACACGGCCGTACTCCGGCATCTCGCGACCAGCCCGGTGGGGCCGACGGTCGCGCTGGTGCTCACCGACCCGCCCGCTCCTGGCCAGGCCACGGTGCGCGAGGAGCGCGGGCAGGTGGTCGAGGTCGGCGCCGCCGACCCGAGCGGCGTCTTCGGTGGCGCACTGCGGGTGGGCGCGGCCGACCGGCCGGCGCTCGCCGACGCCGCCCGCCGTGCCGCGGGCGGCGCACCAGGCGCGGCCTCCGCGCCGGACGCGCGCCTGGCCGATGTGGCGTCCGCGCCGGCCGCGCCCGGCGCCGCCGAGGGCGGGCCGCTGGGCGCGGTGGACCGGCTCGTGGCCGACCTCGCCGCGCGCGGCACGCTGATCTTCGCCCAGCGGGTACGTCTGCTCGTGGCGCACCGGGTCGGCGACGAGGCGCAGCGGGAGGCGGGCGAGGCGGCGGTGGCCGCTGTCGACGAGGACCGGGCCGAGCTGAAGCTGTCGGTGAAGGAGCGGGACGACTTCTTCACCACGTTCTTCGTCAGCACGTGGTCCCCGTACGTCACGAAGGCGGCGGCCCGGATCGGGATCGGCCCGACCGGGGTCACCATGGTCTCGGTCGCGTTCGCGGTGGGCGCGGCGGTGCTGTTCGGCGCCGGTGGACGGCCCGCGCTGGTGGCCGGCGCGGTCCTGCTCTACCTGGGTTTCGTGCTGGACTGCGTGGACGGGCAGTTGGCGCGCTACACCCGGCACTTCAGCGCCTGGGGCGGCTGGCTGGACACGATGGCCGACCGGTTCAAGGAGTACGTGGTCTACGCCGGTCTCGGTTTCGGGGCCACGCATGCCGGGTTCCGGTACGGCTGGGCGCTGGCGCTCGCGGCGATGACGTTGCAGACCGTGCGGCACATGACCGACACCTGGTACGGCGCGCTGCACGACGAGGCGGCCCGGCGGCCGAAGGTGGTGACCGCTGACGCGGGCGGCATCGGCGGGAAGCTGAACGCCGCGTCGACCCGGGTGCAGGCGGACACCGGCTCGGTGTCGTACTGGCTGAAGCGCACTGTGGTGTTCCCGATCGGTGAGCGGTGGGCGTTGATCGCGATTGCCGCCGCGCTGTTCGGGCCGCTGGTGGCGCTGGTCGCGGTGCTGGTCTGGGGTGCGCTGGCGTTCGCGTACACCGGGGGGTTGCGGACCCTGCGGGCGCGGTGGATGCGGGTGCCGGTGCTGACCACTGTGGACGCGGGGCTGCACCGCGACGACGGCCTGCTGGCGCGGACGCTGCCGACCGCGCGGCGGCCGCTGCTGCTGGCGGTGCTCGGCGCGCTCGGCGCGGCGGGGACGCTGGTGTGGGCGCTGCTCGCGGTGCGCGGCGGCGGCGACCTGCCGGTCTGGGTGCCGGTGCTCGCGCTGGTGCTGCTGCTGGGCGCCGCGCAGGCTTCGCGGGCACCGCACGACGGCTCGCTGGACTGGCTGGTGCCGGCCGCGTTGCGGGCGGCCGAGTACCTGTTCGCCATCGCGGTCGGGGTGGCGGGCCGGGCACCGGCCTGGCTGATCTTCGGGTACGTGCTGGTGCTCACGCTGCTGCACTACGACCTGACCGCCCGGCTGGAGAAGCGGCAGGCGGCGCCGCCGCTGCACGCCGTCACGCTGGGCTGGCCGGGGCGTTCGCTGCTGCTGGCAATCGGGCTGATTGCCGGATATGCGAGTTACGCTCTGGCTACACTCGGTGCGTACCTTCTCGTGGTTTTTGTCGCGAGCGTGGTCCTCGCCTGGGTGGTCCTGCCGGCCCGCGCCCGTGGGGGTGTGCGCTCGCCGGGCTGACGGAGGGCGGGCCGGGGTGACCTTGATCAGCTTCGTCGTACTGGCCTTCAAGGTGCAGGGCTACCTGCGGGAATGCCTCGACTCGATCCTCGACCAGCCGTTGCGCGACATCGAGGTGATCGGTGTCGACGACGCCTCCCCGGACGACAGCGGCGAGATCCTGGCCGAGTACGCGCTGCGCGACCCCCGGGTCCGCCCGGTGCGCCTCGCCGAGAACGTCGGGCTCGGTCCGGCCCGCAACATCGGGCTGGATCGGGCCGTCGGCGAGTACGTGTGGTTCGTCGACGGGGACGACTGGCTGGTGCCCGGCTGCCTGCCGCACGTCGCGGACCGGCTCCGCGACACCGCGCCGGACGTGCTGATCGTCGACCACGTCCGGGCGCACTGGAACAACATCGGCACCCGCAGCGCGATGCGCGACGTGTTCCCGGTGCCGCCCGGTGCGGCGACGTTCGCGCTGCGGGACCGGCCGGAGACGCTGAAGCTGCTGCACACCGCGTGGAACCGGGTGGTGCGCCGGGAGTTCCTGATCGAGCGCGGGCTGCGCTTCGAGCCGGGCTGGTACGAGGACGTCTCGTTCAGCTATCCGGCGCTGATGGCGGCCGGGCGGATCGGCGTACTCGATCGGATCTGCCTGAACTACCGGCAACGCCGGACCGGCGCGATCACGAAGACCCGGGGGGACCGGCACTTCGAGGTCTTCGCGCAGTGGCACCGGGTGTTCGGGCTGATGGACCGCTGGAGGGTGACCGGGCTGCGGCCGGCGGTCTTCGAGCGGATGATCTGGCACTACCTCACGGTGCTCGGCAACGGCGACCGGATCGCGCCCGAGCTGCGGGCGCCGTTCTTCGCCCAGATGCACGCCGACTACGTGCGGTTCCTGCCACCCGAGGGCTATCCGGTCCCGCCAGGCTCGGAAGGGCTCAAGCACCGGCTGGTGGCGGCCGGGCGCTGGCGGACGTTCAGCGCGTTGCGCGAGGCGCACCAGGCGGGGGAGACGGCCCGCCGGACCGCCCGGCGGGCCCGGCGGCGGGTGACGCCAGTGGTGCGCCGTACCGCCCGGCGGGCCCGTGACCTGGCGCTGGGCGAGTACTACCGGGCCGAGCTGCACCGGCCGGTCGATCCGACGCTCGCCGTGTACGCGGCCTACTGGTACCGGGGTTACTCGTGCAACCCGGCGGCGATCTACGAGGCGGCCCGCCGGCTCGCGCCGCAGGTGCGCGGCGTGTGGATCGTCCGCCGCGACCGGGTGGCCACGTTGCCGCCCGGTGTCGAGTACGTGGTGGCGGGCACCCGCGAGTACCACCGCGTCCTGGCCCGCGCCCGCTGGCTCGTCAACAACGTGAACTTCCCGGACTTCGTCCGCAAGCGCCCCGGCTCGGTGCACGTGCAGACCCACCACGGCACGCCGGTGAAGGTGATGGGCCTGGACCAGCAGCGCTACCCGGTGGGCGCGGTGGGGATGAACTTCGCCGGCCTGCTGCGCCGGGTGGACCGCTGGGACTACAGCATCACCTCGAACAGCTTCTCGACGCAGATGTGGGAGCGGGCGTACCCGGCGGACTACACCACGCTGGAGGTCGGCTACCCGCGCAACGACCGGCTGGCGCTGGCCACCGCCGAGGACCGCGGCCAGGTCCGCGCCGCGCTGGGCATCGCACCCGACGAGTACGTGGTGCTCTACGCGCCGACGCACCGGGAGCACCTGCCCGGGTGGCGGCCGCCGTTCGACCCGGACCGGATGCTCGACGTCCTCGGGCCGCGGGGCCGGCTGCTGATGCGCAGTCACTACTTCCACGACCGGGAGCGGCACCCCCGGGGACCGGCGGCGGACGGCGTGCTGGACGTGAGCGCGTACGACCGGGTGGAGGACCTCTACCTGGCGGCGGACGTGCTGGTCACCGACTACTCGTCGGCGATGTTCGACTACGCGGTGCTGGACCGGCCGATAGTGGTCTACGCGCCGGACTGGGACGCCTACCGGGTGGCCCGTGGCGTCTACCTCGACCTGCTGGCCGAGCCGCCCGGCGCGGTCGCGCTGGACTTTCCCGGGCTGCTCGACGTGTTCCGTTCCGGTGCGGTCGACGACGAGGCGGCCGAGCGGGCCCGGACGGCGTTCCGGTCGCGGTTCTGCGCCCTCGACGACGGGCACGCCGCCGAGCGCGTGGTGCGCCGCGTGTTCCTCGGCGAAACGCCGTAAAAGCGGTTACTGGGTGGTCACTTAACCGTGGAGCCCGGCGAATACTGCTTAATAGGACTGTCACGAGCTGAACATGGCACGTTTACCCGATGTGCGAATCGGATGATCCTGGTCACAGTCATTCCCGGGTTTGGGGCGAAGAACTGGGGAGGTGACGGTGGCGACCGTCGCGCTCAAGGATGTCACCAAGGTGTTCCCGGACGGAACAGTCGCGGTCGACACCATCAATCTGGACGTCAACGACGGCGAGTTCATGGTGCTGCTCGGCCCGTCGGGCTGTGGGAAATCGACAGTGCTGCGCATGGTGGCCGGGCTGGAGGACCCGTCCTCCGGCGCCATCATGCTCGGAGGTGAGCTGGCGAACGACCTGCCACCACGGGACCGGAAGATCGCCATGGTCTTCCAGGACTTCGCGCTGTATCCGCACATGACCGTCGGCGACAACATCGGCTTCCCGCTGCGGCTCTCCGGCGTCGAGCCCGTGCCGCGCGGCGAGCGGATCCAGGACGTGGCGAGCGCGCTCGGCATCGGCGACGTGCTCGGACGCAAGCCCAGCCAGCTCTCCGGCGGCCAGCGGCAGCGGGTCGCCATGGGGCGGGCGATAGTGCGCCGGCCCGGCCTGTTCCTGATGGACGAGCCGCTGTCGAACCTGGACAGCGGCCTGCGCGCCGAGCTGCGTGCGGAGATCTCCGGCCTGACCCGCGAGCTGGGCGTCACCACCATCTACGTGACCCACGACCAGGCCGAGGCGCTGACCATGGCCGACCGGGTCGCGATCATGCGCAAGGGCGTGCTCCAGGACGTGGGCACCCCCACCCAGGTGTACGGGCGGCCGGCCACCCTCTACGTCGCCGCGTTCCTCGGCAGCCCGCGGATGAACCTGCTGGAGGCGTCGGTCTACGTCCACCTCGACCGGTACGTCACGCTGAACCTCGGTGAGCAGTCGCTCTACCTGCCCTGGGACGACATCCGCAGCCGGGCGGTGGCGCACTACCACGGCGAGCGGATCGTGGTCGGCATGCGCGCCGAGGCGCTCACCCCGGTCGCCCCGGACACCGCCGGTGACGTGCTGCACGGGCGCATCCGCTACCTGGAGCACCACGGCCACGAGTCGCTCGCGTTCCTCGACATCGGCGCCACCGCGATCGTCGTGGACGAGATGGGCACCCCGGTCGAGCAGGCCGCACCGGGCCAGCGCGGCCTGCGCCGGTTCAACCAGGTGATGCAGCGGCTCACCGGCCGCGCGACGGAGCCGTCGGCCCCGGCCCCGGAGGCCGGCGGGGGCGGGGGCGGCAACCGCACGAGCGTGCTGCCCGACCCGGGCCGCCACCACCGTCGTCCGGCGGAACTGGCGGTACGGCTCGCGCCGTACCCGCAGGTGTCGCCCGGGCACCCGCTCGCCGTGCAGGTACGGATGGACGCGCTGCACTTCTTCGACGAGCGCGGCGACCGCATCGACGTCGGCTGGCGGTGACCTGCCGGTCTCGTCCGCGGACGGGCGGACGGATCATCCGCGGATGATCGGCCGCCGGTGCGGGCCCCAGGCGACGAAGCGGGCGAACATGTCGGCGGGGGCGGGCGCGTCGTCCGGGTTCAGCCGGTAGAGGTCGCGCGTCGCCTCGTAGAACAGCCCGCACAGGTAGATGGCCAGGCCGATCTGGTTGTCCTCGTACTCCGTCTTGAGCAGCAGCCGGGCCATCGGGCACGGCCACGGCCGGCCGCAGGCCCGGCAGCACCACATCGGACGCAGCGGCGTGTGCGGGGTGGCGTGCAGCGGGTACGGCCGGGGGCGGTCCGGCGTGGGCCCGTCCGGCGGCTGCCCGAGCTGGTGGCTGATCACTGGCGCTCCTCGTGGTGGTCGTCTCTCGGGAGCTGCTCCGGGTGACCGCCGTTGGTTCCGCGCTGCTGCGGGGCGGACCAGCGGCCGCCGTTGGCCCGCCACTGCTGGGCCGGGGTGAGGTTGCCGACCCGGCCGGAGCCCATCGTCGGCAGTGGACGCGTCGGCTGCCGCATCCACTCCGGCAGGTTGTCGCCCCGTACCCGGTGGGGCAGTGTCGGTGCCGACGCACCCCGGCAGCGGAACCAGCGCAGTCGCACGGCGCAACTCCTCTCGGTAGCGGGAACCGGACGAATTCGGCTCCACTGCGTGACAGTCTCGTCACCGCGCCGCTAGGGTCGGAAGGCGTTCCACCCCCACCTTCCTGGCCGTCCTACCGGCCGTCTTTCCGTGTGCAGCCGTGTGCAGAGGTGTGCAGATGATCCGTGTGCCGTTGTGGGACCTGTTCGCCGGTGAGCTGCGCCGGTTGCGTACCGATGCCGGGCTGACCCAGGAGGCGTTGGGCGAGCGGGTGAGCTATTCGGCCTCGCTGGTGGCGGCCGTCGAGCAGTGCCGTCGCGCGCCGCGCGCCGAGTTCACCGAGCGCTGCGACGAGGTGCTGAACGGCGGCGGCCTGCTGGTGCGGATCCGTGATGCGCTGATGCAGGAGGCGCTGATGCCGTGGTTCCGCGAGTGGGTGAGCATCGAGCAGGAAGCGACGGCGTTACGCAGTTACGAGCCACTGGTGGTGCCCGGATTGCTGCAGACCGAGGGGTACGCCCGCGCGCTCTACGAAGGGGCCGCGCAGTTCGTCGGCGAGGCTGTCGAACAGCAGGTGGCCGCCCGGTTGGCCCGGCAGGCGGTGCTGGACGGCCCGACGCCGCCGCAGTTCGTGGTGGTGCTCGACCACGCGGTGCTGGCTCGCCCGGTCGGTGGGCCGAAGGTGATGCGGGAGCAGTTGGAGCACCTGATCGAGATGGCGCGGCGGCCCCGGGTGCACCTGCACCTGGTGCCGGAGACGGTCGGCGCCTATCCGGGGCTCAACGGTGCTTTCGTGCTCGCGACCCCGGCCGACGGCGACGATCTGGGCTATCTGGATAACCCGTTGCACGGCACAATCGTGGAGCGCACGGTGGACGTGAACTCACTGCGTCAGACGTGGGAGTCCATTCGCGCGGAGGCGATGCCGCACGGGGCGACTCTGGCGGCGATCACGGAGGCGGCGAAGCGATGGAGTTGACCGGCGCGATCTGGCGCAAGAGCACCCGCAGCAGCGGTAACGGCGGCAATTGCGTCGAGGTGGCGGACAACCTGCCCGGCGTGGTGGGGGTGCGGGACAGCAAGGACCGGCAGGGGCCCGCGCTGACGTTCACGCCGTCGAGCTGGGCGGCGTTCGTCGCGTACACCAAACGGGCGTGAGTGCCGTACCGGATCTCGGTCCCCCGCCACGGCGCATCGCCGTCGACGTGGAGCAGGTGCGTCGCCTGGTCGCCGACCAGTTCCCGCACCTGGCCGGCCTCCGGATCGAGCCGGTCGCCAACGGCGGGTGGGACAACTGGACCTTCCACCTCGGCCCCGAGCTGCTGGTGCGCCTGCCCAGCGCTGCCGAGTACGCCCTGGCTGTCGACAAGGAACACCTGTGGCTCCCGGCCCTCGCCGCTCGGCTGCCGCTACCCGTCCCCGCGCCGCTGGCGAAGGGCGAGCCGGGTGCGGGCTACCCGTATCCGTGGTCGATCTACCGCTGGCTCGACGGCGAGACCTCCCGGCCGGACCGAATCGCCGACCCGGTGCGCTTCGCGCTCGACCTGGCCGACTTTCTCGCGGCCCTGCAAGGCGTCGACGCCACCGGCGGGCCGCAGCCGGGTATCCACAACTGGTTCCGGGGCGGCACTCTGCGCACGTACGACACGAAGGTCGAGCGTGCGCTCGCGGCGCTGGGCGGCCACGTCGACGGCGAACTGGTCCGCGAGATCTGGGCGCGGGCCCTCGACTCCCGCTGGGACGGGGTGGACCGCTGGTTCCACGGCGACATCGCCTCGGGAAACCTTCTGCTCGCGCACGGCCGGCTGGCGGCCGTCATCGACTTCGGGACGTGCGGCGTCGGTGACCCGGCCTGCGACCTGGCGATCGCCTGGACGTTGCTGACCGCCGAGGGCCGGGAGGCGTTTCGCGAGCGGCTGTCGGTGGATGACGCGACGTGGGCGCGCGGACGCGGCTGGGCCCTCTGGAAGACCCTTTCCACCTACTCCCGCACCTTCGACGACCCCGAGGACGCGGAGGAGTCGGCCGAGGCGCAACGCATTCTCGGGGAGATATTCGCCGAATAGGCGGCCGGTCTCTCACTCGGCGGCGGTGGTCGGCTTCTCCGGCGCGAACGGCCACTCCTCGAACGACAGGCACCGGCCGTCCTCGGCGAAGCGCATGATCCACAGATCGCGCCACTCCTGGTGGACGGGGTCGCCGTACCGGACCTGCACCCGGGCCACGGCGGTGTCGCCGTCGACAGCGACCACCTCCGCTGTCATCTCGAACGTTTCGTGGGGTCCGTCGCGCTCGCTCTCCCACATGCGGGTGATGGCGGGGAGGCCGACGACCGGGTCCCGGTACGGCCCCTGCTGGTAGCTCGCGTCGGACGTGAACATCGTGCCGAGCGCCGCCGTTCCCGGTGTGCGCCACGCCTGCTCGTACGCCGCGATCCAGGCGGCCACCCGTTTCCGGTCCATGGTTCCCAGCCTGCCATCCGCGCGTGCCCGGGTCTCCCAGATCGGCTGCGCGGGGTCGTCGTTGTGCACGACGACGTCGGCGTGCTCGACCGGGCGCGCCGTGGCGAAGTAGAGCCGCTGGGCAGGGAGGTATCGCTCGCGCCAGCGCCGTTCGACGTCCGCGCGCGGCGACACCTGACGCTCACGGATCACGGCACGATCCACTGTCATGTCGAGCGCGGTCGAGACGAAGACGCGCAGCTCCCAGCGGTCGGCCAGTTCCGGGCGCAGGAGGAAGACACCGTCGACGATCAGCACGGCGTCCGCCGGGGCGGTCGCGGGCGGTGGGGACAGCACCGTATCCGTCGCGTGGTCGTAGACCGCGTGCCGGAAGCGTCGATCCCCGTCCGGGCCGAGCGGATCGAGCAGCACCCGCTTCAGCGCCCCGTGGTCGTGGGTGTCGACGTAGCAGCCCTCGGCCGAGAACTCGCCGCGTCGATAGCGCCGCGCCCGGGGAAAGAGGAAGTCGTCGACAGTCGCCCGGATGACGCTGCGGCCCCGCGTACGCAAAAGGGAGGCCAGCTCGTCGGCGAGCGTGGTCTTGCCGGCGGCGGGCGGCCCGTCGACGGCGACCCGGGCCGGGTGCGCCACGGTGACGGACCCGACCGCGTCGGCCAGGAGGTCGATCAGCTGATGGCGGCGGGGATAAATGGATTGCCCCTGCGCCGGGCCAGGAGTTTGACTGCCGTCCATGCCGTCCCCCTCACCGGTCTTCGTCGCGGGTACGGGCCGTTCGGGCACGTCGCGGATCGCCGACATCATCGGCCAGCATCCGCTGATCCACCGGATCCCCATGGAGACCAAGTTCCTCGTCGAACCGGGCGGCCTGCGGGACCTGGCCGACGCGCTCACCGACCGGTACGACCCCGTCGTCGGTGAGGACGCGCTGCACCGGCTGAGCGACTTCCTCACCGTACGCGTGCCCGGGCGGCGTGACGACCGTGGCAAGACCGTGCCCGAGCTGGTCGGCGAGCGGCGCTACCGGGACGCCGTACGCCGGCTCTGGCCGCAGGTGATCGCGCACGCCTTCGAGGAGCCCGTGCCCGCGGAGGGCTTCGGCGACGGCGACCGCCCGGCCGGGCCGTTCGGGCCGGCCAGCCGACGGCGGGTGGTGCCGAGGTACTTCCGCGACCGGGGCGAACTGATCGCCGTCCTGCGGGGCCTGGTCGAGACCCTGTTCGGCGGGGCGGCGGCCGACGCGGGCAAGCCGGCCTGGTGCGAGAAGACGCCGTTCAACCTCTTCGCCATGGACTTCCTGTGGGAGCTGGTCCCCGAGGCGACGATCGTGCACGTCAAGCGTCACCCGGTGGCGGTGTTCGCCTCCCACCTGGCCCAGCCGTGGGCGCCGTCCACTGTCGACGGAATGCTCGCCTACCTCGTGCCGGTCTACCACCGTTGGCTGGCCTGGAGGAACGCGGCCGATCTGACGAGCAGGCGATACGTCGAGGTGAAGGCGGAGGACCTCGCGGCCGACTGGCCCGGGCAGCGGCGGGCCCTGTTCGAGCGGCTCGGCGTCGAGGACACCGTCACTGCGTCGACGTTCCGGGCGGACAGGCTGGCACACCGTGACGACCAGTTCGACGCCGGCACCCGCGCGTTCGTCGAGCGGGAACTGGGCGAGATCATCCCCGCGATGGGATACGAGTGACGGCTGATCGGCCTCAGCAGGAGCCGGCCCGATCGATCGTAACCATCAGGCCGGCACTCACTGCGATTCCCAGTACGGCGACCGCCAGCCACGGCCAGGGGTTCCGGACCCGTGACCGGGTGCCTGCCCGGGCCACGACGACGGAGAGGACCGCCGTCGCCGTCATCGCCAGGACCAGCAGGGCGTACGCGTCCCTCGCCGCCTGCGCCGAAGCGTAGGTGTCACCGTCGCATGGCGCCGAGGGCGCCAGGAGCGGGATGCAACTGAGACAGCTCGCGACGACGAGCAGTGTGCCCAGCACGGTCACCAGAGTCGCTGCCGCCTTCGCCCCACGGGATCGCATCGACTGGACAGTAGGGCCCCAAGATCTCGGAGGTGACACGACCGGGCAACAGCAAGATCGGGTCACGCCTTGTGGCGCAGCTCGCGGAGTACGCCGTGCCGGCGGAGCGCCCACCCCAGGCGCCGCGCGCCGGGGTGCCGGACGAACAGCACCGCCGCCCGGCGGATCAGCCCGAACCGGTTGTCGCTCACCTGGTCGTCGACCGCCCGCCAGATCAGCCCCCGTACGGCGGCGCTGTCCAGCATCGCGCGCACCTCGCGGCGTACCCGGGGGTCCTCGGCCGCGGACGTGACGGCGGTGACCAGACCGGCCCGGTCGGCGAGCGGCTCCACCGCCGCGGCGACGAGCGGCCGGCGTACGGTGTCCCGCTCCAGCAGCAGCAACACGGCCTCCCGGACCTCGGTGCTGTCGAGCCCGGACCGCAGCAGATCCAGCGCGCTCCGCTCGACCTCGCGGTCGCGGTCCGGAAGGGACAGCGCGGCCAGCAGCACTGTCACCTCGTCGAGGTCGACGAGGTGACGCAGCCCGTCTCGGAACTCCGGCAGCGCCCACGCAACCGTCAGCCCTCGCGCGAGATCGCGGTTCATGGGCCATTCGCTACCCGGAGTCGGCAGCCGTCGAAACGCCCTGCGGATGTTGCCATGTCGCTTAGCTGGTGTTCTACTGAACCATAACAATCTGACGGAGGGTCACCAGGGTGATCAACTTTCATGTCGACCGGTCCAGCAGCGTCCCCGCGTACGCCCAGTTGGTGCGGCAGGTCCGTGAGGCGCTGCGGATCGGGACGCTGCGCCCCGGAGACCAGCTCCCCACCGTGCGCAGCGTGGTGACCTCGTGCACCGTCAACCCGACCACCGTGCTCAAGGCCTACCGGGAGCTGGAGCTGTCCGGCCTGGTGGAGGCGAGGCAGGGGGCGGGCACGTTCGTCAGCGGGACGCTCGGTCACGCCGATCCCCACGTCATGGCCCGCCTGCGCGGCAGCCTGGCCCGGTGGCTCGGTCAGGCCCGGGAGGCCGGTCTGGAGGACGAGGACGTCCAGGCGTTGCTCGCCTCGGTGATCGCGGCGAACGCGACACCCGCGAGGAGAGAGAACGCGGAGGGCGCGGCGTGAGCGGCGAGCCGGTCGCCGTCGAGGCACGTGACCTGAGCCGGCGTTACGGCGCCGTGTGGGCGCTCCGGGAGTGCACGTTCGCGCTACCTGCGAACAGGGTCGTCGCGCTGGTCGGCGCGAACGGCGCGGGCAAGTCGACGCTGCTGAGCATCATCGCCGGCACCCTGGCGGCCACCGGCGGCACGGTGTCGGTGCACGGCCGGCCGGTGGTGCGGGGCGGGTCCGTCGACGGCGGTAGCCGGGTTGCGATCCTGGCCCAGGACAAGCCGCTCTACCGCGACTTCACCGTGTCGGACATGCTCCGCTTCGGCCGCTCGACGAACCGCGTGTGGGACCAGCGGCGGGCGCTGTCGTGGCTCGAACGCTTCGCCGTCCCGCTGGACCGGCGCTGCGGCAAGCTGTCCGGCGGGCAGCGGGCGCAGGTCGCCTTGGCGGTCGCGCTCGGCTCCCGCCCCGCGGTGCTGCTCCTGGACGAACCCCTCGCGAACCTGGATCCGCTGGCCCGCGTCGAGGTCACAGGCGAGCTGCTGGCGGAGGCCGCCGACGACGACATGACGGTCGTGCTGTCGACCCACATCGTCGCCGAGCTGAGCGGCGTCGGTGACCACCTGCTGCTGCTCGACGCCGGTCGGCCGGTCCTCATCGGCGACGTCGAGGAACTGCTCGACAGTCACGTCCGGCTGACCGGGCCCCGCGCCGACCAGCCACCCGGGCCGGGCACTGTCGTCCAGGCGCAGCACACCGGCCGCCAGTCCACCTTCGTCCTCCGGCGGCCGGCGGCACCGGCGGCGCACGCGGTCGTGGCGCCCGGCTGGACCGCCCGGCCCATCACCCTGGACGAGCTGATCCTGACCCACCTCAGAGCATCGGCCGCCGCGCCGCACGAGCGGGAGGCAGCCGCATGAGCCCGGTCCGCCAACTGTCCGCACCCACGAACCGCCGGAGCGACCCCGGGCACGCCGGGGGCGTACGCGGTCTGCTCTGGCTGACCTGGCGTCAGCACCGCTGGACGGTGATCGGCACGCTGGTCCTGGCCGTGGTCCTGGTGGGCTGGATGACCTATCTGTCAGCGGAGCTGACGAGCCTGTGGCACCAGTGTCACGAGACGTTCTGCGCGGAGGAGTCGCCACAGGGCCGGCGGCTCGGCGGTTCATCCAGCCTGGTCCTGACCCTGGCCGTGCTGTCGCAGGTGGTGCAGTGGATGCCGCTGCTGATCGGCGTGTTCGTCGGCGTCCCGGTGCTGACCAGGGAACACGAGCAGCGCACCCTGCTGCTGGCCTGGAGCCAGGACGTCTCCCCGCAGCGGTGGCTCTGGACCCGGCTGGCCCTGCTCGGCCTGTTCGTGGCGGCGGTGACCTCGGCCGTCGCCGGTGTCAGCGACCACCTGGAGCGACTCCAGGCCCGGGTGGCCCCGGTGAGCCTGTTCGAGTACGGGCCGTTCCTCAACACCGCGATGCTTCCGGCCGTGATCAGCCTCTGCTGGTTCGCGGTCGGCGTCGCGCTCGGCGCCGCGATCAGGCGCACGCTCCCGGCCGTGTTCGGCGTGATCGTGGGCTTCGTCGGCCTGAACTATCTCGTCCGGTGGCGCTACCCCACGCTGATGGAGCCGTTGACCGCGCACCGCGTCATCGGCGGGCCGGGCGTGGGCGTGCTGCGCGACAACGCCCTGGTCGTCGACGGCGGCATGATCGACTACGGGATCGACGGGCCGTCCGGCGCGTTCGACGCCTCCGGGCGTGAGCTCAGCGGGGTCGAGCTGCAACGACTCTGCCCACCCGACAACGGCAGTGGCCGGACGCTCGCCTGCTTCGTCGAGCACAACCTTCAGCAGCACCTCCAGTACCAGCCGGGCAGCCGGATCCCCGAGTTCCACCTGATCGTCGCCGGCGGCTACCTGGGCCTGACCGCGCTGGCGCTCGTCGTCGTCTGGTGGATCGTCCGCCGTACCGACCTCAGCGCGGGCTGACTGGCGGACCGGCCTTGCCGGTGTTGTTACCGGCGAGTAGCGTTCGGGCATGAGCATCGACTCTCGCCAGGTGGCGGCCGGTCTCCTCGACGCCGTGCCGTTCGCCCGCACGCTCGGGATCGAGTTCGTCGAGGTGGCGCCCGAGGCCGAGGGCGGGGTCCGGGCCGTGGTCCGGCTCCCCGACGACCCGGCGCACCACAACCACGTGGGCGGCCCGCACGCCGGGGCCATGTTCACGCTGGGGGAGACCGCCTCGGGCGCGGTTGTGCTGGCCGCGTTCGGGCAGGTGCTCGACCGGGCCGTACCCCTGGCCGTGACCGCGACCATCCGCTACCTCAAGGTGGCGGTGGGGCCGGTGCTGGCGACGGCGCGGCTCGGCGGTGTCCCCGCAGAGGTGCTGGCCGAGCTGGACGCCGGACGGCGGCCGGAGTTCCCGGTCGAGGTGGAGGTCCGCACCGAGGACGGCACGCTCACCTCCTCGCTCACCGTGATCTGGACGCTGCGCCCGAACCGCTGAGCCCCGAATGGTGTTTGCCCGGCGCGGGCTCTGGTTAGATTCAAGCGATGCTGGGCCTCCCCGCGCACGTGCGCGCTTGTCTCTTCGATCTGGACGGTGTGCTGACGCAGACCGCCAAGGTGCACAACGCCGCCTGGGCGGAGACGTTCGACGCGTACCTGCGGCGACGGTCGGCCGAAACCGGCGAGCCGTTCCACCCGTTCGACCCCGGACCGGACTACAACCGGTACGTGGACGGCAGACCGCGCGCCGACGGGGTGCGCACATTCCTGGCCTCGCGCGGCATCACGCTGCCCGAGGGATCGCCGGACGACCCGCCCGAGGCGGACACCGTCAACGGCCTCGGCAACCGTAAGAACGTCGTCCTGCTCCAGCAGATCGAGCAGCACGGCGTCGAGGTGTACGAGGGTTCGGTGCGCTACCTGGAGGCAGCCACCACGGCCGGGCTGCGCCGCGCGGTCGTCTCGGCCAGCGCCAACTGCGCCGCCGTGGTGCACGCCGCCGGGCTGGACCGCTGGCTGGAGGCCCGGGTGGACGGCGTGGTCGCCCGCGCGAGCGGGCTGCGCGGCAAACCGCACCCGGACACGTTCCTGGAAGGCGCCCGGCTGCTCGGCGTCGAACCGGCGCAGGCTGCCGTCTTCGAGGACGCCCTAGCCGGGGTGGCCGCCGGGCGGGCCGGCGGATTCGGGTACGTCGTCGGCGTCGACCGGGTCGGCCAGGCCGACGAGCTGCTGGCGCACGGCGCCGACGTGGTGGTCACCGACCTCGCCGACCTTCTCACCCCGGAGGCGGCCGCGTGATCCGGGAACGGGCGTACCCGGTCGAGCCCTGGCACGTCCGGGAGATGCAGCTCGACATGGACGTGCTGGCCCAGTCCGAGTCGGTGTTCGCGCTGTCGAACGGCCACATCGGGCTGCGGGGCAACCTCGACGAGGGCGAGCCGCACGGGCTGCCCGGCACCTACCTGAACTCCTTCTACGAGCTGCGCCCGCTGCCGTACGCGGAAGCCGGCTTCGGTTTCCCCGAGTCCGGGCAGACCATCGTCAACGTCACCAACGGCAAGCTGATCCGGCTGCTCGTGGACGACGAGCCGCTCGACGTGCGCTACGGCGAACTGCTCGCCCACGAGCGGGTCCTCGACATGCGCGCCGGCACGCTCCAGCGGGACCTGCACTGGCGCTCCCCGGCCGGCCGCGAGGTCAAGGTCCGCACCACCCGGCTGGTGTCGTTCACCCAGCGCTCGGTGGCCGCCATCCACTACGAGGTGGAGCCGGTCGACGGGCCGCTGCGCCTGATCCTCCAGTCCGAGCTGGTCGCCAACGAGTCGCTGCCGCCGCAGAGCCGCGACCCCCGGGTGGCCGCCGTACTGGAGTCGCCGTTGCAGGCCGAGGAGGAACTGACCACCGACGACGGCGGCCAGCTCATCCATCGCACCAAGGTCAGCGGGCTGCGGGTTGCCGCTGCGATGGGCCACGACGTCGACGGCCCCGAACGCACCACGATCGAGAGCGAGGGATACGAGGACTGGGTCCGCACCACCATCGGCTGCGTGCTCAAGCCCGGCCAGACGCTCCGGGTGGTCAAGTACCTCACGTACGGCTGGTCCAGCCGTCGCTCCCTCCCGGCGCTGCGCGACCAGGTCGGTGCGGCGCTCGCAGCGGCCCGGCTCGACGGCTGGGACGGCCTGCGCCGGGCCCAGCGTGAATACCTGGACGCGTTCTGGGACGCCGCCGACGTGCGCGTGGAAGGCGACCCGGAGGTGCAGCAGGCCGTCCGGTTCGGCCTCTTCCACGTCCTCCAGGCCGGCGCCCGCGCGGAACGGCGGCCGATCTCGGCCAAGGGCCTCACCGGCCCGGGGTACGACGGCCACGCGTTCTGGGACACCGAGATGTTCGTGCTGCCGGTGCTCACGTACACGCAGCCGGGAGCGGTACGGGACGCGTTGCAGTGGCGGTACGACACGCTGGCCCAGGCGCAGGAACGCGCCCGCACGCTGAACCTCGAAGGCGCCGCCTTCCCGTGGCGCACCATCGAAGGGCCGGAGTCGTCGGCGTACTGGCCGGCCGGGACCGCCGCGTTCCACATCGCCGCCGACGTCGCCGACGCGCTGCGCCGCTACGTGCTGGTCACCGGCGACGAGACGCTGGAACGGGAGATCGGCCTGGAACTGCTGGTCGAGACCGCCCGGCTGTGGCGCTCACTCGGCCACCACGACCGCGCCGGACGGTTCCACATCGACGGCGTGACCGGCCCGGACGAATACACAGCGGTGAAGAACGACAACGTCTACACCAACCTGATGGCCCAGCGGAACCTGCGTACCGCCGCCGACTGCGCGATGCGCTACCGGGACCAGGCGCTCGACCTCGGCGTCACCGAGGAGGAGGCCGCCGCCTGGCGGGACGCCGCGAACGACATGCACGTCCCGTACGACGCGGAGACCGAGGTGCACGAGCAGGTGGAGGGGTTCACCCGCTTCCAGGAGTGGGACTTCGAGCACACGCCGCCGGAGAAGTACCCGCTGCTCCTGCACTACCCGTACTTCGACCTCTACCGCAAGCAGGTCGTCAAGCAGGCCGACCTGGTGCTGGCCATGCACTGGCGGGGCGACGCGTTCAGCGCTGCCGAGAAGCTGCGCAACTTTGTCTACTACGAGCGGCGCACCGTCCGCGACTCGTCGCTGAGCGCCTGCACCCAGGCGGTGCTCGCGGCCGAGGTCGGCTACCTCGAACTGGCCCACCGCTACCTGCGCGAGGCCGCGCTGATGGACCTGCACGACCTCAACGAGAACACCCGCGACGGCGTGCACATGGCGTCCCTGGCCGGTGCCTGGATCGCGCTGGTGGCCGGGTTCGGCGGGCTGCGGGACCACGACGGGACGCTCTCCTTCGCGCCCCGGCTCTCCAGCCGCCTCAGCCGCCTGGAGTTCTCGCTCCAGTGGCAGGGGATGCGGTTGCGGGTCGACGTCCGGCCGCACCAGACGACGTACTCGCTGCGCAACGGCGGCCCGGACACAGTCGTGGAGCTGCGGCATCACGGCGAGCCGCTGCGGGTCACCTCCGCGCAGCCGGTCACCGTGGCGGTGCCGCCACCGGCACGCCCCAGCGGGCCGCAGCCGGAGCAGCCGCAGGGGCGCGCGCCGCTGATGCACCTGCCGGAACGCACGGACTGAGCGGCCCCGCCACGAGAGGCGGGACCGCTCGGTACGCGTACCTCAGAACTGGCGGCCGTTGGACGGACGCCCGCCGGCGTCGCGCGGCGCCGTGGCCCGCGGATCGTCGGACGTACGCGCCGTCGCGGCGCGGTCGGCCCAGTCCGGCGAGTCCTTCAGCTCCTGTTTACGGCGTTCCTGGTCGGTGAGTTCCTGTTCCCGGGACCTGTCCTGTTTCGCCATGACGATCCTCGCGATCGGTCGGGGTCCGTGGTCACCCCGCGCGTTCCCGCCCGGCAGCGGCTCAACCGTCCAGGTGCCGGGCGAAGCTGCGCCGCAGGTGGTCCTTCGGGCGGGAGCCGACGATCGAGCCGACCACCTCACCGCCCCGGAACACCAGCATGGTCGGCGCGGACATGATCCGGTGGGCGCGTGCGGTGGCCGGGTTCTCGTCGGTGTTGAGGGTGACGAAGCGCAGCGCGTCGCCGAACTCCTCGGCCAACTCGGCCAGGTGCTTCGACACCACCCGGCACGGCGGGCACCATTCGGCCCAGAAGTCCACCACCACCGGCCGGTCGGCGGCCAGCACGGCGGCCGCGAACGTGTCGTCGGTGACCGGGTTCAGCCGGCCGGTCCCCGTGTCCTGAGGCATGTTTCCTCCCGTTGGGCGATCGCGTGGGCGAGCTGGTCGTGCAGTCGGCGGCGGACGTCGCCGAGCCGGTCGAGGTAGTCGTCCACCTCGGCGAGCTTGCGCCGCAGCACCGCCACGGAATCGGGGCAGACGTCGCCGGAGTCGTTTCCGGCGCGCAGGCAGGCGACGAACGGACGGATGTCGTCCAGGCCGAACCCGATCGCCAGCAGGGACCGGATCTCGCGGACGACGCGCAGTTCCGCCTCGTCGTAGACCCGGTATCCGTTGGCGGACCGGTGTGGCCGGACCAGCCCGTGGGCCTCGTAGTAGCGCAGCGTGCGGGTGCTCGTACCGGCCCGCTGCGCCAGCTCCCCGATCCGCATCCGCCGCCCCCGTCCCTCTCTCTGCCGCTGACGCTAAACCTTGCCGCCGACGTCAACGCAACCCCGCACTTGTGCGCCCTTGCCGGGCTCCCCGCCGGCCTTCCCCGTCGATCATGAAGTTGGCGGCGTTGTGGATCTCGGAAAGTGCCGCCAACTTCATGATCGACCCGATCCTGGGCGTGGGGTGCGGGGTTGGGGTGGGCCGTCTATTTCATGATCGTCGGGGTGGGGGGTATGCGGTGGGGGAGAGCGGGGGGTGAAGGGAATGCGTGAGGTTTCGGTGCCTGTGGTGGACGGCGGGCTCGTGGGGGACGTGGTGGTGCCCGCCGGGGCGCAGGGGGTGGTGCTGTTCGCTCATGGGAGCGGCAGCTCCCGGCACAGCCCGCGCAACACGGCCGTCGGGCGCGCGCTCAACGAGCGCGGGCTCGCCACGATGCTCGTCGACCTGCTGACCGCCGACGAGGAGGCCCGGGACGAGGTCACCGCCGAGCTGCGTTTCGACATCGGAATGCTGGCCGAACGCCTGGCCGGGATCGTCGACTGGATGGGCGCCGACCCGGAGCTGGGGCGACTCCCGATCGGGCTGTTCGGCGCCAGCACCGGCGCCGCAGCCGCCCTGGTCGCCGCCGCGGCCCGGCCGGACCGGGTGGGCGCTGTGGTCTCCCGGGGCGGCCGGCCCGACCTGGCCGGCAGCTCACTGACCGCGGTACGCGCACCGACGCTGCTGCTCGTCGGCGGCCTGGACGAGCAGGTGATCGTGCTCAACGAGCAGGCCCGGGACGCGTTGGGCGAGGTCGCGGAGCTGCGGATCGTGCCCGGCGCCACGCACCTGTTCGAGGAGCCCGGCACGCTGGAGCAGGTGGCCGACCAGGCGGGTACGTGGTTCACCACGCACCTGCGCCAGCCGCACCCCGCCTGACCTGCGGGCCGCCTGAGCGCACCTGGCCTGAGCGCAGGCCGTCAGCCTGCGGCTTCGACGGCCCGGTCCGGCCCGGAGGCGCTGCCGATCCCGGCAGCACTGTCGGTCCCCGCGGCGCGGCCGGTTTCGGCCCGGTGCCGCTGCACGGTGTCCAGCACCCGCCACAGCACCGCCGCGATCGGCACCGACACGAACGCCCCGGCAACGCCGGCGACCAGCGTGCCGGCCGTGACCACCACCAGGATGACCGCCGGGTGCAGCTGCACCTGCCGCCGCATCACGAGTGGTTCCAGCAGGTTGCCCTCGATCTGCTGCACGGCGATCACGGCGGCCAGGGTCAGCAACGCGGTGGTCGGACCGTTCGCGGCCAGCGCGACGAGCACCGCCACCGCACCCGCCACCGTGGCGCCGATGATCGGCACGAACCCGCCGAGGAACGTGATCAGCGCGAGCGGCAGGGCCAGCGGGACACGCAACACGACCAGGGCCAACCCGATCCCGATGGCGTCGATGGCCGCGATGACCATCGTGCCCCGGCTGTACGCGCCGAGCGTCCGCCAGCCGGCCCGTCCCGCCTCGGCGGTCAGCTCCCGGCGCGGGCCGGTCAGCCGGCGCAGCACCCAGCGCCACATCGAGCGGCCGTCCTTGAGCAGGAAGAACAGCAGCACCAGGGCGAGCAGCACCGCGCCCGCGACCTCGGCGACCTTGCGCGCACCGGCGACCGGGTCGGGTGCGCCACTGCTCAGGCCCTGCCGGATCTGCTCCACGAGCCGGTCGAGCTGCTGGTCGGTGACCGGCAGGCTGGACGTGACGAAGTCGCGGGTGCGCTGCAACCCCTCGTCGAGCTGCTGGCTCAGCTCGCCGAACTGGCTCGCGGTGAGGTTCCAGACCAGGACACCGGCGCCACCCAGGATGCCGAGCAGCAACAGGATGCTCAGCAGCGCGGCGAGCCCGGCCGGCACCCGCAGCCGGCGCAGGCGTACCAGCACCGGGTCGAGCAGTGCGGCGAGGAAGAGCGTGCCGGCCAGCGCCACCGCCAGCGGCGCGAGCAGTACGGCGATCTGCCCCAGCAGCCACAGCCCGGCCGTCACCACCAGCAGGCAGGCGCTCCACGTGACCGCCGTCCGTACCGGCCAGGGCAGTCCGGCCCAGGTCTGCCGCGGTCCGGCGGTCGGTGCCCGCCCGGGTATACCAGCGTCGTCGTCCACGTCGCCCTCCTCGATCGAGGCCGTTGGTACCCGACCGGGATCGATCCGACACCAGGGCGGTGACCGCCCAGCCGGTGTTTGTGCCCCCGGCCTCAGGGAAGGCATTCAACGTATCGAAGGGAGATCCGACGTGGGCGACTTCATGGACAAGGCCAAGGACTTCGCGGACAAGCACGACAAGCAGGTCGACCAGGGCATCGAGAAGGCCGGTGACGCGGCCGACAAGCGCACCGGCGGCAAGTACGACAACCAGATCGACAAGGGTGTCGACACGGCGCAGCAGCGCACCGGCGAAGGCGACACCGGCCGCTGACCGCACCTGGCGATCCCGCGCCGTCCCACTGAGGGCGGCCGGGATCGTCGTGTCCTGCCCGTTGGAGGCGACCGGCGTGTCCGACCTGGACAACCTTCGGCCGGATCGCCCTGCAAGGCTGACCGGTCACCAGCCGGGGTAGCGCGCCCCGTTCACGTTGATCCGCAGGCTGAACAGCGAATTGGAGGCGCAGATGTAGAGCTGGTTGCGCCTCGGGCCGCCGAAGGTGAAGTTTGCGACCACCTCCGGCAGGTGCAGCTTGCCGAGCAGCGTGCCGTCCGGGTCGAAGCAGTGCAGCCCGTCGTGGGCGGCCACCCAGACCCGGCCGGCGTCGTCGAGGCGTACCCCGTCGAAGGAGCCGGTGTCGCAGGTGGCGAAGACCTCGCCACCGCGCAGGGCGCCGCCCTCGCTGACAGCGAACCGGCGCAGGTGCGCCGCCCGGGTGTCGACCACGTAGAGCAGCGACTCGTCGGGACTGAACGCCAGACCGTTCGGCTGCCCGAAGTCGTCGGCGACGCGGCGAACTTCGCCGTCGTGCGGGTCGACCCGGTAGACGTGGTTGCCGCCGATCTCGCTCTCCGCCCGGTGACCCTCGTAGTCGCTGTCGATGCCGTAGCTCGGGTCGGTGAACCAGATCGAGCCGTCGGAGTGCTCGACCACATCGTTCGGGCTGTTCAGCCGCTTGCCGCGCCAGCGCTCGGCGAGGACCGTATCGGTGCCGTCGGCCTCGGTCCGGGTGACCCGTCGCCCGCCTTGCTCGCAGCTCACCAGCCGCCCCCGTCGATCGACGGTGTGCCCGTTGGCGTAGCCGGCCGGCTGGCGGAACACCCCGATCGCGCCGGTGGCCTCGTCCCAGCGCAGCAGCCTGTCGTTGGGGATGTCGCTGAAGAGCAGGTAGCGCCCGGCGGCGAACCAGGCCGGCCCCTCCAACCAGCGGCCCCCGGTCCAGAGACACTCCGTCCACTCGTCGCCGTTCACCCGGCGGAACCGCTCGTCCCGCACCTCGAAACGCGTCCTGAACCGATCCACGCCGATCGCCTCCACCCGTGACTGATGTTCGGCAGAAAGCTAACATTACCGAACCAGGATCACCTGTGAGGTTAGACGCCGAACGGAGGCACGGTCATGGATGACGTCGACCGGACGCTGCTGGCGGCGCTGCAACACGACGCCACCCAGTCGTACGCGGCGCTGGCCGGGCAGGTCGGGCTCTCCACGGGGGCGGTCCACGAGCGGGTGCGCAAGCTGCGCGAGCAGGGCGTGGTTCGCCGGACCACGGTGGACGTCGAGCCGGCCGCGGTCGGCCGGGGTGTGCTCGCGTTCGTGCTGGTGGAGGCGAATGCCTGGATGGGCGACCACCCCACCCGAGACGCGCTCGCGGCGCTGCCCGAGGTGATGGAGGCGCACGTCATCGCCGGCCCTGCCTCGCTGCTCGTGAAGATCCGCGTCGGCACCCCGGAGCAGCTCCAGGCCAGCCTGCGCCGGCTATTCCAGGTGGAGGGCGTCACCGGGACGCAGACCGTGGTGGTGCTGGAGAGCTTCTTCGAGCGCCCGCTCGACCCGTACCCGCAGACCCCCTGACAGCCGAATTCACCACGGGCGGATCGATGCCGGCGGGCCGATCTCCACAGGGAAGACCGGCCCGTCCGTCAGGCGTCGCGGGTCAGGAGCTGTAACCGCGGCCGGCGATCCAGTTGGCCAGCTCGGTCACGTCCATCCAGTACGTCGGCTCGTCCGGCCGGGCCGGGTCGGCGATCAGCACCCGGTCGCCGTCGCCCTCGTACCGCACGACAGTCACGTAGTGGCCGGGGTAGCTGTGCTCCACCCCGTCGATGTCCCGCGCGCCGCCCAGGATGTTCGCCACCACAGGCCGGTCGTCGTCCACAGCGGTACGGATGTCCGCGCGCAGGCGTGCGACCTGCTCCCGGGTGGCCACGTCGTCGCGGATCTCGGTGGTCCGGTACTTGCCGCCGGTGTACTCGTTGAGCACCCGGGTGATGTCGATGGCCGAGTCGGTGCCGTTCTCGGTGGTGCCGAGCTTGGCGGCCAGCTCGTCCTGGCTCACGTCCTTGCCCTCGGCCGACAGCGCGATCCGGGTCGACGCGGGACCGCAGTAGAAGAAGTTCGGCTGCGCCTGGTACTCGTAGTCGGCGGCGCGGTCGCCCTTGCCCTTGACCGGGGCGGCGTGGGCGGCGACGGCCGGACCGGCGACGGCACCGCCGGCGGCGGCCAGACCGGCGACGGACAGCACACACTTACGGATGATCGGGTTCATGGTCGAGGCTCCATTCGGGGGTCGACGGCTCCGTGCGGGAGACGCGGCACCAGGAGTGGCGCTCGGCGTACGGAGTGTTCAACCGCCCTGCCGCGGCGGCCCATTTCCGGGCGTGACCGGGGCCACCGCGGAACCGGACAGACGCCTCAGCCGGGGAGACTTCCCAGGAGCCCGGTCACCGCGATCTCGATGACGACCCGCTCCGGATTCGGTCGTGGCATGCGATACCGCTCGGCGTACCGGCGCTCGGCCTCGGCCACCGACTCCGGGTCCCTGCGCAGCACCGCCCGGCCCTCCACGGTCAGCCACCACCGGCCGTCGACCTGGCACACCGCGACCGGGACGCCGTCCGGTCCGGCCGCCGCGACGTGCCGGGCCTTGGCCGACCCGGCGGAGGTGATCACCCGGGCCAGCCGGGCCGCCGGGTCGAAGGTCACCCCCACGGGTACGACGTGCGGGGTGCCGTCGGCGCGCGGTGTGGTGAGCGTGGCGAGGTGCCGGTCCGCGAAGAAACGGGCCACCCGCTCGTCGTGCGGATCCAACCGGTGCCGTCCCGCCATGTCGTCTCCTCGCTCGCGTACCGGTGACGCCTCAGCGGCGGGGAGCCGCGCCGGGCGGCAACGTCGCCACCGGGGACTCCCCGGCGGCCCGCTGCTCGGCGCGGTGCTTGGCGACCAGCCGGCCCAGGTAGAACAGCGCGCCGGCCAGCACGCCCATGTCGTCCAGATAGATCGGGTCGGGCAGCAGATCCACCGGCAGGATCGTGTAGATCAGCGCGCCGTAGAACGCGACCTTGCCGCCGGCTCCGAGCGCGCCGAGCATGCGGCGGGTGCGGACCACCCGGATGGCGAGCAGCACCGCCCCGGCCAGCATGGCCGCCGCGAGGACGGCGGCGAGGACGACCAGCACCCAGGATTCACGGGACACGCCACCACGCTAGCCGAGCCGGGCCCGCCACGCCCGGCGGTCGTCCCCGCCGCGAGGGGCGTCCGCCCCGTGGCCGGGTCGCGGCCGGGGCGACATCCCGTCACGCCGCTGCCCGGCGACGCCCGTCAGACCGCTGTCGGGTGACGACCCCGTCGGGCCGCGCCGGGGGCGCCGCCCCCGTAGAGCCGCTGCCGGCGTCCTCAGGTCGCCACGGCAGCCCGGCCGCGCGCCACCGGCGGCAGCTCGCGGGTGACGTCGGTGCCCGTCCCGGCCGGCAGTTCCCGGGTGGTCTCCGGGCCGGCGAAGCCCACGATGGAGAGCGCGGTCTGCGGCTCGGCGACCGGGTGCAGCGCCGCGAACGCCTCGTCGCGCAGGCTCTGCGCCGCCGCCGCGGCCAGCTCGGCTGCCTGCCAGGCGGCCTGCTCCCGCTGCGTGGCGGCCCGGTGCCGTGCCGCCATGTTGTCCCGGACCAGCCGGCGCAGCAGCAGTTCCTGCTCCACCGGGTGCCGGCTCGGGTCCCAGCCGTTACCGCCGAGGATGTCGCTGAGCTGCCGCACCGTGATCTCGTCGCGCCACTGGGCGTCCATCGCGGCCCGGTGCAGCCAGCGCTCCCGGTCGGCGTACTCGGCCGGGGTCTTGGCGGTCCGGGGCAGCGGCAGCGCCGCGGCGGCGGTCAGGCGCCGGACGTCCTCCTCGGCCCCCTGGTACGCCTGCCAGGCCACCTCCGCGTCCTCCTGGGCGGTCAGCCACTCCGTCCGGCTCCGCTCGGCGGTCGCCGCCGCGCGGGCGGCCGCCACCGCCACCTCGTCGGCGTACCGGTTCCGCTCCCGGTCCTGTACGCGAGCCCGCTCGGCTCGTTCGATGCTGCTCGGCCGGGCGGCGTCGCTGATCCGGTCGACCAGTTCCGAACGGAACCGGGACGGGCGGACGATCAGCGCGGCGACCACGGTCGCGGCCACGGCGAGCAGGACCAGCCAGATCACGGCGGCCGCCGGCATGTCGGGCAGGACGGTGGAGAAGACGGTCTGCATCACCAGCACCTCAAGGTGGAACGAAGGACGATCAACGGTTGTGGCCCGGACATCCGGGCGGGTGCGCGTCGTGACTTCAGACGCGACGGGACGCGCGGCAGGGCGCGGGGCGTGCGGCCCGTGGGACCGCTCCGGGGCGTACCGGAAGGACGCGCGGTCAGGCGCGCGGCGGACCGCGACGGGCGATGTCCGCCCGGCCGGGTTCGGCGGCGGCGACGACCTCGACGCCGGGAACGGGCCCGGCGGCGTCGGCGGAGGGGGTGGCAGTGACGGCCGGGCCGGTGCCGGGGCCGGTTGTCCGCAGCGCGGCGGTCGGGGCGTCGGCCGCGGTGAGTTCGGCGGAACGCGTGGCGGCGGTCGTGACCGCCTGCCGCGTCGCGACGTGCTCGACGGCGGCGACGTGCTTGATCGCCGCGACGTGCTCAGTCGTGACGGCGTGCGCGGCGATGGTGGCGTGCGAGGCCGCGGCGGCGTGGGCGGGTGTGGCGGCGATGCCCTGGAAACCGGCGATCAGCACCAGGCTGGCCACGGCCGTGCGGGCGATCCGGCGCAGCGTCGCCGTCCAGGTGGACGGGGCGAACGCTACGGGCAGCACCGTTTCAACCTATCGGTCGGCGGAGGATCTCGCAGCTCAAGGATCTTGCGGTTTACGTGAGCCGCCCCACGGGTCGGTGTGGACGGAGGCCCACGCAGGGCCCGACGCGCGACGGCGCGGCACCCCTGCCGGGGGCGCCGCGCCGTCGTGTGGATGCCGTGTCAGTTGCCGCCGAGCACCGGCGGCGGGGCGGCGTCGCCGTCGCCCCAGACCATCTCGTCCTCGGTGAGCCAGGTCAGCCGGCCGTCGGACTCGTCGTCGCCCTGGCCGCCGCGCCCGCCCAGCACACCGCCGCGGCCGGCCATCGCGGGCCGCCCGGTGGCACCGCCGGCGCGCTCGGCGGACTTGCTCCCGGCGTCGACGACGAGGCCACGGCCGGAGGTGAGACGGCCCGTGCCGGCGGCGGAGCGGTTGTCCGCGCCGGGCATGCCGCCGAGGCGAGCCGCCGACGCCGAGTTGGCGCCGGTGCCGGCCAGCGAGCCGGTGCTCAGGACGCCGGGGGCGCCGTAGAGCCCGCCACCGGGTCCGCCGGCGCTCATCGTCGTCGGGCCGGCGCCGCCGGGACCGAAGCCAGGGCCGCCGCCGATCGTCGGGCCGCCGACGGTGCTGGTCAGCGGAGCGGCACCGGCGAGTGAGGTGCCGGTCGGGTCGACGGTGCCGCCGGCCGGCACCGAACCCGGAGCGCCGGCGCCCGGTTGGCCGCCCGGAGTGCCGGCACCCGGCGTGGCCCCGCCCGGCGTGCCGCCGGTCGGGGCCGTGTGGTGCACGCCCGACGTGGTGGCGGTGGCGTTCGCGCCCGGGCCGAAGCTGCCCAGGCTCGGGCCGGACGACGGCGTCTTCACCGACGGGCCGTTCTGCAGCGTCGGGTCACCGTTGCCGGTGTGGCCGGGCAGCTCGGTCTCCGGCGGCTCCGGTACGACGATCCGGCCGTACGCCGAGAAGTCGTAGCCCTCGGCGAGCTTCGCCACGACCTGCACCATCCGCTGGTGCGCCTTCTCCTGCTCGGCCTTGTCCTGCTGGTGGCCGACGATCCCGCCGATCACCGCGCCGGGGGCGCCGCCGAGCAGGAAGCCCTTGCCGGCGCCGGAGAGCAGCTTGTCGTTGTCGTCGGTCTTCTCCGGGCTCTCCGCCTTGGTCTGCGCGGCCCGCAGCTCGCTGGACATCATGTCGAGGCCCTGCCGGATGCCGGTCATGCCCTCGGCGAGGTTGCCGGAGTAGTGCACCACCATGTCGAGCCGCCTGGTGAACTCGCGCGCGGCGTCGCCCGTCCAGCTCTTGGACAGCGCCTCCAGGTCGGCGGTGAGGTCGCGGCTGAGGTCGTCGAGCGTGCCCTTGAGGGAGGTCCACTGGGCGCTGAGCGCCTCGATCTGCCTCGGGTCGCCGGCGTTGACGCCCTGGTAGAGCTCTTCGTGACTGACGTGCTCGTAGCGCCGGGTGTACTCAGACACGCGGGTCCTCCTTCGGCTGCTTCATCGCCTCGTTCAGCCCCGAGAGGGCGGCGGCGATGTCGGCCGCGGCGGCGGCGTTGCGGGCCTCGGCGGTCTTGTAGTTCGTCATGATCTTGTGGGTCGCCTCGCGGGCGGCCAGGATCGCCCGACGCAGCCGGTCGACGTGGTTGACGTAGCTCTGGTGCGTCTCGGAGTAGCGACGTGCGTTGTCGGTCGCGTCGGTGAACGTGCCGAGCGCCGGCGGGCGGCACTGCATCTGGGTGTTGAGCTTGCGCAACACCGACTCCGCCTCGTGCAGGCGCCGCTCAAGTCGCTGGTGAAAGTCCTCCAGGGACAGTACGTCTACTGTCGTGCGCCCCGTCATGGCTGCATCCCCGTAGTCATCGTCGATAACCGTTCGCCGTACTCAGGTTAGTCGAAGCGAGCCAACCCGGGCGACCCGTGACGGAGATCCTCCACTTCGGATCGGCCGAGAGTCGGTCAACCGCCCTGGACCTGCGCCGCCCCGCCACCGGCCGAGGGCGTCGCGGTGGCCCCCGGCGGCGTCGACGCATCGAAGTAGGTCATCGCGTCCTCGCGGGACAGCGTCGGGCCGGTCGGCACCAGCGCCAGCAGCGAGGCGGGTACGGCGAGCGGCGTCACGTCGCCGTACCCGAGCGCGCTCCTCGCGTCGCCCCCGGCGGTGCCGAGCGGATAGCGGATGCCCTGGGCGGTGATCAGGTAGACCGTCGAGCCGGCCGCCGCCTTGCCGCTCTCCCCGGCCGTGGCCTGCACCAGCACGCCCTTGCCGCCGGGCAGCAGCACGCTCTCGGCGGTGCGTACCGCGTCCCGGGCGCCCTGCCGGGCCGGCATCGCGGTCGCCGAGGTCAGCTCGGCCGGCGGGGAGTCGAAGACCTCCAGCGTGGTGGTCGGCGGCTGACCGGCCGGGCCGGGGCGGTAGGTGGCGCAGAGCACCGTCCGCCCCGGGCGGACCTCGTGCAGCGTCGGCAGCCGGGCCGGCAGGCCGTCCGCGTCCAGGCGCTGGTCGGTGAGGAGCCGGCCCGCCTCGTCCGGAGTGATCTGCGTCACCTCGCCACCGCTGCCGAGCAGCAGCAGCGCGGTGACCTCGCGGACGGTCGCCAGGCCCTGCCGGGTGAGCACGTAGTACTGGCCGGCGGCCTGGTAGACCTGGCCGATCCGGGCCGGCCGGTCGGCCACTGTGAGCCCGCTCGCGCTGCCGTCCCCGGCGATCGCCGGCTTGCGCAGCACCGGCCCGACCGGCACCGCGTTCAGCAGCTGCTGCCCGACGGTCAGGTTCGTCGCGCCGGCCATCTTCAACGCCACCAGTGCCTGCTCGTCGCCGGCGACCCGCAGCCGGGAACCGCCGGTGAGCAGGTAACGGGCGTCGCTGGTCCGCACCACCACGGCCCGGTCGGTGAGTGCCGTGCCGCCGGGCAGCGCCCGGTCGATCACCAGGTGCGTGGTGGAGCGCTGCGGGTCGTTCGGGTCCGGCACGTCGCACACCGACCAGGGGAGCCCGACCAGTGACTTTCGATCGGGCAGGTCGTCCGGGGCGCCCACGATGCCGACCAGCCGCCCGCGCGGACGGTCCTTAATCGACGCCTGGGACATGGTGCGTGGCTGCGCCGCGGCGTCGTTGACGATCAGCCGCGCCGAGGCGTAGTTGAGCGTCGGGCGCAGCACCTCGTCCTCGCCGAAGTAGTACGTCGCGCCGGTCTCCCGCTCGATCACCAGCGTGTTCGGCTCCAGCGGCGCGGAGTTGCTGGTGAGCTGCCCGTACGCGCCCACGCCGCCGAGCACCACGGCCGCCGCGATGACGCTGCCGAACACCGCCATGCCGAGGCGGCGCATCGGCAGTTCGTTGGTCTCCGGATCACCGGAGAGCAGCGCCGAGACGATGCGGCGGGTGACGAAGCGGTACGCCTGCACCTGATCGCGGCGGGTCCGCATGACTAACCTCCGGCGGGGGTGGGTCCACGGCGACAGGTCCGAACGGCGCCGCGGGCTTCCCTACGATAAGGGGCCGTCGGGGGTGCGCCGGACCCCGTCCGCCGCCCGAACGGCCGCACCCGCCCGGCGGATGCCCAGGATGTCCAGAAGGGACGCACACCGATGACGCAGCTCCAGGCGCCACCCGGTCGTACCGCCACCGTTCCCGCCGCACCGCCGGACCGGCCGGTCACCCCGGCCGACAAGCGCCGCCGGGGACGGCTCGGCCCGGTCGTGGTCGGGCAGCTCGTGGTGGTGGAGTGCGCCGCGCTCGCCGTCTGGTTCGCCACTGCCGGCCCGGCCTGGCTGATCGCTGCGGTCGGCGTGCCGGCGCTGCTGGCGGTGGCGGCGGCGTTCGCGCGCCGGGGCGGCCGCTGGTGGTACGAGGATCTGATGCTCCGCCGCCGGCTGCGCCGGCGCCGCGACCGGGCCCGGGGCGCGGAGCCCGGTGGTGACCCGAGGCTGGCCGCGCTCGCCCCGGAGCTGACCGTGGTGGAGCTGACCGAGCGCGGCACCCGGCTCGGCATCGGGCAGGACGACCGGGGCTGGTTCGCCGCGCTGGCGCTGACCGGCCGTCCCGGCGCGCCCGCCGGCTCGATCGAGGCGGCGGTGGTGGACCGCGCGCTCGCGGTGCTCGCCGACTTCTCCGGCCCGGTCACCCAGACCCAGGTCGTCTCGCACACCCTGGTCTGGTACCCGGCGCCCGGCGCGCCGCCGTCGGCCTACCGGACCGTGTGGGTGGCGCTGCGTTTGTCGGTGTCCGACGCGCGGGCCGAGGCGGTGAGCCGGGGCGGCGGCCTGCGCGGCGTGCACCGCACGGTGGCGGCCGGGGTGGGCCGGGTCGGCAAGGCGCTCAACGCCGCCGGCCTCGGTCACCGGGTGCTCGACCGGAACGAGCTGCACGCGGCCGTGGTGTCCGGGGCCGGGCTCGACCTGGCGCCGGAGTCCCCGGTGGAGACGTGGACCAGCCTGCGCGGGGGCGGCTGGACGCAGCGCTGCCTGGCCCTGCGGGTACGCCCCAACGGTTCGCTCGGCGCACTCGTGGACGCGGTCACGGCCACCTCCGCGCCCTCGCACACGGTCGCCGCGGTGGTGCTCCCGGGCGGGCGGCGGGTGCCGCCGCTGCTGCGGGTGGCAGCCATGGACGGGCACGCCGAGGCGCTGGTGAAGGCGGTCCGGGAGATGGCCCGGCGCGCGGGCGTGCCGGCCCGCCCGCTGGACGGCCAGCACGGCCCCGGCGTCTACGCCACCGCGCCGGTCGGCACCGCGATGGGGACCGTCACGGTCGAAGGTTGACGATCCAGCCGTACGCGCCGCAGACCCAGACGGCCAGCGGCACCAGCGCGATGATCAGCAGGATCTCGACGATGTCCAGGGTCCGGCCCCAGACCGGGGAGATCCGCTTGCCGGCCACGGTCAGGCCGTAGACGAGGCTGATCACGGCCAGCACGGCCAGGCCGCCCAGGATCAGCCCGAGCCGTACCGCCAGCGAGCCGGCGGCGAACGTGGCGGCGGCGACCAGCCCCAGGCCGACGGTGCCGGACAGCAGCACCGGCGTGCGCTGGGCGCGGCTGAGGAACGGGCGTGCCCGCAGCAGCGACAGCAGCGCCAGCACCAGGCAGAGCAGGACCGCCGGGAGCCGGCCGTTCCCGGCCAGCACCACCTCGCCGCCGAGCACCAGCAGCGAGACGGTCCAGAGCAGACCGGTGAGGAACGCGTCGGCGCGCTCGCTGTTGCGCAGCACCGACGGCCCGTCCACCGACTCGGTGTCGGTCTTGAGGTCGTCCGGGCCGGTGGGGATGGACGGCACCGGCAGCCGGGCCAGGCGGTAGGCGAGCATCGGCAGCGCGGGCAGCGCGCCGAACGCGACCGTCGCGACCACCGCCGCCGAGGCCGCCGCGCCGATGTCGAAGGCCAGGCTGAGCACCGCGCCGAGGCCGACCGCCGCGCCCACGCCCACCGCGCCGAGGAACAGCGGCAGGCGGTCACCGACGGCGAGCGCGGCGATCGCGCCGAAGACCACCACGGCGGTGCCGGCGAGCAGGACGTGCGGACTGGCCAGCTCGCCGAGCGTCCGGTCCCCGGCGAGCACCAGCAGGCCGCCGACGCCCGCGTAACCGACCCCCACCAGGGCCAGCACCGCGCCGGTGCGGCTGTCGCCGGCGGCGCGGGACAGCACCGCGGCGCCGACCAGCAGTGCCACCGCGACCACGAACGCGGCGGCCGCGCCCGGTAGCTGCGGCGGGCCGGTCAGCAGGGTCGCCACCGCGCCCGCGGCGAGCGCCGAGGCGGCGAGCAGGACCGCGAACACCCGCGTGGTGCCGACCTGCCAGGCGCCCGCCCGCTGGGTGGTGGAGGTGGCGACCGCGTCCACCACGTCGTCGAAGACGATCTCGGGGGCGGTCGCGGCACGCGGGTTGAAGTAGAGCACCTCGCCGTCGCGTACGCCGAGCTGCGCCGCGGTCCGGCCGCCGTCGAGCGGCTGACCGCCGAGCCGGGACAGGGCCCAGCCGCCGTGCCGCACGCCCTCGTCGGCCAGGTCCTCGCCGGCGTACCGCAGCAGCGTGGGAAGCAGGTCGGCGAGCGGCACGTCGGACGGCAGCGCCAGATCCATCCTGGTACGCGGCGCCACGATGGTGATCCGGCTCAGCCCACCGGTCGCCGTCTTCGTCGCCACAGTGGCCTCCTCGTGCTCGCATACGATCCGCTGGGCCGTCGGCGTCGCCCCCTACGGGTCCACGACGCCACCGGGAGATTACCTACGATGGCGGTCGCACAGGTTGCCCACCCGACGCTCACCGGCGGTGGCAGACCACGATCAGGGCCACTTCTGGGGAGGGGAGAGCCGTGAGTACGGTGGTGTTCCGCCGACTTCCGCGTCAACCGGGGCCCGCGCTGCCGCGCGGCGAGGTGCTGCTGGAGTCCCCGCCCGAGCTGCCGGAGCCGCAGGCCAAGGGCATGGGCCAGGTGCTGATGATCCTGCCGATGCTCTGCGGCGTCGGCGCGATGGCGTTCCTCTACGCCGGCCGGGGCGGCGGCATGATGACGTACGTCGCGGGTGGGCTGTTCGGCGTGTCCATGTTGGGCATGGCGATCGGTACGCTCGGCAACGGCGGCAAGGACAAGGCCGAGCTGAACGCCGAGCGGCGCGACTACATGCGCTATCTCGCGCAGATGCGCAAGCGCACCCGGCGGGCCGCCGAGCAGCAGCGCGCCGCGATGACGTGGCGGCACCCGGAGCCGGACGCGCTCTGGTCGATCGCCGCATCCCGCCGGCTCTGGGAGCGGCGGATCACCGAGGACGACTTCGGCGAGGTGCGGATCGCGCTCGGCCCGCAGCGGCTGGCCGTGGAGATCGTGCCGCCGGAGACCAAGCCGGTGGAGGACCTGGAACCGATGAGCGCGATCGCGCTGCGCCGGTTCGTCCGGGCCCACTCCAACGTGCCGGACCTGCCGACCGCGCTGTCGCTGCGCGCGTTCAGCCGGATCGCCCTGCGCGGCGACCGGGAGCCGGTGCTCGACCTGGCCCGGGCCGCGCTGGGCCAGCTGGTCACGTTCCACGCCCCGGAGGATCTCCTGGTGGTCGTGGTGGCCGCGCCGGACCGGCAGGCGGCCTGGGACTGGGTGAAGTGGCTGCCGCACGCCCAGCACCCGGGGCGTACGGACGCGGCGGGCGCGCGCCGGATGGTGTTCGCCGCGCTGGACGAGGCGGAGACCGCGCTGGCCCAGGACCTGGGCGGACGGCCCCGGTTCGCGCCGGAGGCGAAGCCGCTGACCACCGCGCCGCACGTGGTGGTGGTGCTGGACGGCGGCGAGGTCTCGGCGACCTGCGCGCTGACCGGGCCGGGCCTGCTCGGCACGACCGTGTTCGACCTGTCCGGCGCGGTCCCGCGCGACGCCGGCCGCTGGCTGCTCTGCCTGGACGCCGGGGACGGCACCGGGCTCGACCTGGTCCGCGGCACCGCCACGTCGCGGCTCGGCCGGCCGGACCGGCTGTCCCTGAGCGCGGCCGAGGGGCTGGCCCGGCAGATCGCCCCGTTCCGGCTCTCCCAGCAGCAGGGCGCGAGCACCGACGAGCCGCTGGCCCGCAGCATGGAGCTGCCCGACCTGCTCGGCGTGGGCGACGCGGCCACTGTGGACACCCGGCAGACCTGGCGTCCGCGCAGCCACCGCGACCGGCTGCGCATCCCGCTCGGCCTGGGACCGGACGGCAACGTGGTGGAGCTGGACTTCAAGGAGTCCGCGCACGAGGGCATGGGCCCGCACGGCCTGGTGATCGGCGCGACCGGTTCCGGCAAGAGCGAACTGCTGCGTACGGTGGTCGCGGCGCTCGCGGTGACGCACTCGTCGGAGGAGCTGAACTTCGTCCTGGTCGACTTCAAGGGCGGCGCCACCTTCGCCTCGCTGGACGCGTTGCCGCACACCAGCGCGGTGATCACCAACCTCTCGGACGAGCTGCCGCTGGTCGACCGCATGCGGGACGCGCTGGCCGGTGAGATGAACCGCCGGCAGGAGGTGCTGCGCGCGGCGGGCAACTACGTCTCCCGGTACGACTACGAGAAGGCGCGGGCCGCCGGTGAGCCGCTGGAGCCGATGCCCAGCCTGCTGATCATCTGTGACGAGTTCTCCGAGCTGCTGGCCGCCAAGCCGGACTTCATCGACCTGTTCGTGATGATCGGCCGCCTCGGCCGGTCGCTCGGCGTGCATCTGCTGCTCGCCTCGCAGCGGCTGGAGGAGGGCAAGCTGCGCGGCCTGGACACGCACCTGTCGTACCGGATCGGTCTGCGCACGTTCTCGGCCGTGGAGAGCCGGATCGTGCTCGGCGTGCCGGACGCGTACGAGCTGCCCAGCGCGCCCGGTCACGGCTACCTGAAGACGGACACCGCGACGATGCTGCGGTTCCGCGCCGCGTACGTGTCCGGCCCGTACCGGGCGCCGGGGCAGGTGCAGCGCTCCACCCGGGCACAGGTGCAGCGCCGGATCGTCCCGTACGGCATCGACTACGTGCCGGCACCGGCGCTGCCGAGCCCGGCGGAGGCCACGCCGGAGCCGGAGCAGTCCGGCGACGGCAAGGCGGTCGCGATGCTGGACGTGCTGATCGACCAGCTCAAGGGCCGGGGCAAGCCGGCGCACCAGGTGTGGCTGCCGCCGCTGGCCGAGCCGTCCGGGCTGGCCGAGCTGCTGCCCAAGCTGAGCGTGCACCCGACGTACGGCCTGACCACCGCCGACTGGCCGGGCCGCGGCCGGCTCGCCGTGCCGGTCGGCATCGTGGACCGGCCGTACGAGCAGCGCCGCGACCCGATGATGGTCGACCTGGCCGGGGCCGGCGGCAACGTGGTGATCGTCGGGGCTTCGCTGAGCGGCAAGAGCACCATGCTGCGCTCGATGCTGGCCTCGCTGGCGCTCACCCACACGCCGCGCGAGGCGCAGTTCTTCTGCCTCGACTTCGGCGGCGGCGCGCTGCGCAGCCTGGACGGGCTGCCGCACACCTCGGGTGTCGCGGGCCGGCGGGACGTCGAGGCGGTCCGGCGGACGGTGGCCGAGGTGGTCGCCGTGATCGACGAGCGGGAGAACCGGTTCACCCAGCACGGCATCGACTCGGTGGCGAGCTACCGGCGCCGCCGGGCGGCCGGTGAGTTCGCCGACGACCCGTTCGGTGACGTCTTCCTCGTGGTGGACGGCTGGAACACGCTGCGCCAGGAGTACGAGGAGCTGGAGCAGACGATCACGAACCTGGCGAACCGGGGCCTCGGCTTCGGCGTCCACGTGGTGATCACGGCGGTGCGCTGGGCGGAGATCCGGATCAACATGCGGGACCTGCTCGGCACCAAGCTGGAGCTGCGGCTCGGTGACCCGTCCGAGTCGGAGATCGACCGGCGGGCCGCGCAGAACGTGCCGGTGGGCGCGCCCGGCCGCGGCCTGACCCGGGACAAGCTGCACTTCCTGACCGCGATCTCGCGGATCGACGGCAAGCGTGACATCGAGGACCTGACCGAGGCGTCGGTGGCGCTCGCCGGTCACGTCGCGGCGAACTGGCCGGGGCAGCCGGCGCCGAAGGTGCGGCTGCTGCCGCGCAAGCTGACCGTCACCGAGCTGGCGAAGGTGGTCGACCGGTCCGCCCCGGGTATCCCGATCGGCGTCAACGAGTCGGCGCTCGCCCCGGTCTACCTGGACCTGGCCGGCGAGCCGCACCTGACCGTGTTCGGCGACGCCGAGTGCGGCAAGACGAACCTGCTGCGGCTGATCGCCCGGGGGATCGCCGAGCGGTACACCCCGGCCCAGGCGCGGCTGGTCATCGCCGACTACCGGCGTGGCCTGCTGGGCGCGGTCGAGGGTGACCACCTGCTCGACTACGCGCCGTCGAACCAGGTGTTCAGCCAGGGGCTCGGCTCGATCCGCAGCGCGCTCCAGAACCGGCTGCCCGGCCCGGACGTGACCACCGCGCAGCTGCGCGACCGGAGCTGGTGGAAGGGCCCGGACCTGTACATCCTGGTGGACGACTACGACCTGGTCGCCTCCGGCGGCAGCAACCCGCTGAGCGCGCTGCACGAGCTGCTGCCGCAGGCGCGGGACATCGGCCTGCACCTGATCATCACGCGCCGGGTCGGCGGTGTGGCCCGGGCGCTGTACGAGCCGGTGCTGCAACGCCTGCGCGAGCTGGACTCGCCGGGTCTGCTGATGTCCGGCAGCCGGGAGGAGGGTGCGGTCTTCGGCAACCTGCGGCCGACCCCGCAGCCGCCGGGCCGGGGCACACTCGTCCGTCGCCGCGACGGTCAGCAGCTGATCCAGACCGCGTGGACGGAACCGGCCTGACGGGACGGACGGCGGGCGGCCGGGTCCGGTAGCGTCGGGCCGATCGATCGTCGCGAGTGGAGAGGGGCGCAGGTGAGCAGCCCGTCGGGTTTCGGTGCGGCCATGGAGGGCCTGCTGCGGCAGGCGCAGGAACAGCAGCGCCGGCTGGCCGATCTCCAGCGGCAGCGCGCCGAGCTGCGGGTGACCGGGGACAGCCCGGACGGGCTGGTGCGGGTGACGGTGGACGGCGACATGAAGGTCGGCGACATCGAGCTGAACGCGCGGGCGATGCGGCTGGACAGCTTCTCCCTGGCCGAGGCGATGCAGGCGGCGATCGACGCGGCCTACGCGGCCTTCGAGGAGCGCCAGCGCGAGATGCTGAGTGAGATGCTCGGCGACTCCGAGATGGTCCGCCGGGCGCAGGACGGCACGCTGACCCCGGAGGACTGGTTCCGTCAGTTCGGGGTGGACGTGTCCGACCCGACCCGCAACCTGCGGCGCTGAGCGAGAGGGAGGCCGGCGATGCCGAACACCGTCGACGTCGACGCGATCCGGAAGGCGGGTCGGATGCTCGACGCCCCGGACGGCCCGATCCAATACCTGCGCAACGTCGAGACGTTGCTGGGCGAGGTCAAGCTGCCCGGCGGCGCGCTGAGCTGGTTCGGCACCGGCGCGGTGGAGCGGCACAACGCGGCTGTGGACGGGCACCTGGACAACGTCCGTACCGGCGTGGAGCATCTGCGCAGGGCCGCCGCGCAGCTCGAACAGAGCGCGAAGAACTGGGAGAGGTCGGATCAGCCCTGGGTGGTCAAGTGACCGGCCGGGTCCGCGACGGGAAGGACGCCTGATGCCACCGGAGATCCTCATCGCCAACGCCTCGGGGACGGTGACCGGCACCGTGACGGTCGCCGAGACCACGGCTCCGGTCCGGTCGGCGGCGGCCGTCGCCAAGGGCAACCTGGTCTGGATCGTCGCCTCGGCGGCGCTGATCGGCGCGATCCTCTACCTGGAGTCGTTCGACAACCAGCAGGTCAACGAGTCGATCAAGAAGTGGGACGAGGCCGCCCGCCTGCTCGGCGCGGACCAGTTCGGCGCGGCCATGGCGGCGGTTCCGCCGGACGCGGCGGAGTGGGACTTCGACGACCGGGACGCGTTCGACCTGTTCCTCCGCAAGCTCGGCGCGGAGATCAACTCGCTGGCCGAGGCGTTCGCCGCCAACCGGGACACGCTCACCGCCGCCCGGGATGCCTACAACGACGCGATCTCCGGGCTGGCCCAGGCGCTCATGCCGATCCTGGTCGCGGTGATCGCCTCGATCGCGCTCCAGTTCTTTCCCGCCACCACCGCGCTGGCCCAGGCCATCGGCATCGTCGGGCTGACCGCCACCGCCGCCGTCCTGGTCCTGGTCTTCGGCGAGATCAGCGCGCTGCTGCACGCGCTGCTGGCCGCCTTCCACACCGACAACCGGTTCACCTTCGCCGCGGACTCCCGCCCCGGCTGGGCGCCGACCGGCTCGGACCCGGACATCAAGGACATCAAGATCGACTGGGTGCGGGACGCCAAGTTCTACGGGTGACGGGAGCGACGCATGGACACCCTGCTCTTCTCGCTGTTGCTGTACGTCCTGCTGACCATCCCGGTCTTCGTTGTCCTGATGCTGTTCGCCGCGCTGACCCGCTCGGCGCGGCTGCGGCGGGCCGCCGAGGTGGTGTCGCTGAGCACCTGCGCGGCGCTGCTGGTGCTGTCGTTCCAGCGCGCGTTCGAGAAGCCGATGCTGTGGGCCGTTGTGGTGCTGCTGGTCGCGGTGCTGGTCTTCGGCGTGTCGACGATCGTCAAATCGTCGCGCGAACGATCCTGAGCTCAGAAGGACCGTCCAACTCGTACGGAGAATGCCGGATCGCGTTGTCGATTCGGGGCTGTCGGAATACGACGATGGGACAGGCAGGGCTGCGCGGGTTGGACATCGTCCGCTACGGTTCGGATGAAGTGTCCGTCGGTGGGGTGTGCACGCCTTGCCGCGGGGGAGGGCGCGGCGGAACCGCCGCCACAAGATGACGGAAGGGTGTGAAGCATGGCGTTCGAGGTCAGTGCAGCGACTCTGCACACCGCCGCGAGTGACGTGCGGTCCACGCGCAGCGATGTCGACGGCGAGCTCAAGAAGCTGTGGAACGTGGTCGACGACCTGGCGATGGCCTGGAAGGGCCAGGCGTCCACGGGCTTCCAGAGCCTGATGACTCGCTGGAACGAGGACACTACGAAGCTGCTGACCGCGATGGACAACATCGCGGACCTGCTCGACAAGTCGGGCACCACGCACCAGGTCAACGACGAAGAGCAGCAGCAGATGCTGGACAAGTTCCACTCTGCTCTCAACCCGTGATCCGCGAAGACAGGCAGAGGAGGAATCGATGAGCATCAAGGTTGATTACGCTGTTCTGGAGAGCAGCAACCAGCAGATGCAGGCCATCTCGCGGACCATCGACGAGAAGCTGGACACGCTGCGGGCGATGCTGACCAAGCTCGAGTGGGAGGGCCAGGACCGGGCCGCCTACCAGCAGCACCAGGCCCAGTGGGACGCCGCCGTGCGGGACATCAACAAGGTCCTGAACGAGATCGGTGGTGCCGTGGGCATCGCGCGCGAGAACTACATGACCACGGAGATGAGCAACTCCAAGGTCTGGGGCAACTGACCTCGGACCGGTCCACAGCGGCTCCGCTCCGGCTCGTGCCGGGCGGAGCCGTCGTGTTTGTCAGGCGTCCTGCGGGACGTCGCGCCGGCCGGGACGCCACCCGCGCCGGCGTCCGCGTACCAGGATCGGGCGCAGTGTCAGCAGGACGCCGGCCAGCAGCGCGCCGACGACAGCGACCCAGATCGCGACGGTGCGCTGCCAGGCCAGCGGGTCGGCCGGCGGCGCCGGTGGCGGCATCGCGCCCAGCGGCGGGTCGTTCCGGGTGCCCAGCAGGCTGGTGACCGCCCGGTACGGGTTGACCATCCCGTAGCCGACGTCGGCGTTGTGCCCGTCGGGCGGGTTGTCCGCGGTACGGGTCAGCCGGTAGGCGACCTCGTCGGCGCTGATGTCCGGGTGTGCGGCCCGCACCAGCGCGGCCACCCCGGAGACGTACGCGGTGGCGAAGCTCGTCCCGCCCTGCGGCTCGGCCCGGTATCCCGGTCCCTGCGGCGCGGGCCCGACGATGTTCAGGCCGGGTCCGGCGATGTCCACATAGTCCCCGCTGACCGAGCTGCCGACGTGCCCGCCCTGCTCGTCGATCCCGGCGACGGCGACGACACCGTCGTACGCCGCCGGATAGGCCGGCCGGTCCTCCCGGTTCTCCTGCCGGTTGCCGGCGGAGGCGACGACCACCACGTCCTTGCCGAGCGCGTACTGCACCGCGGACTTCAGCGCCGGGTCGTCGAGCGTGACCAGGGACAGGTTGATCACGTCGGCGTCGTGGTCGACCGCCCAGCGGATCGCCTTGCCGATCTCGGCCGGCACGTCCGGGTCGAAGTTCTCCTTGTTCTCGGCCAGCACCCGCAGCGGCAGGATCTTCGCCTCCGGCGCGATGCCGGTGTACGGCGAGCCGGTGCCCTCCCGGCCGGCGATGATGCCCGCGACCATGGTGCCGTGGCCGACCAGGTCGCACTGCCCCTTCAGGCGTACGAGCTGGTTGAAGTCCTCACCCGGCAGCACCCGTCCGCGCAGCAGGGGATGGGTGGGCGAGACCCCGGAGTCGATCACGGCGATGGTGATCCCCGCGCCCTTGCCCAGCCGCCACGCGGCGGCCGGGTCGAGGCGGCTCAGCGCCCAGGGCACCTCGGTGGGCGCGGGACCGCCGCCCGGGCCGCACTTCGGGGCGGCCTGCGCGGGCGCGGGCACCGCCAGCGCGCCGCCGAGCAGGGCGGTCACCGCTGCTCCGGAGAGGACGGACCTGATCCGGTGTCCGGCCCGGACGCGTCCCGTGGTCGCGCCCGGCCGCAAGCTGTCGCGCACGCGCTGAGATTACCCGCCGCACCCGCCCGCGCGCGGCACACGTGTGCCCGGCCCGGGTCACCTGTCGGCGGTGGCGTCCCCGGCCGGCTCGGCGGCGAAGAGGGCGAGCAGGGCGCCGACCTGCTGGTCGGCCTCGGCCGGGTGCCGGAAACGGCCCTTCGGGTTGATCGTGTACTCGTTGCGCCGTCCCACCCGTGTACGCCGCAGGTAGCCCCCGGCCTCCAGGTCGGCGACGATGGCCTGGGCCGCCCGTTCGGTCACGCCGACCTCGTCGGCCACGTCGCGCAGCCGGGCGGTGGGGTTGCGCGCGATAGCCAGCAGCACATGGCCGTGGTTGGTGAGGAAGGTCCAGTTACGGCGGCTCCCGTCCTCAACTGGTGTGGTCGCCATGGTGGCCATGCTATGGCCACCGCCGCCCTCGGCCGAATCGGCGCGGGCCGAGGCGAGCGGCAACGGGAAAGTATGAAATGCGTATCACGAATCTTGACGGGCCCCGAGGTGCGTGTGACCGTGGGTCGCGAGGCCGTTAGGCCTGGTGGTTCCCCAGGTAGACGAGGTGAGGAACATGACGCCGAGCACCCCGGAGCAGGCACTGGCCGAACTGCGTGCCGGTAACCACCGGTTCGTCACCGGAGCCCCGCAGCATCCGAACCAGGACGCCGGGCACCGGACGGCGGTCGCCGACGGTCAGCATCCCTTCGCGGTGATCGTCGGCTGCTCCGACTCGCGGCTCGCCGCCGAGATCATCTTCGATCGCGGTCTCGGTGACCTCTTCGTGGTGCGTACGGCCGGGCACACCGCCGGGCCGGAGGTGCTCGGCAGCGTCGAGTACGCCGTCACCGTGCTCGGCACGCCGCTCGTGGTGGTGCTCGGGCACGACTCGTGCGGCGCGGTCCAGGCCGCCCGCGAGGGGTTCCGGACCGGCGCCGCCCTGGTCGGGCACCTGGGCGCGGTGGTGGACGCGGTCTCGCCCAGCCTGCTGCGCGCCTCCCGCCAGGGCGTCGACGACCTCGACGGCATCATCGACGTGCACATCGCGCAGACCGTCGAGACGCTGCTGGCCCGCTCCGCCGTGCTGGCCGAGCGGGTGGCGGCCGGGCGGTGCACGGTGGTGGGCATGTCGTACCGGCTCGCCGGCGGCGAGGTGCGGACCGTGGCGCAGGCCCCGGCTCCGCTGCCCGCTCCGGCGGCGCCCGCCGACCCGGCGCTGGCCGGCTGACCGGTAGGGAAGACGAAAAAGGGGGCCGCCCGAGGACGGCCCCCTTTCGCTGTGTCCCGGTCAGAGCAGCGACATGTGGACGTGGTCGGTGTGGTTCGACGGTCCGCTGTACGAACTCCAGCCGGTGGCCGGGAACCAGATCTGCCGGTTCCAGATGACGTAGTAGATGCCCAGCCGGTCGGCGTTGCGGATGAGGAAGGCGGCGACCTCGTTGCCGTACCGGCGGGTGTCGTTGTTGTGCCAGGGCGCGAAGCCGCTGTTCTGGAGCGACCAGTCGCACGCCTTGCCCTTGGGGTGCTCCCACGGCCCGCCGGACCGGTAGCAGCCCACGAAGCGCTTGAAGCCCGCGCGCCGGACCTCCTTGTACGCGTGCAGCGTGCGCGGGGTGACGCAGCCCGAGGTGGTCGGGTCGTCCTCGCTGCACGACTCGGCCTTCCATCCGCCGTCGGCGGTGCGGCCGGGGGCGATCTTGGCGACCGGTGAGGTGGCGGAGACCAGGCCGCCGGTGAAGCCGAGACCGCCGACGAGCTTCAGCGCGCGCTCGGCCTGCACCTTCTCGCGCTCCATCGCGTTCTTCTGCTTCTCCTGCTCGCGCACCTCGGCGTCGAGCGCGATCTTGGCCTGCTCGGCGCGGGTCTTGACCGCGTTGATGGCGGCCAGGCGCTGCGCGTTGAGGAGGTTCAGCTCGTCCAGGGCGTTGACCCGGCGGACGAACGAGTCGGGCGAGTTGCTCTCCAGCAGCATCGCCATGGCGCCCATCCGGCCGGTCCGGTAGGACTGGGCGGCGAGCTGGTTGACCTGAGGGCTGAGCGCTTCGAGTTCGGCCTGTGCCGTCTTCACCTCGGCCGCCAGCCGCCGCTGGCGGTCCTGCGACTTGGCGAGCTTCGCCTTGGCCTGGAGGAAGTTCCGGTTGGCGGCGTCGATCGCCTCGGTGATGAGTGGCGGTTCGCCGTCCTCCTCGTGTCCCGAGGGAGTGCCGGGGGCCGCCGCGGTGGGGGCCGCGGTCGCCGGGGTCGGCCCGGCCAGCACGGCCAGCGAGGCCAGCACGGCCACCACGGGTGTCAGCCAGCGGCGCAGGGGTGCCGTCACAGTGTTCCCTTCCGTCGGCCGCCGACCGGGTTAGCTGACGGGTTCGGGACGGAAGTGGCCCCTACCGCTGTTGCGGATTCACCCCATGTACCTGGTTCCCCGGCTCGCCCGCGGGCGATTGGGCGGCGGCACCGCTGGCGCCGGTGCGCGCCTTCGGCGGTGACCGGCAGCGAGGTTACCTGACAGCACTCCTGAGGATCTACGTCCGGAAGCCGACCAATAGCGAGATTTCGCCGTGGCGCACCGTGACCAGCGTCGCGTTTGAAATCGATGGTCACGCTGCGGAGTGTCACCATGCGGCCTCCGTACTCTTCCCGCCGCCGAGCGCCTCCAGCGCGTCGTCCCGTCCGGCCGGCGGTCGGGCCGCGGGCGCCGCCGGCTCCGCGCCGCGCGAGCGCCGTCCGGCGGTCGTCACGATCGCGGCCAGTCCGGTCGTCAGCGGTACGGCGGCGATCAGGCCGAGCGTGGCCACCGCGCTGCGGACGATCTCCTGGGCGAGGAACTCGCTCGTCAGGATCTCGCTCACCGGGCGGGAGTCCGCGACCAGTAGGAGCAGCAGCGGCAGCGAGGCACCCGCGTACGCCAGCACGATGGTGTTGACGGTGGACGCGATGTGGGCCCGGCCGACCCGGGTGGCCGCCCGGTAGAGCTGCCGCCGGGACAGCCCCGGGTTGGCGTGCGCCAGTTCGGTGACGGTGGCCGCCTGGGTGACTGTGACGTCGTCCAGCACGCCCAGCGAGCCGATGATGATGCCGGCCAGCAGCAGGCCGTGCAGGTCCACGTCGCCCTGGAACATGGACAGCGTGGTGGCGTCCTCGCTGCCGAATCCGGTCAGGTGGGTGGCGGACGTGGCGAGCAGGCCGAGCACGCCGGTGACCACCAGGCTGCCGAGCGTGCCGAGCACCGCCACCGACGTCTGCGCCGTGATCCCGTGGGTCAGGTAGAGCACCACGAACATGATCAACGCGGCGCCCACGATCGCCACCAGCAGCGGGGGCTGGCCGGCGCCGATGCCCGGCAGCACGAAGCCGAGCAGGATGGCGAAGCTGGCCACCAGGCCGCCGAGCGCGGCGAGCCCGCGCCAGCGGCCGAACGCCACGATCGCGGCGGCGAAGAGCACCATCAGCCAGATCAGCGGCGTACCGCGCTGGTGTTCGGCGATGTTGTAGGACTTCACCGCCGGATCGGCGGGGTCGGTCAGCTCGACCAGGACGACCTCGTCGCCGACCGCGACCCGGGGCGCGCCCGGCCCGGCCGGGATCGGCGTCTCGACCTGCCGGCCCGCGTCCGGGCCCTGCTCGGCGGTGACGGTCACCGTGCCGCAGGGCCCACCTCCACCGTCCGGGGCCTCCGGGGTCGGGGGGCAGGGCTCGGTGACCACCCGGGTCACGGTGCCGTGGTAGCGGGGGACGTCCGCACCGCCGACCGGCTCCCGGTCCTGCCGGGGCCAGAGCACCAGCGCCGCGATCACGGTGATCACGAACAGCGGCACCACCACGGCGACGAGCAGCCGTCGTACGCCCGGCGGCGTGGGTGGTGCGGGGTGGGTGTGGTCGGCACCCATGGCGTCTCTCCCAACGGTCGCGGCGACGCCTGGTCCGCCGGGCCGGTCTGGTCACCCGGCCGGCGCGGACGTGTCGTCCACGTCCGGGGCGTCGCCCGGCCATGGTAGGCAGCCCGGCCGGGCGCTCCCGGACACCGTGGCCGGTGACGCGCGCCCGCGCGGATCAGGCCAGGCCCGCCCGGCGTCGCCGGTACTCGTCCTCGTCGATCTCGCCGCGGGCGTACCGCTCGTCGAGGATGCGCCGGGCCGTCGTCGGGCCCAGGTACTGCGGGCCGGTCCACCGCACGGCCGCCCAGACGAGCCCCGCCAGCACCGCGAGCACCAGCAGGGACCAGATCCACATCCAGCCCATCATCGGGCTCTGCCACATCATCGGGCCGCCCTCCGTCCGTCACCGCGGGTCCGCCGGTCCGGCCTGCCCGCCACTTCGACGGTACGTCCGCCCGGTCGCGTCGGCGCGGGTCGATGTGCCCTGCTCCGAGGGTCGGAGGTCCCCGCTCAGCCGCGCTTCATCAGGCGGCCGACGGCGGCCATCATCTCGGTCGCCATCTCGTCGGCCCGGCCCTCGGCGGCGCCCTCGTGCATGCAGTGCCGGGCGTGGCCGTCGAGCAGGCCCAGGCCGACCTTGTCCAGCGCCGCCTGGATGGCCGAGATCTGGGTCAGCACGTCGATGCAGTAGCGGTCGTCCTCGACCATCTTCTCGATGCCACGGACCTGGCCCTCGATTCGGCGGAGCCGGGCGAGGAGTTGGTCCTTGCTGGCGGTGTAGCCCCGGGTCGGGCTGGACGGCGCGGTCATGAAACCGAGGATACCGTACCCCTCGGGGGTATGCTAACGTTCGAGACGTACCCCTAGGGGGTATCAGATCGGAGGGCGAGATGGAGACCACCTACCAGGTGAACGGCATGACCTGCGGGCACTGCGTCAACTCGGTGAGCACCGAGCTGAGCGCGCTACCGGGCGTCACCGACGTCCAGGTCGACCTGGCCGGCGGCCGGGTCACCGTCACCAGTCAGAACCCGCTGGACGCGAACGCGGTCCGCGCGGCGGTCGACGAGGCCGGCTACGACCTCGTCGGTACGTGACGGGTCCGACGGACCCGCAGAAACCGAGGAGACACCATGAACACGGCGACGAAGCTCAGCGGCTTCGCCCTCGGCCTCGTGGCGGTGTTCGGCGCGGCGTACGGGATCGGCAACCTGGCCGATCCCGTCGCCCCGGCCGCCGAGACCCGCCACGACGACAGCGACAGCGACCACGGGGCCGGCGACACCGGCCACGGTGACGAGAGCGGCGCCTCCGCGCACCTGCCCGGCGGGCTGCTCGTCTCCGAACGCGGCTACACGTTCCAGCCCGCCGCCGCCCCGGCCGGGCAGTTCGCCTTCCGGATCACCGGCCCGGACGGCGCTCCGGTCACCCGCTTCGAGGTGGCCCACGACAAGCGCATGCACCTGATCGTCGCCCGCCGGGACCTCTCCGGGTTCCGGCACGTCCACCCGGAGATGACCGGCGACGGCACCTGGCGGGTCGCCTCGCCGCTGCACGGCCCCGGCGTCTGGCGGGCCTTCGCCGACTTCACCCCGGAAGGCGCGGAGCCGCTGACCCTCGGCCTGGACGTCACGGTCCCCGGCGAGCTGGCCGCCCGGCCGCTGCCGACGCCGGTGACCAGCACCACAGTCGACGGCTACACGGTCACGCTGACCGGCACGCCGGAGCCGGGCCGCACCAGCCGGCTCACTCTCTCCGTCAGCCGCGACGGGCAGCCGGTCACCGACCTTCAGCCCTACCTCGGCGCGTACGGGCACCTGGTGGCGCTGCGGCAGGGCGACCTGGCGTACCTGCACGTGCACCCGGAGGGCATGCCCGGCGACGGGCGCACACCGGCCGGTCCGGCGGTCACGTTCGCCGCCGAGGTGCCCTCGGCCGGGGCGTACCGTCTGTACCTGGACTTCCGGCACGGCGACGCGGTGCACACCGCCGAGTTCACCGTCCTGGCCGGCGACCGGACCGCGCCGGTGCCCACCGCGCCGGCATCCACCACCGCACCGACCCCGGACGCCGGACACGGCACCCCGGGGCACGGGCACAGTTGAGCGCCGGAGGTGCCGCGATGACTGCCACGGGAAAGGCGCTGCCCACCGCGCCGAACCTGATCGAACTGGCCATCGGCGGGATGACCTGCGCGTCCTGCGCCGCCCGGATCGAGAAGAAGCTCAACCGGATGGACGGCGTCGAGGCGACCGTGAACTACGCCACCGAGAAGGCCACCGTCCGGTACGCCGACGACATCGCGCCGGCCGACCTGATCGCCACCGTCGAGAAGACCGGTTACACGGCAGTGGTGCCGCCGCCGCCCGAGCAGGCGGAGACGGCCCCGGCCGGGCAGCCGGTGGACGCGCTGCGCACCGCGCGTACCCGGCTCTGGGTCTCCGCCGTGCTCACCCTGCCGGTGATCGTGCTCGCCATGGTTCCGGCCTGGCAGTTCGACTACTGGCAGTGGGCCTCCCTCACCCTTGCCGCCCCGGTGGTGGTCTGGGGTGGGCTGCCGTTCCACCGCGCCGCGCTGGTCAACCTGCGGCACGGTGCGGCCACCATGGACACGCTCGTCTCGCTCGGCACGCTGGCCGCGTTCGGCTGGTCGCTCTGGGCGCTGTTCCTCGGCGACGCCGGCATGCCCGGGATGAAGCACCCGTTCAGCTTCGACATCACCCGCGGCGACGGCGCCGGCAACATCTACCTGGAGGCCGCCGCCGGGGTGACCGTGTTCATCCTGGCCGGGCGGTACTTCGAGGCCCGCTCCAAGCGCACCGCCGGGTCGGCGCTGCGCGCCCTGCTCGAACTCGGCGCCAAGGACGTGGCGGTGCTGCGCGGCGGGCAGGAGACCCGGATCCCGGTCGGCCGGCTCGCGGTCGACGACCGGTTCGTGGTCCGGCCCGGCGAGAAGGTCGCCACCGACGGCGTGGTCGAGGAGGGCACGTCGGCGGTCGACGCCAGCATGCTCACCGGCGAGTCGGTGCCGGTCGAGGTGGGTCCGGGCGACGCCGTGGTCGGCGCGACTGTGAACGCCGGCGGCCGGCTGGTGGTCCGTGCCACCCGGGTCGGCGGCGACACCCAGCTCGCCCAGATGGCGCGGCTGGTGGAGCAGGCGCAGACCGGCAAGGCGGCGGTGCAGCGGCTCGCCGACCGGATCTCCGGTGTCTTCGTGCCGATCGTGATCGCGCTGGCCGCCGCCACGCTCGGATGGTGGCTCGGCACCGGCTCCGGGCCGACCGCCGCGTTCACCGCCGCGGTGGCCGTACTGATCATCGCCTGCCCGTGCGCGCTCGGCCTGGCCACCCCGACCGCGCTGCTCGTCGGCACCGGGCGCGGTGCGCAGCTCGGTGTGCTGATCAAGGGACCGGAGGTGCTGGAGTCCACCCGCCGGGTCGACACCGTGGTGCTGGACAAGACCGGCACCGTCACCACCGGCCGGATGGCGCTGGCCGAGGTGCTGCCCGCCGACGGCGAGGACGCCGCCGAACTGCTCCGGGTGGCCGGCGCGCTGGAAGCCGCCTCCGAGCACCCGATCGCGCGGGCCGTCGCCGAAGCCGCGGCCGAGGCCGGGGCGCTGCCTCCGGTCGGTGAGTTCGCCAACGCCGAGGGGTTGGGCGTGACCGGCACCGTCGACGGCCGGACCGTGGTGGTCGGCCGGGCCCGGCTGCTGCGAGAGCGGGGTCTCTTCGTACCCGAGGAGGTCGCGCGGGCCGCGACCGGCGCGGAGGCGGCGGGCCGGACGGCGATCCTGGCCGGCTGGGACGGGCGGGCCCGGGGCGTGCTCGCGGTGGCCGACGCGGTGAAACCGACCAGTCGGGCGGCGGTCGCCCGGCTGCGTGAGCTGGGCCTGAAGCCGGTGCTGCTCACCGGTGACAACACCACTGTGGCGAAGGCGGTGGCGGCCGAGGTCGGCATCGACGAGGTGATCGCGGAAGTGCTGCCCGCCGAGAAGGTCGCGGTGATCGAGCGGCTCCAGGGCGAGGGCCGGGTGGTCGCCATGGTCGGCGACGGGGTGAACGACGCCGCCGCGCTGGCCCGGGCCGACCTCGGGCTGGCCATGGGCACCGGCACAGACGCGGCCATCGAGGCCGCCGACCTGACGCTGGTCCGGGGCGACCTGATGGTCGCGGCGGACGCCATCCGGCTCTCCCGGCGGACGCTGGCGATCATCAAGGGCAACCTGTTCTGGGCGTTCGCCTACAACGTCGCGGCGCTGCCGCTGGCGGCGGCCGGGCTGCTCAACCCGATGCTCGCCGGGGCGGCGATGGCGTTCTCGTCGGTCTTCGTGGTGGGCAACAGCCTCCGGCTGCGGCGCTTTCGCCCGATCGGGTGAGGGGATTGAGCGGACGGCCTCCGGGGTAACCAGTTGTCGACAGGCAACCGCATCAGTGGAGGTCATCATGGGTCTGGACGACAAGATCGACAACACGTCGCAGGACACCGCTGGCAAGGTCAAGGAGGGCATCGGCCGGGCGACCGACAACGAGCGCCTCGAGGCCGAGGGCCGCAACGACCAGGCCGGCGCCAAGCTCAAGCAGGCCGGCGAGAAGATCAAGGATGCCTTCAAGAGCTGACGTACGCGCAGTGCACGTCGCCGGGCCGGCCCTTCGGGCCGGCCCGGCGTGCTGTCCAGGCGCGGATCAGCGCGGCCGCTCACCGGCCAGGCGGGCGGCGCGTACCTCCAGGTAACGCCGCTCCGGCAGGCTCGTGGTGGCCCGCGCGGCGGCCAGGTACGCGGCCCGCGCCTCCGCACGGTCGCCGGCCATGTCGAGCAGGTGCGCACGGACGGCGGCGAGCCGGTGATGGCCCGCGGTCCGGCCGTCGGCGTCGAGTGTGGCCAGCAGCGCCAGCCCGGCACGCGGGCCGTCCACCATGGCCACCGCGACTGCCTGGTTGAGCGTGACCATCGGGTTCGGCGCGACCCGCTCCAGCACCCGGTAGAGCGCGACGATCTGCCGCCAGTCGGTGTCCTCGGCGGTGGGCGCCTCCGCGTGCACCGCGGCGATCGCCGCCTGCACCTGGTACGGGCCAGGCGCCGACCAGGTGAGCGCCTCGGTCACCAGCGCCACCCCCTCGGCGGCGGCGTCCCGGTCCCACCGGCTGCGGTCCTGCTCGGCCAGCGGCACCAGCTCGCCGTCCGGCCCGGTACGGGCGGCCCGGTGCGCGTCGGTGAGCAGCATCAGCGCCAGCAACCCGGCCACCTCGCCGTCGTCCGGGAGCAGCCGGCGCAGCTCCCGGGTCAGCCGGATGGCCTCCCCGGTCAGCTCGACCCGGTGCAGCGCCTCGCCGCTGGACGCGGTGTGGCCCTCGTTGAAGATCAGGTAGAGCACGCGCAGCACCGCGCCCAGCCGCTCGTCCCGGTCGGCCGGGGACGGCAGCGTGAAACGCGCGCCGGCCGCCTCGATCCGCTGTTTCGCCCTGCGGATCCGCTGGCTCATCGTCGCCTCCGGCACCAGGTACGCGCGGGCGATCTCAGCCGTGCTCAGCCCACCAACGGCGCGCAGCGTGAGCGCCACCTGCCCGCTCACCGGCAACGCCGGATGGCAGCAGAGGAACAGCAGCCGCAACGTGTCGTCGGCGCTGGGCGGCTCCTCGTCGGCGGGCGGGGCGACCGCCGCGTACGCGGGCTGCCGGACCGCCACCGCCACCTCGCGTTCCCGGCGGGCGTGCTCGCTTCGCCACTCGTCGGTGAGCCGGCGCGTGGCGACGGTGACCAGCCAGGAGCGGGGATGGTCCGGCAGGCCCTGCTCCGGCCACTGCACGGCGGCGGCGAGCAGCGCCTCCTGGACGGCGTCCTCGCAGGCGTAGAACTGGCCGTGCCGGCGGACGAGCACGCCGAGGACCTGCGGTGCGAGTTCGCGCAGCAGGTCCTCGACCGCCCGGGAGGTCACATCTCCGTCCCGGCCTGCTCCATCACCGCGCGCACCTCCAGCACGCCGAAACCGTGCCGTACGTCCGGCCAGCGCGCGGCGATCTCGGCGGCCCGCTCCGGGGTCTCGCAGTCGACAGTCAGGTAGCCGGCGAACTGCTCCTTGCTCTCCATGAACGGCCCGTCGGTGATCTCGACGCCGCCGGCGGCCGGGCGTGCCGTGCGGGTCTGCGAGGGGTGGGCCAGCGCCTCGCCGCCGACCAGCTCGCCGGACTCGGTCAGCTCTTTCATGATCTCGTCGACCTCGCCGAAGATCGCGTTGCGTTCCGCCTCGGACAGCTCCTCCACGAAGCCGGGCCGGTTCCAGATCAGCAGCATGTACTTCACGGTGCACTCCTCGGGTGCGGGCCACCGGCGGTGGCGCCTCGCAGACGGGTCGGAGCCGGTCCGCCCGATCCGACATCATCCCCCGGGAAGTTCAGCGACCCCCGCGAAGCGGACGGCGCGCCGGGCGGCCCGGGTCGAGCGAGGCCCGGTCGGCCGCGCTGGTGCCGGAGACCCAGCCCTGCTCGTCACGCACCTGGAGCCGGTGCCGGGTGGTGCCCGGGAAGAGCTGGTCGACGTGTTCCCGGACGGCGTCGGAGCGGGCCGCGAGCACCGGCAGCAGCCGGTCGTCGTCGAGTTCCTCGGCCGCCGCCGTGCTCGCCTCCCGCAGCCGGTCGCCGATGCGCAGCGAGAACGCGTTGAGGAACGACTCGTCGTAGCCCTTGGTGCGCCGCCCGCCGGCCCGGCCACGCTCACCCCGGCCGCGCAGCATCGCGGCGGTGGCCTGCACGAGCAGCGAGGTGTGCAACAGCTCGACCGCCGCCAGGTCGGCCGGGAAGCCGAGCACCGTGGCGAAGCCCAGGTCGTCGGACCAGACCGACTCGCACCGGTTCGCCGCCGCCACCTCCTGGATCAGCAGCGCCTTCGCCGCCGCGTACGGGGCGTCGACGCCGATCCGCACGCCGCCCGGGCCGCCGGAGCGCTCGGCCCCGGCGTCGAGCAGCGCCGCGTCGATGCTGTGCCGGGCCATCAGCTCCTGCGCCTTCGCGGTGAACGCCTCCGCCTCGGCCGGGTAGCCGGTCGACTCGGCCTTGGCCAGCAGCGCGCGTACCCGGTCGAGCATCCGGGAACCGCTCGGCGTCGCGGCGGCAAGTGCGGTGCCCGCCGAGCCGGGCGGCGGGCGGAGCGCCGCGATCGGCGGCAGCCCCGTCACCAGGACGACCGCGTCGACCGCGTCCCGAAGCGCGGTGATCCGGTCGCCGTCGGCCCGCCGGTCCAGCCAGCCCGTGTCGTCGTCCCAGCAGGCGCCGGTCTCGGTGAGCTGTTCGTCGAACCAGGCCGGGACCGGCGCGGGCAGAGTGCGTCGCTGCGCGGCCATCGCGTCGCGCAGCAGGCGGGCGCCGCGCGGGGTGAGCCGCCGGTTGGCGAGCCGGTCGAGGTCGGCGGGCTGCCAGCCACGCGGCCAGAGCCGGCCCACGTCCCGGGTCAGCCGGGCGAGCAGCGCCGCGTCCACCGCCGCGCCGTCGGCCACGACGAGCCCGTCGAGGGCTCGCTCGGCAGCGCGTACGTCGGTGCCGCGCGCGGTCGCGACGGCGGCGTCGAGCAGTCGCTCGGCTGGTGACACGGGTGGCTCTCCCTGGACTCCGACAGGCGGCAGGTCGTCCACCCCGGCACCGACGGTACCCGGCCGCCCGTTCAACCGTCCGGGCCCGGCGTCCGTACTTCTGTCCGGAGCGGGGCGGCGCGACGGACGGAGATCGACGTGGGCGGGCACGAGCGGGGGCTGCACCGGCGACGGCGGAGGTCGCGATCAGGGCGGTTCCTGGCGGTGGTCCTGGTCGGTGCCGCGCTCGCCGCCGGCGGGTACGCCGCGCGGCATCCGGACCTGCTGGACCGCATCGAGGTGCGCCGGACCGTGCCGGCGGCGGCACCGAGCGCGCCCGCACCGGACGCCCGCCCCACGCCGACGGCCGCGCGGACACCGGTCCCGGCGGCCGGCCGGGTGGCCCCCGGCATCGGCTACCCGGCCCGGGGCGCCGGTACGTTCCGGACCGCCGACACGGCCGGCGCGGTCGCCGGTAGCTCCGGCGAGCTGCTGCGCTACCAGGTCGCGGTCGAGGACGGCATCCGCAACGTGGACGTGGAACGCTTCGCCCGGGACGTGGCCGCCACCCTCGCCGACCGGCGCGGCTGGACCGGCGACGGCCGGTGGCGGCTGCAACGGGTGGGCCGCGACGACAGGGCCGACTTCAGGGTGCTGCTCACCACGCCGGTGACGCGGGGGCGGCTGTGCGACGACCCGAGCGACCGCTACACGTCCTGCCGCAACGGCGACCGAGTCGTGATCAACGTGGCCCGCTGGGTGTACGGGGTGCCGCACGTCAGTGACCTCTCCCGCTACCGGCAGTACCTGCTCAACCACGAGGTCGGTCACCGGCTGGGCCGCGGCCACGAGCGCTGCCCCCGAGCCGGCGGCCCGGCGCCGGTGATGGTGCAGCAGACGCTCGGCCTGCACGGCTGCACGCCGAACCCGTGGCCGATCGTGGGCGGCGAACCGCTCGCCGGGCCACCCGGCCAGTACGACGACCCGGTCCCGGCCGGGGACCGCTGAGCCGGACCGGTTGGCCGGGTCGCCCGGCCGGGCCGTCAGCGGGAGAACGAGGCCCAGATGTTCTTGGTCTTGTCGGTGGCGTACCAGCCGACGTCGAGCGAGACCGACTGGGCCAGGAACAGACCCCGCCCACCCGAGTCCGTCGGACTGATGTCGGTCAGCTCCGGCACCGAGCTCACGTCGTGGTCGGCCACGTCGAGCAGGAACTGGTCGTCGGTGGCGAGCAGCGTGATGAGGGTGGGCGGGCGGCCGTGCCGCAGCGCGTTGCTCGCCAGTTCGGTGGCAACCAGCACGACCAGGTGCGGCACCTCGTCGAGGTCCTCACCCTGCACCAGGCCGTGCCGGTTCAGCGCCTCGCGCAGCCACGCGCGCAGGCCGCGCAGATCCTCGGGACTGTCCAGCACCCACCGCTCCAGCTCCGAGGCCTGTGGCGGCGGCGGCGAGGTGCGCAACTGTCCCATGATCTGGCTTTACCCTGCGTAGCCGTTCGTTAAGCAGTCACCGTCGCAACAGCGCGAACACTCCCCACCCCATGTACTCGCGCTGGAAACGGACGTACCGCGGCGGGTCCTCGGTCAGTTCCCGGCGCAGCTCCGGGGCCAGTTCGTCGTCCGGGTTGGCGTCGAGCCAGCGGCGCAGGTTCAGCCAGTGCGCGGCGGCGTACCGGTCCCAGCTGTCCTGGTCGGCGAGGACCATCTCGACCAGGTCCCAGCCGCAGTCGCCGAACGACTCGACCAGGCCGGGCAGGTCCTTGAACTCGTCGCGGGACTGGGCGTGCGAGCCGGTGACCGCCTCGTCGTCCGGCGGGTCACGCCGCCAGTAGGGCTCGCCGACGAGCGCCATGCCGCCCGGCCGCAACGCCCGGCCGAGCAGTTCCAGCGTGCCGGGGACCCCGCCGCCGATCCAGGTCGCGCCGACGCAGGCGGCCACGTCGACCGGCCGCTGCGGGGTGTACGCCGCGGCGTCGCCGTGCACGAACCGTACCCGGTCGGTCACGCCCAGTTCGGCGGCGCGTTCCCGGGCGGCGGCGGTGAAGGCGCTGCTGATGTCGACCCCGGTGCCGGTGATCCCGTGGTCCCGGGCCCAGGTGCAGAGCAGCTCACCCTTGCCGCTGCACAGGTCGAGCACCTCGTCACCGGGGCGCAGCCCGATCGCCCGGCCCAGCGCGGCCAGCTTGGCCTCGTCGAACGGGTTGAGGATCCGCAGGTCGCCCTCGCGGATGGTGAAGCTGCGCGGCAGGTCCGGTGAGGTCATTCGGGGAGCGTGCCGCCGTACGGTCGACGGTGGCAACCGATTTGCGCCTGTGCTGCTCCGGGTCTCCTGCGGTACGGTCACGGCATGGTGGTCGAGGAACACTGGTGGAACGGCGTCAACAACCCGCGCGGACGGCGTGACGTCTACATCTGCACCGACGGAAGCCAGTGGCAGGTCCAGGCGCAGATCGGCGGGGCGTCCGGCCGATCCAAGATCCAGCAATGCCCGAGCCGTGGCTCGGCGAGCATCCTCGCCGGGGCGTGGCGTGCGAGTGGCTCCGGCTGGCGGGCGATGCCGCGCTGACCGCACGCTCAGTCACGAGGGCCGTGCACAGCGCGTTGCACAAGTGACTCGGCGACCTCGCGCAGCTTGCGGTTGGAGTCCTGCGACACCCGGGCCAGGATGGCGAACGCCTCGTCGGCCGAGCAGCGCCGCTGGCCCATGATGATGCCCTTGGCCTGCTCGATCACGGCCCGGCTCTGCATGGCCTCCTGCATCTGCTGAGCCAGCGTCGCGGTGCTCTCGTAGAGGTGGACGTTCGCCAGCGCGATGGCGGCGTATCCGGCCAGCGTCTGCGCCAGCTCGACGTGCTGGTCGAGCACGCCGGTCGCCGCCCCGTAGATGTTGAGCGCGCCGACCATCGCCTCCTGGATGGGCAGGCCGATCGACAGCGAACTGGCCGCGCCCGCCTCGTGCGCCCGCGCCGCCCACTCCGGCCAGCGGCTCTCCGCCGACATGTCCGACACCAGCATGGCCGTGCCCGTGGTGGCGGCGTCCAGGCACGGGCCGCGGCCGTGCGCGTACTGCCACTCGTCGAGGGTCAGCGCCAGCTCGCCGGTGTACGCGGCGGTGTACGCCCGGGTGCCCTGGACCAGGGTCACCGACACCTCGGCGGTGCCGGGGAGGGTGTCCTTTGCGACCTGCGCGATGGTCGACAGCACCACGTCCAGGTCGACCTCGTCGTACTTGATCCGAGCGAGTCTGATCAAGGCGGCGGCGAGGTCGGGGTGGGCGTGCGGCATGAGCTGTGACGTCCTCGGGGAAGCGGCGCCGTCGACCCGGAGGGGGCGGACGGCTGGTGGCGGGGTCGGCCCGTGGTGACGGACCAGCGTCCCGATCCGGACGGATCGGGACCGGCGCGCCGCTTCTTGACGCTCATCGGTGACGCCCCGGCCGGGACGTCACCTACCGGCACAACTCTACGACCCGGTGCCGGTGGGGGCGACAGGACGTGCCGACCGGCCGTGGGCGGCGGGCAGCGCGGGCCGATCGACGACCTCGAACGCGGCAAGCGTGCCGGTGATGTCGAGGACGCGTCGGACCACAGGCGAGAGCCGGCGCAGGACCAGGCGGCGACCGTGCTCGGCCAGCAGCCGCCGGGCGCCGACGAGCGCGTTCGTGCCGTGCGCGCCGAAGAAGCTGACCGCCGACAGATCCACCACCACCAGCGGGGCGCGTGCGGCGACGGCGGTCTCCACCAGTTCGCTCAGCAGGTGCGCGTTGCTGAGGTCCACCTCGCCGGCCACCGAGATCCGGGTCGCATCCTCCAGGGCCTCACAGCTCAGCCACATGATCGGCTCGTCCGGCCGGAACGACCTGGACGCCGTCGGAACATGGTGACAGCCGAAAACCGGCAGATCGGTCGACATGACACCTCCCACCGCGTGGTAAGCGGACGCTCCGGCGGAAACGCCGGGAGCAGGAGGGCACATGGCTTGACCCGGCCCCAAAGATACGCCGATGGGGTGAAGATCGCTGAGCGGACCGCTTGCGGAACCGCCCGCGCTGGGTACGTTTGCCGGAACGACACGTGCCGATGACCTCGACCCGGACAGGACGTGCGCATGGAAGCCCCGCGGATGGACGCCGGCGAAGCGCTCGCCGAACTGAGCCGGATCCGGCTCGACGAGGTCGCGCTCGACGACGTCCTGGCGCGCGTCGCCGGGCTGGCGAACAGGGCCGTCCCGGGCAGCGCGCACGTGTCCGTCTCCCTGACGCAGGCCGGCGCGAACCGGGCCATCGCCCACACCAGCGACCTGGCCCGCAGGCTGGACGAGTGGCAGTACGAGCACGACGACGGCCCCTGCCTCGACGCCTCGGTCAGCGCGACGAGCGTGTCGCTGCCCGACCTGTCCGACGATCCGCGCTGGCCGGGCTGGGCGGCCGAGGCCCGGACGGCGGGCGTGGGTAGTTCGTTGTCGATCGCGTTGCCGATCCAGGAGGCGGTGACCGGGGCGCTGAACCTCTACGGCAGCTCGGCCCACGCCTTCGACAAGTCGTCGATCGACCTGGCGGAGGAGTTCGCCGCGTACGCGGCCGTCGCGCTCGCCAACGCGCACCTCTACGACAGCACCTCGACGCTGGCCCAGCAGATGCGCGAGGCGATGCGCAGCCGAGCCGTGATCGAGCAGGCCAAGGGCATCATCATGGGCCAGCGGCGCTGCTCGGCCGACGAGGCGTTCACCCTGCTCGCCAAGCTTTCCCAGGACTCCAACCGCAAACTGCGCGACGTCGCCGAGGCGCTCGTCGCCCGCGCCGCCGAGCGCTGAGGTCCGCGCCCCTGTCCGGTGGGCGTGAAACCGCCGTGAAACCGCGCTGATCCCCGCCGCCGTCACGGTTACGGCATGACGACGACAACCTCACCGATGGTCGAGGCGACCGGGCTGCGCAAGGCGTACCGGAAGCAGGTCGTGCTCGACGGCATCGACCTGCGCGTACCCGAGGCCACGGTCTTCGCCCTGCTCGGCCCGAACGGCGCCGGCAAGACCACCACAGTGCAGATCCTCTCCACGCTGATCCGACCGGACGGCGGAACCGTGCGCGTCGCCGGCCACGACCTGGCCGCCGAGCCGGACCGGATACGCGCCGCGATCGGCGTGACCGGCCAGTTCTCCGCCGTGGACCCGCTTCTCACCGGCGCGGAGAACCTGCGGCTGATGACCGACCTGCGGCATCTGGGCCGGGTCGAGGGACGGCGGGTGGTGGACGACCTGCTGGCCCGCTTCGACCTGACCGATGCGGCGGACAAGCCGGTGGCCGCGTACTCGGGCGGGATGAAACGGCGGCTCGACCTGGCGATGACGCTCGTCGGCCGCCCCCGGCTGATCTTCCTGGACGAGCCGACCACCGGCCTGGACCCGCGCAGCCGGCGGGCCATGTGGCAGATCGTCCGTGAGCTGGTGACCGGGGGAGTCACCATCTTCCTCACCACGCAGTACCTGGAGGAGGCCGACCAGCTCGCCGACCGGGTCGCGCTGCTCGACGGCGGTCACCTGGTCGCCGAGGGCAGCCCGGCCGAGCTGAAACGGCGCGTTCCCGGCGGCCACGTACGCCTGCACTTCACCGAGCCGGCGCAACTCGCGGCGGCGGCCGGGCTGTTCCCGGCGGCCACCCGGCACGACGACGACCTGACCCTGCGGGTGCCCGGCGACGGCGGCGTCAGCGCAGTGAAGGACCTGCTCGGCCGGCTCGACGCCGCCGGGGTCGCGGTCGAGTCGATGAGCCTGCACACCCCCGACCTGGACGACGTCTTCCTGGCCCTCACCGGCCACCGCACTGAGGAGAAGGTGAACCCATGAGCACGCTCGCCCACACCGTCGGCGACTCGGCGACGATGCTGCGCCGCAACCTCAAGCACGCGATCCGCTACCCGTCGCTGACGGCAGTGGTGATCGCCCTGCCGGTGATCTTCCTGCTGCTGTTCGTCTACGTCTTCGGCGGCACGCTCGGCGACGGCCTGGGCGGTGTCGCCGGTGGCCGGTCCGCGTACGTCGACTACGTGACCCCCGGCATCCTCCTGCTCGCCATGACCGGCGCCGCGCAGGGCACCGCGATCTCGGTGGCCATGGACATGACCGAGGGCATCGTGGCCCGGTTCCGCACCATGTCCATCGCCCGCGCGGCGGTGCTCACCGGGCACGTGGTGGGCGCGGTGACGCAGACGCTGCTCGGGCTCGTGGTGGTCGTCGGGGTGGCCCTGCTCGTCGGTTTCCGGCCGGATGCCGGGCCGGCGCAGTGGCTCGCCGCGGCCGGGCTGCTCACACTCACCGCGTTCGCCATCACCTGGCTGTCGGTCGCGCTGGGCATGGTGCCCAAGAGCGTGGAGAGCGCCAGCAACCTGCCCATGCCGCTGATGCTGCTGCCGTTCCTGGGCAGCGGTTTCGTGCCGACCGACTCGATGCCCGGGTGGCTCGCCTGGTTCGCCGAGCACCAGCCGTTCACCCCGATCATGGAGACGCTGCGCGGGCTCCTCCTGGCCGGTCCGGTCGACGGCGGCGACGCGCTCGCCGCGGTGGCCTGGTGCGCGGGGGTCAGCCTGCTCGGCTACCTGTGGGCGCGCCGCCTGTACGACCGTGATCCGTCCCGCTGAGTTCAGCCACGGCGGCGAGCCGCAGCTCGTCGTGATCCAGTGCGGCGTACGACGCGCGGGCCGCGTCGTACGCCGCAGGGTCGGCGTCCCGCGCCGCCTGCCGGGCCGCCGCCGAGGACATGGTGGGCTGGAAGTTGCGCTGGTAGCCGAAGCGCTCGGCGAGCGCTACCAGCCGGGCGCCCGCCGCGCCGGCGGCCCGGTCCCCGGTACGGCCGGCCCGGTCCAGTTCGACCAGGGCGAGGGCGAGCAGCAGCGACCCGTGGACGGGTAGTTGCACGAGGAAGCCGGGCGCGTCGGCGATCGGATCGGCGAGCAGCGTGGCTGCCTTTCGGCGCAGCGCGTCGGCGAGCCCGGGCACCAGGTGCAGCCGGCCGTGCCGGGCGTGTGCCGCCAGGGCGGCGGCCCGGATCTCCAGGTGCCACGGCGCGTCGCCGGGCGGCCCGGACCAGACGAGCGGGTCCGACGGCGTCCGCAGCCGGTCGAGCGCCTCCCGCCAGCCGGACAACCCGGCCTCGACGTCGCCCCGGCCGAGCGCGAACTCGGCCCGGATGCCGCGCTCGTACGCCCGCATCCCGTACTGGTCGTCCTCGACCGGAGGCGCGTCGTACCGGCCGTCGCAGGCGTCGGTTGTGGCCAGCCGCAACCAGCGTTCCGCCTCGTCGACCTCGCCGAGCCCGAGGTTCACCAGGACCAGGCTCCACCGGATCTGGAGCCGGTCCCACCACGGGCCGGAGTCGGCGAGCAGGTCCAGCGCGGTGGTGAGGTGGTCCCGGGCCTCCGCCGAGCGTTCGGTCTGCATGCACAACTCGCCGATCCGCGAGTGGACGAGCACCCGCAGCCACGGGATCGGCCGGTGGGCCAGCGCGTCCAGCATCCGCCGCGCCGCGTCCAGCGCGTCGTCCGGCCGCCCGGCCTGCTCCAGCAGATAACTGGCCAGGCCGTTCGCCATCGCGGCGACCAGCGGCTGCGGATGCGCGCGCAGCGCGGCGAGCGTGGGCGGGTCGGCCACGATCTCGGGGATCGCGCCCAGGACCGTCGCCATCGCGCCGACCAGGTCGTCCGGCGAGGGCGGCGGCAGCCTCCGCAGCACCACGAGCGAGCGGGTCGCCCGCCGCCCGGCGATCATCAGGGTGTGCGCCACGCCGAGCACGGCGACGGTACGGGCCGGCGCCACGAACTCCGGCGCCGGCCGGTAGTGGGACAACAGGAAGTCGGTGTCGGCCACCAGCGCGAGCATCCGGGTGTAGCTGGTGTCGAGCGTCCACAACGCGGCGAGCGCGGCGGCGACGCCGACCACTGTGGGCGCGTCCGACCGGGCCGAGGCCAGTCGCAGCGCGGCGACGAGATTGTCCTGTTCGGACCGGACCGCCGCCAGGGCGGTGAACGGCTCGGGGCCGAGCAGCGTCTCGTGCTGCCCGAGGCCGAACTCGCAGGCCCAGGCGAGGAACGCCGCCACGACACGGTCCGTCTCGCCGGCCTCGGACCGGCGGGCCGCGCCGAACTCCCGCACCGTCTCCAGCATCCGGAACCGGATCGCCTCCGGGGTCTCCTCCACGCGCAGCAGCGACTGGTCGACCAGATGTTCGAGCACCGGCAGCGCGTCGTCGCCCAGCACCCGGTCGGCCGCCGCCGTGGTGAAGCCGTCGGGGAACACCGACAGCGCCCGCAGCGCCGCCCGGCCTTCCGGCCGCAGCAGGTTCCAGCTCCAGTCGACCACCGCGTGCAGCGTGTGGTGGCGCGGTGGGGCGTCCCGTGGGCCGTCGCGCAGCAGGCCGAACCGGTCGTCGAGCCGCCGGGCCAGCTCCGGCACGCTCATCGCCCGGACCCGTGCGGCGGCCAGCTCGATCGCCAGCGGCATCCCGTCCAGGTGCCGGCACACCTCGGCCACCTGGTCGGCCGGGAGCACCACGCCCGGCCGGGCGGCGCGGGCGCGCTGCGTGAACAGCTCCACAGCGGTGTCCGGCGGCAGCTCGGGCAATGCGTGCACCGCCTCCGAGGTCAACCCCAGCGGGGTGCGGCTGGTGGTCAGCACCCGCAGCTCCCGTGTCGTCGCCACCAGCGCCGCCACCAGCTCGGCGACGCCCCGGACCACCTGTTCGCAGTTGTCCAGCACCAGCAGCACCGGCCCGGCGCCGAGCGCCGCCACGATCGCGGCGGCCGGATCGGCGGGCACCGGCAGCGCGCCGACCGGGCCGGCCACCGGCTCGCCGACCCCCAGCGCCGCCGCGACCGCGTCCGGCACGTCGGCGTCGTCACCGACCGCGCCGAGCGCGACAAGGCGTATGCTCCGCTGCGGCGCGCGCCGGGCCACCGCGTACGCGAGCCGGGTCTTGCCCAGCCCGCCGGGACCGACGATCGAGACCACCCGGGAGCCGGTCAGCAGGGACTCCACGGCGCCCAGGTCGTCGTCGCGGCCGAGCAGCGGGTTCGGCTCGTACGGGATGCCGGGCCGGGCCACCCGGCCCTCCCCGTCGAGCAGTTCCCGGTGCAGCTCGCGCAGCGCCGGCCCGGGGTCGGCGCCCAGCTCGTCGCGGAGCGAGCGGCGGTAGTCGTCGTACCGGGTCAGCGCCGCCGACCGGCTGGTCACCGCCGCTTCGCAGCGGAGCAGCTCGGCCAGCAGCTCCTCGTCGTGGCGGCTCCCGGCGGCCAGCGCGGCGAGCCCGGGCAGCGCCTCCGCCGGCCGGCCGAGCCGGGACAACGCGATCGCCCGGGCCCGGGACAGCGCGCGGTACGTGGCCGCCCGGTCCGCGCGCAACGCGGTGAGCGGATCGCCCTGGCCCGGCTCGTCGCCCGGCGGACCGGCCCAGTACGCCAGCCCCGCCTCGGCCTCGGCCAGCGCGTCCGCGTGCTCACCGGCCCGGGCCCGCCGCGCCGCCGCCTCCGCGTGCCGCAGCACCGCCGCCGCGTCCACCTGTGCGTCGGTGAGCGCCAGCCGGTAGCCGGTGGCGGTCCGCACGATCAGGTCGGCGCCCAGCTCGGCGCGGGCCCGGGACACCAGGATCTGCAACGCCTTCACCGGGTGCCGGGGCGGTTCGTCCGGCCAGAGCGCCTCGACCAGCGCGCCGGCGCCGCAGCCCGCCCCGAGCCGCCCGGCGAGCAGCGCCAGCAGCCCGCGCAGCCGGGCCCCACCGACCGGCACACCCCGGCAGACCACGTCCGACAGCAGGGTCAGTTCGGTGGCCACCGGGCCAGCGTAGGCGGCGGACCGGCCCGTCACGGCCCCCGCGCGGACGAGCCGGCGTCCGAAGAGCGACGGTGCGTCGCGTGACCCCGGTCATCGGCCACGGAGGCGGCGTGAAAAGCGCGTCAAGAAACCGTGGCCGCGCGTGATGGTCGCGTCAAAGCCCCTGTCCGTCCGGCGGATACGGCGTTGTGATTGCCCGGCGCGGCCGGGAGGCGGTCGCGAGGACATCTTCCGCTAGGAGAGATCAGCCGTGTCTGACGTGCTGTTCGTGTTGCTGACGGTGGGGCTGTTCGCGGCGCTCGCCCTCGTGGTGAGGGGTGTGGAGAAGCTGTGAGCGCCGTCAACGCCGTCGGCTTGGTGCTGGCGATCGGTCTGGGCGTGTTCCTGGTCGTCGCCCTGCTGTTCCCGGAGCGCTTCTGATGAGCATGACCACAGCCGGCGTGCTCTTCGTCCTGTCGCTGGTGGCGGCGCTGGTCGCCGTGCACCGGCCGTTCGGCGACCACATGTACCGCGTGGTCGCCGGCACCCGGTCGTCCCGGGTCGAGCGGGGGATCTACCGCCTGGTCGGGGTCGACCCGGCCGCCGAGCAGACCTGGGGCGTGTACGCCCGCTCGGTGCTGGCCTTCTCGGCCGTCTCCCTGCTGTTCCTGTACGCGTTCCAGCGCCTGCAGAACCACCTGTGGCTCTCGCTGGGATTCGACCCGGTGGTGCCGCACGGCGCCTGGAACACCGCCGTGTCGTTCGTGACCAACACGAACTGGCAGTGGTACTCGGGTGAGTCGACGATGGGCCATCTGGTGCAGATGGCCGGCCTGGCGGTGCAGAACTTCGTCTCGGCCGCCGTCGGCATCGCCGTGGCGGTGGCGCTCGTCCGGGGCTTCGCCCGCAGCCGTACCGGCGAGTTGGGCAACTTCTGGGTCGACCTGACCCGGGTCACCCTGCGGATCCTGCTGCCGATCGCGGTGCTCGGCGCGCTCGCGCTGATGCTCGGCGGGGTGGTGCAGAACCTGTCCGGCGGCACCGACGTGACCACGCTGACCGGCGGCGCCCAGACCGTCACCGGCGGGCCGGTGGCGAGCCAGGAGGTCATCAAGGAGCTGGGCACCAACGGCGGCGGCTTCTACAACGCCAACAGCGCCCACCCGTTCGAGAACCCGACCGCGTGGACGAACTGGCTGGAGATCTTCCTGATCCTGGTGATCCCGTTCAGTCTGCCCCGGGTCTTCGGCCGGATGGTGGGGCAGAAGCGGCAGGGCTACGCGATCGTCGCCGTCATGGCGATCCTGGCGCTCGCCGGCATCGCCCTCACCAACGTCTTCGAGCTGACCGGCGACGGCACGGTGCCGCAGGCGGTCGGCGCGGCGCTGGAAGGCAAGGAGGTGCGCTTCGACGTGTCGAACTCCGCCACGTTCGCGGCGGCCACCACGCTCACCTCGACCGGCGCGGTGAACTCGTTCCACGACTCGTACACCGCGCTGGGCGGGATGATGACGCTCGGCAACATGATGCTCGGCGAGGTCGCACCCGGCGGCGTCGGCGCCGGCCTGTACGGGCTGCTGATCCTCGCGGTGATCACGGTGTTCGTGGCCGGCCTGATGGTCGGGCGCACCCCGGAGTACCTGGGCAAGAAGATCGGCTCGCGCGAGATCAAGCTCGCCTCGATGTACTTCCTGGTCACCCCGGCGCTGGTGCTCACCGGCACCGCCGCCGCGTTCGCCACCGGCAACGCCTCGACAGCGCTCAACGCCGGGCCGCACGGACTGTCCGAAGTGCTCTACGCGTTCACCTCGGCCAGCAACAACAACGGCTCCGCGTTCGCCGGCCTCACCGTGAACACGCCGTGGTGGAACACCGCGCTCGGGCTCTGCATGCTGCTCGGCCGGTTCCTGCCGGTCATCTTCGTGCTCGCGCTGGCCGGCTCGCTGGCCCGCCAGCAACCCACACCCGCCTCCGAGGGCACCCTGCCGACCCACCGGCCGCTGTTCGTCGGCATGGTCGTCGGCGTCACAGTGGTCCTCGTCGCGCTCACCTTCCTTCCCGCACTCGCGCTCGGCCCGCTGGCCGAAGGGCTGTGACCACCATGAGAGACAAGGACATGACCGCACCTCTCCAGACCGCCGACGCGCCGGTCCCCGGCACGCCGGGCCGCCGCGACGACCGGGTCGGCGGCGGACTGCTCGACCCGAAGCAGTTGCTCGCCTCGCTGCCGGACGCGCTGCGCAAGCTCGACCCGCGCACGCTGTGGCGCAACCCGGTGATGCTGATCGTGGAGATCGGCGCGCTGTTCACCACAGTGCTCGCGGTGGCCGACCCGTCGGTCTTCGCGATCGCGATCACCGTCTGGCTCTGGCTCACCGTGATCTTCGCGAACCTGGCCGAGGCGGTCGCCGAGGGGCGCGGCAAGGCGCAGGCCGACACGCTGCGCCGGGCCAAGCAGGACAGCGTCGCCACCCGCCTGGTCGGCTGGACGCCCGGTGCCGCCGCGAACGGGTACCGGGACGAGGCGGTGCCCGCGCCGCAACTGCGGCAGGGCGACGTCGTCCTGGTCGAGGCGGGGCAGGTCATCCCGGGCGACGGCGACGTGGTCGAGGGCATCGCCAGCGTCGACGAGTCGGCGATCACCGGCGAGTCCGCCCCGGTGATCCGGGAGTCCGGCGGCGATCGCAGCGCGGTCACCGGCGGGACCCGGGTCCTCTCCGACCGGATCGTCGTCCGGATCACGCAGAAGCCCGGCGAGAGCTTCATCGACCGGATGATCGCGTTGGTCGAGGGCGCCAACCGGCAGAAGACGCCGAACGAGATCGCGCTGAACATCCTGCTGGCCGCGCTGACGATCATCTTCCTGCTCGCCGTCGTCACGCTCCAGCCCATGGCGATCTTCGCGAAGGGCTACCAGGCCGCCGCGTCCGACACCGCGGCGATCACCGACTCCGGCGTCACCGGCGTCGTCCTGGTGTCGCTGCTGGTCTGCCTCATCCCGACCACCATCGGTGCGCTGCTGTCCGCTATCGGCATCGCCGGCATGGACCGGCTCGTGCAGCGCAACGTGCTGGCGATGAGCGGCCGGGCGGTCGAGGCGGCGGGCGACGTCAACACGCTGCTGCTGGACAAGACCGGCACGATCACGCTCGGCAACCGGCAGGCCGCCGAGTTCCTGCCGGTGACCGGCGTGGACGCCGCCACGCTCGCCGACGCGGCGCAACTGTCCAGCCTCGCCGACGAGACACCAGAGGGCCGGTCGGTGGTGGTGCTCGCCAAGAACGAGTACGGGCTGCGCGAGCGCGAGCCCGGCCTCATCCCGCACGCCACGTTCGTGCCGTTCACCGCGCAGGCCCGGATGAGCGGCGTCGACCTGGACGCCGGCGGCGACGTCCGGCGCGTCCGCAAGGGTGCCGCCGCCGCGGTGACGAAGTGGGTACGCGACAACGGCGGCCGCCCGACCGAGCAGGTCGGTGAACTGGTCGACGCGATCAGCGGCACCGGCGGCACGCCGCTCGTGGTGGCCGAGCACGTGGCCGGGGAGCCGGCCCGGGCGCTCGGCGTCATCCACCTCAAGGACGTGGTGAAGGCCGGGATGCGGGAGCGCTTCGACGAGATGCGCCGGATGGGCATCCGGACCGTGATGATCACCGGTGACAATCCGCGTACCGCGAAGGCGATCGCCGACGAGGCGGGCGTGGACGACTTCCTCGCCGAGGCCACGCCGGAGGACAAGCTCGCGCTGATCCGCAAGGAGCAGGAGGGCGGCCGGCTCGTCGCCATGACCGGCGACGGCACCAACGACGCGCCCGCGCTTGCCCAGGCGGACGTCGGCGTCGCCATGAACACCGGCACGTCGGCCGCGAAGGAGGCCGGCAACATGGTCGACCTCGACTCGGACCCGACCAAGCTGATCGAGATCGTGGAGATCGGCAAGCAGTTGCTGATCACCCGGGGCGCGCTGACGACGTTCAGCATCGCCAACGACATCGCGAAGTACTTCGCGATCATCCCGGCCATGTTCGCCGGCATCTACCCCTCGCTGGACCGGCTGAACGTCATGCGCCTGGCCGGTCCCGAGTCGGCGATCCTCTCCGCCGTCGTCTTCAACGCGATAGTCATCGTGGCGCTGATCCCGCTGGCCCTGCGCGGCGTGCGCTACCGCCCGGCCAGCGCCTCGATGCTGCTGCGCCGCAACCTGTGGCTCTACGGCCTCGGCGGCATCGTGGTGCCGTTCGCCGGCATCAAGCTCATCGACCTGCTCGTCCAGTTCGTCCCGGGGATCTCGTGATGCGCCTTCCCAGTTGGCTCTCCCAGCACCTGGCCGCCCTGCGCGCGGTGCTCGTCTTCACCGTGCTGCTCGGCCTGGTCTACCCGCTCGCCCTGGTCGCCGTGGGCCGGTTGCCCGGCCTCGACGGCAGGGCGGACGGCTCACTGCTCACCGTCGGCGACCGGACCGTCGGCAGCTCGCTGATCGGCCAGTCGTTCACCGACGCGGACGGCAACCCGATCCCGCGCTACTTCCAGTCCCGCCCGTCGGCCGCCGGGGACGGCTACGACCCGACCGCCACCGCGGCGGGCAACCTCGGCCCGGAGAGCGTGGTGGACACGCTCACCGGCGACGAGGAGACCTCGGCGCAGAGCCTGCTCACCCAGGTCTGCGCGCGCAGCAAGGCGGTCGGCGAACTGGACGGCGTGGACGGGCGGCGCCCGTACTGCACGCCGGACGGGGTGGGCGCGGTGCTGGCCGTGTTCCGCGCCCACGGTCTCACCGGCCGGATCACCCGCGTGGTGAGCGTCAACCAGGCCGCGCCCGCGACGCTGTTCGTCACCACCTGGCAGGGCGTACCGGTGGAGGCGGCGCGGCCCGGTCACGACTACGTGGCCGAGGGCGGCATCGTCACCCCGGTACGCGGGGATGCCCCGGCGCGCCCCGCCGTACCGGCCGACGCGGTCACCGCCAGTGGCAGCGGCCTCGACCCGCACATCTCCCCGGCGTACGCCCGGATCCAGGTGGCCCGGGTGGCGCGGGAGCGCGGCGCGGACCCGGCGGCGGTGCGGCGGCTGGTCGCGGAGCACACCACCGGGCGGGCGCTGGGCTTCATGGGCCAGCCCGGCGTGAACGTGCTGGAACTCAACCTCGCGCTCGACGAGGCGTTCCCGGCGCGCTGACGCGACAGCGACCGCGGCGGCACCGGGAACAGCCGGGGCCGCCGCGGGCCGGTCAGGGAGGATGGACGCTGTGGGCAGGGGTGAACTGCGGATCTATCTCGGGGCCGCCCCGGGCGTCGGCAAGACGTACGCCATGCTCGAGGAGGCCCAGCGCCGGGCCGAGCGCGGCACCGACGTGGTGATCGGCCTGGTCGAGACGCACGGCCGCCGGCACACCGCCGAGATGATCGGCGACCTGGAGGTGGTGCCGCGCCGGTCGATGACCTACCGGGGCGTCGAGTTCACCGAGATGGACCTGGACGCGGTGCTGGCCCGGCGGCCCGAGGTGGCCGTGGTGGACGAGCTGGCCCACACCAACGTGCCCGGCTCCCGCCACGACAAGCGCTGGCAGGACGTGCAGGAGCTGCTCGACGCCGGGATCAGCGTGCTCTCCACCGTCAACGTGCAGCACCTGGAGTCGCTCACCGACGTGGTCGCGCAGATCACCGGCACCACCCAGCGGGAGACCGTGCCGGACCAGGTGGTCCGCGCCGCCGGGCAGGTCGAGCTGGTGGACATGACGCCGGAGGCGCTGCGCCGCCGGATGGCGCACGGCAACATCTACCGACCCGACAAGATCGACGCCGCGCTCGGCAACTACTTCCGGGTCGGCAACCTCACCGCGCTGCGCGAACTGGCACTGCTCTGGCTGGCCGGCAAAGTCGACGAACAGCTCGACGCGTACCGGGCCCAGCAGGGCATCTCCGACACCTGGGAGGCGCGGGAACGGGTGGTCGTCGCGCTCACCGGCGGCCCGGAGGGCGAGACCCTGATCCGCCGCGCCGCCCGGATCGCCGCCCGCAGCAAGGGCGCCGACCTGCTCGCCGTGCACGTGGCCCGCAGCGACGGGCTGGCCGGCGCCGACCCGGCCCAACTCGCCCGGCAGCGGGTGCTGGTGGAGAGCCTCGGCGGCACATACCACCAGGTGCTCGGCACCGACATCCCGGCGTCGCTGCTCGACTTCGCCCGGGGCGTCAACGCCACCCAGCTCGTGCTCGGCGCGAGCCGCCGGGGCCGGTTCGCGCAGGTGTTCGCCCGGGGCGTCGGGGTGACCACCACCGCGCTGTCCGGTCCGATCGACGTGCACCTGGTCACCCACCCGCAGGCCGGGCGCGGACGCCGGGGCACGGCGGTGCCCGCCGCGCTGTCCCGGCGCCGGCGGCTGATCGGGTACGCGCTCGCGGTGCTCGGCATGCCGCTGCTCACGCTCGTGCTGCGGACGCTGCCCGACCTCACCCTCACCAACGACATCCTGCTGTTCCTCGCCGGTGTGGTGGGCGTGGCGCTGGTCGGCGGACTCTGGCCCGCGCTGGTCGCGGCGCTCGGCGGCTCGCTGCTGCTCAACTGGTTCTTCACTCCGCCGTACCGGACGCTGACCATCGCCGAGGCGGACAACCTGCTCGCCCTGGGCGTGTTCGTGGGCGTCGCCATCGCGGTGAGCTGGGTGGTCGACGTGGCGGCCCGGCGTACCCGGGAGGCGGCGCGGGCATCCGCCGACGCGCAGACCCTGGCCACGGTCGCGGGCAGTGTGCTGCGCGGCGAGCGGCCGCTGCCCGCGCTGCTGGACCGGCTGCGGGAGACGTTCGGGCTGCGCGCGGTGAGCGTGCTGGAGCTGACCGACGAGGCCGGGGGACGCCCGGCCCGCGCCCGGGAGGCGGACGCCTGGCGGGTGGTGGCGAGCGTCGGCGAGCGGCCGCCGGGCAGCCCGAGCGCGGGCGAGACGGTGGTGCCGGTCGACGACCGGCTCAGCGTGGTGCTCGCCGGCCGGCGGCTGGAGGCGGCCGACCGGCGGGTGGTCGAGGCGTTCGCCGCGCAGGCCGCCGTGGCGCTGCGCCAGGAACGGCTGGCCGAGGAGGCCGCCACCGCCCGCCCGCTCGCCGCCGCCGACCGGATGCGGACCGCGCTGCTCGCGGCGGTCAGCCACGACCTGCGTACGCCGCTGGCCTCGGCCAAGGCGGCGGTGAGCAGCCTGCGCAGTCACGACGTCGAGTTCGACGCGGACGACCGGGAGGAACTGCTGGCCACCGCCGACGAGTCGCTGGACCGGCTGGGCCGGCTGGTTGCGAACCTGCTGGACATGAGCCGGTTGCAGGCCGGCGCGCTGGGCGTGAGCGCCACCGCGATCGGCTTGGAGGACGCCGTACCCCTGGCGCTCGACGAGCTGGGCCCGGCGGCGGCCGAGGTGACCACCGACATCCCGGCCGACCTGCCGGCGGCGCTGGCCGACCCGGGCCTGCTGGAGCGGGTGCTGGTCAACATCGTGGCGAACGCGCTGCGGCACAGCCCACGAGGCCGGCCGCCGACGATCACCGGCAGCGCGCACGCCGGGCAGGTCGAGCTGCGGGTGATCGACACCGGGCCGGGCATCCCGGAAGACCAGTGGGAGCACGTCTTCCTGCCGTTCCAGCGCCTCGGCGACCGGGACAACCAGACCGGGGTGGGCCTGGGACTCGCGCTGTCCCGCGGGCTCGCCGAGGCGATGGGTGGCAGCATCACCCCGGAGACCACGCCCGGTGGCGGTCTCACCATGGTGCTGCGGCTGCCGGCCGCCACCCAGCCGGAGGGGCCGCGGGAATGACCCGGATCCTGGTCGTCGACGACGAGCCGCAGATCCTGCGCGCGCTGCGGATCAACCTGCGGGCCCGGGGCTACGACGTCGAGGTGGCCGACAGCGGCGCCGCCGCGCTCAAGGCCGCCGCCGGTCACCCGCCGGACCTGGTGGTGCTCGACCTCGGCCTGCCCGACCTGGACGGCACCGAGGTCATCCGGGGCCTGCGCGGCTGGACCGCCGTGCCGATCATCGTGCTCTCCGGCCGGGCCGGCAGCGAGGACAAGGTGGCCGCGCTCGACGCGGGCGCCGACGACTACGTGACCAAGCCGTTCGGGGTCGACGAACTGCTCGCCCGCATCCGGGCGGTGACCCGGCGGCTCGCCCCGGCCTCGCCCGCCGTGCCCGCGCTGCGGATCGGCCGCAACACCGTCGACCTGGCCGACCGGACCGTCACCCGGGACGACGGCGTCGAGGTCAAGCTCACCCCCACCCAGTGGGCCATGCTGGAGAAGCTGCTGCGCAACCCGGGCAAGCTGGTCAGCCAGCGCCAGTTGCTGCACGACGTGTGGGGACCGGAGTACCACCACGAGACGAACTACCTGCGGCAGTACATGGCCCAGTTGCGGCGCAAGCTGGAGGACGACCCGGCCCGGCCCCGCCACCTGATCACCGAGCCGGGGATGGGCTACCGCTACCGCCCCTGACGTTTGCGCGAGCCTCGGCGGGGGACTCGGCGAGCCGGCCGAGCAGCGGGGGAGGGGCATGGCGGACAACCGGTCCTCGGAGGGGTTCGGCCGGCGCCTGGACGAGCACGCCATCGACGCCGGCGCGGCCGAGCCGGAGCGCCCCGACGGGCTGGTCGACAGCGGCGTCTACGTCGGCGGCGTACGCCTGGCTTCGCCGGTCAGCCTCGCCGACACGTACCGCTGCCTGCAACAGCTCGACGACGCGATGGCCTGGATCGGGCTGCGCCGGCCGGGCCGTGAGCAGATCGCCTCGCTCGCCGCCGAGTTCCAGCTTCCCGACCTGGCCGTCGAGGACGCGATCAACGCCCACCAGCGCCCCAAGCTGGAACGGTACGGCGACACCCTGTTCGTGGTGCTGCGCGCCGCCCGCTACCTGGACGAGCGGGACGCGGTCGAGTTCGCCGAGCTGCACCTGTTCCTCGGCCCCGGTTTCGTGATCACCGTCCGGCACGGCGGCACGCCCGACCTGGCCGGGGTACGGCGGCGGCTGGAGGCGGAACCCGAGGTGCTCGCACTCGGCCCGGAAGCCGTGCTCTACGCCGTGCTCGACCGGGTGGTGGACGGTTACGCGCCGGTGGTCGCCGGGCTGGAGAACGACATCGACGAGATCGAGACCGGTGTGTTCGGCGGCGACCCGAACGCCAGCCGCCGCATCTACGAGCTGAGCCGCGAGGTGATCCAGTTCCAGCGAGCCGCCCGGCCGCTGCTGAAGGTGGTCGACGCGCTCGCTCACGGCTTCGACAGGTACGGCACGGACGAGGAACTGCGCCGCCGGCTGCGCGACGTGGCCGACCACCTGACCCAGGTGGTGGAGCGGGTGGACGGGTTCCGGCACCTGCTCCAGAACATCCTCACCGTCAACGCCACACTGGTCTCGCAGGCGCAGAACGAGGAGATGCGCAGCCTGACCGCGGCGAGCTTCGAGCAGAACGAGGAGATCAAACGGGTCTCCGCGTGGGCGGCGATCCTGTTCGCGCCCACCCTGATCGGCACCGTCTACGGGATGAACTTCACCCACATGCCGGAGCTGGACTGGCGGTTCGGCTACCTGTTCGCGGTGGCCCTGATGCTGGCCGTCTGCGCCGCGCTCTACCTGCTGTTCAAGCGCCGCGGCTGGCTGTGAGCCCGGCCGGGCGCGCCTCGGCCGGAACAGTTCACCGTCGGTGATCCACTAGAGTGTCCGGGTGGCTACCCCCTGTCGTCCGCACGTCGGCCGGTTCTCGTGTGCCGGAGGGGAACGCTGATCGGGGACACGGTTCCGGCACCGCGCGGCGGGCGCCGGACCGCCACCGGAAAACGCGGGCTGGCCGGCCACTGTGCACGGCTCGTCGCGTCCCGGCCGTTCGAGGTGGCCATCGTGGTGCTCATCATGGCCAACGGGGTCGTGCTGGGCATCGAGACGTACCGGGACCTCGGCGCCGCCGGGCCGGTACTGCGGTGGACGGAATGGATGTTCCGGGCGGTCTTCGTCGTGGAGATCACCATCCGGGTGCTCGCGTACGGCCGCCGCCCGCAGGACTTCTTCCGGCACGGCTGGAACGTCTTCGACCTGCTGGTCACCGCGGCCATATTCATCCCGGGCCTGCACGGCGACTCCGCGGTGCTGCGATTCATCCGGGTCGCCCGGGTGCTGCGCCTGGTCCGCTTCTCGCCCGGCCTGCGGACCATCGTCGCGGCGCTGTGGCGCAGCCTGCCCGGCGTCGCGGGTTTCCTCGCGCTCGCCGCCGTCACGCTCTACGTGTACGGAATGGCGGGCTGGCTGATCTTCGGCGACCGCTACCCCGAGCAGTACGGCGACATCGGCCGCTCGCTCGTCACGCTGTTCGTGCTGCTGTCCCTGGAGACGCTGCCGGACCTGCTGGAACAGGGTCTGGAGGTGTCGCCGTGGACGCTGCTCTACTACGTCAGCTTCGTGATGATCGCGGTCAACCTCCTGCTGAACATCCTCATCGCCGTCATCGTCAACTCGATGGAGGAGGCGCGCCGGCTGGAGATGACCGAGGGGCTGGCCTCGGACTACGACTCCGACGGGGACGGGATACCGGACGAGGTGGACCGGATCGCGATCAGCCAGCGCCTGGACGACCTGCGGATGGTGATCGCCGAGCTGGAGCGGGAACTGCGCATCGACCGGGAGGAGGCACCGGGTGCACCCCGCCGCCGTCAGCCCTCGGAGCACTGATCAGGGACGGTCATGACAGTTCCGTGACGAAAGCCGCTCCCGGGTTTGGCCGGGTGGTTGATCGGGGCAACCAGCGAGGCGTCAACACATCCGAGGGAAGGGACGCCTCTCGTGGAGATCACGGGCTTCTTCACCGCGCTCATCATCGGCCTCGTCATCGGTGCGCTCGGGCGCCTGGTGGTGCCGGGCAAGCAGAACATCCCGATCTGGCTGACCCTGCTCATCGGTGTGGTCGCCGCGTTCGTCGGCACCCTGGTGGCCGGCGCGTTCGGCGTCGACGACACCGCCGGCATCGACTGGATCGAGCTGGCGCTCCAGGTGGCCTTCGCCGCCATCGGCGTCGCCGTCTTCGCCGGCCTGTACGGTCGTCGCCGCGTCTGACGCATGCGCCGGGGCCGCTTCCGCACGTCGCGGAAGCGGCCCCGTCGTGCTATTCCCGCCAGCCGGTCAGCTCGACCCCCTTGGCCAGCTCCACCCGGAAGCCCAGCGCGATCTCGCCGCTCTCACCCGGCGCCAGCGACAGCCGCCAGGTCAGCTCGCCCAGCTCCGTACGCTCGGCGGGCGGTGGCGTCAGCGCGGTCTCGCGTACCGCCACCGCCTCGTCCCGGGACACCGGTAGCTGGTCCCGCACCTCGACGGTGGCCGGGCGGGGCGTGTGGTTCGCGACCGTGATCCGGTACTCCACCTCCCGCCGCCGGGTCGACCCGAGCGTGGCCTTGCTCTCGGTGCGCCGGGACAGCTTCCGCTCCACCCGCACCCGGTCGTCGATCCCGAGCGCCAGCTCCGTCTCCTCGCCCGGCGCCCACGTCGTCAGCCGCGTCGCCGCCACGAAATCAGCGCCGTGGAAGACCGACGCCGGGCCGGGCAGCAGCGTGTGGTCCGACGTGTTGCGTACCGTGGCCCGCAGGTGCGCCTCGGCGGCGCGCACCGGCGCGCTCACATGGTCCAGCCGGGCCGGCAGCTCCAGCACCGCGATCGACACCCGGTGCGCGCTGCCGTCGGCCGGCACCGCCACCGGCCGGGCCGGCCGGTAGGTCGCCGCCGTCACACCCTGCTCGACCTCGGCGACGCTCTCCCGCATTGCCGGCGCCGCCGACCGCGCCGCGCGGGGGCGGCCCGCCGGCGCCGCGCCGGGCGCCGGCGGCGGCACCATGCCGCCGAACGACGCGGCCATCGGCGGCTCCGGCCGGAGCCGGTCGAGATACCAGGGCGACAATTCGGGTACGCCGCTCGCCGCCGCCGGGCGGGCGGTGGAGAGCTGGAGTTCGCACTCCGGCCAGTCCTCCCCGGTGCCCTGGCTGACCAGCCCGAACCAGGTGACGGTCATGGTGTCCTCGACCAGCCGCAGGTCGTAGGAGGGCGTCCAGCGGGCGCCGTCCACCAGGTACGTCAGCTCCAGCTCCACCTCGGTGTCGTCGGCGTCCACCGAGACGGACACGTCGGCGGCCAGCCGGTCCGGCTCCCGCTTGCCACGCGCCGCGTCCAGCTCCCGGTCGACAGCGGCCAGCTCCTCGGCCAGCTCGGTGCGCCGCCGGGCCAGCCCGCGCCGCCGGGCCCGGGACTCGGCGAGCTGACCGGACACCGAGTCGGTGAAGGCCGCCACGTCGGCCGGGGCCGCGTCGCCGGCGGCCAGCGCCCGGGCGTACGTGCCACCGGCCCGCTCAGCCAGCCGGGTGAGGAACTCGCCGCGCTGTTCCTCGACCGCGTCGGTGTCGCCGACCTCGGCCAGCTCGTCGGCCAGTTCCAGGCGCCGCCGTTCCAGCTCGACGACCTGGGCGTCGGTGCTGCGGGCCTGCCGCCACGCGCTCACGTCCACCCCGAGCACCGTCACCGCGCCCCGGCCACCCACCCGGATCGAGTCCCGGCGCAGGCCCGGCGAGAGCGGGGCGACGCGTACCCGGTGGTCGCCGGCGGCCAGCCGGACGCCGCCGCGGCGGGTGACCCGGGCGCGGTCCGGGTAGACGGTCACGCCGACGACCGGCGCATCGATCTCCACAGTGTCCACGGCGGCGAGGGTAGTTCAGGCGTGCCCGCGGCGGGGCTACCGAAGGTGCAGCCGTTCGTCCACGGCGAGTGCCGCCAGTTGGCGCGCGGTGAACGGCAGCGGGGACGCGGGCGCCTGCCTGTCGTAGGCGCCCTGCGCGACGAAGACCACCACGCCGTCGGGATGCCGGTAGGCGGCCCACTGGTCGAACCGGTCGTCCGAGCCGGGCCGGACCACCACACCCACTGTCGCCTCGCCGACTGTCGTCGGCCGGCACTCGCCCCCCATGCCCCAGAACTCACGCGCCAGGGCGCACGGTTCGGTCGGCAGCAGGTTCCCCGGTGTGTGCACCTCGGTGAGCAGGCGTCCCCTCCACGTCCCCTTCGTCACGTCGACCGAGGCCAGGTAGCTCCACAGCTCGACGCCGCCGGCTCGTCCGGTGAAGCCCGCCTGATGGGTGCCCAGCGTCTCCTTCCCGGTCTCGCTGGAGACGGTCCTCTCGGCGGTGTAGCCGGCGGGCACCACTGTGACGAGCCGGTCGAGCAGCAGGGCGGCCTGGTCATACCGGGAACCCGCCCGCGCGGTGCGGTCCTCCTGCGGCAGGCCGTCGGGCCCGGTGGGCATCGGTTCGGCGCTGCCGTCCGACGACGGCGGCGGGGCGGCCTGCGGCAGCGCGGCCGGCGGGCGTCGGTCGCCGCCGTCCGGGGTGGAGAGCGCCACGACACCCGCGACGCCCGCGACCGCGAGTACCGCAGTCGCCGATCCGGCGCAGGCCCGGACGGCTCGGCGCTTGTTGCGTGCCCGCCGGGCGGAGCGCAGCATGCCGTCGGTGCTCAGTTGCGGTGGCGCGGTCACGCTGAGCATCTCGTCGCGAAGCGCCTCGCGCAGCTGGTCTCCGTTCATCGTTGCCCCTTTTCGCTCGGTGAGTGCATGGGTGACAGGAGGCCGCGCAGCGTGTCCAGACCGCGGGCGGACTGGCTCTTCACCGTTCCCGGCGAGCAGTCCAGCAGCGCCGCCACCTCGTCGACCGGCAGGTCCTCCCAGTAGCGCAGGACCAGGACGGCCCGCTGCCGGGGCGGTACGGCGGCGAGCGCCTGGAGCACCACGAGCCGGTCCTCGGGCGGACTCGCCGGCGCCGGCGGGTCGGCGTCGGGCGTGCCCACCCGTTCCCGCCGCCACCAGCCCCGCCGCCGTTCGTCGAGGAAGGACCGGACGATGATCTGGCGCAGGTAGGAGTCGAGCGCGTCGTGCCGGGCGACCCGGTTCCAGACCAGGTACAGCTTGGTGAACCCGGTCTGGACCAGATCCTCCGCGCGGTGCCAGTCACCGCAGAGCAGATACGCGGTGGCGCGCATGGCGTGGTGCCTCGCGGAGAAGTACTCCGCGAACGCCGTGTCGCGATCACTCATTCGGACCTCCGATCGGATACGGGATAGTCACGCCAGGTGTGGCTCCCGGGGTTGCTCGGCGGGCGGAGTGAATTTGCGCCGGCGGGTCAGCCGCGGAAGCTGCGGGCGAGCAACCGGAGCCCCTCGGGTACGTCGGCGGTGGCGACGGCGCCGTAGCCGAGCACCAGACCGGCCGGGCCGGGCGGGCCCGCGTGGTAGCCGGCGATCTCCCGTACCGTGACGCCGACTTCGGCCGCCCGCGCGACGACCGCCGGCAGGTCGACGCCGGCCTCCGGGCGCAGCCGCGCGCACAGGTGCAGGCCCGCTGTGGACGGCACCGGGTCGAGCCAGCCGGCGAGGTCGGAGCGCAACGCGGCCTCGACCAGCTCGCGCCGTTCGGCGTAGACCCGGGTCGCCTTGCGGATGTGCCGGGGCAGCTCGCCGGAGTCGATGAACCGGGCCAGCGCGGCCTGCGTGGTGTGGTCGCCGTGCCAGTCGGTGAGCTGCCGCGCGGCCAGCAGCGCGGGGCGCAGCGAGGCCGGGGCGACCAGGAACCCGAGGCGCAGCATGGGCAGCAGGGTCTTGGAGAACGTGCCGACGTAGACCACCTTCCCGGCCCGGTCCAGCGTCTGCAACGGGTCCAGCGGACGCGCGGAGAAACGGAACTCGGTGTCGTAGTCGTCCTCGACGACCACCGCGTCCCGGGCCGCGGCCCAGTCGAGCAGCGCCGCCCGGCGGGCCGGGGACATCCGGACGCCCAGCGGGAACTGGTGGGACGGGGTGACGTAGACCAGCCGCGCGTCGCCGGGCAGCGCGCTTACGTCGATCCCCTGGTCGTCGACCGGCACCGGCACGACCCGCGCGCCGTGACCGGCGAACAGCCGCCGGGCCGGGGGATAGCCGGGATCCTCGACGGCCACCCGGTCGCCCGGTTCGAGCACGACCCGGGCGATCAGGTCCAGCGCCTGCTGCGCGCCCTGGGTGACGACGACGTCCTCCGGCCCGGCCCGTACCGCGCGTGCGAGCCCCACGTACCGGGCGACGGCGGCACGCAGGCCCGGGTGCCCGGCCGGGCCGGCGTACCCGCCCCGGATCGTCGCCGTGCGCAGCTCACCGGCGACCAGCCGGCGCCAGGTGGCCAGCGGGAACAGCCCGGTGTCCGGGGTGCCGGCCCGGAAGTCGTGACCCGGGCGGGGCTCGGCGGTGGGCGCGGCCTCGGCGGACGTCCAGAACGCGCGGGGGCGTACCCCGCCGGCCGGCGCCGGACGGGGCCGGGCGCGGGCGACCGGCTCGTCGGCGACGAACGTCCCCGCGCCGACCCGGGCGGTCAGCAGGCCCTCGGCGGTCAGCCGCTCGTAGGCGACGGCGACCGTGTTGCGGGAGACGTCGAGCCGCCGGGCCAGTTCGCGGGTGGGTGGCAGCCGTTCGCCGGGCCGCAGCCGGCCGTCCAGGATCGCCTCCAGCAACTGCCTGTGGATCCGGGTGGCGCGGTCGCCGGGGCCGGCCAGGCTGACGTGTACGTCCACGGCGGCGACACTACATTGGCCCAATCAGATCGCCTGGAATCGGCGCTTCTCCAGGCCAATCCGCGGGTCTTGGATGGAGGAAGGAGCACGGCGAACGGGGGACGGGCAATGACCGATGTCGACACCGGCCGCCGGGTCCGGGTGCTGGCCCTGGCCCAGCTCGCGAACTCGGTCGGTGACGGCGCGTTCTACGCGTGCTCGGCGCTGTTCTTCATCCGGGTGGTGGGGCTGTCCCCGACGCAGGTCGGGATCGCCCTCACCGTGGGCTGGTCGACGGGCATCCTCGCCGGGGTGCCCGCCGGCCAGATGGCCGACCGCTACGGCGCACGACGGATGACCGGCGTCTTCGCCGTCGCCACCGCCGCCGCGCTCAGCGGCTTCCTCGTGATCCGCTCCCTCCCGCTGTTCGTGCTGCTCGCCTGTTGCTACGCCGCCTGCCAGGCCGGGCTCACCGCCAGCCGGCAGGCGCTGCTGGTCGGGCTGATCGAGCCCGCGCGGCGCACTGCGGTACGCGCGCGGTTGCAGTCGGTCTCGAACGCCGGCCTGGCCGCCGGGGCCGGGCTGGGCGCGCTCGTGCTCTGGGCGGACACCCGCCCCGCGTACCTGTCGGCCTTCGCGCTCGACGCGGTGAGCTTCCTGGCCGCCGCCCTGCTGGTACGCCGGCTGCCCGAGGCGGCGGCGCCGGTTCCGTCCGGACCCGAGCCGGGACGGCTGACCGTGCTGCGCGACCGCCCGTACGCGCTGATCACGTTGCTGAACGCGGTCATGTGCCTGAACATGCCGCTGCTCAGCCTGGCGCTGCCGCTGTGGATCGCGGAGCGGACCGACGCCCCGGCGCCGATGGGCGCGGTCGTGCTCACCGTCAACATGCTGTGCGTGGTGCTGTGGCAGGTCCGGGTGGCCCGCCGGGTGACCGATCCGGGCACGGCGGCCCGGGCCAGCGGGCACGCCGGCTGGGTGCTGCTCGTCGCCTGTGGCGCCTACGCGGTTTCCGGGATGGTCGGCGGCGCGTGGGTGGCCTCGGCGGTGCTGCTCGCCGCGGCCCTGGTGCAGGTGTTCGGCGAGATGGTGCAGGCGGCCAGCGGCTGGGAGGTCGGCTTCACCCTGGCCCGCCCCGACCGGCAGGGGCAGTACCAGGGCTTCTTCGCCATGGCGCCGCAGTTGGCCCGGATGCTCGGCCCGGCGCTGCTGACCTCGCTGCTGCTCGGCTGGGGCACGCCCGGCTGGCTGGTGCTCGGCGGGCTGTTCGTGATCGCGGGCCTGGCCATGCGGCCGGCGGTACGCCTCGCCGGGCGTCGCCGGACCGCCGCCGAGTTGCGGATCCCCGCTCCGCCTGGCTCGACCGGCACTGAGGTGTCCTCCACCACGTCGCCGCGAGGCCGCTGAGCCGCCGCGCACCTACGGGAGGCGACCAGGGCGGATTTCTGGCACGGTGTCGGGTAGCGACGGGTGCGCGGTTGAGGGGGAGTGGTGGAGTTCTCGGTGACGACCAGGCAGGGGCGTGTCGGCCCGGTGATCGAGGTCGCTGGTGATCTGGACATGGCCACCGCGCCGCAGCTACGTGACTCGCTGCTCAAGGTGCTGGAGACCGGTGCGCGGACGGTGGTCGTCGACCTGACCCAGGTCGGGTTCGTGGACTCCAGCGGCCTGGGCGCACTGGTGCTCGTCTACAAGAACCTGCGGGAGCGCGACGGCTGGCTCGGTCTGGCCGTCGTCCGCCAGTCGATCCGCAACGTCTTCTCGATCACCTCGGTGGACCGCGTCATCCCGCTCTTCGGCACGGTGCGGGAGGCCGAGGACGGCTCACCCGCGGCGGCGCGCTGAGCGCTCCTCGTCCGGCCTGACGCGCGCGGCATCGGCGCCTGCGGTGCTGCACCGCGGCCCGTGACCGTCGTACCAGTCGACGACGAGCAGCGTGGCGTCGTCGTCCAGAACCGGCCCGGCGGCGGCCAGCACCGCGTCGGACAGCGCCCGCACCGCCTCGCGGGGGTGCAGATGGGCGAGGCGGAGCAGCTCCCCGGGCAGGTCGAGGTCGGCGGCGTTGCGTTCGCGCATGCCGTCGGTGACCACCACCAGCCGGTCGCCGGGCAGCAGGGCCAGATCTCCGCTGCGGTAGCTCTCGCCGGGGAACATGCCGAGCGGGAAGTTGCCGGGCAACTCCACGGGTACGACCCGGCCGTCCCGGACCAGCAGCGGTGGGACGTGTCCCGCGTTCAGCAGCTCACAGCGGCCGGTGGTCAGGTCTATGCGGCCCAGCACGGCGGTGACGTACGCGCCGCGTACGTTGGCGTGCTCCGCGACGGCCCGGTTGGCCTCCTCGGCCTGGGCGACCAGGGCGGCGCCGCGCCGGCGGGTGTTGCGCAGGCTGCCCACGCCGAGGTGGCGGTGAGCGCGCTCGCCACGCCGTGGCCCATCGCGTCGGTGACGCTGAGGTGCAGCACGTTCCGCGCGAGGCTGTAGTCGAACGTGTCGCCGCCGACGCTCGCGGCGGGTTCCAGCCAGCCGGAGAGGGTGAAGGCGCCGCCCTCGCAGGTGAACGAGGCGGGCAGCAGACGGCGCTGGATCTCGGCGGAGAGGCTGAACGGGGTGGTCCGCTGCCCCCACTCGAACAGGTCGGTGTGCCTGCGGTTGGCGATGACCACGAACGCCAGCGCGTGCGCGGCGTGGGCGATCCGCTTCACCACGTCGCCGTCCGGCTCGTCGGGCAGGTCGATCTCCAGCAGGCCGATTGCCTCTCCGCGGTCGGTGACCGGTGCCAGCACGCTCCACGTGCCGTCGCCGGGAACGACCCGGGGAGTCTGCTGACGTAGTACCTCCTCGTAGGGCCCGCCGTCGAAGGGGAGGACCTCGGCTTCCTCCTCGCCGTGGCGCCGGCCGGCGCCACCGCCGGCCGGCTGGTGGGTCAGCCGGACCAGCGCCCGGCCGCTGAGGTCGGCGATCAGCAGCGAGACGCCGAGCGCGTTCAGCGCCGTGGCGATGACGCCGGTGACGGCCTCGACCGCATCCACCGGGGCGGCGTCCTCGGCCGACTGCAACATCCCGGCCAGCACCGCCTGCTCGCTGTCCTTCACCCCCTGAGCATATTCAGCGCGGCGCGCGGGCGCCTCACGAGCGGACGGCCGCGCGTCGGGAGGGCCGTCCGCCGTCGATGGCTCCCTATTGCATATGCTTGGCAACTACCGAATAGTGGCAGAAGCGGGCGGGTGCTCGGGCACGCGCTGATCTGATCGTCGCCGGAGCGCCCGCCCGGCCGCTACCGAGGACGAGTTCGAGGGGTTGCCGGTGGCGATCAAGCCCAAGCCCGTACGCGTGGCCGCGATGCTCGCCGCCGCCCTGCTCGCCGCCGCCGGCTGCTCGTCGCCCACGGCGTCGACAGGCGGCCCGAAGGGCGCGGGCACGCTCGTGGTCGCCACCGCGGGCGAGCCGGACACGCTCAACCCGGTGCTCAACTACGGCGTCGACGGCGCGTCGCTGATCTTCGACGGGCTGGTCGCCCGGGACGCCCGCAACGAGCTGGTGCCCGCCCTGGCCCGCGAACTGCCCACCGTCTCGGCGGACGGGAAGACGGTCACCGCGAAGCTGCGCGAGGGAGTGCTGTTCCACGACGGCACTCCGCTGACCGCCCAGGACGTGGTGTTCACCTACCAGGCGGTGCTCGACCCGAGAGTCGACTCCACGCTGCGGTCCGATCTGGACATGCTCGCCTCCGTCACCGCGCCCGACCCGGCGACAGTGGTGTTCACGCTGAAGTACGCGTACGCGCCGTTCCTGCAACGGCTCGCGCTGGGGATCGTTCCGGCGAAGGCGTTCGCCGGGCAGGACGTCAACAAGGCCGCCTTCAACCGCAAGCCGGTCGGCACCGGCCCGTACCGGTTCACGTCCTGGACCCCGGGTGACCGGCTCGTGCTCGCGGCCAACGAGACGTACTGGGGTGGCAAGCCGGCGAACTCGGGCGTGGTGGTGGCGTTCGTCGCCGACGACAACGTCCGGGCCCAGCGGATGCGGGCCGGCGAGTTCGACGCGGCGGAGCTGGCGCCGAAGCTCGCGTCCGGGTTCGAGGGCCGGAACGGCTACCGGGTGCACAAGGTGCCGACCGCCGACTACCGGGGCGTCATGCTGCCGATGGGCAACCCGGTCACCGCCGACCTCGCGATCCGGAAGGCGCTGAACGTCGCGGTGGACCGGCAGGCCATGGTGACCGGCGTGCTCGGCGGTGCGGGCGAGCCCGCGTTCGGACCGGTGCCGCCCACGTCGCCGTACGCCGAGCCGTCGATCGCCGGCAAGCCCGCCGCCGACATCGCCGCGGCGACCGCCGCACTCGACGCCGCCGGGTGGAAGCCCGGCCCGGACGGCATCCGGGTCAAGGACGGGCGGCCCGCCGCGTTCGCGCTCATGTACCCGGCCACCGACAGCCTGCGCAAGGAACTGGCCCTGGCCGTCACCGCCGATGCGAAGAAGGTCGGCATCAAGGTCACGCCGGAGGGCCTGACCTGGGACGCGATCACGCCGCGAATGAAGCGCGACGCGCTGATCATGGGCTACGGCACGCCGTACGACCCGGACTTCGTCTCCTACAAGCTGTTCAGCTCGGCCTTCGCCGGGCAGGGCTTCTTCAACCCCGGTTCGTACCGCTCGGGGGTCACCGACGCCGCGTTGCAGGACGGGCGCGACAACGCCGACCCGGCCGCCCGCAAGGCCGCGTACGCCACGTTCCAGAAGCAGCTCGCCGCCGACGTGCCGTGGGTGTTCCTCACCTACCTCCAGCACACCTACGTGCTGAAGGAGGCCGTGACCGGGGTGACGCCGCGGGTCGAGCCGCACGAGCACGACGTCGCCAACAGCATCTGGTGGAACGTGCACACCTGGACGAAGAAGCCGTGACGGCGCCCGTGACCGGCCGGCGGCGACTGGCCGGGGCGGGCGTCGTGGTCCGGCGGCGGCTGCTGGTCGCCGTACCGGTGCTGGCGGCGACCAGCATGGGCATGTTCGCCCTCGGCGCCGCCTCCCCGATCGACCCGGCCCAGCAGTACGCGGGCGCGGCGGCGTTCACCACCAGCGAGGAGAACCTCGCGCAGATCCGCGCCAACTGGGGCGTCGACGACCCGCTGCCGGTGCAGTACGCCCGCTGGATCGGCAACCTGCTGCGCGGCGACCTGGGCTGGTCGACGAGCCGGCACGAGCCGGTGACCTCAGTGCTCGCCGCCCGCGCCGGCTGGACGCTGCTGCTCGTCGGCACCGCGCTCGCCCTGGTGCTGGTGGCGAGCGTGCTGCTGGGCACGCTGGCCGCGTACCGGCGTGGTGGGTGGTTCGACCGGGCGCTGCGGGCCGTCGCGTACGCCGTGCAGTCCATGCCGGTGTTCTGGATCGGCCTCGCGGCGATCGCCGTGTTCGCCCTCAGCCTCGGCTGGCTGCCCGCCGGCGGGCTCACCGACATCACCGCCACCGGCACCGACCCGGCCGACGTGGCCCGGCACCTGGTGCTTCCGGTAACGGTGCTGGCGATCTCCCAGGCGCCCTGGTTCGTCCTGTTCGTCCGCGACGCGGTCGCCGAGAGTCTGCGCGACGACCATGTCCTGGCCGCCCGCGCCCGAGGGCTTCCCGGCCGGGTCGTCCTGTTCGGACACGCGCTGCGTACCGCGTTGCTGCCGTTCCTCACCCTGGTCGGCACGCACCTGCCCGAACTCGTCGGCGGCGCGGTCCTGGTGGAGACCGTCTTCTCCCTGCCCGGCCTCGGCGCGGTCACCGTCGAGGCCGCGCTGGGCGCCGACTTCCCGCTGCTCGCGGCCACGACCCTGGCCACCACCGTCGTGGTGCTGACCGCGAACCTGCTCACCGACCTCGCCTACGCCGCCGCCGACCCCCGGGTACGCCTCGATGACTGACCTCGCCCTTCCCGCGCGCGTACGGCGCCTGCGCCGCCCCGGCAGCGTGGGCACGACAGTCGCCGTCGTCGTGCTCGCCGGTGTCGTCGCCGCCGCGCTGCTCGCCCCGATCCTGTGGCCGCTGGACCAGAGCGCCGTCGACCTCTCCCGTACCCGGCTCGCGCCCTCGCCCGAACACCTGGCCGGCACCGACGACCTCGGCCGCGACGTCGCCGTGCGCAGCCTCTACGGCCTGCGCGTCTCGCTGCTCGTCGGCGCGGTCGCCGCGCTCGTCGCGGCGGTCATCGGCGGCCTGGTCGGCGCCGTCGCCGGCAGCGTCGGCGGCTGGGTGGACCGGGCGCTCATGCGCGTCGTGGACACCGTCGCCGCGCTGCCGCACCTGCTGCTGGGCATCTTCATCGTGGCGATGCTGCGCCCCAGCCTGGGCGCGGTGATCGCCTCCATCGCGCTGACGCACTGGCTGTCCACCGCCCGGATCGTCCGCTCCGAGCTGCTCAGCCTGCGCAACCGGCCGTTCGTCGACGCCGCGATCTCCGGCGGCGCCGGGCGCGTCCGGGTGCTCACCCGGCACCTGTTGCCGCACGTGCTGCCGCGCCTGGCGCTGGCGACCACGCTCATGGTGCCGCACGCCGTCTGGCACGAGACCGCGCTGTCGTTCCTCGGCCTCGGCCTGCCGCCGCACCTCGCCTCGATCGGCAACATGATCAACGACGGGCAGCGGTCGCTGCTCACCGGCGCCTGGTGGGCCAGCATCGTCCCCGGTCTCCTGCTCGTGGCGGCCACGCTGGCGCTCGCCGTGCTCACCGGGCGGTGGCGCGACCGCCTCGACCCGCGCGTACGAGCGGAGCTGCACCTGTGACCGCCCCGGCGCTGCTGACCGTCGACGGGCTGACCGTCCGCTTCCGGCTGCGCGACGCCGTCGTGCACGCCGTGACCGACCTGAGCCTCACGCTGCGGTCCGGCGAGCTGCTGGCGGTGGTCGGTGAGTCCGGGTGCGGCAAGTCGGTCCTCGCGCACGCCCTGCTCGGTCTGCTGCCGCGCAACGCCACTGTCACCGGGCAGGCCCGCCTGCACGCGCCGGGACGCGACGAGGTCGACCTGATCGGCGCAGGGGAGCGGCACCTCGCCCGGCACGTACGCGGCCGGGGCGTCGGCCTCGTCCCGCAGAGCCCCGCCACCGCGCTCACCCCTGTGCGCACCGGACGGAAGCTGCTGGAGGAGACGCTGCGGGCCCACGGGCACACCCGCCGCGACGCGCCCGCCGCCGCCGACCGGATCGCCGCCGACGTCGGTCTCGACGCGGCCGACCTGAACCGGTACCCGCACGAGCTGTCCGGCGGCATGGCCCAGCGGCTCGCCACCGCGCTCGCCCTCGCGCCCGACCCGCCGGTACTGCTCGCCGACGAACCCACCACCGGCCTCGACCGGCCGCTCGTCGACCACACGCTCGACCTGCTGCGCCGCCGCTGTGACACCGGCGCCGCCGTCCTGCTCATCACGCACGACCTCGCCGCCGCACGCCGCGTCGCGGACACCGTCGCCGTGATGTACGCCAGCCGGATCGTCGAACACCGCCCGGCCGAGGCACTGTTCGACGGCCCGGCCCACCCGTACACCGCCGGGCTGCTCGACGCGCTGCCCGACCGCGCCTTCACCCCCGTGCCCGGCCACCCGCCCTCGCTCACCGACCTGCCCGGTGGCTGCGCCTTCGCCCCGCGCTGCGCCCGCGCCACCGACACCTGCGACAGGCTGCCCCGACTCGCCGCCGACGGCGCGGGCCGGGTCGCCTGTCACCACCCGCTGCGCGAGGAGGTACCGGCATGACGATCACGGTTCCCGGCGCCACCGACACCGCCGCCCCGGGCGGCGCGCCGGCCGGCGGGCTCGCCGCGCACCAGGTCTCCGTCGCGTACGGCGGGCAGCGCGTCCTCGACCGGGTCGACCTGCACATCGCGCCGGGCGAGACGGTCGGGCTGCGCGGCCCTTCGGGCAGCGGCAAGTCCACGCTCGCCCGCGTCCTGGCCCTGCTGCACGCCCCGGACAGCGGGCACGTCACGATCGACGGGCAACCGCTCGGCGGCGTCCGCCACCGCCTGCCGGCGGCACTGCGCACCCGCGTCGCGGTCCTGTTCCAGAGCCCGCGCGCCGCCACCGACCCGCGGCTCAGCCTCGCCGACATCGTCGCCGAGCCGCTGCGCGCCACCGGTACACCGCGCGAGCAGGCCGCCGCCCGCGCGGCGGAGCTGGCCGACCTGGCCGGACTGACTCCCGACCTGCTGACCCGCCGTCCGCACGCGGTCAGCGACGGGCAACTGCAACGCGCCTGCCTCGCCCGCGCCCTGGTCCACCGGCCGGACTACCTGCTCTGCGACGAGGCGACAGCCATGCTCGACGCCTCCACCCAGGCGCACGTCGCCGCCGTCATCGGCGACTACCAGCGCCGGCAGGGCGCCGGGGTCCTGGTCATCACCCACGACCCGGCGCTGATGGCCCGCTGGGCCACCCGGGTGGTGGACCTGCCGACGGCGTGACGTCGTGTCACGCCTCGACCGGGCGGCGTACGGTGCCCAGCGCCCGGGCGACGACGGTCCCGAATCCGACCGCCATGAGCGGCATCCCCATCTCGAAGGGCAGCTCGCCGACCCAGTTGATGCTGTCGCGCTCCGGCAGCGCGCCCAGGCTCACCGCGACCACCGCACTGGCGAGGAACATCCCGGCCACCGCCGCGCCGACCGCGAGCTTGGCGCACGCCAGGCTCCGCCCGGCCCAGAGACCGGCGAGGACGGCGATCCCCAGGGACACCACGACCAGCCAGGTCCAGCCGCCCTCGGCCTCCAGGTAGGTCCAGCCCGAGTACGACCACTGGTGGAGGCGGCTGGCGCGGAACCACGGGACCAGGTAGCCGAGCAGCGCGGTGGCGCTGCCGACCAGGAGAGGCACGTCGGGGGCCGGGCGGTACCAGCGAGGGGAGTCGTCCATGCGTCCGGAAGTTAGCAGTCGCCGTCACCGTCGTGAGCGGGCGGCGGATCCGCGCGGACGTGACGGTGGCCCGGCCGCTTCGCCGCGACCGGGCCACCGCGCGTGCGTTGTCAGCCGCCGAGGCTCGCGGCGGCGGACCGGATCGCCGAGGCGAACGTGCTGACCTGGGTGTAGACGCCGGGATAGTTGGGGCGGGCGCAGCCGTTGCCCCAGCTCACGATGCCCACCTGGATCCAGGCGCCTGCGGCGTCCCGGCGGAACATCGGGCCACCCGAGTCACCCTGGCAGGTGTCGACACCGCCGCTGGCGTAACCGGCGCAGATCTCCTCGCTGGGGATCACGTCGCCGCCGTAGTAGCGGTTGCAGGTGGTGTCGTCGACGAACGGCACCGTGGCCTTGAGCAGGTAGCGCTGCTGCGCGCCGCCCTCCCGCGCGGCGCCCCAGCCCGCCACCGTGAACGTGCCGTTGTCGTACGCGGTGCTGGTGGCGATGTTGAGCGTGGCGAGCGAGGTGACCGGGGTGGCGAGCCGGATCAGCGCCCAGTCGTCACCGTTGCCGTTGTAGCCGGGGGCCCGGTAGACGTAGTTGGAGCGGACCTGGATCCGGCTGGAGGACTGGAGGTCCACCACGCCCAGCGTCGCGGTGATACTGGTGTTGGCGCCGGTACGGCCGACGCAGTGGGCGGCGGTGAGGACCAGTCGCGGGCTGTAGAGCGCTCCGCCGCAGCCCATCGAGAGCCGGACCATGAACGGGAACTCGCCCTGCGTGGCCCGGGTGCCGCCGACGACGTACGGCGTCATGTCCCCGGCCGGTGCCGCTGCGGCGGGCGCCACCGCGGTGACCGCTCCCGCGGTGACCACTGCCAGAACGGCCGCCATCCGGCCGAGGAATCTGCGCCAACGGACCATGGTTCCCTCCAGACATCGACGCTGTGCCGCCCCGCCGGGCCGCACTCGCGGTGGCAGGGAGCCTATGGGTAGACATCGATGAACGGCAATGGAGGCGGGCATCCCGTCTGCGTCATACGCCGCGCGTGCCGACGCCGTGTCCGGCGCCGGCACGTGTCGCTCGGCGTGGTCAGCACCAGCCGTTGATCGGCCCGTTGACTCCGGTGGAGAGGTAGGCGTCGGACACCCAGCTGCCGTCGCTGAGCCGGTCCCACAGCGCCGTGGTGCCGTACCGGCCGGTGTGCGAGGTGCCGTTGGCGGAGCAGGAGACGGTGACGGTGGCGCCGTCGGCTATCGACCCGACCGCGCCGTATCCCGTGCCGGGGCCGGAGCGGCGGGTCAGCGTGCCACCGCCGTTGGCGTCGACGACTCCCTGGTTGAAGCCGAGCGCGCCGTAGTTGTAGACGCCGCCACCGCCGCCGACGTAGGCGGACCCGTGCCGGGCGCCGCCCTGGTACGCCGCAGCACCGCTGACGAAGTCCCACTTGCCGATGCCGTGCCCGGCGATCGGCACGTACGCCGAGTTCTGCCGCAGTCCGAAGTGCACGTGCCGGCCGGTGGCGGAGCCGCCGCAGGTGACGTCGGTGCCGGTGTTGCCCAGGACCGCGCCCTGGGCGACGCCCGCGCCGTTGACGGAGATGCTGTTCCACAGGTGGTAGTAGTCGGTCGAGTAGCCCCGGTCGTGGATGACCCGGATCCACCCCGTGCACATGGTGTACGCGGTGCCGGCCCGGGCGGCGCGGACGACCTGGTCGCCACCGGCGAGGTCGACCGAACTCCACGGCGCGGCGGCCCCGCCCCAGCCGTGCGGCCCGGAGGTCAGCGTCCACGTCTGCCCGACCGCGAACGGCAGCGCCATTCCGGTGCGGAAGTCCCCGCCCGCGAGCAGCGGTGCGACCGGCGTGGTGAAGACGGCCTTCTCGTTCTCGCTCACCAGCGGTGACGCGGCGGCCAGGTCGCCGAACGACGCCTCGCCGTCGAAGGCGACGGTCCAGCCCTTGGTGTCGGACCGGGCGAGGAAGACCGATCCGGTGGGGTGCGCGTCCTCGGACCGGTCGGCCAGCAGCACCGCGGTGCCGAAGGCCCACCGGCCGTCGGCGCGGGTGACTGTGACCCGGGTCCGCTGCGGCTTGGCGGTCCGGGTTGCGGCGTCGGCCTGGCCGAGGAGTTTCGCGGTCACCGCGTCGGTGACGGGCGCCGGTGCCGGGCGGGGTGCGGCCGAGGCCGGTGCCGGCACCACGGCCCAGGCACCGACCGTCGCCAGCGTGAAGGAGAGCACGAGCCGTCGCATGGAGCCTCCTATCGACAAGCATCACTGAATGGCGAGGCTATCGAAGGGCATGAAAATTGTCTACGAGTTCTGCACCCTTCGATGAAGGATCTGTGCGCCGGGGGTGTCCGGAAGTGGATCTTCCGGTGGTGCGGGTTTATCCGCCGCTGGGCGGGTAGCTGACCTGGTATGCGAGTACCGACCCTGGTCAAGACCGCGGCAGCAGTCGCCGCGACCGCCGCCGCGGGCGCCGCCGCCACCTCCACCGGCACCTCCTCGCGCTGGTACCGCCGCCTGCGCAAGCCCGCCTGGCAGCCGCCGTCCACCGCGTTCCCCCTGGTCTGGACCCCGCTGTACGGGCTGATCGCGGTGGCCGGCGCCCGGACGCTGGACCGCTCCGAGGGGCCCGAGCGCGCCGCCTTCGCGCGCGGCTACGCGCTCAACCTGGCGCTCAACGCCGGCTGGAGCGCCCTGTTCTTCGGCGCCCGCAGGCCCGGAGCCGCGCTGGCCGAGATCGCCGCGCTCAACGTGTCCAACCTCGTGCTGCTGGGCCGCGCGGCGCGCACCGACCGCCCCGCCGGGGCGGCACTCGCCCCGTACGTCGCCTGGACCCTCTTCGCCACCGCCCTCAACGGCGCGATCGTCGGCCTCAACCGGGGACGGTGACCGACGTCCGCGTGATCAAGCGGACGCCGGGCCGGTCGCGCGCCACGACGCCAGGAGTCGCAGCCGATCAGCGTCCGGGCTGCCGGGCTCGGCGGTGAAGACGAGCATGACCGGGCCGGGACTGCCCGGTAGCGGATAGGTGTCCCAGTCCAGGACGATGTCCCCCAGTCCGGGCACCCGGAACGTCTTGGTGCCGCTGACCGAGGCACGGACGTCGTGCCGTGCCCACAGCCGCCGGAACTCCGCGCTGCGGATGCTCAACTCGCCGACGATCGCGGTGGCACGGGGATGGGTCGGGTCGTCGGCGACGGCGGCGCGCAGCATGCCGATGTAGTCCAGCGCCTGCCGCTCCCAGTCCGGGCAGCTTCGTGCCCCGGTCAGCGCGTCGTCGAACAGCAGCAGGAGCATGTTGAGCCGGCGGGGCGGGAGGTCCGCCGGGTCACCGAGCAGCGCCTGTGCCATCGGGTTCCAGTCGAGCAGGTCCAGATGCCGGCCGAGGACGACCGCCGGGGTGTCCGTCACCCGCAGCAGCCGCCGGGTGCTGGCCGGCACCCGCTCCGGCCCGGTGTCGACGCGGGCGGGCATCGGTCGCCGGGCGGCCCGGGCCAGCGTGAACAGGTGCCGGCGTTCGGTGTCGTCGAGACCGAGGGCGCCGGCGATCGCGTCCAGGACGTCGTCCGAGGGGCGTACCTCCCGGCCCTGTTCCATCCGCTGGTAGTAGTCGGTGCTCAGCCCGGCCAGCAGGGCCAGTTCCTCCCGCCGCAGGCCGGTCACCTTGCGCCGGCCGCCCGGCTCCAGGCCCACGTCGCGGGGGCGCAGTCGGCCGCGCCGGGCGCGGAGGAAGGCGCCCAGCTCGCGTGCGTACGGATGCGGGCTGCTCATGCCGCCAGTCTGCCGCGACGCCGCGCGCCCAGGGTAGGCCCGGCGGACCTAGGCAACCGCGAACGACCGAGACCCGCCGGACCGCTCCTAGCGTCATCGCCGAACGCGAACCCCGCACCCGAGGAGCTGCAGATGACCGCATGGACCGCCGACCGCATCCCCGGCCAGCGCGGCCGGGTCGCAGTCGTGACCGGCGCGAACTCGGGCCTCGGCCTGGTCACCGCCACCGAGCTGGCCCGCCGCGGCGCCCACGTCGTGCTGGCCGTGCGGAACACCGCCGCCGGCCGGCAGGCCGCCCGCCGCATCGGCGGCGACACCGAGGTACGCGAGCTGGACCTGGCGAGCCTCGACTCGGTACGCGCGTTCGCCGCGAAGCTGACCGCCGACCACCCGACGATCGACCTGCTGGTCAACAACGCCGGTGTGGTGCTGCTCGGCCCGCGCCGTGTCTCCGCCGACGGCTTCGAACTGCAGTTCGCCACCAACACGCTGGGGCCCTATGCGCTGACCGGCCTGCTGCTGGACGCCCTCGCCGGGGCGCGGGCGGCGCGGGTGGTGAGCCTCAGCTCCCTCACCCACCGCAACGCGCGCCTCGACTTCGACGACCTGATGTCCGAGCGCGACTACCGGGCCTCTGCCGCGTACGGCCGCTCGAAGCTCGCCACCACCGTCTTCGGGGTCGAGCTGGACCGCCGCCTGCGCGCGGCGGGGTCGCCGGTCGTCAGCGCGCTGGCTCATCCCGGTCTCACCCGCAGCAACCTCACGCCGCGTGCCTGGGAGCACCGGGGCCGGCTCGGACGGGTGATCGGGCGGCTCGGCCTGCTCGCCACCCAGCCGGTCGAGCGGGGCGTCCTGCCGCAGTTGCGGGCCGCGACCGACCCGGACGTCCGCGGCGGGCAGTTCTTCGGTCCGTCCCGGTTCTTCGAGACCTGGGGTCCGGTGACCGAGGCTCGGTTGAGCCGGCAGGCCGCCGACCCGGCCGTCGGGGAATGCCTCTGGGCTGCGGCGGCGGAGCTGACGGGCGTCGGTTACCTCTGAGCCGGCGGCGCGCGGCGATGCCGCCGAGTGGGATTTTGCACTCCCAGTGCACTTGTCTCCGGTTTCGCGGCTGCCTAGCGTCAGGCCATGGCTGACTCGTGGACGTTCGCTGTGGCCCGTGACGACCTCGCTCGCACCACACTCGTCGACGGTGCCGTGCCCGGCCTCGCCGACGGGGAGGCGCTGCTGCGTGTGGACCGCGTCGGCCTGACCGCCAACAACGTCACCTATGCGGTGCTCGGCGAGGCGATGCGCTACTGGGAGTTCTTCCCGCCGCAGCCCCGTGGGCTCGACGGTGGGTGGGGGCTGCCGCCACTGTGGGGCTTCGCCGACGTGATGGCGTCCACAGTGGCGGGCGTCGAGCCGGGGAGCCGGGTCTACGGCTACCTGCCGTCCGCCGGCCACCTGGTGGTACGCCCGGACCGGGTGGACGCGTCCGGGTTCCGCGACGCCAGCGCGCACCGGGCCGGCCTGCCCTCGCCGTACAACGCCTACCGGTCGACCGACGGCGACCCCGCCTACCGGGCGGACCAGGAGGACCTGCTGATCCTGTTCCGGCCGCTGTTCTTCACCTCGTTCATGCTCGCCGACCAGGTCGTCGACGAGGACGGCTACGGCGCGCGGGCGCTGGTGCTGTCGTCCGCGTCGAGCAAGACGGCGTACGCCGCCGCGTTCGAGCTGCACGGCCGCGGCCCACGCCTGATCGGGCTCACCTCGCCCGGCAACCTCGCCTTCACCCAATCGCTGGGCTGCTACGACGAGGTCCTCTCCTACGACGACATCGGCGCGCTCGACGCCGTTCCGACCGTCTACCTCGACCTGTCCGGCTCACCCGCGACCCGCACCGCCCTGCGGGCGCACCTCGGCGACCTGCTCGTCCGGGACATCGCCGTCGGCCTCACCCAGCAGACGCCCAACGCCGCCGCCGCCGGGGAGGTCTTCTTCGCGCCGGTGCGCATCCGCAAGCGGAGCCAGGACTGGGGCCGGGCCGGCCTCGACGAACGGTTCGCCGACGCCTGGCAGCGGTTCTCCCAGGTGGTGAGCGGATGGCTCGACGTGCGGGCCGGCGCCGGCCCGGAGGCGCTGCGGGACGCGTGGCTCGAGGTCCTCGCCGGGCGTACGCCGCCCCGGGTGGGCCACGTCGTCCAGCTCTGAGACGTCGCCGATTCCGGCCGTGGCGCGCCCGCTCGCCCGATGCGCGCTAGGCTGACGACGCGGGGTACCGATGACTGATCGCCACCCCTTGCTTCTCCCACGGTTTCCCAGCCGCGATGACTGAGTCGAGCGCTGCCGTGCAGATTCCCTTGGAGCACCACGTGCCCGACAACACGTTCGCCCTGAATCCCTTCCGCGTGGAAGGGCTCGGGGCCACCGACGACGAGCGCAATCCGATCGCGGACGTCAGCGCCGAATCCATGACCCGCCTGCGGAGCCCGTTCACTGCGGCGCACCCCGCTCGCGAGTCGGCCGGCGCGACCGCCCGACGTTAGGCCGGCACCCGGGCGCGACGGCCGAGGCCGCGCGCACCGGTCGGGTGACGCCACCGCCGGGCGTGCTCGGTCAGTGGTCAGCGCTTGAGGTAGGCGGCCAGGCCGCCGAGTTCCTCGTTGGCGATGAAGACCGAACGGACGTTGATGATGGCTTCCTCGACGTGGACGGGGCACCCCCACGCCGAGTCGCCCCACGAGTCGGCGATCTTGATCTCGGCGGGTGCCGTGCAGTCGTCGCTGCCGCCGAGCTGACACCGCTCGGGGCGGGGAGAGGCGGCCTGCGCGGCGGCCGCGGTGCGCAGCCGGGCGGTGAGTTCCGCGGCTGCGGCGGCGCGCTGTTCGGCCTCGGCCCGTAGCTCCCGCTCCGCCCGCACCACCCGGGCCAGCTCGTCGTGGGCGGCTCGCGCGCGGGCGTCCGCGGCGGCCTTCGCCTCCTCGATGTGGTGGCGTTCGATGGCCAGGGCGGCGGTGCCGGTGAAGACCCGGGCGAGGGCCAGGTCGGTGTCCCGCGGGACGCGCGGCGAGCGGTGGTACATGGCGAAGGTGCCGAGCAGGCTGCCGTCACGGGCCAGGATCGGCGTGGACCAGCAGGCGGCGAGCCCCGCCCGCTCGGCCAGATCGCGGAAGTCGGCCCAGAACGGGTCGGTGGCGATGTCGGTGACGACGACCGGTTCCCGCCGGTGCGCGGCGGTGCCGCACGAGCCGACACCTTCCCCGGTGGCGATCCCGTCGATGGCCTCGTTGTAGAAGTCGGGCAGGCTGGGCGCGGCGCCGTGGCGCAGGTGCCGGCCGTCCGCGTCGGCGAGCAGGACGGAGACGAGGACCTCCTGCGGCGCGAGGTTCTCGATGCAGCGGGCCATCCCGTCGAGCACCTCGGTCAGGGGCGCCTGCCGGGCGATCTGCTCCAGCATCGCGCGGTGTTCGGCCATCAGCCGTTGCGCCTGCTTGACCTGCGTGGTCTCCACCCCGATCACCCGGATCCCGGTCACCGTGCCGGCGGCGTCGCGGCGTGCCTCGTAGGTGAAGTCGAAGAACGCCTCCCGCGCCTGCGATCCGGTGCCCAGCATGATCCGGGCGTCATGGCCGGTGTAGGGCTCGCCCGTGCGGTAGACCTCGTCCAGCAGGGCGATGAAGCCCTGGCCGTCCAGTTCCGGCATCAACTCGGCGAGCGGGACTCCGGTGCGTGCGCGTTCCCTGCCGATGGCGGCGAAGAACGCCGGGTTCGCCGCCTCCACCACGTGCGTCGGCCCGGCGAGCGCCGCGAACACGGCGATGGACTGCCCGAACAGCGTCCGTAGATCCTCGTCGGCGGGCCGCCCGGCGACCGACGAGCTCGCCTGCTGGCCCGGTAGCACCGTCATGCCTGGTCTTCCTCCCACGCCTGCTTCGTCGACCGTTGCAGATTACGGGGCAGTGGCCGACGTTCACATCTTGGCATCGACGCCTGCCTCCGCTACCGTCGTGGGAACGCTCCCATGAACTTAGATACGTCTATGTGATCAGGAGGAAACACGACGTGGCTATCCTCTCGTCCCGCCGCAGTTCAGCGGCCATCAGCGTGGCCGCGGTCGCGGGGCTCGCCGCGGCCGGCGTCGGTCTCGCCGTCGGCGGCGCGTCCGCCGGCACCGTGTCCGGATCGCTCTACCGCGACCCGAGTTCGGCGGTCGTCCGCTGGGTCGCAGCCAACCCCGGCGACTCGCGCGCCGCCGTCATCCGCGACAAGATCGCGAGCCAGCCGCAGGCCCGCTGGTACGCCAACTTCAACCCGTCGACCATCCAGTCCGAGGTCTCCAGCTTCATCGGCGCCGCCAACTCGGCGCAGCAGATCCCGGTGCTGTCGGTGTACGAGATCACCAACCGGGACTGCGGCGGTGCCAGCGCCGGTGGGGCGCCGGACCTCAACCAGTACCAGACCTGGGTGTCCAACTTCGCCCGGGGGCTCGGCAACCAGACCGTCCTGATCATCCTGGAGACCGACTCGCTCGCGCTCCAGACCTGCCTGAGCACCGGTGAGCTGAACGCCCGCAACCAGGCGCTCACGACGGCGACCCAGACCATCAAGTCGGCGAACCCCAACGCCAAGGTGTACCTCGACGGCGGCCACTCGACCTGGAACAGCGCCAACGACACGGCCAACCGGCTCCGGGCGGCCGGCGTGCAGTACGCCGACGGCTTCTTCACCAACGTGTCGAACTTCAACCCCACCTCCAGTGAGGCGAACTTCGGCCGCGCGGTCATCTCCGCGCTCAACGGCATGGGTATCTCCGGCAAGCGCCAGGTCATCGACACCAGCCGCAACGGGGGAGCCGCCGGGGACTGGTGCGCCGACGACAACACCGACCGGCGCATCGGGCAGTACCCGACGACGAACACCGGCGACGCCAACATCGACGCGTACCTCTGGGTGAAGCCGCCGGGTGAGGCGGACGGCTGCCGCTACACGGCCGGTTCGTTCCAGCCGGACCTGGCCTTCAGCCTCGCGAACGGCGCGCCCAACCCGCCCACCACCGCGCCGCCGACGACCAACCCGCCGACGACCGCGCCGCCCACCACCGCGCCGCCGACGACTGCGCCGCCCACCACGGCCCCGCCGACCACGCCGCCGCCGACCGGTAACGGCTGCTCCGCGTCGGTCGCGATCAACCAGTGGAACGGCGGCTTCACCGCGAGCGTGAACGTCACCGCGGGCTCCGCGGCCATCAACGGCTGGACCGTGACCGTCGCGCTGCCCGGCGGCGCCGCGATCACCAGCACCTGGAACGCCCAGGCCAGCGGCACCAGCGGCACCGTCCGGTTCACGAACGTGGGCTACAACGGGCAGGTCGGCGCCGGCCAGACGACCAACTTCGGCTTCCAGGGCACCGGCACCGGCCAGGGCGCGACCGTGACCTGCGCCGCCTGACCGGACCCGACGCCGGGGCCCGGCGCGGAGGAACGCCCTCCGCGCCGGGCCCCTCACTTCCCCGCTGCTGTCCGCAACGGAGTCACGGACCGCCGCGCCCTCCTCAGGTTGAGCGCCAGCTCCTCGCGGTTCTGGTGCGCGTGGCGGATCCACGCCGGCTGGCCCGGGCCGGTGCGCCAGGACTCGCTCAGCGGACTGTTGTCCACAGTGTCGAAGCCGAGCCGGTCGTACAGCCGCGTCACCAGTTCGACCGCCTCCGGGTGGTCGCTGGAGACGGACAGCGCCAGCCGGTCGGGCGCGCCGGCGGGCCGGGCCGAGGTGAGCAGCCGGGGTGCCTGGATGTGGGTGAACGCCTTGGCGACCTTCGACGTGGGGAGCTGTTCCTGGCGCAGCTCGTGGACCGTCTTCTCACCCGAGTCGAGGACCGGGATGTTCCCGTCCCGCCAGACCATGTAGTTGTTCGTGTCCAGCACGACCTTGCCGGCCAGCTCCTCGACCGGCATGTCGTTCACGACCTTGAGCGGCACGGCGACGATCGCGAAGTCGCCCGCTGCCGCCGCCTCCGCGGCGTACGCCGCCCGCGCCGACGGCCCGAGTTCGGCCACGAGGTCGGTCAGCGTGTGCGGCCCCCGGGAGTTCGCGATCACGACCGCGTATCCGGCCGCTACCGCCGCGCGGGCGAGCTGGCTGCCGACCTCACCCGCGCCGATGATGCCGATGGTTGTCATCGTCGGTGTCCGTCAGCGGGCGGCGGTGAGCTGCCGGAGCATCTCGGCCGAGTCGTGCAGGGCGGTCATCTGCACGAACCGCCCGTCGCTGACCTTGTAGATGGCGTACTCGACGATCTCGAACGAGGCGCCGGAGGGCGGTACGCCCAGCCACTCCTTGACCGGCGTGCCGTAGTTGATCGCGCGGACGGCGATGCGGTCGCGGTCGAACAGCAGTTCCTCGACCTCCCAGCGGAGGTCCGGAACGGCGTCCACGTCATGCTTCTGCACCGCGATCACGTCGTCCCGGGTGCCCGGCTCGCCGTTCAGCATCACCTTGTCGTTGATGAACTCGTCCATGCCGTCGAACTCGTGGGCGTTGAGCGCGGCGACGTAGCGCAGGTACCAGTTGCGGAGATCGTTCTGAGTCATGTCACTGTCCTCTGATGTGCGGATGATGTGCGGACCTCGGCCGAGGTCGCGGCGGACGGCTACCAGCTCAGGGGCCCGGAGTCGTCCTGGAGGGTTCCGGTCGGGCCGTCGGGGGGAAGCGTCGCCAGGCGTACGACAGTCCTGGCGCTCTCCGCCGGGGTCCTGCCGCCGCCGATCGCGGCGGTCAGGTCGGTGGCCGTGTAACCCGGCTCGACCGCGTTGAACTTGATCCCCGGCTGGGACTTGGCGTACTGGACGGTGATCATCGTGGCGGCGGACTTCGACGCCGAGTAGAGCGGCGACGTCAGGGTGAACTCCGGCCGGTCGGGGTTGTTGACCGCCCAGAAGGAGCCGGCGCTGCTCGACACCGTGACCACGGTCGGATTGGACGACCTGCGCAGCAACGGCAGCGCCGCCTCCGTGACGCGGACGATCCCGACCACGTTGGTGTCGAAGACGCGCAGGGCGGTCGGCCCGTCGACGACGCCGTTCTCGGCGATGCCCGCGTTGTGGACGAGGACGTCCAGCCGCCCCTCGTCGGCGTCGACTGTGGCCAGCGCCTTGGCCACCGAGGCGTCGTCGGTCACGTCGAGCGGCACGAATCGTGCTCCCAGGGCCGAGGCGGCCTCCTCGCCTCGCCCGGTGTCGCGCGCTCCGACGTAGACGACGTGCCCCAGGTCGAGAAGCTGTCTGGCGGTCGCGAAACCGATGCCCTTGTTCGCGCCGGTGATCAACGTGACGGTCATGGTCTTCCCTCGTGTCGCAGTTTTGTACTGATCGGTTCGTGGATCACGGTAGCAGCTTTCTGTACCGATCGGTTCGTGGCTTGGGTCACTTCTGTACCGAGCGGTATAGTCGAGGCATGGGCGCTGAGACTCCGACCCCGGGACGGCCGCGGACCTTCGACGAGCAGACGGTCCTCGACCGGGCCGCCGAGGTCTTCTGGCAGCAGGGCTACGAGGGCGCGTCGCTGAGCTCACTCACCAAGGCGATGGGCATCAACCGGCCGAGCCTGTACGCCGCGTTCGGCAGCAAGGAAGAGCTGTTCAAGCGGGCCTTCGACCGCTACCACGAAACCAACCTCGCGAACGCGCGCGCCGCCCTCGAACAACCGACCGCGTACGCCGCGATCGAAGCCTTCCTGCGCGCCAGCGCCGACAACCTGACCGCGGGCGGCCACCCCGCCGGCTGCCTCTCCATCCAGGGCGGCCTGGCCTGCTCCCCGGAGAACGCCCGCATCTCCGAGATCCTCGCCGCCGGCCGCGCGGCCACCGAGGCCGCGCTCGAAGCGCGGCTGTCCCGCGCGGCGAAGGAGGGGGATCTCCCGGACGGCCTGGACAGCCGGGCGCTCGCCCGTTTCGTGATGGCGCTCAGCGAGGGGCACGCCGTCCACGCCGCGGCCGGCGCGAGCCGCGAGGACCTTCAAGCCTCCGTCGACGTCGCCATGCGGGCCGTCGCGGCACTCCACCCCGGTTCCGCGCCGGCGGCGTCCGCGTAGTCGATGTCGGCCTAAGTTCTGGGTGGACTCAGAAGCGACGGCGGACCCATCTGCCGATCATTCCTAGCGTGAACAGCAGCATGAACAGGAATATGCCTGCGCGCCAGTTGTCGCCGCTGGTGTTCCGCCCGGTGTAAGCCGACATCCCGTAGAAGAAAAAGATCACGTTGGCCGGCAGGACGACCAGTAGCGCCTTGGTGTCGAGGTGCGGCCCGCGCTTCTGCGCAAGGTTGTTGTTGATGTTGATGTTTCCGGTCTGCGTGGCGTAGACGTTGCCCGAGTTGGTGTTGATGTTCTGGCCCGGGGTTCCCTGCTGACCGGAACTCATTGCGACCTCACCATCAGGTGCGGTGCGGCGCCCGGTCGTGCCGCCAGTTCGGCGATGCGCGGATCGGCGGCGCCGTTCACGCCCAGCATGGCGACCGCCTGCTTGAACGCGTGCGGAACGGTTCGGCCGAACCCCAGAGCGGAATAGAAGGAAGCGGCGAATGCGATGGCATCGTCGTCGGGGACGGCCGCGTTCATGCCGACGACGTAGTCGACGTATCGACTGATGGCCTGTACTGCGGTGGCGGAGTGACAGGCGTTGACGACGACGACCCGAAGGTTGTCGCTCGTGGCGTGGAAGAGCTCCGCGAGAGAGGCGAGGCTGACCGATCGGGCGATGCCGTCGTCTGCAGACAGCAGGATCTCCCCGCTGCGGTCACCGTGACCGCTGAAGTGGACGATGTGCGGGCGGTGCTGATTGAGGTACTGAAGGAGATCCATCGGACGGACCGCCCAGCAGGTGATGAGTTCGAACACCTCCCGGTCACGGGAGAGGCGTAGGCGCTCCGTGATCTGCCGCGCCTCCTCGTCGATGGCCAGCCGGGCGGTGGCCAGGGGATTCGCGGCGAGCATGAGGATCCGGATCCGGTCGTCGGGAGACGCCGTTTCGTGAATGTTGACGTCGCCGGTCTGCGTGGCATAGACGGAACCGCTGTTGGTGCTGACGTGCTGGTGCCAGCCGGTGCCGGCGACCGACTTCTTCGCGTCCCTCATGCGCTGCCACTCCATCATGATCTGTCGACGTCGGATGACGGCGACGTGCCGTCGGCGGCTGTAGGCAGCCCACCGCCCTGGCTGTCCCTACGCCTACTACTGACGGACAGCCGTCCGTCAGTAGTAGCCGTGCGATGCCTGTCAGGTCCGACGCCGACGCCGCCTGCCGGCCCTCATTTGGAGCTATGCCATGGCTGAAGTGCGCCGCAGGATCTACGTGACCTCCCCCGGCTACGACGACATCGGGCGGGTGTTGAAGTCGATGGGCGTCGGATACCAGAGCTTTTCGGGCTCGTACGACTGTTCACTCTTGTTCGTCAACTGCGGCACCCCCGACGCGGTGGATCCCCGCAAGCTGGCCGAATTCGTCGACGCCGGTGGCTGTCTTTACGCGTCCGACCTCGCCGGCGACTTGTTGGGGCTCGCGTTCCCGGAGCTCTTCGTCTTCGCCGGACGCGGCGGTAGGACTGGCGAGATAGACGCCCTCGTTGTCGATCGGGAACTGCGCGAGATATCCGGTCGCATGATCAGGATCAGGTTCGACATGGGCAGCTGGAAGGTCCTGCGCCACTGCCAGGGCCACGCCATCATCCGGTCGGCCAACCCGGGCGAGTACGCCGATCTCCCGATCATGGTTTCGGTTCGCTGTGGTCGCGGGACGATCTTCTACACCTGCTTCCACAACCGGTCCCAGCAGTCGGTCGAGGAACAGCGCATCCTCCAGTTGCTGGTGCTCAAACAGATCGGCCTCACCGAGGGTTCCAGTGTTGAGCAGGTCGGCCGATCGCTCGGTGTTCAGGTCAACGAGTTTCGTCGCGACTTCAGGAGCTGATGCGGCGGTGGGGAGGAGGGAGATGTCTCAGGCGGTCGAAGGGCAGGTCGTGATGCCCTTCTACGTCCTCTGCGACGTGTCGGGTTCGATGTGGGCCGACATGCCGGCACTGAACGCGGGCCTTGCCCAACTGCGTCAGGCCATCATGCGCGACCCGGTGGTCGACGACCTGGCGATGATGAGCGTCATCGCCTTCGCTGACACGGCTCATACAGTCGTACCGCTGAGCTTCCCCAGCCAGGTGGAGCCGCCGACCCTCGTATCCGGGGGTCTCACCAACTTCGGACCGGCCTTCCGCGAGTTTCACCGGGCCTTCGAAGCGGATCGGATCCGCTTGAAGAGCGAAGGGAAACGGATCTTCCGTCCGTGCGTGTTCTTCCTCACCGACGGTGAGCCGACCGACGGCGATTACGCGCAGGTCTTCGCGTCGCTGCTGCGCTATGACGTGGTCACCAAGCAGGGCAACCCGCGGTATCCGTATGTGACCGCCTTCGGCTTCCGCGAGGCAACGGCGGAGACCATGCAGACCCTGACGTATCCGGACTTCGGCGAGAAGCGTGGCCGCTACTTCCTGGCCCGGGAGGGCGCCGTGGTCTCGGAGATCCTGAGCGCGATCGCCGGCGCGATCGCCACCTCGATCGTCGGCTCAGCGCTGAGTACCGGCAGTGGCAAACCCCAGTACATGCCGCCCGCGAAGGACTCTGTCGGCGGCATGAAGGGCAGCCTCATCCGCTGAGGGGCGGGCTGTCCGTCAGGGAGGAGCAGGCGGGATTCCGCCGTCCCCCAAGACCATCGGAGGAGAAGCCATGTCCGAGCGGGCCACCGAGGGGCAGGTAGTGATGCCCTTCTACATCGTCTGTGACGTGTCCGGATCCATGTGCGGCGACATGGCCGATCTGAACGCAGGAGTCACCGGTCTGCGCCAGGAGATCATGAAGGACCCCGTCGCCGACGACCTGGCGATGCTCAGTGTCATCGCGTTCGACGACGCCGCCCGCACCGTGATGCCCCTCAACTTCCCGAGCGCGATGGAACTGCAGACCCTGAACTGTGGTGGCCTGACCAACTACACAGCTGCCTTTCAGGAGTTCCACCGGGCATTCGAGGCCGATCGGGTCCGGCTGAAGAGCGAAGGCAAGAGGGTCTTCCGTCCGTGCATCTTCTTCCTCACCGACGGCGAGCCGACGAGCAGGGACCACCTGCAGGTCTTTCAGCAGCTGCTCGGGTACGACCCGGTCACGAAGCAGGGGAACCCCCGCTACCCGTACGTCACGCCGTTCGGATTCCGAAGCGCGACGGAGGAGTCGATGAAGGCCCTCGCCTACCCCAACTTCGGTGAGAAGAAGGGACGCTACTTCCTGGCGAAGCAGGGCGCATCGGTCCCGAGCCTGCTCAAGGCCATCTCCGGAATGATCGGCACCTCGGTGCTCTCCTCCAGCCTGAGCGGCACTGTCGGGACGTTCCAGTACACCCCGCCGGCCACCGACGCGTCGCCGGAACTGGAGGGCAGCTTTGTCGACTGACGTGTGGCGGCGCACCGAGACGCCCGGGGCGAAGCCGTACGTGATCGGCGATCCGGGCCGTGCCGCCACCCAGCTGGAACCCGGCCCGCCCACACGCTTCCCGGACTCGGCCGATCATGAGCTGAGCGAGTGTCGAGTGCCAGGCGCACAGGTCCGTGCCGCCAGCGTACGAGGAATCCTGCACCGCTATCGCAATCAGCCGCGGCAGGACCGCTTCTCCGTGGTCTTCGACCCGCCCACGATGACGCTGGTCGTTACCGTCTGCGACGGCGTCGGGCAGTTCCCCCTGTCGCAGGAGGCGGCCGGGTTCGCGGCGGCCGACGTACCTCGCGCCTACCTCCGTCACGGTGACTGGCAGATCGCCGTGACCGAGGTCAACGAGCGTCTCAAGGACTTCGTGGCGACGGCAGGGAGCCGTCCGCACCTCGATCACGTCCCTGATGGCGTCCGGATGGCGACAACCCTCGTGGCTGCGGCGATATGTCTCGATCCGGACGCACGGCACGTCTCCGTCGCCTGGACCGACGACTCGTCGGCCTGGTTACTGGCCGACGGCCGGTGGCGGAATCTGACGCACGATCCGGCCGCCGGCGATGACGACAACGGCTTGCACTCCGGCCGGGTCAGGGCACTGCCGCACGCGGATCCCCGGCTCAGGACGGCCGAGCACCTCCTCGGCGACGGACCGATCTTCCTCATGACCGATGGCGTCGGCGTCCCGCTCGAGGGCTCCGTGCAGGTGCGTGAGACCCTCGCCGGCTGGTGGGCCACCGCCCCCGACGTCTTCACCTTCGCTCAGCAGGTCGGCTTCGCGCGGAAAGGCCACATGGACGACCGCACCGTCGTCGGTGTCTGGTTCGAGGCGAGCCGGCCGTGATCCGCATCGACAAACGCCGGTTGGGCACACTCAAGCCGCTCGGCCAGGGCGGGATGGCACAGGTGTATCTCGTCGGTGACCACATTCCTGAGGTGCCGGGCAGGCTCGCGTTCAAGGAGCTGTTGCCGTCCGTCGACGCGAAGAACCGTGGACCGATGCTCAGCACGATGCGGCAGGCTGTTGCGCTGCGTGACGCGATGAGCCCGGCGGAGCAGGCCGAACTCGACCTCCTCACCGTGTGGCCGCTGGCCATGGTTCATGAGAGGGGCACCGACGTGGGCATGCTCATGCGGTGCCTCCCCGACGACTTCTTCATCGACGCCAATGGCGGACGCCGGGTCTTCGAGTTCCAGTTGCTCGGCGCCGACCCGAGCCAGGCCAAGGCAAACGGCTTCGACAAGAGCCGCGCGCCGGCCGACAAGGACCTGGTCCGCCTGGCGTTGATGGCCCGCCTCGCGTACGCGATCGAAGTGATTCACCGGCCACGCGGTGGCCGGCATCTCGTCTACGGCGACATGAACCTGCGCAACGCCGCCGTGGCCACCGATCCGCCACGCATCCTGCTGATGGACTGCGACGGGGTGGCCGACGCCGCCGACGCCAACCGGATCCAGCCGCACACACCGTTCTTCGTGCCACCGGAGGTGCGGAAGAAGCAGCAGAAGCTGCAGGACCAGCTCACCGACGTCTACAAACTCGCACTGTGCGTGATCCGGGGCCTCGCCACCGGGCGCGGCTCAACCCAGCTGGACGACCCGGCCAGCCCGCTCGTGCCCGCGGGCCTGCTCGACCAGATCGGCATCGACCTGCTCAACCGCGCGCTCAGCGAAGACCGTGCCCAGCGGCCGACCGCGCAGGAGATCAAGGAATACCTCGTCGGCCGGGTGCTCGATCTCGCTGACCCACCGACACTGCTGTCCGCGGCGCTCAGCACCGACGTGACGCTGCGTGGTTCCGAGGTCTTCGTCCGCTGGCAGCACAAGGGCGGGAAATCGGTCCGCATATTCAGCGATGTCAACAACTTCTCCGTCGGGGATCTCGACCCCGACGGCTACCCGAACGGCTATCCGATCAAGCCTCCTACGGCGTGCGAGATCCGGGTCGCAGTCGTCAACGACCACGGCGAGGACGAAGGACCGGCGGGCCGGCTGCACTACTACGAGATGCCACCGGTGCAGGTCTCGGTCAACCCGCCGGCAGTCGTGCTGCCGGACCTGCCCGTGATGCGGCTGCCTCGTACACACGCAGAGCTTCCGCCGTATCCACTGCCCGCGGCGGACGTCGTTCCGCTGCCACCGTTGCACTGGCCGCAGGTGCCGCCGGTTGACCTCGCGCCGGCTGTGCCTGAGGCGCATACATCGAAGCAGCTACGGGACGTGATCGGGAGCGCCTACCGCGCCGCCGACGTCGGGGTCGACGCCGCGATCCGCGAAATGCTGCGGCGCACAGCACAGAAGCTTCGTGCGGATTCCAAGCAGAAGGCCTCTGCCAACGCTTTCCCTCCCCCGTGAAGACCTTGAAGGACTGATACAGATGCAGAGATCCAGCACATTTCTGGCTCGCCTCGGCGGTGCCGACCCGGGCGTGCTCGCCCGCGCCAAGCAGATCAGCCGAGGCGGCGTGGCCAAGGACCAGGCCCGCTTCGTGGCGCTGGGACTCGTGCTGCTCGCCACTGCCGGCCTGGCCGTGGTGTCGATGGCCTTCGCGATGACCGACGGGCTGCGCGTCGGTGTGGCCGGCGCGGTGCTCATCGGCATCTTCTGGGGCGTGATCATCCTGGTCGTCGACCGTGCGCTGATCCTCAGTCTGAAGCCGACCGGCAGCAAGTGGTTGCTTTTCTGGATGGTCCTGCCGCGGATTCTCATGGCGGCTCTGCTCGGCCTGGTCATCTCGACTCCGCTGACGCTGCGCATCTTCGCCGACGAGATCGAACAGCAGATGACCCTCGACAACATCAGGAAGGCGGAGGGTGCGTCGATCGTACTGGCCGAGGGAAACCGCCAGAAGGAACTGGCGGATCTCAAAGGGGAGATCACGAAGTACGAGCGATACCTCGCCGGCGAGGTCGCAGTCAGCTCACCCGTCCTGGCCGCCGCCGAGGCGGAGCACAAGCAGGCTACGACCGACTACCAGACGAAACAGGCGAGCGCAGAGAAGGCGTGGGCTGCCTGGCGGTGCGAACTCGACGGCGAGCTCTGTGAAGCCGGCAGCGGCAAACGGGGCGACGGCCCGCGCGCCAGTGCGCTGCGGCGGGAGTACGACCGCAAGGAGAAGGACGCGACAGCGGCCCGGAAGCTCGTCCAGACGAAGCTCGCAGCCCTGGAGAAGGCCCGGGCGGAGTTGCGCCAGGACAGCAGTCGGACGGTCTCCGAGGCGCAGGACGAGGCCAAACGAGTGCTTCCGGGCCTGCGCCAGCAGCGCGACATCCTTCAAGCTGCGATCCAGAGTGACTTGGACACGAGCAACAAGGAAGCCGCCGACAACACCGGGCTGCTGGCACGCCTGGTCGCGTTGGCTCACCTGGGGGACGAGAACGGCTGGGCAAAGCTGGCTCATCTGCTGGTAGCCGCACTGTTCTTCATGATCGAGCTACTGCCTGTCGCGATCAAGTCGCTGTCCATTCTCGGTCCACCCAGTGCCTATGACCAGATCGACGAACTCGACACCAAGGAGGTCGTCAAGGCAGCAGGACGGCAGGAGTACATCGACAAGGATCTGGAGAAGCGCAAGAAGCGGATTGCTGAGGCGGTCCATGACGAGGTCGAAGCGGTGATGCTCGAACTCGCCACTGACCAGGTCGAAGCGTGGAAGCAGAAGGTGAGACAGATGTCTGTCCAGCCGCCCCGGAGCACCGGCAAGGGCAGTGGCCTCCTCTGGCCCGGCAACGGCCAGCCTGCACAGGCCACCGGATCGGGCGCGCCGTCGGCCCGGGCCACCGTCACGGGTCGACGTTCGGCGGCAGCGAGGGTCGCTGCCGCGCTGAACCTGCCCCCGTCGGCCAAGCGCCCGTCATGAGCTCCGTCGGCATGACCCCGTACTGGCCCGCGGAGGAGGACTGGGCCGGCTTCCTGGTGGTGATCGTTCCCGTCGGTCCGCTGCCGCTGCCCGCCGACGAACTGTGCCGGCAGGTGCAGGCGCAGATCGATGCCGACCCCGTACTCTACGACCTGGTCACGGTGCGGCTCGCTCCCCGTTTCAAGCTCACACCGGAGTGGGACCGCGCCTTCGTGAGGACTGTGGTCGAGGCAGCGATGCCGGCAGGCCACTTCTTCGCGCCGCGGGGCGTCATCGGGTTGGTTGTGGTGTCCGACGACCGGGAGAAGCTCCGCAACGTCTTCGACAGCCTGCGTGATCTGCCACCCAGCAGACGTCTGTGGGCGCGGATCTTCGGCACCGGCGTACGGGACTCCCGCAACGGCAGCTCGCCGACCGCCGCCGGAAGAGTCGCGAGCACTGTCAACACACTCATCGAGATGTACGACGAGCAGCCGCAGATCGCCCTGAACGAGTCAACGTTCCTCGATCGGGTCGGCGCTCTGATCGAAGAGGGTTACCTGACCCCTTCGGCGCTCGGTCCCGAGCCGTCCCCGGCCTCGGCTTCGGCTGCGGGGCCGGCGTCGGCTCGAGAGCGACCGGGGCCGGTCGTCGAGTCGCCGCGCGCCACCGCGTCGGTACCCGTAGTCGAACGGCGGCCAAGTGTCGTACCGGCTCCCGACCCGGTGCCGGCGGATGTGCGAACCCCAGCCGCCCGGAATGCGGGGGCGGCGAAGAAGCCCATGCTGGAAGCGGTGATGTACGACGGCTCCGAGATCGTGGCCGTGGACCAGCGCACACCGATCCAACGCCTGACCGGTCGGCAGCAGACGGATGCCGCCTGCATGGACGAGCTTCATCGGGGCGGAACGGCGGTCGGGCTCGTCCATCTCGTCTTCGTTCCGGACGACGGTGTCGTGCCCAGGCGGGTGACGAAGCGGCGCAACGAGGTTGCTCTGGAGCTCGATCAGCTGTTGGATTCCGTCGAGCTCGACGTGGCGAGCGGCCAGCCGAGCCGCATAGCAGTCGAAGTCCTCTCGGCGACCAATCCGTTGCAGAAACACGGCGTACTGCGCGTTGCGGGCACCATCACCGAAGTCGCGCTGCCAAAGGTGAAGATCGAGTACTTCTCGATGGCCGACATCGTCGAGCCGCTGCTCGACGCGGCGGGCCGAACCTCACGTGCACTACACGCCCGCGGAGTGCAGGTCGTCAGCCAACACTTCGTCTTCCTGGCTGCGATGAGGTTCCCGGCCGACGAGGCGACCGAGGACGACTGGGTCAGACTGCTCGACCACGGCCGAGTCACATGGGTCGACTTCAGCCCGACCGGAGGACGTCAGGCGCTGCACCCGATGCCGCCGTCGCCGTTCGGCCTGCATGTGCTGACCGACAAGGAGGACGTACTGGCGGTGATCAAGGAGCAGTCCGGAGTCATGTACCGGTATGCGCAACGGCTACCCACTCAGGCGGCTCCGCGCGACACGTCTGAGCGCGACGGACACGAGCCGATCGCCTCGACGGCCAGTGGCCGGCGCTGGTGGCGATTCGGCAAACGGCCGGGTGAATGAGGACCTTCCTCAACACTCGTGCCTGAGAGTCACCCCGTGAACGCACTCAGCTACTTCCCAGGTGGTGTTGGTAGCTTCCCGGGTTGACGGCCTCCATTATGGACGTCGTTGATCCCGTTGCGACACAAGGGATTCGCGTGACGGGCAGCATCTGCACGGCATGACGACGGGCCTGCGCACCGAGGTGGCGATCCGCGGCGCGGTCGACAAGGGCGACCTGGACCCGGTGTACGTGCACCCGCTGCCGGTGCAGGAGCGCATCCTCGAGGCGTTCGGCCGGCTCGGCTTCGGGTTCAAGGGCGCGGACCTGGAACGCGGGCACATCTCCGGGCTGCATCAGAGCCTGCCGTTCTACCAGGAGGTCGAGTACTACGCCGCCCCGCAGTACGCCCACGGCGTCAACGAGGTCGAGCTGACATTCGTCGCGAACGAGCACGGCGTCGACGTGGTGCTGGAGTTCGACAAGCGCGGCGGCCTGTTCGCCGGAGGCCACGACTCGTACGGCCGCTACCACGCCGATCGCGTCGACTGGGCCGCGCAGGTCGACAACTGGGTCCGCCAGGCCCTCGACGGCTACCCCGGATACGGGAACGCCGCGTACGGCCACCTCGGCGGGCACCACAAGGAGCACCACCGGGAGCATCACGGCGGCCCGGGCATGGGTGCGGTCGCCGCGGGCGTGGTCGGTGGTGCCGCCCTGGGCTTCGCCGGGGGCATGGTCGCCGACGAGGTCTTCGACCACTTCGGCGACGACGAGGGCGGCGACGAGGAGGCGTGAGCGGTGCCCGCCCGTGACCCGTACTTCCGCACCGCCAACGCCCTGGTCGCCCAGACCGGCACCAAGTAGCACCACCGCCGGCGGCCCGGGAGACTCCTCCGGGCCGCCGGACGTCGGCTCCAGCCGGTGTGGTTGGTTCCGGACGCTTCCGGGCAAGGGCTCGTCGGCACCTGTGTCGGCGGCCCGCCGGGACGCTGGCACACGAACCACCCACACCGCGACGTACGACGAGGGGAAACAGCCGATGGCGGCGGAGGGCAGCACCAAGGCCGTGGTGACGGCGCTGGTCGCGAACCTGGGTATCGCGGTGAGCAAGTTCGTGGCCGCCGGCATCACCGGGTCGGCGTCGATGCTTGCCGAGGGCGTGCACTCGGTGGCGGACTCCACGAACCAGGCCCTGCTGCTGGTCGGCGGCAAGCGCGCCCGCCGCGCCCCGACCGCGCTGCACCCGTTCGGCTACGCCCGCGAGCGCTACGTCTACTCGTTCATCGTCGCGATCATCCTGTTCACCCTCGGCGGGTTGTACGCCCTCTACGAGGGCTACCACAAGATCAGCGACCCGCACGAGCTGTCCTCGCCGCTGATCGCCGTCGCCGTCCTGCTGATCGCGATCGCCCTGGAGGGCTTCGCCCTGCGGACCGCGGTGAAGGAGGCGAACAAGGTACGCGGCAAGCGCAGCTGGGTCTCCTTCGTCCGCCACGCCCGCGCCCCGGAACTGCCGGTGATCCTGCTGGAGGACGCCGGCGCCCTGCTCGGCCTGCTGTTCGCCCTGTCCGGCGTGGGCCTGAGCGTGCTCACCGGGAACGCCCTCTTCGACGGCATCGGCACCCTGTGCATCGGCGTCCTGCTGGTCGTCATCGCCGTCGTCCTCGCCGTCGAGACCAAGAGCCTGCTCATCGGCGAGGCGGCCCTGCCCGAAGAGGTCACCGCGATCCACACCGAACTGGTCTCCACCCCCGGCGTCGACCGGGTCATCCACCTGCGCACCCTGCACCTCGGGCCGGAGGAACTCCTGGTCGCGGCGAAGATCGCCATCAGCACCTCCGACCGGGGAGCCGACGTCGCCGCCACCATCGACGACGCCGAGGCGCGGATCCGCCGGGCGCTGCCCACCGCCACGGCCATCTACCTCGAACCCGACATCGATCGGCAGCCCGCCCGCACCAGCGCCACCTGACCCGGAGGTTCGGGTCCGTGCCCGGGTCAGCGACGTCGGCGTAGCGCCGAGGGAAGCGGCGGGGACTGCACTGCCTTTGCGGGCTGACGGCGGAGCGGGTCAGTCGGCCTGGGCCGGTGTGTCCGGCGTGGACCTGGGGCGGCGCTTGCGTGGTGCGGCCGAGCGGGGCGGCAGCGCGCGCATGTGGTCGCGTACCCGGGTCATGATGTCGCCGAGGTGGCGCACGTCGTCGTCGGAGAGCGGGTTGAACAGCAGCAGCCGCGACACCTCGATGTGGCCGGGCAGGATCCGGCGGAACAGGGCGGCGCCCGCGTCGGTCAGGGCGACGAGGGTGGCTCGTTCGTCGCCGGGAGAGCTGCTGCGAGTGATCAGGCCGGCCTTCTCCAGCAGTCCGGCCTGATATGTCAGCCCGCTGCGGCTGTAGACCACGCCGTCGGCGAGCTGGGTCATGGTCAGCGGCGTCTCGGACCGCGCGAGGTTGGCCAGCAGTTGGAACTGCACGTAGCTGATGCCGCCCTCGGTGCGTAGCTGCTGCTCGACGTGGTGTTGCAGCAGGCTGACGGCCTCCAGGAGCGCGAAGTAGGTCTGCAGCTGTTCGGGGTGCAGCGGCGGCACCCCGTCGTCGCTGCCGTCCCCCGCCGTGCGGGTGGATGTCATGTGCGCACCTTACCTGCTTCGAACTCGCAGCATTGTGAGTGGTGTCACGCCTCGTCCGGCTTTGCTTCGAACTCGAAGCGACCTAGAGTCGAGTCATGCTTCGAGTTCGAAGCGATCACCCGAGGAGGACATCATGAAGGCAGTGCGCTACCACTCCCACGGCGGCAGCGACGTGCTCACCTATGAGGACACCGAACGGCCGGTGGCGGGAGCCGGAGAGGTGGTCGTCCAGGTGGCCGGCACCTCGTTCAACCCGGTGGACGTGGCGATCCGCGCCGGCTACCTGCGGGACGTCTTCCCGCTGACCTTCCCCCACACGCCGAACTTCGACGTCGCCGGAACCATCACCGAGGTAGGCAAGGGCGCCGGCAACTGGAACGTCGGTGACGCGGTCCTGGCGTTTCTGCCGATGGCCGCTCCGGGAGCGGCCGCCGAGTACGCGGTCGTCCCCGCCGATGCGCTTGCCGCCGCGCCGCGTACCGGCGAACTGGCCGACGCCGCGGCCCTGCCCTCCGCCGGCCTGACGGCCTGGCAGTCGCTGTTCGAACACGCCGGCCTGACCAGCGGGCAGCGCATCGTCGTCAACGGTGCGGGTGGCGCGGTCGGCGGATACGCCGTCCAGTTGGCCAAGCAGGCCGGTGCCGAGGTGACCGCAACCGCCAGCGCGCGCAGCCGCGACCGGCTGCTCTCCTACGGTGCCGACCGGATCGTCGACCACACCACCACCGCGCTCACCGACGTCGTGGCGGGCGAACGGTTCGACGTGGTGCTGAACCTGGCGCCCGTCACTCCCGAACAGGGCGTCGAGCTCGTGGATCTGGTCGCCGACGGCGGCGCCTTCGTGAGCACCACCGCTCCGGGCCCGGAGCAGCCCGGACGCGGCATCCGCACGGTACGGGTGTTCGTCCGCAGCGACGCCGCCCAACTCGCCCAGCTGGTGGCCCGCGTCGACGCCGGTGACCTGCGCATCGACGTCGGCCAGCGGCGGGCCCTGCGCGAGCTGGCCGCCGTGCACGACGAGTCCGAGGCCGGTCGGCTGGCCGGCAAGACCGTCCTCATTCCCTGAGTCACCCGCCCCCTTCGCGGGGCGTCTGCCACAACCCACCCCCTGTACGGAGGACAGATCACGATGACGACGGCATTCGAACCCGTCAGCCTCGCCGGCACCAAGCTGAGCAACCGGATCGCGATGGCGCCGATGACCCGCAGCCGCGCCTACGGCCCGGGCGCCGCGCCGACCGCCGACACCGCCACCTACTACGCCCAGCGCGCCTCCGCCGGCCTGATCATCACCGAGGGCATCCAGCCCTCGGTGATCGGCCAGGGCTACCCCAGTACGCCGGGCCTGCACAGTGCCGAACAGGTCGCGGCGTGGCGTCAGGTCACCGGCGCCGTCCACGCCCAGGGCGGGGTCATCTTCGCCCAGCTCATGCACACCGGCCGGATCGGTCACCCCAGCCTGCTGCCCGAGGGCCTCGTCCCGGTCGGTGCGTCACCGGTCGCCGCCGCCGGAAAGGTGTTCACCGCGCAGGGTCCACAGGACTTCGTCACCCCCCGCGAGCTGACCGACGCGGAGATCCTCACGACCATCGGCGATTTCGCCGCCGCTGCCCGCAACGCCGTTGCCGCCGGGTTCGACGGCGTGGAGGTGCACGGCGCCAACGGCTACCTGCTGCACCAGTTCCTCTCCACCAACGCCAACCAGCGCAGCGACCGCTGGGGCGGCACGGTCACCGGCCGAATCCGGCTGACCGTCGAAGTCGTCCGCGCGGTCGCCGACGTGATCGGCGCCCACCGGACCGGACTGAGGATCTCTCCCGCCAACCCGTTCAACGACATCACCGAGGACGAACACCGGCACACCTACACCGCGCTGGCCGACACTCTCGACCCGCTCGGCCCGGCCTACCTGCACATCGCCGAGGCCGACGACCGCGACCTCACCCGTGAGCTGCGCCGCCGGTGGGACGGCCCGCTGATCCTCAACCCGTTCACGCCCGGAACGGTCACCGGCCCCGAGCAGCTCGCGCTGATCGAGGAGGGCACCGCCGACCTGATCAGCTTCGGCGGCCTGTTCCTCGCCAACCCGGACCTGCCCGCCCGGCTCGCCGCCGCCGGGCCCTACAACACACCCGATCCGGCCACCTTCTACGGCGGCGACGCCCGCGGCTACATCGACTACCCCACGCTCGACGGCAGCCCGAGCGCGGTGAGCTGACCACCGCCGCCCGCAAGGCCTGCCCCGCCGGACGCTGCGGGCAGGCCTTGCCCGGAGCGACATCGGCCGGCTACCGCACCAGTGGACCGACCTGCTGTGCGGTGAACCGGACGAAGCCCTCGAGGTCGGGTTCGTCAGCGGTGGGCTGCAGGATCACGGCGTCGGCTCCGGCGTCCCGGTAGCGGTTCACGACAGCGGCGACGGCGGCTGCGTCGCCGGCCGCTGTGGCGTCCCAGCCGTCCGACTCGTCCCAGGACTCCAGCTCGCGTGCCATGCGTGCCTCGGCGTCGGGGCCGGTCGCCGCATGGACGTACACGGTGACGGCCTTGGCCGTCGACCTGACGGCGGCCACCTCCTGCGGAGGCGTGCCGGCGGTCAGCAGGATCCCGTCGGCGACCTCGCAGGCGAGAGCACGCGTCTTCGGCCCGGTCGCGCCGGCGTAGATCCGGGCCGGGCCCAGCGGCGGGTAGTCCAGCTTGACCTTGTCGAGCTTGACGTACCGACCCGACGTCGTGACCGTCTCGCCGGCCAGCAGCGCCTTCAACGCCTCGACGTGCTCGCGCAGCAGCGTCAGCGGCGAACCCACCCGCGCGCCGACCTGCTCCATCCAGTCCTGGACGCCGTGGCCCACGGTGAGCAGCACCCGGTCGGGGAAGAGCCGGTGCAGCGTGGCGGCCTCCATGGCGAGTGCCGCGACGTTGCGGAACGGCACCGGCATCAGCCCGATGCCCACCGCCAGCCGGTCGGTCCAGGCCAGGGCCGCGGCGGCGGTGGCGATGCCGCTTTCGAGGAAACAGTCCTCCCAGAGCCACAACTGGTCGAGGCCGGCTTCGTCGGCGGCGCGTGCGACCGAGCGGAGGCGTTCGGGTGGATTCTGGGGCCGGAACACCACACCGAGAGTCGTCATGACGGCCAAGCCTAGCCGCGGAGCGGCCCCGCCACCTGCGCTCGCTCGCGCTCACGGTCCGGCGCAGCCAGTGGCTGACCCGGAGGCAGATCAGTTCTGCGAGATCGAGAAGCCGAGAACCACCGTGGCCGGCACCACCACGTGTCCGGGAGCGAGTGCGTGGGGCCGTACCCGCCGGCGAGGGCCTCCGGAGAGCTGCGTCGTGGGCGGTGGACGCGACCAACGCGGGCCCGGGTACGTCGTCGACCGTGCGGCGGCCTTCATGGGCCGGTAGGTGGCATCGCATCGGGTCGTCGTCGCCACGGCTCGCGCCCTGCGACTCGGCGGACCAGTCATCCTGATGACCGTCGGCCAAGAAATCTAGGTTGGAACGACTAGACATCTTCCGGGCTGTGGCATACTCTTCTTCGAGTCGAGAGGAAAGATCCGTCAAGACGCAGACGGACCGTCCGGCCGTGAGGACACGACGGGCGGCTAGGAGAGGAACATGCTTCACCGTTCCTCCCGAGAGCAGTAAGAGCACGTCAGTCCCGGCGTGACATACGCCGGGGTGCAGGTGGGGCCAAGGCTCTTTCAGGGCTCCAGCTGATGTTCGCCGCACGTGTCGGGGCTGTGAAGTCGCGTGGGCTCCGGCGCCGGCAGACCGTACGACAGCAAGGGAAAGAAGTAGCAGAGGAAAGGGAGGGCCATACACCGTTGGATCGCCCGCCGTCGGCCGTCATGTCAGGCCGGGCGGACACCGCAGTTTCCATCGAACGAGAGGTGGTCTCCGGTCACGCATATGCGATCCTCGCGCCCGAAGCCGTCAATGACGGCTGGTGCGGATACGACAAGCCGACGTTCCGGTCGGTAGATGGTGTTCTGACCCGTAACCCTGGGCCCCGGCGCTTGTGCGCCGGGGCCCTCGACGTGGAGGTGACATGGGGCTAAACCCCGAAGACATGTTCGGCGATGAGAACTACCCGGCCTACACCATCGGGCAGGCCGCGGAGATGCTCGGCACCACGCAGGACTTTCTGCGTCGCCTGGACGAGGCGAAATTGATCAACCCGCACCGCTCCAGCGGCGGGCACCGCCGCTACTCCCGCTACCAGCTGCGCCTGGCCGCCCGGGCCCGCGAGATGGTCGACGGCGGCACCGCCCTGGAGGCCGCCTGCCGGATCATCATTCTCGAAGACCAACTCGAGGAAGCGCTCCGGCAGAACGAGAAGGAGTAGCCGGGGCCGCGGCGACAGGACTGATCAGCCCCACTTTTCGTCCGAGGTCGCCGGTGAGCGAGGAGCGGGCCGGTCCCTCAGGCGAACGTCTGGGTTCCCGCCTCGGTCCGGGCAGCCCGTCGAGGACGGTGAGGAAGTCGAGCTCAATGGCCAGGTCCACCCACCGCCATCGGATCGGCGGCGGATCATGTGCTACGGTAGCCGAGTTGCAGTTTTGATTTCCGTAGACGTTTTCCGGCGCCTGGTGGGACATCTGAAACCCATTCAGGCGCTTTTCGTTTTCGTGTCGTTTCGACGCGGGTGATCAACGCGGCGGCGTAAGGGTCCGCACAGTGCGGTCTCTAACAGCCTGCGAAGGAGCAGACATGACTACAGGTACCGTGAAGTGGTTCAACGCCGACAAGGGCTTCGGCTTCATCAGCCCGGACGACGGCGGCGCCGACGTCTTCGCCCACTTCTCCGCGATCTCGGCGAGCGGCTTCCGCAGCCTCGACGAGAACCAGAAGGTGGAGTTCGACGTCACCCAGGGCCAGAAGGGCCCGCAGGCGGAGAACATCCGCCCGCTCTGATCCAGATTTTCTGAACGGCGGCCCAACTGGTTCAGTGGGCCGCCGTTCGGCGTTTCATGCGCTCACCACGCCATCGCGAAAATCTATGATCGGCAAAAGGCCGGCCATCTCGGTGTGGAGCCGGCCCAGCACGAGCCGAGTGCCGCACCGCCGCCGCCCTGACGGTCGGGGCACGTACGGTCACGGCCAACCCAGGTCAACCGGCGCCAACGCGGGTCACTGCGGGGATCGCGGGTCGCAAACCGGGTTTCGTGTGCTCGGGCTGTGTTCCTGGGCTGGGAGAACGGCGGTCCGGTGAACGTGGGCCACTCCCTGCCACCTCAGGCGACCCCCCAGGTCGCTAGACTGTGCCCTCGCGCCCTCGTAGCTCAGGGGATAGAGCATCGGTTTCCTAAACCGTGTGTCGCAGGTTCGAATCCTGCCGGGGGCACCAGGTCAGAGCCTTGATCACCGCTGTTCCGCCTTTCCGAGCTTGCGTGCCCGCCGCGTGCCCGATCGCCTCGCCACCTTCGCTCGGCTCGCGTCCAGGTGCTGGGCGACCTCAGCGTCCCGACCGTCGACGGCGCGGGCGTAGTGGCGAGTCGTCACGCTGGCGTTGGCGTGCCCGAGCCGGCGGGCAGCCACCAGGACGCCATGCGAGTCCGCGACCCGTCTCGCGTACGTGGCCCGCAATCGCGAGGCGTCACGTCGACCAGCCGACGCTGGTGTCACTGGCCGGCCGGTGACTGCCAAGCCGCAGGTGCAGCACGAAGGTCTTGCTCGACCCGCGCTCGTACCGCCTCCGGGTTGACGTTGAGGTCGCGCAGAATGGCGGCGCCGTCGCCGGCATCGTCCTCGATCAGCGCAAGCAAGAGGTGACTGGTACCCGTGTCGGGGTGCCGGTAGGCAAGCGAGATCTCCATGGCCCGTGCCATCGCGGTGACGACGTCGGTGCCCGTGAACGGGTCGCCTGGGCGCTGACTGCTCAGTTGCTTGGTGAGCACCTCGGCCGGTGGCTCCTCGGGCCCGCCTCCGGATGCGGCCAGCGCACGGAGGCGGTCGGCATCGACACCGTGGGTGCGTAGGACGCCCGCACCTCGGTTTCGGCTGGAGTGAGTGGCCGGCACCCGGAGTCGGGCCGCTGCGAGCGTGGCGTCATGGGTGAGCATCGCGAGCAGGATGTGCAGTGGGCCGATCACGTCATGGCCGAGCCGGACTGCTTGGCGTCTCGCCTCGACGTCGACCCCCACGAGGATCGGGCCGAGGCGGCTGAGTCGAGACGCGCGCGCGAGAATCCGTCCCGCGACTCGGCCGAGTAGCGACCCAGAACCCGGCCGGATCGCCGACCTCTCGTCGTCGAGGTCCGGATAGGACTCGTCTGTCCTGCGCAGCGTCGGCTCGGTGCGCAACCGGTCAATGGCCGACAGCCGCGCGTACTCATAGGGGAAAACGTATTGGGTCCCGTCGCAGTCAGGCAGCTGCAGCATGCCGAGCACGAGATGGGACAGGCCGGCGAACGGTACACGGTTGTCGCGCGCGACGTACAGCGCGCCGGCCAGGGCCATACGAACGCCTGGCGTCCATCGTGGGCGAGGGCCCGCGTCCTGCACGTCAGACTTTCTGAGCCTCCTGTCCGGCTGGCGGTGAATTCTCCACTCGACCTCGCGCAGAGTCGCTCGCACTTCCTGGTCGAACTCGCTGACCGGCTCGGACACCAGCTCTCTGACTGTTCGCCTGGCTGGAATGCGGCGCGGATCGGCAACCATCCGCGTGAGGTTCGCACCGTTTGAACCCGCAAGCAGCCACGGCGGGACCGACTTGGCGTACAGCGCCACCCGACACAGCAGGTCGAGGGTGCCGACGCTGCTCGCCCCACGCCGGACCGCCGCTGAATACGCCTGTAGCAACACCCTCATCGGCATCGCTCCCAGCGCGACAAACGGCGGCTGCACCTCTTGCGGCGGCATCGCTCCTCCATACCCGGGACGCGATGGCGCGTCCACAACTGAAGGACGTGATGTTCCCTCTGCCACGGAATGTAGAACGGGCCCGCTATCAGCCCGGTGAAGGGGTGGCAGAGCTTCCGATTGAGCGCCTGACCCCGCTCTACGTCCGCCATCCAGCTCGTGCCCCTCGCGTGCAAGATCTGGCGGATGCAGCGGGCGAACGAACCTCAAGCCCGCGCGGCTCACGTCCGGTGGAACCGCGGAAGCGCTTGGCTTGTAGCTGGCACCAGATCCCGCCTACGGGCTGACCGTTCCCGACAGGTTGCTGACCCGGCCCATCGCGTCGAAGTCGACACGCAAGACCGAGCCGCCACGATCCTGTGCCGTCACCGACATGGGCGCCCGATCCAACCGCCACCCCTGCTGGTGCAGGAACGACTCGACGGCGACGCGGTGCTCCACCGGGAAGGACTGAAGCACCTGCGTCAGTACGGTCAGCACCCGCTCCGGCCGGACCGGCGCGGTGATCTGTGGCGGGGCGTCGTCGAGGTGGAAGAAGACCGCGCCGCCGTCGTACGGTCCGCGGTAGTAGCAGCGGCCGGTCAGGCCGGACGCCAGCAGGGCGAGGCGGTGTCCGTCGGCGCGCTGGAGCGGGAACGTGGGCGCGGTGAGTTCGGCGACGCCCTGGCGGTGTCCGTACTCGCGGACCCAGCCGGCGAGATGGAGCAGCGCCGGCGGGAGGTTGCTGGCCTCGTTGGCCCAGGCCCACAGCCAGGTGCCGTCGTCGTGGCTCTCGGTGCCGAGGAGCTGGATGCGGTACCGCAGGTCGTTCCCGAACGTCGCTGTGCCGTCGGGCAGGTCGAGTTGCCAGTCACGTTCGCCGAGCAGGTCGGCCAGCGCCAGTTGGCGGGCCAGGCCGGTGCCGACATGTTCGGCGAAGAGTCGTTCAAACGTCGGCATCGCCGCAGTGTGCCAGACCTTTCAGCGCGGGACGGCCCCGCGTCTGGCCAGGCCTTTCCGGACGGGACGGCCCCGCGTCCGGCCGGAGCCGGAGCGCGGGGCCGGCGGGTCAGCGGACCAGCGCTGCCACCAGCGTCCCGATGCAGGCGACGACGGCGGCGATGATCGGACTGAGCGTCTTGATGTACGCCAGGATGAGCCGGTGCCGGTCGGTCGGCTCGGCAACGGTTTCGTCCTCGTCCTCTGGTGTCTCGAAGTCTGACCCGTGAGGGATTACAGTCAACGTGACTCCTTCCGTTGCAGCGGTGGAGTCGAATGCGGCGTCCGGTGGCAGCCGGGCGCCGCCCTCTGTGTGAGGCGGCGCGTTACCGTTCGACGGTTCGAGCATCCTCCCGGCGGACAGCTAGCACAAGAGTGGGCATTTCACTGTCGGGTACCTGACAAGCAGATGCATCGCATCGAGAAAATTTCGGTGCCATCTCTTGCCAAATGCAATTTTCCGTGAAGCAGTTCAACCGAGCGTGACCACGTCGAAGCGCATGGTGAGCAGGCGTGTCGTCAGGCGCGCCGGCTACGAGACGAGGAAGCCGGTGGACGGGCGGGTCAGGACGCCGGTCATCGGGAAGCGGGTGGAGCCGTTCCACCAGTGCCACACCACGCGCTCGCTGCCGTCGGCGGCGGCGAAGACGTCCATCCCGCCGGGGCCCTGGTGGTTGCCGGGCAGGCCGCGGATCGGGTTGAGTCCGGCGCTGCCGGTGAATCCGAAGAAGGGCCGGGACACGCCCTCGCGGATGGGGGTGCAGCGGGAGCCGGGCAGGGGAGTGGCGCCGCAGCGGGCGATGCCGGTGGCGTAGCGCGCGCTGTCCCAGTTGTTGCCCGAGTACATCAGATACCAGTCGCCGTCGGCGGCCTTCCACATCGACGGGTTCTCGACCACGTGCGTACCGCCGCTGGTCTTGGCGGTGTCCCAGGTGATGTCGGTGCTCTTGAGCATGTCCCGGCGGGTGTCCCAGATCGCGCGGCCCTCGCCGTCGGTGCGGACGGTGGAGATGCCGGTCTCGGCGCCGGAGGCGATGGCGTCGTCCCGGTAGGTGACGTACAGGTTCCCGCCGGCCACGAAGGGGTTGGCGTCGAGCGCCCACCGGCCGGCGTCCGGGCAGGCCCATTCGCCCTGGTTCTGGAAGGGGCCGCGGGCGCTGTCGGAGATGGCGCGGCCGATGCACTTCTGGCCGGTGCCCTTGCGGGAGGCGGTGTAGAACATGAAGAACCGGCTGCCGAAGCGCGCGACGCCCGGTGCCCAGATCGCGCCGCCCGGCTCGGCCCAGGCGCCCGGGCCGGACGGCAGGGCGTCGTGCGAGGCGCAGTCGGCCATGCCGACGCTGTTGCCGGAGCCGTGGACGAGGACCGGTACGTACAGCCTGCCGGTGGCGCCGCAGCGCGCGCCGGTCCCGGCGCCGACCGTGGTGCCGTAGGTGACGTACGAGCCGTCCTTCGCCAGCAGGGTGTCCGGGTCGGCGAGCGGGAAGGTGGACGAGCTGGCCAGCGTGGACAGGTCACCGGCGGGTGCGGCCCCGGCGGGCGCCACCGCCGTCGCGGTCGCTACCAGGGCGGTGGCGGCGAGAGTGACGAGCCCTCCGCGCATGCGTAAGAATCTCACCGGCGCTCCTTCATCGATGAAAGTAATTGTCGGCCGAAGGCTATCGACGGTCGACAATCCCGTCAACGGGGGGAGCGGTGACGCCGAGAGCGGGAAGCGGGGCCGCCCGGAGACCTGCCGCGTTACGCTCCGTCGAGGGAACGTGTCACCCGCCGGGCCCTCAGGCCGGTGCCAGAACTCGTCGGTACCCTGGCAGGTCCTGGCCTGTCCGCGACGACATGAGGTATTCGTGAACGATCTTCGAGTGGTGGCGTTCGATCTCGACGACACCCTGGCGATTTCCAAGTCCCAGATCGATCGTCGGATGGCGGAGTTGCTCGGCCACCTGCTCACCGAGGTGGACGTACTGGTCATCTCCGGTGGCCGGTTCGAGCAGTTCCAGTCGCAGGTGCTCGCCCACCTCGACCTCACCGAGGAGCAGCGCGACCGGCTGCACCTGATGCCGACCTGCGGCACCCGCTACTACCGCTGGTCCGACGGGGACTGGCGGCAGGTCTACGCCGAGGATCTGACCGAGGCCGACAAGGCCCGTGTCGTCGCCGCGCTGACCGAGTCGGCACAGGCGCTGGGTCTGTGGGAGGCGAAGACCTGGGGCGACATCATCGAGGACCGGGGCAGCCAGATCACGTTCTCCGCGCTCGGGCAGTCCGCCCCGCCGGCCGAGAAGTACGGCTGGGACCCGGACGGCGACAAGAAGCGGCGACTGCGGGACGCGGTCGCGGCGAAGCTGCCCGACCTGGAGGTCCGCGGCGGCGGTTCGACCTCGATCGACGTCACCCGCAAGGGCGTGGACAAGGCGTACGGCATGCGGAAGCTGCTGGAACACCTGGACCTGAAGACCGACAACGTGCTCTTCGTGGGTGACCGCCTGGACGTGGGCGGCAACGACTACCCGGTCAAGGCGATGGGCATCCGCTCCGTCGCGGTCACCCGCTGGGAGGAGACCGCCGACTACGTCGAGAAGCTCGTCGACGACCTGGTGAAGCAGCGCGCCGAGCGCGCCTGAGCACAGCCCGACCCAGAGCCCGCCGGTTCCGGAACCGGCGGGCTCTGGCGGTATCGACGGTGATGAGGTAGGAACAGCCGAGAGAGCGCTCTCCCGTCCCATCACCGAACAGGCAGGCAGATGCGATCACCCGACCCCTCCCGCCGCCGTTTCCTCACGCTCACCGCCTCCGCGGCCTCGCTCACCGCCCTCGGCCTCCCGGCCGGCGCCGCGGCCGCGTCCCCGGCCGCGCGCCCCGCCCGTGAGCCCGACTTCGGCCCGAACGTCTTCGTGTACGACCCCAGCACGCCGGTCGAGGAGATCCAGTCCACGCTGGACCGGTTGTTCACCGCGCAGGAACGCAACGAGATGGGCTTCGACAGGTATGCCGTGCTGTTCAAGCCCGGCCGCTACGAGGTGGACGCCCGGCTCGGCTACTACACGACGGTGGCCGGTCTCGGCGTCCACCCGGACGACGTGGAGATCCACGGCGCGGTCCGGGTGGTCGGCCAGCCGGACCCGAACTCGCCCGCCGGCATCTCCGCGCTCACCAACTTCTGGCGCTCGGCGGAGAACCTCGCCGTCACCCCGACGGACTGGTCGAACCAATGGGCCGTCTCGCAGGCGTCACCGATGCGCCGGGTGCACGTCAAGGGCGTGCTGTGGCTGGAACCCGGCAACGGCGGCTACTCCAGTGGCGGCTACATCGCCGACTCCAAGGTGGACGGCATCACCATCAACGGCTCCCAGCAGCAGTGGCTCACCCGCGACAGCGAACTCGGCGGCGAGTGGACCAACGGCGTGTGGAACCAGGTCTTCTCCGGCGTGATCGGCGCTCCCGCGCAGGGCTTCCCCGACCCGCCGTACACCACGCTGCCGACCAGCCCGGTCACCCGGGAGAAGCCGTACCTGTTCGTCGACGCCCGTGGGGCCTGGCGGGTCGCCGTACCGCGCCTGCGCCGCGACACCGCCGGCACCACCTGGGCCACCGGCGGCGCGCCGGTGCCGTCGCTGCCGCTGTCCGCGTTCTTCCTGGCCCGGCCCACCGACTCGGCGAAGCGGATCAACGCGGAACTGGCCCGGGGCCGGCACCTGCTGCTGACCCCCGGCGTCTACCACCTGGACCGGGCCCTGCGGGTACGCCGCCCGGACACCGTCGTGCTCGGCCTCGGCATGCCCAGCCTGGTGCCGGACCGTGGGGACGCGGCACTGCGGATCGAGGACGTGGACGGGGTACGCGTCGCCGGGGTGCTCGTGGACGCCGGGCCGGTCGAGTCGCCGGTGCTGGTCGAGGTCGGCACCCGGCACTGCCACCGGCCGCACGCCACGAACCCGATCTCGCTCCAGGACGTCTTCTTCCGCATCGGCGGCCCGTACGCCGGGCGGGCGGTGACGAGCCTGGTGGTCAACAGCCGGCACACGCTCATCGACAACATCTGGGCCTGGCGCGGCGACCACGGCCGGGCCGGCACGATCGGCTGGACCGTGAACACCGCCGCCACCGGCGTGATCGTCAACGGCGACGACGTGACCGCGTACGGGCTGTTCGTCGAGCACTACCAGCGCTGGCAGACGATCTGGAACGGCGAGCGCGGCCGGACCGTGTTCTATCAGAGCGAACTGCCCTACGACCCGCCGAGCCAGGCGGCCTGGCGCAGCCCGACCGGCAACGGCTGGGCCTCGTACAAGGTGGCCGACCACGTCCGCACGCACGAGGCGTGGGGACTCGGCGTGTACTCGTACTTCAACCAGGGCGTGGACATCCGCTGCGACCGAGCGATCGAGGCGCCGCGCCGGGCCGGGGTGCGGTTCCACGACGCGATCACCGTGTTCCTGGACGGCAGCGGCGGCATCGAGCGCACGATCAACGAGGTCGGCACCCCGGTCGTCGGCTCGTACGGCACCAGCCCGGTGATCGCCTACCCCTGACCGCGAGGGCGGCCCGGCCGGTGCGGGACCGGCCGGGCCGCGCCCGCTCACGCCGCGAGCTGGTCGACGCGGGTGAGCACCTGGTCGACGAGGCCGTACTCGCGGGCCTGCTCGGCGGTGAACCAGCGGTCCCGGTCCCAGTCGCGCTGGATCTCCTCCAGCGTGCGCCCGCTGTGCCGGGCGATCAGCTCCTGCATGGTGCGCTTCACGTGCAGCATGTTCTCGGCCTGGATGGTGATGTCCGCGGCCGTGCCGCCCATCCCGCCGGACGGCTGGTGCATCATGATCCGCGAGTGCGGCAGCGCGAACCGCTTGCCCGCCGCCCCGGCGCAGAGCAGGAACTGCCCCATCGACCCGGCCATCCCGAGCGCCAGCGTCGCCACGTCGTTCTTGACGTACCGCATGGTGTCGTAGACGGCCATCCCGGCACTCACCGAGCCGCCGGGCGAGTTGATGTAGAGGAAGATGTCGCGCTCCGCGTCCTCGGCCGCGAGGAGCAGGATCTGCGCGCAGATCTGGTTCGCCGACGCGTCGGTGACCTCGGTGCCCAGGAAGATGATCCGCTCCTTCAGCAGCCGTTCGAAGACCCGGTCGCCGAACGCCGGCTGCCCCTCGTCGAGCATCCAGATGCCACCCATCGCCGCCCACCTCCGTGCCGCCGGTGGGCGGGGGACCGCCCGGGAACCCGGCGGTCTCCAGCGTCCGCCGGGCGCACCCACGCGGCCCAGGCTTTCTGCCGGGGGCAGATTCGCCCTGGGCAGAAGCTACGCGGCGACCGCCCGCCGCCGGCCGACACGGGCCCGCCGCCGGGCCAGCGTGACGGAGGTACGCGGACGGGGGCGGACGGCCGGGACAGAGGGAGCCGGCCAGATCCGGATGCCGCCGGCGAACCCGATCGGCGTGGCGGCGTCGAGGGCCGGCCCGAGCGGCGCCGGCCCGAGGTCCACCGGCCGCAGCACGCCGCCCAGCAGCGGCGTGGCGGTGACCGGGCGGCGGGCGACGTGCGGCCGGAGCGAGACAGCGGGCCGGCGGGTCAGGGGCGGTCGGGGTGACACGGCCGGGCGGCGCGTGACGGACAGCCGCGGCGGCCCGACCCGCAGGTGCGGCCCGGTGCGCGCGGTCGGAACCCGGTCGAACCGGGCCGCCGAGATGCCGGGGCCGACCGGCGTCGGCCGCTCCCGGCGCAGTTCGTCGCGGGCCTCCTCGAGCAGGTCGGCGAGGTGGATCCCGAGCGCGCGGCAGATCGCGGCCAGCACCTCGGAGGAAGCCTCCTTGCGCCCGCGTTCGACCTCGGAGAGATAGGGCAGGGAGACGCCGGCGGCCTGGGCCACCTCGCGCAGCGTGCGGCCCTGGCGCAGGCGGATGCGCCGGAGCACCCCGCCGATCACGCGTCGCAGCAACGACATGCCGGCCTCCTCGCGGTCACCGTCCCGGACGTCCCCATCATGCCCCGTCCACGCCTCCGGCAGCGGCCCCGCCGGGTTCGGATCGTCACCCGGCGGGCCGGATTCCCGCGTACCCGTTATCTTGTGGGCGTGCAGGTGGCGGAGCAGGACCGACGGTGATCCATTTTCCCGCGCAACGGCGGGGGCCGCTGAGCGCGCTGAGCCTGCGCCTGCTCGCCGCCCTCGGCCTGGTCTTCGCCACCGTGGCGGTGGTCTGGCTGGACCGCGACGGCTACCGCGACGTGGACGATAGCGGCCTGACCCTGCTCGACTGCTTCTACTACGTGGTGGTCTCGCTCTCCACCACCGGGTACGGCGACATCACCCCGGTCAGTCCGTCGGCGCGGCTGGCGAACGTCCTGTTCATCACCCCCGCCCGGGTGCTGTTCCTGATCATCCTGGTCGGCACCACCCTGGAAGTCCTGACCGAGCAGTACCGCACCGGCCGTCGCCTGTCGCGGTGGAGGAGAACCGTGAAGGACCACGTCATCATCTGCGGCTACGGCACCAAGGGCCGCAGCGCGGTCTCCGCCCTGCTGGAGAACGGCACGGACAAGTCCAAGATCGTGGTGGTCGAGCGGAGCGGGCCGGCGCTGCGGCAGGCCACCTCCAACGGGCTGGTGACGATCGAGGGCTCGGCGACCCGCTCGTCGGTGCTGGAGCAGGCGCACGTGCGTACCGCCAAGGCGGTCATCATCGCGACCGACAGCGACGACGCCTCGGTGCTGGTGGCGCTCACGGCCCGGCAGCTCACCGCCGGCCAGGTGCGGATCATCGCGGCGGTACGCGAGGCGGAGAACGCGCCGCTGCTCAAGCAGAGCGGCGCGCACCACGTGATCGTCTCGTCGGCCACGGCCGGGCGGCTGCTCGGCCTCTCCACCTCGGCCCCGCCTTTGATCGACGTGGTGGAGGACCTGCTCACCCCGGGTCAGGGCATGGCGCTGGCGATGCGGTCGGCCGAGCGCGCCGAGGTGGGGCGTTCGCCGCGTGAGCTGGAATCGCTCGTCATCGCGCTGGTCCGCCGGGGCAAGGTGGTCACGCTCAACGATCGTGCCGCCGCCGTGATCGAGACCGGCGACATGCTCGTCCACGTCCGGGACGACCGGCCGCAGGCCACCACCTCGATCTGACCCGGCCCCGCCGGGCCGCCCACGGTCAGCAGGCGCCGGGGCCGCCCTCCGCGATCACTTCGCCGCAGGTCGACGACCGGCCCTGGGTGGCCCGTCGCAGCAGGTCGTAGAGCAGGGCCCGCTCGCCGGGAGCCAGCGCGCCGAGGACCTCCTCCTCGGCGCCGGCGAGCGCACACTCGGCCTCGCGTAGTCGCTTCGTGCCCGCGTCGGTGAGGCGTACCTCGTGCCGGCGGCGGTCCTCCGGGGAGCGGCGGCGCTCGGCCAGGCCGTCCGCTTCCAGGTCGTTGAGCAGCCCGACCACGTTCGTGCTGTCGATCTGGAGTGTGCCGGCGAGCGCCTGCTGGCTGATTCCGCCGGCGTCGCGCAGCACTGTGAGCGCCACCAGGTGGCGGGGGCGCAGGCCCAGCGGGGCCAGTACCGACTCCGAGCGCAGCCGCATCCGCCGGGCCAGGTGGTCGAGCAGGGGCCCGGAGCGGCGCTCGGACTCCTCGACCGGTGCGGCGGACATGTGACCCAGTTTACGCGCTCCGAGGAACATCGACCTGCTATAAATAGTTGGTCCTGCACGAACGATCGTCGGAGGAGGAATCACCAATGGCACACCTACTGCACATCGACTCCAGCATCACCGGGGAACGGTCGGTCAGCCGTCGGCTCACCGCGCGCGCCGCCGCCGCCTGGCGCGCCGCCCACCCGGACGGCACCGTCACCTACCGCGACCTGGGTCAGAACCCCTTGCCGCACCTGAACACCGCGAGCGGCCTCGCGCGCATGGTGCCGCCCGATCAGCACACCCCCGAGCAGCAGGCGTCCTGGCAGCTCACCCAGGAGGTGGTGGCCGAGGTGAAGCAGGCCGACACCGTCCTGCTCGGGCTCCCGCTCTACAACTACGGCGCGCCCAGCAGCGTGAAGTCCTGGGTCGACCACCTGATCGCCCCCGGCATCGCGTACGACCCGGTGACGAACGCCGGGCTGCTCGGCGACCGTCAGTTCGTCGTCCTGGTCAGCCGCGGCGGCGGGTACGGCCCGGGCACCCCGCGGGAGGGCTGGGACCACGCCGAGCCGTGGCTGCCGCACGGCCTGTCCCTGACCGGGCTGGACCCGCGGTTCATCTGCGCCGAGCTGACCCTGGCCCCGGTCAACCCGGCCATGGCCGAGCTGATCCCGCTGTTCGAGCAGAGCCTCGCCGCGGCCGAGCGGGCCGTCGACGAGCTGTGGGTGCCCGCCTCGGCGGCCGCCTGACCGGCCCGCGTCACACGCGAAGGGCGGGCCGTTCCGCGGGGGAACGGCCCGCCCTTCGGCTTGGCTGATCAGCGGTGGATCAGAGGATCGTCCAGGTGTCGCCGCTGCCGAGCAGCGCCGCGAGCTGCTGCTCCGGGGTCTTGTCGACGGTGGCCCTGGCCGCCGCGACCTGCTCCTGCACCACGCTGTCGTACGAGGGGCGGTCCACCGACCGGAACACTCCGATCGGGGTGTTGCTCAGGTCCAGGCCGGGCAGCCGGGACAGCGCGAACGCGTACGCCGGGTCGGCCACGCCCGCGTCGTGCACGACGATCTCCTCGGCCGGCGTGTTCGCGGTCTCCCGGACCTCCAGCCCGAAGCCACCGGGCGGGTGGACGACGCAGAACTGCCCGTCCTTGCCGAACGTGATCGGCTGCCCGTGCTCCAGCCGGATCAGGAAGTCGTCCCGGGTGGCCGGCTCCTTCAGCGGGTCGAACGCGCCGTCGTTGAAGATGTTGCAGTTCTGGTAGATCTCCACGAACGCGGAACCCTCGTGCTGGGCGGCGGCCCGCAGCACCGACTGGAGGTGCTTGCGGTCCGAGTCGATCGTCCGGGCCACGAACGTGGCCTCGGCGCCGAGCGCCAGCGACAGCGGGTTGAACGGGGCGTCCGCCGAGCCGACCGGAGTCGACTTGGTGATCTTGCCGACCTCGGAGGTCGGCGAGTACTGGCCCTTGGTCAGCCCGTAGATCCGGTTGTTGAACAGCAGGATCTTCAGGTTCACGTTGCGGCGCAGCGCGTGGATCAGGTGGTTGCCGCCGATGGAGAGCGCGTCGCCGTCACCGGTGACCACCCAGACCGACAGGTCCGGCCGGGACACCGACAGGCCGGTGGCGATCGCCGGGGCGCGGCCGTGGATCGAGTGCATGCCGTACGTGTTCATGTAGTACGGGAAGCGCGACGAGCAGCCGATGCCCGAGACGAAGACGATGTTCTCCCGGGGGATGTTCAGCTCCGGCATGAAGCCCTGCACGGCCGCCAGGATGGCGTAGTCGCCGCAACCGGGGCACCAGCGCACCTCCTGGTCGGACTTGAAGTCCTTGGCGGTGAGCTTGAGGGCGACGGGCTCAGACATTCTTCAGGACCTCTTCCAGCATCGTCTCCAGCTCGGCGGCGGTGAACGGCAGGCCGCGGACCTGGTTGTAGCCGATCGCGTCGACCAGGTACTTCGCCCGGACCACGTGGGCGAGCTGGCCGAGGTTCATCTCCGGCACGACCACCTTGTCGTAGCGGCTCAGCACCTCGCCGAGGTTCGCCGGCATCGGGGCCAGGTGCCGCAGGTGGGCCTGGGCCACCGAGAGCCCGCGGTGGCGCAGGCCACGGCAGGCGGCGCCGATCGGCCCGTACGTCGAGCCCCAGCCCAGCACCAGCACCCGGGCGTCGCCGTCCGGGTCCTCCACCTCGACGTCCGGCACCGGGATCGTCTCGATGCGGGCCGCCCGGGTCCGCACCATGAAGTCGTGGTTCGCCGGGTCGTACGAGATGTCGCCGGTCTTGTCGGCCTTCTCCAGGCCGCCGATCCGGTGCTCCAGGCCCGGCGTGCCGGGCACCGCCCACGGGCGGGCCAGCGTCTGCGGATCCCGCAGGTAGGGAAGGAACGTGGTGCCGTCCTCGCCGTTGGGCTGCGTGGCGAACTCGACCCGCAGGTCGGGCAGCGACTCCACGTCCGGCAGGAGCCACGGCTCGGAGCCGTTGGCGACGTAGTTGTCCGACAGCAGGATCACCGGGGTGCGGTAGGTGAGCGCGATCCGGGCCGCCTCCAGCGCCGCGTGGAAGCAGTCCGACGGGGACTTCGGCGCGATCACCGCCACCGGCGCCTCGCCGTGCCGGCCGTACAGGGCCATGTTCAGGTCGGCCTGCTCGGTCTTGGTGGGCATGCCGGTGGACGGCCCGGCCCGCTGCACGTCGACGATGACCAGCGGCAGCTCCAGCGCCACCGCCAGGGAGATCGTCTCGCTCTTGAGCGCCACGCCCGGACCGCTGGTGGTGGTGATGCCGAGCGCGCCGCCGTACGAGGCGCCCAGCGCCGCGCCGACCGCTGCGATCTCGTCCTCGGCCTGCATGGTGACCACGCCGAACTTCTTGTGCTTGCTCAGCTCGTGCAGGATGTCCGAGGCCGGCGTGATCGGGTACGCGCCGAGGAACACCGGCAGCCCGGAGCGCACCCCGGCGGCCACCAGGCCCAGCGACAGCGCCGCGTTGCCGGTGATGTTCCGGTAGGTGCCCGGCAGCATCTTGGCCGGCTTGACCTCGTACCGGACCGAGAAGTCCTCGGTGGTCTCGCCGAAGTTCCAGCCGGCCCGGAACGCGGCCACGTTCGCCGCCACCAGCTCGGGGCGGGCCGCGAACTTGCGCTCCAGGAAGCGCAGCGTGGACTCGTACGGGCGGGAGTACATCCAGCTCAGCAGCCCGAGCGCGAACATGTTCTTGGCCCGCTCGGCGTCCTTCTTGGACACGTCGAGCTCGGCCAGCGCGCCGATCGTCATCGAGGTGAGCGCCACCGGGTGCACCGCGTACCCGGCGAGCGAGTCGTCGTCGAGCGGGCTGGTCGCGTAGCCGACCTTGGCCAGGTTGCGCCGCGTGAACTCGTCGGTGTTGACGATGATGTCCGCCCCGCGCGGCAGGTCGGCCAGGTTGGCCTTCAACGCGGCCGGGTTCATCGCCACCAGCACGTTCGGCGCGTCACCCGGGGTCAGGATGTCGTAGTCGGCGAAGTGCACCTGGAAGCTCGACACGCCGGGCAGGGTGCCGGCGGGAGCGCGGATCTCGGCGGGAAAGTTGGGCAACGTCGAGATGTCGTTGCCCAGTTGCGCCGTCTCCGAGGTGAACCGGTCGCCGGTGAGCTGCATGCCGTCGCCGGAGTCACCGGCGAACCGGATGACCACCCGGTCCAGCTGACGGATCTGCTTGGTCACACCCGCACCTCGCTTAACTGAGCGCCGTCGCCCTCGCCGGCCCGGCCCGCTCGGATTCTCACGTCAGAGCCTACGTCGCCACGTTAGGGCCACCTTGGTCGAGGTCCGACGTATGGGACTGGATCGGGCCGCTGTATGCCCTGCTTTGCAGCATTTAGTACCTGGGCCCGTAACCCAGATCACCACATATCCATGATCACCGGTCGGTGATCGGGCGCTCCGGCACCGTGATGTCGCTACGGCGGCGCAGCGAACGGGTCGCCAGCGTCAGCGCGAGCACGACCAGGAGACCGGACACGGCGATCAGCGCGATGGCGGTCCGCCGGGTCGAGGTGTCGTCGCGGTCCCGCTCGCCGGCTGCCACGAGCACGCCCTGCGAGCCGGTCGGAGCGGGCACCCCCACGGGCGGGGTGGCGTCCGCCGCCGCGGCGCTGATCCGGAAGCTCATCTGCACCTGCCGGTCCCGCCCGCTACGCGGATCCAGCCGGCCGATCACCGCGCCGGACAGGGGAGCACGCCGCTGGGCCTCCGCCGAGGCGGCGAGCGTCAGCCGTACGGTAGCGGTCCGCCCGGCCGCCAGCGTGCCCAGTTCACAGCGGGTCCGGTCGGGGGAGACCGGGGCACAGTCGCCCTCGGTGCCGGCCACAGTCACCCCGGCGGGCAGGAGCACCTCGATCCGGCCGGCCGCGTCGACCTTGCCGGTGTTGCCGAGCCGGACGGTGAGCGTGCTGGGCGCGCCGCTGATGTCGAACAGCACCTCGTCGGCGCGCAGCGATATGCCGGCCACCGGCGGCCCGGGCGGGAACAGCACCGCGAAGCCCTCGTCGTCGTACGCCGCGCCGGTCACACCGGGCGCGACGGCGGTGACCTGGACCGATCCGGCCAGCGGCATGGTCCGCCAGGCGTCGCCGTCGACCCGGACGCGGATGGTCGCGCTGAACCGGGCGCCCGGCTCCGCGTCCCACCCGGCACAGCTGTGGTTGCCGCCGCCGGAAGGCTCGCAGCCCGGGGTGCCCGCGTCGGTCAGCCCGGGCGGCAGCGTGTAGCCCAGGCTGATCCGCTCGGCCCGCCCGCCGGTGTTGGTCACAGTCACCCGCAGCGTGGCCACCGTGGCGTCGGCGTTCCAGTAGGCCGGCGTGAGGACCACGTCCTCGGTGTTCACGCGTACCCCCAGGGGCCCGCCGGCCGGCTGCGCCGGCGGTGGCGGCGGGGTCTTGACCGGCGGCACGACCGGCGGGGGCGCCGGTGCCGTGGTGGCCGGCGCGGCGGTGGTCGGCGCCGGTTCGGCGGGCGCGCTCGTCGGCGGCGGGGCCGGCGAGGTGGTGACCGGAGCCGGAGGCGTGGTCGGAGGCGGCGGCGGCTCGGTGGGCGGCGGGGCCGTCACCGTGGTCGTCGGCTCACCTGTGGGCGCGGGCTCGGTCGGCTCGCCGCCGGGGTCGCCGCCCGGCTCCGCGGGCTCGATCACCCGGAGCGCGGCGGCCGGCCCCGGGTGTGCGACGGCCCCGGCCGGCGCCACCGCCACCAGCGCCGCGACGAGCGCGGGCGCCAGCAGCGCGAGGGTACGGCGGAGCGCGACCCGCCGAACGGGTGCAACGCGGGCGCGGGCCATCTGTCCTCCGGGACGATCAATGAGATCCCATTATTCGGTGATACTTGCCATCAAGCACTAGTCCTGGCAGGAAACGAATTCGTAACGTGTCCGGGACATCTGGACGGGACCGGTACGCTCCGGTCGTGACCGGATATCTCGGCTCGTACGCCACGCTCGGTCTGCTGCTGCTCGCCGCCGTGCTCTTCTTCGTGACGGCGTTCTCCGCGAACCGGGTGTTACGTCCGAGCCGGCCGGCCGAGCCGTGGGGCAAGCGGGCCACGTACGAGTGCGGCATCGACCCGGTCGGCGGCGACTGGGCCCAGATGCAGATCCGCTACTACGTCTACGCGTATCTCTACGTGCTCTTCGCGGTCGAGGCGGTCTTCCTGTTCCCGTGGGCGTTGGTCTTCGACCGGCCCGGCTTCGGTGCCACCACCGTCGTGGAGATGGGCGTCTTCGTGGCGATCGTCGCGCTCGGCATCCTCTACGCCTGGCGGCGCGGCGTCCTGCGCTGGACCTGACCGCTAGGCCAGCCCGCGCCGGGTCACCGCCGGCGGTCGGTCGCCCCGGATCGACGCCACCATGTCCAGCACCCGGCGGGTCTCGCGGACCTGGTGGGCGCGGAACACCCGGGCGCCGAGCCAGGCCGAGACCGCTGTGGCGGCGAGCGTCCCCTCCAGCCGCTCGGGCACCGGCAGGTCGAGCGTCTCGCCGATGAAGTCCTTGTTCGACAGCGCCACCAGCAGCGGCCAACCGGTGCCGGTCAGCTCCGCCAGCCGCCGGGTGATCTCCAGCGAGTGCCGGGTGTTCTTGCCGAAGTCGTGCGCCGGGTCGATCAGGATGCCGTCCCGGCGCACACCCAGCCCGACCGCGCGTTCGGCCAGCCCGGTCACCGTGCCGACCACGTCGGCCACCACGTCGTCGAAGGCGGCCCGGTGGGGCCGGGTACGCGGGGCGAGCCCGCCCGCGTGCGAGCAGACCAGCCCGGCGCCGGTCGCCGCGGCGACCCGGGCCAGCGCCGGGTCCGCCCCCGACCAGGTGTCGTTGAGCAGGTCCGCGCCGGCGGCGACCGCCTCCACGGCCACCTCGGCACGCCAGGTGTCGATGGAGAGGACCACGCCGGGGAAGGCGGACCGGACCGCCGCGATGGTGTCCACCGTCCGCCGGATCTCCTCGGCCACGTCCACCTCGTCGCCCGGCCCGGCCTTCACCCCGCCGATGTCGATGATCTCGGCGCCCTCGTCGACTGCGCGCTCCACCGCGCGCAGCGCGCTGTCCTGGGCGAACGTGGCGCCCCGGTCGAAGAACGAATCCGGGGTGCGGTTGACGATCGCCATCACCACCAGCTCACCGGGGCCGAACGTCCGTCCGCCCAGCCGCAACGCCCCGGTCATGCCCGCCTCCTCGCCGCCGGACCGCACCGGCCGGTCCGACGCTATCCGGTCCCGCCCGCGCCGCCCGTGCCGGTCCCGTGCGCCGGACGCATTTACGGACCGGACGTCCCGGAGGGCTCGCCCGATCCCGGCCCGCATGCCACGATCTGTGCATGGGTGAGGTTCTGCTCCTCTTGGTCGTCGCGCTGACCGTCGCGGCTGTGGTGTTCGGGGTGACGGTGCTCGTCTCCGGCAAGGATCCGGGCCTCACGCCGGCCGAGCCGGACGGGCGGGCCGTGCCCCTGCCCGGCAGCCGTCCGCTCGACGAGTCGGACGTGTCCGACGTCCGCTTCGACACGGCGCTGCGCGGCTACCGGATGAGCCAGGTCGACGCGGCGTTGCGCCGGGCGGCGTACGACATCGGCTACAAGACCGAGTTGATCGGCGTCCTGGAGGCCGAGAACGAGGCCCTGCGGGACGGGCGTACCGAGGACGCCGACGCGCTGCGCAGGGCGCGCGAGGAGGCCGCCGCGACCCGCTCCGAGACCGAGCAGGCGCCCGACCCGTCCACCCCGGAGCCGGTGATGATCGACCTGTCCGCGCCGGAGCCGCCGGCCCGCACCGACGCCGACGGGCAGCCGGGCGCACCGGCCGAGGCAGGCGTGGCGGAGGCCCCCGCCGCCGCGGCGACCGAGGACACCGTCTCCCCGGCGGACGGGATCGCGGGCGGGCCGGCCGACGACGACCGGGAGCGCGGTTCGGTGGTCCGCTCGGAGTCGGCGTGACCGGCGCCGACCGGCCGGCCGACGACTTCACCGAGGCGTCCCGCCGTGGCGCCGCCGAGGTCACCGCCACGGTGATCGTCGCCGCCCCGGCCGACCGGGTGTTCGCCGCGCTCACCGCGTGGGAGCGGCAGTCGGACTGGATCCCGCTGACCCGGGTCCGGGTGGTCGAGGGCGACGGCGGCGAGGGCAGCCTGGTCGAGGCGGTCACCGCGCTCGGTCCGGCCGTGCTCCGCGACGAGATGCGGGTGGTCCGGGTCGACGCCCCGTACGAGGTCGGCGTGGTGCACTGCGGCAAGCTGCTGCGCGGCCCCGGCGTGCTGCGCTGCACCCCGATGGACCGCGACCGCACGCAGGTGGTCTGGCACGAGTGGTTCCACCTGCCGGGCGGGAAGGCCGGCCGGGTCGCGTGGCCGGTGCTCTGGCCCGGTTCGAAGTTCAGCCTCACGCAGGCGCTGAAGAAGTTCGCCCGGCTGGTCGAGCAGGGCCGCCTGCCCTGACCGGGGTTGTCGGTGGGCTGACCTACCGTGGACGCCGTGACTGACCTGGTGACCGGCGCCGACGGGCTGCCGCGCTGCGCGTGGGGGGCGAGCACCCCCGACTACGCCGTCTACCACGACGAGGAGTGGGGCCGGCCGCTGCGCGGCGACGACGCGCTCTACGAGCGGCTGACGCTGGAGGCGTTCCAGTCCGGCCTGTCCTGGCTGACCATCCTGCGCAAGCGGCAGGCGTTCCGGGACGCCTTCGCCCGCTTCCGGATCGACTCGGTGGCCCGCTACGGCGAGGCCGACGTGACCCGGCTGATGGCCGACGCCGGGATCGTCCGCAACCGGGCCAAGATCGAGGCGGCGATCGCGAACGCCCGGGCCGCGTCGGAGCTGCCCGAGGGCCTCTCCGCGCTGCTCTGGTCCTTCGCGCCCCCGCCCCGGACGGCGCGTCCCCGGTCCTTCGCCGAGGTGCCGGCCACCAGCCCCGAGTCGGTGGCGATGGCCAAGGCGCTCAAGAAGCGCGGCTTCCGGTTCGTGGGCCCCACCACCGCCTACGCGCTGATGCAGGCCACCGGCATGGTCGACGACCACCTGGCCGACTGCCACGTGAGCGGTGACCGGGCCGGGGTGTGACGGAGCGCGCCACCTCCGGCGTGATGGGATTGGGGCATGACCGACACCGAGCCGCGTACGAGCGGGACGACAGACGGTGCGACCACGACCGGCGCCTGGGCGGTGCTGCTGCCCGCCGAGCGCTTCGAGGCCGAGCGGCTGGTGCACCACGACACGCTGGAGCTGACCGGGCTGTCCGAGGCGGCCGGCCCTCGGCCCGGTGACCGGGTCGCGGTGCTCGTCGACGAGCCGCTGCGCCTGGTCGCCCTCGGCCGGGTCGCGCTCGCGTCGTCCGAGACCCGGGAGGACCCGGACGATCCGCAGTCCGACGCGGTGGCCGGGTCGCTCGTGGTCGCGTACACCCGGCGGGTGCTCGACGAGCCGGTGCCGGTCGACGGCCCGGCGCCGGACGGCCCGGTCGTGGCGCTCGACCCGGCCCGCTGGCGGTCGTTGGCCGACCGGCTCGGCCCGCCGCCCGCCCGCAGCACCTGGCTGGTCAGCCTGGACCTGCCGATCGAGGCCGCGTCGCGCGCCGAGGCGGTACGGATCTTCTGGTCCTACGTGCAGGAGCTGGGCCCGCGGGAGCTTCCGGCGTTCGTCTCGCCGTACGGCGACGAACTGGCCATGCAGGCGTTCGTGCTCGGCGTCGAGGCCAACCAGGACCCGGAGGAGGACGACTGACCTCCGGGCCCGACCGGCGCGGTCAGCGGCCCTCGAAGACCGGCTTCTGCTTGTCGACGAACGCCTTCGTGGCGGCCCGGTGGTCGGCGGTGGCGCCGCAGATCGCCTGGGCCTGAGCCTCGGCGGCCAGCGCGTCGGCGAGCGTGCCCGCGTCGGCGATGGACAGCTGCCGCTTGATCGCCCCGTACGCGACGGTAGGGCCGGCGGCGAGCCGGGCGGCCAGTTCCTGCGCGGTGGGGAGCACCTGCTCGTCGTCGCCCACCAGCTTGGTCAGCAGGCCCAGCCGGCAGGCCTCCTCGGCGCCGACCGGCTCGGCGAGCATCAGCAGCTCGACGGCCTTGGCGTGACCGACCAGCCGGGGCAGCGTCCAGGAGGCGCCGGTGTCGGCGGCGAGACCCACCCCGGCGAACGCCATCAGGAACCGGGTCTTCGGGCCGCCGATGCGGAAGTCGGCCAGGAACGCCAGCGAGGCGCCGGCCCCGGCGGCCATCCCGCGCACCGCGGCGATCACCGGCTTGGGCAGGTTGGCCAGCCGGGCGGCGATCGGGTTGTAGTGCGCCCGCACCGTGCCCAGCGGGTCGGCGTCCGAGGTCTCCAGCGTCCGCACGTGCTCGCGCAGGTCCTGACCGGCGCTGAACGAGCCGCCCGCGCCCGCGAGCACGACCGCCCGGCAGGACCGGTCGGTCTCCAGCTCGGCCAGCGTGTCCCGGAGCGCCTCCTTGAGCGCCACGTCGAGCGAGTTCATCGCCGTCGGGCGGTTCAGCGTCAGGGTGACGACGGCGTCGGTGCGGTCGACGAGCAGCGGCTCGGTCACGTTCTAACGACCCTTCTGTCGGGCGAGGCGGTTGCCGGAGTCGAGGCACTGCTCGACGTACCGGTCGGCGGCGGGCCGGAGCCGGGCCGCGTGCCGGTCGAAGAAACTGGCCGCGCTGGTGCCCGGCCAGCGCTCGGGCAGCAGTGCCGGGGGCAGTTGCGGATCCCGGAACAGGAACGTACGCCATGCGTGCACGAGCCGGAACCGGGCCGCGTACGCGTCCTCGTCGCTGCTGCGCACCGTGACGCCGGAGAGCAGCGGCTTCTGCTCGGCGACGAAGCGCTCGTACGCCCGGCCGATCTCGGCCAGGTCCCAGGCGCGGCGGACCACGCCCATCGCGCCCGGTGTGCCGGCCGCGTGCGCGGCGGTGAACCGCTCGTAGCGCACGCCCGCCTCGTCGAGCAGCAGGTCGACGTCCTCACCCGGGCGGGTCGCCACCCAGGTGCAGTCGTCGAGCGTGCCGTAGCCGAGGAAGGCGAGGTTCGCGGCGAGCCGCTGCCGGTCCCGGCGGGAGGAGGGCGCGGTGAGCACCAGGAGATCGAACCGCCCGTCCCAGCTGTGCCGCCCGGTCCGGTAGATCCGGGACGCTGCCTCGTCGAGTCGACGAGCCGCCTTCGGGGTGATCGAATATCCCGGTCCGGACGCGAGCCGGAGTGGTTCCAGCCAGCCCTGGCGGACCATCCGGGAGACCGCGGTGCGTACCGCCGGTGGGGCGATCCCGAGCGGGGCGAGCAGCTTGACCAGGGCGGCGACCGGTGCGCGGCCACCCCGGGCCCGGAGGTGGTCGCCGTACAGGTCGAAGAGTGCCGACCGTGCCTGCATGACCGCACATTGTGACAGGCCTATCCAAGATAAGCTAGATGCTGTTACATCAATGCTGCTTCGGTTTGGGTCCGGCGGTGTTCATCAGGGAAAATCGTTGGTCGAGCCTTCCGCGACGGTTGCGGATGGCGATGGCGAAGTGGCTGTGGGGCAACTCACCGACCCTGGTGTAGGTCTGAGGGGAGACAACATGGCGGCGATGAAGCCGCGGACGGGCGACGGTCCGCTGGAAGTCACCAAGGAGGGCCGGGGCATCGTCATGCGAGTCCCGCTGGAGGGTGGTGGCCGGCTCGTCGTCGAGATGACTCCCGACGAGGCCACCGCGCTCGGTGACGCGCTGAAGGCGGCTGCGGGCTGATTCGAGGAGGGTCCCGCGCGGCGTCCGCCGCGCGGGCGGTTCGTCCTACCCTGAGCCACCGGCATGCCCGGTGGCTCAGGGTCTTTCCTCGACGGGTGCGTGGTGAAATGTGCCCGTTCAACCCATTTCGGAGGTACGGTCCAGCGTGCTGGTCATTCGTCTGGTGAGTGGGCCCGCGGGGCCCGACGCTCTCGTCCTGCCCGTCCGTCCCGGAGGGCCGGACTCGCCGGACTCCTCGACCTCCACGGCGGTACTGGTCCCCACTGCCGTGCCGACCGGCGACGACGTCCGGACCGAGGCTGCCGCCGTCCTGCCGGCCACCCGGCTCACGGGCGCGGCCGGCGAGGTACGCGAGCACCTGCGCCCCGGTGGCTCACCGGCGCGGCTGTGGCTGCTGGGCGTCGGCGACGGCGACGAGCGCGACTGGCGCACCGCCGGAGCGGCGCTGGCCCGCGCGGCGAAGGATGAGACGCAGATCACCATCGCGCTTCCCGCCGAGGCGACGGCGGCGCTACGTGGCCTCGCCGAAGGGCTGCTGCTCGGTTCGTACCGCTTCCGCCTCACCGAGGCCGGCAAGCGGTCCTCCCTGGCTGCCGTGGCGGTGCTCGTCGACGACCCGGACGCGCTTGCCGGCACGCTCGACGCCGCCCGGGCCACCGCCGAGACGACCCGGCTCGCCCGGGACCTGACCAACATGCCCTCGTCCACCAAGAACCCGGAGTGGTTCGCCGCGCAGGTGGCCGAGGCCGCGTCCGGGCGTCCCGACCTGCACCTGCGGGTACGCGGCCCGGAGGAGCTGGCGGCCGAGGGCTTCGGCGGTCTGCTGGCCGTCGGAGGCGGCTCCGCGGCCGGCCCGCGTCTGGTGGAGCTGGACTGGCGGCCGGAGGGCGCACGTACCCACGTGGTGCTCGTCGGCAAGGGCATCACGTTCGACACCGGCGGCATCTCGATCAAGCCGGTGCCGGCCATGAAGCTGATGCGCAAGGACATGGCCGGGGCCGCCGCGGTGATCGCCGCGACGCTCGGCGCCGCCGAACTGCGCCTGCCGGTACGGGTCACCACCCTCGCCCCGCTCGCCGAGAACATGGTCAGCGGTTCGGCGTTCCGCCCCGGCGACGTGATCCGGCACTACGGCGGGCTGACGAGCGAGAGCACCAACTCCGACGCCGAGGGCCGGCTCGTGCTCGCCGACGCGCTGGCGTACGCGGCCCGCGAGCTGAAGCCCGACCTGCTGATCGACCTGGCGACGCTCACCGGCGCGAACGCCGTCGCCCTGGGCAAGCGGCACGCCGCGCTCTACAGCGAGAACGACACGCTCGCCGCCGGTCTGCTCGACGCGATCACCGCGGCCGGCGAGCGGGCCTGGCGGATGCCGCTCGCCGACGACTACGTCGAATACCTGGCCAGCGAGATCGCCGACCTGCACAGCTCCCCGGCGCAGGGCGCCGGCTCGGTGGTCGCCGCGCTGTTCCTGCGGGAGTTCACCGGCGACCTGCGGGACCGGTGGGCACACCTGGACATGTCCGCGCCGTCGTGGTCCGACGACACGCACGGCGAGCTGGTCAAGGGCGCGACCGGCTGGGGCGTGCGCGGGCTGCTGCGCTGGCTGGCGACGCTGGGCTGACGTTCCGGCGTGCGCCGCACGCCGGGCTGACTGTCAGGCCTTCACGGCGGCGAGCAGGCCGTGGCCGACCGGCAGCAGCGCGGGCACCCAGTGCTCCGACTCGCGGATCGCCTTGATCGTCTCCCGCACGGTGACCGTCTCGACGTCCCGTGCGGACGGGTCGCCGATCCGGCCGGCCGCGAGCGCGCCGTTGAGCGCGAGCACGCCGCCGGGGCGCAGCAGCCGCAGCGCCGCGTCCACGTACGCGGCGAAGCCGGTCGACACCGCGTCCACGAAGACCAGGTCGTAGGCGCCGTCCGCGAGCCGGGGCAGCACGTCGAGGGCCCGGCCGGTGATGATCCGGGTACGCCCCGACGGAAAGCCCGCCTCCTGGAACAGCCGCCGGGCGATGCGCTGGTATTCGACCTCGACGTCGATCGTGGTGAGCACACCGTCGGGGCGCATGCCGCGCAGCAGCCACACGCCGCTCACCCCGGTGCCGGTGCCGATCTCCACCACCGCCCGGGCGTTGCCGGCGGCGGCGAGCAGCCGCAGCGCGGCACCCGACCCGGGCGTGACCGCCTCCACCCCCACCTCGTGGGCGAGGGCGCGGGCCGTGCGCAGCACGAGATCCTCGGTGACGAAAGACTCGGCGAAGTGGAGCGCCTGGGCCGTCGAACTGCCGTGACCGGCGACCGTGGCGATGGGACACCTCCGAGGGGCGGACTGGTGCGAGGGGCGGTATGCACTGTGAGCGTAGAGGCGGGCCGGTACCGGCGCAGCCGCGAGTCCGCCGTCGAGTGCTCACGGACGGCAACCCCTGACCCCGTTCGCGCCATCCGTGTAATCCTGGATGTGTCCCGCGCGTCACTGTCGTCCGGCTCCGCCGGCCGCCGGCGCGGGGCCAGCGGGACTGAGTGGGAGGCACCGACGTGACCGACGGCTGGGACTGGCGGCGGCCCGGCGGATCGCCGGCACCGGGTGGGCCGGGACGACCGCCGCAGGACGCCCCCGGTCAGGCGACGTCGCCGTGGTGGTCAGACGCGCTGGCCGACCCGTGGCGCGACCCGTACGCGCCCGCCGCCGTGGTGGTCCCGGCGGCGCCGACGCCCGGGGCGGGGGAGCCGGAACCGGTCACCGACCCGGACCTGCCGACCCGGCCGGGGCTGCGCCAGGTGGTGCTGATCTCCCTGGTCACGGCGCTGCTGGCCGGTTCCCTGGGCAGCGCCCTGACGTACGCCTTCCTGCGCGGCGACGACGTGCCGACGATCGGCGCGCAGACCGGGCAGGCCCCGGCGCTGGCCCAGCGCAAGCCCGAGTCGCTGGCCGGGGTGGCCGAGCGGGTCCTGCCCAGCGTGGTCACGATCCGGGTGGTCAGCCTCGGCGGCACCAGCGAGGGCTCCGGCTTCGTGGTGACGAGCGAGGGCCACATCGTCACCAACGACCACGTGGTCGCCGACGGGCCCGGCAAGGCCACTGTCGTGTTCAACGACGGCAGCACCGCCGCCGGCACCGTGGTCGGGCAGGATCCGGAGTCGGACCTCGCCGTGATCAAAGTCTCGCGCAGCGGGCTGACCCCGGTGCAGTTCGGCGACTCCGACGCGCTCGCCGTCGGTGACCCGGTGCTCGCCATCGGGTCGCCGTTGTCGCTCGCCAACACCGTCACCGCCGGCATCGTGAGCGCGCTGGACCGGACCATGCAGGCCGGCGAGCCGGGCGGGCCGACCCGCTACTACGCGGCGATCCAGACCGACGCCGCTGTCAACCACGGCAACTCCGGCGGTCCGCTCGTGGACGGCGCCGGGCGGGTGGTCGGGGTGAACTCCACGATCAAGTCGTTGGTGGCCGACGGGCAGGAGGCGGGCAACATCGGCCTCGCGTTCGCCATCCCGATCAACCAGGCGAAGCGGATCACCGAGGACATCATCGGCACCGGCAAGGCCCGGCGTACGGTGATCGGCGCCCAGGTGGGCGGCACCGGCGCCACCGGCGGCGGGGTACGCCTCAACGCGGTCGAGCCGGCCGGCCCGGCGGCGGCGGCCGGGCTGCGTACCGGGGACGTGGTGCTCCGGCTGGACGGCCGTCCGATGACCGATCCGACCGACCTGGTGGCCCTGGTGCGCAAGTACGCGCCCGGTTCGGTGGTGACAGTCGAGTACCGGCGCGGGTCGGCCCGGCAGAACGCGTCGGTGACGCTCGCCGCTGACGCGAAGTAAGCATCGCTCACCCCCTCCCCGACGGGCACCTGACGTGCGTAGTCTTGCCCTGACACGGACGAGGAGGCCGGAGTGTTCGAGAACCTGAACTGGTGGGAGATCGGCGTCCTGCTGCTCCTGGCGCTGTTGATCTTCGGCGATCGGCTGCCGAACGTGATCAGCGACGGCCTCCGGATGGTCCGCAACCTGCGCAACATGGCGCGCAACGCCACCGGCGACCTGAGCCGCGAGCTGGGCACGGACATCCAGCTGGAGGATCTGCACCCCAAGGCGTTCATCCGCAAGCACCTGCTGAGCGAGGACGACGAGCAGGCGATCCGCAAGCCGCTCCAGAGCATGTACGACAACCTGCGCTCGGACGTCACAGGCGTGCACGACGAGCTGAAGGACGTGGCCAGGGCCGCCGACCTGCGCACCCCCAGCGTGGCCACCAGCACCCCCACCCCCACCCCGACCCCGCCGGCCCCCCGCCCGTCCTACGACGACGCCACCTGACGCCGCCCTCTCCCGCCGGTCTCGCCGTCGATCATGAAGTTGACGGCGCGACACGCCGGTCCGGCGACCGTCAACCTCATGATCGACGCCTGGAAAGGGGACCGCCCCGCCCGCGCGGGGCGGGAGGGGCGGTGGGGAGCGGTGGGTGAGCGCTAGCGGCCTGCCGGCTTGAGGCCGAGGGGCTTGCCGAGGAGCGACTCGCGGCGGACGGCCAGGCGGTCGGCGACCTGGAACAGGGCCTTCGCAGCCGGGGCGTCCGGCTGCGCCAGCACGATCGGCTGACCGGCGTCGCCGCCCTCGCGCACCCGGGTGTCCAGCGGGATCTGCCCCAGCACCGGCACCTGCGCGCCGATCGTGCGGGTCAGCGACTCGGCCACCGCCGCGCCGCCGCCGGCCCCGAAGACCTCCATCCGGGAGCCGTCCGGCATCTCCAGCCAGGACATGTTCTCGATCACGCCGACCACTCGCTGGTGGGTCTGCAACGAGATCGCGCCGGCCCGCTCGGCCACCTCGGCGGCGGCCGCCTGCGGCGTGGTGACGACCAGGATCTCCGCGTTCGGCAGCAACTGGGCCACCGAGATCGCGATGTCGCCGGTGCCCGGCGGCAGGTCGAGCAGGAGGACGTCCAGGTCACCCCAGTAGACGTCGGCGAGGAACTGCTGAAGCGCCCGGTGCAGCATCGGCCCGCGCCAGACCACTGCGGCGTTGCCGGGGGTGAACATGCCGATCGAGATGACCTTCACGCCGTGCGACTGCGGCGGCATGATCATGTCTTCGACGCGGGTCGGCGCGCCGTCGGCGCCGAGCATCCGGGGCACCGAGTGGCCGTAGATGTCCGCGTCCACCACACCCACCGACAGGCCACGCGAGGCCAGCGCGGCGGCCAGGTTGACGGTGACGCTGGACTTGCCGACACCGCCCTTGCCGCTGGCGACCGCGTAGACCCGGGTCCGCGAGCCCGGCTGGGCGAACGGGATCACCGGCTCGGCGGTGGCACCGCCACCGCGCAGCTTCGACTGCAGCTCCTGGCGCTGCTCCGGGCTCATCACACCGAAGATGATCTCGACACCGCTCACGCCGGGTACCGCGCCCACGGCGGCGGTGATGTCACTGCGCAGCTTGTCCTTCAGCGGACAGCCGGCCACGGTGAGCAGCAGCTCCACCCGGACCACGCCGTCCTCGTCGCGCTCGGCGGACTGGACCATGCCGAGTTCGGTGATCGGCCGGCGGATCTCCGGGTCGTTGACGGTGGCCAGGGCGGCCTGGATCGCGTCGGAGACGGTGCTGACGGGTGCTGACATGCCCGCAATGCTACGTCGCGGGTCATCGGCCACCGCCGCTGGCGGGGGCGGTGTGAGCGATTCGATGGCCGGGTCAGCCCTCGTAGCGACCGTCCCGCACGTAGTCGCCGTCCAGCTCGTCCAGCCGCTCTCCGCCGCCCGTCCGGCGGCCCTCGCGCTCCTGCTGCCGCCGCTCCAGCTTCCGCCGCCGCTCGGCGGCCTCGTCCAGTTCCTCACCCAGCCGGGTCAGCTCCGAGCGCAGGAAGTCCCGCGTCGCCACCTCACCCATCGCGATCCGCAACGCGGCGATCTCCCGCGCCAGGTACTCCGTGTCGGCCTTCTGGAGGGTGGCCCGTCGCCGGTCCTCGTCCAGCGCGATCCGGTCCCGGTCCGCCTGCCGGTTCTGCGCGAGCAGGATCAGCGGCGCCGCGTACGACGCCTGCAACGACAGGATCAGGGTCAGGAACGTGAAGGTGTACGGGTCGAAGCGCAGACTCGCCGGCGCCAGCGTGTTCCACAGGAACCAGGCCACCAGGATCAGCGTCATGTAGACGAGGAAGTTCGCCGTACCCATGCCCCGGGCGATGCCCTCGGCCCAGCGGCCGAACGTCTCCGCGTCGACCCGGCGCAGGCGCAGGTTCCGCGGGGTGCGCGGCTGGTCCAACCGCTCGCCCCGTCGCTGATCACTCATCGTCGCCGTCCAGGATGCCGTCGTGGGTGGCGGACGAGGGGGATACCGCGTCCCGGTCCCGCCAGTCCCGCGGCAGGGAGTGGTCGAGCACGTCGTCCACGGTCACCGCGCCGACCAGGCGGTTGTTCCGGTCCACCACCGGCATGCTGACCATGTCGTACGTCGCCATGCGGCGGGTGATCTCGGGCAGCGGCGTCGACGTCCGCAACGGGTCGATGTCATTGACCACGATGCCGCCGAGCAGATCGGCCGGAGGTTCCCGGAGCAGCCGCTGGAAATGCACCATACCCAGGTAGCGGCCGGTGGGCGTGGTCAGTGGGGCGCGGGTCACGAAGACCTGGGCGGCCACCGCGGGCGAGAGCTGCGGCTCCCGGATCCGGGCCAGCGCCTCGGCCACCGTGGCGTCCGGCGGCAGGATCACCGGCTCCGAGGTCATCACGCTGCCGGCGGTGCCGGAGGCGTAGCGCAGCAACTGGCGTACCGGGTCGGCCTCGTCCGGCTCCATCAGGTCCAGCAGCACGTCCTGCTCCGGCGGCGGCAGCTCGTTCAGCAGGTCGGCCGCGTCGTCCGGCTCCATCTCCTCCAGCACGTCGGCGGCGCGTTGCCGGTCCAGCGCGGCCAGGATCTCCACCTGGTCGTGCTCGGGCAGCTCGCTGAGCACGTCGGCCAGGCGTTCGTCGTCGAGCGCGGCGGCCACCTCGTTGCGCCGGGCGTCGGGCAGATCCTGGAGGGCGTTGGCGAGGTCGGCCGGGCGCATGTCCTCCAGGACGGCGAGCAGGTTCGCCGTACCCCGGTTGTCGCCGACCGCGCCCAGACCGTGGACCCGGTCCCAGTCGACCTGGTGGAGGTGGCCGCGGCGGGTGAGCCGGCCGGTGTGTTCGCGGACGGCGACCCGGCTCAGCGCCCACTCGCCGCCGCGGCTGCACTCCATCGCCACGTCCACCACCGAGCCGGCGTGCCCGCTGTCGAGCTGGACCCGCCGGTCGAGCAGCTCCTGGAGCACCAGCAGCTCGTTCGGGCGCTTCTCGAACCGGCGCAGATTGAGCGTGCCGCTGCCGAGCACCACACCGTCCGGATCGATGGAGGTGATCCGGTTGATGGACAGGAAGATGCGCCGCCGCATCGGCATCTCGGCGACCAGGCCGACCACCTCCGGCGGTCGCTGGGTCGCGCGCATCCGGGCCACCGCGTCGCGGACGCGGCCGACCTGGTCGCCGTTCGGGTCGAAAACGGCGACTCCGGCGAGTCGAGCGAGGTAGACCCGGTTCGGCGTGCTCACGGCCACCAGCCTAAGGGCCTAGTCTCTAACAACATGTCGACCTTGGGCTACGAGATCGTGGACGTCTTCACCGACCGCCCCTTCGCCGGCAACCCGCTGGCCGTGGTGTTCGGCGCGGAAGGGCTGGCCACCGAGCAGATGCAGGCGCTCGCGCTGGAGTTCAACCTGTCCGAGACGGTCTTCGTGCTGCCGCCGACTCAGGTGGGCGCCACCTACCGGGCCCGGATCTTCACCCCGGCCGACGAGCTGCCCTTCGCCGGGCACCCGAGCGTCGGCGCCGCGGTGACCGCGAGCCGGCGCGGCGTCTTCGGCGCGGGCCGGGTCACCCAGGAGTGCGGCGCCGGCGTCCTGCCGATCGAGGTGACCGCCACCGGCGCGACGCTCACCGGCGGCACGCCCACGCTGGGCCCCGAACTCGACCCGGAGCCGCTGCTGGAGATGGTCGGCCTCACCGGCCCCGACCACGTCGGCCCGCCACCGCGGGTCGCCGGGTGCGGCCTCGAATTCCCCTATCTTCCGGTACGCCCGGACGCGGTGGCCCGGGCTCGGTTGAACACGACGGCGGCGGAGCGATACGGCGTGGAGCACGTCAGCCTCTTCTCCTGGGAGCCCGGTTCGCAAACCGCGCACGCCCGGGTCTTCGTGCCGGGGCTCGGCGTACCGGAGGACCCGGCGACCGGTTCGGCCGCCCTGGGGCTGGGCGTGTGGCTGGTCGCGAGCGGCCTGCTCCCCGGCGACGGACGCTCCACGTACACGGTCCGGCAGGGCATCGAGATCAACCGCCCGTCGACGCTCGACTGCACGGTGACCGCGTCCGGCGGACTGGCGGTGGGCGCGACCGTGTCCGGCCAGGTCATGCCGGTGGCCCGGGGCGAGATCACCGTCCCCCCGTTCATCGGTTGAGCTTGAGGAACCGCCGATCTGACGGCTGCGCCGGAGAGCGACCTCGTTCCATGTGATGTTGGGGCTACGGCTACCCATATACGAGTGAATATAGAGGGCATATAGCTACGCCTGCCATGATCTCGGCACGCGCTCGTTCCGGGTGACTTCGACAGGACGGGCGGCATTTTGGTGGCGGCTGGCCAGTCCATCCGCACACCTCCAGGGCGAATGGAAGGGTGAGTTATGGGTAGCGTCAGGAAAATCGTCAAGGGTGCGGGGATTGCGCTAGCGGTGACCGGTTTGGTTGCCGTGACGGCCCCCCAGTCGGCCTCGGCCCATTCCGGCTCCTACTACAAGAGCCGCAGCGGTTGTGTATACACGGGCGGATTCTCTACCTACCACAGCTACGCGTGGACGCGGAAGGACAGCGGCAGTTGCTCCGGCCACGCCTGGCTGAAGGTGCAGTTCGACGACGGCAGCTACTACGAGAACCACGCCCTCCCTGGTGTCAGCATCAGCGACGTCGACTACGGCATGACGCACGCGTGGCACAAGAGTCAGTCCAGCGAGAGCTACGTGCAGTCCCACTGACAACCGCAAGGCGGCTATGGTGGCGCTTAACGATCGGGTTGGCCCCATCTCCGTCATGCTGCTCGTCCTGCTGGCCGGTTGCTCGAACCCGGGCACCGGCCAGCAGGCCGTCGATGACGACGAGATCAGGCCGAGCGTCAGTACTTCCAGCGAAAAGGATCAGGGTTCGCCGCAGATCACCGAACGGGAGTATGAGGCGGCGGTGAGCCAAATGGCAAGCTGTATGGCCAAGTCCGGTGTCGATCTGATCAACGACGGTTGGGACCCCATCGATCACGAGGGGATGATTCTTCGCTACAAGTCGCCGGGTATGTCGGGCGAGGCGAGCAGCAAGGTTTATCACAGGTGCCGAGAGGCCCATCTGGACAATGTGCAGAAGGGCTTCAATGCTACAAACAAATCGCGTATGGCGCCGGATCTGATGGCTGAGGTGCGAACATGCCTTACCGCAAAGGCGATCATGCTCAAGGGCGGCGAGAAGAATCCTGCCGACCTCACGCGATCGGTCCCTGAAGGTCGGTACGAGACTCTACTCGACTGCGTTTACGGCGGTGTGCGGAAGTTGTATCCGCGGTTGGTCGCCGTGTCCTTCCCCTGATTGGCGGCATTAGTCGCTCCATCGCGCGAAGCCTCGTGGCCACACCGCGACTCTTCCGCCCTGGTGCCACGGTTCCTGGCCTTCGCAGCCTGTCTGGATCGTGGCACCAGGGAGGCGCGATTTACTCGGGGGTGTCGAGTCTGTTGCCGAGGATTGCTCGTTCCAGCTCGCGTATACGAAATCCGGGCTCGATCCCTAGATCCTCGCCGAACGTCTTGCTCGCCTCCCGGCACACGTCCAACGCTTCGAGCGGACGACCGAGTTGGTAGAGGGCGCGGGCGAGTTGCTCGTGGAACTTCTCCCGGTAGGGATGCGAGGCGACCAGTGGACGGAGTGTGCCTACCAGGTGTTGGCAGTCACCGAGCGCCAAGTCGATCTCAACCTGGTTCTCCAGCGCTTGGAGCCGAATCTCGGAAAGTCGGAACGCTTCGTCCCTGAATACGCCTTGATCGTGGAACTCCGCGAACGGCGACCCTCGCCACTCGGCCAACGCTTCTCGAATGACTCTGGCCGCCTTCGTCCACTCGGCCGCCTTCATCGCGTTTTGCGCCGAGGTGACCCTGTCGGTGAACCGGTAGATGTCGATCTCGCTACGCGAGGCCGCCAACTTGTAGCCGAGACCGACGCAGGTCAAAACCCGGTCCTTGCCGAGTGCTCGGCGGATGCGGTGGATGTACAGATGGATGTTGTGCGGCGCGGATGCTGGCGGCGTGTCCCCCCACACGGAGTGGATGAGACTGTCCATGGTGACGATTTGAGGCATTTTGTTGAGCAGGAGTGCCAGTATCAACCGTTGTTTGGGCGGCCCGATGTGCACAGGTGCCCCCGCTTGATAAGCCTCTATATGGCCGAGGGCGCGGATGTCGACGGTCCCGTTCACCAGTCGCATGCCAATCGCTAGGGGCAGGATTGCCGCAGGTCTTGTGGGCGCAATTGCGTTTCGCTCACTGTGGGCTCCGGTGGATACGCCATGCGGTAACTCGGCATGACGTGCCAAGGCGCAGGATGCGCTACGACGCGTTCGACGTGTTGCCTCGGCAACGTGGTCACCAAGATGGCAGAAACGCGTATCGCCCGAACGTGCCTGAAAATTAAGGTGATGGGCCGAAACTCACTACAAATCCGAGTCGTGCCGTGCGATCGGCGCGCGAACTCGCAGCAGAGGTTGCAGTCGATACCGCGAGGCTCTTCTCATGGAAAGCGATCTCATGTGTACTACCCCCGTGGAAAAGCTCGTCCTGACTGAACGTGGTTTTCTGTTCAATCGAAGCCGAGCTAATTATCCTCGGTCGGGCTCCCGGTTGGCAAGATGCCCGCCCATCCGAGCGCCAAGCCTCGGTGAACCGCCATACAATCCTCGGTGGAGCAAGAGGCCCTGGGCGCCAGGCCACTCTGCTGCGAGAGGATGGTGGTGTGACGGACGAGGTGGACGCCCTCGTGTCGACGCCGCTGGTCGACGAGGCGATGAAGAAGGCAGCGGTCTGCTGGGTGAGCGTCGGCGACGGCCCGGCGGTGGCGCTGTGGTGCGTACCGCTGGAGGGGTCGCTCTTCGTGGTCAGCGGGCCGGGCGAGCAGTCCGCGCCGGGGCTGACCGACGCCGCCGAGGCCCGGGTGACGCTGCGCGGCGACCACGGCGGGCGGATCGTGACCTGGCCGGCGCGGGTGGTCCGACTGGCCCCGGGCACCGAAGAGTGGGATACCTCTGCCCCGCTGGTGGCCGCCAAGCGACTCAACGCGCCCGGACCGACGGCGGACCTGGTCGCCCGCTGGGCCGCCGACGGCTGCGCGCTGAACCGCCTCCTTCCGGCCGGCACGCCGGACGCCGGCGACGCGCTGCCGGACGCCTCGCTCGCCGAGAAGCCGCGCGGCGCCACCGTCGTCCGGGCAACCCGCAAACCGTTCCGCCTGCACCGGGTCCGCCGCCGCTGACCCGCCGACCCCACCGCCGGCCGGTCCGCCGAGATGCACCGGGAACGCCGCCGGGCCGGTCCGCACCGGGAATGCCGCCGGGCCGGTCCGCCGGGACGCTCGGGAGGGCAGCCGGGTCGGCTCGCCGCGGCGCGCCGGGAGGGCCGGTCGGTTCAGCAGGGCGCCGGCACGGCGTCGACCAGGTCGACCACTTCGCTGAGCGACCCGACGACCGGCCCGTCCCAGTCCCGCTCGGCGTCGAAGACCAGGTGATCGGCCAGGTCGGGGGCGGCCAGCCGGACGGCGGTCATCCCGGCCCGCTGCGCGCCGCTGAGTTCCCGGCTGCCACCGTCACCGACGTAGAGGCAGTTCTGCGGGTGGACGTCGAGGCGGTGACAGGCGACCAGGTAGAGCGCCGGGTCGGGCTTGCAGCGACCGAGCTGGACGGAGTAGACCCTCACGTCGAGCAGCGGGGCGACCGCCAGCCGTGGCAGCAACGCCGGCAGTTCGTGGGTGCAGTCGCTGATCACCCCGGTGCGTACGCCCCGCCGACGCAACTCGGCGAGGGCCGGGACCGCCTCCTCGCGCAACCGGGTGTCGGCGCGGACGGCCCGGTGCCGGGCGGCCACCGCCGCGCGCACGGCGGCGTCCGAGGGATGTACGCCAGCCTGCGCGCAGACCCAGCGAAGAGTCGTCTCAGCGGTGCCGTGCCGGCCGCTGGCCCGCTGGTAGAAGGTCCGGTCGAGGACCGCGGTGAGGATGTCCTCCGGGCAGCCGAGCAGCTCGGCGGTCATCCGGTGGGCGGAGCTGCGCCGTACGCCGTGGGTGAGGGTGCCGAAGAAGTCGAACAGCACCGCCTGGAACCTGGGCATGAGGGAACGCCTCCGGACGTCGAGGGGGGATCGCCGGGACGCGCCTGATCGTAGCGGAGTGCTGACTTTCCGTGTCGGTCGGGTGTTCGTGTGAGGATTACCGTTCGTGCCGACCGTTCCGCATCGCCCGCCGCTCGACGCGCTGACGGTGGGCGCGCTCGCCCTGGCCGTCGCCTCGGTCTCGTCCTCGGCGCCGCTCGTGGCGTTCGCCGCCGCGTCGGCGCTGGCGGTGGCGTTCTGGCGTACCGCGTTGTCGGTGGCGGTCCTCGGCCCTGTCGCCCTGATCCGCCGGCGCGCCGAACTCCGCGCGCTCACGGCCGGGCCGGGCCGGCGGGAGGGGCTCTACTGCGTACTCTCCGGGGTCGCCCTGGCCGCCCACTTCGCCACCTGGATGCCGAGCGCGCAGCTCACCTCGGTCGCGGCCGCGACCGCGCTCGGCGCGACGCAGCCGGTGTGGCAGGGGCTGATCGCCCGCGGGCAGGGACGGCGGCTGCCGGGGGCGGTGTGGGCGGGCATCACGGTGGCGGTGCTCGGCGCGGTGCTCGCCACCGGCGCCGACTTCGGCGTCTCCGGCCGGGCGTTCGCCGGTGACCTGCTGGCGGTGGTCGGCGGCCTGTTCGCGGCCGTCTACACCGCCTTCGGCGAGCGGGCCCGGGCCACGATCAGCACCACCACCTACACCACCGTCTGCTACGGCGTCTGCGCGGCGATCCTGCTCGTGGTGTGCCTGGCCGGCGGGGTACGCCTGCACGGCTTCGACGGCGCGACCTGGCTGGCGATCCTCGGCCTGGTGGCGGGCGCCCAACTGCTCGGCCACTCGATGTTCAACTACGCCCTGAACCGGGTCTCCGCGACCACGGTCAGCGTGCTGATCCTGCTGGAGGCGCCGGGCGCGGCGCTGATCGGCTGGGTGTGGCTGGGGCAGTTGCCCCGGCCGCTGGCGCTGCCGGGCCTGGCGCTGCTGCTGGCCGGCGTGGCAGTGGTGGTGCTCGGCGGAGCACGGGCCGGCCGTCGGGCCGCGCCGGTCGCGGCACCGGCCGACCCGACACCGCTCGGCGACTGAACGACGCGGCCCTCGCGCCTGAGCGCGGCCACCGAGCACGAGCGGGCCGCCGCGCCGGTCGGGGCGAAGTCGCGCCGTTCCGGCCACCGGGCCGTCCGGTTTGCACGAAAGTGCTCAGGGTGGGGGCGGACCGGGACGAAGCGGCGGAGGCGGGGACCGTCGTCACGCCCTCGGCCGAGTTCCCGCCGCTCGGCGACGAGGAACGGGCGGCGCTCGGCCGGATCGGTGAGCGCTGGCGCGGCCCGCGCCGCGCCGACGACCTGCCGGTCGACCCGACGCTGGGGCGGCACGACCACCACCCGGCGCCCACCCGATTCGGCCGGCTGGCACCGATCGACATGTTCACAGTGGCGCAGCCGGACGAGCTGGTCGCCACCGGTGCGGCCGACCTGCCCGGCGACCGGGCCGGCCGGGCGGCCACCCGGTTACGCCGGGCCCTGCTCGGACCGCCGCTGTCCAGCGCATCGGTGCTGTACGAGCGGATGCGCAAGCTGGTCGCGCTGCCGGTGCTCTCCTCGGACCTGCTCAGCTCCGTGGCGTACGGGCCGGAGGCGATGCTCGTGGTGCTGGTGCTGGCCGGGAGCGCCGCGCTCGGGCTGGCCCTGCCGCTCGCAGCGGTGCTGGTGGTGCTGATGGTCGCGGTCGGCCTCTCCTACCGGCAGACCATTCCGGCCTATCCGCACGGCGCCGGCTCCTACATCGTCGCGGGGGACAACCTCGGTCGTACGCCGGGACTCGCCGCCGCGGCCGGGCTGATGCTCGACTACGTGCTGACCGTGTCGGTGTCGGTGGCCGCCGGGGTGCACGCGGTCACCTCGGCGCTACCAGGTCTCAGCTCGTGGGCGGTGCCGCTCGGGGTGCTGGTGATCGCCCTGCTGCTCGCCGGCAACCTGCGCGGCGTACGCACCGCCGGGAACATCTTCGTGCTGCCCACGTACGCGTTCGTGGTGGTGCTGGTCGCGGTGCTGGCGGTGGGGTACGCCAAGGCCGCCTCGCGGGGTTTCGCGCCAGTGCCGCCGCCGTCGGTGCCCGCCGCCGAGGGCCTGGGGCTGCTGCTGGTGCTGCGGGCGTTCTCCTCCGGCGCGGTGTCCATGACCGGCATCGAGGCGGTCTCGAACGCGGTGCCCGCGTTCCGGCCGACCGAGTGGCGCAACGCCCGCACCACGCTCGGCTGGATGGTCGCCATGCTGGTCACGCTCTTCGCCGGCCTGGTCGGGCTGATCCACCTCGACGGCCTGGTGCCCCGGGCCGACGAGACGCTGCTGTCCCAGCTGGGCCGGATGACGTTCCCGAGCGGGCCCTGGTACGCGATCCTCCAGGCCACCACCGCGTTGATCCTGCTGCTGGCCGCGAACACGGCGTTCAACGACTTCCCCCGGCTGCTGTTCTTCATGGCCCGGGACGGGCACGCGCCGCGCCGGTTCCTGCACATGGGCGACCGGCTGGCGTTCAGCAACGGGCTGGTGGCGCTGGCGCTGACCGCCGCGGTGGTGTTCGTGGCGTTCGGCGGGCACACCGAGCGGCTGATCCCGCTCTATGCGGTCGGCGTGTTCCTCGCCTTCACGCTGTCCCAGACCGGGATGGTGGTGCACTGGCGGCGCCACGGTGGGCCGGGATGGCGCCGCCGGCTCGCGGTCAACGCGGTCGGCGCGACACTCTCCGGGCTGGTGCTGCTGACCGCGGCGGTCGCCAAGTTCACCGAGGGCGCATGGGTGGTGGTGCTCGCCGTGCCGCTGCTGGTGCTGCTGTTCCGCCGGATCCACGGGCACTACGCCCGGCTGCACCACGCGCTGGCGCTGCACCCGCCGCCGTCCGCGCCGCCCGCCGAGTGCGACGAACTGCCCCAGCAGGTACGCCACCTGGTGGTCGTGCCGGTGGCCCGGCTGAACCGGGCGTCGCTGCGCGCGCTGGCGTACGCGACGTCACTCGGGCGGCCGACGCTCGCCGTGCACCTCGCTCCCGAGGAAGCCGAGGCGGACCGGTTCCGGGAACAGTGGCGGGCCTGGGGAGACCACCTGCGACTGGAGACGATCGTGTCGCCGTACCGGTCGGTGATCGGGCCGCTGGCGCACTACCTGGAGGCGCTGCACGCCGCGAGCCCGGACCTGACGCTCACCGTGATCGTGCCGGAGGTGGTGCTGCGCCGGCGGCGGTACCGGCTGCTGCACAGCCGCGCCGAGCAGCGGCTACGGGTCGCGTTGCGCGCGCTGCCCGGCGTGGTGGTCACGAGCGTCCCGGTGCACGTGTCGCGGTGACGCTCAGAGGTATCCGGCGAAGTGGTCCGCGACCAGCGCGGCGACCGCCTCGGCGTCCCGGTCGCGGTCGACCTCGATCACGCGTACCCCGAGCGCCCGGGCGGCGGCGACCGCGTCGGCGGCGACCAGCTCGTCGCGCGCGATCCGATGACGCCACGCCCGCTCCGGGTCACTCACACCGGGGTGGCGGGCCGTCGCCCGCGGCAGCCGTTCCAACTGGTACGCGCGGAACTCCGGCGTCGGCACCAGCACCACCATCTGCCGGGTCGACTCGACGACCGGGGCGACCAGTTCGGGCCTCAGCCCCCAGCCCTCGGCGACCACCCGGCGGCCGCTCACCAGCGCGCTCAGGTCGTCCAGCACCCACTCGAAGCGGCGCGGAAACCCGGTGAGGGTCTCGGCTGCCATCCGCCCGGGGTCCGTCGTCACCCAGGTCGCCTCCGCGTCCGGGCCGTCCGGTGGCTCGCCCCGGCGGATCCGGTCGGCGATCCGCCGGTCGTCGTGCCCGCGCGCGTCGTGGCGGTCGTAGAGGTACGCGGTCAGCCCGTACCGCAGTGCCAACGTGACCGCGAGTGTCGTCTTGCCGGCCCACTGCGCGCCGCCGATCCAGAGCGCCCGGCGGGCGGTGGCCAGGGGATCGAAGTCCATGCCCCGACCCTGCGCCTCACCAGCTCCAAGATCAAGTCTTGTTCTTCGTGACCCTTCGTGATGAAGTGAGGGAAGAGGGACGAGTCAGACGTCGCGTACCTCGAGCACGCGGGTGACGGGCGCGGCGTCGCCCAGCTCGGCGCGCAGCGCGACGCGGTCCGGGTCGACCAGGAACGCGTCGAGCCCGGCGCGGGCGGCGAACCGGATGACGTGCACCTCGGTCTCCCCGTCCCCGGTGCGCAACCGGCGTTCCAACCGGCCGCCGTGCCGGCCGAGCAGCGCCAGCACCGCGTCCTCGTACCGCCGGCCGGCGTCCACGTCGGCGCTCAGGTCGACGAGCGCGACCAGCAGGACTTCTTGCTTCGCGGTCATGTGTCCCCTCGGTGTCGTCAGGCCTCGACGCCGACCGCTTTCGCGCTGGCCGTCCAGAGCCGGGCGGCCAGCGCCGGGTCGGCCGCCTTGGGCCGGGGCCGGTGCGGCTTGCGGTCGGCGTAGTAGCCGCCGTCGGTCAACCGGGACGGATCCTGGCAGGCGAGCCAGACCAGCGTCTCCGCGCCCTTCTCCGGGCTGCGGAACGGCAGCAGCCGCATGCCCAGCGCCACGATCCGGCTCTCGTTGCCGAAGCGGGTACGCACCACGCCGGGGTGGAACACGTGCGCCGGCACCTCCGGCCAGCGCCGGGCCGCCTCGGCGGTGAACAGGATGTTGGCCTGCTTGCTGGTGCCGTACGCGCGGAACGGCCGGTACGAGCGCAGCGCGGAATTGAGGTCGTCCGGGTCGAGCACTCCGCTGCGGTGCGCGTCCGAGCCGGTGACCACCATGCGCCGGATCCGGTCTCGCAGCAGGTTGCTGAGCAGGAACGGGGCGAGGTGGTTGGCCTGCATGCTCAGCTCGAAACCGTCGACCGTGGTGATCGGTTCCAGCACGATCGCGCCCGCGTTGTTGGCGAGCACGTCGATCCGGTCGTACCGCTCGCGCAGCCGTTCGGCGAGCCCGCGTACGTCGTCGAGCACCGCGAAGTCGGCGCGGAACAGCTCCGGCTGTTCGCCGCAGCACTCGCGGACCCGCTCGCCCGCGGCGCGCAGCCGGGCCGGGTCGCGGCCGACGAGCACCACCTGGTCGCCGCGGCGCGCCAGTTCCTCCGCGGCGGCCAGGCCGATGCCGGAGCTCGCCCCGGTCAGCACCACGATCCGACGCTCAGTGAGATCTTCCACAGGTCCATTCACCCCGGTCACGGCACGAGGTTACCGTGGCGTCACCACGCCCTTTGGGATCGTTAAGTTCTCGAAATCCACCGCTGCGCCGGCGCCCGCGCCGGACGCTGGAAGGAGCGCATCCATGACCGCTGTCGGTCGCCCCCGCCGATCCTGCCTGGCGGTACCCGGCTCCAGCGTCAAAATGCTCGGCAAGGCCCAGGGCCTCCCCGCCGACCAGGTCTTCCTCGACCTGGAGGACGCGGTCGCGCCGCTGGCCAAGCCGGACGCGCGCAAGAACATCGTGGCGACGCTGAACGAGGGCGACTGGGCCGGCAAGACCCGGGTGGTCCGGGTGAACGACCTGACCACGCCGTGGACCTACCGGGACGTCATCGAGGTGGTCGAGGGCGCCGGGGCGAACCTGGACTGCATCATGCTGCCGAAGGTGCAGAACGCCGAGCAGGTGCACTGGCTGGACCTGCTGCTCACCCAGATCGAGAAGACGCTCGGCCTGGAGGTGGGCCGGATCGGCATCGAGGCGCAGATCGAGAACGCGGCCGGGCTGGTGAACGTGGACGCCATCGCGGGCGCCTCGCCCCGGGTCGAGACGATCATCTTCGGGCCGGCCGACTTCATGGCCTCGATCAACATGAAGTCGCTCGTGGTCGGCGCGCTGATCCCGGACTACCCGGGCGACCCGTACCACTACATCCTCATGCGCATCCTGATGGCCGCGCGGATGCACGACAAGCAGGCCATCGACGGTCCGTTCCTGCAGATCCGGGACGTGGACGCGTTCCGCGAGGTGGCGAAGCGCTCGGCGGCGCTGGGCTTCGACGGCAAGTGGGTGCTGCACCCCGGCCAGATCGACGCGGCGAACGAGGTCTACTCGCCGGCGCAGGCCGACTACGACCACGCCGAGCTGATCCTCGACGCGTACGACTACTACACCTCGGAGGCGGGCGGGAAGCTCGGCGCGGTGATGCTCGGCGACGAGATGATCGACGAGGCGTCCCGCAAGATGGCGCTGGTGATCGCCGCGAAGGGCCGGGCCGCCGGCATGTCCCGTACCTCCACGTTCACCCCGCCCGCGTCCTGACCGCGCGCCGGGCCGCCCCGAGTTCGTGGGGCGGCCCGCCGGGTTCAGTAGGTCGTGCTGCCGTAGCCGGACGATTCCTGGTTGGCCGCCCAGACAATGAGGATCACGATGGCTGCGGTGGCCAGCACGGCCAGCACGGTGGAGATCCAGCCGACGATGATGCCTGCGGTGGCGAAGCCCTCGCCGCCCTCGCCGCGTTCCCTGATCTGCTTACGGGACACGTGGCCGAGGATCGCGCCCACCACGCCGATGTAGCCGCCGAGGCCGTAACCGCAGAGGCCGAGCGCGCCGATGATCGAAACGATCATCGCGGCGATGGCCAGGCCGTTCTGCTTCGGTCCGGAGGGGTACCCGTATCCGGGATAGCCACCTGGGGGCGGGTACGCACCCGGCTGCGGATAGGCGCCCGGCGGGTAACCGGCCGCCGCGTACGGGTCGGCGGACTTCATGCCGGCGTACGGGTCGGGGGACGCGTACGGGTCCGCCGAGGTGGGCTGGGTCGGGATGGGGTTGCCGGCCATCGGCGTCATCGGGTCGGCCGGCGGGCTCGACTGCTGTCCGGCCGCCAAGGGGTCCTGCCAGCCACCGGACGGTGGGGGATAGGTCATCTGATCATCTCCAGGTACGTGGTCGCGCTCAGGGTAGCCATCCGGCGCGCGACACGGACGCCCCCTTTCCGGCCACCGCGTTGCCCGTGGGGTCGGCACCGGGCAGGATCCTCGGCATGGCACTTGACGCGCGTGGGGGTCGGTCGCGACGGGACATGAGCCGGCCGGGGTCGGTGCGGCGCCCGCGCGGCGGTGAGCCGGTCGGGGCCGCCGACTCCGAACAGCCGGTGCCGCTGCCGGAACCGGCCACCATGCGCCTGGACGGCCGGGTCGCGCTGGTGACCGGCGCGGGCAGCCCCGACGGCATCGGGTACGCGACCGCGCGCCGCCTGTCCGACCTGGGGGCCCGGGTGGCGATCGTGTCCACCACCCGGCGCATCCACGAACGCGCGGGCGAGTTGGGTGTCACCGGTTTCGTCGCCGACCTCACCGACGAGTCGGAGGTGGGCGCGCTCGCCGACGCGGTGGCCGAGCAACTCGGCGACGTCGAGGTGCTGGTGAACAACGCGGGCCTGGCCAGCCGGGCCAGCCCGGAGGTGCTGCGGCCGGTGGCGCAGCTGACGTACGACGAGTGGCGCGGCGAGATCGACCGCAACCTGACCACCGCGTTCCTGTGCAGCCGCGCGTTCATCGGCGGCATGGCCGAGCGGGGCTGGGGCCGGATCGTCAACCTGGCGGCCACCGCCGGGCCGGTCAACGCGCTGCCCACCGAGGCGGCCTACGCGGCGGCCAAGGCCGGTGTGGTCGGCCTGACCCGGGCGCTGGCGATGGAGATGATCGCCGACGGGGTGACCGTGAACGCGGTGGCGCCGGGCATCATCCACACCGCGGCGTCCACCATGGCCGAGATCAAGCAGGGGCTCGGTACGCCGGTCGGGCGCCCCGGCACGCCGGACGAGGTGGCGGCGGCGATCGCGTTCCTCTGCTCGCCGGCCGCGTCGTACATCACCGGGCAGATGCTCGTGGTCGACGGCGGCAACAGCGTCCGGGAGGCGCAGTTCCGCTGACCGTCAGTAGCCGCTGGTGTCGGAGTTGGCCCAGAAGGCCAGCCCGATCCAGCCGCAGCAGACCAGGATGCCGATCACGGTGAAGATGTAGCTGAGGATCAGACCCCAGTTGGCGAGCTGGTCGCCGTCCTCGCCGGTCTGCCGGATCTGCCGCTTCGCCAGGTGGCCGCAGACGATGCCGGCGGGCGCGAAGACGAACGCGAAGACGAGCGACAAGATGGCGAGCACGTTCGTGCCACGGGGTCCCGGCCCCTGGCCGGGCGGCCCGTACTGGCCGTAGGGCGGCTGCGGGGCGTACGGGGGCTGCTGGCCCCACTGCGGGTGCTGCTGGCCGTACTGCGGTTGCCCGTACGGCTGGCCGTGCGACGGCGGCTCGTACGGCGACGGTGGCTGCTCGTCACTCACGGGCGCCCCTTCCCCCAGGTCAACGGCCCTCTCTCTTGCGGACGCTACCCGTAGCGGTGAACCTTTTCACAGCGGTTGTGTGGACTGGTCACCTTGGCGCGGCCGGTCCCGGGACCGATACTGACCGAGCGTTCAGTTACCCATGAGTAAGGCGCCGACCCCGGAGGCTGAGATGGCCCGACTCGCCCAGACACCCGGACTGACCGACGTGCAGCGGTCGATCCTGGAAACCGTCCGGGAGTTCGCCGACAAGGAGATCATCCCGCACGCCCAGCGGCTGGAACACGCCGACGAGTACCCGAGCGACATCCTCGACGGCATGCGCGAGATGGGGCTGTTCGGCCTCACCATCGACGAGGAGTACGGCGGCCTGGGCGAGTCCCTGCTGACCTACGCGCTCGTGGTCGAGGAGCTGTCCCGGGGCTGGATGTCGATCTCCGGCATCGTCAACACCCACTTCATCGTGGCGTACCTGATCTCGCAGCACGGCTCCGCCGACCAGAAGGCCCGGCTGCTGCCCCGGATGGCCACCGGCGAGGTGCGCGGCGCGTTCTCGATGTCGGAGCCCGAGTGCGGCTCGGACGTCTCGGCGATCAAGTCGAAGGCCGTCCGCGACGGCGACAACTACGTCCTCAACGGCCAGAAGATGTGGCTGACCAACGGGGCGTACTCCTCGGTGGTGGCCACCCTGGTCAAGACCGACACCGGGGCCGACTCGGTCTACGGCAACATGAGCACCTTCCTGCTCGAGAAGGAGCCCGGCTTCGGCGAGACCGCGCCCGGCCTGACCATCCCCGGCAAGATCGACAAGATGGGCTACAAGGGCGTCGAGACCACCGAGATGGTGCTCGACGGCGTCACGGTGCCCGCCTCCGCCGTGCTCGGCGGCGAGGAGAAGGTCGGCCGCGGCTTCTACCAGATGATGGACGGCATCGAGGTCGGCCGCGTAAACGTCGCGGCCCGCGCCTGCGGCATCTCGATCCGGGCGTTCGAGCTGGCGGTTGCGTACGCCCAGCAGCGCCACACCTTCGGCCAACCGCTCGCCAAGCACCAGGCCGTCGCGTTCAAGCTCGCCGAGATGGGTACGAAGATCGAGGCCGCGCACGCGCTCATGGTCAACGCGGCCCGGCTCAAGGACGCCGGCCAGCGCAACGACGTCGAGGCGGGCATGGCGAAGCTGCTCGCGTCCGAGTACTGCGCCGAGGTGGTCCAGGAGGCGTTCCGGATCCACGGCGGCTACGGCTACTCCAAGGAGTACGAGATCGAGCGCCTGATGCGCGAGGCCCCGTTCCTGCTGATCGGCGAGGGCACCTCGGAGATCCAGAAGACGATCATCTCGCGCGGCCTGCTCAAGCAGTACAAGCAGTAAGGGCCCGGCTCACCGCTCGGGCCGGCGCGCGGCCTGCTCGGCGGCGGGCAGGTGCCGCCGCGCGTGCTCGACCAGCGCCGTCGGGTCGTCGGCGTACAGCCGGATCTCCCGCACCGGCTCGCTCGGCCCCTTCGGCAGCCGCACCGACAGCGGCTCGCGCAGCACCACGTCGACCGCCGTCTGGCTGCCGACGCCGAGGTTGAGCACCGCCGGGTCGTCCGCGTCGTACTGGACGGCCCGGCTGGACGGCAGCGACCGGCGGCGGAGCGCCACCCGGGCGACCGCGTGCCACGGGATCGTGACGTCGACCGAGACGCCGTTGCGCACTCGCAGGCCGGCCTCGTCGACGACGTGCGGATGGATGCGGAGGCTGGCCAGCAGCCCGATCATCCACAGCACACCCCAGAGGCCGAGCGCGATCGCCGCGTGCCGCACGGTCGGCTGGTCGACCGTGTGCCGCAGGATCACGTCGAGGACCGGGATCTCGACCGTGGACAGGGCGATGAAGGCCAGCAGGATCGGCTGCACGCCGCCGACGTAGGCGTACGTCTCCGCGCCCGGGGCGACCGGATACGGGCGGCGCAGGATCCACCGGGTGAGGCTGCGCCACATGCCCCACTCGTACGCCACCGCACGCCGCGCCAGCCGGATGGCTCGCCTCATCGCGCACCCCCTTTTTCCAATACAACTGCAATGTAAAACGCGTGCCGGCGACATGTCAATGCAGTCGTATTGTGAAACCATGGGGGTATGCCGAAGCGGGTCGACCACCGGGAGCGTCGCGCGCTGATCGCCGACGCGTTGATGCGGGTCGCGGCCGAGCAGGGGCTGGAGGCGGTCAGCCTGCGCCACGTGGCCGCGGCGGCCGAGGTCAGCCCTGGGATGGTGCAGCACTACTTCCGCACCCGGGACGAGATGATGGTCTTCGCGCTCGCCGTGGTGCGCGAGCGCAACGAGGCCCGGATCCGGAGGGCGGTCGAGGCGCTCGGCGCGACGCCGGCACCCCGGGCGCTGCTGCGGGCCATGCTGGCCGAGCTGCTGCCGCTGGACGAGGACCGGCGGGCGGACGGGCGGGTGGCTCTGGCCTTCCTCGCCTACACCGCCGTCCGGCCGGCCGTGGCCGCCGCGCTGTACGACGAGACGGCCGCGCTGCTGACCTTCGTGGCCGGGCAGATCGCCGCCGGCTCACCGCTCGTCGCGGCCGGCCGGGTGGACCCGGAACGAGCCGCGGTCGGGCTGCTCGCCGTGATGGAAGGCCTCGGCATCTACGTGCTCGGCGGTCACTATCCGCCGGAGACCGCGTTGGCCGCGCTCGACGCCCACCTCGACCTGATCTTCGGGCCTGAACCGCCGCCCGGCGCCGTCAGCCGCGACGGGTCAGGCCGGCGGCGGCCCGCTCGACGATGAGGCACCGGTCCTCGACGTAGTCGAGGCCGCCCTCCTCGGCGATCCGGCGCGCCTCGTCCGAGAAGATCCCGAGCTGCAACCACACCGCCGGGGCGCCGATCGCGACCGCCTGCCGGACCACGTCGACCGCGTCGCGGGCCGGGCGGAACACGTCGACCAGGTCGACCGGGTGCGGGATGTCGGCGAGCGTCGGGTACGCCTTCTCGCCGAACAACTCGTCCACAGTCGGGTTGACCGGGATGATCCGCCAGCCGTGCCGCTGCATCTCCAGCGGCACGCGGTGCGCGGCCTTGCCCGGATCACGGGAGGCGCCCACGACGGCGATCACGGCGGAGTCGGCGAGGATCTGCTGAGCGGAACGCATCCCCCGAGACTAGCCCCGCCGGTGCGGGTTCCCCCGGTCGCTAGAGCAGGGAGAGCTGTTCGGCGGCCGGGGCGGGCGGCGGGGTCTCCGGCAGCCGCCTGTTGTCGCCGGTCTCGCCGCGGTGCAGCCCGTGCCGGCGTGCCGCCATCCTCACCCGGGCGGTCACCTCCCGCTGGTACGCCTGCGGCGCGTACGAGCCGGCCTGGTAGAGCTGCCGGTAACGGGGCACCAGGTGGGGGAACTCCCGGGCCAGCCAGCGGGCGTACCACTCCCGCGCTCCGGGCCGCAGGTGCAGCGGCAGCGGCGTCACGCTCGCCGCGCCGGAGGCGGCGACGGCCGCGACGGTGGCGTCGATCGACTCCTCGTCGTCGCTGAGGCCGGGCAGGATCGGCGCCATCAGCACGCCGACGGAGAAGCCGGCGTCGGTGAGCCGGCGGACCGCGTCCAGCCGACGGCGCGGGCTCGGCGTGCCCGGCTCGGCCGCCCGCCAGAGCACCTCGTCGACGAACCCCACCGAGTACGACAGCCCGACCCGGGTCACCTCGGCCGCCTGTCGCAACAGGGGCAGGTCGCGCAGCAGCAGCGTGCCCTTGGTCAGGATGGAGAACGGATTGGCGAAGTCCCGCAGCGCCTCGATGATCGGCGGCATCAGGCGGTAGCGGCCCTCGGCCCGCTGGTAACAGTCCACGTTGGTGCCCATGGCGACGTGCGCGCCGCGCCAGCGCGGGGCGGCCAGCTCGCGCCGGACCAGCTCGCCCGCGTTGACCTTGACGATCACCTTGCGGTCGAAGTCGGCGCCCGCGTCCAGGTCGAGGTAGGTGTGGGTGTTGCGGGCGAAGCAGTTGTGGCTGACCACGCCGTTGGCGATGAAGTCGCCGGTGCCGGTGGTGATGTCCCACAGCGGAAGCTCCAGGCCGAGATCCTCCACCGCTGTCACCTGGAGTCGCGCCGCGCACTTGAGCGCCATGCCCTCGATCGAGCGCCGGGCGGTGACGGCCGGGTCGGTGAGGTGGAAGAAGCGCAGCCGCTCCGGCAGCCCGCCGGTCAGCCGGAGCTGGCGCGTCGCACCCGGGGCGCCCGGCACGTCGAGCGCCCACCGGAAGTCGAAACGCTTCAGCGCGCCGGCCGCGCGGGCCCGGCTCTCGTCGTCGGCGACGCTGATCCGGAACACGCCCCGGTGGCATGTGCCGGCGGCGTCGAACATGCCGGCCAGGTAGCCCAGCGCCCAGTCGTCGGTCGGCTCGTCGGGTGGCTCGCACAGCCCGGTGACGGCCTCCGCCGGGCCGGCTGTGCGTACCACAGTGGTCGTCGCCCGACGCCCGACGCGGGCGACGGTGGCCCGCTCGACGGTGACCCCCGCGTCGGTCAGATAACGCTCTGCCCGGTCCAGCGCCTCGGACTCGGCGGTGGCCAGCCGGAACCGGGTGTCGCGTCGATGACCGGAGGGGTCGTCGTCACGAACCAGGGCGTGCAGGTAGCCGCGGCGGTAGTCGGCCGAGCGCTTCGGCGCCACCGCGAACCGGCCGGTGCCCAGCAGCCGGTTGCGGCTGGTCAGGTGCGGACGGCGCCCGCCGCCGCGCATGGTCCCGGTGACGTGCTTCCAGCCGCGTTCGGTCAGGAACCGGTGGTCGCCGCTGGCGACGAGCGTGGTGCCGTCGGCCAGGGTTACCCGGTAGGCGCGCTTCACAGTGGACCACTTGTCGAGCACTGTCGTCACGACGTAGTGGCGGTAGGCGCCGCGCCGCCGGGTGCCGTAGATCCGGTCGCCGGGCTCCAGCTCGCTGATCGCCTTGGTGCGGCCGTCGGCCATCAGGATCGGTGTGTCGCCGCCCAGGCAGTAGACGCAGGCGTGCGAGCAGCCCCGGTAGGGGTTGATCGTCCACTCGAACGGCACGCGCGACTGGCCGGGCACCCGGTTGATGATCGACTTGGCCTGGACCTCGTAGAAGGTCATGCCGGCGAAGTCCGGGGTGTCGAACGTGCGGGTGACGGCGCCGGGCAGCGCCAGCGGCAGGGGTGGAGCCGCCGGCGCCGCCCGATCGGGAGTCCCCTCGTCCGGGGGAGCGGAGAGGTTGTCCCAGCGCATGGCGTTCATTCGAACACGTGTACGAACAAAGTGCAAGCCGCCCGGTACGAGAAACGCCGCCGGCCGGTGCCCGGAGCGGGGCACCGGCCGGCGGCGTCTGGAGCGTCAGTGGTTGTGCTCGGCCAGCTTCTTGCGGACGTCGTCCATGTCCAGCGCCTCGACCTGCTCGATGAGGTTCTCCAGCGCCGACTCCGGCAGCGCGCCCGGCTGGGCGAAGACGATCACACCGTCACGGATAGCCATGATCGTCGGGATGGAGCTGATGTTGAACTTGGCTGCCAGCTCCTGCTGCGCCTCGGTGTCGACCTTGCCGAAGGCGATCTCCGGGTGCTTCTCCGAGGAGCGCTCGTAGACCGGGGCGAAGCGCTTGCACGGGCCGCACCAGTCCGCCCAGAAGTCGAGCAGGACGATCCCGTCGCGCCCGGTCACCTCGTCAAAGTTGGCCGTGGTCAGCTCAACCGTTGCCATTTGCTCTCTCCGATCACCGCGGATTGTCGTACGTCCGGTGGAACCAGGGTCAGTCCGTCCGAATTCCCGTCGCGGGGGTGACGAAACGCTGAGCGCCCGGACGGTGACCCTGAGCACATCGAACACCATCTGTTCGGCCCGTCCGTGCGGAACGCAAATGCATGCCGCACTTGCGTGACGGGATGTGATGGGAGCGTTTCCAAGGAGATCACGCTCTGTTTCTGCTACGTATCGGTAACTTCGGGCCTGACGAGCATCTATCCGGCCTGCGGAGATCGCTTACCGACCTCGTGTCGGTTACTTTGAGTAGTGTTACGAAAAGATAAATGTGACCTCCGTCTCTGTCGGTGCCGGGCGGTCGTACGGCAGAATTCTTCGCATCAGAGCGTGGGCGGCGGGTGCCGGGGAGGGCCCCGCCGCTCATTGCGTCCGGACCTCGGTAGCCCCCGGTGTGACATTTCCGCCGGGCGAGCGCCCCGTCCCTCGCCTTAACAAGCGATAAGGCATGCTGTGCCGAACTCCATCGCCGCCCGTGAAGGGGACAAGGATGCAGTTCGGCCGCTACTACGAGGAGTTCGAGGTCGGCGCGGTCTACCGGCACTGGCCGGGCAAGACGGTCACCGAGTACGACGACCACCTCTTCTGCCTGCTCACCATGAACCACCACCCGCTGCACATGGACGCGCACTACGCCGAGTCCGCCTCGCAGTTCAAGCGCAACGTGGTGGTCGGCAACTACATCTACTCGCTGCTGCTGGGCATGTCCGTGCCGGACGTCAGCGGCAAGGCGATCGCCAACCTGGAGATCGAGTCGCTGCGGCACGTCGCGCCGACGTTCCACGGCGACACCATCTACGGCGAGACGACGGTGCTGGACAAGCGGGAGTCGGCCTCGAAGCCCGACCGCGGCGTGGTTGCGGTCGAGACCCGCGGCTACAACCAGGACGGCACGCTCGTCTGCGTGTTTCGCCGCAAGGTCATGGTCCCCAAGAAGGAGTACGCGGCCGCCGCCGTCCCGGACGGCGTCGACCCGGAGCGCCCCAGCTTCCCCGAGCCGCGCTGACCTGAGACTCTCCGGCCACCGGGCCTCGTTCTCCGTTCGGCGGGGACGGGGCCCGGACCTCGTCCGGGGGCATATGCTCGGGCTGGAGGTGCCCATGAGCCACTCCGTAGCCGGAGAGCCGCCTTCCGCCGGTCGCCGCGCCGCACCACTCACCACCGCCGCCTACTCGGCGGCGGAGTGGGACCTGCTGACCGACCTGCCGGGCCGCGTCCTCGTCGCCGCCGCCTCGCCCGGGCCCGGGCGCCCGCCGCGCGGCGTCGCCGCCGGTCTGGCCGGCCTGGACGCGGTGGCCGCCGGCCGGGCCTTCGACAGCGATCTCGTCCGCGCCGTGGTCGCCGCGATCTACGCCCGCCACGACGGCGCCACCGAGCGGGACGAGCGCCTGACCGACCTGGTCGACCTGCTGGCCGCCGCCCGGGCCGCGGTACGGGTGCTGCGCCGCCGGGCCGACCCGGCCGACTCGGCGGCGTACCGGCAGTGGGTGGAGTCGGTGGCCGCCCGGGTGTGCCGGGCCGGGGAGACCACACCGAGCCCCGCCGACACGCGTTTCCTCGACCGGCTGGGCGGCGCGCTCGACCTGCGCTGACCGGGGACGCCGCCGGGCCGTACCCTCTGCAGACCGTGACCGACGACCAGCTCGACGTGGGTGTGGGGCCGTGGCCCGGTGACCCGCCGGACGACCCGCGCTACGACCCGGAGCTGCTCGCCGCCGGAGACCGGCGCAACGTGGTGGACCGCTACCGCTACTGGCGGCGCGAGGCCGTGGTGGCCGACCTGGACCGGCGCCGGCACGACTTCCACGTGGCGATCGAGAACTGGCAGCACGACTTCAACATCGGCACCGTGGTCCGCAACGCCAACGCCTTCCTCGCCGCCGAGGTGCACATCGTCGGACGGCGGCGGTGGAACCGGCGGGGCGCCATGGTGACCGATCGCTACCAGCACGTCCGGCACCATCCGACGATCGAGGAGTTCGTCGCGTGGGCGCGCGACGAACGGCTGGCGGTGGTCGGGATCGACAACCTGCCCGGCTCCCGGCCGATGGAGACGGCCGTGCTGCCGCGCCGATGCGTGCTCCTGTTCGGTCAGGAGGGGCCGGGGCTGTCGGCGGTGGCCCGGTCGGCCTGCGACGCACTGTTCTCCATCGCCCAGTACGGCTCGACCCGGTCCATCAACGCGGGTGTGGCCAGCGGCATCGCCATGCACGCCTGGATCCGGTCGTACGCCGGGCCGCCGCCGGACTGAAACGCCGCGTGGGTCCACCGCCGGACGGAAATCCCACGCTCGTCGGCCCGCCCCGCTTGACGCCTCGCGGGTCCGGGGCGACGGTGAGGGTGTGACTGTCGCGGTGAGTTGTCCGAGATGTGCGGGCCCGGTGCGCGAGCCGGACCTGATGCACGCCGAGCACCGGTGCGTACGCTGCGGCCCGGTCGCGCCGCTGCACGTGCCGGAGCACATCAGCGCCGAGATCATGGCCAGCGTGGTGGACCGGATGGCCGCCGACCCCGACCCGGCCGACCGGCTCCGGATGCCGCTGTGGTGTCCGTGGCCGCTCCCGCCGGGCTGGACGCTCACCGGCGTGGCGTGGGCGGGCGACGACCGAGCGGGCGTACGGGCGACGCTGGTCGCCTGCGCCGGACCGGCCCCCCTGGACGGTGGGCCGGCCGACCTGATCTTCGTCGCCGAGGAACCCGGCGTCGGCCTCGGTTCCCGCTACGCGGGACTGCCCGGACCCGACCCCGGCCCGCAGGTGGAGGAGGCGCTGACCGATCCCGGCCCTGGTCATCCCGAGCGGCTGCCGCACGCGAAGATCCGGGTGGACGGTCATCCGACTCCACTGTGGCTCGTCCGCTCCGAAACAGATCGAAGCGCGTACGCCGGCGAGGCTCGGGGAATGTGGCTCCATGCGATAGCCTGGCCGGCGAGTGCGGGTCACCTCCTCGCGGAAGAAGTCGTGCTGCACGACCTCACCGAGTGGACACCACCCGAACTCGTGTACGGCGCACCATCTCCGTACCTGCACGGGCGGGCCTGACCGGCTCGCCACGGCGAGTCGGAGAGCGGACGCAGATATTCACGGTAAGACACCATGCTGATACTCTGGGTGCCGCTGCGGTAAACGGACCCGGCGCCGCGCGAGAGGATGGCCCGCTATGGTCAAGAAGGTCCTCACCTGGGCCGGCATCGCATTCTTGATCTTCTTTGTTGCGTACCGGCCCAACTCCGCCGCCGACGTCTTCAAGTCTCTCGGCGGCGGCATCATGGACATCGCGCAGGGCTTCGGCGACTTCTTCACCAACCTCGTCGCCTAGCCGCCCATGGGAAGCCCTTCCGGTCCACCCTTCGACCCGGACGACCCCGACCGGGCCCGCCGGGAGCGCGACACCGAGCCGATCCCCCGGATCGACCCGGACGACCCTCCCAGCGCCTACGGCCCCGGCCCCTACGGCGGGGATCCGGACGACGCCGGCTACGGCGGCGCCTACGCCGGCGAGGGGCGCTCCAGCCGCGCCTGGGCGCGTGACCCGGAGGGCTTTCCGGAGCAGCCCATCTCCGAGGAGGAGTTGGCCGGGCTGCGGGCCGACGCCACCGGCATGGCACCGCGCCGGGTGCTGCCGCTGGAGGACGAGCCCAGCTCACTCGTCGCGCGCTACCTATTCCCCACCGAGCGCTACCGGGGCGAGTGGAAGCGGCACTGGATCCATCTCACCACCCCGATCATCGTCGGCGTCGCGGCCACGTTCGTGCTCGGCTACCTTTCCGGCTTCCTCGCCGGTCGGGACGTCGGCGCGCTGACCACTGTCGCCGTGCTGCTCTGGTTCGGCGTGATGGGCTGGGTCGCCTGGCGGGTCGCCGACTGGTGGTACGACCGGTTCATCCTCACCAACAAACGGGTGATGGTGGTCGCCGGCATCATCACCCGGCAGGTCGCGATGATGCCGCTCACCCGGGTCACCGACATGAAGTACGAGCAGAGCCCGACCGGCCGCGCCCTCAACTACGGCACGTTCGTGCTGGAGTCCGCCGGCCAGGAACAGGCGCTCCGGGTGATCAAGAACCTGCCCAACCCGAACGAGCTCTACCTGCGTGTGGTCGAGGAGATGTACGAGCCGCAGGCGGTCGAGGCACGGCTGGGCAAGGAGGCCGACGAGGCCAAGGCCGACGACGGAGCCTGAAGCTTTTCGTCCGAACATCGGATGAACTGCACACCTTCCGCCATCGACCCGACCGGCCCGGCCGTGGCATTCTGCCAGGCAGGACGGGGGGAGATGAGCGTGGTGAGCAGAGATCCGCTGGAGGAGGAGTTCCGCGAATTCGTCGCGGCCCGGTCCGGCGCACTGCTGCGCACCGCGTACCTGCTCGCCGGTGACTGGGCCACCGCCGAGGACCTGCTCCAGACCGCCCTGACCAAGACCTACCTCGCCTGGAAGCGGCTCGGCGGGATCGACGCCATCGAGCCGTACGCCCGCCGGGTCATGGTCAACACGTCCACCAGCTGGTGGCGGCGTCGCTGGCACGGCGAGCGCCCCACCGAGGTGCTGCCGGAGCGCGCCGGTGTCGACGAGATCGAGCAGCAACTCGACCGGGACGCGCTCTGGCGGCACCTCCAGGCGCTGCCGGCCCGGCAGCGGGCGGTGCTGGTGCTGCGCTTCTACGAGGACATGTCCGAGGCGCAGACCGCCGCGCTGCTGGAGATCTCCCCGGGCACGGTCAAGAGCCAGACCTCCCGGGCGCTGAACACGCTGCGCCGCCGGCTCGGCTCCGAAGCGGCCCTGAGCCTGCCCGCGCCGGCCGACGCGCCCGCGGCGAACCCGTCCGCCCCGACCGCGCCCGCAGCGGCCCGCCGGTCCGTCCCGCCGGGCCGGGGCGCCGAGCCGACGGGTACCCCGGTGCGACGGCCCGCCGCCCGGGTGCCCCGACCGGTCCCACCCACGACTCCGGCGCGCCCCGCGGTCCCGATCCCGGCGGAGAGCCGATGAGCGGCACCGGGCACCACTGCGACAACCGGACGGGCAGCCCGGAGCGTCCATTCCCCGTGAGCGACGACGAGCTGGAGCGGGCGCTGCGGGAGACCCTGACCCGCCGCGTCGCGACGTCCCGCCCGCTGCCCGCGGACCCGGCCGGCGAGATCCTGCGCCGGGCGCGGCGCAGGGGCCGGCGACGTACGCTCACCGGCCTGGCCCTGGCCGGGGTCGCCACCGTGTTCATCACGACCGGGGTGGCGCAGTTCAGCGCGTCCGGCGTCGACGGCGGCACGCCCACTGTGGTGCTCGGCGACCCGCCCGTCCTCTTCCCGTCCCCGGAGCCCTCCGGGCCGTCCTCGATCACCCGTTTCGGGCCGGTCCGCACCGAACTCGACCTGCTCGTCGGTGACCGGCTGGACACCAGCGGCGGCGAACGGCGACAGCTGCCCGGTGTGAGCGGCGTCGAACGGGCCCAGCGGATCCACGACCAGGAGGGCTGGCTGCTCACCTCGGCGGCCACCGTCGCCGGCCGTACCCTCTGGTGGGCGCCGGTCGGTGGCGCCGCGCCGCAGGTCATGCTCGCCGCCGCGGACGCGGTCGCGGTCTCCGCGGACGGCCGCCAGGTGGCCTGGCGGGACGGCCCCGACGTGATCGCCGCCGGTGTGGTCGCCGGCCAGCTCATCGCGCCGGTCCGGACCGCCGCGCCGGACGGCGCCGTGCCGGTCGGCTTCGCCGGCGACTCCGTGCTGATCCAGCACTCCGGCGACGGCGGGATGAGCGTCTGGGACCGCGCGCTGGGCGGGCAGCCGGGCCCGGTGAACCCGGACGTACGCGCGGTCTACGGCACCCGCCCCGACGGCCGGGTGGTCGCGCTGGTCGCCGCCGGCCGGGATCAGCAGCGCTGCCTGGCCCTGCTCGACCCGGCCCGCGACCTCGCCCCGGTGCGTACCGGGTGCGGCCTGAAGCTGGCCACCGACGGACTCGGCGCCGTCTCCTCCGACGGCCGGTGGCTGCTCGCGAACGGCACCTCGCGCACCGCCCTCCTGGTGGACCTGGCCGACCCGGCCAGCCCGGTCACCCACCCGGCCGGCCCGGTGCTGGCCGCCGGCGTGGCCTGGACCCGGGGCGGCGTGGCGCTGCACGTGGACGCGAGCGGCGGGCTGGTCCGGGTCAAGCCCGAGCGGGTGCTGGCCGGTGACCGGCCCACGGCCTCGAAGGTCGAAGGGCTGGCGCCGGAGGACCACCCGGTGGTGGTGGCCGACGTCCCCACGGTGCCCGACGGGGCGTAGCGTCGGGCGGGTGAGCGTCCCCGCCCGCATCGACCTGCACACCCACTCCACCGCCAGCGACGGCACCCTGACGCCCGCCGAACTGGTCCGGGCCGCCGCCGACGCGGGGCTCGACGTGGTGGCACTCACCGACCACGACACCACCGCGGGGTGGGCGCCGGCCGTCGCCGCCCTGCCGCCCGGCCTCACCCTGATCCGCGGCGCGGAGATCTCGTGCCGCTGGTTCGGCGCCGAACCGGCGATCCCGCTGCACCTGCTCGCCTACCTGTTCGACCCGGCCGAGCCGCACCTGGCCGCGGAGCTGGCCCGGGTCCGCCGGGCCCGCGAGGAACGCGGCGAGCGCATCGTCCGGCTGCTCCAGGCCGACGGCATCCCGGTGAGCTGGACGGAGATCCTGACCGGCGCGGGCGGCGGCACCGTCGGCCGCCCGCACATCGCGCAGGCGCTGATCCGCGCCGGTCTGGTCGCCACCACCACCGAGGCGTTCGGACCGGACTGGCTCGGCGATCGGTACCGGCTGCCGAAGGACGACATCGAGGTGTTCCAGGCGGTGGCGCTGGTGCGGGCGGCAGGCGGCGTGCCCGTCTTCGCCCACCCGAAGGCCAGCCGGCGCGGCCGGATCGTGCCGGACGAGCTGATCGCGGACCTGGCGGCGGCCGGCCTGGCCGGGCTGGAGGCCGACCACGAGGACCACGACCCGGCCGAGCGGGAGCACGTCCGCGGGCTCGCCGCCGACCTGGGACTGCTGGTCACCGGCTCGTCCGACTTCCACGGCACGCACAAGACCGTGCGGCTCGGCGCGTACACCACCGGGCCCGAGGCGTACGAGCGGATCGTCGCGCTGGCCCGCGGGGTGACCCCCGTCGCTTCAGGCTGAAGCGCTCCGACGGCACGGCTACCGTGTGCGCGTGGATCTCAAGCTCTTCGGCGAGGTCTTCGTGACCCTGCTGGTGATCGTCGACCCGCCCGGAATGATGCCCATCTTCCTCGCGCTGACCGGGCCGCTGCCCGCACGCGACCGGAACCGGGCCGCCTGGCAGGCCGTGGCGCTGGCGCTCGGGGTCATCGTGATCTTCGCGGTGGCGGGGCAGACGATCCTGGCGTACCTGCACGTCGACCTGCCCGCCCTCCAGGCGGCGGGCGGCCTGCTGCTGATCCTGGTCGCGCTGGAGCTGCTGACCGGCAAGGCGGACGACCCGAGCCAGCAGGTCACCTCGAACATCGCACTGGTGCCGCTCGGCACCCCGCTGCTGGCCGGGCCGGGCGCCATCGTGGCGACCATGCTGTTCGTGCAGCAGGCCGGCGGTCCCGTCGACTACCTCGCCATCGGGCTGGCCATCGTCGCGGTGATGGTGACCGTCTGGGTGGTGCTGCGCTTCTCCGGCGGGATCGTCAAGGTGCTGCGCCCCGGCGGCATCGAGGTGCTGACCCGGATCGCCGGCCTGCTGCTGGCCGCCATCGCCGTGCAGCTCATCGCCGACGCGATCGCCGCGTTCGTGACCCAGTACCTCAACAACGCCTGAGCGCTTCCTCCGCTGTCGTACCGGGGTGGCAGGATCTCAGGGGTGCGACGACCGTCAGCAGCCGGCCCCACCGGCTCCCGGGCTCCCCGACCCCGCGCCGAGCAGGCCGAGCAGCTCGGGTTCGAGGGCATGCCGGAACGCCTGTTCGTCTGCACCCCGAGTAAACTCGGCGCGTACGCGGACTGCCCCCGCCGCTACCGCTACGCCTACGTGGACCGGCCCGCGCCGCCGAAGGGCCCGCCGTGGGCGCACAACTCGCTCGGCGCGAGCGTCCACACCGCGCTGAAGAACTGGTACGCGCTGGCCCTCGACCGCCGCCGCCCCGAGGTGCTCGGCACGCTGCTCAAGGGCACCTGGGTCCGCGAGGGCTACCGCGACGACGAGCAGGAGCGTGACGCGTTCCGGCGCGCGCTGACCTGGCTGGAGAGCTACGTGGCGGGCCTCGACCCGGCCGACGAGCCGGTCGGCGTGGAGCGGGTCGTCGCGGTCAAGACCGCTGTGCTCGCGTTCAACGGCCGCACCGACCGGATCGACTCGCGCCCCGGCCCGGACGGGCGGCCCGAGCTGGTCATCGTCGACTACAAGACCGGCCGCACCGGGCTCGACGCCGACGACGCGCGCGGCTCGCAGGCGCTCGCGCTCTACGCGTACGCGGCCGAGCGGGTGTTCCGCAAGCCGTGCCGCCGGGTCGAGCTGCACCACCTGCCCACCGGCACTGTCGCCGCCCACGAGCACACGCCGGAGTCCCTGCACCGGCAGCTCACCCGCGCGGAGGACACCGCCCGCGACATCATGGCCGCCGAGCGCGCGGTGGCCGACGGCATCGACCCCGACGCGGCGTTCCCCACCGAGCCGGGTCCGCGGTGCGGCTGGTGCGACTACCGGCGTACCTGCCCGACCGGCGCGCAGACCCCGGGCAAGGAGCCCTGGTCCGCCGTCGAGCGGTTCGCCGAGCCGCAGTGAGTGCGCGGCGCCGTCACGCCGCGGTCAGGCGGGCGGCGCGTTCCTTGGCGGCCTGCTGCAACGGGCCCTCCCGGTAGCGCCGGGGCACCGCCGCCAGCGCCAGTCGCAGCGCCCGCGCGCTCAGGTCCGCCGACAGCGCGGTGGTGGGCAGGCCCAGCCCGCCGTAGAGCCGCAACGCCCACGGCGGCAGCATCCCCAGCGCGGTGGCCGCGATCCCCAGGTACGCCCAGCGCGGCGGCCCCAGGTTCAGGCCGACCCGCGCCGGCAGGCTGACCTTCCACGGGATCGGCGGCGCGGTCAGGAACAACGCGGTCTCGGCCGCCTCCCGGGTCATCCGCAGCTGCGGGCGTACGTCCCGGTAGTAGTCAGCCACCTCGGCGGCGGTGCCCGGTACGTCGTCCGGGTCCAGCCCGACCAGGGCCGCCGACCGGCGTTGCTCGGTGTAGTAGCCGTCCACCTCGTCGTCGGTGAGCGCCAGACCGGCACGCCGGGCGGTGCTGACGAACGACTCGACCTCGGTGACGTGCACCCAGCGCAGCAGCTCCGGAGCGTCGACGCGGAACTCCTCACCGGTGAACGGGTCGGTGGCGCGCATCCGGGCGTGCCGCGTACGCAGCCGTCGCCCGGCCGCCTCCGCCTCGGCGGTGGTGCCGTAGATCGTCGTCCCCACGTAGTTCGCCGTGCGGACCAGCCGCCCCCAGGCGTCGGTGCGGTAGTTGCTGTTCTGCGCGACGCCGGCCATCGCGCGCGGGTGCAGCGCCTGGAGGTAGAGCGAGCGCAGGCCGGCGACGATCAGGATCGGTTCCTCGTGCACCTTCCACGTGACCGATCCCGGACCGAAGAGGCCGAGATCTTCGGTGTCCACCGATCAAGAGTGCCACGCGCCGTCGCCGGGCGTCCTCGGTGCGGCCGTCAGTCGTGGGTGCGGCCGTCCTCGGCCGGCGGTCAGTCGTCGGCGGAGCGCCGGGACCGGCAGGCCGGGCAGAGGCCCCAGAAGGTCACTTCCGCCTCGTCCAGCTCGAAGCCGTGCGCCACGTTCGGGTCCAGGCAGGGGGCGCTGCCGACCGCGCAGTCCACGTCGGCGATCTCACCGCAGCCCCGGCACACCACGTGGTGGTGGTTGTCGCCGACCCGCGCCTCGTACCGCGCGGGACTGCCGGCCGGCTCGATCCGGCGGGACAGCCCGGCCCGGGACAGGGCGCCGAGCACGTCGTAGACGGCCTGGGTGGAGACCGAGTCGATCCGCTGGCGGACCCGCCGGGTGATCTCGTCGACCTCCAGGTGACCGCCGGCGGAGAGCACGTCCAGCACGGCGAGACGCGGCCGGGTGACCCGTAGGCCCCTCGACCGGAGCAGCTCCTCACCTGTGGACATGGATCCATGACAGCACGGGGCAGGCGGGCCGACAAGCGAGCGTTGTTCACCCGTGGCCGGGGCCACAGGTGAACCGGTGCCGCCGCGCTCGCGTGTATCGAGACAGACGGCGTCACGCCGTACGCTGAGCGCGCCAAACCACCCACTCGCCGGAGGTGTCGGTGTTCAGGGAAATCAACGGTCTGCCGGTCCATGTGCTCGTCATCCACGCGGCGGTGGTGCTGGTACCGCTGCTGGCACTGCTCGCCGTCGGGTACGGGCTGCTGCCCCGCTGGCGGCACCGCCTCGACTGGGCGGTCGCGGCGCTCGCCGTGGTCACCCCGATCGTCGCCTGGGTGGCGACCGAATCAGGCGAGGAGCTGGAGGAGGCCCTGCGCGCGAAGGGTTACCCGCCGGACCGGCTCCAGCAGATCAGCGAGCACGCCGAGTACGGCGACACGCTGTTCTGGTTCGCGCTCGGGCTCGGCGTCGCCGCGCTGCTGCTCGTGCTGTCGACCAGCCGCCTCGTCGCCGGCCGGAACCTGCCCCGCTGGCTCCCCGTGGCGCTCACCGTCGTGGTGGCGGTGCTCGCGGTCTTCGCGCTCGTGTACGTCTACTGGACCGGTGACAGCGGCGCCAAGATGGTCTGGGACGGCGTCGTCTGACCGGCGCGGGTCAGAACAGCACCCGCGAGCACAGCAGGCAGGTGAGCAGGACCAGCACCACGGCGACGGCTGCCCCGATGCCGTAGGTGAGCCGCTGCGCGCGCTGCTCCGCCTGGTCCATCGCGGCCATGTCCTGCGGCGGCAGCCGGCGGGGCGGTGACGGCTGCACGTGTACCGGTGGCCGCCAGCCGGGTGGCGGAGGCGTGCTCGGCGGCGGTCCCGCGTACCCCGAGGGAGGTGGGCCACCTCCGGGCGGCCCACCTCCGGGCGGGCCCGGCCACGCGCCACCGGCCACCGTCCAGCCGCCTGCCGCCTCCGGCCGGGCCCACGGGCTCTCGGTGGCCGCCTCACGTGACCACGGGCTGGCGTTCCCGGCCGCCTCCGGCGTGTGCGCCGCTCCGGACGCCTCCGGCGTCTCCGCTGTTCCGGCGGCTCCGGCGGTGTCGCTCCTGTCAGTGACGGCTGGGTCTGCTGCCGGGATGCTCTGCTCGGGCTGCCCGGCGGTCACGGCCGGCTGCTCGGTACGGTCCGGGTCATGGCCCCCGCCGGGGGCACCGAGCCGGAAGCCAGGACCGGCCGGGCGGGCGCCCGCGCCGTCCCTGGGGACCGCCGTGGAGGCGTTCTCCCCGGCTGTGGCCGGTTGCTCCGGGCGTCGCCAGGTCTCGTCGTCGGGGCTGCCACCGCTCGGCGTCGTCACGCCGTCCGACGCTACCAACGCCCCGGCCGGTCGGCCGCCCGACGCGTCGATCACCGCCACCCCGGCCCTCGCGCCCGGTGGGTGGCGTTCCGACGGCTCCCGGCCCGGTACGGCCGGGGCTCGGGACGATCCGGCCGGTCCCGGGGATCCAGCCGGTGGCTCGTTCGGCGGTATCGTTGCTGCTCGTGACCGATCCCGCCATCCGGGCACCGCGCGGCGACGACGACCGCGTGGTCGACCTCAGCGACGACTTCGTGGTGCTGCCCGAACAGACCAGCGACGACACCGACCGCGGCTGGGGCGAGCGCCCGGGCGGCAACGACGACTGGCTGCTCGCCGAGCGCCCCCCGCACTGGGGCTGATCGGCGCCGCCCCGCGGCTGACGCCGGGCTCACGTCAGCCGCGTACCACCACGGCGAAGCGACTGCCCTCCGGCAACCCGACCGCCCGCCGGGCCTGCTCCGGCGGCAGCGCCAGGTAGAGCGCCGAGGAACCGTCGACCGCTCCGGTGGCGCCGACCACGTCGAGCACCAACGCTCGCGGAGCCAGCAGCGTCGGGTCGGGCGAACCGCCGGCCGGCACGACGAGCAGGTCGACGCGGGCACCCGGGCGCAGCACCGCGAGGGCGGCCGGCTCGGCCAGCCGGATCGGTACGCCCACCGCACCGGCCGGCAGCGCGCGGATGCCGCCGGACGGCGACGCCGTCGCCGAGGCGGACGGCAAGGCGCGAGGTGGCGGGCAGGACGGCGGCGTCTGGAGCACCGCCGCGGCCAGGCCCAGCAGCACCGCGACGAGCGTCACCCGCAGCAGCGTCCGGCGCCGGGGCAGCCCGCGCCAGTGGACCGGACGCAACGTCGCCTCGCCATCCGTCACCGCTGCCTCCCGCCGCCGGCCGACCGTCCGACGCAGGCTAGGCCCGCCCTGACGCCGTTCGCCGCCCCGCAGCTCGCGCCTGTGGATAACCCGCCGTCCTGTGGACAACCGATCCGTGCGGGGGCGTCGCGGTGAAGAACGGGCAAGCCGGGAACGCCCGCCCGCTACCTGCGCCCCGCAACGGGCAACCAGCAACGCGGCTGTCCTTGAGTGGGCGGCGACAGCGAAAGTGGCCGCCCGAGCGGCGGCAGCGAAACGTGGCCGCCCCCGAGCGGGGACGGCCACGTGTCGCGCGAGAAGGCTGCCTCAGGACGTGCTGGACGCCGCCGGCGCCTTGCCGGCAGTCGACCCCGACCCGGACCCGGACGAAGAAGACGACCCGGAGGAAGAGGACGACCCGGACGAAGAGGACGACGAGTCGGACGACGACGAGGACGACTCGGACTTGGCCGGCTTGCTCGTGGTCGAGGCGCCCTCGGAGCCGGACGAACGGGAGTCCGTGCGGTAGAAGCCGGAGCCCTTGAACACGATGCCCACCGAGTTGAAGAGCTTTCGCAGCCGCCCCTCACACGCCGGGCACTCGGTCAGCGGGTCGTCCGAGAAGGACTGCACCGCCTCGAGCTGGTGGCCGCACGCGGTGCAGGCGTACTGGTACGTGGGCACGTTCTCCTCCGGATCTTCGGCACGGCCTGTTGGCACTCGTGGTCTCCGAGTGCCAATGGTGCGTCATGACCCCCGGGTTCGTCCAGCGGAAGCGCCCGGGCCCACACCCGGGACCGCCACCAGCCCGTCCGCCGGAGTGATCACACAGTGCACCGGGCGGTCGTGCGGCAGGGCGGGCACCGCCTCGACCAGCTCGCCGTCGTGCAGCAGCGCCACGGTCGGCACTGTCGCGGGCACCCGGGCCAGCGCGCGGTCGTACGAGCCGCCGCCCCGGCCCAGCCGCACGCCCCGGCGGTCCACCGCGACCGCCGGCACCACGACCAGGGCGGCTCCGGCCACCGCGGTACGCCCCCGGGGCGCCGCGGTCGGCTCGCGCAGACCCCGGCCGGCGGCGCGCAACGACCCCGGGCCGGTGTACGGGGCCCAGTCCAGGTCCAGGTCGTCGCGGAGCACCGGCAGCAGCAGTTCGGCGTCGGGCGGCAGCGCGGCGAGCAGCACGTCCGGCAGGTCGTCCCCGCCGGGCTCGGAGGCGACCGGCACGTACGCGCTCATCCTGGCCGGCCGAAGCCGGCGTACCAACGTCACCAGCTCGGCCTGGACGGCGGCCGCCGCCACCGCGCGGTCGGCCGCGGACAGCGACCGGCGCGCGGCGAGTAGCGCGATGCGCATCTCCCGCTTCGCATCGTGCGCTTCATCCGAAAATTCCGGCACGCAACACTCCTGACGCAACGCTTGCCTAATGGTCGCTCTGTGTCAGCATCGCACCAAGGGAGCGGAACTTCCGGGGGGAAGATTGACGCTACGCGGGCGGTTGACGGCGGCTTTCCTCGCGGTGGTCCTCGGCCCCGTCCTGCTCGGCGCGTTCTTCGTCGGGGTCACGCTCAGCGCCGTGGACCACAGCCGCGCCACCGAGCGGCTCGGCCTGGCCGCGGCCGGCGTCCGTACCTCGATCGACGCGCTCTGCCAGCAACTACGCGCGGCGGCCGACGCGGTCGCGCTGGTCGGCGACCCGGCCGCCCGGTCGCGCGCGGCCGACCAGGTGGTCGCCCGGGGCCTGGCCGCCGCCGTGCGGCTGGCCGACGCCGCCGGCCGCGCCACCTACGCCACGGCCGGCGGGCCGGCCGGGCGCTGGCAGGACTGCGCCGGCACGCCCGCCACCGGAGTCGGGGCGCTCTCCGCCCAGGTCGGGCTCCGCGATCCGGCCGGCACCGACCTGGGCGCGGTCGCCGCCGCCCAGCCCGTCGACCGGGACTTCGTGGCGCGGCTCGCCGCCGTGACCGGCGTCGGGGTCACCCTCCTCGACGACCCCGGCGGCATCACCCACACGACCGAGGACCAGGGGGTACGCGCGGCGGTGCTGGCCGCCGCCGGCAAGGCGGACGGGAACCGGGTGACCGGCACCGGCGACGGCCGGTACGTGCGGCGGGTCGGTCCGTCTCCCGGTCAGCCGCTGCCGCTTGTGCTGTCGGTACCGGGGGAACGCGCGCCCGGCCTGTACGGGGCACTGATCGCCGCCGTCGCGCTCGCCGCCCTGCTCGCAGTGCTCGCGGCCTGGCGGCTGGCCCGGGTGACCACCCGGCCACTGGGTGAGCTTGCCGGCGCGGTGGACCGGGTGGCGCGCGGTGACCTGAGCGCCCGGGTGCCGGTGCGCAGCCGCGACGAGATCGGGCGGCTGGCCAGCGCGTTCAACCGGATGACCCGGGAGACCGGCACCTACGTGACGGCGCTGACCAGCAGCCGCGACCAGCTCCGCAACCACCTGGCGGTGCTCGGCGACACGCTCGCCAGCACGCACGACCTGCAACGCATCCTGCGGGTGATCCTGGACAGCGCGATCGCCGCCACCGGCGCCCGGGCCGGCGCGGTGCTGCTCGTCGACGGCGACGGCGTGCTCGTCGGGCGGTGCGTGGAAGGAATGACCGGGCGCCGGCCGACGGGCGACCCGGCCGACCCGGCGACGCTGCGGGTGCCGGTCGGCGCCGGGGTGCTCGGCGCGGTGGCCGCCACCGGCGAGCCGCTGCGCGGACGGTGGGCGCCGCCGGACACACCGACCGGGGAGCCGTCCTGCGAGACGTACGTGGCGGTGCCGTTCGCCACCCCCGGCGCCGCCGAGCCGCGCGGACCGGACCGGCCCGGCCACCCGCCCGCCGACGGCGACCCGCCCGGCTCGGCCTGTGCGGCGCTCGGCGTGCTCGTGCTCTACGACCGGCTCGGCGGGCACGAGTTCCACGACGACGACGTGGTGACGCTGCGGACGTTCGCCGGACACGCGGCGGTCGCGGTGGAGAACGTCCGGGTGCACGAGGAGGCGCAGCGGCTCTCCCTCACCGACCCGCTCACCGGCCTGTGGAACTACCGCTACCTGCGCGAGTCGATCCGCCGCGAGGTGGAGCGGGCGAACCGGTTCGGCCGCATGCTCAGCGTGCTCGCGCTCGACCTGGACCGGTTCAAGAACGTCAACGACACCTGGGGGCACGCCGCCGGGGATGCCGTGCTGGTCGAGTTCGCCCGCCGGGTACGCGGCGTGATCCGCGAGGTGGACCTGGCGTTCCGGCAGGGCGGCGAGGAGTTCGTGGTGCTGCTGCCGGAGACCGACGCCCGGGGCGCCACGATCGTCGCCGAGCGGCTCGGCGCGGTGGTACGCGACCAGCCGGTCACGGTGGAGGGGAGCGGCGACGATCCGGTGCGGGTGCCGGTGACCGTCTCCATCGGCATCGCCGTCTACCCGGACCACGCCGCCGACGGCCAGCAGGTGCTCGACGCCGCCGACGACGCGTTGTACGCGGCGAAGGCCGCCGGACGCGACGGCTACCGGCTCGCGCCGGCGCCCGATCCGGTGCCCACCCAGGAGATCCCGGTGGTGGCCGCCGGGGTCAGCCCGCCGGACGGGCTGCCCCGGGCCGGCGCGGCGGACCCGGCGGGCATCGTCCAGGGCGGCGCGTCTTCCGGTCCTCACCCGCCGCGGCAGAGCCGTGGCCGATAGTCTCGCGACATGTCGGAGCACTCAGCGAACCCCTCAGCGGCCCACGGTCGCTCCCGCGCGGTCAAGGCCGTGATCCCGGCCGCCGGCCTGGCCACCCGGTTCCTGCCGGCCACCAAGGCGGTTCCCAAGGAACTGCTGCCGGTCGTCGACCGGCCGGTGCTGCAGTACATCGTCGAGGAGGCCGCGCAGGCCGGCATCGACGACATCCTGCTGATCACCGGTCGCGGCAAGACCTCGATGGTGGACCACTTCGACCGCCGGCCCGACCTGGAGGAACGGCTCGCCAAGAAGCCCGAGCTGCTGGCCGAGGTCAAGCGCACCGAGGAACTGGCCGCGATCTACACGGTCCGCCAGCCGGAACAGCTCGGCCTCGGTCACGCCGTCGGGTACGCCGAGTCGCACGTCGGCGACGCGCCCTTCGCGGTGCTGCTCGGCGACGAGTTCGTCAAGCCCTCCGAGCCGCTGCTGCCGGCCATGCTCGAACTCCAGGCCCGCACCGGCGGTGTGGTGCTCGCGTTCTTCGAGGTCGACCCGGCCGAGACCAGCCGCTACGGCATCGCGTCGGTCGAGCCGGCCGAGTCGGAATACGCCGACATCGCCGAAGTCGTCAAGGTCACCGGCATGGTGGAGAAGCCCAGCCCGGAGGACGCCCCCAGCAACCTCGCCGTCCTCGGCCGGTACGTGCTCCCCGGGAAGATCTTCGACGCGATCCGTCGTACCCAGCCGGGCAGCGGCGGCGAGATCCAGCTGACCGACGCGATGGAGCTGCTGCGTACCGAGGGGGTGCCGGTGCACGCCATCGTCTACCGGGGCACCCGCTACGACACCGGCATGCCGCTCGGCTACCTCCAGACCGTGGTGCAGATCGCCGCCGAGCGGGAGGACCTGGGCGCCGAGTTCCGCAAGTGGCTGACCGAGTTCGTCAACAACGGCGACGAGACGGTCACCGCCGCGGTCCTCAACGGCATCCGCGACGCGTCCGGCGGTGCCGATACATGACCGCGACGGCCGACGCCGAGGCGGCCGCGAACGAGTTGACGCCGCTCGCCGACTACCTGGGCAGTGTGCTGCGCAGGTTACGCGCGCTGCCTCCACTCGACCTCGACCTGACCCAGGCGTACGGCAACGTGCTCGCCGAGGACGTGGTCGCCCCGCACTCGTACCCCGCCTTCGACCAGGCGGCGGTGGACGGGTACGCCGCGCGCTGGGAGGACATCTCCGGTGGGAGTCGGGGGCCGGGCTACGTCCCGGCCCCCTCCGGTATGCCCGGCGGCCGCAGCATCCGCCTCAACGTGGTGGGTGACCTCGGCGCGGCGAGCTGGCGACCGGTCCGGCTCACCCCCGGCTCCTGCTTCTCGGTGGCGGCCGGCGCGCCGCTGCCGATCGGCGCGGACGTGGTCGTCCCGGTGGAGTGGACCGACCAGGGCATGGCCGCCGTCGAGATCTTCCGCGCCCCCAAACGGGGGTACGGCCTGCGCCGCGCCGGGGACGAACTGGTCGCCGGCACGCTGCTCGCCCGCGCCGGCGCGTACGTGTCGCCGGCCCTGGTCGCGGTGTTCGCCGCCACCGGCATCGGGCACGTGGTGGTGCGACCCAGCCCGCGCGTGGTCATCGTGGCCACCGGTGACGAGCTGGTGGACGTGGGCCGGGGGAGCCAGCCGGGGCAGGTGGTGGACACCAACTCGCACGCGCTGACCGCGGCGGCGGCGGAGGCGGGCGCGCTCGCGTACCGGGTGGGGATCTGCGACGACGACCCGGAGGCGCTGCGCGGCCTGCTGGAGGACCAGACGCTGCGCGCCGACCTGATCATCACCACCGGCGGCACCGGCACCGGCCCCGGCGACATGGTCCGCCGCATCCTGTCCCGCCGCGACGGCGGCCGGGCCGGGCCGGTCACCTTCACAGAGGTGGCCCTCTATCCCGGAACGGCCCTCGGGTTCGGTACGGTCGGCGCCGAGGAGGTGCCGGTGGTGTGTCTTCCCGGTGAGCCCGGTGCGGCGCTGATCGGCTTCGAGGTGCTGGCCCGGCCGGCCATCCAGCTGCTGGCCGGGGCCGAGCCGGTGTTCCGGCCGAGCGTCCGCGCGCACCTGCTGGAGACGGTCTCGTCCCCGGTGGGGCTGCGCGAGTTCCGGCCCGCGCACGTGGCCGAGCGGCGCGGAGGCGGGTACACGGTGCAGCCGCTCGCCGGTGGCCCGTACACGCTCTCCGGCCTGGCCGAGGCGAACGGCCTGCTGGTGCTCGGCGAGCGGGTCACCACAGCCGCTGCGGGGTCTACCGTGGATGTGTTGTTGCTGGACCGGCGCCGGTGAGCGCGAGGAGTGAGCTTGCGAGCCCCGCAGTCGCGAGCGAAAGGCCGACTCGGTGAGGTTCCGGCGGGCGCCGGGGTGGCCGGCGGTGCTGGTGGACGGTCCGGTGGTGCTGCGGCCGTACCGGCGTTCGGACGCCACCGCCTGGTCGGAGATCCGGCGCGCGAACCGGGAGTGGCTGGCGCCGTGGGAGTCCCATGTGCCCGGCGGCTGGTACGAGACGAACTCGCCCGCCGCGTTCCGCCTGGTGCACGCCGACCAGCGCAAGTCCGCGCGTACCGGTGAGGGCATGCCGTTCGCGGTCTGCCTGCGCGAGAACGGGCAGGAGCGGCTGGTCGGCCACGTCAACATCGGCAGCATCGTGCGGCGGGCGTTCTGTTCCGGGTACGTGGGCTACTGGGTCGACTCCAGGGTGGCCGGTCGCGGCGTGATCCCGACCGCTGTCGCGCTCGCCGTGGACCACGCGTTCGGGCCGGGCGGCCTGCACCGGATCGAGGTGAACATCCGGCCGGAGAACATGCCGTCCCGGCGGGTGGTGGAGAAGCTCGGCTTCCGCGAGGAGGCCTATCACGTGCGCTACATGCACATCGACGGCGCGTGGCGCGACCACATCGGATACGCGATGACCGGCGAGGAAGTGGTCGCCGAGGGCGGACTGCTGGCGCGCTGGCACCGCGTACGTGACAACCGCCGCTGAGGCGAACGCCCGGCGCGGCGCACTGTGAACCGGGTCGGCGGCCCGTAACCTCAAGTAACTGCAAGCTGTGGCAAGCGCTGCCCGCCCGCACGAAGTGCGCCGTAAACGACGGTCGACGGAAGAAGTTGCGGCGGTGTGACGCTCGCCCCGAACTTTGGTGACGGGAGGGGTGAGGGTGCCCACGTCGGTGCTCCTCGCCGTCCTCGCCGCCGCCGGTCTGCTCGCCCTCGCTCCGGCGCTGGTCCGCCGGTACGACGCCACCGAGCGGCTGGTGGCGGAGCGGGCGCAGTCGACGGCGCGGGTGCTCCAGCGCCAGCGTCGACGGCGCACCGTGCCCGGGCGGCGACCACTGCACCCCCCGCGCTCCCTCGTTGTGACCCTCAGTGAAGACTCCGACACGGGTAGTCTTGCTCGCCCGGTCTCCGCGCCACCGCTGCGGCGTCGCTCCGGGCGGCTCCGGCCTGTCTCCGCGGTGCCGGCCCAGTCCCGCCGACGGCACCCGCCCCGGCGACGGCACACCCCGGCGATCTACCGCCGGCGCCGGGTACTGGCCGCGCTGCTGCTGCTCAACCTCGTCGAGCTGGGCGGCGTGGTGCTCGTCGGACCCGGGTTCTGGATCAGCGTCTCGGTCACCGGCGCACTGCTCGTGGCGTACGTCGTACACCTGCGGCAGCGCGCCCTGGCCGAGCGCCGGCGGCGGCGCGCGGACGCCCGTGAGGCGGCCTGGCTGGCCGCCCGCCAGGCCGAGGTGCGCCGCGAACAGGCCCGGCGCGCGGCGGCCCGGCGGGAGGCGCAGCGCCGGCTGGCCGCCCAGCGCGAGGCGGTCCGGCGTACGGCGATGGGGCTGGACCGTCCCGCGGACCTGCCGCCGGCGGCGAGCGGCGGCTCGGTGTCCTACCGGCGTGCGGGCGGCCTGCGCGGACGCCCCTACCAGTCCGGCCGAGGCGCCTGACCGCCTCGCCCGGCTCGTCGCGCGCTTTCGGCGGCGATCTTGGAAGAATTGGGCCCCTCCGAGGGCCGCTTTCTTCCAAGATCTACGTGGGCGGTGGGGCGGTTCGCGTCGTGGGGGCGCGACCTGTTAGCCTTGTCGCCGGCCCACCCGGTGAAAGCTGGGTGGGACCGACGCCGGTTCGCCGGCGGAGGGGCTGTGGCGCAGACCGGTAGCGCACCTCGTTCGCATCGAGGGGGTCAGGGGTTCAAATCCCCTCAGCTCCACCCAGTTCAAAGGCCGTTTCCGCCAGTCGGAGACGGCCTTTTTCGAACCCGACCCTACGGCACGGTGGACAACCCCGACGGGCCGCCACCGTGCCGGTCGTCGGCGGATCACCCGCCGCCGTCAGTCGAACAGGCCGTCGAGCGCCTTCTGTTCAAGGTCGCGCCAGCGCTCGGCGTCCTTCAGCGCTTTGGCGATCTCCTTCTCGTCGAGGTGGTGCGCGCCCTCCTCCCGGATGCACGCGACGCTGAACGGCCGGCCGACCGACGGCGAGGTCCGCTCCAGCGCCTCCAGCACCCGTACCATGCCCACCACGCCGAACTCGACGGTGCGCGTGGTCATCCGGAAGTGGGACAGCAGCGCGCCGGCCTGCTGGGCCATGGGCGCGCCGGAGCCGATGGCGTGGAAACCCACGTCCTCGTAGCGGCCGATGAGCCCGTTGGGGTTGATCTCCACGATCCACGGACCGCCCTGGCTGTAGCCGGCCGCGAGCAGGTAAGCCGACACCCCGCCGCCGCTGCCCTCGCCCGGTACGTCCGGGATGTAGTTCTCGTAGTGCTTCTTGAAGACGGGCAGGACGCGTTCCTGCAGCTCGTCGCCGATGTCCGGTGCTTCGAGGATGGCGGTGGCCGAGTCCTGGAGAAGGGGGCGCAGGTCGTTGAGCACTCCCCGCGCGCCGCTGCCGCCCCAGGCGGCGCAGTCGCCCAGTGGGTGCAGCTTCTGGGCGGGGAAGCTCAGACCGCGGTCGCTCTCGGTGATCTGGGAGTCGGCGCCGATCACCACCCCGTCTTTGCAGACAACGGCGAGTACGACGGTCATATGGTCCTCCTGAGCAGGGGTGCGGGGTTGGGCGCGAGGTACCCGACGCCCCGCCTGCCTACACCCCGACAGGTGTCGGCCCGCTCACTGCCCGGGACGGGAGGCCCCTCGTAGCCCGCAGGAGGGGACTCGTGCACCGCGCCGCCGAGACTCTGCGCTATCTCGCCTCGGTGAACAGGCCGGCGTAGCGGTTCAGGTACAGCGGCCAGCCCTCGTCGTGGCCGACGCCGTCACGAACCGACTCCCAGCCCGGACCGTGCCGGTCCAGGTTGCGGTGCTCCAACTCGACCCGGGTCCGCCCCGGTGTCTCGGCGACGAACCGGACCTCGACCTCGCTGGCGTTCTCCAGATCTTGTTCGAGCTGCCATGCCGGGCTGATGTCCCAGCTGAAGACGAGCCGGTCCGGCGGCTCGAAGACGAGGATCCGCGCCCAGGCGCACTCGCTGCCGTCCTCGGCGCGGTCGTAGATGTGTCCACCGACCTTCGGCTCGAACACCGTCTCCGCGATCGGCGACGACAGCAGGTTGTGCTCCTTCGGCTTGAAGTCGCCGAACCGCTCCGTGAACACCGCGAAGGCGCGCTCGACCGGCGCGTCGACCACGATCTGCCGCCGTACCACCGCATCCGTTCCACTCATGATTCCTCCTCGTCAGGGCGCTCGGCGACGTCCTTGAAGCCGTCCAACGCGCGGCTCCAGTAGGTGTCGAGCTGATCTCGTAGGGCGGCCACGCCGGCGGGATTGAGCCGGTAGACACGCTTCGTGCCCGCCGTGCGGTCCGTCACGAGGCCGGCGTCCTTCAGCACCCGCAGATGCTGCGACACCGCCGGCCTGCTGACCGGCAGCACCGCGGCCAGTTCGCCGACCGCCCGCGGCTGCTCCGCGAGACACGCGATGATCGCCCGCCGCGTCGGGTCGCCCAGGGCGTCCCACCCGTCCTCGGTTCGGTAAGTGCCCACGAACGGTAAGCTACGGATTACCATTGACGTTCGTCAAGCCCGAAAAGCAGGTCACTGTTGCCACAGGAACGCCGCCGTCGAGCACGGTCGGCAGCGGAAGCCGTACCCGCAGCCACCGCCCCGAAGTTGAAGCCGGTGTGGTGATCGTGGCCCTCCTCAAGCTGGACGACGAACGACATGGGCAGGGCACAGGCGGGACAGGTGGGCGTCTGGTCGAACTGGAGCCACGCCGGCAGTCCGCCGAGTTGTCCGAGGACGTCTCGCAGCGGTCGGCCGGACTCACCGCGCCAGCGTTCGCGCGCCTCGTCGTAGCCGTCGGAGTCCCGCATCGGCACGTACGCGACGGCGGACGTCTCGGCCGCCAGGACGGTGTCGCCGGAGGGCACGGCAGGCGGAGCCAGCGCTCCGGAAGGGAAGACGAATGCGCGATTGCCGCCGGCGGTCGCATCCCACTCGTCGCACAGGCCCGGATCGTTCTGGCACATGAAGATCGACAAGAGCCCGTCGTCGGCCGCGTCGATGTCGCCGAGCCGGACCTGGGCCAGGAACTGCATCGGTCCGTCGCACTCGTCGCACACCGGCCAGTCGAAGCCCGCGGGCACGAGCGGAACACCACCGGTACGTGTGCCGGAAGCGTCCGGCGCCGTGTCACCGTTGTAGATCATCAGAACCGTCACGCGGCGCAGCATAGGGGAGCGCGGATGCGCTGGGGTCCGTCCGGCAGCCGGCCCCGCGGCCGGGCGGCCGATTGGAGTCACGTCCGTTGGTAGCCTGACGCGTCCGTACGACAGATGGAGTCTGCCCGGTGCTCAGGATGGTGCTGCGGAGGTTCGGCGCGGCGGGCGCGGTCTGCGTGGTGGCCGCGTGCGGACCCTCGACTGCTGATCCAGTGGATCGTTCGGCGGGCGAAGCCGTCCCCTCCACGGCCGAGGCGACCGGCACGCCCACCACCCGGAAGCCGTCCGCGATTCCGGCGACCGGCGGCACCGGCTACTCCGCGTCGTTGTCGGCGCGGCTGGTGACCACGGACGCGCTGCCACCGAGGTTCACAGTGGACATCGCGACGGCCATGGCCCCGGATGCGGGCCGGCAGCGCCCCGGCCCCGAGGTGCCCTGTGCGGACATGATTCCGCTGTTGTCGGCCAAGCGGCTGACCGGCACTCCGTCGGCGATGGCCGCTGCCACCGTCAGCTCCGCCGAGGGCCCCGACTACTCGTGGGTGGCGAGCGAAGTGCTCAGGACGTACGCCGACGACGGCGCCCGAGGCGCGATGGCGGACCTGCGGGCGTTCATCGCCCGGTGCCCCGCCGTCGCGTCACCGGGCCGGGACGGAGGCAGCTACCGCTTCGCTGTGGTACCGGGGCCGCGACTGGGCGACGAGAGCATGCGCGTCGACTCCAGCACGACTTCCGGATCGACCACGCTGGAATGGGACAGCATCCTCGTCCGGACCGGCACCACCCTGGTGACCGTTCATGAGCAGGGCAACGAGCCCGGCGGCGACGACCACCTCTCCCGACTCGCCGAAGCCGCGCTCCGCAGCTACCAGACGACCGGACCCTGAACACCCGCGGGCGATCGGCGGCAGCTCACCGCGTCGCTCCGCCGAACCACCTGGTCAGCGCACCCTCCAGCGTCCGCTGGTCGTCACCCACCCAGACCACGTGCCCGTCCGGCCGCAACAGCACCGCCGGCACGTCCAGCTCGTCGCCGGTGCCGGCGACGAGCCCGACCCGGTCGGCCCAGCCGTCCACCGACAGCTTCCCGGTCCCGTCGAGCAACAACCCGCAGCCGGTACGCATCAGCTCGTACAGGCGTCCCTGCGGCAGCGGTACGTCGCGCAGCCGCCGCCCGAGCAGGGTGTGCCCCTCGCCGACGTCGTACCGGACGCCGATCGCCGTGACCTTCTCGATCAGGAAGCGGTTGACCTCGTCGAAGTCCATGAGCTGCGTCAGCACCTCCCGCACGGCCTGCGGTCCGGGCTCGTTCGTGGTCAGCAGCATCTGGGCACGGGTGTTCGTCAGCACGTCGGCGGCGACCGGCCGCCGCTCGGACTCGTAGGTGTCCAGCAGGTCGCCCGGCGCCCAGCCGTGCACGGTCGCCGCCAGCTTCCAGCCCAGGTTGAACGCGTCCTGGATGCCCAGGTTGAGCCCCTGCCCGCCCAGCGGCGGGTGGATGTGCGCGGCGTCGCCGGCCAGGAACACCCGTCCGACCCGGTACCGCTCGGCCAGGCGGGTCGCGTCGCCGAAGCGGGACAGCCAGCGGGGGGAGTGCACGCCGAAGTCGGTGCCCGCGTACGCGGTCAGTTGCCGTTTGAAGTCGTCGAGCGTCGGCGGCACCGAAGTAACGTCGGCCGCCGGTACGACCACCCGGAACACGCCGGGCCTGCTGGACGGCCCGAGCCCGAACCGCTTCTCGGTGCGGCGTACCTCGGTCATGATCGTGGTGATCTCGTCCGGGGAGGCGGTCGCCTCCATCTCGCCCAGCAGCGTGTCGATTGTCGACGGCTCGCCGGGGAATCCGACGCCGAGCAGCTTGCGGACGGTGCTGCGCCCGCCGTCGCAGCCGACCACGAACCGCGCCCGCAACGGCTCCGAGGGCTCGCCGTCGAGGTGGACCGTCACGCCGTCGTCGTCCTGCTCCAGCCCGGTCACCGCACGGCCGCGCCGGATCTCGGCGCCGACCTCGGCGGCGTGGTCGGCGAGCAGCCGGTCGGTGAGCGTCTGCGGGATGCCGAGCACGTACGGGTGGGCGGTGTCCAGGTCGGCGGGCGCGGGCTTGTCGATGCCGGCGAAGAATCCCCGGATCGGGTGCTTGCCGCCGTTGTCGAGGAACCGCTCCAGCAGCCCGCGCTGGTCCATCACCTCGATGCTGCGGACGTGCAGGCCGAGCGAGCGCACGTACGGCGGCGGCTCGGCGTCCCGCTCCAGCACGAGCACGCCGACGCCCTGAAGGCGCAGCTCGGCGGCCAGCATCATTCCGGTCGGTCCACCGCCGACCACGATCACGTCGAACACATCTTCCCCCGTGTCGAGTGTCAGGCGACCGTCCCCCTGAGCGGCACGACACCACCGGACAGGGAGCGGATGCGTGACACGAGCGCGGCGACGATCGGCCGCTGGTCGAACCGACCATATCCCCCGTGCCGGAACGCGCGGGCCTCGAAGAACAGGCAGGCGCGCAACTGGTCCACGTCGTCGCCGAGTTCGCCGGTCCGTTCCCACCGCTCCCGTACCGCCTGCGCGACGGCGGCGAGCGGCTCGAAGCCGTCCCGCAGTTCGTAGCCGTTGTACGTGTGCGCGAAGCTGAAGAACTCGCTGCTGCCGGCGCCGTCATCGGGCACCCGTACCTGCTCCGCCATGGTCTGCTCCCGGTGGTCGGGAGGCCGACGCTACTACCGCCGGGCAATCCGGTCAGCCGCGGCGGAACGTGCGGCGGTAGGTGTCCGGCGGCACGCCCACGGTGCGCTGGAAGTGCCGGCGCAGTGTCGTCGCCGTACCCATGCCGGACGCCTCGGCGACGGCGTCGATGCTGTCGTCGGTGTTCTCCAGCAGCTCCTGCGCCCGCCGGATGCGCTGCGTCGCCAGCCACTGCGACGGCGTGGCGCCGGTCGCGGCGGTGAAGTGCCGGACCAGGTTGCGGGTGCTCATGTTCGCGTGGCGGGCCAGGTCCGCGACGGTGAGCGGGCGGTCCAGCCGCGCCATCGCCCAGGGGAGCAGCGTGGCGAGCGGGTGGTCCTCGCGGGCCGGAACCGGCGTGGTGACGTACTGCGCCTGGCCGCCGGCGCGGTGCGGCGGCACCACCAGGCGGCGCGCGACGGCGTTGGCGACCGTGGAGCCGTGGTCGCGGCGGATCAGGTGCAGGCACAGGTCGATCGCGGCGGCCTTGCCGGCGGAGGCGAGCACCGCGCCGTTGTCCACGTAGAGCACGTCCGGGTCGACCTGGACGCGCGGATAGCGGGCGGCGAGCGCGTCGGTGTGCGCCCAGTGGGTGGTGGCGCGGAGCCCGTCGAGGATGCCGGCGGCGGCGAACACGAACGCGCCGGTGCAGAACGAGACCATCCGGGCGCCCGCGTCATGCGCGGCGCGGACGGCGTCGACCAGATCGGACGGCGGCTCGGCATCGGTGTCCTCGATCGCCGGGACGATCACCGTGTCGGCGCGGGCCAGGTGGTCCAGCCCGTGGTCGGGCGTGACGGCGAACCGGCCGACCCCGACCGGGCCGGGACCGCAGACCACCAGGTCGTACCAGGGGTCGGCCAGGCCGGTCGGGTCGCGGACGAAGATCTCGCAGGCCGCCGCCAGCTCGAAGTGCAGCATCCCGTCGGTGGCGGCGAGTGCGATCAGGGTCATGTCCGAAACTGTACGGGCATTGGCGTTTGCGACACTGGCCCGGCCCTCCGATCCCGGCGAGGATCATCTCAGTCGATCTTCGAGGGAGAGCATCATGCGGGTAGCGGTGTTCGGGGCGTACGGGCACACCGGGCGGTTCGTGGTGGCGGAGCTGCGAGGGCGGGGGTACGAGCCGCTGCCGGTGGGACGCGACGCGGGGAAGCTGGCGGCCGCGTTCCCGGGGGTGGAGCAGCGGGTGGCGTCGGTCGACGATCCGGCCTCGCTGGACGGGGCGCTGGCCGGGGCGGCGGCGGTGGTCAACTGCGCCGGGCCGTTCGCCTCGACCGCCGGCCCGCTGATCGAGGCCGCGTTGCGGGCCGGGATCCCCTACGTCGACGTGGCGGCCGAGATCGAGGCGAACCGGGACACGTTCGCCCGCTACGCCGGCCGGGCCGAGGCCGCGGGTGTCGCCGTGGTGCCGGCCATGGCGTTCTTCGGCGGGCTCGGCGACCTGCTGGTCACCGCTGCGATGGGGGACTGGACGGCGGCCGACGAGGCGCACGTCGCGTACGGGCTGAGCAGCTGGCACCCGACGGCCGGGACGGTCGCCTCCGGCGTCGTCTCGCGCGAGCGCCGCGACGGCCGGCGGGTCCGCTTCACCGACGGGCGCCTGGTGTACGCCGACGGCGACCTGCCCCGGCTGGACTGGGAGTTCCCGGCGCCGCTGGGTGTGCGGCCGGTGCTCGGCGAGTTCACCATGGCCGACGTGGTGACGGTGCCGAGCCACCTGGACGTCCCGGAGGTGTGCACGTACATGACCGTGAACGCGGCGGGGGATCTGGCCGCCGGGGACGCGCCGGCCGCTGTGGACGAGCGTGGCCGGTCGGCGCAGACGTTCACAGTCGACGTGGTGGTGCGCGCGGGTGACGTCCGGCGGCGGGTCGCGGCCCACGGGCAGGACATCTACGCGATCAGCGCGCCGCTGGCGGTCGAGGCGGTCCACCGGATCCTGACCGGGCGGACGCGGGCGAAGGGCGTCGCCTCGGCCGGCCGGATCTTCGACGCGCCCGATTTCCTGCGCGCGCTGTCGGCGCACCTCACCGTAGAACCGCTGCCGGCCGCCTGATGCGTCAGCCGGTCATCCGCATTCACGCCTACCGATTGACAATGTTTGGAATCCAAACTTACTCTCGCGCTGGGCGGGTGCGCGCCCCGCCTTCCCCGTCCACGCGCCCCACCCCACCACGAAGGAACCACCATGTTCCGCTCTCCCCGTACCGCCCGATTGCGGGTCGGCCTGGTCGCCGCGACCGCCGCCACGCTCGTGACCGGCACCGCCGTGATGGCGACGAACGCCCAGGCGGCGGCCGGCTGCCGCGTCACCTACACGACCGCCAGCCAGTGGCCCGGCGGTTTCACCGCGAACGTCGACGTGACGAACCTCGGTGATCCGATAAACGGCTGGAACCTGCGCTGGACGTTCCCGTCCGGCCAGCGGGTCACCCAGGCGTGGAGCGCCACGGTCACCTCCTCCGGCGCCGACGTCACCGCCACGAACGTCGGCTACAACGGCGCCGTCGCCACCAACGGCAGCGTCTCGTTCGGCTTCAACGGCTCCTGGTCCGGCGCGAACACCGCGCCGACAGCGTTCTCGCTGAACGGAGTGGCCTGCACCGGCGGCGTCGGCGGAACCACCCCGCCGCCGACCACCACGCCCCCGCCGACCACTCCGCCCCCGACCACCCCGCCGCCCACCACGCCACCGCCCACGACCCCGCCGCCCGCCGGCAACGCCATGGCCGCGGTCGCCGCCATGCAGCCCGGCTGGAACCTCGGCAACTCCTTCGACGCGGTCGGCGCCGACGAGACCGCCTGGGGCAACCCGCGGGTCACCGAGGCGCTGCTCGACAACGTCCGGGCGCAGGGCTTCAACAGCATCCGCATCCCGGTGACCTGGAGCAACCACCACGGCGCCGCGCCGAACTACACGATCGACGCGGCGTGGCTGAACCGGGTACGCGAGGTGGTCGGCTGGGCGCTCGCCGACGGCTTCTACGTGGTGCTCAACATCCACCACGACTCGTGGCAGTGGATCAACACGATGCCCACCGACCGCGCAGGCGTGCTGAACCGCTACAACGCGCTCTGGACCCAGATCGCCGCCGCGTTCAAGGACTCCTCGCCGAAGCTGACCTTCGAGAGCGTGAACGAGCCGCAGTTCACCGGCAGCTCCGGCGACGCGCAGAACGCCACCCTGCTCAACGAGCTGAACACCTCGTTCCACCGCATCGTCCGCCAGTCCGGCGGGAACAACGCCACCCGGCTGCTCGTCCTGCCGACCCTGCACACCTCCGCCGAGCAGGCCCGGGTGGACGAGCTGGTCAGCACGTTCAACACGCTCAACGACCCGAACCTGATCGCCACCGTGCACTTCTACGGGTACTGGCCGTTCAGCGTGAACGTCGCCGGGGGCACCCGGTTCGACGCGACTGTCCAGCAGGATCTGACCGACCAGTTCGACCGCGTCTACAACGCCTTCGTCACGCGCAACATCCCGGTGATCATCGGCGAGTACGGCCTGCTCGGCTTCGACCGCCACACCGGCACCATCGAGCAGGGCGAGAAGCTCAAGTTCTTCGAGTTCCTCGGCCACTACGCGCGCAGCCGCAAGCTGACCACCCAGCTCTGGGACAACGGCCAGCACCTCGACCGGACCTCCTTCGTCTGGAAGGACCCCGAGCTGTTCGCGCAGATCAAGTCGAGCTGGACCACCCGCTCCGGCACCGCGTCCAGCGACCAGGTGTACGTGCCGCGTACCGGCTCGATCACCGCCAAGAGCCTGACGCTCAACCTGAACGGCACCACGTTCCAGGGGCTGCGCCAGGGCACCACCGACCTGGTGAACGGCACCGACTACACGGTCTCCGGCAGCACCCTGACGCTCACCGCGTCGGCGCTGACCCGGCTGGTCGGCTCCCGCGCGTACGGGGTGAACGCCAACCTCCAGGCCCGCTTCTCCACGGGCGTGCCGTGGCGGATCAGCATCATCACGTACGACCCGCCGGTGCTGTCCAACGCCACAGGCACCACCGCCGCGTTCACACTCCCGGCGCAGTTCCGCGGCGACCAGCTGGCCACGATGGAGGCGAAGTACGCCGACGGCAGCAACGCCGGCCCGCACAACTGGACCTCGTACAAGGAGTTCGACGTGACGTTCGCGCCGGACTACGCCGGCAACACCATCGCCCTGAAGCCGGAGTTCTTCGCCGAGGTCAACGACGGCCAGCGGGTCACCCTGACGTTCCACTTCTGGAGCGGCACGAAGCTGACCTACTACGTCACGAAGTCCGGCAGCAGCGTGACCGGCACGGTGAGCTGACGGCGACGGCACGGCTCGCGGCGGTGGGCGTCGACACCGTCGCGAGCCGTGCCCCGAACACGTTTCCGCTGGACCGATGACTTCCGCGGCCGGCGCCGGTCGACAGAGGCATGAAGACGCTCACTCTCCAGACGCCCGAGGTCGACCTGGTCTACGACGTCCACGCCCCCGAGGCGACCGAGGCCGGGCACCGCCCCTTGTTCATGATCGGCCAGCCCATGTGCGCCGACGGTTTCACCACGCTCGCGTCGTACTTCCCCGACCGCACAGTCATCACGTACGACCCGCGCGGGCTCGGCCGGAGCGTCCGCAAGGACGGCCGGAACGACTCGCTGCCCGAGGTGCAGGCCCGGGACGTACGCGACATCGTCGACGCCCTCGGCGTGGGCCCGGTCGACATGTTCGCCAGCAGCGGCGGCGCGGTGACCGCGCTCGCCCTGGTGGCCGCGTACCCGGACGTGGTGACCACGCTCGTGGCGCACGAGCCGCCGCTGACCACGCTGCTCCCCGACGCCGAGGCGGCCGGCCGGGCCATGGCCGCCTGTCAGGAGGCGTACCGGAAGAACGGCTGGGGCGCCGGCATGGCGACGTTCATCGTCATGACGTCGTGGCGGGGCGAGTTCACCGACGACTACTTCGCCCAGCCCGCGCCGAACCCCGCAGCGTTCGGGATGCCGGCCGAGGACGACGGCAGCCGGGACGACCCGCTGCTCTCCGACCGGTCCGCGGCGGTCACCGTCTACCGGCCGGACCTCGACGCGTTGCGCGCCGCGCCTACCCGGGTCGTGGTGGCGGTGGGCGAGGAGTCGGCGGAAACGCTCACCGCGCGGACGTCGGTGGCCACCGCGGAGCTGCTCGGCGGGCAGCCTGCGGTCTTCCCGAGCCACCACGGCGGGTTCCTCGGTGAGGGGACGGGCTACGCCGGGCAGCCGGAGGCGTTCGCGCGCCGGCTACGGGAGATCCTCGACGCCTGACTGCGGCGGCGCCGTGACGCGGGTGCCCGCGACGGCTCAGGCGCGGCGCACGTCGGTGACCATCGCCGCGTAGGGCCCGGCCGGTGTGCCGGGCCCGGCCTGGTCCGCGGGGACGACGTTCTCCATCCGGAGCCGCAGGAGGGCCGGTTCGGCGGTGTCGAGGACGATCCGCCACCCCCAGCCGCCGCCGTACTCGGCGGTCAGTTCCACCGCCGACGACCCGCCCGCCGAGCCGGTGAGCGTCATCGGTGTCGGCTGCTGGTGCCACGAGTCGCCCCACCAGGCGACGAGCGAGCCCGGCCGGTCGCCCGCGGCGATCACCAGCAAGCCGTCCTGCGGACCGTCGTCAGGGTGGTCCCACGAGTACGACACGGTGGTCAGGTGCCCGCCGGCCGCCGTGGCGACTGTGAGCGCGGCCGGCGACTCGGCGAGCGGATCGGCGGGCATCAGCCGGAAGCCGTTGGTGCCCACCCAGGACCCGGTGACGTCGGTGAGAACCATCGCCACAGAATAGGAACCACCCCCGACACTGCCCTTCCACGCCGGTCCGGGGAGATCTTGGAAGATTTCGGCCCCTATGAGGGCCGTTTGCTACCAAGATCTCCGGCGGGGCAGGGTCAGGCGGAGAAGTTGTCGTCGGCGTCGTGGGCGTCCGCCTGGATGTGCTCGCCGGGGCGCTTGCCCCGGATCTCGTCCTGTTCGCGTGCCCGGTCCGCTTCGGCGTGTTCGCCCTGGTTCAGGTCACCGAGCCGCGCCCGGGCCGGACCGGCCAGGTCCTCCAGGTCGTTCTTCGCGCGCTCGACGCTCATGCCGCCTCCCCGGATCGTCGCGTGGCGGCCCTCGCCGCCTGCCGCGTCGCGTCCCCGCTGGCCCGGCCGGCAAACCGCCGCCACCGGGCCCGGCTCCGCCGCACGACCCGGGCCGGCTGCGCGCCGCGACTCAGCCGGCCGCGCCGGGCGGCTATGCGGGCGGCATGCTCGCGGTCAGGTCCTCGGCGTGCCGGAGCGTGTCTGCCAGCGCTTGGCGCGAACCGTCGTCCAGCGGGATCGAGCGGGCCTGCCGCACCAGCTCCCGCGCGGACTCCGGCTCGCCGAGTTGCAGCGCCAGCTCCGCCCGGTAGACCAGCGCCTCCACCTGGACGGCCGGGTCGTCGGCGGCCTCCGGGCGGGCCAGCGCGCCGTCGAGGATCCGCGCGGCCTGTCCGGGATTGCCGCGCGAGTCGGCCTGCACCACCGCGTTGCCCAGCGTGCGGGCCAGGCCGCCCTTGTCGTCGGCCCGGGGTGGCTCGGCCCGGCCGACGAACCGGATCCAGTTGCCGCCGGGGTCGACGATGCTGAACCCGAAGTGGCCATCCTGGTTGCGGCGGGGCCGGGGTCGGGTCATCCGGGGCACGCCGGAGACGAGCACCCTGCCGTACGTGGCACGCATCCCGTCGGCGAAGGCCCGGTGGATGTCGACCAGGTCGTCCACCACGACCAGGCAGGAGCCGTACGAGTCGGCGGGATCGAACTCCGGCATCCCGAAGAAGTGCAGATGGAGATCCTCCCGCCGCAGCGTGAGGTACGGGTTGGGGCGCTCCTGCCGGTACGTGACCTCGAAGCCGAGGGCCTGGTAGAAGGGCGCCACGTCGTCCAGGGAGCGGCACGGCAGCAGCGGGATCGTCGTCTCGTTCGCCATGCTCCGAGCCTGGCGACCGGGGGCCGGCACGCGCACATGGAAATGTCCGAACGGCTGCCGGCGCCACCCGAACGGACACGGGGGCCGGTCCGCAGTGGACCGGCCCCCGTGCGGGGTTTCGCGTCAGGTCAGGGCTTCCAGGACCCGGCGGAACGGAAGCGGTGCTTGTATTCGACGACGCCGTTCTGGTCCTTCACGTCGAAGATGAGCTGCCCGCTGCGCTTCGACCCCTCGGGCAGGTTGGTGCCCGAGGTCATCAGCTTGCCGCAGCCGGAGAAGGCGCCGCCGATCCCGCTCTCCTCGGTGCCGTCCGCGGCGACCCAGGTGAAGTAGAACGGGTTGATCGAGCCGGTGCCCTTGGTGATCTCGGCGGTCACGTCGGCGATCAGGAACATGCCGTTCTTCGGGCCGGGCATGACCTCGCTGCAGGCGGCGTTCCTGGTCCGGAAGTTGCCGACGGTGATCTCGATGGTGCCGCGGTCGTCGTTGACGACCAGCTTGTCGCCGGCCGGCATGTTGAACGTCTTGTCGTCGGTGTTGCCCGGCTGCGACGTGCCGGTGGGAGCGCCCGTCGGGGTGTCACCTGTGGGCTGGCCGTAGGTGACGCCCGGGGTGGGCAGCGAGTCGATCGCCTCCTGGGTCTTCTTCGCGCCGCTGTAGATGGCGAAGATGCCGCCACCGCAGCACAGCAGCAGCAGGATCACCGCGACGATGCCGACCGTGATCCAGATGTTCTTGTTCGACTTCTTCGCCGGCGGCCCGAACGGCGCTCCGGGCGGCGGCGGGTACGCGCCACCACCCGGCGGCGGGTAACCGCCCGGCGGCGGGTACGCCCCGCCCGGCGGCTGGTACTCGAACCCCGGCGGCTGGTACGCCCCGGCCGAGGGCTGGTACTCGCTGCCCGGCGGCGGGTAGGGCGCGCCCGAGGTGGGCGGTGCCGGCGGGAACGCCGTGGTGGGCGCGGGCGGGTACTGCTCGCCCGGACCCGGCTGCGGCGGATAGGGCGCCCCGGAAGTCGGCGGCTGCGGCGGACCGGAGACGGGTGGCGCACCGGAGACGGGCGGCTGCGGCGCGTCCGAAGGCGGCGGGTAGGGCGCACCCGAGGTGGGAGCGGGTGGGGGCGCGTACGGGTTGCCCGGCACCGGCGGCATCGGGGCGGTGGGGAACGCCTGCGTCGGCGGTTCCTGCGGCTGCTGGTTCGGGTCCGGTGACCCGGACGGAGGCTGAGGGTGGCTCACCGTACTCCTTGGGCGCCTTCGGAATTTTCAGTCGGAACGACGGTACAAGCCGGGCACAACCCGCCCGGCAGTGCCTCATCGATGTGGCAGGACGGCCGCGGTTCGGACCAGGTCGTCGTCCACGGCGAACCGTCCGGTCACCGCTGACGGCGGATCGGGCACCGGGGCGGCAGCGAGCCGGGCCGGTGCGATGAGGGCGTGGAACGTGCCCGCCTCCGGGTCGAGCACGACGCGCGCGTCGGCGAAGCCCAGCCACGTCCCGACCAGCGGGTGCCAGACCTTGTAGACGGTCTCCTTCGCGCTGAACAACACGGTGGGCCAGGGCGTGCCGGACGGCAGCCGGACCAGGTCCGCCTCCTCGTCGGGGCGGCACACCTTCCGGCGTACCCCCGGGGAGAGCGGCCGGTAGCGCTCGGCGTCGATACCGACGGCGCGCACGTCGGTGGCGCGGGCGGCGGCCGCCGCGCAGTAGTCGCGGGTATGGGTGATCGCGCCGACCACGCCGGGCGGCCAGATCGGGGCCCGGTCGGCGCCGGCGGGAACCGGCGCGGCGGGCAGGCCGAGCGCGCCGAGCGCCCGGCGGGCGCAGACCCGCCCGGCGGTGAAGTCGCGGCGACGGCCGGGCACCGCGCGCTCACCCAGGGCGGCCAGCTCGGCCGGGAGCAGGTCACCGGCCCAGTCGGCGGGGCCGGCCACCGCCACGGCGACCTCGGCCGGAAGCAGATCACGCACGAGAGGTGGATGACGGGGACACGCGGTGAACGTACCGTAACGCTTGGGCGTGCCGCTGCGCTGACGGAACGTTGCGGGGAGGCAACCGGTCCATCACCACCCATTCCCGACTCGGAAGGAGCGGCCGATGACGCCTGGCGCGGAGGTTTCGGGGAGCACCGGCGGCGAGCACGTGCCGGTGACCCCCCACTGGACCTGCGGCTCGTGCGGTGACGACTGGCCCTGCACCACGAAACGTCATCACCTGCTGCGCGAGTACCAGGTGGACCGGGCGTCGTTGAGCGTCTATCTCGGGTCCTGCCTCGCCGCGGCGGCGCAGGATCTGCGCTCCGTGCCGGTCACCGCGCTCCAGGACCGGTTCATCGGCTGGGTGCCGCGCGGCCCGCGTACCGCCGAGGCGTGAGCGCGTCCGGTGGCCGCCGCGTCGGGTTCGCGGCGGCCACCGGTTGCGGTCCTCAGGGGCGGCGGGGCCGCCGGGTGAGCCCGAAGCCGACCACGCCGGCCACGGCGGCGAGCACGCCGCCCACTGTGGTCCACACCCAGCGCGATCCGGCCTCGGGGAGCCAGCCGGTCAGGTCGTACTCCTCGTCGGCCACCGGCTCGGGTGTCGGCTCGGCGGTGAGCACGGTTCCGGCGCGGGTGTTCGGCACCAGCGGCGCGGCCAGTTCGCCGTCGTCGCCGGACGCGCCGCCCTCGTCGGTCGCGCCGACGAGCATCTCCACGTCGATCGGCAGACCGAGGTCGGGTTCGGGCAGGTCGGTGACGGAGAGCCGGATGTAGTAGGTGCCGGGCAGCGGGTCGCCCGACCAGGGCTCGGCCCACGGCCGTACCCGCCGCAGCGTGCAGCCCAGCGCGACGCTCGTCGCCGACGCGTCAGCGGTGGGGGTCTGCGCGCCCGCTGTGCACGCCTGCCGGCGGCGCAGCCCGTCGAAGACGTCGACGGTCCAGGTGGACGCGCCGCTGCGTGACTTCGGGAACGTGACGGTGGCGGTGACCTCGTGCACCTGCCCGGCGTCGGCGCGGAACGACCAGTACAGGTGGTCGCCGGTCGACGCGCCCACCTGCACCGGCTGACCGGCGGCGACGGTCGTGGCGGTGAGGAACGAGGTGCCGGCCTTGGTCACCGTGGTCGCGCCCGGTGACGGGCTGGGCGCGGCCAGGGCCGCCGCCGGGGTGAGGGTGAGTCCGACGGCGGTGGTCGCCGCCGCGGCGCGGATCAGCGTACGCATGCTCAGTTCGTCCTCCACGTGTGCACCCACCAGCGGGTGAGCAGTCCGGCGAGCAGCCCGGTGAGCAGTCCGGCGAGCGTGAGCAGGAGCAGCAGCACCCAGCCGCGGCCGAGGTCCGGCCCGTCCGGCGCGGGGGAGGCGGCCACCACGTCGACCGTCAGCTCGACCGGCATGCCGGGACGGGCCTGGGTGCCGGGCTTGGCCGCGAACGAGTTGCTGACCACCAGACAGACGGTCCGTACGGCCTGCTCGGCGCCCGGCGTCGGCTCGGCGCTCGGGCCGTCCTGCTCCTCTTCGGCGGCCGACCAGCGCAGCCCGGCGGAGACCACGTCGGTACGCCCGCTGCCGGCGTCGACGCCTCGGACCAGTTCCCGCCCGTCCGGCGCGGTGGCGCGCAGCAGCACGCCGTAGTCCGGGTTGACCGGGCGGTCCAGCGCGACGCTCACCGAGGCGCGCAGCTCCTGCCCGGGCCGCACCGGCACCCGGTACCAGCGGTGCTCGGAGAACGCCTCCCGGTCGCTGTAGACGCCGGGGGCGAGCAGCGGCGCGCCCTCGCACGCCGTGCCGCCGCCGACCACCGCGGGGGCGGCCGTGTACGTGTCCCGGGCGCGGTCGACGAGCTGCTTGATCCGGCCGGTCAGCTCGTCGGCGCTCTGCGCGGCGGTGTAGGTGCCACCGGTCGCGCCGGCGATGCAGAGCAACTGCTTGCGTACCTTCTCGTCGGGCGCGAGGCCGAGCGTGTCCACGACGAGCCGGGTGCCCTGGGCGGCCAGCTCGCGGGCCACCTCGCACGGGTCGGGCGGCGCGCAGGTGTCCTCACCGTCGGTGATCAGCACGATCCGGCGGGCGGTGCTGCCGGTGCCGAGGTCCTGCGCGGCGGACCGCAGCGCCAGCCCGACCGGGGTGAAGCCGGTCGGGCGCAGCCCGGCGACGGCGGCCTTGGCCTGGGTGCGGTCCACCGGGCCGACCGGCACGATCTGCTGGGTGTCGAGGCAGCCCTGCTTCTTGTCCTTGCCCCGGTAGGTGGCGCCGAGCACCCGGATGCCGAGCTGTGTCTCGTCCGGCAGGGCGTCGACCACCTCGTTGAACGCCTGCTGGGCGACGGAGATCCGGCTGCGGCCGCCGATGTCGCGGGCCCGCATCGACCCGCTGACGTCGAGGACCAGCTCGACCTTGGGTGGTTCGGCGACGGGCTCGGTGGTCTCGTCGTCGGCCCCGGCGGGGCTCGGCCCGATCATCGCGGCCGCCGCCAGCAGTCCGATGAGGACGGCCGTCGATCGTCTCTTGTTGATCACCGGGCGAAGTGTAGTGAGATCCACTTTGGAAGATCATCCGGGTCGGAGGTCCCCGGCGGGGGATCTTTCCGGCGCCTGCCGGACCCGTCACGGTCGCGCGCCGCGACCCACCGTCAGCTGCACCATGTAAACCTTTCGGCCGGTGGTGCACCCGTCGGAAATCTGACCGGCCCGCACCCGTTGTGCGGTTGCCGGAGTGTGGTTAAGCTCTGTCTTGCGCGCCCCAATCGCCCGCTTCCCCCGTGGCAGGCGATCGGGGCGCGCTTCTCTGTGCCCGGCGCCGCACAGTGCCCGGCGCCCCGCGTCAGATCCAGCGGCCGTCCAGCCACATCCGCGCCGACCAGTCCGCGTACGGCAGCACCCGGCCCACGAAGATCGGGTAGAAGTACGCGAAACAGAGCGCCACGAGCAACACGTACGCGCCCGCGATGATCCCGCCCACCAACCGGCGGTCGTGGACCTGTTGCGGGTCCGGTGGCGCGGCAGTGTTCGTCACCGGCGCCGGGGTGGCGATCGCGCCGAGCACGTAGACCACCGCGAGCACCAGGAACGGCACCGCCGGCGCGGCGTAGAAGGAGAACATCGTCCGGCCGTCGAGGGCGAACCAGAACCAGGGCAGCAGGCCGGCGGCGACGCTGAGCAGGATCGCGCCCGCCCGCCAGTCCCGCCGGGCCAGGCCGAGCCAGGCGGTCGCGGCCAGCGCCGGCAGGAACGACCACCACAGCAGCGGCGTGCCCAGCAGCAGCACCTCCGAGGCGCAGCTCGGCGCGCCGCAACTGCCGTCCCCGGACCAGTGGAACGCCACCGGGCGGCCGAGCAGCAGCCACTGCCAGGGCCAGGACTGGTACTTGTGCGGGTCGTCGAGCTGGGTGTGGAAGCCGTACGCGGCCTTGTGGTACTCCCACAGGTTGATCAGCGCCCCGACGAACGGGGTGTCGCTCAGCTCCGGGTTGTTCGGGTAGCGCTCCGCCAGGCGGTAGTAGCCGTCCTGCCCGAGCAGCCAGCCAGACCAGGTCGCGACGTAGGTCACGAGCATCAGCACGCCCGCGGCGAGCAGCCACGGCAACTCGTCGAGCACGGCGTCGCGCCACGGCCGGCGTACCCCGGACGAGCGGCGGACGCCCACCTCCCAGAGCAGCACCAGCAACGCGAACGCCGGCACGAAGTAGAGCGCGCTCCACTTCACCGAGCAGGCGCAGCCGAGCAGCACCCCGGCCGCCAGCCGCCACCACGGCCAGTCCCGCCAGCCCGACGACGGCCGGCCGGCCCGCCCCGGCTGGGTCGGGTCGAGCCCGCCCTCCAGCGCCCGGGCCCAGCGCCGCCGCCGGGCGTCCCGGTCGAGCACCAGCGCGCCGAACGCGGCGAGCACGAGCAGCAGCAGGAAGATGTCGAGGATGGCCGTGCGGGACAGCACCAGGTGGTAGCCGTCGAGCGCGAGCAGCAGGCCGGCCGCGCAGCCGAGCACCGTGGAGCGGAACATCCGCCGCCCGATCCGGACCAGCAGCAGCACCGACAGCGTGCCGGCCACCGCCGCGCCGAACCGCCAGCCGAACTCCGGCGAGGTGGTCATCAGATGACCCGGCACCGAGACGCCGCTGTCCGCGTCCTGGTAGCCGAAGGCCCACTCGCCGATGCCGATCATCCACTTGCCCAGCGGTGGATGCACCACGTACGAGGGGCCGTTGTCCTTGTAGTTCCACTCGAAGCCGCGGTCGATCAGCCCGTACGCGTCCTTGGCGTAGTAGGTCTCGTCGAAGATCTTCCCGGGCGGGAAACTGAGCCCCACGAAGCGCAGGATGGCGGCGATGGCCACCACCACCGCTGTCGCCAGCCACGCCTGACCTCGGCCGATGCGGTCGTCGACCGTGGCGAGCCGGCGCCGCACGGCCGCGGGGAGCCCGCGCCCGGCGCCGTCGCCCCGGTCGGTGGTGGAAGGGTCCGGGTTCGCGCTCTGTGCTGTCGACGCACTCGTCACCCGGCGATCGTAGGCTGCGAGGGTGCCCGGTGGCGTCCGTCGTCTCCGAAATTGGTACGACCGTCGATGAAGGAGCGCACGCCGTGGGGGAAATGTCCGAGGTAGGGCGGCTCGTGTTGCTCGGCGCGCCGCTCGGCAACCCGGCCGACGCGTCCGCCCGGTTCCGCGAGGTGCTGGCCGTCGCCGACGTGGTCGCCGCCGAGGACACCCGGCGGCTCACCCGGCTGGCCCGCGACCTGGACGTGACGGTGCCCGGCCGGATCGTCTCGTACTTCGAGGGCAACGAGGAACGGCGTACCCCCGAACTGGCCGAGGTGCTCACCGCCGGCTACACGGTCGCGCTGGTCACCGACGGCGGCATGCCGAGCGTCTCCGACCCCGGATACCGGCTGGTCCGGGCCGCGCTGGACGCCGGGGTGCCGGTCACCGCGGCGCCCGGGCCGAGCGCTGTGACCACCGCGCTGGCGCTGTCCGGGCTGCCCTGCGACCGGTTCTGCTTCGAGGGCTTCCTGCCGCGTACCCCCGGCGCCCGCCGCTCCCGGCTGCGCGCGCTCGCCGCCGAGGACCGCACGCTGGTGTTCTTCGAGGCGCCGCACCGCATCACCGGGGCGCTCGCCGACCTGGCCGAGGCGTTCGGCCGGGACCGTCCAGCCGCGCTCTGCCGTGAGCTGACCAAGACCTACGAGGAGGTCGTCCGCCGGCCGCTCGGCGAGTTGGCCGAGTGGGCCGCCGAGGGCGACCCCCGGGGCGAGATCACGCTCGTCGTGGCCGGTGCCCCGGCCACGCCCGCGGTCCGGCCGGACGACGAGACGCTGCGCGCCGCGGTGGCCGAGCGCGAGGCGGCCGGGTTGTCCCGCCGGGACGCGATCACCGAGGTCGCCACCGCGTACGGGCTGCGGCGGCGGGAGGTGTACGCGGTGGTGCACAGCTGAGGCGCCGGGCACCTCACCAGGTGGCGGCCAGGAAACCCAGAGTGATCAACGCCGGCCCGGCCAGCGCCAGGCCGACCGCCCAGCGCCGCTGCCGTTCCTCCGCGAGCCGGGTCGCCCCGGTCCACCTGGCGATCCCGGCGGCGCAGCCGGCCACCAGGGCCAACCCCAGCAGCCAGCGCAGGTGCCGTCCGGCGCCGGTGTCCGCGTAGGCGGTGGACCCGGCCGGCCCGGTCATCCGCGCGCGCAGCGAGCTGCCGGTGTCGGTGCGGCCGGCCGGCACACCGCTGACGCGTACCCCGTGGGCCTGGAACCGGTCCCCGTCGGCGGAGAAGATGCCCCGGCAGCGCTGGGTGAGCCCGCCGCCCGCGCACTGCGTGATCATCACGGTGCCGCCGGTCGAGTGCCCCACCGCCAGCCAGAACGGCCCGGCGCTCACCCAGGCGAAGAACGCGGCGAGCAGGCTCAGCGTCAGCAGTACGGCCAGCCCGGCGGGCGGGCTCGGCGGCACAGCCGGGCGGGCGCGTTCCCGCCGCGCGGGCGCCCGCCCGGGGCGTGGGCCCGGCTCGTCGCGCAGCGGCGTGCCGTCCCAGTGCACCTCCTCGATCGGCGCCCAGCCGCCGGACGGGGCGGCCTCGCGCTGCCAGCGCGGCTGGCGTACCGGCACCCGGTTCGGCACCGCGTCCACCGGCGCTCCGGTGGTCGGCTCCACCTCCACCGGCGGGTCCGCCGGGTCGAGCCGGGGCTGCGGGGCGACGGGCCCGCCGGGCGGCGTGGGCCGCGCCGCGCGCCGGGTGGCGGCCGCCGAAGGCTCGGGCGCCGCTGGTCTGCTGGTCACGATGTTCATTTCACACCGGTACGTCTGGCTTGTTGGGCAGCTCACGCCGCGTGTCGGCGACAAATCGGACGTACGGTCGGAGCGCACACCCCATTGGTTCGCGGCGCACCCACGGCAATCACTAGGCTTGCTGCTCATGAGTCACGTTCTCGCCGCGGTCGCCTGGCCCTACGCCAACGGCCCGCGCCACATCGGCCACGTATCCGGATTCGGCGTTCCCTCCGACGTCTTCTCCCGGTACATGCGGATGGCCGGCCACGACGTGCTCATGGTCTCCGGCACCGACGAACACGGCACCCCGATCCAGGTGCAGGCCGACGCCGAGGGGGTCACCCCGCGCGAGCTGGCCGACCGCTACAACCGGGTGATCGCCGAGGACCTGCGGGCGCTGGGCCTGTCGTACGACCTGTTCACCCGCACCACCACGCGCAACCACTACGCCGTGGTGCAGGAGTTGTTCACCGGCCTGCACCGCAACGGCTACATCGTCCCGAAGGTCACCACCGGGGCGATCTCCCCGTCCACCGGCCGCACGCTGCCCGACCGCTACATCGAGGGCACCTGCCCGATCTGCGGCTACGACAGCGCGCGCGGCGACCAGTGCGACAACTGCGGCAACCAGCTCGACCCGGTCGACCTGATCGACCCCAAGTCGAAGATCAACGGAGAGACGCCGGAGTTCGTCGAGACCGAGCACTTCTTCCTCGACCTGCCCGCCCTGGCCGACGCGCTGCGGCAGTGGCTGGACACCCGCGAGGGCTGGCGCCCGAACGTGCTGCGGTTCTCCCGCAACCTGCTCGACGACCTCCAGCCCCGGGCCATCACCCGCGACCTGGAGTGGGGCGTGCCGATCCCGCTCGACGACTGGCGCGACCGCCCGGACAAGCGGATTTACGTGTGGTTCGACGCGGTCATCGGCTACCTGTCCGCGTCCATCGAGTGGGCCCGCCGCACCGGCGACCCGGAGGCGTGGCGCAAGTATTGGAATCCATCGGACGGCGAGGGCTCCGCCGTCTCTGCCAGCGGAGCTGGCGGTGATGCCCGCTCCTACTACTTCATGGGCAAGGACAACATCGTCTTCCACTCGGTGATCTGGCCGGCGCTGCTCGGCGGCTACTCCGGTGCGGGCGCCCGCGACGGCGAGCCGGGCGAGCTGGGCCGGCTCAACCTGCCCACCGAGGTCGTCTCCAGCGAATACCTGACCATGGAGGGACGCAAGTTCTCCTCCTCCCGCAAGGTGGTCATCTACGTCCGGGACTTCCTGGAGCGCTACGACGCCGACGCGCTGCGCTACTTCATCGCGGTGGCCGGCCCGGAGAGCAACGACACCGACTTCACCTGGGCCGAGTTCCTGCGCCGCAACAACGACGAACTGGTCGCCGGCTGGGGCAACCTCGTCAACCGGTCCGTCTCGATGGCCGCGAAGAACTTCGGCGCCATCCCGCCGGTCGACCCGGCCGGGCTCACCGAGGCCGACCAGGCGCTGCTGGACACCGCGAAGGCGGGCTTCACGGTGGTCGGCGACCTGATCGCCCGGCACCGGCAGAAGCAGGCCATCGGCGAGGCCATGAAGGTCGTCGCCGAGGCCAACAAGTACCTCTCCGAGCAGGCGCCGTGGAAGCTCAAGGGCGAGGACGACAAGCCCCGGATGGGCACCATCCTGCACGTCGCGCTCCAGGTCGTCAGCGACGCCAACACGCTGCTGACCCCGTTCCTGCCGCACTCCGCCCAGAAGATCCACGAGCTGCTCGGCGGCACCGGCGTGCACGCGCCGATGCCCGTCATCGAGGAGGTCGACGACCTCGACGGCGGGCCGTCGTACCCGGTGCTGACCGGTGACTACACGGTCGGGGCGCGCTGGGAGTCCGTACCCCTGGAGGTGGGCCGGCCGCTCGCGGCGCCGAAGCCGGTGTTCCGCAAGCTCGACCCGTCCATCGTCGAGGAGGAGCTGGCCCGCCTGGCCGGCTGACCACGCACGCGTGACCGCGGCCCCGGGGAGATTCCCGGGGCCGCGGTCGTCCGCCAGGTCAGGCGGTCGCCATGCTCGGCTTGCCGATGAACTCCATGATGGCCTTGTTGACCTCGGTGGGATGGGTCCACGGCGTGCCGTGCGGCGCGCCCTTCAGCGTGACCAGCTTGGCGTCGGACAGCATGTTCACCAGCCGCTGGCCCGTCACCGGGTACGGCAGCACGTTGTCCTTGTCGCCCTGGATGATCAGCACCGGCACGTCGATGTTCGGCAGGTCGGCGCGGAAGTCGGTCTGCCAGGCGTCCACCGAGTCGTGGGTGCCCTTGGCCGACGCCTGCGCGCCGATCTGCCAGTGCGCGTGGTACGCCTCGTCGCTGACCAGCTTCCCCCGGTTCTCGCTGGCGTTGAAGAACGCGTCGCAGAACTGGGTCAGGTAGGCGAACCGGTCCTGGATGATCGCCTTCTGGAACCCCTCGAACATGCTCTTGTCGACGCCCTCCGGATCCTCGGGCGCCTTCAGCAGGTAGGGCGCCAACGGGGCCATCATGACCGCCCGGTCCACCCGGTCCGACCCGTACGCGCCCAGGTAGCGGGTCACCTCACCGGTGCCCATGGAGTGCCCGACCAGAATGGCGTTGCGCAGGTCCAGCTCGGTCATCAGCACGTCCAGGTCGGCGGCGAACGTGTCGTAGTCGTAGCCCATGGCCGGCTGCGCGGAGTTGCCGAACCCGCGCCGGTCGTACGTGATCACCCGGTATCCGGCGTTCAGCAGCGGACCGCTCATCTTCTCCCAGGTCGCCCCGTTGAACGGGAAACCGTGGATCAGCACGATCGGCTGACCGGAACCGTGATCCTCGTAGTACAGGTCGATGGGTGCGGAGTTCTCCGTACCGACGGTGACGAAAGGCATGTCGGGATTCCCCCTCGCGCGGGCTTCTCGGACGCCCCACGCCTTCCCCAGCCGCCCCCGTCTATTCGTGCCCGGCCGGATAGGGCAGATCCACCACCCGGTCGTCGGTCAGCTCGGCGCCGGGCGCCCAGACCTCGTAGACACCCCGTTCCAGACACTGCGCGCCGGTCGCGGCCACCGCGTCCGGATCCGGGCGGCGCAGCCGCAGCCGCAGCCAGCCGCCCTCCTCCCGCAGCACCAGGCACGGCACCCCGCGCCAGGCCGCCGTGCGCAGCCGCCGGGCCGCCGCTTCCACCGGATACCGGGCGGCCCGGGTCATCGCCAGCACCCGGAACCCGCCCGGCTGGTCGGCCACCGCCTCGTACTCCGAACCCGCGTACGTGCCGACGAGCCGGGTGGACAGCGGCGTCTCGCCGGTCGGCACGTACTCCTGGTCGGCGGCCAGACCGGGCACCGCGGCGAGCAGGTGCCGCCACTGCGGCCCGGCCAGGCGCAGCCAGCCCCGCTGCTCCGCCTGGTAGGTGTAGAGCACCACCTCCACCCCCTCGGCCGGGTAGGCGAGCAGCGTCGCGTTCGCCGGCATCGGCAGGTCGGCGAACTCCCGGGTGACGAACTCCGGTACGAGCTGCCCGTTGCTCGGCACGAACCCGGTGCCCAGCACCGGCGGCCCCTGCCGGTCCCGGGGCGGCAACGCCATGAGGCCCCGGTGCGCCGCGCCCACCGGCATCTCGTAGTCGGCCGGGTCGGCGGCCCGCCAGCGCAGCGCGTACGCCACGTCGCCGCCCTCGGAGTCGCCCCGCAGCACCGCCATCCCGGCCGGCGTCCGCAGGTGCGCCACGTCGTGCTCCCGGTAGCAGAAGCCGTGCGGCAGCACGCCGCGCACGTGGCCGGCGAGCTGCCGGGCGGAGAGCACCTTCACCATCCGGGTGCCGGGCCGGATCACCGCCGACGCCCGTACCGCGGCGAGCGTCGGATCGGCCGCCGCACCGGGCTGCTGGCTGAGCCGGTGCACGTACGCCCAGCCCCGGTCCCGGTGCAGCGGCATCAGCAGCGGCGCGTCCGTCTCGTCGCCCGGCCCGGTCGCGCCGTGCACCGCGTCCACCTCGGTCGCGTGCACGAAACGGCGCCACGGGTAGCCGCCACCGGGTCGGGGACACCACTCGAAGCCGGGCGCCTCGTCGGCGCTGAACAACTCGTACGCCGCGCCCCGGGCGATCTCCTCGGCCGGGTGCACCCGGCCGCCGTACGTCACGCGCAACCCGGCCCGGTCGGAGGCGGGCCCGCCGGCCTGGTCGGTGACGGTCACTCCAGGACGCTAAGCCCGCCGGATGTGGGGCACGTGAACAGCCGGTGGCGGTCCGGGAACGCCGCACCGGGCCGGTGTGTGATGCTGGCCGCGATGACCGAGCAGACCGAGACCCGCAAGCAGCGCGCCGCCCGCCGGGCCGGGGAGTTCCCGCCCGCCCCCGAGCCGCTGCCCGTGCCCGTGCTGGACAGCCACACCCACCTCGACATCACCGTCGGCGAGTTCGGCACGCCTCCCGGCGGCAGCCCCGGCGACGACCCGGTGGCGGCCGCGATCGACGTCGCCGCCCGGGCCGGCGTGGACCGGCTCGTCCAGGTCGGGGTGGACGTCGGCTCGTCCCGGTGGAGCGCCGACGTCGCCGACCGGTACGCCCCGGTGCTCGCCACGGTCGCGCTGCACCCGAACGAGGCGCCCCGGCTGGCCGACCTGGACGAGGCGCTGCGCGAGATCGAGACGCTCGCCGGGCGGGACCGCGTCCGGGGCGTGGGCGAGACCGGCATGGACTTCTTCCGTACCGGCGACGAGGGGCGGGCCGCGCAGGAGGAGAGCTTCCGGGCGCACATCGCCATCGCGAAGCGGCACGGCAAGGCGCTCGTCATCCACGACCGGGACGCACACGCCGACGTGCTGCGCGTCGTCGACGACGAGGGCTCCCCGGACACCGTGGTGATGCACTGCTTCTCCGGCGACGCCGACTTCGCCCGTGAGTGCGTCCGGCGCGGCTTCCTGCTCAGCTTCGCCGGCACCGTCACGTTCGGCAGCGCCGCCGCGCTGCGCGAGGCCGCCGCCGTCACCCCGCCGGAGCAGATGCTCGTCGAGACCGACGCGCCCTACCTCACCCCGATGCCGTACCGGGGACGGCCCAACGCGTCGTACCTGATCCCGCTGACCGTCCGCTTCCTCGCCGAGACCACCGGCACCGACCTGGACGAACTCTGCGCCACCATCTCCGCGACCGGCGACCGCGCGTTCGGGCCGTGGTGAGAGGATGCCCGGCGTGACCGGACTCCTCGGCCCGGCGGAGATCCGGGAACTCGCCGCACGCCTCGGCGTCACGCCGACCAAGAAGCTCGGCCAGAACTTCGTGCACGACCCCAACACCGTGCGCCGGATCGTCACCACCGCCGGGCTCACCCCCGACGACGTGGCGCTGGAGGTCGGCCCCGGGCTCGGCTCGCTCACGCTCGCCCTGCTCCCGGTCGCCGCGCACGTGCACGCCGTCGAACTCGACCCGGCGCTCGCCGCCGCGCTGCCGGACACCGCCGCCCGCTTCGCCGGGACGGCCGCCGAGCGGCTCACCGTCCACCCGGCCGACGCGCTGCGGGTCACCGCCGCCGACCTGGCCGACCCGGCGCCGACCGCGCTGGTGGCGAACCTGCCCTACAACGTCGCCGTGCCGGTCGTGCTTCACCTGCTCGCCGAACTGCCCACGCTGCGCCACGGCCTGGTGATGGTGCAGAAGGAGGTCGCCGACCGGCTCGTCGCCGGTCCCGGCTCCAAGGTGTACGGCATCCCGTCGGTCAAGCTCGCCTGGTACGCCCGCTCCCGCGCCGCCGGCAAGGTCCCGCCGAACGTGTTCTGGCCGGTGCCGAACGTCGACTCCGGCCTGGTCGCGTTCACCCGGCGCGAGCCGCCCCGGCCGGACGTACCCCGGCGGGCCGTCTTCGCGGTGGTCGACGCCGCGTTCGCGCAGCGCCGCAAGACGCTGCGCGCCGCCCTGGCCGGCTGGGCCGGCGGCGCCGACCGGGCCGCCGCCGCGCTCACCGCCGCCGGTGTCGACCCGGGCGCCCGGGGCGAATCGCTCACCGTCGAGCAGTTCGCCGCCATCGCCGCGTCGGCCCCGGACGCCCCCGGCGCCGAGCAGTAGGCTGGCGCCGTTGCCCGCCCCTGCGCCGAGGAGCTGACCGTGCCGAAGCCGTTCGACATCCGCCCACGTCCGGTGGAGTCCACCCGGTGACCGAGGCATGGCGACCGGAGGACGAGGACGGGCAGCGGCGCGGCGCCAGCGGGCCGGTCAAGGTGCGGGTGCCCGCCAAGGTCAACCTGCATCTCGGCGTCGGACCGCTGCGGCGTGACGGCTACCACGAGCTGAACACCGTCTACCACGCGATCTCCATCTACGACGAGCTGACCGCCCGCCGCGGCGACACGCTCACCCTCACCATGGAGGGCGAGGGCGCCGGAGAGCTGGCGCTGGACGACACCAACCTGGCGCTGCGCGCCGCGCACGCGCTCGCCGGCTACGCGGGCGTCGCCCCGCACGCCCGGCTGCACCTGCGCAAGCAGATCCCGCTCGCCGGCGGGCTCGCCGGTGGCAGCGCCGACGCCGCCGCCGCGCTGGTCGCCTGCGACACGCTCTGGGGCACCGGGCTGTCCCGCGACGAACTGGCCGGCATCGCCGCCGACCTCGGCTCCGACGTGCCGTTCCTCATCCACGGCGGCACCGCGCTCGGCACCGGCCGGGGCGAGGCGGTCAGCCCGGTGCTGGCCCGCCCCACCTCCTGGCACTGGGTGGTGGCGATCGCCGACGCCGGCCTGTCCACCCCGGCCGCGTACCGGGAACTGGACCGGCTGCGCGACGCCGGAACCGCCGGCACGCCGCTGGGCAGCACCGACGCGCTGCTCGCCGCGCTGCGCCAGCGCGACCCGCGGGTGCTCGCCGCCACACTCGGCAACGACCTCCAGGACGCCGCGCTGACCATGCGCCCGTCGCTGGCCGAGACGCTCAAGGCCGGCGAGGCGGCCGGCGCGCTCGCCGGCATCGTCTCCGGCTCCGGTCCCACCTGCGTCTTCCTCGCCACCGGCGGGGCCGACGCCGTCCGGATCGCCGCCGAGATCACCGCCGCCGGGGTGTGCCGGGAGGCCCGCGTCGCGCACGGCCCGGTCGCCGGCGCCCGCGTCGTCTGACGCCCCGTACCCTTGACTCAGGCGTCCCGGACCCCCGGGACGCCTGAGTCGTGAAGGGTGGGTCAGTGGCCAACATCGTCAACCTGGACCGGGTGTCCAAGGGGTACGGCGCCGCGGGGCCGCTGCTCACCGACGTCTCGCTCGGCCTCGACGACGCCGACCGGGTCGGCGTCGTCGGCCTCAACGGCGCCGGCAAGTCGACGCTGCTGCGGCTGCTCACCCGCACCGAGGAACCCGACGACGGCCGCGTCACCCACCGCCGCGACCTGCGGGTGGCCTGGCTGCCGCAGCGCCTGGACCTGGCCCCCGACCTCACCGTGCGGGACGTGGTGCTCGGCACCGCCTGGCTCGGCGAGAGCATGGGCGCCGAGCACGAGTGGGCCGGCGACGCGGGTGTGCGCGCCATCCTCGACGGCCTCGGCATGCCCCACCTCGGCCTGGACACGCCGGTCGGCCCGATGTCCGGCGGGGAACGCCGCCGCGTCGCGCTCGCCGCCCTGCTGGTCCGCGACGCCGACCTGCTCGTCCTCGACGAGCCCACCAACCACCTGGACGTCGGCGGCGTCGACTGGCTGGCCCGGCACCTGGTCACCCGCAAGGGCGCGCTCGTGGTGGTCACCCACGACCGCTGGTTCCTCGACGCCGTCTGCACCAGCACCTGGGAGGTCGCCGACCAGACCGTCCGGGCGTACGAGGGCGGCTTCGCCGCGTGGACGCTGGCCCGCGTCGAGCGGCAACGCGTCGCCGCCGCCACCGAGGCCCGCCGGCAGAACCTGCTCCGCAAGGAGATCGCGTGGCTGCGCCGCGGCGCGCCGGCGCGTACCTCCAAGCCCAAGTTCCGCATCGACGCGGCCAACGCGCTCATCGCCGACGTGCCGGAACCCCGCGACACCACGTCGCTGCAACGGCTCGCCACCGCCCGCCTCGGCAAGCAGGTGTACGACCTCGAACACGTCCGGCTGCACGCCGGCCCGAAGGAGATCCTGCACGACACCACCTGGCAGGTCGGCCCCGGCGACCGGGTCGCGATCCTCGGCCGCAACGGCGCCGGCAAGACCACCCTGCTGCGGATGCTCGCCGGAGTGACCGGCCCCGACAGCGGGCGCTTCGCCGCCGGGCAGACCGTCCGGCCCGCGTTCCTGTCCCAGGAACTCGCCGAACTCCCCGGCCACCTGCGTGTGCTGGAAGCGGTCGAGGAGGTCGCCCGCCGGGTGCAGTTCGGCGACCGGGAGATCAGCGCCTCCCAGCTCGCCGAGATCTTCGGCTTCGACGACAGGCGGCTCTGGACCCCGGTGAGCGATCTGTCCGGCGGCGAGCGCCGGCGCCTGCAGATGCTGCGGCTGCTCGCCGGGGAACCCAACGTGCTCCTGCTCGACGAACCCACCAACGACCTGGACACCGACACGCTCGCCGCGCTGGAGGACCTGCTCGACTCGTGGCCCGGCACGATCGTGGTGGCCAGCCACGACCGTTACCTGATCGAGCGGGTCACCGACGTCGCGTACGGCATGTTCGGTGACGGCCGGCTGGTGCACCTGCCCGGCGGCGTCGACGAGTACCTGGCCCGCGCCGCCGCGGCCGGCGGCCCGGCGCCCGCCGACCTCACCCCGGCCACGGCGGCCCCGGCGCGTGAGGGCATGTCCGCCGCCGAGGTACGCGTCGCGAAGAAGGAACTCAACCGGCTGGAACGGCAGATCGCCAAGCTCGAACAGAAGGAGGCGGGCCTGCACGAGCAGCTCGCCGCGAACGCCACCGACTACGCCCGGGTCGCCGAGCTGGACGCCCAGCTCAAGGAGGTACGGGCCGAGCGGGACCGGACCGAGGAGACCTGGCTGGCTCTCGCCGAGGAGCTTCCGGCCGGCTGACCTGCCGCCGGGGTGGGGGGTGTGCGGCGTCACTGACCGGCGTACGGGACAATCACCGGTGGAACCCTCGTCCGAACGGTCTTTTGGAGACGCAGAGATGGCCCACACCCCCGTCAACCACCCCGCGCGGCCGATCTACCGGGCGATCGGCGGGATCGTTGGTCTGTACTTCGTCGTCTTCGGCGGCCTCGGCATCATCGCCAGCGCCGGCAACGACTTCCTCGCCCAGGACGACACCAAGGTTCTGGGCCAGGGCACCAACATGGCGTTCTCGCTGCTGTCGGTGCTGGTCGGCGTCGTGATCCTGGTCGGCACCGCGATCGGCCGCAACCTCGACGTGGCGATCAACCAGTGGCTGGCCTACACGCTGATGGTGATCGGCCTGGCCGCGTTGGCGTTCCTGCAGACCGACGCCAACATCTTCAACTTCTCGATCATGACCGACGTCGTGGTCCTGACCCTGGCGCTGGTGCTCCTGATGGTCGGCATGTACGGCAAGGTCGGCTCCGACGACGAGCACGAGGCCTGGCAGAAGGCCCGCCTGGTGCTCTGATCCCGCCTCTTACCGAAGGCCCGGCGCAGCGCGCCGGGCCTTCGGTGTTTTCCGGACGTGAGCGGACACCGCAGGCGACAATTGCCCCGAATCAGTCACACGGCTGGAGGGCATCATGGCGCACTTCCCGGTGAACCACCCCGCGCGGCCGCTCTACCGGGTGCTGTCCGGGCTCATCGGCCTCTACATCCTGGTCTTCGGCGTCTTCGGCGTCTTCCAGACCTGGGGCGAAGGACTGTTCGGCCGCGACAGCGACTGGGCTCTCGGCCTGCGTACCAACCTGGCGTTCTCGCTGGTCTCGGTGGTCTTCGGCGCGGTCCTGCTGGTCGGCGCGTCCCGCCGCGACAACCTCGGCCACTACATGAACCTCACCGCCGGGGCGGTCTTCCTGGTCACCGGCATCCTGATGATGTCCGTGCTCCAGACCTCCGCGAACTTCCTCAACTTCTCGATGTCGACAGTCATCGTGTCGCTGCTGTTCGGGCTGGTCCTGCTCGCCACCGGCCTGTACGACAAGGTCGGCACACCTGAGCACGCCGAGGAGGAACGGCAGCGCCGCTACCACCCCATCGGCGAGCGCTGAGCGCGGCTGCCGACGCGTGCCGGAGCGGCGTCAGCCCCGGGGGATCGGCCCCGGCTTCGACTCCAGGTGCGACAGCCCGTTCCAGGCCAGGTTCACCAGGTGTGCCGCCACCGTCTCCTTGCGCGGCTCGCGCACCTCCAGCCACCAGCGGCCGGTCAGCGCCACCATGCCCACCAGCGCCTGGGAGTACAGCTCCGCCAGCTTCGGGTCGTACCCCCGGATGGAGAACTCGCCCGCCAGGATGTGCTCCACCTGGTGCGCCACGTCGTTCATCACGCTGCTGAAGTTGCCCGTCGCCGACATCAGCGGCGACTCCCGGACCAGCACCCGGAACCCGCTGGTCTCCTCCTCGATGTAGGTCAGCAGCGTCAGCGCGGCCTGCTCCAGCAGCTCCCGCGGGTTTCCCGCGGTCAACGCCGTGGTGATCCGGTCCAGCAGGGCGCGGACCTCCCGGTCCACCACCACCGCGTAGAGCCCCTCCTTGCCACCGAAGTGCTCGTAGACCACCGGCTTGGAGACCTTGGCGCGCGCCGCCACCTCCTCGATCGAGGTCGCGTCGAAACCGCGCTCGGCGAAGATCTGCCGGGCGATCGAGATCAGCTGCTCGCGCCGCTGCGTCGCGGACATCCGCACCCGGGAGGGCTTCGCCGCCGGCGCGGGCCGCCGACGGGCGCGTTCGCTGCCGGAAACGTCGGTCACCCGTCCATCCTGCCAGGCGCGACGCTCGCGGTCAGACCGGCCGCTGTCGTACGCGCGTTCTAATGTGTGCCCGTGACCGACCCCCTCGCCGCCCAGGCGCGGCGCCTACGTGTGGACGAGCAGCTCTCCGTCGCCGAGATCCGGGCTCGCCTGGGCATCGGCCGCGACCGGGTGTACGCGCTGCTGCGCGGCATCCCGCCGCCGGAGTGGACCCGCCGGCCGCGAGCCCGGGACGACGCCCGTGTCGAGGCCCTGCGGCTGCGCGCGGCGGGCCGGTCGGTCAACGAGATCGCGGCGCGCCTCGGGGTGGCGAAGTCGACCGCCTACCAGTGGGTGCGGCACCTGCCGCTGGACCCGGACGATGAGACGGCCGAGCGGCGCCGCGAGCACTCGAAGGCGATGACGGAGGCGCGCTGGAGCGCGTACCGGGAGGCGCGGGACGCCGCCCAGGCCGCGGAGCAGGCCCGCGCCGCCGGTGTGGTCGGCGGTCTCGGCGAGCGGGATCTGCTGATGCTGGGCGCCGCGATCTACTGGTGTGAGGGAGCCAAGTCCAAGCCCTGGCGGCCCCAGGGCCGGTTGGAGTTCGTCAACAGCGATCCCGGGCTGCTCGCCCTGTTCCTCGCGTTCCTGGCCTCCTGCGGGATCGAACGCGACGTGCCGGCCTATCGGCTCCTGATCCACGAGTCCGCCGATGTCCCTGCGGCGGAACGCTGGTGGGTGGAACGGCTGGCCCTTCCGCCGGAGCGGTTCGGCCGGGCGACCCTCAAACGGCACAACCCGGCGACGGTACGGCGGAACAACGGCGCGGACTACCGCGGCTGTTTGGTGATCACCGTTCCGCGCAGCCGGTGGCTCTACTGGCGCATCGAGGGCGTGATGGCCGGGGTCGGGCGCGCGGTGGGACAGGAGCGAGATGGGTGATCAGCCGGATGCCACCGGCGGCCGCAGTCGGCGTGGGGCGCTGCGGGGCGCCGCAAATCGGCTGCGCGAGGAGGGCTGGCACGAAGAGCAAACCGGGCAACCCCCGTTACGACCTGACGTTCACCAACAGCGACATCCGCCTGGTGGAACTGTTCGTCCGCTTCGTCGAGACGACAGGGCGAAGCCGCCATGAGCTGAGATATCGCGTGGCCATCCACGAAGACGTTGAAGAGACACCACCCCCGGACCACGCGGACCGACGTCGGGGTGGAGTACCGGGATGTCTCGTCGTGAGAGTGCCGCGCTCGCGCGACCTGTACCTGTGGATGACCGGCGCGGTGGAGGGCATGGTCGCGGCGTCTGCCCCCGATCCGAGACCTCCGGAGGCGGACGGCACCCGCTAAGCTGTCTGCGTCCCTTCGGCCGTGGTGTAACTGGCAACACCCAAGATTTTGGTTCTTGTGTTTCAGGTTCGAATCCTGGCGGCCGAGCAAATCCAGGTATAGGTGCCCTTCTTGGGGTACGCGGCAACCTGCGGGCTGCTCTGGTTAGCATGACCGCGAGACTGTCGCCGTCCCGACGGGAGAGCCACGTCGTGTCCCAGCCCCACCTCCGCACCGTTGTCGTGCTCGCCGCCGGTGAGGGCAAGCGGATGAAGTCGTCCCTGCCCAAGGTTCTGCACCCGCTGCTCGGCCGTACCCTGCTCGGTCACGTCCTCGCCGCGGCCGGCCCGCTGGGCGCGGACCGCACAGTGGTCGTGGTCGGCCACGGCGCCGACCAGGTCCGGGAGCACCTGTCCGAGGTCGCCCCCGGCGCCACTCCGGTGCTCCAGGAGCGCCAGCTCGGCACCGGGCACGCGGTCCGCATCGCGCTGGACGCGGTGCCGGACGCCTCCGGCACCGTCGTGGTGATCAACGGGGACGTGCCGCTGCTGCGGCCGGAGACGGTCCAGGCGCTCGTCGAGGCGCACGAGGAGGCCGCCGCGGCGGCTACGGTGCTCGCCGCCGAGGTGCCGGACCCGACCGGCCTGGGCCGGATCGTGCGGGACGTGCAAGGACAGCTGGAGCAGATTGTCGAGGAGCGCGACGCCACCCCCCAGCAGCGCGCGCTGCGCGAGATCAACGCGGGCATCTACGCGTTCGACGCGGCTCGCCTGCGGGAGGCGCTGGGCAAGCTCTCCACCGACAACGACCAGGGCGAGGAGTACCTGACCGACGTCTTCGCGTTGCTGCGCGACGCGGGGGAGCCGGTGGCTGTGCACTGCGCCGCCGACCACGTGGAGACGCTCGGCTGCAACGACCGGGTCGAGCTGGCCGCGCTGCGCGGGCTGCTGCGCGACCGGGTGAACGAGAGCTGGATGCGTACCGGGGTCAGCATCCTCGACCCCCACACCACCTGGATCGACGTGACGGTGACCGTCGAGCGGGACGCGGTGATCGACCAGAACACGCAGCTCCAGGGCGCCACGACGGTCGGCGAGGGCGCGCTCGTCGGCCCCGACACCACGCTCGTCGACACGGTGGTGGGCGCGGGCGCGAGCATCGTGCGCAGCCACGCGCTCGGCGCCGAGGTGGGCCCGCAGGCGAGCGTCGGCCCGTACGCGTACCTGCGGCCGGAGTCGCGGCTGGGCCGCAAGGCGAAGGTCGGCACGTTCGTGGAGACCAAGAAGGCGTCGATCGGTGACGGGTCGAAGGTGCCGCACCTGTCGTACGTGGGCGACGCGACGATCGGCGAGCACAGCAACATCGGCGCGGCGACCGTCTTCGTCAACTACGACGGGGTACGCAAGCACCACACCACCATCGGCAGTCACGCGCGTACCGGAGCGGACAACATGTTCGTGGCGCCGGTGCGGGTGGGCGACGGCGCGTACACCGCTGCGGGTTCCGTGATCACCGGTGACGTGCCGCCGGGCGCGATGGCGGTGGCGCGTGGTCAGCAGCGCAACGTGGAGGGCTGGGTGCTGCGCAAGCGGGCCGGCACGGACGCCGCGGAGGCGGCGCGGCGGGCCGGTGAGGGTGCGTCGGACACGGGCGGCGCCGCAAGCGAAGGTGACTGACTCCACGGCGATCGCCGGGCCGTGGGTGGATCGCTGAACCGGGGGCATACTGCAACCGAACAGTCCCCGGCCCACCGCCGCCGGGCACCACCGACATACGGGAGCAGACGGGCCCATGGGCAGCATCGTCGCCGAGAACCGCAAGAGCCTGATGCTCTTCTCCGGGAGGGGTTTTCCGGAGCTGGCCAAGGAGATCGGTGAGGTGCTCGGCGTCGCGCCGACGCCGGCCGACGCGTACGACTTCGCCAACGGCGAGATCTTCGTCCGGTACAAGGACTCGGTCCGTGGTTCGGACGCCTTCGTGGTGCAGTCCGTGACACACGGCGTGAACACCTGGGTCATGGAGACCCTGATCATGGTCGACGCGCTGAAGCGTGGTTCGGCCAAGCGGATCACAGTGGTGTTGCCGTTCTACCCGTACGCGCGGCAGGACAAGAAGCACCGCGGCCGGGAGCCGATCTCGGCGCGGCTGATCGCCGACCTGCTCAAGACGGCGGGTGCGAACCGGATCCTGACCGTGGACCTGCACACCGCGCAGATCCAGGGCTTCTTCGACGGCCCGGTGGACCACCTGTTCGCGATGGACGTGCTGGCCGAGTACGTGGAGCACAAGTACGCGGGCCGGCCGATGACGGTGGTCGCGCCGGACTCTGGCCGGGTACGTGTGGCCGAGCGGTGGACGGACCGGCTGGGCGGTTGCCCGCTGGCGTTCATCCACAAGACCCGCGATCCGCTCAAGCCGAACCAGGTGGTGGCGAACCGGGTGGTCGGTGAGGTCGAGGGCCGGGTGTGCCTGATCGTGGACGACATGATCGACACCGGCGGCACGATCACCAAGGCGGCTGACATCCTCAAGGAGCAGGGCGCGGCGGAGATCGTGGTCGCCTCGACCCACGCGCTGCTGTCCGACCCGGCGACGGAGCGGCTGAAGAACAGCCCGATCAGCGAGGTCGTGGTGACGAACACGCTGCCGCTGCCGTCGGAGAAGCAACTGGACAAGCTGACCGTGCTGTCGATCGCCCCGCTGCTGGCCCGGGCGATCCGGGAGGTCTTCGACGACGGGTCGGTGACCACCCTGTTCGGTGGCCTGAGCTGAGCACGCCGGTCCGGTCGCCGGGGAGTTCTCCGGCGACCGGGCCGATGCCCTGCGGAACCGGCCCGGCGGTGATAACGGGGGACTGCCGGAGAGCCGGGAATTCCCTCGGGTAGACTGGTGCGGTTGCCACGGCGAGGGTGCCCGGCGGGCTGCTGACAAGCACCGCACGGAGGCGCCGTCATCGACGCGGTGCTCCGGGCGGTCGTTCATGACCCTAGCCCCAGCGAGCCCCTCGCCCCAGCACCGCCAGACGACAAGCCGCCGCAGCGAAGCATCAGGAGTTTCCCCGTGTCCGAGGTAAAGATCAGCGCCGAGCCCCGTACCGAGTTCGGCAAGGGTGGTGCCCGTCGTACCCGCCGGGCCGGCAAGGTGCCCGCCGTGCTGTACGGCCACGGCGAGAAGCCCAAGCACATCGCGCTCCCGTCGCGGGAGTTCGCCGCCGCGATCCGTAAGGGCGGTGCGAACCAGCTCTTCGCGATCGAGGTCAGCGACGGCACCCAGGTGCTGGCGCTGCCGAAGGCGATCCAGCGTGACCCGATCAAGGACACCTTCGAGCACGTGGACCTGCTGCTGGTCCGCCGGGGCGAGAAGGTCACCGTCGAGGTTCCGGTCCAGCTGACCGGTGAGGCCGCGAAGGACACCCTGATCGTGCACGACCACGACACGCTGTCGGTGACCGCCGACGCGACCAAGGTGCCGGACCACCTGGAGGCGTCGATCGAGGGCGCCGAGCCGGGCACCACGATCACCGCTGCCGACGTCGAGCTGCCGTCCGGCGTCGAGCTGGCCACCGACGAGGAGACCGCTGTCGCCTCGGTGACCGCCGCTCCGACCGCCGAGCAGCTCGAGGCCACCCTCCCCGAGGTCGAGGAGGCCGCCGAGGAGGCCGAGGCCGAGGTCGGCGAGGAGACCGCCGAGGGTGCCGAGGGCGCTCCGGCCGCCGAGGGCGAGGAGGCCCCGGCCGAGGCGAAGACCGAGGCCTGACCGGTCCGCAAGGCTGTGCGACAGGCGTCCCCGGTTCCCGGGGGCGCCTGTCGGCGTATCGGGACTGGTCGGGCGAGCGAGCGGGAAGGGGCGTCGGGTGACGGACGAGGCGGGGCCGTGGCTGGTGGTCGGCCTGGGCAACCCCGGCCGGGAGTACGCGAACAACCGGCACAATGTCGGGTTCATGGTGGCGGACCTGCTGGCGGCCCGGGTGGGCGCGAAGTTCGGGCGGCACAAGCGCGCGATGGCCGAGGCCGCCGAGGGGCGGCTGGGGTTCGGCGGTCCGAAGCTGGTGCTGCTGAAGCCGTTGACGTACATGAACCTCTCCGGTGGTCCGGTGGCCGGGCTGGCGCAGTTCCACAAGATCCCGCCGGCGCGCGTGATCGCGGTGCACGACGAGCTGGACATCCCGTACGGGCAGGTGCGGGTGAAGTGCGGCGGCGGCGAGGGCGGGCACAACGGCCTGCGCTCGATGTCGAAGTCGCTCGGCACGAAGGACTACGTACGGGTGCGGTTCGGCATCGGCCGGCCGCCGGGCCGGCAGGACCCGGCTGACTACGTGCTCTCGGATTTCTCGTCGGCGGAGCGCAAGGAGCTGGAGTTCCTGGTGGACCGCGCGGCGGACGTGGTGGAGTCGGTGGTTCTCAAGGGCGTGGAGCCGACGCAGAACCTCTACCACGGGGCCTGACGGGCGGTCGGTAGTCTGCGCCTCGGGTGACGGGAGCGAAGGCGGGTGACGGGAGCAGCATGGGCAGTCCTCCGATGATCGACGGCGGGTTCGCCCGGTGGCTGGCGTCCCGGGCCGGTCAGGCGCTGACGGCCCTGCGCGCGGAGATGGGCTTCGCCGACGCGGGCGCGCTCCGGTCGGCCGGTGACAAGGTCTCGCACGACCTGATCCGGACCGAACTGGCGAAGTGGCGGCCGGCGGACGCGGTGCTGTCGGAGGAGGACGAGGGTTCGCGGCTGGCCCGGACGGCGGAGGCGACCGACGAGGCGCTGTCGCGCCTGACCGCGGACCGGGTCTGGATCGTCGACCCGCTGGACGGCACCCGCGAGTACGCGGAGGAGGGGCGCGCGGACTGGGCGGTGCACGTGGCGCTCTGGTCGCGTAACGCGTCGACGCCGCACGGTCTGGCGGCGGGCGCGGTGGCCCTGCCGGCCCAGCACCGGGTGCTCGGCACCGACCACCCGCCGGCGTACCCGCCGATGACTGTGGAGGCGGGCACCGGGGGCGGCGCGCGGGTCATCCGGTTGGCGGCCAGCCGTAGCCGTCCGCCGGTTTTCCTGACCGACCTGGCAGAGGACGTCGGCGCTCATCTGGTTCCGATGGGCTCGGCGGGCGCGAAGATCGCCGCCGTGGTCACCGGTGAGGTCGACGCGTACATCCACGCGGGCGGTCAGTACGAGTGGGATTCGGCCGCTCCGGTCGCTGTGGCGACGGCCACCGGTCTGCATGCTTCCCGGATCGACGGTTCTGCGCTGGAATACAACGGGGCCGACCCGCGTCTACCGGATCTGCTGGTCTGCCGCAAGGATCTCGCGAGTCGGTTGCTTGCAGCGTTGCAGCGGCATTCCGGGTAACCTGAGCGTTCTTCTTCACGACTCCGACCTGAAAGGTCTGGAATCCGATGTACGGATCCGTGCGAATCGAGTTCGTGTCATGACGTCCCCCGCCGCGTACCAGGTGTCGCACCTCGACGCGCTCGAGGCGGAGAGCATCTTCGTGATGCGCGAGGTCGTCGCCGAGATGGAACGGCCGGTGCTGCTGTTCTCCGGCGGCAAGGACTCGATCGTGATGCTCCGGTTGGCTCAGAAGGCGTTCGCGCCGGCCAACATCCCCTTCCCGGTGATGCACGTGGACACCGGGCACAACTTCCCCGAGGTGCTCGACTACCGCGACCGGCGGGTGGCCGAGCTGGGCCTTCAGCTCATCGTGGCGAGCGTGCCGGAGGCGCTGAACAAGGGCCTGGTCCGTGAGTCCGCCGACGGCATGCGCAACCGGATCCAGACGCCGGTGCTGCTGGAGGCGGTGGAGAAGCACCGCTTCGACGCGCTGTTCGGCGGCGCCCGCCGCGACGAGGAGAAGGCGCGGGCCAAGGAGCGGGTGTTCAGCTTCCGCGACGAGTTCGGCCAGTGGGATCCGAAGAACCAGCGTCCGGAGCTGTGGGCGCTCTACAACGGCCGGCACCACCCGGGCGAGTCGATCCGGGTGTTCCCGCTGTCGAACTGGACCGAGCTGGACGTCTGGCACTACATCGCGCGGGAGCGGATCCCGCTGCCGTCGATCTACTACGCGCACGAGCGCGAGGTGGTCGAGCGCGACGGCATGCTCTACGCGGTCAACGAGTTCTTCCGGGCCCGCGCCGGTGAGCAGCCGTTCAAGGCCCAGGTGCGGTATCGGACCGTGGGTGACGCCTCCTGCACCGCGGCGGTCAGCTCGGACGCCGACACGGTGGAGAAGGTGATCGAGGAGGTGGCCGCCACGCGGATCACCGAGCGCGGCGCGACCCGCGGTGACGACCGGGTCAGCGAGGCCGCCATGGAGGACCGCAAGCGAGAGGGCTACTTCTGATGAGCGTCGAGACCCTGGCCCCGGCCGAGAGTGAGACCGCCCGGCCGATGGACCTGCTGCGGTTCGCCACCGCGGGCAGCGTCGACGACGGCAAGTCGACGCTGATCGGCCGTCTGCTCTACGACACCAAGTCGCTGTTCAGCGACCAGCTCGCCGCCGTCGAGGCGGTCAGCGCCGCCCGGGGCGACGAGTACACCAACCTGGCGCTGCTCACCGACGGCCTGCGCGCCGAGCGGGAGCAGGGCATCACCATCGACGTGGCGTACCGCTACTTCGCCACGCCGCGGCGGAAGTTCATCATCGCCGACACCCCGGGGCACACCCAGTACACCCGGAACATGGTCACCGGCGCCTCCACCGCCGACCTGGCGCTGATCCTGGTGGACGCGCGCAAGGGCCTGGTGGAGCAGTCCCGCCGGCACGCGTTCCTCTGCTCGCTGCTGCGGGTGCCGCACCTGGTCCTGTGTGTGAACAAGATGGACCTGGTGGACTGGTCGCAGGAGGTCTACGAGCGGATCGCGGACGAGTTCACCGCGTTCGCCGCGAAGCTCGACGTGCCGGACCTGACGGTGGTGCCGGTCTCCGCGCTGCAGGGCGACAACATCGTCACCCGCTCGGAGAACATGCCGTGGTATGAGGGTCCGTCGCTGCTGCACCACCTGGAGCGGGTGCACATCGCCTCGGACCGCAACCTGGTCGACGTGCGGTTCCCGGTGCAGTACGTGATCCGGCCGCAGTCCACCACCGTCACCGACTACCGGGGTTACGCGGGTCAGGTGGCCTCGGGCGTGCTCAAGCCGGGCGACGAGGTGATGGTGCTGCCGTCGGGCTTCACCAGCCGGATCGCGGCGGTGGAGACCGCCGACGGCCCGGTGGACGAGGCGTTCCCGCCGATGTCGGTGACGGTCCGGCTGACCGACGAGCTGGACATCTCCCGCGGCGACATGATCTGCCGGCCGAACAACGCCCCGATGGCCGTGCAGGACATCGAGGCGATGGTCTGCTGGATGGACGAGACCCGGCCGTTGCAGGTCGGCGGCAGGTACGCGATCAAGCACACGACCCGCTCGGCGCGGGCGATCGTGCGCGGGCTGCACTACCGGCTGGACATCAACTCGCTGCACCGCGACGAGACGGCCGGTGAGCTGAAGCTCAACGAGATCGGCCGGGTCCGGCTGCGGACCACGGTTCCGCTGCTCGCCGACGAGTACCGCCGTAACCGCACCACCGGCGGCTTCGTGATCATCGACGAGTCGACGAACCGTACCGTCGGCGCCGGCATGATCGTCGAGGCCGGCTGACGCACGTGACGAGAAGGCCCCCGGCGCGACGCCGGGGGCCTTTCGCGTTCAGTCCAGGCGGGTGACGCCGCCGGCCGGCAGGACGGTGAGCGTGCCGGGGGCGGTGAAGCCGTCCCGGGCGTACGCGTCGGTGACGGCGGCGGCCACCGCGTCGGCGGCGCCGGCGTCGACCAGGGCGAGCACACAGCCGCCGAAACCGCCGCCGGTCATCCGCGCGCCGTACGCCCCGGCGGACAGCGCCGCCTCGACCGCGGTGTCGATCTCCGGCACGGTGATCTCGAAGTCGTCGCGCATGGAGGCGTGCGAGGCGGTCAGCAGTGGACCGGTGTCGCGGACCCGGCCGGCGCGCAGCAATGCGACGGTGTCGAGGACCCGCTGGTTCTCGGTCACCACGTGCCGCACCCGGCGGCGGGTCTCGTCGTCGTCGAGGCGGGCCAGCGCGCCGTCGAGGTCGGCCACCGTCACGTCGCGCAGCGCGCTCACCCCGAGCGTCGCGGCGGCCCGCTCACAGCTCTTGCGGCGGGCCGCGTACTCGCCGTCCGCGTGCCGGTGCGGCGCCCGGCTGTCGATCACCAGCACGGCCAGCCCGGCGCCGTCCAGGTCGAACGGGATCTGCTCGATCTCCTCGGTGCGGCAGTCGAGGAACAGGGCGTGCCCGGCCCGGCCGCGGATCACCGCGGACTGGTCCATGATCCCGGTGGGCGCGCCGACATAGTCGTTCTCGGCCCGCTGGGCGAGCCGCGGCCACCGCCCGGCGGGCAGGTCGAGACCGCCGAGGTCGACCAGGGCGGCCAGCACCGCCGACTCGATCGCCGCGGACGAGGAGAGCCCGGAGCCGACCGGCACGTCGGAGGCGACGGCGAGCCGCGCGCCCGGGACGTCGTGGCCGTCGGCGCGCAGCGCCCACACCACCCCGGCCACGTAGGCGGCCCAGCCGTCGACCCGGCCGGGCTCGTCGGCCTCCGCCGCGCCGAACTCGACCGGTTCGTCGTCCAGCTCCGACCAGACGGTCCAGCGTCCGTCGGGGGCGGGCGCGGCGGCGACCACGGTACGCAGCGGCAGCGCGAAGGGCAGCACGAAGCCGTCGTTGTAGTCGGTGTGCTCGCCGATCAGGTTGACCCGCCCGGGAGTCGCCCAGCGGCCCGCCGGCTCGGTGCCGTACCGCTGCCGGAAGCCGGCCGTGGCGCGGTCGGCGACGTTCATGAGGGCTGTCCCGCGACGTGCTCGCGGTAGAACGCCCAGGCGTCGCCGACCATGTCGTGCAGGGTCGGCTTGGCCGGCGTCCAGCCCAGCTCGTCGCGGGCCAGCGCGGACGACGCGACCAGCTCGGCCGGGTCGCCCTCGCGGCGGGCGGCCACCTCGACCGGCACCGGGTGCCCGGTGACCTCGCGGACCACGTCGACCACCTGCCGGTTGGTGAAGCCGTTGCCGTTGCCCAGGTTGTAGATCCGGTGCCGGCCCGGGGTGGCCGCGTCCAGCGCGAGCAGGTGGGCGCGGGCCAGGTCCTCGACGTGGATGTAGTCGCGTACGCAGGTGCCGTCGACAGTGGGGTAGTCGTCGCCGAAGAGCTGGAGCTTCTCCCGCCGCCCGGCGGCCACGTCGAGCGCGATCGGGATGAGGTGGGTCTCCGGGTCGTGCCGCTCGCCGATGGCCAGCCCGTCGCGCAGGTACGCCCCGGCGACGTTGAAGTAGCGCAGCGAGACGGCGGCCAGGTCGTGCGCGATCGCCTCGGAGGTGAGCGCCATGTCGACGGCCAGCTTGGTGGCGCCGTAGGTGCTGGTGGGGGCCTTGACGGCGGTCTCCGGGATGGGCAGCTCGGTGGGGTTGCCGTAGACGGCGGCGGTGGAGGAGAAGACCATCCGGGGCACCCGGGCGGCGCGGACCGCGTCGATGAGCGCGATGGAGCCGACCGTGTTGGTGTGCCAGTACAGCTCGGGGCGGGTCATCGACTCGCCGGCGGCGATCAGGGCGGCGAAGTGCAGCACGCCGTCGAAGCCGGCGTCGGGGGTGAGCACCCGGGCGGCCTCGTGCACCGGCAGCTCGACGTGGGTGGCCTCGGGGGCGAGGGCTTCCCGGTGACCGGTGCGCAGGTCGTCCAGCACGGTCACCTGGTGGCCGTGGTCGAGCAGCATCCGGGTCACCACGCTGCCGATGTAGCCGGCGCCGCCGGTGACGAGCAGTTTCACGTCGGTCCTCCTGCCTGGGCCGCGTCCCGCGGCGGCCGTCCCGTGATCACCCTACGGCCGGGGGCGGTGTTGCGGCTGTCGAGTTGAATCCGCCTCTATTCCATCATAATCCTTCACGATTGAACAGATCCGAACATTGGACCGGGCGTGCGGTGGCCGCTGTCTACCATCCTTCTCATGCGGGAGGGTGGTGGTCCCGGGCCCCGGCGGAAACCGTCGGGGCGGCCCCGACGCGAACCCGGCCCGCTGGCCCGCACCGTGGCCCGTCTCGTGGTGCGCGGCGCCGACGGCGCCACCCGCCTGGTCACCGCCCTGCTCGGGGCCAGCCCCACCGCCGGCCGGGAACGGATCAGCGAGGCCGAGCTGCGTGACCTGGTCGCGGCGAACACGCTGCTCGACCCGGACGAACGGCGGATCATCGACGAGGTGCTGGTCGCCGGCGCCCGGCTCGTCCGCGAGGTGATGGTGCCCCGCACCGAGGTGGTCTTCCTCAGCGCGGCGCTCCCGCTGGCGCAGGCCCAGCGGCTGGTCCGGGCCGACCCGCACACCCGCTACCCGGTGGTCGACGGCACCCACGACGACGTGGTCGGCCTCGTGCACCTGCGGGACGTGCTGCTGCGCCCGGAGGCGGACCGGCCGCTGCTGGTCGGCGACCTGATCCGGGAGGTGAAGCGCCTGCCGGACAGCAAGCGCGTGCTGGCGGCCCTCACCGAGATGCGCCGGGAGGGCCACCACCTGGCCGTCGTCGTCGACGAGTACGGCGGCACCGCCGGCATCGTCACCTGCGAGGATCTGGTCGAGGAACTGGTCGGGGAGATCCGGGACGACGAGCACGGCCCGCCCGAACCGGAACCCGCCGGCCTGCCCGCCGTCGTCGACGGCCGGCTCAACCTGACCGACTTCGCCGAGCGCACCGGGGTGCCGCTGCCCGCCGGGCCGTACGAGACGGTAGGCGGGTTCGTGATGGCCGCCCTGGGCCGGTTGCCGGTGGCCGGGGACGAGGTGCCGGTTGCTGCCGACCCGGCCACCGGATCGGTTCCCGCCGATCCGGCCGGCTGGTTGCTGCGGGTGCTCACACTCGACGGCCGGCGGGTGTCCCGCCTGGCGGTCTCCGCCGCACGGCTGCCCGAGCCCCGGCGTGAGGTGAACGGTCCGCTTCCGCCCGTACCCGCCCGATCCACCGGCCCGTCATGACGGACGCCGGGGCTTGCTGACAGAATTGCCGCCATGTCCGACGTACCCGCCCGCCCGCGCGTCTTCTCCGGCATCCAGCCGACGGCCGACTCGTTCCACCTCGGCAACTACCTGGGCGCGCTGCGGCACTGGGTGGCGTTGCAGGACAGCCACGACGCCTACTACTGCGTCGTCGACCTGCACGCGATCACCGCCGGGCACGACCCGAAGGTGCTCAAGCGCCGCAGCCGGGTCGCCGCCGCGCAGTTGTTCGCGCTCGGCCTGGACCCGGAGCGCAGCACGCTGTTCGTGCAGTCGCAGGTGCCCGAGCACTCGCAACTGGCCTGGGTGCTCGGCTGCATCACCGGCTTCGGCGAGGCCGGCCGGATGACCCAGTTCAAGGACAAGTCGCAGAAGCAGGGCAGCGAGCGGGCCAGCGTCGGCCTGTTCACGTACCCGATCCTCCAGGCCGCGGACATCCTGCTCTACCAGGCGAACGCGGTGCCGGTCGGCGAGGACCAGCGACAGCACCTGGAACTCTCCCGCGACCTGGCGCAGCGGTTCAACTCGCTGTTCGGCCGCACCTTCACCGTGCCCTCCCCGCACATCGTGAAGGACACCGCGAAGATCACCGACCTGCAGGATCCGACGGCCAAGATGTCGAAGTCGTCGTCCTCCCCGGCCGGCATCATCGACCTGCTGGAGGACCCGGCCCGCTCGGCCAAGAAGATCCGCTCGGCGGTCACCGACACCGGCCGCGAGATCGTCTTCGACGCCGAGGGCAAGCCGGGCATCACCAACCTGCTCACGATCTACTCCGCGCTCTCCGGCCGGAGCATCGACGACCTGGTCGCCGCGTACGACGGCAAGGGCTACGGCGACCTGAAGAAGGACCTCGCCGAGGTGGTGCGGGAGTTCGTCACGCCGATCCAGGAACGCACGAACGCCTACCTGAACGACCCGGCCCAGCTCGACAAGCTGCTGGCGCGGGGCGCGGAGAAGGCCCGGGCGGTGGCTGCCGGGACGCTGCGGGACGCGTACGAGCGGGTCGGCTTCTTCCCGCCCGTGCGGTTCGAGTAACGGCCCGGACGGGCGGGAACGGGTGACGCAGCCGGTGGCCGGAGGGGTGGCGCGCGACGTGGCGGGCAGTGACACGGCGCCGGGCGGCGCGGACACGATCCAGATCGGGATCGCGGTCGACGTCCCCGAGCCCTGGGGCGGGATGCTCACCCGCCGCCGGGTCGAGGCCGGCGACCCGCTCGCCGTCCCCGCACACGTCACCCTCCTCGGGCCCACCGAGATCCCGGTACGCGCGCTGCCCGCCGTCGAGGACCACCTGGGCCGGGTCGCCGCCACGCACCTGCCGTTCACGCTGCACCTGCGTGGCACCGGCACGTTCCGTCCGGTCACCCAGGTGGTCTTCGTGGCGGTGGCGGCCGGGATCAGCGAGTGCGAACTGCTGGCCGCCGCGATCAACTCGGCTCCCGAGCTGCGCCGCGAGCTGCGCTTCCCGTACCACCCGCACGTCACGGTGGCGCAGGACGTGCCGCCCGAGGTGCTCGACAAGGCGTACGAGGATCTGGCCGACTTCTCCGCGTTGTTCCAGGTGGACGCGTTCACGCTGTTCTCGCACAGCGGGGCGACCCGGTGGCAGCCCCGCCGCGACTTCCGGCTCGGCGGCCGGAGCTGAACATCCGACCGGCCGGGGCCCCTCCGCCACGGGCGGAGATCGGCGAGGATGACGGGGTGAACGTCTTCGGCCGGATCGAGGCGGCGGCGGGGCGCCGCATCGACGCGGCCCGGAGCCGCTCGTCGGTCTTCGACCACGTCTGGCGGGCCGGGACGCTCTACGCCGACCTGCTCGCCGGGCGGCTCGCCGCCGCCATCGCGTACTACGGCTTCTTCGCCGTGTTCGCGCTCGCGCTCGTCGCGTACTGGATCTTCGGCGCGGTGCTCCGGGACAACGAGGAGGTCAGCCGCGGCGCGGCCCACTTCCTGGAGGAGAACCTGCCCTTCCTCGACCCGGCGCAGATCGCCGAGAGCAGCGGCACCGTCGGCGTGGTCGGCCTGGTCATCCTGGTCTTCACCGGCATCGGCTGGGTGGAGGCGATCCGCTCCTCGCAGCGGCTGATGTACGGCTTCAACCAGCAGCCCGGCAACCTGGTGGTGCGGCGCCTGGTGGACCTGGGCGTGCTGGTCGCGGTCTTCGTGCTGCTGTTCGTCTCGGTGGCCGCCGTGGACGCGCTGGAGTCGCTGCTGCGCTTCCTGCTGCGCAGCACCGGCTCGGTGGGCCTGACCACCGTCAGCGCGGTGCTGAGCGTGCTCGTCAACGCCGTGCTCGCCGCCGCGCTGCTGCTCGCAGTGCCCCGGCTGCGGATGAGCCGGCGCCGGCTGCGCCCGGCGGTGCTGACCATCGCCGTCGGGATCACCCTGCTCAACACCGTGGGGCGCTACTACGTGGTACGCACCGAGCGGAACCCCGCGTACACCGTGGTCGCCACCGCCGTGGGCCTGCTGCTCTACCTCTACCTGCTCAACCAGCTGGTGCTCTTCGGCGCCGCGCTGGCCGCCACCAGCCGGTACGGCCGGGTGGTGGACCTGGCCGAGGGCGGCGCCCGGGAGGTGGACGTGGAGGCGGACGTGCTCGACGAGGAGACCGAACCGGGCACACCGGGGGGAGCGGGATGAGCGCGCGCATCCGGATCGACGCCGAGTCGGCGGTGCCGCCGTACGAGCAGGTGCGGGCGCAGTTCGCCGCGCGCATCGGCGACGGGCGGCTGCCGGTGGGCACCCGGCTGCCGGCGGTGCGGCAGCTCGCCGCCGACCTGGGCCTGGCGGTGAACACCGTGGCGCGGGCGTACCGGGAGCTGGAGGGCGCCGGGCTGGTGGAGACGCGCGGCCGGCACGGCACCGTGGTCGCCCCCGGCCGGGACGACGCCACCGACCGGCTGCACCGGGCCGCCGCCGAGTACGCCGCCGAGGCGCGTCGCCTGGGCGTCGCGCCGGAGCGGGCGGTCGCCCTGGTCCGTGCGGCGCTGGACGCCGGTACGCGTGGCTGAGTGCGGTCCCCGAAGCGGGGAGAGTCCGATGTTTGCGCTCCCCGAGCCGACGCGCGACGACCATGATGGGCCGGTGGGCGCACTCGTGACACTGGACCTGCCGGACGACTCCCCGATCCGGGGCCTGCCGTGGATCATCACGTTCGGCCCGCTCGGCGCCGAGGACGACTGGGAGCCGGTGGTCTGCGGCCCGTACGAGCGACCGCACGCGCTGGCGCTGGCCGAGGCGGTGGTGGCAGACGAGCAGCTGATGGCGGTGGTGGAGCCGCTGCTGCCGGCGCTCACGCCGGAGGAGATCCGCGGCGAGATCGCGGCCGCGCAGATCGCCGCCGAGGACGAGGCGGCCCAGGTCGACCAGGCGGATCTCTACGGCGACTTCGAGGACGTCATCGACGAGGAGCTGGAACTGGCCGCCGAGCGCGAGCCGGAGCCCGAGCCGGCGAAGGCGCCCGACCGGGAGGAGATCCGGGCCGGATTCGCCCGGATCGCCGCGCTGCTCACCGCCAAGGGCGGCTGAGAACGCTCGGTCCCGATGGACGCCGGCCCCCCGGGAGCGCACTCCCGAGGGGCCGGGACCACCTCACCCCCCACCACAAGGGGTCGGCAGCCCAGCCGCCCGTCGGCGCGGGGCACAACGGACGGCCAGGTCGTTGGCGGGTTACCCGGCTCAGCGCCGTTCGAACCACGCAGCCGCGTCCACCGGCAGGACGTACCCGTCGCCCCGCTCGGTGAGGTCGGCGCTGGCGACGAGCGGGCGGCCGTGGCCGCTCACCGTCACGTCGGCGCCGCTGATGTTCACCACGCAGGTCACCTCGGCGTCCCCGGCGGCGCGGCGGAACGCCAGGACACCGGGCTCGGTCTCCAGCCAGGTGATGCCGTCCAGGCCGGCCAGCGCCGGGTGCTCGTGCCGGATGCGCAGCGCGGTCCGGTACAGCTCCAGCGTCGAGCCGGGCAGCCCGGTCTGGGCGGCCACCGACAGCGACCGCCAGGTCGCCGGCGCCGGCAGCCAGCTCAGTTCGCTGCCGTCCGGCCCGAAGCCGTACGGGGGCAGCTCGCCGCCCCACGGGATCGGCACGCGGCAGCCGTCCCGGCTCTCCCCGGTACGCCGGAACGCCGGATCCTGGCGCAGCTCGTCGGGGAGGTCCAGCACCTCCGGCAGGCCCAGTTCCTCGCCCTGGTAGACGTACGCGCAGCCGGGCAGCGCGAACATCAGCAGCGCGGCGGCGCGGGCGCGGCGCAGGCCGACCTCGCCGTCGCCGTACCGGGTGACGTGCCGCTGCCGGTCGTGGTTGGAGAGCACCCAGGTGGTCGGCGCGCCCACGATCGTGGACTCGGCCAGCGCCGTGTCGATCACCTTGCGGAACGAGTCGGCCGACCAGGTGGCGTCGAGGAAGTCGAAGCTGAACGCCTGGTGCAGTTCGTCCGGGCCGATGTAGCGGGCCAGCCGCTGCGGCGTCTCGGCCCACGCCTCGGCGACCGCCATCCGGCCGCCCGGGTAGCTGTCCAGGATCGGCCGCCAGGCGCGGTAGATGTCGTGCACCTCGTCCTGGTCGAAGTACGGCAGCCGGCCCTTGCCCAGCAGCTCGGACTGGCGCTGGCCGGTGGTCATCGAGTTGAAGCCGACGTCCGGCAGGCCCTCCGCCTTGATCATCCCGTGCGCCACATCGATCCGGAAGCCGTCCACGCCCCGGTCCAGCCAGAAGCGCAGCACGTCCTCGAACTCGGCCCGCACCTCCGGATGGCGCCAGTTCAGGTCGGGCTGGGCCGGGTCGAACAGGTGCAGGTACCACTGGCCGTCGACCACGCGCGTCCACGCCGGGCCGCCGAAGATGCTCTCCCAGTCGTTCGGCGGCAGCTCACCCTGCTCGCCCTTGCCGTCGGCGAACAGGTAGCGCTCGCGCTCCGGTGAGCCCGGTCCGGCGGCGAGCGCGGCGGCGAACCACGGGTGCGCGCTGGAGGTGTGGTTCGGCACCATGTCCACGATGATCCGCAGGCCGAGCGCGTGCGCGTCGGTGATCATCTCGTCGAAGTCGGTCAGGTTGCCGAACAGCGGGTCGACGTCGCGGTAGTCGGCCACGTCGTAGCCGGCGTCGACCTGCGGCGAGGTGTAGAACGGCGTCAGCCAGAGCGCGTCCACGCCGAGGTCGCGCAGGTACGGCAGACGCTGCCGGATGCCCTGGAGGTCACCCACACCGTCGGAGTTCGCGTCGGCGAAGCTGCGGACGTACACCTGGTAGACGACAGCGGACCGCCACCAGTCGTCGTCGGCGGTGCGTGGGGTGGTGCTGGGGGCGGAGGTCATCGCTGTCGATCCCGTTCTGTGGCGGCTTCTGGTGCGGCGCAGGGTGTCTGAGCAGAATGCCGCCATTGCACTGCAAGAGTCAAGCATTCCTTGCGCAAGAAATGACAGCCATCACCCGCCCTCGCCCCGAAACCCTCTCCCGAATCCCGGGACGCCCGCCCCTGTCCCGCCGCGCGTCGGTGCCCCTGCCCGCCCCTGCCCGCCCCTGCCCGCCTCTGCCTCGGCCGACTCGCCCGCGAGCGTTGATCAAGGAGTTGGTGTGCCCGCTGGAGATCGACTCGGACCCAAACTCCTTGATCAACCGAGGAGGGGCTGGAGGGGTGCGCGCGGAGTGGGGACGGTCGGGGAGGCTGGCGCGATCATGAGGTTGGCGGCCTGCACCGTCCGATTTGTCGCCGTCAACTTCATGATCGACGCGTCGAGGGTGGGCGCGGCGAGCGGTCAGGCGGGGATGGGGAGGGACGGGGTGGGGGAGGAAGGCGTGGCGGGGCGCTGGCGCTTCGGGGGATCGACGGGGCGCGTCACCGCTGTCGAGCCGCGTACCACCAGCTCGGGGCGGAACAGGTACTCGGAGTTCGGGGACGGGTGGCCGTTGATCTCGTCGACCAGGGCCCGCACCGCGGCCACGGCCATGGCGGCGACCGGCTGGCGCACCGTGGTCAGCGGCGGGTCGGTGAACGCCATGAGCGGGGAGTCGTCGTACCCGACCACGGAGATGTCGCCGGGGACCGACAGCCCGCGCTGCCGGGCGGCCCGGATCGCGCCGAGCGCCATCAGGTCGGAGCCGCAGACCAGCCCGGTCACGCCGCGCTCGATGAGCCGGCCGGCGGCGGCCTCGCCGCCCTCGACGCCGAACAGGGAGAGTTCGGTCAGCTCGGTCAGCTCGTCCTCGGCGATGTCGGTGAGGCGCCCCATCGCTGCCTTGTAGCCGGCGACCTTGCGCTGCACCGGCACGAACCGGTCCGGGCCGGTGATCAGGCCGATCCGCCGGTGCCCGAGCGCGACCAGGTGGGCGACCGCGAGTTCGGCCGACTCCCGGTCGTCGCAGGAGACGAACGGCGCGGGGATGCCGGGCGCGTACCCGTTGATCATGACGATCGGCAGCGGCCGGGCCAGCAGCGTGCGGTAGCGGTCGTGGTCCGCGGCGGTGTCGGCGTGCAGGCCGGAGACGAAGACGATGCCGGAGACCTGACGGTCCAGCAGCATCTCCACGTACTCGTCCTCGCGTACGCCGCCCGGGGTCTGCGTGCAGAGCACCGGCGTGTAGCCGGTGGGGGCGAGCGCGGACTCGATGATCTGGGCGAACGCCGGGAAGATCGGGTTGTCCAGCTCCGGCACGACCAGGCCGACCAGTCCGGCGCTTCGCTTGCGCAGCCGGGCGGGGCGCTCGTAGCCGAGCACATCGAGGGCGGTGAGGACCGCCTGGCGGGTTTCGGGGGCCACGCCGGGGCGGTCGTTGAGCACCCGCGACACCGTGGCCTCGCTGACTTCAGCCTGTTGGGCGATGTCGGACAGTCGAGCGCGCATGTGCGGCACTTTAGCCGAACGGCAAAGTCTTGCGTACACTTTTGCAAGCCCTTCCATTCTCTGCAACCTCTTGCTAACGTCCCCGCAACATGCGAGAGCAGCGGCGCAGCGTCTCGGCGCCGATCAGCAAGAAATTTCAGAGTTTCCACTGGCGGCCGCCCTTCCCCCGGCGGGCCGCCATGACGACAGGAGTACCGATGCGCATCCGTACCGCGGGTGTGGTCGCCGTCCTCGGCCTGGCGCTCGCCGCCTCCGGCTGTGGTGACAGCGGCAGCGACAAGCCGGCCGCCGACGAGTCCGCCAAGGCGACCGGCGGCAAGCTGGTCATCTGGGCCGACGACAAGCGCACGGCCGCCCTCAAGCCGTTCGCCGAGGAGTTCGGCAAGGAGAACGGCGTGACCGTCGAGGTCCAGGCCGTCTCCAAGGACCTGCAGACCAACTTCGTCACCGCCTCGCAGCAGGGCAGCGGCCCGGACGTCGTGGTCGGCGCGCACGACTGGATCGGCAACCTGGTCCAGAACGGCGCCATCGACCCGGTGCAGCTCCCGGCCGAGCAGAAGGCCGGCTTCAACGAGACCGCCATCAAGGCCGTCACGTTCAACGGCCAGGTCTACGGCGTTCCCTACGCCACCGAGAACGTCGCGCTGATCCGCAACACCGAGCTGGCCCCCGAGGCGCCGAAGACGATCGAGGACCTGGTCGCCACCGGCAAGAAGCTCAAGGCCGAGAAGAAGGCCAGCGAGATCCTGTGCCTCCAGTCCGGTCAGAACGGCGACGCCTACCACATCTACCCGCTCTACACCTCCGGCGGCGGCTACCTGTTCGGCACCGCTGCGAACGGCGACTACGACCCGAAGGACCTGGGCGTGGGCAAGCCGGAGTCGATCGCGGCCTTCCAGAAGATCGCGAAGCTGGGTGAGAAGGGCGAGGGTGCGCTGAAGCGCTCCATCACCGGCGAGAACTCCATCGCCACCTTCACCGGCAAGAAGTGCGCGTTCCTGGTCTCCGGGCCGTGGGCCGTGGCCGACGCCAAGAAGGCCAACATCGCGTACGACATCTCCCCGGTCCCCGGCTTCGCCGGCGGCAAGGAGGCTCAGCCGTTCGTGGGCGTCCAGGCGTTCTACGTGGCCGCCAAGGGCAAGAACAAGGCCCTGGCCCAGGAGTTCGTCACCAACTACGTGACCAAGCCCGAGCTGGCCGTCGCGCTGTACAAGGCCGAGCCGCGCCCGCCGGCGCTGACCGCCGCCTTCGACCAGGTCAAGGGCGAGGACGCGGACCTGGCCAAGTTCTCCGAGGCCGGCAAGAACGGCCAGGTGCTCCCGGCGATCCCGGCCATGGCCGCGATCTGGGACCCGTTCGGCAAGGCCGAGGCCGCCATCATCGGCGGCGCCGACCCGGCCAAGACGATCACGGCCGCCGGCAAGACCATCCAGGGTCAGATCAAGTAATGAGCGCGCCGGTGTCCGGCCCGGGGTCTGCACCGCAGGCCCCGGGCCGGGAGCCCGTACGCCGTGGGCTCCCGCGCATGTCCCGTACCGCGCGGCAACACGCGCCGATCACCGCGACCGGCCTCGTCGTCAAGGTGGTCCTGCTCGGCCTGGTGGCCGGGATCGCGATCTGGGCGGCCTTCCCGCTCATCGAGGCCGAACACTGGCTCGCGCTGGGCGTCCTGGCGGTCACCACCGCCGGCCTGTTCTACCTCTACCTGAGCCGCCGGCACATCCCGGCCAAGTACCTGGTCCCCGGCACGCTCTTCCTGATCGCCTTCCAGGTCTTCCCGGTGCTCTACACCGCGAGCACCGCGTTCACGAACTTCGGCGACGGGCACCGCGGCAGCAAGGACGACGCGATCGTCGCCGTGCAGACGGCCTCGGTGAAGCAGGTGCCCGGCTCGACCGAGTACAACCTCACCATCGCGACCACCGGCGACCCGGCGACCGGCTCCCTGACCTTCCTGCTCAGCGACCCGAAGAGCAAGGAGGTCTTCGCCGGGGACGCGGACGGGCTGCGCAAGCTCGACGCCGCCGACGTCGAGGTGAGCAGTCTCAGCGGCAAGATCACCGCCGCGGACGGCTACACCCTGCTGAACATCGGGCAGGCCAGCAGCCGCAGCGACGCGATCACCGCGCTCATCGTGCCCACCGACGACGGCGCCATCCGCTCCAACGGCCTGACCCGCGCGTACGAGGGCAAGGCGATCCGGGCGTACGACGCCGCGTGCGACTGCGTCAAGGACAGCGAGACCGGCAAGACGTGGACCGCCGACGAGGACTCCGGCTCCTTCGTCGCCGCCGACGGCGAGCGCCTCGCCCAGGGCTGGAAGGTCGGCGTCGGTCTGAAGAACTTCGCCACGGTGCTCACCGACCGCAACATCTCCGGCCCGTTCTTCGGCACGCTGGCCTGGAACTTCGCGTTCGCGATCGGATCCACCGGGCTGACGTTCCTGCTCGGCATGGCCATCGCGCTCGCGCTGCACTCACCCCGGATGCGCGGCACCAACCTCTACCGGATGGTGCTGATCCTGCCGTACGCCATGCCGTCGTTCGCCATGCTGCTGATCTGGCGGGACATGTTCAACACCGACTTCGGCCTGCTCAACAACCTGTTCGGGCTGGACGTCGACTGGTTCGGCGGCAACTGGTCGGCCCGCATCGCGGTGGTCCTGGTGCAGTTGTGGCTCGGCTATCCGTACATGTTCCTGGTGGCAACCGGCGCGTTGCAGGCCATCCCGCGGGAGCTGACCGAGGCGACCTCGGTCGACGGCGCGTCGCCCTGGCAGTCGTTCCGGGCGGTCACCCTGCCGCTGCTGCTGGTGGCGCTGTCGCCGCTGCTGATCGCGTCGTTCGCGTTCAACTTCAACAACGTCAACGCGATCCTGTTCACCACCGAGGGCGGCCCGTTCGCGCCGGACAACCCGACCAACGGCGCCACCGACCTGCTGATCACCTACACGTACCGGCTCGCGTTCGGCGCGCAGGGCGCCGAGTTCGGCCTGGCCGCCACCGTCTCGATCTTCATCTTCGCGATCGTGGCGACGGTGTCGGCGATCAGCTTCCGGCGGACCCGCAAGCAGGAGGAGGTGTACTCGTGACCACCATCGCGGAGACGCCCACGTCCACCCGCAGGCCGGCCCGCCGATCGCGCGGCCGCTGGTTCGCCCAGGTGGGCTGGCGGCACCTGGTCGGGGTGCTGGCGGTGGTGTTCAGCCTCTTCCCGATCCTGTTCGTGATCTCGGCGGCGTTCAACCCGCTCGGCACGCTGTCCTCCACCGAGCTGCTGCCGACCGGGGCGTCGCTGGAGAACTTCACGAACCTGTTCGACAACACCGCGTTCGGCCACTGGTTCCTCAACTCGCTGCTGCTCGCGGGCGTGGCCAGCTTCGCGTCGATCTTCCTGTCGTCGCTGGCGGCGTACGCGTTCTCCCGGATGCGCTTCGCCGGGCGCCGGGTCGGCCTGCTCGCGCTGTTGCTGATCCAGATGTTCCCGCAGTTCCTGGCGATCGTGGCGATCTTCCTGATCTTCACCACGCTCACCGACCTCTACCCGGCGATCGGGTTCAACACCCCGTGGGGCCTGTTCCTGCTCTACATGGGTGGCGCGCTCGGCGCGAACACCTGGCTGATGAAGGGCTTCTTCGACACCCTGCCGAAGGAGCTGGACGAGTCGGCGACCATGGACGGCGCGTCGCACGTGCAGGTCTTCTTCCGGATCATGCTGCCGCTGGTGGCGCCGATCCTGGCGGTGACCGGCCTGCTCGCGTTCATCGGGTCGATCAACGAGTTCATCATCGCCAACGTGTTCCTCACCGAACCCGAGTCGAAGACCCTCGCGGTCGGCATGTACGGCCTGGTGGCCGGCGAGCGTAACAACAACTTCGGGATGTTCGCGGCGGGCACGCTGCTCACCGCGATCCCGACGGTGCTGGTGTTCCAGCTGCTCCAGCGCTACATCGTCTCCGGACTCACCTCCGGAGCGGTCAAGGGCTGAGCCTCCTCGGCTCACGCTGCGGCAAGGGCGTCGTGTCGGCGTACACCGGAGCGGTTTCCGGGCGGACCGCCGCGGTCGGGTGAAACCGGCCGCGGCGGGTGCCCGCCCCTCTCCCTGTCGGTACGACGCGAAAGGCAGCACCATGTCTCTTCAGCCGCACCACGACGGCTCCGCCACCTACGTCCCGGAGCAGGAGCCCGCGCTCGGGCAGACCGTGCCGGTCTTCGTCCGGGTGCCGGCCGGATCCGGCGTCTCCCAGGTGCACGTGCGCACCACCGGCGACGGCGAGCCGCGCTTCGCCGAGGCGCGGATCGACCGCACCGACGGCGGCGACGTGTGGTGGCGGGCCGACGTCGAGGTCCGCAACCCGGTCAGCAACTACCGTTTCCTGCTCGACGGCGAGCGCGGTACCCGCTGGCTCAACGCGGCCGGTCTGGCCGGCCACGACGTGCCGGACAACGGCGACTTCAAGCTGGTCGGCTACGCCCCGCCGCCGGCCTGGGCCCGCGACGCCGTCATCTACCAGATCTTCCCGGACCGGTTCGCCCGCTCGGCCGCCGCCGACGGCCGGACCGCGCCGGACTGGGCGATCCCGTGCGACTGGGACACCCCGGTGATCGGCCGCGGCCCGGAGACGCCCCGCCAGTTCTACGGCGGCGACCTCGACGGCGTCACCGAGCACCTGGACCACCTGGACCGGCTCGGCGTCAACACCGTCTACCTCACGCCCGTCTTCCCGGCGCGCTCCAACCACAGGTACGACGCGTCGAGCTTCGACACCGTCGACCCGCTGCTCGGCGGCGACGCGGCGCTGGCTCGGCTCGCCGACGCGGTGCACGCCCGGGGCTGGCGGATGCTCGGCGACATCACCAGCAACCACACCGGCGACGCCCACCACTGGTTCACCGCCGCCGTCTCCGACGTGAACGCGCCGGAACGCGAGCTGTACTACTTCGACCTGCCCGGCTCGGACTATGAGTCGTGGAACGGGGTGAAGTCGCTGCCGAAGCTGAACTGGGGCAGCGCGGAGCTGCGCCGCCGGTTCGCCACCGCCGAGGACTCGCTGCTGCGCCGCTGGCTGCGCCCGCCGTACGGGCTGGACGGGTGGCGGGTCGACGTGGCGAACATGACCGGGCGGCGCGGCGCGGACGCGTACACCCACGAGGTGGCGCGGCTGTTGCGCGAGGTGGTGGCCGAAACCCGGCCCGACGCGCTGCTGCTCGCCGAGCACGGCCACGACCACACCGGTGACCTGGACCGCGACGGCTGGCACGGCACCATGAACTACGTCGGCTTCACCGACCCGGTCTGGTCCTGGCTGCGTCACGGCGACGACCCGGTGCCGAACTTCCTCGGCACCCCGGGCGGGGTACGGCGGCGCGACGCCGCGGCGATTCTCGCCACCATGAACACCTACCGGTCACTGGTGTCGTGGCGGTCGTACACGCACTCGTGGCAGTTGCTCGGCTCGCACGACTCGGCCCGGATCCGCACCGTGGTCGGCGACGCGGCCCGGCAGGAGGTGGCCGCCGGACTGCTCGCCACCATGCCCGGCACGCCTGTGGTCTTCGCCGGGGACGAGCTGGGCCTGACCGGCACGAACGGGGAGGGCTCGCGTACCCCGATGCCGTGGCACCGGCCGGAGAGCTGGGACCGGCGCACGTTCGACGCGTACCGGTCGTTGCTGACGCTGCGCCGCGACGAGCCGGCGCTGCGGCACGGCGGCCTGCGGTGGGTGCACGCGGACGCGGACACGCTCGTCTTCCTGCGCGAGGCGCCCACGTCGACGGTGCTGGTGCTGGCGAGACGCGCCGCGGGCACCCCGGTCCGCCTGACCGGCCTGCCCGCCGCCGAGAACGTCTACGGCAACGCCCCCGCCCTCCACCCCGACATCGAGGGCGCGGTAACTCTCCCGGCCGACGGCCCCACGTTCCAGGTCTGGCGCCTGCCCTGAGCCGACGCCTTCCCTCCCCTCCCCACCCCGTCGATCTTGCGGTTCCGGCCCGCGGCACGCGGCTTTCGTCCCGGATGCCGGGGCGGTAACTGCAAGATCGCGGGGGAGAGGGGCGGGGACGGGGCGGGGGAGGGCGGGTCACGGTATGACGGCGGTCGGCGGGGTGACTACTACGTTGCGTCGTTGATGAGGGAGGATGGGGCGCGTGGAAGCTCTTCGACTGATTCTTCTCTACGTCCATCTGATCGGCTTCGCGCTGCTGCTCGGTGGTGCGATCGCCCAGTACGTCACCGGCCGGCTGCGGATCAACGCGGCCATGCTCTGGGGCGCGATCATCCAGATCCTCACCGGCATCGGGCTGTCCGCTCCGCTGCGCGACGGGGACGAGCCGGCCCCGGCGAAACTTGTTACCAAGTTGGTGCTCGCGCTGCTCATCTTCGTCATGGTCTTCTTCTCCCGTAAGCGGGAGAGCGTGAACCGTGGCCACTTCCTCGCGATCGTCGGGTTGACGCTGGTCAACGCGGCTGTCGCGGTGTTCTGGCGTTAGTTCGCCAGGAAGTCGGGGAAGCTCGGGAAAACGGACGTTCGCGACACCACCGGGCACGCCTACCGGCCGGATAAGTGACGTGCCCCACGCAAGGGTTACACCGGGGTAACGGACGCTCAACAGTCGTGCACGATTGTCGGCCGGTGGGTGGGCGCGGGCGTACGCTCCCGTCCGTAACGTGGGACGCCGGCGGCACACCGCAGGCCGGCGAAGGGATGCACGCCGTGCACGACGCGGTGTGCAAGGGGAAGGAGACGTCTTGCGCTCTGTGCGTGGGATGCGGATTGCCTCCGTCATTGCGGCGGGTGGACTCGTACTGGGCGCTGCCGCGTGTGGTGAGGCTCCGGACGACGACAACAACGCCGGCGGCGACGGCGGCAAGAAGTTCAGCGCCTGCATGGTGACCGACGTCGGCGGCGTCGACGACAAGTCCTTCAACGCCTCGGCCTGGAAGGGCCTGCAGGAGGCGAAGAAGGAGAACGACAAGATCGACATCAAGTACGTCCAGTCGAAGGCTGAGGCGGACTACGAGGTCAACCTGACCGGGTTCGTCAACCAGAAGTGCGACTTCATCCTGGCCGTCGGTGGCCTGATGTCGGACGCCACCAAGGCGGCGGCTGAGAAGAACCCGAACCAGCAGTTCGCGATCGTCGACGCCAACCCGGGTGTGTCGAACGTCTACCCGATGCAGTTCGACACCGCGCAGGCGGGGTTCCAGGCCGGCTACCTGGCCGCCGGGATGAGCAAGACCGGCAAGGTCGGCACCTACGGTGGCCTGCCGATCCCGCCGGTCACCATCTTCATGGACGGCTACGCCGACGGCGTGGCGTACTACAACAAGGCCAAGAGCAAGAACGTCCAGGTGCTGGGCTGGGACAAGGCCACCCAGAAGGGCTCCTTCGCCAACTCGTTCGAGAAGCAGGACGAGGGCAAGAAGGTCTCCGACGCGCTCGTCGCGCAGGGCGCCGACATCGTGATGCCGGTCGCCGGTGGCGCCGGTCTCGGCACCACCTCCGCGGCCAAGGCCTCGGGCGGCAAGTACTCGGTCGTCTGGGTGGACATCGACGGCTGCGAGAGCACCCCGGACTGCGCGGCGATCCTGACCACGGTGGTCAAGAACATCCCGGACGCCGTCAAGGAGGCCGCGCTGAAGGCCGCCGGTGGCGAGAAGCTCGAGTCCACCCCGGGCTTCGTGGGCACGCTGGCCAACGACGGCGTCTCGATCGCCCCGTACCACGACTTCGACAGCAAGGTCCCGGCGGACCTGAAGGCCGAGGTCGACAAGATCAAGGCGGACATCGCCGCCGGCACCATCACCGTCACCTCGAAGGCCCAGCCGACCAAGTGACAGTCCCGCCGGCCGCCGCGGTGCCATCATCGGCAGCGGGGGCCGGCGGGCACCAGGTTTGACGATCCGGCCGTCCCGGCGCCACGGGGAAGGTACCCCCGGCGCCGGGGCGGCCGATCACCTTGAATCCCCCGAACATCCCCACCCGGCGTGGTGGCGGCGCGGCAGGTCGCTACGCTGCACCATCGCTCGCACTCCAGGAGGTTGCGCTGAGACTCGAACTGCGCGGCATCACCAAACGGTTCGGTGAACTGGTCGCCAACGACCACATCGACCTGACGGTGGAGCCTGGAGAGATCCACGCCCTGCTCGGCGAGAACGGCGCCGGCAAGTCGACCCTGATGAACGTGCTCTACGGCCTCTACCAGCCGGACGAGGGCGAGATCCTGGTCGACGGCAAGCCGCTGAAGCTGAAGGGCCCGTCGGACGCGATCGCCGCCGGAATCGGGATGGTGCACCAGCACTTCATGCTGGTGCCGGTCTTCACCGTGGCCGAGAACGTGATGCTCGGCGCCGAGCAGGTCAGGGGGCCGTTCGCCGGCATCCTCGACCGGCGGCGGGCCCGGCGCGAGGTCGCCGAGGTCTCCGAGCGGTACAACCTGCGGGTCGACCCGGACGCGGTGATCGAGGACCTGCCGGTCGGCATCCAGCAGCGGGTGGAGATCGTCAAGGCCCTCACCCGCGACGTCGACCTGCTGATCCTCGACGAGCCCACGGCCGTGCTCACGCCGCAGGAGACCGAGGAACTGCTCACCGTCATGCGGTCGCTCAAGGCCGCCGGCAAGTCGATCGTGTTCATCACCCACAAGCTGGGCGAGGTGAAGGCCATCGCCGACCGGATCACCGTGATCCGGCGTGGCAAGACGGTCGGCACCGCCGAGCCGAGCGCCAGCCGGGACGAACTGGCCGCGCTGATGGTGGGACGCAGCGTCCGGCTGACGGTGGACAAGAAGCCGGCCACCCCTGGTAAGCCGGTCCTGGAGCTCTCCGGCCTGGTCGTGGACGACGACCGGCAGGTACGCGCGGTCGACGGCGTCGACCTGACCGTGCACGCCGGTGAGGTGCTCGGCGTGGCGGGCGTGCAGGGCAACGGCCAGACCGAGCTGATCGAGGCGATCATGGGCCTGCGCCCGGTGCTCGCCGGCACGATCAGCCTCGACGGCGAGCCGACGCACGGCTGGTCGACCAAGAAGGTGCTCCGCGCCGGCGTCGGCTACGTGCCGGAGGACCGCAGCGTGGACGGCCTGGTCAAGGAGTTCTCCGTGGCGGAGAACCTGGTGCTGGACATCTACGACCGGCCGCCGTTCGGCAGGGGCCTGTCGCTCAAGCCCGACGCCATCGCGAAGTCGGCGCGGGAGCGGATCGAGCAGTTCGACGTCCGTACCTCCTCGGCCGACGCGGCGGTCGGCACGCTCTCCGGCGGCAACCAGCAGAAGGTGATCGTGGCCCGGGAGCTGTCCCGGCCGCTGAAGCTCTTCATCGCCGCCCAGCCCACCCGGGGCGTGGACGTCGGCTCGATCGAGTTCATCCACAGCCGGGTCATCCGCGAGCGGGACATCGGCACCGCGGTCATGGTGGTCTCCAGCGAACTGGACGAGGTGATCGGCCTGGCCGACCGGATCGCGGTCATGTACCGCGGCCGGATCATCGGCATCGTCGGCCCGGACACCCCGCGTGAGGAGATCGGCCTGCTGATGGCCGGTATCACCCCGGACGCCGCCACCCCGGACGCCGCCACCGCGACCGAGGACGGCCCTGGCAACGAGGACGAGGCATGACCGACCCGAACCCCTTCTCGGGCTCGCCGGACAAGGAACCGGCGACCGAGGCGCAGGAGTCGCTGAGCGAGGCCCAGGCGACGCCGACGCAGCCGGCCGGTGACACCGAGCAGACGGTGCCCGCCACCGCGACCGCGAAGGAGCCGGATCCGGGCGAGTCCCGTCCCAGCATGGGCCGGATGTTCCTGGACAACCTCTGGGCCGCGAACACGCTTACCGTGACAGTGCTCGCGGTGCTGCTGGCGATGGTGGTCGGCGCGGTGCTGATCATCGTGTCCGACCCCGAGGTGCTCGCCACCTACAGCTACATCACCGCCCGTCCCACCGATGCGCTGAACGCCAGCTGGACGGTGGTCAGCGAGGCGTACGCGAACCTGTTCAAGGGCGCGATCTTCGACCCGGACGCGGTCGGCTTCACCGCCGCCCTGAGCCCGATCTCGGAGACGCTCACCTACGCCGCGCCGCTCGTCTTCACCGGCCTGTCGGTGGCGCTGGCCTTCCGCGGCGGCCTGTTCAACATCGGCGCCCAGGGCCAGGCGACGATCGCCGTCATCCTGGCCGCCGTGGCCGGCTTCGCGCTGCCGCTGCCGCCGGTCGTGCACCTGCTGGTGGCGTTGATCGCCGGCGCGCTCGGCGGTGCGCTCTGGGGCTTCATCCCCGGCATCCTGAAGGCACGGGCCGGCGCGCACGAGGTGATCAACACGATCATGCTCAACTACGTGGCGGTCTACTTCCTGTCCTGGATCATCGTCCAGAACGGGGTGCAGAACCCGAACCGGTCGGACGCGATCAGCAAGCCGGTCGACTCCTCCGCGCAGTTGCCCCGCCTGCTCGGCGACGACCTGCGGGTGCACGCCGGCATCCTGCTCGCGGTGGCGGCCACCTGGTTCATCGCCTGGCTGCTCAACCGCTCCACGCTCGGCTTCGAGCTGCGGGCCGTGGGCGCGAACCCGGACGCGGCCCGCACCGCCGGCATCAGCGTGACCAAGACGTACGTGCTGGTGATGGTGTTCGCGGGCATGCTGGCCGGTCTGGGCGGCTCGACCATGGTGCTCGGCACCACCGCGACCGCGCTGACCCCGCTGGTGATCGCGCAGATCGGCTTCGACGGCATCCTGGTCGCGCTGCTCGGCCGCGTGAAGCCGTGGGGTGTGCTGCTGGCCGCGCTGCTGTTCGGCGCGCTCCAGGCCGGTGGCAACCGGATGCAGTCGTACTCCGGCATCTCGCTGGAACTGGTCACCGTGCTCCAGGCGCTCATCGTCATCTTCATCGCCGCGCCTGCCCTGGTGAAGACGATCTTCCAGCTCCGGGCGGCCCGCGCCGCCCGGTTGCAGACGAGCCTCGCGAAGGGCTGGTGAGCATGTCCACCACCGCTGTCCCCGAGGTGGCCGTTACCGCGGTCGACGAGGGCTTCTGGACCCGTAACCGGAAGATCGGCGCGGTCCTGCTGGCGCTCGGCGTGCTCGCGGCGGTGCTGTTCGGCGCGCTCGCGACCGACCAGCACGCGCGGTTCACGCTCAGTGAGACCGAGGGCGGCGCCGCCCTGGAGATCAACGGTACGGTCGGCGCGATCCTGTTCGGGCTGATCACCGCCGCGGCCGGAGGCGCGCTGCTGGCCGGTGTGCCGAAGCGCTGGTTCACGCTGCTGCTCGGCGCCGGGCTGGTCGCCTTCGTGCTGAGCTTCCTGTGCTGGCAGGTCTCGGCCGCGCCCGAGGGCCGCAACTTCATGCCGCTGGTGAACGTCGTACGCGGCACGTTCATCCTGGCCCTGCCGCTGATCTTCGGTGCCCTCGCCGGCGTGCTCTGCGAGCGTTCCGGCGTGGTGAACGTGGCGATCGAGGGCCAGCTCCTGATGGGCGCCTTCTCCGGCGCCCTGTTCGGCAGCATGTCCGGCAGCGTCTGGGTCGGCCTGGTGGCCGCCGCCATCGGCGGCGCGTTCATCTCGTTCCTGCTGGCCGTCTTCTCCATCCGCTACCTGGTCGACCAGGTGGTCATGGGTATCGTGCTCAACCTGCTCGCGGTCGGCATCACCGGCTTCCTCTACGAGCGGCTGATGCAGACCGACGCGGCGAAGTACAACAGCGCGCCCCGGTTCGGCAACTGGGAGATCCCGCTGCTGTCCGACATCCCGCTGCTCGGTCCGGCGCTGTTCCGGGGCAACATCTTCCTCTACCTCGGCCTGCTGCTGGTGCTCGTCATCCACCTGGCGCTGTTCCGTACCCGGTGGGGCCTGCGGACCCGCTCGGTGGGCGAGCACCCGACCGCCGCGGACACGCTGGGCGTGAAGGTGCTGCGGCTGCGCTACCGCAACGTGATCCTGGCCGGCCTGGTGGCCGGTGTCGGCGGCGCCTCGTACACGCTGGCGCTCTACTCGTTCACCAAGAACATGATCGGCGGTAAGGGCTTCATCGCCCTGGCCGCGCTGATCTTCGGCCGGTGGAGCCCGACCGGCGCGCTGCTCGCGGCGCTGTTCTTCGGCTTCGCCGACCAGCTCGCCACCTACCTGGGCGCGATCGGCAGCAGCATCCCGAGCCAGTTCCTGGCGATGCTGCCGTACCTGGCGACGATCCTGGCCGTGGCCGGGCTGGTCGGCAAGGTCCGGGCGCCGGCCGCCGACGGCAAGCCGTACATCAAGGGCTGACCGACCGCCGCGACACGGTGCCCGGCGGGGCGACCCGCCGGGCATCGTCGTCTCCGGCCGCGTCCGCGACCGATCGGCGTTGAATTGGGCAGAATGGGAGTCGTGATGGAGATCGACTGGGAGCGGCTGCGTACCGCCGCCACCGAGGCCATGCGGCACGCCTACGTGCCGTACTCGAAGTTCCCGGTGGGTGCCGCCGCGCTCGTCGACGACGGCCGCGTCGTGGTCGGCTGCAACGTGGAGAACGCCGGCTACGGCGTCACGCTCTGCGCCGAGTGCGGCGTGGTCTCGCAGCTGCACGCGACCGGCGGGGGCCGGATCGTGGCGCTGTCCTGCGTCGACGCCACCGGTGAGCCGCTGATGCCGTGCGGCCGGTGCCGGCAGCTGCTCTGGGAGCAGGGCGGCCCGGAGTGCCTGGTCGAGGCGAAGGGCGGCCCGCTGCGGATGGCGGAGCTGCTGCCGCACGCGTTCGACGTGGCCGACATCGAGGCGGTGACCGGCGAGCATCCGGTGCCGGTGGTGCCGGACCGGCTGGCCGCCTGGCGGGGCCGGGGCACCGTGTTCGTGCACCCCGACCTGTCGGCCGGGCAGCAGGTCTGGACGACGTACTGGGAGCGCTCGTCCGGTGACACCGCGGACGCCGAGACCGGCGTGCTGGAGGAGGGCTCGACCTGGGGCGACCCGGCCGAGGCCATCGAGTGGGGTTTGGCGCGGACGCCGCGCGTGGTCGTGGTGGACGCCTCGGGCACGATCTTCTGGGCTGGTGAGGGTGAGCCTCCTACGGAGATTCCGGTCCGTTGGGGCTGAGCCGGCCGACGTGGGGTTGAGGTGGAGGGCCTGGGCCGACCGCGCCCGGCTCCGGGCGGTCAGGCTTGATCCCTCCGCCGGGCACGGTCGGCCCAGGCCGGACCTGGTCACCGTCCGCGGAAGAGTGCGATCCGCGGCGATTGTTGATCTATTGATGGGAACTCAAAGGTGAGTGCTTTTACGGCGGTTGACGTCATCCGGGCGAAGCGGGACGGGGGTGTGCTGAGCGACGGGCAGATCGACTGGGTGGTCGACGCGTACACCAAGGGTCTGGTCGCCGACGAGCAGATGTCGGCGCTGGCCATGGCGATCCTGCTGCGCGGCATGACCGCGCCGGAGATCGCCCGGTGGACCGCCGCCATGATCGCCAGCGGCGAGCGGCTCGACCTGTCGCCGGTGGCCCGGCCGACTGTGGACAAGCACTCCACCGGCGGCGTCGGTGACAAGATCACCCTGCCGCTGACCCCGCTGGTCGCGGCGTGCGGCGCGGCCGTCCCGCAGCTGTCCGGCCGGGGCCTCGGCCACACCGGCGGCACGCTGGACAAGCTGGAGTCGATCCCGGGCTGGCGGGCGGCGCTCACCAACGACGAGTTCATCGCCCAGCTCCGCGACGTGGGCGCGGTGATCTGCGCGGCCGGCGACGGGCTCGCCCCGGCCGACCGCAAGCTGTACGCGCTGCGCGACGTCACCGGCACGGTCGAGGCGATCCCGCTGATCGCCAGCTCGATCATGAGCAAGAAGATCGCCGAGGGGACCGGCGCGCTGGTGCTCGACGTGAAGGTCGGCTCCGGCGCGTTCATGAAGAACGTCGACGACGCCCGCGAGCTGGCCCGCACCATGGTCGAGCTGGGCGGTGCGCACGGCGTACGGACTGTCGCCCTGCTCACCGACATGTCCACCCCGCTCGGCCTGGCCGTGGGCAACGCGGTCGAGGTGACCGAATCGGTGGAGGTGCTCGCCGGTGGCGGCCCGGCCGACGTGGTGGAGCTGACGCTGGCGCTGGCCCGGGAGATGCTCGACGCGGCCGGCCTGCCGGACGCCGACCCGGCCGCCGCGCTGCGGGACGGCCGGGCGATGGACTCCTGGCGCACGATGATCCGGGCGCAGGGCGGTGACCCGGACGCCCCGATGCCCGTCGCGAACGAGGTCGACGTGGTCACCGCGACCGAGGACGGGTGGGTCGCCGAGGTCGACGCGTACGCCATCGGGGTCGCCGCCTGGCGGCTCGGCGCGGGCCGGGCCCGCAAGGAGGACCCGGTGAGCATCCCGGCCGGAGTGGTGCTGCACCGGCGTCCCGGCGACCGGGTACGCGTCGGTGACCCGCTGTTCGAGCTGCGCGCCGAGCACGCCGAGCGGATCCCGGCCGCGCTGGCCGAGGCACGCCGGGCGGTCCGCGTCGCGCCGGACGCGCCGGACACGGCGCCGCTGGTCGTCGAGCGGATCGGCTGACCGGGACCGGCCATGGTGCCGGCCCGGCCGGAGCCGCTATCCTCCCAGGCCAGGGGGGGATCGGCCGGCGACGAGCCGAGGTGAGCAGACAGGGGCTTGACCGTGCGCGTACCCGCTCCCGATCCCCGGGCCGTCCGGGAGGCGAGCCTGGACGAGTTGTCCCGGCTGGGTCTTCCGCTGCCGCCGCCGCAGTTCCCGCTGGTGTGGGAGCCGGGCGACGAGATCGAGCTGCGTCCGACCCCGGAGATCGAGGCGCGGATCGCGGTGCTGCACGTGATCCTCGCCCGCTGCTTCGGGATGCCCGCGCAGGCGGCGACGGGCTGGCTGCTGGAGTCGCACCTGGTCGACTCGGTGACGCCGCCGGAGTGGCAGTTCGTGATGGGCGGCCGGGGCGACCACAGGTCGTTCGTGCTGCACCACGACGCACTGTTCTCGCTGGCCTGGGTGCTCGGACTCGCAAAGGAGCTGGACCCGACGGTGCCGGTGGACGAGCGGCTGGTCGAGCGGATGCCGAACCTGGTCGCGGGGGAGACGTTCGGCCAGTGGCGGGCCCGGATCCTGGCCGCGCCGCAGCATCCCGGTGACGCCGCGGCGCTGCTCGACCTGCACTACTGCCTGGACTGGGCGTACCTGGAGACCGAGAAGGCCGGCGGCGCGCTGCCGGGGCTGGTGGACGCGAACGCGATCGGGCAGCGCCGGTGGGCGCTGGAGTGGGCGGTGGTGCTGCGCGGGCCGTACCACGACGAGCCGCCGGGCTGGGAAGAGGTCGACCTCTCCACCTGAGGCGGGTCAGCGCGGGCGGTACACGCCGAGCCGGACGGAGAGCGTGACCGGCACCGGCTCGGGCAGCGCGGCGATGCGCGCGGCGAGCCGTTGCGGGTGGGCGTGCCAGGCGCTCGGTCCCATCCCGACGAGCGTGGTGACCTCGGCGCGGGTGAGCGTGAGCCGGGCCCGGTGCCCGGTCGCGGACTCCTCGGCGAAGTGGCCGCCGAGGCTGCCGGCGACCCGGTCGGCCTTGTCCGGGTCCACCCGCAGCAGGTCCAGCGCGTCGACGAGTTCGGCCAGGTGGTCGGCGGCCGGGGTGACCACCAGCAGCGCGCCGCCGGGGTCGAGCACCCGGTGGAACTCCGGGCCGTTGCGCGGCGCGAACACGTTCAGCAGCACGGCGGTGGACCGGTCGGCCAGCGGCAGCCGCTGCCAGGTGTCGGCCAGCGCGGCGGCGGCCCGTGGGTGCGCCCGGGCCGCGCGGCGCAGCGCCGGCTTGGAGACGTCGAGGGCCAGGCCGGCGGCGTCCGGCAGCGCCGCCAGCACCGCCGCGAGGTAATGGCCGGTCCCGGCGCCGGCATCGACCACCAGGGGGTACGGGTCGAAGCCCGCGACGCGTACCGCTGTGGTGGCGAGCGCGGCGGCGACGGTGTCGTAGTGGCCGGCGGCGAGGAAGCCGGCGCGGGCGGCGACCATCTCGGCGTTGTCCCCGGTGTGCGGGGCGCGGCCGGCGAGCAGATTCACGTACCCCTGCCGGGCGATGTCGAAGCTGTGCCCGCGTGGGCAGCGCAGGGCGCGGGCGGTGCCGGCTGTGGTGTCGGTGAGCGGTTCGGCGCAGACCGGGCAGCGCAGCCGGGCGAGGACGCGATCGTCCACGGCTCAGTCCTTCGCTTCCGGGTGGCCGGTGACGCGGCCGGTGAGGTGGTCGATCACCCGCTGGCTGAGCGTGCCGAGCGCGGACATCTCGGCCGGGGTGAGCCGGTCGATCAGGTGCCGGCGGACGGCCGCGACGTGCCCGGGTGCGGCGGCCTCGACGGCCTGGCGCCCGGCCGGCGTGAGTGCGACGACCGAGCCGCGGCCGTCGGTGGCGCACTCCTCCCGGGTGACCAGGCCGCGTTGCTGCATCCGGGAGATGTGGTGGGACAGGCGACTGCGGGACCAGAGCATCCGGTCGGCGAGTTCGCTGAGTCGTAGCCGTTGTTCAGGGGTCTCGGACAGGTCGCTGAGGACGTCGTAGTCCGGCTCGGAGAGACCGGCGTCCTGCATCAGCTCCCGGGCCAGTTCCAGGTCGAGCAGGCGTCGCATGCGGCGGTAGCCGCGCCAGGCGCGGTCCTCCCGCTCGTCCAGCCAGCGCGGTTCGTCCATGCGCCGATCCTATCGGTGTTGTTGACATGTCACCAAGTTGCCGCCTACGTTGATGACATGTCAACCAAACTGCCGTCCCGGCTGGCACGGCTGTTCGCCGGCCTGAGCCTGTTCGGCGTCAGCGTCGCGCTGATGGTCCGCGCCGACCTCGGGCTCGCGTCCTGGGACGTGCTGCACCAGGGCCTCGCCGACCGCACCGGCCTGCCGATGGGCCTGCTGGTCAACGGCGTGGCGCTGCTGGTGCTGCTGCTGTGGATCCCGCTGCGGCAGCGCCCGGGCATCGGCACCGTCGCGAACGTCGTGCTCGTCGGCGTGGCCCTCGACGCGACGCTGGCAGTGCTGCCGTCGGTGGACCCGCTCGCCGGCCGGATCGGCCTGCTGGTCGCGGGCGTCCTGCTCAACGGCCTCGCCACCGCGCTCTACCTCGGCGCCCGCCTCGGCCCCGGCCCCCGGGACGGGCTGATGACCGGCCTGGCCGCCCGCGGTCTGCCGCTCGGCCCGGCCCGCACCGGGATCGAGGTGACGGTGCTGGCGGTCGGCTGGCTGCTCGGCGGTGCCGTCGGCCCCGGCACCCTGCTCTACGCGATCGGCATCGGGCCGATCGTCGCCTGGCTCGTTCCCCGACTCACCCCGCCGGCCCCGGCCGCCGCCCCGACAGGAGTGACCTCCTCATGCCCCGCCTGAACGTCGTCGTCGCCAGCACCCGTCCCGGCCGGGTCGGCCGTCGCATCGGTGACTGGTTCACCGCGGCCGCCGTCCGCCATGCCGGCTTCGACGAGGTACGCCTCCTCGATCTGGCCGAGATCGGGTTGCCCTTCCACGACGAGCCGCACCACCCGTCCGAGCGGGTCTACCTGCACGAGCACACCCGCGCCTGGAGCGCCGAGATCGACGCCGCGGACGCCTTCGTCCTGGTGATGCCGGAGTACAACTACGGCTTCAGCGCGCCGCTGAAGAACGCGATCGACTACCTCTACCACGAGTGGCAGCACAAGCCGGTCGGCTTCGTCAGTTACGGCATGACCTCCGGGGGTCTGCGCGCGGTGCAGATGATCAAGCAGGTGGTGACCACGCTGAACATGACCCCGGTCAACGACCAGGTGGTCGTCTTCCTGCGGCAGGCGCTGGACGAGTCGGGCGAGCTGCGGCCCGAGACCGGCCGGGATGAGGCCGCCGCGCTGATGCTCGACCAGCTCGTCCGGCTGGCCGTCGCTCTCGCGCCGCTGCGGGTGACCGCGTGAGCGCGAGGAGTGAGCCGGGTTTGCGAGCCCCGCAGTCGCGAACGAAGGGAGCGCTGTGAGCGCCCGGCTCTGGGAGCTGTTCGGCGAGCGCGGGCGCGGGGTGCTCGCCACGCTGCGCCGGGACGGCCGTCCCCAGCTGTCCAACCTCGACTACCTGGCCGAGCCGGGCCTGATCCGCTGCTCCACCACCGGCGACCGGGCGAAGGTGCGCAACCTGCGCCGCGACCCCCGGGCCAGCTTCCACGTGACCACCGCCGACGGCGGGGCGTACGCGGTCGCCGAGGGCACCGTGACGCTCACCCCGCCGGCCGCCGCCACCGACGACGCCACGGTCGACGAGCTGGTCGAGGTCTACCGGCGGATCCGCGGCGAGCATCCGGACTGGGCCGACTACCGGGCCGCCATGGTGGCCGACGGACGGGTGGTCCTGCGGCTCGCGGTGGAGCGGGTGTACGGCTGGCGGCCCTGACCGGCCCGGTCCACCGCCCGGCCCGTACCGGGGGTGACTAGGGTCTGGGCATGGTCGCAATCTCGTACGAGGACATCGTCAAGGTCCCGAAGGCGCTGCTGCACGATCACCTCGACGGCGGCCTGCGGCCCGCGACGATCGTCGAGCTGGCCGCCGAGGTCGGCCACGAACTGCCGACCACCGACCCGGCGGCGCTCGGCGTCTGGTTCACCGAGGCGGCGAACTCCGGCTCGCTGGAGCGCTACCTGGAGACGTTCGCGCACACGGTGGCGGTCATGCAGACCGCCACCGCGTTGCGGCGGGTCGCCCGCGAGTGCGCGCTGGACCTGGCCGCCGACGGTGTGGTCTACGCCGAGGTGCGGTTCGCGCCGGAGCAGCACCTGGAGCAGAACCTGACCCTGGACGAGGTGGTCGACGCGGTGGTCACCGGGTTCCGGGAGGGCAGCGCGCTGGCCGCCGAGGCGGGCGCCCCGATCCGGATCGGCACGCTGCTGACCGCGATGCGGCACGCGGCCCGTTCGCAGGAGATCGCCGAGCTGGCCGTACGGCACCGCGACACCGGGGTGGTCGGCTTCGACATCGCCGGCGCCGAGGCGGGCTTCCCGCCCACCCGGCACCTGGACGCGTTCGAGTACCTCCAGCGGGAGAACTTCCACTTCACCATCCATGCCGGTGAGGCGTTCGGCCTGCCGTCCATCTGGCAGGCGATCCAGTGGTGCGGCGCCGACCGGCTCGGCCACGGCGTACGCATCGTCGACGACATCACCCCGGGCAACCCGGCGGTGCTGGGTCGGCTGGCCGCGTACGTGCGGGACAAGCGCATCCCGCTGGAGCTGTGCCCGTCGTCGAACGTGCAGACCGGTGCGGCGGCCTCGATCGCCGACCACCCGATCGGGCTGCTGCGCGACCTGCGGTTCCGGGTGACGGTGAACACCGACAACCGGCTGATGAGCGGCACCTCGATGTCGCGGGAGATGGCGCTGCTGGTGGAGGCCTTCGGCTACGGCTGGAAGGAACTCCAGTGGTTCACCATCAACGCGATGAAGAGCGCGTTCATCCCGTTCGACGAGCGGCTGCGGATCATCGACGAGGTGATCAAGCCGGCGTACGCCGAGCTGATCGGCTGATCACGACTGGCGGGGGTGGCCGGAGCGCAGCGCGGCCACCCCGCGCAGCACCTGCCCGGCCCGGGCCGCCTCGGCGCCCAGCCCGGTCTGCCGGCGCAGCACGGCCGGCTCGGCGCGCAGCAGCGCGACCCCGCGCCTGAGCAGCACCCGGGGGGCCTTGCGCTGCTCGGCGAGATCCCGGGCGAGGCGGCGCAGGAACGTCGCGCCGCGCGGGCGGCGCAGCGCGTACGCCCCGGCGAGCAGCCCGAGTCGCCGGCACTCGGCCACGATCTCGGCCGCGAAGATCCCCTCGGCGACGAAGATTGGCGATCCGTCGACATCGAATGGCCGGGTGGCTACCCGACGGTCTGCGCCGATCGCATAAACCGGCACTTCGGCCTTGCCCTCACGGGCCAGTCGGGCGATTGTTTGCACCGCCATGTCCGCATCCCAGGACAGGGGGGACTCCCAATCCACCTGTCCGTTCCGACGCGGGCACGTAGGGTCATCGCCGTCCTTGTAGAAGTCGTCCAGGCAGAGCACCGGAAGTCCGGTTCGCTGGGCTATGTATGACTTTCCCGACCCGGAGGGGCCGGCAAGCAGGACGACGCGGTGCGGGTGTTCCATTACCTTCAGTGACTCCGGCCAGACGGATTGCTATCAAATTGCATCAACATCTCATCACACCTCCGGTGAGGGACAACCTGGTCTTTCTCTTTGCGGAGCGGCGTGATGGAATCTCGGAGGTCCGACCCGCCGGGTCGGTCGCTCGGCGTTGCCCTCAGGGTGGCGCGGGGCGCAGTAATGCGAGGGCGGTGACGTGAGCAAACGGCCAACGACGGCGGGCTCCTTCCTGTCGCGGCTGCGCCGGCCGATGAGTCGGCTGCGCGACATGCCGATCTGGTCCAAGCTCGGTCTGATCATGATCGTGCCGACCATCGCCACGGTCGTGGTGGGCACCAGTGGTCTGGTCGACCACCTGGAGACGCTCAACAATGCCAACCGGGCGGGGGATCTGGCCAATCTGATCGGCTACTCGGGTGACCTGGTCGACACCGTGCAGGACGAGCGGGTCGGCGCCGTGCTCTTCCTCGGCGCGAAGGAGTTCCAGACCCGGGCGCAGTACCAGGAGGGTTACAACCGCGCCAACCAGCGGGTGGACCAGGCGAAGTCGCCCTACCTGCGGCAGCGTGGCGAGATCGACGACCTGCCTCGCAACTTCGTCGGGCTGCTGGACACGATCGACACCCAGCTCAAGGACCTTCCGGCGACCCGCAGCCAGGTGCTGAACGGCAAGCTCAAGATCAATGATGCCGACCAGGCCTACCGCCAGCTGATCGAGGATCTGCTGGCGATCCGTGACTCGGCCACCCAGCTCGCCGGCAACAACGACCTGAGCGACCGGATGCGTGCGGCGGCCGCCGTGGCCCGGCAGAAGGAATACCTGACCCAGCGCCGGGTCGTCGTCCACCAGGCGCTCACCCAGAACCAGTACACCGCCGCGCTGCGCGAGCAGTTCATCGCCAGCGGCACCGGCCAGTCGCAGTCGCTGGCGACCTTCCAGGCCGTCGCCACCGAGCCCGACAAGCTGTTCTACGAGCAGACCGTCTCCGGGCCCGACCTGCGCAAGGCCGACCGCTTCACCAGTTTCATCTCGGGCAACAACAACGGCTCGATGGAGAACGCCCCGTTCGGGTCGGACCAGTGGGACCAGACCATGGTCGCCAACGCCAAGCTGATCCGGACCGTGGAGGCCCGGCTCGACGGCAACGTGGTCCGGCAGGCCGACGCGCTGCGCTCGGACACCCAGCGTCAGGTGTTCCTGGAGACCGGCCTGCTGCTCACCATGCTGCTGCTGGCCATCCTGTTCGCTTACCTGGTGGCCCGCTCGATGGCGCGCTCGCTGCGCGACCTGCGCCAAGGCGCCCTGGCGGTGGCCCAGTACGGGCTGCCACAGGCGGTCGCCCGGCTGCGCGACCCGCAGGTGACCGGCCAGCTCTCCCCGGTGCAACTGGCGAACCAGATCGCCGAGCCGTTGCCGGTGCGCAGCAAGGACGAGTTCGGCCAGGTGACCGAGGCGTTCAACGCCGTCCACCTGGAGGCCGTCCGGACCGCCGCCGAGCAGGCCGCCCTGCGGGCGTCGGTCGCGACCATGTTCGTCAACCTGGCCCGCCGCTCGCAGATCCTGGTCGACCGGCTGATCGGCCACCTCGACCGGCTGGAACGCGGCGAGGAGGACCCGGACCGCCTGGCCGAGCTGTTCCAGCTCGACCACCTGGCCACCCGAATGCGCCGCAACGACGAGAACCTGCTGGTCCTCGCCGGCGCGGACTCCACCCGTGTGCAGCGCGAGCCCGCCGCCCTGATCGACGTGCTCCGCGCCGCCCAGTCCGAGGTCGAGCACTACACCCGGATCGAGTTCGGTGTGATCGACCGGGACATCGAGGTCGCCGCCCACGCGGTGAACGACCTGGTGCACCTGGTCGCCGAGCTGTTCGACAACGCCACCGCCTTCTCCCCGCCGGACTCCCAGGTCATGGTGGAGGCCCGGCGGGTCGGCGACCGCTCCTCCCTCTACGTTGAGGACCGCGGCATCGGCATCAGCCCGGAGCAGATCCGTGACCTCAACGAGCGGCTGGCCACGCCGCCGCAGGTGGACGTCGCGGTCTCCCGGATGATGGGCCTGGTCGTGGTCGCCCGGCTGGCCGCCCGGCACGGTGTCCGGGTCGAGCTGCGACCGGGTGCCGACCGGGGCATCGTCGCCGACGTGACGCTGCCCACCTCGGTCCTGGTGCCGCGCGCCCTGGCGGGCCGTGGCCAGGGCTCGCCGGCCCTGCCGCCCGCTGCCCCGCAGCAGGGCGGACCGACGCCCGCCTTCGGTGCCCTGGCCGCCTTCGGCAACAACAACCCGCCGAGCCTGCCGTCGGCGCCGCATCCGGGCTCCTCGGGCAACCAGGTCACGCTCGGCGGACGCGCCTTCGACCCGGCGTCGCGCAACGGCTCGGGCACCCCGGCGAACGCCGGTGGCGGCCGCGCCATGCCGGCCTGGTCCGACCTGACCGGTGCCAACCCGTCCGGTGGGGACGGCGGTTTCGGCTCCCGGACCTCGAACGGTCAGGGATTCGAGCCGCTGCCGCAGCGGCGCAACCCGGGCGAGGGCGACCCGGGCGCCAGCGGCCAGCAGCCGACGATCCCGCGTCAGCTGCCGAGCAGCCCGGAGGCGCGGCCCTACAGCCCGCCGCCGGTCTCCGCGCCGCCGGTCCCGCCGGTGTCGGCGCCGCCGCTGCCCCCGGTCTCCGGCGTACCGGTCTCCGGCAACCCGCTGCCGTACCGTCCGGTCTCGGCCGCCCCGGTCTCCGGTGACCCGTTCTCGGGCCGCCCGGTCTCCGCGGCGCCGGTCTCCGGTGACCCGCTGCCGTACCGTCCGGTCTCGGCCGCGCCGGTCTCCGGGCACCCCGCGCCGGTCTCCGGGCAGCCCGCCGCCGGTCACCCGGCCTCCGCGCCGCCGGCGAACCAGCCGCAGGCTCGCCCGATGTCCGCGCCGGGTGTCAACGCACCGCCGGTCTGGCCGCCGGTCGCGCCGACGCGTGCTCCGGCGGCGCCGGAACGACCCGCGAGCGGCATGGACATGACCACCGAGCTGCCCCGGGTGCCGCGCACGGAGATGCCGGCCGCCCCGCAGCAGAGGGCCGGTCAGCCGTCCGCCGCTCCGGCCGCGAACCGGCCGTCCGAGGCCCGGCCCGCCACCCCGGCGACGCCGGTGTCGCGGCCGGCCACGCCGCAGCAGCCGGGCAACCGCCAGCGGTACGCGGACGAGACGATGGAGCTGCCGATCTTCCGCGAGCTGGAGTCGGCGTGGTTCCGTACCCGCCGGCCCGGGCCCGAGGAGGCGGCGGCCCCGGCCCCGGCCCCGGCCCCGGCGACGAACGGTGGCGACGCCACCCAGCAGTTCGCCAAGGTGGACACCGCCGGCCGGCCCGTGCCGCAGCCGACACCCGCAACGACAGGTAACACGCCGATGGCACACACTCCGACGGCCGGCGGAGCACCGCGTGACAACGGCGCGGCGAACGGGAACACGCGTCCCGCGTACACCGGTGGGCTGCCCACCCGGCAGCCGACGGCGTCGCCGCAGTCCTCCTCGCCCTGGCAGACCGCGGCCGACGACGGCTGGCGTGCCGCCTCGGCGGCCACCGAGGTGCCGGTGGCGGAGACCACCCAGAAGGGCCTGCCGAAGCGGAAGCCGATGGCGCAGCTCGTGCCGGGCAGCATCGACAAGCCTTCTGCCTCGGTGCAGCGCCGGACGCCGGAGGGGGTCCGGGGCCTGCTCTCGGCCTACCATCGGGGCGTGCAGCGCGGACGTAACACCGACAGCAACACGACCGGCCCGGAGGGCACTCCGGGCGGGCAGCAGTCCTCGCAGTCTGGCTCAGGCCCGGTGGCCGGGAGCGGGCAGAAGGAGCAACAAGGATGACTACTACGCAGGATCTCGGATGGCTGCTCGCCAACTTCGCCGACCGGGTGCCCGGTGTGGCGCACGCGGTCGCGGTCTCGGCCGACGGCCTGCTTCTCGCCTCGTCCCGTGACCTTCCGCGGGACCGCGCCGACCAGCTCGCCGCGATCGCGTCCGGTCTGGTCAGCCTCACCCAGGGCGCGGCCCGCTGCTTCGAGGGCGGGGCGGTGTTGCAGACAGTCGTCGAGATGGACAACGGCTTCCTGTTCCTGATGTCCATCTCCGACGGTTCGTCGTTCGCGGTGCTCGCGGCGCGGAGCTGCGACGTGGGTCAGGTCGGGTACGAGATGGCCCTGCTCGTGGACCGGGTGGGCGATGCCCTGACGCCGCAGCCGCGCACGGCTGTGGGGATGATGGGCTGAATGACGCGCTGGCCGGTGGGTCAGGTGCGGGAACAACAACGACAGCGACGGATGCCACCGGGGCGAGCCGGTGCCGGGTACGAGGGAGGTGAGCGGCGACATGGCGGATCGTGACGAGCCGACCGGCGCATTGGTCCGGCCGTACGCCGTTACCCGCGGTCGTACCCGTCCCCGGCTCGACATCGCCCTGGAGGCACTCGTCGAGACGACGGTGCGCGGCCGAGCGGTTGCCACTGGCAATGGTGGCCAAGGTCGTGAACACCAGTACATCGCCGCGTTGTGTGACGGACGTGTGCAGTCGCTCGCCGAGATCGCGGCGCGGATGCAGCTTCCGCTCGGCGTGGCCCGGGTGCTCATCGCCGACATGGCGACGGACGGCCTGGTCGCGGTCCACGAGCCGACCATTTTGGACGACTCCGACGACGCGGTGGGCACTGAACTGCTGGAGAGGGTGCTGAGTGGACTTCGCAGGCTCTGACATGTCGCACCGGACGCCGGCCCCGAGCGGGCGCGTGACGTCGGCGAAGATCGTGATCGCCGGTGGGTTCGGCGTCGGCAAGACGACGCTGGTCGGCTCGGTCTCCGAGATCACGCCGCTGACCACCGAGGCGATCATGACCTCCGCCGGTGTCGGCGTCGACGACACCCGGCAGGTGCCGGGCAAGACGACGACCACGGTGGCGATGGACTTCGGTCGTATCTCGATCGACCGGGATCTGATCCTGTACCTGTTCGGTACGCCGGGTCAGACGCGGTTCTGGTTCATGTGGGACGAGTTGGTCCGGGGTGCGATCGGCGCGGTGGTGCTGGTCGACACCCGGCGGCTCGCCGACTGCTTCGCCGCCATCGACTTCTTCGAGCACCGGCGGCTGCCGTACCTGGTGGCCATCAACTGCTTCGACGGCATGCAGTACCACGATCCGCAGGACGTCCGGGACGCGCTGGCGATCTCCCGCGACGTGCCGGTGGTGCCGTGCGACGCCCGGAACCGGGAGTCCACGAAGCACGTGCTGATCTCGCTGGTCGAGTACGTGCTCACCATGCGGCGCTCGCGGGCCGTCGCGCCCGCCTGACCGACGCGCGGAAGCGCCCGGCGGCCTCAGGGCCACCGGGCGCTTCCTGCCGTCCGGGGTCGGACACGGTACGCGATCACCCGGTGACCCTCCATCCAGGAGGGTCGCCGGGTGGCGCTCGAGGTCAGGCGTACCGGGTCCAGGTGCCCCGGAACACCTGGTACACGGCGAGCGAGTCGGGTTCCATGCCGCCGTGCCGGTCGGCGCGGAACGCGTACCCGCCGGCGATGCCCTCGACCGTCTGTGCCTGAAGGAGGGCCCGCAGCCGGCCCCGGTCGAGGCTCGTCGCCATCCGCGCCGACGTGGCGAGGAGCTGGAGCGCGTCCGAGGCGTACGGGGCGAAGTCCGGGCTGACGCCGTGCCGCTGCGTGTAACGGTTGACGAAGTCCCGGCGGGCCAGCTGCGCCGTCGTGGTGGCGGTGGCCGCGGAGACGTCCAGGCAGGCCGGGTGCACCGCGTAGGAGCCCTCCACGGCGGCGGCGTTCGCCCCCTGGACGGTGTCGTCGGCGACCGCGCCGGCGTCGAAGAAGATCGGGCCGCGGTGACCGGCGGCGCGCAGTTCCCGTGCCGCGACACCGGAGTCGGGCGCGGTACCCCAGACCACCACGCCGTCCCGTTGGCCGCCGGCGACGCGCTCGGCGGCGGCACGGAAGCGCCGGCCGGTAGCCGGCAGGCGCACCGTGCGGGCCAGGTCGACGCTGCTGTCGGCGAGCGCCTCCCGCATCGCCCGCACACCCGAGTCGCCGTGCAGGCCACCGGCGGCGAGCACTGACACCCGCCGGATCCGCTTGGACTCGAACAGCTCCACCAGGCGGCGCGCCATGTCGACGGCGTCCGGCGTGAGCTTGTAGGTGAACGTGCGCTCGTCCAGCGGCAGCACGATGCGGTCACCGTAGCCGAGCGACAGGAAGGGCGTCTTGACCCGCTGGGCGGCCGCCGCGAGGGCCATCGAGGTCTCGCCGAGCACGCCGCCGATGAGGGCCTGCGCGCCGGCCCGGGTGAGGTCGGCGGCGTGACGGGCGGCGACCTCGGGGTTGCTGCCGTTGTCCAGGATCTGAAGCCGGACCGACCGGACCAGGTTCCCGACCGGTAGGCCGGTGCGGTTCAGCGAGTCGGCGGTGAGTTGCAGGGCCTGCCGCTGGGCGACGCCGAGCAGCGCCCCGGCGCCGGTCAGCTCCAGACTGGCGCCGACGATCAGATCCTGGTCGCTCGGCGCGCTGCTGGACGGGCTGTCGTCCGGCCGCTGGCCCTGCGGCGCGCAACCGGCGAGCAGCAGGCTCCCGGCAGCGGCGGCGAGGACGCCCCGCCGGGTGAGCACAGTGGAGTCGAACGCCGGTGTCGCCAATGGAATCGCCTTCCCACCCCGGCGAACAGGCGCCGCCGCTGGTCCGCCGGGTATGTTCCCGGCCGGTCCAGCCCAGCGTCAAATCGTCCCGGTGTGGGATGGAACACCCCGGCGGGACCGGGTCAGGAGCGGTAGCCCGCCGAGCGGTACTCGTACTCCCGGTCGTCGTCGCGGTCACCGGTGTCGCGGGTGAAGTCCCAGCCGCCGGCCGCCTCACGGCCCGGACGGCCGCCCACGGCGAAGCCGCCGATCTCCTGGCCGCGCCGCCACCCCCGGAAGTATCCGGTGGTGTTCTCGGCGAGGCTCGCCGCGTTCCGGACGATCCGCAGAGGACGCTCCTCGCGCAGCGGGGAGCCCGGCACCAGGTTGGCCTGCGGCACGCGCTTCGGCAGCCCGGCCTTGGTCTCCGAGCCGACGGACGGGCGGGCCGCCTGCTCGGCCGCCTGCCAGCCGGTGTCGGCGGTGCTCGACCACTCCAGGTCGGCCTCGTCGCCGTGCCCGACGAACCAGGCGGACTTGGCCTGCGCGAAGATCAGCAGGTCGCCGTCACCCTCGTCGGAGACCGGCGGCGGTCGGTGCTCCTTCGGGGCGGGCCGCCGCTCGGGCGCGGCGGGAAGCGGGACGCGGCCCGGGGCGCCCTGGTCGACCAGACGCAGCGGCGGCGTCTCCAGACCGGGGTCGGCCGGCCGGCCCATCTCGTCGCGCAGCGCGCGGTCGGCCAGCGGCGGCGGCTCCACCAGCCGCAGCATCGGCGGCTCCTGCGGCAGGTCGTCGGCGAGCCACGGCGGCGTGACCCGGCCGGGGTCGCTCGGCGCGTCCACGCCCCGCCCGTACGAGTAGGTGCTGCCCTCCCGCTCCCGCGCGGTGTCGTCCTCGTTGTTCACCAGCGGCCAGTTCGCCCGGGAGCCCGGCGGCGCCTCCGGCGCGGGCGGACGCGGGGCCGGCACCGGAATGCTCAGGTCGGTGGCGCTGAACCCACCGGTCGGCGGCTCCGGGTTCTGGTTCGTCTTGGGCCGGGGCGGGATGACCGTGCGCTGCCGCTCGGCCCGCGCCTTGTTGATCGCCGCGGTGGTGAGCGTCGGGCGGAACGGCTCGCCGGCCTCGGCCGGCGGCACGGCGCCGCGCGGGGACGGGGCGATCGGCGTGATCCCGGGGGGAGGCGGGGGCGGCGCGGAGATCGGCCGGTTGGTGGGACCGTCCACCCGCGACGGCAGCGGCGCGCCGGTCGGCTCGGACCGCGCCGGGGGAGCCGAGGACGGCCGGCCCAGTGCGGCCGCCGGGGCGACGGGCGTGACGGGGGCCGGGGCGACCGGCGGCGGCGTCACAGGCGCGGGTGCGACCGGTGGCGGGCCGAGCGGCCGGGGCGTCGTCGTGGCGGCAGCACCGGACAGCGGCTCCGGACGGCTGCGCCGCCCACCGGGAACCGGCTCGGGACGGCCGCGGCGGCCGGCCGGCTCGGGAGCGCCGGCCGGTTCGGGACGGCCACGGTGGGGCTCGGCGATCGGCTCCGGCTGGATCGAGCGCACCGGACGCAGGTCGGCCGCCGACGTCGAGGCCAGCTCGTCGACCTGCTCTCCCCGTCGGGCGGCGGCCCGGCGGCCGGTCGCGGGGGCGGGAGCGGTGCGTTCGGCGAGCGCGCCGACGAGCGCGTCGCAGCCGGCGTCACAGGTCCGGACCGAGGCGACGCCCTGACGTACGGCCTCGGCGACGGCCGCGGTGAGCGTGCGGTTGACGGTGGCCCGCCGGGGCGTCTCGGAGATGGCGACACGCAGCGCGGTCACCGCGTCGGAGACGGCGTCGGCGTCGGCCACACCCTCGCCGGCCAGATGCGCGACGACCGCGTCGGCGGCCAGCGCGCCGTCCCGGCCACCGCGGCCCGCGGGGCCGGTGAGCATCCCCGGCTCGGGCAGCGCGTCGAGGACCGCCAGGGCGACCCGGTCGGCAGGGTCCGGGTAGGCCCGCAGCGCGGCCGGGTAGAGCTCGCGGAGCACCTCGCGCAGCGTCACCGCGGCGGAGTGCCGGCCACTCGCCAGCGCCGCGTGCGCGGCCAGGACCTGCGTGTATCCGGCGAGTTCACGCGGCGCCGGGAGGGTCACCGCGGAGAGCGCGCCGGCCTGGAGCGCGCGGGCCAGCCCGACCGCACGGCGCTCGGCGGGCGGGGAGTTCATCTCCTCCAGGGAGTCGTCGTCGGCGAAGCGCTCGGCGAAGTCGTCGACCGAGTCGTCGTCCGCGATCGCCAGCGGCCGGCCTGCGGCGCTCAGCAGCGAGGTGACGATGTGGTCGTCGCTGTCCGCGGCGATGGCCGCGCCGCTCGGACCGCCGGACCGTTCCACCAGCAGCGCGACCAGCCGGGCGTAACCGGCGGGATCGTCACCGATCTCGCAGACGTGCAGCAGACGGCCTGCGTCGTCGACCACAGCGGACGTCAGCGTCGTTCCGGCCGAAGCCGTTCGGTCGGCCGGATCTGCCGAGGCCAGACCGCAGTACACGCGCACGAGCGCCACGGCGTCGTCCTCCTCCCGGGACACAGGTCTTGCTCTGCCAGAGACTGATGCTCCCCGCTCCGGGTCAGTCGCGCCAGTCCACAACCGCAGAGATCTTGCCGACAATGGTGCGCCAACCCAAACTTGCGGTTTGTGCCCCGATTTTCTTCAGCCGGCGACGACCCAGGAAACCGCCGACGCCACCGTTGACGGAAGCGCGCAGCGCCTCGTCCAGGTCGTCCAGGCTGGAGCCGGCGGAGAGCATGTCCAGCACGGCCGGTAGCCGCAGGGCGTACGCCAGGTCACGGGCGATCTCACCGGCTTCGATGAGCAGCTCGTGGTCCCACGCGTCGTGGCCGCCGCGCAGGTTCTCCACCACCAGGTCGAGCTCGTACGTGTCCTCGTCCAGCGGGGCGATGTCGGCCGGCTCCAGCCGTTCGGACAGTTCATTCCAACTGTCCAGCTGGGACAGGTCGTTGGGCGCACCGGAACGGATGAAAGTGACCAATGACTCCGGGGTCTTGAACAGCAGGAGCCGGCCCTTGTGGGTGAGGAAGACCGGCACCTCCTCGTCGCCCGCCTCGTCCTCGTCGTCCTCGGCGTCGTCCTCGGCCTCGGCTTCGGCCTTCTCGTCGTCCGAGGCGCCGGCCTTGTCCTTGCGGCGGGCCTTGGCGTCCTTCTCCTCGTCCTCGTCGTCCTCCTCGGCGGAGAGGGCGGCGAACTCCTCGTCGAGGATCACCACCTCCTCGTCGTCCTCGGTCTCGACGACCTGGCGGCGGGCCAGGAACGGGTCGTCCTGGTCGCGCTCGGCGACGTCGGTCGGGGTCAGCTCGCGCGCCTGCCGGTACGCCCGCAGCGTGAAGCCGGTGCCGGCGGGCAGGGCGATCTCCACCGGGTCGATCCGCACCTCGTCCCAGAGCGCGCGGTCGGCCGGCGGGCGGTCCTCCTCGACCTCGTCGGCCGCGGCGGCGGCGTCGGTGTCGTCGAGCTCGGGCTCGTCGGCGTCGGGCCGTTGGGGCGACTGGCGGGCCACGCTGACCTCCGTGTGCGTTCGGGTTGCCCACCCGGCGGCGTCGCGCCGCCGAGTGACTCTGCGCACATACCCTAGTGGGCGACGGTTCCGACCGGGAGTCGCACCCCTTGGCGACGCGGCGGCACGACAAGTAGCGTTGCTACGCATGAAGGCGCAGGCGCTGCACGGACACCTGGACGCGCTGCTGCTCGCCGTGCTGGAACGGGGTGCGCTGCACGGCTACGCGATCATCGAGGCGTTGCGTGCCCGCAGCGGCGGCACGCTGGATCTGCCCACCGGCACCATCTATCCGGCGCTGCGCCGGCTGGAGCGGGCCGGGCTGGTGGCGAGCACCTGGAGCACCGTGAACGGCCGGGAGCGCCGCACCTACGAGCTGACCGATGCCGGTGGCCGGGCGCTCGCCGGGGAGCGGGCCGGCTGGCGCGACTTCAGCGCCACCGTCGGGCGGTTCCTCGGCGCGGACGAGCCACCCGCCGCACCGGCCTGACCGCGCCCGGCCGCTCAGCCGGCCAGCCGGCGGTCGGCGAGCACCCAGCAGCGGGCCGCCCGGGCCAGGGCGAACCAGGCCGCCGAGACCACCACCATCCCGATGATCAGGGGAGGCCAGGTGAGCGCGGCGTCCCACAGCCCGATCGACCAGCCGAACAGCGCGCCCCCGGCGACCGCGCCGAGCAGCAGGCTGCCGGTAAGACCGAAACCGATCAGCCGCGCCGGGCGGACGAGCCGCGGTGACCTCCACCGGGCGGCGAGCGGGCCGACCAGCAGCGCGACCAGCGCCAGCGCGGCGACCACGCCCCAGATCCCGTTCAGCGACGCGGAGAGCAGCAGGTAGCTCTGCGGCGGCGGCGGACCGCCGCTCCAGCTCGACCCCTGCCAGGTCAGGTCACCGGCGGCGATGAGCACCACCGCCACCACGAGCGTGCGCAGCGCCAGCCCGCGCAGCGCACCGGCGGCCAGCTCGGCCTGGAAACCCGGCACGAGCTGGGCGTCGCTGCCGAACTCGGCGACCGCCCGCCGCTGCGCCTCCGCCCGCGGCAGGCCCCCGTCCCGGTACGCCTCGACGGCGTCCTCCAGCGCGTGCCGCGCCTCGGTCAGCAGGTCGGCCTTGAGCCGGTTCGGCCCGTGCAACCGCGTGGACAACTCGTGCAGCCGGCGGTCGACCACTGCCTCCTCATGCACCAGCATGCGGCCAAGCCTGCCACCGACGGGCGACACCCGCGTCAGGGAAAACCCCGATCGGCCGGGCGTCAGGGCGTGATCGCCAGGTAACCGCGCTCGGCCGCCTCCTGGCGCAGCCACTGCTCCCGGTACCAGCCGGGGAGTGCCACCAGCTCGTCGTGCCGGCCGCGCTGCCCGACCCGGCCGCCTTCGAGCACCACGATCTCGTCCAGCCCGGCCAGACCGCTGAGCCGGTGGCTGATCAGCACCACCGAGTGACCGGCCGGGGTGGCGGCGAGCGCGGAGTCCAGCACCGCGTCCGCAGCCGCCGGGTCGAGCCCTTCGGTCGGCTCGTCGAGCACCAGCACCGGCGGGGCGGCCAGCAACGCGCGGGCCAGCGCGAGCCGCTGCCGCTGCCCGCCGGAGAGCTGCCCGCCCTGCTCGCCGACCACCGTGTCCCAGCCGTCGGGCTGCTCGCGTACCCAGTCGAGCAGGCCGGCCGCCCGGGTCGCGTCGACCAGGTCCGCCTCGGTGGCGTCCGGACGGCCGAGGAGCAGGTTCTCCTTGACGGTGGCGTGGAAGACGTACGCCTCGGCGAGCAGGCCGCCGACCACCCGGGGCAGGTGCTCGGCCGGGATCTCGGACACCGGCACGCCGCCGGCTGTGACCCGGCCGGTGTCGGGGCGTACCGCGCCGGTGAGCACGGCGGCGAGCGTGCTCTTGCCGGCGCCGCTCGGCCCGACCACCGCCACCCGGCGGCCGGCCGGCAGGTCGAGGTCGAACCCGGCCAGGGCGGGGGCGGCGCCGGCCCGGTAGCGGACCGTCACGTCGGAGAACCGCACGTCGTGGCCGTCGGTCCCGGGCTCCGCCGTGGTCTGCGGTGTCGCCGTGGGGGGCTCGGTGAGCAGGTCGGCGACGCGGGCCAGCCCGGCTCGCAGCTGGGTGCGCTGGCGGGCCGCCGCGACGAGCGCGAGCGCCACCTCCACGGCGGCGAGCGAGCCGACCGCGAGGACGCCGACCAGCACGCCACCGACCCCGGCCCGTAGCGCCACGACCACCACGGCGGCGGCGGTGAGGCCACCGACGAGGACGCCGAGCGCGTCCACCGCGAAGCCGGTCGCGGCGAGCCGGCGTTCCAGCCGGGCCAGCCGTCCGGCCCGTTCGTCCGCGGCGGCGAGCGCGGCGCCGGTCGCCCCGAACGCGGCCAGGTCGGCGGCGCCGTGGGTGAGGTCGACCGCGTCCACGGCGAGCGCGCCGCGCAGCGGAGCCACCTCGTCGGCGGCGCGGCGGGTGATCCGGGTGGCGAGCGCTGGGAGCGCCACGCCGGCTACGAGCAGGCCGATCGCGAGCACTCCGGCGGCCGGTGGTGAGATCAGCGCGGCGACGCCGACCGCGAGCACGCTGACCAGTGCCGCCGCCGCCCCGGGCACGAGGACGCGCAGGAGCAGGTCCTGAGCGGCCTCCACGTCGGAGACCAGGCGGCTCAGCGCGTCCCCGGTGCGACGGCCGGTCTCGCGGCGGGCGGCGAGCGTGGCGAAGACGCGGGCCCGTACGTCGGTGATCATGCGCAGGACGGCGTCGTGCCCGGCGAGCCGTTCGGTGTAGCGGAACACGCCCCGGCTGACCGCAAGCGCCCGGACCGCGACGATGGCCACTGTCAGCCGGTCCAGCGGCGGCCGGCCGGCGGCGCTCATCAGCAGCCAGGTGGCGGTGGCCATGAGCGCCAGGCCGGCGAACTCGGTAGCGGCGGCGAGCAGTCCGGCGCCGAGCAGCCGGCTCAGGTACGGCCGGGCCAGTCGCAGCACCGCCCGCTCGGCGCCGGGGCGGGCAGGTGCGGGCGGCTCGGGCGAGCCGGAGGGCGCCACCGGAACCCCGGTCGGCCCGGCGGGCTCGCGGCCCACCGGCGTCACGCCGTCGCCGGCGGTCACCGGGCCACCACCGGGCAGGCGGGGCGGACGAGGCTCATCGGGGCACCGCCGGGCCGGTGGCGGTCGCGTGCAGTTCGGTGACCCGGCCGTCCTCGACGCGCAGGATCCGGTCGGCGGCGGCGAGCAGCGCGGGCCGGTGCGCGACGAGCAGCGCGGTACGTCCGGCGACCAGCCGCCGGGTCGCGTCCAGCACCACCGCCTCGCTGGCGCTGTCCAGCCGTGCGGTCGGCTCGTCGAGCAGCACGACCGGGGCGTCCCGGAGGAACGCGCGAGCGAGCGCGACGCGTTGCCGCTGCCCGCTGGACAGGCCGTGGCCGCGCTCGCCGAGGCGGGTGTCCAACCCGTCGGGCAGGGCGTCGACCACCTCGTCCAGCGCGGCGCCGGTGACCGCCGCGGCGAGTGCGGCATCCGGGGTGTCCGGTGCGCCGAGGCGGATGTTGTCGGCGAGCGACCCGGCGAACAGGTGCGCCCGCTGCGGCACCCAGGCCAGCTCGCGGCGCCAGGCGTCGAGGTCGACCCCGCTCAGGTCCACCCCGTCGGCGGTGACCCGGCCTGAGGTCGGTGCGACGAACCCGAGCAGCAGGTTGAGCAGCGTGCTCTTGCCCGCGCCGCTGGGTCCGATGATCGCCACCCGGTCGCCGGGCCGGATGGTCAGCGTGACGTCGCGCAGCGCGGTGGTCCGGTCGTACGCGACTGTCACGCCCTCGAAGCGGATCTCGCCCCGGCCGGCCGGCGCCGGACGCCGGGGTTCGGCGGCGGTGACGGGCCCGGTGGTGGCGGGTGCGTCGGTGGCGGAGAGCGTGAGCGCCTCGTCCAGCGCGGTGAGCCCTTCCATGCTGGCGTGGAACCGGCTGCCCGCGGCCCGCAGCGGCAGGTACGCCTCCGGCGTGAGCAGGAGCACCAGCAGCGCCGTGGAGAGCGTGAGGCCGCCGCCGAGCAGCCGGATGCCGACCGGCACCGCGACCAGCGCGACGGAGAGCGTGGCGACCAGTTCCAGCACCAGCGCGGACAGGAACGCGATGCGCAGCGTCTTCATGGTGGCCTGGCGGTGGCCGTCGGCCATCCGGCGTACCACGTCGACCTGCCCCTTGGACCGGCCGAACGCGCGCAGCGTGGGCAGCCCGGCCACCATGTCGAGGAAGTGCCCGCCGAGCAGCGACAACCGGCGCCACTGCCGTTCGGTGGCGGCCTGCGCCTGCCAGCCGAGCAGCGCGCCGAAGATCGGGATGAGCGGGATGGTGAGCGCGATGATCAGCGCCGAGCTCCAGTCGGCGAACACGATCCGGGCCAGCACCGCCACCGGCACGGTGACGCTCAGCACGAGCTGCGGCAGGTAGCCGGTGAAGTAGGGGTCGAGCGCGTCCAGCCCGCGCCCGGCCAGGGTGGCGAGCTGCCCGGCCCGCTGCCCGGCGACCCAGGTGGGCCCGTGCCGGCCGACCGCGCCGAGCAGGTCGGCGCGCAGCGCCGCCTTGACCGTCGCGGCGGCCCGCGCCGCCACGGTGCCCTGCGCCCAGCTCACCAGCGCCCGCCCGGCGACCGCGGCCACGAAACCGGCCAGCGCCGGCCGGTGCAGCCGGCCGTCGAACGCCGTGGCCAGCACCGTCGCCAGCGCGGTGGCCTGGGCGATCACCAGCAGCGCGGTGAGCCCGCCCAGCACCGCGAGCACGGCGAGGTCGCGCCGGGCCGCGGGGACCCGACGCAGCAGACGCGGGTCGAACGGGCGGCGGTTCACCAGTACACCGGTGCCCTGCCGTCGATCCGTCCCCGGAAAACCCACCAGCACATCGCCTGAAAGCCTAGTAGGGCCGGCAGGAGCGGTAACGCGAGCCATCCCAACAGGGCCAGCGTCGGGCGGCTGGCAGCCGCCTCGGCCACTGTCAGCGACGCCGCCGGGTCGGTGGTGGAGACCAGGATCCGGGGCCAGAGCGCGGCTCCGATCAGCGGCGCCGGAAGCGCCAGCGCCGTCGCGGTCGCCGCGAAGGCCGTCCCGGCCCGGCCCCGCCGCAGCGCCGCGCGGGCCGCCAGCAGCGCCGCCACGAGCACCAACGGCAGGAGTACGGCGGCCGCCGGGCGCGCCACAGCGGCGCGTACCCGATCGGAGAGCAGGCCCAGGACGGTGGCCGCGGCGACCGCGACGAGCGCGGCGGGCACCAGGCCGCTCGCCAGCCGGGCGAGCGCCGGGGCCTCGGCGGCGGGCAGCCGGAGCGTGAGGAACGTCGCACCGTGCACCGCTACCAGCGCGAGCAGCGCCAGCCCGGCGGCGGCGACGAACGGTGTGGCGAGATGACCGGCACCGACCACGTGGCCGTCCCCGCTCAACGGCACGCCCTGGAGCAGCCCGGCGAGCAGCGCGCCCCAGCCCAGCGCGGCGAGCACGCAGCCGGCCACCACCACCCGGTCCCAGCGGGCGCGAGCGGTGGCGGAGGCCGGGCGGCTGCGCAACTGCACCCCGGCGGTCACCAGCACCACTCCGGTCAGCGCGGCGAGCACGACCGGGTAGAAGCCGGAGAGCAGTTCGCCCTCCAGCCGGGGGAACGCGCCGAACAGGATGCCGACGGCGGCCACCAGCCAGACCTCGTTGCCGAGGAAGAACGGCCCGAGCGCGGTGAGCGTGGCCCGGCTGCCCGGCGCCGGGCCGCGCCGGGCCAGCATCAGGCCGACGCCGTAGTCGTAGCCGCCGAGCACGAGGTAGGCGGCGAAGAAGAGGCCGAGCAGGGCGTACCAGGCGAGTTCCACGGTGGGCTCCCTCAGACGAACACGGGCTGGTGGTGGGCGTCGCTGTCGGGCGCGGGCGGGCGGCCGAGCGCCGGGTCGTGCGCCCCGCGGGCGGCGTGCCGGGCCAGCAGCACCCAGTTGGTCACCGCGAGCGCGCCGAGCAGCAGGCTGAACCCGATCAGCGAGGTGAGCATCAGCCCGGGCGAGACCGGCGAGACGGCCTGCGCGGTGGGCAGCAGCCCGTACGCGGCCCAGGGCTGGCGGCCGACCTCGCGGGCGATCCAGCCGAGCAGCATCGCCACGAAGGGCAGCGGCAGACCGAGCAGGATCAGCCAGAGCGGGACCTTCAGCCGGATGATCCAGTCCCGCCAGAGCAGCGGCAGCAGGAGCCAGACGGCGCCGAGCGTGAAGCCGATCAGGATCATGAAGCCGAGGCCGACGTTGGAGAGCACCGGTGGTTCCCAGTCGCCGGGGCCGAACCGCGCTGTCCAGTCGGTCACGAGCGCGTCGCGATCGGGGCCGCCGCCGAACTTGGTCGGCTGGAGCTGCGCGACCGGGCCGAACTGGGCGAAGCCGAAGCCCTGGAGCATGCTGACCGAGAGCGCGGCGGTGACCAGACCGAGCCGCAGCGAGGTGCGGAAGAGCGCGTAGTCGGGGGTACGCCGGAGCAGGTGCCAGGCGCTCACCGCGGCCATCAGCAGGCCGCCCGTGACCAGGCCGGCCGAGACGACGTGGCCGAACGCCATGCCGAACGTGGGATTGGTGAGCAGCGCGCCGAAGTCGGTGAGGTGGGCGACGCCGTCGCGGACCTCGTACCCGACCGGGTTCTGGAGCCAGGCGTTCGCCACCATGATCCAGAAGGCCGAGGCGTACGCGGTGATCGCCACGCCCCAGAGCAGCGCCAGGTGCACGCCGCGCCGTAGCCGGTGCCACCCGAAGATCCACATGCCGAGGAACGTGGACTCCAGGAAGAACGCCACGAGCGTCTCGATGGCCAGCGGCGCGCCGAACACGTTCCCGACGTAGCGCGACAGCCCGCTCCAGTTCAGCCCGAACTGGAACTCCATCACGATCCCGGTGGCGATGCCGAGCACGTAGTTGATCACGTAGAGCTGGCCCCAGAACCGGGTCAGCCGCTCGTACACCGGCTTGCCGGTCAGGTAGCCGGCGGTCTGCAACCCGACCAGCAGCGTGACCAGGCCGAGCGTGACCGCCACGAACAGGAAGTGGATCGAGGTGGTGGTGGCGAACTGGAGGCGGGCGAGGAGCAGCGGGTCCACTGTCGTCCTCCCATGGGTTGGCTCTCTTGTCGTAGCCAACCTACACGTAGCCTCCCTACCTATAGGAGCGCGCGAACCCGGAGAAGTCCCGTAGGGGTGAGGTCAGCTCAGGAACAGGGCGAACGGCAGGGACACGAGCGTGCCCGCGACGGCCAGCGCCATCGCGCCGAGCACCCGCGGCGGGCGGTCCGCGACGAGCAGCCGCTGCACCCGTACGTCGAGGTCGCGGTCGCCGAGTCCGAGCGTGCCCGCCGGCTGCACCCGGTGCTCGGCGGCGGCGAACCGGCGCAGCGCACCGGCGAGCGGCGCGTCCGCGTGCAGCTCCCGGGCCTTGTCGTCGGCGCGCATCTCGACCAGCAGCGCCACCCGCGCGTGCGCATCCCGTACCCACCGGAACCAGGGCAGCGCCCGGCACAGCGCGGTGAACGGCAGCAGCACCAGGTCGTGCCGCTCCTGGGCGTGCGCCCGCTCATGGGTGAGCACCGCCGCCAGCTCGGCCGGGTCGAGCAGGTCGAGCGTGCCGGCGCTCACCACCACCCGGGGACGCACCCCGGGCAGGCAGTACGCCGCCGCGCTCGGGTGGTCCAGCACCAGCGCGCCGGGCACCGTGGGGTCGCGCCGGGCCACCAGGTGCAGCAGCTCCCGGTGCCGGCGCTGGGCGCGGACCGCGCCGTGCAGGCTACGTACCGTCGTGGTGAGCAGCACCGCGCCGATACCGAGACCGACGCCGACCAGGCTGAGGTGCACCGCGCCCACCCCGGCGGGCAGCGTGCGGTGGGCCAGGTCGTCGGCCAGGGCCAGCAGCGCGTACCCGGTCGCCCGGTCGTACGCGTCGAGCCCCAGCGCCATCGGCAGCCCCATGGCCGACAGTCCGAGCGCCAGCCCGACCGCCTGCCAGCAGATGATCGCCACCCGGGGCGCCCGCCAGGTCCAGCGCGCGGCGGCGAGGACCTGCGCGGTCAGCCAGCAGGCCAGGATGATCGCGGCGAAGTGCAGGGCGTACGCCACGGCAGCCGCCCTACCGGTCCGTCGCCTCGTCGAGCGCCGGCCGACCGGGCCGGGGGTTCTCGACCCGGCCCGCCGGTCCGTCCTCGACCGTCGCCCCGGCCTCGGCGCCGAGCGCGGCGCGGAGGACGTCCGCCTCCGTGCCGGTCACCGAGCGGGCGAAGCGCACGAGTGCGGCGTCCCGGCTGCCGCCGAGGTCGAGGGCTTCGAGCATGAGCTGGGCGATGTGCGCCTCGCGGGTGGCGGCCGGGCGGTAACGCCAGGCCCGCCCCTCCCGCTCGCGCTGCACCATGCCCTTGCCGGCGAGCCGGTCGAGCACTGTCATGACAGTGGTGTAGGCCAGTTCGCGGCCGTCCAGGGCGTCGGCGACCTCGCGTACCGTCACCCCGCCCGACGAGGCGGGCGCCGCGTCCCACAGCACGTCCATCACCGCACGCTCAAGGTCCCCCAGCCGAGTCACCCGGCAATCCTACCCCCGGTAGTAGATCCCTTCCGACCCCCGGGGACCGCCCGGGTCAGACGCCCTTCGGGTGCCAGACCGTCTTGGTCTCCAGCAGCGTGGTCATCCGGGTGATGCCGGGGTCGGCGTGCCAGTCGTGGTCCGCCGGGGCCGGCCGCAGCACCCGCTTGAGGTTCTCCGCGGCCCTGATCTCCAGGTCGGCGGCCAGCTCGGCGTCGGCGACGCCGGTCAGGTCGATCGCGTTGACGTCCATGTGCGCGGCGAGCGTCGGCACCGTCTCGGCCAGCCGGCCGGTGAGGATGTTGACCACCCCGCCGGGCAGGTCCGAGGTCGCGAGCACCTCGGCGAGCGTCACCGCCGCCAGCGGCGCCACCGGGGAGGCGGCCACCACCACAGTGTTGCCGCTGACGATCGCCGGGGCGATCACGCTCACCAGGCCGAGCAGCGCGGGCTCCTCGGGGGCCACCGCAGCCACCACGCCCGTCGGCTCCGGCGCGGACAGGTTGAAGTACGGGCCGGCCACCGGGTTCGCGCCGCCGTACACCTGGGACAGCTTGTCGGACCAGCCCGCGTACCAGACCCAGCGGTCGATCGCCGCGTCCACCTCGTCGGCCGGGAGGCCCAGGGCCACGAACTGCTCGCGCCGGCCCTCCAGCATCTCGGCGACCCGGTAGAGGATCTGACCCCTGTTGTACGCGGTCGCCCCGGCCCAGCCCTTCACCGCGGCACGGGCGGCCACGACCGCGTCCCGCGCGTCCTTCCGGGAGGCAAGAGACACGTTCGCCGATTGCACGAGATACGACCGTCCCGACTCGCTGCGCGGGAACTTCCCGCCGATGAAGAGCTTGTACGTCTTGCGTACCGCGACCCGCTCAGACATTGAGGTACCCCTCCAGCCCGTGCCGGCCGCCCTCGCGACCGTAGCCCGACTCCTTGTAACCGCCGAACGGCGACGTCGGGTCGAACTTGTTGAACGTGTTGGCCCACACCACGCCAGCGCGCAGCCGGTCGGCCAGCCACAGGATCCGGGAGCCCTTGTCGGTCCAGATCCCGGCCGACAGCCCGTACGGCGTGTTGTTGGCCTTCTCGACGGCCTCCGCCGGGGTGCGGAACGTCAGCACGGACAGCACCGGGCCGAAGATCTCCTCGCGGGCGATCCGGTGCGCCTGGGTGACGCCGGTGAAGATGGTCGGCGCGAACCAGAAGCCGCGCTCGGGCAGCTCGCACGGCGGCGACCAGCGCTCGGCGCCCTCGGCGGACCCGGCGTCGGACAGCTCCCGGATCCGGGCGAGCTGAGCGGCCGAGTTGATCGCGCCGACGTCGGTGTTCTTGTCCAGCGGGTCGCCGACGCGGAGCTGGGCCATCCGGCGCTTGAGCGACTCCAGCACCCGGTCGGCCACCGACTCCTGGACCAGCAGCCGGGATCCGGCGCAGCAGACGTGGCCCTGGTTGAAGAAGATGCCGTTGACGATGCCCTCGACGGCCTGGTCGATCGGGGCGTCGTCGAAGACGATGTTCGCGGCCTTGCCGCCCAGCTCCAGCGTGAGCTTCTTGCGGGTGCCGGCGACCGAGCGGGCGATGGCGCGGCCGACCTCGGTGGAGCCGGTGAACGCGACCTTGTCCACGCCCGGGTGCTCGACCAGCGCCCGGCCGGTGTCGCCGGCGCCGGTGACGATGTTCACCACACCGGCGGGCAGGTCGGCCTGCTGGCAGATCTCGGCGAACAGCAGCGCGGTGAGCGGGGTGGTCTCGGCCGGCTTGAGCACCACCGTGTTGCCGGCGGCCAGCGCCGGGGCGATCTTCCACGCCAGCATGAGCAGCGGGAAGTTCCACGGGATGACCTGCGCCGCCACGCCGAGAGGCTTCGGGTCGGGGCCGAAGCCCGCGTGGGGGAGCTTGTCGGCCCAGCCCGCGTAGTAGAAGAAGTGCGCGGCGACCAGCGGCAGGTCGACGTCGCGGGACTCCTTGATCGGCTTGCCGTTGTCCAGCGACTCCAGCACCGCCAGCTCGCGCGAGCGCTCCTGGATGATCCGGGCGATCCGGAACAGGTACTTGGCCCGGTCCCGGCCCGGCATCGGACCCCAGACCTTCTCGTACGCGGTCCGGGCGGCGCGGACCGCGCGGTCCACGTCCTCCTCGCCCGCCTCGGCGATCTCGGCCAGCACCTCCTCGGAGGCCGGGTTCACCGACTTGAAGCTGCCGCCGGAAGCCGGGTCGACGAACGCGCCGTCGACGAAGAGCCCGTACGAGGGCTTGAGGTCCACCACCGAGCGGGACTCGGGGGCGGGAGCGTATTCGAACATCGCGTTCAGTCCAGGGTGAAGTAGTCGGGGCCGGCGTAGACGCCGGTCGTCAGCTTGGTGCGCTGCATGAGCAGGTCGTTGAGCAGGCTCGACGCGCCGAACCGGAACCAGTCCGGGCTCAGCCAGTCGGCGCCGACCGTCTCGTTGACCATGACCAGGTACTTGATGGCGTCCTTGGTGGTCTTGATGCCACCGGCCGGCTTGACGCCGACCTGACGCCCGGTGGCGGCGCGGAAGTCGCGGACCGCCTCCAGCATCACCAGCGTCACCGGCAGGGTGGCCGCGACCGGGACCTTGCCGGTGGAGGTCTTGATGAAGTCGCCGCCGGCCAGCATGGCGAGCCAGGAGGCGCGCCGCACGTTGTCGTACGTGGCCAGCTCGCCGGTCTCCAGGATGACCTTGAGGTGCGCGTTCCCGCATGCCTCCTTGGTGGCCACGATCTCGTCGTAGACCTCGGAGTAGCGCCCGGCCAGGAACGCGCCCCGGTTGATCACCATGTCGATCTCGTCGGCGCCCGCTTCGACCGCTGCCCGCACGTCGGCGAGCTTGATCTCCAGCGGCGCCTGGCCGGACGGGAACGCGGTCGCCACGCTGGCCAGGTGCACGCCGGAGCCGCGCAGCACCTCGGCCACGTGCGGGACCATCGACGGGTAGACGCAGACCGCGCCGACGTGCGGGCAGCTCGGGTCGGCCGGGTCGGGGCGCAGCGCCTTCGCCGCCAGCGCCCGCACCTTGCCCGGGGTGTCCGCCCCTTCCAGGGTGGTCAGGTCGACCATCCGGATCGCCAGGTCGATCGCCTCGGCCTTCGCCGTGGTCTTGATGGAGCGGGTGCCGAGTTGCGCCGCCCGCTGCTCCGCGCCCACCTGGTCCACGCCGGGCAGGCCGTGCAGGAAGGTCCGCAGAGCGGTCTCGGATCGTCCCAGCTCGGTGAGGTCCGACCGGGCCGACGTCGTTGTCGCCGTCATGCCCCGAATAGTACGCACCCGCGAGTCGAGTGATCTTGCTCACGATCGACCGGTCGTGAGCGTCATACGTGAGCGGTGTCGCTGGTCGTACCGCACCTGCCCTGCGCCCGGCCGCCAAACGGTAGGTTGAGCGATCGTGGACGTAACCGTCATTGACCATCCGCTCGCCCAGACGCGGCTGACCGCCATGCGGGACGCCCGGACCGACTCGTCGTCGTTCCGGGCCGCGCTGCGCGAACTCACCACCATGCTGGTGTACGAGGCCGCGCGCTCCTTCCCGGTCGAGAAGTACTCGATCCAGACCCCGGTCACCGCCACCGAGGGCACCCGGCTGGCGAACCCGCCGCTGCTGGTGCCGGTGCTGCGGGCCGGTCTCGGCATGGCCGACGCCGCGCTCGGCCTGCTGCCCGAGTCGTCGATGGGCTTCGTCGGCCTGGCCCGCGACGAGGAGACGTACGAGCCCCGCGCGTACATGGAGTCGCTGCCGCGCGACCTCGCCGGCCTGCCGGTGCTGGTGCTCGACCCGATGCTCGCCACCGGCGGCTCGCTGGAGCACTGCTGCCGGCTGCTCGCCGACCGCGGCTGCACCGACATCACGGTGCTGTGCGTGCTGGCCGCCCCGGTCGGCATCGAGCGGCTGGAGCGCTCCGGCCTGCCGCTGCGCCTGGTCACCGCCTCGATCGACGAGGGACTGAACGACTCGAAGTTCATCGTCCCCGGCCTGGGCGACGCCGGCGACCGCCAGTTCGGCGGCATGCCCCGCTTCTGACCCGGCCGTCCGGGGATCCGGTTCGACCCGGCGACCCCGGGATCCGGCTATTCGGCCGAGAGGGCCCTTTCCCGCTGGGAAGGGGCCCTCTCGGCGTGAATCGGGCGGCCCCGGCGAGTCGGTGCGCGGGGGTGCGGGGAGGCGCTAGCGTTCCGGGCCATGACTGGTGTTGCGCTCGCCGAGGAGCTGCTGCTCCTCGCGTATGACGACGAAACCGGCAAGGCCACCATGCCGCGGATCAGCCTGGACCTGGGCATGGCCGCCGCGGTGCTGGTCGAGCTGGCCCTGGCCGGACGGGTCGCGTACGCGGACGGGAACCTGGCGGTGGTCGACCCGGCCCCGACCGGCGAGCCGATCGCGGACGCCGTCCTCGCCAAGATCGCCGCGGAGACCCCGCACACGCCGTCGTCCTGGGTACAGCGGCTGCGGCACGGGCTGCGCGACCGCATCCTCTCCGACCTCTGCGGGCGGGGCGTGGTGCGGGACGTGGAGGAGACCGAGCTGGGCTTCATCCACGTGCACCGCTACCCGGTGGCGGACGCCTCGGTCGAGGCGGACATCCGGCGGCGGCTGGCCGACGCGCTGACCAGCGGGCAGCTCCCGGACGAGCGGACCGCCGCGCTGGCCACGCTCGTCGCGGTGCTGCGGATGGAACCCGCGCTCGGGCTGACCGGCGCGGCAGCTGAGGACGCCGGCCGGCGACTGGAGGAGATCGCTGCCGGCGCCGGGTTCTCCGGCACCGTGAGCCTGGACGACAGCGTGGTGCGCCCGTCGATCAGCCTGGTCATCGCCGCGCTGGGCCAGGCCGTCGACGCCGCCCTCGGCAAGCGGCCTGCCGCAGGCTGAGGCCGGTGACGGGTGCGTCCGTCGTCGCCGGAGCGACGGCAGACGCACCGGACCGTCAGAGCCCCAGGGCGGCGGCGATCTCGTTGCGCAGCTCGGCCACGGCGGCCCGCGCGCGCTGCCGGGCAGCCGGCACGTCGCCGCCGCTCACCGGCTCCACCACCTCCAGGTACGCCTTGAGCTTCGGCTCGGTGCCGGAGGGCCGGATCACCACCCGGGCCGCGCCGGTGCGCAGGATCACCACGTCCGCGTCCGGAAGCAGGTCGGACGCCTCGGTCACCGGCTGCCCGAGCAGCGCGGTCGGCGTGGCCGCCCGGATCCGGGCCATCGAGTCCGCGATCACCCGCAGGTCCTCCACCCGGACCGAGAGCTGCTCGGTGTGGTGCACGCCGAACTCGGCGGCGAGCTCGTCCAGCCGGTCGAGGAGCGTACGGCCCTCGGCCTTGAGACCGGCGGCCAGCTCGGCGACCGTCAGCGCGGCCGTGATGCCGTCCTTGTCGCGTACGTGACCGGGCGCGACGCAGTAGCCCAGCGCTTCCTCGTAGCCGTACACCAGCGGCTCCCGGCCGCCGCCGGCCCGAACGATCCACTTGAACCCGGTGAGCGTCTCGTCGTAGGGCAGACCCCGGGCCGCCGCCATGGCCCGCAGCAGCGCCGACGACACGATCGTGGTGGCGTACAGGCCGGTCACGCCGCGCCGCATCAGGTGATCGGCGAGCAGCGCGCCCACCTCGTCGCCGCGCAGCATCCGCCAGGACCCGGCGTCGCGTACCGCCACGGCGCAGCGGTCCGCATCAGGGTCGTTGGCGACGGCGATGTCCGCGCCGGTGCGGTCGGCGAGCGCGACCAGCAGGTCCACCGCGCCGGGCTCCTCCGGGTTGGGGAAGCTGACGGTCGGGAACGCCGGGTCCGGCTCGGCCTGCTCGGGCACCACGCCGGGAACGCCGAAACCGGCGCGCGCGAACGCGGCCGTCAGCACCGCGGCGCCCACCCCGTGCAGCGGCGTGTACGCCACCTTCAGATCCCGTGGTCCGGCCGGGTCCACCACGGCGGCGGCCTGCTCGACGTACGCGGCCACCAGGTCGTCGCCGAGCACCTGCCCGGCCGGGCCGAGCGGCACCGCCGCGAGCGGGCCGACCGCCCGGATGGCGGCCTCGATGCCGGCGTCGGCGGGCGGCACGATCTGCGCGCCGGCGCCCAGGTCACCGCCGAGCTGCGCGCCCAGGTAGACCTTGTAGCCGTTGTCCTGCGGCGGGTTGTGGCTGGCGGTGACCATCACTCCGGCGACCGCGCCGAGCTGGCGGACCGCGAACGCCAGCACGGGCGTGGGCAGCGGCCGGGGCAGCAGCAGTGCCGGCCGGCCCGCACCGGTCGCCACCTGCGCGGTGCGCTCGGCGAAGGCCAGCGAGCCGTGCCGGGCGTCGTACCCGATCACCAGTGGGCCCTCGCCGCCCTGGGCGGCGAGCCAGCCGACGAGCCCGGCGGCGGCCTGGGTGACCACGGCGAGGTTCATGCCGTTGGGCCCGGCGCGCAACGGGCCGCGCAGCCCGGCGGTGCCGAAGGTCAGCGGACCGGCGAACCGGTCGGCCAGGTCGGCCGCCGTGCCGGGCAGCCCGTCGAGGACCGCGCGCAGCTCGGCGCGGCCGGCCGGGTCCGGGTCGTCGGCGAGCCAGCGCTCGGCTTGCACGCGAAGGTCGTCAAGGTCAGTGGTATCCGCCGCCATTGCCTCATGAAAGCACGGCGGCGGATCACCAATGGCCGCCGGCCTCGACTCAGTTCGTCGCCGTGAGCTGGAACGAGTCGACCATCGCGTCGAAGATCGGCTTGCTCTCGGCGAATCGTGCGTCGGTCGTGGAGAGGTAGAACGAGTAGACCTTGCCGTCCTTGACCAGGCCCCGCCAGATGCCGTGCCGCATGGCCTCGCCCTCGCCGCAGGTGTATTCGAGCTGGCCCGCGGTCTGGCCGGCGAGTGGCTGCTCGGAGACTGACAACTCGGTGTAGGGGGCCGGGCAGGTCTTGCTGTTCGCGGTCTTGCTCTTCAGGTTCCGCGAGGCGAACTCGGCCCAGCTGATCGAGGTGCCGCCCCACTTCTCGGCGATGACCCGCACCTTGCGGCCCTCGTCGTTCGGGTCGACGTAGTCGACGAAGAGGCCGCCGGTCTGCCGTTGCCAGCCCTTCGGCACCTGGATGGTGATGCCCTTGACGGTCTGCTCCTGCATCTCCGGCGCGGCGGCGGCCGAGTTCGACGGCAGCGTGCCCACGATCGGCGGCGGCCCGTCGTCGTCGCCGCCGCTGGTCAGCGCGATCACGCTCACCAGCAGCACCACGGCGAGGCCACCGGCGGCGGCGAGCTGGACCTTGCGCGGCCACGCCTTCACCCGGCCGAGCAACCCCTTGGTCGCGCCGAGGGCACCTCCGCCGGCCGCCGGTGCGGTGGCCGGGGTGGTCCACGCCTGGCCGGTGCCGGGCACCGACCACTGGTTTCCGCCGCCGTACACCGGCTGGGTGGCGTCGACGGTGCGGCCGTAGGTGGCCGGCGTGGCGGTGGGCACCGCCTGGGTCGCGTCCGCCCCGGCGCCCTGGCCGAGCCGGACCGTGGCGTCCGGCGAGATGCGCTGGGTGGCCTCCGGCGTGCCCGGCCCGGACATCGCGCCGGTCGGGGTGTGCAGCGGGCCGGCCAGCGCGTCGGCGCTGGTCTCGTCGAGCGCGGCGGCACCCGCCGCGGCCTTCTCGGCCTGGGGCCGCTCACCGCGGCGCAGCGCGGCGAGCCGGTCGGTGAGCGACTCGTCCGGGCTGATCATCGCCCGGCCGCCGATCTGCCCGCTCGGCTTCGGCTCCGCCGCGATCGCCGGCGGCGTGGTCGGGCGCGGAACCGGCACCACCGCGTACGGGTCGGTGACCGAGTTGACAGCGGTCGCGGTGCTGGTCAGCGGCCCGGCGAGCAGCTCGCGCAGGTTGGCCCGGGCGCGGTGCACGTCCATCCGGCGGGCCGGGTCCTTCTCCAGCAGCCCCATCAGCACGCCGGTCAGCGGGCCGCTGCGCTGCGGCGTGGCGGGCGGGTCCTCGACCACGGCGTGCATGGTCTCGATCGGGTCGCCCTTGTCGAACGGGGGCCGGCCCTCGACCGCCGTGTAGAGCGTCACGCCGAGCGAGAACAGGTCGCTCGGCGGCCCGAACTCCTGGCCCATGGCCCGCTCGGGCGAGATGAAGTGCGGCGAGCCGAGCACCATGCCGGGCGTGGTGAGCTGCACGTCGGTGGGCATCCGGGCGACGCCGAAGTCGGTGAGCACACAGCGGCCGTCGGTGCAGATCAGCACGTTCGCCGGCTTGACGTCGCGGTGCAGCACGCCGATGGCGTGCGCCACCTCCAGCGCGCCGAGCAGCGCGATCCCGATCTTGGCGACGGCGCGCGGCGCGACCGGCCCGTCCTCGATCACCATGTCGGCCAGGCTGCGGGCGTCCAGCAGCTCCATCACGATCCACGGACGGCCACCCTCGGTGACCACGTCGTAGACCTGCACCACTGCCGGGTGCTGGATCGCGGCGGCGGCACGGGCCTCCCGCAGCGTCCGTTCGTAGAGCGCGTCGCGGTCGCTCGGGGCGAGCCCCGGCGGGAGGACGACCTCCTTGACCGCCACATCACGGCGCAGCAACGTGTCTGTGGCCCGCCAGACCGTGCCCATGCCTCCGTTGCCCACCGGGGAGCGCAGCGAGTAGCGACCACCGATGGTGGTGCCGGGCGCCGCGCGTCCAGTGGGGGGACTGGCCGGTCCGCCGCTCCACGTCGGAATCTGAGTCACAGAAAAGCCACCGGGGGATATCGAGGGGGCTGGGACACAACCCCCCTATCTTGCTGGTTCCGACGCCCGATGCGAAACCCGACGCGGCGGGCGTTTAGCTACTCGACGGTATGTGGTCGGCCGCTCACCTCCGGTGGGTCGCCGCCGTGAGGTGTGCGGTATCCCTCACCCACCAGGCGGTCTGCGCGTCCTACCATCCGGTAATGAGCGATGCGCGGTCAAGCGAGTCGGGTTTCCCGATCCAGGGCGTCTACACGGCGGCAGACCTTCCCGAGGACCTGGACGCCCGGCTGGGCGAGCCGGGCGAGTTCCCGTACACCCGCGGGGTCTACCCGACGATGTACACCTCCCGGCCCTGGACCATGCGGCAGTACGCCGGCTTCGGCACCGCGACCGAGAGCAACGCGCGCTATCACCAGCTGCTGCGTGCCGGCACCATGGGCCTGTCCGTCGCGTTCGACCTGCCCACCCAGATGGGGTACGACTCGGACGACCCGATCGCGCACGGCGAGGTGGGCAAGGTCGGCGTTGCCATCGACTCCATCGAGGACATGCGCACGCTGTTCGGCGGCATCCCGCTGGACAAGGTCTCCACCTCGATGACCATCAACGCGCCCGGCTCGGTGCTGCTGCTGCTCTACCAGCTCGTGGCCGAGGAGAACGGCGTCCCCGGTGCGGCGCTCAACGGCACCATCCAGAACGACATCCTCAAGGAGTACATCGCCCGGGGGACGTACATCTTCCCGCCGAAGCCCTCGCTGCGGCTGGTCGCCGACACCTTCGCCTACTGCCGGGCCGAGGTGCCGAAGTGGAACACCATCTCCATCTCCGGCTACCACATGGCCGAGGCCGGCGCGTCGCCCGCGCAGGAGGTCGCGTTCACGCTCGCCAACGGCGTCGAGTACGTCCGCGCGGCGCTCGCCGCCGGGCTGGCCGTGGACGACTTCGCGCCCCGGCTGTCGTTCTTCTTCGTGGCCCGCACCACGCTCCTGGAGGAGATCGCCAAGTTCCGCGCCGCCCGGCGGATCTGGGCCCGGCTGATGCGCGACGAGTTCGGCGCGAAGAACCCGAAGTCGATGATGCTGCGGTTCCACACCCAGACCGCGGGCGTCCAGCTCACCGCCCAGCAGCCGGAGGTGAACCTGGTCCGGGTGGCGGTGCAGGGCCTCGGCGCGGTGCTCGGCGGCACCCAGTCGCTGCACACCAACAGCTTCGACGAGGCCATCGCGCTGCCCACCGAGAAGGCGGCCCGGCTGGCGCTGCGGACCCAGCAGGTGCTGGCGTACGAGACGGACCTGACCGCCACCGTCGACCCGTTCGCCGGTTCGTACGTGGTGGAGGCGATGACCGCCGAGGTGGAGGCGGCGGCCACCGAGCTGATGGACCGGGTCTTCGACCACGGTTCGGCGGTGGACGCAATCGAGGCCGGTTTCCAGAAGCGGGAGATCGAGCAGTCCGCGTACCGGATCGCCCAGGAGATCGACTCGGGTGAGCGGGTGGTGGTCGGGCTCAACCGGTTCCAGATCGACGAGGAGGAGCCGTACGAGCCGCTGCGGGTGGACCCGGCGATCGAGGCGGCGCAGGGGGAGCGGCTGGCCCGGCTGCGCGCCGAGCGGGACTCGGGCGCGGTCGAGCGGGCCCTGGCCGAGCTGCGTGCCGCCGCCGAGGGAGACGCCAACGTGCTCTACCCGATGAAGGAGGCGCTGCGCGCCCGCGCGACGGTCGGCGAGGTCTGCGGAACGCTGCGCGAGGTGTGGGGGATCTACCGGCCCAGCGACCGGTTCTGAACTGTCCGGAGGCGGCCCCGCCGTGCACCCTCGGTGTGCGGCGCGGGCCGCCTTCGCGTGTGCGATTCGGCGATTCGGGTAACCGGATCGGGTGAACGGGACGGACAGGCTGTGCGGTCGACGGTCGGACCCTCGTGTCACCGTCGGGAGTCTTCCGGCAGCCGACAGTTGTCGTGCAATTGTCGGAGCGACAGTTAATTGCCGCGACTAATGCGACAATTCGGAACGACGGGCCGGTATTTGTGGCCGTTGAAACGGTTACGCGTTGTAGGAGGTGGGAGGCGGATGACGGCGTTCGACCGCGATCTACCTGCTGTCCCGCAGATATTCGAGCCCTCTCACCAGGGGATTCGTGACGCTGCGCGGTCCGACCGCTACGCGAAAGATGTTGCGCAGCGTCACCGCCGGAGGTCTAGGCTGTCTGCTGTCCGACCCGAAGATCCATCCACTTCTAGTGATCGAGAATTCGACGTGACGAGTGCGTTGACGCTGCCTTCCGGCGGCCTGCTGTCGTCGTCCCGGCCCGAGGCGCCGACCGCTTACCAGCCCCTGCCCTTCGAGCTCGACCATCTGCTCGCGCTGCGCGTACCCGGCCTCATCGAAACGCGCCGCCACATCCACTCCCACCCGGAGTTGTCCGGCGAGGAGTTCGAGACGGCCGCCCTGGTACACCGTGAGCTGTCCCTCGCCGGTCTCAAGCCGCGCCTGCTGCCCAAGGGCAACGGCGTCATCTGCGACATCGACGGACGCCCGGACGGGCCGGTGATCGCGCTCCGCGCCGACATCGACGCGCTGCCGCTGAGCGACCCGAAGGACGTGCCGTACCGCTCGACCGTGGAGGGCGTCTGCCACGCCTGCGGCCACGACGTGCACACGTCGGTGATGCTCGGCGTCGGCATGCTGCTGGCCCAGCTCGCCGACACGGGCCGGCTCGACGGCCGGGTCCGGCTGATCTTCCAGCCCGCCGAGGAGATCCTGCCCTGCGGCTCGCTGGAGGTCATCGAGGCCGGCGGCCTGGACGACGTGGTGCAGATCTTCGCGCTGCACTGCGACCCGAACCTGCCGGTGGGCAAGGTCGGCCTGCGGGTCGGCCCGATCACCGCCGCCGCCGACAACGTCACCGTCCGCCTCACCGGGCCGGGCGGGCACACCGCCCGCCCGCACCTGACCGTGGACCTCGTGGACGCGCTCGGCCGCCTGGTCACCGAGGTGCCGACGCTGATCAGCCGCCGGGTGCCGGCCAACAGCGGGCTGCTGCTGGTGTTCGGCCACGCCTCGGCCGGCACCCGTTACAACGTCATCCCGTCCGAGGCGTGCGCGGCCGGCACGCTGCGGGTGATGGACCGCGACACCTGGGACCAGGCGCCCGAGATCGTGGCTCAGGTGGTGCGGGACGTGCTCGCCCCCACCGGCGCCACGGTCGACCTGGAATACCTGCGTGGCCGGCCCCCGGTGACGAACGACGCCCGCGCGATCGGCGTGCTCACCGCCGCCACCGCCGCGGCGCTCGGCCCCGACGGCATCGCCGAGACGCCGCAGAGCATGGGCGGCGAGGACTTCTCCTGGTACCTGGAGCACGTGCCCGGTGCGCTCGCCCGCCTCGGCGTCGGCCGGAGCGGGCCCAACGTGGACCTGCACCGGGCCTCGTTCGACGTGGACGAGCGCGCCATCGAGGCGGGCGTACGCCTCATGGTCCAGACCGCGCTGCGGGCACTGGCGGCGGCGCGCTGACCGGACCGCCGGCCAGCCCCGCCGGCATCGGCACCGGTTCGGGGCCCGGCGGCGTCCGCCGGGCCCGCACCCGGCGCCGCCACAGAAGCAGCAACCACAGCGGTACGCCGATCACGACCGCGAAGGGCAGCACCGCGCCGAGCACTGTGAGCAGGACCCGGGCCGAGGCCAGGAACGCCGTCCAGCCGCCGCCCAGCCCGGCCAGGAAGCCCAGGTCGGCCTCCTCCTCGGCGGTGCTGGCGTCCTGACCGAGGAACGTCACGGTGATGGTGGAGAGCGAGGTCAGGTCCGCCAGCCGGCGCTTGCGGGCCTCCAGCGAGGCCAGGTCCGCCTGCCGGCTGCCCACCTCGTTCTCCAGCCGCACCAACTCGTCCACCGAGGTGGCCCGGGCGAGCAGCTTGCGGGCGCTCTCCACCCGCGCCCGCTGGGTGGCGATCCGGGCGTCCAGGTCGACCACCTGCTCGGTGACGTCCTCGGTGCGGATCTCCCGGCGCTCCTGCCGGCCGAAGCCGGCGAGCTGGTCGATCACCGCGCTGAACCGGTCCGCCGGCACGCGCAGTGTCAGTGCGGCCCGCGCCTCGGCGTCCCGGCTCGACCGCCGGTCGGCGCCGACGAACCCGCCGGCCGCGGTGACGGCGGTGACCGCCTCCCGCGCCGCGGCCTCCACATCGTCCACCCGGACCTGCATGGTCCCGGTGTAGATGATGGATCGCTGGTCGACCCGCAGGTCCGCGCCGCCGGTGCCGCCGGGAGCGGCCTGGTCGCGGTCCGCGCCACCGCCGTCCGCGCCGCCCTCGGCGGCCTGCTCGCGTCCCGCGCCTGAGTCGGCCGCCGGCGCGGCCGAGTCGCTGCCACTGTCACCGCCCGCGCCGCACGCGCCCACACTCAGCGCCGCTATCAGACCCACAGCCACCAGGGCCACGCCCCGGAGTCGTCGTCCGCCCATACCCCGTACTCCGATCGTCGGCGGCCCCGCCAACCGGGACCGATACCTCGGACGTGACGCGTGGTCGCGCCGGTTCCGGCAGACTGCGCTCAGGACATCACGATTCGGTATTCGAGGAGTCACGATGCAGGTGACCAAGTACGCGCACTCCTGCCTCCGGCTGGAGCACGACGGTGCGGTGCTCGTCGTCGACCCCGGTGTCTTCAGCGATCCGGCGGCGCTGGACGGGGCGGACGCGGTGCTGATCACCCACGAACATCCGGACCATGTGGACGTCGCCACGCTGACCCGGGCGCTGGAACGGCGGCCGGTGCCCGTGCACGGTCCCGCGTCTCTGGCCGGCGTGCTCGGCGACGCCGCCGAGGCGCTGGTGACGGTCGAGCCCGGACAGTCGTTCACCGTCGCCGGGGTGCCGGTGCGGGCGTACGGCGGGCAGCACGCGGTCATCCACCCGGACATCCCGGTGATCCAGAACATCGGCTACCTCTTCGCCGACGTGGTCTACCACCCGGGAGACGCGCTGTTCGTGCCCGACGACGTGCAGGTGGACACGCTGTTCGCCCCGATACACGCGCCCTGGTCGAAGTTCTCCGAGGTGGTCGACTTCATCCGCGCGGTCGCGCCGCGCCGGGCGTACGCGCTGCACGACGGGCTGCTCAACGACAACGGCTTCGGCGTGCTGGACCGGCAGTACACGGCGATGTCCAACACCGACTACCGCCGACTGGAGCCGGGCACCCGGATCGACGCCTGAACATGGCCGAGGTGCCCGCGGAGGTGATCCGGCAGCTCTACGCCACGCCGCCGGACCGGTTCGTCGCGGCCCGGGACGCCGCCGTCGCGCGGGCGCGGCAGTCCGGTGACCCGCGTACCGCCCGGGAGATCGGCAAGCTGCGCCGGCCCACCGTGGCGGCGTGGCTGGTCAACCTGCTGGCGATCCGCCGGCCCGAGCTGGTCGCCGACCTCACCCAGCTGGCCGAGTCGCTGCGCGCCGCACAGCGCGACTTGCGCGGCGGCAAGCTCCGGGAACTGTCCGCGCAGCGGCGCGCCGTCGTGGGGGCGCTGGTGGCGGAGGTACGTCGGCTCGCCGCCGCCGAACCCGCCGCGCCCCCGGCCGGGAAGCTGCCGTTGGGCGAGGTGGAGGCGACACTCAACGCCGCGCTGTCGGACACCCAGGTGGCCGAGCAGGTACGCGCCGGACGCCTGCTGCGGGCCAGCCACTACGCCGGGTTCGGCGAGGTGCCCCGCCCCCAGCTCCGGCTCGTGACAGGGGGCGAGGAGGCGCCGGTCGTACCGGATCGGGCGGCCGAGCGGGCCGACGCGCGCCGGGCCCGCGACGAGCGGGCGGCGCGGGCCGAACGGGCCGGACGGCGGCGGACCGCGACCCGGGAGCTGACCCGGGCCCGCGCGGACCTGGACCGGGCCGAGAAGGAACTGGCCACGGCCGACGCGGCCGAGCGGGACGGCGCCGCGACGCTGGACCGGATCGAGACCGAACTGGCCGAGTTGGAACGTCGCCGGGCCGTGGCCGAGCAGGAGCTGAGCCGGGCGCGGCTGGCCCGCCGGGGCGCGGAACGGGCGGTCACCGCGGCCCGGCGCCGGGCCGGTGAGGTGGAGGCCGTGTTGGAGGCGCTCGACGCCGAAGAGGGGGATTCCGACTCCGGTGACGACCGGGCAGACTGAGCGTGATGAATGGCTACGGTGGAGTGACGGTGACGGGCCGCCGATGACCCCGGAGCAGCTCGCCGCCGCCTGCAAACCGCTGGTGCTCGAACTCGGGGAGGCGTTCGCCCGCTGCCCGTCGACGCTGCGCCGGGCACGGCTGCTCGGCATCTCCGGGTGGGCCTTCTACATCACCGGGCGGGCCGGGGCGCTCGGTGACGTCCGCGCCGAGACGGTCGCCGCGGCGCTCGGCTTCATCGCACCGGAGGCGGTCACGGACGGCTGGGACGCCGCCGCGCGGACCGTCCCGCCGCTGGAGGTGGCCGCCGCCAACCTGGCCGAGTGCTGCCGGTGGGGCACCGCCCGGCTGGGCGACGGCGCCGGGTCGTCGCGGCTCGCCGCGCTGCTGGGACGGGCGGTCGACGCGGCGGACGGCAGCGGCATGCCACTGTTCGCCGCCTGGCGGGCCATGCCGGTGCCCGATCCGTCACCCGGTGCGCGGGCGGCTGTCGGCATGCTGCTGCTGCGTGAGCACTTCGCCGGGGCGTACCTGCTGGCGGTGCGCGCGGCCGGGCTGACGCCGCTGGAGGCGGTGCTGGCCGGGCCGGAGGGCGAGACGGGCGCGGCGGCGTGCGGCTGGGTGCCCCCGTACCCGCCGGTCGGGCCGCTGGTGCGGCGCCGGTTGTGGGCCGAGGCGGTGACCGACCGGCTGGCGTCGGCGGCGTTCCGCTCGTTGAGCGCCGCCGAGGGCGCTGAGCTGCTGAGTCTGCTCGGCGCCGCGCGGCAGCGCGCCCGCGGCGGATAAATGGGAGGCGACGCGGCCGGTCCGGCTGCCAGGATCTGGCCCGTGACGCTCCCCGCCGGCTGGTCGGCCCGCCGCCCGACCCTCGACGACGTGCCCGCGATCCTGGCGGTGGTGCACGCCGCCGACACGTTCGCCGTGGGCTACCCGGACTTCGACGAAGAGGACGTGCGGTCCGCGCTGACCGCGCCGTTCGTCGACCCGGCCCGGGACTCATGGCTGGTCACCGACCCGGACGGTACGGCGGTGGCCTGGTCGATCCTGGCCAACCCGAGCGGCGTGGGCCGGGAGTGGGTGGATGTCCTCGTCGACCCCGACCGCGGCGCCGACCTGCGCGCGCCGCTGCTGGCGCGGCTGCTGGAGCGGGTCGCCGAGCGGGCCGCCGAGCGCGGCCTGTCCGCGCTGACCGCCCGCGCCGGCGTGTACGCGCCGGAGACCCGCTGGGCCGGTGAGCTGACCGAGGCCGGGTTCACCCGGATCAAGCGCTACATCCGGATGAGCCGTTCGCTCGCCGGCCTGCCCGCCGAGCCGGCGCCCCCGCCGGGGGTGACCGTCCGGCCACTGCGGGCCGACGACGAGAGCGACATGCGGCTGTTCCACCGGATCTACGACACCGCGTTCCGGGACACCCCCGACCACGACCCGCTCGACTTCGAGCAGTGGCGGGACCTGCTGCCGTCGTACGGCAAGGTCTGGGACGAGTGGTTCCTGGCTGAGGTCGACGGCGAGCCGGCCGGTGCGCTCCAGTCCTCCGACCAGGCGCTCGACCAGGACCGGGGGTGGGTGCGGACGCTGTCGGTGCTGCCCGCGTACCGGCGTCGGGGGGTGGGCGCGGCGCTGCTGCGCCGGGCCTTCGCGGTCTACGCGGCGAAGGGCCGCGCCGGGGCCGGGCTCGGCGTAGACCTGGCCAACCCGACCGCGCCGGTCACGCTCTACCGCTCCGTCGGTTTGGTGGAGGAGCGCTGGGTCGACATGTACGAGCGGAGCGTGCCCGCCTCGCGGGTGTGACCCGGCACCCCCGAACCGGGGTCGCCGAGCGACCGGCAGGCCGCGCGGCGCACACTGTGAGCGTGGGAGACGCGCTACGCGGACGCGGTGCCGGTGGGGCGGGACCGCAGCTCGGTGACGTAGTCGTCCGGCGCGCCCGCCTTCTCCGCGGCGTTCGCGATCTCCGACAGGTACCACGCCGTGGGCAGCCCGCCCTCGTACCCGTCGAACACGTAGACCCACGCGGTCACGTCGCCGTCGAGCGTCGAGACGCGCACCGTCAGCCGGCGGTACGTCTCGGCGGTCACGCCCTCGATCTCGTCGAGCTGCGCGGCGTCGTACGGGTGGATGTCGTAGAGCGCCACGAACACCCGGTCACCGGGGGACTCGACCACGGTGCTGACCGAGCCCTCCCACCCGATGACGTCCTCGCCGGCGAAGGTGAGCCGCCACCCCTCAAGCCAGCCGGTGCCCACCATCGGCGAATGCGGGCAGTAGGCGCGCATGCGGGCGGGGTCAAGGTTCGAGCCGTAAGCAGCGTAGAGACGCACGGCGACGACGATAGCCCGGCTGACGGGTGGGGGAGAATACGACAGTGCGTGTCGAACCCGACGGGGAGAAGAAAGTCACTGTGAGCATTGTGAGCTTCGACGAAGGGATGGCTCGGTGAGCCAGATCGTGATCATCGGCGGCGGGCCGGCCGGGTACGAGGCGGCTCTGGTCGCCGCGCAGTTGGACGCCGATGTCACAGTGGTCGAGGCGGAGGGCGCCGGCGGCGCCTGCGTGCTCTCCGACTGCGTGCCCTCCAAGACGTTCATCGCCAGCTCGGAGGTGGTCACCGGCTACCGGGACACCGAGGAGTTCGGGGTGCACTCCGACGGCCTGGAGGCGGTCACCGTCGACGCCCGGACTGTGCACGAGCGGGTCAAGCGGCTCGCCCTGGCGCAGTCCGCCGACATCCACACCAAGCTGGTCAAGGCCGGGGTCGAGTTCGTGGCCGGCCACGCCCGCCTCGGCGAGGACACGCTCGGCCACACCCACCGGGTCATCGTCACCCCGGCCGGCGACGGCGTGGAGTACTCGATCGCCGCGTCGACGGTGCTCGTCGCGACCGGCGCGACCCCCCGCCAGCTCCCCACCGCCGTACCGGACGGCGAACGCATCCTGACCTGGCGCCAGGTGTACGACCTGCCCGAGCTGCCCGAGCACCTGATCGTGGTCGGGTCCGGCGTGACCGGCGCCGAGTTCGCCAGCGCGTACCTGGCCATGGGCGTCAAGGTCACGCTGGTCTCCAGCCGGGACCGGGTCATGCCGCACGAGGACGCCGACGCCGCGATGGCGATCGAGCGGGTGTTCCGCAACCGGGGCATGAGCATCCTGAACAACTCCCGCGCCGAGGCGGTCCGCCGCGTCGGCGACGGGGTGGAGGTGGTGCTCTCCGACGGCCGGCAGGTCACCGGCTCGCACGCGCTGATCGCGGTCGGCTCGATCCCGAACACCGCCGATCTGGGCCTGGCCGAGTACGGCGTCGAGCTGGCCCGGGGCGGCTTCGTGACGGTGGACCGGGTCTCCCGTACCAACGTGCCGGGCATCTACGCGGCGGGCGACTGCACCGGCGTGCTGCCGCTCGCGAGCGTCGCGGCCATGCAGGGCCGCATCGCCATGTGGCACGCGCTGGGCGAGGCGGTCCGGCCGCTGCGGCTGCGTACCGTCGCCGCGAACGTCTTCACCGACCCGGAGCTGGCCACAGTCGGCGTCTCCCAGGACGAGGTGGACGCCGGCAAGACCCCGGCCCGCCAGGTGATGCTGCCGCTGTCCGGCAACGCCCGGGCGAAGATGGACGACCTGGCCGACGGCTTCGTCAAGCTGTTCTGCCGGCCGGCGAGCGGTCAGGTGATCGGCGGCGTGGTGGTCGCGCCGAAGGCCAGCGAGCTGATCCTGCCGATCACGATGGCGGTGGAGAACAACCTCACCGTCAACGAGCTGGCCCACACCATCACCATCTACCCGAGCCTGTCCGGCTCCATCACGGAGGCCGCCCGCCAGCTCATGCTCCACGAGCTGGAGTAGCCCGGCCTCTCGCCCTCCGCCCGTTCCTTGCTCGTCGATCATGGAGTTGCGGCCCCCGATCCGACTGGTATGCCCGGTCTGTGCGGGGCCACAACTCCATGATCGGCGACTCTGGTCAGGGTCAGGTGCAGGGCCAGGGTTGCCAGCAGGGCTGTCTCGGTGAGGATCAGGAGGCGCTCGATCAGGCCCAGCAAAGCGCGGTCGCCGAGGTAGGCGGACCAGATCATCGCGCCTGCGAGCACCAGGCTGGCCACGGTCAGCCCGCGCAGCCAGGCGGCCGCTCCGGTGACCGGGTGGCGGGCGAGCAGCCAGCCGGCCACGGGCAGGGCCAGGAACGACAGCACCGAGGCGTACCGGTGCACGTACGCGGCGGTGTCCATCGGCGTACCCGGCTCGTTCGTGGGCACCAGGGCGGCGGCCAGCAACCCGGCCGACCAGGCGGTCAACAACGCGAGCGGCACCCGGCCCGCACCGGACCGGCGCAGCGCCGGCAGCAGGACCAGACTGGCCGCCGCGAGCACCGCCATCGCGGTGTCGATGACGCCGCCCCGATCGGAGACGGCGAAGTCGCTGACGGTCAGCGACCAGGGATCCAGGTCGTCGCTCACCTCGAGATGACCGATCACCGCGAGCACCGCCGCCAGGACGATCCCGCCGATGGCCAGCAGGCCGCTTCTCCGCGTTCCAGGCATACGGCCAGCCTGTCGCCGGAACCGCCCCAGACGGATCCGGGACCACCACCCACTTCGGTCCCCGGGTCGTCCCCTACCGGGCCCCGGAGAACCGCGTCAGGTCAGGCCGGGTCGAGGTGGATCGTCCGGCCGGTCTCCCGCCGGCTGCGCGGCGGCGACCCATTCCAGCATCTGCTCCCTGAGATGTCTGCGCTGAGCCGCGCGCTCAACGTCGTCACACGAGGGATCGATCCGCCGGGCTCTGGCCTTGACGTCTTGCCAGCCCGCCGCGTCGCTCATGGTCTGTGCTTCCTTCGCGTCGAACAGGTGCTCGGGGGTCAGCTGCCTGCTGAGTCGGCGGTGGCCTTGGTGCGGGTCTGGCGGGTGCTGCTGATCCAGGTCATCGCCCACCCGGCCAGCGCGAATCCGGCCGCGGCCACGCCGCCGATCACCAGCAGCCGCCACGCCGAGTGGGTCAGCGCCGTACCGCCCAGATGACCGACGAGCGCCCCGTAGCTGGACCAGGCGAGGGCCGCCGCCGCCTCGTAGGGCAGGAACAGGCGGTACGGGTAGCGGCTGCGCCCGGCCGAGAAGCAGGCCGCCATCCGGCCGCCGGGCACGAAACGGCAGAGCAGGATCACCAGCGGTCCCGGCTCGCGCAGCCCGCGAGTGACCCGGGTGACGGCCCGACGTGCCCGTCCGGGCGTCGTCGCGCGGGCCGGGCGGCGAGTCGGCGTGGTGCGGCCGATCAGATAGCAGGCCAGATCCCCGATGAACACGCCGGCCGCGCCGACCGCGATGGTCAGCGGCAGGCTGAGCCCGCCGTACACGGTCAGCGCCCCGCTGGTGATCATGACGAGCTGGGTCGGCACCACCGGGATGAAGGCGTCGGCGATCAGCAGGATCAGCAGCAGCGCGTACGCCCACATGGGCGACGCGACGTCAGAGATGAGTTCGGCCACGACCGCCACCTCGCCGGAGTTCTCCGTTCGACCGGATCGAGCCTGACGCCGTGTCCGGCGTCACCACCACCGGCCCCGCCTGGCGGTGACAGGCGACACCGACGGGCCGTAGGTGGAAAACGAGCCGACCCGGCCGGAGGTGACGGGTGGGCGGGGCCCCGGGGCGGGGCGGCGGATCGACGGATCGCGGCGTACCGTTGACGGGACGCGGCACCGGAGCCGTCGGGTCCCCCGTTCCCGATGCCCTGGCCGCGGCGGGTCGCCGACAGGTCCCGTGTCGGCGACCCGCACCCTCTCTCCGAAACTCAGATGCGCCGTCGATACCCGCGCGCCTACCGTCGGGGCATGCGCAGAGCGGTAGTGACCACGACGCCGGGTGTTCCCGGCGCGCCGCACTGACGTTTCCGTCGACGAGGCCCCGGGGCGATCCGCTCCGGGGCCTCGCGGCGTACCGGGCCTGCTCGCCTCCGGGTCGTACCCGATCAAGGAGAGCGACATGATCGACCACCGCAGGCTCGGCCGGGAGCTGGAGCTGTTCGTCTCCGACCCGCTCGCGGGCGCCGGGCTGCCGATCTGGCTGCCGGCCGGCGCCGCCGCCCGGCACGCCGTCGAGGAGTACGTCCGGGAGCTGGAGCGCCGGGCCGGCTACCGGCACGTCTACTCGCCGCCGCTGGGCAAACGGGAGCTGTTCGAGCTGTCCGGGCACCTGGGCTACTTCGCCGACGACATGTTCCCGCCGATGCGGCTGAGCGCCGACGACGAGTTCGTGCTGCGCCCGGCGCTCTGCCCGCACCACGCGCTCGTGTTCCGCGCCCGCGGCCGCTCCTACCGGGAGCTGCCGCTGCGGATCGCCGAGCTGGGCGGGATGTACCGGGCGGAGCGTTCCGGGGTGCTCGGCGGGCTGTCCCGGGTGCGGGCCATCTCGCTCAACGACGCGCACAACTTCTGCGCGCTGGAGCAGGTCGGCGACGAGGTCCGCGAGATCCTGCGGCTGATCGGCGAGGCGCACGCCGCGCTCGGTGTCCGTCCCGCCGGGTTCCGGTTGTCGCTGCGCGGGCCGGGCCATCGGTACGTGGGCGACGACGCTGGCTGGGCGCGGGCCGAGGAACTGCTCCGCGCCGCGCTCGACGGGGTGGACGTCGTCGAGGCGCCGGGCGAGGCCGCGTTCTACGGCCCGAAGATCGACGTTCAGATCGTGGACGCGGCCGGCCGGGAGTCGACCATCTCCACCGTCCAGCTCGACTTCGACAAGCCGGAGCGGTTCGACCTGTCGTACACCGACTCGGACGGCCGCCGGAAACGGCCGGTGATGGTGCACCGCAGCCTGGTCGGCAGCATGGAGCGGCTGTTCGCGTACCTGATCGAGGTGCACGAGGGCGCCTTCCCCGCCTGGTACGCCCCGGTGCAGGTGCTGCTGCTCCCGGTGGACGCGGCGCAGGCCGACGCGGCCGTCGGGCTGGCCCGCCGGGCCGAGGCGGCCGGGCTGCGGGCCGAGATCGACCACGCCGGTTCGCTCGGTGCCCGGATCCGGGACGCGTCCCGCCGCCGCGTCCCGTACACCGGCGTGGTCGGCCCCCGGGAGGCGGCCGACGGCTCGGTCTCGCTGCGCCTGCGCGACGGCCGGGTGCTCGACCCGATGCCCGCCGCGCAGGCGCTGGACCTGGTCGGCGCGGTGGTCGCGAGCCGGTCGGCGGGGCTGCTCCCGCCGGCCTGACTCCGGCCCGTCCGGGTGCCGGGAGGGCACCCGGACGGGGACCGGCGCCGGACCTGTGGCCGGGTCCATGTCAGTTCCCGACCGGCGTGCCGGCTCCGGCACGCATTCCCGGCGGACCGGCGGGGGCGGGCGCCGGCACCTCGTCTTCGATGACCGCGCCGCTGAACTGCGCCCGGTAGAGCCGGGCGTACGCGCCACCGGCGGCGACGAGCTGTTCGTGGGTGCCCTGCTCGACGATCCGGCCCTGCTCCATCATCAGGATCAGGTCGGCGTCGCGGATGGTGGACAGCCGGTGCGCGATGACGAAGCTCGTCCGGTCCGAGCGCAGCGCCGCCATGGCGCGCTGGAGCAGCACCTCCGTCCGGGTGTCCACCGAGCTGGTCGCCTCGTCCAGGATCAGCAGCGACGGCTCGGCCAGGAACGCCCGGGCGATGGTGATGAGCTGCTTCTCCCCGGCGCTGACGTTGCTGCCCTCCTCGTCGATCACGGTGTCGTAGCCGTCCGGCAGGCTGCGGACGAACCGGTCCACGAACGTCGCCCGGGCGGCGGCGAGGATCTCCTCCTCGGTGGCGTCCGGCCGGCCGTAGGCGATGTTGTCCCGGATGGTCCCGCCGAACAGCCAGGTGTCCTGGAGCACCATGCCGATCCGGCCGCGCAGGTCGTCGCGGCGCATCGTGGAGATGTCCACCCCGTCCAGCGTGATCCGCCCGGCGTCCAGCTCGTAGAACCGCATGACCAGGTTGACCAGCGTGGTCTTGCCGGCGCCGGTGGGACCGACGATGGCCACCGTGTGACCCGGCTCGGCGACCAGCGACAGGTCGTCGATGAGCGGCTTCTCCGGGTCGTACCGGAAGGAGACGTGTTCGAACTCGACCCGCCCGTGCGGGTCGGCGACCCGGGCCGGCTCGGCCGGGTCAGGGCTCTGCTCGCCGGCGTCGAGCACGGCGAAGACGCGCTCGGCCGAGGCCACCCCGGACTGCAGCAGGTTGGCCATCGACGCGACCTGGGTGAGCGGCTGGGTGAACTGCCGCGAGTACTGGATGAACGCCTGCACGTCACCGAGGCTCATCGAGCCCGACGCCACCCGCAGGCCGCCGACCACGGCGATCGCGACGTAGCTGAGGTTCCCGATGAAGAACATCGCCGGCATGATCAGCCCGGAGACGAACTGCGCGCCGAAGCCGGCCCGGAACAGTTCCTCGTTCTTGGCGTGGAAGGCGGCCTCGACCTCCTTCTGCCGACCGAAGACCTTCACCAGCTCGTGCCCGGTGTACGCCTCCTCGATCTGGCCGTTCAGCTCGCCGGTGTGCTTCCACTGGGCGATGAACTTGCCCTGCGACCGCTTGGCGATCTGGCTGGTGACCACCACCGACAGCGGCACCGCGACGAGCGCGACGACAGCCAGCAACGGCGAGATCCAGAACATCATCCCGAGTACGCCGACCACTGTGAGCAGCGAGGTGAGCAACTGGCTCAGCGTCTGCTGGAGTGTCTGCGACACGTTGTCGATGTCGTTGGTGACCCGGCTGAGCAGCTCACCGCGGGGCTGCTTGTCGAAGTAGGGCAGCGGCAGCCGGTTGAGCTTGTCCTCCACGTCGGCGCGCAGCGTCAGCACGGTGCGCTGCACCACGCCGTTGAGCACCCAGCCCTGCGCCCACTGGAGCATGCTCGCGCCGATGTAGAGCACGACAGCGAACGCCAGCACCCGGCCCAGCGCGTCGAAGTCGATGCCGGTGCCGGGGATCACGTCCATCCGGGCCAGCATGTCGGCGAAGTTGCCGTTGCCCTCGGCGCGGGCCGCCTCCGCCGCCGCCTCGGTGGTGGTGCCGGGTGGCAACTGCCGCCCGATCACCCCGCTGAAGATCAGATCGGTGGCGTGGCCGAGCACCTTCGGCCCGATGACGCTGAGCCCGACGCTGGCCAGGGCCAGCGCGAGCACGCCGGTGAGCTGGAGCCGGTACGGCCGTAGCCGCCCCAGCAGACGGCGTGCCGACGGCCCGAAGTTCATCGCCTTCTCGGCCGGCATGCCCATGCTCATGTGCGGCGGGCCGCCGCCGGGCCGCCGCCCGGCCGGAGGTAGTCGCGACGGTTCGTTCTTCTGCTGCGGTACCGACGGCGTGCCGCCGTTCCCCCCACTCACGCGGCCACCTCCGCCGTCTGCTGCGACGCGACGATCTCGGCGTACGTGGGGCAGCTCTCCAGCAGTTCCTCATGCCGTCCCATCCCGACGACACCCCCGTCCTCGAGCACGATGATCTGGTCGGCGTCGATGATCGTGGAGACCCGCTGGGCCACGATCACCACCGCCGCGTCCGCGGTGACCGGCTTGAGGGCGGCCCGCAGCCGGGCGTCCGTGCCGAGGTCGAGCGCGGAGAAGGAGTCGTCGAAGAGATAGATCTCCGGTTTGCGGACGAGCGCGCGGGCGATCGCCAGTCGTTGCCGCTGGCCACCGGAGACGTTCGTGCCGCCCTGCGCGATCGGCGCCTCCAGCCCGCCCGGCATGTCGGCGACGAAGTCGCGCGCCTGGGCGATCTCCAGGGCGGCCCACAGGTCGGCGTCGGTGGCGTCCGGGTTGCCGTAGCGCAGGTTGCTGGCGACCGTGCCGGTGAACAGGTACGGCCGCTGGGGCACCAGCCCGATCCGCCGCCACAGCTCGTCCGGGGCCAGGTCCCGTACGTCCACGCCGTCGACCAGGACCGCGCCGGCGGTCGGGTCGACCAGCCGGGGGATGAGCGTCAGCAGCGTGGTCTTGCCGGCGCCGGTGGAACCGATGATCGCCGTGGTCCGGCCCGGCTCGGCCCGGAACGAGATGTCGTGCAGCACCGGGGCACTGGCACCCGGGTACTGGAATCCGGCGCCGCGCAACTCCAGCTCGCCCTGGCCGCTGACCTCGGTGACCGGGTCGGTCGACGGCACGACCGACGAGTCGGTGTCCAGCACCTCCTCGATGCGCTCGGCGCAGACCGCCGCCCGGGGCACCATCATCAGCATGAAGGTGGCCATCATGACCGCCATCAGGATCTGCATCAGGTACTGCAGGAACGCGGTGAGCGCGCCGATCTGGATCTGACCGCTGTCGACCCGCGCCGCGCCGAACCAGAGCACCGCGACGCTGGAGACGTTCAGCACCAGCATCACGATCGGGAAGATCAGCGCCTGGAGTCGCCCGATCCGCAGCGCGGTGGCGGTCAGGTCGGTGTTCGCGGCCCGGAACCGGTCGGTCTCGTACGGCTCGCGGACGAACGCCCGGACCACCCGGATGCCGGTGATCTGCTCGCGCAGCACCCGGTTGACGGTGTCGATCCGCGTCTGCATGAGCCGGAAGCCCGGCACCATCCGGCGGATGATGAGACCCAGCGCGACTGCGAGCACCGGTACGCAGACCAGCATCAGCCAGGAGAGCCCGACGTCCTCGCGCAGCGCCATCACCACGCCGCCGACGCTCATGATCGGCGCGGCCACCAGCATGGTGCAGCTCAGCAGCACCAGCATCTGCACCTGCTGGACGTCGTTGGTGTTGCGGGTGATCAGGGACGGCGCCCCGAACCGGGCGACCTCGCGGGCTGAGAAGCTGTTGACGCGCCGGAAGATCGAGCCACGTACGTCGCGGCCGAACGCCATCGCGGTCTTCGCGCCGAAGTAGACGGCGGCGATCGAGCAGGCGATCTGGAGCAGGCTGACCACCAGCATCCACCCGCCCGTACGCAGGATCTGGTCGGTGTCGCCGACGGCGACGCCCCGGTCGATGATGTCGGCGTTCAGGCTGGGCAGGTAGAGCGAGGCGATGGTGCCGACGAACTGGAACGCCACCACGGCGGCCAGCCATCGTCGGTACGGGTGCAGATGTGTGCGGAGCAGGCGGATCAACACGGATGGCTCCCCGTTGGCGGCTCGGTGTCGGACTCGCTGTCCCGGTTCAACCGACGGAGGTCACCGTCGGACATGCCGGTGATGATTTCGATCAGGAACTCGCGGATCACCGCCCGTTTGGCCGGGTCGGCGTCGACCGACGTCAACGGCCGGTCGCTGTCGATCCGGTCGATGATGGCGCGGGCGTGCGCCGCACCCTTGTCGGTCAGGGTGAGGCGGACCGTGCGGCGGTCCTCGGGAGCGCGACGCCGGCTGACGAAACCGTCGCGTTCCAGTGTGTCGACGATGCCGGTGAGCGTCGCCGGCCGGACGAAGCACACCTCGGCCATGTCCCGGTGACTCACGTCGCCGGAGCGGAGGAGGATCATCAGGACCCGCATGCCGGCGGACGTGAGCCCGTGGTGTTCGGCGAGGTAACGCCCCCAGTGCTGTTCGACGACGTGGCCGGCGATCGAGACCAGCCGGCCGAGTGGCGCGTGGTGCAACGCGTCGGGGAAGCGGACGAGCGGGCCCATGTTCACGAGCGTCAGATTAGCTCCCGAACCATCAGGGCCCAAACTATTTCTGAGAGTCTCCTCAGCCGCGGTCGGCGCGAGCCTGGGACGGCTCGTCCGGCGCGGTGGCGACGTACTCCCGCATCACCTCGGTGACCTCGCGCAGGAACGCCGTGGTGGCCTCGGCCTGCTCCGGGGTGAGCCGGGCGACCGCCCGGTCGACGCCGACGAGCATCGGGCGCAGCGCCTCCAGTACCTCACTCACAGCGCTCTCGGTCACCTGGAGGCTGAGCCGCCTCCTGTCGTGCGGGTGCGGGGTCCGGGCGACGTGACCTGCCTGCACGAGCCGGTCGACGAGCGTGGTCGCCGAGGCGGACCGGATGCCGAGCCGGTTGCCCAGCTCGACCGGGCCCAGCGGCTCCGGGCTGGAGACCAGGTGGTCGATGGCCGCGGCGTCGGTCGCGTTGAGGCCCAGGCGGCGGGCCAGCGCGGCCCGGGTGTCACCGGCGATCCGCAGCACGTCGCGCAGCGCGCGGGCGGCCTCGCTGCTCGGCGGCGCGGCCGGCGCTCGCTCTCCGGTTGACGGCACCCCTTCCACGGGATAAAGCTAGCATCTCGGGTAGCTAGAGAATCTAGCTAAAGGGGAGGGCGCAATGCGCGGCGACGGGCGCGGACGCTGGTTCGGGCTGCTGGCCATCAGCCTCGGCGTAGCGATGATCATCGTGGACGCCACGATCGTGAACGTCGCGGTGCCGCAGATCATCCGGGACCTCGACATCACCTCCACCGACGCGCAGTGGGTGCAGGAGGCGTACACCCTGGTCTTCGCCGCGTTGCTGCTGGTCGCCGGCCGCTTCGCCGACCGGTCCGGGCGGCGGCGGATGTTCCTCGTCGGCGTCACCGTGTTCGTGGTCGCGAGCGTGCTCGCGGCGCTCGCCGGCTCCGGCGAGACGCTCATCGCCTCCCGGGTGCTCCAGGGCGTCGGCGGCGCGATGATGCTGCCCACCTCGCTGTCCCTGCTCAACGCCAACTTCACCGGCCGGGAGAAGGGCATCGCGTTCGCCGTCTGGGGCTCCACGATCGGTGGCGCGGCGGCGCTCGGGCCGCTGCTCGGCGGCTGGCTCACCACCACGTACTCCTGGCGGTGGGCCTTCGGCATCAACGTCCCGGTCAGCCTGGCCGTGATCGTGGCGACGCTCGTGCTCGTGGCCGAGTCCCGCGACGAGCACGCCGAGCGCGGGCTGGACCTGCTCGGCGCGCTGCTCTCGGTGATCGGCATGACCGGCGTGGTCTTCGCGCTGATCGAGGGCCGCACCTACGGCTGGTGGGAGCGGGAACGGGCGTTCAGCCTGTTCGGGCTGGACTGGACCGCGTCGATCTCGCCGGTGCCGGTGGCCGCGCTGGTCGGCCTCGTCGCGCTCGGGATCTTCCTGGCCCAGCAGGTACGTCGCAACCGGGCCGGCCGCCCGGCGCTGCTCGACCTGTCGCTGTTCGGCATCGGCTCGTTCCGCAACGGCATCCTGGCCGCCGCGATCGTCAGCCTGGGCGAGTTCGGCCTGCTGTTCGCGCTGCCGCTGTGGTTCCAGAACGTCCTCGGCTACAGCGCCTTCCGGACCGGCCTGGCGCTGCTGCCGCTCGCCGTCGGCAGCTTCCTGGCCAGCGGCATCGGCGCGCCGCTGACCCAGCGCTGGGGCGCGGCCCGGGTGGTCCAGCTCGGCGTCGCCGCCGAGCTGGTCGGCGTCGCCGGGCTCGGGTTCGTGGTCGCGCCGGACACCAGCTGGTGGGCGCCGCTGGGCTTCCTGTTCGTGTACGGCGTCGGCGTCGGCCTGGCCACCGCCCAGCTCACCGGCGTCTCGCTGTCGCAGGTGCCGGTGCGCCGCAGCGGCCAGGGTTCGGGCCTGCAGAGCACCGCCCGGCAGGTCGGTTCCGCGCTCGGCATCGCGGTGCTCGGCACCGTGCTCTTCGCCGGCCTCGGCGGGCTGCTCGGCGACCGCCTGGCCGACCAGCCGGGACTCACCCCGGCACAGCGGGACCAGGTGGTGAGCGCGGTCAAGGAGAGCGCGGGTGCGGCGATCGGCGGGCTGGAGGCGGACCCGCGTACCGCCCCGATCGCCGCGGAGGCGAAGGCGGCGTTCTCCGAGGCCACCCGCTACGCGGCCTTCGCGGGCGCCGGGTTCCTGCTGATCGGCCTGGTCGCCTGCCTGCGCCTGCCGACCGTTCGCCACGGGGAGACCGGGGAATCCCAGTCCACCGAAGCGGAGCCGTCCCGGGCCTGAGCCGCGCCGGGCGGCCCCGCCCGGCTGCGGCACGCCGGCCCGCCGGGCTCATCCGCCGAGGGCCACCGCCAGCGCGGCGGCCACGAAGACGACCTGGAGCACCGTACGCACGCCGAGCGGGGTCACCGGACGGCCGGCGAGCGTGAGGCGACGCCGCGCGGCGGACACGTTCGCCGGGAACATGGCGAGCATCAGCAGCGCCAGCCCGGCCGCCGCCCAGCGCGCGGTGGCCGGGAACAGCAGCGCGAGCGCGCCGGCGAGTTCCAGCACGCCGGTCACGGTGACCAGCAGGCCGGGCCGGGGCAGCGACGGCGGGACCATCGCGATCAGGTCGGCCCGGCGGGACGCGAAGTGGGCCACGCCGGTCAGCACCAACATCAGCGCCAGCCCGACCCGCAGCGCGGGGTGCCACCCGTCCAGGGCGTCCACGCCGAGCAGGCCGGCGATGCGGGCCAGCGCGGTGCCGGCGAGGAGCGCGATCAGGGGTGCCATTGTCAATCCCTCCGACGAGCATCTTGTCGATGACAAGATTGCGCGACGGGTGCCATCTTGTCAATGACAAGTTAGGGTGACGGCATGGCCTCGTATCACCACGGCGACCTCCGTCGCGTCCTGCTGAGCACCGCGGCCGAGGCGATCGCCGAGTCCGGGCCGGCCGCGCTGAGCCTGCGTGAGCTGGCCCGGCGCGCCGGGGTCTCACACGCCGCGCCCGCGCACCACTTCGGCGACAAGGCCGGGCTGCTCACCGCGCTCGCCACCCAGGGCTTCGACCTGCTCGCCGACGCCTTGCGGCAGGCCGGGGACGACCTGCTCGACACCGGTGTGGCCTACGTCGGGTTCGCGGTGCGGCACCGGGCGCACTTCGACGTCATGTTCCGGCCCGAGCTGTACCGGGCCGACGACCCGGAGCTGGTCGCCGCCCGCGCGCGGTCGGGGGAACTGCTGCGCGGCGGGGTGGCCCGGCGCACCGGGCGGGAGCCGGACGCGGACGCGCTGGCCGCCTGGTCGATCGTGCACGGCTTCGCCACGCTCTGGCTCTCCGGCGCGCTGCCGCCCCGGGTGGGCGACGACCCGGAGGCCGCCGCCCGTACCGTGATCGGGCGGTTGTTCAGCTGAGCCCGGCGGGGCGTCACCAGCTCGTCGGCAGCGGCATCCCCTCGGTGTACCCGGCGGCGCTCTGCACGCCGACGAGCGCCCGCTCGTGGAACTCCTCCAGGCTGCGCGCCCCCGCGTACGTGAACGCGCTGCGCACGCCCGAGATGATCTCGTCGATCAGGTCCTCGACGCCGGGCCGGTTCGGGTCCAGATACATCCGGGCCGAGGAGATGCCCTCCTCGAAGATCGCCTTCCGGGCCCTGTCGAACGCGCTGTCCTCGGCCGTCCGGGCGCTCACCGCGCGCGACGACGCCATGCCGAAGCTCTCCTTGTAGCGCCGCCCGTCGGCGTCGGTGTAGAGGTCGCCGGGGGACTCGTAGGTGCCGGCGAACCAGGAGCCGATCATCACGTTCGAGGCGCCCGCGGCGAGCGCCAGCGCCACGTCCCGCGGGTGCCGTACGCCGCCGTCGGCCCAGACGTGCCGCCCCAGCGAGCGGGCCGCCGCGGCGCAGTCGAGCACGGCGGAGAACTGCGGGCGGCCCACGCCGGTCATCATCCGGGTGGTGCACATCGCGCCCGGCCCGACGCCCACCTTCACGATGTCCGCGCCCGCGTCCACCAGGTCCCGTACGCCGTCGGCGGTCACCACGTTCCCGGCCGCCACCGGCACCGGCGGGTCGAGGCGGCGGACCGCCCGCAGCGCCTGGAGCATCCGCTCCTGGTGCCCGTGCGCGGTGTCCACGACGAGCGTGTCCACCCCCGCCTCCAGCAGCGCGGCGGCCTTGCCGGTGACGTCGCCGTTGATGCCCACGGCGGCGGCGATCCGCAGCCGGCCCCGGTCGTCCGTCGCGGGCTTGTAGAGCGTGGCGCGCAGCGCGCCCTGCCGGGTCAGCACCCCGACCAGGCGGCCGTCGCCGTCCACCACCGGCGCGAGCCGCCGCCGGCCCGCCGACAGCCGGTCGAACCCGGTACGCGGGTCCGCGTCCGCCGGAACGGTGTGCAGCTCGGTCGACATCACGTGCCGGAGCTGGGCGAAGCGGTCCACCCCGACGGTGTCCGCCTCGGTCACCACGCCCATCGGCCGGCCGTCCGCGTCGACCACGACCACCGCGCCGTGCGAGCGCTTGGGCAGCAGGTGGATGGCGTCGCCGACCGTGTCGGTCGGGCCGAGCGTGATCGCCGTGTCGTGCACCAGGTGCCGCTGCTTGACCCAGCCGACCACGTCGGCGACGACCTCGATCGGGATGTCCTGGGGGATCACCGCCACCGCACCGCGCCGCGCCACTGTCTCGGCCATCCGCCGGCCCGCGACGGCTGTCATGTTCGCCACCACGAGCGGGATCGTGGTGCCGGTCCCGTCGGTGGTGGCCAGGTCGACGTCGAGCCGGGAGCCCACCTCGGAACGGTTGGGCGCCATGAAGACGTCGTTGTAGGTCAGGTCGTGCGCGGGGACCGCGCCGTGAAGGAACCGCACCCGGCCATCATTCCCGCCCGGGCGCGGTCCCGCCGCCGGTGGTGGCTCACACCACCCCCGGCTGGCGTCGTCAGGCGATGGTGCAGATCGCCGCGCCGGACGTGATCACCGCGCCGACCTCGGCCGCGAGCCCGCTCACCGTGCCGGCCTTGTGCGCGTGCAGCGGCTGCTCCATCTTCATCGCCTCCAGCACCACGACCAGGTCGCCCTCGGCCACCTCGTCGCCGTCCGCGACGGCGATCTTCACGATCGTGCCCTGCATGGGGGAGGTGAGCGTGTCACCGCTGACCGCGGCGCCCGCCTTGCCCCCGCCGCCCCGGCGGGCCGGCTTCTTCGCGGCGGGCGCGGCTGCCGCCGTACCCCCGCCGAGCCCGGCGGGAAGGACGACCTCCAGCCGCTTGCCGCCCACCTCGACCACGACGGTCTCGCGCTCGGCCGGCTCGTCGGCGGCGCCCGCAATGGCCGTGAAGGCCGGGACGGTGTTGTCCCACTCGGTCTCGATCCACCGGGTGTGCACGGTGAACGGCTCGGCGGTGAACGCCTCGTCGCGGATCACCAGGCGGTGGAAGGGCAGCGCGGTCGCCATGCCGTCGACCACCATCTCGTCGAGCGCGCGGCGGGCACGCTCCAGCGCCTCGGTACGCGTCTCGCCGACGATGATCACCTTGGCCAGCAGCGAGTCGAAGTTGCCGCCGATCACGTCGCCGGCCGAGATGCCGGTGTCCACCCGCACGCCCGGCCCGGAGGGCAGGCGCAGGGCCGTGACGGTGCCCGGTGCCGGCAGGAAGTTGCGGCCCGGGTCCTCACCGTTGATCCGGAACTCGATGGCGTGCCCGCGCGGCGTCGGGTCCTCGGTGAAGCGCAGCTTCTCCCCGTCGGCGATGCGGAACTGCTCGCGCACCAGGTCGATGCCGGCGGTCTCCTCGGTGACCGGGTGCTCGACCTGGAGCCGCGTGTTCACCTCCAGGAACGAGATCGTGCCGTCCACGCCGACCAGGTATTCCACGGTGCCGGCGCCGTGGTAGCCGGCCTCCCGGCAGATGGCCTTGGCGCTGTCGTGGATCTGGGCGCGCTGGGCGTCGGTGAGGAACGGCGCGGGCGCCTCCTCGACCAGCTTCTGGTGGCGGCGCTGCAACGAGCAGTCCCGGGTGCCCACCACGATCACGTTGCCGTGCTGGTCGGCCAGCACCTGCGCCTCGACGTGGCGCGGCTTGTCCAGGTAGCGCTCGACGAAGCACTCGCCCCGGCCGAACGCGGCGACCGCCTCGCGGGTGGCCGACTCGAACAGGTGCGGGATCTCCTCCATGGTGCGGGCGACCTTCAGGCCACGCCCGCCACCGCCGAAGGCGGCCTTGATGGCGACCGGCAGGCCGTGGTCGACGGCGAACGCCATCACCTCGTCCGCGTTGCCCACCGGGTCCGGGGTGCCGGGCACCAGCGGCGCGCCGGCCCGCTGCGCGATGTGCCGGGCGGTCACCTTGTCGCCCAGGTCGCGGATCGCCTGCGGGGTGGGGCCGACCCAGGTCAGCCCGGCGTCGATGACGGCCTGGGCGAAGTCGGCGTTCTCGGAGAGGAAGCCGTAGCCGGGGTGCACCGCGTCCGCGCCGGAGCGGGCCGCCACGTCGATCAGCTTGTCGATGCGCAGGTAGCTGTCGGCGGCGGTGTCGCCGCCGAGGGCGTACGCCTCGTCGGCGAGCGTGGCGTGCAGGGCGTCCCGGTCGGAGTCCGCGTAGACGGCGACGCTGGCCAGCCCGGCGTCGCGGCAGGCGCGGATGACGCGGACGGCGATCTCGCCGCGGTTGGCGATGAGAACCTTGCGCACCTTGTGGCTCCTCCCGGGAGGTCGATGCCGGGAGTTTAGCGGCCGAGCTGCGGGGCCTAACGATCGCTCAGTGTGGGATGCCGCACTGTAGTCAAACTTGGTTATTACGCTTGTCCCGTGTCGGCAACGCGGATGATGATTCTCGGCCTGGTCAGGTGGATGCAGCCGGTGCACGGCTACGACGTGCGCCGTGAGCTGCTGAGCTGGAGTGCGGACAAGTGGGCCAACGTGCAGCCCGGTTCGATCTACCACGCGCTGCGCAAGCTCGCCGACGAGGGCCTGCTCCGGACCGTCTCGGTCGAGCAGGTGGGCGCCCGTCCGGCGCGCACCACGTACGAGGTGACAGCGAAGGGGGAGGACGAGTTCGAGACGTTGCTGCGGGCGCAGTGGTGGCAGCTCCACGAGCCGCCGGACCCCTTTGTGGCGGCGTTCTCGTTCCTGCCGGCGATGCCGCGCGAGGAGGCGGCGGCGGCGCTGCGCAACCGGGCGAATCTGCTCCGGGCCGGGGTCGAGTCGACGCGCGCCTCGCTCGACTCGGACTGGGTGCGCACCCGCAAGCCGGTGCACGTCGGGTGGATGTTCGAGCTGTGGCTGGCCCGCGCCGAGGCGGAGGCGGCCTGGTGCGAGCGGATCGCGGAGCGGATCGAGTCGGGGGTGTCGTACCTGCCCGATGGGATGGAGCGAGCCGAGGGCTGGTCGGGCTGGTCCGACGGATCTCGGTGACACGACATAATCAACGTTGACCATAAGAGCTATATCGCGTTAGCCTCAGCGGGAATCGCGGGGGATTCGTGCGTCCTCGCGGACGATCGGCGGCCGTTCAGGTCCGCCCGGACGACCAGGAGCAGAAATGATCGAGACCAGGGGGTTGCGGAAGTCGTACCGCTCCCGCGCGGGTCGCGAGACGAAGACAGTGGACGCGGTCCGCGGCGTCGACCTCGACGTCGCAGCGGGGGAGATCTTCGGCTTCCTCGGGCCCAACGGCGCCGGCAAGACCACCACGCTGCGGATGCTCGCCACGCTCATCGAGCCGGACGGCGGCGAGGCCGCGGTGGCCGGCGCCGACCTGCGCAAGGACCCGGCCGAGGTGCGCCGCCGGATCGGTTACGTGGCCCAGGGCGGCAGCACCTGGGACGAGTCGAGCGCCCGTGAGGAGCTGGTGCTCCAGGCCCGCCTCTACGGCATCGGCAAGGCCGACGCGCACCGCCGTGCCGAGCGCGCACTCGAAGCGTTCCAGCTCGTCGAGTACGCCGACCGCAAGTGCAAGACCTACTCCGGCGGCCAGCGCCGGCGCGTCGAGATCGCGCTCGGCATCATCCACGAGCCGAAGATCGTCTTCCTGGACGAGCCGACCACCGGCCTCGACCCGCAGAGCCGCGCGCACATGTGGGACGAGATCCGCCGGCTGCGTACCGAGGGGATGACCGTCTTCATCACCACGCACTACCTGGACGAGGCGGACGCGCTCTGCGACCGCATCGCGATCATGGATCACGGCGAGGTGGTCGCCGAGGGGACACCGGCCGAGCTGAAGCGGGAGATCTCCGGCGAGGTGGTGATCGTCGGCCTGGACGCCCCGAGCACCCCGCGCGCCGCCGAGCTGCTCGACACCGAGGCGTACGTGAGCAAGCTGGAAACCGTCGACGAGGGGGGTCTGCGCCTCTACGTCGACGAGGGCGCCACCGCCATCCCGCAGGTGCTGCGCCGCCTCGACCACGCCGGGCTCGACCTGCGCTCGATCGAGCTGCACCGCCCCAGCCTCGACGACGTCTTCCTCACCAAGACCGGCCGCTCGCTGCGCGAGTCCTGACCCCCGGAGAAGCTGTCATGAAACTCGCCCGCGACACCTGGCTGATCTTCCAGCGCCAGACGCAACTGCTGCTGCGCAACCCGGTGTGGATCTTCGTCGGCGTCTTCCAGCCGGTGATGTACCTGCTCCTGTTCGCCCCGCTGCTCAAGCCCGCGCTGAACGCGCCCACCCAGGCCGCCGCGTACAAGATCTTCGTGCCCGGCCTGCTCGTGTTGCTGGCCATCTTCGGCGGCCTGTTCCAGGGCTTCGGCCTGATCGCCGAGCTGCGCGCCGGCGTGATCGAACGCTCCCGGGTCACCCCGGTCAGCCGGCTCGCCCTGCTGCTCGGCCGCTCGCTGCGCGACGTGGTCTCGCTGATCGCGCAGGCGATCATCATCACGCTGCTGGCGCTCGCGTTCGACCTGCGCGTGTTCATCGGCTACCTGCTCCTGGCGTACCTGATGCTCGCCCTCATCGCCCTGATGACGTCGGCCGTCTCCTACGGCATCGCGCTCAAGGTCAAGAGCGAGGACGCGCTCGCCCCACTGATGAACACGGTCGCGCAGCCGGTGCTGCTGCTCTCCGGCATCCTGCTGCCGCTCACCTTCGCCCCCGGCTGGCTCCAGGGCGTCGCCAAGTGGAACCCGTTCTCCTGGGCGGTCGAGGGCACCCGCGCGCTGTTCAACGGCGACCTCGGCAACGACCGCGTCTGGCAGGGCCTCGGCATCATCGCGGTGCTCGCCGCCGCGGGTGTGTTCTGGGCCGCCCGCCAGTTCGCCCGCAGCGTCCGCTGAGCAGGGGAGACGTACCTCTCAGCAGGCACGGGGCACCGGTGTCACGCGCGTAGCGTGGGCCGGTGCCCCGCCTCATCCGTGACCGGTTCACCTGGCTGACCTACGCCCAGCTCGGTCTCTGGGGCTTCTTCCTCTACGGGTTCGGCCCGGTCGTACCCCTGCTCCGCGACGAACAGGGCACCAGCGCCGCCGTCGCCGGCCTGCACAGCACCGGCATCGCTGTGGGCGCGCTCGCCGGCGGCGCGCTGTTCGCCCCGGTCGCCCGCCGCCTCGGCCGCGGCCCGGCCATCTGGCTCGGCCTCGCCGGCGTCGCCGCCGGCGTCACCGCGCTCGGCTTGCTCCGCCCGCTACCGGCCACGCTCGCCGCCGTCGCGGTCATCGCCACCTTCGGCATGATGGTCGTCAGCGGTGTGAGCGTGGTGCTCACCGCCCGGCACGGAACCGCCGCCCCCGCCGCGCTCACCGAGGCCAACGCGGCCTGCGCCGGCATGGGCATCCTGGCGCCGCTGACCATCGGCCTCACCGTCGACGCCGGTCTCGGCTGGCGACCGCTGATGGCCGTCGAGGTCGGGCTGATCACGCTGGTAGCGCTCGCCGCCCTGACTTTCCGGGTACGCGTGCCGCAACGCGCCCCCGCTGTCGCGGCTGCCGGCACGCCGGTCCCCGTCGCCGCCTCCACCCGGGTGCCCGCCGTCCCCGCATCAGGGGTCTCCGAGGCCGCTGTGTCCGCTCCCTCCGTCTCCGCTTCGGCCGTTCCTGCTTCGGCCGTTCCTGCTTCGGCCGTTCCTGCTTCGGGCGTTCCTGCTTCGGGCGTCACCGCCGCCGGTTCGGCGGGGCGGCTGCCGCGTGCGTACTGGATCGCCTGGGCCCTGATGTCCGTCACCGGGTCGATCGAGGTCTGCCTGTCGTTGTGGACCGCCGACGTGCTCCGGACCCACGCCGGGCTGAGCGCGGGCGGGGCATCGGCAGCGGTAGCCGCGATCGTCTGCGGCATGTTCGCCGGCCGGATCGCCGGTGGCCGGGCCGCGTTGCGCTGGCCGCCGGTGCCGCTGCTGCTCGGCGCGCTCACCGTCTCGCTGGCCGGGTTCGCGCTGTTCTGGGTCAGCACTGTCGGTTGGCTCGCGGTCACCGGGCTGGTCGTGCTCGGGCTCGGCAACGCGCTGCACTACCCGTTGGCGATCTCGATCGCGCTGGCCGTGGCCGGTCCGGCCGCCGACAAGGCGGCGGGCTGGTCGGCGTACTCGATGGGTGTGGGTTTCGGGATCGCGCCGGTGGCGCTCGGGTGGGTGGCCGACGGGTTCGGCCCGCACCCGGCGTTCCTGCTGCTGCCCGCGTTCATCGCGGTCGCGGTGCTGCTGACGGTGCGGCTGGGGCGTGCCCTGCGCCCGGCGGCCCTTCCGGCCTGACCGTGTCCCCTCGGCGGCGTGGCGTCCCGGCCTCGGGGATCGGTTTCAGAGCACTCGGGCGAGCGTGACGCCGTCGGCGATCGGCAGCATGACCGCCTCGACGCGGACGTCCGCGATCACCGCGTCGTTGAAGGCGGCGATCGCCCGGTCGTCGGCGTTGCGCGGGGCGAGCACCCGGCCGTCGCGCAGCGTGTTGTCGACGGCGATCACCGCGCCGGGACGCATGCGGGGCACCAGCTCGTCCCAGTAGATCGGATAGCCGACCTTGTCGGCGTCGATGAACGCGAAGTCCAGGTAACGCTCGCGGGGCAGCTCGCGCAGCGTCTGGGCGGCCGGGCCGATGCGCAGCTCGATCCGGTCCTGCACACCGGCGCGCTCCCAGTAGCGCCGGGCCACGCCCGTGTACTCCTCGGAGATGTCGAAGCAGGTCAACCGCCCGCCTTCGGCAAGCCCGCGGGCGATCGCCAGCGAGGAGAGGCCGGTGAACGTGCCCACCTCGACCGCCTGCCGTACGCCGAGCAGCCGGGTCAGGAAGGTCAGGAACGCCGCCTGTTCCGGCGCGACCTGCATGACCGCCTCGGCGGGCAGGGCCGCCCGGGTCTCCTCGGCCAGCTCCCGGACGATCTCGTCCGGCGCTGAGCCGTGGGCCACCAGGTAGGCGTGCAGTTCCGGGGTGAGCGGCAGAGGCTTCGTGGTCATGTCCGGACGTTAGCCGAGATGTTCGATCTCCTGGCCCCCGGGCGCGATCTTCGTCCACAGGTCGACGATGCTCAGGTCCACCTCGGCGAGCAGCCGGCGCAGCAGCGGCAGGGACAACCCCACCACCGTGCCCGGGTCGCCCTCGATCCCGGTCAGGAACGCCCCGCCCAGCCCGTCGATCGTGAACGCGCCGGCCACCGCCAGCGGCTCACCTGTCGCCACGTACGCGGCGATCTCCTCGTCGCTGACGTCTGCGAAGTGCACGGTCGTCGAGGCGACCGCCTCGGCCCGGGACTCGTGGGTCACATCGATCAGGCAGTGCCCGGTGTGCAGGACGCCGCTTCGCCCGCGCATCCGGTGCCACCGCCGGGTGGCGTCGGCCGCGTCATCAGGCTTGCCGAGGATTTCGCCGTCGAAGGCGAGCACCGAGTCGCAACCGAGCACCAGCGTGCGCTCGTCCGGCGAGGGCCGCAGCCGATCGCGTACGGCCTGCGTCTTCAGCCGGGCCAGTTCGAGGCACAGATCCTCGGCCCGCTCGCTCACCACCTGCGACTCGTCCACGCCGCTGACCAGCACGTCAGGCTCGATCCCGGCGGCCTGGAGCAGCTTGCGGCGGGCGGGGGACTGCGAGGCGAGCACGAGGCGCACCGGTACGGAGGTCGACACCCCGCCGACGCTACCGGCTGACCCTCGGCGGCGGGTCGGCGGCGCGTCGTCGGCGCCGCCAGAACAGGTACCCGCCGCCCGCCGCCACCAGCACACCCAGGGTGGCGAGCCCGCGTACGGTCGCGCTGCTGTCGTCGCCCTTGTCCGGGGCTGCCTCGGCAGATGCCGGTGGCGTGACGTTCGAGGACTCGAAGCCGAGCGGGGGGACGTCGGCGGTGAGCGCGGAGACCAGGTCGATGACGCCGTAGCCGTACTGGTCGTCCCGGCCGGGTGGTCCCTTGTCGACGGCGGTGGCGGTCAGCCGGTGGGCGACTTCCTGGGCGGGAAGGTTCGGGTACTTGGAGCGAATGAGAGCAGCAGCCCCGGCAACGATCGCAGTCGCGCTTGATGTCCCCGTGCCCTTCGAGTACTTGCCGTTGTAGCTGGTGCTGTAGATATCAACGGCAGGGGCAGCGACATCAATCTTGGATCCCGTGACCGAGATTGGAGTATGGTTCCCGGCTTGATCTGTCCCGCCTACGGCGATGACACCTTCTTCTGCGGCTGGATAGCCGATCGAGGCGGCTTCGGGGAGGTTGCCGACGCCTGCAATAACGACGATGTCGGCAGCGAGTGCATTCTTTACTGAGCGAATCAATTTCTCACTCGTGACGCCTGCACTCGAGATGCTTATAACTCCCGCATGTTGCGTGACTGCGTAATCTATCGCCTCAGCGAGGTTGTCGGCCTCGCCGTAGTTGTCTGACGTGGACGATATTATCGGGAGAATCTTGGCTTCCGGTGCTATGCCGAGTGCGCCGATGTCCCGGCCAGAGCCATGGGCCGCGATGAGCCCTGCCATGGCAGTTCCGTGGCTGTTTGTATCGTGCAAGCCGTCGTCGGTGCCCGTCAGAATATTCCTACCCTGAAGCAGGTTTCGAGACAGGTCCGGATGAGGGTCAACGCCAGTATCAGGGACAGCCACTAGGACCCCGGCTCCGCGAGAGATCTTATGAGCTTCGTTTGCTTTGAGGAAGGTCAGGTGCCACTGATCTTTTCGGACTCGCGAAGCATCCTCTGCGGCGGCTGGCTGCACCGCGTGGGTTGAAATGAAGCTAATTATGGCCAAGACCGAGAGGGCTGCACGCATGCTTAATCAGTCAACGATCTCGACCGATAGCTGGTCCTGGATCGATCGGACCGTCGTCGGTCGGAGGTAGCACGACCGGGTTAACCCCTTTATCGGTCTCCCATGGGTGGTCTGGATCCCATGGTCGAGATACTCGACTCGTTTCGTCCTGGCGACCGGATCGGCCACTCGAAGTGGGGTAGCCGCCGAGAGGCGATCCGCCCATTGGGCCCATCACTGAACTTCTACCAATTCCGCCGGGGCGCGATCCAGCGTTGCCAGCGGGTGCGGTACCCGCGCCGCCGCCTCCGATGACGCCACCCACGGGATTCACCCTGCGGGGCGTGGCATTCGGAGAGGATGGCTGGACGAGACCCGGGCCGAATGGTTGACCGATTAATCCGTTCGGCTGCGTGCGGGGGAGTGCATTCTTCGGCACCTCGCCTGAAACCGCTCTGCCCGTGAAGGGGTGGGGCCGAGCATCTCGCAAAGACGGGTTAGCGCCAGGAGCGGCTGGTGGAAGGGGAACCGAACTTGGCAACGATGGGGGAGTCGATGGAACGTTCGGTGTGGCGGTACTTGGAGAAGGGGTGAGGGTGGAACCGGCGCTGCCAAGGATAGGTCCGACACCTACGGTGGGGGGAGTTGGCGGCCTTTGGCTGGAAACGCCGCTGAGCGGCAATGGCTTTGACCTTGGACGTGGACTTGTGGCAGCAACCGGAACGATTGGTGGAATAACAGGTGCTGCCCCGCTGGCCCCGTAGACATCTGGGTTATTCGTCTCGATGCCAGGTCGAGGAACAGCCGGCGGGCGCTGGAGCATGACCTGGGCGTGCTGGAGTTCGCCGCTCAGTCCCGTCATCAACCCGCGCGCCCGTACGTTCAACTGCTCCAGGTCGTCGTCCGTCACCGGGGGCCGCTCGGGCAACCGGCTACCGGCCACCGCCTTCGGGTCGGCGATCGTCGCCTCGTACGCCTGCTTCTGCCGCAGCTTCTTCGCGTACTCCTCGTGCAGCGGTTGCAGCTCGGCCCGCGCGCTGCCGATGGCGCGGGCGGCGGCTGCCAGCGCGTCGTAGTTCGCGGCGGCGGCGTCGTGGGTGCGCTGCACGCGGTCGATGAGCTGGTCGAGTTCGCCGATGTAGGCCCGCGCGGCGGTGTTGGTCTCCGGGGGCCATGCCTCGGCGAGGCCGCGCCGGTATTCGCGCAGGCGGCTCAGGTGGGCCAGGGCGAGGTCGCACACCTTGCGCCAGCCGGCGACCTGCTTCCACTGGCCGGCGGTGTCCTGGTCCTGCACGCACGCCCACATGCTGAGGACGTCCATCAGCCGCCAGTCGGTCAGCCCGGAGGTGCGTCCGCTGCCCCGTTCGATCACGGCAGGATCACCCGGCTCTGTTCGGGGGCGGTGGGGTCGGCCAGCGGTGGCATCGGGCGGGCGACGGTGGCGGAGGGGCCGGCGAGCGCTCGTTCCACGTCGGCCACTCGGGCGGAGGAGAACGCGTCGGCGTCGCCGTAGCGGGCGGCGATCCGTCCGGCGGCGTCGGCGAGGTGGCCGGTCGCCGGTACGAGGTCCCACACGGCGCTCACCGCCGCGGTCTGCGTGTCGTGGTGGGCCTGGAGGAACTGGACCAGCTCGATGAAGGCGTCGGCCGGGTTGGGCACCGGGGCCTTCATGTCGTCGGCGATGTAGGACAGGTGCGGCGCGTAGTTGCGTGTCACCTCGTCCTGGAGGCGGTCGGCGAACTCCCGCATCTGCCGGATGTCGGCCTCGATGCCGCCGTAGCCGCGCAGCCAGCCGGCTGGCTGGTTGTCCTCCGGGATCATCGGAGCCTCCTGCCCGTCACCACACGGTTTCCCTGAGTGAGGTTAATGGCTCGACGTGGATCCCGGCAGCCCCACCCGGCGCCGCGAGCGGGGGAAGATGTCAGCGGGGCAGGCCGGAGGCCCGCCAGGCGCCGGGGCCGGCGATCGGCCGGGCCGGCGCGGGCCGCGCGCTGCGTGCCCACTGCGACACGGGGGCCGGCGCGGCGGCCGGGGCCGGGCGGGTGCGCACCACGATCGCGCCGACCAGAGCGGCCAGCTCCTCGGCGGTGGGCACGCCGCGGACGATCCGGAACAGCGGCTCCTCGGCAGACATGACCCCAGGGTACGCGTCGCGAATTCGACCTTCGCCGTACAGTGGCGTGCCGACGGTGTGAGCGTCCGAGCGGCCGGGTACGGTTCTCTGCGATGTCGAACGCGCTCCCCCAACTCGTCGCCGACCGGTACCGGCTTCTCACGCCGCTCGGTCAAGGCGGCATGGGCCGCGTCTGGAAGGCGCGGGACGAGGTGCTGCACCGGGACGTGGCCATCAAGGAACTGGTCCCGCCCCCCGGCCTCACTCCGGAGGAGCGCCGCGAGATGCGCGAGCGTTCGCTGCGTGAGGCGCGGGCGATCGCCCGCCTCAACAACGTCAACGTGGTCCGCATCTTCGACGTGCTGCGCACCGACGGCGATCCGTGGATCGTCATGGAGTACGTGGCGTCGAAGTCGTTGCAGGACACCATCGCCGAGGACGGCCCGGTGTCGGCGGCGAAGGCGGTCGAGGTCGGCCTCGGCGTGCTCAACGCGCTGAAGGCCGCGCACAAGGCCGGCATCATGCACCGCGACGTCAAGCCCGGCAACGTGCTGCTCGGCGAGGACGGCCGCGTGGTGCTCACCGACTTCGGCCTGGCCACCATCCCCGGCGACCCCAACGTGACGCGCACCGGCATGGTGCTGGGCTCGCCCGCGTACATCTCGCCGGAGCGCGCCCGCGACGGCACTGCGGGCCCGGAGGCGGACCTCTGGTCGCTCGGCGCCACGCTCTACGCGGCGGTCGAGGGCAAGTCGCCGTACGCGCGCCCGTCGGCGATCGCCACGCTGGCCGCGCTCGCCACCGAGCCGATGCCGCCGCCGCGCAACGCCGGGCCGCTCAAGCCGGTTCTCCAGGGCCTGCTGCGCAAGGACCCGGAGGAGCGGATCACCGCCGAGGTGGCGGAGCGCATGCTGCGCAAGGCCGCCGGCCGTCGCGCCAAGAGCATCTCGCTGCTGGACGGCGTACGCCGGCCGGGGCCGAACGGTCCGCGCGTGCCGCGCCCGCCGCTGGTGCCCGCGCCGCGCCCGGCCGACCAGGCCGAACGCGCCGCTTCCGGGGTCGCCGCGACCGGGGGTACGGCGGCAGCCGCCGACCCGACGGCGATGGTGCCGGCGCCCACCGCGGACGCCGGTCCCACCGCCAAGGTGACCCCGCCGGTCGCCGACCCGACGGCGAAGCTCGACCCGGCGCCCTCGGCCGACGAGACGCTTGTGGACGACGAGGCCCGGGTGGACGGCGCCGACCCGGCGCTGGACGAGACGCGGCTCGACGGCGAGCCGGTCACCGACGCCCCGGCGCCGGTCAGTCCGGCCGTGACCGGCTCCGCGCCGGTCAGCCCGGCTCCGGTGCAGGAGGCGCCGTCGACCGGCCGGGCCACCGTGCTGCCGGTCGAGAAGTCCGCGCCCAACCGGCGCAACCTGCTGATCGGCGCGCTGGTCCTGCTGCTGCTCGTCGGCCTGGTGGTGGCCGTGCCGCTGCTGAACAACGGTGACGACGGCGAAGGCGGTGAACCGACGGCCGGCACCTCCGCGTCGGCGGCGGCGCCGCCCGCGCCGAGCGAGAGCGCGTCGCCGAGCGCCCCGGCGACCAGTGCGTCGGCCAGCCCCACGCCGTCGGCCAGCCCGTCGGCGTCCGGGGCCGCGTTGCCGGCCGGCTGGCGCCTCTACACCGGCCCGAACGGCTTCAAGGTGCCGATCCCGGAGAACTTCCAGGCGCGGGTCGGCGGGGACAACGTCGTGCTCTACGAGGTCGGCGGCGCGCGGCGGGTGCTGTTCATCCAGTGGACGCCGAACCCGAAGGACGACGCGTACACCGACTGGAAGGGCCAGGAGCCGTACCGCGCATCGCGTGTGCGGGGCTACAAGCTGGTCGGCATCACCAAGTGCGACGGCTACTACCGCACCTGCGCCGACTGGGACTGGCTGGAGACGCGCAACGACGGCACCCGCTTCCACGTCCGTAACCGTGGTGTGGCGACGGCCAGCAACCGGGGCTTCGCGCTGCGCTGGGAGGTGCCCGCGAAGGACTGGGACGCCAACCTGGCCAACTGGGAGATCATCACCAAGGGCTTCGTGCCGGACCGCAAGAACTGACCGGGAATCCCGCCGGTCACGAAACTCGCTCGCATGGCTTTCCGTTGTCGGGGGTATGAATCCCTCCGACGACGGAAGGAGGCGCGACATGGGTTACCGACGGAGGTACACCGGCCCGCGGCTGGCACTGTGGATGCTCGTTGCGCTCGGCGACGTCGTACTGCTCCTGATCAGCGCCGGCCTGTCCGCGCCGGTCGCGGTCCTCGGCGTGCTGACGCTCACGGTCGTGGGCGTCACGGCATGGCGCCTGACGCGCCGCACGTCGGTGCCCGTCCCGGCCACCGCGCGCCGCAGAGCCTGACCCGAGTACGACGACAGCGGGACCGCCTCGTGAGGAGGCGGTCCCACCTGTGTCGCACGTACGTCAGGTGTTGTTGGCCAGGGCGATGAGCCGGCTGCGGTCACCGTTCCAGTAGTTGCGGTCGACGTTGCCGCTGATCCCGGAGACGGCACCGGTGCTGGTGTACTGCCAGAAGCTATAGAACGGAGCGCCGGCCGGCAGGGTGCCGGGCGAGCTGGCCCAGCGGGCGATCCACAGCGGGTGGTTGGCCCACGGGCCGCTCCAGCTGCCGGTGCACTGGTTCCACCAGCTGGTCGTGGTGTAGATGACCGCGTACCGGCCGGTGCGGGAGCGGTAGGTGTTGAGGAAGTCCTGGACCCAGTTGCGCATGCCGGTGGTGCTCAGGCCGTAGCAGTAGCCGCCGCTGTACGGGTTGCCCTCCAGGTCCAGCGCGGCGGGCAGGGTCCGGCTGTCGGCCGACCAGGCGCCGCCGTTGCTGGCCAGGTAGTTGGCCTGGGTGGAACCGGCGGAGATGTTCGGCCGGGCGAAGTGGTACGCCCCGCGGATCACCCCGGCGTTGTACGCGTTGACGTAGTTCGCGTTGAAGTTCGGGTCCTTGTAGCTCGTACCCTCGGTGGCCTTGATGAAGGCGAACTGGATGCCCGCGTTGCGCACGCTGGTCCAGTTGATGCTGCCCTGGTAGCGGGAGACGTCGATCCCGGGGGTGGTCGCGGCGGCAGCCGGTCCGGCGGTCGCCACGAGGGCCACGGCCGCGGTGGCGGCGGCGGCCAGGCCGGCGGCGAGAAGCCGGCGTACGGAGAGTCTGGTACGGGCCATGGTTGCCTCCAGAGGGACGTCCGTTGATTGATGCCCATCTTTGGAGGTTAGTGCCCTAGATCGCAATAGGACGAAAGGAAATTTTCATCGACGGTCGTCGTTCGCCCAGGTGGCGCGACAGTTGCTGATCAGCGCAGGGCGCTCGGGTCCATCGCCCAGCGGAACGGCTCGGTGACACTGAGCGTCTCGCCCGCCTTGGCCACCGCGTCCTCGACGTAGTGCGCGCCGTCGAGCCGGTGCAGCCGCAGCGAGTGGCTGTCGCCGTCCTGCTCGACGAGCAGGTACCACGGGATTCGGGCGATCGCGTAGAGCTGCATCTTCAACACCCCGTCGGCGGCGGCATTGCCGGGTGCGACGATCTCGCAGATCAGTCGCACCTCGCCCGCTTCGATCACGATGCCCTCGTCGTCTGTGTCCGCGACGACGACGTCGGAGATGACCATGCGGTCGATGCCGAGCCGGACGTTCACCGCCTCGAACACCAGCAGCCCGAGCGGTCGGGCGGCCCGACGCAGGCTGTCCACGAGGTTCCAGGACACCAGTTGGTGCCTCTTGCTCGGGGCAGGGCTCACGATCAGGCTCCCGTCGAGCAGTTCGATGCGGTCGTGGCTGTCGCCCAACGCGAGGTAGTCGGCCTCGGTCCACGGCTCGACCTGCGACCTCGGCGGCTCCCAGGGAGCTGCGCTCACCGACCTCACCTCCGCTCCGGCGCCTCGTCCGATCAGTCTCACACTCTATGAGACTCGGCCGGTCGAACGACACGGCTCGGGGCGGTAGGCTCCCCGCCCATGCCCCTGATCGACGGTCTCACCACGCTCTGGGACACGCTGACCAGCGCCCAGCCGGACCCGCCGCCGCTGCTCGTGGTGGTCACCGCCGTGGTCGCGCTCGCGGTGGTCGTGGCCCGGCTGCCCTGGCGGATCGCCCGTAACGCGGTGACCATCGCGCACGAGGGCGGCCATGCGCTCGTCGCGTTGCTCACCGGCCGGCGGCTGCACGGCATCCGGCTGCACTCGGACACCTCCGGGCTGACGCTCTCCGCCGGCCGCCCTACCGGGCCGGGCATGATCCTCACGCTGCTCGCCGGGTACGTCGCGCCGTCGCTGCTCGGCCTCGGCGGCGCGTGGCTGCTGGCCGGGAACCGGATCACGCTGCTGCTGTGGCTCGCGGTGGCGCTGCTGCTGGCCATGCTGGTGATGATCCGCAACCTGTTCGGCGTGCTGTCGCTGCTGGTCACCGGCGGGGTGGTGCTCGCCGTCTCCTGGTACACCTCACCCGAGGTGCAGGCCGCGTTCGCCTGGACGTCGGTGTGGTTCCTGCTGCTCGGCGGCGTACGGCCGGTGTTCGAGCTGCACCGCCAGCGTGCCCGGGGCCGGATGCCGCAGTCCGACGCCGACCAGCTCGCCCGGATCACGCCGTTCCCGGCGCTGTTCTGGGTGGGCCTGTTCCTCGTGGTCGCCCTCGGCGCGCTGGCGACCGGCGGGTTGTTGCTCGCCGGCCCGGCCCTGGCCGACGCCGGTATCACTTTCTGATCCGACGCGCAGCCCTGTTTAGCTGGGGTGAGGACGAATTCCGGTCCGGCCAAGCGATCCGTACCGGCAGTTTCACCTGGCGATTTGCCGCCTCCTGAGTGGTGACTCAGCGTGATTTGTCAACTACCTGACGTTGCTGAATGAAGGAATGCGTCGATAGGTTCGCTTCAGGGGAGCGAACCATTTCGCTCCGTAACCAACATCCTGAAGGAGGATGGCTATGCGAGCATCGACACGGGGGGCGCTCGGGGCGGTCGCGCTGACAGCGACCGTGCTGGTCGCGCCGATCGTCACGGCGACCTCGGCCTCGGCGCACGCCGCCTGCGGCAAGACGGTCGGCGACAAGGACAGCAGCAACTGGCCGAAGTCGGCGAACGGGGCCAATGAGCGGAGCGGTTCCAGCACGGGGTGTGGCATCAACGGCGTCGCCTACAACACGCAGCAACTGGACTACCACTGCTACACCGTGGGCAACGACGGCTACACCTGGACCTACCTGCGGAACAACTCCACGGGCGTGCAGGGCTGGGTCCGTGACGACCTGCTGAGCGACGGCGGGAGCTACGTCTACTGCGGCTTCTGACGCCGTCGACGGCGGAAGGATCCTGATCCGGACCGCTGAGCCCGGCTGACGTCCGCGGCGCGACGGGCTCGACGGACGGTGCGCACCCGCACCGATGCCGCACAGGGATCGGCTCGTTCGTCAATGGCCATGGCCGACCCGCAGGAGCGTGGTGCTCATCACGGTGATCTGACAGCGTGAAGACGGCCCGCCGGTTCGCCGGCGGGCCGTCCTGTCGTCGGGCGGCCTCACTACCCGTTCCGCCGGTCGGCCGGGAGCGTGATCGTCATGGTGGTGCCGACTTCGGGCCGGCTCGCGGCCGTGATGGTGCCAGAGTGGTTGGTGACGATCTGCCGGGCGATGGCGAGCCCGAGACCACTGCCTCCGGACTCCCGCCCTCGGGCGTGGTCCGCCCGCCAGAAGCGGTCGAAGAGGTGCGACAGGTCCTCCGGGCGGATGCCGGTGCCAGTGTCGGCGACGCTGATCGAGGCGGCGTCTTCGGTGGAGCGGACGGCCAGGGTGATCGTCCCGCCCGGTCGGCTCGCCGCCGTCGCGTTGCGAATGAGGTTGCCGAGCACCTGGCGCAGCCGGTCGGGATCGCCCCGCACGTACGCCGGGCGCGGGGCGTCCACCCGCAGCGTGACACCGGCCCCCTCGGTGAGGGCGGCGTGACTGACCCGGCAGGTCTCCGCCAGTTCCGCGAGGTCGAGCCGGACCACGTGCAGCGTCATCGCCCCGGCCTCCGCCATGGCCAGGTCCTGGAGGTCGTCGACGATCCGTTGCTGGAGCAGCGCCTCCTCGTGCAACGAGGCGAGCACCTCCGGAGTGGCCGGCAGCACACCGTCCTTCAGCGCCTCCAGGTAACCGCGCAGGTTGGCCAGCGGAGTACGCAGCTCGTGGGCCACGTCGGCGACCATCCGCCGCTGGCGCTCCTCGCTCTGCTGCAGTGAGTCGGCCATCTGGTTGAAGGTGCGGCCCAGCTCGGCGAGTTCGTCGCTGCCGCGTACCCGGACCCGCTCGCCGAGTTCGCCCGCGGCCAGCCGGCGGGAGGCCCGGGTCAACGCCGCGATGGGACGCAGCACCCGGCGACTGAGCAGCAACGCGACCACCACCGCTGCGGCCGCGACCACCACCGCGGTCAGCGTGATCGAGTCCCCGGCCAGCTTCGGTGGCTCCTCGTCCCGCGCGCCGATGTAGACCTGCACCGGCTGCGGGGCGAAGGCCGTGGTCTGCGCGATGAAGACCCGCTGAAGGCACTCGGCCGAGCGCGCGGCGCCGCTGACGCACGGCCGCAGCAGGCCCTCCATCTGTCCGCTCGTCATGGCGGGGCGGAGCTTGGTGGCCTGCTTGCGGCAGGACACCGACGCGGGCTGCTCCGGGTCGGCAGCGACGAGCACGGGCACGCCGAACAGCGGGCGTTCCGCCCGGATCTGCCCGCCAGCGGCGGCCAGGCACGACGCGTCGCGCAGCGCGCGCTGGTACTGCACGATCGCGGTCATCATGTCCTCGGCCAGGCGCGGCACGGAGTCACCCTCCGGCAACCGGACCACGGGCCGCGGGTCCACCAGCGTCGGCGGGCCCGCGGTGTCCCGGGCGGCCCGGCCGGCCAGCAGGTCCGAGTCGGCCAGCACCGCGCCGGTCTCGGTGACCACCCGGATCCGCTCGCCGGTGCGGCCGGCGAGATCGCGTACCCGATCCTCCACGCCGTCCCAGGTGCCGAGCCCGCCGTGCCCGGCCAGCGTGGAGGTGATCAGGGCGATGTCGTCCTGACCGGCGGTGACCGAGGCGCGGAACTCGCGCGACGCCTGCCGCAGCGTGAGCCACGCGGTGGCGGACGTGGCGGTGACCGCGATGAGCATGGTCATCAGCAGCACCCGGAGCCGGAAGCTCATCGCGGTTGCTCCGGAATGCGGTAACCCCGCCCGTAGACGGTCTGCACGTAGGCCGGCTCCGCCGGGTCGCGCTCGATCTTGCGGCGCAGGTTCATCACGTGCGCGTCCACCGTCCGCTCCACGACGTAGCTGTCGAAGCCGAAGGCCCTGTCGAGGATCTGCGCCCGGGTGAACACGCGGCCCGGCTCGGCGGCCAGCGTCCGCAGGATGCCGAACTCCTTGGCGGTGAGCGGCACGACCCGACCGCCGACCCGCACCTCGAACCGGTCCACGTCGACGACCAGGTCACCGACCCGGAGCACCTCCGCCTCGCTGCCGCCCCGGCCCGCGCGGCGCAGCAGCACCCGGACCCGGGCGGCCAGCTCGCGGGGACTGTAGGGCTTGGTGACGTAGTCGTCGGCGCCCAGGTCCAGGCCGAGCAGCATGTCGTCCTCGGTGCTGCGCGCGGTGAGCAGCATGATCAGGACGTCGGACTCCGCGCGCAGGATCCGGCAGACGTCCAAACCGTCGACCACCGGCATCATCACGTCCAGGATGACCAGGTCGGGCGGGTTGCCCCGGCACCGGTCGAGGGCGGCCTTGCCGTCGGCCACCACGTGCACATGGTGGCCCTCGTGCTCCAGATAGACCCGGAGCAGCTCCGACTGTTTCCGGTCGTCCTCGGCGACCAGTATCCGCGCGACCAACGGTTCCCCCCGTCCGGCAGCAGAACTCCGCCATCATCACCCGTCCGCGTGGCCGCCGGGAAGCCCGCCGGACCGACCCGCACGGTGATCCCACAGCTTCTTGACGAGTTCTTCACAGGCCCCGTCCTAGCCTGTCGACAGCTCACCCGACCGACCAGAAGGAGATGGCACCGTGCGGGTTCCCACAGCAATAGGTGCGGCGCTCGGCGCGGCGGCGCTGGTGCTCGTCACCGCGGGGTGCGGCGGCGACGCGAAGGAGCCGTCCGTCGCCACCGCGGGAGGCACCCCGTCGGCCGTGGCCAGCGGAGACGCCGTCACCGCCTACGTCGAGGGAGTCCGCGGATACGTGGCCTGCCTGCGGAAGGAGGGCGTCAAGGTCTCCGACCCGGACGCCAAGGGCCGGATCGAGTTCAGCGGTGACGCCCGGGCGGTCAAGGCCGACCCGAAGTTCCGTGCCGCGCAGGTGAAGTGCAACGACCTCAACCCGCCGGTCCCGCAGGGGCTGGAGGACAAGCCGGCGCTCACGCCCGAGGAGGTCGAGAAGGCCCGCGAGTACGCGCGGTGCATGCAGACCAAGGGCGCGCCCGACTTCCCCGACCCGGGACCCGACGGCTACCAGCCCGAGTCCGAGGACGGCAAGCCGCTCTGGAACTCCGGCAGCGCCGGCGCCAAGCGGGCCGCGGCGGCCTGCGGATCGATCGTCGGGGTGCCCGCCACCCCCGGTTCGGGCGTGGGCTGAGCGGGCGCGGTCCGGCGGGTGTGGACGGAGGGGGCACGGTGAGCGGGGTGGACGAGGTGACCGTCGGCGGCCGGCGGCGACGTCGACGGATGCGTAGCTGGCTGGTGGCGGGGGCCGGCACGGCGGTCCTCGCCGTGGCCGCCGCCGCCACCCTCGGACTGGGCACCCGAGGGGACGACCCGCCCCCGCCGGACCCCCGGGCCGGCCGGACCGTGCCGGTGACCCGGGGCGACCTGGTGGAATACACGGTTCTCGACGGCACGGTCGGCTACGGCGCGGCCACCCCGGTGCGGTCCGAGGCCACCGGCACGGTCACCTGGCTGGCGGCGGGAGGGACGGTGGTCAAGCGCGGTCGGAGCCTGCTGCGGGTCGACGAGAAACCGGTCGTGCTGATGTACGGTCCGCTGCCGATGTACCGGACGCTCGCGGCCCCGCTGGAGGGCCGTGACGTCGAGCAGTTCGAGCGCAACCTGCGTGCGCTCGGCTACTCCGGCTTCACCGTGGACGAGACCTTCTCGTCGGCGACCACGAACGCGGTGAAACGCTGGCAGCGGGACCTGGGCCGGGAGGAGACCGGACGGGTCGAGCCGGGACAGCTTCTCTACGCGCCGGGCGCGGTGCGCATCGCGCGGCACTCGGTGCGCGTCGGCGCCACCGTACCCGCCGAGGTGTTCACCTGGACCGGCACGAACCGGTTGGTCACCGCGGCCGTGGCGCAGGCCGACGCCGCCTGGGCCGTCCCCGGGGCGAAGGTGAGCGTCACGTTGCCGGACGGGCGGTCGGTGCCCGGCGTGGTGCACACGGTGGGGGACGACGCCGCACCGGCGGCACCCGCGGCGGAACAGCCCGCGCCCGCTGCCGGGGACGGTGAGACCGGTGCACGGGTGCCGGTGACGGTCGAGGTCACCGACCAGAAGGCGTTGCAGGACGGCGACCCGGGCGCGGTCGAGGTGCGTCGCGTCGCCAAGCAACGGCGGGGGGTGCTCACCGTGCCGGTCAGCGCGTTGCTCGCCCTCGCCGAGGGCGGGTACGGGCTGGAGGTCATCGACGGGACGTCCAGCCGGGTGGTGGCCGTCGAGGCCGGCATGTTCGCCGACGGCCGGGTCGAGGTGACCGGCGCCGGCCTGGACGCCGGCATGAACGTGCGGATCCCGCAGTGAGCGCGCTGGTGGAGTTGCACGGGGTGTCCCGCACGTATCCGGGCGGGGTGACCGCGCTCGCCGGGGTGGACCTGCGGATCGACGCCGGGGAACTGGTCGGCGTCGTCGGCCCGTCCGGGTCCGGCAAGTCGACCATGCTGCACCTGCTGGGCACGCTCGATCGCCCGTCCACCGGGGTGATCCGGATCGACGGGCACGACGTCGCGCGGCTCTCCGACCGGGCGCTGTCCGCGCTGCGGGCCACCACCATCGGCTTCGTCTTTCAGCAGTTCCACCTCGCGCCCGGCACCCCGGTGCTGGACAACGTCGCCGACGGCCTGCTCTACGCCGGGGTGCCGATCCGGCAGCGCCGGCGCCGGGCGGGGGAGGCGCTGGCGCGGGTGGGCCTGTCGCACCGCCTGGACCACCTGCCGCACGAACTGTCCGGCGGGGAACGCCAGCGGGTGGCGATCGCCCGGGCGGTCGTCGGGGAACCCGCGCTGCTGCTCGCCGACGAGCCCACCGGCAACCTCGACTCGGTCTCCGGCGGCAGCGTGCTGAAACTGCTCACCGAGCTGCACGAGGCCGGCACCACGGTCGTGGTGATCACCCACGACCAGGCCGTCGCCGGCCGGCTGCCCCGTCGGGTGGAACTCCTCGACGGCCGGGTCGTGCGCGACGACGTGCCGGTGGTGCAGCGGTGAGCCGCGCGCCCCGGCCGGGACGGCTGGCGCTCGGCGACATCGCCCGGCTCGGCGCGGTCGGCCTGCGGTCCCGCCCGCTGCGGGTGTTCCTCTCCGCGCTCGGCATCGCCATCGGGATCGGCGCGATGGTCGCCGTGGTCGGCATCTCCACCTCCAGCCGGGCCGAACTCGACCGGACGCTGGACCGGCTCGGCACCAACCTGCTGACCGTCATGCCCGGTCGTACCGTCTCCGGCGAGGACGCCAAGCTGCCGGCGGAGGCCACCGCGATGGTCGGCCGGATCGGCCCGGTCGAGTCCGTCGCCGCCACGGGCCAGGTCAAGGGGTACGTCTACCGCAACGACCACGTCCCGATCGGGCAGACCGGCAGCATCTCCGTCCTCGCCGCCCACCAGGACCTGCCGGAGACCGTCGGCGCCACCATGTACACCGGCTCGTGGCTGACACCGGCCACCCGCGCCTACCCGGCGGTGGTGCTGGGCTCCCGGGCCGCGACCCGGCTGGACATCGTCACGCCTGGCGTCCGGGTCTGGCTCGCCGGGCGGTGGTTCTCCGTCGTGGGTGTGCTCGACCCGGTGCCGCTCGCGCCGGAACTGGACAGCGCGGCGCTGATCGGGTGGGAGTCCGCTCAGACGTACGCCGGCTTCGACGGGCATCCCACCACGGTCTACGCGCGGGCCACGGAGAGCCAGGTCGCCGCCGTACGGGCGGTGCTCGGTGCGACCGCGAACCCACGGGCGCCCAACGAGGTGGCCGTCTCCCGGCCCTCCGACGCGCTCGCCGCGAAGCAGGCCACCGACGACGCGTTGACTGCGCTGCTGCTCGGGCTGGGCGCGGTCGCCCTGCTCGTGGGCGGCGTCGGCGTGGCGAACACCATGGTGATCTCGGTGCTGGAGCGGCGGACCGAGATCGGGTTGCGCCGCTCCCTCGGCGCGACCCGGGGACACATCCGGGTCCAGTTCCTGACCGAGTCGCTGATCCTCGCCGGGATCGGAGGCGGCGGGGGCATCGTGCTCGGCGTGCTCGCCACCGGCGGGTACGCGCTCACCCAGGGCTGGCCCACCGTCGTGCCCGCCTGGGCGACCGCAGGCGGTCTCGGCGCGACAGTGCTGATCGGTGCGCTCGCCGGGCTCTACCCGGCGCTTCGGGCGAGCCGGATGGCTCCGGCGCACGCGTTGGCCGGTTCCTGACCCGCCACGGCACGCCGTGCCCGGGCGGCGCCCGCCACGGCGGGGCAGAATCGGATCCGTGCGATACGTGATCATCGGAGCGGGCGCGGTCGGCGGCACCATCGGCGTACTCCTGGCCGACGCCGGCCACGACGTGACGCTCGTGGCACGCGGCGCGCATCTGGACGCGCTGCGGGAGCGGGGTCTGACGCTGCGCACGCCGGACCGTGCCGTCACCGGCCGGCTGCCGGCGGTGGCCGGGCCGGACGGGCCGCCGCTGCCGGCCGACACCGTGCTGGTCCTCACCGTGAAGTCGCAGGACACCGTGGCGGCGCTGACCGCCTGGGCGGACGCCCCGGTCGAGGGCGGCGGGACGGCCGGCGAACGACTGCCGGTCGTGCTGGCCCAGAACGGCGTGGCGAACGAGCCGGCCGCGCTGCGGCGCTTCGCGCGGGTGCACCCGGTCTGCGTGTGGCTGCCCGCCACCCACCTGGAGCCGGGCGTGGTGGTCGCCAACGGCCATCCGCATCCGGGCATGCTGCACGTCGGCCGCTACCCGAGCGGCGCCGACGACACCAGCCGGGCGGTCGCCGCGGACCTGACCGCCGCCGGGTTCGTCGCGCCGGTCCGCGACGACGTGATGCGCTGGAAGTACGGCAAGCTGCTCGCCAACCTCGGCAACGGCCTCCAGGCGCTGCTCGGCCGGGACGTGCCCGAGTCGCTGTCGCAGCGGGTACGCGCCGAGGGAGAGGCGGCGCTCGCCGCAGCGGGCATCGCCCACACCACGGTCGAGGAGGAGGCCGCCGAACGGGGTGACCTGGTGTCGCACCGGCCGGTGGGCGGCGAGGCACGCTCCGGCGGCTCCACCTGGCAGAGCCTGGCCCGTGGTGCGGGCTCGGTCGAGACCGACCACCTCAACGGCGAGATCGTGCTGCTCGGGCGCCTGCACGGTGTACCCACCCCGGCAAACGCGGCGGTGCAGGTCGCGGTACGCCGGGCGGTCCGCGACCGGATCCCGGCCGGCGGCCTCCCGCTCGGCGAACTGGAGAAATTGGTCGGCTGAGCAGGCAACCCGCGCCGCGCCGCCAGGCGTGTCCCCTGACGAACACGGGGAGGTGGCAGGTGCCCGACAGCGACGGCTTCGACGAGTTCTACCGGGGCAGCCGACAGCGGCTGCTCGGCTTCGTCTACGTGCTCACCGGCGACCTCGCCGAGGCGCAGGACGCCGTGCAGGAGGCGTACATCCGGGCCTGGCAGCGGTGGTCCACGGTGCGCGGGTACGACGACCCGGAGGCATGGGTACGGGTGGTGGCGAGCCGGATCGCGGTGAGCCGCTGGCGCAGCCTGCGCAGCCGGGCGCGCGCCTACCTGCGGCACGGCGCGGTGGCGGACGTGCCGGCGCCGAGCACCGAGACGCTGGAGGTGGTCGCCGCGCTGCGCCGGCTGCCCGAGGCCCAGCGCACCGCGATCGCCATGCACTACCTGCTCGGCATGCCGGTCGCCGAGGTGGCGCGGGAGACCGAGGCGCCGATCGGCACCGTGAAGGCCCGGCTGTCCCGGGGGCGGACCGCGCTCGCCGAGCTGCTCGCCGTCGTGGACCTGGAAGAGGAGGCGGCAGATGCCTGACGACGTCGCGCTCGTGGAATTGCTGCACCGGGATCTGCGCAACGTCACCTGGCCGGAGCCGGAGACGATCCGGGCCACGGCCCGGCGGCGCAGCCGGCGCTCCGCGGCGCTCGCCGCGGTCTCGGTGGTGGTCGTGGCGGCGCTCACCGCGACCCTGGTGGACCGGACCGGTGCGCCGCCACCGCCCGCCGGTGCCGTCGGCGGGCCGGGGGAGATCGTGGCCGAGGCGATGCTGGAACCGGCCGACATCCCCGTACCGATCGGTGAGCGGCTCGGCGAGACCGGCCTCGACGAGCCGGTCCGGGTCGACGACCTCCTCCAGATCTGCGCCGGGAAGCAGGGACGGCCGGCCGAGGAACCGCGCTCGCGCTACTCGCGGTCGCAGACCCTGATGGAACCGCCGACCGAGCCCGCGACCACCATCGGATCGGTTCTCACCCAGGACGTCTACCGGATGGAACCCGGGGCGGCGGGCCGGTTCGTCACGGACCTGGAGGGCACTGTCGCGGCCTGCGGCGCGTGGCGGACGACGAGCCAGGTCTACACCGAGCGGGGGATGGCCGGCGCCGAGGTCGTGCACCGCTGGTACGTCGCGGCGAGCGGCTTCGCCGGAGATCAGGCACTGCTGCTGCGGCACGAGGCGAGCGTGGCGCCGGACGAGGCGACCGGCCGGCCGCCCGGCTATGCGCCGTTGTTCGGGGACCGCCTGGTGGTACGGGTGGGTGACCTGGTGACGGTGCTGATCCCGTCCGGCGGGCTGCGCACCGATGTGCCGGAGCCGCGGGTGACGGAGGAGCAGGTGAGGCAGATGGCCCGGGTCGCGGCCGAGCGGATGTGCGTGGCCTCGAACCCGGGCTGCTGACGCCGGTGCCCCCGCCGCTGGACCGGCGGGGGCACCCGGCGCACTACAGCGGGATGTTGCCGTGCTTCTTCGGCGGCAGCGTCTCGCGCTTCGTGCGCAGCACCCGCAGCGCCCGCACGATCTGGGTACGCGTCTCGTGCGGCGGGATCACCCCGTCGACGTAGCCGCGCTCGGCCGCGATGTACGGGTTGGCGAGCGTGTCCTCGTACTCGGCGATCTTCTCGGCGCGGACGGCTGCCGGGTCATCGGCGTTCGCCAGATCCGAGCGGTAGAGGATGTTCACCGCGCCCTGCGCGCCCATCACCGCGATCTGCGCGGTCGGCCAGGCGAAGTTCAGGTCCGCGCCGAGGTGCTTGGAGCCCATCACGTCGTACGCGCCGCCGTACGCCTTGCGGGTGATGACGGTGACCTTCGGGACGGTGGCCTCGGCGTACGCGTAGATGAGCTTCGCGCCGCGGCGGATGATGCCGTCCCACTCCTGGCCGGTGCCGGGCAGGAAGCCGGGCACGTCCACGAAGGTGAGCACCGGGACGTTGAACGCGTCGCAGGTGCGCACGAACCGGGCTGCCTTCTCCGACGCGGCGATGTCGAGCGTGCCGGCGAACTGCATCGGCTGGTTCGCCACCACGCCCACCGGGCGTCCCTCGACGCGGCCGAAACCGACCACCATGTTCTGTGCGTACAGCGGCTGCACCTCGAGGAACTCGCCGTCGTCGAGCACGTGCTCGATGACCCGGTGCATGTCGTACGGCTGGTTCGCCGAGTCCGGGATCAGCGTGTCCAGCTCACGATCGGAATCCGTGACGTCGAGGATCGCGGGCGCGTCGAAGACCGGCGGCTCGTCCAGGTTGTTCGACGGCAGGTACGACAGCAGCGCCTTGACGTACTCGATCGCGTCCTCCTCGTCGGTGCCGAGGTAGTGCGCGTTGCCGCTGCGGGTGTTGTGGGTGCGGGCGCCGCCCAGCTCCTCCATGCCGACGTCCTCGCCGGTCACCGTCTTGATCACGTCGGGGCCGGTGATGAACATGTGCGAGGTCTGGTCGACCATGACGGTGAAGTCGGTGACCGCAGGGGAGTAGACCGCGCCGCCCGCGCACGGGCCCATGATGAGCGAGATCTGCGGGATGACGCCGCTGGCCCGGACGTTGCGGAAGAAGATCTCGCCGTAGAGACCGAGGGACGTGACGCCCTCCTGGATCCGCGCGCCGCCGGAGTCGTTGATGCCGACGACCGGGCAGCCGATCTTCATGGCGAGGTCCATCAGCTTGACGATCTTCTCGCCGAAGACCTCGCCGAGGGAGCCGCCGAAGACGGTGAAGTCCTGCGAGAAGACGCAGACCTGCCGGCCGTCCACGGTGCCGTAGCCGGTCACCACGCCGTCGCCGTACGGGCGGGTCTTCTCCAGCCCGAAGTTGGTCGAGCGGTGCCGGGCGAACTCGTCCAGCTCGACGAACGAGCCCTCGTCGAGGAGCATCTCGATCCGCTCGCGGGCGGTCTTCTTGCCCCGCGCGTGCTGCTTCTCGACCGCGCGTGCCGACCCGGCGTGCACCGCCTCGTCGAGCCGTCGCTCCAGGTCCGCCAGCTTGCCGGCGGTCGTGTGGATGTTGAACCCGGTCTCGGTAGTCACCCGTGGAATATAACGATGGTTCAGGTGTCTGAGGCTGTGCAGTGCGCCTCACCGCTTCGCGGCGACCGGCGGGCCGGGTGGCCGTAGGCTGGCGGGATGCCCGGCTCGCCGTACACCGATCTGGACCGACCGCCGCTGTCGGCGGCCCGGCTGCGGCGCGCGCTCCTCGCGCCGAACGGGCCCTGGCGCCGGCTGGAGCTGCTGGCCGAGACCGGCTCGACGAACGCGGACGCGGTGGCCGCGGCGCGGGCCGGCGAGCCGGAGGGCCTGGTGGTGGTCGCCGAGCGGCAGACCGCCGGCCGCGGCCGCCGGGGCCGCGTCTGGCAGTCGCCGCCGCGCGCGGGTCTCGCGACGAGCGTGCTGCTGCGGCCCGGCGAGGCGGTCGCGGAGCGCGGCTGGTCGCCCGTGCCCGCCACCGGGTACGGCTGGCTGCCGCTGCTCGCCGGTGTCGCGCTGGTCGAGGCGGTACGCCTGCTGGCCGAGCTGGACGCGCGGCTGAAGTGGCCCAACGACCTGCTGGTGGACGGCGCGAAGTGCGCCGGGGTGCTGGCCGAGGCGGTGCCGGGGGAGATCGACGGGCCGCCCGCGATCGTGGTCGGTGTCGGGCTGAACGTGACGCTGCGCGCCGACGAGCTGCCGGAGAACCCGACCGGGCTGCCCGCCACCTCGCTCCAGCTCGCCGGCGCCACCGCCACCGACCGCGATCCGCTGCTGCGGGCGCTGCTGCGCTCGCTCGCCGACTGGTACGAGCGCTGGCGTGACGCCGGAGGCGACGCGGAGGCCAGTGGGCTGCGCGAGGCGTACCTGGCGGGGTGCGCCACCGTCGGCCGCCGGGTGCGGGTGCTGCTGCCCGACGGCCGCGAGGCGCACGGGACCGCCACCGGCGTGGACGCCGACGGGCAGCTCCTGGTCGACGCCGACGGGGGGACGTTGCGGCTCGCCGCGGGCGACGTGCTGCACCTGCGCTGAGGCGCCCGGGAAGATCACCGCAACACCGTCGCCGACCGCCCGCGCGGCCGATGCCGGCTGGATGCGCCGACCGGTTACGGTCAGCGCGTCCGGTTCTGCGAGGAGGTTCCGCCGTGGCGTTCCCCGAAGACGTGCTCACCGAGGACGAGCACGTCGTGTTGCACCTGCACCCGCACTGGAAGGCCCTGATCCGGCCGGTCCTGGTGCTCGTGCTCGCCGTCGCGGCGGTCGTCGCCGGGTGGCTCCTGCTGCCCGACGGCAGCGGCGGCACGATCGCGCTCTACGCGATCGCAGTGGTCGGCCTGGTGCTGGTGCTGTGGCTGGGTCTGTGGCCGTTTCTGGTCTGGCGCACCACGCACTATCTGTTCACCAACGAGCGGGTGCTGCTCCAGCAGGGGGTGCTGTCGCGTAACCGGCGGGACCTGCCGCTGACCCGGATTAACGACCACGCGATGCACCAGCGTTTCGTGGAGCGGCTGCTCGGCTGCGGCACGCTGACCATCGAGTCGGCGGGCGAGCGCGGCCAGTCGGTGCTGCACGACGTGCCGGGTGTGGACAGGGTGCAGACGAAGCTCTACGAGCTGGTCGAGGCGCACCACGACAAGCACAGCCTTGGTGACGGCGAGATGCGCGAGATCCTGGCCGACATGACCGAGGGCAAGTCGCTGCGTGACCAGCCCTGACCCCGCCGACGGGAAAGGCCGGCGCCCCGTGTCAGGGGTGCCGGCCTTCGTCGTTCAGCGGCGGGCGCGGCGGGGCTGGAGTTCCGCGGCGAGTTCGGCGTCCAGGTCGGCGCCGAGCGCGCCACCGAGTCCGGCGTCCGCCGGTGCGGGGCGGCCCCGCGGTGGCGGGAAGTCGGCCGCCCGGCCGGCGCCCGGAGGCGGTTCCTCCTCCTCCAGCTCGCTGACCGACTCGGCCAGCTCGGCCACCGGGTCCATCTCGGCGACGTTGTCCCACTCGTCACGCGGCACCGAGTGCCAGGTCTCCTCGGCGTGCTTGGGGACCGGCTGGAAGACGAACGTCCGGTAGGACCAGAAGCGGAACAGCGTGGCCAGCAGGACACCGATGGTCTTGGCGACGTTCAGCGCGAGCAGGCCGTGTACGCCGAGGCCGTACTTGGCCAGGGCCAGGACGCCGAGTTCGATGACCAGACCCGCGCCGTTGAAGAGGAAGAACAGGACGTATTCGCGCCGGAGTGCCGATTTCGGTCGATCGCGGTACGTCCAGTGACGATTCATCAGATACGACGTGATCGTGGCGACAATCGTCGCGATCACTGTCGCCTTCAGCTGGCCGTCGCGGAAAACCGTGAGTGCCAGAGCATTGAACACCGCGTAATTGATGACGGTGTTGATGCCGCCGACGACGCCGAATTTGAGCGCCTCGTGGATGAACTTCTGCCAGCGCTCGGGCAGCAGACGGACTCCAGGCATGCGGAACACCTTAGGCAGTTGGCTGGGCCGGCTGGGCCCGGCGGGTCGGGATGGGCGGTTCGTCACGCCCCGGACTCTCGGTCGTGGCTCGTTGCCGGAACGGGAGGTGTTCCCGCCTCGACGAAGACGAACCGTCGGTACGACCAGAACCGGAAGAGTGTTCCCAGGCCGGTGCCGACGACGAAGCTGGCGATGTTGTCGGCCAGGGGGGTCTGGAACACCGCGGGCCAGATCGCACCCAGCCCGTAGTGGCTGATCGCCAGGCAGGCCACCGCGATGCCGAGGCCGACCGCGTTGAAGAAGAAGAACAACGCGTACTCGCGGGCCGGGTTCGACCGCTGCCGGTGCCGCCATGTCCAGAACCGGTTGCCGAGGAAGGCGACGGTCGCGGCGATCACCGTGGAGATGGTCTTCGCGGCCAGCGGGGGCATGTCCCGGCCGCTGGACAGATAGTTGAAGAGGGCGAAGTCCACGACGAAGGCCAGGCCGCCGACGGTGGCGAACTTGCTCAGTTCGTGGATGAGGTGACCGAAACGGTCGAGCAGTGCTCCGATCGGACCCCGGCGGGTCTGCGGAGCCCCCGGTTGGTCTCCGGTCATCGTCGCGGCCACCCGCCGAGAGTACCGGTTGTGCGGTAACCGGGCGGACTGCAACGGCGAGTCAGCCACGACGGCTTCGCCGCGGCCGTCGCGCTCGGGCCGCCCGGGTCGGAGAGGCGTCGCCCGTTCTCGATGTCCGTGAGCAGAGCGTAACGCGCTGTGCGAATCTGTGGAGCGCATCACGGAATCGTCTTTCGCGACATGTTCGTACGCTTCCCCGCGATCGGGCGTCGCCGTCACTCCGGTGCGGACCCGGCCGTCGAAGGTTCACCGCAGGATTTGCGTGAAACTGCGCGCGAAAGCGGGTATCAGATCGTGATGCCGCAGCGTGGCCGTACCTTGTGCAGTTCTTCACAACCAGTCCCACTGACTGACGAGGCAGTCCGGTTTACGCTGAGCCCAATCCCAGGTTTCCACGAGGCGGCGTACCAGCCCGCCGGAACTCGTGCACCCCATAGATCGGTCAGCGTCGACCACAAGGAGAAGTGACATGGTTGCTCCGGCTGCTGTTCGGGGTATCGATCAGGCCCCGACGTCCCACCCCAAGCTGCTGGCCTGGGTACGTGAGGTCGCGGAACTGACCACCCCGGACCGCGTGGTCTGGGTGGACGGGTCTGATGAGGAGTGGCGCCGTCTCACCGACGAACTCGTCGCCAACGGCACCCTGATCCGCCTTAATCCCGAGAAGAAGCCCAACTCGTTCTACGCGCGTACCGACCCCACGGACGTCGCCCGGGTGGAGGAGCGCACCTTCATCTGCTCCGTCGACGAGGCGGACGCCGGCCCCACCAACAACTGGATGGCGCCGGCCGAGATGAAGCGGACGATGACGGAGCTGTACCGCGGCAGCATGCGCGGGCGCACCATGTACGTCATCCCGTTCTGCATGGGCCCCATCGAGGCCGAGAACCCCATGTTCGGCGTGGAGATCACCGACAGCCCGTACGTGGTCGCCTCGATGCGGATCATGACCCGGATGGGGTCGGCGATCCTGGAGGCGATGGGCGACGACGCCGACTTCGTGCACGCGCTGCACTCGATCGGCGCCCCGCTCGCGCCGGGCCAGCAGGACGTGGCGTGGCCGTGCAACGAGACCAAGTACATCTCGCACTTCCCCGAGAGCCGGGAGATCTGGTCCTACGGCTCCGGCTACGGCGGCAACTCGCTGCTCGGCAAGAAGTGCTACTCGCTGCGTATCGCCAGCGTGATGGGGCGCGACGAGGGCTGGCTGGCCGAGCACATGCTGATCCTCAAGATCACCTCGCCGGAGGGCAAGGTCTACCACATCGCCGGCGCCTTCCCGTCGGCCTGCGGCAAGACCAACCTCGCCATGCTGGAGCCGACCATCCCGGGCTGGAAGGTCGAGACCATCGGCGACGACATCGCCTGGATGCGGTTCGGCGCGGACGGCCGCCTCTACGCGATCAACCCCGAGTACGGCCTGTTCGGCGTCGCTCCCGGCACCGACTGGAAGACCAACGCCAACGCCATGCGGACGCTGGACCGGGGCAACTCCATCTTCACCAACGTGGCGCTCACCGACGACGGCGACATCTGGTGGGAGGGCATGGGTGAGCCGCCGGCGCACCTGATCGACTGGAAGGGCAACGACTGGACGCCGGAGAGCGAGAACCTCTCCTCGCACGCGAACAGCCGCTTCTGCACCCCGATCACGCAGTGCCCGATCCTGGCCGACGACTACTACGACCCGAACGGCGTGCCGATCGACGCGATCCTGTTCGGTGGTCGTCGCCGCGACACCATCCCGCTGGTCACCGAGGCCCGCGACTGGGTGCACGGCGTCTACATGGGCGCCACGCTCTCCTCGGAGACGACCGCCGCCGCCTCCGGCGCGGTCGGCGTGGTCCGCCGCGATCCGATGGCCATGCTGCCGTTCATCGGCTACAACGCCGGCGACTACTTCCGGCACTGGATCGAGATGGGCAAGGGCGCGGACGGCGACGAGGCCAAGCTGCCCAAGATCTACTACGTGAACTGGTTCCGGAAGGACGCCGAGGGCAACTTCCTCTGGCCGGGCTTCGGCGAGAACTCCCGCGTGCTCAAGTGGGTCATCGAGCGGCTGGAGGGCCGGGCCGAGGCCGTGGAGACGCCGATCGGCATGGTCCCGGCACAGGACGCGCTCGACGTCGAGGGTCTGGACATGACCCCGGAGGACGTCCGGATCGCGCTGAAGGTCGACGCGGACGAGTGGCGCAACGAGCTGCCGCTGGTCACCGAGTGGTTCGAGAAGTTCGGGGACAAGCTTCCCGGCGTGCTCTGGGCCGAGCTGGACGCGCTGCGCGCCCGGCTGGACGCGGAGCCGCAGAAGTAACAGGTGTGCCTGTTGCCCCTGCCGGGCAACATCGGATGCCATGAGGACGGCCGCTGAACCTGTCGAGGTCCGGCGGCCGTCCGCCGTCCGGGCGCTGACCACGCTGCTCGCCGTGACCGCGGCGGCCACCGTCGTGGTCGAGCTGCTCAACTACTGGTACGCCCCGGAGCAGGAGTTCGGTCTCGCCGTACGCACCGGCTGGGCGATGCTCCGGTCGCTCGGCTTCCTGCTGCTGATCGGCCATGTGAACAAGGGCCGGGTGGGCGCCCGGCCGTTCGGGCTGATCCTGGCGGTGACCACGATCTTCGCCGTCGGGCGGCTGATCGTGCCCCGGCAAGGGGTGCCCGCGCTGCCCGGCCTGGTCGGGTTCGCCGTGCTCACCGCGCTCTGCGTCGCCGTGGTGGTGCTGCTCTACCGCTCGGACGCGATCCGCGCGCACCTGGTCCGGCACCGCAAGGGCCTGGTCGTCGAGGGCGGGACGATCGCCTGGCGGGAGGTGGCGCCGAAGCGCCCGCAGGCGAACGGGTGGCTGCTCACCGCCCGGGTCGCGGCGTTCACCTACAGCCCGCTGATGCTGCTGCCGGCGCTGGTGGCGACCGGTGCCGTGCTGGACGGGCGGCTCTCTGCCGTACCGGCCCTGATCCTCTGGTTCGGCGCGGGCATCGCGGTCAGCTACGCCGTGCTGTTCTGCACCGCGTTCCTGCTGCGCGACAAGGCGTGGGCGCGGAAGGCTCTGGTGGCCGTCACCCTCGGCGTCCTCGCGATCGACCTGCCGCTGTGCTGGTGGCTGCTCGGCGTCGACGGCCTGATCCGAGACTGCGCCCCCCTGGTGACCGCCGCGACCCTCACCCTCTGGTCCCTGAACCGAGCCACCCGCACCCCACCTCCACTCGGTTGATCATGAAGTTGGCGGCGATTTCGATCTCCGTTGATGCCGTCAACCTCATGATCGTCGCCCGGGGCGGGGTGCGGCGGGGCAGGATGAGGACATGTGGGACGTCGTGGTGGTGGGAGCGGGGCCGGCCGGAGCGGCCGCGGCGCTCGGTGCGCGGCGTGCCGGCGCGGCGCGGGTGCTGCTGCTCGACCGGTCCGACTTCCCCCGCGACAAGGCGTGCGGGGACGGCATCGCCGCGCACGCGCTGGACGTCCTCGCCGAGCTGGGCGTGACCGGGGCGGTCGACGGCTACGCGCCGCTGCCCGCGCTGCGCCTGGTCGGCCCCGGCGGCGGCACAGTCGCCCGGACGCTGCCCCGGCCCGCGTACACGGTGCCCCGCCAGGTGTTCGACGCACGCCTGGTCGCGGCGGCGGTGGCCGCAGGTGCGGAGTTGCGGCGGCACACCGTACGCCGGGTGGAGATCGCCGCCGACCGGGTGCTGCTCGACGGCGAGCTGTCCGCGCGGGCGGTGGTCGGCGCGGACGGCGCCGGATCGGTGGTGCGGCGTGCGCTCGGCCACCCGGTCAACCCGGACCGGCACCTGGCCCTCGCCATCCGGGGCTATGCGCCCGCGCCGGCCGGGCCGCCCGAACAACTCATCGTCACCTCCGCGGCGCGCTGGCCCGCGTACGCCTGGGCCTTTCCGATCGGCGACGGGCGCGCGAACGTCGGGTACGGGGAGGTGCTGCGCGGCGAACCGCTGACCCGCGCGCACCTGCTGGACCGGATGGCCGCGCTGCTCCCGGGCGTCGACCCGGCCACGGTGACCGAGCTGCGGGCGCACCACCTGCCGCTGTCCACCCACCGGCCGGCGCCCGGCCGGGGGAGGGTGCTGCTGGCCGGGGACGCGCTGTCGCTGATCAACCCGTTCACCGGCGAGGGCATCTTCTACGCGCTGCGCTCCGGGGCGCTGGCCGGCGCGGCGGCGGCCGGCTCTCCCGCCGAGGCCGCCCGGGCGTACGCCGCCGCGCTGCGCGCCCGGCTCGGCACCCACCTGCGGCACAGCTCGGTGGCGGCGTGGCTGGCCCGGCGGCGCCGGGTGGTCGACGCGGCGGTCGGCGCGGCCGGGCGGGACGAGCGGGTCTACCGCACGGTGGTGGAGCTGGGTCTCGGCGACGGCCGGCTGGACGCGCGCACCCTGATGGCGATCGGGGCGGACCTGCCGCGACCGCGCCGGGCCATCTCAGCGTCAGGTGATATGCCACCGAGACACTGATCTCTCCCGCGGGTCGCTACCCTGCAAGGTGATGACTCTGCGGAAACTCCTCTACTCCGTGTACGAGCGCCGGCTGACGGCGAAGCTCGCGGGCAAGCCCGTACCCGCACACGTCGGCGTGATGTGCGACGGCAACCGCAGATGGGCCCGGGAGATGGGCTTCGTCGACCCGAACGACGGTCACCGGATGGGCGCCGAGCGGATCAAGGAGCTGCTCCGCTGGTGCGACGCGGCCGGCGTCGGGCACGTCACACTCTGGCTGCTCTCCACCGACAACCTCTCCCGCCCGGCCGCCGAGCTGGACCCGCTGCTCCAGATCATCGAGGATCTCACCACCGAGCTGGCCGAGGAGGGCAATCCCTGGCGGCTGCGGATGGTCGGTGCGCTCGACGTGCTGCCGGCGCAACACGCCGCCGCGCTCAAGGCCGCCGAGGAACGCACCCGCGACCGCGACGGCGGGGCTCAGGTCAACATCGCGGTCGGGTACGGCGGGCGGCGCGAGATCGCCGACGCGGTCCGCTCGCTGCTGGTGGAGCACGCGGCGAACGGCGGCACGATCGAGGAGCTGGCCACCTCGCTCGACGTCGACCACATCTCCGAGCACCTCTACACGAAGGGGCTGCCGGATCCGGATCTGATCATCCGGACCAGTGGCGAGCAGCGGCTCTCCGGCTTCATGCTCTGGCAGAGCGCGCACTCGGAGTTCTACTTCTGCGAGCTGAACTGGCCCGACTTCCGCAAGGTCGACTTCCTGCGCGCCCTGCGCTCCTACGCCACCCGCCAGCGCCGCTTCGGCACCTGACCCAGCACTGCCCCCGCCCCTCGCCGCGCCCTCGCCCCTCGCCCCTCGCCCGGCGATCTTGCAGTTTGGGCCCCGCCGAGGCGGCTTTTGCGCCTCTTGTCCGGGCAGCAAGTGCAAGATCGGCGAGTAAGGGCGGCGGCGCCCTGCGGTGGTGGGGGTCTCAGCGGAGGTGGGGCAGCGCGGCGGTGAGGAAGTCGGCCAGGGCGGCCGGGGAGTCCAGGGTCAGGTCGGCGGCGTCGGCCACCTCGTGACCGGTCTCCGGGTTGGCGACCGCGACGCAGACACCGAGGAAGTCGGGATCGCCGGCGGCGCGGGCGCGCAGCGCGGCGAACGCCTTGATGTCGGAGACGTCGTCGCCGAAGTACCAGGCGCCGCCGGCGTCCCGGACCGTCTCGCCGATCACCATGCCCTTGTCCCGGTCGACCGGGGGCTTCAGTTCCAGCACCATCCGGCCCGGCTGGGCGCGCAGGCCCAGCCGCTCGGCCTGGGCCCGGCCCCACTCCTGCACCAGGTCGCCGAGCTGCGGGGCGGTACGCCAGTGCAGCGCGACGGAGAGTCGCTTGAACTCGACGAGCGCGCCGGGCGGCAGTTCGGCGCGGGCCTGCTCGGCCAGGTCGGACATGGTCGGCACCCACGGCAGGGCGGCCGGCTCGGTGACCGTCTCGCCGCCGGAGTGGCTGTGCTCCAGGCCGTAGAGCCCGTACAGGTCGATGCCGACGAGGCCACCGAGGTGGTCGCGGAGGAAGTCCACCGGGCGGGCGGAGACGATGGCGATCCGGCGGACGTGCGGGGCGAGCGCCTCCAACGCGCTGAGCACGTTGGGCGCTGGCCGTACGGCCGTGGGGTCGTCGTCGACGGGCGCCAGGGTGCCGTCGAAGTCGAAGAAGAGGACGACGTCACCCGCGCGGGCGGCGGTCGCACGCCAGGCGTGCTCCGCGTTCAACGGGGTCTTCGGCTGCTGGTTGCCCAGATTCAACGGCGGCACGCGCGTCAGCGTACCCCGCGCCGGGCGGCGTATTCGTGGCCGAGATGTGACGTCGGAACGACGTGAGGATCAGCGTTCGGCGGCTCCTCGTCCCCGGCGACCGAACGGCACCACGGCCGCCTCCTGCCCGTGGCTGAGCAGGTAGCCCTCCACGAAGCCGGTGTTGCGGTCGCCGGTGTGCGCCTCGATCTCGTTGAGCCGCGCCACCAGGAACTCGGTGAGCGCGCTGACCCGGTCGTTGAGCCGATCGTGCAGCTCGGCGACGACGGCGAGGATCACCGCGGTGCCGGCTGTGGTGAGCGCGAAGAGGTTGACGACCAGGGGAAGCTGCCCGCCGTCCAGTACGCCGACCACCACGTTGCCGGTCACGCACGATGTCAGCGACACCACCGCGACCACGACTGCCAACCATTTCAGGGTCATGGACAGACCCCTCCTTCTGTCCCGCAGGGCTGGGTTCGGCTGTGTCCCGTCCCCCCGCCGATGACGAGCCCTTAGCAGTACAAACGTGGACGCTAGCGGGTCCGATCCGTCCCCGCGGCGAAACGATTGGGTTCGACCTTCCGTTCTTTCGCCATCTGAGGAACTACCCCGCCTGTTTACCCCTATTTCGGACACCGCCCGGCAGAGTCGGGCGGTATGCGAGGTAACGAATGGTTTCGCGAATGTGGAACTTCTCCGCGTCGGACACGTTCGGGTCGACCAGCCGGCGCAGCAGCGCCTCCACGTCCGGGTCCATCGGGGGCGGGGGCGGCGCGGTACGCGGCCCGGCGGTCCGGTCCCAGCCGAGCGCGGTGAACGCGGCGGCCGGATCGAGCCCCAGCCCTTCGCAGAAGGCGACCACCCGCTCCGCCTCGGGGTCGCTGGCCCAGTCGCCGCGTACCCAGCGGTTGATGGTCTGGCGGGAGACGCCGGTGCGCCGGGAGACCTCGGTGCCGCTCCAGGCCCGTAGCGCGCGGGCGTCGTCGAGCGCGCGCCGGACGAAGGTGGCGAACGCGATCTTCCGTGCGTTGGTCGTCTCGGTCACCCCGTGACGGTACGGCCAGTCGGTCCCGAGGGGGTGGCTCGGCGCGCTGCTGTCACGCCGACGTGACGCTGATCGGGGATTTCCGGTAAACGATTCAGTGCTGCTCCTGAGGGGTGTCACCCGGGCAGAATAGATGGACACGAGTACGGCGGCAAAGGCCTGAAAAGCTGATACTGTCACGCTCATGAGACAACTTACGGTGTGTCACGTGCTTGAGACGACGAGTGCTCACATGCGTCACTCCGCGGGTGCCGAGGGGGTCTCGTGACCGAGCTCGCGACCCGTGCCCAGGCCTTCGGGCTGATCGCGAACGGAGTGTCGGCCGGGCTGAGCGCCCCCTGGCGTGTCTATCTCGCCCGCGGGTGCCGGTACCTCTCACTCAGCGTCGGCGACCGGGGGGAGTGGGACGCCTGGCGGACCCACCTCGGCTGCCCCGAGCTGAGCGTGCGGGTCTACGACTCCGGCGGGGAGATCCGCCGGGCGTCGGTGGCCGAGGTGATCCTCGACGGATGCCGGATCAGTGTCGAGCTGGTCGAGGAGGTCAGCACCGACGACCTGGAGCGGCTGCTGGTGGTCGACCCGCTGCCCGGGACGGACGAGCGATGACCCCTTTTCTCGCCGTGGTGCTCGTCCTCGTGCTCGGTTCCACCTGCTACGCGGCCGGCCGCCTGCACGGCCAGCTCAGCTACCGCATCGGTTACCGGTTCGGCTACCGCCAGGGCTACTTCGACGGCGACCGGGGTGCCTGGAACCGCCGGCGGCGCGATGCCCAGGCGGCGATCGCCTCGGCGCTGTCGGGCCCCGGCCCGACCGTGGTGACGTCGGCCGGGCGCTCGGCGGTGCCGTTCGCCGGCACCTCCGTGCCCGCGGCGGTCGCCACCCGGCCGGGCTCGGCCCCGGCCGTGCGCGTCACCGCCACCGCCCAGCTCGGTGCCGTCGGCCGGGTGGGCACCACGTACACCGGATCGTCGTTCGGCGCGGCCGGCGGCGGACCGCGGGCCGGCACGCTGGTGCGCCGCCAGGGCTGAGGCCCGCGCCGCGACGCGGCGCCGCAGTGGACGACCGGCCGGGATGCGCGCAGGGGGCATGCATCCCGGCCGGTTCCGGTGCGCCGGTCACCCGAACGGGTGTACGCCCCGCGAAGACCACGCGATGATCCACGCGCACCTCTAGCCCAGCGGCCCCGCGGCGATTAGCGTCTAGGCATGGCGCGGGGTTTTCCCGGGCCAGCCGGACAGCCCGGACCTGCGTCCTCGCGCACGGGGCCCGCATCCGACCCCGTGTCCTCCGGGCACCGGAAGAGGCGGAACTCGGGTGGCCGGGTGCCCATCCGCGGAGCAGGCCTGTGACCACTCGCCGTACCCCCGCCGGAGCCGAGCAGCCCCCGGCCTCGACCGCCCCGACCCGCCGGACCACCCGCAGCCGCCGCGCCGCAGCCGCGGAGGCCGAGGAGCCCCGACCAGCCGGACCGGCCTTCGTCCTGGACACCTCGGTTCTGCTGTCCGACCCGGCGGCGTTCCACCGCTTCGCCGAGCACGAGGTGGTGTTGCCGCTGGTGGTCATCTCCGAGCTGGAGGGCAAGCGGCACCATCCCGAGCTGGGCTGGTTCGCCCGTCAGTCGCTGCGCATGCTGGACGAGCTGCGCGTGCGCCACGGCCGGCTGGATCGCCCGGTGCCCGCCAACGACCAGGGCGGCACGCTGCGGGTGGAGCTGAACCACACCGACGACGGGGTGCTGCCGCCCGGGTTCCGCAACGAGTCCAACGACGCGCGCATCCTGTCGGTGGCGCTCAACCTGGCCGCCGAGGGGCGTGAGGTCACGCTCGTCAGCAAGGACATGCCGCTGCGGGTGAAGGCGGCCTCGGTGGGGCTGCGCGCCGACGAGTACCGGCACGGCCAGGCCAGCGACCCGACGTGGACCGGGATGGCCGAGCTGGACCTGGCCGAGGAGGAGATCGGCCGGCTGTACGCGGGCGAGACGCTCGACGTCGACGCCGCGGCGGGACTGCCCTGTCACACCGGCCTGGTGCTGCACTCGGCGCGGGGCTCGGCGCTGGGCCGGGTGCTGCCGGACAAGACGATCCGGCTGGTCCGGGGAGACCGGGAGGCGTTCGGCGTGCACGGGCGCTCGGCGGAGCAGCGGGTCGCGCTCGACCTGCTGCTGGACGAGTCCATCGGCATCGTGTCGCTGGGCGGGCGGGCCGGCACCGGCAAGTCCGCGCTGGCGCTCTGCGCCGGCTTGGAGGCGGTGATGGAACGGCGCCGGCACAAGAAGGTGATCGTGTTCCGTCCCCTGTACGCGGTCGGCGGCCAGGAGCTCGGCTACCTGCCCGGGTCGGAGTCGGAGAAGATGTCGCCCTGGGCGCAGGCCGTCTTCGACACGCTCGGCTCGGTGGTGCACGAGAACGTGCTGGAGGAGGTCACCTCGCGCGGGCTGCTGGAGGTGCTGCCGCTGACCCACATCCGCGGCCGGAGCCTGCACGACGCGTTCGTCATCGTGGACGAGGCGCAGTCGCTGGAGCGGGGCGTACTGCTCACCGTGCTGTCGCGCATCGGCCAGGGGTCGCGGGTGGTGCTCACCCACGACGTGGCCCAGCGGGACAATCTGCGGGTCGGCCGGCACGACGGGGTGACAGCGGTGATCGAGGCGCTGAAGGGGCATCCCCTCTTCGCGCACGTCACGCTCAGCCGATCGGAGCGTTCTCCGATCGCCGCCATGGTCACCGATCTGCTGGAGGACATCCCCGGCTGACCGCGCCTTTCGTACTACTTTGTCCGGATTTTTAGGGTGACGCAGATCACTTTTAGGCCCGGCCATTTCCCACCGGCCTCACTGTGCGCAATGGTGTCCATCGAGCGTCACCTACCACTCGGGAGCCGGACACGGCCCGGGGTCACACCGGTACCGGTGCGCTCACGGCACCCGGCGTGACCCGACCCGGCCATGCGTGTGCTGTGTCCCTGCCCCCGACGAAGGGAAACTTCGTGAGTCGGCTGTGGAGCCGGTTCGGCGCCCGTACGGCCGCTGTCGCGCTGCTCTCCGTGGGCGTCGCCGGCGGCTTCTATCTGGGTGAGGATCGACAGAACCAGCAGCAGGGCCGGACCGCGCAGGTCGGCCTGGAGGTCGAACAGGCGGAGTACGCGTACCAGCGCGAACGGCTGTCCGACCACCGCGTGGACTCGTCCCGGCAGCGTGCCGCCGAGTACCAGGCGAAGCTGCGCGCCGCAGCGGCGGCGAAGGAGGCCGCCGAGCGGGCCAGGAAGGCCGAGGCGGCCGCCGCCACCCGCAAGAAGGAGCGGGCCGCGGCGGAGGAGGCGGAGAAGGAGGCGAAGGTCAAGCCGTACGACGGCCCGATCCCGTCCTCCTGCGCGGAATACAGCGGCAACCGCAAGATCGGTTGCGCCATCATGCTCGACAAGGGCTTCGGCATCGACCAGTTCCCGTGCCTGGACAAGCTCTGGACCAAGGAGAGCGGCTGGAACCCGAAGGCCGCCAACAGCTCGTCCGGGGCGTACGGGATCCCGCAGGCGGTGCCGGGCAGCAAGATGGCCTCGGTCGCCGACGACTGGAAGACCAACCCGGCGACCCAGATCACCTGGGGGCTCGGCTACATCAAGGGCCGGTACGACACCCCCTGCGGCGCCTGGCAGAAGTCGCAGAGTTCAGGCTGGTACTGACATCACCACGACGGCGGGACACGCGGGCAGACCCGGTGTTCCGCCGTCGTCGTACCGCCGCCCGACTGGCGGCCCGCCGCATTTGCTGATAGCTCTTGGTAGGTGACCTGGTACGGCCCTAGTGGCGACCCCCACCGGTTCGGGACCGACGCGTTCTACGCGGCGCTCGGCCGGGCCTTCGTCGCCATGTGCGCGGTCGTGCCGGTGCTGTTCCTCATCGAGGCGCTCGACGTCGGCCTGCGACTCGGCCTGGACTACACCGCCGGCATCATCCCGCAGCGGCTCCAGGGCCTGGACGGCGTCTTCTTCTCGCCGTTCCTGCACGCCGGCTGGAACCACCTCTACAGCAACAGCATCCCGCTGATCCTGCTCGGCACGTTCGTGCTGGCCGCGGGCACCCGCCGGTTCCTCTGGTCCACCGGAGTCATCATCCTGGTCAGCGGCCTGGGCGTCTGGTTCACCGGCTCGCCCAACTCGGTGGTGGTCGGCGCCAGCGGCGTGATCTTCGGCTACCTCGGCATCCTGCTCACCCGGGGCGTGGTGGAGCGGAGCTGGTGGAACTTCGCCGTCGGCCTGCTGGTCGGGTTGCTCTACGGCTGGCAACTGCTCGGCATCCTGCCGACCGACGAGCGCATCTCCTGGCAGGGTCACCTGTTCGGGCTGCTCGGCGGCGTGGTCGCGGCGATCCTGTTCCGCCGCCGCAACGACACCGGCGAGTCGGATCGCCTCGGCTCACCGAGGATGACGCTGCCCTGACGGCGCGTTGATCGAACCGCGGGACGTGCTTGCCCACGGCCACCCGCCCGCCTACCGTTTCCGCATCAGCACGGGTTGATCCCGAAGCGGAAAGTGACGGTACGCCATGCGCGAGGTCGATGTCGCCGTGATCGGGGCCGGTCCCGCCGGGCTCTTCGCCGCCTACTACGCCGGTTTCCGTGGACTCTCCGTGTCGGTGATCGACGCGCTGCCCGAACCGGGCGGTCAGGTCACCGCCATGTACCCGGAGAAGCTGATCCTCGACGTCGCCGGCTTCCCGGCGATCAAGGGCCGCGAGCTGGTCACGAACCTGGTCGCCCAGGCCGCGCCGTTCCACCCCGACTACCGGCTCGGCGTACGCGCGGAGAAGCTGTCCTACCTCGACGGCCGGCCGGTGCTCGGCCTCGCCGGCGGTGAGCAGCTCAGCTGCGGCGCGGTGCTGATCACCGGAGGGCTGGGCAGCTTCACGCCACGGCCGCTGCCGGTCGCGGAGAGCTTCACCGGCGGCGGGATCGTCTACTTCGTGCCGCAGCCGACCGAGCTGACGGACCGGCACGTGCTCATCGTCGGCGGCGGCGACTCGGCGTTCGACTGGGCGGCCACGCTCGCCCCGCTGGCCCGGTCGGTGACGCTGGTGCACCGGCGGGACCGCTTCCGGGCGCACGCGGGCACCATCGAGCGCGTGCGCGCGCTGCCGGTGCGGATCGTGGTCAACGCCGAGGTGAGCCGGCTGTACGGCGAGGAGACGGTGACCGGTGCCGAGCTGACCGTACGCGGCGGCGAGGTGGAGACACTGCCGGTGGACACGGTGGTGGCCGCGCTGGGCTTCACCGCCGACCTCGGCCCGCTCGCCGAGTGGGGGCTGAACCTCGACCGGCGGCACATCGTGGTGGACAGCGCGATGGCCACCAACCTGCCCCGGGTGTTCGCGGCCGGGGACATCACCGAATATCCGGGCAAGGTCCGCCTGATCGCCACCGGTTTCGGCGAGGCCGCCACCGCCGTGAACAACGCGGCTGTCGTCATCGACCCGACCGCGCACCTGTTCCCCGGTCACTCCTCCGACGGCACCTGACGCCGATCGGCGTCAGGGCAGGCCGGCCAGGTCCGCCATCAGGCCGATCTGGTGGTCGAAGTACTCGTCGCGGTGCGGCAGCGCCCGGTTGATCCGGCCGAACAGCTCGAAGCTGATCAGCCCGAACAGCTGGGTCCAGCCGGCCATGCCGCGGGCCAGCAGCGCGGGCGGCACGTCCATGCCGAGCAGCTCGACCAGTTCGGCCACGTCGCCGCGCAGCGGCTCGGGCAGCTCCTCGTCGGGCGGGGCGAGCCGGCCGGTGGCCACTCCGTCGCGCAGGATGCCGACCAGGGTCACCGGGGGGCGCTGGGCCGGCGCGACCGTGTCGTCCGGGGCCGCGTACCCGGGCACCGGGCTGCCGTAGAGCAGCGCGTACTCGGCGGGGTGGGCCAGTGCCCACGCGCGGGCGGCCCGGCAGGCGGCGAGCCAGCGTCCGCGCAGGTCGGCCCGGTCGGCGGCGGCGTCGGCCGCCTCCACCGCGTCGCCGAGCGCGTCGTACGCCTCCAGGATCAGGGCGGTGAGCAGGTCGTCGCGGCTGGGGAAGTAGCGGTAGATCGCCGAGGAGACCATGCCGAGGTCGCGGGCGACCGCGCGCAGCGAGAGGTTCGCGCCGTCGGTGTCCAGGTGGCGCCGGGCGACCGTCTTGATCTCTTCGATCATCCCGGCGCGGACGCGGGCGCGGAGCGAGGGAGCGACCATGCCCTCACTGTGCCACGGATGAGAGCAGCAATCAAAAGAGAGAGCACTGCTCTTGACTTGGCTCGCCCGCATGAGTCATGCTCTGTTTCGAGAGCGGTGCTCTCGATTTGGACGACTGCTTCAGTGAAGGTGGACCTGTCATGGCACTGCACGTGATCGTCGGCGCCGGCCCCGTCGGCACCGCCACCGCCCGCCTCCTCGCCGAACGCGGCGAGCGGGTCCGTGTGGTCACCCGGCGCGGCACCGGCCCCGAGCACCCGGCGATCGAGCGGGTGGCCGCCGACGCCGCCGACGCGGACCGGCTCGCCGCGCTCACCGCGGGCGCGGACGCGCTCTACAACTGCGCCAACCCGGAGTACCACACGTGGCCGACGGACTGGCCGCCGCTCGCAGCCGCCCTGCTCACCGCCGCCGAGCGCAGCGGCGCCGTGCTCGCCACAGTCGGCAACCTCTACGGGTACGGCCCGGTCGCCGCGCCGATGACCGAGGCGACCCCGCTCGCCGCCACCGGCGTCAAGGGCCGCGTCCGCAACCGGATGTGGGCCGACGCCCTGGCCGCCCACCGCGCCGGCCGAGCCCGGATCACCGAGGTACGCGGCTCCGACTACATCGGCCTCGGCGGCAAGTCGCTGCCCATGATGGTGCTGCCCAAGGTGCTCGCCGGGCAGCGGGTGCTCCTGCCGGTCGCCTGGGACGCGCCGCACACCTGGACGTACGTGGGAGACGTCGCCCGTACCCTCGTGGCCGCGGCCACCGACGCGCGGGCCTGGGGACGGGCCTGGCACGTGCCGAGCGCGCCCCCGATGTCCATGCGGGCGCTCGCCGACCGGGCGGCGAAGCGGGCGGGCGCGCCGGCGCCCCGGCTGACCCGGATGCCCTACCCGGTGCTCTGGCTCGGTGGCCTGGCCGACCCGTTCGCCCGGGAGATGCGGGAGACCGCGCACCAGTTCGCCGGGCCGTTCGTGATGGACTCCACCGCCGCGAGCGAGACGTTCGGGATCGACGGGACGCCGCTGGACCGCGTCGTCGACGAGATGGTCACCGGCCTGCGCGCCGCCGCCCGTTAGGGGCGGCGGGTCGGGCCGAAGGCGGCGACGAGCACGGCGACCATGGTCAGCGCCGCGCCGAGCAGCGTGTCCAGCCCGGGGTGCGATGCGGCGGTCGGCAGCAGCAGGTCAAGCAGCACCGCGCCGACGATCTGCCCGGCGATCGTGGCCAGGCCGAGCAGCAGCACCCCGGTGAACCGGACGAGGGCGGCGGCCAGCGCGATGAACACGATGCCGAGCGGGCCGCCGAGATAGAGCCACGGCTCGTCCGGGAACGCGCCGCCCGGCCGGCCGCGTACCGCCAGGTCCACCGCGAAGGTCACGAGCAGCGCCGCCGTGCCGACTGTGAAGTTCACGAGCGTGGCGGTCATGGCGCTGCCCGAGGCCGCCCGGACCCGCCCGTTGACCGCCTGCTGCCAGGCGATGCCCACCCCCGCCGCCAGCGGCAGCAGGGCCAGCGCCAGCGCCTCCGGGTCACCGAGCCGGTCGCCCACCGCCAGCAGGACGGCGAGCACGGTGAGCACCGCGCCGATCAGCCGGTTCGGGGTGACCGGCTGCCGACCGGCCGGGCCGATGCCGGCCCGGTCGACGAGCAGGCTGCTGCCGGACTGCCCGGCCACCACCGCGACGGTGAAGACCGCCACGCCGAGCGCGCCGATGGTCAGCCCCTGCGTCGCCACCAGGAACGCGCCGCACACCCCGCCCAGGCACTGCCACGGTCGCAGCGTGCCGGCCCGCAGCGCGCCGCGCAGGGCGGCCAGTCCCCGCCGGCCACCGGGGGTGGCGGGGACCAGCACCAGCAGGATCAGCAGGCCGACGCCGAACGAGACCACCGCCGCGGCGATCCCGTCGGCCAGGCGTACGCCCAGCTCGCCGTTGATCCGGGACTGGACGGCGACCATCACGCCCGAGGCGGTGGCCAACCCGACACCGGCGACACGTCGCCCGGTCGACAGCGTCGGCGGTGCCGGTGGTGCCGCCGTCCCGGCGCTGCTCACTCCTGCTCGGCCAGCGGGCGTCCGTCGAAGTCGACAGCCGAGTAGAGGGCGAGCTTCTCCAGGCGGTGATACGAGTCGATCACCCGGATCGTGCCGCTCTTGGAACGCATCACGATCGACTGGGTGTACGCCCCGCCGGAGCGGTAGCGCACGCCGCGCAGCAGGTCGCCGGAGGTGACACCGGTGGCCACGAAGAAGCAGTTGTCGCCGGTGACCAGGTCGTCGGTGAACAGCACCCGGTCCAGGTCGTGCCCGGCGTCCAGCGCCTTGCGGCGCTCGTCGGAGTCCTTCGGCCAGAGCTTGGCCTGCATCATGCCGCCCATGCACTTGAGCGCGCAGGCTGCCGTGATGCCCTCCGGGGTGCCGCCGATGCCCATCAGCACGTCCACGTCCGACTCGCCGCGGGCCGCCGCGATGGCGCCCGCGATGTCCCCGTCGGAGATGAACCGGATCCCGGCGCCGGTACGCCGGATCTGCTTGACCAGGTCGTCGTGGCGCGACCGGTCCAGCACGCACACCGTCACCTCGGCGGCGTCGGTGCCCTTGACCTTGGCGATCCGGTTGATGTTCTCGGCCACCCCGGCGTTGATGTCCACCACGTCGGCGTACATCGGGCCGACCGCCAGCTTCTCCATGTAGAAGACCGCGCTCGGGTCGAACATCGCCCCGCGCTCGGCCACCGCGAGCACTGCCAGCGCGTTCGGCATGCCCTTGCTCATCAGCGTGGTGCCGTCGATCGGGTCGACCGCCACGTCCACCTCGGGGCCGGTCCCGTCGCCGACCTCCTCGCCGTTGAACAGCATCGGGGCGTTGTCCTTCTCGCCCTCGCCGATCACCACGACGCCGCGCATCGGAATCGAGTTGATCAGCTTTCGCATGGCGTCGACTGCTGCGCCGTCGCCGCCTTCCTTGTCGCCCCGGCCGACCCAGCGGCCCGCGGCCATCGCCGCGGCCTCGGTGACCCGGACCAGATCGAGGGCGAGGTTGCGGTCGAGATCCTGGGGCGTCCGCGTCCTGGTGGTTGTCATGGCGGCCTCCTCGCGACGTTGCGGGGTGGGACCGGCGGCCACCGCCGCCGGTTTTGTCGCTGATCCTCACACGATCTCAGGTTCGCCGTCCCGGCGGGGCGGAGGAGGCCAGGATCACGTCACCCGGTGGGCTGCGACAATGACCGGGTGGAAGCCGCACAGCCTGCCGACCGCACACCGACCGACGCCACCCCGCCGCAGGGACAGCCGCCCGTCCGACCGGACGGCGGCCCGGCCCCGTCCGAGGGTCAGCCCGCGCTCGTCGCGGACCAGGGTGAGCCGGCCGCCGTGGCGGACACCCCCGCGCCGCCCGCCGGCAAGGCGAAAGGCCGGTCCGAGCGGTCGCCGAAGGACATGGCGCTGTCCCTGCTGATCCTGCTGGTCCCGATCGCGCTGCTGCTCGCCTTCTACCGGGGCTTCCTCGGCGGCGACTCACCGGTCACCGTCGACCCGGCGCCCGCGCTGGAGCAGGCCCGCTCGGCGAACGCCTTCCCGGTCGCCGAGCCGACCGGGCTGGGCGACGACTGGCGTACGGTCAACGCCCGCTTCCGGACCGAGGCGGACGGCTCGACGCTGCGGATCGGGTACGTGACGCCGGAGGGCCGGGGCGCGCAGCTCGTGGAGAGCAACGTCCCGGCGGAGAAGCTGCTGCCGGCCGAGCTGACCGAGGGGCAGCCGCAGGGAGCGGCCGACCTGCCCGGCGGGCTGAGCTGGCAGCGCTACACCGCACGCGGCAACGAGCACGCGCTCGTCCTGCTGGAGCCGAACCGCACGGTGATCGTGGTGGGTGACGCGGGCGAGACGGAGCTGCGCAAGCTCGCCACCTCGCTGCGCTGACGTCCACCCTCCGGGTGACGCGGGATTGCGGAACCCCGCTTGCGGGAACAGAAGGGACATCGAGCCCGGACGACCCACCTGGAGAGGTTGACGTGAAGATACGACGCTTCAGCGCCACCGCGTTCGCCGCGGCGCTGCTCATTCCCGGCCTGGCGGCCTGCAACGGCAACGGGACGACGTCCGACGCCTCCGCGACCCCGAGCGCCTCCGGCAGCGTCGCACCGAGCGCCACGGCGTCCAGCAGCGCGGCCAAGCAGGCTCTGCTCGACTCCACTAACGCGATCCGCGAGGGGAACTTCAAGTTCTCCATGACCGGCGCGGGCTCCACCGCCGAAGGGCAGGTGCACGAGCCGAGCCAGAGCGCCGACATGCGGATGACCATCGGCGACCCGTCGTCGGACCTGATGATGAAGCTGGACCTGATCCACGCGAAGCCGGACAGCTGGGTGAAGCTGGAACTCGGCGGCACGGCGGCCGCGCAGATCCCCGGCGTGAAGAACCTCAACACCGGCAAGTTCCACCACCTCGACCAGAACCGGATCAAGGGCAACCGGGCGCTGGGCTTCGACTTCGAGAAGCTCGACCCGGCCGGCAGCGCCGTGCTGACCCAGGGCATCACCGAGGTGCGGCAGACCGGCGAGGGCGCATACGAGGGCACCGTCGACGTGTCGAAGGCCGCCGAGGCGGGCTCACTCGACCCGGCCGTGATCACCGCGCTCGGGGCGCAGGCCCAGTCGGTACCGTTCACCGCCAAGGTCGACACGCAGGGCCGGCTCAGCGAGATGGTGCTCAAGATCCCGGCCGCCGGCCAGAGCGCCGCGCAGGACCTGAAGATCACCTACACCGACTACGGCAACGCGGCGCCGGCCCAGAAGCCCTCGGCCGACCAGGTCGTCGAGGCCCCCGCCGAGCTGTACAACCTGTTCAACTGACGCCCTCGGTGGGGTTCTGCGCTCGCGTGGAACCCCACCGCAGGCTCCCTGGCCGGGTCAGTCCTCGGCGCGCTGGCGGGTGGCGTCGATGCGGGCGCGAGCGCCGTCCAGCCAGCGCTGGCACACCCCGGCGAGGTGCTCGCCGCGCTCCCAGAGGGCCAGCGACTCCTCCAGCGAGGTGCCGCCCGCCTCCAGCCGCTCCACCACCGAGGCCAGCTCGGCGCGGGCCTGCTCGTAGCTGAGCTGTTCGTCCTGTTTCGTCCCGGTCATCGTCTCTCTTCCCTCAGCCGTCGACGGTGGCGGTCAGCTCGCCCTCGGCGAGGCGTACCCGCAGTGGATCGCCCTTGGCCACCTCGGAGGCCGCGCGGACGACGTGGCCGTCGGCGCGTTGCACGATCGCGTAGCCGCGCTCCAGCGTGGCCGCCGGGGACAGCGCGCGCAGCCGGGCCAGCGTGTGCCGCAGGTCGTCGGTGGCGCCCCGCAGCCGGTGCTCCAGGGACCGGCCGGCGCGGTCGCGCAGCGCGGACACGTCCACCGCCCGCTGCTCGACCATCACCTGCGGCCGGGCCAGCACCGGACGGGACCGCAGCAGGTCGATCCGGTGCTGCTCCCGGTCGACCAGGTGACGGACGGCCCGTTCGAGCCGGGACCGGGCCTGGCCGATCAGCCGGACCTCCTCGGTCAGGTCCGGCACGATGCGCTTCGCCGCGTCGGTGGGGGTGGAGGCGCGCACGTCGGCCACGTAGTCGAGCAGCGGCGCGTCCGTCTCGTGGCCGATCGCGCTGACCACGGGCGTGCGGCAGGCGAAGACGGCCCGGCACAGCGCCTCGTCGGAGAAGGGCAGCAGATCCTCGATGCCGCCGCCGCCCCGGGCGATGACGATCACGTCGACCGCCGGGTCGGCGTCGAGCACCTTGAGCGCGCCGACGATGTCGGGCACCGCGCTCGGCCCCTGCACCGCCACGTTGATCGTGCGGAAGTCGACGGCGGGCCAGCGGCGGCGGGCGTTGGTCAGCACGTCCCGCTCGGCCGCCGAGGCGCGGCCGGTGATCAGGCCGACCCGGCCCGGCAGGAACGGCAGCCGCCGCTTGCGGGACCGGTCGAACAGGCCCTCGGCGGCGAGCAGCTTCTTGAGCTTCTCCAGCCGGGCCAGCAGCTCACCGAGGCCGACCTGGCGGATCTCGTCGGCGCGCAGGCTGAGCGTGCCCCGCGCGGCGTAGAACTCGGGCTTGGCGTGCAGCACCACCCGGGCGCCCTCGCGCAGCTCCGGCGCGCCCGCGTCCAGAACGTCGCGGTTGGTGGTGACGGTCAGGCTGAGGTCGGCCGACGGGTCGCGCAGCGTGAGGAAGACGGTGCTCGCGCCGGGCCGGCGGCTGATCTGCGCCACCTGACCGTCGACCCAGACCCAGCCCAGGCGGGCGATCCAGGCGCCGACCTTCTGGCTGACCACCCGGACCGGCCACGGCTCCTCCGGCGTGCTCCGGCCGTCCGGGGCGCTCTGCCCGTTCGGCGTGCTCCGGCCGTCCGCGGTGCTCCGCCCGTCGTCTCCCGCGCTCACCCGCCCACCCTACGGCCCGGGACCGACAGCGCCCGCGTGCGCCTCGCGGCCGCTGCCGCGCGGGAGAGCGGCACGTACGATGGGCGGGTGACTGATGCTGAGACGACTCCCCGGACCGGCAAGCGCGTGCTCCTGGCCAACCCCCGCGGCTACTGCGCGGGCGTGGACCGGGCGGTGCAGACCGTCGAGGAGGCGCTGAAGCTCTACGGCGCGCCGATCTACGTGCGCAAGCAGATCGTGCACAACAAGCACGTGGTGCGCACGCTGGAGGCCCAGGGCGCGATCTTCGTGGAGGAGAACGAGGAGGTGCCGGAGGGCGCCACCGTCATCTTCTCCGCCCACGGCGTGGCCCCCGAGGTGTACGAGCAGGCCAGGCAGCGCTCGCTGCGGGCGATCGACGCGACCTGCCCGCTGGTCACGAAGGTGCACCACGAGGCCCGCCGGTTCGCCGCGCAGGACTACGACATCCTTCTCATCGGCCACGAGGGGCACGAGGAGGTCATCGGCACCGCCGGTGAGGCGCCCGCCCACATCCAGCTCGTCGACGGCCCGGACGGGGTCGACAAGGTCACCGTGCGCGACCCCGAGAAGGTGGTCTGGCTCTCCCAGACCACGCTGTCGGTGGACGAGACGCTGGAGACGGTGGCCCGGCTCAAGAAGCGGCTGCCGCTGCTCCAGTCGCCGCCCAGCGACGACATCTGCTACGCGACCTCCAACCGCCAGCACGTGGTCAAGGAGATCGCCCCCGAGTGCGACGTGGTGATCGTGGTCGGCTCGCGCAACTCCTCGAACTCGGTCCGGCTGGTCGAGGTGGCGCTCGACGCCGGGGCGCGCGCCGGCTACCTGGTCGACTTCGCGCACGAGATCGAGGACGCCTGGCTGACCGGCGCCGGCACGGTCGGTGTGACCTCCGGTGCGAGCGTGCCGGACGAGCTGGTCCAGCAGGTGCTCACGCACCTGGCCGAGCGCGGCTTCGGCGACGTCGAGGAGGTCACCACCGCGGACGAGCGGCTGACGTTCTCGCTGCCGCAGGAGCTCAAGCGCGACATGAAGGCCGCCGCCGCGGCCCGCGGCTGACCGGGAACGGATCGGCCGTCCGCCGCGTCCAATCGACCATGAAGACTCCTCGTACGGTGCTCGTCGCACTGCTCGCCGGTCTCGCGCTGACCGCCTGCGCCGCACCCGGCGACGGGTCCGCCGATTCCAGCCCGAGCCCCAGCCCGAGTACGACGGGAGCCGCCCCGGTGACCAGCCAGCCCGACCCCGGCACCAGCCCGAGCCGTCCGGGCCCCTCCTGGAAGGGCGGCCCGTCGACCCCGCCGGGTGTCGGCGGCACCGTCATCAGCGGCACCGTGCAGGCCGGCGTCGAGCCGAACTGCCTGCTGCTCGACGGCCACCTGCTCGTCGGTGGCCCGCGCGACGTGCTCAAGGCCGGCGCCCGGGTCGAGGTCACCGGTCGTCCCGAACCGGGCATGATGACCACCTGCCAGCAGGGCACCCCGTTCGTGGTCGAGTCCGCCCGCCCCGCCTGACGACGACGCGAAGGAGCCCCGCCCCCTGCGAGAGGGGACGGGGCTCCGTCGTGTCAGCGGCTCAGTTGACCGCGAGGATCTCCACCGAACCGCGGCCGACGACCGCGCCCTCGGTGGTGGTCACGGCCATGTCGCCGTACAGCTCCCGGCCCTCGGCCGGGGTGGACAGGGCGGTCACCGCACCGGTGAGGGTGGCGGTGGCGCCGTTGGCCAGGGACAGCGGCGTGGACGGCGCGGAGAGCGTGCCCAGCGCCGGGGACGCGAACGAGTCCCGGTAGTCGTACGCGGTGGTCGGGTCGCTCATCGAGTAACCGTCCACCACGACCCGGTAGGTGCCGGGAGTCGGGTTGGTCAGCGTGACCGCCTCCTCCGAGTCACCGTCGGCCGACTGCCCCACCTGGGTGGTGCCGCGGAAGACCGTCAGGTCCAGGTCGGCGCTCAGGTCGGACGGGTTGCCGATCCGGGCGGTGAACGAGGTGGCGCCCGCGGGCACCTCCACCACGTACTCCTGGGTCGCGCCCTCGGTGATGCTGGGCCGCTCGGCCCGGACGCTCGCCAGCGGGCCGCCGACGCCGGTCACCTGGACCGGGCCGAAGGTGTTGGTCAGCTTCCAGCTCACCGGGGCCGGGGTGCCCGCGGTGACCGACGGGAGCTGGACCACGGCCGGCTCCACCTTGACGCCCTGCACGCGGGCCTGGAGCCGGAACGGGTTGTCCAGCGCCGGCGAGGTGCGACGCGCCTCCACCTCGATCTCCCACACGCCCGGCAGCGGGTTCTGGTAGTCCCGCTCCTGCGGCTTGCAGACCGCGGCGTCGGAGAAGTTGGTGTAGCAGGCGGTGCTGGCGGTGCTCTCGACCGGCACGCCGTACGGGTTGATGGCGATGAACCGGGTCTGCGAGCCGGTCGCGATGCCGGACAGGTTGACCTGGAGCGCGCCCGCACCCGGCGGCACGGTCACGAAGTACGACCGGAAGCCGTTGCGCTCGACCGAGCCGTCGGTCGAGAACGAGTACGCCGGAGCGGACGCCGCGTTCGAGGCGATCACGACGGTGGCGACCTCGAAGTCGACCACGTTGGTGGCCGGGTCGTCGACGGTCATGATGGCGCCGTGCGCGCCGGCGGTCATCGGCTTGGCCTTCACCTTGACCGTCACGGTCTTGTTCAGCGGCAGCCAGACCACCTTGGGGGCGCTGTAGGTGCCGTCGTTGCCGCGGAAGGCGACCTCGTGCTTGATGCCCTTGTTCGGGCCGCTGGTGCGGGTCAGCTTCACCTCGTAGTGGCGGCTCTCCTTGACCTTCTGGCCACCACGGTCGGCGGCGCAGCGGTTGTAGAGGCCGGTGCCGACGTTCGGGTTCGGCACGAACGTGCCGGAGGCCCGGTCGTAGCGGGTCAGGTTCGGCGACAGCTCGGTGCAGACCGGCGCCTCGGAGGTGTAGGTGCGGGTCGGCACGCCCTTGGCGAGCAGGCTCCACGCGCCCGGGACGTCGAACATGCCGTAGCCCTGCGCGTACGTCGGGACGCCGGTGATCGGCTTGGCCGCGGTGTAGACGGCCCGGCGCAGCGCGGCCGGGGTGACGCCCTTGCCGGTCGCCTTAGCGGCCGACAGCAGCAGCGCGGCGGCGCCGGTGGCCTGCGGGGCGGCCATCGAGGTGCCGTTGAGCATCTGGTAGCCCGGAGGCAGCGGGTAGCCCGCCTCCGGCACCGGGTTGCCCGGCTGCCAGGTCGGCGCGGTGGAGATGGCCGAGCCGGGGGCGGTGATGTTCGGCTTGAAGCCGCCGTCCTCACGCGGGCCGCGCGAGGAGAAGTTGAACAGCGCGTTGTCCTTGCGGACCACCGAGCCGTAGTTGGCCAGCCAGGTGTCCTTGCTGATGTTCGCCGCGACGCTCACCACGTCGGTGGCGACCGACGGGTCGCCGACCGTGTTCACGCCCGGACCGGAGTTGCCGGCCGAGATGAACAGCTGCACGCCGTACGTGTTGATCAGGTCGTTGTAGAGGACCGCGCGGGCGTTCGAGCCGTCGTTGAGCGCGGGCAGGCCACCGATCGACATGTTCACCACGTCGACCTTGCGGTTGATCACCAGGTCGGCCATGCCGGTGGTGAGCGCCGCCGCGGTGCAGCCGCCACCCCACGAGCAGGCGCGGGCGGAGACCAGCTTGGCGCCCGGGGCGGCACCGTCGAAGGCGCTGTTGCCCAGCATGTCGTTGGCGGCGGTGATGCCGGCGACGTGGGTGCCGTGGGTGCTCTCGATGATGCCGATGTTGACGTAGTCGACCAGGCCGGGGCCGCCGACCGGGGCGGTGTTCACGTTGCGCCGGTACTCGACCACGAACGGGATCTGCTCGCGTACGGCGGTGGCCGGGTTGTCGGTGCCGAAGTGGCCGACCTGGAACTGCTCCTTGTACGGCCGCATCACCTCGTCGTCGGTGAAGTCGTTGTTCTGGTTCGCGTCGACGCGCACGTCACCGGTGGTGGGGTTGTAGAGCACGCCCCAGAAGTCGGTGGTGTCGCCGTCGCGGTTGAGGTCACCCCGGGCGTCGCTGTTCGCGGTGATGTTCTCGCGGAAGACGTTGAACCGGTAGTTGCCGGCCGGCGCCGCCCAGGTGCCGAGCGAGGTGGTGAACGAGGGGCCGCTGACCTCGGTCAGCATCGGCCGCCAGGAGGCGTCCTCCAGCGGATCGGTGGCGGTGACCCAGTCGACGATCTTGCGTTCGCCGGTGGTGGTCGTCTGGAGCGCCGGCTGGTCGAGGTCCACACCGGAGTCCATGATGCCGATCGTGACGCCGCGGCCGTCCCACTGCGGGTTCGCGGCCTTGAAGGCCTCCGCGCCGGTCTCGTTGGTCGGCATGTACGGGTTCACCGCGCCGGTGTCGTCGCCCGGCCCGGCCAGCGCCTGCGCCTGGGCGGCGGTCTTCGCGCCCTTCGGTGCCGCCTCGGGCGCCGGGTCGGGGAGCTTGATGGTCTCGTCCAGGTCGACGGCGGCGACACCGGGCAGCGTGGCGGCCTTGAGCGCCTTCGCGGTGGGGACCTTCGCCAGCACGTAGCCGATCTGGTCGTACCGCTGGCTGACGGTGGCGCCCAGGCCGGTCAGGCCGTCGACGACCTTCTTGGCCGAGCCCTTCTTCGCCGCGATGATCATCGTGACGGTCGGCGCGTTCTTCGCCTCCGCCTCGTCGAGCAGCTTGGCGTCGTGTGCGCCCAGTGCCTTCGCGGCGGTCGGCTGCGAGGGTTGGGTGGCGGGGGCGGCGCTCGCGGTGCCGGCGCCACCCCCGACGGTCAGGGCGCCGGCTGCGAGGACCGAGGCCAGGAGCGCGGCGGACGGTCGCCGGCTGCGCGTGCGGGGTTTACTCAACGTTCTCTTCCTCCAGAGAACAGGGCCCTCAAGGGGCAGGGCACGTGTGACGGTGATCCTGCGTGTCACGGCGACATGTGTCACTACCCGGCCTGGGTTTGTGATCAGTCCGTGACAAGAATCGGTCTACGTCATCACGTGCGGCGTGTTAGGCGTCGACGTCCGTCGACCTCTCGGCCGATGTGGACGGCGCGCCCAGCAGCTCGGGTGCCTGCGGCTGCCTCGGTGCCAGCTCGACCTGCGCCGGCGCGGCCAGCTCGTCGTCGGAGACGCCCAGCTCGGCCAGCTTGCGGGCGCTCACGAGCACCCGCGCCTCCAGCGAGCCCACCGCCCGGTTGTACGCGGTCACCGCCCCGCTCAGCGAACTACCGAGCTTGCCGACGTGGTCGCCGAGTGTGGACAGCCGCCCGTACAGCTCGCGGGCCAGCGAGTGGACGGTGGCGGCGTTGCGCGCCAGCGCCTCCTGCCGCCACGAGTAGGCGACGGTGCGCAGCAGCGCCACCAGCGTCGCCGGCGTGGCCAGCACCACGTTGCGGGCGAATGCGTGCTCCAGCAGGGACGGGTCGCGTTGCAGCGCCACGTCGAGGAACGGGTCGGCCGGCACGAACAGCACCACGAAATCCGGCGTCTGGTCGAACGCCGACCAGTAGGACTTGGCGGCCAGGCCGTCCACGTGCGCGCGCAGGTGGCGGGCGTGCGCGTCCAGGTGGGTGTCGCGCCCGCGCTCGTCGCGCGCCTCCATCGCGGTCAGGTACGCGTCGAACGGCGCCTTCGCGTCCACCACCACCGTCCGGCCGCCGTGCAGGCGCACCACCAGGTCGGGGCGTACCCCCTGGTGGTCGGTCGCGGCGGTGACCTGCTCGCTGAAGTCGCAGTGCTCCAGCATGCCGGCGGCCTCGACGATCCGGCGGAGCTGGTGCTCGCCCCAGCGGCCCCGGACCTGCGGCGCGCGCAGCGCGGCGACCAGCTGCTTGGTCTCGGTGCGAAGCTCGCCGGAGACGGCGCTCATGGACCGCACCTGCTCGCGCAGCTCGGCGTACGCGTCGACCCGGTCGCGCTCCAGCTCCGCCACCCGCTGCTCGTAGCGGCGCAGCGTGTCGTGCAGCGGCGCGACCGCTCGGGCCACCGCCTCCTGGGACTGCGCGGTCGCCTCGTAGCTGAGCGCCCGCATGGACTGCTCCAGCCGGCCCTCGCCGGCCCGGGTGGCGGCGAGTGTCGCCTCCAGGCGGGCGATGTCGGCCGCCGCGCGTGCCCGCGCGGCCAGCCAGCCCACCGCGCCGCCCGCGGCGAGGCAGAGCACCACCACGGCCAGCGTCGCAAAGCTCATGGCCAAGAGCTTGCCAAACGGGTACGACGAGCGCCCGGTGGGTACGTTCGAGTCATGGAGTTCGCGTTGTGGCTGGTCCTGATCCTGCTGCTCGGAGGTGCGTTCGTGTTCTGGCGGAGGGGGAGCAGATCGCGTCGGTCCAACGAGCTGGCCGACGCCCGCGCCGAGGCGCAGCGCTGGTACGAGCGGCTCGGCGGCCAGCTGATGAACCTGCACGGCGACGCCCCGGCGGTCCGCCAGGCGCTCGCCGACGCCGGTGAGCGGTACAACGCAGCCGGTTCGCAGCTGGAGCAGGCGACCACGCCGCGCCAGTTCGGGCTGGCCCGGGAGACCGCGCTGGAAGGGCTGGCGTACATCCGGGCGGCGCGGACCGCGATGGGCATCGACCCGGGCCCGGAGCTGCCACCGCTCGCCGCCGCCCAGGGTGCCGGCGCGCTCACCAAGGAGCGCCAGGTCGACGTGCAGGGGCAGACGTTCCGGGCCGGCCCGCAGCCGGGGAACTCGACGCCCTACTACTACCCCGGTGGGCGGTTCCAGGGGCGGCCGGTGCCGGCCGGCTGGTACTCCACGCCGTGGTGGAAGACCGCGCTCGGTGCGGGCGTCGGTGTGGTCGGCGGTCTCCTGATCGCGGACGCGCTGTTCTCGCCCGCGTTCGCCGACCCCGGGTACGACGCCGGCTATCAGGAGGGCTTCGGCGACGGTCAGGATTTCGGCGACCAGGGCGGTGACATGGGCGGCGGCGACATGGGCGGCCAGGGCGACTACGCCGGTGGCGACTTCGGTGGCGGCGGCGACTTCGGCGGCTTCGGCGGTGGCGACTTCGGTGGTGACTTCGGCGGCGGCGACTTCTAGCCGGGCCCGGCGGCGCCCTCGCTCGCACGAGGGCCCCGCCCGGGAAGATCAGCCGGTGTTGCGCATGCCGGCGGCGATGCCGTTGACGGTGGTCAGCAGCGCCCGCTCCAGCGCCGTACCGTCGTTCGGGGCACGCCGCCCGCCCGGCGCGGTCACCACCGCGCGTCCGGCGGCGCCGGATTCGCGGTACTGCCGCAGCAACGCCACCTGAAGGTGGTGCAGCGGCTCCAGGTAGGTGTCCCGCACGGCGAGCGTGCGCTGGAGCACCGGCGAGTTGTCCAGCAGCGCGGGTGAGGCGGTGACCGCCAGCACCTCCTGCTTGGTCAGCTCGTACTCCTGCTCGATCTTGTCGAAGATCGGGTGCAGCTTCTTCGGCACCAGCGTCTCCACGTAGCGCCGGGCGATGCCCAGGTCGGTCTTGGTCAGCATCATCTCGACGTTCGACAGGAACGTGCGGAAGAAGTGCCAGTTCCGGTTCATCTCGGCGAGCACGTCGGCCAGCCCGGCCGCCCGCGCGGCGGCCAGCCCGGAGCCCACGCCGAACCAGCCCGGCACGATCTGCCGGGTCTGCGTCCAGCCGAACACCCACGGGATGGCGCGCAGGCCGGACAGGCCCGCGCCGGTGTTCGGGCGCTTCGCCGGCCGGGAGCCGATGTTCAGCGCGCCGAGCAGCTCGGTCGGGGTGGAGGCCCAGAAGTACGCGGGCAGGTCCGGGTCCTCGACCAGCGACCGGTACGACCGGAACGCCGAGGCGGACACCGCGTCCATCGCCGCGTCCCAGCGCTCCAGCATCTCGGCCGGCTGCCGGGGAGCGGTGTGCAGCAGTGTGGCCTGGAGCACCGCCGCCACCGTCAGCTCCAGGTTCTCCCGGGCCAGCGCCGGCAGCGTGTACTTGTCGGAGATGACCTCGCCCTGCTCGGTCACCTTGATCGCGCCGTCGAGCGTGCCGTACGGCTGCGCCAGGATCGCGTCGTGCGTGGGGCCGCCACCCCGGCCGACGGTGCCACCCCGTCCGTGGAACAACCGCAGGTGTACGCCGTGCCGCGCGGCGACGTCCCGCAGCGCGCGCTGCGCCCGGTGGATGGACCACTGGCTGGTGGTGATGCCCGCCTCCTTGTTGGAGTCGGAGTAGCCGAGCATCACCTCCTGCACGTCGCCCCGGGCCGCGACGAGCGCCCGGTACGCGGGCAGCGACAGCAGCTCGTCCAGCAGCTCACCACCGGTGTTCAGCTCGGCCGGCGTCTCCAGCAGCGGCACGATGCCGATCCGGGCGCGCCCGGAGTGCACGTCCACCAGGCCGGCCTCGCGGGCCAGCACCACGGCGGCGAGGACGTCGTCCACGCCGAGCGTCATCGAGATGATGTACGACTCGATGACCTCGGGGCCGAACCGGTCCTGCGCCTCCCGGATCGCCGCGAACACGTCGAACGTCTTGCGGGCCGACTCGGTGAGCGGGCTGTCCTGCGTGGAGAGCGGACGCCGGCCGGTCAGCTCGTCGGCGAGCAGCTTGGTGCGCTCCAGCCGGGACAACGCGGGGTAGTCGGAGACCTCACCGACCGCCTCGTAGAGCTGGGCCAGCACCTCGTGGTGCTTCTCGGCGTGCTCCCGGATGTCCATGGTGGCCAGGTGCAGGCCGAACGCGGACACCGTACGGATGGCCGAGGCGAGCCGTCCCACGGCGGTGAGCTGGCCGGAGTTGCGGGCCAGCGACGCGCGCAGCAGCTCCAGGTCGGCGATCAGCTCGGTCGAGCCCCGGTAGTCCCGCCCCGGCACGTGCGGGGTGCCGGCGCGCAGCCGCTCGCGGGTGTTGGCGAGTTTCGCCTTCACGCACCGCGCCTTGAGCCGGTACGGCTCCTCCGCGTTGACCCGGCGGAACCGGGGTGCCACCTCGGGCAGCGCGTCCAGGTCCTTGGCCAGGCTGGCGGACAGGTCGAGCGACACCGCGCGCAGCCGCCGGGAGACGCTGACCTCGGTGATCAGCTCGTCCATCGCCTTCTCGGTGGCGGCGATGCCGTGCTCGTGCTGGATGCGCAGCACCTCGCGGGTGACCACCGGCGTGACGAACGGGTTGCCGTCGCGGTCGCCGCCGATCCAGGTGCCGAACGTCAGCGGGCGGGACGTCGGCGACGTCTCCACGCCGAGCGTGCGCAGCGTGTCGGCGAGGTCGTCGAGGACCTGCGGCGCGGCCTCGGCGTACAGGTCCCGCAGGTAGTAGATCGCGTTGCGCGCCTCGTCGGTCGGGTCCGGCCGGTCCAGTCGCAGCTCGTCGGTCTGCCACATGAGATCGAGCAGTTCGGCCAGGCGGCGGTTGGCCGGACCCTCGTCGCTGGCGCCGTAGAGGATCGCGTTGGCGGTCTCGGTGTCCAGCTCGTCGGCGACCGCGCGCAGCTTGGACAGGATGGACCGGCGGGCCGCCTCGGTGGGATGGGCGGTGAAGACCGGGCGTACGGCCAGCCGGCGGGCCGCCGCGGCGATCTCCTCGGCCGGTACGCCCCGCTCGGCGATCATCTTGGCCGCCTGGTCCAGCCAGCCGCCGTGGGTGGCGCGGCGGCGGCGCAGGTCCCGGGCGCGGTGCACCTGCTCGGTGATGTTCGCCAGGTGGAAGTAGGTGGAGAAGGCGCGGGCCAGCTTCGTGCCGGTGGTGACGTCGAGCCCGGCGAGGCGCTGCGCGGCGGCCGGCGCGTCGGAGCGGACCTGGGCGCGGATCTCCTCGACCAGGTCGAGCAGCGGCCGGCCCTCCTGACGGGCCAGGGTCTGCCCGAGCAGCGTGCCGAGTCGGCGGATGTCGGCCCGGAGAGCGGCGTCGGGGCCGTCGTGGTCGTGCTGGTCGGTCACGGTTGCGCTCCTTACGCGAGGACGAAGGACAGCGCTGTCCGACTCCTCTGGATGGTATCCGCGTGGGCCCGGGGGACAGGAGGGGGACACCGTGATGATCTGCACTCTGGGACGGTTTGCCGGTCAGCCCCGCTCGACGGCGTGCCGACCCGGCTTCGGCCGCCGGTGGGCGCGGAAGACGGTCGCGGTGAGCAGACCGGCCAGCCCGGCGACCACCCAGACCAGCAGCCCGGTCAGCGCCCACCCACCGCCGCGCCAGTCGAAGTAGATCGCCGATTTGAACAGGTCGGTGGCCAGACCGGGCACGTTCCAGCGGTGCATCCCGCGCAGGAACGGCGGCAGGAACTCGGGCGCGTAGATGCCGCCGGATCCGGGGTTGCCGAGCACGACGAGCAGCAGGATCACGATGCCGGTGCCGAGCAGCCCGAGCCAGCCCTGCACGGCGGCCGCGACCATCCCGGCCGCGAACGCGGCGAGCGCGCCGACCACCGCGACCGTCGCCACGCGGTCGGAGAACACGCCCAGGACCGGCCCGACCAGGATCGCCCCGATGACGCCGAGCAGGATCGCGTGCACCGCGAGCGTGGCGATCCGCAGCCCGGCCCGGCGCAGGTCACGCGGGCTCGTGCCGAGCGAGATGCCGAGCGCCGTGGACGCCAGGTAGCCGCCGAGCACCACGCCGACGGCCAGGTAGAACGGGACCAGGCCGCGCGGGTCGTCGGCGGAGACCGGCACGTCGTCGGTGACCTGAAGCGGCACCCCGGCCTGCCGGGCCGCCTCGGTGAACACCTCGGTGACGAGTTCGGTGGCGGCGGGCGCGCCCGCGCTGGCGGTGGCGAGCGTCAGGCCACCCTCCGGGGCGGAGCTGAGCACCGCGTACACCGACCGGTCGTTGAGGCCGTCCTCGGCGGCGCCGCGGCTGTCGTACCCGACGGGTTTGATCACGTCGGTGCGGGCGCGGACGGCGGACATCACGGCCTGGGCCTGCTGGTCGCCGGCGACGACGGCGACCGGCACGTCGCGCGGGTCCGGCTTGTGCAGCGCGCCGACGTAGGCGGCGATGAACGCGCTCGCCAGCGCCAGGGTGCCGAGGATCAGCGCCGCCGTGCGGGGCAGCCAGTCCCGGGTACGCAGCTCCGGCTCGTCGTCCACGGCCTCAGCCTATTGCGGTCATATGCCCGGCTCATGGGGTTTCGTCCGGCGAAAACCGCTGGTCCGGGCCGATAGCGTCGGACCATGACGGTGCCTGTCTATCCCGCCAAACCGAAGCCGGGCGACCGCGTCGCGGTCGTCTCACCCTCCGCCGGCCTGCCAGGTCTCTTCCCCCACGTGTACGAGCTGGGCCTGCGCCGCCTCCGCGACGAGCTGGGGCTGGAACCGGTGGAGTATCCGACCACCCGGATCATGGGCGCCGACCCGCGCGACCGGGCACGTGACCTGACCGCCGCGTTCGCCGACCCGACGATCACCGCCGTGCTGGCCACAGTCGGCGGGGACGACCTGATCACCGTCACGCCCTACCTGGACGACGACGTGCTGCGGGCCAACCCGAAGCCGTACTTCGGCTACTCGGACAACACCAACGTGCTCAACCACCTGTACCGGCTGGGCGTGGTCGGCTACCACGGCGGCTCGGTGCTGGTGCACCTCGGGCGCTCCGGCAAGCCGCACCCGCTCACGCTCGACTCGCTGCGCGCCGCGCTGTTCACCTCCGGCTGGTACGAGCTGACCGCCGCCCCCGAGTGGGGGGACGAGCCGTGCGACTGGCGTGACCCGGCCACGCTGGCCGAGGAGCCGCCGATGTACCCGTCCGAGGGCTGGCGCTGGCACGGCCCGGCCCGGGTGGTGCAGGGCCGGACGTGGGGCGGCTGCCTGGAGATCGTGCACTGGCTGATGGCGACCGACCGGGTTCCGCAGGCCGCCGACCTGGCCGGATCGGTGCTGGTGCTGGAGACGTCCAACGAGCTGCCGCCCGCGCAGGAGGTCTTCCGGATCGTGCGGAACATGGGCGAGCGGGGTCTGCTCGCCGCCGTCCCGGCGATCGTGGTCGGCCGCCCCAAGGCGTGGGACTTCGGCCGGCCGCACTCCGTCGCGGAGCGGCTGGTTTGGGCCGCCGACCAGCGGGAGGCGATCCTGTCGGCACTCGGGCCGTACGCCGCCGACCCGGTCGTGGTGTTCGACGTCGACCTGGGCCACACCGACCCGCAGCTGATCATCCCGTACGGCGGCGAGATCCGCGTCGACGCGGCCGAGCGCCGCATCGCCGTGCGCTACTGAGCCCGCACGAATTTACCTGCGCCGGAGCGTCGAACTCGGCCGCGCCGCTACTCACCCGCCGCTCCATCGGCTGGGTGGAACGTCATGGGTGTCTCCGGCCTGCTTTGGCACCCATGACGTTCCACCCACCGCCGCTTCACCGGCTGAGTGGAACGTCATGGGCGCCTCTGGCGTGGTGTGGCACCCGTGGCGCTCCACCCACCACCTTGGGCGGGACGACCCGCTGGCGGGTGCGGGATCACAAGACGGCGAAGGCGCGCACCGGGAACGTGCCCATGCCGGCCACTCGCGGCGGGGCGGCGGTGAACCGGAAGCCGGTCGGGGGCAGCGCGTCCAGGCCGGTCAGGTGCTCCACGATCGGCACGCCGGCAGCCAGCAGACCGGTGTGCGCCGGCCGCTGACCGGCCGCCGCCGGAGTCATGTCGTCGATGTTGATCGAGTCGATGCCGACGAGTGCCGCGCCCGCCTCGGCCAGCCACTGCGCGCCGTCACCGGTCAGGTAGGGCGCCTCCGGAGCGGCGTACGCGTCGGTGCCGAAGTGCGCGTCCCAGCCGGTGTGCAGCAGCACCGCGCACCCGGCCACGTCGTACGGGGCGAGCATCAGCCGGTCCACCGCCCGCGTACCGGCCGGCACGCGTACCACCAGGCCGGGCAGGTCGGCGAGGCGGTCCAGCGGCACCCCGGTCAGGTCCGGGCCGTCGGCGAAGCGGTGCGACGGCGTGTCCACGTACGTGCCGGTGTTGGCGATCATGTTGATCCGCGCGACGTGGAACTCGACACCCGGCGCGTACCGCCCCCGGGACGCCTCCCGGGTGAGCCACTCGGTGATCGCCGGTCCGGGCCAGCCGGGCAGCGTGACCATGCCTTCGGTGATCACGTGACTCAGCTCGACGACACGCCGCCCGCCACCGCCGGCCGGGGCGGCCACCCCGCGCCCGCCCTTGTGCGGCTCCTCGACGATGCTCCGGTTGGTGATCCGTACCTCGCCGACCATGAGCAGCCCGAGGTGCCGGACCAGCAGCGCGGCCACCTCGTCGTCGGTGACGTCCGGGTGCGGCACGTCCAGCCGGAACCCGTCGGTGCGCAGACCGCCCCCGTTTGCGAAAACCACCTCGGCGTCGAAGACCGCCCGATACTCGACCATCCGCCCACCGCACCACGCCTCCTCGCGAGGCGTCAAGATCCGCAAGCTGGGCGGGCCCGGATTGTCGGGAGAGGGGGATAGGCTCGGACGGTGCACCCCCCGTCCGGCTGGACGCGGGGTCGTCGTCGTGTGTCGATCCGCTGGAAGTGATCACTGATGCTCACCGGACTCTTCTCCGCCGCCCTGGCCGACCCGGGGCTGGCCCGGGCGCGTGACCTGGCGCGCTCCGGTGCCGCCCAGGTCGACGGGCTCGACCTCACCGCCCCCGCCGCGCTGCGTCCGTTCGCGGTGGCCGCGGTCGCCGCCGACGAGCCGGCCGGCGGTGCGGGCCGCCCGGTGCTCGCGGTCACCGCCACCACCCGCGAGGCCGACGACCTGGCCTCCGCGCTGGGCAGCCTGCTGCCGCCGGAGCAGGTCGCGGTCTTCCCGTCCTGGGAGACGCTGCCGCACGAGCGTCTGTCGCCCCGCTCCGACACGGTCGGGCGACGCCTCGCCGTGCTGCGCCGGCTGGCCCACCCGGACGCCACCGACGCGCACGGCCGCACCGAGCCGCTGCGGGTCGTCGTCGCGCCGGTCCGGTCGCTGCTCCAGCCGCAGCTCAAGGGCCTCGGCGACCTGGAGCCGGTGCAGCTCGCCGCCGGTGACGAGGCCGACCTGGAGGAGGTCGCCCGCCGGCTCACCGACATGGCGTACGCCCGGGTCGACCTGGTCACCAAGCGCGGCGAGTTCGCCGTACGCGGTGGCATCCTGGACGTCTTCCCGCCCACCGACGAGCACCCGTCCCGGGTCGAGTTCTGGGGCGACGAGGTGGAGGAGATCCGCACCTTCGCGGTCGCCGACCAGCGCACCATCGAGGGTGTCGCGCAGCTCTGGGCGCCGCCGTGCCGGGAGCTGCTGCTGACCCCTTCGGTGCGGAAGCGGGCCGCCGCGCTCGCCGCCGAGCACCCCGAGCTGGCCGAGATCCTGGACAAGCTGTCCGAGGGCATCCCGGTCGAGGGGATGGAGTCGCTGGCCCCCGCCCTGATCGGCGCCGACGCGCTGGAACTGCTCGTCGACTGCATGCCAGCCGGCACCCACGTACTCCTCTGCGACCCCGAGCGCATCCGCACCCGGGCGCACGACCTGGTCCGTACCTCTGAGGAGTTCCTCCAGGCCAGCTGGGCCGCGGCCGCCGTCGGCGGCCAGGCCCCGGTCGACCTCGGCGCCGCCGCCTTCAAGACCCTGGCCGAGGTACGCACGACGGCCCGCGCCCTGCGCCAGCCCTGGTGGACGCTCGCGCCGTTCGGCCTGGTCGAGGCGGACGCGGCACCGGCCCGGCAGCCCTGGGAGGACGAGCCCACCGAGGTCGACGTCACCCCCGACGACGCCATCGCGGTGAGCCTGGCCGCCCAGCCGGCGCCGCTCTACCACGGCGAGACCGCCCGGGTGGTCGACGACCTGGTGCGCTGGGCCGGCGAGGGCTGGTCGATCGCGCTCGTCTTCGAGGGGCACGGTCCCGCCCAGCGGGCCGTCGAGGTGCTCCGCGACGCCGGTCTCGGCGCCCGGCTCACCGAGGAGGTGCCCACCGCGCCCGCGCCCGGCGAGCTGCTCGTGTCGTGCGGCTGCCTGACCGCCGGGTTCGTCGACGAGGCGTCGAAGTTCGTGCTGCTCACCGGCAACGACGTCACCGGCGGCCGGGGCACCTCCACCCGCGACATGCGCAAGATGCCCAGCCGGCGGCGCAACACCATCGACCCGCTGGAGCTCAAGGCCGGCGACTTCGTGGTGCACGAGCAGCACGGCATCGGCCGGTACGTCGAGCTGGTGCAGCGCACCGTGAACGGCGCCAGCCGCGAATACCTGGTCATCGAGTACGCGCCGAGCAAGCGTGGCCAGCCCGGCGACCGCCTCTTCGTCCCGACCGACCAGCTCGACCAGCTCTCCCGCTACGTCGGCGGCGAGCAGCCCACGCTGCACAAGATGGGCGGCTCGGACTGGCAGAAGTCCAAGGCCCGGGCGCGCAAGGCGGTCCGCGAGATCGCCGCGCAGCTCATCCAGCTCTACGCCGCCCGCAAGGCGTCCAAGGGGCACAACTTCGGCCCCGACACCCCGTGGCAGCGGGAGCTGGAGGACGCGTTCCCCTGGCAGGAGACGCCCGACCAGCTGGCCGCCATCGAGGAGGTCAAGCGGGACATGGAACAGACCGTCCCGATGGACCGGCTGATCTGCGGCGACGTCGGCTACGGCAAGACCGAGATCGCGGTACGGGCGGCGTTCAAGGCGGTGCAGGACGGCAAGCAGGTGGCCGTGCTGGTGCCGACCACGCTGCTGGTGCAGCAGCACTACAACACGTTCGCAGAGCGGATGAGCCAGTTCCCGGTGTCGATCCGGCAGCTGTCCCGGTTCCAGACGCCGAAGGAGACCGAGCAGACGCTGGAGATGGCCGCCGCCGGCACCGTCGACATCGTCATCGGCACCCACCGGCTGCTCCAGGCGTCCACCCGGTTCAAATCCCTCGGCCTGGTGATCATCGACGAGGAGCAGCGGTTCGGCGTCGAGCACAAGGAGCACCTGAAGACGCTGCGCGCCTCGGTCGACGTGCTCGCCATGTCGGCCACCCCGATCCCGCGCACACTGGAGATGGCGATCACCGGCATCCGGGAGATGTCCACCATCGCCACCCCGCCGGAGGAGCGGCACCCGGTGCTCACGTTCGTCGGCGCGTACGACGACCGCCAGGTGGCCGCGTCCATCCACCGTGAGCTGCTGCGCGACGGTCAGGTCTTCTACCTGCACAACCGGGTCGAGTCGATCGAGAAGACGGCCCGCAAGCTGCGGGAACTGGTGCCGGAGGCCCGGGTCGCGGTGGCACACGGCCAGATGGGCGAGGAGGCGCTGGAGAAGGTGATGGTCGGCTTCTGGGAGAAGGAGTTCGACGTCCTGGTCTGCACCACGATCGTCGAGTCCGGCATCGACATCCCGAACGCCAACACGCTCATCGTGGAGCGGGCCGACCTGCTCGGCCTGGCCCAGCTGCACCAGATCCGCGGCCGGGTCGGCCGGGGCCGGGAGCGGGCGTACGCGTACTTCCTCTACCCGCCGGAGAAGCCCCTCACCGAGAACGCGCACGAGCGGCTGGCCACCATCGCCCAGCACACCGAACTCGGCGCGGGCATGTACGTGGCGATGAAGGACCTGGAGATCCGCGGCGCCGGCAACCTGCTCGGCGGCGAGCAGTCCGGCCACATCGAGGGTGTCGGCTTCGACCTGTACGTGCGGATGGTCGGCGAGGCGGTCTCCGCCTTCAAGGGCGAGAGCACCGAGTCTGGCGATCTGGCGACGGAGGTCCGGATTGATTTGCCGATCGACGCGCACCTGCCGCACGACTACGTGGCCGTGGAGCGGCTGCGCCTGGAGATGTACCGCAAGCTCGCCGAGGCCCGCGACGAGGAGCGCCTGCGCGAGGTGGTGGCCGAGATGACCGACCGGTACGGCGAGCCGCCCGCGCCCGTGCAGAACCTGGTCGCGGTGGCGCGGTTCCGGCTGCTGGCCCGCCGCTACGGGCTGACCGACGTGTCGATGCAGGGCAAGCACATCCGGTTCGGCCCGCTGCCGCTGCCCGACTCGAAGCAGATGCGGCTCAAGCGCTACCACCCGGACTCGGTCTACAAGCAGGCGCTCGACCAGGTCAGCGTGCCCCGGCCGAGCACCCGGCGGATCGGCGGCGAGCCGTTGCGCGACCAGGCGCTGCTGGAGTGGTGCGGTCAGCTCCTGGCCGACGTCCTCGGCAAGCCCGAGGAGTTCGCCGGTGTCGCCCGGTCGGCGGCGGGTGCGCGATGAGGTGGGCGGAGTCACAGGTCCGTACTCGCCGTGAGAGAGTGACCCTCATGCGTGCTCGCCGTTCCCTCGTCGCCGTCAGCGTCGCGGCCCTTGCCGCGCTCTCTCTCGCCGCCTGTGGCCGCTCCGCCCCGGACGTCGCCGCGTACGTCGGCGACACCCGGTATTCCGTCGACCGGGTCGACGCGATCTACGAGGACGCGCAGCGGCAGTACGCGGACGCCGTCCGTAGCCAGGCGCCGCAGACGCCGTCGCCGGCGGAGCTGCGGTCCCCGGTGACCCGGCAGGACGTGCTGAACCTGCTGGTCGCGATCGACCTGGGCAAGCGCGTGGCGGCCGACAAGGGCCTCCAGGTCACCGACCAGATCTCCCCGGAGCAGATCCAGCAGGCGCTCCGCATGCCGGCGACCACCGAGTACACGAAGCTGTGGGGCGAGTGGGTCGACCTCTCCGGCACGCTCCAGCAGAGCCTGCCCCCGGCCGACCTCAGCGACGAGTCCCTGATGGCCGTCTACCACGCCATCGAGAAGACCGGGGCGATCCAGCCGGGCCTGACCGTCGACCAGGTCCGGCAGGCGTTCGGCGAGGCCGGGTTCGTCCGTACCGCCACCGCGCTCAGCAGCGCGCTGCAGGAGCAGTCCGAGAAGTCGGACGTCCGCGTCAACCCCCGATTCGGCGTGACGGGCGTGCCGTCGCTGGTCAACACCGGCCAGTCGTTCGTCTTCTACTCCCTGCCGTACGTCGACCAGGACGGCCCGGTCACCGACATCTCGACGCCGGAGGCGCCGGCCGGTGACTCGCCGGCTCCCGGAGCCGTATGACCGCCCGGATCGTCCTGCTCGTCACCTCACCCCGGCTGCCCGCCGGCCTGCTGACCTCGGCCGCCTGGGACGCCGTACGCTCCGCGCCGGTCCTCGCCGGTGCGGAGAGCGAGCTGACCCGGGCGGTCCGGATGGCCGGCGCCGAGGTGAGCGTGGTGACCGAGGGCGCGACCCAGGCGCTGCTCGACGCCGCCGCCGCGCACGGCGGCGCGGTGTGGCTGGCCGGCCCGGCCGGGGACGAGACGCTGGCCCGTGAGCTGGGGCTGCGGCTGGCCCGCGAGCCCGGCCTGGCCGAGCTGGAGCTGATGTACGGCTCGTGGGATCCACCCGGCGCCCGGCTGCTCGACGCGGTAGAGGTGATGGACCGGCTGGCCTCCCCGGGTGGCGATCCGTGGAAGCGGGCGCAGACCCACCGCACCCTGGCCGGTTTCCTGCTGGAGGAGTGCTACGAGGCGTACGACGCGATCAGCGCCGACGACACCGACGCGCTCCGCGAGGAACTGGGCGACGTGCTGCTCCAGGTGCTGCTGCACGCCCGGCTGGCGGAGAACCTGCCGGACGGCAAGAGCTGGACCGTCGACGACGTCGCGGGCACGCTGGTCGACAAGATGGTGCGGCGCAACCCGCACGTGTTCTCCGGCGAGCCGGCCGGCTCGATCGAGGAGATCGAGGCGAACTGGGAACGGATCAAGCGGGCCGAGAAGACCCGCGAATCGGTGCTGGACGGCATCGCGCTGAGCCAGCCCGCGCTCTCGCTGGCCGCGAAGGTCCTGGACCGGGCCGGCCGGGTCGGCCTCGCCGTACCGCCGCCGCTGGCCGAGTCGCAGGTCGACCCGGAGGCCCGGCTCGGCGCGAGCCTGCTGGCCACTGTCGCCGCCGCCCGCCAGGCCGGCATCGACCCCGAGGCCGCGCTGCGGCGGGCCACCTTGGCGTACGCCGAAGCGATCCGAGCCGCCGAACGCACCACCCCCAACCACCCCACCTGACCAAAGCCCTCCCCGCCCCGCGATCTTGCACTTGTGGCCCCATGGATGTCGCGAATGCCCCATCCATCGGGGCACAAAGTGCAAGATCGCCGCAGATGGCTGTCCCGCCTCCCGGTAGGCGAGATAGCAGTCCACATCCCGGACTCCGCTGGAGATCTTGGTAGGAAAGGGCCCCTATGGGGGCCGTTTCGTACCAAGATCCACGGCCCGCCTGGGGTGTGGCGCTCGCGGCGGTGATCAAGGAGTTTGTGTCGGGATTGGACGCTGACGGGGACACAAACTCCTTGATCAACGCGGGGAAGCGGCGCGGGGAGGCGACGCGGGGAGGCGGCGCGAGGTGGCGGCGCGGGGAGGAGGGAGGGAAGGGGGCGGTCGGTAGGGTCGGGGGATGGAGACGTTTGGGCCGCTGGCGGAGCGGATCGTGGAGGCGTTGCTGGAGAGCCGGCCCGGGTTGGCCACCTCCGCCGGGGACCACCGGTACGACGACCGGCTGCCCGATCTCTCCGCCGACGCCCTCGCCGTCGACCAGGCGATGCTGAAGGATGCGGCCGACGCGCTCGCGGAGATCGACCCGGACGCGCTCGACCCGGCGGAGAGCGTCGACCACGCGCTGCTCTCCAGTCTCGTCGACCGGGGTCTGTTCGAGGCCACCGAGATCCGCAGTCACGAGTGGGATCCGCTGCGCCACAATCCGGGGCCGCTGCTGCACGCCCTGCTGGCCCGGCCCTTCGCCCCGGCCGAGGAGCGCCTGATCAGCCTGGCCGGGCGTCTGTCGGCCGTACCCGATGCGCTGTCGACGGCGCGCGCGACGCTGCGGGACATGCCGCGGGTCCACGCGGAGACGGCGGTCGGGCAGTTCACCGGCACGGCGGCGCTGATCCGCGACGAGGTGCCCGGGCTGCTGGCCGAGGCGCCGGCGCTGCGCGACCGGGTCGGCCCGGCGGCCACCGAGGCGATCGCCGCGCTGGAGGAGTTCGTGGCCTGGCTGCGGCAGGGCCTGGCCGCCGATGCCGGCCCGGGGCGTGACCCGCGGCTGGGCCGGCGGCGGTGGGAGGCGCGGCTGTGGCACACGCTCGACACCGAGCTGAGCGCCGCCGAGGTGCAGCGCCGCGCCTGGGCCAACCTCGACCGGGTCACCGAGGAGATCCGCGCGGCGTCGGTCGAGCTGGTCGGTGGTCCCGCCGACGACGAGACGGTACGCCGGGCGCTGGACCTGCTCGCCGCCGAGCACCCGGACGACGCCACGATCGTCGACCTCGCCTCGGTCACGCTGGACGAGGCGAGTGACTTCGTCCGCCACCACGACCTGGTCAGCATGGTCAGCGACCCGTGCGTGATCCAGGAGATGCCGGAGTTCGCGCGGGGCGTGGCGGTGGCGTACTGCGACTCGCCGGGTCCGCTGGAGACGGCCGACGTACCGACGTTCTACTGCATCTCGCCCACCCCGGCGGACTGGCCGGCGCAGCGGGTCGAGTCGTTCTACCGCGAGTACAACGACCACATGATCCGCAACCTGACCGTGCACGAGGCGATGCCCGGGCACTTCCTCCAGCTCGCACACGCCCGGCGCTACGACGGCCCGACGCGGGTACGCGCGCTCACCGAGTCGGGCGTGTTCGTCGAGGGCTGGGCGGTCTACGCCGAGGAGCTGATGGCCGGGCTCGGCTTCGGCGGGCTGCCGGTGCGGTTGCAGCAGCTCAAGATGCAGCTCCGGATGACCATCAACGCGCTGCTGGACCAGCTCGTGCACTGCGACGACCTGCCCGAGTCCGAGGCGATGGCGTTGATGACCGGGCGCGGCTTCCAGGAGGAGGGCGAGGCGGCCGGCAAGTGGCGACGGGCGTTGCTCACCTCGACCCAGCTCTCCACGTACTTCGTCGGCTACAGCGAGATGGCCGACATCGCCGCCGCCCGGCCGGACGGTGTGCCGCTGCGCGACTGGCACGACGCCATGCTGGCGCACGACTGCCCGCCGCCGCGCCACCTGCGGACGCTGCTGAGGGTGTGAGGGTCACCGCCGGGCGGCGACCGCGTCGATCAGCCAGCGCGACAGCGAGTACGCGGGCGGCAGCTCGGCGGGCAGCGCGTCGGCCGGGAACCAGCGCGCCTCGGTCAGTTCGGTGCCGTCGGCAAGCGGTTCGGCGGCCGGGTCGGTCACCTCGGCGGTGAAACCGGCGAGCAGCGTGCCCGGCCCGGACAGCGCCCACGGCTGGCTGTCCACGTACACCGGTCGCCGGAGTGTCAGGCCGACCTCCTCGGCGACCTCGCGGTGCACCGCCGCCTCCAGCGACTCGCCCGCCTCGACGAACCCGGCGACGAGCGCCCACAACCCGGTCGGCCCCTGCGCGTGGCGGACCAGCAGCAGTTCGTCGGCGCCACCGGCCGGGCCGGGGCGGGTGATCGCGGTCAGCACCGCGACGGACAGCGGCACGAACACGGTCAGTGCGCAGTCCGGGCAGCGCCGCGCGGTCTCGCCCGGCACGTCGGCCAGCTCGGCCCGGCACGCGCCGCACCACCTGTGCGTACGCCGCCAGGTGACCACGGCGAGCGCCCGCCCGGCCAGGTCGGTGCGGGGTACCGGTAGTTCGGCGGCGAGGCCGCGCCAGCTGCGCCACCGGCCGGGCAGCGACTCCGGGTCGGTCACCTCGGCCGCCCACGCCGGAATGCCGTCGAGCGTGCCGATCGGGGTCCAGGCGAGGTCGCCGGGCAGCGCGCCGATCCGCAGCGGCTGCTCGTCCGGGCCGGTCAGCAGCTTCCGGCCGGCCACCGGCAGCGCCAGGTCGTCGGGCCGCGGCGGCCGCCCGTGATCGGCCGCGGGCAGGAATCCGATGCCCGGCGGGCGAGCGACAACGGCCCGAGTCCCGGCGCCGGACGAGGAACCGTCGGTGGCCCGACCTCCGGCACCGGATGCGGAACCTGCGGGCAGGGTCACGACGTGGACGGGCGGCGGTCCACCACGCCGGCGCCGTCCGGCACGGCGAACGCGGCGGCCTCGACGCTCTCGGTGTAGCGGCTCAGCGTCACCTCGGCGGGCTTGCCGTCGAGCGTGCCGGAGAAGCTGGCCAGCACGCCCTCGTTCGTCACGCAGGCGGTGAAGCGCTCCCCGTCGTGGGTGACGTCGACGCAGGTGGCGTGGCGACCGGCGAGCGTGGTGTCGCTCTGCTCGATGACCGCCTCCGGGGCCAGCGCAGCGTCGGTGAGCAGCCGGATCACCGCGGGCGGCGTGACCAGGCCCTGCTTGCGCGCCTCGTCGTAGACGATCACTGACGGCTTCCCGGCGGTGAGCACGGGCGGCGAGACGGTGCAGGAGGTACGGGCGGCGGTGCTGGCGCACCGGGTCACCGACTCCTGGGTCACCGTGATCTTGCCGCCGGGCCAGGTGTACGTGGACCGCAGCGGCTTCTTGGTCTGCGCGATCGAGGCGGTCCGGCCGCCGTCGATCTGGTAGTCGGCGGCCCAGGTCTGCTCCAGCGCCCGGTCCATCCGCGCGGCGAGGTCGTTGACCAGGTCGGCGCGACCGAGCGCGACGTTCGCGTCGTCCAGGGCCTGACAGCCGGTGACCGAGAGCGACGCGATGACCGAGGCGGCGAGCACGCGGAGAGTCGTCGAGGCGGCAGGCATGATGCCCAGCCTTGTCGATCGACGCAACGTCTCGCAAACCGGTTGCCGGTTGACGACCGGTAATCCGGGAATGTCCGTCTCAGCAAGCGCCTCGGGGGCCGCCCCGAGCGGGGTGCGGCAGGGCGGGGACCGATACGCTGCGTTCAACACCTGCCTCAGCCGCACCGTCGCGGCCCATACGGACCGGAACCACACAAACGAGGAGCGACTCAGTGGCAACCATCGAGGGAATCGTCGCCCGGGAGATCCTGGACTCGCGGGGCAACCCGACGGTCGAGGTCGAGGTCGGGCTCGACGACGGCACGATCGCCCGCGCCGCGGTGCCGTCCGGCGCCTCCACCGGCGCCTTCGAGGCGGTCGAGCTGCGCGACGGTGACAAGGATCGCTACCTGGGCAAGGGTGTCGAGAAGGCGGTCGCCAACATCGAGGACCGGATCGTCGACCAGCTCATCGGCTACGAGGCCAGCGAGCAGCGGCTGATCGACCAGAAGATGCTCGACATCGACGGCTCGGACAACAAGGGCGAGCTGGGCGCGAACGCCATCCTCGGTGTCTCCCTGGCCGTGGCCAAGGCCGCCGCGGGCAGCGCTGAGCTCAGCCTGTTCCGCTACCTGGGCGGCCCGAACGCGCACCTGCTCCCGGTGCCGATGATGAACATCCTCAACGGTGGCGCGCACGCCGACTCCAACGTCGACATCCAGGAGTTCATGATCGCGCCGATCGGCGCGCCGACGTTCCGGGACGCGCTCCGCTCGGGCGCCGAGGTCTACCACGCGCTGAAGTCGGTGCTGAAGAAGAAGGACCTGTCGACCGGCCTGGGCGACGAGGGCGGCTTCGCCCCGAACCTGCCCACCAACGCCGCCGCGCTCGACCTGATCGCCGAGGCGGTGGAGAAGGCCGGCTACCGGCTGGGCACCGACATCGTCTTCGCGCTCGACGTGGCCGCCACCGAGTTCTTCGACAACGGCACCTACACGTTCGAGGGCAGCGCCAAGAGCGCCGAGGAGATGAGCAACTACTACACCAAGCTCGCCGGCGACTACCCGATCGTGTCGATCGAGGACCCGCTGGCCGAGGACGACTGGAGCGGCTGGGCCACCCTCACCGCCGCGCTCGGCGACCGCATCCAGATCGTCGGCGACGACCTGTTCGTGACCAACCCGCAGCGCATCGCCCGGGGCATCGCCGAGCAGGCCGCCAACGCGGTGCTCGTCAAGGTCAACCAGATCGGCTCGCTCACCGAGACGCTCGACGCCGTCGACCTGGCCCACCGGGCCGGATTCAAGTGCATGATGAGCCACCGCTCCGGCGAGACCGAGGACACCACCATCGCCGACCTGGCCGTCGCCACCGGCTGCGGGCAGATCAAGACCGGCGCACCGGCCCGCTCGGACCGGGTGGCCAAGTACAACCAGCTCCTGCGGATCGAGGAGGAGCTGGCAGACGCGGCGCGGTACGCCGGTGCCGGCGCGTTCCCGCGCTACCGTTCGGCCTGAGCGAGACGCTCCGGGGGAGGGGTGTGACGATGCAGCAGCGCCGCACACCGGGTGGCCAGCGGCCCGCCCGCCGGCCGGGTCAGCCCGGCCGGGCGGGCGGTGCCCGGGTCCGGTCCACGGCACGCGACAACGGCGTCCGCGCGGAGGCGCGCGCCGCCGGCCGGTCACCCGGCGCGTCTCGTGCCACCGACGGCGTACGCTCCGCGAGCCGCCCCGCCGCGGCCCGGCGTACCGCCGCCGGTGGCCCGGTCAAGCGGCTCACCGCACCCCAACCCCGGCGCTTCACCGGGCGCGCCACAGTGCTGTTCGCGGTGCTGATCGCGCTCGCGCTGGCGTACACCTATCCGGTCCGGGTCTACCTGGACCAGCAGGCCGACATCGAGCGGATGGAGGCGGCGCAGGCCGCCCAGCGGGCCGAGATCGACCGGCTCACCGCCGAGGCGGCCAAGTGGCAGGATCCGGAGTACGTCAAGACGCAGGCCCGGGAGCGGTTCTTCATGGGCAAGCCGGGCGAGACGCTGCTCGTGGTGCTCTCCGACCCGGAGGGCGCCGCGAAGGACGCCGGCAAGGGCGCGAAGCCGGGGGCGCCGAAGCCGCCCGAGCCCTGGTACGACACCCTGTGGGGGAGCGTGCGGGCGGCCAACGCCGAGCGCCCCGACAAGTGAGCTTTGATTCGAGAGGCACTTCCTTGAGCGTCGTACCACCGCAGGAGCCGGCGGCGGACTCCGTACCCCCGCCGGAACGCCAGCCGGCCACCGAGGCCGACCTGGCCGCGGTGGCCGCGCAGCTCGGACGCCCCCCTCGCGGTACCCGCGCGGTGGCCCACAGGTGTCCCTGCGGCCTGCCCGACGTGGTGGAGACGACGCCCCGGCTGGCCGACGGCACGCCGTTCCCGACGCTGTTCTACCTGACCTGCCCGCGCGCCACGGCGGCGTGCAGCCGGCTGGAGTCGGCCGGGCTGATGAAGGAGATGGCCGAGCGGCTCGCCGAGGATCCGGAGCTGGCGGCGCGGTACCGGGCGGCGCACGAGGACTACCTGACCCGCCGGGAGGCGATCGGGGAGGTGCCGGAGATCGCCGGTATCTCGGCCGGTGGCATGCCGGGGCGGGTGAAGTGCCTGCACGTGCACCTCGGGCACGCGCTCGCGGCCGGGCCGGGGGTCAACCCGTTCGGTGACGAGACGCTGGCGCTGGTGGAGAAGTGGTGGGCGGCCGGCCCCTGCGTGGACGTGCCCGCGGTCCAGTGAGATGAGCGCCGACGAGATCACGGTCCGCCGGGCCCGCACCACCGACGTACGCGGCATTCGGCGACTGGTGGACACCTACACCGACGACCGTCGGCTGCTCAGCAAGGCGACTGTGACGCTGTACGAGGACGTGCAGGAGTTCCGCGTCGCGGTGACGTCGGACGGCGCCGTGGTCGGTTGCGGCGCGCTGCACGTCATGTGGGAGGACCTGGCCGAGATCCGGACGGTGGCGGTCGACCCGTCCTGCCGGGGCCACCGGATCGGGCACCGGATCGTCGGTGAGCTGATCGACGCGGCGCGGGAGCTGGGCATCGCCCGGATCTTCGTGCTGACGTTCGAGACCGGCTTCTTCGGCTCGTTCGGCTTCCGCGAGATCGACGGCGCACCCGTCCCGCAGCCCGTCTACGAGCAGCTCCTGCGCTCGTACGACGAGGGTGTGGCCGAGTTCCTGGACCTGGAGCGCGTCAAGCCCAACACCCTGGGCAACACCCGCATGCTGCTGCGCCTCTGACCGTGCGCGGGCTGCCGTAGGGTGGGCGCCGTGAGTGCGCGCGTGGCAGCCATCGACTGCGGGACCAACTCGATCCGACTGCTGATCGCCGACCTGCCGGAAGCGTCGGCCGGGGACTCGGCGCCGCTGCGCGACGTCAGCCGGAGGATGGAGATCGTCCGGCTGGGGCAGGGCGTCGACCAGACCGGCATGCTCGCCCCGGAGGCGATCGAGCGGACCCGGGTGGCGCTTGCCGACTACGCAGCCGAGATCGAGAAGTCCGGCGTCGAGCGGGTACGCATGTGCGCCACCTCGGCCTCCCGCGACGCCTCCAACGCCGCCGACTTCCGCGCCATGGTCGAGCGCACGCTCGGCGTACCGCCCGAGGTGGTGACCGGCGACGAGGAGGCACGGCTGTCGTTCACCGGCGCGGTGCGCGGCCTGCCCGCCGACGCCGAACCGCCGTACCTCGTGGTCGACATCGGTGGCGGCTCGACCGAGTTCGTCGTCGGCACCCGCGCCGAGGGTGTGCGCGGCGCGATCTCGGTGGACATCGGCTGCGTCCGGATGACCGAACGGCACCTGCACGGCGACCCGCCGAGCCCGGCGCAGATCGCCGCCGCCGAGGCGGACATCGCCGCGGCCGTCGACCGCGCGCTCGCCGCCGTGCCCGGCCGCGAGGCCGCCACGCTGGTCGGGCTCGCCGGTTCGGTCACCACTGTGGTCGCCCTGGCCGAAGGGCTCCGGGAGTACGACCCCAGCCGCATCCACCACGCCCGGATCTCGTACGAGCAGGTGGCCGAGGTGACCGCCGACCTGCTCGGCAAGAGCAGCGAGCAGCGGCTGGCGTACCCGGTGATGCACCCGGGGCGGGCCGACGTGATCGGCGCGGGCGCGCTGGTGCTGCGAGTGATCATGGAGCGGGCCGGTATGCCCTCGGTGGTCGCGTCCGAGCACGACATCCTCGACGGCATCGCCTGGAGCCTCGCCTAGCCCCTCTGGCTGCGTTTCCCGGCGGTGATCAAGGAGTTTGTGTCCGGTCGGGGCGCCCGTGAGGACGCCAACCCCTTGGTCGACGAGGAGGGCGGGGCGCTAGTCCGTCGCCAGGTCGGCCGCCGCCGGCTTGCTGCGCGCCAAACCGAATCCGGCCGACCTGTTCGACCGTTTCATCGGGTGGACCGCTCGCCTGCTGGTGCTGTGTCGTTGACGGTAGTGCGCATTGCGCACTAGTGTGTTGAGCGTGGATACCACGCAGCTCCTCAAGGGCGTGCTCGACCTGGCGGTGCTCGCCGTGCTCAAGGACGAGGACGGGTACGGCTACGACATCCTGCGGCGGCTGCGCGAGGCCGGCCTCACCGAGGTCGGCGACGCCTCGGTCTACGGCACGCTGCGCCGGCTGTTCGCCGCAGGTCTGCTCACCACGTACGTGGTGCCGAGCGAGTCCGGGCCGCACCGCAAGTACTACTCGCTGAACACCGCCGGGCGCGACCAGCTCACCCGCTCCGGCAAGACCTGGCGCTCGTTCGCCACCACCATGGACGCACTGCTCGACGATCGGGGGATGGCGGCATGACCGTCACTGGGCAGGAGATCACGGACTACGTCGACCGGGTACGCGCGGCGCTCGCCGACCTGCCGCCCGGGGTCCGCGACGAGCTGACCGAGGACCTGCCGGAACACCTCGCCGAGGTGGCCGCCGAGGGCGAGGGCGCGCTCGTGGACCGGCTGGGCACCCCCGAGGCGTACGCGGCCGAGCTGCGTGCCGCCGCCGGCGCCGGGGAGGGGCGGCGACCGGCGCGCTTCCACCGGCTGGCCGAGGCGCGGGAGCGGGCGGCCACGCAGATCCGCCTGCTGGACCGCCAGCTCGGCCCGGTGCTCGGGCACGAGACGGTGAGCGACTTCCTGCGTCCGCTGCGCCCCGCCTGGTGGCTGGTCCGCGGCTGGCTGGCCGCCCTGGTCGTGGCCTGGATGGTGGACGGCCGGTCCGGCCTGGTGCCCCGGCTGGGCGGCAACACCTCCATGGGTCTGCTGCTGCTCATCGGCGCGCTCGTCGCGTCCATGTGGTGGGGGCGGCGCTCGGCCGGGATCATCGGGTGGCGGCGACAACTGCACCAGATCGCCACCGCCGCGCTGCTGCTGTTCTCCTTCGCCGTGCTGGTTCAGGTGGACGAGCGCGCCGACACCGACGTCTACAACGGGTACGAGCAGACGTCTGTGGACCACCGGTACGAACGGATCGAGGACGTCTTCGTCTACGACCAGCAGGGGCGGCTGATCCGCGACGCGCAGCTGTTCGACCAGAACGGCGTGCCGATCCGGCTCGGCTGGCCGAACTGCCTCGACTCGTCCGGCGCGGTGCCCGCACCCCGCAACGCCTACCCGTACTGCCCGGAGCTGGCACCGTTCGGCGCACCGGGCTCGCCGTCGATCGCCCCGCCCGCACCCGCGCCCACGGACAGCGGCACCCCGACCCCGACCCCGACGCCCGCCGCGCCCGCGCCCACCACCAGCGCTTCCCCGGAACCCACGTCAACGCGTTAGAGCACGCTCGACCCCGCGAGATCTTGGTAGGAAACGGCCCTCACAGGGGCCGGAATCCTCCAAGATCTCGCGCGGCCGCGCTACGGGACGTCCGGCGGTCGTCTGTGAGGTCGACAGGAGGTGAATGCCACTGTTGTTCCGTCTTCCCCGGGCCGGTGACCGCGTGGCACGCTACCGGCACGTAGCAGCCAACTGGGCGACCAGCCAATGATGACTGACCGCTAGGAGGACGGGCCCATGGGCGAGATGGTGAGCTTCACCGGCAACGGGGGGACGAGCGAGGGGTATCTCGCGATACCCTCCGGCGGTGCGGCCAGCCCGGCGGTCATCGTCATCCAGGACTGGTGGGGACTGGTGCCCCACGTCCGGGCCGTGGTCGACCGCTTCGCCGAGGCCGGCTTCGTCGCCCTCGCGCCGGACTTCCGGCACGGCGGGCCGGCCGTGAAGCCGACCGAGCCGCGGCTGATGCTGAACAGCTCCCAGATGGACGAGGCGGCGAGCGACATCGCGGCTGCCGCCGAATACCTGGCGAGCCGGTCGGAGGTCACCGGCAAGGTGGGCTGTGCCGGGTTCTGCGCGGGCGCCAGCCTGGCCCTGTGGTCCGGCACGTCCTCCGAGCGCATCGTGGCCACCGCCGGGTTCTACCCGCGACTGCCCTGGGAGGGCATGGCCACCGACTGGGCCGACTATGCGGGGAAGGCGGCGCTCATCCACTGCTCCGAGGCCGACGGCCTGTCCGTCGCCGACGGGGTGCAGAGCGTACGCCGGTCCATCGAGTCCGCCGGCGGCACCTGCCAGACGTTCGACTACCCGGGCACCGCGCACGCGTTCTTCAACGAGGACCGGCCGGAGCACTTCGACCAGCGGGCCGCCGCCACCGCCTGGGCCCGCACGCTGGAACTGTTCCGGGCGAAGCTTGGCTGAGTCGCGTACCCCGCAGGACGTGGTCGCCCGCGCGGCGCGGGCGGCCGACCTGGCCGACCTCGACGGCGCGGTCAGCGACTGTTTCGCCTGCCCGCGCCTGGTGGCGTGGCGGGAGGAGGTCGCCCGGGTCAAGCGCGCCGCGTTCCGCGACCAGGACTACTGGGGACGGCCGGTGCCCGGCCTCGGTCCGCAGGACGCGCGCATCGCGATCCTCGGCCTGGCGCCGGCGGCGCACGGCGGCAACCGCACCGGCCGGATCTTCACCGGCGACCGGTCCGGTGACGTGCTCTTCGCGGCGCTGCACCGAGCCGGGCTGGCCAACCAGCCGACGAGCGTCTCCGCCGACGACGGCCTGACGCTGCGTGACACCCGCATCTTCGCGGCCGTGCGCTGCGCGCCGCCGGACAACAAACCCACCCCGGCGGAGCGGGACACCTGCGCGCCGTGGCTGCACCGCGAGGTCGAGTTGATCCGACCCACGCTGCGCGTCGTGGTCGCGCTGGGTGCGTTCGCGTGGGCCGCGTGGTGGCCGGTGCTACGCCAGGTGTACGGGCAGCGACCGCCCACTCCGCGACCGGCGTTCGGTCATGGGGCACACTGGTCCGGCGAGTCGGTGCCGGCGTTGCTGGGCTGCTATCACGTCAGCCAGCAGAACACCTTCACCGGACGGCTCACACCGGCGATGCTGGACGACGTGTTCACCCGGGCGAAGGACCTGGCCGGGGTGGACTGAGGAGCACCTGGGACGGTGGGATGGATTTCGGCGTACTGCGCAGGTGGTGGCCGGTCGCCGCGGTGACTGTGCTGCTCGCGCTCGCCGCGTTCGCCGCCGGTCACTCCGCCATCGGGGCCAGCCGGATCCCGCCCGCCGCCGACACCATCCCGTACGTGCCGGAGTACCCGTCGCCCGAGGCGGTGCCGTCGTACCCGGTCGAACCCCGCGACGTCGGTGAGTCCACGTCGGGCGGTGTGCCCGACTGGCTGGCCACCGCCGCCGTGGCGTTGCTGTTCGCGGCGGTGCTGGGCGCGATCGGGTACGTCCTGTGGAACGTGCTCCGGGGCGCGCTGCGGCGTACGACTCGCGCGGTGCCGGTGCGGCGCTCCCGGCGTACCGCCGAGGGGACCGCCCGCGAGGTGGTGGCCGCGCTCGACGCCGGACTCGTCGAACTGGACGACCGCTCGACCGACCCGCGGACCGCTGTGATCGCCTGCTGGGTACGCCTGGAGGAGGCCGCCGAGGACGCGGGCGTACCCCGGCAGACCGGTGACACTCCGACCGACCTGGTCGCCCGGCTGCTGCAGGGCGACCCGGAGGCCGGCATCCCGGCGATCGCCAGCGCCGACGTGCTCGACGGTTTCGCGCACGTCTACCGGGAGGCCCGCTACGCCACGCACACAGTCGACGAGCGCACCCGGGACCAGGCCCGCGACGCGCTACGGCGGCTGCGCGGCGAGCTGACCAGCCTGGCGGGGGAGACGCCGTGAGCACGAGCATCGACGACCTGCTCTCGTTCGGCGAGGAGCCGGCCGGGGAGGCCGAGCGTCCGTCCGGTGGTGGCCGGGCTCGCGCGCTGCTGCGTACCGCGGCGGTCACCGCCGCCGTCGTCGTGGTGGTGTTGGTCGGGCTGCGCGCGGTCGGCCTGAAGGTGCCGATCTGGATCATCGTGGCGGGGGTGGTCGCCGTGCTCGCCGTGCGCCGGGTCACCACCGCTCTCTCGCCCCCGCCGCCGCCCCGCGCCGGTTCCCGGGCGCCCGCAGGTGAGGAGCCGGGCACCTGGAACTGGTCCGCCCGGGACGCGCTGCGTACCGCGATCAACGGTTGGGAACGGCCGCTGGACTGGTCCGCCGACAACCGGGAGCGGTTCACCGAGCGCATCCTGCCCCGCCTCGGTGAGCTGGCCGACGAACGGCTGCGCCAGCATCACGGCGTTACCCGTGAGTCCGACCCGGCCCGCGCCCGGGCGGTGCTCGGCGAGCCACTGTGGACGTTCCTCGCCACCCCCGTCCGCCGCCCTCCGTCGCCGCGCGACCTCGCGGCGATCGTCGCCGAACTGGAGAAGATCTGATGAACGACGTGGACCGGAGCATGCCCCCCGCCGAGGTGGGCCGGCTCGCCCGGGCCGTCCTGGACGCGGTCGGCACCGTCGTGGTCGGCAAGCGCGACGCGCTGGAGCTGGTGCTGGCCGGCATCCTCGCCGGTGGTCACGTGCTGCTGGAGGATCTGCCCGGTCTGGGCAAGACGCTCACCGCGCGCTGCTTCGCGCAGGCGCTCGGGCTGGACTTCCGGCGGCTCCAGTTCACGCCGGACCTGCTGCCCGCCGACGTGACCGGCTCGTTCCTCTACGACCAGAGCAGCGGCGACTTCGCCTTCCGGGCCGGGCCGGTGTTCACCAACCTGCTGCTCGCCGACGAGATCAACCGGACGCCGCCGAAGACGCAGTCGGCGCTGCTGGAGGCGATGCAGGAGAAGCAGGTCTCGGTGGAGGGCGTGACCTACCGGCTGGACGAGCCGTTCCACGTGCTCGCCACCGCCAACCCCATCGAGTACGAGGGCACGTACCCGCTGCCGGAGGCGCAGCTCGACCGGTTCCTGCTGCGGGTGTCGTTCGGCTACCCCACCCACGACGAGGAGTGGGACGTGCTGCGCCGCCGGATCGCCCGCCGCCGCGAGGAGGCGGAGATCAAGCCGGTGGTGGACGCCGCCACCCTGCGCGCCATGCAGGCCGCGCTGGAGGACGTGGTGGTGGAGGACTCGGTCGGCCGGTACATCGTGGCGCTCACCTCGGCCACCCGGGAACACCCGTCGGTGCTCGTCGGCGCGTCCCCGCGCGGCTCGCTGGCGCTGCTGCTGCTGTCCCGGGTACGGGCGGTGCTCGCCAACCGCGACTACGTCGTTCCGGAGGACGTCAAGGAGGTGGCGGCGCCCGCGCTGGCGCACCGGATCACGCTGCGGCCGGAGATGTGGCTGCGCCGCGTCGACCCGTCGTTCGTGGTCGGCGAGGTGCTGGAGTCCACGCCCGCCCCGGCCAGCGGCGCGCTGCCCAGCTACGCCGCCGGACGCTGATGGACCGGGCCGACGCGGCGAACGGCTGGGCGCCCACCTGGGCGCTCGGCCGGGCCGTGCTGCTCACCGGTGTGCTGCTCGTCGCCGCCGTCCTGCTCGGCCGCATCGACCTGGTGGTGCTCGCGACGCCGTTCGCGCTCGGGACCGCGTACGCGCTGCGCCGCCGCCCCGCCGCGCTGCCCGAGCTCGAACTCGCTGTCGGGGACACCCACCTGGTCGAGGGCGCGCCGCTGGCCGCCACCGTCGCGGTGGCCAACCCCGATCTGGTCGGGTACGACCTGGCGGTGGTCCGGACCCGGATGTCGCGTTGGCTGCGGGTGGAGCAGGTCGGCTTCGGCGGCGCCGGGCTGGACGTGAGCCGCTCCGGCGGCGCGGACCGCCCGTTCGTCACCTCCGTACCCCGGGGCAGCGCCGTCGACCTGGAGCTGACCGGCACCGCCCTGCGGTGGGGACGGCACCCGATCGGCCCGGCCGGGGTCCGCGTCGCCGCCGCCGACGGGCTGCTGGTCTCCCGCGCGGTGATCACCGAGCCGATCCGGGCCCGGGTCTATCCGCGTACCGAGCCGTTCGACGCGGTCGAGGCGATGCCCCGGGCCGCCGGGCTGGTCGGCGCGCACCGCTCGCGGCGGCCGGGCGAGGGCGGCGAGCTGGCCGGCGTACGCGTCTTCGCACCCGGCGACCGGCTGCGACGGATCGACTGGCGGGTGTCGCTGCGGGCCCGTCAACTGCACGTCGCCGCGACGCTCTCGGACCGGGACGCCGAGGTGGTGGTGCTGCTGGACGTGCTCGCCGAGGCGGGCCGCTCCGGCGGCGTGAACGGGACCGCGTCGGTGCTGGACACCACGGTCCGGGCCGCCGCCGCGATCGCCGAGCACTACCTGCACCGCGGCGACCGGGTGTCGATGCTGGAATACGGACCGGCCGCCCGCCGGCTGCGTCCGGCCACCGGGCGGCGGCAGTACCTGACCGTGCTGGAGTGGCTGCTCGACGTACAGGCCGAGTCGTCCCCGCACGAGCCGTACGACCAGGTCTTCGGTCCGCAGGTGCTCTCCTCCGACGCGCTCGTGGTGGTGCTCACCCCGCTGCTCGACGAGCGGTCCGCGCAGATGCTGGCCCGGCTGGCCCGTGGCGGGCGCTTCGTGGTGGCGGTGGACACGCTGCCGGGCGAGCTGTCGATGCCGAAGGAACGGGGCTGGGCCGAGGTCGCGTACCGGCTGTGGCGGCTGGACCGGGACACGATGATCGGCCAGCTCCGCGAGCACGGGGTGCCGGTGGTGCGCTGGGCCGGCGCCGGCAGCCTCGACGAGGTGCTGCGCGACGTGTCCCGGCTGGCGACCGCCCCGAAGGCGGGGTTGCGGTGAGCGCGAGGAACGAAAGGGCAGCCCGGTGAATGCGGTCGTGGAGCGGGTGCGGGCGCTGCGGTACGCCGCCGCCCGGGTCAGCCTGCTGCCGCTGCTCGTACGCGGCGGCATCTTCCTCGTCGTGCTGGCGGGCTTCCTGCTCGCGTACCCGGTGCAGGCCCTGACCGCGCGCTCGCTGCTGGCCCTGACGGTGGCCGCGGTGCTGCCGGCGGTCGGGCCGCGCCGGATCTGGCCGACGTTCACCGCGCTCGTGACTGTCGGCGGCTGGCTGCTGGCCACGCTCGGCTTCGACCGGCCGCCGGCGCTGTGGCGGCTGCTCGCCGTGGCGACGCTGCTCTACCTGGCGCACTCGCTCTGCGCGCTCGCCGCCCTGCTGCCCTACGACGGGCTGATCGACCCGGACGTGGTGCTGCGGTGGCTGGGCCGCGCGGGCGGCGTGGTGCTCGGCAGTGCCGTGCTCGGCGTGGTGCTGGCGTGGCTCGGGGGAGTGGGCGGTACGGACGGCTCACAGGTCGCGACAGTCGTGGGACTCCTGGTGGCGGTGGGGCTGAGCGCGCTGCTGGGCTGGCTGCTCCGGCGCAGGTGACGCGGCGCTTCGGGGACGTTGCGCAGGTCACACGGGTTGTGCTCCGTCACAGAAGGGGGTCTCGCGCGGGATTACCCGAAGCACCCGGGGAAAGATAGATGACGTGAACCCGAAGCGGATCCTTGTCGTGGGTGCCGGTCACGTGGGCCTGTACGCCGCTCTGCGCCTGTCCAAGAAGCTGAGCAGGCGTGAGGCCGAGGTCATCGTCGTCGACCCGCAGCCGCACATGACGTACCAGCCGTTCCTCCCGGAGGCATCGGCGGGCAACATCTCCCCTCGGCACGCTGTGGTGCCGCTGCGGCGGGAGTTGCGTAAGTGCACCGTGGTGGCGGGCACCGTCACCCGGATCGACCACGACCGCATGACCGCCGTGGTGCAGCCGATCAGCGGCCCGGCCCGGGAGATCCGGTACGACCACGTGGTCGTCGCCCCCGGCTCGGTCTCCCGCACCCTGCCGATCCCCGGCCTGCACGAGAACGGCATCGGGTTCAAGACCATCGGCGAGGCCATCTTCCTGCGCAACCACGTGCTGGACCGGCTCGACGTGGCGGCCTCCACCACCGACCCGGCGGTCCGCAGCCGCGCGCTGACGTTCGTCTTCGTGGGCGGCGGCTACGCGGGCATCGAGGCGCTCGCCGAGATGGAGGACATGGCCCGTGACGCGCTGCGCTACTACCCGGAGCTGAAGCCGGAGGACATGCGCTGGGTGCTCGTCGAGGCGACCCAGCGGGTGCTGCCCGAGGTCGACCGGGACATGGGCGCCTACACGGTGCAGCAGCTGATGAAGCGGGACATGGACATCCGCCTGGACACCCGGCTGGAGTCCTGCGTCGACGGTGTGGTGAAGCTCTCCGACGGCGACAGCTTCCCGTCCGACACCATCGTCTGGACCGCCGGTGTGAAGCCGTCGCCGATGCTCGACGCGACGGACTTCCCGCGTGACGAGCGTCGCCGGGTCACCTGCCGGCCGACGCTGCAGATCGTGGACGGCGACCGGGTGGTCGAGGGCGCGTGGAGCGCCGGCGACTGCGCCGCCGTGCCGGACCTCACCAAGGAGCCGGGCAACTTCTGCTCCCCGAGCGCCCAGCACGCGGTGCGGCAGGCGGCGCGGATGGCCGACAACATCGCGAACGTGATCCGTGGGCGCGAGCCGGTCGACTACAAGCACAAGCACGCCGGCAGCGTGGCGAGCCTCGGCCTGCACAAGGGCGTGGCGCAGGTCTACGGCATCAAGATGACCGGCTGGCCGGCCTGGTTCATGCACCGGACGTACCACATGTCGCGGATCCCCTCGTTCAACCGCAAGGTGCGCGTGGTGGTCGACTGGACGCTGGCGTTCTTCCTCAAGCGTGAGGTGGTCGCGCTGGGCCAGCTGCACGACCCGCGCGAGGAGTTCGCCGAGGCGTCCGCCCCGCCGGTCGCCGCGCGCGTCTGACGCCTTTCGCGAAAGGGCCCTTCCCGTACGGGAAGGGCCCTTTCGCCGTGTCCGGGCTCCGAACCGCTGCCCGGCCTCAGAACCGCCAGGTCCAGGCGTCGGCGAGCCGCACCCCCGGCCGCCCGTAGAGCTGCTCCAGGGTCCGGCGCAGCATCTCCGCGTGTGGCGTGTCGTCGGTCACCGCGACGCACGACGCGTGCCAGAACTCGACGTCCCGGGCGGCCTGGCGGCGTTGCCGGTCACCGACCGCCGGCGCCACGCCGCGGCGGGCCACGTCGGCGAGCAGGCCCGAGGTGGGCCGCTGCCAGGTGCCCATGGTGGCCGAGCCGTCCGGGCCGTACGGGCCGATGAAGAAGCCCTCCGGCATGGCGAAGGCGACACCGGTGGCGGTGGCCCAGCGCATCGGCCAGGGATCCTGCGGGGTGGCGGTGGGCACCGGCACCAGCACCCCGCCGGGGCGTACGCACTGCCGCCAGTGGCCGCCGGTGACGAACTCGGGCAGCGGCGGCCGGTCCATCGTGGGCAGCGGGGTGGGGAAGACGCTGAGCAGCGCCGCGCCGACCGCGAACGGGACGACCCGGCGGGCCCGGCCGGACTCGCCGAGCGCCCGGTGCACGGCGAGCGTGAGCACGGAGCCGGCGAGCGGCAGCACCGCCAGCGCGAAACGCGTCGGCAGCGCGCCGTCCACCACCGGCAGCCCGGCCAGCAGCGCGTACGGGCCGGGAATCCCGGTCCGCTCACCACCGGCCACCACCTCCGGGCCGAGCGCCAGCGCGGCCATCGCCAGCGCGGCGGCCACGAGCGCCACCACCGGGGCGCGACGGCCCAGCCAGACCGCGCAGCCCACGGCGACCAGCAGCAGCGGCCAGCCCAGGAACGTGGTGAACTCGGCCGGGCCGGTGGTGAGCCGCACCGCCTCCGGGCTGCCGAACACCGACAGCGCGGAGAGGCGGGTCCAGGCGACCAGGTCGGCGGAGAAGTAGGCGGGCGGGAACATCCCGTCGGCGACGCCCTGCGGGCCGGCGAACTGCACCCACAGCGGGTACGCCAGCACCGGCAGCGCCAGCCCGGCGGCGGCGAGCAGCCCACCGGCGAAGCCGGAACCGGCCCGGCGCAGCAGGTCCCGGTCGGCCAGCCCGTACGCGACAGCGGTCACCGCCAGGGTGAGCGCGGCGAGGAAGAGCACCTCCTCGCCGACGAACACCTGCACGGTGACGACCCCGGCGAGTCCGACCGCGGAGGAGGCCGTCCGGCGGCCGTCCGGGCCGCCCGGGCGACCGGCCGGATCGGCGGCGCGCAGCAGCCGGACCACGAGCCAGACCAGCACCGGGACCAGCCACTGCGCGGTCATGTGCAGGTGGCCGTTGCTCTGCGAGACCATGCCCGGCCCGAAGCCGCAGAGCGCCGAGCCCAGCCCGGCCGCGAGCCGGCGGGCCCGCAGGACGCGGGTGAACAGCAGGTACCAGGCGAGCGCCGTACCGGCCATGTTCGCGGCGACGAGCAGAGCGAACGTCGCGGACGCCCCGAACGCCAGCGTGACCGGGGCGAACAGCACGCCGAGCGCGACGACCGATGTGTTCGCCATCAGGTTGACCCCGTCCGGCGAGTTCAGCCGGCCGGTGACCAGGCTCAGCTCACCGCGCAGGGCACGAGCGTCCAGCGCCAGGAACCACTCGTACAGCGTCTGGTCGGCCGGGTTGAGCGCGAGCACCCGTGTGCCGGGCGCCGGCCAGAGGCCGTGGGTGAGCCAGGCGGCGAGCGCGACGAACGCCACCCCGACGAGCAGGTCCGCGCGGTGCCGCCGGAGGGCGGCCGTCACCCGCCGCGTGACCGCCGCCGGGCGGACCGCCCGGGCGTGATCGGGCCCGGGTGCCGTGCGGGCGGCGCTGGTCACAGCCTCGACCATAACGGCCGCACCCGTCGGGGTACGCCGCGTCGCGGCCGAGCCGCTACGGTGAGATCTGCACCGCCGCGTGTCGACGCGCCGGTGTCACCCGCCCGGGTGGTGGAACGGCAGACACGGCCGCCTTAAAAGCGGCTGCCGCAAGGCGTGCGGGTTCGACCCCCGCCCCGGGCACACGACAGCTCCCTGCCACGCTCACGAGCGGTTCGTCGCGGCCCGCCGCATGACCGGCTCGGGTCAGCGGCGGGCCGGCAACGGGTTCACCGCAGGCGAGGCGGGTCCTCATCCCTGGTCTTCCCGGCCGGGTCGTTCCCTGCCGGGTCGGCCGGGACGTCGTCGCGCCAGACCAGCACCGCCGTTCTGTCGTCGTGCGATCCCTGCCGCCGGTAGCGCAGAGTTTCGCCGACGCCGAACGGCAGATGTGGTACCTGCCACTGCCCGCCCAGCCACTCCCGGAGCGTGCCGGAGTGGCGCAGGTCGTTTGCCAGCCCGTCGGTGCCGAGGACCACCACGGCGGCCGGGAGCAGCTCGGCCACCTCGATGTCCTCCTCTGCCTGGTAGGGCATCGACGCCGTCACCAGGTTGAGCGGGCCGGTTTCGGCCGGGAAGGCCTCGGTGAAGACGCCGGCCCGGAGAGTGAACGCGGACACGTCACCGATCCGGGCGACGACGCAGCCACGCTCCGAGAACACCGCGACCGCGCCGACGCAACCCGCCGTCCTGGGGTCGATGCCGTACGCCTCCCGGACCTTCTGTTCCATTCGTTCGCTCGCCCGGACGAGTAGGCGAGTCGCGTCCGCCTCGGTCGGCTCGTCGGCCTCGGCTCCGGCCGCCGCGATCAGCACCGACTCGACGAACAGGTGCGCGCCCAGCTGCGAGTACGGCTTGGAGCCCAGACCGTCGGCGACGGCCACGTACAGCCGGCCGGACTCGCCGAGCATGAAGTTGTAGGCGTCCTGCCGCGGTTGCCCGGACTGGAGGTGACCCACGCCGATCATCGACGCGCCGGCCACCTGGTAGTCGCCGGCCACGATCCCGTCCAGGGCGATCGCGGGTGGGCGCAGGGTGAGGCCGGCCTTGAGCTGACCGTGCTGCACGCCGGCGACCCGCCCGATCACCGGGGCCGCCGACGGCAGGTCGGCGGGCCTCGGCTCCTCCTCCGGGAGGGGCGCCGGCTGTACCGGAACCGGTTGTTCCGGTGCCGAGGGTGGCTCGGACGGGGTGAGGTCCGGCTCGGCCGGTGCCTCGCCTCCGCCCCACAGGCGGGCGAACGGGAGGGGCATGCCGGCCTCAGATCGTCAGGGCCGGGAGCGGCGTGAAGTGGTCGCTCGGCGCCTCCAGGTACAGCCCTTCCTGCTTGGCCGGGTCGGCGAGGCTCGCCGAGGTGGTCCGGATGCTGCCGATCAGCGCGTTCATGATCTCGCGGACCTGGCTGACCGGGTCGGCGTCCTTGGCCATGAAGGCGAATCGGGTGGCGATCTTCCGGAGCTCCTCCTGGTGCGCGTCGGCGAGACCGAAGGCGACCACCTCGGGCGCGAACTTCCATCCCGGGTCCCGCAGGCTCTTGAGCGCGTCGGTCCAGTCTTCGGCGGCCTGGTGCGCCCCGTCACTCATGAAGAACACCACTGGCCGGTAGACCGGCGTGCCCTTGGGCAGGGAGCGCATACCGGCCTCGATCGCCTGCCGGGCGCCACGGAAACCAGCTGCGAAATTGGTGCCGCCCTCGACCAGCAGCTCGGGCAGCGGAGCTTCGGCGATGTCGCAGAGGGGGAGGGCGACCCGGCTCTCGTCCGAGAACGTCACCACGGCGATGCGGGCGATCTCGCCGACCGTCGGGTTGGACCGCATCTCGTGCTGGATCTCCGGCAGGGCCTTGTTCACCGCCTCGATCGGACCGCCCGACATCGAGGCGCTGACGTCGACCAGCAGGAAGACCGGGAAGATGGTGAAGAGTTCACTCGATGACATGTTGGTTCTCCCTTTCTGTGGGTGTGATGTTCAGGCGGCCAGGCCGACCAGCCACGACAGGAGAGCGAAGCCGCTCAGACCGAGGCCGAGACAGCTGCTGATGATGGCGGCGGTGCGGCCGGGGTAACCGGAGTAGGTCCGGATGGACTGGGCCAGAACGAGAGCACAGACGATCCCGCCGACCGGCCACAGGCAGAACGACAGCAGGGCCAGCGGCAGGTACCAGGCGACCCCGCCGCCCATCGCCCAACGCGCCATCGCCCCTGGGGCCTTGCCGGACCCCGGCGCGAAGTGCGGCTGGAACACGTACTGAGGCGGCGGGTACTGCGGAAGAGGCGGCTGCGGTACGGGCGGCCGCTGATACACCGGCGCCGGTCGATGTGGCGGGGGCGGAGGCGGAGGCCGATGGTGCGGTTGCGGTCGGGGTGGCGGGTACTGCTGATGCGGCGGCGGCTGATGCCGCGTCCCGGACGGCGGCCACTGAGGGCCGGGCGGCGGTAGCGGCGTGAAGGTCACCGGCGTGACGACCGGCTGGGGTTTCGGCGCGTTCAGCGCCTTGTCGAAGCGGGCCAACGCCGTCTCGTCGTACTTGCCGGCGGCTACGTAGACCTCGATCAGGGTCTTGACCCACTCGGCCGGCTCCGGCCGCTTGCTCGCGTCCAGCGGATCGGTCAGCCCGCGTCGCATCAGCGCAGCCACACGCGGGTCGAGGTCCGACGGGATCTGGCCCGGCGCGGACCAGGTGCCGTCCTTCTGCTTGCCGAGCGCGCCACCCTTGATCAGCAGCAGCCCGCGGTAGAACGCCAGCGCCAGGCAGTACCAGTCGCTGTAGTGGTCGTGCGCCGGCACGACCTTGTCGACCACCCGCGGGTCGGTCCAGTAGACGGCCTGCACCCCCACCTTCGGCGGCGGGTCCTGCGGCATCATGCCGTCGCAGTCGATCAGGTACGCCTCCGGCGTCGGGTCCACCGTCCAGGCGACGTTCTTGGCGTTGATGTCGCCGTGCACCAGCCCTTTGCTGTGCACGAACGCGAGGATCTCAGCCATTCGGAGCAGGACGATCAACCGTTTGGTGGCGGGCGGTGGTTGCGACCGGATCATGACCAGGAAGTCGAGCGTGTTGACGGTGCCGAGCGTCGGGTGGAAGTAGCGCTGTGGAATGGCCGGCAGCACGCATCCGATGATCTGGCGGTTGGGCAGGCGGACGATGTCGACCGGCCAGTTGACAGACGACTCCGGCCGAGCCCCGATCTCCAGCCCTTGCTGGATCAACACGTCCCGGCCGATCTCGACGAGCTGCTCCAGGTGCACGGCCGACGGGGCCTTGTCCGGGGAGTGGTACTCCTTGTAGACCCACCGTGGGTCGGTGAGACGGTAGATGGCCCCGACACCGCCCTTGCTGATCGGGCCGCCGACCACCGTGTACGTCCCGTGATCACCGTGGGCGATCCGCCGGGCGGGAGGGGTGGTCATGAACTGCCCAGTCCGGAGAGGCTGTCGATGGTGCCGTCGACCCGTCCCGAGTTGCCGCAGCGTGGGCAGTTGAAGACTTCCCAGCTGTGGTCGTGGCAGCCGAGCTCACGGCACCGCCCGCAGCGGACGAAATTGTCCGCCCCGCAGTACACGCAGCCCGGATAAGCCGCGCCGAGGCTGAACGACCCGTTGATCGAGCCGTTGCCGTGCTGCGGCGGCACGACACTGCCGGGCCGTTGCTTCGAACCGGCTGTCGCCACGTAGCACTCGCCGTCCCACCGGAACCGGATCACCGCGGGCAGGCGCGTCGAGCTGCACACCATGCTGACGAAGAGAGCATCGTCCGTCATCGGCCTGAGTCCTTCCCTGTACGCATCCATCGGTCTCTGACGGACAGGGCTTCCCGGCCGTCGGATGTCCGTCGGCGGCGGGGATCGGAACTCTCAGCTTTCCCACAGCTAGCCGTAGCACGGGCGATTGCGGCCACGTCTACCCTGGAGTAGCACGTCTACGTGCGATCGACCCCCTGAGGGAGGCCTGAGAAGTGAAGACCTCGAACCCGGTGCTCGCCCGGCTCGGCCAGGCGGCAGAGCGTGAGCGGGCGGCCGGGTACGCCCAGCCCGGGCCGTACGGTCAGCCCGGATACCCCCAGCAGTACCCGCAGCAGCAGTACCCCCAGCAGCCCTACGCCCAGCCCTACCCGGGCGGCTACGGCCAGCCGGTGGCCCCGCCCACCGTGACCCCGATGACCCTCGACGACGTGGTCGTCAAGACGGTCCTCATGCTCGCCATCCTCGGCGCTTCGGCCGCGGCGGCCTGGGTGCTCGTGCCGGACTCCCTGGTCGGCGTCGCGTGGATCGGCGCCGCGGTCGTCGGCCTGGTGCTCGGTCTGATCATCTCGTTCTCGCGGATGGCCAACCCGGCGCTCGTCGTGGCGTACTCGATCATCGAGGGCGTCTTCGTCGGCATGGTCAGCAAGGCGTTCGAGTCGCTCTACGACGGCATCGTGCTCCAGGCGGTCGTGGCCACGTTCGGCGTCTTCTTCCTGATGGCGATGATCTACAAGGCGCGGATCATCCGGGCCACGCCGAAGTTCGCCCGGATCATGGTGGCGATCATGGCCGGCCTGTTCGGCGTGATGCTGGTCAACCTGGTGCTGTCGCTGTTCGGCGTGAACACGCACCTGCGTGACGGCAGCCCGCTCGCGATCGGCTTCAGCCTGGTCTGCATCGTGGTGGCGTCGCTGAGCTTCGTGCTCAACTTCGCCGACATCGAGGAGGGGGTCCGGATGGGCCTCCCGCAGCGCTACTCCTGGACGGCCGCCTTCGGCATCGTGGTCGGCCTGGTCTGGCTCTACATCGAGATCCTGCGCCTGCTCAGCTACTTCCAGGGCGACGACTGACATCACGCCCTCCCCGACGACGCCCGCCTGCCGCATCCGCGGCGGCGGGCGTCGCCGTTTCCCCGTCCCTGCCGCGCCACCCGGGGCAGAGTGGGATTCGGGTACGTGGGCGGGAGGTGGTCACGGTGCGCAGTGCCAACCCGGTGCTGGACCGGCTGGACGACGTCGGCCGCGCCGAGCGGCAGGTGCTCGGGGTCGGTACCGCCGACACGATGACGGTGGCCGACGTGGTCAGCCGAACCGTGGGGTTGCTGCTGGTCACCGGCGTCACGGCGGCGGTGTCCTGGGTGGTGGTGCCGCAGGCCGCGTGGATCTCCGCCGCGCTCGCCGGAAGCGCGCTGGCCAGCCTGGCCCTGGTGCTCGTCATCTCGCTGAAGCAGATCACCAGCCCGCCGGTCATCATCGGGTACGCGGTGCTTCAAGGGCTGCTGCTCGGGGTGGCCAGCCGCGCCTTCGAACTGGTCTATCCGGGCATCGTGGCGCAGGCGGTGGTGGGGACGTTCGGCGTCTTCCTCGGCATGGCAGTGCTCTACCGGGCCCGGCTGGTACGCGCCACTCCGCGCCTGGCCCGGCTGGTCATCGGCACGCTCGTCGGGATCGTGGCGATCGGCCTGGTCAACCTGTTCGCGTACCTGTTCACCGGGCGGCAGGGGGTGGTCGTCTACAGCCTCAGCGACCGGGTGGGCTGGCTGCCGTACCTGTTCTCGGTGGTGGCGATCATCGCGGGCGCGCTCAGCTTCATCCTCGACTTCGACCTGGTCGAGCGGTCGGCCGCGAACCGGCTGCCCCGCCGCTACGCCTGGTACTGCGCCTTCGGTCTGCTGGTCGGGTTGATCTTCCTGTACTGGCAGATCCTCCGCCTGCTCAGCTACGTGCGCCGCTGACAGTTCCGGCTGGCCACGCCGCGGCCCGGGGCAGCCGTAGACTCGGCGGCGATGAGCGCAGCGGAACTGGACCGGGCCGTGACCCTGCTGGTCCGACAGGTGGGGCACTGGCAGCAGCCGCGCTGGTCGGCCAAGGCCGACGGCGGCAACGTCTCCCGCGCCGACCTCATGCACAAGCTGGTCCAGGAGATCGCCAACCTGGCCGCCGACGCGGCCGGTGAGCCGCGCCGCGAGGTGCCCCGCCTCCCCAGCGACCTGGCCCTGCCCGACCAGCTCCGCGTGGTCGCCGCCGACCTGACCCTCGCCGACCCGCCCGACCCGGTGCTCACCCAGGCCGCCGCCCAGGTGACCCGAACCCGCACCGCCCTCTGACAGTGATGATGTGGGAGCGGGTCACCCGGCCGGTCTGACTCACCCTCTGACTGACCTTGGGTGTCTTCTAGGGGATTCGTCGGCTTGTCCGGGTGACCCGTTCCTGCACTCACCTGCTGGGCGTTCGTGACCTGATAGGAGCCTGTGCAAGAGGTCCCGTCACTGTCCTGTCCGTCCGTCCCGGCGGTGCGTGCCGACCCTGTTCGGTGCAAGCGAAAGGGACGACGGTTTCAGCATGGCAGCCAAGAAGCGTCAGGTCACAGGCGGCGTCGACACTCACGGCAAAACTCATCACGCCGCCGCCATCGATGGTGCCGGCCGGGTACTGGGCGACCAGGAATTTCCCGCTTCGGCGTCGGGCTACCGGCAACTCCTGGCCTGGCTACGCCGGTTCGGTCAGGTGATCAAGGTCGGGGTGGAGGGCACCGGCACCTACGGCGCGGGCTTGGCCCGCCATCTCACCGCGCAGAGCGTCATGGTGGTCGAGGTCGACCGCCCGGACCGGCGCGCCCGCCGCGCCAAGGGCAAGTCCGATCCTCTCGACGCGCTTGCCGCGGCCAGGGCGGCCCTGTCCGGACAGGCCAGCGGCACCCCGAAGACCCGCACTGGCCCGGTCGAGGCCATCCGCGCTCTGCGGGTGGCCCGCCGCGGCGCGATGAAGGCCCGCACCGCCGCGCTCAACCAGCTCCACGGTCTGCTCGCCTCCGCGCCGGAGTCTCTGCGCCACGACCTCAGCCACCCGCAAGCACCACTGGTCGACCGGTGCGCCGCGTTGCCGGTCGACGAGACCCGACTCACCGATCCCGTCGAGGCCACCAAAGCCGCCCTGGCCGCCATCGCCGCCCGGATCCAGGCCCTGACCGCCGAGATCACCCACGCCGACCGGCGACTACGACCCGCCGTCGCCCGCACCGCCCCACACCTGAACGCCGTCCACGGCGTCGGCACCGACGTCGCTGGTCAACTCCTGACCACCGCCGGCGACAACCCCGACCGGCTGCGCTCCGAAGCCGCCCTGGCCCACCTCTGCGGCGCCGCACCCATCCCCGCCAGCTCCGGACGCACCGACCGACACCGCCTCAACCGAGGCGGCGACAGAGCCGCCAACTCAGCCCTGCACACCATCGCCCTGGTCCGCATGCGCCACGACCCCCGCACCCGCGCCTACGTCGACAAACGCACCAAACAAGGACTCAACAAGAAAGAAATCATGCGCTGCCTCAAGCGCTACATCGTCCGCGAGATCCACACCGCCCTCCTCGCCGACTTCACCACCCTCAACACCGCTTGACTTCTATAGGAGCATCCCC
>NZ_FMCQ01000003.1:0-122484 GCF_900091605.1 Micromonospora tulbaghiae
ACCACCGCCGGCGACAACCCCGACCGGCTGCGCTCCGAAGCCGCCCTGGCCCACCTCTGCGGCGCCGCACCCATCCCCGCCAGCTCCGGACGCACCGACCGACACCGCCTCAACCGAGGCGGCGACAGAGCCGCCAACTCAGCCCTGCACACCATCGCCCTGGTCCGCATGCGCCACGACCCCCGCACCCGCGCCTACGTCGACAAACGCACCAAACAAGGACTCAACAAGAAAGAAATCATGCGCTGCCTCAAGCGCTACATCGTCCGCGAGATCCACACCGCCCTCCTCGCCGACTTCACCACCCTCAACACCGCTTGACTTCTATAGGAGCATCCCCGCACCGCCCTCTGACCCCGCCCGTCCCCGTTGATCATGAAGTTGACGGCGACAAAACGGACGCGGATCCCCGTCAACTTCATGATCGACGGAGTGGGGGGAGGGGAGAGGGAGAGAGGGAGGGGTGTTCAGGGCTTCAGCCAGCGGCGCACCTTGCGGTGTCTTGACCGGTCGCGTGCGCGGAGGACGGCGGTGCGGTCGTGGCCGGCGGCCTCCGCCTGCCTCGCGTGCAGCAGGCCGTAGGTGAACGTGTTCTCGCCGTCGGCGTACGCCTGGAGCGCCTGCCGCCGGAGCACCTCCCGCGTGACCACCGAGTCCTGGTGGGTGCCGAGCAGGTCCTGGAGCGCCTTGAACCGCTTCACCAGCCGTGAGGCCCGTTTGCCGGGGGCCGGCTCGCGCATTTCCACCGCGTAGCGGGCGGCCTTGAGCTTCTTGCGTGCCTCGTGCAACGCCGCGTCCCCGTCCGGCCCGGTGGTGGCGAGCGCCCGGTCCAGCCGCTCGTCCGCGCGGCGTACCGCCTTGCGGACCCGGCGGTCGACCCAGCGCCGGCCGACGTGGGCCGGCGGGACGTCGGCCAGCCGGTCCAGGCGGGCCAGCAGTTCGGGGTAGCGGTCGGCGTCCAGCGCGGACCGCAGCGCGGTGGTCGCCTCGGCCAGGTCGGCGGCGAACCGTTCGCCGATCCGCGCGGCCACCGGGCCGAGCACCAGCTCGTCCGGCAGCTCGTGCACCGCCTCGGTGAGCCGAGCGGCCATCACCTGGGTGTCGCGGACCCGGCCCAGCTCGCCGCCGAGGCGGCGCAGCTCGGCCCGGACCGCCTCGCTCTCCCGGCGGTCCCACAGGCCCCGGAACGTCCGCAGCGTCGCCCGCAAGCGGCGGGTCGCGACGCGCATGTCGTGGACCGCGTCCTCGTCGCCCTGGTAGGCGGCCGCGTGGTTGCCGACGATCGCGTCCCGCTGCGCCCGGACGTACGCGAGGACTGGTGCCGCGGGGCCGTCCGGTTCCCGGTCGTCGTAGCGCTCGATCCGGCCGGCGACGGCCCGGTGCGACTTGCTGACCGCCACCTCCCGGGCACCGGCCGCGCGCAACCGTTCGCCCAGCGCGTCGAGCAGCCCTTCGTCGCCCTCGACCAGTTCGATCTCGATCTCGTGCCAGGTCCGCGCGGTGCCGTCCACCAGATCCTCGGCCCGGACGTCGTCCTCGGCCACCTCGGCCAGCACCCGGCCGTCCGCGTCCAGCAGCCGGTGTTCCCGGCGGCGGTTGACGACCCGGGCCGCCGGAGCCACGGGGCGACCGCGCGACGCGGCCCGGATCAGCGCGACCAGCTCGGGCGGCGGGCCGTCGTCGGACGCCCCGGCCGGAAACTGGTGCTCGATCCGGGTGCCACCGACGGCGCCCACCTTGAGGTGCCAGCCCGCGTCGTGCCCGCCGGTACGCCGGCGCAGCGCGTGCCCGCTGCGCAGCAGGAGCAGGTCGTCGGTGTCCCAGTAGACGGCGTCCAGATCCGAGACGGTGGCGTCGGACATGGTCACGACGCCACCGCACCCGGTCAGGTCGGGCAGCCGGAAACCCTCGTCGCCGGAGTACTTGCGCTCACGTTCCACGACGGTCGCCATGCGGCCTCCCGTACCCGGCCCGTGCTCCGGCGAACCGGTCTCAGCTCAGTCGTTCGAGCACCATCGCCATGCCCTGGCCACCGCCGACGCACATGGTCTCCAGCCCGATGGTCTTGTCGTGCCACTCCAGCGCGTTGAGCAGCGTGCCGGTGATCCGGGCGCCGGTCATGCCGAACGGGTGGCCGACAGCGATCGCGCCACCGGCGACGTTCAGCTTCTCCTCCGGGATGCCGAGCTGCCGGTACGAGGGGATCACCTGGGCGGCGAACGCCTCGTTGATCTCGACCAGGTCGACGTCGTCGATGGTCATGCCGGCGCGCTTGAGCGCCTGCTTCGACGCCTCGACCGGGCCCAGGCCCATGATCTCGGGGGAGAGCCCGGTGACGCCGGTGGAGACGATCCGGGCCAGCGGGGTGAGCCCCAGCTCGGACGCGCGCTCGGCGCTCATGATCACGACGGCGGCGGCGCCGTCGTTGAGCGGGCAGCAGTTGCCCGCGGTGATCCGGCCGTCCGGGCGGAACACCGGCTTCAGACCGGACACCGCCTCCAGGGTCACCCCGGCGCGCGGACCGTCGTCGGTGCTGACCACGGTGCCGTCCGGCGTGGTCACCGGAGTGATCTCGCGGGCCCAGAAGCCGTCCGCGATCGCCTTCTCGGCGAGGTTCTGGCTGCGGACGCCGAACGCGTCCATGTCCTCGCGGGTCACGTCGTACACCTGGGCCAGGTTCTCCGCGGTCTGCCCCATGGCGAGGTAGATGTCGGGCAGCTGCCCGGCCTCGCGCGGGTCGGTCCACACGTCGGCGCCGCCCTGGGCACGGGCCGCGGAACGCTCGCGCGCCTCGGCGAAGCGGGGGTTCTCCCAGCCACCGCCGACGAGGGCCTGCGCCTCCGGCGGCAGCGTGTCCGAGTTGCCCCGGGCGTACCGGGAGACCATCTCGACACCGGCGGAGATGAACACGTCACCCTCGCCGGCCCGGATCGCGTGCATCGCCATCCGGGTGGTCTGGAGCGAGGACGCGCAGTAGCGGGTCAGCGTGGCGCCGGGCAGACCGTCGAGGCCCATCAGCGTGGCGACCACCCGGGCCATGTTGAAGCCCTGCTCGCCGCCGGGCAGACCGCACCCGAGGTAGAGGTCGTCGATGGTGGTGGGATCGAGCGCCGGGACCTTGTCGAGGGCGGCCTGGACGATGGTGGCGGCGAGGTCGTCCGGGCGGACCTCGCGGAGGGAACCCTTGAACGCGCGGCCGATGGGGGACCGGGCGGTGGCGACGATGACGGCGTCGCGGGGCGACTCAATCGGCATGGAGCAACGTTAACGCGCCGGTAACATGCCCGGGAAGGCGTGCGGCGGGCGGGAAATGTCACCCCGTGGGCGGTCGGCGATGGTGCCGGAACGCGACGGCCGCCGCCGCCTCGACCGCCGGGAGCAGGGCGTGCGCCCAGACCCGGTAGCCGTCGGCCGACGGGTGGAAGCCGTCGTGGCAGAGCGTGCCCGCGTCCGCGCGGAACACCGGACCGGTCTCGGTGCCCAGGTCGACCACCGTGCCGCCGGCGTCCAGCACGGCCGCCGTCTGTGCCCGTGCCATCCGCCGCCCGGACCAGCCGAGCACCTGGCGCAGCGGCGCGGCGACAGCGCGGACCGCGCCGAGGTCGGGGCAGGTGCCCACCACCACCTCGACGTGCGCCTCCCGCAGCCGGCGTACCGCCGAGCCGAGATAGGCCGCCGCGTCACCGGACCGGGACATCGCGGTGGCGTCGTTCGCCCCGATCAGCACCACCGCCACGTCCGGCCGCTCGCCGAGCAGCGCCCGGGCCACCTGGGTGGCCAGGTCGGTGGCGCGCGAGCCGGAGACCCCCACGCTCGACAGCTGCACCCGGCGGCCGGCCGGCCCCTCGGCGAGCAGGTTGGCGAGCTGACCGCCGATGGTGTCCTCGAACCGGTCGACGCCCACGCCGAGCGCCGACGAGTCGCCCAGCAGCACCAGCCGCAGCGGCGGCGCGTCCGCGCGGCCGACCGTCGCGCGCAGCACCAGACCCAGCTCGGGCTGGGCGTACTCGCGGCTGCGGGCGGCGATGGCCTGGCCGGCCAGGACCGCCGCGCCGCCCACCGTGCCGGCCAGCAGCGACAGGGCCGCGGCCCGGCCCCACCGGGCCACCTCACCGCGCTCGCTCATGACAGCACCCCGCTTCGCTCGCTCATGCCGTTCCCTCCAGCGTTGCCGAGTCGGCGGCGCTGCCGGTCGGGGGCACCGCGCCGACGCCGAAGAAGGCCCGCCGGCGAAGCTGCGCCCACCGCCCGCCCGGCCCGCGGTCGCGACCCCGGAGCTGGGCGCCGCTGACCTCCGTGCCGGCGTACCGGGCCGCCTGGTGGGCGGCCTCCGGGAGCGACCGTACGCCTTCCACGCCGGGCAGGACAGGCCTGCGTTCCGGGACGGCGCCCAGCGCGGACAGCACGGTTGGCAGCAACGCCGCCGCGGCTATCGCGTACCCCTCGGCGGAGGGGTGGAACCGGTCCCAGGCGAACATCCGGCCGGGCTCGGCGGCGAAGCGCGGCCCGAGCATGTCGCCGAGCGAGACGGTACGGCCGCCGGCCTCGACCACCGCGACCGTCTGCGCGGCGGCGAGCTGGCGGCTCCAGCGCCGGGCCAGCCAGCGCAGCGGCGGCTGGATCGGCCGGATGGTGCCCAGGTCGGGACAGGTGCCGACGACCACCTCACAGCCGGCCGCCCGCAGCGTGCGGACCGCGTCGACCAGGTAGCGCACTGCCACCGGGAACGGCGTGCGGTTGGTGACGTCGTTGCCGCCGACCAGTATCACGGCCACGTCCGGCTCGACCTCCAGCGCGGACTCGACCTGCGGCTTCAGCCCGGACGACAGCGCGCCGACCACGGCGAAGCGGTGCAGCCGGACCGGCCGGTGCAGGCGGCGGGACAGCCCGGTGGCCAGCAGCGAGCCCGGCGTCTCCCGGCGCCTGTGCACGCCGTACCCGGCCGCCGAGGAGTCGCCCAGGATGACCATGGTGACCGGCGGACCGGGCAGCCTCGCGCCGTAGACGCCGTCGATACGCGGCGGCGGGGCCTGGGCCATCGGGATGGTGCGGCGGGCCTGCCGGGCCTGGCCGAGCAGCACCCCGCCGGTGGCGGCGGTGGCCGCCACCGTGGCGCCCGTGCCGATCGCCGCGAGGCGGGCGATCTGCCGGGCGCGCTGCCGGCGGACCGGCGCGACGGAACCAGCGTCCCCCATGAACCGACAGTATCGCGCCGGTACGACCACTGCTGTCCGTGATCGGATGGCTGGGCGGCGTCCCGACTGGGTATCGATGGGGGAGCGGACGCGGGCTTGCCACCGGGCCGCACCATGGTCGGGCGGAGAGGGGCGAAATCATGGGGAAGACGTTGAAGCGCAGCGCCGCGTTCGCCGCGCTGGCCCGGGCGCTGGCGGCGGGCACGCGGGGCGGGCCGTCGCTCGGGGCCCGGCTGGCGGCGCTGCCGCGGATGATCCGGGCGACCACCCGGGGCGAGTACGACGGCGGCCTGCGCCTGGCGCTGATGGCCGGGGCGACGGCGTACATCGTCTCGCCGATCGACCTGCTGCCGGAGATCCCGCTGGCGATCTTCGGGCTGGCCGACGACGCGGTCATGGTCACCTGGCTGGCGGGCAGCGTGCTCGCCGAGACCGAGCGGTTCCTGGAGTGGGAGGCACGTCGCAGCTCCGTCATCCCCGGGCATGTGGTGCCCTGACGGCACGTACGCTGGTCGGCGAACTGAGGGCTGGCCGGCCGCCGGAACCGACGGCGGCGCGACGAAGGGCACAACGAGGTGCAGTACTACGACAACGTCGTCGAGCTGATCGGCAACACCCCGCTGGTACGCCTGCGCAACGTCACCGAGGGCATCCAGGCCACCGTGCTGGCGAAGGTGGAGTACGTCAACCCGGGCGGCTCGGTCAAGGACCGGATCGCGCTGCGCATGGTGGAGGACGCCGAGAAGGCGGGCATCCTGCGTCCCGGCGGCACGATCGTGGAGCCGACCAGCGGCAACACGGGCGTCGGGCTGGCCCTGGTGGCCCAGCTCAGGGGCTACCGCTGCGTCTTCGTCTGCCCGGACAAGGTCAGCCAGGACAAGCAGGACGTGCTGCGCGCGTACGGCGCCGAGGTGGTGGTCTGCCCGACCGCCGTCGCGCCGGAGGACCCGCGCTCCTACTACAACGTCTCCGACCGGCTGGCCCGGGAGATCCCCGGCGCGTGGAAGCCCAACCAGTACAGCAATCCGGCCAACCCGCGCTCGCACTACGAGACGACCGGCCCGGAGCTGTGGCGGCAGACCGAGGGCAAGATCACCCACTTCGTCACGGGCGTCGGCACCGGCGGCACCATCTCCGGCATCGGCCGCTACCTCAAGGAGGCGTCCGAGGGCCGGGTCAAGGTGATCGGCGCGGACCCGGAGGGCTCGGTCTACTCCGGCGGCACCGGCCGGCCGTACCTGGTCGAGGGCGTCGGTGAGGACTTCTGGCCGGAGACGTACGACCGGTCGGTCGCCGACGAGATCGTCGAGGTGTCGGACAAGGAGTCGTTCGAGATGACCCGCCGGCTGGCCCGCGAGGAGGGGCTGCTGGTCGGCGGCTCCTGCGGCATGGCGGTGGTGGGCGCGCTGGAGGTGGCCCGCAAGGCCGGCCCGGACGACGTGATCGTGGTGCTGTTGCCGGACGGCGGCCGGGGCTACCTGTCGAAGATCTTCAACGACAAGTGGATGGCCCGGTACGGCTTCCTGGACGACTCGGGCACCGAGCCGACAGTCGCCGACGCGCTCGCCGGCAAGCCCGGCGGGCTGCCCGAGCTGGTGCACGTGCACCCGACCGAGACGGTCCGCGACGCGATCGACTACATGCGCGAGTACGGCGTCTCCCAGCTCCCGGTGCTCAAGGCCGAGCCGCCGGTGGTGACCGGCGAGGTGGCCGGCTCCATCGCGGAGAAGGACCTGCTCGACGCCCTGTTCACCGGCCAGGCCCACCTGCACGACACGATCGAGCGACACATGGGCGAGCCGCTGCCGATGATCGGCGGTGGGCAGCCGGTGAGCGAGGCGGTCGGGCTGCTGGAGAAGGCGGACGCGGCGCTGGTGCTGGTCGACGGCAAGCCCAAGGGCGTGCTGACCCGGCAGGACCTGCTCGCCCACCTCGGCGCGCGCTGAGCGGTGCGGGGCCCCGGCGCTCCGGGGCCCCCGCCCGTTCACAGCTCGCGGGCGTACCGCAGTTGCGGCACCAGCGCCGAGCCGATGTGCTCGTCCCGCTGAAGACCGGTGAGGATCCAGCCGCCGCGCTCGTAGAACCGGCGCGCGTGGGTGTTCTCGCGCAGAACCCACAGCGCGGCGCGGGTCCACCCCCGGGCCTGCATCGCGTCCAGCGCGTCCACCATCAGCGCCCGCCCGGTGCCCCGGCCCCGCTCGGACGGCTCCAGGTGGATCGCGTTGAGCAGCCCGGTCGCCGGGTCGCCCTCGTCGTCCGGCCCGAGGTAGCTGAACCCCACCAGCCGCCCGTCCCGCTCGGCCACCGTCATCCGGTGGTCCGCGCCCTCCCAGGTCAGCCGTTCCACCCAGTAGCGCCCCATCGCCTCCGGTGTCGGGTCGGCGAGCGCCTCGGGCGGCAGGAACGACGAGTACGCCGCCACCCGTGAGCGCTGGTGCAGGGCACCGACCGCCATCAGGTCGGCCTCGGTCGCGGAACGTATGGAGATCGTCACCCGGGCGACGGTACCCGCCGGGGCGGCACCTGCACCGTCTGGAGATCCTCGGCGATCACCAGATCACCGGAGAAGTGCTCCCGGGCCTCGTCGTGGAAGCGGCGCGGGTCGGCGTACCGCTGGGAGAAGTGGGTGAGCACGAGCGTGCGTACCCCCGACTCGGCCGCCACCCGCGCGGCCTGGCCGGCGGTGAGGTGCCCGACCTCGGCGGCGAGCGCCGCCTCCGACTCCAGGAACGTCGACTCGATCACCAGCAGGTCGGCGTGCTCGGCCAGCGCGAACACGCCGTCGCAGAGCCCGGTGTCCATCACGAAGGCGAACCGCTGCCCCGGCCGGGTCACGCTCACCTCGTCCCGGGTCACGCGACGTCCGTCGCGGTCCAGGTGCCCGTCGCGCAGCAACCTTCCGGTGTCCGGACCGGCAATGCCGTACGCGGCCAGCCGCTCCGGCAGCATCCGGCAGCCGTCCGGCTCGACCAGGCGGTACCCGTACGTCTCGATCGGGTGCCGCAGCCGGCGGGCCTCCAGCGTGCCGATGCCGAGCGTGATCCGCTGCCCGTCGGTGTCGATCGGCTCGACGGCCAGCTCGGCGGTCTCGTAGAAGCTGGAGGCGTGGCGCAGCCGGGCGAAGTACTCGGCGCCGCCGGCCGGGAAGTGCACAGCCACCGGGTGCGGTACGCGGTCCAGCGAGAGCCGCTGGATCATGCCGGGCAGGCCGAGGCAGTGGTCGCCGTGGAAGTGGGTGACGCAGATCCGGGTCAGGTCGGTGGCTGTGACACCGGTGTGCAGCATCTGCCGCTGGCTGCCCTCGCCCGGGTCGAAGAGGATCACCTCGTCGTCCCAGCGCAGCAGGTAGCCGTTGTGGTTGCGCTGCCGGGTCGGGGCCTGGCTGGCCGTACCGAGCACCACCAGCTCACGCATGGACACGGCATCCTCCGGAAGGCAAAAAGCGACCCCCGGGGCTTCCGCGCTCGCGCGCGGGCCGGCTGGACTGGGCCGGCACCCCGGGGGTCGGGTGGCTGTCGTGGTTTCGCCGCACCGCTGCCACACGGTCTCGACGATCCTGCAGGTGCCCGCCTCGCGGCGGACGAGTTTTCACTGTCGAGGACAGCGGCTAGCGGACAGCCACCTCACGAGTCCGATTGCTATACAAGTCTGGACCACCTCCTTTCCCGTGTACCGCCACGCTATCCACTTCCCGGCGGCTGCGGCAACGGATTTCGATCACAGGCGTCAGTCCAGGCCGATCGGGCCCTCGCGCGGGCCCTCCTCGTTCGCCGGCTGCACCGCCAGCGACGGGAAGTCGGCCAGGTCGCCCTCCGGCTCGGCGTCCCACTCGGGGAACACCAGCGGGCTCTGCAGGTAGAGGCAGAGCAGCTGGGTGAGCTGGTGCAGGCCGTCGAGGTGGGTGCGCTCGTGGCCGTGGGTGGCGTCCACGCCGAAGCCGAGGAGCGCCACCCGGGCGTGCGCCCCGGCCTCGACCGCGGCGGCCACGTCCGAGCGGTAGTAGTCGAAGACGTCCCGGACCAGGTCGACGCCGTGTTCCTTGGCGATCGAGGCGAGGTTGCGGGTCAGGTGGTAGTCGAACGGCCCGACCCCGTCGCCCATGGCGAGCGTCGCAGCGGTCTCGCGGGACTGCTGGCCCGGCGCGACCACCGCCGCGTCGACCGAGACGATCTCCGCGACGTCCGGGTCCAGCCCGTGGCTGGCGCCGTGGCCGATCTCCTCGGTGACGGTGACCAGCAGGTGCGCGGTGACCGCCGGGGTGACACCGGCCTCGACCATCGCCTTGAACGCGGTCAGCACCGCCGCCACGCCCGCCTTGTCGTCCAGGTGGCGGGACTTGACGTACCCGTTCGGGGTGATGGTCGGGTTGGGCAGGAACGCGACGAAGTCCCCGGCGTCGATGCCGAGCGCCCGCAGCCCGGCCTCGTCGTGCACCGGCTCGTCCACCCGCACCTCGACCAGCTCCCAGCCGACGCCCTGGAGGTCGACCGCCTCGTTGTAACGGTGCCCGCTCGCCTTCAGCGGCAGCACCTGGCCGGTGACGACCCGCTCCAGGTCGTCGGTGAAGATCCGCACGTGGGCGCCCTCGGCGAAGCGGGCGCTGTGCGTACCGATCGGGTTGACCTCCAGCCGGCCGTTCTCCTTCAGCCGCTTCACCATGCCGCCGATGGTGTCGGTGTGCACCACGATCGCCCGGTCGGCGCCGGTCGACCGGGGGCCGGGCAGACAGGCGCTCAGCGCCCCGCGACGGGTCAGCGTGGAGCTGATCCCGATCGCGGAGAGCCGCTCGCCCACGTACTGCTGGATGTGGTCGGTGCGCCCCGACGGGCTGGGGATCTCCAGCAGCTCCACCAGCACCTGGCGGAGATAGTCGAGGTCGAGCTTGAGCGGTTGGGGTTTGCGTGCGGTCATGCCCCAGAGCCTGCCGCACCGGCAGGCGACCAGAGTCGCTGCGGTGCCCGGGTACCCGGGAAGAGCAGGTCGACGAAGCGCTCGGCGGTCGGCTGCGGCTCGTGGTTGGCCAGTCCGGGCCGCTCGTTCGCCTCGATGAACACGTGTTCCGGCCGGTCCGGGGCGGGGACCAGCAGGTCCAGCCCGGTGACCGGGATGTCCAGCGCCCGGCTGGCGGTGACGCACGCCTCGGCGATCGCCGGGTGCAGCTCGGCGGTCACGTCGTGGATAGTGCCGCCGGTGTGCAGGTTGGCCGTCCGCCGGACCGCCAGCACCTCGCCCTCCGGGAGCACGTCGTGCATCCGGTAGCCGGCCTCGGCCACCACCTCGCGGGTCATGTCGTCGACCGGGATGCGGGACTCGCCGCCGGTGGCGGCCGCCCGGCGGCGGCTCTGCCGCTCGATCAGCTCGGTGATGTCGTGCACGCCGTCGCCGGTGATCTGCGCCGGGCGGCGTACCGCGGCGGCGACCACCTCGTGGTCGATCACCACGACCCGCAGGTCCTCGCCCGCGCGCAGCTCCTCGATCAGCACGTCCGGGCAGAACCGGCGGGCCAGCTCGACGGCCGCGGTCAGCGCCTCCGGCGTACGCACGCCGACGGTGATGCCGTTGCCCTGCTCGCCCCGCGCCGGCTTGACCACCACCGGACCCACGTCGTCGAGGAACGCCACGTCGTCGGGCTCGCCGGTGGCGGTGCGCCCGCGCGGCACCGACAGCCCCGCCTCGGTGAGGATGCGCCGGGTCACCCGCTTGTCGTCGCAGCGGCTCATCGCCACCGCCGAGGTCAGCTCCGACAGCGACTCCCGGGTGTGGATGGTCCGGCCGCCGGTGGTCAGCTTCAGCTCACCCCAGTGCGGGTCGGTCACCTCCACCCGGATGCCGCGGCGCATCGCCTCGTCCGCGACGATCTTCGCGTACGGGTTCAGCTCGTCGTACCCCTGCGGCATGGCGGGCAGGAACAGGCGCTCGTTGATCGGGTTCTTCCGCTTCACGCAGAGCGTGCCGGTGCGGTGGAAGCCGAGACGCTCGTACAGCCGGATCGCACCCGAGTTCTCGGCCAGCACGGACAGGTCCACGAACGCCCGGCCGCGCCCGTCGAGCCGGTCGGCGAGCGCGGTGAGCAGCGCCTGCCCGGTGCCGGGCGGGGCGGTGTTGAAGTCGACTGTCAGGCACCACAGGCTGGCGCCGTTCTCCGGGTCGCCGAAGACCGCGACGTGGTCCACGCCGGTGATGGTGCCGACCACCTCACCGGTGGTGTCCTCGGCCACCAGGTGCAGGAACCGGTCCGTGCCGGCGTTGTCCACGAGCACCTCGACCGGGGCGGTGACCATGCCGTTGCGGGCGTAGATCCGGTTGACGGCATCCGCGTCGGCGGCGTCACGCAGCGGCCGGACGGTCAGCCCGGGCACCTCGCCGCCCTCGGTGGCGGCGGGCCGCTTCTCACCCAGCGGCAGCCGGTACGTCAGCGACGGGTCGATGAACAGCTCGTCCGGCAGCCGGGACACCAGCACGTGCGGGTCGCGCAGGTAGATGCAGATGTCCCGGGCACCGACCGCCTCGGAGCGCAGCACGTCGGCCACGTGCACCTGGTCGTCGAACGTCTGCCCGAACACCAGCCGGCCCCAGCCGCAGTCCAGCACCACACCCGAGGCGTCGGTGGACGCGGTCTCCGGCTGTCGCGGCTCCGGCGTACCCGGTGCGACCGGGTCACCGCCGGGGCCGATGCGTTCCCGGCGGCGCCCCAGCACCCGTTCCCGGTCGGTACGCGCCGCTCCGGTGGCGAGGGTGTCGGTCACGGTCAGTCGATTCCGTGGCTCTGGAGCCACATTTCCAGGAGTCCCAGTTGCCACAGCTTGTTTCCGTTCAACGGGGTCAGTTCGGCATTCGGGTCGGCGAGCAGCGCGTCGACGTAGTCGGCGCGGAACAGGTCACGACGGCGTGCCTCCGGCGAGGTGAGCGCGTCGCGTACCCGGTCGAGGAGCTTGCCCTCCAGGTGGGTGAGTCCGGGCACCGGGAAGTAGCCCTTGGGCCGGTCGATGACCTCGTGCGGCAGGACCCGGCGGCCGATCTCCTTGAGCACGCCCTTGCCGCCCTGGGCCAGCTTCAGCTCCGGCGGGCAGCTCGCGGCCAGCTCGACGAACTCGTGGTCGAGGAACGGCACCCGGGCCTCCAGCCCGTGCGCCATGGTCATGTTGTCGACCCGCTTCACCGGGTCGTCGGTGAGCATGACCTGGGTGTCGATCCGCAGGCCCGCGTCGACGGCGGTCTGCGCCCCCGCGCGGCCCAGGTGCGCGGCGACGAACTCCCGCGCCGGGTCGCCGTCGGCCAGCCACGCCGGGTTGAGCACCCGGGCCAGTCCGGCCGCGTCCCGGTCGAAGAACGCCTTCGCGTACGTCTCGAGCGCCTGCTCCCGGTCCACCCCGGCCAGCGGCGGGTACCAGTGGTAGCCGCCCAGGATCTCGTCCGCGCCCTGGCCCGACTGCACCACCTTGACGTGCTTCGCGACCTCCTGGCTGAGCAGCCAGAACGCGACGCAGTCGTGGCTGACCATGGGCTCGCTCATGGACGCGACGGCGGCCTCCAGCGGCGGCAGCAGGTCGCCGGTGGGCACCCGGATCTGGTGGTGGTCGGTGCCGAACGTCTTCGCCACCAGGTCGGAGTAGACGAACTCGTCGCCCTCCCGGCCGCCCACCGCGTCGAAGCCGATGGAGAACGTGGCCAGGCCGGACCGCGCCTGCCCCTCGCCGGCGAGCAGCGCGACCACCAGGCTGGAGTCGAGGCCGCCGGAGAGCAGCACGCCCACCGGCACGTCGGCCACCATGCGGCGGCGTACGGCGGTGGTCAGGGATTCGAGCAGCGCGTCCTGCCAGTCCCGCTCGGACCAGCCGGCCCGCTCGGCGGCGCGGCTGAACGCCGGATCCCAGTAGACCCGCTCGTTGGTGGAGCCGTCCGCCTCGTACACCCGGACCGTGGCCGGGGGCAGCTTGGTGACGCCGGCCAGGATGGTGCGCGGGGGCGGCACGATGCTGTGGAAGCTCAGGTAGTGGGCGAGCGCCACCCGGTCGATGGTGGTGTCGATGCCGCCACCGGCGAGCAGCGCCGGCAGGGTCGAGGCGAACCGCACCACGCCGGGGCTCTCGGCCAGGTAGAGCGGCTTGATGCCGAGGCGGTCCCGGGCCAGCACCAGGCGGCCGGTGTCGCGCTCGCTGATCGCCACGGCGAACATGCCGATCAGGTGGTCGACGAAGTCGAGCCCCCACTCGGCGTACGCCTTGACCACGACCTCGCTGTCGCCGGAGGAGAAGAACCGGTGGCCCTTGGCCTGTAGCTCGGCGCGCAGTTCCCGGTAGTTGTAGATGCAGCCGTTGAAGACACCGGTGAGCCCGGCGGCGGCGTCCACGATGGGTTGGCCGCTCGCCGCGGACAGGTCGATGATCTTCAGGCGCCGGTGTCCCAGCGCGGTCGGGCCCTGCGACCAGACGCCGCTGTCGTCGGGCCCTCGGTCACTCATCGTGGCCGCCATCCGCTCCACGGCCGAGACGTCGGCGCGTGAACCGTCACGGCGGAACTCTCCCGCAAGTCCGCACATACGAGCCAATGCTGCCAGAGCTTGTTGCAGTTCGCCTGTTGAGACGATGACGAACGTGTGACAGCTTGCTACGATGCGCCGTCACGCAGGGTGGTCGCCTGTCATGCCTTCGGTTCCTGCCTCACTCCACCCGATGTCGGGATTCGGCTCTCGCGGCAGTGTGAGGAATGCCGCAGCGTGCTACTTCTGAAGTAGTGTTGATGTCGTGTCCGTGCCCTTGGAGTCGGTGCCGTTCTCCGAGTTGCTGCGCCGGCCGACGGAAACCGCGGAACGGCTGGCCCGTACCCGGGCGCTGCGGCTGCGTCGCCGCGACGCCGCCGACCTGGTGCTGATGTCCGCCGAACGGGCTGAGGCCGAGGGGGAGGTGGTCGATCTGACCGCGCGGCTGCTGGCCGGCCTGGCGCGGCGAGAGCCGGCCCTGGTCCGTGAGACGCTTCCGACCGTGCTGCCCTGGATGCGGTTCCTGCCGCAGGGGGACGCCGAGCAGATGACCGACGAGTTCATCGCCACGGCCGAGGCCGCAGCGGCCGTCGGCAGCACCGCGGCGGTGTCCCAACTGCTCGCGGAATGGCGGCGCACCGCCGAGGTGCACGCCGATCCCGACCTGCATCGGATCCTGGCCGCGCCCAGCGCCGACGACTTCGGGCCGGTCACGCGCCCGACCGACGAGTGAGTGCGAAGCGCGGCGACCGCGCCGCCCCGCCACCCCGGCCCGGCGGGTACGCCCTGCGGTTCGCCACGCGTTCGGGCCCTCGTCCCTGGAGGACGAGGGCCCGAGTGGGGCAGTGCTCGGGTCTGGCTACGAGGTGCGGGCCACGCCGACCGGGCAGCTCAGCCCGTTCGGTCCGTGGTTGCAGTAGCCGTTCGGGTTCTTCGTCGGAGCCAGGTACTGCTGGTGGTAGTCCTCGGCGAAGTAGTAGTCGCCGAGCGGAGTGATCTCGGTGGTGATCTCACCCTTGCCGGCCCGGGTCACGATCGGCGCGAACGCGTCCCGCGACGCCTTGGCGGCGGCGAGCTGCTCGTCGGTCGTGGTGTAGATCGCCGAGCGGTACTGGGTGCCCACGTCGTTGCCCTGGCGCATGCCCTGGGTCGGGTCGTGGTTCTCCCAGAAGACCTTCAGCAGGTCCTCGTAGGCGATCTTCGACGGATCGTAGACCACCTGGACCACCTCGGCGTGCCCGGTCATGCCGGAGCAGACCTCCTCGTACGTCGGGTTGGTGGTGTACCCGCCCGCGTAACCGGCGGACGTGGTGATCACACCGGGGAGGGTCCAGAACAGCCGCTCGGCGCCCCAGAAGCAGCCCATGCCGAAGACGGCGACCTGCGCGCCCTCGGGGAACGGGCCCTTCAGTGAGGAGGGCAGGACCTCGTGCCGGTCGGCGATCGGCATCGCGATCGGGCGGCCCGGCAGGGCCTGGTCAGGAGAGATCATTTCGGCCTTCATGCGGCGGAGGAACACGGTGGGACTCCTCTCTTGGCTTTCCCAGCGTGTGCAACAGCGTCGCCCCCCGGTTCCTTACCCGCCCACGCCGGCGTCAGGCCAGCGCCGCCGAGATCCGCCCGGCGAACTCCGTCGCCTCGGCGTCGTCGGCGTACCGGGTGCGCGGCCAGAAGAAGCCGCGCAGCCCGTCGCCCTTGGTCCGGGGCACCACGTGGGTGTGCAGGTGCGGCACGGACTGGGACACCCGGTTGTTCATCGCCACGAACGTCCCACCGGAGCCCAGACCGGTCTCCACCGCCACGGCGATCCGTTGCACCAGCCGGAAGTAGCCGGGCAGCGCGTCGGCGGGCAGGTCGGACAGGGTGACCAGGTGGGCGCGGGGCACCACCAGCACGTGGCCCTTGAACACCGGCCGGGTGTCGAGGAACGCGACCCCGTCCGGCTCGTCGGTCACCCGGAAGGCCGGCACCTCGCCCGCCACGATCCCGCAGAACACGCAGCCGCTCATCCGGGCAGGGTATGCCCGTCCGGGCCGCCGCGCGCGGCGCACCGCCCCCACGGCGTCCAGCGATTGTGGTAACTATTCACAGGTCTGGATCAGCACGCTCGGGGGCGATGGTGCTGACGCGCGACGGGGACCGGCCCGGTCCCCGTCCGGTGTGCTCGCCGACCCGCCTCCGAGGACGGTCCGGCACCCACCCGGCCGTGGCCACCGCCGTGGCCGACCTCGTGAAGGGAACACCCTTGCGCCTCGACAGACGCCTCGCGCCGGCCCTGGCCGCGCTCACCGGCATGCTGCTCGCCGCCGTACCCGGCGTGTCCGCCTCCGCCGCAGCCGCGCCCCGGGCCGTACCCCTGCCGATCGCCGACGCCGCCGACGTGGTCGCGGCCGGCGACCGGATCTTCGTCAGCGGCGGCCGGAACTCCACCGAGGTGGTGGTGACGGCCGCGAACGGAGACCTGGTCAGCACCCTGTCCGGCCTGCCTGGCCCGACCGACCTCCAGCTCAGCGCGGACCGGCAGACGCTCTACGTGGCGTTGCCGTCGGCGAACGCGATCGCGGCGGTGAACACCGGCACTCTCACCGAGTTCGCCCGGTTCGACACCGGCGCGGCCGGCTGTCCCTCCTCGCTCGCGCTGACCGGCCGCTTTCTGTGGTTCGGCTACGGCTGCGGCGGGTGGGACGGCAACATCGGCCGGCTCGACCTGGGCCGCCAGCCGGCCGTCCTCACCACCGGCCTGGGCCGGGAGACCTACTACGGCGCGCCGCTGATGACCGCCCCCCAGCAGAACCGCACCGTGCTGCTGGTCGGCCAGCCGGGGGTGAGCCCGGCGTCGGTCGACGCCTACGCCATCGGCACCGGCGGCGCGCTCAGCTTCCTGCGGACGAACGACTTCATGGCAGTCGGCAGCAACCTGCGGGACATCGCCCTGAACCCGGCCGGCGACACCGTCTACACCGCCTCCGGTGCTCCGTACGAGGTGCAGGCGTTCCCGCTCGCCGCCATCACCGCCCCGACGGCGACGTTCCGGACCGGCGCCTACCCCAACGCGGTCGAGCTGACCCGGGACGGCACCCGGGTGGCCGGCGGTGCCGACGCCTCCTACGACCCGGACGTGTTCGTGTTCGGGCTGGACGGCACCGAGCAGGCCCGGTTCGAGCTGGGCGCGGACCTCGTACCCGGAGGGCTGGCCTGGTCTCCCAACGGCGCCCGGCTCTACGCGATCACCTCGGACTGGACCGGCGCCCGCCCGGCCACCCTGCACGTGCTGCCGGTACCGGCGGTCTGACCGTCCCGCGCCGCTCCCGCCGACGGGTGGGAGCGGCGCGGCACCCCGCGACGGGGACATCGCGTACCGAGGGCGGACGCAGGGACTAGCCTTCGAGGGCATGAGCCACGGCTTCGAGACACTCGCCATCCACGCCGGTCAGGACCCGGAGGCCCGCACCGGTGCGGTGATCCCCCCGATCTACCAGACCAGCACGTACGCCCAGGACGCCGTCGGCGCGCCCCGCGAGGGCTACGAGTACAGCCGCTCCGGCAACCCGACCCGGGACGCGCTCCAGGAGTGCCTGGCCGCGCTCGAGGGCGGTCCGGTGGGGCTCGCCTTCGCCAGCGGTCTGGCCGCCGAGGACGCGCTGCTACGGACCGTCTGCAAGCCGGGCGACCACGTGGTGATCCCCGACGACGCGTACGGCGGCACCTACCGGCTCTTCGCCAAGGTGGCCGAGCGCTGGGGCCTGGCGTACACCCCGGCGAAGGTCTCCGACCCGGACGCCGTGCGCGCCGCGATCCGCCCGGGCACCACCAGGATCGTCTGGGTGGAGACGCCGACCAACCCGCTGCTCGGCATCGCGGACATCGCCGCGCTGGCCGCTGTGGCACACGACGCCGGCGCGCTGCTGGTGGTCGACAACACGTTCGCCTCGCCGTACCTCCAGCAGCCGATCGCGTTCGGCGCGGACGTGGTGGTGCACTCCACGACCAAGTACGTCGGCGGGCACTCCGACGTGGTCGGCGGCGCGCTCGTCGCGGCGGACCGCGCGCTCGGCGAGGAGCTGCGCTACCACCAGAACGCGATGGGAGCGGTGAACGGCCCGTTCGACGCGTGGCTCACCCTGCGCGGCATCAAGACCCTCGGCGTACGGATGGACCGGCACTGCGACAACGCCGAGCGGATCGCGGCCTACCTGGACGGACACGCCAAGGTCGCCCAGGTCCTCTACCCGGGCCTGCCCTCGCACCCCGGCCACGAGGTGGCCGCCAAGCAGATGCGCCGGTTCGGCGGCATGATCTCGTTCCGCGCGGCGGGCGGCGAGGAGCACGCCGTGGAGATCTGCAACCGGGCCCGGCTGTTCGTGCTCGCCGAGTCGCTGGGCGGCGTGGAGTCCCTGATCGAGCACCCCGGCCGGATGACACACGCGAGCGCTGCGGGCTCGCCGCTTGAAGTTCCCGGCGATCTCGTGCGACTGTCTGTCGGCATCGAGACGGTCGACGACCTGCTCGCAGATCTGGAGCAGGCCCTGGGCTGACCGCTGGCTGGGGAGGGTGGCAGTGCCGGAGATCTTGCCGACGACCTGGGTCGGGACGACCGCGAAACAGATCGCCCGGGCGGTACGCCGTGGCGACGTCTCCGCCACCCAGGTCGTCGCCGACCACCTGGACCACGTCGCCCGGGTGGATCCCGAGCTGGGCGCGTTCCGCGCGGTACGCGGCGGCGAGGCGATCACCGAGGCGGAGAAGGTCGACGAGCAGGAGGAACTGGCGAACCTGCCGCTGGCCGGCGTGCCGGTGGCGGTCAAGGAGAACACGCCGGTGGCCGGCCTGCCCACCTGGAACGGGTCGGCGGCGATGCGTACCGAGGTGGCGGAGGCCGACCACGAGGTGGTCCGGCGGCTGCGCGGCGCGGGCGCCGTCATCCTCGGCGTGACCCGGATGCCGGAGCTGGGCCTGTGGGCGCTCACCGACGACGCCAGCGCGGTGACCCGCAACCCGTGGGACCTGACGCGTACCCCCGGCGGCTCGTCCGGCGGCGCCGCCGCCGCGGTGGCCGCCGGGCTCGTGCCGATGGCCCACGGCAACGACGGTCTCGGCTCGATCCGCATCCCGGCGGCCTGCTGCGGTCTGGTCGGGCTCAAGCCCGGCCGGGGCGTGGTGCCGTGCCAGCTCGGCGCGGACGACTGGTTCGGCCTCACCGAGCACGGCATGCTGACCAGCACGGTGGCCGACGCGGTGGTCGGCTTCTCGGTGCTGGCCGGCCGCCGGCCGGACAAGCTGGTCCCGCCGGAGCGGCTGCGGGTGGGCGTCTCGCTGCGCTCGCCGGTCCGCGGCGTCTCGCCGGACGCGCCGAACCGGGACGCGGTCGCCGCCGCCGGCCGGCTGCTGGCCGCCGCCGGCCACGACACCGTGCCCGCCGACCCGGTCTACCCGACCCGGCTCGGCCTCCAGGGCATCGCCACCTGGTTCGCGGCGGCCGCCGCCGACGTGCGCGCCGCCGGGGTGGCGCCGCGTCAACTCCAGCGACGCAGCCGCCGGCACGTCACGCTCGGCGAGTGGGCGCAGCGCCGGGGGTACGTGCGCGAGACCGACCGGGCCGCCTGGCGCGAACGGTCCGTGCACTTCTTCGCGGACAACTCGATCGACCTGCTGCTCACCCCGGCGCTGGCCGGGCCGCCGCCGGAGGCCGCCGGCTGGTCCGGCCGCTCCTGGCTGGCGAACATGTCGACGAACATCAGGTACGCCCCGTACGCGGCGCCGTGGAACATCGCCGGGCTGCCGTCGATCGTGGTGCCGGTCGGGCGCCGCCCGGACGGGCTGCCCGTCGGTGTGCAGCTCGTCGGCCCGCCCGGCTCGGAACTGCTGCTGCTCGGGGTGGCCGGCCAGTTCGAGATGCAGGCGCCGTGGGCCCGGCACGCCCCCGGCTATCCCCGCGTCGGAACGGGGTCGCCGGCCACCGCGTGATCGTCTAGCGTGTGCGCACCCTGTCGCGCACACCACCTCGGACGGTCCCCGATGCACTGCCAGACCTGCGGGGACGCCACGTCCCCGGCCTATGAGGAGTGCCGGCGCTGCGGCACCCGGGTCGGTCAGCCCGCCGTGAGTCCCGGCGTGCCCACGTACGGCGTGCGTGGCCTGGCCGTGGCCGGCGCGATCGCGGTCGGCGCCGCCACCCTGTGCTACCTGTTGACGGCCCTGTTCCCGCTGGTGGGTGTGCGGATGGCCCGCTCGGCCGCCGAGCAGCTCGACCGGGACGTGCTGCTCGGCGCGGTGCTGGCCGAGGTGCTGTTCTCGCTGCCCTACCTGCTCGCCCTCCTGACCGCGGGGACGCTCGTGGTCATCTGGACCTGGCGGGCCCGCAAGAATCTGGACGCGTTCCCGGGCGCGGTGCCGAACCTCAGCCCGGCGTGGGCGATCGCCGGGTGGCTGGTGCCGCTGGTCAACCTCGTCGTACCGGCCCGGGTGCTCGCCGACCTGCTCCGCAACAGCGTCTGGCAGCGCCGCCAGTCCTGGCTGGTCGGGGTGTGGTGGGCGAGCTGGCTGGTGTTCCTGATCGGTGACCGGTTCGTCGCCCGGGCCGAGCAGCAGCGCTACGACCGGCTGACCGAGCTGCCCCGCAACGACGCGGAGTTCGGCACGTACGTGCGCTTCTACGAGGACGCGCTCGGGCCGCGGCTGGTGCCGGCGGTGGCCTGCCTGGTCGCCGGGATCGCGTTCGTCGTACTGATCCGCCGGATCTCCGCCGCCCAGCAGGACCGGCTGTCGCGGGCAGTACCGGCATGGCCCGGTCGGCCGGTCTGGCCCGGACAGCCGGGTTGGCCCGCGCCCGCCGCGCCGGCGCCTGCCGCCTTCGCGCCTGCCGCGCCCGGCGCCTTCGAGCCCGCTGGTCCCCGCGACGGCGCGGACGGTGCCTCGACGACGTCGCCGCAGGCTCCGCCCGCCTCGGGTGGCACGATCGGGGCATGACGGAACTGGTCGGTCTCGCCGACGTACAGGCCGCGCGGGAACTGCTCGCCGGTGTCACCCGTACCACCCCGCTGGAGCCGTCGCGGCCGCTCAGCGCCGCGTTCGACGGGCCGGTCTGGCTCAAGTGCGAGAACCTCCAGCGCGCCGGGTCGTACAAGGTGCGCGGCGCGTACGTGCGGATCTCCCGGCTCTCGGCCGAGGAGCGGGCCCGCGGCGTGGTCGCGGCGAGCGCCGGCAACCACGCCCAGGGGGTGGCGCTCGCCGCCGGGCTGGTCGGCGCGCACGCCACCGTCTTCATGCCGGTGAACGCGCCGCTGCCGAAGGTCGCCGCGACGAAGGGGTACGGCGCGCAGATCGAGCTGGTCGGCAACACGGTGGACGAGTCGCTCGTCGCGGCGCAGACCTTCGCCGAGCGGACCGGCGCGGTGTTCATCCACCCGTTCGACCACCCGGACGTGATCGCCGGGCAGGGCACCGTGGCGCTGGAGATCCTCGAACAGTGCCCGGACGTGCGCACCATCGTGACCGGGGTGGGCGGCGGCGGGCTGGTCTCGGGCATGGCGGTGGCGGCCAAGGCGCTGCGTCCCGACGTACGGGTGATCGGGGTCCAGGCGGCGAGCGCCGCCGCCTTCCCGCCCTCGCTGCGGGCCGGCGAGCCGCTGCGGCTGCCCTCGTTCGCGACGATCGCCGACGGGATCGCCGTCGGCCGTCCGGGCGAGCTGACCTTCACCCATGTCCGCAAGCTCGTCGACGAGGTCGTCACGGTCTCCGAGGAGGACATCTCCCGGGCGCTGCTGATGCTGCTGGAACGCGGCAAGCAGGTCGTCGAGCCGGCCGGCGCCGTCGGCGTGGCGGCGCTGCTCGCCGGCGCGGTGGAGGTGACCGCGCCGGTCGTCGCGGTGCTCTCCGGCGGGAACATCGACCCGCTGCTCATGCTCCGGGTGATCGAGCACGGCCTGGCGGCGGCCGGCCGGTTCCTGCGGATCACCGTGCGCTGCACGGACCGGCCCGGCCAGCTCGCCTCCCTGCTCGGCGAGATCGCCGAGCACCGAGCCAACGTGGTGGACGTGGTGCACCAGCGCGCCAACCCGCACCTGCGGCTCGGCGAGGTGGAGGTGGCCCTGTCCGTGGAGACCCGCGGAGTGGAGCACTCGGACACGTTGATCAGCGCGTTGCGAGCCAGCGGCTACCAGGTGGTCTTCACCGGCGAGGGCTGAGCCTCCGGCGGAACGCGAACGCCACAGCGGAAACGCGAACGCCCCGGCCGGATGATCCGGTCGGGGCGTTCGCGTGTGCGGCTCGGGTCCGAGGAGGGCCTGTCAGCCTCGGTCGGGTTCGGGACCCGAGCCATCCGGCGCGGGTCCGGAGGGGTCAGCCGCTGTACGGCTCGAAGGAGACGATGGTCACCTTGATATCGGCGCCGCTGGGCGCGGTGTAGGTGCAGGTCTGCCCCGCCTTGCCGCCGAGGATCGCCTTGCCGAGCGCGGACTCGGGGCTGTAGACCGTCAGGTCGGTGGTGGAGGCGATCTCCCGGGAGCCGAGCAGGAAGGTCTCGCTGTCGTCGGCGTCGTCGTCGAAGTAGATCTTCACGACCATGCCCGGCGACACCGCGTCGGCGTCCGGCGCCTCACCGACCTTGGCGGTGCGCAGCAGCTCCTTGAGGTAGAGAATGCGGCCCTCGGCCTTGCCCTGCTCCTCACGGGCGGCGTGGTACCCACCGTTCTCCCGCAGGTCGCCCTCCTCGCGCCGGGCGTTGATCTCGGCGGCGATGACCGGCCGGTTGGCGATCAGCTCGTCGAGCTCGGCCTGCAGGCGGTCGTAGGCGTCCTGGGACAGCCAGGTGGCGGGCGCCTTGTTTCCATTTGTGGACACAGGCGGTCTCCTCGATTGGTGCGGACTGGCTGACAGGTGAACTTGCAAGGCTACCAGTGCGGGTCGCGTCGAGGTGTGATCAATCACCCCGGGTGCCGGTGACGGGACCGGGGTGTGGTGGCCGGCGACTCGCCGGCGGCCCGGCTCAGCCGGCGGGCCGGCAGCGCAGGACCTCGCCGATGAACGGCCGGGCGCTCGTGGGCACCTCCTGCCGGGTCCGGATGTGGCGCTGGCCGGGCTCCGCGGTCACGGTGGCCTCGGCGCTGCCCACCTGGGCCCCGTCGTGGGAGCGGGCCCGCAGCAGACAGGTGGCGGAGCCGCCCGGGGGCACGGTGACCCGGAAGTCGACCACCACCCGGGAGTCGGTGATGTCGGTGTAGCTGATCATCTCGCCCTGGTACTCCGGGTCGCCGTACTGGTAGTAGAGCTTCGCCGCGCCCAGCCCGAGGACGGCGAGCAGGACCGTCACCGTGAGGGCGAGCAGGAGAGGCCGGCGGCGTCCCGGCTCGCGGCGGCGGCCGTAGCGGCCCGGCGGAAAGGCCGGCGCCTCCGCGGCGACTGTGGCGTGCGTCTCGCTCACCGGCGGGTATCTCCTGGCGTTGTTGTCGGCGGCATCGGCAAGAATGGCTAGGTCCATCTTCCCAGCCCGGCGCTGAGTCAAGGATGGCAGGTCGGCCTGGACCGGCGGGCGTGGCCCTGGCCACTCCGGTGGCGGGCCCGGCCGGCCGTCAACGGGGGCTTTCGCGGGCGCGGGGGGAGATTCCGGCAGGTCAGCCGACCGGCGGTTCGGTCGGCGGGCACAGACGAGGAGCGCCGAAGGTGGCAGAACAGCTGCGTCTCATGGCGGTGCACGCCCATCCCGACGACGAGTCGAGCAAGGGCGCCGCCATGATGGCGAAATACGTCGCCGAGGGGGTGGACGTCCTGGTCGTCACCGCCACCGGTGGCGAGCGGGGCAGTGTGCTCAACCCCAAGATGGACCGCCCCGACGTCTGGGCGAACATCGGTGACATCCGGCGGGCCGAGATGGACGCCGCCCGGGCCGTCCTCGGCGTCGAGCAGGCGTGGCTCGGCTTCGTCGACTCCGGGCTGCCCGAGGGCGACCCGCTGCCGCCGCTGCCGGAGGGCTGCTTCGCCCTCCAGGACGTGGACGTCGCCGCCGCGCCACTGGTGCGCCTGATGCGGCAGTTCCGCCCGCACGTCGTCACTACGTACGACGAGGAGGGTGGCTACCCGCACCCGGACCACATCATGACCCACAAGATCACTGTGGCGGCGTTCGACGCGGCCGGTGACCCGGAGCGCCACCCCGAGCTGGGTGAGCCGTGGCGGCCGCTGAAGCTCTACTACGACGTGGGCTTCTCCCGCGCCAAGATCATGAGCCTGCACGAGGCGGTGCTCGCCGCCGGGCTCGAGTCGCCGTACGGCGAGTGGATGAAGCGCTGGGACGAGCGCCCCGACAAGGGCGCCCGGATCACCACCCGGGTCGAGTGCGCCGACTACTTCCCGGTCCGCGACGACGCGCTGCGCGCGCACGCCACCCAGATCGATCCGGACGGCTTCTGGTTCCAGGTGCCGATGGAGCTGCAGAAGCGCGCCTGGCCGACGGAGGACTTCCAACTCGCCCGTTCGCTGGTCGACAGCCCGCTGCCCGAGTCCGACCTGTTCGCGGGCGTACGTGAGGCGTGCCGTGCCCACTGACCCGGCCGGGGTCTACCCTGGTGCTCAGTCGCACATCGGAGGAACACCATGCTGACCACCGTCGAGGTGCTCGCGCAGAACAACTTCGGTGACACCCGCACGGGTGGTCTGGCCGGTCCGATGGGCCTCTTCCTGATCGTCGCGCTGGCCACCGTCACCGTCCTGCTGATCCGCAACATGAACGCCCGGCTGCGCCGGCTGCCCGACCGCTTCCCGCAGCAGGGCACCCCGGGCCGGGCCGATTCCGCAGTCGCCGATCCGACAGACGGGCTCGTCGAGCAGGATTCACCGACGAACGCGCCCAATGGCTCCGAGCAGCACCGGAACAGCTGAACACCGCGTGAATCACGTCGAAGCCGGTCGTCGCCCCCTGTTGCGACCACCGGCTTTGGCTTAGCCTTCCGCCGGGGGGACCGTCAGGCCCTGGACCCTGCGCGGAAGGGGGACGCCGATGTCGAAGACAGCACCGGCCCCCGACCATGCCCCGGCCCGACCCGTTGACGGGGCGGCCCCGTGACCACCGAGCCGGCCGACCGTTCCCCCGACCGGATCGGCCTGCGCGGGACACCGGTGGGCGTCGTCCTGCTCACCGTCGCGGTCGCGCTGACCGGTCTGCTCGCCGCCGCGCTCGGCCTCACCGTCCCGTCGCACCTGCCGGCCGACCAGGCACTGCCCGGTCCGGCGCGCTTCGGCATCGCCGCCGCCGCGTTCGCGGTGGCCCAGCTCGCCCGGCTGCGCTTCCGCAGCGCCTCGGGCATGGTGAGCATCACCTGGGGCGAGGCCGCGCTCGTGGTCTGTCTCTGGCTGGTGCCGGCCGGTTGGCTCCCGGCCGCCGCCCTCTTGGGCGTGGGCGCCGCCTGGACCGTGATGTCACTGGTCTCCGACCGCCGTCCGGCGCTGGAACTGGTGGGGATCGCCGGTTCGCTCACCGCAGCCACCGCGCTCGCCGCGGCCGTCGCCACCGCGCTCGGGCCGCCGCTGCTCGCCGCGCCCACCCCGGAGCTGGCGCTCACGCTCACCGCCGCCGCGGTGACATACCTGCTGACCACCGCCTTCCTGGGCGCCGTCACGCTCGCCCTGCGGCACAGCATCGCGATCGGGCCGCCGTTGCTCGCCGCGCTGCGCGGCAAGCTGCTCATGTTCGTCGGCAACGTGGCGGTCGGCCTGGTGGTCGTCGCGCTGCTCGAACTCGACGCACGCTGGCTGCTGCTCCTGCCGCCACCGCTCTGGCTGCTCCAGCAGACCTACCGCCACCGGCTCCGCGCCGACCAGGAGCGGCGTACCTGGCGGGCGTTCGCCGAGGCCACCGCCGCGCTCAACCAGCTGGACGAGCGCGGTGTGGCGACCGCCGCGGTGACCGGCGCGCTCACCCTGTTCGGCGCGGAACTCGTCGAGGTCGACGTGGCCCGGGGTGAGGGTCGCTGGCGCCGCTACCGGGCCGACCGCGGCGGGCAGGTGCGCGACCGGGAGGTGGAGCCGTCCGCCGGCGACGGTGCGGGGGAGCACGAACTGGTACGCCGCCTCGCGGTGGGATCGGCCGAGGTCGGCCGCCTGCGGGTGCGGTTCGCCCGGTCCGCCCCGCCGAGCGCCCGGGAACGCGACGGCGTGGCGGCCTTCGGTGACGCCCTGGCCGCCGCCCTGCACGACGCCGCGACGCACCGGGAGCTGCGTCTGGTCACCGCCCGCTCGTCGTACGACGCGATACACGACCAGCTCACCGGCCTGCTCAACCGGGTGGCGCTGCTGGCCAAGGGGGACCAGGCGCTGCGGCAGCGCGCGCACGACCACCCGGTGGCCCTGCTGCTGCTCGACGTGAACCAGTTCAAAGAGGTGAACGACACGCTCGGGCACTCGGCGGGCGACCAGTTGCTGCGGCTCACCGCCAACCGCCTCGCCGCGCTGACCCGGCCGGGAGACCTGCTCGGGCGCCTCGGCGGCGACGAGTTCGCTCTGCTGCTGACCTCGGTGCCGCTGGTCGAGGACCGGACGGCCCCGATGGCGTACGCGCTGCGCCAGGCCCGGGAGGTCGCCGAGCGCCTCGCCGCACCGACCGAGGTGGCCGGGGTGCGGATGTCCGTCGAGGTGGCGGTGGGCGTCGTGGTCGCCGACGCGGGCGCGGCCGACCTGACCGAGCTGCTGCGGCGCGCCGACATCGCCATGTACCAGGCGAAGGAGGGCGGCGGCAGCGTCGCCGCGTACGACAGCTCCCGCGACGCGGCGAGCACCGACCACCTGGCGTTGCTCGCGGAGATGCGGGAGGCCCTGGCCGCCGACGACCAGCTGGTGCTGGCGTTGCAGCCGGCGGTGGACCTGGCGACCGGCGCGCCGACCGGCGTGGAGGCGCTGATCCGGTGGCGGCATCCGCGCCGCGGCTGGCTCGGCCCGGCCGACTTCATCCGCCCGGTGGAGAACAGCGAGCAGCTCGGCAGCTTCACCCGGTACGTGCTGGACAAGGCGCTGGCGGTCGCCTCCGGCTGGGCGCGGGACGGGCTGGACGTCCCGATCTCGGTGAACCTGTCCGCGCGCAGCCTGCTCGACCCGCGGCTGCCCGCCGAGATCGAGGAGGCGCTGCGCCGCCACCAGGTGCCGCCGCACCGGCTGGTCCTGGAGATCACCGAGACGGTGGTGATGAGCGAGCTGGAGGTCATCGACGAGGTGCTGGCCACGCTTCGCGGCATGGGCGTGCAGCTCGCCGTGGACGACTTCGGCACCGGGTTCTCGTCGCTGACGTTCCTCACCCGGATCGCCGTCGACGAGTTGAAGGTGGACCGCTCGTTCGTGCTCCGGATGGCCGACTCACCGGAGGCGGCGGCGATCGTCCGGACCACCGTCGGGCTGGCCCACGAGCTGGGGCTGCGGGTGGTGGCCGAGGGCGTCGAGACCGCCGAGCAGCGCACCGCGCTGGCAGAGCTGGGCTGCACCGCCGCCCAGGGCTACCACTTCTTCAAGCCGATGCCGGCCGACAAGATCGCCGCGGTGCTGGCGTCGATGCGCGACGTCGCTCCGGGCAACGTCTTCCCGCTGCGGGCCGACGGCGCCTCCTGAGCTCTGCCGCACCGGCGGCGTCCGAAGGCGATGATGGATAGGGTCGGGTGGTGAACCGACTCGCCAAGGCCACCTCGCCCTATCTGCTCCAGCACGCCGACAACCCGGTCGACTGGTGGCCCTGGTGCGACGAGGCGTTCGCCGAGGCGAAGCGGCGCGACGTGCCGGTGCTGATCTCGGTCGGCTACGCGGCCTGCCACTGGTGCCACGTGATGGCCCACGAGTCGTTCGAGAACGAGGCAGTCGCCCGCCTGATGAACGACGACTTCGTCTGTGTCAAGGTCGACCGCGAGGAGCGCCCCGACGTCGACGCGGTCTACATGACCGCCACCCAGGCGATGACCGGGCAGGGCGGCTGGCCGATGACCGTCTTCGCCGCGCCGGACGGCACCCCGTTCTTCTGCGGCACCTATTTCCCGCGCGCCAACTTCGTCCGCCTGCTCGGCTCGGTCGCCACCGCCTGGCGCGACCAGCGCGATGCGGTGCTGCGGCAGGGTGCCGCCGTGGTCGAGGCGATCGGCGGCGCGCAGGCAGTCGGCGGCGTCACCGCCCCGCTCACCGCCGAACTGCTCGACGCCGCGGCGAGCGGGCTCGCCCGGGAGTACGACGAGACGAACGGCGGTTTCGGCGGCGCGCCGAAGTTCCCGCCGCACATGAACCTGCTCTTCCTGCTCCGGCACCACCAGCGCACCGGCTCGGCGCGCAGCCTGGAGATCGTCCGGCACACCTGCGAGGCGATGGCTCGCGGCGGCCTCAACGACCAGCTCGCCGGCGGCTTCGCCCGCTATTCGGTGGACGGCCACTGGACCGTGCCGCACTTCGAGAAGATGCTCTACGACAACGCGCTGCTGCTGCGGGTCTACACCCAGCTCTGGCGGCTCACCGGAGACCGGCTGGCCCGCCGGGTGGCCCGTGACACCGCCCGGTTCCTCGCCGACGAGCTGCACCGCGCCGGTGAGGGCTTCGCCTCGGCGCTCGACGCGGACACCGAGGGCGTCGAGGGGCTCACCTACGTGTGGACTCCCGACCAGCTCGTCGAGGTTCTGGGGGAGGACGACGGCCGGTTCGCCGCGGACCTGTTCGGGGTCACCGCCGACGGCACGTTCGAGCACGGCACCAGCGTGCTGCGGCTGGCCCGGGACGTCGACGACGCCGATCCGGCGGTGCGGGCCCGCTGGCGGGACGTGGTGGGCCGGCTGCTGGCCGCCCGCGACACCCGCCCCCAGCCGGCCCGCGACGACAAGGTGGTGGCCGCCTGGAACGGGCTCGCGATCACCGCCATTGCGGAGTTCCAGCAGGTCGCCACGCTTCTCGTGTCGCCCGACGACGAGGACGCGAACCTGATGGACGGCGTGCTGATCGTCTCCGACGGCGCGATGCGGGATGCCGCCGAGCACCTGGCGGCCGTGCACCTGGTGGACGGCCGGCTGCGCCGGGTCTCCCGGGACAGGCTCGTGGGTGAGCCGTCCGGGGTGCTGGAGGACTACGGCTGTGTCGCCGAGGCGTTCTGCGCACTGCACCAGCTCACCGGCGAGGGGCGCTGGCTGACGCTGGCCGGTGAGCTGCTCGACGTGGCGGTGGCCCGGTTCGCCGGCCCGGACGGGGCCTTCTACGACACCGCCGACGACGCCGAGCGCCTGGTCACCCGGCCCGCCGACCCGACCGACAACGCGACCCCGTCGGGTCGGTCGGCGATCGTCGCGGCGCTCGTGGCGTACGCGGCGCTGACCGGGGAGACCAGCTACCGGGAGGCGGCCGAGAAGACGCTGTCGACCGTCGCGCCGATCGTGGACCGGCACGCCCGGTTCACCGGGTACGCGGCCACCGTCGGCGAGGCGCTGCTGTCCGGCCCGTACGAGATCGCGGTGGCGACCGAGGACCCGGAGGGTGACCCGCTGGTGGCCGCCGCCCGGCGGCACGCCCCGCCCGGCGCGGTGGTGGTGGCCGGTGCCCCGGACCAGCCGGGTGTGCCGCTGCTGGCCGGGCGGCCGCTCGTCGAGGGGCGGGCCGCCGCGTACGTCTGCCGGGGCTTCGTCTGCCAGCGGCCGGTGACCACGGTCGAGGAGCTGATCGAGCAGCTCGGCTGAGCGGAGTGGGCCGGGCCGCCCTCACGGTCCGGCCCGCCACCGGCCCTTATAGGCTGGCGGCGCTATGGACTCCCGTACCGGTCTCCCCGTCGTGGGCATGGTGGGTGGCGGCCAACTCGCCCGGATGACCCACCAGGCCGCCATCGCCCTCGGCCAGTCGCTGCGCGTGCTGGCGCTCGCCCCGGACGACGGCGCCGCGCTCGTCGCCGCCGACGTCCAGTACGGCGACCACACCGACCTGGCCGCGCTGCGTACGTTCGCCAAGGGCTGCGACGTGGTCACCTTCGACCACGAGCACGTCCCCAACGAGCACATCCGCGCCCTGACCGACGAGGGCGTGAAGCTGTTCCCGCCGGCCGAGGCGCTGGTGCACGCGCAGGACAAGCGGGTGATGCGGGAACGGCTCGGCGAGCTGGGCGCGCCGAACCCGGCCTGGTGCCCGGTGGAGTCCCCGGCCGATCTGATCGCCTTCGGCGAGGAGACCGGCTGGCCGGTGGTGCTCAAGGCCGCCCGGGGCGGCTACGACGGCCGCGGCGTCTGGATGGTCGACGACGCCGGTCAGGCCGGCGAGCTGGCCGCCACGCTGCTCGCCGGTGGCACCCCGCTGCTGGTGGAGGAACGGGTGGCGCTGCGCCGGGAGCTGGCCGTGCAGGTGGCCCGCTCGCCGTTCGGGCAGGTCGCCGCGTACCCGGTGGTGGAGACGGTGCAGCGCGACGGGATCTGCGTCGAGGTGCTCGCGCCCGCGCCCGACCTGCCCGAGGAGCAGGCCGTGGCCGCTCAGCAGCTCGCCATCGACCTGGCCACCGCGCTCGGCGTGGTCGGCCTGCTCGCGGTGGAGCTGTTCGACACGCCGTCCGGGCTGGTCGTCAACGAGCTGGCGATGCGGCCGCACAACTCCGGGCACTGGACCATCGAGGGGGCCCGGACCTCGCAGTTCGAGCAGCACCTGCGGGCGGTGCTCGACTACCCGATGGGGGACACCTCGCTGACCGCGCCGGTAGTGGTGATGGCGAACGTGCTGGGCGGCGAGCCGGGCGGCATGTCGATCGACGAGCGGCTGCACCACCTGTTCGCCGACGAGCCCGGTGCCAAGGTCCATCTGTACGGCAAGCAGGTCCGCCCGGGCCGCAAGATCGGGCACGTCACAGTGCTCGGCAACGACCTCGATGACGTACGGGCCCGGGCCGCGCGTGCTGCCCGCCGGCTCCAGGAGGGGCAGTGATGAGCACCGTCGGGCTGATCATGGGCAGCGACTCGGACTGGCCGGTCATGAAGGCCGCCGCCGAGGCGCTCGACGAGTTCGGCGTGCCGTACGAGGTGGGCGTGGTCTCGGCGCACCGCACCCCGGTCAAGATGATCGAGTACGGCCGGACCGCCGCCGGCCGCGGTGTCCAGGTGATCATCGCGGGCGCGGGCGGAGCGGCTCACCTGCCCGGCATGGTCGCCTCGGTCACCCCGCTGCCGGTGATCGGCGTCCCGGTGCCGTTGAAGTACCTGGACGGCATGGATTCGCTGCTGTCCATCGTGCAGATGCCGGCCGGCGTGCCGGTTGCCACCGTGTCGATCGGCAACGCTCGCAACGCCGGTCTGCTCGCGGTACGCATCCTGGGCGCCTCCGATCCGGCCTTGCGCGAGAAGATGGCCGCCTACCAGGCGAGCCTGGAGGACCTGGTCGCGGAGAAGGAAGCGGCGCTGCGCGCCTCCCTGACCTGAGCGCCCGGCGCGACGCCACCGGCCGCCGCCGTCGACCGGATCGGCGGCGAGGTCTGCTCACTCTGGGTATTCAGAGCTGCCGATCACTCAAAGTGACCGGCCGGGCTGGCGGGTCTTTGTGCCCTCCGCCGACTTTGCCCTGCATCCATTGACGCAGCAGCGCTCCGACCTGTGGTTCAGGTGATGTCGCACATTGGAGCGGCGACGGCTCTCGTCACGATGGGTGATCGTTGCGCCTGTGGATGCAGAGCAAAGGCGGAAGGGAGAGCTGCCCCTGGTGCGGCCCGCCAACACGGAATGTGACTGAACTGCGCGCGGTCGGGTGGGGCGCTGCGGACCGTGGGCGAACCCGAGCCCCTGGGGACATCGCGCCGGCCCGACCGGCTCACCGCATGCCGCGTAGTGCGGTCTGCAGGCGCTCCTGGGCGCGACGGCGGCGCTCGTTGCTCGCGCCGAGCACCAGCAGCACGATGCCGACCGGGATCAGCACCAGCCACGGGCCGAGGCTGAACAGCGCGTGCACGGCCGCGATCGCGGTCACCGTCGCCCCGACGATCACCGGGGCCTGCTGCCGGCTGGTCGAGCCGAAGATCAGCACCGCCACGGCGCCGAGCAGCAGCAGCACCTGGCGCAGCATGCTGGAGTCGGTGGCGATCACGATCGCCAGCGTGGGCAGGAACGCGGTGACCAGCGCCGGCCCGTACGCCACCCAGCTCGACAGGTCGGGCCGGTGCCGCAGTTGCAGGACGCCGACCAGCAGGGCGAGCGCGGCGAACGGCAGCGTGTACGCCTCCGGCAGCGCCACGTCGGCCACCCGCATCAGGATCCACCAGGCGCTGATCTCGCAGGCCACCACCGCCCAGAACAGCAGGTTGCGTTCCATCGGCCGGCGTCCCGGACGGCTGGCCGCCACCCCGAGGACCGCGCCCCAGGCGGCCAGCAGCGCGGCGATGTGCCGGGGCGAGTCGTACGCCAGCGCCAGCGCGATGAGCGCCGCCCCGTAGCCGCTCCACTCGACGGTGGCTGCCTCCCGGTACGCCTCGGGACGGCGCAGCCGGGGCAGCGTGGCGGCGAACACCTGCAACGCCGCACCGACCGCGAGCACCCCGAACGCGGACCAGACCGCCGCCAGCCCGGACTTCAGGCCGATCGTGAGCACGAACAGCTGAGCCATCACCGAGCCGAACAACCAGCCCAGGATGCGGGCGCGCTGGGTGGTGCCGAACAGCGCGGCGACGGCGCCCACGCCGACCGCCCCGCCGAGCGTGAACACGGTCAGGTCGCTCGTGGCGAGGCTGCCGGCGAGCCCGGCGCCACCCGCGGCCAGACCGAGCGTGAAGACCAGCACCCGGGCCACCCGGATCGATCGGCCCGGCTCGGCGATCGCCGGCGGCGGGGTGAGCGCCAGCCCGAGCATCGAGATGGTGAACACCGCGAGCGCGGCCAGCGCGGTCACCGGCCAGCCCTTGCCGAGCGCCACCGGCGTGATCAGCAGCGTGATCGCCGCGCCGGGCAGGATCACCGGCACCGCCCGGGACCGGCGCCCGCCGCTGAACCCGGTGGCGGCGAACGCCGCGGTCACTGTCAGCAGCAGCGCGGTGAGCACGTGCGTGGGGTTGACCGCCTCTGGCGGCGGGGTCAGCAATTCCGGTGGCGGTCCCTGCCACACCCGGCTCAGCACCGCGAACGGCGAGAACAGCGCCACCACGAGCGACGGCGCCAGGGTGGCCAGTGCCAGCGCGGTGGGCAGCGCCGCGGCGGCGAGCGCACCGGCGGCCGGGCTGACCCGCCAACGCAGCTCGGGGTCGTCCGGGGCACGCCGCAGCGCGCCGTTGAGCAGCACGGTCCAGCGGCGTACCGGCCGACCCGAACCGGCGGGCGGGACGGTGGCGGCCCGTACCAGTTCGGCGAGCACACCGAGCAGCGCGGCGGCGGCAGCGAACACGCCCGCCGGCAGGCCGACCGCGAGCGCCGCGGCGGCGGTGACGGTGGCCGCGCCGACCACCGCGACGCTGGCGTACGGGAGATACTGCGGCACCTGCCGGCGTACCGCCGCGATCGCGGCCAGACCGATGCTGGCGGCGGCGAGCGCGGCGGTGAGCACCACCTGGGGTGGGCGGTCGTACTCGACTGCGAGCGCGGCCACCGCGCCGGGCGTCGCGAGCAGTGCGGCTCCGGCGCCCGCGCCGCCCACCTGCACCAGGTGCGGCGGCATGCCCTCGGTGCGGACGTCGTCGACGAGCGACGGCGCGACCGCCCGGGCCACGGCGGCCACCGTGGCGCCGATCAGCGCGATGCTGCCCAGCGCCAGCGCTGTGGTCCACGGCCGCACCAGCCCGGCGCCGGCGGCGTGCAGCGCCACCACCCCGGCCACCGTGGCCCGGGACAGCGCGGCCCGGGGATCGGCCGACGCGGCGGCGGCCATGCCGTAGACGGTGGCCACCATGCAGCCGACCAGCACCGGGGACCACCAGGGCAGGTCGAACGCGGCCGGGGCGCCCACCGTGGCGAGCACGGCGGCCAGGCCGGAGACGTCGTACTTCCACGGTGGCGGCAGCAGGATGGCCGCTGTCACCGCCAGCAGCGCCAGCGCGACCGGGGCCTGCCAGGTCGAGCCGCCGGTCGGCGCGGCCGGCCAGCCGGTCAGGTCACCGGCCCAGATCGGGCCGGGGGTGGCGAGCACGCCGAGTCCGCCGCGCAACGCGCTCCAGGCGGCGATCAGGCCGATCAGCGTGCCACCGGCGGCGATGCCGAGGATCGGGCCGCGCCGCCACTCCTCGGGCAGCGCCCGGGCGGCCACCGCCACCAGCAGCACCAGCGCGGAGGCCACCACGAGCTGGCCGCCGGGGGCGAGCACCGCGGCGATCCGGGCCAGCGTGGCGACGAGCGCCACGGTGGTGGCGGCCAGCGCCAGGTCGGACCCGTCGAGGGACATGTCGGCCCGGCGCCCGGCGTCGATGCGGGGGGCGAGCGCCAGCAGCGCGGCGGCGACCAGGAGCAGGCTGCCCACCCAGGCGTCGGCCGAGGTCGCGCCCGGAGCGCCGAACGCGGCGGCGGCGACGGCCACCGCGCCGAGCACAGTGCCGAGCGCGTGCGGCATGCTCAGGTGCCGCTGCGCCACCTGCACCAGAGCGGCGTAGCCGAGCGTGACGCAGACGGCGAGGAAGCTCGCCGCGAGGATCGGCACGGTGATCTCGCGCAGGTTCGCCGGTGTGGCGACCGGCGGCGTCGGCACGGTGGCCGCCACGAACGCGGCGACGGCGCCGGGCAGGGCGAACGCCGCGCCCCCCGCGGCCCAGGCGCAGACCGTGTCCGTCGCGGCGGCGGCGAGCCGGACCCGTGGGGCGAGGGACACCAGCGCCCCGGCCAGGAACAGCACCGTCAGCGCCGCCGCAGTGAGCGCCGGGCGCGTGAGCGCCGCGCCCGCGCCGACCAGGCCCAGCCCGGCCGCTGTCACCGCGTGCGCCACCGCGGCCCGTTCGGTGCGTGCGGTCAGCCCGAGCACGCCGATCGCGACAGCGGTCAGCAGCATCGGCCAGCAGGCCGCCGCCCAGCCCAGACCGAGCGAGGCGGGTACGGCGAGCGCGGTGAGCGCCGCGCCGACCACCGCGAACTCGCGCCGGATCTCGGCCGGCAGCGCGATCACAGCGGCGACGGTCAGCAGCAGCGCGCTGGCCGCCAGCTGCCAGCCGGTCGGCCCGACCGCCCGGGCCAGCTCGGCGTGCCATCCGGCCAGATCCGCCGACCAGGCCGGCAACGCGGCCCGGACCGGCGCCAGTCCGGCGCGCAGCGCGCCACCGGCGACCACCAGGCCGCTGACCGTGAGCGCCACCGCGGAGGCGATCTGCGGACCACGCCGGGCCGTCTCCGGTACGGCCCGGACGGCGAGCCCGGTCAGCGCGATGACGGCGGAGATGAGCAGCAGGGACCGGCCCGGCAGGGCCACCGAGGCGACCCGCCCGAGCGCGCCGATGACCGCCAGCGTGAGGATGCCGGCGCCGATGTCCGGCAGCGGCGGCCGGCGCAGCACCAGCGTCCCGGCCAGCGCGACCAGGGCGGCGAGCAGCAGCACCGTACCCGCGGCGGCGGCCGGCGGCACCGTGGTGGCGCGCAGCAGGCCGGTGACCGCGTACGCCAGCGCGACAGCGACCGCCACGCCGTGCAGCAGCCAGGTCAGCTCGGGTAGCCAGGGCACCGGCCGGGCGGTGGCGGTGGCGGCCGGACCCGGCGGCGTCTCACCGCCCAGCACCTCGGCGGCCTCCTCCGGCGCCGACTCGGGCCGGTCGTCGTCGGCGCGCTGCCGGGGCGGGACGGACGGCGGGGGCGCGGTGGCGGGCAGGTCACGCCGGACGGGCCGCTCGCGTACCACCGCCGAGCGGGCGAGTGCCAGGTCGAGCACCGCCACCACGGTCAGCACCAGCGCCCAGCCGACCGGCCCGGTGATCCGCTCGTACGCCAGCAGGGGCAGCACCGGCTGGGCGGCCAGCACGGTGGCGAAGCGTGGCGCGCGCAGACCGGTCCCGTACGCGTACCCGAGAGCGACCAGCGTGGTGACCAGGAAGATCGTCCCGGCGAAGGCGGCGCCCGACGAGCCGCCGCCGATCCGGTCCACGGCCCAGAGCGCGTACCCGGCCAGCGGCACCAGCAGCAACCCGACAGCGGCGATGGTCTCGGCGGTGGAGGTGAGCCCGCGCCGGGCCAGCACCGGCGGGGCGAGCAGCATCAGCGCCGTCGCCACCAGCAGCACGCCGAGGCGGGCCAGCGCGTCCATCGAACTGGTGGCGACCGCGGCGAAGACCACAGCGGCGACGCCGAGCAGGAGCGCGCCCAGCCCGAGCGGGATGTTCTGCACCTCGCGCGAGGACGCCTCGGGCGGGTGCTCCGGGTCGTCCGCGTCGAGCCAGCGCGGGCGACCGCGCGGCGGCGACGGGGGCAGGTCCTCCGGAGGGCCGGGCGGCGGAGTGCCCTGGCGGGGCACGCGGGGCGGTGCGCCGGTAGCGGCGGTGGGCGGGCGGCGGCCGGGCCGGCGGCGCAGTACCCGTCGCGGCCGGGTGGCCTGCCGGATCCGCTCCTCACCGGCGTGCGCCAGTATGTCCCGCTGGAAGAGGGCGGCCTGCATCTTGGCGGCGATCTGCCGCTGTTCCCGGGCGATCTCGGCGTCGCGGGCCTTCATCTCGGCGATCGAGCGCTCGATGTCGGCCAGGTGCTCGGCCCACTGGGGCTGGTGCGCGCCGCACTGCGGGCAGACGACGGCGGGCTTGATGTCCTGCCCGCACGAGGCGCACCTGAAGCTCTCCACGACAGTCTCCCGTCCGCCCGTGCCCCCGCACTGTGGACCTCCCAGAGGCAGCATGCCTTGAGTGGGCCGGGATTTCGACAGTTGCCGCCGCGTTCCGGACAACAAAAACGGACCGGCCGCCGGGGAGACGTTCCCCGGCGGCCGGTCCGCACGGTCAGCGGGTCAGGGGCGGCCCATGCCGCGGTACTCCCAGCCGGCCTGCGTCCACAGTGTCGAGTCGAGGCAGTTGCGCCCGTCGACCACCTTGCGGCCGTTCGCCAGCTCGCCCAGGGCGACCGGGTCGGCGTTGCGGAACTCGGCCCACTCGGTGAGCACACAGACCAGGTCGGCGCCGCGGACGGCGTCGTTCATGCTCTCCGCGTACGTCAGCTCGGGCACCGCCCGGCGCGCGTTCTCGATCCCCTGCGGGTCGAAGACGTGCACGTCGGCGCCGGCCTTGCCGAGCAGCGAGGCGACCGCGAGCGCCGGCGCGTCGCGTACGTCGTCGGTGTTGGGTTTGAAGGTGGCGCCGAGCACCGCGACCCGGGTGCCGGACAGGTCCGGTCCGGCCGGGCCGGAGCGGCGGCCGAGCAGTTCGGCGGCGAGCTGCACGACGCGGCTGCGGCGGCGCTGGTTGATCAGGTCGACCTCGTGCAGGAAGCGCAGCGCCTCACCGGCACCCAGCTCCTGCGCCCGGGCCTGGAAGGCGCGGATGTCCTTGGGCAGGCAGGCGCCGCCGAAGCCCAGCCCGGCCTGGAGGAAGCGGTTGCCGATGCGCGGGTCGTAGCCGATCGAGCGGGCGAGCTGGGTGACGTCGCCGCCGGCCGCCTCGCAGACCTCGGCCATCGCGTTGATGAAGGAGATCTTGGTGGCGAGGAACGCGTTCGCGGCGACCTTGACCAGCTCGGCGGTGGCGAAGTCGGTGACCACCAGCGGCACCTCGCGGTCCTCGGTGGCGGCGAGGTCGAAGACGCCTTTGTGGGCGGCGAAGAGCATGCCGTTGGCCCACTCGCTCTTGACGCCGACCACGATCCGGTTCGGACGCAGCACGTCGTCGACGGCGAAGCCCTCCTGGAGGAACTCGGGGCTCCACGCCACCTCGACGCCGAGGTCGGTCGGGGTGTGCTTGCCGACGAGCTGCTCCACCCACTCGGCGGTGCCCACCGGCACGGTGGACTTCCCGACGATCAGCGCCTTGCGGGTCAGGTGCTGGGCGAGGCTGGTCACCGATGCCTCGACGTACGACAGGTCGGCGCCCATCCCGTCGGCCCGCTGCGGGGTCCCGACGCAGATGAAGTGGACGTCGCCGAAGTCGGCGGTCTCCTGCATGTCGGTGCTGAACCGCAGCCGGCCGGCGGCCAGGTTGCGCCGCAGCAGCTCGTCGAGGCCCGGCTCGTGGATCGGCACCTCGCCCGCGTTGAGCTTGGCGATCTTGTCCGCGTCCACGTCGAAGCCGAGCACCTCGTAACCCAGCTCCGCGTAGCAGATGGCGTAGGTCGCACCGAGGTAGCCGGTGCCGAGGAACGTCACCCGCGGGCGGGCGGCGCCGGACGGCGGGGTCACCGCGGCGATGGCGGGCATCGGCTGGGTGTTCGGGTACGGAATCGTCACGCCTGTCTTCTCCGCTCGCACTGGCGGCGCTTCCACGCGTCGCATTCTGCTGGGGCGCCGAGGCCGGGCACCGAGGGAACTGGATGTCTGCTGTGAGGGTAATGGGGTCGGGCGGTCGAGGCTCGGGCGCGAGCCTACCCGCCGGTAAGGTTCGGCCGGGGCCGGTGGCTATCCTTCAGTTTGCGGCAGTCGTCGGCCCCTGGGCGGCACAGACTGCGCATGATAGCGGTGAAAGGGGAGGGCCGACATGGCCGCAGAGCAGTCGTTCGACGTCTACCGGTTGCCGGAGGAGCACGAGGCGATCCGGGAGGCGGTCCGTGAGGTCTGTGCGGCCAAGGTGGCTCCGCACGCCGCCGAGGCGGATGAGACAGGTGAGTTCCCCAAGGCCTCCTACGAGGCTCTGCGCGCGGCCGACTTCCACGCCCCGCACATCCCGGTCGAGTACGGCGGCGCCGGCGCGGACGCGCTGGCCACGGCCATCGTGATCGAGGAGGTGGCCCGGGCCTGCGCGTCGTCCTCGCTGATCCCGGCGGTGAACAAGCTGGGCACCATGCCGCTGCTGCTGGCCGGTTCCGAGGAGCTGAAGCGCAAGTACCTCACCCCGGTCGCGGCCGGGGAGGGCATGTTCTCCTACTGCCTCTCCGAGCCGGAGGCGGGCAGCGACGCCGCCTCGATGACGACCAAGGCGGTACGTGACGGAGACCACTGGGTGCTCAACGGCGTGAAGCGGTGGATCACCAACGCGGGCGTCTCCGAGTACTACACCGTGTTCGCCGTGACCGATCCCACAGCCCGGTCGAAGGGCATCTCCGCGTTCGTGGTGGAGAAGTCCGACCCGGGCGTCAGCTTCGGCGCCCCGGAGAAGAAGCTCGGCATCAAGGGCTCGCCCACCCGCGAGGTCTACTTCGACAACGTCCGGATCCCGGTCGACCGCATGATCGGCGCCGAGGGCACCGGCTTCGCCACCGCCATGAAGACGCTGGACCACACCCGGGTCACCATCGCCGCCCAGGCGGTCGGCATCGCCCAGGGCGCGCTGGACTACGCCAAGGGTTACGTCCAGGAGCGCAAGCAGTTCGGCAAGGCGGTCGCCGACTTCCAGGGCATCCAGTTCATGCTCGCCGACATGGGCATGAAGCTGGAGGCGGCGCGGCAGCTCACGTACGCCGCCGCCGGCAAGTCCGAGCGCGGCGACGCGGACCTGACCTACTTCGGCGCGGCCGCGAAGTGCTTCGCCTCGGACGCCGCCATGGACATCACCACGGACGCGGTCCAGCTGCTCGGCGGCTACGGCTACACCCGCGACTACCCGGTCGAGCGGATGATGCGGGACGCCAAGATCACCCAGATCTACGAGGGCACCAACCAGGTCCAGCGCATCGTGATGGCGCGCCAGCTGCTCAAGGGCTGACCGCAGGGCGTTCGGGCGGGCGGGCAGGTGACACCTGCCCGCCCGCGCTCGTTCAACGGCTCTCGGTGCCCTCCGGCCGGCCCGCGCCGCGCGGGGGCGCGGACCACGGCGACTCGCTGCCGGTGCGGCGGGGCAGGGGTTCGGTGGGGGTCTCGGGGTACGCGAGCGTGAGCGGCGGCGTGTCGGGGTCCTTCGCCGCCGGTGTCGGGGGCCAGTCGGTGAGCGTCGGCTTGTGCTCCACCGGTGTGACGGCCGGGGTCAGCTCCGCCTCGGCCGGCGGGGGTGTGGCGGGACGCCGCCAGCGGCTCGTGCTGAACACGGCCATCAGCAGCAGCACGCCGATGAGGAACAGCGTGCCGTTGTCGAGCGGGTCGCGCAGCGGCAACGGGTCACCGAGCAGCTTCAGGTCGTCCGGCACCCGGTCCCGCACGCTGAACGGCGCGACGAACAGCCCGAGGTACGGGACCGCGAGCAGCAGGCCGGCCACCAGCGGGCCGAACGGCGAGAAGCGCAACGTGCCGAGCAGGCCGAGCAGGATGCCGGCGACGCCCAGATAGACGGCCGGCTCGATCAGGTTCGGCGTGCTGTACGTCCCGATCTCCACCCAGCGGTCGACGGTCCGCTCAGATCCGTCCTGACCGAGAGTGACGAGCACCCAGGTGACGGGCGCCACCGCCAACCCGGCGAGGAAGCTCCAGAGATGTCGCATCCGCGCACCGTACCGTTTTCGGCATGACAGATCATCCCGCGGTCCCGCCGGGTAAGCCGACCTCGTACTCCCGCGTCACGCTCAGTCGCATCATGACCGCGGTCGATGTCAATCTGTACGGGACCGTGCACGGTGGGGTACTGATGAAATTCGTGGACGACGTTGCCGGAGCGGCGGCGGCGCGGCACAGCGGCGGCACCGCCGTGACCGCCTCCATCGACGAGATCGTCTTCTCCGAGCCGGTCCGGGTGGGCGATCTCGTGCACGCGCACGCCCAGATCAACTGGACCGGCCAGACCTCGATGGAGGTCGGGGTGCGGGTGGTCGCCGAGCGCTGGGACTCGGCCGAGGAGGAGCCGGTGCGGGTCGCCACCGCGTACCTGGTCTTCGTGGGCGTCGACGTGGGCGGCTCGCCCCGTCCGGTCCGCCCGGTGCTGCCCGAGACGCCGGAGGACGAGCGCCGCTTCCGGGAGGCCGAGATCCGGCGCGCGCACCGGCTCGCCCGGCGCCGCGCGATCCAGGCCCACCGGGCCGGCTGACCGGTGCCCGCCCACACCGGCCCGGGGTGCGGGGTGTGGGCGGGGCACGCCCCGTACGGCGCACCCGGCGCGGACAATGGCGGCACGAGGTAGGGCAAGATGGCGCCACGGCTCCGGCACACCGTCGTGGCGGGCCCAGGGGAGGGTGGAACAGTGGCTGACGTGCTGTGGACGCCGCCGGTGGACGTGCGGGAGCGGTCCCGGATCGGTGACTACCTGCGCTGGCTGGCCGAGCACCGCGGGCTGGAGTTCGCCGACTACGACGCGCTGTGGCAGTGGTCGGTGACCGACCTGGACGCGTTCTGGCGCTCGATCTGGGACTGGTTCGACGTCGTCGCACACACCCCGCCGAGCGCCACCCTCACCGGCCGGGCCATGCCCGGCACCCGCTGGTTCCCCGGCGCGACGCTCAACTACGCCGAGAACGTGCTGCGGATGCCGGGGCTGGGCGACGACGACCCGGCGGTGATCGCACACGGGCAGACCCGCGCGCCGGAGACGCTCACCGCGGCCGGGCTGCGCGAGCGGGTCCGCCGGGTGGCGGCCGGGCTGCGCCGCCTCGGCGTGGGGCCGGGCGACCGGGTGGCCGCGTACGCGCCGAACATCCCCGAGACGTACGTCCTGCTGCTCGCCACCGCCAGCCTCGGCGCGATCTTCTCCTCCTGCGCGCCCGAGTTCGGCACCCGCAGCGTCACCGACCGCTGGCAGCAGATCGAGCCGACGGTGCTGGTCGCCGTCGACGGCTACCGGTACGGCGACAAGCCGGTCGACCGGCGCGCCGAAGTGGCCGCGATCCGGGCCGCGCTGCCGTCGCTGCGGCACACCGTGGCCATCGCGTACCTCGATCCGGACGGCCCGGCCCCCGACGGCGCGCTGCCGTGGGCGGAGCTGGCGGCGGACACCGACGAGCCGCTGGCCTTCACTCCGGTCGCCTTCGACCACCCGCTCTACGTGCTCTACTCCTCCGGCACCACCGGCCTGCCCAAGCCGATCGTGCACGGCCACGGCGGCATCCTGCTGGAACACCTCAAGATGCTGGCGCTGCACCACGACCTGGGTCCGTCCGACCGGTTCCTGTGGTTCACCACGACCGGCTGGATGATGTGGAACTTCCTGGTCTCCGGCCCGGCGGTGGGCGCGGCGATCGTGCTGTTCGACGGCAACCCGGGCCACCCCGACCTGGGCGCGCTGTGGCGGCTGGCCGCCGACACCGGCACCACGTACTTCGGCACCTCCGCACCGTTCCTGCTGGCCTGCCGCAAGGCCGGCCTGGTGCCGCGCGAGATCGCCGACCTGTCCGCGGTGCGCGGCCTCGGCTCGACCGGCGCGCCGCTGCCGGCCGAGGGCTTCACCTGGGTGTACGAGAACGTCAGCGACCGCCTCCAGCTCCAGTCGCTGTCCGGCGGCACGGACGTGTGCACCGGGTTCGTCGGCGGCGTGCCGCTACTGCCGGTGTACGCCGGGGAGATCGCCTGCCGGGCGCTCGGCGCGAAGGTGGAGGCCCGCTCCGCCGACGGCAGCGCCGTGATCGGGCAGCTCGGCGAGCTGGTGATCACCGAGCCGATGCCGAGCATGCCGGTCGGGTTCTGGAACGACCCGGACGGTGCCCGCTACCGGGAGGCGTACTTCGAGGTCTATCCCGGGGTGTGGCGGCACGGTGACTGGATCACCGTCAACGAGCGCGGCGGGTGCGTGATCACCGGCCGGTCCGACGCCACGCTCAACCGGGGCGGCGTACGCCTCGGCACCGCCGAGTTCTACTCGGTGGTCGAGGGCCTGGACGAGGTGGTCGACTCGGTGGTCGTGCACCTGGAGGACGACGAGGGCGGTGCGGGTGAGCTGCTGCTGTTCGTGGTGCTCGCCGAGGGCCTGGAACTCGACGACGAGATGCGGCGCAAGATCTGCCGTGAGCTGCGTACCGCCCTGTCGCCGCGGCACGTGCCGGACGAGATCCACCAGGTCCGGGCCGTGCCGCGCACGCTGAGCGCGAAGAAGCTGGAGGTGCCGGTCAAGAAGATCCTGACGGGCACCCCGGTGGACAGCGCGGCGGCCAAGGGCGCCCTGGCCAACCCCGAGTCCCTGACGGCGTTCGCCGCCCTGGCCCAGCGCCGGGCCACCGCCGACAGCCCTGTCCCCCCTCGCTGATCTTGCACTTTCCGCCCCGGCGAAAGGGGCGAATCCCCCGCGTCGAGGGCGGAAACTGCAAGATCGACGGGGAGGGGGAGGGCGGCGACTCAGGCCAGGGCGTGGGTGGTCTTCTCGGTTTCGACGCGGGAGGGCAGGCGGGTCGGGTCGGGGTGGGCGCACGCGACCACGCTGGCTCCCGCCGTGAGCGGGGTGAGCAGCCAGTCGACCGGGTCGGGGTGAGCGGTCACGTCGACCAGGAGGCGGTCGCCCCGAGTCAGGCCCAGCTCGGTGGCGCGGGCCGCCGCCCGGGCCAGCAGCGCCGCGTCCGCCTCCCCGCCGGACGGGTCCGGCGTGAAATGGTCGCCGTGCCCGCGTACCGCGGAGACGAAGTCCGTGCAGCCCGCCGGCACCTGCCGCATCGGGAGCGCGAACGGGTCGAGCGCCAGCGCGTACCGCTCGCCGGCCGGCCACCCGGCTGCCTCGTCCACCCGGTCGACGGCCACGAACAGCGCCTCCACCGGGCCCGCCGTGTCGACTACCGTCAGCTTCGCCGACCAGCAGCCGAGCAGCACGGCGGCGGTCTGCCAGTGCGGCGGCAGCAGCACCCCGGCCGCGTCGCCGGGCGCGGCGCCCGCCTCGTCGGCGAGCAGGTTCGCGGTCTTCGCCACCCAGTTCGCGAGCGTCGCCCCGGAGAGTTCGGTGCGTTCGCCGGTGGCGTCGTCGTACCAGGTCAGCAGCGGTCGGGTGGGGTCGGGCGCGATCGCGTCGGCGAACACCCGGGCAATGTTGTCGGCCATCGGCGCGAACGATACGCGCCCCGCGCGCGTACTCGATGACAACGACAAGTCGGCGTACCGTCGGGTCGCGGTCAGCGCCTCGCGCCCGGCCCGGCGTAGGCTTGCCGAGAGTGTTCTTCCCCACAACTGCGCCACCTGAGGAGTCGCCCCGTGACCGCCGGTCGCCCGCCCCGCGTTCTCATCGACGCCACGAGTGTCCCCGCCGACCGTGGCGGCGTCGGTAGATACGTCGACGGACTGCTCGGCGCGTTGGGCCGGGTCTGCGGCACCGGCGTCGACCTGGCCGTGGTGAGCCTCCGCACCGACCTGGAGCGCTACACCCGGATGCTGCCCGGCGCCGAGGTGATCCCGGCCCCGGCGGCGGTGGCGCACCGGCCGGCGCGACTGGCCTGGGAGCAGACCGGCCTGCCGCTGCTGGCCCAGCAGGTCGGCGCCGAGGTGCTGCACTCACCGTTCTACACCTGCCCGCTGCGGGCCGGGTGCCCGGTGACGGTCACCGTGCACGACGCGACGTTCTTCACCGAGCCGGAGCACTACGACAAGTCGCGCCGGACGTTCTTCCGCAGCGCGATCAAGACGTCGCTGCGCCGGGCCGGCCGGGTGATCGTGCCGAGCAAGGCCACCCGGGACGAGCTGATCCGGCTCCTGGACGCCGACCCGACCCGGATCGACGTCGCCTACCACGGCGTCGACCAGGACGCGTTCCACGCGCCGGGCGACGAGGAGAAGGCGCGCGTCCGGGCCCGCCTGGGTCTCGGCGACAGCAGCTACATCGCGTTCCTCGGGGCCAAGGAGCCGCGCAAGAACGTACCCAACCTGATCCGCGGCTGGGCCCGGGCGGTGGCCGACCGGCCGAACCCGCCCGCGCTGGTGGTGGCCGGCGGCCAGGGCCACGACGACGACATCGACCGCGCGGTGGCCGAGGTCCCGTCGCACCTGCGGCTGCTGCGCCCGGGTTACCTGCGCTACGCCGACCTGCCCGGCTTCCTCGGCGGCGCGCTGGTGGCCGCCTACCCGTCCTACGGCGAGGGCTTCGGCCTGCCGATCCTGGAGGCGATGGCGTGCGCCGCCCCGGTGCTCACCACGCCGCGCCTGTCCCTGCCCGAGGTGGGCGGCGACGCGGTGGCCTACACCAGCGAGGACCCGGACCAGATCGCCACCGACCTCGGCGCCCTGCTGGACGACGAGCAGCGGCGGCTGTCCCTGGCCAAGGCGGGATTCGACCGGGCCAAGGAGTTCACCTGGGAGTCCAGCGCGGAGGTCCACATCGCGGCGTGGCGGCGGGCCCGGTCCTGAGCGCCGGTTGCCGGTCCCGGGCGACCGACCGTGACGGCTCGCCCGCTTCGGGCATGATGTGCTGATGTTCTACGCCGTCATCCCGGCGGGCGGCAGCGGCACGAGGTTGTGGCCGTTGTCCCGTGCCGGCCACCCCAAATTCCTCCACCCGCTGACCGGCACCCCCGCCTCGCTGTTGCAGGCCACTGTCGACCGGTTGTCGCCGTTGACCACTCCGGAGCGCACGCTCGTGGTCACCGGGGCCGCGCACGCCGCGGCGGTGGCTCGGCAACTGGCCGGCCTGCCGGAGGAGAACATCCTGGTCGAGCCGTCGCCGCGGGACTCCTGCGCCGCGATCGCGCTGGCCGCCGCGGTGATCGCCGCCCGGACCCCGGACGCGGTGATGGGCTCGTTCGCCGCCGACCACCTGATCGGCGACCCGGCCCGGCTGGCCGAGGTGGTACGCCAGGCCATCCGGGGCGCGGAGCAGGGACTGCTGATGACGGTGGGCATCACCCCGACGCGCCCGGAGACCGGCTACGGCTACCTGGAGACCGGCGACCCGGTGGGGGACGGCCCGCTGCGCCCGGTCCGCGAGTTCAAGGAGAAGCCGGCCGCGGAGGTGGCCGAGGTGTACGTCCGCTCCGGCCGGCACCTCTGGAACGCCAGCATGTTCGTCTGGCGGGTGGACGTCTTCCTGTCCGAGCTGGCCCGCCAGCAGCCGGAGCTGCACGCCGGGATCACCGCCATCGCGGCGGCCTGGGGCACGCCGGAGCAGGACGACCTGCTCGGCCGGATCTGGCCGACGCTGCCCCGGATCTCGGTCGACTACGCGGTGATGGAGGGCGCGGCGACGGCCGGCCGGGTGGGTACGGTGCCCGGCGACTTCGGCTGGAACGACGTGGGCGACTTCCACACGCTCGGCGAGGTGCTGCCCGCCGACGGCGCCGGCAACGTGGTGCTGGGCGGGGACGCGAAGCCGGGCGTGCTGCTGCACGACACCACCGGCACCGTGGTGGTGCCGCACTCCGGGCGGCTGGTGGCGACCGTCGGGGTGCACGACCTGATCGTCGTGGACACCCCGGACGCGCTGCTGGTCTGCCCCCGCGACCGCGCGCAGGACGTGAAGAAGATCGTGGACGAGCTGAAGGAACGCGGCGAGGAGGGCCTGGTCTGACCCGCCGGGCCGCCGGAGTGTGGACGCCTCCGGCGGCGCGTCGCGGTGCCGTCGCTCAGCCGCCGGCGTGGCGGGCCAGCACCGCGAGCGCCGGCGGCACGAGCTGAGCGGTGGCGTGGGCGAGCGGCTCGGGCAGCCGGTCCGGCGGGAACCAGCCGAGCGCCTCGGACTCCGCGCTGACCCGCTCGATCGCCCCGGCCGGGGCCAGGACGGCGTACCGGACGTCGTAGTGGAACGACCCGCCCTGGCAGGCGACCTGATGGATGTCCACGTCGATCGGGTCCGGCTCGACGGTCAGGCCGGTGATGCCGGACTCCTCGGTGGCCTCGCGCAGCGCGGCGGCCACGAGCGTCCGGTCGCCGGGCTCGCAGTGCCCGCCGAGCTGCACCCACCTGCGGATCTTGCCGTGCAGGCAGAGCAGCACCCGGCCGTCCGGGTCGAGCACCAGCGCGCTCGCCGTGACGTGCCCGGCCCGGTGCGTCCGGCTCATCGCCACCGGTCCGTCGGCCAGCAGCGCCAGGGTCCGGTCCCGGGCGGCGTCGGCGGCGGGGCTGGTCGCCGTCCAGCGGCTCAGCGTCGCGACGGCGTCGGCGTGCAACTCGGTGTACGGGATGAGATCAGGCACCCGGACACTCTACGAGCGCCGCCTCCGTACCCTGGCGCGGTGACCCTGCGACTCGTCGAGTTCCTGGTGGCCGGCAACGAGGCGAGCGACCTCCTGCCGGTGCGGTCGGCCGCGTTGCTGCGGGCGCACGGCGCGCGCCGCGGCTTCTGGACGGTGCTGGACGAGGGGCCGGTCGAGCAGTGCCTGGCGCTGCTGCTGGAACGCGACGACGGCGAGTGGGTGGCGCACCACGTGCCCGCCGACGCCGGACGGGAGAACGGCCGCACCGAGGACGGCGAGGCGCTGGCCCACCACGACGGCTGGGTGTACGTCTTCGGCTCGCACTTCGGGTCCAAGGGCGGCCCGCTGCGGCCCCGGCGCGCGTTCGTGGCCCGGTTCCGGGAGGACGACGCCGTGGCCGGTCCGCTGCCGGTACGCGTGGTGCGCAACCGCTTCCGGCTGCACCGGGCGGTGAACGACGCGCTCGCCGCCGCTCCGCTGACGCTGCTGCCGCCCGGTGACCGGGTCCGGGAGCGGTTCATCGTGGAGACGCTGGCCCGGGGCACCGCCCGCGCCAAGAGCTGGGTGACCCGGCTGGCCGCGGACGACCTGCCGATCAACGTCGAGGCGGCGGCGTTCACCCCGGCCGGTACGGCGCTGCTCGGTCTGCGTTTCCCGGTGACCGCCGAGGGGGAGCCGGTCTACGTCGAGCTGGCCGGCGTGCCGGAGATGTTCGACGACCCGGAGCGGCCGGGTGACCTGCGGGCGCTCGGGGCGTACGCGCTGAGCGGGGTGACGCCGCCCGGTAGGCTGGCCGGCTTCCGCGCGATCAGCCCGACGGGCGACGGCGGCTACGCGGCGGTGACCGGGTCGATCGACGCGCTGGGCAAGGGCTCGGTGCTGCTGGACGACCACCCGCACGGCGGCGAGGTGACCTCCCGGCACGTGCGGTTCCGGCACGACGCGGGTGGAAGCGCGCTGGTGGCCGCGGAGGTGGTCGCGGAGCTGGCGCCGTTCCATCACGTGGAGGGGCTGGCCGAGCTGGCGGGACGCTGCTACTACGTCACCGACGAGGACCATCGGGTGGCGCTCTGGATCGGATGAGCGAGGGCCGGGCGGCACCCCTGCGACTGATGTCGCAGACCCTCGTGGTGCCACCCGGCCACGCCCGTCAGCCGGCGTCCGGGTCAACGTTGCGCCCCGGCGTCGGCGGGCAACAGAGAGTTTGCCCAACGCGCCCGCCCAGCGTCGAGGTTTTTCACCTGACGCTTAAAGATGGAGATTAGTACCGACGGGTACAGTGCGAGGTGTGGCGGGCACCCCCGCCGTCCGCACGGGAGCAGCAACCCATGTTGAAGATCATTTTCTCGGGCGAGGACGTCCTGCGGACCCGGGTCGCCCCGGCCGCGGACCCGCTCTGGGAGCTGGTCCTCAGCCTGCACCTGCTCCAAGGGCGCAGCCGGGACCCGATGATGACCACGTGGCGACGCACAGTGGCGCACGGCCTGCGGACCGACACCGACGCCGAGCAGTACCGCCTGCTGCTCGCGCTCAACCCGCCGCGCGGCTACTTCCCCGACTTCCTCACCCCGTTCGCCAGCCGGGAGGGCTTCCAGGCCGGGCTGGACGCGGTCCGGGGCACCTCTGTGGACATGCTGCGCCGCGACCTGAGGCTGCTCGCCGGGGAGACCACGCTGCCGTCGTCGGCCACCTCGCTCGCCCGTGGCGAGCCGGAGACGCTGCACCATCTCACCGACGCCATGGCGCGCTACCAGTCGCTGGCGGTCACGCCGTACTGGTCCCGGGTGCAGGCGGCGGTCGAGGCGGACCGCGCCCGGCGTGCCCGCGCGATGCTCGACGGCGGCGCCGAGGGGCTGCTGGCCAGCCTGCGGCCGAACATGCGCTGGGTCTCGGGCGTGCTGGAGGTGCTCGACTATCCGGACACCCGGGAACTGCACCTGGACGGCCGCGGGCTGCTGCTCGTGCCGTCGTTCTTCTGCTCGCGTACCCCGGTGGCGCTCGTCGACCCGACCCTGCCCCCGGTGCTGGTCTACCCGGTCGACCGGCTGGCCGGCCTGACGCCCGCGTCCGGCGCCGCCGTGTCACCGCAGGGCGAGGCGCTCGCCGCCCTGCTCGGCCGCACCCGCTCCCGGGTGCTCCAGGCCGCGGACGAGGGCTGCACCACCGGCGAGATGGCACGCCGGCTGCGCATCTCCGCCGCCGCGGCCAGCCAGCACACCACCGTGCTGCGCAACGCGGGGCTGCTGGTCAGCCAGCGTGACCGCAACACCGTCCTGCACACGCTCACCCCGCTGGGCCGGGCCGTCCTCGACGCCTGACATCCGCCGCCCGCCGGGTCAGAGCGCCAGCGTGGCGCTCGCGGCGCTGCCGGACGGGGGCGGAAGCAGCGTCGAGTCGATCCCCTCCGCGGCCAGCGCGGCGCGCAGGCGTTGCAGGTCCGCGCCGAACCGGACCAGGTCCGCCGGGTCGACCGGGGTGGGCGCCGCGCCGAGCAGCAGGCCGGTGGCCGAGGCGGGCCAGCCGGGCACCGTGGCGGCGAGTCCGGCGCGTGCCTCGTCGTCGGTGACGTGGGTGAACCGAGTGCCCGGGGCGACCACGTCGCCGACCGCGTCGATCGCCCGCCGCACCGCGACCGGGTCGGCGGCCTCGGTGCCGGTCCGGTCCGGCAGCGTCGCCGCGGCCCGCAGACCGGCGGCGCGCGCCTCGGCCGTACCGAGCGAGAACAGGTCCATCGACGCGTCGCGGACGAGCGCCCCGGCGCCCTCGTCGTCGTCCCGGGTCGCGGCGAGGTAACCCCGGATCACCGCGACCGGCACCTGGTCGCACTTGCCCTTGATCAGCTCACCGGCGGCGGCGAGCTCGTCGACCACCGCCATCTGGGTGACGAACAGCTCGTTGCCGTACGGGTCGACCTCGCCCCGGTGGTCGCGGATCGCCGGCATGCCGGCCACCCCGAGCGCCACATCGGTGAGCCCGTTGCGCCAGGGGCGGCCCATGGTGTCGCTGACGATCACGGCGACGTCGAGGCCGTACCGGTCGCGCAACGCGGCACGCAGCTCCCGCGCGGAGGCGTCCGGGTCGACCGGCAGCAGCACCAGCCGGGTCTTGTCGACGTTCGAGGCGTCGATGCCGGCGGAGGCCATCACGAACCCGTGGTGGGTCTGCACGATCCGGGTCGCGCCCCGGGTCGCCACCACCCGGGCGGTCTCCCCGGCCAGGATGCGGTCCCGCTCGGCGAGCCGTTCCGGGCCGTCGGCCGGCACGTCGACCAGCCGGCCCTCCGCCTTCGACACGATCTTGCTGGTGACCACGAGCACGTCGTGGTCGCGCAGCCAGGGCGCCGCGCCGGTGATCAGCGCCGCCAGGTCGTCGCCCTCGGTCACGTCGCCGATGCCCGGCACCGGCAGGATCTCCAGCCTCACATCAACTCCAGCGCGGCGCGCACCATCGCGGCGGTCGCCGCATCGTCGGTCATCCGCAGCGGCGCCGCGCGGACCGTCACGTCCGGCACCACAGTGCCCTCGTCCTCCGGCGCGACCAGCCAGCCGTCGAGCAGCCCGCCCGCCGGCCGGGCGCCGTAGAGGCCGCCCACGCCGGCCGCGCTGCACTCCACGCCGAGCACGGCGAGGCAGCGGTCGGCCATGCCGCGTACCGGCGCGCCGCCGATGATCGGAGACACCCCGATCACCGGGGCCGGGCCGCCGCTCACTGCGTCGCGCAGACCGGGCACCGCCAGCACCGGGGCGATGCTCACCACCGGGTTGCTCGGCGCGATCAGCACCACGTCCGCGGCGGCGATCGCCTCGACCACGCCGGGCGCGGGCTTCGCCGCGTCGGCGCCGACGAAGACGAACCGGTCGGTGGGCACGTCCGCCCGATGGCGAACCCACCACTCCTGGAAGTGGATCGCCCGCCGGCCCTGGTCGTCGGAGACGACGGCATGGGTCTCCAGGCGGTCGTCGGTGGCGGGCAGCAGCCGTACGCCCGGCTGCCAGCGGGCCGCCAGCGCCTCGGTGACCTGGGACAGCGGGTAGCCTGCGTCGATCATCTGGGTGCGCACCAGGTGGGTGGCGATGTCCTTGTCGCCCAGGCCGAACCAGCTCGGCTCCGCGCCGTACGCGGCCAGCTCGTTCTTCACCGTCCAGGTCTCGCCCGCGCGGCCCCAGCCACGCTCCGGGTCGGCGCCGCCGCCGAGCGTGTAGAGCACGCTGTCCAGGTCGGGGCAGACCTTCAGCCCGTGCAGCAGCAGATCGTCGCCGACGTTGACCACGGCGGTCACCTCGGCGCCCACCTCGCGGGCGTACGCCCGCACGCCGAGCAGGAAACGGGCGCCCCCGATGCCGCCGGTCAGTACCACGATGCGCATGGCGTCCATCCTTCCGCACGCGCCGCCGTCGATCGTCCGGTGGCCGGAGAGACTACGCTCACTTCGGCAACTGTCCGCTTTCGTCCCCTGGGGGAGTCCGTGACCAGCCCCGCCGAGCCCGCGTCCGGCGACGCCACGCAGGCCAGCCAGTTGATCAAGCCGTTGCGCGAACTGGCCGCGCTCGTCCTTCTCGGCGCCAACGCCGTGCTGCTCTTCGTCGGCCTGGTGCGCCTGCTGCCGGTCGACGACTACAGCACGGCCAGCGGCCGGGCCGGGAGCACGTATTTCACCTTCATCGGCCTGGAGTCGACGGTCCTGCCGCTGCTCGCGGTCCTGATCGCCACCGTGATCCTCCCGGTCGTGCCGAAGGCCAAGCTGATCACCCAGGTGGCGCTGGTCGAGTACGCCGTGTCCGCCGTGTTCGGCGCGCTGACGTTCCTGATCTGGCTGGTCGGCCGGCTCGCCGACGGTGAGGTGCTGGACGCGTTCCTCGGTCTGCTCACCCGCGCGGCCTGGCTGGCCATCTTCGCGGTCGCCGCGTTCGTGGTGTTCAAGATCTGGCGCACGCTCTACTACGTGCCGAAGCCCAAGCCGCAGCCCGGCGTGTACGGCCAGGCCCAGCCCGGCTGGCCGCAGCAGCCGGGTCAGCCCGGCGGCTACCCCGGTCCGGGCGGCTACCCGCAGCAGCCCGGCCAGGGCTACCCGCAGGCCGGCTCGCCGCCGCCCGGCTGGCCGCAGCAGCCCGGCCCGTACGGCCAGCCGCAGTCGGCGCCCCCGTTCAACACCGCCCCGCCGCACGCGCCGCAGTCCGGCCCGCCGTCCGCCGACCCGCAGTCCGGCTCGCCGTACGCCGGTCCGCAGCAGCCGCCGCAGTACGGCTCGCCGCAGCCCGCGCCGCCGTTCGGCCAGCCGCCGTCGGCCGACCCGACGCAGGCGATCCCGCGCCAGTCCGCCGAGCCGGGTGCGCCGTCGCCCGCCGCCGACGACGAGCGCACCCAGCGGTTCGACCGCGAGGACCCGAACCAGCCCCGCTGAGATCCGCGCGGCGGGCGACGCCTCACCGTCGCCCGCCGCCACCTCGGCCCGCCGCTGTGCGGCAGGCCACCGGAGCCGTCCCGTTGCCCGGACCGCGACCGGGGGCGGGCATCCGGCCGCCCGGCAGCGCTTAGGCTGGGCGGATGGTTGATCGCAGCGACCCCGAACCGACCGAGGCGAGCATCCGGCGGGCACTGGGGCGGGCCGCCACCGGCCGGGCGCTCGACGCCGGCGAGGCCGGCGCGCTGCTGGCCGCCCGCGGGCCGATGCTCGACGACCTGCTCCGGATCGCCGGCGACATCCGCGACGCCGGGCTGCGCGACGCCGGGCGGCCGGGTGTGGTGACGTACTCGAAGAAGGTCTTCATCCCGCTGACCCGGCTCTGCCGGGACCGCTGCCACTACTGCACGTTCGCCACCGTGCCGCACCGGCTGCCCGCCGCCTACCTGGAACGTGACGAGGTGCTGGCGATCGCCCGCGAGGGCGCCGCGCAGGGCTGCAAGGAGGCGCTGTTCACGCTCGGCGACCGGCCCGAGGAGCGGTGGCCGGCGGCCCGCCGGTGGCTGGACGAGCGGGGGTACGACTCGACGCTCGACTACCTGCGCGCCTGCGCGGTGGCGGTGCTGGAGGAGACCGGCCTGCTGCCCCACCTCAACCCGGGCGTGCTCACCTGGTCGGAGTTGCAGCGGCTCAAGCCGGTCGCGCCGAGTATGGGCATGATGCTGGAGACCACCGCCACCCGGCTCTGGTCCGAACCGGGCGGCCCGCACTTCGGCTCGCCGGACAAGGAACCGGCGGTACGCCTGCGGGTGCTCGACGACGCCGGCCGGGTCGGGGTGCCGTTCACCACGGGCATTTTGATCGGCATCGGTGAGAACCGGGCCGAGCGGGTCGACGCGATCTTCGCGATCCGCCGGGCGATGCGGGAGTACGGCCACCTCCAGGAGGTGATCGTGCAGAACTTCCGCGCCAAGCCGGACACCGCGATGCGCGGCATGCCCGACGCGGAGCTGCACGACCTGGCCGCCACGGTGGCCGTGGCCCGGGTGCTGCTCGGCCCGAAGGCCCGCATCCAGGCCCCGCCGAACCTCATCGCGGGCGAGTACGACCTGCTGCTGCGCGCCGGCATCGACGACTGGGGCGGCGTCTCCCCGGTCACGCCCGACCACGTCAACCCGGAGCGGCCCTGGCCGCACCTGGACGAGCTGGCGGCGCGTACCGCGAGTGCCGGGTTCACGCTGCGCGAGCGGCTGACCGTCTACCCGGAGTACGTCCGGGCGGGCGAGCCGTGGCTGGACCCGCGCCTGCTGCCGCACGTCACCGCGCTCGCCGACCCGGTCACCGGGCTCGCGGTCGAGGCGGCCCGCCCGGTGGGACGGCCCTGGCAGGAGCCGGAGGAGGTGTACGGCGGCCGCACCGACCTGCACGTCACCATCGACGTCACCGGCCGTACCGACGACCGGCGGGGCGACTTCGACAGCGTGTACGGCGACTGGGCCGAGGTGGCCGGCAAGGTGGCGCCGGAGGCGCGCGCGGGCGTACCGCTGGGTGGTGGCGCGGACGCCGACCTGCGGGCGGGCCTGCGGCTGGCCGCGGACGACCCGGCGGCGCTGCTGACGCCGGCGCACGAGGCCAAGGCGCTGGCGCTGTTCGGCGCGGACGGCCCGGCGCTCGACGAGCTGTGCCGGCTGGCCGACGACGCTCGCCGGGACGCGGTCGGCGACGACGTGACCTACGTGGTCAACCGCAACATCAATTTCACGAACGTCTGCTATGTGGGCTGCCGGTTCTGCGCGTTCGCCCAGCGGGAGAGCGACGCCGACGCGTTCCGGCTCTCGCTTTCGCAGGTGGCCGACCGGGCCGAGGAGGCGTGGGCGGCCGGCGCGACCGAGGTCTGCCTCCAGGGCGGCATCGACCCGAAGATGCCGGTGACCGGTTACGCCGACATCGTTCGCGCGATCAAGGCGCGGGTGCCCGGCATGCACGTGCACGCGTTCTCCCCGATGGAGATCGTCACCGCCGCGGCGAAGGCCGGTGTGCCGGTGCGGGAGTGGCTGCTCCAGCTCCGCGAGGCCGGGCTGGACACCATCCCGGGCACCGCCGCCGAGATCCTCGACGACGACGTGCGCTGGGTGCTCACCAAGGGCAAACTGCCGGCCGCCGCCTGGGTCGACGTGGTGAGCACGGCCCACGAGCTGGGCATCCGGTCCAGCTCCACGATGATGTACGGCCACGTGGACCACCCGGGCCAGTGGCTCGCCCACTTCCGGGTGCTGGCCGGCGTGCAGGACCGTACCGGCGGGTTCACCGAGTTCGTGGCGCTGCCGTTCGTGCACACGAACGCGCCGATCTACCTGGCCGGCATCGCCCGCCCGGGCCCGACCTGGCGGGAGAACCGGGCGGTGCACGCGATGGCCCGGCTGCTGCTGCACGGCCGGATCGACAACATTCAGTGCTCCTGGGTGAAGCTCGGTGACGAAGGCACAGTGGAGATGCTGCGCGGCGGCTGCAACGACCTCGGCGGCACGCTGATGGAGGAGACGATCTCCCGGATGGCCGGCTCCGGCAACGGCTCGGCCCGTACCGAGGAGCAGTTGCGGGCCATCGCCACCGCCGCCGGACGGCCGTTCCGCAAGCGGACGACCGCGTACGGTCACGCCCGCGCCTGAGGTCGAACCTTTCCCCGCCGCACGCCGTACCTGTGGATGCCGGCGGCGGTTTCGGCGAGGACCGCCGCCGGTGACCCCGAACCGGGGCCCGGCGGTGTCCGGGCGCCCGGCCCGCTGCGGCGCTGCGGCGCCGGTCCGGAAAGGTTGCCGATGAGCACTGACGAGACCACCGAGGCGCCGAAACGGCGGACCTGGCCGCGGTTGACCCGCAGGCAGACGCTCACCGCCGCGGCGAGCGCCACACTGGGCGCCGCCGCCCTCACCGTGCCGGGCCTGTCCGCCGCGCAGAACGCCCCCACGGCGAGCCGGCGCGACGAGCCGATCGTGGTCCACCTCCGCGACGCCGCCGCCGGCGTCATGGACGTCTTCGTCGGCACCAACCGGGTCGAGGTACGCGACCGCGGCCTGGCCGACCGCCTGGTGCGCGCCGCCGGCCGGCGCTGATCCCACCCCTTCACCGGCGCGGGCTCCCGGCGCCGGTTCCGCTTTCCGTTCCCCGACGAAGGTGCGTCCGCCATGTCCTCTCACCGCGAGGCCCCGGAGATCGCCAAGGATCCGGTAGCCGACAGTTCCGACCTGTACGCGTTCGTCACGCCGAGCCAGCCGGACACGGTCACGTTGATCGCCAACTACGTGCCGCTGCAGCTTCCCTCCGGCGGCCCGAACTTCTTCGAGTTCGGTGACGACGTCCGGTACGAGATTCACATCGACAACGACGGGGACGGTTATCCAGACGTCACCTATCGTTTCGAATTCACTACCGAGATCACGAACCAGAACAGTTTTCTCTACAACACCGGGCCGATCGAGTCGCTGGAGAGCAAGAACTGGAACCGGCGGCAGTTCTACCGGCTGACCCGCATCGCGGACGGCCGCGCCCGTGTGCTGGCGCACAAACTGCCCTGCCCGCCGTGCAACGTCGGGCCGCTGTCCACGCCCAACTACCAGAACCTGGTCCGGCAGGCGACGTTCAAGCTGTCCACCGGCGAGAAGGTGTTCGCGGGCCAGCGGGCCGACGGCTTCTTCGTCGACCTGGGCGCGGTGTTCGACCTGGGTACGCTGCGGCCGTTCCAGCAGCTGCACGTCGCCGGCAAGAAGCTGTTCCGGACCGAGGGCGAGCCGGTGAACGCGCTGGACCGGCTCAACGTGCACAGCCTCGCCGTACAGGTGCCGCTGAACCAGGTACGCCGCAAGGCGGCCCGCTACGGCTACGCCGACCGCGCCTCGACGATCGGGGTCTGGACCAGCGCCTCCCGCCAGCAGGTGCGGGTGCTCGGCGACCGGGTCGCCGCTGATACCGCCGCTGGACCCTTCACCCAGGTGTCGCGACTCGGTAACCCGTTGTTCAACGAGGTCATCGTGCCGATGTCCAGGAAGGACGTCTGGAACACCCTGCCGCCGTCGGAGGACAAGCGGTTCGCCGGGTTCGTCGAGCGGCCCGAGCTGGCGTCGCTGCTGCCCACGCTCTACCCGGGCGTGTTCGGAAACCTGGACGCGCTCAACAAGTCGAAGAAGCCACGCGCGGACCTGGTGGCGATCCTGCTCACCGGCGTCCCGGCCGGACTGATCGACGGCTTCGCCAACACCACAGGCGACGTCCAGGCGGACATGCTGCGGCTGAACACGGCGATCCGGCCCAGCAGCAAGCCGGACCGGTTCGGCGTGCTCGGCGGTGACCTGGCCGGCTTCCCCAACGGGCGCCGCGTCGCCGACGACGTGGTGACGATCGCGCTGCGCGCCATCGCCGGGCTGACCGTGCCGCTGGTCGACAAGACGTTCCAGCCGGACGCCGCCGCCGCGGCGGTGACGCCGGGCCTGAGCGCGGCCGACGTGACAGCGCCGTTCCTGGCCGACTTCCCGTTCCTCGGCACGCCGTACGCCGGGTTCGGCAACCCGCAGGCGAAGAAGTCCTGACGGGAGGCGGCCGATGTCACACCATCACGCTCTCGGCCCGTCGGAGGTGGGCAGCGTCGTGCTCGACCTCGGCGGCGACCGGGGCGCACTGATCATCCACACCGGGCGGGACCTGCACGGCCGGGAGATCGAGATCAGCCGCGTGGACCTCGACGGCCCGCGGACCCACTCGGCCGTACGCGAGCGGCACGTCCGGGACGGTGTGTTCCACAGTGCCGTCTACCCGGATCTGGAGGCGGGTGTTTATACCGTCTGGTGGGACGAGAGTACGTCCGCCGGCGCGATCTCGGTCACCGGCGGGTCAGTCGCCGAATTCGTCTGGCCCACCAGCTCGCCAGCCCGCTTGGACTGAGTCGTCAGTCGCGCCGGAACCCGCGCCCCGTCCACATGATGGACGGGGCGCGGTCGGCGTTGGACGGCTCGACGGGCGGTACCGCGGGAAGCGGGTTACCCTTTGCCCCACCAATTCTGATCTTGGTACGAGCGGCCGGCGGGGGCGTCCGGCCGGCCTGTCGGCGATGCGCCACGGCAGAAAACTTCCGGCAACTCGCCGGGGAGGGCGTTACTCGTCCGGGGTCTGAATCGATAGGGCAGGTTGCGAGGCTACGGGCGACCGCGGCGGTCGTCCCGGACGTGTCGGGAGGGCGACTCCATTATCAAGTTTGGCTTGACGGCGCACGCATTACACGCGTGTAATTTGAATGGGGTTGTTCGCACGGAACGCAACAAATGGTGACCGTACGGACAGGCACGCCTTTCGCGTGGGGGGTTGCAGCGGCGAATGACGCCGGTGCGCGACAAGGAGGCAATCGATGGACGGCCAGCTCGAGGTGGCCGACCTGCTCGGGAACGCGCCGGAGTGGCAGGAGCGAGCGCTCTGCTCGCAGACCGACCCGGAGGCGTTCTTTCCCGAGAAGGGCGGCTCGACCCGCGAGGCGAAGCGCATCTGCTCGCGGTGCGAAGTGAAGACGGAATGCCTGGAGTACGCGCTCGGCCACGACGAGCGGTTCGGGATCTGGGGTGGCCTCTCCGAGCGGGAGCGGCGCAAGCTCAAGCGGCGGGTAGCCGCCTGATCCGCGTACGGGTCCACGGGCGGTGGGGGCCGCCCGGACCCGGGTCGCCGTCCGGCCGGAGGGGTCCGGCCGGGTGGCGGCGACCTGTCCGGCCGAACCGGTCAGGCCAGCTCGTCCGGATCGACCCCGAGCAGATTCGCCACCTGCTCGATGATCACGTCATGCACCAGGTCGGCGAGGTCCTCGCGGTCCATCGCGCGGAACTCCAGCGGCCGCCGGTAGAGCACGATCCGCGGCGGCACCTCCTGGCGGCCGGGCCGCCCCGGCAGCAGCCGGGCGAGCGGCACCTCGCCGTCCTCCAGCACGTCCGAGTCGTAGACGTTCAGATCCGGCGGGACGTCCTCGACCGCGAACTCCACACCGGCCAGCTCCTTGGCGAACCGGCGTTCGAGCGTCTCCACGGTGTCGAGCACCAGATCGTCGAAGACCTCGGCCTTCGTCCGCGCCAGCGGCACCGTGGCCGGCACCAGCCGCCCGCGCAGCCCGCGACCGTGCCGGTCACGGTGGGTGCGCCGGCCGGAGCCGGGGCGGCGGTTCTGGGGGCTCGTCATGACGCACAGGGTAGCCCGGGCCGGCGGCCCGCCCGCTGTCGCGCGGCCGTCCGGCGTGCCGGTGCGCCGACCGGAGGAATTGTGATCACCATGACGGGCGTGTCGTAACGCGAAGCGGTGCGCCGGACCCGGTAATGGGGATACCCTGCCGCCGTGAGGTCACCACGGCGCTGCTCCCGTAACGGCTGCCCCCGGCAAGCGGTCGCCACATTGACCTATGTCTACAACGAGTCGACAGCGGTGGTGGGCCCGCTCGCGGCGTTCGCCGAACCGCACACGTACGACCTGTGTGAGCCGCACGCCCGCAGCCTGACCGCCCCGCGCGGCTGGGACGTGGTGCGGCACGAGGGCGAGTTCGAGCCGCCGCCGCCCACCACGGACGACCTGGTGGCGCTGGCCGAGGCGGTACGCGAGGCCGCACGCCCGGCCCCGCCCCGCCCTCCGGAGGACGAGCCCACCACGAAGCCCCAGACCCCCCAGCAGGGCCGCCGGGGCCACCTGCGCGTAATCCCACCCCACCACTGACCCGCGCGCCCGCGCCCGCGCCTGCGCGCCCCCGCCCCTCACCGCGTCGATCATGAAGTTGACGGCGTTTTCGATCTCCCTGAGTGCCGCCAACTTCATGATCAACGGGGTGAGGTGGGGTGGAAGGGGGAGTGGGTCAGTGGCCCAGGAAGCGGTTGAAGAGGTCTGCCCGGCGGGACGGGCGATGGGTTCTGTGCTCGCTGCGGTCGGCTGAGGACATGATCTTCAGGCCGGCGTTCATGGCGAGCCAGCGCAGCGGCTCCGGTTCCCAGTGGGGGGAGCGGTGCCCCACCCAGGGCAGCGCGGTCAGGTCGCTGTCCACGCCTCGGATCAGGCCGGCGAGCGTACGCCCGGCGAGGTTGCTGGTGCCGACGCCGTCACCGACGTAGCCGCCCGCCCAGGCCAGCCCGGTACGCCGGTCCAGCCCCACCGACGCGGACCAGTCCCGGGCCACGCCGAGCGGCCCGCCCCAGGCGTGCGTCACCGGCACGTCCGGTCCGAGCACCGGGAACAGTTCCCCGAGCGCCCGGCGCAGCGCCGCGAACACCCGGGGCTCCCGGTCGAAGTCCTGCCGCACCCGGGAGGCGTAGTGGTAGGGCGCGCCCCGCCCGCCGAACGCGAGCCGGCCGTCGGCGGTGCGCTGGCCGTACACGATGACGTGCCGGTAGTCGGAGAACGTCTCCCGCTCCGCCAGCCCGATCCGCGCCCAGGTCTCCTCGGGCAGCGGCGGGGTGGCCACCATCAGCGAGTAGACCGGTGCCACCACACGCCGCTGGCCGGGCAGCCCCGGCGTGTAGCCCTCGGTCGCGCGCACCACCACCGGTGCCCGGACCACGCCCGCCGCTGTCGCCGCCGCGCCGGGCCGCAGCGCGGTCACCGCTGTGTGCTCGTGGATGCGTACGCCCCGGCGTTCCACCGCCCGGGCCAGGCCCCGGACCAGCTTCGCCGGGTGCACGGCCGCGCAGTGCGGGGTGTACGTGCCGCCGCGTACCCCCTCGGCGTTGCACCGCGCGGCGGCCTCGTCGGCGTCGAGCAGCGTCAGGTCGTCGTCGGTGAGCCCGTGCGCGTGGGCCTGGGCTACCTCGGCGCGGGCCCGGCCGAGCTGGGCCTCGCTGCGGGCCAGCGTCACAGTGCCGCCGGCCTGCCAGTCGCACTCGATGCCCTCGGCGGCGGCGACCCGGCCCACCTCGCCGACCGTGTCGTGCATGGCCCGCTGCATGGCCAGTGCCCGGTCCCGGCCGTGCCGGCGGGCCAGCGCCGGCAGCGAGGTGGGGAACAGTGCCGAGCACCAGCCGCCGTTGCGCCCGGACGCTCCGTACCCGGCGATCTCCCGCTCCAGCACGACGACGCGCAGCGTGGGGTCGGCCTCGGCCAGGTACCAGGCCGTCCACAGCCCGGTGTACCCGGCGCCCACGATCGCCACGTCGGCGTCCGTGTCGCCGGGCAACCCGGGTCGTGGTGTCAGCGGCTCGTCCAGGCCGGACAGCCAGTACGACAGGTGCTGGTAGCCCGTCATCGGCTCAGAGCCGGGACCACGCCTCGGTCAGCACCGCGCGCAGGATCTGCTCGATCTCGTCGAAGTGCTGCTGGTCGGCGATCAGCGGCGGGGCGAGCTGCACCACCGGGTCGCCCCTGTCGTCGGCCCGGCAGTAGAGCCCGGCGTCGAACAGCGCGGTGGAGAGGAAGCCGCGCAGCAGCCGCTCCGACTCGGCCTCGTCGAACGTCTCCCGGGTCGTCTTGTCCTTGACCAGCTCGATGCCGTAGAAGTAGCCGTCGCCGCGTACGTCGCCGACGATCGGCAGGTCGTACAGCTTCTCCAGGGTGGACCGGAACGCGCCCTCGTTGGCCCGGACGTGCCCGATCAGGTCCTCCCGGGCGAACACCTCCAGGTTGGCCAGTGCGACCGCGCAGGAGACCGGGTGGCCGCCGAACGTCACGCCGTGCGCGAACATGCCGGTCTCGGTGAGGAACGGCTCCATCAGCCGCTCGCTGGCGATCATCGCGCCGAGCGGGGCGTAGCCGGAGGTGATGCCCTTGGCGGTGGTGATGATGTCCGGCTGGTAGCCGTAGCGCACGGCGCCGAAGTACTCGCCGAGCCGGCCCCAGGAGCAGATCACCTCGTCGCTGACGAGCAGCACGTCGTACGCGTCGCAGATCTCGCGTACCCGCTCGAAGTAGCCGGGCGGCGGCGGGAAGCAGCCGCCGGAGTTCTGCACCGGCTCCAGGAAGACGGCGGCGACCGTCTCCGGCCCCTCCCGCTCGATCGCCCGCCCGATCTCCTCGGCGGCCCACCGGCCGAACGCCTCGGCGTCGTCGCCGTGCTCGGGGGCCCGGTAGAAGTTGGTGTTCGGCACCTTGATGCCACCCGGCACCAGCGGCTCGAAGTCGGTCTTGATGCCCGGCAGGCCGGTGATCGACAGCGCGCCCATCGAGGTGCCGTGGTAGGCGATGTAGCGGCTGACCACCTTGTGCTTGGTGGGCTTGCCGGTGCGCTTGAAGTAGGCCCGGGCCAGCTTCCATGCGGCCTCGACGGCCTCGGATCCACCGGTGGTGAAGAACACCCGGTTCAGGTCGCCGGGCGTGAGCGTGGCGATCTTCTCGGCCAGCTCGACGGCCTTCGGGTGGGCGTACGACCAGAGCGGGAAGTAGGCCAGCTCGCCGGCCTGCTTGGCGGCGGCCTCGGCCAGCTCGGCGCGGCCGTGGCCGGCGTTGACGACGAACAGCCCGGCCAGCCCGTCCAGGTAGCGGCGGCCCTGTGCGTCCCAGACGTACGCGCCCTCGCCCCGGACGATTGTCGGAACCTCGCCGGCGGGGTAGCTCGCCATGCGGGTGAAGTGCATCCACAGGTGGTCGGTGGCGTTGGCCATGTCAGCCCCATCGGGTCTCGGGCCGGTCAGGGGTGACACCGGCCGCTCTGCCCACGGTTATCCCACAGGCGGTGCCGATAAGGCAAGCGAACAAGCTTCACCGCGACGGATTCAGCGTCGTATCACTGCAGGGTCAACGGAATCCGCATCAGGCGGTGCCCCAGCTGTAGGTCTGCTTGCGCAGCTTCAGGTAGACGAACGCCTCGGTGGAGAGCACCCCGGGCACGCCGCGCAGCTTCTGGAGGATCTCCAGCAGGTGCGCGTCGTTGCGGCAGACCACCTCGGCCAGCAGGTCGAACGAGCCGGCGGTGATCACCACGTAGTCGATCTCCTCGAACTCGGCCAGCCGGTCGGCGACCGGTTCCAGGTCGCCGTCGGTCCGCAGCCCGATCATGGCCTGGCGGGGGAAGCCGAGCTGGAGCGGGTCGGTGACCGCGACGATCTGCATGACGCCCGCGTCGAGCAGTCGCTGCACCCGCTGGCGTACCGCTGCCTCGGAGAGCCCGACCGCCTTGCCGATGCTCGCGTACGGGCGGCGCCCGTCCTCCTGGAGCTGCTCGATGATCTGCTTGGCCACGTCGTCGAGCAGAGCGTGGTTGGACCCTTCACGCACGGTGACCCGGCGGGCGCCGTTGGAGTTCTCCTGGTGCCGGTTGACCATCGACGCTCCTCGTGTCCGATTCTCCGTGTTGAGCGTAGTGCCCCGCGCAGTCTGGCGTATTTCGTGGCGACTGGCTATTCCGGCAACGGAATCCCTTGTGAGAGAGGTTTTCTCATGTCAGGATCAGTCGTCCATCGCCACTGACCCTCCCGCCGGCGCGCCGCCCCCGTCCCGCCGCCGACGATGCCCCCCAAGGAGTCGTCACATGCGTAGTCCCCTCCGGACCCTCACCCGGCGTGGTCTGCTCACCGGGACCGTCGGCTCGGCCGCGCTGCTCGCCACCGCGGGCACCCTGGCCGGCTGCGGAACCAAGGGCGCCCAGCAGACCGAAGCCGGCTGCAAGAGCGAGGATCTGTCCGCCACCGAGAAGAAGGTCGCCTTCTCGAACTGGCCGCAGTACATGGACACCGACGAGAAGGACGAGTCCAAGCGCCCCACGCTCGACGCGTTCGTCGCCGCCTCCGGCATCCAGGTGACGTACAGCGAGGACGTCAACGACAACAACGAGTTCTTCGGCAAGGTGCGCAACCAGCTCGCCGGCTGTCAGAGCACCGGCCGGGACATCATGGTGCTCACCGACTGGATGGCCGCCCGGGTGATCCGCCTCGGCTGGGTGCAGAAGCTGGACAAGTCGAAGATGCCCAACGTCGAGGCGAACCTGCTGCAGTCGCTGCGCGGGCGCTCCTTCGACGCCGAGACCCAGCTCGCCGTCCCGTGGCAGTCCGGGCTGGCCGGGCTCGCGTACAACGCGAAGGTCACCAAGGAGATCCGCACCGTCGACGAGCTGCTCACCCGCCCCGATCTCAAGGGCAAGGTGACTGTGCTGTCGGAGATGCGCGACACCATCGGCCTGCTGCTCCAGTCGCTCGGCCACGACCCGGCCAAGTTCACCTCGGCCCAGTTCGACGACGCGCTGAACAAGCTCAAGAAGGCCGTGGACAGCAAGCAGATCCGGCGGTTCACCGGCAACGACTACGCGCCCGACCTGGCCAAGGGCGACATCGCCGCGTGCATCGGCTGGTCCGGCGACGTGGTCCAGCTCGGCTTCGACGACGAGAAGATCAAGTTCGTGGTGCCCGAGTCCGGCGTGATGCTCTGGTCGGACAACATGCTGGTGCCGAACAAGGCCACCCACAAGGCCAACGCCGAGGCGTTGATGAACCACTACTACGACCCGGCGGTGGCGGCGAAGCTGGCCGCGTACGTCAACTACATCTGCCCGGTGCAGGGTGCGCAGGCCGAGATGGAGAAGATCGACCCGGATCTGGCCACCAACCCGCTGATCTTCCCGGACGACGCGATGCTGTCGAAGGCCAAGGTCTTCATGGCGCTCGACGAAGCGCAGGAGAAGGAGTACGAGACCAAGTTCCAGCAGGTGATCGGCGCGTGAAGGGGCAGCAGACCCCGGCCGGCGACCTGCGACTGGTCGACCTCACCAAGCGGTTCGGCGTCTTCACCGCCGTCGACGACCTCACCCTCACCATCCCGCAGGGCTCGTTCTTCGCCCTCCTCGGCGCGTCCGGCTGCGGCAAGACCACCACGCTGCGGATGATCGCCGGGCTGGAGCAGCCCACGAGCGGACAGGTGCTGCTCGGCGAGCAGGACATCGCCGGGCTGCGGCCGTACAAGCGGCCGGTCAACACCGTGTTCCAGAGCTACGCGCTCTTCCCGCACCTGGACATCCACGAGAACGTGGCGTTCGGGCTGCGCCGCCGCGGCATCCGCAAGGTGAGCGACCAGGTGGAGCGGATGCTCGCGCTGGTCCAGCTCGAAGGGTACGGCCGGCGTCGTCCGGCCCAGCTCTCCGGGGGCCAGCAGCAGCGCGTCGCGCTGGCCCGGGCGCTCATCAACCACCCGCAGGTGCTGCTGCTCGACGAGCCGCTCGGCGCGCTCGACCTGAAGCTGCGGCGGCAGATGCAGATCGAGCTGAAGCGGATCCAGACCGAGGTGGGCATCACCTTCGTGCACGTCACCCACGACCAGGAGGAGGCCATGACGATGGCCGACACGGTCGCGGTGATGAACGCCGGCCGGATCGAGCAACTCGGCGCGCCCGCCGACATCTACGAGTACCCGGCCACCGCGTTCGTCGCGAACTTCCTCGGCCAGTCCAACCTGCTCGCCGCCGAGGCGGGCGGCCGCGCCGCCGACGACGTGCTGGTCACGGCGCACGGCGCGCGCTTCTCGGTGCCCGCCGGCCGGGCCCGGCTCACCGACGGGCCGGGCTTCCTCGGCGTACGTCCGGAGAAGCTGCACCTGGCCGAGGGGCCGGACGGGGTGCCGGCCGGGCACCAGCACATCGGTGGCGTGGTCACCGACGCCTCGTACGTCGGGGTGAGCACGCAGTACCTGGTGCGCACCGCCTGGGGCAGCGAACTGACCGCGTTCGCCGCGAACAGCGGTCTGGGCGGTCAGTTGGCGGTCGGCACGGCGGTGACCGCGCACTGGGACCCGCGGCACGCGTTCCTGCTGCCCCGGGCGGCCGGTGAGGACGACCAGACCACGCCGCTGCTCGACGAGCCGCCGGTGGGTGCGCTGCCATGAGCGAGCGCAGCGAGCGAATCGGCCAGCTCAGCGCGAAGGTGCCTCATGACGGCACGGAGCGAAGCGGAGTGGCGGCATGAGCGCGCGCAGCGAGCGAATCGGCAAGCTCAGCGCGAAGGTGCCTCGTGACGGCACGGAGCGAAGCGGAGTGGCGGCATGAGCGCGCGCAGCGAGCGAATCGGCAGGCTCAGCGCGAAGGTGCCTCGTGACGGCACGGAGCGAAGCGGAGTGGCGGCATGAGCGCGCTGGCCCACGTACCGACCTCCGCCGGGAAACCGGCGCCGCCGCCGGTGCGGCGCGGGCGCAACCGGCTCCTGCCGTACCTGTTGCTGCTGCCCGGCGCGGCCTGGCTGCTCGTCTTCTTCGCGCTGCCGCTGGTGCAACTCGCGTCCGCCAGCCTGTACGACCCGGCTGGCTCGCTCTCCACCGGGTACGCGATGACCTGGGCGTTCAGCAACTACCCGGACGCGTTGCAGGCGTACTGGCCGCAGTTCTCCCGGTCGTTCCTCTACTCGGCCATCGCGCTGGTGCTCGCGCTGCTGATGGGCTACCCGCTGGCGTACGCGATCGCGCAGAAGGCCGGCCGGTGGAAGAACCTGCTGCTGGTCGCGGTGGTCGCGCCGATGTTCACCAGCTTCCTGGTGCGCACGCTGGCCTGGAAGACCATCCTGTCGGACAACGGCGCGCTGGTCGGGCTGCTGCGCGACGTGCACCTGCTCGGGCCGGACGGGCGGCTGCTGGCCACCCCGATCGCCGTGGTGCTCGGTCTGACGTACAACTTCCTGCCGTTCCTGGTGCTGCCGCTGTACGCGAGCCTGGAGCGGCTCGATCCCCGGCTGCTGGAGGCGGCGAGCGACCTGTACGCGAGCCCGCTGCGCGCGTTCGCCAAGGTCACGCTGCCGCTGTCGATGCCCGGCCTGATCGCCGGCACGCTGCTGTTCTTCATCCCGGCCACCGGTGACTACATCAACGCCGAACTGCTCGGTACGCCGAACGAGTACATGATCGGCAACGTCATCGACTCGGCGTTCCTGGTCCGGCTGGACTACCCGCAGGGCGCGGCGCTGTCGTTCCTGCTGATGGCCGCGATCCTGGCGATCGTCTTCGTCTACCTGCGCCGGGCCGGTACGGAGGAGGTTCTGTGAAGGTCAGGCGCTGGCTCGCCGACCGGTGGGTGATGGGCGTGGCTCTGCTCGTCCTCGGCTACCTGACGCTGCCGATCATGGTGGTCGCCGGGCTCTCCTTCAACCGGCCCTCCAGCCGGCTCTCCTACGACTTCAACGAGTTCACGCTCGACAACTGGAAGCAGCCCTGCGCCACCTCGGACATGTGCGACGCGGTGGTACGCAGCATGCAGATCGGCCTGATCGCCACAGTCGCCTCCACGATCCTCGGCACGCTGATGGCGTTCGCGCTGGTCCGGCACAGCTTCCGCGGCCGGTCCGGGCTCAACGGGCTGATCTTCCTGCCGATGGCCACCCCGGAACTGGTGATGGGCACCTCGCTGCTCGCTCTCTTCGTCGCCGCCGGGGTGCCGCAGGGCTTCTGGACGATCGTCATCGCGCACGTCATGTTCTGCATGTCGTTCGTCGTGGTCACCGTGAAGGCCCGGCTCTCCGGCATGGACCGGCGGCTGGAGGAGGCCGCCATGGACCTGTACGCCAGCGAGTGGCAGACGTTCCGAAGGATCACGCTGCCGCTCGTGCTGCCGGGCATCGTGGCCGCCGCGCTGCTGGCGTTCTCGCTCAGCTTCGACGACTTCATCATCACGAACTTCAACGCCGGCACCACTGTCACGTTCCCGATGTACGTCTGGGGCGCCTCGCAGCGGGGCATCCCGCCGCAGGTCAACGTGATCGGCACGGCGATGTTCGTGATCGCGTTGCTGCTGGTCGGGGCCACCTCGCTGCGCGGGCGGCGGGCGCGACGGGCCGCCCTCGCGGTGGTCGCCACACCGGCGGGCAAGCCGTGACACTCCCGCATACCGGCCGGGCGCTGGCCGATGCCGCGCCCGTGCCGTACTGGCTGGACCGCCCGGTTCGTCCCGACCCGCTGCCGCCGCTGTCCGGGTCGCACACCGCCGACCTGCTGGTGGTCGGCGGCGGGTACGCCGGGCTGTGGACCGCGCTGCTCGCAACGGAGGCCGACCCGGACCGCGACGTGCTGCTCGTCGACGCGGGCACGTGCGGCTGGGCGGCGTCCGGGCGCAACGGCGGGTTCTGCGCCGCGTCGCTGACCCACGGGCTCGCCAACGGCGTCGAGCGGTTCCCCGGCGAGATCGGCGAGCTGGAACGGCTGGGCCGGGAGAACCTGGACGCCATCGCCGCCACGGTGGCGAAGTACGACATCGACTGCGACCTCGAACGCACCGGCGAACTGGCGGTGGCGGTCGAGCCGTACCAGCTCGACGGGCTCGCCGCCGACGCCGAGCTGGCCCGCCGGTACGGCCACGACGTGCGGCTGCTCGACCGCGACGAGGTACGCGCCGAGGTGGCGTCGCCGACGTACCTGGGCGGGATGTGGGATGCGGACCGGGTGGCCCTGCTCGACCCGGCGAAGCTCGCCTGGGGACTGCGGCGGGCCGCGCTCGACCTGGGCGTACGCGTGCACGAGCACACCCGCGTCACCGGCCTGGCCCGCGACGGCACCGCGCTGCGCGCCACCACGGCCGGCGGCACGGACGCGGCGCCCGGCGCGGTGCGGGCGCGGCAGGTCGTGCTGGCCACGAACGCGTTCCCGCCGCTGCTGCGGCGGCTGCGCTCCTGGCTGGTGCCGGTGTACGACTACGCGCTGATGACCGAGCCGCTGACCGCCGCGCAGCGCGACGCGATCGGCTGGCGGCACCGGCAGGGGCTCGCCGACACCGGTAACCAGTTCCACTACTACCGGCTCACCGCCGACAACCGGATCCTGTTCGGCGGCTACGACGCGATCTACCACTACGGCAACCGGGTGAGCCCGGCGCTGGAGCAGCGCGCGGCCACCTTCACCGCGCTGGCCTCGCACTTCTTCGCGACCTTTCCCCAACTCGACGGGCTGCGGTTCAGCCACCGCTGGGGTGGCGTCATCGACACCTGCACCCGGTTCTGCGCGTTCTTCGGCACCGCGTACGAAGGGCGCCTGGCGTACGCGGCCGGGTTCACCGGGCTCGGCGTCGGCGCGACCCGCTTCGGCGCCCGCGTGACGCTCGACCTGCTCTCCGGCACTGAGACCCCGCTGACCCGGCTCGACCTGGTACGCAGCAAGCCGCTGCCGTTCCCGCCGGAACCGGCCCGGTCCGTGGGCATCAACCTCACCCGCTGGTCGCTCGCCCGCGCCGACGCGCGCGACGGACGGCGCAACCTCTGGCTCCGTACTCTCGACCGTCTTGGACTGGGGTTCGACTCCTGATGCGTATCCTCCTCGTCGGCGCCGGTGGCGTCGGCTCCGCCGCCGTATCCATCGCCGCCCGCCGTTCCTTCTTCGAGCTCATGGTGGTCGCCGACCACGACCCGGCGCGCGCGGCGCGGGCCGTCGCCGGGCACGGCGACCGGTTCGTCGCCGCCACAGTCGACGCGTCCTCCGCCGACGCGGTGGCCGCGCTGTGCCGGGACCACCGCATCACCCACGTGCTCAACGCGGTCGACCCGCGTTTCGTCATGCCGATCTTCGACGGCGCGTTCGCCGCCGGGGCCGACTACCTCGACATGGCCATGTCGTTGTCCCGGCCGCACCCCGAGCGTCCCTACGCCGAGACCGGAGTCAAGCTCGGCGACGAGCAGTTCGCCGTCGCGGAGCAATGGGCCGCCGCCGGGCGGCTGGCGCTCTGCGGCATCGGCGTCGAGCCGGGCCTGTCCGACGTCTTCGCCCGCTACGCCGCCGACGAACTGTTCGCCGAGATCGACGAGATCGGGGTACGCGACGGCGCGAACCTCACAGTCGCCGGGTACGACTTCGCGCCCTCGTTCTCCATCTGGACCACCATCGAGGAGTGCCTCAACCCGCCGGTGATCTGGGAGGCCGGGCGCGGCTGGTTCACCACCGAGCCGTTCAGCGAGCCGGAGGTCTTCGACTTCCCGGCCGGGATCGGCCCGGTCGAGTGCGTCAACGTCGAGCACGAGGAGGTGCTGCTCATCCCGCGCTGGGTGCCGGCGAAGCGGGTCACCTTCAAGTACGGCCTCGGCACCGAGTTCATCGAGGTGCTGCGCACGCTGCACAAGCTCGGGCTGGACTCGACCCAGCCGGTGCGGGTACGCGGCGTCGACGTGTCGCCGCGCGACCTGGTGGCCGCCGCCCTGCCGGACCCGGCCACGCTCGGCGACCGGATGAGCGGCAGGACCTGCGCCGGCACGTACGTCACCGGAACCGGCCCGGACGGGCAGCCGCGCCGCGTCTACCTCTACCACGTGGTCGACAACGAGTGGTCGATGGCCGAGTACGGCCACCAGGCGGTGGTCTGGCAGACCGCCGTCAACCCGGTCGTCGCGCTGGAACTGCTCGCCACCGGCGCCTGGTCCGGCACGGGCGTGCTCGGCCCGGAGGCGTTCCCGCCGACGCCCTTCCTGGACCTGCTCACCGGCTACGGTTCGCCGTGGGGGATGGAGGAACGATGACCCGGTACGGCCCGATGTACGGTCCCGACGTCACGTTCCTCGGCGTGCCGCCGTGCACCGTCGAGGAGCCGGTCACGTACGCCGACGCGGACGTGGTGATCATCGGGGCGCCGTTCGACGGCGGCACCTCGCACCGGCCCGGCACCCGGTTCGGGCCGTCCGCCATCCGGCAGGCCTGCTACCTGCCGCACGACGGCTCCCGCCCGTCGCTGGCGCTGCGCGTGGACGCCCTGAAGGACCTGTGCGTCTACGACGCCGGCGACGTGGAGATGTTCGGCGGCGACATCGAGCGCTCGCTCGCCGCGCTGGAGACCGCCGTGCATGCGGTCGCCGCCGCCGGGGCGATCCCGGTGGTCCTCGGCGGCGACCACTCCATCGCGTTGCCCGACGCGACAGGGGTGGCCCGGCACCACGGGCTCGGCCGGGTGTCGCTGGTGCACTTCGACGCGCACGCCGACACCGGGGACGTCGAGTTCGGCTCGCTGCACGGCCACGGCCAGCCGATGCGGCGGCTCATCGAGTCCGGCGCGGTACGCGGCGACCGCTTCCTCCAGATCGGGCTGCGCGGCTACTGGCCGGGCCCTTCCACCTTGGCGTGGATGGCGGAACAGCGGATGCGCTCGTACGAGATGACCGAGATCGTGGCGCGCGGCCTGGACACCTGCCTCACCGAGGCGTTCGGGATCGCCACCGACGAGTGCGAGGGCGTGTTCCTCTCCGTCGACGTGGACGTGGTCGACCCGGGCATGGCGCCGGGCACCGGCACACCCGAGCCGGGCGGGTTCACCTCCCGGCAACTGCTCGACGCGGTCCGCCGGGTCTGTTACGAGCTGCCGGTGGTCGGGCTGGACGTGGTCGAGGTCGCCCCGCCGTACGACCACGCCGACATCACCGCGTACCTGGGCAACCGGGTGGTGCTGGAGGCGTTGTCCGCGATAGCCCGCCGCCGCCACGACGCCGAAACCGGAACCCCGTGGAACCCCACCCAGCCCTTGTTGGACGACCGCTGACTGGTAGCCCGGCATGTTTAGCTCAGGCTATAGTCAGGACATGGGTGCGGACGGGAAGCGCTGGTCGGTCCGGGTGACCGGAGAGGTCCGGCACTGGCTGCGTGACCTGCGGGACCACGACCCGGCGTCGTACGAGAGCGTCCGGGTGGCGGTGGACAAGCTGGCCGAGGTCGGGCCAGGGCTGGGGCGCCCGCTCGTGGACACGCTGCGTGAAAGCAGCCTCCGTAATCTGAAGGAGCTGCGGCCCCGCTCCGGTCGGGAGGTGGCTATCCGGGTGCTGTTCGTCTTCGATCCCTGGTCGCAGGCGGTCCTCCTGGTCGCCGGCAACAAGGCGGGCAACTGGACCCGCTGGTACCGGCAGCACATCCCGGCGGCGGAGGTTGCCTACAAGGCTTGGCTCGACAGCGAGCGCGAGCGAAGGGGGGAGTCGTGACGGAGTTCTATCACTGGGACGAGGTCCGCGCCGAACTCGGCGGTGACGACGAGGCGTACGAGGCGGAGCGCGCCCGGACCGACGCGTGGGTGAGCGCGTTCCACCTGGCGGAGGAGCGCAAGCGGCTGGGGCTCACCCAGCGGCAGGTCGCCGAGATCATGGGGGTCACGCCCGGCCGGGTGAGCCAGATCGAGAACGGCGACCTCGACGTCAACGAGGTGGCCACGCTGAGCCGCTACGCCAACGCCCTCGGCGCCCGGCTGCGGATCATCTTCGACTACGGCGACGACCTCCGGCAGATCGCCTGACCGGAGGCCGCCGACGCGGTCAGGGGCGGGCGCAGTGGGGGCGCAGGCGGACGCGTTCGGTGGTTTCGGTGAGGGAGTTGGGCTCGACCACCAGGCGCGCGATCGTGGTGGCCGGGCCGGGGCGGAACGCGCCCCGGTCGGCGGGGATGGTCGCGGTCCAGGTGCCGGCGGTGCGCTCGTCGGTGCACGCGCCGATCACGCCGAACCCGAAGCCGGTGACCGTGCCGCGCCGTGTCCGCTGCTCCAGGTGCACCTCGATGTACGCGAGGCCGCGCTCGGTGCCGCAGTCGAACCGGCCGCCGACGGTGGCGGTGTGCGCCCGTACGTCGGCTGCGCCGAACCAGTTGACGGAAATGCGGGGGGAGGCCGCCGGGGCGGCGACGGCGGCGCCCGGCGCGAGCCCGAGCGTGGCGGCGGTGGCGAGGGCGGTGAGGCCGGCGGCGAGCACTGGCTGTCGGACCGGATTCATGCGTGGACTCCTGTCGGGCGGTGGTGGGACGCGGACTCCGAAATGGACGGCGTCAGCATCCCACCGCCGCGATGTCCACGAGCTGCAAGATCTCGGACAGATCAGCGGTTCAGGTGGGACCGGATGAGGAAGCGGACGCCCTCCGGGGCCTCCAGGGAGAAGCCGCTGCCCCGGCCGGGCACCACGTCCACCGTGAGCCGGGTGTGCTGCCACAGGTCCCACTGGGCCTTCGACATCCAGAACTCCACCGGCTCGGGCACCCCGTCGACCGCCAGCGAGGCGAGGAGCACGTCCGAGCCGCCGGTGCGGAACTCACCGGCCGGGTAGCACATCGGGGCGCTGCCGTCACAGCAGCCGCCGGACTGGTGGAACATGAGTGGGCCGTGCTGCCCCCGCAGCGACCGGATCAGGTCGGCCGCCGCGGGGGTCAGGGTCACCGGGGCACCCATCAGAAGAAGCCGAGCTTCTTCGGCGAGTAGCTGACCAGCAGGTTCTTGGTCTGCTGGTAGTGCTCCAGCATCATCTTGTGGTTCTCCCGGCCGATGCCGGACTGCTTGTAGCCGCCGAACGCGGCGTGCGCCGGGTACGCGTGGTAGCAGTTCGTCCACACCCGGCCGGCCTGGATCGCCCGCCCGGCCCGGTACGCGGTGTTGAGGTCCCGGGTCCACACGCCGGCGCCGAGCCCGTACAGCGTGTCGTTGGCGATCTTCACGGCGTCGTCCAGGTCGGCGAAGGAGGTCACGGACACCACCGGACCGAAGATCTCCTCCTGGAAGATCCGCATCGAGTTGTCGCCCTCGAAGATGGTCGGCTGGACGTAGTAGCCGCCGGACAGTTCGCCGCCCAGGTCGGCCCGCTCACCGCCGGTCAGGACGCGAGCGCCCTCCTGCCGCCCGATGTCCAGGTAGGACAGGATCTTCTCCAGCTGGTCGTTCGACGCCTGCGCGCCGACCATCGTGTCGGTGTCCAGCGGGTGCCCCTGCTTGATCTGCTGCGTCCGGGCGACGGCGGCGGCCAGGAAGTCGGAGTAGTGGCCCTGCTGGATGAGCGCCCGCGACGGGCAGGTGCACACCTCGCCCTGGTTGAGCGCGAACATGGTGAAGCCTTCGAGCGCCTTGTCCAGGAAGTCGTCGGAGGCGGCGCTGACGTCGTCGAAGAAGAGGTTCGGGCTCTTGCCGCCCAGCTCCAGCGTGACCGGCCTGATGTTCTCACTGGCGTACTGCATGATCAGCCGCCCGGTGGTGGTCTCGCCGGTGAACGCCACCTTCGCCACCCGCGGCGATGAGGCGAGCGGCTTGCCCGCCTCGACGCCGAAGCCGTTCACCACGTTGAGCACGCCGGGCGGCAGCAGGTCGCCGATCAGCGAGAGCAGGTAGTGGATCGAGGCGGGCGTCTGCTCGGCCGGCTTGAGCACCACCGCGTTGCCGGCGGCGAGCGCCGGGGCAAGCTTCCACACCGCCATGAGGATGGGGAAGTTCCACGGGATGATCTGCCCGACCACACCCAGCGGCTCGTGGAAGTGGTATGCGACGGTGTCGTCGTCGAGCTCGCCGAGCGAGCCCTCCTGCGCCCGGATCGCCCCGGCGAAGTAGCGGAAGTGGTCGATCGCGAGCGGGATGTCGGCGGCGAGCGTCTCGCGTACCGGCTTGCCGTTCTCCCACGTCTCGGCGATCGCCAGGGACTCCAGGTTGTCCTGCATGCGGTCGGCGATCCGGTTGAGGATCAGCGACCGCTCGGCGACCGACGTGCGGCCCCACGCGTCGGCCGCGCCGTGCGCCGCGTCCAGCGCCTTCTCCACGTCCTCGGCGGTGCCGCGGGCCACCTCGCAGAAGGTCTGCCCGGTCACCGGGGTCGGGTTCTCGAAGTACTTCCCACCGTGCGGCTTCACGTACTCGCCGCCGATGTAGTGGTCGTAGCGGGACTGCCAGTGGGTGGGGGCGTCGTAGCGCGTCATGGGTACCTCCGCCGTCCGTCTGGGGTGGATGGCGGGCAGGCTAGTTTCCGCGACGTTGCAGGAACGTTGCGCGCGGCAGCGCGTACTCCTCGGCGAGCTGGCGGGCCCGCGCGGCAGCGAGCGGCCGGCGCGGCGCGCCCGGCGGCAGAGACCGGGCCAGGGCCTGCCAGGCGGCGAGGTCGTCGGCCCCGGCCGCAGTCGCGGTCCAGGCCGCGAGCAGCCCCGGGTCGGTGCCGGCCAGCACCGCGGCGCGCAGCTGGCCGTCGACCAGACGGCGCAGCCGCGCCACTCCCGGCGCGTCCGACCCGGGCAGCAGGGGCCCACGGTACGCGCGCAGCGCCGCCGCCGGATCGCCACGTTCGAGCAGTTCGGTGACGGTACGGAAGTCGGCGCGCACGGCCCGGCGCAGCCGGTACGGGCGGGAGTCGAGCAGTTCCTCGCCGAGCACGCGGCGCAGCCGGGACAGTTCGGCGCGCAGCGTGACCGGGTGCCGCCTGTCGTCGCCGTAGAGGTCGAGGCCGAGCTGTTCTCCGGTGCGCCCTTCGGGATGGTCGACCAGCAGCACCAGCAGCTCACTGTGGCGGCGACCGAGCCGGATGCGCCGGCCGCCGACGCGCAGCTCCGCCTCGTCGCGCCCGAGGGCCGACACGTACGCCACGTCCGGCGCGGCGGGCGCGACCCCGGCCAGGAACGCCTCGGCGGCCCGGGCGGTGGCCCGGACCAGGGCGAGGCTCTGCGGGTTGGCCAGATGGTCCCCGCCGGTGATGTCGACGGCGCCGAGCAGCGCGCCGCTGGCCGGGTCGTGGATCGGCGCGGCGGCGCAGGTCCAGCGCTGCACCGGCCGGACGAAGTGCTCGGTGGCGAAGATCTGCACGCCGTGGTCGACGGCGAGGGCGGTGCCGGGGGCGTTCGTGCCGGCGTGCGCCTCGTCCCACCGGGCGCCGGGCACGAAGTTCATCCGCTCGGCGTGCCGCAGCACCCCGGGGTGGCCCTCCACCCAGAGCAGCCGGCCGGCGGCGTCGCAGACCGCCATCAGGTGCGCGCCGTCCTGCGCGATGCCGCCGAGCAGGTCGCGGAACAGCGGCATCACCCGGGTGAGCGGGTGCGCGGCGCGGTAGGTCTCCAGCGCGTCGTCGGTGAGGTCGACCGGCGCGGTGGCCTCCGGGTCGAGCAGCGCGGACCGCTCCCAGGAACGGGCGACCACGTCCCGGACGCCGCCGGTGGCGCCTCTGGTGAGGAACGCCTCGTGGGCGGCACCGACCTGCGCGATCCGTTCCGCCGGATCCGCGCCGAACTCCAGGGCGAGCCACGGGTCAGCCACCAGCGCCTCCTTCCACCCATCGTGACCCACCTCACGCCTGAGCGCCAATGCGTGATCCGGGTCACTTCAGCAGTGCTCGCGCCGCCCGAGGACCGGACGAATGGCCCATCCGGTCCTACGCCGGTTGTCGCAGCGTGGCCCGCGTGGAGGATGGCTGCTGCGGACGCTTACAGAACCCTTAACTCCGGCCTGCGAAGGTGTGCCGGACGACGAGGGAAGACACGGGGGAGCGGAACGGTGCGGGTGCTGGTGGCGGACGACGAGCGGCTCTTGGCGGACACGGTCGCCGAGGGGTTGCGACGGTTCTCCATGGCTGTGGACGTCTGCTACGACGGCGACGGCGCGCTGGAACGGATCGGGGTCAACCGGTACGACGTGGCGGTGCTGGACCGGGACATGCCCGGCGCCACCGGCGACGAGGTGTGCCGCAGCCTGGCCGGATCCGACGCCGGAACCCGGGTGCTGCTGCTCACCGCGGCCGCCGGCATCCGGGACCGGGTCGCCGGCCTCGGGCTGGGCGCCGACGACTACCTGACCAAGCCGTTCGCGTTCGCCGAGCTGGTGGCGCGGGTCCAGGCGCTGGGTCGCCGCTCCACCCCGGCCCTGCCGCCGGTGCTGGAGCGGCACGGCGTCGTGCTCGACGTGGCCCGGCACACCGCGACCCGGGACGGCAGCCCGCTCGGACTCAGCCCGAAGGAGTTCGCCGTCCTGCACGTGCTGATGCGGGCCGGCGGCCGGGTGGTCAGCGCCGAGGAGCTGCTCGAACAGGCGTGGGACGAGTTCGCCGACCCGTTCACCAACGCGGTCCGGGTGACGGTGATGACCCTGCGCAAGAAGCTCGGCCAGCCGTCGGTCATCCACACCGTGCCGAAGGCCGGCTACCGGATCGGCGAGCCGGAGTGAGCCCTCGCCGCCGCATCCTGCTGGTCGGGGTGCTCGCCCTGCTCGCCGGGTTCTTCGTGCCCCGCATGGTCAAGTCACTGCTCGAACTGGTGTGGGGGCAGGCCCAGTGGTTCTGCGGCCTGGCCACGATCGGCGCGGTGTGCGAGCCGGGCCGTCCGTTCGTGCCGCTGCTGCCGCTGCTGACCGAGTTGCTGGTGCTGGTGGCCGCCGGATTCGCGGTGTGGGGCGCGGCCCGCTGGTGCCTGCGCCCGGTGCACGACCTGGCCGCCCCGATGGCGAACCTGGGGCCGCAGAACCTCGGCTACCGGATCCGCCGTGGCGGCCGGGACGAGCTGGCCCGGCTCTCCCGCGCGATCGACGACATGCTGGACCGGGTCACCGCCGGATACGAGGGGCAGCGGCGGTTCGCCGCGAACGCCTCGCACGAACTGCGTACGCCGCTCGCGGTGCAGCGCACCCTGATCGAGGTCGGCATGGCCCAGTCACTCACCGGCGAGCAACTGGAACTGCTGACCGCGCAACTGCTCGCCACGAACGAACGCAACGAGCGGCTGATCGAAGGGCTGCTCGCGCTCAGCGAGAGCGACCAGGGCCTGCGGTCCTCCACCCCGCAACGCCTCGAACAGATCGTCACCGGCGTGCTGGCCGCGTACGCCGACCGGGCCGCCGAGGCCGGCGTGACTGTGGAGAGCCGGCTGTCGCCCCGGATCGTGACCGGCGAGCGGGTGCTGCTGGAACGCCTGGTCACGAACCTGGTGGAGAACGGCATCAAGTACAACCGCGAGGGCGGCCGGCTCACCGTCACCGTCGGCGGTGACCCCGCGCTGACGGTCACCAACAGCGGGCAGAGCGTCCCCGCCGAGGCGGTCGACGGGCTGTTCGAGCCGTTCCGGCGCCTCGCCCGGGACCGGACCAACCAGGGCGGCGGCGCCGGGCTCGGCCTGGCCATCGCCCGCTCCATCACCCAGGCGCACGGCGGCGTCATCGCCGCCCGCCCGGGTGAGGACGGCGGCCTGCGGGTCGACGTCCACCTGCCCCCCGTGGGCTGACATCTCACACACGACCTCCGGGAGCCGCGTCGCGGCGTCCCGCGATGACACCTGCCCGAGAACGGGACCGGGGCGGCACCGCCGCCCGCCCCGAAGACGGCCGAGAGGAGACCGCAGTGCCGACCCGCACCGAGGGGAACGCGCCGCCCGACGGCCGGGTGGTCTGGGCCGACGTGGCCAAGGGCGCCTGCATCCTGCTCGTGGTGCTCTGGCACGTCGTCGTCAAGGACTACCTGCGCATCGACTGGCGGGCCGGCCTGCCGGTGCCCGGTGCGTGGGGACTGCTCGGTGAGCAGTTGCTGCCGCTGCGGATGCCGTTGTTCTTCGCGATCTCCGGCGTCTTCGCGGCGAACGCGGTGGCCAGGCCGTGGCGGGTGTCCGGGCGGCCCCGGATCGCCCGGAACCTCTACCTCTACGCGGTCTGGCTGCTCATCCACACCGCCCTGCTGGCGCTGGCGCCCGGTTTCCCGACCGACCGGGCCACCGGCCCCGGCGAGCTGCTGGCCCAGCTCACCGTGACGCCCTCGAACCTGTGGTACCTGTACGCGCTGGCGCTCTACTTCGTGCTCGCGAAAGCGCTGAACCGGGTGCACCCGGCGGTGCTGCTGACGGCCGCGGGCGCGCTGTCCGCGGTGGCGGCCACCGGGCTGCTGGACAGTCCCGGCAACCGGGGACAGGTCTACCAGAACCTGGTGTTCTTCCTGGCCGGTGTGCATTTGCGGCCGTACCTGGTTCGGTGGGCGGACGGCGCGAGCACCCGGCGGCTCGCCGGTGCCGGTGCCGCGTACGCGATCGGGCCGGCCGTCATGGCGTCCGCCGGTGCGCAGAGGTGGCCCGGCGTGTACCTGCTCGTCTCGGTGGTCGCGGTGGCGTTCGGGCTGACCGCCGCCGCCCGGCTGGCCCGGCACCGCCTGGCCGGTCCGGCACTGGCCCGGCTCGGCCGCCGCACGCTTCCCGTCTACGTGATCCACATGCCGGTGCTGGCGCTGCTGGACCGGCTGCTCGCCGCACCGGTGGCCGGGCTGGGCGGTCCGGCCCGGGCGCTGCTCCTGACCGTCTACCCGGTCCTGCTCACCGTGCTCGTGCTGGCACTGAGCCTCGCCGCGCACCGCGGCCTCACCGCGCTCGGCGCGCGCTGGCTGTTCGACCTGCCGCGCCGCCGCGCCCACCCGAATCCCGAAGGAGAGACCATGTCCCGAATCGACGCGCCGACGCCGCCGGACCGAACACATGTCGAGGAGGCCGCCCGCGTGCTGTCCGGCCGGGTGGTGCGTACCCCCGTGCTGCACAGCCCGGCGGTCGACCGCCTGGCCGGCGCCCGGCTCCTGCTCAAGGCGGAGAACCTCCAGGACGGCGGTTCGTACAAGATGCGCGGCGCGATGCTGGCGGTGGGCCGGCTCGCCGCCGCCGGGCACACCGGCGTGGTCGCGCAGAGCACCGGCAACCACGCGGTCGCGGTGGCGCTCGCCGCGCGCCGGCACGGTCTCGCCGCCACTGTCGTGCTGCCGGTGGACGCCGCGCCGGTCAAGGTGGACCGGGCACGGGCGGCCGGGGCGCGGGTGGTGCGGGCCGGCACCACGGTCGAGGAGCGCCTCGCCGTCGCCCGGCGGATCGCCGAGGCGGAGGGCCACCCGCTCGTCGACGCGTACGACCACCCGGACGTGGTGGCCGGGCAGGGCAGCGCGAGCCTGGAACTGATCGAGGAGGCGGCGCGGCGCGGCACTCCGCTGGACGCGCTCGTGGTGCCGGTGGGCGGGGGTGGCGGCATCGCCGGCGCCTGCCTGGCCGCGGCCGGAACCCCGATCGAGGTGTACGGCGTGGAGCCGGTCGGGTGCGACTCGCTGGCGCGCAGCCTGGCCGCCGGACGCCCCACGCCCGTCGCGCCGGCGCCGAGCCTGGCCGACGGGCTGCGTCCCGGCTGCGTCGGCGACCTGCCGTTCGCGGTGGCCCGGGACGCGGTGCGGGGGGTGGTCCGGGTCGACGACGACGCGATCGTCGAGGCGTTCCGGCTGCTCCTGCTGGAACTGAAGGTGCTCGTCGAGCCGTCCGGCGCGGCCGGGCTGGCCGGCGCGCTGCGGCTGGGCGAGGTCGCGCCCCGGCCCTCGGGTGGTGGGCGGCGAAAGACGGTCGGCGTGGTGCTGACCGGCGGAAACGTGGAAGCGGACCTGGTGGCCCGGCTGGCGGGCGACCGGATGACGGCGGGAGTGGCGGCATGAGGGCGACAGTGCGGATCGGTGTCCTGTTCGGAGGCCCGTCGGCGGAACACGAGGTCTCCTGCGCCTCGGCGCTCGGCGTGGCCCGCGCCCTGGCGGAGCAGGGGCACCGGGTGGTGGCGCTCGGCATCACCCGTACGGGCGGGATCCGGCTGCTGCCGGAGCCGGTGCTCGCGCAGCACCTCGGCACGGTGGCGGCCGGACGGGCGATCGACGACCGGCTGCCGGTCACCGGCGAAGCGGTGGAGCTGCGGCGTGGAACGGCCGCCGGCACTGTCGCGGTCAGCGCGGCCGACGCCCCGGCCACCGTGCACGCCGAGCTGGACGTGGTGTTCCCGGTGCTGCACGGCCCGTACGGCGAGGACGGCGTGGTGCAGGGGCTGCTGGAATCGCTCGGTGTGCCGTACGTCGGGTGCGGCATCCTCGCCTCCGCCGTCGGCATGGACAAGGTGGCGATGAAGCGGGCGCTGCGTGCCGAGGGCGTGCCGACCACGCCGTACGTCTGGTTCGACGAGCCGACCTGGCGGGCCGCGGACGACCCGGAGAAGCTGGTGGTCGGGTTGCGCGGGCCGCTGTTCGTCAAGCCGGCCCGAATGGGCTCCTCGATCGGCATCTCCCGGGTCGCCGACGGCGACGACCTGGTGGCGGCGGTGGAGGAGGCGTTCCGGCACGACCACGTGGTGCTCGTCGAGCAGGGCGTGACCGGCCGGGAGCTGGAGTGCGGCGTGCTCGGCGGCTGGCAGCCGGAGGCGTCGGCGGTCGGCGAGGTCCGGGTCGCGGGCGGCTGGTTCGACTACCGGCAGAAGTACTTCGGCGACGCCGACCCGATGATCGTCCCGGCGCCGCTGCCGGGCGAGGTCACCGAGCGGATCCGCGAGCTGTCGGTGCGGGCGTTCACCGCGATCGGCGGCTGGGGCCTGGCCCGGGTCGACTTCCTCTACGACGAGGTCACCGGGGACCTGTTCGTCAACGAGCTGAACACGCTGCCCGGCTTTACCGCGCACTCGATGTACCCGAAGGTGTGGGCCGAGTCGGGCGTCGCGTACCCCGAGGTGGTGGACCGGCTCGTCGCGCTCGCCTTCACCCGGCACGGGGCCCGGCCGTCCACCGCACACCCCGGGGGTACGGCGTGATCCTGCTCTCCGACCCCCGGGTGGCAGCGGTGTCCAGCCGGGACGACGGTGAACCCCTGGTGGACCTGCGCGAGGTACCCGGGCTGCGGGTGGACGGGCGGGCCGCCGATCCCGCCGGGGCGTACGCCCGGGTGCGGCGCGGTGTCGCGGACCGGTTGCTGGCAGCGCAGCGCGCGCTGCCGGCCGGGCTGCGCCTGCTCGTGGTCGAGGGCTACCGGCCGTACCGGGCGCAGCTGGACATCTTCACCGGCTACCGGGACGAGCTGCGGCGGCGCCACCCGGACTGGCCGGCGGACCGGCTGCACCGGGAGACCACCAAGTTCGTCTCGCCGGTCGAGGTGGCCCCGCACAGCACCGGCGGAGCAGTCGACCTCACCCTCTGTGATGCCGACGGGGTGGAACTGGACATGGGTACCGCGCTCGACGCCACCCCGGAGGAGAGCGCCGACGCCTGCTTCACCGCCGCACGACACATTCCGGTCAGCGCGTGGCGCAACCGGAACGTGCTGGTGGCGGCGTTGAGCGGCGCGGGGATGGTGAACTACCCGACCGAGTGGTGGCACTGGTCCTACGGCGACAGGTACTGGGCGCTGATGACCGGGGTGTCACACACCCGCTACGGTCCGTTGTAGTTCACGGGTCCGGGTGAACGGTCCGGCTCTCCCGTCCGTACCACGCGTCGAACGACAGCGACGACGGGAGAGAACGTGAGGGTGCAGCGTAAGCACGTGCTGGCGGCCACGGTGGCGGTGACCGCCACGGTGGCGGTCTCGGTGGGCACCGGACTGGGTTTCGCGGACACCGCGCCGGCCGCGCGGTCGGTCTGCGCCGGGTCGGTGACCTTCTCGGCCGAGGGCGGGCCACCGGCCGCGACCAGCGACCGGTTCCCGGTGGGCACCCGGTTGCGGGTGACGAACCTGGACAACCGCAAGGTGGCCACGGTGACCGTGACCGGGCCGTCCGGGAGCTGCGTGCTGCTGAACGCCGCCGCCATGGACCTGGTACGCGAGCCGGGCAAGAACGTCATCCGCCGCAACGTGGTGGAACGCCTCGACGGCGTCGACGCCCCGGCACCGGGCGCGCAGCCGGGTGAGACCCGCCCGGGCGCGGCGCAGCCGATCGGCGGCAGCGTCTGCTCCGGCGCGCTCACGTTCTTCGCCGAGGGCGGGGCGCCGGCCGCCACCAGCGGCCAGTTCCCGCTCGGCACCCGGTTGCGGGTGACGAACCTGGACAACGACAAGGCGGTGACGGTAACCGTCACCGGGCCGTCGGGCAGTTGCGTGCTGCTCAACACCGCCGCCATGGACGCGATCCGGGAACCCGGCAAGAACCTGGTCCGGCGCAACACCGTCGAGCTGATCCGCTGATCCTCCGGGCGGAACACCATGGGCCGGTCCTGGGGGAGATCGGGCCCATGGTGTTCCACGTCCGGGGTCAGCCGAAGGCGGCCGCCAGGATGTCCAGGCCCCGGCCCAGCTCGTCGTCCGAGATGACGAGCGGAGGCAGGAAGCGCAGCACATTGCCGTAGGTGCCGCAGGTCAGCGTGAGCAGCCCGGCCGCGTGGCAGGCCGCCGAGACCGCTGCCGTGGCGGCCGGGTCCGGGGTCAGCGTGCCGGGCTGCACGATCTCCACGGCGAGCATCGCGCCTCGGCCGCGTACCTCGGCCACGCGCGGGTCACCGGCGGCGATCGCGCGCAGCCGCTCGCCCATCACCGCGCCGATCCGGCGCGCGGCGGCGGCGAGGTCCAGCTCCCGCATCGTCTCCATCGCGGCGAGCGCGGCGGCGCAGGCGATCGGGTTGCCGCCGTACGTGCCGCCGAGGCCGCCGACGTGCACCGCGTCCATCAGCTCCGCCCGGCCGGTCACCGCCGCCAGCGGCAACCCGCCCGCGATGCCCTTGGCCAGCGTGACCAGATCCGGCTCGACGCCCTCGTGCTCGCAGGCGAACCAGTCGCCGGTGCGGCAGAAACCGGTCTGGATCTCGTCGGCGACGAACACCACCCCCGCCGCCGTCGCCCACTCGCGCAGCGCCGGCAGGAACCCTTCGGCGGGTACGACGAAGCCGCCCTCGCCCTGGATCGGCTCGATCAGCAGCGCGGCCACGTTCTCCGCGCCCACCTGCTTCTCGATCATCTCGATCGACCGGGCCGCCGCGGCGGCGCCGTCCAGCCCGCCGTCGCGCAGCGGGTACGACATCGGCACCCGGTAGACCTCACCGGCGAACGGCCCGAACCGGTGCTTGTACGGCATGTTCTTCGCGGTCAGCGCCATGGTCAGGTTGGTCCGGCCGTGGTACGCGTGGTCGAACACCACCACCGCGGGCCGCCCGGTCGCGTGCCGGGCGATCTTCACCGCGTTCTCCACCGCCTCGGCGCCGGAGTTGAACAACGCCGAGCGCTTCTCGAAACCACCCGGGGTCAGCGCGTTGAGCTGCTCGCAGACCGCCACGTACGACTCGTACGGCGCGACCATGAAGCAGGTGTGGGTGAACCGTTCGACCTGCGCGCGTACCGCCTCGACCACGCGCGGCGCGGAGTTGCCCACGTTGGTGACGGCGATGCCGGCCGCGAAGTCGATCCACTCCCGGCCGTCCACGTCGGTGATCGTGCCGCCGCCCGCCCGGTCCACGTACGCGGGAATCGTGCTGCCGACGCCCCGCGCCACGGCCTCGACCCGGCGCTTGTGCAACTCCTCGCTGGTGGCCATCGGGATCAGCCTTCGATGTTGTGCATGACGTGCTTGACCCGGGTGTAGTCCTCCAGGCTGTAGACCGACAGGTCCTTGCCGTGGCCGGAGTGCTTGAAGCCGCCGTGCGGCATCTCCGAGACGAACGGGATGTGCGTGTTCACCCAGACGCAGCCGAAGTCCAGCCGGCGGGTCATCCGCATGGCCCGGCCGTGGTCGCGCGTCCACACCGAGGCGGACAGGCCGTAGTCCACACCGTTGGCCCAGCGCACCGCCTCGTCCTCGTCGGAGAAACGCTGCACGGTGATGACCGGCCCGAACACCTCGTCCTGGATGATCTCGTCGGTCTGCCGTACGCCGGAGACCACAGTCGGGGCGTAGAAGAAGCCGCGCTCGCCGACCCGGGCCCCGCCGGTGGTGACGTTCGCGTGGTCCGGCAGGCGGTCCACGAAGCCGCTCACCCGGGCGAGCTGGTTGGCGTTGTTCAGCGGGCCGTAGAGCACGTCGGCGTCGTCCGGCGCGCCGGTGCGTGTGTTGCGGGCCTGCTCGGTGAGCGCGGCCACGAAGTCCTCGTGGATGCCCGGCCCGGTGAGCACCCGGGTCGCCGCCGTGCAGTCCTGGCCGGCGTTGAAGTAGCCGCCCATCGCGATCGCCTCGGCCGCCGCCGCCAGATCCGCGTCGTCGAAGATCACCACCGGGGCCTTGCCGCCCAGCTCCAGGTGGGTCCGCTTCAGGTCCGGCGCCGCCGCGGCGGCGACCTCCATGCCCGCGCGGGTCGAGCCGGTGATCGACACGAGCTGCGGGGTCGGGTGGGAGACCAGCGTACGGCCGGTGTCCCGGTCGCCGCAGACCACGTTGAACACGCCCGGCGGCAGGTGCTCGGCGGCGATCTCGGCCAGCAGCAGCGTCGACACCGGCGTGGTGTCCGACGGCTTCAACACCACCGCGTTGCCGGCCGCCAGCGCCGGGGCGATCTTCCAGACCGCCATCATCAGCGGGTAGTTCCAGGGGGTCACCTGGGCGCAGACGCCGATCGGCTCGCGCCGCACGTACGAGGTGTGCCCGGCCATGTACTCGCCGGCCGAGCGCCCCTCCAGCAGGCGGGCCGCCCCGGCGAAGAAGCGCAGCTCGTCCACGGCCGGCGGCAGCTCCTCGTCGGCGGTGAGCTGCCGCGGCTTGCCGGTGTTGCGGACCTCCGCGTCGACCAGCTCGGCGGCCCGCGACTCCACCGCGTCGGCGAACTTCAGCAGCGCCCGCTGCCGCTCGGCCGGCGTGGTGTCCCGCCAGGTCTCGAACGCGGCGGCGGCGGCCTTCATGGCCGCGTCCACGTCCGCCGCGCCGGAGACCGGGGCCTGGGCGAAGACGTCGCCGGTGCACGGGTCGATCAGGTCGGCGTAGCCGCCGTCCACCGGGTCGACGTACTCGCCGTTGACGAAGTTGCGCAGCTGCTGCTGGTCGCTCATCAGAAGTCTCCGAGAGGGTGGCCGGGGAGAGGGTCAGCGGAGGTTATCGCAATCTGACTGCCATCTTGGCTACTAAATCCGAGGCAGACAAGGGTTTGAGCAACTGTTTCCGCGTGGGCACCTGTGGTCTAGGCTGCCGGTCGTGGAGCCGAGAGCCTTCTACGTCGCCGGTCGCCCCGCCCACGGCGAGGACGAGCTGACAGTCACCCACCCGTACGACGGGCAGCCGGTGGGGCGTACCACGCTCGCCACGGCCGACCAGGTCGAAGCCGCCGTCGCGGGCGCCGCCCGGGTGGCCGCGGAGGCCGCGGCCCTGCCCGCGCACGCCCGCGCGGCCGCCCTGGACCACGTCTCCCGCCGGCTCGCCGAGCGGGCCGACGAGGTCGCCGCGCTGATCACCGCCGAGAACGGCAAACCCGTCAAGTGGGCGAAGGCCGAAGTCGGGCGCGCGATCTCCACGTTCCGCTGGGCCGCCGAGGAGGCCCGCCGCTTCTCCGGCGAACTGCAACGGCTCGACACCGACCCCGCCGCCACCGGGCGGATCGCCCTGATCCGGCGCGTGCCGCGCGGGCCGGTGCTCGGCATCACCCCGTTCAACTTCCCGCTCAACCTGGTCGCCCACAAGGTCGCCCCGGCGCTCGCCGTCGGCACCCCGATCGTGGTCAAGCCGGCCCCGGCGACACCGCTCACCGCGCTGCTGCTCGGCGAGATCCTGACCGAGACGGACCTGCCCGAGGGCATGTTCTCGGTGCTGCCGCTACCGAACGAGCGCGCCGCCGAACTCGTCACCGACCCCCGGCTGCCCGTGGTCTCGTTCACCGGCTCCGGGCCGGTCGGCGCGGCCATCCGCCGGGCCGCGCCGGACAAGCACGTCACGCTGGAACTAGGCGGCAACGCCGCGGCGGTGATCTGCGAGGACTGGGCGGCGGACGAGGACCTGACGTTCGCCGCGCACCGCATCGCCACGTTCTCCAACTACCAGGCCGGGCAGTCGTGCATCGCGGTGCAGCGGGTCTACGTGCACGAATGGCTCTACGACGGCTTCCTGCCCCGGCTCGTCGCGGCGGTGCAGGCGCTGCGCACCGGCGACCCGCGATCCGAACTGACCGACGTCGGCCCGCTGGTGTCGGTCGAGGCGGCGCAGCGCGTCGAGACCTGGGTGGACGATGCGGTCGCGGCCGGGGCAACCATCGAGGTCGGCGGCCGACGCGACGGCGCGACCTACCCGCCCACCGTGCTCAGCGGCGCGCCGGCCGACGCGAAGGTGTGCGCCGAGGAGGTGTTCGGGCCGGTGCTGGTGGTCGCCTCCGTCGCCGACGACCGGGCCGCGTTCGCCGCCGTCAACGACTCCGCGTACGGGCTCCAGGCAGGCGTCTTCACCCACCGGCTCGACGTGGCGTTCGACGCCGCCCGCACGCTCGAAGTGGGCGGCGTGATCGTCGGGGACGTGCCGTCGTACCGGGCCGACCAGATGCCGTACGGCGGCATGAAGGGCTCCGGCGTCGGGCGCGAAGGGCTGCGCAGCGCGATGGACGACTACACCGAGCCGCGCGTCACGGTGCTGACCGGCGTGGCCCTCTGATCACTCGCCCCCGGCTCACCAGGTGCCGTCGTCGCGGACCCGGGCGGGAGCGCGGCCGAGCAGCAGGGTGGTGAGGGCGGCGTCGATGTCGGCGCCGAGGAACCACTCGCCGGCCTGGTCGAGGGCGAAGATCCGGCCGTGCTCGTCGACCGCGAGGATGCTCTCCTGACGTTCGCTGCCGAGCGGGAAGAGGCGGGCGCCCAGGACGGCGGCGAAGTCGGCGAGAGAGTCGGCGGTGTGGGCCACCTTCCGCGGTCGCACCTCGAAGCGGGAGATCCAGACCGCTTCACCGGGCCCTTGGCGCGCGGTCACCAGGCCGGGAAAGGCGGTGAGCGTCGCCAGCGCAGCGGGGAAAGACGCGTGCGTATGCGTGGTGCCGCTGACCTCGCTTACCTTGCGGACCGAGGTGGCGGCGGACACCTCGTCGCCGAAGTGCGGCCGCCAGCCGGCGATCACGAGCGCGTTCGCGACCTCGGTGGGAAACCGGTCGGGCTCGGGTGGCGTCTGGGGTTCGGACCGCCACTCCTCGGCGAAGGCCAGTTCCGGCCAGGGCAGCACGTTGAGGTGCACGAGGAACCTGATGCACGACTCGCAGCGCAGCTCGGCCGGACCGCCTGCGGGATCGCCGGGTTCCCGGACACGGAAGCTCTCGATCCGACTGGTGCCGAGCAGGTCGCGGGCGTCCTCGATGGACAGTGGGGATAGGCCCTCGGCGGCCCGGCGGTGGTCGTGCTCGTACAGCGCGTCGGAGACGACGATCATCTCGGCGTGCCGCTCGCCGCCGCGTACCAGATGCCCCGCGGGCAGGTCGTCCAGATAGGACTGGACGAGCGGGTGGTGACGCACCTCGACGTCGCCCTTCGCGCCCTGCGCGACGTGCTGCCGGCCGTCGAGCGTGAGGTGCGCGGTCGCGCCGGGTGTGGGCAGGCGGGTCAGCTCTCGCAGCAACTGGGCGGCCGGATCGACGGTACGCGGAGCGCGGGGTTCGCCGGGCCGCTGCTGGCGGTACATCGCCTCGACCGCCGGCGCCGGAATCCGCGGCCAGGTGGACACCTCGCCGGTCTCCTTGTCGATGACAGTGGTCGGCAGGTCGCCGGGTAGCGCCCGGGCTTCGGTGGACACGGTGGACTGCACCACGTAGCCCAGATCGAACTCCTCGACCTCGGGCGTGCACGGAAAACCGAGGCGGTCGGAGTCGCGCCGGGCCCACACGGAGGCGATCTGCTCGGCCTGCTGTCGCTCGATCACCACCTGAAATTACCGGACCCCACGGATTTCGTGGCACCCGGTATGGTCGGCCCTACCCACGGTGACGGAAGGGGAGCGACGGTGGCCGAGAGTGCGGACCGGGATGCGAACCGTGCACTACGCTCGCGATTCGACGAGGTGTACGGCCAATACCAGCGCTTGCGGTCCGGTCTGGACGAACTCCAGACCAAGCTGGCCGAACTGCGGGTCACCGAACGCTCCGACGACGGCCAGGTGACCGCCGTCGTCGGCGCACGGGGCGAGCTGATCAGCGTCGAGGTGAGCCCGGCCGCGTTCCGTGACCGGGACGCCCGGGCGTTGAGCCGGAAGATCACCGAGACCGTGCTGCGCGCCTCCACCGCGGCGACCACCGCGACCCGCGAGCTGGTCTCCGGCTACCTGCCGCCGGGTTCGCCGTCGGTCGAGTTCCTGCGTACCCATGACTTCGGCGCGCTGCTCGGCCGCGCCGACTCCGTGCTGGCCCGCGGCGAGTGACAGGTGGCCGGGGGAGATATCTGGCTGGACCCGGACCGGGCCCGGCGCGGCGGCGCTGACCTGGCGCTGTCAGGGCGGGCGGTGAGCGCGGCCCGGCGGGAGACGGGCGAGCCGATCGCCGCCGCGAGCGCCCAGCGGCCATGGGGCCGGGACGACATCGGCGCCGCGTTCGACAAGCACTACCAGGGTTACGCCGAGACGCTGCTGCGTGCGTGGGAGCTCCTCGGCCGCTCGTTGGAGGTGCTCGGGTCGGACGTCGTCCGGTCGGTCACGGCCACTGTGGAGACAGATCTGAGCAACGCCCGTGACCTCGGGAAGATCCCGCAGCAAGGGCACAACCCCCATCGGCCCCGGCGCTGACCACCGGAGGACCCGCGCGTGAGCATGCTGCCCAGCCCGATCCCGCACCCGCTCGACTTCTGCCCGTGGGACCTGCCCGGCTGGATCTACGAGGCGCTCGACTGGGTGGTCGGCGTCGAATGGCCGGAGGGCAACGAGCGCACCGTCTGGGATCTGGCCGACCAGTGGTACGGCGTGGCAGGCGTCCTGACCCGTCCCCGCGACGACGCGGTCACCGCCGCCGGTGAGGTGAAGAGCGGGTACGGGGGAGTCGGCCTGGTCGCCGGCGCGTTCGACACGGCCTGGCACAAGCTCGCCGAAGGCGAGGGCGCACCGCTGCACGTCCTGGTCGCGGCCACCGGCGAGCTGGCGCGGCTGGTCGACTCCTGCGGCTGCGACATCGAGGGCGCGAAGCTCGAAGCCTGGATCGAGCTGGGCATCCTGGTCATCGAGTTGCTGTCCCTGGCGGTCGCCACAGTGCTCACCCTGGGCGCCGCCTCCCCGGCGGCGGCCGCCGCGATCACCGCGACGCGGGTCGTGGTGCAGCAGATCTTCAAGCGGCTGGTGGCCCAGCTCGCCCGCAAGGCGGTCAAGCAGGGCCTCAAGGAGGCGGGCGAACGGGCCGTGAAGGAGGTGGCCAAGTCCGGTGTCCGCACGCTGGCACGGCGGGCCGCGATCGGCGGGTTGCTGGAGGCCGGCCAGGAGGCCGGCACCAGCCTCGGCACGCAGGCGTACCAGAACTCCACCGGCCGGCGGGACGGCCTCGACCTGAGCGACGTGAGCACGTCGGCGCTCGGTGGATTCGCCGGCGGCGCGGTCGCGCCGCTGGCCGGGCTGGGCCGGCACGCCAACGGGCGGCTCGCGGAGATCGGCGAGCGGTTCGGGCGGGAGATGGCTGGGGAGACGCTCGCCGAGACCGCTGCCGGTCTGGCGACCGGCCAAGGCCCGTCGCTGGAGGATCTGGCGCGCGCGGCTGCCTCCGGCGCCACCGGGTCCGCCACCAACCAGACGGACTCAGCACTGCAACGCCGCCTCGACGGGCAGCTGAGCGGGTTGACGGTGTCGCCGGTCGGCCTGGACCCGCCGGTCGCCGCCGATCCCGCCGGGCAGATCCCGGCCCAGCGGGTCGCCGAGCCGATCGTCCAGAGCGGCGACACGATCGCGGGTTCCGTTCCCGCGACACCCACGCACGTCGCGCCCCAAGCCGCGGGCCCGCACCCGCTCGCCGTGGACCTGCCCCGCCCGGTGCCGGATCCCACGACGACGCCGTCGATCGGCGATGTCGTCCCGCACGACGTGGCACGTCCGGCGGTCGCCACGAGCCCCACGTTGTCGTCGATGATCACGGACGCACCCGTCGTCGGCCCGTCCCTACCCGCGACCGGAGTCCATGGCGGCGCGGGCGCGGTCGTAGCGCCGATCGACAATGCGCAGCCGCCGTCGACCCCCGTACAGGCGGGAGCGGCACCGGCCACGCTGTCGCCGCCCACTGCGGATCATCCGCCCGTGGTGGCGCCGCCGTTGTCGGACCGAACCGGTCCCGGCGTCGGGCCCTCGACGCTGCTGTCCACGCCGTCGCCGCAGCCGCATGCGGCACCGTTCCCAGGACTGCCCGGCCCGGATCCACGCCCGACTCCCAACCCCCGCTTCCCCCTGTTGGAGTCGTTGGCGCCGCCCCGGCCGTCCGCCGACCTCCCCGGCCCCGCTGTCGGTCCACCGCCTCCGGACCTGCGGTCCATCCGGGAGCGTGCCGCGCGGTTGGTTGCTGACCGTGACTCGTTCGACCGGCGTCGCTACCGCGGTCATCTCCAGTCCCAGCGGACGTGGTTCGAGGACCGTCGACGGGAGACCAGAGCCGACTGGCTGCATGAGCGCGCCACGTACCACGAGGAACGTGCCAGTGACTGGGCCGCACAGGCCATGGAGCTGCGCCGCGCCGGCCGGACCCTGGCCGCCGAACGATGGCACCGGGAGTCACATGAGGCCTCCCTGGAAGCGGCCGACCTGCGCGAAGAGGCTCGGCACGTCCTCGCCGGGAGGCTTGTTCCGGGGCAGGTGATGGTCGAGGACGACCTCGACTTCTACCGCATCAACGACGACGTGGCGGACCTGGCCGTCGGCGCGGTGGAGACCGCCGACCACTCCGCGCTCACCGGTCACGGCCATCCCGAGCCGATCGACAGGTCCCGGCCCTACGGTCGCCGGGGAGGGCTCCGCCCTCCGCTGGCGCTGCACCAGACCGACCTCGAACGGCAGATGCCCCGCAACCCGGACGGCGGTGTGACGCGTACCGCCGATCCCCGGCGCGGCGGCTGGTTCCGCCTCGCGAACGACGGCGGCCCGGCGGCCGACGCCACCCGAGGGATCAACTGCCTCGACTGCACGCTGTCGCTGTTCGAGACCTGGGTTCACGGACGGCCGCGCGTCGCGGCGCCGCGTACGTTCGACGGCTACCTGAACGGCGACGTGAACCGGCCGGTCGGCGGGGAGGCGGACGGACCGCTGCGGGTCGAGCAGACGACCGGCGGCCGGTTCCAGGACCTCTGCCCGCCGGACCGGCCCGGGGTCACCCCTCGGGACCGGCAGCGGTTGGTGGACGGTGGCTACCGGGACCTGTACGCGCAGCTCGCGTCGGGTGGCCACGGCAGTTACGCGTTCCTCATCACCAGCTTCGAGGGCGGCGGCTCGCACGCCTGGGTGGCGTTGAACCAGAACGGCACGATCCTCTTCCTCGACCCGCAGACGGGCCTGGTGGCGGACCGGCCGCTCTACCACCACAGCGGCCGTCCGGCAGCCAGCAACGTGGTCGGCGTCGACGCTCTGGTGCTCGGCCCCGACGGCCGGCCGATGCCGCTCACCGGCCGCCCGCCCGGCACCTACAACGTCCTACCCGAGCCACTACCCCGCCCGGCGCCGCCACGGCCGCCGGCCCCGCCGCCGATCGCCGACGGCCACGTCCCGGACTTCAACCACGTCCACCTGCTCGGCGAGTCCACCACCATCCACCGCCGAACTGACGGACCGATGCCGGGCAGCGCGCCCTCCGTCGAGCCGGATCCCGACCGGGTACGCGAGGACCACCGGCAGGCGCACGCCGACCGGATCGCCGCCGGGCTCTACGTGCGCGACGCGCTCGCGCAGAGCGGGAACCTCGACGCCGCCTTCACCGCCGGGGTGACTCCTGTCGAACTGGCGCAGCACGCCGACGTGCCGACGCTGCGGCGGCTCGTACCCGGGCTGGACGAGAGCGCCGCGGCCGACCTCACCCGCTTGTTCGCCGACCCGCGTGTGCAGCGGATGCTCGACCAGAGCTGGGAGGCTCCGCCGCGACGGGAGGAGTTGCTGGCCGAGACGTTGGTGCGGCAGCTCGCGGAGCGGCCCGACCTGGTCCGGATGATCCTGGCGACACCGGAACTCGCCAACTCGCTGACCGCCCGGCCGCTGACCCTGCACCACCTGGCCAGCCACCAGCAGGCCATCGACGTGCTGGGCGAGGTCATGAACGACATCGCCATCCGCGGGGCCGAGGCGGTGATCGCTCCGAAGCCACTGAAGCCCCACCCGACGCCAATCAGCGAAGAGCAGCGGGAACTCGGCGAGCGAGTTGCGAGGCGCGGCCAACGGCGGTTGCAGCTCGGATTCGACAGAGCCCGACGAGATGACGAGGTGTATCGCCTCGCCTACATCGATCGGCTGTACGCGGACGCGGCGGCAGCCCAACCGGAGTTGAATACGCTTGCTGTTGCGCTGGCCGGCGACCAAGGCAGCCCCGATTGGAGGAAGGAACCCAAGAATCGGGACCGCGTTCTGGACAAGCTGATCGAGTACGAGAACGACGCGTCAAAGCTCAAGGACTTGGCGGGCGCCAGAGTGCAATTCGACACTCTCGATGCTGTCTACCAGGCACTCGGACGGCTGGCAGCCGACCCGGATGTGGTGATCCTCCATCTCAAGGACCGGTTCCTCGATCCACAGGACAGCGGCTACCGGGACCTCTTACTCAATCTTCGGATGTCGAACGGCCACATGGCAGAACTTCGACTGCAGCTCGCTGCAGTCGAGGAGGTCGCGGAATGGGAGCATGCGCTGTACGAAATCCGACGCGACCTAGAAGCGCTGTCCGAGAGTGAAGGCCGGCCGTTGACACAGACAGAACGCGCCATCCGCGACGGACTCCTCCGGCGAGCGCAGAGCGCCTACTGGAGCAGAGCGCAGGAGAGCATCGGGGAGGTGCCGCCGCAGTGAGGCCGGTGGAGGGCTTGACGCTGCCCAAGTTCTTCAACTACTACGACTCTCCCGTGAAGTTGGTCGCGACCGCCGACGGGGGCGTGGCCGGCTGGAGGCTGTCCAAGGACACGGGGGGCTGGCGTGAGGCCAACAACCTCATCGACAAGGTGCTGTTCGGGGGCGGCGACGAGATCTATGAGGTCTCTCCGGAAGAGTTCGTCCAACTCACCGAGCTTGAGAGAAGCCTCTACCTCCAGGGCGACGGCCCGATCTTCGCTCTCTACGAAACCGTCCGGGCGATCGAGGACACGCTCCAGGAGGAACGCCGGTATCCGACGCCGCAGGAGCAGGCGCTGATCCGGGGAGTCCGGCGGCGGACCTTCGTGATGTTCGAGGAGCAGCTCCAACAGGCCGGCGATCCCGCCGCCGACCCCACCATCGCCTCCGCCACGTCCTGACAGCGGCCGGGAACGTCATGCCCTCCACGGAAGGCCCACCCGTGCCCTATGTGCCACCCGCCGACGTGGCCGAGGCGAGACGCGTACAGGAGGAGTTGCGGTCCCGGGTGGACCTGACCGGGCCCGGTCCCGCCGCGCCCGCGACGGTGGCCGGGCTGGACGTGGCGTATGCGCCCGACGGCGACCTGCTCGCCGCCGCCGTCACGGTCCTCGATTCAGCCACCCTCGACGTGGTGGACGAGGCGGTGTGCGTGGGGCGGCCCGCCTTCCCGTACGTGCCGGGGCTGTTCGCGTTCCGCGAGATGCCGGCGTTGCTCGCCGCGCTGGACCGGCTCACCACCCGTCCCGAGCTGCTGGTCTGTGACGGGCACGGGCTGGCGCACCCGCGCCGGTTCGGGCTGGCCTGTCACCTGGGTCTGGTGACCGGGCTGCCCACGATAGGGGTGGGCAAGACGCCGCTCGTCGGCTCGTGGACGGGTCCCGGCCCCGAGCGTGGTGACAGCGCCGACCTGTGCGACGGCGGCGAGGTGGTCGGGCGGGTGCTGCGGACTCAGGGTGGTGTGCGGCCGGTCTTCGTGAGCGTCGGGCACCGGGTGGGGTTGGACAACGCGGTGGACCGGGTACTGGCACTGACGCCCCGGTACCGGCTGCCGGAGACCACCCGTACGGCCGACCGGCTGTGCAGGCGGGCGCTCACCGAAGCAGGCGCATCGGGCGGTGACCTGGGCGGGCGGTGATCGCGTGGCGCGGCACACATGTGGCGTGCTCGATGCGCGGGTGCCTGGAGGGGCCGGTAGTAACCTGACCGGCGGATCCGGTCCGGACGCAACGGTGAGGTGGAGATGTCGGCAGGGCGGCACGCGGCGCGGTGGGCCATGGTCGGCGCGCTGCTGGGTGGCCTGATCGCCGTCCCGGCGTCACCGGCGTCGGCCCGCGACGACCGGGTGGGACTGCGCTCGGCGAACAGCTTCACCGCCGGTGGTCCGCCGGGCACTGTGGCGGTCGAGGTGCGCAAGCGCACTGACGGCTGCGTGCAGTTGCGTACCGCGATCGGGCTCCGGTCGGAGGGCCTGCGGGCGGACCAGGTCCGGGTGCAGGTGGCGTCCGGGGGCCGATGGGTGCCGGTGCAGGTCTCCGGGGACGGCGGCGCCGTCGCCACCGCCGCGGTCGCTCCGGTCGACCGGCCGCTGTGCAAGGGCAAGGGCGTCACCGTGCGTTACCGGGTGTCGTTCCTGGCCGGGACCGTCGGCGGGCGGCTGGAGCTGGCCGGTGAGGCGAGCGCGGCCAACGGCGACGTGCTCGGCCGGGCTGGTGGGTCGGCCCGGCTGGTGGGCGCCCCGCGGACACCGAGCCCCAGCCCGTCCCGCAAGCCCTCGCCGACGCCCAGCGCGAGCGAGACCACGCCGGCCGAGGTGGCCGACACGTCGCCGGTGGCCGCCGCCGTCGCCCCGGCCACCGCCGCGGCCGACGACTCGTCGTTCGGAGGTTCCATGATCATGTGGTTCGGTATCGGGCTGGTGCTCGTCGGCGCCGCCCTCATCGTCCTGCTGCTGCGCCGCAACCGCGCCGACCGGACCGGCGGCGCGAACTCCGCCGACCTCCCGCCGGTCCCGCTGCCGCGCAGCACCACCACCTACCGCTCCGGCACGCCCGGACCGGCCCCCACGGTGTACGGGGCCGCGACGCCGCCCCGCCCGGCCGGCAACGTGTACGGCGCGCCCGCGTCCGTCCCGGCGTCACCGGCGCCGGCGGGCCCGGAGGCGACGAGCGCCCTGCCCCCGCCCCCGCCCCCGGCGGGCGGGGACGCGACGAGTGTCTTGCCCCGCTTGCCGGACTGAGCCGGAACCCGACCGGCTCCCGGGGTTAACGTGACGTTGGGTGGTCACGTCGTGACCCGATAGCCGCCACCTGCCCGACCGGAGGACGGAACACCGGGGCCGAACGGGGCCCGGTGCCGGGGCCGCTCGGCCGATAAGATCGCGTGCGCCGACCGGCACCGCCGACCGGTGAGACCGCATACGTGGAAGGAGCCGCGCCGTGGCCCTGGACCCGCAGTTGCTCGACATCCTCGCCTGCCCGGACACGCACCACGCCCCGCTCGACTACGACGCGCAGGCGCAGACGCTCACCTGCACCGAGTGCGGTCGCATCTTCGAGGTCCGGGACGACGTCCCGGTGCTCCTGCTGGACGAGGCGCGCGGTGGACCCGCCGCCGACGAGGCGCGGGGCGGGTCGTCGCGGTGATGGAGGGTACGGCCGGGGTCAGCGGCCACCGGCACGCCGACGAGGCCCTGCTCGACGACGCGGCGCAGCTCTCCGAGCGGGATCCGGGCGGCATGCTCCGGCACACCGCGTCCGCCGGCGCCCAGGTGCGCGAGTCGGCGGCGCTGGCCGCCGAGGCGAACCTGTCGGTGCTCGCCGACGACGGACGGCCCCGCGCGGTGGTCATCGCCGGCATCGGCACCGCCGGACGTACCGGTGACGTGCTGGCCACCGTCGCCGGGCCGCGCTGCCCGGTGCCGGTCATCCCGCACCGCAGCGCCGGCGTGCCGGGCTGGGTGGGCGCGGCGGACGTCGTCATCGCGGTGAGCGCGTCCGGTCGCAGCCCGGAGGCGCTGGGTGCGGCCGAGGCGGCGCACCGGCGCGGCGCCCGGCTCGTCGCGGTCGGCGCGCCCGACTCGCAGCTCCAGTCGGTGGCGGAGCGTGCGCGTGCGCCGTTCATCCCGGTGCCCCGGCGTGCGCCGGCCCGGGCCAGCCTCTGGGCGCTCACCGTGCCGGTTCTGCTGGCCGCCCGTACCCTCGGGCTCGTGAAGGTCAACGAGGCGGATCTGGCCGAGACGGCGGCCCGGCTGGACGCCGACGCCGATCGATGCCGGCCGACCGCCGAGTCCTTCGTCAACCCGGCGAAGTCGCTGGCGCTGGGCCTGTCCGGTTCGATCCCGATCGTGTGGGGTTCGTCCCCGCTGGCCACCGTGGCCGCCCGGCGGTTCGGCGACACGCTGTCCGCGAACGCGCGCTACCCGGTGGTCGCCGGTGCGCTGGGCGAGGCGGGCCGGGGCCGCGTCGGCCTGCTCGACGGGGTGTTCGGTGGCCTGGCCGAGGGCCAGCGGGACATCTTCGCCGACCCGGGCGACGACGAGTCCGACGGCACCCGGCTGCGGCTGGTGCTGCTGCGTGACGGCGGGCTCAACGCCGACGACGACACCGACGAGCCGCTGGCGGTGGAGGAGCGCCGCGCGGACGCGGTGCAGACGCTCGCCGAGCGGCGCGGGGTGCGCTGCGACGTGGTGACCGCCGAGGGCGGCTCCGCGCTGGAACGGCTCGCGTCGCTGGTCGCGGTCCCCGACTTCGCCTCGATCTACCTGGCCCTGGCACATGGGCTGGACCCGATGGCGGTACCGGCCATCACGGAGATGAAGGAGCTGGCGAACCAGTGACCACACGGGGCATCGAGCGAGGCGGGGAATGAGCGCAAACGGGGGCACCAAGGCGATCGTCGCCGCCCTGGCGGCGAACCTCGGCATCGCCGTCACCAAGTTCATCGCGTTCGCCCTCACCGGCTCGTCGTCGATGCTTGCCGAGTCGATCCACTCGGTGGCCGACTCGGGTAACCAAGGGCTGCTGCTGATCGGCGGCCGGCGGGCCAAGCGGCAGGCCACGCCGCAGCACCCGTTCGGGTACGGCCGGGAGCGCTACATCTACGCGTTCATCGTGGCGATCGTGCTGTTCAGCATCGGTGGCCTGTTCGCGCTCTACGAGGCCTACCACAAGGCGTCGGACCCGCACCCGATCGAGAGCTGGCAGTGGGTGCCGGTGGCGGTGCTGGTCGCGGCGATCGTGATGGAGAGCTTCTCCTTCCGTACCGCGATCAAGGAGTCCAACCTGATCCGGGGCAACCAGACCTGGGTCCGGTTCATCCGCCGGGCCAAGGCCCCGGAGCTGCCGGTGGTGCTGCTGGAGGACTTCGGCGCCCTGGTCGGTCTGGTCTTCGCGTTGTTCGGCGTCGGCATGACGCTGATCACCGGCAACGGCATGTGGGACGCGGCGGGCACCGCGATGATCGGCGTCCTGCTCGTGGTCATCGCGATCACGCTGGCGATCGAGACCAAGAGCCTGCTGCTCGGCGAGGGCGCCGAACAGAGTGAGCTGGCCAAGATCGAGCAGGCTGTGACGGACGGTCCCGAGGTGGAGCGGATCATCCACATGAAGACGCTCTACCTCGGCCCGGAGGAGCTGATGGTGGCGGCGAAGATCGCGGTGCCGGCCTGGGAGACGGCCCAGGACCTGGCGCGCGACATCAACGCGGTGGAGGCGCGGATCCGCCGCGATGTGCCGACCGCCCGGGTGATCTACCTGGAGCCGGACATCTACTCGCCCGCCGCCGAGCGGGCCGGCACCGGGCAGGCGGCGGACACCGCCGTCCCGGAGACCGTGACCAGTGGTGGGACGCAGGCGGCCGACGAGGTGGCCGGGCGGCCCGGGAGCTGACCGATGGAGTTGTTGCAGGGCCGGATCCGTGACTACGCCTGGGGCTCACGCACCGCGATCGCGGAGTTGCAGGGGCGGCCGGTGCCGAGCGACGGGCCGGAGGCGGAGCTGTGGCTGGGCGCCCATCCGGGCGCCCCGGCCACCGTGCAGCGGGACGGCCGGCCGGTCAGCCTCACCGAACTGCTGGTGGCCGAGCCGGACCACTGGCTGGGTGAGCGGCTGGTCGGCCGGTTCGGCACGCGGCTGCCGTTCCTGCTGAAGGTGCTGGCGGCCGACGCGCCGCTGAGCCTCCAGGCGCATCCGGACGCCGAGCAGGCCCGCGCCGGGCACGCCGCCGACGTGGTGCGGGCCAACTACGTGGACCCGTACCACAAGCCGGAGCTGCTGGTGGCGCTCTCGGAGTTCGACGCGCTCTGCGGCTTCCGCGATCCGGGGGAGTCGGCGGAGGCGATCGCCGCGTTCGGCGTACCCGCGCTGGAGCCGGTCGTGGCGGCGTTGCGCGACGGGCCGGCGGGGCTGCGGGAGGCTGTACGCCTGCTGTTGAGCTGGCCCCGGGCGGAGCGCGCCGGGCTGGTGGCGGCCGTGCTGGCGGGGGCGGACGCGGGTCCGGCGCCGGCGGACGCCGCGCTGGTGCGCACGCTGGCGGCCGGCTATCCGGCCGACCCGGGCGTGGTGGTGGCGCTGCTGCTGCACCATGTCCGGCTGGCGCCGGGCGAGGGCATCTGGATGCCGGCCGGGAATCTGCACGCCTACCTGCACGGCACCGGCGTGGAGATCATGGCGGCCAGCGACAACGTGCTGCGCGGCGGGTTCACCGCGAAGCGGGTCGACGTGGACGAGCTGCTGCGGGTGCTCCGGTTCGAGGTGCTGACCCAGCCGGTGCTGCGGCCGGAGCAGGTGGAACCGGGGGTGCTGACCTGGCCGGTGCCGGTGGAGGACTTCGCGCTGCACCGGGTCGAGGTGACCGCCGGGTCGCCGGGGGTGCGGCTGACGCTGCCGGGGCCGCGGGTGGTGCTCTGCCGGACCGGGAAGCTGACCGTGGACGACGGCGTGGGCACGGTCACGCTGGACGCGGGTCAGGCGGCCGTCGGGACGGCGGCCGGTGGCCCGCTGACGGTGGGCGGGGCAGGCGAGGCGTTCGTCGCCACTTGCGGCATGCACTGATCCGCACAAGTCCGACTTTCCCGAAATGGCTTGACGGTCACGCTGCGTGGTGTGACCCTATGGGTACGCAGCGTTGTCGCGACGAAGGTCCGGTGACGTGCGGGGGAACCAAACCGGGGGGATGCACGGGGCGGCCGGGCCGTGAGTGGAAAGTCCGCTCACGACCGACCGCCCCGTGCGCTGTCCGCCGACCGGCCGATTGCGCGGTCGGCCAACCGGGCACGGGTCGAATGGCCCGCGAGCGTAAGGTGGAAGGCTGCGCACCACCATCGTTCGACAGGAGCTTCCATGACCAGCACCCTCCCGGCGGCCTCCAGCGGCGCGTCGTCGCAGGCCCGGCCGAGCACCCTCGCCGAGGGCGACTACAAGGTGGCGGATCTGTCGCTCGCCGAGTTCGGGCGCAAGGAGATCCGGCTCGCCGAGCACGAGATGCCCGGCCTGATGGCGATCCGGCGTGAGTTCGCCGAGGCCCAGCCGCTGGCCGGCGCCCGCATCACCGGTTCGCTCCACATGACCGTTCAGACCGCCGTCCTGATCGAGACCCTTGTCGCGCTCGGCGCGCAGGTCCGCTGGGCGTCCTGCAACATCTTCTCCACCCAGGACCACGCCGCCGCGGCGATGGTGGTCGGCCCCGAGGGCACACCGGAGGCCCCGGCCGGCGTGCCGGTCTACGCCTGGAAGGGCGAGACGCTGCCGGAGTACTGGTGGTGCACCGAGCAGGTGCTCAACTGGCCGGACGGGCAGGGCCCGAACATGATCCTCGACGACGGTGGCGACGCCACCCTGCTCGTCCACAAGGGCGCCGAGTTCGAGAAGACCGGCGTCGTGCCGCCGGTCGAGTCCGCCGACTCCGAGGAGTATGCGGTCATCCTCGAACTGCTGCACCGCTCGCTGGCCGAGGACGGCCAGCGCTGGACCCGGATCGCCGCCGACATCAAGGGCGTCACCGAGGAGACCACCACCGGCGTGCACCGGCTCTACGAGATGCACCGCGCCGGCACGCTGCTCTTCCCGGCCATCAACGTCAACGACTCGGTGACCAAGAGCAAGTTCGACAACAAGTACGGCTGCCGCCACTCGCTCATCGACGGCATCAACCGCGCCACCGACGTGCTGATCGGCGGCAAGATGGCTGTCGTCATGGGCTACGGCGACGTGGGCAAGGGCTGCGCCGAGTCGCTGCGCGGCCAGGGCGCCCGGGTCGTGGTGACCGAGGTCGACCCGATCTGCGCGCTGCAGGCGGCGATGGACGGCTACCAGGTCGCCACGCTCGACGACGTGGTGGAGCAGGCCGACATCTTCATCACCGCGACCGGCTGCTTCGACGTCATCACCAACGAGCACATGGCCCGGATGAAGCACCAGGCCATCGTGGGCAACATCGGCCACTTCGACAACGAGATCGACATGGCCGGCCTGGCCAAGCGCAGCGACGTGACGCGGGAGAACATCAAGCCGCAGGTCGACGTGTGGCGCTTCGACGACGGCCACGCGATCATCGTGCTCTCCGAGGGCCGCCTGCTGAACCTGGGCAACGCCACCGGCCACCCGAGCTTCGTGATGTCGAACTCGTTCGCCAACCAGACGATCGCCCAGATCGAGCTGTTCACCAAGACCGAGGAATACCCGATCGGCGTCTACGTGCTGCCCAAGCACCTGGACGAGAAGGTCGCCCGGCTGCACCTGGACGCGCTCGGCGCGAAGCTGACCACGCTCACCAAGGAGCAGGCCGCCTACCTGGGCGTCTCCCCGGAGGGCCCGTTCAAGTCGGACCACTACCGCTACTGAGTTCCACGCTCGGAGAAGGGACCGGGGCCGGCCGCCGCGCGGCCGTCCCGGTCCCTTTTCGCGTACGGGGGAAGGCCGTCGGATGTCGAACCGGGTGACGTTACCCGGATCAGCTTGACGTTTGCTGTGAACAGGAGCAAGGTATGCCTGCCCTAACTTAGCGACGACGGAGTGCTGATGTTCGCCACGTACCTGATCGGCCTGCGCGAGGGTCTGGAAGCGACGCTCGTGGTCAGCATCCTCGTCGCCTTCCTGGTCAAGTCGCAGCGCCGGGACCGGCTGCCGCAGGTGTGGGCCGGCGTCGGCCTGGCCGTGGCGCTCTCCGTCGGCTTCGGCTCGCTGATCCAGTACACCTCCACCTCGCTGCTGCGCACCTCCGAGTCGCGCGAGCTGTTCGAGGCGGTCACCTCGGTCGCCGCAGTGGTCTTCGTGACCTGGATGATCTTCTGGATGCGCCGGGCCGCCCGCACCATCGCCGGTGAGCTGCGCGGCAAGCTCACCGACGCGCTCGCTGTCGGCTCCCTGGCCGTCGCCGGGATGGCGTTCCTCGCCGTGATCCGCGAGGGCCTGGAGACGGCGTTGATCTTCTACGCCGCCGCCGAGAGCGCGGCCGGTGGCACCGGGCCCGGCTCGCTGCTCGCCCTGGCCGGGGGCATCGCCACCGCCGTCGTGATCGGATTCCTGCTCTACCGCAGCGCCGTGCGGATCAACCTGAGCCGGTTCTTCACCTGGACCGGCGCGCTGCTCATCCTGGTCGCCGCCGGCATCCTCAAGTACGGCGTGCACGACTTCCAGGAGGCGGGCGTGCTGCCCGGCCTGAACGACCTCGCCTTCGACATCTCCACCACGCTCGACCCGGGTTCCTGGTACGGCGCGCTGCTCGCCGGCATGTTCAACGTCACCGCCGCGCCGACAGTGCTGGAGCTGGTCGCCTGGGTCGCGTACGCGGTGCCGGTGCTCGTCCTCTTCCTGCGCAAGCCGGCCCAGCCCGCCCGGCCCGTGCAGCCCGCCCAGCCGGCCCAGCCGGACACGGCGGTCCCCGCCGCCGCGCCGGCCGACGTAGCCGCCGTTCCGTCCCCCCGCTCCTGACCCGCCCGCTTCCGAGGAGACCCCGCACGATGCGTACCACTCGACTCGTCGCGCCCGCCGCCGCCGGGCTGCTCGCCGTCGCCGGACTGGCCGGCTGCGGGGGCGGTGACGACGCCGACGCCACGAACGGCGGTCCGATCGCCGTCAAGGCCACCGACACCGTCTGTGAGGTCGGCGACACCGAGATCGACGCCGGCCAGGTGACCTTCAAGGTGACGAACACCGGCTCCAAGGTCAACGAGTTCTACGTCTACGCGGCCGGCGACCGGGTGATGGGCGAGGTGGAGAACATCGCCCCGGGGCTCAGCCGCGAGCTGCGGGTCGAGCTGGCCGCCGGCACGTACGAGACGGCCTGCAAGCCGGGGATGAGCGGCCGGGGCATCCGGGGCGCACTGAAGGTCTCCGGCACCGCCGCGACAGTCGCCCCGGACGCCGCGCTGACCCAGGCCACCGAGAGCTACCAGCGGTACGTGCGCAGCCAGACCGCCGCCCTGCTGACGAAGACAGAGGAGTTCGTGGCGGCGGTCAAGGCGAACGACGTGACCAAGGCCAAGGCGCTGTACCCGGTGGCCCGCACCTACTGGGAGCGGATCGAGCCGGTCGCGGAGAGCTTCGGCGACCTCGACCCGAAGATCGACGGCCGCGAGGAGGTGGTCGAGGAGGGCATGGAGTTCACCGGCTTCCACCGGATCGAGAAGGACCTCTGGACCACAGGGGACGTGAGCAAGGACGGCGCCGTCGCCGACCGGCTCCTGGTCGACGTGAAGGCGATCGTCGCCAAGGCGGACGCCGAGAAGCTCACCCCGCTCCAGCTCGCCAACGGCGCCAAGGCGCTGCTTGACGAGGTCGCCAGCGGCAAGATCACCGGCGAGGAGGAGCGCTACTCGCACACCGACCTCTGGGACTTCAACGCCAACCTGGAGGGCTCGAAGGCGGCCGTCGCCGCGCTGCGCCCGGCGCTGGAACAGCGCGCGCCCGACCTGGTCAAGCAGCTCGACAGCGAGTTCGCGAACGTGGAGGCCACGCTCGGGCGGCACCGGGCCGGGGACGGCTGGAAGCTGCACACCCAGCTCGGCAAGGTCGAGCTGAAGGAGCTGTCGGACGCGGTGAACGCGCTGGCCGAGCCGGTCAGCAAGGTCGCGGCGGCCGTCGCGCGATGACCGGCCCGGACGGCGGTGACGCGACGAGCGAGCCGAACAGCCGGCGGACCGGCCGCCGCCTGTCCCGACGCCGCGCGATGACCCTGGCCGGCGTCGGCGTGGCCGGAGTCGCCGGGGTGGCGGGCGGCGCGGGTGCCCTGCTCGCCGGCGGGAACGAGGCCTCCGCCACCGGATCGGCGGCCGGTTCCGTGCCGTTCCTCGGCGAGCACCAGGCCGGCGTCACCACCCCCGCCCAGGACCGGCTGCACTTCGTCGCGTTCGACGTGGTCACCAAGGACCGGGACCGGCTGGTCGCGATGCTCCAGGAGTGGACCGCCGCCGCGGCCCGGATGACCGCCGGCAAGGACGCCGGGGTGATCGGCGCGGTCGGCGGCATGCCGGAGGCCCCGCCGGACGACACCGGCGAGGCGCTCGGACTGCCCCCGTCGCAGCTCACCCTCACCGTGGGATTCGGGCCGTCGCTGTTCCGCGACGCGCAGGGCCGGGACCGCTTCGGCATCGCCGCCCGGCGTCCGGCCGCCCTCGCCGACCTGCCGCACTTCGCCGGTGACGCGCTGCGGCCGGAGCTGTCCGGCGGGGACCTCTGCGTCCAGGCCTGCGCCAACGACCCTCAGGTGGCGGTGCACGCCATCCGCAACCTGGCCCGGATCGGCATGGGCGTGGTGAGCGTCCGCTGGTCGCAGCTCGGCTTCGGGCGTACCTCCTCGACGTCGCGGGACCAGGCCACACCCCGCAACCTGTTCGGCTTCAAGGACGGCACCGCCAACCTCAAGGCCGAGGACGCCGGCCTGCTCCGCGACCAGCTCTGGGTGCAACCCGGCGACGGCCCGGACTGGATGACCGGCGGCTCCTACCTGGTCACCCGGAAGATCCGGATGCTGATCGAGACGTGGGACCGCAGCCCGCTGGCCGAGCAGGAGACGATCGTCGGCCGGACCAAGGGCAGCGGCGCCCCACTGGGCCGCCGCGACGAGTTCGACGAGCCGGACTTCGCCGCGAAGGGCGACGACGGCGAGCCGCTCATCGCCGACACCGCGCACGTACGACTGGCCCACCCGGACGCGAACAACGGCGCCCGCCTGCTGCGCCGCGGCTACAACTTCGTGGACGGCTCCGACGGGCTGGGCCGGCTCGACGCCGGCCTGTTCTTCATCGCCTACCAGCGGGATCCGCGCCGGCAGTTCGTGCCGATCCAGACCCGGCTGGCCCGCAACGACGCGATGAACGAGTACCTGCGGCACGTCTCCAGCGGCCTGTTCGCCTGCCCGCCCGGCGTACGCGACGCCGCCGACTGGTGGGGGCGGGCGCTGTTCGCCTGAGCCCGGCTCAGCGGCGTACCGGATCGGGGCCCGCGTCCGGGACGGCGGACCGCAACCGGCCGGTGGCCGGCGCGGCGGGACGCAGGGCGGCCGGCGCGACGGCGTGCAGCACCGTGGCCGGGGCCGGGACCAGCTCCGGCCAGAGCGTGGCGGTGACCGTCCGGGCGCGGCCCAGCCGGAGCGCGGCCCGGCGCCCCCGCTCGGCCAGCACGGCGGACAGGTAGACCCAGTCCGGCGCGGACCACGGCGGAGGCGGCGAGGTGACCGCCGCGACCTCCGCCCACAGCGCCCGGCCCAGCCGGGAGCGGTCCGGCTCGGCGAGCTGAGGCAGCCGATCCAGGTACTGCCGGGCGGCCAGCGCCAGCCCGTCGTCGAACCGGGTCAGATCGAGAGTGGTCGCCCAGGCCAGCAGCGGCGGCGGAGCCGGCGGCAGCGGCCGCCACAGCGCGGCGCCTCGGCTGTGCACCACGAGCGTGCCGGCGACCAGGTCGCCCAGCCGCCGGCCGCGCGGGTCGGTGAGCATCACCGTGACGCTCGCGACCCAGCTCAGCAGCGGCAGCACCAGACCGGGCCACTCCACCGCGACACCGACCAGCGCCCGGGTCAGCGACTGGCCCACCCCCACCGGACCGCCGTCGGCCCGGACCACGCGCAGCCCCACGGCCAGCTTGCCCACCGTCCGGCCACCGGCGAAGCGTTCCATCACCACCGGATAGCCGAGCAGGACCAGCACCAGCAGCACGGTCTGGAGCGCGCCGGCCAGCGCGGTGTCGAGGAGATCCCCCAGCAGGGCGAGCGCCACCATCGCCAGCACCGCGCCGAGCAGCAGAAACAGCGCGAGCTGGATCACGGCGTCGATCAGCAGGGCGAGCACCCGGGAGCCCAGCCGGGCCACCCGGACGTCCAGCTCCACCGCCTCGCCGCTGACCAGACCGGCGTCGGCCCAACGGGGCGGTGGGGGAGGTTGCGCGCGCACCCCGACAGTGAACACCATGGACGCCGAACGGGGGAGGCTGAGTGGATCTCGACGCGTACGTGGCCGAGCACGGCGCCGAATGGCGGCGGCTGGAACACCTGACCGGCCGGCGCCGCCTCGACGCGGCCGAGGTCGACGAACTGGTGGCGCTCTACCAGCGCAGCGCCACGCACCTCTCCGCGCTGCGCGCCCGGGCGCCCGAGCCGGTGCTGGTGAACCGGCTGTCCCACCTGGTCCTCGCAGCCCGGGCCCGGGTCACCGGCCGGCCCCGGCTGTCCTGGGCGGCGGTGGGCCGGTTCCTGGCCGCCGACCTGCCCGCCGCCCTCTACCGGGCCTGGCCCTGGTGGTGCGGCGTGGCCACCGCGTTCAGCGCCCTGAGCGCCTTCCTCATCTGGTTCGTCGCCGGCAACCCGGACACCGCCGCCGCGTTCGTCGGCCCCGAGGCGGCGCGGCAGCTCGTGGACTCCGGTTTCGCCGGCTACTACACCGAGTTCGCCGCGCCCACGTTCGCGTTCCACCTGTGGACGCACAACGCCTGGCTGGCCGCCCAGTGTCTGGCCGCCGGCGTGCTCGTGGTTCCGGTGCTCTGGCTGCTGTGGCAGAACGCGCTCAACATCGGCGTGGTCGGCGGCGTGATGATCTCCTACGGCCGGGCGGACGTCTTCTTCGGCATGATCACCCCGCACGGGCTGCTGGAGCTGACCGGCATCTTCGTCGCCGCCGGGGTCGGACTGCGGACCGCCTGGGCGTGGATCGCCCCGCCCGCGCACCTCGGGCGCGGCCGGGCGGTCGCCGAGGCGGGACGGCTCGCCGTCGTGGTCGCGGCCGGCCTGGTCGGCGTCTTCGCGGTCTCCGCGCTGATCGAGGCGTTCGTGACCCCGGCGCCGGTGCCGGTCGCGCTGCGGGTGGCCGCCGGCGCCGCCGTGTGGCTGGCGTTCCTGGCGTACGCGCTGGTGCTCGGAAGGCGCGCGGTCAGAGCTGGCCGAGGGACTTGAGCCGCAGATACGTGTCGGCGACGGCCGGAGCCAGCCGGTGCCCCGGTACGTCCACCACAGTTACGCCGTAGCGCGACAGGGCGGCGCGCACCCGGTCCCGTTCGGCCAGCGCCCGCAACGCCGACGCGGCCGCGTACGGGTCGTCCGGGCCGGCCGGGGTGGCAGTGGCGAGCCGGTTCAGCACCGGATCACCTGCGGCGGCCAGCACCACCCGGTGCCGGGTCGCCAGCCGGGGCAGCACCGGCAGCAGCCCGTCTCCGATCGCGCCCGCCTCCAGCGCGGTGAACAGCACCACCAGGCTGCGCTGCCGCTCCCGGCGCAGCACCTCGGCGGCGATCAGCTCGAAGTCGGTCTCGGCCAGCGCGGGCTGCAACGGCGCCACCGCGTCGACCAGCCGGGCGAGCAGCGCCGGACGGCCGCTGCCGGTCACCCGGGCCCGGATCTCGGTGTCCGCCGCCAGCAGGTCCACCCGGTCACCGGCCCGGGCGGCGAGCGCGGTGAGCAGCAGCGCCGCGTCGATGGCGGTGTCGAGCCGGGGCTCGTCGCCGAGGCGTACCGCCGACGTGCGGCCGGTGTCCAGGACGCAGACCAGGCGCCGGTCCCGCTCCGGGCGCCACGTGCGCACCAGCACGTCGGCCCGGCGGGCGCTGCCCCGCCAGTCGATCGAGCGGACGTCGTCGCCCACCGCGTACTCGCGGAGTGTGTCGAACTCGGTGCCGTGACCGCGCCCGCGGGTCACCTGCACACCGTCGATGACCCGCAGCCGGGCCAGCTTCTCCGGCAGGTGCCGGCGGGAGTCGAAACGGGGCAGCACCCGCAGCGTCCACCGTGGCGTGGCGGGCGTTCCGGCGCGTTGCCGGGCGCCCAGGCGCATCGGCCCGAGCGACCGTACGGTCAGCGCCACCGCCGGCCGGTCGCCGCGCCGGGTCGGGGTGAGCCGGACCGGCAGCGTCGCGGTGCCACCGGGCGGCACGGTGAGCAGGCGATCCGGCGGCACGTCGGGGCGCGCCCCGGCCGACGGCACCCAGGCGTCGCGTATCTGGGCGTACAGCGTGCGGTCGGTCGGGTTGGCCAGGTGCAGGGTGACGGTGGCGGTGGCGCCGAGGCGGACCGTGCGCTCCCCGGACCGGGTCACTGTGAGCGCGTCCGGCGGGACCGCCATCGCCCGGTCGAGCAGCACCAGCAGCAGCACCGCCGCGGTCAGCACGGCGACGCCGAGGAACGGCGCCGGCCAGGCCGGCAGGGTCAGCGCGCCCACGCCGAGCAGCAGGCCCGCCCGCCAGGTCATCGCGGCGTCGGCACGGTGGCCAGCACCGAGTCCAGCACGGCGTCGACGGTCACGCCCTCCAGCTCCGCCTCCGGACGCGGACGCAGCCGGTGCCGCAGCGTGGGCCGGGCGACCGCCTTGACGTCGTCGGGGGTGACGTGGTCGCGGCCGGCCAGCCAGGACCACGCCTTGGCGGTGTTCAGCAGCGCGGTGGCGCCCCGGGGCGACGCGCCCAGCTCCAGCGCCGGGGCGGACCGGGTGCCCCGGCACAGGTCCACGATGTAACCGAGCACCGGCTCGGCCACGTGCACCCCGCGGACCTCGGCCCGGGCGGCGGCCAGGTCCGCCACGCCGGCCACCGGGCGTACGCCCGCCGCGCGCAGGTCGCGCGGGTCGAAACCGGCGTGGTGCGCGCGCAGCACGCCCAGTTCCTCCTCCCGCTCCGGCAGCGGCACGGTCAGCTTGAGCAGGAAGCGGTCGAGCTGCGCCTCGGGCAGCGGGTAGGTGCCCTCGTACTCGACCGGGTTCTGGGTGGCCGCGACGATGAACGGGTCGGGCAGCGGACGACGCTCGCCCTCGACGGAGACCTGCCGCTCCTCCATCACCTCCAGCAGCGCCGACTGCGTCTTGGGCGGCGTGCGGTTGATCTCGTCGGCGAGCAGCAGGTTGGTGAAGACCGGCCCCTCCCGGAACGTGAACGCGGCGGTCCGCTGGTCGAAGATCAGCGAGCCGGTGACGTCGCCGGGCATCAGGTCGGGGGTGAACTGCACCCGCTTGGCGTCCAGGTCGAGCGCGGCGGCCAGGGTCCGGACCAGCAGCGTCTTGGCCACCCCCGGTACGCCCTCCAGCAGCACGTGCCCCCGGCAGAGCAACGCGATCACCAGGCCGGTGACCACGGCGTCCTGCCCGACGACGGCCTTCGCCACCTCGGCGCGCAGCCGGTGCAGGGCGGCGCGGGCGCCGGACGGGGCGGTGGTCGTGACGGGTCCGGTCACCGGAGGTCTCCTTCGCTGGGATGCGGGGCCAGGGTACGGGTCAGGGCGTCCAGTTCGCGGGCCAGCTCCAGCAGCTCGCGGTCCTTCTCCGGGGCGGGGCCGTAGAGCAGGTCGGCCACCCGCTCCGGGTCGGCGCCGGCGCGCTCGGCGACCCGGGCGGCCACCTCGTCGCCGGGCGTGTCCGGGGGCAGGTTGAGGCGGGTCGTCAGCCGTTCCAGCGCGCCGGCGCGCAGCGTCCCGGCGACCGTGCCCCGGGCGCCCGCCCGGCGGTAGAGCCGCGCCCGGCCGCGTACCGTCTCGGCGGATCGGACGGTCACCGGCAGCGGCTCCGAGACCGGCGGCCCGAGCCGGCGGGCCCGCCACAGCACCACCAGCAGCCCGGCCAGGGCGAGCTGCACCAGGAGGGCCCAGAACCACTGCGGGAAGGCGCCCCAGAGCGGGTTCTCCCGGGGCGGGTCGGCGCGGTCGGGCGGGTCGGGCCGTTCCGACCGGCCGCTGCCGGCCGGGGCGGGCTCCTCGGTGGCCGGATCCGGGGACCAGCTCGGGCGCGTCGGGGCCGGAACCGGCTCGGGCAGGTCGAGCCAGACCAGCGGGCGGCCGCCGCCGAGCAGGCCGGTGGCGAGCGCCTCGTTGCCCCACTCGCCGATCCGGTCGTTGCGGAACGGGTCGCTGGCGCCGGCCAGCACCACCTCGACCCGGCCGGGGGCGCGCAGCAGCGCGCCGCCGTAGCAGTGGTCCACCTCGGCCGGGCCGGCGTAACGCTGGAGGTCGACGGCGGCCGTACCGGCCCGGACCGCCTCGGGCAGCGGGCACGGCGTGCCGTCCGCGTCCGGCGGTACCGCCCGGGCGGCCCAGCGCCCGCCGGCCGGCTCGATCGCGGTGTCCAGTTCGGCGAGCACCCGCCTGGAGGGCTCGACGAGCACCAGCCGGCTGCCGGGCGGCAGGGTGGTCAGCCCGTCGAGCAGGTCCGGGTGCACCAGCCCGGGCGCGGGCACGAACAGCGTGCTCGGCTCGGCTCCGGCGGTACGCAGCGCCGCCGCCAGGTCCGTCTCCCGGCGCACCGGCACGCCCTGCGTACGCAGCGCCTCGGCGAGCCGGCTGCCACCGTCGTCGTCGGTGGCGACCGGGGACAGGAAACCGGGCTCGTCCGCGTCGGGCCGGTCGACCGCGCGCAGCACGAGCGTGGTCACGATCAGCAGAACTGCGAGCCCGAGCGGGACGAGCAACCGGTACGTACGGCGGCGCGGCGCCGCCGTGGCCGCCGCCGTCGTCGCGGTCTCCGGTACGACTGTGGCGGTCACCGTGGCTCCTCCCCGGTCAGCTCGCGACTCAGGTCGGTGACGAGTTCACGCATCCGCCGGTCGTGCGCGGCGGTCGCGGGGCGCTGGGCGTACCAGAGGTCCGAGAAGATCGCCCCGGCCGCGTTCAGCGTCGGCCGCACCTGCGGCCGGGTGCGGGCCGCCGCCTCGGTCAGCTCGACGACTGTGAGCCCGGGGCGGGGCTCCACCACCTGCCGGAGGACCAGCAGCCGGACCATCTCGCGCAGCCGCTCCCGGACCGCCTCGGCGTACCGGCCCTCGGCCGCCAGCCGGTCGGCCGACCCGAGCCCGCCGGCCGGCGCGGGTTCCGGGGTCCGGGGCGCGGGCAGCCGTACCGGCGGCGGGTCGGTGCGGCTCCGGCGACGCCGCCGGAAGCGGGGCAGGCGGAACCGGGGCAGCCGTGGGCGCCGTAGCCGGGGGAGACTGAGCCGGGGCAGCCGCCGGGGCACCCAGGCCGGGAAGAAATACCAGCCCAACGCCACCAGCAGCGCGACCGCCAGCAGGATCAGCGCGGCCAGCGGCAGCGGCACCACGTCACCGAGGGCCGCTACCGTCTCGGTCCACCACCGGCTCACCGGTGCGCCGCCAGCAGGACCGGTTCCGGTACGCCGGCCGGCGCGCGGGAGAGCCGGATGTCCAGCCCTTCGGTGCGGATCCGGGTCTCCAGGTGCAGCACCGCGTCGAGGCAGGCGAGCGCCGGGTACGCCAGCGCGTTCACCGCGGTGAAGGCGGCGATCGTCACCGGCAGCGCCCAGGCCGAGACGTCGAACAGGCCCAGCATGTCGAGGCCCTGGTAGAGGCCCAGCCCGATGCCGAGCCGGATCAGCCACCAGCCCAGGTAGCCCAGCAGCCGGATCGCGGCGGCCCGCGCGCTGACCCGGCCGGCCAGGCGGGCCGCCCGCCAGGGCGCCAGGTGCGCGGGCACCCCGTCCAGCACCAGCACCGGCACCACCAGGCCGAGCAGCGCGTACGCCAGGAACCAGCCCGGCCCGGTCAGTCCGGCGGCGGTGACGGTCAGCCCGACCAGGACGGCGGCCGGTAGCGTCACGCCGACGCGGGCGCCGCGCAGCAGCTCCGACGGTGCGGGACGGCGCCCCAGCAGCGCCGCGCCGGCGCCGCGCGCGGCCGGGGCGCCGAGCAGCGCGACGATCGCGGCTTCGGTGCCCGCGCCGGCCGCCAGCAGCAGCCAGTATCCGGCGAGGGAGCCGTCGAACTCCGCCGGCCACCAGTACGGCGGTTCGGCCCCGGCGAGCATCCGCAGCGGGTGGAGCACCGCCTGTTCGGCGAGCGCCAGCAGGAGGGCGAGCGGGACGAGCACCCGGGCCTGGTCGCGCAGCAGCAGCACGGCCGCGTCGAGCAGCTCCCCGACGGTCAGCGGACGGCGCGGCAGCACCGCGGTCGGGCCGGCGTCGGGCACGCGTACTCCTGGGCGGGGCGAGCGGAGGTGGCGGGCGGGGCGACGCCCGGGGGATCATGGTTGCACGGCGGGTCCGCATCCGGTGGACCCGTCCGCCCCGGCGCGCCACGCTGGGCGGCCACGCCGGCTTGCTGTGGTGCGCGGGGCCGCTCGGCGCTACGGTCTCGTGGAGACGCCGAACACTCCAGACGAACGGGGATGGAACGATAAACCCCATGAGAGCCCGGGTACTCGTGGTCGACGACGACCCCGCCCTCGCCGAGATGCTCGGCATCGTGCTGCGCAGCGAGGGCTTCGTGCCGTCCTTCGTCGCGGACGGCGAACGGGCGCTGGCCGCGTTCCGCGACAACCGACCCGACATCGTCCTGCTCGACCTGATGCTGCCGGGCATGAGCGGCATCGACGTGGCCCGCGCCATCCGGGGCGAGTCCGGCGTGCCGATCGTGATGCTGACCGCCAAGAGCGACACCGTGGACGTGGTGCTCGGGCTGGAGTCCGGCGCCGACGACTACGTGGTCAAGCCGTTCAAGCCCAAGGAGCTGGTGGCCCGGATGCGGGCCCGGCTGCGCCGGGGCGAGGACGTGGCGCCGGAGATGCTGACCATCGGCCCGACCGGCAACCAGATCACCATCGACGTGCCGGCCCACACGGTCAGCCGCGACGGCGAGGAGGTGAAGCTGACGCCGCTGGAGTTCGACCTGCTGGTCGCGCTCGCCCGCAAGCCGCGTCAGGTCTTCACCCGCGAGGTGCTGCTGGAGCAGGTCTGGGGCTACCGCCACGCGGCGGACACCCGCCTGGTCAACGTGCACGTGCAGCGGCTGCGCGCCAAGATCGAACCGGATCCGGAGCGACCCGAAATCATCCTGACCGTGCGGGGCGTGGGCTACAAGGCGGGCACCGGATAGCCTGGTCAGCACTGTGCTGACCTCGCTGCCCGAGTCGCCGCCCGCCGCGCCCCGCCGGCTCCACGCCGTGCGGGCTCTCTGGCTCGCCCTGAGCGGCCGGGTCGCCCGCCTGGTGGCAGCGGTGCACCAGGCGTGGCGGCGGTCGCTGCAGGTCCGTGTGGTCACCATCACGCTGGTGGCGTCGAGTCTGCTGGTGGGCGGTTTCGCCTATCTGATCGCCGACAAGATCACGAGCATCCTGCTGGAGAACGCCGAGACCGACGTGCGGCTGCGGCTGAGCAACGGCAGCGAGTACGCGGCCAAGCAGTTCAACCTCTACAGCCAGCCGCAGGAGGCGCAGCTCCAGAACACCATCGACGGCACCGTCAACTACCTGGCCGGGGGAGACCCCACCCAGACCAGCGGCGTGGTGGTGGCGATCACCGCCGACAACTTCGCCGAGTTCATCGAGCCGCGTACCACGCCCGAGGTGCCGGTGGGCACGGTGATCGGCGACGAGCTGCGGGCCACGGTCGCCTCCGGCAAGGTCGCACACCAGATCCGTACCGGCTCGCTCGGCGGCGAGCGGACGAAATACCTCGTCTACGGCTCCCCGGTGCCCACCAAGTTCGGGCAGGTCGAGCTCTACTACCTCGTACCCCTGGCCCGGCAGGACGCGACGGCGGCCGACGCCCGGGCCACGGTGGTCGCGACCGGCGTCGCGCTGGTGCTGCTGCTCGGCCTGCTGGCCGCGCTGGTCACCCGCCTGGTGGTGACGCCGGTACGGGTGGCCGCGCGCACCGCGCAGCGGCTCTCCGCCGGCCTGCTCGACCAGCGCATGGTGGTCTCCGGCGAGGACGACCTGGCCCTGCTGGCCGCCTCGTTCAACCAGATGGCGACGAACCTGCAACGGCAGATCCTCCGGCTGGAGGAGATGTCCCGGCTGCAACGCCGGTTCACCTCCGACGTCTCGCACGAACTGCGGACACCGCTGACCACGGTACGGATGGCCGCCGACCTGATCTTCGCCGAGCGCGACGAGTTCGATCCCGCGGTGGCCCGCAGCGCCGAACTGCTCCAGGCCGAGCTGGACCGGTTCGAGGAACTGCTCACCGACCTGCTGGAGATCAGCCGGTTCGACGCCGGTTTCGCGGTGCTGGACAGCGAGCCGACCGACCTGGTGCCGGTGGTGCACCGGGTGACCGAGCGGCTGGCCGGGCTGGCCGAGCGGGTCGGGGTCACCATCGAGCTGGACCTGCCGGACACTCCGGTGATCGCCGAGGTCGACCCGCGCCGCGTCGAGCGGGTGCTGCGCAACCTGGTCGGCAACGCGGTCGAGCACGGCGAGGCCAAGCCGGTACGGATCACCCTGGGCCAGGACCAGAGCGCGGTGGCGATCACCGTGCGGGACCACGGCGTGGGCCTCAAACCGGGGGAGGAGAAGCTGGTGTTCAACCGCTTCTGGCGGGCCGACCCGTCGCGCGCCCGGCAGACCGGCGGCACCGGGCTGGGCCTGTCGATCAGCCTGGAGGACGCCCGCCTGCACGGCGGCTGGCTGGAGGCGTGGGGCGCGCCGGGGCAGGGCGCGCAGTTCCGGCTCACCCTGCCCGCCCGGGCCGGGGACCGGCTCACCACCTCCCCGCTGCGGCTGGTGCCGGCCGACGCCACGGTGCCGTTCGGCGGCCCCCGCGACGGCGGGCCGCCCGCCATCGGGCCCGGCGGTGGCGTCGCTGCGCTGACCGCCGGACCGGCCGGCGGCGACCACGCGGAGGCACGCCCGTGAACCGCCGCGTCCTGGCCCTGTTGCTGACCGGCGCGCTGCTGCCGGCCGCGCTCGCCGGATGCGGCATTCCGGATCAGACAGACGTGCAGGTGGACGGCTCGGTGCCGGCCGCCGAGTCCGGTGCGCTCAACGGCAGCCCGGCCCGGCCGCCCGAACCGGCCGACAGCAGCGAGCCGGTGCCGTTCATCGAGAACTACCTGCGGGCCGCCGCCGCAGGGGAACGCGACCAGGCGTACGCCCGGGCCCGGAAGTTCCTCGCCGCGGAGGCCCGCGACCTGCTACCGGGCAAGCCGCAGACCAGCGAGGTCGAGCTGACAGTGGTCCGGCTGCGGGAGAAGCCGGAGAGCACGCCGCCCAACAACCAGGGCACCAGCACCGTGACGCTCAAGGTGCAGCAGGTGGGCGTGCTGCGTGCCGACGGCACGCTCGGCCCGCCGGTGGCGAGCGAGACGCAGTACGTCTTCGAGCTGCGCCGGGCCGAACCGGCCGGCACCGGCCTGCTGATCACCGAGCTGCCGAACGTGCTGCTGGCCAGCGACTCGGCGATGCGTGAGTACTACCGTCCCCGCACCGTCTACTTCTGGAACACCGACCTGACCCGGCTGGTGCCGGACCAGCGTTACCTGCCCTCGTCGGCACCGACCGAGCGCCGGATCACCGAGGTGATGAAGTGGCTGGCCGACCGCCCGTCGGACTGGCTGGCCCCCGGCGTGACCGGGCTGCCCGACGGCACCCAGCTGATCAACAACGCGACCGGCGCGGACGGCCACTGGGAGATCAACCTCAACATGCCGGGCGCCAACGAGCAGCGGCTGACCCGGCTCGGCACCCAGCTGGCGTGGTCCCTGTCGGACCTGGACGGCCAGGTCGACCTGAAGATCCAGAACCAGAAGCGGCTCACCGTCGACCTGCGGCGCGAGCGCGTCTCCACCGCGGCCTATCCACGCGGCGGCGATCCCATGCGGTTCGCCGTCTACGACGGCGCCGTCCGTCCCCTGGCGTTCGGCAACGAGTCGCGGGCCGCCGTGCCGCTGCCGCCCGCGGAGAACCGCAACGTGGTCTCCGCGTCGCTCGCCCGCGCCGACGACCAGGTGCTCGCCGCGCTCGTGGTGACCGGGCCGGACAACCGCAGGCGGCTCAAGGTGGGCACCGGCCCGGATCCGGTCACGACACTGAACCCCGGCGACCGCACGTTCCGGACGATGAGCCGCCCCACCTGGCTGCGGTCGCTGAACAAGGCCCGCCCGGCCGGCCTGGTGGCGGCGGACGGCCGGCTCTACCGGTTCGACGGCGCGGGCCGGACGAGCGAGATCCCGCTGTCCGTTCCCGGGCCGGTGACGGCTGTCGCCGGTTCCCTCGACGGGCACCGGATCGCGCTGGCCTCCGGCGGCGCGGTCTTCGTCGCCGCGGTGAGCGTCGACGGTGGCGTGGTCAGCCTCGGGCAGCCCCGCCGGGTGACCACGCTGCTCACCGGGGTGACGGTGGTGGACTGGGTGGCGGAGAACGAGCTGGCGCTGGCCGGCAACGAGGCGGACCGGCGCTCGGCGATCCACCAGCTCAGCGTCGACGGCGCCTGGGAGACCCCGCTGGCGGTGGAGATCGGTGCCCCGGTGACCCAGCTCGCCGGGTATCCGGGCGGCGGCGACCGCGGCCTGGCCACGTTCTCGTTCATGTTCGAGACGGACGGCGCGGCCTGGCGGAACAACCCGTTCGACTACGTCAAGCGGGAGCAGGTGCTCGACGTGCCGTCGGGCAGCCGGGCGACCAACCCGACCGCACCGTTCTTCCTCTACTGAGCCGCCCGTGCGTGATCTGGGCGGGCTCTGGTCGGACCTGACCGACCTGGTGCTGCCCGCCGGGTGTGCGGGCTGCGGCGCGGGATCGGTACGGCTGCGGCACGGCTTCTGCCCCGGCTGCGTGCGGGAACTGGAGTCGCTGCGTCCCGCACCCGCCCGGCCCGATCCGGCTCCGCCCGGCCTGCCGCCCTGCGTCGCGCTCGGCCCGTACGGGGGCGCGTTGCGCGAGGGGCTGCTGGCGTACAAGGAAAAGGGCCGGCACGGGCTGGCCCGGCCGTTGGGCGCGCTGCTCGCCGAGGTGGTCGCCGCGGCGGCGGGGCCACCCGGCCCGGTGACGCTGGTCGCGGTGCCTGATACCGCCCGCGCCGCCCGGGCCCGCTACGGCGACCACCTGGACCGGCTGGTCCGGCCGGCGGCGGCCCGGTTACGCGCGGCCGGCTGGCCGGTACGCGTGCTGCGCCCGCTACGGGCGCTGCCCCGGACCGACTCGGTGGAGTTGGACAGCGCCGGGCGGGCCGCGGCGGCCGAGACCGCGTTCCGGTTGCGCCGCCCGCTCACCGGGCGCCGGCCGGGGGAGAGCGTCGTGCTGCTCGACGACATCGTCACCACCGGCGCCACGTTGGCGGCGGTGAGCCGGATGTTGCACGGCGCGGGAATGACGCCAAAGGCCGCGGCGGTGCTCGCCGCAACGCAAAAGCGGCACCGCCGGTGACGCTTCGTGTATCCGTTTCACCCCATGGTGTATGAGCTGTTAAATTTCGCGACCGCCTTCGGCAACCAGGGGTGACGGTTGGCCGTACAGGAGTTAGCGTTTCGGTGTCGGGGGTAGTGAGGATCCAACCTTCCCCGGCACTGGAAGGAGGCGTAGCCGAACAACACCGGTCGACGCCGAGCGGGGCCCTCCCGGGTGCGTCGACCGGATGATCCGGACCGAACGACCGTCCGAACAAGGGAGGTCACGTGGACATCGTGGTCAAGGGCCGTAACGTCGAAGTGCCGGACCATTACCGGGTGCACGTAGCCGAGAAGCTCGCGAAGATCGAACGCTACGACCAGAAGCTCATTCGCGTGGACGTCGAGTTGTTCCACGAGCGCAATCCACGCCAGGCGGACACCTGCCAGCGGGTGGAGATCACGTGCGTGACGCGCGGCCCGGTGATCCGGGCCGAGGCCTGCACGAACGACTTCTACAGCGCGCTCGACGCCGCAATCGCCAAGCTGGACACGCGATTCCGCCGCGCGGCGGACCGTCGCCGGGTGCACCGCGGGCGGCACGCGCCGATCTCCGTGGCCGCCGCGACAGCCGGCCTGCCGGTGGCCGATCTCGACGGCCCAGGGTTGGCGGCGCTCGACGGCCACGGCACCGCCACAGCGGTCGCCGAACGCCCCGACGAGAGCGGCTACACCGAACCCGACGACCAGCCGTGGCACATCGCGCGGGCGAAGGTCCACCCCGCCGAACCGATGACCGTCGACGACGCGCTGTTCCAGATGGAACTGGTCGGCCACGACTTCTACCTGTTCCAGGACAAGGAGTCCGGCCGCCCGAGCGTGGTCTACCGGCGGCACGCGTACGACTACGGGATCATCCAGCTCGACACGTGACCCCTTGACCGGCGAGGACGGGCCCCGCGCAGGGGTCCGTCCTCAGTTCTCGTCGGTGGCGAGCCGGCCGTAGACCACCGAGTCGACACGGGCGCCGTCCGGGCCGGGCAGCCGGCCGCGCAACAGCCCCTCCCGCCGGAAGCCGGCCCGCTCCAGTACCCGCTGCGAGCCGAAGTTGTCCGGCCGGGTGCCGGCCCACAGCCGGGCCACCCCGATGCCGAACGCCCACCCGGCGACCAGCCGGACCGTGCGGGCCGCCAGCCCGCGCCCGCGCGCCTCGGGCAGCAGGCTGTAGCCGAGCATGGCCTGCCCGGTGGCCGGCTCGTCGTAGAACAACGCGCAGCCGCCGACGACAGTGCCGGTGGCCGCGTCGAGGATCGCCAGGTCGGCGGCCTCGCCGGCCAGCCAGCGGCTCGCCGCCAGCCGGCAGCGGCGCGCGAGCGCCGCCCGCTCCGGCGGCACCGGTGGCACCCGGTTCGCCACCACCTCCGGCAGCGAGTGCAGCCGGAACAGCGCGTCCGTGTCCGCCGGCTCCACCGGGCGCAGCGTCACCACGCCGTCGGTGAGCCGGCCGTCCGGCAGGTCCGGCAGCAGGCGGGCGACCGGGCCCGGCGGGTCGTCGGCCAGCCGCACCCAGGCGATCAGATCCTGACGTACGCCGTCGCCGTCCGCGCCCGCCGCCCGGCGTACGCCCTCGTGCCGGTAGCCGCAGGCGAGCGCGATGCGCTGGCTCGCCACGTTGTCGACGCGGGTGAGCAGCTCAAGACGGGCCGCCCCGGCGGCGAACGCCCGCTCGGTCAGCAGCCGGGTGGCGGTGCTCGCCACGCCCCGGCCGCGCGCCGCCGGGCCGACCCAGTAACCGATCTCGTACGTGGCCCGCTCCGCGCTGAGCCGGGTCAGCCCGATGCTGCCGAGCAGCCGGTCGGTCGCCGGGTCGGCGATCGTGTACGCGGCGCCGCCCGCCGCCCACGCCGCGGGCGCGCCCTCGGTGATCCACCAGCGGGCGGCTTCGGAGTCGTACGGGTCGGGCAGCAGGGGCATGAACCGGCGGATCTCCGGATCGGAGCACCCGGCCACCATCTCGGGCACGTCCGCGAGGTGGCACGGCCGCAGCCGTACGCCGTACCCCTCGATCGTGTCCGGGGTCATGCCTGGTCGCCCGGCAGCAGCGCGCCGATCCAGACGTCCTGCCGCTCGCCGCGGTGCTGGACGCCGCCGCGCAGCGTGCCCTCGACGGTGAAGCCGGCCTTCTCGGCGGCCCGCCGCGAGGCGGTGTTGCCCACGTTCGCCCGCCACTCGATCCGGGCCAGGCCGAGCGTGGTGAAGCCCCAGGCGCAGACCGCGGCGAGAGCGGCCGGCAGGTAACCCCGGCCGCGGGCGTACGGCGCGGTCATGTACCCCACGTCGGCCACCAGCGGGTCGTTCGGCAGCAGACGCAGGTCGATCGAGGCGACGTAGCTGTCGTCCGGGTCGGCGACGGCGAACGTCGCGGCCGTTCCCCGCGCCCAGGCCGGGCGCACCAGGTCGCGCAGGAAGCTCTCGGCGTGCTCCGGCCGGTACGGGTGCGGCACCGTGGTCCAGCGGACGGTCTGCTCGTCCTGGCAGGTGCGGGTCACCTCGGCCAGGTCGCGTTCCTCCAGCGCACGCAGCCGTAGCTCGGTGCCCCCGGCGGTGGCGAACAGGACCGGCTGCGGCCGGCCGAAGACCGCCGCCCGGCGGGCCTGGAGCGTGTCCGGGCCGTAGGGGGCCGGGTCACCGGGCGCGGCCAGTTCGGCCGGGAACAGGGAGCCGATCCAGCCCTCCGGACGGCCGCCGGGGCTGGGGTGGGCCAGCCGCAGCTCACCCTCGATCCGGAAGCCGGCCCGCAGCGCGACCAGCCGGGAGGCGTGGTTGCCGATCTCGGCCTGCCAGGTGAGGCGGCGCAGCTTGAGCGCGTCGAACGCCCAGCGGGCGAGCGCGCGGGTGGCGCGTACCGCGACGCCCCGGCCCCGGGCCCACGGCGCGGTCCAGTAGCCCACCTCGGCCGAGTCCAGCGCGCGGTCGACGGAGACCAGGCCGGTCGAGGCGAGCAGCTCGCCGGTGCCGGCGTCGCAGACCGCGAACTGCGCCGCGGTGCCCTCGGCCCAGGCGGTGGCGCTGATCGTGGTGACGAACTCGGTCGCGTGCTCCGGCAGGTACGGGCGAGGTACGGTGGTCCAGCGCTGGATGTCCGGATCCTGGCAGGCGCGGTACACCGCGTCGGCGTCCTCCGCGCCCCACGGGCGCAGCAGTAGGCCGTCCTCGATGATCTCCACAGGCTCCATTCGAGCCATCGTGCCGGATCGTTCGCGCACGGCGTAACCCGATTAGCGGCCGGTGGCGCGAGGTCGCGGTGTTATGTCGGGTTCCGGAGCCCGGACCGCCGCCACCAGTGACCATCGTCGCCTCCGAGCGCCTACGATGGTTCGAGACCGTCTAGGGGAGCGTTGATCCGTGTCGATTCTGGAAAAGTTCCTTCGCGCCGGCGAGGGCCGCATGGTGCGTCGGCTGAAGGCCATCGCTGCCGCCGTCAACTCGATCGAGGACGACTACGTCAACCTCAGCGACGACGAGCTGCGCGGCATGACCGACCAGTTCAAGGAGCGGCTCGAGGATGGCGAGACCCTCGACGACCTGCTGCCCGAGGCCTTCGCCGTGTGCCGGGAAGCCGCCTCGCGGGTGCTCGGCCAGCGCCCCTACGACGTCCAGGTGATGGGTGGCGCGGCGCTGCACTTCGGCAACATCGCCGAGATGAAGACCGGTGAGGGCAAGACGCTCACCTCGGTCATGCCGGTCTACCTGAACGCGCTCGCCGGCAAGGGCGTGCACGTGATCACGGTGAACGACTACCTGGCCGAGCGCGACGCCGCCTGGATGGGCCGCGTCCACGAGTTCCTCGGCCTGCAGGTCGGCGTGGTGCTGCCCAACCGGCCCGCCACCGAGCACCGCGCGGCCTACGAGTGCGACATCACCTACGGCACCAACAACGAGTTCGGCTTCGACTACCTGCGCGACAACATGGCCTGGTCGAAGGACGAGCTGGTCCAGCGCGGCCACTTCTTCGCCGTGGTCGACGAGGTCGACTCGATCCTGATCGACGAGGCGCGTACCCCGCTGATCATCTCCGGTCCGGCCGAGCACTCCGCCCGGTGGTACCAGGAGTTCGCCACGGTGGTGGCCCGGCTCCAGCCCGGCACCGACGGCGAGGGCGACTACGAGGTCGACTACGCCAAGCGCACCATCGCGATCACCGAGCGCGGCGTCGCCAAGGTGGAGGACCGCCTGGGCATCGACAACCTCTACGAGTCGGTGAACACCCCGCTGGTCGGCTACCTGAACAACGCGATCAAGGCCAAGGAGCTCTACAAGCGCGACAAGGACTACATCGTCAACGACGGTGAGGTCCTGATCGTCGACGAGTTCACCGGCCGCATCCTGCACGGCCGCCGCTACAACGAGGGCATGCACCAGGCGATCGAGGCCAAGGAGGGGGTGGAGATCAAGCAGGAGAACCAGACCCTGGCCACCATCACCCTCCAGAACTACTTCCGCCTCTACGAGAAGCTCTCCGGCATGACCGGTACCGCCCAGACCGAGGCGGGCGAGTTCAACAAGGTCTACAAGGTCGGCGTCGTGACCATCCCGACGCACCGGCCGATGGTCCGGCTCGACCGGCCCGACGTCATCTACAAGACCGAGAAGGCCAAGTTCAACGCCGTCGTCGAGGACATCGCCGAGCGGCACGAGCAGGGCCAGCCGGTGCTGGTCGGCACCGTCTCGGTGGAGAACTCCGAGATCCTGTCGCACATGCTGCGCCGCCGCGGCATCCCGCACTCGGTGCTGAACGCGAAGTTCCACGCCAAGGAGGCGGAGATCGTCGCGCAGGCCGGGCGCAAGGGCGCGGTCACCGTCGCGACCAACATGGCGGGCCGCGGTACGGACATCCTGCTCGGCGGCAACCCCGAGTTCCTCGCCGCGAACGAGCTGCGCCAGCGCGGGCTCGACCCGGTCGAGCAGCCGGAGGAGTACGCCAAGGCGATGGAGGAGATCCTCCCGACCTGGAAGCAGGCGTGCGACGTCGAGGCGGAGGAGGTCGGCGCCGCCGGTGGGCTCTACGTGCTGGGCACCGAGCGGCACGAGTCCCGCCGGATCGACAACCAGCTGCGCGGTCGCGCCGGCCGACAGGGTGACCCGGGCGAGTCCCGCTTCTACCTGTCGCTGCAGGACGAGCTGATGAAGCGCTTCCGGGCCGGCGCGGTCGAGGCCGTGATGGACCGCTTCAACATCCCGGAGGACGTGCCCATCGAGTCGAAGATGGTCACCCGCCAGATCAGGAGCGCCCAGGCCCAGATCGAGGGCCAGAACGCCGAGATCCGCAAGAACGTCCTCAAGTACGACGAGGTGCTGAACAAGCAGCGCCAGGTGATCTACGCCGAGCGCCTCCGGGTGCTCAACGGCGAGGACCTGTCCGACCAGGTCCGCAACATGATCGACGACGTGGTGACCGCGTACGTGGTCGGTGCGACGAGCGACGGCTACGCCGAGGACTGGGACCTCGACCAGCTGTGGTCGAGCCTGAAGCAGCTCTACCCGGTGGGCATCACCGTCGAGGAGCTGGAGGAGGAGGTCGGCTCCCGCTCCGGCATCGACCAGGACTTCCTGCTCGCCCGCCTGAAGGAGGACGCGCACGCCGCGTACGACAGGCGTGAGGAGAACCTCGGCGAGGAGGCGGTACGCCAGCTCGAGCGGATGGTCCTGCTCCAGGTGATCGACCGCAAGTGGCGCGAGCACCTCTACGAGATGGACTACCTGCAGGAGGGCATCAGCCTGCGGGCGTACGCCCAGCGCGACCCGGTCATCGAGTACCAGCGCGAGGGCTTCGACATGTTCGCCTCCATGATGGACGGCATCAAGGAGGAGACGGTCGGCTTCCTCTACAACCTGGACGTGCAGGTCGAGGAGGCGGAGCCGGAGGCCGAGGAGGTGGAACTGCTGGAGAAGCCGGTGGAGATCCGGGCCAAGGGTCTCAACCGCACGCCGCAGCAGCAGGGCCTGCAATACTCCGCACCGTCGGTGGACGGCGAGGCCGGCCGGGGCGCCCCGGTGATCGAGCGGCCCGAGCAGCAGGCCCCGGCGCTCGGCATCGGCCAGCAGTCCTCGGAGCGCCCGGCCGCCTCCACGCCGCGCCGCACTCCGGGTGCGGCGGCCGGGGCGAGCGGCCAGGCGGTCGCCGCGAGCACCGCCCGGCGGGCCGCGCCGGGTCAGGTCGACGGCGGCGAGGGCCCGTCCCGTAACGCGCCCTGCCCGTGTGGCTCGGGCCGTAAGTACAAGCGCTGCCACGGCTCGCCCAACGGCGGCAACTGACCCCGAACGAGCGCCCCGACGGGCCCCGGCCTTCCGGCCGGGGCCCGTCCCCGTCCCCGCCCCGCCCCGCCCGTCCCCACCGCCCTACCTGCCCCCGCGATCTTGCAGTTTTGGCCCTCATCGTGCCCGATTCATGCCGTTATCGGTGGGCCGAAAGTGCAAGATCGGCGCCGGTGGAGGTGCGGGCGTGGGCCGGAGGTGCTCGTTCGGCTGGTTGGTGCAACGCGCCTCCCGTCAAGCAAGATTGACGTTCCGCCTGGTGGGAGCGGTGGAGATCTTGGTGGGAAAGGGCCCCTGTGGGGGCCGCTTGGTACCAAGATCTGCCGGGAGCCGGGAGCCGGGAGCCGGGAGCCGGGAGCCGGG
>NZ_FMCQ01000003.1:122494-652770 GCF_900091605.1 Micromonospora tulbaghiae
GCCGGGAGCCGGGAGCCGGGAGCCGGGAGCCGGGAGCCGGGCGCCGGTTGACTACGCCCGCTCACAGATCGGCGCGGGTGGCCGCGGCGCGTCGAGCCAGGTCGGGGAGGCGACGACCGGGCTCAGAGGACGTCGAGAACCTGGCACAGCCAGGTGCCTCGGCGGCGTTCCAGGCGTATCGCGACCGCCCAGCTCGCGCCTCCGGCACCGGCGAACACGGCGGTGGCCTCGACCGCGCCCGCGCGGGGCTCGCACACACGCAGGCGTCGCAGCAGCAGCGCCGGCCGGGCGGTACGGCGGCGGACCGGGGTCACCCGGCGGGCCGCGCGGGTCAGCTCGGCCGCCACCGGGCCGGCCGACTCGGGCAGGCAGAGCGGCCGGATCTGGCCGGGTGGGCGGAAGCCGTTCACGATCTCCAGGAAGGTGCGCACGAACCGGTGCGCCGCCCGCGCTCCCTCGGGTGTGGCGGAGGCGAGGGCTGATGCCTGCGCGCCGGACCAGCGGGGCCAGGCGGGTGCCGGGTCCGGGGCGCGGCCGGCGGGGCGTGCGGTGGCACGGCGACGCGGGTCGGCCAGGTCGAGCGTGAGCTGACCGACGGGACTCCAGAGCGGTTCCTCGTCGGTGCACGGCGGGTCGAGCGGCGGGGCGGGCCGGAGACGGACCGGCGGGCGGGGTGCTCGGGGACGGCGGGTGTCGACCATCTCGAATCCTTGCGTTTGCCTTCGTTTGCCTCCGACAGGCTCTCATCTTCCCGGACTAGGGCGGCCGTCGTCAATGGCAGGCGGTCCCCGGGCGGTCACTCCTCGTCGCGCTCGCCGAGCGGGTTGCCGCGTACCCACTCGGCGGTCTCGGCGTACTTGCGCTCGATGTATTCCTCCAGCCGGGCGCGCTCGACCCGCCACTGTCCCCGGCCGCCGATCTTGATCGCGGGCAGTTCGCCGCTGCGGACCATGTGGTAGACCTGCGAGTCCGAGACGTTCAGCTCGGCGGCGACGTCGGACAGCAACAGGAACCTCGACTCCACGGTGACTCCCGGGGTTGATTGCGTTTGCTTCAGTTTGCCATCACCTGGTGACATCGCCGCGCACTCGTTCGGGAGAAACGCCGGCGGGACACTTCACCCGCGCGGGTGCCGGGTGTATGACGGTCTCGGCGTACGGCATGATCGGCGCCCGGAGTCGGCGTCCGCCGACGATCGGCCTGAGTGTGGGAGTAACAGGTGACCGACGAGCTTGTCCGGGTGTACCTGCCGGCGACCGTTCCCATGCTCGCCCGGCTGCGCGAGGAGGGGCTGAGCGCCGAGGCGGCGCACGCCGTGACCCCGGAGCTGCGCGAGTGGTACGCCGAGGGCGACGAGGAGGAACTGGAGTACGTGGCCTTCACCCGGGCCGCCCAGGACGCGCTGCTCCTGCTCCGGAACGACCCCGCCGCGCCCCGGCGACGGGTGGTCGTCTCGGCCGACCTGCCGGCCCGTGCGGTCGGCCGGGTCAACGGCGAGCTGGGGTCGAGCGTGGTCCGGCCGGCCGGGCCGGTGCCGGTGAAGTCGGTGGCCGCGCTGCACGTGGACGGCGCGGACGCGGTCGAGGACGTGGCCGCGGCCGTCGACGTGGTGGTGGAGGCCCAGGCCGGCGACCCGGACGCCCAGTTCACAGTCGACGGCGCCGAGGACCACGAACTGGAGTGGTACGACGTGACCGAGCTGGACCTGCTGCTGCGCGAGGCCGGCTGACGGCCGGTTCAGGCCGCCGGCTCGTCCTCGTCGTCGTCCACGGGGCGCGGGCCGAGCGTGCGTCCGAAGACGATGAGCGTGGTCAGCGCGCCCACGAAGAGCACCCAGATGCCGTTGTCCACCCGTGAGGTGCCCAGCGCGGTCTGCGCCACCTCGTCGGCCTCACTGAGCGCGGCCGCCAGGTCGAGCAGCCCGCGGCCGCCGATCCGGATGATCACCTCGGTGAGCAGCAGGAGCAGGCCCGCGCCCGCCCCGGCGACCAGGTACGCCGGCCAGCGCAGCGGCGACGCCGCGCCGTCGCGGCGCTCCGCCCGGCGGCGGGACCAGGCGAGATAGAGGTACGCGGCCAGGCCGGCGAGCAACCCGGCGAGCAGCGACTCGGTACGCGAGACCCACTTCGCGGCGTCGAGCACCGACTGCTGGGTCTCCCCGGCGCCGAACAGCTCGGACAGCGGATCGCGGGCGCGGCTGAACAGCACCACGAAGATCTGCGCGGTGAGCGTCGCGAGGGCGATCGCCGCCACCACCCGGGCCTGGCGCGCGCCGGCCATCGCCCCGCCGATGATCGCTGCCGCCGCCGCGGTGCCGGCGATGGTGTTCGTGGTGGCGTTGTCCGCGTACGTCAGGTTGATCGCCACCGCGGCGACGAGCCCGACCAGGAGGCCGGTACCGACGGCGGTCAGGAAGCGCACCGTGGCGCGGCCCAGCCGGTTGGTCGCGAGCAGGGCGACAGTGGCGCCGGTGACCAGTGCCGCGGTGATGACGCCGGGCAGCGCGTACGCGGAGAGGCTGATCGCGGTGACGCCGGCGGCGGTCGAGTGGATGGCCTCGCGGGTGGACCAGAGCATGGCGGCGAGCCAGCCGATCGAGACCAGGGCGAGCACGATGGCACCGGGCGCGAACTCCGGGCGCCCCGTCGAGGCGGCCTCGTCCGTGCTCGCCTCGCCGGCCGACGGCTCGACGGCCTCGGGCTCGTCCGTCTCCGCGGCCGTGGAGCTGCCGGGCTGGTTGCTCATCGTCTCCCCTTCGACGGTCGCCGGATCGCCCCGCGCCGGGCCGGGCAGGTCACCGGTCATCCAGCGTACGCGGCGTGCCGCCGCCGCCCGGGCGGGCGGGGCGCGGGTCGCCCTCGGACGACGGTCGCCGAAGGATCAACGACTCGTCATCCCGTACTCCGATGTTTCGTCGGTTGTGGGTGGGCCGCGGCCGAAGGTCCGGAGACGGCCGGGCTGTCCGGTGTAGCGGGGAGCCGGGGCCCGCAGGGGCGTCTCGTGACAGAATCGGGCCAGGTCCCGCCGCCGCTGACCCCGCGGTGTCCGGCGTCCGGCCGCCGGCCGGCGCCCGCGGGTCCGGTTTCGCCGTCGCCGTCGAGATCGCCAGGAGCCTGTGATGGACGCCGTGTTCTCCGTACCCGAGCCGGTCAACGAGCCGGTACGCACCTACGAGCCCGGCAGCGCCGACCGGGAACGGCTCCAGCGGCGGCTGGCCGAACTGGCCGCCGAGCGGATCGAGCTGCCGATGACGATCGCCGGCGAGCGACGGATGGCCGGCGGTGCGTCGATCGACGTGGTGCAGCCGCACAAGCACGCCCACGTCCTCGGTGTCACCGGGCACGCCACCCACGACGACGCCCGCGCCGCGGTCCGGGCCGCGAAGGACGCCGCTCCGATGTGGCGGGCGCTGCCCTTCGAGGAGCGGGCCGCGATCTTCCTGCGCGCCGCCGACCTGCTGGCCGGCCCCTGGCGGGACACGCTCAACGGGGCCACCATGCTCGGCCAGTCCAAGACCGCCGTCCAGGCCGAGATCGACGCGGCGTGCGAGCTGATCGACTTCCTCCGGTTCAACGTGCACTTCGCCCGGCGGCTCCTGGCCGAGCAGCCGCTGTCCTCGCCCGGGGTCTGGAACCGCCTGGACCACCGGCCGCTGGAGGGGTTCGTCTACGCGATCACCCCGTTCAACTTCACCGCGATCGCCGGCAACCTGCCGTCCGCGCCGGCCATGCTCGGCAACACGGTGATCTGGAAGCCGTCCCCGACGCAGCAGTTCGCGGCGCACTTCACCATGCGCCTGTTCGAGGCCGCCGGCCTGCCGCCCGGTGTGATCAACATGGTCACCGGGCGCGGCGAGGAGGTCTCCGAGGTGGTGCTGGCCGACCCGGATCTGGCCGGCATCCACTTCACCGGCTCGACCAAGGTGTTCCAGCACCTGTGGAAGACAGTCGGCGACAACATCGCCCGCTACCGCGGCTACCCGCGGCTGGTCGGCGAGACCGGCGGCAAGGACTTCGTGGTCGCGCACACCAGCGCCGACGTGGACGCGCTGCACACCGCGCTGATCCGGGGCGCCTACGAGTACCAGGGGCAGAAGTGCTCGGCCGCCTCGCGGGCGTACGTCCCGCGGTCGATCTGGGAGGGTGGCCTGCGTGACCGGCTCGCCGCCACCGCCGACTCTCTGACCTACGGCGACGTGACCGACTTCGGCAACTTCGGCGGCGCGGTGATCGACGACAAGGCCTTCGGCCGGCACACCGCCGCGCTGGAGCTGATCAAGGGCGACGACTCCTGCCGCATCCTGGCCGGCGGCACCGCCGACGACTCGGTCGGCTACTTCGTCCGGCCGACGCTGTTCGAGTGCTCCGACGCCGCGCACGAGACGTTCACCACCGAGTACTTCGGGCCGATCCTCGGCGTGCACGTCTTCGACGACGCCCGCTTCGACGAGGTCGTCGCCCAGGCCGAGTCGATCGCGCCGTACGCGCTGACCGGGTCGATCTTCGCGACCGACCGCCGGGTGGTCGACCAGGTGGCGGAGAAGATGCGGTACGCCGCCGGCAACTTCTACATCAACGACAAGCCGACCGGCGCGGTGGTCGGGCAGCAGCCGTTCGGCGGCGCCCGGGCCAGCGGCACCAACGACAAGGCGGGTTCCTGGCACAACCTGGTCCGCTGGATGTCGCCCCGGACGATCAAGGAGACGTTCGTCCCGCCGACCGATCACGCCTACCCGCACATGGGCTGAGACGCCCGGAAGAGGGCCCGTCCCGGCCGGGGCGGGCCCTCTTCCTCATCCGACAGTGCACATCGGACCCGTCATCGGGTGCCGAAATGAGCAAATCCTGGACGCCAGAGCCGACAAAGTGGCAGCTTAGAGGGCATGGCGGAATCCGGAGTCAACCCGACGGCAGCAGCTCTGCTCGGTCTGCTGCACGACGGCCCGATGACTGGCGGCCAGTTGATGGCCGCCGCTGAGCGCCGGCTGGCGCCGTACTGGTCGATGACCCGCAGTCAGGTCTACCGGGAGCTGCCGGTCCTGGCCGAGAAGGGTCTGGTGCGACTCGGCAAGCCCGGGCCGCGGATGAGCCAGCCGTACGCGCTGACGGCGGCCGGGAAACGGACATTCTCCCGCTGGCTGGCGGAGAATCCCGGCAAGGACACCATCCGTAACCCGATAGCGCTACGGATCGCGTTCGGCAACCTGCACTCGTCGAGCCAGCTCAAGAACCTGTACGCCACGGCGAACGAGTACCACACCGAGGCGCTGGCGGCGGTACGGGAGCAGGTCAAGAACGCCAAGAAGGAAGGCGACAGCTACGACGCCAGCGCGCTGGAGTTCGCCGTCGCCTACCACAAGGCGGCGCTGTCCTGGCTGAAGTCCTCGCCGGTCGGCTGACCACCTGCAACAGGTAGACGGAACGTGCAGCAGTCTTTTCGCGCGTGACTGCGGGGCTCGCAAGCTCACTCCTCGCACGCGCAGCGCCGACTTTCTGCGCGTGACTGCGGGGCTCGCAAGCTCACTCCTCGCACGCGCCGGTAGTCTTGTCTGTCGTGACCGCTGCCGATTACGCCGAACAGCTCAAGGAACTCGACGCCACGCTGCGCAACATCGAGGCTGTGCTCGACCTCGACAAGCTGCGCGAGCAGAAGGCCCGGCTGGAGCAGGAGGCCTCCGCGCCCGACCTCTGGGACGACCAGGCCAAGGCGCAGCAGGTGACGTCGCAGCTGTCGTACGTCAACGGCGAGATCACCAAGCTCGGTGACCTGCGCTCCCGGCTCGACGACGCCGGCGTGCTGCTCGAACTGGCCCAGGCCGAGTCCGACCCGGGCGTGCTGACCGAGGTCGAGACGGAGATCGCCGGGCTGACCAAGGCCATCCAGGAGATGGAGGTCCGCACGCTGCTCTCCGGCGAGTACGACTCGCGGGAGGCGCTCGTCGCGATCCGGGCCGGCGCCGGTGGCGTGGACGCCGCCGACTTCGCCGAGATGCTGCTGCGGATGTACCTGCGCTGGGCCGAGCGGCACGGCTACCCGACCGAGGTCTACGAGACCTCGTACGCCGAGGAGGCGGGCCTGAAGTCGGCCACCTTCACGGTGAAGGTGCCCTACGCCTACGGCACGCTGAGCGTGGAGTCCGGCACGCACCGGCTGGTGCGGATCAGCCCGTTCGACAACCAGGGCCGTCGGCAGACCAGCTTCGCCGGGGTAGAGGTGCTGCCGGTCACCGAGCAGACCGACCACATCGACATCCCGGAGAACGAGGTCCGGGTGGACGTCTACCGGTCGTCCGGGCCGGGTGGGCAGAGCGTCAACACCACCGACTCGGCGGTGCGGCTGACCCATATCCCCACCGGCATCGTGGTCACCTGTCAGAACGAGAAGTCCCAGCTGCAGAACAAGGCCTCCGCGATGCGGGTGCTCCAGGCCCGCCTGCTGGAGCGCAAGCGGCAGGAGGAGGAGGAGAAGCTCGCCGGCCTCAAGACCGGCAGCACCAGCTCCTGGGGCGACCAGATGCGCTCGTACGTCCTGCACCCGTATCAGATGGTGAAGGATCTGCGTACCGAACAGGAGACGGGCAATCCGTCCTCGGTCTTCGACGGCGAGCTGGACAGCTTCATCGAGGCGGGAATCCGCTGGCGGAAGCAGCAGCAGCTCAGCGCTGACAGTGCGTGATCACGGTCGGACTGAGCGCGTCATCGATCTCGGTCTGACCGGGTAAATCGACGACGCGCACCGCTTCGGCGGGGCTGGGGGCTTGGCTCTGCGGTTACACCGCGTAGACTACCGACCCGTGATTCAGCTTGAGCAAGTGACGAAGACGTACCCGAAGGCGTCCCGGCCTTCGCTCGACAACGTGTCCGTCTCGATCGAGAAGGGCGAGTTCGTCTTCTTCATCGGTCCATCCGGCTCCGGCAAGTCCACCATCATCAAGTTGCTGCTGCACGAGGTCACGCCCAACAAGGGCCGGGTCGTCGTCAACGGCAAGGACGTCACCTCGATGCGTTCCTGGAAGCGACCTCACTTCCGGCGTTCCATCGGCTGCGTCTTCCAGGACTTCCGCCTGCTGCCGAACCGCACCGCGTACGAGAACGTGGCGTTCGCGCTGGAGGTGATCGGCAAGACGAAGGCGGTGGCCCGCCGGGTCGTGCCGGAGGTGCTGGAGCTGGTCGGTCTCGGTGGGAAGGAGCACCGCTACCCGCACGAGCTCTCCGGTGGTGAGCAGCAGCGTGTCGCGGTGGCCCGGGCGTTCGTCAACCGGCCGCTGATCCTGCTGGCCGACGAGCCCACCGGAAACCTGGACCCGGACACCTCGATCGAGATCATGCGCCTGCTGGACCGGATCAACCGCACCGGCACGACCGTCGTGATGGTCACGCACGACTCCAACATCGTGAACCAGATGCGGCGTCGGGTGATCGAGATCGAGAGCGGCCGCATCGTGCGCGACCAGGCCCGCGGCGTCTACGGCTGAGCCGGACGACGTTCCGTAGACCCTGACGACGAACCCTCACGCCGGAGAGCCGGAGGAATATCCCGATGCGGATGAAGTACGTCCTGTCCGAAGTACTGGTCGGGCTGTGGCGCAACGTCACCATGACCATCGCCATGATCATCACAATGGCGGTGTCGCTGTTCATGCTGGGCGGCAGCGGCCTTCTCTACCAGAAGGTCGGCGACATGAAGGACCTCTACTACGAGAACGTCGAGGTCTCGATCTTCCTGAAGACCGATGCCACCAAGGAACAGGTCGACGCGCTGGGTCAGCAGCTCGGCCAGGACCCGCTGGTCAAGGACTCGACGTACGTCAACAAGGAGCAGGCGTACGAGCGCTTCCAGCAGATGTACGCCGACGCCCCGGACCTGGTGAGCGCCGTCAAGCCGGACCAGCTTCCCGAGTCGTACCGGGTCAAGCTGAACGACCCGGAGCAGTACAAGGCGATCTACGACAAGTACAAGGCCACTGAGGGCATCGACACGATCGTCGACCAGAGCAAGCTGCTCGACAAGGTCTTCGGCGTGCTGAGCGGCTTCCAGAACGGAGCGCTCGCGATCGCCACCGTGATGGCCATCGCCGCCCTGCTGCTCGTCGCGAACACCATCCAGGTCGCCGCGTACAGCAAGCGGCGCGAGGTGGCGGTCATGAAGCTGGTCGGCGCGTCGAACTGGTTCATTCAGGCGCCGTTCGTGCTGGAGGCGGTGGTGGCCGGTCTGTTCGGCTCCATCCTCGGCCTGCTCGCGTTGATCGGGGTGAAGGTGGTGGCGGCCGGCAGCTCGATGGCCGCCCTGGAGGGCCTGATCACCCCGATCTCCTGGTCCGAGATCTTCCTGACCTTCCCGCTGATGGCCGCCGTCGGTGGCGTGGTCAGCGCGGTCACCGCCTGGGTCACGCTCCGCTTCTACCTGCGGGTCTAGTCGCCCGTACGGCTCTGCCAAGGGCCCTCCCGCGCCGGAATAAACGGCGCGGGAGGGCCCTTGTGGTTCCGGTAGCATGATCTCCGCTCGCCGGCCGGTGGCCGGCGAGTCGATCAGGAAGGGGGTGGCGCCGATGCCACGGGAAAAGGGTCGCAAGGTGGTCGCCTCCAACAAGAAGGCACGCCACGACTACGCCATCCTCGACACGTACGAGGCGGGCATGGCGCTCACCGGCACCGAGGTCAAGTCCCTACGGGCCGGGCGGGCGTCGCTCGTGGACGCGTTCGCCCAGGAGCGCGACGGCGAGATCTACCTGCACGCCATGCACATCCCGGAGTACGCGCAGGGCACGTGGACCAACCACGAGCCCCGGCGTACCCGCAAGCTGCTGCTCAACCGGCTGGAGATCGACCGGCTGCTGGGCAAGCTCAAGGAGAGCGGCCTGACGCTCGTGCCGCTGCAGGTCTACTTCTCCGACGGCTGGGCCAAGGTGGAGATCGGCCTGGCCCGGGGTAAGAAGTCGTACGACAAGCGCCAGGACCTCGCCAAGCGGGACGCCGACCGGGAGATCGCCCGGGCGGTGGGCCGGCGCGGCAAGGGCATGGGTGAGTGATACGTCCGGTTCGTCCGGCTGCCCGCGTCGAGTGGGCCTCGGGATGAATCCGGTTGCGCCAGGCGTTAGGCTTGGTGTGCTGCCGACAGGGGCAGCGCTACGAGGGGGTGACTGGTTTCGACTTCGTACGCAGCGACAGGGGAAGCGAGCCGAGGAAGCCGACGTCGTCTCGAGAATCGGTCGTCGGAAACCAATAAGCGCCAAGAACAATCGCGCTGACTTCGCTCTCGCCGCCTGAGGCGAGTAGCAAGTCTGTCGGCCTGGGAGCGCCTTCGACCCAGTTAGCCGGCATCAGCTAGAAGGCTGGCCAACCGGACCCGGTCGCGGGGTCCGTGCGGCGAGATCAATCAGCGACTGGGCCCGTCACACCAACTTGCTCGCGTGAGCGGTGGGGCCGAGTAGAGGCATAGCGAGCTGCGCTCGGAGAAGCCCTGACAAACCGGCGAAGGACCCGGGTTCGATTCCCGGCACCTCCACCACACGACCTGTGCGCCTCGGTCCACCCGGACCGGGGCGCACAGTCGTGTCTGGGGTCGCTGAGACCTCTTGGGGCGGCTGTTGCAGACGGGGCAGATGAGGCGGCCCCGACGGCTGGACAGGTCCCCGAACCGGGTCCACCATCGCCATACGGGTTCGCACCCAGCAGCGGGAGGTGTCCCATGGTCACCAGTCCGATCCAGCAGCCGACCGCAGTGCTCCCGAGCGCCGCCGGTGACCTACGCGCCCTCGGGCGGGCGCCGGCCACCGGGCCGCGCTGGCGGGAGCGACTTCTCACCGATCTGAACCCCGTCCGGCGGGGCTTCACCGAACACGTCCGCGTCACCGAGGGAGCGGGTGGGCACTACGCCGACCTGGTGCGCGCCGCGCCCCGGCTGGACCGGGGCGTACGCCTGCTGGTCGGCGAGCACGCCGCGATCAGCGCGGCGCTCGCGGCGCTCCAGCACGCCGTACGCCTACCCGGGGTGTCCGCCGCGGAGGTGCGGGCCCGCACCCGCGACCTGCTGCGCGCGCTCGACCGGCACCGGCGCCACGGCGCCGACCTGCTCTGGGAGGCGTACCAGGCCGACCTCGGCGGCGAGGACTGAGCCCGGGGGAACCGGCCGGGACGGGCCCGCGTCCAACCGGCATGCGTCGCGTGCTCGCCCTGCTCGGTATCCCGTTGCTGGCCCTCTCCGCCTGCGCCACGCCCGGCGCCGATCCGGGGGTGGCCCCGCCGGCGGGCCCGGACCAGCGGCCCGCGTTCACCGAACGGGCGCAGGAGGTGGCCGCGGGCTGGCGGCCCGGGCCGGGCTGGCGCGACGGGTACGTGCCGCTCCAGGACCCCACAGTGCTCACCGGCGACCCGGGCTTCACCGACGAGACGAAGGTGGCGTTCGGGGCCGGCTGGTACCGGGACCAGATCGCGATCCCGGCCGCCGTGCCGAAGGACGGCACCATCCGGTTCCCCGACGGCACACTGCGGGTGCCGCTGGTGAGCGCCGCCGACGCGTACGCCCAGCTCCGCCAAGGCGACCCGCCGCCGTGCGACGGGCGCCCGGCCGCGCCGGACCCGGCCCCGACCGGGCGGCCCGGCCCGAACGACCCGGTGTCGACCTCGGCGCCGACGCCGTGCGTCCCGCTCACCGTGACCGAGGTACGGCTGGGCAGCGCGCCGGTGTGGACCAGCCGGGGCCGCGCCGAGGTGCCCGCCTGGCTGTTCACCGTGGACGAGCTGGCCGTACCCGTGGCCCGGATCGCTGTCGCGCCGCGCGTGACCGGCCGGGTCCCCGGCGGCGCGGTGCCCGGTGAGCCGCTGCCGAACGGTCTGGTGTCCGCGCAGCAGCTGCGGGCGGTCGAGGGCAACCGCGTCGACTACCTGCTCGGCGTCGGCGCCTGCGACGGTCCACCCACCCCGCTGGTGCTGGAACGGCCGGACGTGGTGGTGATCGGCGGCGCCGTGGTCACGTCCACCGGCACCTGCACCGCACAGCTCGTGCTGAAGCCGGTGAGCGTCACGCTCAACGCGCCGCTCGGCGGCCGGGCCGTGCTGGATGCCGCCAGCGGCGCCCCGCTGACCGTACGGCCCGGCTGAGGCTCACAGGATCCGCGGCACGTCGGTGCTGATCGGCACCGGCAGCACGGTCGGCCGGTCCGCGGCGAGCGCGGTGGTCAGCGCCGCACCGAGCCCGTCCAGCGTGGTCACCCCACCGGCACAGCCGTAGCCGTGCGCCACCGCCGTGACGTCCAACCCGGGCAGGTCCAGCGCCGGCACGCCCGGGGTGTGCTTCAGGTCGGCGAACGCCTTCAGGATCGCGTACTGCTGATTCACCGGGACCACGACGGCGAGCGGCAGCCGCAGCCGCGCCGCCGTCCACAACGCCTGGACCGAGTAGTGGAACGAGCCGTCGCCGACCACCGTGACCACCGGGCGGCCGCGCCCGGTGTCGCGTTCGGCGAGCGCCATGCCGACCGCCGCCGGGAGCCCGAAGCCGAGACCGCCGCTGGCCATCGTCAGGTACGAGCGCGGCCGCTCGATCGGCAGCCGGCGGCGCAGCGCGGCCAGGTTGGACGGCGACTCCTGCACCAGCACCCCGTCCGCCGGCCACGCGTCTGCGAGCGCGGCGAACAGCGCGTCGGCGCTCGGCGGGTCGGCCGGCTCGGGCGGGGCCGGCTGCGGTCGCGGTGACGGCGCCGGCCGGTCGGTCGCCGGCAGCAGCTCCCGCAGCGCGGCCATGGTCAGCCCGGCGTCGCCGAGCAGGCTCTCCCCGACCGGGGCGCGCGCCGCCTCGTCCGGGTCGTCGGTGACGTGCAGCAGCCGCGCGTCGCCGGGCAGGTAGTCGCCCGGCACGTGCGGGTAGTAGCGGAACACCGGCGCGCCCACCACCAGCACCACGTCGTGGCCGCGCAGCGTCTCCGAGAGCGGCCCGATCGCGTACGGCAGCACGCCCCGGAAGTGCGGGTGCCGCTCGGGGAACACGGCCCGCTCCGGCGCCGGCGCGGCCCAGACCGGGGCGGCCAGGCGTTCGGCCAGCGCGACCGCGTCCGGCCAGGCGTCCGACCGGTCCACCGCCGCGCCGAGCACCAGCGCCGGGGCGCGGGCGGCGGCCAGCGCCTCGGCGAAGCCGCGCAGCCGGTCCGGGTCCGGCGCGATCCGGGTGGCGACGGTACGCACCTGCGGCGGCGGGTCGGCCGGGCGGTCCCAGTCGTCCATCGGCAGGGAGAGGAAGACCGGGCCGGCCGGTGGCTGCACCGCCGACGCGTACGCCCGCATGAAGGCCGCCGGGATGTCCTGCGCGCGGGCCGGCTCGTGGGCCCACTTGACGTACGGCTGGGCCAGCTCGACCGCCCGTGGGCTGGCCAGGCGCGGCTCGATCAGCAGCATCTCGCGGGTCTGCTGGCCGGCGCTGACGATCAGAGGGGTCCGGTTGTGCCAGGCGGTGACCAGGTTGCCCATGCCGTTGCCGGTGCCCGGCGCGGTGTGCAGGTTGACGTGCGCGGGCCGGCCGGTGCCCTGGGCGTAGCCGTCCGCCATGGCGACCGCCGACGCCTCCTGGAGCGCGTGCACGTAGTGGAAGTCGGCCGGGAACTCCTGGAGGAACGGCTCCTCGGTCGAGCCGGGGTTGCCGAAGACCGTGGTCAGGCCGAGCGCGCGCAGCAGGTCGTAGGTCGCCTCCCGCACCGTCGCCATCGCCGGCTGCCTCCGTTTCGCACGCGGATGCCGGAGCCGGCCCGGTGCCCAGTCTCCCGACCAGCCGAATCTATCGGGCCGAAGGCGACTTTTCGGGCGCTTCCCGTGCTCAGGGCAGCGGGAACGGCAGCTTGATCCCGTCCAGCGCGCTTCCGCACCCGCACTCCCGCTCGGCGGGCAGCGCGGCCACAGCCTCCAGCAGCAGCCCGCGCAGCCGGTCGGTGTTCTCCGCGAAGACCCGGAACACCTCCTCGTGGGTGACCGACTCGCCCGCCTCGACGCCCGCGTCCAGGTCCGTGACCAGCGCGATGGACGTGTAGCAGAGCGCCAGCTCGCGGGCCAGCACCGCCTCCGGGTGACCGGTCATGTTGACGATCGTGCCGCCGATCGAGGCGAACCAGCGCGACTCCGCCCGGGTCGAGAAGCGCGGACCCTCGACCACGACAACGGTCCCGCCGTCCACCGCCGGCACGCCGCGACCGGCCGCCGTGTCCAGCAGCGTGCGCCGCCCGGCCGGGCAGTACGGGTCGGCGAACGACACGTGCACCGCGCCCCGGTCGTAGTAGGTCTGTGCGCGCCCGCTGGTGCGGTCGATCAACTGGTCCGGCACCACGAACGTCCCCGGGCCCAGCTCCGGCCGCAGCCCGCCGACCGCACAGGGTGCCAGCACCTGGCGTACGCCCAGCGACCGCAGCGCCCACAGGTTGGCCCGGTACGGGATCAGGTGCGGCGGATACCGGTGATCGCGGCCGTGCCGGGGCAGGAACGCCACCCGGCGACCGCCCACCTCGGCGACGGTGATCGGGCCCGACGGCTCGCCGTACGGCGTGTCCACCACGTGCTCCACGCCGTCGAGCAGGGCGTAGAGACCCGACCCGCCGATCACCGCCAGTTCGGCCTGCGCCGCCATCCGGCCCTCCCTCGATCCGTCGTGATCACCCGCCCGTCAGACCTTAACCAGCGGGCCGGACGCAGGCTATGGTGCGTGACATGGCGTTGACAGGGTGGACGGTCGACGGCCGCGAGCCCGTACGGGCGCACGGCTGACGGGTGTCGGACATGCAGAGTGAGGGGCAGGCGATCGGTGGCCGAGCCATGGAGTCGATGACCGGACGACTGCTGGTCGCGACACCAGGGCTCAAGGATCCGAACTTCGACCGTACGGTCGTGCTGCTCGTCGCCCACGAACCCGGCGGCGCCCTCGGGGTGGTGCTGAACCGGGCCACCGAGGTCTCCGTGGCCGACGTGCTCGGCGACTGGAGCGACCTCGCCCGCGACCCGGCCGTGCTGTTCGAGGGCGGGCCGGTGCAGCCCGACTCGGCCATCTGCCTGGCCCGGATGCGGCACCCCGTCCGGCCCGTCAAGGGCTTCCACCGCGTCTCCGGCGCGGTCGGCACCATCGACCTCTCCGTCGACCCGGAGAAGCTGCGCGAGGCCGTCGGCGGGATCCGCGTGTTCGCCGGCTACTCCGGCTGGGGCGCCGGGCAGGTGGAGCGCGAGATCGAGGAGGGCTCCTGGTTCGTGTTCGACGCGCTGCCCGGTGACGCCTTCGTCGACCGGCCGGATGATCTCTGGCCGATGGTGCTGCGCCGGCAGGGCGGCATGATGGCCGCGGTGGCCCACTTCCCGCCGGATGTGGCGCTGAACTGACCCCCTCGGTGGGGGACCCCCGCGAGATGACCATGCGGGGCGGCGTGTGTATAGTTCTTCCCGTGCCCGGGCGACCGGGCGCGAACGCAAGGGGCCGTGGCGCAGCTGGTAGCGCACCACACTGGCAGTGTGGGGGTCAGGGGTTCGAGTCCCCTCGGCTCCACCGATCGCACCATTGTGCGAACCGGTGGTACTCCTGAGGTGCCCCCGTCCGTTTCGGGCGGGGGCATTGTCGTGTCGGTGGGGATCTTGAACGCGGGTACGACTCCCTGGTCGGTGAGTTGAACTTCGGCGATGACGGGCTCGGAGTTGGGCGAGTCGTCGGCGGAGTTCGCGGATGCGGGGTCCGGCGGTGGCGTCGTCCATGGTGCCGTTCTCGACTTGCCGTGTGGTAGCGGTCGATGAGGTTTCTCGGTGGCGCTCGTCCGTACGCTGCTCCACCTCAGCCTCAAGGGCCGTCGCCTCGTCAGCCACGCTCATCGATACGGCACCTACCGCCCTGAATGCCTTGACGCGATCGGTCACGGAGCCAGGGGCGTCATGAGCGACGTCAATTCGATAAGCACTTTCCACAGCAGTCACGGTGTGGTTGTCGTCGTCAATGCGGCAGATGATCCGATAGGTGCCCCGCCGGGCGCTGAACCGATCCGACAATGGCGGCAGCAGGCGCGGCCGAGGCGCGACGGCGAATGGTATCCGCAGGAGAGCCGGCCTTCACTTCCCCCAACGGCAGCGTCGTCATGGCGGCAAGCCTGACCAAATGCGCTGGGCGTCCACCGTTCCTCCAGATACCACGGCGATGGTTCGCATCGTGAACACACGCCGCCACGAAACGGCAGGTCAGAAAGTTCCGTGGGCTGGAGGTGCCACCATGCGAACCACACCGCCACCATCGCCGGTGAGCCTTCGCTGGTGCGTTTGTGCAGTTTCCGTACGGCGTTCGCAGCCCGATGACGGAGCTACGACTCGTCGAAGACGTCGTCGAGCACGAGTGTTGCCCGGCTTGGGACCATGGCCCCGGCAGAGTCGTTAGGTGATGCCGAACAGTGCCAGCGGCCGGGTGCTGTCGCGGGCGTGATGCCGGTTGGCGGCGGCGATATTGGTGACCTCGGCCAGGCGCATGGCGCCGATTGCGGCGTTGCGGAGGGCGGCCGTGGCCTCGGTCCGGTGCCGGTGGAGATCGTCAGATCTTGCAGCGGCGGATCGCGCGGCGGCGGTGTCCGCGGTCGGTGTCGCAGGTGTCAGAGCCGGTGCACACGGGCGAGGGTCTGATCGAGGAGCAGCGCCAGTCAGGTGAAGAAAGCTCATTGACCAAGGTCACCAGTGGCTCCTACCATCTGCCCACGCGCTTTGCCGTACGGGGGCAGATGGGCAACCGCTGAACCCTGCGCGAGAACGAGTTCACCGCATGGTTCACGGGGGAGCAGCACAAATGACGATGGCGCATGCCCGCATCGCGCAGGGCGCCACTCTGGCGATCCTGGCGACGTTACTCTCGGTTGCTTCATCACCACCCACCGCCGCTCATGCTGCGGCTTGTCCGTCCGGAGTGGCCGCCGAGAGCGAGCCGGCTGCCGAGACCGAGGCGGCGGCACAGCGCCTCGCGAAGCTCTGTGACAAGCCCGTCGAGGTCCTCGCCGAAGCCGACGAGACCACCAAGGTCGTCGCCCTGCCCAGCGGTGACTTCTCTCTGGAGACCTACCTCGAGCCGCAGCGCGTCGAGCGAAACGACCGCTGGATCGCGCTTGACACGAACCTCGAGCGCGGCGCGGACGGCCGGCTCCGGCCCAGGGCCGCGGCCGACGTGTCGTTCTCGACCGGTGGCACCGGCCCGCTGGCGACCTACCGCGAGGGCGGCGCCGACTTCACGCTGACCTGGCCCGCGCCGCTGCCAGCCGGCGTCGTCAGCGAGGACTCGGTCACGTACCCGGAGGTCCACCCGGGCGTGGACCTGATGGTGCGTGCCGTGCCCGGCGGCTTCTCGCACGTGCTCGTGGTGAAGAGCGCCCAGGCCGCCGCAAACCCCAACGTGCGCGAAACCGCATACGTCATCGGCGGCTCGGCGACCGTGACCGAGACCAACGACGAGATCGTCGTGAAGGGCCCGGCCGGTGTGATCGCCGGCGCTCCCAAGGCGATGGCCTGGGACTCGACCCGGCAGGTCCGCGAGCCGCAGACAGCCGCGAACCGTCGGCTGGATCCCGGCGAACCCGCCCCGCTGCGGGTGGCCGAGCCGTCCACCGCCAAGGCGCCGAGCGAGTTCGCCCGCCGGTCCGATCTGGACGTACGGATTGTCGACAAAAGACTGACGGTCAGCGTCGACGAGGATCTGCTGTCGGCGCAGTCGACGTATCCCGTCTACATCGACCCGACCTATTCGAAGTACTACGCGAAGTGGATACCGGTCAACGACTCCCGGCCGGACACCAAGTGGGTCTCCGGCGACGCCTGGCCGCGTGAGGTCATCCGGATCGGGTCCAACTACGACAACTACGGCGACGTGTGGCGCGCGCACATGCAGTTCGACGTCAGCGCGCTCAGGGGCAAGAGGGTCATCAATACGCCCAGCGTCGACGCCTACCTGACGCACAGCGCCTGGTGCGCCGGTGAGTCGCTGGCGCTCTGGCAGACCAACGCCATCGACGGCAACACCCCGACCTGGAACGGCATGAAGGGCAAGTGGCTGCACGGCAAGGCGATCCACACCAAGACGGTCAAGGTGAACAGCGGCTGCAGCGGCCAGAAGCCGGCCTGGGTCAAGTTCAACGCGAGCGGTGTGAAGACCCACGTGCAGCGGCATGCCGACGAGAACTTCAGCAGCATCACGTTCGGCCTGCGGGTGCCCACGGAGAGCGGCGGCCACTGGGTCAAGGCCGAGCGCGGCAAGATCAAGCTGATCGTCGAGTATCAGTCGAAGCCGACCTCGCCGGTGCCGGTGCGCACCGCGCCGGGCGGTAACTGCGCCGCGTCGCCCGGTCCTTGGATCAACGACAGCACCCCGGCCCTGTACGCCACGGCGACCGACGCCGACAACTCGGTGCGGCTCGTCTTCGACGTGAACGGCCCGACCGTGCCGGCCGACTACACCTCCGCCGCGGTGGCCTCGGGCAAGGAGGCGTCCTGGACCACCCCGGTGCTCCAGGACGGAAGCTACAACTGGAAGGTCTACGCCACCGACGGCACGGACAAGACCGGCTGGAGCAAGACCTGCTACTTCCGGCAGGACCACACCCCGCCCACCCTGCCGGTGATCGCCCGCAAGGCCGGCACCCCGACGCCCGAGCTGGGCAAGCCGGTGACCCTCACCTTCTCGTCGACCGACGCGCTCTCCGGCGTCGGACGCTTCGACTACGGCATCGGCGTCGACGTGCAGTCGTCGAACGTCGCGGCGTCGGCCGGCAATGCGGAGGTCACCTTCACCCCGGACAGCGGCCAGACACAGGTCTACGTGTGGGCCCGGGACAACGCCCTCAACTACTCGTCGCGGGCGATCTACAACATCTTCACCGGGCGAGTCACACCGGTCGAGCCGATGGCCGTCTGGCGGATGACCGGCAACCTGCGTGACGACTCCGGCACCACCGACGACGAGGGCAACATCAGGGAGTCGGCCACCGAGAAGGACCTGCGATGGACGGTCTCCGGCACGCCGACGTACTCGGCGGACCGGCTGAACCACGGCGGCACCGCGCTCAACCTGACCGGCACGGGCTGCGCCACCACCATCCCGGTGGTGCGCAGTGACGCGCCGTTCACCGCCGCGGCCTGGGTCAAGCTGACCAGCAAGGCGGCCGGGTCGAACCGCACCGTGCTGGCAATTGCCGGCACCAACGCGCCGGCCTTCACGCTCTCCTACCACCAGGCCAGCGACCGCTGGGAGACGGCGATCACCAACGCCGACTCGGAGACGGGGACCTGGACGATTGCCCGAGGGACCACCTCCCCGACGCTGGACGGCTGGCAGCATGTGGCGGCCACGGTCGACCCGGCTGGCAAGACGTTGCGGCTCTATGTGGACGGCGCGGTACAGGCGACCACCGCGATCAGCGCTCTGCCGTGGCGCGGCACCGCCCGCACCCTGGTCGGCTGCGGCGGTTCCGTCGGCGTGACCAATGCGCACCTGATCGGCGCGGTGGACCACGTCGCGGTGTGGAGCGGCCTGCTCAGCGACGCGCAGATCGCGGCGGCGCGCGACGAGCTGCCGGCCGGTGTCGCTGCGGCCTGGAAGCTGCGCGGCACCGGTGACGACACCAGCGACCACGGCCACACGCTGACCGTGCCCGCCCCGGCGACGCCGCCGACGCCCGAGCCGACCCCGGAGCCCGAGGTCACCGACGATCCGGCACCCGATCCGGGCCCGGGCGGTGGCCCGACCCCGCCGCCGGGCGAGGAGCCGGCGCCCGAGCCGACCGAGACCGGCAACCCGAGCGAGCCGGACCCGACCGGCAGCCCCGAGGTGCCCGAGGAGCCGTCGCCGGATCCGTCCGAGGAGCCGACTCCGGAGCCGACTCCGGCGCCGACGGTCCCCATGGAGTGGACCGACGACGCGTACGGCCGGCCGGGCTCCGCCTGGTACGTCAGCGGTGACCGGTGCGCCACCACGCAGCACAGCGTGATCCGCAGCGACGAGTCGTTCACGCTCGCCGTCTGGGCCCGCCTGGACGACCCGAGCGCGATGAACCAGACGATCATCGGCACCGACGGCAACCGGGTCAGCGGTTTGTTCCTCGGCGCCCGCACGAACGCTTCCGGCGTACCGTTCTGGGCGCTCATGATGAAGGCCTCCGACTCCGAGACCTCGACCTCGGAGTGGGCGGGCGGCAGCACCGACGCGTTCGCCGCGACGGTGGGCAAGTGGACGCACCTGACCGCCACCTACAACGCCACCACCAGGACGATGTCGCTGTTCGTGAACGGCGCGAAGGCGGCGTCCGTGGTGCGGTCGACCGGCGCGAACTGGAACGCGTCCGGTGTGCTCAGCCTCGGCTGCGCCAAGTACGCCGGCGCGCGCAACGACTTCTTCCGAGGCGCGATCACCGATGCGAAAGTGTGGCGCGGCGCGCTCACCGACGCCGCGGCGGCCGCCGTGAAGAACGCCAACCCGCCGGTCAGTGTGCAGGCCTGGTACCCGCTGGAGGGGCCGCGTGCCGAGGAGCCGACCAACCTGGAAGACCGCTCCGGCAACGCCAGGCACCTCTCGATGGTCTCCGGCGAGCCGCACTGGGAGCAGGACCGGTTCGCCAGCCGTAGCGGCGCGCTGGGCCTGGCCCTCGACGAGGGCTCGTGCGCCGAGACCGGTGCGCCGGTGATTCAGGCGAACGAGTCGTTCTCGGTCGCAGCCTGGGTATCGCTGGACGACCTGACCGGCAACCGCACCTTGCTGTCGCAGTCGGGCAGCGTCAGGCACCGCTTCCTCATCGAGTACGCGGCCAGCGTCGGCCGGTTGCGGGTGGTGATGACCGGCGGTGACTCCGCGGACGCGCCGACCGCGGAGGTGCGCTCGCTGGCCGCCCCGGCGGCCGGCGCCTGGACGCACGTGGCGGCGGTCTTCAACGGGCTGACGAACGAGCTCACGTTCTATGTGAATGGCGAGCCGCAGGGTGAGGGCGCCACGCTGACCGGCTCCCTGTGGCCCGGGTCCTCCCCGCTGCGAGTCGGTTGTCTCGCCCTGACCGGCGGGACCCGCTCCAACTACCTGGGCGGCATCGTCGACGACGTCCGCGTCTGGACCTCCACGGTCGACCCCGACCTCTTCGGCACCTTCGCCCACGCCTGACCGGAGAACGTTCATGCCTGAGAAAAAGAAGTTCTTCTCATCAGACCGGCGCGGGTTCGCCCTGGCTGCCTCGGCTTTGATGCTGACCTCATTCCTGACCTACAACTGGGTCGCCGAGGCGCTGGACGGCGAGCGGGACAGCCAGTCCGTGGCCGCCACCAACTTCGGCACCGTCAAGGTCGACCCGGTCCCGCTGCCCGCCGACGGCGGCGCCTGGAAGGGGCCGAAGAAGGGCCGCTGGCCCGCCGCCGGCTCCACCGAGATCGTCCTGGCCGGGGCCGCCGGCCGGGCGGTCGAGGGCAAGGCCGGCTCGATCATGGTGCGGGTCAAGGCCATACCCGGCAAGAAGGCGCCGGACCGGGTGCGGGTCACGTCCCTGCCCGAGGAGCAGTCCACCAAGCTGGGGTTGAGCGGCCCGGTGCTCGCGGTCGAGGGCGACCAGCCCGGCGACGTGGAGACCGAGGTCGACTTCGACAGCTTCAGCCAGATGTACGGCGGCGGCTGGGCGGGCCGGCTCAACCTGAGCCGTTTGCCGGCGTGCGCGGCGACGACCCCGCAGAAGGCGGAGTGCCAGGACGCGGTGCCGCTGAAGACGGCGAAGCAGGCGACGACGCTGGCGGCGCCGATGGCGCTGACGGCGGCGGGGCCGACCATGCTCGCCCTGTCCGCGGACACCGAGTCCGGTGAGGGCGACTACAAGGCCAGCGACCTGCAGGCGTCCGGCTCGTGGACGGCCGGCGACAGCTCCGGGGCGTTCAACTACTCGAGCGCCATCAACGTGCCTCCGGCGCCCGGCCCGGTGCCGGCCGTCGCGCTGAACTACTCGTCGCAGATGGTCGACGGCCGGATGGCGGGCAACAACAACCAGGCGTCCTGGGCCGGCGACGGCTGGGACTACACCCCGGGCTACATCGAGCGCAGCTACGTCACCTGCCAGGACGACGTGGACAAGGTCGCCGGCAAAGACCCGAACAACAAGGACAAGAAGACTCTCGACCAGTGCTGGAAGGACAAGTCGCCGAACATCACCGTCTCGCTGAGCGGAACGAACACGGCGCTGGTCAAGGACGACGCGACGGACACCTGGCGGCCCGCCGCGGACGCCAACTGGAAGGTCGAGCTGGAGGGCTCGCCCGCCAAGAAGGGCACCGCGACCACCGAGCGGTGGATCATCACGACCCCGGACGGCACCCGTAACTTCTTCGCCGCCGAGGTCGCCACGTCCAACTCGCGGTGGTCGGTGCCGGTCTTCGGCAACCACGACGGCGAGGACTGCCACGCCGACGCGTTCAAGGACTCGTCCTGTCAGCAGGTCTGGCGCTGGCTGCTGGACAAGCAGATCGACGTCCACGGCAACATGACCCGCTACTTCTACAAGAAGGAGACCGGGCACTACGGCGCGGCCGGCGACAAGAGCAACCGCGTCTCGTTCGACCGCGGCGGCAACCTCGAGCGCATCGAGTACGGCCTGCACACGGCGTACCCGGACGTCGCGGCCACCGGCCGGGTCATTTTCAGCACAGCGGACCGGTGCTTTGCGACCGAGTGCTACTCCGACGGCAAGCCGGTCACCGCGAACTGGCCCGACGTGCCGTGGGACAAGGAGTGCACCGCCGAGCCGTGCACCGACAAGCTCGCGCCGGTCTTCTACTCCATCAAGCGGCTCGCCAAGATCACCACTCAGATCCGCACGAGCGCGACCGGGTTCGACCCGGTCGAGTCATGGACGCTCGACCAGGAGTTCAAGGCGCCCAAGGCGGCGCGCTCCGCGTCGCTGTGGCTCAAGTCGATCACGCACGCCGGGCACGTCGGTGGCACCGTCACCGACCCGCCGGTGGTGTTCACCGGCGTCGAGTTGGCCAACCAGGTCAACGCGATCGCCGGCACCGAGTTCTTCTCCCGCTGGCGGATCCAGAACGTCCGCACCGAGTCCGGCGCGGACATTTTCGTCAGCTACTCGGATGCCGACTGCGACGCGAACGACCTGCCGGCCGTGGAAAACAACAGCCGGCTCTGCTACCCGGTGTACTGGACGCCGGACGGCTACTGGGACCCGACCAGGGATTGGTTCCGCAAGTACGTGGTCAAGGAGGTCACCACGTACGAGAACACCGCCGGCCAGCCGCCGGTGACCACCCGCTACGCGTACTCGAACGAGGGCACCAATACCAACGTGCTCTGGGGCTGGGACGACGGCGAGTTCACCAAGAAGAAGCACCGCACGTACGGTCAGTGGCGCGGCTACTCCCGGGTGACCGCCACGGTCGGCGGCACGCAGGCTCCGCTGGTCACCCGCAAGCAGTTCTTCCGTGGCCTCGACGACCAGCCACTGCCCGGCGACAAGACCCGCAGCGTGCAGGTCATCGACTCGGCCGGCACCAGCTACACCGACCAGCCCGCGCTCGCCGGCTCTACGCTCGAGGTGGCCTCGCTCGACGGCACCGCGGTCGTCGAATCGTCGATCACGTCGTACTGGGTCAAGCAGACCGCGACCCGCACGCGTACCGGCGGATCAGACCGGGCGTACAAGATCGCCCCGTCGGTGAAGAAGGAGCGCCGGCTGCTCGCCCCCGGCACCTGGGAGCAGACCGAGACCCGGACGACGTACGACGACGAGGGCTACGCCGAGGTTGCGTACGAACTCGGCGACACAAGCAAGACCGGCGACGAGTCGTGCACCCGTAACACGTACGTGCAGAACGAAGCCCTGTGGTTGCGCGGGCTGGTGTCGCGGAGCGAGACCGTGTCCAAGGCCTGTGGCGCGACCGTGTCCCGGCCGGCCGACATCGTCGCCGACGTCAAGACCTACTACGACGGGTCGGACACACACGGCGCGGTGCCCAGCAAGGGCAAGGCGACCCGAGTCGACACGCTCGACGAGTGGATGAACGGCGCGCCGAAGTACACGGTGACCACGCGGGCGGCCTTCGACGCGCTGGGTCGGCCGACCAGCAACACCGACTCGCTCGGCAAGACCAGCAAGACGTACTACACCCCGGCGGGTCCGGGCCCGGTCACCCAGACCCGGACGCGCAACGCACTCGAACACGAGGTGATCACCGACCAGAACCCGGCGTGGGCCACGCCCACCTCGATCCTGGACGCCAACAAGAAGCGCACCGACCTGGAGCACGACCCGATGGGCCGGCTGGCGAAGGTCTGGCTGCCCGGCCGAGCCAAGACCGTCACGCCGAACCTGGAGTTCTCATACCTGGTCCGCAACAACGGGCCGCTGGTGGTGACCACCAAGCGGCTCGGCCCGAACAACAACCAGATCAGCGAGGTCGGCCTGTTCGACTCGCTCTACCGGTCGGTGCAGGTTCAGGAGGACGCGCAGAAGGACAAGGACGGCAAGGACGCCCGCCTGGTCACCGGCACCGGCTACAACGACCGCGGTCAGGTCGAGTACAAGTCGGACGGCAACTACGCCCTCGGCAGGCCGGGCCCCGGACTGGTGAACATCACACCGGGCGAGGACCGCAGCCGGACCGTGTCGACCTACGACCGGCTGGGCCGCGTCGTGGAGGAGGCGCTCTGGTCGCACAATGTCCGCAAGTGGGGCACCACCACGGCGTACGGCGGAAGCTCGCTGGGCTGGCAGGTGGCCGTCACACCGCCGAAGGGCGGCACCGCGACCGCGACCATCGAGAACGTCGACGGCGACGTCATCGAGGAGCGGGAGTTCCACGGGCCCAAGCCGGAGGGTCCGTTCGACAAGACGTCGTACACGTACACGCCGCGCGGCGACGTCGAGACCGTGGTGAAGGGGGCCCTCACCTGGCGGTACGAGTACGACCTGCGCGGTCGTGAGATCAAGACGGTCGACCCGGACAAGGGCACCACGGTGCTCGAGTACAACAACGGTGACGACGTCACCAAGTCGACCGACGCCGAGGGCGACGTGGTCTCGACCACCTACGACGAGCTGGGCCGGCAGAAGCAGCGCCTGTTCAACGGCGTCAAGGCGGCGGAGTGGACCTACGACACCGTCGCGAAGGGACACCTCAGCAAGTCGACGTCGATCGTCGACGGGCACTCCTTCACCAAGGAGATCTTCGAGTACAGCGACGCGTACCAGGTCGTCGACGAGGAGGTCGCCATCCCGGCGATGCCGGGGCTGACAGGGCTCGCCGGCACCTACGTCGCGACGTACACGTACACCGCGAACGGCCTGCCGTTGCGTTCCAGCTTGCCGAAGATCGGCCCGATGGAGAAGGAGGGCCTGACTCGCACGTACGACGACCTCGGCAACGTGGTCAAGCTGGCGGGCACCTCCTCGCCGTCCGGCACCGCCCGCACGTACGTCGACCGGACGACCTACTCGCCGTACGGCGAGGTGCTCAACCGCTGGCTCGGAACGCCGGTCGGGGACAAGCCGCAGGCGTACCAGAACTACGTCTACGACGACGCCACCCGACGGCTGTCGGAGTTCCGGTTCGACCGCGACGGCAGCGTGCCGAACGTGGCCACGGTTGCGTACGACTACGACGAGGTCGGAAACGTCCGTTCGATCGCCAACCGGCCCGTGGACGCGGACAAGAGCCCGCGCTCGGGTGAGGAAGACGTCCAGTGCTTCACCTACGACCACCTGCGTCGCCTGACGGAGGCCTGGACACAGGTGGCCACCGAGTGCGCCGGCCCGACTGCCGCGGGTGGCAAGGCGCCGTACTGGAAGACCTGGGCGTTCGACGAACACGGGTCGCGGACCACCACCAGCAACAAGCTCACCGGTAAGACCTCGATCTACGGGTACGCGGCCGGTGCGCAGCCGCACGGCGTGCGCACCATTGCGACCGGTGAGCAGGTCGACCACTACGACTGGGACAAGCGGGGCAACCTGAAGTACCGCAAGGTGGGCGACCGCACCGAGACGTTCCAGTGGAGTCCGCACGGCAAGCTGACCAAGATCAGCGGGCCCGAGGGCGACACCACGATGGTGTACGACGTCGACGGCAACCGCATCGCGCGGATCGACTCGACGGGGGCGGCCACCGCCTTCCTGTTCGGCAACGAGTACACCTCGTCGCCGACGAACACCAGCGCCACGCGGTACTACGAGCACGCCGGTGACACGATCGCGTCACGGACCGACACCACCAGCCGCAAGGGCGACATCATCTGGCTGGCGTCGGACGCCCAGGACTCCGCGACCTGGGCGGTCAACTCGGTCACCCGGGCCGCGACGATCAAGTACAACGACCCGTACGGCAACCCGCGCGACGGATCGCCGACCCCGCAGTGGCCCTCGGGTCAGCGCGGGTTCGTGGGCGGCATCAACGATCCCACCGGACTGACCCTGCTCGGCGCCCGGTACTACGACCCGAAAACCGGCGCGTTCATCTCGGTCGACCCCGAGATCGACGAGCACGACCCGCAACGGCTTCACCCGTACGCGTACTCGAACAACAACCCGACGACGTTCTCCGACCCGGACGGCCTGTTCTGGGGTTCCATCAAAAATGGCATCCAGAAGACGGCCAGTGCGGTGGCGAACGGCGCCAAGGCGGCCACCAAGGCGGTGGTCGACAACGCCGGCACGATCGCGTCGGTGGCCGGCACCGTGGCGATGGTCGCGGCGGTGTTGCCCCCGCCCGCGCAGGTGGTCGCCGCGGCGGCCGGTGCGGTTGCGGCCGTCGCCGGGGCGATCGACACGGCCAAGTCCTGTGTGGGTGGTGACGTCGGCGGCTGCGCGTCGGGCATCGCCGGCATGGTTCCCGGCGTGCGGCAGGCCAAGAACGCCGCACGGGGTATCGGGTCGTTGAAGAATGCCGCGAAGGGCGCCTTCGCCAAGGGCTGCAACAGCTTCTTGCCCGGTACGCGGGTGCTGATGGCCGACGGCAGCACCAAGCCGATCGAGGACGTCGACGTTGACGACCAGGTCGTCGCGCGGGACCCGGAGACCGGTGAGGATGGCATCCGCCCCGTCACGTCGCTGATCACGGGCACCGGTGAGAAGCAGCTCGTGAAGATCACCATCGACGCCGACGGCGACGGCGCCGAGGACGGCACCGTGACCGCCACCGACGGTCACCCGGTCTGGGTGGAAGACGAGCGGAAGTGGCTGGACGCCGGCGCGCTGAAGGCGGGCATGCAACTGCTCACGCCGGACGGCGCCCGCGTCACGGTCATCGCGGTGGTCGCCTACGGTGCCGTCGCCACGGTGCACAACCTCGACGTCGACGACATCGACACGTACTACGTCGTCGCCGGTGGCACGCCGGTCCTGGTCCACAACGCGGAAGCCTGCTCGATTCTCGAGCACCGAGCCAAGGAGCTGCACGACCTGCGCCGGGACGGCACCGCGGCGGGCTACTTCCAGTGGAAGCTCGGCACGACGGCGGTCGTTCGCAGCAAGAAGGTGCTGCCGGACGGCACGGTCACCTACGTCGACGTGGTCGCGGCCAACGGCAAGGGACTGACAGCGGCGCAGAGGGCGGCGCTGCGCGGCAACGAGGAAGAAGCGGTCAACTTCGACGACCTGCACGCCGAGATGAACGCCCTGAAGCACGCTGTGGACTCGAAGTACGAGCCGCTGCACGGCGCGGCGAGCCGCAACGTCTGCCCCTGGTGTGAGAACTCGATCCGGGATCGCGGCGGCCGACTCACCGGACGCTCGAAGTGGCGGCAGGCGGTTCCCGCGGCGGGCGGCAAGAAGAAATACCCGAAGGGGCAGCGCGGCTTCGAGATCTACCGCAACGGCTCACTGTATGGCATCAAGGTGCACGGCGGCACCCTGCTGCTCTGAGCACCGGGCTGCCCGGCGCTAGCGACGCCGGGCAGCCCGACCCATCGTCGATAGAATGCCGCCGTGATTCGTGAGATGCGCTTCGTCGTGACGGTGCCGGATGAGGTCTCGGCCCGTGCCGTCGCCGAGAAGCTGGCCGAGCGCGGCCACCTGCTTGTCGCGGTACGGGAGGTGCCGACCGACCCGCTGGAGGGTCGCTTCGCCGGCTGGTGGCGAGTCCACTCGCTGGCCGTGGATCCGCCCTACGAGGGTCCGCTGGAGGTCTCACCGGCCGAGAAGAAGGCCGTTGCGGCAATTGCCCGGAAGTACGGCGGGCAGGTCAACTCGGCGTGCGGCCAGTTTCCGGACAAGGCGATCGAGCGTTTCTCCCGGGAGGGCCTCGCGCACGAGCTCGACCGGGCCGAGGCCGACCGGATCCGCGCGGAGCTCGTCGGCGGGCAGACCGCCGTCGCGCCGTCTTTGCCCGCGCCTCCCGGACTCAAGTGCGGTGGTTTCCGTCGTCCTGCCGCCGATCTTCGCGCGGCCGCCGAGGTGGTGCCCTTCGAGGGCCGCACCTTCGACGGTGTGGGCGACCTGATCGCAGCGATCGCGAGCGACGCGTTCCCGCAGGGCTCGGTGGTGCCCGCCACCCCGGGGGCGGTGCCGCGGCTGGCCGCGCTGGCAGGTGCCGACGGGGTGAGCGACTTCTACCGGGCGATGACGCTCATGGTGCTGTTCCAGATGAGCACCGCGGGTCGGCGGCGGCTGGCCTACCAGGCGGACGCCCCGGAAGACGGCGGTGCCGAGACGCCCGTGGAGACGGCGACCCGGGCCGCGGTCGCGGCGGTGCTGCCCGGTCTCGCCGTGGGCCGCAGCGAACTGGCCGAGTTCCTCCTCGCCGGGCTGTCCGCGGCCACGCGGGAGGCGGGGGCCGGAATGCCGGCCGGCCTGGAGCGGATCGCGGGGCGGTACGCGGGCACCGCCCGCATCCCGGTGGTGAACCTGATCCGGGCCGTGGCTGACGGCGCCGAAGAGCCCATGCGGACCGCCACCGCAGCGGTGGTGGCGGCCCTGCCCGAGGTGGTCGACGGCCTGCAGAGCACAAAGGCATCGGTTGAGGGGCGGGCACTCGACACGCTCGACACCGTGCTGCAGTGGGAGCTGGACAACGCTCGGCTGTCCAAGCTGGGCTCGGTCTTCGGCCCTCGCTGATGACCGCCGGCCCACCGGCGGTGTGCCAGCAATCCGGGTGGTGCCGGCCGGCAATGGGCTGAACCGGCCGGAATCCGCTCAACCGGCCCCCCGGCCGGCGAGCACCAGGGCCCAGCACAGCGCGCCGAACGCGGCCGTGCTCGCCAGCGTCCGCACCACGTTCCAGGTGACCCAGGCGGACTCGAAGCGCTCCCGCGCCGCAGCGGGATCCGCCACCCCGGCCGCCGCGAGCGCGTCGTTCAGCGGCACGTTCACCGCCACGGTGACGACGAACATCACCAGGTACAGCGCGAGTCCGGCGACGATCCACGGCAGCGCCGGCCGGGCCGCCCCGCGCCACGCCAGCACCGCCGCGAACGCGGCCAGCACCGGCGTACCCAGGAAGGCCAGCAGGAACCAGCCGTTGACGATGGTGACGTTGATGCGCTGCATGGCGTCCACGAACGTGCGGTCGTCCGCGCCGCGCAGCGCCGGCATCACGGCGTACGCGAACGCGGCGACCAGGCCCGCCATCAGCCCGGCCCCGACTGTGGCGCCGACCAGCGTCAGTTGTTGTACGAGTCGCATGTCCTCATCGAACCGCCACGCGGTGAGACGGCCCATGGTCAGAACGCGCGATCCTGTGTTCAATCGTCTCCGTGGACGCCGTTTCCGGTCTGCTCGACGGTCCCCGTGCGCGGGGCGCCTTCCTGCTGCGCTCGATCCTCACTCCGCCCTGGTCGATGCTGATCCGGGACGAGGCGCCGCTCACGCTCGTCGCCGTGGTGCGCGGAGACGGCTGGATCGTGCCGGAGGAGGGCGAGTCCGCGCGGCTGACCGGCGGTGACGTGGCGATCGTGCGCGGCCCGGCCCCGTACACCGTGGCGGACGATCCGGCCACGGCGCCGCAGGTGGTGGTGCACCCGGGCCAGCGCTGCACCACGCCGGACGGGCGCGAGCTGTTCGCGATGACGCGCTGGGGCGTACGCACCTGGGGCAACGGGCCGGACGGCCGGACCGTGCTGCTCACCGGCACGTACCCGGTGCGGGGGACTGTCGGGAAGCGCTTGCTGGACGCGCTGCCGTCGCTCGCGGTGGTCCGGCGCGAGTCCTGGGACACGCCGCTGGTGCCGCTGCTGGCCGCCGAGATCGTCAAGGACGACCCCGGCCAGGAGGCGGTGCTCGACCGTCTGCTCGACCTGCTGCTCATCGCCGCGTTGCGCGAGTGGTTCGCCCGGCCCGGTGCCTCCGCGCCCGCCTGGTACCGGGCGTACGCCGATCCGGTGGTCGGCCGCGCGCTGCGGATGCTGCACCACGACCCGGCCCGGCCGTGGACTGTGGCGTCGCTCGCCGCCGAGGTGGGGATGTCCCGGGCGGCGCTGGCCCGGCGTTTCACCGGGCTGGTCGGCGAGCCGCCCATGTCGTACCTGACGGGCTGGCGGCTGGCGCTCGCCGCCGACCTGCTCCGCGAGCCCGGTGCGACAGTCGGTGCGGTGGCGCGGCGGGTCGGCTACGGAAGTTCGTTCGCCCTGAGTACGGCGTTCAAACGCCGGTACGGCGTGAGCCCGCGCCGGCACGTCGACCCGGTTAGATTGGCCGGATGACTGTCGATCTGTTCGCCGGCGTCCCGGTGCGCGACCTCGCGGTGGCGACGGCCTGGTACGAGCGGCTGTTCGGCGCCCCGCCGCAGTTCCGGCCCGACGACAGCGAGGCGGTGTGGGAGCTGGCCGAGCACCGTTACCTCTACGTCGACGTGCGGCCCGAGCACGCCGGGCACGCCATGCAGACGGTCTTCGTCGACGACCTCGACTCCCGCGTGGCCGCGATCGCCGCCCGTGGTCTGACACCGGCCGCGCAGGAGACCTACGACAACGGCGTCCGCAAGGTGATCTTCCACGACCCGGACGGCAACGAGATCGGCTTCGGCGGCGGCCCGGCCTGACGGTCCGGCCGGGCCGCGTGGATTCGCGCCCCGGCCGGGACGTCAGCGGGGACGCCGTGTCTTCGGCAGGTCGAACTGGTCCGCCCGGCGGCAGTCCTTCGGGCCGCCGATCGCCTGCGGGCCGACCTCCTCAAGCGCCTTGCGGGCACGCTGGCGGCCCAGGTTCCAGGCGTACCAGGGATCGGGTCCGGCGAGGTCGTCGGCGATCCAGCTCAGCGTGCACCGGCGCACCGGGTCGGGAAGCTTGGCCAGCGCCGGGGTGGCGTCGGCGGACAGCGCCCGCAGGTACCACGCGTCGATCTTGCCGGTCTGCTCGTACCGCAGCGTGTTGCGGCGGGCGACGTAGTCCTCCGGGTTCAGCACGGCCAGGCCGAGCAGCATCGCCACCGCCAGCGCGAGCGTGGTGCCGGGAATCCACCGGCCCTTCCACCGGACACCGGCCGCGAGGATCATCAGGAAGACCGTGCCGAGCAGCATCTCGAACGCCATCACGAAGATCCGCTCGCCGGTGAAGCTGTAGACCTTCTGGTACGTCCACATCCGGGACAGCGCCGACGCCACGATCACCACGCTCAGCGCGCTGATCAGCCCGAGCAGCACACGCAGCAGGATGCGCTCGACCGGCTGCTCCCGGCGTGCCCAGCGACTCACCCCGCCGAGCACCGCCACCGTCAGCAGCGTGACGAACAGCAGTTGCCAGAAGCCGCTGCGCGCGTACTCGGCGTAGCTGAGCCCGGCGACCCGCTGCACGTGCCGCTGGCCGCCGAAGAGCGTGGTGAACTGCACCGCCACGAACCCGGCGAACAGCAGCGTGAGCGCGCCGATGGCGGGGGCCCACTCCAGCAGCCCGAGACGGCGCTCACCGGCGCGATCCACCGTGGACAGATCCGGCGGCGCGGCGAGCGTGTAGAGCGCGGCGACAGCGATCAGCCCGCCCACCACGGCCAGGAACAGCCAGCCGAACACCGTACCGAGGTTGATCTCGGGAACGAGCGAGCCGAGCGCCTCGGAGAACGCCGCGTCGGCCGACGCGAGCAGGCTGCCGAAGACCACGAGCACCACGACCGTGGCGACGACCGAGACGGTCACCTTGCGCACCGTCGCCTCCTGCGGCGAGGCGGTGATGTGCCGGCGTACCCAGGGCAGGCCCCGCAACGCCGCGAACGGCGTCGCCACCAGGCCGAACAGGATCGAGCGCACCAGCCGCCCGCCGATGATCGCGAGGGTGGCACAGCCGAGCGCGCCGAGCACGCAGAACGTCACGAGCCACCAGGCGTTGCGGAACGCCGGCACGGCGATCAGGGCCAGGGCAGCCACCGCCCACCCGGCCCGGATGAGCTTGTCGGCGCGCGGCAGATCCGCGGTCCGAGACCGGACCGCCAGCACCACCGCGAGCGTGAGCGTGAGCCACCCCAGGAACCAGCCCACGCCGACGCGACCCAGCGGCACGAAGACCGCGCTGCCGACCGCGGCGGCCAGCACCGCGAGCGGCGCCGCCCGCCCGGTCGCCGCCTTCGGGCCGGGCCACTTCGCGCCGAGGAACGAGGTCCGCGGCACCGGAGGTCGCGGCGTCCAGCCCGGCGCCTGCGGCTGGCCACCCCAACCCACGCCGGCGTACGGCGGCGCGGGCGGCCCGACGCCGTGCGGAGGCGGCGTGCCCGGGGCGCGTTGAGTACCCGGCGCGGGCGGCGGCCCGGAGGCCGGCTGCGCGCCCGGCGCGGTCCATGCCCCAGAGGCAGGCTGCGCGCCCGGAGAGGGAACAGGCGTCTGGGCACCGGCGGCAGGCGCCTGCGTGGCGCCGGACGGGCCGGTAACCGGTGGCGTGCCGGGGGAGCCGGCAGGAGTCTCCGGGCCGGCCTGCTCGCGGCGAGCCGCCGGAACGGCGTCCGGCGGGGCGGCGACAGGCTCTCCGCCCGTCGGGCGGTCGGCGGCGGGCTTCCCAGCCTCGGTCGCTGCTGTCGCACCGTCCTCGACCGGTGTGGACCCGGGCGCGGCGGTCGGGCCGCCCGCGCCGGAGGAAGGGACCGAGCCCTCGGCCGGTGTGGGCGGGGCGGCGGCGGCCGGACCGCTCGCGGCGGCGGCTGGGCCGGCGCCCTCCACCGGGGAGCGCTCGGCGGCGGGCGCCGTCGCCTGGGCGGGCACCGCCGCCACCGGCTGGCCGGGCGCGGGGACCAGTGGGAGGAACAACGCGTACCCCTGGGTGCCGGGCGGCACGGTGACCGGAATGGCCCAGCCGGGCTGCCCCTCGGCGCCCGGCCAGGGCACCGGCGTGGGAGCGCCCTCCATGGTGGGCAGGACCAGCAGGTACGGCTGCGCGGGGGCGGGGACGTCGCCCGGCGCGGGCCCGGCCGCGGGGGCGGCGCGGGACGGCTCGGGGGACGGGGCCGGCTCGGACAAGGGACGCTCCTCGATCAGGGTTTCGTCACTGTAGGGCCCCTCCGGCGTCCGTCGCCGCCCCGGTTGTCCGTTCGGTCATGTCGCCTCGGCCGATCGGCGCGGATCGAACCTTTGGCGGCTCGCGGCCGTACCACTGCGCGGGAGGTCGATCACATGGCCGCACGTCGCGCGCTCGCCGCGCTCGCCGCCGTCGCGGCGACGGTGCCGCTGGGCGCCGCGCCGGCCGCGGCGCACGGTGCGCCGACCAGCCCGCTGAGCCGGGCCGCCGCGTGCGGACCCGAGGGTGGCCGGGCACAGACGCCCGCCTGCCGGGCCGCGATCGCCGCCGGAGCGGCGGTACGCGAATGGGACAACATCCGGGTCGCCCGCGTCGACGGGCGGGACCGGGAACTCATCCCGGACGGGGAGCTGTGCAGCGGCGGGCTGTCCGCGTACCGGGGACTGGACCTGCCGCGCGCCGACTGGCCCGCCACCACGCTCACAGCCGGTGCCCGGCACACGTTCCGCTACCGCACCACCATCCCGCACCGGGGCACGTTCCGGTACTACGTCACCACCGGCTCGTACTCGCCGAAGCGGTTGCTGACCTGGGCGGACCTGGAGAAGAAGCCGTTCCTTCAGGTCACCGACCCGCCGATCCGCGCGGGCGCGTACGAGATGCGCGGCCGGTTGCCCGCCGGGCGTACCGGCCGGCACCTCGTCTACGTCATCTGGCAGAACTCGGACACCCAGGACACGTACTACTCCTGCTCGGACGTGATCTTCCGGGCGGCGCGCGGTACGCCGGACCCGTCCCCGGCAGCGCCGAAGGCGAGCGCGTCGCCTCCGCGTACCCTCGCCGGGGCGGCGACCGACGACGAGCCTGCGGTGCCGGTCGCGACGGTGACCGACGGCGGACCGCTGTCCCGGCCGCTCGTGGTCGGCGCGGCGGCGCTCGTCGTCGCGCTGCTCGCGGCGGCGGTGGTCGGGCTGCGGCTGAGCCGCACCGGTGGGCCGCCGCCCGGGCGGCCGTGCGGTGTCCGCAACCACCGCGCCGGGCGGCGCCGGATCTGGTGACTCAGCCGAGCAGATCCTCGATCTCGGCCAGGTCGTTGCCGGCGAGGTCGAGGTTGCCCAGCGCGGCCACGTTGCCCTCCAGCTGGGCGACGCTGCTCGCGCCGATGATGAGGCTGGTCATGCGCGGGTCGCGCAGCGCCCAGGCCAGGGCGAGCTGGGCGAGCGTCTGCCCGCGCCGCTCGGCCACCGCCGCGAGCCCCCGGACCGTCGCCATCGTCTCGTCGTCGAGGTCGCTCTCGTTGAGGAAGACGCTCGTGCGCACCCGGGAGTCGGCCGGGATGCCCTTGAGGTAACGGTCGGTGAGCAGGCCCTGGGCGAGCGGGCTGTACGCGATGCAGCCGGCGCCGACGCGCTCCAGCGTGTCCAGCAGCCCGTCGCTCTCCGTCCAGCGGTTCACCATCGAGTACGACGGCTGGTTGATCAGCAGCGGCGTGCCCAGGTCGCGCAGGATCTCGGCAGCCCGCTCCGTCTGCTCCGAGTCGTAGTTGGAGATGCCCACGTAGAGCGCCTTGCCGGAGCGGACGATCGCGTCGAGCGCGCCCATCGTCTCCTCCAGCGGAGTGTCCGGGTCGAACCGGTGCGAGTAGAAGATGTCGACGTAGTCCAGCCCGAGGCGGCGCAGCGACTGGTCCAGCGACGAGATCAGGTACTTGCGCGAGCCCCACTCGCCGTACGGGCCGGGCCACATCAGATAACCGGCCTTGCTGGAGATCACCAGCTCGTCCCGGTACGGCTTGAGGTCGGTGGCGAGCAGCCGGCCGAAGTTCTCCTCCGCCGAACCGGGCGGCGGGCCGTAGTTGTTGGCCAGGTCGAAGTGGGTGATGCCCAGGTCGAAGGCGCGGCGGACGATGTCGCGCTGCCGCTCGAAGGGCCGGTCCGGACCGAAGTTGTGCCACAGGCCGAGGGAGATGACGGGCAGCTTCAGCCCGCTCCGGCCGCTGCGCCGGTAGATCATCTCGTGGTAACGGTCGTCGCTGGCGAGGTATGTCACCAGGTCATTCTGTCCGCACCGGAGTGCGCACGCAGCGGCGCGGGTACGTTCGGCCTCATGCGTTACGTGCCGCTCGACACCCCCAAGCCCATTTCCAAGATCGGCCTCGGCACCTGGCAGTTCGGCTCGCGGGAGTGGGGTTACGGCCCCGAGTACGAGCGCCGCGCCGCCGAGATCGTCCGGCGGGCGCTCGACCTGGGCGTCACCCTGTTCGACACCGCCGAGCTGTACGGCTTCGGCCGCAGCGAGCGCATCCTCGGCGCGGCGCTGGGCGACGACCGGGCCAAGGTCGTGGTCGCCAGCAAGATCTTCCCGCTGCTGCCGGTCGCGCCGGTGGTGCAGCAGCGCGCGGTCGCCTCCGCCGCCCGGCTCGGCGTCGACGGCATCGACCTCTATCAGGTGCACCAGGCCAACCCGGTGGTCGCCGACACCACCACCATGCGCGGCATGCGCTCGTTGCAGGACGTCGGGCTGGTCGGCGAGGTCGGCGTCAGCAACTACGGCCTGCGCCGGTGGCGGTTCGCCGAGGCCGCGCTGGGCCGTCGGGTGCTGAGCAACCAGGTCCGCTACAGCATGATCGACCGCGGGCCCGAGGAAGACCTCATCCCGTACGCGGAGCAGGCCGGCCGCATCGTCATCGCGTACTCGCCGTTGGCGCAGGGTTTCCTCTCCGGCCGCTACGACGCCACGAACCCGCCGGCCGGGGCGGTACGCCGGGCAAACCCGTACTTCCTGCCGGAGAACCTGGAACGCGGCACCCAGCTGATCGCCACGCTGCGCGAGGTGGCCGACGCGCACGACGCCACGCCGAGCCAGATCGCGCTCGCGTACGTGCTGCGGCACCCGAACGTGGTGGCCATCCCGGGCGCCTCCGGGGTCGAGCAGATGGAACGCAACGCGGCCGCCGCCGAGATCGACCTCGCCGACGACGAGTACGCCGCACTGGTCGCCGCCGCGCACGCGTTCCGCCCGGTCACCGGCCTGGCCGCGGTACCCCGGATGGTCCGCGCCCGCCTCGGGAAGTGAGCGGCGCTCCGGGTGCGTTCGTGGTCGTGGATACGACGACAGGCGCACCCGGAGCCGGACCGCGCTAGCGTGGGTCGGGTGACCGCTCCCAACCAGGTTTCCCCGGTCCCGCCCGCCGACCTGCCGAGCACGCTCGGCGAGCTGCGCGCGACCGGCCACCAGTACCGCACGGTCAAACAGGAACTCCGAGACAACCTCCTCGCCCGGATGGGCTCCGGCGAGGACCGCTTCCCCGGCATCGTCGGCTACGAGGACACGGTGCTGCCCGAGGTCGAGCGCGCGCTGCTCGCCGGGCACGACATGGTGCTGCTCGGCGAGCGCGGGCAGGGCAAGACCCGGCTGATCCGCTCGCTCGGCGGGCTGCTGGACGAGTGGACCCCGGTGATCCCCGGCTCGGTGCTCAACGAGCACCCGATGCACCCGATCACCCCGGCCTCCCGGGCGCTCGTCGACTCGGCCGGCGACGACCTGCCGATCGGCTGGCTGCACCGCTCGATGCGGTACGGCGAGAAGCTCGCCACACCGGACACCAGCGTCGGCGACCTGATCGGCGACGTCGACCCGATCCGGCTCGCCCAGGGGCGCACGCTCGGCGACCCGGAGACCATCCACTTCGGTCTCGTACCGCGTACCAACCGGGGCGTCTTCGCCGTCAACGAGCTGCCCGACCTGGCCGAACGCATCCAGGTGGCGCTGCTCAACGTGCTGGAGGAACGCGACATCCAGGTCCGCGGCTACCAGCTGCGGCTGCCGCTGGACCTGTTGCTGGTGGCCAGCGCCAACCCGGAGGACTACACCAACCGGGGCCGGATCATCACGCCGCTGAAGGACCGCTTCGGCGCGGAGATCCGTACCCACTACCCGCTGGACCTGGAACTGGAGCTGGCGTTGATCCGGCAGGAGGCCGACCTGGTCGCCGTCGTGCCGGAGCACGTGCTGGAGGTGCTGGCCCGGTTCGCCCGCGACGTGCGGGAGTCCCCGTCGGTGGACCCGCGTTCCGGCGTGTCCGCCCGGTTCGCCATCGCCGCCGCGGAGACGGTGGCCGCCGCCGCGTTGCGCCGTTCGGGTCTGCTGGCGGGTTCGGCCGGTGCCGTCGCCTCGGGTGGTGTCGCCTCGGCTGGTGGTGCCGGGTCGGCGTCCCGTCCGGAGGCGCCGGTGGCCCGGATCGGAGACACCGTGTCGGTCACCTCCACGCTGCGCGGCAAGGTCGAGTTCGAGAGCGGCGAGGAGGGGCGCGAGATCGAGGTGCTCGCCCACCTGCTGCGTACCGCCACCGCCGAGACGTTCCGCGCCCGGCTCGCCGGGCTCGACCTGTCCGGCTTCACCGCGCTGGTCGCCGAGGGCGGTGCCGTCGAGACCGGCGAACTGGTCGCCTCGTCCGAGCTGCTGAGCCAGGTCGGCACCGTACCGGGGCTGGCCAAGGTGCTCGACCGGCTCGGGCTCGGCGACGCGCCCAGCCCGGAGGAGGCAGCCGCCGGCATCGAGTTCGTGCTGGAAGGACTGCACCTGACCCGCCGGCTCGGCAAGGACGTCACCGACTCCGGGCGGACCGTCTACGGGGACCGGAACTGACAATGGCCGGCGGCAACCGCTTCCGGTACGGGCAGTGGCGCGGCGGACCCGACCCGCTCGCCCCGCCGTACGACGTGCGCGCCGCGGTGGACGCGGTCGGCTCGGACGTGCTCGCCGGCGGCAGCCTGCGCGAGTCGCTGCGTGAGCTGCTGCGACGTGGTCCGCAGGGGCAAGGCGGGCTGGACGACCTGGCCGCCCGCGCCCGCCGGCTGCGCCGGGACGCGCTGCGCCGGGGCGACCTGGACGGCGCTGTCACCCGGGCCCGGGCACTGCTCGACCAGGCGCTCGCCGCCGAACGCGACGAGCTGCGCGGCCGCGACGGCGACGACGCCCGGTTCGCCGAGGCCGTGCTCGACAACCTGCCCCGCTCCACCGCCCGCGCGGTGTCGGAGCTTTCCGGGTACGACTGGGCCAGCGCGGAGGCGCGGCAGACGTACCAGCGGATCCTCGACGGGCTGCGCGGCGACGTGCTGGAGCAGCGCTTCGCCGGGCTGCGCGACGCGGCGCGGGCCACCGCCGACCCGGCCGTCCAGCGGCAGCTCGCCGAGATGATGCGCGACCTCAACGACCTGCTCGCCCGGCACGCCCGCTCCGAGGACACCACCGACGCGTTCGCCGAGTTCATGCGCCGCCACGGCGAGTTCTTCCCGGAACGCCCCAAGGACGTCGACGAGCTGATCGACGTGCTGGCCCGGCGCGCGGCCGCCGGTGAGCGGCTGATGCGGTCGCTGTCCGACCGGCAGCGCGAGGAACTGGCCGGGCTGATGCGCCAGTCGCTCGGCGACCGGCTGGCCGGTGAGCTGTCCCAGCTCGACGGCCACCTGCGATCGCTGCGACCGGACCTGAACTGGCAGCGCGGCGAGCGGGTCCGCGGCGACGAGCCGCTCGGCTACGGCGAGGCCACCGGCGCGCTCGACGAGATCGCCGAACTCGACGAGCTGCTGGACTCCCTCGACCAGGACCAGCCCGGCAACACGCTCGACGACGTCGACGTGGAGGCGGTCGCCCGCACGCTGGGCCGGGACGCCGCCGACGACGTACGCCGGTTGCAGGAGCTGGAACGCGAACTGCGCCGCCAGGGCTGGGTCACCCGGGACGCGGAAGGGCTGACGCTCAGCCCGAAGGCGCTGCGCCGGCTCGCCGGCACCGCGCTGCGGCGCGTCTTCGCCGACCTGACGGCCGGCCCACGCGGCCAGCACGACCTCCGCTCGGCCGGCGCGGCCGGCGAGGTGAGCGGTGCGTCCCGCCCCTGGGAGTACGGCGACGAGCAGCCGCTGGACGTGGTGCGCACACTCACCCGGGCGGTACGCCGGGCCGGTCCCGGAGTGCCGGTGCCGCTCGCGGTCGAGGACTTCGAGGTGATGGAGACCGAACGGCGGGCGTCGGCGGCCGTGGTGCTCTGCGTCGACCTGTCGTACTCGATGATCTCGCAGGGGCGCTGGGGTCCGATGAAGCAGACCGCGTTGGCCCTGTCGCACCTGATGGCGACCCGGTTCCCGCAGGACGCGCTGCAGATCGTCGGCTTCGGCCGGGAGGCGATGCCGCTGACCCAGCAGGAGCTGGCGGCGGTGGAGCCGGACATGCAGCAGGGCACCAACCTCCAGCACGCGCTGCGGATCGCCGGCCGGCACCTGCGCCGCCACCCGGGCGCCGAGCCGGTGGTGCTGGTGGTCACCGACGGCGAGCCGACCGCGCACCTCGACCCGGAGGACGGTGAGGCGTACTTCCACTGGCCGCCGCTGCCGGAGACCATCTCGGCGACGATCCGCGAGGTGGACCGGCTGACCCGGTACGGCGCCACGCTCAACCTGTTCATGCTCGGCGACGACCCGGGACTGCGCCGGTTCGTGGACGCGGTGGCACGGCGCTCGGGTGGCCGCATGTTCACCCCTGACCTGGACGACCTGGGCGAGTACGTGGTCTCCGACTACCTACGAGCCCGCCACGGCCGCCGCTGAGTTCGCTCCCGGCACCCCTCTCTCGCCCTGCTCGCTCTCTCGTCCCTGCTCGCTCTCTCGTCCCTGCTCGCTCTCTCGTCCCTGCTCGCTCTCTCGTCCCTGCTCGCTCTCTCGTCCCTGCTCGCTCTCTCGCCCTGCTCGCTCTCTCGCCGATCTTGGAGTTGTGGCGCCCAGGATGCCCGGTTCGCGGCGTTTGCGAGGTGCCACAACTCCAAGATCGACGGCTTGCCCGAGTTCTGGGCGCAGTTCCTGCCGCCCTCTCGGGCGAGAGAGCGCCCGAGCTCTCTCCGCGCTCGCCGATCTTGCACTTCGGTGCCCCGCAAACCGCGCAAACAGGGCACCTGGAGGGCTCGAGCTGCAAGATCGCGCGGGTGCCCCCTCCCGCCCTCGGCCAGCACTGCCCTGGGTGGGTCGATCATGAGGTTGGCGGCGTTTGGTGTCCGGTTTGTCGCCGTTAACTTCATGATCGACGCGGTCGGGCGGCTGCCGTGAGGGTGCGAGGGCGCTTCGTGGTGTGCGAGCTGGCGTCGCGAGTCCGTGTGGGTGGGGTGTCCGGTTCGGGGGTGGTGGGCGGCACTCTGAGGGCGGAATCGTCGGCGGGTGGGTGGCGTTGTAACCGGGTGAGCGACCGAGTACCAGCCGAGCCCCGCAAGAGGCCGCGTTGCCTGCGGGAACAGCCCCGGGCTGTCGGTCGTTGAGTTCGGTTCTGGCGACGTGAGCCGCGGGGAATGATCCCGGCGGGCTGGTCGTTGAACACGGTTCCGACGACGTGAACCCCCGCGCCGTTCCCTCGGGAATGATGCCGGGTGGTGGGTCGTTGGACATGCTTCCGGCGCCGCGACGTGGCACCCCTGCCCCGCGGGCAGCCGAGATCCCCCCAAGACTTTCTTGAGTGCCTGACGGTGCTCGCACCCGCGCCGACCCCCGTCGGCGTGGGCGTCGATCCCCCGAATGGAGCATTTCTGATGAACACGATTCTGCGGAAGAGCATTCTGGGTGTTGCTGGTCTGGCTTTCACCGGTGGTGTGTTCGCCGGTCCGGTCGCCGCTCACGCGGCGGAGACCACCACGCATGTGAAGCCGGTGTCTGTGACGGTGCAGGGTGACACGCTGATCCCGCATGGTGTGCAGGGCGCCCAGTCGCGTATCGATCTGAACGACGAGCAGACCAAGAACGTGAAGGCGATCATCGCGGCGACGAAGAAGGCCGGCATGGACGAGCGTGCCGCGGTCGTGTCGATCGCGACGGCGTTGCAGGAGTCGAAGCTGGAGAACCTCGGCCACCTCGGCGACCGTAACGATCATGACTCGCAGGGCCTGTTCCAGCAGCGTCCGTCCAGTGGGTGGGGCACGGTGGAGCAGATCACCGACCCCGAGTACTCGACTACGGCGTTTCTGAAGGGTCTGAAGCAGGTCGACGGTTGGCAGGACATGCCGCTGACCAAGGCCGCCCAGACCGTCCAGGTGTCCGCTTACCCGGACCACTACGCCCAGTGGGAGCAGCAGGCCGCCGACCTCGTCGCCCAGCACTGGAACAAGTAAGACACACGCGTGAAGGCCGGCACCCCGAACCCGGGGTGCCGGCCTTCTCACGTCTCCGCGACCCGCCCGGGTGAACCAAGAGCGGTAGCCGTGGTGCCGGCGGTAGCGGCGGAGGTTGGATGCGGGACATGGACGAGGTGGACGTCGCGGCACTGCGGCAGGCGTACGACGAACTGCTCGCGGAGATCGACGCGGGCGGGTTCGGGCCGCCGCCGGAGGGTCAGTTGAGCGCCGAGCAGATCGTGGCCCACCTCGCCGCCAACGACGAGCTGATGAGCGAGGCGACCGAGGCGGTGCTGGCGGGCTCGCCGTTCGCCTACTACGACCTGGACACCATTCATCGGCCGCAACTGGACGCGCTGGTCTCCGAGTGCGGAGGGCTGGACGGCCTGGCCGCGTTGTTCCGGGCCACCAGTCAGAAGCTGTGCGCGCTGGCCGAGCGGCTCGGCCCGGCGGCGGAGACGCCGGTGGAGACGGTGCTGCGCGAGGGCTTCGACCTGGACGTGGACGACTCGCTGCCGTGGGGCAGAGCCCTGGACCTGCACATCCGCGTGCACCTGCCGCTGCATCTCACCCAGCTCCGCGCCCTGCGCCGCCAGCCCCACCTCGCCTGACGGTCAGGCCGCCACACCCGCCGATCATGCAGTTGTGGCAGCGGACAACTCCGGCACGCCCGGCCTTCCAGGCGCCACAACGCCAAGATCGACGGCGGCGGGCGGGGGCGGCGGGGGACCGGGGGACGGGCGGCGGAACGTCCGGCGGTACGCGCTCGGAGCCACGCCCACCCGTGCGTGGAAGTGCTGGCGCAGCGCGGCGGTGGTGCCGAAACCCGAGTCCCGGGCGATCCGGTCGATGCTCAGATCCGTCGTCTCCAGCAGCACTCGGGCGTGCTCGGTGCGCTGCTGCAGCAGCCACTGCGCCGGGCTGAGCCCGGTCTCGGAGCGGAAGTGCCGGGTGAACGTGCGGACGCTCATCCGCGCGTGCGCCGCCATCTCGCGCAGCGTCACCGGTTCGTGCAGCCACTGCCGCGCCCACTCGCGGGTGGCGGCGGTGCCGCTGTCCGCGCCGCGGGGCACGGGCCGCTCGATGTACTGGGCCTGCCCACCGTCGCGCCACGGCGGCACCACGCAGCGCCGGGCTGCCCGGTTGGCCACCGCGCTGCCGTGGTCGGTGCGGACGACGTGCAGGCACAGGTCGATGCCGGCGGCCACCCCGGCCGAGGTGAGCACGCGTCCGTCGTCGACGAAGAGCACGTCGGGGTCGAGCCGTACGCCGGGGTGCAGCCGGCGGAAGCGCGGCGCGTACGCCCAGTGGGTGGTGGCCGGACGGCCGTCGAGCAGACCGGCGGCGGCCAGCACGAACGCACCGGTGCAGATGGACATGACGCGCGCGCCCCGGGCGTACGCGGCGCGGAGCGCGTCGGTCACCTCGGCGGCCAGCGTGCCGTCGAGCAGCGGCGAACCGGCGTGGATGCCGGGGACGATCACGGTGTCGGCGCTGTCCAGCAGTTCCAGGCCGTGCTCGGGGAGGACCTGGAATCCGGCGCTGCTGCGTACCGGCTGCCCGCCGGGAGTGCAGGTCGCCACCGCGTACAGCGGGGTGCGGTCGTCGGTGCGGGCGGCGCCGAAGACCTGGGCCGGGGTGCCGAGGTCGAGCGCCACCACCCCGTCGAGGGCGAGGACGGCCACCCGGTGCGGTACGGACATGGCCCGATTATTGCGCACGATGGCTTTCCGGCCACTCGTCGCCGAGGCCACCCCGGTCCGAGACTCGGCTGGTGACCCGATCCCGCCTGCATCCGGCCTGGCTCGTCGCCGCTGTCGCCTTCGTCGCGCTCGTCGGCGCCGCCGGCTTCCGGGCCACCCCCGGCGTGCTGCTGCACCCGCTGCACGCCGAGTTCGGCTGGCCGCTGGCGACCATCTCCGCCGCCGTCTCGGTCAACCTGCTGCTGTACGGCCTCACCGCGCCGTTCGCCGCCGCGCTGATGGACCGGTTCGGCATCCGCCGGGTGGTGGCCGGCGCGCTGCTGCTGGTGGCCGCCGGTAGCGGCCTGACCGTGGGGATGACCGAGAGCTGGCAGCTCATGCTGTGCTGGGGCGTACTCGTCGGGCTGGGCACCGGCTCGATGGCCCTGGCGTTCGTGGCGACGGTGACCGGGCGCTGGTTCGTCGAGCGCCGTGGCCTGGTGACAGGAGTGCTCACCGCGGGCGGCGCGGCCGGGCAGCTCGTCTTCCTCCCGCTGCTCGCGGTGCTGGTGCGCGACCACGGCTGGCGCACGGCGGCACTCGTCGTCGCCGGGGCCGCGCTGGCGGTCGTACCCCTTGTGGTGTGGTTGTTGCGGGAGTACCCGGCGGACCTGGGGCGGCCCGCTTATGGCGCGACCGAGGTCGTGCCGCCGGCCCGGCCGGAGGGCGGCGCGGCGGGGCGGGCGGTCGGCGCGCTCGCCGCCGCCGCGCGGACGCGGCCGTTCTGGTTGCTCGCCGGCGGTTTCGCGATCTGCGGGGCGACCACCAACGGCCTGGTGGGTACGCACTTCGTGCCCGCCGCGCACGACCACGGCATGCCGGAGACCACAGCCGCCGGCCTGCTCGCCGTGGTCGGGCTCTTCGACATCGCCGGCGCGATCGCCTCCGGCTGGCTCACCGACCGGGTCGACGCCCGGCTGCTGCTCGGCGCCTACTACGCGTTGCGCGGGGCGTCGCTGCTGGTGCTGCCGAGTCTGTTCGGCGGTACGGCCGAGCCGAGCATGCTCGTCTTCATCGTCTTCTACGGGCTGGACTGGGTGGCCACCGTCCCGCCGACCGTGGCGCTGTGCCGGGAGTGGTTCGGCGCGTCCGGCGCCGTGGTGTTCGGCTGGGTGTTCGCCGCGCACCAGTTCGGCGCCGCGCTGGCGGCCACCGGCGCCGGTCTGGTCCGGGACCGGCTCGGTGACTACGCGCTGGCCTGGTACGTGGCCGGCGCGCTGTCGATCGGCGCGGCCGGGCTGTCACTGCTGCTGCGCCGCCGTGCCGCCGGCGAGCGCGCGTTCACGCTGCCGGTGGCCGCGGGCAGGCGGGCCTGGAGCTACCGGGGCTGACTGGTCAGCGCTACCGGGGCTGAGCGGTCAGCCGGCTGCCCACTGCTGCTCGGGAGCGCCGCTGCACGGCGCCTGCTCCAGCTCGCGCCCCGGCTCGGTGCCCGCGTCGTCGACCTGCGCGCACTTGCCGCTGTGCACGGCGACCAGCAGCGCCGCACCGTTCCCGGCCGACTGGAACCGCCACTGCTGGTTGGCCTGCCCGTTGCAGGACCACTGCTGCACGTCCGCGCCGTCGTCGGTCTTCGCCTCGTTGACGTCCAGGCACTTGCTGCTGGCCGCGTTCACGAGCAGGTAGGTGTCGTTGGCGACCGGCGTGACCACCCACTGCTGCTCCGGCCCGCCGGTGCAGTCGGCGAGCGCGGCCTGTGCGCCCTCGGCCTCGTCGCCGGTGACGCCGAGGCAGCGCCCGGACGGCACGCCCCGGATCACCTTCGGCGTCGCCACCGGCGCGGCGGGTGTGCTCGGCGCCGCGCTCGGCGAGGGCGACGACGACGGCGTGGGCTCCGCCGTCGGTTCCGCGCTCGGCTCGCTCGGTTGCGCTGTGGGCACCGCGGCCGCCGGCACCACGGGCCGGTCGCCACCGCCGCCGAGCACGCCGGTGGCGAAGAAGGCCCCGAGGAGCACGCCCGCCACGCCGACGCCCAGCGCGACCCGCATCAGCGGATCCTGGGGCAGCCGGACGCCACGGGGGCGGCGCGCGCCGCGGGCGCCGTAGACGGTGCCGGACGGGTCGGAGTGCGGGTCGGCCATGGGGGCATCCTGACCCACCGGGGCCGCCGGGTGCCAGTCGCCCCGGCGGCACGGTGACTCAGTCGACGACCCGGACGTCCTTCCAGAACGCCACCCGGTCGCGGACCATCTCCGCCTCCGGCTTGGGGTCCGGGTAGTACCAGACGGCGTCCGGGCTGGTGGCGCCGCCGTGTTCGAGCGTGTAGTAGGAGGCCGTGCCCTTCCACGGGCAGACCGTGTGGGTGTCGGAGGAGCGGATCAGGTCGTCGCGCAGCGCGGTACGGGGGAAGTAGTGGTTGCCCTCGACCACCACTGTGTCGTCGCTCTCGGCGACGACGAGGTCGTTCCAGACGGCTTTCGGCATGTCCTCCACGCTATGCCGGTGGTCGCGTACCGGCCACCGCTGCGCGCGTCGGCTCCTCGTCGGTCACGTCGGCCACTGTCGCGCCGAGCGCGGCCAGCACGGTGTCCGCCTCGACCGCGACGGCGAGGCCGTGCTCGCCCGCGCCGAGCGTGATCTCCCGGCCGCGCAGCCGCTCGTCGGCGACCACCGGCCAGGCGGTGGTGGAGCCGAACGGTGTGATGGTGCCGCGCGCGTACCCGGTGGCGGCCTTCGCCGCCTCGGCGTCGGGCATCGACAGCCGGCTCACCCCGAGCAGGGCGCGCAGCTTCGGCCAGGAGATCACCCGGCCGCCGGGAGTGAGCACGAACAGCAGGTCGCCCTCGCCGCGGCGGACCACGATCGTCTTGACCACGTCGGGCACCTCGACGCCGCGCGCCGCGGCCGCCTCGGCGAGGCTCGCGACCGGACCGTGGCGGATCACCCGGTACGGCAGGCCGGCGTGGTCGAGAGCGGTCAGCGCGGGATTCGCCATGGCGGTCACGGTAACGCGCGCGTCGACCCCGAGCCGGCGAGGCCACCGTGGACGTCCCACGAATTGTCGTACCCGCGCGTAAGGTGATCTCATGCACGCTGTCCGTGATCATGAACGGGCGGTGGACACGCTGCGGCGCTCCTACGCCGCGGTGCCCGCCGGGGAACCCGTACGGCTGGCCAAGCAGACCTCGAACCTGTTCCGGCCCCGCTCCGCGCCGCGTACGCCAGGGCTGGACGTGAGCGGCCTGACCGGGGTGCTCGCCGTGGACCCGGCGGCCCGCACCGCCGACGTGCAGGGCATGTGCACCTACGAGGATCTGGTCGACGCAACGCTGCCGCACGGCCTGATGCCGCTCGTCGTGCCGCAGTTGCGCACCATCACGCTGGGCGGCGCGGTGACCGGGCTGGGCATCGAGTCCACCTCCTTCCGCAACGGCCTGCCGCACGAGTCGGTGCTGGAGATGGACCTGCTCACCGGCGCGGGTGAGATCGTCACGACCCGGCCGCGCGGCGAGCACGCCGACCTGCACCGCGCCTTCCCGAACTCGCTCGGCAGCCTCGGCTACGCCACCCGGCTGCGCATCGAGCTGCAGCCGATCCGCCGGTACGTGTCGCTGCGCAACATCCGGTTCACCCGCCTGGAGGAACTGGTCGACGCGGTCGGCGAGGTGGTCGCCAAGGGTGCCTGGGGCGGTGAGCCGGTCGACGCCATGGACGGGGTGGTGTTCAGCCCCGGCGAGGCGTACCTCGTGCTGGGCACGTTCACCGACGAGGCCGAGGGCCGCCCGTCCGACTACACCGGCCAGGAGATCTACTACCGCTCGCTGCGCCGGCGCACCCGGGACACGCTCACCGCGTACGACTATCTCTGGCGGTGGGACACCGACTGGTTCTGGTGTTCGGCGGCGTTCGGGGCGCAGCACCCGGTGGTGCGGCGGCTGTGGCCGCGGCGCTACCGGCGCAGCGACGTCTACCACCGGATCGTGCGGCTGGAGCACCGGCACCAGGTGGCCGCCCGCGTCGACAGGTGGCGGGGCCGCCCGGCGCGCGAGCGCGTGGTGCAGGACGTGGAGATCCCGCTGGACCGCACGCCCGAGTTCCTGCGCTGGTTCGCGGCGAACGTGGGGATGACTCCGGTGTGGCTGTGCCCGCTGCGGCTGCGGGAGCCGTCCGGCCCCGGGTCGGCGAAGGCGTGGCCGCTATATCCGCTCCGACCGGGCGAAACCTATGTGAACATCGGCTTCTGGGGAAGCGTGCCCATCGCGGAGGGCGCCGCCGACGGCGACGTCAACCGGCAGATCGAGCGCATGGTGTCGGAGATGGGCGGCCACAAGTCGCTCTACTCCGACGCGTACTACGACCGGGCGGCGTTCGACCGGCTCTACGGCGGGGACACCTGGCGCGCCGTGAAGGACCGCTACGACCCGGACCACCGGCTCACCGGACTGTACGAGAAGGCGGTATCCCGAGCATGAGTCTGACCGACCGAACACCCGGGGCGGCGAGCGCCCCGGCCGGCCCGCCGGCGGGCGGCCGGCGTACCGGACCCACAGTCGCGGACGTGGTCCGCGCGGTCACCACCGGCGACCTGCCCGTCCGGGTCACCGGCTACGACGGCAGCACGCTGGGCCCGGCCGACGCCGGGATCACCCTGGCGATCCGCACCGAGCGGGGCCTGTCCTACCTGCTCACTGCGCCGGGCGACCTGGGCATGGCCCGGGCCTACGTCAGCGGCGACCTGGCGCTGGAGGGGGTGCACCCGGGCGACCCGTACGAGGCGCTGCGGGTGATCAAGGACGAGGTGTCGCTGCGGATGCCGGCGGTGGCCGAGGCGCTCGCGCTGGTTCGAGGGCTGGGCTGGGAACGGCTGCGCCCGCCGCCGCCCCCGCCGCAGGAGGCGGCGCCGCGCTGGCGGCGGCTGATGACCGGCCTGCGTCACTCGCGTACCCGCGACAGCAGCGTGATCTCCCACCACTACGACGTGTCGAACGCCTTCTACGAGAAGGTGCTCGGGCCGTCCATGACGTACACCTGCGCGGTCTTCCGGAGCCCTGGCGACACGCTGGAGGAGGCGCAGCGGGCCAAGTACGACCTGGTCGCCGGCAAGCTGGCGCTCAAGCCGGGGATGCGGCTGCTCGACGTCGGCTGCGGTTGGGGCGGGATGGTCCGGCACGCGGCCCGCGAGTACGGCGTCAAGGCGCTCGGTGTGACGCTGTCGAAGGCGCAGGCCGACTGGGCGCGCGCAGCGATCGAGCGGGAGGGGCTGACCGAGCTGGCGGAGGTGCGTCACCTGGACTACCGGGACGCGCCGCGCGAGCAGTTCGACGCGATCTCCTCGATCGGGCTGACCGAGCACATCGGGGTGCGCAACTACCCGGCCTACTTCGGCGCGCTGCGCTCCCGGCTCAAGCCGGGCGGGCGGCTGCTCAACCACTGCATCACCCGGGCCGACAACCGCGCGCCGCACCGTTCCGGCGCGTTCATCGACAGGTACGTCTTCCCGGACGGCGAGCTGGCCGGTCCGGGCCGGCTGATCAGCGAGATCCACGACGCCGGGTTCGAGGTGCACCACGAGGAGAACCTGCGCCAGCACTACGCGCTGACGCTCGCCGGTTGGTGCCGCAACCTGGTCGAGCACTGGGACTTCTGCGTCGGCGAGGTCGGGCCGGGCACCGCGAAGGTGTGGGGGCTCTACATGGCCGGCTCCCGGCTGGCGTTCGAGCGCAACGGCATCCAGTTGCACCACGTGCTCGCCACGCACAACGGCCCGGAAGGTGTGAACGGGTACCCGCTGCGTCCGGACTGGACGCCCTGACGCGACGTACCGACGAAAGGCCGCGCGGACCGCGCGGCCTTTCGTCGAAGCCATTGACAAAGAAGTTTTGTACGTACAAACTGATTTTGCCATGAGAGACGTCCTGTATCTGGAACAGCGCGAGCAGGCCGAGGTCCTGCTCAAGCCGCAGCGCATCGAGGTGCTGCGGCAACTGGCCGAGCCCCGCACCTGCACCGAGGTCGCGGCCCGGCTGGAGCAGACGCCGCAGCGCGTCTACTACCACGTCAAACAGCTCGTCGCGGCCGGGCTGGCCGAGCAGGTGGCGCAGCGGCAGGTGCGCGGCATCACCGAGGGCATCTACCAGGCCGTCGCCCGGTCGTACTGGCTCTCGCCCCGCCTGGTCGGCCGCATCGGCGGCACGCGCCGGGCCCGCGACGAGCTGAGTCTTGGCTACCTGCTCGACCTCATGGAGGAGGTCCAGGCCGACATCGCCGCGCTGGACCGCACCGCCCCCGAACTGCCGTCCATCGGCGTCTCCGGCGAGATCCGGGTGCCCGCCGAGCGGCGGCAGGAGTTCCTGCACGACCTGCAGACGACGCTGCAGGACCTCTTCACGCGCTACGGCGGAGCCGAGGGCGACGCCTTCAAGCTCGCCGTGGCCTGCTACCCGAAAGGCGACAAGCATGACTGAGCCGATGACCATCCGCGCCCGCCTCGCCGCGCCGGTGGCGACCGTCCGCCGTGCCCTGACCGACCCCGCCGAGCTGCGCGTCTGGCTGGCCGAGCACGCCGAGGTCGAGCTTCCCCGGCGGTACGAGTTCTGGGGCCGCTACACGCCCGAAGGTGACGCGCCACACCAGCGGCTGCTGCACGCCGACGACCGGACGCTGCGATTCGCGTGGACGCTCGACGGGGTGGAGACCACCACCGAGTTCGAGCTGGAGCCCGACGGCGACGGCACCATACTCACGCTGCGGCAGAGCCACTTCAGCTTCGAGGAGGCGATGAGCGGCAGCAGCATCCGCGGCGTGCTCCAGACGTACTGGTACCTGGCGCTCGCCAACCTCAACGACCACCTGGACGGCCGGCCGCTGCTGCCGCGTACCGACTTCACCTCCGCCGACCTTCGCGGCGAGCTGCTCATCGACGCGCCGATGGACAAGGTGTGGACGTCGCTCACCGACTCGGAACAGGCGGGCGCCTGGTTCGGCTACCCGATCGGCATCGAGCCCTGGGAGGGCGGCCGGTACGCGATGGGTGGCTTCGACGCCGGTGAGGCCGCGAAGGTGTTCGACGTGACACCGGGACGAGGGCTCTCCATCGACTGGGGACCGACCGGCGTGACCTCCTGGGAGCTGGACGAGTCCGAGGGCCGGACGAAGCTGACGTTCGTGCAGTCCGGCTTCGACGAGGGCAACCCGCCGTACGGCGCCTGGACCGGCATCGTCTCCGGGTTCGCCGAGCTGCGGCGCTTCCACGAGGTGCCGGACTGGAAGCCGATCTGGCTGACCGACGAGGTTCCCGCCTGACCTTCCGGTGACCCGCCCGGGGCCCGCTTAACCCGGGCCCCGGGTGGGTAATGCCGGGCGATGTTCTTCATCTTCGGGTTGCGGACCAAGGTCGACAGGTCCGGCGTCGTCACCCAGGTCTGCCGCAACTGCGGCAACCAGGCCGCCCAGGTGATCACCCGCCGGGTCACCAGGTTCAGCCTCTTCTTCATCCCACTGATCCCGCTGCGCACCCGGTACGGGCAGCAGTGCACGTTCTGCGGCGCCCAGTACGACATCTCGCGGGCCGAGGCCGAGCGCCTCCCGGTCGGCTGACCGGTGACCCGCTTTCTCTGCTGGCTGATCGGCCGGCAGCCGGTCACCCCGCCAGCCGCACCGGTGCACACCGCCGCCCGTCCGCCCTGCACCCCCGGCCGCCGGCACCGCCGCCGCAGCCGTCGGGTCGCGGGCGCGCAGTCGCCCCGCTCGCCCTGGAACCGCTCCGCCGGCCGCTGAGTCCCCGGGTGCGCACACCTATTCTGGGATCATGGGTGGCGTGGAGGAGCGGCTGGCGCAGATCCGGGGTGGTGAGCCGCCCCGGCGGCACAACGCCCGCACCATCGCCGCGCTGACCGGCAACCCCGGCTGCACCCGCCGTGCCGTGCTGGACAGCGCGGGTGCGGACAAGCCGGCGCTCGCCGAGCAACTCGGCTTCCCGGCGCGGTTCGGCCAGTCCCGCTTCGCGATCACCCGGGGCAACGCCTTCGAGGCCCAGGTCAAGGCCGACGGCGGGGCGGAACTGCTGCGCCTGGTGGCGGAGCGGCTCGGCGTACCGGTGCCGGAGGGCGCGACGTGGACCGACCTCGGCGCCGACGACGACCGGCCGGAGCGGTCCCGGGCGGCGCTCACCGCGAGCGGCGACGGTCCGGCGCTGTTCGACCATCCGCTGCTCGGCCTGGACGTGGCGGGCAGCCGGGTGCACCTGGAACCGGACCTGGTCGCCGCGCGGCTGGCCGGCCGGTTCCATGTCGTGGAGATCAAGTCGTTCCCGGTGATCGACGGGCAGGCCGACCCGGGCAAGGTCGCCGCCGCCGCGATCCAGTCCGCCGTCTACGTGCTGGCGCTGCGCGAACTGTTCGCCGCCGAGGGACGCGACCCGGAGCTGGTGTCGCACGAGGTGGTGCTGGTCTGCCCGCGCGATTTCGCCAACAGGCCGGTGGCCAGCCTGCTCGACGTGCGCCGGCAACTGCTGGTGCTGCGCCGCCAACTGGCCCGGATGGCCCGGGTCGAGGAGCTGCTCGCCGTCGTACCGGCCGGGTTCACCGTCGACCCGGAGGCCGATCCGGCCGTGCTCGCCGCCGCGCTGCACCAGGTGCCCGCGCGCTATGCGCCCGACTGCCTGGCGGCCTGCGAGCTTGCGTACTTCTGCCGGCACGAGGCGCGCGGGCAGACCGGCGCGCTGGGCCGGCCGGTCCGCGAGGCGCTGGGTGGCGTCGAGGACGTCGCCGACGTGCTGGCGCTCGCCGAGGGCGTGGCCGCACCCGAGCCGGAGCAGGCGGAGGCCGCCGCGCTGCTGCGGGCCGCCGCGCGCCTGCGCGCCGACGCCCTCGCCGGGCACCCCGCGTGAGTACGCTTCGCGCGCTCGCCCGGGCGCAGGCGGTCGCCACCGGGCGAGCCCAGCCGGTGGCCACCGTCCGCCATCTGCACCTGTCCGACCGGCCGCTGGTGCTGGTGCCGCTCGCGCTCGCCGGAGAGGCGAACGCCCCGCTGGCCGCGATGGTCGGCGCCGCGCCCGACGAGGCCCGGCTGCTGGTGGTGCCGCAGCCGCGCAACCGGGACCAGCGGTTCGCGTTCGCCGCCGAGCTGGCCGGGATCGTGCTGCCGTACCTGGACGAGTTCCGCGACCTGACCGAGGCCGTGCCGGTGGACCGGGGCCGGGACGTCCGCCACCGGTACGTGGACGCGCCGCAACTGCTGGTGCCGAACCCGGCCGGGATCACGTTCCTGCGGCTGTTCGGCCGTTCCACCCGGTTCCGCCGGACCGACGGCGACTATCCGGTGCACCCGTCGGTGCCGCTGCTCGGCCGCTGGCTGACGTTCTTCGCCGAGCGCGCCGAGCAGCCCGGCTCATCGGCGCTGCTGGCGCTCACCGACGCGCTGACCCTGCACTGGGCGACCGGGCAGAGCGTGGTGGAGGACCTGCATCTGCCGGCTGTGCTGGGCTGGCTCGACCCGCCGGCCGGGCTGACCGGCGCCGAGGCGGCGGCCCGCGCCGAGGACCCGGCCCACTGCCCGCCCGCCGGGCCGGCCACCGACCCCGACTTCGACAACCGCCGGCTCGCCCCGGCGATCGAGGCGTACACCCGGGCCGAGGACGACCCGGCGGCCCGCGCGACCGCGTACGACGAGCTTGCCGGCCTGCTGCGGGACCAGCTCGCGCCCACCTGGGAGCTGATGTGGCGCGGCGTGGGGCTGTTGCGGACGCTGCCGGCCGGCGCGCGGGTGACCGGCCGGTGGGCCGGAGACCGGGACGCGTTCACCGCGCACGCCGAGCACGTCGACGCCGGTGGCGGCCCGCAGCCGCGCCGCGACGGCGCGGTGGCGGCGGCGCTGCGGTTGCAGCGGCTGGAACGGGCGTCGACCGCGTGGGCGGTGCAACGCGCCTACGACGATCCGCTGGTGATGGCCGAGCACCGGCTGTCCGGGGAGGCGTTCGTCGGCGAGGTGACGCTCGCCGACCCGGCGCGGGTGGACGACTCCGGCAAGCGGCCGGTGCTGCGCCCCCGCATTCAGGTGGTCACGACCGAGCCGGTGCCGATGCCGGTGGGCGCGACGCTGTACTCCCCGGCCCGGCCGGGCCAGAAGGCGAAGATCGTGTTCGTGACGCCCGGTGGCGACGGCAAGACCGAGGTGGTGCTGGAACTGTCCGGCGGGATGGGCCGGGGGCTGACCGCGCCGCCCGGCAGCGTCCCGGAGGTGGGCGAGCGGATGTGCCTGACCAGCCTGTCCGACGGCTTCCTGCCGGGCGGCGCGTTCCCGGCGCCGGAGGAGACACCGTGGACGCACGGCGGGCCGCCCGGCACGGCCGCCGCGCCGCAGGACCCGGCCCCGGCGGAGGACTGGTCCTGACCCGCGCTCAGCCCAGGGCGGCGAGAGCGGTCCGCGCCTCGGCCGCCGTCGGCCGGTCCGGGTCCGCCGTCAGCAGCGCCTCCAGGCTCCTGCGGTACGCGACGTCGTGTGCCCGGCCGGCCGGGGTCTCCACGTCCGGGGTGACGCCGCAGCCCTCCCAGTTCGTGCCGCTGGCCGCGTGCACGGGCCGGGCCACCGGCACCGTCAGTTCCAGGTGCGGGTGCAGCCGGTGCCCGATGCGGGGATGCGCGCCGCCCCGGGTCGGCTCGCCGACCACTGTGGCGCGGCCGAACTGCTGAAGGTCGTACGCCAGCTCCTCGCCGCCGGAGAACGTGGCCGGACCGGTGAGCACGTGGACCGGCTTGTCCGGGGCGTACCGGGGGACCGGCAGCCAGGCGGCGCTCCAGAACTGGCGGGTGGCGCCGGAGCGCTCGTGCATGGTGTGCAGGTGCGTCGGCTCGGCGAAGAACCAGCCGCAGAGCAGCGCCACCCCGTCCGGGCTGCCGCCCTCGGTGCCGCGCAGGTCGAGCAGGAGCGCGTCGGTGTCGGCGAGCAGCCGCAGCGCGGCGGTCAGCGCGTCGCCGGCCAGGTCGGGCGGGAACACGTACGGCTGGATCTCCAGCAGCCCCACGTTGCCGGGTAGCCGTTGCACCCGGGTCACGCCGCCCATGCCGAGCGCGGCGAGGCGCGCGAAGTGCTCCCCGGTCGGGTCGTCGGCCTTGTCGGACAGCGGCTGCTCGTGGTGCTTGAGCCGCAGGTGCAGGTCGCCGTTCGCCGACTGGAGGTCGGCGGTGACGAGCGCGCCGAGCGTGGCGGGATCGCCTGCCGTGGCGTACGCCCCGGCGCGCAGTCGCTCGCGCAGGTGGCCGGCGAGCCGGTCGGCGACGTCGGGAAGGACGTACTCGTCGGCGACCAGGCCGGCGGCTCGCTCGACGACGGTGGTGACGTCTTCTGGGTCCATCGGTTCCCCGTTCTCGTGTGGGTGAGAAGTAGAGCAGCCGGTTGACAAAAGCGTCAAGAGAAATAGACGCTTTGGCGGTGACCGACGATCCGCTGGAGATCCGCGAGCCGGCCCAGTTCAAGGCGCTGGCCCACCCGTTCCGGCACCGGCTGCTGTTCGCGCTCGGAGCCGGACCCGCCACGCTCAGCCAGCTCGCCGCCCGTCTCGGCGCGGCGAAGGGCACGGTCGCCCACCACCTCGCGGTGCTGACCGAGGCGGGCATGGTCCGCCCGGCGCACAGCCGCCAGGTCCGGGGCGGCACCGAGCGCTACCACGAACGCACGTTCCGCCGCCTCGTCGGCACCGACACCGACGCGGGCGCGACGGCGGCACTGCTGGGCGCGTACGCCGAGGAACTCGCCGGTGACCCCGACCCGCTCGTGCACCTGCGGCACCTGCGGCTCACCCCGGCCCAGGCCGAACGCCTGCGGTCCACGCTGGACGGACTTGTGGGCGAAGCCGAGGAAGCGCCGCCGGGACAGGCGCGCTACGGCGTCCTGGTCTCCCTCTACCGGCACCCGCCTGCGGTCCGCTGACCGACACTCGTCGACTCTGGCGGCCGTCCCCGGCGCTGGCTAGGCTTGCGCCGTCCGTCGTCCGGTCCTCGTCGTCGAGGGTGCACGTCTGGAAGAGAGCCGGAGCGCATCGTTGTATCCCAGCACGACGTGAGCCTCGCCGCCGCGGCGCCGGCCCGTCATCCGCTCGTCGGCCGTGTCGGACTCGTCGCGGCCGCTGTCGTCGTCCTCGGCGAGATGGCCTGGCTTGCCGCCCGGCTGCCCGGCGCGGCACTGGTGAGCGACCTCGGCGCGATGGCAGTGTCGAGCTGGGCGGCGGTGCTCTGCGCCAGAGCGGCACGACGACAGCCGACCGTGTTGCGCCGGTTTTGGGAACTGCTCGCCGCGACCATGGCCCTGGCCGCGCTCGGCCGTGCGGTGTGGACGGTGGAACGGCTCGGTGGGCTCGGCCTGCCCCACACGCCGCTGGTGGCGGGCCTGTTCGCGGCCGGCATCGTCACCGGCACCGCCGCGTTGCTCTGCTCCCGCACCGGCCCGCGCAGCGTGATCGGCCGGGCCCGCACCCTGCTCGACGGCGTGATCGTCGGGCTGGCCCTCATCCCGATCGGCTGGGTGGTGGTGTTCCACCGGATCACCGACGCCGAGCTGGTCGATCCCATGCGGACGTTCGGGCTGCTCTACCCGATGTTCGACCTGATGCAGCTCACCATCCTGGTGGCGGTCGCCGGGCCGGGCCGGCCGATGTGGCGGGCGCTCACCGTGATCGGTGCGGGTCTGGCGATCCGGTCCGGCGCGGACGCGGTCTACGTCTCCCTGGTCGCACGCGGCGACTACACGCCGGGTCACCCGGTCGACGTCTGCTGGCCGCTGAGCTACCTGCTGGTCGGCCTGGCCACCCGCTACCCGCCCCCGAACGACGGGGACGGCGAGGACGACCTGGTCGACTCGCCGCTGCCGCCGTGGTGGCGGGTCGCGCTGCCGTACCTGCCGGTGGGCGGCGCGATCGTCGCGGTCCTGCTGTCGCGGCAGCCCAGCGGGCAGACCCCGCAGGTGGTCTTCGTCGGCATGATGGGCCTGCTCGGCGTGCTGGCGCTGCGCCAGGGGCTGGCCGCGAACGAGAACCTGCGGCTGGTCGGCCGGCTGCGCCGGCTCGCGTACTCCGACCAGCTCACCGGCCTGCCCAACCGGCTGACGTTCGTACGGCGGCTGCGCCGGTCGTTGCGGGCCGGCGGGCCGGTGGCCGTCGTGCTGCTCGACCTGGACGGCTTCAAGCAGGTGAACGACAGGTTCGGGCACGCCGCCGGGGACCGGCTGCTGACCGCCACCGCGGAGCGCATGCGGGACGCGGTCGGCCCGGACGGGATGATCGCCCGGCTCGGCGGCGACGAGTTCGCGGTGCTCGTGGCCGGGGAACGCCAGGTGTCACCGGAAGGGCTCGCGGTCCGGCTGCTGGCCGCCCTGGAACCGAAGCCCGGCGAGGAGGATCTCGGCGTCCACCCGTCGGCGAGCATCGGCATCGCCGAGTACGGGCCGCAGCACACCTCGCACACCGACCTGCTCCGCGACGCCGACATCGCCATGTACGCGGCGAAGGCGGCCGGCAAGGCCGCGTACCGCACGTGCACGCCGGAGCTGCGCGAGTCGGCGGTCAGCCGGGCCGAACTGATCGCCGACCTGCGCCGCGCGGTGGACGAGGGCCAGTTGTTGATGGAGTTCCAGCCCATCGTCGACCTGGACACCGGCACCGTACGCAGCGCCGAGGCGCTGGTGCGCTGGCGGCATCCCCGGCTGGGCGTGCTGACCCCGGCGCGGTTCCTGCCGCTGGCCGAGGAGACCGGGCTGATCGTGGCCATCGACAGGTGGGTGATCCACGAGGCGTGCCGGGCCGCGGCCACCTGGCGGGAGCACGCGCCGGACGTGACGGTCGCGGTGAACATCGCCGCCGCCCACCTGTGCCGGCCGGACCTGATCGCCACTGTCACCGGCGCGGTCGGCGCGGCCGGGCTGCCGCCCCGTGCGCTCACCCTGGAACTGACCGAGTCGGCGCTGATCGAGGGCAGCGAGTCGGTGCTCGACCGGCTGGCCCAGCTGCGTGACCTCGGGATCCGTATCGCCATCGACGACTTCGGCACCGGGTACTCCTCGCTCAGTTACCTGCACCGCATCCCGGCCACCGAGCTGAAGATCGACAGGTCGTTCGTGTCCCGGCTGGACGCCGGTGACGCCCGCGCGTACGCGACAGTCGAGATGGTGAACCGGCTGGCCGGCGCGTTCGACCTGGCCGTGGTCGCCGAGGGCGTGGAGACGGTCGCGCAGCACGCGGCGGTCACCGCGATCGGCTGCCGGCAGGGCCAGGGCTGGCGGTACGGCCGTCCGGCCGCCCTGCGGGACCTGCTTCCCGCATTGTCCGGAGCCGGCGCCGAGCGCTGACCGGCCCGGGTCCAGGGGGGCCGAAGGTCCCGGACGGGACAGGGGATTCGACCCTGCTCACCGACTGCCCGCCGCAGCCATGATGGTTCTCGTCAACAAGACGAACACACCCTCCACACGGGAGCTTGATATGAAGCGACGGACGCTCGATCTGCTGTTCAGCATCGGTGGGCTGGGCCTGGCGGTCCTGCTGCTCGTCGTCGGCGTCGTCCTGACGACGAACGCCAACTTCGCCAACGACTACGTACGCGACCAGCTCGGCGCGCAGCACATCACCTTCACCCCGGCGGACAAGCTCTCCGACGAGGAGAAGAAGTCGGAATGCCTGCGCGAGTACGCCGGCCAGAAGATGACCACCGGCAAGCAGGCCGAGTGCTACGCCAACGACTACATCGGCCTGCACCTGCAGAACATGGCCGGTGGCAAGACCTACGCCGACCTGGGCGAGCCGCAGACCGCGCTGCGCGAGCAGGTGGCCCAGGCCGAGCAGAGCAACGCCGCCAACCTGGCCGACCTGCAGAAGCAGCTCGCCGAGGTGACCGCCCAGCGGGAGACCGTGTTCAAGGGCGAGACGCTGCGCGGCCTGCTGCTCACCTCGTACGGCTTCAGCGAGTTCGGCCGCAAGGCCGAGCAGGGCGCCCTGGCCATGTACCTCGGCGCGGGCCTGCTCCTGCTGCTCTCGGCCGCCGGTCTGGTGCACGCCTTCCGCACCCCGTCGAACGCCACCTTCGCCGCCCCGGAGAAGGAGAAGGTCACCAACTGACCGCACCGACGACGCCCCCGGCCGATCATGGTCGGGGGCTTCGTCGTGTTTCCGGCTTGACCCTCACGCAGCGGGAGGCGGGAGTCTTGGTCGCGGAAGGGAGGGAACCATGGCGTACACGGTGGGTCAGGTGGCGCGGGCGGCCCGGGTGACGGTCCGGACGCTGCACCACTACGACGAGATCGGGCTGCTGCGGCCCGGCGGGCGCACACCGGCGGGCTACCGCCGCTACGACGAGGCCGACCTGGACCGGTTGCAGCTCATCCGGTACTACCGCGAGCTGGGGTTCCCGCTTGAGGAGATCGCCGAGATCCTGGACGACCCGGACTCCGACCCGGTGGCGCACCTGCGCCGGCAGCACGAGCTGCTGTCCGGTCGGATCGGGAAGCTCCAGGAAATGGTCGCGGCGATCGAACACGCGATGGAGGCGAGGACGTTGGGGATCCAGTTGACGCCGGAGGAGCGGTTCGAGGTGTTCGGGGACTTCGACCCGGACGAGCACGCCGAGGAGGCCGAGCAGCGCTGGGGTGACACCGAGGCGTACCGGCAGTCGCAGGAGCGCGCGGGCCACTACTCGAAGGAGGACTGGCTGCGCAACAAGGCGGAGAACGAGGACTGGGGGCGGCGGTTCGTCGCGCTCATGGACTCGGGCGCGCCGGCCGACGGTCCGGAGGCGATGGCGCTGGCCGAGGAGCATCGGCAGCTCATCACCAAGTGGTGGTACGACTGTTCGTACGAGATCCACACCGGCCTGGCGGACATGTACGTGGCCGACCCGCGGTTCACCGCGTACTTCGAGACGCTGCGGCCCGGGATGGCGGCGTACCTGAACGAGGCGATCCACGCCAACGCGATCACCCGCGCCTGACCCGGAACCGGTGGCAGGATGGCCGGCATGCTCATCGTCGCCGGCACCCTCTACGTCGATCCGGCCCGGCGGGACGCCTACCTGGCGTCCTGCGAGGCCGCCGTCCGCGCGGCGCGCGCCGCGCCCGGCTGTGTGGACTTCGCGGTCAGCGCCGACCTGGTCGAACCGGGCCGGATCAACGTCTACGAGCGGTGGGAGTCCGACGAGCAGTTGCTGGCGTTCCGGGGCTCCGGCCCGGAGGCCGAGCAGGTGACGGAGATCCTCGGCGCCGAGGTGCACAAGTTCCGCATCTCCGGCGTCGAGGCTCCCTGACCGCGGCTAGATGAAGACGTCGAGCAGCAGGACGCCGAGGAAACCGACCACCGAGATGATGGTCTCCATCACCGACCAGCTCTTGATGGTCTGCCCGACGGTCAGCCCGAAGTACTCCTTCACCAGCCAGAAGCCGGCGTCGTTGACGTGGGAGAAGAACAGCGACCCGCAGCCGATGGCCAGCGCCAGCAGCGCCACCTCGGGGCCCTGGAGCGTGGCGGCCAGCGGCGCGACGATGCCGGCGGCGGTGATGGTGGCGACGGTGGCCGAGCCGGTGGCGACCCGGATGCCGACCGCGACCAGCCAGCCGAGCAGCAGCGGCGAGAGGTTCGCGCCGTCGGCGGCGTTCGCGACCAGGTCGCCCACGCCGGCGTCGACGAGCACCTGCTTGAAGCCGCCACCGGCGGCGACGATCAGCAGGATGCCGGCGATCGGCGGCAGCGAGCCGCCGAGGAAACCGGAGACCTGGGCACGGCTGAAGCCGGACCGGTAACCCAGGAAGATCATGGCGAAGATGACGCCGGCCAGCAGGGCGATGATCGGGGTGCCGACGATGTCCAGCGCCTTGCGGCCGGCGGTGTCCTCGCCGAGCGTCAGCTCGCCGATGGCCCGCAGCAGCATCAGCACCACCGGCAGCAGCACTGTGACCACTGCCGCCCAGAGCGCCGGGGAGCGGCGGGAGCGCCGCCCGGCCGGCTCGTCGATCGCCCCGCCGGGCCGTCCGGTGCCCGGGTTGACCAGGTCGTCCTCGGTGACCAGGTCGCCGTCGGCGTCGAGCCGGCCGTCACCGGGCCGGGTCGGGCTGCGGTCGTCGGCGGCGTCGCGCCGGGTCGGCAGCAGCGCGGCCGGGGCGGTGGCCGGCACGTACCGGGCGATGAAGTTGCCGAAGACCGGACCGGCGATGATCACCGTGGGGATCGCCACCAGCAGGCCCAGCGCGAGCGTCTGACCCAGGTTGGCGCCGAGCGCGTCGATCGCCACCAGCGGCCCGGGGTGCGGCGGCACCAGGCCGTGCAGCACGGACAGGCCGGCGAGCGCGGGAATGCCGATCTTGATCAGCGGGACGTTCACCCGCAGCGAGACGAGCAGCACGATCGGCACCAGCAGCACTACGCCGACCTCGAAGAAGAGCGGCAGGCCGATGAGCGCGGCCACACCCGCCATCGCCCAGGGCAGCGCGGTTCCGGAGACCCGGCCGACCACCCGTTCGACGATGCCGTCCGCTCCGCCGGACTCGGCCAGCAGGCCGCCGATCATCGCGCCGAGCGCGATCAGCAGGCCCACGCCGCCGACTGTGGAGCCCACGCCGCCGCTGAACGAGGTGACGATCTTGTCGACGGGTACGGCGGCGACCACGCCGAGCACCGCTGCGCCGAGGATCAGCGCCAGGAACGGATGCACCTTGCCCCACGCGATGAGCAGCACCACCGCGGCGATGCCGAGCAGGGCCGCGAGGACGAGCTGGGTGTTCCCGGCGTTCGTGAGCGGTTCCGCGGGTGCGGCGAGCAGTGTGACCACGGCTATCACGCCCTTCGGTCGTCAGCGGGGTGGTGCGGTCGGTGGTGGTTCCGGCGGCAGGCTCGGCGCCATCCGCCGCAGGGACGCGAACGTGGGTACGAGCGCGTCGTACAGCTCGGAGAAGAGGGGGAGCAGCGCGGCGTACGTGGCGGCGGAGGCGGGATCAGGGCGGACCGTCTCCTCGATCCGGACCAGGTCGGCGGCGACCTCGATCGAGGAGATCAGGCCGAGCGCCTGCATGCCGAGCAGCGCGGCACCGAAACCGGACCCCTCGTGCCCGGCGGGGAACCGCACCGGCATGCCGAGCGCGTCGGCGAGGATCTGCCGCCACAGCGCGCTCCGGGCGAAGCCACCGCTGGCGCGGATCTCGCGTACCTCGTTACCGGCCGCGCGGACCGAGGCGAGGACCAGGGCGAGCTGCTGGCAGACGCCCTCCAGCGCGGCCCGGACCAGGTGCGGCCGGCCGTGGCCGTGGGTCAGCCCGACGTACGCGCCGCGGGGCAGCGCGCTCCAGTGCGGCGCCCGCTCGCTGAGCAGGTACGGCAGCATGATCAGCCCGCCGGAGCCGACCGGCGCCGTGGCGGCCAGGTCGAGCAGTTCCTCCTCGGCGTGCTCGCCCAGTTCGGGGGCGAGCGCGTCGCCTGCCCACTGGAGCACGATCCCGCCGTTGTTGATCGCGCCGCCGACCACCCAGCGGTCCTCGGTGAGCGCGTAGCAGAACACGCCGCCGAGCGGGTCCACGCCGGGGCGTTCCACCATCACCCGCATCGCGCCGCTGGTGCCGATCGAGCAGGCCACCACGCCGGGCCGTACCGCGCCGAGCCCGAGGTTCGCCAGCGGCCCGTCACCGGCGCCCACCACGAGCGGGGTGTCCGCCGGCAGCCCGGTGGCCCGCGCCGCCTCGGCGGTGAGCCCGGGCAGCACGTGGGTGGTGGGTACGAGCTGGGGAAGCTGCTCCTCGGTGATGCCGGCGACGCGGAGCGCCTCGGTGTCCCAGGCCAGCTTGTGGATGTCCATGAGGCCGGTGGCGGAGGCGACCGAGTGGTCGGTGACGAGCGCGTCGGCGAGCCGACGCAGCACCAGATCCTTGATGCCGACCCAGTGCGCGACCCGCTCGTGCAGTTTCGGTTCCTGCTCGGCGAACCAGACCAGCTTGGGCAGCGGCGCCATCGGGTGCACCGGGGTGCCGGTGCGCCGGTGCAGGGCGAGCCCGGACGGCGCGGCGCGCAGGCGTTCGGCCTGCGCGCTGGCCCGGGAGTCGGCCCAGGTGATCGACGGGGTGAGTGGGGTGCCGTCGGCGTCCAGCCCGATCAGGCTGTGCATGGCGGTGCTGAACGACAGTCCGGCGATCGGCCGACCCAGATCGTCGACCACCGCGCGGATCACGCCGAGGACGGCCTGGTAGATCACGTCCGGATCCTGCTCGGCCCAGCCCGGGTTCGGCTCCTCCAACGGGTAGCCGATCGAGTGGCTGGCCAGTTGCCGGCCGGTGGTGTCGAACGCGACGGCCTTGGAACTGGTGGTGCCGATGTCCACTCCCACCACCACGGCCGGGTCGCCCACCGGTGCACCTCCTCGCCGCCCGGGGGCCGCGCTCCGCCCCGCCGTTGCGGCTGACGTTACCGACGTGTCCACGCGAGCGCATGACGAAGCGGGACCGCCGTGAGCCGGTGGCACGGAACGTGAATCGACGCGGGAGTTTCCGCCGATTGTGTAGGTCAATCAGCCGATCGGTCTAATTAGCGACTTTCGCGTGTCTTCGTACCCCTGCCGCGCCGTTGACATGAATGACACCCCGATTGGTGGGCTCGCGCGGCGGAGGAGTCGGCGTGACGAAGACTGATTCGACGGGTTCCACATGGCGGTACCGGTGGGCGCACCGGCAGAACGAACGGCGGCAGCGGACCTTCCGCGCGGCCGACGAGGCGTGGCGACGCCGCGACGACGAGCTGCGCCGCCTGCGTACGCTCGCGGTGTCCTTCCACGGCTCGGCCCAGGCGGGCGTCGGCCTGCCGATGGAGCTGGCCCCCGGCGAGGTGGTCTTCTGGACGCTCCCGGCGGCGCAACTGGTGGAGGTGCGGCACACCGCGGTGCTGCCCGCCCCCGAACTGACAGTCGACCCCGACCCGCCGGTGCTGCGCCCACGCCGCCCCGAGGGCGTCAAGGTGGTCGACGCCGGGCTCGCCGTGCTCACCAACCGTCGCCTGGTGCTGCTCGGCGGACGCGGCCGACGCGACTGGGCGTACGGCCGGATGACCGGCCTGTCCCACGACCCCGGCGCACCGGTCACCCTGATCCAGGTGCTGGACCGGCGGCGTACCTCCGGGTTGCTGCTGCCCACCGGCGCGGCGGCCGACTTCCGGTTCACGCTCACGCTGGCGTTCGCCGACGCGATCGAGCAGCGCGCCGCGGTCGTGGCCGAGCTGGACGAGCTGATCGCGGAGCACACCGCGGCGCGGCCCGAACGTCCGGCCGTGCTCACCCCCGCCCAGGCCCGCATCACCGCGCTGGTGCCCGGTGGCCGGCGGACAGTGGCGGTCGGCGCGGCGCTCGCGCTGATCGTGCCGGCGATGCTCATCGAGTCCAACCCGCCCACCCGGGCCGGCTCGGAGCGGGCCGCCGCCGCGACCCCGGCCGCCAGCGTCACCCCCGCCCCACCGCAGCACGTCGCGCCCGCCGTGAAGGTCCGGCCCACCACGAGCCCGGAGCCGTCCCGCGCCCGCCCCGCGCCACCGCGCGGCACGCCGCAGCCGCCGGTCGAGCGCCGCTGCGGTGCCCCGGCGAACCCCTTCGGGTACGACTTCTGCGGCGGCCAGCGCATCCGCAGGCCGGCCGCCGGGGTCTGCGACTGGTTCGAGTGCGTGCCCGGGTTCTGGTCCGACCGCGGCTGGCTGGTGCAGTGCCGCGACGGGTCGGTCAGCCGCACCGGCGGGCAGCGCGACGTGTGCGCCGGTCACAAGGGGTTCCGCCGAACCGTCTCGCGGTGACGGGGGTCAGGCCACCGGGCGGGGCGTGACGCGCAGCGGCAGCAGCCCGGCCAGCACCAGCGCGGCGCCCACCGGCAGCAGGTTCAGGTTCACCGCGATCGCCAGGAACCCGGCCAGCACCAGCACCGGCGCCCACACCGGCAGCAGCCGTGCCGCCGCCGCCCGGTACAGCAGCACCAGCAGGCCCACCTCGAACAGCAGCGGTCCGCCGAACAACACCGGGCCGGGGGTGCGCACCGCTTCGGCGAAGGTCGGGAACAGGTCGCCGAGGATCACCCAGACGAAGGCGGCGGCGCCGACCAGGCCGGCCAGCGCGGCCACGTCGTCGAGGGTCCGCAACCGCGACGACCGGGTACGCAGCAGGCCGTGCAACCCGACGATCAGCGCGGCGAAGCCGAGGACGCCGAGCAGGAACAGGGTGTGGCCGGTGTTCCACGCCCAGGCGCCCTTGTCACTGTGCCCGTCGAGGCGGTCGATCAGACGCAGCAGGCCGTAGCCGAGCAGCAGCACCGCCGACGCCACGGCGACCGGGCGCAACCACTGGTACGCGGGACGTGTGCGGGAATCGAGAAGGCTCATCGCCTCAGCGTTCCGGGCGCCCGTGCCCGGGACATCGGGGAGCGGTCCCGAACCCGACCCGGATCAATCCGCTCGCCTCCCGTAGGGGTGCCCGGATACCGTCCGGCCGTGTCCCGCACCGTCACGCTGATCCTGCTCGACGCCGCCGGCCGTCCGCTCGGCGCGCTGCCGCCGTTCGGCGTACCGGAGCCGTGGTGGCAGGAGGTCGGCTCGATCGTCGCCGCCGTCCGGCAGCGCCACGGTCTGGAGGTCGCCGTGCTGCGGCTGCTCGACGCCGACCGCCCTGCGCCGCCGGGCGGTCACGTCCGCTACGTGGCCCAGGTCGTCGACGCGCCCGCCGTATCCCTGGAACCGGTGGCAGTGGACCTCGCGCCGCATCCGCTGCGCCAGCCGTGGGCGGAGGCGGGCGGCCCGGCCGACAGCGTCGCGTGGGCGACCGGCGAGCTGCGCCGGCTCGGCCAGCGGGTGACGGCGGTGGCGCAGCAGCGCACCTGGAACCTCTCCGCCATCTGGCGCCTGGACACCGACCAAGGCCCGGCGTGGCTGAAGCAGCTTCCCCCTTTCTCCCGCCACGAGCCCACGGTCCTGGCCTTCCCCGTTGATCAAGGAGTGTGTGTCGGTGTCGATCTCCCTGGTGACCCGAACTCCTTGATCAACGGACCGGTGGTGCTCGCCGCCGACGGGAAGGGGCGGATGCTGCTGGCAAACGTGCCCGGGGAGGACCGGTACGGGGCCGGGGAGGGGGAGCGGGCTGCCGTCGCGGCGGAGCATCATGCGGTGCAACTGCGGGCCTGTGAGGTCGTCGGCGAGCTGGTCGCGGCCGGGGTGCCCGACCTGCGCGGGGCGAGGCTGGCGGGCTGGATCCGGGAACGGCTGGCCGGGCACGACGTGTCGGCCGCGGCTGGTCTGCTCGACGGGCTCGACCATCGGTTGCGGCAGGTCGGCGACTGTGGATTGCCCGACACGCTCGTGCACGGCGACCTGCACCCCGGCAACGTGCGCGGCGACGACGGGCACCGGACGGTGATCGACTGGGCGGACTCGTTCGCCGGCCACCCCGCCTTCGACATCCTGCGCCTCACCGAGGACGTCGACGCGGGCGCCGCCGCCCGGCTGATCGACGCGTGGGCGCGGCGGTGGCGTACCGACGTGCCGGGCAGCGACCCGCACCGGGCCGTCGACCTGCTCCGGCCGGTCGCGCCGCTGCGGCTGGCCGCCGTGTACGCGATGTTCCTCGACGCGATCGAGCCGAGCGAACACCCGTACCACGTACACGACGTGCCGGCCGCGCTGGCGAGAGCGGCGGCGACGCCCTAGACCCGGCGGACCGGGATCCACAGCTCCGCGTCGGCGGTGCCGCCGCCCTCGGCGACCCGCACCCGTGAGATCTCCGGCCCCGGCCGGGCCTCGTACGGGTTGGACGGGAACCAGGACGTGAACACGGCCCGCCACAGGTGCTGCACCGCCACCGGGAACGCGCCGGAACTGGAGAACACCGCCCAGTCGCCGGCCTCGACCGGCAGGCTGCGCAGGTCGTCCGGCACGTCCGCGCCGGTCACCGCCGCGTACCAGTAGTCCAGCTCGGCGCCCTCGTCGCGGGAACCGGTCAGCTCGGCGCTGACGTTGACGATGCCGCGCGGCTCCTGGTCGGACAGCGCCTCGATCCGGCGTACGATGGCCGGGTCGAGGCCCCTGACGAACGCCACGATGTGCGGGTTCATCCCCTCGTGCACGAGCGGCACCCGGGCCGTCAACCCGGCCAGCCGGAAGGCGTCCTTGGTCACGACCCGGTAGTCCATGCTGCTGTTCCCTTCGACGACGAGCCGGAAGGACATCCGGGGCTGGGACCGCAGCACCGCGCCGGCCTGCCGGGCCTGCGTCGGCCCGACGCCGTGCACGGCCCGGAACGCGCGGGCGAACGCCTCGTTCGAGCCGTACCCCCAGCGGACCGCCACGTCGAGCAGCGAATCCCGCCCCGCGAGCACGTCGGCGCCCGCCAGCGTCATCCGGCGGCGGCGCACGTACTCCGACAGCGGCAGCCCGGCCAGCGCCGAGAACAGCCGGCCGAAGTGGTGCTCCGACACGCCCGCGATCCGGGCCAGCTCGGCCACGTCGAGCGGCCTGTCGAGCCGCTGTTCGAGGTGGTCCAGCGCGGCGTTGAGCCGATCCAGCACCCGATGTTCCTTCCTGGTGACGCCCTCGACGCTAGGTTCCCGGACGCCCGCCGACCCGATCGCAGCGGACCCGGTCCGGTCGCCTCATCGACACTGGCGAGCGTGTCGCATCATGACGTGGTGATCTTTCGGAAGCGGCACCACAACAAGAAGAAGAGCCGGGACTGGTGCAACTGCGACGTGCCCACCTGTGACGGGCCGGGCTGCTGCGACCTGGGCCTCTTCTCGATGCTGCTCACCCTCGGCTCGGTGACCGCCGGTGTCGTGCGCCGGCCCGCCGTGGACCGCGCCGGCCGGGCCGCCATCCTCGGTTATCGGCGCTGGCTGTCGCACCGCTGGCCGGCGACCTGCCGCTACACGCCCACGTGCAGCGCGTACGGGCTCGCCGCGGTGGAGCGGTACGGGCTGGCGGTGGGTGGCCGGATGGCCGCCGACCGGGTCCGCCGATGCCGTCCCGACGTGCCGCACGGCACCCACGACCCGCTGCGCTGACGCCGCCTGCCGTCGCCGGTCCGCCTCGCGTGCCGGCGGGCTCACCCGACCGACGTGGGGCCGCCGAACACGACCGGGACGCCGGGGGAGTAGAGCACGCTCACCGGCGGCCCGTCCGGTGCCGGCAGGCCCCCGGCGGTGACCAGCTCGTCGTCCAGGTGCAGCAGTTCGGCACCGTGCAGCGGCCACTGCGGATGCCAGTTCGGCACGTGAAGGGTGCGGCCGTACGCGCGGGTGTGCAGACCCCAGCGCGCGGTGAGGAAGTGTTCCAGCGGCGTCGGCTCGGGGATCGGCGCGCCGACGCGTACGGTCATCCGGTTGGTCGCGCCCGCCGGACCGGGCCAGCGGCGGCGGCAACGGTAGGTGAGCGTGTCACCGGAGCGTTCCAGCCGCATCGCCGACCACTTGTACGGCAGGCGCAGGCTCAGCTGCGCCACCAGCACCGGCACCAGCCGGGACGCGTCGAGCGAGCGGAACACCACAGCGCGCCGCCCCGAGCCGTCGACCGAGTAGAGCCGGACGTTCGTCTCCCAGAACGTGCCGAAGTAGGGCACGCCCGGCCCCCGCCCGAGCCCCAGCCCGACCATCTGGAACCCGATCAGCCCGACGTAGGTGAGCCCGTCGAACGTGTCCGGCCTGGTGCCGGCGGGCAGCAGCGGCGCCACCCGCTGCGGCGGGACCGCCCAGTGCAGGAACGCGAGGTCGTGCCAGCGCTGGGCCAGCCAGGCCCGGCGGATGGCGCGTACCGGGGCGTGCTCGACCGGCTCGATCTCCACCGGCCCATCCTGCCTCCCGGACGCAACCGACTCACTCCGGGCGGTGGCAGACCGCCTCGACGTTGTTGCCGTCCGGGTCGCGGACGAACGCGCCGTAGTAGCCGGCGTGGTATTCCGGCCACTCCTTCGGCGCGTGCAGCACCTCCGCGCCGGCCGCGACAGCGGCGTCGTGGAACGCCCGGACCGTTGCGCGGTCGGCGGCGGTGAACGCGATGTGCACCGGCACCGGCGTGGCGCCGGAGGGCGCGGGCTCCACCCAGAAGTCGGGCGCGTCGACGCCGTAGCCGATCGGGCCGGGCTCCATCAGCCGACGCCCGCCCAGCGGGGCGAGGACGGCGTCGTAGAAATCGCCGCTGGCCGCCAGATCGCGCACCGATACGGAGAAGTGGTCGAGCACGTCGCCTCCCTGCGATCGTCGATGACCGCCCCAGGCTACGAGCCCTCTACGACACTTCCGCCGCCCGGTTTTGCGTCGCGCCCGCCGCCGGGCGGGACGCGCGTCGTCGCCGGGCGGTGTCCGCGACGATCAGCGCGCCGGGCACCGCGCCGAGTAGCCAGATCACGCCCACCGGCCAGTGGATCACGTCGCCCACCGCACCCCGGATCTCCGGCACGTCACCCACCACGTAGGAGGCCTCCGGGTCGTCCGTGCGGCAGTCCAGCGTCCAGAGCCCGGCCGTGGGCACCCGCACCGTGGCCACCCAGGCGAACGTCGCGGCGTCGCCGCCGTAGTCGCCCGGCGGGACGGAGACCGGCTCGGCCGCCCGGACCTCCGAGCCGCCGGTGAGGCGGCAGTCCGGGTCCGCCGGGGAGAAACCCACCCCGAAGATCGCGTACGCCCCGGCGGCCGGTGCCGTGAACCGTCCCGTCGGCGTCGCGTAGGAACCGACTCCGCCGTACTCCCGAGAGAGTTCTTGGATCGTGCTGTCCTCGGCGCCGAGCCGTACCGCGGACTGCGCCAGCAGCGCGCCGACCACAACGGCGAGTCCGCCGACCAGATAGCCGCGCCGCGACGCCGGGCGGTCCCGGCGGGGCACGCGCCCGCCCACGGCGTACCCGATCAGCGCTCCGGCCACCGCGAGCGCCGCACCGCCGAGCAGAGCCCGCCCCCAGCGGGCCTCGCCGGTCAGCGGCACGACCCACCGGAAGAACGCCAGTGACACGGCGAGAAGCGCCACGGTCACCAGTGTGGACACGCCCACGGCCGCCGCGGCGCGCCGGGGTTGCCGGGCCGCCAGCACGGCGGCGAGCACCGGCGACGCGAGTACGGGCCACCACAGCGCGGTGGAGAGCGGCTGGTCCTCCTCCCACCTGTGCGTCCACTCGTAGACGACGAGCGGGGCCGGCACTGTCGCCGCCAACCAGGCCGTCAGCACTCCGGGATCGGGCAGCCGCGCGCTCATCCGTCGATCCTCGGCCACCCGGATCGTCGACGGAAGTCCGCGAGCCGTCCGAAAGGGATTGCTTACGCAGCGTAGGATCGCGTGCGACACAGTCGAACACACGGGGGAAACGATGTTCGAGCGCCTGGGCAGATTCGTCGTGGGCAAGGCCTGGTGGGTGATCGGCGGCTGGGTCGTCGCCGCAATCGCGATCATCGCCGCCAGTCCTTCGCTGAGCGACATCACCTCCGCGGACCAGGAGAGCTTCCTGCCGCGCTCCTACGAGTCGGTGCAGGCCACCGAGCTGGCCGCGAAGTCGTTCCCGCAGGCGGCCACCGCAACCGCCACGGTCGTGGTCAAGCGTAGCGACGGCAAGCCGCTGACCCCGGCCGACGAGGCGCGCGTGGGGCAGCTCGCCACCGCGCTCAAGGCCCGGAACATCCCGCAGACCTCCGGCTACCTCACCGGCCCGCAGGCCGTCGCGCCGGACAAGTCGGTGCAGGTGGTCACCGTCGGTCTCGACGCCGACAGCCCCGACGACCCGGGCCTGCTCGACGCCGTACGCGATCTGCGATCCGCCCTCGGGCCGGACCTGGCCGGCAGCGGCCTGACCGCCGGGGTGGCGGGCGACGTGGCGAGCTTCGTCGACAACGAGGACACGTTCAACGACGCGTTCGCTGTCGTCGGTGTCGCCACCATCGTCCTCATCATCGGGCTGATCCTGATCATCTTCCGCAGCCCGATCGCCGCGCTGCTGCCGGTGGTGGTCATCAGTGTGGTCATGTCCGTCACCACCGGGCTGGTCGCCGCCGCCGGCAAGGCGTTCGACCTCAACGTCAGCCAGGACCTGCAGACCATCCTGCTGATCGTGCTGTTCGGCATCGGCACCGACTACATCCTGTTCCTGCTGTTCCGCTACCGGGAGCGGCTGCGCGCCGGCGACGACAAGCGCACCGCGATGGTCGTCTCGGTGCAGCGGGTCGGCGAGGTCATCACCTCGGCCGCCGGTGCGGTCATCGTGGCGTTCCTGGTGCTGCTGCTCGCCTCGCTCGGCTTCTTCGGCTCGCTCGGCCCGGCGCTCGCCATCGCCGTCGGCGTCATGCTCGTCACCTCGCTGACCCTGATCCCGGCGCTCGTGTCGCTGCTCGGCCGGTGGGTGTTCTGGCCGTCGAAGGCGTGGCAGCGCCCGCCCAACGCGACCCTGTCCCGGCGGCTCGGCGCCGTCGTCGGCCGCCGTCCGGCCGTCGTGGCCGCCGCCTCCGGTGCGCTGCTCGTGGCGCTCGCCGCCGGGGTGCTCGGCTACAAGGCCGACTACGACTTCAGCGCCGGCTTCCCGCAGGACACCGAGTCGGCGCGGGCCGCCCAGGACCTCCAGCGCGGGTTCGCCGCCGGTGCGCTCGCGCCCACCGAGGTCTACCTGACCACCGGCAACGGCAGCCCGCTCAGCGAGCAGCAGGTGAACGACTTCGCCGCCGCGGCGGCACGCGCTCCCGGCGTCGGGCAGGCGCAGCCGCCGGAGCGCAGCACCACCGACCCGAGCGTCGTCCGGATCAACCTGCTGCTGGACGAGAACCCGATGTCCAACGAGGCGATCACGCTCGTCCGCGACGACCTGCGGGACGCGGTGCACGAGGCGGCTCCGCCCGGCACCAAGGCGCTCGTGGGTGGCGCCACGGCGATCTTCGCTGACATCAACTCGGCGAACAACAGGGACCTGTCGGTGATCCTCCCGGTCGCCGCCCTCCTGATCGCGATCATCTTGGCGCTGCTGCTGCGCAGCCTCGTCGCGCCGATCTACCTGGTGATCGCGGTGCTGCTCAACTTCGCCGCCACCCTGGGCGCGACCGTCTATGTGTTCCAGGGGCTCCAGGGCAACCCGGGCGTGACGTTCCAGCTGCCGATCATCCTCTACCTGTTCGTGGTGGCGATCGGCACCGACTACAACATCCTGATGATCGCCCGGCTCCGCGAGGAGGCGCGCGAAGGCCACGAACCACACCAGGCCGCCGCGATCGGGGTGGAACACGCCGGCCCGACAGTCGCCGCGGCCGGGCTGATCCTGGCCGGCACGTTCGGGGTGCTGATGCTCGCGCCGATCTCGTTCCTCCAGCAGATGGGCTTCGCGGTGGCGATCGGGATCGTGCTGTCCGCGTTCGTCATGTCGATGTTCTTCGTACCGGCACTGACCGGGCTGATCGGCCACAAGGCGTGGTGGCCGGGGCACGGCGACGAACGGCGCAACGGCGGCGGCCGGCACGCGGCGCCCGAGTCGGCCGACGCGGCGTCGGTCTGACGGCCACCCGCCCCGGCGCGGCTCAGCCCTCGCCGGGGCGGACCAGCCCGCTCTCGTACGCGATCACGACGAGCTGCGCCCGGTCACGGGCGTTCAGCTTCTGGAGCAGCCGGCTCACGTAGGTACGGGCGGTGTCGGGGCTCAGGAACAACGCCTGCCCGATCTCGGTGTTCGAACGTCCCGCGCCCACCTGCGCCAGCACGTCCCGTTCCCGGGCGGTCAGTCCGGCGAGCCGCCCCGGATCGGCCACCGGTGAGCGGGCCGCCGCGGCCAGCACCCGCCGGGTCACCGCGGGGGAGAGCAGCGCGTCACCACCGGCGACGGTCCGGACCGCGTCCCGCAGCGCGTCGGGCGGGGTGTCCTTGAGCAGGAAACCGGCCGCCCCGGCGCGGATCGCCTCGAACAGGTACTCGTCGTCGTCGAACGTCGTGAGCATGACCACCTGCACGCCGTCCAGCGTCGGGTCGGTCAGGATCCGCCGGGTCGCCTCCAGCCCGTCCCCGCCTGGCATCCGCACGTCCATCAGCACGATGTCGGGCCGCTGCTCCCGTACGACAGCGAGGCCGCTGCCGCCGTCGCCGGCCTCGCCCACCACCTCGATGTCCGGCGCCCGGTCGAGCAGCGCGCGCAGGCCCGTACGGACCAGGTGCTGGTCGTCGACGAGGACGACGCGGATCGGGCTCACGCGGCGACCCCCGCGAGCGGCAGGTGGACCGACACCCGGAAGCCGCCGCTCGTGCCGGTGGCGCCGGTTGCTCGGGTGCCGTCGATTGCTCCGGTGTCGCCGGTTGCGGCGGTGCCGGTCTGGACGGTGCCGGTTTCGACGGTGCCGCCCAGCAGGGCCACCCGCTCGGCCATACCGCGCAGACCTTGGCCCGTCCCGTCCCCGGCGGGCGGGCCGCCGCGACCGTCGTCCACCACCTCCAGCGCGAGCCGACCGGGCGTGGCACGGACCGTCACGGTGACCCGGGTGGCCCCGGCGTGGCGCAGGACGTTCGTCAACGCCTCCTGCACGACCCGGTAGACGGTGCTGCCCACCACCGCGGGCAGCGTGTCCACCGGACCCTCGACCCGCAGGTCGACCGCCAGCCCACCCCGGCGTACGCCGTCCACGAGCGCCGGGAGCTGATCGAAGCCGGGGACCGGTTCCCGTTGCCCGGGCTCGCGGCGCAGCGTGCCGAGCGTCGCCCGCAACTCCGCCATCGCGCTGCCGCTCACCGACCGGATCGCGGCCAGCGCGCCCTCCGCCTGCGCCGGATCGCTGTCGGCGAGCGCCTCCCGGGCGACTGCCGACTGCAACGTGATCACCGACATGGTGTGCCCGAGCGTGTCGTGCACCTCCCGGGCGATGCGCAGCCGTTCCGCCTCGACCTGACGGGCCGCCTCCCGGTGCCGCTCCTCGTCGGCCGCGACCGCCTGCCGGACCAGCGCCGCCCGCAGCGACCTGCGGTTGCGTACCGCGTCACCGAGGGCGATGACGGCGAGCAGCAACGCCGCCTCGGAGCCGAGTTCCGTACCGACGACGACAGCGATGTCGTCGCCCTCGGCCAGCCGGGCGACCACCGACACGGCCAGCAGGCTCCCGGCGACGACGGCGGCCGGGACCACCCGCCCGCGCTCGGACACCCGGTAGAGGACGGCGGCGGCCGGGGCGGCCACCCCGACGGGCGGCAGGTCCAGCGCGTAGTACCCGAGGATGACGAACGCCGTCGCCAGCAGCGCCGGCAGCGGCCACCGCCTGGCGCACACCACCAGCCCGCCGAGCACCGCGCCGGCCACGACGGCGAGCGCCGCGCCGCCGGGCGCGGGCCGGTCGGCCGCCACGGCCACCGCGACCAGGCCGAGCGTGGCCGCCGCCAGCAGCGCGTCGGCGCGGGTGGGCGAGGTGTCGGGCACGCCTTCGAGCCTAGGTCCGCGCGGACCCTCACCGCTGTCGTCCGCAGGCGTCAGGGGCACCCCTTAGGCGTACGCCGAGAAGCGACAACCGCTCGCGCGGCCACGCGGACGACGGCCGCCGGCTGCCGCCCTAGCGTCGATGGCGTCCCCAATTCGTGAGGAGAACCCTCGTGGTACGCACAAGACTGACCTGGATCGCCCTGATTGCAATGGTCTGGGCGGCGATGATGTCATTCGGCGGGGTCGCCGCCGAGACCGTCATGCTCTACCCGAACGTCTTCAACGACGCGCCCGCCTCCCTAGACCGGGCACGCGAGTTCCTCGTCCACGGCGGCCCACACGACTACTTCCCGCCGCTGGGCGCTTCGGTGATCCTGAGCAGCGTCGCCGCGACGCTGCTCACCTGGCGCGACCGCCGGCTGCGCTGGTGGGTCGCCGGCGCCACCGCCGTCTTCGTCGTCTGCGAGTTCCTGTTCTCGGCTGTCTTCTTCTGGCCGCGCAACGAGATCATGTTCGTGGACCCGCCCGGCACGCACTCCGCCGAGTACCTGCGTCAGGTCGCCGCCGAGTTCGTCGCCGGTCACTGGGTGCGCTTCGCCGGAGGTGCGGTGACGGCCGTCCTGGCGTTCGTCGCGCTGCTGAAGTTCGTGCGCTCGACCGCGCCGGCCGTCGCGTCGGCCCCGGTGTCGGCTCCCGTACCGGACTCGGCGCCTGCTTCGACCGCCTCGGAGGTGACGCGATGAGCGCGGGCCGCCGTACCCTCGGGTTCTCCTGGCCGGCGCTCGTCGCGCTGGCCGCGCTGGCCGCCCCGCGCGTGGTCCTGCACGACCTGGGTGTGGTGCCGGAAGGCACTGTCGTGGCCGCGCTGCTCGCGGTCGGGCCGCCGCTGTGTTGGGTGGCCGCCGTGCTGTGGCGGCGACCGCCGCGCCCGTTCCTGACGATGGTGGTGATCGGGGCGCTGTACGGGGTGTTCCTGGCGGTCGGTCACCAGGTGTTGTGGGACTCGTCGCTGGGGATGGACGCGCCAGGGCTGGCCGGGCTGGCGCCGGGCGCGCGGGAAGCGCTGTTGCGGGGTGCGGCGGTGATGTCGAGCCTGGTCACCGGGACGATGGTCGGGGTGATCGCGGGTGCGGTGGCGGTGCTGTTGTCCCGAGTGCTGCCAGCGCCGGCCCGACGTCGTGAGCAGGCCGACGCTTCTCGCCCGCTCGCCTGACCGGGCGAGCGGGCGAGATCCCAGGTCAGGCAGCGATCGCCCGGGCGGCGGCGTACATGTCGGCGGGCAGCGGATGCCGCAGCTCCCAGAGGATCCGCATGGGCCGGTCGCCGGTGTGCTCCCGGTACGTCATCGGACCCGCGTACAGGTACGGCGGTGCGCCCAGGTCGCGATCGGCGATCTTGGTCTCGCGGACGAACAGGTGCACTGTCGAGCCCTGCGCGACGTGGTTGACGTACCGCTGCCCGGTCGCCGAGCCCGACGACGTGGTGCTCTGCGACTCCCACTGGAACAGCTTGTCCGTGATGGCGCGGTCCGCGTACATGGTGGTGGGCGAGTAGTGCTCCTCGGACTTCACGAGCGTGACGAAGAACAGATCCGCGCGCTCGTCGGGGAGCCACTTCACGCCCTCGCGCAGCGAGCCGGGGTTGGTCATGCCGAATGCCGCGCACGCCTCGTTGCGGCTGTAGCGGGCGTGCACCCTCAGCGGTACGCGGCCGGAGGCCGGTCGCTCGGTGACCCGGTGGATGCGGTCCCGCAGCACGTCGGCGACTTGCCGCAGCTCGGCGCAGCGCGCCGGTTCCGCCCACAGGCGTTTGAGCCGGGCATCGCGTTCGGTCAGCGGCACCGACGGCCCCCACAGGCTGAAGTGCAGCATGTCGAGTAGGCGTCCGGGTGCGGGGCGTTGGCCGGCGGCGACCCGGGCGATCAGAGCCAGCCTGTCGACATCATCGGTGTGCAGCATCCGGCCAATGGCCCGGCTCAGGTCGAGGTCGTCCGGGCCGCCATCGGCCGGGTCGAGTCCAGCCAGCCGCCGTAGCCCGGCCCAGCCGCCGATGCTCGCAGACCGGTAGACGTCCTCAATCTCCAGGCCGGTCTCGTGCAGGAAGTCGGACAGGCTGACGTCACCGAGCTGCCGCAGCTCGGCTACCAGCGCGTTCTTCGACGTCGGCAGCGCCGACTTGAGGTTGGCGAGGACTGCCTTCTGAGCCACCGGATCCAGATGGATATGGCAGCCGCTTGGTAGCGAGGGAAAACCCTCCTCGACGGCGGTCTGCACCGCCCTACGGCTGACCCCGGCGAGCGCCCGCCACCGCAGATCGAACCGGAAGTTCGCGTGCTGGCCGCCGATGAAGTCGAGCACGGTCAGGCACGGCTTGTCGTCGTCCAGCCGCAGGCCCCGACCGAGCTGTTGCAGGAAGATCGTGGCGCTCTCGGTCGGGCGCAGCATGAGAATCGTGTCGACCATCGGCAGGTCGATGCCCTCGTTGAACAGGTCGACAGTGAAGAGCACCTTCAGCTCGCGCTTGCGGAAGCGGTCGATCAAGGCGTGTCGGTCCGCGCGGCCGACAGTCGACGTCACGGCCGCCGACGGCACACCATGCCGGGTGAACCAGTCGGCCATGAACTCGGCGTGGCCGATGCTCACGCAGAACCCGAGCGCCCGCATCCGTCCGACGTCAGCGATCCGCCGGACCGCGTGCAGGATGAGCCGCGCCCGTGCGTCGTTGCCGGTGTAGACGCCGTCCAGTTCGGCCTTGTCGTACCCCTGCCCGCGCTTCCACCGAACCCGTGCCAGGTCCACGTCGTCATGCACCCCGAAGTACTGGAACGGTGCCAGCAACTGCCGTTCGAGCGCTTCCCACAGGTGCAACTCCACCGACGCGCGGCCCTCGAACCACCGGCGCACGTCGCCACCGTCGCTCCGGTCGGGGGTCGCGGTCAAACCCAGGAGTACGCGCGGCCGAAGCCGTTCCAGCAGCGCCGTGTACGTGGCCGCCTCGGCGTGGTGGAACTCGTCGACGATCACCATGTCGTACGCCTCGGGGTCGATCTCCTGCCGGTGCAGCGACTGGATCGACGCGAAGACGTGCTTCCACCCCTGCGGCCGATCGCCGCCCACAAGCGTCTCGCCGAACGTGCCGTCGCCCATGACCTGGCGGAATACTGACCTGCTCTGCCGCAGGATCTGCTCTTGATGCGCGACGAAGAGCAGCGAGTCGACGTGACCTGCCCGCCGGAGCCGGCGGTAGTCGAGCGCTGCCACCACCGTCTTGCCGGTGCCGGTAGCCATCACCACCAGGTTGCGCCAGCGGCCGTGCACCAGACGCTCGGCGTCGAGGTCGTCAAGAACCTCCTGCTGGTACGGGAAGGGCCGCACGTCCAGGTTCGCGATCTCGGTCGGTGCCTCGTCGGTGCGTTCCCCACGCAACGCCACGCGCAGGCGCTCGGCATCGGTGGCCGGGTCGTAGTTCTCGAACGCCGAGTCGTTCCAGTAGTCGGCGAATGTGGCCTCGAACGTGTCGATGACGTGCGGCTGCTCCAGATTCGAGATCCGTACGTTCCACTCGACGCCGTCGACAAGCGCGGCCTTTGAGAGGTTCGACGAGCCGACGTACGCGGTCGTGGTGCCGTTGTTGCGCCGGAACAGCCATGCCTTCGCGTGCAGGCGGGTGGTCCGGGTCTCGTAGGAGACCTTGACCTCGGCGCCCAGCTCGGCGAGCCGATCCAGTGCTCGCTGGTCGGTGGCGCCCATGTACGTGGTCGTGATGACACGCACCCGGCCGCCTCTCGCGATCAGCTCGGTGATCGCGGGCTCGATGATGCGCAGACCGTGCCATTTGATGAAGGCGCAGAGGAGGTCCACCTCCTCCGCCGACGCCATCTCATGGCTGACCTCATGGCCGATACGCGGCTGGTGACGGCCGTTGACCAGGAGCGCGCCGGTGGAGAGCGGCGTCGAGGGGCGGATCGGGAAGACGGGTGCGGCCGGCGGGGTAGGCGGTGCGGCAATGGCGTGCAACAGACGTTGGGCGTCCGCTACCTGGTCATCGGCGGTGACGGCGCGGGGCTCGGCCTGAGCGATGTGCGCGGCGATGCGGTTCGCCAGGTCGACCTGCCGGGCCAGCTTGTTCTCCCCGCCACCGACGCCGAGGAGCGCCCGCCGCGTGAGGCCCGCGATGTGCCGGGCCAGGACGTCATGCGCGTCGGCGGCATCCAGCTTCGCATCCCGGACGAGGGCGCTATCCACATGCGTGAGCTGCGTCGCCAGCTTCTCCGTGATCAGGTGTTCGTAGATGCCCTTCTCAAGATCCCCCACGATGGCAAGCTAGCCGCGATGAACGCCGGGTGGAAGCCGGTGCGATAGGTGTCAGGAGCTTTGTCCTGTGGCCTGTCAGATCATCGACACCTAGAGGTGAAGGCCGACGCGTTGCCCATCATCGGCTGGACGCAATGGCTTTGATGCGGACCTCGAACAGTGGTGCTCCCTCACGCGTGGGCCGAAGCCACCCGGCCGGTTGCCAACCCCAGGAGTCATACGCCTGCTGGGCGGCAACGTTGTCGGGCCGTACGAGCAGGGTGGCCCTTTCCTCCCGCCGCGTGCTCAGGATCCGATCGTGGAGCGCCCGCGCGATACCCCGGCGTTGCCACGATCGCCGCACCAGCAGTTCGCAGACCGCGTAAGTCCGTTGCCCGTCTTCGTCCGTGAAGCCGTCCGGTACCGGCTCGTGGATGCCGTCCCACCAACGCGTATCGGATCCGAGCGGGAAGCCGTACACGTAGCCGACCAGATCCTCATCGGCCCTGGCCGTCACCAGCTCCCAGCCTTCCCGGGGCATGTGCGCGGCGAGCTGCTGTTCGTACCGCTCGGCCGTGTAGCGCGGGCCGTCGTCGGCGTGCGCATCGAGGTACACGTCCACAAGCTGCTCCACCAGACCCTCGGTCTCCGCTGCGGTCTGGTGCTGTAGTCGCAGATTCTCCAGCACAAGCACAGGATCCCACCGGGGCGGCAGCCGCTCGCCGAGAGGCTCTCAGACGAGATCGGCGAATGGCTTCCAACGTAGACCGTGGTCGCCTCGGGAAACTGACTGCAATCGCTTGGCAAATTCGGCCGCGACGCTCGCCGAACTCGCGAGAAGCGGCGTGGCAGCAGCGATCATTTTGAGCTCGCGGGCTTCCCGCAGAAGCGGCCAGTTGCGGTCGGACATCACGTCGTACCCGTACGCCTTGGCGAGCGCCCGATGCGCCCCGGTCTTTCCGAAGCGGGCCTCGCCCACAGCGACCGCTGCCAGGTCCACCTGCCAAGGCCCAAGACAAGTGGCGTCGAAGTCGCAGAGCAGGATGCCGCCCGATGCATCCCGGAGCAGGTTGCCGACGTGTGCGTCCCCGTGGATGAGCGACTGCTCCGCGCGCTGGTTGAGATCGGCGACCTGCGGCTCCAAGCGGTCGCACCACGTCACCAGGTAGTCGTGGTCCTCTGCGCTCAACCCGTCGGCATCCGCCAAGCGTCGGCGCGCGTCCCCGATCGGATCCCAGGTGGCCAGTGGGAAGGGTGGGGGTCCGAGCGCATGAAACCGCCGCAGCACCGAGCCGAGGTCATCGACCGTCGGAGTGGGCGCGGCGGGTGGCACGTAAGTCCAGACCGAGGCAGCCAAGTCACCGACCGTCACAGGCTGCGCAACGCCAGGCGCCAGCCGGATCGTGGGCGCGTCCAGCTCGGCGAACCAGCGCGCCAGTTGAACGACCTTCGTCACCCGGTCCCGGAGCCGGTGCGTCCGCGCGATGCGGATGACGAGCCCGGAATCCGGCAACGCGAACACGGCGTTGTTGGTCAGCCGCAGGAGGCGGGCATCCTCGGTCGGCACCTCAAGTCCGCTGGCGATCTCCCGCATGGCGCGGGTCATCGCTTCTTCCGAGAACCGTCCGCTCATACGGTGGCCGCAGCTCGTGCGGTAAGGATCCGTTCGAATTCGGCAACGACGGGAAGGTGGCGGTGCCGTCCGAGATCGCGCCGCAGGTTGAGTACTCGATCAACCACTCGACTGGAACTCAGCGCACGCGACTGCTCGACCACGCGCGTGCCGACAGCGACCGCCCGCTCGGGCTCATCGGTGAGGAAGAGCGCGCTGCACAAGCCGACCTCGTTCAGGACCATGCTGCGGACGTTCGCCGGGCCGAAGGCGACGATCGCCTCTTCGACGCTCCGCACCGCCTGTGCCGCGTGCGTTCCGGCCTGCCGGGCCATGTCACGGTACACGCGGCCGTACTGGGCTAGCAGTTCGCCACGGTCGTAGAAGGCCATCCAGGTCGGCTCGCGATCGGGATCCACACGCTCGAACTGATCGCTCGCGCGACCGAGGAGGGTCAGCGCGCTTCGGTGGTCGCCGAGTGCGGCTGTCGAGGCGGCCTCCGCGCCCCAGAGCAGCGCCCTCACCGCCGGAGTCGCCCGCGACCCCAGCTCTGAGTGGGCCAGCCTCAGCGCGGCCAGAGCATCCTGGTTGTGCCGAAGGTGCTGTAGCTGCTTGGCCTGCGAGTAGCGGATCAGGGCCGCCAGCGGGGCATCGTCAGCGGACATCGCGGCCCGCTCGCCAGCGGCGAAATGCCGCTGAGCGTCCGCGTGCCGGCCGGCGTCCAGCGCGGTCCAGCCGGCCAACTGACGCGCCGCCGCGACCGCCGCGACCAGGCGGGGTGTCAGCCCGGGCGCGTGTGACCAGTCGAGCATGCGATACACCGACTCCGCGAACCGGGCGACCTCGCGATAGAGCAGGCCGCCACCGCATTCATAGTCGACCGACCGGTAGAGCTCCAGGACTGCGTTCAGCCGAGAGACGTCCGCACTGCCGATACGCCGGGGCCGGGGCTGCTCAGCGACCCCGACCAGCCCGGCTCCTGCCGACACCGCGGCGATGCCGGCCAGAAGGGTTCGCCGGCCCAGGTCTGGTGTTGCGCGGATCCCGTCGGTCGGAGCGCTGACCGGGGAGTCTGGACCGACTGAGAACCAGAGAGACCTCGGCGGGATGCGGAGCACGGTCGCCCAATGCGTCAGCCGGTCGAGATGCACCAGGGCGGGACCGTTCTCGATCCGGCTCAACTGTGCCTGCGTGATCCCCAACCACCCCGCGACGACGCTCTGCGGCAGCGGGCTCCGCCCGTGGTACGGGTGGTGGCGGTACGCCCGGATCACCTGCCCGAGATGCCGCCGGGCCAACGCCGTCCGTACCGGTTCATGGTCCCAGAACGAGTCGGGCATCCCGGGCGGCATGCTGAGGCGGTCGCGTTCGGCGGCCTGGCAGGGCGCGCAGCGTCCCGTGCTGTTGTCGCGCGCCAGGCGGCCTCCGCAGCGGGGGCAGTTCGCAGGTGTCACCGGTAACCTCGCCGTTCGCGGAGAACCCGTGTCCGAAGTCGAGCCTAGCCATTCAACCCGTTCCGGAGCGGCCCGGTATACGCACCGTGCATATCGCCGGATGTCTCGTGACGGTGACCGAGCGTATGCGGTGTGTGCATGACGGCCACGATCATCAGGGCATGCGCCTCCTGCTGAGAAGGGCTGAGGGTCAGCGCATGGCCCGGGGCGGGTGCTGGGCTCCGGCGGCACCGCGTCCCCCGATCGCGGCGTCCGCCGTCCCCGCCCGCTCCGGCGCCACTCCACGAGACCCGACCCCGGAGGCGCCTGCCGATGTCCGCCGTACTCGCCGACTTCCCCGTCCTCACCCCGGTCACCGACGAGGACCTGCTCGTTGCCGCGCTGGCCGTGCGCGTGCACGTGCCCGAGCACTGGCCGCAGGGACCGCTGTGCCGCAGCGAGCGCGTCCCGTACCCCTGCCGGCTGGCCCGGTGGGGGAGGGCGACGCTCGCCGCGGCCGGGCTGCCCGACGAGGCCGTGGCGGCCGGGGCGGCGGCGTCGTGATCTACGTGACCGGCGAGCGGGTGCAGGCGTACCAGGTGCGCAGCGCCTTCTTCGACACCCGCTGGCGTGGCCTGGACCCGGCGCAGGTGCACGACTACCTGTGCCGGGTCGCCGACGAGATGGATCGCCTGCACCGGGAGCTGACCACGGCGCGCACCGAGTCGGAGCGGGTCCGCCAGGCGCTGCGGCAGTGGCAGTCCCGCCACAACGGCTGCCGGCGACGCGGCCACGATGGCTGAGCCGCGCTGGATCGTCCACCTGCCGACCACGCTGACCAGCCGGGACGCCGCCGTCGAGCTGGCCGCCGCGCTCGCCCGGTCGCTCGGGCACGTGGATGCCGTCGACTTCGCTGAGACGACGCTCAGCGAGGAGGACGCGCAGCACCTGCGGTACCGGGTCTGGTGCGACATGCGGCTGCCCGGCGGCGGGCGCTGCGGACGCCGGGATGGTCACGGCGGGTGGTGCGAGGCGACAGAGCTGCGGTGACGTCGACGCTCTTTCGGCGTGTCGATCGATGAACGTCCTGGTGACGGGCCGGTCCGCTGGGAGCGGTCCCAAACGGGGCGACCATCCACCCTGTACGGTCGCTACACTCCCCGAAACGCCCGGAAACGCCACACGGAGTCTGGAGACGCCTGTGACCCGCGACAAGGCCGCACCGCCCGGAATCGACGTCACCATTCCCAGCGTGGCCCGGGTCTACGACTACTTCCTGGGCGGCAAGGACAACTTCGAGGTCGACCGGAAGGTCGCCGAGCACGCCCTGCGGATCACGCCGGACGGGCCGGCCGCCGGTCAGGCGAACCGGGCGTTCCTGCGCCGGGTGATCCGCTACCTCGTGACCGAGGAGGGCATCGACCAGTTCCTCGACATCGGGTCGGGCCTGCCCACCCAGGGCAACGTGCACGAGGTCGCCGTCGAGCACAACCCGGCGGCCCGGGTGGTGTACGTGGACAACGACCCGATCGTCCTGGCGCACGGGCGCGCGCTGCTCGCCGCGGAGGGCACCGCGACAGTGATCCAGGCCGACATCCGGGAACCGGAGGAGATCCTCAACGACCCGGACGTCCGCCGGTTCCTCGACTTCGACCGCCCGGTCGGGCTGCTGCTGTTCGCGATCCTGCACCACATCGGCGACGACGAGGATCCGCGATCGGTCGCGGCGGCGCTGATCGACGCGCTGCCGTCCGGCAGCTACGTCGCGATCTCGCACTTCCGCGACCCGGGTGAGCGGGATCCGGAAGGCTCCCGCAAGGCCCGCGAGGTCGAGCGGGTGTTCAACGAGTCGCTCGGTACCGGCCGCTGGCGTACCGACGAGGAGATCCTCGCCTTCGCCGACGGGCTGACGGTGCTGGAGCCGGGCCTGGTGCCGCTGGCCGAGTGGCGTCCGGACCCGGACGCGCCGGCCCAGCAGCAGACCGACACCTACCACACCTTCGTCGGACTGCTCGCCCGCAAGCCGTAGGCGCCCGCTCGTGGACGCTTCGAGCCCTCCGGGTACGAGGGCCCTGCCAGCGGGTGCGGACGCTCAGCCAAGCTCCTCTTCGCCCTCCTCGAACCGTGCCAACACGGCGGACAGGTCCCGCAGGAACGCGTCGACCTGGACGCGGTCATAACCGTGCGCGACGAGCGGCAACTCGACCGGGGCGTGTTCGACCCGTACCTTCGCCGCGAGGTGCAGCAGGAGGTCCTCCGACCGCAGTGCCTCCCGGCCCTTCTGCACGAGGGCGTCGACGGCAGCCCGATCGTATCCGCGTGCTTCGATCGGGAAGTCGGCTGAGTCGAAACGCTGCCGGACGAGCCGGCGGTGGTCGGTGAAACGGGTGCCGCCGTACCGGGCGAGGGCGTCGGCCACCTGGTCCGTCTTCTCCCGGACGTCGTGCACTTCGAGCAGGACCAGGCAGGGCCGGTCGTCCAACGGGCTGCGGTGGGTCAGCGGGAGGTCGAGGGCCGACGTGGCGGCGGGTACGAGCAGCAGCAACGGCGACGGCATCCTCTTGTCGGACAGAACCGGAGGTGGCTGGTACAGGACCAGGTGGTCGATCTCCGCCCAGGGCAGCAGCCGGTTCAGCCCGGCTGTCCGGACGGTCAAGCCTTCGAAGCTGATGTGGAACCGGAATGGCCGCATCGCCGTGACGATGCCCGCGAAGCCGGCAAGCATGACGAGCCCGCCGAAGATCAGCCCGCCGATCAGTCGCAGGGTGCTGCCGGTCAGCCCGGACAGCACCATGCAGAAACCGAGCGGCAGCAGGAAGAAGCCGATGACAAGACCGGCGCGACTGCGGTGCAGGTCCATCGTCTCACCCGCGTTTCCCCGTCTTTCCTGACTGACAGCGTGACAGTCGGGTGCAAGGTGATCGATGAGGCAGACGGCGATCTTCCTGGCGGCGGCGCGCGGTCCTGGCCGGGGGCATGTTAAGAAGGGGCCCCGCCTCTACCGGAGACGTTAAAAGGGGGCCCTTCCTTGCACGAAGCCGAGCAGGTGATCCAGCGTGTGCTGCGGGATCTGCGCGACGGCACGCACCGCGGCGTCGTCGTGGACTCGCCTCCCGGCGCCGGGAAGTCGACCCTCGTCGTCCGCGCCGCGATCGAGACCGCCGCCACCGGCGACCCGCTGATGATCGTGGCGCAGACCAACGAGCAGGTGGACGACCTCATCGACCGGCTCGGCCGCAGGGCGCCGGAGCTGCGCGTCGGGCGGCTCTCCGCGACCGACTACCGGCCCACCGAGCGGGTCACCGCCCACCCGGCGGTCCGCGTCGCCGCGAAGGTCGCCGACCTGGGCGGGCCGGCGGTCACCATCGGTACGGCGGCCAAGTGGGCCACTGTCACCGAGGGGAGCTGGCCGTGGGCGATCGTGGACGAGGCGTACCAGATGCGCGCTGATGCGCTGCTGCGCGTGGCGGGACGGTTCGAGCGGGCGCTGTTCGTCGGCGACCCCGGTCAGCTCGATCCGTTCAGCACCGTCGAGACGTTCCGCTGGACCGGCCTGACCTGGGATCCGATGCAGTCGGCGGTGGCCACGCTGCTGCGGCACAACCCGGAGCTGCCGGTCCACCGGCTGCCGGTGTCGTGGCGGCTGCCCGACTCGGCCGTCCCTGTCGTCTCCGCCGCGTTCTACCCGTTCACCGGGTTCCGCGCCGGGACCGGGCCGGCCGACCGGGCGCTGACGTTCACCGAGCCCGGCGCGGGTGACGCCTACGACGCCTCGGTCGAGGTGGCCGCCGTCACCGGCTGGGCGTTGCACGAGCTGCCGGCCCGGCACACCGTGCGTACCGATGGAGAAGCCGCCGCGGCCTGCGCGGAGCTGGCGCTGCGGGTGCTGCGGCGCGGCGCGGTCGCGGTCAGCGAGGCCGCGCCCGGCGGCGCGCCGGTCACCGCGGACCGGATCGCCGTCGGGGCCGCGCACCGCGACCAGGTCGCGGCCATCCGGTCCCGGCTGGGCGCGGCCGGGGCGGGCATCACAGTGGACACCGCCAACCGGCTCCAGGGCCGGGAGTACGACGTGACGATCGTGCTGCACCCGCTCTCCGGCCGGCGCGACGCCACCGCGTTCCACCTGGAGTCGGGCCGGCTGTGCGTGCTGGCGTCACGGCACCGGCACGCCTGCGTGGTGGTGGCGCGGGCCGGGATCGGTGAGCTGCTCGACGCGTATCCGTCGACCGAGCGGGTTCACCTGGACGTGCCGGTGAAGTTCCCGGACGGGTGGGAGGCCAACCAGACGGTGCTGACCCACCTCGATGCCCACCGGGCGTGACGAGGGGCCGTCGCGGCAGGATCGGCGGTCCGTTCGGATCTTCCGGCGCTCGCGGCCGGTGGGCACGATGGCCGGATGCATCCTCACGATCCCTATCAGCAGGATCCGTACCAGCACCAGCCGTACCAACAGCAGGCGTACCCGCAACAGCCGTACTATCCGCCGCCGGCGTTCGCGGAGCAGCCGCGCGAGGGCATGGGCAGGTGGGCGATCGTCCTGTGGGTTGCGGTGCCGGCGCTGCTGGTGATCCTGTGCTGTGCCGGATGCGTCGTCTCCGGGTTCGCGGGCGGGTTCATGGAGGGCTTCAACGAGGGCTATTCGTCGTCGTAGGCGGCGGGCCGGCGGCGCACCGCCGCCCTCGGCGCGCGGCGCTGGCGGCGGTGCGTTAGACATGGATCATGACCGCGAGCGTGCTGCAGTGGCTGGGCGGGGGTGTGGTGGCGGTGGTCGCCGGTTTCCTCGCCGCGTCGCTGCCCCGGCGCCGCGCCCGGGCCGAGGGCCGGCGAATCGCCTGGTCGTCGGCGCGGGCGGCGATCCACGACGCCACCGTCAGCCGGGACGCGTCCCCGGCGACGGTGCCGGAGGCCGAGCGGCTGCTGGCCCACGCCGAGCTGCTCGCCGCCGGACGCGGCGGCGCCGACGCGGCCCGCGCGGCGGCCGAGCACGCCCGTCGCGCCGACGAGCTGTGGCGGGCCGGCCGGTGACGAGGGTACGCCGGGAGCTGCTGCGCTGGTCGCTGCTGGCCGCCGCGGCGGCGGTGCTCGTGGTGTTCCTGGTGGCGCAGCGGCAGAGCGTGGAGGTCAGCTACGGGCGTTCCCCGTCGAGCGCCGCGCTGCCCGAGGGCTCGGCCGGGGAACTGAGCGACGCGAGTGTGCCCTCGGTCGAGGAGATGACGGCTCTCGTCGCCGCCGATCCGGTGGTCCGGCTGCCGGGCGCTGTCGCGCGTTGGGACGAGCAGCGGGTCCGGGCCGCCATCGGTGACCGGGGAACCCGCATCCTGGTCGCCCCGCCCGGTCTGGACGAGGCCGAACGCCGGCGGGTCAAGGACGTGGAGAACGCCGAGATCCGGATCGTCGGCACCGAGGTCAGCGGCGGGCTCTACGTGGCCTCGCCGGACGACCTGCCGGGCTGGCGGGCCCGGTTCGCCACCGGCGACGTGACCGGCTCGGTGCTCGCGCTGCTGGCCGCGCTGCACGACCAGCCGACCCCGCCGGACGGCGACGACCTGCGCTGGCGGGAGCCGACCGGCCGGAGCTGGCCCCGGTGGTCGCGGCGCTGCGCGCCACCGGCCGGTACGTGGGCGCCGGCGCCACGCTGCGCGAGCTGCCGGCGAAGGCGGCGAGCGCCGCGTTCCCGGACGGCGCCTGGTTCGTCGTGCTGCCCGCCCAGCCGTACGGGGAGCCACTGCCCGCGTACGGGCCGGCGCTGCACCGGCTCGCCCCGGACCAGCCGCTCGTGTTGATGTACGGCGACTGGATCGAGTACCACGGTCCGGGCGGGGCGTCGTTCGCCGAGGTCGCGGGCGCGAGCTTCTACGCCCAGTTCGGCAGCCGACTCGGCCGTTACACCTATCCCCAGCAGAACGTGCTCGGCGCGTACCTGGCCCAGGTCACCGACGTGCGCTACGCGGGGCTGTTCGACCGTCCGCTGCCGTACCGGCCGTTCGACCCGCTGCGGGTGGCGCTGCCGGCGCTGCCCTGGATCTTCGCCGGATGCGTGGCGGGTTTCGTGGTGCTGTCCATCCGTACCGTGCGGGCCTCCGGCCGCCGTCCGGCCGACGTCGGTCCCGGTGGTACGCCGGCCCGGCTGGCCGGGCTCTCCGCGCTGGCGGTCGAGTTGTCGCTGCTCACCGACGTGCGCAGCGACCCGGCGCTGGTCCGGGGCGTGGGCCGGTTGCGGGCGGCCCGGGACGCGTTCGACGAAGGGCTGCCCGACCGGCACGTACGCGAACTGCTCGCCGATGCGGCGGCCGAGCTGGACGACGTGGCCCGGGACGTGCGGATGCCCGGCTACCGGCCGGACGTCTACCTGCGGGCGAGGCTGTCGTGAGCCGCGTCGCGACCCGTCCCGAGCGTTCGGCGGCCCGTCGAGGCGCGGCGGTGACCGGCCCGCGCCGGCTGCTCGGCCGTCTGGTCGGTACCGCGTTCGGCCGGGCGGTTCTCGCCTGCCTGGCGCTGGCCGGCTGGGCACTGTGGACCGGAGGCATCCTGGACGGCCCGGCCGCCCGGCAGGTACGTGGCTCCTCGGTCTACGCGGCGCCCGGAGTGGACCTGGACCGGGCCGCCGCCGAACGGGTCATCGGCAACCGGCGGCTGGTGGTGCTGATCATGGAGCCGGGCGCCGACCTGCGGGAGGCGTGCGACGACACCGAGCGCGCCACCCAGGGCACGCTGGTGCTGGCGATGAGCCGCGACGGCGAGGACTGGGACACGTACGGCTGCTCCCGCCTCGGCGGCGACGGCGCGCGTGACCTCGGGCGGGCCATGGTCGCCGAGACCACGATCAGCCGGGGCGCCGACGCGTTCGTGGACCGGCCGGTCGAGGCGCTGAAGGTGATCGTGCTGAACTACGACCGGTTGGTCCGGGCCGGTCTGGTGCCGGACGGTGCTCGTACCATCAGCCCGTCGCTGCCCCGGTATCTGCTGGCCGGCGGCGCGGTGGCCGGGGCCGTGGCCGGTGCCGCGGTGCTCTGGTTCGGTGGGCGGCGGGCCGGTCGGCTGGCCGACGCCCGGCGGGCCGGGAGGGACGCGCGCGCCGACGAACGGGCCGCGCTCGGCGCCGCCACCGCTGTCCTCGCCCAGCAGATCATCGACCTGGACGGGCGTGTCGGGCCGGTCGCCCCGGCGTACCGGCGGCTGGCCGCCGACTACGTCGGTCTGCTCGACGAGGTGTCCGAGAAGGACGGGGACGCCGAGGCGCTGCGCCGGCTCCGGGAGCGGGTCGAGGAGCTGAGCCGCCGCGCCGCGGACCTCGCCGACGACGCCGCGTCCGGCCGGCGCGGGACGCGCGGACGGGGCCGGCGGTGAGCCGCCGACCCCGTCGTCAGTGCGTCGTCAGCGCTGGGCGCCCACCGTCGAGGCGGCCGGCCAGCTGCCGGTGAAGACCTGGGCGGGCGTCGCGCTGCGGGCGGCGAAGCCGAACAGCGAGTCGACCCGGGCGGCCTCGGTGGAGCTGGGGTACGGGTTGGTGCAGCTCGTGCCGGCGCTGCCACCGGACATCAGGATGGCGCAGTTGCCGTTGTAGTTGTCCGGCAGGCCGAGGATGTGGCCGATCTCGTGCGTCATGATGCGCAGTGCCGAGTACTGCTGGGCCTGGTTGTAGTCGATCACCACGCGGCCGTTGCCGAGGCTGGTGCGCTGGGCGTACGAGCCCCCGCCGTAGGTGTAGGTGATCCGCAGGTTGGACCCGCACTGGGCCATGTTGATGTTGTTCGTGTAGTTGTTCCAGATCGCCGCCGCCTGCACCGCCGTGTTGGCGAACGGGCCGGCCTGGCTGATGTTGTAGCAGACGTTGCGGACGGCGGCGGAGGCCGGAGCCGGGTTGACGGCTACCGCACCGAGCGCTGCCAGCGTCGCGGCCGCGAGGGTGGCGAGGATCCGGGACAGCTTGGGGTGACGCATGGTTCACACTCCTTGGGATGGGGGGTGAGCGGAACGTCGCCAGCCTATAGATAGCTATCGATCGATATCAAGGGGTGGACGCGTGCGGATCGGACGCGTTCACCGCGGCGACCACCTGGTCGTAGTCGCCGCGCGCCTCCGCGTGGCGGAGGAACTTCACCCGCTCGACCTGGATCTCCGTCGCCTCCGGCAGCGCCTCCAGCAGCGCCACCACCTCGCTCATGAACTCGTCCAGCGGCATGGCGACCTCGTTGCTCTCGTGGCCGGGCAGGAGTTCGGTGCGCACCGCGGGCGGCACCAGTTCCAGCACCCGTACGCCGGTGCCGGCCAGGTTCAGCCGGATCGACTCGCTGAGCATGTGCACCGCGGCCTTGGAGGCGTTGTAGCTCGGCGTGACCCGCAGCGGCACGAACGCCAGGCCGGACGAGACGGTGACGATCGTGGCGTTCCCGCGCTGCCGCAGATGTTCGACGAAGGCGGCGATCAGCCGGATCGGGCCGAGCACGTTCGTGGTCACCACCTCCTCGGCCGAGGCGAGGAACGTGTCCGGCGAGCGCCAGTCCTCGATCCGCATCACGCCCGCCATCGTCACCAGGACGTTGAGATCCGGGTGCTTCGCCAGCACCTGGTCCGCGGCGGCGGCGATGCTCGCCGGGTCGGTGGTGTCGATCGTGACGGTGGCCAGGCCCGGGTTGGCGGCGGCGATCTCGTCGAGCAACTCGGTACGCCGGCCCCCGACGATCACCGTGTTGCCCCGGTCCCGCAGGGCGAGCGCCAGGGCCAGGCCGATCCCGCTGGTGGCGCCGGGAATGAAGATCGTGTTTCCGGAGATGTCCATGCGGCAAGCCTGCGGCGTCCGGCGTGGCGGGTGAAGAGACCGCTGATCGGGGGATCGCGGATCCCTGGTTCCCGGCGCAGCGCGGCGGATACTCGGATCATGGACCGCCAAGCCCTGGCCGAATTCCTGCGCCGCCGCCGCGAAGCGCTGCGCCCCGGCGACCTCGGACTGCCGGAGGGCGCCCGCCGCCGGGCGCCCGGCCTGCGACGGGAGGAGGTCGCGTCGCTCGCCACCATGTCCACCGACTACTACACGCGGCTGGAGCAGCGGCGCGGCCCGCAGCCGAGTCCGTACATGCTCGGCGAGCTGGCCCGGGCGCTGCGGCTCACCGCGCACGAGCGCGCCTACCTGTTCCGGGTCGCCGGGCACAGCCCGCCCGAGGCCGCCGCCACCACCGGCCATGTCGCGCCGGCACTGCTGCGGGTGCTGGACCGGCTGGCCGACACGCCGGCGCTCATCCTGTCCGACCTCGGCGAGACGCTGGTCCAGAACCGGTTGGCGGCCGCGCTGTTCGGGGACCGCTCCGGCCACACCGGGCTCGCCCGCAGCGAGGTGTACCGCTGGTTCACCGACCCGGCCGAGCGGGAGCACTATCCGGTGGAGGACCGTGACCGGCAGAGCCGGGCTCAGGTCGCCAACCTGCGGGCCGCGTACGGATCGATGGGGCCGCGGTCCCGCGCGGGCGAGCTGGTGCGAGCGCTGCGTGCGGCCAGCAGCGAGTTCGCCGAGTTGTGGGAGCGGCACGAGGTGGCGCAGCGCTTCGCCGACCACAAGACGCTGATCCACCCGGAACTCGGACCGATCGAGCTGGACTGCGAGGTGCTGTTCACCGAGGACCAGTCGCAGGCGCTGCTGGTGCTCACCGCCGCGCCGCGCAGCGAGGCCGAGGAGAAGCTGCGGCTGCTCGCCGTGCTCGGACACGAGCGGTTCCCGTCCGCCGCGACGTGAACCCGGCACAGGAACCGTCGTTCACGCCGCCGGGTATCCCCGGCTTTCCTGTCGGCCTCCCGTCACGCAGGGTGTTTTTCTGATCGCTTCCGGTCGATAGCGTCGGTCCACTGCCGTCGACGAAGGGCCGACGATGAACGACAACGGACACCCGCTCGACCGTCGGCGACTGCTCGCCGGCGCGGCGGCGGCCTCGGCGGTCACAGTGACCGGCCTGGCCGTCGCCTCCACCACCGGCGCCGCGGCGGCCGCACCGGGCCGCCCCGCGACGCCGCTCATCACCCGGGACCGCATCGCCACCGCCGCGCTGCGCGCACCCGACGGGTCCGCGCTCCCGGTCGCCGTCCAGGCCGACTTCCACGCCCGGCTCGCCGCCTGGCTGGCGTTCTGGTCGGCGAACTCGCCGGCGGCCTGGAGCGTGCCGGTGCAGGTGGTCGCCCGGATCGAGGCGGCCGGAGACGCGCTGGTGCTGCACGGGATCCGGCACCGCCGCGACGACGAGCTGCGCGCCGGTTTCGCCGCCGGCCGGCGGGACGCAACCCACCTGGCCACGCTGGCCAGCCTGCACCACCACTTCCCGAGCGTGCGGGTCCGCCCGGACGGCACGATCCGGATCGTCGACGGAACCGCCGGGTTCACCGGCGCGCCGGAACAGGTCGCCTTCGCGGTCGCCGCCTGCCGTGAACTGTGGGGCGAGGCGGCGACGACCGCCGACAGCTGGGCGGAGCACGCCGCCCGGGTGCTCGCCCGCGCCGGGCATCGCACCGACGCCGCCTCGCACGCCGGCTGGGCGGCCTTCACCCGCACCAGCCTGCGTCGCGGGCTGGGCACCGAATCGTACGAGTGACCGGAGGTAGCACATGGCCCGCAACGAGTTCCGCTTCGTGGTCGACGGCGTCGACCTGAGCCCCGAGCAGCAGACCCTGATCGCCGCGGAGATCCAGAAGGCCGGCCTGGCCGCGCTGCGTACCGCCGACGCCAGGCTGACCAACCCGCTGACCGTCGGCCACGGCAACATCAAGCTGCGTCCCGAGTGGTACGGGCTCTGGGTCATCGACGGCCCGTTCGCCCAGGACCTCGGGCAGAAGATCAACGACATCGGGTTCTGGATCCAGCGGTGACCGACGCCGCCCGGCCGGCCGGCACGCCGGAGCGGATGTGCCCGAGCACCCCGGCGTCGAACGCCACCGTGTTCCTCGGCATGATCACTCCGGCGGGCCGGGTGGCCTACGTGACCCCGGCCGTACCGGCCGAGGTGGCGCTCGCCGGGCTCGGTGACTCCGACGAGCCGATCGAGTCGCGGGCCCGGCTCGCCGGCCCGTGCGTCACCTCGTCCTGTGGCTTCTGGACCGGCTCGCACTGCGGGCTGGGCGCCCGGATGGCCGCCTCGTACGCCGAGACCGCCCCGCCGGCCGAGGAAACGCTGCCGAAGTGCGCGATCCGGCGTACCTGCCGGTGGTTCGCCGAACAGGGACCGGCGGCCTGCCCGGCGTGCGCGCACGTCGTCACCGACGCGCGGCTCTGAGGGCGCCCCTGTTTGTCGGACCCTTCGACTAGCGTCGTGAGGTCATGGAGCCGAGGTTCGGCGGACACATCATCGGGCGGGAGCACCCCGCTGCACTGCTGCGCGCCGAGGTGACCCGGCTGGTCGACAGCCACGGCGGTCTCGTGCTGGTCAGCGGCGAGCCGGGCATCGGCAAGACCACACTGGTCTCGGCCGCCGCCGACGAGGCCCGCCGCGGCGGGGCGCTGGTGCTCGGCGCCGCCTGCTGGGACTCCGACACCGCCCCCGACTACTGGCCCTGGGTGCAGGTGCTGCGCCGGCTGGCCCGGTCCGACGGCGACCCGCCCGGGGTACGGGAGGCAGCCGCCGCGGGCCTGGCCGCACTGCTGGGCGAGCGCGCGGCGGGCGATGCTCGTCGCGGCGGGCCGGCACCGGGAGGCGATGCGGCGACGGAGCCGGGCGACATGCGGGCCGCGGGCGACGTGAGCGAGCCAGGCGACGTGACCGAGCCGGGCGACGCCGGCCGGGCCGAGTTCGACAGACACGACGCGGTGACCGCCGCCCTGGTCGCCGTCGCCCAGCACCGGCCGGTCGCCGTGGTCTTCGACGACCTGCACTGGGCCGACCCGGCGTCGCTGCGGCTGCTCCAGTTCGTCACCCAGCACGCCTGGTTCGAACGGTTGCTGCTGATCGGCACCTACCGGGACGCCGAAGTCGAATCCGGCGAGCACCCGCTGCGGCCGTGGCTGCTGCCACTGACCGCCAAGGCCACCACCGTCACGCTCACCGGGCTGGGCCGGGCCGAGGTGGCCGCGCTGATCGCCCGTACCGCCGGCCGGGAGCCCGCTCCGAGCCTGGTCGACGAGGTACACCGGCGCACCGGCGGGAATCCGTTCTTCGTGGAGCAGACCGCCCGGCTCTGGCACACCCACGGCCTCACCGACACCGTCGCCCCCGGCGTACGGGAGGTGGTGCGCCGCCGGCTCGACCAACTGCCCGCCCCGGTGGTCGACGCGCTCACGGTGGCCGCGGTGCTCGGCCGCGAGTTCGACAGGGGGACGCTCGCCGCCTGCGTACCCGCTCCCGTCGCGCAGATCGACCGGCTGCTCGGCCGCGCCGCCGCGGCCCGGCTGGTGCTGCCCCGCAGTGACGGCCGGTTCGTCTTCGTGCACGACCTGGTCCGCGAGACGCTCTACGACGGGCTCGCCGAGGACGAGCGGCGGGCCCGGCACGCGGCCGTGGTCCGGGCCGTCGACCGGTCGGACGCGCTCGCCGGCCCGCTCAGCCCGGCCCACCTGGCCCGGCACGCCTGGCTGGCCGGCGCCGAGCTGGAGCCGGAACGCGCCGGTGACCTGCTGCTGGCCGCCGCTCGCGACGCCGGGGGCCGGATCGCGATGGACGAGTCGGTCCGGCACTACCGGCGCGCGCTCGAACTGACCGGCGAGCCCGGCCGCCGGGTCCGGGTGCTGCTGGAACTGGCCGGGCTGCTGTACCACGCCGGCCCGCCGGCCGAGGTCGAGCGGCTGCTGGCCGAGGCCGCCGCGCTGGCACGCGAGCTGCCCGATCCCGGCGTGCTGACCCGGGTGGCGCTCATCGCGCACCGGCAGCACTCCGCCACCCGCCGCCGGCTCGACGCCGCCGAGCTGGTCCGGGAGGCGTACCGGCGGTTGATCGCGGAACCGGAGCCGGAGCGGCCGGTACGCGCGCTCGTCACCGACCTGATCACCGCCACCGAGACGCTGGCCCGGCACGGCCGCGACGACGAGGCGCTCACCTTCAGCCTGTGGGCCCGACACGACACCACCTGGGGGCTCGGCACCGCGCGGGAACGGGCCGTGGTCACCGCCGAGATCCGGGAGGTGGCCCGTCGCAGCGGCGACCGGGAGACCGAGCTGTGGGCCACGGCGCTGCGCTGGGTCGCGTTGCTGGAGCTGGGCGACCCGGGCTACCGGCACGAGCTGACCGCGTTCGTGACCGGCGCGCAACGTGGCGACGTGGACCGGCAGCGGGTGGCGGCGCTCTCGGACAGCGGGATCATCGCCGCCTTCCAGGGCGACCTCGCCACCGCCGAGGCGTGCTTCGCCGAGGCGGAGAGCTACCGCGAGCCGGCGCACTCCGACCACGCGTTCATGACGCACCACATGCGCTGGTCGGTGCTGCTGCTGTACGGCCGCGTCACCGATGCCGAGGCGGTGCTCGACCGGGTGGGCGCCGGGCACCCGCAGGCCGAGCTGCTCCGCGCGCTCACCGCCGCCGAACGCGGCGACGCGGCCACGGTGCTGCGTCTCACCGCCGCGATCGAGGCCGCCGGCACCGCGTACCCCCGGTCGGTGTCGCCGCTGTGGCTGCGCCTGCGGGCGCAGGCGGCGGCCGTGGACGGCGACCCGGCCCGCTGCGCCGCGGTGCGGAGCGACCTGGCCCCGCACCGCGGGCAGTGGACGGCGGCGCTGTTCGGGTGCGACATCGGCGGCCCGGTCGACCTGTGGCTGGCCATGGTGGACGCGGCCGAGGGCCGGTGGGACGACGCGATCGACTGTTACACCGCGGCGCGGGCCGCCGCCGACCGGCTGGGCGCCCGACCCTGGTCGGTGCTGGCCCGGGCCGGACTGGTGGGCGCGCTCGCCGGGCGCGACGGGCCGGGCGACGCGGCCGAGGCGCGGCGGCTACGTGCCGAGACGGTGGCCGAGGCGCGGGCGCTGGGCATGGTCCAGGTGGTGGACCGGCTGGGCGCGGCGGATCCCGCCCCGGCCGCGGCGTCCGCGGTGGTCGCGCCGGTGGCGGCCCGGTTCGGCGCGGGCGCTCCGGCCCTGGCCGTCGCGTCGTCGGCGGGCCGCCGGACCGCGTCGGGTCTGTCCCGGGCGGGTGTGGTCCACGGGCGGTCGCCCGACCCCGGCGCGGGCGGTGCGGACGTGATCCGGCCCGAGTTCCGGCCGGACGGGCCGGTGTGGCGCCTCGGGTACGACGGCATCGTGGTGCACCTGCCCGACGCCAAAGGGCTGCACGACCTGCGGCTGCTGCTGAGCCGGCCCGGCGCGGACGTGCCGGCCGTCGAACTGCTCGACCCGGCGGCCGGTCCGGAACTCGTCGCCGCGCGCCGCCTCGGGGCCGATCCGGTGCTCGACGACGAGGCGAAGGCCCGCTACCGCCGGCACCTGCGGCGGCTCGACGACGAGATCGACCGCGCGGCGGCCCGCGACGACGAGCGGCGGCTGGCCGAGCTGGACGCCGAGCGCGCGGCGCTGCTCGACCAGTTGCGTGCCGCCGCCGGGCTGGCCGGGCGCAGCCGGCGTCTCGGCGACCAGGCGGAACGGGCGCGCAAGGCGGTGACCGGGCGGATCCGGGACACACTGCGCCGCATCGACGAGCGGCACCCGGCGCTCGCCGCCCACCTGCGCGAGTCGGTCACCACCGGCGGCGCCTGCCGGTACCGGCCGGCCGAGCCGGTGCCCTGGCGACTCTGACCGACGAGGTGGCGGAGCCGCGTGGACCCCGCCACCGTCGACACGTCAGCGGCGGTTGTAGCGGTACATCGTCAGCGTGCCGAACACGACCACGAAGAGGGCGCTCCAGAGCAGCATCCACATGGTGCTCGGGCCGTCCATCGAGCCGGCCATCGCCGCGCGGACCGAGGTGACGAGCTGGGTGATCGGGTTGACCTTGACGAACGCCTGCAGCCAACCGGGCATGGTGGAAGGGTCGACGAACACGTTGCTCAGGAAGGTCAACGGGAACAGCACCATCATGCTGGTCCCCATCACCGACTTCTCGCTGCGCAGCACCAGGCCGAAGAACGTCCACACCCAGGAGAACGCGAACGAGAAGATCACCAGCAGCCCGATCCCGGCCAGCACCCCGAGCAGCCCGCCGTCGGGACGGAAGCCGAGCACCACGCCGACGGTGAGGATGACCACGGCGGCCAGGACGTAGCGCAGCACGTCGCCGAAGATCATCCCGACCAGCGCCGCCGGCCGCCAGACCGGCAGCGTACGGATCCGGTCGAAGACGCCCTTCTCGATGTCGGTGTTCAACCCGACCCCGGTGTACATGGTGATCATCACGACGCTCGTGACCATGATGCCGGGCAGGAAGAACTGGAGGTACGCCCGCGGGCTGTCGGCGAGCGCGCCACCGAACAGGTACGTGAACATCAGCACCATGATGATCGGGAACGCGGTCACGTCGAACAGCTGCTCCGGCACGTGCTTGATCTTCAGCAGCGCGCGCCAGCCGAACGTCAGCGACGCCGACAACGCGCTGGGCCGGGCCGGCCGCTCGGCCGGGGCGAGCACCGTGGCCAGCGCCTCGGCGGACGGCATGTAGACGGACGGCGCCCGCCCGGTGGTGATCGCGGTGTCGCTCATCGCGCCGCCTCCAGTTCGTCGTCCCGCTCGTCCGCCGGGACGGCCGGGTGGTCGGTCAGGGCCAGGAAGACCTCGTCCAGGCTGGGCTGGCCGAGGGAGAAGTCGTCCACCACGATGCCGGCGGCGGCCAGCTCACCGAGCGCACGCGCCGCCTGCGTACCGGCCTCCAGGTCGGTGCCGTGCTCGCCGACGCGGGCGGTCAGCGCCGCCGGGTCCGCGGCGAGCTGCACCGGTACGCCGAGCGACGCCCGCAGCACCTGCTCGGCCTGCGGCCGCTGTCCCGGATCACGCAGCCGGATGTGGACGCTGCCCGCGCCGATCGACGCCTTCAGCTCGCCCGGGGTGCCCTCCGCGATCACCCGGCCGTGGTCGACCACCGCGATCCGGCCGGCGAGCTGGTCCGCCTCGTCCAGGTACTGCGTGGTCAGCAGCACCGTCGTGCCGTACGCCACCACCGCCCGCACGATCGCCCACACCTGGTTGCGGCTGCGCGGGTCCAGCCCGGTGGTCGGCTCGTCCAGGAACAGCAGATCCGGGGTGTTGAGGATGCTCGCGGCGATGTCGATGCGCCGGCGCATCCCGCCGGAGTACTTCTTCACCTGCCGTCCCGCCGCCTCGGTCAACCCGAACGCGGCGAGCAACTGCTCGGCCCGCTCCCGGGCGCCGGCCCGGCCCAGCCCGAGCAGCCGGCCCAGCAGGACCAGGTTCTCCGCCCCGGTCAGGTCCTCGTCCAGCGAGGCGTACTGGCCGGTCAGGCTCACCCGGGAGCGCACCGCGTCGGCGTCACGCACCACGTCGTGGCCGAAGACCCGGGCCGTGCCGCCGTCCGGGCGCAACAGCGTCGCGAGCACCCGTACGGCGGTGGTCTTCCCGGCGCCGTTCGGGCCCAGCACGCCGTAGACGGTGCCGGCGGGAACCTGCAGGTCCAGCCCGTCGAGTGCCCGGGTCGAACCGAAGGACCGGACCAGGCCCTCGGCCTCGACGGCCAGGCCGGTGTTCCGGTTGCTCATGAATAGCTACCTCTCGTCGTCGATGTCCTCGACAGGCGGCTTGCCGCCAGGCCGATCGCCTGTTTCAACGAGGCCGGGAAGCTGTGGTTGTACCGGCCTCACCCCGAAGGCGCCAGACGGCCCGCCAGATCGGTTCTGGCGGTGGGTGGATCCCCGGCCGACGGTGGCCGGTACGGGAGGAAGGCGGGTTATGACCGTTCCCGCAGCGGTCCGCCGGATGACCGGTCGCCGACAGCGCCCGATCGATCGTCTGCCATATGCTGCGCCGGCATCCGACGCACGGGGGCGTGTCCCGGTTGTGGCTACGCGGACGCCTCTCCCTGCATTGAAACCGAGAGGGGTCCACCGTGTCCATCGTCCGAAGAGTGCTCGGCGCACTCACCGTGGCGGCCCTGGCCGTCACCGTCTCACCCGGCGCGGCCGGCGCGGCCGAGGAGCCGGCAGGTGTCCTCCACCTGACCGTCATCGCGCCCGACGGCACCCCGAGCCAGGGCAGTGTCGACGTGGTGGCCGCGGACAGCGGCTACGACGTCCAACTGCTCCAGTTGGACGAGTCCGGGCAGCTGCGCGTGGAGGTGCCGGCCGGCGACTACAAGATCGCCATCAGTCCCGGGTACGTCGATCCCGACCTGCCCGACGACTCGCTGCGGCAGTGGGTGCCGGGCCGGACGGACTGGGCGGGGGCCGGAACGGTCCGGGTGTCCGCGGGGGGCACGACGGACGTCTCCGAGCGCCTGCTCACGCCCAGCCCGTTGACCCTGCGGGCGCGTGACGCGGTCACCGGCGCCCCGATCGACCGCGTCTGCGTGTACGTCGACACCCGCCGCAACCTGTGCGGCGACGGTGAGGTGACAGTGCCGCCGCTCGTCCCCGGTCCGCAGGAGGTACGGGTCTACACCGACGACTATTCCCACCTGCCCCGCGACACCACCGTGACCGTCCTGGCCGACGGCAGCGGCAGCGCGGTGGTCGACCTGACCCCGGCCGCGCACGTGGTGTCCCGGGTGGTCGACGCGGCGACCGGCGCGCCCGTCGCCGGGGCCTGTGTGACGCCGGCGCCCGCCGGCACCGGCGAGCTTCCGGACAACCCTGGACGGTACTGCTCCGACGCCTCCGGGAACGTCCGCGTCGGCCTGGTCGAGGCCGGCTCCTGGAACCTGTTCGCCCGCCCCGCCGGCGGATCGGGGTACGGCGCGCAGTGGGTCGGCGCGACCGGCGGCACCGGTGACGCGAAGCAGGCCCGGGTGGTCACCCTCCGCGCCGGGCAGACGGTCACCGTGCCCCCGATCCGGCTCGACCGCGCCGGTGTAGTCACCGGCACCGTGACCAGTGCGGCCACCGGCAGGCCGGCGACCTCCGGCACCGTGACGCTCGCGCTCGGGTCCGGCTTCTTCCCGGAGTGGGGAACGGACCTGGACGCGCAGGGCCGCTACCGGATCGACTGGCTCGGGCCGTACGCCTGGCCGCTGCTGTTCACCACCGCCGACAACGCCACCCAGTGGTCCGGCGGGTTCGCCCTGCGGGGCAAGGCCGTGCCGGTCACGGTGCGGGCCGGCGCCACCACCGTCTACAACCTCGCCGCGCGGCGAGGTGTCCTGGTCACCGGCCGGCTCGTCGACCCGGAGGGCCGCCCGGTGGCCGCGGAGCTGACGGTGCGCAACGCGCGTACCCGTGAGGTCATCGGCCGCACGTTGGATCGCGACGGCGAGTACGCACTGCGCGTGCTCGGCCCCCAGCCGGTCACCCTGGCCTGGCTGTGGACGCCGCCGTACGTCAGCTACGCCGGCTGGTACGACGGCGCGGCCCGCCCGGCCGACGCCACCCAGGTGACACTGCCGGGCACCGGAACGCTGCGGCTTGACGTCGAGGTCGACCGGTACCCGGCCGGCTGAGCGGCGAGCCGGCTGAGTGACACGAGCCGGTTGAGTGACACGAGCCGGTTGATCGGCACGGGCCGGGTGGCGTGGCGGCCACCCGGCCCGGTGCCGGTCAGCGTGCCGAATCCAGCCGGGTCCGCTGCTCGGCGGTCAGCTCCAGGTCGACAGCGGCCAGGCTCTCCTCCAACTGCGCCACCGAGGAGAAACCGACGAGCGGGATCGACGGCTGGTCCCCGCCCATCAGCCAGGCCAGCACCACCTGGTTCAGGGTGGCGCCGGTCTCGGCGGCCACCGCCCGCAGCGCCGCCAGCCGGGCCGGGGTGGCGGGCACCACGTACTCCTCGCCGAGCCGCTCCGGCCTGGCGTACGCGCCCTTCAGCAGCGGCGAGTACGCGACCAGCGTGAGCTGCGGCTCCGTACGCAGGTAACTGAGCAGGTCGGGGCCGACCCAGCCGACGTCGCCGTCCGGGTCCAGCTCGCTCGGCACGTCCAGACGCCGGGGCAGATAGCTGCGGTGGTACTGGAGCACCTCGTACCCGGGCAGGCCCGCCGCGGCAGCGAGCGCGCGGGCCCGCTCGACCCGCCAGGCGCGGTGGTTGCTGGCGCCCAGCAGCCCGACCGTGCCCTCGGCGACCAGCTCGGCGAAGCCCTCCACGGTCTCCCGCATCGGGATCGTCCGGTCCTCGATGTGGGCGTAGAGCAGGTCGATCCGCTCGACGCCGAGGCGCTCCCGGCTGCGTTCGGCGGACTCGCGGATCACCTTGGCCGACAGCCCTTCCGGGTTGTCGACATAGCTGGTGCCCGGCGCGAGCGGGCGGGCACCCAGCTTCGTGGCGATGACCACCTCGCCGCCGATGCCGCGGCTGCGCCGCCAGCGGCCGAGCAGCTCCTCGCTCTCGCCACCCTGGCCCCCGTTCTGCCAGAAGGCGTAGTTGTCCGAGGTGTCGATGAAGGTGCCGCCCGCCTCGACGTACCGGTCGAGGATGGCGAACGAGGTGGCCTCGTCGGTGGCGGTGCCGAACAGCATCGCGCCGAGACTGAGCACACTGACCTCGCGGCGGGTGGCCGGGTCCGTGCCGATGGTGCGGTAGCGCATGTATTCCTCCCCGTCGGAGCTTTGCCGGTCACCCTGCCCCTTCGAGTGCGCGCGAAGTCAACAAGCGGAGGGGCTCCGGTCTCCCGGGGCCCCTCCGACGTGTGACTGCTCAGTTCGGGATGTAGTCGAACTCGTCCGGGTTCGGGCCCGTCCGCCCGGCCTCGGCCCGGTCCAGCGCGGTGAGCCGCTCCATCGCGGCGTCGTCGAGCGTGAAGTCGAAGATCGCGAAGTTCTCCTCGATCCGCTTCGGGGTGGTCGACTTCGGGAAGACGATGTCGCCGCGCTGCACGTGCCAGCGCAGCACCACCTGGGCCGGGGTCCGGCCGACCTGCTCGGCCACGTCGACGACTGTCGGGTCGCCGAGCACCTTGCCCTGCGAGATCGGCGACCACGCCTCGGTGAGGATGCCGTGCGCCTTGTCGTACCCCCGCACCTCCTCGTTGCCGAGGTAGGGGTGCGCCTCGATTTGGTTGACCGCAGGCACCACGTCCGCCTCGGCGGCCAGCCGCTCCAGGTGCGCGACCTGGAAGTTGGACACGCCGATCGACCTCACCGTGCCCTCGCGCTGCAGGTCTTCGAGCACCTTCCAGGTGGAGACGAAGTCGCCGTCGTAGCGGGTGGGCAGCGGCCAGTGGATCAGGAACAGGTCGAGGTAGTCGGACTTCAGCTCCCGCAGCGACTGCTCGAACGCCTTACGGGCGTCGTCCGGGCGGTGGAAGCCGTTGTTCAGCTTGCTGGTGACGAAGACCTCGCCGCGGTCCAGCCCGGAGGCGCGCAGCGCCTGACCCACCTCGGCCTCGTTGCCGTACATCTGGGCGGTGTCGATGTGCCGGTAGCCGACCTCTAGCGCGGTGCCGACAGCCCGGGCGGTGTCCTTCGGCTCGATCTGGAAGACGCCGAAGCCGAGCTGCGGGATGGTGTTGCCGTCGTTGAGTGCGATGTCCGGAATGCCGTTCTGGGCCATGAGAGCCTCATCTCCGATCGTGCGGTGCCCGGGGGCGCGTCCGTGCCGACTGCCCCCGGTCGTGCCAACCGGATGTCTCTACCCGCTCGCCGCGCTTCCTCACATCGGGGACGAGCGTCAACCCCAGATCGACCGCGCCCACTCGGGGTGGTCGACGAACGGGTTCCGGTTGCCCTGCCAGCGTTCGTAGATGCGCTGGTTGCGGCGCTTCTCGAAGGTGTCCGGCGGATCCTGGTCGTTCCAGGCCAGCAGCTTCGACAGCCGCCCGAGCCGGGGCGTGGAGCCGTTCGACACCGAGTCGTTCGGTTCCAGGTCCGGCCAGCCGTCGCCGCCCTCGTACCGGATCGCCATGTAGAGGATCATGCGGGCCACGTCGCCCTTCACCGCGTCGCGCGGCTCGAACGAGTCGGCGTCGGTGTAGCAGCCGGGCGCCTCGGCCACCGCGCCGCCGCCCGAGTCGAAGTCCTTGTTGCCGCGCAACGAGTTGACCGACACGTCCTCCGGCCGCAGGTGGTGCACGTCGGTGCCGGGACCGGTGGCGGTGCCGAAGTCGCCGTGCGACTTGGCCCAGACGTGCTCCCGGTTCCAGTCGTTCGCGCCGCCGCCGTTGCTGGTCTTGCTCTGTGAGCGTCCGCTGTAGAGCAGGATCACGTTGGACGGGTTGGCCGGATCCTGGTCGGTGTCCTTGAGCGCGTGCCACACCTGGTCGTAGCTGAGCTTCGTCTGCACCTTGATGATGCCGTGCAGCGCGGTGCGCAGCGCCGGCCCGGTCCGGCCGGCCGCGGCCGCGTAGTACGCGTCCGGCACGGCGGTGCCGGTCGGGCCCGGGGTCGGCGTGGGGCTCGGCGTGGCGCCGCCGCCGAGGCTCATCGCGGTCGGGTTCTTCAGCCCGCCGTGGCTGAAGTACGCGGTGAGCGCGCCGGTCGCGGTCACCTGCCGCCCGCGCAGGGACGGGTTGGTGAGCAGCCCGAAGGTGCTCCGCCAGGCGGCCGTCACCTGCACGTACAGCATCCGGCCGGTGCCGGTCTCGCCGGCCTGGTCGGCGAGGGCGACAGCGGTGTCCGCGGTGAAGCCGGACGTGAGCACCGTGTTGGTGGCGGTGGGCTGACCGATGACGTAGCCGGTGACGGTGGCCGTCCGGCCGTCCTGGGCGGCGAGCGCCTGCGCCACGGTCAGGGGCGTCGCGGCCGACGCGGCACCGGTCACGCCGAGCGGGATCCCGACCGCGACGGCGAGCACGACCGCCGCGATCAACCGCCCGGGTCGCGAGCGGGTGACGCGCTTCATATTCATGATCAGCGATGCTAGTCGGGATGCGGCGAACTGCGGGAGGTCACCGGGCCAACTTTTCGTCCCGGCCGGCCTCGAACAGCACCGGCCAGGGCCGGGTCGCCGGGGCGAGAAGCGCCGGCCCGCCCTGTTCGTCGGGCGCGGCGAGCGTCTCGGTGGCGAGGTGGCCGAACATCGGCGCGGCCGGGTGCGCCGCCCGGATCGGCCAGGCCGCCGAGATCCGCCGGACCAGTGGCGCGCCGGCGATCGGTCGCCAGGCGACACGTGGTTCCCGGCGGGCCAGCGCGGCGGGCTCGACGGCCACCGCGCCGCCGGCCAGGAGCAGGCCGAACAGGAACTCCGGGTTGCGCGCGGGGCGGACCCGGGCCGGGGCGAAACCGTGCTGCCGGCACACGGTCAGCAGATGCTCGTGCCAGCCGGGCGCGGTGACCGCCGGCGCGGTGACCAGATCCATGCCGGCCAGATCGGCGAGCGCGATCTCCCGCGGCCGGGCCAGCGGAGACGCCCGGGGCAGCAGCACACCTACCGGCACGTCCACCGGCTCGCCGAAGCGCAGCCCGGCCCCGTCGACCGGATGGTGCAGCAGGCCGACGTCCAGCCGCCCGTCCGCAAGCATCCGGTGCTGCTCGGCGCTCGTCAGTTCGTGCAGGTCGAGGGCGAGCCCGGGCGCGCGGGCCGCGAGCGCGTCGAGCAGCGCACGCAACGTCACGGCCGGGGTCTCCGGGGGTACGCCGGCGCGCAGCACCCCGAGCGCGCCCCGCCGAACCCGCTCGGCGAGGTGACGCAGCCGGCGTTCACCGGCCAGCAGTTCGTCGGCCTCGCCGAGCAGCAACTGGCCGGCGGTGGTGAGGCCGACCTGGCGCTGCGACCTGTCGAACAGGGTGACGCCCAGCTCCCGTTCCAACCGCTGGATCGACTGGCTCAGCGGTGGCTGCGCCATGCCCAGCGTCTCGGCGGCCCGGCCGAAGTGCAGTTCCCGGGCGACCACCACGAAATGCCGCAGGTGCCGCAGCAGATCCATCCGGGCACCCTAGCGTCGCCGCTCGTTACCGTGTCGGCGTGGATGCGGGGGAGCGGGTCGCGGAGATCTTCGGGCGGGCCGGGTTGCGGGGTTGCCTGCACGTCGTGGACGTGGACGACCCGGCGGGCGGTGAAGTGGCGCTGCGCGCCGACGAGCAGATCGTCATCGCGTCCATCTTCAAGATCATGCTGGTGCTTGAGTTCGCCCGGCAGGCCGCCGCCGGGCAGCTCGACCCGACCGAACGGGTGGTGGTCGGTCCCGCCGACCGGCTCGGGGGCTGGGGTGTGGCCGGCTGCGCCGACGACGTCGAGATCTCCCTGCGTGACCTCGCTTATCTGGCCATGTCGGTGAGTGACAACACGGCGGCCGACCTTCTGCTGCGGCGGGTCGGCGCGGACGTGCTGCCGATGCTGGCCGCGGAGCTGGACCTGCCGCGCACCCGGATCGTCGGCGGCCCCCGGCAACTCGCCGAGACGATGCTCTCCGACGTGGGCGCGCGCACCGAGGCGGACTTCGCGCGGATCTTCCCCACCCTGTCGCCCGAACGGATCCGCGCGATGCGGGTCTTCGACCCCGAGCACACCAGCTCCAGCACCGCCCGCGAGCTGACCCGGCTGCTCCGTCTGGTGTGGCGGGACGAGGCCGGCCCGGCGCCCGCGTGCGCCATGGTCCGGGAGCTGATGGCACGGCAACTCTTCTGGACCCGGCTGGCCGCCGGCTTCCCACCCGGGGTTCGGGTCGCCGGGAAGACCGGCACCCTGCCGGGACTGCACCTCGAAGCCGGCGTCGCGGAGTACCCCGACGGTCGCAGGTATGCGATCGCGGTGGCCGTACGCACCGAACGGCTGGCCGCCCGCCGGATCGACGTGGACCTGGCGATGGGGGAGGCGGCCCGCACCGCCGTCGAGTCGTTGCGCTGATCCAGCTCGGCGCATCGGTGCTGAGCTGCGGTGATATCGGTTCGGATATCGGTCGTTGCGCTCGTCGATCTTGGACATCACCGTCAGCCGGGTGATGGGCTGGGCCTACCGATCACCGATCCCGAACGGGGAGGACGACACATGCCCGAGAACCGGCCGTCCGGCTACGCCCGCCGTCGACTTCTGCGCGACACCGCCGTCGGCGCCGCCGCCGTCACCACCGCCGGACTCGTCGCCGGCACCCCGGCGGGAGCCGCCGGGCGGGGCCCCGTCGCCGCGCCGAGCCGCGCCGCCGGCGGTACGCGACGCGGCGGCGCGGTGAGTTTCCGCTGGTGGGGCACCTCCGGCTGGCGCATCGACATCGGGGACCGGACGGTGCTCGTCGACCCGTACCTGAGCCGGTACGACACCGGTCTGTTCCGGAAGGCGTTCAACCCCGGCACCCGGCTGACCGTGGCGGCCGACGTGGTCGACCGGCTCGCCGACCGGGCCGAGAACATCCTGGTCACCCACACCCACTGGGACCACTTCAACGACGTGCCGCACATCGCCGCCCGGACCGGCGCCCGCGTCTTCGGCACGCTCACCGCCTACCACCTCGGGCTGGCGTACGAGTTGCCGGCCGGGCAACTGGCTCCGGTCAAGGGCGGAGAGGTGCTCGACTTCGACGGGTACACGGTGGAGGTGGTCGGCTCGCTGCACAGCCGGAATCCCACCTGGTCGATGGCCTTCCCGGGGGTACGGGTCAGCCGGCCGCCCCGTCCGGAGACGATCGCCGACCTGCCCGAGGGCGACACGCTGGCGTACCAGATCCGGATCGACGGCGGGCCGTCGGTGTTCTTCATGGGTGCCAGCGACTTCGACGAGCGCAAGCTGAGCGGGCTGGCCCCGGACGTCGCGATGGTCGCCTCCGCCGCCAGTACGTCGACCGCCGACTACGTGCCCCGGCTGATGGCCGCGCTGGGCCGTCCGAAGGTCGTGGTGCCGGTGCACTGGGACAACTTCGAGACGCCGCTCACCAACCCGCCGACGGTCGCCGACAGCGACCGGGAACGCCTCGACGCCCTCGTCGCCGAGGTGCGCCGGGTCTCGCCGCGCAGCCGCGTGCTGGTGCCCGAGTACCACACCGCGTACCGGTTCTGACGGCGTCGTTCAGGAGGCCGCCAGCCGGGCGTAGACGTCGCCGGAGCGACCGGCCGGGCGGTACGTCTCCAGCAGGCGCACCAGCTCGGCCGCGTCCAGCCACCGGTCGCTCGCGAACCGCATGGTCTCCACCGGCGAGTAGTTGTAGCGGTAGCCGCCTGCCGTCGCGCCCAGCCGTTCCACCAGCTTCAACGCGGCCAGCGCGGCGTCGTGCGCGGGCGGCAGGTACTCGAAGGACAGCCCGCGTACCGGACGGCTGAGCCCGGCGAGCACGTCGACCTCGAAGCCCTCGACGTCGACCTTGCAGAATGCCGGTACGCCGTGCCGCTCGATCAGGTCGTCCAGCGTCACGACCGGCACCTCGACCGACCGGTCCCACCGGACACCGGCGAAGCTCGGGTCGGCGGTGACCGACTCGATCCACGACGACGACATGGTGGACACCGTCGGCGTCGCGCTGGACAGCTCCAGCCGCGCGCTCCCGGACCGCGCACCGACAGCTGTCGGCTCGATCATCACGTCGGCGTCCCGCCCGAAGCCCAGGCGCAGCACCCGCAGGCAGTCGGGCTGCGGCTCCACAGCGACCACCCGCGCGCCCAGCCGCCGCCAGGTACGCACCCGGCCGCCCACGTGGGCGCCGATGTCGAAGCCGAGGTCGCCGGGGGAGAGGAACTGCCCGTAGAGCTGCCGGGCACGCCGGTGCTTGGCCGGCTGACCGTGGTAGACGGCCAGGGAGCGGGTGATCCCCCAGGCCCGAGCGAGCATCGTCACGACATCCCTAACTGTGAGTGGTGGACTTCGGTCCGAACGCGTTCAGGAACCGGTCGCGGAACGACTCCATCGGCCAGACCGGGGCCTGCGGGCCGGGGTTGAGGCCGTCCTGCCAGCCCCACCCGCCGATCCGGTCGAGCACGGCCGGGTCCTTCGCGACGACTGTGATCGGCACGTCCTTGCCGGCGCCCTCACCGGTGACCGCGCGGGCCGGCTGGTGGTCGCCGAGGAACACGAGCACCAGATTCTCGTCGCCGTACCGCTGGACGTAGGAGATGAGCGTGCGCAGCGAGTACACGACGGCCCGCCGGTACGCCTCCCGGGTGCCCTCCGCCGAGCGGTCGGCGCGCGCGGTCCCCTTGTACACCGAGCCGTCGCCGACGTCGTCCCAGTCGACCAGCGGCGGTACCGGCGTCCACGGCACGTGGCTGGACAGCAACGGGATCTCGGCCATCACCGGGGCGTGCCCGGGTCCGCGTTCGCGGCGCTGGAACGTCGACAGCGTGTACTGGTCCGGCGGTGAGGAGAAGCTGAACAGCGGCCCCCGGTAGCCGAGTTCCTTCATGCCGTACACCTGGTCCGGGGAGAAGAATTCGGCCTCCGGCCAGGCCCGGGTGAGCGCCGGCATGACCAGCGTGGTGCGCCAGCCGGCGCGCTTGAACGCGCCGTTGAGGGTCAGGTGGTCGCTGCGGACCAGGTTGGTGTAGCGCAACTGGTTGTCCGTCCGGATGCCGCTCATCAGCGTGGCGTGCGCGAGCCAGCTCCCGCCGCCGGTGGTGGACGAGGTGAGGAACGCGCTGCGGCTGCCGTATCCGGCCGCGCGCAACTGCCGGGTTCCCTCGTCCAGGACGGCGTCCACCTCCGGCGCGAGGTCCGGATCCTCCAGCGCGACCCGGCCGTAGCTCTCCACGAACGTGAACAGCACGTCCTTGCCGCGCAACGCGGTCAGCAACTGCTCGCCCGGCACGTTCTGGAACGGGTCGCCGGCGAGCTGGGTGTTGAGCGTCTCCTGGTCGTTGAGGCCCGCCCGTACCTGCCGCCCTCGGTCGTAGAGACCGGCCGCGACCGTGTCGGCGGCGACCGGGACGCCCGGCACGATCTGCGCGCCGAGCACGGCGCAGACCACCCAGGCGGCGGCGAACGCGGTGGTCGCGCGCGCGGTCACCACCCGGTGGCCGGCCACGACCCGGGTCAGCCGCCGCACCGACAGCGTCACCAGCAGCGGTACGGCGAGGACGGCGACCACCGCCAGCGCCACAGCGCCCACCTCGGCGGCGCGACCGTACGACTCGGACAGGAACTCCGCGCCCGCGCCGAGGAACGTCCAGTCGGCGATCAGGTCGAAGGGGCGGTCCAGGACCAGCGAGAACCCGAGGTCGGTGACCTTGAGGACGAGGACCAGGCCGAGCAGCGCGCCGAGAATCGTGGCCACCACCCGGCGCGGACGTGCCGGCAGGACCAGCAGCAGGGCGACGGCGATCAGCCCTTCCACCGGGATGCGCAGGAACGCGCCCGGGCCGAACTCGTTGACGTCGCTCGGCGCGACGAGTGCCACCAGCACGAGCGCGGCGGCGAGCGCGGTGACCGTGGCGGTGAGCACCCGCCGGAACCGCCGTCCGCCGGACGCCGCGATGCCGTCGGTGGTCGTGCCGTTGTTCGCGGTGCCGATCGGGGCGTCGTCGTCGCCGTCCGTCCGGCGGGACGCGTCGGTCACCGCTGCCGCCCGCCGACCTCGGCGGGCTGGCGCGCGATCCGCACGCCCGGTGTCCACTCGGGCCGGTGACCCGCCGGCGCGGGGGAGACCGGCGCGGCCGGGAGCGCCACCGGGCGCGGTGCCGGCCGTGCGCCGTGCCGCCACAACCAGCCGACGTCACGGCCGAACGACTCGACGAGCATCGCGAGCGCGCCGAGAAGCACCGCGACTGCGAGTGGCCGGGGCAGGACGCCCGCCGCCACCACCGCCAGCACGATGCCCTGCGTGGCGGCGACCACCTTGCGCCAGTAGCGCGGCGGCAGCGAGCCGCGCATCCACGGCAGCACCCAGCCGGCGGCGACGAAGACGTACCGCATCGCGCCGATCACCAGCACCCAGGCGCCCACCTGGTCGGCGACGTACCCGCAGAGGACCAGGACGAGGAAGGAGTCGACCTCCATGTCGAACCGGGCGCCCAGCGCACTCACCGTCCCGGTACGCCGGGCCACCTGCCCGTCGACCCAGTCGAGCGACAGCGCCACGGCGCTCAGCACGACCAGGACCGGCACCGCGATCGGCTCGCGGAACGAGTCGACAGTCAACGCGGCCACGCCGCCGGCGAGCGTCGCCCGGGTGAGCGTCACCCAGTCGGCCGGCCCGAGCCGGTCCGCACCCGAGCGGCGCAGCCCGTATCCGAGCGCCGCGACCATCACCACCCCGAAGAGCAGACCGGCCAGCCAGCCGTACGCGCTCAGGCCGACCGTGCCGGCCAGGGCCGCGAGTACGCCGACCTGGAGAATCGCCCCCGCGAATGGATCAGTTCGAAGTGCGGACACCATGCCTCCGAGGTAGACGTCACGAACCACACCTGTGTACGGAGAACATGCCCGAACGGTTCGTTCTGATACCGGAAACGCGCCAGCAGAAGTGGCGGCATCAGCAGCTCCGCGCGCTTGTTCGCTTGCACGTAAGTACGTACTTCCGTACTCTCGCTGCCGTGGCAAGCGTGGAGGAACGGCTCGCGGCCCTGGAGACGCAGGTGGCCCGGCTGGTCGGGGAGCGGGACGCCGGAGCCGGCGCGACGACCGGTGAGGTCGCGCCGGGCGATGCCCTCTGGGCACTCGGCGGCCTGAAGCAGCGAATTCCCGCCGGCGGCGCCGGCGCGGTGCTCTACACCGGCACCGTCCGCACCGGGGACCGGAACTACGACTGGCAGTACGGCGCCACAGTCGACGACCTGCTCGACGACGACTGGCCGGCACTGGCCGGCACGCTCACCGCGCTGGCGCATCCGGTGCGACTCCGGCTGCTGCGCGAGATCCTCGGCGGGCGGCACGGCACCGCCGAACTGGCCGGCCTCGACGGGATCGGCACCACCGGTCAGCTCCATCACCACCTGCGGCAACTCGCCGCCGCCGGCTGGCTGCGCAGTGGTGCCCGCGGGCGCTACGACATACCGCCCGAGCGGGTGGTACCGCTGCTGGCCATCCTCACCGCCGCCCGCCGTTGACCCGGCCGGCCACTTCGACGGAAGGCAGCCCCATGCGTACCCCGATCGTTCTCGCCGTCGCCGCCGGCCTCGCCGCCTCGGCCGTGGCGGCGGTCCGGAAGCCCCGGCCGCCGCGACTGGGCCCGCAGCAGACCGGCGACGCGGACCTGGCCGCGACCGTCCGCGCCGCCGTCGACGACCCCGAGGGACTGCGCGGCCTCGCGGTGGCGGTGGTCGAGGGCGACCGGGTCCGCGTCGCGGGCCTCGGCGACCGGGCCCGCGGCGAGCCGGCCGTCGAACCGGGCACGCCGTTCGAGATCGGCTCGATCGCCAAGCCGCTCACCGGGATGCTCCTGGCCCGGCAGGTGGCGGCCGGTGCGGTCGACCCCGACGACCGGCTGGCCGCCGTCCTGCCCGGCGTGACCGGTCCGGCCGGCGACGTCACGCTCGCCGAACTCGCCAGTCACCGGGCCGGGCTGCCCAGGCTGGCCCTCGACTCCACGGGTGCGACGATCCGCACGTGGTGGGCGGCGTCCACGGCCGGGAACGCGTACGCCGGCTACGACGTGGACCGGATCGTCGCCGTCGCCGCGAACACCGAGCCGGGCGGAGACCGCGGCGCCGTCTCCTACTCGAACTTCGGCGCGGCACTGCTCGGCCAGGCGCTGGCGGCCCGGGCCGGCGTCGGCTACCCGGAACTGCTGCGGCGGGAGGTGCTGGGTCCACTGGGCATGGCCGGCACCCTGGTCGCCACCGACGCCGGGCACCTGCCGGCCGGGAGGGCCGAGGGCGCCACCGCCGCCGGCCGGGCCGCCGATCCGTGGCTGGGCGCGGGCTACGCGCCGGCCGGTGTCGGGATCTGGTCCACGGCCGAGGACCTGGCCCGGCTCACCGCCGCGATGCTCGCCGGCACCGCCCCCGGCGCCGACGCGGCCACGCCCCGCTTCGACGCCGGGGAAGACCGCCGGATCGGGTACGGCTGGTTCACCAGCCGGCACGGCGACCGGGAGATCGTCTGGCACGACGGGGGAACCGCCGGCTTCCGGGCGGTCCTGGGCTTCGACCGGGCCGCCGGCCGGGGCGTGGTGGTGCTCGGCAACACCACACGCGACGTGGACCCGATCGGCCTGCGACTGCTCGACGTCTGAGGCGACGCGGGTCAGCGGGCCCGGTCGGTGGTGTCCTCGTCGCGCCGGGCCAGCGCCGAACGGCGGTAGCCGTACAGCGCGTAGACGACCGCGCCGAGCAGGAACCAGACGCCGAACCGCAGCCACGTCACCGGGTCGAGGAACGTGATCAGCCAGATCGAGAAGATCACGCCGAGTGCCGGCACCACGGGCATACCGGGGAGACGGAACGTACGCGGCGCGTCCGGGCGGCGGTAGCGCAGCACGATCACCGCGACGCACACCACCACGAACGCGAGCAGGATGCCGATGTTCGTCAGCTCGGCGGCCTGCCGGATCGGCAGGAACCCGGCGATCAGCGCCGAGCCGACGCCGACGATCCAGGTGACCCGGGTGGGCACCCGGCGGACCGGGTGCACCTTGGCGAACCAGCCGGGCAGCAGCCCGTCCCGGCTCATCGAGAACCACACCCGGGTCACGCCGAGCATGAACGTGAACATCACGGTGAGGATGCCGATGATCGCCCCGACCGCGATCACACTGGCCAGCCCGGAGAGCCCGACCGAGGCGAACGCGGAGGAGAAGCCGCTCTCCGGGTCGATGTCCCGGTAGTTCTGCATGCCGGTGAGCACCAGCGTGGCCAGCACGTAGAGCACCATCGAGACGACCAGCGACCAGATGATCGCCTTCGGCATGTGCCGCCGGGCGTCCCGCGACTCCTCCGCGGCGGTGCTCATCGCGTCGTACCCGAAGACCGCGAAGAAGACAGTGGCCGCGCCGGTGATCGCGCCACCGACGCCGAACGGGAAGAACGGCGAGTAGTTGGCGGTCTTCACGTGGAAGAAGCCGACCACGATCACCAGCAGCACGACGGCGACCTTGAGGCCCACCACGAACGTCTCGAACCGCGCGGCCGCCCTGATGCCCCGGGTCAGCAGGAACGCGATGAGCAGGCAGAGCACCACAGCGAACAGGTCCACCCGGTGCCCGTCGCCGGTGCCCGGCGCGCCGAGCATCCAGGCCGGCAGGTCCGCGCCCAACTCGTTGACCAGGAAGCCGAAGTAGCCGGAGATGCCGATCGCCACGACGGCGACGATCGCCGTGTACTCCAGCAGCAGGTCCCAGCCGATGAACCAGCCGACCGCCTCGCCCAGCACCGCGTACCCGTAGGTGTAGGCCGACCCGGCCTTGGGGATCATGCCGGCGAACTCCGCGTACGACAGCGCGGCGGCGGCGCTGGCCAGGCCGGCGATCAGGAACGACACCAGCACGGCCGGGCCGGCTGTCTCGTTCGCCACCGCCCCGGCCAGCGCGAAGATGCCCGCGCCGATGATGCCCCCGACCCCGATCGCGGTGAGCTGCCACAACCCCAGCTCGCGGGAGAGGCCCTCGTCGGTCTCGTCGGCGATCTGCTCGACCGGCTTGCGCCGGAAGATGCCCTGTCCCACCGCCATGCCGGTCCCTCCCCGTCGCTCGCGTCATACCGCCCGGGGCCACCGCGTCCGACGAGCCGCGACCCCGTGCCATGGACGAACGTAAATCCTATGCGCGAAGATCGCAGCGCGACGGCGGCGCTCACCCCGGCGGTGGGCCGGCGACCAGCCGCCAGTACTGCCGTTTGCCCTCGTCGCGGACCACGACACCGAGCCGGGCCAGCTCCCCGTGCAGCTCCCGGGTCTCGCTGTCGTGGCCGCCGTCGAGCGCCCGCTGCCGGGCCCGCAGCAGGGCGTCCGCGCCGGGCGGCAGGTCGGGCAGACCTTTCACCCACCGCCGGTACGCGTCCCGGTGCGGGTCCTGGCCGGTCCACGGCCAGCCCTGCCGGGTGAACGCCGCGCGCAACCGCTCGGCGTCCAGGTCGGACTTCTCCCGGGCCAGCTCGCCGCCGGCGGTGTCGAGCAGCACCAGCGCCTTGCCGTCGACGAACACCCCGGCCACGTCGGCGCGGGCCAGGTCCCGGCCGTGCCCGTCGCGGTGCAGCCGTACCGATCGGTGGCCGACCGTGACGGTCAGCCGCTCGCGGACCGCCACCACCGCCAGGAGCAGGCCGCCGAGCACGCCCACCCCGATACCGATCGGGTACGACAGCTCGTCCGGCCACCGGGCGAGCAGCTCGAACAGGCCCTGGAACGGAAACCACGCCAGCCCGGCGATCCAGCCGGACAGCGCGGTCAGCCCGGCGGCCAGCCCCGCGCCGAACAGTGGGAACCCGGCCCAGAACAGCACCAGCTCGCCGCGTCCGCCGTCGACCACGACGTCCTCGCCGGGTTGCCAGGCGGCCACGGTCAGGACACCTCCCGGCGCATGGTGCGGACCAGGCCGGCGGCCAGCGGCAGGAGCACCCAGACGGCCAGCGAGACGCCGAGCCGGCCCCACTGCCCGCCGGTCATCTCGGCGCCGAGCAGCGGCTCCATGGTGAGCGAGGTGTCCAGCCAGCGGGCCGGCTCACGCAGCGCGGAGATCATCGCGGACAGCAGGCTCCACACGGTGGGCAGCAGCAGGTAGGCGACGATCGCCAGCGGCGTGTTCAGCAACAGCAGACCGAAACCGGCGCCCATCAACACGTTCGCCACCTGGAACACGGCCGCGTGCGGCAGCAGTTGCCAGTCGAAGACCCAGGCACCCGCCCCGCCGGTGGCGCCGGCGGCCAGCGTGCCGACGGCGGCGACCGCCAGGCTGACGAGCACCGAGGCGAGCGCGGCGAGCACCACCGCGGCGAGTTTGGCGACGATCACCCGCTCCCGGCGGGGCACCAGCGCGAACGTGGTGAGCGCGCTGCGCTGCGACCACTCGCCGGTGATGGAGAGGATGCCGAGCACCGGCAGCAGCAGCCCGACCGGCAGCAGCGACGGCGTGAAGAACGCGGTGAACGTCTGGTCCGGCGCGTCGAGGACGAACAGCTGCACCACCACGATCACGGCCGCGATCAGGCCGATCGTGATCAGCAACCAGCGTCCGGCCCGGGTGTCGGCGAGCTTGCGCAGCTCCACAGCGGTCAGCCGGGCCAGCGTCGGCCCGGCGACGGCGGCACCGGGACGCGGCGGCGCGGGGGTGCGGGTGGCGGTGGTCATCGGACGGCCTCCTTGGTCGACGCGCCGGCGGTGAGGGTGAGGAAGAGCTGTTCCAGGCCGCCGCTACCGGCCGGGCGCAGCTCGGTGAGGACCAGCCCGGCGTCCGCCGCGGCCTGACCGACCTCGCCCGGCTCGGCCCGGACGACGAAGCCGCCGTCGGTGCCGGCGGTGGCCGGCAGCGCGGCCCGCTCCAGCGTCAGGCGCAGGGCGTGCGCGTCGCGCGCGCGGACGAGCGTGCCGGCACCTGCGAGCAGCTCGTCCTTGCCGCCCTGGGCGACCACCCGGCCGCCGCCGATCACCACCAGCCGGTCGGCCACCGCCTCCACCTCGCGCAGCAGGTGCGAGGAGAGCAGCACCGTGCCGCCCCGGTCGGCGAAGTCGCGCAGCAGGCCGCGCATCCAGAAGATCCCCTCCGGGTCGAGGCCGTTGGCCGGCTCGTCCAGGATCAGGACCCGGGGGTCGCCCAGCAGCGCCAGCGCCAGGCCGAGCCGCTGCCTCATGCCCAGGGAGTACGCGCCGACGCGGCGCCGGGCGGCGGTGTCGTTCAGCCCTACCTGGTCGAGTGCCGCCGCCACCCGTCCCCGGTCGACGCCCATGGTGCGGGCGGCGAGCGTGAGCGTCTCCCGCCCGGTCCGCCCGGCGTGCTGCGCCGAGGCGTCGAGCAGCACGCCGATCTCCCGCCCCGGATTCGGCAGCTGCCGGTACGGGCGGCCGCCCACCGTGGCGCCGCCCGAGGTGGGCGGCGTCATTCCGCAGATCATCCGCATCGTGGTGGACTTACCGGCGCCGTTCGGCCCGAGAAAACCGGTCACCGAGCCCGGTTCGCACCGGAACGTGACGTCCTCGACGGCGGTGTGCGGGCCGTACCGCTTGGTGAGCTGGTCGACTTCGATCATGCCGCCGAGCCTGCCGGGGCCACCCGGTCACGCGCTGCGGCCGGCGGTCGGCGCCGCCGTCGACCTCGGTTCACCCCAGGCGTCGACTTTGGTAGCTGGCAGCCGGTCCGGACGGCTTCCTAGCATGGACTCGTGACCAGCGCCGTCGTACCCGATCACCCCTGGCTCCTGCCGGGCTCCCTGGTGCCCGCCCGCGCCCCGCGGCGGACCCCACGGGACTGGTTCGTGGACAGCGTGCTGTTCGTGGCCTCGCTGCTCTGGGTGCTGATCACGCACGCCGACGTCACCAGCGTCACCCCGGAGTTCGGGCTCAATGCCGGTCCGGCCTGGCTGGAGGAGGTCGACCTGCTGATCGGCCTGCTGGTCAGCGGTGCGCTCTGGCTGCGCCGGCGCTGGCCGGTCGGGCTGGCGGTGGCCACCGCGCCGCTCGTGTTCTTCTCGGTCACCTCCGGCGTCGCGTTGCTCGTCATCACGTTCACCGTCCTGGTCCACCGGCCGCTGCCGCTGGGCCTGGCCCTGGTCGGCTGGAACCTGCTGAGCCTGCCGGTCTACCTCGCCGTCCGGCCCGACCCGACGATGCCGTTCTGGGCCGCCGTGGTCTGGACCGCGCTGCTCATCGGTGTGGTGGTGGCGTGGGCGCTGTTCGTCCGGGCCCGCCGCCAGCTCGTGCTGTCGCTGCGCGACCGCGCCGAACGGGCCGAGGCCGAACAGCAGCTCCGGCTCGACCAGGCCCGACAGCTCGAACGCGGCCGGATCGCCCGGGAGATGCACGACGTGCTCGCCCACCGGATCTCCCTGCTCAGCCTGCACGCGGGCGCGCTGGAGTTCCGGCCGGACGCGCCGCCCGAGGAGGTCGCCCGGGCGGCCGGGGTGATCCGGGCCAGCGCGCACGCCGCGTTGCAGGACCTGCGCGAGGTGATCGGCGTGCTACGGGCCGAGGTGGGCTCCGAGGCCACGCCCGAACGGCCGCAGCCGACGCTCGGCGACGTGCCCGCGCTCGTCGCCGAGAGCCGCGACGCCGGGGTACGGGTCGGCGTGGTGGACGAGGTGACCGAGCCGGAGGCGGTGCCCGCGGGCATCGGACGCAGCGCCTACCGGATCGTGCAGGAAGGGCTGACGAACGCCCGCAAGCACGCGCCCGGCGCGGTGGTGACGGTCCGGCTGGCCGGCGGTCCGGGGGACGGACTGGCGGTGGACATCCACAACCCGTGGCCGGTGGGTGCGCCCGCCACCGCGATTCCGGGCGCCGGCACCGGGCTGGTCGGGATCGCGGAGCGGGTCACGCTGGCCGGCGGCCGGCTCGAACACGGGCGGGACGCCGACGGCGGTTTCCGGCTGACCGCCTGGCTGCCCTGGGCGGCCCGGTGAGCGGGCCGGTGCGGGTGCTGATCGTCGACGACGACCCGCTGGTCCGGGGCGCGCTGTCGATGATCCTCGGCGGCGTGCCCGACCTGGCCGTGGTCGGCGAGGCCACCGACGGAGCCGAGGTGCCCGAGGCCGTCGCCGCGTACGCCCCGGACGTGGTGCTGATGGACATCCGCATGCCCCGGGTCGACGGGCTGTCCGCCACCGAGGCGCTGCGTGCCACCGCGGACGCGCCCGAGGTGCTGGTGCTCACCACCTTCGACGCCGACGAACAGGTGCTGCGGGCGCTGCGCGCCGGGGCGAGCGGCTTCCTGCTCAAGGACACCCCGCCGGCCGAGATCGTGGCCGCGGTGCGGCGGGTCGCGGCGGGGGAGGCGACGCTGTCCCCGGCGGTGACCCGCAAGCTCATCGCGCACGTCACCGGCACCGCGCCGGTGCCAGGCCCGGACCCGAAGCGGGAGCGGTCGGTACGGCTGCTCGACGGGCTCTCCGAGCGGGAGCGGGAGGTCGCGGTGCTGCTCGGCCGGGGCCGGACCAACGCGGAGATCTCCGCCGAGCTGTTCATGAGCGTGGCGACCGTGAAGGCGTACGTGTCGCGGCTGCTGACGAAGCTCGACCTGAACAACCGCGTGCAGGTGGCCCTGCTGGTCCAGGACGCCGGCCTGGTCTGACGCGCGGAAGCTCTCATCCGCGATACTCTCAGTGGTGAGAGTATCGTAGATGAGAGCATGAGGTTACGGCGTGGCCGGTTTCGTGGGCAGGACGCGGGAGCTGGCCCGGCTCGACGGCATGTTGGCGCGCGTCGAACGCGGCGGCCGGGCAGGTCGGCCCGGCCGGGCCCTGCTCATGCGAGGACGTCGCCGGGTGGGCAAGTCCCGCCTCGTGGAGGAGTTCGTCGAGCGCGCGGGCGTACCCCATCTCTTCTTCACCGCCTCGGCCCAACCCAGCCCCGCCGCCGACCTGCGGCTCTTCGTCGCGGCGGCCGCCGGCTCGACACTTCCCGGAGCGGGTCTGTTCGCCGGGCAGGCACCGGCCACCTGGGACGCGGCACTCACCCTCCTCGCCGCCGCGCTGCCCGCAGATCAGCCCAGCGTCGTCGTGCTCGACGAGATGCCCTACCTCATCGCCACCGATCCGGGTTTCGAGGGCACCCTCCAGAAGGTCTTCGACCGGGAGTTGTCCCGTCGCCCGGTCCTGCTGATCTGCGTCGGCTCGGACCTGGCGATGATGGAGGCGCTCAACGACTACGGCCGGCCGTTCCACCAGCGCGCGACCGAGATGGTCGTGCCGCCCCTGAGCCCCGGCGACGTGGGCGAGATGCTCGAGCTGCCGCCGGCGGATGCCATCGACGCGTACCTCGTCACCGGCGGCCTGCCGCTCGTCCTCGACGACTGGGCCCCCGGCGAGACCGTGCGCGACTACCTCGCCCAGGCCGTCCCGGACCCCACCTCCGCACTGCTCGTCAGCGGGGAACGGGCCCTCGCCGCCGAGTTTCCGCCGCAGTCCCAGCCGGGCGTGGTGCTGCGCGCCATCGGCTCCGGGGAGCGCACCGCCTCCTCCATCGCGCGGGCCGCCGGCGGAATCCCGCAGGCGTCGCTGCACCGTGCGCTCCGGCTGCTGACTGACAAGCGGGTCGTGGAGGCCACCCTCCCGCTGTCCACCCGTCCTTCGCGCGAGACCCGGTACGTGGTCGCCGATCCGTATCTCCGCTTCTGGCTCGCCTTCCTCGACCCCTACCTCGCCGAGATCGAGCGCGGTAGAGGGGATCTGACACTCGCCCGCATCCACTCGTCCTGGACCTCCTGGCGGGGACGTGCGGTCGAGCCGGTGATCCGGGAGTCGCTGCGCCGGCTGCCGCCGGGGCACCTGCCGTTCGAGACGGCGGTGGTGGGCGGGTACTGGACGCGTACCAACGATCCCGAGATCGACCTGGTCGGCGGTGACCGAAGCCCGGTGGCCAAGCGGATCACGTTCGTGGGCTCGGTCAAGTGGCTGGAGAACGGCGCGTTCGACGGTCACGACCTGGCCCGGCTGCTTCACCACCGCGCCCAGCTACCGGGCGCCGACGACCACACGCCGGTCGTCGCGGTGGTGCGCAGTGGCCGTGCGGTCGACGGTGTCACGGCGCTCGGGCCGGCCGAACTGCTCGCCGCGTGGCGGGATTGAACTGCTGCCGTTTCTCGGCCGTACCAGTGGTCGAGGATGTGGTGCGGCCGTTCCGCCGTACCGCTGCCGAGCTGCGGGAGGCCTGCCGTGCGAGTTGGTGAGCAGTCGACGGACCCCATCGACCAGATCCTGGGCGAGGTGCCGGTACCGGCGCCGTTGACCCCCGAGGACGTCCGCCTCGCGGTCCGGGCGGTGGTGGTGCACGCTGCCGAGGAGTGGCCCGCGGGGCCGAAGTGCCGCAACGACGGGTCGTCGTTCCCCTGCCGGTTGCATCGCTGGGGCCGGCGCGTGCTGGAGACACACGGTCTCAACGACCGTCAGATCGACGCGCTGATCCGGCACGGCAACCCGTTCGTGCACGTGCCGTTCCCGTTCGTGCTGACCGGGCCGTCCGGCGCCCGTCCGGCCGTCGGGCAGGTCGTCCGTCCCGGCGTACCCGGTCAGGCCGGACGCCCCGTGCCGGGACAGCCGGCACGGGCGGTGCCGGGCCAGACGGCCCGCCCCGCCGCCGCGGCCCAGGCGGCGCGCGGTCCGGTCCCGCGGGTCGCCGCGCCGCCGGTGCGGCCCGGTCTGCGGCCCGTCGCCGGCCGGCCGGCTCCCGCCGCCCGGCCCCGCTGGCCCCGGGCGAGCTGACTCCCGCCGCCCGGTTCCGGGCGGACCGCCCCCGGGCCCGCCCGGCCCGGGTGAGCTGACGCCCGGCGCCCGGTTCCGGTCGCGTCGACGCCCCGTCGCGGAGCGGCGTCGGTCGTGCCGGAGCATGCCGACGGCGGCCCGGCCGGGGAGCCCCCACCCCCGTGCCGGGCCGCCGTCACCGTGTCACTTGACGCCGCAGTCCGGCGCGGACCAGCCCTTCGTGTTCGGCGCCTTGTCCTTGTTGTTCTCCCGCCGCGAGTCCACGTGCGTGTGGTCGTCGTGGTCGGGGTAGCCGGGCCCGTAGATGCCGCTGAAGCCCTGGTCACGGGCGGATCGGGCGACGTCGCAGAGGCTGCGGTGCTTGGCGATCAGGTCGGCCGCGGTGCCGTAGAGGTGCTGGCTGTCCGCGGCGCCGCCGACCTGCCGGTTGCAGGCGATGCTGCGGAACCCGCTGGTCACGTAGAGCGGCTTGTCGCCGAGGCTGCGCCGCAGCGCCTCCAGCTTCCACATGGTGCGCAGCGCGTTCTCCCGGGTGGCCGACGAGGAGAGCGGACCCCCGGCCCACCCGCCCTTGCCGCAGCCGTTGTCCAGCTCGGCGTAGCTGAAGTGCTTGGGCGTGCAGTCGCTGTCCTTCTGCAGGTCGTAGATCTTGGCGAACGTCTGCGGTCCGGCCACGCCGTCGGCGCGCAGCCCGTACGCGGCCTGGAAGCGCTTGACAGCGGCGGCCGTCTCCGGGCCGTACACACCGTCGACCCGGACGATCCCGCCGTACCCGGCCCAGCCGGCCACCCGGATCTGGAGCTGCCGGACCTCGGCGCCGGAGCTTCCCTGGGACAGCGTCCGGTTCCAGGTGTAGCAGCCGTCGGCGTGCGCCGGCGGCGCGGCCACGACTGTCGCCACGGCGGCCCCGGGCAGGGCCAGCGCGAACGCGACCGCCGCCCGCTTCAGGGTGTTGACGCGCACAGAGTCCTCCCGATGTCAGAGCGGAACTGGGATTCGACGGGCACATCGACCGGTACGTCCCGTCTCTCTCACCGTGACAGGTGAGAGGATTCTTCGTGGTGATTAGCCGAAATTGTTCTCACATCGGGCGTTTGCTGGGCATCAGCTGTGAATACTGCCCGTTTGCGTACGTGCCGCCGGGTGTCGCCCGTCGGAGGTGAGCGGTAACGTCTGCTCCCGGACCCGGGCGACGACCTCGACGGGCGGGGAGGTGGGCGTTGGCGCGTGGCGGCGTGTTCTGCGTCGAGGGGCAGTGGCACCGCGACCTCAACGAACGAGGATCCGTCCTGCCCACGCTCGACCTGCTCGAACGGCTCGGCCGGATCCGCTACATCCACAAGGACGCGGCCACCCGCGACGAGCTGTTCTACTTCGTCGACCGGTGGCTGCTCAAGCAGTACGCGGATCACCGGGTGGGCTTCTTCGCCATGCACGGCGAGCCGAGCCGGCTCTGCCTCACCGACTGGGACTCGGTCGAGCTGTCGGACGTGGCCGAGCGGATGGCCGGCCGCTGCGAGGGCCGCCGCCTCTACTTCGGCAGCTGCTCGGTGCTGCGCGCCTCCGACGCCACGCTGCGCGAGTTCCTCGACGTCACCGGCGCGGCGCTGATCTGCGGCTTCACCCGCGAGGTGGACTGGGTCGAGTCGGCCGCCTTCGAGACCGTGCTGCTCGACGTGCTCGCCAACGGCCAGCGGCACAACGCCGCCGAGGTGCGGATGCGCTCGGCGCACTGGGCGCCGCTCGCCGCGTACCTCGGTTTCCGGGTGATCTACGCCAACGGCCGCGCCTGGCGGCCCTCGGCCCGCCCTCGCGTGCCGGAGCAGGTCACCGCGCAGCGGGCGGCCGGGCGTCCGCGCTGAGATCGACCGGCCCGCCTGGTAGAACCGAGGGCATGGCACGCAGCATCGCGAAGAACACCCGGGTCGACCGGGACGCCCTGATCGAGTTCCTCCGCCCCCGCCACCACGTCGTGCTGATGACCACCCGCTCCGACGGGCGCCCGCAGTCCTCCCCGGTGGCCTGCGGCGTGGACGCCGAGGGCCGCCTGGTGATCTCCACCTATCCCGAGCGCGCCAAGGTCGCCAACATCCGCCGCGACCCGCGCGTCTCCGCGTGCGTGCTCTCCGACGACTGGAACGGCCCGTGGGTGCAGGTCGACGGCATGGCCGAGGTGCTCGACCTGCCCGAGGCGCTGGAGCCGCTCGTCGAGTACTTCCGCAGCATCTCCGGCGAGCACCCGGACTGGGACGAGTACCGGTCGGCGATGGTCGCGCAGGGCAAGTCGCTGATCCGCGTCACGATCGAGTCCTGGGGCCCGATCGCCACCGGCGGCTTCCCGGCCCGGCTGGCCGAATGAATCAGTACGCGACGGATCAGTACGCGACGGTGAACCGGGTGTTGCCGAACCGGGGATCCTCGATCTCGTCGACGATCGCCACCGCCAGGTCCTCGTAGGTCAGCACCGAACGGCCCTGCGCGTCGGTCACCGGGTGGTCGGTGCCGGTGCGGTAGTGCCCGGTCCGCTCGCCCGGGTGGAACTCCAGCGGTGGCGGGGAGACGTACGTCCAGGTCACCCCGTCGGCGCTGGTCCGGTAGAACTCCAGCGCCTCGGCCTGGCCGTGCGCCGAGTCCCGGTACTCCTCCGGGAAGTCCGGCTCGTCCAGGTAACGGGTGCCCTTCGGGGTGAGCAGCGTCGAGCCACCGCCGACGTGGATCACCCGGGGCGGGTCCGGCAACTCACGCAGCGTGTCGACCAGAGTCCGCGCGGCGTCGCGCCACAGGTCCCGCTCGCCGCCGCCGATGGCCACCACCAGCACGTCCGCATCCTCGGCCAGTTCGCGTACGCTCCGCGCCGAGGTGGCATCGCCGGTCACAGTGCGTACGCCGGTGGGGAGGTAGCCGACCGCCTCCGGACGCCGCACCGCCGCTGTCACCCGGTGCCCCCGCTCGACCGCCTCGGCGGCGATCCGCGAGCCCGCCGTCCCACCGGCGCCGAACACGACGATGTCGCTCATGCCTCACAGGCTAGGCAGCCCACCGGCGGGCGGCGGGGAGTTCCGCCGAACCGGCTTCAGTCGACGAGCGCCGAGTAGACGAGCTGGCGCAGCTGGCCGCGCAGCGGGTACGTGCTCGACGGCATCAGCTGGGTGAACAGCAGCGCGGTGACCTCCTCCACCGGGTCCACCCAGAACGCGGTGCTGGCCAGGCCGCCCCAGTAGAACTCGCCGACGCTGCTGGGCACGCGCGACGGCACCGGGTCGAGCACCACGGCGAAGCCCAGCCCGAAGCCGATCCCGTCGAGGATCGTCTCGGCGAAGCCCTCCGGCGAGAACGAGGCCAGGTCCCGGTTGCCGGGCAGGTGGTTGCGGGTCATGAAGCGCACCGTGCGGGGACCGAGCAGGCGCACCCCGTCCAGCTCGCCACCGCGCAGCAGGAACTGGGTGAAGCGGTGGTAGTCGGCCGCCGTGGAGACCAGCCCGCCGCCGCCGGAGTGCCAGGTCGGCTCCGCCAGCGCGGCCCGGCCCACCCCGTCGGCGCGTACCGCCTGGCCGGTGGCCGGGTGCGGCGCGTAGAGGGCGGCCAGGCGCTTCGCGTCCGCCGCGTCCACCCACCAGCGGGTGTCGGTCATCCCCAGCGGGCCGAGGATCCGCTCGGCGAAGAACGCGTCCAGCGACTGCCCGGAGATCACCTCGACCAGGCGGCCCAGCACGTCGGTGGAGACGCCGTAGTTCCAGCTCGTGCCGGGCTGGAACAGCAGCGGCAGCCGGGCCAGCCCGGCCGAGGCCGCCGCCAGGTCCGCGCCCGGCGGCACGCCCAGGTCGAAGCCGGCCGCCCGGTACAGGCCGTCGACCACCGAGACCTGGGCGAAGCCGTACGTCAGGCCCGCCGTGTGGGTGAGCAGGTGCCAGATCCGGATCGGCTCGACCGCCGGCACGGTGTACGGCTTGAGCACCGAACCCCGGTCGTAGACGCGTACGTCGGCGAACTCCGGCAGCCAGCGGCTGACCGGGTCGTTCAGCTCGAACCGGCCCTCCTCCCAGAGCATCATCGCCGCGACCGAGGTGATCGGCTTGGTCATCGAGTAGATGCGCCACAGCGTGTCCGGCTCGACCGGCGTGCCGGCCTCCCGGTCGCGCAGCCCGTACGTCGAGGAGTGGGCGACCTCGCCCCGGCGGGTGACGACGATCTGCCAGCCGGCGAGCCGGCCGTCGTCGACGTACCGGGCGAAGTGCTCGTCGATCCGCGCCAGCCGGGCGGGATCGAAACCGACACGGCCGGGGTCGGTGCTCACGGTGACACTCACGACGCGAACCTACCCGCCGGTACCGCGGCCGGGAAGTGTCACTAGGGTCGGTGGCATGCCCGAGCCGGTCGAGGACGTCACCTACCGCCAGGAGGACTGGTACGCCGAGGAGCTGGCCGACCGGCACTTCGTGCGGTGCGAGTTCTTCCACGTCGACCTGACCGAGGCGGTCAGCCGCGGCGCGGTCTTCACCGACTGCGTGTTCGGCAACGTCGCGTTCAACGCCTCCCGGCACACCGACTCGGCGTTCACCAGGTGCTCATTCAGCAAGTGCAACCTGTTCGAGGCCGAGTTCACCGGCTGCAAGCTGGTCGGCAGCACGTTCGACCGCTGCGACCTGCGTCCGCTGCGGGTCGACCGGGGCGACTGGTCCTTCGTCACGCTCGCCGGGGCCGACCTGCGCGGGGCGCGGATCACCGACGTACGCATGCGGGAGGTCGACCTGACCGGCGCCGACCTGACCGGCGCGACGCTGACCGGCGTGGACCTCTCCGGCGCCCAGTTGCACGCCGCCAAGCTGATCCGGGCCGACCTGCGCGGCAGTGACCTCTCCGCGCTCGACCCGACCGCGGTGCAGCGCGCCGACGCGCGGATCGACGCCGAGCAGGCGGTGGTGCTGGCCCAGGCGCTCGGTTTCCAGGTGGGCTGAGCCGTCCGGAAAGACGCCGCGGGTTGTCAGGTTTTCCGGACAGACTCGGGCGCATGACATGGTGGTCCGATCTGGTGGCGGCCGAACCCGAGTTCGCGGCGCGGGTGCGCGCCCGTTTCGCGGTTCGCAAACACGGCACGATGGCGACGGTGCGGCGGGACGGCTCGCCGCGGATCAGCGGCACCGAGTTCGACTTCGGTGACGACGGGCAGCTGCGACTGGGCAGCATGGCCGGTGCGGTCAAAGCGCTCGACCTGCGCCGCGACCCCCGGGTGGCGCTGCACAGCCCGACCGAGGACGCCCCGCCGGACGACCCGTCCACCTGGGACGGGGATGCGAAGATCGCCGGCCGGGCGCACGAGGAGCCGCCCGCCGAGGACGGCTCGCACCGCTTCCGGATCGAGCTGACCGAGGTGGTGCTCACCCGAGTAGGCGACCCACCCGACCACCTCCTGATAGAGAGCTGGCACCCCGACCGAGGCCTACAGCGCCGCCCCCGCCACTGACCCCACCCCGCCAGACCGACCCGACCCGCCGTCCCGCCGGCCCGCCGTCCCGCCGTCCCGCCGTCCCGCCGTCCCGCGTCGATCATGAAGTTAGCGGCATTCGGCGTCCGATTTGTCGCCGCTAACCTCACGATCGACAATGCTGGCGAGGGTGGGTTGCGGTGGGTGCGTCCGCCGCGCCGGGGCTGCGGGAGATCTTGGTACGAAGTGGCCCCTATCGGGGCGTAATTCTTCCAAGATCTCTTCCTCTCAGCGGCTCAGAGCCCTGGGGGTGTGGGAATTGCGGAGGGCTGACGCCTTCTCCAAGATCGCGTTCTGTGCCATTCTCCCTACGGCGAGCCACGGGGCGGGCCGCTCGCCGCCGGTGGCCGAGGGAGGGTCGGTGGCTGAGGACGACGTCGCACGGACCGGGATCCGAGTCGGGGGCTGGCTGCCCACGCCGGACGAACCGGCCGACGCCCCGGAGCGGTCCGCGGGTCCGCGTCGCCTGCCCGGGGACACTGATCCCACCGTGCCCCGGACTGGGACCCCGCGGGACGGGAACCGCCCACCGGCCGACCCGGACGATCCGGTGCCTGCGGGGAACCTGGAGCCGCCCGGTACCGCTGTCTGGCCGCCTCCGCGCAATTTCGGCCCGGCGACTCACGATCTCCCCGCCGCAGGCCCGCTTCCAGCCGACACGTCCGCGCCCGGCCCGTCCGCAGCCGGTGCGTTCGCACCGAACCAGCTCGGCCCCGGTCAGCCCGGCCCCGGTCAGCCCGGCCCCGGTCAGCCCGGCCCCGGTCAGCCCGGCCCCGGTCAGCCCGGCGTCGGTCAGCCCGGCCTCGGCCAGCCCGGCGTCGGTCGGCCTGGACCAGGTCAGCCTGGGGCAGGTCAGCCTGGCCTCGGTCAGCCTGGGCCCGGCCTGCTCGCGCCCGGCACACTCCCGGCTGGTCTCGTCGTGCCGGACTCCCTTGCGGCGGATCCCGTCGCGCCCGGCCCACTTGCGTCGGCCCCGCTCGCCCCGGGCCAGCTCGCCCCGGGCCAGTTCCTTGGCGGGGCATCGCCGCCCGTCGGTCCCGAGCCGCGACCGAGCCCGCCCGGCGGCCGGGTTCCGCTGGTCGGGCCGGCCCCGATCGGCCTGCACCTGTCCGCTCCGTCGCCGGTCCGGGCGGGCGCCGCCCACAAGCCGGCCGAGCCGGCCGACCTCGGGGCGCTGCAGGAGACGGATGCGGAGGCGAGACCGGGCCGGCACTCCGCCCGGGAGAGCGTCCCGGCACGTCTGGCCGATCTGACCGGCGGTCTGACCGGCCTGACCGACGGGCTCGGCGTCCGGCTGCGCTCCGCAGTCCGGGCTGCGAAGACCCGGCTGAGCCGGACGCTCGCCCCGATCGCCGGCCCGCTGCGGCCCTCGCCCGACGCCCCGGCCACGCGGGTCGCCACCGCCCGGGCCCGCCGCCGGCGCCGGCGCGCCGTGCTGGCGGCGGTGGCCGTGACCGGGCTGGTGGCGGCGCTGGCGTACGCGGCCCGGTCACCCGCGCCGCCCTCACCGACCGGGGAAACCGCGCCGGTGGCAGCACCAAGCGAGCAGGCGCCGAACAAGCAAATCCCGAGCGAGCAGGCGCCGGCCGCCGGCGACCCGGTGTCGTCCGGTGGGCCGCTGCTCGATGTGGACCTGGCGCCGTTGCCGGGGTCGTTGTCGCTCACCGCGCTCGGTACGCGGGACTGGCGGCACTGGGGCGGCGGCGGCGCGGACAGCTTCCATCGCAAGGCGAGCGGCACCGGCGAGATCCAGGATCCCGGCGGGGAGCGGCTGGAGCACAACGCGGGCGCCAGCGATCTCCAGTGGACCGACGGCACGCCGACGGCCGGCCAGGAGGGCATCCGGGCGGGGGTCTTCCGGCGCGGCGCCGGGAAGAGCTTCACGCTGGGCGTGGCCGGGAGCGGGGATCTGCGTACGGTCCGGCTGTTCGTCGGCACGTTCTCGGCCGGCGCGCGGCTCGACCTGTCGCTGTCCAGCGGTGGCGATCCCGTCGTCCGCGAGGTGGCCCTCGCCGCGGGCGACCGCTTCTACCAGTACGTCATCTGCTTCCGGGCGGACCCGGGGGAGCGGCTGCTGATCAGGTGGCACGCCCTGACCGTGACCGGCGGGCAGAACGACGGGGTGGCGTTGCAGGCGATCACGGTAAGCTGAGCGGCCGGTCCGGCGAGCGGTCGCCAGGTAACGAACTGGAAACGCCCGTCACTCGACATATGGCGCAAAGAGCCGTCCGGTGACACCGTGAAGCCCGTCACGCACCGGTCGTTTCCGGGCGGTGCCGTGACCGAAGTGGAGGGTGTGGTGGGCCAGGAGGACCGTCCGCGTTCCGGCCCCGGCTCGCACCGGCACGGCTTTCCGCGTACCCGGTCCGCGCTGCGCCGACTGCGCCGCCGGCGTCGGCTGATGCTGGAAGGGCTGGCCGCGATCCTCTGCCTGGCGGCGCTGGCGGTCTACCTCGGCGTCGAACGGCACGACTCGCCGCGCGAGGAGCACGCCCGAGTGCCGGTGGCGCCGCCCGGCCGGGTCGGGCTGCCGAACGAGACCGACGACACCGTGGTCAACCCGGGGTTGCGTCCCCGGCAGCGGCCACCGTCGCCGAGCCCGTCGCCGTCCACTCCGTCGCCTTCACCGACACCCGCGCCGCCGCCGATCGTCGCCGTGACCCGCGCCGAGGTGCCCGCCACCGTCGACCTCACCGCCGCCGGCCCCACCGACTGGGTCCACTGGGGGCTCAACGGCGCCGACCGGACGGTCCGCAAGCGGGGCGGCTCCGGCGAGATCCGCGACGAGGGCGGCCGCGGGCGGCGGGAGAGCTTCAGCAACAACCCCGAGGCGTACGCCTGGCGCGACGGCAACCCGGTCGCGTCGGCGGGCGGCACCATGACCGGCGTCTACACCTGCCACCGGGGCAGCGGGTTCAACCTGGCGGTGGCCGCCGACGGGCGCCAGCGCACGGTACGTCTGTACGCCGGGCTCTGGATGGCCCGTGGCCGCCTCGACGTGCGCGTCTCCGGCGGCGGCCCGGTGACCACGCTGCGGATGGAGGACCCGCACACCGCGCTCACCGCCGAGTTCACCGTCAGGTTCCGCGCTCCGCGCGGCGAGAAGCTGCTGCTGAACTGGACGGTGGAGGAATCACTGGGCGACTGCGGCAACGTCAGCCTCCAGGCGGTGGCGCTGCGCTGAGCGGGGACAGTTTGTCCGTCGCGTACCGGGCCGGGCGTCGTACGTTTCGGTTGTCCCGTCCGACCATCCTCTGTGGAGGCCCGACCGATGACCGGCCCTGCCCCCGTCGCCCCCGCCCGCCCGCGCACCGACTGTGACGTGCTGCGCGAGATCCCGATGCCGCCGTACGTGACGGTCGAGGACGTCCAGTTCGCGGTGCGGGCGGTGGTGGTGCACGCGCCGCGGGCCTGGTCGGGCGGGACCATCTGCCGCAACGACGCCAGCCCGCACCCGTGCCGCCTGCACGTGTGGGGGCGCCGGGTGCTCACGCTGCGCGGACTGCCGTCGACCGAGATCGACGCGCTCGTCGAGCGCGGCGACCCCGCGGCCGACCCGCGTCCGTACCGCCCCGGCGCCTGAGCACCGGGGCGGTAGGGCCGGTCAGCAGAGCGCGGGCTTCACCCAGGAGCACTCCCGCCCCTCCGGTACGCGCGGCGACTCCGGTGCGGCCGGCACGGTCCGCCGGGCGGTCGCCGTTTCCTTCTCGGTGTACGAGGCGAGCGCGATCGCGATCTGGTCCTCCAGCCCCTTCACCGACGAGGTGAGGTAGTTGTTCAGCACGATCGAGAAGGCGAGCAGCCGCCCGTCGGCGTCGGTGACGTAGCCGGAGAGCGCTGATGCGCCGGTCAGGCTGCCGGTCTTGGCGTGCACGTTGTTCGCGGCGGCGGTGCCGCCCATCCGGCTGCGCAGCGTCCCGCCCACGAACCGGTCCGGGTTGCCGGCCACCGGCAGCGCGGCGTACCAGGTGTCGAACCACGGTTCGGCGCGGACCGCCGAGAGCAGCGTGACGAACTGGGCCGGCGGGACGAGGTTGCGCCGGGACAGGCCGGACCCGTCGCGCTGGCGCAGCGTGCCGGTGTCCACTCCGGCGTCGCCCACGTACCCGCTGATCGCGGACAGCCCGGCGGCCCAGGTGCCGGATCCGGAGAGCTGCCGGCCCAGTTCCTTGGTCAGCACCTCGGCGTGACCGTTGTTGGAGAGTTTCAGGAACGGCACCATCAGGTCGGCCAGCGGCATCGAGTCGTGCCGGGCGAGCGGCTTGGCGGTGTCCGGGGTGGCGGTGCCGAGCACGGTCCGGCCGAGCACCCGTACGCCGTGCCGCCGCAGCGCGGAGCGGAACACGTCGGCGGCGTAGCCGGTCGGCTCCCACACGGTCACCCAGTCGCTCTCGGCGGCCTGGCCGACCGCGATCCGGCCGGTCACGACCACCGTGTTGCCGCCGTGCTCACGTTCGAACGAGATGCTCGTCTCGCCGTCGGCGACCGTCTCGGCCCGGTTGTCGATCCGCAACCAGCCGTTGTCCGGGGTCATGGTGATCTTCGGCCGGACACCGGCCCGGGTGCCCGGGGTGGCCTGCACGATCACGGTGCCGGCGTCGTAGTCGGTGTCCGGGGCCACTGTCAGCGCTGACACCTGAGCGGCGTAGTAGTAGGGCTCGTCGTCCCAGGTCCAGTCCGGACCGAGCCGGCCCTTGTCGTACCGGGTGTCGTCGGCGACCAGATCGCCCGCGACCACGCGTACGCCTGCCGCGGCGACCTGCTCGGCGAGCCGGTCGTAGTCGGCGGCGAGGATGGTGGGGTCGCCCCCGCCGCGCAGGTAGAGGTCGCCGGAGAGCATTCCGGCGCGGCGCGACCCGTCGGCGCTCACCTCGGTGGTGAAGCGGTGGCCCGGCCCGAGCAGTTCCATCGCCGCCGCCGAGGTGAGCAGCTTGGTGTTGGAGGCGGGGATGAGCCGCCGGGTGCTGTTGCGGTCGTACAGCGTGCGGCCGGTGGCGGTGTCGACGACGACCACGCCTGCCTGCGCTCCGTCGAGCCGGCTGTCGGAGAGGATCGCGTCGATTGTGGCGTTCAGCCGGGTCTGCGCCGGGGTGGGCGCTTCGGCCGTGGCGGTGGTGGTGCCGGCGGCGGCCGCGGTGGCGACCAGCGCCAGCACCGCGAGTGCCCGGGGAAATAGGCGACGATGCATGGGAAGATGCTGCCACGGAGATTTCCTCCGGAAAAGACTCCGGTGCGAAAGGTTATTTGCGGCCCTGGCGCGGGCGCCGCAACCCTGCGTCGTTCCCGCTCCGAATCGGGGAAAACACCTGTTCACCGAGGAGCGGCGGATCATCGGGTTCCGTTTGACGGATGACCGGGCAGCGGGCACGGTGGGGGTGAGGGCCGTGGCAACCGCCCTGCTTCCAGCGCGGCGAGATCGTGTCTCGCCCGCTTCCGGGTCGCGAGCCGACCGCGTGGGCCGTGTCGCCCGCGGAACCCGACATCCAGCCATGAGGAGTTCAGCCATGCTGACCATGACCGACAACGCCGTCCTGGTGATCCGTGACCTCGCCGCCCAGCAGGACGTCGCCGACGCGGGCGGGCTGCGCATCGCCGCCGACACCGACGCCGGTTCGCTCTCGATCGAGCTGGTGCCGCAGCCGGTGCAGGGCGACCAGGTGGTGGACACCGAGGGCGCGCGCATCTTCCTCGACTCGGACGCGGCCGAACTGCTCAACGACACGTCCGTCGACGCGGTGGTCGACGAGGAGGGCGTGGTGCAGTTCGGCTTCACCGAGAAGGAGTGAGCTCAGCCGGCGCGCTGGTCCGGTTCCGGCCGGATCAGCGCGGCCAGCACGTGCGCCAGATGATGCGACGTGCTCCACGCGATCCAGTTGGCCGGTGAGCCCGCGCCGGCGCCCCGCCGGGCCCGCCGGACGATCTCGTGGTCGCCCCAGGAGAAGCCGGCCCCGGCCGGCGACCAGTGCGGCGCGGCCGTCAGCGTGCGGCACAGGTCGGCGAAGCGCTCGTCGCCCCGCCCACCCCGCCGCGACCAGCGGTAGACCCACCACGCGTCGTCCGCGGCCCAGCGCAGCGTCGGTGTCCGGTCGCCCGGCTCGTCCGCGTCCCGCACCGCGCAGCCCACCCCGTAGTCGCCGTACCCGACGCCCAGGTCGGCCAGACGCCGCCAGAGCGACCAGTCGTAGCGGTCCACCCGGACCGGTTCGTCCGCCGGCAGCCGGGACAGGGCCGGTGGCATCCCGCCGGCCGCCGTCGTCACCGAACGCCAGGCGTGCCGCCGGGCCCACTGCGCCGCACGCCGGATCCGCGGCTCGGCCAGCCGGACGTCGGCCTGGCAGCACACGTCCCCGGCGTCCAGCAGCAGGTCGCACTGCTCGGGCAGCAGACCCGTCACCCGCCACACCCGTTCCGCCGCCGCCGTGGCCGCGTCCGGTCCGGCCCGGTCCGGGCCGAGGCGCAACCTGACGACCGCGTGGTGCGCCCAGGCCCGGGCCGCCGCGCCGTGCGCGGCCAGCCGCCGGTCGCTGTCCGCGAGACCGATCACCGGCACCAGCGGTACGCCCCAGCGGACCGGATCGTGTTCGCCGGCCTCCGGCAGCGCCGACACGTCGACGGCGGGCAGCATCCCGGCGGGCAGCCGGGCCAGGGAGTCCACGATGGAGGGCGCGTCCGCCGGAACGTCGAGGACCGGTGCGAGCAGCGCGGCGGAGGCGTCGTCGAGCCGGGTCAGCGCCTCCAGCTCCCCGCGCCGTGCGGCCAGCACCGGACGGTAGACCGTCGGTCGACCTCGGAGCGGCTGCACCATACTTCAATGTAGCCAGACGGTCGCGCTGCGTCATGGTTTCCGGTCGGCTCCGGTGTGACGAGCGGTGCCGGGACGGTCGGCGGACCCGGCGGCGAATCGGCGATCCGGCTGACGTTTCCGCAGGTCAGAGCCGTCCACTGTCCTTGATCGGACACTTCTGCGGCTGGTTGCCGGGCCGACATAGCGTCGGAATCATCGAGGGTGATCGCCGACGATCGCCCGGAAGCGTACGAACGCCTCCGGCCGGCGTACCGGCGGGAGAGAGGATCACCATGCCCAGCCGTAGAGCAAGGAGGGAGACCACCGGCCAGCCGATCCCGAGCATGCGGGAGGCCGCGCGCGCCGACACCGAGATCAATTCGTGTTCGCCGGTCGGGCTGCCGGCCACCGCGCGCATGCTGTTCGCCGTGGTCGACGCCGACGGGAAGCTGGTCCGCGGCCTCGGCGCCACCTCGGCCACCCGGCTCGCCGCCGGGATGTACCAGGTCGCGTTCGACCAGGACGTGGCCGGAGCGGCGTACGTCGGGACGGTCGGCCCCGCGACTGCCGACGGGCTGGCCCCGCAGGGTGTCATCACGGTGGCGCCGCGCTCGGGGATCGCCAACGCGGTGTTCGTCGAGACGCACGGCACGAGCGGGCACGTGGACCGGCCCTTTCACCTGGCCGTGCTCGCCTGACCGGACGCGCAGACGAGCGCACGGCGCCGCACGACCTCCCGGTCGTAACGTCGCCGCGCTCCGGCCGTCTCCCGCCACCGCAGCCGTACGGCGGTACGCCGGCGGGGACCTGGCTCGACCGGCCCAGCAACGCACCGGTCTTGTCGGGAGCACATGCCCCTTCCGAGGGGATCCAAACCGGCTCGGCGTGGGAATTCCACCATCTGCGACTCCCGGCGTGGCGGGCGCGCGAACGGGGTATGAGCGGACCATGGAGCATTTCACGATCGCGACCGTCGCCGAGAAGAGTCCCGACTTCCGCCGCGTGCTCTGGACCGGGGAGCACACCCAGCTGGTCATCATGACCATTCCGCCGGGCGGCGAGATCGGCGAGGAGGTCCACGAGGGCATCGACCAGATCCTCACGTTCGTCAGCGGCACCGGCGAGGCGCGGGTGGCCGGGGAGAAGAAGGAGGTCGTCTCCGGCGACCTGGTGGTCGTGCCGTCCGGCACGAAGCACAACTTCGTCAACACCGGGCCGAACCCGCTGGTGCTCTACACGGTCTACGGCCCGCCGGAGCACGCCGACGGCGCGGTGCACAAGACGAAGGAGGAGGCGGACGCCGCCGAGGAGGCGGGCGAGGACGAGCCGCCCACCTCCTGACCGCCGGTCTCGAGCGGGGCGCCGCGACCTCAGGTCACACGGGCGCCCCGCTGTGCACCAGCCCTGGATACTTGACGCCTGCGCCGGTGTTGAGCACCACCACGCGCTCACCGGGCCGGATCCACCCGCCCGCGCGCAGGTGCCGGGCAGCGGTCAGGCAGGCCGCGCCCTCCGGGCAGAGCAGCAGCCCTTCCCGGGCGGCGAAGTCGCGCAGGTCGGTGAGGATCTCCGCGTCGTCCACAGCGATCGCGGTGCCGGCGCTGTCCCGCAGCGCGGACAGGATCAGCTCGTCGCCGAGCGGGGCGGGCACCGTGATGCCGAACGCGACGGTACGCGCGCCCTCCCACGGGGTGACGCGATCCTCGCCGGCCGCGAACGCCCGCACGACCGGCGCGCACCCGGTGGACTGCACCGCGACCAGCCGGGGCAGCCGGTCCTCCACCCAGCCCAGCTCGCGCAGCTCGTGCAGCGCCTTGTGGATGCCGATCAGCCCGACGCCCCCGCCGGTGGGATAGACGATCACGTCGGGCACCTGCCAGCCGAGCTGCTCGACGATCTCGTACCCCATGGTCTTCTTGCCCTCCAGGCGGTACGGCTCGCGTAGCGTGCCGGCGTCGAAGATCCCGCCGTCCGACCCGGCGATCAGCGCCGCGATGTCCCGGCCCGCGTCGTTGATCAGACCGTCGATCAGCCGCAGGTCGGCGCCGGCGGCCAGGCACTCCTCGCGGCAGATCGTCGGCGCGGCCAGCGGCATGGCGATGGTCGCGCCCATCCCGGCCCGCGCCGCGTACGTGGCCCAGGCCGCGCCGGCGTTGCCGTTCGTGGGCATGGCGATCCGCTTCACGCCCAGCTCCCGGGCCCGGCTCACGCCCACCGACGCCCCGCGCGCCTTGAACGATCCGGTCGGGGTGAGCCCCTCGTCCTTGACGATCAGGTCCACGATGCCGATCTCGTGCCCGTACGCGGGCGCGCGCCACATCGGCGTCCAGCCCTCGCCCAGCGTGGTGACGAACCGGGGATCGGCCACCGGCAGCAGCTCCCGGTAGCGCCACAGGTCGGCCGGGCGCAGCCCGAACTGCTCCGGGGCGACGGTGGAGGCCACCGCGGCGAGGTCGTAGCGGGCCAGCAGCGGGGAGCCGCAGCCGCACAGGTTCTGCAACACGTCGGCCGGGTGTTCACGGCCGCAGCGCGGGCACTCCAGGTGCGTCAGGTGCACGGTGGTCCTCAGCTCGCGTCGATGCTCAGCCAGTGCCGGCTGCGCCGGCCCGGCTCGTACGGGGAGTCGAGGCGTTTCGCCACCACTCCCGGGAGCCCCTGCTCACGGGCGGCCCGCAGGGCGTCCGCACCGACTCCCGGGAACCACGGCGGAGTCTGCCAGTGCGGGCCGGTGAGCGCCAGACCGTCGAGCAGGTCACGGCGTTGCGCGTACGGCACGTCGAGGCTGGACACGCCCTCCAGCCAGAGCAGGTCGACGGCGAGGAACTGCCCGTCGCGCCGGGTCGGCGGGCGGACCCGCCCGGCCGGGTCGATCCGTACCAGCACGCCGTCGAGCACCGCCTCGGCCGGAGCGAGCGCCTCGGCCATCGCCCGCGCCCACGGGTACTCACCGGTGACCTCCGCGTCGTCGCCGTCGAGCAGCCGCAGCCGGCCACCCGACACGTACGCCATCGCGCGCACGCCCGCCCAGCGCAGCTCGTACCCCCAGGAGGCGGCGTCGCGCGGAAGCCGCCCGCCCTCGGCGGGCCGCATCGGGCGGACCAGCTCGGGCATCGGCGTCCAGCCCTCCGGCGCCGGGTCGGTGCGCCTGATCATCCAGTCCCGGCCCCGCCCTCCGGTGGCGAACAGGACGTACCGGCCCTTCGTGCGCTCGCCGTCGAGCACCACGATCACCTCGTCGTCGCGCCACTTCTCCGCGCGGTAGGTGCCGGTGTCGTGCACGATCATCCGCCCGCCGCCGTACTCCCCGGCGGGGATCTCCCCGGAGAACGTCAGGTACTCCATCGGGTGGTCCTCGGTGTGCACGGCCAGGTGGTTGCGGCCCGGGTCGCGGGGCAGGCCGCGCGGCACCGCCCAGGAGGCCAGCACGCCGTCGTGCTCCAGCCGCAGGTCCCAGTGCAGGCTCCGGGCGTGGTGCTGCTGGATGACGAAGCGGGGCGCGCGCCGCGCGGACCGCTTCCGCCCGGAAGCCCGCTCGGGCACCGGTTCCGGGGTACGCGCGGCGTCCCGTTTCCGCCGGTACTCCTCCAGCCGGTCCGCCACCCCCGCATCCTCCCCCAGACCCGCCGTGCGCGCCGGGATGCCGGTGTGTGTGCGATGAACCGGGGTAGAACGGGGGACATGGACAGCGACCAGCCCACCCTCCCGCTCACCGGCGACGTCCGGATCCCGCTGCTCGGCTTCGGCACGTGGCAGGCCACCGGCGAGGCCGGGTTCAAGGCGGTGCTCGCCGCGCTGGACGCCGGCTACCGGCACATCGACACGGCCACCATGTACGGCAACGAGAAGGAGGTCGGGCAGGCGGTCAAGGAGAGCGGGCTGCGCCGCGAGGACGTCTTCATCACCACCAAGCTGCCGCCGGACCGGGTGGGCCGGGAGCGGGAGACCATCGAGGCCAGCCTGGCCGCGCTGGACACCGACTACGTCGACCTGTGGCTGGTGCACTGGCCGCCGTCCGCGCCCGGCGACAGCATCCCGGTGTGGCGGGAGATGCTCGCCGCGCGGGACGAGAACATGGCGCGCACGGTCGGGGTGAGCAACTACTCGATCGGCCAGATCGACGAGCTGATCCAGGCCACCGAGGAGACGCCGGCGGTCAACCAGATCCGCTGGAGCCCGTCGCTGTACGACAGGCAGACGTACGCCGCCCACCGGGACCGGGGCGTGGCGCTGGAGGGGTACAGCCCGTTCAAGACCAGCGACCTGTCCGACCCGGTGCTGGTCCGGATCGCCCAGGCGCACGACGTGTCGCCGGCCCAGGTGGTGCTGCGCTGGCACATCGACCACGAGACCGTGGTCATCCCGAAGTCGGTCACGCCGGAGCGCATCCGCGCCAACGTCGACGTGTTCGGGTTCTCGCTCACCGCCGAGGAGATGCGCGACATCGACACCCTCGCCGGCTGAGGCGTACACGGACAGGGGGCGCGATCCGCAGCGGACCGCGCCCCCTGTCGTGTGCGGTGGTCAGCCCCGGGCGCAGGCGGAGCCGTTGAGCGTGAAGCTGCTCGGCGCGGAGTAGCTGCCGTTCAGCGTCGCCTGGTAGCCGAAGCTGGTCGACGCCCCGGGCGCCAGCGTGCCGTTGTAGCCGGCGTTGCGGGCGGTCACCGCCGAACCGCTCTGGCTCACCGTGGCGTTCCACGCGTTGGTGACGGTCTGCCCGGAGGGCAGGTTGTAGTTCAGCGTCCAGCCGTTGATGGTGCCGGAGCCGGTGTTCTTGACCGTCACGTCGGCGGTGAAGCCGTTGTTCCAGACGTTCGCCGCCTTGTAGGTGACGGTGCACGACGCGCCGCCCGAGGGCGGGGGCGTGGTCGGTGCCGACGTGGTCGGCGGCGGGTTGGAGCCGGTGTTGACGGTCTGCGAGAACGAGTTCACCGCCAGGCCGACGCCACCCTGCCACGGCTCGAACCCGGCCTGGATGCTGGTCAGGTACCAGTCGTTGGTGATCGCGCCCCGGTTACGGGTGTCGTTGATGAACGCCATCGCGTCGAAGCTGAAGCTGGGGATGGCCGACGGCGCCACGTACGAGATGACGTTGTTGGAGCCGTTGCTGCCGCGCCAGACCTCCCAGGTGCGGCCCGCGATGCTGGCGTTGCCGACCACCGAGCCGATGGGCTGGATCGAGCCCTGCCGGTTGAGCCAGATCATGATCTCCATCTGGTTCACGCCGTCGCGCTTCGGCGACGGGTCAAGCCAGATGTCGTACGCGGCGTCGTAGATCGCGCCGCTCACGTAGTTGTAGCTGATGCTGGCCGGCGCGCTGCTGATGTTCTTCACCTGCACCGGCAGGTTCGTGCCGGGCGAGCAGTTGGTGTAGTGGCAGCCCACGAAGATCGACGGGTAGGAGACCGGCGCACCGTTCGTCGGCGCGGAGCCGTCCGCGCGGGTGATCGAGAAGCCGGTCGAGGTGACGTTGATGCACTGCTGGGCACTGGTGCCCCAGCGGTTGTTCTGCACCACGTACTTGCCGCCGATCGTGGTCGAGCCGTACTGCTCGCAGATCTGGGTGTCGGCGGAGGCGGTGCCGCCGAGCGCGACGGCGACGAGGGTGCCGGCGGCCAGCAGTCCGGCTGCCGCGAGGGCCCTGAGTGGACGCTTCATGATGCTCCTTGGCTCGGCGCGGGGACGGCGCCGGTTCGGTCGGTGATACGGGCGGGAGCGCTCCCACGATGCAAGGAATACATTTACATGTCTCGAATCATTGCGCAAATGCGCCGGGCTCGTTAACGCTCCGCGTCCGGCTCGTGGCGCGAGAGGTCACGGCGGCCGCCCCCTTCCCCCAGATGGAGGCGGGATTCCTGCCGGTGGGACGGGGTGCGCCGCCGACCGGTGGCCGGTGCCAGGGCGCACGGGCACTTCCGCCGCCTGGTTGCGGCGAGTAATGTCTTGCCTCCAACGCGTTCCGATCCCCCTCCGGAGGCGTACCCCGTGATGGGTGGTTCCCCCCTGCGCATCCTCGTCGTCGGCGCGGGCATCGCCGGCCTCGCCGTGGCCCGGGCGCTGCGCCTGGCGGGGTTCCGGCCCGACGTCACCGAGCGGCTGCCACCCACCGAAACGATCGACTCCGGCCTCTACCTGCCGGGCAACGCCGCCCGGGCGATGCGCCGGCTCGACCTCGACGGGCCACTGCGCCCGCTCGGCCAGGTGATCCACCGGCAGCGCTTCCTCGACGCCGCCGGAGCGCCACTGTGCGACGTCGACCTCGACGCGCTCTGGGCCGGGGTGGGGGAGTGCCGGGCGCTGCCCCGGACCGAACTGCACCGGGTGCTGCTCACCGGTGCCGGCGGCGCGGTGCGCCACGGCGCCGAGGTGAGCACCGTCGACCTGCTGCCCGACCGGGTCGCCGTCGGCTTCACCGACGGCACCGGCGGCGAGTACGACCTGGTCGTCGGCGCCGACGGGCCCCGCTCGGCGGTACGGACCCTCGCCGCGCTCGGCGGACCACCGCGCCCCGCCGGGCAGGTGGTCTACCGCGCGCTGGTGCGCGGCGGCCCCCGGATCGCGGACTGGACGGCACTGCTCGGCCAGCGGGCCGGGTTCCTGGTCGTGCCGCTCGGCGCCGGGAGGCTCTACTGCTATGCCGACGAGGCCGGCACCGAACTGCCCGCCGACCCGCTCGCCCGCCTGCACGAACTGTTCGGCTCCTACGGCGGGCCGGTGCCCGAGGTGCTGGCCGCGCTGGAGACCGTGTGCGTGGAGCGCACCGAGGAGGTCGAGCTGGGGCGCTGGTTCCACGGCCGGGTGCTGCTCGTCGGTGATGCCGCTCACGCCACCGCCCCGACGCTGTCCCAGGGCGCGGCCATGGCGCTGGAGGACGCCGTCGTGCTCGCGGAGTCGCTGCGGGCCGCCGGCAGCGTCGACGCCGCGCTGATCGCGTACGAGAGTCGTCGCCGGCCGCGTACCCGCTGGGTGCGGGACCGGACCCGCGACCGCAACCGCACCCGCGACGTGCCGCCGGCGCTGCGCGACCCGTTGTTGCGCGGACGCGGCGGGCGGATCTTCCGGGAGCACTACCGGCTCCTCACCGGCCCGCTCTAGCGGGCCGGTGATCGTAGCCGCCCACCCCACGCGGCGGGGCCACCTACCGGGGACTATCCTCCTTGCGGATGACGGCTGCGCCGATGACCAGCGCGCCGAGCGGGACAACCAGAACCGGAGGCCACTCGTGACCACCGTCGCACCCAAGCCGGTCGTGACCCGGCCCTGGCCGGTCCGCGAGCCGGTCAAGGGGTCGGCCATCGCGCGGCTGCTGCGCACCACGGACGCGAAGCAGATCGGGATCATGTACATGGTCACCGCGTTCGTGTTCTTCATGATCGGTGGCCTGATGGCCCTGATCATGCGCGCCGAACTCGCGCGACCGGGCCTGCAGTTCCTGTCGCCCGAGCAGTACAACCAGCTCTTCACGATGCACGGCACGATCATGCTGCTGTTCTTCGCGACGCCGATCGTGTTCGCCTTCGCGAACTACGTGGTGCCGCTGCAGATCGGCGCGCCGGACGTGTCGTTCCCCCGCCTCAACGCGTTCGCCTACTGGCTGTACCTGTTCGGCGGCACGCTCGCCACCGCGGGCTTCATCGCTCCGGGTGGCGCGGCCGACTTCGGCTGGACCGCCTACACGCCGCTGAGCACCGCCGACCACGCCCCGGGCGTGGGCGCCAACATGTGGGTCGTCGGCCTGGCCATCTCCGGTCTGGGCACGATCCTCGGCGCGGTCAACCTGATCACCACGATCCTGACCCTGCGCGCGCCCGGCATGACCATGTTCCGGATGCCGATCTTCACCTGGAACATGCTGGTCACCAGCCTGCTGGCCATCCTGGTCTTCCCGCTGCTGGCCGCCGCGCTGTTCGCGCTCGCCGCGGACCGCCTGATGGGCGCCCACGTGTACGACCCCGCGACCGGCGGCCCGATGCTGTGGCAGCACCTGTTCTGGTTCTTCGGTCACCCCGAGGTGTACATCATCGCGCTGCCGTTCTTCGGCATCATCAGCGAGATCATCCCGGTGTTCTCCCGGAAGCCGATCTTCGGCTACAAGGGCCTGGTGGCCGCCACCATCGCCATCGCCGCCCTGTCGATGAGCGTCTGGGCGCACCACATGTTCGCCACCGGTCAGGTGCTGCTGCCGTTCTTCAGCTTCCTGAGCTACCTGATCGCGGTGCCCACCGGTATGAAGTTCTTCAACTGGATCGGCACCATGTGGCGGGGCCAGATCACCTTCGAGACGCCGATGCTGTTCTCGATCGGCTTCCTGGTGACCTTCCTCTTCGGTGGTCTCACCGGTGTGCTGCTGGCCAGCCCGCCGCTCGACTTCCACCTGCACGACTCGTACTTCGTGGTGGCGCACTTCCACTACGTGCTCTTCGGCACCATCGTGTTCGCCGTCTTCGCCGGCATCTACTTCTGGTTCCCGAAGATGTTCGGCCGGATGCTCGACGAGCGGCTCGGCAAGATTCACTTCTGGCTCACCATGATCGGCTTCCACACCACGTTCCTGGTGCAGCACTGGCTGGGCAACGAGGGCATGCCGCGCCGGTACGCCGACTACCAGGCCGCCGACGGCTTCACCACGCTGAACACGATCTCCACGATCGGCGCGTTCATCACCGGTATCTCGACGCTGCCGTTCATCTGGAACTGCTGGAAGTCGTACAAGACCGGCCCGGTCGTCGAGGTCGACGACCCGTGGGGTCACGGCAACTCGCTCGAGTGGGCCACCAGCTCCCCGCCGCCGCTGCGCAACTTCGACCGCATGCCGCGCATCCGCTCCGAGCGGCCGGCGTTCGACGCGAAGTTCCCCGAGCTGGCCGCCGGGCAGAGCCTGGCCGGTCCGCCCGAGGGTGGTGCCAAGCCGCTGACCAGCGAGGTCAACGGTGGCGCCAGCTACCAGGAGGACACCGCAGGCAACCTCGACCAGCGCTAGCACCACCGCACCGCCACGTCGAGACGGGCGCCGCACCCCTAACCAGGGGCGCGGCGCCCGCCCCTTTCCCCGCCCTCCCTCCCGGCTGCCCCACCCCCCACCCCCGCTCCCCTCCGGGTTGATCATGAAGTTAGCGGCGCTCGGCGTCCGATTTATCCCCGCTAACTTCATGATCAACGGGCCAGTCCGGGCCGGGCCAGTCCGGGCGGGCAGGGCCAGTTCGGGCGGGCCGGGTGAGTTCAGCGCCGCGCGCTGCGGCCCGTGATCAAGGAGTTTGTGGCAGTTCACCGGGCCGGCGCGGACACAAACTCCTTGATCACCCTCGGGAGCCCCGCCTGTGCACTGTGCGTTGAACGGTCATCACGGCGTTGAGAGCGGTTCGCCGCGCCGGCGGGGGCACGAACTCCTTGATCACGCCTGGCGCGCCCGCCCGAGCCCCGCCCTGATAGCGGTGATCAAGGAGTTTGTGGCCGTTGGCCGCGCTGGCGGGGACACAAACTCCTTGATCACGCCCGGGACCGGCCCGAGTGCCCTGCCATGCCCAGTGATCAAGGGGTTTGGGGCGGTTCACGCCGCTGATGGGACGCGAACTCCTTGGTCAACTCCGGGAGGGGTGGAGGGGAGGGCTACGAGGGGGCGGGGGCCAGGTCGGGTTCCGGAGTCGGGGTGGGGACCGGAGTGCGGCGGTGGCGCAGCTCGATCGGGAGCACCGCCAGCGCCACCAGCGCGCCGATCGCGCCCGTGACCACGAAGCCCCACACCGGTGCCGTCGCGTCGATCACCGCGCCGGCCAGCGGTGCGCCGAGCGCGATGCCCACCGTCACCGCGGAGCCGTGCAGGCCCATGGCCAGGCCCCGGACCGAGGGCGGGGCCAGCCGGCTGACCGCGTCGGAGGTGGACGCGAGGGTGGGGGCGCAGAGCGCACCGGCCGGGATCAGCGCGAGACAGAGCAGCCACCAGTGCGACCCGCCCAGCCCGACCGGGATGGTGGCGAGGCTCAGCGCCGCCATCAGCGCCAGCGGGGAGAACGAGCGGCGTACCGCGCCGTAGGCGAAGCCGCCCATCAGTGAGGCGACCGCCCAGGCGGCCAGCACGGCGCCGGTCCAGCCGATCTCGCCTCCGGCGCGGAGCACGGCGACCACTGCGACGTCGGTGCCGCCGAGCACCAGCGTGCCGGCGAGGCTGACCGCCAGCACGGCGAGCAGACGCGGGGTGAGCCATTCGCGGCGGTGCACCGGGCGTTGCGGCCCGGCCTGCTCGTCGGCGGCTCGCACCGGCGGGTTGAGCAGCCAGAAGCAGATGCCGGAGCCGACGATCCCGGCGCCGACCGCCCAGAGCGTCAGGCGCGGCGTGACGGCGGTGGCCAGGGCGACGGCGAGCGCCGGGCCGACCATGAACGACAGCTCCATCGCGATCGAGTCCAGCGCGTATGCGGGCCGGCGCTTCTCCACCGGCACGAGCGCGGCGATCGACTGGCGGATCATCGAGAAGATGGGCAGGGCGAGCAGCCCGGCGAGGAACGCGGCGGGCAGCAGCACCGGGTACGGCAGTGTGGGCGCGGCGGACCAGAACAGCGCCTCGGCGACGGTGGTGAGCACCAGCACCGGCCGGAGCCCACGGCGGTCGATGAGCCGCCCGAGCAGCGGGGCGCCGACCGCCGCGCCGATCGTGGACGCGGCGCCGACCAGGCCGGCGGCGCCGTAGCCGCGGCCCAGGTCGAGCACCACGTAGAAGGTGAGCGTCACCCCGGTGGCGGTCAGCGGCACGCGGGCCAGCACCGACACCAGCAGCAACGATCGGAGACCGGGCAGCGCGAGCGCTTCCCGGTAAGGCTTCAGATTCACGACGGACCGTACCTCCGGCGCCATCCTGGGGCCGGGGTACGACACCCGCAACCGATTACCCGGTCAAGCGGTCCTGATCACAGGCTCGCCCGCCATGGTCACCCCGGCGCCGTCGAGCGCCCGCAGCGCCACGTCGAGCGTGTCCGGCGCGACCGCGGCGGTCAGGTCCAGCAGCACCGTGGTCCGGAAGCCCTCCCGGGCGGCGTCCAGGGCGGTCGCGCGCACGCAGTGGTCGGTGGCGATGCCGACCACGTCGACCCGGTCCACGTCGTGCCGGCGCAGCCAGTCGGCCAGGCACTCGCCGTCGGGGGCGTGCCCCTCGAAACCGGAGTACGCGGCCGCGTGCTCGCCCTTGTGGAAGATCGTCTCCACGCGGTCGGTGGCCAGCTCGGGGTGGAACTCGGAACCGGAGGTGCCGACCACGCAGTGCCGGGGCCAGGAGTCGACGTAGTCCGGCGGGTCGCCGAAGTGCGCCCCCGGGTCGACGTGGTAGTCCTTCGTCGCGACGACGTGGTCCCACCGGTCCGGCTCGGCGGCGAGCAGCCGGGAGATGCCGGCGGCCACGCCGGCCCCGCCGCCGACCGCGAGGGAGCCGCCCTCGCAGAAGTCGTTCTGCACGTCCACGATGATCAGGGCGTTCGCCATCTGACGGGTTCCTCCTCAGCTCGCGGGTACGACGGTCACCGGTACGGCCGGATCTCCGGCGGAGAGCTTGAGCCCTTCCCACGGGATGGAGATCAGGCACTGGCGCAGGTGGTCCCGGGACTCCTCCAGCGTGGGCAGCGTCTCCGGCTCGCCCGACACCACGTACGAGTGCTGGAGCAGCCGGTCGTTGGGCTGCCGGTCCGGCACGCCCTGCGGCACGATGACCTCCTCGGTGGCGGTGCCGGTCGGCTTGTGCCGGCGGACCGCGACCTTCCGGCCGCCGATGGTGGCCTTGTGCTCGGAACGCTTGACCACCGGCCGCCCCTCCACCTCGACCAGCTTGTAGACCAGGCCGGCGGTGGGCGCCCCGGAGCCGGTCACGACCGCGGTGCCGGCGCCGTACATGTCGACCGGTTCGGCGGCGAGCGCGGCGATGGCGTACTCGTCGAGGTCGCCGGAGACGATGATCTTCGTCTCGGTGGCGCCGAGCGAGTCGAGCAGCTCGCGGGACTGCTGGGCGATCACCGCGAGGTCGCCGGAGTCGATCCGGACCGCCCGCAGCTCGGGCCCGGCCACCGCGATGGCGTTGCGAATGCCCTGGGCGATGTCGTACGTGTCGACGAGCAGCGTGGTGTCCTTGCCGAGCGTGGCGACCTGGGAGGCGAACGCGGTCCGCTCGTCGTCGTGCAGCAGCGTGAAGGCGTGGGCGGCGGTGCCCGCGGTGGGGATGCCGTAGCGCTGGCCGGCGGCCAGGTTGGAGGTGAACCGGAACCCGGCCAGGTAAGCGGCCCGCGCCGCCGCGACGGCGGCCTCCTCGTGCGCCCGGCGGGAACCCATCTCGATCAGCGCCCGGCCGCGGGCCGCGGTGACCATCCGGGCCGCCGCGGCGGCGACCGCGCAGTCGTGGTTGAGCACCGACAGCACCAGCGTCTCCAGCACCACGCACTCGGCGAACGTGCCGGACACGGTGAGGATCGGGGAGCCGGGGAAGAACAGTTCGCCCTCGGCGTAGCCGTCGATGTCGCCGGTGAAGCGGTAGTCGGCCAGCCACTGCGCGGCCCGGTCGTCCACCACACCGGTGCGGCGCAGGAAGTCGATCTCCGCCGGGTCGAACCGGAAGTCGCGGATCATCTCGATCAGCCGGCCGGTCCCGGCGACCACGCCGTACCGGCGCCCGGTCGGCAGCCGCCGGCTGAACACCTCGAAGACGCAGCGTCGGTCGGCCGTGCCGTCATGCAGGGCCGCGCTGACCATGGTCAGCTCGTAGTGGTCGGTCAGCAGCGCGGGGCGAAGGGTGCTCACCGCTCCAGCCTAGAGTTCAGCCCGGGTCCGTGCCGTCGTGCCCCGGCATCGACCGCAGGGCGGCCCGCAACTCGCCGCGCCCGGCGACGCCGAGTTTGCTGTAGACGCGCTGGAGGTGGTTCTCCACCGTGCGCGTGGACAGGAACAGCCGTTCAGCGATGGTGCGGCTGGTCACGCCGTCGGCGGCGAGGCGGGCGATCTCCCACTCCCGCTCGCTGAGCGTCGGGCGGAGCAGCCGCAGCGCCGGGGTGGAGATCTCGTCGCAGCGGCGCAGCAGACCGGCCAGGCGTTCCCGGATCGGGCCGGTGGCGCCGCCCCGGACGTGTCGCGTCCGGTGCAGTGCCAGGGCGGTCGCCTCGGCCGCGTACACGGTCAGCTCCCGGTCGGCGAAGCCGTCGGCGACGGCGAGCAGCGCGTCCGGGGCGCCGTCGACGGCGGCCCGGCCGAACCGGGCGACCAGCGGCGGCAGCACGCCGTCGACCTGCTCGGAGAGTTCGGCCAGGCGTTGCGCCACGGTGCGGCGGCCACCGTCGTTGCAGGTCGGGCCGACCGGCGCGGCGGCCTGGTCCAGCCGGACCAGGTCGAGCAGGACGAGCAGCTCGTGCCCGGCCAGGCCGTCCTCGCGCAGCCGGTCGGCGAGCGCGCACAGGTGCTTCGTGGCCGCCGGCAGGTCACCCGTCGCGGCCTGGACCGCGCCCCGGGCCTGTTCCAGCCACGGGTAGAGCACGGCCATCCCGGGCGCGTGCGTCCGGTCCGCCTCGGCCATCGCCTCGGCCGCGTGCGTCGCGTCCCCGCGCAGCGCGGCGGCCTGGGCACGCTCGGCGTGTGCGAGACCCGCGTACACCCGGCTGGTGGCGAGCACCGCGCACGCCTCCAGGCTGGTCCGCAGCGCGTCGTCGCCGCGTCCGCGCAGCCGCGCCGCGTACGCCTGGAGGATGGCCAGGTAGCCGGTGCCGAGCCGGAAGTCGCCGGCCCCGGCCAGGTCGGCGAACTCGTCGGCGACGATCGCGTCGATGCCGGGCAGGTCGCCGGAGAGCGTCAGCCGGGTGCCCCGGGCCAGTTCCATGGCGAGCTGGAGGTAGGGCATGTCGGCCCGCCAGCACGCCGCCTCGGCCTGCACCCGGGCGATCGCCGTGGTGCTGAGCTGGTACTGCCCCTGCGCGGCCTGGAGGTGGGCGAGCGTGCAGCGGGCCAGCTCCCGGGCGGCCATCGGGGCGGCGGGCCGGTCCAGCACCTCCTGGGCCAGCCGTACCGCGACGTCGACGTCGAGCCGGTGCAGCCGCATGATGGCCTCGAACGCGCGTACGCGGGCCCGGTCGGCGGGGTCGCTCAGCTCCTCGCCGCGCGCGGCGATCTCCTCCACCGTGGACTCGCGGTTGAGCCCCCAGTAGCTGACCATCCCCCGCACGGTCAGCCACCGGCTGCGCCGCCGGTCGTCGTGGATCTCACCGGCGACCTGGTCGAGCACGCCGAGCGCCTCGTCCGGCCGGTCGCCGAACATCAGGATGGTGGCGAGCAGCTCCGCCGCGTCCGTGCCGCCGCCGGCCTCCAACGCGGCCCGGGCCAGCCGGGTGGCCAACGGCACGTCGTACCGGCCGAACGCCTGCACCGCCGCTTCGAGCAGCAGGGCCACGTCCTGCGCCGTACCCGAGTCGAGCCGCCACACCGCGACGCGCAGCAGATCCTCCCGGCGGCGCTTGCCGACCTGTTCCAGCAGCCCGGCCAGGGTGGCCTGGAGCCGGCGGGTGCGGCTGACCGGGCAGTGCCGGCGCATCACCTCGCCGTAGAGCGGGTGCGCCAGGCGGACGTTGAGCCGCCGGTCGTCGTGGACCAGCGCGATGAGCCCTCGTTCCTCGGCGGTCTCCACGTCCGCCGGGTCGACCGCCCGTTCCAGCAGTTGCAGGCCCAGCGGCTCACCGAAGGCGACCAGCTCGACGACCGCCCGGACGCCGGGGGTGAGCTGGCCGATCCGGGTGCCGATCAGCTCGGTGAGGCTGGGCGCCAGCTCCAGCCGGCCGGTCCACGTCCAGATCCCGTACCTGCGGTTCAGCTCGTCGTCGGCGGCCAGTACCAGCTCCCGCAGCAGCAGCGGGTTGCCCGCGGAGAGCTGGAACAGCCGGTCCGAGGAGCAGGCGTCGACCGGACCGCCCAGGATGGCGGCGAGCAGCCCGGTGGTCTCGCTGCGGCACAGCGGGCCCAGCTCCACCAGGTCGACCAGGTCGTCGGTCCAGAGTGCGCGGATCGGCAGCGGGACCTGCTCGCCGTTGCGCAGCGTCCCGATGACGTACGCGTTCTCCGAGCGGGCGACCAGGTGCACGAGCGCCGCCGAGGGCGGGTCGAGCAGATGCGCGTCGTCGATGGCGAGCACGATGGGCCGGCCGGCGGCCTGTTCCTGGAGCACGTCCATGGCCCAGCGCAGGATCCCGGCGGGGGAGAGGCCCTGCGGTTGCGTGGCGGGCAGCACCTGGACCAGCCCGCCGAACGGCAACGCGGCGGTGGTGGCGCTGGCCGCGATGGACCAGATCGCGTACCGCTCGGGGGAGAGCGCGGCGACGCCCTCGCGCAGCAGCCGGCTCTTGCCGACCCCGGCGTCGCCGCTGAAAAGCAACCCACGCCCTTCCGGGCCGCCGACCGCCGACAACAGACGGTTGAGTTCATCAGTACGGCCGACGAACTCCCACCTACTCATCAATGCAGCATATCGACCGTGTTCCGTCCGCGTCCGCACCGTCACGCAGTGAAGTTGAGTAATCTGTTCCTTAGCCGTGAGTACCGGCTGTGTTGGTTGTCGGATGGCCGACACCCGTACTCTTCCGGCAGCCCCTGCACCCAGGGAAAATCCGCGACCGGCACCCCGGTCGCCCGACCGGGAGGCCACCTGATGACGCCAGGTCCGCTCCCTTCGGTCGACGTGCCCGACCCAGGCCGGCAGGCCGAGCCACCCGGCTGCGCCCCGCTGCCGACCCGGCTCGGGGTGACGACGCCCGGGCCGGACGAGCCGATGGCGGTGGTCGTCGCCGGCCCGGCCGGCGCGAACCGGCGCGAGCTGATCGCCGGCCTGCTCGGGATCGAGGCCGCGACGCTCGCCGTGCCGCCGGGAAGCAACCTGCTGGTGCAGCACGCCGCCACCCCGACCCGCGCCGCCTACGTCCCGGGCTACCGCCAGCCGCACGCCTACGGCGCCGACCCGCTCGCCGCCGGCCCGGCGCTGGCCCGGCCGCCGCGCCGGGTCGAACTGAGCCTGCCCGATCCGCTGCTGCGGCACTTCGCGGTGGTCGACACACCGGACACCGGCACGCTCGGCGTGGCCGGGGGCCGGGTGCTGCGCGACGCCGTCGGCCGGGCCGGCGCGCTGCTCTTCGTGATCTCCGCCGACCAGGCGTTCAGCGCGGCCGAGCTGCACCTGCTGGCCGAGGTGGCGCGTACCAGGGTCGAGGTGTTCTTCGCCGTCACGCCCGGCGTGACCGGCCCGGCCGCGCCGGGCGACGGCGCGCGGGCCCAGGACCGGGCGGCGTCCGGCCGGAACGGGTCGGCCCGCCGGCTCGACCCGGTGTCGGTCTCCATCGAGGCGCACCGGGCGGCGCTGCTGGCCGCGGTGCCGGCGCTCACCCCGGCCCGGTGGTTCCCGGCCCGCCGCGCCGAACTGCCGCAGCTGCGCCGCGCGCTGGTGGGCTGGGCCGCCGACGAGGTGCTGCGTCGCGGCAGCGACCGCCCGCCGGTGCCGGCCGGCGCGCACGGCCGGGTGCCGGTGCTCGGCGGCGTCGAGCCGGGTGAGCTGGCCGACCGGATCGACCGTCAGGCCCGCGCCTGTGCCCGCCGGATCCGCCAGCACCTCGCCCTGGAGCTGGCCAACATCCACCTGCGGGTGGTGCAGGAGATCGTCTTCGGGGTCGGCTGCGCCGGCCTGCCGCAGATGCTCGACCGGGAGCTGGAGGCGTTGTCGCTGCTCGCCACCGCCCAGTGCGACGAGGCCGTGCGGGGCCTGGTCGACGAGGCCGCCGCCCGGGTGTTCGGCGCGCCGCTGGCCGAGGGCGTACGACGGCGGATCACCCACGCGGTGCGCTGGGGCCTGGCCGACCACCCGGACGGCCCCGAGCTGGACCGGGTGCTCCTGGTGACCAGCACGGCCGGGGTCGCCGGGCTGACCGGTGCCGGCGCCCTGGACGCGCTGGCCGGGCTGCCCGGCGCGCAGCGCGACGAGGTGCTCCCACCGGTCGGCGTCGCCCTCAACGGCGGCTGCTGGCAGCACTGGCGGGCGCCCGGCAACAACGACGCGAACGCCGCTCGCTCCTGGTCTCAGCGCGCGCTGCGCGAGGTCGAACTCGAACTGTCCCGCGAGGTGTCCCGCCGCTTCGAGGTGATCCGTCTCTCGCTCGGCGCGGTGCTCGCCGATGCGGTCGACCACGGCATCCTGCTTGCCTGACCACGGCGCCGGCACACGGCGAACCGGGCTCGCGTACGCGGCCCGGGCGGGTGACGACGACCCGCGCGCCGTTCCGGTTCATCGGTTCCCCGGATCCGGTGGCACGATGGGGGGCATGGCGGCTCCACAGGTTGCGCCGGTCGAGACGCCGGACACCGAAGAGGTGCCGGTCTCCGACCGGCCATGGGTGACGATCGTCTGGGACGATCCGGTCAACCTGATGACGTATGTGACCTGGGTGTTCCAGAAGCTCTTCGGGTACAGCCGGGAGAAGGCGGAGCGGCTCATGCTGGACGTGCACCACAAGGGCAAGGCCGTGGTCTCCAGCGGCGCCCGGGAGCGGATGGAGCACGACGCGGCGCAACTGCACGCGTACGGCCTGTGGGCGACGGTGGACCGGTCATGAGCATGTTCCGCCGCCGGGGCGACCACTACGTGGCCACGTTCGCGGTCGACGAGGTCCGGGTGCTGCGCAAGGTCGCCAACGAGGTGGTCGGCCTGCTGACCGACGGTTTCGACCACGGCGACCCGGTGGTCGGGCGGCTCTTCCCCGACGTCTACCCGGACGACGACGCCGGCACCGCCGAGTTCCGCCGCTACACCGAGGGCGACCTGAAGACCGGCAAGATCGACCAGGCGGGCGCCGTCCTCGCCGCGCTGCCCGACGGGGACGCCGGCGGCGAGGTGCGGCTGGACGCCGAGGCGGCCGAGGCGTGGCTGCGGGCGCTGAACGACGCCCGGCTGGCGATGGGCGTACGCCTGGAGATCAAGGACGGCACCGACCTGGGCGAGGAACTCGACGACGCGGTGGCCGCGGACCCGGGTTCGTCCCGGGTGTTCCAACTGTCGGTCTACGCCTATCTCGGATATCTCCAGGAATCCCTGCTCAACGCGCTCATCGACTGAGTGGTGACGGTCGCCACCTCGCCGCCTGGCCGGGCCAGGGGCTAGGCTTGGCGGCGTGCTGAGCATCGACCGGTCGATCATCGACGCGATCGTCGCCCACGCGCGTCGGGACCACCCGGACGAGGCGTGCGGCGTCGTCGCCGGTCCCGTCGGCAGCGACACCCCGGCCCGGCACATCCCGATGGACAACGCCGCCCGTTCCATGACGTTCTACGAGTTCGACTCGATGGAGCAGTTGCGGGTGTGGCGCGAGATGGACGACCGTGACGAGGAACCGGTCGTCATCTACCACTCGCACACCGCGACGGAGGCCTACCCGTCGCGTACGGACGTCGCCTTCGCCGGCGAGCCGGGCGCGCACTACCTGCTCGTCTCGACCCGCGAGCCCGACACCGAGGAGATCCGCTCCTTCCGGATCGTCGACGGCGTGGTCACCGAGGAACCGGTGGAGATCGTGGATGCCGCCGTGGACCCGAACGCCGTCCAGTCCTACATGTTCGGGCAGAGCCCGGCGACGGTCGACTACGAGTGTTCCGACCGCTGACCCTCAGCGCCGGCACCTTCCTTTTCCCGTCACCTGGCACGATCCCGAACGAGGAGCACGAGACACCATGGCCATCGAGGTTCGCATCCCCACCATCCTGCGCAGCTACACCGGCGGCGCGAAGGTCGTCGAGGGCAGCGGCGACACGCTCACCGACCTGATCGCCGACCTGGACTCCCGGCACGGCGGTCTGAAGGCCCGCCTGGTCACCGACGCGGGCGCGCTGCACCGGTTCGTCAACGTCTACGTCAACGACGAGGACGTCCGCTTCCTCGGCGCGCTCGACGCCAAGCTCAACGACGGCGACAGCGTGACCATCCTGCCGGCCGTCGCCGGTGGCGCGTTCGGCTTCGCGGCCGCCGCGGCGATCGCCTCGCACGCGGTCTCCACGCGCGCCGCCCGCTGAGGGGGCCCGCGATGGCTCGGTACGACAGCCTGCTCGACGCCTGCGGCGGCACGCCGCTGGTCGGGTTGCCCCGGCTCTCGCCGACGGTGCCCGAGGGCGCGCCGCCGGTGCGGCTCTGGGCCAAGCTGGAGGACCGGAACCCGACCGGCAGCATCAAGGACCGCGCGGCCCTGTTCATGGTCCGCGCGGCCGAGGAGTCCGGCCGGCTGCGTCCGGGTGACACGATCCTGGAACCGACCAGCGGCAACACCGGCATCTCGCTGGCCATGGTGGCGAAGCTGCGCGGCTACCGGCTGGTCTGCGTGATGCCGGAGAACGTCTCCACCGAGCGGGTGCAGCTGCTCCGCATGTACGGCGCGGAGATCATCTTCTCGCCGGCCGCGGGCGGCTCGAACCAGGCGGTCGCGACCGCGAAGCAGATCTCCGCCGAGCACCCGGACTGGGTGATGCTCTACCAGTACGGCAACGAGGCGAACGCCCGGGCGCACTACGAGACGACCGGGCCGGAGCTGCTGCAGGACCTGCCGGGCATCACCCACTTCGTGGCCGGGCTGGGCACCACCGGCACGCTCATGGGCACCGGGCGCTACCTGCGGGAGAAGGTCGAGGGCATCCAGATCGTGGCGGCCGAGCCGCGCTACGGCGAGCTGGTCTACGGTCTGCGCAACATCGACGAGGGGTACGTGCCCGAGCTCTACGACGCCGGGGTGCTGTCCCGCCGCTTCTCGGTGGGCACCCGGGACGCGGTGCTGCGTACCCGGCAGCTCGTCGAGGTGGAGGGCATCTTCGCCGGGTTCTCCACCGGCGCCATCCTGCACGCCGCGCTCGCGGTGGCGCACGAGGCGGTCCGCGACGGCCGCCGCGCGGACGTCGCGTTCGTGGTCTGCGACGGCGGCTGGAAATACCTGTCGACCGGCGCGTACGGCGGCACCCTCGCCGACGCGGAGGAGGCCCTGGAGGGTCAGCTCTGGGCCTGACGGACCGATGGCCGGTCCGGTCGGTGGCGTGCCCGCCGGCCGGACCGCCGTCTCGTCCGGAGCGGACGTGTATGGGTGTCACGTTGATGACAACTTCCGGCAGATGATTCTTGCCCGACCGGGGCGACGCGTAGGCTGCGCAGCGTGGCGAGCGCGTCGGTAGAGATCATCGGCGGTGCCGCCGCCGGCGCATCGACTACTCATCGTGAGATCGAGGCCACCGGATGAGACTGACCGTCCTCGGCTGCGCGGGCAGCTTCCCGGGGCCCGAATCCCCCTGTTCGGCCTATCTCATGGAAGCCGAGGGCTTCCGGCTTCTGATCGACTTCGGGGTGGGGTCGCTCTCCACGCTCCAGCGCTACGTCGGGCTGCACACGCCCGACGCCATCCTCCTCACCCACCTGCACTGCGACCACATGTTCGACGCCGTGTCCTACGTGGTGGTACGCCGGTACGCGCCGGACGGCCCGTACCCGCCCCTGCCGATGTACGCCCCCTCCGGCGCGCCCGAGCGGCTGGCCACCGCGTACGGGCAGGAGGAGGGCTCGGTGGAGGACGTCTACCAGTTCTACGGCCTCCAGCCGGGCACGTTCCCGATCGGCCCGTTCACCGTCACCGTCGACCGGATGAACCACCCGGTCGAGACGTACGGGGTGCGGCTGGAGCACGGCGGCCGGGTGTTCTGCTACTCCGCCGACACCGCACCCTGCGAGGCGCTGCTGCGCCTGGCCCAGGACGCCGACGTGTTCCTCTGCGAGGCGAGCTACATGGACGGCGTGGAGAACCCGCCGGATCTGCACCTGACCGGCCGGGAGGCCGGCGAGGCGGCCACCAAGGCGGGCGTGGGACGGCTCCTGCTCACCCACCTCGTACCGGCCTGGGGCAGCGAGTCGCAGACCGTGGAGGCGGCGGCCGGGGCGTACGCCGGGCCGCTGGACGTGGTCCGGCCCGGCGCCTGCTACGACGTCTGAGCCCGGCGGCGGCCGGGCCGTGTCGGCGGGCACCCGCGGGCGGTGCGATCACCGCACCGCATAGGGTGCAGGCATGGCGCGACCTGACGGGCGGCAGCCCGACCAACTCCGACCGGTGACCCTGACCCGGGGCTGGAGCACCCACCCGGAGGGCTCGGTGCTCGTCGAGTTCGGCGCGACCCGGGTTCTCTGCACGGCGAGCGTCACCGAGGGTGTGCCCCGCTGGCGCAAGGGCTCCGGGCTGGGCTGGGTGACTGCCGAGTACGCGATGCTGCCGCGAGCCACGAACACCCGCTCGGACCGGGAGAGCGTGCGCGGCAAGGTCGGCGGGCGTACGCACGAGATCTCCCGGCTGATCGGCCGCAGCCTGCGCGCCTGCGTCGACCTCAAGGCGCTCGGCGAGAACTCGATCGTGCTGGACTGCGACGTGCTCCAGGCCGACGGCGGCACCCGTACCGCCGCGATCACCGGCGCGTACGTCGCGCTGCACGACGCGGTGACGTGGCTGGCGGAGCGCAAGGCGCTGGCCGGCAAGGTGGAGAAGGTGATGCACCGCTCGGTGGCAGCGGTGAGCGTCGGGGTGATCGGCGGCGAGGCGATGCTCGACCTCTGCTACGCCGAGGACGTCACCGCCGAGGTCGACATGAACGTGGTCTGCACCGGCACCGGCGACTTCGTCGAGGTGCAGGGTACGGGCGAGGCGGGCGTCTTCGCCCGCGACCAGCTCGACGCGCTGCTCGACCTGGGCGTGGCGGGCTGCCTGGAACTGGCCGACGCGCAGCGGAAGGCGCTCTCGTGAACAAGGTCCTGCTCGCCACCCGGAACCGGAAGAAGCTGGTCGAGCTGCAGCGCATCCTGGACGGCGCGCTCGGCGCGCACCGGATCGCCCTGCTCGGGCTCGACGACGTGGAGGAGTACCCGGAGCTGCCGGAGACCGGCCTCACGTTCGGTGAGAACGCGCTGATCAAGGCGCGGGAGGGCTGCCGGCGTACCGGCCTGCCGACCATCGCCGACGACTCCGGGCTGGCGGTGGACGCGCTCAACGGCATGCCCGGCGTGTTCAGCGCGCGCTGGTCCGGCCGGCACGGCGACGACCGGGCCAACCTTCAGCTCGTGCTGGACCAGGTCGGCGACGTGCCGGACGAGCACCGGGGCGCGGCGTTCGTGTGCACCGTCGCGCTGGTACTGCCCGGCGGCAAGGAGCACCTGGTCGACGGCCGTCAGTCCGGCCGGCTGCTGCGCGCGCCGCGCGGCGATGGCGGCTTCGGCTACGACCCGATCTTCCTGGGCGACGGGCAGGAGCGGACGAACGCGGAGCTGACGCCCGAGGAGAAGGACGCGGTCAGCCACCGCGGCAAGGCGCTGCGGGACCTGGCCAAGCTGGTCGCGAAGGTGCTCCCACCCGCCTGATCCGCTCCCGCCCGGGCGCCCGGCCGCAGCGCCGGGCCGGAGCGGCCGGACCGGCCCGCTCAGGCGAGCGGGCCGATCTCCCGTTCGACCGCCGCGCGCAGCTCCGGGCCGCCTACCACCTCGCGCGCCGCCTCCATCAGCGGCGCGAGGAACACGTCCGGTCCGGGCTCGCCGATGGTGCCGCCGAGCGCGTCGAGCGCCGCCCGCCCGGCCGGCGACGGGGTCAGCGGCGCGCGGAGCTGGAGCCCGCGTACGGCCGCCAGCAGCTCCACCGCGAGCAGGCTGGTCAGGTTGTCCAGCACCGTGCGCAGCTTCTTGGTGGCCGCCCAGCCCATCGAGACGTGGTCCTCCTGCATGCCGCTGGTCGGCAGCGAGTCGATGGAGGCGGGGGCGGCGAGCCGGCGGTTCTCGGCCACGATCCCGGCGGCGGTGTACTGGGCGATCATCAGGCCCGAGTTCACACCGGCGTCGGGGGACAGGAACGCGGGCAGCTCACGGGAACGGGTGACGTCCAGCAGCCGGTCGACCCGGCGCTCGGCGATCGCGCCCACCTCGGCGGCGGCGATGGCCAGGTAGTCGGCGGCGAAGCCGAGCGGCGCGCCGTGGAAGTTGCCTGTCGACTCGACCCGCCCGTCCGGCAGCACCACCGGATTGTCCACAACGGACAGCAGCTCCCGGCCGGCCACCACCTCGACGAAGTCGAGCGTGTCCCGGGCCGCGCCGGCCACCTGCGGCGCGCAGCGCATCGAGTACGCGTCCTGCACCGCGTGTGCCAGGTCGTCGCGGTGCGAGTCCATCACCGCCGAGCCCTGCAACAGCCGGTGGATGTTCGCCGCCGACGCGGCCTGGCCGGGATGCGGGCGGATCGCGTGCAGCTCCGGCAGGAACGGCCGCTCCGAGCCGAGCATCGCCTCGATGGCCAGCGCCGCCGTCACGTCCGCCATGGCGAACAGGTGCCGGGCGTCGGAGACGGCGAGCAGCAGCATGCCGAGCATGCCGTCGGTGCCGTTGATCAGCGCCAGCCCCTCCTTGGCGGCCAGCGACACCGGCTTCAGCCCGACCCGGCGCAGCGCGTCCGCTGCCGGGATGCGGTCACCGGCCGGGCCGAGCACCCAGCCCTCGCCGAGCAGCACCAGCGCGCAGTGTGCCAGCGGCGCCAGGTCGCCGGAGGCGCCGAGTGAGCCGTGCTCGGGCACCCACGGGGTGACCTCGTGGTTGAGCAGGTCCACGAGCGCCTCGGCGACCAGCGGGCGGACCCCGGAGCGGCCGAGCGCCAGCGACCGGACCCGCAGCAGCATCATGGCCCGCACCACCTCGCGGGGCATCGGCGCGCCCACCCCGGCCGCGTGCGAGCGGATCAGCGCGTGCTGAAGCTCGGCCCGGCGCTCCGGGGCGACGAACGTGTTCGCCAGCGCGCCGAAGCCGGTGGAGACGCCGTACACCGGCCGGCCGGCCGCCTCGATGCCGTCCACGATGGATCGGGAGGTCGCCATCGCCTCGGTGGCGGCCGGGTCCAGCACGACCTTTGCGGTGCCGCGGGCCACCGCGAGCACGTCGGCGGCTGTGACGCCGGTGGACAGGATGGTCACGGTGGTCATCGCGGTACTCCGTTGTGCAGGACCTGGCGGATCAGTGGCACGCCCGGCCGGTAGGCCAGGTGCAGGTGGGACGGGGCGTCGAGGATGATCAGGTCGGCCCGCGCCCCGGGGGTCAGCCGGCCCACGTCGGTGCGACGCAGCGCCGCCGCCCCACCGGCGGTCGCGGCCCACACGGCCTCCGCCGGGGTCATCCGCATCTCGCGTACGGCGAGCGCGACGCAGAACGGCATCGACGACGTGTACGACGAACCGGGGTTGCAGTCGGTGGCCAGCGCCACCGTCACGCCCGCGTCGAGCAGCCGCCGGGCGTCCGGGTACGGCGACCGGGTGGAGAACTCGGCGCCTGGTAGCAGCGTGGCGACCGTCTCCGACCCGGCCAGCGCGTCGACGTCGGCGTCGGCCAGGTGGGTGCAGTGGTCGACGCTGGCCGCCCCCAGCTCCACGCCGAGCCGCACACCCGGCCCGGGGCCGAGCTGGTTGGCGTGCAGCCGTACGCCCAGACCGGCAGCCTGCCCGCAGGCGAGGATCGCCCGCGCGTGGTCGGCGTCGAACGCGCCCCGCTCGCAGAACACGTCGATCCAGCGGGCGTACGGCGCGGCGGCGGCGAGCATCGGCCCGCACACCAGGCCCACGTAGTCGTCCGGGCGGTCGGCGTACTCGGCCGGGACGACGTGCGCGCCGAGGAACGTGGTGTCGTCGGTGAACTCGGCGGCGATCCGCAGCGAGCGGGCCTCGTCGGCGACGTTGAGGCCGTACCCGCTCTTGATCTCGACGGTGGTGGTGCCCTGCCGCAGCATCTCCGCGCGCAGCCGGCCCACTGTGGCGCGCAGGTCGTCGTCGGAGGCGGCGCGGGTGGCGCCGACTGTGGTGCGGATGCCGCCGCCGGTGTAGCGCTCGCCGGCCATCCGGGCGGCGAACTCGGCCGCCCGGTTCCCGGCGAAGACCAGGTGGGCGTGGCTGTCCACGAAGCCGGGCAGCACGGCCGCGCCACCGGCGTCGATCCGCCGGTCGGCGGCGGGCGCGTGCCGGGCCGGACCGGTCCAGGCCACCTCGCCGTCCTCCACGAGCAGGGCGGCGTCGCGCCGGATACCGAGCGGGTCACCGTCGCGGCCGTCGTTGGTGACCAGCTCGCCGATGTGGTCGACGAGCAGGCTGCCGCGCGTCACGAGTCCTCCTTCGCGGTCACCGCCGCGATCGCGTCCCGCAGCTCGGTGGGCACGTCCACGGTCAGGTGCCGGCCGCCGTCCACCACGGGCCGGCCGTCGACCACGACGCTGGTCACGTCGGCGGCGGTGGCGGCGAAGAACGCGCCGACCGGCGGCACCCCGGCGGTGCGTGCGCTGTCCAGCCGTACGGTGACCAGGTCCGCGCGCTGCCCGACCGCGAGCCGGCCGGCGTCGCCCCAGCCCAGCGCGGCGTGCCCGCCGACGGTGGCGGCCGTGACCAGCTCGACCGGCTTGAAGTGCCCCCGCCGGCGGGTACGCAGCCGCTCGTCCATCTCGACCGCGCGGGCCTCCTCGAACAGGTCCACCACGGCGTGACTGTCGCTGCCGAGGCTGAGCGGGCTGCCCGCGTCGGCCATCCGGCGCACCGGGCCGATCCCGTCGGCCAGGTCGCGTTCGGTGGTGGGGCAGAGGCAGACGCGGGTGCGGCTGTCGCCGAGCAACGCCACGTCGGCGGCGGTCGGGTGGGTGGCGTGCACGGCTGTGGTGTGCGGGCCGAGCACGCCGTGGTCGGCCAGCAGCCGGGTCGGGGTGCACCCGTGCACGGCCCGGCAGGCGTCGTTCTCGGCCGGCTGCTCGGACAGGTGCACGTGCATCGGCAGCCCGTTGCGGTCGGCCCAGCCGGCCACCGTGGCGAGCTGCTCGGCCGGGACCGCGCGCACCGAGTGGATGGCCGCGCCGAGCCGGACGTGCTCGTCGGACGGGCGGAACTCGTCCACCCGCTGCGCCCAGCGCAGCGCGTCGCCGTCGCCGAACCGGCGTTGCGGCCCGGCCAGCGGCGCGCCGTCCACGCCCCCCGCCAGGTACGCGGTGTCCAGCAGCGTGAGCCGGATCCCGGCGTGCGCGGCGGCCTCCACGAGTGCGGCGGACATGGCGTTCGGGTCGTCGTACGGGGTGCCGCCGGGACCGTGGTGCAGGTAGTGGAACTCACCCACGCAGGTGATCCCGGCCAGCGCCATCTCCGCGTACACGGCGCGGGCCAACGCCAGGTAGGTGTCCGGGTCGAGCCGGATCGCGACGGCGTACATCAGGCTGCGCCAGGACCAGAAGTCGCCGCGCCCGTCGTGGGTGCGCCCGCGCAGCGCCCGGTGGAACGCGTGCGAGTGGGCGTTGGCCAGGCCGGGCAGCGTCAGCCCGGGCAGCCGGACCGCGTCGGCGAGCACCTCGACCCCGGCGGTCGGCGGCCCGTCCACGGTCAGCGGGGTGACCGCGGTGAGCCGCCCGTCGGTCGCCTCGATCAGCACGTCCCGGGTGGGCTCGGCGCGGTCGGGCAGCCAGGCGTACTCGGCCAGCCAGCGGGTCAGCGGCATGCCAGCTCCTCCAGCACCCGGGCCAGGGCGGCCACCCCGGCGGCGCAGTCGGCGTCGGTGGCCGCCTCGGCGGGGGAGTGCGACACCCCGGTCGGGTTGCGCACGAACAGCATCGCGGTGGGCAGGTGCGCCGCCAGCACGCCCGCGTCGTGCCCGGCGCCGGTGGGCAGCACCGGCGCGCCGAGCAGCGCGGCCAGCCGGCCGGCGAGCCCGTGGTCGAACGCGACGAGCGGGGTCGCCGACTCCTGGGTGCAGGTCAGCGCGGTCCCGTCGCGGCCGGCCCGGTCGGCGGCCTTGGTGCGTACCGCCTCGACCAGACCGTACAGCGTCTCCGCCTCGGCCGCCCGCGCGTCCAGCCAGCCGGTGACCCGGGACGGAATCGCGTTCGTGGCGTTCGGCTCGACCGACACCCGGCCCACAGTGGCGTGCGCGTCGCGCAGCCGGGCCTCCTTGTTCGCCGCCAGCACGGTGAACGCGTAGGTGAGCATCGGGTCGCGGCGGTCGGCCATCCGGGTCGTACCCGCGTGGTTGCCCTCGCCGGTGAAGTCGAACCGCCACCGGCCGTGCGGCCAGATCGCCGACCCCACCGCGACCGGCGCGTCCAGGTCGACGAGCGCGCGGCCCTGCTCGACGTGCAGCTCCACGAAGGCCGCGAAGCGGCCGAGCAGCGCCGGGTCGGCGCCCGCCGGCCGCTCGCCCAGCGCCTCGGCGAAGGTCGTCCCGGCCTGGTCGGGCAGCCCGGCCGCGCGGTCGACGTCGATCTCGCCGGTGAGCAGCCTCGACCCCAGGCAGGGTACGCCGAACCGCGCGCCCTCCTCCTCCACGAACGCGGCCACCACCACCGGCCGGTCCGGGGTGACGCCCGCTGCCCGCAGCTCGTCCACGGCGAGGAACGCGCTGACGATGCCGAGCGGACCGTCGTACGCGCCGCCGTGCGGCACCGAGTCGAAGTGGCTGCCGGTGAGCACCGCCTCGCCGGCCGCCGGGTCGCCCCACCAGGCGAACAGGTTGCCGTTGCCGTCCTGAGACACCGGCATGCCCCGCCGGTCGGCCTGCTCCCGGAACCAGGCGCGCAGCGCCAGCTCCGGCTCGGTGAGCGCGTAGCGCAGGTAGCCGCCGCTGCCGGCGTCCCGCCCGACCGGGGCGATCTCGTCCCACAGCTCCCGGAACCGTGCCGCCAGGTCGGTCACAGGTTGCCCTCGGTCATGGGGACGCGGACGCCGGTGCGCTCGGCTACCTCGCGGGCGTCGTCGTAGCCGGCGTCGACGTGCCGGATCACGCCCATCGCCGGGTCGTTGGTGAGCACCCGCTCGATCTTCTGCCCGGCCAGCGCGGTGCCGTCGGCGACGCAGACCTGGCCGGCGTGGATGGACCGGCCGATCCCCACGCCGCCGCCGTGGTGGATGGACACCCACGACGCGCCGCTCGCGGTGTTCACCAGCGCGTTCAGCAGCGGCCAGTCCGCGATCGCGTCGGAGCCGTCGGCCATCGCCTCGGTCTCCCGGTAGGGGCTGGCCACGCTGCCGCAGTCCAGGTGGTCCCGGCCGATCACCACCGGCGCGCTCAGCTCGCCCGACGCCACCATCTCGTTGAACCGCACCCCGGCCCGGTCGCGCTCGCCGTAGCCGAGCCAGCAGATCCGCGCCGGCAGGCCCTGGAACGCGACCCGCTCGCCGGCCATCCGGATCCACCGGGCGAGGGACTCGTTCTCCGGGAACAGGTCGAGGATGGCCCGGTCGGTGGCCGCGATGTCCTTCGGGTCGCCGGAGAGCGCGGCCCAGCGGAACGGGCCCTTGCCCTCACAGAACAGCGGCCGGATGTACGCGGGCACGAACCCGGGGAAGTCGAACGCCCGCTCGTACCCGCCGAGCTTGGCCTCGCCCCGGATCGAGTTGCCGTAGTCGAAGACCTCCGCGCCGGCGTCCAGGAAGCCGACCATCGCCTCCACGTGCTTCGCCATCGACGCCCGCGCCCGGTCGGTGAACTCGGTCGGCTTGGCCGCCGCGTAGTCCCGCGCGTCGGCCGGGTCCACGCCCTCCGGCAGGTACGACAGCGGGTCGTGCGCGCTGGTCTGGTCGGTCACGATGTCGATGGCCACGCCCCGGCGCAGCAGCTCGGGGAAGACGGTGGCGGCGTTGCCGACCACCCCGACGCTGAGCGCGCGCCGGTCCCGCTTCGCCGCGAGGGCCCGCTCGACCGCGTCGTCGAGCGAGTCGGCGATCTCGTCCAGGTAGCGGTCGTGCGCCCGCCGCTCCAGCCGGGACCGGTCCACGTCCACGATCAGGCAGACGCCGCCGTTCATGGTGACCGCGAGCGGCTGCGCCCCGCCCATGCCGCCGCACCCGGCGGTGAGCGTCAGCGTGCCGGCGAGCGTGCTCTCGAAGCGCTTGGCCGCCACCGCGGCGAACGTCTCGTACGTGCCCTGGAGGATGCCCTGGGTGCCGATGTAGATCCAGGAGCCGGCGGTCATCTGCCCGTACATGGTCAGGCCCAGCGACTCCAGGCGGCGGAACTCCGGCCAGGTGGCCCAGTCGCCGACCAGGTTGGAGTTGGCGAGCAGCACGCGCGGCGCCCACTCGTGGGTGCGCATCACGCCGACCGGGCGACCCGACTGCACGAGCATCGTCTCGTCGTCGCGCAGGTCGGTCAGCGTCCGCACGAGCGCGTGGTACGACGGCCAGTCCCGGGCCGCCTTGCCGGTGCCCCCGTAGACCACCAGGTCCTCGGGGCGCTCGGCCACCTCCGGGTCGAGATTGTTCATCAGCATCCGCAGGGCGGCCTCCTGCGGCCACCCCTTCGCGGTGCGTGCGGTGCCGCGGGCGGCGCGGACGGGCTGGTGCATCTCGTACTCCTCTCAGCCGAGGAACAACTGGCGGCGGGCGGCGGACGACTCGAACGCCTCGAGCCGGTTCTGGGTCTCGGCCGGTGCGGCGTCGCAGATCGCCTGGAGCACCACCATGGCCAACGTCATCGGGGCGGTGTGCAGGTCGAAGACCAGGTCGGCGCCGACGGCGGCGGGCAGCACCACCTCGGCGTGCTCGGTGGCCGGGCTCACCGGCGAGTCGGTGATCGCCACGACAGTCAGCCCGGCGTCCCGGGCCTCGCGCAGCGCGTCGAGGGTCTCCCGGGGGTAGCGGGGCAGCACGAACGCGAGCATCGCCGTGGCACCGGCCGCGACTGCCTGGTCCAGCCGGTCGACCAGCATGCTGCCGCCGTCGTCGAACACCCGCACGTCCGGGTGCACCTTCGCGGCGAAGTACGCGAAGTACGCGGCGAGCGGCGCGGCGGCGCGCAGTCCGAGCACCGGCAGCGGGCGGCTCGCCGCGAGCAGCTTTCCCACCTCGGCGACCCGGCCGGCGTCGGCGAGTTGCGCGGCGAGCCGGTCGAGATTGTCCCGCTCGGCGTGCACCGCCCGTTGCAGGGCGTTGCCGCCCGCCGGTCCGGCCGACCCGGTGACTGTGAGTTCCCGCAGGCGGCGGCGCAGCGCGGGGTAGCCGTCGTGCCCGAGCGCCATGGCGAACCGGGTCACCGACGGCTGGCTGACGCCTGCCAGCTCGGCCACCTCGGCGGCGGACAGGTACGCCGCCGCGCCCGCGTGCCGCACCAGGCAGTGGGCGATGCGGCGTTGGGTCGGGGTGAGCCGTACGCCGTGGAACAGGTCGAGCAGGCGGTCGGGGGAGGCCGCACCGCTTTCATTCACAGCGCGACTCTATGCATGAAAACTTTCAGAGCGCAAGCGTCGATCAGCCGTTCCGGGGCTGCGCGGGCGGCGCAGACGCCCTTACGGTGCCACCCGTGACGCCCGAGACCTCGGCAGATACATACGACAGCCATATCCGCGCCCGAGTCATCGACTTCTTCACCCTGGAGGGATTGCCCTGGCCGCGTCGGCTTTGGGATGTCGGCTCTTTGCTCGCTCTGGAGGAGTTGCTGGAAGCAAGCTCATGGGCACGGCACCGCGTTCTGTCCCCGGCCTCGGTGGACTGGCAGCGTCACGAACTCCTGAAAGCCATCGGGCCGGACGTCGGTCTCGGAAGTAGAGAACTGCGTGCCCAACTGACGTCGTTGCTGAAGCAACCGCTTCCAGATCCCAGCCCCGCTCACCGCCGACTGCGGGAGGTTGTCGAACATGCCCGGGGTGGCTACCTGGATCGCTGGGCCGCGGCAGCGGCCCTACCCGAGGGGCGCCGGCCCCAGCCGGAACGGCTTGCCCGTGTCATCGCGGCGCATCTGCTCGACCTCGGCTACGACGCGAGTTACCTGGCTACCTGGATCGGGCAACTCGCGCACCGGCGGGCGAGCGCCGAGGAGGTCCTACAGGGTGCTGTCGCTCTCGACAGGGCCGCGCCGCACGAATTCACCGTTCTCGTGGTTCTGGAAAGTGCTCCCGAGCGCGAGCAGGCACAAAAGCACGAGATGTGGCTCTCCGGCCGGGAGGTCGTGGATTGGCTGAAGCAACGTGGCCATCCGACCAGTGGTGTCCGGGCCGGCGGCGGATTCCTTTACCGGATGACCGCGCGGGATCCGTTCAGTGCGGCGAGCCAGGCCCGCGAATTTGTCGAGCGGATGGTGGCTCGATCGTCGTTCATGCGCGGCAACCGAGGTGGTATTCGCCCGGCCGCACACATGTGGGTCGACCAGCATCCGGACCCGATCCCCTTCGTCACCCCGGCCCGAGGTGCAGATGTCCTGTCTCTGGTGAACGAAGGGCATCTCTATCAGGTAGACGGGCAACGAACGTTGATCGACGATGCTCTGGAGCTTGCGGCGCCTGTCAACCGCGGTGTGCTCGGGCCAGCAGTCGCCGGAGCGTGGGCGGCAGTGGAATCATTGCTGTCGCACCCGGACGACCCGGCCGAAGAGCAGCGGTCAGGCAAGGCGGTCGCCGCGGATCGATTGGCGGCCATCATCGCCTGCTCATGGCCCAGAGCCGAGTTGACCGCCCTCGCGCACAGGCATCAGCCCTCGACCCCTGATGCCCTCACCGAGCAGCTGACAGCTTGCACGACCAACCGTGAGCGGGCCTCAGCGGTAGCCGATGCCCTGGCGGCCGGGAAGTCACTCCACCTGGCCGACCGGTTCCGCCGCGACGCGGACATCGCGGCGGTGCACCGGATGCGCCGGGTTGTCGCCAGCCCGAGGGGAGAACTAGCAACCGCAGTGACGATCTTCCGCATCGGCATACGCCGTCTGTACCGGACCCGCAACATCGTGCTGCATGGTGGCTCCACCCAGGGGGTGGCGTTGAAGGCCGCCCTGCGCATTGCTGCTCCGCTGGTGGGCGCCGGGCTGGATCGGATCACGTACGCAGCGCTTGCGGAAGGCCTAACTCCGCTCGACCTGGCCGCGCGGGCCGAGGTAGGTCTCAAGCTGGTAGGGGGCGAAACCGGTCTGAGCGTGGTCGATCTCCTTGAGCCCCGCAGGTGACCTGAGAATCAAACTGACCAAGCAAGAGGGCCCCGGCCAATTGGCGGGGGCCCCTGCAATGCTGAGACGAGTATACACAGGCCTTGGAGATCGGTGGGCTCAAGAGATGAAACTTGCCCAGGGCGCCTTGTCGTCGCCGTGATGGAATTTCAGGCACGAACGAGGTTGAACAGCCGATGTCGGCGCTGACGAACGCGGGCGGCAAGCTCGCGAGCGTGCTCTCTGTATGATCCCGCACGGCGGGTGAGCAGAGGAGTGGGGCATGCAGCCGGAAGGTCCGTACAGGTTCACCGAGGTGCTGGGCGAGTGCCAGGTCGGCAGGGCCTGGGCCGCGCTCGACGGGCAGGACCGCGCCCTGACCGTGGCGGTTCTGGACGGCGCCGCAGCCGGTGACCAGCGCTGGCGCGAGGCGTTCACCAACGCGGCGAACGTGCTGGCCCAGACGCCCGGCGGCCACCGGTACGTGAACTCCGACTTCGCTGCCGGCCAGCCCTGGGTGGCGTACCCGTCCGAAGAGGACGGCGCGGCCGAGCGGCTGTTCCGCAGCCTGGGCATGGACTACCAGCGCATCGCCACCGCCGAGATCCTCCCGCCGCCCCCGCCGGTGTCCGCGCCGCCGCAGCAGGTCTCGTCGCCGCCGCAGTTGCCGTGGAGCCCGCAGCCGTGGGCGATGACGCCGCAGCAGCCGGTCTCCGGCGCGCCCGTCTCGTCCGGCGCGCCCGTGTCACCCGGCATGCCGGTGTCGCCGGGCATGCCGGTGCCGGCGATCCCGGCCCAGGCCACCGCCCCGGATCCGCTCGTGCCGACCGGCGGTCCCCGGATCGCACCGGTCGCCCGCCCGCCCAAGAGCCGTACCGGGCTGTGGATCGGGGGCCTGGTCATGGCGGCGGTGCTGGCCGGCGGCGCCGGTCTGCTGGCCGGACGGTCGCTCGCCGACGGCGGCGAACCGTCCACTCCGGCTGCCAGCGCCTCCCCGGCGCTCTACGAGGCCACCCAGCAGTCGCTGAACAAGGCGAAGTTCGACGCCACGCTCATGCCGCTCGCCGAGCCGTGGCTCGACGGGGTGGGCGGCTGCGCGATCAACACGGAGAAGAGCGGTCCCGGGCTCGCCGCGGGCGAGAAGCAGCACGTCTTCTGCCGCTACCTGGGCGTGTCCCTGCACTTCGCCGAGTACGAGTCGGCCGAGAAGAAGGAGGCGGCGCGCGCCTTCCGCCAGCAGATGGGCATCATCGGCCGCGCGCTCGCGCCGGGCATGCGGGAGGCCGGACCGGCCACCGGCGGCGTCAGCGGGGCGCAGGGCAGCTACGTCGAGTACGCCGGCAACGGCCAGGACGGCCGTCCGGTGTGCGGCATCTGGTGGGGCCGCGACGACAACACCAGCGCCATCTACATGGAGACGCCGTGCGGGGCCGGGCTCGGCGGCAACTGGGACGCCCTGCGCGACCTCTGGCAGCGCCACAGCTAACGGACGCGGGCGCCGTTCGGCGGGGGCACCAGGCAGACGTCGCTGCCCTTGGTGACGCCCGCCGCCAGGTCGAAGCGGACCACGCGCGCCCCGCCGAACTGCCGCTCGGTGACCGCCACGCCGCTGCCGCCGAGCCGCACGATGACGTCCCGGTTGGCCCCGTCGGCCCAGTCGGTGGCCTGGAACAACCAAACCCGGGACCGCCCGGGCAGCAGCGTCGACACGGTCTGCTTCGGACACCCGCCGGGGCCGGCGGCGACCACGTAGGCGTCCGCCGCCGGGCCGTACCAGGCCTGGGCGTTCCACGAGACGGTGGTGGCCAGCACCAGGTCACCCGGGCGGCGCTTGTCCTCCAGGTAGCTCAGCGCGCCCCGGTAGTCGACCGCGTTGGCGCCGCCGCCCTGGGCGAAGGCCCGCGCCGGATGCACAGTCGCCACCACGGCGGTGGCCAGCTGCGGAACGGCGAGCGCCAGCAGGAGCACCACCCCGACCACCCACCTGACCCGGGCGGGCAGGCCGGCCCGCAGCGGCGGCGGTGCGACGGCGAGCGCAGTGACCAGCATGCACGCCGGCACCGCGTAGAGCGCCAGCCGGCCGTTGAACGGGTAGACCGACACCGCCGCGCCGGCCAGCCCGGCCGCCAGCGGGGTGAGCAGGACCAGCACCGCCACTGTGGAGAGCCGGCGCAGCCCGGCGGCCGTGCCCAGCACCAGCAGCGGCACGACGACCCACGCCGACCAGGCGACGAACGGCACCGTGGCGAGACTCCGGTACGTCGCCGCGAGCCATTCCACAGTGGCCGCCAGGTCGGTGAGCGAGTGCGCCGGGTAGATCGACTTCGCCCGCCAGTACGCGGCGAGCTGCGGGTCGGCCAGTCCCGGCGCCAGGAACAGCACGTACACCACGAGCGCGACCACGCCCCAGGCCGGCGCCGGGGCGAGGAACCGGCCCAGCTCACGCCACCTGCTCGCCCGTGGGCGGTCCGGGCGGGACAGCGCGTACCCGGCCAGCAGCACGCCGAGCGCGCCGGTGACCGGAATGGACAGCGTGCTGACGAACGCCATGGCCGCCGCGGCCGACCAGAACACCGCCGACCCGGCCCAGGTCGGGCCCGTCCCGACGAGCAGCAGCGCCAGGCCGACCACGAGCGTGACGCCGAACGCCTCGGCGCTGTACTGCTTCAGCTCGTTGGAGTAGCCGATCAGGAACGGCGCGACGGCGACCAGCAGCAGCGCCGCCAGCGCGGCGAGCGGCGGCAGGAGTGCCCGGCCGAGCCACGCCACGAGCGGCAGCAGCGCCAGCCCGAACAGCAGCGGCACCAGCCGGAGCGCCCGCTCACCGTCGCCGAACTGCTCGAACGCGAACCGTTCCAGCCACAGCCAGCCGGGCGGCGCCGACTGGCTGAACGCCAGCGGCTGCAACAGGTCCAGGTAGCCGCGCTCCCGGATGTTGTGCGCGACGTACAGCTCGTCGCTCCAGAAGCTGCGCGCGTACGCCCACTGCCGGATCCGCAGCACGGCACCGAAGGCGACCAGCAGGCCCGCCACGGACCAGTACGGGGACCGGCTCAGCCGCTCCCACGCCACCGCGACGACAGCCGCCGGCGTGCCCGGCCGCGACGGCACCGGCGTCGCCGACGCGGGCGCCATCGAGGGGGAGAAGGCCGGGCGTGTCACGGACACGGCGAGACGGTATCAAAGCGTCATTCATGTCAGCGGCCCCGCGACCGCCCTCGATCACTGCCCGTGCGGGTCCGGAGTGGACGCGGTGGACGGAACCGCCGTGCCGACCAGGCCGGCGGCCCGGCGGTGCCGGCGTGCCGGTCGCGGCAGGCCGACCAGGAACTCCGGGAACATGCCGAAGAACGTCCGGGCACTGCGCAGCTCCAGCGTGTGCGCCCGGGACCAGCGCACCGAGTTGGTGGCGCGGGCCCAGTGGTGGGTCCACCGCACGTCACCGAGCACCGCCACCGGCAGTCCGTGCCGCCAGGCGCGCAGCCCCAGCTCGTGGTCCTCGTAGTAGAGGAAGAACCGCTCGTTCCACCCGCCCAGTTCGGTGACGTCGGCGGTCCGTCCGGCCACCGCCGCGCCCATCACCCACGCGACGTGGCGCGTCTCGCCGGGCGCGGCCACCAGCCGGTACGAGGCGTGCAGCCGGGACAGCGGCCACACCTTGCGGTTGCCGAGTTTCGCCGTCGCGTACGGGAAGCCACGCCCGTTGGCCTGCGGCGTGCCGTCGGTGCCGAGCAGTTGCGGCGCGACCAGGCCGCCGTGGCCGTCCAGGTACCGGGCCAGCGCGTCCAGGCCGTCCGGGTGTACCTCCAGGTCCGGGTTGGCGAACAGCACGTACCGGCCGGTCGCCTGGCGCAGGGCGACGTTGTTGGCGCGGGAGAAGCCGACATTCTCCGGCAGCCGGATCACCCGCGCGCCCAGCTCCTCGGCGACCGCCGCCGAGTCGTCGGTCGAGGCGTTGTCGACCACCAGCCACTCGTACGGCTTCGGCCCGCGCCAGCAGCGGCGCAGCGTGTCCGCCGAGTGGTAGGTGACCGTCACCACGGTCCACGGCTGTGCCGTCATCACGCCCTCCGTGCGGTCAGGTAGCCGAGCAGGGACGCGAACCCGAACCGCCGGCCGGTCCAGCGACGGCGGGCCGCCGGACCCTCGGCCAGCCCGCGTCCGATGCCGCGCAGGAACGGCCGCAGCAGGCCCTGCCGGGCGCGCCGGGCGGCGAGCGCGAGGTGCGCCAGCGCCAGCACCGGCACCGCCACGAGCAGCAGCGGCCAGGTGAACGTGCGGGACGCGACCAGCAGCCGGTTGCGGGCCAGCAGGAACGCCCGGAATCCCTGCAACCGGTCGTCGCCGTCCACGCTGTGCCCGCCCGCGTGCGGCAGCACCACGTCCAGCCCGCGCGTGCGCAGCCCCGAGGCGTAGAGCCGGAACGCCAGGTCGGCGTCCTCGCCCCAGGCGAACAGGTGCTCGTCGAAGCCGCCGAAGCGCCGGTACAGCGCCGTCGGGAAGACCGCCGCGCCGCCGGACGGGCCGAGCGGGGCCCGGCCCGTCGTGGCTCGCCTGTCGATGAACAGCGACACCGGGTTCAGGTCGATGCCCACGTACTCGCCGCCGTGCATGGCCAGGCCGACAGCGATCGGGGCGTCCGGGTCGGCGGCGGCGCAGATCCGGGCCAGCGCGTCGTCGGGCAGCCACACGTCCGGGTTCAGCAGCATCAGGTGGCTCGTGGTGACCGTTGCCGCCGCCCGGTTGCAGCCGGCCGCGAAACCCGGGTTCGTGGCGTCGGGCAGGTACGCGTACCGGTCGGCGGGCAGGTGCCCGGCGATCACCTCGGCGCACCCGTCGGACGGCCAGTTGTCCGCGAAGACGAACCGGACCGGCAGGTCACCGGCGCTGCGTACCCAGGTCGGCAGCGTCTCGGCGAGCATGCCGGCGGACCGGTAGAGGACGGTGACCACGGTGAGGCCGTCGAACGTCATGCCGCGCTCCTGCCCAGCCGGTGCAGCACCCAGAGGCCGGGCACCAGGCTCAGCCAGGTCGGGTAGATCAGCGGATACAGCTCGTAGACGCCGAACAGCGCGAAGTAGACGACGAACGCCCGCGCCAGCTGCCCGGCCGGCGCACGGGAGAACTCGAACCACCGTTCGGTGGCGCCCACCGCCAGCCCCAGCGCGGCCAGGAAGAACACCGCGCCCAGCGGGCCGTAGTCGAGCAGCGGGATGGCCACGAACGTGGCCGTGTTCATCAGGTACGGCTGGCTGAGCTGGGACGTCAGCCCGTACAGGTCCGCCTTGCCGACGATCGGCTCGACGCGGGAGCCGAGGAACGTCAGCGAGTACGTGCCGTACCGCGGCTCCAGGTGCTCCCGCTGTGACCACACCCGCCCGAACGTCTCGGTGGACGAACTCAGCGACAGATCCAGCGACCCGGCGCTGCTGGCCAGCGCGTTGCTGCCGTAGCGGGCCCGGAACTCGGTCTCGAACGCGCCGGTGCCGGCCATGGTGCGCTGCCCGCCGAGGAACACCGCCGCGCCGAGCGCCACCGCGCCGATCAGCAGCACCACCGGTGTACGCGCGGCCAGGAACGACGCGGCCCGTCCCCGGGTACGCCGTACCGACAGCGCCGCGATCAGCGCGGGCGCGATGCCCACCAGCACCGAGTTCTTGCTCGCGCCGAGCGCCGCCCCGACGGTGAAGACAGCCGTCAGCGCGTAGTAGACCGGCAGCGCCCGGCCACGCGCGGACAACGCGCGCAGCAGCGACACCGCCATGCCGAGCGTCCACGCCTCGGACAGCAGCCCGATGACCAGGTTCGACTGCTCGCGCAGCACCTGCCGGGCGGCGTCCGGGTTGTCGGCGAGCAGCGGCGGCACAGTGCCCCGGAACCGGATCGCCGCGGTCACCACAGCGACGCCGAGCAGCACGAACAGGTACGTCAGCAGGCGGCGCTCGGACGGCCAGGACAGCGCCGGACGGGACCGGTCGCCGTCCTCGTCCCGCCTGTCGATCAGCCGCCGGCCCACCGCCCAGGCCAGCAGGAAGACCGTCACGTAACCGGCGAGCACCGGCAGCACGCCGCGACCGGCCCAGGAGTCGTACGGGCCGGGCAGCACCCGCACGGCGAGCAGCGCGGCGGTCCAGACGGCGGCGCAGGCCGCGAGCGCCCACATCCGCAGTCGCGCGGCGAGCAGCGTGCCGACCGCCAGCGCGAGCGCCACGGCGATCCCGGCGTCGAGCGTGGCCAGCAGCAGGGCCGCGCCCAGCGCGAACGGGACTCCGACCGACCAGAGGCGTCGCTCAGCGGCTGGCACGGGCGACCGTCCGGTACAGGTCGTGCCAGTTGTCCACGCATCCGTCGAACGAGTGCCGGTCCGCGTACTGCCGGGCCAGCTCGCGCCGCCGCTCGTCCCACGCGGCCGGGTCGGTGGCCGTCCGCACGGCGGCGGCCAGCGCCTGCGGCGTCAGCTCCGCCCGGTACGCGAGCACGCCGTCGCCGGCGGCGGTGACCTCGGTCAGGCCGCCCGCGCCGGAGTGCACCACCGGCACGCCGAGCGACATCGCCTCCAGCGCGCTGCGCCCGAACGCCTCCACCCGGGACGGCACCAGCAGGCAGTGCAGCCGCTGCAGGAACGGCGCGGCGTCGACGCGGCCGACCAGATGCAGGTTCGGCCGCTCCTCGACGTCGACGGTGCCCGCGCCGGCCACCAGGAACTCCACGTCCGGCAGCGCCGCGGCGACGCCCGCCAGCAGGTCGGCGCCCTTCTCCCGTTCCAGCCGGCCGAGGAAACCGACCCGCACCGGGCCGTCCGGCGCGAGGCCGCCGGTGTCGGTCACCTGCGGCCAGATGGCGGGCAGCGGGTTCGGGATCACGCGCACGTCGCGGATCCGCCCGCGTACCCGGAGCTCGTGGGCCTCGAAGTCGGAGACCGCGACCGTCGCGTGCGGCCGCAGCCGCCGGAACATCAGGTCCGTGCTGATGTTGGCCTGCACCGCGGCCTTCGCGCGCAGCGTCTCCGCCGTGTCGCGGTACTGCCAGAGACTGTTGTGCAGCGTCACCACGAGCGGCGTGCGGCGCCCCCGCACGCCCAGCCCGGCGCGGGCGTGCATCGCGGCGGAGAGCAGGTGTGCGCTCACCACGTCCGGCCGCAGCTCCTCGACGAGCGCGCGGATGCCGCGCGCGTACCGGAGGTCCACCCGCTTCGCCGCGCCCAGCGGACACCACGGCACGCCCGCGTCCCGCAACGCCGCCGCGACCTCGTCGTCAGGCGTGGCGGCGACCACGTCGACGCCACGGGACGCGAGCGCCGGCAGCATCTCGATCAGGAAGCGCTCGGCGCCGCCGAGCTGCCGCCGCCCCGACCCGCCGGTGGTGCAGACGAACAGCACCCTCATCGGACGCCCATGCCTTCCAGGGCGCCGCGGGCGATCGCCCGCCGCGCGGCCCCGCCGCCCACAGCCGCCCGGGCGAGCACCCCCACCGTGTACGCGGAGCAGGCCACAGTGCCCCGCCACCCGGCCAGCTCACGGCTGGCCCGGATGAACTCCCGGGTCTGCCGGCGGGAGATCTCCTCGGCCGCCCACCGGCGCTTCGCGCTCGCGTCGTCCTCGTGCGTGACCACGGCGTCCGGCAGGTACGCCAGGCGCAGCCCCAGCCGGCGCACCGCCCAGCACAGCCGCAGGTCCTCGGAGTAGAAGAACGACGACTCGTCCACCCCGCCGATCCGGTCCAGCGTCTCCCGCCGGATCGCCACGAACGGCCCGGACAGCCAGTCGCCGCGCTCCGGCGAGGCCACGATCCGCAGCCTCGGGAACACCAGGCTGAGCCCGGTGGCGTGTGCGAATCCGGTGCCCACCGTCAGGAACCGGCCGGCGGCGGTCTGGTCCCGGCCGGTCGCGTCCAGCACCTTCGGGAACGCCGCGCCCACAGTCGGGTCGTCCAGCTCGGCCACGAGCCGCTCGATCGCGCCCGGCCGCACCAGGATGTCGTTGTTGGACAGCACCACCCGGGACCGGGTGCTGTGCCGGACACCGAGGTTCATGCCCTTGGCGTAGCCGAGGTTCGTCTCCGAGCGCACGTACCGGGCGCCGGTCTCCGCGCACATGGCCCGCAGCCGGTCGCTGATCTCGGCGGCGCTGCCGTTGTCCACCACGACGGCTTCCACGCCGTCCGGCAACGAACGGACGCAGCCGTCGGTGCGCTCGAAGTCTTCCCAGGTCAACACGACGATTGAGACGTCCACCGCTAGGCCATCCGATTGACGAGGAGGTGCGTGGACCGCTGGAGTCGCTGCCGGGTGCGCAACGCGTAGACGCCGTAGGCGACCGACGACGCGACCGCGGCGCCGAGCGCGCCGGCCCACGGGATGAGCAGAACGTACAGCACCACCGACACCGACATGGTGACGAGGGCCACGGCGGTGGTGGCCTGCTCGCCCGCGCGCTTGAGCAGCGCCGCGCTCCACGTCTTGCCGGCCGACAACGCCAGCGTCCCGGGCAGCAGGAGCAGCCCGAAGATCCAGGCGTCGCGGTAGTCCGGCGCCAGCACGCCGAGCCCCGCCAGCCCGATCACGGCGAGCGCGGCGATCGGCAGCGCCGACCTGACGACCTCGCGGCCGTGGTCGCCGATCGCGTCCGGGTCACGCTCGGCCAGGATCCGCTGCGCCCGTACCACCGCGCCGGACTGCGCGAACTCCAGCGCTGCCACCGCCAGCGCGAACACGCCGAGCGCGCCCGCGCCGGCGAAGCGGGCCACCAGGACCTGGCTCAGCCGGTACGTCAGCATCTGCGCGCACACCCCCACGTGCAGCCGGCCCACCGCGAGCAGGTCGGCGCGGTACTCCGTGCGCCCCGCCGTCGCCGCCGGCACCGGCCCGAACCGCCGCGCCCAGCCCAGCACCGCCACCCCGAGCACCGTGGCGGTGGCGACCTGGACGCCCAGCCACAGCACGCTCCACAGGCCACCGTCGAGCCGATGGCCCAGCCAGAACAGCCCGTACCCGGCGACCAGCACCGCGCCGCCGAGCGCCCGCATGGTGTAGACGAACCAGAACCGCTTGAGGCGCAGGCCGAGCGCGGCCGCCGTGTTGAACACGGTGAGCGCGCAGCCGGCCCCGATGCCCACCGGGTGGCTGCCCAGCCCGGCCAGCGTGGTCAGCAGCGCCGCGGCCAGCGCGGTGAGCCCGAGCGAGACGGTCAGGATGCCGGCGATCCACAGGCGACCACGCGACATGATCCAGCCGGCCGGGCGGGACAGCAGGAACGTGTCCACGGACAGGCCACCGAGTGCCGCGCCCACTGTGGCGCTCACCATGTTCGCCGCGAGTTCGCCGCGTTCGGCAGCCGGCAGCGTCACCGACACCAGCGCGGCGAGCCCGGTCAGGCCCAGGGCGACCAGATAGAGACGCTCGGGGGAGACGATCCGCCGGACCCGGCCTAACACCCGGCGCCCAGGCGCCGGTGCCGGCCGCGAGCCGGCCACGCGGAATCCACTCGTCTTCCCCCAAGATGCGCGGATGGTGCGGGCTTGTTCTACCCGACATGAGCGCCGTTGCGCAATGGACCCGGCGGGCGGGTACGCCCGCGGCGGTCCGCCGCCGGTAGGGTGACGCGTCGTGGACCTCGCCCACTTCCGCGACACGATCGGCAGGCGGTGGCCGATCGTGCTGGCGCTGACGCTGCTGTGCGGCGTGCTCACCGGGGTCCTCGCCGAACGCCGGCCACCGGTCTACCGGGCCGAGACCCAGATGGTCGTCACGTTCGCCGCCGAGAAGTCGGCCACGCCCCAGCCCCGCCCGCCGGCCGACGAGGCGGGCCGGCTGATGCAGCGGCGGGTGAAGACGTACGCCACCATGATGAACACGCCCCGGCTGACCCGCCCGGTGATCGACTCGCTCGGACTGCCGTACACCACCGACGACCTGGCCGGTCGCGTCGTCGCGTCGTCCACCGTCGACTCCCTGGCGATCGACGTGGCGGTCACCGACCGGTCCGCCGGCACCGCCGCGGCGATCGCCGCCGCGCTCGCGGCCGAACTGCAACGGATCGCCGAACGCGACCTGCCGCCCGCCGGGCTCGGGCTCAAGGCCCAGGTCGCGGTGGTCCGGGCCGCCGCGCCGCCGCCGCGTCCCGAGCCGGTGCGGTGGCAGTGGTACGCGGCCGGCGGCGGGCTCGGCGGCCTCGCCGTCGGGGTCGGGATCGCCCTGGTGCTCGGCTACCGCCGGGCGGGTACGCCGGTGAGCGCGGACGTGCGGACGCTCTGGGCGACGACGGTGCGCCGCCGTCCCGCCGAGGCCGTCGCGGAGCCGGCGGATTCAGAGGCTCCGAGAACGCCCGTCCCGGACGCGGCCACCTCCGGACCGGACGCGGTCGAGGACTCGGCCGGGGTGCCGGGTCAGAGCGACGGCCGGGTGTCCAGCGCCGCGGTGAAGGAGCGGCAGGCGTCGTAGTCGGGCAGCAGCCCTGCCGCGCGTGCCTCGGCCAGGCGCGGCGCAGCCGCGTCCCGCCTGGACAGCAGCGGCGTCGGCGCCGGCCAGTCGATCCCGAGATCCGGATCCAGCGGGTACAGGGTGTACTCGGCCGCCGGGTTGTACGTCGCGGAGCAGAGGTAGCTGAGCGTCGCGTCTTCGGTGAGCGCGCAGAACCCGTGCCCCAGTCCTTCGGCCAGGTAGACGGCCCGCCGGTCGGTGTCGTCGAGGCGTACCGCCTCCCACCGGCCGAACGTCGGCGAGCCGACCCGCACGTCCACCACCACGTCCAGCACCGCGCCGCGTACGCAGGTGACGTACTTGGCCTGGCCGGGCGGTACGTCGGCGAAGTGGATTCCGCGCACCACGTCCCGCGCGGACACGGAGAGGTTGGCCTGCGCCAGCCGCAGCGGATGGCCGACCGCCTCGGCGAGCCGGTCGAAGCGGTACCACTCCAGGAACAGGCCCCGGGTGTCGCCGTGCTGGCGCGGGGTCACCTCCCAGGCGCCCTCGATGCTCAGCGGACGGATCTTCACGACGCACTCCCCGAACCGGACTGTCCGGCCAGCAGACTCAGCAGGTAATCACCGTAACCGCTGCGGGTCAGCGGGTGGGCCAGCATCCGCAACCGCTCGTCGTCGATCAGTCCGGACCGCCACGCGACCTCCTCGACGCAGCCGATCTTCATGCCCTGGCGTTCCTCGATCACCCGGACGAACTCCGCGGCCTGCATCATCGACGTGAACGTGCCGGTGTCCAGCCACGCGGTGCCCCGGTCGAGCACTGTCACGGTGAGTTCGCCCCACACCCGGTACGTCTCGTTGATCGCGGTGATCTCCAGCTCGCCCCGGGCGCTCGGGGTCAGCTTCCGGGCGATGTCGACCACCCGGTTGTCGTAGAAGTAGAGGCCCGGCACCGCGTACCGGGACCGGGGACGGGCCGGCTTCTCCTCGATCGACAGCACCCGGCCGGCGTCGTCGAACTCGACCACGCCGTAGTCCTGCGGGTTGGCGACCGGGTACGCGAAGACCCGCCCACCGGCCGGTTCGCCGTGCTGGGCGAGCTGCCGGCCGAGCCCGACGCCGTGGAAGATGTTGTCGCCCAGGATCAGCGCCACCGACTCCTCGCCGATGAAGTCCGCGCCGAGCAGGAACGCCTGCGCGATGCCCTCCGGGCGGGGCTGCTCGGTGTACGTCAGGCGCAGCCCCCACTGGCTGCCGTCGCCCAGCAGCCGCTCGAACTGGGCGCGGTCGTCCGGCGTGGTCACCACCAGGATCTCCCGTACCCCGGCCATCACCAGAGTGGAGAGCGGGTAGTAGACCATCGGCTTGTCGAACACCGGCATCAGTTGCTTGGAGACGGCCCGGGTGATCGGCCAGAGCCGGGAACCGGTGCCGCCGGCGAGAAGGATTCCACGCACCCGCGGAGACTACCCGCGACGCCGCCGCCCCCGCGGCCCGTCGACGTCCCGCCCGGGCTGCCGGCACGGCGTAGACTCCACGACCCGTGAGGATCCTCGTCACCGGCGGCGCCGGCTTCATCGGGTCGGAGTACGTGCGGATGCTGCTGGGCGTGCCCGGCGGCGACGCGGCCGGGGTGCCGGTCGAGGGCCCCGACGCGCTCACCGTGCTGGACAAGCTGACCTACTCCGGCAACCTGGCGAACCTGGCCTCGGTACGCGACGACCCCCGGCTGCGCTTCGTGCGCGGCGACATCTGCGATCCGGCGCTGGTCGACGAGGTGGTGCCCGGGCACGACGTGATCGTCCACTTCGCTGCCGAGTCGCACGTGGACCGGTCGATCACCGGCGCCGCCCCGTTCGTCACCACGAACGTGCTCGGGACGCAGACGCTGCTCGACGCCGCGCTGCGGCACGGCGTCCGGCGGTTCGTGCACGTCTCCACCGACGAGGTGTACGGCTCCATCGACTCCGGCTCGTGGACGGAGAGCTGGCCGCTGGCGCCGAACTCGCCGTACTCCGCCTCGAAGGCCGGGTCGGACCTGCTGGCGCTGTCCTACCACCGCACCCACGGCCTGGACGTCGTGGTGACCCGCTGCTCCAACAACTACGGGCCGTACCAGTTCCCGGAGAAGGTCGTCCCGCTGTTCGTGACCAACCTGCTCGACGGCGGCACCGTCCCGTTGTACGGCGACGGCGGCAACGTCCGGGACTGGCTGCACGTGCACGACCACTGCCGGGGCGTGGCGATGGTGCAGGAGAAGGGGCGGGCCGGCGAGGTCTACCACATCGGCGGCGGCACCGAGCTGACCAACCGGCAGCTCACCGAGCGGCTCCTGGCGGCGTGCGGGGCCGGCTGGGACCGGGTCGTGCCGGTCACCGACCGCAAGGGCCACGACCGCCGCTACTCGCTGGACATCAGCAAGATCAGCAGTGAGCTGGGGTACGCCCCGAGCATCGACCTCGACCGGGGCCTGGCCGAGACGGTCCGCTGGTACCGGGACAACCGGGCCTGGTGGGAGCCGCTGAAGACGGCCGGCCACTGATGACCCGGGTGCTCGTCACCGGTGCGGGCGGGATGCTCGGGCGGGACCTGCTCGCCGTGCTGCGGACCCGGCCGGACCTGTCGGTCACCGTCGCCGCCCGCGCCGACCTCGACGTCACCGACGCCCACGCGGTCCGGGACGCGGTGGGCGGGCACGACGTGGTGCTCAACGCCGCCGCCTGGACCGACGTGGACGGCGCCGAGACGCGCGAGCGGGACGCCACAGCCGTCAACGGCGACGCGGTCGCCGCCCTGGCCCACGCCTGTGCCGTGTCCGGCGCGCGCCTGGTGCACGTCTCCACCGACTACGTGTTCGCAGGCGACGCCACCGAGCCGTACCCGGAGGACGCGCCGACCGGCCCGGTCAACGCGTACGGGCGCAGCAAGCTCGCCGGGGAACTGGCGGTGGCCCGGCTGCTGCCCGAGACCGGGTACGTCGTGCGCACCGCCTGGCTCTACGCCACCCACGGGCGCAACTTCGTCAAGACGATGCTGCGGCTGGCAGCCGAACGCGACCGGCTCGACGTGGTGGACGACCAGTACGGGCAGCCCACCTGGTCGTACCGTCTCGCGGAGCGTCTCGTGGCGCTCGCCGACGCGGCGCTCGCCGGCGACGCGGAGCCCGGGACGTACCACGGCACCGCCGCCGGCGAGACGACCTGGTACGGCCTGGCCCGCGCCGTCTTCGCCCTGCGCGGTCTCGACCCGGACCGGGTCCGGCCGACCACGAGCGACCGCTTCCCGCGCCCGGCGGCGCGTCCCCGCTACAGCGTGCTGGCGCACGGCCGGTGGGAGGCGGCGAAGCTGCCGCCGCCGGGGGACTGGTACGCGGACCTGACCGACGCGCTCAGCGCCCCCCGCCCCGGAAGACCTCGGTGACGGTACGCAGCACGATCTTGATGTCGAGCCAGAGCGACCAGTTCTCGACGTAGTAGTTGTCGAACCGGGCCCGGTCCGAGATCGGCGTGTCCCCGCGCAGGCCGCTGACCTGCGCCAGACCGGTGAGCCCGACCGGTACGCGGTGACGCATCGCGTACCTCGGGTATTCCATGGAGAACTTCTCCACGAAGTAGGGCCGCTCCGGCCGGGGCCCCACCACGCTCATCTCACCGCGCAGGATGTTCCACAGCTGCGGCAGCTCGTCCAGCGAGGTGCGCCGCATGAACCGCCCGATCGGCCCGACCCGCTCGTCGTGCGCGATGGACCAGGTGGTCTGCGACTCGTGCTCGTCGGCCGGGCGCATCGACCGGAACTTGATCACGTGGAACGGCTTGCCGTACCGGCCGATGCGCTCCTGGCGGAAGAACACGCCCCGGCCGCCGTCGAGGAACGTGGCGACGGCGCAGAGCAGCAGCAGCGGGCTCAGCAGCACCAGGGCGGTCACCGCGAACACCACGTCGGAGGCGCGCTTGAGCCGCCACCGGGGACCGGTGAGCGTGGTGTCGCCGATCTTGATGAGCGGGATGGCGCCGATGTGGTCGGGGTAGCCGCCCTGCGACCGCGACCCCCACAGGCGCGGCACCGCCCACAGGTCACAGCGGGAACTGGCCGGACGCAGCAGCGCCTCCATCAGGTCGGCCTCGGAGCAGTCCGGGTCCGCGATGATCAGGACCTCGCACTCCAGCATGTCGGCGAGCTTCTCCAGGTCGTCGATCGTGCCGATGAGCGGCAACGCGCCGATCCGCGGCCGTGACGGGGCGTCGACAGCGCCGACGAACCGCAGCCCGTACTGCGGGTAGCGACGCAGCAGCCGGGCCAGCTCGCCGCCGATCGGCCCGCCGCCGATGACGATCGCGTTGTGCTCCACCCACCGTCGCTTGCGGGCCAGGAGGATGAGCCGGCTGTTCAGCGCCCGCCCGACGATCACCAGGCCGGCGGAGAGCGCGACGCCGCGCATGAACCCGCTGACGTACGGCACCGAGTCGTGCCGCAGCGCCGCGATGATCGCCCCCACCGCGCCGGAGGCCAGCAGCCGGCCGCCGAGGCTCGGCAGCTCGTCCAGGATGCTGATGTGCCGGCGCGGCCGGTAGAGCCCGCCCGCGGCGAACAGCCCCACGGCGAGCGCGGCGTTGAACAACGTGCCGCGCCAGTAGTTCTGCGTGAGCAGCAGCGGCGCGAGCAGCGCCGCGACGTCGATGGGTGCGGTCACCATCCAGGCTCGCAACCAGCGGGTACGCGTCGACGCCCGCGAACCCGCGTACGGCAGCACCGTCGTCGTGTCCAGGCCACTGTCCATCGGCGTGTTCATGGCCACACCGGACGGTGGCGCGGACGAATGCTCGAACGCCGGCAGGCGTGGCATGGTCGATCCTCCCCCGTGACGCCCCCGGCCCGGATGCAGAGACCGACGGCGATCGCAGGATACGAGCGGCCCCGCCCCGCCGCCAGCACCGGCATGACAGATCGACGTCCTACTTTCCGCTGATGGCGAGGATCTCGGGGACCGAGTCGCGGCGGACCGCGTCGAACAGCGTCTTGGAACGCGCCGCATCGGGGAACACGACGCTCTCACTGCCGACCCGGCCGGTGCCCTTCACCGGGCAGGTGAAGAACGTCAGGTTGCCGCCGCGCAGGCCACGCATCTCCATCGCCAGATCCACCAGCGACAGTGACTTGTCGACCGCCACCGAGTCCGACGTGGCGCGGACGAACGAGTTCAGCTTGGCCGGGTTGGTCAGCACACCGCCCGAGGCGGCCTTGTCCAGAATGGCCTTGATCACCTGCTGCTGGTGCCGGATCCGCGCGAAGTCACCGTCGGGGAAGGCGTGCCGCTCCCGCGCGTAGTCGAGCGCGGCGGCCCCGTCCATGGTCTGCCGGCCCTTCTCGAAGGTTCGCGTGCCGATCAGCGAGTACTTCGTGGTGAAGCCCTTCTCCACGTCGATCTCGACGCCGCCGAGCGCGTCGATGATCTCCTTGAAGCCGGCGAAGTCGACCATCGCCACGTTGTCCACCCGTACGCCGCTGAACTTCTCCACCGTCTGCACCATCAGCGGCACGCCGCCCCACGCGTACGCGGCATTGATCTTCGCGTCGCGACCGCCGCGGCCCTCCTTCGACTTCGGGATGGCCGTCCAGGTGTCCCGGGGGATCGAGATGAGCTGGGCGCTCGACCGGTCCTTCGGCAGGTGGGCCAGGATGATCGTGTCGCTGCGCGAGCCGCCGGTGCTCTCCGGATCGCGGGAGTCGCTGCCCAGGATCATGATGTTCATGGCGCCCTTGGCCTCGACCTGTGGGCGCGACTCCTCCGGCACCCCCTCGAAGGCGTCGACCCGCTCGATGGACTTGTCGACCGAGCGGTAGTAGAGGCCACCGGCCAGGGCGCCCCCGCCGGCGAGCAGCACGACCACCAGCAGCACGATCAGGGCGATCCGCCGGCCCCGGCGGCGCCGGGGCCGCTTCTCCTCCACGGGCCCGCCCGGCTCCATATCGGAGCCCTGCTCGCGTGGGTCGGAATCGGTGAGCTGGTGGCGATCTGACATGCCGCGATGCTACTGATTCGCGTCGCACCGTGTGGACCCGCGCCCGGACGGTGACGCCCCCGGCGGCGCTCGACCGCCGGACCGAGGTGGCGGCTCCGGGCCTCGCCGCCGGGCACCCGCCGGATCCGGTGTCCGGCGCGTCCGCCTGGAGGGCTCGCTGCGGCAGCACCCCGACCTCGCCGGCGGCAGGGGGAGGGGAGTGGCCTCACCGTCCGCCGCCACCAGCTCGGCAACAGTGGTCAGATTCCTCCGGGCTGGCCGGTGTCGTCTCCAGCGCCCGCGCGCTGCGCCCGGTTTAGCTTTCGCTTAGCTCGCTTGTCGGGCGGCAGACCGGTCCGGCAGCATCGACCGGCGTGACCGACGGCACCGCACCCCACCCGCCGACCGCCGGCGACACGTTCGGACCCGCCACCCCGGACGGTCGTCGCCGCGCCGCCGCACGCCGTCGCCGTCTGGCCGCCGCCGGTCTGGTCGCCGTCGCCGCCGCGGTCGCGGTGACCCTCGCGGTACGCGGCGGCGCCGCCCCCGCCTGCGCGGCCCCGCCTCCCCTCGCTGCCGGGGCACCCGTGGTCGCCCTCCCGCCCATGGTCGCCGCCCTCCCGCCGGGTGCCGCCGCCCTCCCGCCCGTGGCCGCCCTGCCGGTGGCCGCCGCCCCGCCCCTCGGCGGCGCGACGCGCAGCGGCAAGGCGACCTTCTACGACTCCGAGGGCGCCGGCGGCAACTGCTCCCGGCCGGGCGCGCCCGCCGACCGGATGTACGTCGCGCTCGGCCCGGGCGAATACGCCTCCGGCGCCTCCTGCGGCGGCTTCCTCGACGTCACCGGCCCACGGGGCACCGTGCGGGTGCAGGTGATGGACCAGTGCCCGGAGTGCGCGCCGGGTCACCTCGACCTCTCCGCCGAGGCGTTCGCCCGGATCGCCGATCCGGTGCAGGGGGTGGTGAAGGTCAGCTACCGCGCGGTGGTGAACCCGAGGTTGACCGGTCCGCTCACGTTCCGGATGAAGGAGGGCTCGTCGCAGTGGTGGTTCGCCGTCCTCGTCGGTGACCACGGCAACCCGCTGCGCTCGGTCGAGGTGCGGCAGAACGGCTCGTGGCGTGCGGCGCAGCGGCAGGACTACAACTACTGGCTGATCGAGTCAGGGGCCGGTCCCGGCCCGTACGAGATCCGGGTCACCGACGTGTACGGCCACCGCGCGACCGCCACCGGCATCCGGATGCTCCCCGGCCAGGTGCAGCGCAGCAAGACCCGCATGTACGGCACCAATGCCGCCACCCCCAAGCCCACCCCGAAGAAGCCGAGCCCCACACCCCCGAGCCCCACCCCCAGCCCTTCCGCCACCACCCCGGTTCCGGCTCCCGCCGCACCCACCGAGCCCGTGATGCAGGCAGCCGCCGCCCCACCCACCCCGGCTCCCTGCTCCTGACGCCGCCCGTCTGCTCCTGCCCTGCCAGCGGCCCCGCCCGCCCTCAGCCCTCGTCGATCTTGCACTCGCGGCCCCTCCGTTGCCGCACAAGCACCTTTCGCCCGGGCACCAACCGCAAGATCGCCGGGAGCCGGGAGCCGGGAGCCGGGAGCCGGGAGCCGGGAGCCGGGAGCCGGGAGGGGTCGGCGAGAGGGCGGCGCCTCGTGGCCAGCCCTCGCCGATCTTGCACTTGCTGCCCTGCATCTGTCCTGGATGCGGTTTTTGTCGGGGCTATAAGTGCAAGATCGCCGGGCGGGGCCGGGTAGGGCCGAGCCGAGCCCGAGTCAACCCAAGCCGGGCCGAGTCGAGCCGGGGCGAGTCCGGGGTGGCCGGGCCGGGCCGGGGCGGGTCAGGTTGGGGTGGGGAGGTCTCGCCACATGAGGATCTCGTCCCGGGCGTCGGTGGGGGACAGGCGCAGCGCGGCGGGGAGGCGGCCGATCTCGCGGTATCCGAGGCGCTTGTAGAAGCGGTCCAGTCCCAGACCGTCGCGGACCGTCACGTGCAGCGCCGTCAGGCCGAGCCCTCCGGCGATCCGCTCGGCCTCGCGCATCAGCGCCGCGCCGTACCCGTGTCCCTGGGTGTCGGGGTGCACCATGACGCGCTTGAGCACCCGCCAGTGCGTCTTGAGGTGGAACCGGTTGTCGGCGACGACCAGGACGGCGACCAGGCGTTCGCCCTCGTAACCGGCGAGGAGCCGGTCCGGCCCGTCCGCCACCTCGTCGAGCGTCGAGGTGGCGAGCGGGCGTACCTCGTCCGCCGTCACGGGGGCGACGAAGCCGACGGCGCCGCCGGCGTTCGTCACGTCCACCCAGAGCGCGATGATCTGTTCGCGCAGCTCGGGGGTGAGGTCGGGGTCGAGTACGAAACGCAGGTCCACGACGCCATCCTGCGCGTGGCGACGCGGCCCGCACCCGCGTTCGTGATGGGCGTGACACCGCTGATGGTGCGGGAGGGGGGTTTCGAACCCCCACGTCCTTTCGGACACAGGCTCCTAAGGCCTGCGCGTCTGCCGTTCCGCCACTCCCGCCCGACCCGCCGAGTTTAGAGTGTCGCGCCGGAGCCGTGTGTACTCCGGGCCGCGACCGGCCGCGACCGGCCGCGACCGGCCGCGATGCGACGAGGCGCTCCGGGCCGGTGACCTCAGTCGAGACCGAGGTCCCGGCGCAGCTTGGCGACGTGACCGGTGGCCCGCACGTTGTAGAACGCCTGCTCGATCTTGCCGTCCTCGTCCACCACGAACGTCGAGCGGATCACGCCGGTGACGGTGCGGCCGTACATCTGCTTCTCGCCGAACGCGCCGTACGCGGTCAGCACCGCCTTGTCCTCGTCGGAGACCAGCGGGAACGTGATGGCGTCCCGGTCGCGGAACTTCGCGAGCTTCGCCGGCTTGTCCGGCGAGATGCCCACCACCTCGTAGCCGGCGGCCTGGAGGGAGGCGAGCGAGTCCCGGAAGTCACACGCCTGCTTCGTGCAGCCGGGCGTCATGGCGGCCGGGTACGCGTACAGGATGACCTTGCGGCCGCGCAGGCCGGCCAGGGACAGCGTGCCGCCGTCGTCGGTGGGGAGGGTGAACTCGGGGGCGGGGTCGCCGGGCTTGAGGCGGTCGGTCATGGCGGTGACGATACCGCCGGGCCGGTGCGGTCGGCGGACGGCGACGCGCGGGCGCGGTGACGGGCACCATGTGTAGTTGCAAGATATTGGCAACAGTGCCTTCCTGGAAATAAGCTGAGCCCGTGGACACCCTGGCGATGCACATCTCCAACGGGATCATCAACGGCCCGGTCGCCGCGATCTTCGCGGCTCTCGCCCTCGCCGCGCTCGCCTTCTGCGTGCTGCGGGGCCGCGCCGACCTCGACGACCGGCTGGCTCCGATGGCCGGGCTGGTGGCGGCGTTCATCTTCGCCGTGCAGATGCTCAACTTCCCGATCTTCACCGCCGGGGTCAGCGGTCACCTGCTCGGCGGCGCACTGGCCGCGCTGCTCGTCGGCCCCTGGGTCGGCGCGCTCTGCGTCGCCGTGGTGCTGATCGTGCAGGCGCTGGTCTTCGGTGACGGCGGGGTCGCGATGCTCGGCCTCAACATCACCAACATGGCGCTGCTGGGCACCGCCGCCGCGTACCTGCTGATCGCGCTGCTGCTGCGCGTGCTGCCGCGTACCCCGGCCGGGCTGGCCGTCACCGCGTTCGTCTCCGCGCTGGTCAGCGTGGTGGTCGCGTCCCAGGGCTTCGTGCTGCAGTACTGGCTGGGCGGCACCACCGACCTCGGCGGCAACCTCACCGGCCTGGCCGGCACCATGGCCGTCGCCCACCTGCTCATCGGCATCGGCGAGGGCCTGATCACCGCGACCACAGTGGTCACCGTCGCGAAGGTCCGGCCCGACCTGGTGTACGCGCTGCGCGCCCTCAAGCCGGCCACGCCGGCTCCCGCCGTCCCGGTCGCCGGAGGTGCCCGATGAGCAAGCGTCACTGGCCGTTCCTGCTCGGCGGCCTGCTGGTGGCCCTGCTGCTGGCCGGCGTGGTCAGCAACTACGCCTCCTCGCACCCGGACGGGCTCGACTCGTCGCTGCTCAAGGGCTGCACTGTGAACGCCGACGACGAGATCACCGGCGGCAGCTGCCCGGCCCAGCAGGCCAAGGACCACGAGCTGGCGGACAGCCCGCTCGCCGACTACGGCGTCCGCGGGATCGGCAACGACTTCGTCTCCACCGGCCTGTCCGGCGTGCTCGGCGTGCTGCTCACCTTCGCGCTCGGCGGCGGCCTGTTCTGGCTGGCCCGCCGCCGCACCCCCGCCACGAACGCCACGCAGGCCGCACCCGCCACGAGCGCCGACCCGGTGGAAGAGGCCGCGACCCCGTCCACCGGCACACGCTGACCATGGGTGCCGGGCACGCGCACGTGCTCTATCGCGAGTCTGGCTCGCCGGTGCACCGCCTCCCGCCGGAAGTGAAGATCGCCGCGATGGTGCTGTTCACCGTCGCGGTGGTGGCCACGCCCCGGGAGGCGTACTGGGCCTTCGGCGGGTACGCGCTCCTGGTCGCCGTGGTGGCCGCGCTGGCCCGGGTCGGCCCGCGCTGGCTGCTCAGCCGGGCTTTGATCGAGCTGCCGTTCGTACTGTTCGCGTTCGCGCTGCCGTTCCTGGGCGCGGGGGAGCGGGTCGAGGTGGCCGGCCTCGCCCTGTCCGTGGACGGGCTGCACGGCGCGTTCAACATCCTGGCGAAGGGCACGCTCGGCGTACTCGCGTCGCTCCTGCTGGCGGCGACCACGACGACGCGTGACCTGCTGGTCGGCCTGGACCGGCTGCGGTGCCCGCAGATCCTCACCCAGATCGCCACGTTCATGCTGCGCTACCTGGAGGTGCTCGTCGGCGAGGCCCGGCGGATGCGGGTGGCGCGGGTGTCCCGGGGTGACGACCCGCGTTTCCTGTGGCAGTTGCGCGGCTTCGCGGCCGGGGTCGGCGCGCTGTTCCTGCGCGCGTTCGAGCGCGGCGAGCGGGTGTACCTGGCGATGCTCTCCCGCGGCTACACCGGCCGGATGCCGGCGGTGTGGCAGGGGGCCGGCGCGGCCACCGCCGGCCAGTGGGCGGCCGCCGCGACGGTGCCGGCGATCGCGGCCTCCATCGCCGCCGTCGCACTCGTCCTGCGATGATCGGGTACGTGCAGCAGCCGCCCTCCCTCGACATCAGTGGCGTCCGGTACGCGTACCCGGACGGTCACGTCGCCCTGCACGGGGTGGACCTGACCGTGCCGCGCGGCGAGCGGGTGGCGCTGCTCGGGCCCAACGGCGCCGGCAAGACCACGCTCGTGCTGCACCTCAACGGCATCCTCACCCCGACCGAGGGCACGGTGAGCGTCGGTGGCCTGACTGTCAGCCGCGACCGGGAGACGCTGGCCGAGGTACGCCGCCGCGTCGGCATCGTCTTCCAGGACCCGGACGACCAGCTGTTCCTGCCCACCGTCGCCGAGGACGTCGCGTTCGGCCCGGCGAACCTGGGCCTGCGCGGGGCCGAGCTGGCCGCGCGGGTCGACGAGGCCCTCGCGGCCGTCGGGATGAGCGAGCACCGGGACCGGGCGCCGCATCACCTGTCGTTCGGGCAGCGGCGCCGGGTGGCGGTGGCGACCGTGCTGGCCATGCGCCCGGAGATCCTGGTGCTGGACGAGCCGTCGTCGAACCTCGACCCGGCCGCCCGCCGGGAGCTGGCGGAGATCCTGCGCGGGCTGCCGGTGACGCTGCTCATGGTCACCCACGACCTGCCGTACGCGGCCGAGCTGTGCCCCCGCTCGGTGATCCTGGACGGCGGCCGCATCGTCGCCGACGCCCCCACAGCCGATCTCCTGTCCGACGAGGCACTCCTCAAGGCTCACCGCCTGGAACTCCCTTACGGCTTCGCCCCCCGCCCGACCTGACCCCGCCCCTTCACACCCTCCGCCCGTCCGCGATCTTGCACTTCCCGCCCGGGCATAACGGGACAGAAGTCACGCCCAAGGGTCAGCAACTGCAAGATCGCCGGGGTCGAGGTCGCCGAGGGCTGGGCGGGGAGGCTTGGGCTAGGAGATTGAGGTGCGGGTTGGGTTGGGGTGTGCGGGGGTGGGGCGGGCTGCTCGTGCGGCGGTGCGCAGGCGCAGCAGGCCTGCCGCCACCGCGCCGGCGCCTGTCGCCAGGCCGACCACCACGAGCACCCGGACCAGCACGGCCGGGCCGGCGGCCGGGGGGATCGAGCGGGACAGCGCGGCCAGGTTCGTCACTCCGGCGAACAGCGTGAGGCAGGCGCCGGCGAGCGCCAGCACGAAGTCGGCGGCCGGGCGGCGGGCCAGCGCGTACCCGCCGGCGGCGAGCGCACCGAGCCCGGTGAGCAGCGTCCACACCTGACCGGTGACCAGCTCGGCGAGCGTTCCGCCGACGCCGGGGGGGCCGGTGTCCAGCGCGCGGGCGACGGTGAGCGCCACCGTCGCCGCGCCGCCCAGTGCGAGCAGCGCGCCCACCGCGCGCAGCGCCCGTACCCCGGCGGCGGTGCCGCCCGGTGCCAGTCCCGCCGCGCCGATGAGCAGGAAGCCCAGCGTGGCGGCCACCCACCAGGGGTACGGGTCGGGCGGCGGTACCCAGTCCAGCGTGCCGCGTACGGCCCCGGTGGTGTCACCGGCGCGCAGCGGCACCGTCCAGTCGCGTACCCGGTGTTCCCGGTCCGGGTCGGCGGCGACGGCGGCGGGCGGGGCGTCCTCCCGCCACAGCGTGCGCTGGTCGTGCCAGCGGGCGGTGGGTCCGTCGTCGATCCGCCGCCAGTCGGGCGCGGCGGCCGGGTTCGCCTCGGCGGGCAGCCGGGTCTCCCCGGCCAGCGTCCGGTTCAGGTAGGTGGCGGGGGAGCGGGTGTTCTCGTACACGCCGACCGGGCCGATGCGCAGGTACGGCTCACCGGAGTAGCCGAGCACCGTGACGTCGGCGTCGGTGTCGTTCGTCAGCTCCAGCCGCGCACCGGCCTCCACCATGCGCGCGGTGAGCCCGGGACCGTCCGGGTCGACGCCGCTGATGGTGGCGCGGTAGTCGGTGCCGTCGGGCGCGTCGGCACCGTGTGCGGCGGCCGGCGCGGCGAGTGTGAGCAGGGCGGTTGCCGCGACGGCGAGCACCAGCGCGGCCCGGCGCAGGGGTGTGATCACTTGCCGGCCGCCTCCACCGCCGACTTGAGCCCCTCCGGGCTGCGGTCCTGGAGTTCACTGCCGTTGATCTTGATGGTCGGGGTGCCGGTCACGCCGGACTTGCTCGCCTCGTCGGTGACGTGCTCGGTCCACGACCGGTACGTGCCGTCGGAGACGCAGGAGGCGAACTCGTCGCGGTTCAGCCCGACGCCCGCGCCGATGTCGACGAGTTCGTCGTTGCTGAGCCCGGCGCCCCCCTCCGGCGGCTGCCTGTCGAAGAGCTGGTCGGTGAACTCGCGGAACTTGCCGCCCTGCGCGGCGCAGCCGGAGGCGGCCGAGGAGCGGGTGGAGTATTCCGTGGTGGAGAAGCGGTTCAGGAACGCGACCGGGTGGAACACCAGCTTCGCCTTGCCCTCGCTGACGAGCTGGTTGAGCGTCTCGCCGTTGATCTGCTGGAACTGCTTGCAGGCCGGGCAGAGGTAGTCCTCGTACAGGTCGATGGTGACCGGTCCGGTGCCGAGCACGATGCCGGTGCCGGCGTCGTTGGCCCCGGGCGGGGCGGTGAACTCGTCGGACTTCTGGCTGGAGTAGGCGGCCCAGCCGATGCCGCCGGCGATGACGAGCACCAGCACCGCGGCGATCGAGGTCCAGAGCGTGCGCTTGCGCCGCTTCTCCCGGGCGATCTGCTCGCGTACGACCCGGGCCGCGTCCCTGCGCCCCTTGCGACTACTCATCGGTGTCCTCCACGGTGTCGTCGCCCGCCAGCCACCCGTCCACGGAGAACGGGGTGCGGGGCCAGATCAGCAGGAACCCGGCGAGTACCAGGAACCCGAGGTCCCGGAGGATCTCCGGGAGGTAGCTGGGCGTCTGGCCGGCGGCGAGCTGCCCGCCGGTGCCGAAACACCCGCAGTCGATGGCCAGGCCCCGGGCCCAGGCCGAGGCGATGCCGGCGATGAAGACCACGAGCAGCGCCGCGGACACACCGGCGCTGATCCGGGTGGCGATCCCGGCGAGCAGCAGCACGCCCAGGGCCAGCTCGACGAACGGCAGCGCCGCGCCGATCACGGTGGCCACGTCGTACGGCATGACCTGGTACGCGTTCACGGCCCGGCCGGAGGCGGCGAGGTCGCCGACCTTGGTGCCGCCGGCGATCAGCCAGACGGCGGCGAGCCCGAGGCGGGCGGCGACGCCGAGCCAGGGCCGCAGCGTCTGCCAGCGACCGGCCGGGGAGGGGGAGGGGGTCACAGTCATTCGTCGTCCGAGTGTCACGAAAGGTTCCCGCTATCCGGTCATCGTGTCGCCGACGGCGCCGACCAGCTCGTCGCGGGCGCGTGCCACCCGGGAGCGGATGGTGCCCACCGGCACCCCCTCCACGTCGGCGGCCTCGGCGTAGGACAGGCCGAGCAACTGGGTGAGCACGAACGCGGAGCGCCGCTCGGCGGGCAGCCGGCGGACGAGGTCGGTGGCGCCGAGCTGACCGGCCGGGTCCGGGTACGGGCGGTCGGTGGCGGCCTGGGCGGCGAGCCGTGCGTCGAGCCGGCGGCGGCGCACCACTGTCCGCAGGTGGTCGGCGCAGGCCCGCCGGGCGATCCCGAGCAGCCAGGTACGCACGCTGGAGCGCCCTTCGAAGCCGGGCAGCGCCCGGAACGCCCGCAGGTACGTCTCCTGGGTCAGGTCGTCCGCGCTGTCCGGGTCGACGAGCGCGGCGGCGAAGCGCCACACCTCGGCCTGGGTGGCCCGGACGAAGGCGGCCTGCGCGTCGCGGTTCCCGTCGCGGGCGGCCAGGGCCCAGCCGGTGGCCGCGTCCCGGGCAGCGTCGGGTGCCGCCTCGGGGCGGTCGGCGGCGGTGTCGCGCGAGCCGGGGATCACGTCACCCGAGGTTACGCGGCGTACCTGGAGGGGACAGGGTCCTTCGACCCATTCCGTGGTCCGGCACACGCCGGGAACTTTTCCCGTCCGCCGTCCGACTACCCTCCCATGACCTCGGAGCAGGCCCGGCGTGGCGCGCGCCGCCGTGCCGGGTGGGCGCTCGGTCACGCCCGCCGGAGACCGGCTCGCCGGACCCGCCCCGGTTCGGGAACCATGGCGGTCATGACTGCTGCCGTACGCCGCCCGTCCCGGGTCGTCGCCGCCCGTTCCGGGGCCGCCGCCGGGCTGCTGCTCCTGCTGGTCGCCCTGCTGCTCGTCCCGGCCACCCCGGCCGCCGCCCACGCGGTGCTGGTGAGCAGCAGCCCGGCCGCCTCCGCCGTGGTGCCCGAGGCGCCCGCGCAGGTGGTGATCACGTTCAGTGAGGGCGTCCGCAAGGTGCCCGGGAAGGTACGGGTGATCGCCCCCGACGGCTCGCGGGCCGACCGGGGCGAGCCGACGTTCCAGGGCGCCGAGGTCACCATCCCGGTGGACCCGTCCGGCGCGCGCGGCACCTACCTGGTGAGCTACCGGGTCATCTCGGCCGACAGCCACCCGGTCTCCGGCGCCTTCACCTACTCCGTCGGCGCGCCGTCGGAGCCGCCCACCGACAGCGGCTCGGACAACCGGGCGAACCCGGTCACCGAGAACGCGGTGAAGGTGGCGAAGTACGCCGGCTACGCCGGGTTGCTGCTGCTGGTCGGCCCGGCGCTGGTGCTCGCCGCGCTCTGGCCGCGCCGGCTGTCCCGCCGGGGACCGGCACGGCTGGCCTGGACCGGGCTGGGCCTGCTGGTGGCGGCGACGCTCGCCGAGGTGTGGCTCCAGGTGCCGTACGTCAACGGCGGCGGCCTGTTCGACGTGACCGGTTCCGGCCTGGGCGACGTGCTGGGCAGTGCCTACGGCACCACGCACCTGGTCCGGCTGGGCCTGCTCGCCGCGGCGGCGTTCCTGCTCCGGCCGCTGTTCGCGGGTCCGATCGGCCGTACCGACGGGATCATCCTGGCCGTTCTCGGCGGCGCGGCGTTGTTCACCTGGCCGCTGGCCGGGCACGCGGCTGCCTCGCCCGCGCCCGCCGTCTCGGTGGTGGTGGACGCGGTGCACCTGGGCGGCATGGCCGTCTGGCTGGGCGGTCTGGTCATGCTCGCGGTGTTCCTGCTGCGCCGGGCCGACGAGCGCGAGCTGGACGCGATCCTGCCGATCTGGTCCCGCTGGGCCGCGCTCGCGGTGGCCGCGCTGCTGCTGGCCGGCACCGTGCAGGGCCTGATCGAGGTGGCCGGCATTCAGGCGCTGTTCGGCACCACGTACGGGCGGCTCCTGCTCGCCAAGATCGTGCTGTTCGCGCTGGTGATCGGCGTGGCCGCGTACTCCCGGGCGCTGGTGCGGCGGCGGGTCGCCGCCGGCCGGCCGGGCGCGATGCGACGGGCCGTGGTGGCCGAGCTGGTGATCACGGCGGTGGTGCTGGGCGTGTCGGCGACGCTCGTGCAGACCACCCCGGCGCGCACCGCCGCCGCGGACGTCGGGGGCGCCGAGCGGGGTTACTTCTCCACGACGCTCAGCAGCCCGATCTACTCGCTGGAGGTCCAGCTGGACCCGGCCGAGACCGGCAACAACTCGCTGCACCTGTACGCCTACACCAAGGACAGCCGTCCCCAGCCGGTGCAGGAGTGGAAGGTCACCGCCGCGCTGCCGTCGGCCGGGATCGAGCCGATCACCGTCCCGCTGCTCCCGCTCAGCGACAACCACGCCACCGGCGAGGTCAACCTGCCGGCGCGAGGCGACTGGCAGTTGCGCATCACCGTCCGCACGACCGACATCGACCAGGCCACGGTGACCGCCACCGTGCCGATCAAGTAACGGAAGGTCCCATCTGATGATCCGTCTCCGGCGCCCCGCGACAGTCGCCGCGCTGACCCTCACCGCCGTCGCCACGGCGGTGCTCGGCCTGGCCGGGCCGGCCTCGGCGCACGTCACGATCAACCCGGCCGAGGGTACGCAGGGCGGCTACGGCCGGTTCGCGTTCCGGGTGCCGAACGAGAGCGACACGGCGTCGACAGTCAAGGTCGAGGTGAACCTGCCGGAGAACGCGCCGGTCGGCTCGGTCTCCACCATGCCGGTGGCGGGCTGGACGGTCGCGGTGGAGAAGCGCAAGGTCGACCCGCCGATCGAGGTGCACGGCAGCCAGCTCACCGAGGCGGTCTCCAAGCTGACCTTCACCGCCGCGCCGAACGGCGGCGTGAAGCCGGGCGAGTTCCAGGAGTTCCCGGTGTCCATGGGTCCGCTGCCGCAGGCCGACACGATGGTGTTCAAGGTGCTCCAGACGTACTCCGACGGCAACGTCTCCCGGTGGATCGAGGAGCCGACGCCGGGCGCGGAGGAGCCGGAGAACCCGGCGCCGGTGCTCAAGCTGGCCGCCGCGGCGCCCGCCTCGCCGGGCGCGAGCGCGCCGGCCGCCGCCGCGGCGGACGACGACGATGACGACGACGGCTCCGGCGCCGCCACCGCCCTCGGGGTGGCCGGCCTGGTCGCCGGACTGGGCGGCCTGGCCCTCGGCGGCCTGGCGTTCGCGCGTACCCGGCGGGAACCCGCAGCGAAGTCCTGAACGTGAGCGGTTCACCGGCCCGGCGGAACGATCCGCCGGGCCGGTCGCCGTCCCGGACGGGTGCCGCCGATATCCGGCGATCGGCCGACGCGCGTCGGTAAGGTCGGCCGGGTAATTGGCTACGGAGAGGGACGACGCGAATGCGTTTCGTACGCACGATCGCCGGCATGGTGCTGCTGGCCCTGGGGATTCCGGCGCTGCTGGCGGGTGGAGGTCTCTGGCTCGCCGCCCGGCACGCCGGCCCCGACGGCGGGTTCGGAGCCCGGTTCGAGCCGGTCCGCACGCCGGCCCGCGCGGTGCTGGTGGCCGACGTGGACGCGTTGCTGCGCGCCGACCTGCCGCTGGCGCGCACCGGGCAGGCCCGGCTGCACCTGACCGCGCGGGACGACGACGGCGAGGTCTTCCTCGGCCTCGCCCCGGCCGACCAGGTGCGACGGTGGCTGGCCGACGTCCCGCACAGTACGGTGCGCCGCGTCGCTGTCACCCGAGGCCAGCTACCTGTCGATCTCGACCCGGCCACCGCCGGCGCCGGCACCGCCGCGCCGATGTCCCAGCCCTTCTGGGTACGCGAGGGCGTCGGCTCCCTGGAGTGGAGCCCGGCGGAGCTTTCCGGCCGGTCGTTGAGCCTGGTCGTGATGCGCGTGGACGGCGCGGACGGGCTCGACCTGCGGATGCGTGCCGAGCTGCGGGCCGGGTGGTTCCCCGGGCTGGCGTGGGCGCTGCTGGCCGGCGGGACGCTGCTGGTGGTCCTCGCCGTGGTGGTGCTGGTGCGCCCGCTGCGGCCGCGTGAGGTGGTCTTCGTGGTCGAGCCGGACCAGGTGCCGGTGCTGGCCGGGCGTCTCGGCGTCACGTCGCTGAGCGGGCTGGGCCGGCAGCCGGGCCCGGCGTCGCGACCCGAGCGGCACCTGGTGGCAGTGGGTTCAGGGGCCGGCGCGCGGACCCGTGCGGCGATCGCTCCGCCGCCCGGCCGGTGCCCCGACGAGGACTGACGACGAGAACCCGAACGGCCCTCCGCGCTGCCGACGCGGAGGGCCGTTCTTCACCGGGGGATCGGTGCTACCTGGAGAAACCTGAGGTAGTTGATACCAGATTAGCGCTGATCGCCGTTTGTTGCGAGGTGTGTCCGTTCAGTCCGAGTCGCCGGTTCCTCGTCCGCGTGCCGGCGGATCGGCAGGACCGCGAGCACCAGCAGGCTCAGCAGGACGTACACGTTGCGGACCACGAAGTCGACCGGGTCGTCCGTGTGCACGATGGCGGTGCCCCAGTCCTGGAACGTCACCAATCCGTACACGATCGGCAGGCCGACGACGGCGGCCAGCGCGAAGAGGCCGCCGCGGCGGCGGGTCCCGGCGGGCGTCGCCGGATCGGCGTCCAGTGCCGCGTCGACGAGCACCACCACTGCGGGGATGAACCAGTACAGGTGGTGGATCCAGGTGATCGGGCTGACCAGCCCGCCCACCAGCCCGGTCAGGGTGAGACCCACCAGCGCGTCACCCGCCCGGGCCGCGCGCGCCGCCCGCCACAGTCCGAACGCGGCCACCGCCAGCGCGAGCAACAGCCACAGCAGCCGGTCCGGCTCGGCCGGCGCGGTCAGGCGGCTGAGCAGCCCGAACAGCGACTGGTTGCCGGTGTAGTCGGGGCGGCCCACCCGGTCGGTCACCCACAGCTCGTGGGTCCAGAACCGCCACGAGTCGCCCGGCGCGACCGCCGCCGCCAGCAGCGTGGCCACCGCCGCTGTCACCGCCGCCACGGCCGCCGCCCGCCACTTCCGGGCGGCGAGCAGGTAGAGCACGAAGATGCCGGGGAAGAGCTTGAGCGCCGCGGCCAGCCCCACGCCCACGCCGGCCCAGCGCCGACCCTGCGGTACGGCGAACAGCAGGTCGGCCAGGATCAGCACCACCAGCAACATGTTGATCTGCCCGAGCGTGAGCGTCTCCCGGGTGCTCTCCACCGCCAGCACCAGCAGCACGGCGACGGTCAGGCCGAACCCGAGCGGCAGGTCGTGCCGCCGCAGCACCGGCAGGACCAGCCACCGGGTGGTCACCACCACGGCGGCAACTGTCAGCACCGCGAAGGCGGCGATGGCCACGCCGAGCCGCAGATACCCGAACGGCGCCAGGAGCAGCGCCGCGAACGGCGGATAGGTGAAGTAGAGGGCACCCTGCACCCGGTCCGGCTGGACGTAGTCGTAGAGCGGGTGCCCGGCCGCCCACCAGTCCATCGCCGACATGTAGATCTTCTGGTCGTAGTAGTCGTGCCGCAGGTTGCGCAGGTAGGGCGCCGGCAGGATCGCGATCAGCGCCAGCACCACGACCACCCGGAGAGCCGTACGCCCGCCCGCGTCGTCGCGGGCGACGGCGGGTGGGGCGGCGGGTTCGGCTGGCACGCAGGAAACCCTAGCGGTCCACCTCGGCCGCCGGGCCGAGGCGCGGGCGGGTCGGCGGCGCGTAGTCTGTCCCGGTGGCTGATCTTCTCGTCTGGATCGACTGTGAGATGACCGGGCTCGACCTGCGGCGCGACGCGCTGATCGAGGTCGCCGCGCTCGTCACCGATCCCGACCTCAACGTGCTCGGTGACGGCGTCGACGTGGTGATCCACGCCGACGACGAGGCGCTCGACGGCATGCCGGAGATCGTGCGCACCATGCACGCCAAGTCCGGCCTCACCGAGGAGGTACGCCGCTCCACGGTGACGCTGGCCGAGGCCGAGGACATGGTGCTCGACTACGTGACCAGCTACGTGAAGGATCCGCGTACGGCCCCGCTGTGCGGCAACTCGATCGCCACCGACAGGGGTTTCCTGGCCCGCGACATGACCCGGCTCGACGCCCACCTGCACTACCGGATGATCGACGTGTCCTCGATCAAGGAGCTGTGCCGGCGCTGGTACCCGCGGGTGTACTTCGGGCAGCCGCAGAAGGGCCTGGCCCACCGGGCGCTCGCCGACATCCGGGAGAGCATCCGCGAGCTGGAGTACTACCGGCGGACCGTGTTCGTACCGCTGCCGGGGCCGGACGTCGAGGCCGCGAAGGCGATCGCCGCCCAGCTCTGACGCCCGCGCCGAACCCGGTGGACGGGGTCGGCCGTGGTGTGGCTATGATTGGTCCGCGCACCGCCCCGGGTGACCGGAGCGGCGAGCATGGTGGCTGTAGCTCAGTTGGCAGAGCACCGGGTTGTGGTCCCGGTTGTCGTGGGTTCAATTCCCATCAGTCACCCCAACACGAAGCCCCCTCCTCCGGGAGGGGGCTTCGTCGTGTGCGGGGGTCAGGGGGTCGGCTCGACGCTCGGCGTACCGGCGTCCGGGGTGGCGTCGGCGGCCGGCGGCTCGTACGGCAGGGCGCTGCCCTTGACGTACTCGTCCCAGCTCATGTTCCAGTCGGTCCAGCCGTTGCCGTTCTGGAGCTTGCGCTCGGTGCCCTTGACGGTGATCGGGTCACCGATGCGGGTGTTGGCGAACAGCCAGTTGCCTTCCTTCATCGAGACGTTGACGCAGCCGTGCGACACGTTCGTGCGGCCCTGCACGCCCTCGGACCAGGGCGCGGCGTGGATGAACTCGCCGCCCCAGGTGAGCCGCTGGGCGTAGTCGATCTCGGTGCGGTAGCCCTCCTCCGGGCCCAGCTCCTCCATGGTGTCGAAGACCGTGTGCCGGAGCTTCTCGATCACCACCATGGTGCCGCTGGAGGAGGGGGTGCTCTTCTTGCCCAGGCTCACCGGGATGGTCTTGACCACCTTGCCGTCGCGGGTGACTGTCATCCGCTTGGTGCGGTTGTCGACAGTCATCACGAACGACGGGCCGATCTTGACGTCGACGCTGAGGTCGGCCCGGCCGTACCAGCCGCCGCCCAGCGGCAGCCCGCCCGCCTGCACCTTGTAGCTGACGGTGCTGTTGGCCTTCCAGAACGTCTTGGGCCGGTAGCGCACCTCGGTCGGGCTCACCCAGTGCCAGATGCCCTCCTGGGCCGGCTTCGAGGTGACGGTCATCCGGCGCTGGATGTCGTCGCGGTAGTCCTCCGGGATGGCCCGGCCGAACTTCACGATCAGCGGCATGGCCACGCCCACGACCTGGTTGTCGCCCAGGAAGCTGGTGACCCGGATCTGCTTGGCCGGCTTCGCCATCGTGGTGAACGTGCTGGTCGCGGTGGCAGGCTTGCCGTCGTCGCCGGTCGCCGTCACGGTCGCCGTGTACGTCTGCCCGTACTCCAGGGCCGCTGACGGCAGCCAGCTCCCGCCGTCCGCCGCGAGCGTGCCGTCGACGACCTTGCCGGCGGCGTCCTTCAGCTCGACGGTGGTGTCCTGTGCGTCCTTCGTGGTGAAGGTGACGGCGGTGGACGCGGGCACGTCCTTGGCGTCGGCGGCGGGCTCGCTGATGGTGGCCGCCGCCTTCGGGGCCTTCTCGCCGCCGTCGCCGCCGCCCTGCCAGCTCGACGGCTTGTCGCCGCCGCCGCTGGTGCAGGCGGTCAGGGCCATCGCGGCGGCGAGCAGCCCGGCCGCCAGCGCACGGCGGCGGCCGACGCGTCGGGCGCTCGCGCCCCGGATCGGTTCGTCCTGGCCAGCTCGCATGACTCCCTCACAAGGTGATGCCGTTCCCCGTCGTCTCAGGTCAGACGCGCCGGAGCGGGTACGCGTTGCCGGACGTGAAACGGAACACCCCGCCCGGGTGTAACGATTCCACTGGTGTCCGGCGCTTCGTCGGAGGTGGCGTGTCCGACCACGTTACGCCGGTCAGAACGGCGCCGGCTGCCCGCCCTGCGGAACCGGCAGTGCGCTGCCGGCGACGAACTGCGACCAGCTCATGCTCCACGCCGTCCAGCCGTTGCCCGGGGCCAGGCGGCGTTCGGTGCCCTTCACCGTGATCGGGTCGCCCACCATCGTCTTGCCGAACAGCCACCGGCCGTTGGCCATCGACACGTTGACGCAGCCGTGCGAGACGTTGCGGCGCCCCTGCACGCCCTCGGACCAGGGCGCGGCGTGGATGTACTCGCCGCCCCAGGTGATCCGCTGGGCGAAGTCGATCTCGGTGACGTAGCGGTTGGCCGGGTCCGGCTCGCTGCGGGTGTCGAAGACGGTGGACTCCTTCTTCTCCATCACCACCATCGTGCCGCTGGAGGAGGGGGTGCTCTTCTTGCCCAGGCTGACCGGCAGCGTACGGATGACCGTGCCGTTCTCGGAGACCGTCATCTGCTTGGTCGCGTTGTCCACGGTCATCTCGAACGCGCGGCCGATCTTGGCGGTGGCGCTGCGGTCGATGTTGCCGTACCGGCCGTTGCTCAGCGGGATCCCGGCGAGCGCCAGCCGGACCGTGATCGTGGTGCCGGTCTTCCAGTACTCCGGCGCGCGGTAGTACGCCTGGGTGCCGTTGTCGACCCAGTGCCAGGCGCCCGGCTGCGGCGGGTCGGTCTGCACGAACATCCGCTTCTGCACCGCGGCCCGGTCCTTCTTCGGGATGCCCGGGGAGAACTCGGCGACCACGGGCATTGCCACCCCGTACGTCTTGCCGCTGAACATGTAGAGGCCGGAGCCGATCATCGACTTGGGCTTGGCCATCGTGGTGAACGTGCTGGTGCCCTGGTAGGTCTGGCCGTCCTTGCCGGCGCCGGTGACCGTGGCGGTGTACCTGGTGCCGTACTTCAGCGCGGCCGACGGCACCCAGCTGGAGCCGTCGCGCCGCATCCGGCCGGCGACGGTGGCGCCGTCGGCGGTGGCGAGCGCCACCTTCGACACGGTGCCGCCGCCGGGAATGCGGGCGCTGATCTCGGTGCTGACCGGCCGGCCGTTCGCGCCGTCGGCCGGGCTCACCGTCAGCGGCGGCGCGGCGGCGCTGACGCTGGGTGCGACGCTCGGGTCGGGCGCGGTGGACGAGACGCCGCCGACCTGCTGCTGGCCGGGCACGAACTCCGGCTTCTTCCCCTCGTCGTCGTCGCCGCACCCGGTCAGTGCCAGCGACGCCGTCAGGACCAGGGCACCCACCGTCGCCCCGGCCCGCGCGAACCTGCCCATGCCCACCCCTGTCCTCGCGTGCCTGGCGGACATCGTGCCGTATCGACGCTCCCGCGCCCGCCCCCGCGCCGGATCAGGTGACCGTTTTAGCCGCTTTCGCCGGTTAAGCTCGTCCGAAGGGTGGACCCCGGTATCGGATTGGAACCCGCCTCGGCGGGCGTGCTAATCTTCTTCCCGTTGTCAGAGAGCGCCGCTAGCTCAACTGGCAGAGCAGCGGACTCTTAATCCGCGGGTTCGGGGTTCGAGTCCCTGGCGGCGCACCAGACGAGCAAGGCCCTGACCGGGCGTTCCACGCCGGGTCGGGGCCTTTTTCGCGTACGTGGGTGCCGGTGCGGCGCGGTGATGTCCGTGGGTGGAACGCCGCGGGCGTCAAACGGGCCGGAAGGCACCCATGACGTTCCAGCGAGGCGCGGCCAGCCTGGTGGCGGGGTGGGGAACCGGCCCGGGGGTGCGCCTTGTGCCGCCGCCCTAAGCTGATCATGGTCGTGCGGCCATGATGGACGGTCGGGCGACGACGACCAGAATGGGAGAAGACATGAAGGCCTTCCGACGGCCGCGGATCCGCAGCCTCGTCGCCGCCACCTCGGTCGCGGGCGCCCTGGTGCTCGGTCTGGGGGCGCCCGCGTACGCGGACTACTCGAGCCCGACCTACTCGACCCTGAAGGCCTGCAACGAAGCCCGGCCCAAGTACCAGTCGTCGTGGACGAAGCCGCAGGCGTGCCGCCCCATGTACAACTGGGACGGCACGAAGGTGATCGGGTACGCGTTCCTGGTGATCACCCGGGCCTGATCGGCGTCCGCCTGCGGTACCTGACGTCAGGGAGGGATCGTGTCCGCTGAGGCCACCGGCAGCTCGGGCACGATCCTCGTCTGCATCCGGGGCAACTCGGGCTCGGGCAAGAGCAGCATCGCCCGCGAGCTAGGCATCCTGTACACCGGCCGCTACCGCGACGTGCTGACCGCGCTGCGGGACGGCCACCGGGGGCGGTCGCTGTTCTGATACCTCGACGTGTCGCTGGACGAGACGCTGCGCCGGCATCTGACCCGCCCGCAGGCCGGTGAGTGGTCCGCCCCGACGGCGTGCTGAGCAGCGCTCCTGTCGACGACGACCGGCGTGACCCACCGGGCCGGTCCCTCGGTCAGACACCCCGGAAGCTGCGGCGGTACGCCTGCGGACTGGTGCCGGTGATCCGCTTGAAGCGGTCCCGGAACGCCGTGGTGGAGCCGAAACCGACCTGGCCGGCCACCCGGTCGACGGGATGGGTGGTGGTCTCCAGCAGGTGCTGAGCCTGGTGCACGCGTACGCGGTGCAGCCACCGCAGCGGGGTGGTGCCGGTCTGGTCCCGGAACCGGCGGTTCAGCGTGCGGGTGCTCAGCCCGGCGTGCCGGGCGATGTCGGCGAGGGTCAGCTCACGCCCGGTGTTGTCGCGCATCCAGGCCAGCAGCGGCTCCAGCGTCGCACCGTCGGGGGCGGGCGGCTCGTGCGTGATGAACTGCGCCTGCCCGCCCGCGCGTTCCAGCGGCATGACTGACAGCCGCGCCGCGTCGGCGGCGACGGCGGCGCCGTGGTCGCGCCGGACCAGGTGCAGGCACAGGTCGAGTCCGGCGGCGGCGCCGGCGGAGGTCAGGAACTGACCGTTGTCGACGTACAGGACGTCGGGGTCGACCCGGACCCGCGGATGCCGGGCGGCGAGCCGGCCGGTGGCGACCCAGTGCGTCGTGGCGCGGTGCCCGTCGAGCAGCCCGGTGGCCGCGAGGGTGAACGCGCCGCCGCAGATCGAGGCGATCCGCGCGCCGTTCGCCGCCGCGGTGCGCAGCGCGTCGAGGACCGCCGCGGGCGCCGCGGCGGCCGGGTCGGCGACGCCGGGTACGACGACGGTGTCCGCGTCGGCGAGGACGTCCAGGCCGTACGGCACCGCGATGCTGAACGCGCCGGTGGTGACCGTCGGCGTCGCGGCGCAGACGACGACGCGGTACCCGGGGCGACCGTCGGGCAGGCGGGTGCGGCCGAAGACCTCCATCGGGGTGGCCAGGTCGAACGGCACGACGCTGTCCAGGGCGAGCACTGCCACTGTGTGCATGGCGGGATTCAACCAGTCGGGACCGGGCGGCGCGTGTCGGCCGTCGGCCGCCTGAGCCGGTGGTACATCTCCTTGACCGACAGGCCGCCGGTGAGGCACCAGAGCGCGATGACCGGATCGCAGAGCGCGCAGCCGAACGACGAGTCGTGCAGCGACGGGATGATCGGGGTGCCGCGACGGTGGTGCAGCACGTCCCAGGCCGTGTGCAGAAGCCAGCCCACCCCGATGAAGGTGTACGAGGTGAGCCCGGCGTAGCCCACCACCAGCAGCACGGCGCAGAACGCCAGTTCCCACAGCCCGAACCCGCCACCGCTGATGTAGGCGGCCCCGGCGCCGGTGACGACGAGCGCGTTCAGCCGCCGCCGATGGGGCTCGGGCACGAAGGAGTTGAGCCCGGCGTAGACCAGCCCGATCACGACCGGCATGACATAGCGAAGCACGATCCAGCCCCGTTTCCGTTCGCGTAAAAGCGTGTCGGAACGGAGCCTAGGAAGGCCGGTTGCCGGCGACGAGAGGCGAAAATGCCAGGATCCGCCGGATTCTCGCCACGCCGGTGCCGACGGTCAGCGGTCCGCGTCCTGCTCGGCGAGCCGCTTGAGGTTCAGCAACTGCCGGCGGGCCATCACCAGGTCTCCGAGGCATCCACCGAGGGCGATCACCGGGTTCGTCCGCATCACGACCTTGAGCAGCAGGCGGGTCGTGTTCCCGGCGTCCGGCACCAGGACGTACGACAGGACCGCGCCCATGATCCGACCGGTGAGGTGACGCCCCGGCTCGACCGCGAGGATCCGGCCCCGTCGCCGGCCGCCCGCGGTGGTGAACGGCTCGCCGACCACCGGCTCGGGAAGGCCCACCAGCAGTTGCGGTGAGCGGCGGCCGAGGTTGTCGATCCAGTCGTACGAGTAGGGCGCGAGCCGGATCTGGCCGACCCACTGCCACACGGCCGCCGGTGGCGCGTCCACGCTCACCCCGCGCCACGCCCGCAACGTGGGCGCGGGCACGAAGTCGTCGCACGGGTAGCGGCGCAGCGTCTCGCCGTCCGACACGCCCCACCGGTCACCGAGCATCGGCGCGGCCCAGCACGAGCGTGGTCCGCAGGTCGAGCACGACGGTGCCGGCGAAGTCGTCCACCAGCCGGTCCAGGGCGGCGATCCCGCGTCGCTGCTGCTCCGGCGTACGGGACAGGTACGGCCCGAACGTGCGCATCAGCGCCAGGTAGCTCTCCTTGGTCAGCGGCAGTTCCCGGCGGAACACCTCGCGGCGTACGTCGTCGAACTGCCCGCTGTCGAGGACGTCCCGGTGGAACCAGTCGACGGGCCGTTCCCGGACGGTGGGGTCGGCGGATCGCAGCGCGGCCCGGACGGCGTCCCGCTGGGCGGCGTCGGCGTAGTCGTAGCGGTGCCCGAACACGGCGAGCGTGCCGCCGGGCGCCAGGGCACGCCGGGCCAGGGCGTTGCGGGTGGCCGGGTCCAGCCAGTGCCAGGCCATCGCGCAACCGAGCACGTCGGCTCCGTCGTCCGGTGGCGACCACCGCTCGAACGTCGTTGTCTCGACACGGGCGTCCGGAAACCGCTCGACCAGCCGGGCCGCCATCCGCGCGTCGGGCTCCACGCAGGTCAGGGGCGCACCGAGGCGGGCCAGCACCTCGGTGCCCTTCCCGGTGCCCGCGCCCACCTCGACGACTGACGCCGGCGTGCCCCGGTGGTAGGCGAGGATCGACTCGGCGATCTCCGGCGGATACCCGGGCCGCGCGCGCTCGTACAGGTCGGCCACCGTGCCGAAGACATTCATCACCAGCAGGATACGGCTCCGACCGGTCCCCGACAGACCGCGACGAAACCGGCCACCCCGCCCCTACAGTCCGCACCATGAGGTGGACCCTGCGGCTGGCGGCAGCGCTCGGCGTACTCGCGACAGCTCTGGCGACCGGGGCGGCGAGCGGCGCCGCGGCGCCCGCCGACGGCGGCCTCGGCCTGGCCCTGCGGTCCGGCCAGGCCGACTACCGCGCCGGGGAGCAGGTCCGTCTCGACCTCACCGTCACGAACACCACCGGCGCGGCGTGCGCGCTCGCCACCCGCGCCGTCGGCACCGTGCAGGTCACCGGGGTACGCCGGGACGGGCGCGACCTCACGCCGACGCTCGCCCGCAGCTTCTTCGAGGACGGGATCGGCGCTCCCGCCACCGCCGGACTGACCACAGTGGAGAGGGGCGCGACCGCCACCGTGGCGTTGACCGGGGTACGGCTGCACGACGGCGACGTCATGCTCCGCTCCGTGGCCGCCACCCCGGACGGCGGTGGGCTGGACACGCTCTGGCCGGTCGGCGCACCCGGCCGGTACGAGGTGACCGCGGGCTACGTGACGCTGCCGGTGACCGGCGCGGCGGATCTGTGCGCGGGCGCGACGGCGCTGCGGACCACCACGTTCACCGTGTCCGACGACGGCGGGACCGGCCTCCGCCGGCTCTGGGTGGTGGCCGGGGGAGCGCTGGCGCTGCTCGCCGTCGCGCTGGTCGTACTGCTGCGGGTACGCCGCCGACGTCGGCCGACCGCCGCCGCCGTGGTGCTGCTGCTGGTCGCAGTCGGCGCGCTCGTCGGCGGTGGCTCCCGGCCGGCGCGGGCCGACTACGGCGTCGACCCGACCGCCGGGGTGCCGGTCAGCGGCGTCGACTTCCAGGCGGCTGTCGACGGCTGCCTGGCCGGGTTCGCGCTACCCGGCGGCGACCCGTCCGGCCTGCTGCCCCGCCTGCGCGACAAGAAGAGTCCCCGGGTACGGATCATCCCGACGACAGGTGGCTCCGGCGCGTTCGAGACGCCGCAGAGCGCCGACGGCAAGGGCTCCTCGACCGTCACGTGGAACCCGACCTCCACCGACCCGTACGGCGACGGCGTGGCCCGCGACCCCTGCGCCGCGCTCTACCACGAGCTGAACCACGCCGACGACATCTCCCGGGACGCCGTGCCGCAGGGCGAGTGCGGCGGCACCGGCATCCGTACCGCCGAGGTCAAGGCGACGCTCGCGGAGAACCGCTACCGGGCGGCGAAGGGGTTGCCGCCGCGCACCGAGTACGACGGGAAGACGCTGCCGAAGAACCTCGACGAGTGCAAGAAGCCGGCAAAGAAGACGCCGCCGCCGAAGGGGCCGGTGAAGCTCTGCGAGGACGGCGCGGACTGTGGCGGCAGCAACGGCGATCCGCACCTGGTCACGTTCGACCGGGTCGCCTACGACTTCCAGGCCGTGGGCGAGTTCACGCTGGTCGCCTCCACCGGCGGTGACCCGCTGGAGGTGCAGGTCCGGCAGACCCCGATGGCCGGTACGCGTACCGCCTCGGTCAACTCGGCAGTCGCGTTCCGGGTCGGCGCGCACCGCGTCGCGCTCACCCTCACCGACGGCGGCACCCGCGTGCACGTCGACGGCGCGTCACCGGCCACGCCGGACCGCACCGACCTGGCCGGCGGCGGCACCCTCACCCGCCGCCCGTCGGACACCGGCCCCACCGACGGGTACGACGTGACGTGGCCGGACGGGTCCGCGGCGGCGGTGGACCAGATCGGCAGCTACGGCTACCGGATCCTGGTGCGGCTGGCCGACGGCCGGGCCGGGAAGGTACGCGGCCTGCTCGGCGACTTCGACGGCGACCCCGCCGACGACATCGCGCCCGCCTCCGGGGCGGCGCTGGTCCAGCCCGTGCCGTTCGCGAAGCTCTATCCCGCGTACGCGGACAGCTGGCGGATCGCCCCCGACCGCTCGCTGCTGCACTACGACGACGGGCAGGACACCGGCACGTTCACCGACCGCGCATTCCCGGAACGGGAGTTCACCGTCGGCGACCTCGACCCGGCCCGGCGCGCGGCGGCCGACCAGATCTGCCGCTGGGCCGGTGTCACGGCACCCGCCCAGCTCGCCGAGTGCGTCTTCGACGTCGCGGTGAGCGGGCGACCCGAGTTCGCCGTGGCCGGCGCGAGCACCGAACGGGTCGCGCCGCCGGCGGCCACCCCGATCACCGCCGCACCCGTCGCCACCGCCACGCTCACCCCCGGCGGGGAACCGCTGACGTTCGCCGCCCGCGCCGGGGACGCCGTCTTCGTCGACGCCACCGCGCCGGGGATCGGCGACCGCTGCTCGCCGTACGTGCTCACCGATCCGGGCGGCCGGGAGATCGCCAGCGGATGCAACATCAAGGGCGCCGGGTACGTCGACCGCGTCGACCTCACCGCCACCGGCACGTACGCGCTGAGCGTCGCTGCCGCACCCGGTGACACCGGCCGCGCCGCCGTGCGGGTGTACAAAGCCCGGGACAGCGAGGGCACGCTGCAGCCGAACGGCCCGGCGGTCACCGCGACAGTGGAGCAACCCGGCGCGCGGGCGCGCTACCGGTTCACCGCCCGCGCAGGTGAGCGCGCCTACGTGGAGGTGCCGACGAGCAGCCTCACCGACCAGTGCTCCCCGCTGGAACTGCGGGACGCCGACGGGCGGCTGCTGCACAGCGGCTGCGTGATCAACGGCGTCGGCGAGGTCGACGGCACGGTGCTGCCCACCGACGGGACGTACACCGTGGTGGTCGACCCGAACGAACGCGGCACCGGCACGACCACGCTGCGGGTGGTCACCAGCCGGGACCGGGAGGCGGCGATCACGCTCGGCGGGCCGCCTGTCGTCGCCGTCGTGGACCGGCCCGGTGCTGTCACCGGCTACCGGTTCACCGCCGCGGCCGGCACGTCGGTGACGGTGAGCGCCACCGCCTCCGACCTACCCGACCAGTGCGGCGTGCTGGCGCTGCGCGCGCCTGACGGCAGCACCGTCGCCACCGGCTGCGTGATCAACGGGGCCGGTGAACTCGGGCCGGCGGTGTTGCCTGACTCGGGGGCGTACACCCTGGTGGTGGACCCGTCCTGGGCCGCGACCGGGCAGGTCACGCTGGCGTTGCGGTGAGGCCGACCCTGCTTTTCCGGGGTGGCGTGCGGGCGTGCTAACGTCTCGTCCCGTTGTCAGCGAGCGCCGCTAGCTCAACTGGCAGAGCAGCGGACTCTTAATCCGCGGGTTCGGGGTTCGAGTCCCTGGCGGCGCACCAACGATCAAGGCCCTGACCTGGTGGTTCACACCGGGTCGGGGCCTTTTCGTGTCTGCTGGTGGGTGGGGCGACCGGCCGACCTGCCGCGCCGGGTGGTGCATGATGGCCGGGTTCTGACTCGGAGTGCAACGCCGCTGCTGTCGAGGAGCAGGGCCGGCGTGTTCCTTCGTGAACGGTAAGCGCTTCTTGGCGAACGCCACCACCTGACGGCGTCCGTCAATTCCTTGGCGAGGGTGGTGTAGGGCAATTTCACTGTTGCAATGTGGAACTCCCCAGCGACTTTACAGATGCTGTCAAGTGCCTGCTAGGCTGGGGCGCGAGCGCGGAGGTGCACTGTGAACGGCGAACCGGCAGCTGGCAACGATCTCGTGGACGGCAGGCCCGCGTGGGGCGAGGTGTCGACCGCAGTTCACGTGGCCATCGTCCGTCAGCTCGTGTGCGACGTCGGGGCGCGCCTCCTCGATCCGCTGGACCGGCTGCTGGGGACGGCCGACGACGATCCGCCCGTGTCCTCGGTGCTCCGCGGCCAGCTGGAGATCGCCGCCGAGGTGTGGGCGGCGCAGGTGCTCGGCCCGGACGAACGGCTCGCCGCCGAGACCGCTCGACGCCTGACCGCCGAGATCTACCAGTCCGGCGACGTCTTCGCGCCGCCGTTCGAGTGGTGGCGCACGCCCTTCGGGGCGCTCGTGGCGCGCCGGTTCGGTCATCCGGCCGCCGAGGCGGTCTCGCTCACGGTGGCGAGCGCGATGCTCGGCATCACCCGGCAGGGCGTCCATGATCTTGTGAAGCGCGGCAAGCTGCGGCGGGACGAGGCGAGCGGCGGCGTCCTGGTGAGTTCGGTCCGGGACCGCCTCACGCAGTTGTCGGAAGTCTTGTCCTCCGAGCGCTGATGGGATCTGGATGGCATTGACGGGACTTCACCCGGAATTCTCCGGAGATGATTGGGGCCGCGGAGCTACGGCCGTTCTTGAAGCCGATCGGACCGTCGAGAAAGCGACGCCTCTGATTCGTTTCTCCTACCCCGGTGAATCGTCTGCGACGATGTTCGTCAAAGATGAGTCGGCGCGGCCCACCGGAAGTGTCAAATACCGCTTCGCCCGCAGCCTCTTCCTGCACGCGCTCTCCCGGGGCGTCATCCGTCGGGGGACGCAGCTGGTGGAGGCGACCAGCGGGAACATGGCGGTCGCGGAGGCGCACTTCGCCCGGGTGCTGGGGCTGCCGTTCACCGCGGTCGTACCCGGTAAGTCGTCGCCGGACCGCATCGCCCGGATCGTCGCGCAGGGCGGGGCCGCCCACCGGGTCGATCCGCCGCTGGCGGTGTACGAGAACGCCGAGCGGCTAGCCGGCCAGTCGAACGGGTACTACCTGGACTGCCTGTCCACGCTCGGCCCGGCCATCGACGCAGACCTCGACGACGGCGTGCCCGGCCTGCCCGACGAGATCCTGCGCGACTTCGCGGCCCAGGGCCGTCCGGAGCCCGCGTGGATCGTGACCGGCGCCGGCACCGGGGCCACCTCGCGGGCGATCGGCCGCTACCTGCGGCGGCACGGGCACGCCACCCGGCTGGCGGTCGTCGACGCGGAGAACTCGGCCTATTTCCCCGGCTGGGCCACCGAGTGCCGGGACTACGCGACCGGAATGCCGTCGCGCATCGAGGGCATCGGGCGGCCGCGGATGGAGCCGGCCTTCGATCCCGACGTCGTCGACCTGGTCATCCCGGTGCCGGACGTGTCGAGCGTGGCCGCCATGCGATATCTCGCCACGGCAGGCGGCGTGGCGGCCGGACCGTCCACCGGCGCCTGTCTGTGGGGCGCGTGTCACCTGGTGAACCGTATGAGTCAGGCGGGCGAGTCGGGTGCGGTGGTCATCGTGGCGGCCGACGGTGCCGAGCCGTACCGTCGCTCCTACTACGACGACGAGTGGGTCGCCGGAAAGCGCTGGGACCTCACCGAGCCCACGTTGCGCCTGGAGCGCTTCATGCGGACCGGCGACTGGGAAGGTTGAGGGGACTGCCACCATGAGGCGCCCCGGTCCGCCCGGCGGACCGGGGCGCGCTCGACGTCCGGCGCGGCCGGTCTGGTTCGCGCCGGCATGTGACAGGCCCTTCAGTAGTCGATGTTGATGGCGGCGACCTGGCGGCTGCCGTTGAAGACGATCGCCGGGCCGGCGAAGCGGGAACTGGCGTACGTCAGCGCCGTCTTGTGGCCGGGACTGTTGAACCAGGCCTCGATCATCTGCTCCGGCGAGGAGTTGCCCGACGAGGCGAACAGCACCTCGTGCCCGCAGTGCTGCAGGCCACTCCCGTTCAGGTTCTGCCGTACGCAGGACTCCGCGGCCCGGTGCTGCGCCGTGCCGAGCTTGACCTCGTTCAGCCCGAGCGCGCGACGCCGCTCGTTGAGCAGCACCAGCAGGCGTCGCTCCGCTGCTGACAGGCCGGTCGACGTGGCGGTGGACCTGGTCTGCGACGGGGTCGGCTTCGGCGACTTGCTGGGCTTCGCCGAGCGGGTGGGAGTGGGGCTCGGACGCGCGGCGGTCGGGGACGGCGCGAGCGGGGTCGGGGAGGACGTGAGCGCGGGTGCGGTGGTCTCGGTCGCGGGCTGCACGACAGTCGCGGCCGCCGGCTGTTCGTCCGGCCCGTCCGGGTAGTTGGCCAGGACGAGCCCGCCCCCGCCGACCACGGCGACGGCGGCGACGACGCCGGCCAGGGTCTTGGACAACGAGAGCCCGCGTCTCGCTCCGGCCGCCACGGCGTGCGTGCCCGTCGGGGCGACCCGCGACACGGAGGCGACTGTGTGCAGCTTGTGGGTGACGTCCGAGGCGAGGCCGGCTGGGACCGGCGTGAGCGCCAGCCCGGCGAGCAGCCGTTCGGCGGGGACCAGATCGGATGTCGTGTTCGGGCAGTGGGCACAGGTGCGGATGTGCCGCGCGATCCGCTTGCGCCACAGTGGCGCCGGCTGACCGTTCCAGCCCGACGCGGTGTTCCGCAGGTCGACGCAACCGGGCCGGGCGGTGAGGGCCCGCACCACCAGCCGCGCGGTGTCCAGCTGTGCCTTCATCCGGGCCACGCGGACCGTCACGTGGTGCGGCTCCAGGCGCAGGGCGTCGACCAGGTCGGCGCGGGTGAGGTGACCGGCCTCGACCAGCCACCACAGGGACAGCAGGTGGCGGTGGTCGTCGTCCAGCCAGCGCGTGGCCAGCACGACCTCCCGGCGCTGGTCGGAGAGATGGAGCTGGGTCAGGGTCAGATCCTCGAAGTCCGAACCCGGGTCGATCACGTTGTCGATGTCCTCCGGCGGCGCCGGTGTGGTGTGCCGGTGCCGCATGTAGGTGCGGATCTCGTTCATGGTGACGGCGACCAGCCAGGACCGGAAGAGCTGCGGCTCGCGTACGCCCGGCAGCCCTCGCACGACGTTCACCATCGCGTTCTGCACCACGTCGTCGACGTCGGACGACCGGTTCAGGGCCCGGCCCACGATGTTGTAGACGAGCGGCAGACAGTGCGCGACCAGCTCGTCGAGCGCCGCCTGGTCGCCGCGGCGTGCGGCGTCCACCACCGCCGACATGTCGGCCCTGCCTGGGTACGCGTGATAGGACACGCTCACAACCTCGCCTTCACGGAACGGTCTCGTACACCAGCGGAGACTGTCCGGTACGCGGCCGGGTCACACAAAGTGCGTGAGATGTCGGAGGACTCGGCTACGTTCTCCGCCATGCCATTGATCACAGTCACCGACGAGGTCGTCGGAGCGCCGAGCGGACCCGCGTGGACCATGGAGGTCTTCGAGGAGACGGTACGTCTCGACGAGCTGATCCGTCGTCGGGTGTTCCTCGAGATCGCCGAGTCCGGCGTGGACGCCGACCCCGAGGAGCGGACCCGGACGACACTCGCCGCGTTCGGCCGCAACGCCTTCGTGGTGCTCGTCGACGACCGCCAGGTGACCGAACTGGACGAGAGGGTCCGCCTGCACGCGGGCACCCGGGTCACGTTCCTCAAGCTCGTCCCGCTGGTGGGTGGCTGATGGACACGTACGACCCCGAGTCGGCTCTGCGCGATGTGGCCGCCACCGTCAAGAGGTGGTGCGAGCTGAGCGGTCAGACCCTCAACGAGCATGGTCAGCGGGATTCCATCAGCCGGGTGGTGACCGTGTGCGGCTGGGCGCCGACCCGGACGGTTCCGTCACTGCTCGCCGCACTGAACGATCCGCACGGGCCGTACGATCTCGCTCCGCTGGTCGAGCTGCTACCGGAGGCCACGCGGCAGGCCGAGTCGGTCGCCGCGGCCGTGGCCGACCTGGCCGGTGACGACGCGGATCACGACCGCCGTGCCGCCGCCGCGCTGACAGCGATCGGCCATCTGCCGGGGTTGCCGCACCGGCACGAGAGCCCGTGGGACCGGGCCCGAGGTGAGGCGTGGCGCCGGGCGGAGGAACTCCTTGCCGCACAACCGGCGCCGGTACGGCAGGTGGTGTTCGACGCGTTGACGGTGCCGGGGGAGGACCGCAACGGGCAGGGCAGGTTGATCCGTGCCGTGAGCTCCGGCGGCGGGCTCGACGGCGCGGCCTGGCTGGACCGGCTGGGCGGTCAGGCCTGGTTGGGCTTCGGTGGCTGGAGCACGAATCTCATTCGGTTCACCTGGGAGTCCATCCGGGCGGAGGCGTCGGCCGGGCGGGTGAACCCGGCGGCGCTGGCGACCTGGCGCCGGACCCGGATCGAGCGTTCGCTGAGGGACATGAGCGACGAGATCGACCGGATGTGGCCGCTCCCCAACGTCGGTGAGCAGTGGGCCGACCGCGCGATCGCGGACATCGAGGCGATGCCGGAGGACCGCCGGTCCGCGTGGCAGGCGCTGCTGGCCCACTGTCCGGTCGAGGCGGACAAGGCGAAGCCGACGGCGGGCTGGCGCAAGCAGGCCCGGTCGCTGCTCGACGCGGTGGGCGCCGACGAGTTCACCGCCCGGCTCGACGACTGGCTCCCGCTCGTCGGGCAGGCGCGTAGCCTGCCGCTGCGCATGACCACGTGCTGCCCCGGCCACATCGCTGACGTTCCGCCGCGGACGATCGACCGCTACAACGTCGGGCTGCTGTGGGGCCTGCTCTGGATGCGGACGATGTGCGCGCCGTCCGAGGAGACGCTGCGCAGCCTCGGCCAGATCGCGGATCGGGCCGCCCGCAAGATCCCCGGCCACGGCCCGGCGAGCCCGAAGCTGGCGAACGTCGCGGTGGCAGCGCTCGTCGACACCGATCATCCTGCCGCGCTCGCGCAACTGGCTCGGCTGTCGTCGCGACTGACCTACAAGAGCACGCTGCGACTCGTCGAGAAGGGGCTGGCGCGGCACGCCGAGGCGCTCGGCGTCAGCCGGGAGGACGTCGAGGAAATGGCCCTGCCCGGCTTCGGGCTGCCGCTGGCGGACAAGCTGGGCGACTGCTCCTACGAGCTGGAGGTGCGTAGCGTCGACGCCGTGCTGGTGTGGCGCAACGCCGACGGCAAGGTGGTCAAGGCCCCTCCGGCGCAGGTGCGCAGGGATCACGGCGACGAGGTGAAGGAGCTGAAGGCGACGGTCGTGGACGTCGCCGCCACGCTCGTCGCCACCCGCGACCGCCTGGAAGGGCTGCTGCGACGTGACCGTTCGTGGACCGTCGAGCAGTGGCGCGAGCGGTTCCTCGACCACCCGCTGGCCCGTACGCTGGCCCGGCGGCTCGTGTGGACGGTCGACGGCGTGGCCTGCTGCTGGGCTGGTGCGGCCCTGCGGACGGTGGACGACGCGGTGTTCGATCCGGCAGGCGACGCCACGGTCCGGCTGTGGCATCCGGTGCACGACCAGGCCGCGGTCGGACCGTGGCGGGACTTCCTGACCCGGCACGCGATCACCCAGCCGTTCAAGCAGGCGCACCGGGAGCAATACCTTCTCACCGACGCGGAGCGGGCCACGGGCATGTACTCCAACCGGTTCGCCGCGCACGTCGTCCTCCAGCACCGCCTCAACGCGTTGCTGTCCCGGCGCGGATGGTCGTACGTCCAGCACCGCAACGACGGCGCCTCGTACAACCTGCCCTGGCTGGCCCTCCCGGACTGGGGGCTGCGCGCCGAACTGGGTGTCGCCGGGATCGAGGACCGGGGCGACGACCTCGTGTTCGACACGATGGGCACCGACCAGCTGTTCTTCATCCGGGGAGAGCGCCTGCCGGTTCCGCTGGCGGAGGTTCCGCCGGTCGTGCTGAGCGAGGTGATGCGCGACGTCGACCTGTTCGTGGCCGCGGCCGGGGTCGGCGCCGACCCGGACTGGTACGACGGCGGCACGGCGGGCCGGTATCGCGACTACTGGGCGCAGAGCAGCTTCGGCGAGCTGGCCCCGACCGGCCGGACGCGCCGGGAGGTGCTGGCCGACCTGATCCCCCGGCTGGCCATCGCCGGCCGCTGCACTCTCACCGACAGGTTCCTCGAGGTACGCGGCGACCTGCACACGTACCGCATCCACTGCGGCTCGGGCAACATCCTGATCGCTCCGGACGAGCGGTACCTGTGCATCATCCCGGACTCGGCGAAGGCGAAGGAGCCGGAGATGTACCTGCCCTTCGAGGGTGACAGCCGGCTCGCCGAGATCATCAGCAAGGCGTTGCTGCTGGCCGCCGACAAGAAGATCAAGGATCCGGTGATCCTGCGCCAGCTGTGAGGCGGCCGGCGGGCGCCGGGCCCGGAGTCAGCCCGGCGCCCGCTTCGGCAGCAACAGCTCCTCGTGGTCGAGTTCGCGTTCCAGCACCCGCAGCTCCTCGTCCGGCAGCCGGCCGGAGTCACGCCACCGCAACAACTCCTCGCGCTGCGCTTCGAGGACGGTCCGGCGCACCCGCAGCGCCGTCTCGTACTCCGGCGAGGTGGGCAGCTCCGACGAACCGCTCTGCTGGATCAGGTCGAGCCGCCCCCGGTAGCGGGCCAGCCGGGTCTGCAACTGGGTCCGCGTGGTGTCGACGGCGACCCTGCTGTCCGGCTCCTCGGCGACGACGGTGTCGAGGCGGGCGAGCGCGGCCTCCACCGCGGCCGAGCGGGCCTCGTTGCGTACCCGGGCCTGGTCGGCCTCGTTGGCGCGCAGGCCGAGCATCCGCACGAGCGGCGCGAACGTCAGGCCCTGTCCGACCAGCGTCACCAGGACGACCACGAAGGTGCAGAACAGCAGCAGGTCACGATCGGGGAAGGGGTCGCCGCTGCGGGTGGTCAGCGGCAGCGTGAAGATCGCGGCCAGGCTGATCACGCCACGCGTACCGGACCAGCTCAGCGCCACCACCTCGCGGGAGGTCAGCCCGCGGGCGTTGCGGTCGACGCCGCCGAGCCGCCGTGCGGCGTCCGGCTCGTCGGTGTCGTCCTGCTCGGCGACGCCACCCAGCCGCGTGTGCAGCGACCCGGGGAGCCACTGGGTCAGGATCAGCCAGGCCGGGCGCAGGAGCAGCACCACGCCGACCGATACGGCGACGGCCACGACGATGGTCGACGTGTCGTACTGGCGCAGACCCCGCATGACGGCGGGGAGCTGCTGGCCGATCAGGAGGAAGACGAAGCCCTCGAGGAGGAAGTCGACGAGGCGCCACACGGCGTTGGTCTGGAGGCGGGCGGCCCCGGACCCGAACTGCGGTGTCTGGTGACCGACGATCAGTCCGGCGACCACCACCGCGAGCACACCGGAGACGTGCAGCGCCTCGCCCAGCAGGTAGGCCACGAACGGCGTCGCGAGCGAGATCGCGTTCGACAGCAGCGGGTCCGCGGTGAGCGGCCGGACCAGCCGCTTCGCCCGGGCGACGACCACGCCCACCGCGATCCCGCCTGCCGCCGCCAGCACGAACTGCCCGACCGCGGCGTGGAACGAGAACTCGCCGCCCACGGCGGCGGCCACAGCGACGCTGAGCATGGTCAGCGCGGTGGCGTCGTTCAGCAGTCCCTCGCCCTGGATGATCGTGACCATCTTCGGCGGCAGGTTGACCCTCCGGCCCACGGCCAGGGCGGCGACCGGGTCGGGCGGGGCGACCGCGGCGCCGACCGCGATGCCTGCCGCCAGCGTCGCGCCGGCGACGAACAGGTGGAACCCGACGCCCACGAGCAGTCCGGTGAGGAGCACCAGCACCACGGAGAGGCTGACCACGATCCGCAGGTTGCGGCGGATGTCCAGCAGGGACGAGTCCAGCGCGGCACTGTAGAGCAACGGCGGCAGCACGACCATGAGCACCAGCTCGGGATCGAGCCCGATGTTGGGGCCGGGGAGCAGCGCGTACGCGATGCCGATGAGGGGCAGGAGCGCCGCCGCCGGCAGACCGGTACGGGCCGCCACCCACCGCACGGCGATGACGACCGCGACGGCGGCGAGCACGAACAGCAGTGTCGAATGGGTGCTCACCCCGACCGACCCTACCGGGCCAGAGATCATCGCGCGACGCGGACAGTGCCGTCAACCAAGGGTTGACGCGTGCGGTTCGTCAATCTACGGTTGACGCATGGAGGAGAACGAACCGCTCAAGATGACCCACCCCGTACGCCTGGACGACCTCATCGAAGGCATCAAGAAGACGCGCACCGGCGCGCTCGACCAGCTGGCCGACGCGGTCCTCGTGGCCGATCACCTGGGCGACGTCGCGGACCACCTGATCGGGCACTTCGTCGACCAGGCGCGCCGCTCCGGCGCCTCGTGGACGGAGATCGGCCGCAGCATGGGCGTGAGCAAGCAGGCCGCCCAGAAGCGTTCCGTCGCCAAGGTGGAGACCGCCGCCGCGCTCGACCCGGACTCCGGGTTCGGCCGGTTCACCCCGCGCGCCCGCAACGTGGTGCTGGCCTCGCAGGAGGAGGCCCGGAGCGCGGGCAACGCCGAGATCGCCCCGGGGCACCTCGCGCTCGGGCTGCTCGCCGAGCCAGAAGGGTTGGCCGCCGCGGCGATCGTGGCCCGGGGCGTACCGCTGGAACGGCTGCGGGAGGTCGTCACCGCGACGCTGCCGGCGAAGGCCGACCAGGTGCCGGACCTGATCCCCTACGGCGCGCGGGTCAAGAAGGTGCTGGAGCTGACCTACCGGGAGGCGCTGCGGATGGGACACAACTACATCGGTACGGAGCACATCCTGCTCGCCCTGCTGGAGGAGGAGGGCGGTGACGGTGTGCTGAGCGGCCTCGGGCTGCAGAAGGACGAGCTGGAGTCGGCGTTCGAGGCGGCGCTCGCCGAGATCACCCGGAAAGGGGCCTGACACCACGCCGGGCACGCGTCACGGGGGCGCGTGCCCGGTGCGCGGGTTGTCAGTCGGCGACGGGGAAGCCGTACCGGGCGGCGTGCTCCGGGTCGGCGGGGTCCACCTGGCGGATGCCGGCGTCGGCGAGGCGCTTGTTCACCTCGTCGAGGTGCTCCCGGACCAGCCGGGCCTCCTCCTCCGTGACCCGGCCGCGGTGCGGGCGGCCGGCGTGCTCGATGGTGCCGTAGTCGATCTTCTCGGTGGCGCGCCGGGCCTTGGGCGGCTTGACCCGCTCGGCGGTACGCAGCAGTTGCGCCATCGGCACGTCGGTCGCCATCGCGTCGAACTCGCTGGCGGTCAGCACCACCCGGCGCGGCTCGCCGTGGCCGTGCCGGTCGTGGATCTCCACCACCGCGACGTCGAGCGCCGCGTCGTCGATGCTCTCCACGTCGACCGGGGTGGCATCCAGCTGCACGGGCCCGGCGACCAGATCCGGGTGCTCCAGGACGACGACCTTGACCACCTCGTCGTCGGGACTGAGCACCTGACCGGTGAAGTCGGAGACGTGGATCGTCTTCTTGCCCATGCGCGGAGCTTCTCCTGTCGTAGGCCGGAAATCGGACCACAAGACGCTACCGCACAGGTGTGCGAAGGCCGGTACGCCCGCCCGGCCGGTGTGTCGCCGCCCGCGTTCCTAGAGGGGGGAGAGGCCACGCCAGGCGGCGGTGCCGGCCGGTTGCGCGTTCAGTTCGGCCCAGGAGAGCCCTCGGTCGCGCGCCTCGCGGTAGGCCGGCTGCGCCGGGAACCGCCCGGCGTCCGCGGCGGCCCGCCAGCCGCGCTCCGTATCCTGCTGGAATCGGTCATTCGGTTCGTGAGGCATGACCACTACCGTCCCAGAGAAACTTGTCCATGTATGGAAATGAATGTGACGCAGGGGCGATGCCTTCGGTTCCGCGAAGCGCCGGAATTCCTGCGGCCGGTGGCGGGACCAGGAATCGGCGTCCGTCGCTGGCGTGCCGACCCTCTACCCGTCTGCGGCGCGTCTCAACCGCGCCGCGATCGGCGAATTCCGCGGGCACGGGCGCGGCGTACCGGCGTACCATGATCACGTGCTCGACCGGCGGGTCTTCCTTCATCTGGCGACCTGGTTGGGACAGTGGCCGGCGGGCCCCGGGCTGCACGTGGTCCGGTCGTACCGCCGCGCCCGTCCGGCCTGGGACGGGCGGCTGCGCCCGGCCGTCGCGGTGACGGCGGACGGCAGCACCGTCCTCTCGGTGGCCGCCGCCCGGGTGGAGGCGGTACGGGCGCTGGTGCGGGACCGGCCGCTCGGCGACTGGCTGCCCGCCCTGCCGGGCACGGTCGGCGCGTCGGAGTTCATCGCGCACACCTCGGTCTTCCGCTGGTCCACCGACCCGGCGCCGTTGCCCCAGGTGGGGGAGTGGGTGCCGCCCACGCTGCCCGGGCTGCCGCCGTGGCTGCGGCTGTTCGACCGGGAGGTGCTCGTGGTCCGGGGTGCCGACGGCGCGTACCGGGCCGGCGTGGGGATCAAGCGGCACGACGCGTACGGGCACGAGCTGGCGGTGGGCACGGTGCCGACGGCGCGCGGGCGTGGCCTGGCCCGGCGGCTGGTCGCGCAGGCGGCCCGCCGGGTGCTGGACGAGGGGGCGATCCCCACCTACCTGCACGACCCCGGCAACGCCGCGTCAGCGCGGGTGGCCGAGGCGGCCGGATTCCCGGATCGGGGCTTCACCGGGTTCGGTGTGTTCCCCCGCTGACCGGGCTGGGATTCCGGCGTGGCGCGGACCGTGGATCCCGGACCGGATCCACGGTCCGCAGCTCTCCTCCCAGGCCCCGACATCGGTAACGCTATGTGTTAGTCCCGGTGGTGAACAAGGGGTGGGTCGCTGTCCGGTTATGGACTCTCACCTGCGGAATCGCTGGGCCGTGCGCCTTCGGAGTCAGTGACGCAGTGTGTGGATCAGGGCGAGCGCCTGTCGGGTGACCGGCCGCAGCACGCGTAGCCGGGACAGTCCCACCAGCCGGTCCACGAGCGGCACCACGCCGTCGATGAGCTGCCGGGTCTTGACCTGGCCCTCCGAGCGGTCGTGCACCCAGTAGAGCACCACACCCATGTAGCCGAGCCAGAGCAGCTCGGGCAGAGCCTCGCGCAGCTCGTCGTCGAGCTTGACGGCGGAGCCGGTCAGCGCCTCGCGGAACAACGCTATCGACATGTCCCGGGGCGCCGACGACTCGGCGGAGAACGGGCTGAGCGGCGAGGTCGGCTCGGCCGCCGTCTTGAAGAAGGCGCCCGCGAACGCGTGGTACGGGCTCAGTACGTCGATGCCCGCGTGCAGCACTCCGGCCAGTCGCCGGCCGAAGTCCCGCTCCCGGGCGAGTGCCGGCGCGGCCGCCTCCCGGTGCTCGCGCTGGGTGCCCGCGTAGAACTCCTGGACCAGGTGCTCCTTGGAGCCGAAGTAGTAGTAGGCGTTGCCCACCGCCACGCCCGCCTCCTGGGCGACCGCACGCATCGTCGTCCGCGCGTATCCGCGCTCGCGGAACAGCCGCATCGCGGTGTCCAGGATCAGTTGGCGGGTCTGCTCACCCCGGGCCGTCGACCCCTGCCCACCCGCAGCGGTCGTCGGCGCACTCTGCTCGGTCATCGTCGTCACCGTATCCCGGTTCCCGGATCCGCTCGCGGACCGCGGAGGCCGCCGCCACCACCCGCCGGGCCAGCGGCAGCAGGTGTGGACGGGCCAGCCGCTCGGCCGTACCGCGATGCTCGGCGAGCGCCCAGAGACAGGCGAACCAGGCGCCGTCGCCGCGGTAGACCGCGCCGGTGTCGGCCACCACCGTCAGGTCGCGCAGCGTGGCGTCGTGATCCAGCCCGGGGAAGCGCCGCCGGGCCTCGGCGGACCCGGCCGGCACGAACTCCAGCGGTACGAGCTGGGCGCGCGAGGCGAGCCACCGCCGGGCGGCCCGGCACATCGGGCAGTCCGCGTCGAACAGGACGGTGAACCCGCGGATCCCACCGGCCCCGTGCCCGGTGGGATCCTGCTGGTGCCCGCCCGCGGCGGACGTCACCGGGCCGGCGGGTTCGGGCCCGCCGCCGGTACGGGCCCACCTTGCGGCGGGAGCATTCGGACCGGCGGCAGCGGCGGGTGGGTGGCCTGCTGGCGCAGGCGGCCACGGCGGTATCGGCCGAGCGCGAAGACGTTGAAGAAGTGCAGCGCGCCGAGCACCAGCAGGACGAATCCCACCTTCATGGAGAGCTGCTCCAGCGCCTGGCTGGTGTCGCCGACCGGATCGGACTCCTTCATCGCCACCGTGACGTAGCCGAGGTTGAGCAGGTAGAAGCCGACCACCAGCAGACTGTTCACCGCCCCGGCCAGCCGGCTGTCGGCGAACACGTCCTCCAGGAACACCAGCCCGTTGCGGGACAGTGCCCGCGCCACCCAGATGGTCAGACCGATGCTGACCGCGAGGTAGGCCAGGTACATCCAGACCTTCACGTCCATCCCCGTCGCCTCTCTTGAACGTGTTCAAATTCCGGACGTCCTGAGCGTACGACAGAATTTGAACGTGTTCAAGAGAGTGGCCCGCCGTCCGGAGACGGCGGGCCGGGTGGGGACGTGGGTCAGGCGGTCAGGCCGAGCACCTCGGCGGCGGCCCGGCCGTTGGCGTGGCTGGCGCCGTGGGTGGCGACGAAGGCGCGCGCGCCCGCCGGCCGCCAGGCGCCCGGCCAGCCCATCTCGACCACGACGACGCGGTGCGTGGCGGCCAGCGCCTCGACCAGCTCGCGCGCGCCGGGCAGCCGGTGCAGATGCCGTCCGACCAGCACGACCGCCCGGTCCCCGGCGAGCCGCCGCAACTGCTCCGGGTCGGTCTCGCCCGCCACGGCACGCGCCTGCTCGACGCCGGCGGCCAGGTGCGGGCCGAGCCCCCAGGGCACCCGCCCCTCGGCGATGGTGGAGGTGGCGTGCACCTGCACCACCAGGGGCGCGGTGTCGCGGGTGAGGTCGCCCTCGACGCGTACCGCCCGCAGCGCGGCGGCGTAGCCGAGTCCGTCGACGGCGGGCGGCGGGGCGTCGGCCGCGCCGGTGGCTGCGGCGAGCGTGGCGGTTCGGCCGGCGGCCTCCTCGACGCGGGCACGCGCCAAGCGGCCGTCGGCGATCGCCGCGACGACCTCGGCGGCGACCGACTCGACCAGCCCGGCGTCGACCCGGGCGCCGATGCAGAGCAGGTCCGCGCCGGCGGCCAGGGCCCGGACCGCGCCCGGACCGACCCCGCCGGCGGCGAGCACCGCCCCCTTCATCTCCAGCGCGTCGGTGATGATCGCGCCGGTGAAGCCGTACTCGACGCGCAGCAGGTCGTGCAGGACCGCGCGGCTGAACGTGGCCGGGCCGTCGGCGGTCAGCGCCGGCACCCGGATGTGCGCGGTCATCACCGCGCGGACGCCCGCGTCGACCACGGCGGCGAACGGTGGCAGGTCGCGTTCCCGCAGGACGGCCGGTGGCACGTCGACGGTGGGCAGTTCGTGGTGGGAATCGGCGACTGTGGCGCCGTGCCCGGGGAAGTGCTTGGCGCAGGCGGCCACGCCGGTCGACTGGAGGCCGGCGACGGCGGCGGCCGAGTGGACGGCGACCCGCTTCGGGTCCGCCCCGAACGAGCGGGTGCCGATCACCGGGTTCTCGTCGGCGGTGTTCACGTCGACAGTGGGCGCCAGGTCGACTGTGATGCCGAGCGCGGCCAGTTCCGCGCCGATCGCCGCGTACACCTGGCGGGTGAGGTCGGGGTCGTCCACCGCGCCGAGCGCGGCGTTGCCGGGGTACGGGCTGCCGGTGGCGTGCGCCAGCCGGGTGACGTCGCCGCCCTCCTCGTCGATCGCGACGATCACGTCGGGGCGGCCGGCGCGCAGCGCCGCGGTGGACGCCGCCACCTGGGCCGGGTCGTGGATGTTGGTGCCGAACAGGGTGTGCCCGGCGAGCCCGTCGGCGAGCAGGTCGACCGCCCAGTCCGGCGGGACCGGTCCCGGGTACGCGGCCAGCAGCGTGCCCAGCGCGAGCCGGCGCAGTCCTGGATCCAGACCCACGAGTATCCCCTTTCCCTGCCGGGTCGTCCGACCTCTGCGGATGGGGGTGGCCGATACGCTAACGGGCACCCCTCGGCAGGCGTTTTGTGGTTAGAAAACTTTACTGAAAATTGAGGACGACGGCATGAGTGCGACCCGGCTGCCCGGCACCCCCCGACTCCTGCGGGCGCTCAACGATCGTGCGGCGCTGGAGCTGCTGCTCGAACGCGGCCCGCTGACCCGGGCCCGGATCGGTGAGCTGACCGGGCTGTCCAAGGTCACCGCGTCCCAGCTCGTCGAGCGGCTGGAGGAGCGCGGCCTGGTCGCCCGGGTCGGCGAGCAGGCCGGCGGGCGGGGCCCGAACGCCCAGCTCTACGCCGTCCGGCCGGGCAGCGCGTACGTGGTGGGCGTGGAGGTGGGGGCGGAGCGGGTGGTGGCGGCCTGCGCCGACATCACCGGCACCGTGGCCGGCCGGGTCGAGCAGTCCACGAAGGACACCGACGACCCGGTCGGCGTGGTGCACAACGCCGTGGTCCAGGCGGCCAGCAGCGCCGGGGCGGAGCTGTCCGCCGTCCGGCGGGTCGTGCTCGGCACCCCGGGCCTGGTCGACCCGCAGACCGGCGACATCACGTTCGCGTTCAACCTGCCGCGCTGGCACAGCGGCCTGCTCGCCGCGCTGCGCGAGGACCTGGACACGCCGGTCGTGTTCGAGAACGACGTGAACCTCGCAGCGGTGGCCGAGGCGCAGTCCGGCGCGGCCCGTGGCACCGCCGACTTCGTGCTGGTCTGGGTGGACGCGGGCGTCGGCCTGGCGATCATGCTGGGCGGCCGGCTGCACCACGGCAGCAGCGGCGCGGCGGGGGAGATCGGCTACCTGCCGGTGCCTGGCGCGCCCATCCCGCGCGACGTGTCCAAGCGGGCCAAGCCGGCGTTCCAGCAGCTCGTCGGCGCCGACGCGGTGCGCGCGGTGGCCGCCGAGCACGGTTTCGCCAGCCCCGAGGCGGCCGAGCAGGGCGTTGCGGCGGCCCGGGCGGCCGAGGTGGTCCGTGCGGCCATCGCCGCCGGCACCGCCGGTGGCCCGATGCTCGACGAGCTGGCCCGGCGGCTGGCGCTGGGTGTGGCGAGCACCTGCGTCGTGCTGGACCCGCCACTCGTGGTGCTCGCCGGCGCTGTCGGTCAGGCGGGCGGGGCGGCGCTGGCCGAGCGGGTGCAGCACGAGGTCGCCGCGATCACGCTCGTGCGGCCCCGGGTGGTGACCACCGGGCTGACCGAGGAGCCGATCCTGCGCGGCGCGCTGCGTACCGCGCTGGACGCGGTACGCGACGAGGTGTTCGGTTCGACGGTCGGCTGACCACGTCGTGCACCCTGACGCCATGTGAAGGAATCCTTCATCATGGCGTCAGGGTTTGCAAGGAGTTGCCGAGGCATGGCTCCCGTCAGATCAGGTCGCGGCGGCGGAACACCGTGAACGCGGCGGCCACCAGCGCGCCGGTGAGCCCGAGCAGCACCACCAGGCCCGACGTCCAGGTCAACGTGTACGAGCCGTCGCAGTAGCCGGAGATCCCGGGGCCGCAGGCGTTGTTGTCCCAGAGCCGCACCTCGCCGGACAGCCAGGCCGCCAGGTAGCTGGACAGCATGTACCGGTCCGGCCGGCCGACCTCCAGGATCTGGAACACCAGCCGCGCCCCCAGCTCCCACACCACCACGTACGCGGCCACCGTGCCGAGCGCCGCCGACGTGTGCCGGCCCAGCGTGGCGACGGCGAACCCGAGCGCCGCGGCGAGCAGCACCAGCATCAGCCCGCGTACCCAGATCGCGGCCAGCGACGGCCAGAAGTCGCCGCCGGTCCGCCCGACCAGGCCGGACGCCTGGCCGATCAACCAGAACGCCCCGAGGTACGCCGCCGACGCCAGCACCGACAGGCCGAGCAGCCCGCCCAGCAGTGTGCCGAGCTTCGCGGCGAGCACAAGGGGCCGCCGTGGCCGCCACAGCAGCAGGTTGACCACCCCGCCCGAGTTCAGGTCGGCCCCGATGTAGGAGGCGCCGACCAGGAACCCGAACAGCGTCAGGAACGCGATCAGGAAGTAGAGCAGCGGCTCGGCCTCCTTGGCGAAGACGAAGACGCCGCTGAGGTAGTCGGCCGCGCTCGGCAACTCCTCGATCTGGGCCGGGTCGATCTGGGCGCAGTCGCGCGGCAGGTAGTCGTTCTCGCCCGGCGGGAGCGTGCCCTCCCGGATCCGCAGGCAGCGGTCGTACGTCATCTCCATCTGGCGCACGCTCTCCGCGGCCTGGGCCTGCGCCCGGCTCAGCTCCGCCGGGCCGGGCCGGTGCGAACCGGCGAGCGTGGTCACCACAGTCACCGCGAAGGCGGCAGCCAGCAGCACCACCATGAGCTGCACGAAGCGCCGGGCGGCCAGCCGCTCCAGCTCGGCACGGACCAGGTTCACGCGTCCACCTCCCGGCTCTCCCGGACGTCGAGGTCGATCACACCGTCGTTCGGCGGCGCGCCGTCGACCTGTCGCGGCACCGCCACGTGCTCGTGGTCGCCGGTCAGCTCCAGGAAGACGCTCTCCAGGTCCGGCCGCAGCGGGACCAGCTCGCGTACCCACATGCCCTGCTCGCCGAGCGTCCGGCTGATCGTCTCCGGATCCTGCACGCCGGTCACCACCAGGTGGTCCGGCGCGACCGTCACCGACAGGCCGGCCCGGCCCAGCAACTGCCCGGCCTGCTCCGGGTCGGCCACCCGGACCCGCCACTGGTGCTGGTCGAAGCCGGCCAGCACCTCCTCCACCGGCCCGTACGCGACCCGCCGCCCCCGGCTGACGATCGTCACGTGGTCGCAGATCAGCTGGATCTCGGCGAGGATGTGGCTGGACAGCAGCACCGTCACCCCGGCCTCGGCCAGTGACCGGGTCAGGTCACGCATCTCCCGGATGCCGGCCGGGTCCAGCCCGTTCGCCGGTTCGTCCAGGATCAGCAGCTCCGGGCTCTTCAGCAGGGCCGACGCGACCGCCAGCCGCTGCTTCATGCCCAGCGAGTAGCCCTTGACCCGCTCGTCGCCCCGGTCGCGCAGCCCGACCTGTTCCAGCACCTCGTCCACCCGGGCGGTCGGCACACCGCCGGCCAGGGCCAGCAGCCGCAGCGTCCGGTGGGCGGTGAAGTTGGCGAAGAACTGCGGGCTCTCCACGATCGCGCCGACTCGCCCGGCCACGTCCGGCAGGTGCTCGGGTGACTCGGCGCCCAGCACGCGCATCCGCCCGGCGTCCGGCCGGACCAGCCCCAGCAGCGCGCGCAGCGTGGTCGTCTTCCCGGACCCGTTCGGCCCCAGGAAGCCGTGCACCTGGCCCGCCTCGACGAGCATGTCGAAACCGTCGACGGCGATCCGGCGCCCCTGGCGCAGCGTGTGGAACGTCTTGCGGAGGCCGGCGATCTCGATGACCGCGCTCATCCGCGCGCCTCCCGGCAGCGGTCGGGCATGAGTGTCCTTCCGGAAGCGGTGACCAACGACACGGCGCCCCACCCTATGGCGGTGGCGCCGCCCGTGGGGGGCGCCGGGCCGGGTGCGTGATTGGATGGAGCGGTGACTGGTGACCTGATCCCCGGCGCCCCGGGCGCCCCCGCCCCCTCGACCGTGGACGCGGATCTGGTGGTCAGCCTCGACGGAGTCGTCGTCAAGCGTTCCGGCACCGCGCTGGTGCACGACGTCGACTGGCGGGTCGAGCTGGACGAACGGTGGGTGGTGCTCGGGCCGAACGGCGCGGGCAAGACCACGCTGCTCAACCTGGCCGCCGGCCGGCTGCACCCGACCAGCGGCGTCGCGCACGTGCTCGGCGAGCGTATCGGCCGTACCGACGTCAACGAGCTGCGTACCCGCATCGGCCTGTCCACCGCGACGCTCGCCGAGCGGATCCCCGCCGAGGAGCGCGTCGTCGACGTGGTGGTGACCGCCGCCTGGTCGGTGGTCGGCCGCTGGCGGGAGAGCTACGACCGCACCGACGTGGCGCGCGCCGCCGCGCTGCTGCGCCAGCTCGGCGTCGGCCACCTCACCGACCGCACCTACGGCACGCTGTCCGAGGGCGAGCGCAAACGCGTCCAGATCGCCCGCGCCCTGATGACCGACCCGGAGCTGCTGCTGCTCGACGAGCCCGCAGCCGGGCTCGACCTGGGCGGGCGCGAGGACCTGGTGGCCCGGCTGGCCGAGCTGGCGTACGACCCGGACGCGCCGGCCATGGTGCTCGTCACCCACCACGTCGAGGAGATCCCGCCGGGCTTCACCCACGCGCTGCTGCTGCGCGAGGGCGGCGTGGTGGCGCAGGGCCTGCTCGCCGAGGTGCTCACCGCCGACAACCTGTCGAAGACGTTCGGCCTGCCGCTGGTGGTCACGCGGTCCGGCGACCGCTGGGCCGCCCGCGCCGCCTGAGCGACGGGACGACACAGTGCCGCAGACCCGGATCGCCGTCGTCGGCAGCGCCAACATGGACCTGGTCGGTATCGGCGCGGCACTGCCCAGGCCCGGCGAGACGGTGCTGGGCGACGACTTCGTCATGCTGCCCGGCGGCAAGGGGGCCAACCAGGCGGTCGCCGCGGTACGCGCCGGTGCGAGCTGCGTCTTCCTCGGCGCGATCGGCTCGGACTCGTTCGGCGTGACGCTGCGGGCCCGGATGACAGCGGCCGGCGTGGACACCGGCCACCTGCGGGTGGTCTACGGCCCGTCCGGCGTCGCGCTGGTGATGGTCGGCGGCGCGGGGGAGAACGCCATCCTGGTCACCCCCGGGGCGAACGCCGCGTTCACGTCGCCGACCGCCGACGAGCTCTCCGCCGTACGCGATGCGGACGTGCTGATCGCGCAGCTGGAGGTGCCGGTCGAGACGGTGACCGAGGCGGCGCTGGCGGCCAGGTCCGCGGGCACCCGGGTGGTGCTCAACGCCGCGCCGGCCCGGCCGGTGCCGGCCGAGCTGCTGGCGGCCACCGACCTGCTCGTGGTGAACGAGCCGGAGGCGCAGGCGCTGACCGGCCGGGGCCGGGACGAGCCGGCGGCGCTGCTCGACCTGGTGCCCCGGGCGGTGCTCACGCTCGGCGGCGACGGCGCCTGGTACGTCGACCGGGACCGCCCGCCGACGCACGTGCCGGCCGTGCCGGTGGACGTGGTCGACTCGACCGCGGCCGGGGATGCGTTCACCGCCGCGCTCGCCGTGGCCTGGGGTGAGGGGCGGGACCTGGCCGACGCGGTGCGCTGGGCGGCGGCCGCCGGTGCGGCGTGCGTGCGCAAGCTCGGCGCCTCGGTGGCGCTGCCGCACCGCGCGGAGATCGACGAGCTCTTCCCGGCCGGCTGAGCCTCAGCCGGCCGGTTCGTCGGTGAGGCGCTCGCCCCGGCGGCGCAGCATGCCGAGCCCGGGGATACCGGCGACCGCGAGCTTGAGATCGCGTGTGACGTCCAGCAGGTCGTGCAGATCCGGGCCGACCCGGTCCAGCGTGGCCAGGATCGGCAGCACGTCCGAGGTGAGATGGTCCTTGAGCTTCGGCAACTCGTCCACCAGCCGGATCGCGGCGGTCACCTCCTCCGGGCTGAGCTGCTCCACGAACCGGGCCGCCATCGGCGCGGCCCGGCGCAGCGTCGCCTCGTACGCGGTCAGCAGCTCGCTCGCGGTGCCGGCCGCCTTCTCGGCGGTCGCCAGCGTGCCCGCCGCCCGCGCGGTCACCGTCTGCGCCTCGGTCACCACACCGGCCGCCGTCCGGGCCACCCGGTCGGCCTCGCCGACCACAGTGGCCGCCGCCTCGGAGACCCGCTGCGCCTCGCCGACCACGACCGTCGCCGCGGCAGCCACCTCGGTCGCCGTGTCGATCGCCGCGGTGGCGGCGGCGCTGATCACCGCCACCTCGCGGACCGCCGTCTCCGCGTCGGTGAGCACCCGGTCGGTGCGGTCGAGCGTGCCCTCGATCCGGTCCACCACCCCGTCGATCCGCCGGACCAGCGCCTCCACCTGGTCGAGGACGGCGAACGCGCGAGCGGGTACCGAGGCCACCGTGGCGGCCGAGCCGAGCGCCTGGTCCACCGCGGTACGGGTCAGGCCGAGCAGGGCACCGGGCCGGGGAAGTGGGATCGCCATGACATCCAGTGTGCGGCGTCGCGGCCAGTGCCGCCCGGCGGCTGCCGGGCGGTGAAGGTCACGCCGGGCCGCCGGCGCGGCGTAGGGTGCCGGCATGCCCACCCCCGGCCCGGCGTCGCGGCGACTGCTCGCCTGCGCCGTGGTCGCGCTGCTCGCCGTCGTCCTGGGCGTCCTGCTCCTGGCCCGCGCCGACGCCGGTCTGAGCACCCGGCGGGCGACAGTGGCGGGGGTGCCACTGACCGAGGTCCGGGCGGACGGCGCGAGCGCGGACCGGCGGCCCGGAGTGGTGATCGCGCACGGCTTCGCCGGGTCCGCCCGGCTGATGCGGCCGCTCGCCGACTCGGTGGCCCGCCAGGGCGGGATCGTGGTGCTGCTCGACTTCGCCGGCCACGGTGCCAGCCGCTCCCGGCTGCCGGGCGCGGGCCGGGACGAGGAACGCGCCCGAGCGCTGCTGCGGCACGACCTGGACGTGGCCGTCGCGTGGCTGCGCGAGCGTCCCGGCGTCGACCCGGACCGGATCGTCCTGGTGGGGCATTCGATGGGCGCCGGCGCGGTCACCCGGTACGCGGTGGCGCATCCGGAGATCGACCGGACCGTGGCTATCTCGCTGCCCGACGGCGGTGACGTGCCGGCCGGCTGGCCCGGGAAGCTGACACTCGTGGTGGGTGGGCTGGAGTTCGCCGGCTTCCGCCAGGCCGTCGACGAGGCGACCCGGGACGCACCGCCGGGCACCCGCACACGGGTGGTGGCACCCGGCGTCGAGCACGTCTCGGTGCTGTTCGCGCCGCGTACCCACGCCGCGGTGCTCGACGCGCTCCCGGACCGTACCGGCGGGCCGCCGCCTGACCCGTTGACCCGGCCGGGCGGCGCCGGGCTGCTGCTGGTGGGGCTCGCGCTGGGCTTCGTGCCGCTGGCGGCGTTGCTGCCACGCCGGGCCGGGGCGAGCACCGGCGGTCCGCGTACCGGCGCGGGCCGGTGGCTCGCCGCGGTGGTGCCGGCGGCCGGGCTGGGCGCCGTGCTCGCCGCATTGCTGCCGACCGCCCGGCTGCCACTCGCCGTGGGCGGATACGTGGCCGTGTTCCTCCTGCTCACCGGCGTGCTGCTGGCCGCCGCAGCGCGCTTCACGCGCCCCTTCGCGCGAACCACGCGGCCACCGGCGACCGCGAGCGGCGTCCGGCCCGCGGTGGTCGCTGCCGTGCTCCTCGGGTACGCCGTGCTCGCCGTCGCGCTGCCCCTGCACCTCGGGTTCACCTCGACCGTGCCGGTCGGAGCCCGGTGGTGGCTGCTGCCCCTGGTGACGTTCTGCTGCCTGGTCTTCCTGCTCGGCGCCGAGCGGCTCGCGGACGGCCCCGGCGTCCGCTACGCGGCCACCGGCGGGATCGCCGTGCTGGTGCTGGCCGTCGCGGCGGTGCTCGGCCTGGCGCCCGGGTTCGTGCTGCTCGTGGTGCCGCTGTTCGCGGCGCTGGTGGCCTGGCAGGCGGCGTGGGCGCTGGTGCTGCGCCGTCGGGGCGCGCCGTGGTGGCTGGCGCCGTCGGTCGGGGCGGTGCTGCTGGCCTGGCCGATGGCGACCACGCTGCCGCTGGCCTGACCGACGCCGCTCATCGGCGGTCCGTCTGCTGCTCCACGGCACGTTGCACGGCCCGGTAGATCTGCCCGAACCGCAGCGCGTCCGGCGTGCGGACCAGCATCGTCTCCCGGCCGTGGTGCTGCACCCACAGCTCGTGCACCCGGTTGCCGCGCTCGTAGGAGCGGTCCAGCCAGCCGAGCGGCACCTCCAGGAACGGCGTGAGCGCCAGCCCGGCCACCACGAACGCGGCCAGGGTGATCAGGGCGAGCTTCCACTCGCCCCGGTCCTGCGCGGACCAGGCCAGCGAGAGCACGCAGACCACCGCGACCAGTGGCGGCAGCGACAGGAGCAGGACCAGCACCCCGCGTCCCAGTACCCGCCCCCGAACGGCGAGCGTGGTGGTGCCGCGCGCGTGCCAGACGTACGTGACGTCGGCGAGCGCGACGACCTGGCCGCCCGCGTGGATCGCCTCCGAGGTGACCTGTACCGCGTCGTCTCGGTAATAGAGGACCATGAATCAGCCTAACCGCGCGCGTCGATGCCGGCGCGTCCTGCGCCGCTAGGCTGGCGGACATGGCGGACCGGAACGGGGCCGGGATCGGTGACGAGCAGGCGCGCAACGTCGAGGTGGTCAAGCGCTACCTGCGCACCTTCGTCACGAAGGACCTGGCCGAGTTGGCCGAGGTGGTCGACGAGGACGTGGAGGTCTACGGCTCGGGCACTGCGGTACGCGGTCGCCGCTACCCCGAGGCCGCCGTCTCCTCGCCCGGCCTGACCGTGCTCGACCAGGAGATCCGGGAGATCTTCGCGGCCGGGGACCGGGTGGTGGTGTCGATGGCACAGACGTACCGGCGCGACGCGACCGGGGCGACGACTGTGCAGAGCGCCTGCAAGATGTACCGCCTGGCCGGTGGTCGGATCGTGCAGTTCTGGGGCGAGCAGGACACCTACGGCCTGTTGCGCGGGCTCGGCCTGCTGCCGGACGACCCGATCACGTTCTGACGCGCCGCGGAAGGGCCCGGCGCGGTACGACCGGGCCCCGGACGGCCCGGTGCGGACGGCAGGCTCTCCATGGCCCGCTGCACCGCCCGGTAGACCTGGCCGAAGCGCATCGCGTCGCGGGTGTGCAGCAGGCGCACCGGCCGGCCCCGCCATTCGGCCCACATCTCCATCTCCCGGCTGCCCCGGGCGTAGGAGCGGTCCAGGTGTTCGAAGAGGAAGTCCGCGAGCGGCCCGACCGCGAGGCCGACCAGCACCGAGGTCCCGACGACGGCGATGGTGACCACCGCCGAACCCTGGAGCCACACGGCCAGCGCGATGCCCAGCACGGCGGCCACCAGCGGCCCGGCGAGCGCGGCCCCGATCGCGCCGCGTCCGGCGAGCACCCGCCAGGAGCGGTCGCCCCGCCGGTGCCACACGGTGGTCAGCTCGGCCAGCGGGTAGCTGCGCCCGTCCACCCGCACCGCGGTGGAGGTGACCTGGACGGAGCGGTCGTCGTAGTAGGTGATCATGGCCTCACTCCCGGTGGCGGGGCGGCGGCGACTCCGGCGCGGCGACCTGGGAGTCGCCGACACCACACTGTCTACCCCAACGAGGCGAGTCGTAAGGTTGGCACGCGACTTCGACGAGGAAGTGAGGGCAGCGTGGGCGAGTTCGTCAGGCTGGAAGTGAAGGACGGCATCGGCACCATCCGGCTGGAGCGGCCGCCGATGAACGCGCTCAACACGCAGGTGCAGGAGGAGTTGCGCGCCGCCGCGTCGGCGGCCACCGCCGACGCCGAGGTCCGCGCCGTGATCGTGTACGGCGGCGAGAAGGTCTTCGCGGCCGGCGCGGACATCAAGGAGATGGCCGACATGTCCTACGTGGACATGGCGGAGCGCGCTGCCGACCTGTCCAGCGCGCTCGGCGCGATCGCCCGCATCCCCAAGCCGGTCGTCGCCGCGATCACCGGGTACGCGCTCGGCGGCGGGTGCGAGCTGGCGCTGGCCTGCGACTGGCGGATCGTCGCCGAGGACGCCAAGCTCGGCCAGCCGGAGATCAAGCTCGGCATCATCCCGGGCGCCGGCGGCACCCAGCGGCTGGCCCGCCTGGTCGGCCCGGCCCGCGCCAAGGACCTGATCATGACCGGTCGGATGGTCGACGCCGCCGAGGCGCTGCGGATCGGTCTGGCCGACCGCGTGGTCCCGGCCGGCGAGGTCTACGACGCCGCCGTGGCCTACGTGAAGCCGTTCCTGACCGGGCCGGTGCAGGCGCTGCGCGCGGCGAAGGCGGCTGTCGACGGCGGTCTGGACATGGACCTCACCTCCGGCCTGGCCTGGGAGAGCCAGCTCTTCGCGGCGCTGTTCGCCACCGACGACCGGCGCGAGGGCATGGCGGCGTTCGTGGAGAAGCGCAAGCCGGGCTTCACCGGTCGCTGACGCGAGAGCTGTTCACATCCGCGATACCGGCCAGTAGCGTGACCCCGGTCGGTCGACGAAGGGGAATGGCATGACGGAGCGGATCGAGGGCCACGGGGGCGATCTGGCACTCGCGGCACTACGCGCGCACGGCGTACGGGAGATGTTCACGCTGTCCGGCGGGCACGTCTTCCCGCTCTACGACGCCGCGCACAAGGCGGGCTTCCCCCTCTACGACGTGCGGCACGAGCAGTCCGCGGTGTTCGCCGCCGAGGCGGTGGCCAAGCTGCAGCGCCGCCCCGGCCTGGCCGTGCTCACCGCCGGCCCCGGCGTCACCAACGGGATCTCCGGCCTGACCAGCGCGTACTTCAACGCCTCGCCGGTGCTGGTGCTCGGCGGGCGGGCGCCGCAGTTCCGTTGGGGCTCGGGCAGCCTCCAGGAGATGGACCACCTGCCGCTGGTCGCGCCGGTGACCAAGCACGCCGAGACGGTGTTCAGCGCCGACGACATCCCGCGCGCGGTGTCGGCGGCGCTGACCACCGCGCTCACCCCGCACCGCGGCCCGGTGTTCCTGGACTTCCCGCTGGAGGCGGTCTTCTCGGTCGGTGACACCGACCTGCCGGCGGTCACGCCGCCGGCGCCGATCGAGCCGGACCCGGACGAGGTCGCCAAGGCGGCCCGTCTCATCGCGGGCGCGTCCCGGCCGGTGATCATCGCCGGCTCCGACGTGTACGCGGGCGACGCCGTCGAGGCGCTGCGCGCCGCCGCCGAGTCGCTGCGGGTGCCGGTGTTCACCAACGGCATGGGCCGGGGCGCGCTGCCGCCGGAGCACCCGCTCGCCTTCGCCAAGGCCCGCCGGGTCGCGCTCAAGGGCGCCGACGTGGTCGTGGTGATCGGCACCCCGCTGGACTTCCGGCTCTCCTTCGGCGACTTCGGCGACGCCCAGGTGGTGCACGTGGTGGACGCGCCCAGCCAGCGGGCCGGGCACGTGCAGCCGGCCGCCGCGCCGGCCGGTGACCTCCGGCTGATCCTCGGCGGCTTCGCCGACCACAGCGGTGACCGGGCGGACCACGCCGACTGGATCGCCGAGCTGCGTACCGCCGAGGACGCGGCGAAGGCCCGCGACGCCGGGGAGATGGCCGCCGAGACCGACCCGATCCGCCCGGCCCGGATCTACGGCGAGCTGCGCAGGGTGCTCGCCCCGGACGCCATCACCATCGGCGACGGCGGCGACTTCGTGTCGTACGCCGGGCGGTACCTGGAGCCGGCCCAGCCCGGCACCTGGCTCGACCCCGGCCCGTACGGGTGCCTCGGCACCGGCATGGGCTACGCGATGGGCGCCCGGGTCAGCCACCCGGACCGGCAGATCTGTGTGCTGATGGGCGACGGCGCGGCCGGCTTCTCGCTGATGGACGTGGAGTCGCTGGTCCGGCAGAAGCTGCCGGTGGTGATCGTGGTCGGCAACAACGGCATCTGGGGGCTGGAGAAGCACCCGATGCGGGCGATGTACGGCTACGACGTGGCCGCCGACCTCCAGCCCGGCCTGCGCTACGACAAGGTGGTCGAGGCGCTGGGCGGCGGGGGCGAGACGGTGGAGAAGGCCGCCGACCTCGGTCCCGCGCTGGGACGCGCGTTCGACTCGGGCGTGCCGTACCTGGTGAACGTGCTGACCGACCCCGCCGACGCGTACCCCCGGTCGTCGAACCTGGCCTGAACACGGCGCGTGCGGGCCGTCCGCCGGGTGACCGGCGGGCGGCCCGCGGCGCGTTCAGACCTCCGGGCGGTCCCGGTCGTCCGGGCGGCCGCGCAGCTCCTCCTCGCGGCGGCGCAGGTCCTCCTCCCACAGCCGCAGACGTTCCTGGTCCTCGCGGCGGGACCGCTCGTTCAGCGAGGCGAGGAACTCCGGGTCGTCGTCCGGCGCGAGCGGGCGGCGGGCCGGGGCGGCGGGACTGGTGGTGCCGGTGACGCCGACGGTCCCGGCCGGGCGCTCGCGGCCCACCAGGAACCAGGCGATCGAGCCGACCAGCGGGAAGAAGAGAATGATCAGCACCCAGATCATCCGGGGCAGCGCCTTGACCTTCTCCTCGTCGGCGGAGAGGCAGCTGATCAGCGCGCACACGGCGAGGACGATCTGGACCAGGAAGAGCAGCACGTAGAGGCGGGCCATGCCTCATGATGGCTCACCGCCGCACGTCAGTGCACCCCGCCGAGCACGTGCGCCACACCGAGCACTGCAAGTCCGGCCGCACCGAGCGCGGTCAGCGGCACCGACCAGCGGTCGAACCGCCGCGGTCCCGCGCCGGTGGCCCGGTGCCACGTCACCACCAGTACGGCGAGCCAGACCAGGAGCGCCGCCCCGGTCAGCAGCGCGTCGAGGACGCGGCCGGTGAACGCCTGCCGGAGCTGCAGCAGCAGCACGGCGGTGAGCGTGAGCAGCGTCCGCCGCCAGGCCAGCCGCGTGCGCTCGGGTTGCAGGCCGGGATCGCGGGTCACCCCGCGCCGCCCAGCAGCACGGCAGCCACCAGCAGCAGCGCGCCGATCGCGACGATCAGCGCCAGCACGGCCGGGAAGCGGGACGCGGGCAACTCCTCGTCCAGCCGCATGGCCCGTTCGGTGCGCGCCCAGTGGTCGACCGCCCGGATCGATACGGCCGCCCCGAGCAGCAGCAGCGCGATCGCGAGTGCCTCGCGCAGGTGGGCCAGGCGCAGCGGCGGGAGGAACTGCGCGGCGGCCAGCCCGCCCGCCACCAGCGCGAGCCCTGTTCGCAGCCAGGCCAGGAACGTCCGTTCGTTCGCCAGCGAGAAGCGGTAGTCCGGCGGGGTGCCGACCGAACGCAGCTCACGCGGGTCGAACCAGCTCTTGATCGACTCCCACACGCTGCCGATTATCCGCTTTGCCCCGCGCCTAGCCTGGGAGGATGACCGATCTTGACGCGCGGAGCCTGCGCGACGCCTACGACAGCCAGCTTCGTCCGGAGTTGCCCGATCCGGCGCCCGCCGGCGTGACGGTGGAGCGCGACGGTCCGCTGTTCCGCGTGCTCGGCCTGGACCACCGCGGTTTCCTCACCTACCGGACGCTCGACGGCCTGGCCGGCGCCGAACTGGACGCGCTGATCGCCCGGCAGGTCGAGTTCTTCCGGGCCCGGGGCGAGTCGGTCGAGTGGAAGCTCGCCGGTCACGACGAGCCGGCCGACCTGGGCGACCGGCTGCGCGCCGCCGGCTTCGTACCGGAGGACCAGGAGACAGTCGTGGTCGGCCCGGTCGCGCCGCTCGCCGCCGCCGTCCCGGTGCGCCCCGAGGGGGTACGCCTGCGCGAGGTCACCGGCCGGGCCGACCTGGAACGGATCGCGGCGATGGAGGAGGAGGTCTGGCACGACGACCGCAGCCACCTGGTGATCGGCCTGCTCCGGGAGATCGAGGCGGACCCGCAGTCGATCACGATCGTGGTGGCCGAGGCGGGGGAGACGGTGGTCAGCGCGGGTTGGATCCGCTACCAGCGCGGCACCGGCTTCGCCAGCCTCTGGGGCGGCTCGACGCTGCCGCAGTGGCGAAAGAAGGGCATCTACCGGGCGCTCGTGGCGTACCGGGCGCGGCTGGCGCAGCAGCGCGGCAAGACGCTGCTCCAGGTGGACTGCTCGCCGGACAGCCGGCCCATCCTGGAGCGGCTCGGGCTCGTTGCGGTCACCACCTCCACGCCGTACGTCTACACTCCGTGATCATGGAACGGTTGACGGCGGACGAGCGGCTCACCCTGAAGACCGGCGCGTTCGGCGCCGTGTTCCTGGTCTCCAACGCCGTGCCGGGGGTGCTGGCCATGGTGCGCGAGAGCTTCGCCGCCTCCGGCGCGCTCGCCGAGGTGGGGGGCGTGGTCAAGGAGGCGCTGACCACCGGGCCGCTGCCGCAGCTCCCCCGGGACTCGGCCATGGAGATCGAGTCGGTGGTGCTGCCCGCGCTGGGCCGGTCGGTGGAGATCCTGCGCGCCAAGTCGCCGGACGACGTCGAGACGTACCGGTCGGTGGTGCTGGCCGCGGCGGAGCGGGTCGCACAGGCGCACCGGGGGATCGAGCCGGCCGAGGCGGCGGCGATCGAGAAGATCAGGCAGGCGCTGGCCGAGTCGGCGTGACGGTGGTGAGTTGCGTCACTCCGGCCCGCCGGGGTGGCCATGCTACTTGCGGGTAACATTGCGCTCGTGGGGAAGTGCACAGCTGCCCGCGGTTGACCCACGTTGCGTCACGCGGGAGGCTGCGCCCGTGACCGGGCGAGTGATCGCTACACCAAACAGGAGGGTCGTCGAAGCGCGATGAACATCGTCGTACTCGTCAAGCAGGTGCCCGATTCGGGCGCGGACCGCAACCTGCGTTCTGACGACAACACCGTCGACCGCGGTTCGGCGAACAACGTCATCAACGAGATGGACGAGTACGCCATCGAGGAGGCGTTGAAGATCAAGGAGGCGCACGGCGGCGAGGTCACCATCCTGACCATGGGTCCGGACCGGGCGACCGAGTCGATCCGCAAGGCGCTCTCCATGGGCCCGGACAAGGCCGTCCACGTGGTCGACGACGCCCTGCACGGCTCCTGCGCGGTGGCCACCTCGAAGGTGCTCGCCGCCGCCCTCGGTCAGCTCAACGCCGACCTGGTCATCTGCGGCGCCGAGTCGACCGACGGCCGGGTCCAGGTCATGCCGCACATGATCGCCGAGCGGCTGGGCGTGGCCGCCCTGACCGGCGCGCGCAAGCTCACCGTCGACGGTGCCGACCTGACCGTCGAGCGGCAGACCGAGGAGGGCTACGAGGTGGTCACCGCCTCCACCCCGGCCGTGGTCTCCGTCTGGGACACCATCAACGAGCCGCGCTACCCGTCCTTCAAGGGCATCATGGCCGCCAAGAAGAAGCCGGTGCAGACGCTCTCCCTGGGCGACCTGGGCGTGGCCCCGGCCGAGGTGGGCTTCGACGGCGCCACCAGCGCCGTGGTCGAGCACTCCAAGCGCCCGCCGCGCTCCGGCGGCGAGAAGATCACCGACGAGGGCGAGGGCGGCGTGAAGCTGGTCGAGTTCCTCGCCACCGAGAAGTTCGTGTGAGAGGTCACTGACATGTCTGAGGTTCTCGTCGTCGTCGAAGCCACCAAGGAATTCGGCGTCAAGAAGGTCACCCTGGAGATGCTCACCCTCGCCCGCGAGCTGGGCACCCCGAGCGCTGTCGTCCTCGGTGGCGCCGGCGCCGCCGAGGCGCTGAGCGCCAAGCTCGGCGAGTACGGCGCGGAGAAGATCTACGCCGCCGAGGGCGAGGAGATCGACGGCTACCTGGTGGCCCCCAAGGCGACCGTGGTCGCAGAGTTGGTCAAGCGCGTCCAGCCGGCCGCCGTGCTGCTCGCCTCCTCCCAGGAGGGCAAGGAGATCGCCGCCCGCCTGGCGGTCAAGCTGGACAACGGCATCCTGACCGACGTGGTCGGCCTGGCCGCCGACGGCACCGCCACCCAGGTCGCGTTCGCCGGCTCCACCATCGTCAAGTCCAAGGTCACCAAGGGCCTGCCGCTGGTCACCGTCCGGCCGAACTCGCTGAACCCGGCCCCGGCCGCGGCCACCCCGGCCGTCGAGCAGCTCACCGTGTCGGTCACCGACGCGGACAAGCTGGCCAAGGTCGTCGAGCGGGTCGCCGAGCAGAAGGGCTCCCGCCCCGAGCTGACCGAGGCGTCGGTCGTCGTCTCCGGCGGTCGCGGTGTCGGCAACGCCGACAACTTCAAGCTGGTCGAGGAGATGGCCGACCTGCTCGGCGGCGCGGTCGGCGCGTCCCGCGCGGCCGTCGACTCCGGTTACTACCCGCACCAGTTCCAGGTCGGCCAGACCGGCAAGACCGTCTCCCCGCAGCTCTACGTCGCGCTGGGCATCTCCGGCGCGATCCAGCACCGGGCCGGCATGCAGACCTCGAAGACCATCGTCGCGGTGAACAAGGACGCCGAGGCGCCGATCTTCGAGCTGGCCGACTACGGCGTGGTCGGCGACCTGTTCAAGGTCGTCCCGCAGGCCGCCGAGGAGATCCGCAAGCGCAAGTGAGTGTCGCGTGAAAAAGGCCGCCGCCCGGTGCACCGGGCGGCGGCCTTTCTTCGCAGGGAGCTGATCGGCGGGCCGGGGAGCTGAGCCGGCCCGCCGATCAGCCCGTCAGGGTGCCCCTCAGGAGGCTGTCACCGGAGTGATCGGGCTTGTTGTCGTACTGCTCCGCGCTGATGTCCACCACGGTGTAGGTACGCAGGTCGACGTTCGGGGGGATCGGCAGGAGCGCGTCCCCTGATCCGTTGCTCAGCGTGCCCACGGAGAACATCTCCATCGTGTTCGGATCGATCAGCCAGACCTCGTAGTACCCCGGAACGGTCGGGAGATTCGTCACGTGCAGATGCAATCGGTGGTCGCCGAGGACCCGGGCGTCGCCGGAGGCATCCTTCGGCGTCGAACCGAACGCGGCGAGCGGCGCGCTGGCCACCACCGGTGGCTCGGGGTCCGTCTGCTCGCCGCCGCCGACACCGAGCACCGCGGCGGTGCCGGCCACGCCGATCACCGCGGCGGCGGTGGCGGTGACCGCCGTCGTCGCCCACCCCGGCCAGCGCCGGCTCCGCCGCGGACGACGAGTCACGACGGGTACGGCGGCCGGCTCCACCGGATCGGCCGGGCGCGGCAGGCGCCGCTCGGTCAGCGCCGGCAGCTCCTCGGCGGCCCGGATCTCGGCCATGATGCCCTGCCAGATGTGCTCCGGCGGGTCGGGCAGGTCGGCGAGGCCCTGGGTGCCCGCGCCGAGCCCGGCGACGTGCTGGAGCGTCTCCATCTCCTCCCGGCAGTGGTCGCAGGTGTCCAGATGGGTGGCCTCGCCGTCAGCCGCCTCGCTCTCACCGAGCGCCAGAAAGACCAGCCGGTCGTGGTCCAGGTGCTGCACCGTCCACCTCCCATCTGCGTTTCAGGCTCTGCATGCCGCGTCTGATGTGACTCTTGACGGTGCCGAGCGGCACTCCGGTCACCGCCGCGATCTGCTGGTGTGTCAGGTCGTCGTAGAACGCCAGCTCGAGCATCCGGCGTTGTTCGTCGGGGAGCCGGGCCAGCTCGTCGGCGACCACCAGCCGGTCGACCACGGTGTCCGGGTCGGGGCCGGTGGAGACCGGCTCCGGCAGTTGCCGCACCGTCTCGACCACCCGGGTCTCCCGGGCCGCGGCCCGGATCCGGTCGACCACCTTGCGCCGCCCGATCCCGAGCAGCCAGCCGACCAGTGAGCCTTTCGCCGGGTCGAACGTCTCCCGGCCGAGCCAGGCGGCGACGAACGTCGCCTGGGTCACGTCCTCGGCGTCGCTGCGGTTCACGAGCGTCGTGGTGGCCAGGTGCAGCACCGCTCGGCCGAACCGGTCGTACGCCTCTCGCAGGGCCGCCTCGTCGCCGTCGCGGAACCGGGTGGCGAGGTCGTCCTCGCCCGGCGGTTCGGGGCCCTGCCTGGCCGCCGTCACCGGGCGGCTCGCCTTCCGTGGGGCATACCCGACTGTAACTCCCACAGCCCTCGCCCCACTCTCCCGGCGTGTCCGTCACGACCCTCGTCACCTCTCCTTCGTCGCCGGAGGGTCCGGCGGATGCGCCCGGAGACAGGAAAAAGAAATCGGATCCGGGCGCATCCGGGGGCGACGGAGCCGGCGTAACCCGTTCTGCAAGCCAGGCCTGACGAATCAGCATCAACCACCAGGAGGCAGACAATGCAGTACGCGATGTTCCGTCGGGTCGCCGCGGGCGGCGCGGTGGCCGCCCTCACCTTCGCCGGCGTCGGCGCCGCCACCATGAGCCCGGCCTACGCCGCCTCGTCGAAGGTCTCCGTGGTCCACGGCATCCCGGACACCCCGGTTGACGTGTACGTCAACGGCGAGAAGACGCTGAACAACTTCAAGCCCGGCGACGTCGCCGGCCCGCTCACCCTGCCCGAGGGGGAGTACGACATCGCCCTGACCAAGCCCGGCGAGGCGATCGACAAGGCGATCCTGAAGGTGGACGACGCCGCGGTGCCGGGCGGGGCGAACATCAGCCTCGCCGCACACCTGAGCGCCGACGGCGAGCCGCAGATCACCCCGTTCGTCAACGACGTGTCCAAGGTGGGCGCCGGCAAGGCCCGGCTGATCGTCCGGCACACCGCCGCCGCCCCGGCCGTCGACGTGCGGGCCGGCGGCAAGCCGGTCTTCGAGAACCTGACCAACCCGAAGGAGGCCAAGGCGGACGTGGCCGCCGGCTCGGTGAAGGCGGACGTGGTGCTCGCCGGCACCGACACCGTCGCCATCGGCCCGGCCGACCTCAACCTGAAGGAGGGCACCGCCACCATCGTCTACGCGATCGGCTCGGCCGAGGCGAAGAACCTGAACGTGGTCGCCCAGACCATCAACGGCCTGCACTCGGCGCCGGGCGGCGTGCCCAGCGGCACCGGCGGCCAGGCCGGCACCGGCGTGGACACCTGGTGGTACGTGCTGGCCGGGGCCGGCGTGCTGCTCCTGGTCGGCGGCGGGGCGCGGGTGGCGGCAACCGCCCGGGCCGGTCGCCGGTGACGGTGCGCAACCGCGGGGCGCTGGCGGCGATTGCCGCCGGCGCCGCCGCGCTCACCCTGGCGACAGTGGTGGCGTGCGGATCCGGGCCCGCCGAAAACGTCGGCGGCGACGAGGTGACGGCGCTGGCGAGTCCCACGCCCACGCCCGCGCCCTCGGCGACCGGCGGCGGCTCGGTCCCGGTGAACCCGGGCACGCTGCCGGCCGGCAGCGAGATCGTGCCGCCGGTGAAGCTGAGCATCCCGCCGATCCGGGTCACCGCCACCGTCGACCCGGTGGGCGTCAACGAGCGCACCGACGAGTTCGAGGTGCCGCCCAGCGTGGACCAGGTCGGCTGGTACCGATACGGCCCGGGCCTGGAGGCCGGCGCCGGCTCGGTGGTGATCGCCGGGCACGTGGACAGCGCCGAGCAGGGCAAGGGGGCGTTCTTCCGGCTGCGTGAGCTGGGCCAGGGGGACAAGCTCACCGCCACCGGCTCGGACGGTCGCGAGCGCTCCTACCGGGTGGTGGCCCGGGAGGAGTACCGGAAGTCGAAGATCCCGCTGGAGCGGTACTTCGCACGCGACGGCAAACCCCGCCTCACGCTGATCACCTGTGGCGGGCCGTTCGACGCGAAGACCCGCAGCTACCGGGACAACATCGTGATCACGGCCGTTCCCGCGTGATCATGGCGTTCCCGCATGAGCGGGCCGGACCGCCCCGGGTGGGACGGGGCGGTCCGGCCCCCGGCACCGGGTACGCAGGCCGTTAGGCTGAACCGTGATGGCATACCTTGATCACGCGGCGACGACCCCGATGCTGGACGAGGCACTCGAGGCGTACGTCGCTGTCGCCCGCGAGGTCGGCAACGCCTCGTCGCTGCACGCGGCGGGTCGCCGGGCGCGGCGACGGGTGGAGGAGTCCCGGGAGCGGGTGGCCGCCGCGCTCGGCGCCCGCCCCTCCGAGGTGATCTTCACCGGCGGCGGCACGGAGAGCGACAACCTCGCCGTGAAGGGCGTCTTCTGGGCCCGTCGCGCCGCCCGCGCCGACCGGTTCCGGGTGGTCTCCAGCGCGGTCGAGCACCACGCCGTACTGGACGCGGTGGACTGGCTGGTCGAGCACGAGGGCGCGCAGGCCGGCTGGCTTCCGGTCGACGCGGCCGGGCGGCTCGATCCGGCGCGACTGCGCGCCGAGCTGGCCGAGCACGGCGAGCACGTCGCGGTGGTCACCGCCATGTGGGCGAACAACGAGGTGGGCACCGTCCAGCCGGTGGCCGAGCTGGCCGCCGTCGCCGCCGAGCACGGGGTGCCGTTCCACACCGACGCCATCCAGGCGGTCGGGCAGGTGCCCGTCGACTTCGCCGCCAGCGGCGTGTCGGCGCTCACCGTGACCGGGCACAAGCTCGGCGGCCCGGCCGGTGTGGGCGCGCTGCTGCTGGGCCGCGACGTGGCTGCCACCCCACTGCTGCACGGCGGCGGCCAGGAGCGCGACGTACGCTCCGGGACGCTCGACACCGCGGGCATCGTCGCGTTCGCGGTCGCCGTCGAGAGCGCGGTCAAGGGCCAGCAGGAGTACGCCGCCCGCGTCGCCGCGCTCCGCGACGAGCTGGTCGAGCGGGTCCGGCAGGCCGTCCCCGAGGTGATCTTCAACGGCGACCCGGCCGACCGGCTCCCCGGCAACGCGCACTTCTCCTTCCCCGGCTGCGAGGGGGACGCGCTGCTGCTGCTCCTGGACGCCCAGGGCATCGCCTGCTCGACCGGGTCGGCCTGCTCGGCCGGAGTGGCCCAGCCCTCGCACGTGCTGCTGGCGATGGGCGCCGACGACGACCGGGCCCGTTCCTCGCTGCGCTTCACGCTCGGGCACACGAGCACCGACGCGGACGTGGACGCGCTGATCGCCGCGCTGCCGGGCGCGGTGGAGCGGGCCCGCCGCGCGGCCGCCCTACGTACGCCCCGCTGACCCGGATACCCTCGGTGAGGACGAGGGGGGTGGGCCGGTGAGGGTTCTGGCGGCGATGTCGGGCGGAGTGGACTCCGCCGTCGCGGCGGCACGGGCGGTGGAGGCCGGGCACGACGTGACGGGCGTGCACCTGGCCCTGGCCCGTAACCCGCAGACGTACCGCACCGGCGCCCGGGGCTGCTGCACTCTGGAGGACTCCCGGGACGCCCGGCGCGCCGCCGACGTGCTCGGCATCCCGTTCTACGTGTGGGACATGGCCGACCGGTTCCACGACGACGTGGTGGACGACTTCGTCGCCGAGTACGCCGCCGGGCGTACCCCGAATCCCTGCCTGCGCTGCAACGAGAAGATCAAGTTCGCGGCGGTGCTGGACCGGGCCGTGGCCCTGGGCTTCGACGCGGTGGTGACCGGCCACCACGCCCGGCTCGGCGCCGACGGCCTGCTGCGGCGCAGCGTCGACGCGGCCAAGGACCAGTCGTACGTGCTGGCGGTGCTGACCCGCGCGCAGCTCGACCGGTCGATCTTCCCGCTGGGCTACTCGACGAAGGCCGAGGTGCGCGCGGAGGCCGCCCGGCGCGGCCTCGCGGTGGCCGACAAGCCGGACTCGCACGACATCTGCTTCATCGCCGACGGCGACACCCGCGGCTTCCTGGCCGAGCGGCTCGGCGAGGCCCCGGGCCAGGTGGTGGACGCGCTCACCGGCGCGGTGGTGGGCAGCCACAGCGGCGCCTACCAGTACACCGTCGGGCAGCGGCGCGGCCTGCACCTGGACCGTCCGGCGCCGGACGGCCGGCCCCGCTACGTCCTGTCCATCACCCCGACCACGAACACCGTGACGGTCGGCCCGGCCGAGGCGCTGGAGGTCTCCGACGTGCGCGCCACCCGCCCGGTGTGGACCGGCGGGCCACGCCCGGACGGACCGGTCGAGTGTGACGTGCAGCTCCGGGCACACGGCGACGTGGTGCCGGCCGCCGTCGAGGTCGACGCCGACGGACTGCGCGCGTCGCTGCGCCGCCCGGTCCGGGGTGTCGCCGCCGGCCAGGCGATCGTGGCCTACCGGCCGGACCCGGCCGGCGACGTGGTCCTCGGCTCCGCCACCATCACCGCCGCCTGACCGCGGACCGGCAGCGGATAGGCTGCGGCCGTGACTGAGCAGGCATGGCCCTGGCCCATCGGCGCGGCGACCGGCATCGGGTCGCTGCCCGGCACCGACATCGCCGAGGCGCAGCGGATCGTGCTCGGCGAGCTGCCCGCCCTGCCGCACCTGCCCGAGCTGCCCGCCCGGGGCCCGGGCGCGGACCTCGTCGGCCGTACCGCCGGCCTGCTCGTCGAACTGCCGGTCGAGCTGTACGCGGCCCGCTGGCGGATCGCCCCGCGCCCCGGCCGCGACCTGCGCCGCGCCCGCGACCTGATGGAACGCGACCTCGACCAGCTCGCCGAGCAGGCCGAGGAGTACGCCGGGCCGGTCAAGGTCCAGGCCGCCGGCCCGTTCACCCTCGCCGCCGCGCTGGAGCTGCCGATCGGCGGACGGATGCTGCGCGACCCGGGCGCGGTACGCGACCTCGCCGGCTCGCTCGGCGAAGGGTTGCGCCGGCACGTCGAGGCGGTGACCCGGCGGCTGCCCCGCGCCTCGGTGCTGCTCCAGCTCGACGAGCCGTCCCTGCCGGCGGTGCTGGCCGGCCGGGTGCCCACCGAGAGCGGCTTCGGCACCTACCGTCCGGTGGAGACCGAGGTGGCGCGGGCACTGCTGCACGACGTGATCGAGGCGACCGGCGTCCCGGCGCTCGTGCACTGCTGCGCGCCGGACGCGCCGCTGGAGCTGATCCGGTCCGCCGGGGCGGTGGGCGTCGCGCTCGACCTGTCGCTCGTCACCGACCTCGACCCGCTCGGCGAGGCGATCGACGCCGGGTTCGGGCTGCTGGCCGGCGCCGCGCCGACGCTGCCGCCGCCGTCCGGCCGGGCGCCGACGTCGGCCGAGGTCGCCGACCGGGTCCGGCGCGTCTGGGACCAGCTCGGCTTCCCCCGTCGCCGGCTGGCCGAACAGGTGGTGGTCACCCCCGCGTGCGGCCTGGCCGGCGCCACCCCGGCGTACGCCCGCGCGGTGCTCACCGCCTGCCGCGACGCGGGCCGGCGGCTCGCCGAGGACTGACGTTTCCGTCGCACCCGTCGGGCACGATGACCGGCATGATTGGACGACTGCGTTCCACAGTGATCGACTGCCCCGACCCGCACGCGCTCGCCGCCTTCTACTCCGAGCTGCTCGGGCTGCCCCTGGTGGAGGAGGACTCCGACGGCGACGAGTGGGTGGTGCTCGGCGGCCCACCCGGGCACCAGCCGCGGGTGGCCTTCCAGCGGGCGCCCGGCCTGCGCGCCCCCGACTGGCCCGACCCGGCCCGGCCGCAGCAGTTCCACCTCGACGTGACCGTCGACGACATCGAGGCGGCCGAGAAGGCGGCGCTGGCGCTGGGCGCACGGCGGCTGCCGGGTGAGGGGGAGGGCTTCCGGGTCTACGCCGACCCGGTCGGTCACCCGTTCTGCCTCTGCTGGGACTGATCTTCCGCGACTTGCGCGGCGGAGGCATGATCGCCACCGTGACCGCCTCCACCGCCACCGGCCGCGCCGCCGGTTCGCTGTTCGGCCTGGCCTACGGCGACGCCCTGGGCAAGCCGACCGAGTTCCTCACCGTCACCGAGATCGTCCGGCGCTACGGCCCGGCCGGTCCGCGTGAGCTGACCGGCGACCCGGCCCTGGTCACCGACGACACCCAGATGGCGCTGGCCGTGGCGTGGGCGCTGCACGACGCGCCCGCGTACACGGCCGGGGCGGTGGAGCCGCTGCTGCGGCAGCGTTTCGTCGACTGGTCGGTCAGCCCGGAGAACAACCGCGCCCCCGGCATGACGTGCCTGCGGGCCTGCGCCGAGCTGGCCCTGGGTGCCCGCTGGCAGGAGGCCACGGTCGCCGGCTCGAAGGGCTGCGGCGCGAACATGCGGGTCACCCCGGTCGGGCTGCTCGACGTCGACCTGGACACGATGGCCGGGCTGGCCCAGCTCCAGGCCGGTCTGACCCACGGCCACCCGACCGGTCTGGCGGCCAGTGAGCTGACCGCGTACGCGATCCGGCTGCTGCGCGACGGCGCGGCGCTGCCGGAGCTGCCCGGCCTGCTCACCGAGCGGGCCCGGGAGCAGCGCACCGTCTACCGGGACGACTGGCTCGGTGACCTGTGGCAGCGGCCCGGAGAGAGCGGCGCGGCCGAGTTCGCCGCCCGTGGCTGGGACGACTGCCTGCGCGTGCTCGGCCGGCTGGAGGCGGCGCTGGCCCGCCCGGACGACGGCGGCGACCCGTGCCGGTTCACCGGCGAGGGGTGGATCGCCGAGGAGGCGCTCGCCACTGCGCTGCTCTGCGCGCTGCGCCACACCGACGACCCGGTCGGAGCGCTGGCCCGGGGCGCCACCACGGCCGGTGACTCGGACTCCATCGCCGCGCTGGCCGGCGCGTTCGTCGGCGCCGCGTACGGCATGGCCGCCTGGCCCGCCGGGTGGGCCGACCGGATCGAGTACGCCGGTCAGCTCACCGCGCTCGCCGCCGCCTTCGACGGAGGGGCCCAGCCCGCGCGCTGAGGTCCGGACAGCAGCACCGCCTCCGGCTCGCGGGGTGGGCGGAACCGGGTGCCGGCTGCGGAGGGCTCAGCCGGTGAGGTGGTCGAGGCGGCGGATGCCGCGCCACAGGGCCGGGTCACAGGTGCCGGCCCGGTCGGCGAACGCGCCCAGCGGCACCGGGATCGGCTCGCTGACGTCCAGGTAGCTGTCGTGGTCGGCGTCCGGATCCCAGTCCCGCGTCGGGATCGGCAGGTGGTCGTCCCGGTCCGACTTGTCCTGGCTGGTGATCTTCAGCACCTCGGCGTCCCGGCCGTCGACCCGCAGCACCAGACAGGGGCGCACCTTCGAACCGGTTCCGTCGGCGTAGGGCACGTCGGCCCACCAGATCTCCCCGGGCCGGGGCTCGTCCCGGTCGGTCCGGGCGCCCCGCGGCCTCGGCGGCCCGCCGACGCGCTCACCTCGCGACCCGCCGCCGGCCCGGTCACCGCGGCGCCCGCCACCGGGCCGGTCGTCGCCACGTCCGCCGCCGGGCCGGTCGGTGCCGGTCCGGTCGCCGCCCGGTCCGCTGCTCCGGCTGCCACGGCCGGTGCCCGGCCGCCGTCCACCGGCCCGGTCGCGCGTGCCGGCGGCGCGTTCGGCCGACCGGCGCCGCCACTCGTTCCACAGCCAGCCGGCCGCGACGCAGGCCACGATCACCAGCGCCCAGATCACCCCGTCGCGCATCCGTCGCCCGCCTTCCGACCGTTGTCGCCCAGCACCGCCGACGTGATCGTCGCACGGCCGGGCGCCAGCCGCCCGGGTGGCGCGACGGGCACGGTTCGCCCTGCTCGGCGCGGGTGGCCGGACGACTGTCACCCCCGACCGCTACGGTTCTCGGGTAGTACGAACACGGGAGGTCGACAGCGGTGTCCGAAGGCGGCGGCGTGTCCGAAGAAGCGGTTCCCCCAGCGGCCGACGCGGCCCAGGACGCGGCGGCGGGTGCCGAGCCGACCCCGGCGGCCCGGGAGCGGCACGCCACACTCAGCCAGGAGCTGACCGAGCACCAGTACCGGTACTACGTGCTCGACGCGCCGAGCATCACCGACGCGGAGTTCGACAGGCAGCTGCGGGAGCTGGAGGCGCTGGAGGCCGAATACCCGGCGCTGCGCACCCCCGACTCGCCGACCCAGCGGGTCGGCGGCACCTTCTCCACCGACTTCACGCCGGTCGCGCACGCCGAGCGGATGCTCTCGCTCGACAACGCCTTCGCCGACGAGGAGCTGGCCGCCTGGTCCGAGCGGGTCGAGCGCGACGCGGGCGGCCCGGTGCCCTACCTGTGCGAGCTGAAGGTCGACGGGCTCGCCATCAACCTGACCTACGAGAAGGGCCGGCTGGTGCGCGCCGCCACCCGGGGCGACGGCCGCACCGGCGAGGACGTCACCGCCAACGTGCGCAGCATCAAGGGCGTGCCGGCCCGGCTGACCCCGGCCGACGACTTCCCCGACGTGCCGGATCTGATCGAGGTGCGCGGCGAGATCTACTTCCCGGTGGCCGCGTTCGCCGACCTGAACGCGAGCCTGGTCGAGCAGGGCAAGGCGCCCTTCGCCAACCCGCGCAACGCCGCGGCCGGCAGCCTGCGGCAGAAGGACCCCCGGGTGACCGCCTCCCGCCCGCTGCGCCTGGTGGTGCACGGCATCGGCGCGCGTACCGGGTTCCGGCCGACCGCCCAGTCCGAGTCGTACGCCGCGCTCAAGGCGTGGGGGCTGCCCACCAGCGACCGGTGGCGGGTGGTGGACGACCTGGCCGGGGTCGCGGAATACATCGCCTACTACGGCAAGCACCGGCACGACGTCGAGCACGAGATCGACGGTGTGGTGGTCAAGGTCGACCCGGTCTCCATCCAGGGCCGCCTCGGCTCGACCAGCCGGGCGCCCCGCTGGGCGATCGCCTTCAAATACCCGCCGGAGGAGGTCAACACCAAGCTGCTCGACATCGACGTCAACGTCGGGCGCACCGGCCGGGTCACCCCGTTCGCCGTCCTCGAACCGGTCCGGGTGGCCGGTTCCACAGTCGCGCTGGCGACGCTGCACAACGCCCGCGAGGTCGAGCGCAAGGGTGTGCTCATCGGCGACACGGTGGTGCTGCGCAAGGCCGGCGACGTGATCCCCGAGGTGCTCGGCCCGGTGGTCGAGCTCCGCCCGGCCGACGCCCGCCCGTTCGTCATGCCGACCACCTGCCCGGCCTGCGGCACGCCGCTCGCGCCGGCCAAGGAGAGCGACGTCGACATCCGCTGCCCCAACGGGCGGGCCTGTCCCGGTCAGATCCGTGAGCGCGTCTTCTACCTGGCCAGTCGCAAGGTGCTCGACATCGAGGTGCTCGGCGAGAAGGGCGCGGCGGCGCTGCTGGACGCGCAGATCATCACGAACGAGGGCGACCTGTTCCAGCTCGACGCCGAGCAGTTGAGCCGGTCGCCGTTCTTCGTCAACAAGGACGGCAGCCTGGGCAGCAACGCCACCAAGCTGCTCGACAACCTCGCCGAGGCCAAGGAACGCGACCTGTGGCGGGTGCTGGTGGCGCTGTCCATCCGGCACGTCGGCCCGACCGCCGCCCAGGCGCTCGCCCGGCACTTCCGCTCGGTCGCCGCGATCGAGGCCGCAGGCGAGGAGGAGCTGTCCTCGGTGGACGGCGTCGGCCCGACCATCGCGGCGAGCGTCAAGGAGTGGTTCGCCGTCGACTGGCACCGCGACGTGGTGCGCAAGTGGGCCGAGGCGGGCGTACGGATGGCCGAGGAGGCCGCCGACGAGGGGCCGCGACCGCTCGACGGCGTCACTGTGGTGGTCACCGGCACGCTCAGCGGGTTCAGCCGCGACCAGGCGGCCGAGGCGATCCAGGCCCGGGGCGGCAAGGTGACCGGCTCGGTCTCCAAGAAGACGGGTTTCGTGGTGGTCGGCGACAATCCCGGCTCCAAGGCCGACAAGGCCGCCACCCTGAAGCTGCCGATCCTCGACGAGGACGGATTCCGCGTCCTGCTGGACTCCGGCCCGGAGGCGGCCCGCGCGGTGGCCCGGGTGGAGGACTGACAGGCTGGTCACAGCTTCCGTCCGGCGGATACCAAGTTAATTACGACTACGACCGATTCGTGACTGTCGTGTCGGGGAAATCGCCTCGGAGGGCGTTTCATTGGCGTACGACGCGTGACGGCGCGCGCCAGGACGTTCCCCGGGAGGTGCGATGGAGACCGGCGACCCGCGCAACTCCGTCCCGCCTGGGCGGAGCGGGCCGTTCTTCGGCTTCGTCGGCGCGATCGGCGTGGTCGCCCTGGCGGTCTCGGCCGGGCCGCTCGTCGCGCTCGCCGACAGGTGGAGTGAGCTGCCGGCCGCGTTCTGGACCATGGCGGCGCTCGCCGTCGCCTGCGACGCCCGCCCGTTCGTCCCGCCCGGCCGGCGGCAGACGTCGGCGGTGTTCCCGTCGACCTGCTTCACCTTCGCCATCCTGCTCGGCTGGGGCTTCGGCCCGGCCGTCGCGGTGCAGGCCGTGGCGGTCGCGGTCAGCGGCTGGCGGCTCGGGTACGCCCCCTGGCGCACCGGCTTCAACGCGGCGCAGTACGCGTGCGCGCTCGCCGCCGCGTACGCGGCCACCCGGCTCGGCCCGGGTGAACTGTTCGACGGCGGCCGGCTGCACTGGACCGACGTGGCGGCGGTGGGCGGCGCGACGGTCGCCTGGTTCGTGGTCAACTACGGGCTGGTCAGCTCGGCGGTCCGGTTGCGCTTCGGCGACCGCTGGTGGCCCAGCGTCCGCAGCGGCCTGGCCTACGAGCTGCTCGCCACCGGTTCGCTGCTGCTGCTGGCGCCGGTGCTGGTGGCCGCCGCCCGGGCCAGCGCGGCGCTGATCCCGCTGGTGCTGGTGCCGCTGTTCGCGGTCTACCGGATGGCCCGGCTCTCCGCCGAACGGGAACAGCTCGCCGACGTGGACCCGCTCACCGGGCTGCCCAACCGCAAGGCGCTGCTGACCGAGGTGGCCGAGCAGGTGCACCTGCACGGCGACCGGGCCGCCCGGGGCGCGCCGGACGCGCACCTGGCGCTGCTGCTGCTCGACCTCGACCGGTTCAAGCACGTCAACGACGCGCTCGGGCACGCGGTGGGTGACCGCCTGCTGGTCGAGGTGAGCGCCCGGCTGATGGGCGCTGTGGACGGCGGTGACATGGTGGCGCGGCTCGGCGGCGACGAGTTCGCCATCGTCGTACCCCGGCTCACCGACATCGACCAGGCCCGCGAGCGGGCCGACCGGGTGGTCGCCGCGCTCGCCGAGCCGGTGCCGCTCGACGGCCTGCCGCTGGACGTGGGCGGCGCCATCGGCATCGCGCTCTACCCCGACCACGGCGAGGACTTCGCCACCCTGATGCGTCACGCCGACGTGGCCATGTACGACGCGAAGCACCGCAACGACACGGTGGCGGTCTACGCGCCGGAGTCCGACCACAACTCGGCCGAGCGGCTGAGCCTGCTGGCCGACCTGCGCCGGGTGCTGGAATCGGGCCCGTCCGCCTCGGCCGGGGAGACGGTGGGCGTACGCGGGGGTGACGGCGCGACGCTGGAGGCGGCGCTGCCAGGCGTGCGCCCGGCCCGGGCCGAGCGGCCGTCGCGCAACCAGCGCCCGGCGCGCGACGGAGGCCGGGGCGGCGGGCGCGCGGGCGGGGGACGGTCCGGCGACGGGTCGAACCGGTGGCTGCGGCGCCGCCGGGAGCACGCGCAGGAACAGCACGGGGACGACCTGATCGAGCGCATCCTCACCGGCGCCGACCCGATCCGCCGCCGGGCCGCCCCCGGTGGCGCCGCCGGGCCGGTGGTGGCGCCGCTCGTGGTCGGCGGCGGGGAAGCCGCGCCGGATCGTGCCGACGCGACCGGCGCCGCGCACGATGCGCAGGTCGCCGTCAGCACCGGTGCGCCGGGCGTCATCGGGCCGACCGCCGACGGCAGCGCGGCCGCCGAGCCCGAGGACCAGTCCGGACACCCGGGCGAGATCACCATGTACTACCAGCCGCAGATCGCCATCGCCACCGGCGAGGTGGTGGGCGTCGAGGCGCTGCTGCGCTGGCGGCATCCGCGCCGGGGCATGGTCGACCCGGGCGAGCTGATCCAGGTCGCCGAGCAGAGCGCGGTGATGCGGCTGCTCACCCGCCGCGTGGTGGACGACGTGGTGGAGCAGCTCGCCAAGTGGTCGGCGGCCGGGCTCACGTTGCGTGCCGCGCTCAACGTCAGTGTCCGTGACCTGCACACCGGGGAGATCGCCGACCAGATCGCCGACCGGCTGACCCGGTACGGCGTGCCGCCGGAGCGCCTCCAGGTGGAGATCACCGAGGGCGCGCTGATGGCCGACCCGCGGCGGGTGCTCGCCAGCATCACCCAGCTGCACCGGATCGGCGTCGGCATCGCGCTCGACGACTTCGGCACCGGCTACTCGTCGCTGCAACACCTGCGCCGGCTCCCGCTGTCCGAGGTGAAGGTGGACAGGTCGTTCGTCCTCGGGATGGCCGAGGACCCGGACGACGCGGCGATCGTCCGCTCGATGATCGAACTGGCCGGCGCGCTCGGGCTGCGGGTGGTGGCCGAGGGCGTGGAGGACGAGCGCACCTGGCGGATGCTGCACGCCGCCGGGTGCGACGTGGCGCAGGGCTGGTTCCACGCCCGGCCGATGCCCGCCGAGGATCTGGTGGCCTGGCTGTCCCGCTACCGTCCGGTGCGCCCGGCGGAGGCGGGGAGCCGCAGCGGTCCGGCGCCGGAGGGGGAGTCGAAGGCGTCGTCGTGACGGCGGGACAATAGACTCGCTCCGGTCACCGCGCGTCATCGAGCACGCCCGTACGCGCGGCCGGCCCACCGCAGACGTCTCAGGACAGCCACGAAGGGGGCACTGATGGCCGCCATCTCCCGCGAGGAGGTCGCGCACCTCGCGCGACTGTCGCGGCTCGCCGTCACGGAGGAGGAACTGGACACCTTCGCCGGCCAGCTGGATGTGATCCTCCAGTCGGTCGCGCAGGTCGGCGAGGTCGCCGCGGCGGACATCCCGCCGACGTCCCACTCCGTGCCGCTGACGAACGTGCTCCGCGAGGACGTGGTGCGGCCGGGCCTGACCCCGCAGGAGGCGCTGTCGGGCGCCCCCGACGCCGAGGAGCAGCGGTTCCGCGTCCCGCGGATCCTGGACGAGGATGTGGCCTCATGACCGACCTGAGCAAGCTGACCGCCGTTGAGATCGCCGGACTGGTGGCGAGCGGCGAGACCTCCGCGGTCGAGGTCACCCAGGCCCACCTGGACCGCATCGGCGCCGTCGACGACCGGGTGCACGCGTTCCTGCACGTCGACACCGAGGGGGCGCTGACGGCCGCGCGTGCCGTGGACGAGCGTCGCGCCGCCGGTGAGGAGCTGGGCCCGCTCGCCGGTGTGCCGGTCGCGGTGAAGGACGTCCTCACCACGAAGGGCGTGCCGACCACTGTCGGGTCGAAGATCCTGGAGGGCTGGCGCCCGCCGTACGACTCGACCATCGTCGAGCGGCTGCGCGCCGCCGGCACGGTGATGCTCGGCAAGACGAACATGGACGAGTTCGCGATGGGCTCCTCCACCGAGTACTCGGCGTACGGGCCGACCCGCAACCCGTGGGACCTGGAGCGGATCCCGGGCGGCTCCGGCGGTGGCAGCGCGGCGGCGCTGGCCGCGTACGAGGCGCCGCTGTCGATCGGCTCGGACACCGGCGGCTCGATCCGCCAGCCCGGCGCGGTCACCGGCACCGTCGGCGCGAAGCCCACCTACGGCGGCACCTCCCGCTACGGCCTGGTCGCGTTCTCCTCGTCGCTGGACACGCCCGGCCCGTGCGCGCGTACCGTGCTCGACGCCGCGTTGCTGCACGAGGTGATCGGCGGTCACGACCCGCGCGACTCCACCTCGATCCCGGCCCCGGTGCCGGACGTGGTGGCCGCGGCGCGGCGCGGCGCGACCGGCGACCTGACCGGCGTGAAACTCGGCGTGGTCACCGAGTTCACCGGTGAGGGCGCGGAGCCGGGCGTGATGGCCGCGTTCCGCGAGTCGGTCGAGGCGCTGGCGAAGCTGGGCGCCGAGATCGTCGAGATCTCCTGCCCGCACTTCAAGTACGCGCTGCCGGCCTACTACCTGATCGCGCCGAGCGAGTGCTCCTCCAACCTGGCCCGGTTCGACGGCGTCCGGTTCGGCCTACGGGTCGGCGACGACGGCAACCGGTCGCTGGAGGAGGTCATGTCGCTGACCCGCGAGGCCGGCTTCGGCCCCGAGGTCAAGCGGCGCATCATGATCGGCACGTACGCGCTCTCGTCGGGTTACTACGACGCCTACTACGGCCAGGCGCAGAAGGTCCGCACGCTGATCACGCGGGACTTCACCAGCGCGTTCGAGCAGGTCGACGCGCTGATCTCGCCGACCACGCCGTTCGTGGCGTTCCCGATCGGGTCGCGCACCGCCGACCCGTACCAGATGTACCTGGCCGACCTGTTCACCATCCCGACGAACCTGTACGGCGGCCCGGCCATCTCGGTGCCGTGCGGCCTGTCCGACGGGCTCCCGGTCGGCTTCCAGATCATGGCGCCGACCATGGCCGACGACCGGATGTACCGGGTCGCCGCCGCGCTGGAGAGCGCCGTCGGCACGCTCACCCCGCCGACGCTCTGAACCCGCCGGTACGGAGGAGGGTCGCCCGCCTCCGTACCGGGAGACGTCCCGCGCCCGGTGCGGTCACCACGACCGCGCCGGGCGCGGCTGTCGTCGCGGCGACACGGTGATCACCGATCAGTGGATTGCCCGGGGTGACTGGCACTGGTCGAATAAACTGCGAGTCTGCTGGATCGACTGGACTGTGGCCCGCTGGCGGACGCGAGCGGTTCCGACCGAGAGCTGGATGTGCGATGGGGACACTTCGCCCGGTCATGGCCCTGACGCTGGTTGCCGCATTGCTGCTGGGCGCCGCGCAACCCGCCGCCGCGCAACCGGCCACCGCCGCCACCGAGACCGTCACCATCACCTCGGGCAAGCCCCGGTCGGTCATGGACATCGGGCAGGTCTACGCGATCCACACCGTCGAGGCGACCGGTGGCTCCGGGCCGTACCGGTTGTCGGTGGCCTCGGGCGCTCTGCCGCCGGGCATGCTCGTGGTGGGGAACTCGCTCGGGGGCGCCCCCACGACGCCTGGCACGTACACGTTCACGCTGCGGATGACCGACCAGAACGACCTCTTCGACGAGCAGACGGCGACCATCGAGGCACGCGAACCGAAGGTCGTCATCACGTCGGGCAAGCCCCGGTCACCCATGTACCTCGGGCGGGTGTACGCGATCCACACCGTCGAGGCGACCGGTGGCTCCGGGCCGTACCGGTTGTCGGTGGCCTCGGGCGCTCTGCCGCCGGGCATGCTCGTGGTGGGGACGTCGCTCGGGGGCGCGCCGACCACCCCCGGCACGTACACGTTCACGCTACGGATGACCGACAAGAACGACCGCTTCGACGAGCAGAACGCCACAGTCGTCGTCGCCGCGGCGGCGACCGCGTTCACCTCCGGCGAACCGTCAGCCGCCACCGTCGGCAAGCCGTACTCGTTCCGGTTCACCGCCGACGGTGACTCGGACATCGCGTTCGCCCTGGCCGCCGGGGCCCTGCCGGACGGCCTGACCCTCGACGAGAAGGGCCGGCTCAGCGGCACCCCCGGCAGCGCCGGCACGTTCACCTTCACCGTCGCGGCGAAGGGGTACAGCACCAGCGCCACGAAGCAGGTGTCGCTGACCGTCGCCGCCCCGGCCCCGAGCACCCCCACGGCGACCCCGGCCGACCCGACGGCCACGCCCACCCCGGCAGACCCGACGGCCACGCCGACGCCGAGCGATCCGGCCGGCACGCCGTCGGAGAGCAGCACCGCGGCGCCCCAGCCGACGCCCTCGCCGTCGAAGGTGAGTGGCGCGTGGCTGCCGATCACCGGACCGGGTTCGCCGCTCGTACTGCTGCTGTTGAGCGTCGTGGCCTTCTCCGTCGGCGGCATCCTGCTCGTGCTGGCCTACAACCGTCGGCGGAGCTTCACCACGCCCGAGTGACGCCCGGCCGAGGCCGGGTAGGCGGAGCGGTAGGCTTGGCGGCGTTGTGTCCGGATGCCGCCGTGGGCCGGCTACCGCCTGCAAAGCTGGAGTTCTCATGACCACGACGCTGCCCGCGTACGACGAGGTCGTCGCGCGCTTCGAACCGGTGATCGGCCTGGAGACCCACGTCGAACTGGGCACGAACACCAAGATGTGGTGCGGCTGCCCGACCGACTTCGGCGGCGAGCCGAACACCCGGGTCTGCCCGGTCTGCCTCGGCCTGCCCGGCTCGCTGCCGGTGGCGAACAAGGCCGCCATCGAGGCGACCATCCGGATCGGGCTGGCGCTGAACTGCTCGATCGCCGAATGGTGCCGGTTCGCCCGGAAGAACTACTTCTACCCGGACATGCCGAAGAACTTCCAGATCAGCCAGTACGACGAGCCGCTGTGCTTCGACGGCTACCTGGACGTCGAGGTCAACGGCGAGATGGTGCGCATCGGCATCGAGCGGGTGCACCTGGAGGAGGACACCGGCAAGACGCTGCACGTCGGCGGCGCCACCGGCCGCATCCACGGCGCCACCGAGTCGCTCGTCGACTACAACCGGGCCGGCATCCCGCTCGTCGAGATCGTCACCAAGCCCATCCCCGGCACCGGCGCGCTCGCGCCCGAGGTCGCCCGCGCGTACGTCGCCGAGCTGCGTGACGTGATCCGCTCGCTCGGCGTCTCCGACGTGCGGATGGAGGAGGGCTCGCTGCGCTGCGACGTCAACACGTCGCTGAACCGGCCGGGTGAGGAGTGGGGCACCCGCACCGAGACGAAGAACGTCAACTCGCTGCGCTCGGTCGAGCGGGCGGTCCGCTCGGAGATGCTGCGCCAGGCGTCGGTGCTGGAGGCGGGCGGCCGGATCACCCAGGAGACCCGGCACTTCCACGAGGACACCGGCGACACCACGTCGGGCCGGTCCAAGGAGACCGCCACCGACTACCGGTACTTCCCGGAGCCGGACCTGGTGCCGCTGGCCCCGGACACCGCGTGGGTGGCCGAGCTGAAGGCCGCCCTGCCGGAGCTGCCGCGGCTGCGCCGCAAGCGGATCCAGCAGGACTGGGGCCTGTCCGACCTCGACATGCAGTCGGTGGTCAACGCCGGCGCGGTCGAGCTGATCGAGGCGACTGTGGCCGCGGGCGCCACCCCGGCCGCCGCCCGCAAGTGGTGGCTGGGCGAGCTGTCCCGCCGCGCCAACGAGACCGGCGTGGAGCTGGCCGACGTGGGCGCGACCCCGGCCCAGGTCGCCGAGCTCCAGGGTCTTGTCGACGCCGGCAAGCTCAACGACAAGCTGGCCCGTACCGTGCTGGAGGGCGTGGTGGCCGGCGAGGGCTCGCCGACCGAGATCATGACCAACCGCAACCTGGAGGTCGTGTCGGACACCGGCGCGCTCACCGCCGCCGTGGACGAGGCGATCGCCGCCAACCCGGACGTCGCCGACAAGATCCGCAGCGGCAAGGTCGCGGCGGCCGGCGCGCTCGTCGGCGCGGTCATGAAGACCACCCGCGGCCAGGCGGACGCGAAGACCGTCCGCGAGCTGATCCTGGCGCGGCTCGGCGCCTGACCCGGTCGTGTGGGCCCTTTCCCGGCAGGGGAGGGGCCCTTCGTCCGCTCCTCACCCCGCAGAGGGCGTCAACGGCGACGCCCGGATGGAGTCACCGTGAACCAGCACGACCTCGACGTCCTCGACGAGATCCAGCGCCGGGTGCTCTGGCTCGCCACCCGCATCGTCGACGCGGCCAACCACGACCGCGACACCGGTGACGGGGTCAAGGTCGGCGGCCACCAGGCGTCCAGCGCCTCCCTGGTCACCGCGATGACCGCGCTCTGGTTCCACCACCTGGACGCCGAGGACCGGGTCGCGGTGAAGCCGCACGCCTCGCCGGTGTTCCACGCGATCCAGTACCTGCTCGGCAACCTCGACAAGTCGTACCTGCCGAAGCTGCGGGCGCGCGGCGGGCTCCAGTCGTACCCCTCGCGCACCAAGGACCCGGACGAGGTGGACTTCTCCACCGGCTCGGTCGGCCTGGGCGCCGCCGCGCCGCTGTTCGCCGCCGTCACCCGCCGCTACGTCGACGCGCACTTCGGCCCGCGCCCGCACTCCCGGTTCGTCGCCATTCTCGGCGACGCCGAGCTGGACGAGGGCAACATCTGGGAGGCGGTCGCCGACCCGGCCACCACCGGGCTGGGCAACGTGATGTGGCTCGTCGACTTCAACCGCCAGTCGCTGGACCGGGTCGTACCGGGCATCCGGATCAACCAGTGGCGCGGCCAGTTCGAGGCCGGCGGCTGGCACGTCGTGGAGGTCAAGTACGGCCGCAAGCTCGCCGAGGCGTACGCCCGGCCGGGCGGCGAGGCGCTGCGCGACTGGATCGACCGGATGCCGAACGAGCAGTACCAGTCGCTGTTCGGGCTGACCGGGCCGGCGCTGCGCAAGCAGTTCCTGGACGGCGCGCCGGCCGAGGTGGCCGCCATCGTCGCCGACATCGGCGACGACGAGCTGGGCCCGCTCGTCACCGACCTGGGCGGGCACGACGCGCAGGCCATGCTCGACGCGTACGCCCAGTGCGACGCGGTCACCGACCGGCCCAGCGTGGTCTTCGCGTACACCGTGAAGGGCTGGGGCCTGCCGATCGCCGGCAACCCGCGCAACCACTCGGCGCTGCTCACCACCGAACAGGTCGACGTGCTGCGCGCCGCGCAGGGCCTCACCGCCGAGACCGAGTGGGACCGCCTCGACCCGGCGTCCCCGGCCGGCATCCGGGCCGGCGAACGCCGGGAGGCGCTGTCCCGCCCGCCGCGCGAGCGGGCGCTGGGCGTCACCGTTCCGGAGACCACGCGGGTACGCGCGAACAAGCCGGTCTCCACCCAGGAGGTCTTCGGCCGGGTGCTCGTCGACCTGGCCCGCGATCCGCAGGTGGCGCCCTACCTGGTGACCACCGCGCCGGACGTGGCGACCTCGACCAACCTGGCCGGATTCATCAACAAGACGGGGGTCTTCGCCCCGACCGAGCAGCGTTCCTGGACCGAGGACCGGATGCTGCGGTGGACCGAGAGCCCCGCCGGGCAGCACATCGAACTGGGCATCTCGGAGATGAACCTGTTCCTGCTGCTGGGCCAGCTCGGCCTGTCGTGGGACCTGTCCGGCCAGCCGCTGCTGCCGATCGGAACCGTCTACGACCCGTTCGTGCTGCGCGGTCTCGACGCGTTCCTCTACGGCACGTACTCCGGTTCCCGGTTCGTGGTGGCCGGCACCCCGTCGGGCATCACGCTGGCCCCCGAGGGCGGGGCACACCAGTCCACGATCACCGCCTCGGTCGGCCTGGAGCTGCCAGGGGTGACGTTCCTGGAGCCCGCGTACGCCGGCAGCCTCGACTGGCTGCTCTGCGACGCGCTCGGGCAGATCGCCGGCGGGTCCGCGCCCGCAGCGACCGCCGCGCCGGCCGAGGACGGGGCGTACTACTTCCGCCTCAGCACCCGGCCGATCGACCAGGCGCCGTTCGAGGCGGCCCGGGCGCGACTCGGGGACGCCGTGCTGCGGCGGCAGGTGGTGGCCGGCGCGTACCGGCTCGTCGACGCGCACCAGGCGTACCCCGATCTGGCTGATGCCCCGGTCGTGCAGCTCGCCGCCTCCGGCGCGGTGCTGCCGGAGGTGCTCGCGGCCGCCGCGGAGCTGGCGGAGGAGGGCGTGGCCGCGCACGTGGTCGACGTGACCAGCCTGGACCGGCTCTACCGCGCGTGGCAGCGGACGCTGCGTCAGGGCGTGCGGACCGCGACCGTGCCGAGCGTGCCCGGCGCGCTGCGGTCGGCGTTCGCCGACCGGGTGCCGGTGGTCACCGTGCACGACGCGGCCTCGCACGCGATGGCGTGGCTCGGCTCGGCGGTCGGCGCCCCGGCGGTGCCGCTCGGCGTGGACGAGTTCGGCCAGTCCGGCAGCGTCCGGGAGCTGTACGAGCTGCACGACCTGCTGCCCGGCAGCATCGTCAACGCCGCGCTGGCCGCGATCGCGCTGCGCTGAGGCTTCTCCGTTGCGCTGAGCGCATCGTGTCAAGGGGCCGCCGCGGTCCGCGTCTCGGTCGAGCCTAGGCAGTGTTCCTCACGGAACGTCACCGCCGATCCGGTTGCGGGGAGTAACCGCCTCTCGCAGCCGAAGGGGTTGCCTCGCGGCCCCTTTGCTCTGCAGCCATATCCGCAGCACCCCTTCTGAGCTGGGGTGGAGCGGTCCGCGTCGCTGCTCTGCAGCCACCCATGCGGTTACTCTCGGTGTCTGCTGCGCCGATGGGTGCAGAGCAAAGGCCGCGGCGGGGCATCCCGGTGCCCGACAGTTTCATGACGCCGAGTGACCGGGTGCCTCGCGTGGCAAGGGGCCGGGCGTGAGGGACCGCGAGAAGCAGGGAAGAACGGGAGCAGGCGCGGGACGGTCAGCTGGTGGGTGTGGGGCTCAGGGTCGTCGTACCTGGCGACGGCGACTCCGAAGGGCCGCGGGTCGGGGTCGGGGTGACCGGCACCTGGTCGCCCTTGGCCGGGTCGCGGATGACGTGCCGCTCCAGGTTGACCTGCGACTGCCCGGTGCCGCCCACGGTGATCTCGTCGTACGCCTGGAGCAGCTTCTGCTGGTCGAAGTAGAGCACCGTCATGGTCAGCGGGGTCGGCTTCTCGCCCTCCAGGCCCCGCAGCCCGGCCCCGCCGGTCGAGCCCTGCACCATCAGCGTGGTCGGCTGTTTGCCCTCGACCTGCGGCAGCTTCGACACCTGCCGGGAGTGGGTGTGCCCGGAGAGCACCAGCGGGCAGGTGCCGGAGAGCGGACCCGCCGAGGCGGGGTCGTGGATGAGCGCGATGTCCACCTTGCGCGGCGACTTCTCGATCGTGGCGGCCAGCTGTTCACCGGCGCCGATCACCTGGTCGGCGACGGCCGAGGTGAGACCGCTGCCGGCCGGTGAGGTCTCCTTGTCCGGGGTGAAGCGGGGATCGCCGATGCCGGCGATGGTCAGGCCGCCGACCGTCGTGACCGAGTTGTTCAGCACGATCGCGTTCGGCTGCTGCGCCACGGCGGCGGCGGTGCGCGGCGAGTCGTGGTTGCCGCGGATGAACACGTACGGCTTCTTGAGCAGGCCGATCGAGCCGACGAACGACGCCTCCGGCTCGCTGCCCCAGTCGGTCATGTCGCCGGTGTCGACCACCACGTCGATGCCGAACTGCTCGACCACGGTACGGATCAGCTGCCACCCGGTCGGGTTGAGGTGGATGTCCGACACGTGCAGCACCCGGGTGGTGCCGGGCGACGGTTGCACCACGGGCAGGGCGGAGACGGTGGTGTAGAGCTTGCTGACGTTGCCGACCAGCCGCTGGAGCTGCTCGGCGTACTTGGTGTAGTCGTTCGCGATCCGCCGCGCGTCACCGACGATCGCCGGCGCGTTGACCAGCAGGCCCTCGTACCGGGGCTCCTCGATGGCCTGCGGGCGTAGGGTGCTGGCGGCGGTCCCGAGGCTGCCAGCCGTGATGACGAGCGCCATGCCGCCGGCCCACGCGGTACGCCGGACGTCCCGGAAGACGAGCGCCGCCAGGATCAGCGTGGCCAGCACCACCGAGGCGAGCGTACGCAGCCCGAGCCGCATCACGCCGTCGCGGACGTCCTGGACCGCCGACTGGCTGGCCCGGCTGATGCTGGCCGGGTCGTCGATGAGCGCCTCGGTGCGCCCCTGGTCGAGCGAACCCACCTCGACGGTCAGGTACGCCGGGCCGTCGTGGCTGTCCAGCAGCAGCGCGCCCAGCGGCGGGATGTCGACGGTCGTGCCGCCGGACAGCGACGGGCTGAGCTTCAGCTCGGCCCGGAACGGGCCGATGTCGGTGCCGACGTGGCCGCCCGCGTACGTGCCGACGACGATGCCGCCGAGCGTGACCGCGAGCAGAGCCAGGACGACACCCAGCCGGCGCAGCCGGTGACCGGGACGCCAGGCCGCCCAGCGGCGGGCGCGCCCGCGCTCCGGAGACGTCTCGTCCCCGGTGCGGTGCTGTTCGTTCTCGTGCCCGTCCATGCTGAGATCCTGACCTGCCCCTTGAGCGATCTTGACAAACCCGGTGGGCTGGATCAGCTCCGGCCGGCGCCCCCGTCGGCGAAGACGAGTCGCAGGATGCGGTCGTCCTCGGCGGTGGGCGTACCCCGCCCGTCGCGGTTCGAGGTGCTCACCCAGAGCGAGCCGTCCGGCGCCGCCGCGACGGCCCGTAGCCGACCGTACCGGCCGGTGAGCAGGTCGCGGGGCTGACCGAGGACGGTGCCGTTGCCCGCCAGCTCCACCAGCCAGAGCCGCTGGCCACGCAGGCAGGCGGCGACGAGCAGACGGTCCGCCGCCGCCAGGCCGGAACAGGAGGCGTCACCGGTGGGCCACTGCGTGATCGGGTTCACGTAGCGCTTGTCGTCGCCGCGCCCCTCCACCCGGGGCCACCCGTAGTTGCCGCCCTTGTTGATCTGGTTGATCTCGTCCCAGGTGTTCTGGCCGAACTCCACCGCGTACATCTTCTTGTCCGGCGTCCAGGCGAAGCCCTGGACGTTGCGGTGACCCGTCGACCAGACCGGCGACCCGGCGGTGGGGTTGCCCGGCGCCGGTTTGCCGTCCGGGGTGATCCGCAGGATCTTGCCGCCGAGGCTCTTGGCGTCCTGGGCGTTCTCGGTGCGCCCCGCGTCCCCGGTGCTGGCGTAGAGGTGGCCGTCCGGGCCGAAGCCCAGCCCGCCGCCGTTGTGCGTGCCCGACTTCGGGATGCCGGTCAGGATCGGCTCCGGCGCCTGCCCGAGCTGCATCTTCGCGATCCGGTTGTCGTCCTCGGCCGTGTAGTAGACGAAGACCGTGCGGTCCCGGGCGTACGCGGGGGAGACCGCGATGCCCAGCAGGCCGCCCTCCCCGCCGGCGGCCACGTCCGGCACGGTCTGTACCGGCCGGACGGCCAGCCCGTCCGGGCCCGACTCCGGGCCGACCTGGAGGATCCGTCCCTTGTCCCGCTCGGTCACCAGCGCCCCGCCGTCGGGCAGGAACGCGATGGCCCACGGCACCTCCAGCCCCTTGGCCAGCACGGTGGCCACCACCTGCTGGCCGGCCCCGCCGGGACTCGCGGTGCCGGACGGTGTCGGCAGGTTGGGCGGTGCGCCGGCCGGGTCCGGCTCGGGCTCGCCGAGGGCGCAACCGGCGGTGGCCAGCAGCAGCGCCGCACAGGACACCGCCAGCGCCGTCCGGAGGCGGAGGACACGGGGGTACGCAAGACGCGGGCTCACCCGCCCAACCCTAGCCGGGCGGACCGGCGAACCGGGCGCGTCGCGCGCACGCCTGCCCGCGTCCGGCCGTTCGGGGGAGTGCCGGTTCAGCCGGCCCGCAGCGCGAGCAGAGCGACGTCGTCCTCCCACTGGTGCGCGGCGGCGAGCAGCCGGTCGCAGAGCAGGTCCAGCGGTACGCCCGGCCCGCCGGCCCGGAGGTGGGCGAGCAGGTCGGCCTGCCCCTCGTCGATCGGCTGGTCCCGGCGCTCGATCAGCCCGTCGGTGTGCAGCAGCAGCGTGTCGCCGGGGGCGAGGGTCAGCGTCCGGCCGGTGCGCCGGGGCGGCCGGGCCAGGCCGAGCAGCGGCCCGCGACCGTCCGCCACCGAGACCGTGCCGTCGGCGCGTACCAGCAACGGCGGCGGATGCCCCGCGTTGCACCAGGAGACGCGCAACGCGCCGTCGGCCGGGCGGATCCGGGCCAGCACGGCGGTGGCGACAGTGGGCACCCGCAGCCCGCCCATGGCCCGGTCGAGGTGGGCCACCAGATCCTCCACCGGGTCGTTACGCCCGTACGCGTTTCCGCGCACCAGGTTGCGCAACTGACCCATGGTGGCCGCCGCCTCGATGTCGTGCCCGGCGACGTCGCCGATCGCGGCGATCAACTCGCCGTCGGGCTGGACGAAGGCGTCGTACCAGTCGCCGCCCACCTCCACCCGGTCGGCGGCCGGCAGGTAGCGGGCGGCCAGCTCGATCCCCGGCACGGCCGGCAGGGCGGGCAGCATGCTGTGCTGGAGCACCTCGGCGACGTGGCGCTGCTCGCCGTAGAGGCGGCTGTTGCCGACCGCCTGTCCGGCGCGTACCCCGATGTCCTGCGCGGTGCGCAGGTCGCTCGCGTCGAAACCGCGCCGCCCCTGGCGGTTGACCAGCGTGACGGCCCCGATCACCCGGTCCCCGGCGGCGGTGATCGGCACGGTCAGGTGGGAACCCACGCCGAGCCGGTCGGCGAGCGGCACCAGGTCCGGATGCGTGGTGCCGCGCGCCACGTCGTCCAGGCCGGCCACTGCGCGCACCGCCGGCCGCCCGGTACGCAGCACCGACCGGATCTGCGACTCCCCGCTGAGCCCGGTGGTCAGCAGCTCGGCGAAGCGGGCCAGGTCGGCCTCGCGCTCGGCGTCCCGGTGTACGCCGGTGACGGTGCGCGGCCGGCCGGCCGGGTCGACGAGCGTGATCAGGCACCAGTCGGCGAGCAGCGGCACCATCGCGTGCCCGAGCCGGTCGACGGCCGTGGTCACGTCGAGTGTGCCCCCGAGCGTCTCGCTCATCCCGGCCAGCATGGCGAGCCGGCCGTGCGCCTCCTCCGCGCGGCGGCGGGCCTGCTCGGCGCCGCGGAGCGCGATGCGCAGCCGCAACTCCGAGGAGCACGCGGCGGCCAGGTCGGCGAGCGTCCGCAGCTGCTCCTTGGTCCAGGCCCGGGGCTTGCTGTCGATCGCGCACAGCGAGCCGAGCACCCGCCCGTCCAGGTCGGTCAGCGGCATGCCCGCGTACGCGACCACGCCCAGGTCCTCGATGGCCAGGTTGAGGCGTACCCGGGGGTAGAGGCGGGCGTCGGGCAGCACCAGCGGCATCTCGATGTCGACGACGTGCTGGCAGAACGAGTGGCTCAGCGGCGTCTCCCGGCGTGCCGCCCACGGCTCCGGCAGGCCGGTCGCTCCGGGGAAGAACTGACGCTCGGCGTCCACCAGGGAGACGAGTGCGACGGGTACGTCCAGCAGGTCGCCGACCAGCCGCGCGAACCTGTCGAACGCCTCGTCCGGTACGGCGTCGAGCCGCGTCTCGTCGAGTGAGCGCAACCGGTCGGGATCGGCGAGCGCCGGAATCGGCACGGACACCCGTCCCCGGCCGTGCTCGCTCATCGCCATCGCCCCCCGGGAACCGGGAACGCCCGGCCGACGTTCCGTCCTCGGTTATACCCCGCTGGGGCGCCACTCCATTCCCGGCGCGGTGTTCGTCACGGGTCACGCCGCGCCGGCCGGTCCGGGGCCGATATCGTCGGCGGTCGTGAAGGTATGGATCCCGCATTCGGAGGGCCGCCGGCTGCTCGGCGAGCTGCCGCCCGGCGTCACCGTGGAGCTGCTGGACGACCCGCGTCGGCTCCCGTCGTCCCCGTCCGGGGTGCGGTTCTGGGTGCCACCGTTCCTGTCCGGCCCGGACGCCGGAGCGCTCCTGGCCGAGCTGCCCGACGTCGAGGTGGTGCAACTGCTCTCCGCCGGGGCGGACGCCTGGGTGGGACGGATCCCCGACGGCGTGACGCTCTGTGACGCCCGGGGCGTGCACGACTCGCCCACCGCCGAATGGGTGGTCGCCGCGATCCTCTCCTCGCTGCGCGGGTTCGCGCCGCTGGCCCGCGCCCAGGCGCGGCGCGAGTGGGCGTACGACGAGGTGGCGCCCACCGACGAGCTGGCCGGCAAGCGGGTGCTGATCGTCGGCGCCGGCTCGATCGGCACCGCGGTACGCGACCGGCTCGCCCCGTTCGAGGTGAGCTTCACGCTCGTGGCCCGTACGCCGCGCCCCGACCAGGGCGTGCACGGGGTCGACGAGCTGCCCGCGCTGCTGCCGGAGGCGGACGTGGTGGTGCTGCTGGTGCCGCTGACCGAGCAGACTCGGGGCATGGTCGACGAACGTTTCCTCGCCGCGATGCCGGACGGCGCGTTGCTCGTCAACGCGGCCCGAGGGCCGGTGGCCCGCACCTCGGCGCTGGTCGCCGAGCTGACCTCGGGCCGCCTGCGCGCGGCGATGGACGTCACCGACCCGGAACCACTGCCCGCCGACCATCCCCTGTGGGAGTTGCCGAACGTGCTGCTCACCCCGCACGTCGCCGGCTCGGTACGCGGGCTGCTGCCCCGCGCCTACCGCCTGGTGGGCGAGCAGTTGCGCCGGTACGCGGCCGGGGAGGAGCTGACGAACCGGGTGGTCGACGGCTACTGATCGCCGGTTTGCTGATCGTTGCCGGCGTCCGGTAGCTCCTGGCCGGTGACGGCGACCAGCCGGGGCAGTTCGGTGGCGCGTACCGCCGGCAGCACCACGACCTCGCCGTCGTCGAGCCGGGCGACCGCCCTTCCCTTGGGGTCACCGGCGAGTTCGGCGACCCGGTTCCACGGCACCCGGCGCTGCCCGACGAGCGCCCGCAGCCGCAGCTCCCGGGCGTCGGCGTCGGTGCCGGCCCGCCACGCCCAGACCGCGGCGGCGAGCGGCACGAGCAGCACCCAGAGCAGCCACCAGCGGGCGGAGGCCAGGGGCAGCGCGCCGATGAAGGCGACGATCGCGGCGACCAGGATGGCCTGGTTGTGACGGAAACGGACGGTATCGGCGCGGCTCACCCCCCGATGATCCCATCCGGCCAGTCCACGCCACCCCCCGGGCGTCCGCACCCCCGGGTCGGACCACCCGAGCGCGCCCGCCCTCCCGCGCCCGGCCACTCCGCCGCAGCCCTCCCCGCCCTCCCCGCGTCCGCGTCGTGCCCGCCGACGATCTTGGTACGGATTCGCCCCTTGCGGGGCGGTCCGGTACCAAGATCTCGCTCGAGTTGGAGATCTTGGAAGCGTTGGGCCCCTCTGGGGGCCGTTTCCTTCCAAGATCTCGGGCAGAGAGGCCGACGCGGGACGCGATGCGTCGATCTCGAGGGTGAGCCGTGCCGTGGAGACTGCTGGTGTGACGGATGTCACTGTGGCGGTGACGTCACCGGGCGCTTCCGGGATCGTTTCTAGGCGTGGCCGCAGCGGTCCCCGCCGATGCGTCCTCTTGGAGATCTTGGAAGCGTTGGGCCCCTCTGGGGGCCGTTTCCTTCCAAGATCTCGGGCAGAGAGGCCGACGCGGGACGCGATGCGTCGATCTCGAGGGTGAGCCGTGCCGTGGAGACTGCTGGTGTGACGGATGTCACTGTGGCGGTGACGTCACCGGGCGCTTCCGGGATCGTTTCTAGGCGTGGCCGCAGCGGTCCCCGCCGATGCGTCCTCGCCCGCCCCGACCCCGCACGTCGCCCCGACCCCGCACGTCGCCCCGACCCCGCACGTCGCCCCGACCCCGCACGTCGCCCCGACCCCGCACGTCGTACCGCGCACCGCAACCGCACCGCCCCCGTGCCCCCTCACGAAGGCGACCGCCGTGCCCGTCCCCCCTCCCGCCGTTCCCCGTCGGCGATCGATCCTGCCCGATGTCGCCGTGTCGCTCACCGGCGCGGCCTTCCTCCTCGCCGGCGTCGCCGGTGCCCTGCCCGGCCCGGCCGCCGCCGCGCTCGCCGTCGCCGGAGGCTTCGCCCTCGCCTGCGTCCGGCTCGCCTGGCTGGCCGGAGCCGCCACACCGACCCACATGCCCGCAGCCAACGGGCGGCGGGCGCGCCGGGCCGCCCTGTCCCGCCGGGTCGCCGCCATCCTCGACAGCGCCGTCCTGGTCGCCGGGCTCACCGTCGCGGTGCTGCCACTGAGCGACGCCGCCCACCGGCTGCCGATCGCGCTCGCCGGGCTGTGCCTCACCGGGGCGCTGCACGTGACGGCCCTGCTGCGCCTACCCGGCCGCTCCCGGCTGTCCGGCCCGGAGCTGGTGCGCCGTACCGTCGACGTGCTCGCGCTCGGCGTCAGCCTGGTCTTCGCGGGCTGGATGCTGCTGCCGGACGGCCCGGTCCCGGCCGTCGCCGGGGTCGCCGCGGCGGGCGGCGCCGCGGTGCTCGCCGTGCTCGCGGTGGCGGCCGCCGCCGAACGCCGCCGCCGGCCGGGTGCCGCGCGCTGCCACGCCGGCGCGGCCCTGACGCTCGGCGGGCTGACACTGCTCGTGGTGTTGCTGGCCTACGGTGCGCCGGACCGGGCGCTGCCGCTCGTCGCGGCGCCGCTGGTGGTCGGGGCGCTGCTCACCGCCGCAGGCGCCCGGCGTACCTCGGGCGGCGAACGGCCGGGCCTGGAGGTGGCGCCGGCCGCCTGGCCCCGCCTCACCGCGCCGGCCGGGATCGCCGCGCTGGCCGCCGGGATCCACCTGGGTACGGCGGGGCAGTTCAGCACCGGCGCGATGGCCCTGGGTCTGACCGTCATTCCGCCGATCATGGTGGGTGAGCTGCTCGCCGCCGCCGACCAGCGCCGCCGGGTGCAACGGCTCGCGGCCCGTGAGGCGTGGTTGCGGCGCCGGCTCGGACCGGACGGTCGGACAATCGACCCGGTGCCGCTGACGCGCGCGGATCTGATCCGGGCGATGGCGGAACGCAGTGGTGGCGCGCTGCTCGTCGTTGACCTGCACGGAATGGGGGGCGCTGTGCCGGAGGGACCGGTGCTCACCGAGGCCGCGCGCCGGCTGCGGGCGGGCTCCGAGACACACGATCTGGTCGCCCGGCTCGGCGACACCGAGTACGCGGTCCTCACCGATGCCGGGCCGGTGCTCGCGTACGCGCTCGGCCTGCGGCTGCTGGCGGCGTTGGGCGAGCCGTATCCCCGGCCCGGCGGCGTCGCCCGGCTGGGGGTGAGCGTCGGGCTGGCCGAGACCAGCGGCGGCGATCCGGAGGACGTGCTGCGGCAGGCGGACCTGGCCCGCCGCCGGGCGGTGCAGCTCGGCCGGGACCGGGTCGAGTGGTACGACGCCTACCTGGAGGAGCAACTGGTCCGGCGCCTGGATCTGGAGCGGGAGCTGCCCGGCGCGGTGGCGCGCGGCGAGCTGGACCTGGTCTACCAGCCGGTGGTGGCGCTCGCCGACCGGATGCCTGTAGGTACGGAGGCGTTGCTGCGCTGGCGCAGCCCGGCGCTGGGCACCGTGCTCCCGGCCGAGTTGCTGCCGGTGGCGGCCGACCTCGACCTGACCGGCGAGATCGGGCGGTGGGTGCTGGACCGGGCCTGCCGGCAGGCCGCCGCGTGGTCGGAGGGCGGCCGTGAGCTGTGGATGGCGGTCAACGTGACGCCGCGCGAGCTGGCCGCGCCGGACTTCGTGGCGCGTACCGCGACCGCGCTGGCCGCGTACGACGTGGCGCCGGAACGGCTGGTGGTGGAGGTGGCCGAGCCGGTGGTGGGCGCGGAGCCCTCCACCGTGGTGGCCCGGCTGGCCGGTCTGCGGTCGATCGGCGTGCGGATCGCGCTCGACGACTTCCGGGCCGAGCACGCCTCGCTCGCGCAGCTCCGCCGGCTGCCGATCGACCTGCTCAAGGTGGGGCCGCACCTGGTCGGCCCGGGCGGGGACGGGCAGCGTCCGCTGATCGACGTGGTGGCGAACCTGGCCGACCGGCTCGGCGTGGAGCTGGTGGTCGAGGAGCTGGAGTCGGAGGGGCAGGTGGCGGGCGCGCGGCGGGCCGGCTGCCGGTACGGCCAGGGCTTCGCGCTGGCCCGCCCGGCGACCGCCGAGCGGGTCGAGGCGTGGTTCGAGGAGTACCCGTCCACGGCTCGGTGAGCTGAACCGGTTCAGCGGGCCGTCGTACGAGGTGGGGCGGTGCTGCCGCGCGGCGTCAGGTGCGCCGTCTCGTCCTGCACGACGGCGGCTGGTTCGCCCGCGATCACGGCCAGGAGCTGCCGGGCGGCGTGCGCGCCGTACGCCGGGATGTCCCGGCCCAGTGCGGTCAGCGGCGGGTGCACCAGGCGGCAGAGCGGTGAGTCGTCCCAGGCCACGATGGACAGGTCGCCGGGTACGGTCAGGCCCATCTCCTGGGCCACGGACAGCCCGGCGATCGCCATCACGTCGTTGTCGTAGATCACCGCGGTGGGGCGGCCGGCGGAGCTGAGCAGCCGGCGGGTGGCCCGCGCGCCCTCCTCGCCGGTGTAGTCGGACCAGACGGTCGTGGCCTCGTCCAGCCCGAGCCGCCGGCACACGCCGGTGAACGCCTCGGTGCGGATCTCGGTGTGCAGCAGCGAGGGCAGCCCGCCGACCCGGGCGATGCGCCGGTGGCCGAGCGCGACCAGGTACTCCACGGTCTCGACCAGGGCCGCCGCGTCGTCGGACCAGACGCTCGCCAGGCCGCCGGTGTGTCCGGGCCCGCCGATCACCACCGCGGGTAGTTGCAGTTCCTCCAGCGCCGGCACCCGCCGGTCGTCGGTGCGCAGGTCGCACACGAGCACGCCGTCCACCCGGCGTTCGGCCCACCACCGCCGGTAGACCGCGATCTCGGCCTCCTGGTCGCTGACCACCTGGAGCGTCAGCGCGTACGAGCGGGCCGACAGTTCGGCCTCGACGCCGCTGATCAGCTCCATGAAGAACGGCTCGATGCCGAGTATCCGCGCGGGGCGGCACAGCGCCAGCCCGACGGCCTTGGCGGTGGCGCCGGACAGCGCGCGGGCGGCGCTGCTCGGACGGAACCCGATCTCGGCGGCGATGGCGAGGATCCGTTGCCGGGTCGCCTCGGAGACGCCGGGCTGCCCGTTGAGGGCGTACGACACCGCGCCCTTGGAGACCCCGGCGCGCCGGGCGACGTCGGCGATGGTCGGCCGCTTCACCGGAGCGTTCCTCCACTGTGTCCGGCCCTCGCGGGCGTTCTCGGTCGCCGGATCACCGGCGTCTGGTGACGCTACTGCACGCCGCGCCGGGCCCGGGTGTCACCGGCCGCGTCGATGGACGACATCCGGCGGCGGTCGCTTGTGCGGTTCAGCTTAGATCGCGGGCCCGTCGGCGGCCGTCGCGAGCGGCCCGGAACGCGGTCGTGAGCGGCGGCGAGGTTACCGGGCGGGCACATCAGTAACCGACCGTTGACAGTCATGAATGGGAACCGTACGGTGGCGTCACTTATCCGGTTCAGTCAACGTCTCTCGATATTCGGGAGCGTTCCCATTCGGCGCGGAGGATGAGATGAGACGGTCCTGGACGCACCTGGCGCGCGTGGTCGCCGTCGGTGCCGTCAGCCTGGTCATGGTCGCCGCCTGCAGCGGCAGGAGCACCACCGGCGGCTCGGACTCGGCCGGCGGGCAGGTCACGCTGAAAATCAACTTCTGGGGTGACTTCGGCCTCCAGGACCTGAAGGCCAGGTACGAGGCCGAGCACCCGAACGTCAAGATCCAGCTCAACTCCGGCGAGTACAACGCCCAGCACGAGGACCTGCAGAAGAAGCTGGTCGCGGGCAACGGAGCGCCGGACATCGCGGCGATCGACGAGGGCTTCATGGTCCAGTTCCGCAGCCAGTCCGACAAGTTCGTCAACCTGCTCGACAAGGGCGCCGGCTCGTACGAGAGCAAGTACCTGCCCTGGAAGTGGAAGCAGTCGCTGTCGGCGGACGGCAAGACGCAGATCGGCCTCGGCACCGACGTCGGCGGCCTGGCCATGTGCTACCGCACCGACCTGTTCAAGGCCGCCGGCCTGCCCACCGGACGCGACCAGGTGTCCGCACTCTGGCCCACCTGGGACAGGTTCATCGAGGTCGGCCAGCAGTACACCGCCACGACCAGGAAGAAGTTCATCGACGCCGGCACCAACCTGTTCAACCCGATCCTCGGCCAGCAGCCGGTCGGGTTCTACGACGAGCAGGACCAGCTCCGGATGGAGCAGGGCCCGAAGGTGGCGTTCGACTACACGGTCAAGGCCGTCGGCGCCGGGCTCTCGGCCAACCTGGTCAGCTTCCAGGCCGACTGGGACAAGGGCTTCACCAGCGGCGCGTTCGCGGTGCTCGCCTGCCCGGCCTGGATGCTCGGCCACATCAAGGACACCGCGCCCGGCACCCAGGGCAAGTGGGACATCGCCGCGGTACCCGGTGGCGGCGGCAACTGGGGCGGCTCCTTCCTGACCCTGCCCAAGCAGGGCAAGAACGTCGACGAGGCGTACAAGCTGCTGACCTGGCTGGTCGCGCCGGAACAGCAGATCGAGATCTTCAAGAAGGTCGGCAACCTGCCGTCGCAGCCGGCGCTGTACGCCGACCCGGCCATCGCCGACTTCAAGAACCCGTTCTTCAACGACGCCCCGGTCGGCCAGATCTTCCCCAAGATGGCGCAGGGCCTCACCCCGCAGTACCTGGGCCGCAGGAACGGCCCGACCCGGGTGGCGGTGGAGAACGTGATCCGGCGGGTGGAGAACAAGTCGCTCAAGTCCGACGCCGCCTGGTCCGAGGCGGTCAAGGAGGCCGAGAAGGCCGCCAAGTCCTGACGTGTCAGCGGTGACGGGGCGGCCCGGTCCGCCCCGTCACCGTCCGATCTCCCGGCCCTGGAGCGAACCGATGTCCAGCACCCGTGCCGCGCCGCCCGACCGTCCACCCGCGCGCAGGCGCGGCCGTACCGGAGCAGCCGACCGGCGGATGACCTGGCGCGACCGGCTGTACCGCTTCGACATGCGGTACGTGCCGTACCTGATGATCGCGCCGTTCTTCCTGCTCTTCGTGGTGTTCGGGCTGTTCCCGCTGCTGTTCAACGCGGTCGTGTCGCTGCGCAACTACCGGCTGGACGACCCGACGCTGCCGTACTGGGCCGGCGCCGAGAACTTCAGCCGCCTGATCGCCGACGAGGACTTCTGGAACGCCCTGGCCAACACGTTCGGCATCTTCCTGCTCTCCACCGTCCCGCAACTGCTGCTCGCGCTGCTGGTCGCGTCGCTGCTCAACCGCAAGCTGCGGGCGCAGACGTGGTGGCGGGTGGGCGTGCTGCTGCCGTACGTGACACCGATCGTGGCCTCGACGATGGTGTTCAGCGTCTTCTTCTCCCGCGACTTCGGCATGGCCAACTGGGCGCTGGGTCTGCTCGGCATCGGCGGCGCGGACGATCCGATCGACTGGCGGGCGGACAAGCTGCACGCCTGGATCGCCATCGCCACCATGGTCAACTGGAAGTGGATCGGTTACAACGCGCTGCTCTACCTGGCCGCCATGCAGTCCATCCCGCGTGACGTCTACGAGGCCGCGGCGATCGACGGCGCCGGGCCGTGGAAGCAGCTCTGGCGGATCACCGTGCCGATGATCCAGCCGGTGGTCCTGTTCACAGTCATCCTGTCGACCATCGGCGGGTTGCAGCTGTTCACCGAGCCGATGCTGTTCGACCCGAACGCGCAGGCCGCCACCGGCGGGCCGGACGGCGAGTGGCAGACCATCGCCCAGCTCATCTACAAGGTCGGCTGGAAGGACCTCAACCTGGGGTACGCGGCCGCGATGTCCTGGGCGCTGTTCCTGATCATCCTGATCGTGGCCGGCCTCAACTACCTGCTGACCAACCGACTCTCCGGAGGGCGCCGGTGACGACGCGACGTGTGGTGGCCCGCGCGCCACAGGACACCCCGGCCGGGCTCTGGACCTACCTGCTCCTCGCGGTGAGCATGCTGTTCGCCGCGTTCCCGCTCTACTGGATGTTCGTCATCGCCACCAGCGACGACGAGGCGCTGGCGAAGCTGCCACCAGCCGTCGTACCGGGCGACCGGTTCCTCACGAACGTCGACGAGGTCTTCTCCCTCCAGGACGTCTACTTCGCCGCCTCCCTCGTCAACAGCGTCATCGTCTCCGTGGTCGTGACCGCCTCGGTGCTGTTCTTCTGCTCGCTGGCCGGGTTCGCCTTCGCCAAGCTGCGCTTCCGGGGCAGCCGCGCGCTGATGCTGTTCGTGGTGCTCACGCTCACCGTCCCCAACCAGCTCGGCATCGTCGCGCTGTACATCGTGATGGGCAAGCTCGGCTGGAACGGCACGCTGCTCGCGGTCATCGCGCCCGGCCTGGTCACCGCGTTCGGCGTGTTCTACATGCGGCAGTTCATCGTGAACACCGTCCCGGACGAGCTGATCGAGTCGGCCCGGGTCGACGGCGCCACGACCATGCGGGTGTACGCCACGATCGTGCTGCCCGCGATCCGCCCGGCCCTGGCGGTGCTCGGGCTGCTCACGTTCGTGGCCACCTGGAACGACTTCCAGTGGCCGCTGATCACGCTCAGCGGCACCGACTACCCGACGTCGATGGTGGCGGTCTCCGACCTGGCCAGCGGCAACTACGTGATCTACCGGCGGGTGCTCGCGGGCGCGTTCATCGCCACCGTCCCCCTGCTGGTCATGCTGTTCATCGGTGGACGTCAGATCGTCCGCGGAATCATGGAAGGCGCGGTGAAGTCGTGAGCCGTCGAACGCTGCTGCACGAGGGGTGGACGCTGCGGGCCGAGGCCGGTCCGGCGGTGCCGCCGGAGATCGCCGGGGTGGCGGTGCCGGCGACAGTGCCCGGATGCGTGCACACCGATCTGCTCGCGGCGGGCCTCATCCCCGACCCGTACCTGGACGACAACGAGAACCGCCTCACCTGGATCGGCCGCACCGACTGGCTCTACGAGACCACGTTCGACCGGCAGCCCGGCGACGACGACCGGGTCGACCTGGTCTGCGCCGGGCTGGACACGGTCGCCACGATCACGCTCAACGGCGTCGAGATCGGCCGCACCGAGAACCAGCACCGCTCGTACCGCTTCGACGTCCGCGCGCTGCTGCGCCCGGACACCAACACAGTGGCCGTACGCTTCGACTCCCCGTACCGGTACGCCGAGGCGCATCGGGACCGGCTCGGTGACCGGCCCAACGCGTACCCGGAGCCGTTCCACTTCATCCGCAAGACCGCCTGCAACTTCGGCTGGGACTGGGGACCGACACTCGTCACCGCCGGCATCTGGCAGGAGATCGGCCTGCACGCCTGGTCCACCGCCCGGCTCGCCTCGGTCCGGCCGCTGGTCACGGTGGTCGACGGCACCGGCCGGGTGGAACTGCGCGCCGAGGTCGAGCGGGCCGGCGACGAGCCGCTGACCGTACGCGCCGCCGTCGCCGGGGTCATCGCCGAGGCCGCCGTACCGGCGGGGAAGCGGACCGCCGTCGTGACGCTCACCGTCGCGGATCCCGCGCTGTGGTGGCCGATCGGATACGGCGACCAGCCGCTGTACGACCTCGACGTGAGCCTGCACGGCGCCGACGGCCGGGAGCTGGACGCCGCGTCCCGGCGGATCGGGTTCCGCTCGGTACGGCTGGACACCACGCCCGACGCCCACGGCACCCCGTTCACGCTGCACGTCAACGACGTGCCGGTGTTCGTCAAGGGCGTCAACTGGATCCCCGACGACGCGTTCGGAAACCGGGTCACCCGGGAGCGCCTGGCGCAGCGGTTCGCCCAGGCGGCCGGCGCGAACGTCAACCTGCTGCGCGTCTGGGGCGGCGGCCGGTACGAGTCGGACGACTTCTACCGGCTCGCCGACGAGATCGGGTTGCTGGTGCAGCAGGACTTCCTGTTCGCCTGCGCGGCGTACCCGGAGGAGGAGCCGTTCCGCACCGAGGTCGAGGCGGAGGCCCGGGAGCAGGTGACGCGGCTGGCCGGGCACCCCTCGCTGGTGCTGTGGACCGGCAACAACGAGAACATCTGGGGCTGGCACGACTGGGACTGGCAGGAACCCCTGGCCGGGCGCACCTGGGGACGCGGCTACTACCTGGAGCTGCTCCCCGCGATCGTCGGCGAGCTGGACCCCACGGTCCCGTACTGGCCGGGTAGCCCCTGGTCCGGCAGCGAGGACGTCCACCCCAACGACCCGGCGCACGGCACCACGCACATCTGGGACGTGTGGAACACCGACGACTACACCCGCTACCGGGACTACGTGCCCCGGTTCGTGGCCGAGTTCGGCTACCAGGCGCCGCCCGCGTACGCGACGCTGCGCCGGGCCCTCTCCGACGACCCGCTCGCGCACGACTCGCCGGGTATGGCCCACCACCAGAAGGCGGCCGACGGGGACCGCAAGCTCCGGCGCGGGCTGGACGCGCACCTGCCGCCGCCCGCCGACTTCGACGACTGGCACTACCTGACCCAGCTCAACCAGGCCCGCGCCATCCAGCTCGGCGTGGAGCACTTCCGCTCGCACCGGCCGGTCTGCACGGGCACCGTCGTGTGGCAGCTCAACGACTGCTGGCCGGTCACGTCCTGGTCGGCGATCGACGGCGACGGGCGTCGCAAACCCCTGTGGTACGCGCTGCGCCGCGCCTACGCCGACCGGCTGCTCACCGTGCAGCCGCGTGACGGCGGGCTGGCGCTGGTGGCGGTGAACGACACCGCCGACGCGTGGAGCGGGCCGGCCACCGTCACCCGGCTGACGGTCACCGGGGAGCCGAGGGCGAAGACCTCGGTCGACCTCGACGTCCCCGCGTACTCCTCGGTGGTGCTGGCGCTGCCGGCGGAGCTGGCGCGGCCGGACGACGGCCGTGCCGAACTGCTGGTCGCGGACGCCGGGGACGCCGCGGAGCGCGCGCTGTGGTTCTTCGCCGAGGACCGCGACGTGCGGTGGCCGGCGGCGCAGTGGGACGCGACCGCCGAGCCGGCCGACGGCGGCCTGCGGGTCCGGGTGACCGCGCGGACCGTGCTGCGCGACCTGACGCTGTTCCCGGACCGCCTCGATCCGGCCGCGCAGGTGGACCGGGCGCTGGTGACGCTGCTGCCGGGAGAGAGCGCGACGTTCACCGTGCACGCGCCCGGCCCGCTCGACGCCGACGCGCTCACCCGCCGCCCGGTGCTGCGCTGCGTCAACGACCTGCGCTGAGGCGGCCACCTCCATCTCCATCGATTTGAAGATTTCTGCAAGTGCTAAAGTCTTCAGAGTCGTCGGAGGGGTGGGTCATGTCGGTGCCGCTGTACCAGGCCAAGGCGGAGCTGTTCCGCACCCTCGGGCACCCGGTGCGCATCCGGGTGCTCGAGCTGCTCCAGGACGGGCCGTTGCCGGTCCGCGACCTGCTCGCCGCCATCGACGTGGAGGCGTCCAACCTCTCCCAGCAGCTCGCCGTGCTGCGCCGCGCCGGCATGGTCACCTCGTACCGGGACGGCCCCCTGGTCATGTACGCGCTCAGCACCCCCGACGTGGCCGACCTGCTCGCCGCCGGGCGGCGCATCCTCGGCGCGGTCCTCACCGACCGGGACGCCCTGCTGGACGAACTGCGGGCCTCGGGGACGGACCGGTGAGCGCGGCGGCTGCCGCTCGCGCCGGTGACGTCGTACGGCGGGCGGGCCGGCTGTTCGGCGGGCTGCTGCCCGGCCGGGCCGACTGGGCGGCCGCGCGCCGCTCGCCCCGGCGCGACCTGCTCGCCGGACTCACCGTCGCGGTGGTGGCGCTGCCGCTGGCACTCGCCTTCGGCGTCACCTCCGGGCTCGGCGCGCAGGCCGGCCTGGTCACCGCCGTCGTCGCCGGGGCAGTCGCGGCGGTTTTCGGCGGCTCGAACCTCCAGGTCTCCGGTCCCACCGGGGCCATGACTGTCGTGCTGGTGCCGGTGGTGCAGCAGTTCGGCGCCGGTGGTGTGCTGATGGTCGGCGCGCTGGCCGGGCTGATCCTGATCGCGCTCGCCCTGGCCCGCCTCGGCCGGTACGTCCGCTACCTGCCGGCCCCGGTCATCGAGGGCTTCACCGCCGGCATCGCCGTGGTTATCGCGCTGCAACAGGTGCCGGCCGCGCTCGGCGTCACCGGCGCGCACGGCGAGAAGGTGTGGGCGGTCGCAGCCGACGCGGTCGCCCGGTTCGCCGCGCACCCCCGGCCCGCCGCGATCGCCGTGGCGCTCGGCGTGGCGGCGCTGATGCTGCTCGGCGGCCGGTGGCGCCCCGCCGTGCCGTTCTCCCTGGTCGGGGTGGCCGCCGCGACGCTCCTCGCCGAGCTGGCTCCGATCGACCTGGCCCGGATCGGCGAGCTGCCGCAAGGGCTGCCCGCGCCGTCGCTGGACTTCGTGGACCTCGGCGCGCTGGGCGTACTGCTGCCGAGCGCCCTCGCCGTGGCCGCGCTCGCCGCCCTGGAGAGCCTGCTCTCCGCCACGGTGGCGGACGGCATGACCGTCGGCGAGCGGCACGACCCGGACCGGGAACTGTTCGGTCAGGGCCTGGCCAACCTCGCCTCCCCGGTCTTCGGCGGCATCCCGGCGACCGCCGCCATCGCCCGTACGGCGGTGAACGTGCGCGCCGGGGCGTCCTCGAAGTTGGCCGCGCTCACCCACGCGGTAGCCCTCGCCGCGATCGTGCTCGCCGCCGCCCCGCTGGTCGGCCGCATCCCGCTGGCCGCACTGGCCGGGGTGCTGCTCGCCACCACGGTCCGGATGGTGGAGGCGGCCTCCCTGCTGGCGCTCATGCGGGCCACCCGGGCCGACGCGGTGGTGCTGGTGCTGACGTTCGCCGTCACTGTCATCTGGGACCTGGTTACCGCCGTGGTCGTCGGGCTCGCCGTGGCTGTCGTCCTGGCGCTGCGCGCGGTGGCCCGCAGCGCCAAGCTGGAACAGGTGCCGCTGGACACCGGCGAGCACAGCGCCGAGGAGCACGCGCTGCTCGCCGAGCACATCGTCGCGTACCGGCTGGACGGGCCGCTCTTCTTCGCCGCCGCGCACACGTTCCTGCTGGAGCTGGCCGAGGTGGCCGACGTGCGGGTGGTGATCCTGCGGATGTCCCGCGTCTCCACCATCGACGCCACCGGCGCGCAGGTGCTCGGCGACTCCATCGTCCGGCTGCGGGCTCGGGGGATCACCGTGCTGCTCTCCGGCATCACCCCGGGCCACGACCAGGTGCTCAGCACGCTCGGCGTCGCCGACGAGCTGCGCCGCGAGGGCCTGGTGTTCCCGGACACCCCGGCCGCCATCCGGTACGCCCGGGGTGTCGCCCTCGCCGCGAGCCCCGCCTAGGCTGCGGTCCCTTCGAGTGCCCGCCTGCGCACGCCGAAGACGATCAGGTAGCCGAGGATCCACACCTCGCCCACGGTGGCCGGCACCACCAGCAGGTCACCGGCGATGCCGGCGCCGGGGGCGAGGTACGCGACGAACGTCATGAGCACGTAGCCGACGCCGCCGGCGACGAGGATCCAGCCGAGAGCGCGGGGCAGCCAGCCCGACCGGAGCACGCACCAGCCCATCGGCACCAGCCAGAGGCCGAAGAAGAGGCCGCCCACCTCCCACAGGTTTCCGCTGACCAGGTAGAGCAACTGGACGGTGTCGGCGTCGCCCGGCCCGCCGGTCGCCACCCCCAGGGCTGTCGCGAGGACGGCGGCGCTGCCGAGGATCGCGACGGCGTTGACGAGCCCGAAGGCGGCGATGCTGCCCGCGGCAGTGCCGTCGACAGTGCGGAACAGGCGGTAGAACCAGACGGCGGTGAGCGTCTGGCTGAGGACGACCAACAGTTCGAGCGCGATGCCGGCGCGTGCCAGCGACTCGTGGGCCACCAGGTTGGCGAGCGTCGTGCCCGCGTCGTCGGCGTCGAAGATCATGGGGCGGACGGTGAGGAACCCCAGAGCGCCGGTGACGGCGAGCCCGAGGTAGAACAGCCCGGTCACGCGGGCGGTACGGATCAACTGGTGCATGGCGGCTCCTCGGGGGTGATCGACGTGCTGTGGCTGAGCTTGCCTTACGTCGTAAGGCCAACCATACGTTGTAAGGTCAAGGGGAGATGGGGAGCCGGATGGAAGCGAGGAAACCTCGGGAGCCGCTGAGCCGCGAGCGAGCCCTCGCCAGCGCGATCGCCCTTGTCGACGCCGAGGGGATGGTGGCGCTCACGATGCGCCGGCTCGCCGCCGAACTCGGCGTCGAGGCCATGTCGCTCTACCACCACCTGCCCGGCAAGGCCGGGCTGCTCGACGGCCTCGTGGACGCCGTCGCCGCGGAGATCACCTCAGCCGCCGAGCAGGCCGAGGCGGACGCGCCCGGCGTCGACTGGCGAACCCGGCTGCGACTGCGCTTCCTCGCCGCGCGCACGGTCATGCTGCGGCACCCGTGGGCCCCGGCGCTGCTCAGCTCCCGCCCGACCGTCCCCGCCGGGGTGTACGCCTACTACGACGGGATCCTCGCCACCCTCGTCGACGGCGGCTTCTCGTACCGGATCGCCCACCGGGCGCTGCACGCCTTCGGCAGCCTGGCGCTCGGCTTCGCGCAGGAGGTGTTCCGGCCGGACGCGGGCGGGGAGGCGGACGCGGAGGCCGCGGAGGCCGCGATGGTGGCGCTGGCCGAACGACTGCCGCACCTGGCCGCGATGGTCGCCGCCGAGACCCACGACGCGACGGATCCGACGCTCGGGTGGTGCGACAGCCAGACCGAGTTCGAGTTCACCCTCGACCTGCTCTTCGACGGCCTGGAACGACACCGGTCCAGCGCCTGAACCCCGTTGGGGCAGCACCGGGAAGGGCTGCGCCATTCGCAGTCAGGTATCGGACTTGAGAGCCGACGAAAGCCGAACTGATGACATGGCCTATCCGTCCGGCATTCGGTTTCGACCGGGACGGATCGCTCGACATCCGACTGGTCAGCTCTTTCCGGTCGTACGCGCCAATTGTCGCGCCGCTTTCCGGCCGGGCTCGCGAGTAACTTCTCGTACCACCGCATTCACGAGGAGTCACTTTATGTCTGAGGAAACCTGGCTCGCGGCCCGCCTGATTCCCACTTCCGGGATCAACGGCGCGGACGAGCAGGAACGCCGGGCGACATCCGCCCTGCTGGCGGTGATGAGCGCGGTCCGGGAGTTCGGACGTGTCCTGACCCAGTCCGTCGGCGCACCGGCCGGAGTGGTGCAGACCTTCATCGAGGTTCCCTTCAAACTCGGAAATCAGCAGCTCTTCCCGGACGGTCTCATCCGCGTCACCAGGGGGCAGCGCCAGTGGACCGCACTCCTGGAGGTGAAGACCGGCAGCAACCCGCTGCGGTCCGAGCAGTTGGAGGCCTATCTGGACATCGCACGGGAACAGGGATTCGACGCCCTCATCACGATCTCCAACGAGATAGCCCCCGTCCCGGGCCAGCACCCGACGACCGTCGATCGGCGAAAACTACGCAAGGTCGCCCTGTACCACCTGCCCTGGACGGAGATCCTCACCCAGGCGGTGATCCAGAAGGAGTACCGCGGCGTCGCAGACCCGGATCAGGCATGGGTTCTGGGCGAGCTGATCCGATACCTCGAACACCCGCGCTCGGGCGCTCTTGAGTTCAGCGACATGGGGCCGGCGTGGGTGCAGGTTCGGGATGGGGTGTCGGCCGGGACACTACGGACGGGCGACGGTGCGGCAGCGCAGGTCGCCGGACGCTTCGACGCCCTGATCCGTTACGCATGCCTCCGACTCGGTCGACAGCTCGGCACCGACGTGACTCCCGCGCTGAGCCGCCGCGACCTCGCCGATCCGGCCGCGCGCACCCAGTCGCTCGCCAACCAACTCGCCAGTGCCGGCACCCTGACCGGCAGCATCCGGATCCCGGGTGCGGTCGGCCACCTTCACGTCACGGCCGACCTGCGGGCAGGGCAGATCGTCTGCCATGTCGATGTCGACGCCCCACGGTCTGGCCGACCGACCACGCGGGTGAACTGGCTGGTCCGTCAACTGAAGGACGCCCCGGACACAGTCCGGATCGAGGCATTCGCCATGCACGCCCGAGGCGGCGGCGCCACGGATCTCCTCCGCCAGGTCCGCGCCGAGCCGACGACGCTCATCAGCGATCCCACGCGCGAACTGCGGGCATTCCGCATCGCCCAGAGCACGGCCGCGGGAACCAAGCGTGGCAGCGGCCGTGGTGCCTTCATCGACTCCGTGCTGCACGCCGTCGACGGCTTCTACGAGCAGATCATCCAGAACCTCAAGCCGTGGATGCCCGCGCCGCCCCGGTTGCGTACGCCGGAGGACGTGATCCCCGTACAGCCGGTCGCCTCCAGCCTCGTCTCCACCGCCATCTCCTCCCAGGACAGCCCCGAGTTCGACACCCAGGGAACGCCCGGCGGATCTGGTTCCTCGGACAGCTCCGGCGAGTGATGCCGCCGATCCGCCCGTAGTGGGGGCGGCCGGCTGGACCCCGGCCCGGCCGGGCCTGCTCGACGACTTGAAGAATGTTCGGCCCTGACGGACAGTCGCGGCGTCGCTCGACGGCCCGCGGCCGAGCGGTTCGGGCGGCGCCGGGCGGGTACCAGCACGGCATGACTGATCCGGTTGAGCTTTCCGAACTGCACGCCGGAGGCGCCGACCCCGACGACGTCACCCCGGACGAGCCGCACGCGGACCTGGACGGCACCGACGAGAACTCACCGGCGGAGTTCGGCCTGCCGACAGACGGCACCGCCCCGGCCGGGGAGGACCCGGCCCAGTCCTGACGCGCCGCTGCGCCGTGAGTGGAACGTCATGGGTGTCTACGGCACCGTTTGACACCCATGATGTTCCACCCGACGGTTGTGAGGGCCGAGAGCGCTAGTTGGGCAGGGCGGCGAGACCGGCCAGCAGTTCCCACCGCTCGGCCTCGGTGAGCACCGCGTACGCCGGTTCGTCGCGGCGGTCGGTGTCCGCCTCGATCGCCGTGCGTTCCGGGCCGTCCGGCAGCGCGCGGATCTCGTCGGCGGTCAGCCCGGCGGCCCGCCACGCGGCCCGGTGCGCGTCCGCGCGGTGGTGGCGCAGCGAGCCCAGCCGGGTGACGAGCAGCAGCGCCGGGGAGGCGCCCTCCGGCTCGTACGGCGGGGACATCGCCCGGAACGCCGGCCCGCCGGTGGCCTGCGCGTGCGTCAGCACCCGGCCGACCAGGTCGGCGAGGCGGGGCACGACGCTCAGACCGGGCAGCGCGTCGGGCAGCATGGTCCACAGTTCCTCGGCGGCCTCGCCGGTGGCCCGCTGGGCGAACAGTGTCAGCTCGCGGCCGAGGTCGGTGAGGTGCCAGGCGCCCTCGGCGTCCCGGACGACGATGCCCTGCTCCAGCTCCTCGTCCATGCTTCCGGAGGTGTAGATCAGGCCGTCGGCCAGCGCCTCGGCCGGGATCGGCCGGGCCAGCACACCGGAGAAGAAGCTGTTCTCCGCGCCGAGTGTGCAGCCCCGCTCGGCGTAGAACGCCTCCATCCGGGCGCGGGCTCCCCAGCGGGCACCCACGTAGACCCGGTCGATCGCCGGCCTTACGAGTCGCGCGTAGCTCACCGTCGTCTCCACGCCGCCGGACCCTACCGGCGGCGGGCGACGCGCGGGGCCCCGTAGCAGGGCCCCGCGCTGCTCACTCCGGGACGCGGCGGTAGGCGCCGTCGCTGGCCGAGGTCGCCATCGACGCGTACGCGCGCAGCGCCGCCGACACCGGACGCTGCCGGTCGACCGGGGTGTACGGGCGGTCCCGCTTCTCCTCGGCCACCCGGCGTGCCTCCAGCTCGTCGGCGGGCACGTTCAGCTCGATCGACCGGCCCGGGATGTCGATGACGATCTCGTCGCCGTCTCGCACCAGCGCGATCAGCCCGCCGGAGGCAGCCTCCGGGGAGACGTGCCCGATGGACAGGCCGGAGGTGCCGCCGGAGAACCGGCCATCGGTCAGCAGTGCGCAGGAACGGCCCAGCCCGCGGCCCTTGAGGAACGAGGTGGGGTAGAGCATCTCCTGCATGCCGGGACCGCCCTTCGGGCCCTCGTACCGGATCACCACCACGTCCCCGGCGACGATCTCCTTGGCGAGGATCGCGGTCACCGCGTCGTCCTGCGACTCGTAGACCTTGGCCGGGCCGCGGAACGTCAGGCACTCCTCGGGCACGCCGGCGGTCTTCACCACGCAGCCGGCCGGCGCGAGGTTGCCGTGCAGGATGGCCAGGCCGCCGTCCGCGCTGTACGCGTTCTCCCGGTCCCGGATGCAGCCGCCGGCCGCGTCGGTGTCCAGCGACGACCAGCGGTTGGTGGTGGAGAACGGCTCGGTGGTGCGCACCCCGCCCGGCGCGGCGTGGAACAGCTCGACCGCCTCCCGCGTGGCCGAGCCGCTCCGGACGTCCCAGTCGGCCAGCCACTTGTCGAGGCTGGGGGAGTGCACCGCGCGCACGTCGCGGTGCAGCAGCCCGGCGCGGTCCAGTTCACCGAGGATGGCCGGGATGCCGCCGGCCCGGTGCACGTCCTCCATGTGGTAGTTCGGCGAGTTCGGGGCGACCTTGGCCAGGCACGGCACCCGGCGCGAGATCGCGTCGATGTCGGCGACGCCGAAGTCCAGCTCCGCCTCGCGGGCGGCGGCGAGCAGGTGCAGCACGGTGTTCGTGGAGCCGCCCATCGCCACGTCGAGGGCGACCGCGTTCTCGAACGCCTCCCGGCCGGCGATCGAGCGCGGCAGCACCGAGGCGTCGTCGTTGGCGTACCACTGCTTGGCGATCTCGACGACGGTGCGCCCGGCCTCGACGAACAGCGACCGCCGCGCGGCGTGGGTGGCGAGCGTCGACCCGTTGCCGGGCAGCGCCAGGCCGATGGCCTCGGTGAGGCAGTTCATCGAGTTGGCGGTGAACATGCCGGAGCAGGAGCCGCAGGTCGGGCACGCGGAGCGCTCGATCTCGCCGAGCTGGTCGTCGGTGACCGCCTCGTTCGAGGAGGCGATCATGGCGTCGATCAGGTCGATCTTGGAGTGCACGACGCCCTCGATCGCCACCGTCTTGCCGGCCTCCATCGGGCCGCCGGAGACGAAGACGGTCGGGATGTTGAGCCGCAGCGCGGCCAGCAGCATGCCCGGGGTGATCTTGTCGCAGTTGGAGATGCAGACCAGGGCGTCCGCGCAGTGCGCGTTGACCATGTACTCCACCGCGTCGGCGATCAGCTCCCGGCTGGGCAGGGAGTAGAGCATGCCGCCGTGGCCCATGGCGATGCCGTCGTCCACGGCGATCGTGTTGAACTCCCGGCCGACGCCGCCGGCCTCGGCCACCGCGTCGGCGACCAGGCCACCGAGGTCCTTGAGGTGGACGTGACCGGGTACGAACTGGGTGAAACTGTTCGCGATGGCGACGATCGGCTTGCCGAAGTCGTCGTCGGTCATCCCGGTGGCCCGCCACAGGGCACGGGCGCCGGCCATCGTCCGACCGTGGGTGGAGGTCCTCGACCGCAGCTCAGGCATGACAACCAGTCTGACACCATCCGCGCGGCGATCCTCCGGCCCGCACCCTGTGTCCCAACAGTTGCACACCCGGTGCCCCACGGGAGGCGCTCATCCGGCAGAGTTGACGCGTGCAGTCGTCCCCGGGGATGGTCACCGTCGCGGTGTTGAGCGGGATCGCCGCGGCCGGTGCCGCAGTGCTGCTCGCCGCGTCGGTGCGGCGCCGCACCGGCCCCCGCCGGCCGGCCCACCTGCTGCTCGCGGTCGCCGCCGGTGCCGCCCTGTTCAGCCTCCTGGTCGGTCTCGGCGGACTGCTGGCAGCCGGCGACCACTGGGCGCACCGGCAGGGCCAGCGGACCGGGTGGGCGGTCCTCGTCTCCGTCGGTACGACGCTCGCGGCGCTCGGCCTCGGCGCCGCCGTCCTGCGGCTGCCCGGCGCCGCCGCGACCCGGGCCGCCACCGCCCGGCTGCTGCTCGACGGCCTGATCATGGGCAGCGCGCTCTGGTTCGTCGGCTGGGTGGCGTTCAGCGAGCCGACCCGGCTGCTCGGCGACGCCACCCCGGTCGCCTGCCTGCCGATCGTGCTGGCCACCGTCAGCGCGGCGCTCACCACCGGGCTCACGATGATCGTCGTGCTGCGGGTCGCGCCGCCGCGCGGGTGGCTGACGCTGCTCGCCGCCGGCGCGATAGCGGTGACGGCCGGCGGGCTGGCCGTGTCCGCCGGGCTCTGCCAGGCCGGCCCGGGCATGGTGGTCACCGGCGCGGTGCTGACCGCCGCCGGTCTGCTGGCCACCGCCGTGGCCGGGCGCCGGGCCGACCTGACGCAGCTCGACGTCGACTTCATCCGCCGCGACGGCGAGTACGCCTTCGTGCCGATGTTCGCCATGGCGGCATCCGCGATGTACCACCTGGTGCAGGGCGGCGGGTTCGACGGGTACGCCATCGTGGCCGGCACCGTCGAGGGGTTCGCCCTGGTGACCCGGCAGTACCTGGCCCTCAACGACGTGCGCGGCTACGCCGTCCGGCTCGCCGAGCGGGAGGCGCACTTCCGCGAGCTGGCGCACACCGACCCGCTGACCGGGCTGGCGAACCGGCGCGGACTGCTGCGTGCCCTGCACCGCAGTGCCGAGGCGGGCGTGCCGTGCGTGCTGCTCGGGCTCGACCTCGACGGCTTCAAGAACGTCAACGACATGCGCGGGCACGACGTCGGCGACGCGGTGCTGGTCGAGGTGGGGCGGCGGCTGCGGGGCAACCTGCGCCCGGGTGACCTGGCCGCCCGGCTCGGCGGCGACGAGTTCGCGGTGCTGATGCACGGGGCGGCCGACCCCGGTCCGGTCGCCGACCGCCTGCTCGGGGTGCTCGGCCGGCCGTACGAGCAGGGGGACGGGCCGGTCTTCCTGTCGGTGAGCATCGGAGTGGCCGCCGGGCACGGTGAACAGGACGTCGAGCTGCTGCTGCGCTACGCCGACCTGGCGCTGCGGTACGCCAAGCAGCGGGGCAAGAACCGCATCGAGCGCTACGACGCCACGTACGACCAGTTGCTGAGCCGGCGTACCCGGATGGAGCACGAGCTGCGCGGCGCGATCGAGCGGGACGAGCTGCGGCTGGTCTTCCAGCCGGTGGCCTCGCTGCCGTCGGTGCGGCCGGTCGGCGCGGAGGCGCTGCTGCGCTGGCGGCACCCGGAGCTGGGCAACGTCCGGCCGGACGAGTTCATCCCGCTCGCCGAGGAGTGCGGGATGATCGCCAAGCTCGGCGCGTGGGTGCTGCACCAGGCCTGCTACCAGCTCTCCCGCTGGCTGGCCGACGGGCACGACGTCTGGGTGTCGGTGAACGTCTCGCCGCGAGAGCTGCACGCTCCGGAGTACGTGGTCCAGGTCGCCGACGCGCTGCGCGCGCACCACGTGCCGCCGCAGCGGCTGGTGCTGGAGGTGACCGAGCACGCGGTCGCCACCGACCTGGACGAGCTGATCCGGCGGCTCACCGCGCTGCGGCTGACCGGCGTCCGGATCGCGCTTGACGACTTCGGCGCCGGCTACTCGTCCCTCGGCCAGCTCCGGCGGCTGCCGATCGACATTCTCAAGATCGACCACAGTCTGGTCGCCGAGCACGAGCCGGTGCGGCCGGTCGGTCGGGACGGCCCGGCGTTCGCCCCGATGGTCGACATCGTCATGCGCCTGGGTCACCAGCTCGGGCTGGAGGTGATCGCCGAGGGCGTCACCAACCCGACCGAGCTGGCCGCCGTGGTGGCCGCCGGGTGCCGGTTCGGCCAGGGCGCGCTGTTCGGCTGGGGCGTACCGGCCGAGCACCTGGAGGCGATGCTGGAGGCGGCGACGGCGCCCGGCAACCGGCACACCGCGATGCCGCCGGCGCCCCCGCCCGCGCCGACGCGCGCCCCGTCGCCGCTGCTGCCCCGGCTGCGCAACAATCCGCCCGCCGCGGTGCCCGCCCAGCGTCCCCCGATGGAGGGATCTTCGCAGGTGGCGCCGGGTGTGGAGGGGTTGCCGGTGACCGACACGCCCACGTCCGTGAACCAAAATGTGGGATCAGTTGACTCATCGCGTGAGATGCGTCAGGCTTAGCCGCATGTCGTCGAACCGGTCGCCGCGAGTACTTACCTGAGCGCACTCTCCCACCGAGAGTGCGCTGGCCCCGTGCATCCTGCACGTGGGCTTTTTTGTTGCCGTCGGACCATCGCCGGGACCTCCCCGTCCCATCCTGAGAAGCGCGTCACCCACTCACTTCCGAAGGCTTGAACCGCCATGACGAGACCCACGCCAGAGACCCTCGCCCACTCCGCCCGCCGTGCCCGTTCCGGCACCGGCGCGGCCGGTGACTCCGACCCCGCCGCCCGCCCCGGCCGTACCGCCGCGGCGGCCACCACCACCGAGACGCCCGTACGGGAGCCCGCCACCGCGCAGGTCTCGGGCGCCGGTTCGCTCGTGCGGTCGCTCGAGGCGCTCGGCGTCGACGTGGTCTTCGGCATTCCGGGCGGCGCGATCCTGCCCGCCTACGACCCGCTCTACGACTCCACCGTCCGGCACATCCTGGTCCGGCACGAGCAGGGCGCCGGGCACGCGGCCACCGGTTACGCGCAGGCGACCGGCCGGGTCGGCGTCTGCATCGCCACCTCCGGGCCGGGCGCGACGAACCTGGTGACCCCGATCGCGGACGCGTACATGGACTCGGTCCCGATGGTGGCGATCACCGGGCAGGTGGCCCGGCCGTCGATCGGCACCGACGCCTTCCAAGAGGCGGACATCCAGGGCATCACGCTGCCCATCACGAAGCACAACTTCCTGGTGCAGACCGCCGACGAGATCCCGCGCGTGCTGGCCGAGGCGTTCCACCTGGCGGCGACCGGTCGGCCCGGCCCGGTGCTGGTCGACATCCCGAAGGACGTGCTCCAGGCGCCGGCCACCTTCTCCTGGCCGCCCACGCTCGACCTGCCCGGCTACCGGCCCACGCTGCACCCGCACGGCAAGCAGATCCGCGAGGCGGCCCGGCTGATGACCTCGGCCCGCCGTCCGGTCCTCTACGTCGGCGGCGGCGTGCTCAAGGCCGGCGCCACCGAGGGGCTGCGCAAGCTGGCCGAGCAGACCGGCATCCCGGTGGTCACCACGCTGATGGCGCTGGGCGCGTTCCCCGACTCGCACCGCCAGCACCTGGGCATGCCCGGCATGCACGGCACCGTCGCCGCGGTCTACGGCCTGCAGAAGGCCGACCTGATCGTGGCGCTGGGCGCCCGCTTCGACGACCGGGTGACCGGCAAGCTCGACTCGTTCGCGCCCGACGCGACAGTGGTGCACGCCGACATCGACCCGGCCGAGATCGGCAAGAACCGGCACGCCGACGTCCCGATCGTGGGTGACGCGCGGCACGTGATCGACGAGCTGATCGCGGCCGTCACCGCCGAGCAGGCCGCGCACCCGTCGGTGGACCTGACCGACTGGTGGGCCCAGCTCGACGACCTGCGCGAGCGCTACCCGCTCGGCTTCGAGGAGCCGGCCGACGGCACGCTCTCCCCGCAGTACGTGATCAAGCGGCTGGGCGAGATCGCCGGCCCGGACGCGGTCTACGTGGCGGGCGTCGGCCAGCACCAGATGTGGGCCAGCCAGTTCATCTCGTACGAGAAGCCGCACACCTGGCTCAACTCCGGTGGCCTGGGCACCATGGGTTACGCCGTCCCGGCCGCGATGGGCGCCAAGGTCGGCAAGCCGGACACCACGGTGTGGGCGGTCGACGGCGACGGCTGCTTCCAGATGACCAACCAGGAGCTGGCCACCTGCGCGCTGGAGGGTATCCCGATCAAGGTCGCCGTGATCAACAACGGCAACCTCGGCATGGTCCGGCAGTGGCAGACGCTGTTCTACGGGGAGCGCTACTCCAACACCGAGCTGGGCACGCACAAGCACCGCATCCCGGACTTCGTCAAGCTCGCCGAGGCGCTCGGCTGCGTCGGACTGCGCTGCGAGAACGCCGCCGACGTGGACAAGACCATCGAGGCGGCCATGGCGATCAACGACGCGCCGGTGGTCGTCGACTTCGTGGTCGGCAAGGACGCGATGGTCTGGCCGATGGTCGCCGCCGGCACCAGCAACGACGAGATCATGTTCGCCAGGGGTGTGCGCCCCGCGTTCGACGAGGACGAACTCTAATGACTATGCACACGCTGTCCGTGCTGGTGGAGAACAAGCCGGGTGTCCTCGCCCGGGTGTCCGGGCTGTTCTCCCGGCGCGGGTTCAACATCGACAGCCTCGCCGTGGGCGAGACCGAGAACCCGGACGTCTCCCGCATCACCATCGTGGTCAACGCCGAGTCCTCGCCGCTGGAGCAGGTGACCAAGCAGCTCAACAAGCTGGTCAACGTACTCAAGATCGTGGAGCTGGACCCGCAGGTGTCGGTGGCGCGCGAGCTGCTGCTGGTCAAGGTCCGCGCGGACCGCGCGGCCCGCGCCCAGGTGCTGGAGACGGTCGGCCTGTTCCGCGCCCGGGTGGTCGACGTCGCGCCGGACACGCTGACCATCGAGGCCACCGGCACGCCGGACAAGCTCGACGCGCTGCTGCGCGACCTGGAGCCGTTCGGCATCAAGGAGATGGTCCAGTCCGGCACCGTGGCCATCGGGCGTGGTTCGCGGGCCATCACCGCCGGCCCGGCCCTGCGCGCCGCCTGATCCGTACCCACAAGTTTTTCGACGGGCCGACGGGCACCGCCGTACGAAAGGGAAGTCAATGAGCGTTGAGGTGTTCTACGACGACGACGCCGACCTGGGCCTGATCCAGGGCCGCAAGGTCGCCGTGATCGGGTACGGCAGCCAGGGCCACGCGCACGCGCTGTCGCTGCGCGACTCCGGCGTCGACGTGGTGATCGGTCTGCCCGCCGGGTCGAAGAGCCGGCCGAAGGCCGAGGAGCAGGGCCTGCGGGTGCTCACGCCCGCCGAGGCGGCGGCCGAGGCCGACGTGATCATGATCCTGGCGCCGGACACGGCGCAGCGTGGTCTCTACGCCGAGGCCATCGCGCCGAACCTGACCGCGGGCAAGGCGCTGTTCTTCGGGCACGGCTTCAACATCCGGTACGGCCTGATCAAGCCCCCGGCCGACGTGGACGTGGCGATGGTCGCCCCGAAGGGCCCCGGTCACCTGGTCCGGCGCCAGTACGTCGACGGCAAGGGCGTGCCCTGCCTGGTCGCGGTCGAGCAGGACCCCAGCGGCAACGCGTTCGGCCTGGCCCTGGCCTACGCCAAGGCGATCGGCGGCACCCGGGCCGGCGCGATCCGGACCACGTTCACCGAGGAGACCGAGACCGACCTGTTCGGCGAGCAGGCGGTGCTGTGCGGTGGCGCGGCGGCGCTGGTGCAGACCGGTTTCGAGGTGCTCACCGAGGCCGGCTACGCGCCCGAGGTGGCCTACTTCGAGTGCCTGCACGAGCTGAAGCTCATCGTCGACCTGATGTACGAGGGCGGCATCGCCCGGATGCGCTACAGCATCTCCGACACCGCCGAGTACGGCGACCTGTCCCGCGGCCCGCGCGTCATCGACTCGCGGGTCAAGGAGGAGATGCGCAAGATCCTCGGCGAGATCCAGTCCGGCGAGTTCGCCCGCGAGTGGGTGGCCGAGGACGAGGCCGGCCGGCCGAACTTCGCCAAGTGGCGGGCCGAGGGCGCGGCGCACCCGATCGAGGAGACCGGGCAGAAGCTGCGGGCCATGATGAGCTGGGTCGACCGGCCGATCACCGAGACCGCCTGAGCCTCCCCAAGTGCGGCCCGCGACCCGACGCTCTCCCCGGCGTCGGGCCGCGGGCCGCAGTCCGTTCACGTCCTGGGACACGGTGAGTAACGCCTCGTCCCGTACCGCCCCCGGTGAACGGGGGATGACAGGCGTGCGACGGGCCTGTGTGAGGGCCCTCACCCCGCAGTCCGGGACACGCCGGGCGGGCGGCCCCCTACCATCCTTGGTGTGGTGCCCGAGCGCACCCGACGGCCGTGGCACGGATCGGCGCAGGGCGCAGCGCGGCGTCCCGGCGCCCCAGGCCGAACCATTACCGAGCGTCTACGAGGACCGATGAATCCTGTCGTACTGATCGCCGAAGAACTCGCCCCCGCCGCCATTGAGGTGCTCGCGCACGACTTCGACGTGCGCCACGTGGACGGCACCGACCGCCCCGCTCTGCTCTCCGCCCTCTCCGAGGCCGACGCGGTGATCGTACGCAGCGCCACCCAGATCGACGCCGAGGCGATCGCCGCCGCGCCGCGGCTGAAGGTGGTCGCCCGGGCCGGCGTCGGCCTGGACAACGTCGAGGTGCCGGCCGCCACCGCGCGTGGCGTCATGGTCGTCAACGCGCCCACCTCGAACATCGTCTCCGCCGCCGAGCAGGCCGTCGCGCTGCTGCTCGCGGTCGCCCGCAACACCGCCAGCGCCAGCGCCGCGCTCAAGGCGGGGGAGTGGAAGCGGTCCAAGTACACCGGCGTCGAGATCCAGGGCAAGACCGTGGGCGTGGTCGGCCTCGGCCGCATCGGCGTGCTCTTCGCGCAGCGCATCGCCGCGTTCGGCACCCGGCTGATCGCGTACGACCCGTACATCCAGCCGGCCCGCGCCGCGCAGCTCGGCGTCCGCCTGGTCGGGCTGGAGGAGCTGCTGCGGGAGAGCGACTTCATCTCGATCCACCTGCCGAAGACGCCGGAGACGGTCGGCCTGATCGGCGAGAAGGAGCTGGCGATCGTCAAGCCGGGCGTCCGGATCGTCAACGCCGCCCGCGGCGGTCTGGTCGACGAGCAGGCGCTCGCCGACGCGATCGCGGAGGGCAGGGTCGCCGGCGCCGGCGTCGACGTGTACGCCAAGGAGCCGTGCACCTCCTCGCCGCTGTTCGCCTTCGACAACGTGGTGGCCACCCCGCACCTGGGCGCCTCCACCAACGAGGCGCAGGACAAGGCCGGTCTCGCGGTGGCCAAGAGCGTCAAGCTCGCGCTCCAGGGCGAGTTCGTCCCGGACGCGGTGAACGTGCAGGCCGGCGGCGTGGTCGCCGAGGACGTCCGCCCGCTGCTGCCGCTGGCCGAGCGGCTGGGTCGGGCGTTCACCGCCCTGGCCGGCGGGGTGGCCGCCAGCGTCACCGTCGAGGTGCGCGGTGAGATCGCCGCCCACGACGTGTCGGTGCTCAAGCTCGCCGCGACCAAGGGCCTGTTCAGCTCCGTGGTGGAGGAGCAGGTCACCTACGTCAACGCGCCGCACCTGGCCGCCGAGCGGGGCGTCGAGGTCACGCTCGCCACGCCGGGCGAGAGCGTCGACCACCCGAACCTGGTGACCGTGCGCGGGGCGCTGCCGGACGGGCGCACCGTCCGCGTCTCCGGCACCGTGGCGCACACCGGCACCCGGGACGTGTTCAAGCTGACCGAGGTGGACGGTTTCGACGTGGAGATCGGCGCGGAGGGCATCCTGGTCTTCCTGCGCTACGCCGACCGGCCCGGCGTGGTCGGCACCGTCGGCACGCTGCTCGGCGAGGCCGGCGTCAACATCGCCGCCATGCAGGTGGCCCGCCGCGAGGCCGGTGGCGAGACGCTGATGACGCTCACCGTCGACCAGGCGCTCGGCGCCGACCTGCTGACCTCCGCCGCCGACTCGATCGGCGCGGTCGCGGCCAGCGCGGCCGACCTGCGCGACGTGTAGTCCGAACAGGACACATCGGGGCCCGGCCGGATGCGGCCGGGCCCTTCGTCGTCCCGGTGGGTCAGGAACGGACGCGGGCCGGTGGCGGGTAGACCGAGCCGTCCTGCGCGTCGAAGAGCATCAGGTCGTGCTCGCCGGCCAGCCGCTCGATGTCCAGCAGGACCTGGTCCGGGCAGGCCGGATACAGGTTCATCTCGATGTGGTCGGCGGCCGTGTGCAGCGGCGCCACCTCCCACGGCGTACCGGGCCGGGCCGGGCGGTCCGGGTAGCTCGCCGTGATCGCCCGGTAGAAGGCGACGAGTCGCGGGTCGGGGTGCTGCTTGCCGTGCCAGCCGTCGCGGCACTGCTGCACGGCCGCCCGTACCTGCTCCGGTGTCGCCCCGTTCGGCAGGGCCCACACGCTCAGATCGAAACTCACGGCGGACAGCGTGCCATCCCGGGCCCGGCCCGTCACCTCTGCCCCACCGTGCGTTCACCGCTGATTGCCGACATCGTTCACCCGGCGTCCGCTGTGGAGACTCTTGCGTCGAGTTGCGTCGATTCGCTAGCGTACCGGTGCGGTTTCCGCTGAGTCGATCCCCGGCCCGTCTTCGGGTGGCGCGGTCGGGCGCCCGGCCCCTCGGCCCGCACCCCTCGATTGCGCGAGCCACGCGCACTCGTCGCTGACCGGCCCTCACGGTCGTTGCCGAGACCGTGGGGGCCGATCGCGCTCCGCGCCGAGCAGCAGGTCAGCGCCGGTGGTGCGCGAACAGGGGGCGGTAGTCCGCGTCGTGGCGGAACCAGGCCAGCCCCGCCGGTCCGGCGGCGTACAGGGCGGTGGCGTAGGCGTCGGCGACTGCGAGGTTCGGGCCGAGCACGGTGGCGGCCACCAGCCGGTCGGTCGGCTCGCCGGTGTGCGGGTCGACGACGTGTCCCCGCCGGCCGGTGACGCCGGAGGTACCGACCGCGCCCGTCGTCATCTCCAGCACCACCGGTGTCCGGCGGGTTTCGGTGGGATGGTGCACCGCGACGCGCCACGGCCCGCCGTGCGCCGCGTGTCCGCGTACCGTCAGGTCGGCGCCGCTGAGCACGGCGTAGTCGTGGATGCCGGCGGCGCGCAACCGCGCCGCGGCCCGCTCCACCGCCCAGCCACCGAGCAGGCCGCCCGGGTCGAAGCCGCCGGGCACGGCCCAGGCGTCGAACCAGCCGTCGGTGGCCGCACGCATCGCGGCGCAGAGGTCGATCAGGTCGGCCAGCGGGGGGTACGAGTCGGGGCTGATCTCGTCGCGGCGCAGCCGGGAGACGAGGCTGTCCGGCCGGTTCGGGCCGTAGGTGAGGTCGACGGCGCGCAGCTCGGCGACGGCGTCGCGCAGCGCCTCGCTCACGGCCCGGTGGCCGAACCACTCCGGCGCGTTGAGCAGCATGGTGTAGTCGGCGGTCGAGGTGGTGACGGTGTGGCGGACGCTGATCCGGCCGGACGCGGCGGCGCCGGACCGCTCGACGCGGTGGTTCGTGGCACCCAGATGCAGGTCCAGGCGGGCCGGGCGGAACGCGGACTGGTCGACCCAGCGGGTACGTGGCTGTTCGTCCGCCCAGTGGGTCCGCCGGTGCTCGATCCGCATGACACCTGCCCCCTCGATGGTCGCCGCCGCGTCGCGGCGGTGCCGGATTCCGGGCCCCCGTCGGCCCGTGACCCCGACCCTAAGCAGTGGAGATGACCGCACCATGAGTGTCGGCTGGGAGCCTCCTGTGATTCACCGTCCCGGATGTTGGAAGATTCGTACCGGGGGCCGGGACGGCGACGTACGGTTGCGCCTAACGACGAGACGAGGAGCCTCAGGTGGCACACATCGCGGTGGTGGCCGGCGACGGCATCGGACCCGAGGTGGTCGCGCAGGCCCGCAAGGTCCTCGACGCGGTGGTGCCCGGCATCGAGGCCACCGAGTACGACCTGGGCGCGGCGCGCTATCACCGTACCGGTGAGGTGCTGCCCGACTCCGTCCTCGACGAGCTGGCCAATCACGACGCCATCCTGCTCGGCGCGGTGGGCGACCCGACCGTGCCGCCGGGTGTGCTGGAGCGCGGTCTGCTGCTCAAGCTCCGGTTCGCCTTCGACCAGTACGTCAACCTGCGCCCGTCCCGGCTCTGGCCCGGTGTGGCCGGTCCGCTGGCCGCGGTCAAGCCCGGCGAGGTCGACCTCGTGGTGGTCCGTGAGGGCACCGAAGGGCTGTACGCGGGCGCCGGCGGCGCGCTGCACCGGGACACCCCGGCCGAGGTGGCCACCGAGGAGAGCCTGAACACCCGGCACGGCGTCGAGCGGGTGATCCGCGACGCGTTCGCCCGCGCCGCCCGCCGGGAGCGGCGCAAGGTCACGCTCGTGCACAAGACCAACGTGCTCACCCACGCCGGGTCGCTCTGGGCGCGCGCCTTCGCCGCGGTGGCCGCCGAGCACCCGGACGTGACCACGGAATACCAGCACATCGACGCAGCCGCGATGTTCCTGGTGACGAACCCGTCGCGGTACGACGTGGTGGTCACCGACAACCTCTTCGGCGACATCCTCACCGACATCGCCGCCGCCGTGACCGGTGGCATCGGGCTGGCGGCCAGCGGCTGCATCAACCCCGAGGGGCGCTACCCGTCGATGTTCGAGCCGGTGCACGGCTCGGCGCCGGACATCGCCGGCCAGGGCGTCGCCGACCCGGTCGCCGCCGTGCTGTCCGCCGCGCTGCTGCTGGACCAGCTCGGCCACCCCGACGCCGCCGCCCGGGTCACCGCCGCGGTCGGCACCGAGCTGGCCGGGCGTACGCCGGGGGCGCCGCTGCGCACCGAGGAAGTCGGCGACCGGCTCGCCGCGCTCTCCGTAGCCTGACCGGGCCGACCTTCCTGGCGGCCCGGTACCGGGCCGCCAGACCCGTCACCGGGCCCACCCGACCGTCCGGCGCGTCGCATCCGCCGGGGCGGAGCTATCCGCTGAACGACCGTTCGGGGTAAGTTTCTGGCACCAGTGACGTCGGCGTGCGATCCCGCATGCCGTCAACCCGCAGGGAGGTCAGCGCGATGAGCGGTGGTGACATGCTCGATTTCGAGATCCGTCCGAATCCCGCGCCGGTATCCGCCGCCGACCGGGCCGCCCTGCTGGCGAACCCGGGCTTCGGCCGGGTGTTCACCGATCACATGGTCACCATCCGCTACGCCGAGGGCAAGGGCTGGTACGACGCCCGCCTGGAGGCGCGGGCGCCGATCCCGATGGACCCGGCCGCGGCGGTGCTGCACTACGCGCAGGAGATCTTCGAAGGACTGAAGGCGTACCGCACCGGTGACGCGGTGACGATGTTCCGCCCGGAGGCCAACGCGGCCCGGTTCAACGCGTCCGCCCGCCGGCTGGCGATGCCGGAGCTGCCGGAGCAGACGTTCGTGGAGTCGCTGCGCAGCCTGGTCGAGATCGACCAGGCGTGGATCCCCGAGCACGAGGACGCCAGCCTCTACCTGCGTCCGTTCATGTTCGCCAGCGAGGTCTTCCTCGGTGTCCGGCCGGCGAACGAGTACCTCTACTGCGTGATCGCCTCGCCGGCCGGCGCGTACTTCGCCGGTGGCGTGAAGCCGGTGACGGTGTGGGTCTCGCCGGACTACACCCGGGCCGCACCCGGCGGCACCGGCGCGGCCAAGTGCGGCGGCAACTACGCCGCCTCGCTGGCGGCCCAGGCCGAGGCGATCGAGGCCGGGTGCGACCAGGTGGTGTTCCTGGACGCGGTGCAGCGGCGGTACGTCGACGAGCTGGGCGGCATGAACGTCTTCTTCGTCTACGACGACGGCAGCATCGTCACCCCGCCGCTGGGCGGCACGATCCTGCCGGGCATCACCCGCGACGCGATCCTCGCGCTGGCCGCCGAGGCCGGGCACGAGGTGCGGGAGGGGCCGGTCAGCTTCGCCGACTGGCAGGCGGACGCGGCGAGCGGGCGGCTGCGCGAGGTGTTCGCGTGCGGCACCGCCGCCGTGATCACCCCGATCGGCGGCGTGCGCTTCCCGGACGGCGAGTTCCTCATCGGCGGGGGCGAGCCGGGCCGGACCACCATGGCCCTGCGCCAGACGCTGGTGGACATCCAGCGCGGCCGCGCCGCCGACCCCCACGGCTGGGTGACCCGGGTCCTCTGACGGCCCGCACGCGGTGATCAAGGAGTTCGGTCCTTGATCACCGCTGGGCGGGCTCGTCCAGGAGGTGGGTGCGGAGGGACTCCAGCTGCGCCTCGGTGACGCCGGCGTGGGTCAGGTAGCCCTCGACGGAGCCGTAGCCGCCGCGCAGCTCGGCGAGGAACAGTTCCATCGCCTCGGCCGGGGAGGCCAGGAACGGCGGCGGCGGTTCCTCCGCGTCCGGCAGCGTGGCGCGTACCCACTCGGCGAAGCGCTGCGACGCGGCGCTGCTGAGGGCGTAGTCGGCGACCACGTCCTCGTCGGGCACCCCGAGCACCGCCAGCGTGAGCGCGCAGACGATGCCGGTGCGGTCCTTGCCGGCGACGCAGTGCACCACCACCGGGGCGTTGGCGCTGTCCGCGATCAACCCGACCGCCTCGGCGAGCCCGGCCGTGCCGGTCCGCGCCAGGTCGGCGTAGCGGTCGGCCAGGTAGCGGGCCAGGCTGACGCCGGAGGAGTCGAACCGGTTCGCGGCCCAGTCGGCGTGCTCGGGGTGGATGTGCCGGTAGGTCAGGCCGTCGTAGTCGGGCACCCGCCCGTCGCGTTCCACCTCGGACGGCCGGCGCAGGTCGATCACGGTACGGATGCCGAGCGCGGTGAACGCCGTCCGGTCGGTGTCGTCGATGCGGTGCAGCGAGTCGGAGCGGTAGAGCCGGCCGCGGCGGACGGTGCGCCCGTCGCGAGCGGCGTATCCGCCGACGTCGCGGAAGTTGAACAGGGCGGGGAAGGGGCTCTCCGGGGCGTCCACAGCTGACACGGTAACGGCCGGCGGGGCGTCAGCACGTCCCCGCCGGCCGTCGCCGAGGTGTCAGATGCGCGGCGGTACGTCCGGCGGCAGCGCCGAGTGGTTCTCGCCGTAGTAGCCGCCCAGCCGGTCCCGGTAGCCCGGGTCGGCGTGGCTGGACTCGTCGTACTCCGGGGCGGCCTTGATCTGGTCCTTCTCCCGGTCGACGTGCACGGTGCGGGCGTCGTGGTCGACGTGGTTCACGGTCCCGGCCGGGAGCATCACCTTCTTGCCGAAGACCCACGGCCCGGTGTCCACGACCAGGTAGCTGTCGTCCACCTCGTGGCTCGCCCGGTCGATCTTGCCGATGGCGCCGTCGGTGGCCTCGACCTTGTAGCCGGTCAGGTCGGCGCTCGCCACGCCCGCCTCGTCGCGGTAGCGCCACGGGTCGAAGGCGCCCGCCGGAGCGCCGCCGGCGACCGTGCCCCGGCCGTCGTCGAGGATCGGCTCGGTGCCGCCGTGCGTGGCGCGCGGGTCCAGTCCGTCCATGTGCCGCCTCCCGTCCCGAGGGCCGCGGCTGTCGCGGCGCCGTCATCAGTCGGGAGGGTTACCCACGCTGTCCGGGGGCCAACCGCCGAAGGGCCGGCGGACGGCCCGCAGACGCCGAGGCCGGCGCCACGCTGGTGACGCCGGCCCCTCGGGTCGTCGGCCCGCGCGGCGCCGGTCGGGCGCGCGGAGGGTGGATCAGGCCAGTGCGGCCTCCGCGTCCAGGGTCACCGCGGCGGCGTGTACGACGGCGGCGATCCGCAGCCCCTCGTGCACCTGCTCACGACTGAACCCGGCGGCGCGCAGCGTCTTCTCGTGCGACTCCAGGCAGACGCCGCAGCCGGTGATCGCCGAGACGGCGAGGCACCACAGCTCGAAGTCGGTCTTCTCCACGCCGGGGCGGGCGATGATCTGCATCCGCAGGCGGGCCGGCAGCGACGCGTACTGCTCGTCGCCGATCAGGTGCTTGGCCCGGTAGTAGACGTTGTTCATCGCCATGACCGCCGCCGCGCCCTTGGCCGCCTGGACCGCCTCGGGCGTGAGGTGACCGGCCGCCTCGGCGGCGATCTCCCGCAGCACCACCGGGTTGCGGGCCGCCACCGCGCAGGCCAGGGCGGTGCCCCACGCCTGCTCCGGCTTCAGCGTCGAGGTGGTGATGGTGGAGCCGAGGTTGAGCCGGATGTCCTTGGCGTACTCGGGCAGACCTGCCTTGATCACGTCCAGGCCCATGTCAGGCCCCGGCGCCGGCGAGGAGCGCGTTGGCGTCGAGCGTCGCGCCGCCGGAGTTCCAGTTGCACGGGCACAGCTCGTCGGTCTGGAGCGCGTCGAGCACCCGCAGCACCTCGGAGACGTTGCGGCCGACCGAACCGGCGGTCACCATGGCGAACTGGATCTCGTTGTTCGGGTCCACGATGAAGGTGGCCCGCTGCGCGACACCGTCGGAGCCGAGCACGCCGCAGGCGGAGGTCAGCTCACGCTTGATGTCGCTGAGCATCGGGAAGGGCAGCTCGCGCAGGTCCGGGTGGTCCTTGCGCCAGGCGTAGTGGACGAACTCGTTGTCGACGGAGACGCCGAGCACCTGGGCGTCCCGGTCGGCGAACTCGCCGTTGAGGCGGCCGAACTCGGCGATCTCGGTCGGGCAGATGAAGGTGAAGTCCTTCGGCCAGAAGAACACGACGCGCCACTGGCCCTCGTGGGACTTGTGGTTGATCGTCTCGAACGCCTTGTCGGCGTCGAGCGACACGCAGGCGGTGAGTTCGTACTCGGGGAAGTGGTCACCGACAGTGAGCACGGGTCCTCCTTGAGCGTGGCCCGGCAGCACCGCCGGGCCAGTAACTGGATCTGTTCAAGATTCTTCCGTAGGCCCGTTTGCGCTCGTGGCGGGCGTGCCCGGGTGTGAAGACGATCACCGGGCGGGTCGTCGTCCCGGAATATGGGTTACGCCTCCCAAAACCGGGGGCGGGGTGGCAGAGTACGGGTCGTGACCAGCTTCGTCCTGATCATTAGCAGCTAGCGCGCCGGCCCTTCCCTCGCCGAGCGCGCAGACCTCCCGCATCCGCGGGGGGTCTTTTTGTTTGCTCCCCAGGGCACGAGAAGAGGACTCCGATGACGTTCCAGGTGTACGACACGACGCTGCGCGACGGCGCGCAGCGCGAAGGGCTCACGTACTCGGTGGTCGACAAGCTGGCGGTGGCCCGCCTGCTGGACGACCTCGGAGTCGGCTTCATCGAGGGCGGCTGGCCGGGCGCGGTGCCCAAGGACACCGAGTTCTTCCGCCGCGCCCGTACCGAGTTGGAGCTGCGGCACGCGATCCTGGTCGCCTTCGGCGCCACCCGCAAGGCCGGCCTCGCGGTCGAGGACGACCCGCAGGTGCGCGGCCTGCTCGACGCGCAGACCCCGGCCGTGGCCCTGGTCGCCAAGGCGGACCTGCGGCACGTGGAGCGGGCGCTGCGCACCACCGCCGAGGAGAACCTCGCGATGATCCGCGACACCGTCTCGTACCTGGTGGCGCAGGGCCGGCGCGTCTTCGTCGACGGGGAGCACTGCTACGACGGGTTCCGCTTCGACCCGGGCTACACCTCCGCCGTGGCGGAGACCGCACTGGCCGCCGGCGCCGAGCGGTTCGTGCTCTGCGACACCAACGGCGGCATGCTGCCCTCCCAGGTCACCGCCGTGATCGAGGGACTGGTGGCGCGGACCGGGATCGCGCCGGAACGGCTCGGCATGCACGCGCAGAACGACACCGCCTGCGCGGTCGCGAACACGATCGCCGCGGTCGAGGCGGGCGTCCGGCACGTGCAGGGCACCGCCAACGGGTACGGCGAGCGCCCCGGCAACGCCGACATCTTCGCGATCGTCGCCAACCTCCAGCTCAAGCTGGGCATGCCCGTCCTACCGGAGGGCTGCCTGGAACAGATGGTGCGGGTCTCGCACGCCATCGCCGAGATCGCCAACATCGCCCCCGACACCCACCAGGCCTACGTCGGGGCCGCCGCCTTCGCTCACAAGGCCGGGCTGCACGCGAGCGCGATCAAGGTCGACCCGTTGCTCTACAACCACGTGGAACCCACTGTGGTGGGCAACGACATGCGGATCCTGGTGACCGAGATGGCCGGCCGGGCCAGCATCGAGCTCAAGAGCCGTGAGCTCGGTCTGGACCTGGCCGGCCATCCGGACACCCTGTCCCGGGTCACCGGGCGCGTGAAGGAACTGGAGGCCGACGGCTGGTCGTTCGAGGCCGCCGACGCCTCGTTCGAGCTGCTGGTCCGCTCCGAGCTGTCGGGCGCCGCGCCGGTCCGGCCGTTCGCGCTGGAGTCGTACCGGGTGATCGTCGAGCACCGCGAGGACGGCGCCGTGGTCTCCGAGGCCACAGTGAAGATTCGCGTACGAGGCGAGCGGGTGATCGCCACCGCCGAGGGCAACGGCCCGGTCAACGCGCTGGACGAGGCTCTGCGGGTGGGTCTGGCCCGCCACTACCCGGAGCTGCGCGAGTTCGAGCTGGCCGACTACAAGGTGCGCATCCTGGAGGGCAGCCACGGCACCGGCGCGGTCACGCGCGTGCTCGTGGAGACGGCCGGCGTCGGCCGCGACTGGACCACTGTGGGCGTGCACCCGAACGTGGTCGAGGCGAGCTGGCACGCCCTGGTCGACGCGCTCACCTACGGCCTGGACCGGGCCCGGGTGCCGGGCGGGACGGCGGCCTGACTCAGCCGGCGGGCAGGCGCAGCTCGGCCAGCAGCGCGCGGTGGTCGCTGCCCGGCACCGGGTGGGTGCCGGCGGCGTGCACCGCGATGCGCCGGTCCACGAGCACGTGGTCGATGGCGACCGGCGGGATCGGGTCGCCGTCGTACGGGCCCCAGGTGCCGCCGAACCCGGCCCCGGCCGCATCCGCCGCGTCGGTGTAGCCGGTGGCGATCAGGCGGCGCAGCGCCGCGTGGTCGAGCGTGGCGTTGAAGTCACCGGCCAGCACGCTCAGCCCGCCGTCCGGGGTGGCCGGTGGCTGGGCGCGCTGGTCGGTCCACCAGTCCGGCACCACGTCCGGGGCGTACGGCGCGGCCGGGTGCGCCGACTCCACCCGCAGCGGCGGCGCCCCCGGCACCGTCACCGTCGCGTACGCCTGGGTGAAGAAGAAGCCCTGGTTGCGCCGGTGACCGGCATCGCGCAGCGGGTGCCGGGCGTACACGCCGGAGCCGGTCGAGCCGACCTCGGGGCTCAGCGACCGGTGCGGCAGCAGCGTGGCCAGGCCGAGCCGGTCCAGCTCGGCCGCGAGCGCCGGGGTGAGTTCCTGCACCGTGAGCACGTCCACCCGCTGATCGCGGACCAGGCCGACCAGCGCCGCCGGGTCGGCCGAGCCGAGGCGCAGGTTGGCGGTGAGCAGCCGCAGCGTCGGCCCGGCGGCGGCGGGCCGGTCGCCGGGAATCGCGCGGGGCGCCACCGCGACGATCAGCGCCACCGCGGCGAGGGCCGCGACCACCGCCGGGGCGCGGCGCCGCAGGGCGAGCGCCGCCACCGCCACGACCGGGGCCACGGCGGCGACGTACGGCGTGAACGCGAACGCCAGCACCAGCGGACCGCGTTCCAGTCCGGTCAGGCGTACCAGCGCCCACGCGGCGACCGGCGCGACCGCGAGCCAGCACGCGACGGTGGCCGGGCGGCCGCCCCGGGTGCCGGCCCGGGGCAGTGGCGGCAGGGTGATCATGATGGTGAGGCTACCCGGAGCCGGGCGGACGCGACGTCCTCCGAAACAATTTCGCGAATTGTTCCTCGCAATTTTGGGGCAACTTCGAGGATCGGTCGGACACGCAATAACACTATTGACCACCTGCATTTTACGGTGCTAGGTTCCACCTGGTTGAGACGTCGCGACTCTCTGTAGTAAGGCCAGCTCACGAGTGGTGCGCTCCCGGCGGATACCCGATGATCCGCAATTTGACGCGCGCAGTCGCCGTATCACCACGGCCCACAAAGGGAGAACTCATGGCCACATTCTTCAAGCGAAAGGCGACGGTGGTGGCGCTCGCCGCGCTGTCGCTCAGCCTGGCCGGTGGCGGGATCGCCGCGGCCGCCCAGCCGGAGGCGAAGCCACAGCCCGGCGTCCGGCACTCCACGGCGCAGCCGCCGGTGACCGCCGTCGAGCGGCAGGCCGCCCGGACCGCGATGCGGGCCACCCTGGCCCCACCGGCCGCCGGCCAGGTCGCCTGGGCCGTCGTGGCGGCCAACGGGACGCTGTTGCAGCACTCCGGCAACGTGGTGTCCTCGTTCCGGTTCACCCCGGGCACCGGCGTGTCCGCCGGGCAGTACCAGGTGCTGCTGGACTACAACGTGTCCGCCAAGGCGTACGTGGCGACCATCGGCACGAACGACACGGCGAACGTGCCGCCCGCCGGTGAGGTGTCGGTCGCGCCTCGCACGCTGACCCCGAACGCGGTCTTCGTGCAGACCCGCAACTCCACCGGTGGCGCCGCCGACCGGCCGTTCCACCTGGTCATCGCCAACTGACCCGTCCGGCCCCGCACCGGTCCCCGCTCCGGCGGGGACCGGTGTCGTGTTCCGTGCCGGTCCGGCCGGTGCCGCGCCGGTTCGTGCCGTTCCCGCCCGATCGGGGAGATGGTGCCCGTCCGTTGAGGGAACGGCCGCCCAGGGGCCGATAATCCGACGTTTGTCGGCGGTCCGGCACGGGAAGCAAGCACCGTGACGGACATCTCGGACACCCCGGCCAGCGTGCTCAGCCCGGTCGACGCCGACGCGAGCGGCGTCGAGCTGGAACAGACCCTCGCCGAGGTCAGACGCGTGATCGTCGGGCAGGATCGGCTCGTCGACCGCCTGCTCACCGCACTGATCGCCGACGGGCACTGCCTGCTGGAGGGCGTACCGGGAGTGGCCAAGACGCTGGCGGCGCAGACGCTCGCCACAGTGGTCGGCGGCACGTTCTCCCGGATCCAGTTCACCCCCGACCTGGTCCCCTCCGACATCGTCGGCACCCGCATCTACCGCGCCTCGACCGAGCAGTTCGACGTGGAGCTGGGGCCGATCATGGCGAACCTGGTGCTCGCCGACGAGATCAACCGGGCCCCGGCCAAGGTGCAGTCGGCGCTGCTCGAGGCGATGGCCGAGCGGCAGGTCTCCATCGCCGGCCGGAGCTGGCCGGTGCCGGACCCGTTCCTGGTCCTGGCCACCCAGAACCCGATCGAGTCCGAGGGCGTCTACCAGCTCCCCGAGGCGCAGCGCGACCGCTTCCTGATGAAGGTCGTGGTCGACTACCCGAGCGACGCCGACGAACTGGCCATCCTCTACCGGATGAGCGCCGAACGCCCCACCGCGTGTACCGTGCTCGACCCGGCCCGGCTGCGCGAACTCCAGCGCCGCGCCACCGACGTGTTCGTCCACCACGCGCTCGCCGAGTACGTGGTACGCCTCATCCTCGCCACCCGCGACCCGGAACGCTTCGGCCTGCCCGACGTCGCGCCCCTGCTGGCGTACGGGGCCAGCCCCCGGGCCACGCTCGGCCTGGTGGCCGCCGCCCGCGCCCAGGCGCTCGTCCACGGCCGGGACTACGTGCTCCCCGAGGACATCCGGGAACTGGCGGTGGACGTGCTGGCGCACCGGCTCGTGCTCTCCTTCGACGCGATCGCCGACGGGATCTCCGGCGAGGACGTGGTGCGCCGCGTGATCGAGGCGGTACCGCCACCCCGGCTGGTGAACGGGCCCACGGAGACGATGAACGACCTGGCGGCGGCATGACCGGCGCGGCCGAACCCGGGCTCGCCGATCTCGCCCCGGACCAGCGGCTGCGCCGGCTGGAGCTGACAGTGACCCGACGGCTCGACGGCCTGCTGCACGGCCGGTACCGCGGCCTGCTGCCCGGACCCGGCAGCGAGGCGGCCGGCAGCCGCGAGTACCGCCCCGGCGAGGACGAGGTACGCCGGATGGACTGGGCGGTCACCGCCCGGACCACAGTTCCGCACGTACGCGAGGTCGACGCGGACCGGGAACTGACCACCTGGCTGCTCGTCGACGCCAGTCCCAGCATGGAGTACGGGACGTCCACGCTGGACAAGCGGGAACTGGCGGTGGCCGCCGTGGCCGCGATCGGCTTCCTCACCGCCGGGGTCGGCAACCGGCTCGGCGCCCAGGTGCTCACGCCGGACGGGCTGCGCCGGTTCCCGGCCCGCAGCGGGCGTACCCATCTGCTCGGGCTGCTCCGCGCGCTGCTCGGCGCCCCGCGTACCGGAGACGGGCTGGACTCCGACGGCGCGGGACCGCGGGACGCGACGCCGGGCCTTGCCGAAGGGCTGGACGGTCTCCAGCGCGTCGCGACCCGGCGCGGGCTCGTGGTGATCGTCTCCGACTTCCTCGACGAGCTGCCCGACGACCCGGACGCCGCGCCGCCCCCGTGGGCCGCGGCGCTGCGCCGCCTCGCGGTACGGCACCAGGTGCTCGCGGTCGAGGTGACCGACCCGCGCGAGCTGGAACTGCCCGACGTCGGCCTGGTCACGCTCGTCGACCCGGAGAGCGGCCGGCACCGCGAGGTGTGGACCGGCGACCCGGGCCTGCGCGAGCGGTACGCGCGCGCCGCCGCCGAGCAGCGCGACCAGGTGCGCCGCACGCTGCGCCGGGCCGGGGCGACCCATCTGGCGCTGTGCACCGATCGGGACTGGTGCGCGGACGTCGTCCGGTACGTGCACGAGCAGCGCCGGCTGGCCACGGTGCCGGCCGCCGCCCGCGGAGGTGTCGCATGACCTGGCAGTCACCTGCCCGCCTCTGGCTGCTGCTCGCCGTCGTCGCCCTGGTCGCCGGCTATCTGGTGCTGCAACGGCGGCAGAGCAGGTACGCGGTGCGCTTCACCAACCTGCGCCTGCTGGACCGGGTCGCCCCGCGCCGCCCGGCCTGGCGGCGGCACGTCCCGGCGGGTCTGTTCCTCGCCATGCTGGCGCTGCTGGTGGTCGGGTTCGCCCGGCCCGAGGCGGAGGTGCGGGTGCCCCGGGAACGGGCCACCGTGATGGTCGCGGTGGACGTCTCCACCTCGATGCTCGCCGGTGACGTGGACCCGGACCGGTTGAGCGCGGCCAAGGAGGCGGGCCGGCGGTTCGTCGACGGGCTGCCGGACGAGTTCAACGTCGGCCTCGTCGCGTTCGCCGGCAGCGCGGCGGTGCTGGTGCCGCCGAGCACCGACCGGGAGGCGCTGCACGACGGCATCGGGCGGCTCGCCGAGGGCATCACCGGTGTGCAGGGCACCGCCATCGGCGAGGCGATCAGCACGTCGCTCGGCGCGGTCAAGAGCCTGGACGCCACCGCCGCCAAGGATCCGCCGCCGGCCCGGATCATCATCCTCTCCGACGGCGCGAACACCTCCGGCATGGACCCGATGGAGGCCGCCGACCAGGCGGTCGCCGCGAAGGTGCCGGTGCACACCATCTCCTTCGGCACGCCCGGCGGCTCGGTGGACCGGGGCGGCCGGGCGATCCAGGTGCCGGTGGACGGCCAGACGCTGCGGGCGGTCGCCGAGCAGACCGGCGGCGGCTTCCACGAGGCGTCCACCACCGCGGAGCTGAAGGACGTCTACGAGGACATCGGCACCTCGGTCGGCTACCGCACCGAACGGCAGGACATCTCGGCCCGCTTCATCGGCCTCGGGCTGGTCCTGGCGATGGGCGCCGCCGCCGGCTCGCTGCGGTGGTTCTCCCGGCTGCCCTGACCCCGCACACCACGACCGCACGACCGCACGACACGTGAGGAGCCAGGCATGGCAGTGCAGACCGGACTCGGCGAGCCGCGCGGACCGTGGTTCGTCTCGCCGGAGCTGGACCCGGACGGGCGCGGCTACCGGGACGTACCCGGGGGTGGGCCGGAGGCCGGGCGGCGCAGCCTGCGGCACCGGCTGCTGAGCGTGGCGGCGGTGGTGGCGCTGTCCACCGTCTCCGGCGCGGCGGCCGGCACCTGGGCGGCCGACCGGGGCGCGCCGGGACCGACAGCGGCGTCCGCCGCGCCGGTGCCGGCCGAGCTGGTCACCGCCGCAGGCAAGACGGTGCCCGGGGTGGTCTCGGTGATGGTCGGGGGCCGCTCCGGCGCGTCCGCGTCAGGCTCCGGGTTCGCCATCGACAACGAGCAGCACATCGTCACCAACGACCACATCCTGGCCCGGGGCGGTTCCGGCGCGGTCACTGTGGAGACCTCGGACGGACGGCGTTTCCCGGCCGAGGTGGTGGGCCGGGAACCGGCCAGCGACCTGGCGGTTCTGAAGGTGCCCGTGTCGGCCGGGTTGCCGCCGTTGCCGCTGGCCAAGGCGAACTCGACGAGGGTGGGGGAGCCGGTGCTCGCGGTCGGGTCGCCGCTCGGGCTCGCCGGGACGGTCACCGCGGGCATCGTCAGCGCGCTCAACCGGCAGGTACGGATCGGCAACGGCCGGCACACGGCGGTGCAGACCGACGCCTCCATCAACCCGGGCAACTCCGGCGGGCCGCTGGTGAACGCGCGCGGCGAGGTGGTCGGCGTGAACACCGCGATCGCCACCATCGACGGCAACGGCTCCATCGGCATCGGCTTCGCCATCCCGATCGACCAGGTCCAGCAGACCGCCGACACCATCATCGGCCGGGGCGGCTGAGCCGCCGGCGCGGCCACCCGCGCGGGGTTGCTTCGGCGCCCCGCGCGGCGCTGACCTGCACAGGCGTCGCAAGATCGGTGCGAAGTGTCGGATATCCGGCGTGGGATCATTGGGGCATAGAAATATTACGCTGAGTATGGATACTGGCGGAGGTGGAGCAAGCTGTCATTGCGGCCCTCCTCGTGGTGGGCCTGATCATCGGCGCCGGTGTCGGCGCCTCCTACGCGCGGGCGAAACGCGGCTGGACGGACTACCAGACGATCCGGACCAGCGTCCCCGGCGCGCGGCGCAACGCCTGGCTCGCGATCCGGGGCGTGGTCCTCAAGCTCGCGGTGATCGCCCTGCTGCTCGTCGGTGCGGCCGCGTACGCGGCGTCCGGCGGCGGCGAGGAACGGGCCGGTCCCACGCCGAGCGCCACCCCCACCCCGAGTCACCGCGCCGGGCGCTAGCCTCGGGGAGTGGACGACGGACTGCGGGTCACCGATCGGCTCGTGGTTCCCGCCGCCGAGCTGCGGGAGCGGTTCTCCCGCTCGTCCGGCCCGGGCGGGCAGGGAGTGAACACCACCGACTCCCGGGTGGAGCTGAGCTTCGACCTGGGCGGCTCGCCGAGCGTGCCGGAGACGCTGCGGGAACGGGCGCTGGCCCGGCTCGCCGGCCGCCTGGTCGACGGCGTGCTGACCGTGACCGCCAGTGAGCACCGCGCGCAACTGGCCAACCGGGAGGCCGCCCGGGCACGGATGGCCGCGCTGCTGCGCGAGGCGGTCGCGCCGCCGCCGAAGCCACGTCGCCCGACCCGCCCGTCGCGCGGCGCCAAGGAACGCCGCCTGGCCGAGAAGAAGCGCCAGTCCCAGCGCAAACGCGACCGCCGGGTGGACGGCGACTGACCGAAAATATGTTGAGCCGCCACGCGCGCCGCCCGGAGAATTTCGCCACGTGATCGACTTCTCCGTCAAGCCCACGCTCACCGGCGAGCGCGTGGTGCTGCGCCCGTTCCACGACGACGACCTGCCGGCGCTCGCCACGATCCTGGCCGACCCGGAGGCGGTCCGGCTGACCGGCAGCCCGGCCGGCGAGACGTTCGAGCCGTCCCGGCTGCGCGCCTGGTACGGCACCCGCAACAGGCAGGACGACCGGCTCGACCTCGCGGTGGTGGACCGGGCCGGTGGCGCCTGCGTCGGCGAGGTGGTCCTCAACGAGTGGGACCGGGCCAACGCGAGCTGTAACTTCCGCACGCTCATCGGCCCCGGCGGCCGCGACCGCGGCCTCGGCACCGAGGCGGTCCGGCTCATCGTCGGGTACGGCTTCGAGCAGCTCGGCCTGCACCGCATCGGGCTGGAGGTGTTCGCGTTCAACCCCCGTGCCCGGCGCGCCTACGAGAAGGTGGGCTTCGTCGCCGAGGGGACGCTGCGCCAGGTGCTGCGCGACGGCGACGACTGGGTGGACGCCACCGTCATGTCGATCCTCGCCCCGGAGTGGAACCGCCATCGGGGGCACCCGGAGGGTTGAGCCGGAGGCGTCGAAGCGCTTCAATGCGTACGGGAGCTTCAGGGCCGTCACCGACCACCACGTCACCGTGACAGGAGTCCCTTCCGCATGTCCCGAAACCCCCTGCGCGCCGCGCTGACCGCGCTCGCCGCGCTGCTGCCGGCCCTCGCCCTCGGCCTCGCCCTCACCGCCACCACACCCCCGGCCGCCGCGGCGGCCACCCCGGTCCGCGTCATGCCGCTCGGCGACTCCATCACCGGGTCGCCGGGCTGCTGGCGGGCAGTGCTCTGGAACCGCCTCCAGTCCACCGGCCACACCGACGTCGACTTCGTCGGTACGCTCGGGCCGCAGGGCTGCGGTGTGCCGTACGACGGCGACAACGAAGGGCACGGCGGCTACCTCGCGACGAACGTGGCGAACCAGAACCTGCTGCCGGGCTGGCTGGCCGCCACCCGGCCGGACGTCGTGCTCATGCACTTCGGCACCAACGACGTGTGGAGCAACATCGCGCCCGCCACGATCCTGGCCGCCTACTCGAAGCTGGTGGACCAGATGCGGGCCGCCAACCCGGCCATGACCGTGCTGGTCGCGAAGATCATCCCGATGAACCCGGCGAGCTGCCCCGAGTGCGGCCAGCGGACGGTGGCGCTCAACTCGCTCGTCGACGGCTGGGCGGCCGGGAAGACGACAGCCGCGTCGCCGATCGTGGTGGTCGACCAGTGGACCGGGTTCAGCACCGCCACCGACACGTACGACGGCGTGCACCCGAACGCCGCCGGCGACCAGAAGATGTCCGACAGGTGGTACCCGGCGCTGGTCGCCGCGCTGGACCGGACCACGCCCGGCCCGACCGCGTCCCCGACCGGCAGCCCCACACCGTCGCCGACCGTCAGCCCGACGCCCACGACCAGCCCGTCACCGACGACCAGCCCGTCACCCACCGCCAGCCCGACGCCCACGGCGGGCGGCTGCACCGCCACCTGGCGCCTCGCCGGTCAGTGGCCCGGCGGCTTCCAGGGGGAGGTGACGGTCCGCAACGGCGGCGCCGCGTCGATCGCCGGCTGGACCGTGCGCTTCCCGCTCACCGCCGGCCAGCGGATCAGCCAGGCGTGGAGCGCGGACGTGACGCAGAGCGGAACCACGGTGACCGCCCGGAACGCGAGCTGGAACGGCGCCCTGGCCCCGGCCGCCCAGACCACGTTCGGGTTCCTGGCCGACGGTGCCGTCCCGAACCCGGCGCCGGCGCTGACCTGCGCCGCGAACTGATCCCCGCGCCGGCCGGCCCCGCGCTCAGCGTCGGCCGGCCGGCGCGGCCCGGTCCAGCGCGGCCAGCAGCCGGGTACGCAACCCGGCGGCCCGCTCGGCGAACCCGCGCTGGGCGGCGGCGTACTCGGCCCGGCCCTCCGGCGTCTCCACCCGCACCGGCGGGTAACCCAGGTCGGCCAGGTCGTACGGGCTGGCCCGCATGTCCAGCTCCCGGATCTCCCGGGCCAGCGCGAAGCAGTCCGCCACCAGCTCCGACGGCACCAGCGGCGACAGCTTGTACGCCCACTTGTAGAGATCCATGTTGGCGTGCAGGCAGCCCGGCTGCTCCAGCGCGTGCTGACCCTCCCGGGTCGGCTGGAGCACGTTGAGCGGCCGGGCCGGCGCGGTGAAGAACCGGAACGCGTCGAAGTGGCTGCACCGCACGCCGCGCTCCTCGACCACCTCCGCCGTCGCCGCCGGGCTCAGCCGTAACGGCCAGGCGTTGTGCCGTACCTGCTCCTGGGTCTGCCGGTAGACCATCGCCCACTCGTGCATGCCGAAACAGCCGAACTGCGCCGGGCGCCCGGCGGTCGCCGCGAGCAGCGTACGGATCCAGGCGATCGACTCGGCGCGCCGCGCGCGTACCCGATCGGTGTCGAGCGTGAGCCCGGCGGCGCTCGCGGTGTAGTCCGGGCCGAAACCGGCCGGGTCGGCGTCGCGCAGCACCACGCCCGCACCCGGGTGCCAGCGGCGCAACTGCGCCGGGCGGTGCGAGTAGTAGGTGAACAGGAAGTCCTCCACCGGGTGCTTCACCCCGGAACGGCGGCGGGCCAGGTGCGGCGTCAGCCAGGCGTCCACCCGCGCCTCGTGGGCGTGCCGGCGCGCCCGCCAGTCGGCCAGGTCGAGCGCGGGGGCGAGGGCGGCGGTCACACACCCCAGGGTACGACCGCCGCCCGTGCCCGGATCACGCCACGTCCACCCGCACGCCCGCGGAGAAGACGCCGCTGCGCAGCTCCAACCGCTTCGGCGGCTCGTCGCCGCGCATGGTGAACACCAGGGGTAGCAGCACCCGCCGCCCGGCGGCCACCGGCTGGGAGAAGACGTCCCGGCCCAGGTTCGCCACGCGGGTCGCGTCCTCGTCGGCTGCCACCCAGTTGCCGCTCGGCAGGTACGCCCGCTGCAACTGCCCGTGCCAGGTCTGGTCCTCGTTGGTGAGGTTGCGCACCCCGACCGTGGCCAGGCAGGGGCGTCCGCCGCCCGGCGCCGCCGGCAGGACGCCGGCGCCGCAGCTCACCCGGTAGACGGTGAACTCGAACGCGGTCTCGCGCAGCGGCTGGCCCAGCGCGCCGGTGACGCTGCTGCCCACCCACGCGCCGCTCGTCGGCTGCTTGGTGGTGTCCATCGCGGCCACCCGCTGCGTGGCCGACCAGGCGGCCGCGCCGACCACACCGGCGAGCACCGCGGCCGCCACGCCGACCACGAGCCAGACCGGCGGCCGGCGACGGCGGCTCGCGGGCGACGGCACTGCCGTACGCGGATAGACGGTGCCGCGTTCGGGTGGTCCCTGGCCCGGTCCGGCTCCGCCCGGCATGCCTGCGCCGGGCACACCGCTTCCGGGGGTGCCGGTGTGCATGGCGCCGCCCACGGGCGTACCGGTGGGCGTCGCGCCGCCTCCGGGGGCGCCCGTCCCGCCGCGGGCCGTGCTGCCCGGCGCGGCGCTTCCCGCCGCGGTGCGTCGGCGGCGGCGCCACACCGCCCACCACAGCACACCTGCGGTGACCACCAGCAGCGCGGTGAACGCGGCAAGCAGCACCGGGGGCCGCCGCCAGGCCGGGGCGGCGGTGACCTGTGCCGCCGGGGCCGTCGCGGCGCCCACCCAGGTCGCCGTGGCGCAGTCGAAGGGACGGGTGCCGTCCGTGCCGTAGACGCAGGTGGGTGCGGTCACCGAGCGGCCCGGACCGGGGACCGACAGCGCGGTGTGCAGGGTTGTGGTGCTCTTCGCCGGCAGCCGCAGCCGCCAGGTCACCTCACCGGCGCTCATCCCGGCGGGTCGGCTGGCCCGGCCACCGCCGGTCACCGTGGTGGCCCGCGAGCCGTTCGGCAGCTCCTGCCGGACCATCGTGTCGACGGGCGCCGAGCCGGCGTTGCGGACCTCGATCCGGTAGCCCGGCGCCGGGGTGCCCGACGCGCCCACCGCCACGCTGACCGGGGGCATCGACGGCCGGACCGGGGCCGGGCCGGTGGTCGGCACCGCCGGGGGCACCGCCGGTACGCCGGTCGGGATCGGGGTGGCCGCGGCACCGGGGATGACCGCCGGTGGTGGGGCCGGACGGGCGGGGGCGGCGGCCGCGCCTGGCGTCGCCGGGGACAGCGCCGGTACGGCGGCGATGACGCCGAGGCAGTTCACGAACACTGCCAGGGCCCTGTGGTGTCGTCTCGATGCAGGCATACCAACGAACCTCCGGACCCGAAGCTATGGGCCGGGGGCCGCCGGGCGGGTACGAAGCCGCCATTCCCGCCCCGTCCGGCGCGATCGCGCGTACCCTGCTCGGCACTTGGCCGGTCCGGGGCCCGGCGGCGGTCGGCGAGGGCGTGGCGCGGCGGCCGGGCGTGCCGCCTGCCGGTGTCCGCCGGGCGGCACGCGGGCGGGGATAGATTGGCCGGGTGCGTATCGCTCGTTTTGCTCATGCCAAGGGAATGTCGTTCGGGGTCGTCGAGGGCGAGCCGGAGGCCGGGCCGCAGGGCCTGACCATCGCCGAGATCGAGGGCCACCCGTTCGGGCAGATCCAGTTCTCCGGTGCCCGTTGGGCGCTCTCCGACGTCCGGCTGCTGTCGCCGATCCTGCCCAGCAAGGTGGTCTGTGTCGGCCGTAACTACGCCGAGCACGCCGCCGAGCACGGCAGCGAGGTGCCCAAGGAGCCGCTGCTCTTCCTCAAGCCGTCCACCTCGGTGATCGGCCCGCGCGACGCCATCCGGCTGCCGATCTTCTCCAAGCAGGTCGAGCACGAGGCGGAACTCGCCGTGGTGATCGGCGCACCGGGCGCCCGCCGGGCCGACCGGGCCGCCGCCGAGCGGGCCATCTTCGGCTACACCTGCGCCAACGACGTCACCGCGCGGGACCTTCAGCGCTCCGACGGGCAGTGGACCCGCGCCAAGGGCTTCGACTCGTTCTGCCCGATCGGTCCCTGGATCACCACCGGTCTCGACGTCAGCGACCTGGAGATCCGGTGTGAGGTGGGCCGCAACCCGGAGGAGATGGAGGTACGCCAGCTCGGCCGGACCAAGGACATGGTGTTCGACGTTCCCGGCCTGGTGTCGTACATCTCGCACGTGATGACGTTGCTGCCCGGCGACGTGGTCCTGACCGGCACGCCGGCGGGGGTTAGCCCGCTCACCGAGGGGGATACGGTCACCGTGCGGATCCAGGGGATCGGGGAGCTGAGCAACCCGGTGGTCCCCGTCGCCTGATTCGCTCCGATGCCTCGTTTCCGCTGGTCAGGTGGGTTTCGAGGGGTTGGATTTGGCCTGTCGGCACCGGGAGGGTAAAGTTCATTCCCGGCGCCGCAAGGGGCCAATGGGGTATGGGGTAATTGGCAGCCCGACTGATTCTGGTTCAGTTAGTCTAGGTTCGAGTCCTGGTACCCCAGCGCAGCCGCGGGTTCGCGAGAACCCTCGGACGCTGGATTCCGGCAGCTCACGCTGACGGAGTGCAATGAAGGTTCTGGCCCCGTCGTCTAGCGGCCCAGGACGCCGCCCTCTCAAGGCGGTAGCGCCGGTTCGAATCCGGTCGGGGCTACAGCACCGACAGCCCGTCCCGTTTTCCGGGGCGGGCTTTCTGCTGTCCTGGCCACGTGCGCAGGGGGTGGCCCCCCTCGGTGCTGCCGGACGGGATGCCGCTAGACTACTGCCACACCGCCCGGCAGGGTGGTGAAGCACGAAAAGTGCCTGGCCCCGTCGTCTAGCGGCCCAGGACGCCGCCCTCTCAAGGCGGTAGCGCCGGTTCGAATCCGGTCGGGGCTACACCCAGGAACGGCCCGTCTCGCCAAGCGAGGCGGGCCGTTCCGCATCCCCCACCCTCACCCCCCTCACCCCGTTGATCATGAAGTTAGCGGTAGTTGGGGAGATCAAAAATGCCGCTAACTTCATGATCAACGCGATAGGAGGGTGGGTCAGAGGCCGGAGAGGCGCTGGCCGGCTCGGACCACGGCCATGGCGTGGCGTTCCCCGGGGCGGCGGCCGAGGCGCTCGATCGGGCCGGAGATGCTGATCGCGGCGATCACCCGCCCGGTGCGGTCGCGGATCGGCGCCGAGACGCTCGCCACACCCGCCTCCCGCTCCGCGACGCTCTGCGCCCATCCGCGCCGCCGCACCTCGGCCAGCGTGCGGCCGGTGAACTTGGAGCGGGGGAGCAGCGGCATGACCGCCTCCGGCGGCTCCCAGGCGAGCAGGATCTGCGCCGCCGAACCGGCGGTCATCGGCAGCACCGAGCCGACCGGGACGGTGTCCCGAAGGCCGCTGGCACGCTCGGCGGCGGCCACACAGATCCGCTCGTCGGCGCGGCGCAGGTAGAGCTGGGCGCTTTCGCCGGTGGCGTCCCGTAGCGCGGCGAGCAGCGGCTCGGCGGCGGTCAGGAGCACGTCCGGGGCCGCGTTGGCCAGCTCGCCCAGGCGTGGACCCGGGCGCCAGCGCCCCTGGGTGTCCCGGACGAGCATCCGGTGGATCTCCAGCGCCTGTGCCAGCCGGTGCGCAGTGGCCCGGGGCAGCTTGGTGCGTTCAACGAGTTCGGCCAGGCTGGCGCCGTCGACACAGGCGGCCAGGATGACCACCGCCTTGTCGAGAACGCCGACACCGCTCATACTGAGTCCCACAAGCCGAAATTTACCTCCCAGAATTTAGGATGTCCAGATGGTGGGAGTCACTCAACCGAGGACCCTGGCCGAGAAGGTCTGGGACGCACACGTGGTCCGCTCCGCCGACGGCGAGCCGGACCTGCTCTTCATCGACCTGCACCTGCTGCACGAGGTGACCAGCCCGCAGGCGTTCGACGGGCTGCGTCTGGCCGGGCGCGGGGTCCGCCGTACCGACCTGACGATTGCGACCGAGGACCACAACACCCCGACCGGGTACGACGACCCGGCCTTCCGCTCCCGGCGCGGCGACCTGCTCACGATCGCGGACCCCACCTCCCGCACCCAGATCGAGACGCTGCGCCGCAACTGCGCCGAGTTCGGCGTCCGCCTGCACCCGCTGGGCGACGAGAACCAGGGCATCGTGCACGTCATCGGCCCGCAGCTCGGCCTCACCCAGCCCGGCATGACGATCGTGTGCGGCGACTCGCACACCGCCACCCACGGCGCGTTCGGGGCGCTGGCGTTCGGCATCGGCACCAGTGAGGTCGAGCACGTGCTGGCCACGCAGACGCTGCCGCAGGCCCGCCCGAAGACCATGGCCGTGAACGTCGTCGGCGAGCTGGCGCCCGGCGTCACCGCCAAGGACCTGGTGCTCGCGCTGATCGCGCAGGTCGGCACCGGCGGCGGGCGCGGTCACATCGTCGAGTACCGGGGCGAGGCGATCCGCGACCTCTCGATGGAGGGGCGGATGACGATCGCCAACATGTCCATCGAGTGGGGCGCCAAGGCCGGCATGATCGCGCCGGACGAGACCACGTTCGCGTACCTGAAGGGGCGGCCCAACGCGCCCCAGGGCGACGACTGGGACGCGGCGCTGGAGTACTGGCGGACGCTGCCGACCGACGAGGGCGCGACCTTCGACACCGAGGTCACGCTGGACGCGAGCCGGATCACGCCGTTCGTGACCTGGGGCACCAACCCCGGGCAGGGCGTGCCGCTGGGCGCCACCGTGCCGGACCCGGAGGAGTTCGTCACCGAGCCGGAGCGGGTCGCGGCCCGTCGCGCGCTGGAGTACATGGACCTCACCCCGGGCACCCCGATGCGCGACCTCGCCGTGGACGTGGTCTTCGTCGGCTCCTGCACCAACGGCCGCCTGGAGGACCTGCGGGCCGCCGCCGAGGTGCTGCGCGGGCGGCGGGTCGCCGACGGCGTACGCATGCTCGTGGTGCCCGGCTCCGCCGCGGTCCGCGAGGCGGCCGAGATCGAGGGGCTGGACAAGGTGTTCTCCGACGCCGGCGCCGAGTGGCGCTTCGCCGGCTGCTCCATGTGTCTGGGCATGAACCCGGACACGCTGAAGCCGGGCGAGCGCTCCGCCTCGACCTCCAACCGCAACTTCGAGGGCCGCCAGGGCCGGGGCGGGCGTACCCACCTGGTGTCCCCGCCGGTCGCCGCCGCCACCGCCGTGGTCGGCCGGCTGGCCGCCCCCGCCGACCTGTAGAAGGGCAGCCGACAGATGGACAAGTTCACCACCCACACCGGCACGGCCGTGCCGCTGCGCCGATCCAACGTGGACACCGACCAGATCATCCCCGCCGTGTACCTCAAGCGGGTGACCCGGACCGGATTCGCAGATGGTCTGTTCAACGCGTGGCGGGAGGACCCGTCATTCGTCCTCAACGATCCCGTCCATTCGGGTGCGTCGATTCTGATCGCCGGCCCCGAGTTCGGCACCGGATCCTCCCGGGAGCACGCCGTCTGGGCGCTGCGGGACTGGGGCTTCCGGGCTGTCATCTCGCCTCGCTTCGGCGACATCTTCCGTGGCAACGCGCTCAAGGAAGGTCTCCTTCCGGTCGAGCTGGAATTGAAAGCCGTGGAAGAACTGTGGGATCTCGTGGAATCCGAGCCGACCACGCCGATCACTGTCGACCTCGCCTCCCGTCAGGTCCACGCCGGTGACGCCACCTGGGCGTTCCCGCTGGACGACCACAGCCGTTGGCGGCTGATGGAGGGCTTGGACGACATTGGACTCACCCTCCGGCACGAGCCTGAGATCAGCGCGTACGAGGCCGCCCGGCCGGCGTTCCTGCCCTCGATCGCCTGACTTCCAGCGCTATTCGCCCCCACCGGTGCACCCGGTGGGGGCGAATCCGTTGCGACACAAGGGCTTTTTTCCACCGAATGTTTGTGTCCAGGCAGCACAGGGCATACCGTGCGCGCAGAATGGCTCGCGTCGAGTCAGTTGCACAATCGGGAGGAAGTCGTGAACAAGGCCGAGCTCATCGAGGCGCTCGCCGTTCGCCTGGGGGACCGGAAGACGGCGACGGCCGCGCTCGACGCGGTTCTCGCTGAGGTCCAGGCGGCGGTCACCAAGGGCGAGAAGGTGGCGATCACCGGTTTCGGAGCGTTCGAGAAGCGCGTCCGGGGAGCCCGAACAGCGCGCAATCCGCGTACCGGCGAGGCGGTGAAGGTCAAGAAGACCTCCGTCCCGACGTTCCGGGCGGGCGCGGGCTTCAAGGAGATGGTGGCCAGCGGCAAGGTGCCGAAGGACACCGCCGCCGCGAAGAAGACCACCGGCGCCGCGAAGAAGACCACCGCGGCGAAGACCACCGGCGCCGCGAAGAAGACCACGGCGGCGAAGGCCACCAAGACCACCGCGACCAAGAAGGCCGCGCCGGCGAAGAAGGCCGCCGCGACCAAGACCACGGCGGCGAAGAAGACGACCGCGGCGAAGTCCACCGCGGCGAAGAAGACCACCACCGCCAAGAAGACGACCGCGGCGAAGTCCGCCACGGCCAAGAAGACCACGGCGGCGAAGAAGGCGCCCGCGAAGAAGGCGCCGGCCAAGAAGGCCGCCACCCGGCGCTGACCGGACGGCCCACGAAAGGGCGCCCACCGTTCGCGGTGGGCGCCCTTTCGCATGGGTACGCGTTGACCGCCCACCGCCGCGCCCCGCAGAATCGCCGTGCCGAAAACCCCGTCGGTCACGAGAAGAGGCGCCCGTGCGGCACCGTCACCTCTCCACCCTGGCGCTCGCGCTGGGTATCGCGATTCTGCTGGACGTGCTGCGGGTCTGGCTGCCGTCGATCATCACCCTGTTCGGCCAGGCCGCCGAGACGCCGGCCGAACTGCTCGGCGCGTTCGCGCTCGGCTGGTTCCTGCTCGCCCTCGCCGCGCCCACGCTCGTACGCCGCATCGGTGCCGGCCCGGTCGGACTCGTCGCCGCGGGTGTGCTGGCGGTGGCCCGGCTGGCGCTCACCGCGCAACCCGGCGGCCCGGCCCAGCTCTGGCTGGCCTGCGCCGGGCTGCTCGCCGGCCTGGTCTGGCTCGCCGCCGTCGCCGCTTCCGTGCCCCGGCCGGTCGCCGGGCTGGCGCTCGGCCTGGCCGGGAACGCGGTCGGGCACGCCCTGCTCGGCACCGAGGATCTGGTGTGGCGCGGCGGTGTGCTCGCCTGGAGCTTGAGTGCCCTGCTGGTGCCGGCGTTCCTGGCCGCCTCGGTGGCGGTACGGCGGGAGCGGACAGCCGCTCCGGTACGCGGCGACGCGGCGCGGACGGCCGTCCCGGCGGCGGATGTGGCGGACGGCGACGCCGGGCGGCGCATGCCGACCTCGGGCCGGAGAGCCTGGTTGCTGTGTGGGCCGGCGCTGCTGCTGGCCGGGCAGGTGGCGCTCGCCCCGGCGCTCTGGAGCGCCGCCGCCGGCACCGGATCGCCTGATTTCCCCGGCCTCGCCCGCCCCGGCAACGGTGCCCTTCCGGGTGCGCTCGCGGTGCTGCTGTTCCTCGCGGCGGCGTTGTTCCGGGCACCGGCGGGCGTGGCGCGGGTGCTGTGGCCGCTGGCGCTGCTCACCGGGTCGGTGCTGTTCGTGACCGGGCTGCTCGTCCCGGCGTACCTGCTCACCGCCGCCGGTCTCGGCGGCTGCCTGGCCCTCACCGACACGACCTACGACGGGCCCGCGGCTGCCGACGAGCGAGCCGCCGCCGAACCCCGGGCCGCCGCCACGGACGAGCGAGGTGCGGCCGTCGACCGGGCCGGCGACGACGCGGCCGGGCGCGGTGACGACGGACGGGCGGGGGCGCGGCGGGGGTGGGCGGCGGTGCTCGGGATGCTGGTGTTCGCGGTGGCCACGGTGGCTTATTACGCCGCCTACGACCTGGGGTACCCCAACGGCTGGGTGCCGGTCGCCACGGCCGTCCTGGTGGCTCTGGTGGCGTCTACCGCGCCTCTCCGGCCCGCCCCGACGTCGCCCGCCCCGACGTCGCCCGGCGCGGCGTCACCCGGTCCGGTGCTGCCCGCCACGGTCCGGGTCGCGGCCCTGGCGGGGCTCACCGCGCTGGCCGGGCTCGCCGCCGCGCTGCACGTGCCGCCGGCACAGGCCCGGGCCACTACCCCCCCCGGCGGCGGTACGGGTGGCCGCGTACAACATCCGGATGGGGTTCGGCCTGGACGGCCGGCTGGACCTGGACGCGGTGGCCCGGGTGTTGCGCGGCGCGGACGTGGTGCTGCTCAGCGAGGTGGACCGGGGCTGGTGGCTCAACGGCGGCCACGACACGCTGGCGTTGCTGGCCGGGCGGCTGGGGATGCCGTACGTCTTCGCGCCCGCCGCCGACCCGGTCTGGGGCGACGCGGTGCTCAGCCGCTTCCCGATGCGCTCCGGGCAGACCAGGCGGCTGACCGCGCACGGCGCGCCGACCGGGGCGCAGGCCCTCGGCGTCACGCTCGACCTCGGCGGCCGGGAACTGGCGGTGGTGGCCACGCACCTGCAACCGCCGCCCGGCCGGGATCCGGTCGAGCAGGCGGGCGAGGTGGCCGCGTTCGCCGGCCGCTACGCGAACGGCCGTCCACTGGTGCTCGGCGGCGACCTGAACACCGAGCCGGACGACCCTGCGTTCGCCGAGTTCACCCGCGCCGGGCTGGTGGACGCGCTGGCACCGGCCCGGCCGCTGCGGACCAGCCCGGCCGACGATCCGCGCACCCAGATCGACCACGTCTTCGTGTCGCCGGGACTGACTGCGAACGAGGTACGCGCGCCGCGCACCGAGGCCAGCGACCACCTCCCGGTGACGCTCACCGTCACGCTGCCCTGAAGGCGCGTCGGGCGAGGGCACCACCGACAGCGGGAGAGCCGCGACTACAGGCGGTCGGCGACGACCAGCCGGTCACCGGCGAACGGCAGCAGCCAGCCGCCGCCCTTGGCGGTGGTGAAGTCCTCGTCCACGCGGCCGGTGAGCCGTTCCAGCGCGCCCGGGATCACCTTGCCCTGGCTGCACACCGCGACCGTCCCGACGGCCAGCGCCAGCGCGGTCAGCCGCGCCGCGGCGGCGAGTGCGCACTCCTCGACCTGCTGGCCCGGCTCCGGCTCGTCGAAGTCGCCGCAGACCTCGATCGGCAGGTCCAGCCGGGCGGCCGCCGGATCCAGCGTCTGCACGCAGCGCCGGGCCGAGGCGGAGAACAGGCGGGCCGGGCGGACCAGCGCCACCAGCGGGACCAGCAGACGTGCCTGCGCCCACCCCTGCTCGTCCAGCGGCCGGCCGTGGTCCGGGCCGGTCCAGGTGCCGCGCTTGCCGGCGTGCGCATGGCGGACCAGCAGCACCGTCGCGGTGACCGGCGGCAGCGCCGCGAACGCGGCGATCACCTCGGCGTCGTGCGGGTAGCTGACCCGGCGTACCGCGTCGTCGACCGGGAACCAGGCCACGTCGTCGACCTCGGTGCCGGGCTGGAACCCGCCGGTGCCGGCCGCCCGCATGGACCAGTAGTCGACCGCCTTGGCGAGGCCCTCGCTGCGGTAGCGGACCGTGGGCAGGCGTACCTGCGGCACCGCCCGTACGTCGGTCTCCTCGGCCACCTCCCGGACGGCGGCCACGAGCGGATGCTCGCCGCGGTCCAGCTTGCCCTTCGGCAGCGACCAGTCGCCGTACCGGGGACGGTGCACGAGGCAGACCTCGACGCCGGCCGGACCCGGGCGCCACACCACGCCGCCCGCGGCCCGGATCCGCACCGGTTCGTCGTCGCTCACCCGCTCACCGTATGCCCGCCCGGCACGCGCCACGGCCCGGTCAGTCCGCCCGGCCGCCGACCCGGCGCAGCAACAGATCCTGGAGGTGGGTGAGCGGCACGTCGCCGTCGCCGGTACGCCGGTGCCAGGTGCCGTCCGCGGCCAGCTCGAACGCGTCCACGTCGGGATCGAACGCGGCGGTGAGGACGTGGTCCAGTTCGGCCCGGGCCACCGGGTCGCTCACCTGCACCAGCGCCTCCACCCGGCGGTCCAGGTTGCGGTGCATCAGGTCGGCCGAGCCCATCCAGAACTCGGCGTCGCCGTTGTTGCCGAACCGGAAGATCCGGGAGTGTTCCAGGAACCGGCCGAGGATCGAGCGGACCCGGATGTTCTCCGAGAGGCCCGGCACGCCCGGCCGCAGCGTGCACATGCCGCGGATCAGCAGGTCCACGTGCACGCCGGCCCGGGAAGCCCGGTAGAGCGCGTCGGTGATCTCCTCGTCCACCAGGGAGTTCACCTTGAACTGCACGAGCCCCGGCATGCCCAGCCGGACGTGCTCGATCTCCCGGTCGATGCGTTCGATCAGGCCGCTGCGGATGCCCTGCGGCGCCACCAGCAGCCGCCGGTACGCGGTCTGCCGGCTGTAGCCGGTGAGCACGTTGAACAGGTCGGTCAGGTCGGCGCCGATCTCCGGGTCGGCGGTGAGCATGCCGAAGTCCTCGTAGAGCCGGGCGGTCTTCGGGTGGTAGTTGCCGGTGCCGATGTGGCAGTACCGCCGGATCTGGTTGCCCTCCTGGCGTACGACGAGCGCGGTCTTGCAGTGCGTCTTGAGGCCCACCAGGCCGTAGACCACGTGGCAGCCGGCCCGCTCCAGCGTGCGCGCCCAGCCGATGTTCGCCACCTCGTCGAAGCGCGCCTTCAACTCGACCAGCACCACCACCTGCTTGCCGGCGGCGGCAGCGTCGACAAGCGCGTCCACGATCGGGGAGTCGCCGCTGGTGCGGTAGAGCGTCTGCTTGATGGCGAGCACGTTCGGGTCGGCCGCGGCCTGCTCGACGAAGCGCTGCACGCTCGTCGCGAACGAGTGGTACGGGTGGTGCACCAGCACGTCGCCGTCTCGCAGCGTGGCGAAGACGCTGCGCGGCACCTCACCCTCGGCCAGGCGCGGATGGGTGGCCGGCACGAACGGCGGGTCCTTCAGGTCGGGCCGGTCGGCCTCGCCGTAGACCTGCCAGAGCGCGGACAGGTCGAGCAGGCCACGGACCCGCAGCACGTCGTGGTCGTCCACGTCCAGCTCGCGGACGAGCAGCTCCAGCATGTGGTCGGAGATGGAGGCGGCCACCTCCAGGCGTACCGGCGGACCGAACCGGCGGCGGGCCAGTTCCCGCTCCAGCGCCTGGAGCAGGTCCTCGTCGCGGTCCTCGTCCACCTCGACCTCGGCGTTGCGGGTCACCCGGAACAGGTGGCACTCGACCACCTGCATGCCGGAGAACAGCTGGCCGAGGTGCACCGAGATGAGGTCCTCGACCGGCAGGAACCGCACGCCCGGCTGGCCGCGGTGGACCCGGACGAACCGGGGCACGTTGTTCGGCACCTTGACCCGCGCGAACAGCTCCGAGCCGCCGTCCGGGTCGCGTACCGAGACGGCCAGGTTCAGCGACCGGCCGGAGATGTACGGGAACGGGTGCGCCGGGTCGACCGCCAGCGGGGTGAGGACCGGGAAGATGTGCGCCCGGAACCAGGTGCGCAGCCGCTCCCGCTCGGCGTCGTCCAGGTCGCTCCAGCGCAGTATGCGGATGTCCTCGGCGGCGAGCTTCGGCAGCACGTCGTCGACCAGGCAGGTGGCGTGCCGGGCGACCAGGCCGGCGGCCTTCTCGGTGATGAGGTCGAGCTGGGTGCGCAGCGGCAGCCGGTCACCGCCGCGTACCGGCAGGCCGGCGGAGAGCCGCCGCTTCAGCCCGGCGACCCGGACCATGTAGAACTCGTCCAGGTTGCTGGCGAAGATGGCCAGGAACTTCGCCCGTTCCAGCAGCGGGGTGCGCGGGTCCTCGGCGAGCGCCAGCACCCGGGCGTTGAAGTCGAGCCAGGACAGCTCCCGGTTGAGGAAACGGTCCTCCGGCAGCGGCGGCGCGGTCGGCGGGGCGGCGGCCGCGGGGGTCTCGTCGGCCGGGCCGGGGCCCTCCACCGGGTCGAGCGGCTCGTCCAGCCCGGTGGCGCCGGCCGCGTCCGGGTCGGCGCCGAGGCGCTCCTCCGGGGGCCGGGGCTGGCGGAACCGCCCGTCCGGGCCGCGGGTGGGGCGTCCGTTGCGGGGCGTGCCGGGGTCGAGGATCGGCGGCGGGCCGTCAGGGTGCTCGCGAGGGGTGCTCACCACCTCATGATTCCCCGATAAGGGTGAACGGAAAATGAACTCGGGCCAGGTTGTTCACGCCATCGTCGGCAAGGTCACCCGGACCACCTCGCCGTCGGCGTCCCGCTCGATCCGGACACGCTGCCCCAAACGGAGCAGCCGCAACCCGGAGGCGTCGAACGCGCGGGCCGGGAACGCCAGCTCGGTGCCGTCGTCGAGCAGCAGCACACCGCTGCGGGTCGACGCGTCGTAGGTGGCCACCGTCCCCTGCATGCCAGCACCGTACTCCACCGCTGCGGCGACCCGGGCCAGCAGCGCGGCGGTACGCGGCCCCACGCCCAGCCCGGCGGCGTCGGCCAGGTCGGCCGGGGTGTCCACGTCCCGGCGCAGGCTGGGCCACTCCCCGGCGAGCGGCAGCGCCCCGCTCGCCTCGTGCGCCGCGGCCGAACCGGGCCCGAACCGCGGTGCCAGCGGCGCCCCGGCCGGCGCGGCGAGCAGCACCGTGCCTCCGCCCGGGGCGTCCGCCACGAACCCGCGTACCCCCCGGGTGGCCCGCAGCGCGGCGGCCAGCTCGGCCGGTCGCAGCGCCGGCAGGTCGGCGGTCAGGCCGGCCACGGCGGCGCGCGGCCCGGCGACGGCCGCGCCGTGCCGGAACGCGGCGTTCAGCCCGCCGCCGGGGTCGCCGGCGACCCGGGCGCCCGCCGCCTGGACGGACGCGGTCACCCGCGGGTCGTCGGTGACCACGAGCACCCCGGCGACCGCCGGGCACGCCCGCACCGCGCGCAGCGTGTCGGTCGCCAGGGCCAGCGCCAGCTCCTCATGGGGTACGCCGGGCAGCGCGCCCCGCAGACGGCTCTTCGCCGCCGGAAGGCGCTTCACCGGCATCACCACGGTCCAGCGGGCCTCAGACACGCAGACCATCCTGCCAGCGAGGGCGCCGGTACCCGCACTGGCCGCAGCGGGGGCGAACAGGCATGATTCTGTGCCGGGGCGCGAGGGCGGATCGAGGAGGCACTGTGGCACGGCGCAGGCTGGGGTTCTGGCGACGGCTCGCCGTGGTGCTGGTGAAGCCGCTGATGACCGTCTGGAGCCGCCGCACCTGGCGGGGCATGGAGCACCTGGGTCACGACGGCGGCGTCATCATCGTTCCCAACCACATCTCGCACGCCGATCCGCTCGTCGTCGCGCACTTCGTCTACGACGCCGGGCGCTGGCCGCGCTTCCTCGGCAAGGCCAGCGTGTTCCGGGTGCCGGTGGTCGGCGGGATCCTGCACCGGTGCCAGCAGATTCCGGTCGAGCGGGGCACCGTCGAGGCGGTCAAGTCGCTGGACAAGCTGATCGCCGCGCTGGCGGAGGGGGGTGCCGTGGTGATCTACCCGGAGGGCACCACCACCCGGGAGCCGGACCTGTGGCCGATGAAGGGCAAGACCGGCGCGGCCCGCCTGGCGCTCGCCACCGGCGCCCCGGTGATCCCGGTGGCCATGGTCGGCCCGGAGCGGATGTTCGACCCCCGGACGGCCCGGTTCGGGCTGCGCCCGCGTACGCCGGTGACTGTGGTCGCCGGCCCGCCGGTGGACCTGAGCCGCTGGGCGGGCGCCACGCCGACGCGCCCGATCCTGGAGGAGATGACCGACACGATCATGCTGCGGATCCGGGATCTGATGGCGGAGATCCGCGGCGGCACGCCACCGCCGCTCTGGCAGCGGCCCGTCCGGACCGGTACGCAGGAGGTCACCGAATGAGCGGGCACGTCGCGGTGCTGGGCGCCGGTTCCTGGGGGACCGCGTTCGCCAAGATCCTCGCCGACGCCGGGCGGGACGTCACCGTGCTGGCCCGCCGGGCCGCCGTGGCCGAGGCGATCCGCACCGGGCGGCACAACCCCGAGTACCTGCCGGGGATCCGCCTGCCCGAGCGGGTGACCGCCACCGGCGACGCCGCCGAGGCGATCGAGGGGGCCGAGGTGGTGGTGCTCTCGGTGCCCTCGCAGACGCTGCGCGGCAACCTCGCCGACTGGACGCCGTACCTGGCGGCGGACGCCACGCTCGTGTCGCTGATGAAGGGCATCGAGCTGGGCACCACCAAGCGGATGAGTCAGGTGATCACGGAGACCGCCGGGGTGCCCGCCGACCGGGTGGTGGTCGTCTCCGGGCCCAACCTGGCCCCGGAGATCGCCGCCGAGCAGCCGGCCGCCACAGTGGTCGCCGGCACCGACAGCCGGCGTACGGCACTGGTGCAGGCGTCCATCCGGACGCCGTACTTCCGCCCCTACACCAACGACGACGTGATCGGCTGCGAGCTGGGCGGCGCGGTGAAGAACGTGATCGCGCTGGCGTACGGCATCGCCACCGCGATGGGCTTCGGCGACAACACCCGGGCCATGCTGATGACCCGCGGCCTGGCCGAGACCGCCCGGCTGGGCGTGGCGCTCGGCGCCGACCCGATCACGTTCGCCGGGCTGGCCGGCATGGGTGACCTGGTCGCCTCCTGCTCGTCGCCGATGGCCCGCAACCGCACCTTCGGCGAGCACCTGGGCCGGGGGGAGACGCTGGAACAGGCCCAGGCGGCCACCCGGCAGACCGCCGAGGGCGTCAAGAGCTGCCTGGCCATCCGCGACCTGGCCCGGGCGCACGGGGTGGAGATGCCGATCACCGAACAGATCGAGCGGATCTGCCACGAGGGGATGGATCCGCGCCTGGCGGTGGACGCGCTGATGAGCCGTACCGCCAAGCCCGAGTCGTACGAGTGAGCGGAGCCGGGATGACGAACGAGCACTGGGGTGACGGCACGCGCACCGTGCACGCCGGCCTGCCGGACGCGGTCCCCGGCCAGCCGTTCCTGCCCGGCCCGGTCTTCGCCGCGCCGTACCACCTGGACCCGGAGCGCGGCCCGTCAGCGGCTGTGAACGGGTACGGGCGGCCCGACAACCCCACCCGGCGGCTGCTGGAGACCGCGATCGGGGAGCTGGAGGGCGGCGAGTGCCGGGTCTTCGCCAGCGGCCAGGCCGCCGTCACCGGGCTGCTGCTGACAGTGCTGCGCCCCGGCGACACCGTGCTGCTGCCCGCCGACGGCTACTTCTCGGTGCGGGCGTTCGCCTCGGACACGCTGGAACAGCTCGGCGTACGCGTGGTGCTCGTGCCGACGGCCGGGCCGTACCCGTCGTTCGACGGTGTCCGGCTGGTGCTGCTGGAGACCCCGGCGAACCCCGGCCTGGACGTCGCCGACGTGCGGGCGGTGGCCGCCGCCGCGCACGCCGCGGGAACGCTGGTGGCGGTGGACAACACCACCGCCACGCCGCTCGGGCAGCGCCCGCTGGACCTCGGCGTGGACGTGGTGGTCGCCTCCGGCACCAAGGCGCTGACCGGTCACTCGGACCTGCTGCTGGGCTATCTGGCCACCCGGGACGCCGGGCTGCGGGACGCGGCGACCACCTGGCGCAACGCCACCGGCGGGGTGCCGGGCGCGTTCGACTGCTGGCTTGCCCACCGCTCGCTGGCCACGCTCGACCTGCGGCTGGCCCGGCAGACCGCGAACGCGCGGGCGCTGGCCGACCTGCTCGCGGGCCGCCCGGACGTCACCGGGGTGCGCTGGCCCGGACGGCCGGACGACCCGGCGTATCCGGTCGCGTCGGCCCAGATGCGGCGCGTGCCGGGTGTGCTCTCGTTCGACCTGGGCGACGAGCACCGGGTGGCCCGGTTCCTCGGCGCCTCCCGGCTGGTGGCCGCCGCCACCTCGTTCGGCGGCCTGCACACCACAGCCGACCGGCGGGCCCAGTGGGGCGACGACACGTCGCCGGGCTTCGTGCGGTTCTCCTGCGGTATCGAGGACACCGCCGACCTGCTCGCCGACGTGACGGCGGCGCTCGACGCTGCGGGCTGACGGCGTGTCGCCCGCTGGGCTAGGGTGACGGGCAGCCACGGCCCGTGCGGCCCCGACCCGAGGAGGTGAGTCCGATCCACCAGCAGAGGACCGGCGCTCCCTCCGAGTCCGCGTCGCTTCAGGGCTGAGGCGACGCCGGGGGCGCCGACGAGCGCTTCCCGAAAGGCTTGCCATGGCATCCACCCTGTTCACCCCCGACCGTCCCGCCCTCGTCCGGCGGCTGCGCGCCGCCGGTTGCGTCTTCGCCGAGGACGAGGCGGCACTGCTGATCGCCGCCGCCGACTCGGCGCAGTCGCTGACCCGCCTGGTCGACCGTCGCGTCGCCGGCCTGCCGCTGGAGCACCTGCTCGGCTGGGCCGAGTTCTGCGGCCGGCGGATCGCCGTACACCCGGGGGTGTTCGTGCCGCGTGGCCGGAGCGCCCTGCTCGTCGACGCGGCGACGGCGCTGGCCGGGCCGGCGCCGGCGGTGCTCGACCTGTGCTGCGGCTCCGGTGCCGCCGCCGTGGTGCTGCACGAGCGGCTGGCTCCCCGCTGGCTGGCCGCCGCCGACATCGACCCGGTGGCGGTGGCCTGCGCCCGGCGCAACCTCGAACCGCTCGGCGTCCCGGTCTACCAGGGCGACCTGTTCGACGCGCTGCCGGCCGGGCGGCGCGGAGAGCTGGACCTGGTGGTGGCGAACGCGCCGTACGTGCCGACCGGTGCGGTGGCCTCGCTGCCAGCCGAGGCGCGCCTGTACGAGGCGCCGGTGGCGCTGGACGGCGGCACGGACGGCCTGGCCGTGCTGCGCCGGGTCGCCTCGGGCGCGGCGCAGTGGCTCGCACCGGGCGGGCACGTCGTGGTCGAGGCGAGCGCAGCGCAGGCCCCGGAACTGTGCGCCGTGTTCACCGCCGTCGGGCTGGACCCGGCGGTGGTGAGCGACGAGGAGCGGGAGGCGACAGCGGTCACCGCCCGCCGCCCCGGCTGATCGTGGCGGGGAGTCCACGCGGGGGCGTGGCGGGTGGGCCGGGCGGGAACTAGCCTCGGGTCAGGCGCGGCGGGAGGCGGTGGCGGTGGGCAGCTCAGGTGTGCCGGTGGTGGTGGGGCTGGACAACGGGGGCACGAGCGACAACGCCACGGTGCTGACCGTCGACGGCCGGTTCCTGGTGGACGGGCTGCTGGAGATCCCGAGCGACGTCGGCGCCGGGCCGGATGCGGCGGTGGAGGCGCTGGCGCGGGCGTTCGACGGCGTCCTGGCCCACACCGGTGTGCCGCGTGACCTGGTCCGCGCGGTCGGCCTGGACACGCCCGGCCCGGCCAGCGCCACCGGCGTGATCTCGTCGCGCGGCTCGACGAACTTCTCCCAGCCCGCCTGGCGGGGCTTCGACGTGCGCACCGCGCTGGAGCGGCGGCTGGGCCTGCCGGTGGTGTACGCCAACGACGGCAACGCCGCCGCGCTCTACGCCCACCACGTGCACTTCGGCGCCGACGCGATGGCCCGGTCGTCGGTGTCCGCGATCGTCGGCACCGGGCTCGGCGGCGGCGTGGTGGAGTCCGGCCGGGTGGTCGGCGGCGCGGCCGGCATGGCCGGCGAGTTCGGGCACGTGCACATCCCGCTGGACGGCCTGGTCGAGCCGGACCAGGCGGCGCCGGTCTGCGCCTGCGGCTTCACCGGGGACGCGGAGAGCGTCGCCTCGCTCACCGCGATCCGGCGCAACCTGCTGCCGTACTGGCTGGCCCGGCATCCGGAGCATCCGCTCGCGGCGGAGGAGCCGGACCGGGCGGCGAAGCTGCTGCGCGGCTACGGCGAACGCGGCGACCCGCTGGCCCGCCTGGTGTTCACCCAGCAGGCCAAGGCGCTGGGCCGGCTCTTCACCATCGCGGCCAACTTCACCGACCCGCACGCGTACTTCGTGGGCGGGGGTGTGGTGGAGGTGGAGCCGGAGTTCCGGGACTGGTTCCTCGCCACGGTCGCCGAGCACACGGTGCTCCGGGAGGAGCAGCGGGCGGTGGCCACCTTCGCGCTGGTCCCGGACCGGGACATGGCCGGGGCGCGGGGAGTGGCCATCGCGGCGCTGGAGGCGGTACGCGGCACCGTCACCGCCGCCGCCCCACTCGGCTGACGCCGCCCGCCGGACGGGCCGCTCAGCCGCGCGGCGGCGCCGCGGTGAACGCGGCCCAGGCGTGCGGCGGGAACACCAGCACCGGGCCGGCCGGGTCCTTGGAGTCGCGGACCGCCACCGCGCCGGTCAGCGGCGCCATCTCCACGCACGCGCCCTCGTCGCCACTGTGGCTGCTCTTGCGCCAGCGGGCCGGTGCGGGGTTCGTGCGGTTCGTGCCGTTCATCTGGTCACCTCTCGTTCAGCAGGCGGAGGAGCTGGTCCCGACTGGCCGCCGGGCTCAGCGCCACGGTCCGCAGGTGCTCCATGATCTTGGCGCAGGTACGCAGGTCACCCGGCCGGTCGAGGACCATCTGCCCGGCGACGGTCTCCACCGAGGCGATGATCGGATCCTCCGGGTCGGCGAACTCCAGGATGTGCAGCGAGCCCCGGGTGCCGCGGTGGTAGCCGGCGGCGAGCGGGATCACCTGCACCGTGACGTTCGGCAGCTCGGCCATCTTCAGCAGGTGCTGGAGCTGGCCGGACATGACCGAGCGGTCACCGACCGGGCGCAGCAGCGCGCCCTCGTCGATGATGGCGTCGAGGATCGGCGGCTCGGCGCCGGAGAGCCGCTGCTGGCGGTCCAGCCGTAGCTGGACCCGCTGCTCCACCTGCTCGTCGGTGAGCGTGTGCGGCCCGCCGCGCATCACCCCGCGGATGTAGTCGGCGGTCTGGAGCAGACCGGGCACCACCGACGGCTCGAAGTTCGCGATGCCGGTGGCCTCGGCCTCCAGCGCGATGAAGTCGATGGTGCGCTGGTCCAGCAGGTACGAATAGGACACCCACCAGCCCGGCTTGCGGGCGTCCTTCGCCAGTTGTACCGCCGCGGCGATGTCGGCCGGGCCCACGCCGTAGCTGATCAGGAGCGCGCGCACGGTGGCGGGACTGACGAGCGTCTGCGCGTTCTCGTAGCGGGACAACGTGCTCCGGGTGCTGTTGATCTCGTCGGCCGCGGCCTCCAGGGTGAGGCCGGCGGCCTCCCGGTGGGTCCGCAGGGCGATGCCGAGCCGTCGGGCCCGGGCGGTCTTCGGCGCCATGCATCGATGGTCGCACATCCCGCGGGAAAGCGGGCATGAGAGAAAGCCGATGAGAGTTGCATTCACGCCGGTGAACCTGTCAGTGTGTGACGGCGTCCTCACCGCCGGTTGTCGTGGCGACGGTGGTGGTGAGCGACCGGAGGGGATGGGGCGCGCGGTGGTCGGATTTCACTCCCCCACGATCCGACCGCCGCGTGCCCCTGCCGGTCCACGAGACGGGAAGGGATCCGCGGTGACCAGGTTCCTGGTGGTCCTGACCGACGTGCGTCCACCGGACGGCGCCTGCCGTGACGAACGGACCAGCCCGGAACGCCGCCGTCAGGTGGTCGGCGCGAGCAGCCGGGAGGCGGCCGACCGGATCGCCGGCGCATTCATGGCGCTGGGCATGGTTCGGGCCGGCCGGCAACGGGTGAAGGTCATCGCGGTCGGCCGCCGGCCCCGGCACCCGGCCTTCTGAGGCACGCCGTTCCGTTACTCCCTGTAGATGTCACCTTGACCGTTTGCCACGCGACTCCGTGTCTCCCCGGGTAACGACCACCGCTTGCGGCAACGCACAGTAAGGTCAGTCGGGTGAGCGCCACCGGCGAGCACGGCCAGCCGCAGTCGCGAACGATGAGGTGACCATGACCACCCCAGGCAAGACCCGTGTGGCGATCGTCTTCGGCGGCCGCAGCCCCGAGCACGGCATCTCCTGCGTCAGCGCCGGCAGCGTGCTGGCCGCGCTCGACCCGGACGAGTTCGAGGTGGTCCCGGTCGGCATCACCCGGCAGGGCCAGTGGGTGCTCGCCAGCGGTGACCCGAGCGGGCTCGCCATCGCCGACCGCAAGCTCCCCGAGATCACCGCCGGCTCCGGCGCCGAGCTGGTGCTGCGCGCCGACCCCGCCGTCGGCGGCCTGATGGTCCTCGACCCCGCCCAGGGGCCGGTCGCCCTCGCCGACGTGGACGTGGTCTTCCCGGTGCTGCACGGCGCGTACGGCGAGGACGGCACCATCCAGGGCATGCTGGAGATGGCCGACATCCCCTACGTCGGGGCGAACGTCTTCGCCTCCGCCGCGGCCATGGACAAGGAGTTCACCAAGAAGCTCTGCGCCGCCGAGGGCATCCCGGTCGGCCCGTACGCGGTGCTGCGCGCCGGGATGTCGCTGAGCGAGGAGGACAAGGAGCGCCTCGGGCTGCCAGTCTTCGTCAAGCCGTCCCGCGCCGGCTCCTCGTTCGGCATCACCAAGGTCGACGACTGGGCGGACCTGGACGCCGCGCTCGTCACCGCGCGGGAGATCGACAGCAAGGTCCTCGTCGAGGGCGCCGTGGTCGGCCGCGAGATCGAGTGCGGCGTGCTGGAGGGCGAGGCGGGCGGCGCTCCCGAGGCCTCCGTGCTCGCCGAGGTGCGGATGATCGGCGACCGCGACTGGTACGACTTCGAGGCCAAGTACATCTTCGCCGACGAGGTCTGCGAGTACGACGTACCGGCCGACCTGCCCGAGCCGGTGGCCCGGCAGGTGCGCGACTACGCCACCCGGGCCTTCACCGCGCTCGACTGCTCCGGCCTGGCCCGGGTCGACTTCTTCGTCACCCCGCAGATGGACGTCTACCTCAACGAGATCAACACGATGCCGGGCTTCACCCCGACGTCGATGTTCCCGAGGATGTGGTCGGCCAGCGGGCTGGAGTACCCGAAGCTGGTCAACCGGCTGATCCGTACCGCCCTGCACCGCCGCGCCGGCCGCTGAGCCGGCCGGCGTCAGGCGGAGCAGCCCGAGGGGGCCTGCTTCGCCGAGGGGACGGAGCTGACGATGGTGTCGGAGATCGAGATCACCCACTGAAGCGGCGGCTCGTACGACTTCGGCACCCGGACCCGGATCGGGGTCTCCCGGTCGACGGTGGTCAGGACCGTGGCGTCGGCCTCCTCGGCCGCGTGCCAGCAGACCTTGTTGACAGTCCACACCTCGTCGGTGGGCGGGAACTGCGCCGGGCTGCCGCCGCAGGCCACCGTCAGCGCCGGGTCGCCGTACGCGGCGTTCTGCTCCGGGCCCGCGGTGACCGGGCGCTGCGGCAGGTCACGCACGCTGTCGGGGAGCTGCGACATCAGGGCACGGCAGAGGATGGTCGGGCGCTCGGCCAGCGCCGGGGCGGGCATCTCGACCGGCGCGCTGGACTGCACCCGGGGACTCGCCGACGCGCTCGGCTCGGCGTCCGGAGACTCCGGGGCCAGCTTGGCGAACGTGAACCCGGCCACCGCCAGGGTCACCGGCACCGCGACGAGCGTCGCCCAGAGCGCGGCACGGCGGGTGGCGCCGTCCCGGCGGGGGGAGGTGTCCTTCTCGTCCACTTACAGCCGCACCACCGAACACGTGAGGGTGCGGGTGATGCCGGGCACCATCTGCACGTTGCTGACGATGAGTTTGCCGAGCTCGTCGACGGTGTTCGCCTCGGTGAGCACGACCACGTCGTACGGCCCGGTGACGGCGTCGACCCGTACCACGCCGGCCAGATCCGCGATCAGACCGGCCACGTCACGCGCCCGGCCGACCTCGGTCTGGATGAGGATGTACGCCTGTACCACGACTCGACCTCCGTCCGTCGCCTCCGGGCGACCCGAAGGGTGAAACTACCGTACTGAGCGGCCGTGATCCCTATCGGTTGCCGGTCGGACGCGGTGAGCGAGCACACGCCGGTACGGACAGGGGTGGGACGTGCGGAACGACGCAGCGGAGCGAGGGGACGGAATGACGGTCACTGATGTCGGTGAGTTCGGCCTGATCGACCGGGTGACCGCCCGGCTGGCGCAGGGACAGAGCTGCCTGCTCGGCCCCGGCGACGACGGCGCGGTGGTGGCGGCGCCGGACCGGCGGGTGGTCGCCTCGACCGATGTGCTGGTGGAGGGCCGGCACTTCCGCCGGGACTGGTCGTCGGCACGGGACGTGGGCCACCGGGCGGCGGCGGCGAACCTCGCCGACATCGCCGCCATGGGCGCCACCCCGACCGCCCTGCTCGTCGCGCTCTGCATGCCGGCCGAGCTGGACCCGGCCTGGGCCGAGGAACTGGCCGACGGGCTGGGCGCGGAGGCGGCGCTCGTCGGCGCGAGCGTGGTCGGCGGGGACATGTCCGGCAGCCCGACGCTCACCGTCGCGGTGACAGCGCTCGGCAACCTGGCCGGCCGTGCCCCGGTGGTCCGCTCCGGCGCCCGGCCGGGGGACGTGGTGGCGCTTGCCGGGCGCACCGGCTGGTCGGCGGCGGGCTACACCGTGCTCTCCCGGGGCTTCCGCACGCCCCGGCTGCTGGTCGAGGCGTTCCGCCGCCCCGAGGTGCCGTACGCCGCCGGACCCGCTGCAGCCGCGGCCGGGGCCACCGCCATGATCGACGTGTCGGACGGGCTGCTGGCCGACCTCGGGCACGTGGCGACCGCCAGCGGTGTGGCGATCGACCTGAGCCGCGACGCGTTCGAGGTGCCCCGGCAGATGCGGGACGCGGCGCAGGCGCTCGGCGTCGACCCGTACACCTGGATCCTGGCCGGCGGCGAGGACCACGCGCTGGCGGCGACCTTCCCGGGGGACGCCGCGCTCCCGGAGGGCTGGCGGCCGGTCGGGCGGGTGGCGGCCGGCGCCGGGGTCACCGTCGACGGCGCCGCCTACAGCGGCCCGCGCGGCTGGGACCACTTCCGCCGGACGGCGGAATAGCGGCCCGGAGTGATCTGCGTCCGACCCCGGGCCGCCGGGCCGGGACGGGGCCGGCGGCGGTCGTAACCTGGCACGGTGAGCGAGATCGAGATCCGGGAGCGGCGCTTCGACGCGCCCGAGTCGCAGGCGCTGATCCGGGCGGCGCTGGCCGACCTCGGCGCCCGGTACGGCGGCAGCGGCGACGAGACCCCTGTCGACGCGGCCGAGTTCACCCCGCCGGACGGCGCGTTCCTCGTCGCCTACCTGGACGGGCGGCCGGTGGGCTGCGGCGGGTGGCGCAGCCACGGCGGGGACGGCGACACGGCCGAGCTGAAGCGGATGTACACCGACCCGGCGGCCCGGGGCCGGGGCGTGGCCCGCTCGGTGCTCGCCGCGGTCGAGCGGTCCGCCCGCGACCACGGCCGCAAGCGGATCGTGCTGGAGTGCGGCGACAAGCAGCCCGAGGCGATCGCCATGTACACCTCGGCCGGCTACGAGCGGATCCCGAACTTCGGCTTCTACAAGGACGCCCCGGGCTGCCTGTCGTACGCCCGCACGCTCTAGCCGACGGAGATGCGGATCTCCCCGGCGGCGCGGCGCGCGGCGTTCGCGGCCTCGTCCGGGGTCGCGCCCCAGGCCATCAGGTGCCCGCTGCGGTGCGCCGAGGAGAGCAGCTCCGGCACGGTCTGCCCGACCTTCGTCTCCACCTGCACGTCGAGCACGCCCGGCACGCGCAGCGCGTCGCGCCGGCCGTCCACGGCGGTGACCCGGCCGGGCGGCGCGATCAGGAACTCGATCGCCGCCGCGCCGGTTGCCCGCGCCGGCAGCGCCGGCCGTTCGCCGCGCAGGATCCGCAGGTACGCCTCGATGACGTCCCGCTCGTAGGCGATCGAGATGAGCGCGGTGATCATGTCGCCGGGCATCCGGGCCGCGCACTCCACCAGCGTCGGCACGCCGTCGGCGAGGATCCACTCGCTGTGCAGCATGCCGCTGCGGAAGCCGGCCGCCTCGGCGAGGCGTACCGCGGCGGCGCGCAGCGCGTCGTGCGCGGCGGCGGGCAGCGCGGACGGCACGGTGTGGCCGGTCTCGACCGGGTAGCGGCCACCGGCGACCCGCTTGTCGGTGACGTTGGCGAAGATCACCTCGCCGTCGGCGACGAGCAGCTCGACGCTGTGCTCGGAGCCGACGAGCAGTTCCTCGACCAGCACGCCGGTGGGCAGGCCGCGCTCGGTGGCCTCGGCCGGGTCGGGCGGGGCGGCGCTCGCCGCCCAGCGGGCCGGCACCTCGGCCGGGTCGGTGATCAGCTGTACGCCCAGGCTGCCCGAGCGGCGGGTGGGCTTGAGCACGCACCGGCCGCCGTGCGCCTGCGCGAACTCCACCGCCCGCGCCGGGTCGTCGACCAGCTCGTAGGCCGGATTGGCCAGCCCGATCCGGTCGGCGAGCAGCCGCATCCGGTGCTTGTCGGAGAAGACGTCGGCGGCCTCCACCCCGGCACCCGGCAGACCGAGGCGGTCGGCGAGCCGGGCGGTGGCGCCGACCGCGTACTCCAGGCCGGGCAGGACCAGCCGGGCGTCGGCGAGGCCGGGCTCGCGGGCGAGCAGGGCGTCCGGGTCGAAGCCGGTCTGGTACTCGGCCTCGACGAGGCGTCCGATCATCGGCAGCCGCTCGGCGAACCGGGCCAGGTCGCGGCGGGCGATCACGTCGGGCTCCTCGACCAGCACCACGCTGCCGGGCGGCAGTTCCTGGTCGAACCAGCTCAGCGAGCCGAAGGACGCGCCCACCACCACCAGTTGCTCGCGACCCAGATCGAGGTCCACCGGTCACCCTCCCCACGGCTCGCGCCGGAACCGGACGGCCGGCGCAGCAGCACCCTAACCGGCCGGTACCAGCCGGTCGCCGTACGGTCGGTCAGGGGTGCGGGGCGGGTCGGTGGATACGGCGCCGCGGGTCGCCGGACACGACAGAAGCCGGCGGACCCCGAGGGATCCGCCGGCGACCGACGATGTTCCGGTGGCGCTACCGCGTCAGGCGCGGGTGACCTTGCCGGCCTTGATGCACGAGGTGCAGACCTTCAACTTCTTGGTGTTGCCGCCACCGGCCGGGGTGCGCACCGACTGGATGTTCGGGTTCCAGCGGCGGTTGGTCCGCCGGTGCGAGTGGGACACGTTGTGGCCGAAGCCCGGCCCCTTGCCACAGACGTCGCACACGCTAGCCACGGGATACTCCTGGGATTGAAACGTTCATGAGGTCGCCGCCAGGCGCTGCCCGGGCAACCTGGTCAGGTTACCCGATGACAGTCGGTACGCCCAACCGGCCCTTTCGCGAGCCCACCCAGCGTACCGGCGTCCCCGCCGTGCCGTCGGCCGGGGCGGACACGCGGCGGACGACCCCGGCGCGTGTCGGTGTGCGCCAGTAGGCTTCCCGACGTGCTGGAGACCCTCGACGCCGCAGCGGTACGCCGCTGGTGCGCGAGCGGGCTGACCGCCCTCCGGGCCCACCAGGGCGAGATCGACGACCTGAACGTCTACCCCGTGCCCGACGGCGACACCGGCACCAACCTGGTGCTCACGCTCACCTCGGCCCAGCAGGCCCTGGCCATGGACCTCGGCACGCTCCCCGACGACGGGCACACCCCGCACGGGCACGCGCTGCGGCTGATGGCCCGGGGCGCGCTGCTCGGGGCGCGCGGCAACTCCGGCGTGATCCTCTCGCAGATCCTGCGCGGTCTCGCCGACACGCTCGCCGCCGTGCCCGCGGTGCGCGGGCGGCAGTTCGCCGACGCCCTGGCCGACGCCACCACCGCCGCCTATGCCGCGGTGGCCCGGCCGGTCGAGGGCACGCTGCTGAGCGTGGTCGCCGCTGCGGCGCACGCGGCCCGCCGGGCGGACAGTGACGACCTGCGCGCCGTGGCCCGGGCCGCGGCCGAGGCGGCGGCGCACGCGCTGGCGCGTACCCCCGAGCAGTTGCCGGAGCTGGCCCGCGCGGGCGTGGTCGACGCCGGCGGGCGCGGCCTGTGCCTGCTGCTGGACGCGCTGGTCGAGGTGGTCACGGGGGAGAGCCCGGCCCAGCCGGCGCCCGCGCCGCCCGCCCGCCGCGCGCCGGTGACCGCCGTGCGGGAGAGCGGCTCCGACGCGTACGCCTACGAGGTGCAATACCTGCTCGACGCCACCGACGAGGCGGTGACCCGGCTGCGCGCCGAGCTGGACGCGCTCGGTGACTCCCTGGCGGTCGTCGGCGACGGCGCGGGCACCTGGAACGTGCACGTGCACGTCAACGACATCGGGGCGGCGGTCGAGGCGGGTGTGGTCGCCGGCCGCCCGCACCGGATCAGCGTGACCCGCTTCGCCGACCAGGGCGCCCCGGCGCCGGGGCCGCAGGTGCCGCTGCCCGAAGGACGGGCCGCCGTGGTGGTGGCCACCGGCGCGGGCATCGCGGAGCTGTTCGCCGCCGAGGGCGCCGTGGTGGTGCCCGCCAACCCGTCCACCGGTGAGCTGCTCGACGCGATCCGGGCCACCGGCGCCGCCCGGGTGGTGGTGCTGCCGAACGACCCGAACACCCAGTCGGTGGCGAGCGCGGCGGCCAAGGAGGCGCACGGCCTCGGCATCAAGGTGAGCGTGGTGCCGACCCGCTCGCCGGTGCAGGCGCTCGCGGCGCTCGCCGTACGCGATCCGAAGCGGCGGTTCGAGGACGACGTGATCGCGATGGCCGAGGCAGCAGGCGCCTGCCGGTACGCCGAGGTCTGCCACGCCGCCCGCGAGGCGCTCACCGTCGCCGGCCCGGCCCGCCCGGGTGACGTGCTGGCCCTGGTCGAGGGCGAGGTACACCTGATCGGGCAGGATCTGGTCGACACCTGCACCGCAATGGTGGACCGGATGCTCGGCGGCGGCGGCGAGCTGGTCACGCTGCTGTGCGGCGCGGACGCCCCGGCCGGGCTGGCCGACCGGGTCCGCGAGCACGTCGAGCGGGCCTGGCCGTTCGTCGAGGTGCAGGCGTACGAGGGCGGGCAGCCGCACTATCCGCTCCTGGTGGGGGTCGAATGACGGGCGAGGCGGCCACTGTGGACACGCCGCTGAAGAAGCTGGTCGGCGAGCGCACCGCGAAGGCGCTGGCCGGGCACCTCGACCTGCACACCGCAGGTGACCTGATCTACCACTTCCCGCGCCGGTACGACGAGCGCGGCGAGCACACCGACATCCGCTCGCTCGACGTGGGGGAGCAGGTCACCGTGCTGGCCCAGGTGCAGCGCACCGCTGTGCGCCCGATGCGCCAGCGGCGCGGCAACCTGCTGGAGGTGACCGTCGGCGACGGCTCCGGCGGCGTACTCACCTGCACCTTCTTCGGCAACCAGGCGTGGCGCGAGCGGGAGCTGCGGCCCGGCCGGTGGGGTCTGTTCGCCGGCAAGGTGACCGAGTTCCGCGGCAAGCGCCAGCTCAACGGCCCGGAGTACGTCCTGCTCGGCGAGGGCGGCGAGGGCGAGGCGGCGGCCAACGAGGAGGTCGAGGAGTTCGCCGGTGCGCTGATCCCGGTCTACCCTGCCGCGGCGGCGGTGCCGACCTGGGTGATCGCCCGCTGCGTCCGCGTCGTGCTCGACACGTTCACCCCGCCGGAGGACCCGCTGCCGGCCACCGTGCGGGCCACCCGCAATCTGATCGACATCGGCACCGCGCTGCGCGAGATCCACCGCCCGACCAGCAAGGAGGCGCTCTACCGGGCCCGCCGCCGGTTGAAGTGGGACGAGGCGTTCGCCGTGCAGCTCACGCTGGTGCAGCGCAAGCACCGGGCGGCGGCGTCGCCGGGGCGGGCCCGGCCGGCGAAGGCGGGCGGCCTGCTGGACGCGTTCGACGCCCGGCTGCCGTACGAGCTGACCTCCGGCCAGCAGGTCGTCGGACGGGAGATCGCCGCCGACCTGGCCCGGGCGCATCCGATGCACCGGCTGCTCCAGGGCGAGGTGGGTTCCGGCAAGACGGTGGTGGCGCTGCGCGCCATGCTCCAGGTGGTCGACGCCGGTGGGCAGGCCGCGCTGCTGGCCCCGACCGAGGTGCTCGCCGCCCAGCACCACCGGGGCATCCTCGACCTGCTCGGCCCGCTCGGCCGGGCCGGTGAGCTGGGCGCCGCCGACGACGCCACCCGGGTGGAGCTGGTCACCGGCTCGCTCGGCGCGGCGGCCCGGCGCCGGGCACTGGCCGAGGTGGCCGAGGGCCGCGCCGGCATCGTGCTCGGCACGCACGCCCTGCTCTACGAGGGCGTCGACTTCCACGACCTCGGCCTGGTGGTGGTGGACGAGCAGCACCGCTTCGGCGTGGAGCAGCGCGACGCGCTGCGCGCCAAGGCCGAGCAGCCGCCGCACGTGCTGGTGATGACCGCCACCCCGATCCCGCGCACCGTGGCCATGACCGTCTACGGCGACCTGGAGACCTCCACGCTGTCCCAGCTTCCGCAGGGCCGCTCGCCGATCGCGTCGCACGTGGTCCCGGCCGCCGAGAAGCCGGCGTTCCTCGACCGGGCCTGGCGCCGGTTGCGCGAGGAGGTCGCGAAGGGCCACCAGGCGTACGTGGTGTGCCCGCGCATCGGTGAAGGACCGGTGTCCGACGAGGAGGCGCCGCGGGAGGACGACAACGGGCGCCGGCCGCCGCTGGCGGTGACCGAGGTGGCCCCGCTGCTGGCCGAGGGGCCGCTGCACGGGCTGCGGATCGGGGTGCTGCACGGGCGGCTGCCGGCCGACGAGAAGGACGCGGTGATGCGCGCGTTCGCCGACGGCGAGCTGGACGTGCTGGTCGCGACCACAGTGGTCGAGGTCGGCGTGAACGTGCCGAACGCGACGGTGATGATCGTGCTGGACGCCGACCGGTTCGGCGTCTCCCAGCTGCACCAGTTGCGCGGCCGGGTGGGCCGGGGCTCGGCCGCCGGTCTGTGCCTGCTGGTCACCGAGGCGGCCGAGGGCTCGTCCGCGCGGGAGCGGCTGGACGCGGTCGCCTCCACCACCGATGGTTTCAAGCTCGCCGAACTCGACCTGGAACAGCGCCGTGAGGGCGACGTGCTCGGCGCGACCCAGTCCGGCCGGCGCTCCCACCTGCGGCTGCTCTCGCTGCTGCGCGACACCGACCTGATCCGCGACGCGCGGGCCGAGGCGATCGAACTGGTCGAGGAGGATCCGGAGCTGGCCCGGCACCCGGCGCTGGCGGCGTCGGTCGCCGCTCTGGTCGACGAGGAGCGGGCCGAATACCTGGAGAAGGGCTGACGCACGAGGGCGGCGGCCGGCGTGCCCGGTGACCCCGCCGGTGCGGGTCCGCGGGACTGCGGCATTCGCGTCGCGTGCCTAGGCTCGCGCAGATGTCGACACCATTCCTCGAACGCGGTGTGCTGCTGCTGGCCCGGGGCGACGAACTCCTTGTGGACCGGGTCGTCGGGGCGGCCGACGAGACGTCCGGCCGACCGTGCACCCCGGCCACGCGGTTCCAGATCGCCTCGATCAGCAAGCAGATGGCGGCCGTGGCGGTGCTGCTGCTCGCCGAGCGCGGCGCGCTGCGCCTGACCGACCCCGTCACCCGGTGGCTGCCCGGCACCCCGCCGCCGGAGTGGTCCGGCATCACGCTGCACCACCTGCTCACCCACACCTCCGGCCTGGGCCACTGGGAGGAGTACCCGGCTGTCGACCTGCACGGGCCGGCCGAGCCGGACGAGCTGCTCGGCCGGTTCGCCGCGCTGCCGCCGCTGTTCCCGCCCGGGACGGGGTGGCACTACAGCAGCCCCGGCTACGTGCTGCTGGCCCGGACCGTGGAACGGGCGTCCGGGCGGCCGTACGCGGGGTTCCTGGCCGAGGAGGTCTTCGCTCCGCTGGGCATGACGGGCAGCTTCGCCGGTGCGGGCGACGATCGGCCGGACGTGGCGGTCGGGCACGAGGACGGCCGTCCGGTGCCGTCCTGGGACCTGGCGACGGTCAGCATGGGCGCGGGTGACGTCTGGTGCACCGCTGCGGACCTGCTGACCTGGCTGGACGTACCGCGCCGGGGCCGGCTGCTCACCCCGGCCTCGGTGACGGCGCTGACCACCCCGCACGCGCCGACCGGCCGGCCCGGCGAGGCGTACGGCTACGGGTTCTTCGTCGGCCCGCTGGCCGGCCGGCGGGCGGTGCACCACTCGGGGGACAACGGCGGCTACAAGGCGTTTGCGGCCTGGCTGCCCGACTCCGACGAGCGGCTCGTCCTGCTGGCCAACCAGGCCGAGGTGAACCCGGCCGCTGTCACGTCGGTGCTCGACGCCGTCTGAGCCGTCGGTGGCCCGCAAACGGCGAGGGCGCGCCGACCGGGTGGTCGGCGCGCCCTCGGTGGGGATCAGGCGGTGAAGCGGATCCGGCGGCGGCGGGCCAGCACGAACAGCACCGCGCCGGCGGCCAGCAGCAGCGTCGCGCCACCGGCGACGGCACCCGCGGCCGGGCCGGTCACCGGCAGGCCGCCACCCTGGCCGGAGCAGTCGTCCGGCTGGGCGTACGGGATGGTCTCCGCGTCCTCGACCACGTCGTACTTCACCGTGACCTTGAGGCCCGGGTAGGCGTCGAACCCGACCGAGCTGGTCCTGCCCGGCTCGGAGACGAGCTTCCTGGTGACGCCCTTCTCCGTGGTGAGCGTGGCGGTGAAGGGCACGCCGTCGGCCGGGTTCTCCACGACGAAGGTCATCGAGTCGCAGTCCTGGTCCAGCTTGAAGATCGGCTCCGCGGGCTGGGCGGGAGAGCTGGGCGGGGCGGACGGGCTCGGCGGGACGGACGGGCTCGGCGGGACGGACGCCGAGGGCGTCGGGGTCGGCGAGACGGGCGTGCTCGGCGAAGGGCCGGCGCTCGGCGGCGTGCTGGGCGAGGGCGACGGGCTCTGCGTCGCGCAGTTCCGTCCCGGGCGGGCCGTCACGGTCCGCTCGCCGTCGTGCGACTTGCGACCTCGCTCCCAGTGCGCCCCGACGGTCAGCTTCAGTTCCGGGACCGGGCCGGCGAACGTGTGGGTCTGGGTGCCGGTCAGCGGGCCCTGGCCGGCCGGCTTCAGCTCCGCGCCGACCGCGAGGCCGCCGCTGATCGCGCCGGGCACCGTGGATTCGATCTTGATGATCCGGCCGGAGATGTCGGTCTCGCTGCTGATCACCGACCAGGTCACGGTCACCGTGCCGTTCTCGGTGGCGCAATAGCTGCCGGACGGCTCGGGGTGGTGGGCGGCGGCCGGGCCGGCGACGGTGGCGACGCCCGCGAGGCCGAGCAGCGTGCCGGCGGTGAGGACGGCGGCACGCCGGAGGTGGAGACGGTTCACGCCTACTCCTGACGAGGGGAGGATGGGAGAGGCCGGGCGGAGGGGCCGAAGCCACGCGTCCGCTCGGCAATCGGGCCAGACCCTAGCGAGATCGACAGTGCGGGCGTCACCATGATCGAAGGGTCGTAAAGGGTCCGTTATGCATTCGAGATCATTGATGCACGTCGAGTCACGGATCGTCGCGCCGGGTACGTCGTCCACGCCTCGCGGCGTCGCGTAGCGTCGGGGCATGCGCAGGGAGCGACGTTGACCCGGATCGTGGCCGGCACGCTCGGCGGCCGGCGGATCGCCGCGCCGCCCGGCGCCGGCACCCGGCCCACCTCCGACCGGGTCCGCGAGGCGCTGTTCAGCGCCGTGCACTCCCACGCCGACCTGGACGGGGCGCGCTTCGCCGACCTGTACGCCGGTTCCGGCGCGGTCGGTCTGGAGGCGCTGTCCCGGGGCGCGGCCCACGTCCTGCTCGTCGAGTCCGACGCCCGGGCCGCCCGGGTGATCCGGGAGAACATCGCCGCGCTCCGGGCCGCTCCCGCCGCGCGCCTTGTCACCGGCAAGGTCGCCACCGTGCTCGCGGCCGGGCCCACCGACGGGCCGTACGACGTGGTCTTCGCCGATCCGCCGTACGCGGTGCCGGACGCCGAGATCACCGCGATGCTGACGGCGCTGGTCGACGGTGACTGGCTCGCACCGGACGCCCTGGTGGTCGTGGAACGGTCCAGCCGTACCGGACCGGTCACGTGGGTGGAAGGTGTCACTCCGGAGCGCAGCAGACGTTACGGCGAGACCACTCTTTGGTACGGTCGCCGATCATGAGACGTGCGGTCTGCCCGGGCTCGTTCGACCCGGTCACCAACGGACACCTCGACATCATCGGCCGGGCCAGCCGGCTCTTCGACGAGGTGATCGTCGGAGTGCTGGTCAACCAGTCCAAGCAGGGCCTGTTCACCGTCGAGGAGCGGATCGCCATGCTCCGCGAGGTGACCGCCTCGTACGACAACGTCCGGGTGGAGTCGTTCCGCGGCCTGCTCGTCGACTTCTGCCGCGCGCAGCAGGCGAGTGTGCTGATCAAGGGCCTGCGTGCGGTGAGCGACTTCGACTACGAGCTGCAGATGGCCCAGATGAACATCGGCCTGGCCGGCGTGGAGACGTTGTTCATGCCGACCAACCCGCTCTACTCGTTCATCTCGTCCAGCCTGATCAAGGACGTGGCGAAGTGGGGCGGCGACATCTCCGCCCACGTCCCCGACATGGTCCGCGAGCAGCTCTCCGCCCGCCTCCGCCCCTGACCCCCCGCCCCCGCCCCCCGCCCCCGCCCGGCCCTCGCGATCTTGCACTTTCGGCCCGGACATTCCTCCCGCAAGGGACGAGTGCCGGGCCGCAAGTGCAAGATCGCCGGGGTGGGGGCGGGGGAGGGAGGACGACGCGCGGGTGGGGCGGGTGGGGTGGGTGCTTGTGGCTCCGGCGCGACATGATGTCTGCAGCGCCGAGACGGGGCGCAGGCCGCATGATGGAGGGCGGCCGACGAAGACAGGAGTGAGGTACCGGTGGACCCGCTCGATCGCATCGACGAACTGATCACCATGGTGGAGCAGGCCCGCTCCGTCCCGATGTCGCGCAACAACTGCATGGTCGACCGGGGCGAGATGATCGCCGTGCTCGACGAGCTGCGCGCGGAGCTTCCCGCGGACCTGCGGCGGGCCGCCGCGCTGCTGGAGGAGCGGGACAAGATCATGGAGGCCGGCAAGCGTGAGGCCGACCGGATCATCAGCGAGGGTGAGGCGGAACACGCCCGGCTGGTCTCGGTCAACGAGATCACCGTCTCGGCCGAGCACGAGGGAGCGCGGATCATCGCCGAGGCGCGGGCCGAGGCGCAGCGCCTCCGCGAGGAGGTGGACGACTACGTCGACACCGCGCTGGCGAACTTCGAGCAGTTCCTCACCCGGGCGCTGGCCTCGATAGAGCGCGGCCGGGACAAGATGCACGCGCTGCGCGAGATCGGCACCTTCGCCGGGGACGAGGCGGACCGCCCGCTACCCTTCTGAGCGGCGCGCGAGCCGGTCGCCGACAGCCGGCTGCCGTCGAGCCGGAGGTGAGCCCCGGTTCGACGGTCCGCCCACCTGGCAGGTAACCTTCTTTGTCGGCCTCTCAACGGCCGGAGTCTGACTATGCCCAAACACTCGCCAAGCACACTCAACCCCAGGTCGCCGCTGGTCCTCGACACGAGGGAACTGCCGCGCCGACCTGGCGCGTTGCGTACGCACAAGCGGGTCGTGCCGGCACCGGCGGACCTCGGCGTGGAGTTGATCGGCGTGCCGGAGGGCGCGGACCTCGACCTCGACCTGAGGTTGGAGTCGGTGTCCGAGGGCGTGCTCGTCTCCGGGACCGTCACCGGTCCCGTCAAGGGCGAGTGCGGGCGCTGCCTGCGCGAGATCGACGACTCGTTGGCCGTGACGATCCAGGAGCTGTACGCGTACGAGAACAGCACCACGGACGACACGACCGAAGAGGACGAGGTGGGCCGGATGCAGGGCGATCTGATCGACCTGGAGCCGGCGTTGCGGGACGCGGTGGTGCTGGCGCTGCCGACGAACCCGCTCTGCCGGGAGGACTGCCCAGGCCTGTGCCCCGACTGCGGGGTGCACTGGGACGATCTGCCGGCCGACCACAGCCATCAGCAGGTCGACCCGCGTTGGGCGAGCCTGACGCAAATGACCCGTACAGAGGAGTAAGAACCGTGGCCGTCCCCAAGCGCAAGATGTCGCGCAGCAACACCCGCGCCCGCCGGGCGAACTGGAAGGCCTCGGCGGTGGCGACCGTGGCCTGCCCGCAGTGCAAGTCGGCCAAGCTGCCGCACACCGCCTGCTCCGTCTGCGGCACCTACAACGGCCGTCAGGTCCTCGAGGTCTGACCCGGCCGCCGAGTGACGTCCCCGACCCCCGGTCGGGTGACGCGCGCACCAAGGCTCACGCCCGGTGCCCCGGCTCCCGCCACCGCCGACCGGCTTCCGGCCGGCGGAGCGTCGGAGCCGGGCACCGCGCGGATCGCCGTCGACCTCCTCGGCGGGGACGATGCTCCCGCCGTCGTGGTTGACGGCGCTCTGCGAGCGGTACGCACGGATCCCGCCCTGCACCTGCTGCTCGTCGGCCCGATCGAGGTGGCCGACGAGCTGATCGGTGCGCTCGACCCGGCCCAGCGCGCCCGGGTCACGGTCCGCCCGGTGCGGACCGCCGTCGGTATGGCCGACCATCCCACCGCCGCCCGCGGCGAGAGCACGGTACGCACCGCCGTGCAGGCCGTCCGCGACGGACTCGCCGACGCCGTCGTCTCCGCCGGCTCGACCGGCGCCACAGTCACCGCCGCCGCGCTCGGCCTCGGCCGCTGGACCGGGATACGCCGGCCCGCGCTCGCCGCCACGCTGCCCGCCGTCGAGGGGCCGGTGGTGCTGCTCGACGTCGGCGGCACGCTCGAACCCGGACCGGCCACGCTGGCGCGGCACGCCCTCCTCGGCGCCGCCTACGCGTCGGTGGCCCACGCCGTCACCGCACCCCGCGTCGGGTTGCTCTCCGTCGGCCTCGAGACGGGCAAGGGCGACCGCCTGCGCCGGACCGCCGCGCCCGCGCTCGCCGCCGCGCCGCTGCCCTGCGACGGCCGCTACGTCGGCCTGGTCGAGGGGTACGACATCTCGCTCGGCGCCCGCGCCGACGTCGTGGTGACCGACGGTTTCACCGGAAACGTCCTGCTGAAGGCCATCGAGGGCGCGTACGCCATGGCCGGCGGCCCACCGTCACGCGGCGGCGCCCCGCGTGCCGCGGCGCTGCTCGGGGTGGGCGGCACCGTGGTCGTGTGCCACGGCGCGGCCGGCTCCGAGGACCTCGCCTCCGGTATCGCGCTGGCCGCCCACCTGTGGCGTCGTGACGCCGCCGGGACGGTCCGCGCCCTGCTCGACGACATCCCGCACGATTTCGCACCTGACCGACACGACACCGAGGTAGCACCATGACCAACGACAAGCGGCGGCGTGCTCCCGTCGGCCACCTGGAGGCGGCCTTCGGGGTGTCGCTCGACCCGGAGCTGCTGGAGCGGGCGCTGACCCACCGCTCGTACGCGTACGAGAACGGCGGCCTGCCCACGAACGAGCGGCTGGAGTTCCTGGGCGACTCGGTGCTCGGCGTGGTGATCACCACAGCGCTGTTCCACAACCACCCCGACCTGCCCGAGGGGCAGCTGGCGAAGCTGCGCGCCAGCGTGGTCAACATGCGGGCGCTCGCCGACGTGGCGCGTGGTCTGGGCCCGGACGGGCTGGGCGCGTACCTGCTGCTCGGCAAGGGCGAGGAGGCCACCGGCGGACGGGACAAGGCGAGCATCCTGGCCGACACGCTGGAGGCGCTGCTGGGCGCGATCTACCTCCAGTACGGCCTGGACACCGCGGCCATCGTCATCCACCGGCTGTTCGACCCGCTGATGGCCGAGTCGGCGGGCCGGGGCGCGGCGCTGGACTGGAAGACCAGCCTCCAGGAGCTGACCGCCGCGCTCGGGCTCGGCGTGCCCGAGTACCGGATCGAGGGCACCGGGCCGGACCACCTCAAGACGTTCACCGCCTGGGTGGTGGTGGCCGGCAACCGTTACGGCGGCGCGGAGGGGCGCAGCAAGAAGGAGGCCGAGCAGCGCGCGGCCGAGTCGGCCTGGCGCACGCTCACCGAGCAGGCCGAGGCGGCGGCGCAGGCGGAGGCGGCGGCGCAGGCCCAGGACGGGACGAGCCCGCAGGACGACACGACGGACGTCGAGGCGGGCGCCGGCCGTGCCTGAGCTGCCCGAGGTCGAGACCGTCCGGCTCGGACTCGCCCAGTGGGTGATCGGCCGGCGGATCGCCGCCGTCGAGGTGCGCCACCCCCGGGCGGTACGCCGGCACGCGCCTGGTGGCGCGCACTTCGCCGACGTGCTCGCCGGCCGGACCGTCACCGGCGTACGCCGCCGGGGCAAGTACCTCTGGCTGCCGCTGGACAGCGGCGACGCGGTGATCGGCCACCTCGGCATGTCCGGCCAGCTGCTGTTGCAGCCGGTCGGCGCGGCCGACGAACTGCACCTGCGCGTCCGGTTCCGGTTCGCCGACGACGGGCCGGAGCTGCGCTTCGTCGACCAGCGCACGTTCGGCGGGCTGTCCGTGTCGGCCGGTGGGGCGGAGTTGCCCGCCGAGATCGCCCACATCGCCCGCGATCCGATGGACCCGGAGTTCTCCGACGAGGCGTTCGTGGCGGCGCTGCGGCGCAAGCGTACGGAGATCAAACGGGCGCTGCTCGACCAGACGCTGATCTCCGGGGTGGGCAACATCTACGCCGACGAGGCACTGTGGCGGGCGAAGCTGCACGGTACCCGCCCCGCCGACGCGCTCACCCGTCCGGCCGCGCTGCGGCTGCTCGGGCACGTCCGGGACGTGCTCGCCGAGGCGATCAAGCAGGGCGGCACCAGCTTCGACGAGCTGTACGTCAACGTCAACGGCGAGAGCGGCTACTTCGACCGGTCGCTCAACGCGTACGGCCGGGAGGGGGAGCCCTGCCCGCGCTGCGGCGCCCCGATCCGGCGCGAGGCGTTCATGAACCGGTCCTCCTACAGTTGCCCGCGATGCCAGCCGCGGCCCCGGGGCACCCTCCGGGGATGACCCCGAGCCGGTTCGGGGTTGTGCCGGTGTGCATCGCCGGACGGTCCCCGGAGACGCGCCGGAGCGTACCCGGAGATGCCCTTTTCCGCCCGGTCCGCGCGGCCGGAACCGGCCGCGCGGACCTCGTCGCCCGGATCGGGGACGAGCGGGGGCCGTTCCCCGATGTCGGGGCCCCGCCGGCTGCCTAGCGTCATCTTGGGTCGGCGCAGGGCCGGCATCAGGAGGGTGGAACCCGGGACATGGGCAGGCGACCGGTTACCGTGCGGCTGGCACGGTGGAGTGCGGAGCATCCGTGGCGCGCGATCGCGTTGTGGGTGGTCTTCGTGGCGGTGTGTTTCGTCGGCGGCAGCGCCGCCGGGCTGAACGAGGCCACCGACGAGGATCAGGCGATCGGCGAGTTCGGACGGGCACAGCTGATCGTCGACAGTGGCGGGTTCGACCAGCCGGCGACCGAGAACGTGCTGATCACCGCCCGGTCGGGCTCGCTCGACCAGGCGGCCGCGAAGGCCGCCGCGCAGGACGCGGCGGACCGGCTGCGGCAGGTCGACGGCGTGGCCTCGATCGGTACGCCGATGCCGTCGCGCGACGGCAGCGCGCTGCTGGTGCCGATCACCATGTCGGGCGACCCGGGCACCGCGGGGGACCGGGTGCAGCCGCTGCGGGACACCACCGCGAAGGTGCAGGTCGCGCACCCGCAACTGCGGGTGGAGCAGGTCGGCGGCCCGTCGATCGACAAGGCGCTCGACGACACGCTCGGCAAGGACTTCAAGCGCGCCGAGCTGCTCAGCCTGCCGGTGACGCTGGCCATCCTGATCATCGCGTTCGGCGCGCTGATCGCCGCCGGGGTGCCGGTGCTGCTGGCACTCTCCTCGGTGGCCGCCGCGATGGGTCTCTCCACACTCGCCTCCCACCTGGTGCCGGCCACCGACACCACCGCGAGCGTCATCCTGCTGATCGGCATGGCGGTCGGCGTGGACTACTCGCTGTTCTACGTGCGGCGGGAACGGGAGGAACGGGCCAAGGGCCGGTCCGGCCTCGACGCGGTGGAGATCGCGGCGGAGACCTCCGGGCACGCCGTGGTGGTCTCCGGCACCGCCGTGATCATCTCGATGGGCGGTCTGCTGCTCGCCCAGGACGCGATCTTCTCCTCGCTGGCGGTCGGCTCGATCCTGGTGGTGGCGGTCGCCGTGATCGGCTCGCTGACCGTGCTGCCGGCGCTGCTGGCGAAGCTGGGCCGCTGGGTCGACCGGCCGCGGGTGCCGCTGCTGTGGCGCCTCACCGCCCCGCGCACCGGGCGGGACGGGCAGCCGGCCCGGCCCCGGTTCTGGCCGACGGTGCTCAAGCCGGCGCTGCGCGCGCCGGTGGCCACGCTGCTGATCTCGGTCGCGCTGCTGCTCGCGCTCGCCGCGCCGGCGCTCGGCATGAAGCTGAAGTTCCCCGCCGCCGAGGACGTGCCGCGCAACACCGCGGCCATGCAGGCGTACGACCGGCTCACCGCGGCCTACCCGAGCAACGGCACCAGCCACACGGTCGCCGTGCGGGCGCCCGCCGAGCAGGCCGAACAGGTGCGGGCCGCGCTCACCGACCTGGCCGGCCGTACCGCCGTCGACCCGCTCTTCGCGCCGGCCGAGGGGGACGGCCCGGAGATCCGGGTGTCGGCGGACCGGCGGGTGTCGGTGCTGGAGGTGGCCACGCCGCACGCCAGCCGCTCCGACGAGGCGTCCCGGTCGCTGCACGAGCTGCGCCAGGACCTGGTCCCGGCCACGCTCGGCGGCATCCCGGGCGTGGAGTACGCGGTCGGCGGCGGCGTGGCCGCCAGCGAGGACTACGCCGCCCACATCTGGGCGAAGCTGCCGATCGTCGCGGCGTTCGTGCTGGCGCTCACGTTCCTGGTGATGGCGTGGACGTTCCGGTCGGTGGTGGTGGCGCTGACCTCGATCGTGCTGAACCTGCTCTCCGCCGGCGCCGCGTACGGGCTGCTGGTGCTGGTCTTCCAGAGCGACTGGGCGGAAGGGCTGCTCGGTTTCACCTCGATGGACGCGATCGTCACCTGGCTCCCGCTGTTCCTGTTCGTGGTGCTGTTCGGACTGTCCATGGACTACCACGTCTTCGTGGTGAGCCGGATCCGCGAGGCGGTCGACCGGGGCATGCCCAACCGGGAGGCGGTGGCGCACGGCATCACCTCCTCGGCCGGGGTGGTGACCAGCGCGGCGGTGGTGATGGTGGCGGTGTTCTCCATCTTCGCCACGCTCAGCATGATCGATTTCAAGCAGCTCGGCATCGGCCTGGCGGCGGCGATCCTGCTGGACGCCACGATCATCCGCGCGGTCGTGCTGCCCTCGGTGATGACGCTGCTCGGTGACGCGAACTGGTGGGCGCCGCGCTTCATGCGCCGCCGTACGGCCGCCCCGGCGGTCGAGCCGCCGCCCGCCCCGGCGCCGGAGCTGGTCGGCGCCCGCTGACCAGGGTCGGCCGGGCGGCGTCCGGCCTGCACGACACGCCCCGGGAGTCACGGCTCCCGGGGCATGTCGGTTCCGGTTCTTCGCCGTGGATTAGGGCCCCTACCTGCGGGGCATGTGGGCCGCCATGGACGAACAGCTATCGCCGGCGGTCCGTCGCGCCCCGGCCTCCGCATCCCGGCGGCGGGCGTCGTGAGCACCGACGCCGCGAGCGGCACCGTACGGACCAACGTCCCGGCCCGCCTCGACCGGCTGCCGTGGTCCCGCTGGCACTGGATGATCGTCATCGGTCTGGGCACGGTCTGGATCCTCGACGGGCTCGAGGTGACGATCGTCGGCAACCTCTCCGGCAAGCTCGCCGAGCCGGGCAGCGGCCTGGACATCACCCAGAGCCAGGTCACCGGCCTGGCCGCCGCGCTCTACGTCGCGGGCGCCTGCACCGGCGCGCTCCTGTTCGGGTGGCTCACCGACCGGTTCGGCCGCAAGAAGCTGTTCCTGCTGACGCTCGGGCTGTACCTGGTCGCCACCGCGCTCACCGCGCTGTCGTTCGACACCTGGTGGTTCTTCCTGTTCCGGTTCCTCACCGGCATGGGCATCGGCGGTGAGTACGCCGCCATCAACTCGGCGATCGACGAGCTGATCCCGGCCCGCCACCGCGGCCGCATCGACATCATCATCAACGGCACGTTCTGGCTCGGCGCGGCGCTCGGCGCGCTGCTGACCGTACCGCTGCTCAACGGCCTGCCGACCAATCTCGGCTGGCGGGTGGCGTTCGGGCTGGGCGCGGTGCTCGGCGTGGTGATCCTGCTGGTGCGCCGGCACGTACCGGAGAGCCCACGGTGGCTGTTCATCCACGGGCACGCCGACGAGGCCAACCAGCTCGTGGACTCGGTCGAGGCCGAGGTGAGACGGGAGACCGGCAAGGACCTCGCCGAGGCGGACAACTACATCGAGATCCGGCAGCGCAGGAGCACGAACTTCCTGGAGATCGCCCGGACCCTGTTCCGCCGCTATCCCAAACGGGCCACGCTGGGCTTCGCGCTCTTCATCGGCCAGGCGTTCCTCTACAACGCGATCACGTTCGGGTTCGCCCAGATCCTGGAGACGTTCTTCGACGTGCCGCCCGGCAACAGCGGCTACTACTTCGCGGTGATCGCGGTCGGCAACCTGCTCGGCCCGCTGCTGCTGGGCCGGCTGTTCGACACAGTGGGCCGGGTGCCGATGATCGCCGGGTCGTACATCGGCTCGGGGGTGCTGCTGCTCGGCACCGCCTGGCTGTTCCACTCCGGCGTGCTGAGCGCGGTGACCATGACCGCCTGCTGGTGCGTGGTGCTGTTCTTCGCCTCGGCCGGCGCGAGCGCGGCGTACCTGACGGTCAGTGAGATCTTCCCGATGGAGACCCGGGCCATGGCGATCGCGTTCTTCTACGCGATCGGCACCGCCGCCGGTGGCATCACCGGCCCGCTGCTCTTCGCCAAGCTGGTCGGCAGCGGCGAGGTCGGGCAGACCGTGCTGGCGTTCGTCATCGGTGCCACCATCATGATCATCGGTGGGCTGGTGGAGCTGGCGCTCGGCGTCAAGGCCGAGGGCAGGTCCCTGGAGGACCTGGCCACCCCGCTGAGCGCGGAACACGCGGGGGTGCCGTCGCAGCGCGGCGGTGAGACCACCACCCCGGCCACCGGCGCGACCACCGGCTGAGCGCGCACGCCGGCGCCCCCGCTCCCCGACGGGCGGGGGCGCCGCGGCGTCACGGCAGCACGCACGGCTCCCGCCCGGCGTCCAACTGCCGGTCCTTGCGGATCGAGGCGAAGCCGTAGCCGACCGAGGTGACGCAGAAGTCCGCCGGGTCGCCGGTGTACTCGACGTGGAAGACCGGCTTCCCGGCGTCGACGAACGGCAGCAGCTTCGCGCACTCGCGGCGGCGTACGCACTCCTGGTTGACCGCGAAGTCGAAGTCGGGGGCGAGCGCGGCCACCTGCGCCACGTCGTCGACCAGACCGGGGGAGAGGCCGATCTTGCGGGCCAGCCCGGCCAGCCGGCGGTTGAACAGCAACTGGTCGTCGAAGTCCAGTGGGAAGCCGGAGCGGTGCCGGTAGCCGTCCGCGTCGGCGAACGCCACCGCGCCGAAGCCCTTGCCCCGGCACAGGCGGAACCGGTCGGCCAGCACCGGCGCGAGCGCGTCCCAGTTCCGTACGTCCAGGAAGCGGCTTGCCGGCCGCCCCGCCGCCGCCGTGCCGCGTACGGCGGCGGGGAAGCGGGTGGCGTCCGGGTCGTCGGCGGCGTACGTGCCGACCCGCACGTGGCAGACCAGCCGGCGGCCCTGCTCGCGCAGCGCGGCGGTCTCGGCCGAGGTGGTCGTCACCGGGTCGAGGAGGAAGACGTCGGCGTCTACCGTGACGTCCACCGGGGTGGTGAGCTGCCACTGCCACCGCCAGCTTTCGGCCTGGGCGGCCGGCCAGGGCGTGGGCGCGCCGGGCGGTGTGATCGGCCGGCGGCAGGCCGGCACCGGGGCGAGCAGCAGCGCGGTCAGCGCGAGCGCCGGGCCCCGGCGCGGGCCACGTCGGCGGACGTGGGCCGGCCGGGAGCGCGGCACGGCCCACACCGGCCGGATCCGCATCGACAGCTCCCCGGACGCGGGCGGCCCGACGCCGCCCCCGACCGGTCAACGAGCGCCGGGCCGGTCACGACGCGCGGTCAGCTCGGGGTGGCGAAGACCTGCGTCCAGTACGGCCCGTTGCTGCGCGCCACACCCACCCCGATCTGGGTGTACGAGCAGTTGAGGATGTTCTTCCGGTGGCCTTCGGAGTTCATCCAGCCCTCCATGACCGCCGCCGGCGTCTGGTAGTTCCAGGCCACGTTCTCGCCCACCATGCGGTAGCTGTAGCCGGCGGCCTTGACCCGGTCCCAGGGCTGGCTGCCGTCGCTGCCCGTGTGGTCCATCTTCTGGTGGTCGGCCTGGTCCTGGCTGTGCCGCTGGGCGGCCAGGTTCAGCTTGGCGTTGACGGTGAGCGCCTTGCAGCCGGCCTTCGCCCGCTCCTGATTGACGATCGTGACGACCTTCTGGAGTTCGGCGCTGAGCCCGGTCGTGGCGGTGGCCTTGGTGCTCGTGGAGCCGCCGCTCGATCCACCACTGCTCGACCCGCCGCTCGGGGCGCTGCTGCGCTCCTGCTGCCGCGACGGGGCGGTGCTGCGGTTCGGCTTCGGGGTGGCCTTCTTCGTCGGGCTCGGCGCGGCGGTGGTCGGTACGGCGGACGGGCTCGCCGACTCGGGGGCGAGCGCGTCGGCGGGCGCCTCCTCCGACCCCTCGGGCGCCTGCGGCGCGGCGGCCACCGGCGCGTCGGCGGAGGTGCGCTTGGTGCCCTGGTCGTCGCGGGGCAGCAGGACGGCGCCCACGCCGAGGCTCACCACAAGCGTCGCCGCGGCGGCGGCACCGCCGATCACGAACGGCCGGGACAGGCGCCGCTTCGGGCTCCGCCGGTCGTCGGCCGGGGTGTCGGTCGCCGGCCGCCAGGTCGCGGCGGGCTGCTCCCAGCCGCCGGCCGGCTGCTCATGCCCCTGCCAGGCAGCGGGCTGTTCCCGGCCCTGCCAGGTGGCCGGCTGTTCCTGCCCCTGCCAGGCGGTGGGCTGTTCCTGCCCCTGCCACGCCGCGGGCTGCTCGTGGCCCCGCCACGCGGGCTCCTGGCTCTGCCACGCGGCGGTCGGCTGCTCCTCGCCGTTCCACCGGTCCCGGGCCGGCGGGTAGGAGTCGGCGGGCGGCTGCTGCGCTCCGTCCCCGAACAGGTACGACGACCGCGGCTCGGGCCGGTCGCTGAGCCACGCCGGACCCTCGTCGGTCGGCGGCTCGGGACGCCGGCGGGCGCCCTCCGGTTCGATCGGGTCGTTCCAGCGGTACACGCCTGTCCCCTCCACGGGTCGGTTGCGGGCCCGGGTGACGCTACGGGCGCGCTCCAAGCTGCGGCAACGTGGCTAAGAAAGAGTTAAGGCGAAGCCGGCGGCAAGGATGAGTCCTTCGCACATTTCCGGCGTACAGTAAAGGCGTCCGGACAGAGCGTGTCCGCGCCTTGTGGCAGCCCCCGGCGAGTGGACCGGCCGACGTGGAGATGATCTACGGCCTTGGTCAACTTGACGAAGGAGGGGGTTTCGGCTCAATATGTAGGTGTCGCCAGTCGCGCCCAGCCATGCCCCGATGCAGTGGGAATGGCAGCCGCGAACATCATGGGCGCGCGTTGGCCGGCCTTTCCGGCAGCGCACATCAAGGAGTCAGCATGGCGAAGGCCCTCTACGGCCACGTAAGTGCAGCGCCCGACCGGCGTCTGCTCGACGAGGTCACCCGACTGCGTGCCAGGGTTCAGGCACTGGAGTTCGAGATCACGCGTCTGCGCGCCGACAACGATCGGCTTGCGGCGGCAGCGGCGGAGGCAGATGACCTCCTCCGTCTGGCCGAGCCCGCGCTGACCTGATCTCCAGTTGTCGGAAAACTGAATCGCACCACACCGAAAAGCGCGCCGACACTCAAGTGCCGGCGCGCAGCCATGTGCGTACCCCTTTTCGTCGCCGCCGTCGCAATTCTCGATCTTGCGGAACCGCCCGGAATTGCGCCCGGTAATTGTGATCATGCATTTCCGTTCCGTCCGTGACCTCCGGGCGGAAAGCGGACAGCCGGTCCGGCGGGTGGGTCGCGTGGCGGCGCCGCCCCGGTCCCGGGTTAGTCTGCGGGTTCACCAGGTCCGCGCAGCCGGCGACGGTACGGCGGCCACCGGACGAGGATCGAGAAGGTGCATCTCAAGAGCCTGACGGTGAAGGGCTTCAAATCCTTCGCCTCCGCCACGACGTTGAAGCTGGAGCCCGGGATCACCTGCGTGGTGGGCCCGAACGGCTCCGGCAAGTCCAACGTCGTCGACGCCATCGCCTGGGTGCTCGGCGAGCAGGGCGCCAAGGCGCTGCGTGGCGGCAAGATGGAGGACGTCATCTTCGCCGGCACCGCCGGGCGGGCGCCGCTGGGCCGGGCCGAGGTCACCCTCACCATCGACAACACCGACGGCGCGCTGCCGATCGAGTACACCGAGGTCTCCATCACCCGCCGGATGTTCCGCTCCGGCGAGAGCGAGTACGAGATCAACGGCGACTCCTGCCGTCTGCTGGACATCCAGGAGCTGCTGTCCGACTCGGGCATCGGCCGGGAGATGCACATCATCGTCGGCCAGGGCCGCCTCGACGGCATGCTGCACGCCAAGCCGGAGGACCGGCGGGCGTTCATCGAGGAGGCGGCGGGCGTCCTCAAGCACCGCAAGCGCAAGGAGAAGGCGCTGCGGAAGCTCGACGCGATGCAGACCAACCTCAACCGCCTGACCGACCTCACCGCCGAGCTGCGCCGCCAGCTCAAGCCGCTGGGCCGGCAGGCCGAGGTGGCCCGCCGCGCCGCCGGGATCCAGGCCAACCTGCGTGACGCCCGGCTGCGGCTGCTCGCCGACGACCTGCACACGCTGCGGACCACACTGGACAAGGAGATCGCCGACGAGACCGCGCTGCGCGAGCGGCGCGAGCTGATCGAGGCCGAGCACGGCGAGGTGCAGGGCCGCCTCGGCGAGCTGGAGGCGGCGCTGGCCGAGGACGCACCGCTGCTCGCGGCGGCGCAGGACACCTGGTACCGCCTCTCCGCGCTCCAGGAGCGGTTCCGCTCGATCGAGCAACTGGCCCGGGAGCGGCTGCGTCACCTCAGCGCCCCCGGCGACGACGAGCGCCCCGGCCGCGACCCGGAACAGCTGGAGGCGGAGTCGCGGCGCGTCCGCGAGCAGGAGGAGGAGCTGCGCGCCGCGCTCACCGAGGACCAGATCCGGCTGGCCGAGGCGGTCGAGCACCGCCAGGAGCTGGAACGGCAGCTCGCCGCCGCCGAGCGGGAGCTGGTCGCCGCCGCCAAGGCCATCGCCGACCGGCGGGAGGGGCTGGCCCGCCTGACCGGCCAGGTCAACTCCGCCCGGGCACGGACCACGAGCGCCGGCGAGGAGATCGAACGGCTCGCCGCCGCGCACACCGACGCGATGGGCCGGGCCGAGAAGGCGCAGGCCGACCTGGACGCGGTCGCCGAACAGTCGACCGAGGCCGACCGGGACAACGCCGACCTGGACGCCCGGCACGACGAGGCGGTGGCCGTGCACGAGCGGGCCCAGGCTGCGGTGCGCAGCCTCGCCGACGGTGAGCGCGCCGCCGAGAAGGACGCCGCCACCTGGAAGGCCCGCGAGGAGGCGCTCGCCATGGGCCTGCGCCGCAAGGACGGCGCCGGGGAACTGCTCGCCCGCGCCGACCAGGTGCCAGGGCTGCTCGGCAGCCTCGCCGGGCTGCTCACCGTCGCACCCGGTGACGAGGCGGCGCTCGCCGCCGCGCTGGGCGGCCTGGCCGACGCGGTGGCGGTCAGCGGCGTGGACGAAGCGGTCGAGGCGATGCGGCTGCTCAAGATTTCCGACGCCGGCCGGGCCGGACTGCTCGTCGGCAGCCCCGCCGGACCGGGCATGGACGGCTCCGCCGACGCGCTGCGCCCGAAGCTGCCCGAGGGCGCCCGCTGGGCCCCCGACCTGGTGGAGTGCTCGGCCTCGATCCGCCCGGCCGTGCACCGGGCGCTGCGCGACGTGGCGCTCGTCGACGACCTGGCCGCCGCGTCCGCGCTCGTCGCGGCGAACCCGGAGCTGCGCGCGGTCACCCCCGACGGTGACGTTGTCGGTGCGTACGTGGCGGCGGGCGGGTCGGCCAAGGCGCCGAGCTTCATCGAGGTGCAGGCCGCCGTCGAGGAGGCGCGGGCCAACCGGGCCACCGCCGAGCGCACCGCCACCGAGCTGCGGGAACAGCTGGCCGAGGCGCGCGCCGAGGTGGCCGCCGCCAAGGAGGCGGTGCAGCACGCCGCCGCCGCCAAGCGGGAGGCGGAGAGCCACCGCAACGCCGCCGCGCGCCGCCTCGCCGAACTGGGCGCCGCGGCCCGCTCGGCGAAGGCGGAGACCGACCGGCTCGGCGAGTCCCGTTCCCGCGCCGAGGCGGCCCGGGAACGGGACCTGGCGGCGCTCGCCGAACTGGAGGAACGGCTCCGGCTGGCCGAGGCCACCCCGATCGACGCCGAGCCGTCCACCGAGGAGCGGGACCAGCTCGCCGCCATGGTGCCGCAGGCACGGCAGAACGAGATGGAGGTCCGGCTCGCTGTGCGTACCGCCGAGGAGCGGGTGGCCTCGATCGCCGGGCGGGCCGACTCGCTGGCCCGGCAGGCCACCGCCGAACGCGCGGCGCGGGAGCGCGCCGCGGCCCGGCGCGCGGCCCGTACCCGGGGCGCCCAGATCGCCCGGGCCGTGGTCGGCGGCGCCCGCGAGGCGCTCACCCGGCTCACCGTCTCCATCGCCCGGGCCGAGGAGCACCGCGACGCCGTCGCCCGCGAGCGCGCCGCGCGCGAGGCCGAGCTGTCCGAGGTACGCGGCGCGGCCAAGCGCCTCGCCGCCGAGCTGGAACGGCTCACCAGCCAGGTGCACCGCGACGAGGTGGCCCGCGCCGAACAGCGGATGCGCATCGAGCAGCTGGAGGCCAAGGCCGCCGAGGACTTCGGGCTGGACGTGGCCACGCTCGTCGCCGAGTACGGCCCGGACCGGCTGGTGCCGCCCACCGACGCGGACGTGGCGCTCGCCGAGAAGGACGGCCGGCCGGTGCCGGAGCCGGTCCGCTACGAGCGGCCGGTGCAGGAGAAGCGGGCCGCCAAGGCGGAGCGGGAGCTGGCCCTGCTGGGCAAGGTGAACCCGCTCGCGCTGGAGGAGTTCGCGGCGCTGGAGGAGCGTTTCAAGTTTCTCTCCGAGCAGCTGGAGGACCTCAAGGCCACCCGCCGGGACCTGCTCACAGTGGTCAAGGACGTGGACGACCGCATCCTTGAGGTCTTCGCCAGCGCGTTCGCCGACACCGCCCGGGAGTTCGAGCAGGTCTTCACGGTGCTGTTCCCCGGCGGCGAGGGCCGGCTGATCCTCACCGACCCCGAGGACATGCTCACCACCGGTGTCGAGGTCGAGGCCCGCCCGCCGGGCAAGAAGATCAAGCGGCTCTCGCTGCTCTCCGGCGGGGAGCGGTCGCTGACCGCGGTGGCCATGCTCGTGGCGATCTTCCGCGCCCGGCCCAGCCCGTTCTACATCATGGACGAGGTGGAGGCGGCGCTCGACGACGTGAACCTGGGCCGCCTGATCACGCTGCTGGCACAGTTGCGGGAGAAGAGCCAGCTGATCGTGATCACACACCAGAAGCGGACCATGGAGATCGCCGACGCGCTCTACGGGGTGACCATGCGCGCCGGTGTGACCCAGGTGATCAGCCAGCGGCTCAACCGGGCCGACGACGAGGAACAGGTGACAGACGAGTGAGTCGGGAACGCGCCACGGCGCTCCTGGTGGACTTCGACGGCGTGCTGCGCCGCTGGGACCCGGCGGTGGCCGTCGGCGTCGAGCGGGAGTACGGGCTGACCGAGGGCGTCCTCGGTGAGATCGCGATGTCCTGGGGACTGCTCCAGCCGGTGCTGACCGGGCAGGTCAGCCACGCCCAGTGGATGACGAGCGTGGCCGACGCGCTGACCCCCGCAGTCGGCGTGGACCGGGCCCGTGCGGCGGTCCAGGAGTGGCAGAGCTACCGCGGCGAGGTCGATCCGGACGTGCTGGCGTTCGTCCGTGAGGTGCGGGCGGCGGGCATCCGGGTGGGGCTGGGCACCAACGCCACCGACCTGCTCGACGCCGACCTGGCCGCGCTGGGCCTGACCGAGGAGCTGGACGTGATCGTCAACTCCTCGGTCATCGGGGTGCACAAGCCGGCGAAGGAGTACTTCCAGGCCGCCTGCGAGGCACTGGAGACGCCGCCGGGGCGGGTGCTGTTCGTCGACGACGAGGACCGCGCGGTGGCCGGCGCCCGGGTGGCGGGCCTGTCCGCGCACCGCTGGAGCGGCCCGGCCGACCTGCGGTACCTGCGGGCGGCGCTGGCGTACTGAGCCGGGTCAGCTCCCGGTCACGCCGTCGACACGTTCCCGGATCAGGTCGGCGTGGCCGTTGTGCCGGGCGTACTCCTCGATCATGTGCACGTACACCCAGCGCAGGCTGATCTCGTTGACGGTGTCGCCCCGGCGTAGGCGGAAGGTGTGGTCCAGCGGCAGGTCGGCCACGGCCCGGTCGGCCGCCTCGATCTCGGCCCGCAGCGTGGCGAACGCCTCGGCCGGGTCGACGTCGGCGATGTCGTTGAGGTCGGCGTCCGGGTCGGTGCTGTAGTCGTAGAGGTCCGGCAGGTCCAGGGCGGCGGCGCGGTGGCGGAACCACCACCGCTCGACGTCGGCCATGTGCCGGACCAGGCCGAGCAGGGTCAGCCCGGAGGGCTCCACGCTCGGTGTGCGCAGTTGCTCGGCGGTCAGCCCGGCGCACTTGTGTTGCAGGGTGTCACGGTGGAGGTCGAGCCAGCCTTGCAGCATGGAGCGCTCGTCGGCGACGTAGGGCTCGTGGCGGCGGTCGATCTCAGGTACGGTCCAGGTCATCCGAGGGATGCTAGGTGAGCGCCGGGCACGCCGCGATGCGTTAATCGCCGGCCTACGGCACCACGACGACCGGCCAGCGGCCGGTGCGGACCAGCCGGGTGGCGACCGAGCCGACCAGCTTGTGCCCGGCCTGCTCGGAGGACCCGACCACCACCATGTCGGCCCGGTGCTCGTCGGCGGCCCGGCACAGCTCGGTGTAGGCGTCGCCGCGCCGGCACAGGAACGTCACCGGCAGGTCCAGTTCCTCGGCCCCACGCCGGCACTCGGCGCGCAGCTCGTCGGCCAGCTCGTCGTGGGTCTGCTGGACCGCGCCGGCCACCACGCCGGAGAGCATCGCGCTGTACGAGGTCGGCGAGCTGACGAACACCGCCACCAGCGTGGCGCCCTGCCGCCGGGCCAGCCCGGCGGCGTACGCGGCGGCGCGCATCGAGGTGCGGCTGCCGTCCACGCCGACCAGTACCACCCGTGGCCCGTCCGTACCCCGTTCGTAGGGCAGCGGACGGGTCCGCGGGCCGTACCGCTCACGTTCCGCGGCGTCCATCGTCAGTCCCCCGCTCCGGCCGGGATCACGTCGGCCTTCTCCCGCCCGGCGGGGATGACCGGCTCGGCGTTGGAGCGGCGCAGCGGCACCTCCCGGATGAGGACCACCGCGACGAGGGCGAGCAGCCCGAACGGGGCGGCGGCCAGGAAGATGTCACCGGCGGCGTGCCCGTACGCGGACTCGACCACCGTGCGGATCGGGCCGGGCAGCGTGTGCACGTCCGGCAGGCCGCCGCCACCCGACCCGGAGGCCGGGATGCCGAGGCGGCTCAGACCGTCGGCCGTGTAGCCGGTGACCCGGTGCCCGAGCACCGCGCCGAGCGCGCTCACGCCGATCGCGCCGCCGAGGCTGCGGAAGAACGCCACCACCGAGCTGGCCGCGCCCAGTTCGTCCGGGCGGACCGTGTTCTGCACGGCCAGCACCAGGTTCTGCATGGACATGCCGACGCCGAGGCCGATCAGGGCCATGAAGACGGCCAGGTGCCAGTACGGGGTGTCCGCGCGCATGGTGCCCATCAGCGCGAAGCCGGCGGTGAGCAGTACCGAGCCGATGACGAGCCAGCTCTTCCAGCGGCCGGTGGCGGTGATGATCCGGCCGACCACCGTGGAGGAGACCAGCAGGCCGCCGATCATCGGGAGCGTCATCAGGCCGGACATCGTCGGGCTGGCGCCGCGGCTGATCTGGAAGTACTGCCCGAGGAACACCGAGGCGCCGAACATGCCGACGCCGACCGCGATGCTGGCGATGACGGCGAGCGTGATGGTGCGGTTGCGGAACAGCCGCGGCGGGATCATGGGGTCCGCGGCACGCTTCTCGACCCGGGTGGCGAGCACGCCGAGCAGCGCCGCGCCGGCCACCATCGCACCGCTCTGCCAGGAGACCCAGTCGTACCTGTCACCGGCCAGAGTGATCCAGACGAGCAGCAGCGAGACGGCGGCGGTGATGAGCGTGGCGCCCCACCAGTCGATCTTCACATCGCGCTTGACCACCGGCAGCCGCAGCGTCCGCTGGAGCACGATCAGGGCGAGCACGGCGAACGGCACGCCCACGTAGAAGCACCAGCGCCAGCCGAGCCAGGAGGTGTCCACGATCACGCCGCCGATGAGCGGCCCGCCGATGGTGCCGACGGCCATCACCGCGCCGAGGTAGCCGCTGTACCGGCCGCGCTCGCGCGGGGCGATCATCGTCGCCATGATCACCTGGGCGAGGGCGGTGAGGCCGCCCGCGCCGACGCCCTGCACGACCCGGCAGGCGATCAGCTCACCGGTGGTCTGTGCCTGCCCGGCGAGCACCGAGCCCAGCACGAAGACCACCAGGGAGAGCTGGACCAGCAGCTTCTTGCTGAACAGGTCGGAGAGCTTGCCCCAGATGGGCGTGGTCGCGGTGGTCGCCAGCAGCGTCGAGGTGACCACCCAGGTGTACGCGGACTGACCGCCGCGCAGGTCGGTGATGATCCGCGGCAGCGCGTTGGAGACGACCGTGGAGGAGAGGATCGCGACGAACATGCCCAGCAGCAGGCCGGAGAGGGCCTCCAGGATCTGCCGGTGGGACATGTCGACGGCGGTCGCCCGTGCGGGCGCAGTCGCCTGAGTCATCGTGGGTGGCCTCCGAGACGGGGGAGAAGGGTTGCCTCGGGCAACCGTAGGATGTGGTTGCCTAAAGCAACAACTTCACCCGGCCGGGCTTTGTTCCAGGTGGGGCCGGGTCAGAACGACTCGTTGAAGCGGTGCATCAGCCGGGCGAGGTCCGCGACGTCCTCTTGTGGCCAGCTTTCGAGCGAACGCCTGATCTGTCCGAGTCGGGCCGCCCGGGCCGCGTCGAACCGCCGGGTGCCCTCTTCGGTGAGGCTGAGCTGGGCCGCCCGCCGGTCCGTCGGGTCCGGGTCGCGGCGGACCAGGCCCAGCGCCTCCAGTCCGCCGATCTGGCGGCTCAGCGTGCCCTTGCCGATGCCCAGCTTCGCGGCCAGGTCGGTGAGCCGGGTCGACCCCGACCGCCGCAGCCAGAGCAGCAGGCCGTAAGCGTTGGGCTCCAGGTTCGGGTGGACCTCGCGGGCGATCTCCCAGGACAGCGCCCGGCCGCGGCGCAGCAGCGCGGTCAACTCGTGCTCCACGGCGCGCAGCGTCTCGTCCACGCTCAGAGGGTACTCAGTCGCCCTCGCTGAGTTGCTGTTGCGCCACCGGTCGCAGTTCGCCGTCGCTGGTCGTGCCCTCGATCACCACGGCGGCCTTACGGCCCTGGTGGGTGAGCGTGGCCACGGCGTTGCCGAAATAGGGCCCGGCCAGCTTCCGCCAGCGCACCGGCGGGCGGCGTACCCCGGCCGAACGCGCCAGCGCCCGGGTCGCCCCGGCCGGCCCCGGATTCCAGCCCAGCGTCATCAGCGGGCGCATGCCGGCCGGCACCTGGTTGTGGATCGGCGAACAGGTGAGCTGGTGCACCGGCGTGCGGACGTCACGGTCGGCGAACCGGGCCCGCGCCACGTACGAGTGGTGCACGTCGCCGGAGAGCACGCTGATCGACGCCGGTCGCGCGTACGCCGGCCCGGCGCCCACCCGCGCGCCGGTGCGTGGCGCGGTGCCGCTGCCCAGCCGCGCGAACAGCTCGCCCAGCGCCTCGAACGAGCGCCGGAACGCCGCCCAGTGCTCCAGGTCCAGGGCCCGCCGGATCTGCTCGGAGAGCCGGGCCACCCAGGGGCGGTCCGAGTCGGCCAGGCGCTCGTTCCACGCCTCGACGTGGTGGATGCCCGGCGGCAGCAGCCACGGCAGCGAGCTGCCCACCACCAGATGGTCGTAGGTGCCGTGCGCCTGGTCGAGGAACCACGACCACTCGCCCGGCGGCAGCATCGCCCGGTTGCGCGGCAGGAGCACCCGGCTGGACCGGTTGTCCAGCATGACCAGGCGGGTGCGGCCCAGGTCCAGCGCGTAGCTCCACTGGTACTGCACGGCCCGCCAGCGCTCGGTGTCGTGCGCCAGGTCGGCCTCCTTGTCGACCCGCTCGCCGAACTCGTGCAGGACGCTCGTGGCGTCCTCGGCGGCGATCACCTTCGCGTACACCGGGTCGGCGGCGATCTCGTCCGGGCTCAGGTTGCCCAGGTGCTGGTAGACCCAGTAGGAGGCGAGGCCGCTGCGGATCCGCTCGGCCCACCACGGCTGCTCGCGCATGTCCGCGCGCCACGACTGCGAGGTGTTCCAGTCGTCGATCACCTCGTGGTCGTCGAAGATCATCACGCTCGGCACGGTGGAGAACAGCCAGCGGATCTCCGGGTCGCGCCACGACTCCAGGTAGAGCTTGGTGTACTCGTCGAAGCTGACCACCTGCGTCGCCGGGGCGTCCTTCGGCCGGCGCCGGCGCCGCTTGAGCAGCCGCCGCACCGTCGGCGAGGTCTCGTCCGCGTACACCTGGTCGCCGAGCAGCACCAGCAGGTCGGGCAGCACGGCCTCATCGGGCGCGGCCATCACCCGCCGGGCGTACGCGTCCAGCGCGTCCGGCGGCAGCTTCCGGGCGGTGGAGTGCTGGGTGGTCTCCCGGCAGGAGCCGAACAGCAGCCGCACCGGCTGGTCGGCGTCGTCGAGCGCGCGGGTCCGGATCACGCTCGGCGGGAACGACGAGTCGGGCAGCGGCCACGCGACCTCGTCGTCGACCAGCACCTCGTAGGTCGTGGCGCTGTCCGGGGTGAGCCCGGTCACCACGACGATCGCGTAGTGGTGGTCGTACGCGGAGAAGGTGGGCGCGCTGCCGGTGGCGCCGTCGGCCGTGCGGACGGTGACCACCGCGGGCGCGCTCGTCTCGACCCAGACGGTCGCCCGCGTGTCGACGACCCGGCGCAGCAACGGGCCGATGAGCAGGCGGGAACCGAGCACGACACACACCTCCGACAAGATCGTTTCGGCTGTTCCCTACCCGGCCGGCGGTTGCGGTACGCCTTCCGGTGCGAGCGTACCCGCAGGTTGTGCGCGTGCCGAGGCGGTGAGTGGGACGCCGTCGCCGGCATCTGACAGGATTTCGGGCATGACGGAATACCTCCTCGTCGCTCTCGCCCTGCTCGGCGTGCTGATCATCGGCGGCCTGAGCCTCGTGGTGCCCCGGCTGCGCCGGCGCCCGCAGCCGCCGCTGCCGCGCACGGAGGTCGACACCCGGACGGAGGAGGACCTGGCCGGCCCGCCGGTCGAGGCCCCGGAGGCGGAACTCACCACCGGCGTGGTGGTCGAGGCGCCGCCGGCCCCTCCGGTCGAGGTGCCGCAGGTCGAGGTGCCGGAGCCCACCGCCGGCCGGCTGGTCCGGCTGCGCTCCCGGCTGTCCCGCTCGCAGAACGTCTTCGGCAAGGGCCTGCTCGGCCTGCTCAGCCGCGACCGGCTGGACGAGGACACCTGGGAGGAGATCGAGGACAGCCTGATCACCGCCGACGTCGGCATCGACGCCACCCGGGAGATCGTCGACCGGCTGCGCGAGCGGACCCGGGTGCTCGGCACCCGCACCGGGGACGAGCTGCGGGCGCTGCTCGCCGCCGAGCTGGTCAACGCGCTCGACCCGAGCCTGGACCGCTCGCTGCGCACCGCGCCGAAGGAGGGCGTCCCGGCGGTGGTGCTCGTGGTCGGCGTCAACGGCGCCGGCAAGACCACCACCTGCGGCAAGATCGCCCGGGTGCTCGTCGCGGACGGCCGCAGCGTGCTGCTCGGCGCGGCCGACACGTTCCGGGCCGCCGCCGCCGACCAGCTGGAGACCTGGGGCGGCCGGGTGGGCGCCGAGACGGTCCGCGGGCCCGAGGCGGCCGACCCGGCGAGCGTCGCGTTCGACGCGGTCAAGCGAGGCATCGACACCGGCGTCGACACCGTGCTCATCGACACCGCCGGCCGGCTGCAGAACAAGGTCGGCCTGATGGACGAGCTGGGCAAGGTCAAGCGGGTGGTGGAGAAGCACGGCCCGATCGACGAGACGCTGCTGATCCTCGACGCCACCACCGGCCAGAACGGGCTGGAGCAGGCGCGGGTCTTCACCGAGGCGGTGAACGTCACCGGCGTGGTGCTGACCAAGCTCGACGGGACGGCCAAGGGCGGCATCGTGATCGCCGTGCAGCGCAAGCTCGGCATCCCGGTCAAGCTCGTCGGCCTCGGCGAGGGCAAGGACGACCTGGCCCCGTTCGACCCGGCACAGTTCGTCGACGCGTTGCTCGGCACCGAGCCGCTCGCCCGGGACGCGTAGCCTCTCCCGTGACGACTGACGATCGCGCCTACGCGGGGTGGCGCGACCCCAGCCACCCGTCGCCACGCCTCGGGAGACCGTACGTGACTTCGCAGGAGATCCCGCTGCACGGCGGGAACGTGAGCACAGTGGTCCGTGTGGGAGACACGGTCCGGCGCAACGCCGGCCCGTGGACGCCCTCCGTGCACGCGCTGCTGCGCCACCTGGAGTACGTCGGATTCACCGGCGCGCCCCGGGCGCTCGGCATGGACGAGCGCAACCGGGAGGTCCTGTCGTACCTGGAGGGGGAGTGCGGGGAGTACCCGCTGGCCCCGCACTGGGTCACCGACGAGGCCCTGGTGACGGTGGCCACCATGCTGCGGATGTTCCACGACGCGCAGTACGGCTTCACCCCGCCGCCCGGCGCGGTCTGGCGCTCGTTCGGGCCGCCCCCGCCGGACACCGAGGTCATCTGCCACCACGACGCCGCGCCGCACAACGTGATCTGGCGGCCGGACGGCACGCTCGGGCTGATCGACTTCGACCTCGCCTCGCCCGGCGCCCGCATCTACGACGTGGCGTACGCGGCCTGGACCTGGGTGCCGATCTTCTCCGACCGCGACTCGGTCACGCTCGGCTGGAAGCACCCCGACCGGCCGCGCCGGCTGCGGCTGTTCGCCGACGCGTACGGGCTGATCCCGCGCGACCGGCACCGCCTCATCCGGACCATCCGCAAGCGCATCGTCGACCACGTCGAGGGCATCCGGCGGATGGCCGCGGCTGGTGAGCCGGCGTTCGTCCGGATCGTCCACAAGGGTCACCTGCGTCGTCCTATGCGTGACCTGCGGCTGCTCGACTACGAGCGGCACCAGCTGGAGTACGCGCTCCGCTGACCAAGATCGGCGTTCTTCACACGCCGGAAACAACCCGTCACGCGTCGGAAATCGTGCGGTGTCGCTGAAGGAAACAGCCGGCGACAAAGCTTCCGCGCAACCGGCTGACGGGCGATGCTGCCAGGTCTCAGTCGGAGGGAGGAATACGACAACGAGAGGAGGCAGCGTGGAGATCGACACCGGGAACACTGCCTGGTTGCTTGTCTCGACTGCCCTCGTGCTGCTCATGACCCCCGGTCTCGCGCTGTTCTACGGCGGCCTGAACCGGTCCAAGGGCGTTCTGAACATGATGATGATGAGCTTCTCGTCCATCGGGCTCGTCAGCATCCTGTGGCTTTTCTACGGCTTCACCGTCGCCTTCGGCGAGGGCGGCAAGTTCTGGGGTGACCTGGGCCAGTACCTGGGCACCAAGACCTTCGTCGGCGAGAACGACCTGTGGGGCGAGACGGGTATCCCGATCTACGTCTTCATCGCCTTCCAGATGATGTTCGCGGTCATCACCGTGGCGCTGATCAGCGGCGCGCTGTCCGACCGGGTGAAGTTCGCCGGCTGGCTGCTGTTCGCGTTCGGCTGGGCCACCCTGGTCTACTTCCCGGTCGCCCACATGGTCTGGGGCGGCGGGCTGATCGGCGGCGACATCGGCGCGCTGGACTTCGCCGGCGGAACCGCTGTGCACATCAACGCCGGTGCTGCGGCGCTCGCGCTGGTGCTGGTGCTCGGCAAGCGGGTCGGCTGGCCGCGCGAGAGCATGAAGCCGCACAACGTCCCGATGGTCGCCCTCGGCGCCGCGCTGCTGTGGTTCGGCTGGTTCGGCTTCAACGCCGGCTCCGAGCTGACCGCCGACGGGGTCACCGCGCTGGCGTTCATCAACACCCAGGTCGCCACCGCCGCCGCGCTGCTCGGCTGGATCGTGGTGGAGTGGCTGCGCGACGGCAAGCCGACCTTGGTCGGCGCCTCGTCCGGTGCCATCGCCGGCCTGGTCGCGATCACCCCGGCCTGTGCGTTCATCACCCCGGCCGCAGCGGTGCTGCTGGGCGTGGTGGCCGGTGCGGTCTGCGCCCTCGCGGTCGGTCTGAAGTACCGGCTCGGCTACGACGACTCCCTCGACGTGGTGGGCGTGCACTTCGTCGGCGGCTGGATCGGCTGCCTCTGGATCGGCCTGTTCGGCACCGCCTCGGTCAGCTCGCTGGTGGAGACCGACGGCCTGTTCGTCGGCGGCGACGCCACGCTGCTCGGCAAGCAGGCGATCAGCGCGCTGATCGTCAGCGTCTACTCCTTCGTGATCGCCTTCGCCCTGGGCTTCGTGATCGACAAGACGATCGGCCTGCGGGTCTCCGCCGAGGCCGAGGTCGACGGCATCGACATCGCCGAGCACGCGGAGAGCGGCTACGACCTGTCGCCCACCACGGGCAGCAGCGGTGGCGCGTTCGCGATGGCCGGGATCGGCGCCGGCAAGTCGACCGCGGAGCCCGCCGTCGAGTCCGACGATTCCGCGCCGGTCAGCGAGAAGGTCGCCGGTTAACGTTCCTGGGATGGAGGGGTTGGACATGAAGCTGGTGACCGCGGTCATCAAGCCGTACCAGCTGGACGCGGTGAAGGAGGCCCTGCACGCACTCGGCGTGGCCGGGCTGACCGTCAGCGAGGTCCAGGGCTACGGCCGGCAGAAGGGGCACACCGAGGTCTACCGGGGTGCCGAGTACACGGTCGAGTTCCTGCCCAAGATCCGGGTCGAGGTGCTCACCGACGAGATGGACGTCGACAAGATCGTGGACGCGATCGTCGGCGCCGCCCGGACCGGCAAGATCGGCGACGGCAAGGTCTGGGTGACCGGCGTCGAGGAGGTCGTCCGGGTGCGTACCGGCGAGCGCGGGCTCGACGCCCTCTGATCGCCGGATCCGCCGACATGACCTCGTTGACCACTGCCACCGGCCCTTCCGAGGGTCAGGCGGCGGTGGTCAACGGGGTCGTCGGCGTACCCGGGGGCATCGGCGTGGCGGCCCGGTCCGCGCGAGCCGACGCGCTCGACGCCTGGCTGTGCCGGGCCTTCCCGGAGCGGGACGGGGTCGCGCTCGTCGCGGTGGGCGGGCTGGGCCGCCGCCAGTGCGCCCCCTACGGCGACCTCGACCTGGTGCTGCTGCACGCGGGGGTGCCCGGCATCGACGAGCTGGCCGCGTCGCTCTGGTATCCGATCTGGGACGCCGGGCTGCGGCTGGACCACTCGGTGCGCACCGTCGCCGAGGCGCTGTCGGTGGCCCAGGACGACGTCAAGGTCGCCCTCGGCCTGCTCGACGCCCGGCACGTGGCGGGCGACCCGGCGCTCACCGACCAGCTCTCCCGTACCGCCACCGACCACTGGCGGCGGACCGCGATCCGCCAGCTCCCCGGCCTGCGCGAGATCACCGCCGCCCGCTGGGAGGCGCACGGCGAACTGGCCTTCCTGCTCGAAGGCGACCTCAAGGAGGCGGCCGGCGGGCTGCGCGACGTGGGCATCCTGCGCGCCATCGCCACCGCCGGGGTCACCGACGCGCTCCGCCCGGCCGTGCACGCGGCACACCGGCGGCTGCTGGACACCCGCGACGCGCTGCACCAGCAGGTGGGCCGACGGGTCGACCGCCTGGTCGCCCAGGAACGCGACGGCGTGGCGCGCCTGCTCGGCGCCGAGGACGGCGATGCGCTGCTGCGGCTGGTGGCCGGCGACGCCCGCACGGTGAGCCACGCCCTCGACGACGCCTGGCGGGCCGCCGACCGGCTCCGCTCCGGCCGGCACCGCGCCGCACCCGGCCGTCCGCTGCGCCGCCCGGTCGCCCGGGACGTGGTGGAGCAGGACGGGGAGCTGGTGCTCGCCCGCACCGCCATCGGGGCCCGCCCCGACCCGAGCCTGTCGCTGCGCGTGGCCGCCGCTGCCGCCGCCACCCGGCTGCCGATCGCGCGGGCCACCTGCGAGTGGCTTGCCGCGTACTGCCCGCCGCTGCCCGCGCCCTGGCCGCCGGCGGCCCGCGCCGCGCTGATCACCCTGCTCGGCGCCGGTTCCGGCCTGGTGCCCGCCTGGGAGACCTGCGACAGGTACGGGCTGATCGACCGCTGGCTGCCCGAGTGGACGCGGATGCGCAGCCTGCCCCAGCACAACCCGGTGCACCGGTTCACGCTCGACCGGCATCTGGTGCAGACCGCGTACGAGGCGAGCCGGCACACCCGCGACGTGGAACGGCCGGACCTGCTGCTGCTCGGCGCGTTCCTGCACGACATCGGCAAAGGGCTACCCGGCGACCATTCGACAGTGGGCGCGCCGCTGGCCGAGGCGGTCGCCGCCCGGATCGGGCTACCGCCGGCCGAGGCGGCGCTCATCGGCACACTGGTCCGGCTGCACCTGCTGCTGCCCGACGTGGCCACCCGGCGCGACCTGTCCGACCCGAAGACCATCGCCGGGGTCGCCGAGCGCGTCGGTGACACCGGCACGCTGGAACTGCTGCACGCCCTGGTCCGCGCCGACGCCGCCGCCACCGGTCCGGCCGCCTGGTCCGGCTGGAAGGGCCGGCTGATCGCCGAGCTGGTGAGCCGGGTGCGTACCACGCTGGACACGGGCGTGGTGCCCGCCCCGCCGGCTCCGGACCCGGCGCTCGTGGCCGGGCCGCTGCCGGTCGTACACCTGGGTGAGGACCGGGTGTCGGTGGCCGCGGCGGACCGGCGAGGGCTGCTCGCCACTGTCGCCGGCTGCCTGGCGCTGCACCGCCTGGAGGTGATCTCCGCGGACGCCGCCACCGTCGACGGCCGGGCCCTGGTCGAGTGCCGGGTGCAGCCGCGCTACGGGCTGGCCCCGGAGCCGATCGCGCTCAGCGCCGACCTGCGCCGCGCGGTCGGCGGCGACGTCTCGGTCATCCAGCGGCTGCGCGGGCGGGCCCTGGCCGCGCGCAGCCAGGGCGCCGCGCCGCGGGTGGTCTGGCACCGGGAGGCGGCCACCGACGCGGTTCTGCTGGAGCTGCGGGCGGCCGACGCGGCCGGGCTGCTGTACCGGGTCACCTGCGCGCTGGACGACGCGGGCGCCCAGGTGCGGGCGGCCCGGATCTCGACGCTCGGCGGTGACGTGGTGGACGCGTTCTACCTGGTCGGCGGCTGGCCCTCGGACGAGGAACGGGCCCGGATCGAGGCCGCCGTGCTCGCCGCCGTGTAGCGGAACGAGCCGCCGGGCCGGAGCGGGCGGGTGGGCGGCGGGCTACCCTAACGGTGGGCTGGACCACCGGCCCGGCAGCATGTGCCCGCCGAAAACGACAAACGGGATGTTCGCGTGTTTGACACCTTGAGTGACCGCCTGTCCGGGATCTTCACCAAGCTCCGCGGCAAGGGCCGGCTCACCGACGCCGACATCGACGCCACCGCGCGCGAGATCCGGATGGCGTTGCTGGAGGCCGACGTCGCCCTGCCGGTGGTCAAGGGCTTCATCGCGAACGTCAAGGAGCGGGCGCGGAGCGCCGAGGTCTCCCAGGCGCTCAACCCGGCGCAGCAGATCGTCAAGATCGTCAACGAGGAGCTGATCAACGTCCTCGGCGGCGAGGGGCGGCGGCTCCAGTTCGCCAAGAACCCGCCGACGGTGATCATGCTGGCCGGCCTCCAGGGCTCCGGCAAGACGACGCTCGCCGGCAAGCTGGCCCGCTGGCTCAAGAGCCAGGGCCACCAGCCGCTGCTCGTCGCCGCCGACCTCCAGCGTCCCAACGCCGTCGGGCAGCTCCAGGTGCTCGGTGGCCGGGCCGGCGTCGAGGTGTACGCCCCGGCGCCCGGCAACGGCGTCGGCGACCCGGTGCAGGTGGCCCGCGACTCGATCGAGCACGCCCGCCGCGCCGCCCGGGACATCGTCATCGTCGACACCGCCGGCCGGCTCGGTATCGACACCGAGATGATGCAGCAGGCCGCGAACATCCGCGACGCGGTCCAGCCCGACGAGGTCATCTTCGTCATCGACGCGATGGTCGGTCAGGACGCCGTGCGCACCGCCGAGGCGTTCCGCGACGGCGTGGGCATCACCGGCGTGGTGCTGTCCAAGCTCGACGGCGACGCCCGCGGTGGCGCCGCGCTCTCCGTCCGCCAGGTCACCGGCCAGCCGATCCTGTTCGCCTCCACCGGCGAGAAGCTGGAGGACTTCGACGTCTTCCACCCCGACCGGATGGCCAGCCGGATCCTCGGCATGGGCGACGTCCTCACCCTGATCGAGCAGGCCGAGGCGGCCTTCGACTCCGATCAGAAGGAGAAGATGACCGCCAAGCTGATGGGCGGGGAGACCTTCACGCTGGAGGACTTCCTCGATCAGCTCATCGCGGTCCGGCGGATGGGTCCGATCGCCAACGTGCTGGCCATGATGCCGGGCATGGGGCAGATGAAGGACCAGCTCGCCGAGCTGGACGACAAGCACTTCGACCGGGTCACCGCGATCATCCGGTCGATGACCCCGGCCGAGCGCACCAACCCGAAGATCATCAACGGCTCCCGCCGGGCCCGGATCGCGGGCGGCTCCGGCGTCACCGTCATGGACGTCAACCAGCTGCTCAACCGCTTCGCCGACGCGCAGAAGATGATGAAGCAGATGGGCGGCATGATGGGCCTGCCCGGCGGCGGCCGGCGCAAGGCGACCAAGTCGCCGAAGAACAAGCGCAAGGGCACCAAGGGTGGCGGGCGGCCGCGTACCGGCGCCGGGATGCCGGGCGGCTTCCCGGGCGGCATGCCGCAGCTCCCGCCGGGCCTGGACCCGGGTGACCTGGCCGGTGGGCAGGGCCTGCCGCCGGGCTTCAAGCTCCCGAAGATCGACTTCAACAAGCTGGGCAAGGGCGGCGACAAGGGCCCGCGCTAGCGTGTCGGTGACGGTGGGCGACATCGCTGTCTCTCAGGGTGATGTCGCCCCTGGAAGGAGATGTCAATGACCGCGGCCCCGATCCTGCCGGAGCGGCAGGAGTGGACGGTGGACGACCTGGGCGAGCTGCCCAAGGACCTTCCGTACGAACTGATCAACGGAAGGTTGATCGTGCCGTCGCCTACCGCCCTGCACCAGGATCTGTGTGTCCGTCTCCTGCTCGCGCTTGAGGTCAACTGCCCGCCGGAGTTCCTGGTGAGCATCGACCTGTCCATGCGGGTCGACCGCCGCAACGAGCCGCGCCCGGACGTGGTGGTGATCCGGCGCAAGCACGCCGCCCGGTCGCCGGTCCCGGTCGAGGACGCGCTGCTCGCCGTCGAGGTCGTCTCGCCGACGTCGCACTTCCGCGACCTGTACGACAAGGCGAAGGTCTACGCCCGCTCCGGGGTCCGCTCCTACTGGGTGGTGGATCCGCAGCACGAGCGGATCGCACTCACCGAGTACACGCTCGACGGCGCCGCCCGCGAGTACGAGCAACTGGCACACACCGAGGACCTGTTCGTCACCGAGCGGCCCTGGAAGGTCTCGGTCGATCTGCCGGCGCTGACCGCGCGCCGCAACGACCTGCTCGCCGGCGAGGAGGACTGATCGGGTAGGACTGTGCACATGGCTCTGCACGTGCGCGGTGTGTTCCTTCCCGACGACGAGGTCCGGGACGTCTGGCTGGTCGGCGACCGGGTCACCTTCGAACCGGTGCCCGGCGCCGAGACGGTGGCCGACGGCGGCTTCGTCCTTCCCGGCCTGACCGACGCGCACTGCCACATCGGCATCGCCCGCGGCGGCAGCCCGATCACCTCGCTCGACCAGGCCCGGGAGCTGGCCCGGATCGACCGGGACGCGGGCGTGCTGGCGATCCGCGACGCCGGTTCGCCGTACCCGTACCCCGAACTGGAGGACGAGCCGGACCTGCCGCGACTGGCCCGCGCGGGCCGGCACGTCGCGCCGCCCAAGCGCTACCTGCGCGACATCGGCGTGGAGGTCGGGGCGGCGGAGGTGGCTGAGACCGTCGCCGCGCAGGCCGCGGCCGGCAACGGCTGGGTCAAGCTGGTCGGCGACTGGATCGATCGCGGTGTGGGCGACCTGGCACCGGCCTGGGACGAGGACACCATGACCGCGGCGGTCGCCGCAGCGCACGCGGCCGGGGTACGCGCGGCGGTGCACACGTTCTCCGAGTCGGCCGTGGAGATCATGGTGCGGGCCGGGGTGGACTCGGTGGAGCACGGCACCGGGCTGAGCCTCGACCTGATCGACCTGATGGCCCGGCAGGGCACCGCGCTCGTCCCTACGATGATCAACATCAAGACCTTCGGCCACATCGCGGAGCAGGCCCGGCCCAAGTTTCCCGGGTACGCCGACCACATGCTCGCGCTGCGCGACCGCTTCCCCGAGGTGGTGCGCGCCGCGCACGAGGCGGGCGTGCCGATCTACGTCGGCACCGACGCCGGTGGCGGCATCGACCACGGGCTCGCGGCCGAGGAGATGCTCCTGCTGCACGAGCAGGCCGGGATGTCCGCGTTCGACGTGCTCGCCGCCGCCTCCTGGCGGGCCCGCGAGTGGCTCGGCTTCCCCGGCCTGGTCGAGGGCGGCCTCGCCGACCTGGTGGTCTACCCCGAGGATCCGCGCCGTGACCTGCGCGTGGTCCGGGCGCCCAGCCGGATCGTGCTGCGCGGCCGGGTCGTCCGCTGACCGGCCGTCGTCGGCAGCCGGCCTAGCGCGTCGTCGCCGCCGTCAGGAACAGGCGCACGGCCAGGGCGGCCAGCCGGTCGGCGGTCTCGTCGACCGGGCCGCCCGGCAGCACGATGTGGCTCACCACCAGGCGTACGACGCTGTCCGCCGCGAACGCCAGCGCCGCCGGATCGGCGTCGGGCAGGCGTTCACCGGTCCACTCCAGCAGCGCCGCCGCGGCCTCGGCGAGCACCAGCTCGGACCGGGTGGTCAGGTACGGCAGCAACTCCTCCGAGCCGCCCCGGGTGCTGGTCAGCACCGCCCGGACCAGCGGGTTCTCGGCCGCCGAGGCGAGGGTGCGGTGGATCGCGGCGTACGCGGCCGCGCGTACGTCCGAGTCGTGTTCGTCGAGCGCGGACCGGACCTGGCCGACGAACCGGTCCACCTCGTGCCGGGCCAGCGCCTCGCCCAGGCCCGCCTTGGTGCCGAACTCGTTGTAGACCGTCTGCCGGCTCACTCCGGCCGCGCTCGCGACGGCGCCCATCCGGAGCCGGGCCCAGCCGGTCGTGACGGTCAGCGAGCGGGCGGCGTCGACGATCGACTCGCGCACCGGTGTGACGTTCCTCGGCTTAGGCATGGTGATCGAAGTCTACGGGCGCTCGTCAGCGCACCTCGAGTTCGTACTCCGCCTCGACCCGGAACGTTCCGCCGTCGTGGCCGCCGAAGGTCAGGTGGTGCGTCCCCCGCGCGGGTGGCGGCACCAGACCCCACAGGCCCCAGCAGGAGACGTGCACCGGCCACGGCCACGCGGTGACGACGTTGTTGAAGAACCCCCGTACCGGGAACGAGGCGGGGGAGCCCGCCGGCCGTACCGGCACCGTGACCCCGTCCAGTTCGGCGTGCCCGCCGGCGTCGGACATCGGCGCGACCGGGCCGTCCCGGCGGCCGACCCGCCAGCAGCAGATCGCCGGGAAGAACAGGGGGCGACCCGCCGGTACCACGCAACGCCGGGCGACCCCGCCGCCCTGCGTGCCGGCGAGGAACCACACGTCGTCGGGCTGGTGGCGCCCGCCGTGCCGGCCGGTCGTGTCCTTGAGCGGGTTGACCGGCTGGCGGTGGGCGGCCACCCAGGCCACCCATCGGGCGGCGAGCGGGGCCAGCGCCGGCGCCGGGTCGGGGCTGGGGGAGAGCATGACGGCAGATGGTAGTGCGGGCGCGCCCGGCTGCGGCGACCCGTCACGGGACGCATAGGATGTGCGGTCATGGCACGCGTGCTCACTCCCCGTGCGGAGGACTTTCCCCGCTGGTACCAGGACCTGATCGCCAAGGCGAAGCTGGCCGACAACGGCCCGGTCCGGGGGACCATGGTGATCCGACCGGCCGGCTACGCCATCTGGGAGCGGATGCAGGCCGAGATGGACGCCCGGATCAAGGCGGCCGGCGCGGAGAACGCGTACTTCCCGCTGTTCATCCCGGAGAGCTACCTCAAGCGGGAGGCCGAGCACGTCGAGGGCTTCTCGCCCGAGCTGGCAGTGGTCACCCACGGTGGCGGCAAGCAGCTCGCCGAGCCGGTGGTGGTCCGCCCCACGAGCGAGACGGTCATCGGCGAGTTCATGGCCAAGTGGATCGACTCGTACCGCGACCTGCCGCTGCTGCTCAACCAGTGGGCCAACGTGGTCCGGTGGGAGCTGCGCCCGCGGATCTTCCTGCGGACCAGCGAGTTCCTCTGGCAGGAGGGGCACACCGCGCACGCCACCCGGTCCGACGCCCGGGCCTACGCCCGGCGGATCCTGCACGAGGCGTACGAGGACCTGATGGTCAACGTGCTCGGCATCCCGGTGGTGGTCGGCCTGAAGACCGCCCGGGAGCGCTTCGCCGGCGCCACCGCCACGTACACGTGCGAGGGCATGATGGGCGACGGCAAGGCGCTCCAGCTGGGCACCAGCCACGAGCTGGGCCAGAACTTCGCCAAGGCGTTCGACATCAGCTACTCCTCGGCCGAGGGCGGCCGGGAGCACGCGTGGACCACCTCCTGGGGCACCTCCACCCGGATGCTCGGCGGCCTGATCATGTGCCACGGCGACGACAACGGGCTGCGGGTGCCGCCGAAGCTGGCGCCCGTCCAGGCGTACGTGATGATCGTCAAGGACGGCGAGGGTGTCGGCGAGGCGGCACAGAAGCTCTGTGACGCGCTGCGCGACGCCGGGGTCCGGGTGGCGCTGGACGACCGGACCGACACCGCGTTCGGTCGCCGTGCCGTCGACGCCGAGCTGCGCGGCTACCCGGTGCGCGTCGAGGTCGGCCCGCGTGACCTGGCCGCCGGCAACGCCGTGGTGGTCCGGCGTACGGACGGCTCGAAGGCCCCGACGCCCGTCGCCGACGTGGTCGGCGCGGTACTGGCCGCGCTGGAGGCAGACCAGCGGGCGCTGCACGACCAGGCGCTGGAGTTCCGCCGGTCCCGCACCGTCGAGGTGTCGACGCTGGCCGAGGCGATCGAGGCGTCCGCCACCGGCTGGGCGCGGGTGCCCTGGTCGGCGGTCGGCGTCGAGGGCGAGGCCGAGGCGAACGGCCAGGGCGTGACGGTCCGCTGCCTGGTGCGCGCCGACGGCTCGGTGCCGGACTCGGAGGACGAGCCCGAACTGGTGGCGATCCTCGCCCGCGCGTACTGAGGTGCGGCCCGGCGATCCTTCCGGCCGGTTCGCGCCGGGCCGGCTGATCCTGCACCGGAACGTGCGGCACGGCCGGATCGGCTGGGTCCGGTCGGCCCGCGTGGTCTCCGACGACGAGCGCGGCCTGCTGCTCTGGGTGGCGCGGACAGCGCCCGTCGCCCATGAGGTGACGGCCGCCGGCCTGGGCATGCGGGCCGTGCCGTTCGCCGAGTGGGTGACGTCGTCCTACCGGCTCGCGCAGGGGCTGTGGAACGGGCCGCCGGTGCTGAAGTTCCTGCCCACGGGCGCGGCCCACTCGGTCTGGTGGTTCCGCGACGCGGCGGGCCGCTTCAAGAACTGGTACGTCAACCTGGAGGAGCCCGGCGTCCGCTGGGACGACGGCGCGGTGGCCGGCGTCGACATGGTCGACCAGGATCTCGACGTGGTGGTGTACCCGGACCTGAGCTGGGAGTGGAAGGACGAGGACGAGTTCGCCGAGCGGCTGGCGTTCCCGGAGCACTACTGGGTGGCCGACGAGAAGGCGGTACGCGCCGAGGGCGAGCGGGTGATCCGGATCGCCGAGGCGGGCGAGTTCCCGTTCGACGGCACCTGGTGCGACTTCGTCCCACCTGCGGAATGGGACGTACCGGACGAACTCCCCCCGGGCTGGGACCGCCCGCCGGTGCGCTGAACCGGTGTCCTCCGTCACGGCCCGACCCGCCCCGGGCGTGATGTCCGGGTCCGGTGTGAGAGTTCCGGGCCGCATCTGGCAGAATGGACCGCTGGTATCCGGCGCGCGTCCGGCGCCCTCTAACCCGGGCGCGTCGCCAGTTCACCGAGCAGTCTCCGGCCCAAACCCCACTGTGCCGGTCGGCGCTCACCCGCCACACCGCCCGTACGGGCCGGTGAGATCGCAACAGGAGCGAAACAACTGTGGCCGTAAAGATCCGGCTCCTGCGGATGGGCAAGATCCGCAACCCGCAGTACCGCATCGTCATCGCCGACTCGCGCACCAAGCGTGACGGTCGCGCGATCGAGTTCGTCGGTGTGTACCAGCCGAAGGAAGACCCTTCGGTGATCGAGGTCAAGTCGGAGCGGGTCCAGTACTGGCTGTCGGTCGGCGCTCAGCCGAGCGAGGCCGTGCAGCGCCTGCTGGAGCTGACCGGTGACTGGCAGAAGTTCAAGGGCCTGCCGGCCCCGCCGCCGCTGAAGGTCGCCCCCGAGCGGGCCGACCGCAAGGCGGCGTACGAGGCCGAGGCGAAGGCCGCCGCCGGCGTGGCGGACACCCCGGCCAAGCCGGCCAAGAAGGCCGCGAAGCCGGAGGCCGCCAAGCCGGAGGCCGAGGCGCCGAAGGCCGAGGAGCAGACCGGTGCCGAGTCCGGCGAGCAGGCCTGACATGGCGCTGCGTCCCGCCCTGGAGCACCTGGTCAAGGGGATCGTCGACCACCCGGACGACGTCCGGGTGCGCATGGTCGACTCGCGTCGGGGCAAGCGCCTCGAAGTCCGCGTGCACCCCGAGGACCTCGGCACGGTGATCGGGCGGTCCGGCCGGACCGCCAAGGCGCTGCGCCAGGTGATCGGCTCCATCGGCGGGCGTGGGGTACGCGTCGACATCGTCGACTCGTACTGATGCTTCTCGTCGTAGGCCGGATCGGTAAGCCGCACGGCATCCGCGGTGAGGTCACCGTGGAGGTGCGTACCGACGAGCCCGAAGCACGGTTCGCCCCCGGTTCGGTGTTGACCACCGAGCCGGGGGTCACCCCGTCGGAGCCCGGCGCCTGGCGGGTGCCGCCGACGCTCACCGTCGAGTCGGCCCGCTGGCACCAGGGGCGCCTGCTCGTCGTCTTCGAGGGCGTACTGGGCCGGGACGTCGCCGAGGCGCTGCGCAACACGCTGCTCGGCGTGGACAGCGCCGACGTCGCCCCGCCGGAGGACCCGGAGGAGTTCCACGACCACCAGCTGGTCGGGCTCACCGTGGTCACCCGGGACGGGGAGCACGTGGGCGAGGTCACCCGCATCGACCACGCGCCCGCGTCCGACATGCTGGTGCTGCGGCGCCCCGAGGGGCGTGCCGCGCTGGTCCCGTTCGTCAAGGCGATCGTGCCCGAGGTGGATCTGGCCGGCGGTCGCGTCGTCGTCGACCTGCCCGGCGGCCTGCTCGACCTCTAGCTCTCGACCTCCGGCTGGAGCCACCGCATGCGCGTCGACATCGTGTCGATCTTCCCCGAGTACTTCGCCCCGCTCGACCTGTCGCTCATCGGCAAGGCCCGGGCGAACGGCACGCTGCGGCTGGCCGTACACGATCTGCGGACCTGGACCCACGACGTGCACCGCACCGTCGACGACACGCCCTACGGCGGCGGTCCGGGCATGGTCATGCGTCCGGAGCCGTGGGGTGAGGCGCTGGACGCGCTGGCGCCCGGTGAGCTGAGCCCGGACGGGCACACGCTGCCCCGGCTGCTCGTGCCGTCGCCCGCGGGCGTCCCGTTCACCCAGGCCCTGGCGCACGAGCTGGCCGCCGAGTCGCACCTGCTGTTCGCCTGCGGCCGGTACGAGGGCATCGACCAGCGGGTGCTGGACCACGCCGCGACCCGGATGCCGGTGACCGAGGTCTCCCTCGGCGACTACGTGCTGTTCGGCGGCGAGGTGGCCGTGCTGGTGATCCTCGAGGCGGTCACCCGGCTGCTGCCCGGTGTGCTCGGCAACGCCGGGTCGCTGGACGAGGAGTCGCACGCGCACGGGCTGCTGGAGGCCCCCCTCTACACCAAGCCGGCGAGCTGGCGCGGGCTGGACGTGCCCGAGGTGCTGCGCTCCGGCGACCACGCCCGGATCGACCGCTGGCGGCGGGACGAGTCGCTGCTGCGGACCGCCGCCCGGCGCCCCGACATGATCGGCGCGCTGAACCCGGAGACGCTCGACAAGCGGGACCGGGCGACGCTGGACCGGGGCGGATTTTCCTCGCCACCGGGGCATGTGGCAAAGTAGAGGGGTTGCCGCATCCGTCCACGCCGTGGGCGGTTGCGAGGACCCTCGACCGGGGCCGGCCTCGCCGGTCACCACCCGGGGGTCAGAATCACCCGTTCGCGCATCGACTGACGATGCGCCGTGAGCCTCACGAGGACGCAGCGATGAACATCCTGGACGCCCTTGACGCCCAGTCGAAGCGTACCGACCTGCCCGACTTCCGTGCCGGTGACACCGTCAAGGTGCACGCGCGAGTCGTCGAGGGCGCCCGGTCCCGGGTCCAGATCTTCCAGGGCGTCGTCATCCGCCGCCAGGGTGACGGTCTGCGCGAGACCTTCTCGGTCCGCAAGGTCAGCTTCGGCGTCGGCGTGGAGCGGACCTACCCGCTCAACGGCCCCGGCATCGACCGGATCGAGGTCGTGACCCGCGGTGACGTGCGTCGCGCCAAGCTCTACTACCTGCGCGAGCTGCGGGGCAAGAAGGCCAAGATCAAGGAGCTGCGGGAGAAGCAGCCGGCGAACTGATTCTCGTTCGCCACGCCGCCCGAGCTGCGCGGATGTCGTATCGACCAGATCGCACTACCCTGGTCGGTACGGGCGCAGCCGGACGGTGCGAAACGGTCCACTACCGCCCGTGGGGTCTCCGAGGGGACTCCCGGGCGGTAGTGTCGTTTCCGCGGACCGGAGAGTGGCATGGTGCAGATGGTTGACGAGGACGGTGCCGTCGATCCCTGGCGCCGGCGGGCCCGCCGTGGCCGCCGCCAGATGCCGCTCTGGCAGGAGTTGCCGCTGCTGCTGATCGTGGCGTTCTGCCTCGCCGTGCTGATCCGTACGTTCCTGCTCCAGGCGTTCTTCATCCCCTCCGGGTCGATGGAGAACACGCTGCTCGTCGGCGACCGGGTGCTCGTCAACAAGGTCGTCTACGACGTCCGCGACCCGGTCCGCGGCGAGGTCGTGGTGTTCCGGGGCACCGACCGTTGGGTCGCCCAGGAGGCGCCCGCGCCGCCGGCCAACTTCGCCGGCCGGGTCGGCCGTACGCTCGGCGACCTGGTGGGCGTCAGCCGCCCCGGCGAGAAGGACTTCATCAAGCGCGTCATCGGCGTGCCCGGCGACAAGATCTGGTGCTGCGACGACGGCCGGGTGGTGGTCAACGGGGTGCCGCTGGACGAGCAGGCGTACGTTTCCGAGGACTCCCCGGTCGAGCTGCCGCCCAATCCCAAGGAGTGCCGGTCCCGGCAGTTCACCGAGGTGGTGGTGCCGCCGGGGCAGATCTTCGTGATGGGTGACCACCGGCTGGTCTCGCAGGACGCCCGATGTCAGGGGCCGGTGCCGATCGAGAACGTGGTCGGCCGCGCCTTCATGATCGTCTGGCCGTCGCAGCGGTGGACCAGTCTGCCCGTACCGGAGACGTTCACCAGCGTGCCCCGCGCGGATGCCGCGCCCGCGGGGCCGGTGCCGGTGGATCCCGACCCGGTCGGCGGCGTCGTCCTGATCCTCCCGGTCGCGGCGACGCTCACCGTTCTGGCGGGTTCGGGGCGACCGCGCCGTACCCGGCGACGTAGGCTCCTCCCGTGATCGACGAGCAGACCGAGAAGCCCCGCAGCTCCTTCTGGAAGGAGCTGCCCATCCTCCTGGGCGTGGCGATCCTGGTCGCGGTGCTGGTGCGTGCCTTCGTGCTGCAGACCTTCTTCATCCCGTCGCCGTCCATGGAGAACACCCTCAAGATCGACGATCGGGTGCTTGTCAACAAGCTGGTCTACGACTTCCGCTCGCCGCACCGGGGCGAGGTGATCGTCTTCAAGGCGCCCACCGAGTGGAGCGGCAACCCCGACGGCGAGGACTTCATCAAGCGGGTGATCGGCGTCGGCGGCGATCACGTGGTCTGCTGCGACCGCACCGGTGGTCAGGAGCGGCTGGTCATCAACGGCAAGCCGATCGACGAGCCGTTCATCTTCCCCGGCAACAAGCCCGCCGACCAGGACTTCGACGTCACGGTGCCGAAGGGGCGCCTGTGGGTCATGGGTGACCACCGGGAGGCGTCCGGCGACTCGCTGGAGCACTGGCAGCAGTCGGGCGAGGACATCGACGTCGCCACCATCCCCGAGGGCGAGGTCGTCGGCCGGGCCTTCACCATCTTCTGGCCGGTCAGCCGCGCGACCTGGCTCAGCGTCCCCGAGCAGTTCGACGGGATCCCCAATCCCTGAGCAGGCCCGCGCCACGCGCCGGCACGCCGGTCCCGCCTCGGCGGCGGGACGGCGTGGTCGTTCGTCGCAGGCGTCTGGCAGGCTGGTGCGGTGACCGTCTACACCCCTCGTCGCGCGGCCCGGGTGCTGCTGGTCGACGCGTCCGACCGGGTGCTGCTCTTCCAGGGCAGTGATCCGGCCCGGCCGGGTCACCGCTACTGGTTCACCCCCGGCGGCGGGCTCGACCCGGGGGAGTCCCCGGCCGACGGCGCCGCCCGGGAGCTGGCCGAGGAGACCGGCCTGCGGCTGGCTCCGGCCGAGCTGGGCGCGCCGGTCTGGTCGGAGACCGTCGAGTTCCCGTTCGACGGCGTCTGGTACCGCCAGGATCAGCAGTTCTACCTGGTCCGGGTGACGGGCTGGGAGGTCGACACGGCCGGCTTCAACGACGTCGAACGGGCGAGCGTGCACGGGCACCGCTGGTGGCCGGTCGCCGAGCTGGCCGCCTCCGCGGAGCGCTACTACCCGCCGGACCTGCCCGGCCGGCTCGGCGCCGTGCTGACGGGAGGCGGCGCATGCTGACCCCGCCGCGCACCGTGGTGCGCCGCGACGGGGGCCTCTACGCGCTGGAGCGGGCCCTGCAACGGCGCGGCTTCCGGCACGTGGCGGGCGCCGACGAGGCCGGTCGAGGCGCCTGCGCCGGGCCGCTCGTGGCCGCCGCCGCGATCCTGCCCGAGGGCCGGCGCGGCGAGATCGACGAGCTGGCCGACTCGAAGCTGCTCACCCCCGCAGCCCGCGAGCGTGTCTACGACGAGGTGGTGGCACGGGCGCTGGCGTACGCCGTGGTGGTCATCCCGGCCGAGGAGGTGGACGCCCGCGGGCTGCACGTGTGCAACCTCGCCGCGATGCGCCGGGCGCTCGCCTCGCTCACCACCCGCCCGGAGTACGTGCTGACCGACGGCTTCGGCGTCGACGGGCTGGACGTGCCGGGCCTGGCGGTCTGGAAGGGCGACCGGGTGGCCGCATGTGTGGCGGCGGCGAGCGTGCTGGCCAAGGTCACCCGGGACCGGATCATGGTGGAACTGGACGGGCGGTTCCCCGGCTACGGCTTCGCCGAGCACAAGGGCTACATCACCGCCGAGCACAGCGCCGCCCTGCGCACGCTCGGGCCCTGCCGGGAACACCGCTTCTCGTACGTGAACGTGGCCACCGTCTCCGGACGGGACGGTCGGCCTCCCCGCGCCCGCCGCCCGGCGGGCGACGGCGCCGGTACGGCGCCACCCGAGCCCGCGGCCGGGCTGCCGGGTCTCGGGCCCGGCGCGTTCGCCGGCCGCCCGGACGAGCCGATGGGGCACTGCGGCGCGTCAGGGGGTACCGTCGGCGTGGCGTTGGGCGAGCAGCCGCGACCTCCGGCGCCGGTGGGGGAAGATGTGGTCATGGAAGGCGGAGTGCGATGAGCGCGGAAGATCTCGAAAAGTACGAGACCGAGATGGAGCTGCAGCTCTACCGGGAGTACCGGGACATCGTCCGCCAGTTCTCCTACGTGGTGGAGACCGAGCGCCGTTTCTACCTGGCCAACCAGGTCGACCTGCACGTGCGCAACTCCGACGGCGAGGTCTACTTCGAGGTCGAGATGCACGACGCCTGGGTGTGGGACATGTACCGCCCTGCCCGTTTCGTCAAGAATGTTCGAGTGATGACGTTCAAGGACGTCAATGTGGAAGAGCTCGAAAAGCCCGACATCTCGCTTCCTGCAGATTCCGGATTCGGGAGCTGACCACAGGCGGCTGACCGCCCCCGGATCACTCCGCCGGCACGACCACCTCGACCCGCTGCACCAGGTTGTTCGCGAACCCGCCCCGGTTCCACGGCTGCTCGACCGGCTGGGTACGCCCCGACGCGTCGGTCGCCCGGGCGCCGAGCACGTGCCGCCCCGGCGTCGCCGTCCAGCTCACCGACCATCCGCGCCACGCCCACTCGCCCCCGGCCGGCTCGTCCAGGACCGCGGGCGTCCACGTCCCGCCGCCGTCCACCGTCACCTCGACCGAGGTCACCGGCGCGTGGCCGGACCAGGCGCGGCCGTCCAGAGTGCACGGTCCCGGACGCAGCACCCGGGTGCGGGACATGAAGTCCGGGAACCCGGGCGGACGCACCAGCGCACGCGGCTCGATCCGGGTCACCGGTACGCCCGGGTCGTCGGCGTCGCGCCGCAGCCGGTAAGCCACCGCGTTCTGGTAGCCGTCGAACGGCTCGGTCGTCACAGTGATGTCGCGCAGCCACTTCACGTGCGCCATGCCGTACCAGCCGGGCACGATCAGGCGCAGCGGCGCGCCGTGCTGCGGCAGCAGCGGAGCGCCGTTCATCTCGTACGCCAGGAGCACCTCCTCGCGCAGCGCGTCGGCAATCGGCAGCGCCCGCTGGTAGTCCTGCTCGACGCCGCGCTCCACCCCGTGGTCCGCGCCGGTGAACACCACGTCCACCGCGTCGCCGGACAGGCCGGCCTCGCGCAGCAGCGGGGCCAGCGGCGTACCGGTCCACTCGGCGTTGCCCACGGCCTCCACCAGCCAGGGCTGGCTGACCGGACGGGGGTGCAGCAGCGCCCGGCCGTTACCAGCGCACTCCAACGTGACCCGGTGGGTCACCCGGGGCCGGTCGCGCAGCGCCGCCAGGTCCAGCCGCAGTGGACGCTCGACCGCGCCGGACACGTTCAGTGCGTACGCGGCCGGGTCGACGTCCGGGATGTCGTAGTGGATGAGCAGGTAGTGCAGGCCCGCCGGGGTCACGTCGTACCGCAACGCCTCCAGCGGGATGCCGTGGTTGCGCGCGGCGAGCTGAAGCTCCTCGGCGCTGATCGCCTCGTCCGGCCCGGCCACCCGGGAGGGCCGGCTGACGTCGTCCACAGTGGTCATGGCTGCTCCGTCCGCTCCAGCACGTCGTAGCCCACGAACTCGAACATCCGCGCGCCCGGTGCCAGCGGGCGGGGCGTGCCGGTGAAGCGGTGCGCGCCGACGCCCACACCGTCGGCCGGGCTGTTCACCGCGACCGGCTCGAAGCCCTCCTCGGCGAACCACTCGCAGATGACCGGCACCAGGTCCGGCTCGCGCCGGTGCCGCGTCCACAGCACCGTGCCGCCGGTGGCGCAGAGCGAGGCACAGTGCCGCACCGTGGCCCGGATGTCGTCGTCGCCGATGTTGCCGAAGACGCCGCACACCAGCACCAGATCCGCCGGGGCCAGGTCGGCGTACCGGTCGGTCAGCGAGGCGTCCCCGGTCACCACCTCCACGCCGGTGAGCCCCGCGTCGGCGGCGGCGCGGCGTGCCAGGTCGGCGTTGCGCGGATCCAGTTCGACCAGGCGGGCGGTCACGTCGCCGCCCCGGGCATGGGCGGCCAGCACCGGGATCAGGTCGCGGCCCTGACCCGCGCAGAGACTCAGCGCGCGCAGCGGACCGGGCGGCGCCGCGTCCAGCGCGTCGGCGACGCGCTGCCGCACCTCGGCGAGTCGCCGGGCCAGTGCGGACTCGGGCTGGTCGTAGTCGCTGTGCCAGGCGTACCAGTCCTTCGTCACCCGGCCAGCATAGGCGTCCGGGCCGTAGCAGATCGGCCCCGATTTCGGCGCTCGTCCACAGCCGGTGCGTTGTCCACAGCGGGGTCGTGCGGGGTTCGCGGGACGGTGCTCGGGTCGGCAGGGTGTCCGGCGTGCGTTCCTCCATCTCTCACGCCGGCCGGGCCGTGCTGCCGGTGTTGGTCCTCGTCGCCTGCCTGCCGGGCGCCTCCGCGCCGCCCCGGGCGGCGCTGTCGTCCTCGGCCGGGCCGCTGTCGTCCTGGGCCGGCGCCTCTTCGTTCGTGGTCGGGCCGTTCTCCGGTTCTGCGGCGGGTGTCCCGGCAGCCGGTGACCCGATGGCGGGTGTCTCGGGGGCGGGACTTCGGGCTGCGCCCCGTGGGCGGTTCCGGTGGCCGCTGCCGGGTGCGCCCCGGGTGGTGCGGCGGTTCGACCCGCCGCCGCAGCCCTGGCTGTCCGGGCACCGGGGCGTCGACCTCGCCGCCGAGCGCGGTGCGCCGGTGCTGGCGGCCGGCGCCGGGATCATCCTGTTCGCCGGCACCGTCGCCGGCCGGCCGGTGCTGACCCTCGGCCACTCCGACGGGCTGCGCACCACCTACGAACCGGTCCGCGCCCGGCTCCCCGCCGGTACCCCTGTGGACGCCGGCACGCCGGTCGGCGACCTGCTCGCCGGGCATCCCGGCTGTGCCGGGGTGGCCTGCCTGCACTGGGGGCTGCGACGCGACGCGGAATACCTCGATCCGCTGGCCCTGCTCGGTCTCGGCCGCGTGCGGTTGCTGCCGCTGCACCCCGTCTCCGCCGACCTCACCGGGTGACCGGCGACGGCACCGGTGAGCGGCGGGCGCGCGGGCTCAGCCCTGGGCGAGCAGCGTGGGCAGCCGGACGGCCAGCCGGTCGTACTCGTCGGGGGTGTTGTAGACCTGGCCGCACAGCCGCAGATAACCGCGCCCGTTCCAGCCTGCGATCGAGACCTCGGCAGAGAGCCGGTCGGCGATCCGGGCCCGAAGCTCCCGGGCCGCGTCCAGCGTCGTCGCGACACCGGGCGGCAGCGGCACGAGCCGCATGGCGACCGCCGGCCCGCCGGGCTCCGGCAGCCGCTCGGGCGCCACACCGAGCGCGTCCCCGACGACCCGTTGCCCGTACGCCGCCAGCGCCGCGTTGTGCGCGCGTACCCGGTCCACTCCGAGGCTGCGCAACGTGAACAGGCCCACCGGGGCGGCCAGCCAGCCGGTGTAGTCGAGTGTCGCCTGCCACTCCACCCGGACCGGGAAGCCGCTGTCCTGTTCCCATGAGACGACGAGCGGCTGGATGCGCTCCCGCCACGGCGGCGCGACCACGAGCGCGGCGGTGCCGCGCGGCGCGTACGCCCACTTGTGCAGGTTGCCGACCCAGAAGTCGGCGCCGACGGACGCGACGGTGGCCGGCAGCATCCCCGGCGCGTGGGCGGCGTCCACCAGCACCGGCACGCCCCGCTCCCGGGCCACCGCGACGATCGCCGCGGTGGGGAACAGCCGGGCGGTCGGCGAGGTGAGCTGGTCGACGATCAGCAGCTTGGTACGCCCGGGGCGCAGCCCGTCGCGGACGATCTCGACCACCTCCTCGTCGGTGGCGGTCAGCGGCACCGGCAGGGTGCGGGACACCGCTCCGGTGCGGGCGCACTCCCGGGCGACCGACAGCGCCACCGCGCCGTATCCGTGGTCGGTGGTCACGATCTCGTCGCCGGGGCGCAGCGCCAGCGACTGCAACACCACGGCCGCCCCCGCGGTGGCGTTGCCGACGAGCGTGGTGCCGTCCGGGTCGGCGCCGAGGAACGCGGCCAGGTGCCGCCGGGCGTGGGCGATCCGGTCGACCAGGCCCTGCGTGAAGAACCGCAGCGGGTTGGCCTCCATCTCGTCGCGCAGGCGCTGCTGGGCGCGTTGCACGGCGATCGGTACGGCGCCGAACGAGCCGTGGTTGAGATGACTGACGGAGGGATCGAGGGAGAAGAGCAGCCGAGCCCCGGGAATCGGCTCGGGTGGCTGCGGCACCGTCATCCGTCGATCCTAGCCCGAGATGGATCATGCGCTGGCCGGATTCCGCACGCTGACCGTTCCACCGACGCTGCCTGTGCGCTCCCGGCGGTCAGGCGCGGGGGTGCGCCTGCCGGTACGCGGCCCGGAGCCGCTCCACCGAGACGTGCGTGTAGATCTGGGTGCTGGCGAGCGACGAGTGCCCCAGCAACTCCTGCACGGCGCGCAGGTCGGCGCCTCCTTCGAGCAGGTGTGTCGCGGCCGAGTGGCGCAGTCCGTGCGGCGTCACCCGCGGCACCCCGGCGGCCTCGGTCCAGCCGGCCACGATCCGTCGCGCGGTGGTCGGGTTGAGCCGCCGGCCCCGCGCCCCGAGCAGCAGCGCCCGTTCCGAGCCCGGGGTCAGCAGGGCGGGCCGGCCGTCGCGCAGCCAGGCGTCCAGCGCCCGCTGGGCCGGCACTCCGTAGGGCACCGACCGCTCCCGCCCGCCCTTACCCAGCACGCGTACCACCCGGCGGTCCTGGTCGACGTCGGTGACGTCCAGGCCGCACGCCTCGCTGATGCGTACCCCGGTGCCGTAGAGCAGTTCCAGCAGCAGCCGGTCGCGCAGCAGCACCGCGTCGGGCGGGCCGTCGCCGGCCGGCTCGGCGGCCGTTCCGCGGTCGCGTCCGAGCCCGGCGCCGCCGGGGTGGACCGTCGAGCGGTCGGCCTCGGGTGGACCTGGCGACGGGGCCTCCATCAGGGCAGCGGCCTGGTCGGCGCGCAGCACGGTGGGCAGGTCCCGCCGGGCCCGAGGGCTGGCCAGCGGCGCGGCCACGTCGTCGGCGAGCAGGCCGGTCCGGTGCGCCCAGGCGCTGAACGTCCGGGCCGCGGCGGCGCGCCGTGCCATCGTCGTCCGGGCCGCCCCCATGGTCCGCTGCTTCGCCAGCCAGCTACGCACCACGGCGAGGTCCAGCTCCGACAGTTCGGCGCAGCCCATCCGGACGGCGTGGTCCAGGAGCGACACGAGATCCGTGACGTACGCCCGGACGGTGTGGACGGAGCGGTTGCGGACCCGCGACAGGTGGTCGGCGAAGTCGTCGACCGCCTCGCGCATGGACGCGGGCAGTTCCTCGTGCGCGTCCCGGGTGCCGCGCCGCCGCTGACTCACCGCGGCACCCGGTCCGGGCGCACGCGGTCGCGGCGGCGGATGCGGACGGCGATCACCGCCCCAGCGTAAGGCTGGAGCACCGCCGTTCGCCGTGCCGGCGCGGCCGTCGCTCCGTCGTCGCGGTGTCGGCCGTCGCCCGTCGGGTGTGCCATCCGGCACGTCGCCCGCCTCCTTCCGGCGTGGGATGCGTGCCGACGCGCTGATCGGGGGGTGGCAGAAGCCGGTCTGGACAGGGGAAACTCATGCTGCGGCACGCTCCGGTGCGGCGACCGGCGGGCAGCGTGGCCGAGCCGGCCCTGACGGAGGGTCGATCCGGCCGCGATCAGGCGAACGCGTCCCGTGACGGTGACGCCGGTACGAGGAGGGCCGAGAGTGGGAGTGGACGCCGTCCTCTACCGGCAGATTTCGGCGGGCAATGGCCGTCACCGGCCCGCGTACGTCTCGATCGAGGTCGTGGCGGACCCCCAGGACGTGTTGCTCGACCTGCTCAAGCGTGTCCGTGGCGGTGGCCGGACCCCGCTGCTGGACCGTGTCGATCCGCTCGGCGAGCTGACCGTGGGCACCGAACGGATGCCGCAGCTCCTCGGCGAGCTGCGATGCCTGGCCGAGGTGGTCGGGGCGCCGGTCGAGATCGACCACGTCCACCGGCTGGCCCGGCTCGCCCGCCGGTGTGCGGAGCGCAGCGACGCCGAGATCCGGTTCGAGGGCGACTGACGCGCTCACGTGCGTGCGGCCGGCTGCGGCGCGAGCGCGTAGCCAGCGTCGCCGCGTACCACCATCCCCAGTTCCTCCAGCATGGACAGCTTGCGCATGGCGGTCCGCAGGTCCACGCCCGCGCGCGCCGCGACGCTCTCCAGGTCGAGCGCTCGGCGGCGGGGCAGCGCCTCCAGCACCTGCGTCGCCTCCTCGTCGAGCCGGTCCCGGGGGCGCTCGGGCGCCCGGGCGGGCGGGGCCAGGTCGTACCCGATGCGCCCCACCTCCTCCAGCACATGTGCGACGTTCGTGACCAACCGTGCCTCCGGCCGCTCCCGCAGCACCTCGTGCCCACCGACGGACATGGCGGAGGTCACCGGCCCGGGGACCACCATCGCCGGGCGGCGCAGGCCGAGCGCCCGGTTGAGCGTCTGGGTGGCGCCGCTGCGGGCGGCGGCCTCGACGAGCACCGTGCCGCTCGTCGCCGCCGCGATCACCCGGTTGCGGATGAGGAACCGTGGCCGCAGCGGCTCCGCGCCCGGAATCCATTCGCTCACCAGCAGACCGGTCTCGGCGATCCGGTCGAACAGCGCGGCGTTGCCCATCGGGTACGGGCGGTCCACCCCGCAGGCCAGCACGGCCACGGTGCGCCCGCCCGCCGTCAACGCCCCGCGATGTGCGGCGGCGTCGATGCCGAACGCTCCACCGGACACCACTGTCCACTCCCGGTCGGCCAGGCCGTACCCCAACTCGGTGGCGATGTGCGCGCCGTAGGGGGTGGCCGCCCGGGCGCCGACGACCGCCACCGAGCGCGCCAGCGCCTCGCCGAGCGGCCACGCTCCGCGTACCCAGAAGCAGAGCGGCGGGTCGGTCTCCACGTCGACCCGCCGGGTGGCCCCGGACAGCGCCAGCCGGCGCAGGTCGCCGACCTGAGTGGGCCATTCGTCGTCCTCGGGGGTGACCAGCCGGGCCCCGAGCCGTTCGCCGCGGGCCAGCGCCTCCGCGGCGATCGCCCGGGCGTCGCCGGAGACGCCGCGCGCCGCGACGGCCGACCGGAGTGTCCGTTCCGGGGCCTCGCCGGACAGCAACAGGTCGAGCGTGGCGACCGGGCCGATCCGCTCGACCAGGGCGTACACCGACCGGGTGCCGGGCTCGGCGAGCCAGGTGAGCGCGACCCGCGCCAGCCGGCGATCGTCGGCGCTCACGCGACCTCCCCGGTCCTGAGCTGGATGGCCTCCGCAACGTCGTCGTGGCCGGGCCGGTCCCGCCCGTCCAGGTCGGCGATGGTCCAGGCGAGACGGAGTACGCGGTCGTAGCCGCGCGCGGACAGCGAACCGGTGTCGAGTCGGCGGCGCAGATCCGTGGTGACCCGGGCGGACAGGTGCCACGGCGGCCGGCGCAGGTACGGGCCGGGTACGTCGGCGTTCACCCGGTGCCCGGTGGCCGCCCAGCGATCGGCGGCGGCGTGCCGCGCGGCGACGACCCGGGCGGCGACGGTGGCCGAGGACTCGTGGGCGGCGTCGGTGCTCAGCAGCTCCGCCGCGCGTACCGCCTTCAGCTGGACCTGCACGTCCACCCGGTCGAGCAGCGGGCCCGACAACCGTCCCAGGTAGCGTCGCCGGGCCAGCGGCGGGCACTCGCAGTCGACGTCACCGGAGGGTTTCGCGCACGGGCAGGGATTGGCTGCCAGCACCAGTTGGGTGCGGGCCGGGTACTCGGTGGCGCCCCGGGTGCGCGCCACCCGCACCCGGCCGCTCTCCAGCGGCTGCCGCAACGCCTCCAGCGCGCCCTTGCCGAACTCGGGCGCCTCGTCCAGGAACAGGACCCCGCGGTGGGCGAGCGACACCGCGCCGGGCCGGGCCAGCCCGGAGCCGCCTCCGACGAGCGCGGGCACCGTGGCCGTGTGGTGCGGCGCCTGGAACGGGGGACGGCGCAGCAGCCCGCCGCCGGGCGGCAGCAGGCCGGCGATCGAGTGCAGCGCGGTGACCTCCAGGGCGGCCTCGTCGTCCAGTGCGGGCAGGATCGACGGCAGTCGCTCGGCGAGCATGGTCTTGCCGGCGCCGGGCGGACCGAACAGGGCGAGGTGGTGGCCCCCGGCGGCGGCGATCTCCAGGGCGCGCCGCCCGAGCGGTTGCCCTGCCACGTCGACGAGGTCGGGCCCGGCCGGGCCGTCGGCCGGGACGTGGGCGGGTGGGGCGAGCAGTGGACTGCCGTCGCGGACGTGGGCGACGAGCCGGTGCAGCGTGTCGACCGCGTGCACCCGTACGCCGGGGATGACTGCGGCCTCGGCGGCGTTGCCGGCGGGCACGACGACGCGGGTGTGCCCGGCGCGGGCGGCGGCGGCGACCATGGGCAGCGTGCCGCGGACGGGGCGTACCGCGCCGTCGAGGCCGAGTTCGCCGAGCACGACCGTGGCGTCCAGGGCGACCGGCGGCAGCTCACCCGAGCCGGCCAGGACGGCGAGCGCGATGGCGAGGTCGAACGCCGAGCCGTACTTGGGCAGGGTGGCGGGGAGCAGGTTGAGCGTGATGCGGCGGTTGGGCCATTTCTGGCCGGAGTTGACGATCGCGGCGCGGACCCGGTCGCGCGCCTCGTGCAGCGCGGTGTCCGGCAGGCCGGAGATGATCACGGCGGGCAGGCCGGGAGCCAGGTCGGCCTCGACCTCGACGAGATGCCCGGCGACTCCGGCCAGGCCGACGCTCAGCACTTTCGCGTACCCCATGTCAGAACGCGCCGCGGAGGTGCTCGACGCGGGCGGGGCCGGTGACCGGGAGCCGGACGGAGAGCACGTCGAAGCGGACCTCGGCGGCGGTGGTGCCGGTCTCGGCGAGCCAGCGCGCGGCCAGGCCGCGCAGCCGGCGGGCCTTGGCGTGCACGACGGCCTCGGCGGGGGAGCCGAACTGCTCGCCACGGCGGGTCTTGACCTCGCAGATGGCGAGGACCGGACCCTCCCAGGCGATGATGTCGATCTCGCCCTCGGGGCAGCGCCAGTTGCGGGCGACCGGGCGCAGGCCCGTCTCGATCAGGTGCCGTAGCGCGCACCGCTCGCCGTACGCTCCGACGGCTCGGTTCCGGTTCGTCATGCCGGCCAGGATGCGACCGGCGGCCGCGATCAGGGGCGCCGTGAAGGGCCGCCCTGTGGACAAGGTGCCGCCTGTGGACGGAACGACGATCATGAGCCCGATCGGCTACGGAGCGGCCATGCGGAGGCATGATGAGCCGACGCGACCGCGAAGGGAACGCCGTGACGGCTCGGAACACGTCCATCGACGCTTCGACCTGCGGCATCTGTGGGCAGCTGCAGGATGCCCGCCATGACCGCGACGGACACGGCGCCGGCCGGAGAGTCGAATACGTCGTGGTCGGTACGCGGGGCGGGATCGCGGAGTTCCGCGAGGCGGACGCCGGATCCAGGCTTCGGAAGACGGATGCGGCCGTGCTCGCCCTGAATCTGGGTGTCGAGGAGTCCGGCCTCCCGGGCCGGCGATTCAGCTGCCTGGTGGTGCCCGACGAGTACGGGGTCACCAGAAGTGACTTCAGACTCGCATGAATCAGTACGTCGAGCGGCTCGCGCGGATGGTGCCGCCTCCCGCCCGGCTGAGCGCGCCGCCGAACTGGCCGGCGGTGGAGCGCTCGCTCGGCTTCGCGCTCCCCGGCGACTACAAGGATCTCGTCGACCGGTACGGCCCGGGTAGGTTCGACGACTTCCTGGCGGTGCTCGCGCCCGGTCATCCGGTGCCGCGGCTGGACCTCTCGCGCGGTGTCGCCGAGGCCGCCGACACGGTGCGCGCGTACGCGTCGAGCGGTGAGGCGCTACCCGCGCCGGTCGACAATCTGACGGCGGTCGCACTGACCGACAACGGGGACACGGTCTACTGGCTGCGCGAGCCGGGCAGCGCGCCGGACCGGTGGCGGGTGACCGTGAACGGGGCCAGGGACTTCGGCGAGTGGCACCTGTTCGACGGTTGCCTGGCTCACTTCCTGGTCGCCGTGCTGAACCGCGAGTGGGTGGTGCCCGCTTTCGCCGACGACTTCCCGTACCCGGACGTCGCACCGACGTTCACGCCGTACGGCTACTGACCGTGTCCCGTCGGCGACCCGGCGATATCGGCGCTGACCTGGGCCGATCCCCGGGTGACCCGAATGGCGCGGCTGGTGCGTGTCGCATACCGTGCCGGTCGTGGACGGACGACGGAGCTATTCCGAGGATGAGCAGGGGTCGCGATGGGGCGACCGGGGATACGAGTCGGACTGGCGCGCCGCGGGCGAGCCCCGCTACCGCGACGACGACTACGGCACGCCCGAGCAGCGCGCCGGTGAGAACCGGTACGCCGAGCCGGGCCGGTACTCTTCCGCCGATCCGCTGGTGGACGACACGAGCAGCTGGCGGTCGCAGCGGCCGGATGACCCGGAGGTCTCCGGTGAGCTGCCCGGGTCGCGCGCCGGCCGTCGCGCGGCTCGCGAGTCGGCGGCCCGTGGTGCGGACGACCCGCTCGGCGCGGTGTCCCGCAGCGGCGTCGACGCGCTCGGCACCGCCGCGCACGGGAACCCGCTGTCGAGTTCGCTCGGTACGCCGGCGACCGCCCCGCTGACCGGCGCGGCCCCGGCCGGCACCGACCCGTACGGCCTCATCGCCCACGGCAGCGACCCGGCCGGCGGCCCTGGCGTCGACGCCCGGAGCGCTGTCGGCGGCGTCGACAAGCCACGGCTCAGCCCGATCGGCGGCTACCCGGTCGTCGAGGCGGCACCGGGAACCACGGGCCCGGACGGAGGAGCCGAACCGACCGCCGCGGCGCGGCTGAACCCCGGTGAGGCCACCCCGCTGCGGATCGGTGAGCGTCCGGGTGGCCCGGCCCAGCCGATGGCGACCCCGAACCCGCTGGAGATGCCGACCGGTCCGATGCCCGCGGTGCTGCCGCGTCCGGACGGGCCGCCGCCCGGTGACGGCGTCTACCGGACCCGGCGTCCCGCGCTGGCGGTGCTGCTGGCGGTGATGGTGCTGGTGCTGGAGGTGCCGGCGGTGCGGGTGTTGCTGCACGGCCTGTTCGGCGACCCGGTGTCGACGTCGCACGTCGTGGTGGGCATTTTCCTGGTGGTCGGGCTGCCGATCTTCGGCACCGGCCTGTACGGGCTGCGTACCGGCGGGCTGGCGCTCGCCGACGGCAGCCGGGGCTGGCTGCGCCCGCCGACGGCGTACCTGACCGTCGGCCTGGTGCTCTTCCTCGCCGCCGCCCTCGCCGCCGGCTGACCGCGGGCCGCAGTCCGCACACCACGGGCGTGCTCCGCACCCGGGGGTCGTGCAGCGGAGAGGGCGCGTACACTGGTCGACTGGCGACCGCCTCGCGCGGTCGACCTCGCGTGCCCTCTCCACGGTCTCCTCCGTGGGGCGACGGCCTCCCTGGTCCCGGTCTGACTTACCGGGCCCACCCTGGCCGGCGACCGGGCGCCAGGCGTCCGGCCGCCGGCCGGACGGACAACCAGGGACAACGTAGGAGTAACCCACCATGGCCGTCGTGACCATGCGTCAGCTGCTGGAAAGCGGTGTGCACTTCGGGCACCAGACCCGGCGCTGGAACCCGAAGATGAAGCGCTTCATCTTCACCGAGCGCAACGGTATCTACATCATCGACCTGCGCCAGACGCTCGACTACATCGAGAAGGCGTACGAGTTCGTGCGCACCACCGTCGCGGGCGGCGGCAGCATCCTGTTCGTCGGCACCAAGAAGCAGGCCCAGGAGGCCATCGCCGAGCAGGCGACCCGGGTCGGCCAGCCGTACGTCAACCACCGCTGGCTCGGTGGCATGCTGACCAACTTCCAGACCGTGTACAAGCGGCTGCAGCGGATGAAGGAGCTGGAGGCCCTGGGTGACCTGAGCGGCACCGCCGCCGGTTACACCAAGAAGGAGACGCTCCAGCTCTCCCGCGAGAAGATCAAGCTCACCAAGACCCTCGGTGGTCTGCGGGACATGCAGAAGCTCCCCGCCGCGGTGTGGATCGTCGACACCAAGAAGGAGCACATCGCCGTCGACGAGGCTCGCAAGCTGGGCATCCCGGTGATCGCGGTGCTCGACACCAACTGCGACCCGGACGAGGTCGACTTCCCGATCCCGGGCAACGACGACGCCATCCGCTCGGCCGAGCTGCTGACCAGGGTCGTCGCCGCCGCCGTCGCCGACGGTCTGATCGCCCGCTCCGGCCGTAACCGGGGCGCGGACGAGAAGCCCGAGGCCGGCCAGGTCGGCGCCGACGAGCCGCTGGCCGAGTGGGAGCGCGAGCTGCTCGAGGAGCCGAAGAAGGCCGACGAGCAGCCGGCGACCGCCGCTGCCGAGCAGCCGGCGACCGCCGCCACGGAGCAGCCCGCGCCCGCCGCCGAGCAGCCCGCGCCCGCCGCCGAGCAGCCGGCGACCGCCGCCGCGGAGTGATCTCGCCGTCGCGTCCCCACCGTCGGCGATTCCCGGCGGTGGGGCGCGACGGGTACGCCGGGCAGAACCGGCCCGGAATCGGGTAACCAGCACCCCAGACCACCTCACTGACACCGAAGAGAGAGTCATGTCCAACTTCACCGCCGCGGACGTCAAGAAGCTCCGCGACCTCACCGGCGCCGGCATGATGGACTCCAAGAAGGCGCTGACCGAGGCCGAGGGCGACTTCGACAAGGCCGTCGAGATCCTGCGCGTCAAGGGCGCCAAGGACGTCGGCAAGCGGGCCGGGCGCACCGCCGCCAACGGCCTCATCGCCCACTCCGGTCAGGCGCTGCTCGAGCTCAACTGCGAGACCGACTTCGTCGCCAAGAACGACGCCTTCATCGCGCTGGCCCAGCAGCTCGTCGAGCACGGCGTGGCCAGCGGCGCCACCAACGCCGAGGAGCTGCTCGCCAGCAGCATCGACGGCAAGAGCGTGGCCGACCTGATCCAGGAGCAGTCCGCCAAGATCGGCGAGAAGCTGGTGCTCAACCGCTTCGCCAAGCTGGACGGCACCACCGCGGTCTACATGCACCGCAAGAGCCAGGACCTGCCCCCGGCGGTCGGCGTGCTGGTCGAGTTCACCGGCACCGCCGGCGCGAGCGCCGGCCAGTCGGTGGCGGACGACGAGGCCGCTGCCTCGGATGCGCGCGCCGTGGCGATGCAGATCGCCGCGATGCGGCCGAAGTACCTGACCCGTGACGAGGTGCCGGCCGAGACCGTCGAGTCCGAGCGGCGCATCGCCGAGCAGACCGCCCGCGAGGAGAACAAGCCCGCGGCGGCGCTGCCGAAGATCGTCGAGGGCCGGGTCAACGCCTTCTTCAAGGACTTCGTCCTGCTGGAGCAGGCGTCGGTCGCCGACAACAAGAAGACCGTCAAGCAGGTGCTGGCCGACGCCGGCATCGAGGTGACCCGCTTCCTGCGGTTCGAGGTCGGCCAGGCCTGAGCCGCCGCACCGGGCCGTCCGGCCCGGGCACAGGGGAGAACGTCGACGAGGAGGCCGCCGGTGTACGCGACAGGCACCGCGGCCTCCTCGTCACATAGGGTCGGCAGGGGCACGTACGCGACGCTCGCGCGATGCGCGGGGAGAAGGGGCGGGGCGGATGACGCAGGTTGTGAGTGACCGGAGCCTGGCGGCGGAGGACCCGACCGCCCCTCCGCCCGGTCGGTCCCGCCGGGTGGTGCTGAAGCTCTCCGGTGAGGTCTTCGGCGGCGGCGCGATCGGCGTCGACCCCGACGTCGTGCAGGGCATCGCCCGCCAGATCGCCACCGTGGTACGCCGCGGCGTGCAGGTCTCCGTGGTGGTCGGCGGCGGCAACTTCTTCCGCGGCGCCGAACTGCAGAAGCGCGGCATGGACCGCGCCCGCGCCGACTACATGGGCATGCTCGGCACGGTCATGAACTGCCTGGCCCTCCAGGACTTCCTGGAGAAGGAGGGCATCGAGACCCGGGTGCAGAGCGCGATCACCATGGCCCAGGTCGCCGAGCCGTACATCCCGCTGCGCGCGATCCGGCACCTGGAGAAGGGCCGCGTGGTCATCTTCGGCGCCGGCGCCGGCATGCCGTACTTCTCCACCGACACGGTGGCCGCCCAGCGGGCGCTGGAGATCCGCGCGGACGTGGTGCTGATGAGCAAGAACGGCGTGGACGCCGTCTACACCGCCGACCCCCGGATCGACCCGACCGCGAGCAAGCTCGACTCGATCACCTTCTCCGAGGTGCTGCGCCGTAACCTGCGGGTGGCCGACGCCGCCGCGTTCAGCCTCTGCATGGAGAACGGCCTGCCGATGCTGGTCTTCGGCGCCCAGGGCGACGACACCATCGTCCGGGCCGTCGGCGGCGAGAAGATCGGCACCCTGATCACCGCCTGACCGGCCCGCCGGACCGGCAGCGGTCCCTCTGCCACGGCAGCACCCGCACCACACACGACGAGCGACAGAAGGAGGCGAGGAGACCGGTGATCGACGACACCCTCCTCGAGGCGGAGGAGAAGATGGAGCGTGCCATCGAGCACGCCAAGGAGGAGTTCGGCGGCATCCGTACCGGACGCGCCAACGCCGCCATGTTCTCCCGGATCGTCATCGACTACTACGGCAGCCCGACCCCGCTGCCGCAGATGGCGTCCATCGCGGTGCCCGAGCCGCGCATGGTGATCATCAAGCCGTACGACAACTCGCAGCTGGGCGCCATGGAGAAGGCGATCCGTGACTCGGACCTCGGGGCCAACCCGAACAACGAGGGCAACCAGCTCCGCATCGTCCTGCCGCAGATGACCGAGGAGCGGCGCCGCGACATGATCAAGGTCGCCCGGCAGAAGGGCGAGGAGGCCAAGGTCGCCGTCCGCAACATCCGCCGCAAGGCCAAGGAAGAGCTGGACCGCCTGGTCAAGGACGGCGAGGTCGGCGAGGACGAGGGCCGGCGCGCGGAGAAGGAGCTGGACGACCTGACCCAGCGCTTCGTCGCCAACGTCGACGAGCTGGTCAAGCACAAGGAGAGCGAGCTGCTCGAGGTCTGAGCACCCGCGTACCTCGCACGGCACCGCGCCGCCGTCGCCCGCCCGGGCGGCGGCCCGGTGCCGTCGTCGTGCCCGGCGGCGCACACCCTCGGCGCTGCGGCGGGTGCAGTAGGCTCGGCACGATTCCCGACCACCACGGGGTGAACGGCGGGAGTCGCCCGGCCGTCGGTCGGTAAAACAGGAAGTCTCACGCCGGTAGGGGATGGTCTTGGTCTTGCGTCATGTGGTGGCTCTCGTACCGGCTGCCGGTGCGTGATGTCCCACCCCGACCCCTACGGCAACACCGAGTCGCGTGGCTGGGACCGCCCGGCCGCCCCGGCCCTGCCCTGGCCGGACACCGATCTGGAGCCCGGCCCGTGGCGACCCGGCCCGGCCGCCCACACCCACCCCGCCGAGCCGGACACCTACGCCCGCCCCGGGGCAGGCGCGGACGCGTACGCCGGTCCGGAGACGTATACCGCTCCCGACACGCACGCCGGGCCGTATCCGACGACCTCGCGGCACCACGACGGCCCGGGCCGGTACGACGGACCGCCGGCCGGCGACCGCGGCCGGCCCGGCGGGCCGGAGCACGACGGCCCGTGGGGCGAGCCGGCCCGCGACGACGAGTACCCGACCGCGCAGATCGCGCCGGTGCGCGACGAGCCCACCGAGCAGATCCCGGCGGTACGCGACGAACCCGCCTCGGAGCCGCCGGCCGGCCGCCGCGGGCCGGGACGCCGTCGGGCGAGCGCGGAGCGTCCGCCGACCACCGTGCCGAAGGCGTCCCGGGCGGGGCGCAACCTGCCGGCCGCGATCGGCGTCGGCGTGGCCCTCGGCGCGGCGGTCGTGGTGCCGCTGTTCTTCTTCATGCCGGCGTTCCTCGCCGTGCTGGCGGCCGCGGTGGGGATCGGCATCTGGGAGATGGCCCGCGCGGTACGCCGCAGCGGCGCCCACCCGCCGCTGGCGCCGCTCGTCGCCGGTGGCGTGATCACCGTGGGCCTGGCCTGGTACGCGGGCCCCGACGCGCTCTGCCTCGGGCTGCTGGTGACGGTGCTGGGCACGATGATCTGGCGGCTGGGCGACGGGCCCGGCAACTACCAGCGCGACCTGACGGCGGCCACCCTGATCGCGGTGTACGTGCCGTTCCTCGCCGGGTTCGCGGCCATGCTCGCCGCGGCGCCCGGCGACGGGGCCCTGCGGGTGCTGGTGACGCTGGTGGCTGTGGTGCTCTCCGACACCGGCGGGTACGCCGCGGGTGTGCGTTTCGGCAAGCACCCGATGGCGCCCACGATCAGCCCGAAGAAGTCCTGGGAGGGCTTCGCCGGCTCGGTGACCGCCGCGGCGGCGGGCAGCGCGGCGCTGCTGTGGGTCTTGTTCGACGTGGCTCCCTGGTGGGGTGCGCTGTTCGGGATGGCGATCTCGGTCTCGGCGGTGCTCGGTGACCTCGCCGAGTCGATGATCAAGCGGGATCTCGGCGTCAAGGACATGAGCAACCTGCTGCCCGGGCACGGCGGCCTGATGGACCGGCTCGACTCGATCCTGTTCGCCGTGCCGGTGGCGTACCTGCTGCTCGCCGTCTTCGTCCCGGTGGTGAGCTGAGGCATGCGTCACGGCGGCGACCCGCTGCGGGCCGGGTGGCCGGGGGCGATTCGACACGTACGGACGGGTGCGTCCGGGCGGGAGCGTGTCAGACTGGACGCGCCATGACGAGTCTCCCGCTGATCTCCGTAGACCCCGACGCCCGCGGCCGCCGGCCCGCGATGCCTCCCCGCCACCTCGCCGACCTGGACCTGCCGGGCCGGCAGGCGCTCGTCGCCGAGCTGGGTGAGCCCGCGTTCCGTGCCAAGCAGGTCTCCAACCACTACTTCGGCCGCCTGGTGCGCGACCCGGAGCGGATGACCGACCTGCCGGCGGCGACCCGGGAGCGGCTGGCCGGCGAGCTGCTGCCCACCCTGCTGACCCCGGTGCGCGAGCTGGCCTGCGACGACGGCGCGACCCGCAAGGCGCTCTGGCGGCTGCACGACGGCTCGCTGGTGGAGAGCGTGCTGATGGGCTACCCGGACCGGGTGACCGTCTGCATCTCCAGCCAGGCCGGCTGCGGCATGGCCTGCCCGTTCTGCGCCACCGGCCAGGCCGGGCTGACCCGCAACCTGTCCACCGCCGAGATCGTCGACCAGGCGGTCTACCTGGCCGGGGTGGCCGCCTCCGGCGTGGTGGCCGGGTCGCCGCCGCGGCTGTCACACGTGGTGTTCATGGGCATGGGCGAGCCGCTCGCCAACTACTCGCGGGTGGTGGCGGCGATCCGCCGGCTGGTCGCCCCGGCGCCGGAAGGGCTGGGCCTGTCGCAGCGGCACATCACCGTCTCGACGGTCGGCCTGGTGCCGGCGATCCGCCGACTGGCCAGCGAAGACCTCTCGGTGACCCTTGCGCTGTCGCTGCATGCCCCCGATGATGAGCTGCGCGACGAACTCGTCCCGGTCAACCAGCGCTGGAAGGTGTCCGAGGTGCTGGACGCGGCGTGGGACTACGCGGCCACGACGGGGCGTCGCGTGTCCATCGAATACGCGATGATCAAGGACGTGAACGATCAGCCGTGGAGAGCCGATCTGCTCGGGCGGCTACTGGCCGGCAAGCTGGCCCACGTGAACCTGATCCCGCTCAACCCGACTCCGGGCAGCCGCTGGGACGCCAGCCCGAAACCGGTCGAGCGGGAGTTCGTCCGGCGGTTGCGCGACGCCGGGGTGTCGACCACGGTGCGCGACACCCGGGGACGCGAGATCGACGGGGCCTGTGGGCAGCTCGCCGCCGCCGGGGACACGGACGGCGACTCACGCGCGGCAACGGCGTAGCGGTACGAGACCAGGAGACATAGTGGCGAGTCAGGGTCAGCGTTTCCGGCGTAAGGCGCTCCGCCGGGGCTACAAGGTCGACGAGGTCGATGCCTTCCTGGACCGGGTCGAGGCGACACTCGACGGCCAGCCGATCGGCGCGCCCGTGGCCTCCCAGGAGGTCCACGACGTCGTCTTCCGGGTCCGGTTCAACGGCTACGACGAGTGGCAGGTCGACCTGCACCTCGACCGGGTCGAGCGGCAGCTCGCCGAGCTGGAGGAGCGCGGTGGCGCACCGGCCGGACGCGGTGGCGATCCCCGGATGGCCGACCGGCTCGGCCCGCCGATGCGCGACGACCGGGGCATGTCGCCGGTGCCGCAGCCGCCGATGCCGCCCCGGCAGATGCCCGCTCAGCCCGGCCCGCCCGCCGACCGCTACGGCAACCGCTACGACGAGTCGACCGGCGCGTTCGCCGGTGGCTACGACGGCCCGCGCGGTGGCTACGACGGCCCCCGCGGCCCGGGTGGCCCCGGCCCGATGGGCCCGGGTGCGCCGATGGGACACGGCGGCCCGCCGCCGCGCGGCCTGCCGCCCGGCCCGGGCGGCTACGGCCCGGACAACGGCCCCGGCGGCTACGGCCCGCCGGACAGCGGCCCGGGTGGGTACGGTCCGCCGGACAGCGGCCCCGGCGGCTACGGTCCGCCGGACAACGGCCCGGGTGGCTACGGTCCGCCGGACAGCGGCCCCGGTGGGTACGGCCAGGAGGAGCGGTTCGACGGGTTCGAGGCCGGCCGGCGTGCCCGCGCCGACATGACCGCCGAGATTCGCATGCCCGAGCGCGAGCTGCGTGGTCGTGGCCCCGGCGGCCCGCCTGCGCTGCCGCAGCCGGGCTACGGCGCGCCGGAGCCCGGCTACGGCCCGCCCGATCCGGGTTACGGTCCGCCGGACCAGGGCTACGGCCCGGGTCCCTCGATGACCGGCCCGCCGCTCGTGGGTCCGCCGGTCGCCGGTCCGCCGATGGTGGGACCGCCGATGGCCGGCCCGCCCGGCAGCGACCTGCACCGGGTCGACCAGATCCGGCGCAGCTTCCAGGTCCGCCGGTTCGGCAGCGGGTACGACCCGGACCAGGTCGACCGGTTCTTCGAGACGCTGCTCGGCGGCATGCAGGGACGCAACCCGATGCCGGTGAACCCGAAGGAACTCGACACGCTGCGCTTCGGGCTGGTGCCCGGTGGCTACTTCGAGGCCGAGGTCGACGCCGCGCTCAAGGACGTGCAGGACATCCTGCTCGGCCGCTGACCCCCGCCGCGAGACGACGAAGGGCCCGCCCCCGGACAGGGGGCGGGCCCTTCGCGCAATACCGTGGGCGCCGCGCGTCAGGACCGCAGGCCGTTGCGGCGCAGCACGGCGTCGCCGATGACGATGGCGATCAGCAGTCCGGCGATCCCGAACAGCCAGATGTGCTCCACCCGGCCCTCCTCGATCCCGCAGAACGCCATCAGAACCAAGGCCAACGCCGACAGCACCGCACCGATCCGTCCGGACTTGCGGTGTCCGGGCTTGTGCTGATCTGGCGCGGTTACCGGCTCGTCTCCTGCCACTGTCGGTCCTTCCCTCGCGATCGGATCTCCGATCAGTCTGGCACGCGCCCAACCGGGCCCGGCGCAGGGTCCGACCTCCTGTGCCGGGGATGACCCGGGCGGGCGACCGTGGAGGGCCCGGCCGACCCGGGTCGTTGGTCCCGTCCCGGTGGGGGCGGATGGCCACTACCGGCGTCGCGGGACGGCGAGCACACTGCCTCCGGTAGCGTCTTGACGTACACCTTGATGCCTTTTTGAGGAGGACTGCGGTGCGAGTGACCGGTACGGGGCATGCCAGCATGCGGATCGACACGGCCGCGGGCAGCATCCTGTGCGACCCGTGGGTCAACCCCGCCTACTTCGCCTCGTGGTTCCCCTTCCCGGACAACTCCCTCCTCGACTGGGCGACCCTCGGCCAGGTCGACTACCTGTACGTGTCGCACCTGCACCGGGACCACTTCGACGCGAAGCACCTGCGTGACTTCGTGTCCAAGGACGCCACCGTCCTCCTGCCCGAGTTCCCCACCTCGGAGATGGAGGACGAGTTCCGGGAGCTGGGCTTCACCAAGTTCCTCAAGGCCCCGAACGAGCAGGTGGTGGAGCTGCCGGGCGGCCTGAAGATCATGATTCAGGCCCTGACCAGCCCGACCGACGGCCCGATCGGCGACTCCTCGCTCTGGGTCGAGTACGACGGCGTGCGGCTGCTCAACCAGAACGACGCCCGGCCGACCGACCTGAGCGTGTTCGCCGAGCTGGGCCACGTGCACGCGCACATGCTCCAGTTCTCCGGCGCGATCTGGTACCCGATGGTCTACGAGCTGCCGCAGGCGGCGAAGACCGCGTTCGGGAAGCAGAAGCGGGACCGGCAGTTCGACCGCACGTGGCGGTACATCGACGACCTGAAGGCCGACCACGTCTTCCCGATCGCCGGCCCGCCGTGCTTCCTCGACGACGAGCTGTGGCAGTTCAACGACATCTTCGGCGACGAGGGCAACATCTTCCCCGACCAGTCGGTGTTCCTGGCCGAGTACGCCAAGGTCGGCGGCACCAACGGCATCGTGCTGCTGCCGGGCAGCGTCTCGGAGGTAACCACCGAGGGCGCGACCACCACGCACCCGGTGCCGGTGGAGGAGTTCTTCGCGAACAAGGTCGCCCACCTGGAGGAGATGCGGGAGCGCAAGCGCCCGGTCATCGAGGCCGAGAAGGCGTCCTGGCGGCACCCCGAGGTCGACGTGCTGGGCGAGATGAAGCGCCGGATCGAGCCGCTGCTGGACGAGTCGATCTACCTGGCCAAGGGCGTCGGCGGCCCGGTCCGCTTCGACCTGGTCGGCTACGACGGTGCCGAGGTCGAATCCATCGTGGTGGACTTCCCGGGCAAGGAGGTCCGGCCGTACGCGGACGAGAAGGTCCGCTACCGGTTCCGTACCGAGCGGGCGCTGATCGAGCACCTGCTGCACATCGGCGAGGTGGACTGGGTCAACTCGCTCTTCCTGTCCTGCCGTTTCTCCGCGGCCCGCATCGGCCAGTACAACGAGTTCGTCTACGCCTTCTTCAAGTGCCTGTCCGAGGAGCGCCTCCAGTACGCCGAGGGCTGGTACGACGAGCACGAGCGGGCGGTCGACGCCGAGGACATCACGCTCGACGGCTGGGTGGTGCAGCGGCGCTGCCCGCACCTGAAGGCGGACCTGAGCCGGTTCGGCATCGTCGACGGCGACCAGCTCACCTGCCAGCTGCACGGCTGGAAGTTCGACCTGGCCAGCGGGCGCTGCCTGACCAGCGTCGGGCACAAGATCCGCGCGCACCGCGCCGACGCGGAGACCCCGGCGCCGGCCGGGGAAGCGGCCATCTGACGGTTTCCGCCCCGTCCGCTGCCCCCGGCACGCGACCATCGGTCGTGAGGGGGCAGCGTGACGGGTGCGGACAGGGAACCGGCGTACCGGTTCGGGCGCGGCAACGAGATGGCACGCGACGCCTCCCGGGTGGAGGCGTTCAGCGACGCGGTGATCGCCATCGTGCTCACCCTGATGGCCGTCGAACTGCTGTCGTTCGACCCGGACACGCCGCAGGACGACGGGCTGCCGGCCGCGCTGGCGCACGAGTGGCGCGCCTACCTGGCGTACGTGATCACCTTCGCCATCGTCGGCCAGGTCTGGCTGACCCACCACAACATGTGGCGTTACGTCCGCCGGGTCGATCAGATGCTGCTGGTGCTGAACCTGCTGCTGCTGATGTTCGTGGCGGCGATCCCGTTCACCGCCGACCTGCTCGCGGACAACCTGCGCGGCACCGTCGACGACCAGCGGCTGACCGCCGCGCTGTACGCGGGCGTGGTGCTCGGTGAGGCGCTGTTCTTCAACCTGAGCTGGTGGTGGGCGCGCCGCCGCGGGCTGCTGCAGCCGGGCCTCGACCCGAGGCTGGCGCGGGCGGTGGCCCGTCGGTTCCGCCTCGGTCCGCTGCTCTACCTGGTCGCGTTCGCGATCGTGTTCGTCGACCCCGTGCTGAGCCTGCTGGCGTACCTGCTGCTGGTCGGCGTCTACCTGGTCCGCGGGCCGGGCGACCTCCCACCCGCCGGCCAGGAGGCGCCCGACACCCCGTGAGGACTCAGCCCAGGTCGGCGAGGATGCGCCGGGCCGCGTTGTGCCCGGCCGCGCCGATCACGCTGCCCGCCGGGTGGCAGCCGGCGCTGCCCGCGTACACGCCGTCCACGCCCGTCGCGTACGGCATCCGGTCGGTGAACGACACCGTGTTGTCGACGTGGTGGATGTGCCCGCCGGTGATGCCGAAGTGCGCCTCGATGCCGGGCGGCGGCAGCGGCACCGCGTCCGCGACCAGGTCACCGGCGCCCGGGGCGTACCGCTCGCAGATCGCGATCAGCCGCTCCACGTAGCCGGGCAGAGCCGCGTCCCAGGTGGTGCCGGCCAGTTCGTAGGGGACCGACTGCACGAACAGCGCCGACGAGTGGTGCCCCGCGTCGTCGGACAGCGACGGGTCGACAGTCGTGTGCAGGTACCACTCGATGGTCGGCTCGTCCGGAAGCCGCCCGGCCCGCACGTCCGCCCACATGCCGCGCAGCGCGGCCATCGGCGACTCGCCGCCGTCGCCGACGAGCGAGGCCGAGCCGGGAAGCAGGTGGATGGTCGAGCCGAACGGGCTCGGCGCGTCGTCGGGCAGGCAGGAGAAGCGCGGCAGCCCGGTCAGCGCCAGGTTGAGCTTGAGCGTGGTGCCGGGGCGGCGGACCGCCGCCATCCGCGCGCCCAGCTCCGCCGGAAGCGCGCCGTCGGGCAGCAGCTCCATCAGCCGGTACGGGTCACAGGCGCCGAGCACCACGGAGGCGTCCACCTCCCGGCCGTCGGCGAGCGTCACCCCGGCGGCGACGCCCCCGGCCAGCCGGATCGCGGTGACCGGCGCGTCGGCCACGATCCGCGCCCCGGCGCGCTCGGCGGCCTCGGCGAACGTGCGCGACACGGTGCCCATGCCGCCCCGGGTGATCATCCAGGTGCCGTCCGCGCCCGGCAGCCGGCACATGTTGTGCACCAGGAAGTTGTGGCCGGTGCCCGGGTCGTCCGGGCCGGCGTTGAGCCCGGACAGGCCGTCGGTGACCGCGTACATGCTGACCAGCAGCTCGGAGCGGAAGTCGAAGCGGGCCAGGTGGTCGGCGACCGAGCCGCGGACCAGGTCGACGAAGACCTGCCGGAGCGCGGGCCGCACGTAGCGTTCGGCGGTCTCCTCGACCGGCAGCGGCTCGGCCAGCCACGCCGGGGCGAGGTCCTCCCGCAGCTGGGCCAGCTCGGCGTGCAACGCGTCGTCGGCGGCCACGTCGGCGGGGGAGAACATCTCCGCGAGCTGCCGCCGGCCGGCCGCGACGTCGCTGCCGGCCAGCAGGTACGGCGAGCCGAGCCCGCCCGGCGTGGGCAGGAAGTAGTGCGGGTCGCGGCGCAGCACCGGGATGGTCACGTCGAGCGTGGCCAGCAGCTCCGGCGGCATCAGCCCGAGCAGGTACGACCCGGTGGAGTGACGCAGCCCCGGCACCTTCGGGAACGGGTTCTCGGTGCGGGTCGCCCCGCCGATCACCCCTGATGCCTCGAGCACGAGGACGTCCAGGCCGGCGCGGGCCAGCAGGATCGCCGAGACCAGGCCGTTGTGCCCGGCGCCGACCACCACGACGTCGGCGCGGGACGGCAGCTCACTCGCGTCGCTCATGGGAACGGAGCGTAGCGGCGGCGGGTCCCGGGCGGGAGGGTTCGCGCTGGGGCGCTACCGTTCCCGGCATGTCCCCGGCTGTCCAGATCGCGCTCGCGGTGGCGCTCGTCGTGGTGGTATTCCTGCTCCTGCTCGTGCTGCGGCGCGACCGTCCCCGGGACCTGGTCGCCCCGGATCGCCCGGCCGGCGACGGGCAGGCCGAGGTGCTTCGGCTGGCCCGCGCGGGGCGTACGGTCGAGGCGGTCAAGGTGCTGCGCGAGCAGACCGGGCTGTCGCTGCTGGACGCGAAGCGGGCGGTGGACGCGCTGGCAGCCGGCGGAACCTGGTCGCCCGGCCCGCCGGCACCGGGAAAGGGCGTCGACGAGGCGGTGCGGGCCGAGGCCGCGCGACTGCTGTACCGGGGCAAGAAGATCCAGGCGATCAAGGTGGTGCGGGAGCACACGCACATGTCGCTCGCCGACGCCAAGCGGTACGTCGAGGGCCTCTGACGCCGGACGGCCGTCACCGGGCGTTCACCCTATAGTGGCAGTTGTCGATGCATTTCCGTCCTACCGTCGACGGGACACCCACCGCCTCCGGGAGGTAATCCCCGATGGACCGTCGTACCGTCCTGCGCGCCACGGCCGCCGGTGGCGCCGCCGCTCTCGCCGGTGGTCTCTGGGCCGCCGCGGCCGCCCCGGCCCAGCCCGCCCAGCCCGGCCCCGGCCCGTACGGGGACCTGCTGGCCGCCGACGCCAACGGCCTCCAGGTGCCGGCCGGCTTCACCAGCCGGGTGATCGCACGTTCCGGTCAGCGGGTCGCGGGCACCTCGTACACCTGGCACCCGGCGCCGGACGGCGGCGCCTGCTTCCCGGCCGGCGACGGCTGGATCTACGTCTCCAACTCGGAGGTACCGCTCGTCGGCGGCGCCTCGGCGGTGCGGTTCGCCGCCGACGGCGCGATCGCCGCCGCGTACCGGATCCTCGGCGGCACGAACGTCAACTGCGCGGGCGGGCCGACCCCGTGGGGGACGTGGCTGTCCTGCGAGGAGGTGCCGCTGGGCCGGGTCTTCGAGACCTGGCCGGCGGGCGGCCGGTCCGGCGAGGAGCGGACCCGGATGGGCCGCTTCAAGCACGAGGCGGCGGCCTGTGACCCGGTGCGGCGGGTGGTCTACCTGACCGAGGACGAGGGGGACGGCTGCTTCTACCGGTTCGTCCCGGACACCTGGGGCGACCTCCGCACCGGCCGCGTGCAGGTGCTCTGCGCCCCGGACGGCCAGGTGACCGGGCCGGTGACCTGGCGGGACCTGCCGGACCGCGACGGGTTCCCGGTGCCCACCCGCTACCAGGTGGCCGCGGCGCAGACGTTCGACGGCGGCGAGGGCTGCTGGTACGCCGACGACACCTGCTGGTTCACCACCAAGGGCGACAACCGGGTGTGGGCGTACGACGCGGTGAACCAGCGGCTCGACCTCGCGTACGACGACTCGCTGGTGCCGGCCGGGGCCGCGCCGCTGACCGGCGTCGACAACATCACCGGCACCGCCGGCGGTGACCTCTACGTGGCCGAGGACGGCGGCGACATGGAGATCAACGTGATCACGCCGGCCGGTGTGGTGGCGCCGTTCGTGCGGCTGCTCGGGCAGTCCGAGTCGGAGATCACCGGCCCGGCGTTCTCCCCGGACGGCAGTCGGCTCTACTTCTCCTCGCAGCGCGGTACCAGCGGCGCCCGGGCCGGCACCGGCGGCATCACGTACGAGGTGCGCGGCCCGTTCCGGCGTTGACCCGCAGCCGTCAGGCGCGGGCCGCCTCCCGGGTGGCCCGCCACCGGCTCGCCGCCAGCGTGGCCGAGTAGCCGGACAGCACGATCACGTGGAACAGGTACAGCCAGAGCAGCACCGCCACGCCGCCACCGATCTCGTCGAATCCGCCGAACGGCACGCCCAGGTCCAGCGGCAGCGAGCAGAACAGCACGAAGCCGTGCACGAAGCCGGACAGGTTGGCCGCCGTGAACGAGCCCAGGACGATGGTGGCGAGCCAGTCCGGGGAGGCCGGGCCGACCACCCGGAACACCCAGATCAGCACCGGCGTGAGCACCAGCCACACCGCGAGGAACGACAGCACCACGCCGAGCGCGCCGATCCAGCCGCCCTGGCGCACCAGCCGGGTGGTCATCGGCAGCCCCAGCAGGATCGACAGCAGCAGCACCGGGGCCGGCGCCAGCAGCGGGAGCAGCAGCAGGCGGCCCCGCCAGCCGACCAGCGCGCCGGACTCGGCGCGCGGCTCGGCCACCGAGACGAAGGCGCGGCGCAGTCCCTCGCCGTAGAGGGAGGCAGGCAGGAGCGAGGCCAGCGCCAGCAGCGGGGTCAGCCCCAGCCCGGCCTCGACCAGCGCGGCCGCCGCCCGGTGCGCGCCGATATCGGTGGGCAGCGTGTCGATGGCGTACCCGGTAAGCCGCCGCACCCGGTCCGCCCCGGCGAGCAGCCCGGTCAGCCAGATCGCCAGCAGCGCCACCGGCACCACGGCGATCGCGCCGTAGAAGGTGATCGCGGCTGCGTGCAGCGACAGGTCCCGGCCGCGTACCGGCCGGAACGCCGCAGCCGTGATCCGCTTCGTCCGCTCCCACCCGTCGCCCATCGCCCTCTCGTTCCCCGTACGACCCGGCGCCACGCATTACGATCCGGCGGCATGACGATCGCCACGACCGAGCGGCTGGTGCTGCGGGACTGGACCGAGTCCCCGGACGACCTGGACCGGATCTACGACATCTACTCCCGGGACGAGGTGATGCGCTGGCTGGGCGGCGGCAAGGGGCGGATGACCGACCCGTCCGAGGCACGCGAGCGGGTCCGGTCCTGGCACGAACGCTGGGCGCCGTACGAGGGCCGCTGGGGCCTGTGGGCGATCGAACCGCGCGACGGCGGACCGGTGGCCGGGAGCATCCTGCTCAAGCCGCTACCGGGACGCGACGGCGTCACCCTGACCGACGACATCGAGGTCGGCTGGCACCTGCACCCCGACGCCCAGGGCCGCGGCTACGCCACCGAGGCGGCCCGCGCGGTGCTGGAACGCGAGTTCGCCACCGGCACCCCGAGGGTGTACGCGGTGGTGATGGCCGGGAACGACCCGTCGATGGCGGTGGCCCGGCGCCTCGGCATGACGCACGTCGGCGTGCGCACCGACTGGTACGGCGGCGCCGAACTGGAGACCTTCGTCCTGGAACGCCCGACCTGAGCCGCGCCGTTGGCAGTTCGCCCTCGGCCTCCTACGGTGGTGGAGACACGGGGAGGCGCGGATGGTCGACGGTGGCGACGCGGCGCGTTGGCTGCACCTCAACGCCGCCCGGGGTGGTCCGGACGACCTGTCGCTCCTGGTGAACCGGGTCGCGCCCGCCATCGGGGCCACCGACATGGTGATCTACCTGGCCGACTACACACAGTCCTCGCTCGTACCCCTGGTCGGCGCGGGCGCGCCTCGGGACGAGCTCACGATCGAGACGACGCTCGCCGGTCGGGCGTTCACCGGCCTCCAGGTGCAGCGCGCTCCCGACCACCCGGACCGGCTCTGGGTGCCCCTGCTGCTCGGCTGCGAACGGCTGGGCGCGCTGGAGATCGTGTCGTCGCGCGCCGGCGACCCCGCGCTGGACCGGCCGGCCTGGGAGGTGGCGGTCGCCGTCGCCCAGGTCCTGGTGAACCGCCGGCTCTACGGCGACGTCGTGGAACGGATCCGCCGCCGCCTGCCGATGCAGGTCGCCGCCGAGATCGTGTGGGGGCTGCTGCCGCCGCTGACCTTCGCGACGGACGACCTGGTGGTCACCGCCATTCTCGAACCGTGTTACGACGTCGGCGGGGACATCTTCGACTACGCGCTCAACGGCGACATGCTCAGCGTCGGGCTCTTCGACACCTGCGGGCACGGGATCAAGGCGAGCGCGATGGCCTCGCTCGTGGTCAGCGCGTACCGCAACGCCCGGCGCACCGGTCTCGACCTGATCGACACGGCGATCAGCATCGACAGGTGGGTCCGCTCCGAACACCCGGGCATGTTCGCGACCGCGCTGCTCGCCGAACTCGACCGGCGGACCGGCCTGCTGCGGATCATCAACGCCGGCCACCCCGCCGCCATGCTGCTGAGGGACGGCAAGGCCGTCCGGGCGCTGCCCGGGCCGACCGCGCTGCCGCTCGGGCTGGGTAACCTGTCGACGCGGCGACCACGGGCGCACGAGGAGGCGCTACACCCGGGCGACCGCATCCTCGCCTACACCGACGGCATCACCGACGCCCGGGGCGACGACGGTGAACGGTTCGGGCTGGACCGACTTGTCGACTTCGTCGAGCGTGCCCTCAACGACCGGCTGCCCAGCCCCGAGACGATGCGCCGGCTGGTGCGCGCCGTCCTCGCCTACCAGCAGGACCAGCTCGACGACGACGCCACCGCGATGTTCCTGGAGTGGCGGCCCCCGCACCTGCCGTTGGGGCACCTGGAGCACCTCACCGCGCCCGACAGGACGATCGTGTCCCCGTAGCCTCGTCCTGCAGCGCCAGCCGCACGTGCGCCACGGGCGGATGACCGACCCGTCCGAGGCGCGCGATCGGGTCCGGCTGTGGCGGGAGCGCTGGGCGCCGTACGCCGGTCGGTGGGGGCTGTGGGCGATCGAGCCGCGGGCGGGCGGACCGGTGGCGGGGAGCATCCTGCTCAAGCCGCTGCCGGGACGCGACGGCGTGACGCTGACCGAGGACATCGAGGTCGGCTGGCACCTGCATCCCGATGCCCAGGGCAACGGCTGCGCCACCGAGGCGGCCCGCGCGGTGCTGGAGCGTGAGTTCGCCACCGGCACGCCGCGGGTGTACGCGGTGGTGATGGCCGGGAACGACGCGTCGATGGCGGTTGCGCGGCGGCTCCGAGAACGTGTGATGTTCGCCGAAGTGGTGACATCGCGGCGCCGGTGATGCCACCACCTCGGGGAAGTGGAGTCGATCATGCCGTCGGGCACTCCGGGACGAACCGGGGTGAGGCGCTGGGGAACAATGGTCCGGTGACCACTCCCCGAGACCTCGTGCTGCTCGGTTCGACCGGCTCGATCGGCACCCAGGCCATCGACATCGTCAGGCGCAACCCGGACCGCTTCCGGGTGGTTGCCCTCGGCGCGGGTGGCGGCAACGTGGAGTTGCTCGCCGCGCAGGCGCTGGAACTGGGCGTGGAGGCGGTCGGCGTGGCCCGCGCGTCCGCCGCGCAGGACCTCCAGCTCGCGTTCTACGCCGAGGCGAGCCGGCGTGGCTGGGCCACCGGCGACTTCAAGCTGCCGAAGATCGTGGCCGGGCCGGACGCGATGACCGAGCTGGCGCAGTGGCCGTGCGACGTGGTGCTCAACGGGGTGGTCGGCTCGCTGGGCCTGCCGCCGACGCTGGCCGCGCTGCACGCCGGTCGTACCCTCGCCCTGGCCAACAAGGAGTCCCTCGTGGCCGGCGGCCCGCTGGTCAGGGCCGCCGTCTCGCGACCGGGGCAGATCGTTCCTGTCGACTCCGAGCACTCGGCGCTGGCGCAGTGCCTGCGCGGCGGCGCCCGGGGCGAGGTGCGGCGGCTGGTGGTCACCGCCAGCGGCGGCCCGTTCCGGGGGCGGCGGCGCGACGAGCTGACAGCCGTCACGCCGGAGCAGGCGCTGGCGCACCCGACCTGGAACATGGGCCCGGTCGTCACGATCAACTCCGCCACGATGGTCAACAAGGCGCTTGAGGTGATCGAGGCGCACGAGCTGTTCGACGTGCCGTACGCCGACATCGAGGTGATGGTCCACCCGCAGTCGGTGATCCACTCGATGGTCGAGTTCACCGACGGGTCCACGCTCGCCCAGGCCAGCCCGCCGGACATGCGGCTGCCCATCGCGCTCGGTATCGGCTGGCCGGACCGGGTGCCGGGCGCCGCCGCCGCGGTGGACTGGACCAGCGCGCACACCTGGGAGTTCTTCCCGCTCGACGACGCGGCGTTCCCGGCGGTCGCGCTGGCCAAGGCGGCGGGCGAGGCCGGGCGCTGCCGCCCGGCGATCTACAACGCGGCGAACGAGGAGTGCGTGGCCGCGTTCGTCGCGGGCCGGCTGCCGTTCCTCGGCATCGTCGACACCCTCCAGCGCGTGCTGGAGGACGCACCCGATTTCGACGAACCAGGTACCGTCGAGGACGTGCTCGCCGCCGAGTCGTGGGCACGGGCGCACGCCCAGGAGATCATCGTCGGGTCGGTGGAAGGAGCTCGATGAGCTATCTGCTCGGGGTGGTGCTGTTCGCCCTGGCGATTCTCATCTCGGTGAGCCTGCACGAGGCGGGGCACATGCTGACCGCCAAGGCGTTCGGGATGAAGGTCACGCGCTACTTCGTCGGCTTCGGCCCGACGCTGTGGTCGTTCAGGCGGGGCGAGACCGAGTACGGCATCAAGGGCATCCCGCTCGGCGGCTTCTGCAAGATCGTCGGTATGACGCCGCAGGACGACGACGTCGAGCCGGGGGACGAGAAGCGCGCCATGTGGCGCTACCCGGTGTGGAAGCGGACGATCGTGATGTCCGCGGGCTCGATCACCCACTTCGCCCTGGCCCTGATCGCGCTCTGGATCATCGCGGTGTCGGTCGGGCTGCCGAACCCGAAGTTCCCCAGCACCGAGGCCGGCTTCCGGGCCGAGCCGGCGGTGATCGCCATCGCGCCGTGCGTGGTGGTGGAGAACGCGGCCCGTGCCTGCGAGTCCGGCGACCCGGCCAGCCCGGCCGAGAAGGCCCAGCTCAAGGACGGCGACCGGATCACCGCGGTGAACGGCAAGCCGGTCTCCACCTGGGGCGACATGCTCGACGTGGTCCGCGCCACCCCGCCCGGCACGGCCACCGTCGCCTACGTGCGCGACGGCAAGCCGGACGACGCTCGGGTCGACCTGGCCTCGGTGCAGCGTCCGCCGCTCGGCGACCCGAAGGGCGCCGCCTCGTCGGTCTCCGCGCTCGGCGTGGCGCTCTCGCCCACCACCCCGACCCGGGTCGAGTACGGCCCGGTCGCCGCGTTCGGCGCCACCGCCGACTTCACCGGCACCATGGCCGTGCAGACCGCGCACGCCATGCAGCGCATCCCGCAGAAGGTGCCCGCGTTGTGGAACGCGATCACCGGCGGCGAGCGTGACGTGGACACCCCGATCAGCGTGGTCGGCGCCAGCCGGCTCGGCGGCGAGGCCGTGGAGAACAACGCCTGGCTGGTGTTCTTCATGCTGTTCGTGTCGCTGAACTTCTTCATCGGCGTGTTCAACCTGCTGCCGCTGCTCCCGCTGGACGGCGGCCACATCGCCATCGCCTGGTTCGAACGGGCGCGCTCCTGGCTGTACGCGCGCATCGGCCGCGCCGATCCCGGCCGCGTCGACTACCTCAAACTCATGCCCTTCACGTACGCGGTGATCCTGATCGGCGGCGCGTTCACGCTGCTCACAGTCACCGCCGATGTCATCAACCCCATCACGCTCTTCTCAAGGTGAGTGCCTGAAGTGACCGCTGTCAGTCTCGGTATGCCCCCCGTACCGCCGCCGCCGCTGGCCCCGCGCCGGGCCAGCCGCCAGATCATGGTCGGTCCGGTGCCGGTCGGTGGTGGCGCGCCGGTCTCGGTGCAGTCCATGACCACCACCCTCACCGCCGACGTCAACGCCACGCTCCAGCAGATCGCCGAGCTGACCGCGTCCGGCTGCCAGATCGTCCGGGTCGCCGTACCGTCGCAGGACGACGTGGAGGCGCTGCCCGCGATCGCCAAGAAGTCGCAGATCCCGGTGATCGCCGACATCCACTTCCAGCCGAAGTACGTCTTCGCGGCGATCGACGCCGGCTGCGCCGCGGTGCGGGTGAACCCGGGCAACATCCGGCAGTTCGACGACAAGGTCAAGGAGATCGCGCGGGCCGCGGGCGACGCCGGCACGCCGATCCGGATCGGCGTCAACGCGGGCTCGCTGGACAAGCGTCTGCTGGCCAAGTACGGCAAGGCCACCGCCGAGGCGCTGGTGGAGTCGGCGCTGTGGGAGTGCTCGCTGTTCGAGGAGCACGGCTTCCGGGACATCAAGATCTCGGTCAAGCACAACGATCCGGTGGTGATGATCCGCGCGTACCGGCTGCTGGCCGAGAAGTGCGACTACCCGCTGCACCTCGGCGTCACCGAGGCGGGCCCGGCGTTCCAGGGCACGATCAAGTCGGCGGTGGCGTTCGGCGCGCTGCTGGCCGAGGGGATCGGCGACACCATCCGGGTCTCGCTGTCCGCTCCGCCGGTCGAGGAGATCAAGGTCGGCAACGCGATCCTGGAGTCGCTGGGCCTGCGTGAGCGTGGCCTGGAGATCGTCTCCTGCCCGTCCTGCGGCCGGGCGCAGGTCGACGTCTACAAGCTGGCCGAGGAGGTCACCGCCGGCCTGGAGGGCCTGCCGGTGCCGCTGCGCGTCGCGGTCATGGGCTGCGTGGTGAACGGCCCGGGTGAGGCCCGCGAGGCCGACCTGGGCGTGGCCTCCGGCAACGGCAAGGGCCAGATCTTCGTCAAGGGCAAGGTCGTCAAGACCGTGCCCGAGGCGCAGATCGTGGAGACGCTGATCGAGGAGGCGCTGCGCATCGCCGACGAGATGGGCGCCGAGATCCCCGAGGAGCTGCGTGACCTGGTGCCGGGTGGCGCCACCGTCACCGTGCACTGATCTGCTTCCCGCGTCGCCGTGCGGCCGTCCCCACATCGGGGGCGGCCGCACGCGCCGTCTCAGGGCCGGGGCACGGCGGCGAAGGGGGAGAGGGTGAACCAGCCGGGCGCGGCGCGCCGCAGCGCCTCCGGCCCGGTCACCTCCACCGCGCCGCCGCGCAGCGCCGCGGTCCACTCCAGGTCGCCCATCCAGACCTGGACCAGGGCGCGCAGGTCCGCCGTGACGGTCACCGTCACGTCGTGCCCGGGGTCGCTGTCGCAGACGTCGGCCTCGCCCGCGGCGATCACCATCCACCAGTCGCGCAGCGCCGCGGGCACGTCCCGGAAGCGGAACCGCACGACGGTACGCCCCGGCGGGACCGCGTCGTGGTCGACGTGCCGGTGCATGTCCCACAGCAGCAGTTTCGGGTCCAGGTCGGCGTCGCCCAGTTCGCCGATCCAGCGCACGCCCCAGGCGCCGAGCGCCTCCAGCACGGGCCGCAGCTCGCGCCCGGCGGCGGTCGGGACGTAGCGCACGTCGGCGCCGTCGACCCGTCGCTCCACCACCCCGGCGCGGACGAGCTGGTGCAGCCGGCGGGACAGCAGCGTGGGCGACATCCGGGGCAGGCCCCGGCGCAGCTCGTTGAAGCGTTCCGAGCCGCTGACCAACTCCCGGACCACGAGCAGCGTCCACCGCTCGTCGAGCAGTTCCATGGCCTTCGCCACGGGGCAGAACTGGTGGTAGGAGGCCCCCATGGCGGGCACGCTACGCCCGGCCCGCTGACCCGGCCAGCGGCCTGTCGGGAGCGGTACAGATCTCGTACTGGGGGCCGGGGCGTCCGCTGCCTAGCGTCCTGTGCAGGGACGACAGGTGAGGAGCGACGGATGATCGAGGAACGGGAGCAGGATGCGGCGGTGAAGGCCCGGCACCGCACGATGTGGGCGATGGGCGACTACGCCGCAGTGGCCGCGCAGGTGATCCCGGAGCTGGGGGCGACGCTGGTCCGGGCGGTCGGGGTGGGGCCGGGCATGCGGGTGCTGGACGTGGCGGCCGGAACCGGCAACGCGGCCCTGCCGGCGGCTCGGACCGGCGCGGAGGTGGTGGCCGGTGACCTCACCCCGGAGCTGCTGGCGATCGGGCAGGCGTCGGCCGAGCGGGAGGGCGTGACGCTGACCTGGGAGGAGGCGGACGCGGAGGCGCTGCCGTACGCCGACGGCGCGTTCGACGCGGTGCTGTCCTGCGTGGGCGTGATGTTCGCGCCCCGGCATCGGGTCGCCGCCGACGAGTTGCTGCGGGTGTGCCGGCCGGGAGGGACGATCGGCCTGGTCAACTGGACCCCGGAGGGTTTCGTGGGGCAGTTGTTCGCGGCCATGCGACCGTATGCGCCGCCACCGCCGCCGGGTGCGCAGCCGCCCCCGCTCTGGGGCGACGAGGACCATGTCCGGGAGTTGTTCGGCGACCGGGTCGACGCGCTCACGCTGGGGCGCGACGCCGTGGTGGTGAACCGGTTCGCCACGCCCGGACAGTTCCGGGACTTCTTCGCCACCCACTACGGACCGACGGTGGCGGTCTACCGGGCGAACGCGGGCGACCCGGAGCGTACGGTCGGTCTCGACCGCGCGCTGACCGAACTGGCGGCCCGGCACCTGGCCGGCGGCGTGATGCGCTGGGAGTACCTGCTCGTCACCGCGCGCCGCGCCTGACGGCACGCCGGTCGTCGTCCGGCCGGCGTACCGTCGCGGCGGCGGTGCTCACTCGGACTCGGCGAGGATGGCGTAGAGCTTGCGCCGGGTCTCGTCGAGCACCTGGGCGGCCCGGGCGCGCTGGTCGTCGGTGCCGGTGGTCATCACCTGCCGCAGCGCCTGCATGGCCTGGGCGCCGGCGTCGCGGATGTCGTGCCAGCTGTTGACCGTCTGCTCGGCGAACTCCGCCCAGGGCGGGGTCTGCGCCGCGCCGGCCGCCTCGGCCTGGCCCGCCTCGGTCAGCGCGAACCGCTTGCGTCCACCCTCGGAGTCGGCGGCGGTCGCGATGAGCCCTTCGTCCTCCAGCAGTTGCAGCGTCGGGTAGATCGAGCCGGGGCTGGGCCGCCAGGCCCCGCCGGTGCGGGAGTCGATCTCCTGGATCATCTCGTAGCCGTGCATCGGCCGCTCGGTGAGCAGCGCCAGCACGGCGCCGCGCACGTTGGGCCGCCGGCCGCGTCCGCGCCCGCCCCGGCCCCGCCCGTGACCGTGCGGTCCGGGGGAGAAGGGCGGCGGACCCGGGGGTACGGGCGGGAAGCCGAAGCCGCCACGGCGGCGCATCTCGTCGTGCATGGCGTGCATGCGTCGATGGAAGCCCATCGGTTCTCCTTCTGTCGGTGTATCACTGATGCATCAACGATATATCGGCAATGCATCGCCGACAAGACGTCACGTAAACAGGGCTGAAAACCGTACGTACGTCTTGCTAAGGTGCCGGTGTGCGCCTGCTTCCCGAACCGGGCCCGTCCCGGACCCTCGCCCTCTCCACGCTCGTCAACACCGTCGGGCGGGGCACCTGGCTCACCGCCAGCGCGCTGTTCCTCACCCGGTCGGTCGGGCTCTCGGTGGCTCAGGTCGGCGTGGCGCTCACGCTCACCGCGCTGGTCAGCCTGGTGGCGAGCACGCCGATGGGCTACCTCGCCGACCGCCTCGGCCCGCGCGGGCTCCAGATGGCCGCGCTGCTCGCCTCGGCCGGGTGCACGGCCGCACTGGTCGGCGTGCGCTCGTTCACCGGCTTCCTGGTCGTCGGCGTGCTGATGGCGGTCGCCGACGCCGGCACCCGTGGCGCCCGGGGCGCGCTGATCGCCGGCGCTGTCCCGCCCGACCAGCGGGTACGCACCCGCGCCTACCTGCGCGCGGTCACCAACGTCGGGATCTCGGTGGGTACGGTGCTGGCCGGGTTCGCGCTCGCCGCCGACACCCGGGGCGCGTACGTCACGCTGATCCTGCTCGACGCCGCCACGTACGTGCTGGCGGCAGCGGTGCTGCTGCGGCTCCCGCCGGTGCCGCCGATGCCCGCCCCGGCGCACGGGCCACGGCTGATCGCGCTTCGGGACCGCCCGTTCCTCGCCTTCACCGTGCTGGACGGGCTCATGTCCATGCACTTCTCGCTGATCAACATCGCCCTGCCGCTCTGGATCGCCGGGCACACCACGGCGCCGAACTGGCTGATCTCCGCCTGCCTGCTCGTCAACACCGTGGTGGTGATCCTGTTCCAGGTCCGCGCCTCGCGGGGCACCGAGGACCTGACCGGCGCGGGCCGGGCCGCCCGGCGGGCGGGTGTCCTGCTCGCGGTCGCCTGCGCGCTGTTCGCGGCCGGTGGCGGCGTGCCGGTCGCGGTGGCAGTGCCGCTGCTGCTGGCGGGTGCGCTGGTGCACGTCGTGGGGGAGCTGTGGCACGCGGCGGCCGGCTGGGGCATCTCCTTCGGCCTGGCCCCGGCGCACGCGCACGGGCAGTACCAGGGTGCGTACGGGATGGGCATGCAGCTCGGCTCGATGGTCGCCCCGCTGGTGGTGACCACGCTCGCGATCGGCTGGGGCGTACCCGGCTGGCTCGTGCTCGGTGTGGTGTTCCTGCTGCTCGGCGCGCTGGTGCCGCCGGTGGTGCGGTGGGCCGCCCGGACCCGGCCGGCCACGCCCGAACCGGTGCCGGCGCCGGCCGGCTGAGCGCCGTGCGGCAGGTGCCCGGTCGGCCCGCGCACGCGGGGGTGGATCTGGCAGGCTGGTAGCCGTGCTCACGCTGCCGGTACGCCAACTCGGGGAGTCGGAGCGCCGCGCGGTCGAGCGGCTGCTCGACCTCGACCCGTACGCCGGCGCGCAGGTCGCCGAGCGAGTGGCGGCACGCGGCCTGGCGTGGTGGCGGGCCGAGGCGCGGATCCTCGGGTACGGCTCCCGCCGGCACCTGGAGTCGATCTGCTGGCTGGGCGGCAACCTGACCCCGGTGCTCGCGTCCGAGTCGGCGGTGACCGCGTTCGCCGACCAGTTGAGCGCCGAGGATCGGCTCTGTTCCTCGATAGTGGGCCGCGCCGACGCCGTGCTCGGGCTCTGGGACCGCCTCTCCGCGCACTGGGGGCCGGCTCGGGACGTACGCCCGAACCAGCCGCTGCTGGCGACGGACGCGCTGCCAGCCGTGGCGCCCGACCCGCACGTGCGCCGGGTGCGCGCCAACGAGGTCGACCGGCTGTTCCCGGCGGCGGTGGCGATGTACACCGAGGAGGTCGGGGTGTCGCCGCTGGCCGAGGACGGCGGGCGCGGCTACCGGCGGCGGGTGACCGAGCTGGTGCGCGCCGGCCGCGCCTACGCCCGTTTCGTCGACGGGCGGGTGGTCTTCAAGGCGGAGCTGGCCGTGGTGACCCGCCGGACCGCGCAGGTGCAGGGCGTCTGGGTGGCGCCGGAGTGGCGCGGCCGGGGCATCGCCACCGCCGCGATGGCCGCAGTGGTCCGCGACGCGCTGGAACGGGTCGCGCCCACCGTGAGCCTCTACGTCAACGACTTCAACCTGCCCGCCCGCCGGGTCTACGAGCGCTGCGGCTTCCGCCCGGTCGGCACGCTCGCCACAGTGCTGTTCTGAGAATCACTCCCGCCAGACGTCCCGAACCGGACAACCGTCGCTATGCTGGGCATGTTTTTATACTGACTAGTCAGTTCGGAATTCGGGGTCGGGATGAACATCGTCGAGGCCAGGGGCCTGGGGCTGCGCACCCGCCGCGGCTGGGTCTACCGGGACGTCGACCTCACCGCCGCGAGCGGTGAGCTGCACGCCGTCACCGGCCCGCCCGGCAGCGGGCGCACCTCGCTGCTGCTGGCGCTGGCCGGGCGCTTCCCGCACAACCACGGCGAGCTGCGCCGCCGCGGCCCGGCCGCGCTCGGCCAGGTGGCAGGCGTGCACGAACCCGACCCGACGCTCACCGTCGCCGAGCACATCACCGAACGCCTGCTGCTGCTCGGCCCGGTGCCACGCCGCCGGCGCCGGCTGGTCCCGGTCGCCGCGGTACGGGCCCGCCGGGCCTACCGCCGCGACGCCTACGCCGCCGCCGTCGCCGGCGCCGGACTCACCGACGCGCCGCTGGAACCCGACCGGTACGGCCGCGACCTCACCCCGGTCGAACGCCAGGTGCTCGGGCTGGTGCTGGCCAGCCTCGGCGGCCCCAGCCTGATCGTCGCCGACGACGTGGACGCCGGCGCCGACCGCCCCGAGCGGGAGTGGATGTGGGGCGCGCTGGAACGCCTCGCCGACCAGGGGTACGCGGTCGTCGCCAGCGCCCGCGCCGTCGAACCCGGAGTTGCCGCCACCGTGCACCGCATCGGCGACCCGGCCCTGCCCGTCCCCGCCCTGACCGTTCCCGACGAGCCCGCCGAGGTGCCCGCATGAGCGTCCTGCGACTGGCCCTGTTCGAGCTGCGCCGGATGACCCGTGGCCGGCTGCCGCGCGCCGCGCTCGCGGTGCTCACCATCGTCCCGCTGCTCTACGGCGCCCTCTACCTGTACGCGTTCTGGGATCCCTACGGGAAGATGGACCGGATCCCGGTCGCCCTGGTCGACGCCGACCGCCCGGCCACCGCCGGTGACGGCAGCGAGGTGCACGCCGGCCGCGACCTGACCGAGAAGCTGCTCGACCGGCGGGTGTTCGGCTGGACCGTCACCGACCAGACCGACGCCACCAAGGGGCTGCGCGACGGGCGTTACCACCTGGTCTTCTCCATCCCGGAGGACTTCTCCGCCACGCTCGCCGCCGGCCCGGAACCGGACCGCCCGGCCCGGCAGGGCGAACTGAAGGTCGTCAACGACGACGCCACCAACTACCTCTCCGGCCTGCTCGCCCGGTCGGCGTTCAGCGAGATCCGGGCCGCCGCCGCGCAGAGCACCGCCGCCACGTACTTCGACAAGATGCTGATCGGCTTCACCGACGCCAAGGCCGAGACCGGCCGCGCCGCCGACGGCGCCGGAAAGATCGCCGACGGGGTCGGCAGCTCCCAGCGGGGCGCGGGCCGGCTCGCCGACGGGCTCGGTGACGCCGAGGACGGCGCCGGGCAGCTCGCCGGTGGACTCAACCAGTCGGTCCAGGGCGCGGACAAGCTCGCCAAGGGCCTCGACCAGCTGCGCACCGGCGCCGCCCAGCTCGCCGACGGCGCCGGGCGCGCCGCCACCGAGACCAAGGCCGCGGCCGCCACCGTGAACGCCGCCGCCGACAGGTACGAGCCGGTGCTGCGCCGCAACGCCGACAAGATCGAGAAGGCGGCCACGCTCGTCGCCGACGGCGCGCAGCAACTCGCCGCCGGGCTGGACGCGCTGCCGGGCAGGGCCGCCGAGGTGGTCGCGAGCGCCGAAGAGGTCCGCGACCGGCTCGACGCGGTCGCGAAGGAACACCCCGAGCTGGCGGACGATCCCGGATTCGCCGCCGCCCGCAAGGCAGCCGACCGGGCCGTCACGCAGGCCCGGTCCGTGGTGGCGGCGCTGGACAAGACCGACATGGCCACACTGCGCAAGCAGATGACCGACGTGGCGAAGACCGCCAGCGAGGTCGCCGCCGCCGCGCCGCACCTGGCCGACGACGTCGCCTCCGCCCGCGCCAAGGTGAACGAGCTGGCCGGCGGGCTCGCCACGCTGGCACAGGGCAGCGCCGAGCTCCGCGACGGGCTGGGCGACGCGTCGACCGGCGCGGACCAGTTGCGCGGCGGGCTCTACCGCCTCGCCACCGGCGCCCGCCAGCTCGACGGCGGCCTGGCCCAGCTCGGCAGCGGCAGCAACCGCCTCGTCGACGGGCTGACCTGGCTGGAAGGCGGCGCCGGCGACCTCGCCGACGGGCTCGCCGCCGGGGAACGGAAACTGCCCGGGTACGACGACGCGGCCACTCGCGCCGGCGTACTCGGCGACCCGGTCGGCCTGATCCGCGACTCGCAGAACCCGGCCGGCTCGTACGGCGTGGGCTTCGCCCCGTACTTCCTGTCGCTGGCGCTCTGGGTCGGCGCGATGATCACGTACATGCTGTTGCGGCCGGTCAACCGGCGGCACGTGATGTCCGGCGCGCCCGGCTGGCGGGTCGTGCTCGCCGGGTGGCTCCCCGCCGCCGGGATCGGCCTGGCCCAGGTCACGGTGCTCTACACGGTGGTGACGCTCGGGCTCGGGCTCGACCCGAGGCACGGCCCCGCCACGTTCGGGCTGCTCGCCCTCACCTCGCTGGCGTTCACCGCGATCATGCAACTGCTCGGGGTGGCGCTCGGCCCGGCCGGGCGGCTGGCCGCGCTGGCGCTGCTGATGCTCCAGCTCACCTCGTCCGGCGGCACCTACCCGGTGCAGACCTCACCCGGCTTCTTCCAGGCGATCCACCCCTGGCTGCCGATGACGTACGTGGTGGACGGCCTGCGGCACACCATCAACGGCGGTACGACCGCACCGGTGGTCACGGCCGCGCTGGTGCTGCTCGCGTTCGGGCTGGGGGCCATGGCGCTGACAGTCGGCGCGGCCCGCCGCTCCCGCCGGCTGACCCCGGCCAAGCTGCACCCCGAACTGACCATGTGAGGATGGGCCGGTGACGGACGGACGGACACGCCGGCGCGAGGACACCCGCCAGCGCCTCTTCGTGGCGGCGGTGGACCTCATCGCCGAGCAGGGCTTCTCGGCCACCACTGTGGACGACATCGCGGCCCGGGCCGGCGTGGCGAAGGGGACCGTCTACTACAACTTCGAGTCCAAGACCGTCCTGTTCGAGGAGCTGCTGCGGCACGGCATCGGCCTGCTCACCGCCGAGTTCCGGGCCGCCGTCGACGGGCTGCCGCCGCTGGAGGCGCTCGGCGCGCTGGTCCGCGCCCAGCTGGAGTACATCCGCCGCTACCGCGCCTTCGCCCAGCTTCTGCTCTCGGAGATGTGGCGGACCAACCGGGAGTGGCAGCAGACACTGCGGCTGCTGCGCGGCGAGGCCATCGCGGTGATCGCCGAGACGGTGAAGGCCGGGGTGGACAGCGGGGAACTCCCCGCCGACCTGGACGTGCGTACCGCCAGCTCGGCGCTGTTCGGCGTCGGGCTCGTGGTGGCCGTGGACTGGCTGGTCTTCTCGCCGGAGCGGCCGATCGACGAGGTGCAGGAGTCGCTGCTCGGCATCGTCCGGCGGGTCGCCCGGACCTGACCAGCGGTCGGTAATTCGGTTGATTCCGGACCGCCGGAAGGGTGAGGCTGAGGGCACCGCCCCCACCGATCCGAGTCCGGAGGACTTCCATGCGCCTGCTCCGAGATCTCTGGGCCACGGCGCCCCGGCGGATGGCGGCGGTCCTGCTGCTGATCGTGCTCGGCGCCGGTGGTCAGGCGGCCGCCTCCGCGCTGGCCGGGCCGGTGCTGGTGCACCGCTCGTCCGGCTGGTTCGTCGCGCTCGCGGTGGCGCTCGTCGCCGCTGTCGTCACCGACCTGCTGATCGGCCTGATCATGGCCCGGCTCACCGCCGACTGGTCGGCCGACGTGCGGCGGCGGCTCTGCCGGGTCGCGCTCGGCCAGGACCTGCCCACCCTGGAGACCACCCCGGTCGGCGAGCTGCTCGACCGGATCGACAACGACGTCTACCAGGTCGCCGCCGAGATGCGGAACACCGGCGTACGGCTGGCGCAGGGCCTCGCGGTCTGCGCCCTCTCGGCGGTCAGCGCCCTCATCGTCTGGTGGCCCGCGGGCGTCGGCATGATCCTGCTCACCGCCCTGCTCGCGGTGACGCTGCGCCGCCCGACCGCCCGGATCGCCCCGGCCCGGATGGCCGAGGAGGAGGCGTGGTCCGACCTCGCGGCAGTGATGGAGGAGGCGGTGCACGGGCAGGACGACGTACGCACCAGCCTCGCCCGGCCGTACGTGCTGCGCCTCTACGCCCGCCGCGCGGCCGAGGTGATCACCCGGTGCGTCCGGGTGTTCCGGCTCTCCGCCCGGGTCACCGCGGCCGCCGCCGGCGCGGTCCGGGTCGGCATCGCGGGCGTGGTGCTGGGCGGCGCGTGGGCGCTCGCCACCGGCCGGGTCGACGCCGCGCGGCTCACCGCGATCTGGCTGCTGGCCATCGCGTTCGGCGCGACGGTCGAGCACATCGCCCGATGGGTGCCGCACCTGCAGCAGGCGTTCGGCGCGTGGGGCCGGGTACAACTGCTGGCCGGGTCGCCGCAGGAGCCCGACGGCGGTGCCACCCCGGTCGAAGGGGACCTGACCGTGCGCGGGCTCACCTACCGCTACCCGGCCGGCGGGGACGACCGCGGGCCGGCGCTGCGCGACGTCCACCTGGACTTCGTCCGCGGTCGCTCGTACGCGCTGGTCGGGCGCACCGGCTCGGGCAAGTCGACGCTGGCCAAGGTGCTCACCCGGGCGGTGGACGTACCGCGCGGCACGGTGTTCCTCGGCGACACCGACGTGGTCGACCTGGACGTGGAGGAACTGCGCCGGTGGATCGCAGTGGTGCCGCAGCGCACCGAGATCCTGGCCGGCACGCTCGCCGAGAACGTGGCGCTGTTCGACCCGGAGCTGCTGGAGGCGGCCGAGCGGGCGCTGGCCGAACTGGGCCTGGCCGGCTGGATCGCCGAGCTGCCCGACGGCGTGCACACCCGGCTCGGCGACGGCGGCTACGTGCTCTCCGCCGGGCAGGAGCAACTCGTCGCGTTCGCCCGCATCCTGGTCCGCGACCCGCACGTGGTGATCCTCGACGAGGCCACCGCGCGGCTCGACCCGGTCACCGAGAACCGGGTACGCGAGGCCACCGAACGGCTGCTCACCGACCGGATCGGCATCGTCATCGCGCACCGGCTCTCGTCGGTGCGCCGCTGCGACGAGGTGGTCGTGATGGCCGACGGCGCGGTGCTGGAGGCCGGTCCGCTGCGCGAGTCGGCCCGCTTCGCCGAGCTGCTCGCCACCAGCCACGCCGGGGCGTACGCCGGGGTGGGCGCCCGGCGCGGCGGCGTGGACCTGCTCGACGCGCCCGCCTGGGACGACGCGCCCACCACGCCGGCCGCGCCCGCGACGCGGCCGGCCGCCGTGCCGCGTGCCGACCCGCCACCGGCACCGCCGACGCCGCCCGCGCGGACCATGCGCGAGATCCTCCGGCTGGGCTTCAACGACCCGCGGTACGGCCTGCTCTCGGTCGCCCTGTTCATCGTGATGACGGTGCTCGGGATGGACGGCGCGGTGCTGCCCTGGCTCTGGGCCGACCTGGTCGGCGGCGGCGACCCGTGGCTGCCGGCGCTGGGCATCGTGGCCGCGCTGCTCGTGGTGCTGCCGCTGCCGTACCTGACGAACCTGTGGTTCCCGCAGTGGTGGATCCGGCAGATGCTGCGGATCAGCGCCCGGCTGGTGCACGGGCAGACCGGCGCGCGGCGGGTCAGCGGGCACACCCCGGCCGAGGTGGTCGCACAGGGCGGCGACACCGACCGGGTGGTGCACCTCGCCGACAACCTGATGGACCAGTTCATCTCGCTGACCATCGTGATCACCATGACGCTGGTGACCGGCAGTCTCGTACCGGCGTTGTTCTTCGTCGGCACGATGGTGGTCTCCGGGCTGGCGGCGACGCTGTTCGGGCCCCGGCTGGAACGCACCGCGGCCGGCACGGTGAAGGCGCGCGCCGCGTTCGCCACCGCGCTGGTGTCCGCGCTGTCCGCCGCCCGGACGGTGAAGCTGGCCGGCGCCACCCGCCCGGTGCTGCGCCACCTCGCCCGGCTGGACGAGGTACGCAGCGAGCGGCAGCGCCGCGAGATCGCCATGCAGGTGTGGGCCCGGTCCACCCCGGCGGTCGCCAGCGGCCTGCTGCCGATCGGCGCGTGGGCGCTCTATCTGACAGGCGGGCTGTCCGCCGGCGCCACGCTCGTGGCCGTATCCACGCTCGGCGCGGCCCGCTGGTTCGCGTGGACCACCGCGTCGCTGGTGTCGCAGTACCCGTCGGCGCGGGTGTGGACGAAGCGGACGGTGGCGATGACCGGTGAGGCCGTGTACGCGGCGCCGGTGCCCGGACTGGACCTGGTCGCGGGCACCGCGCCCGCGCCCGAGCCGCCGCCCCGGCACCCGCTGCGCCGCCTGGAGCTGTCCGGCTTCGGCGCGCTGCACTCCGACGGCATGCTCGCCGTCCGCGACGTCGACCTGGTGGTCGAGCGCGGGCAGTTGGTGCTGGTCGTCGGCCCGGTCGGATCCGGCAAGTCGTCGTTGCTGCGCGCGCTCGCCGGGATCGTGCACCACGTCGGCGAGCTGCGCTGGAACGGCGACCCGGTCACCGAGCCGGAGATGTTCCTGCGCCCCAACCAGGTCGGGTACGTGGGTCAGCTGCCCCGGGTGCTCTCCGGCACGGTGGCCGACAACATCGCGCTCGGTCACCAGGTGGACGCCGCCGGGGCGGTCTCGACCGCCCAGCTCGAACACGACCTGGCCGCGGCCGGCGGCGGGCTCGGGCTGCTGATCGGGCACAAGGGCACCCGGTTGTCCGGCGGTCAGCTCCAGCGGCTGGCGCTGGCGCGGGCGCTCGCCCCGCGTACCGAGCTGCTGGTGGCCGACGACGTGTCGTCGGCGCTGGACGTGGGCACGGAGCTGGCGCTGTGGGCGGCACTGCGCGAGCACGGGGTAACAGTGGTCGGCTCGACCGCCAAGCGGGCCGCCCTGGTGCGGGCCGACCACGTGGTGGTGCTGATCGACGGCACGGTGGCCGACCAGGGCACCTGGACCGACCTGGAACCCCGCTGGAACCACCTGGCCGGCTGACTCCCCCCGCCCCCCGCCCACCGGGCGGGGCGGGGCCGGTCAGACGGCTCGGGTGTACTGGTCGGGCCAGGTCGGGGTGGCTCCCAGCTTGGCGGCGGCGCGGCGCGGCCAGTACGGGTCGCGCAGCAGCTCCCGGCCCAGCAACACCAGGTCCGCCTCGCCGCCGGCCACGATCTGCTCGGCCTGCTCGGGCTCGACGATCAGGCCCACCGCACCGGTCGGCACCCCGGCGTCGCGGCGGATCCGGGCGGCGAGCGGCACCTGGTAGCCGGGTCCGACCGGGACGGACGCCTGGGCCGCCGCGCCTCCGGAGGAGGTGTCGACCAGGTCCACCCCGGCGGCGGCCAGTTCCCCGGCGAGCACCACGCTGTCCTCGACGGTCCAGCCGCCGTCGGTCCAGTCGGTGGCGGAGATCCGGGTCAGCACCGGCACGGACTCGCCGACGGCGGCGCGTACCGCGCGGGCCACCTCCAGCGTGAGCCGCATCCGGGCGGCCCGGTCCCCGCCGTAGCCGTCGGTGCGGCGGTTGGTCAGCGGGGACAGGAACTCGTGCAGCAGGTAGCCGTGCGCGGCGTGGATCTCCACGGCGGCGAACCCGGCGTCCAGCGCCCGCCCGGCGGCGGTGGCGAAGGCGTCCACCACGGCCGCGATGCCCGCCTCGTCGAGCGCGGTGGGGGTGCGGTACTCCGGCACGAACGGCTGGTCGCCCGGGCCCACGGGGGTCCAGCCGCCCTCGGCGTCCGGCACGCCGCCACGCGCCGGCGCCCACGGCCGGTACGTGGACGCCTTGAACCCGGCGTGCGCGAGCTGCACGGCCGGCACCGCGCCCTGACCGGCGACGAACGCGGTGATCGGCCGCCACGCGTCGACGTGCGCGTCGGACCAGAGGCCGGTGTCCTGCGGGCTGATCCGGCCCTCGGGCACCACTGCGGTCGCCTCGGTGATCACGAGCCCGGCCCCGCCGACCGCGCGGGAACCCAGGTGGACGCGGTGCCAGTCGGTGGGCAGGCCGTCGGGTCCGGCGCTGTACTGGCACATGGGCGCCAGCGCGATCCGGTTGGGCAGGGTGACGCCGCGCAGGGCGAGCGGGGTGAACAGGGCGCTCATTCTCGGATCCTCCGGTCAGGGCAACGGGTGCGCCTCCTTGTGGGAGACGCACCCGTTGCGAGTGTGGATCAGGCGGGTACGGGGTCGAGCCGCTCGGGCTCGACCGGCTCGATCAGGTCGCGCTTGCCGGCCGAGTCGTACGCGGCCCGGTCGAGCGTGCCCTCCCGGGCGGCCACGATGGTCGGCACGACGGCCTGCCCGGCCACGTTGGTGGCGGTACGGATCATGTCAAGGATCGGGTCGATGGCCAGCAGCAGACCGGCCCCGGCCAGCGGCAGGCCCAGCGTGCTCAGGGTCAGCGTGAGCATGACGATCGCGCCGGTCAGGCCGGCGGTCGCGGCCGAGCCGACCACCGAGACGAACGCGATGAGCAGGTAGTCGGTGACGCCCAGGTTCACGCCGAACACCTGCGCCACGAAGATCGCGGCGAGCGCCGGGTAGATGGCGGCGCAGCCGTCCATCTTCGTGGTGGCGCCGAACGGCACCGCGAAGGAGGCGTACTCGCGGGGGACGCCGAGGCGCTCGACCGAGCGCTGGGTCACCGGCATGGTGCCCACCGAGGAGCGGGAGACGAAGGCCAGCTCGATGGCGGGCCAGGCGCCGGCGAAGAAGCGCAGCGGGTTGAGCTTGCCGGCCACCGCGAGCAGCACCGGGTAGACCACGAACAGCACCAGGGCGCAGCCGACGTAGACGGCTGTGGTGAACTTCGCGAGCGGGGCGAGCAGGTCCCAGCCGTACGAGGCGACGGCGTTGCCGATCAGGCCGAGCGTGCCGATCGGGGCGAGCCGGATGACCCACCAGAGCGCCTTCTGCACGATCGACAGCAGCGAGCGGTTGAGCGCCACGAACGGCTCGGCGGCGTCGCCGACCAGCAGCGCGGCGGCGCCCACCACCAGGGCGAGGAAGACGATCTGGAGGACGTTGCCCTCGACGAACGCGCCGACCGGGTTGGTCGGGACGATGCCGGTGAGGAAGTCGATCCAGGAGCCGGTGGTCTTCGGCGCGGTGGCGCCGGCCGGGTCCAGGTTGACGCCCCGGCCGGGGTCGGTGATCAGGCCGATGCCGATGCCGATGCTCACCGCGATCAGCGCGGTGGCGCCGAACCAGAGCAGCGTCTTGACGGCGAGCCGGGCGGCGTTGGCGACGCCGCGCAGGCTGACCACGCTGACCACGATGGCGGTGAAGACCAGCGGCGGCACTGCGAGCTTGAGCAGCTGGACGAAGAGGCTGCCGACGGTGTCGAGCGTGCTGGTCAGCCAGGCGAGGTCGGCGGCGCGGGCGAGGAAACCGAGCGCCACGCCGAGCACGAGGCCGAGCAGGATCTGGACGGAGAAGGGGATTCTGCGCAGGGCGGAGGTCATGAGGACGAATCCAAGGTCTGGGGAGGGAAGGCGGGCGTCGGGGGCGTGGAGCTACGCCGGACAGACGCCGCTGGCCTGCCGTCGGAGATCGACGTACAGGCGCTCGGTGAGGCACCAAACATTGGTCATCGTCGCGATACTTTACTCTCCTCCCGCCCCGGAACGGAAGGACCGTCGCCGGTGAGGCTCCTTACAGCCAGGTAGCCGGAGGTGGTCAGTCCCCAGACGGCGACCACGACCAGCAGCACCCGTTCCGACATCCCGAGCAGCGTGCTGCGCCCGACCAGCAGCAGCGCCAGCGCGACCACGGCGGCCACCGGCAGCGCCAGCGCCGCGCCGATCGCGGCGATCCGCCGCAGCCCTCGATCCGCAGCCGGGGAGAACAGCAGCACGAGCATCGCGAGCACCACCGCGGCAGTCGCCGCGATGCTGGCCCCGCCGTGCACCAGGTCGGCCACCGTGGTCGCCTCGAACGGCGGCAGCGGGCAGCCCTCGCTGCACGTCACCGCGCCGGAGACCACGGTGGCGACCGCGCCGGCGCCGAGCAGCCCGGCCGCCGCGCGCGACCCCGGTGGCAGCGCCCCGGCGAGCAGCAGCAGCGACGCGGCCATCGAGAAGATCCCCACCCGGTACGCCCCGGCGTACCCGCTGTCGGCGATGCCCGCTTCGCTCACGTACGCGATGGGGCCCGGACCGGGACCGGCGATCACCGCGACAGTCACCGCGGCCGCGCCGGCGGCCAGGCAGACGGCGGCGAACGCGGCGGCGATCCGGCGGGCTGTGCCCTCAGCCACGTCCGTGTGGGGTGGTCCAGCCGGACAGGTCCGGGCCCAGCGGCACGATCCGGGTCGGGTTGATCATGTCGTGGGTGGCGTAGTAGTGCCGCTTGATGTGGTCGAAGTCCACCGTCTCGCCGAAGCCCGGCGTCTGGAACAGGTCCCGCGCGTACGCCCAGAGCACCGGCATCTCGGTGAGCTTGCGCTGGTTGCACTTGAAGTGCCCGTGGTACGCCACGTCGAAGCGCACCAGCGTGGTGAACAGGCGCACGTCCGCCTCGGTGATGGTGTCGCCCATCAGGTAGCGCCGCCCGGCCAGCCGCTCGCTCAGCGCGTCGAGGCGGGCGAACAGCGCGGTGAACGCCTCGTCGTACGCCTCCTGGGAGGTGGCGAAGCCGCACCGGTAGACGCCGTTGTTGACGTCCCGGTGGATCTCCGCCATCAGCGCGTCCATCTCCGGGCGCAGCTCGACCGGGTACAGATCCGGCGCGTCCGGCGCGTGGAACCGCCGCCACTCGGTCGAGAAGTCGAGCGTGAGCTGCGGGTAGTCGTTGGTGACCACCCGTCCGGTAAGCGTGTCCACGAGCGCCGGCACCGTGACCCGGCCGGTGTAGTCCGGGTCGGTGGACAGGTACGCCTCGGAGAGGAAGCCGATGCCGAGCACCGGGTCGAAGCCGTCCGGGTCGAGCGCGAACCGCCAGCCCCGCTCGTCCCGGATCGGGTCGACGGTGCCCAGCGAGATCACCTCGTCCAGCCCGAGCAGGCCGCGCACGATCCGGGCCCTGTGCGCCCACGGGCAGGCCCGGCACCAGATCAGCCGGTACCGGCCCGCCTCCAGCGGCCAGCGTCCCTGCTCGTCCGGTCCGCCGCCCTCCGGTGAGGTGGAGTGCGGGGTGACCCGCCCGGTGAACCGGTTGGGCTGGCGGACGAACGCGCCGCCGCCGCTGTTCTCTGCGCTGAACTGAGCCCCGGACATGCGGCAAACCTATCCGCTCCGGTCACGGATATCCTGGCGCCGGGTACCCCCGCGACCCGCCGACCGCTCCCTTCCCACCCCCGAAGGACGTACGCGCGATGACAGTGGCCTATCTCGTTGCCGGAGTCCGCACCCCGATCGGCCGGTACGCCGGCGCGCTGGCCGGGGTCCGCCCCGACGACCTGGCCGCGCACGTCGTCCGCGAGCTGGTGGCCCGCCACCCCTCGGTCGACTGGGCCCGCACCGACGACGTGATCCTGGGCTGCGCCAACCAGGCCGGCGAGGACAACCGCAACGTGGCCCGGATGGCCGCGCTGCTCGGCGGCCTCCCGGAGGAGGTGCCGGGCAGCACCGTCAACCGGCTCTGCGGCTCCGGCCTGGACGCGCTCGCCTCCGCCGCCCGCGCGATCGTCGCCGGGGATGCCGACCTGGTGGTGGCCGGCGGCGTGGAGAGCATGAGCCGCGCGCCGTTCGTCATGCCGAAGGCGGCCACGCCGTTCGCCCGCACCGCCGAGGTGTACGACACCACGATCGGCTGGCGGCTGGTCAATCCGCTGATGCGCAAGGGCTGGGGCATCGACTCGATGCCGGAGACGGCGGAGAACGTGGCAGCCGAGTTCGGCGTGGACCGGGCCGCGCAGGACGCCTTCGCGTACCGGTCGCAGCAGCGGGCCGCCAAGGCGCAGGCCGACGGCCGGCTGGCCGAGGAGATCGTCCCGGTGACGGTGCCCGCCGGCAAGCGGGAGACGAAGCTGGTCGAGGCCGACGAGCACCCGCGCGAGACGACGCTTGCGAAGCTCGCCGCGCTGCCCACCCCGTTCCGCGAGGGCGGCACTGTCACCGCCGGGAACTCCTCCGGCGTCAACGACGGCGCCGTCGCGCTGCTGGTCGCCTCCGCGGCCGCCGTCGAACGCTACGGCCTCACCCCGCTGGCCCGGGTACGCGGTGCCGCGTCCGCCGGCGTACCGCCGCGGATCATGGGCATCGGCCCGGTCCCGGCGACCCGGAAGCTGCTCGACCGGACGGGCCTGTCGCTCGCCGACGTGGACGTGATCGAGCTGAACGAGGCGTTCGCCGCGCAGTCGGTGGCGGTGCTGCGCGAGCTGGGCCTGCCGGAGGACGCCGAGCACGTCAACCCGGGCGGCGGGGCGATCGCGCTGGGGCACCCGCTCGGCGCCAGCGGCGCCCGGCTGGCGTTGACCGCCGCGCTGGAACTGCGCCGCCGGGGCGGCCGGCGGGCGCTCGCCACCATGTGCATCGGCGTCGGGCAGGGCATCTCGCTGCTGCTGGAATCGGCCGACTGACCCGGGCCGGCAGCATCGCCCGCTGTGGATCTCCCGTACCCGGCCGTACCGGCCTAGAGTGGTCTGGACCACATGATCCGCCATCGACGGCGGACGACGACCTGGGGGACCGAGCGATGCAGACGCCGGAGAGCCTGCCCACCGAGATCGACCTGAGCCGGCCGAGCGCCGCCCGGGTCTACGACTACTTCCTCGGTGGGGCGCACAACTTCGAGATCGACCGGCAGCTCGCCGAACAGATCGCGGCCATGACGCCGAACCTGGCCGCCACCATGCGCTCCGGGCGGGAGTTCCTGCGCCGGGCCGTACGGGTGCTGCTCGACGCGGGCATCGACCAGTTCCTCGACATCGGCTCCGGCATCCCCACCGTCGGCAACGTGCACGAGGTCGCCCAGGCCGCCAACCCGGACGCCCGCATCGTTTACGTCGACATCGACCCGGTGGCCGTGGCACACAGCCACGAACTGCTCGCCGGCAACGACCGGGCCACCGCGGTCCTGGCCGACCTGCGCGAGCCGAAGCTGATCCTGGACCACGCCGCCGCCAGCGGCCTGATCGACTTCGACCGGCCGCTGGGCATCCTGCTCGCCGGCGTGGTGCACTTCGTGCCCGACGCCGACCGCCCGGCCGACATCCTGGCCACCCTGCGCGCCGCCGCCGCGCCCGGCAGCTACCTGGTCATCTCCCACTCCACGTTCGAGGACCAGCCACAGGAGATGCTGGACGCGCAGCGGTTGTCGGCGCGTACCGCCACCGAGATCACGCTGCGCTCGCGGGCCGAGATCACCGGCTTCTTCGGCGACTGGACGATCCTCGAACCGGGCGTGGTGCACATGCCGCTGTGGCGGCCCGACTCCCCGTCGGACGTGGACGAGCACCCGGAACGGTTCGGGGCGTTCGGCGGCGTCGCCCGGCACGACCGCGCAGCCGGCTGAGCCCATGCGTGCCCCGGACAGCGACGGGGGAGACGTCAGCCGGCCCGGCGCCGCCGCGTACGCCGCCGAGTGGGCTCGCGCCGTGCGCCGCATCGGGTTCGTGCCGCTGAGCGCGGCCGAGACCGAGCGCCTGCTGGTGCCGCTCACCGAGCGGCTCGGCGAGGCCCTGCTCGCCCCCACCTTTTCCGCCCGCCCCGCGGAGGAGGTGGGGCGTGCCCTGGTCGAGGCGCACCTCACCGAGCCCGGCGTGCTCGACTGGTCGGTGCAGGCGCTCGGCGATCGGTTCCTGCCCTGGGTGCTGCCGTCGCGGACGGAGTCGCCGGAGCTGCGCGAGCGGGTCGCGCTGCTCCAGGGCGCGATCGCCGCCGGGTTCGCCCGCGCACTGCGCGACCGGGTCTTCAGCCAGCAGGAGCGGATCGCCCGGTCCGCGTGGCAGGCCCGGGACACCGTCGAGCAGGCGCTGCGGGACAGCGAGGCGCGTTTCCGGGCGGTCTTCACCGGCGCCGCCATCGGCATCGGCATCGCCGGGGTGGACGGGCAGATCATCGAGGTCAACCAGTCCTTCGCGGACATGCTCGGCTACACCGTCGCGGAGATGCGCCGGATGAACGTGTCGGCGTTGGCCTATGCCGACGACGCGGCCGGGATGTGGGAGCTGTACCAGGAGCTGATCGAGGGCAAGCGGGACAGCGCCCGGGTGGAGAAGCGCTACTACCGCAAGGACGGCAGCGTGGTCTGGACCGACCTCGCGGTCTCGCTGATCCGGCACGACGACGGCCGGCCCCGGTTCACCGTCGCGATGGTGGAGGACATCACCCAGCGGTACGAGTTGCAGCAGCGGCTGCGCTTCCAGGCGCTGCACGACCCGCTGACCGGCCTGCCCAACCGGACGCTGTTCTTCGAGACGCTCGGCGACGTCTTCGACGGCGCCGGCCCGGACCAGCGCGTCGGGCTCTGCTTCATCGACTTGGACGGCTTCAAGGCGGTCAACGACAGCCTCGGCCACGACCTGGGCGACCGGCTGCTCAAGGTGATCGCCCGCCGGCTCAGCGACTGCGTGGCCGGGCGCGGCCACCTGGTGGCCCGGATGGGCGGTGACGAGTTCGTCATCCTGGTCGACTCCGACGGCGGCATCGACGACGCGGTGGAGGTCGCCGAGCTGGCCCTGGCCGCGGTGTCCGCGCCGGTGCACGTCGGTGACCAGCAGCTCGCCGTGTCGGCGAGCATCGGCATCGTGGAGTGCCCGGCGGCGGAGACGAGCGTCGGTGACCTGATGAAAGCCGCCGACACCACGCTCTACTGGGCCAAGGCGGAGGGCCGGGGCCGCTGGGCGGTGTACGACCCGGAGCGCAGCGCCGCCGACATCGCCCGTTCCGCGCTGGCCGCGAACCTGCCCGCCGCGCTGGACCGGGGCGAGTTCGTGCTGCACTACCAGCCGATCGTGTCGCTGCTGGACGGCACGATGGTGGCGGTCGAGGCGCTGGTGCGCTGGCAGCACCCGGAGCTGGGGCTGATCGGCCCGGACCGGTTCATCGGGCTGGCCGAGGAGACCGGCCTGATCGTCCGGCTCGGCGCCTGGGTGCTGCGTCAGGCGTGCCGCGACGCCGAGTCGTGGCGGCGCGCGTACCCGGACACCACGCCTGTGGTCAGCGTCAACCTGGCCGCCCGGCAGGCCGACGACCCAGCCATCGTGGAGACGGTGGCCGAGGCGTTGCAGCACACCGGCCTGCCGGCCGAGCTGTTGCAGCTGGAGCTGACCGAGAGCGCCGTCATGGGCAGCGCCGGTGAGCCGCTGCGGACGCTGCACCAGCTCGCCGACCTCGGGCTGCGGCTGGCCATCGACGACTTCGGCACCGGCTACTCGAACCTCGCGTACCTGCGCAGGCTGCCGATCCACTGCGTGAAGCTGGCCGGCCCGTTCGTGGAGGGGATACGGGGTGACGGCGGGGACGCGGTCGCCGACCACCGGGATGAGCGGATCGTGGACGCGCTGGTGCGGCTGGCGCACGCGCTGGAGCTGTCGGTGACGGCCGAGGCGGTGGAGACCGAGGTGCAGGCCGAACGGCTGCGGGCGCTGCGGTGCGACACCGGGCAGGGCCGGCTGTTCGGCGCCCCGATGCCCGCCGACGGCATCCGCGCCCGCCTCGGCGGGTAAGGAAGGCGCACACCGGGCGGGCGGGTCCCCGCCGGGCCGGTGCGGAGGAGACGAGGAGCACGGTGAGCCTTACCGATTCGCAGGCGGTGGTGTCGGTGGTCGCCGCGCTGGCGATCGTCGCCGGCCTGGCCGGGGTGATCGTGCCGGGGCTGCCGGCGCTGCCGCTGTGCTGGGGCGGAGTGCTGGTGTGGACGCTGTTCGGCGACGCCGGGCCGGGCCGCTGGGCGGTGCTGGCCGCCGCCACGGTGATCGCCGCCGGCGGCACCGTGCTCAAGTACCTGTGGCCGGGGCGCAACCTGAAGCGGACCGGCGTGCCCACGACCTCGCTGCTGGCGGGCGGGCTGCTCGGCGTGATCGGCTTCTTCGTGATCCCGGTGGTCGGGCTGCCGATCGGCTTCGTCGGCGGCATCTTCGGCGCGGAGCGGCTGCGGCTCGGCGACACCCGGCTGGCCTGGCCGGCGACGGTGCAGGCGCTCAAGGCGGCCGGGCTGTCGATGGTGCTGGAGTTCACCGCCGGCCTGATGATCGCCGCGCTGTGGGTCGCGGGGTTGCTGTTCGTCTAGAGGTGCGGCGGCGCGGGGCGTCCGGAGGGTACGGCCGATCGCCGTACATCAGTGAGAGAGAGGTGGACGCCGCGCGCCGCCGCGGACCGGGCGTTGCCGAGCGCCCGGTGCCGGCCCGTCGGGTCGGGCCTGGTCACGCCCACAATGATGCCCCGGGTGGGATCCGGCGACAACGCAATTACCGGCACACGTATTGACCACCTTGATCGGCCGGGAGCACACTGCGAGCACTCGCACGAGCATCGCCTCGAGGAGGTGTGCAGTGGCCACGACGCCCGCGCCGACCGCCGAGCAGCCGATGGACGACGACGCCCGACGACTCGCTGAACTCGGCTACAAACAGGAGCTGCGCCGCAAGTGGAGCGGCTTCTCCAACTTCGCGATCTCGTTCTCCATCATCTCGATCCTGGCCGGCTGCTTCACCACGTTCGGCCAGGCGTGGAACAACGGCGGCCCGGTGGCGATCTCCTGGGGCTGGCCGCTGATCTCGCTGTTCATCCTGATCATCGGCTTCTGCCTGGCCGAGCTGGTGTCGGCGTACCCGACGGCGGGCGGGATCTACTGGTGGGCGGCGACCATGGGCCGGCCGGTGCACGGCTGGTTCACCGGCTGGCTCAACCTGATCGGGCTGGTCGCGGTGACCGCGTCGGTCGACTACGGCTGCGCCACGTTCCTCAACCTGACGCTGTCGGCGCTGTTCGACGGCTGGGCCGGCACCGGGCACCAGACGTTCGGACTGTTCGTGGTGATCCTCGCGCTGCACGGGCTGATCAACATCTACGGGCACCGCATCATCGACGTACTCCAGAACGTCTCGGTCTGGTGGCACGTGGCCGGCGCGGCCGCCGTGGTGCTGATCCTGGTCCTGGTCCCGGACAACCACCAGAGCTTCCAGTTCGTGTTCACCGAACGGTTCAACAACTCCGGCTTCGGTGACGGCGACACCGGCGGGCTGGCGTTCTGGTTCTACGTGCTGCCGCTGGGCTTCCTGCTCACGCAGTACACGATCACCGGCTTCGACGCCTGCGCGCACGTCTCCGAGGAGACCCGGGGTGCCTCCAAGGCCGCCGCACAGGGTCTGTGGCGGTCGATCTTCTACTCGGCGGTGGGCGGCTGGATCCTGCTGCTCGCGTTCCTGTTCGCGGCCACCGACGTGGACGCGATCAACGAGGCGGGTGGCTTCTCCGGGGCGATCTTCGAGAGCGCGCTGACGCCGTTCTTCTTCAAGGCCGTCATCATCATCTCCACCATCGGGCAGTTCTTCTGCGGCATGAGCTGCGTGACCTCGATGTCGCGGATGGCGTACGCGTTCAGCCGGGACCGGGCGGTGCCCGGCTGGCGGCTGTGGTCGAAGGTCAACCGCAACGGCACGCCCGTCAACGCCATCATCGGAGCGACGCTGGCCGGGCTGGTGCTCACGCTGCCCGCGCTCTACCAGCGCGGCGGCATCCCGGTCGCGTTCTACGCGGTGGTGTCGGTCGCGGTGATCGGGTTGTACCTGTCCTTCATCATCCCGATCTTCCTGCGGCTGCGGATGGGCGACCGGTTCACCCCGGGCCCGTGGACGCTCGGCCGGCGCTACAAGCTGCTCGGCTGGATCGCGGTGGTCGAGATCGCCGTCATCTCGGTCTACTTCGTGCTGCCGATCGTCCCTGCGGGTGTGCCCGGCAACCCCGACTTCAGCTGGACGGCTGTGAACTACGCGCCGATAGCGATCGGTGGCGTGCTGCTCGGCGTCGGCATCTGGTGGTACGCCTCGGCCCGCAAGTGGTTCACCGGCCCGCGCCGCACCGTCGACCAGGCCGAGCCCGAACCCGAGCCCGCCGAGCCGTCGTAGCTGTCGGTGGGTCCTGCCATGATCCGGCGATGGACTCGGAAGCGGTGGTACGCGCGTTGTGGGATCGCATGCAGGCCCGGGACTGGACCGGCGTCGGCGAGGTGCTGGCCGACGACGTGGTGGTGGAGTGGCCGGTCAGCGCCGAGCGGATCGTGGGCCGCGGCAACTACGTGAAGGTCAACGCCGAGTACCCGGAGGGCTGGTCGATCCGGGTGCTGCGGGTGGTGGCGGCGGGCGACACGGTGGTGTCCGAGGTGGAGGTGCCGCACGAGGAGATGGGCGTGCACCGCGTGGCCTCGTTCTGGACGGTGCGCGACGGGCGGATCGTCGAGGGCCGGGAGTACTGGACGAGCCTCGGAGCGGACCCGTCCCCGCAGTGGCGATCCGCCTGGGTCCAGCCGATCTGACGCTGCCGGCTGTCCGCGTACCTCCGGGGTCAGATCGTGGGGCGGCGGTGGGTGAGCGGGAAGCGGAGGATGCGGTCGTCGCCGGCCGCCGGGGTGCCGCGGCCGTCGCGGTTGCTGGTCGCCACCCAAAGCGCGCCGTCCGGCGCCACCTCGACGGTACGCAGGCGGCCGTAGGTGCCGGCCAGCTCCGCCACCGGTACGCCCACGCGGCCGGCGGGGTCGACGGGCACCGCCCAGAGCCGGGCGCCCCGCAGCGCGGCGACGTAGAGCATGCCCCTGGTGAACGCGGCGCCGCTCGGGGACGCCTGCGCGGGCGGCCAGACGACGACCGGGTCGCGGAACCGGGGGTCACCGGCGACGCCCTCGACGAGCGGCCAGCCGTAGTTGCCGCCGGGCACGATCCGGTTCACCTCGTCCCAGGTGCTCTGCCCGAACTCGGTGGCGAACAGCCGCCCCTGCCGGTCCCAGGCGAGGCCCTGCACGTTGCGATGGCCGTAGCTGTAGACGAGCGAGCCGGGGAACGGGTTGCCCGGCGGCACGCCGCCGTCCGGGCGGATGCGCAGGATCTTGCCGTTGCGGCTGGTCAGGTCCTGTGCGCGGGTGGCCATCCCGGCGTCGCCGATCCCGGCGTACAGCATGCCGTCGGGGCCGAACGCGATCCGGCCACCGTCGTGCACGGCGCTGCGGGCGATGCCGCTCACCAGCACCTGCGGCGCCCGGGACGAGCCGAGGCGGAACCGGACGATCCGGATGTCGGTCGCGGTGGTGTAGGCGGCGTAGACCCACCTGTCGCGGCGGTACCCGGGGGAGACCGCGAGCCCGAGCAGGCCCGCCTCGCCGCCCGCGGCCACGTCGGCGATCCGGGCCACCTGCCGGGCCGGGCGTCCCGGGCGTACGCGCAGGATCGTCCCCCGGTCCCGCTGCGCGACCAGGGCGCTGCCGTCGGGCAGGAAGTCCAGCCCCCACGGCGCCTCCAGCCCGGTCGCGACGACGCGGGGGCGGGTCAGGTCGTAGCCGGACCAGCCGGCACGCCCGTCGAAGCCGCGCAGGTCGAGCGCGACCGGGCGCTGCTGCGCGCCCGCGGGGACCGGCCGGTCCGGGCCGTCCGCGGGTCGCTCGCCGGTGGGCCGGTCGCCCGCGTGGGCGTCGGTCACGGCGAGCACGATCGCGAGGACGGCGGCGACGACCGCGACGGTACGACGACGCATGTGTGCTCCTCGGTTTCGCCACCGGCCCCGCCGGGGCATTGACGGTGATCCGGTTTGCCAGTAGACCTTGGTGATGGAGGCCCCTGATGAAGCAAACGCCGCTCTCGCTGGAACAGTTGCGGGTCGCCGTCACCGAGGGTGAGATCGACACGGTGGTGCTCGCCCTCACCGACATGCAGGGCCGACTGCAGGGCAAGCGGTTCCACGCGCCCTACTTCCTCGACCAGGTCGTCGCGAACGGCAGCGAGGGCTGCAACTACCTGCTCGCCGTGGACGTCGACATGAACACCGTCGACGGGTACGCGATGTCGAGCTGGGAACGCGGCTACGGCGACTTCGCCATGCGCCCCGACCTGGACACGCTGCGCCGGACGCCCTGGCAGCCCGGGTCCGCGCTGCTGCTGGCCGACCTGGAGTGGCTGGACGGCTCCGGCCCGGTGGTCGCCTCGCCCCGGCAGATCCTGCGCAAGCAGCTCGACCGGCTGGCCGCGCACGGGCTGACCGCGTACGCCGGCACCGAGCTGGAGTTCGTGCTCTACCGCGACTCGTACGAGGAGGCGTGGCGGCGCGGCTACCGCGACCTGACCCCGGCCAACCAGTACAACGTGGACTACTCGCTGCTCGGCACCGCCCGGGTCGAGCCGCTGCTGCGCCGCATCCGCACCGAGATGGCCGGCGCCGGGCTCACCCCGGAGAGCGCGAAGGGCGAGTGCAACCTCGGCCAGCACGAGATCGCGTTCCGGTACGACGAGGCGGTGCGCTGCGCCGACCACCACGTCATCTACAAGAACGGCGCGAAGGAGATCGCCGCCCAGGAGGGCATGTCGATCACGTTCATGGCCAAGCCGAACGAGCGGGAGGGCAACTCCTGCCACATCCACTTCTCGCTGCGCGACGCCTCCGGCTCGTCGGCGATGCTGGGGGACGGGCCGGCGCACCTGAGCGTCACCGGGCAGCGGGTGCTGGCCGGGCTGCTCGCCACCATGCGCGAGTTCAGCCTGTTCTTCGCGCCGAACATCAACTCCTACAAGCGCTACCAGCCCGGCTCGTTCGCGCCGACCGCGCTGCGCTGGGGCACCGACAACCGCACCTGCGCGTTGCGGCTGGTCGGGCACGGGCAGGGGATGCGGGTGGAGAACCGGGTGCCGGGTGCGGACGTCAACCCGTACCTGGCGATCGCCGCGCTGGTGGCCGGGGCGGTGCACGGCATCGAGAACGAGCTGGAGCTGGCGGACGAGTGCACCGGCAACGCGTACGACGACCCGGACGCCGAGCGGGTGCCCACCACGCTGCGCGACGCGCTCGACCTGTGGCAGCGTTCCGAGGTGGCCCGGGAGGCGTTCGGCGACGAGGTGGCCGCCCACTACGCCAACCAGGCGAAGGTCGAGCTGACCGCCTTCGACGCCGCGGTGACGGACTGGGAGCTGACCCGTGGCTTCGAACGCCTCTGACCCCGCCGGCCCGTCCTCGCGCCCCGCTGTCGACGCCGATCTTGCACTTGCGGCCCTCGACGCGGGCGTTATGCGGCTTTCGCCGGGGCACCAACTGCAAGATCGCCGAAGCGAGCGGAGGGGGACGCGTGGGTGAGGTGATCTCGCCTGTCGACGGGGCCGGGATCGGGGTCGTTCCGGGGTGCTCGGTGGGGGACGTGGATGCGGCTGTCGCGCGGGCGGGTGCCGCGTTCGAGTCGTGGCGTCGGGTGGCGCCGGGGGACCGGGCGCGGCTGCTGCGGCGGTTCGCCGCCCAGGTCGACGCGCACCTGGAGGAGCTGGCGCGGCTGGAGGTGCGCAACGCCGGGCACACCATCGGCAACGCGCGCTGGGAGGCGGGCAACGTCCGCGACGTGCTCGACTACTACGCGGGCGCCCCGGAACGGCTGACCGGGCACCAGATCCCGGTGCCCGGCGGGCTCGACGTCACGTTCCACGAACCGCTGGGCGTGGTCGGCGTGATCGTGCCGTGGAACTTCCCGATGCCGATCGCCGGCTGGGGATTCGCCCCGGCGCTCGCCGCCGGCAACACGGTGGTGCTCAAGCCCGCCGAGCTGACCCCGCTGACCGCGCTGCGCCTGGCCGAACTGGCCCGCGACGCCGGCCTGCCCGACGGCGTGTTCACCGTGCTGCCCGGCCGGGGCAGCGTGGTCGGCGAACGGTTCGTCACCCACCCGGCGGTCCGCAAGATCTGCTTCACCGGCTCGACCGAGATCGGCACCCGGATCATGGCCGGCTGCGCCACCCAGGTGAAGCGGGTGACGCTGGAGCTGGGCGGCAAGTCGGCGAACATCGTCTTCGCCGACGCGGACCTGGAGAAGGCGGCGGCCACCGCGCCGTACGCGGTCTTCGACAACGCCGGCCAGGACTGCTGCGCCCGCTCCCGGATCCTCGTCCAGCGCCAGGTGTACGACAGGTTCCTGGAACTGCTCGAACCGGCCGTACGGGCGCTGCGGGTGGAGGACCCGGCGCGGGAGACCGCCGAGATGGGCCCGCTGATCTCCGCCGCGCACCGGGACCGGGTCGCCGGCTACGTCGACGGCGCGGACGTGGCCTTCACCGGCTCGTGTCCCGACGGCCCCGGCTTCTGGTACGCCCCGACGGTGCTGCTCGCCGGCTCCCCGGCGGACCGGCACTGGCGGGAGGAGGTCTTCGGCCCTGTCGTCTCGGTGCTGCCGTTCGACGACGAGGCGGACGCGATCCGGCTCGCCAACGACACCGAGTACGGGCTCTCCGGCTCGATCTGGACCCGGGACGTCGGGCGCGCGGTGCGGGTGGCCCGCGCCGTCGAGTCCGGCAACCTCAGCGTCAACTCGCACTCCTCGGTGCGCTACTGGACCCCGTTCGGCGGGATGAAACGGTCCGGCCTGGGCCGGGAGCTGGGTCCGGACGCGCTGCACGCCTTCACCGACGTCAAGAACGTGTTCATCGGCACCGAGGAGTGATCACAGTGCAGGGACGGCTTTCCGAGCGGGTGGCAGTGGTGACCGGCGCGGGCAGCGGCATCGGGCTGGCCACCGTACGGCGCTTCGCCGCCGAGGGCGCGCGGGTGGTCTGCGTGGACATCGACGCCGACGCCGGCACCCGGGCGGCGCAGGAGGTGGGTGGTGAGTTCGTGGCCGCCGACGTGGCCGACGAGACGGCCGTCCGCGACCTGTTCGACGGGGTGGTCGAGCGGCACGGACGGGTGGACGTGTCGTTCCACAACGCCGGGATCTCGCCGCCGGACGACGACTCCATCCTGGAGACCGGCCTGGACGCCTGGGAGCGGGTGCTGCGGGTCAACACCACGAGCGTCTACCTGTGCTGCAAGTACGTCATCCCGCACATGCGCCGGCAGGGCAAGGGCTCGATCATCAACACCGCGTCGTTCGTGGCGCTGATGGGCGCGGCCACCTCGCAGATCGCGTACACGGCGAGCAAGGGCGGGGTGCTGGCGATGACCCGGGAGCTGGGCGTCCAGTTCGCCCGCGAGGGCATCCGGGTCAACGCGCTGTGCCCCGGGCCGGTCGCCACGCCGCTGCTGCTGGAGCTGTTCGCCAAGGACCCGGAGCGGGCCGCCCGGCGGCTGGTGCACGTGCCGATGGGCCGGTTCGGCGACCCTGCCGAGATCGCCGCCGCGGTGGCGTTCCTCGCCAGCGACGACGCCTCGTTCATGACCGCCGCGCAGTTCGTCGTCGACGGCGGCATCACCGGCGCGTACGTCACTCCCCTATGAGCGTTCGGAGAAGGCCGGTCATCGGCATCACCGCGTACGTCGAGCCGGCCGGCTGGGCCGTGTGGCGGGACGTGCCGGCGACGCTCGTGCCGCACGCGTACGTCCGGGCGGTCACCGCGGCGGGCGGCCGGGCCGTCGTGCTGCCCCCTGACGACGCCGACGCCGACGTGCTGGGGCTGCTGGACGGGCTGCTGCTGGCCGGTGGCGCGGACGTCGGCCCGGAGCGGTACGGCGAGCCGCCGGACCCGCGTACCGAGAGCCGGCCGGACCGCGACGCCGGCGAAGTGACGCTGCTGACCGCCGCGCTCGCCGCCGACCTGCCGGTCCTGGGCGTGTGCCGGGGGATGCAGCTGCTCGCGGTGGCGTACGGCGGCGTGCTGCACCAGCACCTGCCGGACGTGGTCGGGCACGGCGGGCACCGTCCCGCGCCGGGCGTGTACGGGTCGCACCCGGTGCGCTTCGCCGCCGACAGCCGGGCCGGGCGGGTGATGGCCGGGGTGGACCGGGTCAACTCGTACCACCATCAGGCGGTGGCCGACCCCGGCGGCCTGGCGGTCACCGGCTGGGCCGACGACGGCGTGGTCGAGGCGGTGGAGGACCCGGCGCGGCGCTTCGTGCTCGGTGTGCAGTGGCACCCGGAGAACGAGGCCGACCCGCTGCCGGTGGCCGCGCTGGTCCGGGCCGCGACGTCGGCCAGATCACACACCGGCGTTTCGTAGGTCAGGAAAGCCGAATCGGCGGTCCGGTCGACCGGCGAGGAGCGCCCGACTCGCCCCGGCACGCCGGTTACGCCAGGATGTGGCGGAGGTAAGCAGCGTCTACCAGGGCGAGTGCGTTACGTTGCTCGTCCGTCGGGGTAGTAGGCGGGGACGGTCGGCGTAGCAGCGCCGACCGTCGTGATCATGGCCGGAGCGGGAGGCTGCATGGGCTCGGCCCAGCGGGGCGGGGACGACGGTCGGACGTTCCCGGCGGCCGGCGAGGCGTCACTTTCGCCGCTGCTGGCCGCGGCGTTCGCCGCCGGTGGCGAGATGGGCGAACGGCTGCGCGGTTTCGACTGGTCGACCACCGCCCTCGGCAGCCCGGACCGCTGGCCCGCCGCGCTCTCCCACGCGGTGAGCACCATGCTGTCGTCCCGCGCCCAGATCGTCGTCTTCTGGGGCGATGAGCACCTCGCCTTCTACAACGACGCCTACCGGCCGACCATCGGCGACAAGCACCCGGCCGTGATCGGCCAGTCGGCGCGCCGGTACTGGGCGGAGACCTGGGACGTGCTCGGACCGCTGCTGGACGGCGTACGCCGCACCGGCGTGGCCTACCGGGGCGAGAACCACCCCTTCGTGCTGAACCGGCACGGCTTCCTGGAGGACGTCTACTTCGACATCTCGTACGACCCGGTCCGCAGTGCCGACGGCACCGTCGGCGGCGTGTTCTGCTTCGTCAACGAGACCACCGGACGGGTGCTCGGCGAGCGCCGGCTGCGTGCCCTCGCCGAGCTGGGCAACGAGCTGGGCGACGTGCCGGGCCTGCTCGAACTGGGCCGGGCCGTCACCCGGGTGCTCGACGCCCATCGCGCCGACGTGCCGTTCAGCGCGCTGTGGTTTCCCGGCGAGCACGGGACGCTCGTGCCGGGCGGCTGTTCGGGCGTGGACCCGGCCACCGTCACCGGCCCGCCGCCCGGCCTTCCCGAGGGCGAGCCGCTCACCGAGGCACGCTGGATCGCCACCGCCGACCTGCCTGGCGCGGTGCCGCCGGACGCCGCCGATCAGGCGCTCCTGCTGCCGCTGACCGCCACCAACGAGCCGGCCGGCGTGCTGCTGCTCGGCGTGTCCCGACGGCTGCCGTTCACCGACGACTACCGCGACTTCGTCGACCTGGTCGCCGCGCAGGTCTCCCGGGCGGTGGGCAAGCAGCGGGCGCACGAGCAGGAACGCGCGCGAGCCGCCGAGCTGGCCGCGCTGGACCGTGCCAAGACCAGCTTCTTCGCCAACGTCAGCCACGAGTTCCGTACCCCGCTGACGCTGGTGCTGGGGCCGCTGGAGGAGATGCTCGCGGACCGGGAGCTGCCCGAGCGGTACCTCGACCGGCTCACCGTCATGCACCGCAACGGGCTGCGCCTGCTCAAGCTGGTCAACACGGTGCTCGACTTCTCCCGGCTGGAGTCCGGCCGGCTGGCCGCGCGCTACCAGCCCACCGACCTGTCCGACTACACCTCCCGGCTGGCCAGCACGTTCCGCTCGGCCACCGAGCGGGCCGGGCTGCGCCTGGTGGTGGACTGTCCGCCGCTGCCCGCGCCGGTCTACGTCGACCGGGACATGTGGGAGAAGATCGTCCTCAACCTGGTGTCGAACGCGGTCAAGTTCACCTTCGACGGCGAGATCCGGGTCCGGACGCGCGCCGCCGACGGGGCCGCCGTCCTGGAGGTGACCGACACCGGCGTCGGCGTCGCGCCGGAGGAGCTGCCGCAGGTCTTCGAGCGGTTCCACCGGGTGGCCGGCGCCCGCTCGCGTACCCACGAGGGCACCGGCATCGGGCTCGCCCTGGTCCGCGAGCTGGTCGAGATGCACGGCGGCACGGTGAGCGCGCACAGCGTCGTCGACCGGGGCACGACGTTCACGGTGACCATGCCCTTCGGGTACGCACACCTGCCCGCCGACCGGGTGGCCGCGCTCTCCCCGGTTCCGCTGAGCGAATCGGAGCAGGCCCGCCTGTACGTGGCCGAGACGGCGCTCTGGACCGACGAGGTCGCCCGGCCCACCGGACTGCCGGAGGCGTCCGGCTCACCGGGCGGGTCCGGCCGGATCCTGTTCGCCGACGACAACCCCGACCTGCGCGAGCACGTCGTCCGGCTGCTCTCCCCGGCGTACGAGGTGGTGGCCGTGCCGGACGGCGTGGAGGCGCTGCGGCTGGCCGTCGAGACCCCGTTCGACCTGGTGCTGACCGACGTGATGATGCCCCGGCTGGACGGCTTCGGGCTGGTCGCCGCGCTGCGGGCCGAGCCGGCCACCCGGCACGTGCCGATCGTGCTGCTCTCCGCGCGGGCCGGCGCCGCCGAGGAGGTCGCCGGTCTCTCCACCGGCGCCGACGACTACCTGACCAAGCCCTTCTCCAGCCAGGAGCTGGTCGCCCGGGTCCGGGCCAACGTCGAACTGGGCCAGTTGCGCGGGCAGATCATCCGCCGGCTACGGGCACTCGCCGACGCCGTCGTGGAGATCAACAGCGCCCGTTCCACCGCCGAGGTGGTCCGGGTGGCCGCCCGGCACGCGCTGCGCCTGGCCGAGGCCGGACGGGTCCGGGTCACCGCCACCGGGGCCCGCCACGAGGAGGACGCCGGCGGTGACCTGCCCACCGAGCCGACTCTGGTGCTGCCGCTCACCGGCACCTCCGGCGGGCAGCTCGGCGAGCTGCGCGTGTGGCGCCGGGAGGGTGGCGGCACCGAGGAGGCGGCGCTCACCGAACTGGCCCGGTTGATCGGCGTACGGCTGGAGAACGCCCAGCTCTACGAGGCCGAGCACCACATCGCCACCACGCTCCAGCACAGCCTGCTGCCGCGTACGCTGCCGCAGTTGCCCGGCGCGCTGGTGGCCAGCCGTTATCTGCCCGGCAGCGCCGACGTGGAGGTCGGCGGCGACTGGTACGACGTGATGGCCACCGCCGACGACGACGTGGTGCTGGTCATCGGTGACGTGGTGGGCAAGGGCGTGCGGGCCGCCGCGGCGATGGGCCAGCTCCGCAACGCGTTGCGGGCGTACGTCCTGGAGGGCTACGACCCGGGCGAGGCGCTGACCCGGCTCAACCGGCTGGTCCACTCCGCCGGCAGCGGCTCCTTCGCCACTGTGGTCTGTCTCGGCTTCTCCCCGCGCACCGGCCGGATCCGGTACGCCAGCGCGGGCCATCCCTCACCGCTGCTGATCCGAGGTGACGACGTGGCGTTCCTGCACGATCGGGCCCTCGGACCGCCGATCGGGGCCATTCCCGGCGCCGTCTACCCGGCCGCCGAGGGAGAACTCGCCCCGGGCAGCCGGCTCCTGCTCTACACGGACGGCCTGATCGAGGACCGGTCCGCGGGCATCGACGCCGGGCTGAGCCAGTTGCGGGCGGACGCGACGGGGCGCGCCGGGCACGTGGCGGACCTGGTCGACGCCGTCATGGCACGGGTCGCCGAGCGGTCCCGGCACGACGACGTGGCGGTGCTCGCGCTGGAGGCGACCGAGTTGAACCGGTTCGCGCTGCGCCTGCCCGCCGACCCGACCCGGCTCAGCGTGCTCCGCAAGCGGCTGGAGGACTTCCTCGTCGCCCACCAGGTCGGCGAGACCGACCTGTTCGACCTGACGGTGGCGGTCTCCGAGGCGGCGGCGAACGCGATCGAGCACCCGGTCGACCCGGTGGACCCGACGATCGAGGTCGAGGTGACGATCGCCGATCGTACGGTCACCGCGACCATCCGGGACAGCGGGCGCTGGCGGGAGTCGAGCGGGTCGAGTTTCCGGGGACGCGGGCTGACGCTGATCCAGGCGCTCGCGGAGATGACCGTGAGCCGTACCGCGAACGGCACCGAGATGACGCTGCGCCGCCGGCTGGCCGACTGACACCGGCGCGGCGGCGCAGCGGCACCTAGAGGGTGACTTCCGCGTCCTCCGCGAGGGTGAAGAGCCCGGCGTCGAACACCAGCTTCACGAGCTTCGTTCCCTTCGGTACGTCGAAGTAGACGTTCGCCTTCACTGCGTTCCCCGGGTTGATCTCGTCGAGGAAACCCTCGCCGCTCTCGTTGCCGTAGATCGCGGCCTCGCCGTCGGCCTCGTACTCCCGGCCGGTCGCGTCGAGGGCGCTGACGGTGCCGTCGGCGTGGAACAGCTTCGCCTTCTTGGTGACGTTCTTCGCGGTCAGGACGACCCGGCAGAAGCTTCCCTGGGCCTTCTTGTTCAGGAAGTCGCTGCCGACCTTGGCGATGCCGCACTTGATGCTGTGTGCGGTGAACTCGAAGTCGCCGCCGCGTACCTTGTCGCCGATCCGGTAGGCCTTCGGCGCGTCGGCGGGCTTCTCGCTCTTGACCGGCGGCGGCGCGGCGGCCGAGGTGGGAGCGGAGGTCGGGGCCAGCCCGGCGCCGTCAGCGGCGGGGGCGACGGGAGCGCCGTTGCCGGCCGCGCCGGGGCTCTTCTCGTCGCCGGTCAGGGCGAGCAGGGCCGGTCCACCGCAGCAGAACACCACCACGACGGCGACACCGATGAGTACCGGCATGAGCCACTTCTTCTTCGGCGGCGGTCCGAAGCCGGGCTGACCGGGCGGTGGCGGATACACCCCGGGGGGACCGGGCGGCGGGGGATAGGAGCCCGGAGGACCGGGCGGTGGCGGGTACGAGCCAGGGTTATGCGGTGCGGTCATGGTGATGCGCTCCCAGATGATGTGCCCCCGCGCCCCGCGGAGGCGATCACCGACGCTGCCACACAGCCCTCGGCCCGCAAAGATCGTTTACTGTCCGGTGCCCGACCGCGTTCACCCGAACAGTTCGCGCCCGTGACCTCGACGGCCGTGAGAATCCACCGCGGTCGTTACCGGAATGGCCGGACCGGGCGAGTACGCCTCCGGAATCCGGACAGGTTCCGCGCCGTCAGGGCCGGGCGAGCCAGTCCTGTTCGCCGAGGCCGGAGATGTCCAGCACGCGCCGGACCTGCGGGGACGGCAGCACGGTGAGCGCGTCCGGGAACCGCTGGGCGAGCCGGACCACCGCGTGGATGGCGGCCGAGTCGAAGAAGGTGACCGCCCGCAGGTCGAGCGTGAGCCGCTTGGCGGGCTCGCGGAGCGCGGTCTGGAACATGGTGTCGGCGGTCGCCATGTCGACCTCGCCGGTCACCTGGACGCGCAGTTGGTCGCCGTCGACCTGGGCGGTCACGGAGAAGACGGGCGCCGCGCCCCCTTGATCCACGGAGCAACAATGGCACAGCGTTTGCGGCACGGCAACAACCTGCCCGGCGGGCCTGTGGCGGGGGGCACACCGCCCCCGGCGATAGGCTTGGAACATGACCGTCCGTGCGCCGCTGACCCCCGGCACGCTCTCCCCGTGGCGAGCGGTCCCCGCCCACATCCCGCGCCCGGAGTACGTGGGTAAGAAGCGCCCGCAGGAGTGGCGCGGCTCGCACGTGCAGACGCCGGAGACCATCGAGAAGATGCGCGTGGCGGGGCGTCTCGCCGCCCAGGCCACCCAGCTCGCCGGTGAACACTGCAAGCCCGGGGTGACCACCGACGAGATCGACAAGGTGGTGCACGAGTTCCTCTGCGACCACGGCGCCTACCCGTCGACGCTCGGCTACCGGGGCTTCCCCAAGTCGTGCTGCACCAGCCTCAACGAGGTGATCTGCCACGGCATCCCCGACACCACCGTGCTCCAGGACGGCGACATCATCAACGTCGACGTCACCGCGTACCTGAACGGCGTGCACGGCGACACCGACGCCACGTTCTGCGTGGGCGAGGTGAGCGAGGAGGCCCGCCTGCTGGTCGAGCGGACCCACGCGGCGATGATGCGGGGTATCAAGGCCATCGCGCCGGGGCGGCAGATCAACGTCATCGGCCGGGTGATCGAGTCGTACGCGAAGCGCTTCGGCTACGGCGTGGTCCGCGACTTCACCGGGCACGGCATCGGCGAGGCGTTCCACAGTGGCCTCTACGTGCCGCACTACGACAGCCCGCGCCCCACCGACGTGATGGAGCCCGGGATGACGTTCACCGTCGAGCCGATGATCACGCTCGGCACCTACCAGTACGACATGTGGGACGACGGCTGGACCGTGGTGACCAAGGACCGCAGGTGGACGGCCCAGTTCGAGCACACCGTCGTCGTGACCGAGGACGGCTACGAGATCCTGACGCTGCCGTGACCGACACCCCGGCGGCGCTGCGCGAGGCGCACCACGCGGACGTCTCCGGCGGCTGGCTGCGGCCGGCGGTCTTCGGCGCCATGGACGGGCTGGTCACCAACATCGCCCTGATCGCCGGTGTGGGCGGCGGTGGGGTGTCCCCGCGCAGCGTGGTGCTGACCGGCACGGCCGGCCTGGTGGCCGGTGCCATCTCGATGGGCCTCGGCGAGTACACGAGCGTCCGGTCGGCGAACGAGCAGGTCGCCGCGGAGGTGGCCAAGGAACGGCGCGAGCTGGAACGCCACCCGGAGGCGGAGGCACGGGAACTGGCCGACGCCTGGGTCGCCCGTGGACTGCCCCGGGACCTGGCGACGCAGGTCGCCGAGGCGGTACGCGCCAACCCGGAGGAGGCGCTGCGGGTGCACGTACGGGAGGAGCTGGGCGTCGACCCCGACGACCAGCCCAGCCCGTGGGCGGCCGCGATCTCGTCGTTCGTCTGCTTCTCCATCGGCGCCCTTGTGCCGCTGCTGCCGTACCTGCTCGGCTTCACCAGCCTCTGGCTGGCGCTCGCCGTCGGCGGCGTGGGGCTCTTCGTGGCCGGCGCGATCGTGGCCCGGTTCACCTACCGGCCCTGGTGGACCAGCGGCCTGCGGCAGCTGCTGCTCGGCGCGCTGGCGGCCGGCGCCACCTACCTGATCGGCGCGCTGATCGGCGTCGGCGGCGGCATCGGCTGACGGTAAACCGTCCGCGACCGCCAGCCGTCGGCCGCCAGCCGTCCGCAGGTCGTCAGCCGGACAGCAGGTCGTCGATGGTGCCGTCGACCGGGCGGCCCCGGGCCGCCAGTTCCTCGGCCTGGCGGGTCAGCGCCGCGCCCACCTCTGTCATGTCCGCCCCGGCCAGCCCGGTACGGCGCACCGCGTCCCCCGGGTCGCGGAAGTAGGTGCGGCTGAACAACCCCTGCACTGTTGCGGCGGACAGCCGCGCCTCGCCGAGCATGAGCAGCGCCTGGTCCGTCTCGTACCACTCGGCCAGCCGCAACGCCCGCGCGTGCGCCGCGCTGCCCCGGTACCACGCCTGCCGCGCCGCGCCGCTGAACTCGGCCGGCCGGGCGCGTGCCAGGCGCGCCAGGTGCTCGTCGCGCAGCTTCCGCAGCCAGCCGGTCGGATCGTGCAGGGCACGGGTGGTGACGTAGCGGTCCGCGGTCAGCGGCCAGCGGGACGTGATCGTCGTCGCCCGGCGCAGGTAGTCGTCCGCCCCGGCCACCGTGAGGTCGACGAGCACCCCGTCCACCCGCCGGGTGGCGGCCGGCGGCCCGGCGCCCGGCCGGTAGGTGACGACCAGCAGGCCGACCTCGCGGTCCCCGCCGCCGTCGTCGTCGCCGTGCGCGAGCGGACCGTGTACGGCGACCGCCAGCACGTCGGCCGGGAACCGCCGCAGGACGGCGTCACCGACCCGCTCGGCCACCTGCCACCGTGGATCGTCCAGACGCCGCTCGGCGTTCACGCCGACAGCCACGGTGCACCTCCGTCCGACAGGTCGCCTGCGGCAACCCTAGCCAGATCGGGGCGGGTGGCCCCGGCGGCGCGGATGTCGGATTGTGCACGGCTGTGGCCGGCGAGGACGCTCAGGCGTTCTGGACCAGGCGGAACACGCGGATCTCGCGGCCACCGGCGCGCTCGACGTACGTGCGGTACGCGGGCCACTCCTGCACCAGCCGCTGGAACAGCCGTTCCCGTTCCTCGCCGGTGACCTGCTCGGCGGTGACCGGGATCCGGCGGCCCCTGACGTCCACCTCGGCGCCCGGGTGGGCCATCAGGTTGAACGTCCAGGACGGCTGGTGCTGCTGCCCCCAGTTCGAGCCGATCACCACGTAGGCGTCGCCGTCGGGGACGTACACCAGGGGGTTGCTGCGGGGCTTGCCGGAGCGGCGGCCGGTGGAGGTGAGCACCAGCGTGGGCACGAGCCCGAAGGCGACCACGCGCCCCTTCGTCATCCGGCCGACCAGGCGGTCGGCGGGGACGAGCAGGCGCATGGTGGCGCCGAACCAACGCTGGTGACCGAGGCGGCGGGTGAGGGTTCCCAGGGCTGACATCCGACAAGTGTGCCGCCCGCGCCGTGCCCCGTCATCCCTCGGACGGTCAGTCAGTCGAGCCGGCGTTCGATCGGCAGGCGGGACCGGGTGAACAGCGCCGCACCGCCCATCGCCACCAGCGGCACCACGACCAGCGCGGCGAGCGTGACACCGGGCACTGTCACCGGGTACGGCGGCTGCACCGGCCAGGACTCCGCGTACCGCTGGTTGAGCGCGGCCAGGACGACCACGGCGGAGCCGAGCCCGGCGACGATGCCCAGCGCGGAGCCGAGCACCGCGATGACCCCGGCCTGGCAGAGCGACAGCAGGCGGCGTACCCGCGGATCGGCGCCCACAGCCGCGAGCGTGGACAGGTCCCGGCGGCCCTCGGCCGCGGCGAGGCCGGTGGCGACCGCGGCGGCGCCCAGCGTGATCACCCCGGAGGCCACGGCCAGCAGGAGCAGCATCGGACGCTGGTCCGACGGCGGGTCGGCGGTCGCCACCTGCGCCGACATGGGCCCGATGTCGTACAGCTCGTCGGTCAGCCTCTCCATCTGCCGGTCGTCGGCAGGCGAGCCGGCGGTGTCCAACAGGTAGCCCAACGGTACGGCGGACAGGCCGAGCGCGTCGGCGGCGGCGGGGGAGAGCACCAGCCGGTCGACGCTGAGACCGCCGCGCAGCGCGTACCCGGGCAGGAGACGTCCGGTGGGCGGGCCGCCGGAGTTGTAGTTGACCTCCACCCGGACCTGCCCGTCCACCACCCGCCGGGCGTCGGTGACCACGACACCGCCGGCGGCGAGCGTCCGGCGCGCGGCGGCCAGCTCGCCGGCGGCCGCGCCGGTGAGCGCGGCCAGCGCGGCGCCGTCGTCCACGAGCGCCGGCAGGTACACGTCGACCGGCTCCTGGAAAGGGCTCACGCAGCGCGGATCGCGCCGGGCCGAGTCGGGGACCGGGTCGGAGGACGTGTACGGGCAGCGCTGCTCCGGCGGAACGACCGCGTACACGGCGCAGTCGTCCTTCTCCCGGACGGTGCCGGCGCAGCCGGGGATCGCGACGGGCGTCACAGTGGCGTCGGGCAGGACCGTCCGGGCCCGGGTGGCGACGACGTCGGCCGACGGCGGGTCCGCCGGGATCTCGCCCGAGTGGGTGAGCAGCACGTTCCCCGGCGGCAGGCCCGGCTGCCAGAGTTCCCGGGAGCGGGTCTCGTCACTCGCCACATAGACGCCGATGGCGACGCTTCCGGCGACCGCCGCCATCACCGCCGAGATGGCGGGCGCGGCCGACGACCGGTTGCGGCTGGCGTCGCGCAACGCGAGCCGGGGGGTCAGCGGCAGCAGCCGGCCGGCCCGGCCCAGGACCCCGACCAGCGTCGGGGTGCAGAACACCAGCCCCAGCTCACCCAGGGCGACGCCGGCCAGCACACCGGTCTGCGAGGTGCGGCCGGCGGCGTACGCGGCGAGAGCGGTTCCGGCGACGGTGAGCGCCACGCCGATCAGCAGCCAGCGGCGGCGGGGCCGGCTCGCGTCGCGCCGGCCGGCCAGGCCGGTCGCCACGTCCTGCCGGGCCGCCGTCCAGGCCGGGGCCATCGCCGCCAGCACGCCGGCCAGCACCGCCGTCGCGGCGATCGCCAGCAGCGCGGTCGGGAAGATCCGGTACGCCCCGAGGCGCTCCCCGAGCACGTACTGCTCGACGAGCGGCCGGCCGGCGAACGCCGCACCGATGCCGAGCAGCAGGCCGAGAGCAGCCCCGCCGGCGCCGAGCACCACCCCGTCGGCGAGCACGATCCGGCGCAGGTGGGAGGCGTCGCCACCGGCCACCGCGACGAGCGCGAGGTCGCGCCGCCGGCGCCGGACGCTCACCGCGAAGGCCGGGCCGACCAGCAGCACCACCTCCAGCAGGCCCAGCCCACCGACCACCCCGACGACGCCGGCCTCGTCGGCGTCCGGTACGCGCATGCCGCGGGAGAACTCATCCCGTCCGGGCAGCCGTTCGCGGGCGACGACCTGGACGCCCTGCGCGTTCAGCCGGTCGACCAGCCCCGGGTCCAGCGGGCCGGGCAGGTCCACCAGCCAGGTGTCGCTGCCGGCCGCGCCCTCCGGGGACACCCCGGGCAGCGTGATCACGTCCCGGAGGTTGTCCGGGTACTCCACCACCCCGACCACCCGGTAGGTGGTGCCGTCGATGGTGCGTACCGGGTCGCCGATGCGGGTCTCCAGCCGGCGCAGCGCCGTCGGGCCGACCGCGATCTCGTCGGGGCGCACCGGCGGCCGGCCGTCGCGTACCCGGGCCAGTGGCCGGGTGAGCGGGTCGGTCAGGTCCACGGCGCGCGCCTCGATCGATTCGACGTGCCGACCCACCCGCGTCGAGAACGTCATCCACCAGCGCGTGCGAGCCAGCCGGCTGCCCTCGGGCAGCAGCGCGCGCACCTCCTCGGCGGTCGCCGGACGGGTCCGGCCGACCCATTCGCCCCGGACCGGCCAGGCCGACTCGCCCCAGGCGTCCTGCGTCACCGGCGTCAGGCTGTCCCAGCGCAGGGCGACGTCGGCGCCGCCGAGCTGGCGCTCGATGCGCTCGGCGCGGGTCAGATCACCCATGTCGTAGCTGACCGCGGCGAAGCTGAGGCCGAGCACCGGCAGCGCGATCATCACCAGCACCAGCAGCGTGCGCCGCCGGGACCGCCGGGCCTCCCGGCGGGCGATCCGCAGCGCGGTCCGCCACGAACCGCGTACGGCGGCGAGGCGGCCGCCGGTCACCGGCTGCTGCCGCTGAGCAGGTGGTCGACGCCGATCAGCGGGGCGGTCGAGTCGACCATCACCCCGTCGCGCAGGAAGACCACCCGGTCCGCCCAGCCGGCGTGCCGGGCCTCGTGGGTGACCAGCACCCCGGCTGCTCCGGCGTCCACCCGTCGGCGCAGCAGGTGCAGCACCGCCTCGCCGGTCTGGGAGTCCAGCGCGCCGGTCGGTTCGTCGGCGAGGACCAGGCGGCGCTCGCCGACGAGCGCCCGGGCGATCGCCACCCGCTGCTGCTGGCCGCCCGACATCTGGTCCGGGAAGCGGTCGGCCAGGTCCTCGAGGTCGACCTCGCGCAGCGCGGCCAGCGCCAGCTGGCGGGCCGCCCGTACGCCGGCGCCGTCCAGTTCCAGTGGCAGCGCCACGTTCTCCACGGCGGTGAGGCTGCCGAGCAGGTTCAGGTCCTGGAAGACGTACCCGATCCGGCGGCGGCGCAGCCGGGCCAGCTCGCGGGCGGACAGCCCGACCAGCGCCTCGCCCTCGACCACCACCTCGCCGCCGGTGGGCCGGTCCAGGCCGCCGGCCAGCGCCAGCAGCGTGGACTTGCCGGACCCGGAGGGGCCCATCACCGCCACCAGCTCACCGGCCCGCACGGTCAGACTCACGCCGCGCAGCGCGTGTACGGCGGCCTCACCGGCGCCGTGGGTCCGGCGTACGTCCCGCAGCTCCAGCACCCCGTCGATCGGGTTCATCAGCGCCTCCCGTGCCGGGTCACCGGCGGGCTTCGTCGCCGGCCCGGTCCACCGCCTCGGGGTGGTCGACCGCCCGGATCGGCGCCGGGCGGTGCCGGACCAGGCTCGTCTCGCAGTGGTCGAGCCACCGCACCTCGGCCTCGGTCTGGAAGATCATCGCGTCCAGCACCAGCCGCCAGGGTAGATCCTCCGGCTTGTCGCTCGTGTACTTCAACCGGGTGAACTCCTGGAGCGCGCGCATGGTGGCGGTGCGTTGGGTCTGCACCACCGACCGCACGTCGACGCCGGGGGTGGTCAGCGCCAGCGCCAGTTTGATGGACAGCTCGTCGCGAGGGCGGTCGGCGCGGCTGATCGGCGTGGCGAACCACAGCGCCAGGTCCGCCCGTCCGGCGTCGGTGATCTCGTACGGCCGCTGCCCGCTCTCGTTCTCCGGCAGCGGACGGACCAGGCCGTCACGTTCCAGCCGGGCCAGCGTGGTGTAGACCTGTCCGATGTTCAGCGGCCAGGTCGACCCGGTGGACTCCTCGAACGCGGCACGGAGCTGGTAGCCGTACATCTGGCCGCGTTCGAGCAGGGCGAGCAGGCCGTGACGGATGGACATGACCGCGAGTATGCATACCTGGTATGCGCTACGCAACCGGAGGGCTCCACCGGGTGACCGGCGTCGCGCTCAGGCCGGGCGGCCCGGAAACGGAACGGTGACCGGCGTCACGCCAGCGGTGCGCCGCCAGCGGGTGGCGCGCAACGCGCAGTCGGTGAGCGCGGCGAGCGCGGTGTTCCGGTCCGCGCCGGTGGTGTGCGGCAGCGCGGCCCGCCAGTGCCCGGCCGTCCGCTCCTCGATCTCCACCGCCAGGCGCAGCGCGCTCGCCCGGTCCGTCACCGGGTAGGGCAGCGCGTACCCGGCGCGGTCGGCGGGCACCTGCCCGGAGCCCTCGGCGAGTTGCAGCAGCAGCGCGTCGCGGCGGGACCGGTGGGCCGCCTCGGCGGCGCGGGCCGCCGTGCGCGCGGCCTCGGTCAGGTGCACGCCGATCACCCCGTACGCCCAGATCGCCGCGTACTCGGCGGCGAGCGCGTCGGCGAGCGCGTTGGCCGGGCCGCTTGTCGGGTTCACGCTGTGCCGCCCGGGCATGGCCTCACGGCCCTCGCTCCGCTCGGTGCGTTCGCTCATGCCGTGCCGGTCGGGCATGGCCTCACGGCCCTCGCTCCGCTCGGTGCGTTCGCTCACTTCAGGGCCTCCACGTGGGTCGCCCGCGCGGCGGCGATCGAGCCGAGCAGCGCGGCCCGCTCGGCCGGGGCCTCGGCGCACGCCTTGGCCGCGTTCGTCCGGCCCTCCTGCTCGGCCCGGCGCAACTCGGTGAGCACGGCGTCGGGCGCGGGCGCGCTCGCCGAGCCGGCGGCCGCCGGTGTGCCGGAGGGTGCCGGCCGGCCGATCACGCGGCGTAGCTCCTCGGCGTGCGCCCGGTGCGCGTCGGCGATCGGGGTGAGCCGCTCGGCCAGCGCCGGCGCGGCGGTGGCGGCGGCCCGGTAGCGGGCCTCCAGCGCGAGCGCCTCGGCGGCCAGCGGCTCCAGCGCGTCCGGTGCCGGTGGCTCCTTGTCACGGTCGAAAAGATCACAACCGGTCAGCGGCGCTGCCGCGCCGCCGAGCGCCACGAGCCCGCCGGCGCGCAGCAGCCAGCGCCGGGAATGCCCCGCTCTGACCTGGTCGGATGGTGTTCTGCCGATCCCCACCTGACAGAGTCAACACCATCCGCGCCGCCTCGTGGGGCAGGGTCTCGGTGCGCCGCCGGGTCCGTCGACGGCCACAAGCGTTACGCTCTGCGCAACCACCGGGCGCGGACGCCCCGGTGGCGCGCCGGTATGGCGGGCCGATCGCCCGCACCGGCCGAGGACAACACGGCCCGCGGGTCGTGGCAACAGCAGGAGAGGTGCGCGCAATGACGCAGCGTGGCCGTGCCACCCGGTCGACGGGGCCCGCCGGGCGGCCCCGCCGGTCCGACGGGCCCCGCGGCACGGACCGGAGCGGCGCACCCCGCGGCGACCTCGCCGCCCGCCGCAACCGGCTGCGCGAGGTGATCGAACCGGTCGTCACGGCGGCCGGTTACGACCTGGAGGATCTCTCCGTCTCCCGCGCCGGCCGGCGGCACGTGGTGCGGGTGATCGTGGACGCCGACGGCGGGATCAACCTGGACGCCGTGGCGGACGTCTCCCGCGCGGTCTCGGCGGCGCTGGACGCGGCCGAGGAGGCCGGCGGCGACATCGTGGCCGGCGAGTACCAGCTGGAGGTCAGCTCACCCGGCGTGGACCGCCCGCTCACCCTGCCCCGGCACTGGCGGCGCAACGCCGGGCGGCTGGTCAAGGTCACCGTCCGCGGCGACGCGGGGGACCGCCAGCTCACCGGCCGGATCACGGCCGCCGACGACGAACGCGTGGTGCTGGAGACCGATGCCGGCCCCGCCGAACACCCGTACGCCGAACTCGGGCCCGGCCGGGTCCAGGTGGAGTTCAACCGCCTGGACGACCTGGCCGACGAGGACTTCGGTGACGACACCGACGACGACGAAGATCTGGAGGACGAGGAGAGGTGAACATCGACCTCGCGGCGCTGCGCGCCCTGGAGCGCGAGCGGGAGATCCCGTTCGACACGATCCTCGCGGCGATCGAGACCGCGCTGCTGACCGCCTACCGGCACACCGACGGCGCCGAGCCGCACGCCCGGGTGGAGATCGACCGCAAGAGCGGGGCCGCCTCGGTCTACGCGCAGGAGCTGGACGCCGACGGCACGGTGACCCGGGAGTGGGACGACACTCCGCACGACTTCGGGCGGATCGCCGCCATGACCGCCAAGCAGGTGATCCTCCAGCGGCTGCGGGAGGCCACCGACGAGGTGCACTTCGGCGAGTACGTGGGCCGCGACGGCGACCTGGTCACCGGCGTGGTGCAGGCGCACGAGACCCGCCGGGAGAAGGGCATCGTCAGCGTCGACCTGGGCAAGCTGGAGGGTGTCCTGCCCCAGTCCGAGCAGGTCCCCGGCGAGCGGTACGAGCACGGCGAGCGGATCCGGTGCGTGGTGGTGCATGTCGCCAAGGGCATGCGCGGCCCGCAGATCACGCTGTCCCGCTCGCATCCCGGGCTGGTGAAGAAGCTGTTCGCGCTGGAGGTGCCGGAGATCGCCGACGGCACCGTGGAGATCGGCGCGATCGCACGTGAGGCAGGTCACCGTACGAAGATCGCCGTGCGCTCGACCACGTCGGGCGTCAACGCCAAGGGCGCCTGCATCGGTCCGATGGGCCAGCGGGTCCGCGCCGTGATGAGCGAACTGCACGGCGAGAAGATCGACATCATTGACTGGTCGGACGACCCGGCGACGTTCGTCGGCAACGCGTTGTCGCCGGCCAAGGCGCTGCGGGTCGAGGTGGTCGACCTGGCCACCCGTGCCGCACGGGTGACCGTCCCGGACTTCCAGCTCTCGCTCGCGATCGGCCGGGAAGGGCAGAACGCCCGCCTCGCGGCACGCCTGACCGGTTGGCGCATCGACATCCGGTCCGACGCGGAGACCGCGGCACCGCAGAGCCGGGGCGGAGCTGATCACGTACCGGAGCCGGGCGGCGCGATCTCCGGCGGCTAGGGGTAGACTTACTCAGTGGCACGACGCGCGATGCCGGAGCGCACCTGTGTGGGCTGCCGGAAACGAGCGCCGGCCAGCGAGTTGTTGCGGGTCGTCGCGATCGGTGACGAGGCTGGTCACACCAGCCTCCGGCCCGATCCGGCCCGCAGACTGCCGGGTCGGGGAGCGAATATGCACCCTGATCCGGCCTGCTTCGCGCAGGCGGTGCGGCGTCGCGCCTTCGGGCGGGCACTGCGCCTCACCGGGGTTCCCGACCACGGTGCGCTTGCGGAGCACGTCGACGCGCAACCCCCGACGACCGGTCAAGCCCGACCGGTCGAGGGTCGCTAGCAAGGTAGGACGACCGACATGAGCACACGATGAAGTCCCTGAAATGACCAGGCTTCAAGTGCAGGAGTGAGGTCGCTGCGGGTGCTGCCCGCACGACCTCGGAGTGAGGAGTGCAGTGGCAGGAAAGGCCCGCGTACACGAGCTTGCCAAGGAGCTCGGGGTCGAAAGTAAGACCGTTCTCGCCAAGCTCAAGGAAATGGGCGAGTTCGTGAAGTCCGCGTCCAGCACCGTCGAGGCGCCCGTCGCCCGGCGGCTGCGTAGCGCGTTCGTAGCCGGTTCGTCGGCGCCAGCCGGCCCGCCGGCTGCCGCGCCCAGTGGCCCGGCACCGACCCCGACGTCCACCCCGACCCCGGGTGCCCCCCGGGTCTCGGCCAGGCCGATGCCGCCCCGGCGGCCGACTGCGCCGACCCCTGGACCGAAGCCCAAGGGCCCGGTCCCCGGCCCGCCGCAGCCGGCGACCCCGGTCGCCAAGCCGGCGAGCGCGCACGACATCGAAGTGGCGGCCGCCGAAGCGCGTGCCGCCGCGCTCAAGGCTGAGCAGGAGGCCGCGGTCAAGGCCGCCCAGGCCGCCCGCCAGCAGCAGCGCGAGACCGTACGCCGGGAGCCTCCGGCCGAGGGCGGTCCCCGCCCCGGTCCGCGGCCCGGCCCGAACGCCATGCCGCCGCGTCCGGGTTCCCCGGCCGCCGGTCGTCCCGGCGGTCCGGGTCAGGGTCAGGGCCCCGGTGGCCGTCCCGGCGGTCGTCCGCCGGCGCGCGGCGCCGGTAACAACCCGTTCGGTATCCAGGGCGGCCAGCAGCAGCGGCCCCCGGCCGCCGGTGCGGGCGGTCCCCGTCCCAGCCCGGCCGGCATGCCGCCGCGGCCCAGCCCGGCGTCGATGCCGCCGCGGCCGAGCCCGGCCTCGATGCCGAGCCAGCGCCCGACCACCGGCCGCCCCGGCGGCCCCGGTGGCGGTCGTGGCGGACCCGGTGGAGGCGCCGGTCGTCCCGGCGGTCCCGGCGGCGGTGGCGGTGGCTACCGCGGCGGACCCGGTGGTGGTGGCGGCGGTGGCGGTGGCTACCGCGGCGGACCCGGTGGTGGCGGTGGCGGTGGCGGTGGCTACCGCGGCGGTCCCGGCGGCGGTGGCGGTGCTCCCGGCGGTGGTTTCCGTCCGGGTGGTCCGGTCGGCGGCGGTGGCCGTCCCGGCGGCGGCGGCCGTGGCCGTGGCGGTGGCGCGGCGGGTGCCTTCGGGCGTCCGGGCGGCCGGCCGACCCGCGGTCGCAAGTCCAAGAAGCAGCGCAGACAGGAGTTCGACAACCTGTCGGCCCCGACCATGTCCTCGGGCGCGCCCCGCGGTCAGGGTCAGGTCGTCCGGTTGTCCCGTGGCGCCTCGCTGTCGGACTTCGCCGACAAGATCAACGCCAACCCGGGTTCGCTGGTCCAGGAGATGTTCAACCTGGGCGAGATGGTGACGGCGACCCAGTCGTGCTCCGACGAGACCCTGCAGCTGCTGGGTGAGCACCTCGGCTTCGACGTGCAGATCGTCAGCCCGGAGGACGAGGACCGCGAGCTGCTCGCGCAGTTCAACATCGACCTCGACGCCGAGGTCGCGGCGGACCGCCTGGTCAGCCGTGCGCCGGTGGTGACCGTCATGGGTCACGTCGACCACGGTAAGACCAAGCTGCTCGACGCGATCCGCAAGGCGAACGTGGTGGCCGGCGAGGCGGGTGGCATCACCCAGCACATCGGCGCCTACCAGGTCCACGTCCCGCACGAGGGCGAGGACCGCGCGGTGACGTTCATCGACACCCCGGGTCACGAGGCGTTCACCGCCATGCGTGCCCGTGGTGCCCAGGTCACGGACATCGTGATCCTGGTGGTCGCGGCCGACGACGGCGTCATGCCGCAGACCATCGAGGCGCTCAACCACGCCAAGGCGGCGGACGTGCCGATCGTGGTCGCGGTCAACAAGGTCGACAAGCCCGAGGCGAACCCGGACAAGGTCCGCCAGCAGCTGACCGAGTACGGCCTGGTCGCCGAGGAGTACGGCGGCGACACCATGTTCGTCAACGTGGCGGCCAAGCCCGGCATCGGCATCGAGGAACTGCTCGAGGCCGTGCTGCTGACCGCCGACGCGTCGCTGGAGCTGACCGCTCCGATCGACGGGCCGGCGCAGGGTGTCGCGATCGAGGCGCACCTGGACAAGGGCCGTGGCGCGGTGGCGACCGTGCTGGTGCAGAAGGGCACCCTGCGTGCCGGTGACTCGATCGTCGCCGGTGGGGCGCACGGCCGCGTGCGGGCCATGCTGGACGAGAACGGCAAGCCGGTCGATTCGGCCGGTCCGGCGCGTCCGGTCATGGTGCTGGGTCTGACCACGGTGCCGGGTGCGGGTGACACCTTCCTGGCCGCCGAGGACGACCGCACCGTGCGGCAGATCGCCGAGCAGCGTCAGGCGCGGAGGCGGGCGGCGTCGTTCGCCAACTCCCGTGGCCGGGCCACTCTCGAGACGCTCATGGAGCAGCTCAAGGAGGGCGAGAAGACCTCGCTCAACCTGGTGCTCAAGGGCGACGTCTCCGGTTCCGTGGAGGCGCTCGAGGACGCGCTGTTCAACCTCGACATCCCGGAGGAGGTCCAGCTTCGGATCATCCACCGGGGCGTGGGCGCGATCACCGAGAGCGACGTCATGCTCGCGAGCGCCTCGTCCGAGGCGGTCACGATCATCGGCTTCAACGTGCGGGCCTCGAACAAGGTCCGCGAGATGGCCGACCGCGAGGGCGTGGAGATCCGGTACTACACCGTCATCTACCAGGCCATCGAGGAGATCGACGCCGCGCTCAAGGGCCTGCTCAAGCCGGAGTACGAGGAGGTCGAGCTGGGCACCGCGGAGATCCGCGACGTCTTCCGCTCGTCCAAGATCGGCAACATCTCCGGCTGTATCGTCCGGTCCGGCCTCATCCGCCGCAACGCCAAGGCGCGGCTGCTGCGGGACGGGGCGGTCGTGGCGGACAACCTCACGATCAGCTCCTTGAAGCGGTTCAAGGACGACGCGACCGAGGTCCGCGAGGGCTTCGAGTGTGGTCTGACGCTGGGCGGCTACAACAACGTCCAGGTCGGCGACGTCATCGAGACGTTCGAGATGCGCGAGAAGCCGCGCGCCTGAGAACCACGCGTACGACCGGCCGGCGGCCGGGGCCTTCGGGCCCCGGCCGTCGCCGTTTCCGCAGGCTGCGACAATCTCCGGCGTGATCCGGTATGCGCTGCTCCTCGCCCCCTCCGCCAACCGCGTCTACGCCGACGCGGCGGCCCGGCTTGCGCGTGCCGAACTGGCCGTGTTCGCCGGGTCCGGCGTACTCGACGTCGTACCGGCCGACGCGGAGGTGACCCGGATCGGCGGGGTGGAGTACCTGACGTTCACCACCGACGGACCCGGGCTGGGCGGGCGGGACCTGGCTCACCTGGCGAACCTGTCGGCGGCGTACGCGCTGTTCGAGCGGGTGGGCGAGGACCTGCTCCGGCCGGTGCCGCTGTGTCCGCTGGCCCGGTACGACTCCGACCTGATCACCATTCCCAAGTACGCCGGCAAGACCAACGAGCAGTTCACCCGGCTGCTGCTCAACGTCACTGTGCTCGCCTCCGCCGCCGCGCCGCGGATGCTGGACGGGCCGGTGGTGGTGCTGGACCCGCTCTGCGGCCGGGGCACCACGCTCAACCAGGCGCTGATGTACGGCTACGACGGCATCGGCATCGAGCGTGACAGTCAGGACGTGGAGGCGTACGCGGCGTTCCTGCGTACCTGGCTGCGCCGCAAGCGGCTCAAGCACACCGCCGAGTCGACGTCGGTGCGCCGGGACCGCAAGCTGGTCGCCCGCCGGTTCGAGGCCGTCGTCGCACCGTCGCGGGACGAGCACCGGGCCGGCGCCACGCAGCGGATCACAGTGCTGAACACCGACACCACCCGGGCCCGCGAGGCGTTGCGCGCCCGCTGCGCCGACGTGATCGTCACCGACGCGCCGTACGGGGTGGCGCACGGCAGCCGTACCGGTCAGGGGTTGTCCCGCAGCCCGCTGGAGCTGCTCACCGCCGCCGTGCCGGTGTGGCGGGAGCTGCTGCGCCCGGGTGGCGCGCTCGGGCTGTCCTGGAACACGCACGTGGCGCCGCGGGCGCAGGCGGAGGCGGTGCTGGCCGACGCCGGGCTGCGGGTGCTCGACGGCCCCGGCTTCGGTGACTTCGCACACCGGGTCGACCAGGCGATCGAGCGGGACGTGCTGGTGGCGGTCGCGCCTTAATCGCGTGCCGGGGTGCGCCGCCCGGCGTACCGTTGCTCGCCGTGTATACCGGAACCGCGCTGTTCGACCTGTTGCTCCCGGGTGACTCCCGGTCCCTGAAGGCCAAGCGGTCCTACGTCCGGCCGATCGTCGCCGCGCTGCGCAAGTTCGAGGTCTCCGCCGCCGAGGTGGGGGCGCTGGACCTGCACGGCCGGGCGGAGATCGGGGTGGCCGTGGTGGCCGCCGAGCCGGCTCACGTCCGCGAGGTGCTCGACTCCTGCGAGCGGCTGATCGCCGCCCGCCCGGAGACCGAGCTGCTGTCGGTGCGCCGCCGCCTGCACGGCGCGGACGACTGACGGCGCGGCACTCCGGCCGTGCCGCGCGGGCGCCGGCCGGGCGCGGGTAGTGTTCTTCAGCGTTGGGCGGTCGGACCCGGCGGCGCCCACGCGCCCGCCGTCTCCGGCCGACGACGCCGGATCGCACGGGGATCCGGCGTCGTCGTGGGTAAAGGTGATCCCGGAGGTGGGGGACATGACGGATCAGGCAAAGGTTCGCCGGCACGCGGAGCGCATCCGGGAACTCGTCGCGTCGTTGGTGCGCAGCCAGATCAAGGACCCCCGGCTCGGCATGATCACGATCACCGACGCCCGGATCACCGCCGACCTGCGCGACGCCACCGTCTTCTACACGGTGCTCGGCGACGCGGCGGCCCAGGCGAGCACCGCCGCCGCGCTGGAGAGCGCCAAGGGGATGCTGCGCAGCACCGTCGGCAAGGCGCTCGGGCTGCGGCACTCACCGACGCTCACCTTCGTCCTGGACGACGTGCAGGACCAGGTCAAGCACATCGACGACCTGCTCGCCGCCGCGCGTACCGCCGACGCAGAGGTGCAGCGGCTGGCCGCCCAGGCCTCGTACGCGGGCGAGGCCCAGCCGTACCGGGTCGAGGAGGACGACGAGGACGCCGACGACGCCTCGGCCGAGGACGAGGGCGACGACGAGGGCGACGACGAGCCGCGCGCCGGCGACCGCCGGTGACCGAGGCCGCCGCGGGTGGCGCGCCGGCCGGGCCCACCGAGACCGAATGGGCGGCCGCCGTCGCGGCGGTACGCGATCTCCCCGCCGACGCGCGGGTGCTGCTGATCTGCCACGTGAACCCGGACGGGGACGCGCTGGGCAGCATGCTCGGCTTCGGGCTGGGCCTGCGCCGGCTCGGCGTACGCGATCTCCAGGCCACCTTCCCCGGCCCGCCGGAGGTGCCCGAGCCGTTCCGGTGGATGCCCGGGGTGGACCTGCTGGTGCCGCAGGACGACGCGTATCGGGCTCCGGACCTGGTGATCTGCTTCGACGCGGCGAGCGAGTCCCGGCTGGGTGACCTGGTCGACCGGCTGGACACGGCCGGCATGTCGCTCGTGCTCGATCACCACGCCTCGAACAGCGGGTTCGGCCGGATCAGCCTGGTCGCCCCGCATGCCGCCGCCACCTCCGTGGTCGCGCTGGAGCTGCTGGACCGGCTCGGCGTGACGCTGGACGCGGAGATGGCGACCGGGCTGTACGTCGCACTCACCACCGACACCGGCTCGTTCCGTTTCGAGGCGACCACCCCGGCCGTGCACGAGATGGCCGCGCGCCTGGTCGCCACCGGCATCCGGCCCGGGGACATCTCCCGGCGGATCTTCGACACCCGCCCGTTCGGCGCGGTCCGTCTCTTCGGGGAGGTGCTCGGCCGGGCCACGCTGGAACCGGCGGCCGCCGCCGGGCACGGCCTCGTCTGGACGTACGCGACCCGCGACGACCTGGTCCGCCACGACCAGCCGGCGTACGTGCTGGAGGCGCTGATCGACTCGGTCCGGTGCACCGAGGAGGCGGACGTGAGCTGCGTGGTCAAGCAGGCCGGTGAGGCCGAGTGGGCGGTGTCGCTGCGCAGCAAGGGCGCGGTGGACGTGAGCGCGGTGGCGGTGGCGCTGGGCGGTGGCGGGCACCGGTTCGCGGCCGGATTCACCGGGCGGGGCGCGCTCGACGAGCTGGTCGGACGGATCCGCGCCGAACTCGCCACCGCGACGCTGGTAGCCCCTTAGAAGCGGAATTGCGCCGAAATTTCCGCCGCGCCGAGGTGCGGCGACGATCGATGCTGTGACCTGATCGGCGGCTTTTCCAGCGATTACGAGGCGTGCCAGCCTTTCCGCCGTACGTGACGCTGGGGACAATCGGGTGATGGATCATCCCCGTGAGCTCACCGTCGAGGCGCCCCGGGCCTGGGACCGGCCGGTCGTCTCCGTGCCGGTGCTGATCTGCCTCTCTCTGGTCGGCGGTCAACTTCCGTCCTTCTCGACCGCGGCCAACCTCTACATCCTCACCACCGGCGGGGGGTTGATCTGGGTCGGCCTGAGCAACCGGGTGCCCCGGCGTCCGGCGCCGCGCCGGCTGCCGTCGGTCGCGCTCTGGTGGCTGGTCCCGGTGACAGTCTTCGGGGTCTTCGAGGGGGCGACCTTCGTGATGGCGGCGGGGGACGACTTCCCCACCTTCTCCCGGCTGGCCGATCCGCTGCTGGAGGACAACCTGGCCCGCTCGGCGGCCTGGTTCGCGTGGCTGTCCACGTTCTGGGGACTGGTGCGCCGATGATGCGGGCACTGGCGATCGGCGGGTTCGGAGTCTCGATCGTGCTGTTCGCCGTCGTCGAGTGGGCGGCGCGCCGGGAGGGGTCGCGGATCCCGTCGCTGGCCGATGTCTGCGCCTTCGTGATGCGGTACGAGGTGGGCCCGGTGCCGGTCGGGCGGATCGGTCTGTTCGGTTTCTGGTGGTGGCTGGGCTGGCACTTCCTGGCCCGCTGACCGCCTCGCCGGGCCGGGACGACGACGTTGATCTTTCCGCATTTCGGGAACAGTGGGCAGCATCTGGAAAGTGAACGTTAATTTGGGTGCGGGACCGGCGCTTCGCGGCGCTGGTCACGGGCGGTGGTGCCGCACCCGGCCTCGCCTCCCTCCAGGGTCAGACCGACCCGGGCTCCCGCTGCCAGGCGAGCCGCTCCGGTGATCCCGGACCGCTGCCGGGCGCTCAGCCGCCGACGACTTCCGGTCGCGGCGCGATTCGCTGTCGCGCCGATCCGGAGCGCCGGGCGCCCGTAGGACCGCCACGTCCCGGTGGTCCGTACCCTGGAAGGACCTCACATGCCCAGCAAGCGCAAGCCGCAGACCGAGACCACCACCGACGAGGCGCGCGAGCAGATGCGCCGCGCGCTGCAGACCTCGATGGACACCCGTCAGTGACGTACGCCGTCCGGCGGTGACGCCGGCCGGGCCCGAGGACCACACCCCGGCCCGACGCCGACGTCACCGCCGCCCGGGGCGCATCGCCGCCCCGCACGCCGCTACCGTCGTCCGGTGCGACGCATCCTCGTGGTCGGCAGCTCAGGCGCCGGCAAGAGCATGCTCGCCGGTGAACTGGCCCGGCGACTCGACCTTCCCCTGATCCACCTCGACCGGCACTACTGGCGCCCCGGCTGGACCGCCTCCGCCCCGGCTGACTTCCGCGCCGAGGTGGCAGCGCTCGCCGCCCGCCCGGCCTGGGTGATGGACGGCAACTACGCGAGCACGCTCGACCTGCGGCTGCCCCGCGCCGACCTGCTGGTGCTCTGCGACACCTCCCGGCCGCGCTGCCTGGTCCGGATCGTCCGCCGCCGGTGGGCACATCGTGCCGCGACCCGCCCCGACCGGCCCGAGGGCTGCCCGGAGCGGCTCGATCTCGACTTCCTGCCCTACGTCTGGCGTTACCCCCGCGACTCCCGGCCCCGGGTGCTGGCCGCGCTGTCCGAGCACGCCCCCGGGCTGCCGGTGCGCCGTCTGCGCGGGCACCGTGACACGGCCCGGTTCCTGGCCGACGTAAGTAAGTAGCCCACTGCCTTGCGGGCCTTACCGAGGGCGTGCCAGGATCGGCGGCGATGAGCACCACTGCCGCCCCCGCCGTCACCGCCTCGCCGCGGCGGATCGCCACGCTCGCGCTGCCCGCCCTCGTGGTGCTGGCCGCCGAGCCGCTCTACGTCCTGGTCGACACCGCGGTGGTCGGTCATCTCGGCCGGGTGCCGCTGGCCACGCTGGCCGTCGGCGGCACGGTCATGACGCTCACCGCCTGGGTCGGCACCGTCGTCGCGTACGGCACCACGGGCCGCTCGGCCCGCCGGTTCGGGGCGGGGGACCGGGCCGCCGCGGTGGCCGAGGGCGTCCAGGCGTCCTGGCTCGCGCTCGCCACCGGAGTGCTGGTGGCGGTCGCCATCGGCATCGGCGGCGGCGCGCTGGCGCGTACCCTCGTCGGCGGCCCCGGCGAGGTGGCCGACGCCGCCGCCGGATGGCTGCGGATCGCGGCGCTCGGCGCGCCCGGCCTGCTGCTCGCCGCCGCCGGCAACGGCTGGCTACGCGGCATCCAGGACACCCGCCGCCCACTGCTGTTCGTGCTCGGCCCGAACCTGCTCTCCGCGCTGCTCTGCCCGCTGCTGGTCTATCCGGCCGGGCTCGGCCTGGTCGGCTCGGCGGTGGCGAACGCGATCGCGCAGACGCTTTCCGGGGTGCTGTTCGCGGCGGCGCTCGTGCGTGAGCGGGTCTCGCTGCGGCCCCGGCCCCGGGTGATCGGGCAGCAGCTCGTGCTCAGCCGGGACCTGCTCGTGCGGGGCGTCGCGTTCCAGGCCAGCTTCCTGTCCGCGACGGCCGTCGCGGCCCGCTTCGGCGCCGCCGCGGTCGGCGCGCACCAGATCGCCGTACAGCTGTGGTTCTTCACGGCGCTGGTGCTCGACGCGCTGGCCATCGCCGCGCAGTCGCTGGTCGGCGCCGCGCTCGGCGCCGGCGACGCGGCCGGCGCGCGGTTCCTGGCCCGCCGCGTCGCGCTGCTCGGCGGCCTGTGCGGCGTGGCCTTCGCGGTGCTGATCGCCGCCGGCGCCGGCGTGGTGCCGTCGTGGTTCAGCTCCGATCCGCAGGTACGCGAGCAGGCCATGACGGCCTGGCCCTGGTTCGTCGCGCTCCAGCCGATCGGCGGCGTGGTGTTCGCGCTCGACGGGGTGCTGATCGGCGCGGGCGACGTGCGCTACCTGCGCAACCTCACCATCGTGTGCGCGTTCGGCGGGTTCCTGCCGGCGATCTGGCTGGCCTACGGGCTCGACCTCGGGCTGGGCGGGATCTGGGCCGGGCTGATGCTGTTCGTGGTGCTGCGGCTGGTCGGCCTGCTGCTGCGGATGCGCTCGGGCGCGTGGGCGGTGGTCGGCGCGGTCCGCTGACGCCGGTCAGCAGGGCTTGAACGAACCGGGACCGCCCATCCACGGCTCGACCGTGAAGAAGCCCTCCTCCAGCCGGGAACAGTTGACGTTGTTCGTGCTCGACTTCGCGGAGATCAGCCAGAGGCCGCGTTGCGTCGCCGGCAGATCCTCGGGCTGGAAGATCTCCCAGACCACCTGGTCGCGGATGCTGGCGATCCCCGCCGGGCCCGGCGTCGTCCGCGGGATGTCGAACGCGTACATCCAGACGTACTTGGTGGTGATCCGCAGGCTGGGTTCGCCGTCCTCGGCGGTGAACACCTCGTAGCTCATCTCGCCCCGGACCCGGATCTCGTCCACGTCGGCCTGGGAGTCGATCCGGGTGGCGTAGTGCACGAACGACTGGTCGTCGAAGTGCCGGCGCAACTGGGTGCGGGAGTCCGGCGCCAGCAGCGCCAGGAACGGCTCCGCGTCACCCACGCGCATGGGAAGGCCGAGCCGGGCCTGGACCAGCGCGGCCCGGACCTGGGTCAGCGCCGCGGCCACCTCGCGGGCGGTGAACGGCGGCTGCGCCTTGGTCGGCGGCAGGACGATCCCGCCCTCACCCACCGCGAAGTCCGCACCGGCGGTGCCCACGAACAGGTCGCGCGGCTCGCCCACCTGGCTGAGCGGAGCCGGAGACGGGCTGGCCTCGGCCGAGGCCGCGGCGGCGGTGCCGGACCGTACGCGGTCGACGGTGACCCGGCCGAGCACGGCCGTGCCGCCGATCAGCACCAGGGCGAGCACCACCACGAAGGCGACGTGGCGCTTGCCGCGCTGCCGGGACCAGACCATGCGGAAGCGCTCGGCGCGGGTCAGCGGGACGTCCGCGTCCGCGCCGGTCATCCAGCCCGGCAGCCGGATCTCCTCGCCCCGGGCGGCGACGGCGTAGGGATCCGGCTCGGGTGGGGCGGTCCCGGGTTCGGTGCTCATGCGGCGTTCCAGAGGGGGTGCAGGGCAGGGGGCGCATGATCATTGCACCCGGCCGCCGATCCCGCTGTCCCGTTCCGTGCCGGTCAGATCCGCCCCTGCCGGATCGCCCACGCGAGGTAGAACATGCCGACGACCAGCAGCGTCGCGGTCACCAGGACGAACACGAAGGACCCGATCGCGGCGAGGGCCGGGTGCCGCTCCCCGAACCGGGTCCGTCCCTGCCAGGTCCACATCCGGCGGCGGGCCGCCGCCAGCGCCGGTATCCCGTCGACCAGGCCGGACAGGCGGCGGCCCAGGGTGCGGCGGGGCGGTTCCGGATTGCGCATCCAGTCCGGCAGGTCGACCCGGGCGCGGTGGGGCGGCGGTCCGGGCGGGACGTCGCTCATCGGCGGCTCCGGTCGTGAGGCGGGGTGGCGTGGCGGGCCGGTCAGCAGGTGTCCGGCAGGTCGACGGTCTTGTCCGGGTCGAAGACCGCGTCCGGGTCCGGGTCGGCCGGCCCGCCGAACGAGGGCTTGCCGAGCGCGAGCAGGCCCTTGTCCAGCGCGGCGCAGTCGATGTTGGAGGTGTACGAGTCGGCACGCTCTATCCACAGCCCGGCGGAGGCGGTGGTCACGTCGGCCGGGTGCGGGGTGCTCCACTTCACCGTGTCGTGGACCACCAGGACGCCGTCGCCCGGGGTGGGGCTGGTGGTGGGGAACGCGTACGCCCAGACGAAGTTCGTGGTCACCTCCAGGATGCGGATGCCGTCCCGGTCTTTCGTCGCCCGGTAGCTGATTCGGCCCTTGACCCGGGGCTGGTCGTCGGTGAGCCGGGCCCCGGGAGCGAGCCGGGTCGCGTAGGTGCCCGCCTCGCCGGTGGGGAAGTCGTCGCGCACGCCGGCCCGCGCGTCCGGGGCGAACTGGCGGACCAGCCGCTCCGGGTCCTTCGCGGTGAAGAACGTGCGGTCCAGCCGGGCGGTGATCAGCGCCTTGCGTACCTTGGCCAGCGTGTCGGCCACCTGCTTCTCGGTGAACGGGCCGGTCCGCTTGGCCCGGGGCAGCGCGATCCCCGCCGCACCCTCCGGGAACCCGGCCGCCGGGGTGCCGTCGAACGGACCGGCGGCCGGTGGCGGCGAGGCCGACGAGGACGCCTGCTCACCGATCGGCAGACCGACCGTCGGGTGCTCGGCAGCCGGCTCGCGCCAGCGCTGGAAGCCCTGGTAGCCGAGGCCCCCGACGAGCCCGAAGAACGCGAGCAGCGCCAGCACGACCACGCCGCCGAGCAGCTTGCCGGAGTGCCCGCCGAGCGCGATCCGCAGGCGGTCGCCGCGGCCCGGCTCGACCTCTGGCGCGGGCCGGCGCAGCCACTCGGGCACCCGTCCCAGCGTGTCCTCCGACGGGCGGTCGGTGGAGTGGGGATCGGGCGCGGAACGGTGATCGGTCATCGGACTTCCCGGGCAGACGGGTCGGGGGCGCACGATCTTGACACCCCGCCGAAGCTGGGCGGTATCCCCCGCAGGGCCGATCAGCGCCGTCTGGCAGGCTTGGCGGTCGTGAGCACAGACGGTCTGATCGTGGTCGACAAGCCCGGCGGCATGACGTCGCACGACGTCGTGGCCCGCATCCGGCGGCTGGCGCGTACCCGCCGCGTGGGCCACGGCGGCACGCTCGACCCGATGGCCACCGGCGTCCTGGTGATCGGGGTGGGCCGGGCGACGCGGCTGCTCACGTACGTGATCGGCGCCGGCAAGAGCTACGCCGCGACGATCCGGCTGGGGCAGACCACCGTCACCGACGACGCCGAGGGCGAGGTGGTCGCGACCACCCCGGCCGGCGCGGTCACCGACGACGGGGTACGCGCCGCGCTGGCCGCCCTGACCGGCGAGATCGACCAGGTGCCGAGCGCGGTCAGCGCCATCAAGATCAACGGCCAGCGGGCGTACAAGCGGGTCCGCGACGGCGAGACCGTCGAACTGCCCGCCCGCCGGGTCACCGTGTCGCGGCTGGACGTGCTGGCGATCCGCCGGGACGCCCCGGACGTGGTCGACGTCGACGTGGACGTGACCTGCTCGTCCGGGACGTACATCCGGGCGCTGGCCCGCGACGCGGGCGCCGCCCTCGGCGTCGGCGGTCACCTCACCGCGCTGCGCCGGACCGCTGTGGGCGGGTTCACGCTGGCCGAGGCGGCCACGCTCGACCAGCTCGAGGAGCGCGCGCCGGACGTGGTGAACCTGCCGCTGGACGCCGCCGCCGCGCGGTTCTTCCCGCGCCGGGACGCCACCGCCGACGAGACCCGGGTGCTGTCCCACGGCGGGCCGCTGGCCCCGGCCGGCATCACCGGGCCGTACGCCGTCTTCGACCCGGCGGGCGGGCTGATCGCTATCGTCAGCGAGCGGGACGGTCGGGCCCGCGCGGAGATCGTGCTCGCCCCGGCCTGAACGGCGCGCGGGCGGACAGGGGGAGGAACGGCATGCAGCGGTGGCGGGGGTACGAGGCGGCACCCGGCGGCTGGGGACGCTCGGTGGTCACGATCGGCGTCTTCGACGGCGTGCACCGGGGGCACCAGGCCACCATCGGTCACGCCGTGGCGCGCGCCCGGGAGCTGGGCGTCAAGTCGGTGGTGGTGACGTTCGACCCGCACCCGGCCGAGGTGGTGCGACCCGGCTCGCACCCGGCGGTACTGACCGAGCCGGCGCGCAAGGCCGAGCTGATCGAGGCGCTCGGCGTGGACGTGCTCTGCGTGGTGCCGTTCACAGTCGAGTTCTCCCGGCTGCCACCCGAGGCGTTCGTGCACGACGTCCTGGTCGCGCACCTGCACGCCGCGCTGGTGGTGGTCGGCGACAACTTCCGCTTCGGGCACCGGGCCGCGGGTGACGTGCCGCTGCTGGAGCGGCTGGGCCGTACCTTCGGTTTCGCGGTCGAGGGGGCGCCGCTGGTCGCCGAGGCGGGGACCGTCTTCTCCTCCACGTACATCCGGTCCTGCGTCGACGCGGGCGACGTGGGTGCGGCGGCCGCGGCGCTCGGCCGTCCGCACCGGGTCGAGGGCGTGGTGGTCCGCGGCGACCAGCGTGGGCGTGAGCTGGGTTACCCCACCGCCAACCTGCTGACCCACAGGTACGCGGCGGTGCCGGCCGACGGTGTCTACGCGGCCCGTCTGGTGCGCCGCGACGGCGAACCGCTGGCGGCGGCCGTGTCGATCGGCACCAACCCGACGTTCTCCGGCCGGGAGCGGCGGGTGGAGGCGTACGCGCTGGACTTCAGCGGCGACCTGTACGGCGAGCGGCTGGCCCTGGATTTCGTGGCGCACCTGCGTGAGCAGCGGACATACGACGCGATCGAACCGCTGGTGGCCCAGATGGCCGAGGACGTGGAGCGCACCCGCCGGGCGGTGCTCTGACCCGCCCGTGGCGACCTTGACCGGCCGTCCGGCCCGAGGGCTGGTAGGCTGACGGAGACGTCGGCTGACCGACGGGGGCCTCGCGTGCCTGCACGACGCCGCGGGTGCGAGGAACCGGTCCGTTGCACCGGTCACCACGACCGCTCCGGACCTCATCGAATGACCCACGAAACAGGGAGAACATGGCGCTCGACCAGGAAGCCAAGGCCAAGATCCGCCAGGAGTACGCGACCGCCGAGGGCGACACCGGCTCGCCCGAGGTGCAGGTCGCGGTCCTGACCAAGCGGATCGCTGAGCTCACCGAGCACCTGAAGGTGCACAAGCACGACCACCACAGCCGCCGTGGGCTGCTGCTGCTGGTCGGCCGGCGCCGCCGGCTGCTGAACTACGTCCAGAAGAAGGACATCAACCGCTACCGGTCGCTCATCGAGCGGCTCGGCCTGCGCCGATGACCTGACGGGGGAGTGGCCGCCTGGCTGCTCCCCCGTTGCAGTACCACCGAAGAACCCGGCCGCGCGACACCCGAAGAGGGAGCCGGTCAGCACCGGTCTCCGGTAGTGGCCCCCGGGAACCCCGGCACGACGCCGGCCTCCCCGGGCGCTTCGATCGAAGACCGGCCGCCTGAGCAGTTCCCGTGTCGTCGGCCGACGACGCGAAGGAGCACCACAGCACATGACCGAGACCAACCTCGGCACCGAATCCCGCACCGCGGTGATCGACAACGGGGCCTTCGGCACCCGCGAGATCACCTTCTCCACCGGCCGCCTGGCCCGCCAGGCCGCCGGCTCCGTCGTCGCCCAGCTCGGCGAGACGGTCGTCCTCTCCGCGACCACGGCCGGCAAGCAGCCGCGCGAGTCGTTCGACTTCTTCCCGCTGACGGTGGACGTCGAGGAGCGGATGTACGCCGCGGGCCGGATCCCCGGCTCGTTCTTCCGCCGCGAGGGCCGGCCCAGCGAGGACGCCATCCTCACCTGCCGGCTGATCGACCGGCCGCTGCGCCCGTCGTTCGTCAAGGGCCTGCGCAACGAGGTCCAGGTCGTCGAGACCATCCTCGCGCTGGACCCGCAGCACCCGTACGACGTCGTGGCGATCAACGCCGCCTCGATGTCGACCAAGCTGTCCGGCCTGCCGTTCTCCGGCCCGATCGGCGCGACCCGGGTCGCGAACGTCGACGGCCAGTGGGTCGCCTTCCCGACCCTGGAGGAGCTGGAGCGGGCCACCTTCGACATGGTCGTGGCCGGCCGCACCCTGGCCGACGGCGAGGTCGCGATCATGATGGTCGAGGCCGAGGCCACCCCGAACGCCGTGGCCCTGATCTCGGGCGGCGCCACCGCGCCGACCGAGGAGATCGTGGCCAGCGGCCTGGAGGCCGCCAAGCCGGCCATCCGTGAGCTGTGCCGGGCGCAGAGCGAGCTGGCCGAGGTGGCCGCCAAGCCGGTCGCCGAGTTCCCGATCTTCCTGGACTACCAGGACGACGTGTACGACGCGGTGGCCGACGTGGCCCGCGCCGACGTCGCCGAGGCGCTGAAGATCGCCGGCAAGGCCGACCGCGAGGAGGCCCTGGACCGCATCAAGGCCAAGGTCGCCGAGCAGCTGACCGGCCGCTTCGAGGGCCGGGAGAAGGAGCTCTCCGCCGCGTTCCGTTCGCTGACCAAGTCCGAGGTCCGCAACCGGGTGCTGCGCGAGCAGGTCCGCATCGACGGCCGCGGCCCGCGTGACATCCGTCCGCTGACCGCCGAGGTCGGCGTGCTGCCGCGGGTGCACGGCTCGGCGCTGTTCGAGCGCGGCGAGACCCAGATCCTGGGCGTCACCACGCTGAACATGCTGCGCATGGAGCAGATGGTGGACACGCTGTCCCCGGAGAACCGCAAGCGCTACATGCACAACTACAACTTCCCGCCGTACTCGACCGGTGAGACCGGCCGGGTCGGCTCGCCGAAGCGGCGCGAGATCGGCCACGGCGCGCTCGCCGAGCGGGCGCTGATTCCGGTGCTGCCCTCGCGCGAGGAGTTCCCCTACGCCATCCGGCAGGTCTCCGAGGCGCTCGGCTCCAACGGCTCCACCTCGATGGGTTCGGTCTGCGCCTCGACGCTGGGCCTGCTCTCGGCCGGTGTGCCGCTGAAGGCGCCGGTCGCCGGCATCGCCATGGGCCTCATCTCCGACGAGGTCGACGGCAAGACCCAGTACGTGACGCTCACCGACATCCTCGGCGCCGAGGACGCGTTCGGCGACATGGACTTCAAGGTCGCCGGCACCCGGGACTTCGTCACCGCGCTCCAGCTCGACACCAAGCTGGACGGCATCCCGTCGGACGTGCTGGCCGCCGCGCTGCAGCAGGCGCACGAGGCCCGGCAGACCATCCTCGACGTGATGCAGCGGGCCATCGAGGCGCCGGCCGAGATGTCGGACTACGCGCCGCGGGTGACCACCGTCAAGATCCCGGTCGACAAGATCGGCATGGTGATCGGCCCGAAGGGTCAGACCATCAACGCGATCCAGGACGAGACCGGCGCCGAGATCTCCATCGAGGACGACGGCACCATCTACGTCGGCGCGACGAACGGCCCGGCCGCCCAGGCGGCGGTCGAGCGGATCAACGGGATCGCCAACCCGACCCTGCCGAAGACGGGCGAGCGGTTCCTCGGCACCGTCGTGAAGACCGCCGCGTTCGGCGCCTTCATCTCGCTGCTGCCGGGCCGCGACGGCCTGCTGCACATCTCCAAGGTGGGCGACGGCAAGCGGGTCGACAAGGTCGAGGACTACCTCAACGTCGGCGACAAGGTCGAGGTGGAGATCGCGGACATCGACGCCCGCGGCAAGATCTACCTGGACAAGATCCGTCCGGAGGGCGCCGAGGCGCCGGCCGCCGGTGAGGCCGCCGGTGGCGAGCGTCCCTCGGGCGGCCGGGACCGCGGCGGCGACCGCGGCCCGCGTGACCGCGGTGACCGGGGTGGCGAGCGCCGTTCCGAGGGTGGCGAGCGCCGTTCCGAGGGTGGCGAGCGCCGTTCCGAGGGTGGCGAGGGCGGCGGCGAGTCCCGTCCGCGTCGCCGGACCCGGCACAGCTGATCAACCGACCGGCCCGGGTGACGTCCGCGTCACCCGGGCCGGCCCACGGCTCCAGGTCGCGTGCGCGAGCTGGAGCCGTCGTACGTCCCGCCGTTCCTCGTCATCCGGAGAGCAGGTTCTCGTGAGTTCGTCAGTCGCCTCGACGGGACGGGGGGTGGCGCCGACCGGACCCGGTGCGGCGGCCCGCGCGGTCACCCGGACGCTCAGCGACGACCCGCTCGGCGGCACCGTCCGCCGTACCGTGCTCCCCAGCGGGCTGCGGGTGCTCACCGAGGCGATCCCGGCGATGCGCAGCGTGTCGTTCGGCATCTGGGTGGCTGTCGGCTCGCGCGACGAGACCGGCTCGCAGGCCGGTGCCGCGCACTTCCTGGAGCACCTGCTGTTCAAGGGCACCAACAAGCGCAGCGCGTTGGAGATCTCGGCGCAGATCGAGGCCGTGGGCGGCGAGACCAACGCCTTCACCACGAAGGAATACACCTGCTACTACGCGCGGGTGCTGGACGAGGACCTGCCGCTCGCCATCGACGTCATGTGCGACCTGGTCGCCGACTCGGTGCTGGCCGCCCCCGACGTGGAGACCGAACGCGGCGTCATCCTCGAAGAGATCGCCATGCACGACGACGAGCCCGGCGACGAGGTGCACGACCTGTTCGCCCGCGCCGTCTACGGCGACCACCCGCTGGGCCGGCTCATCTCCGGCACGGAGGAGACGGTCACGCCGATGACCCGCCGGCAGATCCAGGGCTTCTACCGCCGCCGCTACACGGCGCCGCAGATCGTGATCGCCGCCGCCGGGAACCTCGACCACGCCGCCGTGGTCAAGCTGGTCCGGCAGGCGCTGCGCGGCACCCCGCTGGACACCGACCCGGCGTCGCCGGCGCCGCACCGCCGGGCCACCCCGACGGTACGCACCAAGCCGGCCACCACGCTGGTCGAGCCGAAGGAGACCGAGCAGGCGCACGTCATCCTCGGCTGCCCGGGCATCGACCGCACCGACGACCGGCGGTTCGCCCTCGGCGTGCTGAACAACGTGCTCGGCGGCGGCATGTCCAGCCGGCTGTTCCAGGAGATCCGGGAGCAGCGCGGGCTGGCGTACTCGGTCTACTCCTACGCCAGCCAGTACGCCGACAGCGGCGTGTTCGCCGTCTACGCCGGTTGCGCGCCGGGCAAGGTGGACGAGGTGCTGGACCTGACCCGCGCCGAGCTGGCGCGGGTGGCCGCCGAGGGGATCACCGAGGCGGAGCTGGCCCGGGGCAAGGGGATGAGCAAGGGCTCGTTCGTGCTCGGGCTGGAGGACACCGGCTCGCGGATGAGCCGGCTCGCCAAGGGGGAGCTGCTCTACGGCAACCTGATGCCGGTGGATGACCTGCTGGCGCGGGTGGACGCGGTGACGCTCGCGGACGTGAACGCGCTCGCCGCCGAGCTGCTCGGCCGGCCGATGTCGCTTGCCGTCGTCGGCCCGTTCGACGAGGGCAGCTTCACCGTCGACCGCTGAGCGACGGCCCGGTCCGCCGGATGCCGGGCGGCGGTGCGGTCCGCCGGACCGCGTCGTGCGGGCTGGGATAGGTTGTGGCCCGTGACTGAGCAGCAGAACGCGGTGGCCCGGGTCGGCGTGCTGGGCGCCCGGGGCCGGATGGGCATGGAGGTCTGCAAGGCGGTCGACTCCGCCTCCGACCTGGAGCTGGTCGCGGCCGTCGACCAGGGCGACGACCTGGACGCGGTGGCGCAGGCGGGCGCCGGGGTGGTCGTCGACTTCACCACCCCCGACGCGGTCATGGACAACCTGCGCTGGTGCGTCGAGAACGGCGTGCACGCGGTGGTCGGCACCACCGGCTTCACCGAGCAGCGGCTCGCCCAGGTGCGCGAGTGGTTGTCCGGGCGGCCCGGCGTGGGCGTGGTGATCGCCCCCAACTTCGGCATCGGCGCGGTGCTGATGATGCAGTTCGCGGCGCGCGCCGCCCGGCACTTCGAGTCCGTCGAGATCATCGAGCAGCACCACCCGCGCAAGCTGGACGCGCCGAGCGGCACCGCCACCCACACCGCCCGGCTGATCGCCGCCGCCCGCGCCGACGCCGGCCTCGGGCCCGCGCCGGACGCCACCCGTGACGAGGTGGCCGGCGCCCGCGGTGCCGACATCGACGGGGTACGCGTGCACGCGGTACGCGCCACCGGCCTGGTCGCCCATCAGGAGGTGCTGTTCGGCACCACCGGTGAGACGCTCACCATCCGGCACGACTCGTACGACCGGGTGTCGTTCATGCCCGGCGTGCTGCTCGCGGTCCGGGAGGTGGGTCGCCGGCCCGGTCTGACCGTCGGCCTGGACGCCCTGCTCGACTGACCCGCAGCGGGTGCCGCGCACCGCGCCCCGGCCTGCTGCGGGAAACCGTTTTGCCTGGTCGGTGGCGCAGACCTAGGCTGCTTTCATGATCGATTCTGGACACTCCGACCGCACCGGCCGCCGGGTGACGCTGCGCCCGGTGGACGACGACAACTGGCGGGCAGTGGCGGACGTCGCGCCGCACGACGACCAGCGTGCCTTCGTGGCCGCACTGGCCGCCCGCTACCTGCTTCTCACCGAGCGCTCGGACGTCTGGAACTCGCTCGCGGTGTACGCCGACGAGACGGTCGTCGGACACGTGATGTGGGGCGTGGACGACGACGAGTCGCGCTGGATCGGCGGCATGGTGATCGACGCCGCCGAGCAGGGCCGGGGCCTGGGCCGCGCCACCGTACGGACGCTCGCGGACTGGCTCGCCGAGGCGGGCCAGCCGATCCGCCTGAGCTACCACCCTGACAACAAGCCCGCCGGCGCCCTCTACACGTCTCTGGGTTTCCACCCCACAGGCGCCATGGAGGACGACGAGCTGGTAGCCGAACTCCTCCCCCCAGCCTGACCCCCTGCCCGGCCCCCGACGATCATGAGGTTGGCGGCATTTAAGGAGATCGAAAAGGCCGTCAACCTCATGATCGACGGGGTCAAGGATGGGGTGGGGTGGGGTGGGGTGGCGGTCCTGCCCCGTGCCGGGACCGCCGGCCCACCCACGAGAGGGTGGACCGGCGGCAGGGCTGGAACTCATCGGTCGGCTGAGGAATTTTCCTCTGCGGTCTCCGGGATCGCCACGTGGAGGCGGATCTGGGGGACCAGCATGTCGTCCACGTCCAGCGCGCGGGACGCCCCGTCCGGCTCCCAGCCCGTCGAGCCGAGGAAGTTCCGGGTCGCCGCGTCGGCGTCGAACGCCCACGCCACCGCCCGGGTCAGGCCGTCGGCGCGCCAGTGGTCGACAGCCGCGGCGAGCAGCCGGCTGCCGTGCCCGCGCCGCCCCCACCGGGGCTCGACCAGCAGGTCCGTGACCGCCGCGACGCCCGAGGCGAGCGCCTCGGCCGGCTCGTCGGGGGCGAGCGCGTCGGCATCGGCCGGACCGGAGGCGACGAACCCCACCAGATAGGATTGCGCCGCCTGTTCGACGGCGACCAGCACCCGGTGCGCGCCCGAGGGCGGCTCCTGCACCGCCGCGCCCCACCGCCGCGCGAGGTACGCCTCGTCGAGGTTGTCGAGCACGTGCCGTGGCAGGATCCGGCGGTACGCGACCCGCCAGGTCGCGAGCTGGATGCGTGCGATCTCGCCGGCGTCCTCGGGACGCGCGGGCCGGACGTAGCCTGCAGCCATGGCACGTGAGCCTACGCAGGGCGAGGAGGGTGACGGTGGCGCAGGGTGCCGGGCGGACGATCACGCAGGTCGTCGCCGTGGTGGCGCTCGCCGCGGCGGTCACCGTGTTCCTCTCCGTGGCGGCGGTCCGGCACGGCTTCTTCGACCTCCAGGTCTACTACGGCGCGCTGACGTACTGGGCGCGCGACGGCGGGGAGATCTACGACTTCCTGCGCCCCGGCACGCAGTACGGCTTCACCTACCCGCCGTTCGCCGCGCTGGTGATGCTGCCGATGGCGTACCTGCCGTGGAGCGCGGCGATCGTGGTGAGCGTGACCGCGACAGTGCTGGCGAGCGCCGTGGTGATCTGGCGGCTGCTGGACCCGGTGGCCCGCCGGTCCGGCTGGACCCGCTGGTTCGCCCTCGCGGTCGCGTTCTGCCTGGCCGCCGCGTACGAGCCGATGCGCGAGACGGTCAACTTCGGCCAGGTCAACATGCTGCTGCTGTTCCTGGTGGCGGCGGACCTGCTGTGGCTGCTGCCGGCGCGCAGCCGCTGGGCGGGCGTGGGCATCGGCCTGGCCACCGCGATCAAGCTGACGCCCGGCATCTTCATCGTCTACCTGCTGGTCACCGGCCGCTGGCGGACCGCGCTCACCGCCGTCGGCACGGCCGCCGTCGCCACGCTCGTGGCCGCCGGTCTCTTCCCGGACGCCTCCCGGGAGTTCTGGACCGAGGCGCTGTGGAACACCGACCGGGTCGGTGAGCTGGCGTTCGTCTCCAACCAGTCGCTGCGCGGGGTGGTGGCCCGGCTCGACCCGCAGCACCCGAGCACGATCGCCTGGCTGGTGCTCGTACTCCTGACGCTCGTGATCTGGGGGTGGCGGTCGCGGGCGGCGGTGGCCGCCGGCGACGAGGCCACCGGCCTGGCCCTGACCGGCGCCGTGATGTGCCTGGTCAGCCCGGTGACCTGGGTGCACCATCTGGTCTGGCTGCTGCCCGGGCTGATCCTGCTCGTCGACAACGGCATGGCGGCGCCCGCGCGCAGCCGCCGGCGCCGTCTGCTGCTGGCCGCCGCGCTGATCGGGTACGCGCTGCTGTGCAGCCGGATCGTCTGGTCCTGGGAGAAGGACTTCACCGGCGTGGACGGTTTCCTCGGCAGCAACACGTACGTGTGGATCAGCCTGGCGCTGCTGCTCGGGCTGCCGATCCGGCGGTGGCTCACGCCGGCCGGCGGGGAGCGGCCCGGCGGTGACCTCCCGGCCGGGTCAGCTTCCGGTGGTGTACCGCAGCTCGCGGAGCAGGATCGGGGCGAGGCCGCCGGACAGCGGCACCGGGTAGGTGGACTCCTCGCCGTCCGGTGAGTGACCGGCCCGCTCGTAGAAGCGGCGGGCGCGGGCGTTGTCGGCGAGCACCCAGAGCCGGTACCCCGTCCAGCCCCGCTCGGCCAGGCCGTCGCGGGCCGCCGCGAGCAGCGTCCGGGCGGCGCCCGAGCCCCAGTGCGCCGGTTCCACGTAGATCGCCACCAGTTCGCCGTGGGCCGGGTCGAGGTCGTCGCGGTCCTGGTTGTTCCGGTACGGCCCGAACGTGGTGAACCCGACGATCGTGCCGCCGTCCTCGGCGACGAGCGTGGTGAACGGGTGTTCCGGGTCGGCGGTGCCGAGGTCGCGGCGGCGCTGTGCCCAGGCGCGGGGGTTCAGCCGGCTCAGCACCTCCTCGGGCATGATCCCGGCGTAACCGGCCTGCCAGCCGTGGACGTGCACCCGGGCGATCGCCTCGGCGTCGTCCGGTTCCTCCCGGCGAATGGTGAGCACCTGTCCGTTCTATGCCCCGGCGGGCGATCGGTCCAGCCGCCGCTCCCGGCCCGGCGCGTCGAGCATCGCGTGGCGGTCCGGAGGCGTCGTGTCGTACCGCTGGATTAGGGTCGCCGACGATGGCCGTACCGGAATCGCTCTCCCTCGCCCAGGCCCGCCGGATCGCCCTGGCCGCCCAGGGCTTCGCCGACCCGGCGCCCACCGGCGTGCCCACCCGGCGGCACCTGCGCCGGGTGCTCGACCGGGTCGGGCTGATCCAGATGGACTCGGTGAACGTGCTCCAGCGGGCGCACTACCTGCCGCTCTACAGCCGGCTCGGGCCGTACCCGACCGCGCTGCTGGACACCGCCGCCTACCGCCGCCCGCGCGAGCTGTTCGAATACTGGGCGCACGAGGCGTCGCTGGTGCCGGTGGGGCTGCACCCGGTGTTGCGCTGGCGGATGGCCAAGGCCCGCGACGAGTCCTGGGGCGGGATGCGCCGGATCGCCGAGGAGCAGCCCGAGCTGGTCGCCTGGGTCCGCGACGAGGTCGCCGCGCGAGGGCCGCTGACCGCGGCCGAGATCGAGCACGACGCGCCACGGGAGACCGGCAACTGGGGCTGGAACTGGTCGGCGGTGAAGCGGGCGCTGGAGTTCCTGTTCTGGGCCGGCGAGGTCACCGCCGCCGACCGCACCAACGCGTTCGCCCGCCGCTACGACCTGCCCGAGCGGGTGCTCCCGGCCGCCGTGCTGGACGCGCCCACCCCGACCGACGCCGAGGCGCACCGCACGCTCGTCTCGATGGCCGCCCGTTCGCTCGGCGTCGCCGCCGAACCGGAGCTGCGCGACTACTTCCGGCTGCCGGTCACCGGGGCCCGGCGGGCGGTGGCCGAGCTGGTCGAGGCGGGCGAGCTGACCCCGGTCACGGTGCAGGGCTGGCGGCACCCCGCCTACCTGCACGCGGACGCCCGGCTGCCCCGCTGGGTGCGTGGCAACACGCTGGTCAGCCCGTTCGACCCGCTGGTCTGGGAACGGGCGCGTACCGAGCGGCTGTTCGGCTTCACCTACCGGATCGAGATCTACGTGCCGGCGCCGCAGCGGGTCTACGGCTACTACGTGCTGCCGTTCCGCCAGGGCGAGCGGTTCACCGCCCGGGTCGACCTGAAGGCCGACCGGAAGGCCGGGGTGCTGCTGGTGCCCGCCGCCTGGGTCGAGCCGGGGGCCGACCCGGGGGAGACCGCTGTGGCGCTCGCCGCCGAGCTGTACCGGCTCGCCGGCTGGCTCGGCCTGGACGCGGTCGCCCCGCCCACCGCCGGCGACCTGGCGGGGCCGCTGGCCGCCGCGCTGGTGGGCGTGGCCGGTGTACGGTGAGCGCGTGACGAGCGTTGACCGGCCTGCCGCCGCGCCCGACCCGCACCCCGAGCCGGACCCGCACGGGCACGCGCAGGAGCCGGAGTCCGGGCCGCGGGGCGAGGCGCACGCTTTCGCGCACGCCGGGCAGCCTTCGCACGCCGAGGCGCACGCGCACGCCGGTCCGCATGCTCCCGCCGGAGCACCCGGAGCACCGTGGCCCGGGGGTTACCCGGTGACGTACCAGCCGGTCGAGGCCGACCGGTTCACCCGGATGGTGATGCGCCTGCACGCCCGCGCCCCGCGCTGGGCGGTGCCGCTGGCCGCGCTCGGCTGCGTCGGCATCGGCATCGCGTACGCGCTGATCAGCGACCCGACCCGGAGCGACCCGGACGCCGCGCCGACCTGCCTGCTCAAGCTGACCACCGGGCTGGACTGTCCGGGCTGCGGCGGCACCCGCGCGCTCTGGTACGTGCTGCACGGCGACCTGCCCGCCGCGGCCCGCCACCACTTCCTGTTCATCTTCGCGCTGCCGTTCCTGGCCTGGCTCTTCGTGGCCTGGGCCGGCAACCGGGCGTTCGGCTGGAAGCTGCCCGAGTTGCAGTTCAGCCCCAAGGTCGTCGGCATGTTCCTGGCCGCCTGGGCGGTCTTCTCGGTGGCCCGTAACCTCCCCTGGGCCCCCTTCACCTCGCTCTACGTCTGACCGGGGCCGAGCCCTCCGCGAGATCTTGGACACCTGGGCGGAGCGCCCGCTGGTCGGCCGCGTGCCCGATTTCCACGGCGACGGCGCGGCCACTACAGTCGCAGGAATGCCGGAGATGGTTCAGCCCCAGGTCAAGTTGATCGCGTGGACCCAGTTCCAGGCGCCCGAAGAGGTGCCGTGGTCCACCGACGCCGACGGTGGGCAGGCGCTCGCCGAGTTCGCCGGCCGGGCCTGCTACCAGAGCTGGAAGAAGCCGAACCCGGCCACCGCGACCAACGCCGGTTACCTGGCGCACATCCTGGAGGTCGGCCACCTGAGCGTGCTGGAGCACGGCTCGGTGAGCTTCTACTTCAGCGGCGTCTCCCGCTCGTTCACGCACGAGCTGATCCGGCACCGGCACTTCTCCTACTCGCAGCTGTCCCAGCGCTACGTGCCGGAGCGGGACGCGGCGATGGTCGAGCCGTCGGTGATCGCCGACGATCCGGAGCTGCACAAGAAGTTCGTCGAGGCCACCGACGCGGCGGTGCGGGCGTACACCGAGTTGCTGGAGGGGCTGGAGTCCCGCTTCACCGACGAGCCCAACCCGACGCTGCGCCGCAAGCAGGCCCGCCAGGCGGCCCGGGCGGTGCTGCCGAACGCCACCGAGACGCGGATCGTCGTGACCGGCAACTACCGGGCCTGGCGGCACTTCGTCAAGATGCGCGCCACCGAGCACGCCGACGTGGAGATCCGCGAGCTGGCGGTGGAGTGCCTGCGCCAGCTCAAGGGTGTCGCGCCGAACGTCTTCGCCGACTTCGTGATCTCCACCCTGCCCGACGGCACCGAGGTGGCGGCGTCGCCGCACGCGGAGTGACTCGTCGCCCTTCGCCGCCGGGCCACCGGCGGCCGTCCGCTAGGTTGTGAGCATGACGCACGACCACTCCGCCGCCCCGAGCCGGGGCGCGTCGCGCCCGTTCGGGCGGGTGATGACGGCCATGGTGACCCCGTTCACGCCGGACGGTGGCCTGGATCTCGACGGCGCCGCCCGGCTGGCCGAACATCTCGTCGACCAGCAGGGCAACGACGCGCTGGTGCTCAACGGCACCACCGGCGAGTCCCCGACCACCACGGAGGCGGAGAAGGAGTCGCTGATCCGTACCGTGGTCGAGGCGGTCGGCGACCGGGCCAGGATCGTCGCCGGTGTGGGCACCAACGACACCCGGCACACCGTCGAGCTGGCCACGCAGGCCGAGAAGGCCGGCGCGCACGGTCTGCTGGTGGTCACGCCGTACTACAACAAGCCGCCGCAGGCCGGGCTGCTGCGTCACTTCACCACCGTCGCGGACTCCACCGGCCTGCCGGTCATGCTCTACGACATCCCGCACCGCACGGGCGTGGCGATCGCCACCGAGACGCTCGTGAAGCTGGCCGAGCACGGCCGGATCGTCGCGGTGAAGGACGCCAAGGGCGACCTGTTCGCCACCTCGGAGGTGCTCAGCCGCACCGACCTGGCCTACTACAGCGGCGAGGACGCGCTCACCCTGCCGATGCTGTCGGTCGGCGCGGTCGGCGTGGTCGGCACCTCCACCCACTTCACCGGCGCGCTGACCAAGCAGATGATCGAGGCGTTCGAGGCGGGCGACAACGCCCGGGCGCTCGCCCTGCACCGGCAGTTGCTGCCGCTCTACACCGGCATCTTCCGCACCCAGGGCACGATCCTGGTCAAGGCCGGCCTGGGGGCGCAGGGTCGCCCGGCCGGTCCGGTGCGGCCGCCGCTCGTCGACGCCACCGGTGACGAACTGGCCCAGCTGCGCGCCGACTGCGCCGCGGCGGGCCTGCCCCTGCCCGAATGAATCAACGACACGACGGACGCCGCGCGACGGCGTCGCAGAATGAGGTGACGCGTGACCGAGGCGCACATCGAGGGTGAGCTGCCCCCGCCGCTGCCCGAGGGCGGCCTGCGGATCATCCCGCTCGGCGGACTCGGCGCCATCGGCCGGAACATGACCGTCTTCGAGTACGACGGCAAGCTGCTCATCGTCGACTGCGGGGTGCTGTTCCCCGACGTCGAGCAGCCGGGTGTGGACCTGATCCTGCCCGACTTCGGCCCGATCCTGGACCGGCTGGCCGACGTGCAGGCGATCGTGCTCACGCACGGCCACGAGGACCACATCGGCGCCGTGCCGTACCTGCTCGCTCACAAGCCGGACATTCCGCTCGTCGGCTCCCAGTTCACGCTTGCGCTCGTCGAGGCGAAGCTGGCCGAGCGGCGGATCCAGCCGTACACGCTGACCGTGCGGGAGGGCGGCCGGGAACGGCTCGGCCCGTTCGAGTGCGAGTTCTTCGCGGTGAACCACTCGATTCCGGACGCGCTGGCGGTGGCCATCCGTACCCCGGCCGGCCTGGTGCTGCACACCGGCGACTTCAAGATGGACCAGCTTCCGCTCGACGGGCGGATCACCGACCTGGCCGGGTTCGCCCGGCTCGGCGCCGAGGGCGTCGACCTGCTGCTGTCCGACTCGACGAACGCGGAGATCCCCGGTTTCGTCACGCCGGAGCGGGAGATCGGGCCGGTCCTGGACTCGATCTTCGCCAAGGCGAAGGGGCGGATCATCGTCGCCTCGTTCGCCTCGCACGTGCACCGGGTGCAGCAGGTCTTCGACTCTGCGGCCGAGCACGGCCGCAAGGTGGCCCTGATCGGCCGGTCCATGGTCCGCAACATGGGCATCGCCCGCGACCTGGGCCTGCTCAACATCCCGTCGGGCCTGGTGGTCGGCATCGAGGAGGCCACCAACCTGCCACCCGAGCAGATCGTGCTCATGTCCACCGGTTCGCAGGGCGAGCCGATGAGCGCGCTGGGCCGGATGGCCAGCGGCGACCACCGGCACATCACCATCGCGCCGGGCGACACGGTCGTGCTGGCGTCCTCGCTGGTGCCCGGCAACGAGACCTCGGTCTACCGGGTGATCAACCGGCTGGCCCGGGCCGGCGCCGTGGTCGTGCACAAGGACGTCGCCAAGGTGCACGTCTCCGGCCACGCCCCGGCCGGCGAGCTGCTCTACCTGCTCAACGTCGTACGCCCGAGCAACCTGATGCCGGTGCACGGCGAATGGCGGCACCTGCGGGCGCACGCCCGGCTCGGCATCGAGTCCGGCGTCGCGCCGGACCGGGTCGTGCTCTGCGAGGACGGCGACGTGGTCGACCTGGTGGAGGGCCGCGCCAGCGTGGTCGGACGGGTGAAGAGCCGGTACGTCTACGTCGACGGTCTCGCCGTCGGCGACGTCAGCGAGTCGCTGCTCACCGAGCGGCGGATCCTCGGCGACGGTGGTTTCATCGCGACCACAGTCGTGGTCGACTCGGTCACCGGCAAGGTGGTCGCCGGGCCGACCGTCTCGGCGAAGGGCTTCTCCGAGGACCCGGCCGCGTTCAACCCGGTGATCCCGCTGGTCACCGAGGCGCTGAACCGGGCCGCCGCGGACGGCATCACCGACCCGCACCAGCTCCAGCAGATCGTCCGCCGCACGGTGGGCCGCTGGGTCAACGACGCGTACCGCCGTCGGCCCATGATCGTCCCGACCGTCGTCGAGGTCTGACCCGACCGCGCCGCGCGCCGGTCCACCCTCCGGGGTGGGCCGGCGTCGTCGCTTTCCGGGTACGCCCCGACACGCCGCGTCGAAACGTGCCGCCGGCACTCATCCGATCGGCGTCCGTCTCCGTACCTCCCGACGGCCGGCGTGCCCCTGCGCCGGTCGGGAGGAGCGTGCCGGATGGACCGCAGACGGATGACAGCCATCGGCGTACTGGTGGCGGCGGCCGGGTTGACCGCGGCGGTGACCCTGCCGTCGTTCGCCGGTGAAGGGCCGCGGCGGGCCGCACCGGCGGCCGACGGCGTCGCCCCGGAGGTCCTGGACGCGATGGGCCGCGACCTCGCGCTGACCCGCGACCAGGCGGTGAAGCGGCTGCGGACCGAGCGGTGGGCGGCCGGCACCGTCACCCGGCTGCGCGGGGAACTCGGCGCCGGTTACGGCGGGAGCTGGCTCAGCGAGGACGGCGCCACGCTCACCGTCGCGGTGGCCGACCCGGCCGGCGAGGCGCGGGTGCGGGCTGCGGGCGCGGTCCCGAAGCGGGTCGCCCGCGGCGTCGGCGAGCTGGACGCGGTGAAGAGCCGGCTGGACGCGGCGGGCGCCGACGCCAGCCCGGACGTCGCCGGCTGGTACGTCGACGTAGCAGGCAACGAGGTGGTCGTGATCGCCCGGCCGGGCGCGGAGGCCGACGGCCGACGGCTCGCCGCCGCCGCGGGGTCGAAGGCCGCCATGGTCCGGGTGCGTACCGCCGACGAGGCCCCGCGTCCGCTGTTCGACGTGCGGGGCGGAGACGCCTACCTGATCAACAACGCGGGCCGCTGTTCGGTCGGCTTCTCCGTGGTCGGCGGGTTCGTCACCGCCGGGCACTGCGGCCGGCCGGGGGACCGCACCACCGGATCCAACCGGGTCGCCCAGGGCACGTTCGCCGCCTCCTCGTTCCCTGGTGACGACTGGGCGTTCGTGCGGGTCAACGCGGACTGGACGCCGCAGGGCGTGGTGGCCGACTTCAACGACGGCGGCACGGTGGCCGTGAACGGCTCCACGGAGGCGCCGGTCGGCGCGTCGATCTGCCGGTCCGGCTCCACCACCGGCACCCGATGCGGCCTGATCCAGGCGAAGAACGCGACAGTCAACTACCCCGAGGGGACGGTCACCGGGCTGACCCGGACGAACGTCTGCGCCGAGCCGGGTGACTCCGGCGGCGCGTGGCTCTCCGGCGACCAGGCGCAGGGTGTCACCTCCGGCGGCTCGGGCGACTGCACCCGGGGCGGCACCACGTTCTTCCAGCCGGTCAACGAGATCCTCCAGCGCAACAACCTGACGCTGGTGACCGCCGGTGACCAGCCGGCGCCCACCCAGCCTCCGGCCGGGGGCGGCGAGACCAGCCCGCCCGCGACCGCCGAACCGACCCCGCCGGCGGACGACACCGACTGCTCCGGTCAGGTGAGCCGGACCGGCCGGATCGCCGCCGGACGGACCCAGGTCCAGCCGGACGGGCGCTTCTTCCGGGTGCCCGGCGGCACCCAGGAGGCGTGCCTGTCCGCGCCGGACGGCGCCCGCGTCGTGCTGGAGCTGCAACGCTTCACCGGCGGCGCGTTCCGCACCGTGGCCCGCACGGTCTCCGCCGACGGCACTGCCCGGCTGACCGCCGAGACCCAGGCCGGTGCCTACCGGTACCGCGTCGTCGGGTTGTCCGGCTCCGGCGAGTACACGCTGGCGTTCTCCGTCCGCTGACCGCCGCACCCAGACCGCGGCCCTCGACCACCACCGCCCGGTGGTCGGGGGCCGCGCCGCGTGGGCGGCACGGTTCCTCCGGTGCGCCGGTGCGCCGGTGCGCCGGTGCACCGGCGCACCGGCTCAGGGCAGCGCGGCGACCGCTTCGGCGTACGCGGTACCGGTGCGGACCGCGGCGGCCACCAGCACCGCGAGCTGCGCCGGGGCCACCCCGCACGACAGGTCGGTGGAGACGCCCGCGGCCAGCACCAGCGTCCCGTCGCCGGGCTCGTGCACGTACGCGGCGGGCAGCAGCCGGTCGTGGTTCCAGGCGTTGCAGAACGCGTACGCCTCGGCGCGCCGCCCGGCCGGCAGCCGCCGCTGCGCCACCACCCGGGCGTGCAGCACGTCGCCCAGGCGGCCGAGCAGGCGGAACTGGATCGTGGCCTCGCCCCACCGCCCGGCGAGCGTGCCGTCCGGCTCCACCGTGTACGGCTCGCCCCGGGCGTCGAGCGCGGCGGCGAGCAGCGCCGCGTCCAGCGGTGCCGGTTCCTCCGGTCCGGGCGGCCCGGGCTCGGCCGGATCAGTTTCCGGCTCCTCGTCGAACTCGCTCTCGGCAGCCAGTGACACCGGCGCGGCGAGCGGCCGCTCGGCCAGCCACGACGCGATCCGGCCGGACTGGTGCCCGGTGCCGTTGCGGGCGTCGAAGCTGCCGGCGAGCGCTGTCGCCAGTGCCTGCAACTGCGTACCCAGCGTCGCCACGTCCACCTCGGCTGCGGGTCGGGAACCGTGCCCGGGGCGGTGGATCCGCCGCCCGCCCAGCCCGGCCTCGGTGGCCAGGCCGCACAGCAGCGCGCCCGCCGCGGCGAACTCCATCGCCGACAGGTCGTCGGCCGGGCGGTCCAGCTCGGGCAGTTGCTCGGTCAGGATCTCCAGCCCGCGGTGCAGGTAGCCGCCCAGCGCGCAGAAGCGCAGGTGCGCGGCGAGCAGCGGGAAAGCGGTCCGCTCGCCGCGGTGCCGGCGGTACGCGCGCACGTGCGCCCGGGCCGCCCGCGTCACCGCGCCGGTACGCAGCCACGGCAGCAGCCCCACGGCGAGCGCCCGTTCCGGCTGTTCCGTGCAGCCCGCCCCGCTCGGCGCCACCTGCGGCTCGTCCCCGCCGGCCGGTCCGGCAGGCGGCTCGCCCCGCTCGGTCCGCGCCACCCGTGAGCCGCCTCTTCCGGCCCGCGACCTGCCACTGCCGGCAGTCGCCGCCTGCGGCTCGACCCAGCCGGCCAGCGCCGGCGCCAGCGCCGCCACTGCCGCGTCCGGCTCGCCCCAGCCGGCCAGCAGGTCGGCCCGCCGTGCCGGGGCGCACCCCGCGCAGCCACCCACCGGGTCCGTGGCGTCCGCCGCCGACCAGCGCTCGTACGCGCGCCGGGCGGCCGGCTCGTCGCCGAGATGGTCGGCGAGCCGGCAGCGCAGCTCCGCCACCGGCGCCGCGTCCTCGCCCAGCTCCGCGGCGAGCGCGTCCAACAGGGACCGCGCCTGGTCCAGGCCCACCCGGGGCGTGCCGAACGACGCCTCCACCGCCTGCCGCTGGTGCCGGCGCAACCGGGTCAGCTCGTCCGGGCGGGCGTCCAGCAGGCCGGGGTGCCGGGCCAGCGTGGCCCGCATCCGCCGGACCGGTTCCACCGCACGCCACCGCTCGCCCCGGTGCAGGTACGCCTCGACGAGCGCGAACCGCGCCGACAGGGCGGTACGCGGGTCGCCGGTGGCGTCCGCCCGGGACGCGATCCGCTCCAGCTCGGCGCAGCGCTCCGCGCCGTCGGGCCGGTCCCGGGCGTCGGCGAGCGCGGCGGCCAGCCCCCGGTCGCGGGCCGTGGTCACCGGAGCGTCCCGCCGGCCAGCTCGTCGACGGCGTCGGCGAGCTGGCACCCGGTGGTCACGCCACAGTCGACGAGCCGGTCGAGCTGGTGCGGCGTCACTCCGCGTTCCAGGTCGGTGGTGACCTCGCCGCACACCTGGGCCGCCCCGTCGTCGGCGACGTGCACGTACGCCTTCGGCCAGAGCCGGTCGTGGTTCCACGCGTTGCAGAAGGCGTGCAGCTCGGTCACGCGCTCGATGCCGAAGTGGTGCGCGACGACTGTGCGTACCTGGAGCAGCTCGCCGGCCGCACCGCGGCGGTGGAACCAGATGAGGTTCCGCTCCCAGCGGCCCACCAACGCGCCGTCGGGTTCCTCGACGACCGCGTACCCCCGGTGGCCGAGCACGGCGGCGATCAGCTCGCCGGTCAGCGGGCGCAGTTCCTGCGGGTGTCCGGCCAGCGGACCGTCCGGACCGTCCTCGATCTCCGGCGACGCCATCGGGCATCCCTTCTGAGGCGAATAACACAAACGACGGTCCGACCCGTGCTGCGACGCGCGGACACGACCCGGAAAAGCGGCGATCCACCGGGTGCCGCCGTTACCGTGACTCTATGGCGGGCCGTACCTCTCAGGCGAGCCGGCGGCGCGGCGCGTCGCCGCGTGGCACCACGAACAACCGCGCCCGGCAACCGGCGAAGAAGACGGCGGCGCGGAAAACGGCGCGGCGGCGCCCGGCTCCCGGGCCGGGACCGGCCGCGTTCGTCGGCCGGGCCGTGGGCGCCGTCTGGATGGGACTGGCCCACTCGGTGGGCTGGGCGTTCCGGGCGGCCGGGCGGCAGGCCGCGTCCACCCGGGAACTGGATCCGGAGCACCGCCGCGACGGTGGCGGGCTGCTCCTGTTCGGCCTGGCCATCCTCAGCGCGGTGGGCATCTGGGGCGGCGGCGCCGGGCCGGTGGGCCGGCACCTGGCCGACACCGTACGGCTGTTCATCGGCGCCATCTCGATAATCCTTCCGGTGCTGTTCATGGTCGGCGCGTGGCGGCTGATGCGGAGCCCGGCCGACCCCGAGCACCGCGGTCGCGGCCTGGTCGGCTGGGGCTCGATGATGCTGGCGACCGCCGCGATGCTGCACATCGGGCAGAACCCGGTCGACGAGGTCCAGCGTGACTTCGCCGGCGGCCTGATCGGCGCGGGCGTGGGTGACCTGCTGAAGTCGGCGGTGACCGCCTGGGTGGCCATGCCGCTGCTGCTCCTGCTGCTGGTGTTCGGCCTGCTCGTGGTCACCGCGACGCCGATCAACAAGATCCCTGAGCGGCTCGGCCTGCGCGCCGACCCGGCCGGGCCGGACGCCGACGAGGAGTTCGCCGAGGACGAGGCACCGGCGAAACCGGCCCGTAGGCGCCCGGCGAAGCGGATGCCGCCGCCGCTGGAGCCGCTGGACCCGGACGACGAGCTGGCCGGCGTCGACCTCCAGGAAACGCTCGTGCTGCCGCGCAAGCCGCCGAAGGTGCCGGCGAATCGCAAGCCGGTCGAGCCGCCGGAGCACTCGCCGCTGCCCACCCGCGCCGAGCAGCTCGCGCTCACCGGGCTGGCCGGCGACTACACGCTGCCGCCGGCGAACCTGCTCGGCAGCGGCGCCAAGCCGAAGAGCCGGAGCAAGGCCAACGACGAGGTGATCGCCGCGCTGACCGGCGTCTTCGAGCAGTTCGACGTGGACGCCGCCGTCACCGGCTTCACCCGCGGCCCGACAGTCACCCGGTACGAGGTGGAGCTGGGCCCGGGCGTCAAGGTCGAGCGGATCACCCAGCTGTCCCGGAACATCGCGTACGCGGTGAAGTCGCCGGACGTCCGCATCCTCAGTCCGATCCCGGGCAAGAGCGCGGTCGGCGTGGAGATCCCGAACACCGACCCGGAGAACGTGTCGCTCGGCGACGTGCTGCGTTCCCGTGAGGCGACCAGCGACCACCACCCGATGGTGGTGGCGCTCGGCAAGGACATCGAGGGCGGCTACGTGGTGGCCAACCTCGCGAAGATGCCGCACATCCTGATCGCGGGCGCGACCGGCGCGGGCAAGTCGTCCTGCCTCAACTCGCTGCTGGTGTCCGTCCTGACCCGGGCCACGCCGGACGAGGTGCGGCTGCTGCTGATCGACCCGAAGCGCGTCGAGATGACCGGCTACGAGGGCATCCCGCACCTGGTCACGCCGATCGTGACCAACCCGAAGAAGGCGGCCGACTCGCTGGAGTGGGTCGTCCGCGAGATGGACATGCGCTACGACGACCTCGCCGCCAACGGGGTCCGGCACATCGACGACTTCAACCGCAAGGTGCGCAACGGCGAGATCAAGGCGCCGCCGGGCAGCGAGCGGGAGATGCGGCCGTACCCGTACCTGCTGGTGATCGTGGACGAGCTGGCCGACCTGATGATGGTCGCGCCGCGCGACGTGGAGGACTCGATCGTCCGGATCACCCAGCTCGCCCGGGCCGCCGGCATCCACCTGGTGCTGGCGACCCAGCGGCCCTCGGTCGACGTGGTCACCGGCCTGATCAAGGCGAACGTGCCGTCCCGGCTCGCGTTCGCCACCTCTTCGCTCGCCGACTCCCGGGTCATCCTGGACCAGCCCGGCGCGGAGAAGCTGCTCGGCCGCGGCGACGGCCTGTTCCTGCCGATGGGCGCGTCGAAGCCGCAGCGCATCCAGGGCGCCTGGGTCACCGAGCGCGAGATCGCCGACGTGGTCAAGTTCTGCAAGGACCAGCGCGAGCCGGAGTTCCGCCCGGACGTGCTCGCCCCGGCGCAGGACAACAAGAAGAAGATCGACGAGGACATCGGCGACGATTTGGACCTGCTCGTGCAGGCGGTCGAGCTGGTGGTCACCTCGCAGTTCGGGTCGACCTCGATGCTGCAGCGCAAGCTGCGGGTCGGCTTCGCCAAGGCGGGCCGGCTGATGGATCTGATGGAGACCCGGGGCGTGGTGGGCCCGTCCGAGGGCTCCAAGGCCCGCGACGTGCTGGTCAAGCCGGACGAGCTGGAGGAGGTCCTGGCCGGCCTGCGCGGCGGCGAGGACTGAGGGCCCTGCAACGGACGACGGCGGCCCTCACCATGCGGTGGGAGCCGCCGTCGGCGGTTGCGGGTCAGTTGAGCAGGGCGGCGACGAGCACGGCGCCGATGATCGCGCCGACCACGCTCGCGGCGGCGGCGTACCAGCCCAGCGGCTTGTCACCGAGGACGGCGCCGACGATGCCGAGGATCAGGCCGAGGACGCCGAAGATCAGCGGGGACAGGAAGATCGCGAGGGCCGCGAAGACGAACGCGATGATCGTGCAGATCCGGGCGGCGTTGCTGCGCGGACGGGCGCTGGCGTGGATGTCGGCCATGGGGTCCTCCGTGATGATCGCTCTGTCGGTCAACGGGAGACCGGGTACCCCGGGCGGCGCATCGTCCAAACCGGATGCGCGCGATCAGGCGAAGAGCTTGAGCCCGATCACGCCGGCCACCACCAGCAGCAGGCAGGCCACGCGCGGCAGGTTGACCGGTTCGCCGAGCGCGAGCATCCCGACCAGCGCGGTGCCGACCGCGCCGATGCCGACCCACACCGCGTAGCCGGTGCCGACGGGGATGTCGCGCAGCGCGTACGCCAGGCCGGCCATGCTGGCCACCAGCGTGACGGCGAAGACGGCGGAGGGGAGTGGACGGGTGAAGCCGGCGCTGCGGTCCAGCGCGATCGCCCACGCGGTCTCCAGGAGTCCGGAGATCACCAGCACGATCCAGGCCATGAGTTTCACCTCTGACGGGCGGGCCCGGCGCGGGAGCGGGCCGGGCGACGGTCGGGTCACGCGGGGCGTCTTGGCCTGACCGGGTACGCCCACCGCTCGTCCGGGACGGCCCGCGGGCCGTCGTGGCCGACGGTAGCACCGGGCGGGCCGGACCGGAGGCGTGGTGAGAAAGGCCACCATGGGTGGAGTTGACGTCAACTTCAAGTTGCAGGATGGGTGCCATGACCCTGCTCTTCTCCGACGACGACGTCGCGGCCGCCGTGGACGCCCCGCTCACCGTCGCGGCCATGCGGGACGCGCTGCTGGCCGCGTACGCCGGGCGGCTCATCGCCCCGCCCCGGGCGTCCGCGCCGCTGGGCGGGGGCCGGATGGTGCTCACCGCCGGTCACCTCACCGGGCAGTGGTACGGCTTCCGCTCGTACGACACGTTCGGCCACCCGGAGAGCGGCCAGCTCGTCGTGCTGCACGACGCGACCACCGGCGCGGTACGCGCCATCGCCGTCGGCGAGGAACTCGGCTCCCGGCGTACCGGAGGACTCGGTGGCGTGGCGGTGGACGCCCTGGCCCGCGCGGACGCCGCCACGGTCGGCGTGGTGGGGTCCGGCCGGCAGGCGTGGACGCAGGTCTGGGCCGCGGCGGCGGTCCGGCCGCTGCGCGAGGTCACGGTGTACAGCCGCTCGGCGGCCCGTCGGGAGGCGTTCGCCGCGCGGGTCCGCGCCGAGCTGGGCGTGCCCGCCCGCGCCGTCGGCTCGGCCGCCGCCGCGGTACGCGACCGCGACGTCGTGGTGCTCGCCACCACCAGCACCGTCCCGGTGCTCGACGCCGCCGACCTGGCACCCGGCACCCACGTCAACACGGTCGGCTTCAAGCAGGCCGACCGGCACGAGTTCGGCACCGACCTGCTCGACGCCGCCGACCTGCTGGTCACCGACTCACCCGGGCAGGCCGCCGCGTACGTCCCGCCGATGCTCGCCGCCGTCGAGCCGTACGCCGGGCGGTTGCGCGACCTGGGCGCGGTGCTGGCCGGCGAGGCTCCCGGCCGGACCACCGCGGACCAGATCTCGGTCTTCTGCTCCACCGGCCTGGCCGGCACGGAGGTGTTCCTCCTCGACCGGCTGGCCCGGGTGGCCGTGTCCGCCCGCTGAACCGGCCGGACGGGTGCGCGGCGGTCCGGAACCGGCCCGGTACCCTCGGATGGTGTCTGCCTCCTCCTCCACCCCGCGATCCGACGGGCGCCGCGTCGCCCTGCTGACCCTCGGCTGCGCCCGCAACGAGGTCGACTCGGAGGAGCTGGCCGCCCGGCTGCACGCCGACGGATGGCAGGTCACCACCGACGGCGAGGGCGCCGACGTGGTGGTGGTGAACACCTGCGGATTCGTGGAGAAGGCCAAGCAGGACTCGATCCAGACGCTGCTGGCCGCCGCCGACACCGGCGCCAAGGTCGTCGCCGCCGGGTGCATGGCCGAGCGGTACGGCCGTGAGCTGGCCGACAGTCTCCCCGAGGCGCAGGCGGTGCTCAGCTTCGACGACTATCCGGACATCGCCGCCCGGCTCGACTCGGTGCTGGCCGGCGAGGCGATCGGCGCGCACACCCCCCGCGACCGGCGGGAGCTGCTGCCGCTGACGCCGGTGAAGCGCCGCGACGCGGCGGTGTCGCTGCCCGGGCACGGCACCCCGGCCCGGGTCGCACCGGAGACCGACGCGCACACCCCGGCCCACCTGCGGCAGGTGCTGCGGCACCGGCTCGACACCGGCCCGGTGGCCTCGCTGAAGCTCGCCAGCGGCTGCGACCGGCGGTGCGCGTTCTGCGCCATCCCGGCGTTCCGCGGCGCGTTCGTCTCGCGTACCCCGGACGAGCTGCTCGCCGAGGCCGAGTGGCTGGCCAAGACCGGCGTACGGGAGCTGGTGCTGGTCAGCGAGAACTCCACCTCGTACGGCAAGGACCTGGGCGACCCCCGCGCGCTGGAGAAGCTGCTGCCGCAGCTCGCCGCGATCGACGGGATCGTGCGGGTACGCGCCAGCTACCTCCAGCCCGCCGAGACCCGGCCCGGCCTGGTCGAGGTGATCGCCACCACGCCGGGCGTGGCCGCGTACTTCGACCTGTCGTTCCAGCACTCCAGCGAACCGGTGCTGCGCCGGATGCGGCGCTTCGGCTCCACCGACCGGTTCCTGGAGCTGCTGGCGTCCGCCCGCGCGCTGGCGCCGGACGCGGGCGCGCGCAGCAACTTCATCGTCGGCTTCCCCGGCGAGACGAAGCAGGACGTGGCCGAGCTGGTCCGGTTCCTCACCGAGGCCCGGCTGGACGCGATCGGCATGTTCGACTACAGCGACGAGGACGGCACCGAGGCCGCCGGACTGACCGGCAAGGTCTCCGCCGCCACGGTCAAGCGGCGGTACGACAAGCTCAGCGCGCTCGCCGACGAACTCTGCTCGCAGCGCGCCGAGGAACGCCTCGGCGCGACGGTGGAGGTGCTCGTGGACTCGACCGCCGACGGCGTGGTGGAGGGGCGGGCCGCCCACCAGGCGCCCGAGGTCGACGGCTCGACCACGCTCGTCGCGCCCGTCGGCGGCGGCGTGGACCTGGCCGCGCTGCGCCCCGGCGACCTGGTCCGGGCCACGGTCACCGCGACCGAGGGTGTGGACCTGATCGCCGTACCGGATGAGATGATCTCGGCGGCGCCCGGCGCGGTACGGTGACGGCGGGCCCGGACGGAGCGGGGAAGCCACGTGGGGCGATGCGGGACATGACGGGAGCGGAGTCGACGGCGGCTGCCCCCGTACCGCTGCTCAACGCGGCGAACCTGCTCACCGGCGCGCGCCTGATGCTGGTGCCGGTCTTCGCGGCCACCGTGATCGCCTCCGGCATGAGCCACGCGGGCTGGCAGATGGCGGCCTGCCTGATCTTCGCGGTGGCTTCCGCGACCGACCTGGTCGACGGCTGGATCGCCCGCCGGTACGAACTGGTCACCTCGCTGGGCAAGGTCGCCGACCCGATCGCAGACAAGGCGCTCACCGGCGCCGCCCTGGTGCTGCTCTCCGTCTACGACCGGCTGCCCTGGTGGGTGACGGTGGTCATCCTGGCCCGCGAGCTGGGCATCACCGCGCTGCGCTTCTGGGTGATCCGGCACGGCGTGATCGCGGCCAGCCGGGGCGGCAAGGTCAAGACCGCGCTGCAGATCCTGGCCATCACCTGGTACCTCTGGCCGATGCCGGAGGCGCTCGCCCCGGTCGGGCCGTGGATCATGGGCGCGGCCGTGGTGGTCACCGTGGTCACCGGGTTCGACTACATCGCCCAGGCGTTGCGGCTGCGCCGCCCGGCCCGTTGAGCCGGTCGGCGGGTCCGTCGATCCGGGCGGCGGACGAGTAAGCCGGCGTGGTGCGGGAAATGGGGGCGGGCATGGACACCGACGCGAGAGACCACCGGCCCGCCGGCAGCCCGGCGGCCGCCGTGGTGCACCGGCTGCACGAGTGCGGCGAGACGCTGGCCACCGTCGAGTCGCTGACCGGCGGCCTGCTCGCCGCCGCGGTCGTGGAGATCGCCGGGGTCAGCTCGATCTACCGGGGCGGCATGGTGGTCTACGCCACCGAACTCAAGGCGACGCTCGCCGGCGTACCGGAGGACCTGCTGGCCGACCGCGGCCCGGTCGACCCGGACGTGGCGGCCGCGCTGGCCGAGGGCGGACGGCAGCGGTGCGGCGCCGACTGGGGCCTGGCCACCACCGGTGTGGCCGGGCCGGAGCCGCAGGACGACAAGCCGGTCGGCCTGGTCTACGTGGCGGTCGCCGGGCCGGACGGCACGCAGGTGCGCCGGCTCGACCTCGACGGCGGTCGCGACCACATCCGTTCGGCCGCGGTGATCGAGGCGCTGCGCCTGCTCGCCGACCGCATCCAGTTGCCCCAGGACGCCGGCGCGCCCGATCCGGCCGGGGCCGGCCACCGGTGAGCCGGCGTCACGCCGGCACGCCCGGCGGCGGGACCGCCGGACCGGCCGATCCGCCCGGATTGGGGAGGCGGGGTGGGATGTCGTCGTGGCGACCAACGGGTACGGTTGCGGGAAGGCTCCGGCGGTCGCCGTCGGCGCCGGAGCGGTCCGCCGCGTCCGGCGCGACGCGAACGGCCGGGGATGGTGGTCCCGTTCAGGGGGAGGTGCGATGGTCCTGCTACGCCGGGTGATCGGTGACGCGCTGCGGGCACGCAGGCAGGGGCAGCACCGCACCCTCCGCGAGGTCTCCTCCGCGGCCAACGTCAGCCTCGGCTACCTCTCTGAGATCGAACGCGGCCAGAAGGAGCCCTCCAGCGAGTTGCTGGCCGCGATCTGCGACGCGCTCGGCGCCCGCCTGTCCGAGCTGCTGCGCGAGGTGAGCGACACGGTCGCCCTGGCCGAGCAGATGCCCGGCGTGCTGGTGCCGGTGGCCGACGAGCCGGCCTCGGTGGCTCCGGCCGCCGTCCGCAAGGCGACGAACAGGGGTGTCCGGCAGGTCACCTCCGACGGCGGGGTCGCCGTCCAGGTCCGGCAGGACTCGCCGCTCAAGGCCACGCTGCGCAGCACCCGCGTACGCCCCGCCGAGCGGGATGTGGTCTGCGCCGCCTGACCCCGGCCACCGCGCCGTGGGCAGTGCTGGCGTTCGGGTCGTACTGTTGATCAGGAGCGTACGGGTGCCGGAGTGGCGTCCGGCTGGGACGATGTAGGCGCGACGCTACTGAGGGGACGAGGCGGAGATGGCGAACCCGTTCGTCAAGGGTTGGAAGTACCTGATGGCGCTCTTCGGAGCGAAGATCGACGAGCACGCCGATCCGAAGGTGCAGATCCAGCAGGCCGTCGAGGAGGCGCAGCGCCAGCACCAGGCGCTGGTCCAGCAGGCGGCGGCGGTGATCGGCAACCAGCGCCAGCTGGAGATGAAGCTGTCCCGGCAGATGACCGAGGTCGAGCAGCTCCAGGGCAACGCGCGGCAGGCGCTGGCCGTGGCCGACCAGGCCCGGGGCCGGGGCGACGAGACCGAGGCCGGGCGCTACGAGCAGACAGCCCAGATGCTCGCGACCCAGCTGGTCTCCGCCGAGCAGGCGCTGGAAGACCTCAAGACACTGCACGACCAGGCGCTCGGCGCGGCCGCGCAGGCCCGCAAGGCGGTCGAGAACAACTCGATGATCCTCCAGCAGAAGCTGGCCGAGCGCACCAAGCTGCTCAGCCAGCTGGAGCAGGCCAAGATGCAGGAGAGCGTGGCCCGCTCGCTGGAGTCGATGTCGTCGCTCACCGCGCCCGCCAACACCCCCTCGCTGGACGAGGTACGCGACCGGATCGAACGCCGCTACGCCACCGCGATGGGCCGGGCCGAGCTGGCCGGCAACTCGGTCGAGGGCCGGATGCTGGAGATCCAGAAGGCCACGCTCGACTCGGCCGGATCGGCGAGACTGGAACAGATCCGGTCGAGCATGGCCGGCGAGCAGCTCGGCAGCCGGTCCGAGACCCCCGCCGTGGGGCAGCCGGCCGACCCGGCCGCCGCGGCCCGGCTCGACGAGATCCGGGCCAGCATGAGCCGGGAGCGCGGCACCGGGGAGACCACGACCGGCTGACGGAGGGGCGGACACGATGGCGGACGAACGGGCCCGGCACTTCCGCAGGCTGCGCAGACTGCACAACTCGGCGCGGCGGTGGAGCGTGCTGGCCGGAGGGCTCGGCGGCGCCGCCGCGGTGCTGACCCCGTACGCCGGGCTGGGCCTGGCGGACGCGGCCTGGGCCGGCGCCGCGGGCAGCGCGATCGCGGTGGCCGCCTGGCGCTGGGTCGACCACCGCGCACTGGCCGCCGTGCCGCCACCGCCCGCGCTGGACCCGGCCGAGGCCGCCGCCCGCTCCCGCGCCCGGCTGGTCGCCGCGGTCGAGCGGCTGCCCGTCGGGCCGGGCGTCGTGGCCGAGGTACGCCGGGTCCGCTCCCGCCTCGCGCTGCGCGGCACCGCCGCGGCCGAGCCGTGGGCCCGGCTGGACCGGGCCGCGCTCACCCTGGCCGGGCTGGCCGGGCGGCTCACCGGGCTCGCCGAGCCGGCGGTCCGGGAGGCGGCCGAGGCGGACCGGTCCCTGCGTGAGCTGGCGACCCGGGTGGCGGGCGTGGAACGCGCGGCGAAGCTCACCCCGCAGAGCACGCTGAACGAGGTGCACGCCACGCTGGTGACCCAGCTGGAGGACGGGGTGGCCGCGTACGAGCGGCTGGTGGTGGCCGCCGCCGGTTACGTGGCCGAGGACGCGCGCCCGAACACCGAGCACCCGGCCGCCGCGCGGCTGACCGAGGCCACCGACCTGCTGCACGGCGTGGCCTCCGCCCTGGCCGAACTCCGCACCCCCTTGCGCGCCCCCTGACAGTCCGCCCTCTGTCTCGCCTGTGCCCCCGGCCTCTCCCCGTTGATCACCGACCCGGGCGCCCTGGATCGTCCCGCCCGATCTGGCGGGCGCGGGGGCGAGCGCCCCGGTCGGGCGTCCCCGGCTCGGCTGATCATGAAGTTGGCGGGGACGTCGATCTCCAAATCTGCCGCTAACTTCATGATCAACGCAGAGGGGGCGCGAGGGCGGGGCGGGGGCGGGAGCTACGTGGGGGTGGTTGTCGGGGTGGGAGGGGTCCAGGGGGAGGTGCCTACGACGTTCGTGGCGCGTACCCGGTAGTGGTAGGTGGCTCCGCGGGCCAGGCCGGTGTTGGTGAAGCCGCGGCCGGTTACGTGGAACGTCGCCGGTTCGCGGGTGAAGGCGGCGTCGGTGGCGCGCTGCACGATGAACCCGGCACCCGGTCCGGCCGGCGTCGGCGCCGACCAGCTCACCGTCACGGTCGCGGTGTCCGGCCCGGACACGCTCGCGGTGACGCTCACCCCGGTCGGCGCGACCGGGCGGGCCGGAGTGGTCACTGTGGCCACAGTCGACCAGGGGGAGGCGGCACCCAGGTACGTCGTGCGTACCCGGTAGTAGTACGTGGTGTCCGGTGCGACGGCCGGGTCCACGTGGGCCTCGCCCACGGCGATGGCTGTGGTGCCCGGACCGCTGGTGAACGTCGGGTTGGTGGCCCGCTGCACGTCCACTCCGGTGGCGAAGGAGTGGTTGGCCCAGCGCAACGCCACGCGCAGCGGCGCGGTCGGCGGCAGCACCGCGGTCAGCCGGGTCGGCGCGGCCAGGTGCACCGCCGCCGGTACCGCGTTGGACCAGGACGAGCAGCTCACCGCGTTCTCGGCCCGGATCCGGTAGTGGTAGGTGACGCCGGGGGTGACTGTCGCGTCGGTGTAGCGGGTGGCGGTGGCGGCCACCGTGATCTCGGTCAGCCCGGTGGTGAAGGTGCTGTCGGTGGCGCGTTGCAGCCGGTGGCTGGTGGGTACGGGACGGCTGCCGTTGCCGGTCCAGGTCAGCGCGATGGCGGGTAGCGCGGTGGCGCTGCCGGGCGCCGGGGTGGCGGTGAGCCCGGTCGGCGCCTTGGGGGCGACGCGCAGGACCAGTGGGCGGCTCATGCCCTGGTCGCGCAGTCCGGCCGAGCGGGTCTGCCAGCGGTACTCCCAGCCCAGGTTCACCAGCTGGTTGACCACGACCGCGGGGCGGCCGTCGACCGGGCTGACCGGGCCGGCGTCCAGCCGCGCGCCGGCCGGGCGGGTCGGGTCGAGCAGCCGTACGCTGTCGCCGATCTTGAACGGCAGGGCGGGCGGGACGGGGCGCAGCGCCACCACGACGTCCTCCCGGGGGTTGACCCGGACGGTGTCCTTCCACCCCAGCTCGCCCGGGTCCGGCGGGCGGACCGTGCCGTCCCAGCCGACCCGGTTGACCAGTTGCACGTCGCAGCCCTCGATGTGGACCGGATGGGTACGCGGGGCGTCGCCGACGATCCGCCAGAGCTGCGTGCCGTCGCCGGGCGCGCCGACCGCCACGGCCGGGTCGGTGGCGTGCAGCACCTCGGTGGCCGGGTCGGCCGGTCCCAGCGGCAGGGTGGCCGGGGCGAGCGGCCCGGCGACCGGGTGGCCGACGCCGAGCCGTCCCACCGCGCGCCCGTGCCGGGCCTCGAACACCTGCCCGACCGACTTCACCGCCAGCGGCAACGTGACCGGGGCGGTCGCGCCGGCCGGGGTGAACGTGACCGAGGTGGCCCGCGCGGGAACGAGCGTCGGGCGCGGGGTGGAGGTGCCGATCGCGGCGTCGTACGCGGGTTGCGGCACGATCGGTGGCGGCTGGCTGCGGGCGTACGCCCCTGGTAGCCGGTCGGCGAGCCGTCGCGTGTCGTACGGCTCGGCCGGGGTGCCGGTGACCCGGATCTGGAGCAGGGTGCGGGTGTTCGGGCCGTATCCGGGGCGGGTCGGCGGCAGGCCCCCGGCGGCGGTGCGGTCCGGGGCGCCGGTGTGGTGGTCGTGGCGCGGGTCGAACCGGGGCAGCGGCGCGGGGCAGTCGTTGTAGAGGATGAGTGTGCTGCCCGGTGCCACAGTGGAGAAGTCCACCACCACGTCGGCGCGTTCGCCGGGGGCGAGCAGCAGCGCGTGCCCGTCCACGTTGAGCACTGTCGGGTCCTGCCTGTCGTACCGGTAGTCCACCGGCCGGTTGGTCAGCACAACCGGGGCGGGGAGCAGGCCGCCCTCGTTGCCGATCTGGATCATCTCGGGTCCGGCGGCGGCCGGGTCGGGCATCCCGCCGTCGCGCCCGTCCGCCGGCCAGTACGCGGGCCGTCCCGGCGCACGTACCGCCTCGACCATGGGCACCTCACCGGCGTCCGGGTCGGCCGGACTGCCGTCGGGCGCCCACATCGGCGCGTCCGAGGCGGCCCGGTAGAGCTGGAGGTTGAGCGCCCGGTCCGCGCAGGCGTTGAGGATCCGGAACCGGTACGCCCGCCGCGCGACCTCCAGGTACGGGTAGGCCACGCCGTTGACCAGCGGAGTGTCGCCGTACGCGTCTGGCACGGCCGACGGGTGCGGGACGCCCGGTACCAGTGGCGGCTCGTCGGGGTCGGTGTCGGGGTCGTGGTGCGGGTTCGGCACCGGCGCGACCCACGGGCTGGCGCCGCCGTCCGGGTCGTGGGTCCACGGCCCGTAGTCCCAGCGTCCGGTCGGGTTGGTCCCGGTGAGCCGGTACGGGTTCTGCCGCGGCTGGTAGACGTGCGGATGCCAGAGGCTGCCCTTGGCGCCCCAGCGGTCCCGGTCCCAGGTGGGGTCCTGGGCGGCGAGCTGCGCGTCGTCGGGTACGAACGTCTTGTCCTCGATCACCAGCGGGAACTGGTCGGCGGGCAGCACGCCGTCGTCGACGAGCCGTTCCTCGGCCGGGTCGGTGAGCAGGTAGAGCGCGATCTGCCCGGAGTAGACGGTGAGCCGGGACAGGCCGAGCGTGTTGTCGTGCAGCCACATGAGCCGGCCGCTCTGGTCGTTCGGGAAGTACAGCGTGGTGGCGCCCGCGCCGGGCGGCGGCATGTCCGGCACCGGCGTCAGACCCACGCCCGTCGGGTACGGCGTGATCTCGCCGGCCGGGGTCACCCACTGCCACGGGTTGCCGGCGCTGATCCACCCGGTCTGCGCGCCGGACAGGTGCGGCACGGCCCGGTTCTGCGGGTACGGCGCGGGGCCGTCGAACGGCCCGGCCCCGGCGCCGTCGACGGTCTCGTCCACCGGCAGGAACAGCTCGCCGGCCCGTCCGGTGGGGAGCTGGTTGATGAACTTGATCCGCACCGGGCGGCCCCGCCGGGCCACGATCATCGGGCCGAGGTGCCAGGGGCGGCCGGGCGGGCTGACCGTGTTGTGCCCGGAGGCGTCGGTGCCCAGGTTGAGCTGGCGGTAGCCGCGCAGCCGGGTGGCCGGCAGGTCGCGGTGCAGGCGCTGCGCGTACTCCTGGAGGCCGATCTCGTAGTAGTCGCAGCCCGGCCAGGTGATGGTGTCCGGGACGGCGACGGGCAGGCGGGCGCCGAGCCCGGCGGTGGCCGGCTGCCCGGGCAGCGGCAGCGGGTCGACGAACTTGCGGATGCCGGTGCCGGGTACCGGGCGGCCGTCCGGGTCGAGCGTGGGCAGCGGGCTGGCGGCGGTGTTCGGCACCGGGCCGAACAGACGCGGGACGGCGGCCGGGTCCAGGCTCGCCGGCGCCGGGCCGCCGGGTTCCTCGTCGCCGCCGCGAGCGGCCGGTACGGCGGGCGCGACGGAACCGGCCGGCGCGGTTTCCTCGATGGCGACGACGGCGGCGCGGTCCGGACGTCCGGGCCGGCTGCGGCGGAACAGCACCATGGCTCTCCCCGGGGTCGGGGCGCGCCGGCCGACACCCCGGCGTGGCGGGCGTGCGCGCTGCTGACGATCCGTGAGCGGTCCACCGCAGCATGCGACGTGACAGGGGTGAGGCGGAAGTACCCAATCGTCCCTATCTCGGCCGATCTTGGCCGTTTGGTGGAAGTTCCACGCCCGGCTGGCAGGCCGGGCACCAGTAGGTGACCCGTTCGCCCAGTTCCTCCTTGCGGATGGAGGTCCCGCAGCGGCGGCACGGCTGGGCCCGGCGGCCGTAGACGTAGCTGGTCCCGCCCCGGCGCAGCACCCCCGTCGTGCTCTGCGTCCAGCGCCCCCGGTTCGCCGCGAGCAGCCGCTGGGCCAGCGCGACTGTGCCGGGCAGGTCCGGCACCGCGCCCACCGGCGTCCACGGCGACACGCCGCGCAGGAACAGCACCTCGCACTTGTAGAGGTTGCCCACCCCGGCCAGGTTGCGCTGGTCGAGCAGCGCCTCGCCGATGGTGCGGTCCGGGTCGGCGGCGAGCCGGTGGACCGCCTCGTCCGCGTCCCAGTCCGGGCCGAGCAGGTCCGGGCCGAGGTGGCCGACGAGCGACTCCTCGTCGGCGGTCGGCACCAGCGCCAGCTCGTGCAGGTGGTAGCCGACAGCGACCGCGGCGGGGGAGCGGAGCACCACCCGGATCAGGTGCGCCGGCCGCGCGGTCCAGCGCTCGCCCGGGGCGTACGCCCGCCAGGCGCCGTCCATCCGCAGGTGCGAGTGCAGCGTCCACGGTGCGGCGTCGGTGGCCGCCAGGCGCAGCAGCAGGTGCTTGCCCCGGCTGGCCGACTCGCGCACCGTCCAGCCGGTCAGGTCGGTGGCGGCGAGCTGCGGCACGCGGAAGTCGGACCCGGTGAGCCGGGCCCCGGCCAGCGCGCGTTGCAGGACGCGCGCGGTGTTCCAGACGGTGTCGCCTTCGGGCACCCGGCCATTGTCCCCCGCCCGAGCAGAATTCGCATGTGTCGCTATTTGTACTGAGGTTCCACTTGATCTGCGGAAACGCAACGATCAGGGGGTTCTGAGGAGAATGCTGATGGCTCATCCACGACGTCGTACCGTCGTCGCCCTGACCGCCCTGCTCACCGTGGCCGCCGGACTGCCCGGCACGCCCGCGTCGGCCGCATCCCCGCCCACCGCCGCACCGGCACGCGCCGCCGCGCCCGGCTCCGAACGCTGGTCGGTCGACCTCGCCGTCGCCGGCGGCGACGACGTCAACGTCGCCTGGCGGTCCGGCCGCCTGCGGCTGGCCGACCCACGGCCCACCGCCCGCACCCGCCCGGCCGCCGTCGCCGGACCGGTCGCCGAGGGCATCCTGCTCTCCGCGCCACGCGCCCTGGACCGGCCAGCGACCCGGGTACGCGCACAGCTCGCCGCCCGCACCGGCGACGGTGGTACGGCGGTGGCCCAGGTACGCGGCTGGCGTGCCCGCGGCTGGACCGAGTGGCGCGACGCCACCGAGGCGGTGTTCGACCAGCCGGTCAGCCGGGTCCAGGCGCGCGTGGTGCTGACCACCAGCGACTCCGCGTCGCAGGCCACCGTCACCGGGCTGACGCTCGCCGCCGACCGGGTCGCCACCACCGCGGTCCAGCCGGCCGCCGCGCTCAAATACCGGGTGTACGCGACCCGGATCGGCCTGGTCGGCGGCATCACCGCCAACGGGCACACGGTGCGTACCCGGGACCACTTCGCGGCGCTGCCCACCCGGCGCGGCCTGTCCCCGCGCGGCACCGGCGACTACACGGTCAAGGTCTGCACCACGAGCGGCAGCCGCTGCGAGTACGCCCCGGTCTGGGACGTCGGCCCGTGGAACACCCGGGACGACTGGTGGAACCCGGCGTCGGTCCGGGAGAACTGGAAGGACCTGCCGCGCGGAAAGCCGGAGGCGCAGGCTGCCTACCAGGACAACTACAACGGCGGGCGCGACCAGTTCGGCCGTACCGTGCGCAACCCGGCCGGACTGGACCTGGCCGACGGGACGTTCTGGGACGGGCTGCGGCTCACCGACAACGCGTGGGTGGACGTGACGCTGCTGTGGACCGGCGGCGGGGCGCGGGCCGTGGTCGGCTCCGGGCCGCTGAACCTGCGCTCCGGGGCGAGCACCTCGTACGCGAGCCGGGGCCTGGCCGCCACGTACGCCCACGTGCCGGTGCAGTGCTACGTGACCGGGCAGAAGGTCGCCGGCACGTACCGCACCACGACGAGGTGGTACCGCCTGGTGGGCGGCAACTACGTCAGCCACGCCTACCTGTCCTCGATCTACGGCGGCACAGTCCCCCGCTGCTGACCCGTGCCCCCCTCCCGCCCTCCCTCCCTCGCCTCTCCTCCGCGATCTTGCAGTTTCGGCCCTCTCGCCCGGGCATTCGTCCCTTATGTCGGGGCATCAACTACAAGATCGCGGGGGAAGGGCGGGGTCACGGGTGGGCGATTGTTACGACGTCGCCTGGGGTCGTTTGGAGGGTGTCGGCGGCTCGGCCGGTGTTGACCGCTACGGCCACCAGGCCGGCGGAGTCGACGTAGACCACCAGGGCGCCGGGGTCGGCGTCGCCGAACGTGCGGCCGTGCACCGCCTCGTGGCCGTTCACCAGCACCCGGGACGGCAGGCCGTCGAGCAGCGCGCCCGGTGCGGCGAGCTGGACGTTGCCGAAGTGGTCGACGGTCAGCACCTCGGCGCTGAGGCCGCCGGGCTCGGCGCGTACCACCGGTTCCGGCAGCCGGACCAGCGCGCCCGGGTCCACGGCCGGTCCGGCCTCGGCCAGCGGTGCGCCCACTGCCAGCCGGGCGGCCACCGGCGCGAACACGTCCCGCCCGTGGAACGTGCGGGACACGACCGGGCCGAGCCAGTCCGTGTTGGTCAGCTCCGCCGCGGCGGTCACCCCGCCGAGCGCCTCCGCGGCCGGGAGCAGCAGCCCGTTGTCCGGCCCCACGAGCAGCCCGCCGGGCGCGGCGAGCGCGATCCCGCGCCGCGAGGTGCCGACACCCGGGTCGACCACCGCCACGTGCACACCCCACGGCAGGTACGGCACTGTCTGCGCGAGCACCGCCGCGCCCCGGCGTACGTCGGCGGGCGGGACCAGGTGCGTCACGTCGATCACCCGGACGGCCGGGGCGAGCCGGGCCAGCACACCGTGGCACGCCGCCACGAACCCGTCGGAGAGCCCGTAGTCGGTGGTCAGCGAGACACATCGGAGGTCGCCGTTCACCGCGGGTCCGCCGGGGTCAGGTGCCGCGCCAGGCGCAGTTCGTCGTGCAGCGGGATCCCGTCCGTGCCGGCGTGCGGAATCGTCGGCTTGACCGCCCGGGCCCGGTCCGCCGCGCCCACGTCCACCGCGACGATCCGCAGCCCTCGACGCTGGTAGAAGCGCAGCGCGCCCAGGTTGTCGTTGGTGGTGACCAGCCAGATCCGGTCGGCCCCGGCAGCGACGGCCACCTCCTCGGCGGCGGCCAGCAGGGCACTGCCCGCCCCGTTGCCCGGTGCCGACGCGGCCAGGCTCACCACTTCCAGCCCGTCGCCGTCGACCCGGTACACCAGCGCCCCGGCGCACGCGCCGCCGTCGTCGACCGCCACCAGCGCGGGCAGGTCACACAGGTCGTAGCGGGTGTCGTGGACCACCACAATCGGCCCGCCCCACTCCCGCTCGTGCAACGCCGTCAGCGCGGCGCGGTCCTCGTCGCGCGCCTGGCGTACCCGGATCGAGGCCACCGGCTCTCCTCCCCGCTCGTGTCCGGCACACCCTAACCGGGACTGCCGGGTGGTCAGCCGCGCAGGCGCAGGCCGCGCGGGGTGGCGCGGAAACCGGCGGCGGTCAGCGCGTCGCGCAGCGGGGACGCGTTCACGGCCTCGCCGTCGGCGCGTTCCACCGAGATCGCGCCGAGCGCACCGGAGTGCACCGCGTCGGCGAGCGCCTTGCCGGCCGCCCCGAGCGTGTCGGTGTCGTCGGTGAACGACAGAATCGTCCGGCCGCCCCGCTCGACGTAGAGCACCAGGTCACCGCCGACGAGCACGACCAGCGCGCCCGCCTTGCGCCCGGCCCGGTGGCCGGTGGCCGGTGCCGCGCCGTCGCCGGAGTCGACCACGCGTTCCGGCCAGGGCAGCGCCGCGCCGTACGGGTTCGCCGGATCGGTGGCCGCGAGCACGACAGTCGGCCCGCCCCGGCCCTGGGTGTCGTCGGCGAGCGCCCGGATGCGGTCCACCGCGCCGGGCACCGCGAACTGCGCCGCGCCGAGCCCTTCGACGAAGTAGCCGCGCCGGGCCGCCCCGCGTTCCTCCATCGCGGACAGCACCGGGTAGACCCCGGCGAAGCCGCCGGTGACCTGCTCGGCGACGACCGCGCCCCGGGTCACCACGCCGTGCCGTTCCAGCAGCAGGTCGGCCAGGGCGGCGGCCCGGCGGGTCGGGTCGCTGTCGCGTTCGGGCAGCCGGGACCAGCGACCGGCCATGGTGGGCGGACCGCCCCGGCTGGGCAGCGCCACCCGGCCGGGACGGCGGTAGCGGGTGCGCGGCGCCGACGGCCGGGACCGGTGCGCCCCGCCCGCGCCGAGCGCGGCTCGCAGCGGGGCGAGCGTGTCGTTGGTGAGGTGACCGGCCCAGACCAGATCCCACACCGCGCCGGACAGGGCGGCGTCGTCGGTGGCGCCGACCCGGTCGGACAGCGAGCGGAAGAACAGCGCCTGCCCGTCGGCGAGCGCGTCGAGCACCGACTCGTGCAGCGGCGTCAGCGTCAGCGCCTCGTCCGGCGGTGGGAGCAGCAGCGGCGCGACGTCGGCGTACGCGAGCGTCACCCACCCGTCGCCGCCGGAGATCGCGCCCGCGCCGGCCCACACCACCTCGCCGCCGGCGCACAGCTCGTCGAGCTGGGCGGGGGAGTAGTCGGCGACCCGGGCGGGCAGCACCAGGCGTTCCAGCGCGGACGCCGGCACGCTCACGCCCTGCAACTGCTCGACGGCGGCGGCGACCGCCTCGACGCCCCGGGCCGACGAGCCGACCTGCTGCCAGCGGGGCAGGAACGCGGCGAGCGCGCGCGGCGGCACCGGCTCGATCTCCCGGCGCAGGGCCGCCAGGGAGCGGCGGCGCAGCAGGCGCAGCACCTCCGCGTCGCACCACTGGGTGCCCACCGTGTCCGGCGCGAACTCGCCGGAGACCACCCGGCCGTTCGCGGCGAGCCGCCGCAGGGCCTGCTCCACCACGAACACGCCGAGCCCGAACCGGGCCGCGCAGGTGGCCGCCGCGAACGGGCCGTGCGTGCGGGCGTACCGGGCGACCAGGTCGGTGAGCGGATCGGCCACCGGCGCGAGGTACGCCTCGGCGACTCCGACGGGCAGCGCCACCCCGAGCGCGTCGCGCAGCCGGGCGGCGTCCTCGACGACCACCCAGCGGTCCTCGCCGGCGATGCGGACCCGCAGCACCCGCCGGGCCGCCGCCAGCTCCTCGGCCCAGGATTCCGGTACGCCCCGCTCGGCCAGCTCGGCGCTGCTCAGGTCACCGACCACGCGCAGCAGCTCGACCACGTCCTCCGGGTCGCGGGGCCGCCGCTGCTCGGTGAGCCAGCACAGTTGCCGTGCCGTCTCGGCGAGCACCTCCGGGTCGAGCAGCTCCCGCAGGTCGACCCGGCCGAGCAACTCGCCGAGCAACCCGGAGTCGAGCGCCAGCGCGGCGGCCCGCCGCTCGGCCAGGGGGGCGTCGCCCTCGTAGAGGAACGCGCCGACGTACCCGAACAGCAGCGACCTCGCGAACGGCGACGGGCGCTCGGACTCCACCTCCACCAGGCGTACCTTGCGGGCGGCCAGGTCGCGCATCAGCCCGCCGAGGGCGGGCTGATCGAAGACGTCCTGGAGGCACTCGCGGGCGGCCTCCAACGTGACCGGGAAGTCGGCGTACTCGCGGGCCACGTCGAGCAGCTGCGCGGCGCGCTGGCGTTGCTGCCACAGCGGCTGCCGCCGCCGGGGGTCACGCCGGGGCAGCAGCAGCGACCGGGCCGCGCACTCGCGGAACCGGGAGGCGAACAGCGCCGACGTGCCCACCGACTCCTCGACGAGCTGGGCGATCTCGTCCGGCTCGAAGACGACCACGTCGGCGCCGGGTGGCGTGTCGGCGGTGTCCGGCAGGCGCACCACGATGCCGTCGTCGGAGGGCATGACCTGGGCGTCCACGCCGTACCGCTCGGCCAGCCGGCGGCCGATCGCCAGCGCCCACGGCCCGTTGACCCGGGCGCCGAGCACGGAGTGCACGGCGAGCCGCCAGTCGCCCAGCTCGTCGCGGAACCGTTCGACCACCACCGTCCGGTCGTCCGGCAGCGACCGGGTGGCCGCCTTCTGCTCGCGCAGGTAGTTCATCAGGTTCCCGGCGGCCCAGTCGTCCAGCCCGCCCGCGCGCAGTGCCGCGACCGCGTCGGCGTCGGACTGCCGCAGCAGCGCCCGGACCCGGGCGCCGATCGCCCGCCCCAGCTCGACCGGGCGGCCGAGCTGGTCGCCCTTCCAGAACGGCATCCGGGCCGCCTGGCCGGGCGCGGGGGAGACGAGCACCCGGTCGGGGGTGATCTCCTCGATCCGCCAGGACGACGAGCCGAGCAGGAACACGTCACCCACCCGGGACTCGTAGACCATCTCCTCGTCCAGCTCACCGACCCGCGCCGCCCGCTCGGCACCGGCCAGGAAGACGCCGAACAGGCCCCGGTCGGGAATGGTGCCGCCGCTGGTCACGGCGAGCCGCTGCGCGCCGGGCCGGCCGGTCAGCACGTCGGTGGCGCGGTCCCAGACCAGCCGGGGACGCAACTCGGCGAACGCGGTGGACGGGTAGCGCCCGGAGAGCATGTCGAGCACCGCGTGCAGCGCCGAGTCGGGCAGCTCCGCGAACGGCGCCGCCCGCCGGACCAGCACGGCCAGGTCGCCGAGCCGCCACGGCTCCAGCGCCACCATCGCGACGATCTGCTGGGCCAGCACGTCGAGCGGGTTGCGCGGGTAGTGCAGCTCCTCGATCGCCCCGGCGCCCATCCGCTCGGCCACCACGGTGCAGGAGAGCAGGTCGCCCCGGTGCTTGGGGAAGACGACGCCGCGCGAGACCGCGCCGACCTGGTGCCCGGCCCGCCCGACCCGTTGCAGCCCGGCCGCCACGCTCGGCGGCGCCTCGATCTGCACCACCAGGTCGACAGCGCCCATGTCGATGCCCAGCTCCAGGCTGGACGTGGCGACCACGGCGGGCAGCCGGCCGGACTTGAGCGCCTCCTCGATCTGCTTGCGCTCCTCCCGGGAGACGCTGCCGTGGTGCGCCCGCGCGATCACCGCCGGCGCCCCGGCCGCCGCGCCGGACTGCGCCATCACCTCCGCCGGCTGCCGCGGCGCGTGCACCGGCCCGGCCGCGTCGCCGGCCGGCGGGCGGTCGGCGCCGGGCAGCAGATCGGATACGCGCACCGGCTCCCCGCCCCTGGCCACGCGGCTGCTCTCCGGGGCGGACGCCGCCTCCAGCTCCTCGGCGGCCAGCTCGTTGAGGCGGGCGCAGAGCCGTTCGGCGCTGCGCCGGGAGTTGGTGAACACGATCGTGGACCGGTGCGCGCGGATCAGCGCGAACACGCGCTCCTCGACCGCCGGCCAGATCGACGGGCGCCGGGGAGCGAGGCCGCCCAGGTCGTCCTCCGGCGGCTCCTGCTCGTCGAGGCGGGTCATGTCCTCCACCGGAACCTGGACGCTGACCTCGATGGTCTTGTTCGCCGGCGGCTGCACCATGTCGACCGGGCGCGCGCCGCCGAGGAATCGGGCGCACACGTCGATCGGCCGGACGGTCGCGGACAAGCCGATCCGTTGCGCGGGCCGCTCCAGCAGCGCGTCGAGCCGTTCCAGGGACAGCGCCAGGTGGGCGCCGCGCTTGGTGCCGGCCACCGCGTGCACCTCGTCCACGATGACCGTGTCGACGCCGCGCAGCGAGTCGCGGGCGGCGGAGGTGAGCAGCAGGAACAGCGACTCGGGCGTGGTGATGAGGATGTCCGGCGGAGTGCGGGCGAAGGCACGGCGCTCGTCGGCCGGGGTGTCGCCGGTGCGCATGCCGACGGTGACGTCCGGCGGCACCAGGCCGAGCCGGGCGGCGGCCTGGCGGATGCCGGTGAGCGGGGCGCGCAGGTTGCGTTCCACGTCGACCGCGAGCGCCTTGAGCGGGCTGACGTAGAGCACCCGGCAGCGACGCCGGGGATCGGCCGGCGGCGGCTCCTTGGCGAGCCGGTCGAGCGACCAGAGGAACGCCGCGAGCGTCTTGCCGGAGCCGGTCGGCGCGACGACGAGGGCGTTGCGGGCGGCGGCCACCGAGCGCCAGGCGCCCTCCTGGGCCGGGGTGGGCGCGGCGAACGCCGCGGTGAACCACTCCCGGGTCGCCGCGCCGAACTCCGTCAGCACACGGTCTGACCTGCCTGACCTGCCTGACCCGTCTGACCTGCCTGACCCGCCTGACGGGGTCACCTCATCCGCCACGCTCCCATCCTGCCGCGCCGGTGTGACATCCGGCCTGCCGCCGGACCGTTCCGTCCTGCCCGCGGCAGGCCAAGAATGGAATGGGCGATTATTCCGTTAAGTCTTACTTAACTGCTTGCTTGGGAGCTGCAACATAAAGTAACTTCACTCGCGATGCGGCGTGGGGTGGAGGCGTGGATGACCGTCGAGGACCGAGGTCTGGGCTCCGGAACCGACGTGCTCATCCGCAAGGTCGACAGTCGACTTGCCGCGCTCCGCGCCGCACTGCACGGTCCCGATCTTGAGCTGGCCGAGGAACTTGCCGCGCGGCTGCGCGAGATGATCCTCGCGACCGCCCGGTCCAGCGCCGCCGACCGCGCCCGGGTGCGGGCCGCGGTGCACTACTTCGTCCAGCGCCGGGAGAGCCGGGACGCCCGGCTGCCGCTGCGCTCCCTGGTCGCCGCCCAACACGCAGTCGACCGCGCCGCCCGTCAGCTGGCCACCCCCAACCCCACCCCCTGACCACTCCACCGCACCCTCCCCTCCGCCCGCCGCCCTCCCTGCCACCCCGGTGATCAAGGAGTTCGTGGCGGGATCGGGCGCGCGCCCGGACGCGAACTCCTTGATCACCGCCCGAGAGGCCGGGAAGACCGGGTGAGGGTAAGGGTGGGTTTTGGGGAAAACGGCCCGGTTCGGTGCCTCTGTGGCGTGTGATCGGTCGTGAAACCAGCGTGTTCTGCGCGCTGTCACCTCGACCGGGAGTACGCGTGCTCGTCCTGCTGATCGTGCATCTGGTGGCGGCGCTGCTCGCCCCGCTGCTGGTCCGCCGGTGGGGTCCGCGCGCCTGCCTGCTGCTCGCGCTCGCCCCGGCCGCCACAGCGGTCTGGGCGGCGGCGCACACCGCCGCGGTACGCGACGGCGGCGAGGTGGTCGAGACGTACCCCTGGATCTCGCAGCTCCAGCTCGACGTGGCGCTGCGGGTCACCACGCTGTCCTGGCTGATGCTGTTGCTCGTCGGCGGCGTCGGCGCGCTGGTGCTGGTCTACTCCGCCCGCTACTTCCCGCCCGGGTCGATCGGGCTGGCCCGGTTCGCCGCCGTCATGGTCGCCTTCGCCGGGGCGATGCTCGGTCTCGTCGTCTCCGACGACCTGCTGCTGCTCTACGTGTTCTGGGAACTGACCACCGTCTTCTCCTACCTGCTGATCGGGCACAGCACCGAGCGCCGGTCCAGCCGGTGGGCCGCCGCGCAGGCGCTCACCGTGACCACGCTGGGCGGGCTGGCCATGCTCGTCGGGTTCCTGCTGCTCGGCCACCACGCCGGCGGCTACCGGTGGTCCGAGGTGGCCTCGGCGCCGCTGCCCGGCGGCGGGTACCTGACCGTCGCGGTGCTGCTCATCCTCGCCGGGGCGCTGGCGAAGTCCGCGGTGTTCCCCTTCAACGCCTGGCTGCCGGTGGCGATGGCCGCCCCCACACCGGTGAGCGCGTACCTGCACGCGGCGGCGATGGTGAAGGCCGGCATCTTCCTCGTCGGACTGCTCGGCCCGGTGCTCGCCCCGGTCGACGGATGGCGGCCGGTCACAGTGGTCGCCGGCCTGGTCACGCTCGTCATCGGCGGGTGGGCGGCGTTGCGGCAGACCGACCTGAAGCTGCTGCTGGCGTACGGGACGGTCAGCCAGCTCGGCCTGCTCACTGTGGTGTTCGGCGCGGGCACCCCGAAGGCGGCGCTGGCCGGCGTGGCGATGCTGGCCGCACACGCCCTGTTCAAGGCGGCGCTGTTCCTTGTCGTCGGCATCCTCGACCACGAGGCCGGCACCCGGGACCTGCGGGAGCTGTCCGGGGTGGGACGGGCCGCGCCGGTGCTGGCCACAGTCGCCGCGCTGGCCGCCGCCTCGATGGCCGGGGTGCCGCCGCTGCTCGGGTTCGTCGGGAAGGAGGCGGCGCTCGCCGCGTTCACCGGCGATCCACTGGTCCTGATCGTGCTGGTGGTCGGCAGCGCGCTCACCGTCGCGTACAGCATCCGGTTCCTCTGGGGCGCGTTCGGTGCCCGGCCCGGCGTGCCGGACACCGAGCTGGCCCGGCCGCCCGCCGCGATGCTCGTACCCCCGGCGCTGCTCGCCGTGGCCGGGCTCGCCGCCGGTCCGGCCGCCGGGTGGCTGAGCGGCCTGTTCGAGCCGTACGCCGAGCTGTTCGGGCCGGTCGAGGAGCACCTGGCGCTGTGGCACGGACCCACGGCGGCGCTCGGCCTGTCCGCCCTCGTGCTGGCCGGCGGTGTGGTGCTGCACCTGGTCCGCGGCCCGCTGGCGCCCGCGCTGGCGCGGCTGCGCTCGCCGGTGAACGGCAATCAGGGGTACGAGTGGGTGACGCACGGCTTCGACCGGCTCGCCATCGAGGTCACCGGCGCCACCCAGCGCGGCTCGCTGCCGCAGTACCTCGGCACCGTGCTGCTCGCGCTGGTGTTCGTGCCGGGCGGGGCGATGATCGCCACCGCGCCGTGGCGGGTCGACCTGGCGGTCTGGGACAACCCGGCCCAGCTCGTGGTCTGCGTGGTGATCGCGGTCGCCGCGCTGCTCGCGGTCGGCGCGCGCCGCCGGCTCACCGCGATGCTGCTCGTCGGCGTGACCGGCTACGGCACCGCGATGATGTTCGTCCTCTACGGGGCGCCGGACGTGGCGCTGACCCAGTTCCTCGTGGAGACCGCGACGATCGCCGTGTTCGTGCTGGTGCTGCGGCGGCTGCCGGAGCGCTTCTCGGCCCGTCCGCTGCGCCGCAGCCGCTGGGTGCGGCGCGGGATCGGGATCGCCGCCGGTGTGGTGATGGCCGGTCTGGCGCTGGTCGCGGCCGGAGCCCGGCGGGCGCCGTCGATCTCCGCGGCCTTCCCCGATCTCTCCCTGGCCGAGGGGTACGGCCGAAACGTCGTGAACGTGACCCTGGTCGACATCCGGGCGTGGGACACGATGGGGGAGATCTCGGTGCTCGTCGTGACCGCGACCGGCGTGGCCAGCCTGATCTACGAACGTTCCCGCACCGGGCCGCGTCCCCGCCGTCCCCAGCCGGTCGCGTCGCGCGCCGGCGACCGGCGCACGGTGTGGCTGCGCGGCGGGCAGACGCTGCCGGAGCGCCGGCGCTCGATCGTGTTCGAGGTGGTCACCCGGCTGATCTTCCACACCGTGCTGATCTTCTCGCTGTTCCTGCTCTTCTCCGGGCACAACGCCCCCGGCGGCGGTTTCGCCGGCGGGCTGGTCGCCGGCCTGGCGCTGGCCCTGCGTTACCTGGCCGGCGGCCGGTACGAGCTGGCCGAGGCGGCGCCGGTCGGGGCCGGCACGGTGCTCGGCGCGGGTCTGGGCATCTCGGTCGGCAGCGGGGTGCTCGGCCTCGCGCTCACCGGTGAGGTGCTCGAGAGCGTGAAGGTCAACCTGTGGCTGCCGGTGGTCGGCGACTTCTACCTGGTCACGTCGCTGTTCTTCGACATCGGCGTCTACCTGGTGGTGGTCGGGCTGGTGCTGGACATCCTGCGCAGCCTGGGCGCCGAGGTGGACCGGCACGTGGAAGCCGCCGGTGAGGCGGGCCGCGGGCTGGTCGTCCAGCGGGACGGCCCACCATGACGCGGGGGGCGGCCGGGCCGACGCTGGTGCTGGTGCTGGCGGTCGGGGTGCTCGTCGCCGCCGGTGTCACGCTGCTGCTCGAACGCAGCCTGACCCGGATCCTGCTCGGCATCATCCTGCTCGGCAACGGCGTGAACCTGCTCATCCTGCTCGGCGGGCGAGCCGGTGCCGCACCGCTCGTGGGTTCCACGTCGCAGGGCGAGATGAGCGACGCGCTGCCGCAGGCCATGGTGCTCACCGCCGTGGTGATCACCTTCGGGCTGACCGCGTTCCTGCTCGCCGTCGCCTACCGGAGCTGGTACACCAGCGGCGACGACGAGGTGCAGGACGACCTGGAGGACCGGCAGATCGTCCGGCTCGCCGAGAGCAACGAGGTGTCCACGGCGGACCTCGGCGGCGAGGGCCCGAACGGCGACCCGGAGCAGGTGGATCCGGAGCCGGCCCGCCGGCGGTTACGCCGGGACGGGGAAACGCAATGAGCGCCCTGGTGCCGCTTCCGGTGGTGGTGCCGCTGCTCGGCGCGGCGCTCACCCTGCTGCTGTCCGGGCGGCCCCGCCTGCAGCGGTGGGTGAGCGTGCTCTGCCTGTCCAGCGTCCTGGTGGTGGCGGCGGTGCTGCTGGTGCAGGCGTACCGGTTCGGGCCGGTGGTGGTGCAGGTGGGCGGCTGGCCGGCGCCGGTCGGCATCGTGCTGGTGGCGGACCAGCTGGCGGCACTGATGGTGCTCGTCTCCTCGGCGGTGACGCTGTGTGTGCTGCTCTACTCGATCGGCCAGGGCCGGGGGGAGACCGGGGAGACCGCGCCGGTGAGCATCTTCCACCCCACGTACCTGGTGCTGACCGCGGGCGTGACGAACGCCTTCCTGGCCGGGGACCTGTTCAACCTCTTCGTCGGTTTCGAGATCCTGCTGGCCGCGAGCTTCGTGCTGATCACGCTGGGCGGCACCGAGGTGCGGTTGCGGACCGGATCGACGTACGTGGTGGTCAGCATCCTGTCGTCGCTGCTGTTCCTGTCCGCCGTGGGACTGGTGTACGCGGCCACCGGCACGCTGAACATGGCGCAGCTCGCCGGCCGGCTGGACGCGCTGCCGTCGGGCGTACGCCTGACCCTGCAACTGACGCTGCTGCTCGCGTTCGGGATCAAGGCGGCGGTGTTCCCGCTGTCGGCGTGGCTGCCGGACAGCTACCCGACCGCCCCCGCCCCGGTGACCGCGGTCTTCGCCGGCCTGCTCACCAAGGTCGGCGTGTACGCGATCATCCGCACCGAGACGCTGCTGTTCCCCGGCGGGCAGGTCGCCACGCTGCTGATGGTGGTGGCCGGGCTGACCATGGTGGTCGGCATCCTCGGCGCGGTCGCCCAGTCGGACCTGAAGCGGCTGCTCTCCTTCACGCTCGTGAGCCACATCGGCTACATGATCTTCGGGGTGGCTCTGAGCAGCGTCGCCGGACTGTCCGGGGCGATCTTCTACGTGGTGCACCACATCACCATCCAGACCACGCTGTTCCTGGTCGCCGGCCTGGTCGAGGAACGCGCGGGCAGTACCGACCTGCGCCGTATCGGCGGCCTGGCGCGGATCGCCCCGATGCTCGGCGTGCTCTTCTTCGTCCCCGCGATGAACCTGGCGGGCATCCCGCCGTTCTCCGGGTTCCTCGGCAAGCTCGGCCTGCTCCAGGCCGGCGTGGCAGCAGGCGGCACGCTGCCCGCGGTGCTGGTCGCGGCCGGCACGCTGACCAGCCTGCTCACGCTCTACGCCGCCTCCCGGGTGTGGAACATCGCGTTCTGGCGGGAGCCCCGGCTGGCCACCGCCACCCCGCCGGCCCGGCTGCCCGGACTGATGGTCGGGGCGACCACCGCCCTGGTGGCGCTGGGCGTGCTGTTTACGCTGCTGGCCGGTCCGCTGTTCCAGGTCACCGCGGACGCGGCCACCGACCTGCGTGAGCGCACCCCGTACGTGCGGGCGGTCCTGCCCCGGGACGTGCCGTGACCGACGACCTGCCCCCGGGCCGGGGCGCCACCGGGGAGCCGGAAGGCGTACCCCGGGCCGCGCCCGCACCGGACGCGCCGGCGCCGACAGTCGGCCGGGGCGGGCGGCGCCGCGACCAGGCGCTTGCGCTCGGCTGGCTGGTCGCCGCCTGGCTGCTGCTGTGGGGCGACGTGTCAGTGGGCAACCTGATCGCCGGGCTGGTGGTCGGCGTGGCCGTGCTGCTGTTCTTCCCGCTGCCGCCGGTCACCTTCGGCGGCCGGTTCCGCCCCCGCGAGCTACTGGTGTTCCTGGTCACCTTCATCGCGGAGCTGGTCAGCGCCAGCCTGCACGTCGCCGCCGTGGCGCTGCGCTTCGGCTACCGCCCGCGCGGCGCGATCATCGCGGTGCCGCTGCGCGTGCGCACCGATCTCAACCTGGCGCTCACCGCCGAGGTGATCTCGCTGGTGCCGGGCACCCTGATCCTCGACGTCGACCGGGCCCGGGGCGTGCTCTACGTGCATGTGCTCGACGTGCGCGGCCCCGAGGACGTGAGCGGCAGCCGGGAGCGCGTGCTCGCCGTCGAACGGCGCATCGTCCGCGCCATCGGATCTCCCGCCGAGGTACACCGGCTCGACCTCGAACCCGTCGAACGGAGGAACCATCAGTGACTGCCCTGCTCGCCGTCGCGCTCACGGTGCTGCTCTCGGCCACCGCGCTGCTCGCCCTGGCCCGCATCTACCGCGGCCCGTCCCTGCTCGACCGGGTCGTCGCGGCCGACCTGCTGCTGACGGCGATGCTCGCCGCGGTGGGGGCGGAGGCCGCTGTCAACCGGCACGCCACCACGCTGCCCGTGCTGGTGGTGCTCTCCCTGCTCGGCTTCATCGGGTCGGTGTCGCTGGTGCGCTTCGCGGTCCGGGCCGAAGCGTGAGCGCGGGCACCGTGGCGGACTGGGCGGGCGGGTTCCTGCTGCTGGCCGGGGCGGCGCTCGGCCTGGTCGCCGGCATCGGGCTGGTGCGCTTCCCGGACGTGCTGGATCGGATGCACACGGCCACCAAGCCGCAGGTGCTCGGCGTCCTGCTGCTCCTGGCCGGGCTGGCGTTGCGCCTGCGTACCCCCTCGGACCTGGGCATGCTGGTTCTGGTGGCGATCTTCCAGCTCTCCACCGCGCCGGTCGCCGCGCAGATGATCGGCCGGGCCGCCTACCGGTCCGGGCGGGTCGACCGGACGCTGCTGGACGTGGACGAGCTGGCCGGGCGCTGAACCGGACGTGGGGGAGGGTTCCCGGCACCCCCAGCGGACGTCCAGCCGGGACCGATAAAATGGTCCGCATGATCGACTCTCCTGCCCCGGAGGGCAGCAGTAGCCGGCCGGGTAATACCCGGCGAATTCCCTCCCCGACGACCCCGGGAGCCCTGAACCTCCCGTGTTGATCCTCGTCGGTCTCCTTCTCATCACCGTCCTCACCGCCGCCACCGGTTACTTCGTGGCCCAGGAGTTCGGTTACGTCGCCGTGGACCGGGGCAAGCTCAAGCAGCTCGCCGACGGTGGCGACCGTGCCGCGGCCCGGGCTCTGGAGGTGACCGGGCGGCTCTCGTTCATGCTGTCCGGCGCGCAGCTCGGCATCACCGTGACCGCCCTGCTCGTCGGTTACGTCGCCGAGCCGTTCCTGGGCGCCGGGCTGGCCGACCTGCTCGGCCTCACCGGGATCTCCAGCACGGTGGCGTTGCCGCTGTCGGTGGCGCTCGCCCTGATCATCGCCACAGTGGTGCAGATGGTCCTGGGTGAGCTGGCCCCGAAGAACCTGGCCATCGCGCGAGCCGAACCGCTGGCCCGGGCGCTGTCCCGGTCCACCCTGATCTACCTGAAGATCGCCGGTCCGCTGATCACGCTCTTCGACCGGGCCGCCGTACGGCTGCTCCGCCGCATCGGCATCGAGCCGATCGAGGAGCTGCCCAGCGGCGCCACCCCGCAGGACCTGGAACAGATCATCGCCGAGTCCCGGGAGGAGGGGCACCTCGACGCCGAGATGTCCGACCTGCTGGACCGGGGCCTCGACTTCCGCGGACTGACCGCCGGCGAGGCGATGGTGCCCCGGGTCGACGTGCACACCGTCCGGGCCGACGAGCCGGTCAGCCGGATCGTCGAGCTGCTGGACACCGGCCACTCCCGGTTCCCGGTGAGCGGCGCCGAGGGCGTCGACGACCTGATCGGCGTGGTCGGCATCGCCGACGTGCTCGGGGTGCCCCCGGCGCAGCGCGCGACCACCCGGGTCGACGCGGTGGCCGTACCCCCGTTGCTGGTGCCCGAGACGCTGCCGCTGCCGACGGTGCTGGACCGCCTGCGGTCCGGGCACCGGCAGCTCGCCTGCGTGGTCGACGAGTACGGCGGCTTCGCCGGTGTGATCACGCTGGAGGACCTGGCCGAGGAGCTGGTCGGGCCGATCCGCGACGAGGACGACCCGCCGGACCGCGCCGCGGCGCGGCAGGAGGACGGCTCCTGGGTGGTCCCGGCGCGCTGGCGCATCGACGAGGTCGCCGACAGCACCGGCATCGAGCTGCCCGAGGCGCCCGAGTACGACACGCTCTCCGGTCTGGTCATGCGGGAGTTGGGCCGGGTGCCCGAGGTCGGTGACCTGCTGGAGATCCCCGTCGCCACGGACGGCGACGGGCCGGCGTCCGGCCCGCGGGTGCTGGTCGAGGTGCTTGCGGTGGACCGGCACGTGGCCGACTCGGTGCGGCTGCGGCCTACCGCCGACGTGTCCGGGGAGGGCGCCGCATGAGCCCCGGGTTCGCGTTGCTCTTCTCCGTGGTGCTGCTGGCGCTCAACGGGTTCTTCGTGGCCGCCGAGTTCGCGCTCGTGGCGGCCAAGCGGTACCGGCTGGAACAGTCGGCCGCGAGTGGCGGCCGGGCGGCCCGCGCGGCGCTCGACGGCGTCCGCGAGCTGAGCCTCATGCTGGCCGGCGCGCAGCTCGGCATCACGCTGTGCACGCTGGGTCTGGGCGCGCTGGCCGAGCCGGCCATCGAGCACCTGCTCAGCCCGCTGCTGCACGCGGTCGGCCTGCCCGCCGCGGCCAGTCACGTGGTCGCGCTGGTGTTCGCGCTGTCCCTGGTGACGTTCCTGCACCTGGTGGTGGGCGAGATGGCCCCGAAGTCCTGGGCGATCACCGACGCGGAGCGTTCGGCGATCCTGCTGGCGCTGCCGTTCCGGGCCTTCGCCCGGATCGTCCGGCCGGTGCTGTCCGTGCTCAACGGGCTCGCGAACGCGATGCTGCGCCTGTTCGGGGTGCAGCAGCAGGACCAGCTGGCCCAGGTGCACGGCCCGGACGAGCTGCGCATCCTGCTGGAGCAGTCCCGGGAACACGGGCTGCTCGGCGCCGAGCAGCACCAGTTGCTCAGCAGCATGCTGGAGCTCCAGGGCACCACCGTCGCCCAGGTGATGGAGCCGTTCGACCGGATCGTCACGGTGGGCCGGGGCGAGACCGCCGAGCGGATCGAGCACGTCTCCCGCGACAGCGGCCGATCCCGGCTGGCGGTGGTCGACACCGGCGGCGAGGTGTGCGGCCTGGTGCACGTACGTGAGGCGGTGCGCGCCGTCACCACCGGCCGCCCGGCGACCGCTGAGGAGCTGATGACCAACGCCTTCACATTGCCGGCCGAGGCGTCGGTGACCGAGGCGGTGGCCGCCATGCGGGCGCAGCAGGCGCAGCTCGCGCTGGTGAGCAACGGCGGCGGGCCGACCCGGCCGATCGGGTTCGTCGCGCTGGAGGACCTCCTGGAGGAGGTCATCGGCGAGTTCGACGACGAGACCGACCCGGTGCCGCGAGGCCGCCGGATGCGCTGACCGTCATGATCCATGCCGGCCCGGCGAGGTGGGACACCACCTCGCCGGGCCGGCGTCCGTTCCGGCCGGGCGGGCATGGCCGGGCGGGCAGCGGGAAAGCCCCGGCATGCGGTTGACCGGCGTGTCGCGGGACTCGGCCTGGACCGGGCTCTCGGTGAGCACCACGGTGCCCAACCCGAGCACCCGTCCGGGCCTGCGCCTGCCGGGCCGGGTGACGCTGAGCGCCGGCGGCTCGGACGTGCCGGTCCGGCACATCCGGCTGGGGCTGGTGACCCAGGTCGAACCGGAGGACCCGGAGGCACCGCGCCGCCTGGTGCAGTTCCGGACGTGGACGATCGCGGGACGGTTCGTGGTGCCGGCCGGGCGCCGGCGCGCAGTGGACTTCGCCGTGCCGCTGCCGTGGGAGTCGCCGGTGACCACGTACGGCGGGGTGCCGTTGCTGAGCCTGCGTACCGGGCTGCGCACCGAGGTGTCGGTGGACCCGGAGGTGGACCAGGGCGCGATGGTGCCGGTGCTGATCCATCCGCTGCCCACCCAGGAGCACGTGCTCGCCGCGCTGGACACGCTCGGCTTCGCGATCCGGCAGGCGGGGCTGCGCGAGGGACGGCTGCCGGGGGTGGAGCAGACGTTGCCGTTCCAGCAGTGGTACGGGTTCTGGGCCGCGCCGCTCTACGCCGGCCCGATGACCGAACTCGAAGTGATCATGCTGACCGACTCGGCCGGCATGGAGGTGCTGCTCTGGGTGGACCGGCGGCTCTCCCTGGCCGGGATCACCCATCAGAGCATCAGCCGGTTCCGGGTCTGGCACGCCGGGGCCGACCAGCGGGACTGGGTGGCCACAGTGGACGGCTGGCTGCGGCACACCATCGACAGGCACGCGGCCGCCGCCGCGCACGCCGACTGGTCGGCCACGATCCGCGAGTCGGCGCACGTCAGCCGCCGCCCCGACCGGCCCGTCGCGCCCGGCTACGGGCTCGGTGGGACGGCCGGCGGCGCGGGCATCGGCGGTGGGGGCGGAGGCGGCGACGGCACCTGACCGGCGCCGCCCGTCAGCCGGCGGCGAGCTTGAGGCTGAAGCCGAGGAACAGCACCGCGACCGCTGTGGTGCCGCTCGCGGCGAGCCGGCGGCGCTGCCGGAACTGGGCCGCCAGGTACGTGCCGGTGAAGATCAGCACGGTCAGGTAGATCGCGCTGGCGACCTGTGCGATCAGCCCGAGCAGCAGGAACGACAGCGCCGGCCACGCGTACCCGGGGTCGACGAACTGGATGAAGAACGAGACGAAGAACAGGATCGCCTTCGGGTTGAGCAGGCTGATCACCAGCGCCCGGCGGAACGGCTCCCGCTGCCCCGCCGGCTCGACCTCGTCGATCAGGCGTGGCGTGGCCGGGTCGTTGCGGTCGCGCCAGCGCCGCCACGCGCCGCGCAGCATGGCCAGCCCCAGATACCCGAGGTACGCCGCGCCGGCGTACTTGATCACCAGGTAGAGCGGCGGGTACGCCTGGAGCAGCGAGGCCACCCCGGCGGCGGACAGGACCATCAGCACCGCGTCGCCGACGAACACCCCGGCCGCGGCCCGGTAGCCGGTGGCCACGCCCCGGCGGGCGGCGGTGGCGAGCACGAAGAGCGAGTTCGGGCCGGGCAGCAGCACGATCGCCACGGTGCCCAGCACGTACGTCCAGATGTCGGTGATCCCCAGCACGCCGGACATCATGACGCCGCGGCCGCCGTCGGGCGAAGCCTTTCCCGCAGGCTGACCTGTGCCTTCGGCCACTCCTGCGCCAGCATGGAGTACTGCACGGTGTCCCGCCAGGAGCCGTCGGCGCGCTGCTTGTGCTGCCGCAGCACGCCCTCCCGGCTCGCGCCGAGCCGTTCGATCGCCCGCTGCGAGCGTTCGTTGCGGATGTCGGTGTGCCAGACCACGCGGACCGCGTCCAGGCCGTCGAAGGCCCGGCCCAGCAGCAGCAGCTTCGCCTCGGTGTTGACGCCGGTACGCCACCATGGGCGGCCCAGCCAGGTGTAGCCGATCGCCAGCGACCGGCGGACCGGGTCGATCTCGTAGTAGGAGGTCGTGCCGATCACCGCGCCGGTGACCGCGCAGCGCTGCGCCCAGCACACCTGCTCGCCGCGCTCCTGCGCCTCCAGGTAGCCGCTGATCACCCGGCGCATCTCGGCGGCGTCGGCGGGCTGCGTGCCGCCCAGGTGCCGCCACACCTCCTCGTCGGCGGTGGCGGCGTACAGCTCGTCGGCGTGGGCGAGGTCGAGCGGCTCCAGCACGACGTGCTCGCCGCGCAGCACCGCCGGCTCGTGCCACGGCGAGCGGGCCGCCCGCAGGTACGCGGGCACCGGCGCGGCCACCCCGGGCGCCGGTTCGGGGCGGCCCGGGGTGAGCCGCAGCGGCACCACACCGGCCCAGTACGGCAGCGCCTCGTCGGCCGGCTCGTCGTTCACCCCGCCGGTGCGCATTCGTACCGACACCTCGCGCAGCGGCAGCGCCAGCACGGCCGTCTCGGCCAGTTCGCGCCGGTTCGGCGGCCGGCTGTCGGCGGACCGGCCGGCAGCCACCTTCTCCACCAGCGCGGTCATCGCCGCGGCCTTCTCGCCGGGGTCGTCGACCAGCCGGGCGGTGCCGTGCGCCACCACCGAGCGGTAGTTGGCGCTGTGGTGGAACTGGGAGCGGGCGTAGATCAGCCCGTCGAGGTGGGTCACGGCGACGCAGACCGGCAGCCCGGCCTCGCCCCGGGCGGCGAGCAGCGGCCGGCTGCCGGTGGACCCGTGCAGGTAGAGCGTGTCGCCGAGGCGGACGTGCAGCGTCGGCAGGACGCGCGGCTCGCCGTCGACGGTGAACGCCAGCGCGCAGTGGTACGCCTCGTCGAGCAGCGCGTGGGCGGTGGCCCGGTCGTAGTGCATCCGGTCGCGGGCGCGGCTGGCGGTGGTGCGTTCGGTCGGGGGGTACACGTGACATCCCACCTTCGTGCTAGTACAATCTCCGAACTGTGGCAGCACATTATCAGATCGTCGGTTCCACCTCGGCCGCGATTTCGGCAAGCGTCGAATCCGGCATCCGCACCGGTGACCTCGCCCCGGGCGACGCCCTGCCCGCCGTCCGCGCGCTCGCCGCCGACCTCGGCGTCAGCCCGGCCACCGTCGCGAAGGCGTACCAGGAACTGCGGCAACGCGGCCTGGTCGCGACCGCCGGCCGGCACGGCACCCGGGTCCGCCCCCGCCCGCCGGTCGCCGCCCGCCGCTCCGTGCTGCTGCCCCCGCCACTGACCGGCGGCCGCGACCTCTCCGCCGGTCAGCCCGACCCCCGGCTGCTGCCCCCGCTCGGGCCGCACCTGGCCGCGCTCGCCGCCGAGATCGGACCCCCCGGCGGGTACGCGACCGACGCCGTGCTGCCCGACCTGGCCGCCCTGGCCCGGGACCGGCTCGCCGTGGACGGGGTGCCGGCCGCCGAGCTCACGGTCACCGGCGGCGCGCTCGACGGCATCGAACGGCTGCTCGCCGCCCACCTGCGCCCCGGTGACGCGGTGGCGGTGGAGGACCCGGGCTGGGCCAACCTGCTCGACCTGATCGCCGCGCTCGGGATGCGTACCGTCGGGGTGCCGGTGGACGACGAGGGCCCCACCGCCGGCGGCGTCCGGGCGGCACTCGCCGCCGGGGTCCGGGCGCTCGTGGTGACCAGCCGGGCGCAGAACCCGACCGGCGCGGCCGTCTCCGCCGAGCGGGCGGCGGCGCTGCGGACGCTGCTCGACGGCCGCGCCGACCTGCTGCTCATCGAGGACGACCACGCCGCCGAGCTGGCCCGCGTACCCCTGCACCCGCTCGCCGGGGCGACAGCCGCGTGGGCCTTCGTCCGCTCGGTGAGCAAGCCCTACGGGCCCGACCTGCGGCTCGCGGTGCTGGCCGGCGACGAGGCCACAGTGGCCCGGGTGGCCGGGCGGGCGCGGGTCGGTGCCGGCTGGGTCTCCACGGTGCTGCAACGCCTGGTCGTGTCGCTCTGGCGCGACCCGGCCACCGCCGAGCTGGTGCGGCACGCGGCGGACAGCTACGACCGGCGGCGCGACGGGCTGGTGGGCGGGCTCGCCGCGCGCGGGGTGGCCGCGCACGGGCGTACCGGGATCAACGTCTGGGTGCCGGTGCCCGACGAGACGGTGGCGGTCACGACGCTGCGCGACGCCGGCTGGTCGGTGGCCCCCGGCGGGCTCTACCGGATCGCCGGGGCCCCCGCCGTGCGCGTCTCGGTCAGCGCGCTCGACGAGGCGGACCTGCCCGCGCTCGTCGACGTGACCGCCCGCGCCGCCCGGCCCACCCCGACCTTCACCGCCTGATCGCGGCAAGCGCTCGCGTGGGCGGCGGCGGACGGGGTAGAACGGTCGGCATGGCCGAGACCGAGAGCGCCCCCGGAGCGCAGGAGTTCATCCCGCCGTCGGCGGACACCATCGACGAGCTGCGCGCCGCCGCGGGCGGCTGCCGGGGCTGCGAGCTGTACCGGGACGCCACCCAGACCGTCTTCGGCCGCGGCGGCGAACACGCGCGCGTGGTCTTCGTCGGCGAGCAGCCGGGCGACATCGAGGACCAGAAGGGCCTGCCGTTCGTCGGCCCGGCCGGACGGCTGCTGCGCAAGGCCGTCGACGACGCGGCGCTCGACCCCGCCCAGATCTACCTGACGAACGCCGTGAAGCACTTCCGGTTCGAGCTGCGCGGCAAGCGGCGCATCCACCAGACCCCGGACCGGGTGCACGTCACCGCCTGCCGGCCCTGGCTGGTCGCCGAGTTCGCCCGGCTGCGCCCGGAGATCGTGGTGGTGCTCGGCGCCACCGCCGCCAAGGCGCTGCTCGGCCCGAGCTTCCGGGTGACGAAGCAGCGCGGCGAGCTGCTGCCCTGGCCGGCCGCCGCCCAGCACCCGGAGGACTTCGAGCGGGTGCCGGTGGACCGGACAGGCGCTGTCGCCGACGCCCCGGCGGCCCGGCTGCTCGCCACCATCCACCCGTCCGCGGTGCTGCGCGCCGACAACCAGGACGTGGCCTACGAGGGGCTGGTCGCCGACCTGAAGGTGGCCGCCAAGGCGCTGCGCTGAGTCAGGAGCGCTGCTGCCAGGTGCAGAGACAGACCCGGTTGCCGTCCGGGTCGGCGAGCACCCAGAAGCTCGGCGCCTCCGCGTCGCTGACCAGCGTGCCGCCCGCCGCCAGCGCCGCCGCGATCCGTGCGTCCACCTCGGCCGGGTCGACCCACACGTCCGGATGCCACCGCTGTCGCGGCTCGTCCCGGCCGGAACGCTGGAACCACACCGTCGGCAGCACGCCGTCCGGGTCGCGTACCTCGTCGGCGTCCGGGGCCGGGCCGGGCGGCGCGCCCCACGCCAGGACCGCGCGCCAGAACGGCAGCACCGCCGCGTGCTCCGGGGTGTCCAGCGCGAGTTCCAGGCGGGCCAGCCCGGCCGCCGACAGCGACAGGCCGGCGTCGGCGGCCAGCGCCGAGATCGTCCGGGCCAGCCGCAGGTCACGCTGGGTCACTCCGCCTGCGTCGTGCGACCAGAGCCGCACGTCCACATGGGTGTAGCGCAGGTCCAGGTCCGGATGATGATCGACCCGCTCGGCCTCCGCGCCCACCGCGGCCACCAGCCCCAGTCCGGCTGCGAAATCGGGGGTACGGATGCGCGTCTGCAACGCCCCCAGCAGGTACGTCCACCCGTCCAGCCCGGCCTCGGCGACCTGTTTCCCCGTGAGTGTGCTCATCCGGCCATCCTGACGTGCTTCCCTTCCGCCCGCCACCGTCCACAGGGGGAACACGGATCGACACGCAGGGATACGATCCGGGCATGGCCGAGCCCCGACCTCGTGTGTCGCTGTTCCGGTACGGCGCACCCGGCCCGTACGTGGTCTCCGTGCTGATCGCCGGCCTCCTGTGGCTGCCCATCCGGCTCTGGGAGCGGGACGGGTCCGTTCCGGCCGCGGTGGTCGAGGCCGGCCTGAACGCGGTGATCTGGGGGTTCGCGTTCTACTTCACGCTGAGCCGGTTCGGGAAGCCGCGCCCCGCCGAGGCGGACCGGGCCGCCGACTGGGCGGTCACCGAGGCCGCGCTGCGCCGGGGCGAGCCACCCGCCGACGAGGCGGAGCGCGCGGCGGTGGCGGACAACCTCCCCGCGATACGCCGGGGAGCGCTGTTCGGGGCGGCCGGTGGCGTGGTGCTGCTCGGCCCGCTGATCGTGCTCGCGATCCGCGGCGGGTGGGAACTCGCCGCCGTCGGGTTCGGGATCGTCCTGGTCGCGGTGCTGGCCGAAGCCGTGCGTACCGGCCGCCGTGAACGCCGGCTGCGAGCGGCGCTCACCCCTGTCCAGGGCGGGTGAGCGGTGCCAGACTGGCCGCCATGGAGCAGCATCTCTACGAGCCCGTCCACGACGAGTTCCGTGACCTGTGCCGCCGGTTCCTGACCCGGGAGGCGGTGCCGCACCACGAGCGCTGGGAGGCCGACGGGATCGTCGACCGGGAGGTATGGCGGACCGCCGGCGCCGCCGGGCTGCTCGGCCCGGACGTCGATCCCGAGTACGGCGGCGGCGGGCAGCGCGACTTCCGGTTCAACGCGGTGCTCGACGAGGAGATCGTCGCGTCCGGGTGCACCGGTCTGGGGTTCGGGCTGCACAACGACGTGGTGGCGCCGTACCTGACCGAGCTGACCACCGACGACCAGCGCAAGCGGTGGCTGCCGGGCTTCTGCTCCGGCGACCTGGTCACCGCGATCGCGATGAGCGAGCCGGGCGCGGGCAGCGACCTGGCGGGCATCCGCACCACGGCGGTCCGCGACGGCGACAGCCTGGTCCTCAACGGGCAGAAGACGTTCATCACCAACGGTGAGATGGCCGACCTCGTGGTCGTGGTGGTCAAGACCGCGCCGGACCAGGGCGCGCACGGGGTGAGCCTGGTCGTGGTGGAGGACGGCACGCCGGGCTTCAGCCGGGGCCGCCGGCTGGCGAAGGTCGGGTTGAAGGCCAACGACACCGCCGAGCTGTTCTTCGACGACTGCCGGGTGCCGGCGGAGAACCTGATCGGCGCCGAGAACCAGGGCTTCTACCACCTGATGGCCAACCTGCCCCGGGAACGGCTGAGCATCGCCGTCGCAGCGGTGGCGGCCTGCGAGAAGCTGCTCGCGCTCACCGTCGAGTACGCCCGCTCCCGCGAGGCGTTCGGGCGGCCGATCGGCCGGTTCCAGCACAACCGGTTCCTGCTGGCCGAGCTGGACACCGAGATCACCATCGCGCGGACGTTCGTCAACCACTGCGTCACCGAGTTCAACGCGGGCCGCCTGTCGATGACCGACGCGGCGAAGGCCAAGTGGTGGACCACCGAGTTGCAGACCAAGGTGGCCGACCGGTGCGTGCAGCTGCACGGCGGCTACGGCTTCATGGCGGAGTACCCGGTGGCGAAGGCGTGGCTGGACAGCCGGGTGCAGACCATCTACGGCGGCACCACCGAGATCATGAAGGAGATCATCGGCCGGGGCCTCGGCCTGTAGCGAAACCGGGTTGCCGGTCGAACGGACCGGCGGGAGAGGATGGGGCATCCGTCCTCACCAGGAGCGCGCATGTCCACCGACCTGACCGCGCCGGCCCCGCCCCGGCCCGACGTCGCCGGCATCCAGCGGCGTACCGTCCGGCTGCTGTTCCTCACCCAGATCATCGGCGGCATCGGCGTCACCATCGGCATCTCGGTCGGCGCGCTGCTCGCCGCCCGGGTCGCCGGCACCGCCCTGGCCGGGCTGGCGCAGAGCGCCGGTGTCGTCGGCGCCGCGCTGCTCGCCATCCCCGTCACCCGGCTCATGACCGCGCGTGGCCGCCGCCCGGGGCTGGTCCTCGCGTACCTGGTCGGCGCGGTCGGCGGCGTGCTGGTGGTGGTCGCCACCGTCACGCGCCTGGTGCCGTTGCTCTTCGTCGGCATGCTGCTGTTCGGCGGCGGCACCGCGGCCAACCTCCAGGCCCGCTACACGGCGGTGGACCTGGCCGAGCCGCAGCGCCGGGGACGGCAGCTCTCGCTCGTCGTGTGGGCCACCACCATCGGCGCGGTGGCCGCGCCGAACTTCGCCGCGCTCGCCGACGACACCACCCGGGGCTGGGGCCTGCCGGCGCTGGCCGGCCCGTTCGCCTTCAGCGCCGTCGCGTTCATGCTCACCGCCGTCGTACTCCTGGTCCTGCTCCGGCCGGACCCGCTGCTCACCGCGCGCCGGCTGACGGCGGCCGAGCCGGCACCCGGCGCCGCGCCGGCGGTCGCCCGCCGCGGTGGCATGGTCGCCGCGTGGCGCACGGTACGCGGGCGGCCGGCCGCCCGCCTCGGCATCGCCGCGGTGGCGGTGGGGCACCTGGTGATGGTCGCTGTCATGTCGATGACGCCGGTGCACCTCGGCGAGTGGCACTCCGACGAGGACGTGCTGCCCGTGGTCGGCCTGGTGCTCAGCCTGCACATCGCCGGCATGTACGCGCTGTCGCCGGTGGTGGGGTGGCTCACCGACCGGATCGGCCGGCGGCCGGTGATCCTCGGCGGGGTGGCGCTGCTGCTGGCCGCGTGCGCGGTGTCCGGCACCGCCGGGCACCACACGCCGCTGCTGTCGGTGGGGTTGACGCTGCTCGGGCTGGGCTGGTCGGGCACCATGGTGGCGGGCTCGACGCTGCTGTCGGAGTCGGTGCCCACCGCCGACCGGCCGGGCGTGCAGGGCCTGTCCGACCTGCTCATGGGGCTGGCCGGGGCGGGCGCGGCGGCGGCGAGCGGGTTCGTCATGCGGGCCGTGGGGTACCCGACGCTCACCCTGCTGTCGGCGATCGCGGTGGTGCCGCTTGTGGCGCTGGCGCTGCGCCGTACCGGCACTGCACCACTCGACGAGGAGGACTGAACACGTGCGGCTGACCGACTTCTGGACGCGGCTGGAGGAGGCGTTCGGCCCGGGGTACGCGGCCAGCATCGCCAGGGACCAGGTGCTGTCCCAGCTCGGCGGGCGGACCATCGAGCAGGCCCTCGCCGCCGGTGAGCAAACGCACGTGGTGTGGCGTGCCGTGGTCGCCGCCTATCCGGACCGGGTGCCCGCCCGACTACGCTGAGCAGCCTTTTCGTCGATCCCGCGTGTCGCTTGCCCAGTCGTACACCTGTTCGGCTATTGTCCACAGCGGGGTGCTCGTCCACAGCTCACGGCCCGTCGGCTGGTTTTCTGTCGGACCCAGCGCCTAGCGTGTCCCGCGTGACGCGAAGCTCAGGAAAGACGCCGGCGAAGGCAGGGGTGGCAACGATGGCAGCAGGGCCTGACCGGGAGAAGGCGCTCGACCTTGCTCTCGCTCAGATCGACAAGCAGTTCGGCAAGGGTTCGGTGATGCGCCTGGGGGAGCGGCCCGTCGTGCAGACGGCTGTCATCCCGACCGGCTCCATCGCGCTCGACGTGGCGCTCGGCGTGGGCGGTCTGCCCCGCGGCCGGGTGGTCGAGATCTACGGTCCGGAGTCCAGCGGTAAGACCACCGTCGCCCTGCACGCGGTGGCGAACGCCCAGCGCGCCGGCGGCATCGCCGCGTTCATCGACGCCGAGCACGCGCTCGACCCGGAGTACGCACGGGCCCTCGGCGTCGACACCGACGCCCTGCTGGTCTCCCAGCCGGACACCGGCGAGCAGGCGCTGGAGATCGCGGACATGCTGGTCCGCTCCGGCGCGATCGACATCATCGTGATCGACTCGGTGGCGGCCCTGGTGCCGCGCGCCGAGATCGAGGGCGAGATGGGCGACAGCCACGTCGGCCTCCAGGCCCGGCTGATGAGCCAGGCGCTGCGGAAGATCACTGGTGTGCTCAACAACACCGGCACCACCGCGATCTTCATCAACCAGCTCCGCGAGAAGATCGGCGTGATGTTCGGCAGCCCGGAGACCACCACCGGTGGTCGCGCGCTGAAGTTCTACGCCTCGGTCCGGCTCGACGTGCGCCGCATCGAGAGCCTCAAGGACGGCACCGACGTGGTCGGTAACCGCACCCGGGTCAAGGTCGTGAAGAACAAGGTCGCCGCTCCGTTCAAGCAGGCCGAGTTCGACATCATGTACGGCAAGGGCATCTCCCGCGAGGGCTCGCTGATCGACGTCGGCGTGGAGCAGGCGATCATCCGCAAGTCCGGCGCCTGGTACACCTACGACGGTGACCAGCTCGGCCAGGGCAAGGAGAAGGCCCGCGAGTTCCTCCGCGAGAACCCGGACGTGGCGGCCGAGATCGAGAAGAAGATCCTGGAGAAGCTCGGCGTCGGCACCGGCGGTGCCGGTGACGCCACCGGTGGCCCGGAACTGCCGCCGGTCGACTTCTGATCCGCTGATCCGTGGCAGGACGACGCGCCCGTACGGGCCGGGGCTGGGATGCCGGCCCACCCCGTGCGGGCGACGCCACAGGTACGCCCCGGCCTCGCCGGGGACGCCGTGACCGCGCGGCGGAGCCCGATGCAGGGGAGGCTCCGGCTCCGCCGCGCGACGAGGCCGAGGTGGCCCGGGAGATCTGCCTGCGGCAGCTCGCGGCGCGCCCGCGTACCCGGGCCGAGCTGGCCGGCGCGCTGGCGCGGCGCGGCATCTCCGAGGAGGTCGCCGAGCAGGTCCTCGACCGCTACGACGAGGTCGGCATCGTCGACGACGCCGCCTTCGCCCGCGCCTGGGTGAGCAGCCGGCACAACAGTCGCGGGCTGGCTCGCCGTGCGCTCGCCAACGAGCTGCGCCAGCGCGGCGTCGACGGCGAGGTGGCAGGCGCGGCCCTGGACGGGCTGGACGAGGAGACCGAGGCGCAGACCGCCCGCGCCCTGGTGGAGCGCAAGCTGCGCAGCACCCGGGGTGAGCCCGACGCGGTGTTCCGGCGGCTGGTCGGCATGCTGGCGCGCAAGGGCTACCCGGCCGGGGTGGCGATCCGAGCGGTGAAGGACGCGCTGGCCGCGCAGAGCGCCGAGGCGGCCGAGTTCGCCGAGCACATCGACGCCGACGCGATGGCCGACGCCGAGAACGACCTCGACTCCCGCCGGCTCGACTGACCGCCGGCCGCCCTCGTCGCGGCCGCCGACCCAGGGGAGGCACACACCGGTGCTGAAGGCGTGTCTCAACGGCACAAGACGGCGGGACGAGCACCCCGCCGTTCCGCTCACCCCGGCCGAACTGGCCGCCGACGCGGTGCGCTGCGCGACCGCCGGGGTGGCGGCAGTGCACGTGCACCCGCGCGACGACAGCGGCGCCGAGTCGCTCGACCCGGCGGTGATCGCCGCGGCGGTCACCGCCATCCGGGCCGCCCGTCCCGGCCTGCCGGTCGGCGTGAGCACCGGCGCCTGGATCGTCCCCGACCCGGCCGAGCGGGTCGCCGCCGTCCGCGCCTGGACGGTGCTGCCCGACTTCGCCTCGGTCAACGCCCACGAGCCCGGAGCGGCCGAGGTCGCCGCAGCCCTGCACGAGCGCGGCGTGATGGTCGAGGCCGGTCTGTGGACCCTGGCGGCGGTCGACGCCTGGCGCCGCTGGTCCACGCCCACCGGTCGGATCCTCGTCGAGTGCATGGCCGAGCAGGTCGAGACGGCGCTCGCCGACGCTGCCGCGATCCTCGGCGCGCTGGCCGGCGAGCGCCCGCCGGTGCTGCTGCACGGGGAAGGGCCGGCCACCTGGCCGGTGTATGCCGAGGCGGTCCGGCGGGGTCTGCACACCCGGATCGGCCTGGAGGACACGCTGCTGCTGCCCGACGGCGCCCAGGCCCCCGACAACGCCACCCTGGTAACCACAGCCCGAGCCACCGCCGCTCACTGACCCGCCCCGCCCCGCCCGGCCCGGCCCGGCCCGGCCCGGCCCG
>NZ_FMCQ01000003.1:652835-821655 GCF_900091605.1 Micromonospora tulbaghiae
GCCCGGCCCGGCCCGGCCCGGCCCGGCCCGTCGATCATGAAGTTGACGGCACTTCCCGTCCGTTTTGTCCAGGCCAACTTCATGATCGCACCCGTCAACCTCATGATCGTGCAGGGGGAGGCGGGGAGGGGCGGGCCGGAGGGTGTCGTGCCTCCCTGTGCCGGCGTGCCTGCGGCGGCCCGGTCGGCCCGGCGCGGTGATCAAGGAGTTTGTGTCACCGGAGGGCCCGTGGGGCGACGCCAACTCCTTGATCGTGCGGGGAGGTGGCGGGCGACGTCGATGGGGGAGGGGGCCTGAGCAGGTCGGGGGCGGCGAGAGGCGGCGCTGCGCGACGGGGTTTGTCCCGGCCTGTCCGTCATCTGATCACCAATGAGTGACGCTGCAACTTCTCTCCGTCCGGGTGGTTTGATCATGACTCCTTGACCGAACGGCCCCTCGCGACCTAGCCTCGCCATACAGGCTCACTTTGCCCGACCAGCGCAGGCTAAGCGCACAACATAGATCTCGTAACAGAACAGCATCACTTTGGCCAGCTACACCGGCCCTTGACGGGCGCTCCGGAGCCTCCGGAGCCTCCGACAACTGCAACCGGCCCGCCAGCGGTGCCCCGCAGGGGACACCGCCGACGGAAAGCTGCCCACAGCCAGCCGCTCCGGTCGGGCGTCCAGAGCCGCAGGCGCGTGTCCTTCGCGCGTGTCCTGCGGCGCCGACGTTCAGGGGGAGGCGGCCATGGCAGGGCGGCACAGGTTCACCGGCGGTCTGCCACACGGCCCCGATCCCTCCCGGGCGGGTGACAGCGTGACCACCGAGCCCAGACGGACCGGCGACGCCGCCCGGGCCACCGGAGCGGGGCAGCACAGCAACGCCGGTCGGGCCACCGGAGCAGGGCGGAAGTACGACGCCGGAGCCCGGCGGACGAGCGCGTCCGCGTACCGGTGCGGAGCGGCTCGATGAGCGCCTTCGACGTCGTCCTCCTTCTGGTCGTGCTGCTGCTGGTCGTGGTGGTGGTCGGCGCCGTGCTGTTCGGCGTGCGCACCCTCAAGCGGCTCAGCCTCGCGCCCGCACCGGAGGACCCGGCCTTCATCGCGGAGAAGGACCGGCAGGAGCAGTCCCTCGCGGCGTTGCGGACGGCCGCCGACGAGGTGAACAGCACCATCGACGTGGCGAAGTCCGCGGCGTCGGCGGCGCGGGCCGAGGCGGCTGCCGCCAAGGCGGAGGCGAAGGCGGCCCGGGCCGAGGCGCGGCGGGTGCTCGACGACGCCCGCACCGAGGCGGACACGGTGCTGGAACGGGCGCACAAGCAGGCTGAGGCGGACGCCGAGCAGTTGCGCGCCACCGCGCGGCGCAGCGGCGAGCGGGAGGTGGCGGTGCTGGCCGCCACCACCCGGGAGCAGGCGGCCGAGGTGGAACGCCGGGCCGCCCGGATGGACGAGCGGGAGCGGCTGCACACCGAGGAGGTGGAGCGGCTGGCCGAGCGGGAGCGGCAGCTCACCGCCGCGACCGCGGCGCTCGCCGACCGGGAGGCCGCCCTGGCCGAGCGCGAGCGGGCGCTGACCGAGGTGGAGGAGCAGCGCCGCCGGGAGCTGGAGCGGGTGGCCGGGCTGACCGCCGACGCGGCCCGTGTCGAGCTGGTCGAGTCGATCGAGGGGCAGGCGAAGCGGGAGGCCGCGCTGCTGGTCCGGGAGATCGAGGCGGACGCCCGGGGCAGCGCCGAGCAGCGCGCCCGCAACATCGTGGTGGACGCCATCCAGCGGGTGGCCAGCGAGCAGACCGCGGAGAGCGTGGTCAGCGTGCTGCACCTGCCCGGCGACGAGATGAAGGGGCGCATCATCGGCCGGGAGGGGCGCAACATCCGCGCCTTCGAGTCGGTCACCGGCGTCAACCTGATCATCGACGACACGCCCGAGGCGGTGCTGCTGTCGTGCTTCGACCCGGTACGCCGGGAGGTCGGCCGGGTCACGCTGGAGAAGCTGGTGCTCGACGGCCGGATCCACCCGCACCGGATCGAGGAGGTCTACGACCTGGCCCGGCAGGAGGTGGAGGAGCTGTGCCTCCGAGCCGCCGAGGACGCGCTGGTCGAGGTCGGCATCACCGAGATCCACCCGGAGCTGGTGACGCTGCTGGGCCGGTTGCGCTACCGGACGTCGTACGGTCAGAACGTGCTCAAGCACCTGGTGGAGACCGCGCACATCGCCGGGGTGATGGCCGCCGAGCTGCGGCTGGACGTGCCGACGATCAAGCGGTGCGCGTTCCTGCACGACATCGGCAAGGCGCTCACCCACGAGGTGGAGGGCAGCCACGCGATCATCGGCGCGGACGTGGCCCGCAAGTACGGCGAGAGCGAGGACGTGGTGCACGCCATCGAGGCGCACCACAACGAGGTGCCGCCGCAGACCATCGAGGCGGTGCTCACCCAGGCGTCGGACGCCTGTTCGGGCGGGCGGCCGGGCGCGCGGCGGGAGAGCCTCGAGGCGTACGTCAAGCGGCTGGAGCGGATCGAGGAGATCGCGGCCGGCAAGCTGGGCGTGGAGAAGGTCTTCGCCATGCAGGCGGGCCGGGAGATCCGGGTGATGGTCAAGCCGGACGACGTGGACGACATCGGCGCGGCGGTGCTGGCCCGGGACGTGGCCAAGCAGATCGAGGAGGAGCTGACCTATCCGGGTCAGATCCGGGTGACAGTGGTGCGCGAGTCCCGGGTCACCGAGATCGCCCGCTGAGCGGCGGCAAGACGGAGAACGGGCGGGTGGGGGAGAACCCCACCCGCCCGTTGCGTGTCCGTCGACTCACAGAGGCGTGACGCCGGTGCCGCCGTCGGTCTGCGTCGCCGGCAGCGGCTTGGCCGCGGTGCGCGGCAGCCGGGTGAGCCGCTTCTGCAGCCACCAGGCCAGCACCGACAGCAGGCCGCAGATGCTGATGTAGATGGCCGCGACGATCAGGTACGTCGGGACGTACGGCAGGCCGAACGCCAGCCGGCCGCCGATCTGCTTGCCCACGAAGAGCAGCTCGGGGTACGTGATGATGAAGCCGAGCGCGGTGTCCTTGAGCAGCACGACGAGCTGGCTCACGATCGCCGGGAGCATCGACCGGAACGCCTGCGGCAGCAGGATCAGCCGCAGCACCTGGTTCTTGCGCATGCCGATCGCGTACGCGCCCTCGGACTGCCCGTACGGCACGGCGTTGATGCCGGCGCGGAAGATCTCCGCCAGCACCGAGCCGTTGTAGAGCGTCAAACCGATGACCAGCGCCCAGAACTTGTCGATCGGCCAGCCGTACTGCAACGGCACGTAGTAGCCGAAGAAGATCAGGATCAGCAGCGGGATGGCCCGGAACAGCTCCACCACGAACGTGGCGGGCGCCCGGAACAACACCTTGTCGCTGAGCCGGGCGCTGGCGAAGAACGCGCCGAACAGCAGCGCCAGCACGGTGGCGACGGCGGCTACCTTCAGCGTGGCCCAGAGGCCGTTCAGCAGCTCCCGCTGTACGGCCGCGTACTGGAACTGTTCCCACTTGCGGGCCTCGAACTGGCCGGTCTGGTCGAACTTGTAGACCACGAAGGCGAGCAGCGCGACGATCGCGGCGATCGAGACGATGCCGAGGATCCGGTTGCGCAGCCGGGCCTTCGGGCCGGGGATGTCGTAGAGGACGCTGCTGCTGCTCATCGGGCCACCGCCCACTTGCGCTCGAGGATCCGCTGGAGCACCACCAGCGGGAGGATCAGGATGAGGAAGCCGATCACGATCCAGGTGAGCACGATGAACTGCGGCTCACCCCGTTCCGACATGTACGCCGGGATGGCGCCGGCCTCCAGCACGGAGAAGCCGGCGGCGATCGTGGTGTTCTTCAGCATGGCGATGAGCACGCTCATCATGGGCGGGACCATGGCCCGCAGTGCCTGCGGCAGCACGATCAGCGTCAGCACCTGGGCGAATGTCATGCCCAGCGCGCGGGCCGCCTCGGCCTGTCCGGTGGCTACCGTGTTCACGCCGGAGCGGACCACCTCGCAGATGAACGCCGAGGTGTACGCGGTCAGCGCGATGCAGGCGCTGTTGAAGTAGTCGATGTTGACGTCCAGCTTCGGCACCGCGAAGACGAGGAACGCGAACACCAGCGTCAGGGGAGTGTTGCGCACCAGGTTGACGTAGGTGGCGCCGAACGCCCGCAGCGCGGGGACGGGGGACACCCGCATCGCGCCGAGCAGCATGCCGAGGACGAGACTGCCGACGCCGGCGATCAGGAACAACTTGACGGTGTTGTAGAACCCCTCGCGGAACAGGCTCGCGTTGTCCGTCAGGACGCGGAAGAACTCGCCCATACCTCGCTCTCACTCTCTCCAGACGGGACCGGGCGGGGAGGAGGACCTCCCCGCCCGGTCCGACGTCGGTGCGGACCGTCAGTACCGCTCGAGCTGCGGCGCAGTGGCCGGCGAGCCGGACTTGCCGAGCGTGCCGTCGTAGATCTTCTTCCAGGTGCCGTCGGTGAACGCCGCCTCGATCTGGTCGTTCACGTAGTCACGCAGCGCCTTGTCGTCCTTGGGCAGGCCGATGCCGTACTTCTCGGTGCTGAACGGCTGGCCGACGACCTTGAGCTCGTCCGGGTTCTGCGCGGCGTAGCCCTTGAGGATGGCGTCGTCGGTGGTCACCGCGTCGACCTTCTTGTCGAGCAGCTGCGAGACGCACTCCGAGTAGGTCTTGAACTCGACGATGTTCTCGCCCTCGGTCAGGCCCTCGTCGCGGATCTTCTGGATCGGCGTGGAGCCGGTGGCCGAGCAGACCTTCTTGCCCTTGAGCGTGTCCTTGCCGGTGATCGACGACTCGTCCTTGCGGACCAGCAGGTCCTGGCCGGCGACGAAGTACGGGCCGGCGAAGGAGACGTCGTTCTTGCGCTTGTCGGTGATCGAGTACGTGCCGACGTAGTAGTCGATCTCGCCGCCCTTGATCGCGGTCTCCCGGTTGGCGGACGCGATCTCCTTGTACTCGATCTTCGCCGGGTCGACGCCGAGGGTGCTGGCGACGTACTGGGCGATCTCGATGTCGAAGCCGCAGCGCTTGCCCTGGGCGTCCTTGTAGCCGAGGTTCGGCTGGTCGAACTTGACGCCGATGACGACCTTGCCGGCCGACTTGATCTTCTCGAAGGCCGGGCTGCCGGCGACGTTGGCGTCCGTCTTGGGGGTGAAGGTGACGCCCGAGCTGCTGCAGTTGTCGCCCTGCGCTCCACCGCTGGCGTTGCCGCCGCTGGGAGCGGGGTCCCCCTCCTTGCCGCAGGCGGCCGCGGACAGGGCGAGCGAAGCCATCATGGCCACCGCAGCCACGCGCTTGTAACGCATACACATCTCCTTCTTCGACGGAGTCGACGGGACGACTCCACTACGGACGCTCAGTGGGTGAGGATCTTGGAGAGGAAGTCCTTGGCCCGCTCGCTGCGCGGGTTCGCGAAGAACTCGGTCGGCGGCGCGTCCTCGACCAGCTTGCCGTCGGCCATGAAAATGACCCGGTTGGCCGCGTGCCGGGCGAAGCCCATCTCGTGGGTCACCACGACCATGGTCATGCCCTCGCTCGCCAGCGACGTCATCACGTCCAGCACCTCGCCGACCATCTCCGGGTCCAGCGCGCTCGTCGGCTCGTCGAACAGCATCGCCTTGGGCTGCATGGCCAGCGCGCGGGCGATCGCCGCCCGCTGCTGCTGACCGCCGGAGAGCTGCGCCGGGTACTTGTCCGCCTGGTTGGCGATGCCGACCCGGTCCAGCAGGGCCAGGCCGCGCTCACGTGCGGCGGCCGGCTTCTCCTTGCGGACCTTGACCGGCCCCAGCGCGACGTTCTCCAGGATGGTCTTGTGCGCGAAGAGGTTGAACGACTGGAACACCATGCCGACCTCGCTGCGCAGCTTGGCCAGGGGCTTGCCCTCGGCCGGCAGCGGCTGCCCGTCGAACGTGATGGTGCCGGAGTCGATCGGCTCAAGCCGGTTGATGGTGCGGCAGAGCGTCGACTTGCCGGAGCCGGACGGGCCGATCACCACGACCACCTCGCCCCGGCCGACGGACAGGGACACGTCGTCGAGCACGTGCAGCGGCCCGAACCACTTGTTCACCCCGTCGAGCACGATCAGCGGGTCGCCCGTCGTCACGTCGTCCACCGTCCCTGTCGTCCATGGCGGAATTCGGGGGTCGGTCGACCCCCGGTTGGGCAACTGTAGGCGGGGTGACGTGGCAGAACGCAACTCAGATGGTCACGGAGCGGTAACACCGGTCACCGGCATACCGGCACGTCCGAATTTCGTCGTCGACGGGTGGGCCGATTGGCGTCGTCACCGCAGACCCGAGATCATGAGGGGATGACCGACGCGATCCGGCTGACCGACTACGCACGTGGTGGCGGCTGCGCCTGCAAGATCCCACCCGGCGAGCTGGAGGTGATGGTCGCCGGTCTCGGCGCCACCGGCGGCTCCGCCGACCTGCTGGTCGGCCTGGAGAACGGCGACGACGCCGCGGTGGTCCGGCTGGACGAGCGCACGGGCCTGGTGAGCACCGCGGACTTCTTCACCCCGGTGGTCGACGACGCCTACGACTGGGGGCGCATCGCCGCCGCCAACGCGCTCTCCGACGTGTACGCGATGGGCGGCACCCCGCTCGTCGCGCTCAACCTGCTCTGCTGGCCGCGCGGCGTGCTGCCGCCGGAGATGGCCCGCGAGGTGCTGCGCGGCGGTCTGGACGTGGCCCGGGAGGCGAACTGCCACCTGGCCGGCGGGCACAGCGTGGACGACGACAGCCCCAAGTACGGCCTGGCGGTCACCGGCGTGGTCCGGCCGGAAGAGTTGATCACGCTCGACGCCGGGCGCGCCGGGCTGCCGCTGTCGCTGACCAAGCCGCTCGGGGTGGGCGTGCTCAACACCCGCCACAAGCAGACCGGGCAGCGCTTCCCCGAGGCGGTCGAGTCGATGGCCCGGCTCAACCGGGACGCGGCCCGCGCGGCGGTGGCCGCCGGCATCCGATGCGGCACCGACGTGACCGGCTTCGGCCTGCTCGGGCACGCCTCGAAGCTGGCCCGCGCGAGCCGCCTGACGGTGGCGATCGACGCGGCGGCGGTGCCGTATCTGACAGGCGCGCGGGAGGCGCTGCGCGACGGGTACGTCAGCGGCGGCACCCGGCGCAACCTGGAGTGGGTCATGCCGTGGACCGACTTCGGCGGCGCGGACGAGGGGGAGCAGCTGCTGCTCGCCGACGCGCAGACCTCCGGCGGCCTGCTGGTCGCCGGTGAGGTGCCGGGCGGCACGGTGATCGGTGAGCTGCTGCCCGCTTCGGAGCACCTGATCCGGGTGCGCTGAGCCTCGGATGTCGCGGCGCGGCCGGGCCGTCGCCGCGGCACCGTACCCGATAAACTGTCATCTTCCAGCTACTCTGGGCAACGTCGCCCGAGGGAATTTTGCCCGGAATGGTCACAGACCGGTAACTTGCGCCCGGCTGAGGTCAAATGCACCCCACCATCGTCATTAAGGCCCGATCCGGAGGCCGGTGGAACGAGCGCAGCGAGGAGGCGGCATGACCGAGCTGTGGAACTGGAGAATCGACGGCGGCGAGCCGGTGGAGGTCTACCCGGCACTGGCCGAGGCGCTCGGCCGGGTGGTGATGCCCATGGCCGTCGCCGACCCGGTCCGGCTCCCCGCGTACGCGGTGGTCTGCGACGTGTGGGAGGCGCCCGGGCTGTACGGCACCGTGGTCGACTGTTACGGCGTGCCCGAGAGCCTGTCCGAGCTGCCCGCGATCGCGGCGCTGGCCCGGCTGCTGGGCCGCAACTGCCTGATGCGTGACGACACGCTCGACGCCGGCCGCCACCTGCTGGTCGCGCCGGACGGCACGATCCGGCCGGTGCACTTCGACGTGGCCGACACCGACGACGGCGAGGTGCTCAGCCACCACCGGCTCTGCACGGTCGCCGACGCGCGCTGCCGGGGCTGGTCGCAGTGCCACCGCTCCCGCTGGGCCCCCGACACGGTCGCCCCGGTGCTCGCCGCCGCCTGAGCGCGGACGCCGGCGGGCACCCCCGACAGGTGCTCGCCGCCGTGTCCCCTCCGGCGGCGAGCGGCGGCGGCCCCGGGCTCAGCCCTGGGCCGCCGGCTGCTGCCCCCGCACCACGAGCTGGTCGAGCAGCGTCGCGGTGGCGGCGGCCACGGCCTCCACCGCGGCGTCGAACGCGGCCGCGTTGTGCGCGGCAGGGGTACGGAATCCGGAGATCTTCCGGACGTACTGCAACGCGGCGGCGCGGATGTCCTCCTCGGTCACCACCGGGACGTACGGCTCACGCAGGGTCTTGATGCTCCGGCACACAGCTCCTCCTCGTTCGATCCGATCGGCTCCACCCGGATACGCTGTCCGGGTCATGACTACCGCAGCCGCGGGCAGCCCGCGCACCTATCAGGTGCGTACGTACGGCTGCCAGATGAACGTGCACGACTCCGAGCGCATCTCCGGCCTCCTCGAGGACGCCGGGTACGTGCGCGCCGCCGAGGCCGACGAGCAGCCCGACGTGGTGGTGTTCAACACCTGCGCGGTCCGGGAGAACGCCGACAACCGGCTCTACGGCAACCTGGGTCATCTGCGCCCCGTGAAGGCGAAGCACCCCGGGATGCAGATCGCAGTCGGCGGCTGCCTGGCCCAGAAGGACCGGGGCGACATCGTCCGCAAGGCGCCCTGGGTGGACGTCGTCTTCGGCACGCACAACATCGGCTCGCTGCCGGCGCTGCTGGACCGGGCACGGCACAACACCGCCGCCGAGGTGGAGATCCTGGAGTCGCTGGAGGTCTTCCCCTCCACGCTGCCGACCCGGCGCGAGTCGACGTACGCCGGGTGGGTCTCGATCTCCGTCGGCTGCAACAACACGTGCACGTTCTGCATCGTGCCCTCCCTGCGCGGCAAGGAGAAGGACCGCCGCCCCGGCGACATCCTCTCCGAGGTCCGTGCGCTGGTCGACTCCGGCGTGCTGGAGGTGACGCTACTCGGGCAGAACGTCAACTCCTACGGCGTCGAGTTCGGCGACCGGTACGCGTTCGGCAAGCTGCTGCGCGCCTGCGGGGACATCGACGGGCTGGAGCGGGTGCGGTTCACCAGCCCGCACCCGAAGGACTTCACCGACGACGTGATCGCCGCGATGGCCGAGACACCGAACGTCTGCCACTCGCTGCACATGCCGTTGCAGTCCGGCTCGGACGACGTGCTGCGGGCGATGCGCCGCTCGTACCGGTCGGAGCGTTACCTGGGGATCATCGAGAAGGTCCGGGCGGCGATGCCGGACGCGGCGATCACCACCGACATCATCGTCGGCTTCCCGGGGGAGACCGAGGCCGACTTCGCCCGCACGCTCGACGTGGTGCGGGAGGCGCGGTTCTCCTCGGCGTTCACGTTCCAGTACTCCAAGCGCCCCGGCACCCCGGCCGCGACCATGGACGGCCAGCTGCCCAAGCAGGTCGTGCAGGAGCGCTACGAGCGGCTGATCGCCTGCGTCGAGGAGATCACCTGGGCGGAGAACAAGAAGCTGGTCGGGGAGACCGTCGAGGTGCTGGTGGCAGTCGGCGAGGGTCGCAAGGACGAGCGCACCGGCCGGATGTCCGGCCGGGCCCGCGACGGCCGGCTCGTGCACTTCGCCACCGGTGAGCTGGCCGGGCGGATCCGCCCCGGCGACATCGTGCAAACCACTGTCACGTACGCCGCCCCGCACCACCTCAACGCCGACGGCGCGCCGCTGGCTCACCGGCGCACCCGGGCCGGGGACGCGGCCGAGGCGGGACAGGTTCCGCGTACCCCCGGGGTGCTGCTCGGACTGCCGACGGTCGGCGCGCCGGCCGCGGCGCCCGCCCCCGTCGGCGGCTGCGCCGCGAACTGAGCCGAGCGTGACGGCGGGGGCCGACCAGGGCCCCCGCCGTCACGGCCTCAGCAGGCGGTGCCGTTGAGCTTCACGCTGCCCGGCGTCGCGGCGGTGCCGTTGGCGGTGAAGCCGACGGTGACCGACGCGCCCGGCGCCAGCGACGACGCCCAGGCCGGCGCGGCCGCGGTGACAGTGGTGCCGGACTGCGTGACTGTGGCGTTCCAGCCGCTGGCCAGCGTCACCCCGGACGGCCAGGTCCAGGTGGCCGACCACGGGTTCACCGCGGCGGTGCCGGTGTTCTTGACCGTCAGCTCACCCTGGAAGCCACCCGCCCAGGAGTTGATCTGCTTGTAGCTCGCGGTGCAGCCACCGGTGGGCGGCGGCGGGGTGGTCGGCGCCGGGGTCGTGGGCGCCGGTGAGGTGTTCGGCGTGCCGGTCGGGGACGGGCTGCTGGTGCTGCCGCCACCGGTCGGCGGGATCAGGTACGGCGTCAGGATGTCCTGCTTCGGCTGGTTGATCGTGGTCCAGTCGTCGTTGGCGATGCCGCCGGTGTCACCGGAGTTCGGGTTCCACGACCAGTACGTGAACGACATGCCGTTCACGCCGGTGCCGGTGTACGCCATCAGGTTCTGCAGCCAGATCTTGTCCTTCGGGTCCTGGAGCGTGGTGCCGAACTCGCCCATCATGATCGGCGCGATGTTCTGCTTGTAGAGGTAGCCCCAGTACTTGTCCCAGATGGCCGGCATGTTCGCCGGGTACGACGGGTCGTCGAACCAGGCCTGCCGGTACACCGACGTGGCGTACTCGTGCGGCGAGTAGACCAGCCGGTTGGCCACGTTCAGCCGCACCGGGAACTGCCCGGCCTTGGACAGGTTGCCGCCCCACCAGCCGCAGTCCTCGTCGTTGCTGGGGTCGTTGTCCCAGACGTTCGACAGGCCGCCGCTCGGGCAGCTCACCCCCTCCACGAAGATCAGCCAGTTCGGCTGCACGCCGAGGATCGCGTTGCCGGCCCGCTCGGCGGCCAGCCGCCAGTCCCGGGCGGTGTCGCCGCAGCCCCAGCAGGCGCCGGTGGCGGCCGGGTTGGTGCCCTCGGCGTGCGGCTCGTTGTGCAGGTCCGCGCCGATCACAGTGGTGTTGCCGGCGTACCGCTGGGCGAGCATCTTCCAGTCGTTGATCCAGGTCGCCTCGGAGACGGTCGAGGTGTACCAGAGCGGCGACTGCCCGGCCGACGTCGGCCGGTGCCGGTCCAGGATGACCCGCATCCCCTTGCTGCCCGCGTAGTCGATGACCTTGTCGAGGATCTGCAACGGCGACAGCCCGATCAGGTCCGGGTTGACGAAGTCGTTGATGCCGGTCGCGGTCGCGCCGGCCTTGAGCGCGTCGTTCGAGTACGGGATGCGCAGCGTGTTGTAGCCCAGCCGGGCCATGGTGTCGAGCTGCGAGCGCCACGGGTTGCTCGACCACAGCCCGTGGAACGTCTTGTTGTCGGTCTCCATCCCGAACCAGTTGATGCCGGTCAGCCGGACGGTCGCGCCCGTACTGTCGACGATCTTGCTCCCGCTTGTGTGCAGGTAGCCGGTGCCGGTGCCACCGGCCGCCGCGGCGGCCGGTGCGGTGGAGACGGCGGCGGCGACGAGAACGCCGGCCGCTGCGGTGGCGAGCGCCGTCAGGGCGCCGCCGAGGGCGGTGCGTCGGTGCATGGAAGCTCCACTTCGGATGCCCGCGCCGCACGGGCGCCGCGGGCGGCAGGACCAGGAGGCACGAACCGCTCGTCATCGAGTACGCGCGCAGCGCGCGCCGGGCCGTGTCGTGTGGACGGCCACCCGCGAGAGATCGCACCGGCGATCGTCGACGGCGAGATCAGCCGTCGATGCCCTCGTGCCGGTGCCCGAACCTGGCTCCGACGCTCATTCTGATCAGCCCACCTCGATGCGTCAACCCGGGCGGTGGGAAGCCGGAGAGCCCCCGGCCGACCAGGCCGGGGGCTCTCCTTCAGATGTGTGTCCGCCGGCCGGCCGGCCGGGGTGCTGACGTCAGCCGGCCTGCTCGGCGAGCTGGAGGAACTGCCGCTTCGACGCGAGCGCCTGCTCGGCCTCCTTGATCCGGCGGGCGTCACCGGCAGCCTGGGCCCGGGCCAGCCGGTCCTCGGCCTCGGCGACCTGGGCGCGCATCTGCGCCAGCAGCGGGTTGTCCTCCTTGGAGGTGCGCCGCCACGCCGAGTCCATCACCTCGCGGACCTTGTCGTCCACGGCCCGCAGCCGGCGCTCCAGCCCGGCGGCGGCCTCGCGGGGCACCCGGCCGGCCTCGTGCCACTGCGCCTGGATCTCCCGCAGCTTCGCCTGGGCGCCCTTCGGGTCGCTGTCGACGTCCAGCGCCTCGGCCTCGGCCAGCAGCGCCTGCTTGCGCTCCAGGTTGGCGCGCTGCTCGTTGTCGCGAGCCGAGAAGACCTCGCTGCGGCGGGTGAAGAACTCGTCCTGCGCGGCGCGGAACCGTTCCCAGAGCTTCTGCTCGGCCTCCTTGGCGGCGCGCGGCGCGGCCTTCCACTGGGCCATCAGGTCCTTGAGCTGACCGGCGGTGACGCCCCAGTCGGTGGAGTCCTTGAGCTTCTCCGCCTCGGCGACCAGCTCCTCCTTGACCGTCTGCGCCTGCTTGCGCTGCTGGTCGAGGGAGGCGAAGTGGGCGCCCCGGCGGCGGGTGAAGCCGTCCCGCGCGGCGGCGAACCGCTTCCACAGCTCACCGTCGCTCTTCTTGTCGACGCCGCGGATGGTCTTCCACTCGTCGAGGATCTCCTTGAGCCGGTCACCGGCGGTCTTCCAGCCGGTCGACTCGGCGGCCAGCTTCTCGGCCTCCTCGACCAGGGCGGTCTTGCGCGCCAGCGCCTCGCCCCGGGCGGCCTCGCGGGCCGCCTTGGCCTCGCCGGCCTTCTCCTCGGCGACGGTGGCCAGCTTGTCCAGGCGTGCGGCCAGAGCGTCGATGTCACCGACCACGTGCGCCTCGGCCAGCGACCCACGGATCCGGCGGATCGTGGTCAGGGAGTGGCCGGCATCGGCCGCGCCCGAGTTGAGCCGAGCCTCGGTCAGGTCGACCTCGGTCACCAGGTCGGCGAAGCGCCGGGCGAAGTGGGCGAGCCCTTCCTCCGGTGCCCCTGCCTGCCAGGATCCGACCACCCGCTCGCCCTCGGCGGTCTTGACGTAGACGGTGCCGTCCTCGTCGACCCGTCCGAAGGCAGTCCAGTCGCTCATGTGCCCATCCTCGTTCTCCCGGCGTCGGGGGGACAGCCCTCCCGATCGCCGCCACGGCGCAGCAAACTTTCTCCCGGCATTGTCACAGGTCCGCCCCCGTCCGTGTCGAGCGCCTGTCGCCGACCGTGACCATACGGTGTTGTACGCCCCCGATGACCGGATCGGCGCGGGGACGCACCGGGGGATCGGCGATAGGTTTGGGGGCGTGTCCCTGGTCGCCGCCGCCGTCTGCCCCCACCCGCCGTTGATCGTGCCCGAGCTGGCCGGCGCCGCCGCGCCGGAGCTGGACGATCTGCGCGCCGCCGCCGACGCCGCGATCGCGCGGCTGCTCGCCGCCGCACCGGAGGCGATCCTGCTCGTCGGCGGCGGGCCGGAGACCGTCCGGTTCAACGCCGCCGATCACGGCTCGCTGCGCCCGTACGGGCTGGACCGCCACGTGCGGCTCTGGAAGGTCAACTGCGCCGGTGGGGACCGCCTGCCGCTGAGCCTGACCATCGGTGCGTGGCTGCTGAACCGCTCCGGCACCGAGCTGCCCCGCCTGGCCCGGTCGGTGGCGCACGACGCCACACCGGCCGAGTGCGCGGCGTTCGGCGCGAGCCTGATCCTCGACGACGATCCGCGGGTCGCGCTGCTCGTGCTCGGCGACGGGTCCGCCTGCCGGGGCGTCAAGGCGCCGGGGTACGACGACCCGCGCGCCGAGGCGTACGACGAGGGGGTCGCCGCGGCGCTCGCGGGCGCGGACGCCGACGCCCTGCTCGGCCTGGATCCGGAGCTGTCGGCGGAGCTGCGGGTCGCCGGGCGGGCGCCGTGGCAGGTGCTGGCCGGCGCGGTCGGCGCGGCGGGCGGCGACTGGCGCGGCGAGCTGAGCCACCACCGCGCCCCCTACGGCGTCGCCTACTTCGTGGCGAACTGGGAGCGGTCGTGACCGTCGTGGCGGTGGTCGGGCCGACCGCGGCCGGCAAGTCGGCGCTGAGCATCGCGCTGGCGCACGCGCTCGACGGCGAGGTGGTGAACGCCGACTCGATGCAGCTCTACCGGGGCATGGACATCGGCACCGCCAAGCTGACACCGGCCGAGCGGGAGGGCGTGCCGCACCACCTGCTGGACATCTGGCCGGTGACCGAGCCGGCCAGCGTCGCCGAATACCAGACGCTGGCCCGCGCGGCGGTCGACGACATCCTGGCCCGGGGACGGGTGCCGCTGCTGGTCGGCGGCTCCGGGCTGTACGTGCGGGCGGTGCTGGAGCGGTTCGAGTTCCCCGGCACCGACCCGGCGCTGCGGGAGCGGCTGGAGGTGGAACTCGCGGCGGTCGGCCCCCTGCCGCTGCACGCGCGGCTGACCGAGGCCGACCCGGGCGCGGCGGCGAGCATCCTGCCCACGAACGGCCGGCGGATCGTCCGGGCGCTGGAGGTGATCGAGCTGACCGGCGCGCCGTTCACCGCGTCGCTGCCGTCGCCGACGCCGTACTACCCGTCCGTGCAGCTCGGCGTCGACCTGGACACCGCCCTGCTGGACGAGCGGGTCGCGCTGCGGGTGGACCGGATGTGGGCCGACGGACTGGTCGACGAGGTGCGGGCGCTGGTCGCCGAAGGGCTGCCCGAGGGGCGGACGGCGAGCCGGGCGCTCGGCTACCAGCAGGTGCTGCGGTTCCTGGCCGGGGAGCTGACCGAGACCGAAGCGCACGAGGAGACGATCCGCGCCACCCGCCGGTTCGTGCGGCGGCAGCGCTCCTGGTTCCGGCGTGACCCGCGCGTCCACTGGCTGGACTCGGCGTCGCCCGCGTTTCTCGACACTGCCCTGCGGGTGGTCGCCGAGCATCGGCGATGATGGGGGCGTGGAGTTCACCAAGGGTCACGGCACCGGCAACGACTTCGTCATCCTGCCCGACCCGGACGGCACCCTCGACCTGACACCCGGCCTGGTCGCCGCGCTCTGCGACAGGCGGCGCGGGCTCGGCGGCGACGGCGTGCTGCGCGTCGTACGGGCCGCCAAGCACCCCGAGGGCGTCGCGCTGGCGGGCGAGGCCGAGTGGTTCATGGACTACTGGAACTCCGACGGCTCGTTCGCCGAGATGTGCGGCAACGGGGCCCGGGTGTTCGTCCGCTACCTGCTGGACCGTTCGCTGGCCGCCCCGTCGGGCGGGACGCTGCCGATCGCCACCCGCGCCGGCCTGGTGCGGGCCCGGGTCGAGGGCGCGGACGTGGCGGTCGAGATGCGCCGCCCCCGGCTGTACGACACGGCCACCGCCACCCTCGGCGGGCTGACGCTGCCCGGCACCGCCGTGGACGTCGGCAACCCGCACCTGGTGTGCCCGCTGCCCGCCGCGCTGGAGCTGACCGGCCTGGATCTCACCCGCGCGCCCGAGGTGGACGCCTCGGCGTTCCCGTCCGGGGTGAACGTCGAGTTCACCACGCCCGGCGAGCCGGTCACCGGCACCGACGGGCACGTGCTGATGCGGGTCTACGAGCGCGGTTCCGCCGAGACGCTCTCCTGCGGCACCGGCGCGTGCGCGGTGGCGGCGGTGGCGTTGCGCGACGCCGGCCTGGACACCGGCACGGTATCTGTGGACGTGCCCGGCGGTCGCCTCACCGTCACCGTGACAGCCGACTCCTGCTGGCTGTCCGGCCCCGCCGTCCTGGTGGCGACAGGCACCCTGACCCCCACCGCCCTGTCCCACTGACCCGCCTCCCGCGCGCCCGGGGCGCCGCCGGGGTCCGCCACGCCCGCCCGCCGGCGGGTTGATCAAGGAGTTTGCGGCGGATTCCAGGTGTCCCGGGGACGCGAACTCCTTGGTCAACACCGTGACGAGCGAGCGGGGCGCGGCTTCGCGCGAAGGCTCGCGCGAGCGGGTGGGAGCGGGTCAGGGGGTGGCGCTGGCGTTGGCGGCGATCTCGGGGAGGTCGGCCGGGCCCGGGTCGGCCGCGGGGGCCGGCGTCGCGGCCGGGTTCTGGGCGGCGGCGCGCACCGCGGCGGCCACCGCCGGGGCGACCCGGGAGTCGAAGACGCTCGGCACGATCACCGTCGGGTTGATCTTCTCCTCGCCGACCACGTCGGCGATGGCCCGGGCGGCGGCGAGCGCCATCTCCTCGGTGAACTCCTCGGCGTGCGCGTCGAGCATGCCGCGGAACACGCCGGGGAAGGCGAGCACGTTGTTGATCTGGTTCGGCTGGTCCGAGCGGCCGGTGGCGACCACGGCGGCGTACTTGCGCGCCTCCCGCGGGTCCACCTCCGGGTCGGGGTTGGCGAGCGCGAAGACGATCGAGTCCTTCGCCATCTGGGCGACGTCCTCGCCGGTGAGCAGGTTCGGCGCGCTCACGCCGATGAACACGTCCGCGCCGCGTACCGCCCCGGCCAGGTCACCGGAGTAGTTCTCCTTGTTGGTGTTCTCGGCCAGCCACTGCCACGCCGGGTTGAGGTCCGGCAGGCCGCGGTGCAGGGCGCCCTGGCGGTCGTACGCGATGATGTCGCCCACGCCCTGGCGCAGCAGCAGCTTCATGATCGCGGTGCCGGCCGCGCCGGCGCCGGAGACCACGACCCGGACGTCCGCGAGCTGCTTGCCCACGACGCGCAGCGCGTTCGTCAGCGCGGCCAGCACGCAGATCGCGGTGCCGTGCTGGTCGTCGTGGAAGACCGGGATGTCCAGCGCCTCGCGCAGCCGGGCCTCGATCTCGAAGCAGCGCGGCGCGGCGATGTCCTCCAGGTTGATCCCGCCGTACGCGGGCGCGATGGCCTTGACGATCGCCACGATCTCGTCGGTGTCCCGGGTGTCCAGCACGACCGGCCAGGCGTCCACCCCGCCGAAGCGCTTGAACAGCGCGGCCTTGCCCTCCATCACCGGCAGCGACGCGGCCGGCCCGAGGTTGCCCAGGCCGAGCACCGCGGTGCCGTCGCTGACCACGGCGACCGTGTTGCGCTTGATGGTGAGCCGGCGCGCGTCGGCCGGGTTCTCCGCGATGGCCATGCAGACCCGGGCCACACCGGGGGTGTACGCGCGGGACAGCTCGTCGCGGGTGCGCAGGGCGACCTTCGGGGTGACCTCGATCTTGCCGCCGAGGTGCAGCAGGAAGGTGCGGTCGGAGACCTTGCGCACGTCCACCCCGTCGAGCCCGGTGAGCGCGTCGACGACCTGGTCGGCGTGGCCGGCGTCGGCGGTGTCGCAGGTGAGGTCGACGATCACGTGCGCGGGGTCGGAGTCGACCACGTCCAGCGCGGTGACGATGGCCCCGGCCTCGCCGGCGGCGGTGGTGAGCCGGCCGATGGAGGAGGCGTCGGCGGGTACCGCGATCCGGATGGTGATGGAGAATCCGGCACTCGGCAGTCGTGTGTTGGCCACGAGAAACTCCTCCGTCGGCGCTGAGCGGCTCGACTGGCATTTCTACTCGCCCGCCCAGGTCGCCCGGCATCCGCCCCCGCTACCAGTGGGTAGCGTCGCGGGCATAACACACGTGCGCCCGGCGTTGTCACATGTCAGGATTGCTGTCACGCGCCGAAAATTCTCGGCATTGCACATAACGGACAGGAGACGCAGTTTGCGCGAGCAGGAGACCTTCCATCCCTACGAGGACGACGAGCTCGACGCCACCACGGGTGAGTACGAGCTGTCGGAGCGGCAGGCGCTGCGGCGGGTCCCCGGCCTCTCCACCGAACTCACAGACATCACCGAGGTCGAATACCGCCAGCTGCGGCTGGAGCGGGTCGTCCTGGTGGGGGTCTGGACCGAGGGCACCCAGTCCGACGCCGACAACAGCCTCACCGAGCTGGCGGCGCTGGCCGAGACGGCCGGCTCGCAGGTGCTCGAAGGGCTGATCCAGCGCCGCAACCGGCCCGACCCGGCCACGTACATCGGCCGGGGCAAGGTCGACGACCTGGGCGCGGTGGTGCTCTCCACCGGCGCCGACACGGTCATCTGCGACGGTGAGCTGTCCCCGTCGCAGCTGCGCAACCTGGAGCAGCGCACCAAGGTCAAGGTGGTCGACCGCACCGCACTGATCCTCGACATCTTCGCCCAGCACGCCAAGAGCAAGGAGGGCAAGGCGCAGGTCGAACTGGCCCAGCTCGAATACCTGCTGCCGCGTCTGCGCGGCTGGGGTGAGTCGCTGTCCCGGCAGAGCGGTGGTAGCGGCCGCGGCGGTGGCGCCGGCGGCGGCGTGGGCCTGCGCGGTCCCGGTGAGACCAAGCTGGAGACCGACCGGCGGCGCATCCGCCACCGCATCGCGCGGCTGCGCCGCGAGATCAAGAGCATGGCGACCGTACGCCAGACCAAGCGCGCCCGGCGTACCCGTAACGCGGTGCCCGCGGTGGCCATCGCCGGCTACACCAACGCCGGCAAGTCCAGCCTGCTCAACCGCCTGACCGGTGCGGGCGTGCTGGTGGAGAACGCGCTGTTCGCCACGCTGGACCCGACCACCCGCCGGGCCACCACGTCCGACGGGCGGCTCTACACGCTGTCCGACACGGTCGGGTTCGTCCGGCACCTGCCGCACCAGATCGTCGAGGCGTTCCGCTCGACGCTGGAGGAGGTCGCCGACGCGGACCTGGTCGTGCACGTGGTCGACGGCACGCACCCGGATCCGGAGGAGCAGGTCCGGGCGGTACGCGAGGTGCTCGCCGAGGTGGGCGCCGACCGGCTGCCGGAACTACTGGTGGTGAACAAGACCGACGCCACCGACGAGGAGACGATGCTGCGGCTCAAGCGGCTCTGGCCGGACGCGGTCTTCGTCTCCGCCCACAGCGGGCGCGGTATCGACGAGATGCGTGACGCCGTCGAGCGGCGGCTGCCCCGGCCGGCCGTCGAGGTGCGCGCGGTGCTCCCGTACGACCGGGGTGACCTGGTCGCCCGGGTCCACCGTCAGGGTGAGGTCCTCAGCACCGCGCACCTGCCCGAGGGCACGCTGCTGCACGTGCGGGTCAACGAAGGGCTGGCCGCGGAGCTGGCGCCGTACCGGGCGGGTGACCGGCTGACCAGCGACGAGCGGGTGGGCGCCGGGCGGTGAGCCGTCCGGCGTCACCCGCCGGAAACCCGCGCCGTGCGACACTGACCGTCATGCGGCACGTTGTCTCCTCGGTCACGCTCGCGCTCGGCCTGGTCGGCGCGGTCGTGGCGCCGGCCGGGCCGGCCCCGGCGGCTCCCGCCGCGGCCCCCGTGCTGGCCGCGGCTCCCAAGAAGAAGTGCACGGTCGAGGACGACCGGCTCCGCGAGCTGTCCGGGCTCGTCGCCACCAGCAACGGCTACGTCGTGATCAACGACGGTTCGGACGACCCCAGCCGCAAGCGGGTCTTCTATCTGGACACCAAGTGCAAGGTCGACAGGGAGGTCCGTTACTCCGGTGACGGGCCGTTCGACACCGAGGACCTGGCTCTCGGTCCGGACCGCAAGACGCTCTGGATCGCCGACACCGGCGACAACGTGGAGAAGAAGACCCGCCGGGAGCGGGTCGCGGTCTGGACGATGCCGCTGAGCGGCTCGAAGCAGCCGGTGCTGCACCGGCTCAGCTACCCGGGCAAGGAGCCGCACGACGCGGAGGCCCTGCTCGTCGGCGACGACAACATGCCGCTGGTGATCACGAAGGAGCTCTCCGGCAAGTCGGAGATCTACACCCCGACGGTGAAGCTGAAGGTGAGCGGCGACACCGAGGCGATCCCGATGAAGAAGGTCGGCGAGGTCACGCTCCCGAAGACCAGCACCGAGAACAAGCTCGGCTCGCCCGGGCGGGCGCTCGTCACGGGTGCGGCCCGCTCACCCGACGGCAGCAAGGTCGTGCTGCGCACGTACGCCGACGCGTTCGAGTTCGACGTGGCCGGCGGTGACATCGTCAAGGCGCTCACCACGGGCAAGCCCCGGGTCACGCCGCTCGCCGACCCGTTCGGCGAGGCGATCTCCTACACACCGGACGGCAAGTTGTTCGTCACCGTCTCCGACGGCGGCACGCTCGACGAGTCGGACCCGATCGACATCCTCACCTACACCCCGTCGACCACCGGCGCCGAGGCGTTGCCGAACGGCGGCAAGGCCGACACCAAACCGGCCGCCCAGAAGTCCTGGCTCGAAGGGCTGTCGCTCGACGAGATCACGTACCTGATCGCGGCCGTCGGCGTGCTCGGCGCGCTCCTGGTCGGCGCGGGTGTCTTCGGCATCCTGCGGGCGCGGCGCAAGCCAGTGCCGCGGGCGCCCGCCGACGAACCCGAGCGCAGCGGCGAGTTCCCGGTGAACAACGGCTTCCCGTCCGGCGAGCGGCCGGACGCCCCGCGCGGCGGTGTCTACGGCGGCGGTCAGGGCGGCGTCTACGGCGGCGCGGCCAGCGGCGACCGCCCGGCCTCCGGCGGTGTCTACGGCGGTGGCCGGCCGGGCGGCGGCGTGTACGGCGGCGGCCCTCAGGAGGGTGGCCGTGGTCAGGGCGGTGGCCGTCCTCCGGGCGGAGCCCGTCCGCAGGGTGGTGGCGGCGTCTACGGCGGCGGCGGTGCCCCGGCCGGCGGCGGAGGGCGCGGTGGCGGCGTCTACGGCGGCGGAGGTCAGGGCGGACCGGGCGGCGGCGCGGGCCAGGGTGGCCCCGGTCGTGGCGGCCCGGCCGGCGGCGGCCAGGGCAGTCCGGGCCGTGGCGGCCCGGGTGGCGGCTACGGCGGCGGGCCGGGCGGGGCCGGATATCGCGGGCAGCCGAACGGCGGTGGGCCGCGGGGAGACGGCGGCCGGGCCGAGCCGCCGCGCCGCGGCCAGGAGCCGCGGGGCGGGCGCCGCGACGGTTACGACGACCAGGGCCGGTACGGCCCGGTGTCCGGCGGTGGCCGGGAGTACCGCGGCGACCGCTACTGAGACGACACGACGAAGGGGTGACCGGCCACCGGTCACCCCTTCGTCGTCGCTGTCGTCAGATGCGGCGCAGCACCGCCACCACACGACCCATGATGGTGGCGTCGTCGCCGGGGATCGGGTCGAAGGCCGGGTTCTGCGGCATCAGCCAGACGTGCCCGTCGCGCCGCCGGTAGGTCTTCACCGTCGCCTCACCGTCGAGCATGGCGGCCACGATGTCGCCGACCTCGGCGTTCGGCTGCTGCCGGACGACCACCCAGTCGCCGTCGCAGATCGCCGCGTCGAGCATCGAGTCGCCCTTGACCTGGAGCATGAAGACCTCGCCCTCACCGACCAGCTCGCGGGGGAGGGGGAAGATGTCCTCCACCGCCTGCTCGGCCAGGATCGGCCCACCCGCGGCGATGCGACCCAGCATCGGCACGTACGCCGGAGTGGGCCGCTGCGCGCGGGCCGCCTCGTCGTCCGCCTCGCCGGGCGCGCGGACGTCGACGGCGCGCGGCCGGTTCGGGTCGCGGCGCAGGAAGCCCTTCTTCTCCAGCTCCTTGAGCTGGTAGGCGACGCTGGACGGGGACACCAGCCCGACCGCCTCGCCGATCTCGCGCACGCTCGGCGGGTAGCCGTGGCGCTCGACCCAGGTGCGGATGAACTCCAGGATCCGCCGCTGCCGGGCGGTCAGGTCGACTGTCGCCGGGTCGGGGAAGCTGCTCACCACCGGGGTGACCGGACGCACCGCCGCGGGGGCGGTGCGGCTGCGGGCGGTGCGGGGGCGACGGGTCGCCGGAGGACCCGCCCCGTCGTTCGGCTGCGGGTTCTTCTGCCGGCTGGCCCGGTCCTCGGTCACGTCCGTCCCTCCCTGGTCGGCGCTGGGGTGCCTCGTCGGCTCGTGGTGCGTGTGGTCTGACCGTATAGGTGAGATCGGCCATTTTCAAACATCTGTACGACCTGCTGTCGGCGTGTCGCGCCGAATTCCTGGATTTCCGAACTGGTGTTCTGATAGAAGGGTACGCCGCTCGAACGGATGTTCTATCCCGGCTGCCCGTGACTAGCACGGGAGGCCGTCCGTTGGGCTCCTCGGCGGCGTCGCGCCGGGCGTGATCCTGATGACGCGCCGGACACGCCCGCCAACTTGACCTCGCTTGGGGTTCGGCATACGGTCGACCCCTAGATGTAGTAGTCACACGGGCGTAAGTTGCCTACAGGTTGGGTTCAACTACCGAACGCGCTCCCGCACCGCGCACTCGGCGACGGTCATCGGACGATGGCCCCGCCGTGTCGACGCGTGCCCGGGAGCCGGTAGGTGTGCCCGCGATCGACGGAGGAGGTCGGGCGAATGCGGTGTCCGTACTGCCGGCACGCCGACTCCCGGGTGGTCGACTCGCGGGAGGCCGACGACGGCCAGCTCATCCGGCGGCGACGGTCGTGCCCGGAGTGCGGCAAGCGGTTCACCACTGTCGAGGAGGCGGTGCTCGCGGTGGTCAAGCGCAGCGGGGTGACCGAGCCGTTCAGCCGTACGAAGATCATCGGCGGGGTGCGCAAGGCGTGCCAGGGGCGGCCGGTCGACGACGACTCGATCGCGCTGCTGGCACAGAAGGTCGAGGAGACCGTGCGGGCCAAGGGGGCGGCCGAGGTTCCCAGCCACGAGGTGGGCCTGGCCATCCTCGGCCCGTTGCGTGACCTCGACGAGGTGGCCTACATGCGGTTCGCCAGCGTCTACCGGTCCTTCGACTCGCTCGCCGACTTCGAGCGCGAGATCGAGACGCTGCGGGCCGCCGCGCGCGCCCGGGAGGGCGCCGGTGCCGGTGCGGCGGACGCCGCCGGCGCGATCAGCTGACATTTTCGGGTTTCTGACAGGTACACGAGGCGCGGTGGGTGACCGTGCCGACGAGGGGGGCGAGGGCGTGACGACCAGCAAGTCACGGAACAAGGCCGGGGCGGGGCTGAAGATCGAGCGCGTCTGGACGACCGAGGGGGTGCATCCCTACGACGAGGTCGCCTGGGAGCGCCGCGACGTCGTCATGACGAACTGGCGGGACGGCTCGATCAACTTCGAGCAGCGCGGGGTGGAGTTCCCCGAGTCCTGGTCGGTGAACGCGGCGAACATCGTGACCACCAAGTACTTCCGGGGCGCGGTGGGGACCCCGGAGCGGGAGTGGTCGCTGCGGCAGCTGATCGACCGGGTGGTCGACACCTACCGCACCGCCGGTGAGGAGTACGGCTACTTCGCCACCCCGGCCGACGCCGAGGTGTTCGCGCACGAGCTGACCTGGATGCTGCTGCACCAGGTGTTCAGCTTCAACTCGCCGGTCTGGTTCAACGTCGGCACGCCGTCGCCGCAGCAGGTCAGCGCCTGCTTCATCCTGTCGGTCGACGACTCGATGGACTCCATTCTCGACTGGTACAAGGAGGAGGGGCGGATCTTCCAGGGCGGCTCCGGCGCCGGGGTCAACCTGTCCCGCATCCGTTCCTCGAAGGAGCTGCTCTCCTCCGGCGGCACCGCCTCCGGCCCGGTCAGCTTCATGCGCGGCGCGGACGCCTCCGCCGGCACCATCAAGTCCGGTGGCGCCACCCGGCGCGCGGCCAAGATGGTCATCCTCGACGTGGACCACCCGGACATCGAGGAGTTCGTGGCGACCAAGGCGCGCGAGGAGGACAAGATCCGCGCGCTGCGCGACGCCGGGTTCGACATGGACCTGGGCGGCGCCGACATCGTCAGCGTGCAGTACCAGAACGCCAACAACTCGGTCCGCGTCTCCGACGAGTTCATGACCGCCGTGGAGAACGGCGGCGGCTTCGACCTGCGCGGCCGGCTCGACGGGCAGACCATCGAGACGATCGACGCGAAGAAGCTGTTCCGCACCATCTCCCAGGCCGCGTGGGAGTGCGCCGACCCGGGCCTGCAGTACGACGACACCATCAACGACTGGCACACCTGCCCGGAGACCGGGCGGATCACCGCGTCGAACCCGTGCTCGGAGTACCTGCACCTGGACAACTCCTCGTGCAACCTGGCCTCGCTGAACCTGATGAAGTTCCTCCGCGCCGACGGTGGCTTCGAGGTGGAGAAGTTCGTCAAGTCGGTCGAGTTCGTCATCACCGCGATGGACATCTCGATCTGCTTCGCCGACTTCCCGACCGAGAAGATCGGGGAGACCACCCGCGCCTACCGGCAGCTCGGCATCGGGTACGCCAACCTGGGCGCGCTGCTGATGGCCACCGGCCTGCCGTACGACTCGGAGCAGGGCCGGGAGGTGTCCGCCGCGATCACCTCGCTGATGACCGGCACCGCCTACCGCCGTTCCGCCGAGCTGGCCGGCATCGTCGGCCCGTACGACGGCTACGCCCGTAACGCCGAGCCGCACAAGCGGGTCATGCGCAAGCACGCCGCCGCCAACGACGCGATCAAGCCGACCGGCACCGTGGGCACCGCCGTGCAGCGCGAGGCGACCAAGCAGTGGACGCTGGGCAACAAGCTCGGCGACAAGCACGGCTGGCGCAACTCGCAGGCCAGCGTGCTCGCCCCGACCGGCACCATCGGCCTGATGATGGACTGCGACACCACCGGTGTCGAGCCGGACCTGGCGCTGGTGAAGTTCAAGAAGTTGGTCGGCGGCGGCTCGATGCAGATCGTCAACCAGACCGTGCCGCGCGCCCTGCGCAGCCTCGGCTACCCCGAGGAGCAGGTCGAGGCGATCGTCGAGCACATCGCCGACCACGGGCACGTGGTGGACGCCCCGGGCCTCAAGCCGGAGCACTACCCGGTCTTCGACTGCGCCATGGGCGAGCGCTCGATCGCGCCGATGGGTCACGTGCGGATGATGGCGGCGGTCCAGCCGTTCATCTCCGGCGCCATCTCCAAGACGGTGAACATGCCGGAGCAGGCCACCGTCGAGGACGTCGAGAAGATCTACTTCGAGGGCTGGAAGCTCGGCCTCAAGGCGCTGGCGATCTACCGGGACAACTGCAAGGTCGGCCAGCCGCTGTCGGCCGCCAAGACGAGCAAGGGCACCGTCGCGACCCAGACCCCGGCCGCCGAGCCGGAGAAGGTCGTGGAGAAGGTCGTCGAGTACCGCCCGGTGCGCAAGCGGCTGCCGAAGAAGCGCCCGTCGGAGACCATCTCGTTCTCGGTCGGCGGCGCGGAGGGCTACCTCACCGCCTCGTCGTACCCGGACGACGGCCTCGGCGAGGTCTTCCTCAAGATGTCGAAGCAGGGCTCGACCCTGGCCGGCGTGATGGACGCCTTCTCGGTGGCCATCTCCATCGGTCTGCAGTACGGCGTCCCGCTGGAGACGTTCGTCAGCAAGTTCACCAACATGCGCTTCGAGCCGGCCGGCATGACCGACGACCCGGACGTGCGGATGGCCGCCTCGGTGATGGACTACATCTTCCGTCGCCTGGCGCTGGACTTCCTGCCGTACGACCGCCGCGCCGAGTTGGGCATCTTCACCGCCAAGGAGCGGGCCGCCCAGCTCGCGGCCGAGGCGGAGGCGGAGGCGAGCGGTGCGGACCTCACCGCGATGGCCTCCTCCGCCCCGGTCGAGGCGCCCGAGCCGAAGACCGGCCCGGTCGCGCAGCCGGCGCAGGAGATGGCCGACGTCGCCGCGGTCAAGCCCGCGCCGTCCGTGGGTTCCAGCACCGAGCTGCTGGAGGCCGTGATCGGCAAGGCCGCCGACGCGCCGCTCTGCTTCACCTGCGGCACGAAGATGCGACCCGCCGGTAGCTGCTACGTCTGCGAGGGCTGCGGCTCCACCAGCGGCTGCAGCTGACGACCGACCGAAGACGCGAGCGCGGCAGGGACTTCCCTGCCGCGCTCGCGCGTGCTCACTGTCACACCCCATCGTGTACGCGAGCTGGAATGCTCGGGGGATGAGCACGGCAGACATCTATCGGGTCTTCGCCGAGCGTGAGACGCGCGGCGTGTCCCCGGCGTACGAGCGGTTGTCGCGGGCGGTGGCCGGTGACCCGGAGCTGCTCGCCCTGCTCGACACGCTGCCGCCGGCCAAGCGTCAGCCGAACCTGCTGTTCGGGGTGGTGCGGCTGCGCGGCGGGCCGGTGGACGACCCGGCGGCGTTCCGGGCGTACGTGATCGCGCACTGGCGCGACGTCGCGGCGCAGATGCGCGTGCGGGCGACGCAGACGAACGAGGCGGGGCGTTGCGCGGTGCTGCTGCCGCTGCTCGCCGCGTTGCCGCAGCCGCTGGCGTTGCTGGAGGTGGGCGCGTCCGCCGGGCTGTGCCTCTACCCCGACCGGTACGCGTACCGCTACGGCGACCGGCTGGTCGGCGACGGCGGGCCGGTGCTCGACTGTGACCTGACGGGCACCGAGCCGCCGGAGCGGCGCCCGGAGGTGGTGTGGCGGGCCGGGCTCGACGTGAACCCGCTCGACGTCACCGACCCGGCCGACGTGGCCTGGCTGGACGCGCTGATCTGGCCGGAGCACCGGCACCGCCGGGAGCGGCTGCGCGCGGCGGCTGCGGTCGCGGCGGCCGACCCGCCGCTGCTGGTACGCGGTGACCTGGTCGACGACCTGCCGGCGCTGGCGGCGCAGGCCCCGGCCGGGGCGACGCTCGTGGTGTTCCACAGCTCGGTGCTGTACCAGGTGCCGCCGCCACGGCGGGAGGCGTTCACCGCGCTGGTCCGGACCCTGCCCGGCCACTGGATAGCCAACGAGGACCCGTCGGTGCTGCCCCACGCCGACCTGCCCGAGCCGCCCGCCCAGGGCTTCCACAACGTCTTGGCCCTCGACGGCCGTCCCGTGGCCTGGACGACAGGCCACGGCCAGTCCCTGACCTGGTTCGCCTGACCCGCCCCACCCCCACCCACCCGGCCCGCCCGTCCGGGCGCCCTGTCCCCGGCGATCATGAAGTTGACGGCGCGACACGCCGACGCGGCGACCGTCAACTTCATGGTCAACGAAGGCGGGCCGGGCGCGGGCCGGCGGGGCGAGGGCGGACACGCGTGACTAGGGTCGGCGGGTGTGACTGAACCTGCCTGGCTGGTCGAGACGCGTGCCGCCTATGACACAGTCGCCGAGGACTACGCGCTGCTGCTGCCCGATGTCGTGGAACCGCCCCTGGACCGGGCCCTGCTGGCCGCGTTCGCCGAGACGGTCGGGCCGGGCCGACCCGTGCTGGAGGTGGGCTGCGGCACCGGCCGCGTCACCGCCCATCTGCACCGGCTCGGCCTCGACATCGGCGGGGTCGATCTGTCGCCCGGCATGGTGGCGGTGGCCCGCCGCGCGTACCCGGACCTGCGCTTCGAGGTCGGCTCGCTGACCGGGCTGACCACGCCGGACGGATCGCTGGCCGGGCTGGTCTCCTGGTACTCGGTCATCCACCTGCCACCGGAGCTGTTACCCGAGGTGTTCGCCGGTTTCCACCGGGTGCTCGTCCCGGGCGGTCACCTGCTGCTCGCGGTGAAGGCCGGCGACCGGCACGACCGACGGGAGCAGGCATACGGCCACTCCGTCGCCTTCGACGTCTACTGGCTGTCGCCGGATCGGCTGGCCGCACAGCTCACGGCGGCCGGGTTCGAGGTGTCGGCGACGACGGTCCGCGCGCCGGTCGGCAGGGAGCGGCAGTCCCAGGCGTTCCTGCTCGCGCAGCGTCCGGCCGGCTGAACATTCACCACCGCCGACACCCGATCCGTACCGCACGTGAGGACGGGACAGCGAAGAGTGGCCGCTCTGGCTAGGGTTGACGATCTCGGCGGAGGGAGACGTCATGCGCACCCGGATGCTCCTCGCGTCGACGCTGCCGCTGCTCTGGGGTGCGGTCGCCGGCTGGTGGACTCCGCGCGGGCCCGGCACCGTGGGCGCGGCACTCGCCTCCGTCGCGGTGAGCCTCGCCGTCGGGCTGGCCGCCGGCTGGCTGGGCCGGTCCCGCTGGTTCATGCTCGTCGCGCCGGTGATCTTCGCGGTGGCTGTCGAGCTGGTCCGGCTGCGGCTGCGCGGGCCCACCGTCGACCGTCCGCACCTGTCCGGCTTCGGTGTCGTGGCGCTGCTCGCCGGCCGGGGCGTACACGGGCTGCTGACCTTGTTGCCGCTGCTGGTCGGCGCCGCCTACGGCGCCGGCCTGGCACGTCGCCTCGGCGCGGTGCCGCCGCGCCGGCTGGGCCGGGTCGGCGTCGGCCTGCTGGCCGCGTTGCTCGCGCTCGTCACCGTCGGCGCGGCCGTGCCGGGCCGCACCGACCCGATCCCCGGCGGCATCGCCCGCTTCGACACCGTCGACTCGTCCGGGCGCGAGCTGGGCCTGCTGATCCGGGGTACGGACCGCAGCGCTCCGGTGCTGCTCGTGGTACCCGGGCCGCCCGGCGGTTCGGAGATCGGCGCGGTCCGTCGCCACCTTCCCGAGTTGGAGCGCCGATTCGTGGTGGCCGTCTGGGACCGTGCCGGCGGGCCACGCTCGTGGTCGGGATTCCGCGCCCCGTCCGGCTGGCACCTGGACGACGAGGTGGACGACCTGGTCGCGGTGGCCCGGCACCTGCGGGCACGGCTGGGCCGGGATCGGATCCACCTGGTCGCGCACTCCGGTGGCACCATCGCCGGCCTGCTCGCCGTGCGACAGCACCCGGAACTGTTCGCCGCGTACGTGGGCGTCGGGCAGGTGGTGAGCCTGCGCGAGGCCGACCGCAGCCAGTACGCCGACACCGTGGCCTGGGCCCGCCGCACCGGCCGGACGGCGCTCGCGGACCGGATGACCGCGCAGGGTCCGCCGCCCTACCGGGACGTCTGGGCGTACGAGCCGTTGCTGGCCAACGAGGCCGGGGCCTTCCCGGTCGACCGGGAAGGCGCGAGCGAGGACGAGACCGGGACCGTCGGCAACCTGGGTGTGTCCGAGTACAGCCTGCTGGAGAAGGTGCACCTGTTCGGTTTCCTGGACGGCTGGGACGTGCTCTACCCACGGTTGCAGGAGGTCGACTTCCGGCGTGACGTGCGGCAGCTCGCGGTGCCGGCGTACTTCGTGGACGGTGCGCAGGAGGTGCCGGGCCGGCTGCGCCTGTTCGACGAGTGGTACGCGCAGCTCCAGGCGCCCCGCAAGGACCACCTGGTGATCCCGCGCGCCGGGCACCGTTCGATGTTCGAGCGTCCCGAGGCGTTCGTGCCGTACCTGGAACGCCTCGGGACCGACGGCGGCCCGGGCGGCAACTAGGCAGGAGGCCGACCGGACAGGTGCCGGCAGGGGTCGGTCAGGGGCGGCGCGGGGTCACCGAGATCTGCTCGGCGATCGCGACGACCTGGTCGACGGAGAGCCGCAACGGCAGCTGCAGGTTGACCACCGCCCCGCCGGGCACCTCGGTCTGCAGGAACCAGATCTTGTCGGCGCGGATCAGGTGGGCTTCCCGGCCGCCCACCGTGACCCGTCGCTCCTCCCGGGCTCCCATCACGTTGCGCAGCAGGTCCGGGTCACGGTGCGGCACCACCTGCACGGTGAGCGTCTCGTCGGGGGAGTCGCCCCGCAGGGTCAGGATGGTGTCGTCCTTGAACATGTCGACCCGCCAACCGCGCGGCGCCAGCCGGACCCGCAGCGGCACCTGCTGCGGTTCGTCGACGACGTGCTCGGCCAGCCGGAGCAGCGCCGCGTCGTCGGCGAACATGCCGTGGCCGGTCAGCGACACCCACTGACCGGGCCTGCGTTCCCACGACATGGCGAGCCGGCGCGGTCCGCCGGGGTTCGGCTCCTCGTAGATCTCGGCCGGGCGGCCTGCGACGGCCACCGGACGCGACGTCTTCGCGATCCGTGCCGGTCGGCTGTCCCAGACGGAGAGGTAGACGTCGTCGGTGGCGCTGCGGGACAGGTACACGGCGAGAAACTGGCCCGGAGCGTAGCTGTAGCGAGGTGGGCTCAGCGTCGCCGGCCGCGACCGCAGGGTCAGCGGAAACTCCGGGATCGTCGCCGCCACCAGCGTCAACGGCTCCACCGGCCGATCGAGCGGACGCACCGCGAGGCCTACGCCCGCCCCGGCTACCACCGCGGCCCCGGCTGCCACCAGGAGCGTGCGCCGCCGCAGCGGCGGGACGGTCCGGCGTGCGGGTGCGGCGGTGAACTCGGCGGCGAGGCGGTCCCTCGCGAGGCGGAGCGTCTCGGTGGACGCTTCCGGGGCGTCCGGCCCGTGCGTCCGTAGCAGGTTGATCTCGTTCATGTCGGCTCCTCGAGGGCGAGCGCGAGTCGGGTGAGTCGGCGGGCACGGTGCAGGCGGGAACGGACGGTGCCGATCGGGATGTCGAGCACGGTGGCGATCTGCTCGTACGACAGGTCCGCCCACGCGGTGAGCAGCAAGACGTCCCGGTCCCGCCGGTGCAGCGAGGCCAGCGCCAGGGCCAGGTCCCGGCGTAGGGCGCCGGCGTCCAGCCGGTCGATCGCGTCCTCGATCACCGACGGTGTCGACTCGCCGGCGGCGAGCCGGGCCAGCGCGCGGTAGCGGCGTTCCTCGGTCCGCACGTGCCGGCGCACGAGGTTGGTGGCGATCCCGAAGAGCCACGGCCGTACGCCGACGTCCGAGGTGTACGACGCCCTCCGCCGGAATGCGACCAGGAAGGTCTCGGCCAGGAGGTCGTCCGCCGGCGGACCGACGCGGCGAGCCAGATAACGGTGCACGGGGACGGCGTGCCGGTCGAACAACGGCGCGAACCGCTCCGGCTCGGCGAGGGACGCGCGTATCACGTCGTCGTCCGACGGCTCGTCGGGCGGCCCTACCCCGGGATGTCCCCGCTCGTGGGCCTCGGCCCGGCGCATCTTGTTCGTCACACCCGTTCATGCCCGGTCGGCGCGGACCGGTTCACGGCGGAACCGCATCCGGTCGTAGTGTCCCCTCCCGGACGGCCGGCGCGACGGGAGGCGCCAGCGTGGGCACACAGGGCACCGCGTGAGGGTATGGGGGCCACTCCTTACACTCCAGCGGTGAGTGAGGAGCTGGCGGACCGGCCGCTTACCGAACCGCACCGGTCGCGGTTGTCGCCGGATCATCCCGGGCGGGAGCGCATCCTGGCCGTGCACGCCGCCGCCCTGGCCGCCGGGGAGGCCGGTTACCTGGATCCGGAGACCGGGCTGTTCGTGCTCAGCGCCGGCTTCCTGGCCCGGCGCGGCACGTGCTGCGGGCGAGGGTGTCGGCACTGTCCGTACGTGGCCGATTAGGGGCTTCCGTCCCCGCTGGGGCACGCCGTACGGTGTCCGACGGAACTCCGGCGGGTCGGACCCGCCGCCGACCGCGGAGGTCTCCCGTGCGTGCCCGTATCTGGCTGGCCGTCCCGGCCGTCCTGCTCGCCGCCGGCTGCACCGAGGCGCCGACCGAGTCCGGGCCGCCGGCCCCGCCCCCGCCGGTGCCGGTCGCGGCGGCGTCCTCGGGCGGGGCGTGCCGGCTGCTCGACTTCGCGGTGATCGCCGAGCACACCGGCGGCACGTTCGACGTGGCGGCAGCCACCGAGCGGGGCGACACCCACACGTGCGTGGTCCGCGCGGCCGGGGCGGTGCTGCCGGAGCTGACGCTGTCGGTCACCGAGACGTCGATCGACGCGGCCACGTTCGCCCTGGACGTGCAGCCGAGCGGCGCGGCGAAGATCAGCAAGCTGGGCAAGGCCGCCTACCGGCGCACACTGCCCAAGACCGCGAAGTCCGGCCCGGCCGCCGAGGTCGGCTGGCTGGCCACCGAGGGACGGCTGGCCACCCTGCGCTGGACCGCCCCGGCCGGCACCGCGAAGGCGGAGGCGGAGAAGACGGCCGGCAAGCTGGTCACGCTGGCCAAGGTGATCGACACCAGGCAGCTCTGACCGGAGGTCGCCAAAGCAGCTCTGACCGGAGGTCGCCAAAGCAGCTCTGACCGAAGGTCGCGAGATCGCCTCAGCGGGCCGCGACGAACACCCGGGAGGCCACCTCGCGGGGCAGGCGGACCCGGTCGCCGGAGCGGTCGATGAAGACGGCGTCGCGTTCCTGCGCCACCGTCACGGTCGCGCCCGGGTCGACGCCGGCGGCGTGCAACTGCCGGAGCACGTCCGAGTCGGTCTGCACGCTCTCGCAGATCCGCCGCACCACGACCGGGCCGGACAGGCCGGGGAAGGCCAGGTTGCGCTCGCCCTCGACGGCGTCGGCAGGCAGCTGGCCCGGGTCGCCCAGCTCCGCCAGGCCGGGAATCGGGTTGCCGTACGGCGAGCGGGTCGGGCGGTTGAGCAGGTCGAAGACCCGCTTCTCCACCGCGTCGCTCATCACGTGCTCCCACCGGCAGGCCTCTTCGTGGGCCTCCTCGTAGGGCATCCCGATCACGTTCACCAGCAGCAACTCGGCCAGCCGGTGCTTGCGCATCACCGACACGGCGGTGTTGCGGCCCTGCGGCGTGAGAGTCAGGTGCCGGTCGCCCTCGACGGTGAGCAGGCCGTCACGCTCCATGCGGGCGACGGTCTGGCTGACGGTCGGACCACTCTGCTTCAGCCGCTCGGCGATGCGGGCACGAAGCGGCGGCACCCCCTCCTCCTCGAGTTCGAGGATGGTGCGCAGGTACATCTCGGTGGTGTCAACAAGGTCGTGCTTCACGTCTGCGGCCTCCTGGGCTCCGATGGTACCCGCTCCCACCGACCATCGACGCCGGCGAAGCCGGAGGTGGCGGGCCGAATGGTGTTGACTGGGCCGCATGCCCGTCACCGCAGACCTGCTGGTCGAGCCCGACCGGCTCGCCGCCGAACTCGATCACGCCGACCCGCCGACGCTGCTCGACGTCCGCTGGCGGCTGACCGGCCCGCCCGGGCGCGACGACTACGCCGCCGGCCACCTGCCGGGCGCCGTCTTCGTCGACCTGGACACCGAGCTGTGCGGGCGGCCCGGCGCCGCCGGGCGGCACCCGCTTCCGGACCCGGCGGCGTTGCAGGCCGCGCTGCGGGCCGCGGGCGTCCGCGCCGGTCATCCCGTTGTGGTGTACGACGGCGGCGACGGCATGTCCGCCGCCCGCGCCTGGTGGACGCTGCGCTGGGCGGGGCACCGCCAGGTGCGGGTGCTGCACGGTGGCTTTCCGTCCTGGACGGCCGCCGGTCTGCCGGTCGACACGAGCGTGCCCGCCCCGGCGCCGGGCGACGTGACAGTGGCGCCCGGCGCGTTGCCGGTGCTGGACGCCGCCGCTGCCGCCCGGCTCGCCGCCGCCGAGCCCGGCGTGCTGATCGACGTACGGGCCGCGCCGCGCTACCGGGGCGAGCACGAGCCGGTCGACCCGGTCGCCGGGCACGTGCCGGGCGCGGTCAACCTGCCCGCCCCGGAGTACGTCACGCAGGGCCGGTTCCCCGGCGCCGAGGCGCTCCGGGAGCGGTTCGGCGCCGCCGGGGTGGACGCGGACGCGCCGGTCGGCGCGTACTGCGGCTCCGGGGTGACCGCCGCCCAGGCGGTGCTCGCGTTGCACCTGGCCGGTCGTCCGGACGCCGCGTTGTACGTCGGCTCGTGGAGCGAGTGGGTGGCCGACCCGGACCGTCCGGTCGCGACCGGCGGCCCGTCCGGCCGGTGAGCGCACGACTGGTGGGCGCGTCCCGGCCCACGTGCGACGATGGCCGCATGGCCGACGACACGGTGGTGGTGTGGGACGAGGGTCTCCTCGCCTACGACATGGGCGACCATCCCCTCGACCCGGTCCGGGTCGAGCTGACCATGGCGCTCGCCCGCGAGCTGGGTGTGCTGGACCGGCCCGGCGTGCGGCTGGTCAAGCCCGAGCCGGCCGACGACGCGCTGCTCACCCGCGTACACGATCCGGCCTACCTGGACGCGGTCCGGTCCGCGCCGCGCGACCCGCTGTTCGCCGGCTTCGGTCTGGGCACGTCGGACAATCCGGTCTTCGACGGGATGCACGAGGCGAGCGCGCTGATCGCCGGCGCCACGACGGCCGCCGCCGAGGCGGTGTGGCGCGGCGACGCCCGGCGCGCGGTGAGCGTGGCCGGCGGGCTGCACCACGCGATGCCCGCCCGGGCCGCCGGGTTCTGCGTCTACAACGACCCGGCCGTGGCCATCGCGCGGCTGCTCGACCTCGGCGCGGAGCGGATCGCGTACGTGGACGTGGACGTGCACCACGGCGACGGCGTGCAGGAGATCTTCTACCGCGACCCGCGGGTGCTCACGATCAGCCTGCACGAGACGCCGCTCGCGCTGTTCCCCGGCACCGGGTTCCCGGACGAGACCGGCGGCCCGGGCGCGGAGGGCACCGCCGTCAACGTGCCGCTGCCGCCGGGGGTGGGCGACGCCGGCTGGCAGCGGGCGTTCCACGCGATCGTGCCGTCGGTGCTGCGCGCGTTCCGGCCGCAGGTGCTGGTCACCCAGTGCGGCGCCGACGGGCACCGCAAGGACCCGCTGGCCGACCTGCACCTGTCCGTGGACGGGCAGCGGGCCACCTACCGCACGCTGCGGGCGCTCGCCGACGAGCTGTGCGACGGCCGCTGGGTCGCCACCGGCGGCGGCGGGTACGCGCTGGTCGAGGTGGTGCCCCGGGCCTGGACGCACCTGCTCGCGATCGCCACCGGCGAGCCGGTCGACCCGGCCACGCTGACCCCGCCCGGCTGGCGGGAGCTGGCCGCGCGGCGGCGACCCGGGCACGAGGTGCCGTTGCGGATGACCGACGACGTGGATCCGTCGTACCAGCCGTGGCAGCCCAGCGGCGAGCCGAACGCGGTGGACCGGGCCGTCGCGGCCACCCGCAAGGCCGTCTTCCCGCTGCTCGGGCTCGATCCGCACGACCCGCGCGACTGAGCCGGCGGCAGGGGAGGACCGACCGGTGACCACCGTCGAACAACCGCTGGACGTGCTGCTCAGCGACGGCACGACCGTCCAGCTGCGACAGATCCGTCCGGAGGACGCGCCCGAGATCGTGGCCATGCACGGCCGTTTCTCGGAGCGCACCCGATACCTGCGGTACTTCTCGCCGTACCCGCGTATCCCGGAACGCGACCTGAAGCGTTTCGTCAACGTCGACCACCGCGACCGGGAGGCGTTCGTGGTGCTGGCCGGCGAGCAGATCGTCGCGGTCGGCCGGTACGAGCGCCTCGGCCCCGCCTCACCGGAGGCCGAGGTGGCGTTCGTGGTCGAGGACGCCTACCAGGGCCGGGGCATCGGCTCGGTGCTGCTGGAGCACCTGGCCGACGCGGCCGGACGCAACGGCATCGTGCACTTCGTCGCCGAGGTGCTGCCCGCGAACGGCACCATGCTGCGCGTCTTCGCCGACTTCGGCTACCAGGTCCAGCGCCAGTACGCCGACGGCGTGGTGCACCTGAGCTTCCCGATCGCGCCCACCGAGGCGACGCTTGCGGTGCAGCGCGGCCGGGAGCACCGCACCGAGGCCCGGTCGATCGCCCGGCTGCTCGCGCCGCGCGGCATCGCCGTTTACGGCGCCAGCACCACCGGCCAGGGCGTCGGCGCGGCGTTGCTCGGGCACCTGCGCGACGGCGGCTTCGCCGGGGCGATCGTGCCGGTGCACCCGAGCGCGTCGACGGTGGCGGGGCTGTCCGCGTACCCGTCGGCGGCCGACGCCGGGCAGGACGTCGACCTGGCGGTGGTGGCGGTCCCGCCGGACTCGGTGACCGACGTGGTCCGGGACGCGGCCCGCGCGGGCGCGCACGGCCTGGTGGTGATCTCGGCCGGGTTCGCCGAGTCCGGCCCGGCCGGCGCGGCGGCGCAGCGCGCGCTGGTCCGCGCCGCGCACCTGGCCGGCATGCGGGTGGTCGGCCCGAACTGCCTCGGCGTGGCCAACACCGACCCGGCGGTACGCCTCAACGCCACGCTCGCGCCGGTGCTGCCCGCGGCGGGGCGGGTCGGCGTGTTCAGCCAGTCCGGCGCCTTCGGGGTGGCGCTGCTGGCCGAGGCGTCCCGGCGCGGGCTCGGCCTGTCCAGCTTCGTCTCGGCCGGCAACCGCGCCGACGTGTCCGGCAACGACCTGTTGCAGTACTGGCAGGACGATCCGGCGACCGACGTCATTACGCTCTACCTGGAGACGTTCGGCAACCCGCGCAAGTTCGCCCGGCTGGCCCGGCGCATCGGCCGCAGCAAGCCGGTGGTGGCGCTCGCCTCGCTGGCCCGGCCGCCGGGGGTGGGGGAGGCGCCCGCGCTGGACGCGGCCGCGGTGAGCGCGTTGTTCGCCCAGTCCGGGGTGATCCGGGTGGACACCGTGTCCGAGTTGCTCGACGTGGGTGTGCTGCTGGCCCACCAGCCGCTGCCGGCCGGGCGGCGGGTGGCGGTGGTGGGCAACTCGTCGGCGCTGACCGGGCTGGCCGCTACCGCCTGCGCCGCCCAGGGACTGGCCGTTGCCGACGGCTACCCGCAGGACGTCGGGCCGAGCGCCGGGGCCGCCGCGTACGCCGCCGCGCTCGGCGAGGCGGTCGCCGACGAGCGGGTGGACGCCGTGGTGGCCGTGTTCGCTCCGCCGTTGCCGGGCCAGCTCGCCGATCCGGTGGCCGACTTCGCGGCGGCGCTGCCCGACGCGCGGGTCACCGGTAAGCCGGTGGTGGCGACGTTCCTGGCCGGGCTGGTGCCGGCCGGGGTGCCGGCGTACCCGAGCGTGGAGGAGGCGGTGCGCGCGCTGGGCCGGGTGACCGCGTACGCGGACTGGCTCCGCCGGCCGGCCGGTGTGCTGCCGGAACTGGCCGACGTGGACCGGGCGGCGGGGCACGCCGCGCTGCGGCCCGACGGCGCCGACTCGGCGGCGTTGCTGCGCGCGTACGGGATCGACGTGGTGGACTCGGTGCCGGCCCGCTCGGCCGAGGAAGCGGCGGCGGTGGGGGAGCGGCTCGGCTGGCCGGTGGCGCTCAAGGCCGCCGCCCCCGGGCTGCGGCACCGCCTCGACCTGGGCGCGGTACGCCTCGACCTGGCCGACGCCGCCGCGCTGCGCCGCGCGTACGCCGAGATGGCGCCGGTGTTCGGCGCGGAGGTGCTGGTCCAGCCGATGGTCGCGCCGGGCGTGGCGTGCGTGGTGGAGCTGGTGGAGGATCCGGCGTTCGGGCCGGTGGTCGGGTTCGGGCTGGGTGGCGTGGCGACCGAGCTGCTCGGCGACCGGGCCTGGCGGGCGGTCCCGCTCACCGACCGGGACGCCGCCGAGCTGGTCGACGAGCCCCGCGCGGCGCCGCTGCTGCACGGGCACCGGGGCGCCGCACCGGTGGACCGGGCGGCCCTGGTCGACCTGCTGGTGCGGGTCGGCCGACTCGCCGACGAGCAGCCGCGGGTGCGGTCGCTCACGCTCAACCCGGTGCTGGCCCGGCCGGACGGCATCTCGGTGCTGCACGCCACGGTTCGCACCGGTGCCGAGGCCGCCCGCCCGGACACCGGCCCGCGAAGGTTGTAGACCTCAGCCGCGCTCGGAGATCTGCTGCACCGCCCACTCGTTGCCGTCCGGGTCGCGGAAGAAGACGAAGCCGACGTTGTCCAGCGGGTGCGGCACCGGGCGCGGGTTCTGGCCCATCACCTGGATCTCGCTCACCTCGACGCCCCGCTCGACCAGTTCGGCGTGCGCCCGCTCCAGGTCGGGCACGACGAGTTGCAGGCCCTTGAGGGAGCCCGGCGGCATCTCCGGTACGACGCCCCGGCCGAGGACGATCGAGCACCGGGAGCCCGGGGGAGTCAGTTGGACGATCCGCCCCGCGCCGCCCAGATCCGTGTCGTGGTCGAGGGCGAAGCCGAGCCGCTGCGCGTAGAACTCCTTGGCCCGGTCCAGGTCGGAGACCGGTACGACCACCACTTCCAGCGTCCAGTTCACGTTGTCGCTCCTGTCGTCGAATCGGTGTGCAGCGCTGCCGCGAGCCGGTCGAACGCCTCGTTCAGGCCGCGGGTCATCGGATAGCGCAGGACCGTGTCGCGGCCCTGCGCGGTGGCGTACCGCAGGTGGGTGACGACCGTGGTCCGGTCCGCCGAACCGGTGAAGTCGTGACGCACCAGCGTCTCGCCCGGATAGGACTGGTCGTCGAACAGCTCGGTGCAGACCAGCCGCGCGGGCGGGTCGACCTCCCGGTACGTGCCGCCCTGGGCCATCAGGTCGCCGTCCGGCCCTCGGGAGACGAACCGCCAGTGCCCGCCGACCCGCAGGTCCACCTCGCACTCGACCAGGTGCCAGCCCCGCGCGCCCCACCAGCGGACCAGCAGCTCGGGGCGGGTGAAGGCGGCGAACACGAGACGGCGCGGGGCGGCGAAGTCGCGGCTGAGCCGGATCTCCCGGTCGCCGTGCAGCGTGACGGTCAGGCCGGTCACCGCTGCTCCCCGGCGGTCAGGTCGGCGAGCACCTCGTCCAGCCGCGCGTAGCTCTCCGCCCAGTAGCCCCGGTAGTCCGCCAGCCACGCGACGGCCTCCCGCAGCGGCCGGGCGTCGAGCCGGCAGGGGCGGCGCTGGGCGTCCCGGCCCCGGGTGACCAGGCCGGCGCGTTCGAGCACCTTCAGGTGCTTGGAGACGGCCGGCTGGCTCATCGCGAACGGCTCGGCCAGCTCGGTGACCGTCGCCTCACCGGCGGCCAGCCGGGTGAGGATGGCCCGCCGGGTGGGGTCGGCGAGCGCGGCGAAGGTGGCGTCGAGCAGATCCGCGGACACGTTCATAACCTCCTGGTTGTGTAACCATTCGGTTCTACACGGCGGGAGCGCCCGGGTCAAGCGCGACAGGCCCCGGCGAACCGCCGGGGCCTGTCGGGGTAGAGGTGGATCAGCAGGCGTACGCCTCCAGCCGGTTGGCACGCTCCGGGTCGCGCAGCTTGAGCAGCGTGACCTTCTCGATCTGCCGAATCCGCTCCCGGGACAGGCCGAACTCGCGGCCCACCTCGTCCAGCGTGCGCTGCCGGCCGTCGTCCAGCCCGAAGCGCAGCCGGATCACCGCCTGCTCCCGCTGGGACAGCGTGGCCAGCACGATGCGGACCTCGTTGCGCAGCTCGCCGTTCGTGGCGGCGTCGCCCGGCTCGGCGCGCGGGTCGACAGCGGCGACGAAGTCGCCGAGCGCGCTCTCGCCGTCCTCGCCGACGGCCTGGTCCAGGCTGACCGGCTCCCGGTCGTAGGAGATCAGCTCGATCACCTGGAACTCCGGGATCTCCAGCGCCTTGGCGACCTCGCTCACGGTGGGCTCGCGGCCCAGCGACACCGACAGCTCGCGGCGCACCCGGACCATCCGGTTGACCTGCTCGACCATGTGCACGGGGATGCGGATGGTGCGGGCCTGGTCGGCCATGGCGCGGGTGATGGCCTGGCGGATCCACCAGGTGGCGTAGGTGGAGAACTTGTAGCCCTTGGTGTAGTCGAACTTCTCGACGGCGCGGATGAGGCCGAGGTTGCCTTCCTGGATGAGGTCGAGGAAGGCCATGCCGCGACCGGTGTAGCGCTTGGCGATGCTCACCACCAGCCGCAGGTTGGCCTCCAGCAGGTGGTCCTTGGCGGCGCGGCCCTCGGCCGCGATCAACGCCAGGTCCGCGCGCAGCTCGGCGGAGACGGGGGTGCAGGTGGCCAGCTTCTCCTCGGCGAAGAGGCCGGCCTCGATCCGCTTGCTCAGCTCGACCTCCTGCGCCGCGGTGAGCAGCTTGGTGCGGCCGATGCCGTTCAGGTACGCCCGGACCAGGTCGGTGGAGACGCCGCGCTCGTCGGTGGCGTCGAGGTCCGTGAGGGTGACGTCCATGTCCTGGTGCTCGATCATCTGCTGGGTCATCTCTGTTCTCCCCGTGTCCGACGTGCCTACCGGTCCCGTGCCGCCCACGCGGTGGTGGCCGATGACAAACAGCTTGGCGGTCGGGGCGTGAGACGGGAGTGAGGCGATCGGAGACCCGACAGGAATCCTCGCGGGAATCCGGCATCCGCTTGCCCGGCGCGGTTACCGTGCCACCGACCGGCCGTCGGAGCCGGCCCGGCACTGATGATCGGAGAACGTGGTGGTCTTCAAGCGGCTCATGCAGGCGATGGGTGTGGGCGGACCGTCGGTCGAGACGGTGCTGGCCAACCCGAACTGTCGCCCGGGCGGCGTTCTGGAGGGCCGGATCCAGGTGGTCGGTGGCGACCACCCGGTGGACGTGAGCTACGTCGCACTCGGTCTGGTCACGCGGGTCGAGGTGGAGAGCTCCGATTCGGAGTACGACGTCAACCAGGAGTTCGGCCGGGCCCAGATGACCGGCCCGTTCCGGCTGGAGCCGGGGCAGCGTCACGACGTGCCGTTCCGCTACCAGGTGCCGTGGGAGACGCCGCTGACCGACCTGTACGGCCAGCACCTGCACGGCATGACGATGGGTCTGCGTACCGAGCTGGAGGTGGCCCGGGCGATGGACAAGGGCGACCTGGACCCGGTCGCGGTGCACCCGCTGCCGGCCCACGAGCGGCTGCTGGAGGCACTGCTACGGCTGGGCTTCCGCTTCGCGCGCGCCGACGTCGAGCGTGGACACATCTACGGCCTGCACCAGCAGTTGCCCTTCTACCAGGAGATCGAGTTCTACCCGGCGCCGCAGTACGCGGGCGCGATGAACCAGCTGGAGGTCACCTTCGTGACCGATCCGCGTCAGATCCACGTGGTGCTGGAGCTGGACAAGCGGGGCGGCCTGTTCACCGAGGGCCGCGACGCGTTCGGCCGGTTCACAGTGGACCACGCGACGGCGGACCGCACGGACTGGGCCGCCCAGCTCGACGGCTGGCTGCGTCAGTCGCTGTCCCGCCGGGGGTTGTTCTTCTGATCCTCTTCAGAGGTCCAGCACGAGGGTCCGGGGACCGACGTTGACGCTCTCCACCAGCATGTGGGCGCGGAAACGGCCGGTCTCCACCTTCGCGCCCCGGGCGCGCAGCTGTTCGACCACGGCGTCCACCAGGGGCTCGGCCACCTCGGCCGGCGCGGCGGCGGTCCAGCTCGGCCGCCGGCCCTTGCGGGCGTCGCCGTAGAGCGTGAACTGGCTGACCACGAGCAGCGGCGCCCCGACGTCGGCGGCGCTGCGCTCGTCGTCGAGGATCCGCAGCTCGTGCAGCTTGCGGGCCATGGTGGCGGCCACCTGCGGGGTGTCGGTGTGGGTGACGCCGAGCAGCACCAGCAGCCCGTCGGCGATCTCACCGGTCACCTCGTCGTCGACTGTCACCCGGGCCCGGCCGACGGTCTGCACCACCGCCCGCATCAGTCGGTCACCGGCTCGACGATGCCGCGCTCGACCAGGTGCGCCACGATCGGCCCGGCCGCCTCGGCCGCCTCGGCCAGCTCGTCCGGTGCCACGTCGTGCGCGGCGGCCAGCAGGGCGAGCTGGTCGCGCAGCGCCAGCCGGCCGTCGGCGCCGCCGACCAGGGCGAGCACCAGCGGGTCGATCTCCTCCGACCAGCGCAGCCCGCGTAGCATGGCCAGGACCTGCCGGTCGACGGCCCAGCCGTCGTCGCCCATGGTGGCCTCCTGCCGCAGCTGGAGCCCGTCGGCGGCGCGGTAGCGGGCGGCGAGCAGGCCCTCGGTGTCCCGGGCGCGCAGCCAGTCCTGCCGGGCGAACCACTCGCCGATCCGGTCGCCCAGCGGCGGCTCGACCCGCTGGCGCAGGTCCTCCACCCGGACCACCGGCTGGTCCTGGCCGGAGCGGCGCAGCGAGACGATGCCGAAGCCGATCGCCTCGACCTTGTGCGCGTCGAACCAGTCCAGCCAGGCCGCCATCCGCTGCGGGTCGGCGCTCTCGCCGACGTCGGTGAGCCAGAGGTTCACGTACGCCATCGGGTCGGCCACCTCGCGCTGGATCACCCAGGCGTCCAGGCCGGTGCCGGCGAACCAGCCGGTGACCCGCTCGGCCCAGTCCTCGCCGGTGACGTGCACCCAGTTCGCCAGGTACTGCATGGTGCCGCCCTCGGTGAGCAGGCCCGGCGCGGCGGCGGCCAGCTCCGCGCCGATCGCGTCGCCGACCCGGCCGGAGTCGCGGTAGACGTGCGTGGTGGTGCCCGGGCCGACCACGAACGGCGGGTTGCTGACCACGAGGTCGAAGCGGCGCCCGGCCACCGGTGCGACCATGTCGCCGCGCAGCAGCTCCCAGTCCTGCCCGTTGAGCGCGGCGGTGGTGGCGGCGAACCGCAGCGCCCGCTCGGAGACGTCGGTGGCGGTGACCCGGCGGGCGTGGGTGCCCAGGTGCAGCGCCTGGACACCGGAGCCGGTGCCGAGGTCGAGCGCGGTGTCCACGGTCGGGCGTACGGTGGCCGAGATCAGCGTCTGGGTGGCGCCGCCGATGCCCAGCACGTGCTCGGCGTGCAGCGGTCGCCCGGGCCGGGCGCTGGCCGGCACGTCGGCGAGCACCCACCACTCGTCGCCGTACGGCTCCAGGTCGACCCCGGCACGCAGGCCGTCGCCGTGCCGCTCCACGATGCCCCCGGCCAGCGCCTCGTCCACTGCGAGCGGGGCCAGCGCGGCGGCCACCGCCGCCTCCGGCTCGGTCTGGTCGCAGATGAACACCCGGATCAGCGTGGCCAGCCGGTCCCGGTCCTCGGTGGCGCGCAGCGCGGCCCGGTAGTCGTTGCGGGCCACCGCGCCGGTGGCCTGCGGGCCCAGGCGGTCGGCGATCCCGTTGGCGGTGAAGCGGGCGAGCGTCAGCGCGGTGCGCAGCGCGTCGACCCCGGCGGGGGAGAGCAGCATGTCGTGACGGTCCACGTGCTCATCCTGCCCCGGGCGCCGTCCGGCGTGGCGCGGCACCCGCCGAATCCATAATGTCGACCGCATCTATCGGCGGCTATCTCTTTCATGTTTATCGATCTCTGGCTAGCATTCCTGCCAACATCCGTCGATGGGGCGATCCGGCCACAAACCGGGCCGCCCGGTAGGGAGCCAGACGATGCCCGACGTGTCCCTTCCCCGGCGGCGCGCGCTGCGTGCGCTCGCCGTCACGGCCGCCGCCGCGGCCTTCGCCGCCGCCGCCTCCACGCCCGCTCTCGCCGCGCCCACCGGGGAGATCCGGTACGCCGGCGCCGCCGACGCCGTCAGCGGCAGCTACGTGGTCGTGCTCAAGGGCGACGCGGTCGGCACCGCGAACACCCTCGCCGCCCGTACCGCCGTGCCGGACCGGGCCGCCGGCCTGGCCAAGCGCTACGGCGGCAACGTCGGCACGGTGTGGAGCTCCGCTCTCACCGGCTACAGCGCGAAGATGACGCCCGCCCAGGCCCGCCGGCTCGCCGCCGACCCGGCCGTCAAGTACGTCGAGCAGGACCGCGTCATGACCACCCAGGGCACCCAGACCGGCGCCACCTGGGGCCTCGACCGGATCGACCAGCGCAACCTGCCGCTGAACAGCACCTACACCTACCCGAACACCGCCAGCAACGTGCGCGCCTACATCATCGACACGGGCATCCGCACCACGCACAGCGACTTCGGCGGCCGGGCCACCTGGGGCACCAACACGGTCGACACCAACAACACCGACTGCAACGGCCACGGCACGCACGTCGCCGGCACCGTCGGCGGCACCAAGTACGGCGTGGCCAAGAGCGTGCGCCTGGTGGCCGTCAAGGTGCTCAACTGCTCCGGCAGCGGCACCACCGCCGGCGTGATCAGCGGCGTCAACTGGGTCACCTCGAACGCGGTGAAGCCGGCCGTGGCGAACATGAGCCTCGGCGGCGGCGCCAGCACCACGCTGGACAACGCGGTGGCCAACTCGATCAACTCCGGCATCACGTACGCGCTCGCGGCCGGCAACTCCAGCGCCAACGCGTGCAACTCGTCGCCGGCCCGGGTCGCCTCGGCGATCACTGTGGGTGCCACCACCAGCACCGACGCCCGTGCCTCCTACTCGAACTACGGCTCCTGCGTGGACATCTTCGCCCCGGGCTCGTCGATCACCTCGGCGTGGCGGACCAGCGACACCGCCACCAACTCGATCAGCGGCACCTCGATGGCGTCCCCGCACGTGGCCGGCGCGGCGGCGCTCGTGCTGTCCGCGAACACCTCCTACACCCCGGCTCAGGTGGCCAGCTACCTGACCAGCAACGCCACCACCGGCAAGGTGACCAGCCCGGGCTCGGGCTCGCCGAACCGGCTGCTCTTCGTCGTCAACTGACGACACGGGTGACCTGACCACACCGTGGGCCGCGGCCCGGTGGACCTCGCAGAGGTTCGCCGGGCCGCGGCACGTCGTCGGGGAGCCGGCGCCCGCGACCGCCGGGCGGGACGGCACTATGGTCCTCATGACGCTCTCCCTGCCCATCGACCCGCAGGCGAACGAATTGCTGGCGCGCAGCCCGCTGGCCCTGCTCCTCGGCATGGTGCTGGACCAGCAGGTGCCGATGGAGAAGGCGTTCTCCTCCCCGCACGTGCTGGCGCAGCGGCTCGGCCACGAGCCGGACGCCGCGGAACTGGCCGGGTACGACCCGGAGGCGCTCGTGGAGATCTTCGCCCGGCCGCCCGCGCTGCACCGCTTCCCCAAGGCGATGGCGGCCCGCGTGCAGGAGGTGTGCCGGGCGCTCGTCGAGCGTTACGACGGCGACCCGGCCCGGCTCTGGTCCGACGTGACCGACGGCCGGGAACTGCTGCGCCGGGTGGGCGAGCTGCCCGGGTTCGGCCGGCAGAAGGCGCAGATCTTCGTCGCGCTGCTCGGCAAGCGGTTCGGGATCACCCCGGACGGCTGGCGCGAGGCGGCCGGTGACTACGGCGACGCGGACGCCCACCGGTCGGTCGCGGACGTGACCGATCCGGAGTCGCTGCGCCGGGTACGCGAGTTCAAGCAGCGGATGAAGGCGGAGGCGAAGGCCGCGAAGGGCTGATCCGCCGCGCGCCGCCGCAACCGGCCCGCCGCCGCTGTCGTTTGTTGCCAGGACGGGGGACGGGGGCGGACGATGACCGAGCAGCGGGGCGGGGCGCTGCTGCGTACCGCGTCCAGTCCCGGGCGGGCCACCTTCCTGGAGCTCTTTTTCGACCTGGTCTTCGTGTTCGCGCTGACCCGGGTCTCGCAGCGCCTGATCAACGGCATCGACGGCTCCGCCGGCGCGGTGGCCGCCGACGTGGGCAAGACCCTGCTGCTGTTCCTGGTGCTCTGGCAGGTCTGGACGATCACCACCTGGGTCACCAGCCGCTACGAGCCGGAGCGCGCCGTCATCCAGGTCGTCGTGGTCGGCACCATGTTCGGCAGCCTGGTGCTGGGCGTGACGCTGCCCCGTGCCCTGGAGGAGCGGGCGCTGCCGTTCGCGCTCGCGTACGTGGTGGTGATGGTCGGCCGGCCGCTGCTGATCGCGGCGGCGTTGCGCGGCCACCCGCGGCGTCTGGTCCCGGTGCGGCTGGCCGCCTGGGCGGTGGCCAGCGCCCCGCTGTGGATCGCCGGCGCGCTGCTGCCCGGTCCCCGCCTGGCGCTGTGGGTCGCCGCGCTGGCGGTGGACCACCTCGGCACCTTGCTGGGCTGGCCGCTGCCGTGGATCGGGGCGTCGCCCATCCGGCAGTGGCTCGTCGCCGGGGAGCACCTCGCCGAGCGCTACCAGCAGATCTTCCTCATCGCGCTCGGCGAGTCGATCCTGGTGATCGGCGTGACCTACAGCGGGAAGGAGTTCTCCGGCGACGCGGCGGTGGCGTTCGCCATCTCGTTCGTGATCACGGCGTTGCTCTGGCGCATCTACTTCTACCGGGCCGGTCACCTGCTGGCGGAGGCGCTGCGGATGGCCGGCACGCCGGGACGGCTGGCCGAGTCGGCGGCGCAGACCCATCTGTTCATGGTGCTCGGCGTGCTCAGCGCCGCTGTCGGCTACGAGCTGGTCATCGCCCACCCGTACGACACGGCCCGGCCGAGCTGGCTGGTCTTCGTGGTGGGTGGCCCGGCGCTGTTCCTGGCCGCCCGGTCCCGGTTCGAGTACGAGATCTTCGGCCGGGTGTCCCGCCCCCGGCTGGCCGGGCTGCTGGTCCTGGTGCTGCTCCTGCCCGTGCTGGCGGCCGTGCCGGCGATGTTCGCGCTCGGCGCGGTGGCCCTCGTGCTGGCGCTCGTCGCGTTCGCCGACGCCCGCCGGGCCTGGCACCGGCCGCCGGAGCCCTCCGCCTCGCCGATCGGGCGGGAGACGCTCGGCGAGGCCGGCCCGGAGGCGTGAGCGGTCAGGCGGCGTGAGCGGTCAGGCGGCGGTCGGGCGGGACAGCGACGCCAGCGCGCGGCGTACGTCGGCCAGCGAGACGGTGGCGGAGTCGTCCAGGTCGGCCAGGCCGGCCTCGATCCACTGCCGCATCAGCGTGGTCACCCCGATGCCGCGCGCGTCGGCGGCGGCGCGGACCCGCTCGTACGTCTCCAGCGGGAGCCGGACCGACCGGCTGACCATCGGCACGTCGGTGTCGGGGGTGGGCAGCTGCGCCGGTGACGTGTCGTCGATCAGGTCGGCGAACGCGTCGCCTCCGGCGTGGAACCGCTTGGTCGCCTCGTCACGGTGCATCGTGACCGCCTCCTCGTCGGCGTGAGTTCCGCACCGCCTCGTCGTAGCGCTTGGCCTCGACGTCGCTCAGTTCGCGGGCGGAGAGGATGTCCCAGTCGTTGTCGGTGCCGTCGGCCTCGGCCAGCAGCACGGCGAGCCGCCGGCCGCGGTGGTCGGTGGCGTAGACCACCATGACGTCGTCCCCGAGGTGGCGGATGACCCGGCGGTTGCTGTGCAGGGCCTCCCAGACTTCCCCGGGTGTGACGTCGTAGACCCGCAGGTTCGCCAGCGCCTCGTCGGTGAAGCTGAACCGGTTGGCCACGGGCGAAGCGTACCACGCACGTAACACGCACCCGCCTGTCACGATTTTCGCCGATCATCCGTCCGGAGTGACAGGATGGCCCTATCCCCTCGTAGGAGGTCCGTGGTGAAGCGTCAGGCGTACCAGCCGATACTGATCACCGACGCCCCGCGCAGCCAGGACGACCAGCTCAACAGCCGACAGAAGCGTTACGTGCTGATGATGGCCATCCGGGTCGCGTGTCTGGTGGCCGGCGCGATCCTGGTCGGCGCGAAGGCCCCGCTGCTCTGGCTCTGGCTGCCGCTGTGCGCGCTCGGCATGGTGCTCGTGCCCTGGCTGGCGGTGCTGCTGGCGAACGACCGGCCGCCCAAGGAGGAGCACCGCCTGGCGAACCGGTTCCAGAACCGGCGCCGCGAGGAGCCCGCGCCCACGGCCCTCACCGCCGAGGAGAACCCGCACAAGATCATCGACGCCGAGCCCTGACCGGCCCGGGCGGAGCGCCGCCCGGACCGGCCGCCGGCGTCAGGGAGCCGGACGGGCGCCCACGGTCGTCACGGCGAGCGCGCCCAGGTCACCGGCCCGGGCCAGCGCGGCACGCGGGTCGGCGCCGGCCAGCCACGCGGTGAGCAGCCCGGCCGCGAACGCGTCCCCGGCGCCGGTCACGTCCACCACGTCCACCCCTGGCGCGGGCGCGAACTCCACCACACCGCCGCGCTCCACCCACACCGCGCCAGCCGCGCCGCGCTTGACCACCACGCGGTGCGCCACCGCTGTCAGCGCCCGCGCCTGCGCCGCCGGGTCCAGCCCGCCGGCCAGCACCGTCGCCTCGTCCGTGTTGACAAGCAGCAGGTCGACGTCGCGTACCCAGGTCAGGAACGCCCCGCCGACGCGCCGCAGCGGCGCCGCGGACGCCGCGTCGACGCTGACGGTCAGCCCGCGCTCGCGGGCCGTGGCCAGCGCGCGCAGGCCGGCGCCGCGCGACCCGACGTCCAACAGGGTGTACGCGGACAGGTGCAGATGCCCGGCGTCGGGCGCGGCGGTCAGCGCCGCGTCCACGTGCCCGGCGGTCAGCCGCAGGTTCGCGCCCCGCTGGCTGATCATCGTGCGCTCCCCGTCGTGGGCGAGCACGATGACGGTGCCGGTCGGGTAGCCCTCGTGCCGCTCGACCGCGCAGTCGACACCGATCCGGGTCAGCTCGGCCACCCGCTCCCGGCCGGTCTCGTCGTCGCCGACGGCGGCGACGAGCGTCACCGCCGCGCCCTGCCCGGCGAGCCAGGCGGCGGTGTTCGCCGCCTGCCCGCCGCCGCTGAACCGGATCCCGGCCGCGGTGTCCGAGCCGGTCGCGAGCGGTCCGGAGAGCACCGCGAGCACGTCGGTGATCACGTCGCCGACGACGACGATGCGCGGCGTCGCGCTCACGGGGTGCGAGGGGTCGCCGCGGCGACCGCGATCCGGGCCGCGAGGTCGGCGTTGCGCAGGATGATCCGGACGTTCACGGCCAGGCTCGCGCCCTCGGTCGCGGCGTGGAAGTGCGACAGCAGGAACGGGGTGACGGCCTTGCCGGTGATCCCCTCGCGGGCCAGCGCCGCCAGTCCTTCGGTGAGCGTGCGGTCGTGCAGCGCCGGGTCGAGCTGCTCGTCGGCGGGCAGCGGGTTGGCCACCACCAGCCCGCCGTGGTGCACGCCGTGCGCCGTGCGCGCGGCCAGCACGTCGGCCACCTGCTCCGGGGACTCGACCGACCAGTCCAGGTCGAAGCCCGCGTCGGTGAGGTAGAAGCCGGGGAAGCGGCGGGTGCGGTAGCCGACCACGCCCACCCCGAGCGTCTCCAGCCGCTCCAGCGTGGCGCCCACGTCGAGGATCGACTTCACCCCGGCGCAGACCACAGCGATCGGCGTCCGGGCCAGCGTGACCAGGTCGGCCGACTCGTCGAACGTCTGCGCCGCCTCGCGGTGCACGCCGCCGAGCCCGCCGGTGGCGAACACGCCGATCCCGGCCGCCGCCGCGACCGCGCTCGTGGCCGCGACCGTGGTGGCGCCGTCCGCGCCTGTCGCCGCAGCCGGGGCCAGGTCGCGGACCGAGAGCTTGCTCACGCCGTCGACGGTGGCGAGCCGGGTGAGCTGGGCGTCGTCCAGCCCGACCCGCAGCTCACCGGCGACCATGCCGACGGTGGCCGGCACCGCCCCCGCGTCCCGTACCGCCTGCTCGATCTCGCGCGCCACGCGCAGGTTGTCCGGCCGGGGCAGCCCGTGCGAGACGATCGTGCTCTCCAACGCCACGACCGGGCGGCCGTCCCGCAGGGCGTCGGCCACCTCACTACCGAGACTGATGTGAAATTTGGTCACGTCGGTTACCGTACGGGCCGCATCCTGCCGGGGCCCAGGTGGACCGGGGCGGACCGACCTGCAAAACTGGAACGCCGGAGGTGTAGTCGTGAGTACAGAGATTCTCGAGCGTCCCGAGCTGAAGGACGCGGACACTGGTCCGGAGATGTTCCACTACGTCCGCAAGGAGAAGATCGCCGAGAGTGCCGTGATGGGCACCTACGTGGTCGCGCTCTGCGGCGAGACGTTCCCGGTCACCAAGGCGGCCAAGCCTGGTTCCCCGGTCTGCCCGAAGTGCAAGGAGATCTACGACTCGTACCGCGAGTGATCCCGGGCGGCTCCGCGGCCCGCGCACGTAACCTGCGGCGGTGACCACCTCCACCGCCCTCCTCCTCGCCGACCTCACCGGCGTGGCGGTCTTCGCCGCCTCCGGCGCCTCCGCGGCGGTGGCGAAACGGCTCGACCTGTTCGGGGTCGTCTTCGTCGGCATGGTCGCCGCACTCGGCGGCGGCATCTTCCGCGACCTGGCGATCGACGAGGTTCCCCCGCTGGCGTTCGCCGACTGGCGCTACGCCGCCACCGCCTCCCTCACCGCCGCCGCCGTGTTCTGGCTGCACCCCCAGCTCGCCCGGCTGCGCACCACGGTGCTGGTGCTGGACGCCGCCGGCCTCGGCCTGTTCACGGTCACCGGCACGCTCAAGGCCCTCGACGCCGCCGTGCCGCCGGTCGGCGCCTGCATGATCGGCATGCTCACCGCGATCGGCGGCGGGCTGGGCCGTGACCTGCTCACCGGCGAGATCCCGGTGGTGCTGCGCCGGGAGATCTACGCCCTCGCCGCGCTCGCCGGGGCGGTAACGGTGGCGCTGCTGTCGGCGTGCGGGCAGGCGACCGCCGTGCCGCTCACCGCCGCCGTCCTGCTCGTGTTCGGGCTGCGCCTGATCGCGCTGCGCCGGCGCTGGTCCGCGCCGGTGGCGACGCTGCGGCCGCCGCGCACCGGCACCCGGGGACCACTGGCCTGACCCGCCGCACGCCGGGGTGGGCGGATGTGACAGGCGTGGCGTCGAGTGGGGCGTACGGCCCGCGCTGGTTATGCTGAGTCCGCCTTCGCGGCACCGGATGCGCGAGGGCGTTTTCATGGGCGGCGGCTCCCGTGGCCCCGGTCGGGCCCGCCGCCGTCCGCGGCGGAGAGGAGCTACGCGTGCCACCGCGGATGCCGACGCTCGACACGTTCCCGCCCCTGCGCGCCTGGCAACGCAAGGCGCTCGTGGAATACCTGCGCCGCCGCACCGATGACTTCACAGCGGTCGCCACGCCCGGCGCCGGTAAGACCACGTTCGCGCTGCGCATCGCCGCCGAGCTGCTCGCCGACGGCACCGTCGAGGCGGTCACCGTGGTCGCGCCGACCGAGCACCTGAAGACCCAGTGGGCGCAGGCCGCCGCCCGGGTCGGCATCCAGCTCGACGCCGCGTTCCGCAACGCCGACCTGCACTCCGCCGCCGACTTCCACGGCGCGGTGGTCACCTACGCCCAGGTCGGCATGGCGCCGCAGGTGCACCGGCGGCGCACCATGACCCGCCGCACGCTGGTCATCCTCGACGAGATCCACCACGCCGGTGACTCGCGCACCTGGGGCGACGGTGTGAAGGCGGCGTTCGAGCCCGCGGTACGCCGGCTGATGCTCACCGGCACGCCGTTCCGCTCCGACGACAACCCGATCCCGTTCGTCAGCTACGAGCGCGGAGGCGACGGGCTGCTGCGCTCCCGCGCCGACTCGGTCTACGGCTACTCCGACGCGCTGCGCGAGGGCGTGGTCCGCCCGGTGCTGTTCCTGGCGTACTCGGGGGAGACCCGGTGGCGCACCAACGCCGGGGAGGAACTGGCCGCCCGCCTCGGCGAGCCGATGACGCAGGACCTGATCGCCCAGGCGTGGCGTACCGCGCTGGACCCGGCCGGCGACTGGATGCCGCAGGTGCTGCGCGCCGCCGACGCCCGGCTCAGCGTGCTGCGCGCCAACGGCATGCCTGACGCGGGCGGCCTGGTCATCGCCAGCGATCAGCAGGTGGCCCGCTCGTACGCGAAGCTGCTGGAGCAGGTGACCGGTGAGAAGGCCGCCGTGGTGCTCTCCGACGACCAGGGCGCGTCCGCGCGGATCGCGACGTTCGCCGCCTCGCAGCAACGGTGGCTGGTCGCGGTGCGGATGGTGTCCGAGGGCGTCGACATCCCCCGGCTGGCAGTCGGCGTGTACGCGACGAGTGCCAGCACCCCGCTGTACTTCGCGCAGGCGATCGGCCGGTTCGTCCGGGCCCGCCGGGCCGGCGAGACCGCGTCGGTGTTCCTGCCCAGCGTGCCGCACCTGCTCGGGCTCGCCAGCGAGATGGAGGCCGAGCGGGACCACGTGCTCGGCAAGCCGAAGGACCGCGAGGGCTTCGACGACGACCTGCTGGAGCGCGCCCAGCGCGACGACGGCGCGAGCGGGGAGCTGGAGAAGCGTTTCGCCGCCCTCTCCGCGACCGCCGAGCTGGACCAGGTGATCTTCGACGGCGCGTCGTTCGGCACCGCCGCCCAGGCCGGTACGCCGGAGGAGGAGGAGTACCTCGGCCTGCCCGGGTTGCTCACCGCCGACCAGGTCTCGCTGCTGCTCACCAAGCGGCAGGCCGAACAGCTCGCCGCGCAGAAGCGCCGGGCCGCCCAGCGGACCGCTGAGCCGGCCGCTGCGGCCCCGGCGGCGGCGCCCCCACCGATGAGTGCCGCCCAGCGCCGGGTGGCGCTACGGCGGCAGCTGAACGCCCTGGTGGCCGCCCGGCACCACCACACCGGCCAGCCGCACGGCAAGATCCACGCCGAACTGCGCCGGATCTGCGGCGGCCCGCCCAGCGCGCAGGCCACGATCGAGCAGCTCGAGGAGCGCATCGCCACCGTGCAGACCCTCTGACGGTCCGGCTGGGCACGGGTCGACCGGGCACGAAAAACCGGCCGGAGGCTCCCCTTGCGGGTGCCTCCGGCCGGTCATGTCGGGTTATGGACTTCCTGTCGGACCTCAGTTCGCCATCAGATCGGCGCCACGCCAGCTGAACTCCGGGTCCGACGCGTAGCGCACGGTGATCTTCACGAGATCCTCCGCGTACTTGTTCGCGTGGTGCCCACAGAACACCAGCTCGCTCCCACCCGCCAGAGTGATCCGGAGCTTGCCGGCAGCATTGCAGCGGTCGCACCGTTCATCGGCGGCCGGGGGGCTCACCGTCTCGGGCGGCGGCGTGAGGGTCGGGGTCATCGCCTTCCTCCTCTGGTCGTCACCGATGAACACTCTCTTCGGTTGCTCACCTATCGTGCAACACCCATCTCGGGCCCTGCCTTCCCTGTGTGCCCGCGGGGGACCGAGGTCACACCTGGCGTGGAGGACAGTGTGCCGTGCACCAAGGGTGCCACGTCAACGATCACAAACAGGCAACCGACCGATCACCAAAGAGTGTTGTACGGCTGGTGATCAAACCGGCACGATTTGTTGACGTGCGCGGTCAGTCCAGGTAGTCGCGGAGCACCTGGGAACGCGAGGGGTGCCGCAACTTGGACATGGTCTTGGATTCGATCTGCCGGATGCGTTCCCGGGTCACGCCGTACACCTGGCCGATCTCGTCCAGGGTGCGCGGCTGGCCGTCGGTGAGGCCGAAACGTAGCCGCACCACGCCCGCCTCACGCTCGGACAGCGTCTGGAGGACCTGCTGGAGCTGGTCCTGGAGCAGCGAGAACGACACCGCGTCGACCGCGACGACCGCCTCGGAGTCCTCGATGAAGTCGCCGAGCTGGCTGTCACCCTCGTCGCCGATGGTCTGGTCGAGCGAGATGGGCTCCCGGGCGTACTGCTGGATCTCCAGCACCTTCTCCGGTGTGATGTCCATCTCCTTGGCCAGCTCCTCCGGGGTGGGCTCGCGGCCCAGGTCCTGGAGCAGCTCGCGCTGGATCCGGCCGAGCTTGTTGATCACCTCGACCATGTGCACGGGGATGCGGATGGTGCGGGCCTGGTCGGCCATGGCGCGGGTGATGGCCTGGCGGATCCACCAGGTGGCGTAGGTGGAGAACTTGTAGCCCTTGGTGTAGTCGAACTTCTCGACGGCGCGGATGAGGCCGAGGTTGCCTTCCTGGATGAGGTCGAGGAAGGCCATGCCGCGACCGGTGTAGCGCTTGGCCAGCGAGACCACCAGGCGAAGGTTGGCCTCCAGCAGGTGGTTCTTGGCCCGCTCGCCGTCCCGGGAGATCCACATCAGGTCGCGCTGGAGGTCGCGGACCAGCTTCTCCTCGCCCTCGTCGGCGGCGCGCAGCCGCTCGGCGGCGTACAGGCCGGCCTCGATCCGCTTGGCCAGCTCGACCTCCTGCTCGGCGTTGAGCAGCGGCACCTTGCCGATCTGCTTCAGGTACGCCCGCACGGAGTCGGCGGAGGCGGTCAGCTCGGCGTCCCGGCGCGCCTGCTTGAGCGCCTCGGACTCCTCGTCGTCCCACTCGAAGTCGTTGTCGGTGGCGGAACTGGCCGCGTCGGCCTCGGCGGCCCGGGTCAGCTCGGCCGGCTCCTCGACCACCACGTCCTCGATCGCGGCGGCCAGCTCCTCCGGGTCGATCTCACCGTCGGGGCCCTCGGCCTTGCCGCCGGCCTTGGCCGGCTTGGCCGCGGCGGTCTTCGCCGCCACCGTGGCCTTGGTGGCGCGGGTCGCCTTCGTGGCCTTCGCCGGGGCCGCGGCCTTGGCCACGTCGGCGGTGGTGGCCTTGCGCGCGGTCGCCTTCCGGGGGGCCGGGGCGGGCGACTCGTCGGCGGCGGGCGCCTGCTTCGGGGCGGGCGCGGCGGCCTTCTTGGTGGTCTTGGCGGTGGTGGCGCGGGAGGCGGGGGTGGCGGACCGGGCGGCGGCGACGCGGCGGCGGGTGCTCGCCGAGCCGTCCACCACCACCGTCACGCCCGCCTCGGAGAGCGCGCGGAGGATCTTCTTGGCCTGGGCCGGGGTCACCTCAGCGGACTCGACGGTGCGCGCGAGCTGGGCCGACGTGAGCTGGCCGCCGGCGCTCTGCGCGTGGGCGATCAGGGTGTCGGTGAGCGAGCGAACGTCGGCGCCGGTCTGGCGGGGATCTGTCACGAAGACCTTCCGGAGGCGAAAGAGCGAGCACGGCCGGGTCGTCCGGCGCAGCATGGGACGGCCGCGCCGGGCGAGTCGTTGAGGACCCCCGTGTCCCGGGCCGTCCGGTCGCTGGCGGTCCGTGGCGCGTGGGCAGGGTGAATTGTAACGCCGTCTGCCGCGATCATCCCGCGCCGCACGGCGGACCTGCGGTCCGGGACCGCAGATTCGGCGCAGATGTGGACTTTGTAAGGATGATACCCGCGCACGAGACGGCCGCTCCCGATCGTGCCGGAAGGGGAGAGACATGATCACCTCGACGCCCACGGCGCGGGAGTTGCTCACGATCGCTGTCGACGTGGCCCGGGAGGCCGCCGCCACCGCGCACCGGATGCGGGTCGAGGGCGTCTCGGTGGCCGCGACCAAGAGCACGGTCACCGACGTGGTCACCGCCGCCGACCGGGCGGTGGAGCGGCAGGTGGTCGCCGCGCTGCGGCAGCGGCGGCCCGGCGACGCGGTGCTGGGCGAGGAGTACGGCGCGGGCGAGAGCGGGCCCGCCGACCCCGACGGCGTGCGCTGGATCCTCGACCCGATCGACGGGACCGTGAACTACCTGTACGGACTGCCGTACTGCGCCGTCTCGCTGGCCGCCGAGGTGGCCGGTGAGGTGGTCGCCGGGGTGGTCCGCAACGTCGTCACCGGCGAGGAGTGGACCGCGACGCTGGGCGGCGGCGCCTGGCGCGACGGGCAGCGGCTGCACGGCTCCACCGCGACCGACCTCGGGCAGGCGCTCGTCGCCACCGGGTTCGGCTACGACGCCGGCCGCCGGGCCCACCAGGCGCGGGTGGTGACCGAGCTGATCCCGCACATCCGGGACATCCGCCGGATGGGCGCCGCCGCGCTCGACCTCTGTCTGGCTGCCGAGGGGCGGGTGGACGCGTACTACGAGAAGGGTCTGGCCGACTGGGACCTGGCCGCCGGCGGGCTGGTCGCCCGCGAGGCCGGGCTGCTGGTGACCGGCCTGTCCGGCCGCCCGCCCGGCCCGGACCTGGTGCTCGCCGCGCCGCCGGCACTGCACGGGCCGCTGCACGACCGGCTGGTCGACCTGGACGCCTCCGGAGGGCCGTGACGGCGCCGCACACGCGACAGGGCGGCCTCCCCGGAGGGAGACCGCCCTGTGCCGTCGTCGCGTCCGCCGCCTACTTCTCGATCGGCATCGGGCAGGTCTCGGGCGGCGCCTGCGGCGCGCCCAGATCGCCGAGCGACTGGTTGACCTCGGTGGTGGTGGCGAGCTGCTGGAACTGGTTGCCCAGCACCACGTCGACCACGTCGTCCTTGCGATTCGCGTCGAACTTCTGGTCGGCCTCGTTGAGGAAGTACGCGCGCAGCAGGTGCGCCGAGCCGACGGCCTTGGGCCCGAACCGCAACTGGGCCACGCCGTCGAACGCCTTGGCCTCGTTGCCGACCTTCTTGACCTGGAACTTGCGGTTGCGGAAGTCGTCCGCGACGCTGCCGGCCCGGCCGGCCTCGTCGGTGGCGTTGTAGACGTTGATCTTGACGTCCTTCTGTTCCCGCAGTCGCAGGTCGACCAGCGGCCAGCCGTCCGGGCAGGCGGCCGCCGTACCGGCTGTGCCCTGACTGTCCTTCACCACGGCGATGACCACGAAGACCAGGGCGACGACCGCCAGCAGTCCGACGACAACGAGTGCCCGCACTCGCGCAAAACTCATCCTGGGCGCTCCCCGGACAGTGATTGGGTGGTGGCGGGCGACGCGGTCGGGCCGCGACCTGTCGGCCGTCCAGTACGCCGCTGAGGTTAACGCTTGTCCGGCTCAGGCGTGGAAACAGTCCGACATACCGGCGCGCCACGCGGTGAACCGGTAGGACTACCCCTATCTTCGTGTCGCCTGAGTCACATTGGGAACAACTTCGGGCGCAGAGGCGTACATCTCTCCGGCAAGGGCGGTATACATGCCTCGCCCACAGGGGGGGTAAGGTTCCGCGCTCACCGGGGGCATTTCGCACCGGCGAGCCCGGCCCACCGCTCGTCGGGTCGGGTGCCCGACAGAGATGGTGGCCGGTCAGGGGAACCGAAACGGCGTCGTCCGGCGTTACAACCGGCAGCGACAATATCGATATTGGAGAGTGAAACCGATGGCCACCGACTACGACGCCCCGCGTCGCGACGAGGTCGACCTCGGCGAGGACAGCCTGGAAGAGCTCAAGGCCCGGCGGGTCGACTCACAGTCGGGCGCCGTGGACGTCGACGAGGCCGAGGTGGCCGAGAGCTTCGAGCTGCCCGGCGCCGATCTGGCCGACGAGGAGCTCACGGTCAAGGTCCTCCCGATGCAGCAGGACGAGTTCCGGTGCGCCCGCTGCTTCCTGGTCCACCACCGCAGCCAGCTGGCGGTCGAGCGCAACGGCGACCTGATCTGCCGCGAGTGCGTCTGATCCCGAGAGAGGACACCAGCGGCGGCCTCATCGACGGGGCCGCCGCTGTTCGAGCCGCCGCCGTGCGCGCGCGGCCGATTGCTGCTTGACTCGTTACGGGCGGCTGCCACGCCGCGCGAAGCGGGAGGGCGGACGGGTGAGCGAGCGCAGCGAGGGGACCGGCGCCGACCGGACCCCGGCTCCAGCGGCGAGGCCGGCACCGACCGGGCCGGACGTGACAGCGGCAGGACCGGCCGGCGCGGGCACGACACCCGATCCGACCGGCCCGGACACCGACGAGCTGGGCGCCACCGTCGCCGCTCTGACCGCCGACGACATCGCCCCGGCCCGCCGGCGGCAACTGCTGACCCGGCTGGTCGGGCAGGCCCGCGCCCGTGGGATCACCGACCTGTTCAAGCCCCGCGCCGCGGTGCGCTGGATGACCGACACGGTCGCCGAGGTCGCCCCGCACGTGCCGATCCGCGACCTCGCCACGCTGCGGCGGCACTTCCCCGGCCTGGACGACGACGCGCTCGCCGACCGGCTGGTGCGTAACGCGTCCCGCGCCACCGCCGGGGTCGGCGCGGCCGGCGGCGGGGTGGCCGCGGTCGAGTGGGCGGTGACGCCCACCCTGCTCTCCGCACCCGTCCTGCTGGCCGCCGAAACGGTGGCCGTGGTGGCGATCGAGCTGAAGCTGATCGGCGAGCTGCACGAGGTCCACCGGGTACCGCTGCCGGTCGGCGGCACCGGCCGTGCCGTGGCGCTCGTGCAGTCCTGGGCCACCCAGCGGGGGGTCAACCCGATGATGCCGGGCGTCGGGGTGAGCGCGGTGCTCGGCACCGCCGCCCGCCGTGAACTGCGGGACAGCCTGATGCGCCGCTTCGGGCGCAACCTCACCACGCTCGGGCCGTTCCTGACCGGCGCCGCCGTGGCCGGCTACCTCAACCGCCGGGCCACCCGCGCGCTCGGCGAGCAACTGCGCAAGGACCTGCGGCGCACCGCGCGTGCCCTGCCGGAGGCGCCGTCCTGACCGACCGCGCCGGGACCGGGCGAGGGCAGGTCAGGCCGCGCCGGACCGTCAGCCCGCGTCGCGGGCGGCCAGCAGGGCGGTCGCCAGCTGGACCGGGTGCCGCGTGCTGACCACCCAGAACGGCGTCGGGTCGGCCGGGTCGTCCAGCACCACCTGCACGGCGCCGCCGATCCACGGGCGCTGCACCACGAAGGCGAGCGGGTCGGAGCCGACGCCGAGCACCTCGCGCCGGCCGGCCGCGTCCAGCGGCACCACGTCCGCGACGTACCGCACCGGCAGGTGGGCGTCGTCCACCCGCAGCTCGCCGTCGCGCACCTCGACCCGGATCCGGCCCAGCCACCACAGGGCGGCCGCCGCGGCGGGGATCAGCAGCACGAACGGCAGCCACGCGCGCACCCCGGTCGCGCCCATCCAGAGCTCGACCGCGAGCAGACCGGCAGTGGCCAGCCCGAGCGGCCACGCCCACCAGGGCAGCCCGAGGCGCTCCGCGTACGGCCCGGCGGTGGCCGTCGGGGCGGCCGGAGATGACGACTGACGCACACAGACGAGGGTACGGCGCGCCGGCGGCCCGGCAACCGGCAGGATGGCAGGGGCACCCCGCAGGACCGGACGGAAGAGGATGACCGTGACAGACGTCGTACCCGTGGCTGTACGGCTGCTCGACCCGGAGCTGCCACTGCCGGCGTACGCCCATCCCGGCGACGCCGGTGCGGACCTGGTGGCCGCCGCCGACGTCGAGCTGCCGCCCGGCGGCCGGGCCCTGGTGCCCACCGGCGTGGCGGTGGCGCTGCCGGACGGCTACGTCGGGTTGGTGCACCCGCGATCCGGACTTGCGGCCAGACTCGGCGTGACGGTGCTCAACGCGCCCGGTACGGTCGACGCCGGCTACCGGGGTGAGATCCTGGTCAACCTGATCAACCACGACCGGGACACACCGGCGAAGATCAGCCGGGGTGACCGCATCGCGCAGCTCGTGGTCCAGCGGGTCGCGCGGGCCGAGTTCCGGCCGGTGGCCGAGCTGCCCGGGTCCCGGCGTGGCACCGGCGGACACGGGTCCACCGGCGGGCACGCCGGGCTGGTCCCGGCGCCGTCCGGCGGGCAGAGCGAAGAGGTGGCAGGGTGAGTGTGAACAGCGGAGGGTGGGCGCAGTGATCTTCTCCCGGAAGCGGGCCGACGAGGCGCGTGACAATGGGATCCTCGACGCCGAGGAGACCCCGTCGGCGCCGGACCGCGGCCCGTACGACGTCAGCGAGGCCCCCGACGCGCCTCGCCTCGACCTTGGCAGCCTGCAGATCCCGGCGGTGCCGGACGTCGAGGTACGGGTCCAGGCCGACCCGCAGGGCGTGATCCAGCAGGTCGTGCTGGTGCACGGGCAGAACGCGCTCCAGCTCGGCGTCTTCGCCGCGCCCCGCTCCGACGGCATCTGGGACGAGGTGCGTGAGGAGATCCGCCAGTCGCTGGTCGACGACGGCGCGACCGCCCAGGAGGCCCAGGGGGAGTACGGGCCCGAGCTGCGCGCCCGGGTGCGTACCCCGGACGGGCCGACCGACCTGCGGTTCGTCGGCATCGACGGCCCGCGCTGGATGGTGCGCGGCGTCTTCCAGGGCGCGGCCGCCACCGACCCGGCCGCCGCCGGCCCGCTCACGGCCTGCCTGGACGGCCTGGTCGTCGACCGCGGCCAGGAGGCCAAGCCGGTGCGCGAGCCGCTGCCGCTGCGGCTGCCCCGCGAGGTCGCCGAGCAGCAGGCCGCCGACTCGCAGGAGGTCTGATCCACACGTGCCCGGGCCCGGCGTCGTTCGGCGCCGGGCCCGCGGCGTGCCCGGTCCCGGGCGGCGGTACGCGGCACGCCGCTCCCGTCGGCGGGCCGCTGCGCGTACGCTGGCGGGACGGTTCCGCTGCCCGCGGGGCCCCGCTGTGGAGAGGGTGACGCGGAGGTCATGACGACCGACGAGAGCCGGGGGTCGCTGCGGCGGCTCCTGCACCGGCTCACCGCGAGCGAGGCCGAGATCGAGGCTCAGGAGCTGCGCCGGGAGAGCGCCGAGTCCGGCGGCACGCCCGCCCACCAGTGCAACAGGGGTCAGGTGGTGTCGGTGGCCGGGCGGTTGCGTACCGTCGTCTACACGCCCCGCACGAACCTGCCCACGCTGGAAGCCGACCTCTACGACGGCAACGACGTGGTGACCCTGGTCTGGCTGGGCCGCCGGCACATCGCCGGGATCGAGCCGGGCCGGCACCTGAGCGCGCGCGGCCGGGTGGCGGTGCGCGACGACCGCAAGGTGATCTACAACCCGTACTACGAGCTGGAGTCGCCGAAGTGACGACCGGACAGCAGCACACCCCGTCGGGCCTCGGCCCGCAGGACGAGGAGCGGCTGCCCAGCCTCGCCGAGCAGATGGCCGACCAGCTCGGCGGATGGCGCGGGCTGGTCGAGTCGAGCATCCCGGTGGTGGTCTTCGTGGTCGCCAACGTGATCGGCGAGCTGCGCCCCGCCGTGTACGCCTCGGTGGCGGTGGCGCTGCTGATCGCCGGGCTGCGGCTGGCCCAGCGCAAGCCGGTGCGGCACGCGGTCAACGGGCTGTTCGGCGTCGGTATCGGCGCGCTGCTGGCGCTGCGCACCGGTGACGAGCGCGACTTCTACCTGCCGGGGATCCTCTACGGGATCGGATACGGCCTGGCGCTGCTGCTGTCGGCCGCGATCCGGCAGCCGCTGGTCGGCTGGATCTGGTCGGTGCTGGTGGCCAAGGGCCGCTCCGAGTGGCGCGACGACCCCAAGCTGGTGCGTACCTTCACCCAGCTCACCGTGCTCTGGGGCGTGGTGTGGCTGGCCAAGGTGGGCGTACAGGCCGGGCTCTACCTGGCCCACCAGGACACCGCCCTCGGCGTGGCGCGGCTCGCCCTGGGCTACCCGCCGTACGCGCTGCTGCTGCTGATCACGGTGTGGGTGGTGCGCCGGGTCACCCGGGAGACCGCACCCACCCCGCTGCCCGGCTCCTGACGCCGCCGCCTCAGGCCCTGCCCCGGTGCCGGTCCGCGCTGGACGGGCCGAGGATCACCGCGCGCACGTCGTCCTCCACCGCCGCGGTGCAGACGAAGACCAGCTCGTCGCCGGCCTCGATCGGGTCGTCCGGCGTCGGCACCAGCACCCGCTTACCGCGCACGATCGCCACCAGCGCCGCGTCCCGGGGGATCGGCACCGCGTGGATCGGCTGCCCCACGTAGGGCGCGGTCGGCGGCAGCGTGATCTCGACCAGGTTCGCCTCGCCCTGCCGGAACGTCATCAGCCGGACCAGGTCGCCGACGGTGACCGCCTCCTCGACCAGCGCCGCCATCACCCGCGGCTTGCTCACCGCGACGTCCACGCCCCACTGCTCGGTGAACAGCCACTCGTTCTCCGCCCGGTTGACCCGGGCCACCACGCGCGGTACCGCGAACTCGGTCTTGGCCAGCAGCGACACCACCAGGTTGACCTTGTCGTCGCCGGTGGCGGCCACCACCACGTCGCACCCGGCCACGTTGGCCTCCTCCAGGCTGGCCAGCTCGCACGCGTCGGCGAGCACCCAGTCGGCGGTCGGCACCCGGTCGGGCCGCAGCATCTTCGGCTGCCGCTCGATCAGCATCACCTGGTGGCCGTTGTCGATCAGTTCCTGGGCGATCGAGCGGCCCACGTTGCCGGCGCCGGCGATGGCGATCCGCATGGCTCAGTGCCCCCCTTCCGGCGGCGCCGCCGCCACCGACGTGACCGGGCCGTTGATGTCGTCGGTCACCAGCATGTAGACCTGGTCGCCCTCCTGCACCACGGTGGAGGCGGTGGGCAGGGTGCCGATCCCGAACCGGTTCAGGTAGGCCACCCGGGCGCCGACGGCCTGCTCCAGTTGCCGCAGCGGTCGCCCGATCCAGTCCTTGTGCACCGGCACCTCGATGATCGAGACGGTGCTGGTCGGGTCGCGGAAGATCTCCACGTTGCCCTCGGGGACCAGGTGGCGGAGCATCCGGTCGGCGGTCCACCGGACGGTGGCCACGGTGGGGATCCCGAGCCGCTCGTAGACCTGGGCGCGGCGCTGGTCGTAGATGCGGGCCGCGACCCGGGACACGCCGAACGTCTCCCGGGCCAGCCGGGCCGAGATGATGTTGGAGTTGTCGCCGCTGGACACCGCCGCGAACGCGTCGGCCCGCTCGATGCCGGCCTGGCGCAGCACCTCGCCGTCGAAGCCGGCGCCGGTGACGGTGATGCCGGCGAAGTCGGGCCCGAGACGGCGGAACGCGTCCGCGTCCTGGTCGATCACCGCCACCGAGTGCCCACGCGCCTCCAGGCTGTGTGCCAGGGTCGAGCCGACCCGGCCGCAACCCATGATCACCACATGCACGGTGTCCGCTCCTCCCACGGCGCCGCCCGCCGACCCGTCGTCTGCGAGCCTGCCACGTCCCCCTGCCGGGCGGGGGATCGAACCGTACCGCGCCGCCGCGCGCGGGGGAGATCGACCACCCCCACGCCCCGGACCCGGTGGTCGTACGCTTGGCGGTTGTGGCCCGACCCACCTCGCTGCTGAAGCGACTCCTCCTCGGTCGACCGTTCCGGTCCGACCGCCTCCAGCACACGCTGCTGCCGAAGCGCATCGCGCTGCCGGTCTTCGCCTCGGACGCGCTCTCCAGCGTCGCGTACGCCCCGGACGAGATCCTCCTGACGCTGTCCATCGCCGGCGCCTCGGCGTTCTTCTTCTCGCCGTGGGTCGCGCTCGCGGTCGTCGTGGTCATGCTGACGGTGGTGGCGAGCTACCGGCAGAACGTGCACGCCTACCCCTCCGGCGGCGGCGACTACGAGGTGGCGACGGTCAACCTCGGTCCCAAGGCCGGCCTCGCGGTGGCGAGCGCGCTGCTCGTCGACTACGTGCTCACCGTCGCAGTCTCGGTCTCCTCCGGAGTGGCGAACCTCGGCTCGGTGGTGCCGTTCGTGGCCACCCACAAGGTGCTCATCGCGGTCACCGCGGTGGTGCTGCTCACCGCGATCAACCTGCGCGGCCTGCGCGAGTCGGGCACGGCCTTCGCCATCCCCACGTACGGCTTCGTGATCGTGATCGGCGGCATGCTGCTGACCGGGCTGGTCCGCGTCTTCGTGCTCGGCGACGACCTGCGCGCGCCGAGCGCCGGCCTGGAGATCCAGGCCGAGCACAGCGTCACCGGGTTCGCGCTGGTGTTCCTGCTGCTGCGCACGTTCTCCTCGGGCTGCGCCGCGCTCACCGGCGTGGAGGCGATCTCCAACGGCGTACCGGCGTTCAAGAGCCCGAAGTCGAAGAACGCGGCGACCACGCTGCTGCTGCTCGGCGGCATCTCGGTGGCCATGCTCGTCGGCATCATCTGGCTGGCCCGCCTCACCGGCCTGCAGTTCGTCGAGGACCCGCGCACGCAGATCATCTCCGGCCCGGACGGGTACGTGCAGAAGACGGTCACCACCCAGCTCGGCGAGACCGTGTTCGGCGGCGGCTCGGTGCTGCTCTACGTGGTCGCCGGGATGACCGCGCTGATCCTGTTCCTGGCCGCGAACACCGCCTTCAACGGCTTCCCGGTGCTCGGCTCGATCCTGGCGCAGGACCGCTACCTGCCCCGCCAGCTGCACACCCGCGGCGACCGGCTGGCGTTCTCCAACGGCATCCTCTTCCTGGCCGTCTTCGCGGTGGTGCTGATCATCGGTTTCCAGGCCGAGGTGACCAAGCTCATCCAGCTCTACATCGTCGGGGTGTTCGTCTCGTTCACGCTCTCCCAGGCCGGCATGATCCGGCACTGGAACCGGCACCTGCGCCGCGAGCGCGACCCGGAGGCGCGCCGCCGGATGATGCGCTCCCGGGCGATCAACACGTTCGGCATGGTCATGACCGGCGTCGTGCTGATCATCGTGCTGGCCACGAAGTTCCTGCTCGGCGCCTGGATCGCGATCGTCGCGATGGCCGTGATGTACGTGGTGATGCTCGGCATCCGCCGCCACTACGACCGGATCGCCGAGGAGCTGGAGCCGACCGAGCAGCGGGCCGTCCTGCCCGCCCGCAACCACGCCATCGTGCTGGTCAGCAAGCTGCACAAGCCGACGCTGCGGGCCGTCGCGTACGCCCGGGCCACCCGGCCGGACACGCTCACCGCGGTCACCGTGAACGTGGACGAGCAGGACACCCGTGACCTGCAGGCCGACTGGGAGCGCCGCGAGCTGCCGGTGCCGCTCACCGTGATCGACTCGCCGTACCGGGAGATCACCCGCCCGATCCTCGACTTCGTCGCGTCGGTGCGCCGGGAGTCGCCCCGCGACGTGGTCACCGTCTTCATTCCGGAGTACGTGGTGGGCCGCTGGTGGGAGAACCTGCTGCACAACCAGAGCGCGTTGCGGCTCAAGGGGCGGCTGCTGTTCGAGCCGGGCGTGATGGTGACGAGCGTGCCGTGGCAGCTCGCCTCCACCGCCGGCAAGAACCTGGACCGGCTGGACGCCACGCTGACCCGGGGCCCGGCGCGCGGCCCCCGGGTGGCGCCGCAGAGCACGCTGCCGCCGCCGGTGGCGGCCACACCCTCGACCGAGCGGGAGGAACGGTTGTGAGCACGGCGGAGCACCCTGGGCACGTGTCGGCGGAGCGACCCGGGCTGGAGGAGGCCGAGCGGGTCGAGCTGACGGTCGACGCGGTCGCGCCGGGCGGGCACTGCGTGGCCCGGGTCGGCGGGCAGGTGGTCTTCGTCCGGCACGCGCTGCCCGGTGAGCGGGTCGTGGCCGAGGTGACCGAGCTGCACCGGGGCTTCGCCCGCGCCGACGCGGTGGAGATCCTGGACGCCTCGCCGGACCGGGTCACCCCGCCCTGCCCGTACGCCCGGCCCGGCGCGTGCGGCGGCTGCGACCTCCAGCACGTCGCCCCGGCCGCCCAGCTCGACTGGAAGCTGGCTGTGGTGCGCGAGCAGCTCACCCGGCTGGGCGGCCTCACCGCGGAGCGGATCGACGCACTCGGCGTACGCATCGAGGCGCTGCCCGGCGGGCCGCTGGGCTGGCGTTCCCGGGTCCGCTACGCGGTCGACGCGGCCGGGCGGGCCGGGTTGCTCAAGCACCGCTCGCACGAGGTGGTGCCGATCGAGCGGTGCCTGATCGCGCACCCGGCGATCCAGGAGCTGCCGGTGCTACCGCCGACCGGCGCCCGCTGGCCGGACGCCGACGCGGTGGAGACGGTCGCCAGCACCGGCGGGGACGTCGCCGTGGTCGCGTACACCGATGGGGTTCCGACGGCCGTGAGCGGGCCGGAGCGGGTCCGGGAGACGGCGGCCGGGCGGTCCTTCACGCTGCCCGCCTCCGGGTTCTGGCAGGTGCACCCGGCCGCGGCGGACGCGCTGACCGGCGCGGTCCTCGACCTGCTCGACCCGAGGCCCGGCGAGACGGCCTGGGACCTGTACGGCGGGGCCGGCCTGTTCGCCGCCGCGCTCGCCGAACGGGCCGGCGGCGCCCGGGTGACGCTCGTCGAGTCGGCGCCGGACGGGGTGGCCGCGGCCCGGGAGAACCTGGCCGACCTGGCCGGCGTCGAGGTGGTGGCGGCCCGGGTGGAGGCCGCGCTGTCCCGGCGGCGGATCACCGGCCCGGTCGACCTGGTGGTGCTCGACCCGCCGCGCTCCGGCGCGGGCGCCCCGGTGGTCCACGGCGTGGTGGCCGCCGCGCCGCGTGCGGCCGCGTACGTGGCATGTGACCCGGCCGCCTTCGCCCGGGACGTGCGCACGTTCACCGAGGCGGGCTGGCGGCTGGCCGCGCTGCGCGGGTACGACCTGTTCCCGATGACCCAGCACGTGGAGCTGGTGGGCCTGTTCCTGCCTGGCTAGCCTGACCCGATGAAGATCGTCGGGCTGATGTCGGGCACGTCCTACGACGGCGTGGACGTGGTCGCGGCCGAGTTCACCGCCGACGGCGACACGCTGCGGCTGCGGCCGCTCGGGCACCGGGAGCTGGCGTACCCGGACGACCTGCGGGCCGAGATCGGCGCGCTGCTGCCCCCGGCGGCCACCACCGTCGAGGCGGTCTGCCGCCTGGACAACCGGCTCGGCGAGGTGTTCGCCGAGGCGGCGGCGGCCGGCGTCGAGCTGGCCGGGGGCACTGCGGACGCGGTCGTGTCGCCCGGGCAGACGGTCTTCCACTGGGTCGAGGACGGCCGGGTTCGCGGCACGCTCCAGCTCGGCGCGCCGGCCCGGGTGGCCGCCCGGGTGGGCGTACCGGTGCTGCACGACCTGCGTTCGGCGGACGTGGCGGCGGGCGGCCAGGGCGCGCCGCTGGTCCCGGCGTTCGACGCGCTGCTGCTGGACCCGGCCACCGGTGCCGCACCCCGCGCCGCGTTGAATCTGGGCGGGATCGCGAACCTCACAGTGGTCGCGCCCGGCGCGCCCGTCCTCGGGTACGACGTGGGCCCGGCCAACGCGCTGCTGGACGCCGCCGCCCGGCGCTTCCTGGACCGGCCCTGCGACGTCGACGGCGCCCACGCCGCGGCCGGCCGGGTGCACGAGGCGCTGCTGGCCCGGCTGCTCGCCGAGCCGTACTACGCCGCGCCGCCGCCCAAGTCGACCGGTAAGGAGCTGTTCCACGGCGGCTACCTGGACGCCGCGCTGGCCGCCCTGGGTGAGCCGGTGGCCGCCGACGACGTGCTGGCCACGCTCACCGAGCTGACCGCCCGCACCGTGGCCGACGCCTGCGACCGGCACCGGGTGACCGAGGTGGTGGCCGCCGGCGGGGGAGTGCGCAATCCCACACTCCGGGCGCGGCTGGCGGCGCTCGGCGAGGGGCGCTGGCGGCTGCGCACCACCGACGAGCTGGGCGTGCCGGCCCAGGCCAAGGAGGCGTACGCGTTCGCGCTGCTGGGCTGGCTGTCCTGGCACGGGCTGCCGGGCGCGGTGCCGTCGGTGACCGGGGCGTCCCGGGCCGCCGTGCTCGGCTCCTGGACCCCTGCGGGCCCGTCCGTCGCCGCGCCGCGCCCACCCGCGCCCCGGCGGCTGGTGGTGGACGCCTGACCTGGGTCGATGCACGGCCGGGCTGCGGACTGTTCCGCGGCCGATAGACTCTCCGGTCATGAGTGTTGAAGAGGGCACGGCCAACCACGGCCGGCTGCTGGGCACCGTCCACGGCCCGCAGGACGTGAAGCGGATGACCGCCGAGCAGCTGGACATCCTCGCCGCCGAGATCCGTGACTTCCTGATCGCCAAGGTCTCCCGCACCGGCGGGCACGTCGGTCCCAACCTCGGTGTGGTCGAGCTGACCCTGGCGATGCACCGGGTCTTCGACTCCCCGCGCGACCGGCTCCTCTTCGACACCGGCCACCAGGCGTACGTGCACAAGATCCTCACCGGCCGGCAGGAGGGCTTCGACAAGCTCCGCCAGCGCGGTGGCCTCTCCGGCTACCCCAGCCAGGCGGAGAGCGAGCACGACCTGATCGAGAACTCGCACGCCTCCACCGCCCTGTCGTACGCCGACGGGCTCGCGAAGGCGTACGCGCTGCGCGGCGAGAAGCGGTCCGTGGTCGCCGTGGTCGGCGACGGCGCGCTCACCGGCGGCATGTGCTGGGAGGCGCTGAACAACATCGCCACCGCCGGCAACCCGCTGGTGATAGTGGTCAACGACAACGGCCGGTCCTACTCGCCGACCATCGGCGGCCTCGCCGACCACCTGTCGTCGCTGCGGCTCAACCCCGGCTACGAGAAGGTGCTCGACACCGTCAAGGACGCGCTCGGCAACACCCCGTTCGTCGGCAAGCCGATGTACGAGGTGCTGCACGCGGTCAAGAAGGGCATCAAGGACGCGGTCGCCCCGCAGGCCATGTTCGAGGACCTCGGCATCAAGTACGTCGGCCCGGTCGACGGCCACGACGTGCCGGCGGTCGAGGCGGCGCTGCGCGCCGCGAAGAACTTCGGCGGCCCGGTGATCGTGCACGCGGTCACCCGCAAGGGCTACGGCTACCGTCCCGCCGAGGACGACGAGGCCGACTGCCTGCACGGCCCCGGCGCGTTCGACGCCGAGACCGGCAAGCTGCTCGCCGTGCCGTCGGTGAAGTGGACGAACGTCTTCGCCGACGAGCTGGTCGCGATCGCCGACGAGCGCCCCGACGTGGTCGGCATCACCGCCGCCATGGCCGAGCCCACCGGCATCGCCACGCTCGCCCGCAAGTACCCGGAGCGGGTCTACGACGTGGGCATCGCCGAGCAGCACGCGGCCACCTCCGCCGCCGGCCTCGCCATGGGCGGGCTGCACCCGGTCGTGGCGGTCTACGCCACGTTCCTCAACCGCGCGTTCGACCAGGTGCTGCTGGACGTGGCGATGCACAAGCTGCCGGTCACGTTCGTGCTCGACCGGGCCGGCATCACCGGCCCCGACGGGCCGAGCCACTACGGCATCTGGGACATGTCGGTCTTCGGCGTGGTGCCCGGCCTGCGGATCGCCGCGCCCCGCGACTCGGCCACGCTGCGCGAGGAACTGCGCGAGGCGATCGCCGTGGACGACGGCCCGACCATCCTGCGCTTCCCGACCGGTACCGTCGCCGCCGATCTTCCCGCCGTGCGCCGGGTCGGCCCGGTCGACGTGCTGGCCGAGTCGGCGCGTACCGACGTGCTGCTGGTCGCGGTCGGCTCGTTCGCCGGCCTCGGCGTGGAGGTCGCCACCCGGGTCGCCGAGCAGGGGTACGGCGTGACTGTGGTCGACCCGCGTTGGGTGCGCCCGGTGCCGGCCGAACTCGTCGAGCTGGCCGCCTCGCACCGGCTCGTGGTCACCGTGGAGGACGGCGTGCGCATCGGCGGCGTCGGTTCCGCGCTGGCCCAGGCGATGCGCGACGCCGACGTCCGCGTACCGGTCAAGGACATGGGCGTACCGGCCGACTGGCACCCGCACGGCACCCGCGCGCAGATCCTGGCCGATCTGCGGCTGACCGCGCAGGACGTGGCACGCGACGTCACCGGCTGGATCTCCGGCCTGGACGCCGCCCCGGTGGACCCGGCGACGAACGGAGCCCGAGCCCAGAGCTGACCCGCCCGCGCGCGCCTCGCGCCTGCCTCGCGCCTGCCTCGCGCGTGACGCCCGCGTTGATCTTGCACTTGCGGCCCTCCTGATGTCGGTTTCGCCCGATTGCGGAGGGCCGCAACCGCAAGATCGCGGGGTCTGACACGGAGGGAGGGTCTGGTGGAGGTGCGGGAGGCGGGGCTCGGGGATCTGTCGGGGATCGTCGAGTTGCACAGCCGGGCGCGGGTCGCCTACTACGGGGCCGGTGGGCTGCCGATCGGGGAGATCCTCACTCCGGAGCTGGCCCGGGAGCAACGAGAGGGCTGGGCCGCGGCGATCACTTCGGCGCGCAAGCGGGTGCGAGTCGCCGTCGTGGACGGCGCCCTGGCCGGGGTGCTCGCCATGGGGCCGCCGCACACGTCCGGCCTGGATCCGCGGACGACAGCGCAGCTCTACCAGATCCACGTCGATCCGGAACTCTGGGGCCGAGGCGTGGGTGGTGCGCTGCACGCGCTGTTCGTGCGCCATCTGGCGGACGAGGGGTTGGCGCTGGGCGTGCTGGAGGTGTGGGAGCGCAACACCCAGGCCCGCGCGTTCTACACGCGCCACGGTTGGCGCCCCGACGGCACCTCCCGCCCCGGCCCAGCCCAAACCCCCTACCTCGGCATGCGTCGAACCACCCCCTAGCCCACCCAGCCCTCGGCCTCGGCCCGTCCCCGGCTCCCCCCGCAGCTCGCGTCGCCTCCGGCCCGATCCCGTCGATCTTGCACTTCCGGCCCCCAGGTTGCCGGTTTTGCCCTGATCGACGGGGGCCCAACTGCAAGATCGCCGAGCCGGCCGAACCCGGGGCGGGGCAGGGCGGGCGGGGGGAGAGCAGGGTCAGGGGGTGGGGAGGGAGCGGTACCAGGTCTTCTCGGTGTCGGCCAGGCTGAACGTCTGCCTCTGGTCGGTGTGCTCGACCACCACCAGGCCGGGACGGTCGACCAGGCGGGTCGTGCCGGGAGGGGCGGAGAACGAGGCGTCCCGGGTACGCCAGGACAGCACCGCCAGCGGCCGGCCCGGCATCGGCAGGTGGTACGCCTGAAGCGTGGTGGAGCGGTCGGCGGGGGACACCACCGGCGTGCCGCCGTCGGCCGGACGGTAGACCACCGCTGTCATCGTCCCGGCCGGCGTCTCCCAGCTGAGCTGCTCCAACTCGCCCGGCTCGCCCTCGCCGAGAGCCACCGAACCGAGCGAGCGCGTCGCGATCTTCGCCATCGGCCAGGACTCCGGCGCGGAGCGGGGCGCCTCGCGGTCGCCGATGCGGCGCGGCTCGCTGCCGAACGGACCCCGCTCACCGGCGAGCACGCAGGTGTCCAACCCGGTCAGCGCGCGCCTGCCGGCGCCCGTCTCGTCGCGTACCAGGGGGTAGCGGGGCGCTTCGGTGGCCGTACCCAGGTCGAGGACGCGGTCCGCGGCCCGGCCGCGCGGCAGCGACGGCGTGGACCGCAGCGTCGCGGTCAGTTCGACGGCCCGGCAGGCCGGTACGGCGACCGGGTCGGTGACGCCGTCGGTGCTGCCGAGCACCTTGCCGTCGGGCCCGGTCAGGCGTTCGACGCGGGCCGAGGTGAGGTAGCGGCGGCCGGCCGGCTCCCGCACCGGCAGCACGTCGGAGTAGACCAGGTAACCGGGGTCGGTGTACTCGGTGGCGTGGACGACCCGCCAGCGCTGCCCGTCCCGGTCGAGTTGCAGCAGCCAGGACGCGGCCTCACCGGGCACGTCGGCGGCGACGAGCGCGAGCGCCGAACCGGCGACCTGACCGGAGAAGAGGATGCCGGAGGTGGGCACGTGCACCCGGTCGTCCACCGGGGAGCGCCAGTCGCGTACCGCTGTGGTGATCGCGGCGGTGGCTTCGGCGTCCCGGGCCAGGCTTCCGCGCGGCGGCCACACCGCGAGGGCGCCGTCCAGGCTGTCGTAGCCGACCCGCAGGTCCGCCGGCCGCCGTTCGGCGACCGGTCCGCAACCGACAGTGACCAGCAGCAGAGCTGCCAGCGCGGTGCCCGTCGTAGCGCCTCGGCGGGCTGAAAGCACCCTGATCCCCTCGCCGGTCGTCGGTCGGAAGCCCACATGGTACGAGACGACCGGTCACCCGGCCGCGCCCGGCTCACCCCTTCGGCCGATCGGCCACTGCGGAACGTGACGGGCGATTCGGGTACCAATATCCGGCTCCGGTAGACTCCGCCGACTGTGACGCCTGCCGAGACCCGCGGCGCCTCGACGCCGGACGCCGCCGCCCCGACGGGCCACCGCGCCGTCACCCTCGACCCACCACCGGTCACCGTCGCCGACGCGCCGGAGCGGGCGACCACGACCACGCCGGAAGCGCAGGCCGAGCCGGAAGCGCAGGCCGAGCCGGAGGCGCCGGCCACGCCGGGCGCGCGGCGCGCGCGCCGGTGGCGGTGGACCCGCCGCCGGATCGACCTCACCGTGTACGGCGGATTCCTGCTCGCCGCGATCTGGGTCACCAGCGGCATCTGGGTCGACCCGGCCGGACGGGTGGCCGCGCTCTACAGCAGCGACCCGGCGCAGGTGCAGTTCTTCCTGGCCCACTCGGTACGGGTGGTGCTGCACGGCGAGTTCCCGTTCTTCACCGAGCAGTTCAACTACCCCGACGGCGTCAACCTGATGGCGAACACCGCCATCCTGGCGCTGGGCATCCCGATGGTGCCGGTGACCCTCCTGTTCGGACCGGCGGTCTCCTTCGTCACGCTCGTCACGCTCGGCCTGGCCGGCACCGCCGCCGCCTGGTACCGGGTACTGTCCCGGCACCTGATCCGGCACCGCCCGGCCGCCGCCGTGGCGGCCTGGTTCTGCGGGTTCTCACCGGCCATGCTGTCGCACGCCAACTGGCACCCGAACATCATCAGCCAGTTCCTGCTGCCGTTCATCGTGTGGCGGGTGCTGGTGCTGACCCGGTCGGCCCGGCCGGTCCGCGACGGCGTGCTGCTGGCGCTGCTGGTCACCGCGCAGGCGTTCGTCAACGAGGAGATCCTGCTCTTCACCGCGATGGCCCTGGGCGTGTTCCTGATCGCCGTGGTGGTGCAGCAGCGCGAGCGGTGGGCGGCCGCCTGGCGGCCGCTCGGCGCCGGGCTGGCGGTCTGCGCGGTGCTGGCCGGAGCGCTGCTGGCGTACCCGCTGTGGGTGCAGTTCGCCGGGCCGATGGCGTACCACGGGCTCAGCGACGCGGTGCGCGACTACGGCAACGACATCGCCGCGTTCTTCGCGCCCGGCTCGCCCACGTTCGGCGGCAACGAACGCGCCAACGTCAACCTCGCGCCGAACTACTCCGAGGAGAACGCGTTCTTCGGCTGGAGCCTGTCGCTCCTGGTCGTGGGCATCGTGGTGTGGCTGCGGCGGGACGTGATCGTCCGCGCGCTCGCCGCCACCGGGCTGTTCTTCGCGGTGCTCTCGCTCGGCGAGCGGATCTCCTGGTGGGACCGGGAGATCGCAACCGGCCCGTGGGAGCTGCTGGTGCGGCTGCCGCTGCTCGACGCCGTGGTGCCGACCCGCTTCGGCCTGATCACCGGCGTGACGGTGGCGATCCTGCTCGCGTACGCGGTGCGTCGCGCCTGGGCGCTGCGCGGCGTGGACCGGCGTACCGCCCGCAGGCTCACCGCCGCGGGCCTCGTCCTCGCGCTGCTGCCGATCGCGCCGATGCCGTTGCGGGTCACCACGCGGGAGCCGGTGCCGGAGTTCATCACCGCCGACCGGTGGCGCAAGTACGTCGGGCCGGACCAGACGCTCGTGTCCGTGCCGGTGCCCGCGATGGGCAACACCGACCCGATGCGCTGGGCGGCCAGCACCAACCTCGACTTCAAGATCCCCGGCGGCTACTTCCTCGCGCCGCGCAACGGCGTCACCGGCGACCCCGGGCGCTTCGGCGGCCGGCCCAGCGGCATCGGCGAGATGCTGCGGGAGGTATCGTCCACCGGCCGTACGCCGAAGCTGGACGATCGGCAGCGCCGTCGCTACCTGGACGAGCTGCGGCACTGGAACGCGGCGGTGGTGGTGCTGCCGCGCGACGAGCAGAACGCCGAGCCGCTGCGCCGTACCGTGGAGCAGCTGGTCGGCCCCGGACGGCAGGAGCTGGACGTGTGGCTGTGGGACGTGCGGAAACTGACCAGCCGGTCCGCCTGACCGAACCGGCGGTCCCCGCCGCCGCGCCCCGCCGCCGGCCCCGCCCGGCCGACGTGCTGGTCGTGGCCGGCTACCTCGGTCTCGCCGTGCTGCTCACCACCGGCCAGTGGCGCCGGACGGAACGGCTGTTCCACCAGGCCGGCGACCAGATGCTGTTCGAGTGGATGCTGGCCCGGGCCGCCCGCGCGGTCACCGGCGGCGAGAACCCCCTGTGGAGCGGCGCGCTGAACGCCCCGGACGGGGTGAACCTGATGGCGAACACGTCGGTGCTCGGGCTGGGCGTCCCGCTCACCCCGGTCACCGTCGTCTTCGGCTCCCAGGCGGCCTTCCTCGTCGCCGTGACGCTCAGCCTCGCCGGCACCGCCACCGCCTGGTACGCGCTGCTCGCCCGCCGGCTGGTCCGCTCCCGGGCCGCCGCCGCGGTGGGCGGCCTGTTCTGCGGCTTCGCCCCGGGCATGGTGGCGCAGGCCGGAGCGCACCTGCACATGGCCGCCCAGTTCCTGGTGCCGGTGATCCTCGCGCTGGTGTTCCGCCCGGCCACCGACCGGGTCCGTCGCGACGGCGTGCTGCTCGGGCTGGCCGTCGCGTACCAGGTGTTCCTCGGCGAGGAGGTGCTGGTCTTCCTGGCGCTCGCGGCCGGGGTGTTCGCCGGGGCGTACGCGCTCGCCGACCGGGCCGCCGCGCGTCGGTTGGCGCCGGTGGTGGCCCGCCGGCTCGGCATCGGCGCGCTGGTGGCGGGCGTGCTGCTGGCGTACCCGCTGTGGTTCCAGTTCGCCGGGCCGGGCCACTACCGGGGGATGCCGTTCCACACCGAGGGCTACCGGCTGGACGTGGTCTCGTTCGCCGCCACCGCCCGGCAGACGGTCGCCGGGGACGCCCACCGGGCCGGGCTGCTGTCGCCGAACCCGACCGAGCAGAACTCGTTCTTCGGGCCGTTCCTGCCGCTGCTGGCCGTACTCGTGGTGGTGCGGCTGTGGCGGCGGCCGCTGGTGCGCGCGCTCGCCGCCTGCGGCCTGCTGTTCGCGCTGCTGTCGCTCGGCTCCCCGGTGGTGGTGAACCGGCACGACACCGGGTTGCCCGGCCCGTACCGCCTGCTCGCCGGCGTGCCGCTGCTGGACCTGGTGGTGCCGGCGCGGTTCGCCCTGGTCTGCGTACCGGTGCTCGGGGTGCTGCTCGCGCTGGCAGTGGACCGGGTCCGGCGCGGCGGCGTGCGCACCTGGGCGCCGTGGGCCGGCGCGGTCGCCGCCGCGCTGCTGCCGCTGGCGCCGACGCCGATCCGCACGGTGCCGGTCCCGCCGGTCCCGGCCGTGGTGTCCGGCGGCGGCTGGCGGGAGTACGTGCCGGCGGGCCGGACGCTGGTGCCGGTGCCGCCGGTGACCGGGGCGGCGGTCAGCCCCGCCATGTTCTGGTCGGCGCGCACCGCGCTGGCGTTCGACGCACCGGGTGGCTACTTCATCGGCCGGCGGTCGGCAGGCGACCCGGCCGCCCGCTGGGGTGCGCCGGACCGGCCCACGTCGCTGCTGCTGCGCCGGGCCGCCGAGACCGGCCGGGTGCCGCCGGTCGGTGAGACGGAACGCCGGCAGGCGGTCGACGACCTGCGGCACTGGCGGGCGGCGGCACTGGTGCAGGCCGACTCGTCACCCGGCGACCCGGTACGCGCCACGGTGGACGCGCTGGTCGGCCCCGGCCGGGACGTGCCCGGCGGGTACCTGTGGGACGTCCGCCCGCTCGTCGGCTGACCGGCGGCGCCGGGCGTCACACCCGGTCGCGGACGTCCCAGATCCACACGTCGTCCACCCGCTGCGGCGGGCCGAGCAGCTCGGCCATCAGGTCGCGCAGCACCGCCTCGCGCGGGCCGGCTCCGAGCACCACCACCGAGGCCCGCCAGAAACGCAGGTCGTCCACGGCCTGGCGGCGGTTCTCCTCGGTGATCTCCGGCACCTCGTTGGCGTCCATGGTGGAGTAGATGAGCGTGCTGGTGGGGCGATTCGGGGCGCCGAAGACGCCCTCGCCGCGCTCGTTCGGGCCGATGAAGTAGCCACCCGGGACCGGGAACTCCTGGCCGGTCAGCGCGCTCCAGCGCAGCGTGTGCAGCCCGTGCACGTTGCTCGGGATCGGCACCGGTACGAGCGTGCGGCCCTCCGGCACGTACGGCCGCCAGCCACCCGCGGTGATGAAGTGCGGCGGCGGGTCGATCCGCTCGGCCGGCAGCGGACGCGGGATCAGCGGCACCACGGCAGCGGCGATGGCGACGAGCCCGGCCAGGCGCAGCACCCGGCGGCGCGTGTCGCGCGCGGCCGTCTCGCCGTCGGCGTCGTCCCCGCCGTCGTCGGCGCCGGAGCGGGGGGCGGGCACCGGCGGGCGGCCGGCACCGGCGAGCGTGTCCCACGCCAGGGCGAGCAGTACGCCGACGGCAGCCACCACGACCAGGCTCAACCGGGTCGGCATCATCATCTCGACCAGCGGCAGGTCGTCCGGCACGTACGCCCACGGCCCGTCGATGTCGGTCTCCGCGCCGTTGAACCGCACGACCGGGCCGATCGAGGCGATCGTGAACACGACCACCAGCACGGCCAGGATCCGGGCCGGCACCGACCGGCGGACCAGCAGCACCAGCGCGGCCAGCGCCACCAGCACCAGCGGCCAGCCGAACCAGGTGTTCTGCTCGGTCAGGCCGATGGTCTTCTCCACCGCCTCGTCACCGGCGATCGTGTCCCGGGCGAACGTGACGAAGGCGACCAGGTCCTCGCCCCAGTTGTGGAAGACGCCGCCCTGCAATCCCCGGTAGGACTGCGGACCGTTGAACTGGAACCAGATCGGGTACGCGGTCAGCAGCAGCGCCAGCCCGCCGCCGAGACCGAGCGCGGCGACGAACGACCCGGCCCGCTCGCGGGTCGCGCGGGGCCGCTGCACCGCGTACGCCACCACGACGACCAGGCAGGCCAGCGCGGTGAGCAGCAGCATCTCCTCGTTGATGAAGATCTGGTACGCCACCAGCAACCCGAGCGCCAGCCCGTTGCGCCGCCAGCGGCCCGGCTCGCCCAGCCGCAGCACCCGGGCCACGATCAGCGGCAGCAGGAAGTTCGACACGAAGTTGGGCTGGCCGTTGGCGTGGTGCACGATGCCCGGCGCGAAGCCGAGGAACGCGCCGCCGACGAACGCCGCGGCCCGGGAGCGGACCAGGTGCCGGGACAGCACCCAGTACGACGTGGCGGCGGTCGCGGACAGCGCGGCGCCCAGGTAGAGCGCGTACATCACCTGCGGGCCGAACAGCAGCGTCAGCGGCGCCAGCGGCAACGTCACCCCGAGCAGCGAGGTGTTCGCCATCATGTTCACCCCGTCCGGCGCGTTCTGCCGGGTGGTGAACAGCGGGTTCTCCAGGTGCTGCACCGAGTACGCGCCGTGCGCGAACAGCCACTCGAACCAGCTGTGGTCGGTGGGCAGGTGCGAGGAGACCCGGTGCTCCACGTCGCCCCAGTAGTTGAGGCAGACGAGAACGCCGAGGAGCACATAGGCTCCGATGGCCAGCACGTCGGCGCGGGCCGGCCGGCGACGGGCGCGGCGTGGCGGGTCGGCCACGACGGCGTCCGCCTCGACGGACGAGGGGTTCAACGAGGGGTCCACCACGGGCACGGCCACGACGCGCCATCGTACAGGCGGTTCGTCACGCGGCCGGTCACGGTCGGGCGGCGGCCCGGCGCGCGGGAGAGGATGGTCGTGACCGTCATCGATCTGGGGGAGCTGCGCGACGACGCCTCGCCCGGTCCGGCGCCCCGCCCGCCGCTTGCGGTCGGGCGGCCGTTGCGCAGCATGCTGGTGCTGCTGGTGGCGTTGCTCACGCTCACCGCCGCGGCGCCGCCCCGACGCCCGGCGGAGTGGACGCTGCCCGGCGGGCTGGGATCGGCCGTGTTCGTCTCCGGCGACGTGGTGTACGTGGTGCAACCGGACCGCGGAGGTGCCGGCGGGCGGGAACTCGTCGCGTACCGGGGCGACCGGGAGCGGTGGCGCAGTCGGCTGCCCGGCACCGGCACCGCCGTGTCGGTGTGGGAGCAGGACGGCCGGGTGATCGTGGCCGGCCAGGGCGTCGACGACACGGACTGGCAGACGGTGGCGTACGACGCGGCCACCGGCGCGGACGTCTGGCGCCGGCCCGGAATCGCGTTCGCGGTGGGCCGGGTCCTGCTGATCCAGTCGGCCACCTCCGACACCACGACGTCGATCATGGGGGTGGACCCGGCCGACGGCCGTCCGCTGTGGACGGTGCCGATGGCGGGCACGGTGGGGTTCGACTTCGAGCCGGCCGGGCCGGTACGCATGGTGTTGTTCCCGGCGACCGGGCAGACGGTGGTCGTGGACGCGCGCACCGGCGCGCGGCTCGTGGCCCGCGACCTGTACCCGGTACGACCGCCCGGCCCGCGCCGGTTTCAGATCGCCCGCGGGCTGCTGCTGGAGTTCCGCGACGGAGACGGGGCCATCGAGGCGTACGACCTGGACACGCTCCGGCCGCGCTGGACCGTCGCGCGGAAGCTCGTCGGCCACGTCGAGAGTTGCGGCGCCCTGCTCTGCGCCGCCGGGCTGGCCGGCGGCACGACAGCGCTGGACCCGGCAAGCGGCACCGTGCGCTGGAGCGTGGACCGGTGGGCGGGCGTGTCGGCGGAGCGCGGCGGCCGGCTGCTCGTCGGCGTCCCCGACACCGACCTCGACGCCGGCCTGGCGGTGCTCGACCAGGACGACGGGCGGCTGATCGCCGACCTGGGCGGCTGGACACTGGTCCCGCAGCACGAGTCGGGCGGCCCGCTGCTGGCGACACGCCCGCTGGGCGGCGGCAGCAGGCTCCTGGCCGAGGTGGGCCTGTCCGGCGATCCGCCCTCGATCCGGGGCGCGCTCACCGGCACCGACTGCACCACCGGCGTGACGCTGCTGGTCTGCCGCCGGCCCGGTGGCGACTACATGGTGCGGCGGCTGCCGTGAGCCCCGTGATCGAACTGGGGGAGATGCGGCACGGCGAGTCCGCCGACGAGCCGGCCGACCGGCCGCCCCGCCGGCCGCCGGGCCCGGCGGCACGGGTGGCGCTGCTCGGCTGCCTGGTGCTGCTCGTGGTCACCGCCGCCGCCGGGCCGCCGCGCCGGCCCGAGCCGATCCGGGTGCCCGCCCCGCAGGGCGCCGCGTTCGTGCTCCTGCCCGGCCGGGTGGTGGTGGCCGACGGCCCGGGCGCGATCGGCCGGGACGGGCGGGTGGTCGCCGCACACCGGCTGCCCGGCGGGGAACCGGTGTGGCGGTTCGCGCTGACCGCCGGTGACCACGTGCTCGGGCTCACCGTCGTGGGCGGGGGGCTGCTGGTGACGAGCAGCCCGGCCGGGGACGGCGACTCGGTGTCGGCCATGCTCGACGCGGCGACCGGCACGCTGCGCTGGCGGCATCCCGGCTACCCGGTCCGGACCGCGTCCGGCGGGTTGCTGCTGGAGAATCCCCGCCCGCCCGGTGCGGGCACCGTGCGGGCCGTGGACCCGGCCTCCGGCGCGGTGCGGTGGACGCTGCCCGTGCCGGGTCAGGAGGTGGGATACCGCCACGACGCCCACGGGGTGACGCAGCTGGTGCTGGTCACCCCGCAGGGCCGGGTGACGGTGTACGACGCGGACTCCGGCGCGGTCGCGCACACCGGCCGGGTGGCGCCCGCCTCCGACCGAGCCGCCTACCGGTACGCGCAGGTGGTGGCCGATCTGCTGCTGGTCGAGGACGCCCGGGGCACCGTCACCGGGTACGGGCTGGACCGGCTCGACGAGCGATGGAGCCTCCCGGTCGGCTCCCGCGCCGGGCTCTGGTTCGCCGACTGCGCCGGGATGGTGTGCCTGCGCGACCAGGTCGGCGGCGCGCAGGCACTCGACCCGGCAACCGGCCGTCCGGCCTGGTCGGACGAGCGCTGGCTGGGGATGGGCCCGGTGGGCGACCGGCTGATCGCCGCCGAGCGCGGGGTCGGGGAGGAACTGGAGCTGTCGGCGCTCGACCCGTCGACCGGCCGCGTGCTGGCCCAGTTGGGACGCTGGCGCGTCTCCGGCAATGACCTCTCGCCCGGGCCGCTGCTCGGGCTGCGCACGCTCACCGAGGGCCGGACGCTCGTCGGCACGCTGGACGTGACGGCCGGGCAGGTCCGGATCCGGGGGATCCTGCCCGGCGCCTGGTCCGAGTGCGCGGACACGGGTACCGAACTGGTGTGCCTGCGCCCGACCGGCGGCATGGCCATCTGGCCGGTCGGCCGCTGATCACCAGTTGGCCTGCGCCGGTGGCGGCGGCAGCGGCGTCGACTCCGGGCGCAGCACGTACGCGATCCCCCCGCTGCCCGCCTGCCAGGCGCTCTCGAACGGCGCGCGCGGCACGGTGCGGCGGACCCGCTCGTCGTCCGGCGCGTACGGGTCGTTGAGCACCGGGTCGCCTTCGGCGGTGAAGCCGGCCAGCACCATGAGGTGTCCCCGGGTGTCGTAGTCCAGGCCGGGTACCTGACCGGCGGTGAACGCCGCCGAGACGATCAGCGGGATGCCGGCGGCCACGAACCGTTCCGCCTCCGCCAGCGAGCGCAGCCGGGTGACGAAGGCGTCCACCCCGTGCGTCGCCGCGTACGCCGTGTTGAACGGCCAGTTGCCCGGTCCGCCGAAGGCGTGGTCGTAGCAGTGCCGGGCGGCGTGCACCACCTGCGGGCGCGGACCCGGCGGCGCCACCCAGGCGTACCGGTCCGGGGTGGGCCCGGCGCCCCAGTAGTCGAGCACCATCGACACGCAGGTGGGGCTGCACCAGGAGTCGCCGCCGCCACCCCAGCGGGTCTCCCCGGAGGCGTGCAGCCGTTGCGCGTACCGCGGAACGTCCAGCACCCGTCCCCACGCGCCCGTATCTCCGACGCCGGCCTTCGCGGTGCTGGCGTCCGCAGTGCCGGCGTCCGCGGTGGTGGCCGGGTCGGTGGAGGCGACCACGCCCACCGTGCGCAGCACCGGGTCGGCGGGCGCGTCGAGCCGTCGCAACAGCGTCACCCGAACCTGCCAGGCGGTCACCGTCGCGCCGGTCAACCGCAGGGTGTCGGCGGCGACCCGCGCCCGGTCGTCCTCCTGCCCGGGTACTGACGCGCGATGCACGGCACTGTCGTCGGCGGCCCAGTGGCCCAGCTCGTACCAGCCGGTGGTGGCCGTGCCGTCGGCCCAGCCGCGCAGCTCCACCCGTAGCCAGCAGCCGGGCGGGGTGTCGGCCGTCCAGGAGGGCACCAGCTCGGTGACGGCGAAGCCGACGGGCGTCACGGGGGAGGTCCAGGTGCCGGCGGCGTACTCGGCCGTGGTCCCGGAGTGCGGGTCGGTGTGCGTGACCCGGCCGGCATCGCCGTCGGGCGTCAGCCCGTCCGGCCCGGCGCGCAGCCCGTCCGCACGACCCCCGTCCCGGTCCGCCGGGAAGCGGAACCGGTGGTACGTGATGTCGCGGCCGCTCATCGGGAACCCGCCCGGCACGGCCGTGACCAGTGGCTGCTGCGCTTGTCGATCATCGCCGCCGAGCATCGCGTACCCGAAGGTTTTCTGCAACGGCGGCCGTGCCACCCCACGCGGCGATCAACCTGGCGTCCTGTCACCTACCGTAACCGCGGCGCGCCCGCGGCATGGTCACCCCCGCGCCCTTTGCTCTGCAGCCATCGACGCATCGGTGACCCACGGCTACCGATGCGCATGGGGCTGCAGAGCAAAGGGCGCGGAGGGGTATCTCCGCCGGCGGATGCCGGTTCAGAGTCTTTCCTGGTCAGGACGATGTGGCCCGCTGGTCGCCCCGTTTGGCCGAGCGAGCGCCCATCACGGTGTGTGACGCAGCCGTGAATCGGTGTCAACGTTACGAAGGGTCACAACCCCCGGGTTCCGGGCCGGGTGTGGTGGCCCGAGCGCGCACCACGGGCGCTCCCCGTTGGTGCGCTCGTCGACGGCCGTCTCGGGTGGACGGCTCCTCCGGCGGCGGGTTTTGCCTGCCGCACTAGGTTGTCAGGGGTCACGAGGTGGGAGGCCGGGATGCGGGTACTGGTGGTCGAGGACGAGCGCAACCTCGCCGACGCGATCGCGCGCGGGCTGCGCAAGCGCGGGATGGCGGTCGACGTCGCCTACGACGGCGACGCCGGGCACGAGGCGGCGTTCGTCACCCGCTACGACGTGGTGATCCTGGACCGCGACCTGCCCGGCGTGCACGGCGACCGGATCTGCGCCGACCTGGCCGCCTCCGGCGCGCTGACCCGGGTGTTGATGCTGACCGCGAGCGGCACGGTCGCCGACCGGGTCGAGGGGTTGCAGCTCGGCGCCGACGACTACCTGGCCAAGCCGTTCGCGTTCGACGAGCTGGTGGCCCGGGTGCAGGCGCTCGGCCGCCGGGCCACACCGGCCGCGCCGCCGGTGCTGGAGGTGGCCGATCTGGTGCTCGACCCGGCCCGCCGGGTGGTGAGCCGGGGCGGGGTGCCGCTCGACCTCACCAACAAGGAGTTCGGCGTGCTCGCCGAGCTGCTCAAGGCGCGCGGCGCTGTGGTGTCCAGCGAGGAGCTGCTGGAGCGCGTCTGGGACGCCAACACCGACCCGTTCACCACGATCGTCCGGGTCACCGTGATGACACTGCGCAAGAAGCTCGGCGACCCGCCGCTCATCGACACGGTTGTCGGTGCGGGCTACCGCATCGGCGGGGTACGGCAGTGAGCGCGCGCCGGCTGCGGCCGACGCTGCGGCTACGGCTGACCCTGCTCAACGGCGTGCTGCTGGTCGGCGCCGGGGCAATCCTGGTGCTGCTCGCCTGGCTGCTGGTCCGCGACGCGCTGCGACCCACCGACGAGCTGCTACCGGGCACCAGTGTGGTGCTCAGCGACGGGCGCACGCTCGACGCCGGGCAGTGGCAGCGGCAACTGGTGGACGCCGCGTCACAGGAACTGCTGGTCAAAGGGCTGCTCGCACTGGTGGCGATCAGCGTGGTCGGGGTGGCCGGGGCGTACCTGGTGGCCGGCCGGGCGCTGCGCCCGCTGCACCAGGTCACCGCCACCGCCCGCCGGCTCGGCGAGGCCACGCTCGACGAGCGCATCGGCTGGTCCGGCGCCGACGACGAGGTGGCCGAGCTGGCCGAGACGTTCGACGCCATGCTCGACCGGATCAGCGGCGCGTTCGAGACGCAGAAACGGTTCGTCGCGAACGCCTCGCACGAGCTGCGGACGCCGCTGGCGGTGATGCGTACCGAAATCGACGTGACGCTCAGCGACGACGACGCCGACCTCGCCGAGTACCGCCGCATGGCCGGGGTGGTGCGCGACGCCTCGGAGCGCGCCAACGGCCTCGTCGACGCGCTGCTGGTGCTGGCGAGCAGCGAGGCACAGACCGGACGGCGGCTCGCCCGGCGCGCCGAGTCGGACCTCGCCATCGGCACCGCGAACGCGCTGTCCGCTGTCTCCCGGGAGGTGGAGCGCATCGGCCTGAAGGTGCACACCTCGCTGCGCCCGGCGCCGGTGGTCGGCGACCCCGGGCTGCTCGACCGGCTCGCCGGCAACCTGGTGGAGAACGCGGTCCGCTACAACCACCTGCACGGCCGGATCTGGGTACGCACCGGCACCGACGGGGAACGGTCCTGGCTGGTGGTGGGGAACACCGGCTTCGAGGTCGCCCCGGCCGACGTACCCGGGCTGTTCGAGCCGTTCCGGCGCGGCGGCCAGGAACGCACCGGCGCGCGCGGCTCCGGTCTCGGCCTGTCGATCGTGCGGGCCGTCAGCGACGCGCACGGCGGCACGGTCAAGGCGGTCGCCCAGCCCGGCGGCGGCCTGGAGGTGACAGTCACGCTTCCGTCGGCCGACCCGCCGGCGTCCACCTGACCGCCCACGTCCGCCCGGCCAGGCGGTGAGACGACCTCACCTTTTCGTGCGGACGGCCTCGGCTGTCCTGGCCGGACCGGACGGTGGTCGGCCCCGGTGGCACGGTGGTCGGGCAGAATGCGCCGCCCACGCTGGACGCGGAGCCGGTGATCAACGGAGAGTAAGCGCAGCGACGCCTCACCCTGCTCACCCACCGGAGCTGCCCGTGACCCACCCCTCGGCCCCGCGCCGCCGCCGTCTTCTCGCGGTCCTCACCGCCGGCGCCCTCACCGTCGCCGGCCTGTCGCCGGCCACGCCCGCGGCCGCCGTCGCCGCACCGGGCCACGACAAAGTGGTCCACACCGTCCCCTCCGCCGCCTCGCCCGACGTCCAGGACGGCTCGGTCGACGCGATCCACGACGCCGGTACGAAGATCATCGCGGGCGGCTCGTTCACCCGGGTGCAGAACCGCAACTCCGACGTCGACATCCCCCGTAGCTACCTGCTCGCCTTCGACAAGGCGACCGGACAGGTGGACACCGCGTTCGCGCCCACGCTCGACAACGAGGTCACGGCGGTCGTCGCCGGCCCCACGGCGGCCACTGTCTTCGTGGCCGGCAAGTTCAACACCGTCAACGGCGTGACCCGGCGCAAGGTCGCCCTGCTCGACGTCGCCACCGGTGCGGTCGTCACCAGCTTCGCGCCGCCCGCGTTCAACGGGCTGATCAAGGACATCGCGCTGGTCGGCGACCGGCTGCTGGTCGGCGGCATCTTCACCACCGCCGGCAACCCCAACCCGCGCGGCGGGCTCGCCTCGCTCAACGCCACCACCGGCGCGGTCGACGGCTACCTCACCACTACGCTGACCGAGAACCACAACTGGGACGGCGTCAGCGGCGCCAAGGCCGGCGTGGGCGCGGAGAAGCTGGCCGTCTCCCCGGACGGCACGCAGCTCGTCGTCATCGGCAACTTCAAGAAGGCCGACGGGGTGCTGCACGACCAGATCGTCAAGCTCGACCTGGGGGCCACCGCCGCCACCGTCGCGGACTGGAACACCGCCCGGTACACGCCGCGCTGCAAGTGGCAGTCGTTCGACTCGTACGTCCGCGACGTCGCGTTCTCCCCGGACAACAGCTACTTCGTGGTGGTCACCACCGGCGCCCCCTACAGCGGGACGCTCTGCGACACCGCGGCCCGCTGGGAGGCCGGTGCGACCGGCACCAGCCTCCAGCCGACCTGGTTCGACTACAGCGGCGGCGACACGTTCCTGTCCGTCGGCATCAGCGAGCAGGCAGTCTACGTCGGCGGCCACCTCCGCTGGCTCAACAACACCACGGGCACCGACAACGCCCGGGCCGGCGCGGTCGGCCGGGCCAGCATCGCCGCGCTCGACCCGGTCAACGGCCTGCCGCTGTCCTGGAACCCGGGCCGGCACCCGCGCGGCATCGGCGCGTCCGAGATGCTCGTCACCGAGTCCGGGCTCTGGATCGGCGGCGACACGCTCTGGATCGGCAACTTCCAGTACCGCCGGGAGCGGATCGCGTTCTTCCCGCTCGCCGGCGGCAAGGCTCCGCACCCGACCACCGCTGCGACGCTGCCCGGCAACGTGTACCAGGCCGGCCTGCCGCAGCCGACGAACGTGCTGCACCGGGTGAACGCGGGCGGCTCGGCCGTCGCCGCCACCGACGGCGGGCCGGACTGGGCGGCCGACACCAACTCCAGCCCCAGCCCGTACCGCAACACCGGCAGCAGCACGTCCAGCTACACCACCGCCCCCACCGTGGACTCGACGGTGCCGGCCGGCACCCCGGCCGTGCTCTACAACGACGAGCGGTACGACCCGTCCGGCGGGGCGGAGATGACCTGGCAGTTCCCGGTGGCCACCGGCACCGAGGTGCACGTGCGGCTCTACCTGGCCAACAGGTACGCCGGCACCGCTAACGCCGGCACGCGGGTCTTCGACGTCGCGCTGGAGGGCGCCGTCGTCCTCGACGACCTCGACCTGTCGGCCACCGCCGGGCACAACGTGGGCACCATGCGCGAGTTCACGGTGGTCAGCGACGGCTCGATCGACATCGAGTTCCGCCACGTGCGGGAGAACCCGCTGGTGAACGCCATCGAGATCGTCAAGACCGGGCCCCCGCCCAGCGGCGCCGGCTCGCCCGTGCAGGTGCGCTCGTACGACGGGCAGAGCGCAGTCGGCGCGCCGGACCCGGTGGCCGACCCGGACGGGACCGTCTGGGCGGGCGCGCGTGGCGCGTTCTGGGTCGGCGGGACGCTGTTCTACGGTGCCGACGGCGCGCTCTACCGGCGTACGTTCGACGGCACCACGTTCGGCACGCCGGAACTGGTGGACCCGTACCACGACCCGTACTGGGACACCGTGGTGACCAACTCCGGTCCGGCCGGGCAGACGTACGTCGGCGCGACTACCGGCTTCTACGCCGAGATCCCGAACGTGACCGGCATGTTCTCCACCGGCGGGCGGCTCTACTACACGCTGACCGGGCAGAACGGCCTGTTCTGGCGCTGGTTCACGCCGGACAGCGGTGTGGTCGGCGCCGACCGGTTCTCCGTGTCCGGGGCGAGCGGTTTCGCCGACGCGGGCGCGCTCTTCGTGGCCGGCTCCACGCTCTACAAGGTGAACCGGAGCACCGGTGACCTGTCCGCCGCCGACTGGGTGAACGGCGCTCCGTCGGGGACGTTCACGGTGCGCAGCGGCCCGGCGGTCGACGGCGTCGACTGGCGCGCCAAGGCGGTCTTCGTCGGCCCGTGACGCGGCAGTGCCCGCCGGCCCGGTCCCGCACCCGCGGGGCCGGGCCGGCGGCTTGTCCCGGCCGGACGGCGGTGGCATGATCATCGGGTCAGCCCGAGAGGTGGAAGGGGGTGTGGTCGATGTCCGTCGTGAACCGTCCCGCGCCCCGCGTTCCCCGCTGACGTTCCCACTCCGTCGGGGCGCGCTCCCCACAGGAGGAAGCACCATGAGTGCACAGATCCACTGCGTGACCGTCGAGTCCGACGACCCGTACACCCTGGCCGGCTGGTGGGCCCGGGTGCTCGACCGCCGGCTCGCCGACGACGACCACCCGGGCGACCCGGAGGCGGTCCTGGCCGCACCCGGCGGCCACGGCCCCGACCTGCTGTTCGTCGAGGTGGGCGAGCGGCACGGCAAGGGCGCGTTCCATCTCGACCTGCACGCGGCCGAGGGCACCCGGGACGAGGAGGTGGCGCGGCTGCGTGAGCTGGGCGCCACGCTGGTGGCCGACCGGCGCCGGCCGGACGGGACCGGCTGGGTGGTGCTGGCCGACCCCGAGGGCAACGAGTTCTGCGTCTGCCGCAGCCCCGCGGAACGGGCCGCGTCCGCCTGATCCGGAAACGACACCGGGCCCCCGCCGTCACGGCGGGGGCCCGGTGCGTGACGGTTGTCAGTCCTGCTTCTCGATCTCGCCGCGCATCGTCACGAACTCCGACTGGAGCTCGGCCGCGGACTTGAAGTAGACGACCACCATGCCGAGGCTGCCCCGGTCGACCCAGATGCAGACGGCCACCGGCACGTCCGACGCCTTGCCGTCGGAGCACTTGGCGTCGCCGCCGAGCGGGCCCGCGTCGACCGTCTTGAAGTCCTTCGTGGCCAGGTCCGGGGTGACCGCCGCGGTGGCGTCGGCCAGCTCCTTCTTCGGGTCCGCCATGACGCCGGACACCGCGACGATCATGACCAGGTCCTTCTTGGCCGGGTCGCCGTAGAAGGCGCCGACAGTGCTGGTCGCGTCCGGCACGTCCTTGCTGAGCTCGGACTTCATCTGCGCCGCGGCGGACTGCAGCTGCGGGTCGGTGACCTTCGCCCGGCCGCCGAGCGTCTGCGGCTCGACCACCCGGGTCTTGGTGGCGGTGACCACCTCGTCGACGGTGTCCTTCGTGGCGAAGTAGGCGGCGACACCGCCGCCGACGCAGAGCACCAGGACCACGGCGAGGACGATCAGCAGGACCTTGCCGACGCCGGACTTCTTCGGCGGGACCGGCGCACCGAGCTGGCTGCCGTACTGCGGCTGCTGCGGCGGGTAGTCGCCGCCGTACTGCTGCTGGGGAGCCTGCGGGTAGTCACCGCCGTACTGCGGCTGCTGCGGCGGCTGGTAGCCACCGGGCTGTTGCTGGGGAGAGGGGTAGTTGCCGGAGTAGGGACTGGACGGCGGCTGGGACATGTAGGCAGCTCCTGTGAGAAAACTGGACGCGTGATCGTAGCCAGCACCACCGACAGCCCGCTGTCCCGCCCAAGGGCGACGACGGAAAACCGCGACCTACCCGTGACCTGGGCCGCAGACGCCGATCGCGGTGGCCGGACCGTCCGGAACGGACAGCCCGACCACCGCGATCGATGCGTTGCGGCCGGTCAGCGCAGGCTTGCCGCGCCGCGCGGCAGGAACCGCTTGCCGGTCACCCGCTCGGAGGTGCCGGTCCGGTCCAGGTACGGCGTGACGCCGCCCAGGTGGAACGGCCAGCCGGCGCCGAGGATCATGCACAGGTCGATGTCCTGCGCCTCGGCGACGACGCCCTCGTCGAGCATGAGCCGGATCTCCTGCGCCAGCGCGTCCAGCGCGTTCTGCCGGACCTGCTCGGCGGTCAGCGGCTCGTCACCGACCACGAGCAGCTTCGCCACCTCGTCGTTGATCTGGTCGTCGACCACGATCGGCTGACCCGAGTCGGCGATCCGCTTGAGGTTCTCGCTGACCCCGAACCGGTCCGGGAACGCCTCGTGCAGGGTGCCGCCGACGTGGTACGCCACGGCCGGCCCGACGAGCTGCAGCAGCGCCAGCGGACGCATCGGCAGGCCCAGCGGGTCCAGCGCGCTGTTCGCCACGTCCAGCGGGGTGCCCTGGTCGACGGCCGCGAACACGGTGCCGAGGAAGCGGGTCAGCAGCCGGTTCACCACGAACGCCGGGGCGTCCTTCACCAGCACCGACGACTTCTTGAGCTGCTTGCCGACCGCGAACGCGGTGGCCAGCGTGGCGTCGTCGGTCCGCTCGCCGCGGACGATCTCCAGCAGCGGCAGCACCGCGACCGGGTTGAAGAAGTGGAAGCCGACCACCCGCTCCGGGTGCTCCAGCTCGGCGGCCATCTCGGTGATGGACAGCGAGCTGGTGTTGGTGGCGAGCACCGCCTCCGGCTTGACGATCTTCTCCAGCTCGGCCCAGACCTGCTTCTTGACGCCCAGGTCCTCGAACACGGCCTCGATGACGAAGTCGGCGTCGGCGAACACGGACTTGTCGACCGAGCCGGACACCAGGCCGTACAGCTTGGCCGCGGTGCCCTTGTCCATCCGGCCCTTGCTGACGGCCTTCTCGATCTGGGTGTGCACGTAGCCGACACCCTTGTCCACCCGGGACTGATCCAGGTCGGTCATCACGACCGGCACCTGGAGCCGCCGGGCGAACAGCAGCGCGAGCTGGCTGGCCATCAGGCCGGCGCCGACGATGCCCACCTTGGTGACCGGACGGGCCAGTCCCTTGTCCGGCGCGCCGGCCGGGCGCTTGGCCCGCCGCTGCACCAGGTCGAAGGCGTACAGGCCGCTGCGCAGCTCCTCGGAGAAGACCAGGTCCGCCAGGGCCTCGTCCTCCGCCGCGGTGCCGGCGGCGAAGTCGGCGTCCTTCGCCGTCTCCAGCAGGTCCAGCGCCTTGTACGCGGACGGGACCGCGCCGTGCAGCCGCTGGTCCAGGGTCTGCCGGGCGAAGTAGAGCACGCCCGCCCACATGTCCTTGTCGACCTCGGGACGGGTCACGGTGACCTCGCCCCGGACCACGCCGGCGGCCCACTCCAGCGACCGCTCCAGGAAGTCGGCCGGCTCCAGCAGCACGTCCGCGATGCCCATCTCGGCCGCCTGCTTCGGCTTGAGCATCTTGTTCTGCATCAGCGGGTTCTGGATGATCACCTGCGTGGCGGCCGGGATGCCGATCAGGTTCGGCAGCAGCTGCGTACCGCCCCAGCCGGGGATCAGGCCGAGCGAGACCTCGGGCAGCGCCAGGGCCGCCGCGCCCGCCGACAGCGTCCGGTAGTGGCAGTGCAGCGCCAGCTCCAGGCCGCCGCCCATCGCCGCGCCGTTGACGAACGCGAAGGTGGGGACGCCGCTGTCCTTGAGGCGGGCGAAGACCCGGTGGCCCAGCCGGCCGATCTCCAGCGCCTGCTCCCGGTTCTCCAGCGCGGGCAGGCTGGTGATGTCCGCGCCCACGCAGAAGATGTACGGCTTGCCGGTGACCGCGATGAACGCCGGCTCGGCCGCCAGCGCGGCGGTGATCGCCTCGTCCAGGCTGGTCAGACCGGCCGGGCCGAAGGTGTTCGGCTTGGTGTGGTCGAAGCCGTTGTCCAGCGTGATGAGGGCGGCGGGCCGGTCCAGCCCGGGTACGGCCACCTGGCGCAGCAGCGCCTTGGTGACGACCTCGTTCGGTGCGGCGAGGCTCACTTGTCTCCACCCTCCCAGTGCGGGTTCTCCCAGATCACGGTGCCGCCCATGCCGATGCCGATGCACATGGCGGTGAGGCCGTAGCGGACCTCGGGGTGCTCGGCGAACTGGCGGGCGAGCTGGGTCATCAGCCGGACGCCGGAGGACGCGAGCGGGTGACCGATGGCGATCGCGCCGCCCCACGGGTTGACCCGCGGGTCGTCGTCGGCGATGCCGAAGTGGTCCAGGAAGGCGAGCACCTGCACCGCGAACGCCTCGTTCAGCTCGAACAGGCCGATGTCGTCGATGCTCAGGCCGGCGATGCGCAGCGCCTTCTCGGTCGACGGGATCGGGCCGACGCCCATCACCTCGGGCTCGACGCCGACGAAGCCGAACGACACCAGGCGCATGCCGACCGGCAGGCCCAGCTCGCGGGCGGTCTCCTCGGCCACCAGCAGGGCGGCGGTGGCGCCGTCGTTCAGGCCGGCCGCGTTGCCCGCGGTGACCTTGCCGTGCGGCCGGAACGGGGTCTTCAGGCCGGCCAGCTTCTCCATCGAGGTGTCCCGGGGTGCCTCGTCCACGCTGGCCAGGCCCCAGCCCGCCTCCGGGTCGCGGACCGCCACCGGCACCAGGTCGCCCTGGAGCTTGCCGTTGGCGTACGCCTTCGCGGTCTTCTGCTGCGACGCCAGCGCGAACGCGTCGGTGCGCTCCTTGGTGATGTGCGGGACCCGGTCGTGCAGGTTCTCCGCGGTGGAGCCCATCACCAGGGCGGACGGGTCGACGAGCTTCTCCGCGACGATGCGCGGGTTGGGGTCGACGCCCTCGCCCATCGGGTGGCGGCCCATGTGCTCGACGCCGCCGGCGATGGCCACGTCGTACGCGCCCATGGCGATGCCGCTGGCCACTGTGGTGACAGCGGTCATCGCGCCGGCGCACATCCGGTCGATGGCGAAGCCGGGCACGGTCTTGGGCAGGCCGGCCAGCAGGGCGGCGGTGCGGCCGATGGTCAGGCCCTGGTCACCGATCTGGGTGGTGGCGGCGATGGCCACCTCCTCCACCTTCTCCGGCGGCAGTTGCGGATTGCGGCGCATCAGCTCGCGGATGCAGCGGATCACCAGATCGTCGGCGCGGGTGTTGGCGTACATCCCACCCGCCTTGCCGAACGGGGTACGGACGCCGTCGACGAAGACGACATCCCGGACTTCACGGGGCACTTGGAGCCTCCCTCGGCACGGGCATTTCCCCGGATGCTACTCGCCAGTAACCAAACGTGGCACCACCCCCCGCGTGGCCCACCTCACACCTGTCGTCGACGTTACTGCTGGGGGGTGCGCAGCGCCTCGGTAAGAGCAGGCAGCAGCAGTCCGATCTGCCACTCGCGGGCGCCGAACCCGCGCAGCGCCTCCGCGACCGTCTCGTCGGTGATCTCCGTGGGCGGCTGCCACGCCAGCCGGCGGATCGAGTCCGGCGCGATCAGGTTCTCCGCCGGCAGCCGGTGCGCCCCGGCGGTGCCGACCACCACCTCCCGGGCGCGGGCCAGCCGGCCGGCCGCCACCGGGTCGCGTTCGGCCCAACGGTGCGGCGGAGGCGGCCCCTCCACCGCCGGGCTCACCGGCAGCGCGTCGTCCGGCAGTTGCCGCGCGTCGTCCAGCGCCGCCAGCCAGGTACGCGCCAGCCGGCGCACCGACCGCCCGCCGAACCCGGGGAGCGTGAGCAGCGTCTTCTCGTCCTTCGGGTCCAGCTCGGCGGCGGCCACGATGGCCGAGTCGGGCAGCACCCGGCCCGGCGCGGCGTCCCGGCGGGCGGCGATCTGGTCCCGCGCGTACCAGAGCGAACGCACCCGGGCCTGGGCGCGCGCGCCGCGTACCCGGTGGATGCCGGACGTACGCCGCCACGGCTCGGCGCGGACGCGCGGCGGACGGGCGCCGTTGCGTACGAGCGCGTCGAACTCCTCCGCCGCCCAGGCGGACTTGCCCTGCCGCTGCAACTCCTCGTCCAGCGCGTCGCGCAGGTCCACGAGCAGTTCCACGTCGAGCGCCGCGTACGTCAGCCAGGACTCCGGCAGCGGCCGGCTGGACCAGTCGGCGGCGGAGTGGTGCTTCTCCAGGCTGAACCCGAGCAGCTGTTCGGTCAGCGCGGCCAGGCCGACCCGCTCGAACCCGGCCAGCCGGGCGGCCAGTTCGGTGTCGAACAACCGGCGCGGGCGCAGCCCCACCTCGGCCAGGCAGGCGAGATCCTGGCTGGCCGCGTGCAGCACCCACTCGGTCTCGGCGATCGCCGCGTCCAGGGCGGACAGGTCGGGCAGCGGCAGCGGGTCGATGAGCGCGGTGCCGGCGCCGCCGCGGCGCAGCTGCACCAGATAGGCGCGCTGGCTGTAGCGGTAGCCGGAGGCGCGTTCGGCGTCGAGGGCCACCGGGCCGGTGCCGGCCGCGAAGCGGGCCACGACCTCGTCCAACTCGGCGGTTGTGGCCACCGGGGCGGGCGTGCCGTCGCGCGGCGCGGTCAGGGGGACGGCCGCGTCCGGATCGGTCTCGGTCCCCGCGTCCGCCGGCTCCGGCAGGGCCGACGTCGGATCGGTGGAGACCTCTCCCGTACGGCTTTCGGCGGCCCGACGGCGCAGGGGTGGTTCGTCGGTCACCTGACAACCCTAGTGGGCCGGACGATCCGGTGTGCGCAGCCGGTCCGGCGCGTGTCGGCGCGACGGCCCTCAGGTGACCGGAAAGGTGCGGGTTGCGGGGCCGTGAGAGGGTCGGACAAGAGGGAAGACAAAGCCCGTTCCCGCCGGTACGGTCCATCGAGCCGCGAACGGCGTACGGGCCGTGCCACAGCGGTCGGGGGGCGTCGGCGAAGCCGACGGGGAGGACGGGCGAGCATGACAGGCGGGTACGGAACCGGCGACGACGTGCCGGGGCAGGGCGGCGGCGAGACGGCGGCCGACCGGCCGGGGCCGCTGCCGCCGCGCTTCGCCCCACCCGCCGGCTCGGCCCCGGTGCCGTTCGCCGGTGGATCCGAGTGGGGCGGCACGCCCGGCTATCCGGCGCCCTCGGCGCGGGCCGCCGTCCAGCCACCCGCCGTCCAGCCGACCGCCGTCTACCCGGGTCGCCCGGACCCGGCCGGCACGCCGCAGTCGACGCCTTACGCCGCCTCGTCCGGCGTCGCGACCCCGCCCGCCACGGCCCAGCCGTCGTCCTACGGAACCGCACCTTCCCAACCGGGCCAGTCGTCCTACGGCGCCGCGCCGGGCCAGCCGTCCTACGGCGCCGTACCGGCGCAGACCTCCCGGTCCGCCGCTCCGGCGTACCCAGGTCAGCCGGGCGGGGCGCCGTCGTACCCGGGCCAGCCGGTGTCCGCGTCGCCGTCGTACCCGGGCGGGCCGGGGTCGTCGTCGTACCCGGACCGGCAGCCCGCCGCACCGTCGTATCCGGGTCCGTCCGGCAGCGGTCCGGCCTACCCGGGCCGGCCCGTGTCCGCGCCCGCCTACCCGGGCCAGCCGGTGTCCGGGCCGTCGCAGCCGGGCGCCGCGTACCCGGGTCCGCCGGCCCCCATGGGCGGCCCGGCCGGCCCGGCGTCCCGGCGCAGCCGGGTGGCGGTGGTGGCGCTGGCCCTGGCCGCCGTGCTGACGGTGGTCACCGGCGTGCAGGCGTACCAGATCTACCGGCTCGACGACCGGCTCGCCGCCGCCGACAAGCGGATGGCCGAGGGGCAGGGCGCGGACGCCGGCCGGCTCGACGGCCTGGAGCAGCGCGCCGGCAGCCTGGAGAAGCAGGCCGACGCGGCCTTCAACCCGGAGGCCGTGGCCAGCGCGGTGCTGCCGAGCGTGTTCCGGGTGCGGGCCGGGCAGTTCACCGGTACGGCGTTCGCCGTCGGCAAGGCGCCGTCCGGCGGTGGCACCACGCTGCTGACGAACTTCCACGTGGTCGAGTCGGTCTTCACCGCGGGTGAGCGCAAGGTGTTCCTGGAGCGCAAGGACCAGCGGTTCGAGGCGACCATCATCGCCACCGACAAGGACAAGGACCTGGCGCAGCTGCAGACCACCGCCAAGTTCACCGGGCTGGTCGCGGCCCGCGCCCCGGTGCGGTCCGGCCAGCAGATCATCGTGGTCGGCGCGCCGCTCGGACTGCAGGACAGTGTCACCACGGGCGTGGTCAGCGCGTTCCGCGAGGACGAGCGCGGCGGCGGCCCGGTGATCCAGTTCGACGCTCCGATCAACCCGGGTAACTCCGGCGGCCCGGTGATCAACGGTTCGAAGGAGGTCGTCGGCATCGCCACGGCCAAGGCCCGCAACGCCGAGGGCATCGGGCTCGCGGTGCCGATCAAGACCGCCTGCGACCGGTTCCGGCTCTGCTGACCGCTGGCCGGACCGGCCCGGCCGCACCGCATCGACCCCGGTCCATCGGGCCACCCCGCGGGGGACCAGCACATCTGGAGGAACGACATGTCCTACCCACCGGCCGGAGGCGACAACCAGCCCCCGGCGCCGGGGGGCACGGTCTACGGCAACCCGTACGGCAGCCGGCCCGCGCCCCAGCAGTACGACCCGAACCAGCCCTCGCCGACCCTGCACCAGCCCACCGTGTCCGGCGGGGCTCCCGGGTACGGCGGATATCAGCCCGCCGCGCCGGGACAGCCGGGATACGCGCCCGGCGCCGCCCCGGTGCCCCCGCCGGCGCAGCCGATGTCGGCGCCGCCGGTATCCGTCCCGCCGGTCTCCGCCCCCGGCTACGCGCAGCCGATGTCGGTCCCGCCGGCGTCCGCTCCGCCGGTGTCCGGCCCCGGCTTCGCGCCGCCGCCGATGTCCGGGCCGCCCGGCCCGTACGGCCCGCCGGGCGCCGCGCCGGCGACCGGCGGCGGCAGGAAGTGGGCCGCGGTGGTGCTCGGCCTCGTCGCCGCGTTGCTGTTCGTCTTCGGCGGCGTGATGACGTTCCTGTACGTCTCCACGAACGGCGAGCTGGACAAGTCCCGGCAGACGGTCAGCCAGCGTGACGGCACGATCTCGGCGAACCAGCAGGAGATCGAGAAGCTCAAGGGTGAGCTGAAGACGGTCCAGGAGCGGCTGTCGAACACCCAGCAGGACCTGACCGGCACCAAGAACGACCGGGACGAGCAGGCCCGGCAGAAGAAGGTCATCGCGAGCTGCCTGGACAAGCTGACCACCGCCATCGCGGCGGCGTCGCGCGGCGACCGGGCCGCCTTCGACGCGGCCAACAAGGGCCTCGACAAGGTCTGCGACGAGGCCGAGAACTACCTCTGACCGGCGTCCGTCCGAAGGCCGCCCCGGATCGCCCGGGGCGGCCTTCGCGCATCCCGCGATTCGCCCCGCGAACGAGCGACGGTCAGGCGGCGCCTGCCGAGCGGCGGGTGGGCAGCGCGGTGACGCCGGGCGGCGGCAGGCCGGCCGTGGAGGCCAGCAGCGTGCACCAGCCGAGCAGATGCGGACCGAGGTCGGCGCGCAGCGGCGTCCAGGAGGCGCGGATCTCGATGTCACCGGCGGCGGGCGGCCCGGCCAGCTCGCCGAAGCGGGTGGAGAGCGTCTGGGTGACGGTGCCGCCGATCGCCCGGTGCCCGGCGCCCTGCGCGTCGAGCGCGTCGGTCAGCCAGGTCCAGCCGACGCCGGGCAGCAGCGGATCGCTGGCGAGGTCGACCTCCAGCTCGGCGGTGACGTACGTGACCAGCCGCAGCGTGCCCTGCCAGGCCTCGTGCCCGGCCGGGTCGTGCAGCAGGATCAGCCGGCCGGTGGCCACCTCGTCGTCGTCGCGCAGCACGGCGGCGGAGAGCGCGAACGCGTACGGGGCCAGCCGCTGCGGCGCCCCGACCTCCTCCAGCTCGATCTCCGGGCGGGGTGTCACCGACCGCAGCCCCGCGACCGCGCGAGCGAACGTTTCCGGGAGCGCGATCGGGGGGGCCATGCGGGCAGCCTATGCCGCGCTCACCGCGCGGCGCGCGACGGCGCGCCGGGTGATCGCCGGTTGAGGGGCCTTCCTTCTACGTCACAAATGCGGACGGTGAGCGCGGGCGCGCACCGGGGGCGTGGCACGATTGCCGCGATGACCACCGACACCACGGGCACTGCCGCCCGAGACGGAGAACCCCGCCGTGGCGGGCCGGCCGACTCGCCCTTCCTCCGGGCCTGCCGGCGCGAGCCGGGCCCGCACACCCCGGTCTGGTTCATGCGCCAGGCCGGCCGGTCGTTGCCGGAGTACCGGGAGATCCGGGCGAACGTGCCGATGCTGGAGTCCTGCCGCCGGCCCGAGCTGGTCACCGAGATCACGCTCCAGCCGGTGCGCCGGCACGGCGTGGACGCGGCGATCCTGTTCAGCGACATCGTGGTGCCGGTCGCCGCGGCCGGCGTCGACCTGGACATCGTGCCCGGCACCGGCCCGGTGGTGGCCGAACCGGTCCGTACCGCCGCCGACGTCGAGCGGATCACCCCGATCGGCCGCGACGACGTGTCGTACGTGGACGAGGCGGTCCGCCGGCTCGTCGTCGAGCTGGGCGACACCCCGCTGATCGGCTTCGCCGGCGCCCCGTTCACGCTCGCCAGCTACCTGGTGGAGGGCGGCCCGTCGCGCACGCACGCCAAGACCAAGGCGCTGATGTACGGCGACCCGGACCTGTGGCACGCGCTGTGCGCGCGGCTGGCCGAGGTGACGCTTGCGTTCCTCCAGGTGCAGATCGACGCCGGGGTCTCCGCGGTGCAGCTGTTCGACTCGTGGGCCGGCGCGCTCTCCGAGGCCGACTACCGCCGCTTCGTGCTGCCGCACTCGACGTACGTGCTGGGCGGGCTCGCCGACGCGGGCGTACCCCGGATCCACTTCGGGGTGGGCACCGGCGAGCTGCTCGGCGCGATGGGCGAGGCCGGCGCCGACGTGGTGGGCGTGGACTGGCGGACGCCGCTGGACGTCGCCACCGGCCGGATCGGGCCCGACAAGGCGGTGCAGGGCAACCTCGACCCGACAGTGCTGCTCGCCCCCTGGCCGGCGGTGGAGGCCGAGGTGCGGCGCATCGTCGAGCAGGGCCGGGCCGCTCCCGGCCACGTGTTCAACCTCGGTCACGGCGTCCTGCCGGAGACCGACCCCGAGGTGCTGACCCGGGTGGTCGCGCTGGTGCACGAGCTGACCGCGCGACCGGAGCGCTAGGAGGAGACAGTGGTGCGACCGTGGCGGGTGGCGATCGTCGGTGGCGGGATCACCGGGCTGGCCGCCGCCGTCCGGTTGCGCGACCGGGCTCCCGAGGGCACCGAGATCACCGTGTACGAGCAGTCCGGCCGCCTCGGCGGGAAGCTGTTCACCGGTGAGCTGGCCGGTGGCCCGGTCGAGTTCGGCGCGGAGTCGTTCCTGATGCGCGACCCGGCCGGTGGCGAGTCGGCAGCGGTGACGCTGGCCCGCCGCCTCGGCCTGGACGAGGAGATCGTGCACCCCACGGTCGGGCAGGCGGCCCTGCTGGTCGACGGCACGTTGCGACCGGTGCCGGGCGGCACGCTCGTCGGCGTACCCGGGGATCTGGACAAGGTGGCGGCGGTGGCGCCGCCGGCCGCGGACGCCGACCGCGACGCGGGCCGGCCGCTGCTGGCCGACGGCGAGGACACGTCGGTCGGTGAGCTGGTCCGCAAGCGTCTCGGTGACGCGGTGGTGGAGCGGCTGGTCGATCCGATGCTCGGCGGTGTGTACGCCGGGCGGGCCGACGACCTGTCGCTGGTCACCACGATGCCGGCGCTGGCTCGCGCGGCCCGCTCCGAGCACACGCTGGTCGGGGCGGTACGCGCCGCGCAGGCCGCCGCGCCGCGCGCGCCGGGCGCCCCGGTCTTCGGCACCCTCGCCGGCGGGCTGAGCACGTTGGTCGAGGTGGCGGCGACGGCGAGCGGTGCGACGATCCGCCGGGGCGCCGCGGTACGCGAACTGCGCCGCACCCCGGACGGCTGGCGGCTCACCGTCGGGCCGACCCGCGACGCCGAGCACGTCGAGGCCGACGCGGTGCTGCTCGCGGTGCCGGCCCGCCCGGCCGCGCGGCTGCTCGCCGCCGCCGCGCCCGAGGTGGCCGACACGGTCGGCGCGCTCGACTACGCCAGCGTCGCCCTGATCACGCTGGCACTGCCAGGCCCGGCCCTGCCGGAGCTGTCCGGCTTCCTGGTGCCGGCCGGCGAAGGGCTGACGATCAAGGCGTCCACGTTCTTCACCACCAAGTGGGGGCACCTGCGGCGGCCGGACGGGCTGGCGCTGGTGCGCGCCTCGGTCGGCCGGTACGGCGACGAGACGTCGCTGCGGCTCACCGACGACGACCTGGCCGACACGGTGCACCGGGAGCTGTCGGCGGTGCTCGGCGCGCCGCTGCCGGCCCCGGTGGTCCGGCACGTGCAGCGGTGGGGTGGCGCGCTGCCGCAGTACACGCCGGGGCACACCGGCCGGGTGGCGGCGGTCCGGACGGCGCTGCGCGCCGCCCACCCGACGCTTGCAGTGGCCGGGGCCGGCTATGACGGCGTCGGCATTCCGGTCTGCGTCCGCTCCGGCGAGACGGCGGCCGAAGAGATCATCACGGCACTGGGAGGATCGGCAGCATGACCGAGCAGACCAACGCGGCGCGGCTGCGGGAGCTCAACGAGACCATCCGCTACACCATGTGGTCGGTGTACCGGGCCACCAGCCCGCTGCCGTCGCTGCGGGAGAACGTCGTCGACGAGGTCGAGTCGCTCTTCACCGAGCTGGCCGGCAAGGACGTCACGATCCGGGGCACGTACGACGTGGCCGGGCTGCGCGCCGACGCCGACCTGATGATCTGGTGGCACTCGTCGTCCAGCGACGCGCTCCAGGACGCGTACCTGCGGTTCCGCCGCACCACGCTGGGCCGGGCGCTCACCCCGGTCTGGTCGCAGATGGCGCTGCACCGCCCGGCCGAGTTCAACAAGAGCCACATCCCGGCGTTCCTGGCCGACGAGCAGCCGCGCTCCTACCTGTGCGTCTACCCGTTCGTGCGCTCGTACGAGTGGTACCTGCTGCCCGACGCCGAGCGGCGTGAGCTGCTGTCCGAGCACGGCAAGATGGCCCGCGGCTACCCGGACGTGCGGGCCAACACCGTCGCCTCGTTCGCGCTCGGCGACTACGAGTGGATGCTGGCGTTCGAGGCCGACGAGCTGCACCGGATCGTGGATCTCATGCGCGACCTGCGGGCCTCCGGCGCCCGCCGGCACGTGCGGGAGGAGATCCCGTTCTACACCGGCCGCCGCCGCCCGGTCGCCGACATCGTCAACTGCCTGGTCTGAGGGGTGCCCGGCCGGGACCGCGCTCGCGGTCCCGGCCGGATCCCGGTCAGGCGGTCGTCGTGCAGGACAGGATGCCGGGCACCGGGTTCGTCGCACCGGCCGAGCCGGTGAAGCCGAACGAGGTGCTCGCACCCGGCGCGAGCGAGCCGTTGTAGGCCACGTTGCGTGCCGTCACCAGCGTTCCGCTCGTGGTCACAGTGGCGTTCCACGCCGAGTTGACCTGCTGGCCGTTCTGGTAGTTCCAGCTCACCGACCAGCCGCGGATCGGTGAACCGCTGCCGTTGGTCACCTTCACCTCGGCCTGGAAGCCACCGCCCCACGAACCGGTGATCGCGTACGTCGCGGTGCAGCCACCGGCCGGGTTCGGCGTGCTCGGCGGCGGGCTGGTCGGCGGCGTGCTCGTCGGCGGGGTGCTGGTGGGCGGCGTGCTGGTCGGCGGGGTGGTCGGGGACGTCGTCGGCGACGGGCCGGACCCGCCGAAGTCCACGTCACTGCACAGGTAGTAGGACTGGTCCAGGTGGCTGGCCTGCCAGATGGTGTAGACGATGTGCCGGCCGGTGCGGCCCGGCGCGTTCGCCGGGATCTGGATGGACACGCCGTCCACCTCACGCGTCCACTGGCTGGCCGGGGTGTTGCCGATCTGGCCGACCAGTTCCAGGTCGCTCCAGCGCAGCGGCGAGGTGAGCGCGTTGAAACCCTGCTTGGTCACGTACACCCGGATGTAGTCGGCGCCGTGGCTGGCCTGGTCGAAGAACTTGACCCGGAAGCTGTTGGTGACCGGCACGGTCTTCCAGGCGCCGACGGTGTCGAGCGCGTTGTAGCGGCCGCTCTGGGTGCGGCCGCCGCTGCACAGCTGCCCGTCCGGGATGGCGCCCTGGTGGTTGCCGGCCACGCCCTCGCGGAACAGGCCGTTCCAGTTCCACATGGCGTTCGGGTCGGCCTGCCACGCCTGCCAGCACATCGGGTCCTGGGTGGCCATGGCCGGGTTCTGGAAGTCACCGCCCCAGCGCTGCCAGCAGCTGTAGGCGCGCGAGGCCGGGTCGACAACCGACCCGTGCGCCGAGGCCGGGCCGGAGAACGCGGTGGTGAGCAGCGCCGCCACCACCGCGCAGACGGCGATGATCGCCGCCGCGAGCGGCAAGGGGCGGCGGTACGGAGTGGACATGGAAAGCCTCCGGGATGGGGTGTCGGTGCACGACGCCCGGACTGTCGGGAGTTGCCCTCTCCCGCGTGGCGGCTCCGCCCGCACGCTGCCACAAAAAGCGACAAACGTCAATTAGTCGGGTCACGGCGCATCGGGGTGTGCGGGATGCCGTCCTCGACGTAGCCGGGGCCGCTGACCTCGAAGCCGAGCCCCGCGTAGAAGCCGACCAGGTGCGTCTGCGCGTCGAGCACGCACGGCCGGTCACCCACCACGGCCAGGGCCTCGGTCATCAGCGCGCCGGCCAGGCCCGCGCCGCGGGCCGCCGACGCCACCACCACCCGCCCGATCCGCGCCACGCCGCCGGGGTCGGCCAGGATCCGCAGGTACGCGACCACAACGTCGTCGCTGCTCAGCCACAGGTGGCGGGTGCCGGGTTCGACGTCCCGGCCGTCCAGCTCCGGGTACGGGCAGGACTGCTCGACCACGAACACGTCGATGCGCAGCCGGAGCAGGTCGTGGAAGGTGCGGGCGTCCAGGTCGGCGAAGCCGGCCAGGTGGGACTCGACGGGCATCGGCCCAGGGTAGGCGGCGCGTCTCCGGCTGCTCGTGCTCCCCCTGGCGCGACATGTCGACCCGGCGCGCGCCGGGCCGGCGCGGTTGTCAGTCCCTGGACGCGCGCAGCCCGGCGGCGGTGGCGGTGACGGCGCGCTCGAACCAGGTGCCGGTGTCGGCCGCCGAGCGGGTCCAGACCGCGACGCACTGGGTCACCCGGCCCCGGTGCAGGCAGCCGTAGCGGTGCGGGAAGCGGGCGCCGTCGGGCACCGTCATGGTCGCCGACACCACGCGGCCCGGCACGCCCAGCCCGGCGGGCAGGTCCGCTGCGGTGTGGCCGGCGGTCACCTGGCCGTCCTCCTCGTCGCGCTCGCACGCCTCCAGCACGCCGAAGATCTGCCGTACCGCGTCCGCGGCCGTCGGCTCGTCCGGGTAGACCACGGTCTCCTGGGCGATCTCGACGAACTCGGCGGCCGGGGTTCCCTGCGGCGTGACGAAGACCCGGGTGGACACGACCAGCCGCCGGTCGAGCAGGGGCAGCGGGCGACCGCACACGACACCGTCGGAGTCGAGCCGCTCACTGGCGTGCTCGGGTTCCTCGGCCAGGCCGGCCAGGCTGCCGGTCGCGGCGTACCGGTCGCGCAGCGCCGCGGCGGCGCCGCCGTCGGTGGGCGAGGGCGCGGCGAGCGCCGGATCGGGGGCGGTCGTGGCGCTCGGCTCGGTGGCGGGAGAGCAGCCCGCGAGGACGGCGACGAGTGCCGCCGCGATGATCAACCGTCGGGTCACGGATGGATGCTAGTCAGAGATCGACTCCGACGGTGTCCCCGGAGCACGGCCCGCCCCTGGGCGTGGCCGAACCACGCGTCAGGCGGGGCGGGCGCCGACCGCGTCGCGTACCTCGGCGCCCTGCTCGCCCTCGACGGCGCGGGCGCAGTGGGCGCAGCAGAAGAAGCGGCCGGAGACCTCGACGCCGTGCCCGACGATCTTGATCTGGCAGTGCTCGCAGATCGGCGCCATCTTGTGCACCGCGCACTCGAAACAGTCGAACGTGTGCCGCGACCCGTCGACGGTGCGCACCTCGAACGCCATCCAGTAATCGTTGCCGCAAACCTCGCAGGCAGTCATGCGAAACCCCCCGAAAACGGACCTGTCATCCGAGAGTCGCGCAGACGACACCTTCGAGCAACCGGAACCGGCGAACCTGATCCGGCCCCACGGCGAGTCGCTCCCGGCGTGTCGCGCGTTGACTCCTGTGACCGCCGAAAATCCCCGGAGGATTCGTGATCAAGCGCAACAAGCTCTTCGGCAACCAGACCCGGGTGACGTTCTCGCTGCCCCGGGACACGCCGGCCGGCGCGGTCAGCGTGGTCGGCTGCTTCAACGGCTGGGAGCCCGGCCGGCACGAGCTGGTGCCGCGGCGCGACGGCACCCGTACCGTGACGGTCCGGCTCGCGCCGGGGGAGTACCGCTTCCGTTACCTCGCCACCGGCGGGGTGTGGCTGGACGACGAGGCCGCCGACCAGGTGGACGAGGCCGGCGGCCTGCTGCGGCTGTGACGCCGCCGTCAGCCGGCGCCGGGCTCCAGCCGCACCGAGATCGAGTTGACGCAGTGCCGGGTGTCCTTCGGGGTGAAGCCCTCACCCTCGAAGACGTGCCCGAGGTGGCTGTCGCAGCGCGCGCAGCGGATCTCTACGCGCCGCATCCCGAGCGTGTTGTCCGGGATCTCCTTGACCGCTCCCGGGATGGCGTCGTCGAAGCTCGGCCAGCCGCAGTGCGAGTCGAACTTGTCCTGGCTGCGGAACAGTTCCAGCCCGCAGGCCCGGCAGTGGTAGACGCCGGGGGTCTTGGTGTCGACGTACTCACCGGTCCAGGGCGCCTCGGTGCCGGCCTCGCGGAGCACCCGGAACTCCTCGGGGCTCAGCCGGACGCGCCATTCGTCCTCGGTACGGGGCAGTTCGTTGTCGGAAAGACTCACCGCTCCACGGTACGTCGGGTGTCGGTGGCATCGCATATGGTCGCGTGATGGCGGGCAGGAGCGCGGTCGAGGAGATCGAGGTAGCCGGGCACACGGTGCGGCTGAGCAGCCCCGATCGGGTGATCTTCCCGCAGCGCGGCTTCACGAAGGCCGACGTCTTCCGCTACTACCTCGCAGTCGGCGACGGGATCATGCGCGCCCTGCGCGACCGGCCCACCACGCTCCAGCGCTTCCCCGAGGGCATCGAGGGGGAGATGTTCTTCTCCAAGCGGGTGCCGCAGCGAGGCGTGCCCCCGTGGGTCCGCACCGCGCGGATCACCTTCCCCAGCGGCCGCCCGGCCGACGAGCTGTGCCCGGCCGACCTGGCGCACGTGGCCTGGGCGGCGCAGATGGGCACCGTGGTGTTCCACCCGTGGCCGGTGCGCGCTGCCGACACCGACCGCCCCGACGAGCTGCGCGTCGACCTCGATCCGCAACCCGGCACCGACTTCGCCGACGCGGTGACCGCCGCCGGTGAGCTGCGCGGGCTGCTCGACGAGCTGGGCGTGCCCGGCTGGCCGAAGACCTCCGGCGGCCGGGGCGTGCACGTCTACCTGCGGATCCAGCCGCGCTGGACGTTCGTGGAGGTGCGCCGGGCCACCATCGCGCTGGCCCGGGAGCTGGAACGCCGCCGCCCCGAGCTGGTCACCACCGCCTGGTGGAAGGAGGAGCGCGGCGAGCGGGTCTTCGTCGACTTCAACCAGACGGCGCGGGACCGCACCATCGCCTGCGCGTACTCGCTGCGCGCCAACGCCCGCGCCACCGTCTCCACCCCGGTCGACTGGGACGAGCTGCCGCAAGTCGACCCGGACGACTTCCACCTGGGCACGGTGCCGGCCCGGTTCGCCGAGCGCGGCGACCCGCACGCCGGCATCGACGACGCCCCGTGGGACATCACGCCGCTGCTGGAGTGGGCCGAGCGGGACGCCGCGGACGGGCTGGGCGACATGCCGTACCCGCCGGAGTACCCGAAGATGCCCGGCGAGCCGAAGCGGGTCCAGCCCTCCAAGGACCGCGACCGCCCCCGCCCCTGACGCGCCGTCCCCTTGTCGGCGAGTGCGCGCGGCGTGCGCCGTGCTCGGGTGACTGGGGCTCAGCCGGAGGCGGTGAGCAGGGCCCGGACCGAAGCGACGACGTGCCGAGGGCGGCGGTAGAGGTCGGTGGCCGTGTGTACCGCCACACCCGCCCACCCTCCCGCCCCGCCGCCCCTCCCGTCCGCCCCTGTGGACAGCCCTCGCCCGCTACCCCGGTGGATCCCGTCGATCTTGGAGTTGTGGTCGTTCCCAAAAGGCGCATGGAGCGCGTTCGAGGTGCCACAACTCCAAGATCGACGGGGAGGTGGGCGGGTGGGGCGGGGAGGGGGTGGGTGGGGACCGATAACGATCATGTAACGGGCGCGAACCTTTTGGTGGGCGTCACTGCTCTCTCTCGGCATCGGCCCGCCGGGGCCAGGAGAGGACGTCGGATGAAGCTGGTGTGGAGGCGGGCGATAGAGGCTCGTGGGCTGCTGCTCGCCGCCGCTGTCGCGGCACTCGTCGCGGTCGCGTTGGTCACCGGGCTCTCCGACTACAACCGCCGGGCGGTCGAGGCGGGCGCCCGCGCGGTGCTCGACGCCGCCCCCGCCGAGGAACGCAGCCTGCTGATCAGCGGCTCCGGCGGCGCCGACGCCGCCGCGTTCGCCGAGCGGGACCGGGCGGTACGGGAACAGTTCGCCAACGGGCTCGGCGGCGCCCCGGTCACCGTGGCCGGGACCCGCTCCGGGACCGGGCGGGAGTTGACCGGCGACGTGGGCGCCGCCCGTACCGACGACGACCCGATGTTCGCCAACCTGGCCACGCTCGACGATCTGCCCGCGCACGCCGAGCTAGCCGCCGGGGCGTGGCCGGTGCCCGGCAGCAACCCGTTGCAGGTGACGTTGCCGGAGAAGGTGGCCGCGCAACTGAGCCTGGAGGTCGGGGAGCGGGTGCCGCTGTACGACAGGGGCGCGGAGCGCGCCGGCACCGTGGTGGTCGTGGGCACGTGGCGGCCCCGGGACGCCGCCGAGGCGTACTGGCGTCTCGCCCCGGGGGTGGGGGAGAGCCAGGGCGACGCGGAGATCACCTCGTACGGGCCGTTCGCGCTCGACCCGGCCGACTTCGCCCGCACCTTCCCGGGCTCCACCTCGGCGGCCTGGGTGGTCGACCCGGATCTGGTGGCGGTCGAGCCGGCCCGGCTACCCGCCGTGACCACAGCGCTGGACGAGATCACCGGGAAGCTGCCCGGGGCCACCGGCCTGGGCTCCTCGACGCAGCAGGTCAGCCACCTGGACCGGCTCGTCGACCGGCTCAGCCGGGCCGACCTGGTGGGCCGGTCCGCGCTGCTCACCCCGCTGCTGCTGATCGTGGTGCTCGGCGGGTACGCGCTGGTGCTGGTGGCCGCGCTGCTCAACGAGGACCGGCGGGCGCAGACCGCACTGCTACGGGCCCGGGGGGCCGCCCGGGGGCAGATCGCCGGGCTGGCCGTACGCGAGGCGACGCTCGTGGTGGCGCCGGCGCTGCTGCTGGCCCCGGCGCTGACCGGGCAGGCGATCCACTACCTGGGCGCGGACCTGGGGCTGGCCGACGGCGACCTCGCCCGGGTGTGGGTGGTCGCGGTCGGCGCGGCGGTGGGCTGCCTGCTCGCCATGGTGCTGCCGGCGATGCGCCGGGCCGGCACCTACGTGGCCGACATGGCGGCCCGATCCCGCCCCTCCCGGGGAGCGGCGGTGCAGCGCGCCAGCGTGGACGTGGCGCTGGTGGCGCTCGCCGTGCTCGCCTGGACCCAGCTGCGGCAGTACTCCTCGCCGCTCGCCGGCGCGAACGGCAGCCTCGGCATCGACCCGCTGCTGGCCGCCGCGCCGACCATCGGCGTGCTGGCCGGCGCAATGATCGCGTTGCGGCTGCTGCCGCCGACCACCCGGATCGCGGAACGCTTCGTCGACCGGCGGACGTGGAACGCCACCATGTTCGGCATGTGGCAGGCGGGCCGCCGCCCGCACGCCGGCCCGGTGCTGCTGCTCGCGCTCGCCGTCGGCGGCAGCACGCTCGCCTGGTCGCTCGTCGCCTCCTGGGAACGCTCGCAGCGCGACCAGGCGCAGCACACGGTCGGCACGGACCTGCGGCTGACCGAACGGGACGGCACCGCGCCCGCCGACCGGGCCGCCCAGCTGGCCGCCGTGCCCGGCGTGGAGCGGGTGCTGCCCGCCTGGCGCGACGACGTGCGGGTGGGCCGTGAGGCCCGGCCGGCGACGGTGGTGGCGCTGGACGCCGCCGCCGCGAAGGGGATGATCCGCCTCGACGACGCCGGCGGTGACGCGTCCACCGGGGCCCTGCTGGACCGGCTCGCGAACGGCCGGACCGCGCCGGCCGGCGGCGTCCTGCCCGAGGGGGCGAAGACACTGTCCGGCACCGTCCGCACGCCTGTCGACAGCATGTTCGACCGGCCCCGGGTGGCGGTGACCGCGTTGTTCACCACCGACGCCGGGGCCACCTGGCGGGTCCGGCTGGCCGAGGCCGGCGGCGACGGGAAGCCGATGCGCTTCTCGGTGCCGCTGCCCGACAGCGGCGGCGCCCCGCTGCGCCTGGCCGGCTTCGAGGCCGACGGCGGCGACGCCACCGGCAGTTCCTACCGGCTGCTCCTGGACGAGCTGCGGCTCACCGACGCCGACGGAGCGGTCCTGCCGGTGCCGGTGGAGGGATCCTGGCGGGTGATCGACCCGGGCTCCGGGCCGCGCGGCACCGCCAAGGCGAGCCCCACCCGGATCGACGGGACGCAGGGCTTCGACGTGCCGGCCGGGCTGCTGCAGTTCGCCCGGGTGCCCTCGTCCCGGTTCGCGCTGGTGCCGCAGGCGCCGGACCGTCCGGTGCCGGTGCTCGTCACCCCCGGCGTGGCCGCCGCGATGAGCCTCAAGACCGGCGACACCGTCAAGCTGTCGGTCGCCGAGGTGACTGTCGAGGTCACAGTGGTCGGCCAGGTCGCCGCGATCCCCGGCACCGGGGGCGACGGCGTGCTGCTGGACCTGCCCACCGCCACCACGCAGCTCCTCGAACGCAGCGGCGGCGTCCGGCCGGTGGCCGAGTGGTGGCTGGGCACCACGCCCGGCGGGCACGCCGCCGCCGCTGACGCGCTCGCCTCGACCGGCGGCACGGTGCTGCTTGACCGGCGGGCGGTGGCCGCGGAGGCCGCCCAGGATCCGTACTGGCAGGGTGCGCGCACCGGGCTGCTGGCCGCCGCGCTCGGCTCGGTGCTGCTCGCCCTGGTCGGCCTGGCGGTCGACGTGTGGGCCACCACCCGGCGCCGGCTCACCGAGTTCGCCGTGTTCAACACGCTCGGCGCGAACACCCGGCTGCTGGCTCGCGCGTACCTCGCGGAACAGACGTTCCTGGCCGCGATCGGCGTCGGCGTCGGCATGCTCGTCGGCGCCCTCGTCGCAGCCACCATGGTGCCGTTGGTGATCCTCACCCCGGCCGCCGGACGGCCGGTGCCCGAGGCGGCCTTCACAGTGCCCTGGGTGCCGATCGGGGCGACCGCCGCCGGGCTGCTGCTCGCCGCGCTCGCCTTCGCCGCCCTCATCACCACCGGCATCCGCCAGCGGGTCGCCGCCGCGCAGCTCCGGATCGGAGGAGAACGATGAGCCTTCCTGGTGCCGCGCGCCGGGTTCGCGCGTACGGGGGGCAGTTCCTGCTGCTCGCCGTCCTGACCCTGGTGACCGCGCTGTTGATCACGGGCGTGCCCCGGGTCGCCGACCGGCTGACCGGGCAGGGCCTCACCGAGTACGTGGCCGGTCAGCCGGTGGCCCGCCGGGATCTCGCGTACAGCGCCGGACCGGACGTCGTGCCGGCCTCGGACCAGCCCGTCGCCGCCAGCCGGGGAGCCCTGCTCGCGGCGATCGAGGAGAAGATGCCCGCCGAGGTGCGCGACACGATCGGCGAGCGCTGGTTCGCGGCGCAGACCGTCCCCGGGCGACTGCGCGGTCCGACGCTGAGCGACGACAAAGGGCTGATCGACCTGCACCTGCGCGCCGGCACCGGCATCCGGGAGGCGGCCACCCTGGTCGGTGGGCGGTGGCCGGAACGCGGCGTCACCCCGGCCGGCGCGATCGAGGTGACGCTCGCCGAGACGATCGCCACCAGGCTCGGCGTCGCGGCCGGCGACCGGTTCCGCCTCTCCCTGCTGGACCGCGACAACAACGTGGTCAACTCCCGCCCGGTCGACCTGGTCGGCGTGTGGCGACCGAACGACCCGGCCGGCGGTGTCTGGGACACGCTGCCGTCGATGCTGAACCTCAGCCCGCCCGAAGGCGACGGCGACCCGTTCGTGGCCGTCGCGTACACCGCCGACGCGGGCCTGAACTCGATCACGGCTCGCGAATGGCCTGTGACGTTCGGCTGGCGGTACCGGATCGCCCCGGACCGGCTCGAACCGGGCCGCCTCGACGCGCTGATCGCCGGGGTCGACGGGCTGGACGGCGCCCTGCCCACCGAGGTCAAGATGACCCTCAGCCAGGGCGTGGACATACCGCTGCGGCGCTTCGCCGACTCGCTCGCCGCCGCGCGTACCCTGCTCGCGGTCATCGCGGCCGGACTGCTCGCCACGCTGGCCGGGCTGACGCTGCTGGCCGCCCGGCTGGCCGCGCGCCGCCGCCGCGCCGAGTTCCACCTGATCCGGGCGCGCGGCGGTTCGACCGGTGACGTGCTGCGTCGCGGTCTGGCCGAGTCGGCGCTGGTGCTGCCGGCCGCGGCCGGGATCGGCTGGCTGCTCGGCGGGCTGCTGCCCGGCACCGGTGCGTCATGGCGCTGGGTGGTGATCGCCGGGCTCCTGGCCACGCTGCTGCCGCCCCTGGCCGCGCTCGCCGTCGGCCGCCGGGTCGGTGGGCGTTCCGACCTGGGCGGCCGGTCGCCCGCCGTCCGGCTCACCGTCGAGGTGGCGGTACTCGGGCTCGCCGTGCTCGGCGCGTTCCTGCTGCGCCGGCGCGGGCTCACCGCCGGTTCGGTGGACCCGCTGCTCGTCTCGGTGCCGGTGCTGCTGGCGATCGCGGCGGCGCTGCTGGCGCTGCGCGCGTACCCCTGGCCGTTGCGGCTGGTCAGCCGCGTCGCCGCCCGGGCGCGCGGCAGCGTCGCGTTCCTCGGCACCGCCCGCGCGGGCCGGGCCGCGACCACCGGGCCGCTGGTCGTGGTGGTGCTGGCCGTCGCCACCGCCGCGTTCTGCGGCGTGGTCGCGTCCGGCATCGAGACCGGCCGGGACACCGCCGCCGCCCAGGCCGTGCCCGGTGACCTGCTGGTACGCGGGGAGCGCTTCACACCGGACACGGCCGAGAAGCTGGCCGGGCTGCCGGGGGTACGCGCTGTCGCGCCGCTGCTCACGGTGCCGGCTGAACGCCCCTACGCCGACCGCGCCGGACGCCCCGCCCCGATCACCGAGATGCGTGTGGTGCTCGTGGACGGGGAGCGGTTCGCCGAGGTGGCACGGCAGGCCGGCGTACCGGTGAGCGTGCCCGACCCGGTGCGGGCCCGCGCCGACGGGAGCACGCCGCTGCCGGCGCTGGTGTCCCCGGCGGTGGCCGAGGAACTGGCCGACGCCGGGCTCGCCGACGCCCGGGGTGAGCGGCCCGCCTGGCTGGACGTGCAGGGCAACCGGCTGCCGGTGCGGACCGCCGCCACCGTCGACGAGTTCGCGCTGGTCGGCAAGGGCGTACGCCGGTTCGTGGTGCTGCCGTGGCCGGCGTTGCCGGCCGACGCGCCGCATCAGCTCGCGCCCACCGGGTTCGTGCTGGCCGGCGCGGGCGTGGACGCCGCCGAGGTGGACCGGGTCGCGCGTGAGGGGCAGAACCGCTACCTGCGCATCGGCGGGGTCGGCACCGGGGACAAGGCCCGCGCGCCGGAGGTGACGACCCGTTCGGCAGTGCGCGCCGACCTGGGCGGCAGCGGCGTGAACGGCCTGCTGGTGTTCGGCTTCGTGCTCGGCGCCGGAGGCGGCGCCGCGCTGGGGCTGCTCGGGCTCGCGCTCGCGGTGCTCGCCGGGGCCCGCTCGCGCGGGCAGGTGCTGTCCCGGCTGCGCACCATGGGCCTGTCCCGCCGGCAGTGGCGCGGACTGCTGATGGTCGAGCTGACGCCGCTGGTGCTGGTGTCGGTGCTCACCGGAGCGGTGGTCGGCGCGTTGCTGCCGCTGCTGCTCACACCGGTGCTCGGGCTGCCCGCCTTCACCGGCGGTGTGGACGTGCGCCCCAGTTTCGAACCCGGCCTGGTGGCCGGGGTGTCGGTCCTGGCCATGCTGGCCCTCGGCTTCGCGATCACCGTGGAAGCCGTCAACAACCGCCGGTTGCGCCTCGGTGAGGTGCTGCGGCTCGGAGAGGAGAGCTGACATGACCGCGACCGCTTCCGGCCATCCGGGCCCGGCGCGTCTCACGCCACGCGACGAACCGTCGTCCGCCGTACCGGACCTGGCGTCGCTGCAACAGCGTGCCGCGCAGCGCGCCGCCGAACGGGCCGGCGGGCGCGACCGGCTGCGCGGGCACATCGTCTGCGACGGCCTGGTGCGCATCTTCAAGACCGAGGGCGTCGAGGTCGTCGCCCTCCAGGGCCTCGACCTGGTCATCGACCGGGGTGAGCTGGTCGCGATCGTCGGCGCCTCCGGCTCCGGCAAGTCGACGCTGCTGAACATCCTGTCCGGACTGGACACCCCCACCGCCGGCATCGCCCGGGTCGCCGACTACGACCTGCTGTCGCTGTCGAACAAGCGGCGGCTGGCGTACCGGCGGGACGTGGTCGGGTTCATCTGGCAGCAGACCGGCCGCAACCTGCTGCCGTACCTGACCGCGTTGGAGAACGTGGAGCTGCCGATGAAGCTGGCCGGTCGGGCCGGCGGCGGGCGCAAGCGGCGGGAACGGGCCCGCGAGCTGCTGGACATGGTGGGCGTCGGCTACTGCGCGGACCGCCGGCCGGGCCAGATGAGCGGCGGCGAGCAGCAGCGCTGCGCGGTGGCCGTGGCGGTGGCCAACGACCCGGAGATCCTCTTCGCCGACGAGCCGACGGGCGAGCTGGACGAGGCGACCGGGGCGGAGGTGTTCGCCGCGCTGCGCACCATCAACGCCGAGCTGGGCGTCACCATCGTGGTGGTCACCCACGACCAGGCCGTGGCCGGCCAGGTCCGCCGTACCGTCGCGATCCGCGACGGCCGGACCGCCTCCGAGGTACGCCGGACCGCGCGCGCCACCGCCGACGGCGGCACCGAGATGGTCAGCGAGGAGTACGCGGTGCTGGACCGCACCGGCCGGATGCAGTTGCCGGCGCAGTTCGTGGAGGCGCTGTCCCTGCGCGACCGGGTCCGGCTCAACCTGGAACCCGACCACGTCGAGGTGCGCCCCGGCGACCGGGCGCACGGCGAGGAGAGTGAGTGATGACCGACCAGACAGTGGTGCTGCCGGCGGGGCCGGCGTCGGCCGTCGAGGACGTGGTCCGGGTCGAGGGGGTGAGCCGCACCTTCGGCAAGGGCGAGCACGCCGTGCACGCCGTGCGGGACGTCTCGTTCGCGGCGGGGCGCGGTGAGCTGGTCGCCGTCCAGGGCCGCTCCGGCGCCGGCAAGACCACGCTGCTGAACCTGGTCGGCGGCCTGGACCGGCCGGATGCCGGCCTGATCCGGGTGGCCGGTCACGACGTCACAGCGGCCGGCGAGCGGGAGCTGCTGTCGCTGCGCCGGGGCACGATCGGGTTCGTGTTCCAGACGTTCGGGCTGGTGCCGATCCTGTCCGCGGCGGAGAACGTCGGGGTCCCGTTGCGGCTGGCCAAGGTGCCGGCGGCCGAGCGGGAGCAGCGGGTGGCGGTGCTGCTGGAACTGGTCGGGCTGGGCGGGCACGCCGCGCAGCGCCCGTACGAGCTGTCCGGCGGCCAGCAGCAGCGCGTGGCGGTGGCCCGGGCGCTGGCGAACGAGCCGGACCTGCTGATCGCCGACGAGCCGACCGGTCAGCTCGACTCCGAGACCGGACGGTCGATCATGGACCTGCTCCGGGCCGTGGTGCACGCCCGGGGCATGACCGCGCTCGTGGCCACGCACGACCCGGCGCTGATCGAGCTGGCCGACCGTACGCTCACGCTGCGCGACGGCCGGCTCGTCTCGGAGGACTGACCCGCCCGCCGGGCCGCCACGGGGCGGTCCGGCGCCGGGCAGCGGCGGTCCGGCGGAGGGTTGGCGCCTGGTCGCGGCCGGGTCAGAGCGCCAGCTTCATGCCCTCGTGGCTGGCCACGAAGCCCAGGTCGCGGTAGAACCGGTGCGCGTCGGCGCGCTGCTTGTCGGTGGTGAGCTGCACCAGCGCGCAGCCGCGCTCCCGGGCCTGGTCGATCGCCCAGCGCATCATCGTCCGGCCCAGCCCGCGGCCGCGCCGGTCGGAGCGGACCCGCACCGACTCGATCAGGCAGCGTTCGGCACCGTGCCGGCCCAGCCCCGGGATGTACGTGAGCTGGAAACAGCCGACGAGTTCACCGCCGTCGTCGGCGACGATCAGCTGGTTACGCGCGTCGGCGTCCAGGTCGGCGAAGGCCCGCTCGTACGCCTCGTCCACCTCGGGCAGGTCGCGGGTACGCCCCAGCACGTCGTCGGCGAGCAGCGCGAGCACGGCGGGCAGGTCGGCGCGGACCGCCTCCCGGAAGATCACCTCGGTCACCCGGCCAGCCTGGCACAGTGCCGCGCGCCGTTGCGGCCCGGGCGGCGGCCGGTTGCGCCGTCCGGCCACGGCGGCCGGTTGCGCCGTCCGTGGTCAGTCGCCGTCCAGCCAGCTCCGCAGCGCCCACCACCAGTGCACGGTCTCCGGCACCGTGCACCGCGCCCCCTCCTCGACCGGTGGCCCGCCGGTCAGCTCCCGCAGCCGCCGCAGCCGGTACCGCACCGTGTTCGGATGGACGTGCAGCGCGGCGGCGGTCTGGTCCAGCCGCTGCCCGTGGTGCAGCCAGGCGAGCGCGGTGCCGGCCAGCTCCCGGTGGAAGCCGTCGGCCGGGTCGAGCGCGCCGAGCAGCGCGCCGCGCAGCAGCTCGGCCAGCAGCGGGTGGGCGGCCAGCGCGGTCTCCCCGGCCAGGTCGGTGACCTGACGCAGCCCGCGCAGCCGCCGGTTGGCCGCCGTGGCCAGCGCCGCCAGGCAGAGCGCGTACATGGCCGGGGCCCGCTCCAGCGGCTGGGCGGGGGACACGAGCGTCAGCAGGTCGGCCGGCGCGGCGTCGGGCGGTCGCGGGAGCAGCCCGGCCAACCGGTCCCCGACCGTGCCGAGCAGGCCGCCCCGCGCGGTGAGCTGCCTGCGCAGCGCGTACGCCCGGACCGGGTCCGGCGGCGCGGCGACCAGGCAGTGGTAGCGCCCGTCCGGCCGCAGCCCGAACCGGATCAGCTCGGTCGGGGGCAGGCCCGCGGGGCCGTCACGCAGCAGCCGCCGCAGCAGGTGCGCCCGGGCTGCCGCACCGGTGCGTACCAGATCCCGCTCGGCGCTGCGGTGCCCGTCGACCACCGCCCGCTCCACCGCCGCGGCGTACCGGCCGATGGTGAGCAGTCCTTCCAGCAGCACCTCGTCGGGGATGCCGGCGGCCCGGCCGTGCCGGACAACCAGCTCCACCGCACGGTCCCGCCCCGCCTGCACCCCGCGCAGCAACCCGGCGACGGAGACGCCCTGCGCTGCCCGGTCCGCGCCCAGCCGGCGGGCCTCGGCGAAGTCCCGCCCGGCCGGATCCTCGCGGCGTTCCAGCGCGCCGAGACCGCTGGTCAGCAGCAGGACGACCTGGCGGCGTACCTCGTCGGCGGGCAGCCGGGCCACCTCGGGGGAGTCCGCGCGGGCCGCCCGCGCCACTTCGTCGACCGCGGCCGGATCGGCGGACAGGTCGCGCAGCAACGCGCCGAACGTCGGGGCCTGTCCGGTCCGGGTCATCGGCGTCCGCCGCCCTCCCGTTGTCGACGCGGCACAACCGGGCCGCGCGGGCGTTGGCGTCAGCTCCCTAGCCCCGGCGGCCGGCCGGTTGCTCTCCTGGTTGTTACCGCAAGGTAACACCGCTCGCGCCACTGAGAAACGTCGATGTTCCACCGGCTGCCAGGAGGCGTCCATGACACCCGTGCCACAGCGCCCGTCCCGCTCCCGCCGCCGCGCCGGCCCGGCCGTGCTGGCCGCACTCGCCCTGGTCGCGCCGGCGCCGCTGGTGACGGCCCCCGCGCCGGCCGCCGCCGCGGCCGCGCTCCAGGAGGTGATGTTCGTCGGCAACAACTGGGACGGCACCGCCGACGTCATCCGGTCCCGTGGCGACTACGCCAGGATCGGCCGGATCAACGTGATCCCGGACCGCGCCGCGCGGCTGCGGGAGATCTACCTCAACCCGATCAAGCTGGCGTTCTTCCTCGGCATCCGGCAGGGCCCGGGAGAGGGCCACGACCAGCTCATCGACGACATGTACACCACGCCGGACGGCACCGCGCTCGTGGTGTCCCGGCCCAGCTTCGCCGACGTCGTCTCGATCGACCTGGCCACCGGCGCGCTGCGCTGGCGGTTCCCGGTCTCCGGCTACCGCGCCGACCACATGGCCGTCTCGCCCGACGGCACCCGCGTCGCGGTCTCCGCCTCCACCTCCAACACGGTGCACGTGCTGGACATCCGCACCGGCGCACAGCTCGGCTCGTTCGGCGCCGGCGACAAGCCGCACGAGAACGTCTACACCGACGGCGGCACCCGGCTGTGGAACATGTCCATCGGCGAGGTCAACACCGACCTGGACGCGCCGTGGCTCGACTGGACCAAGGGCGACCGCCGGATCACCGTCGCCGACACCAGCACGTACCAGGTGGTCAAGGTGATCGACATGCGGGACCGGCTGGACGCCGCCGGCCGCCGGGACCTCTCCGACGCGGTCCGCCCGGCCGTGTTCACCCCCGACGGCAGCCGGCTCTACTTCCAGGTGTCCTTCTTCAACGGCGTGGTCGAGTACGACGTGGCCACCGACCGCGTCACCCGCGTCGCCACGCTGCCGAAGAACCCGGCCACCAGCGAGGACCGCACCACCTGGGTCAACGACTCCCGGCACCACGGCCTGTCGATGAGCCCCGACGGCACCCGGATCTGCGTCGCCGGCACCATGGACGACTACGCCACCGTGCTGGACCGGGCCACGTTGCGCGAGGGCCCGCTGGTGTCCGCGAGCAAGCCGTACTGGGCCACCGTCAGCGGGGACGGCCGGGACTGCGTGATCTCCGAATCCGGCGCCGACCAGGTCACCGCGATCAACTTCGCCACCGGGCAGAAGGTCGCGAGCGTCCCGGTCGGCGACCACCCCCAGCGCGTCCGCATCGGGCACATCCCGGAGGGCTGGACGCCCCCGGCCGCCGGCTGACCGGCGGCCGGACCGTCACCGGGCGGGGCAGCGCAGCCCCTCCCGGGGGACGGTGAGCGAGATCAGGTACGCGTCGACGGCCGACGTCACGCACGACGTCTGCGGGTAGGCGGTGTGCCCCTCGCCCTCCCAGGTCAGCACCCGCCCCACACCGAGCATGGACGCGAGCGCGGGCGTCTGCTCGTACGGCGTGGCCGGGTCACCGGTGGTGCCGACCACCAGGATCGGCGGCGCGCCGTTCGCCCGGCCGGTCGGGTACGGATCCCGCTCGCCCGGCCACTCCACGCAGCCCAGCATGCCCACCGCCAGGGCGGGACCGAACAGCGGATACTTCTGCCGCCACTGCGACTGCAACGAGCGGACCTGCTCGCGGGTCGGCTTCTCGGTCTCGTCGGCACAGTTGACCGCCAGATTGGCGTCGAACAGGTTGGAGTAGTGCCCGCCGGGCTCGCGGCCCGCGTACGCGTCGGCCAGCTTGAACACGCCGTCCGGGTCGCCGCCCTGCAGGTCGTCGATCGCCCGGGCCAGCTCCTGCCAGCCCTGTTCGGTGTAGAGCGACGAGATCACCGCGTAGAAGACCCACCCGGCGGTGGCCTTGCGGCCGTCCTGCGCGCGTACCGGGGAGGCCTTCGCCTTGGCGATCGCGTCCGTGACCGCACCCCGCGCGTCCGGGGCGATCGGGCAGCGGCCGGCGTTCGCCGCGCACCACCTGGTGAAGTTGTCGAACGCCCGCTCGAAGCCCTTCGCCTGGCTCTCCGACCCGGCGATCAGCTTCTGTTGCGGGTCGACCGCGCCGTCGAGCACCAGGGCGCGCACGCGCTGCGGGTAGAGCTGCGCGTAGGTGGCGCCGAGCAGCGTGCCGTAGGAGTAGCCGAGGTACGTCAGTTTGTCGTCGCCGACCGCCGCGCGGACCGCGTCCATGTCCCGCGCGGCCTGCTCGGTGCCGTAGAGCGGGAGCTGGTCGCCGTACTTCGCGCCGCACCGCTCGCCGATGCGCCGGTTGAGGCCGACGAAGCCGTCGAACGACGACTGGCTCTCCGGGTCGGGGTCGTAGCCGAAGCTGGCGTCCAGGTCGGCGTCGGAGATGCACTTGACCGGGCTGGACCGGGCCACCCCGCGCGGGTCGAAGCCGACGATGTCGAACCGGTCCGTGATCGCCGTCGGCAGGCCGCCGAACGCCGGTCCGAAGGACAGGTAGACGGCGGTGTCGACGCCGGACGCACCGGGACCACCCGGGTTGATCACCAGCGAGCCGATCCGGTCGCGCTGCTTGGTCGAGCGGGCCCGGATCAACGCGATCTCGAACGTCTCGCCGGCGCCCGGCCCGGCGGTCGCGCCGGTGGTGGCCCCGCTGCCCCAGTTACGCGGCACGGCGATCCGGGCGCAGTCGTAGCGCATGTCCGCCGCTCCCCGCCCGACCAGCTCGTCGGGCACCTCCGGGCAGGCCCGCCACTGCGGCGCGGTGCCCGGCGGGGCAGCCTCGCCCTCGCTCTCGGCGCGCGGGGCGAACGCCGGCAGCGTGCAGCCGGCGGTGAGCACCACCGCCGCGACGAACGCGGCCAGGACGGGCCGGAACCGGCGGGTCCGGTCGGGGAAGCGGGTCACGTGGGCGCCCTCCATGATCGTGTCGACCGTCAGGCTACGCCCGGCCGCGGGTGTCACCGACCGTCGCCGCCGGATCGCCGCGCAGCACCTCGTCGACGTCGTAGCGGATCGGGCGGTCGAGCTGGCCGTAGTCGCAGGAGCGGGGATCACGGTCGGGACGCCAGCGCAGGAACCGGGCGGTGTGCCGCAGCCGGTCGCCCTCCATCGCGTCGTACGCCACCTCGACCACCAGCGCCGGGCGCAGCGGCTCCCACTCCAGGTTCTTGCCGCCGGTCCACCGGCTCACCCCGCCCGGGATGCGCTGACCCCGCTCGTGGTCGCCGTGCACCCACGGGTGCTCGCCGCCGACGTCGCGGTAGGGCTCCAGCTCGTCGAGCAGCTCCTTGCGGCGGGCCATGGTGAACGAGGAGCTGACGCCGATGTGGTGCAGCACGCCGTCGTCGTCGTAGAGGCCGAGCAGCAGCGAGCCGACCACCGGACCGGACTTGTGCCAGCGGAAACCGGCCACCACCGCGTCCATCGTGCGCGCGTGCTTGACCTTGAACATGAGCCGCTTGCCCGGCTCGTACGGCAGGTCGGCCGGCTTGACGATGAGCCCGTCCAGCCCGGCGCCCTCGAACACGTCGAACCAGCGGCGGGCCGTCTCCGGGTCGGTGGTCACCTGCGTCACGTGCACCGGCGGGCGCACCCCCGACAGCGCCTGCTCCAGCCGCTCGCGGCGCCGGGGATAGGGCTGACCGGTGAGCAGCTCGTCGTCGATCGCCAGCAGGTCGAACGCGACGAAGTCGGCCGGGGTGGTCTCGGCCAGCAGCTTCACCCGGGAGGCGGCCGGATGGATCCGCTGGGCCAGCAGCTCGAAGTCGAGCCGCGGCTGCCCGCCCGGGCCGTCCCGGCGGATCACGATCAGCTCGCCGTCGACCGCGCACCGGGGCGGGAGCTGCCGCCGGGCCTGCTCGACCACCTCGGGGAAGTAGCGCGTCATCGACTTGCCGCCCCGGCTGGCCAGCTCGACCTCGTCGCCGTCGCGGAACACGATGCAGCGGAAGCCGTCCCACTTCGGCTCGTAGGTCAGGCCGTCGTCGGTGGGCAGCTCGGCCACGCTCTTGGCCAGCATCGGCTCGACCGGAGGGTTGATCGGCAGGTCCACGGCGACCAGTCAACCAGACCCCACCGACAGTGGTGAGGCAGATCACCGCCGGTGGCCGGGCGGCGTGTCCTGCCACGGCCGCGTTCGTCACCGCCGCCCGAATGGTGAAACCGCAGGTCAGAGCTACCGTCGCGGCGTGCCGGAGTGGAGTTGCGGATGCTGCGGGCGCTGGCGGGTCAGCGTCGAGTTGATTCACGGCCGCTACCGCTACCGGCTGGCGCACCGCTACCCGCCCGAGCACGGCGGCGGCGCGAACGTCCTCGGCGAGGTCGGCTCGGTAGCCGAGCTGGAACGCCTGCTGAAGCGGTACGCCCCGGTCACCCTGGCCGACCTCCACGAAGCCGCCTGACCCACGCGCCGCCTCCGGGCCCCCCGCGGGTCGGTTGCGGCCGGACGGCGGAACACCCGGCCCTGCATCTCCGCGGCCCCGCGAGCCGCCGATCTTGGAGTTGTGGCACCTCGCAAAGGTGGCGAGCGGGACATCCTGGGCACCACAACTCCAAGATCGACGAACGCGGGCGAGCGGGCGACGGGCGACGGCGGGCGGGCGGCGGGCGAGGGACGACGGGCGGGCGCTCGGGGCGGCGGCGAGGTGAAGCTCGGGCATAGGCTGAGTGGACCGTCCACGGGGGAGGGAAAAGCCCATGCGGTTCGCCGAGTCCGTCGAGATCGCCGCCGACGTCGACCGGGTCTGGGAGGTGCAGACCGACGTGGAGCGCTGGCCGGAGTGGACGCCCTCGGTCACCGCCGCCCGCCGGCTGGAGCCCGGTCCGCTGGCGCTCGGTTCGACCGCCCGGCTGGAGCAGCCACGGCTGCGCCCGTCGGTGTGGCGGGTCACCGAGATCGAGCCGCCGTACTCGTTCGTCTGGGAGTCGGCGGGCCCCGGTGTGCGCAGCCGGGGCGAGCACCGGCTGGTGCCGCTGGAGGACGGGCGCACCCGGGCCGAGCTGGTCCTGGTGCAGACCGGTCCGCTGGCCGGGTTGATCGGGTTGCTGGCCGGCTCGATGATGCGCCGCTACCTGCGGCAGGAGGCGGACGGGCTCAGGCGTCGCTGCGAGGCCCGCTGACCGGAGCCGGAGCGGACGCTCAGGCTCCGCCGGGAGACCCGGGGGCCGTCTTCTCCAGCACGGCGAGGCGGTTGCCGTTCTCGTCCGGCCGGTGCGACACCACCCGGTAGCCGCGGCCCGCGTACAGGGACAGGTTCGCCGCGCTGTCCGCGCCGGTGAACAGCGCGAACCGGGCCACCCGGCCGGCGCAGGCGTGCTCGACGGCGTCCAGCAGCCGCCCGCCGACGCCCCGGCCCTGCTGGTCGGGCGCGACCGAGAGGCGGCCGACGTGGGCGGTGTCGCCGTCGAGGCGGGCGCGTACCGAGCCGACCAGGCGGGTGCCGCGCCGGGCGGCGAGCACCACGTCCGGGCCGGCCAGCGCCGCCCGTACCTCGTCCAGCGTCTCGGTCAGCGGGGGCAGGAACACGTCCCGGTAGCGCTGCGCCTCCACCAGGTACGCGGCACGCTGCACGGTGAGGATCTCACCGGCGTCGGCGACGTCTGCGGGGGCGATGGTCACGTCGGTCACCGGCTCAGCTCACCACAGCGCTCCCGGGCGGCCGTACGCTGGCGGGGATGTTCCCATGAGCGTGGAGGTGGCCGCCGTGCCCGAGCTGACGTACCCGGAGGTGGGCGCGACCCGCGACGGCGGCCTGCCGGCGGGTTACCACCACCTGCGCCACCGGGTCCGGCTGCCGGACGGCGGTTTCCCGGTGGCGGCGGACGCGGTGCTGGGCTGGCGGCTGCACCGCGCCGCGGGCGTGGTGATGCGCGCGGACGCGCCGCGCGCCGCCCCCGGGGTGCGGGTCACGCCGGGGGTCGGTGTCGGCCCGGTGCGGCTGTGGGGCCCGACCGAGGTGGTCTGGACGGTCGACGAGCCGGACCGGGCCGGGTTCGGCTACGGCACGCTGCCCGGGCACCCGGAGGTCGGTGAGGAGGCGTTCCTGGTGACCCGGGGCGCCGACGGCGTCTGGTTCGAGGTGACCGCGTTCAGCCGCCCGGCCCACTGGTACGTGCGGGCCGGCGGGCCGGTCGTGCTGGGCTTCCAGCGGGCGTACGCCTGGTGGCTGGGGAGGACGCTGCGGCGGCTGTGCCGGCGGCGCTGAGCGGTCAGTAGCGGGCGAAGGAGCGGATCGGGGCGCGAGGGCCGTACTTCGGCGCCTGGACGCCGGCCGCCTCCAGCAGCACGCACACCCGGCCGCGGTGCCCCCGGAACGGCTCCAGCAGCGCCAGCATCCGGGCGTCGTCGCCGCGCGGCTCCCCGGCGAGCGCCCAGGCCACGGTGTTCGGCACGTGGTAGTCGCCGACGCTGACCGCGTCCGGATCCCCGTACGCGATGCGCACCACCTCGGCGGCGGTCCACGGGCCGATCCCGGGGATCGCGGTGAGCCGCCGGGTGGCCTCCGCCGAGTCGGCGCAGCGTTCCAGCCGGTCCGCGACGGCCGCCGCGCGGCGCAGCGTGTCGGCGCGCCGCTGCTCGACCCCGAACGGGTGGAACACCCAGTACGGCGTGGCCGCCACCGCGGCGGGCTCCGGCGGCAGCAGCAGCGGTTGCAGCGGGCCGGGCGCGGGCTCGCGGAAGTGCCGCACGGTGGCGGCGTACGCCCGGTACGCCTCCTTGCCGGTGACCTTCTGCTCGAAGACGGCCCGCAGCAGCCGGGGGAAGACCTGCCCGGTCGCGGGCATCCGCAGCCCGTGGTGCGTGTGGGCGAGCCGGGCCACCAGCGGGTGCGCGGCGGCGAGGGCGGCGAACCCGGTCAGGTCGTCGCACAGCCCGGCGATCCGGTCGGCCCGGTCGACCACCCAGGCCGCACCCGGGCCGTACCCCTCGGCCAGCAGCTCGCCGGCTTCCGGGCGCAGCGCCAGCGTGGCCGGGCCGTCCGGGGTGCGGGTGGCCCACCAGAACGTGCCGGCGGCGATCCGCGCGCACGGGTCGTACGGGCTGAACGTGAGCGCCCGCACCGAGGCGGCCAGCCGGTAGCCGGCCGGCGGGCGCAGCGTACGGCGGGCGTCGGGCGAGGTCACCCGGCCACTCTGCCACGCGGCCCGGCCGTGACGCCGGGCACGCCCCGCGTGCCGGGAGGCGGGCCGATGCCGGTACGCCCCGCCTCCCGGGTCCGCGACGATGACCGGCCGCGCCCTCCCCGGCGGCGACCGGTCACCGTGTTCTGGTGCGTCAGTACGAGTAGTCCGACCCGCCGCCGGAGGAGCTGTTCGCCGCGGGCGGCGCGACCGCCTTGGGCGTGCCGGTCGGCAGGCAGGTCAGGTTCTTCTTGCCGTTCGGGTCGACCACGAACCAGGTGCCGCCGACGCCCTGGCCCTTCCACTGGCCCGGCTTCTTGTCGCCGATGTAGCGGTAGACCGGCCAGCCGCCGATGGTGAGCTGCCGGGTGCCGTCCTGGCGGGTGATGGTGCCGACCTTGTCGTCGGAGACGCCACGCAGCTGCGGGTTGCCGTCGGTGAGCGACGGCGGCCACACCTCGGCGCACTTGTCCACGCAGTTGGACTGCGGCGGGTCGGCGGAGTCCTTGTCGAACCGGTACAGCACCCAGCCGTCCTGGTCGGTGACGACGCGGCCCATCCGGGGCAGCTTCTTGCCGACCAGCTCGTCGGTGATCTTCACGTTGGCCGGGGGCGCCTTGTCCGCGACCGGCTTCTCCTCGGGAGCCGCCGACGCCTCCGGTTCGGCCGCCGCGGTGGGTTCGGCCGCGGCGACGGCGACCGGCTCGGCCGCGCCCGAGTTCGCCCCGTTGTAGCCTGCTGGGGCGCAGGCCGTAAGTGCGACCATCGCGCTCGCGACGATGACGGTCGTCCGCTTGTGGTGTGCCACGTGCCCTCCTCGTTCTTGGCAGTTCGCCGAGTAGTACGGGCGCGGCACTGTCAAGGTTGAACCCGAAACGGTGGCACATTTCACAGTGGACCGATTGAACCGTTGGGCGCCGGCGTGCGTGCGTCAGCACGAGGGGGTCCGCCGGCCGGGCACGACACGACGGCGCCGGGTGGCCCAGCCACCCGGCGCCGTCGGCACACCCGGTCAGATGTCGTCCACCGTCACCAGCGGACTCGCCACGCCGTTCGCGTCGACCGACTGCACCTGGAGCTTGTCGATGTCGCGGACCGGCGCCGAGGTGGACGCGCTCAGCTCCAGCGGAAGCTGGTTCTGGTTCGTCCCGTAGCCGCCGACCGGCACCGACCAGGTGGAGATCACCTCGCTCGTGGCGTTCTTGCGGACCACCACCAGCCGGCACGTGCGCGGCCCCGGCAAGCGGCTGAGCTGCACCGCGATCTGCGTGCCGTACTCCTTACGGGCCAGCCACATCGTGGTCTGCACCCCGGTCGCCGGGTCGGTCGCGTTGTGCTTCTCGCCCTCGATGTCCTGTGGCCCGCCGACGGCCGGGTCGTTCGGATCGCCCGGCTCGCCGCTGGGTGCCACGGACGGCGCGCCCTGCGTCGGCACCGCCTGCGGCGGCGCCGGGTCGTCGCCGAGCATCCCGGCCGCCGCCGCGCTCGCGCCGCCGAACACCACCACGGCCGCCGCCGTCGCCAGCAACTGCCGCACCCGGGTACGACGGCGGTCCCGCCGCACCGCCATCAGCGTCCGGTCCAGCAGCGCCGGATCGGTGTGCGTCTGCTCCAGAGCGGCCATCGCCTCGCCGTCGATGCCGGAGAGCAGCCCCACCACCGGGACCATCGTCTCCAGTTCCGCAGCGCAGGCCCAGCAGGTGGCCAGATGCTCCTCGAACCGCTCCGCGTCCTGCGCATCCAGCACGCCGAGCGCGTACGCGGCGACGTCCATGTGATCGGCCCGGCTCATTCGGTCACCCCCCTCTCCTGCAGAGCCGTGCGCAGCGCGCGCAGCGCGTAGTAGACCCGCGACTTGGCGGTACCGAGCGGGAGCCCCAGCTCCTCGGCCGCCTCCGGCACGGTGCGCCCCCGGAAGTACGTCGCCACCAGGATCTCCCGGTGCGACTGGCTCAGCGTACGCAGCGCGTCCGCGACGGTCATCGTGCGCAGCACACGGTCGGTGCTGTCCGACTCGGCGAACATGGTCAGATCCCGGTCGTACGTCTCGGGCGGGCGGGCCTGCTCGCTGCGGTGCTCGTCGATGGCGATCCGCCGGGCCACCGTGACCAGCCAGGGGCGCAGCGAGCCCTGGCCCTGCACGCCGAGGCGGTGCGCGTTGCGCCAGGCCCGCAGCAGCGTCTCCTGCACGATGTCCTCGGCGCGCTGCCGGTCCCCGCCGGTCAGCCGCATCACGAACATCAGCAGCGGGCCGGCGTGCTCGGCGTACAACAGGCGGATCAGCTGGTCGGAGTGGCTGGTCTCGGCGGAGGTCGCCTGGTGGCGTCCGGGAGCGGGTCGCGGCGGCACCGGGTCATTCTGGCGATCCGTGGACCGGGCGTCGACCCCCCGGCCCGAACGCGAGGCGCGCGAGTGTGGTTGTGCCCGGGCGAACATCCACTCGGGCCGCGCCACCTCGCCGTGCCAGCCGGCCGCCACCGCATGCATGCAGACCTCCGCTGTCCAATGACATCAGCCGGCCCCCCACGGGCATGGCCGCCCGGTGATACGCAGCGACCAGCCGATCGGATCAACGTTTGACCGAAAAAATTCCCGGCGGTGGGGGAGTGGAGTCGACGGCGTCCGCGTCGTGGACCACCGCCGCGCCGCCGGTGAACCGGTCCAGCTCGGCGCCGGCCAGCACCCGGCCGGGGAACCAGTCGCCCGCCGCCCGCCGGGTCAGCTCCGGCACCGGCGGCTCCACCCGGGACGCCACCAGCACCAGGTTGCCGTAGCGCCGGCCGCGCAGCACCGCCGCGTCGCCGACCAGGCAGGCCCGGGGCAGCACGGTCCGCACGGTCGCGACCTGCGCGCGGGCGTGCCGCAGCGGCGGGCCGTCGGCCACGTTCGCCAGGTAGCTGCCGCCGGGCGCGAGCACGCGGGCCACCTCGGCGGCGTACTCCACCGAGGTCAGATGCGCGGGGGTACGGGCGCCGGCGAACACGTCGGCCACGATCACGTCGTACGCGCCGTCCCGGCTCGACGTCAGCGTCGCCCGCGCGTCGGCCACCCGTACCCTCAGCCGCGGATCCGACGGCCAGGGCAGCTCCCGGCGGACCAGCTCGACGAGTGCGCCGTCCACCTCGGACACCCGCTGCGTCGAACCGGGCCGGGTGGCCTGCACGTAGCGGGGCAGGGTCAGCGCGCCGCCGCCCAGGTGCAGCACCCGCAGCGGCGTCCCGGCCGGCGCCACCAGGTCCAGCGCGGCGGCCAGCCGCCGGACGTACTCGAACTCCAGGTGCGACGGGTCGGTCAGGTCCACGTGCGACTGCGGCGCGCCGTCCAGCAGCAGCGTCCACGAGCCCGGACGGTCGACGTCCGGCACCAGCTCGGCCCGGCCGGTGTCGACGTCGGCCACCACCCGGTCGGAGTCGCGTCGCCGGCCCATCAGTGCCGCATCCCGCGCGCCGCGGCGGTGAGCCTCCGGTGCAGCAGCCGCGCGTCGCCGAGCATCCCGCGCAGCCGCCGTTCCAGCCCGGCGATCGGCACCAGGTTCTGCGGGGCGCGCGGATCCTTGTACGGGGTGGAGGCGAACCGGGGCAGCGTCACCAGCGACAGGTCGGCCAGCGCGATCGCCTCCGGCACGGTCAGGTCGGCCGAGCACTCCACACGTACGATGCCCGCCCACGGCGCGCCGGCGCGCACCGGGAGCCGCAGATACCACGACCAGCCGCCCCAGGCCGTGCCCAGCCGGAACACCGGGCACCGCTCACCCGGCGCCAGCCCGGTCACCACGGCGGTCAGCCGGGCGTCCAGGTATTGGCTGTGCTGCGTCTTGATGTACCCGAGCGTGCGCGGCAGGTTCCGCCGGCTGCGCAGCGGGCCGTCCACCACCAGCAGGTCGCCGTCGGTGCGTACCGCGTCGGAGACGGCCACCTCCAGCGCGGTCAGCGGGGCCTGCACCGCGGCCGGCAGCTTGCTCAGCTCACCGGTGCCGCTCACCCGGTGCACCGGATAGCGGACCGTACCGGCCACCACGTCCTGCGCCGACGGGCTCGCCGTGAACAGGCCCCGGCCCACCCGGGCGCCGGCCATCTCGGCGGCGCCCCGGTCGAGGTCGCAGCGCACCACACCGGCCGCGTACGAGGCGGCGATGCCGGGGAACGAGCCGCCGTCCTCCTCGGCCGTCCAGACGCTGGCGTCGATCCGGCGTACCCCGTCGACGAGCAGCACCACGTCCGGCGCCCGCACGCCCGCGCGGGGGCCGATCGCCCGCCAGTCGGTGGCCGGCAGCTCGACGTCGGCGTCGACCTGGGCGCTGCTCGGCGCGGCCGGCCCGGACCCGCCCGCCGCCTCGAACGACGCGCCGTACGCCGGATCCCAGGCGTCGACGAAGAACGCCGGCGACGGCCCGGTCACGCGGCGCTCCGCCGGGAAGCGCCGGTCACAGGCCGGTCCGTTCCACGCGGGCCGTCCGCGCGTCCTTGCGGACCTCGAACCGGACCGGGATGCGCTCGGCCAGCGCCGGCACGTGGGTGACCACGCCGACCATCCGGTCGCCCCGGGCGGCCAGGTTCTCCAGCGTCGCCGCAACCGTGTCCAGCGTCGCCGCGTCGAGCGTGCCGAAGCCCTCGTCCAGCACGATCGACTCCAGGCTCGCGGCGGTGGTGGACATGCCGGCGAGCTGCTCGGACAGCGCCAGCGCGAGCGCCAGCGACGCCTGGAACGTCTCCCCGCCGGACAACGTGCGCACCCCGCGCCGCAGCCCCGCGTCGTGGTGGTCGACCACGAAGAACTCACCCTTGTCGTGCACCAGGTCGTACTGCCCGCCGGACAGCTCCCGCAGGATCCGCGACGCGCCGTCGACCAGCAGGTCCAGCGCCTCGGTGAGCAGCCAGCGCTCGAAGTTGTTGGCCCGCAGGTGCGAGGCGAGCGCCCGCGCCACCCGCGCCTCGTGCTCGTGCCCGGCCCGCTGCTCCCGCAGCCCCGCGGCCTGCTCGCGGCGCTCGTCGAGGCGGCGCAACTCCGCCTCGGCCCGCTCCACCGCCACTGCCACGTCGCGCGGCGCGTCCTGCGGCGCGTCCAGCCCGGCGGCGGTGAACAACGCGGCGATCCCGTCGGCGACCTCGGCCGCGGCCCGCTGCGCCGCCTCCACCGAGGCGGCCAGGCCGTCCCGCTCCGCACGTCGCGCCTGCGCCTGCTCGCCCGCCCAGCCGGCCAGCGCCGCCCACGCGGCCGCGACGTCGTCCCGGTCGGCGGCCGGTGGGCCGAACCGGGCCAGCCCGTCGCGTACCGCGTCGAAGTCACGCCAGGCCCGGCGCAGCCGCTCCTGCGCGGCATCCAGCGTGCCCCGCGCCCGCCGGGCCGCCTCCCGGCCGGCCCGCACCGCGCCGGCCGCCTCCTCCAGCGCGGTGCGCAGCCGCGCGTGCTCGGCCAGCGACTCGCGCAGCCGCTCCGGCGCGGGCGCGTCCGCGAGCTGCTCGTCCAGCTCGGCCAGGCGCGCGCCGAGCTGGTCGTGCTGGGTCCGGGCGCGCAGCAGCACCCGGTCCAGGTCACGCGCCGCAACGTCGCGTTCCTGCACCACCCGCTTGGCCGTCTCGCTCGCCGCCCGCGCCGCCTTGCCCGCCTCGATCGCCCGGCTCACCGCCGAACCCTTCGGTACCGCCGGCACGGAGGTGACAGTCTGCTCGCACACCGGGCACGGCGCGCCGTCGACCAGGTGCGCCCGCAGCGCCACCGCCTGGTCGGCGGCCTTCGCCTCCTCGTGCGCGCGGAACGCCGACTCCAGCTCCACCTCGGCCCGCTGCGCGTCCGCCCGCGCCGACGCCAGCGCCGCCACCGCCGCGTCGTGCTCGGTGCGCGCCGCGTCCACCGCGGCGCGGACCGTCGCCGCCTCCGCGGTCAGCCGGTCCCGGTCCGCGTACGCCTTCAGGTGCAGCCGGAGCGCGCTCTCGTCACCGGCGGCGGCCAGCTCCCCGCGCAGCTTCTCCTCGCGCTCCTCGGCCAGCCCGACAGCGGCCGCCGCCTCGTCGGCGGCGACCCGGGCCTGAGCCACCGCCCGCGCCAGCTCGGCGGTGCCGTCCGGCGGCCGGACCCCGGCCAGCACACCCAGCTCGGCGTCGAGGGCGGCCAGCGCCGCGGCCCGCTCACCCGCAGTGGCCCGGGCCCGCTCCCATTCGGGTACGGCGGCAGCGACCGCGGCGGCCAGCTCCCGCATCTCGTCCACGCGCTCCCGGGCGGCGGCCAGGCTCTCGTCGTCGACGTCGGCGAGCCCGCCGAGCATCTTGTCGACCGTCTCCAGCTTCGCCTCGGCCTGCGCGGCCCGCTCGACCGCCTTCTTCTGCACGTCCTCGTAGACGCCCAGCCCGAGCAGGTTCACCAGGATCTGCTGGCGGGTGGCCGGCTTGGCGTGCAGGAAGTCGGCGAACTGCCCCTGCGGCAGCACCACGCAGGAGGTGAACTGCTCGTACGGCAGCCCCACCGCGTCGAGCACCGCCTGTTCCATCTCGGCCGGGGTGCCCGCCACCACCTCGCCCAGATCCTCCGGGCTGAGCCCGGTGTCGAGCTTGGTGACGTCGAACCCCGGCGGCATGAGCTGGAGACCGGCGTTCGCGGTCTTCACAGTGCCCCGGCCGTCGCGGCGCACCACCCGGGTCGCCACGTAGCGGTCCCCGGCGGACTCGAAGACCAGCCGGACCCGCGCCTCGGTGGCCGACGGCGCCAGCGCGTTCGCCAGCCCTCGCGTGCCGCCCCAGCGCGGCACCGTGCCGTAGAGCGCGAAGCAGATCGCGTCGAGCACCGTCGACTTGCCCGAACCGGTCGGCCCGACCAGCGCGAAGAAGTCGGCGTCGGTGAAGTCGACAGTGGTCTCGTCGCGGAACACCGTGAACCCGGCCATGTCCAGTCGCATCGGCCGCATCAGTGCTCCACCTCCTCGAGCAGCTCGTCGAAGAGTTCCCGGACACCCTCGTCGGCGTGCCCGCGGCTGTCCAGGTAGTCGCCGAACAACTCGCCCGGCGACCGGCCGGCCCGCTGGGCCGTCCGGGTCCCGCTGCCCGGCGCGGGCACCATCTCCGGGTCGATCCGGATCTCCAGCGCCCGGGGCAGCAGCTCCTGCACCTCCTCGCGCAACCCGGCCCGGGGCTGCTCCCGGACGTAGACGCGCAGCCAGCCCTCCGGCGGCTCGATCTCGGCGAGCTGCGCGAGCGTGCCGCGTACCGTGCGCAGCGGCACCGCGCCCGGCACCGGCACCTCGCGGATGCGGGCGGCCGTGGTGGCGGTCACCTCCACGACCGTCACCGAGCTGACGTTCTCCTGCTCGCCGAAGTCCACGGCGAGCGGGCTGCCGCTGTAGCGGATCGGGCACGGGCCGATGACCCGCTGCGAGCGGTGCAGGTGACCCAGCGCCACGTAGTGCGCGTTGCCGGGGAAGACGGTGGCCGGCACGGCGTATCCGAGCACCGTGTGCGCGTCCCGCTCGCCGCCGCCGGTGCTCGCCCCGACCACTGTGAGGTGCGCGGTCACCAGGTGCACACGATCCGGCTCGGTGAACCCCTCGGCGAGCCGCTCCAGCACCCGGCCCAGGTGGTCGGCGTACGTCTGGTTGGCCTCGGCCGGGGTGAGCGTGTACATCTCCACCGCGCGCACCGCGTACCGCTGGGACAGGAACGGCAGCGCGGCGACCCGCCAGCGCTCCCCGCCGGCGGTGACCCCGTCGACGACGTGTTCGTCCGGGTTCTCCCGGACGCTGCCGCGCAGCGTGATCCCGGCGGCCTCGGCCCACGGGCGCAGCGCGTCCAGCGCCGCGCCGTTGTCGTGGTTGCCGCCGATGGCCACCACGTCGGCCCCGGTACGCCGCAGCGCGGTGAGCGCCCGGGTGACCAGCCGGGTCGCCTCCGGTGTGGGCGCGGCGGTGTCGTACAGGTCACCGGCGACGATCACCAGGTCGGGCCGTTCGCGCTGGGCGATCTCGATCACCTGGGCGAGGACCTGCTTGTGCTCCTCGGCCCGGGACTGCCCCTTGAGGACCTTGCCGACGTGCCAGTCGGAGGTGTGCAGGATCTTCATGTGGGTGCCGCCTAGAACGGGATGTCGTCGTCGGAGGAGCCGGAGCCGACCACCGCGAACGGATCGGCGGCCTGGGTGATCGACCGTAGCGTCTCCGAGGGCGCGCGGCCCGCCTCCGAGACCCGGGTGGCCCACGCCGGGAACGGGAACTCCAGGCAGAGCGGCACCGGGATGTCCGGCTGGTTGACGAACATCGTGCCCGGCTTGGCCAGCAGCGCCCGCTGCCGCTGGGCGGGCGGCAGGAAGCCGTACTCCGGGCGGGACGCCTCGGCCGGATCGAGCCGGCCCACCACCCGGATCGCCGAGTTGGTGACGATCCGCCGTTCCACCTCGCTGGCGGTCTGCTGCGCGCCGACCAGGATCACGCCCAGCGAGCGGCCCCGCTCGGCGATGTCGAGCAGCACCTCCTTGATCGGCGACGAGCCCTCCCGCGGCGCGTACTTGTTCAGCTCGTCCAGCACGACGAACAGCAGCGGCTTGGCGGTGCCGGCCTTCTCCTTGCGCTCGAACTCGCTCTTGAGCGTCACGCCGACCACGAACCGCTGCGCGCGATCCGGCAGGTTGTGCAGGTCGACCACCGTGACCTGGGCGCTCTCCGCCGTGTTGATCGAGTGCGGGCGGCGGGTCGCCAGATCGCCCCGGATCAGCCGGCCCAGGTCCTTCTTGCTGCCGATGAGCCGGCGGGCGAACGCGTTCACGGTGCCCAGCCCGACCGCGCTGCCGGCCCACTCGCCGCGCGTCTCGTCGTCGTTCAGCTGCTCGACCACGTGGTCGACCAGGTCGGCGTACGAGCCGAGCCGCACCCCGTCGATGCTCACCCCGCCGTCGGCGGGCTGGGCGTAGCGGGCCAGGTGGGCGGCGACCGAGTGGACCACCATCGTGTACTGCTGGCGCTCGTCGTCGGCGTCGGCGAACACGTACGGCAGGAGCCGGTCGGCGCAGAACTCGGACAGCGTCCAGTAGAAGCTGTCGACACCGGTGAGCCGGCTGCTCACATCGGGCGTGCCGGAGGAGTCGCCGACCCGTGGCGGGGCGTACACCCGCACGTCCGGGAACGCGCCCGCGTCCAGGCCCAGCTTCGCATACGCCGCCCGGGTCGGGTCGTCGAGCCGGCTGTTCGGGTGGTCGAGGAAGAGCAGGTCCTCGCCCTTGACGTTGAAGATCAGCGCCTTGGCGTTGACCGCGTCGCCGCCCAGCACGCCGGAGCGGAACACCGAGTAGAGCAGGAACGTGGCGAAGCTCGTCTTGGTGGCGACACCGGAGATGCCGGAGATCGACACGTGCGCGCCCCGGGTGCCGTCGAGGAAGTCGGCGTTGAGGTAGACCGGCACGCCGTCGCGGCCCATCCCCATCGGGATCCGCCGCTCCATCCGGTCGAAGTGCAGGGCCCGTGCCCGCGCGTCGCCCTCGGCCCGGTGCACCACGGCGCCCGGGGTGGGCGGCACGTAGAACTCCGGGTCGACCCGCGTGGTGGTCACCTCGGCGGCCTCCTGCACCTGCGCCGGCAGCGTGCCGTCGGCGATGGCGAAGACGTCGGAGTCGAACTGCGCCCCCTCGTGCCGGGCGCGCACCTGGGTCACCACCCCGGCGATCGTCACCGGCTCACGGTCGGGCAGGTCGCGGCGGGTCACCACCACGTCGTCGAGTTGCAGGTAGCTGCCCGGGGCGACCGCGGTCCAGAAGGTGAGCGGGGTGGCGTCGGCGGTGCCGAGCACCCGGCCGACACCCTCGCCGGGCCCGTCGAGCTGGTCGTCGGTCATCGGCGGTCTCCGGTCGGCTGGTCGTACCGTTGGCGGTGCACGTCGTGCATCCTGCCCGAGGGATGCGACAGGTTGCCACGCGACGCGGCGGACGCCACGTCACCGGTGCGCCGAACGGTAGCCACCCGGATCCGCCCGATCACGATGCGTGCGTTTCCTCCACGTTCGCCCGCCCGCCGCCCTCCGCCCTCCGCCCTCCGCCGTGCGCCGCCCTCCGCCGCCCGCCGCCCGCCCGCAGCGCCGGCACCGCCGGCTCCCGGGCGGCCCCGCCCGATGGCCGCCAGCGGTGCCGTCGGGCGGTCCGAGATGCTGTCCGGCGCGGCGCGGCGCGGCGAGGCGCGGCGAGGCGAGGCGCGGTGCTGTCCGGCCCGGCCCGGTCGCTCGGTGGAACACCACGGGTGTCTCGGCGGGCCTATGACACCCATGGAGTTCCACCCGTCGCCTGCCCACCCGGGATTCGCCGCTTCCGATACGTACCGTCCCGAGCAGCAGGAGTCGTGTCCCGCGTGTCAGGACGATGCGGAGATCTTGGTACGAAAGGGCCCCTATGGGGGCCGTCTGCTACCAAGATCTCGCGTGCCTGGGGTCGGGGGCCCGAGGGGCGGGAGCGAGAGTGGGTCAGGCGGCGGGGGCGGAACCGGCGGGCGGGGTCTCGGCGGGCTCGCGGGCGTAGCGCAGCATCAGCACGCCGTCGTCGGCGGCCAGCACGTGCCGCAGCGGCAGGTGACGCGGGACGCTGGTGTCCCCGGCGGTGATCCGGCCCGGACCGGCGCCGGCGAGCAGCGGCGCCACGGTCAGGCACAGCTCGTCGACCAGGTCGGCTGCGGTGAGCGCGCCGAACAGGTGCGGACCGCCCTCGCAGAGCAGTTGGTCGAGTCCGCGCCGACGCAACTCGGCCAAGCCGGCGACGAGATCGACCCGTCCGCTGCGGTCGACGCGGCCGGTCCCGTCGGCCCGTCCGCTGCCGTCGACCGGCCCGGTGGCGTCGGCCTGCTCGCTGCCGTCGGGCGACGCGGTGCCGCAGCGGACCACGTCGGCGACGTCGGTCAGCCCGGGCGGCGGTACGGCGTCGGCGTGGGTGAGCACGATCGGCCGGACCGGGGCGTCGGCGAACGCGGCCTGCGCCGGGTCGAGGTCGAGCGAACCGGAGACGACCACCAGCGTCGGGAACTCGGCCAGCCCCTGCTCGCGCCGCCAGGCCCGGCGCTCCGGGCTCAGCCGCACCGCCCGGTAGCCCTCGTGCCGCAGCGTGCCGGCGGCCACCACGAGACCGTCGCAGAGCATCCGCAGCAGCCCGAAGACCCGCTTGTCCGGCTCGCCGGAGAGCCCGGCGGAGTAGCCGTCCAGAGTGACCGCGCCGTCGGCGCTGGCGACGAAGTTGACCCGCAGGTGAGGGCGGGCCGCCCGGCCGTAGAGCGCGGTGAGCTGCGGATCGGTGAGCGCACCGGTGACGGGTGCGGGCCAGATCCGTTCGATCGGGGTTCCGACGGTCATTCGCCGGCCGGACCGGTGACCGGAGGGGTGGGTTCGGGGGTACGGTGCTGGCAGTCGCACCACTTCCGGCCAGGACAGTCGTCGTGCCGCCGTTCCCGGCAGGCTCGGCAGATCATGCAGGCAGCCTATGCCCAGGAAGGATGGGACGTCGTGTCGCGTCAGATCTTCCAGCTCATGGTGTCGCTGGCCGGCGTCCGGCCGACGGTGTGGCGGCGGGTGCTGGTGCCCGGCGGCTACACGCTGGACCGGCTGCACCGGGTGATTCAGCACGCGATGGGCTGGCGCGACTGCCACCTGCACTCGTTCGACGTCGACGGCCGGCAGTACGGCGAGCCCGACCCGGGCGGCGAACTGGCGTTGCGCGACGAGCTGGACGTCCGGCTGGACGCGCTCGTCGGCAAGGGCGACCGCTTCCGCTACACCTACGACTTCGGCGACTGGTGGGAGCACGACCTGGTGGTGGAGGACTGCTGCGCCGCCGACCCGGACGAGCGCTACCCGCTGTGCCTGGACGGGGAGCGGGCCTGCCCGCCGGAGGACGTGGGCGGTCCGGCCGGGTACGCGGTCCTGCTGGCCGCGCTCGCCGACCCCGAGCATCCGGAGCATCCGACCATGCGGGAGTGGGCCGGCCCGGCGTTCGATCCGGCCGTGTTCGACAGCGACCGCGCCACCGTCCTGCTGCGCCGCTGCTGCTGACCGGGCGACCGCCGCGCTGCTGCTGATCGAGCGACCGCTGCGCTGCTGACGGGAGCGACGCCGCACTGCTGATCGCGCGGCCCGGGGGAGGGGTCGCGCGCCCGCGCGGTAACGAAATGGGAACGCTCCCAACGGTCTATTGACACCCCTGTCACCTCCCGGCAACCTCATGGGAGCGCTCCCGGGAGTGGCGCGGATCTCGTTCCTGCCCGCTCCGGCCCGCGCGACACGCACCCCCCACCACACAGCAGATATCGCCTCACCACCGAAAGAGGGGTCTCGGATGAGCGTCCCAATCCGTCGTCGGCGCTTCGCGGCCATCGCGCTCGCGTCCGTCGTCGTGCTCGGCACCACCGCCGCCTGCGGCGACGACTCGGACAGCGGCGACAGCGGCAGCGGCGGCGGCCCGATCACCCTGGTCGTCGACGTCTTCGGCGACCAGGGCTTCGGCTACGAAGAGCTGTACAAGCAGTACGAAGCGGAGCACACGAACGTCAAGATCCAGGAGCGGGGCAAGGGCCTCGGCCTCGGTGACTACAACACCCGCCTGACCCAGCAGATCACCGCCGGCTCGGGCGCCGGCGACGTGGTGGCCCTGGAAGAGGGCACCATCGTCCAGTTCTACGCCCAGGCCGACAAGTTCGTGAACCTCGCCGACCACGGCGCGAACGACCTCAAGGGCAACTTCCTGCCGTGGAAGTGGGAGCAGGGCACCACCCCCGACGGCAAGGTGCTGGGCCTCGGCACCGACGTCGGCTCGATGGCGCTGTGCTACCGCAGCGACCTGTTCAAGGCCGCCGGGCTGCCCACCGACCGCGAGCAGGTCGGCGCGCTCTGGCCGACCTGGGACGAGTTCATCGCCACCGGCCAGAAGTTCGCCGCCGCCGACAAGAAGCACAAGTTCGTCGACTCGGCGACCAACTTCTACAACGTCGTGCTGATGCAGATCGCGGGCCAGGGCACCGGCTACACCTACTACGACAAGAGCAACAAGCTGGTCATCGACCAGAACCCGGACGTGCAGGCCGCGTACCAGCTCACCACCAAGATGATCTCGGCCGGGCTGTCGAACAACCTCCAGTCGTTCTCCAACGAGTGGAACGCCGGCTTCAAGAACGGCACCTTCGCCACCATCGCCTGCCCCGCCTGGATGACCGGTGTCATCAAGGGCCAGGCCGGTGACGCGGCGACCGGCAAGTGGGACATCGCCAAGGCGCCGGGCGCCGGTGGCAACTGGGGCGGCTCCTTCCTCGGCGTGCCGAAGTCGAGCAAGCACCAGAAGGAGGCCGCGGAGCTGGCCAAGTTCCTGACCAGCGCCAAGGGTCAGATCGGCGCGTACAAGGCGGTCGGCAACCTGCCCTCGAACCCGCAGGCGCTCACCGACCCGGCCGTGGCCGACTCGACCAACGACTACTTCAGCAAGGCCCCGGTCGGCAAGATCTTCGCCGCCGGCGCCACCGACCTGAAGCCGGTCTACCTCGGCCCGAAGAACAACGCGGTCCGCACCGCCGTGGAGAACACGCTGCGCGCCGTGGAGCAGGGCAAGTCGGCCGACGAGCAGTGGCAGGCGGCCCTGAAGAACGGTGCGGCCGCCGGTAAGTGACCGGTTGAGCCGCCCGCGGGTGGCGTCGGCAGCCCCGGCTGCCGGCGCCACCCGCGGTGCCCGCAGAGTCCGGCGTCGCCCGTGTGGCGGGTGACGCTGGCCGAGGAGAAGGACTCCCCATGAGCCTCGACCTGCACGCCGCGGCGCCGCCCGAACCCGGCCCGCCGCGCGCCGCCCGTCACACGCGCCGCCGTGCCGCCTCACTGACGCGCCTGGACCTGAAGTACTCGCCGTATCTGTACGTCCTGCCGTTCTTCGCGATCTTCGCCGTGTTCGGCGTGTACCCGATCGCGTACACGGTCTGGATCGCGCTGACCGACCGGTCGCCGCTGAACCCGACGATCTCCTTCGTCGGGATGGACAACTTCGTCGAACTGATCACCGAGGATCCGCAGTTCTGGAACGCGGTGGTCAACACGTTCGGCATGTTCCTGCTCTCCACAGTGCCCCAGTTGCTGCTGGCGCTGATGCTCGCCAACGCGCTCAACCGGAAGCTGCGCGCGCAGACGTTCTTCCGGATGGCCATCGCGATGCCGATCATCACCTCGACCGCCGTGGTCGCGCTGATCTTCTCGATGATCTACGCCAAGGACTTCGGCCTGGTCAACTGGCTGCTCGACAGCGTCGGCCTGGACCCGATCGACTGGCGGGCGAATCGTTTCGCCTCCTGGTTCGCCATCTCCACCATGGTCGACTGGCGCTGGGTCGGCTACAACGCGTTGATCTACCTGGCCGCCATGCAGTCGATCAGCAAGGACATGTACGAGGCCGCGGCGCTGGACGGCGCCTCCCGGCGGCGTCAGTTCTGGTCCATCACGGTCCCGCAGCTGCGTCCCACGATCATCTTCACGCTGATCATCTCCACCATCGGCGGCCTCCAGCTGTTCACCGAGCCCCTGCTGTTCACCAGCGGCTCGGGTGGCCTCTCCGGCGGTTCGGAGGGCCAGTTCCAGACCATCACGATGTACCTGCTCGACGTGATGAACCAGCGTTTCCGGTGGGGGTACGCCGGAGCGGTCGCGCTCGTGCTCTTCGTGCTCATCGCGCTGATGTCGGTGATCAACTATCTGCTCGCCCGCCGCATCAGCTCCGACAAGTGAGGTGACGAGATGACGACCACCGCGGTTCGCCCGCCCACCCGGCACAGCACGCCGGTGAAGACCACCCACCGGGCCGAGCGGCTCTGGAAGGCCAGCCCGCTCACCATGATCGGCCTGATCTTCGGCGTGCTCCTGTCCCTGTTCCCGTTCTACTGGATGATCGTGATCGCCAGCCGGACGAACGACGCGGCCAACTCCTGGCCGCCGCCGTTCCTGCCCGGCGGCAAGCTCGGCGAGAACATCGAGCGGGTGCTCGCCAACAGCGACGCCAACATCGTCAAGGGTCTGATGAACTCGTTCCTGGTCTCCGGGACGATCACCATCGCGACGGTGTTCTTCGGCTCGCTCGCCGGCTTCGCGTTCGCCAAGCTCCGCTTCCGGGGCAAGAACGCGCTGCTGCTGATCATCCTCGCCTCGATGATGGTGCCGATCCAGCTCGGCGTGCTGCCGCTGTACATCCTGATGGCCAAGCTCGACTGGCTGAACACCATGCCGTCGGTGACGGTTCCGTTCCTGATCGGCGGCTTCGGCATCTTCATGATGCGCCAGTACGCAGAACAGGCGGTACCGAACGAGTTGATCGAGGCCGCCCGGGTGGACGGCTGCTCCACCTGGCGGGTGTACTGGCACGTGGTGGCACCCGCGCTGCGTCCGGCCGCCGCCGTGCTGGGGCTGCTGACCTTCATGGAGCAGTGGAACCAGTTCTTCTGGCCGTTCGTGGTGCTGGCGGACCCGTCCAACCCGACCGTCCAGATCTCGCTGCGCAGCCTCAACACCGCCTACTTCGCCGACAACTCGCAGATCTTCGCCGGTACGTTGATCGCGACCCTGCCCCTGTTCATCGTGTTCGTTCTGTTCGGCCGCCAGATCATCGGCGGCATCATGGAAGGCGCCGTCAAGTCGTGAGCAACCCAGCAAGCCCGCCCGCCGTCGGCGTCCTCGACGCCGGTCCGGCCCTCACCTTCCCGCCCGACTTCCTCTGGGGCGCGGCCACGGCCGCGTACCAGATCGAAGGTGCGGCGACGGAGGGCGGCCGTGCCCCGTCGATCTGGGACATCTTCAGCCACACCGAGGGCCGGACGGTGGCCGGGCACACCGGCGACGTGGCGTGCGACCACTACCACCGGATGCCGGACGACGTGCGGCTGATGGCCGACCTGGGCCTGCGGTCGTACCGCTTCTCGGTGAGCTGGCCGCGGGTGCAGCCGGGCGGCACCGGCGGGGTCAACCAGGAGGGCATGGACTTCTACCGCCGGCTGATCGACGAGCTGCTCGGCCACGGCATCGAGCCCTGGCTGACGCTCTACCACTGGGACCTGCCGCAGCCGCTGGAGGACGCGGGCGGCTGGCCGGCCCGGGACACCGCCGCCCGCTTCGCCGAGTACTCGCACCTGGTCGCCGAGGCGCTCGGTGACCGGGTGAAGTACTTCACCACGCTGAACGAGCCGTGGTGCTCGGCGTTCCTCGGTTACGGCTCCGGCGTGCACGCGCCGGGCCGCAGGGACGGCGCGGACGCGGTCCGGGCCGGGCACCACCTGATGCTCGGTCACGGCCTGGCCGTGCAGGCGGTACGGGCGGCCCGCCCGGAGGCGCAGCTCGGCATCACCGTCAACCTGTACCCGGTGACCCCGGCGAGCGGGTCGGCGGCGGACGCCGACGCCGCCCGCCGGATCGACGCGCTGGCGAACCGGTTCTTCCTGGACCCGGTGCTGCGCGGCGCGTACCCGGCGGATCTCGTCGCGGACCTGCGTCAGGTCACCGACATGGGGCACGTGCGCGACGGTGACCTGGCGACCATCTCGACGCCGCTGGACATGGTCGGGGTCAACTACTACAGCCGGCACGTGGTGGCCGCGCCGGTCGAGGGCGCGGAGCCGGAGCCCTACTGGCGGGCGCCGTCCTGCTGGCCGGGCAGCGAGGACGTCCGGTTCGTCACCCGGGGTGTCCCGGTGACGGACATGGACTGGGAGATCGACGCTCCGGGCCTGGTGGAGACGCTGGAGCGGGTCCACCGGGAGTACACCGACCTGCCGCTCTACGTCACCGAGAACGGCTCGGCGTTCGTCGACGAACTCGTCGACGGCCGGGTGGACGACCCGGACCGGCTGGCCTACTTCGCCGCGCACCTGCGCGCGGCGCACGCCGCGATCGAGGCCGGAGTGCCGCTGAAGGGCTACTTCGCCTGGTCGCTGTTGGACAACTTCGAGTGGGCCTGGGGCTACACGAAGCGGTTCGGCATGGTCTATGTCGACTACGACAGCCAGGCCCGGATCGCGAAGTCCAGCGCCAGGTGGTACGCCGACGTGATCCGACGCAACGGCCTGCCCGCACAATAAGCTGGGCCAGCCAGTAACGGGCGGCCCGGCGCCGACGCCTCAATCGGTGCCGGGTCCGCCCGACCGTCGGAGGAGCAACAGACGATGACAACGCAGCGCACCCGCTCGCTCGGGCGTCCGACCCTCGACGCGGTCGCGGCCCGCGCCGGCGTCGGGCGTGGCACGGTCTCCCGCGTGGTCAACGGCTCGCCGCAGGTCAGCCCGGAGGCCCGGGCCGCCGTCCAGCAGGCCATCGCCGAACTGGGGTACGTGCCGAACCGCGCCGCCCGTGCGCTGGTCACCCAGCGGACCGACTCGGTGGCCCTGGTCGTCTCCGAGTCGGGGGAGCGGGTCTTCACCGAGCCGTTCTTCGCGGCCATCGTCCGGGGCGTCAGCTCCGGGCTGGTGGAGACGCCCATGCAGCTCTGGCTGGCCATGGTGCAGTCGCCGATCGAGCGGGAACGGGTCGAGCACCACCTGACCAACCAGCACGTGGACGGCGTACTCCTGCTCTCCCTGCACGACGCCGACCCGCTGCCCACGCTGCTGGAGGAGCGCGGCCTGCCGACCGTGCTCGGCGGCCGGCCGGCTCGGATGCTGCACCCGAACGCGCAGCCGGCCTGGTTCGTCGACATGGACAACGTCGGCGGCGCGCGCCAGGCGGTGGAGCACCTGTTCCGTCAGGGGCGCCGGCGGGTGGCGACCATCGCCGGCCCGCAGGACATGGGCGCCGGCCTGGCCCGGCTCTCCGGCTACCAGGAGGCCGTGCGCGCGTCGGGCGGCCGGGTCGACCCGGGCCTGATCGCGTACGGGGACTTCAGCGAGGGCAGCGGCACCGCCGCCATGCGCCGGCTGCTCGACATCTGCCCGGAACTGGACGCGGTGTTCGTCGCCTCCGACCTGATGGCCTTCGGCGCGCTGCGCGCGTTGCGCGAGGCCGGCCGCCGGGTGCCCGAGGACGTGGCGGTGATCGGCTTCGACGACGCCCCGATCGCGCGCCAGGCCGAGCCGCCGCTGACCACCGTGTTCCAGCCGGTGGAGGAGATGGGCCGGCAGATGGCCCGGCTGCTGGTCTCCCGCATCCGCGGCGAGGAGGTCCCCTCGCCGCACGTGCTGCTGGACACCGAACTCGTCCACCGGGCCTCCGCCTGATCCGTCCGGCGCGGGAGCCGCTCAGGAGTGGCGGCGCAGCTCCCGGCGGGCCAGCGAGGCCCGGTGGACCTCGTCCGGGCCGTCGGCCAGGCGCAGCGTGCGGGCCTGCGCCCACAGCTCGGCCAGCGGGGTGTCCTGGCTGACCCCGGCCCCGCCGTACGCCTGGATGGCCTTGTCGATCACCCACTCGGCCATCAGCGGCGTGGCGATCTTGATGGCCTGGATCTCGGTGTGCGCGCCCTTGTTGCCGACGGTGTCCATCAGCCACGCGGTCTTGAGCACCAGTAGGCGGGCCTGCTCGATCCGGACCCGCGACTCGGCGATCCACTCGCGTACCACGCCCTGCTCGGCCAGCGGGCGGCCGAACGCGACCCGGTCGAGCACACGCCGGCAGAGCAGCTCCAGGGCCCGCTCGGCCATGCCGACCAGGCGCATGCAGTGGTGGATCCGGCCGGGGCCGAGCCGGGCCTGGGCGATGGCGAACCCGGTGCCCTCGTCGCCGACGAGGTTGTCCACCGGCACCCGCACGTCGGTGAAGTCGATCTCGGCGTGCCCGCCGTGCGAGGCGTCGCTGTAGCCGAAGACCCGCATCCCGCGGCGTACCGTCACGCCGGGGGTGTCCCGGGGGACCAGGATCATGCTCTGCTGGCGGTGCCGGTCGGCGTCCGGGTCGGTCTTGCCCATCACGATGAAGATCTCGCAGCGCGGGTCCATCGCCCCGGACGACCACCACTTGCGGCCGTTGATCACGTAGTGGTCGCCGTCGCGGGTGATCCGGGTGGCGATGTTCGTCGCGTCCGAGGACGCCACCTCCGGCTCGGTCATGCAGAACGCGGACCGGATCTCACCGGCGAGCAGCGGCGTGAGCCACTGTTTCCGCTGCGCCTCGGAGCCGAACTCGGCCAGCAGCTCCATGTTGCCGGTGTCCGGCGCGGCGCAGTTGAGCGCCTCGGGCGCCAGGTGCGGGCTGCGGCCGGTCAGCTCGGCCAGCGGCGCGTACTGGAGGTTGGTCAGGCCGGCGCCGTAGCGGGCGTCGGGCAGGAACAGGTTCCACAGTCCGCGCTCCCGCGCCTGTGCCTTCAGCTCCTCCATCACCGGCGGGCGGGCCCACGGGTCGCCGGCCGCGAGCACCTGCTCGTGGTGCACCGGCTCGGCCGGGTACACGCACTCGGTGAGGAACGCCTCCAGCCGCTGACGCAGCTCGACCGTCCGGTCGTCGTACGCGAACTCCATCTAGTTCTCCCTCACCGCGCGCAGCCCGTGTGCCACGAGCGGCGTCACCATGTCGCCGATCCGGTCGAAACCCTCGCCCAGCGTCTGCCCGAGCGTGTGCCGGTAGTGGATGCCCTCGCAGATCACCGCGAGCTTGAAACAGCCGAGTGCCACGTGCCAGTGCAGCGGGCCGACGTCGACGTCGCTGCGCCCGGCGTACCGCTCGATCAGCTCGGCGCCGGTGGGGAAACCGGCGCGCGGCCCGATGCCGTCGGCCACCGGGTTGCCCTCGCCGTGGTCGCTGTCGCCGAGCACGTCCCAGTACGTCAGCAGCAGCCCGAGGTCGGCCAGCGGGTCGCCGAGCGTGGCCATCTCCCAGTCGAGCACGGCCCGCACCGCCACCGGGTCGACGGTGGCGAGGAGGTTGTCCAGCCGGTAGTCGCCGTGCACGATCCGGCCCGCGTTCGCGCCCTCGGGCACGCTTGCGGCCAGCGCGTCGCGCAGCTCGTCGATGCCGGGCAGCGGCCGGCTGCGGGACCGGTCGAGCTGGCCGGCCCACCGGCGTACCTGCCGGGCCAGGTAGCCCTCCGGGCGGCCGAAGTCGGCCAGGCCCACCTCGGCCGGCTCGACCCGGTGCAGGGTGACGAGCGTGTCCATCATCGCCATCGCGAGGTCGCGACGTTGCGCGGAGGTGAGCGCGTCGGTCTGCTCCCGCCGCCGGTAGACCTCGCCCTCGACCTTCGCCATCAGGTAGAACGGCGCGCCGATGACGCTCTCGTCGGCGCAGAGCAGCAGCGCCTCCGGCACCGGTACGCCGGTCGGGGCGAGCGCCGAGATCACCCGGTGCTCCCGCGTCATGTCGTGCGCGGTGGCCAGCACGTGCCCCAGTGGCGGCCGGCGCAGCACCACCTGGCGGTCGCCGGCGCGCAGCAGGTAGGTGAGGTTGGACTTGCCGCCGGCGATCAGCCGCGCCGACAGCGGCCCGCTCAGGTCCGGCCGGTGGACGGCCAGGTGGGCGGCGAGCCGGTCGAGGTCGAGCCCGCGCGGGGCCGGACCGGTCGAGGGCGCGGCGACATCGGCGGCCGGATCGGTCATCCGATTAGTTGATGGCAGCTCAGCTTTGTTGTCAAGGTCGGGTTTTCCCGGCGGGACATGCCCTTGCAACAGGGGCGAAATGGTCAACCGGCAGGCTGGGCCCCAGCCTGCCGGCCGCTCGGCCGGCCCGCCGAGCGGAGGGGATCAGACATGCTGCTGAGAGTTCGGGTGACCCTGCCGGACCGTCCGGGCACGCTCGGCCAGGTGGCCCGGACACTCGGCGTCTCCGGCGCGGACATCGTGCAGGTGGTGGTGCTGGAACGGCTCGGCGGCCGGGCGGTGGACGACTTCACCGTGGTGTGGCCTGGTGCGGCGCGGGTGGAGCGGATGCTCGCCGGGCTGGCCGCGATCCCCGGCGTCCGGGTGGACGGCGTGTGGCGGGCGATCGGCGCGCCCACCACCACCGGCCAGGACGCGGAACTGCTCGCCCAGGTGGCGGCGAACCCGGTCGACGGGGTGGCCACGCTCGTCGACGCGGTGCCCGGGCTGCTCGCCGCGGACTGGGCGGTGGCCGCCGTCGTACCCCTGGACTGGGCCTCGCGCAGCGGCGAGGCCGGCGTCGCCGCGATCGGGCACGCGAGCTGGCGGGCGCCGTCGCCGCCCCGGCTGCCCGAGGTGACCCCGCTGCGGGCACGGGCCATCACCAGCCCGGAGGGGCACCACTACGCGGTCGCGCCGTTCGGCCGGGCCGGCCTGGTGCTGGTGGTCGCCCGCGACCACAGCGAGCCACTGTCGGCGGCCGGGTTCCACTCCACCGAGGTGGACCGGCTCGCCCAGCTCGTCCGCGCCGGCGCGGTGATCCTCGGCGACCGGCTTGACCTGGTCGGCACGCCACCAGTGACCACCGTCACCTGACCGGACGGCCCGCGTCACCCCGGGGCAACGGGCCCGCAACAGGCGGACGGCATGGTCGGTGCTGAGGAAGGGAGACAACCATGACGCTGTGGCGGATCCGAGCCACCGTGGACGACCGGCCGGGCTACCTGTCGGTGCTCACGGCGAGCCTCGCGTTGCGCGGGGTCAACATCCTCAGCGTGCAGGTGCACACCACCGAGGCCGGCGCGGTCGACGACTTCCTGGTGGACGCGCCCGAGCAGGTGACCGAGGCGGAGCTGCGGGCCGCCGTGGAGCGGGGCCGGGGCCGGGACTGCTGGGTCGCGCGCAGCGGGGCGCGCGGGCTGGCCGACGAGCCGACCCGGCTGCTCGGGCTGGCCGGGCGGCTGGTCCGCGACCCGGAGGCGACCGGCGAGGTGCTGCGGACGCTGCTCGGCGCCGATACGGTGACCTGGCGTCCGACATCCGCCACCGGGCCGGGTGGGGTGGGCGGCACCACGATGGTGCTCGCCGACCCGGCCGGCGGCGCACACGAACTGCACCGCCGGGAGCCCAGCTTCACCCCGGCCGAGTACGCCCGCGCGCAGGCCCTGGTCGAGCTGGCGGCGACGCTCGCCCGGCGGGACGCCGACCGGATCACGCTGGTGCTGCCGGACGGCGGTGAGGTGTCGGTGCGGGCCGCGACCGCCGAGGACGTCCCCGGCGTACGCGACCTGCACGCCGCCTGCTCGGCACGCAGCCGGCAGCGGCGCTACCTGAGCGGGGCGGCGGACCCGGCGCCGGCACGGCTGCGCCGGCTGCTGGAGCCGGCCCGGGGCGTGACCCTGCTCGCCACGGCGGGCTCCGGCGGGGCGGCGGAGCCGGTCGTGGCGATGGCGAACCTGCTCGGCGAGGGCGACGAGGCCGAGGTGGCGCTGCTGGTCCGCGACGACTGGCAGCGCCGGGGCCTCGGTTCGGCGCTGCTGCGCCGCCTGGTGGGCCACGCCGACCGGGCCGGGTACGCCGCCGTGCTGCTGCACGTGCAGTCCGAGAACACGCCGATGCTGCGGACGCTGCGCCGGCTGGACCGGCCGGTGGCGATGGAACGCGACGGCGGCGTGCTGACCGCGACGCTGCCGCTGGCCCCACGGCCGGCGGTCGAGCCGGCCGCGCGGGCCGAGGTGACGGTGCCCGCGCAGCGGTCGAGTTGAGCTGACGGCCGACCGGCCGGGCCCCGGAGGTGCGCCGCAACGGCGCGGCACACCCGAGAGGTCCGGACGGGCGGCCGGAACCGGCGCGGTCACGCGCCACAGGGGCCGACCTCCGATACGGAGGACGGTGACACGGCGGGGCTCCCGATGCGGGGGCCCCGCCCGTCTGTCCGCGATCAGGTGGCCGGGTAGCTGCTGTAGTCGGGGAAGTTGCCGTAGAGCCGGCCGTCGCCGCCCACCGTGACCGCCTGTACGAGCAGGTCGCCGCCGACGAACGCGCCCTTCCACGACGCGCCCCGGCCGCCGAACGGCTCGTCCCGGTCGCCCCGGGACCGCGGCTTGTTGATGCCGACCTTGAACGCCTGGAGGTCCACCGCCAGCTTGCCGGCCAGCTCCTCGTCGTCGCACGCGAGCGACGCGACGAGCGCGCCGTTGGAGGCGTTCATCTGGGCCAGCAGCTCGTCGGTGGTGTCCACCACGACGATCGTGTCCACCGGGCCGAACGGCTCGGCGTGCATGAGGCGGGACCGGCCGGGCGGGGCCAGCAGCACGGCCGGGGCGACGTACGCGGACGTGTCCTGCCCGTCCAGGAACGGCGCGCCGTCCAGCTTGCCGCGGTGCAGCGGCACGGCGCCGCCGCGTACCGCCTCGTCGACCTTGCGCCGCAGCTCGTCGGCCTTGGCGGCGCTGATCAGCGGCCCGAAGTCCAGCTCCGGCAGCGGGTCGCCGGCGGACCAGTCGTCACCGACGGCGAGCGGGTGGCCGAACCGGATCGAGCGGACGACCGGCAGGTACATGTCGAGGAACTCGTCGACCAGGTCCCGCTGGACCACGAACCGGGGGTACGCGGTGCAGCGCTGCTTGCCGTACTCGAAGCCCTTGCGCAGGTGTGCGGCGAGGGAGTCCCACTGGGAGAAGTTCCAGATGCCCCAGGCGTTCAGGCCCTCCTGCTCGATGAAGTGCCGCTTGTCGCAGTCGAGCAGCGCGGCGGCGACCTTGCCGCCGTTGGAGCGCCCGCCGACGAACGCCACCGCGCCGATCTCCGGTGCGCGGACGAGCACCTCGGACAGTTCCTCGCCGCTGCCGGACAGCAGCGTGGCGGGGAGCCCGGCGCGGCGCATCAGCGCGTGCGCGACGGTGAGGCAGACCGCGCCGCCCTGCGACGGCGTCTTGGCGATGACCGCGTTGCCGGCCAGCAACTGCACCAGCTCGGCGTGCACCAGCACGCTCATCGGGTAGTTCCAGGAGGCGATGTTGCTGACCGGGCCGGGCAGCGGTTCCCGGCCGTCGGCGAGCATCCGCTCGATCTCCTGCACGTACCAGCGCACGCCGTCCAGCGCGCGGTCCACGTCGGCGCAGGCCAGCCGCCACGGCTTGCCGATCTCCCAGACCAGCAGCAGGGCGAGCAGGTCGCGGTGCGCGGTGAGCGCGTCCAGCGCGTCGGTGACCCGGGCGACGCGCTCGGCCAGCGGGGTCCGCGCCCACTCCCGGTGCGCCGTCGCGGCGTGGGCGACGGCGGCGCGGGCCGTGTCGGCGTCGAGCCGGGCCAGGTGTACGAGGACGGTGTCGTCCACCGGGGTACGCACGGCGGTGGGGGTGCCGAGCGCGCGCCAGCCGCCCTGGACGAGGTTGTGCAGGGTGACGGTTCCGTCGGGGCCGGTGCCGAACGCCTCGGGCGCGGCGGCCACCGCACGGGCGAGCGTGTCGGACCAGGAGGTGCCCTCGGCGAGTCGTAGAGCCATCGCGATCTCCTCAGTGTCGTCCGGGGAGCGGCGGCGTCGATGGCACCGCAGGTGAGGCGACTGTCCCGCGGGGCCGAGCGGCCGGGCAACCGTACGTTCGTATGCCAGGACGGCCGAGCCGTCGCCGGGGCCCTCGCGGATGCGTCCGCCGCCGCGACGATGCCGCTGAGCTGGGACTGAACGCGCTCTATATCGAGATCTATCGATGGTGTGATCCCGCTCCCGATGGTTACCCGTGAGTACGCCCGGGCGTCCCGGATCAGCGTGGTCTTCCCCTGTGATGAACGGCGCATTACATTGTCGGTTGTCCATGGGAGCGCTCCCGAACCTCTCGTGGACACCCACCACCACCGCCACGCGGCAGCCGGAGCCCTGCGAACCCGTCCCCGCTCCGGCTGCCGCCCGGCGCCAGCCACAGGAGCTCGCCATGCCCCGTCCGATTCCGCCACCGGGAGGCCGGTCCCGGCTCCGTCGGCTGTTCGCCACCGGCGCCGCGCTGGCCGTCGGCCTGGCCACCGCCGTCGCCGCCCCGCCACCCGCGTCCGCCTCCGCCGCGCAGGCCGCACCCGCGTTCAACTACGCCGAGGCGTTGCAGAAGTCGCTGTTCTTCTACGAGGCGCAGCAGTCGGGCCGCAAGCCCTCCTGGAACCGGGTCTCCTGGCGGGGCGACTCGGCGCTCACCGACGGCGCCGACGTGGGCGTCGACCTCACCGGCGGCTGGTACGACGCCGGCGACCACGTGAAGTTCGGCTTCCCGATGGCGTTCAGCGCCACCATGCTGGCGTGGGGCGCGGTCGAGTACCGCGACGGGTACGCCGCCTCCGGCCAGCTCACCCACCTGCTCGACAACCTGCGTTTCGTCAACGACTACTTCGTCAAGGCGCACCCCGCCCCGAACGTCCTCTACGGACAGGTCGGCAAGGGCGACGACGACCACAAGTGGTGGGGCCCGGCCGAGGTGATGCCGATGGCGCGGCCCGCGTACAAGATCGACGCGAGCTGTGGCGGCGCGGACCTGGCGGGGGAGACGGCGGCCGCGATGGCCGCCTCGTCCATGGTCTTCCGGTCCACCGACGCGGCCTACGCGGACAAGCTGCTCGGCCACGCCAAGCAGCTCTACACGTTCGCCGACAACGTGCGGAAGAGCTACCACGAGTGCATCACCGACGCGACGAGCTTCTACAAGTCGTGGAGCGGTTACCAGGACGAACTGGTCTGGGGCGCGATCTGGCTCTACCGGGCCACCGGCGACGCCACCTACCTGGCCAAGGCGGAGAGCGAGTACGACAAGCTCGGCACCGAGCCGCAGTCCACCACCCGCTCCTACAAGTGGACCATCGCCTGGGACAACAAGCAGTTCGGCGCGTACGTGCTGCTGGCGAACCTGACCGGCAAGCAGAAGTACGTCGACGACGCCAACCGGTGGCTGGACTACTGGACGGTGGGCGTCAACGGGCAGCGGGTGCCGTACTCACCCGGCGGGATGGCGGTGCTCGACTCGTGGGGCGCGCTGCGGTACGCCTCCAACACCGCGTTCGCCGCGCTGGTCTACAGCGACAAGACCACCGACACCACGCGCAAGGCGCGCTATCACGACTTCGCCGTCCGGCAGATCAACTACGCGCTCGGCGACAACCCGCGCAACTCCAGCTACCAGATCGGCTACGGCGCGAACTCGCCGCGCAACCCGCACCACCGCACCGCGCACGGCTCCTGGTGGGACAGCCAGACCGTACCCACCGAGACCCGGCACGTGCTCTACGGCGCGCTCGTCGGCGGCCCGTCCTCGGCGAACGACGCGTACACCGACAGCCGGTCGGACTACGTGATGAACGAGGTCGCGACCGACTACAACGCCGGCTTCACCTCCGCGCTGGCCCGGCTCGCCAACGAGTACGGCGGCAGCCCGCTCGCCGGCTTCCCGGTCGCCGAGACGCCCGACCTGGACGAGCTGACGGTGGAGACCACTGTGATGCAGGCCGAGCCGCGCGCCACCGGGCTCAAGGCGATCGTCTACAACAAGTCCGCGTTCCCGGCCCGCGCGCTGACCACCGGTAAGTTCCGGTACTTCTTCCGGCCCGACGGCACCGGACCGGTGACCGTCACGCCCGGCTACACCCAGGGCTGCCCGTCCCCGTCGACGGCGAAGCAGTTCTCCGGCGACATCTGGTACGTCGAGGTCGACTGCACCGGCTACACCATCGCGCCGGCCGGCCAGTCGCAGCACCGGATGGAGGTGCAGTTCAAGATCGGGGTGCCGGAGGGCGGCACCTGGGATCCGACGAACGACCCGTCGTACCAGGCCACGGCCGGGCCGAACCGTAAGGTGCCGCTCTACTCCGGCGGCGTACGCGTCTGGGGCGAGGAGCCCGGACCGGCCACCCCGGACACCACCGCGCCGACGGTGCCCGGCACGCCCGTCGCGTCCGCCGTCACGTCGAGCGGGCTCACGCTGACCTGGGCCGCGTCCACCGACACCGGCGGCAGCGGCCTGGCCGGCTACGAGATCACCCAGTCGCAGACCGGCAGTGACGCGCTGGTGCTGCGCACCGCCACCACCAACACGCTCGCGGTGACCGGGCTGGCGCCGGAGCGGACGTACCAGTTCACCGTGCGGGCGCTCGACGGCGCCGGCAACCGGTCCGCGTCGTCGTCGGCGGTCAGCGTCACCACGCCGGCCGGCCCGGCGCCGGACACCACCCCGCCGACCGCACCCGGCACGCCCACCGCCTCGGCGGTCGGCGCCACCGGCCTGACGCTGACCTGGGGCCCGTCCACCGACGCGGTGGGCGTCACCGGCTACCGCGTCTACCGGGGCGGGAACGTCCTGGTCGGCTCGTCCACCGGCACCACGCTGGCGGTGACCGGGCTGACCGCCTCCACCACGTACACCTTCACGGTGGTGGCGGTGGACGCGGCCGGAAACGTCTCACCGGCGTCGCCCGGCGTCACTGTCACCACCACGGCCCCGCCTGCCGGCGGTGCCTGCGCGGTGACCTGGACGGCGAACTCCTGGGACACCGGGTTCACCGCGAACGTCACCGTCGCCAACACCGGTACCACGGCGATCAACGGCTGGACGCTGGCGTTCACCTTCGGCAACGCCGGGCAGAAGGTCGGGCAGGCCTGGTCGGCGAACGTGACCCAGACCGGCACGGCGGTGACCGCATCGAACCTGTCCTACAACGGGACGCTGGCACCGGGGGCGTCGACGAGCTTCGGCTTCAACGGCACCCACACCGGTGCCAACCCGAGGCCCACCGCCTTCACGCTGAACGGCTCCGCCTGCACCGTCTCCTGACCGTCGAGGCGGCGTGGCGTGGCCGGTGCCGCACCCCGGGTGACCGGTCACGCCACGCCACGCCCCGCGCGGCCAAAAACGTTCCGAAACTTTTCCGAAACACCATTGTCCCCGCCGATGCGCGATGGAAGCATCGACGGAGCTAGATCCCCTATCGAGACGTCCAGTCGTCCCGCCCCGACGGCCTGGGTGTTGGCCAGTAAGGAGGCCAAGATGGCAATGAGCCCATCAGTTCATCGCGGCGGGAGTCGGCGACGGCGATCGCCCGCGGTCAGAGCGTTGCTCGCCGGCGCGGTCAGCGCCGTGACGGTGGCCGCCGTCGCGGTGATGATGCCGTCGGCGAACGCCGCCGCGAGCACGCTGGGCGCGGCCGCCGCGCAGTCGGGCCGGTACTTCGGCACGGCGATCGCGGCGGGCCGGCTCGGTGACTCGACGTACAGCACCATCGCCGGGCGCGAGTTCAACATGATCACCGCCGAGAACGAGATGAAGCCGGACGCGACGCAGCCCCAGCGGGGGCAGTTCAACTTCAACTCCGGTGACCAGATCTACAACTGGGCGACCCAGCGCGGCCTGAAGGTCCGCGGCCACACGCTGGCGTGGCACGCGCAGCAGCCGGGCTGGATGCAGAGTCTGAGCGGCAGCAACCTGCGTCAGGCGATGATCGACCACATCAACGGCGTGATGGCCCACTACCGGGGCAAGCTCGCCGCGTGGGACGTGGTGAACGAGGCGTTCAACGAGGACGGCAGCCGCCGCAGCTCCAACCTCCAGGGCACCGGCAACGACTGGATCGAGGTCGCGTTCCGCACCGCGCGGGCGGCCGACCCGTCGACCAAGCTCTGCTACAACGACTACAACATCGAGAACTGGTCGTACGGCAAGACGCAGGGCGTCTACAACATGATCCGGGACTTCAAGTCGCGCGGCGTCCCGATCGACTGCGTCGGGTTGCAGACCCACTTCACCGGCGGCAGCTCGCTGCCGAGCAACTTCCAGACCACGCTGTCCAGCTTCGCGGCGCTCGGCGTGGACGTGGCGCTGACCGAGGCGGACGTCACCAATGCCTCGACCAGCCAGTACGCCGGGCTGACCCAGGCGTGCCTGAACGTCCCGCGCTGCATCGGCATCACCGTGTGGGGCGTGCGCGACAGCGACTCGTGGCGCTCGAACGAGAACCCGCTGCTGTTCGACGGCGGCGGCAACAAGAAGGCCGCGTACAACTCGGTCCTCAACGCGCTCAACGCGGCCACCCCGACCTCGGGGCCGACCACGACCCCGACCACGGGACCGCCGCCGAGCGGCGGCGCCGGCCAGATCATCGGAGCGCAGTCGGGCCGGTGCGTCGACGTACCGAACGCCACCCAGACCAACGGCACCCGCGTCCAGCTCTGGGACTGCAACAGTCAGTCGAACCAGCAGTGGACGTACACCGCCAACAAGCAGTTGATGGTCTACGGCAGCAAGTGCCTCGACGCGAACGGCGCGGCCACCGCGAACGGCACCGGAATCATCATCTGGGACTGCAACGGCCAGTCGAACCAGCAGTGGAACATCAACTCCAACGGCACCATCAGCGGTGTGCAGTCCGGCCGCTGCCTGGACGTCTGGGGCACCGCCAACGGCCAGCAGATCCAGCTGTACGACTGCCACGGGCAGACCAACCAGCAGTGGCGGACCAACTTCGGTGGCGGCACCACGCCGCCCCCGACCACGCCGCCCCCGACCACGACGCCCCCGCCGGGCGGCTGCTCGCTCCCGTCGACCTACCGGTGGTCGTCGACCGGCGCGCTGGCCAACCCGCAGAACGGCTGGGTCTCGCTCAAGGACTTCACCAACGTGGTCTACAACGGCAAGCACCTGGTCTACGGGTCGTACGTCAACAGCAGCGGCCAGTACAGCTCGATGAACTTCAGCCCGTTCACGAACTGGTCCGACATGGCCTCGGCCGGGCAGAACGGAATGAGCCAGGGCACCGTGGCGCCCACGCTGCTGTACTTCGCGCCGAAGAACATCTGGGTGCTGGCGTACCAGTGGGGACCGACCTCGTTCAGCTACAAGACGTCGAGCGACCCGACGAACGCCAACGGCTGGTCCTCGGCGCAGACGCTGTCCACCGCCACCCTGCCCGACGCCCCGTACGGCGTCATCGACCAGACCCTGATCGGTGACGACCAGAACATGTACCTGTTCTTCGCCGGGGACAACGGCAAGATCTACCGGTCGAGCATGCCGCTCGGGAACTTCCCGGGCAGCTTCGGCTCGAGCTACACGACGATCATGACCGACTCGACGAACAACCTGTTCGAGGGCGTCGAGGTCTACAAGGTGGCGGGCCAGAACCAGTACCTCATGATCGTCGAGGCGATCGGAAGCCAGGGACGCTACTTCCGGTCCTTCACGTCCAACAGCCTCGGCGGCTCGTGGACCCCGCAGGCCGCCACGGAGAGCAACCCCTTCGCGGGCAAGGCCAACAGCGGCGCGACGTGGACCAACGACATCAGCCACGGTGACCTGGTCCGCACCAACCCCGACCAGACCAAGACCGTCGACGCCTGCAACCTGCAGCTCCTGTACCAGGGCAAGAACCCCAGTGCGGGAGGCGACTACAACCTGCTGCCGTGGCGGCCGGGTGTGCTGACCCTCCAGCGCTGACCGTCACACAGTTACCGGAAAGCGTGCCCGGCACCCGCGTGGTGCCGGGCACGCTTCCCGGTAGGGCCGGCCCGGCCGGCGGGCGGACGGCGGCGAGCCGGGGCAAGCTGGGGCGGTGGAGCGCGAGCTGCTGACCGTCGGACACGGGGCCGCCCGCCGCGACCAGCTCGGGGACCTGCTGGCCGGCGCGGCTGTCGCCCTGGTCGTCGACGTGCGCCGCTACCCGGCCAGCCGGACCAACCCGGACGTCCGCCGCGAGGCGATGGAACGCTGGCTGCCCGAACGAGGCATCGGCTACCGCTGGGAGCCGCGCCTCGGCGGCCGCCGGCACGTCCCCGCCGGTGAGCCGGAACCGGACACCTGGTGGACGGTCGCGGCCTTCCGGGCGTACGCCGCGTACACCCGCACTCCCGACTTCGACGCCGCACTGGACGAGGTGCTGGCCGACGCCGCGCTGCGGAGAACCGCTGTGGTGTGCAGCGAGAGCGTCTGGTGGCGCTGCCACCGGCGGCTGATCGCCGACGTCGCCGTGCTCGGCCGAGGCGTGCCGGTGTCGCACCTCATGCCGGACGGCCGGCTCAGCCCGCACCGGCCCGCCGAGGGCGCCCGCCGGCTGCCCGACGGGCACCTGCTCTGGGCCGGCTGACTCAGCCCGCCAGATCCTCGGCGAGCAGGTCCATCAGCAGCGCGTCGTGCCAGCGCCCGTCCGGCCCGCGCTCGTAGCGGCGCATGATGCCCACCGGGCGGAAACCCACCTTCGCGTACGCGCGGATCGCCGCCGTGTTCGCCGCCGCCGGGTCGATGGTGAACCGGTGGTGGCCGTACTCGTCGATCAGGTGCCGGACCAGCGTGCGGATCGCGTCGCCGCCCAGCCCCGAGCCGCGTACCGCCGGGTCGAGGAAGACGTCGAGGCTGGCGTGGCGGTAGTCCGGGTCGGTCTCGGCGTACCACTGGATCGCGCCGACCAGCCTGCCGTCGTGCTCGACGACGTAGACGGTCACCGAGTCGTCGGCCAGGTCGGCGCGCACCGAAGCGGCCAGGTCGTCGCCGCCGCGCCACCAGCGGCGCACCTCGGGGGTGGCCCGGATCGCGGCCAGGGCGGGCACGTCGGCGTCGGTCACCGGTCGCAGCGTCACCGCCCGCCCCCGCAGCACGCCTCAGCCCCGCCGCTCGCCGTGCTCGACGCAGACCGCCGACCAGCCCGTCGGTACGACCTGCACCTTCATCCGCCGCCGGCAGGACGCGCACCAGCGCGGTGGCTCCCACGCCCGGGCCGCCTCACACGCCGGGTGCGGCCCGGCCGCCACCGACTCGCCGCACCTGTCGCACCAGAGCGCGGCGGGGAGGGCCGCCGTGGCGGGGGAGGATTCGGTCACCGCTGCCTCACAGGGTCGCCGAGAGCGCCTTCACCGGCATCTTCAGGTCTTCCAGCAGCTTCAGGTCGGCCGTCGCCGGCCGGCCCAGCGTGGTCAGGTAGTTGCCGACGATCACCGCGTTGATGCCGCCGAGTAGACCGTCACGGGTGCCCAGGTCACCGAGGGTGAGTTCGCGGCCGCCCGCGTACCGCAGGATGGTGCGCGGCATGGCCAGCCGGAACGCGGCGATGGCGCGCAGCGCGTCCTTGCCCTCCACCACCGGGCGGTCGCCGAGCGGCGTGCCGGGGCGCGGGTTGAGGAAGTTCAGCGGCACCTCGTGCGGGTCCAGCTCGGCGAGCTGGGCGGCGAACTCGGCGCGCTGCTCGACCGTCTCGCCGAGCCCGAGGATGCCACCGCAGCAGACCTCCATGCCGGACTCGCGGACCATCCGCAGGGTCTCCCAGCGCTCCTCCCAGGAGTGCGTGGTGACCACGTTCGGGAAGTAGGAGCGGCAGGTCTCCAGGTTGTGGTTGTAGCGGTGCACGCCCATCTCGACCAGCTCGTCGACCTGCTCCTTGGTGAGCATGCCGAGCGAGGCGGCGACCTGGATGTCGACAGCGGCGCGGATGGCGGCGACGCCCTCGCGCATCTGCTTCATCAGCCGGGCGTCCGGGCCGCGCACGGCGGCGACGATGCAGAACTCGGTCGCCCCGGTCGCGGCGGTCTGCTTCGCGGCCTCGACCAGCGCCGGGATGTCCAGCCAGACCGAGCGCACCGGCGAGGTGAACAGGCCGGACTGCGAGCAGAAGTGGCAGTCCTCCGGGCAGCCGCCGGTCTTCAGCGAGATGATGCCCTCGACCTCGACCTCCGGGCCGCACCAGCGCATCCGGACCTCGTGGGCGAGCTGGAGCGCGGCGGGCAGGTGCTCGTCGGGAAGGTTCAGCACCGCGAGGACACCGGCCTCGTCGAGGCCGACGCCGTTGCCCAGCACCCGCTCCCGGGCCTGGTCGAGGATCTCTGGCATGGCTCGTAACCTAACAGGCCACCGTGAGCGCGGGAAACCACCGCCGCAGGCCCTCCGGCGAGCCGGGACCGCGCCACGCCGGGGCCCTCGGCGCGGGTGGTAACTTCGCCCCGCGGAAGCGTCCGGCGGGGGCGGGGAGTCGGCGGGAGGGGACGGCACGGTGGCGGACTGGCTGGCGGCCCTGGACCGCCGCGCCGAGCTGCGGGCCCGGGCGGGGCTGACCCGCACGCTGCGCCCCCGGGCCGCCGACGACGCCGTGGTCGACCTGGCTGGCAACGACTACCTCGGCCTGGCCGCCCATCCCGAGGTCACCGCCGCCGCCGCGACGGCCCTGTCCGCGTACGGGCTGGGCGCCACCGGGTCGCGTCTGGTGCGCGGGTCCACCGACGCGCACCACGCGCTCGAGGACGACCTGGCCGGCTGGCTCGGCGTCGACCGGGCGCTGGTGTTCTCCTCCGGCTACCTGGCCAACCTCGCCGCCGTCCGAGGGCTGACGCAGCCGCGTACGCTGCTCGTCTCCGACGCCCACAACCACGCCTCGCTGATCGACGGCTGCCGGATCTCCGGCGCCGAGACGCTCGTGACGCCGCACGCGGACGTCGCAGCGGTGGCCGCGGCGCTCGCCGCCGCGCCGGGCCGCCCGGCGGTGGTGGTGACCGAGTCGGTCTTCTCCGTCGACGGCGACCTGGCCCCGCTGGCGGAGCTGCACGCGGTGGCCCGCCGGCACGGCGCGCTGCTGCTCGTCGACGACGCGCACGCGCTCGGCGTCACCGGCCCGGCCGGCGCGGGCGGGGTGGCCGCCGCCGGGTTGGCCGGCGCGCCCGACGTGGTGGTCACCGCGACGCTGTCCAAGGCGCTCGGCGGGGCGGGCGGCGTGGTCGCCGGGCCGGCCGAGTTCGTCCGCCACCTGGTGGAGACCGGCCGCACGTTCATCTTCGACACCGCGCCGCCGCCCGCCGTGGTGGCCGGGGTCCGCGCCGCAGTGCGCCTGGCCCGCACCGGTGACGCGCTGCGCGCCGAGCTGGCCGACCGGGTCGCGGCGGCGGTGCGCCGGCTCGGCGGGGCCGGGCTGGCCGTGTCCGCCCCGGACGGCGCCGTGATCTCGGTGACCGCGCCCGGCCCGCAGGAGGCGACCGCGTGGGCCGCCGCCTGCCGGGACCGGGGCGTGGCGGTCGGCTGCTTCCGTCCCCCGTCCACGCCGGACAGCCGCTCCCGGCTGCGGCTCACCGTCAGCGCCGGGGTGGACCGGTCCGACTTCGACCGGGCCCTGGACGTGATCGTGGAGTGTGCGCCATGAGCTTCGGCGACGCCTGGACCGGGCCGGTGCTGGTGACCGGCACGGACACCGAGGTCGGCAAGACAGTGGTGACCGCCGCCGTCGCCGCCGCCGCGCAGGCGGCCGGCCTGCGGGTCGCCGTGGTCAAGCCCGGCCAGACGGGCACGGCGACAGGCGAGCCCGGCGACGTCGACTCGGTGACCCGGCTGGCCGCCCCGCTGACCGGCCGGACGCTGGCCAGCTACCCCGATCCGCTGGCCCCGCTGGCCGCGGCCCGGGTGGCGGAGCTGCCGCCGCTGGAGCTGTACAACGCGGTCGACGCCGTCCGCGAGGAGGCGGACAAGCACGACCTGGTGCTCGTCGAGGGCGCGGGCGGGCTGCTCGTACCGATGGGGTTGCGCCCGTCCGGCGAGCCGTGGACGGTGGCCGACCTGGCGGTGTCGCTCGGCGCGCCCGCGGTGGTGGTGGCGCGGGCCGGGCTCGGCACGCTCAACCACACCGCGCTCACGCTGGAGGCGCTGGAACGGCGGGCCGTCCCGGCCGGTGTGGTGATCGGCGCCTGGCCGACCGAACCGGAGCTGGTGCACTGGCTCAACCTGTCCGAGCTGCTGCCGAACCTGCTCGGCGCGGTGCCGGCCGGCGCGGGCGGGATGGACCCGGGCGTGTTCCGCCGGTCCGCGCCCGGCTGGCTCACCCCCGCCCTGTACGGCGTGCTGGACGACTGGCGGGCCTGGGCCGAGGAGACCTGACTTTCGTCGGTGCCCGGCCCGGCCGGACGTGGGTAGCGTGACCGCCGTGGAACCCCGCGAACACCAGCGCCGGGCCGGTGACCTGCTGCTCTGGGCCGTGCTCGCGGCACCCGTCGCGTACGGCCGGTTCACCCCGCCGCAGATCGGCGAGCTGCCGCCGCTGGCCGCCGCGCTGGCGCTGCTCGGCATGGCGGTGTGGATCGGGCGCCGGTGGCCGCTGGTCGCGGTGCTCGCGGTGGTGGCCGGCTCGCTCGTCGACGGCAACGTGGTGTTCGCCATCCCGGTCTTCGGCTACCTGGCCGGGCGGCGCAGTGACCGGGCCGCGCCGGCCGCTGCCGTCTTCGCCGCCATCGCGCTCACCGGCTCGGTGCTCAACCTCGGGCTGCTCGGCACCGAGCCGTCCACCTGGTTCCTGCTCTCCTCGGTGCTGCTGTTCGCCGGGGTGTTCCCCTGGCTGCTGGGCCGGCTGCGGCGGCAGCACCGCGCGCTCGCCGACGCCGGGCTGCGGCACGCGCAGGCCGAGCGCCGGGCCGAGGTCGAGCGGGTACGCCTGCGCGAGCGGGCCCGCATCGCCCAGGACATGCACGACTCGCTCGGCCACGACCTGAGCCTCATCGCGCTGCGGGCGGGCGCGCTGGAACTGGCGCCGGACCTGTCCCCGGCACACCGGGCGGCGGCCGGGGAGCTGCGGGCGAGCGTCGCCGCCGCCACCGAACGCCTGCACGACGTGATCGGCGTACTGCGCGAGGAACGCAGCCTGCGGCCGCCGGGGGAGACCGTCGCCGACGTGGTCGACGGCGCGCGCGACGCCGGGATGACAGTCGACCTGCGTACCGACGAGGCGGACCTGCCGCCGCTGCCCGCGCACGCCGTGCACCGGGTGGTCCGCGAGGCGCTCACCAACGCCGCCCGCTACGCCCCGGGCGCCCCGGTCACCGTCGAGGTGTCACACGACACCGATGCGGTGACCGTCGCGGTGGTGAACGCGCCGCCGCCGGCCGGTCCGCTGCCCGGACCGCCGTCGCACGGCTCCGGGTTGCTGGCGCTGCGCGAGCGGGTACGCCTCGCCGGCGGCGCCCTGGACGCCGGCCCGCGCGACGGCGGCTGGGCGGTCACCGCACGCGTCCCGCTGGACGGGCCGGACGCCGGGCTGCCCGCCACCGGCCTGCTCGACGGGGCGCGTGTCCCGCCCGGCCGGGCTGACGCCGGGGCGCCGGTCACCGGCCCGGCCGACGGAGCCGGTGACGGTGACGACGTCGCGGACGCCGACCCGCTCGCCGGTGCCGGCGTACCCCGGCGGGGTGAGCCCGGGGACGCGGCCCGGCGGCTGCGGGAGGCCCGGCGGCGGGTGCGGCGCAGCCTGCTCGTCGCGATCGGCGCGCCCGCCGGGCTCGCACTGGTGCTGGCGCTCGTCTACTACCCGCTCGCCACGGCCGGCGCCGTCCTGGACCGGGCCGGCTACGAACGGCTGCGGCTGGGTGAGCCGCGTGACGCGCTCGGGCTGCCCCGCCGCCAGGCCGACCCGCCCGCGACCGGCGCCGTGCCGGGCTGCGAGTTCTACACCGACGGCAACTTCCCGTTCGCCCAGGCGACCTGGCGGCTCTGCTTCGCCGACGGGCGGCTGGTCAGCAAGGAGCAGATCGCACCATGAGCGACGACCACGACCGTCCGCTGCGGGTGGTGCTCGCCGACGACGAGGCCCTGGTCCGGGCCGGGGTCCGGGCGATCCTGGCCGCCGACCCCGGCATCGAGGTGGTCGGCGAGGCGGGCGACGGCCTCGCGGCGGTGGAACTGGTCCGCGCGCACCGGCCCCGGGTGGCGCTGCTGGACATCCGGATGCCCCGCTGCGACGGGCTCAGCGCCGCCGCGCAGATCCGCCGGCTGGTGCCGGAGACGGCGGCGGTCATGCTCACCACGTTCGGCGACGACGACCTGATCGCCCGCGCGCTCGGCCACGGCGCCTCCGGGTTCCTGCTCAAGTCCGGTGACCCGCGCGAACTGCTGGCCGGGGTGCGGGCGGTGGCCGACGGCGGGGCGTACCTGTCGCCGCGGGTGGCCCGCCGGGTGATCGAGCTGAGCGGGGGCAAGCTCGCCCGGGGCCCGTACGCGCGGGACCGGCTGGCCGGGCTGACCGACCGGGAACGCGACGTGCTGGCGCTGGTCGGGGCGGGACTGTCCAACGCCGAGATCGCCCGCCGGCTGTACTTGGTCGAGGGCACCGTGAAGAGCTACCTGACCAGCATCTTCACCCGGCTGGACGTGCGCAACCGGGTGCAGGCGGCGATCCTCGCGTACGAGGCGGGGCTGGTCCCGCCCGCCGGCTGACCAGCCCCGCCCCGCTCAGGCGTCGCGTCGCGCCAGTGCCCACCGGCCCAGCGCCAGCGCGGCGGCGGTCCAGGCGGCGAGCACCAGAAGCCCCGCCGCCGCCGGGTACGGCTCGGTGTCCCCGGCCAGGAAGTGGTTGCCCGCCACGCCGGGGAACGCGTCGGCGATCCGGGTGAGCACCGTGATGTCCGGCTCCTGCAACGACAGCGGCACGATCATCAGTAGCGCGAACAGCACGGTCAGGGCCAGCACCGCGCCGCGCAGCGCCGCCGCCAGGCCGAGCGCCAGCACACCGATCAGCGCCAGGTACGCCGCGGCGGCGACCACGTCGGCCACCGTGCCGCCCAGCGGGGCGCGGCCCCACTCGCCCAGCACCGGCCGGGCCGTCACCGCGCCGACAGTGCCGAGCAGCAGCCCGAGGCCGAACGTCACCGCGCCCACCACCACCGCCTTGGCCGCCAGCACCCGCCCCCGCGACGGGGTGCACCGCAGCGTGGTGCGGATCGTGCCGGTGGTGAACTCGCTGGTGATCGCGAACAGGCCGAGCGCCAGCACCACGTACTGGGTCAGCTCCAGCGACCCGGCCACGATCTCGCCGACACCCACCACGCCCGGGTTGTTCGCCGGGTCGTCGTCGGTGTTGGCGTTGCGCGCGTAGATGGCGAGCTGGGCGCTGGTGGCCGCCATGGTCAGCACCGCCGCGAGCAGCGTCCACCAGGTGGAGCGCACCGACCAGAGTTTCGTCCACTCGGCGGCCACCGCCCCGGCGAGCGGATGTCCGGCAGGGCGGGCCGGGCGGTCCGCCGGGCCGGGTCGAGCGTGGACTGTGCGGTCATCGGGTTCCACCTCCGGTCGCGCCGGCGGCGTACTCCACGCTGTCGGCGGTCAGCTCCAGGAACGCCTCCTCCAGGGAGGGGGCGACGGGGGCCAGCTCGTGCAGGCGTACCCCCATCTCGTGCGCCAGGTCGCCGACCCGGCCGGCGGTGCTGCCGGCGACGGACATCCCGCCCCCGTCGGTGGTGACAGTCGCGCCCTCGGCGGCGAGCCGGTCGCCGAGCGCGGCGAGCGCGGCCGGCTCGGGCCCGCGTATCCGGACCGACGCGGCGGGCCGGGCGGCGATCAGCTCGGCCAGCGGCGCGTCGGCCACCAGTCGGCCGCGCCCCATCACCACGACCCGGTCGGCGGTCTGCTGCATCTCGCTCATCAGGTGGCTGGAGACGAGGACGGTGCGTCCCTCGTCGGCGAGGCGGCGGGTGAACCCGCGGATCCACCGCACCCCGTCCGGGTCGAGTCCGTTGACCGGCTCGTCGAGCAGCAGCACCGGCGGGTCGCCGAGCAGCGCGCCGGCGATGCCGAGCCGCTGACCCATGCCCAGCGACAGCGCCCGGCCCGGCTTGCCGGCGGCGCGGGCGTCCAGGCCGACCAGGTCGAGCACCTCGGTCACCCGCCGGGCCGGTACGCCGTTGCTGCGCGCCATCGCCCGCAGGTGCGCCACGCCGGAGCGGGCCGGGTGCACGCCTGTCGCGTCGAGCAGCGCGCCGACCTCGTGCAGCGGGTGTCGCAGCGTGCGGTAGTCCCGCCCGTTGACCAGGGACTGCCCGGCGGTGGGCCGGTCCAGGCCGAGCACCATCCGCATGGTGGTGGACTTGCCGGCGCCGTTCGGGCCGAGGAACCCGGTGACCTGCCCGGGGCGGATCTCGACGGTCAGGTCGTCGACGGCTGTCACGTCGCCGAACCGTTTCGTCAACGCGCGAATTGTGATCATGCGGCGACGCTATGGGCCGGCGGGGGTGCCGCACCGCCGTCGAACGGCAGCGGCCGACACTGACTTTCGTCAGGTGCGACGGACCACGAACGCGTCCGGCATCCGGAAGGTGAGGTTGTCCGGGCACCACGGTGGACGCACCACCGTCACGCCGTCGAGCAGCGCGGTGGCCTCGGCGACCACCACGGCGGCCTCCATCCGGGCCAGCTGCGCGCCGACGCAGCGGTGCGGCCCGGCGCCGAACGCCAGGTGCCGCCGCGAGCCGGGCTGCCCGGGACGGAACTCGCCCGGCGCGTCGACCACGGCCGGGTCGCGCCCGGCACGGGCCAGCCACGCGACCACGCTGGTGCCCGCCGGTACGGGCACCTCGCCGAGCGTCGTGTCGACGGCTGCCACCCGCCGCCAGGTGACGATCGGCGGCTCCAGCCGCAGCCCTTCCTCGACCACGTCGTCCACGCCGATCTCACCGGCGCGCAGCCCGGCCCGTACCGCCGGTTCGCCGGACAGCCGGTGCAGCAGCAGGGTGAGGAACTGCGAGGTGGTCTCCTGACCGGCGATCAGCAGGAAGAACAGCGCCCCGACGACCACGTCGGGGGAGTGCCCGGCCTCGCGCAGCCGCGCGGCGAGCCCGCCCCCGGTCGCGGCGAACTCGCGCAGCACGGTGTGGAACCGGCCCACCTCGGCGGCGAGCGCCAGTTGCCGGGCGGAGTCGAGCGGCGCCCAGAACAGCTCCAGCGCGGCGCGGGCGAAGTCCTTCACCGCGCCGACCGGCGCGTCCGGCAGCTCGACCAGCCGGGCCAGCACCAGCAGCGGCAGGTCGGCGGCGAGACCCGCGTACAGGTCGACCGGGCGGCCCGCGTCCAGCGCCGCCGCCAGCCCGGCCACCCGCTCCCGGATCAGCCCGGTCAGCCACTGCCGCTGGGCGGCCACCCGGTGCGGGTGCAGCGCGTCGGCGACGATGCCGCGGATCTCCGGGTGGCCGGCGCCGCCGTTGTTCGCCAGCGTGGGCGGCAGCCGGAACCGGTGCCCGGCGAGCACCCGCAGCGCCGCCACCGGGATCGGGGTGACCGCGTCGAGCGCGTTGTCCGGCCGGAACGTCACCGGGTCGGTGAGGATCTGGCGGACGAGCGCGTGCCGGGTCACCACCAGGTGCGGCACGCCGACGTGGTCGACGACGGTGGCCGTGTCGGGCCACTGTCCGTCGACGGACTCCCCCCAGCCCCGGAACAGCACGCGGTAACGCTAGCGACGGGCGCCCGGCGGGTTCGGGTCCAGCTCCCACACGGTGGTGTGCTTCACCCGTACGCTCTCCAGCGCCTCGGACACCGGCACCTCGTACGCGGCCAGCTCGTGGAACCGTTCGCGGGGCAGGAACGCCCGGCCCGGGTCGCCCACCAGGACGCGGGCGCCGGCGCGGGCGGCCCGGAGCAGGAAGCGCAGCATCCGGCGGGCCATCGCCTCGCTGTAGAAGACGTCCCCGGCCAGCACCACCTCGGCGTCACCGGCGTCGGAGTCGAGGACGTCGCCGAGCTCGGCGTCGACGCGTACCCCGTTGGCCTCGGCGTTGAGCGCGACGGCGGCCACGGCCCGCTCGTCCACCTCGACCGCCCGGGCGGCGGCGGCGCCGGCGCGGGCGGCGGCGATGGCGACCAGGCCGGAGCCGGAGGCCAGGTCGAGCACCCGGCGGCCGGCGACCACCTCGGGGTGGTCGGTGACGTAGCGGGCCAGACCCTGCCCGCCGGCCCAGGCGAACGCCCAGAACGGCGGTGGCTGGGAGCTGCGGAACTCGCCCTCGGTCAGCTCCCACAGGCCGATCGGCTCGTCGGCCTGGTGCAGCAGCACCTCGGGGACGAACGCCACCGGGGCGAGGCGGGCGTGCAGCCGGACGAACGCGGCGGACAGCTCGGACACCGGAGAATTGTGTCCCACCCGGCTTCCGGGCCCGCATCCCGGGCGTGTCGCGGCGGGGCCGTGACCGGTTCACCACGCTCGGTGAAACAGCCCTCGTGTTGTGGCGTTGGATGCGAACACGCCCGTCTACCGGCGTGCCCGGTGCGCTCCTAGCGTTGCCTGTGGACACGACCGAGGGTGAGGAGGCCTGGTGAGCGGGTGGCGGCACGCGCTGCGGATCGGACTGGTGCTGACCTTCGTGGCCGGGACCGGGTACGGCGGAGCCCTGCCGGCGCGGGCGGCGGCGGCCTTCTCCACCGAGTTGAGCGGCCTGCCGGACGAGTTCACCGCCGGGAACCGGGTGGAGACGTTGTCCGCCGTGGTGTCCCGCTCCGACGGGGGCGGCTGTGTCAAGGTGCGCTGGTCGATGCTGGTGCGGGTGCAGGGCCTGCGGCTGGACCAGCTCAAGGTGGACCGGGTGGAGGACAGCGGATCGTTCCCGCTGGAGATCCGCACCGAGGGAGACACCGCCCGGCTCACCGACCGGCAACTCGACCCGGGTGTGCTCTGCCCCGGCCGTACCGTGACCGCTCGCTACCGGGTGGCGTTCGCCGAGGACGTCGGGCGCGGCCGGGTGAGTTTCGCCGCCGAGGCGTACGACCCGCAGTTGCGGCTGCTGGCCCGGCGGACCGCCTCCCGTGAGGTGGTGGGGGAGGAGGAGGCTTCGCCGACACCGGCACCCACCAGCGCGGAGCCCACCGAGACCCCGACCGGCGAGCCGTCCACCGAGGCGCCCGACGAGGAGCCCACCGACGAGCCGACCGACGCCGCGGTGGTGGAGCCTCCGGCACCGGGTGGCGTGGCCGGGCGGCCGGTGGCGGACAGCGGCGGATTCGGGCTGGTGCAGGCCGCGTTTCTGCTCGGCGGGCTGCTGCTGTTCCTCGGCGCCGGTCTGCTGCTGCGGATGCGCCGCCTGCTGCGCCCCGCCGCCGACCCCGAACTCCCGCGCTCCTTCGACCGCCCCCGTCCTCGCTGGCACTGACGCCCTGCCCCAGGGTCTTCCCCGGTGATCAAGGAGTTTGGGTCTCCGCCAGGGCCGTTCCGGGACGCAAAGTCCTTGATCAACGGCGCGAGGGCGGCCGGTGCGGACAGGGGGAGTGGATGCGGGCAGTCAGTCGAGCTGGCTGGGCTCCAGGCCCAGCTCCCTGGCGGCCACCAGGCGGATCCACTCGGCGATCTGCCGGCGGGTGATCACCCGCTCGTGCACCGCGAGCTGGACCGCCAGCCCGTCCATCACCGCGCTGATCCGCCAGGCCGCGCCGGCCGGGTCGGGGCAGTCGAACGTGCCCTCGGCGACCCCGGCGGTGATCACCGCGGCCAGGTCCTGCCGCCACCGCAGGTCGAGGCGGCGGGAGAGCTTCTCCAACTCCGGCGTACGCAGCGACTCCGCCCAGCCGTCGATCCACATCGACCAGGAGGTGGCCCGGCCGGTCGGCGCGTAGAGGCGCAGCATCCGGCGCAGCTTCGCCAGCGGCGGGGCGGAGGAGCGCAGCACCGCGTCGAGGCGGGCCAGATCCTGCTCGACCGCGTACGCGAAGGCCTGCGCGAGCAGGCGGTCCTTCGTCGCGAAGTGGTAGAAGACGAGCGCCTGGCTGACCCCGGCGGCCTCGGCCACGTCCGCGGTGCGGGTGTTGGCGAGCCCTCGCTCCGCGATCACCTCGCAGGCCGTACGCAGCAGCGCGTCCAGGCGGATCTCGGCGGCTCGTCTCGTCACGGCGTTACGGTAACCCATCCGTATGACCACGGGGAGTTACCGAGGCGGCCGGTCGGCGGCAGGACAGTCGGATGCCGGACACTCGGCTCGCCGAGCGGATTCCGCAGGTCGCGGCCCTGCCTGCCGACCCGGAGGCCAGCCACCCAGGTTCCTAGGAAACCTGTGGGGTGGGGCGGCGGCCACAGCCGGACGCGCCGGAAGGGGACCCGATTTGGCAACCGTTCCGAGCTCGGCTAAAGTTCTCATCCGTCACCGGATAACACCGGGGGCGTGCGGACGTAGCGCAGCTGGTAGCGCATCACCTTGCCAAGGTGAGGGTCGCGGGTTCGAATCCCGTCGTCCGCTCGGAGATGCCGCCACGCAGTTCGGGGGCAACCTCGGTGGAGTGGCCGAGAGGCGAGGCAACGGCCTGCAAAGCCGTGTACACGGGTTCAAATCCCGTCTCCACCTCGGCATTAGACGAGGGCGATTGGCGCAGTGGGAGCGCGCTTCCTTGACACGGAAGAGGTCACTGGTTCAAACCCAGTATCGCCCACCAGCGGAAAGGCCGTGTCGATCATTCGACACGGCCTTTCTCGTCGTCATCGATCAGTCCAGTGCCGCGCCGCTGGCCATTGCCGCGGCCGGAGCACCCCGCCCAGACTGGCCCGGTGGACGATCAGCAGACCCGAGCCCGGCAGTTCCGCGCCCTGCACCTGCCCGGTGAACCACTGATCCTGGTCAACGCCTGGGACGCGCTGAGCGCCCGGATCGTCGCCGCGGCCGGCGCCCGGGCGGTCGCGACCACGAGCGCCGGGGTCGCGTGGAGCCGAGGCGCCCCGGACGGCGACGCGCTCGCCCGGGACACCGCCGTCGACGTCATCCGCCGGGTGGCCGGCGCGGTCGGCGTACCGGTCACCGCCGACATCGAATCCGGGTACGGCGACAGCCCCGAAGAGGTCGCCGAGACGATCACCGCAGTGCTCGCGGCCGGGGCCGTCGGCGTCAACGTGGAGGACTCCCGGCACGACGGCGGAGACCCGCTGCGCCCGGTCGACGAGCAGGTCGCCCGGCTGGCCGCCGTCCGGACCGCCGCCGACCGCGCCGGCATCCCGCTGTACGTCAACGCGCGGGTGGACACCTGTCTGCGCCGGGCCGGCGGCGTACCCGAGACGGTCGCGCGCGCCGAGGCGTACCTGGCGGCCGGCGCGGACGGGATCTTCGTACCCGGAACCGTGGAACCGGAGACGGTGGCCGCGCTGGCGGCGGCGATCCCGGCGCCGCTGAACGTGCTGGCCGGGCCGGGCGCGCCGCCGATCGCCGAGCTGGCCGCGCTCGGTGTGGCCCGGGTGAGCATCGGACCGGCGGTGGCCGAGGCCGCGTACGCGGTGGCCCAGCGGGCGGCGGCGGAGGTGCTCGGCGCCGGGACGTACGGCGCGCTCGCCGGCGGGCTCGACTTCGACGCGCTGAACGAGCTGATGCGGAGCTGACCCGGACGGCGCATCGACCGCGGGGCGGGGTACCGGGTTGAATGGTCTGGTGGCCGCCGTCGCGCATCCGATCCGGGAAACCGCCGATCGGCGGCCGGGTGCCGGGTCGCCCCGGCGGGGGAGCCGCGGGTGACCGCCTCCGTCCGCCCGATGCCCGCGCTGCTGGGCCTGCCCGTCGTCACGGGGGCCACGGCGGGGGCGTGCGTCGTCGCGCTCGCCGGCCTGGGTGCGGCCGGTCACGGCGGCTTCGCGACCGAGCCGGCCGGCACTCTCGCCCTGGCCGTGGCGGCAGTGGCCGCGGCAGTCGCCGCGTCCCGGCTCGCCCGGTCGGGCCACCGCGCCGCCGGGCGGCTGGCGGCCGGGCTCGCCGCGTCGCTGCTGGCGTACCTGGGGTTCGCCGTCCTGGCGGTGGCCACCGTCGCGGCCGGGCACCGGTGGGCCGGTCCGGCCGTCGCGGCGTGGAACTCGGCGTGGATCCCGCCGCTCGCGCTCCTGCAACTGACCGCCTCGGCCGCCGTCCGCACCGGCACTGTCACCCCGAAGGCGCACCGGTACGTGGGTCTCGTCCTCGGTGCGGCCACGCTCGTCAACGCGCTGCTGACGACGGCGACCGAGCCGTTCGACGGGCTGCCGACGATCGCGGGGGAGTCCTGGCGTACCGCGTTCGCCCCGGTCGGCGCCGCCGTCACCCTGCTGGGCGTGGCGGCGTTGCTCCTGCTGCCGGTGACGCTCTGGCGGGCCGCCCTCGGCTCGCACCACACCGTGCGGGCGCGGCTCGGCGTGGCCGCCGCGGCCACCACCGCGGCGCCGTTGACTGTCGTCTTCTGCCTGCTCCTCGCGATCGCCCGCGCCCCCGGTGACGTCGAGCCGTCGCTGGGCTCGGTCGCGTTCCTGGTGGCCCTGTCCGGCACCGCCGTGTTCGCCGTGGCCTGCGCGGTCACCGCCGCGCGGGGCGCCACCGAGCCTCGCCGGGTCGGCACTGTGGTGCGCGCCACCGGCCTGGCCGCCGCGGCCCTCCTGGTCGTCGGCGTCGGCACGCTCGCCGCCGCTCCGGGCTCGTCCCTGGGCCCGACCTCGGTCGCCCTGGTCGTGTCCGCGCTGACGGTCGTGGTGGGTGGCGGGGCGTGGGCCGGCACCGGCCGGCTGGCGGCGTTACTCACCGCCGCGCCGGCAGTGTCGGTGGCAGCGCCGGTGACGCCGCGAGGCGGCGCGGAGGGTACGTCGGTAGGCGACGCGCCACCGGACGCCTCCGGTGCGGCGGTGCATGCCCCGGCGTCGGCCGGCGCGGGAGTGCCTGCCCCGGCGTCGGCCGGTGCGGTTCCGGCATCGGTCGGTCCGGTTCCGGCATCGGTCGGAGGGCTGACGGCGCGCGAGCGTGAGGTGCTCGCCGCGCTCGCCGAAGGCGCCAGCAACGCCGGGATCGCGGCGCAGCTCGTGGTCTCCGAGCGCACCGTCGACGCCCACCTGCGCGCCATCTTCGTCAAGCTCGACCTGACCCCGGGCGGCGACACGAACCGGCGGGTACGGGCGGCGCGGATCTGGCTGGAGCACGCACGACAGCGGCGCTGATCAGGGCTTTCCCGAAGATAGGTGTTGAGGCCGATGCCCGGGCCGGTGGTGTCTCGGCACGGTGGGGCGACACCCGATCGACGGAGGCTCCCACCGTGCCCGTACCGAACACCGTGCCCGTACCGAAGCTGCGCCGCGCCGCGCTCGTGGCGCTTTTCGTCCTGCTCCTGGTGGCCCTGGCCGGCCGTACCCTGTTCATGTTGTGGGAGCCGCCGTTCGACGGCGCGATCCACTACGACGACGTACGCGATCTGGGGTCCGCGTACTGGCCCATGAACATCTACCTGGGCGGGCCCGCGTACGCCGTCTCCTGGATCGCCGCGGCGGTGTTCATCGTCGGTCTCGCCCGTGGCCGCGCGGGCGTGCTGAACCTGGTGGGGGCCTTCCTGGCCGGCCTCGGCGGTGTGGTGTTCGCGCTGGCGATCACCGCGGAGGTGCTGCCGTTCGCCTACGCCGCCGACCCGGCCGTCCTGTCGGAGCAGGAGGGACGCGCGTTGTTCGACGTGTTCAACGACCAACTGGACGGACTGCTCCCGGCAATCCTCGGCAGCCAGGTGGCGATCGTCCTCGGCATGGTCCTGGCGCTCGCCGGGATCCTGATCGGCCGGACCATGCCGCGCCCGCTGGTCGTCGCCGGGCTCGTCTACGTCGTGGCGTTCGTGCTGGTCCCGCAGGACGCCGGTCGCGCGGTGGTCGTCGTGAGCTACCTGCTCCAGGTGGCGCTCGTCGCCGCGATCGGCTGGTACGGGCTGCGCGCCGCCACCGCCGACGAGCGCCCGTAGCAGAACGAGCCGGCCGGATCGGGTGATCCGGCCGGCCCGATCCGGGACCGATCAGCTCCGTCGGCCCCGGTCGCTGTCACATCGGCGGGGCGACGTCCCGGCGCTCCTCGACCCGGCGGTACTCCACCGGCTGCTCGGCGGTGGTGGTGACCACCTGGCGACGACGGCCCCACACCAGCGTGGTCATGATCAGGCCGAGGACGCCGGCCGCCATCAGGATCCAGCCGACGACGTCGAGGTCGACCCCGCCGACGCTGGCGTTGAGCGCGAACGTGAGGATCGCGCCGACCGCGATCAGGAAAATGCTCGTACCGATACCCACGACAGCCTCCTTCGGGGGGATGGTTGTGCTGTCACCGGCCTCAGTACCCCGGCGGCGTGCAGCGCAACCACACGGCCACCGGGTGCGGCGGGGGCCTGCCGCACGGCGATCTTGGCATCGGGTAGAGTTCACCCCGTCGCCGGCGCGAACCGGCGGCACGCGGACGTAGCGCAGCTGGTAGCGCATCACCTTGCCAAGGTGAGGGTCGCGGGTTCGAATCCCGTCGTCCGCTCGCGATTGCCCGGGCGATTGGCGCAGTGGGAGCGCGCTTCCTTGACACGGAAGAGGTCACTGGTTCAAACCCAGTATCGCCCACCGAGAGTCACCCTCACCGCCCGCCGGCGCCGCCGGTCGATCGGCGGACGCATCCCACCGGACGGTCCGTACCGGCCACATCGGTCACCCGGCTCCACCGTGCGGGTTATTCAGCCGCTGCCACCGCGCGTGTCACTGTGATGCCCGATGCGCAGGGAGGCGGTCACATGCACATGATCGAGCGGGGACGGTGGCGGCGGACGGCCGCCCGGTTAGGGGCGGCGACAGTCGTCGCGGCGGCCGGGGTGACGGTCTCGGCCGCGCCCGCGCAGGCCACCGCGACGCGGACGGCGGCGTTCTTCAGCATGGACGAGCCGGCGTCGTCGACGGTCCTGACCGACTACAGCGGCAACGGCCGCCACGGCACGATCGGCGGCGAGGTGGTCACCGGCGCGCTCTACGCCGGGGCGACCGGCCACCGCTTCGCCACCCACCTGCCCACCGACCAGGAGTACGTCCCGGGCCACGTCGACCTGGTGCCGCACAGCACCGACTTCAACCCGGACGCCGGGGACTTCTCGGTGACCATCCGCTACCGGACCACGTACTCCTTCGGCAACATCCTCCAGAAGGGACAGGGCAACACGGCCGGCGGCTACTGGAAGTTCGAGGCGCCGAACGGCAAGCCGAAGTGCCTGTTCCGGGGCGCGGACGGCGCCTCCCGTACCGGCTACACGGACGTGCCGATCTCCGACGGCCAGTGGCACACGGTCACCTGCAACCGCACCTCCGCGTACGTGGAGATGTACGTCGACGGCGTGCGGACCAGCCGCCTCAACGGGCCGACCGGCACCATCGCTAACACCTGGCCGCTGTCCGCCGGCGGCAAGAGCCAGTGCGACGGTACGAAGGTCACCTGCGACTACTTCGCCGGCGACATCGACTACGTGAAGATCCTGAAGGGATCGGGCGGCCCGGCCAACCAGGCGCCGGTGGCAGCGCTGACGCCGACCTGCTCCGGACTGGTGTGCACGTTCTCCGGCGCGGCCTCCACCGACGCCGACGGCGCGATCCAGGACCACAGCTGGAACTTCGGCGACGGGGACTCCACCGGCACCGCCTCCGTACCGACCACGTCGCACACGTACGCGGCCGCCGGCACCTACCCGGTCACGCTCACCGTCACCGACGACCGGGGCGCCACCGGCACCGCGACCGTCGACGTGACAGTGGCGCCCGTACCGGAGCGGATCTCGTTCGTCGGCCAGGCCACCGCGAACGCCAACTGGACCAGCCACACGGTCACCGTCCCGGCGGGCGTGCAGGCCGGTGACACGCTGCTGCTCCTGCTCAGCCAGAACACGCACACCGGCACCGGCGAGCCGACCGGGGTGAGCGGCTGGACCAGGCTCGACCGGCTCGACGGCGGCTTCGCCACCACCACCGCATGGTGGAAGACGGCGAGTGCGGGTGACGCCGGAACGGCGGTCCGGGTGACACTGGACAGTCAGGCGAAGGGCAACCTGGTGCTGGCCGCGTACCGGGGGGTCGCCCCGGTCGCGCCCGTCTTCGCCAGGGCCACCGACCCGGCGAGCACCGCCACCCGGATCACCCCGTACGCGCCGGTGACCGCCGCACAGAGCTGGGCCGTGTCGTACTGGCTGCACGGCGACAGCACCTCCACCGCGCTCACCCCGCCGTCCGGCGTGGCGGTGCGCAGCAACACCTCGCAGACCGGCGGCGGCCGGGTGACCGGCCTGCTCGCCGACTCGGCGAGCAGCGTGCCGACCGGCAGCTACGGCGGACTCACCGCCACCGGCGCCGCGGCCAGCACGACCACCACCACGTGGACGTTCGTCCTGCCCCCGGCCTGACCCATCGGGTACGCGAGAAGGCCGGCACCCCGGGTTCGGGGTGCCGGCCTTTCACTGTCTTGCTTACTTGTTCCAGTGCTGGGCGACGAGGTCGGCGGCCTGCTGCTCCCACTGGGCGTAGTGGTCCGGGTAGGCCGAGACCTGGACGGTCTGGGCGGCCTTGGTCAGCGGCATGTCCTGCCAGCCGTCGACCTGCTTCAGACCCTTCAGAAACGCCGTGGTCGAGTACTCGGGGTCGGTGATCTGCTCCACCGTGCCCCACCCGCTGGACGGACGCTGCTGGAACAGGCCCTGCGAGTC
>NZ_FMCQ01000002.1 GCF_900091605.1 Micromonospora tulbaghiae
GAGAAGGTGGTTTGGAAGAGGGGGTTGCGGCTGGGGTCGCGTGGGGGTTTGAGGTGGCTGACGAGGGTGCTGAAGGGGATGTCCTGGTGTTGCAGGGCGCCGAGGACGGTGTCGTTGCAGCGGTTGATCAGGGTGTGGAAGTCGGGGTCGCCGGTGAGGTCGGTGCGGAGCACGACGGTGTTGGCGAAGTAGCCGACGAGGGGTTCGACTTCGGGGTGGTGGCGGCCGCTGAACACGGAGCCGACGGTGATGTCGGTCTGGCCGGTGTAGCGGGACAGGACCACGGTGAAGCCGGCCAGGAGGGTGGCCAGGAGGGAGGCGTGGTGGTCGGTGGCGAGTCGGCGGAGACGGTGGCCGAGGTCGCGGGGTAGGTGGGCCCGGTAGCTGGCGCCGGCCCAGGTGCGTTCGGCGGGGCGGGGCCGGTCGGTGGGCAGGTCGAGGGTGGGCAGGTCGTGCAGATTGCGTTCCCAGTAGGTGAGGTGTTCGCGCAGGGTGTCGCCGGTGAGGTGGCGGCGTTGCCAGGCGGCGACGTCGGCGGGCTGGACGGTCAGCGGGGGGAGTTGGGGTTGCCGGCCCTGGGTGAGGGCCTGGTAGGCCTCGGACAGTTCGTGGGTGAGGATGCTGACCGACCAGCCGTCGGTGACGGCGTGGTGCAGGCTCAGCAGCAGCACGTGGTCGTCGGTGTCCAGGCGCAGCAGGGCGGCGCGTAGCAGCGGGCCGGTGGCCAGGTCGAACGGTCGCTGGGCTTCGGTGTCGGCGTGACGGACCGCTTCGGTGAACGGGTCGTGGGCGGTGGACAGGTCGATCACCGGCAGGTCCGGGCCGTCGCCGGCGGGGTCGATGAGCAGGCGGGGACTGCCGTCGGCCGCGGTGGTGAACCGGGTCCGTAACGCCTCGTGCCGGACGGTCAGCAGCCGCAGCCCCGACCGCAACGCCGCCACGTCCAGCTCACCACGCAGCCTCAACGCGAACGGCACGTTGTAGACCGTCTGCCCCGGATCCAACCGGTCCAGGAACCACAACCCCTCCTGCTGGAACGACGGCAACAACGGCTCGTCCCGCGACACCACCGGCACACCCCGCTGCACCGACCCCCGCTCCCGCAACCGCCGCCGCAACAACTCCTGCTTGACGTCGGACAGCATCGACACTCGATCCGTCGTGGCGTCCTCTCGCCGCATCTGCGTCATGGCCCCTCGCTCATCGGTCGCGGGAATCTGATCCGGAACGCTTTTCACGCTAGGTAGCGCGGAGGGCGGCGTCTGCCTCGTGACGTTGATTCGGCGGAGGCTCCTGGCTTGCAGTTGAGCGGCTCAAACGCACTTTCCGAGGTATTCGGCGCCATCATTTCGCTTACCTTGATGACGTCACCGGGCCGAGTGCCCGGGTTGGCGGTAGCGTCGGTATGCCCGGGACGTCCCCCGTCCCGAGCCCGCCGTTCGCCGGGCGCGCCTTTCGCACGGCAACCCCCTTGACGTACGCCAGCCCGCAGTGGAGGACCGCAGGTGAAGGCATCCGCAGACGTCCCGTTGAACCGCAACGCCAGCTTCCTCAAGTTGTGGGGCGGGCAGTCGGTCGCGCTGCTGGGCAGCAAGGTGTCGCAGTTGGCGCTGCCGTTGGTGGCGATCTACACCCTGGATGCCAGCCCGTCCATGGTCGGCCTGATCGGCACCGCGACGTTCCTGCCGTACCTGTTGTTCGCGCTCTGGGCGGGGGCCTGGATCGACAGGCGCCGCCGGCTTCCCATCATGATCACCACCGACGTGGTGCGTGGCGTCGTCCTGCTCGGCATCCTCGGCCTGGCGGTGACCGGCACGCTGACCATGTGGATCATGCTCGGCCTGGTCTTCGTGTTCAGCACCTGCTCGGTGCTCTTCGAGCTCTGCTACTACTCGTTCGTCCCGTCGATCGTTCCCTCGCGTGACCTCGTCGCGGCGAACAGCCGGTTGCAGGCCAGCGACTCGGTCGCCGAAGTCGGTGGCCCCGGCCTCGGCGGCGTGCTGGTGCAACTGCTCACCGCACCGTTCGCGCTGGTGGCGCAGATGATCTCGTTCGTCGTGTCGGCCGTGACGCTGGCGTCGATCCGGGATCGGGAGCCGCAGCCCGAGCCGCCTGCCGGGGGCGCTCCGCCGATCATGGCCCAGATCCGTCAGGGCCTGGTGACTGTCGTACGCGCCCCGTTGCTGCGTACCCTCGTGGTGAGCGCCGCCCTCTACAACTTCTTCGCCAACTGGGTGATGGCGCTGTTCCCGGTCTTCGCCGTCCGGGCGCTGGACCTCAACGCCGCGACGATCGGTCTGATCCGCTCCTGCGGGGCGATCGGTGGCGTGCTCGGCGCCGTCGCCGCCGGGCGGCTGATCGCGCGGCTCGGCATCGGCAGCTCGTACCTGGCGTCGATCGTCCTGCCGTTCGTGGCGTTCGTCGTCATCGCCGTGACGCCGGCGAACACCGCGTTCACCGTGGTGGTGCTGACCCTGGCGTTCGCCGCCAGCGGCTTCCTCGTCGTGTCGAACGTGGTCGCGATCAGTGTCCGGCAGACCATCACCCCCACCGACCTGCTCGGCCGGATGAACGCCACCTACAAGTTCATCTCCTACGGGGTGATCGCCCTGGGCACCTTCGCCGGCGGAGTGGTCGGCGACCTGCTCAGCCTCCGGGCCGGCATGATCATCGGTGCGGTGGGCCTGGTGCTCAACGTGCTCTGGATCCTGGCCAGCCCGCTGCGGCCCATGCGTGAGCTGCCGGAGCCGGTCGACGAGACGCCGGCGTCGGGGCCGGAGGCCGGGGCCGACCAGGAGACGCCGCCGTCGCGCGAGGTGGTCGGAGACGCGCCGGCCGGCCGCGGCTGAGCACCTTCCGTCAGTGCCTCCGCCCCGGCCCACCGACCGCGCGCGGTCAGTTGGAGTTGACCAGCCCCGCCTGATAGGCGAAGGAGACGAGCTGGGCGCGGTCTCTGACCTGGAGCTTGCACCGCAGCCGGTAGATGTGGGTCCGCACCGTCGCCACGCCGATGTAGAGCTTGCTCGCGATCTGCTCGACCGACAGCCCCTGCGCGGTGAGTAGCAGGATCTCCCGCTCCCTGGTGGTGAGCGTCATGGCCAGGGTGGCCAGCGGACGCGGCCGCTCGCTCTCGTGCTTGCGGAACCAGTCGAGCAGTCGCCGGGCCACCGACGGGCCGAGCATCGCCTGCCCCCGGGCCACCGCCCGGATCGCGAGCACCAGTTCCTCGCGGCTGGCGTCATCCGACAACAACGCGTCGGCTCCGGCCCGCAGCACCTCCGTGTGCGTCTCCTCGGAGTCCTCGACCGCGTACACCACCACCGGGGGGTTGGTCTGTTCGTTGTCCCCGCGCAGCCGGCGGGTCAGGTCGGTGCCCGACATCCCGCGCAGCCGTAGGCCGGTCACCACGGCGTCGGGCCGTTCGGAGCGTACGAGCATCAGGGCGTGCACACCGCTGTCCGCCACACCCACGATCTCGAAGTCGGGCTCCGCCGACAGCAATCGCTGCAAGCCAGCGGTGACCAGCGGTCGCTCGTCGCAGATGAGTACCCGAAGCGCCATCCTGGGAACACCCCCGTTTGTCCGGCTCTCCCATCGGCAGCCGAGGGAGGGCCCTGTGCTAACGGCAGGCCGTGGAATATTCACGGACCTGATTGTGGGGAGTATGTGCCCTACGACAACTGTACTATTCAGCGCTTGCGTGCTTACTTTGCGTTACTGGAGTCTTTGGGCCGCCCGAAGCGGGTTGACCTGCTTGTTTCCAGCCGGGCGCGCAGAACTCCGCTTACAGCTTTCGGATGATGGGATGTGGCGGGCGAAAAGGTCCGGCATCTGAAACGTTGCCGTCCGGCCTGACGCTCCGTCGCCGGCGCCACGAACGGCCCGCGCCGGCACCCGTGCTACCGGTCCAGGTCGGCGAGGACCGCCGCCAGTACGGGACCGAGCTGCCTCAGGGCCGGGGTGCGCATCATGCGGTGGTGCGTCGTGGCGATCTCGTGCGTGGTGATGTGACCACCGATGTAGGGACGCCACTGATCCGCCAACCCGGACGGCCCGGCCGTGCAGAGCAGCAGATCGCCCCCGAACACGCTCGGCGTGAAGCGGCTCTGCAGCCGCAGGCTGTGCCGGACGTTGGCGGTGATCCGCGCGACGGTATGGTCCGGGAGGTTGGCCTGGTCGAGTTCATCCCCGAGCACCTGCTCGATGCTGCCGTCCGGGAGTTCCTCGCCGGTCCGGTCCACGACCGGGGGCACATCCAGGATCGCCAGCAACGACACCTTCTCGCCGGCCTGCTCGAGGCGGACCGCGAGCGCGTGGGCGACCAGACCGCCGAACGACCAGCCCAGCAACTGGTAGGGGCCCTCCGGTTGCACCCGCCTGATGTGGGACAGGTAGTCCTCGGCCATCTGCTCGACGCTCTCCGGCATCACGTCCCCGTCGACGAGACCGGCCGCCTGCAGCCCGTAGAGCGGCGTCTCCGGGTCGACGTGGTGCAGCAGGCCCGCGTACGACCAGCTCATCCCGCTCGACGGATGGATGCAGAACACGGGAGGCAGGCTGCCGTGCCCCCGCAGCGCGAGCAGCGTGTCGAAGGCTCCGCCCCTGGTGTCGCCCGCGATCGACCGGGCCAGCCCCGCGGCCGTCGGAGCATGGAACAGCGCGCCCACGCCCACGTCCACCCCGAGCACCGTGCGCACCCTGCTGATCAGGCCGGCCGCCAGCAGCGAGTGTCCGCCCAGCTCGAAGAACCCGTCGTCCGGGCCCACCTCGTCGAGACCGAGCACCTCGGCGAAGAGCTGGCACAACGCCGCCTCCATCGGCGAATGCGGGCCACCGGCCGCCCCGGCGAACACCGGCTCCGGCAGCCGCCTGCGGTCGAGTTTCCCGTTGGGCAGCAGCGGGAGGTCGTCGAGCACCATGACCACGGCCGGCACGAGGAAGGCGGGCAACCGCTCGGCGGCGAACCCACGCGCCACGACGCCCAGGTCCGGCGCGGCGTCCGGTTCCGGTGTCACGTATCCCACCAGGCACGGCTCGCCCCGGCTGTCCGACCGGACGACCACCGCGGCCCGCGCCACCCCCGGGCATCCGCCGAGCACCGCCTCCGCCTCGCCCGGTTCCACCCGGAACCCACGGATCTTCACCTGGTCGTCGGACCGGCCCCGGAACTCGAGGTAGCCGTCCGGATGCCAGCGGGCCAGGTCGCCGGTGCGGTACATCCGACCACCCGGCGGGCCGTACGGGTCGGGCACGAACCGCTCGGCCGTCAGCCCGGGACGATTGCCGTATCCCCGGGGCAGGCCCGCGCCGGCGGTGTACAGGTCACCAACGACCCCGACCGGCACCGGGCGCAGGCCGACATCGAGCACGTAGGCGCGAAGGTTCGGCAGCAGCCGCCCGATGGGCACGGGCGAGGGCCAGCCGGCGACGTCGCCGTCCAAAGTGTGCGCCGTGACGACCTGGGCCTCGGTCGACCCGTAGTTGTTGTGCAGCCGGCGGCCCGGCAGGCGTCCGCAGAACGCCCTGACCTGGCGGCTCACCGTCAGCGCCTCGCCGGCTTGGACGATGTCTCGCAGGTCCGGCAGGTCGGCGTGCAGCTCGTTGGCGGCGCCGGCGAGCGCGTCGATCAGCAGGTTCGGCGCGAACAACTCGTTGACCCGGTGCCGTTCGAGCCACCGGACCAGCCGTAGCGGGTCCGTGCGCACGTCGCTCGGCACGATCACCAGGGTGCGACCGGACGTCAGCGCGGACAGCATCTCCTGGAGTGACACGTCGAAGCTCAACGAGGCGAACTGCGCGGTGCGGATCCCGGGACCCGGGCCGAGCACCGTGTTGTGCCACTCGAACATGTTCACCATGACGTCCGGCGTCATGACCACGCCCTTCGGTCGCCCGGTGGACCCGGAGGTGTAGATGACGTACGCCGGGGTCAGCCGGTGCACGGGCGCGCCCCGCTCGTCGTCGCGCACCGGATGGGCGGGGTAGGCCGTCAGGTCGGTGTCGTCGACGGCGATGCACGCGTACGCGCCGTCGGGCACCGAGGCGCGCAGGTCCGTGGTGGTCAGCACCGTCACCGGGCTCGCGTCGCCCAGCATGAACGCGATCCGCTCAGCCGGATAGTCCGGATCGATCGGCAGGTACGTGCCGCCCGCCTTGAGGATCGCCGTCAGACAGGTCACGACGTCCACCGACCGCCGGATCAGCACGGCGACCGTCCGTTCCGGGCCGACGCCGTGGTCGATGAGCAGCCGTGCCAGCCGGTTTGCCCGCTCGGCCAGCTCGGCGTAGGTCACCTGGCTGTCGCCGTGAACGACAGCCGCCGCATCCGGCGCGCGCGCCACCTGCTCGTCGAACAGGTCCGCGAGCGGGGCGAACGGTACGGCCCGGGCCGTGTCGTTCCAGTCGACCAGAACTCGCCGCCGCTCGTCCTCGGTGAGCAGCTCGATCTGGGCCAGGGGCCGCTCCGGTTCGGCGGCCACCGCGGTCAGCAGCCGGCGCAGACGCGTCACGAGGGACACGGCCGTTCCGCGGTCGAACACGTCGGTGTTGAACTCGATCGTGCCGTCGAGCCGGTCCTCCCGGTCGGTGAAATGCAGGAAGAGGTCGAACTTGGACGTCCCCGTCGGGATGAATCCCTCCTCGGTCACGGTCAGTCCGTCCATCGGGATTTCGGTGGGCGGCGGCTTCTGCAGGCCGAGGAACACCTGGAACAGGGACTGGTGGGCACGGGAGCGAGCCGGGTTGAGCATGTCGACCACGTGGTCGAAGGGCACGTCCTGATGCGCGTAGGCGTCCACGTCCACGTCCCGGACCCGGGCGAGCAGGCGCCGGAACGTCGGAGCGTCGGAGCAGTCGGTGCGCAGGACGAGCGTGTTGACGAAGAAGCCGACCAGGTCGTCCAGCGCCTCGTCGGTACGCCCGGCGACCGACGTGCCGACCGGGATGTCGGTGCCCGCGCCGAGCCGCGCGAGCAGCGCCACCAGACCGGCGTGCAGCACCATGAACAGGCTGGCGTCGTGCGTTGCGGCAAGCGTGGCCAGCGCGGCACGCAGGTCCGCGTCCCAACTGAACCCGTGGAGGTCGCCCTGGTGGGTCTCGACGGCGGGATGCGGCCGGTCGACGGGCAGCGGGATGCGGTCGGGCAGCCCCGACAGCGTGTGCCGCCAGTAGTCCAGCTGCGTGCTCCGGATGCTGTCGGGGCGGGACGGGTCGCCGAGCAGCTCACGCTGCCAGAGCGTGTAGTCCACGTACTGCACGGGAAGCTCCGCCCAGGCGGGCGCCGCGCCGGCGCGGCGAGCGTCGTACGCGGCGCGGAGGTCCCTGACCAAGGGTGCGAGGGACCAGCCGTCCGCCGCGATGTGGTGCAGCAGCACCACGAGGAGGTGATCGTCGTGCGTGACCTCGACCAGCCAGGCCCGGATCGGGAGGTCACGAGCGAGGTCGAAGGTGTTGCGGGCCAGCGGCCGTAGCACGCCGTCGAGGTCCTTCCCGTCCGCCCGCACCGATTCGACGTCCAGGTGGGCGGCGGCGGCCGGGAGCACCTGTTGCCACGGCACGCCGTCGGTCTCGGGGAACACGGTGCGCAGGCTCTCGTGGCGTGCGACCACGTCGTTCAGCGCGGCCCGGAGGGCGGCGCCGTCCAGCCGGCCCTGCAGGCGCAGGGCCAGCGAGATGTTGTACGTCGGCGAGGGTCCCTCCAGACGGTGCAGGAACCACATCCTGGCCTGGGCCGGGGCCAGCGGCACCCGCTCGGGCCGCGGCATCGGCCGCAGCCTGAGCCGGCGTTCCCGGGCCTGCGCCACGACGTCCGCCAAGAGCGCGGGTGTGGGCGCGTCGAACGGCGCCCGCATGCCGAGTTCCACCCCGAGCACCGAACGCACCCGGCTGACCAGCCGCGTCACCAGCAGCGAATGCCCGCCCAGGTCGAAGAAGTTGTCCTCGGCGCCGACCCCGTCGAGGCCGAGGACCTCGCCGAACAATCCGCACAGCTCGCTCTCCACGGGTGTCCGGGTGGCGCGCGACAGGGTACGGAATGTCGGCGTGGGGAGGGCCCGCCGGTCGACCTTCCCGGTGGGCGCGAGGGGGAACGTCTCGGAGACCACGACGGCCACGGGCACCATGTAGGCGGGTAGCCGCCGTTCGACGAACTCCTTCGCCGCCGCGCTCAGTCTCTCCCGGTCCACGGGGGCGCCTGCCGGGTCTGGCATGACGTGCCCGATCAGGCACTGCTCGCCCCGTGCGTCCGTGCCGGCGACGACCACCGCACCGGCCACGGCAGGGCAGCGCGCGAGGACCGACTCGACCTCGCCCAGTTCGATCCGGAAGCCACGGATCTTGATCTGGTCGTCGGCCCGTCCCAGGTATTCGAGGCCGCCGCTGCCCAGTCGCACCAGGTCACCGGTCCGGTACAACCGTTCACCGGCACGGCCGAACGGATCCGGCACGAAGCGTTCGGCCGTCAGCCCGCCGCGACGCCAGTACCCCCATCCCAGGCCGGAACCGCCGACGTACAGCTCACCCGTCACGCCCGGCGGCACGAGGTCCATCTTCTCGTCCAGCACGTAGCAGCGGTATCCGGGCAGCGGACGGCCGATCCGGCTGTGCGCGGAGAGCCGTTCGCGATCGAGCGCGGCATGGGTGACGTGCACCGTGGTCTCGGTGATGCCGTACATGTTGACCAGTTCGGGGTGGTGCGGGTCGTGCCGTCCGTACCACTGATCCAGCCTCGCCAGGTCGAGCGCCTCGCCCCCGAAGATCACGTAGCGCAGCGCGAGCCGGTTCGAGGTGACAGGGTCCTCGGCGTCGGCCCGCATCAGTTCGTAGAACGCCGACGGGATCTGGTTGAGCACAGTGACGCGCCGTTCGGCCAGCAGGCGCAGGAGATCGGGCGGGGACTGGGCGATCTCGGTCGGCACCACGACGAGCGTGCCGCCGTGCAGCAGGGCGCCCCACATCTCCCAGACCGAGAAGTCGAAGGCGTACGAGTGGAACAACGTCCAGGTGTCTCCCGGACCGAAGTCGAACAGCTCGCCCGCCGCGGTGAACAGCGCCACGACGTTGCGGTGCGGGACGACCACGCCCTTCGGCCGGCCGGTGGACCCGGAGGTGTAGATCATGTAGGCGGCGTCGTCCGCCCGTGGCGACGAGGGCAACCCTCCGCCCGGGCCGTCGGCCAGTCGGGCCGCGACCGCCGGGTCGTCGAGGTGGATCCGCTCGGGGCCGGCCGGGTGGACGCCCGGCTCGCCCGGGTCGATGTCCCCACCATGCTCCGGCGGCAGCCGGTCGACCAGCAGGAGCGCGGGCGGAACCGGGTGGCCGGGCAGCGCGGCGGTGACGGCGGCGCGGAGGTCGTCCAGGAACGCGGTACGGCCGCGCCACCGCTGCCCTGGCTCCGGGTCGCCGGTCGCCGGGCGGTCGGTGGCGACACCACCACCGGCGGCGGGCCGGGTGGCGTAGACGTTGTGGAGCGCGGTGTCGCCCAGGAGTTGGTCCTGCGCATGGGTCACCTCGTACCCGCGCCCCCGCAGCAGGGCCAGCACGCTCGCCAGGCGGTCGTCGACGTCGTGCACCTCGACGACCACTTGGCGGATGAGGGGCCAGTGCTCGTCGTCGATGCCCTGGAGAACCTCGTACTCGGCGCTCTCCACGTCAACCTTCAGCAGGTCGATGCGCTCGACGCCGTGCTCCCGTACGACGTCGGAGAGCGTGCGCAGCGGACAGGTGAAACGTTCGCTGGACAGGCCGGCGTCGACCAGCTCGTCGAGGTCCTCGTCACTGATGCCCGTGTCGTCACCAGGCGTGTCGAGGTGGTCGGATCGGTTGCGCAGGTAGGACCGGACCAGGTCATGCGCCGCCTCGGGGCTGGTACGGCTGGACGAGATGACCGTGTTGTGCGGGTAGAAGGTGAACGTCTCCTCACCGGCCTTCGCGGCGAGCCCGTACGGGAGCGCGGTGGCGGGCAGGTCGTGCAGCTCGACGTTGCGGCGCAGGGACTCGTACAGAGGCGGGATCGGTTCGAAGGCGAAGACGGTGGCGCGGGGCCAGTGCAGGCCGGCGAACAGCGTGAACATACCGATGTTCGCGCCGACGTCGAAGATCACGTCGCCGTCACGGACGCTGATGCCGTGTCGCAGGTACCCGCGCCGGGTGAAGATCTCCTCGAAGAGGAACTCGGTCTCGCTCTTGTTCTGGTGGAACATCTCCACGCCGTTGGGCAGCGTGTGGAGCTGTCGTAGCGCGTCCGGGTCGGCACCGGCGAGGCGGCGCACGGCACCCGCGCGATCGCGCGCGGGTACCACGTACACGACCGGTCCGGAGTCGGCTCCGCCGCCGTCGTGGGCGAGCACACGGGCCTCCTCGACGGCCGAGTGGCCGGTGAGGACCGCCTCGGTCGCGCCCAGCTCGGCAACATCGGGGCCGAGCACGTCCGACGTGCCGACGACCACGACGGGCTCCGAGTCTCGCAGCATCCACGCCACGCGCTCCTCGGGAAAGGCCGGATCCAACGGCACGTAGGCGGCTCCGCACTTCAGGACGGCGAGCAGCACCATCGGCACGTCCACCGACCGGTGCAACCGCACCCCGACGAACGTGCCCGGCCGGGCACCGTGCTCGGTCAGCAGCCGGGCCAACCGGTCTGCCCGGCGGTCGAGCTCGCGGTACGACACCGAGTCCCGACCGCATGCCAGCGCGAGTGCGTCCGGCCGCTGTCGCACCTGCGCTTCGAAGAGGTCCACGAGGCTCGCGGTCACGGTCGCGGCTCCACCGGGCGATGCGACGACAGGAGAGTCACACTCGGCTCCTTCTCTTCGGCGCCAGGCCACTCCGCGCCGGAACCTTCCCCATCCCGGACGGAGGTCAGGAACTGACTCTAGGGACGTGCCCGGCGGCGGGAGAACTACTCAGATGGGTAGACCACGGGCAGTGGCCCTCCGCTTGCCGCCCCGCCGGCGAGCGGATACGGTCGCTTGTCGATCGTCGGTCCCGATCCGGGGTCTCCCGGCATGGCGGTGAGCGGGCATGGACACCACCTCTTCCCCCGCGCTGGCGGAGCTGGCCGCCGAATTCTGGGCCTGGCGCACCCGGACCCAACCGGACTCCTACGACGACATCACCCGGGTGGAACGGCCGCGGGACTGGGTGGCCGACTGGTCGTCGGCGGCGGTACGCGCCCGACGCGAGGCCGGTGCGGGCTTCGCCGACCGGTACCGCCGGATCGACGTGCCGCCGACGGACGTGCGTGCCCAGGTGGACAGGCGGCTGCTCGGTTCGGCGTTGGCGCGGGTACGGTGGGAGCTGGACCTGGTACGCGCCTGGCAACGCGACCCGTCGTTCTACATCGACCAGAGCCTGGTGTGCGTCTACAACCTCCTGCTCCGGCCGCCGCCGTTCGGCGCCGAGCGGGTCGACGCCATCGTTCGCCACCTGCGCAACGTGCCCGCCGTGCTCGAGCAGGCACGCGAGAACCTCACCGGCACGATCGCCGGGCCGTTCGCCCGGCGTGCACTCACCGTGCTCCGGCGGGCCGACGACCTGTTGCGCTCCGCCCTGGCGGCGCTGGCCGCCGAGGTGCCCGACCGGCGGTGGCCCGACGCGACCGCGGGCGCCGCGCGGGCGGTGGCCGGCTACCGGGACTGGCTGGCCCGGCAGGCTCCGTTCGACACCGACGACGTATCCGTCGGCGCGGACGCGTTCGCGTTCTTCCTGCACCAGGTGGCGCTCCTGCCGTACTCGGCGGAGCAGGTACGGGGGATGGCCCGGCAGGAATGGAACCGGGCGGTGTGGGCCGAGACGCTGCCGCGCCGCACCGACGCCGCCGCCGGTGGGGAGCTGCCCGATCTGGCCGAGCTGATCGGCCGGCAACGCGCGGCCGAGCGTGCTCTGCGGCGGTTCCACACCGAGCACGGCCTCCTGAGCCCGTTGACGGGTCGGCGGCGCTACCGGATGGCGCCCATGCCCGCGTACCTCGAGCCGTTGACGTGGCTGGGGGTGGCGCACGACCCGGCGTCGCCGTCCCGGTCCGACGACGACGCGGTGCGCTACGTCCGGCCGCCGAGCCCGCAACTGCCGTACTTCGACCTGGCAGAGATCCGGGACCCCCTCACCGGGCTCGCGCACGAGGGCGTACACGCGCACCAACTCGCCCTGTCATGGCGGCACGACAATCCGGCACGCCGTCGCTACTACGATTCCGCGCCGAACGAGGGCATCGCCTTCTACCACGAAGAACTGATGCTGTCCCTGGGAGCGTTCGACGACGGGTCGCCCGGAGCCGACTTCGTCGTCAACGCGAAGCGGCTCCGAGCGTTGCGAGCGGACATCGACGTCGCGCTGGCGCTCGGCGAGCTGACGCCGCAGGCGGCGGAGGAGGTGCTCGCGGAAGCGGTCCCCATGGACCGGGCGACCGCCGCGCAGGAGGCCGCGTTCTTCGCCGGCAGTCCCGGTCAGGGCTTGAGCTATCAGGTCGGCAAGCTGCAGGTCCTCGACCTCGTGGCGACCTGCGCGCGGCGCCACGGCGCGGCGTTCGACCTGAAGGCGTTCCACGACCGGCTCTGGCGCGAGGGCAACGTGCCGCTCGCGTTGCAGCGCTGGGAACTCCTCGGCCTGCGCGACCACCTCGACCGGGCGGACCTGCTGGCGGGGGTCTAGCTCCTGCGGAGCCGAGCCATCGGCACCACCACGGCGGTGATCAGTGGCGCGAGACCGGCCAGGAGCAGACCCGTGTCGGCGCCGAACCGCGTCACGAGCCACCCCGCGACCGGACTGGCCGCGGCGGTACCCAGGTAGCCGAACGCGGCGAAGTATCCGAACGCCTCCGCCAACCGGTCCTCCGCGACCTGCTCGGGGACCAGCAGCATGGCCGAGGTGTCACCCGGCGCGAAGGCCAGCCCGGCGACCAGCAGGCAGGCGATGGCGAGCCACAGCGCGGGCGCCCCGGCGGCGAGCGCGGTGACCAGCCCGTAGACGGCGATCAGCACCCAGGCCACGGTGCGGGTGGGCGCGCTGCGCAGCGGGTTGGTGGCCGGCAGCGCGGCGTAGATGGAACCGCTGACCGCGCTCGTGGCGAAGATGCCCGCGAGCACCAGGCCACCGCTCGTGGCCGGCCGGCCGTGGCCGGCGAGCAGCGCCGGGAGCGCCACGTCGAGGGCGCCGAGGTTGATGCCGATCCCCACGTTGAGCAGCAACGGCACCCAGAGCTGCGCCAGCATGGCGCGGGCCGGACCGGACCGCCGGGTGGCGCTCGCGGCCGCCCGGCGCGGCAACGTCCAGCTGAGCAGCGCACCCGACGCAAGGACGGCGGCCACCGCGCCGACGCACGCCCGTGGCCCGACCAGGGCGGCCACCACGGACGCCAGCGCCGGGCCACCGATCCACGCCAGCTGCAGGGCGACCGCGTCGATCGCGTAGGCCTGTTTGAGCTGCTCCGGACGCAGGATGTACGGCAACAGTGACCGGTACGCCCCGGTCACCCCCGCGCCACTGGCGGCGGCCACGACCACCAGGACGAGGAGCACCACCAAGGGGGCTCCCGCGGCGGCCGCGATCGCCGTGGTGACGAGGCCGGCCGTCGAGCCGAGCAGCGACCAGCCCAGCGCACGGGGTAGCGTGGCCCGGTCCATCTGCCGGCCCCGCCAGGGCGCGCAGACCGCGTAGGTCATCGCGCTGGCCCCGCTGAGCAATCCGCTGCTGACGAACGACCCGGTCGAGGCGTGGGCGGTGAGCACCAGGGCGACCGGCAGCATCGTCTGCGGCAATCTGGCCAGCGACGCCGCCGCCAGCCAGCGCCACCAGGTCGGGTTGCTCCGCAGCCGCCCGCCCGGCGGGCCGGTCCTCCGGGCCGCCCCGACCTCGCTCCTGTCCGCTACCGACACGGCCACCTCCTGATCGCCCGTCGAGTCTCCGGGTCAGCTACCCAACATGGCGAGCAGTTTCTCCCGCTCACCGGGGAGCATCACGTCGACGCCGTCCAGGCGCCGGTCGGGATCGCCGACCGCGGCACGCATCACCTGGATCAACCGTTGGGTCAGCGCCGTGACGGTCTCCTCGTCGAAGATGTCCGTCGGGTACTCGACCAGCCCGTCCATGCCCTCGGGCCGGCCGCCGTCGCCGCGCCGCTCGGTGAACGCGAACAGGAGGTCGAACTTGGCGTGGCGCAGCCCGGCCTGCTGCTCGGCCACCTGCACACCGGGCAGCTCCAGGGTGGCCTGGCCAGCGTTCTGCAGGACCAGCGCCACCTGGAACAGCGGGTTGTGGCTCAGCGACCGGGTCGGGTTGAGTACCTCGACCAGTTGCTCGAACGGCACGTCCTGGTTGGCGTACGCGCCCAGATCGGTCTCGCGTACCCGCGCCAGAAGTTCGGCGAAGGTCGGGTTGCCGCTGGTGTCGGTGCGCAGCACCAGGGTGTTGACGAAGAGACCGACGAGGTCGCTGAACGCCTCGTCGCCGCGACCCGCGATGGGAGCGCCGATGGGGATGTCGGTGCCCGAGCCGAGCCGGGTGAGCAGGCCGGCGAGGGTCACCTGCAGGGCCATGAACAGGCTGGCGCCCCCGGCGTGGGCGAGCCGGGTGAGCCCCTCGTGCAGGTCCGCGTCCAGGTCGAAGTGGAAGGTCCGGCCCCGCTGACCGCGTACGGCGGGGCGCGGTCGGTCCACGGGCAGCGCGATCTGTTCCGGCAGACCCGCCAACCGCTCCCTCCAGTACCGCACCTGCGCGGCGACACCGCTCCCGCCGGAGCCGAGCAGCTCCCGCTGCCACAGCGTGAAGTCCGCGTACTGGACGGGCAGTGGCGCCCAGTCCGGAGGGCTGCCGCCGCGCCGGGCGGTGTAGGCGGCGGACAGGTCCCGCAGCAGAGGTCGCATCGACCAGCCGTCGGTGGCGATGTGGTGCAGGCAGACGACCAGCACGTGCCGGTCGGCGGCGAGCCGCAGGAGCCGGGCCCGCAACAGCCGCCCGCCGTGCAGGTCGAACGGCCGGTCGACCTCGGCCGCCACCGCCGCGGGGACGTCCGCCTCCGCGCACCGCGCCGTGGCCAGTCGGAACGGCTCGGGGTCGAGCACCTCCTGGTACGGCTCGTCACCGCAGGTCCGGATCACCGTACGCAGGATCTCGTGCCGGCCGATCACGTCACCGATCGCCGCCTCCAGCGCGACCACGTCGAGTTCGCCGGCCAGTGTGAACACGAGCGGCAGGTGGTACGCCGAGCCGCTGCTCACCGACGACGCCAACTGCTCCACGAACCACAGCCGTTGCTGCGCGAAGGACAGCGGCACCCGCTCCGGACGGGGCGTCGGCCGCGCCGGGGCCCGGCCGGCGGTCAGCCCGTCGACGGCCCCGGCGATGCCCGCGACCGTCTGCCGGTCGAAGACCACCCGCACCGGCAGGTCCACGCCGAACACCGAGCGCACCCGGCCGGCCAGTTGGCTGGCCAGGAGCGAGTGGCCACCGAGGTCGAAGAACCCGTCGTCGACACCCACCTCGGGGAGCCCCAGCACCTCGGCGACCAAGCGACACAACAGCTCTTCCTGGGGGGTGCGCGGCGCCCGGCCGGTGGCGGTCCACCGCGGCGCGGGCAGCGCGGCCCGGTCCACCTTCCCGTTGGCGTTCTCCGGCAAGCGGTCCAGCACGACGAACGATGCCGGGACCATGAAGGAGGGGAGGGCCTCGGACACGTGGCGCCGCAGCCCCGCGACGTCCGGCCGGCCGGCGTCCGCGCCCACCACGTGCGCCACGAGACGGAGGTCCCCCGGCGCCGCCTCGACCGCGGTCACGACCGCCTGCGCCACGTCGGAGTGCCGGAGCAGGACCGCTTCGACCTCCCCGGGTTCCACCCGGTATCCCCGGATCTTCACCTGATGATCGGCGCGGCCGGCGAACGTCACCGTTCCGTCGCTGTTCCAGCGGGCCAGGTCCCCGGTCCGGTACATCCGCTCGCCGGGTGTGCCGAAGGGATCCGGCAGGAAGCGCGTCGCGGTGAGCACCGGGTTGGCCAGGTAGCCGCGTGCGACGCCCGCGCCGCCGATGTAGACCTCGCCCAGGACGCCGGGCGGCACCGGGCGCAGCGTCTCGTCCAGCAGGTAGAGGCGCTGGTTCCACACGGGGCGGCCGATGGGCACGGCGGTGGCGGCGCTACCCGTCACGAGCGGACCGGGCACGGGGAACGAGGCCGCGCAGTGGGTCTCGGTCGGTCCGTACTGGTTGATCAGCCGGCGGTCGGCGCGGCCGCGGTACACCGCACGCAGGTCCTCGCTCACCGTCAGCGGTGAGCCCGCCTGCACGATGTCCCTCAGCGCCGGCAGTTCGGTGTGCTCGGCCACGGCGGCCGAGCAGATGCCGTCGATCATCAGCGTCGGCGCGATGATCATGCTGATCCGGTGCCGGTCGAGCCAGTGCACCAGCCGGGCCGGATCGGTCCGGACCTCCGGGTCGGGTATCGCCACCGCGCCACCGCAGGCGAGCGTGGCCAGGGTCTCCTGGAGGGACACGTCGAAGCCGAGACTGGCCAGGTGGGCGGTGACACCTCCCGGATCTCCGGCGCCGCCGTCCGCCTGCCAGGCCACCATGTTCAGCAGCCCGGCCGCGGGCATGACGACGCCCTTGGGCACGCCGGTCGAGCCGGACGTGTAGATGACGTAGGCGGCAGCGGAAGGGCCCTCGATCCGCCGCTCGGTCCGGGTGAGCGTCGTCGAGGGCTGCCGGTCGATCCGTGCGGCGTCGAGCGGGTCGTCGAGGATCAGGGCGGTGGGCGTACGGTGCCGGTGCGCGCCGGTCGTCACCACGACCACCGCCCCCGCATCCCGGATCATGAAGCCGGCCCGGTCGTCGGGAAGGTCCGGGTCCACCGGGAGGTAGACCGCGCCCACCTTCACGACGGCCAGCATCGCGACCAGCAGGTCCACGGAGCGGCCGAGGAGCACGGCGACGACCTGCTCGGGCCCCGCACCACGCCGGGTCAGTTCCCTGGCCAGCCGGTTCGCCCTGGCGTGCAGCTCGGCGTACGGGACGCTGACCGTGTCCGTGACCACGGCGACCGCCGAGGGCGTCCGTTCGGCCTGGTCCTCCAGCCAGGTGACGAGATCGCCGGGCGGCAGGGAACGAGTGGAGTCGTTCCATTCGGTCAGCACCCGGGACCGGCCGGCCGCGGAGAGCAGCTCGTACCGGGACAGGGGCAGGTCGGGGTCCGCCGCGGCCTGGTCGAGAAGCCGGTGCAGATACCCGGCCATGGCCTCGACGGTGCTGTGGTCGTACACGTCGGCCGCGTACTCCACCAGCCCGTCCACACCACCCGGCCGGCCGTCGGTCGACCGCCGTTCCCGGAAGGTGAACGCCAGCTCGAACCGGGACGTCCCGATGTCGACCGTCTCGAAGCGGCTCGTGACGTCCGGGGCATCCAGCGCGGGCTCGACGTTCGTGTCCATCAGGAACAGCACCTGGAAGAGCGGGTGCACGCCGAGCGAGCGGGCCGGGTTGACCGCCTCGACCACGTGCTCGAACGGCACGTCCGCCGCGTCGAAAGCGGCGAGGTCGGCCGTCCGGACCCGCTGGATCAACTCGTGGAAGGACGGGTCGCCACCGGTGTCGGTGCGCAGCACGAGCGTGTTGACGAAGAAGCCGACGAGGTCGTCGAGGGCCGCGTCCATACGTCCGGCAACGGGCGCGCCGAGCGGTACGTCCGTGCCGGAGCCCAGCCTGGTCAACAGCGCCGTGACGCCCGCCTGCAGGACCATGAACAGCGTGGCCTGGTGCTCCCGCGCGAGATCGACGAGCCGCCGGTGCAGGCCGGCGTCGAGGTCCAGACGGACCCGGCCCCCTTCGTAGCCGGCGACCGCCGGGCGAGGACGGTCCGTCGGCAGGGTGAGCCGCTCGGGTAGGCCCTCGAGCGCCGTCCGCCAGTGGTCCAGCTGGGCGGCCAGCAGGGAACCCTCGTCGCGGTCGGCCAGCTCCCGTTGCCACTGCGCGTAGTCCGTGTACCGCACGGGCAGGTCCGGCCACGCCGGCGCGCTGCCGGCCGACCGGGCCAGGTAGGCGGTGGACAGGTCACGCCGCAACGCGGCGAACGACCAGCCGTCGACCGCGACGTGGTGCAGGGCCAGCAGGAGCACGTGTTCGGTGGGGCCGAGGACGAACAGGTACGTGCGCAGCGGCGCGTCCCGGGTCAGGTCGAACCCTTCGGCCGCGTACCGCCGGATGGTCGCCCGGGCCTCGCCCGGGTCGAGCGGGATGACCGGTACGGCGGTCGCCGCGTCCGGTACGTCCAGGATCTGTTGCCGCGGTGTGCCCGCCTCCGCCGGGAAGACGGTCCGCAGCGGCTCATGCCGGGCGATGACGTCGCGTACCGCGTACCGCAGCGCCTCGACGTCGAGCTCACCCGACAGCCACAACGCCAGGGGCGTGTTGTAGCCGCATCCACCGCCGGCGACCTGGTTGAGCAACCACTGTCGCTGTTGCGCGAACGACAGCGGGATCCGCTCCGGACGGTCACGCCGCCGGATCGGGGGACGGCTGGCCCGGTACGAGTCGAGCCGGCTCACCACGTCGGCCGGGGTCGGCGCGGTGAAGAACTGCCGCGGGGTGAGCTGGGCGCCGAACGTCGCCTGGAGCCGGGTGAGCAGGCGGGACGCCAGCAGTGACTCGCCGCCGAGCTCGAAGAAGTTGTCGTCCGGGGCCACCGTCGGTTTGTCGAGCACCGCGGCGAAAATCGACCTGACGAGATCGATTCGTGGATCCGTCCCGGACGGCGCTCCGGTGGCGTCATGACGGTCGGACATCGGTTCCTCCTTCGCACCGTCCGGGCGGTCTTGGCCCGGTTCGCTCCCACGGTCGCGACGTCAGCACAGGCTGACGCGCAGGTCGCGCATCCACCGGTCGACCTCCAGCAGCGGGATCAGGACGTGGGCGTGGTTGGCGTGCGTCAGGGTCGGACGGTCCGCGGCCGCGATCATGTCCGCGAGCCGCCGCCGGTCCAGGACCTCGGCCAGGGGCGACGCCGGGTCGCCGGCCAGCGCCCGCACACCGGCGGTCACCTCCGCCGCGTAGCCTGGCGAGAACGACGCCGGGTAGGCGCTCTTGGGCCGGTTCGACACCCCGGGCGGCAGCCGGTCGGCGAATGCCATCCGCAGCAGGCTCTTCTCCCGGCCGTCGGCCGTCTTCATCTCCCACGGGACGTTCCACAGGTACTCGACCAGCCGGTGGTCGCAGAACGGCACCCGCACCTCCAGCCCCACGGCCATGCTCATCCGATCCTTCCGGTCGAGGAGCAGGGAGAGCGGGGCCTGCATGCTGAGATACAGCGCCTCCCGCATCCGCGCACCGAGGCGGGACTCCCCGGGCAGGCCGGGCACCTCGGCGAGCAGCGTCCGGTAGAGGTCACGCTCCTGCTCCCGGGGCCGGATCCGGGCCCGCACGTCCGGCGCGAGAAAGTCGGTCAGCCGTACCCCGTCTCCCAGCCAGGGGAACGTGTCCGCCCAGACCGCGTCCGGCTCGTGGAACCACGGGTAGCCGCCGAACACCTCGTCCGCCGCCTCGCCGGACAACGCGACAGTCGAGGTCCGGCGTACCGAACGGAAGAGTTCCAGCATCGACGCGTCGAACTGGCCGAGGCTCGGCAGGTCGCGTGCGCGTCGGGCGACCGGAAGGGCGGCGCGCATCTGCTCGTCGTCCACGATCACCTCACGGTGGTCGACGCCGAGGTGCGCGGCAGCCAGCGTGGCGAACGGGCTGTCCCGATCCGGCCGCAGCGTGGTCGGCCGGAAGTGCGATTCGGCGTCGGTGAAGTCGACCGAGTACGTCGCCAGTGGTCCAGCGCCGCTCTCTCGCAGGTGCCCGGCCGCGAGCGCCGCCACCACGGACGAGTCCAGGCCGCCGGAGAGCAACGCGCCCAGCGGCACGTCGGAGACCAGCTGCTCGGCGACGATGTGTTCGAGCAGTTCACGCACGGTCGACACCGTCTTGTCGAGGTCGTCGGTGTGCTCGTGGCTGTGCAACGCCCAGTACCGCGACTCGGTGACCCCGTCCGGCGTGAACCGCAGCACGTGCCCGGGCCGCACCTCGGACAGCCCCAGCAGCGGGGTCCGGCCCAGCGGGGTGAGCCGGGAGTTGAACAGCATCGGTAACGCGTCCTCGCTCGTCCGGGCGGTGAACAGCGGGTTGGCGAGGATCGCCTTCGGCTCGGATCCGAACAGCAGGCCCCCCGGGTAGCGGTGGTAGTACAGCGGCTTCACGCCGAGGCGGTCGCGTGCCAAGAACAGCTCCCGGCGGTCACCGTCCCACACGGCGAACGCGAACATGCCCACCATGCGGTCGACGGCCGACGAACCCCACTCCACGTACGCGCGCAGCAGCACCTCGGTGTCTGACCGGGTGCGTAGCCGGTGCCCCCGCGTGAGGAGTTCGGCCCGCAGCTCCCGGAAGTTGTAGATCTCCCCGCTGTAGGTCAGCACGATCGGCTCGCCGCCGGGTGACCGGGTGGTCACCATGGGCTGGGTGCCACCCGCGGCGTCGATCACCGCGAGCCGGCGGTGACCGACGGCGGCGCGCCGGGACAGCCAGAGGCCTCCGTCGTCCGGCCCGCGAGGCGCGAGGACGCCGGTCATCGCGCCGACGAGGACGTCCTGGGTGGACAGATCGCGGGTGAAGTCCACCCAACCGGCGATTCCGCACATCGGTCAGTCCTCCGTCAACGCGGGCAGCACGTCCGCCGCGATCTGCTCCAGCACACGCACGTCCCCCTGGTACGGCGCCTCGCTCCTCGGGAACGGCACGATCAGGTCCGTCACGCCGATCCGCGCGTAGCGCTCGACCGTCTCGGTGAACGCACCGACTGAGGCGAGCGGCGAGTGCGTGCGATTGACGTTCAACACCAGCTTCCGCAACGTGGCCGGGTCCCGGCCCTCCTCGGCGCAGATCCGCGCGACGGCGTCGAGCTGCCTGCGGACCGTCTCGGGTGTCGCCTCCGGAGCCACGCGCCCCCGTTGCGCGGCCACACCGTGGGTCACCCAGCCGTCGCCGTGGCGAGCCGCGAGGCGCATCCCGGTGGGACCGCTGCCGGCGATCATCACCGGCATTCTGGCGCGCGCCCCTCCGTCCGGGTCGATCCATGCCCGGCGCGCGGAGTAGAACCGGCCCGCGTAGGTCGTACACGGCTCGCGGAGCAGCTGATCGACGACCTCGACGAACTCCACGAACCGCTCGCGGCGCTCGGCCGGTGACCACGGCGGCGAGCCGAGCACCTCCGCGTCGACGCCGGAGCCCCCCGCGCCCAGGCCGAGCACGAAGCGGCCGCCGGAGATCTCCGACAGGGTGAGTGCCTCCTTGGCGAAGGGCACCGGATGGCGGAAGTTCGGGGACGCGACCAGCGTGCCGAGTTGGATCCGCCGGGTGCACTGCGCGGCGGCGGCGAGCGTGGGCACCGCCGCGTACCACGGTCGCCCGATCAGGTCGCGCCACGCGATGTGGTCGTAGGTCCAGGCGTGCGCAAAGCCCAGCTCGTCCACCAGCCGCCAGCACTGCTGTGCCTCCCGCCACCCGATCGCGGGCAGGATCATCACGCCGATACGAATGGTGTCCCCCCGCCGGACGTGGACCGCAGGAACGAGTCCAGGTGCGTCAGCCGGGCGCCGCGCAGGCCGGTGCCCTCCCAGCGGAGGTCGAGGCGCGCCGCCCGTCGGTCGTCGTGGAAGTAGACGGCTTCCAGCCCGCCGCCGGGGGCCTCGGCGATGACCGGGTTGGCCACCAGGAAGTCCCGTACCCGCGGCGTGTCCCGGACCACCCGCAGCAGGAGCCGCTTGGCCCCGAAGTGGTCGGCTGGCCGGACCACCTGCGGGTGCAGCTTCCGCTTGAACTGGAAGATCCCCTTGCTGAGGAACGGTTCACATCCGGACAGGTTCACCGCCCGGACGTCGTGTACGGCCGCCCACTCCAGGATCAGCACGTACAGTGCCGCGAACGCGCCGGTGGCGTAGTGGGCCGGGGCGCCGTGCGTCACTCCGGCCAGCCGGAGGGTGAGCGTGCGGGTCCGCCGGTCGAAGAGACACAGCATTCCCGCGACGCGTTCGTGCTCATCGGTGAGGAAGAACAGGAAACCCCGTCGGAACACGCACTGGAGCGCGATGTCGCGTTCCAGGCTGCGGGTCGCGGGGCCGTGCCGCCGCCGCATCGTCGGTAGGTGCACGTGGTCGTAGAACCACTGGAAGTCCTCGGCGGCGGCGGTGTGTTCGAGCTTCCACCCGAGGTCACGCCGCTGGCGCGCGACGCGCTGCCGCTCCTTCCTCGACACACGGGCGCGCATGGCCGCCACGTCCGGCACGACTGGCACAACGAGTTCGACCCGGAAGGGAAGGAGCAGGTCGCGGGCCGACAAGAGCGGCCGGACGCGGGCGGGCGGCGCGCCGATGGCCATGAGGTCGACGTCGGCGGGCGCCAGCGCCTCGGCCCACGGCACCGTCCGCGTGCTCCGCCGCAGGACCGGCCCACCGCGGGCCGCCTGCTCCTCCAGGAACGGCATCACATGACTGGTCCCCTCCGGGAGGCCGAGGTATCCGAGGGTGAGTGGGCCGTCGACCGTGGACCGGACGGACGTGGCGCGGCGGAGCCGGATGTCGTCCCAGCTCGACCTGAGCCGAACCAGCCCCGGCCGGGTGCTGGTCCGCCAGGCGAAGACCGGCCGCGCGAGGACCGAGCGTCGGATCAGCAAGAACGGCTCCCGGCGGACACGGCCCGGAAGATGTCGTCAGCCGACGACACGGGCGTCAGCTCGCTACCGGTCAGTGCTCTGACGTCCTCGTCGGTGTACCAGCCCGAACCGTGCACCACCAGGTCGTGGGCCGGATCGACCAGGCCGCGGTCGATGCCGTTGAGGACGCCGGTGAGGGCCATCATGAGCGACCACTCGCGCACCGTGGCGGGGTCCTCCGGTACGCGGAAACCGGCGTCGGCGAGCAGCGGCGCCGCTTGCGCGTACCGCTGGGCGCACTCCAGGCCGGACACGACGATCCCGTCCCCGCCGTGCCGCTTGATGATGTCCGTCATCCGGTCCGCCGTCGTGGGCCGTCGGGTGTAGAAGGTCGGGTCGAGGACCTCGCCCGGATCGGTCGTGAGCAGCGGGAAGTGCGGGTCGTGCCGCTGCTGGAGACGGCCGGTGACGGGGTCCGGTCGATACTGCGGAACGCGGTCGCGGTCGAAGTCGCCGTATCGCAGGTGCAGCACCATGTCCGGCGTGCCGAGGTGCTGCACGAGCAGGCTGTGCGGCCGCCGCGTCGGGTCCGACCGGCCGTCGCGCTCCAGCATGTCGCGGCCGAGGTGGTAGCCCAGTAGGCCGAAGGCGCTCGAGACCGCGTGCGCGTGGGTGCGCGGCCGGTCGGCGGCGTCGACCGGCGCCACGGCGTGTTCGAACAGTGCGCGACCGACGTCCGCGATCAGGTAGTTGTCCAGGTCGAGGGAATACCAGAGGTGACTGCCGTGCTCCCGGTGCACCTTGTCGGCGTAGTCGTCGACGAAGCGCCGGCCGAGCGCCTTGACGGTCTCCGCGACCGGGTCGTCGGAGGTCAGCACGGGGTTCAGCCGAGCCAGCCGGCGGTCCGCGGACAACGCATTCGCGCGCAGCTTGGCGGCGTTCGCCGCCGGCGCCAGGACGACCACACGGAGCTGCTCCGGCTCCACCAGACCGCAGGACAGCGCTCGGGCGAGCGCGTCCCGCAGCGCGGTGCCCTTGTTCGCCGACGTCGGCGAGAAGATCACCACCGGTTCGCCGTACCGCCGGATGAACTCGGCCGCACGGGCGACGATCAGCAACGACGCGAAAGTCTTCGTCGTGTTGGTCCCCGGGTTGCGCGCGAGGTTGAGCAGCACCAACCGGTGGTCCCGGTAGTACCCCATCTCGTGCCAGGACACCTCGGCCGCCTCCAGGTAGCGGCGAACGGCCGGGGTCAGGTCGGGCAGCGCTCCGCCCACGGTGAACCGTGTCCGGTCGTCGCGTACCGGGGCCGGCCACGTCGCCGCCGAGAGCCTCCGGATGTCGTCGTAGAAGTCGGTGACGAGATTTCCGGTCTGGACTGCCGGCGTGGCCGGAACGACTCCGACAGCCGACCGATCGGTACGCGACATGACGACACTCCTCTGGTCCTGGCGTTGGTGCGCTGATCCGGCGGGCGAGCCGGTGCTGGATGGGTGTCAACCCGACCGCGGCATCGAGGTGGTCGCCCACGACTTGTACCTCGCGGCCAGCTCGACCCGGGAATTGACGCCGATCTTGCGGAAGATGCTCCTGAGGTGGAAGTTCACAGTGTGCGAGCTGACAAACATCTGGTCGGCGATCTGTTGGTTGGTCAGGCCGTCGGCGACCAGCCGGACGATGCGTTCCTGCTGGCTCGTGAGGTCGACGAAGGTGGTACCGGAGGCGCCACCGAAGCGGGCGTAGGTGTCGTAGACGCCGACCGACCGCAGTCTGCTGCGTACCCGGGCGAAGTCCCGTGCGGCAGCCGCCTCCGAGTACAGCGAGAGCGCCTCCTGGAGCGCGCCGGTCGTCCGCAGCCGCGCCCGTGACTGTCCGCCGCCGGCCGCGTCGTGCGCGAGGTCGGCGATGTCCTCGGCCACCCGGGCGCGCGACCAGATGTCCGGGTACAGCCGTCGCGCCCGCGAGAGCTGTCCCGGGTCCTGATGGAGCAGGCCGTGCGCATGGGCCTCGGCCGCGCGGAAGGCGGGAAAGTGGCCGTCCGCCAGGTCACTGATCAGTCGGCACACCCACTGAGCGGTGGAGCGCTCGTCGCAGGCCAGCGCGGCGCGCACGATGAACGGCGCCGCCGCCGGCTCGTGCACGAGCAGATCTCGAAGCCGCAGGTCGGTGCCGTACGTCTCGGCGAGGAGGGACCGGGCGTGCTCCGGGCCGTGCTGGGCCTCCGCGAGCTGCAGCGCCACCCACCCGTACTCCGCCGGACGACCGCCGGCCAGCTTGGCGCGACGGACGTACCGCGCCGATTTCGCCACGTCGCCGTCCCGGAGGGCGGCGAGCGCGTGTATCACCAGCTCTGACGGGGCCAGCTCGGCGACCGGACGACTGTCCAGGGCCGACACCGCGGCGCCGAGCCGGCCGGCCCGCATCAGGCAGTGGGCTCTGGCCCCCGACCACCGCCCCTCCCATCCGGTGCGGCCGGCGCGCGTCATCCGCGCACGGATGGCCTCCAGGACCTCGTCGCACTGGTCGAACCGCGATGCGTCGGCGAGCAGGACGGCCGCGGCGAACTCGACGTCGGTCGCGGCGCCCTGGCCGGCCAGACGACGGCTCTCCGAGATCGTCTGCTGGGCGAGTCGCAGTCCACGGGACAGGGCGCCGCAGCGCCAGGCGCGGGTCGCGCGGGTCACCGTCTCCTGCGGCCGACCGACGACGCCGACGTGGTCCCCGGCCGGAAGCGCGGCGTCGGTGAGCTGGGTGATCGCGTCACGTACCAACTGCTCGCGGCAGGTGCGCAGCAGGCGCTCCCGCACCGAGCGCAGCACGCGGTCAGGCAGCCCTGACCTGACCAACCGTGCGCGTCCGTCGCTGACCTCGACGAACTCCTCCTCCGACAGGCCGTCGACGAGCGTCTCGAGCAGCGCTGGGTTGCCGCCGGCGGTGCCGGCGAGGCGGGTCAGCGCGGGGTCCGGTGTCGCGTGCAACCGCTCGGTGAGGTAGCCGTTGGTCTCGTCCTCCGTCCACGGGACGAGTTCCCCGCCCGTGTCACTCCGTGCCCGGATCGCCCGACAGAGGCGCTCGACCTCGGAACAGCCGGCCCCGGACTCGCGAGCCAGCACCCAGAGGACCGGTCGTTCGGCGGCGGTGAGCGACCGGAGCGTCCGGGCGACCGTCGGCGAGGCGCGGTGCACGTCGTCGATCACGACGGCGGTCAGGTCCCGGCCGGAGGCCGGGTCCGCGACCGGCTCGTCCTCCACGCGGACCCGGACGGTCGTGAAACCGGCATCCGCCGCGAGCCGGAGCGCCTCGTCGAGCACCCACGTCTTCCCGGTCTCCGGTGCGCCCTCGTAGAGCAGGATCGTCCCCCTGCCGGATCTGGCCTCGCGCAGCGCCGAGATCACCCGTCCGCGATCGAGGTTCCACGAGGTCTGTTCCTCCCGCATTGCCGTCCTCCGCAATCGGTGTCGGTCGGTCGCATCGTCGGTCTTCGCGCAGGCCCGTCGGCCGGGTCGAGTCAGCGTGAGTGGGCACTCCACAGCGCGGACGAGCCGTTCTGCCGGCCGTTGACCGGACTCATCCCGAAGACCTTCCCGATCACCTCGCTCTCGTCGCGTCGCGCGGTGGCCATGAGCGCGGACGCGGCCAGCCGCCGGTTCCGGTCGTCGAGTTCCTGGGAGAGCTTGAACCGCCCGACCAGAGCCTGGATCTCGATCTCGAAGCCCACGACGTAGTCGACGAGCCGGTCGATGCGCGGGTCGTCCGGATCCAGCCGGTAGGAGTCCACGCCGGGGTCCGACTTCTCGCAGATCCCGGAGAGCCCGGTCACCAGCGCGGCCCGGTCGGCGAGCAGCCGGCCCCGGCCGCCCACGTGGACGTTCATCGAGTTCCAGGTGGGGAGCGCGTCGGTCTCGAGCGCGTACGGCGACAGGTAGGTGTTCGGTCCGTGGAACACCACGGTCACCTGCTTGCCGTCGATCAGCTGCGCGTGGGGGTTGGCTCGGTCCAGATGCCCGAAGAGCACGCCGTGTGCGCCGCGCGACCGGTCGAGCGTGAGCGGCACGTGCGTCACGACCGGGTCCTCGGCGGCCCGGGCAGAGATCACCGTGGCGAAGTTGAAGCGTTCCATCACCGCGTAGAGCTTCTCCGGGTCGTGCTCGAGGTAGTGCGGTGGCGGGTACGCCGACGCGTCGGACACCGCTACCGCCTGTCGGGGCGGCGGGGTCCGCCGGCAGATGTCGGTGAAGATCTGCCGGGAGCGGAACGGGAGCAGCGACAGCAGGGTGTCACCGAGTCCGAAGTGCTGCTCGCCGTAGCCCTGGACGTAGAACCCGCCTGCCACCTCCGCGGTGGTGCGCACCCGGTAGCCCGACAGCAGCAGCTTGTCGCTCTCGGTCCGCAGGAAGGGCGTCAGCTCGCTGAAGATCGACTCGTCCAGGGCCCGGACGTAGCCGGTGGCCAGCACCACCCCGTCGCACCGGATTTCGCCCTCCGCGCCGCTGCGACGATCGAGGATCGCGACCAGCGGACCCTCGTCGCCCTCCCGCACGGCGACGACCCTTGTCGCCGGGTGGACGATCAGCCGGTGGCGTCCGCGGACCTCGTCGTCGTACACCGTCCGGTAGAGGTCGTCGAGGGTTCCGGCCTCGACCACGCCGTAGTTCGTGTTGCGCAGCTCTGCCCGCAGCGCGGTCCGCTCGTCCCGGGGCCGGGCGGAAAAGGCGTTCGCGCTGCTCTCGAAGAACTGTTCGTTGACGAACGGGCTGTTGTCGGTCGCCCGCAGCGCCTGGCCGGACAGGAAGAGGTGCACGCGGCTTTCGGGATACGTGCGCATCAGGTACAACGCGACCTCGCCGGCGCTCTGCCCGTCGCCCGCGACAGCGAACTCGTAGGGCCGCGACCGGTCGGCGAACCGTTCGGGAAAATGCGGCAGGAAGTCACTGGAGTGGATGACGGCCGGGCTGGCGCACACTCCCCCTGGGGGTAGGCGGGGCCGTCCGCCGGCGGCGTGCACGACATTCGCCGCGTGGTGGACCGTCGTCTCCCCGGTTCGGATGTCGCGCGCCTCCACCCGGAACAGCCGGTGCACGTCCTCTCCCGGCCGCCGGACCGGCGAGACCCTCGTGACCTCGGTGTGGTAGCGGACCTGGCCGGCGAAGAACTCCGCGACCCAGCGCAGGTAGTCCTGGTACTCCAGCCTGGTCGGCCGGAACTCGCTGAGGTTGACGAACCGCTCCAGGCGGTCCTTGGCCTTGGCGTACTGGAGGAAGGTGTACGGGCTGGCCGGATTGCGCAGCGACACCAGGTCCTTCAGGAACGAGATCTGCATGCGGGAGCCCTCGAGCAGCATTCCCGGGTGCCATTGCAGGGAAGGGCTGCGTTCGAAGAACAGGCACGTCCGTTCGCCGTCGAGCTCCTCGGCCGCGATGGCGAGCGCGAGGTTGGACGGCCCGAAGCCGACGCCGATCAGATCGTACGGATTCTGCTCACTGCCCGGCTCGCTGCTCCGCGCGTCGGGCGCTGGATCATTCCTCAAGGCGGTACCTCCCAGCGTCGAAGTTCGCTCCCGGGAACGACGGCTCCCGCGGCCCATCGGTCCGTCGCTGCGGTCAGCAGGCTTTGCGGACCCAGGAGAAGGGGTCGGGACGATTGCCGTGTTGGATGCCCAGCAGCTCCTCGCGAAGACGCAGCGTGACCGGACCCGGCCGGCCGTCCCCGACCGGCCAGTCGCCGGCGGCGCTCCGGACGGCACCCACCGGGCTGATCACTGCCGCCGTCCCGCAGGCGAACACCTCGGTGATCTCACCGGTGGCGCACTGCTGCCGCCACTGGTCGACGGAGATCCGGCGTTCCTCCGCGGCGAGGCCGAGCTGGGGCGCCAGGGTCAGCAGAGAGTCACGGGTCACCCCCGGCAGCAGGGTTCCGGTCAGTGGCGGGGTGACGATCCGTGGCCGACCGTCGCCCTCCGGCGCGTAGACGAAGAACAGGTTCATGCCGCCCATCTCCTCGACCCACCGGTGTTCGAGGGCGTCCAGCCAGACCACCTGGTCGCATCCGTTCGCCACCGCCTGCTGGGTCGCCTTGAACGCCGCGGCGTAGTTCCCGCCGGTCTTGGCGGCCCCGGTGCCGCCCGGTGCCGCCCGGGTGTAGTCCTTGGACAACCACACCGTCAGCGGCCGGGGCGCGGTTCCCGCATCGAAGGCCGCGGTCACCGGTGAGGCGATGACGCAGAAGAGGTAGCTGTCGGACGGCAGGGTGAACCCGAGGGCCGGCTCGGTGGCGATCATGAACGGGCGCAGGTAGAGACTGGTACCGATGGCGTCCGGCACCCACGCGCTGTCCTGGCCCACCAGCAGCTCGAGCGCGTGCACGAAGGTCTCCTCCGGCAGCGGGGGCATGCCGACCCGGTCGGCCGACCTGTTGAACCGCGCCGCGTTCTCCTCGGGGCGGAACAACCCGACCGCTCCGCTGGCCTGGCGGTAGGCCTTCATACCCTCGAAGCACTCCTGGCCGTAGTGGAAGACGGCCGTCGCGGGATCGAGCAGGAAGGGACCGTAGGGCTCGACCCGCCCGTCGTGCCAGCCCTGGTCGGCGCACCAGCGCAGCGTGACCATGTGGTCGGTGAAGGTCCGGCCGAATCCCGGCGCGGCCAGGATCGCCTTCCGTCTCGCCTCCGGCACGGGCTGCCCGGACGGGCGTATCTCGAAGTCGACCATGGACCGGCTCACCTTCCTCACTCGGGACGCTGGTCCCTGCGTAGGCGCGGACCGCCACGTGACCGTATCGACACTCACGATCACTGTGCTGTCACAGGAAGAAGGGACAGGGCCGCCGCGTGGCGCGTCGGTACCGTCGTCCGCACGGCATGGTTTCCGCGGCCGGCCACGATTCCGGCGGGGCTCTCGGTACCGGTCGGTCAGTACCGGTCTTCGAGCTGAGGAGTCGGCGGCATGAATCTGTTCGACAACCCTGATGGAAAGTTCTCGGTGCTCGTCAACGAGGAGGAGCAGTTCTCCCTCTGGCCCGCGACGCTTTCCGTGCCGGCGGGCTGGACGGTCGTCCACGGCGAGGACTCCCGCCAGGCGTGCGTCGACTACATCGAGCGGCACTGGACCGACCTGCGACCGCGCAGCGCGCGGCACGACCCCGCCACGACCTCCGCCAGCCGGTGATCGCACACCCTCCCGGCCGACGGGCATGAGTCAGGAGTGATAGATCCTTGATGGACATCGAACAGTCACTGACCATGCGACGGTGCGTTCACGAACTGGTGGCAGAGCAGGCCACCCGGACGCCCGACGCGGTCGCGGTCTCCTACCGCGGCCGGACGATGACCTACCGCGAGCTCGACAGCGCCTCGGATGAACTGGCCGGGCGCATCCGCGACGCCGGGGTCCGCGGCGGCGCGGTCGTCGCCGTCGTACTCCATCGGTCGCCGGAACTCATCGTGACCCTGACGGCGGTGCTCAAGGCGGGTGGCGCGTACCTGTACCTGGACCCGGCCGACCTGGCGGAGCAACGGGCCCGCATCGTCCGGGACTCGGGGGCACGGTTCGCGGTCGTCACCGGCGGCGGCACCTGGGAGCAGGCGCCCGAGGTGCCGGTCGTGTTGCGGTACGAGGATGCCCGTGCCGGCCGGACCGAACCGGTCCTCGCGCCGGAAGTCGGACCCGATACCCCCGCCTATGTCTGCTACACGTCGGGATCGACCGGCGAGCCGAAGGGCGTCGTGGTTCCCCACCGGGCGATCCACCGGCTGATCGACGACCCGAGCTGGATCAGCGTGCGGGACGAGGACGTGTTCCTGCAGTTGACCAGGGTCGGCTTCGACGTCTCGACGTTCGAGATCTGGATGCCGCTGGTCAAGGGGAACCGGCTGGCGCTCGCCCCGCCGGGTTTCGCCGACCTGGCCGAGATCGGCGAGCTGATCCGCGCGGAGAAGGTCAGCGTGCTGTGGCTGACCACCGGGCTGTTCCACAAGATGGCCACCCACCAGCTCGACAGCCTCGCCGGGGTCCGGCACCTCCTGGCGGGCGGCGACGTCCTGTCGCCTGCACACGTCCAGCGCGTGCTCAGCAGGTACCCGCGCCTGATCTTCACCAACGGCTATGGTCCCACCGAGAACACCACGTTCACCACGTGCTGGACCCCCGTCGGCGGCGCCGGCGACCTGCCACGGGTGCCGATCGGGACGCCGATCGACGGCACCACCGTCGCGGTCCTCGACGACGCGATGCGGCCGGTGCCGCCCGGCGAGGTCGGCGAGCTCTGGGTCGGCGGCGACGGCGTCGCCACCGGCTACCTGAACAAGCCCGGCGCCACGGCCGAGTCGTTCGTGGCGGATCTCGACCCGGCGCGTCCCGGTGGGCGGATGTACCGGACCGGGGACCTGGTCCGGTGGATCGACGACGGGACACTCGACTTCCTCGGCCGGGTGGACCGGCAGGTGAAGATTCGTGGCTACCGCGTCGAGCCGAGCACCGTGGAGATGGAGTTGCTCCGGCAACCCGGCGTCGAGCAGGCCGCCGCGCTGGCACACACCGACGGCGCCGGCGACTCCCGACTGGTCGCCTACGTCGCGGTGGGCCAGATGCCGAAGGCCCATTGGAACGCGTTCAGCACCGCGCTGCGGGAGCAGCTACGGGAAACCCTGCCGGCCCACCTCGTGCCGTGGGCCATCATCGTGCTGCCGGACATCCCGTTGAACGGCAACGGCAAGGTCAACCGGTCGGTCCTGCCGCGTGCGAAGGTGCCGCGCAACGTGTCCAACGACTACGTGGGCCCGACCGATCCCACCGAGCGAAGGCTCGCCGAAATCTGGAGCGACGCTCTGATGGTCGAGCCGGTCGGGATCCACGACAACTTCTTCGACCTGGACGGGCATTCGCTGCTGGCCGCCGAACTGCTCGTGGCGCTGCAGGAGGAGTTCGACGTCGAGCTGCCGGCCCGCACCTTGTTCCTGCGCCCGACCATTGCCGATCTCGCCGAAGAACTACGTCGGCAGATCGGTGACCAACCGACTGAACCGTTGGAGGCGGCGGCTGATGCGAGAGCGCGATAGCCAGACCATGAACGGGGACCGTGCATCCCGGTGCCCGGTGACCTCGGCTGCGATGGCCGTCGAGGATCCCGTGCTGTACAGCGACGGGGACTACCGTGCGGTCTGGGAGGAGATGCGTGGCCTCGACGGCCTCGCCTGGCGGCAGGTGGACGACCGGCGGGGCTTCTGGTCGGTGGTCACATTCGACGACGCCCACCGGGTCCTGCACGACCCGGAGACGTTCACCTCGGAGCGCGGCACGATGCTGTGCATGCTCGGCGTGGAGGACCCGGCGGGCGGCCGGCAACTGCCCGCCACCGATCCGCCACGGCACACGATCATGCGCGGCTCCCTGCAGAAGGCGCTCGCGATCCGGCCGATCGAGCGCCAGCAGGAGATGATCCGTGGCCTTGTGCTCGAGGTGCTCGAACCGCTCGCTGACGGCGGCCCCTTCGACTTCGCCGAGGCGATGCTGTTCCTGCCGGTGGCGGTCGGGGGAGTGGCCATGGGGTTGCCGCGCTCGGACTGGCCCCGGCTGGTGACGCTCCTCACCGCGTCCAGCTCGCCGGAGGACCCCGACTACCTGCTGCCGGGTGGGACCCAGGCGACGCTGGACAACGCGCACCGCGAACTGTTCGCCTACTTCCAGGACATCTCCCACGAGCGCCGCAAGAACCTCGGTGACGACCTGATCAGCGTGCTGATCCGGACCGAGATCGACGGGCGCCCGATGTCGCCTGGCGAGGTGATGTCCAACTGTTACAGCGTGTTGCTCGGTGCGGCCGTCACGACCCCGCATTCGCCGACCTACGTGCTCGCCGAGCACATGGGTGACGGCCTGTTGGACGAGTGGGCGGCCGATCTGAGCGTCACGCCGACCGCAGTGGAGGAGGGGCTGCGGCTCGCGTCGCCGGTCAGCCACTTCATGCGGTACGCGGTCACCGACACCGAGATCAGGGGTACGAAGATCAAGGCGGGTGACGCCGTCGCGGTCTGGTTCGGCGCGGTCAACCGGGACGCCAAGGCATTCCCGGACCCGATGAAGTTCCAGCTGCGGCGCAGGCCGAACCGGCACGTCGCATTCGGTCTCGGGCCGCACTACTGCGTCGGTCACAACGTCGCGCGCGTCACCCTCCGGATCCTGTTCGACGAGCTGCTCCGCAGGTTCACCGCGTTCGAGCCGGCGGGTGCTCCGGCCCGGCTGCGCTCGAACTTCATCTCCGGGTACAAGCACCTACCCATCGTCGCCAGGCCACGTTGACCCCTGGAGTGCTGCCGATGCCCAATCAACGGAACAAGTGGCTGCCCCGGGAACCGTCCGCCGGTGTGTCCGGGCGGGTGTTCCTCATCCCCTACTCGGGGTGTGGTGCCAGCATGTACCGCAGATGGCCCCCGCAGCACGACGGGGTCGACCTGCTACCGGTGGAACTGCCCGGTCACGAGACCAGGCTGGCCGAGCCCAACTTCGAGACCTACCAGGAGCTGGCGAAGCTGATGGTCGCCGGTCTCGAGCCGTATCTCGACCTGCCGTACGCCTTCTTCGGGCACTGCGGTTCGGCGCTGGCCGCCTACGAGGTGTCGTCGGAGATCATCCGGGCCGGGCTGCCGCAGCCCGCCCGGGTCTACATCTCCTCGCAGGTGGCGCCCCAGGACGGTCCGTTCGGCCGCTTCCTGCAGATGACCGACGAGGAACTCGCCGAGGAGCTCGCCACGCTGAGCCGGCAACTGGGCGCGGAGCCGAATCCGGCCCTCATCTCCTTCTATGTAGAGGTGCTGCGGGAGGACGTGGAGACCAACAAGCGTTACGTGGTGCCCGATCCGTTCCGGCTCACCTGCCCGATCACCGCGATCGGATGGACCGAGGACGTGGAGATCCGCCACGACACCATGGGTGGGTGGGCGTCCTGCGGCGAGACGACCTTCGAGCTGCTGCCCGGCCCTCACCACAGGTTCATCGAGGCGCCGCCGGACCTGCTCCGGCTGATGTGCGACGGCCTGGGCCGCGCGGGCTGACCGTGGACGAATTTCGCTGGCTCAAGGGACTGGGCAGGCGCGAGGACGCCGGGATCATGCTGCTGTGCTTCCACTACGCCGGGGGCAGCGTGTCGATGTTCCGGAACTGGGCGCACCTGCTGCCGCCCTCCATCGAACCGGTCGCGGTGCAACTGCCCGGCCGGGCGGACCGGTTCATGGAGACGCCCCACACCAGCATGACGACGCTCGTGGACGAGCTGATCGAGGTGCTGGAACCGATCCTGGACCGGCCCTTCGCGTGTTTCGGCGCCAGCATGGGCGCGCGGGTCTCCCGGGCCCTCGCGCACGCGCTCCGTGACCGTCAGCTCCCCCTTCCGAGGAAGCTCTACGTGTCGAGCAGCACCGCTCCCGTTCTCGAAGAGGTGGTCCGGGGATGGAACGAGAGCGACGAGGAACTCGTCGCCTACATGAGAGAGCTGGGTGGAACGCCGCGGGAGGTGTTCGACGACGACGATCTCCTCTCGGCGCTGCTGCCCATCCTGCGTGCGGACCTGACGGTCCTCGCCACTCACGCGTACCATCCGTCACCACCGCTGAACGTCCCCGTCCACGCCTTCGCCGGCCGGGACGACATCGAGGCGTCTCCGAGCCTGATGGCGCCGTGGAGCGAGGAGACGGTGGCGGGTTTCCACCTGGACGTCCTCGACACGGGCCACTTCCTCAACGAGGTCGGCCTTCAGCGGGTGATCGACGTGATCTCACGCGATCTGGGCTGACGGACGGCGGCTCGGCCGTCGGTCGGTCTCACGCGGCTGGACGTCCGCGCCGGCCGTCGAGGGGAGCACGTCCCGGGCCCACCCGGCCTCCCCGCGGCGAGCCGGACGCAGCCGCCGTGCGACGCAGCAGGGCAACCCGGGTGAGTTCCGCCTTGTTGCCCACCCCGAGTTTCGCCCGGATGCGCTTCACGTAGGTGTCCACCGTGTGCGGACTGATCCCCAGGCGCGTCGCGATCTGCCCGTGCGTCAGGCCGCGCGAGATCTTCGACAGCACCTCCTGCTCCCGCGCCGAGAGCTCGCCCCCGACCGGTTCGGCGTGCTCCCCGGTCCCGGCGGCGCCGTCGTTGTCCCGCCGGGCGGTGGTCTCGCATCCGTACGTGACCGCCCGCACCACGGCGACGAGGCGGTCAACGGGCTCGCGCTTGCTGATTACACCGACGGCTCCGGCCTCGCGGTACATCCGGTGCTTGGCCGACGTCACCGTCGCCGTGTCGTGGAGCAGGAGGACCACGGTGAGCCGGGCGATTTCGGCGACGTGCGACAGGTCCCGGTCCGACCGCAGCACGTCGGTGTCGATCAGGACGGCGTCGGCGGACCACAGGATCTCAGGGTCGGACAGGGTCCTCGCCACGGTCGCCGCGATTCCGGCGATCGCGAGGCCCTCGACGAGGTCGGCGCGATAGGCCGCTGAGTTGACGAGAAACTGGACCTGGGTCACGGTTCCCCCGAATTCAATGTGAGCAGACGTGCGGCACTGCGGTAACTCGCATAAATGTTTCCAGCGGGTGGCAGCTCGCGGCGGAGCGGCTCTAGATGCAACAGCCTGCCATCGGGGGTGCGGATTCGCATTCGCTGGTCGTGGAAAATCCAGATTCTACGTGCGGTGATTACCTTCTTCGATCGGCGGTAATTATTCTGATGACCGGCGTGGCCGTACTGGCGAGGTATCGCGGCTGCGGCCGGCCGCCGGCGCGCCCGGCGGTGAGCGGGACCGTCGACGAGACGGGTCACCGAGCGACGACATCACCGCGTACGGTCCTGGTGCCGGGCACGGGTGCGGCGAGGTCCGCACCGGTCCCGAGCGCCCGGTTGTCCTGGTCCACGAAGACCACCCGCGCCTGGTGGTGCGCGATCTCGGCTTCCGAGAACACGCCGTAGGCGATGATGATCACGATGTCGCCAGGGGCGATGAGCCGCGCGGCCGCGCCGTTGATGCCGACCACGCCGCTGCCGGGCGGGCCTTCGATGACGTACGTGGAGAGCCGGTTGCCGTTGTTGATGTCGACGATGTCGACCCGCTCACCGGGCAGGAGGTCGGCGGCCGTCATGAGGTCCCGACAGAGCGTCAACGACCCGACGTAGTGCAAATCGGCCTGGGTGACCGTGGCACGGTGAATCTTCGATCTCAGCATGGTGCGCTGCATGGTGACCCTTCCGCTGGAATCAGCTGCGGTGAGAGAGGCGTCGGCGGGATCCTTGCGGAGACGGGCCGGCCGCCGTTGGATGGACCGGCGCCGCGCCATGGGACTCCGGCGGACAAATCGCAGGAATCCTGAGCCGGTCAGCAAACTGGCCCCATCCGAGTATCGCCGGTCCTGCCATGGTCCACAAGGCTTGAGGAATCGACGGACGACTTCTCCACAATGCGTCCTCGTCGCACGCAACCATTACCCCGGGAACCAGCGGGCGGTCGAAGTCGCCGTGTTCGGTACCCGGTGCGCGGCGTTGCGGGAACACGGCCGGAACCGGTGTCCGGCAGAGGCGTCCGCCCGTGTCGTCGGCGGACCGACGGGTAGCGGACGAAGATGACGCCGGCCAGCAGAGCCATGACCGCCGGCGAGGCCGCCCGCGCTGCGCGGTGCGGCGTACCTGCTGCGACGTCGCGCATCGGGCGGCACGTTGCGACACGGGCGTCGGGGTGGGGCGAAGCGTTCGGTCGTGTCGACGAGCGGGTGGGAGCCACGGTGGGCGGCGCCGGGATGACCCTCCCGGGACGACCGCGTCAGTTCCAGGTGATCGTGGCCCGTGTCCGCCAGAGATCCAAGACGGCCGCGTCCCCGCGTAGGTCAAGGCGTTCGGTCCCGCTCCGGTTCCACAACAACAGGTAGAGCTCCGATGCAGTTCCCACGATGGTCAGCTGGGCCGGCATCTCACCGGCGACCAGGCGGCGTCCGGCCGGCTCGATGTGGAAGGTCCATCCCGCGTCGATATCAGTGGGCACCAGGGCCATGCTGAGGGGTGGATCGGCCACCAGACGCCCACCGGGCCGGCCGAAGAAGCCGCTGAGTAGTTCCTCGATGCCGTCGGCGGCGAAGGACGGGTCCCAGTACGGAACCGTGGAGACGGCCGACTCGGCATCGGCGCGGTGTACTGCGGTCTCGTGAGCCTGCCGCCGTGCCCAGAACGCCAACGGCGAGGGTGCGGGCAGAAACGTCCAACACTCGACGCTCTCGTCAGCCGCTGCCAGCGTGTCCACGAGTGCGCGGTGGCTCTCCCGATACCGGTCCAGCAGTTCGTCGTCATCGACTGCGACGAAGAACTCCGCCTCTTCCCGAGTGGAGAAAGGCTGACGGCGTCCCGTGATCACGTGGGCCATGGCCCAGCGATGGATACCGCCGACATGGCGCAGTAGATCACGGACCTGCCATCCAGGGCAGGTGGGCGCGAGTGCGTCCATTCCCGCCCGGTCCGCCGCCTCTGCCAGTCGGACGCCTTCCTCATCCAGCGCGGCAATGTGCTCGGCGATACGCATGACGGGAGCGTCCCACGCGCCACCTGCCCTCCGCCAGACGGGCGTCGTGCCATGGATGGCTACTCCTTTGCCGCGCTCCGCGTGGCTGTGCAGCAGTTGGAAGGTCGGTGTCGGCTGGGCCTTTCGGGAGCCCTGCTCAAGAATGAGCGGGCTTGCAGGCCTGGGCGGAGCTCATGCCGTTCCTCCGCAGCCCGCAGCCCGCAGCCCGCAGCCCGCAGCCCGCAGCCCGCAGCCCGCAGCCCGCAGCCCGCAGCCCGCAGCCCGCAGCCCGCAGCCCGCAGCCCGCGGCACCGCGGTATTGACAGACCGTGCCCCGGCCGCTGAGGCTGTGTGAAGCGATACGTATCGATGGATGCGGGGGCATGATGCGACGCAGGATCCTCGCGCTGGCCACGGCCGCCGCGGTCGTCGTCGGCGGGGCCATGACGATGGTGCTGGGGCCGGCCTACGCCGCGACGGCGTGCACGGTGGACTACAAGATCACCCGGGAGTGGTCCAGCGGCTTCTGGGCCGAGCTCACCGTCACCAACCTGGGCTCGCCCGTCACCGACTGGTGGCTCCGGTTCCGGCAGGCCAACGGCCAAACGATCACCATGGGCCTCGACCGGCTGCCGGACGGATACACGCTCGGCAGCGGCGAGTTGTACCCGGTGACCATGCTCCGCCCGCCGGCGGGGTCCACGCTGCCGACCGGCGCCTCGGTGACGGTGCGGTTCGGCGGCAACTTCCGGGGCGCCGACCCCGAGCCGACCGACTGGGTGTTGAGCGGCCAGCCGTGCAACGCGGACGTCGCCAGCCCGACCGGCTCGTCGCCGCCGGCGGCCTCGGGGAGCCCGCAGCCCAGCCCGCTGCCGGGAGGGCCGTCGGTGGCGCTCACCTCGCCCCTGCCCAACGACTTCTTCGCCGCGCCGGGCGTCATCCCGATCCGTGCGGAGGTCACGGCGGCGGCCGGCCGGCGGATCGAGCGGGTCGAGTTCCGGGAGCGCGGCACGTTGCTCGCCGTGGACACCACCGCGCCGTACGCGTTCGACTGGCGCGGTGTGCCGCCGAACAGCGGTACCCGCGTCACCGCCACCGCCTACGACAGCGGTGGCGCCCAGGCCACCGCCGAGGTCCGCGGCGTCCGGGTGCTCCCGCCGCCGGCGCCCGGTGCCGCACCCGCGCTGAAGGCGTTCGGCAACCGCATCCTCACGGTCACCGCCGACCCGAGGCCGTACCGGCCACGCGGAATCGTCCGGTCGGCCGTGCCCGGCGAATGCGCGTGGGGACCGATCCGCTGGGACGGCCCGGTCGACGACGCGTCCGTAGGCGCGCTGCGGGCCCGCGGCGTCAACGCGGTGCGGATCGTGCTGAGCGACGCCTGCTACGTCTACACCGGCAGCCCTGCCGACAGGCATAACCGCGTCGGCTACCTCGACGAGGCGGCCCTGTACGTCGACCGGCTCGTCCGGGCCGGCATCACACCCGTCGTGTCGCTGCACCAGAGCGACGTTCTCGCCACCCGCTCTTTCTGGAGCGCGGCGGCGGAGGTGTTCGGCGACGACAACGCAGTCGTCTTCGACATCTCGTCCTACGACTTCCCGGCGGCCGGTGGCGCAGATCCCGCGGTGGTCTGGACCTGCTGGCGCGACGGCGGCACCGCGTGCGCCGACGCCGGCCTGCCGACCTTCGGCGTGCAGGAGCAGATTCGCCTGCTTCGCGTCCAGGGCTCGTTCAACCTGGTCCTCGCCGCCGGGATCGACGGCGGCAACGACCTGCGCCGGTGGCTGGAATACCGCCCGGCCGACCCGGACGGCCGCAGCGTGGCCGCCGCCTGGCGCGTCGACGACCGCTCGGCCTGCGCCACGCCGGCCTGCTGGCGGTCGACCCTGCTCCCGGTCGCCGCCCAGGTACCGCTGATCGCCACCGACGTCAGCGCCGGCTCGGCGGGGCCGACGTTCGTGCCGCGGACGGTCACCTGGCTCGACCAGCACGGCATCGGCCACCTGCGCCGGTGACCGGTCGGGGGTGAGCCACACCGACAGCCGCGCGTCCGTGAGCTGGGCGCGACCGCGCGGAATCCGTGCGGTCCGGCACGCCCGCTGCCGCAGGCGATCTTCCGGGTGCGGGATCTCGGGCACACCGCAGGGGTGGGGCTCTTCCGGGAAGGGGTCCGTCAGGCGGTCGTACGCGACCACTGCTGGTTGGCGCCGGTGTTGCACGTGTACTGCTTGAGGACGACTCCGTCTGCGGTGGATGCGGCCGGTACGTCCACGCATTTGCCGCTGTGTCGTGCCCGCAGCTGGAAGTAGCTGCCGTTGGCGACGATCTGGAACTGCTGATTGCTGCCGGTGCCACAGGTGTACTGGATCAGCTCGGCGCCGTCGGCGGTGGACGCGCTCACCACGTCGAGGCACTTCCCGCTGTTGCGGCTGACGAGGCGCCAGTAGCCGCTGCCGGCGTCCTGGAACTGCCACTGCTGCCACGCATTGCCGTTGTACGTGTACTGGCCGACGCGCGCGCCGTTGTCGGTGTTCGGTTGTTGGACGTCCATGGCCTTGCCGCTGTGCCGCACGGTGATCCGGTAGAACGTTCCCGTCGACGGCGGGGGCGTCGTGGGGCCACCCCCGATGGTGTCGCCCCACCCGTACCGGATCTGGTCGGCGCCGGAGGTGTTGCGGACGGTCAGGTTGAGGTCGGTGCCGCTACCGCTGAGCGAGTACATCGAGTACCAGTCGTAGCCGATGGTGCCGGGCTTTCCGCCGAGGGCGGGCCAGTAGGTGCCGCCCATCCGGTTGTCGCGCATGACCTGGGCCATGGCGCGGATGTGGCGGACGAAGTTGTCGGTGCTGTTCGCGTCGGCGTAGTTGCGGCCGTCGTTCATGGGTGCGCCGAACTCGGTGGCGACCGCCCGCGACGCGCAGTTGCCGAGGCGGGTCTGGATGTGGCTCCGGAAGGCGTCGTAGGTCATCTCGCCGTAGAAGAAGGCGTAGTGGTGGAAGGACAGCAGCGTCGAGGCGAAGCGGGTGTCGTTGCAGACGTCCCGCAGGTCCTGGCTGAACCCGGTGCCCCCGACGAGCACCCGGCTGGGCGCCGCCGAGTAGTGGTAGCTGAGCCAGTTGGCCGCGACGTCGCGCCACTCGGTCGAGCTGTAACCGTGGGGCTCGTTCATCGGCTCGAAGTAGACGTTGGGGTTCGAGCCGTACGTGTTGGTCACCGTGGACCACATCGCGTTCCACGCGGCGAGGTTCGTGATCCTGCCGCCGGAGGCGGCGCCGTCCTCCCAGTAGGCGAGGATGACCTTGAACCCGCGGGCGGTGGCGGCGTCGACGGCGCCTCGGTAGGCCTCCCACCACGCCGTCCCGACCGTGTGGGTGTTGATGGGCAGCCGGACGGTGTTGACGCCCATGGTGGAAGCCATGTCGTCATAGAGGGCGTTGGCCTTGGCCCGGACCGTCGCGTTGCTGTCGGAGGAGCTCAGGCCCTGCACGACGAGAGGGCCGGTGCTGAAGTTGTCACCCAGCACGGCCCAGTTCATGCCTCGGAACTGGTTCGTGGCGGCAACGGCCGGCGCCGACATGACGACGACGCCGCCACCCATCGCCGTCATGGCGGCCACCAGCACGATCAGCAGCCGGCGAATCGACCGGGTGCTCGGCGACGGTCCGGCTGCGTGGGCCCGCGGCGACGTGGTCCGCGTCGAGAATTGGTCAGTCACCGGTCTGGCCTCTCTGGGTTCGGATCAGACTGGTCGACGAAGCCCCTGCTGCTCGTCGGGAGCCCAGCTTCGTTAGCGCTAACATCGCTGACTCGCGCTCGATCCGGAGGGCTTCGCGGTCTGGACGTAGTTGCGTGCCATCAGGCAGCTCCGGCGCCTCTCGCCGGGGCGAGCAGATGTGTTCTGGTTGTTAAGTGCGCGTTGCAGACAAGTGTTAGCGGTCTCACCGGGAGAGTCAAGGAATCGACCAAGGTCGTTCCCTCTGTGTCCTGGCCCACCGGTCCCCGCCGGTGGGGAGCAGAGACCAGGCACCCGGGACGGTGCCCGGCACTAGATTGAGGCGGGTGAGCCAGGGCGAACCATCGGCGGAGGCCGGTCCGTCGGGCGAGGACGTGACGGCGACGCTGCTGGCAGCGGCGCGTGCGGGCGACGGCGCGGCCTTCAGTCGTCTGGTCGCACCCCTGCGGGACGAGCTGCGTGCGCACTGCTACCGGATGCTCGGTTCCTTCCACGACGCGGAGGACGCGGTCCAGGACACCATGGACCGGGCATGGCGAGCAGTCGGCCGGTTCGAGGGGCATGGGTCGATCCGGCCGTGGCTCTACCGGATCGCCACCAACCGGGCACTGTCTCTCATCCACTCGCGCGGGCGGCGTGAACTGCCGACCGATTTCACCGCCCCGGGCGTGTCCCGGGCCGAGGTGACCTGGCTCGAACCGTATCCGGACCGCCTTGCGGCCCCGTCCACCGCACGGGATCCGGAGACCCACGCGATGGCGAGGGAGACCATGGAACTCGCGTTCGTCGCCGCGTTGCAGCATCTGCCGCCGCGGCAACGTGCCGTTCTGCTGCTGCGTGACGTTCTCGGCTACTCCGCCGAGGAGACCGCCGGGATGCTGGTCACCACCGTCGCCGCGGTCAACAGCGCGATGCAGCGGGCCCGCCGGATCGTCGCCGGGCTGACGCCGTCGAACAGTCAGCAGCGGATCCTCGCCGACGTGGGCGACGCGGGGCAGCGGGAGGTGGCCAGGCGGTACGCCGCGGCGTGGGAGTCCGGTGACGTCGAGACGATCGTGGCGATGCTGACGGAGGACGCGCGGTACTCGATGCCGCCGCTGACCGTCTGGTACGAGGGCCATGAGCAGATCCGCGGTTTCCTGGCCGAGGTGACGGGTGGGCGGAGGTGGCGGTTCCTGGCGACGAGTGCCAACGGGCAGCTCGCGTTCGGTACGTACCTGTGGAACGACGCGGCTGCCGCCTACCTGCCGGCGGGGCTGGACCTGCTCGTGCTGCGGGGGCGCCGGGTGGCCGAGGTCGTCTCGTTCCTCGACGCGCGCCTGCCCGCCTTCGACCTACCGGATCGGCTGCCGGAAAATTCGCGTGGAGGCGATGAGTTCGCGGTTCGGCCGGGGTTGTAGTCCTGACGGGTTCACCAGCCACGAAGGGCAGAGCCGACATGCCGAGCAACGAAGAACAGATCCGGACCCTGGTCGAGCGCTGGGCCGCTGCGGTTCATGACGGGGACCTCGCCGGCGTCCTGGCCGACCATGCCGAGGACATGGTGATGTTCGACGTGCCACCGCCGTACGAGGGCGTGCGCGGGTTGGCCGCCTACCGGGAGATCTGGCCGCCGTTCTTCAGGTGGCAGGCGCAGGGCGCGTCGTTCGAGATCGAGTCGCTGGACGTCGTCGCCGGCGAGGACGTCGCCTTCGCGTACGCGCTCCTGCGCTGCGGTACGGCGGCCGACCTCGCCGCACGTCCGTCGGACCGCCTGCGGCTGACGTTCGGCCTGCGCAGGCGGGAGGGCCGGTGGGTCGTCACCCACGAACACCACTCCTTCCCGCTGGCCGATCCCGCCGCCGAGCCGACCCTGGACGCGACCACCGCCGAGGCGGAGGTGCGCCGGCTCCACCAGCGCTGGTTCGAGGGCACCGCGGCCAAGGACCTCGATGCCCTGATGGATGCGGTCGCCGATGACGTGGTCTCGTACGAGCACGACCAGCCGCTGCGACACGTCGGCGTGAACGCGGTCCGTGAGGTCTGCGCGGCGGGTCTGGCGGCGTCAGGTGACGGATCAGTCGCCTGGGACGTGCCCGACCTGACGATCGTGGTCGACGGGGACCTCGCCGTCGCGTGGGGCCTCAACCGCGTCTCGGTTCGCCCGGACGGGGGTCCGCCGATCGAGAGCTGGTCCCGGGGCACCCGGGTCTTCCAGCGACGCGACGGGGCCTGGCTGATGACCCACCAGCACCTCTCCTACCCGTACGACCCCTCGTCGGGGGAGGCACGGACGGATCTGCGCCCGTAGCGGCGCGGGCACGACGTCGCACACCGAGCCGTCCATCGACGTTCATCCAACAGTTCGGAGTGCGTAAGCTCCGCACGGTCGGATCTGGGGAACCTACGGAGGAGGTTCCATGGATCGTCGAGCGATGTTGCGGGCCACTGTTGTCGGTGCGGGCGCCCTCGCCCTGCCGTTCACGGCGTGGTCGGCCGCGTACGGAGCCCCGGCGCAGAACGCGGCGGGGCCCTACGGTGGGCTTCAGGCCGCCGACGCCAACGGCATCCAGTTGCCGGCCGGGTTCACCAGCTCGATCGTCGCGCGTTCCCGTCGGACGGTGCCGGGGACGTCGTACACCTGGCACGACGCTCCGGACGGCGGCGCCGTGTTCCCGAACGGCTCCGGCTGGATCTACGTGTCGAACTCCGAGGTGGCGGCCGGTGCGGGCGGCGGCGCCTCGCGTCTCGTCTTCAACTCCGCCGGTGCCGTGGTCGGGGCGTCGCGGATCCTCTCCGGCACCGACAGCAACTGCGCCGGGGGCAAGACGCCGTGGAACACCTGGCTCTCCTGCGAGGAGGTGTCCCTGGGCCGGGTCTTCGAGACGTACCCGCTCGGCGGGACCGCCGTGGCGCGTCCCGCGATGGGCCGGTTCAAGCACGAGGCGGCCGCGGCCGACCCGGTCCGCCGGGTCGTCTACCTGACCGAGGACGAGACCGACGGCAAGTTCTACCGCTTCGTGCCGGCCACCTGGGGCGACCTGTCCGCCGGAACCCTCCAGGTCTTCCGCGCCGGCACGGCCACCTCCGGCACGTTCACCTGGGCCACGGTGCCCGACCCGGACGGCTCACCCACGCCCACGCGGCAGCAGGTGTCCGGCGCGAAGACGTTCAACGGCGGCGAGGGCTGCCACTACGCGGACGACACCGTCTGGTTCACCACGAAGGGCGACAACCGCGTGTGGCAGGTCAACCTGGCCGCCGGCACGTACGAACTCGCCTACGACGACAACCTGGTCAGCCCCGGCACCGCTCCGCTGACCGGCGTCGACAACATCACCGGGTCCACGGCCGGTGACCTGTACGTCGCCGAGGATGGCGGCAACATGGAGATCTGCATGATCACGCCGGACGACAAGATCTCCGTCTTCCTGCGGATCACCGGACAGAGCGGTTCGGAGATCACCGGGCCGGCGTTCACCCCGGCGGGGGACCGGCTGTACTTCTCGTCGCAACGCGGCACGACCGGCTCGTCCTCCGGCGGCATCACCTACTGCGTCACCGGGCCGTTCCGCCGATGACCGGCTCCCGGCGCCGCTGACCGGCGCCGGCCGCCCGGCGAGGGACGCCCGGCCTTCACCGGGCGCCCCTCGCCGACGCGCTCCGTCGGGACGACCGGTCAGACCGCGCGGTGCGCGCCTCGGTCAGCGCGCACAGGCAGTACGCCGCGAAGCCGCGCACGATCACAGGCAGCAGGCCGCCGCGACGGCGCCTGGAGGGCTGCGGCCCGCGTCGTGATCCAATGACGCGCATGGTTCTCCAGCGGATCGCCGCCGGCCTCCTGTTGCTGATCGGGTTTCTGGCGATGGCGGCCTCGCACACCTTCCCGTTCCTCGACGATCTCTCCGAACCGGCCGAGGTCGCGGTCGCGATCGGGGGCGCGGCGTGCCTGTCGGCGGGGGTGTGGCTGTGGTTGCGCAAGCCGGCGGACCGGTCGTCCGCGCCCTCGGCCGGCGACGGTGAGAGCCCGTGACGGCGCATGCGTCGAGGGCAGCAGAGGGCCGGCGCGACAGCCGGAAGATCGGCGGGCGGGCGCGCCGCCCGGGAAAGCCGGCGAGCGCGCTCGGCGGGCGGTCCGGGCGGTGGCGTCGGATACTGGGCCGATGACCAACCCCGACCTCGATCCCGAGGTGTACCCGCCGATCGACCCGCGTGAGGACGTGCCGGACGACCCCGGCGAACTCCTCCCGGACACGCCCGGCGAACTGCCCGAGGCGCCGGTCGAGCCGATGCCCGACGACGGGGAGCCCGGGGGCGTACCCGAACCGGCCTGATCGGCCCGGCCCGCACCGACCCCCTCACTGATCGATGATGATGGATAATCCTGTGGTGACCGGCGCGCCGACCGCAGGGGAGACCGGATGAGAATCGTCGATGCCCGGGTCATCGTGACCTGTCCCGGCCGCAACTTCGTGACCCTGAAGGTCGTCACGGACGAGGGAGTCACCGGCGTCGGCGACGCCACCCTCAACGGCCGGGAACTGGCCGTCGCGTCCTACCTGCGCGACCACGTCGTGCCGCTGCTGATCGGGCGCGACCCGGCCCGGATCGAGGACACCTGGCAGTACCTCTACCAGGGGTCGTACTGGCGGCGCGGGCCGGTCACGATGAGCGCCGTCGCCGCCGTGGACACCGCGTTGTGGGACATCAAGGGCAAGGTCGCCGGGCTGCCGGTCTACCAGCTGCTCGGTGGCCGATCCCGCGAGGGCGTGACCGTGTACGGACATGCCAACGGCGAGACCGTCGACGAGGTGCTGACCGAGGTAGCCCGTTTCGTCGACCTCGGCTACCGCGCGGTGCGGGTGCAGTGCGGCGTGCCCGGCCTGCCCCGGACGTACGGCGTCAGCGCCGACAAGATGTTCTACGAGCCCGCCGACGCCGCGCTGCCGACCGAGACGGCCTGGTCGACGGAGGCGTACCTGGCCCACGTGCCGAGCGTGTTCGCCCGGGTCCGCGAGGAGTTCGGGCCCACCCTCCGGCTGCTGCACGACGTGCACCACCGGCTCACCCCGATCGAGGCGGCGCGGCTCGGCAAGAGCCTGGAGCCGTACGCGCTGACCTGGATGGAGGATCCCGTCCCGGCGGACCTGCAGGAGGGTTTCCGGCTCATCCGCTCGCACACCACCACGCCGATCGCCGTCGGCGAGGTCTTCAGCAGCATCTGGGACGCCGCCCAGCTCATCCGGGAACAGCTCATCGACTACGTCCGTACCACTGTGGTCCACGCCGGCGGGATCACCCACCTGCGACGCATCTTCGACCTCGCCGCGCTGCACCACGTGCGCAGCGGCTCGCACGGCGCCACCGACCTCTCCCCGGTCTGCATGGCCGCCGCGCTGCACCTGGACCTCGCCATCCCCAACTTCGGCCTGCAGGAGTACATGCGGCACACCGAGGCGACCGACGAGGTGTTCCCGCACGGCTACCACTACGACGGCGGCTACCTGCATCCGGCCGAGACACCGGGGCTCGGGGTGGACATCGACGAACAGGCCGCGGCCCGCTACCCGTACGCGCCGGCCTACCTGCCGGTGAACCGGCTGACGGACGGCACCGTGCACCCCTGGTGAACGCGCCGGTTCAGTGGATGCGGCGACCGTGCGCGTCCGGCACCCCGGACTTGCGGAAGAAGTAGGTGTTGATCTGGTCCCGCCACTCGACGGCGCTGCGGAACTGCTCGTCGAGGCGCTCGGCCACCCGGTCGTGGACGGCCGGGTCGACCGCCCCGGCGACGAGTCGCCACCGCTCGCGCATCGCCGCCACCTCCTCGACCCCGGCGAAGTGCGTGTCGTAGATGTGCTGGATCACGGTGCGGCCACTGTGCAGCACGTGCCGGTAGGGGACGTGATGGAAGAACAACAGCAGTTCGTCGGGGCAGCGCTCGCGTGACTCGTACACCTCCGACCACGGCGGCGGGTACTGGCCGGTGAAGCCGGTCCCGGTCGCCCGGGTGCGGTCCACCCCGACGCCGTCGCGGTCGGCGAAGTGGTACGTGCCCCACGGGGTGTACTCGTAGCCGTCCACGTCCGGGCCGTAGTGGTGGCCGGGCCGCACCATGAAGCCGACGCCGAGCGGGGCGGTGTAGCGCTCGTAGGTTCGCCAGGAGTCGTCCATGATCGCGTGCATCGTCCGCCGCACCGTTTCCGGATCGCCGGTGGCGACCGGCAGCCAGGTCAGGTCGATCCACTCGTCGAGGATCGCGCCGGGAACCAGCAGCGGGTCCCAGGCGAGCCGGCCGAAGGCGTACAGGTTGGCCTGGGCCAGTGGGTGCGCGGTCCAGAACGGGTCGTCGCCCACGTTGGCCACGGCGACCAGGCCGCCACCGGCGCCCGCCCGACCGGCCGCCACGTCGGCGATCGTGCCGCCGGCCTCGCCCCGGGGCCGGAACCGCAGCACCTCGCTCCACCAGGGCCCGAGGTAGCAGACGTGCCGCTGCTGGCCGGTGTACTCCTGCGTCGCCTGCAATTCCACCGCCAGCCGGGTGGCCGGCATCGCGGCGAGCACCGGGGACACCGGTTCGCGCGGCTGGAAGTCGATCGGACCGAACTTCACCTGGAGGATCACGTTGTCGTCGAATCGTCCGTCCAGCGGCGCGAAGTGGTCGTGGGCGGCCCGGGCCCGGTCGGTCGACCGGTCCCGCCAGTCCTGGCGGTGGTCGTAGACGAACGCCCGCCAGCGCACCACGCCTCCGTGGGGGGCGAGCGCCTCGGCGAGCAGGTTCGCGCCGTCGGCGTGGTCCCGCCCGTACGCGAACGGGCCGGGCCGGCCCTCGGAGTCGGCCTTCACCACGTAGCCGCCGAAGTCGGGGATCCGCTGGTAGACCCGCCGGGTGGCGGCGGCCCACCAGGCCCGGACCCGGTCGTCCAGCGGGTCGGCGGTGGGCAGGCCGCCGAGGACCACCGGGGCGGCGAAGCTCACCGACAGATGCACCCGGACGCCGTACGGGCGGAGCACCTGGGCTGTCTCCGCGACGTCGCCGAGCCGGTCGGTCAGCAGCCGCGCCTCGGTGTCGTGCACGTTGACGTTGTTCACCGTGATCGCGTTGACGCCGCAGGCGGCGAGCAGGCGCCCGTAGTCCCGCAGCCGGGCGTGGTCGTGCCGGGCGGCGCCGTCGCGCCAGAACAGGGAGCCGCCGGCGTAGCCCCGCTCGATCTGGCCCGACACCGGGTGTATGTCCACGTTGTCCCAGTGGTCGAGGATCCGCCGGTCCAGCGCCGGCCGGTGCCGACGCGCCGGAAGCTCGTCGTCGAAGGCCGCCGCGCCGAGCCGGACCACGTGGAACATCCCGTACAGCAGACCGGCCGGTGCGTCGGCCAGCACCACCGTCACGCCGTCCACCCGCGCCAGCAGATAACCCTCGTCGCCGAGGGCGCCGTCGCCCGCGCCGTTCACCGCCGGTGTCGCACCGAGCCGGGCCGATTCCGCCGCCACGTTCGGCACCCGGCCGGCCTCGCGCAGGGCCAGCACCAGGTCGGCGTCCACCTGCCACGGCGGACCGTGCCAGACCCGTCCGCCGTACCGGGCGCAGGCCCGGCTCACCTCGTCGAGGACGGTGTCGACCAGGAGGCCCTCGCCGTGCACCAGCACCGGCCGGGAGCCGAGTTCGCGGAACGCCGCGGGCGGCAGCCAGGCGGCGTGCCAGATCGACTTGCCGGCGTGGGCGGATGCCCGGCCGGTGACCGGAACGCTCATGTGGTGAACTCCGCCCGGATGTCGTCGATCATCGGGTCGCCGATCCGCAGCAGCGCCAGCACCAGGAGCGCGGCCAGCAGGGCGAGCACCGCCTCGGAGAACACCGCTGTGACACCGGCGGCGGCGGTCAGCAGCACGACGTTGCCGAACGTGACGCCGGGCTTGCGTCCCACGTAGTAGAGGGCGAGCCGGAGCACGTCGCGGGTGCGGAAGGTGAACAGCGAGACGACCACCAGCGCGTTGAGGCCGACCAGGACCACCCCCGCACCGACCACCACCAGCGGTACCGCCCACCAGCCGGGGACGGCAGCGGCGGGCAGGTTCGCCAGGTTGACCGCGATGACGGCCAGCCACAGCAGCGTCGGCGCCCAGACGCGCAGCACGCCCGGCAGGTTGGCCCGGTAGGCCCGGCGGAACGCGGCCGCGGGACGGAGATCGGTCAGGTCGGGGCGCTGGTGCCGCAGCGTGTACAGCGCGGCCGAGACCGCCGGACCGACGGGCAGCGCGGCGGCGGCGACCAGCGGGAGGTTGCTGCTGTCGCGTTCGAGCAGCACGAGCACGGCCAGGCCGGGCAGCATGCTCACCAGGAGCAGCAGTTCGGTCACGAGCAGGGTGTGGACCACGGCGGCGGCCCGCGACAGCGGCCCGTCGCCGAACTCCCGCAGCCCGCCGGCCGGGTTGCTGCTCATGGTCGCTCCCCGGGTGGGTCGAGCAACCGGTCGTCGTCCCACCACGGCGGGGTCTCGTCCACCACCGGAGTCAGCTCGGCGAGGGTCACCTCGTGCCGGGCGAGGACGAGGTCGAGGTCCGTCCGCCCGCCCGCGACCGGCAGGGCCCGATGAGTACGGGCCGGCTCTGCGGCCTCCCGCAACGCGTCGAGCTGCCGGGGCCGGGGTGAGTGCGGGCTGCCCATCTCCCGCCAGGCCGCCCAGGCGTTGCCGGCGTCCTCGCTCACCGACGAGCGGAGCAGGAACGCCGACGCGGTGCCCGGCGGGCCGATCGGAACCGACAGCGACAGGGTGTGCCGCTCGGGTGCCGGCTCCCGGCCGGTGACGTCGACAGGGGCCCAGGCCAGCACCGCGACCCGGCCGTCGGGGTGCCGGGTGACGAGGTGGTCCGGCCCGCGCGCGAGCACCTCGTCGCCGAGCCGGGCCATGAACGCGTACAGGTGGTAGGTGGGTTTCTTGACCTGCCGGTGGGTGAGCAGGCCGAAGCCGCCGTGCAGCGGCGCGGTGGGCACCCCCTCCTCCTCGAACACGTCGCTGAAGGTCCAGTAGGAGAAGGAGTCGACCAGGTCCCCGCCGCCGGCCAGCACCGGAGCGAGGTAGGCGGCGTGGAAGGCCGTGTCGTGGATCGGGTTGTCCGGCCGGTAGGAGGAGTTGAACTCGGTGATGTGCACCGGGCGGTCGGCCAGCGCGGTGCCGGCCAGGTGCCGGCGGGGCGCGGCGAACTGCTCCAGCAGCTCCGTGGCCGGGGCCAGGGTCTGCCGGGTGCCGAACGGCAGGTGCCGGGCCGGTCCGGAGGTGTAGGCGTGCCGGCTGACGAAGTCGACAGGTACGTCGCGGTCGGTGACGAACTCGGCGAAGGGCTTCAGCCACTCGTCGGCGCCGGGGGAGAGGGCCGGACCCCCGACCTGGAGCGCCGCGTCGACGTCCTTGACGGCGTGCGCCGACACCTCGTAGAGGCGGTGGTAGGCGTCCTGGTCGGCGCCCGCCCAGAACGCCGGCAGGTTGGGCTCGTTCCACACCTCGACGGGCCAGCCGCGCACCTCGTCGAGGCCGTACCGGTCGACCAGGTGGGCCACCGTGGCGCGCACCAGGTCACCCCATTCGGTGTACGACCGGGGAGGCGTGACGTTGCCCCGCCACCAGAACACCGTCTGGTCGCCGGAGGCGAGCGCCGAGGGCATGAACCCCAGCTCCACGAAGGGCCGGATGCCCACCGCGAGGTAGGCGTCGACGACCTGGTCGACGTAGGTGAAGGCGTGCCGCACCCGGCGCTCGCCCCGGTACTCGTAGGGGCGGTGCACACCGACGCCGTCGCTGAGCAGCCCGTGCCCGCGGATGTGCCGGAAGCCGATGTCCCGCTGCACCAGCGCCAGCGAGTCCTGATAGTCGCGTCGCAGGGCCAGGTCGAACCGGCCGGTGCCGACGCAGGTACGCCAGGCTTCGGTCAGCCGGCCGACGGGCCGCTCGGGAACGGTGCCGCGCATCGCCGGTCAGCCGTGGTTCTTGCGGTACCGCTCGTACGCCTTGTTGACCAGGTCGATGTAGGCCTGCGCGCTCTTTCCCTTCAGCTCCGAGACGTAGGCGTCCCACTCGCTCAGCGGCCGCTGGCCGAGGGCGAACTTCAGCGTGTTCTGGGTGACGTGGTCCTTCAGCGCGGTCGCCCACAGCGTCGTCTGCTCCCGCTCCTCATCGCTGAGCGGCGCGGGTGGCGGAGTCACCCAGGGCGCGGGCTTGCGGGCGTTCATCTCCTTCTGGAACTCCAGTTCCTCCGGCGAGAAGAACGACTGCACCAGGTCGAGCTTGCCGCCGTAGGCGAAGACGCCGTTGTAGAAGCCGAAGTCCTTCTGCAGATGCTTGCTGCCCTTGGGGTTGAGCCCGATGACGTTGACGTCCGGGGCGAGGGTGCGCTTGCCCGAGGCGTCCTTGGTGTACGTGGTGCCCTCGACGCCCCACTTGGCGAACTCCTGGCCGGCGTCGGAGTACCAGAGCCAGTCGACGAACTGCATCATGGCCACGAAGTTCTTGCCCTCGCGGGCCTTGCTGGAGATCATCACGCCGTTCTCCAGCCGGCTCGCCGCGTTGACCGGGCCGGACGGACCGACCGGGAAGAGGATCTTGCCGAGCCGGGCGTTCGGGTTGATCTTCGCGATGTCCGGGCGGTAGTCGTTCACCAGGGTCTGCGCGTTCGTGCTGATCACGAAGGACTTGCCGCTGGCGAGCTTCTGCCGGGCCTGGTCGTCGGTCTGGGTGAACGTCTCCGGGTCGAGCAGCCCTTCGGCGACCAGCTTGTGGAGGTACTCCACCACCTGCCGGTAGCCGTCGGAGGCGCCGGTGAAGACGTACTTCCCGGCCGCGGCGTCCCAGCTCGTCGGCTGGTAGTTCCAGCCGGCGCCGGGCAGGCCGTGTGCCAGGGCGAGCATGTTCAGCAGGTTGCCGGCCGGGTTGGGCTTGCCGAATCGGTCGGAGAACGGGATGACGTCCGGGTGGGCCGCCTTCATCGCCTTGAGCATGGCGTACACCTCGTCCCAGGTGGTCGGGGACGGGATCTTCAGCTGCTCCAGCACGTCGGTGCGAACCGCGAGGGTGTAGTCCTGCCAGGGCTTCTCGTGCAGCCCGGGCAGCAGGTAGAACTTGCCGTCCTCCTGCCGGAGCGTGTCCATCTCCGGCTGGAGGTTCCACCGCTCGATCTTGTCCTTGAAGTGCGGCATCAGGTCGAGGTAGTCACTGACCGGCAGGATCGCGCCGGAGGAGACGTAGGAGTTCTCCTGCGGGTGGTAGGTCTTCGGGATGATCAGCGGGGCGTCGCCGGAGCCGACCAGCACGCTGCGTTTCTGCTCGTAGTCGCTCAGCGGCACGGCGACCGGGTCCAGCTTGACGTTCGTCCGCCCGGCCAGCTCGGTCCAGAACAGCCACTCGGGCTTGAGCGGGTAGTTCGGGTGGTTGTTGTAGAGGATCGAGAAGGTGACCGGCGCGGTCGCCTTGAACTGGTCCCCGACACCGTACTTCTCCATCGCGCCGGCACGGTTGCGGTCGAGGTCCTTCTTGTCGGGGGTGTCGTCACCGCAACCCGCCAGGGAGACGACGGCGGCCGCGCCGGTGGCGAGCAGCACCTGGCGCCGGGACAGCTGGGCCATGGGTTCTTCCTTCCGGTGGTGGGGGTGCGTGGGCGGCGGCTATCCCTTCACGGCGCCGAGCATGACTCCGGAGACGAAGTAGCGCTGGATGAAGGGATAGACCGCGAGGATCGGCAGGATCGTCAGCACGATCGTCACGGACTGGATGGTGGCGGCGGACTGGACGACGTCGCCGGCGCTGCCGAGGCCGCCGCCGGTCTGCGTGGCGTCGGTCGCGCCCGCGATGAGGTTGCGCAGGTAGACGGTGACCGGGAGCAGGTCCTGACGGTCCATGTAGAGGAACGCGGCGAACCAGGAGTTCCAGAACGAGACGGCGTAGAACAGCACCATCGTGGCGACCATCGCCTTCGACAGCGGCAGCACGATCCGCAGCAGCGTGCCGTACGTGTTCAGGCCGTCGACGGCGGCGGCCTCCTCCAGTTCGACCGGCAGGCTCTCGAAGAACGCCTTCATCACCAGCAGGTTGAACACGTTGATGGCGTTGGGCAGGGCGATCGCCCACACGGTGTTCTTCAACCCCAGGCTGGTGACCAGGACGTAGTTGGGGATCAGGCCGCCGGTGAAGAACATGGTGAACACGGCGATCCCGACCAGGGCGGTCCGGCCCCGCAGGTGCCTCTTCGACAGCACGTACGCGTAGCAGGTGGTCAGCACGACGGAGATGAGCGTGGCGACCACCGTGTAGAAGACGGTGTTGCGGTAGCTGACCCAGAACGTCGGGTCCGACGTCACCACGCGGTACGCGGTGAGGTTGAACCCCCGCGGCACGAGGTTCACCTCACCCGCGACGATGTACGCGTTGTCGCTGAGCGACCGGGCCACGATGGTGAGGAACGGATACAGCGTCACCACCACGACGCCGGTCAGCACGACGGCGTTCACCACCTGGAAGACGCGGTAGCCCCGGGTGGGCCGGGGGCCACGCGGCCGGGCCGCCGGTTGCCGCGTACGGGCCTGGGTACGCGGCTGCGTGCTCACCACAGGCTCGTCCCCACCGTGCGCCGGGAGATCGCGTTCGCCGACAGCACCAGCGTCAGCCCGATCACGGACTCGAACAGGCCGATCGCGGCGGCGTAGCTGAGGTTCCCGGAGACGATGCCCACCCGGTAGAGATAGGTCGAGATCACGTCCGCCGTCGGGTAGGTGAGCGGGTTGTACAGCAGCAGGATCTTCTCGAAGCCGACGGCCATGAAGGTGCCGATGTTGAGGATCAGCAGGGTCACCATCGTCGGCCGGATCCCCGGCAGCGTCACGTGCCAGGTCTGCCGCCACCGGTTGGCGCCGTCGATGCGGGCCGCCTCGTACAGGTCGCCGTCGACAGTTGTCAGCGCGGCGAGGTAGAGGATGGTGCCCCAGCCGACGGTCTGCCAGACCTCGGAGGAGACGTAGATCGTCCGGAACCATCCGGCCTGCTGCATGAACGGGACCGGCTCGCCGCCCACGGCACGCAGCATCTGGTTCACCGCGCCGTCCACCGACAGCAGCTGGAGGACCATGGCGGCCACGATCACGATCGACAGGAAGTGCGGCAGGTAGGACACCGACTGCACGAACCGCTTGAGGGCGCGGTTGCGCACCTCGTTGAGCAGCAGCGCGAGCACGATCGGCAGCGGGAAGCAGAACACCAGGGTCAGCGCGCCCAGCGCGAGCGTGTTGGTGAACACGTTCCAGAAGGTGGGGTCGGTGAAGAACAACCGGAAGTACCGCAGCCCGGTCCAGTACTCGCCGAACAGGCTGCCGCCCGGCTGGAAGCGCCGGAACGCGATCATGTTGCCGAGCATCGGCAGGTAGCGGAACGTCAGGAAGAACAGCAGCGGCAGGACGGCCAGCGAGTAGAGCTGCCAGTCCCGGCGCAGGGCCCGCCGCCAGGGCGTACGGCGACCGCGCGGGATCGGGGATGCCAAGCTCATCCTCCCGCCTGACCGTCGACCGGAACTTTCCGGTAATACGCCGTAAGCCTTTCGGAAATTTATGGGTATCGTTATCGCGTGTCAAGAGCGTCGATAGACAACTCCCTCGACCAGCTCCGTCGCTACACGCCGGCCGTCGTCGAGCCCACCGACTTCGACCGGTTCTGGCACGCCACCCTCGCCGCCGCCGCGGCCACCCCGCCGCTCGTCGGCGTCCGTCCCGAACCCACCGGTCTGCGGCTGGTCGACGTGTGGGACGTGACGTTCGCCGGCTTCGCCGGCGAACCGGTCCGGGCCTGGTACACCCGCCCCGCGGGCGTGTCCACGCCGCTGCCGGCCGTGGTGGAGTACCCGGGCTACGGACGCGGCCGCGGGCTGCCGGGCGAGCGGCTCACCTGGCCGGTGGCCGGTTACGCCCACCTGCTGGTGGACAACCGGGGACAGGCCGGACTGTTCAGCCGCGGGGACACCCCGGACCCGCACGACGCGCCCGGCGGGCCCAGCCCTGCCACACGGGGAATCCTGGCCCCGGACGACTACCACTACCGCCGTCTGATCACCGACGCGGTCCGCGCGGTCGACGCCGTCCGCGAACTACCCGGGGTGGACCCGGCCCGCGTCGCCGCGGTGGGCAACAGCCAGGGTGGCGGGCTGGCGCTCGCGGCGGCGGGCCTCGTCGACGGCCTCGCCGCGCTCCTGGTCACCGCCCCGTTCCTGTGCGACATCCAACGCGCCATCGAACTGACCGAGGCTTCCCCCTACGGTGAGATCGCCCGCTACCTGGCGGTGCACCGCGAGGCGGAGGAGCAGGTCCGGCACACGCTGTCCTATGTCGACGGGGTCAGCTTCGCCCGGCGGGCCACCGCTCCCGCGCACTTCGGGATCGGTCTGCGGGACGAGGTCTGCCCACCGAGCACCGGCTTCGCCGCCTACAACCACTACGCCGCCGCCGCATCGGCCACGCCGCTACGGGAGATGCACACGTACCCGTTCAACGGCCACGAGGGCGGCGAGGCCGTCCACGTCCGGCGGCAGCTGCGCTGGCTGGACGCGGTGATCCGTCCCGCCGGGACGGCAGCCGGCTGACGCACTCACCGCATGCGCGCAGCGGAGCGCCTGGACCTGGGCCGGCGCTCCGGACCAGGCGTCGTGGCGCCTGCGCGGGCACCGTCCGGAGCGACTTGTCGTCCGCCCCTAGACTGCGCCGATGGATGCTGAATTCGCTGCCAACGCCGCAGCCACCGCAGCGATCTTCGGAGTCTTCGGGATGGCCTGGTTCGGCTGGGCGCAGGAGGCGCCGCCCAAGGCGTGGCGTCCGTGGCTCGGCGCCGGCTCGGTGCTGTCCCTGACCGCAGCGGTCGTCGGCGGCATCGTCACCGTACGCACCTGGGACGAGGGCAGCTCCGTGGACGACAGGACGGGGCCGATCTTCGGTGTGATCGTCCTGATCGAGGTGGTCCTCTGTGCCGCCGGCGCGATCTGGCTCCGGCGGACCGGCCGCGCGCCCCTGGTTCCGGCGTGGATCGCCCTGATCGTCGGTCTGCACTTCTTCCCCCTGGCGCCACTTCTGGGGTATCCGGCCCTCGCGATCTGGGCCGCGCTCGTCACCCTGGTCGCGGTCGTCAGCGTCACCGTCGCCCGGCGGTACGACCTCACCCCCAGCGCCGTCGTCGGTGCCGGCACCGGCGCGACCCTCCTGATCGGAGCGGTGACCGCACTGGTGCACGCGCTCACCTAGGCGCACTGCCTGGCGCTGCTGAACAGCCGGGCAGGCCGGCCCGGCCGGGCGCTGCGGCTCGTCGACGACGGACTGGCCCGGCTGACGGCCGCGCTCGGCCCCGGCGAGCGCCCGCAGGACCTGGCCCGGCTGCGCCGCAACCGGGCGCAGGTTCACCTTGCGCTGGGCGATCCGGCGCGAGCGCCGGCCGACTGGCCCGGCCGCGGGCCGGGAGCGGGTGGGCGGGGAGTCAGCAGCCCTGGCGGCGGCTGTAGATCTGGTGGCGCTGACCAGCCCATCCGATGTAGCCGACCGCCTCGACGCAGTAGTTCGCCGTGCCGGTGACGGCGACCGGGCCGGCGTGATAGCTGAAGTCACCGGAATCGGTGTCCGCGCTACCCGAACGGGTGCAGTGCGCGCCCTCGTTCGAACGCTCCGCGCAGCGGTAGATCTGCACGAAGGTGGGTGCCGGCTTCCCGTATGCCGCGCCGCGGTGGTAGAAGCAGGCGCTGTTGGTGCCCCCGTTGCTGCTGTTGTAGTAGATCACCAGTTCACCGAGCCCGGACGACTGCACCTGGCTGTAGGTGATGGTCCCCGAGCAGGAGCCGGCCGCCTGGGCGGCGGGGGCGCCGACCGTCAGGCCCGCCCCGACGGTCACCAGTGCCGTCAGCATCGAAAGTACGCGCTTCATGAATCCCCGATCTACAGCAAGCAGGTCCATAGTGGATCATAGTCATCCGGTGGCCCTCGGCCCTCCACGGCCCTTGCGCAGGTCGCCGCATCCATAGGTGCTCACCTATTGACAAACATTGTTAACAATTGGACCCTGCTGAGAGAGCGCTCTCCCGTCCCTGTCTTCAGCGAGGTGTCGCCATGCGTGTCCGAAGAAAGCTGCTCGCCGCCGCGTCCGCCCTGCTCGCCGGGCTCGCGGGCGCCGTCGTCGCCACGCCCGCCCACGCGGTCGGACCGGCGTTGCTGCCCGTCACCGTCACCAACACCACCGGCCGCAGCGAGCCGGTGTTCCTCTATGTCATCGGCGTCCAGCTGTCCTCCGGCCGGCTCGGCTACGTCACCTCCGGCGGCGCCTTCGTCCCGTGGACCGGCGGGCAGATCCCGCCGTCGCCCGCGCCGGACGTCTCCATACCGGGCCCCGGCAACGGCGGCAGCACCACGATCCAGTTCCCCCGTGGCTTCTCCGGCCGGGCCTACTTCGCCCTCGGGCAGAAGCTGAAGTTCCTCCTCACCCCGGACGGGCTGGTGCAGCCCGCGCCATGGGCGGCCGGTGACGCGAACCGCGACATCCTCTTCGACTGGAGCGAGTTCACCTACAACGACTCCGGGCTGTGGCTCAACAGCTCTCAGGTCGACATGTTCGCGATCCCGCACGCGGTCACCGTGACCGGCGCCGACGGCGTCACCAAGCGCACCGGCGACGTGGTGGCCAACGGACGCAACGCGGTCATCGACGGGATCCGGGCGCAGCCGGGCTGGGCCGGCACCGTCTACACCCGCTCCGACGGGACCGTGCTGCGCGTCCTGGCTCCGGGCAAGGCGGCCGGGGCCGGCCTGCTGAGCGCCACCTACCTCGACTCCTACATCGCCTCCGCCTGGAACGCGTACACCACGAAGACGCTGACCGTGGCGCCCTTCGCCGACCAGCCGGCCATCCGGTACTACGGCCGCACCTCGGGCAACACCATGACCTTCACCAACGGCAGCGGCCAGGTGGTCGCCTCCTTCAACCGGCCCTCCTCGGCCAGCGTCTGGGGCTGCGACGGCGACCTGCCCGCGCCGAACGACCAGGTGGTCGGCCCGATCTCGCGTACGCTCTGCGCCGCCCTCAACCGGGGCACGCTCGGCACCGCCGACACCCAGCCCGGCACCAACGCCGCCGACTTCTACCGCAACAACCCCACCAACCAGTACGCCCGCCTGATCCACGCCAACATGACCGACGGCCGGGCGTACGCGTTCGCCTTCGACGACGTCGGCGGATTCGAGTCGCTGGTGCACGACGGCGACCCCCGTTCGGCCGGACTGATCCTCAGCCCGTTCACCGGCGGTGGCGGCGGCACCCCGACCACCGGGGTGCCCGTGGTCAGCAACTGGAACAACAAGTGCATCGACGTGCCGAGTTCCAACTTCGTCGACCGCGCGCCGCTGCAGATGTGGAACTGCAACAACACAAACGCGCAGAAGTGGACGTTCAGCGGCACGGCGCTGAAGAGCCAGAACAACAAGTGCATGGACATCGACGCCGGGTCCACCGCCAACGGGGCGGTGGTGCAGCTCTACACCTGCAACGGCACCGGCGCCCAGCAGTTCACCCTGAACGCGGCCGGAGACCTGGTCAACCTGCAGGCCAACAAGTGCGTCGACATCAAGGACTGGAACGGCGGCGACGGCGCGAGGCTCCAGCTCCGGGACTGCGCGGGCACGGCCAACCAGAAGTGGCGCAAGGGCTGACCGGCCGTGCGACGGTGGCGGGGGCCGACCGCGAGTCGTCCCCGCCGCCGGCAGGGTGACGGAAGTGTCGACCACCGGGCGAGCCGGCGCGCGCCGCCTGCTCGCTGCGACCGGGCGGCGAGGATCCGTGATCGGCGACGTGGCGGCCGCTCGGCGTTGGATGATGGCGTGAGTCGTCCATGCACGAGAGGCTGCGGTGAATGACCGAGCATTTGCGGGCGCGCCCGGCACGCGAGGTGCTCGACGAGCATCTGCGCCTGTCGAACGAGGGCCGGTTCGCCGAGGACATCGAGCGCAACGTGTCGCCGGACTGCCTTGTCCTCGATCGTAGGGGAGTGTTCCGGGGGCACGCCGGGGTGCGGAAACTGGCGCAGTGGCTGAGCGCGGAGCTTCCGGGCGCCCACTTCACCTACACGACAGTGCTGATCGAGGATCGGATCGGGTTCCTGGAGTGGACCGCCGACGCACCGGGCGCGCGGGTCCGCGACGGCGCCGACTCGTACGTCATCGAGGACGGCTGGATCGTCGCGCAGACCATTCACTACACGGTGGAGTCGACCGCCGGAGCCTGAGCGGGTCCGAGCGCTCACCGGACCGGGACGAAGGTGGCGGCCAACACCCGCCAGGTGCCGTCCTCACGCACCCACAGCCGGGTGTAGCGCAACCGCGCGGACACGACGGCCCCGCCCTGAACCGCGTCCACCGCGGCGACCGTGCGGGTCACCCCGGTCTCACCGTCGTCCTGGACGTCGAGCGACTCCTCCACCAGTTCGGTGATCCGCAGGGCACCCGAGCGGTAACTCTCCAGGTCGTCCTCCTTGGTGAAGACCGTGCCGTCCGGTCCGGCACCCACGACCCGGGGGTGCAGAAGCGCGTCGAGAGACTCGACATCGGCGGCACGCTGAGCGGCTTGGAGCCGCCGTTCCGCAGCACGGAGATCCATCCACCGATCCTCTCCGGCGCCCCGCGCCACGACAAGCGGGTTAGCTCGCGGCAGAACGGCAACGCTGCGGGCCCACACGCTGTTCGCTGACATCTACCATCCTTGATCATGATCTCGACCGTGTGGCGGATACTCACCCGCCAGATCGACCCCAACCCGGCGCAGGACGACGCCCTGCTGCGCGAGGCGTGCACGCAGGCGCGGTACGGCTCCGACATCGGACCGGCCCGGAAGGCTCTGGCCGCCACCCGGGACGACTACGACCGCCGGGCACGGTACGTCCGTGTGCTGGCCGAATCGACCGCTCGCGGGCTGGGATCGCGGGTCGACCGTACGACCGGCCGGGTCGACACCACAGACGCGTGGACCGATCGCTGGGCCTCTCGCGCGCCCGCCGATCCGGACGCCCAGCTCGTCCGTGCCCGTTCGCTGATGGCACGGGCGTGGGAGGTGCGCGGCGGGGACTGGGCCTCCAACGTACGCCGGGAGCAGTGGGCCGAGTTCCACCGCCTGCTGGACCTGGCCCGGCAGGTGAACGATGTCGCGATGCGGCTCGCACCGGCCGACCCCACCCCGTGGGCGCACCGGCTCAATCTCATGATCGACGAGAGTGCGCCACTGGAGGACGTCGAGGAGACGTGGCGTGAGCTGACCAAGCGGGATCCCCGGCACCATCAGGGCCACGTCTTCAAACTGACCTACCACTGCCGGAAATGGAGCGGCTCGCACGAGGCGATGTTCGGCTTCGCCCGCTCGGTCGCCGCCACGGCGCCCACCGGCTCACCACTACTCGTGCTGCCGGTGCGGGCCGCCGCGGAGTGGGCGCTGTGGGAGCAGGATCGCGAACCCCACGGCGGTACCGCCGAGGAGATCGGCGAGCGGTGGCGACAGGATCCGGTCATGCAGTCGGATCTCGACAACGCGCTGAACCGGTGGTTCCACCAGCCGGCGGCCCGGCACGCCGACTGGCTCGACGACGCGAACTTCCTGGCGTACGGGCTGGTGCGCACCGGCCGCGACGCCGAGGCCGCGCCGGTGTTCGCGTCGATCGGCCGGTACGTGACCGGCGTTCCGTGGGCCTGGTGGGGCGACGAGCGGCACGACGCCGTCTTCCTCCGGGCCCGTCGCCGCGCCCTCCGCGCCGCCTGACCGCAGGCGAGGCCGTCGCGGCCACAGTCGATTCCCCCTCGGAGGAGCCGTTCTTACCACTCTCTTACGGGACAGCGGCCGGGCGTACGTGGAGCGTCGCGGGGCGCGATGCTGAGGTCCGGCCACCAATCCGGGAAGAGGGTCACCATGGGATCACCGGCACGGTACGGGCTGTCGGTAGCGACAGTCTCCACTCTGGTGGCGGGCGTGCTGCTCCCGCCGGTCGCGCCGGTCGCCGCCGCGACTCCTTCGACGTGGACGGCGACGGTTCCCGCGCTGATCCACGAGAGCCGGCTGACCGACGTGGCTGCCACCGGCCCGGCCAACGCCTGGTCCGTCGGCTACCAGGCGTCCACCTACACGGGGTACTCGATCGACCAGCCGTACGCCCTGCTGCAGTGGAACGGGCGGGCGTGGACGGAGCGGCGGCTGCCGCACGAGGCGCATGTGCTGTACAAGGTGGACGCGGCGAGCGCCCGGGACGTCTGGACGGTGGGCGTCCGGCGCGTCGGCGAGTCGTACGCCGGGCACTTCGACGGCGCAACCTGGACGGCGCACGCGCCGTGGCCCGCCCCGGCCGGGACCTCGGAGCTGCTGGACGTGGCCGCCACGGGCGGCGGACGGGCGGTGTTCGTCGGTCACGACGGCGGCCGGCCGCTGGTCGTGGAAGGCGGCACCGGTCGGTTCGGCCGGGTCGCGGTACCGGGGACGGAAGGGCTCAACGGTGTCCTGCGGGCGGTCTCCCGGACTCCCGACGGTGGTGTGTTCGCCGCCGGTGAACGGTACGTCGCCGACGCGCCCTACCCGGAGCCGATGATCGCGCAGCGCGTCGGCGGGTCGTGGCGGGTGGCGCCACTGCCGCCGATCCCGAGCACCCGGCTCACCGGCGTGTGGGCCCGCTCGTCGACCGACGCCTGGGCGGTCGGCACCCAGGACTACGACTCCGCGCCGAAGCCGGTCATCCTGCACTGGGACGGCCGGACGTGGCAGCGGGTGGCCGGACCGGCATCGGCCGGCTGGGTGTACGCGGTCGCGGGCGACGCGAACGGCAACGTCTGGATCAGCGGCACGAATCCGATCCCGCCGTACGTCGAGTACCCGGGCACGCTGTTGCTGCGCTACACCGTCGGGCGGTGGAGTGTCGCGTACGGACCGAAGGTCGACGGCAACGACCCGAGCCTGGACGCCCTGGCCGGCATCCCGGGAACCTCGTCGTTCTGGGGGAGCGGCACCGTGTCGACCGCCGGGCTCCGCCTCACCGCCGTGATCGAGCGGACCAGGTGAGGGCAGTCGTCGACCGGACTACGGCCCGGTCGCCAGCACGGACCGGGTGAGCGCCGTCAACCCCGCTTCCCAGCGTTCGTCGGGCCAGTCGCGCAGGTGCTCCACCAGATCGCTGCGCACGGCTGCCAGCAGGGCGTGGGCGAGGTAGTCGGCCGACTCCGGACCCCGGGCCTGGGACACGACGGCGGTCAGCGTGGTGTGCCAGTGCTCGTACGACTCGGTGCGGTAGGGGCTGCCGTCGCCCGCGTTCTCCAGGGCCAGCGTCAGCACCCGGTTGGCCTGCTTGAACCGGACCAGTTCCCGCAGCAGGTGCAGGGCGCGGTCCGCCGGCGAGTCGCCGGGCAGGCCCGCCGTGAGTGTCGCCTGTAGCTGTTCGCCGCGTGCGGTGTAGAGGGCGCGGATGAGCCCCGACCGGTCACCGAAGTGCCGGAACAGGGTGCCCTTGCCCACACCGGCGGCAGCGGCCACGTCGTCCATGGAGATCCGGTCGGGGTCGGTCGCCGCCTCGAACAGCCGGTCGGCGGCGGCGAGCACCGCCTCCCGATTCCGCGCCGCGTCAGCCCGCATCCCTGCCCCCTCCGCAAACGGACCGCCAGTCCGCTATGGTGAAGTGGACCGGCCGTCCGCTTATCGTAGATCACCGCGGCGGCCCGCCGACCGGAAGGAACAACAGTGCCGAGCACCGCCCCCGACGTTTTCCACCAGGCCCTGGAGCATCTGTTCGCCAAGGACATGCCGGGCTTCATCGCCCTGTTCGCCGACGACGCCGTCATGGAGTTCCCGTTCGCGCCGCCCGGGCGGCCGAGCCGGGTGGCCGGCCGCGCCGAGCTGCACGACTACCTCATCGACTACCCGCAGACCCTGGACATCCGGGAGCTCGCCGACGTCACAGTGCACGAGACAGCGGACCCGGAGGTGATCGTCGCCGAGTTCACCGCCACCGGCGTCGTCGTCGCCACGGGCGAGCCGTACCGGCTGCGGTACATCGCCGTCCTCACCGTCCGGGCCGGGCGCATCGCGTACTACCGCGACTACTGGAACCCGCTGGCCGTGCAGGAGCTGTTCGGCGAGGGAGCGCGCGCATGATCCTCGTCGTCGGAGGCACGGGAACGACGGGCCGGCTCGTCGCGGCGAAACTCGCCGCCGCCGGCCACGCGGCCCGCGTCGCCAGCCGCCGGGCGTCCGCCGGGGGCGTCCGCTTCGACTGGTACGACCGCAGCACGTACGACACGGCGCTGGACGGTGCGACAGGGCTCTACCTGATCGCGCCCCTCGGCGACGCCGACCCGGCGCCGACCATGCTGCCGTTTCTGGACCTGGCCCGGCGCGCCGGGGTGCGGCGGGCCGTCCTGCTCAGCTCGTCGGCGATCGAGGCCGGCACGCCCGGACTGGGCGAGGTGCAGGCCCAGCTCGGCGAGATGATCCGCGAGTGGGCGGTGCTGCGGCCGTCCTGGTTCATGGAGAACTTCGTCGGCGAGCACCCGCACGCCGCGAGCGCGCGGGAACGTGGCGAGATCGTCAGCGCCACCGGCGACGCCCGGGTGGGGTTCGTCGACCCGGCCGACATCGCCGAGGTGGCGGTGCGTGCCCTCACCGACCCGGCGCCCCACGACACCGAGCACGTCATCACCGGTCCCGAGCGGCTGAGCTACGCCGACGTCGCCGCCACCCTCACCGAACTCCTCGGCCGCCCGGTCCGGCACCGTGCCGTCGACGAGGACGCACTCACGGCGTACCACGAGGCTCACGGCCTCGCGCCCGACTACGCCCGCTTCCTCGCGGGCCTGGACACCGCCGTCGCCGCGGGCTCGGAGGACCGGGTGACGACGACCGTCGCGGACGTGACCGGCCGGCCGCCCCGATCGTTCCGGGACTTCTGCCGCGACCGGCCGGCCCGGGTGCCCTGAGGCCGGGCCGGTGACATCGGCCGCGCGTCACGCGCGGCGGTCGCGGAGCTCGCGCTTGACCACCTTGTCCATCAGGTTCCTGGGCAGTGCGCCGACCACCCGGACGACGTCGGGCCGGTCCGGTTCGTCGAGCCGGCCGTCGAGGAAGGCCCGCACCTCGTCGGCGTCGACGCCGGGCTCGGCGGCGACGGCCGCTGTCAGCCGTTCGCCCGCCACCGGATCCGGGCACCCGTAGACGGCCGCCTCGACGACTCCCGGGTGGCGGTGCAGGGCCGCCTCCACCGCCTGGGTCGAGATCCTCCGGCCGTGGCGCACCACCAGGTCGCCGATGCGGTCGAAGATGTGGAGGTGGCCGTCCTCGTCGACGTGCCCCAGGTCGCCGGTGCGCACCCACCCGTCGGCGAAGGCGCGGCCGTCGGGGTCGCGGTCGTAGCGCCGGGGCGGCGCGGGCGAGCGGAGCATGATCTCGCCGATCGCGCCCGCCGGCTGAGGCGTCCCGTCGGCGCCGGCGATGCGGACGTCGGTGCCGGGACCTGGACGGCCGACCGACCCGGCGTACGGCTGCCGGTCGTAGGTCCGGGCGTCCCGGTGCTCCGACCAGGGCGGCAGGGCGACGGCGGTGTAGGCGGGCGACGCCTCCGCCGACGAGTACATGATGTTCACGGTCGCCGCCGGGAACAACGCGGCGGTCCTGGCCCGTATCACCGGGGGGATCGGTGCCGAGCCCGTGTTGACCGCGCGGACACCGGAGAGGTCGTGCCGGCGGCCCACCTCGGCCCGGGCCATCCGCGCGGCGAGTGCCGGCGGCAGGTTCACCGCTCCGACACCGTGCCGGGCCAGGGTCCCGGCGACGTGCTCCGGGTCGAGGTGGGACAGGGCCAGCACGGCGGGGCCGGCGGTCAGGGCGCCCAGCAGCGTCGCCTGGCTCGCGTTGGTGCCGGTGACCCAGGCGCTCAGGAACAGCGACTCGGTGGGAAACAGCCGGATGTCGGGCGCCTGACCGCGGCCGTACGTGAGGTTGCCGTGCGGCACCGCGATCGCCCGCGGCCCGCTCGTGGTCCCCGAGGTGAACGCGATGTCCGACACGTCCGCGGGCCCGACCGGCACACCGGGCGGGACGCCGCGGCCGGCGTGCAGCCGGTCCGTCGGTACGGACCGGCAGGTGCCGCGGGCGGTGGGCCGCAGGCCGGCCGGATCGATCATCGCGATGGCCTCGGCCCGGTCCGATCGGTACGTGAGCTGGGCGGCGGTCATCCGGTCGGACAGGTGCACGGCCGCGCCGCCGGCCTTGAGGACCGCCATCCAGGCGAGGGCGTAGGCGATCCAGTCGGCGCCGCCGAACCGCAGCGCGACCCGGTCACCTGGCCGGATGCCACAGTCGACCAGCGTGCGGGCCATGCCGTCGGACCGGGTCGCCCACTCCGCGAAGGTCAGCTCGCGCGTGCCGTCGACGCTGATCGCCGTCCGGGCGGGCGTGGCGGCGGCGCGGACCCGCAGCAGCTCCGGCACAGTGGTGAGACGCGGCGGCGGGCCGAGGCGACTCCGGTCTGACGTGCCACTGCCCACGGTGCCACCCGCCTCCCCGCCGGACCCGTCCGTCGACGGCGTGAGGGTAGGCAGGCCCTGGTGGGACGCACTGCGCAAGATTGAGCACCGGCGGCGGCCGGGGGCCCGCAGGTCTGCCATTTGCGACTCGTCCGATTCGGGAACCACGCCCGATTGATAACGATGCATTGTGCTGGACCGATTGTCCAGCAGCCGTTCGGTCGATGAAACATGGCGGTCGGTGTTGGGGCGGTCCTCTCGCAGTGTTTGCGTACGTGTCGTAGGGTCTCTGGCACCTCGGCAGTCCTGTGAGGAAGCTCGCGCGGTTAATCCTGGGGAGGGATATTCGGTGAGATTCGAGGCGGCGGATCATGCTGGATTGGGAGAGGTTCTGCTGAGGTCGAGTGTTAATCGGAATTTGCCGGGTGTGCTTCGTCGCATGACGCGGCGTGAGCATCTCTACAACTCCGGCGAATTCGACAACTCTATCTATGTCATTCAATGCGGATATCTCAAGACCTCGACATTCTCGAGGGACGGGCGCCAGTGCCTGCTGGCGATCCACGGTCCCGGTGAGGTTCTCGGCGAGGCGTGTCTGGTGCCGGGGGTGCGCAACGAGACGGCGACCGCCATGCGCAGTGCGCTGGTCTGGCGGATCCGCTCGGCCGACCTGCTGTCGGCCGTCACCGACGACATGATGATGGAGCGTGTCGTCATGTGCCTGGCCGAGCGGATGTCCGAGCAGCAGCAGGCGATCACCAACCTGGTCACCATGAACAGTGAGCAGCGGCTCGCCGCGACCCTCCTGCAACTGGCCCGTAAGCTGGGCCACCGGACGGAAGCGGGCCTGCGACTCGACGAGCGGATCACCCAGGACGAGCTGTCCGGTCTCGTCGGCACCACCCGTTCGCGGATCGGCCACTTCCTCAAGAAGTTCCACCGGCTCGGCTATCTCGAGTCGCCCCGGGGCGCCTTCATCCTGATCAACGAGCGGCGGCTCGCCGCCCACGCGGGCGTGTGAGGCGGCCCTGACCCGACACCGTGGCCGGCCGTCGCGCGGCCCGCGGCACGCGCGACGCCGCCATGGGACGGCGTGCCCGGCTCCGGCGGACGACCACGCCCAAGAGTGGACCGATGCGCGGTTCCCGCCTTTACCGGGCAATTCCCTGGTCACGGGGCGTGCCTGCTCACTATTGAGCAGGCACGTTTGGTGGCCCGCCGATACGGTGACCGGCATCGGCGGCGTGCCGACGGGCGCAAATCCGCCGAGGTGAGACGGTGTCGGATCGGGGAGTGGGAACGTGCCCATTGCAGCGAATGCCCGGCGCGGAACTGTCGTAAAGGCGTGGAAATTTGCTACGCGTAATGGGGCGGGTCGCGCCGGCGGTTCGGTGTCGGAGAACTTCGTGCTGTTCATGCCCGTCTCGTGACCGACCGGATGGAAGGGACAGAAATGGTGCTTGGCGACTCTCTGCATGAGATCTTTCAGGCGCGAGCGATCCACGACCCCGACCGGATCGCCGTCGTCGCCGGCGACGAGGCGATCACCTACGGCGGGCTGCGGGAGCGTGCCGAGCACCTCGCCCTGCGGTTGCGTGCGGCCGGGATCGGCCCGGGGTCGTTCGTCGGGCTCTGCCTCGAACCCGGCCCGGATCTCGTCGCCGGCATGCTGGGCATCCTTTCGGCCGGGGGCGCCTACGTGCCGATCGACCCCGCCTACCCGGCGACCCGGATCGAGTACCTGCTGCGCGACAGCGCCGTGACGACCACCGTCACGGCCGGTGCCCTCCGCGATCGGTTGCCGTCGTCGGCCGCCGTGGAACTCGTCGACGCCGCGCCGCAGCAGCCGGACGCCTCACCGGCGCCGGCCGTCGGGCGATCCGACCTCGCGTACGTGATCTACACCTCCGGCTCGACGGGTGAGCCGAAGGGGGTCATGGTCGAGCACGGCAACGTGATCAGGCTGTTCGAGCAGCTCGCGCCGGTGGTGTCGTGCGACGAGCGGGACGTGTGGACGATGTTCCACTCCGGGAGCTTCGACTTCTCGGTCTGGGAGATCTGGGGAGCGCTGCTGCACGGCGGCCGCCTGGTCGTCGTGCCCGCCGGCGCCCGCCGCGCGCCGGCCCGCCTGCTCACGCTGCTGCGCGAGCAGCGCGTCACGGTGCTCAGCCAGACTCCCTCGGCGTTCCGGCAGCTCATCGCCGCCGACGCCGCCGGGGCCGCCGGCGGCTTTCCGGACCTGCGGTACGTCGTGCTGGGCGGCGAACGCCTGGACGTCGCGATGCTCCGGCCGTGGATCGCCCGGCACGGCGACGACCGCCCCGAACTGATCAACATGTACGGCATCACCGAGACCACCGTGCACGTCACGCACCGGCGCATCCGCTCGGCGGACCTGGCCGACCCGGGAGTCAGCCCGATCGGCGTGCCGATCGCGGACCTCCGGATCCGGCTGTGCGACGAGACGGGCGCTGTCGTACCCGACGGCGTGCCCGGCGACATCGAGGTCGCCGGGCCCGGCGTGGCACGCGGCTACCTCGGCCGGCCGCAGCTCACCGCGGAGCGGTTCGTGACCGACCCGGAGGGCGTGCGGTGGTACCGCTCCGGCGACCGGGCGGTCCGCCGGGCCGACGGCGAGCTGGTCTATCTCGGCCGGTCGGACGACCAGCTCAAGGTCAGCGGTTACCGGATCGAACCGGGGGAGGTCGAGGCGGTCCTGGCCGCCCACCCGGCGGTCTCCGGCGCGCTGGTGACGACGCGGGACCACGGTGACGGGGACGTCCGGCTGGTGGCGTACGTCGTGCCGGCGCCCGGCGCCGAGCGGTCCGGATCGCTGGCGGCGGAACTGACCGGCCTCGCCGCCGAGCGGCTGCCGGCCCACCTGCGGCCCTCGGCCGTGCACGTGGTGGACGAGGTGCCGCTCACCCCGCAGGGCAAGGCCGACCACGAGGCGCTGTGGGCGATGACCAGCCGGGCCGCGACGGACTCCCGCGTGCCCGACGCCGCCGGTGACACCGGCTACCCGCTCGTGGTCGTCACCGCGATCGTCGAGGAGATCCTCGGCCGCGGCGGTCTGCGCGCCGACGAGGACCTGTTCGACGCCCGGGTCACCTCGCTGGCCTTCGTCCGCATCATCGCGGCCATAAACGAACGCTTCGGCCTCTCGCTCACCGGAGCTGAACTCGACGGCTCGGCCACGCTCGAGACGCTGGCCGCGTGTGTGACAGCCGGTTCGAACGAGGGCGTCCGTGTCGCCGTCTGAGTCACCGTCCGCATCGGCAGCCGCTCCGCCCACGATTGGAGTCCCATGACCACCATCCCGAAGCAGGACTTCTCCCTCAGCCCCGACGAGCTGGCCGGCTTCCGAGCCAACGGCTTCTTCGGACCGTTCCAGGTCTACGAGATCGAGGAGATGAAGGCCGCCTGGCGGCGTGAGCGGCTCCAGCTGCTCGATCGCAGCAAGGCCGTGTACCAGGACGAGGCGGCGCAGTCCGGCAACACCAACATCTCCAACTACGACCGCCACCTCGACTCTTCGTTCCTCGCCGACCACATCAGCCGCCCGCAGATCGTCGACCGGGTCGCCAGCGTTCTCGGCCCGGACCTGCTGTGCTGGCGGACCGAGTTCTTCCCCAAGTACCCGGGTGACGAGGGCACCGACTGGCACCAGGCGGACACCTTCGCCAACGCCTCCGGCAAGCCGCAGATCCTCTGGCCGGACGAGGTCAAGGAGTTCGGCGGCACGATCACCGTCTGGACCGCGTTCACCGAGGCGAACGAGGAGAACGGCTGTCTCCAGTTCATCCCGGGCACGCATCAGCAGATGAACTACGACGAGACCAAGAAGATGCACTACGAGCCCGACCGGATCAACCAGGCCGACAAGGACGGGGTCCGGCGCGGCTTCTTCGGCTACGACTATCGGGAACTCCAGAAGGACCCGGACTTCAAGCCGGACGAGTCGAAAGCGGTGTCCATGGTGATGCGGCCGGGCCAGGCGATCCTGTTCTGGTCCACGCTCATGCACGCGTCGGTGCCGCACAGCGGCCGGACCGACGAGATGCGTCTCGGCTTCGCCGCCCGCTACGTGCCGACGAGCGTCCGCGTCTACCCCGACACGACCGAGATCGAGGAGTACGGCGGACGGGTCAGCCTCGACCGGTACGGCGCGGTCCTGGTCCGCGGCGAGGACCGGTACGGCTTCAACCGGCTGTCCACGGAGACGACCCGGGGACACGCCTTCACGCGGCGGTAGCCCTCCGGCCCCGGGCCGCATCCTGCCCCGAACCGCACTTCGTCAGGAGGCACGTGCTCCCACCCCGAGCCCGGGCCGTGTGGCGGCTCGCCACGGCCGTACTGGACGTCACACCGTTGATCAATGTGCTTCCGAGCCCCGTCCCGATCGCCGCCGACTGCTCCGCCGCACTGCTCGACGCGGTGCGGCGGCGGCTGGGGGCGCCGCCGTTCGACGTACGGCCGTCCGCCGCGGCGGCCGACCTCGACCCGTTCGCGCGGGTGGTCAGCGACCGGCTGCGCGCCGCCGCCGAGGCGGCGGGTGGCGAGGACGCGCTGGACGACGTCGACGAGGCCGTCGCCGCCGCCGTCGCGGACAGCTTCGACGAGCGGTACCCGGTCACGCCGGTGCCGGCCGTCGACGGCACCCTGCTCCAGGCCCGCGCGCTCGGCCGGCCGGCGGCGGAAGCCGTCGTCGTGGTGTCCGCCTGCGGGATGCCGGCGAAGCTGTGCGAGCCGTGGCTGCGTCGCCTGGCCCGCGACCACTACGTCCTCACCCACGACACCCGGGGGCTCTTCGGCGACATCGACGGCTTCTCCGGCGCCACCGGCGTGCCGGCCCAGGCCGCGGACGTCCTGGCGGTGACGGAGCACTTCGGCGTGAGCCGGGCACACCTGGTCGGTCTGTGCGGCGGCGCGGTGGTCTCCCTCGCGTTCGCCGCCGACCACCCCGGGCGGGTCGCGTCGATGAGTCTCTGGCACGGCGACTACGAGCTGGGCCCGGACTGCCCGCGCACGGAGCACCAGCGCAACCTGCGTGCTCTGCTGGACATGACAGCCGACGGCCGGGTGTCGGCCGAGTCCATGTTCGCGGTGATGAGCGGGTCCATGCTGCGCGGCACGCCGCCCGGGCTGGCGCATCTGGTGCTCTACCCGTACGCCACCCCGCGTCTGCTGAAGCGGTACTGCCGGCTCAACGGGGCGATCATGGGGACGGACGCGCGAGCCTGCCTGCCCGCCGTGAGCGGGATCCGCACGCTCGTGGTCACGAGTGAGGACGACGCCACCGCCCACCCGGAGGGCTCACGTCGCGTCGCCGCCGCGATACCCGGCGCCCGCCTGCACGTCGCCCCGACCGGCGACCATCTCTCGCTGTTCGAAGGCCGGCCCGAGTTGCTCGAACTCGCGGCCTCGTTCGTCAGGGAGGCGTCATGACGGCCGAACGGCATCGCACCGAGAACCAGGAGTCACGGGCCGACCAGGAGGGAGGCTGTGCCATGTCGCGCGGTCTGCTGTCGCTCGGCGAGCAGTTGCGCTACCTGGTGCAGGACCGGGCGCTCAGCGCCACGACGATGCGCGTGCCGAAGCACTCGCACATCTACAACTGCGGTGAACGCGACGGCAACATCTACCTGGTCGAGAGCGGCCAGGTCCGCACCGTCAGCCTGTCCCGCGACGGCAAGCGCTGCCTGCTGTCGGTCTACACCGACGGGGACGTCTTCGGCGAGCTGTGCATCCTGCGTGAGAACCGGATCGAGACCGCCACCGCGATGACCCCGGTGGCGCTGCGGCGCATCCCCAAGACGAGGCTGCTCGAGGCGGTGGCCGAGGCCGGGTTGCAGGGCGCCTTCATCCGGCATCTGACCGGCCGGCTGTCCGAGCAGCAGCAGATCATCACCACGCTGGTGACGATGGACAGCGAGCAGCGGCTGGCCACGATCCTGCTACGACTGGCCCGCAAGCTCGGCAAGCGGCAGGGCGAGTACCTGTGCATCGTCGAGCGCATCTCGCAGGAGGAACTGGCCTGGATGGTGGGCACCACCCGGTCACGCGTCGGCTACTTCCTCAAGCGGTTCCACGACGCGGGCTTCGTGCGCCGCACCCGCGAGTCGTACCTGCTGGTGCACGAGGAGCTTCTCACCGGCTATGTGCAGAAGCTGATGTGACCGCGCCACCCGTCCTGCACAACGTTGAGCAGTGCCGGTCCCGGTCCGCGGTTAGCGTCCACACGCCGCACCAAGTCCCGCCGTAGTCGCCCTCGGCCGTAACGAAGGGAATGCCGGTGACCATCACGTCGCGCCCGACATCCGCGAAATCCGACCCCTGGTCGTTCCTGCTGCCGGCGCAGCACCAGACGACGACCGCGCCCGACGAGATCCTGCACTCCGGCAACGCCGGTCTCATCATCCACCGGGTCGGCCAGGTGGCGTACGAGTTCCGCGACGAGGCCCGCGAGTTCGCCCGGAGCCTTCAGCAGCACAACAACCAGGTGCTGCACCCGTACGCGACGGCGTTCGTGTACGAGGAGGTGTTCGGCCGGCAGGAGCGGCTGCACTGGCTCATCCACATGCGGGCGCCCAACGACTACGGCCGGCTGCTCGAGATGGTCGAGCACGACAGCGACTTCAAGGAGATCGCCCAGGGCGACCGCCTCACCGACCGCGGCGGCGGCAACTGGGAACGCATGTTCGGCGAGGCGACGTTCCAGGAGACCGTCATCGTGCCGCAGCACGGGCTCACCCACGCCGACGAGGACGACGATCTGGACGGCCTGTTCGCCGCGCCCGCACACCACCAGACGGACCAGCCCGCCGACCGGATGCTGCACTCCGCCAACGCCTGCGCGATCGTGCACCGCCGGGCGCAGGTGAAGTACGAGATGCGCAAGGAGGGCCGGCAGTTCGCGTACGAGTGGCAGGAGCACATCAACCGCGCGCTCGCCGGCGAGGCCACCATCTTCCTGTACGAGGAGACCTGGGGACGCCAGGACCGGATCCACTGGCTGATCCACCTGCGGACGCTGGACGCGTACCGGCACCTGATGCGGCTCGCCGAGACCGACGACGATTTCCGCGCGCTGCTCGACAAGCAGTTCGTCGCACCGCACAAGGGCGGCGGCACGTGGGGCCGGATGTTCGTCGAGGGATCCATCAACGACACGGTGCTGGTGCCGCACACCGCCCGCACCGGCCGCTGACGCGGCCGGTGGCAGCGACGATGCCCGGCCGGACCGTCCGGCTCTCCGAGTCGGCGGCGGTGCTCACCGTCGTCCTGAACCGCCCGGACCGGCAGAACAGCATCACCTCCGCGCTGCTCGCCGACCTGCACCACGCGCTGGACCGGGCGGAGCAGTCGCCGACCTGCCGCCTCGTCGTGATCAGGGGCGAGGCCGGGATCTTCTCGATGGGCATGGACCTGGCCGAGGCGGGGACGGCCGGAGCCGGCACCGACGAGCTGGCGGAGAACGGCGCCCGGGAGTTCCTCGGCCTGCTCCGGCGCCTCACGACCATCGGCCGCGTCGTGGTGTCCCAGGTGGACGGCACGGCTGCCGGTGGCGGCGTCGGCATCGCCGCCGCCAGCGACTTCGTGTACGCCACCCCGCGCAGCCGGTTCAGCCTGCCGGAGGCGCTGTGGGGCCTGCTGCCGTGCTGCGTGCTCCCGTTCCTGATCCGGCGCGTCGGGTTCCAGAAGGCGTACGCGATGACCCTGGGCACCCACCCCGTGGGCGCGGAGCAGGCCGCCCGCAGCGGCCTGGTCGACGAGGTCACCGACGACCCGGACGCCGCGCTGCGCCGGCTGCTGATGCGGGCGTCGCGGATCGACGGGGCGACGGTGGCCGACACCAAACGCTACTTCGACCAGCTGTGGATCATCTCCGAGCAGACCGAGGCGGCAGCGGTGCGGGAGTTCGGCCGGCTCATGTCGTCGGCGCCGGTACGGCGGCGCATCGCCGACTTCGCCGCGCACGGGAAGTTCCCCTGGGAGAGCTGAGGAGGCACGCGCATGGACGCCTGGCTGTTCCCGGGGCAGGGATCGCAGGCACGCGGGATGGGAGCGGACGTCCTGGCCCGGTACCCCGACCTGGTACGCCGCGCGGACGAACTGCTCGGGTACTCCGTACGGGAGCTGTGCGAGCGGGATCCGGACCGCCGGCTGCGGGACACGCGGTACGCCCAGCCGGCGCTGTTCGTGGTGCACGCCCTCACCTATCTCGCGCGCGTCGACGACGGCGGGGCCCCCGACGTCGTCGCCGGCCACAGCCTCGGCGAGTACGGCGCACTCTTCGCCGCCGGCTGCTTCGACTTCGACACCGGGCTGCGTCTGGTGCACGAGCGCGGCCGGCTGATGGGCGAGGTGACCGGCGGCGGGATGATGGCCATCATCGGGCTCCCGATGGAGCAGCTCGCGGCGGAACTGGCCGAGGACGCGCTGCGGGTCCTCGACGTCGCCAACCACAACGAGCCCGCCCAGGTGGTGATCTCCGGGCCGCAACCGGCGTTGCGGGTGGCGGCCGACCGGCTCGCCGGACGTGCCGGGGTGCGGTGCGTTCCGCTCAACGTGAGCGCGCCGTTCCACTCCCGCTACATGGCCGACGCGGCGGCCCGGTTCGCCCGGGTGCTCACCGGTGTGACGTTCCGCGAGCCACGCCTGCCGGTGATCTCGAACGTCACCGCCCGGCCGTACCCGCCGGGCGCGGTGGCCGACCTGCTCGGCCGCCAGATCCGCAGTGCGGTGCGGTGGTGGGACACGGTGCGGTGGCTGCGGGAGCACGGCGTCACCGGCGTGGCCGAGCTGGGCCCGGGCACCGTGCTCAGCCGGATCTGGCGCACCGCCGAGACGGTCCCCGCCGCCGCGCCCGCCGCCGGTCTTCCGGCACGCGTCGCCACGGCCCCGGCGCCCTCGGCCCCGGCGCCCTCGGCGTCCCCGGCTCCGGCGTCCCCGGCCGCTGTCGCGGGGCCGCCGGCCGTGCCCCGGCCGGTGCGCGCGGAACTGCTCGGCTCCGCGGCGTTCCGCCGCGCCTACGGCGTCCGGTACGCCTATCTGAGCGGCTCCATGTACCAGGGCATCGGCTCAGTCGACCTGGTGCTCCGGATGGGCCGGGCCGGTCTGCTCGGATTCTTCGGCGCCGGTGGCCTCACCCTCGACGAGATCGACGACGCGCTGGGTGTCCTCGGCCGCGAGCTGGGGCGCGGTGGCCCGTACGGCGCCAACCTGCTGCACGCCGTGGACGACCCCGACCACGAGGCCGCGGTGGCCGCCCTCTACGTGCGCCACGGCGTGCGGTTCGTCGAGGCCGCCGGCTACACCGGGATCACCGCGCCGCTCGTGCACGCCCGGTTCGCCGGCGCCCACCGCGACGCCCACGGCCGGCCGGTGGCGGTCCGCAACGTCCTGGCGAAGGTGTCCCGCCCGGAGGTCGCCGAGAAGTTCCTCCGCCCGCCGGAGGAGTCGCTGCTGCGGCGGCTGGTGGACGACGGCCGGCTGACCACCGCCGAGGCCGACGTGGCCCGTGAGCTGCCGGTCAGCGCGGACGTCTGCGTCGAGTCGGACTCCGGCGGGCACACCGACGCCGGGGTGGCGCTGACACTGCTGCCGACCATGTCCCGGCTGCGCGACCGGGTCGTCGCCGAGTACCGCTACCCGGAACGGCCCCGCATCGGCGCGGCGGGCGGCCTGGGCGCACCGGAGGCGGTCGCCGCGGCGTTCACGCTGGGCGCCGAGTTCGTCGTCACCGGGTCGGTCAACCAGTGCAGCCCGCAGGCCGGAACGTCACCGGCGGTCAAGGACATCCTCGCCACGCTCGACGTGCAGGACACCACGTACGCGCCGGCCGGCGACATGTTCGAACTCGGCGCACGGGTGCAGGTGGTGCGCAAGGGCACCCTCTTCCCGGCCCGCGCGAACCGGCTCTACCAGCTGTACCGCCAGCACGAGTCGCTCGGCGACATCGACGCGCGGACCCGCCGCACCATCGAGGACACCTACTTCCGCCGGTCCTTCGACGAGGTGTGGGACGAGACGCGGCGCTATCTGCAACGGCGGCACCCCGAGCAGATCCCACGGGCGAACCGGCAGGAGAAGCACCGGATGGCCCTGGTGTTCCGCTGGTACTTCGTCCACTCCAGCCGGATGGCGCTGCGCGGGGTCCTGGACGAGCGCGTCAACTTCCAGATCCACACCGGCCCCGCCATCGGTGCCTTCAACCGCTTCGTCGACGGCACGGATCTGGCCGACTGGCGCGATCGGCACGTCGACGTCATCGCCGAGCGCCTCATGGAGGGCGCCGCCGCCCTGCTGGGCACCCGGTACCACCAGTTCACCGAAGGAGCGACAGGATGACCGACCAGAGTCCGCCCCCCATTCCCTCGGCGCAGCACCAGACGTCGCTGAGCCCGCACGAGATCCTCCACTCCGCCAACTCCGGCATGATCGTCGAGCGGGTCGGCCAGCTGCGCAACGAGTTCCGCTCCGAGGGGCGCACCTTCGCCCGGGAGATCGCCGAGTACATCAACACGAAGCAGGTCGGAGTGGCCAGCGCGTTCGTGTACGAGGAGACGTTCGGCGTCAAGGACCGGATCCACTGGTTCATCCACATGTCGTCGATGGACCAGTACGAGACGCTCGTGCACATGGGCGACAGCGACGAGTCGTACCGCAACACCTTCTCCCGCAACTACATCCCCGAGGAGAAGGGCGGCGGGACCTGGGCCCGCCTGTTCCTGGACGGCAGCCTGCGCGAGACGGTGCTGCTGCCCCAGTTCTGGGGGATGTACGGCACCCGCACCGAGCACGGCGCCGAGGAGCACAGCGAGGTCTTTCGCTCCCAGGGCAACAGCACCCTGCCCGGCGCGCAGGCACAGACCGACATCCCGGCGGACCAGATCATGCACTCGGCGAACGCCGGGATCGTCATCCACCGGACCGCGGAGATCGTCTACGACTTCCGCTCGGAGGCCCGGCAGTTCGCCCGGGAGGCCGCCGACGCCATCAACCGCAACCTGCCGGGGGAGGCCACCGCCTTCCTGTACGAGGAGGCGTTCGGCACGCAGGACCGGATCCACTGGCTGATCCACCTCAAGTCGTTGGCCACCTACCAGCGGCTGCTCGAGCTGCACGTGCGGGACGCGAGCGTGCGCGACATCTTCTTCCGCCAGCGCATCGAGCCGGAGCGGGGCGGTGGCAGCTGGGCCCGGATGTTCGTCCAGGGCTCGATGACCGACACCGCCCTCACCCCGCAGCACTGGGGCATGTACGCCACCGCCCCCGAAGCGGGCCGCTGACCTGCTGAACACCCCCGGCGCCCGGTTGCTCAGTTATGAGCAGCCGGGCGCCGTCGTCGTGATTAGCGTCCCTGACCAGCGTCGGAAGTGGCGTCACACGAACCGCGGGCCGGCTCTGCGCCGCATGCGGGACGTGCTCTTTCCTCGTACAGGAGGAGAAGTGGAACCACGCGGTGGGGCACACGATCGGCAGGCTCCGGCCGGACCCGGCGACGGACCCGGCGGACCGGCGGCGGCGCGACTGACCGAGGTCCTCGCGGCGGTGCTGCCGGACGGACCCCCGCCGGCCTGGGGCGTCCCGCTGCGGGCGGCGGGCCTGAGCTCCGTCGCCACGGCACGGCTGGTGCTCGAACTACAGGTGGCCTTCGGCGTCGAGGTTCCGATGGAGCGCCTCAGGCCCGGCACCACCCCGGCCGACCTGCTGGAGCTCGTCACCGCCGCCGGGACCGGACCGGATGCGGCCGGCGCGCTCAGTCCGCTCACCGCCCGGCCCGCCGACCGGTGGCAGCCCTTCGACCTGACGCCGCTGCAGGAGGCGTACGTCTTCGGCAAGGACCCCGACCTGACCGACGACCCGGTCGGCTGCCACCTCTACCGCGAGTTCGTCGTGCCGGACGCCGACACCGGCCGGCTCGGCGCGGCGTGGGCGCGGGTCGTGGCCCACCACGACATGCTCCGCATGGTGGTCGAGGCGGACGGCCGGCAGCGATGTACCGAGGACGTGCCGCCGTCCGCCGTGGTGGTGCACCCGGCACAGCCCACCGCCACCGCGTACGCCGAGCGGGTCGCGGCCGTCCGTGACCGCCTCGGCGCCCTCCGGTTCGAGCCCGGCGACCGGCCGATGCACGCCGTCGAGATCACACCGGGCCCGGACGGCGTGGCCACCGTGCACGTCGCGATCGACGCGATGCTCGTCGACGGGCACGGCATGGCACTGCTGCTGGACCACTGGGGTCGCTGCTACGCCGACCCCGCGGCGGACCTGCCGGCGGCCGCGTTCACCGCTCGCGACGCGCTGCTGGCGCTCGCGGAGCAGCAGGACACCGACGCCTACCGCGCGGATCTGGAGTACTGGACCGACCGGCTGCGCGACCTGCCGCCCGGACCGCTGGCCGGCCTGCGACCGGCGCGGGAGAACCTGGCCACCCGCCGGGTGCTGACCGGTCGCGTGGGCGCCAGGCAGTGGCGGGTGCTGCGCGCCCGGGCCGACAGCCTGGGGGTCTCCGCGACGGCCCTGGTCCTGACCCTGTTCTCCGAGACACTGGCCCGGCACGCCGGTCGCACCTCGTTCTCGCTGGTGCTGACCACCAGCAGCCGGCCGCAGCTGCCCCGGGACGCCGACAAGCTGATCGGGCCGTTCACCGACACCAGCGTGTTCGTGACCGGGGCCATGACCGACCTGCCGTTCGGCGATGCGGTACGCGCCGTGCACGAGCAGCTCTGGACGGACCTGGGACACCGGACCGTCTCCGGGGTCACGGCCCTGCGGGAGCGCCGGCGCCGCGACCGCACCGCCGCCGACGTGGCGTTGCCGGTCGTCTTCACCAGCCTGCTCGACGTGGGCCCCGCGCCGGACCCCCACGGTTTCGCCGCCGCGGTGACCCACGCCTCCAGCCGTACGTCGGGTGTCGTCCTGGACCACCAGATGTGGGAGCAGGACGGTGAGCTGCGCCTGCGGTGGGACATCGCCGCCGGCCGGTTGCCGGCCGGGCTGCCGGAGACGCTGTTCTGCGCCTTCCGCACCGCGCTGGAGGCGGTCGACGACGGGGACGACGTCGAGGTCCGGCCGCTCAACGAGCTTCAGATGGCCTACTACGTGTCCCGGGCCACCGACGGCGGCGCGCCGTGGAACGGCTGCCAGGTCTATCACCGCTTCGATGTCGAGGACCTCGACCTCGACCGTCTGGAGGCCGCCTGGCTGCGCCTGGTGGCGGCGTACGACCCGCTGCGCAGCGTGCTCGCCCTCGACGGGCACCTGCACGTCAGCGCCCGGCCGCCACGCTGGTGGTGGATCCCGGACATCGACCTGAGCGGTGAGCCGGATCCCGAGGCGGTCCACGCGGCGATGGCGCGGGAGATGGTACGGACGGCCTTCCCGCTCGGCCGCGCGCCGCAGTGCGAACTGCGCGTGACGCGTACCGCGCCGGGCCGGGCCTCGCTGCACCTCGCCCTCGACCTCGTGCTGCTCGACGGGCGCAGCATGCACGTGCTGTTCCGTGAGCTGCTGCGGTGCTACGCCGACCCGGACGCGTCGCCGACGCCGCCCGTACCGGCCGAGGAGTACCTCCGGGCGCAGGGGGAGCGGCAGCCGCCGGCGGGGGACGGCCACTGGCCGGCGTACTGGCAGCGGCGTTTCGCGCAGCTGCCGCCCGGTCCGGCGCTGCCGGTCGCCCCGGACGCGGCGGACCGCCGCCGCCGTCGCCTCCAGGGCCACGTCGACGGGTGGCGGTCGGTGCGGGCCTGGGCCGCCGCGCAGGGCGTGACGCCGGACGCGCTGCTCGTGGCGGCGTTGACGCGCGCGCTGGCAACGGAGTTCGAGGAGCCGTTCACCGTGCCGGTGGTGCGCTGGACCGAGGAGGCCGAGCCGTACCGGCCGGGGGAGTTCACCGCCCTGAGCTGGCTGACCGTGACGCCGGGAGACGACCGCGCCCTGATCGCGCTCGCGCGGGACGCGCAGGCGCAGATCCGGGCGGACGCGCAGGCGCCCGCGCTGAGCGGCCTGGCCGAGCTGCGCCGGATCGTGATGCGGCAGCGGAGGTCACGTCCCTTCGCGCTGCCTGTCGTCTACACGTCCGTCCTGGAACTGGCCGATCACCCGCTGCCCGGCGGCGTCACCGCCGGACCGTGGCTCACCTGCACCCCGGACGTGTCTCTGGACAGCAACGCCGTCGACGACGGCGACCGGCTCAGCTTCTTCTGGGACGTCGTCGACGCCGACTTCGCCGAGGGGTCCGCCGACCGGCTCTTCGCCGGATACCGGCGCGGCATCGCCGAACTCGTCACGGCCGCCGCCGCGCCGGCGGCCACCGTGGACCGGGACACCGTCGTGTACGCCTGGAACGACACCTCGGTCCCGTACGTCGCCGACGGTCCGGCGCACCTGCTGTTCGAGGAGCAGGCCCGTCGTCGCCCGGACGCCGTCGCGGTGCGGTCCACCACCGGCACGCTCAGCTACGGCGAGCTGAACCGGGACGCGAACGCGATCGCCTGGCGGCTGCGAGACCTCGGCGCGGGCCCCGGCACCGTGGTCGGCATCGCCCTGCGGCGTGGCCCCGGCATGATCGCGGCCGTCCTCGGGGTGCTCAAGGCCGGTGGCATCTATCTGCCCGTCGAGCCGGGACTGCCGTCGGAGCGGGCCGGGTTCATGCTGGCCGACGCCGGTGCCGCGTTCCTGCTGACCGGGTCCGCCACCGAGGGCTGGAACCTGCCGGACCAGGTGCGGCGCGTCGACCCGGAGGCGCCCGCGGCCGGCCCGCCGGAGACACGTACGGATCCGCCACCGGTCAGCGGGCCGGACGACATCGCGTACGTCATCTACACCTCGGGCAGCACGGGCCGGCCGAAAGGGGTGGCGGTCGCGCACCGCGCGGTGCTGAACCTGCTCAACTGGGCGTACCGGACCTTCGCCTTCGACGAGCGTGATCTCGGGCTGTCGGTCACGTCCCTCGGCTTCGACCTGTCGGTCTTCGACATCCTCGGGCTGCTCGGGCGCGGCGCCGGCCTCTACGTCGCCGACGATGCCCAGCAGAAGGACCCGGAACTGCTGCTCGACGTGCTGCTCGACGAGCCGGTGACCTTCTGGAACTCCGCGCCGACCACGCTGCACCAGCTCGCGCCACTGCTGCCCGCGCGCGTCGGTGACCCCGGCGCCACCGACCTGCGGCTGGTCTTCCTCAGTGGTGACTACACCCCGCTGACCCTGCCCGACCAGGTCCGCGACGTGTTCCCGAACGCGCACCTGGTCAGTCTGGGCGGGGCCACCGAGGCCACGGTGTGGTCGAACTACTTCCGCATCGGGTTCGTCGATCCGCGCTGGCGCAGCATCCCGTACGGCCGCCCGATCGACAACTCGCGCTACTACATCCTCGACGACGACCTGGAGCCGTGCCCGGTCGGCGTGGCGGGCGATCTCTACATCGCCGGGGACTGCCTCAGCGCCGGGTACTGGCGCCGGCCCGGGCTGACCGCGGAACGCTTCGTCGCGGACCCGTTCGCCCGTACGCCCGGTGAGCTGATGTACCGCACCGGCGACCTGGCGTCCTACTTCCCGGACGGGACGATGTGCTTCCTCGGCCGCTCCGACCACCAGGTCAAGATCCGCGGATTCCGGGTGGAGCTGGGCGAGGTGGAGCACCGCCTGCGCTCGCACGAGACCGTCCACGACGTCGTGGTGCTCGCCCGGAGCGACGCCGCCGGGGACAACAAGCTGGTCGCCTACGTCATCCCCCGCCCGGGCCCCACGCCGGCGGTGCGTGACCTGCGCGCGTACGCCGCCGAGGCGCTGCCCGACTACATGGTGCCGAACGTCGTCGTCTTCGTCGGCGAGTTCCCGGCCACCTCGAACGGCAAGCTCGACCGGGCGGCGCTGCCGTGGCCGGTCGAGTCCGGCGTGGCTCCGGCGTCACCGGCACCCCCGGGCACCGGGATGCCCGAGGCGGCACCGGACCTGCCCGAGGCGGTTTCGGCGACGCCCGAGACGGTTTCGGGAACGGCCGAGGCGGCGCCGGAGACGGCCGGCAGGATCCGGGTGGCCGATCTCGCCGCCGAGATCGCGGCCATGTTCGCCGAACGGCTCGGCGTCGCGCACGTCGACGTCGAGTCGGACCTGTGGGACCTGGGCGCGACGTCCTTCACCATGGTGCAGGTCTCCGGTGCCCTGCAACGCCGCCACCGGGAGCGGATCCCGGTGTCGGTCCTGCTCTCCGAACCCACCGCCACGGGCATGGCGCGGCATCTGGCGCCACGCCTCGGCGCGGCCACCCCCGTACCTGATTCCGGGGCCGACGGGCCGGTCGCGGCCGAGGGGACGGTCGCCGCTCCGGCCACCGCGCCGGAGCCGGTCGCGGCCACCGCACCGGTCGCCCCGCCCGAGCCGGACGTCGCCGAGCGCCTGGACTTCTTCGACGCCGGCAGTCGCGCGGCGTTCAAGGCCACCCGCGCGCACCTGCGCCCGCCGGAGGCGGGCGACGTACGCCGGGCGCTGCCCGACCTGCGGCCGGCCGACGAGCACTACCGGTGGCGGCAGAGCCGTCGCGAGTTCCGGTCCGGCCCGGTGCCGCACGACGCGTTCGCCCGCCTGCTCAGCCTGTTGCGCACCGTCGAGACCGGAGAACGGACCCGGGCGCTCTACCCCTCGGCCGGCGACACGTACGCGGTCCAGGTCCACCTGGTCGTGCATCCCGGCGGCGTGGCCGGGGTCGAGCCGGGCGCCTACTACTACTACCCGGTCGAGCACGCCCTGCGCCTGATCGGACCGGCCGGCCCGGGCCGGGCCGCGCACTTCCACTACAACCGTCCGCTGGCCGACCGCGCCGCGTTCGAGATCTACCTCGTCGGCCGCCGTCCGGCCGTCGAACCGCTCTACGGCGAGGACACCGACCGGTTCCTCGCGCTGGAGGCGGGGTATCTCGGTCAGCTGCTGATGATGGCGCAGCCGGCCACCGGCATCGGCCTGTGCCCGATCGGCGGGGTCGCTCCCGACCCGGTCCGCACCGCTCTGCGGCTCGACGACGGTCACCTGTTCCTCCAGGCGTTCCTGGCCGGCCCGGTGGACATCACACCCACCGCCACCGCCGAGGGCGGCCGCCCGGCGTTCTGCGCGCCGCAGCCCTCGCCCGCCGTACCGGCCGGGCCGGGCCCGGAGATCGCCGTCGTCGGCGTGTCCGGACGCTATCCGGACGCCCCCGACCCGGAGCGGCTGTGGGACAACCTGGCCGCCGGCCGGGTGTCGATCGCGGCGCCGCCGGTCCACCGGGCCGGCATCGCGCACCGGCCGCGTCCGGCGGACGCGCCGCCCGTGCCCGGCGGTTTCCTTCCCGACGTGGAGGGCTTCGACAGCCTGGCCTTCCACATCTCGCCGGCCGAGGCCCGCACCCTCGACCCGCAGCTGCGGCAGTTGCTGGAGGTGGTGGCGGAGTGCTTCGACAACGCCGGCCACACACCGGCGGACCTGCGCCGTACCGCGCCGCGCATCGGCGTCTTCGTCGCCCTGATGTGGCACGACCACCAGCACGTGGGCGCCGACGAACTGCGGGCGACCGGCCGCACCCGGACCTCCGCGGTCGCCTCGGACATCCCGAACCGCATCTCCCACCACTTCGGTCTCGCCGGTCCCAGCCTGGCCGTCAACACGTCCTGCTCGTCGTCGCTGACCGCCCTGCACCTGGCCGTGCAGAGCCTGCGCCGGGGCGAGTGCGACGCGGCCGTGGTCGGCGCGGCCAACCTCTTCACCCACCCGTACCACCTGGAACTACTGGCCGGTCTGGACCTGCTCACCGACGGCGGCGCCCTCGGCGCCTTCTCCGCCGAGCACGCCGGCTGGTCGCCCGGCGAAGGGGTCGGCGCGGTGCTGCTGCGGCCGCTGGCCGACGCCGGCCGGGACGGGAACACCGTGCACGGCGTCATCGAAGGCACCTGGGCGGGCCACGGCGGCCACACCGGCCGCTTCGGCGCGCCGTCCGCGGACGCGCTCGGGGACGCCATGACCGCCGTACTGGCCGACGCCGGGCGCACCGGCGCCGACATCGGGTACGTCGAGTGCGCGGCCGCCGGGGCGGCGATGACCGACGCCGCGGAGCTGGAGGCGCTGGGCCGGGTCCTGGCCCGCGAGCCGCTGCCGGCGGCGGTGCCGGCCGGCACGATCAAGTCCGCCATCGGACATCTTGAGGCCGCCTCCGGGCTGTCCCAGCTCACCAAGGCGCTCCTGCAACTGCGCCACGACCGGCTCGCCGCCACCGCGGTCGCCGACCGGGTGAACCCGCTCGTGTCGTGGGACAGCCTGCCGGTGCGGCTGGTGCGGCACACCGAGGACTGGCCGGCGGGCACGCCGCGCCGCATCCTGGTCAACGCGATCGGCGCGACCGGCTCCTCCGCGCACGCGGTGCTGCGGGCGCCCGACCCGGTCGCCGCCACGCCCCGCGCCGGCGAGGACCAGCCGGTCGTCCTGTCCGCAGCCGGCCCGGACGCGTTGCGGGAGTACGCCCGGCGCCTGCACGAGCGCCTGCTGCGGGTGACCGGCACCCCGGACGAGCCGGCGCTCGCCGACGTCGCCCTGACCCTGCTGGCCGGTCGCCGCGACCGGCCGCACCGGCTCGCCGTCCGCTGCGCCGACCTGGCCACCCTCGTCGACGCCCTCGGCGCGTTCGTCCGTGACGCGCCCCATCCCGCCCTGCGCCGGACCCCGGCGGACCCGCCCGACGCGGTGGACCGGTGGCTGAGCGGCGAGGACGTGGACCTGCACCCGCTGGTCCCGGCCGGCGCCCGGCGGGTGCCGCTGCCGTCCGCGCCGTTCGAGCGGCCCGAGCCCGCCTCCGCGCCGCCCGCGGTCACCGTGGACCACACCCGGATCGAGGACCTGCTGCGGCAGCGGTTCGCGCAGGTCAGCGGCATACCGCTGGAGCAGGTGCGGCCCACCGTGCCGCTGGAGCACTACGGCCTGACGTCGTACCTGGTCACCGAGCTCAACGCCCACCTGGAGCGGGACTTCGGCGAGACCTCGCGGACCCTGTTCTTCGAGCACCGGAATCTCGCCGGCGTGGCCGGCCATCTGGCCGCGCGCGCCGCGTCCGCCGTACCACCGGCCGTGTCCGCGGCCCCGCCGGTGCCGGAGCCGGTGGCCGCGCCGGGCTCCGACGACATCGCGATCATCGGGCTGGCCGGACGCTATCCGCAGGCGCCCGACCTCGACCGGTTCTGGCAGGTGCTGGCCGACGGACTGGACTGCGTCGGTCCGCTGCCGGCCGAGCGCGCCCGGCCCGGGTGGCCGGTCGACCTCATGCGGGGCGGCTTCCTCGACGGCGTGGACCGGTTCGACCCGCTGCTGTTCGGCATCACGCCGCGTGACGCCGACCTGATGGACCCGCAGGAGCGGCTGTTCCTCCAGACCGCCTGGGAGACGCTGGACGACGCCGGTTACCCGCGTTCCCGGCTGCGCGCCCGGCACGGCTCGCGGGTCGGCGTGTTCGTCGGTGTCATGCACAACGAGTACCCGTTCTTCGGCGTCGAGCAGAGCCTGGCGGGCCCGCCGGTCGACGCGGGCTCGACCGTCGCGGGCATCGCCAACCGCGTGTCGTACGCCTTCGACCTGCACGGCCCGAGCCTCGCCGTCGACACCATGTGCTCCTCGTCGCTGACCGCTGTGCACCTGGCCGTGCAGAGCCTGCGAGCCGGCGAGTGCGAGGTGGCACTGGCCGGCGGCGTCAACCTCTCGCTGCACCCGAACAAGTTCCGCCAGCAGCGACGGATGGGCATGACCTCCGGCGACCACCGCTGCCGCGCCTTCGGAGCCGGCGGTGACGGGTTCACACCGGGGGAGGGCGTCGGCGCGGTGCTGCTCAAACCGCTGCGCCGGGCCGTCGCGGACGGTGACCGGATCCACGCCGTCATCCGGGCGACCGCTGTCAACCACGGCGGTCGCAGCAACGGCTACCTGGTGCCGGACCCCGTCGCCCAGGGCGACCTGATCCGGGCGGCGCTGGACCGGGCGGGCGTCGACCCCGCGACGATCGGTTACGTCGAGGCACACGGCACCGGCACCGCTCTGGGCGACCCGATCGAGATCGCCGGGCTCAGCCGCGCGTACGGGGACCTCCCCGCCGGTTCGGTCCCGATCGGCTCGGTGAAGTCCACGATCGGTCATCTCGAGGCGGCGGCGGGCATCGCCGGCCTGACGAAGGTCGTGCTCCAGATGCGGCACGGCCGGATCGCGCCGTCGCTGCACGCCGCCGAGCTGAACCCGGGCATCGACTGGGACCACGTCCCGTTCGCCGTGCAGCGGACGGCTGCCGACTGGCCGGACGGCCGTACCGACCGCGCCGGCCGGCCGGCGCCGCGCCGCGCGGGGATCAGCGCGTTCGGCGCCGGCGGGAGCAACGCCCACGTCGTCGTCGAGGCGTACGACGACGTGCCCGCCGCCGCCCCCGACGCGGCCGGCCCCCAGCTCGTGGTGCTGTCCGCCCGCGACGAGGAACGGCTGCGGGCGGTGGCCGACCGCCTGGTGCGGTTCCTGCGCGCCGCGGACCCGGCGCCGGCCGACGGCGTGCTGCTGCGCGAGCTGGCCGGCATCGCCGCCGGGCGCCTGCCGGACGGCGCGCCGGACGCCGCCGACCCGAGCCGGCTGGCCCGGTGGCTGCTGGCACGCGCGACGGCCGGCGACGCCGCGAGTCCCGGACGGCTGGCCGACATCGCCTACACGCTCCAGGTGGGTCGCGAGCCGCTGCGCGAGCGTCTCGCCGTGATCGCCGCCGACGTCGCCGGCCTCGCCGCGCAGCTGGAACGCTTCCTCGCCGGTGACGCGACGGGCGTGCTGCGGGGCCGGGCTCCGGCCGGAGCGGCACCGCTGCGCGTCGGGCCCGACCCGGCGGAGGTGCCGCTGCCGACGCTGGCACAGCAGTGGGTACGCGGAGCGGACGTCGACTGGGCCCGGCTGCACCCGTCCGGGCGGCGCCTGGTCGCGTTGCCCTCGTACCCGTTCGCGACCGTCCGGTGCTGGCTTCCGGAGGCCGCCGCCACGCCCGCCGTCCCGCCCCGCGCCGCGCCCGCGGTGCCGCTGTACGGCCGGACCTGGCAGCCCGTCGCCGCGCCGCCCGCGGAGGATCCGGATGCCGGCACCGTGATCTGCCTGCACCGGGCCCCGTCCGCCCGCCTCGCCGCGGAGCTGGCCGGCCTGCTCGGCCGGGACCGGACGGTCCTGGTGGCCGTCGGCGGGCCCGGCGGCGACACCGGCGACGCTATTCCGGGGACCGTCCACGACATCCTCGACCGGCGGCCGGACGTGCGCGGATGGATCGACCTGTGCGACGTGGACGACGGCCCGGACGACGACGGGTGGGCAGGCCGCCTGGCGATGGTGCAGCACCTCGTCGACAGCAGGCCCGGCGTGGACCTGCGGATCGTGCACGTCACCCGAGGGCTCCAGGACCTGCCCGGCGCCGAACCCCGGCGGGCCGGCGCCCGCCTGACCGGCTTCGTGCGGGTGCTCGGCGCCGAGTACCCCACGGCGTCCGCCTCCGCCGTCGACCTGGACGGCACCGGTCACGAGGCGGCGGCCCAGATCGTCGCCGAGTGGGCCGCGGCGGACGCGTCCACGGAGGTCGCGTACCGGGCGGGGGTCCGGTACGTCCCGGGCGTCCTCCGGCTGGAGCCGGCCGCGTCCCCGCCGCGCCTCGACCCGGACCGGGTGTACGTGGTCACCGGGGGAACCCGGGGCCTGGGTGCCGCGGCGGCCCGGCGGCTCGTCCGGCTGGGCGCGCGCAACCTCGTCGTGACCGGGCGGCGTACCCTTCCACCCAGGGAGCGGTGGGACCACCCGGCCGACGCGGCGACCGGCGAGGCGGTGGCGCACCTGCGCGAGCTGGAACGCTCCGGGGCCCGGGTGGCGGTCTTCTCCGGCTCGCTCGCCGAGCGGACCCGGCTCGCCGCCTTCCTCGACGAGGTACGGGCGACTCTCGGACCGATCGGCGGCGTCGTGCACTGCGCGGGCACCAGCTCACGCGGCGCCGTGTCGCTCGGCCGTCGTGACCTCGCGGACATCCGGGCGGTCGCCGAACCCAAGGTGGACGGCCTGGAGGTGCTGGCCGAGCTGTGCGCCGCCGACGAGCCGTCGTTCTTCGTGCTCTTCTCGTCCGTGTCGGCGAGCGTGCCCGCCCTGGGCGCCGGAATGGCCGACTACGCCGCCGCGAACGCCTTCCTCGACCTCTACGCCGGATATCAGGTCCGGTCCGGCCGCCCGTGGTTCCGGTCCGTCGACTGGCCGGCCTGGACCGGCAGCGCGTCCGGCCCCGCCGCGGCGCGGGCCTGCGAGCGGGCCGGGCTGCACGCGCTCAGCGAGGAGGACGGGCTGGCGGTGCTGGAACAGGTCCTCGCCCTGCCGCCGGCCACGGTGCTGCTGCCCTGGCGGGGCCGCGTACCCGGCTTCGACCCGCTCGACCTGATCGGCGCCCGTACCGTCGCCGGGTCACCGGCCGCGGCGCCCCCGGCGACCGCGCCGCCGGCTTCCGGCACGGCGGTTCCCGGTACGGCGGAGGCGTCACCCGTGCCGCAGTGGCTCACCGGCCTGTTCTGCGCGGTGCTGGGCACGGCGCCGTCCGACCTGGATCCCGCCACGCCCTTCGACGAGCTGGGCGTCGAGTCGATCATGCTCGGGGAACTGCTGGAGCGGCTGGAGGACCGACTGGCCCGCCGCCTGGAGCCGAGCACCCTGCTCGACCACGACACGCTGGAACGGCTGGCCGCGTACCTCGCCACCCTGACCCCCGCCGCGCCGGCCGCCGTCGCCACCGGCCCGGCCGTCGCGGTGCCGAGCGCCGCGCCCGCCCCGGCGGACCGCCGGATAGCCGTCGTCGGGATGGCCTGCCGGTTCCCGGGGGCGCCGGACACCGCCACCTTCTGGGACAACCTGGTGGCCGGCCGATGCGCGGTCGACGAGGTGCCGCCGGCGCGCTGGGACGTGACGTCGCTGTACCGGCCCACGCCGGCGCCCGGGCACAGCATCAGCCGGTGGGGCGGCTTCCTCGACGGCATCGAGGACTTCGACCCGGACCACTTCGGCATGACCGCCGACGAGGCCCGCCACCTCGACCCGGCCATCCGGCTGTTCATGGAGGGCACCGTGGCGTGTCTGCGGGACGCCGGCTATCCGGAGGCCGAGTTGCAGGGCCGCGACGTGGGCGTCTTCGTCGGCGCCCGGATGTCCGGCTACCGGCGGCGGTACGGCAGCGGCGGCGGCCTCGGCGGCGACCAGAACTTCATCGCCGCGCGGGTGGCCCACCAGTTCGACCTGCGCGGTCCCAACCTCGTGGTCGACAGTGCCTGCTCCTCGGCGCTGGTCGGGGTGCACCTGGCCGTGCAGAGCCTCCTGTCCGGCGAGTCGGAGTTCGCCCTCGCCGGAGGCGTCGACGTCCTGCTCGACGAGGAGCCCTATCTGGAGTTCAGCGCCGCCCGGGCGTTGTCGCCGTCGGGCCGGTGCCGCACCTTCGACGAGCACGCCGACGGGTTCGTGCCCGGTGAGGGCTGCGGGGTGCTGCTGCTGCGCCCGCTGGCCGCCGCGATCGCCGCCGGTGACCGCGTCCACGCCGTCATCGACGGCGTCGCGGTCAACAACGACGGCCGGACGATGGGCCTGACCACGCCGAACCCGGCTGCTCAGGCCGCCGTCGTACGCCGGGCCCTGACGGTCAGCGGCCGGCGGCCCGACGACATCGCGATGATCGAGGCGCACGGCACGGCGACCATGATCGGCGATCCGATCGAGCTGCGGGCGCTCACCGACGTCTACCGGGAAGCCACCACCCGCAGCGGCTTCTGCGCCATCGGCAGCGTCAAGTCCAACATCGGTCACCTGCTCAGCGCGGCCGGCATCGCCGGCCTGATCAAGGTGATCCTGTCGCTGGAGCACGGCACGATCCCACCGACGCTCTTCTGCGACGTGCCGAACCCCCGCTTCGACTTCGGCGCCTCGCCGTTCTTCCCCAACACCGAGGCCCGGCCCTTCCCGGCCGGCGTCCGGCGATCGGCCGGGGTCAGCGCCTTCGGCCTCGGCGGGACCAACGCCCACCTGATCGCCACCGCCGTCGAACCGGCGGACCGCGCCGGAGCGGCCGTGACCCGGACGCCGCTGCCGCCGCCGGAGTTCCAGCGGCGCCGCCACTGGCTCGACCGCGCACCGGCGTCCGCCCCGCCGCCGTCGAACCGCGGGACCGCCTCCCTTCTCGACCTGCACTTCCTTCCGGCCGCCCCGGACTCCTTGACGGGACGCTCCCACCCGCGGCGACAGTCGGCCGGCTCGCACAACGGCACCTGAGAGGACTCGTCCGATGCCTACGCCCGAAATCGACTGCCGCCTGGTGCTGCGGCACACCGACTTCATCATGCAGAACCACCGGGTTCACGGGGTGTCCCTCCTGCCCGGTGTGGCGTTGCTGGACGTCCTCAGCCGCATCCTGCTCGCCCAGGGCGCCGACCTGGGCCGGGTGAGCGTCGGCGCCATCCTGTTCGACGAGCCGATCGCCACCCGCGACGGCGTCGACCGGGAGATCGAGGTCCACGTCGGCGCCGCCGACGACCACGGCACCCGCGCCGTCCGGGTCCACAGCCGGGACGTCGTCGACGGCGAGGCGGCCGGGCCGTGGCGCGCCAACCTGCGGGCCGAGCTGTCCTCCGGACCGGGGGAGGAGCGCGGCGCCGACATCGACATCGCGGCCCTCAAGGCCGGGGCGGTACGCCGGCGGGACATGGCCGAGCTGTACGCGGCGGCCCGTGCCGAGGACATCCGCCACGGCGCGCCGATGCGCTGCACCGGGCCGCTGCACATCGGACCCGGCTACATGCTCGCGGAACTCGAACTGGAGGAGCCCGCACACTCCGGCGCCGACCGGTTCCACCTCCACCCGGCCATGCTGGACGCGGCCACCATCGCCGCGTACGGCCTGAACGAGGCGGCGTCCGAGGAGCCGTACATCCCCCTGCACATCGAGCGGTTCCGGTCGTCGGCGCCGCTGCGCGGCCGGATGTACGTCCACGTGCCGCACAAGGAGACGTTCGCGGCGTCGCGGGACATCATCCGCAGCGACTACACGCTGCACGACGAACACGGGCGGTTCGTCGCCGAGTTCACCGGACTGTCCTGCAAGCGCATCCGTCACGCCGGTCTGATCACCCGGCTCGTCGGCGACGCGCAGGCCCCGGCCGGTCCGGTACGGCCGGCCGGCTCCGCCACGCCCGCCGTGGAGACGCCCGGCGGCACCCCGTACGAGCAGTTCCGCGCGTACCTGCGCAACCGGGTGGCGGACGCCCTCGTCCAGGACCCGGAGGCGATCGCCACCGGCACCGGCTTCTACGACCTCGGCCTGGACTCGGTCACCATGCTGCGGATCAGCGAGGACCTGGAGGCGGTCACCGGGACCGCGCTCTATCCCACGCTGCTGTTCGAGTTCACCGACATCGAAAGCCTCGCCCGGCACCTCGCCGGACGGTTCACGTTCCGGCCGCCGGACGGGCCGCCCGGCGAGGACGACCGGGTCGACGCGGCGACGCCGGCCGCCGTACGGGTGTTCCGCCCGGTCTGGTCCGCCTCGCCGCCGGCCGGCGCCGGTGCGGCGGACGCGGGACCGCTCGTGGTCGTCGGCGCGGACGACGGCCTGCTCCACGCGTTGCGGCAGCGGACCGGCGGACGGCGGATCGTCGCCGTGACCGGCGGCGCCGCGTTCACCGGGACGGCCGGCGACCGGTTCCGGCTCGACCCGGCGAGCGCCGACGACGTGCGACGGCTGCTCGACGCCGTCGACGAGCGGGACACCGGCGGCGCGTCCATCGTCGTCGTGACGGGCGCGCCGGCTCCGGCGGAGGCGGCCGCCTCCGCGTGGCGCGACTTCGACGTGCTGCGAACGCTCGCCGCGGCGGTGGTCGACCGGCAGCCCACCACACCGCGCCGGCTGCTCGCCGTGCATCTCGACCCGGAGCACGGCGTCCCGGCCGGCGCCGACGCGTCGGCCGCGCTGTGCCGCACGATCAGCGCCGAGACGCCGGTGCTGCGCTGCACCGCGGTCCGCCTCGCCGCCGCCCCGCCCGACGCGATGGCAGCCGCGCTGCTCACCGAGCTGGCGACAGCCGACGGCGAAGCCGCGGTCCGGTACGTGGACGGGCGGCGGCACGTCCGCCGGTACCGGCCGGCGAACCCGGCCCAGGGGGCGGCGCCGCTGCGCGACGACGGCGTGTACGTCGTCACCGGTGGCGGCGGCGCCCTCGCCGGCCTGGTCGCCGAGCACCTCGTCCGGACCCGCCGCGCCCGGATCGCGCTGATCGGGCGAAGCCCGCTGAGCGCCGGCCGCCGGGCGCAGCTGCGCGACTGGGAGGAGCAGGGCGCGCGGGTACGCTATCTGCGCGCCGACGTCAGCCGCCGCGACGAGCTGGACGCGGCGCTCGACGAGGTGCGTACCGCCTTCGGGCGCATCGACGGCGTGATCCACGCCGCCGGCGCCGTGCGCGACGGACTGTACTTCCGCAAGCGGCCGGACGACGTGGCCGACGTGCTCGCCCCGAAGATCGCGGGCGTGGAGGCCCTCGACGCGGCGACCGCCGGCGACGACCTCGACTTCTTCGCGATCTTCTCGTCGCTGGCCGCATCCGTCGGCAACCCCGGCCAGTCCGACTACGCGTACGCCAACGGCTTCCTCGACGCGTTCGCCGAGCGCCGCGCGGCACGCGCCGACCGCCGCGGCCGTACGCTTGCCGTCGCCTGGCCGTTGTGGGCCGGCGGAGGCATGACCGTGACGCCGGAGGCCGGCCGGCGGGCGCGGCGCGACCTGGGCACCGAGCCGATGCCCACCGCGACCGGACTCGACGTGCTGGAGCGGGGCCTCGCGGGCACCGACGTGCGGCTGGTGGTGGCGTACGGCGACCCGGACCGGCTCGCCGATCTCCTGCCCGCGCCCCGGGAGGCCGACGGCGGCACCGGTGTCGTTAGCCCGGCTCCGGCCACGCCGGCGCCCACGGGCGACCCGGTCGTCACCCCGGCGCCGGACGACATCGCGGTGATCGGACTCGCCGGGCGGTACCCGCTGGCCCCCGACCTCGACACCTTCTGGGCGAACCTGCTCTCCGGCCGGGACTGCGTGACCGGCATACCGGCGGACCGGTGGGACCACGACCGGTTCTACCACCCGGACCCGCGCGCCGGCGCGGGCCGCACCTACGGACGCTGGGGCGGCTTCCTCGACCGGGTCGGCCACTTCGACCCGGCCTTCTTCGGCATCTCCCGGCGCGAGGCCGAGCGGATGGACCCGCAGGAGCGGCTGTTCCTCATGGTGAGCTGGCACGCCTTCGAGGACGCCGGATACCCGCCTGCCGCACTGTCCTCGCACCCGGTGGGCGTCTTCGCCGGCGTGATGTGGAACCACTACCAGATGGTGGAGCCCGGCCGCGACGGCGTCGCGCCCACCGCGATGCACGCCGCGGTGGCCAACCGGGTGTCGTACTGCCTCGACCTGACCGGTCCCAGCATGGCCGTCGACACCGCCTGCTCGTCCTCACTGACCGCCGTGCATCTCGCCGCCGAGAGCATCCGGCGCGGGGAGTGCGACCTGGCGCTGGCCGGCGGGGTGAACGTGACGGCGCATCCGCAGAAGTACCTCCAGCTCGCGCAGGGGCAGTTCCTGTCCACCGACGGCCGCTGCCGCAGCTTCGGCCGCGACGGCGACGGATACGTGCCGGGTGAGGGCGTCGGCGCGGTGGTGCTGAAGCCGCTGGCGCGGGCGCTGGCCGACGGCGACCACGTGTACGGCGTCCTCAAGGGGTCGTCGGTCAACCACACCGGACGGACCGCCGGGTTCACCGTGCCCAGCCCGACCTCCCAGGCCGCGCTCATCACCGACGCGATCCGCCGCGCCGGCGTCGAGGTGGACAGCGTCGGCTACGTCGAGGCGCACGGCACCGGCACGTCGCTCGGTGACCCGATCGAGATCCAGGCGCTGACCGAGGCGTTCGCCGGCCGGACCGCCGCCGCCGAAAAGTGCGCGATCGGCTCGGTCAAATCCGCCATCGGGCACCTCGAGAGCGCCGCCGGCATCGCCGGGCTGACCAAGGTGCTGTTGCAGATGCGGCACCGCACGCTGGTGCCGTCCCTGCACGCCGACGACCTGAACCCGCACATCGACTTCGACTCCGCACCGGTCGCCGTCCAGCGTTCGGCCCGGCCGTGGCCGCAGCCGCCGGGCGGGCTGCCGCGGCGGGCGGGCGTGAGCGCCTTCGGCGCCGGGGGCGCCAACGCCCACCTGATCGTCGAGGCACCCGCACCGGCAGACCGTCCGGCCGCGCCCGCGGGACCGGTCCTGTTCGTCCTCTCCGCCCGCACCGACCAGGCGCTTCGCGACTACGCCCGGTCCCACCTCGACGCCCTGTCCGCGCCGTCCGGCCCCGCGGGCGCCGCCGCGCTGCCCTGGCTGCGGGAACAGGCCGCGCGGATGCTGGACATCCCGGTCGACGACGTGGACCCGGGGGAGAAGCTGGGCGATCTGGGCTTCGACCCGGCCCGCCTGCGCGACCTCGCCCAGCGGGCGCAGGAGCGGTTCCCGCACCGTGGCGCCGCGGCCGGCTGGTCGTCGGAGAGCACCCTCGACGCCGTCGCCGCCCGATGCGAGGCGGAGGAGCCTGCGGCGCCGGCCCTCGACGACATCGCCTGGACCTCCCAGGTGGGCCGGACCGCCATGGCCCGCCGGCTGGCGATCGTCGCGGACGACCACGCCGGGCTCCGCGACGGGCTCCGGCGTTACCTCGACGGCGAGCCGGCCGGACCGGACCACGTCTGGGACCGGGCACCGGCGGTGGACGCCGCGCCGGGCCCGGACCGGTGCGCCGAACTGTTCCGCGACGGGTGCCTGCGTGAACTGGCGGAGCACTGGGTGGCCGGCGGCGAGGTGCCGTGGGACCGCTGTCACCGGGCCGTCACCGGCGTACGCCGGCCGCGCCGGGTACCGCTGCCCCCGTACCCGTTCCAGGAGGAGCGGTACTGGCTGGGCGGCTGGGAGTCCAGGACGGCACCGGCGGCGTCGCCCGCGCGGGCCGTTTCGGTCGCGCCGGCCGAGCCGGTCGCGGAGGTCGCGCCGTACGCCGGGACGGAGCTGGAGATGCGGGTGCTCGATCCGGGCATCGCGCTGCTGACCATGCGGGACACGGCGAACACGAACATGTTCTCCGACGGGCTGTTGCACGGCCTGCGGTGGGCGTTCGCCGAGGTGCAACGCCGGCCGGACGTCAAGGTGGTGGTGCTGACCGGATCCGGCGGGGTGTTCAGCATGGGCGGAACCCCGGAGGCACTCCTCACCCTCGCCGGCGGGGCCGGCCGGTTCACCGACATCCCGTTCCTCTACGAGGGCCTGCTCCGCTGCGACCGCCCGGTGGTCGCCGCGATGCAGGGGCACGCCTCGGGCGGCGGGCTCATCTTCGGCCTGCACGCGGACGTGGTCGTGATGTCGCGGGACGCGGTCTACAGCGCCAACTTCACCCGGTACGGGTTCACCCCCGGCATGGGGGCCACCTATGCGCTGGAACGGCGGTTCGGACGCTCGACGGCGTCGGAGATGCTCTACACCGGCCGGTCGTTCAGCGGCGACGCGCTGGCCGCGCGGGGGGCCGAGCCGACGTTCCTGCCGGAGGCCGAGGTGCTGCCGGCGGCGCTGGACATCGCCCGCGGCATCGCCGAGCAGCCGCTGCCGGTCCTCACGGAGCTCAAGCGTGACCTCGGCACCCGGATCCGCGAGCAGATGGCCGACGCCATCGACCGGGAGGTCGCCATGCACGACCGTGTCGTGGGCGAGGAGTCGCTCGGCCGCATCCGCGAGCACTTCCGGCGGGTGGACGGGTTCTCCCGGCCGCCGACCCCACGGGAGCCGGCCGCCGCGCCCGCGGCACCGGCCGACGTATCCCCGGCGCCGGCCGCCGAGCCCCCGGCGTCCGTGCCGTCACCCGTAGCGGTGCCCTCGCCCGCGTCGGTGGCCGCGCCGGTGCCCTCGGCCGTCGCCGCGGCGCAGAACCCGGTGAGCCGGGACGCCGCCGTCAGCGCGGTCGAGGAGGTGCTGTGCGCGCAGCTCTACCTCGACCGGGCGGAACTCGACCGCACGCTGACTTTCAACGAGATGGGCGTCGACTCGGTCGGCGCGGTGGACATCATCCGTGACCTGAACCGGCGGTTCGGGCTCGACCTCGACACCGTCGTCGTCTACGACCACCCGACCGTCCCCGCCCTGGCGGCACACCTGGTCGAGGCCGGTGCGCGAGCGGCCAGCCTGCGCGCCGCCGGCACCGCGGCGGCACCTGACGGATCGTTCGCCGCCCGGCCGTTCCTCCGCCGTGCGTTCGGTGACACCCCGTCCGGTGGCGACGCCGCCGTCACCGCACCCGCCCCCGCGTCGCCCGTACCATCGCCGCCCGCCGCCGCTCCGGCGTGGTCCGCCCCCACGCCGGCGTCCTCCGCCCCCACGCCGGCGTCCTCCGCGCCCGCGCCGGCGTCGCCCGCCGCTGCGTCGGCGTCGTCCCCGTCCGTCGCGGCGTCGCCCGCGCCGGCGTCGCGCCTGCCCGCCCCGGCGGCCGTGATGCCGGCCGCGTCGCCCGTACGCGCCGCCGCGGCCTCCGGCAACGGCCGGATCACCCTGGTCGCGGCCCGCACGGGTGGCGGCAGCGCCCCGGCGTCGCCGCCCGCACCGGCTCCCGCACCCGCCACCGGCGTACGCCCCGACGACCGGCCCGGTGCGGCCGACATCGCGGTGATCGGCATGGCCGGGCGGTTCCCGGAGGCCCCCGACCTGGACGCCTTCTGGGCCAACATCGTCGCCGGCCGGTGCAGTGTCACCGAGGTTCCCGGCGACCGCTGGGACGTCGGACGGTACTTCGACCGGGACCGGCACGCGAGCGGGCGCACGTACAGCCGCTGGGCCGCCTCACTGTCCGACGTGGACGCGTTCGACGCGTCGTTCTTCCGGCTGTCCGCCCTGGAGGCGCAGGCCATGGATCCGCAGCAGCGGGTCTTCCTGGAGGTGGCGTGGTCCGGCCTCGAGGACGCCGGGTACGCGCTGGGGCCGGACCGGGAGAACCGATGCGGGGTCTTCGTCGGCGCCAGCGGCGGTGACTACCTGCGGCTGCTCGCCGAGGCGGGGCAGGACGACTCGGCCCAGGCCTTCCTCGGCAACAGCATGTCGATCCTCGCGGCGCGGATCTCGTACCTGCTCAACCTGACCGGTCCCGCGGTCGCCGTCGACACGGCCTGCTCCTCGTCGCTCGTCGCCGTCCACCTGGCGGCGGAGGCCCTCCGGCGCGGCGACTGCGAGATGGCCGTGGCCGGCGGCGTGGCCATCATGGTCACCGAACGGATGCACGTCTGGACGAGCCGGGCGGGAATGCTGTCACCCACCGGCCGGTGCGCGCCGTTCGACGCGTCCGCCGACGGGATCGTCCTCGGTGAGGGCGCGGGCGCGGTGGTCCTCAAACGCCTGGACCGGGCGCTCGCCGACGGCGACACCGTCCACGCCGTGATCCGTGGCAGCGGAACGAACGGCGACGGCCGCAGCAACGGCATCACCGCCCCCAGCGCCGCCTCGCAGGCCGCGCTGCTGGAGTCGGTGCACCGGCGGGCCGGCGTACGCCCGGACCAGATCGGCTACGTCGAGGCGCACGGCACCGGCACTGCGCTGGGTGACCCGATCGAGGCCAAGGCACTCAACGAGGTGTTCCGCCGCGACACCGCCCGGCGCGGGTACTGCGGGCTCGGCTCGGTCAAGGCCAACATCGGGCACACCTCGCTGGCGGCCGGCGTCGCCGGTCTGCTCAAGGTCGTCCTGGCGCTGCGGCACCGCACCCTGCCCCCGACCGTGCACTTCGACACGCCCAACCCGAAGATCGACCTGGCCGACAGCCCGTTCTTCGCGGTGCCGGAGCCGGTCGAGTGGCCGGCCGGCGACCGGGGCCGCCGGATCGGCGTGGTCAGCAGCTTCGGCTTCAGCGGCACGAACTGCCACGTCGTGGTCGAGTCCCCGCCCGAGAGCGCCGATCCCGTACGGCCGGCGCTGGACCGCCCGGTGCTGGTCCCGCTGTCCGCCATGACGCCGGAGGCGCTGGCCCGGCAGGCGCGGCAACTCACCGGCGCGGTCGAGGCGACCGGCCCCGACCTCGGCGACCTCGCCTTCACCCTCGGGGTCGCCCGGGCGCACTTCCCGGTGCGGGCCGCGGTCACCGCGCGCGACCGTACCGAACTCCTCACCGGGCTGCGCGCACTCGCCGACGGGCGTACCCCGGCACCGGCCGCCGATCCGGCCCTCCGCGATCTGGCCGCCGGCTACCTCGCGGGCGGTGACGTCGACTGGGCGGCGCAGCACGGTGGCCGTGCCGTGCGCCGGATCTCCCTGCCCACGTACCCGTTCGCGAAGGACCGGCACTGGGTGAGCACGCCGGCGGCCCGGCGGCCCTCCGGATCCGTCGCCGCGGTGACGCCGATCGAGCTGCGCCCGGACGACGCGCTCATCCGCGACCATCGCGTCGCCGGCGCGACCCTGCTGGCCGGTGTCACGGTCCTCGACCTGGCGGCCGGCGAACTCGCCCGGCGCGGTCTGCCGGCGCCCTGGCGCCTGACCTCGGTGCGCTGGTCGCGCCCGCTGGAGGTGACCGGCGTACGCGAGGTCGCGCTGCGGCTGACGCCCTCCGGTCCCCGCCGGTTCGACGTCACGCTGACCGGCGGCACGGCCGGGGACGCGCCGGTGCACGCCCAGGCGACCGTCGAGGCGGCGCCGCCGACGTCACCGGGGGGTCACCTCGACACGGCGGCGGTGCGCGGCCGATGCGCCGGGCGGCTCGACGGCGCGGAGATCTACCACCGCTTCGCCGCCGCCGGCATCGCGTACGGGCCGGCGTACCAGGCGCTCGCCGAGGTGTTCGTGGGCGACGGCGAGGCACTCGGACACCTTCCCGGGCCGGACCCGGCGGACGTCGGCGCACACCGGCTGCATCCGGCTCTGCTCGACGGCGCCCTGCAGACCGTGACGGCGCTCGAGGCCGAACGCACCGACGGACCGCTGGTGCCGTTCGGCATCGACGTCCTGGAGGTCACCGGGCCGCTGCGCACCCCGCTGTGGTCGCACGTGCGGCGCACCGGTGACGGCCGGTACGACGCGGTGCTGGCCGGTGCGGACGGAACGGTGGTGGCCCGGTGCGAGGGCTTCGCGCTGCGGCCACAGCGGGTCACCTCGGCGCAGCCCGAGGTGTTCGTCTGCACCCCGGTCTGGCAGGACGCCGCCGAGCCGGTCGCGGCCGGCGACCCCGGCACGGTGGCGGTCCTGCACACGACCGGTGAGCGGGGCCTGGCCGACGAGCTGTGCGCCGCGCAGGCGGGCGCGGCGCTGCGCCTGCCCCTGGACGGAGATCCGGCGGCGGCACTGCACACCCCGGTGGACACCGTCTACGTCGTCGCCGGCGACGACACCACCGACCCGGCCGACACCACCGTGACGCTTGCCTTCCTGCGGCTGGCGCGGGCGCTGCTCGCCGGACACCGCAGCCGCGCCCTGCGCCTCGCGGTGGTCACGCGGGGCGCGGTCGCGACGCACGACGGGGAGGCGGTGCGCCCGAGCGTCGCCGGCCTGCTCGGCGCCGCGCGCTCGCTGGCCGCGGAGGCGCCGGGGTGGACGGTCGGCTGCGTCGACATCGGCCCGGACGCCGCAATCGGCTGGGCGGACCGGATCCGGCGGGAGCCGCTCGTCGAGCCGCTCGTCGCGCTGCGGCCGGGGCGGCGGCTCACCCGCGCCTTCGCCCCGCTGCCACCGTCGCCCGACGCCGCCGCGCCGTGGCGCGACGGCGGCGCGTACCTCGTCGCCGGTGGCGCCGGTGGGCTCGGCCTCGCGCTGAGCCGGCACCTCGCCGCCACGCACCGGGCCGCACTCGTGTGGCTCGGCCGCCGCGAGCCGGGGCCCGAGATCGACGACCGGATCCGCGAGATCGAGTCGCTCGGCGGTTCGGTGCTGTACCAGCGTGCCGACCTCACCGACGCCGCCGCGGTGCGTGCCGCCGTCGCGGCCGCACGAGCCCGCTTCGGCCGGCTCCACGGCGCGGTGCACGCCGCCGGGGTGTGGCACGACGGCACCGTGCCCAACCTCGACGAACGGTCCATCACCGAGGTCCTCGATCCCAAGGTCCGGGGCAGCGTGGTGCTCGCCGAGGCGCTGCGGGACGAGACGCTGGACTTCCTGATCTTCTTCTCGTCGGCGGCCTCGTTCGTGGACGCCGGTGGCCAGGCCAACTATGCCGCCGCGAGTACGTTCCAGGACGCGTACGCGTTCGAGCTGCGCCGTCGCGGCGTTCCCGCCCGGACCGTCAACTGGGGCTACTGGGGCAGCGTCGGCGCGGTGCGCGGCGCCCGGTACGCCGAGCGTTTCGCGGCTCTGGGCGTGGCGTCGATCGAGCCGCCGGCCGGCATGGCGGCGCTGCGGCGGATCCTCGGCGCGGGCGCGCCCCAGGCGCTCGTGCTCCGGGCCGAGCGCGGCCGTCTGCCCGGCTTCGGCATCCGCCTGGCCACCACCGGACCGGCCGAGCCTGCCGAGCCGACCGAGCCTGCCGTCGCCGTCGGGCCCGCCGGGTCCGCCGTGACCCCGGCGCCGGCCCGGTCCGCGGCAGCGGTACGGGACTACGTGCGACGGGTGTTCGCGGAGGTGCTGCGGTGCGCGCCGGAGAGCCTGCTCGACGACGAGACGTTCGAGACGTACGGCGTGGACTCGATGATCGGCACGTCGATCGTGCACCGGCTCGAACAGGATCTCGGCCCGCTGCCCCAGACGCTGCTTTTCGAGCACATGACCGTCGGGCGGCTCGGTGACCACCTGGCGGCCGAGCACGGCGGGCGACTCGACACGCTGCTGCGTCCGCCGGCCCCGGTGACGGTGGCACCACGGGAGGAGACCCCGGCAGCCGGGCCGGTGCCGTCAGCCGGGCCGGCGCCTGCGGTCCCGGTCGCCTCGGCCGACATCGCCGTCATCGGCGTCAGCGGCAGGTATCCCGGCGCGGCGGACGTCGCGCAGTTCTGGCGGAACCTGTCGGCCGGGGCCAGCGGCGTGACCGAGGTGCCCGCCGAGCGCTGGGACTGGCGTACCCACTTCGACGCCCGGCGCGGGCAGCCGAACCGCACGTACGGCAGGTGGGCCGGCTTCCTGGAGGGCATCGACCGGTTCGACCCCTCGCTGTTCGGCATCCTGCCCGGCGACGCCGCCGCCATCGACCCGCAGGAGCGGCTGTTCCTGGAGACGTGCTGGAATTTGCTGGAGGAGACCGGCCACCTCGGCCGGCACACACGCGTGCCGCGTACCGGCGTCTTCGTGGGTCTGATGTACGGCTCCTACGGCAAGCTCGCGGCCGCCCAGGGTTGGCCTCGCGGCGAACTCGCCGGCGCCCACTCGGCGTACTGGTCGGTGGCCAACCGGGTGTCGTACACGTTCGACTTCTCCGGGCCGAGCTTCGCGGTCGACTCGGCGTGTTCGTCGTCGCTCACCGCCGTGCACCTGGCCTGCCGGAGCCTGCGCGAGGGCGAGTGCGACATGGCCGTCGCCGGCGGGGTCAACCTGATCCTGCACCCGTCGCACCTGGTCGCGCTGTCGTCGATGAACATGCTCGCCGGCGCCGACGGCTGCCGTCCCTTCGACGCCCGGGCCGACGGCTACGTGCCCGGCGAGGGCGTCGGCGCGGTCCTGCTCAAGCCGCTCGAACGGGCACTGGCCGACGGTGACGACATCTGGGCGGTGATCAAGGGCAGCGCCGTGAACGCCGGGGGCAAGACGAGCGGCTACACGGTGCCCAACCCCGGTGCCCAGGCCGACCTGACCGCCGAGGCGCTGCGGCGGGCCGGGGTGGAACCGGCGACCGTCAGCTTCGTCGAGGCCCACGGCACCGGTACGGAACTCGGCGACCCGATCGAGATCGCCGCCCTCAACCGCGTCTTCGGCGGGACCGAGGACTCCCGGCAGCCGTGTGCGATCAGCTCCGTGAAGGCCAACATCGGTCACCTGGAGGGGGCGGCCGGAATCGCCGGACTGACCAAGGCGCTGCTGCAACTGCGCCACGGGCGCATCGTCCCGTGTGCCAACCTGGAGACGCCGAACCCGAAGATCGCCTTCGCCGGTTCGCGGTTCCACCTGCCGCGGACGCTGACCGAATGGGAGCGGCCGGTCACCGCGGACGGTGTCGTCCCGCGCCGGGCCGGCGTCAGCTCGTTCGGTGCGGGTGGCGCCAACGTGCACGTCGTCCTGGAGGAGGCGGGCACACCCGCGGCCGGTGGTCCGGCTCCGGCGGCGGGCGAGCAGATCTTCGTGCTGTCCGCGCGTACCGGTGAGCGGCTGGCGGTTCACGCGGCCCGCGTCGCCGCCTTCCTGGACACGGCGGCGGGGGCGGCCCACTCCCTGGCCGACCTCGCGTACAGCAGCCAGGTCGGGCGCCGGGAGATGACCGAGCGGGTGGCTGTGGTGGCCGCCACCACCGCGGACCTGGCGGCCGCCCTGCGGTCGTTCGCGCAGGACCGGCCCGCGCCCACGGTCTTCACCCGGAGTGCGACGCGATCCGGGCCCCCGGCCGCCCTGGAGGACCTGGTCCAGCGGCGGGCGCTCACCGACATCGCCCGCGCCTGGGTGGACGGCGCGGAGATCGACTGGCGGCTGCTGTGGCCGCGATCCCGTCCCCGCCGGGTGGCCTTCCCCACGTACCCGTTCGAGCACCGGCGGTACTGGTTGGGCGACCCGTCCGGCGACGGGCAGCCCGGCGCGGCCGGTGAACCGGCGCCCGCACCGGACGCCGACTGGCTGGTCCGCCGCGTCGAGCACCGGATCGACCCGGCCGTCTACTACTGCGCCCAGCACCGCGTCGGTGGCCGGCCGTGGATGGCCGGGGCCGCCGTGCTGGAGATCGCCCGGCACGCCTGCGGCGACGCGATCGCCGGACCGGGACTACGGATCGACGACGTCCACTTCACGGCCCCGGTCGCGGTCGGCCCCGATACGACGGCGCTGCACGTCGGGCTCGAACGGCGGGCCGACACGATCACGTTCCGGGTCACCGGTACGAGCGAGACGCCCGTCGTGTACGCCACGGGGACGCTGCGCCCGTCCGGGGCGGGCGCGGGTGAGCCGGTGGATCTGACCGCGGCGCGCGAGCGGTGCCCCGACCACCTCGACGTGGACACGTTCTACGCCGACATGGCACGTGGTGGTCTCGACTACGGGCCGGCGATGCGGTCGATCGCCGCGGTGTCGACCGGCGCCGGTGAGGCGCTGGCCCGGCTCCGGCTCGCCCCGGAGGCCGACGGCGACGCCGCCGCCCCGCTGCTGCACCCGGCTCTGCTGGACGGCGCGCTGCAATCCGTCGCCGCCGTGTGCGGGGCGTCGGACGACCACTCGTACCTGCCGGTGGGGCTGCGGCGGCTGGCGCTGCACCGGCCGCTGCCGGCCCGGTGCTGGGCGTACGTCCGCGAGACGACCACCGAGGAGGTCGGGCGCCGGCGCCGCTTCGACATCCGGGTCGCCGACGACGCCGGCCGGGCCGTGCTCACCGTCGAGGGCGTCACCGTCCAGGAGCGTCCGGCCGGGCCCACCCTGCGGTACGCGCGCCCGTCCTGGCGGCCCGAGCCGGTGGCGCCGGCCCGCCCGGAGCCGTCCGTGCTGCTCGTCGCCACCGCCGACGACATGCTCGGGTTCGCGCTGGAGAACCAGCTCGCGCCGGTGGGTGTCCGGCTGGTCCGGGTGCGGCCGGGGGACCGCTTCGCCCGGATCGGCGACGACGGCTACCAGGTGGCGCCCGGTGACCGGGACGACCACCGCCGCCTCGCCCAGGATCTCGCGGCGCGGGGCTTGACGCCCGATGCCGTGCTGCACGACTGGTCGCGCCGCCCGTTCGACCCCGCGGCGCTGCACCGCTCGGTCGAGGAGGGGCCCATGTCGCTGCTCTGGCTGGTCGCGGCCCTGATGGAACAGTCGCCCGGCGCCGCGCTGCGGGCGGTCTACGCCTACGCCGACCCCGGCGTGCAGGACCAGCGGGCGGGCTTCGCGCCGCAGTACGCTGCGGCGTCCGGCATCCTGCGGACCCTGGCCCTGGAACACAGCCGGTTCAGCGGAACCTGCGTCAGATTCGCGGCGGCGTCGCAGCCGGCGGAGACCGTCGCCACCCTGTTGTCCGACGAGCTGGCGGCGACGGATCCGAGCGTGGCCCGGGTGACGTACCACTCCGGACGCCGGTGGCGCCGGCACACGGAGACGTTCGTGCCGCAGGCCGCTGACGTGCCGCCCGGCCGGCCCGGCGGCACCTACCTGATCACCGGCGGCGCGGGCGCGCTGGGCCTGGTCTTCGCCGCCCGGCTGGCCGAGGCGGGGCCGGTCCGGCTGGCCCTGGCCGGCCGCGGCCCCCTGGACGACGACCGGTCCGCGCGGCTGGACCGGTTGCGTCGTGGCGGCTCGGACGTCCGCTACTACCGGGCCGACCTGGCCGACCCGGGGGCGGCGGAGCGGCTGGTGGCCGCCGTGCGCTCCGACCTCGGCCCGGTGCACGGCGTCGTCCACGCCGCAGGCCTGCACCGCGATGCACGGGCGGTGCACAAGACCCGCGAACAGTTCGAGGAGGTCGTCGCCCCGAAGACGGCAGGCGTCGTCGCGCTCGACGCCGCCACGCGGGACGAACCGCTCGACTTCTTCGTGCTGTTCTCGTCGGTCGTGGCCGAGAGCGGTAACCCGGGGCAGGCGGACTACGCCTACGCCAACGCGTTCCTCGACGAGTTCGCCGAGGTACGGGAGCAGTGGCGGGCGGCGGGCCGCCGCCGGGGCCGTACCCGCAGCATCGGATGGCCGCTCTGGCAGGAGGGCGGGATGACTGTGGACGACGCCACCCGCACGCTGCTCGCCCAGCGCTGGGGCATGGTCCCGATGAGCACCGCGGCCGGCCTGGGGGCCTTCGACGTGATCCTGGCCGGGGACGACACCTCGGTCGCCGTCGTCCAGGGCGACCGCTCGGCGCCGCCCGCGTCGCGGCGCTCCCCGGCGGCCGGGACCGGCGCGCCCGCGGGGGAGGTCGACCGGGCCGCGGTCGAGGCGGCTCTGCGGGAGATGGCCTCCGGATTCCTGCTCGTCGAGCCGGCCGAGGTCGACCTCGACGCGGAACTCATGGAACTGGGATTCGACTCCATCTCGCTGACCCGGCTCGTCAACGCGGTCAACGAGCGGTACGACCTCGACCTCCTGCCGACCGTACTGTTCGAGAACCCGCGCCTGACCGGACTCGCCGAGTTCCTCTGCGAGGAGCACGGCGACCGGATCGCGGCGGCGACGGCGGCGGACGACCCGGTGTCGGCGCCCGGACCGGTCGCGGCTGCGGACCCCGCTCCGGCGCCCGTCCCCGTGACGCCGAAGGAGACGGACGACGGCCGGGCGGTGGCGGTCATCGGGATGGCGGGCACACTGCCGGGCTCCGCGGACCTCGACGAGTTCTGGGAGCACCTGGTGGCCGGGCACGACCTCGTCCGCGAGGTGCCCGCGGACCGGGAGGCGCTGCGCGGCGACCCCCTCACCCGTACGGTGCGCGGCGGCTTCCTCGACCGCGTCGACCTGTTCGACGCGCGGCAGTTCGGCATCTCTCCGCGCGAGGCCGCCCTGATGGACCCGCAGCAGCGGATCTTCCTCCAGACCGTGTGGCGTGCCGTGCAGGACGCGGGCTACCGCCCGTCGCAGCTCGCCGGCACCGCGACCGGGCTCTTCGCCGGCGTGTCCACCACCGACTACGACGAGCTGTTGCGGGAGAACGGCGTCAGGATCGAGGCGCACACCGCGACCGGCATCGCCCACGCCATCCTGGCCAACCGCGTCTCGTACCTGCTGGACCTGCACGGTCCGAGCGAGGCGATCGACACGGCCTGCTCCAGCTCGCTCGTCGCCATCCACCGCGCGGTGCGCGCCCTGCGCGACGGCGAGTGCGACGTGGCCATCGCGGGCGGCGTCAACGTGATGCTCAGCCCGGGTCTCTTCTCGGCCTTCACCCAATCCGGCATGCTCAGCCCGGACGGACGGTGCAAGGTCTTCGACGAGTCCGCCGACGGGTACGTCCGTGGCGAGGGCGCCGGGGCGATCGTGCTCAAGCCGCTGGACCGGGCACTGGCCGACGGCGACCACGTGTACGCCGTGGTCAAGGGCACCGCCGTCAACCACGGCGGCCGGGCGACGTCGCTGACCGCCCCGAATCCCGCCGCCCAGGCGCGCGTCATCGTGCAGGCGCACCGGGACGCCGGGGTGCACCCGTCGGCGCTGACCTACCTGGAGGCGCACGGCACCGGGACCGGCCTGGGCGACCCGGTGGAGATCGAGGGCATCAAGAAGGCGCTGACCGGCCTGTACGCCGATCGCGGCGAGCCGGTGCCGGCCGAACCCGGTGTGGCCCTCGGATCGGTCAAGACGAACATCGGCCACCTGGAGTCGGCGGCCGGTATCGCCGGGGTGCTCAAGGTGCTGCTCGCGCTGCGGCACCGGACGCTACCGGCCAGCCTGCACCTGCGCCGGCTCAACCCGTACATCCGGCTCGACGGCACGCCGCTGTACGTCAACGAGCGCGCACGCCCCTGGGACAGCGACGCGCCACGGCTGGCCGGGGTCAGCTCGTTCGGCTTCGGCGGGACGAACGCGCACGTCCTGATCGAGGAGCACAGCCCGGCCCCGGCGCCACGGACATCGACACCCGCCGGCGGACACCTGCTCGTGCTGTCCGCGCCGGCCGCCGAGGCGCTCGCCTCGTACGCCGACCGGATGGCCCGCCACCTGCGCCGGCATCCCGGCACCGACCTGGCCGCGCTGACCTTCACGCTCCAGACCGGCCGGGAGGAGTACGCCGAGCGGCTGGCAGTGGTGGCGGACGACCTCGACGGACTGGTCCGGGCGCTGAGCCGGGCGGCCGACGGCGGCACCGCACCCGGCCTCTACCGGGCGACGGCGTCGTCGCGTGGGCCGGGTTCCGCCGTGGCCGCCACCGCGGACCCGCACGAGGTGGCGGCCGGGTGGACCGAGGGCGCATCCGTGGACTGGCCGGCGCGCTGGCCGGAGCCACGGCCGGTCCGGCTGCCCCTGCCGGCCATGCCGCTCACCGAGCTGCGCCACTGGTTCGACAGTCGGCGGCCGGACGCCCCCGCACCGGTCGCACCGGTCGAGCCCTCGCCGGTCGCGCCGCCGCTCCGGTCCGTGACGGAGGCGCCCACCACGCGGCTCACCCCGGTCGCCGCCGTGGTGCCGCAACCGCCGGCCCGGCCGGCCCGGGCCGCCGTGGCGGCGGTCAACGGCGCAGGCGGCCGGCCGAGGATCAGCCTGAGCGCACCCGGGACGCTGGTGCTCGCCGAACCGACGGAGCCGCTGGAGGCACCCGCCCTCGACATCACCGCCCGCACCCTCACCCAGCCCACCGCACCGGCGCCCGCGCAGCCCACCGCACCGGCTCCCGAGTACGCCCCCGCACCGGTGCCCGAGCCCGCCCCGGCGTCGGCTCTCGAGTCCGTCGCCGCGCCGGAGGCCGGGGATCTGAGGCAGGTCGCCGACTTCCTGCGGGAGCAGCTCGGCCGGATCCTCGGCATGCCGCCCGGGGACATCGGGGTGGACGAGTCCATCTCCGGTCTCGGCCTGGACTCGATCCTGCGCACCGACCTCGCCCGCGTCGTCAACGACGCCTACGGCCTGCGCCTCAAGGCTGCCGAGGTCTACGACGTCGACACGGTCTCGGAGCTCGCCACGTTCATCGCCACCCGACGCGCCGCGTCCGCACCGGCCGCGCCGAGCCCGGCTGCGCCGATTCCGGCCGCAGAGAGCCCGGACACGCCGAGTGCGGCCGCACCGGGCCAGGCCGCGCCGACCCGGGCCCCGGCCCCGACCTCGGCCACGTCCGTACCGGCCGCACCGGCCGCGCACGAGCCGGCACCGGCGGACCCGCGCACCGTGGAAGGACTGCTCGCGACGCTGATCAGCGACCTGGTGGGCCGTCCGGTCGACGGCGGCCGGACGTTCCAGGACGACGGCTTCACCTCGTTCGACATGCTGAAGGTCGTCGCGGCGCTGGAGAAGCGCTTCGGATCGCTGCGCAAGACGCTGCTGTTCGACCAGCCGACAGTGGGCCGGCTCGCGGCCTTCCTGACCGAGGCCCACGGGGTACGGGCGGTCGAGCGCCTCCGGCACGCCGGACCGGACGGACCGGCCCGGGACACCGCCGTCGCCGGTCCGCCACCGGAGGACGACGGTCCGGTCGTGGTGGCCAAGCGGGACCTGCCCGCGCAACCCGGCCTCGCGGCGACCGTCGCCGAGCTGGAACGCCGGTACGGCAAGGAGGGCGGCCTGCCCGGCCGGGACATCGCGCCGCTGATCTTCCTCGGCGCCGACCGGGACGGGTACTTCAACTTCTCCCGGCGCGACGACATCGTGCTGGCCTGGAGCTACGTCGGCTCCGAGGAACGCTTCCCGGCGCTCACCGCACAGTGGACGGCCTGGGCGAGGCGCAACGGCCTCAAGCCGAGCCTGCTGTCGATGATCCGGCTGACCGAGGTCGACGGCGTTCCCTTCTCGGCCACCCCGTTCGGCGCCGTCCAGCGTCTCGAGGACCTGCCCGGCTTCACCCTCAAGGGCAACCGGCTGCAACGGCTGCGCAACCTGGTCAACCGCTTCGAGCGGGCCGGGCAGTGCCGGACCAGCGAGTACCGGGTGGGCTCCGACCCCCAGGTCGACCGGCAGATCGTCGACCTGGTCGACCAGTGGGCGGGCACGAAGGACATGGTCAACCCGTACGTGCGGACGGTCCGCGCCGAGTTGCTCGCCGGCCGGCTCCAGCCGCGGCACCGGATGTTCCTCACCCACCTGGACGGCCGCCCGGTCAACGCGGTCATCGTCACCCGGATCCCGTCCGAGAACGGCCACCTGCTGGACCTGGAGTTCTACGCGGCGGACGCGCCGATGGGCGGCCTCGACTACGCGATCGTCCGGATCATCGAGACGCTCGCCGCCGAGGGCGACACGATGTTCAGCTTCGGAGCGACGATCGGCGCGAAGATCTGTGAGTCGCCGAACGCCGACCCGTCGGTGGCCGGGGCGCTGGACGAGCTGCGGTCGCTCGGCATCTTCACCGGCGAGGGCAACTTCCGGTTCAAGAACAAGTTCCGTCCGACCAACCTGCCGGTGTACCTGTGCCAGCCGGCGGACTCCGCGCCGGTGGACGTCACGAACATCATCCTGCTGATCGCGAACCCCACGACGGCCGCCGCCGCCGACGGGCAGCCCGCCGGGCCCGCGCCCGCACCGGAGGCGCCCACCGCGCCGGCCCCCGCGCCGGTGTCCTCCGCGCCGCGGACCGCCGCCGCGGACGCCGCCGTGCCGCAGGCCCTGCCCACCGACGCGGCCGGACGCGAACGCGTACTGGCGGCGCACAACTGGAACGTCCTGCGGCTACCGCACCACCTGGTCGAGTTCGACCTGCTCACCGACTCGTGGGCCGAGCTGGCGGCGGACTTCGTCGAGCGGGGAACGGCGGCCCTGACGACCGGCGCGGCCGACGGCGCCGACCCGGTCGAGCGGTTGCGCAGGACGTTGCAGTTCGACCACGTGACGATCACCCCGTCCGGCCGGGCCGCGGAGGCCCGCCTGCTCGGGTGCTGGCCGACCGCCGACCGGGTGGTGGTCTGCAACGCCCTCTTCCCGTCCTGGACGTACAACCAGATCGACCACGGCATGTCCCCTGCGGTGGTGCGTACGGCGGCGGCCTCCGGCGCGCCGGGGGACACGGTGTTCCGCGGTGACATCGACCTGGCCGACCTGCGGCGGGTGCTCGCCGGCAACGCCGGACGGGTGGCGTTCGTCTGCGTCGAGCTGAGCACCAACGCCGGTGGCGGTTGGCCGGTGTCGCTGGCGAACCTGAAGCAGGTCCGGGAGGCGGCCGACGCGCACGGCGTCCCGCTGATCCTGGACGCCGCCCGCGTCGTCGAGAACGCGGCGTTCATCGTCGAGCACGAGCCGGCGTACCGGGGCCGGGGCGTCTGGGACGTGGCGCTGGAGCTGCTGCACTGCGCGGACGGCATCACCATGAGCGTGTCCAAGGACTTCGGCGTCGGAGTCGGCGGGCTGGTGGCGACGCGGCTGCGGCCGCTGGCGGACCGCCTGGCCGAGCAGGCGTCGCTGCGTGGCCAGGACCTGAACCTCGCCAACCGCGAGCTGGTCGCGCGGGCCGTCGGCGGCACCGGCCGGGTGGTGGAGCAGGTACGCGAGCGGATGCGCGCCACCCGTCTGCTGCACGAGGCCCTGCGCGACGCCGGTGCGCCCGTCGCCGGCCCGCCCGGCGGCCACTGCGTACTGCTGGACGTGTCGGCGGTGCCGGCGTTGCGCGACCTGCGGCATCCCGTGCCCGCCGCGCTGGCCTGGCTGTACCGCGGAGCCGGCGTGCGGTGCGCGCCGCACCTGGCCGGCGTCGGAGAGGACGCGGCCGCGATCGCCGGCCGCTACCTGCGGCTGGCGGTTCCGGTGGGTCTGCCGGTGCCGGCCGTCCGGGGCCTCGCGCGCCGGCTGGCCGCCCTGTTCCGTGACCCCGGCGTGGTGACCGACCTGATGCCGGTGCCGGCCGAACCCGGCGGCGGCCCGGCGGTCGCGGCCGACACCGCGTACTACCCGATGGACCGGATGCCCGACGACATCCGCGAGGCGATCGAGGAGGGACACCGGCCCCACGACGACAACCTGGCGGTGTTGCGCGAGTACCGGCCGGACGTACGCCGTCGCCTGATCCCCGCCGACGACGGGGACGTGGAGGTCTTCACCGCCGGGACCGGCCCCACCGTGGTGCTCATGCACCCGTTCAACATCGGCGCGGGCTTCTTCGGGCCGCAGATGCGTGACCTCGCGGACCGGTACCAGGTGGTGGTCGTGCACTACCCGGGCGTCGGCGCCACCCGGGCGTCGGGCGACCTGTCGGTGCGAGGGCTGGCCGACCGCATGCACCGGACGCTGCGCCGTCTGGACGTCACGTGGCCCCTGCACGTGGGCGGCGCCTCGTTCGGCGGCCTGATGGCGATGGCGTTCACCCTCGACCACCCGGACGACGTGGCGTCGCTGACCCTGATCGGCAGCTCGTACAAGGTCGGCAACCGGTCGGGGGAGATGAACCGGCTCTCCGTGGTCGCGGGCGAGGACTTCGACACGCTGATGCGGCACGCCGACCCGGCGGAGATCGAGGGCACCCGGCAGCGGCTGGAGGATCTGCTGCTGCGCTGCGAGAGCATGGACCCGCAGACCGGCCTGCGCTACCTCGACGAGTTCACGGCCGACCCCGGGCTGGTGCCGCGGCTCGGCGAGATCCGGACGCCGACGCTCATCGTGCACGGCCGGCACGACACGGTGGTGCCGGTCCGCACCGGTCACCTCCTGCACGGCCTGATCGACACCGCCCGGTACGAGGAGTTCGCCGACGCCGGGCACTTCCCGAGCCTCACCGCGTCCCGGCGCTTCAACGACCTGCTGGCGCACTTCCTCGACCAGGCCGGCCGTCCGTGACGGCGACGACGAAGGAGACCACCTTGCCCGTCACCCCACCCCTCGCCCAACCCGAGGTGACACTGCTGGACAGCAGCTCCGTGCACCGGCGGCTGACCATCAAACCGGCGATGTGCGGCCACAACACCCTGTTCGTCAGCCAGCTCGGCGACTGGACCTGGGACACGGTCACCGCGGTGTGCGGCACCGACGTCTTCAACGCCCGCAACGAGGCCGGCGCCCCGACGTACCTCGCGTTCTACTACTTCCACATCCGCGCCACGCCACGGGTGCACCTGCGCCGCTTCACCTTCGGCGACCGGCTGACGGTGGACTCGACGGTGTTCGGGTTCGGCAGCGAGTCCGTACTCACCCTGCACCGCATCGCCCTGGGCGGCGACGACCCGGGCCGCCCGGTCGATCCGGTGGAGTTCTTCGACGCGCCGCGGGACGACTGCATGTACGTGCAGAACTTCAACCGGTGGATCACCCGCGGACGCGACGGCGGCAACCGCAACCTGGTCCGCTCCTCGCCGGCCGACTTCACCCACGAGCACCTGCCGGCGCTGCCGGAGCGGTACTCGCCCCGCCACGTGTATCAGCGGGCCCGGGCGGCCGGGACGTTCCACGACGCGACCGGTCCGGGATGGCGTGCCGGTGTCGAGGACTTCGAGCTGACCTACCCGATCGACATCACCCGCGACATCAACGGCGTGGGCCTCATCTACTACGCCGCCTACTTCTCCGTCGTGGACTGGGCGCTGCTGCGGCTGTGGCGCCACCTCGGCCGCGACGACCGGACGTTCCTCGCCCGCGTCGTCGTCGATCACAAGATGTGCTATCTGGGCAACGCGCAGCTCGACTCCGTGCTGCGGATCCGGATGAAGACCTGGGAGAACCGCGACGATCCCACCGAGGAGGTGGTCAACGTGCTGATCGAAGACCAGGAGACCACGGCGGTGCTCGCCGTGTCCACGCTGACGCTGCGGCACGAGGACCGGGCATGACGGCCGTGGCGCCGACCCGGGCGGAGGTCGAGCGGATCCTGCGGGAGGTGATCACCTCGATCCTTCCGGGACTGCCGCCGGAGGCGGTCACCGGCGGCCGTCACCTGCGGGACCTGGGCGCGGACTCGGTCGACCGCGTCGAGATCATCATCGCGGTCACGGTCCGGCTCGGCGTGGACGTGCCGTTGTCGACCTTCAGCGACACACCCGACATCGACCGGATGGTCGACCAACTCGTGGAGGCGAGCCGGCGGTGACGGCACAGCGGATCGGTATCGAAGCACTCAACGTCTACTGCGGTCTGGCGTACCTGCCGGTCCCGGCGCTGTTCGAGGGCCGAGGGCTGGACCCGGCCCGGATGAGCAACCTGATGATGGACCGGCGCTCGATCGGGCTGCCCTTCGAGGACCCGGTCACCAACGCGGTGAACGCGGCGCTGCCCCTGGTGGAGCGACTGACCGACGACGAACGGAACCGGATCGAGCTGGTCGTCACGTCGAGCGAGTCGGGGATCGACTACAGCAAGTCGATCACGTCCTACGTGCACCAGCACCTCGGCCTCAGCCGCGACTGCCGGATCCTCGAGGTCAAGCAGGCGTGCTACGCCGCGACCGCGGCCGCCCAGCTCGCCGTCGGCTACCTGGCCTCGGGCCTGTCGCCGGGCGCCAAGGCCCTGGTGATCGCCACCGACGTGGCGCTGGTCGACGCCCGCGCCGAGTACGCCGAGCCGGCCACCGGACACGGCGCCGCGGCGGTGCTGCTCAGCGACGACCCCCGGGTGCTGACGATCGACGTCGGCGCGTTCGGCAACCACAGCTACGAGACCATGGACACCGCCCGGCCGTTCCCCGGCTTCGACATCGCCGACGTCGACCGGTCGCTGTTCGCCTACCTCGACTGCCTGACCAACAGCTTCGCGCGGTACGCCGCCAAGGTCGACGGCGCGGACTTCGCCACCACCTTCGACTACCTGGTGATGCACACGCCGTTCGCCGGGCTCGTGCGGGCGGCGCACCGCAAGATGATGCGGGAGTTCGCGCCGGCCGCCCCGGTGAGCGTGGACGCCGACTTCGCGCAGCGGCTCGTACCGTCGCTGGTCTACCCCCGGATCGTGGGCAACCTCTGCTCCGGGTCGGTGTACCTGGGCCTGTGCAGCCTGATCGACAACGCCGGCTACACCGACGGCGCGCGGGTCGGCCTCTACGCGTACGGCTCGGGCTGCTCGGCGGAGTTCTACAGCGGAGTGATCGGCCCGCAGTCACGAACCGAGCTGGCCCGCATGGGCATCGCCGAGCGGCTGGCGGCCCGGCAGGAACTCACGTTCGCCGACTACGTTCAGCTGATCAAGGAGAACCAGGACAAGCTCACGCCGGAGGAGAACCGCGACGTCGACGTGAGCCGCTACGCCGACCTGATCGGCCGGGTGCCCGGCCGGCCCCGGATGCTGGCCTGGACCGGCATCCGCAACTACCACCGCCGGTACGAGTGGGTCTGAGCCGCCGATGAGACAGGACTGGTTCGGCGCCCGTGGCCTGCGCGACCCGGCGCCCGTCCGGTTGTTCTGCCTCGCGCACGCCGGCGGCGGCGGGAGCTTCTTCCGCTCGTGGCGGGAGCTGCTCACCCCGGACGTCGCGGTGGTTCCGGTGATCCTGCCTGGTCGCGAGTCCAGGTCGCGTGAGCGGCCGTACCGCCGGATGGCGGACCTGGTGGAGGCGCTCGCGGCGTCGTTGACCCCGCACCTCGACCGGCCGTTCGCGTTGTTCGGGCACAGCATGGGGGCGGCGGTGGCCTTCGAGACGGCGCACCTGCTCGCCCGCGGGAACGGACCGCGGCCGCGGCGGCTGTTCGTCTCCGGGCGACGGCCGCCCACCATGCCGTCGCGGCGGCCGGACCTGCACCGGCTGCCCGACGACCAGTTCATCGATGCGGTGGCGCGGATGGGCGGAACCCCGCCGGAGCTGCTCCGCCGCCGTGAGCTCCTCGACGTCTTCCTGCCGCGGCTGCGCGCCGACTTCGAGGTGAACGAGACGTACCAGCCGGGCCCGCGGACCCGGCTGTCCTGCCCGGTGTCGGCGTTCACCGGCGACACCGACCCCGAGGTTGACGCCTTGGAGATGGCGGCGTGGCAGAGTGTCACCGACGGGGAGTTCGTCCTGCGGGTGTTCCGCGGCGGGCACTTCTATCTGGTCGACGCGGCCGTGCCGCTGACCCGGGTCATCCTCGCCGAGTTGCAGGCGACCCCCGTCGGCCCCTGACCGGGCCGCGTGCCGTTTCCCGGTTTTGCGAAGGAGAATGTCATGACCAAGCAGGTCACCGGTGTCCGCAAGCTCAAGAGTTGGGAGGACACCACCTACTCGGAGGTCGGCGACGGGCCGAAGGCGGTCCGGTCGAGCATCGAGTACGAGTACACCGGCGACATCCAGGGCACGGCCAAGCTGGAGTACGTGATGCTGCTGCACAGCGACGACAAGGCCACGTTCGTCGGCTACGAGCAGATCGTCGGCCGGATCGGCGACCGGGAGGGCAGCGTCGTGCTGGAACACCGGGGCAAGCTCGACGAGAACGCCGCCACCGTCGCCATGAGCGTGCTGCCCGACAGCGGCACGGGGCAGCTCGCCGGGGCACGTGGCGAGGGCGGTTTCGTCGGCGTGCACGAGGACCGGGGCGACGCGAAGTACACGATGGACATCGAGTTCGCCTGACGGCGGGCACCACCGGCCCGGTACGGCGTCCGCCGTGCCGGGCCGGCGCGCGTCGCCGGACGGTGTGAGCAGTTGTGAGCAGACCCGCGGCGGGCGCCCGGCTAGAACGGTGAGGACGCGTATCCCTCACCGCCGAGGTGCCCATGAGCCGCAGCAAGCAGATCCTCGCCGAACGCGCCGACGCGGACCGCCTGGTGATGTCCGCGCTGGCCACCGACAGCGCCGTCACGCCGACGGCGCAGGTGCTGCCGTGGCTGGCCGAGCGGTCCCGGGCCCACTCGTTCGAGGTTCGCCGCGTCCCGCTGGGCGAGCTGACCGGCTGGCAGGAGGAGCCGGGCACGGGGAACCTCGTGCACCACACCGGCCGGTTCTTCTCCATCGAGGGCCTGCGGGTGCAGACCGAGCGGACCTGGACCCAGCCGATCATCGTGCAGCCCGAGGTGGGTGTGCTGGGCCTGCTGATGAAGGAGTTCGACGGGGTCCTGCACTGTCTGATGCACGCCAAGATGGAGCCGGGCAACGCCCCGCTGGTCCAGCTCTCGCCGACCGTGCAGGCCACCCGCAGCAACTACACGGGCGTGCACCGCGGCACGCCGATCCGGTACTTCGAGTACATGCGCCCGTCCGCGCGCAGCCGGGTCCTCGTCGACGTGCTCCAGTCCGAGCAGAATTCCTGGTTCCTGCACAAGCGCAACCGCAACATGGTCGTCGAGACCACCGACGACGTGCCGGTCGGCGACGACTTCCGGTGGCTCACCCTCGGCCAGCTCGCGGCGCTGCTGCGCCGGCCGGACGTGGTGAACATGGACACGCGGTCGGTGATGTCCTGCATCCCGGCGACACCGTCGGCCGTGCTGCGCCCGGTCGTCGCGGTGCCCGGCGACACGTTCGCCGGGGCGGTCCGCCGGTCCTTCTGGGACGACGGCGACGCGCGGCACACGCAGACCGAGCTGCTGGGATGGCTGACGCGCCAGCGCGCGGTGCGGGAGGTGCGGCAGCGCCGGGTGCCGCTGTCGGAGGCCGAGGCGGACGGCTGGCGCCGCGATGACGACGAGATCGCGCACGTCAGTGGCAAGTACTTCACCGTGATCGGGGTGAGCGTGCTGGCCGGCAGCCGTGAGGTGCGGTCCTGGCAGCAGCCGCTGCTGGCCCCCGTCGCCCCGGGAGTCCTGGCGCTGCTGGTCAAGCGGATCGCCGGTGTCCTCCACGGGCTCGTCCAGGCCCGCGCCGACGCGGGCTCGCTGACCGGTGTCGAGCTGGGGCCCACTGTGCAGTGCCAGCCGGTCAACTACCGGGACCTGCCGCCGCGGGAGCGCCCGCGGTATCTGGACCTGGTGCCGGCCCCCGGTGAGGCGCGGATCCGGTACGACGTGGTGCAGTCGGAGGAGGGCGGCCGGTTCCACCACGCGCGCAACCGCTACCTGGTGGTGGAGGTCGGCGACGAGTTCCCGGTCGAGGCGCCGGACGACTTCCGCTGGATGACCATGGGGCAACTCGCCGGCCTGCTCTCGCACGGCAACTACCTGAACGTGGAGCTGCGGAGCCTGCTCGCGTGCGCCCGGACGCTCTGGTGAGCGCCGCCGGGCCGGTACGGGTGGCCGTGCTCGGCTGCGCGGACGTCGCGGCCCGGCGGATGCTGCCCGCGCTGACCGGTGGCGGCGCGGCCACCGTCACCGCGATCGGCAGCCGCGATCCGGCCCGGGCGGCGGACCTCGCGGGCCGCTTCGGGGTGCCGTTCGCCGGCACCTACGCCGAGGCGCTGGATCGCCCCGACGTGGACGCCGTCTATCTCCCGCTGCCGCCGGCGCTGCGCGGCGAATGGGTCCGTCGTGCCCTGCGCGCCGGGAAGCACGTGCTGGCGGAGAAGCCGCTGACCACCGGCGCGGAGCACACGGCGGCCCTCCTGGCCGAGGCGCGGGCCCGTGGCCTCGCGCTCGTGGAGAACATGGCCTTCCTGCACCATCGCGGCCACCGGACGGTGTACGACCGCCTGGCGAGCGGCGACATCGGGGACCTGCGGCACCTCACGGCCACCTTCACGATCCCTCCGCGTCCGCCCGGTGACCTGCGGAACAGCCGGGAGCTCGGCGGTGGCGCCCTGCTGGACGCCGGGGTGTACCCGCTGCGGACGGCGATGCGCCTGCTGGGCCCGGGCCTGCGCGTTGCCGGGGCGGCGCTGCGCCTGAACGACGACGGCGTCGACGTGGCGGGCAGCGCGTTGCTGGTCGGTCCGCGTGGGGTCACCGCCGCTCTGACCTTCGGCATGGCCCACGCCTACCGGGCCTCCTACGAGCTGCACGGATCGAGCGGCCGGATGGTGCTCGACCGGCCGTACAGCGCTCCCGTGGACCACCGGCCGCTGCTGCGGGTGGAACGGGACGGCCGGACCGAGGAGGTGTCGCTCGCCGCCGACGACCAGTTCGCCCGCATGGGGGAGGAGTTCGCGCGGATGGTGACCGACCCGGCGGCGCGCGAACCTGCCGCCGCCGCGTCGCTCGTGCAGGCGGAACTGGTGGACGAGGTGGCTCGGCGCGCACTGCGGACGCAGCCCTGAACGGAGTGCGGCCGCGCCGCACGGGAAGGTCGACAATGGACATCACCGCGATGGCCGTCCGGGACGCGTACCGCATCACGCCGCGTCGCCTGCCCGACCACCGGGGCGAGTTCTTCGAGGCGGTACGCCGGGAGGCGCTGGAGGCGGTCACCGGGCACCCGTTCGTGGTGCGTCAGGTCAACTACTCGGTGTCGCGCCGGCACACCCTGCGCGGTATCCACGGCACCACGTTGCCGCCCGGTCAGGCCAAGCTGGTGACCTGTGTCAGCGGCGCCGTACTCGACGTCGTGGTCGACCTGCGGGCGGGCTCGCCGACGTTCGGCCGGTTCGACGTGACCCGGCAGGACGGCGAGTCCGGGATCTCCGTCTACCTCGCCGACGGCCTCGGGCACGCGTTCCTCGCCCTGACCGACGACGTGCGCATGGCCTATCTGTGCTCCGAGGAGTACGTGCCCGGGACGATGGTCGACATCGACGCCCTCGACCCGGACCTGGCCCTGCCCTGGCCGAGCGGGCCGGAGGTGATCCGCTCCGCCAAGGACGCCGCCGCGCCCCGGCTGGCGGACGCGCTGCACCGGCTGCCCACGTACGAGCAGTGCCTGGCCGCGTACGGCCGGACGCCGGCCCGCGACGGGGGGCAGCGGTGATTCCGCTGTTCCGCAGCGCGGTCGCCGCCGACGCCGCGGACCGGGTACGGGCGGTCCTGGACAGCGGCTACCTCGGTCAGGGACCACGGGTGGCCGAGTTCGAGGCGGCCCTCGCGCAGCGCCTGGGCACCGACCGGCTGGCCACCGTCAACAGCGCCACCTCCGGCCTGCACCTGGCGCTGCACCTGCTCGCCGGGCCGCCGGGTCCGGCGACGGTGGGCGGCGAGGTGCTCACCACCCCGCTGACGTTCCCCGCGACGAACTGGCCGATCCTGGCGCTCGGCCTGCGACCGCGCTGGGTCGACGTCGACCCGGCCACGTTGAACATCGACCTCACCGACCTGGCCGCGAAGATCACGGCGCGGACCCGGGCGATCATGGTCGTGCACTGGGGTGGCTACCCGGTCGACCTCGACCGCTTGCGTGAGGTGGTGGACGAGGCGGGCCGGCGGACGGGCCACCGTCCGCCGGTCATCGAGGACTGCGCGCACGCCTGGGGGTCGAGCCTCCGCGGCCGGCCGGTGGGGGACCACGGCAACACCGCGGTCTTCAGCTTCCAGGCGATCAAGCACCTGACCACCGGCGACGGCGGCCTGGTGGTGCTGCCCGACGACGTCCTGTGCCGGCGGGCGCGGCGGTTGCGCTGGCTGGGCCTCGACCGCGACAGCGACGAGAGCTTCCGCAGCAGCCAGGACGTGACCGAGTGGGGCTACAAGTTCCACCTCAACGACATCGCCGCGGCGATCGGACTGGCCAACCTGGACACCGTCGACGCACGGGTGGACCGGCACCGGGCCAACGCCGCCTGGTACGCCGACCAACTGCGCGGCGTGGCCGGGCTGGACCTGCTGGAACGCCGGCCGGACCGGCGCTCCGCGGAATGGATCTTCACGGTCAAGGTCGACGACCGGCGGGGGTTCATCCGGCGGCTGGCCGAGGCGGGCATCGCGGCGAGCCCGGTGCAGCGGCGCAACGACCTGCACAGCTGCGTCCACGAGTTCCGGACGGACCTGCCCGGCCTGGACGCGGTCGCGGATCGGATGGTGGCGATACCCGTAGGCTGGTGGGTGGACGACGACGACCGGTCGAGGATCACCGAGGTGATCCGGGCCGGCTGGTGACCCGGGTCCGCCGGGTCACGTGCCGTGCGGCGTCCCGCAGCATCCGACCCCGCGCCCCACGACCTGGGAGACAACGATGGCCGAGCGTGTCGCGCGTACCCGGTCCGACGCCGCCCGCAACCAGCGGCTGCTGATGGACGTGGCGGCCCGCACCTTCGCCGTGGCGGGCCTCGACGTGCCGGTGTCGCAGATCGTCGACGCCGCAGGCCTCGGCAAGGGCACTGCGTTCCGCTGCTTCGCCACGAAGGGCGACCTGGTCGCGGCCATCGTCCGGGAGCGGCTGGACGCGCTGGCGGCACAGGCGCGTGGACTGGTCACCGGCGACCCCGGCGCGGCGGTGTTCGAGTTCGTCCGGCTGTGGTCCGGCGCGCTCGCCGAGGACCGTGGCCTCCGTGAGGCGATGGACGGGCCGGCGCCGGGGTCGGCCGGGGTGTGGGAAAGCTACCGGGCGCTTGTCGACGCCGTCGAGGCGCTCGTCGGACGGGCCCGCGGGGCCGGCGCCGTCCGGGCCGACGTGTCCGCCGCGGACCTGCTCCTGCTGGTCGCGGCGGCGGTCCACGCGGCGGTGCCACTGTCCGGGGTGGACCCGGCGTTCCGGGACCGGTTCGTGGGCCTGGTGTGCGACGGGCTGCGCTCCGGGCCATCCGGGACTCCGCCGCGGTCCGCGCCGACGCACGAGGAGCTGGCGAAGGTCTGGACGGGGTCCGAGCGCTCTCGGTAGCATGCTCGGAAAGCGGACCGGCTGGTCCGCTTCGGGTCGCGGTGTTGACTCCCGCGGACCCGCCTCCTGTCCGGAAGGACCATCATGGACCCATCCCCGGCCGCCGACCCCCGGCCCGCCGTGCCCGCCGCGTCCGAGCCGGCCGGCCGCAACCGCTGGATCGTCCTGATCCTCGTCACCCTGGCGCAGTTCATCGTGGCTCTCGACGCCACGGTGGTGAACGTCGCCCTGCCCTCGATCGACCGCGACCTGGGCATGTCGGAGGCCGACCTCCAGTGGGTGGTGAACGCGTACGCCCTGATCTTCGGCGGCTTCCTGCTGCTCGGCGGTCGGCTGTGCGACCTGTTCGGCCGCAGGCGGCTGTTCATCGCCGGTCTGGTGGTGTTCACAGTGGCCTCGGCGATCAGCGGGCTGGCCACCGACGCCGTCGTGCTGACCGTCGGCCGTGGCCTCCAGGGCCTCGGCGGCGCCCTGGTGTCCCCGGCCGTCCTGGCCATCATCAACACCACCTTCCGCGACCCGGCCGAACGCACCAAGGCGCTCGGCGTGTGGGGCGCGGTGGTCGCCGGTGGCAGCGCGTTCGGCCTGCTCATCGGTGGCCTGCTCACCGGTGCCCTCTCCTGGCACTGGATCTTCTTCGTCAACCTGCCCATCGGCGCGGTCGTGCTGCTGGCCGCCGTGCGCGTGATCGGCGAGTCGCGCGACGAGAACGCCGACCGTTCCCTCGACGTGGCCGGTGCGGTCACCGTCACCGGCGGTCTCGTCCTGGCCGTCTACACGATGGTCAACGGCCAGGCGTGGGGGTGGGCCTCGGCGCGGACGCTGACCCTGGGCGCCGTCGCCGTGCTGCTGCTCGCCGCGTTCGTGCTGATCGAGTCCCGCACCCGGCAGCCCATGATGCGGCTGAGCATCTTCCGGCTGCGCACGCTCGCCGTCGCGGACGCCGCGCTGATCTTCCTCACCTCCGGCATCGCGACGATGTTCTTCTTCTCGGCCCTCTACCTCCAGGGCGCTCTCGGCTACAGCCCGCTTCAGGGCGGCCTGGCGTTCCTGCCCGCGGCGATGGGCGTGATGGTCGGCGCCACGCTGTCCGAGCCGCTGGTCCGGCGCCTGGGGCACATCCTCGTGACCGTGATCGGCCTGTGCCTCGGCGCGCTCGGCATGGCCTACCTGACCCGGCTGCCCATCGACGGGTCCTACCTCACCGATCTGCTGCCCGGCCTGCTGCCGCTCTCCATCGGCCTGGGCATCGCCTACGTGCCGATCACGTTCCTGGCCACCTCCGGAACCGCGGACGCCGACTCCGGCCTCGCCTCCGGCATCTACCAGACCGTCCAGCAGATCGGTGGCGCCGTCGGGCTGGCGATCCTGGCCGCGATGGCCACGGCGCGCACCACCGACGTGCTCGGCGACCCGGCCGCGGCCGATCCGGCCGAACAGCTCGCGGCGCAGGTCGCCGGGTTCCGGGTCGCCTTCGCCGGTGGCGTCGTGCTGCTGCTGTGCGGCGCGGCGGTCACCGCGCTGTTCCTGCGCCGGCGCCACGTCGCGGCGTTGCTGGAGACCCCTGCGGCGGGCGCGGACGCGCCGGCCCCGGCCGAGCCGGTGGCCAAGGGCTGACCGAACTCCGGTCGCGCCGGAGACCGGCTCACGCGGCAGCGCCCACGAGGGCGCTGCCGCGTCGTCGTCGGTTCGGCGAATCCACGAAAACTGCGTCGAAGTGAGCAGAGCCGTGGATCGCCTCCCCATACCGTCCAGGCATGGATACGGGCCGGAGACTCTACCTGGACCTGATGAAGAAGGTCCTTACGAACGTGGTCTACGAGGACAATCCGCTCGGCTACGAGCACGTCCCCATCCCCTGGTTCCAGGGTGACCCCGCCTATGACCCGGAGAAGCGCCGCGTCGGCCTGGACTGGCCCAGCGTCGCACACACCATGGTCGGCCTGAAGCGGCTGGACAACGTGCAGGAGTGCATGGAGCAGGTGCTCTCCGACGACGTGCCCGGCGACTTCATCGAGACCGGGGTGTGGCGCGGCGGCGTCTGCATCTTCATGCGCGCCTTCCTCGAGGCGTACGGCGTCAAGAACCGCCGGATCTGGGTGGCCGACTCGTTCGAGGGCATCCCCGACGTCGGCGAGGACGGGCACCCGCTGGACGTGCGGCTCGGCCTGCACCGGGCCAACGAGACGCTGGGCGTGCCGATGGAGGTGGTCAAGGCCAACTTCGCCCGCTACGACCTGCTCGACGACCAGGTGCAGTTCCTGCCCGGCTGGTTCCGCGACTCGCTGCCCACGGCGCCGGTCGAGCGCATCGCGATCCTCCGGCTCGACGGCGACCTGTACGAGTCGACGATGGACGCCCTGAACAGCCTCTACGACAAGGTGTCGCCGGGCGGCTTCGTCATCGTCGACGACTACGCCCTGCGGAGCTGCCGCCGTGCCATCGACGAGTTCCGTGACCAGCACGCCATCAAGGACGAGGTCCTGCCCATCGACGGGGCGTCCGCGTACTGGCGGCGCAGCGCCTGAGCCGGCGTCGGCCCGGCCCCTCGGCGAGGGACCGGGCCGATCGTCTGCGCGCGTGTGGTCAGACGCCGGCGCAGGGCCGGGCCGCCGGCCGCACCGGGGACTCCCGGTCCACGGCCAGGCACTCGAGCAGGCCCACCGCCAGGTCCGGTCCCGGCTGGGCCCGGATCTCCGCCCTGATCCGTTGCAGGTTCGCACGGTACGCCGGGTCACGCAGCACGTCCCGGACCGCCTCGCGGGTCCGGTCCGCGGTCAGTTCCTCCGGCCGGATCATCCGCGCGAGGCCGAGCTCGGCGCAGCGCCGGGCGTTGTGCGGGTCGTCGACCAGCAGCGGCACCAGCACCTGGAGCAGGCCGGCGTCGATCGAGCCCATGACGGTGCCGAAACCGCCGTGGGTGATCGCCAGGTCGCAGTGCGGCAGCAGCAGACTGTGCGGGATGAACCGTTCGATGTGCACGTTGGACGGCTGGGGGCCGAGCTCGGCCGGGTCGGCGTCACGGCCCACCGTGACCACCACGTTGATCGGTTCGTCGCGCAGGCCCTTCAGGATGGTCCGGACCATCCCCGGGAAGACGTCGGTACGCCAGCGGTTCGCCACCGTCCCGACCGTCACGTACGCGGTGGGCTGCGCCGGCATCCGGGCCACCCAGTCCGGCAACGCCTCGCTCCCCACCTGGTCGTAGAAGGTCGGGCGCAGCGTGCGGAGCGTGGCGGGCTTGGGGATCGCCGGGTTGAGCAGACTCGGCGGCGCGAAGCACAGGTGCAAATGGCGGTGCAGCATGTGCAGCCCCGGGTCGGGGCCCAGCCCCGCGTCCGCGCGCAGACGGTCGATCTGCTCCTGGACCGCCGGCTGCATCGGCCCGGTGTCGAACAGCGGCATGATGTCCACGCTGGCGTGCGGGATGCCGAGACGTTCGGCGGCCACCGCCGCGGCGGCCTCGAAGTTCTCCCGGACGACCACGTCGGGGCGCCACTGCCTGCAGATCTCCAGCAGGTCCGGCAGCATCCGCCGGGCCCGCACTCCGTAGATGACGTCGGCGATGGCCAGCTGGTCCATCTCCGGCCCGGGGCTGAGCCGGCGGGCCCGTACCTTCAGCGCGTCGAATTCGGGATCGCCGTCGCCGTCCCGGTTCAGCCCGGCCGCGAACGTCCGGAAGCCCAGTTCCTCGACCGCGGACCGGATCGACTCCGCGCAGGCGAAGGCGACCTCGTGTCCGGCGGCGCGTGCGGCGATCGCGAGCGGGACGAGTGGATGCAGGTGCCCGGTCGACGGAATGGAGGTGAACAGCAGGCGCATCGCCGTCACCTCCACTTCGGCGGACGGTGTCCGCGGTCTGGATCACGAGCGGTCATCGGAGGCATCCGATACACTCCTCACAGGGTCGCCGATTGGTGCATGCCTTTCTATTCCGGGCAACCGCTCGCGTCTGCTCACTACTGAGCGTCAGCCCTCGTCGAACACCACCCGGTGCTGCGGCACGTCGGGCTGGTCGAATCGCAGAAGCTCCCCGGCCTCGGCCTCGACGGCGCCGCGGGTCTTCTTGTCCAGGCGCCGGAAGGCGGTGACGGTCATCGTGGCCGTCCGCTTCGTCGCGTTGATCTTCCACAGTCCGGCCACCACGCCGTCCACCAGCACCGTCGGCTTGATCTGGAGGTTCGCCCGGGCGTACACCCGGTCCTTGACGTCGTCCGGCAGGATGCGTCCGCGGTGCTTGGGCGTGTAGGCCAGCAGCGTGCTGTCGAACGCCGGCAGGAGCCGGGCGGGCACCTCGGTGCCGGCCTCGGGCCGCGGGCCGTCCGGCACGTCGTAGAGGGTCCGCCCGGCCCCGTCGGTGAAGCGTTCCAGCTCGGACGAGAGACGCTCCAGCGCCGCGCGCACCGGCGGGACGCGCCAGCCGGTCCAGGCGGCGACGTCCTCGGCCGCCGCCGGACCGAAGGCCCGCAGGTGCCGGCGTACGACGTCGGCCAGCGCGTCGTCGGGGGAGGGGGCCCGGTCCGATCCGGGCGGGCACGGGGCCGTGCGGAAGGCGGCCGGCGCCCGGCCCGACCACTCGCCGTCCTCCGGCGCGCGCACCAGGGCACTCCAGGTGTAGAACGCGCGCCACCTGTACTGCCGCTGCGCGTCCGCCTCGGCGGCGTCGAACGTGTCCGGGTGCCGCTTGATCCAGTCCTCGACGAATTCGGCGATCTGGTCGCCGGTGCGTGCCTGCCGGGAGGTGTGGCGCAGCAGCTCGGCGCGGAGTTCGCCGGCCCGGGCGGTCGGCTCGGCCTTGGCCCGCCGCCACTCGTTGACCCCCGCGCCGTCCGCAGCCGCCGCGTACGCCGCGTGCTCGCGGGCGCTGGTCAGGTGCAGCGTACGCCGCAGCGACGTGCCGAGGAGCAGTTCGCCGCGACCGAGTGCGGCGTACAGGTCGCCGGTGGTCAGGCCGTCGACCCGGGTCCACAGTCCCTGGGCCACCGCCGGCCAGTGCTGGGCCTGGAGCGCGCCGACGGACTCCACCACCTCCGCCAGGGGGCGCCGATGACGTTCGATGAGACCCTGCCGGGCGAGCAGCGCGCGGTTGAGGGCCTGGTCGGACATGGGCATCCGCGGATCGTACGTCAGCCCGGCCCGACCGGCAGTGCTCATTAGTGAGCAGTCGGTGACCGTGTCGGCGGGTAGGAAGGAGGCGTGGACAGCGTCAGTAAGCCAGTGTCCTACCCCCTGTCGCGCGGCTGCCCGTTCGACCCGGCCCCCGAGTTCACCCGCCTGCGGGCCGAACGTCCCATCACCCGGGTCCGGCTGGACTTCGACGGCAGCGAGGTGTGGCTGGTCAGCCGGCACGAGGACGTACGGGCCGTGCTGCGGGACCCGCGGTTCAGCGCCGACTTCAGCACGCCCGGCTTCCCGGCGCGGATGACTGTCCAGCCCCCGGGGCCGGGGACCTTCATCCGGATGGATCCGCCGGACCACTCCCGGCTGCGCCGTGCGCTGCTCAACGAGTTCAAGCCCCGGCGGGTCGAGGAGCTGCGCCCGCACGTGGAGCGCATCGTGCACACGCTCGTCGACCGGATGGTGGCCGGGCCGCAGCCGGTCGACCTGCTCGAGGCGATCGCGTTCCCGCTGCCCATCCTGGTGATCTGCGAGCTGCTCGGCGTCCCGTACGACGACCGCCCGTTCTTCGAGCGCTGCACCGCGGTCATCGGCGACCAGAACGCCTCACCGGCGCGGCGCCAGGAGGTGCGCACGGAGCTGTGGGCGTACATGGACCGGCTGATCGACGCGAAGGACGCCGACCCCGCCGACGACCTGCTGTCGCGCCTGACGACCGGGCGTGACCGTCACGGGATCAGCCGGGAGGAGGTCGCCGGCATCGCCACGCTGCTCATCATCGCGGGCTACGAGACGATCGCCAACCAGATCGGCATCGGCACGCTGGCGCTGCTGCGGCACCCCGACCAGATCCCCACCATGCTGGACCCCGCGACGTCGGTGGGCGCGGTGGACGAGATCCTGCGCCATCAGACGATCATCGCGTACGGCCTGCGCCGCGCCGCCGTGGCCGACGTCGAGGTCGCCGGCGAGGTGATCCGTGCCGGTGAGGGCGTGATCGCGGTTCTCGCCTCCGGCAACCGGGACGACCGGGTGTACGAGGACCCGGACGTGCTGAACCTCGAGCGGGTCGCCACCGACCACCTGGCCTTCGGCTTCGGCATCCACCAGTGCCTCGGGCAGGTCCTGGCGCGGATGGAGTTGCAGGTGCTCTGGCAGACGCTGTTCCGGCGGCTGCCCACCCTGAGGTTGGCCGTCGACGTCGACGACGTCGAGTTCCGTGACGACATGTTCGTCTACGGCGTGAAGAGCCTGCCGGTTGTCTGGTCCCCGGAGAACGAGGAGAACTGAATGAGTGCCCCCGATGTGTCGACCGAACGTCCGGCGCTGCCGTTTCCCTTCCCGATCACGTCGAGCCTCGAACCGTCGCCGGAGTACGCCCGGTTACGCGAGGAGCAGCCGCTCGCGCGGGTGAAGCTGCCCAGCGGCGACGAGGCGTGGATCGCCACCCGCTACGAGGACGTGCGCAAGGTCTTCAGCGACCTCCGGTTCAGCCGGGCCGCCGCGTCACGTCCCGGTGCGCCGCAGCTCATGCCGGGCATCGAGGGCGACCCGAACTCGGTGGTCAGCAAGGATCCGCCGGACCACACCCGGATGCGCAAGCTCGTCGCGCCGGCCTTCACCAGCCGCCGCATGGAGACGATGCGCGAGGAGGTGCGCCGGACCGTCACCGAGTTGCTCGACGCCATGGAGCAGGCCGGGCCGCCGGCCGACCTGGTGGCCTCGCTGACCAGCCCGCTGCCGATCATCGTCATCTGTGACCTGCTGGGTGTGCCGGCGGCCGACCGCGACCGGTTCCGCGGCTGGTCCAACGCCATGTTCGCGACCTCGCCGGAGGGCATGAAGGACGCGATGGCCGCGCGGAACGCGCTGATCGGCTACCTGGCCGCCATGGTCGAGGCCCGGCGTTCCGCGCCGACCGACGACCTGCTCGGTGTGCTGATCAACTACCGTGACCAGGAGGACCGGCTGACCGAGCCGGAGCTCATCTCGTTCGCCGGCGGTCTCATCGTGGCCGGCTACGAGACGACGGCCAACCGGTTCGCCAACGCGGTGCTCATGCTGATGCGCCACTCCGAGCAGCGTGCCATGCTCCAGGCCGACGACTCCCTGCTGCCCGGCGCGGTGGAGGAGGCCCTGCGCTACATCCCGGGCGGCGCGGCCGGCGGGCTCATGCGCGTGGCGCTCGAGGACGTCGAGCTGGGCGGCGTGACGATCCGGGCCGGCGAGGGCGTCATCGCCATCACCAACTCGGCCAACCGGGATCCCTCGGTGTTCCCCGACCCGGACCGCTTCGACATCACCCGTACCCCCGGGCCGCACACCACCTTCGGCCACGGCATCCACCACTGCGTGGGCGCCCAGCTGGCCCGCATCGAACTCCAGGTCGGGCTGGGCGAGCTGCTGCGCCGCTTCCCGAAGCTGGAGCTGGCGGTGCCCGAGGAAGAGCTGCCGTGGCGCAAGAACGTCGTGATCCACAGCCTCACCGGGATGCCGGTGCGCTGGTAGCGCCGACATCCCGCACGACGAAGTGGCCGCACACCCGAGGTGTGCGGCCACCGTCGTGTTCGGCGGGCAGTCAATCAGTGATCTTCTTGGTGAAGAACCACTCGTGTCCCTCCAGGTCCTCCACCTTGCACACCCGCATGCCCTGCGGAGTGTCCGTCGGGGGCATCTGGACGGTCGCGCCGGCCGCGGTGGCCAGGGCGTGCTGGGCGTCGACGTCGTCGACCTCCAGCGAGATCATCACGGTCACCTCGCCGAGCCGCCGTGGACTGCGGTAGCCCTCCCCGGGGCCGGCCAGGTAGACCAGGTCACCGGAGGGGGTGGTCATCTCGGCGTGGAAGACCGCGCCGTCCGGGCCGGCGTACCGCTGCTGTTCGGTGAAGCCGAACGACTTCGCCAGCCAGTCGAGTGCGGTGCCGACGTTCTCGTACTTCAGATATGGAATGGCAGCCATGCGGCGACAGTAGGGCGGCCGGGGGCGGCCGAGCCGCTCAACATTGCGCACCGCGATCGTTGCCCGTCCGTGTCCGCGCGGTGCTCAACCTTGAGCAGTTCCGGGCGACGCCGCGACCGTAGGTTCCGCTGACACAGGACAGTCAGCGGTTTGTACGGGAGGAACCACGATGACTGAGGGCCAATCCGGGTTGTCCCGGCGTTCCATTCTTCGCGGCGTGGCGGGCGTCGCCGCTGCCGCCGCCCTGCCCGGGTTGGCGGCGTGCAACAGCGGCGGCTCCACCCCGGCCGCCGCACCGTCGGCGAGTGCGGCGCCGAAGAAGGGCGGGCGCATGCGTGCCGCCTTCATCGGCGGCAGCAACGAGTCGGGCAACATCCTTCAGAACACCAACACCGCCATCGACTACGTGCGCACGCGGGTGCTGTTCGACTCGCTCGTCGAGATCGACACCGCGGGCAAGCCGAGCTACGTGCTGGCGGAGTCGATCGAGCCGAACGCCGACGGTACGCAGTGGACGGTCCGGTTGCGCAACGGCCCGCGGTTCACCAACGGCAAGCCGGTGACCGCGGACGACGTCCTGCACACGCTGCGGACCCACGTCAGCAACAAGTCGAGCGTCGCGCCGCTGCTGATGGACATCGACCTGGCGAACGCCAAGAAGCAGGACGACCGCACGGTCATCCTGCCCACCCGGCGGCCGCACGGCTTCCTCGACCTGATGCTGTCGCAGGGCATCTTCATCTTCTCCAAGGACACGACCGACCTCAACAAGGCGATCGGGTCCGGGCCGTTCACGCTGGCGCAGTACAAGGCCGGTCAGGGCGCGCTGCTCAAGCGCAACCCCGACTACTGGCGCTCGGACGTCGGCGGCCCCTACCTGGACGAGCTGGAGCTGCTCACCATCACCGACGCCGACGCGCGGATGAACGCCCTCAAGGCGGGGCAGATCGACTACGCCGGCAGCATCAGTCTGACCGCGGCCCGCGCCGAGCGCGACAACCAGGCCCTTCAGCTGATCATCCCGCCGAAGTGGGAGTGGGCGAACTTCGGTGCGGCGATGAAGCGCAACAAGGCGCCGTTCAAGGATCCGCGGGTGGCGCAGGCCCTGCGTCTCGCGGTCGACCGGGAGGTGATGGTCCGCAACGTCACGCTCGGGTTCGGCGAGGTCGGCAACGACCTGCTCGGCAAGCACCTGCCCTACTACCTCGACGACCTGCCGCAGCGGCAGTACGACCCGGAGCGCGCCAAGTCGCTGCTGGCCGAGGCCGGCATGAGCGACCTGAAGCTGACCCTGCGGACCAGCGACTACGAGTACGGCCTGCTGGAGGGGGCGGCCGCGTTCGCCGAGCACGCCCGAAAGGCGGGCATCACGATCAACCTCGACAAGGTGCCGGCGGCGGACTTCTTCGCCGACCCCAAGGTGTTCGTGGGCGCGCCGTTCCAGTCCGCCAACCGCAAGCCGCGCCCGCTGCCGCTGGACGTGATGTTCTTCTACGGCAGCGACGCGCTGCTGCCCTTCACCGGGGTGGCCAACCCGCAGGTCGACGGCCTCACCGCCCGGCTGCGCACCGCCGTCAACGACGAGCAGCGCCGCGCCGCGGTCGGCGACCTGCACCGCTACCTGTACGAGGAGGGCGGTGACCTGGTCTGGGCCCGGGCGCCGATCGTGTCGGCCGGTACGCCGAAGGTGCACAACGTGCAGTCGCTGGGCTACCCGAGCTTCCCCAGCTTCCGCGACGCCTTCCTGGCATGACCCTGGTGACCGGGAGGGCCACGTCCGGCCCGCTGTGGCGTGTCGTCGCGGTCATGACGGCACGTCGCCTGGTGGCCGGGTTGCTCGTCCTGTTCGCGGTCTCGGTGGTGGTCTTCGTCGCCACCGAGATCGCGCCCGGTGACGCGGCCAGCGCCAGTCTCGGCCCGGACGCCGGCCCGGCCGCGATCGAGGCACGCCGCGCGGAACTGGGACTCGACCGCCCGGCACCGCTGCGCTACGTCGAGTGGCTCGGCGGCCTGTTCCGCGGCGATCTCGGCGTGTCGTACGCCAGCGGCGTCCCGGTGGCGGACATCGTCGCGGCGCGGGCCGGCAACTCGCTTCTGCTCGGCGGGCTCGCGGCGGTGCTGCTGCTGCCGCTCGCCGTCGTCCTGGGTGCCTGGGCGGGGCTGCGCGCCGGCCGGCTGGCGGACCGGGCGGTGTCCAAGAGCACCCTCACGCTGATGTCGGTACCGGAGTTCGTCACCGGCACGCTGCTCGCCGTGGTGTTCGCCGTCCAGCTGGGCTGGCTGCCCGCGGTGTCCTTCCTGCCGCCGGGGCAGAGCCCGCTGGACCGGCCGGAGATCCTCGTGCTGCCCGTGATCACCCTGCTGACGGTGTGCCTGGCCCACAACACCCGGGTGGTGCGGGCCGGCGTCGCGCAGAGCGCGGTGGGGGAGGCGGCCGAGTCGGCGCGGCTCAACGGCGTGGTCGAGCGGCGCGTGGTGTGGCGCTACATCCTGCCGGCCGCGCTGCCGCCGGTGGTGCCGCTGTTCGCGCGGTACGTCACGTTCCTGCTCGGCGGCGCGTTGATCGCCGAGACTCTCTTCGGCTATCCGGGCCTCGCCTCGGCCCTGGTGGTGGCGTCGGCGTCCCGGGACGTGCCGGTGGTGCAGGCGGTCGGCCTGCTGGCGGCCGCCGTCACGGTGCTGGTGAACCTCGCCGGGGACGTCGTCGGCACGCTGCTCGATCCGCTGCGGAGGGTACCCCGATGACCGACGTCGCCATTCGTCCCGCCACCGGTCTCGGGCCGGTCACCCGGCGCCGCCGTCCGGTCGCCGCCGCGGTGACATTCGTGCTGGTGGCCGCGCTGACCCTGTTCGGTCCGCTGCTGGCGCCGCACGACCCGACCGAGAGCGTCGACATGCCGTTCGCGCCGGCCAGCGCGAAGGCGCCGCTGGGCACCGACTATCTGGGCGCCGACGTGCTGAGCCGGGTGCTCGCCGGCGGCCAGACGCTCGCCCTGGTGGCGGTGGCGGTCCTGGTGCTCACGTACCTGGCCGGCGCCACCGCCGGGATGCTCGCCGGATTCCGGGGCGGCTGGACCGGCACCGTCGTGATGCGCCTGGCCGACGTCCTGATGGGCCTGCCGGCGCTGGTGCTGCTGGCCGTCGTCGTGACGGGCCTGGGCCGCGGCGTGTTCGGCGCCGCGGTCGCCATCGTCATCGTGCTGCTGCCGGACGTCGTCCGGCTGACCCGGACGGCCACCGGGCAGGCGCTCGCCCACGACTACGTGGAGGTCGCCGTCGCCCGCGGCGAGTCGACCATGTCGATCCTCGGGCGCGAGGTGCTGCCCAACCTCACGCCGGTGCTGGCGGCCGACGCCGGAGTCCGGTTCGTCTCGGCCGTGTACGCGGTGGCGACGGCCAGCTTCCTCGGCCTGGGCGTGCAGCCGCCGTCCCCCGACTGGGGGCTGATGATCTTCGAGAACCGGGGCGGGCTGGGCCTGCAACCGCTCGCGGTGCTGGCGCCGGCCGTGATCCTGCTGACCCTGCTGCTGAGCGCGAACGTGTTGGCCGACCGGCTGGTCGGGTCGTCGCAGGGCGTCCGGGTGCCACGGTTCCGTCGCCGGCCGGCCATGTCGGCCGGCGCCCCGGCGGCCGACGAGGGCGCCGACACGGTGCCGGACGCGGTCGTGTCGGTCAGCGGCCTGACCGTCGAGACGGTCGCGGACGGCCGGGCCGTCGTCGACGGCGTCACCCTGGCCGTCGGGCGGGGACAGGTGCTGGCTCTGGTGGGGCAGTCGGGTAGCGGCAAGACCACGACCGCCCTCGCCCTGCTGGGTCACGCCCGTCCCGGCCTGGTCCGCTCCCGCGGCGCGGTGAACGTGCTCGGCACCGAGCTGACCGGCCTCCGGGAGCGGTCCCTGCGCCGGTTCCGGGCCGACCACACCGCGTACGTGGCGCAGGACCCCCGTACCGCCATGCCCGCCCACCTGCGGGTGCGCGACCAGATCGACGAGGTGCTGCGGGCACGCGGCGTGCCACGCGCGCAGCGCGCCGAGCGGGCCGCCGCCGCGCTGCGCCGGGCCAACCTGCCGGACGACCCGGCCTTCCGGAGCCGTTGGCCGCACCAGTTGTCCGGCGGTCAGTTGCAGCGGCTGTCGCTGGCCATCGCGCTGGCGCACGAACCCGCGCTGGTGGTGCTGGACGAGCCGACCAGCGCCCTCGACCCGGCCAACACCGCGCGGCTGCTGGCCGAGTTCACCGGCATCTGCCGGGCGTCCGGCACCGCGGCCGTGATCGTCTCCCACGACATCGCCGCGGTGGCCGCGGTCGCGGACACCGTCGTGGTGATGTACGGCGGCGCGATGGTCGAGTCCGGGCCGGCCGCGCGCATCCTGACCGCGCCGGTCCACCCGCACACCCGGGCGCTCGTCGCCGCCGCCGCGCCCGGACCGTCGGACCACGATCCCCGCGACGCCGAGCCGATCCTGCGGGTGCGCGGATTGTCGGTCGACCTGCCGGGAACGGGTCCGGTGCTCACCGGCGCCGGCCTGGAGGTGGCGCCCGGCGGCTGCGTCTGTGTCGTCGGCGCCTCCGGCAGCGGCAAGACCACGCTTCTGCGGGCGGTGGCCGGGCTGGTGCCCGCACGCACCGGGAGCATCGAGCTCGCCGGGGACGACGTCGCGCCGTCCGTGGCCCGGCGCAGCGCCGAACAACGCCGCCGGCTTCAGCTCGTGCCGCAGAATCCGTACGACTCGCTGAACCCGCGGCACACGGTCGGGCAGATCGTGGCGCGTCCGATCCGTCAGTTCCGTCTCGCCGCCCCGCACGAGGCCGCGGCGCGCGCCGTGGACCTGCTCGAACAGGTCGGGCTCTCGGCCGAACACGCCGGCCGGCGGCCCGCCGAGCTGTCCGGCGGCGAACGTCAACGCGTCGCGCTGGCCCGCGCGCTGGCGGCCCGGCCGGACGTGCTGCTCTGCGACGAGGTGACGAGCGCGCTCGACCGCACGGTCGCGGCGACGGTACTCGACCTGCTCAACCGCCTCCGGCGGGACACCGGCGTCGCCGTGGTCGTGGTAACTCACGACGACCTGGTGGTACGCCGGATGGGTGGCGCCGTGCTGCGGGTCGCCGACGGCGTCGTGGCGGACGCCGAGAGCGTCGGAACCGTGCCCTGAGCACGGGCCCGCCGGTGCTCACATTTGAGCGGCCGGCGGCACCGGTGAAATGACAGCGTGTCGCAATCCGGTCTGTGACGGACGCGCCGACTCTCGGGAGCCCAACATGGAGACGACGACCACCACGCCCACCTTCCCGATGCGTCGAGAGGAACCACTCGATCTGCCCGCCGACCTGGTCGCCCTGCTCGACCAGCCGCTGAGGCAGGTGGAGCTGCGGATGGACGGCACCAGGGTCTGGCTGGTGACGCGGCACGAGGAGATCTGCGCGGTGCTGCGCGACAGCCGGTTCAGCGCCGACTTCACCCGCCAGGGTTTCCCGGCCCGGATGACCACCAAGCCGCCCGGCGCCGGGGTCCCGTTCACCATGGACCCGCCGGAGCACACGCGGCTGCGCCGGGCGCTGGCCGGCGAGTTCTCCCCGGGGCGGGCCGAGAGCAGCCGCGCGGCGGTGCAGCAGGTCGTCGACGTGACGCTCGACGAGATGATCGCCCAGGGGCAACCGGTCGACTTCGTCGCCGCGTTCGCGCGGCCGATGGCCATGCGGGTGCTGTGCGACCTGCTGGGCGCGCCGCACTCCGACGCGGAGTTCATCCTCCAGCGCACCCGGATCATGGACCAGCAGAGCATCGGCCGGGCGGCGCGGCAGGCGGCCCGGGACGAGCTGGTCGCGTACGTGCACCGGCTGGCCGAGGAGAAGGCGGAACTGCCGGCACCGGGCGAGGACGTCCTGAGCCGGCTCGTGCACGGCCAGGAGCGCTCCGGCGAACTCACCCGGGAGGAGGTCGTCGGGTTCGTCACCGTCATGATCCTGGTCGGCTTCGAGCAGACGGCCAATCAGCTCCCGCTCGGTCTGGTGGTGCTCGACCAGCACCCCGACCAGCGTCAGGCGCTGCTCGACGACCCCGCTCTGGTCCCCGGCTTCGTCGAGGAGCTCATGCGGCACCAGACCGTCGTCGAGTTCGGCGGCCGCCGGGTGGCGATGGAGGACGTGGAGGTCGGTGGCCAGATGGTCCGCGCGGGGGACGGGTTGCTGGTGGTGTTCGCCTCCGGCAACCGGGATCCGCGGGTGTTCCCCGACCCGGACCGGTTCGACATCGCCCGCGACGCCGGCGAGCAGCTCGGTTTCGGCCACGGCATCCATCTGTGCGTCGGGCAGTTCATCTCCCGGGTGGAACTCCAGGTGGCGTTCGCGACGCTGTTCCGCCGGCTGCCCGGGCTGCGTCCGGCGCAGACCCCGGACGAGATCCACTTCCGCGGTGACGAGCGGTTCATCCACGGCATCGAGGCGCTCCAGGTCGTCTGGTAGCGCGGTGACAAGACGAGAGCCGGGCCGGTGAAGACCGGCCCGGCTCTCGTCTGTCGCAGTGGTGGATCAGTCGCGGGCGTAGACCCCGAGGTGGACGTGCCACTGGAGGTTGCGCTCACGGTCGGGGTCGGGCAGGGCACGCAGGCCGTCGATCACCGGGACCACCGTGGTGCGCCACGTCTCGTCGTCCATGTCGGTGAGGTAGGACCAGAACTTCTTCTCGATGCTGTACGCGTACTGCGCCGGGCTCATCCCGCCCTCGTAGCCGCCGGCGTGGCCACGGTGCACCAGGCGCAGCCCCGCCTCCTCGGCGGCCGGGTCCAGCCAGTGCGGCTCGTCCTTGAGGTAGGTCAGCGGCACCAGCGGCGCGAACGGCTCGGCCATGTCGCCGAGATCGGTGGTCGGCACGCCGTGCACGGCGACCAGCCGCCCGCCCGGACGAAGCACCCGCACCGCCTCCGCCAGGCCGCCGGGCATGTCGTCGAGAAGGTGCAGGACGTGCACGTACACCAGATTGGACAGGGATCCGGTGGCGAACGGCAGCGCCTGCGCGTCACCCTGCACCACGCTGGGGCCCAGCCGTGCGTAGGCCCCCGTCAGCAGCTCGCCGTCGATGTCCACCCCGACGACCGGGTGCCCGAGCTCGCGGAGACCGAACGCGATCAGACCGGTGCCGGTGCCCACCTCGGCGACCGGGCCGGGAACGAGGTGCGGGGCCAGCTCGGCGCCGACCTCACGGCCGCGCTCCTCACCGCCGTGGCCCCGGTCGTAGTTCGTGGCGGCCTCGCTGACCACCGGTTCGTGTTTCTGGTCTTCTGCCGGTGGTGCGGTGTCAGCCATGCGGTCCAGCATAGTGTGGGCAACCTCTCCGTGAGCTCAACGACTCAGCAATTCGAAAGCCAGGGACAGCCGTCCGCCGAAGCGCGCGCCGTTCGCCTCGGCCATCGCCGTCAGCGGGCCTCGTACGTCCGACATGGTCGGCCCCAGACCCTCCAGATAGGCCCGGTGGGCCTGCAACGAGGCGACCGCCAGGTCCATCGTGCCGGTGATGTCGACGGCGTGCGACGGCACCGGGGAGCCTGCGACGGCCACGTACCGGACCCCGCCCCACGGCTCCGGTCCCAGGTCCGGGAAGACCCACCGGTTGCCGGCGTCGCCGGCCGCGTCGAGGACGGCCTGCCCGGTGTGACGGTGGTCCGGGCTGTTGAGCTTGCCACTGGCCCAGCGGTCGTGGTGGTTGAACGTCACGATCAGCTCCGGGCGGTGGCGGCGGATCGCCGCGGTGATGTCCCGGCGCAACGGAACGCCGTACTCGACGGTGCCGTCCGGGTGGTCGAGGAACTCGACATCGGTCACGCCGACGACGGCGGCGCTGTCGCGTTGCTCCGCCTCGCGCACCGCGGCCGCCTCAGCGGGCGCCATCGCGTCGATGCCGGCCTCGCCCCGGGTCACCAGGAGATAGGCCACCGTCTTGCCGGCCGCCGTCCACGCGGCCACCGCGCCGGCGGCGCCGAACTCCAGGTCGTCGGGGTGGGCCACCACGGCCAGGGCGCGAGACCAGTCGGTGGGCAGGGCAAGCAGGTCCTCGGGCATGACTGGAGCTAACACCGTGGCACCGGCGGGTGTCGCTCAATAGTGAGCAGATCCGGACCTCGGTGGGGTGAGCAGATGGGACCTGGGAGAGGAGGTCCCGATGGCGGTGCCGCCTATCAGAATGCGTCCCCTGGGCAAGGCCCGGGCCGCGGTCATCTACCTGGGTATGGTGGTCGTCCCCGCCCTGCTCGCCTACTACTTCCTGCGCCGGGCGGACAACCCGGCCGGGTCCGGCACGGCCGACGCGAAGGTCGACTCCGGCACGCTCGCTCAGCTCCTCATGGCCATCGTGGTCGTGGTCGTCGCGTCCAAGATCGCCGGGCGGCTGGTGACACGGATCGGGCAGCCGGCGGTGATCGGCGAGATCGCCGCGGGCATCGTGCTCGGCCCGTCCGTGCTCGGCGCGCTCTGGCCGGACGCCACCGGGACGTTGTTGCCGGCCTCGGTGCTGCCGCAGATCGGCATCCTCGGCCAGCTCGGCGTGGTGCTTTTCGTCTTCCTGGCCGGCCTCGAGATCGACGCCGCCCGGCTGCGCGGTCAGGAGTCGCTCGCCGTGGTGGTCAGTCACGTCGGCATCGCCCTGCCGTTCATGCTCGGGGTGGGCCTGGCGCTGGTGGCCGCGGACCAGTTCCGGCCGGCGCAGGTCGGCATCGCCTCGTACGCGATCTTCGTCGGGGTGGCGATGAGCGTCACCGCGCTGCCGGTGCTGGCCCGCATCCTCCAGGACACCGGGCTGCACGGCACCCGGATCGGCACCCTCGCCCTCACCTGCGCCCTCGTCGACGACGTCACCGCGTGGTTCCTGCTCGCGATGGTGCTGGCGCTGGTCAGCGCCGGAACCACGGCCGGGGTCGCCATGACCGTGGCGCTCACGGCCGCCTTCACCGCGGTGCTGCTGTGCGGGGTACGCCCGCTGTTGCACCGGGCCCGGCCGGTGCTGGACGCGCGCCCGGACCTGGCCGTGCTGGTCGCCCTGGTGGGGCTGTTCGCGTCCGCCTGGTTCACCGAGCTGATCGGCGTGCACGCCATCTTCGGCGCGTTCCTGTTCGGGCTGATCTGCCCGGCCGAGAGCCGGTGGTCGAACCGGGTGCGCAAGGCCGTCGTGGGGCTGACCATGTCGCTGTTGCTGCCGCTGTTCTTCGTCTCCAGCGGCCTGCGCACCGAGATCGGGTCGCTCGGGCTGGACGCGTCGCTCTGGGCGTGGACCGGGGTGGTCCTGCTCGTCGCGGTGGCCGGAAAGTTCGTCGGCACGGCGGTGGCGGCGCGGGCCGTCGGCACCGACTGGCGCACCGGCCTCCAGATCGGCACCCTGATGAACTGCCGGGGCCTGACCGAGCTCATCGTGCTCAACATCGGGCTCGACATCGGCGTGCTGACCCCGGAGCTGTTCACCATGCTGGTGCTGATGGCGCTGGTGTCGACGGCGATGGCGGCGCCGCTGCTGGCGTTGCTGCGCCGGCCCGGACAGGAGGCGCCGGAGCCGGAGCCCGTCGCGGCGGGCTCCGGCTGACCGGCGGGACCGGTACGGCGGCCGTGTGCCGCCGTACCGGGTCAGGGGGCGGTGACCGGCAGCGGCGCGGTCGGGAACCGGCGGCGCAGCTCGCGCTTGAGCACCTTGCCGAGCGTGCCGCGCGGCAGCGTCTCCAGCCGGTGGAACACGACCGGCACCTCGTCCGGCGGCAGCAGGCCGGCCGCGAACGCGGTCAGGTCCGCGTCGGTGGCCGGCGACCGCAGCACCACTGCGGCCGCGGGCACCTGGTGGCCGGTGACCGGGTCGGTGGTGCCGAACACCGCCGCCTCGCTCACCGCGGGGTGCCGCAGCAGCGCCGCCTCACCCGGCAGGGTGGAGATCAGCCGGGTCGCGGCCGGGATGGCGTCGGCCACCCGGTCGAAGACGTACAGCAGCCCGTCCTCACCGACGTGCCCGAGATCGCCCATCCGGACCCAGCCGTCGACGTACGTCCGGGCGTTCGCCTCCGGGCTGCGGTAGTACCGCCGCTGTGGCGCCGGCGTGTGCAGCCAGATCTCGCCCACCTGCCCCGGCGGCAGCTCCTTGCCCTCGGCGTCCCGGATGGACACCCGGGCGCCGAAGCGCGGTGTGCCGACCGAGGCCGCCTCCGGTCGCTGGAAGTAGTCCCGGTCCGGATGGGTCGCCCACGGCGGCGTGGTGATCCGCGTGAAGGCCGGCACCGACTCCAGCGACACGTACGCCCGGTTCATCGTCGCGTTCGGGAACATCTCGGCCAGGCGCGCGGTGACCGGGACGGGCAGCGCCGACGACGACGTGGTGAACTCGACGACCGACGACAGGTCGTGCCGTTTGTCGATCGCCGCGTCCGCGAGCCGGCCGGCGATCGCGGGCGGCACGTACAGGGCCTGCACGCGCAGCCGCTCGATCAGTCCGCCGAGGAAGTCGGGATCGTGCCGGGTCACCGCCAGGGCGACGGGTGGATGCGCCACCATCGGGGTCATCACCACGATCATCCCGGGGCTCGACCCGATCGGATTGCCGTACAGCGCCGTCTCTGCGACGCCCTCGATCTCCACGACGTCTTCCTCGAGATCGAGCCCCCAGGTCAGCATCCGGGTGGTCACGGCGATCGCCTTCGCGTCACCCGTGGTGCCGGAGGTGAAGATGATCTCGGCGAGATCGTCCGGGTCGCCGGTGACGCGCACCGGCTCGCCGGCTGCGGGCTCCGGATCGTCGGCACCGACCGTCGCCACCCAGGCGCCCGCCGGACGCCGTACCTGCTCGGGCGCTGTCACACCGGAGGTGCACAGCACGCCGCTGACCTCACACAGCGCCAGCCGGCGTTCGATCTCGGCGGGCGTGAGCGCCTCGGACAGGTGCACGGTGGCCGCCGCGACCTTCTTGGCGGCCAGGTACGCCACCGCGTACTCGATCCAGTCGGGGGCCGCGGCGAGCAACGCCACCCGGTCGCCGGGGCGCACGCCCCGGTCCAGCAGCGTACGGGCGACCGCTTCGGCACGCCGGTCCCACTCCGCGTAGCGCAGGTACTGCTCGCCGTCGACGATCAGCGCGACGGCGTCGGGATGCCGGTCGAGCTGTCGGTTCATCAGTTCCGGCAAGGTCACGACTCGGTCGTCGGCGGTGTCCATGGGCTGATCCCTCCGGCGGGGTAGACGGGGTGTGGGGTGGCGCGGTCGAGGACGTGGTCCATGTCCCTCCATTGTCGGCACCGGCGCTGCTCAAGTTTGAGCGCCGGGCACCCGGCGCCCGTCGATACCGTGCGACGACGGCCGCCGTGGGCCGTCGCAGCGGAAGAAGGAGGATCCGGCGTGGTGCAGCTACCCGACAACGTCCATCCCGTCTTCGCCCGCCAGGTGGACTGCCTGGCCCGGGGCGACGTCGAAGGTGTCATGGACACGTACCACCCGGAGGCCGTGGTCGTCCGGTTCCAGGGCGTCCTGCGTGGGCACGACGAGATCCGTGCCACCTTCGGCGGCTACATGGGGCTCGGCGCCGACACCGTCAAGCTCCTGGAGTACGCCGAGTCGGAGGACACCATCATGGTGCGATCCGAGATGACCGTCATGGGGGAGGCGGAGGTCGGGTTCGGCACCTACGTGCTGCGCGACGGCCGCATCTGGCGGCAGACCGCCGGCATCGAGGGCGGGATGCGCGACTGGTTCGCCGAGGCGGAGCGGCGCAAGGCCGCGGCCGAGGCGCAGAACACGGACGCCGTCACCTCGTAGCCTCCGACGTCCCCTCCGGCAGCGCCCGCCGTTCGCGGGCGCTGCCGCCGTTTCCGCACCCCACACCCGGTCAGCGGGCCGCGGACGTCACAGGGGGTTCCGCCGTGGTGGCGGCAGCCGGCTGGGCGGCCGCGGCGCGGCGAGCCCGGAAGCCCCGGTAGAGGCTGCGCAGCCAGAGGAACAGGCCGCCGCCGTCGATGATCGCGGCCAGGACGAACAGCACGATGAAGTCGATGGACGAGAAGCCGCTGGGCCGCCCGGTGAGGAACCGGCCGATCTCCACGCCGTACCCGTACAGGATCGGCAGCGTGACGAACAGCAGCGCGGCGATGGTGATGACGTTGCCCAGCAGGAAGAAACCGGAGTACGCCCGCACCGCGCGCATCTCCCGCCGGGGGATGCCCGACTGGTCGACGCGGGAGCCGATGCGCAGCACCCGGGCCCGCAGGTTACGCAGGAAGTTCTCGGTGTCCGCCTTCAGGTCCCGGCAGCCCGTCGCGGTCGAGAAGACGTAGTAGAAGTCGGTGCGCAGGAAGAAGAAGCATTGCCACAGCAGCCGGCTCAGGTAGGTCCAGAGGAAGGCGGCGGTCAGCTGGGCGGCGAACGGCGACAGCTCGAGGGCGCCGTGCCGGGCCGCGTACAGGACAGCGATGATGCCGGAGGCGAAGACGGCGTCGACGATCGGCCCGGACAGGAAGGCGATGTGCCGCTCGCGCCGGGACGCCAGCCACATCCCGCTCATGTCGGTCTCGATGACCATGATGTAGAGCCGGTGCCCGATCCCGATGCGCGCCGGGATCCCGGCGGCGCGGGCGGCGATGACGTGCGCGAACTCGTGCACCATGATGCCCGCGAGCATCACGATCACGGTGAGCGTCATGGAGACGGCGAAGTTGTCCCGGAACACCAGGACGGTGGCCGACGGGAGCACGCCCGGGTCGAGGGCCACGAGCACCAGCGCGCCGAGAACCACGACGGCGGCGGCGACGAGCACCGGCATGCTGACCAGGCGCCGGCACGTCTCGTACGACAACCACTCCAGGTGGCTGCTCCAGCGGACGTTCGACGCGGGCGCGGCGTCCGAGCCCGCGACGGATGCGGTCGCCGAGCCGGGCGCGACGAATCCCTCCTCCGTCAGCACGTCGAGGAAGTCGTCGATGTCGGGTGTCTCGTGGTACTTGTCGCGGTAGCGCCGGACCGTCTCACCGACCGTGGCGCCGTCGGCAAGGTTCTGGAGGATGTCCAGGCCCTCGGCCGGAATGCTCAGGAAGACCTGTCGGTCGAGGTCGCCGATGACGACCATGTCCCCGTCCGGGCGCTGGGCGAAGGGTCGTACGGTGACGAGGGAATCAGCGGGGTAGGCAGTCATCGCGTGCAGCCGTCCTTTCTGGATGGGACACAGCGACAGGGGTCCACCCCGGTCGGTCGACCGGCACGGACCCCTGCCGTTACCTGAGCTGCTGGTGTCAGTTCACGCTGGCGCAGGCGGCGGCAGCGCTGGTCTTGACGGTCTCCAGCTTGCGAACGACGAGCTTCTTCATGGGAATCACCTCCCGTCGGGGATCGCTGCGGTCACCCTGGCACCTCCGGGAGGCGAGCAACGCTCAATCTTGTCTATTTTCCGGTTTTGCTGCCGCCGGAGGCGGACGCGGGCAGCAGGACGGGCACCCCGCCCCGGACGGGGAACACCCGGCCACACGAGACGCAGGTGAGCTGCTGTCGGTCGGCGTCGTGCCGCAACATCGCGTCCGGTTCGTCCGGGCAACGGATGATGTCCAGCAGCAACGGGTCCAGGGACATGGGGCCTCACTCTCGATCAGGCGTCGGTGCGGTATCGCGTTCACCCAAGCTGGGCAGCGATTCGCTCCGTGTCTGCCCAGAATTGCGCACTTCGCGCCGGCCGTGAACCTATTCGGTGAGGGTCGTGCCCGCGTCGCGCAGCCACACCCGTACCGGACGGCCGGTCAGCACGGTGACCGCCGCGGCGTAGCCCGGCCCGACGTCGAGGTCGGCCATGGCGGCGGTGAGCCGCGACCCCCGGTAGGACAGCAGGCCGGCCGGCGCATCGGCCGGCCGCACCACCACCTCGGACAGCGGGACGCGCAGGCCGTCGCCGGTGGCCTTCACCGCGGACTCCTTGCGGCACCAGTAGACGAAGAAGTCCCGGGGCCGGCGTACCGGTTCACCCGGCGCGAGCACCCGGCCGGCGAGCGTGGAGGTGTCGGCGTCGGTGATCCGCTCGACGTCCACGCCGACCGGGCCGGCACGGGTCACCGCGAGCAGCACCCGATCCGCCGAGTGCGACACCGAGACTTCGAGACCGGTGCCGGGCAGCCGGGGTTTGCCGTGCGCCCGCCCGCAGCCGGGACAGCGGCGGTCCACGGCGATCGTGGCGGGCGGCGTCCCGGTCAGGCCGGCCGCCACCAGCCGGATCATCGCCGCGGCCACCGTGAACCGGGCCTGGTCGGCGGGTCGGCGCAGGGCGGCGCGGCGGCCACGCTCGTCCGGGTCGAGCAGGTCACTGTGGAACGGCCGTTCGGCGGCGACGTCCGCGACCCACACCGTGCAGGCATCCGTGTCGTCCGCACCGGCGATCATCGGCGTCCGTCCAGCCGCGCCGATCGCATGGCCGCAGCTTATCGGCAGATGCCATGGCGACGCGCTTCACGGGCTGTCGGCGGGTCCGGTCGTGCTCGCGCCGGGCGCCTCGTGCGTCCGCGGGCTCGGCGTGGACGCGGCCCTGCCGGGCGCCGTCCTGGTCCGGGCGGTCAGGGATCCCAGCAGGCGCAGGTTGTCGTGCGACGGGCTGCCGGGATCGGTGGCGTAGACGAACAGCGTCTGGTCGGGGTCGCCGGGCAGGGCGAGGGCCTCGTAGCGAAGCGTGATCGGCCCGACCGCCGGGTGGTTCATCCGCTTGGTGCCGTGCGTGCGTTCGTGCACATGGCGGCCGTTCCACCAGGTACGGAACTCCGGGCTCTTGATGCTCAACTCGCCCACGAGTTCGCCGAGCCGCGGATCGTCGGGATGACGGCCGGCGTAGAGGCGCAGCGTGCCGACCACGTCGGCGGCCACCGTCGGCCAGTCCGGGAAGGCGTCGCGGGCGCCCGGGTCGAGAAAGACCCACCGGATGTAGTTGCGGTGCCGAGGCGGGAGCAGCGTCCAGTCGGTGAGGAGCGCACGGGCGAGGGCGTTGGAGGCGAGCACGTCCGTACGGCGCCCGAGGATGAGCGCGGGGTGTTCGGTCATCGAGGCGATCAGCTGGTGCATCGCCGGGCGTACCCGTTGGGCCGGCATCTGCTGGCTGCCGCGCCTGGCCGGCCGCGCGAGGTCGGCGAGGTGGGCGCGGGCGGCGGCGTCGAGCCGGAAGACCCGCGCCAGTGCGTCGACGACCGCCGCCGAGGGGCTGGTGTGCCTGCCCTGTTCGAGCCGGGTGTAGTAGTCGACGCTCACGCCGGCGAGCAGGGCCACCTCCTCGCGGCGCAGTCCGCGGACGCGGCGTCCCTGCGTCGCGGCGGCGATGCCGGCCGCTTCCGGAGTCAGGTCGGCCCGGCACCGACGAAGGAACCGGCCGAGGTCCGAGTGTCCCGCCATGACTCAATGATCGGCCGCGGGCGACGCCCGCGACACCGCCTGGGTGGGTACGTCGTTCCCCGGCAGCGCTGGGCCTGCCTCACCGTGTTCTCGGCCCTCCCTCGTCCGCAGCATGGGACGTGTTCCCAGCCGGGGACGCGACGACACCGAGACGTAGGAGCTCTCATGTCCTTCCCGACCGACGGTCCGGCCACCTGGTTCGTCACCGGCACCTCCCGCGGCATCGGCCTCGAACTGGTCAGGCAGGTGCTGGAGCGGGGTGACAACGTCGCGGCGACGACCCGGTCGGCCACGCGCCTCGACGCGGCCCTCGGACCGGTCGACCGCGCGCGCCTGCTCCCGCTCGAACTCGACCTGACCGACGAGGCGGCGGTGGCAGCGGCCGTCCGCGCCACCACCGGCCGCTTCGGCGGGGTCGACGTCGTGGTCAACAACGCCGGCTACGGCTTCCTCGGCGCGGTCGAGGAAGCCGGCGACGCCGAGGTCCGGACGATGTTCGAGGTGCAGATCTTCGGCGTCTGGAACGTGCTTCGCGCGGCCCTGCCCGGCATGCGCGCCGCCCGCAGCGGTCACATCATCAACGTCTCCTCGATCCTGGGCCTGACCGCCTTCCCCGGCTGGGGCCTCTACTGCGCGGCGAAGTACGCCCTGGAGGGCCTGTCGGACTCGCTCGCGGCCGAGGTCGCAGACCTCGGCATCAAGGTCAACGTGGTGGAACCCGGGTACACGCGTACCGACTTCCTGCGTCCGTCGTCGCTCGGCCTCCCGGCGCGCACCACCGACGGCTACGAGGCGATCCGCGAGATGACCGAGGCACACCTGGCCATGCCCGGCACCCAGCTCGGCGACCCGGTCAAGGCCGCGGCGGCCGTCATCGAGGTGGCCGTACGCGGCGATGCCCCGCTGCACCAGGTGCTCGGATCCGACTCCTACGACCTGGCCAAGGCCCGCGTGGCGGCGCTGCTCGGCGACATCGAGGCCGGTCGCGAGCTGGCCCTCACCACGGACGTCGACGAAGCCTGACCGCGCCGTGCCCGCGTCGGCCCGTCTCGAAGGTGGAGGCGGGCCGGCGGGCATCCCGGACACTGTCGGAGCCCGTGGCTATCCTTTCGCGGTGCCGTACGCCGATCTCAGCTTCGCGCAGTGGAACGATCTCTCCGACGGCGCTGCCGGCCGGATCGCCGAGGACATCGCCGAGCGGCACGAGCTGACAGCGCTCGCCGTGCGGAACACGGCGTACGCGGGGCGGTCGCACCGGACGGCGCTGTTCGACCGCGGCGGGATGCGGTTCGCGCTCGTACCCGGCGGCCGGCCGACGCTCGGCTACGACGCGGGCCGGTTCCGGCCCGATCCGCGCCAGGCCGCCGACTACGCCGACAGCGCCGCCGAGTTCGGGCTTCCGTCGCTGACCGAGTACGTCGACGCGATGACGTCGCCCGTCCGCGGCGTCGACATGCCGGCGATGCTGGTCGCGGTGGACGCGTTCGACCCGTGCGAGATTCCGCTGGCGCCGGACGACCCCCAGGTGCGGGAACTGGTCGCGTCGGCCGGAGGGCGGGTCGGCGGGGTGCGCACCGTCGGATCGGGCGGTGACGGACTGACCGTCGAGTTCGACCGGACCGGGCAGGTGGTGCGCGCCCGGGCGATCCGCGACGTCTCGTACGAGGAGGCGATGGCCGGGCTCGCGAGCCTCGGCCTGCGCACGGCCACCCCGGACGAGTGGGAGTGGGCGTGTGGCGCCGGTGCGACGACGCTGTTCCGCTGGGGTGACGACTGCCCCGGCGACGGCTATCCGTACGACCACGAGACCGGCCCGCACCGGCAGGAGAACCTGTGGGGCCTGGCGATCGGGCAGGACCCCTACCGGCACGAGGCGACGACCGAGCGCACCGTCGTGTGCGGTGGCGACGGCGGTGGTGCCACCTGTGGCGGCAGTGGCTTCTTCCTGGGCTGGCTCACCCTCGCGACCGCGTACCGCGACGAGGAGTTCGGCCAGTGGCTCGCCTCCGAAGACGGGTACGCCGACGAGATCCTGACCCGGCCCGTCATCGAGCTGACCTGACGCCCGGATGACGACCGGGCCCGCGAACCCCTCGTCACGGCCGGTGGGGACCGGCCGTCCGCTGCTGTTCCTGGACGTCGACGGGACACTCCTGCCCTTCGGCGGTTCCGCCGGGCCGTCGGAGGACGGCACCAACCCGCTGCTGGCCGGTCTCGACGCCGGACACGGCCGCCGGCTGGCCGCGTTGCCGTGTGATCTCGTGTGGGCCACGACCTGGATGCACGACGCCAACGAGGTGCTCGCCCCGCGGCTCGGCCTGCCCCCGCTGCCGGTCGTCGACTGGCCGGACGACGAGGACGACGACGGTGGCCGGCTGCACTGGAAGACGCGCCGGCTGGTCGAGTGGGCCGCCGGACGCCGGTTCGTCTGGTTGGACGACGAGATCGCCGACGCCGACCGGAGGTGGGTGGCGGGGAACCACAGCGGTTCAGCGCTCCTGCACCGCGTCGACGCACGCCGCGGCCTCACCGACGCGGACCACCGGCTCGTCGCCCGATGGCTGAGCGGGTAGACCTCGGGAAGCGCGGCGGCTGTCCACAGCACGGCCTGTCATGCTCGAACCGATGACCACCGAGCGTCCACACCGTTCCCACCGCCCGCGCCGCCGCATCCCGCGCGTCCTGCTGATCGCCGGCGTCCTCGCGGTGCTCGTCGCCGCCGCGGTGGTCGTGGTGCCGCTGTTGCGGCCGCCCGGCCCGCGACCGGACTTCCAGCTTCCGGTGGCCTGCGGCGAGACGTGGCGGCTGTCCACCTATCCGGGGCACGACGACTACGACGTCGACCTCTTCCCGACCTCGGGGGAGGCGTGGGGGCGGCCGGTGCTCGCCTCCGCCGCCGGCACCGTCACGGTGGCGGGGATCAACGGCTCGCTCGGCGGTCGTACGCCGCAGGATCCCGACGGGCCGCGTGGGCGCGGCGGCGGCTACTGGGTCAAGATCGACCACGGCGGCAAGTGGGAGACGCAGTATCTGCACCTGCTCGAACCGCCGTCGGTGCGGGCCGGTCAACGGGTGGCCCGGGGGGACCAGCTCGGTCGGGTCGGCAGCACCGGGAACTCCGGCGCGCCGCACCTGCACTACGAGCAGCGCCGGGGCTGGGAGAAGGTGGAGACCCACTTCGACGGCGTGCCCTCCGGGATCACGTCCGACGACCGCGAGTACTCGGTCCGGCTGACCAGCGCGAACTGCGAACCGACGCGCCCGTGACCGGGCCGTCAGCGTCCGTCGGTGGCCGATCCGGTGCGGCGGGACTTCCCGATCAGGCCGAGGTGGGTGTGCTCGAACCCCTCGCCCGTCTTGAGGCCGTAGCCCAGGGCACGGTCGACGGCGATGTGGAACGCCCACGCGACGGCCAGGACGCCGAGCCAGTCGATCCGGTCGCCGGACGCGGCCGCCGCCACGGCCACCACGCCGAGCGCCGCCGGCAGCGTGTACGAGTGCGCCAGGTTGTAGCAGACGGCGCCGACGCGCGGCCCGCGCAGATAGCCGAGCATGGACAGGTCGAAGACGAGGAAGAGGGCGAGCAGCGACCACCACGGGTATCCGGCCGCGACGGTCACGACGACGGCGAGGGCCGCGACGGCGACGGCCTCGGCGCGCTGCGCCACGACCGGGTTCAGCTGCGGCATCTCCCACCTCGATGTCTGTGTCCGGGGACCGGCGCGCACCCCGGTGGCCGCGGTGGACGGAGGCAGCCGGCGCGCGTCGTCAGCCTGCCCGGACAGCGTACGCAGGCGACGACCGCCCGGTGCGTCGACGTCGCGGACGTACCACGGCGGCGGCCCGGCCGGTTACCATCCTCGGTCATGGCGAGATACGTCGCTCTGCTGCGCGCGGTGAACATCGGTGGCGCCAGTTCCATGGCGATGGCCGAGCTGAAGGAGGTCTTCGTCTCCTGCGGCTTCGATCGGGTGGCGACCTACATCCAGAGCGGCAACGTCGTGTTCGGCTGCCCGGAGACCGACGAGGCCGCGATCCTGGCCGAGATCGGCCGGGCCGTCACGCAGCGGTGGGGCCGGGACGTGCCGGTGCTGTTGCGCAGCCTGCCCGAACTCGACGCGATGATCGCCGCCAATCCCTATCTCGCCGTGCAGACCGATCAGACGAAGTTGCTCGTCACCATGCTCAGCAGCGATCCGGGCGCGGACAAGCAGGCGGCGCTCGCCTCCCCGCCCGGCGAGACCGGGACGCTGACGCTGCTGGGCCGCGACGTGTTCGTGCACGTACCGGACGGATACGGGCGGAGCAAGCTCGGCAACGCCTTCGTGGAGAAGAAGACCGGTGTGGTCGGGACGACCCGCAACTGGCGTTCGGTGCTCAAGCTGCGTGAGATGGCGGCGGCGGCCTGACCCCGGCACCGGACACGATGAGGTCGTCGTCGCTGTGACTGTGCAGTTCCGGGTGCTGGGTCCGCCGGAGGTCGTCCGGAACGGGCGGGTGGTGCCCCTCGGCGGGCCGAAGCAGCAGGCACTTCTCGCCCTGTTCCTGCTGCGGCCGAACCGGTTCGTCGCCGCCGACTGGCTGGTCGACGCACTCTGGGACGCACGACCGCCGGCCAGCGCCCAGACCACGCTGCGCACGTACGTCGCCGGGCTACGGCGGGCCGTGGAGCCGGAACGGTCCCACCGCGAGCCGGCGCGCATCCTGCGCAGCCACCCCCGAGGGTACGAGCTGCGGGTCGACTCCGACGCGGTGGACGCGACCCGGTTCGGCGCCCTGGTGGACCGGGCGGCGGACGCGCTCGCGGCCGGGCAGCCGGCGGCCGCCGAGCGGACGTACACCGAGGCGCTGGCACTGTGGCGCGGTGAGCCGCTGGCGGGCGTGGCCGACCTGGCCGCGGTGCGGCCGGAGGCGGCCCGGTTGGCCGAGCTGCGGTTGAGCGCCGAGGAGGGACGGTTGACCGCCGCCGTCGCGGCGGGCCGGCACGCGACGCTGCTGCCGGAGCTGCGCCGGTTCGTGTCGGCGAACCCGCTGCGCGAGGGCGCCCGGGCGCAGTTGATGCTGGCGCTGTACCGCTCGGGGCGGCAGACCGAGGCGCTCGCCGTCTTCGACGAGGGCCGCCGGATCCTGGCCGGCGAGTACGGGCTCGACCCCGGTGAGCAGATCCGCACGGTGCACCGGCTGATCCTGGAGCAGGCCGTACCGCCGGACCACAGCAGTCCCGCGGACGCCGGCCACCCGGTGGAGGCCGGCCGTGCGGCCTGGCCGGAGCGCGACGGCGGCCCGCTCGTGGGCCGGGACGCGGAGCTGGAGCGGCTGCGCGAGGCGCTGGACGCGGCCACCGGGCACAGCGGGCGGGTGCTGACCCTGGTGGGGGAGGCCGGCATCGGCAAGACGAGCCTCGCCGCGGCGCTCGGCGCACGCGCCACCGCGACCGGCGTCCCGGTGGTCTGGGGTCGCTGTCCGGACGTCGGGCAGGCGCCGCCGTTCTGGCTGTGGAGCCAGGTGGTACGCGCGCTGGTGGCGATGCCGCAGGCCCACGCCACCGGCTCGGCGAGCCGGCTGGACGGATTCGCCGCGGGCGCGCCGAGCGGACCGGCGGACGGTCGCGGCCTGGACCCCACGGCGCGGTTCCAGGTGTACGAGGCGGTGGCCGAACTGGTGCACGCGGCGGCCCGGGAACGCGGGCTGCTCGTGGTCCTGGACGACCTGCACGCCGCCGACCCGGACTCCCTGCTGTTGCTGCGGTTCCTGGCCGCCGCCCTGCCCGCGTCCCGGGCGCTCGTGGTCGCCACCCTACGGCCGTACGACGACGATCCGGCCCTGGTGGCGACCGTCGCCGAGCTGGTGCGCGGGCCCGGCTTCGGTCAGGTCCGGCTCGCCGGTCTGGACGCCGCAGCGGTCGCCGACCTGGTCCGGGACCGCACCGGCGAGGCGCCACCGGAGCCGGTCGTGACCCGGCTGGTCACCCGGACCGGCGGGAACCCGTTCTTCCTCACCGAGCTGCTGCGGTCCCGGACCGACCCGGGCACCGACCCGGAGCTGCCACCGAACATCCGGGACACCGTGCGGCTGCGGCTGGCCGGACTGCCCGGCCCCACCCGGCGATGCCTCGACCTGCTCAGCGTGGCCGGACACGACCTGGACCTGGCGGTGCTGGCGGCGGCGCTGGACAGCACCGCCGAGGCGGTCGCCGAGGAACTCGCCCCGGCGTACCCGGCCGCTCTGGTGGTCGAGACCGGGCCGGGCGCGCTCGCGTTCCGCCATCCGCTGATCGCCGAGGTCACCTACGCCGAGCTGGTGCCGCCGCGCCGGGCCGCGCTGCACGCCCGGCTGGCCGCCGCGTACGAGCAGTCGGCCGGCACCGCGCCCGCGGAGCTGGCCCACCACTACGGTGAGGCGGTCGGGCTGGGCCACGGCGAGGATCACCTGCGGTGGTCGCTGCGCGCCGCCGACGACGCCACCCGCCGGGTCGCCTACGAGGACGCCCTCGGTCACCTGGAACGCGCCGCGCTCCGGCTGGCTCCGTCCGCGCGGGTCACGCCCGACGCGGCGGTCACCGAGCTGACCGTCCAGTTGCACCGCGCGGCGCTGCTCCAGATGACAGTGGGCATCGGCAGCGACGCGGTCGACCGGGTCTGCGCCCGGGCCCGCGAGCTGCTGACGCTGGTGGGGCCGGAGACCGACATCCGCCACGCGCTCTGGGTGCTCGGCGAACTGGCCGCCAACCGGGCCGAGTTCGCGATCTGCGCCGACCTCGCCGGGCGGCTCGTACGGGCGCCCGACGACGGCAGCGGGCTGATCGCCGTCGCCGGTGAGTACCTGCTCGGCGCGATCGGCTACTTCACCGGTCGTCAGGCCGAGGGCGAGCGGCGGCTCACCGCGGGGATCGATCGGCTGCGTGCCGTCGACCGGGCGCTGCTGCGCCGCGAGGTCGGGCGACGTCCGGTGCTGGCCTGCCACAACTTCCGGGCGCTCGTGCGCTCGATGCGCGGCGACCCGGCCGGCGCGTGGGCCGACATCGCCGCCGCCGAAGCCCTCGCCGAGGAACTCGACGACCCGTACGGCCGGGCCAACGCGGCGCTCTACGCCGCCTGGCTGGCGATGCAGGAACACGACGTCGCCGCGGCCGACGCGGCGGGGCGACGGTGCCGCGACATCGGCCGGGCCACCGGCCTGCCGCACATGACGGCGACCGGCGCGTACTTCCTGGAGTGGGCCGCCGCACGCGGCGGCGACCACGGACGGCTCGACGCGATGCGCGCCGCCGCCGAGGAGTTCTACCGGCCCGGGCTGCGGTCCACCCGGACCATCACACTTTGCGCGATGGCCGAGGCGTACCTGACCGGCGGCCGTCCGGACACCGCGGCGACGCTGGCCGAGGAGGCGCTGGCACTGGCGGACCGCGTGGGCGAGCACGTCTTCGTGGCGGAGCTGCACCGGATCCGCGGCGCGGCCCGGCGCGACCGCGCGGCGTGGGACCTCGGCGCGCGGATCGCCGCCGACCAGGGCGCCGGGCTGCTGCTGCCCCGGTTCGCCGCCTTCTGACCGGTGTGGAGGCCCGCCTCCACGCCGTCTCCACACCCCTTCCACGCCCGGCTGGTGCCCTGGTGGTGTCGGACGGCCGGAGCCGTCCGGGACCACGTTCCGAAGGGGCACCACGATGGGATCAGTTCAGCCGCCGGCTCACCAGGAGGTCCAGGAGGTCGAGGTCGCCGTCATCGGCTGCGGGCCGGTCGGCGCGCTCACGGCCAACCTGCTCGGCGCCCGCGGCGTCACCACGCTCGTCGTCGAACGCAGCGCGGCCCCGCACGGTCAGCCGCGGGCCTTCTCCTGCGACGACGAGGCGCTGCGCATCTACCAGCAGGCCGGCCTGCTCGACGAGGTACGCGACGAGATGATCGCGCCGTCGCTGGTCGAGTACGTCAACCGCGCGGGACGGGTCTTCGCCCGGATGAAGCTGTCCGAGACGGACTTCGGGTACGGGCACGCGCCGCTGCGCTTCTTCGACCAGCCGCGACTGGAACGCACGCTGCGCGCCGGGCTGGACCGGTTCCCGCACGTCCAGCTCGCGCTCGGCACCGAACTGGTCGGCCTCACCCAGGACGAGGACGGCGTGACCGTGCTGCTGTCCGACGTGGCCACCGGGCAGCGACGGGCGGTCCGCGCCCGGTACGTGCTCGGCTGCGACGGCGCCCGCAGCGCGACCCGCGCCGCCGTCCGGATCCCGCTGTCCGGGGCGAGCTACGCCGAGCCGTGGCTGGCGGTCTCCGGCGACGTGCCGCCCGACGCGGTACGGGTGCCCGACACCACGTTCGTCTGCGACTGGCGACGCCCGGCGTTCGTCTCTCCCGGCGCGGCCGGCAGTTACCGGATGGAGTTCATGCTGCGCCCGGGTGAGACCGAGGACGAGGTGCAGCGGCCGGAGACCATCGCCGCACTCGTCTCGCCGTACGTCGACCCGGACCGGTTCGCCGTCACCCGGGCGGTGGTCTACACCTTCCACCACCTCGTCGCGCAGCGGTGGCGGGAGGGACGGGTGTTCCTGCTCGGTGACGCGGCCCACCAGATGCCCCCGTTCATGGGCCAGGGCCTGTGCAGCGGGCTGCGCGACGCGGCGAACCTGTCGTGGAAGCTGGCGCTGGTGCTGTCCGGCGCCGCCGACGACACCGTGCTGGACACGTACGAGACCGAGCGGCGCCCGCACACGGTGGAGATGGCGCGGACGAGCGTCCGGCTGGGACACGTCTTCCTCGCCCGCAACCGGATCACCGCCGGGCTGCGCGACACCGCGCTCCGGGCGGTCCAGACCGTTCCCCGGGTACGGCGGTTCGTGGAGCGCTTCGAGTTCAAGCCGGTCCCGGCGTACCGGCGGGGCCTGATGGCCGGCGGGCGGCGCGACGGCGTGGTCGGGACGATGTTCCCCCAGCCGCGGGTCCTCGTCCCGGGTGCGCCCGGCGAGCGGCTGCTCGACGAGGCGCTCGGCGGCGGCTTCGTCGTGCTGGGTCGCGCCGGCGTGGACAGCCCGCCCGGACCGCTGTGGCAGGGGCTGCCGGTGCGGTTCGTCGCGGTCCATCCGCCCGGCACGCCGCTCGCCGGCCTGCCGGACCCGCTCGCCGGCCAGCCGGGGGACGGCCGGCCGGACCGGGTCGACGTCGTGGACGCCGACGGTGTGCTCGGTGGGTGGCTGCGGCGGCACGGCGCCGACCTGGTGGTGCTGCGGCCGGACCGGTTCGTGTTCGCGCTGGTGCGGCCCGGCGGCGTCGAGCAGGCCGCCCGGGACCTGTCGGCCGCCCTCGGCGTACCGCCCGACGGTCCGGGCGAGCCGCTTCCGAACGGCTCGGAGGCGGCGGCGCCGGCCCGGTGACCGGCTCGCCGTCCGGACACGGGCGGTACGACCAGCGGCGGCGCAATCGGCTTCCGTGGACTTATCGAGACCTCTCATCTCCTTCGACGACTGTGCGTAGCCGTGCCCTCCGGCCGGTGCGCACGGAAAGGTGACAGTGATGCGATCAGGAAGATTCGGCCCGTGGGCCGGCGCGACAGCGGCCGCTCTGGCCGTGGCGTTGCTCGGTCCCGGGGCGGGCGTGCCCGGCGCGGCGGCGCCGGTCCGGGCCGCCGGCCCGCCGGGAGCGGGCCTCTCCGCCGGCTGCGAGACGTTCGGGTTCACGGCGATGCCGGCGGTCGCCGGGATCGCCGCTCCTCGTGACGTCGAGGCGGTCGACACCAACCAGAACGGCTTCGACGACCTGCTCGTCGCGTCGGCGAGCGGTGACGGCGACGTGCACCAGCTCATCGCCGTCGGCAACGGGACGTTCCGTACGTCGGAGACGCCCGGCGGAGCGCCCGAGGTCTATCCCGCTTCGGGCACGCCGCGCGCCATCACGGTCGGCTACTTCAACCGGGACGCCAAACCGGACTACGCCGTCGCCACCACCGACGGGGTGGGCATCTGGTTCGGGACCGCCGGTAGCGACCCGAGGTTCGGTCCCGGAGGGCACGTGCTGGCCGGCCGCAGCGTGGCGGACGTGGCGGTGGCCGACTTCGACCACGACCTGCTGCCCGACCTCGCCGCCGTCGACCCCGCCGTGCAGAGCGATCCGGACGACGACCGGGTACGGGTGTTCCGCAACCTCAACGGCGGCGCCTTCGACGCGAGGTTCCCCCTCGGCGACCAGGCGGCGTACGTCCGGCCCGACTTCCTCGCCGCCGGCGACCTGACCGGCAACGGCGTGCCCGACCTGCTGTTCAGCAGCCGCGTGCAGAGCACCGTGTCGGTGATCCGCGACGGCAGCAACAGCCCCGCACCCCGGGTCGAAGGGCTGGGCGAGGCGTGGAAGCCCGTGATCGCCGACTTCGACCTCGACGGTCGGCTCGACGCGGCCGTCGCGATCCTCGGCGATGACCGGATCCGGTTGTGGAGTGACTTCCGCGACCCGCCGGCCGGCGGCTTCCCGCCCGCTCCCCGGGAGCTGCCCTCGCTGGACCTGGGCCCGCTGACCCCGGGACGCGAGGGCCCGCACGACGTGGACGTCGCCGACGTCAACCGGGACGGCCGTCCGGACCTGGTGGTGGTCGGCTACGCCAGCCGCGCCGTCTACGTCTTCCCCGGCAACGGTGACGGCACGTTCGGCAGCCCGGCGGTGCTCGCGGCGGGCAGCCGGCCGGTGCAGGCGGCAGTGGGCCGGTTCGACAACAACCAGTCCCTCGACGTGGCCGTCCTGGACGAGGTCGACAACACCCTGCGCGTCTACCTGAACACCTGCACCGCACCCGGGCCGAACCTGACGGTGAGCGGGGTGGAGGCCACCCAGGTGATCCAGGACCTGGGCAACTCCGTGGACCTGGTCGCGGACCGGCGCACTGTCGTGCGGGCGTACGTCGGCACCGACGCGGCGACGCCGGCGGTGACGGCCGCCCTGCACGGGTTCCGGCCCGACGGCACGTCGCTGGGCCCGCCGGTCGCACCGGCCAACCCGGGCCGCCTGCTGGTGCCGGACCGGACGGTACGGCGCGGACAGCTGGGCGGCGGGTTCCTGTTCGAGCTGCCCACCCAGTGGACGAGCGAGGGAGAGGTCAGACTGCGGGTCGAGATCAACCCCGATCGCCGCGTCACCGAGCCCGACTACCTGGACAACGTCGTCGAACGCACGGTGCGCTTCCAGGCGTCCAAACCGGTGCGCGTCAAGCTGATCCGGTTCGGTTACCGGCGCGACGGACAGACCGTGCTGCCTCCCGAGTCCGACCTGGACCGGGCCGAGTCGCTGCTGCGGCGCACGCTGCCGACGAGCCGGCTGGAGGTCACCCGCGCCGACTACCGCGACGACACCCCGTTCTTCTGGATCGGCGACGACAGCTTCTTTCTCGACGCGCAGGACGCGCGTTCGGTGCTCGAAAGCTACCGGCGGGCGACGGCAGGAACGCGGGAACCCGGCGTCTACCACCTGGTCATGGTGAACCGGGACCGGATGGGCGGCGTCGCCGAGAACATCCCCGGGTGGGTGGCGGTCGGCGGATCGCACAACCCCTCGACCATCCAGCACGAGCTGGGGCACCTGCTCGGCGCCGCGCACGTGGAGTGCACGGACAATCCCGGCGACGAGACCGGGCCCCGGTCCTACCCGTACCCGCGCGGCACCATCGGCGGACCGGACCCGGCGAATCCCAGCTTCGCCGGCTACGACATCGGCGACCACTCGGTCGGCGCTCCGCGCCGGGTCGTCTGGGCGCCGGACACCAGCCCGCCGGTCGCCGACCTGATGAGCTACTGCCCGCGCACGTGGGTCTCCGACGACCTGTGGCGGCTGTGGCGCAACCGGGTCCAGAACCCGCCCGCCCAGCAGGGCGCGACAGGTGACCTGCTGGCGCTGTCCGGCGCCGTCGGCGACGGGGCCGCCACCCTCACCGGGCAGCGCCTGACCCGCACCACCCAGCGCCCGGCCACGACGCCCGGCCCGTACGCGCTGCGGCTGCTCGACGCCGCCGGGGCGACGCTCGCCGAGCACCCGTTCACCCCGGCGGCGGCCACCGAGCACGCCGCGACCCGGCTGTTCCACGAGGTCGTCGACTTCGTCCCCGGCACCCGGCGGGTGACGCTCGTGGACACCCGCGCCGGGCGGGACCTCGCCACGCTCCCGGTGTCGGCGAGCCCGCCCGTCGTGGCGCTGGCGGGCGAGGCGCCGCCCGCGTCGGTGCCGGCGACCGGGCCGGTCACAGTGGGCTGGACGGCCGGTGACGCCGACGGCGGCCCGGTCACCGCGAGCGTCCTGTACAGCCCGGACGGCGCCGACGACTGGCGGGTGCTGGCCGCCGGGCTCACCGGGACGTCGTACACGGTGGACGCCGCGCAGCTCGCGGGCACCGGCGGCGCGGCGACCGGCCGGCTGCGGGTGCGGGTCACCGACGGGGTGAACACCGCCGACGCGACGAGCGGCCCGCTCACCGTCGCCGGCAAGAACCCTTCGGTACGGATCACCGCCCCGATCGGCGGCGCGTTCTTCGCCACCGGGCAGACCGTCACGCTCGCCGCGACCGTCACCGACCCGGAGCAGGGCGACCTGGACGGATCGGCCGTGCGCTGGACCTCCGACCGCGACGGTGACCTCGGCACCGGCGCCACCCGTACGCCGGGGCAGCTCAGCGAGGGACGGCACGTCGTCACGGTCACCGCCACCGACGCCGACGGCCTCCGGGCCACCGCGCGTACCGAGGTGACTGTGGGCCGGGTTCTGCCGGCCGGTGGCCCGCCGGCCGCGGACGCCGGGCCGGACCGGACCGTCGTCGAGGGCGACACCGTCACCCTCGACGCGACCGGCACCACCGACCCGGACGGCGACCCGGTGACCCTGTCCTGGACCGTGCTCGCCCAGCCGGACGGCGGCGGGCTCGGCGGCGGCCCGCGGCTGGAGGGCCCGGCCGGCACGCCGTCGTTCCGAGCCGACCGGGCCGGCACGTACCGGCTGGAGCTCACCGCCACCGACGCCCGCCACGGCACCACCACCGACACGGTGACCGTCACAGTGGCGAACCGGCCGATCGAGGTGAGCCCGATCGCGCTCGACGAGGAGCTGCGGGTGGCCGGGCCGGTCACCGTACGGGCCACGTTCACCGACCCGGGTGTGCCGGACACGCACCGGTGCGCGGTCGACTGGGACGGCGACGGTCCGGCCCCGGCCACGCCCGGGGTGGTCACCGGGGAGCGCAACGAGGGCGTCTGCGTCGCCGGCGGTGAGCTGCGGCCCGGTGTGCACGTCGCGCGCCTCACCGTGACCGGCGACGACGGCGGCACCGGACGGCAGCAGGTACGGATCGTGGTCTACGACCCGTCGGACGTCACTGTGGCCGGCTCGGGCGCGATCGTCTCACCGGCCGGGGCGCTCAGCGCGGACGTGGCCGCCACCGGGCCGGGGGAGTTCGCCTTCGTCGCGGGCCTGGTGAAGGGTTCGCCCACGCCGTTCGGCACGACCACCTTCCGGCTGCCGGACCGCGGGTTCACGTTCGCCGGCACGACACACGAGCGCCTGGCCGTCGCCGGGTCGGTGGGCCGGTACCAGGGCGAGGGCACTGTGAACGGCCGGCCGGGGTACGCGTACCAGCTCACCGTCTCCGACGCGCCCGACGGGCGGGACGTGGACCGGTTCCGGATCAGGATCTGGGAGAGCGACGGAGGGCGCGTCGTCTACGACAGCGGCCGGGGCGCACCGGACGATCTCGACCCGGCGCACCTGCAACCGCTGAACGAGGGCCGCGTCGTGGTCGCCGGCTAGCCCGCCACCCGCTGTCGCTCCGCCGCCCGCCGTCCTTCTCCGGGCGGCGGGCGGCAGCCCGTGCGGCGGCTTGACCTGAAGCGGACGCGAGGTTCTAGCCTCCTCGCGGAGGTACGGCATGAGCATGGAAGTGACCGCGTGGACGTCCCTGCACCACGCCATGAACGCGCAGGACGAGCGACCGCTGTCCCGGGCGACGTTACGGCGCGTCGCCGGGTTCGCCCGGCCGCACCGTAACTTGATCGTCACGTTCCTGCTGTTGAGCGTGGTGACGGCGGTCCTCACCGTGGCGGCGCCGGTTCTGGCCGGGCGGGTGGTCGACGCGATCGTCGGCGGCGCCGACAGCGGCGTCGTGGTCCGGCTGGCGGTGCTGATCGCCGTGATCGCGCTGGCCGAGGCCGGCCTTGGGCTGCTGACGCGGTACCTGTCCGCCACCATCGGGGAGGGCCTCATCGTCCAGCTGCGGACGGCGGTCTTCGACCACGTCCAGCGCATGCCCGTCGCGTTCTTCACCCGGACCCGCACGGGCGCGCTGGTCAGCCGCCTGAACAACGACGTGATCGGCGCACAGCGGGCCTTCAGCGACACCCTGTCGGCAGTGGTCGGCAACGCCGTCACGCTGCTGCTGACCCTGGCGGTCATGCTGAGCTTCTCCTGGCAGATCACGCTGCTGGCGCTGCTCCTCCTGCCGGTCTTCGTCCTGCCCGCACGCCGCATGGGTTCCCGGCTCGCCCGTCTGCAGCGCGAGGCGGCGGAGCAGAACGCGGCCATGAGCAACCGGATGACCGAACGCTTTTCGGCGCCCGGCGCGACGCTCGTCAAGCTGTACGGGCGTCCGGCCGAGGAGTCGGCCGAGTTCGCGGCCCGGGCGCGGCGGGTCCGCGACATCGGTGTCCGCGCCGCCATGCTCCAGTGGGTCTTCATCACCGCGCTCACTGTCGTCGGTTCGCTGGCCTTGGCCCTGGTGTACGGGCTCGGTGGTGTCTACGCCCTGCGGGGCAACCTCGACGCCGGCACCGTGGTCGCGCTCGCGCTGCTCCTGTCGCGCCTCTACGCGCCGTTGACGTCGCTCGCGAGCGCCCGGGTCGAGGTGATGAGCGCGCTGGTGAGCTTCGAGCGGGTGTTCGAGGTCCTGGATCTCAGGCCGCTGATCCTCGACCGGCCCGGCGCGCGTCCGCTTCCCGACGGGCCGGTCGCCGTGGAGTTCGACAGCGTCCGGTTCGGCTACCCGTCGGCCGACAGGGTGTCGCTCGCGTCCCTGGAGGACGTCGCGAAGCTTGACACGCGCGGCGGCGAGGAGGTGCTGCACGACGTGTCGTTCCGGGTGGAGGCGGGGCGGATGGTCGCCCTGGTCGGCTCCTCCGGAGCCGGCAAGTCGACGATCGCCCAGCTCGTACCGCGCCTGTACGACGTCGAGCACGGCGCCGTGAAGCTCGCCGACGTCGACGTCCGCGACCTGTCGACCGAGTCGGTCCGGGCGGCACTCGGCATGGTCACGCAGGACGGACACCTGTTCCACGAGAGCATCCGCGCCAACCTCGCGTTCGCCCGGCCGGACGCGACCGAGGACGAGATGTGGGATGTCCTGGGGCGGACCCGCCTGGGAACGCTGATCCGGTCACTTCCGGACGGGCTCGACACCGTCGTGGGTGAACGTGGGTACCGGCTGTCCGGCGGGGAACGCCAACGGCTCACCATCGCGCGGCTCCTGCTGGCCCGCCCCCGGGTGGTCATCCTCGACGAGGCGACGGCGCACCTGGACTCCACCTCGGAGGCCGCCGTGCAGGACGCCCTCGCCGAGGCCCTGACCGGCCGGACCAGTGTCGTCATCGCGCACCGGCTGTCCACCGTCCGCGCGGCCGACGAGATCCTCGTGATCGAGGGCGGGCGCGTGGTGGAACGCGGACGGCACGGTGACCTGCTCGCCGCCGGCGGACGGTACCAGGAGTTGTACCGCACCCAGTTCGGCCAGGAGAAGCCGGAGGTCCCGAGGGAACGCGCCGCCACCGGCTGAGCGCCGCGCCCCTCACACCACGTCGGACACCCGGGTCAGGTTGGTGCGCTGCCAGTCGTGGTCGCCGAGTGCGCGGGACAGCAACTGGATGTTGCCGTTCGCCGCCGTGTACGTGATCTGCAGGCGACCGCCGCCCAGCCACACCGACAGCACGCTGCGCCCCACCGGCGGCATCCCGTCGATCTGCACCCGCTCGGCCTGCCACGTGTCGCCGTCGCCGGTCAGCTCCCACAGCCCGCCGTCGAAGTCGGCGAAGACCAGCAGCCAGCCGTCGGGTGCCCCGTCCGCGCCGGGCACCCGCTGCACCGCCGACGCGCTGCACTCGGGCAGGCCGAGTTCCGCGGTCAGCGACCGGGTGTGCCAGGCGCCGTCGTCGCCGACGGCGTACATCCGGATGTCCTGCCGGTGGTCGAGGCCGAACACCCGGTGCCGTTCGCCGGCGCGGTGCTCGCCCCACACCGGCATCATGGTCAGCGGCAGCGGGTTCTCCGCCTGGGTGGCCCAGGTCAGCGACATCTGACCCCAGCCCTCGGGGCCCTCCCACAGCATCCGCAGGTGCTCCTCGGCGTCCCGGTAGACGATCACGTCGAGGCCGGTGACGCCGTCGACGTACCCGTAGGGGGTGCCGTCGGCGGCGACCGCGCCCTCCACCGACACGTCCTGCCAGACCCAGCCCTCGCCGGGCGCCTGGGACAGCCGGATCGTCCGGCCGTCCGTGGCGCTGTACACGACCCGCTGCGTGTCGCCGTTGCGGTAGGCGTTCGGGCCGTACCGCACGGCGGGCGGGCCGCCGCTGTCCTGCGTCAGGTCACCCCACCACCACTGGCCCTGGTCGTACCAGATCTGGTAGATGTGGCCGCCGTCGCCCGCGTAGACGTACGAGGGCACGCCGTCGTGCGCGAAGAACGGCGACGGGGAGCTGCCGCGGGCCATCCGGGGCGCGCCGACGTCCGCGGTGAGCCGCGTCCACGTCCACCCGTCGCCCTCGGGGTAGTGCACCACGAGGTGCCGCTCGCAGTCGGAGTAGGCGACGTGGTCCACCTCGGGCAGCACCCGGATGCCGACGCCGTCGGTGAACGGCAGCCGCCCGTACATGGCGAACAGGCCGTTGCGGTCGTCGGACTTGGGCACCCGGTACCAGCTCGCGTTGCGGTGCATCACGTTGCCGCTCTTGCCGTGGTTGAGACCGAACGCGTGGCCGATCTCGTGCGTGGCGACGTGCCGGAAGTCGGGGCCGTGGAGGTCGACGTCGAAGTACCCGTGCGCGTCCCAGTTGATCTTTCGGTTGAAGATGACCGGAAGCTGGCCGCCCGCATCCGGCCAGCCGGGAGCGGCGCCCCACTTGGTCACCGCGTAGACGGTCCGGAACCAGCCGGTGTCGTGGAAGACCGGGTCGTCGCCGACGGAGAAGACGATGTCCGCCTCGGCCGGGTCGAAGACGCGGGTGAACTCGAACGGCCCGTACCAGTTCTCGCCCAGCACCTCGCGCCACACGTCGAACGACACCTGGATCAGCTCGTGCTTCAGCGCGTCGGTGAACTCGTCCCGGCCGTACGGCATCGTCATGTCACCGAGGTGGTAGGTCAGGTTCGTGTGCCGGAAGTGCCCGCCCTGGAGGACGAAACCGGTGGTGGTCGTCCGGTCCGGGGTGCCGCAGCCCGGTGCGGTCAGGTGAGCGGCGGTGACGGCGTCGGGCCGCCCGGTCACCGGCAGCTCGTGGAACGTCTGGTACGCCCGGATCGCCGCGCCCAGCCCGGTGGTGGGGGCGAACCCCGCCTCGGTGAGCAGCGTGGCGACCGCGTCCAGGGGCAGATTCGCCACGTCCGGCCGGATCAGCGACACCGTGCCGTCCACCACGTCGCCCACGTGCGCCGTGCCGTTGGCGGTGACCGCCACCGCGTACGGGGCGTGGCCGGTGGTGATCGGGTCGAGCGTGCGCGGCGCGTACGGGTTTGTGGTGTCGACGAGCTGGACGCCCTTGTCGGTGGCGAGCCAGGCCCGGGACAGCCCCGGCACGGCCGCGAGGTCGCGGACGCCGGCCGCGGTACGCACCTCGCCGAGCCGTTGGCCGGTGTCCGGATCGTGCACGCCGAAAAGCGGGTGCACAGTGCCGCCGCCGAGCGAGCCGACGTAGATCATCCCGTCGTGTGCGACCGCCACCCCGCCCGGCTGGAGGTGGGCGGGTTCGATCGGCGCCACGGTGAGCGTCCCGTCCGGACGCACCACGGCGAGCGCGTCGTCGGCCGGCACGAGGCCCTTGACGTACAGCGCCGCGTAGACGGTGCCGTCCTGGGCCACCGCGAGCCGGTTCGGCGCCGACGGCAGCGGCACGACGCGCCGCTGCGTGGTGTCCGCCAGCTCGATCACGTGCAGGCGCTTGTGCGCCCAGTCGGCGGTGTAGAGCAGATCGGCCACCGGATCCACGGCGATCGCGATCAGCCCGAAGCCGATCGGGATGTCGGTGACCGTCCCGGTGGCCAGGTCGCAGCGGGAGACGCTGTAGCTCTGCACCCCCCGGTTCATCACGTACGCCTGCCCGCGTCCGGGGTGCCAGGCCACCGCGCGGGGCTCGTGACCGACCGGCAGGGACGGGCGGACCGGGGCGAGGGTACGCGGGTCGAGCACGTGCAGCCGGCCGGCACCGGACGCGGGGTAGTGGGTGACGAGCAACGCCGTGCCGGTGTCCGTGATGGCGTGCACCGAGCCGGGGTCCGCGGCGGTGCCGAGGGCGACCTGGAGCTGAGGTGGTGGTGTGGGAGCGGGAGTGGTCATGACGTCCTCCACTGGACGTGAACGCTTCGCCACCCACCGTATGACTGTGCGCCTGACCTGCGGATTCTTCGTCGTTGATCCGGCAGTGTCGATGTGCGTGCCCTTGCCGAGAATCGTTCACGAGCGTAGGAAGAACACCACCGTCCGATGTCGAAGGAGACACGCGTGCCCACCCCCAGACGGCTCCGTCTCGCCGTGTCCGCGTTGGTGACCGCATCGGCCGTGCTGCTCGGCTCCGGTGCCGCGGCGGCACCGTCCGCGCCTCCCCCGCCGGCCGGGCAGCGGTCCTGCGAGCCGATCGATCCGGCGGCCTGCCTGCTGCCGTTCCCGAACGACTACTTCACCGTCCCGGACCGCAGCACCCCGACCGGCAAGCGGGTCCGGTTCGCGGCCTCCGCGATGCCCGCCAACGTGCTCGGCGTGCCGATCGACCCGGCCGAGTGGAACCGGCAGGACGGCTTCAGCCCCGGCTCGCCGATCCTGGCGCGCGTACCCGGCCTCGACACCGCGCGGACGCGGATCGCGCCGGTCACCGACGTCGGCCGCTCGCTGGCGCCGGACGCGCCGATCGTGCTGCTCGACGCCCGCACCGGCCGGCGTACGCCGTACTGGGCCGAGCGGGACGCGCACGCCGCAGGCAGCCCGGACCGGCAGGTGCTGATCATCCGGCCGGCGGTTGCGCTGACCGAGGGCGCCCGCTACGTCGTCGGCCTGCGCGGCATGCGCGACGGCGACGGTGCGCTCATCCCGGCGCCGAAGGCGTTCCGGCGGTACGTGACCGGCGCCGGCCTGGAGCGTCGGGACCCGCGCGCACCGCAGATGAAGCGGATCCTCGCCGACCTGAGCCGGGCCGGGTTCAAGCGGCACAGCCTCTACCTGGCCTGGGACTTCACGGTCGCCAGCCGGCAGGGCCTGACCGGGCGGATGCTGGCGGTCCGGGACGGCGCGTTCGCCGCGCTCGGCCGCAGCGCGCCCTCATTCACCGTCACCCAGGTCACCGACTACACGCCGGAGCAGGATCCGCTGATCGCCCGGCAGGTGACCGGCACCGTCGCCATACCGTCCTATCTGACCGGTGACGGCGGGCCGGGCTCGCGGCTGCACTACGGGCCGCCCGGCGGCGACGGCACCCCGCCGACGCGCGACGCGCTGCCCACACCGTCCGGCACGACAGTGGCGGCCGACTTCGTCTGCAACATCCCGCGCAGCGCGTCCGCCGCGCGACCCGCGCACCTCTCGCTCTACGGCCACGGCCTGCTCGGCCGGCCGACCGAAATCAACGCCGGCAACGTCAAGACCATGTCGCAGACGTACGACTTCACCTTCTGCGCGACGAGCTGGATCGGCATGGCCGCCGCCGACGTCCCGTACGTGGCGGGAGCCTTTACCGACCTCAGCGCCTTCCCGGCGGTGGCCGACCGGCTCCAGCAGAGCTTCCTGAACTTCCTCTTCCTGGGCCGGACGATGATCCACCGCAACGGGTTCGCCGCCCATCCGGCGTTCCGCGACGCGGCCGGGCGGCCGCTGATCGACGTGGCCGGCGGGCTGCACTACGACGGCAACAGCCAGGGCGGCATCAACGGCGGCGCGCTCACCGCCATCGCCCAGGACTGGACCCGCTCGGTGCTCGGCGTGCCCGCGATGAACTACTCCACGCTGCTGCAACGCAGCGTCGACTTCGCCCCGTTCCAGACCGTCCTGGACGGCTACTACCCGGACAAGATCGACCAGCAGATCGTCCTCGGTCTGCTCCAGATGCTGTGGGACCGGTCCGAGGCAAACGGGTACGCCCAGCACATGACCGACCGGCCGCTGCCGCGCACCCCGGCGCACCGGGTGCTGATGCACGTCGCCTTCGCCGACCAGCAAGTCTCGACCGCCGCGGCGGAGGTCCAGGCGCGCACCATCGGCGCCCGCCTGCACACCCCGGCGCTCGCCCCCGGCTGGTCGCCGGACGTGCGGCCGTTCTGGGGCATCGAGCCGATCCGCAGATACCCGTACGCCGGCTCGGCCATTGTGGTCTGGAACAGCGGCGCGGCGTACGCGCCGCCGCCGACCAACCTCGCGCCCGCCGGACCGGAGTACGGCGAGGACTCGCACGAGTTCCCGCGCGCCCAGCCCGGCGCCCAGCGGCAGAAGGCGGTGTTCCTGCTCACCGGCAAGGTGATCGACGTCTGCGCGGGCGGGCCCTGCCCGTGACGTAGCCCCACCGGAGGCACGGCCGGCGCGAGCGGTTCGCGCCGGCCGTGCCTCCCGGGGCTCAGCCCCGGTGACCGGGGAGGGGGTCCAGGACCCGGGCGAGCCAGTCGGCCTGAGCCCGCCGGGCCGCGGCCGACACGCGCACGTGCGGGAACAGCGCCGCGAAACCATGGAAGCCGCCGGCCCACACATGCAGTTCGGCCTGGCCTCCGGCGGCCCAGATCCGGCTCGCGTAGGTGACGCCCTCGTCGCGGAAGACCTCCGCCGTCCCGGCGTCGATGTACGTGGGCGGCAGGCCGGACAGGTCCCCGGCGAGAGCGGGGGAGACGTAGGGGGAGACCTCCTCGCCGGTCCGGTCGCCGAGGACGCTGCGCCACCCGAACTCGTTCATCTCCCGGGTCCACACGCCGTCCGGGCCGGTGTACTGCCGGCTGGACGTGGTGTCGTTGCGGTGGTCGAGCATCGGGCACGACAGCAGTTGGGCGGCGACCGCCGGTCCACCGAGGTCGCGTGCCATCAGCGTGACCCCGGCCGCCAGGCCGCCACCGGCGCTGGCGCCGGCCACGACGACACGGCCGGGGTCGATGCCGAGGGCGGCGGCGTTGTCGGCCACCCAGCGCAGACCGTGGTGACAGTCGTCGACCGAGGTCGTGCCGGTGGCCTCCGGGGCCAGCCGGTAGTCGACGGTGACCACGACCGCGCCGAACCGGTCGAGCCACTCCAGCGGGATGTCGATGTTCGAGAAGCGGTCTCCCCACATCATCCCGCCGCCGTGGATCCAGTAGACGCAGGGCGCCCCGGCCGTCTGCGCGGCCGGGCTGATGACGGACAGCGGGATCGGCGTTCCGTCCGCGGCGGGGACGGTGACCTCACGCCGTCGCACCGCGCGGTCGCGCAGGTGGGTCTCGATCGGCGGCTCGGGGAGCCGGCGTACGAATTCGATCACCTCGGGGCCCAGTGGCGGCATGGACGGCAGGTCGGCCAACGCCGCGAGGAACTCGGGGTCGAGGTTGGGTCGAGGGGAGCTCATCAGAGGGGTCCTTCCGGTGAGGGGGTCGGGGCGGGGCCGGCGGCGGCAGCCGGTTCAGAAACGCGCCTTCCCGCCCACCGGAACCGCGTCCGTGTACGCCGACTCGCCGGCCAGCAGCGGCTGGAGCCTGGCGACGAGATCCTGGGCCTCCGCACCGGCGAAGAACCGGCGGTGAGCCTCGGCGCTGGTCCAGCCCTCGACGACGTGCACGACGTCGGGGTCGGAGGCCGACCGGGACACGAGGAAGACGAGGCAGTCCGGATGGGGCAGGGACGGCGCGCCGAGCAGCAGCCCGACCAGGTCGTCAGCCCTTCCCGGCCGTGCGGTCATGGTGGCGTGGAACCCGTGGCGGACGGTCATCGCGGTGCCTCCTGGATTGTCGTATCCGGGCTGGTCCCGGAAATCCGACTCCTCAATGGAAGCAGGATGAGCACGGAAAACGTTAGGTACATGCTCGCGAAGACTTGCCTGATCCTACTCAGCCTGCGAGGATCGGCCATGCTTTAATCGATGGGTGGATCTGGCTGAGCTGCGAGCGCTGCTGGCCCGTCACGCGCGGCCGGACATGAGCACCGCCATCGACGGCGTGCTGATCTCGAAGGTCGAGCGGCAGAGTCCGCCGGCCACGTCGATGTCGGGCACCGTCATGGCACTCATCGCCCAGGGGGCGAAGCAGATGGCGCTGGGCGACCGCGTGTACGAGTACCGCGCCGGGCAGTACCTCGTCGCGTCGGTCGACCTGCCGGTCACCGGCCGCTTCACCCGGGCCAGCGCCGACATGCCGGCGCTGGGGTTCGGCCTGGTGCTGCACCCGCCCACGGTCGCGGAGCTGCTGTTGCAGGCGGCGCCGGGCGACCTCCCGCCCGTGCCCGGCGCAGCGCCCTCGGGCATGGTGGTCAGCGACGCGCCGGACGAGCTCGTCGACGCGGTGATCCGGTTGCTGCGGCTGCTGGACCGGCCCCGGGACGTCGCGGTGCTCGCGCCCCTGGTCAAGCGGGAGATCCTGTGGCACCTGCTCACCGGGGAACAGACCGGGGCCGTCCGGCAGCTCGGCCTGGCCGACAGCAGCCTCAGCCACGTCGCCAGGGCGGTGCGGTGGATCCGTGACCACTATGCGCAGTCGTTCCGGGTGGAGGAGCTGGCCCGGCTGTCCGGGATGAGCGAGTCGGCCTTCTACCGCAACTTCCAGGCCGTGACGGCGATGAGCCCGATCCGGTTCCAGAAGCAGATCCGGTTGCAGGAGGCCCGGCTCCTGCTCGCCACGCATTCCCACGACGTCACCGGCGTGAGCGCGCGCGTCGGATACGAGAGCCCGTCGCAGTTCAGTCGTGAGTACCGCCGCCAGTTCGGGGTGCCTCCCCGCGAGGACGCCGCCCGCCTGCGCGGCACCGCCCCCGGCCGCGTGCCCGCGGTCGTCTGACCGCAGACGTACGCGACTCCGCCGCCGTCGCGCTCGTCCGGGCCACGAGGGACGGGCGGGGAAGGGTGACGGCCAGTAGGCGATCGATCGGAGAAGGGTTGTCCGGCGTCGCCGCTTCCACGGCGGCGCGGTCCATTTCGTGCACCCGGCGCAGATAGGCCCGAATGAGATCGTCCTTGCCGGGGAAGTGCCGGTAAAAGGTGGCACGGGTGACTTTCGCCTCGGCGACGATCTGGTTGTTCTCAGCATTCTCTCAGCCGGGCGTTCATGGGAACCGGTTGCGGGATTCGGGCACCTCGGATAGCGGCGGGAGGGTCGGTGTGACCATTCGCCGACGTTTCCCCATTCCGCTGACAGCGATTCCGCGCGTGCCCGATATTGGAGTCTCCGCCGGGCCTGCCGAAAGGAATGTCAGATGAATGCCGCACCGAAGCCGGAGACCGGAATGCCGACTGTCGTGCTCGTTCACGGGGCATTCGTGGACGGGGCGAGCTGGAACGGGGTGATCGCCGACCTCCGGCGCCGGGGCTACCCGGCCATCGCCGTCGCGAACCCGCTGCGCAGCGTGGCGGGGGACGCCGCCTACCTGCGTGCCCTCGTGGACAGCCTGCCCGGACCGGTAGTGCTCGCCGCCCACTCGTACGGCGGAGCGATCATCACCGAGGCCGCGGACGGCGCCGCCAACGTCCGGGCCCTGGTGTACGTCGCCAGCTTCAGCCCGGACGTCGGCGAATCGGTGGCCGACCTGAACGCGAGGTTCCCCGGCAGCCGGCTCGCCGACAACATCCAGGCGGTGCCGATCCCCGTGCAGGACGGCAGCGCGGACATGGACCAGTACGTCAGGCAGGAGAGCTACCCGGACTTCTTCGCCCCCGACGTCCCCCGTGAGACCGCCGCGGTGATGGCGGCCACGCAGCGGCCGGCCGCGGCGAACACGCTGACCGACAGCGTGACGCGGGCCGCCTGGAAGAGCATCCCGTCCTGGACGCTCGTCACCACCCAGGACCTGGCGATCCCACCGGACCTGCAGCGCTTCCTGGCGCAGCGGGCCGGGTCGACGACGGTCGAGGTCGACGCGTCCCACGCGGTGACCGTCTCGCAGCCGGCCGCCGTCGCGGACCTCATCGACACCGCGGCGCGCGCCGGCGCGCAGTAGCCGTCTGCGGCCGGCATGCCAATGTCCTAGGACGCTCTAGGGGGTGTGCCGACCGTCGCAGCGAGCGTCGCCGGGTTGGTGGACATCCGCCGGACACACGCGCGGTGATGCGATGGTTCGCGGTCACGCTCCGGTGTACGCGAACGCGGCCCAGTACCTCGGGTCGACGTAGGGGCGGTCGTCCGCCTGGCCGGGGGGATCGACATCGGGCAGCAGGGCGGCCAAGTCGGTCCGCGTGGCGGTGCGGAGCCACCGCTGGGCCCGGTTGAGTGCGACGGCAGGTTCGCAGCCCTCCTGGCACCACAGGCGGTAGAACGTGACCATCAGGTAGGTGGTGGCGAGATCGTCGACGGACCAGGCGGTTGCGATCACCCCGGCGAATCCGATCTGGATCAAGGCCGAGGGCAGGCCGACCGTCTCGTTGGGCAGCGCCGACCCACTGCGGTTGGTCTGACAGGCGGACAGCACGGCCAGACGGCGGCGGCTCGGCTTCAAGGTCCGCCGTAGCTCCTCGAGCGTGACCTGCCGGTCGGCGAAGTACAGCCTGCTGTCCATGATCGAATCAGGGTCGACGCTGCCATGGCAGGCGATGTGCCACACGGTGTGTTCATCAGCTGCCGCGTGGAACTCCGCCCACGTGCAGCCGTGCCGTGGCGACGTCGGCCGGCCGCTCCACCGGCGGGTGATCTCAGCAGTCTCCCGGCCGACATACCGAAGGTGTTCGCCGAGGCTCGTGCCGTGCCCATCAGGTACGTCGATGGCGAGCAATGTCTGCTCCGGGCCGGCGAGTCGTCGGGCAGTGTTGCGGCATCGCCGCAGGCTACGGACGTTCGGCGCGTACCGGATCGCCGAGAACTGCCCGACGTGACGCCACTCGGTGTCCTCGTCACCGGGGATCCCGGGCACTCCGGCAGCATGCAGCGGCAGGAGGCTGAGAAGGCCGACGGGCACCAGCGTGACCACCTGTCCCCTCGCGCTCCACAGAACGACGTCCCTGAGCCCTGCCTCCCAGAGTGCGCGAAGCGCCCCGGCCGTCCGGTCGACGCTTGGTACGTCGAGCGGTTCGATCTCGCGGAGCTCGGGCAGGAGTGGGCTCGTCCTCAAGGAGACGGCGCGACCGGATGCCGTCCCGGTCCCGGCCACCACATCACGGACCAGCTCGACGATCGTGGCGCGGTCCAGTTTGGGCAGGTCGACGTACTGCGGGTCGTGCCGTGCGGCGACCACGAGCGCGTACCCGCCGGCCTTCGCGGCGCCGAGGTAGACCAGGGCGCCGTCGTCGGTCTCGGCGGTGACGGTGTCGTAGTCGGCGAAGAGGGCGAGCGGGTCCGTTCCGGTCACCGCCGCGACGCGCCCGGCGACGTCACGGAGGTGCGACCACGACTGCCGTAGATCGGGGGACGAGAGCCGCGTCCGATCATTGAAGTCCTCGACGGCATGCCGGTACTCCTCCGCGAGGTCCGCCCGGCCGGCCGCCCGGAGACGCTGGAACACGGCAGCATCGTCCCGGCCGATTACTTCGGTCAGTCCGACCGCCCGGCCGGTCTCCAGCGCGAGCACCGCCTCCCGATATCGTCCGGATCGCGCCAGCCAGTACCCGGCCTCCTCGGCGTACTCCTGCGCGGCGGCGAGCACCCGCTGCTTCGCGCGTGCTCCGTATCGCGTGACGACGTCCTGGGAGGCCAGATCGACCAGGTACTGGTACGCCTCGGCGGCGTACCCGGCATCACCGGTGCCGACGGCCCACTCCGCCCACGCCACCGCCAGCCGAGCCCGAGCGGCGATGGTCCCGGTGACGTCCATCGACTCGCGCCACGCCCGGTGGCGGCGCTCGTCGTTCGGTGTGCCGGTCAGCGCGTCCCGGGCGGACAGCGCCTCGTGGAGCAGTAGGCGATCGTCTGCGTCAGGGCGGCGCCAGGGGCGGCAGCGGCCACGGACCAGGCGCACCGCTTCGCGTATGTCACCGGCGGCGGACGAAGCCCCGGAGGACATGGCCCGCCGTAACAGCAGCCTGGCCAGGGCGGCGTCCGCGACGGTGGTACGGCTCCACAGACGCAGGCCGGCGGCTCGGCCTGACCGGCACCATCTGATGCCTTCGTCGAGTCGATGCGGATGGCTGCCCGCCACTACGAGTCCGAGTGTGGCGAGGATCTGTGGCCGCAACGCTCGGGAGAGCCTGTCCTCCGCCTGCCTGCCGCTCGTCAGTTCCGCGACCGCCGCGCGGAGGTTCCCGTTCATCACGTGACGGCGGCCCCGTAGCAGACGTAGCAGACCGCGGCTGGAACCTGTGAGGTCGAGTCGGTCGATCAACTGATCGAGCGGCGCGGTGTCGTCGTGGGTCTCCGCCATGGCGAGGGCGGCTTCGGCGACAGCGAGGACGCGCCCCTCGTCCGACAGGGCAACGGTGGCGAGGTCCGGCACGTCGCCGGTTGTCGCGGGCCTTCCCCGGAAGACGCGCGGTGCCAGGACGGCCGGCATACCCGCCACGAGAACGGAGGCCGACCTGCTCCGCCCAAGAGCGGCACGAGTGTGGTGCAGCGCCCGCATCTCGGCGATCTCTCGGAAGCTGGCGTGATGCGCGGGCAGCAGGACGCCGAAGATGCGGTCCGCGACGTCGCGCAGCGCGGTGAGTAGCTCGTTCTCCTGCGGGTGACCGATGGAGGACTGGCGCTTCAGCACCATCAGGCACATGGTCACGTAACCGCGGGCCGTCGTCCTTCTGCTGCTGTCCTCGTCCACGTTCCGGGTGTCGACGAACGGATGGCAGCTCAGCAGATCCTCTATCGCCAGGTCGAGGTCGTCGAACACGCTGGCGACCAGGACCAGCTCGTGCAGACTCCACGACGTCCGGTCGAAGCCGTCGGTGCTCGGCCACTGCGGCGGCCGGGCCTGACGGTGCGCCAGCCACACCCGGCGAGCCGCGGCCGGGTTACCCCGCAGGTGGGCGTCCTTGTACGCCCAGACATACCGCTCGGCCCCGGCTATCCACCGCAGAGTGTCGTCAGGGCTGTTCAGGTCGTGCCTGATTCGCTGTCCCCTGGCCTCGTGCGCCCACGGCTCCTCGAAGGTCGCGTCGGTCGGCCTCCCGCACCTCGGGCACGGGTGCGGCCACGACCGGGGCGCCGGCACGTCGCCGGTGCCGCAGCCGTCGTTGCGGCACTCCCAACCCCGCACTGTCGCCTCGGGTGGTGCCAGGTATCCGTAGGAGGTACGTGGCGGGCGTCGAACCAACGGGGTGACCGTCCTCGTGTGCGTGGCCGGCATCGGCTGCCGGTCCTCGCCCCCTGCTGACGGACAGCTGTCCGTCAGCAGGGGGCATGGCATTCTTCCGACGACCGCCCAGCTCGCCGTTTCCGGACGACATGGTGCGGTGGCTCGACCTCTTCGGCCGGTACTCGTTCGACGTGCACGGCAGCGGGATCGACGACAGCAGCATGTGGGAACGCGTCGGGTCGCTGTACGGGTACGCGACAAGCGACCGGGAGGGCTTCCTGGCCGCCCTGGGCGACCTCGTCGCCGACGACCAGGGTGGCTTCGCGACCTTCGGTGCGGCCCGGCTCGTCTGGGAGATGTTCAGCGGGGACGCGCTGGCGATTCCCGCGGCGCTGCCGCTGATCGACGCGGGCATCGCCTTCAAGGCCTCCCGTGGGCTTCCGGTCGCCCTGCTCACCGGCTACGAGCAGCAACGACTCCAGCAGATCCGCGCACAACGCGGCTGAATCCGCAGTCGCGACGACGTCATCCGATCGCAAGGAGGAAATGAACACCGTGGAAGGACTAGTCTGCTTCGGGATCGTGGCCGCGTTAATCGGCTTCTTCGTCTGGCAGTTCATCGAGACGCGGAACGCCGTCGCGACCACGGTCGTCGACACCACGTGCGATCCAGCCCAGGCGATCGAGGCCGTACGAGAGGCGTTCGGCGGTTCTCGCAGCGTGCTGTGGACCGGCACGAGCGGCCCAGGAATGATCAACATGCGGCGACGTGGATTCCGGGGTGGTGTCACGATGTCGATCGACATCGAACCACATCCGGGCGGGGGTTCCCGGGTGGAGATGTGGGCGTCGAGAACGGTCGAGTACATGGGGATCCTGGTGAACTTCGCCGGTGTGGTCAACCGGCGGAAGACCGTTATCGCGCGGCTGCTGGCCGACGCGGAGAGCGCGAGGACCCAGGGCGGCGTCGGCCAGTGACACCGGAACCGTAGATCCCGCTCATTCGCGGAGAGCCGGAGGCCCTCCGCGAATGACGGCGTACTCGACCGGAGCGCCCGGCCGGTGCACCACCGCCGCCGTGCATCGGGGATGCGCGATGCTAGCCTGCCCGTCTGGTATGGACAGTCTCCTCGACCGGGTTCAAGAGTGGATCGATGACGGATGGTTCGGACGCCCGGCGTTCGCGGCACCACGCAACGTCCGGGGCCACGCTCGCCGCAGTCGTCGCGTCCGCGGTGCTCGCGCTGACGCCGCTCGCGCCGGCGGCCGGTGCCGGCGGCGTCAACGCGCTCGCGCCGGCCGCCCGCGCCGAGGGTGACCAGGTCAAGTACTACACGGTCGAGGCGGCCCACCAGGGCGAGCCGGAGAACCTCACCGAGATCGCGGAGCGGTTCCTGGGCGACGGCGCGCGAGCCGCCGAGCTGTTCGCCCTCAACACCGGCCGGATCCAGCCGGACGGCGCGACACTGACCGACGGCTCCCGGCTCCGGGCCGGCTGGGTGCTCGTACTGCCGTGGGACGCGTACGGCGGCGAGGTCCGCCAGGGCGTCCCGCCGGCCGCGAAGCCGGCACCCGGCGCGTCCACGCCGGCCGGGCGGCAACCCGCCGCCGACGGCGACGCGGCCGTCCGCCCGCCGAAGGGGTGCGGCACCGTCACGACGTCGCGCGCTACCTCGTCGTGGGCCGGTCCGCGCGTGGCCGCCGACCAGGCGTGGCCGCACAGCCGGGGCCGGGATCAGCTCGTCGCAGTCGTCGACTCCGGTGTCGCCGGCGGCCTGCCCTCGCTCGCCGGCCGGGTGACGACGGGCGTCGACCGGGCGACCGGTGGCGCTCGCGGTGACGCCGACTGTCTCGGCACCGGTACGGCGATGGCCGGGTTGATCGTGGCGCAGCCGGTGAAGGGGTCGACAGTGGCCGGGGTCGCACCGGACGCGGCGGTCATGCCGGTCCGGGTGGCCGGCCGGACTGCCGGGGCCTCGGCCGCGGCGAGCGTGGCGGGCATCCGGGCGGCGGCCGGCTCCGGCGCCTCCGTCATCGCAGTCGGGCCGCAGGTGGACCTCGGTCAGGCCGAGGTGGTGTCCGCCGTCAACGAGGCGGTCGACGCCGGCGTGGTGGTCGTGGTGGGCGCCGCGAGCGAGTCGGCGCCGCCGAGCCCGGACGTGTCGCTGTACGACGCGGTGCTGCGCGTCGGCGGGATCGGGGCCGACGGGGGTACGGCCGACGGCTACCGGTCCGGCGGCGTGGACGTGGTCGCGCCCGGCGTCGACGTGGCGAGCCTCGGCATCACCGGTGCCCGGCCGGTGAGCGGCACCGGCACCCACCTCGCCGTCGCGTACGTGGCGGGGCAGGCGGCGCTGATCCGGTCGGCGTTCCCCGATCTCGACCCGGCGCAGGTCAGCAACCGGGTGCTGAAGACCGCGAAGACCACCGGCGGCGTCGCGCCGGAGATCGACCTGACGGCCTCCGTCACCGCCGTGCTGCCCGAGGAGGCGCCCCGAGCGCAGGCGGCCGAGCAGGCGGCCGGCTCCACGGGGATCGGCCGCCGGGCGGCGTTGTTGGCGCTCGCCGGGCTGGCGGCGCTCACCGCCCTGCTGCTGGGTCTGCGCGCACGCCGGTCGGCGCGGAGCGGTGCCGGGCGGCCGGAGGCGGCACCCGCCGGGGCCGAGGCGGCATCCCCGTCCGTCCACACCGGCAGGACGGACCTCGCCGCGACACGGACCGATCCGGCCGTGGCCGCCCCGGTCCCGACCGTCCGGACGGGCGCCGGCCCGGCCCTCGCCGGTCCGGCCGTCATCGGCCCGGCCCGAACCGGCCCGGCCGTCGTGGATGCCGTCGACACCGATGCCGATGACACCGTTGTCGATGACACCGCTCCCGACGACGCTGTTCCGGCTGGCACTCGGCCGGACGTGACGGCGGCGGTGGCGGAGTTGAGCCGCGACCCCGCGCTACGGCACCTGGCCGCCGACGAGGCGGGGATGGCGTACCTGGCCGAGACCCGGCCGGAGGCGCGGGAGAAGGCGCTCATCGGCCTGGTGCCGGGCATGGACGACGAGACGGTGGCCGCGCTGCCGGCGATGGTGACGGCGCTGCCCGGCACCGACGAGCAGGAGCAGTCGCTCACCGGCGTCCTGGTGGACGTCCGGCGTCACCTACGCGGCGACCCGCTCGCGCTGGACCGGGCGCTGGTGCGGGCCGGGAAGATCCGGTGGCAGTCCCAGCACGAGCTGGCCGAGCACGTCACGTCGTACGCGCAGCGGCATCCGGAACTGGCGCGGCTCGCCACCGCCATCGCCGAGACCCGCTGGTCGAGCGGCGCCGAGGAGCCGGTGCGGGGCACCTGATCAGAGCAGCACGAGTTCCCGGGCCAGCATGTCGGTCCAGGTGCGGCGGGTGAAGTTGCAGCCGGTGTGCGCCACGAACTGCTCCAGGGTACGTACCGGCCCGATGCCGAGCCGGTCGACCGGCGGGGTGTGCAGCATGTAGAGCACCCGGCGGCGGCTCAGCTCCTCGTAGCGGGCCCAGTCGGACTCGACGTGGTCGCTCCAGTGCCGCGGCCTGTCCTGCCGGATGTAGTAGTGCCAGGTCAGCACCTCGGTGGGGTGGAACAGGTCGTAGCCCCACGTGTAGGCGCGCAGGGCAAGCGTGATCTCCTCGCCGTGGAAGTAGATGCCCGGGTCGTAGGGCACGTCGGTGACGAACGAGCCGGGCGCGAAGAGGAACCCGGCGGCCAGGAACAGTGCCGGCTTGGGCGGTACGCCCGGCGCGGCCCCCTCGATGAGGCGCTGACCGAAGACCGGTACGCCGAACGTGGTCCAGTCGCTGACGACGATCTCGGCGGGCACGCCCGCGCAGGTGAACTCCTGATCGGGCTCGTAGCTCGCCGGGTAGGCGGTCAGGACCGGCTTCGCCGCACCCGTCTCCCGTGCCATCCGGATCATCCGTACGTCCCAGTCCGGCGCGAACCGGGTGTGGCTGTCCACCTGCAACAGCCAGTCCTCGCCCCGGTACCGCTGGAACGTCTTGTCCCGGGCCCAGCAGGCGCCGCGGCTGTCGCGGGCGTCGTACTCCTGCACGTCCACCTGCGGCAGATCCCGGATGGCGGAGATGTCCTCGTCGCCGAGGTGCTGCCAGCACACCGCGATGCGGACGTCCTCCGGGCGCGCCGCCTTGGCCAGGCAGTCCAGCACCGTAGGCACCAGCTCCCGGTCCCGGTACGACGCGATCGCCACGAAGATCGTCATGCGTCCGCCTCCGCCTCCGCCGGGACGAGCGCGTACGACTGGAACAGCAGCGCCAGCGCGCGGTGCTCGTCGGCGGGGTCGGTGACCGGGAGCCGGTCGCCGCGCGACCGGATGTGGGCCAGGAGGTCCGGTTCCGGCGCCAGCCCGTACGCCTGGAGGTAGTAGCCGACGGACTCGGGCCAGAGCCAGCGCCCGTCGGTGCGGTAGGTCATCGGCACGACCTGTCCGCGTTCGGGCTCCACCACGTCGAGCCCGCGCGCGGTGGTGGCCAGCACCGGCGTTCCCGCGTCGAGGTACGCCGCCGCCCGGGCGAGGTCCGTGCCGGACAGCCGCTCGTGGCCCGGTGCGAAGCGTGCCCCGTCGTCGTCGACCTCGTCGAAGACGCGGGCGATCCGCGGCGGCTCCGCGTCCCGGTCGGCCCAGAGCAGCGCGCCGGACCGGCGGGCCGCGGCCGAGTAGGGCGGGAGCTTGTCGCCGGGGCGGTACACCTCGACCAGCGGGGCCGAGATCCCGGCCGCGGCGAGCGCCCGCATCACTGTCGCCGCCGTCCCGGCCTGCGGGCCGTTCGTCTCCAGCACGTAGACCGGAGCGGGCGGGATCACCGAGGCGGCCCACTCCGGAGCGATCCGCCATCCGCGCCACAGCGCCACCGCGCCGGGCTGCTGCCGCGCGGCGGCGACCGCGACCCGGTCGGTGTCGTCCATCAGGCCCTCGCGGCCGGTGAGATCGGCAAGCGGCGGCACCCGCCCGCCGAAGACACGCGGATTGGGTACGGCCGACGCGAACGTGAACGCCAGGTCGACCGGTCCGGGCGGCTCGGGAGGGGACACCGTGCCGGTGTCGGCGAGCCGCAGCCGCGCCTCGGCCAGCATCGCGTCCGGCACCCGGCCGCCGAGGTGCAGCAGCGCGGTGTGCAGCTGGTCCTGCTCCGTCATTCCGGGCCTCCTCGCGTTCTCGTCGGCGGGCGTCGGCGCATTCGACCACGGCGGCCGACGGGAGCGCCGCGTGGAGCCGGGGCCCGTGCCCGAAGGACACCGCGACCCGAGGCGTTCGTGCACCCGCTCAGAGCGGCGCCCCGGTGCGTACCAGCGCGGCGAGCGCCCGGTGGACGGCGACCGCCCCGGCCGGCGACGGCGGGTCGGCGCGGCACCGGCGCAGGTGCCGCAGCAGACCCTCGTCGGCCAGCGCGCCCTCGTCGAGCAACCGGTCGGCCAGGCCGGCCGGCCAGACCCAGGCGCCGTCGGTACGCAGGTGCGCGGTCAGGGCGGGCGCGGACCGCAGGTAGGTGACGAACGGCGGGACCTCGTCGTCGTCGACCGGCAGCCGCGCTTCCCCGTCGGCGGCCAGGCGCACCTCGCCGGGCGGCTGCGGGGCCCGGATCAGCGCGGACCGGGACCGGGCCGCCCACTGGTACGCGGGCAGCGGCAGATCGGGCCGGTACACCTCGACCGGCGCGGCGTGCCCGGCGTCGGCGAGCGCCCGCTGCCCCCGCTCGGCGATCGCGGGCAGCTCGTCGTCGGGCGCCGTGGACTCGACCAGGTAGACGCGCACCGCGTCCACCGTGTCGTCCGGTCCCCGCGTGATCCGCCAGCAGCGCCACACCCCGGCGGTGCGCGCCGGGTCCAGCACGTCGAGCAGCACCCGGTCGAGGTCGTCCACGGTGCCGCCCGCTGTCTCGTCCACCACAAGCGGCGCGGTCGTCGCGTACAGCGGCAGGTCGGCGGGCGGGAACGGGACGAACAGGGCCGCCGGGTCGGCGTCCACGTCCTCGTCGGCCGCCGGGCCGGGCAGCAGCGGCGTCTCCGGGGGCAGCAGCGCAGCCAGCGCTGCGATCTCCGCCGCGGACTGCGGGAACGCGCCGAGCAGCCGTGCCGCGCAGGCGCCGTGGTCGCCACGGGCGAGCAGGGTACGCAGGCCGGCGAGGTCGCCGTCCGGGATCCGGCCAGCGGCGCGCAGGCAGAGCAGGTGCAGCAGGCCCGTGCTCATCGCGTCGCCGCCGTCTCGCGCAGGAAGGCGACGGCCAGGCGGGCCGGCGTGGCGCCGCCGGGGTTGACGAGCACGTCGCGGTCACCGGCCACGTCGGCCAGTTCCGCCAGGTCCAGCAGCCGCCATCCGGGGGCCGGAACCGGCTCCCGGTGGGGTTCGCCGGTGGCGAGCACCACGCACCGCTCGTCGTCGGGGGCGCGGACGACGAGTGGCCGGCCGTCGCCGTTCACGGCCAGGTGGAGGGTGGACGCGCGCAGCACCGACCGCAGGTGCGCCGGCTGCGCCGCACCGGCCGCGGCCAGGCGCAGCAGCGCGTCAACCGGGTCGGTGGGGGAGTCCGGGAAGTGCGGGCGGTAGTCCGGGCTGTGCCGGAACTCGCCCACCTCGCCGTCCCCGTCGACCTGCCACACCCCGAGGACCGCCTCGAACGGCGGCTCGTCGTCCGCGCCTGCCGGCCACTCCGGGTCGAGCAGGAACAGGAACTCGTCGTCGCTCATCCGCCCGCGTCCTCGTCCGCGTACTGGAGGGCGTGCCAGACGATCGCGGCGGCCAGCCGTACCGGCTCCGGGCCGCCCGGGTCGACCAGGAGGTCGATGCCGTCCGGAAGCAGCTCGGCCAGCTCGGCCGCCTCGACCCGGCGCCACTGCGGCGCGAAGGTGCGTGCGCGCTCGTCGGCCGAGGTGGCCACGACCACGCACCGCATCTCGTCGAAGGAGCGGACGACGAGGGGACGGCCGTCGCCGTTCATCGCCAGGTCGAGTGGGGAGGCGCGCAGCGCGGCCTGCACCTGCTCGACCGTGGCGTCGCCGCGCATCATCCGGCGCAGCAGCACGTCGAGCGGCTCGGCGTCGTGGGTCATGGTTCCTCCAGGTGGCGGCGGCCCGCCGTGACGGTACGGTCACGGCGGGCCGTCCGTCCGGGATCAGGCGAACGGGTCCGGTGCGGCCGGGACCGGCACCGCCGGCAGCCCTTCCCGCGCGGCGTACTCGTTGAGCCAGCGCTCCAGCGGCGGGCCGGACGGCGCCACCCACGGCTCCGCGCCGTTCTTGGGCACGACCAGCGGGCCCACCGCGAGCGTGTCCATGATGTTGCCGGTCTCGGTGGCCCGGACCGTGTTGAACGGGTACACCCAGCACCACTCGTACTCGGCCGGTACGTCCGGGGCGAGCAGCGTCAGCGGCTGCGCCGGGTTCTCCAGCCGGCGCAGCGCGGCCTGCGCCCGGGTGCGGGCGTCGTCGGCGTTCATCGGGTAGTCCTTCTCTGTCGATGGTGGTCGGACGGGGTGCCCGCCCCGGCCGCCGTGACGGCCGGGGCGGGCGGCGGGTCACCGCCGGGGTACGGGCGCGGTGCGCGGCTCCGGCAGGGAACCGCCGGACGAGGTGGACATCGTGGCGCCGTTCACCGTCTCGGCGACCACCGGGCCGGCGTCGCGCTCCGGCCGGACCTGCGAGTCGCCGCCCTCGGGGGAGACGGCCCGCCCCGCCGGGTCGTACGCGAGGCGCGTCACCGCCTCGCCGGTGCGCCGCTCCACAAGCCGGCCGAGCAGGTCGTACGCGTAGTGCGTGACCTCGCCGGCCGCGTCGGTGCGCTCGACGAGCTGCCCGGCGGTGTCGTAGACGTACCGCTGGGTGCGGCCGTCGAAGTCGGTCTCGGACACCATCCGGCCGTTCGGGTCGTACGTGTAGCTCCACGTCGCACCCGCCGGGTTGGTGACACGGACCAGCCGCAGCTCGGTGTCGTACGCGTACTCGGTGCGGTTGCCCTCGTCGTCGATCTCGGCCGTGACCAGGTCGAACGCGCCGTACTCGCGGATCGTCCGGCGGCCGGTGGCGTCGACCCACTCGACCAGGTTGCCCTCGCCGTCGTAGAGGAACTCCTCGACCGAGCCGTCCGGGTTCTCCCGCCAGGCCAGGTCACCCTCCAGCGTCCAGCCGAACTCGGTGAGACCGGTGTCGTCCTGCATGCTGAACAGGCGGCCGAGCGCGTCGTAGACGTACTCCGTCTCGCCCTGCCCGGTGCTCACCGAAGTGATCTGCCCGGCCGGATCGTGCACGACGGCGGTCGGGCCGACGTGGGTGGTCGTGCCCCGGCCGTCGGCGGCCGGCTGCTCGTACCGGACCACCTCACCGGAGGCGTCCACCTCGGCGACCATCAGGCCGTCCGGGCCGAACTGGCGGTTACGGGTGCTGCCGTCGAAGTCGGTCCAGGACACCGCGCGACCGAGTTCGTCGTACGTGGTGACGGACCGGCTGCCGTCCGGCCGGGTGACCGAGACCAGCCGCCCGAGCGCGTCGTACTCGCTCGTGGTGGTGCGGCCCAGCGGGTCGGTCGTGGACCGCAGGCGGTACGCCTCGTCCCAGACGTTGCGCGTGGTCGCGCCGAGCGCGTCGGTCTCCGCGACCACCTGGAAGCGGTCGTTGAGTTCGTAGACGCGCACCGCGCCGAGCGAGTCGGTCACCACCGTGCGGCCCGGCTGGTAGTCGAACCGGTAGCGCAGGTAGCCGCCCCTGCCGTCGGTGGCGACGCACCGGCCGGCCTCGTCGTAGGTGTACGTGTACCACTCGCCGTTGCGGTCCTCCCAGCGCACCAGCCGCCCGTCGGCGTACGTGAAGCGCTCGGGGTCGCCCGACGAGTTCGTCACCTCGATCAGGTTGAGGTCGGCGTCGTAGCCGAACTGCGACGCCGCCATCAGGTCACCGGCCGCGTTGGGCAGGGAGACCATCGTGACCAGCCCGGCGGACGAGGTGAACGCGATGGTGGCCCCGGTGGACGACAGCAGCCGCGTCGGCGTACCCCGGCGGTCGCGGACGATCGTCCAGCGGAGGCCGCCGTCGGTGACGTCGGTGAGCAGCGACTCGGTGTCCGACGCCGCGGCGAACAGCAGGCTACGGCCGGACGTCGGGTCGGTCAGCAGCCAGCCGCCGCCCATCAGCCGGCGCAGCGGCAGCGTCCGGCCGGTCTCCGGCTGCGCCACCTCACCCTCGGCGGGCAGCGGGTACGTGAGCAGCGAGCCGTCGGCGGCCAGGTAGCGGACCTGCTCGCCGTCGACGATGATCCGCTGGTCCAGGGTGGAGGCCCAGGCCCGGCCGAAGGATCGGCCCCACCGGTAGTCGGAGCGGTAGGTCCGCTCCAGCGTGAGCCCCGGCATGACCGCGTCGGTGTGGGTGAGGATCATCCGGCCGGTGGTGACGTCGATCGGGTCACCCACCGTCGGCGTCTGCGCGGTGGTCTTCGCCACCGCCTCCGGTGCCACACCGGCGAACGTCTCGGTGGTCGGCGAGAAGTCCGCCATGTCCACGTCGCTGTCGCCGTCGCGGACCGACGTCATGTCGGCGTCGCTGTCGGCGTCGCGGACGGAGGCCATGTCCGTGTCGGAGTCGGTGTCCCGGACCGAGGCCATGTCGACGTCGCTGCCGGGTGCCGGGTCGCTGGTCCGGATGACGACGACCGAGCCGTCGGGGGAGATCGCCGGGAGCGTGGCGAGCCCGGGGACCTGGGCGTCCTCGAAGGTGACCCGGCCCTGCCCGTCCTTCGACACGTTGATGACGTGTCCGACGCTCCCCGGACCACCGGGCCGCAGGCCGACGATCGCGGTGGTGCCGTTCGGCATGGCGCCGAGGGCCTCCATCAGGCCGCGAATGCTGCCGACCTCGTCCACACCGCGGCCCGGGTACCGCTTCATGACCTCGCCGATCTCCATCGGCTGGGTCTGCGCCGGCACCTGGGTGACCGCGCCGGTCTGCCGGTACGCGTCGACGGCCAGGGTGAGCGGCACACAGTCGACGTTGGCGGTGACGCTGCCGGCGTCCCGGTTGTCGTTGATCCGGCGCAGGTGGTCGCGGTCGACGGCGTCGAGCGTGCCGAGGTCGGCGTCCGTGTCGGCGGTGTCGCCGTGCAGGTTGGCGGCCAGCACCCGCAGCGTCGAACCGTCGTTCAACGTGTACTCGTACGACAGCTGGTCCCGGAACGAGTCGAGGATCCGGGCCTGCGCGGTCGGGTCGCCCTGCGCCGCCGCCAACTGGTCGGCGAGCGGCGTACGGAACGGGTCGGTGACCGGCGCAGCGGCGCCCCGGACGTCGGTGGTGCCGGTCTGCGGGCCCTGGAAGCCGTACCGGGGATCGCCGTGGCGCCCGCGACGGCTGCTGCCGCCCCGGCGCTCCGGGCTGCGTGACCTGTCGCTGCGCGGCGCGACGGTCACGATCCGGGCGTTCGACGAACTCGCCACCGGCGCCGGCGCGCCGGTGAACTCGGTCTCGGTGTAGTACGGGGCGGTGTCGGTGATCGCGTTGGGCCGCTGGCGCGGCATGATGCTCGCCACCGGAGGCCGGCTCTCGCGGGGCACGAACTCGTCGCCGGCGTATCCCGGCGCGGCCGGGGGGAACCACGACGGGATGTCGCGCCACCGGTCGGCGGCGTCCCGCCCGTGCTCGGCGTGCGCGATGTAGTCCAGCGCGACGGGCAGCGAGTTGACTTCCGACTCGTAGCCGCGGGCGTTCTCCGCGAAGCTCACGATCCGGGCGAAGTCCCGCCCGGCCTCGGACTCGATCTGGTCGAGCCTGATCCGGCCGCGCAGGTACCTGGCGATCTGGCTCGCGGTCCGCCGGCCGCCGCCGCGCTCCTCGGCGATCCGGTTGCCGAGGCCGATGTGCGTCCGCGTCACACCCCGGCGCGTGGTCGTGGTGGTGTTGTAGTAGTTGAGCGCGCCGACCAGCGGCTCGTTCTGGTGGCCGATCGCGTCCGACCGGACACCCGTGTAGGGCCGCGTGCCGATGTGCGGGAACACCGCTTCGCGGATCTCCTGGTAGCTCCGGGACGCGGCGGAGTTCGGATCCTGGAGGTCGGCCCGCGACGCCGGCGCGACGTCGTCGAACCACTGGCGGGCGTGATACCCGACGGCGCCGGCCGGGGTGGTGACCGGCGGCGGCGACGGCGTGTCGCGCATCCGGGTCTCGTACCGCAGCACCTGTCCGTGCTCGTCCAGGATGGCGACCTGCACCTGGAACGGCATGCCGTAGAGCGCGCTCGGCGGCGGCGGTGCCGGGTTCGTGGGCAGGCTGCTGGGCGTCTGGTCGGAGGGCGCGGCGAGCGCCGGTTCCACGGTGGCCAGCGGGTGCGGCGTCGCCGGGGCGGGCGTGCAACTGGTCAGGCCCAGCGGGTCGGCGACGGTGAGCGGGTCGCTGACGTACGCGGTCGGGTTCGGTCCGCCGGACAGGCCGAGCGGGTCGGGGCTGACGTACCGGCCGGTGGCCGGGTCGTAGTAGCGGAACCGGTTGTAGTGCAGGCCGGTCTCGGCGTCGACGTACTGCCCGGGGAAGGCCAGCGGCGTCGCGGTGCGGTCGGCGCCGCGTCCCCACAGGTCACCCCGCGACCACCAGCGCAGACCGCCGCCCGGGTCGACCAGGTGGGTCGGGGTGCCGATGGTGTCGGTGATCATTGTGCGGAGGGTGCCGCCGTCGGTCTGCGCGACCGGCACCGGGGCGTCCGGGCGGTAGTCCCACGTGGTCGTGGTGGTGGCGCCGGTGGCGTCGCGGTGCGTCTGCTCCAGCATCAGGTCGCCGGACCAGGCGAAGGACACCTCCTCCAACACCTGGTCGTCGTCGCCGAGGCGCTGCTTGGCGATGCGCCGGCCGAAGCCGTCGTAGCGGTAGCGCCAGCGGTCGCCGCCGGGCGTGACGGCCAGGACCATCCGGTCCTCGACGTCCCATTGGAACCGCCACGCCCCCGCGTCGTCGACCCGGCCGGTGAGGCGGCCCTTCGCGTCGTAGGAGAACCGCGCGTCGTCGGAGCGCACGAGCATGGTGCCGGTGAACTCCCAGCGCCCGCCGCCGGCGCCGACCAGGTTGCCTGCCTCGTCGTAGTCGTACCGCTGCGGGGCGTCGCCGTCGACGGCCCGGATGCGGCCGGTGTCGTCGGCGGTGAACGCCAGGTCACCGGCGAGTGAGTCGGCGATCGCGGTGACGCGGTCGGCGGCGTCGTAGGTGTAGCGGCGCTCGGCGCCGTCGGCGACGTGCTGGCCGGTGAGCCGGCCGGCCGCGTCGAACGTCTGCCGCAACGCGACCAGGCCGCCGATGGTCCGGCCGATCTCGCGGCCGGCGTCGTCGTGGGTGAAGCCGAGCAGGTGCTCCCCGGCGGTCAGGCTCTCCGGGCGCCCGTCGGCGTCGAACGTCCACCGGCTCGACCGGCCCGACGGCGTGGTGCGGGTCTCGACCGCGCCGGAGGCGGTGTACGAGGTGCGCACCGTCCGCCCGTTGATCGTCTCGGACACCACCCGGCCGTCCGCGTCCCGGGTGAACCGCACCTGCGCGTCCGGGCTGAGCACGGCGGCCACGTGACCGTCGGCGTCGTACTCGACGCGGGTGACGGCGTCGCCGACCCGGCGTTCGACGACCCGGCCAAGCGCGTCCCAGCGGTAGTGGGTGACGGTGCCGGCGGCGTCGGTGTGCGCGACCAGCCGGCCCGCGTCGTCGTGCTCGTAGCGCTGGGCACGACCGTCGAAGTCGGTCTGCCCGCACAGCCGGCCGGCCGCGTCGTACTCGTAGCGCCACGTCCGACCGGCCGGATTCCGCACCGTTGTCAGCCGTAGTTCCGTGTCGTACGTGAACTCGGTGCGGTTCCCCGCCTGATCCACCCGTGCCGTGGGCAGATCGAAGGGGCCGTACTCGAAGCTCACCGCCCTTCCTGATGCGTCGATGACGTCCACCAGATTCCCTTCACCGTCGTAGAACCACCGTTGCGTGGAGCCGTCCGGGCGGACCCGCCACGCGAGATCCCCCTCGGCGGTCCAGCCGTACGTCGTGACCGCGCCGTCCGGGGCCCAGGTCGCCCGGACCCGTCCGAACGCGTCGAACTCGATGTCGCCCGTGGGCGCGGGCGCGGGCCGGCGCGGCGGGACCGGGTGGGTCGAGCCGTCCGGGAGCGTGAGCGTGCGCGCCTCGGGGTCGAACCGGGTGACGCGACCGAGCTGGTCGGTGCGCGACAGCAGCCGGTGCGCCGCGTCCCACTCCTGCCGGACCGTCGCGCCCAGCGGGTCGACGATCGCGGTGACCCGGTGCTGCTCGTCGAACTCGTACCGGGTCACCTGGCCCAGCGAGTTCGTCACGTGCGTGACGCCGTCGTCGTACCGCAGGGAGTAGCGCAGCCAGTCACCGCCGCCGCCGGCCCGGACGCAGCGGCCCGCCTCGTCGTAGTCGTATCCGAACCATTCGCCGTTGCGGTCCTGCCAGCGCACGAGCCGGCCCGCGTCGTCGTAGCGCAGTCGCGTCTCGTGGCCGGAGGAGTTGCGGACCGCGACCAGGCGCCGCCGGTCGTCGTACCCGAAGGTGGGCAGGTGCACCGTGTCGTCCGCGGCGCGGACGTGCGCGCCGACGACCAGGTCGCCGGCCAGGTGCGGCACCACGACCAGGCCGGACGTGGAGAGCAGCAGTTCGGGTGTGCCGTCGCCGGAGCGTTCGATCCGCCATCCGGTGTGGTCGGTGACCACGTCGGTGAGCCAGGCGTCGCCGTGCGGGCCGGCCGGCGCGAACAGCAGCGACCGGCCCGCCTCGGTGAGCAGCCAGCCGCCGCCGGCCAGCCGGCGCAGCGGCCCGCCGGGGCCGACGACCGGCAGCGCCTCGTCGCCCTCGGCCGGCATCGGGTACGTGTGGATGGAGCCGTCGGCGGCCAGGAACCGTGCGTACGTGTCGTCGGTGACTACGCGCTGGTCCAGCGTGGAGGCCCAGGTCGGGCCGAAGCAGCGGCCCCACCGGTAGTCGGAGCGGTGGGTCCGTTCCAGGGTGAGCCCGGGGAGCCGGGCGTCCACCTCGGTGTAGACGACCCGGCCCGTGGTGACGTCGACCGGGTCGCCGACCACGGGGGCCTGCGCGGTGGGCGTGGCCACCTCGGCGGCGGGCACGTTCACCGGCGGCACCGGGGCCGGTGGCGGGGCGACCTCGGCCTCGTGCGCGCGGTAGGCGGCCCACCAGGCGTTCTCGGCCTCCGTCACAGCCCGCTCGGCTTCGGCGACGGCCTCCGCGTCCGCGTCCGTCCGGGAGGTCAGCCCGTCCAGGCGGGCCGCCGCAGCCGACAGCGTCTTGGCCGCGTCGGCGACGGCGAGCGCCGACGTACGCAGACCCGGGGGGAGGTCCCGGCCGGTGACGTCCCGGGCCGCCGCCTCGTCCAGCCGGACGACGAAGCCGCCCGGCACCCGGACCTCGGTGCCGGCCCGGTGCTTGCCGGCCGCGTCGCGGGACCGGGCGACGAAACGGAACTCGACGTCGTACTCGACCGCGGCGGTGAGCTTGTCGTCCGGGTCGGTGCGCCGGGCCGGCTTGCCGGTCGTGGCGGCGGCGACCTTGCCCTCGTCCTTCACCTGGGCGCCCGGGTCGGTCCGGTAGAGCTGCTGCTCGACCAGCGTGGCCGCGTTCACGGCGGCGAAGTCCTGCCGCTCGCCCACCCGGCTCGCGCCGCCCGGATGGCCGACGCCGCCGACGACGAGCGGCCCGGCCGTCTTCAGCGCGAACGAACGGCCGGCGGTCTGCTCGTACTCGGTGTCCGCGTTGCGCTTCGCCGAGCCGCCGATCTTCACTGTGGCGTCCGCGCGCAGGAGCTTCGGGCGGGCCACCAGGCGGGCGTCGAGGAACAGGTCGCGGCCGGCTCCGGCCGGCATCGGCAGCGGGAACGCGCCGTTCAGCATCGCCGGCAGCGCCTTGATCCGGCTCACGGTCAGTGTGTCGCGCAGCGCCGCGTCGACGTCCCGGCCGGGCGTGGCGCCGGAGGCGACGAGCGCCTGCCGAGCCGCGTCGTGCAGGCCGGGCACGTCGACCAGGACGTCCTCGACGGCGAACCGGCCCGGCTCGGGCAGCCGGTCGAAGCCGGCCTCCTCGCGCCACCGCCGCCGCCCTTCGTCGGTGGTCTGCTCGGCGGCAACCGCTGTGACCGGGCCGGACGCGGCCGGTTCCCTGCCCTCGGTCGCCGAGTACGTGGTGACGTCGTGGACCGCGTGGACCGACACGCCGCCCTCGGGCAGCCCTCTGCCGGTGACGGTGACGGTGAGGCGCACCGGCCCGCGGTACGTGGGCACCGGGCCGGAGACGGTCAGCGACTGCTCGTACGTGCGGCCGGTGCGCTCGGTCGACTTGGTGGCCTGGTTGCCGAGGGCGGCGGTGCCGGTCAGGCCGGCGGCGACGGTGCCGGAGGCCGGGCCGTGCCCGGTGGTGCGGGTGGCGTCGCCGTCGGCCCGGTCGGTCTCGGTGCCCTGCGCCCGTCCGGTCAGCGTGACCTGCGCCGCCGTCCGCGAGGTGGTGCGGATCTGCGCCTCGCCGACCACAGCGCGGTCGGTGACCGACAGTTCGTCGACCAGGTCGATGCCGGTGAAGCTCGGCTCGCCGACCGGCTCGGCGGTGAGCGTGACGTGGTACGTGGCGCCCCGGAACCGCCGTTCCAGCCGTACCGTCTCGCTCCGGCCACCGTTGAGCGCGTCGGCCAGGTGCAGGTGGGCGGCGCCGAGGAAGCCGGTGCTGCCGAGCCCTCGGATCGGGTCGTTCGGGCCGCGGTCCCGGGTGGACGGCAGGATCGCCTGGGCGAGGTCCTCGCTCGACTCCCGGGCCAGGGCACGCCGCAGGTGCGGGATGCGGTCGGTGAGGTCGATGTGGGTGGTGACACCGCCGATGCCGAGCGATCGTCGCGGTCCGGGCCGGAACTCCGGCTGTGCCGCGTGGGCCGGTGTGCCGGGGCCGGCCGCGTCCTCGTCCTGCCGCTGCTGTGCCTCGCGTACCAGGTCGCGTTCCCGCTGCTGGTGCTCGGCCTGCGTGGCCCGCTCCTGCTCCTGCGCCGCCAGCAGCTCCTGCGTGGCCGTGTCGTGCGCGGCGGTCAGCTCGCCGAGTTCGCGCCGGTGGCGGCCCTGAAGCGCGGCGAAGGAGTCGTCAACGAGTTGCCGGGCCGCCGCGTCGACGGCGCGGTCCCGGTGGACCCGGTCGACGTAGGCGCGGGCGTCGCGCTGCTCGGTGTGCTGCCGCCGCAGCAGGTTCCCGCGTTCCGTGGCCTGTTCGCGGGCCATCCGGTCGCGCTGCTCGTCCTGGTCGGCGCGGAGCGTCCCGGCCCGCTCGGCGTGTTCCAACTGCAGCCGTACCTCGGCGGTGCCGTGCCGGCGGGCGCGGTCGCGGTCCTGGAGCCGCTTCAGCTCCGCCGGGGTCATCCGCATGACGACCGCGCCGGGCAGGGTGAGCCAGCGGCCGGCCCGCCGGGCCGGTGAGCCGGGCCAGCGGCCCAGCGGACGCAGGTTGCTGTCGTGCCGGGCCTCGGCGACCACCTCCGCCTCGACGTCCACCCGCACCAGCAGTTCGCGTTCGGCGCGGCCGCCGCCGAGGCGCAGCTTGGACACGCCCGAGACGCTGCGCTCGCTGATCCGCCCCCACGCCCGCCGCCACGGCGTGACGGACAGGATGACGGCACCGCCGGGCCGGCCGGTGCTGCCGCCGTGGTCGGCGACCGGCCCGCTGACCGAGGCGACGCCGGTGCCGGAGACGCTCAGCTCGATCGCGCGCGCGTTCGTGGTCTTGCGGGCGGTGCCGCTGGCGAAGGTCCGCTTTACCCGGGCGAACTCGGCGCCGTCGAGCACTGTCGGGTTGGCCGGCCGCAGCCGTACCCGCACGTCGGCGCGAGCGTCGGCGGCCCGGCGGCCGTGCCACAGGTTGCTCAACGCCAGCGGGCGGCTGAACAGCTCGGCGTCACCGGTGAGGCGTTCGGGCGACAGCTCGTCGGCGACCACAGTGGAGATCAGGCCGTCCTCGACGGCGTAGACGTCGTCCCGGCCGGCCTCGCGCAGCGTCTCGACCACCGCTTCCTGCAACCGGTCGGCGCCGACGAACGACTCCACCCGGCGTCCGTCGAGATCGTGCGGCCCGCCGGTCATCCGGCTCAGCGGAGGCGGGTACGCCATCGTCTCCACGTCGCGGGGGACCGGGCCGGGCTCCGCAGCGGGGCGCTGCCGGGACACGCGCGTCTCCGGGACGAGCATGCGCACGTCGAGGCGGTGCGTGCGGGGACGCTGCTCGGACGTGGCGACGACTGTGGGCACGTCCCGGCCGTACGCCCCGAGGGACAGCTGCCGCCCGGCCTGGTTGACCCGCACCGTGGACCGGGTGCTGACGGTGAGGTCGAGGGTGGCGGCGAACTCGCGCAGCCGTACCCCGGTGGGCTTGCCGTCGTCGTCGAGCGAGGGTCCGTGGTCGCTCTCGGTGGACTGCCCGCCGGTGACGGCGCTCTCGTCGGTGGTGCCCCAGGTGAGCGCGGCGCGCGGGCCGCCGAGCAACGTCGAGGCGGCCTGGCCGAGCGGGCCCAGGATGCGGGGCTCCAGGCTCAGCTCGGCCGACCGGCTGTCGTCGCGGGCGCTGGTCACCGTGGACCTGGCGGTCCGCTTGGCGGCGGTGCCGATCTTGTCGTGGTCGAGCAGGTCGCCGTCGGACACGTCGCCGAGGCTGCCCCGGATGGTCACCACCGTGACGTGGTCGTGGAACGTGCCGATGCGGATCAGCGGGATCTTCAGCCCGGGGCCGACGATCCGGTCCGCCAGGTGGCGCAGCTGGTCGGGGGAGAGCTGCGTCCGCAGGTCGGTGGACCGGGTCAACGCCGCCTGAAGCTCGGGGGTCAGCCCGTCGGCGAGCTGCTCGTCGCCGAAGTGCCGCAGCATCTCGTCGCGGGTGGCCAGGCGGAACCGCTCGTGACCGGGAACCGACCGCACCGCGTCGGCGACCGTCTCGTAGAGGCTCCGGTCGCCGACCCGGGTCAGGTACGCGCCGCCGAACGACTCGCCCTGCTCGACGCGTGCCGGTGCGAAGTGGGTCCGGTCGGCCCCGCGCCGTCCGCGCCACTCCCGGCCGTCCGGGTCGAGGGCGGTGCCGGGCAGCCGGTCGCCGGTTGTCCACTGGAGCGCGTCGACGGCACCGGACAGCATCCGCGGCGCGCGGCCCAGGACGCGCACCTGGACGCCGTACTCGACCCGGTAGCGGACGCCGGGCGCGGTGCCCGTCACCGTCTGCTTGCCGCCGGTCCGCTCGGCGATCGTCTGGGTGGTGCCGCGCTCCCGGCCGCCGCCGACGCGCGGCCCGACCACCAGGCTCAGCGGCGCGACGTCCACTCCGGCGCCCGCGAGGCCCCACAGACCCCACGGCCGCTTGGTGGCGGCGGCGCTCGTGCCCTCGCTGCCGAGCGCGGACGTGTCGACGTGCGTGAGCCCGTCGACCCGCTCCACCTCCTCGACGCGCCGGGCGACCAGGCGGACCTCGACCTGCCGGGCCCGGCCCGGGAACAAGCGCCGCCAGCCGCCGCGCGCGGCGCGCGGCAGCGAACCCGACCGGACCCAGCCGTCGTGGACGTTCGCCGGGTCGGTGACCACCATCGCCGGCAGGCTGCCGGAGAACGTCGCGTCGCTGAGCAGCTTCTGCATCACCGGACGACCGGGCGCGCCGATCCGGACGAGGTCGGCCATGCCGTCCTCGGCGAGGATCGCCTCCACCTGGTCGAAGAACGTGGCACCCGGATCGGCCGGCCGGCTCCGGACACTCTCCACCCCGAACCGGTCCGGAACCGCCGCGTCGAGCGTGCGGTCCGCGGCGGCCGGCGCGGTCGCGTCGCCCGTCCGCAACCCCGTGTGTACGGCGAGAGCGACGCTCCCCGAGGTCTCGACCGGTTCGGCGGCGGGACGGCCGGGCCGCACGAGCCGGGCCACGAACCGGATCGGCACCGTCACCTCGGTCAGTCCGGTGACCTTGACAGTGGTGGTGGACGTGTACGTGTCCTTGTGGGCGACGGTGTACTCGACGGTGGGCGCCGTCGGCACCGAGCCGCCGATCCCGATGACGACACCGGGCATCGCCGTGAGCGTCACCTTCGGCTCGACGTGCCGGTCCCGGTTGTGGCGCAACGTGTGGGTGAGGTTCTCCCGGGTCTTGGCGGTGACCTTGCGCGGGTCGTCGTGGGCCCGGTCCACGGTGAGCGCGTCCCAGTCGAGGACGGCGGTGACCCGCAGCTCGGCGGGGCGCCCGCCGATCGTGACCGGGTACGGGCGGCCCTCGCCGAGGAACTGGTCCACGTCGTCGCGGCTGTCCGCCTCCACCGCGGCGACCACGTCGTCTGACAGGCCGGGGTCGAGGGTCCGCAGCGCCGTGCCGAGCGCCGCGTTCTCGGTCGCACGCAACTGTTCGGCGAGGCCGAGGGTCCGGCTCTCCCGCAGGTACGACGGCAGGCTCCGGCGTACCGCATCGGGCGACGGGAGTGCCGCGGTGGTCCCGGTGGCCGACGACGTCCCGCCCGCGGTGTCCTCTCCGGTGGTGGTCTCTACCGCTGCGGTCTCTTCCGCGGTGGTGGTGTCGTCGGCGGTCGACCGGGTGGCCGGGTCGTCGGCCGGCGCGGACGTGACGAGACCGTCGTCGCTTCTGTCGCTGTCGCCGTCGCGGTCGCTGTCGTGGTCGGCGAAGCCGTCGCCGAAGCCGCCGTAGTCGTCGTCGCCGCCGAACAGGTCGAAGCCGCCCGAATCGCTGTCGCTGTCGGTGTCGCTCGCGGGGGTCGACGACGGTGGCACATGGCGTGCGTAGGTGACGTGACCCGACGGATCGATCGTGCGCAGCAGCTCCAGCCGGGCACGCGGCCTGGCGCCGACCACCGGGTGGTCGCGCGGCGGCCCGGCCGGGTCGTCGTACACGATCAGGTGCACCTGGGTGCCGCGGGCGGCGGCGAACTCGACCACGTCGTGCGCGTTGGCGACGCGTCGCCGCTCGGCGTCGTCGATCGGCGTGTCGCGGCGCTGCGGCCCGGGGTCGGGGGCGAGCACGGCGCGGACGAAGTGGCCGTTGTCGTACGGGTTGCGCTGCCGCATCGCCGCGGCCTCGTCGAGACTCATCGCGTCCCGGCCGGCGCGCAGCGTGCGTATCCGCAGGTCGTCCGCGTCGTCGCCGGGCAGCTCTGCGGCGATGGTGTCGTAGAGGGAACCCGGTTGCCGGCCGAGCCCGCCGCGGTCGGCGACGGCTGTGGCGGCGGCGAACTCCTGCTGGACGGTCCCTGAGTCGTCGGACGTCGCCAGCAGGTGCGCGGCGACGAGGCGCTGGCTGTTCGGCAGGCCCACGGTGCGCGCCGGCCGCGCCGGGTCCAGGTCGGGGTCGACGGCGGGCGGGACGGCCGGTGCCGGGGCGGCGCCGGGCGCCGGCAGTGAGACGGCGGTGAGGTACCGGTTGTGCGGTTGCGCGCCGAGCTGCCGGAGCTGCTGCGGCGTGAGCGTCTGCTGCCACGTCTGCGAGCCGGGTGCGACCTGGGTGGGCGCGGCGAACGGCTTCGGGGCGGCGACGGCCGGCTTGCGCAGGTCGGCCCGGTACTCCTTGAAGCCGGTGCCCTCGGTGTAGAACAGCTGCCGGTTGACGTTCGTCGGCACGGCGTGCGACTGCGGCAGGAAGTTGCCGACGGCGAAGTCGGCCGCGAGCCGGGACAGGTCGGTGGGCGTGGCGGCGCCCACGAAGTCCGTCATGAAGGCCAGATCGCGGTCGGGATGCCTGTTGTTCTGCGACTCGACCTGGACATCGACGGTGAGGACGTCCGCGGGCAGGTCGGCCGGCGTCGCCGCGCCGTGGGCGACGGCCAGCTCCTCGCCGTACGCCTGGTGCAGACTCTCGGCCAGCAGGAGGAACTCCGCGCCCGCGTCGCCGAACCGGACGTCGGGCCGGCCGAGGGTGAGCAGGCCGTCGACGAACAGGTTCGGCTCCGGCGAGTACGGAAGCATCGGGTGGACGGTGGCCTGCCGGTCGCGGGACCGCATGTCCTCGTCCACCGCTGTGGTGAAGTCCCGGACGAAGGCGTCCCGCCCGGCCTGCGTGTCGAGCCTGGCGAGCCCTTCCTGGACGGCGGTCAGCTTCTGCCGCTCGATCCCGAGTTCCTTGCCCGAGCCCGGGCCGCCGTGCGCGGTGAGGTCGTCGATCCTCGCCCGGTGGTCGCGTGCGCGTCGTTCCAGCCGTTCGCGGGTACGCCGGATCAGGTCCTCGGTGTCACCGACGCGGTAACCGCCGGAGATCATCAGAGGCCGGGCCGGCGGCTCGTCCTGCGGTCCGGTCGCGTCCGGGTCGAAGCGGGTCTCGCGGTCGACGCGGTCGAAGACGTGTGTGCCGTCGGCTGTCGTACGGGCGCCCCGGTCGAAGTCCTGGATCGACACGTACGGGTAGCGCCGGGCCCCGCCGTCCGGGCCGCCCTGCGCGAGGCCCTGGATCGCGGCCACCGTGTCCGGGTCGCGGAGCACCTGGTTGCGGGTGCGGCCGTACGGGAACTTGCCGTTCTTCGTGCCGACCGCGTAGCCGTTGACCGCCACCGGCACGTCGAGGCCCTCCGCGAGCCGGGCCGCCCGGGCGACCGCCTCCCGGAAGGCGAGGTCGGGCACCTCGGCGGTGGTGTTGACGCCGAAGACGAACACGACTGTGGTGCCCGGGTCCAGGCCCTCGGTGACGGCGCGGACCACCTCGGGGATCTGGTCGACGTCGTCGGCGGGCAGCATCGAGTTGACGACGAACCCGATCGGCGCCCCGTCTTCCCTGAGGTCGGCCGTCTCCTGCCGGTAGTTGCCCGGGCCGACCTCGCGGGTGTGCCGGGTCAGCTCGTCGAACCGCGCGTTACGGCCGCCCGCCACCCGTACCGGCTCGAACCGGACCGGCACCGTGCGGGGCGGCAGCCCGCCGCGGTCGGGCGAGAGCACGTCGGACCGCTGACCGGCGATCCGGTTCACGTTGCGCGCCAGCAGCCGCGGGTCCTGGCCCGGCGTGGTGGTCGCCATCAACGAGTTGTCGCCCTTGACGAACGTGCCGTCCAGGGCGCGGCCCGCCACCGGGTACTCGTCGCGCAGGCCGAGGAAGTGCCCGATCTCGTGCGCGAGATCCATGTCGGAGGAGTGCGTCGACCAGCTGGTCTGGGTGGTCGGTGACGGGGTGCCGTGCAGCGCCACCGTGGCGTGCGCCTCGCTGGGCCGGGTCGTGAACTCCACAGTGACGTTCAGCTGATCGGCGCCGATCCGGAAGCCCTGGTTGTAGATCCGGTCGACCGCGTCGCGTACCCGGGTCTCGACGTCGGGCCGGGCGGCCGCCGCCGTGTCGTCGCGGGCGTCCAGGAAGACCCTGACCGTTAAGTCCTGCACCCTGCGGCCGTCGAGGTCCAGCACCCGATGGTCGTACGCGATCCGGTTGTCGACCGCGTCGAGGCGCGGGCGGGGCCGGTCGTCCGCCGGAAGGGGCAGGCCGGCCTGCTCGTACGAGCGCGCGACCACGTCGGGCACGCGGGTGTCGGGATGGGGTCCACGGTCGATGACGTCGTACGCGCTGGTGTTCGCGACCCGGCGCGGCGCGGTGTCGTGCTGCGCGGCGCGCGCCCGGTCGATCTCGTCGCGGGTCTTGGGCGCGGCGAGCCGGGGCGGCGGGACTCCCGGGACGCGCAAGGTGTTGTCGACCGGGGGAGCGCCCGGCGCGGTGTCGGTGCGGGGGCGGGCGTCCGGGTCCAGCGGCAGGCCGGTGACCGTGGCGAGGGCCTGGTCGACCTGGTCGGAGCCGGTCCGGCCGAGCGCGTCCCGCCACCCGTCGAAGTACGTGCGCACGCCGCCGTCGTCGTCCTGGACGAAGTCCCGCACCGTGGCGGGGTCGCCGCCGCTGCGCAGGTACTCCGACGCGTTCACGAGCAGGTCGTGGCCACTTCCGGCGGAGTCGTTCCGGACCGGTGCGGGCTCGTGTTCCCACGGCCGGGTGTCACCCGCGGTCCCGGTCACGGAGAGCGTGGGCTTGCCCGCCGCGAGGGACTCCTGCCAGGTGTTCGCGCCCTCGGTGACCACGAGCGTGGCGCGGTCCTGGAGCCCGGCCATCTGTTCCGGTGTGACGCGGGGCAGCGCCGCGACGTGGACGTCGGCGTTGCTCGTGGTGAAGCCGCGCTCGCCGTTACCGAGGACCAGGACGACAGTCGGCCGGTCGGGGCGGGCGGCGGCCAGCCGGTCGACGACCGCCTGGTGCGGGGGAGTGTCGGGCGTGTCCCCGTAGTAGACGAGCACCACGTCGGTGGCGTCGTCGTCGACCAGGGCCGCGAGGTCGTCGGCCCCGGGAATGCCGGTGGTGGTGATGACGTCCCGGGCGGGCGGCGGATCGGCGGGCGGTGGACGGCGGTAGGCCGGCACTCCGGTCGAGGTCTCGTCGAGTTCCGCCTGGACCGTCCCGGTGGTGCTGCGGACCTGCCGGGGGAACTGGTCCCACAGGAACGGCTGGAGCGTGACGACGTCGTGGTCCCTGCCACCGGCGGCGTCGCGCAGCGGACCGGCCCACGCCTGCTGGAACCACTCCTGCTTCCGCTCCGCGGTCCGCTCCGAGCCGTCGTCGTTCTTCGGTACGTCGACGGCCGGCAGCACGGTCAGCACGTTGCCCGCGGGGAGCGGCCTGCTGCCGACCTCGTCCAGGCGCAGGCTCTGGGTGTGGTTCTGCTCGCGGACCTTCTTGTCCCGGAACTCCTGCTGCCGCGCCACCTGCCACGCCTTGGCCCGTGGCGCGCCGGGCCAGTCCGTCGTCTTCCAGGCCTCCTCGCGCGTGCCGGGCGGCCCCTGCGGACGCATGACGACGTCCATCCCGCCGCGGTGGCCGGTCCACTCCCGGTGGAACAGGTCGTACGAGCCCGCCGGGGTCTCGAACTCCTCCTGCCGGCCGAGTTGCGCGGCGTAGTAGGGCGTCTTGTTGCCGGGATAGGTGAGCACGACCGTGCCCCGGTAGCCGGTGGCGGCCAGCCCGTCGAGCATCGCGATCGTCGCTGCCTGGTGGCCCAGGCCGGGCGATCCCTGGTCCACGACGTGCACGACGTCGTACTTCTCGTTCAGCTTCTGGCCGACGGGGGTCGGCACGGGCCGCGGCGCACGGCTGCGCAGCGTGGCGGGTGAGAGGTCCGTCGGGGTCAGGTCGACAGCCTGGGTCGTGGGACCGGCCGGCGGCGGTGGCGGCACGCCGGGTGGTGGCCGCATGCCCGGCGGTGGTGGCGGTGGGAGCATGCCCGGCATGCCGGGCGGCGGTGGCGGGGCCGGGGCGCGGGACGGAATCTGCGGGTTCGGACGCGGGTCCGGCGTCTGGTCGTGCGGCGTCTGCGGAACCGGAAGGTCGCGCACCGGGCCGGCGGTCAGCGCGGTGTCGTGGATCGTCGCCAGGTCCACGGCCGTGAGATAGCCGGTTGGCCCGGCCGAGGTCGTGGCCTGCTCCGACGAGGCCGGCAGGGTGTCGACGTCGAGGCCCATCACCCCCGGGCGGCCGGCGGTGGTGAACAGGTGCTCGGGGGCCTGGTGACCCTCCTTGGCCCCCAGGTAGTGCATCACCTCGTGCACCATCACGGGCAGGCGGTCGCCGGTGTTCCACCGGTGCTGGTCGGTGCTGACCCCGGTCTCCGAGGTCACCTCGACCGGCGGGTTGCGCCGCGGGTCGGCCTGCCAGTCACGGGTCATGCCGTCGCGCCACGGTGGTGTGTCGACGACCAGGTCGATGTGCAGCAGCCGGCCGTCGGGCAGCGTGTACCGGCCGTTGACCATCTCGTCGACGGTGCGCCGCACCGCGTCGGCGAAGCCCCGTAGCTCCTCGGGGGACATCCGGTCGTTCTTCGAGACCAGATCCAGGTGTACGTCGAACGACCGGTAGTCCCGGCCGTCGGCGGTGAACTCCCGGGTGGTGAAGTCGATCGTCGTGATCTCACCGCGCAGCAGGTGCGTGCCGGGGACGACGGTGTCCTTCCAGGGCACGTACCGTTCGGTGCGCAGCCGTTTCGGCTCCGCGCTCGCCTTGGCCTGCCGGAACTGCGGGCTCGGCCCGGTGCGGGTGGGCGCGGGCAGGTCCGCGACGGCGAGCGGCGCTTGGACGCTCTGCAGCCCGCCCGGCGTCGGCCCGGCGGTGTCGTGCTGCCCTGTCGGCGTCGGGCCGTCCGGCGTCGGCGTGGTGTCGACGGCATCCGCCTGAGGGGCACCGGTCCGGTCCGCCCCCGTGCCTCGGTCGTCGGCTTCCACCGGGACGCCCGACGGGACGTCGGCCGTCGCGGTGTCGACGGCGGTGGAGGTGAGCGGGCCTGGCGCCGCGACCGCGGGCTGCGGTGTGGACGTCGTGTCGGCATGGGAATCGGTCGACGGGGACGGAACCACGGCCGGACCGTCGACCGAGATGCCCTCGACGGGTGCCAGTGGCGGTGGGGGCGCCTCCACGGCGCCGACGACGGCAGGCGGCGGAGCGGCCGGCTGGCCGGTCGTCGTCGGGGCCGACGGCGGCGTGCCGGTGGTCGATGTGCTCGTGGTCGACGTGCCGGTGCTCGGCGCGCTGGTCGGTGAACTCGTGGACGGCGGGCTCGTGGACGGCGTGTCGGTGCTCGCCGTGACGGTGGTCGGTGCGGTGGTCGTCGGTGCGGCCGGGCCGGGCATGACGGTGGCCGGAGTGCCGGCGCTCGATGCGGCGGCGCTCGGCGTGACGGTGGACGGTGCCGGGTCGCCGGTTGTCGTGGCCGCGCCGGCCGGCTGGCTGGGCGACGACGCCGGGACAGCCGCCGGGCCGGGGGTGGCGGTGGGCGACGTCACGGGCGCCGGTGTGTCGAGATCGGTCGGCCCGCTGCTCGGCGTCGGAGCATCGAAACCGGGAAGGCCGCCGCCGTACGGAGCCGTGACGTCCGCGACCGCGGCCGGCGTACCGGTCGTGGGCGTGCCGGTGCCGCTGCCCGCCGGGGTGCCGTTCGGCGTGCCCGTCGAGTCGGCGCGCGGGGTGGTGACCTCGCCGCCTGCGACCAGGCCCGACCCCGGGGCCGCACCGCCGACCCCACGCGAGTCGCCGTCGGCGCCCTGACCGGCGGTGCCGTGCCCGCTCGGGCTCGGGCCTCCGGCGTCGTTCGGGCTCGTGCTGCCGTTCGGGCTCGTGCTGCCGTTCTGGGCCCCGTCCTGTGAGCCGTCGCGGACCTGACCTCCGCCGGTCTGGCCATCAGCGGTGGGACTGCTCGACGATGGGCCATCAGCCGTCTGACCGCCCGCCGTCTGCCCGCCTGCGGTTTGGCCACCCGCGGGTTGCCCGCCGTCGGTTTGGCTGCCCGGGGTCTGACCGCCCGCGATCTGGCCGTCAGCGGTCTGACTGCCTGGGGCGTGCCCGCCCGCAGTCTGACCGCCCGGGGTCTGCCCGCCCGTGGTCTGGCCCCCGGAGGGCTGGGTGCCCGGAGCGGCGCTGCCCTGGCCGGTGCCCTGACTGCCGGGGCCCTGGTTCCCGGAGCCCTGCTGCGCCGGCCCTTGACTCCCGGCATCGCCCTGGCCGGGCCCCTGACCGCCACCCCCGGCGACCGGCCCGCCCGAGGGCTGCGGACCCGGGCCGCCGCCCTGACTGCCCGGGCCGGCGGAGGAGCCGGCGGGTGGGGGAACGGGTGGTCCGTCCACGGCCGTGGGCGGAGGCGTGGGCGCTGTGGTTGTGAGGTTGTTCGTCTCGATCGTCGGCGGTGGCGCTCCGGCAGCGGCGCCCGGGCCGTAGCTCTGGCCGACCACTGTGGCGTAGTGGTGGGCCATCCCGCCGATCATCGACGAGCTCATGGTGGCCCACGGGTTGAAGCCGCCGCCGCCGACCATCATGGTGAACAGGCCCTCGAACAGCGTCTCGGCGAGTGCCGACAGGCCCTCCCGCGACAGGACGTTGTTGTTGATCTTCGGGAAGAACTTGCCGCCGATCATCTGTACGCCGCTGACGCCCGCGCCGATGAAGGCGCCTCCGGCGAACGCCATCGCCAGATCCTTGTAGTCGAGGGACTTGCGGTTGCCCTCGATGATCTGCGTGACCTGGGCGGCGGCGCTCTGCCAGAGTTCCTCCAGGCCCTCCTGGAACGCCTCCCAGGCCAGCCGCATCAGCACGTTCCGCAGCCGCTGGCGGAACAGGCTGATCAACGCTCCGACGATCTCCTGACCGATCTTGATCAGGGCGGGCACCGCTGCGGCGCCGAAGCCGGAGGCCAGCGCGATGGCGATCTCCACCACCTGGGTGAAGGCCGCGATGACGATGTTGTACTGGGTGTTCTCCGAGTCCAGCGCGAAGTTGTAGGCCGAGCCGCCCAGAGCCAGCGCGATGTTGCCGCCGGCCGGCACGTTCTTGGTGATCCCGACCTGGTACTGCTGGAACGCGTCCATCGCCGGGCCGGACAGGCTCCCGGCCAGCCCGTAGCCGAGGTTGGCGGTGGCGCCCATCCCGTTGAGGACGGTGCTGCTGAGCGCGTACAACTCGTCGCCCATGGCCCGCAGTGCGGCGGGGTCGGCCTTCGGGTACTCCTCGCCGACGGCGACGAGGATCAGGTCGTACGCCCACTGCCACTGCGGGTCGTTGGGGATGTGGAAGTCGGGCATGTCCTACCGGGGCGCGGGTGGGTGGCTCAGGCGCCGGGGATGATCGGGGTGGGCGTGCCGTCGGGCGCGTAGCTCAGGTACAGCGGCTGGTAGCCGGGCACGGTCGGGTCCACGGCCGGGTTCTCCTTGACGACGAAGAACCGGCCCTGTCCGGGATCGATCGTCGTGCCGTCCGGAGTGGTGACGGGTGTACCGGTCAGCGGGGTGATCGAGTCGTAGAGGTTCGCGTCCACCCGGGTGCTGCCGTCCTCGAACGGGTTGAGTGCTATCAGCCGGTACTCCTCGGGCAGCGGCCGGCCGCCGACGTGCGCGGTCGCGTACTCCGGCTGCACGAAGTAGGACGAGATGGCCGGCAGGGCGGCGGTGGCCGGGATGAGCGGCTCGGCGGGCCGGACCGACCGCAGCGGCGTGCCCTGCTGCTGCGGGAGGAGCCGGGCCTGCTCGGTGACCGGCTCACCGGCCGGCTCGCTGACCGCCAGCTTGCGGGACAGCAGATGGCGCCGGCGCGGCTCACCCTCCGCGGTGGGCTCCAGCACCCGGCCCGTGACCGCTGCCCGCGTCGCGTACGTGGGGCCGTCCAGGCGGTCGAAGTCCTTGGCCATCTTCCGGCTGACGTCCAGGGCGGCCTCGTCCGCCTCCCGGTACGCCCGGCCGCTCTCCGTGAGGCCCTGGGCGGTGTAGTGCAGGGTGCCCTTGACGCCGCCGATGATCGCTTCGAGGTTGTCCAGGCCCTCCAGGAACTTGGTCGAGAACTGCTCGCCCATGTCGTCGTCGCCCCAGGCGTTGGCGTACCGGGCGCGCAGGGCGGTCAACTGGGTGAGGTAGGACTCGTAGAGCTGCACGTGCGACTCGTATGCCCTGCCGAGCCCTTCCACGCCGTCCGGGTCGACCCACAGCCGCCCGCCGGGATTGTTGCTGATCATTCGGGCCCCCGGGTCAGGAGTTCCCGCACGCTCGTCACCATGCGGGGTTCCTTGGGCAGGAACGCGTCGGCCCCGGCCTGGCCCCGGACCAGCTTGTGGGCGTCGAGGCCGTCCGGCAGCACCGGCGCCAGCACCTCGGCCGCCTGGTTCATGACCTGTTCCTTGGCGTCGGCGTAGGTCTCCAGGATGAGCCGGGTCAGGTCGGCGGTGGTGAGCCGCTTGTGGGCGCCGGAGGGGAACTGGATGTCGGTCAGCACGCCGTTCTGGCCGACCGTGACGCTCACCTCGCGTCGCGGTGACGTCGCGGTGGCCGAGAGCGCGCTCATCCGGGCCTGCATCTCGGCGAGGCTGTTGCGCTGCCGCTCGTACTCCTGGAACAGACCTTCGATGCGCTCGCTGTAGTTCACGACGGACCACTCCCTCGACGTCGCGGTCCAGTGAAGACGCCGCCCCGGTCGCGCCGGAACTCCGGCCGGGGATCAGTGCATGAAAGTGCAACCACTCTTCCCGGGCTGTCGGCCGGCGCCGCCCGTTCCGGGGGCGCGGCCGTGCAATGTTGGGTGACGTTCGGACATGGTGGCGCGACCGGGTTGCCGCGGGGCACGGCCGCGGATCAACACTCTTCCCTGCCACCTTTCCCTGACATGAGGAGTCCGGCCGTGACGATGCCGATCGTCAGCACCACCGAAGAGGGTATGCAGCGGGCTGCCCAGGAGTTCTCCGACAAGGCCACCGAATTCACCGGCCAGCTGCGCGCGGTCAACGGGCAGATGGCCATCCTGATCTCCTCCTGGACCGGCCAGGCGTCGCAGGGCTTCAACCAGGCCATGGACAACTGGGAGAACGCCTTCCAGCGGGTGATCAACGAGCTGCTCAACATGCTCGAGGTCATGGGTGTCACCACCAAGGGCTACCAGACGGCCGAGGACGAGGCGTCGAGCGTGGCCAACTCCTTCGGCGCGGCCCTGCCGGGCATCTGAGCCGCACCCCGACCCCCGATCTCCCGAGAGGACTGACATGTCCAACTACACCTTCGACTTCGTGCAGGCAGACGCCGTGCTGACCGACATGAACCGCATCAACGGCCAGATCCAGTCGTCGCTGGAGGAGATGGAGCGCACCGTCGAGGCGAGCCTCGCCCAGTGGACCGGTGCCGCCCAGGAGCAGTACAAGGTCTCGAAGCTGGCCTGGAACCAGGCGGCCGACTCGATGGTCGGCTACCTGGAGCAGGCCCGCCAGACTCTGCTGCAGATCTCCGACAACTACGGCACCACCGAGCAGCGTCACGCCATGATCTGGAACGACGTCCGAGGCGGCTGATCCGCTCGACGGCCGCCGTGGACGCGGCGTGGCGGCCTACCACGTTGTCCGTCCCCGGCCCGGTGAGCTCGACGACCCGGGCCGCTGGGGTCTGCGCCTTCGTTCCGCCGTCGACATTCGAGTGGAGTGAGTTCCTTGGCCACCATTGACTGGGGATATCCCAACGACAAAGCCATCAGCGCGATGGACGCCTACGGCATGGGTGACGACTTCCTCAAGAAGCCGGACGGCACCGTGCAGGCGGCGTACGACTCATGGATGGCCTTCTACAACAAGCACCAGAACAGCCGCACCGGGGTGAACTTCGAGAAGTGGAAGGACGAGGTCCGCGCGGAGCATCCGGAGTGGATCGAGGCCCGCGACTGGTACGACAAGAACATCCTCGACACCGACGGCTGGAAGAACCTCGTCAAGACCTACAAGGACAACATCACCGACCCGTCGAACGTGAAGCCGCCCGCGTTCACCGACCAGTCCGACTGGATCGACGAGGAGATCTCGACCGACTCGGGCTTCAAACCGCCGGCAGTCAACCCGACGTTCAAGGGTGACACCGCCTCGACCAGCGGCGTGGCGGTCAACACCGCCGCGCTGAAGTGGTTCGCCGAGCACGTGCTGGGCAGCATCACCGGGGCCGGGAAGATCCTGCTCACCACGGCCGACCAGGTGGGCGCGATCGACCCGCGTCCCGGCGCCTTCGCCCGGGCCGAGGTGCTGCGGCAGGCGATCGTCGGGGCGACGGCCCAGGACGGCGGCGTCAAGGGCGACATGAAGGACATGCTCGTCAACATGGACACCGCCCTGCTCGCGGTGCAGGCCGCCCTGCTGAAGATGGCCGCGGAGTACGAGAACCTCGAAGAGCTCAACGCCCTCACCACCGACAAGCTCAGCGAGATCATGGGCGACTCCTTCACGGGCCTGGAGAACCTGAAGACCTACGGCCAGAAGATCGTCAAGACCGACGGAAACTGACGCGGGCGAACAGGTCTCGCCGCTCGCGAAGAGGGACAGGGCATGGGCAACGGTCTCGGTGACAGCAAGCTCGACGGGTGGAACGACCCCGCGGAGGAGGCGGCCACCTTCCCACCGAAGGTGGTCCCCGTCAGCGACCTGTACGACTACCAGACCTGGGCGAAGGAGACCCGGGGCTGGCGGAAGCTGGAGGCCGCGGTGAACGGCGGCGCCGCGCTGACCACCGAGAGCGGGCGGGACCACGCCGAAACGCTGGTGAGCGTCCGGTCCGTCGTCGAGACCGCGCAGGCCTTCCAGGCGACCCAGGACCTGCTGATCTGGCTCGAACAGACCATCCGTACCGCTGTCACCTCGATGGTCGGCGACGACAAGGCGTGGAAGGGGCCGGCGGCCAACGGGTTCCGCGACAAGATGAACTACTACGCCGACCTGCTCGGCAAGCAGGCAGAGCACCTGGCCGGCGGCGCAATCCCGGACTCCACCACGGCGGCCAACAGCATCAATTCCTCGACCAACCGCAACTCGCTGCCGTCGCAGCTCTACGACGCCGCCAACCACCTGTCCTGGGCCCAGCAGACGATCAGCTACCTGGACCGCGCCTGGGCGTCGATCGCCTCGAACAACGGCGTCGGCAGCGGCAGCGGCCCGGTGCCGATCAGCGGCACCGAGTACGAGAAGCCGATGGCCCAGCAGATGTCCGAGGTCGTCCACACGGTCGCCGAGCAGTACAAGATGACCACCGACAAGGCGGGGACGTCCGGGGTCACCATGCCCACGCCCAGCGTCACCACGCCGACGATGCCGAACTTCACGACGCCGAACCTCACGACGCCGAACCTCACGACCCCGCCGACGGTCCCCCCGCCGGTGTTCACCACGCCCGCCGTCGGTGGCGTCACCACTCCACCCGTCAACGCGCCGCCGAACATCACGGTGCCCACGATCACCCCGCCGAACCTGTCCGGTATCGGCGGCCCGGGCCTCGGCCAGGGTCCGGGGACCATCACCCCGCCGTCGTTCTCGGGACCCGGTGCGATCGGCGGTCCCACACCCGGCGGCGGCAGCGGGCTGCCCGGCTTCGACGCGCCGGGCATCAACGGGCCGGGGGGCGTGGGCTTCCCCGGCGGTGGGGGCCAACCGGGAGGTGGCGGCCTACCGGGCGGTGGCGGCGTGCCGGGTGGGTTCGTCCCCGGTGTGGTTCCGCCGGGCATCAAGCCGCCGGGCTCGGCCAACCTCGGCGGCGGCGCGGGCGGCGCCGGTTCGGTCAAGCCGCCGTCGTTCTCCGGACCGGGTGAGGTGGGCGGCCTGAAGCCCGGGGCGGGCACAGGCGCAGGCATCGGCAGACCGGGCGGCGGGTTCACCGCGCCGGGCGTCCCCGGCTTCGGCTCGCCCGGCGGCGCCGGCCCCGGCGCGGGCGGTAGCCCGAGCCTGCCGGAGAAGCCGGACGCGAACGGGCTGCTCGGCAACAGCGACGACTTCGCCCCCGGCGCCGTCGGCGGTGTGGACATCCCGGCCGCCCCCGGTGGCGCCGTGCCCGGTGGCGGTGGCTTCCAGTCACCGATGATGCCGGGCATGCCCGGCGCGGGCGCTCCCGGCGCCGGTGCCGGTGGTGGATCCGGCGTCCCCGAGGCGCCTGACGCCAAGGGCCTGGTGGAGGGCGACGAGGCGGACTGGCGGTCACCCGGGTTCGACGGTGTGCAGGTCCCCGGCGCGCCGGCCGGCGCCTCGTCCGGCGGTGCGGGGCTCGGTGCGGGCATGCCGCCCATGCCCGGCATGCCGGGGCCCGCGGGCGGCGCGAACAATCCCGGTGGGACCGAGTCGCCCGACGCCCGGGGACTCGTCAGCGGCGATCCTGAGACCTGGGGACCGGTGGGCGTGGACGCGGGCGTACCGGACGGGTCGGGCGGTGCGCCGGCCGGTGGTGACGGGCTCGGCGTCGACGGCCCGCAGATCCCGGCCGCCCCGCCCGTGGCTCCGGGCGTCGGCGTCGACTCGCCGGTGGCGGCGCCGGCCGGCCCCGCCATGCCGATGATGCCCGGAGCGCCGGGTGCGCCGGGCGCCGGTGCGGGCACGCCCGGCGGCGGTGTGCCGGACGCGCCCGACGCCTCCGGGCTGATCCAGGCCGACCTCGACGACTGGCGCCCGTCGACCCCCGACACCGGCACACCGCAGGCGCCGACCGGAGCGGACGCGGGCGGTGTCGGGCTGGGGGAGCCGGCCCACTCCGCGCCGGTCGTGCCGCCGAGCACCGGTGCGACGCCGCCGACGGCCGGTGTGGTGCCACCGATCGCCGGCCCGCCGGGCGGCAACGCGCCGGCCGGGACCACACCCCGGACCGCGCCCGACGCGTCCGGCCTGATCCGGCCGGACGAGGCCGACTGGACCCCGGCCGGACCGGGGGACGGCGCGCCGGAGACGGGCGGCGGCACGGCGGCCGGTGGCGCGGGACTCGACGGCTCCGCACCGGTCGCCGGTGTGCCCGGCCCGCAGCCGGGGCCGGGCGACGCCACGGCGGGCGGCGGCACGGGCCCCGACGGTTCCGCGCCGGTCACCGGCGTGCCGGGCTCGCAACCGGGTCCGGACGGTCCGCCCGCCGGCCCGGGTCCGGGCGCGCCGGAGGCCGCCGCCGAGGAACCGGCCGCGCCGGAGGTTCCGGCAGCGCCCGTGTCCACCATCGGCGGTACGTCGCCGGGTGTGCCCGTACCCGAGGTGATCGCACCGCCGACGGCGGTGGAGGTGCCGACCGTGGTCGACCTGTCCCCGGCGGTGGAACCGCCGCCGCGGGCCGAGCCGCCCGCGGCCGTCGCGCCGCCCACGGCTGTTGCGCCGCCTCCGGCCGTCGCGCCGCCTCCAGCCCTCGCGGAGCCGGCGGTCGGCGGTGTCGTGGCGGCTCCGGTGATCGTGGGCCAGCCGGGCCTGCCCGCCCAATCCGGCCCGGTGCCGAACCCACCCGCCCAGGCAACCGCGCCGAACCAGGCCGCACAGTCGAATCCGCCGGCGCAGCCGAACCCGCCCGCGCAGGGGAACCCAACCGCGCAGTCGCACCAGACGGCCTCGCCGGGAGGCGGCGCTCCGGAGGGGACGCACCGGAAGGCCGGCGTGGCCGCCGTCGTGGCCGAGGGCGAGGTGGCGGTCGCGGTCCCCGGCGCGCTCGGTCTGGCCGGCGCCGCCGCCGTGGCCGGACTCGCCGGTCCCGGCCCGCAGGCGTCCGGCCGCGCGGCGTCCGGCACGGACCCCGACGACCCCGCCCGGGCCGGTACCGTCCGGCGTCGCTCCGATCGCGACGACGACCGCGAGCCCGGCGCCGACCCGGAGCCCGCCGCCGGGCTGCGCGAGGACGACGCCGTCTGGGGCGGTGACCGCGCCCGGCCGGCGGCCGACGACCACGTGCCACTGGTCCGCCCGGACGACGACCCCGACGACACGACGGGCTGGGACGACCTCAGCGACGCCGACTGGCTGACCGGTCCGGCAGCGGACGAGGGCAGGGAAGGGTGACCATGTCGGAGACACCGCAGCCCCCGCGCGCCGTGTGGCGGCGGGTGGCGCCCGCGAAGGCGCCCCGGCCGGCGGACGGCACGTTCGACTTCTTCGGCGCCGACCTGGAGAAGATGCGCGCGTGCGGCGAGCCTGGCGTCAGCGACGCGGAGTTCACGACGTCGCTCGCCGAGGAGGAGAAGGCGGCGGCCGCCCGCGCCGAGGCGTTCTGGGCCGAGCAGGAGCGACGCCGCCGGGACGAGGAGGAGCGGGCGAAGAAGGAGAAGAAGCGCCAGGCCGAGGAGGACGACGACGTCAAGGTGGCCGAGCGTTACCGCAACGACCGCTACGCGGTGAAGCTGCTGCGCCAGGAGCGCACCGTCTGGGGCGGCGACGGCGCCGACGCGGGGACGATCGGATGAGTACGGTCACCGTCAAGCGCCCGCCCCGCGCGCCGGGCCCGGAGGCGCCGGAAGGCTCGATCGAGCTTCAGGAGCCGCCGCTGATGGCGGAGGAGGCCCCGCTCGACTTCCGCTCGTTCGCGATGGTCGTGCCGATGGGCCTCGGCATGGGCGCGATGCTCGCCATGTTCGGCCTCTACAACCGCACCCCGATCATGTACGTGATGGGCGGCGCGATGGCCGGCGGCATGCTGCTCATGGGCGTCATGCAGATCGGCCGCGCGGCCGCCGAGCGCAAGCGCAAGATGCGCGGCGAGCGGCGCGACTTCCTCCGCTACATCGGGCAGCTGCGCAAGCAGGCGCGCGAGGCGGCCGACCAGCAGCGCCGCCACGTGCTGTGGAACAACCCGCAGCCGGGCTGGCTGTGGTCGATCGCGATGGGCAGCCGGCTGTGGGAGCGCCGGCCCAGTCACGACGACTTCGGCCGGGTCCGGATCGGTCTCGGCCGGCAGACCGCGATGCTGAAGTTCAACCCGCCGTCCACCAAACCGATCGAGGATCTCGAACCGCTGTCGTCGATCTCGCTGCGGCGGTTCTCCGAGGCGTACCGGACGGTGTCCGGCATCCCCACCTCCGTCGGCCTGCCGAGCTTCACGAGCGTCGAGTTCGAGGGCGCGATCGACCCGGCGATCGACCTGGCCCGCGCCATGGTGGCGCAGCTCGCCACCTTCCACGCCCCGGACGAGCTGCGGATCGCCGTGCTCGCCGCCGAGGTCCACCGGGGGCCGTGGGAGTGGGTCAAGTGGCTGCCGCACAACGCGCACCCCACCGCGTACGACGCGGCCGGCCCGGTCCGGATGTTCGCCGGCAGTCACGACGCGCTGATGGACATGCTCGGCCCCGAGATCACCGACCGGGGCGACCACGACCGGGCCGTCAAGCCGACCACGAGCGAGCCGTTCCTGGTGATCGTCGCGCACCTGGTGGACCTGCCGGACAGCTCCCGCCTGCTCGGCGCGGGCATCCGCAACGTGGTGCTGCTCGACCTGACCGGCGCGATGCCCGGCGGCCCCAAGGTGCTGCGGCTCACCGTCACCGACGACGTGGTGGAGTTCCCGGCCGGCGCGACGACCGGCTCGGCCACGCGTGACGGGCTGGACCAGACCCAGTGCGAGGCGCTGGCCCGGATCATCGCGCCGAAGCGGACCAGCGGCACGTTGGAGGTCTCCGACGAGCCGCTGGACACCAGCTTCGAGCTGACCACGCTGCTCGGCATCCGCGACGCCATGACCTTCGACGTGCAGACGCTGTGGCGCACGCGGACCCCGCAGCGCAACCGCCTCATGGTGCCGATCGGCGTCACCGAGGAGGGCGAGGTCATCGAGCTGGACCTGAAGGAGTCCGCGCAGGGCGGCATGGGACCGCACGGCCTGCTCATCGGCGCCACCGGCTCGGGCAAGTCGGAGCTGCTGCGTACCCTCGTCTGCGGCCTGGCCGCGACGCACAGCTCGGAGATCCTCAACCTGGTGCTCGTCGACTTCAAGGGCGGCGCCACCTTCCTCGGCATGGACAAGCTGCCGCACACCTCGGCGGTGATCACCAACCTGGCCGACGAGCTGCCGCTGGTCGACCGCATGCAGGACGCGCTCAACGGCGAGATGACCCGGCGGCAGGAGATGCTGCGCGCCAGCGGCTACGCCTCGTTGTTCGACTACGAGAAGGCACGCGGCAACGGCGCCCAGCTCGTGCCCTTCCCGGTGCTGCTGATCATCGTGGACGAGTTCAGCGAGCTGCTGTCCAGCAAGAGCGAGTTCATGGACCTGTTCGTGTCCATCGGCCGGCTCGGCCGGTCGCTCGGCGTGCACCTGCTGCTCGCCTCCCAGCGCCTGGACGAGGGCCGGATCAACCGGGTCGAGGGGCACCTGTCGTACCGGCTGGCGTTGCGCACGTTCTCCTCGATGGAGTCGCGGTCGGTGATCGGCGTGGGCGCGGCGTACGAGCTGCCGCCCGAGCCCGGCAACGGCTACCTCAAGGTGGACACCACGAACCTGGTGCGCTTCAAGGCGGCGTACGTCTCCGGGGCGTACACCGGAACCGGACGCCGCGGCGGCGTGGTGGACGCCGGGGACGAGCCGACCGCGGACGTGGTGCCGTTCACCACCCGGCAGGTCGCGGTACGCCACGACCCCGGACCGGAGCGCCCGGCCGAGCAGGTGGAGGAGCCCGCCGCCGACGCGAACGGGCCGAGCCTGGTCGAGGTGCTGCTGGACCGGCTCGCCGGCTCGGGCCCGCCGGCCCGCCAGGTCTGGCTGCCACCGCTGTCCAGCGCGCCCAGCCTGGACTCGCTCATGCCGAGCGTCCTGCCCGACCCGGTACGCGGCATGACCATCGACGACCCGACCGTCCAGGGTGGGCTGCGGGTTCCGGTGGGCGTCGTGGACCGGCCCGCGGAGCAGCTGCGCGAGCTGCTGGTGGTCGACCTGAACGGCGCGGACGGCCACGTCGGCATCGCCGGCGCCCCGCAGAGCGGCAAGTCGACACTGCTGCGCAGCCTGATCCTGGCGCTGTCGCTGGCGAACACGCCGCGGGAGGTCCAGTTCTACGGCCTCGACTTCGGCGGTGGCGGCCTCGCCTCGATCGCCGGCCTGCCGCACGTCGGCTCGATCGCGACCCGGATGGAACGCGACCGCGTCGTCCGGACGGTCGAGGAGGTCCTCCAGGTCATGGAGAAGCGCGAGGCGGAGTTCGCGCGGCACGGCCTCGACTCCATGTCCAGCTACCTGGCCAAGGTCGCCGAGGGGGTGATCGAGGACGGCTTCGGGCACGTCTTCCTGGTCATCGACGGCTGGTACACGATGAAGCAGGACTTCCAGGAGCTGGAGCAGAAGTTCCAGGAACTCGCCTCGCGTGGCCTGTCCTTCGGCGTGCACGTCATCGTCACCGCGACCCGCTGGTCGGAGCTGCGTACCTGGATGCGGGACCTGCTCGGCACGAAGCTGGAGCTGCGGCTCGGCGACGCGATGGAGTCCGAGCACGGCTCCCGCAAGGCGGCCACCGTGCCCAACCAGGTCGGCCGCGGTCTCACCGAGGGCGCGCTGCACTTCCTGGCCGCGCTGCCCCGGATGGACGGCAGCTCCGAGGTGGGCGACCTGGCCGAGGCGACCAAGTCGGTGGTCGAGGAGATCGGCACGTTCTGGCCCGGGCCGGCCGCCCCGCCGGTACGGATGCTCCCGGCGCACCTGATGGTCGAGACGCTGCCGCCGCCCGAGTCCGACTTCAAGTTCGTCATCGGCCAGGACGAGCAGCGTCTCGCCCCGGTCTGGCACGACTTCATGGCCACCCCGCACATGCTGGTCTTCGGCGACAGCGAGACCGGCAAGACCAACCTGCTCCGGCTCGTCCTGCGGTCCATCCAGCAGAACTACCCACCGGAGCGGGCGAAGGTCGTGCTCGGCGACTCGCGCCGCGACCTGGACACGGCGATCGGCGCCGCGTACCAGGTGGGCTTCGCGTTCACCGGCGACAAGATCCACGAGCTGGCCGGCCAGGCGTCGGTCTCGATGAACCGGCGGATGCCCGGGGCGGACGTCTCGTCCGAGCGGATGCGCAAGCGCGACTGGTGGGAAGGGCCGGAGCTGTTCGTCATCGTCGACGACTACGACCTGATGACCAAGAGCACCGGGATGGGCTCGACGCTCGACCCGCTCCTGCCGTTGCTGGCCCAGGGCGCCTACATCGGCCTGCACGTGATCGTCGCGCGGAGCACCTCCGGCGCGATGCGGGCCATGATGGACCCGGTGATCCGGCGGATGTGGGAGCTGGGCACGCCCGCGACGCTCTTCTCCTACCCCAAGGAGGAGGGCAAGTTCCTCGGCGAGGCGAAGCCCCGCCAACTGCCGCCCGGGCGCGCCCAGCTCGTCACCCGGCGCGGCGTACGCCTGATGCAGACCGGTTTCGTGTCGGACACGGCCCGATGAGAGAGGCTCGCTGGTGACCGCAGCGCTGAACGACCAACTGTGCCGGATCACGGTGATCGGGCCGGCCCGCCGGGCCGACCTGGCCGTGCCGGCGCGGATGCCGGTGGCGAACCTGATGCCGCTGCTGGTGCGGCACACCACCGACCTGGCCCGGGTGCCCGACGGCGAGGTGCCCGACGAGTCGTGGGTGCTGCAACGCCTCGGCCAGGCGCCGTTCGAGCTGTCCGGCACGCCGGAGAGCCTGGACTGGCTGGAGGGCGAGGAACTGCACCTGCGCCCGGCGCAGGACCCGCTGCCCGAACTCGACTTCGACGACCTGGCCGAGGGCGTCGCCACGGTGGTCAACCGGCGGGCCGACCGGTGGCAGCCGGAGTACCGCCGCGTGCTGTTCCTCGTCCTCTCCCTGGTGGCGATGGGCCTGATCGCCGCCGTACTCGTGGACCGGGGGCCGGTGCTGCCCCAGGTCATCGGCGGCGCGGTGCTCGCGGCGGGTCTGTTCACCGCCGCGTTGGTCAGCGCCCGCCAGCAGAGCGACGGCGCGTTCCCGCTGCTGTTCGGCGGCGGCGCGGCGTTCTTCGCGGCGGTCGCCGCGTCCAGCGCCGTCGACGGCGACGCCGACGGCGTCGCCTGGAACGCCGACGCCGCGCTGGCCGCGGCCGTCGCGATCGTCACGGTCACCGCGCTCCTGGTTGTCGCGCAGCGTACGGTCACGCCGGTCATGCCGTTCGCCCCGCTGCTGATCGTCGCGCTGACCGCCGCGATGGTGGTGCTCGTGCTGCTGGCCGGCGACGGCTTCGCGCTCAGCGCGCCGAAGGTCTCCGCCGTGGCCGTGTCGGTGATCCTGGTGCTGATCGTGATCGCGCCCAGGGCGGCGGTGAAGCTGGCCCGGCTGCGCGGACCGCAGTTGCCGAAGACCGGCGCCGACATGTCGTACGACATCGAGCCGGAGGACTCCGACCTGGTCAAGTCGCGCGCCGACGAGGCGGACACCTACCTGACCGCCTGCATGACCGCGTCCGCCCTGGTCCTGCCGGTGCTGATGCACCACACCATGCGGGTGCCGGGCTGGTCCGGATGGACACTCGTGCTCGTGACATCGAGTGCAATCCTGTTGCGCTCGCGTACCTTCTTCGGGTTCTGGCAGCGGGTCGCCCTGGTGGCGGCCGGTACCGTCGGCTACCTCATGGTGGCCCTGATGTTCTCCGACAAGCTCGCCCCGACCGGCCGGTACGTCCTGCTCGGCGGGCTCGTCGCCCTCCTGGTGCCGCTCGTGATGGCCGCCCTGCGGCCGTGGCCGCGGCGCATGCTGCCGTTCTGGGAGTACACGGCCGGCGGGCTGGACGTCGCGACCGGCCTGGCCGTGCTGCCGGTGCTCGCCCAGGTGCTGGGGCTCTACGCCTGGGCCCGCGGGCTCTTCGGGTAGCCGGCCGTGCAGACCCAGCGCGACCACGTGCACGCCCACCAGTTCATGATGGGCCGGCTGAGTTCCGCCCTGGTGCAGGGTGACCCGTCGACAGCGGAGATACCCGGGCGGCGCGCCGTCACCGGCCTGGCCTTCGGCGTGCTCATCAGCGTCCTGGTCGTGGCCGGCTTCGCCGTCTACGGCTGGATCGTCCCGGGCGGCAGCAAGGCGTACACCAAGAGCGGCGTGATCCTGGTGGAGAAGGAGAGCGGCAACCGGTACGTCTACCTCGGCGGCGTGCTGCGCCCGACGCCGAACCTCACCTCGGCGATGCTGATCCAGGGCGGCGGCGCCACCGTGAAGCTGATCTCCAAGGAGTCGATCAAGGACGTTCCGCGCGGACCGTCGATCGGCATCGACGGCGCGCCGCAGTCGGTCGCCACCGGTTCCATGGCCGCCGGCCCGTGGCTGGCCTGCCTGCCCGGCTCGGTCGCCGACGACCCCGGCGACCGGCTCGGCATCAACCTCGACCCGCGCGCCGAGGCCGTACCGGTGCCGGCCGACCGCTTCGCCGTCGTCCGCGGCGCCGACGGGCCGACCTACCTGGTGACCGCCGGCCGCAAGCACCGCGTCGCCGACCCGGCCGTGCTCGCCGCGCTCGGCGCCACCACCACCCGCAAGGTGCCCGCACCGGAGGACTGGCTCGACTTCCTGCCCGACGGACCGGACCTGGCACCGGCCTCGATCCCCGGCGAGGGCCGCTCCGGGCGGGTCGGCGACCGCACGTACCCGATCGGCACGCTGTTCCGGCAGCGGCCCGACACCGGCGCGGAGCAACTGCTGGTGCTGCGCCGCGACGGCCTCGCACCGCTGAGCCGGACCGAGTTCCTGCTGGCCACCACCACCTCCGGGAAGGAGCCGGTGGAGCTGAGCGCCGCCGGCCTCGCCGCGGCGCGGATGTCGGCCGACCGGTCGCTGCTCACCCGCCTGCCCGACCTGACCGGCCTCACCCCGCAGGAACCCGGCCCGTACGCACTGTGCCTGCGCCAGAGCCCGGTGGACGGAACGCGGTTCGACAGCACCGCCGTGCTCGTCCCGCTCGCCCGCTCCGGCGTCCGCCCCGACGGCCGCACGTCGGTGCTCCTGGCACCCGGCAGCGGCATGGCGGTCCTCCCGGCGCCGGTCGGCCCCGGGGCGGCGCAACCCCTGCCCACGTACATCGCGGACGACGGAAAGGCGTACCCGATCGGCGACCAGGACGCGGTACGGGCGCTGAAGCTCGACCGGGTCGTGAACGTTCCCTTCCCGAGAGAGCTGCTCGCGCTGGTGCCCCAGGGACCGGCGCTGAGCATGAGGGCCCTCGCGGCCACAGAAGTGGGGTAGGTCGATCATGGCAACCCGGATCCGGGACCTGTTCGGTGGCGGCAAGGACCGCCCCGAGGGCGTCGTCCAGCACACCGTCGGCAACGCCCTCGTGGTGCACGCCGAGGACGCCATCAGTCCCGAGGCCCAGTCGCTGGCGCTGTCCATGATCGAGGACGCGGAGAACGACGTGGTCGTGCTCGACCTCGGCGACGGCATGCCGATCAGCGCGTGGGAGGCCATGGCCGGGGTGCTGCCGCGCCGCCGCCGCGGCATCCGGCTGATCGCCTGCGGCCGGCACGGCAACTCCGCGGCGATGGCCGGTCAGTGGCTCTCCGAACGCCTCAACCGCACCGTCGTCGCCCCGGACGGTGACCTGGTACGCGGCTCGGCCGGGACGCTGTTCGTCCACTCCGCACCGGGCAGCGGCTGGGTGCGGTTCCGGCCCGGCCGGCCGCCGGCCTGGGACGCCAAGCGCTACCCGACGCCGCGATGGGACCGGGCCGCGATCGACACCCGGCCGTCCAGCGCCACCGCCGAGATCGAGCCGATACCGGCCGGGGTCTGGATCCACAGCAACCGCGACCCTCAGGTGGTCGACCCGCAACGGCAGCGGCTCACCGCGTACGTGCCCTGCCAGGCGGAGACCATGACCGTGCTGCTGGGCTGCCCCGGCACGGCGCCGCTGTCGCTGGACGACGTGGTGCGCTTCTGGCGCGGGCTCGACGAGGAGAACCGGCAGCGGGTCCGCTTCGTGCAGTTCGGCGAGGTCCGGATCCCCGAGGGCGAGGCGTTCGGCCAGGCGCTCGCCGACCTGCTGAACACCGAGGTCACCTGCTACACCGGCGTGCCGATCGGCAGCCCGCAGCGGTACGAGATCCGTACCGTGCTGCCGGACGGCGCGTTCGGCTGGGCGCCGTACGCCCTCGAACTGTCCTACTCGCCCCGGGCGCACCCCAACTCGCGGGCTCGCCGGCCCACGGTGCTCAGCCACCGCCCGCCGCTGGCCGGCGCCGAGGAGGTCGCGCCCCGGGTCTACTGGTTCGCCCCCGGCGCGGTGGTCGAGGTGGTGCAGACCGGCCTCTGGGTACGCTCCACCGCCGAGCCGAAGAACGCCGAGCAGGTCCGGTCCGCGATGCTCGACGCGGGCAGCGGCACGCTCGTCTTCGACGACACCGTCCACTCCACCGCCCACCGGATGCGGGAACTGGCCGTCGACCTGGCCGCACGGGTCGACGGCATGGCGGGTGCGGGCCGCGCGCTGATGCCGGCGTCGGTGCTGGTGCCCGGCGCGAAACCGGCCAGCCGGGCGGAGGTGGTCATCGACCTGGAGGCCGAGGTGCGCGCGGTGGGCACGACGGTGCCGGTGCCCGCGTACGTGGAGGTCGCCCCGCCGGCCCCGGTCGCGCCGCCCGCGGCGGACAGCGTGGTGGTTGCCGTTCCCGCACCGGTCCCCGCTCTCCCCGCCGACCGGGAGCAGGCCACCGCGTCGCGGCCGGCCTCCGCGCCGCCGCTGCCCGCACCTCCCGCGATGCCGCTTCCGGTCGCGCCTGCACTGCCGCCGCCCCCGGTCGTGCCGCTCGGGTCCGAGTTGCCGGCTCCGCCCGCGGTGCCGTTCGTGTCCGCGCTCCCGGACCCGCCGGCAGCGCCGCTCGCCTCCGAGCGGCCGGCTCCGCCCGCGGTGCCGGTTCCGACAGCGCCGTCGGTCGGGTCCGAACTGCCGCCTCCGCCGGCGGTGCCGCTCCCGGCGGCGCCACCGGTCACGGCCGACCTGCCCGAGCCGCCCATGGTGCCGGTCGTGTCCGAGCTGCCGGCTCCGCCCGCGGTGCCACTTCCGGCAGCGCCGCCGGTCGCCCCCGTGGTGGTGGCCGCCCACACGCCGCCGGTCGCGCACGCCGTGCCGGCCACCGCTGCCGGACCGGACGTCCCCGTCGTGCCGGTCGCACCCGTGCAGCCGGTCACGCCCGTGGAGCCGGTCACGCCCGTCGCGCCGGCGGCACCGGCCGGGCCTGTCGCCGTCGGGCCGGTGGTCGCCGCCGACCCGGGGAGCGTGCCCTCGGCGACACCTGTCGAGGACGCCGCACCGGACCCGTACCCCGCGCCGCCCACCATGCCGACGGGCTTCGGCGAGCCGGCGCCGCCGACCATGCCCGCCGGTTTCGGCCAGGCGCTCGCGACCCCGCCGGTGGCGGCCGGGCCGGTGGCGCCGGTCGCGGCCCCGCCGCCGACAGCCGTCGACCTGCCTTCCGTCCCGTCCGCCGGGGCCGGCCCGGCGGACGCGGCCGAGCCCGCGAAGACCGCCGGGCCGACCGGGCCGACCGGGCAGGCCGAACCCGCGGAGGACGCCGAGCCGTCCGAGGTGGCCGCCGAGGCGCGGATGCAGCCGGTGCCCTCGGCCGGCGCGGGCGCGCTGCTGTCGGAGAAGAAAGGGCTCGCCGACGAGCGGGCCTGGCTGCGCCGCACGCTCAGCCGCGAGTTCGACGTGATGGCCAGCTCGGTGTCCCGGATCATGTCGGAGCACCCGGGCATGCAGGGCTCCGGCGTGTCCACCGAGGACGTGCTCGCCGACTCGGTCGCGCTGCGGCTCTACCTGACCGGCCGGGGACCGGGCGTCGACGCCGGGCTGCGCTCCGGCCGCAAGGGACCGCACGTGCCGTTCGCGCGTTGCGTGGTCGCCGGGGTCTCCCGGATGCCGTCGTTCCGGGGCACCACCGTCTACCGGCTGTCGCCGACCGACGGGGAATGGGCGCTCTACCAGGACCGGCGGCTGGTCACCGACTGGAGCTTCGTCAACGCGCTGACCCAGCCGTGCGCGTCCGAGGACGGCGACACCGACGTGCTGATCTGGTCGATGACCGCCCGCCGGACCAGCCTGCTGGAACCGGAGGGGGACGAGCACGTCGAGGACCGGGTGCTGTTCCTGCCCGGTACGAACTTCAAGGTGCTGGACCTGCGCCGGCCCTCGGCGGGCGAGCGCGGCGCGGTCATGCTGCGGGAGATCGGCGCCAACGAGATCGACGACACCGGCCGGGTCGACTCCAACCGGGTGTCGCTCGACGAGCTGGCGATCACGTCGCTGCGGCGCAGCGTGGACCGGTGGGCCACGGCCGAGCCCCGGGTACGCATCGGAGCGGCGGCCCGCGGGCGCCTGCGGGTGCTGCCCGGGCTGGACCGGAAGGGATGACGCGGTGAGTCGGCAGGTTCTTGTGGTGGGCGACCGGAAGCCCGGTTCCTATCCGACGATCGGTTCCGCGCTGGCCCGGGCCGAGCCCGGCGCCACGATCGACGTCCACCCCGGCCGGTACGTCGAGAAGCTCGTGGTCGGCGACCGGGTGACGATCAGCGCGGCCCAGCCCGGCACCGTCGAGGTGCACGTGGAGGAGGGCAGCGTCCTCGTCGTGCGCGGCGAGGGCGCCCAGCTGCGCGGCATCACGCTCAGCAGCGCCGACACCACGCTGGCGGCGGTCGACGTGTACGCGGGCGAGGTGGCGCTCGACGACTGCCGGGTCAGCGGCGCCTCCTGGGTGACGCTGCTGGCCCGTATGCAGGGCACCGTCGCGCTGCGCGGCTGCGACCTGACCAGCTCGGCGGGCGCGGGCGTGGTGGTGATGTCGGCCGGGTCGAGCACGATCGAGGACACCGACGTCCACGACGTCGCCACGAGCAGCGTGGTGGTGGGGGAGCAGAGCGCCCTGACGCTGCGCCGCTGCCGCCTGCGCACAGCGGGCGCGAACAGCGTGTGCGCCGGCGGCGACGCCCGGCTCACGATCGAGCAGTGCGAGATCACCGGGGCCGGCAAGCCCGCCCTGGTGGTCGAGCAGCGCGCCTGGGCCCGTATCCGGGGCCTGTCGGTCACCGGCAGCGGCAACGTCGACGTCTTCGTCCGCGGCGAGGCGGACGTGCAGATCAGCGACTCGACGTTCACCGGCGCCGCGGTGCAGTCGGCGCACATCGCGGAGGGCGCGTCGCCGTCGTTCCGGAACTGCACGTTCGGCGGCGCCGGCCACACCGCCGTGCAGGTGCTCGGCGGCGGCCGGCCGACCTTCACCGACTGCACCGTCCAGGACGCGCCGGTGGGTGTCGCCGTCGACGGCGGCGCGCCCCGGTTCCTCGGGCTGACCGTGCGGGGCACGCGCGACAACGTCGCCGTGCTCACCGGTGAGTCGGCTGTCGTACTCCAGCGGCTGCGCGCCGAGATCACCACGGGCGGCGGGGTGCTGGTCCAGGACGGCGCCTCGCTGGAGGGCACCGATCTCGTGGTGGACGCGGGCGAGGCGACCGCGCTGGCGCTGACCGGACCCGCGCGGGGTGTGGTGCACGAGGCCCGCCTCACCGGTACCGGCGCGGCAGCCGTCCGGGTGGGCGCCGGCGCGGACCTGACGCTGCGCGCGGCCCTGCTGCGCGGCTCGGGCGTGCTGGCCGAGGGCGCGCTCCAGCTCGACGACAGCGAGATCGTCGGCGCGGTCCGCGACGGCCTGCGGGTCACCGGATCGGCGACCGTGACGCAGACCCGGGTGCGCGACGCCCGGGCCGACGGGATCGTCTTCGAGGCGGGCTCCCGGGGGTCGGTGAGCGACGGCGAGGTGCTCGGCAGCGGCGCGGCCGGCATCGGCGTGGACACCGTGGAGCCGGTCGCGCTCACCCGGTGCGTGGTGCGCGACAGCGGCGGCGACGACGTCCGGCGCGCGCCCGGCGCCACGGTGACCACCGAGGCGCTGACGGTGGGCCGTCCGCAGGCCACCCCGACTCCCGGCGGCCCGCCGGCCGCCGCGCCGGTCCCGGTCGCCGACGCCGACGGCACGGCGGCGGAGAGCGGCGCGGACGAGCTGAGCGAGCCGCTTCGCGAGTTGAACGGGCTGATCGGTCTGCGCGGGGTGAAGCAGGAGGTCACCGCGCTGATCAATCTGATCAAGATGTCGCAGGTCCGGCTCCAGATGGGCCTGCCGATGCCGCCGATGAGCCGGCACCTGGTCTTCGCCGGCCCGCCCGGCACCGGCAAGACCACCGTGGCCCGTCTCTACGGCTCGGTGCTCAAGGAACTGGGCATCCTGTCCAAGGGCCACATGGTCGAGGCGGCGCGGGCCGACCTGGTGGGCCAGTACATCGGCTCCACGGCGATCAAGACGACCGAGCTGGTCACCAAGGCGCTCGGCGGCGTGCTCTTCATCGACGAGGCGTACACGTTGTCCAGCGGGTCGGGCGGCTCCGGGCCGGACTTCGGCCAGGAGGCCATCGACGCGCTGATGAAGATGATGGAGGACCACCGCGACGAGCTGGTGGTGATCGTCGCGGGTTACTCCGAGCTGATGGAGCAGTTCCTCGCCTCCAACCCCGGTATGGCGTCCCGCTTCACCCGCACCGTCGAGTTCCCGAACTACTCCGTCGAGGAACTGGTCACCATCACCTCGAACCTGGTCAGCAAGCACTACTACGAGCTGACCGACGACGCGGTGGAGGCGCTCACCGCGTACTTCACCCGGGTGCCGAAGAACGCCACGTTCGGCAACGGCCGGGTGGCCCGCAAGCTGTTCGAGGCGCTGATCAACAACCAGGCGTCGCGTCTGGCCACCACGCCGCCCACGAAGGACAGCGAGCTCAACCGGCTCACCGCCGCCGACGTCGAACCCGAGCTGGCACTGCTGGAGGACCTGCCGGTCGAGCAGGGCGAGCAACCCGACGCGGCGACCGACCCGACCGGCGCGATCAACGCGGCCCGCAGCTGGAAGCGGATCTGCGGACTGGTCGGCGGGCAGCGGGTCAAGGAGGCGGCCGGGCAGACGCTGCTGCAGCTCTGCGAGGGACGCAACCGCCGGCGCGGCCCCGGCCGTACCGGCAACGTGCTGCTCGGCGGCCGGGCCGGGAGCGGCCGCAGCGAGTACGCCCGGCTGTACGCGGCCTGTCTGTCGGAGCTGGGCCTGGTGCCGGTCGGTCAACTGGTGCGGGTGAGCACGAGCCGGGAGCTGGCGCCGCAGTGGCCCGGCCAGGCCGGGAGCCTGGTGGACGCGGTCCTCGAGGACGCGGCCGGCGGCGTGCTGCAGCTCGACTACGTCGACGACTCCTCCGGCGTCGCGCCGGAGATCGCCGAGGCGCTGGTCGGCCGGATGCGCTCCCGGCTCGGTGATCCGGTGGTGGTGCTGACCGGCGAGGAGGCGGCCCTGGCGAGCCTGCGGGCCGCGGTGCCGGCGGTGAACGAGGTGTTCGGCCAGCAGTGGTCGGTGCCCGAGTTCAGCGCCGACGAGCTGGCCGCTGTCGTGCTGCGGCACCTGGTGCGGCGGGGCCACGAGGTGCCCGACGACGTCCGGGCCGCACTGACCCAGATGGCCGGGCGGTTGCCCGAGCGCACCGTCCACGCCGCCCACCAGTTCTCGCTGGCGCTGACCCGGCGCACCGGCTCCCGTACCCTCGCGCTCGCCGACCTGGCCGCGCCCGGCCCGGCGGTCGGCGAGCGGCTCGGCGGCCTGGCCGCCGTCGGCTGACCACCCACCCGTTCCGCACAGAAAGGCCCGGCATGCAGCCCGAGTCCACGCCGATCCCACCCTCGTTCCAGGAGTTCATGGAGAACGCGCAGCGCCTGGAGGACCAGATGCGCAACGCGCAGTCGGAGCTGGAGCGGGCGATCGTCACCGGCCGCTCGCAGGACGCCACGGTGGTCGTCATGGCCAGCGGCCTGGGCAAGGTCCAGGCCGTCCGGGTCGACCCCCGGGTGTACGAGCAGCGTGACGCAGCGTCGCTGCAGGCGGCGATCATGGAGGCGATCCAGGCCGCTGCCGCGAACGCCGGGACGCTCGCGACGGAGAAGATGGGCCCTGTCGAAATCAATCTTCACTGACTGAAAAAAGTCTGACCAGGCCTTTTGGGTAGATCTTCACGGCTCGGTGCCATCGGGAAGGAGAGTGTGGAGATTTCCTGAAGGACTCTCCATGAGACTGTCACCCCCTACTGACAGTGATGGAGATGGCTGTGGAGCAAGTTGCCGTCTTTGTGCACGCGCCCGACCCGCTGACCCACACCGGCCTGACCGCCCACCTCCGGTCGCGCTCCGACATCACGCTGCTGGACAGCGCGGACCGGACACGGGCGCAGGTGCTCGTCGTCGCCGTGGAACGGCTCACCACCGACGTGATCGCCATGCTGCGCCTCGCGGCGACCGAGATCGGCGCCCCGGTCGTCCTGGTCACCACGGAGGTCAGCGAGCAGGAGTTGCTGACCGCCGTGGAGTGCCGGGTCGTGGCTGTCCTGCCGCGCGCGGCGGTCACCGCCGAACGCCTCGTGCACAGTGTCCGGGCGGCCGCCTCCGGCGGCGGCGTGCTGCCTCCGAACCTGGTGGGTGAGCTGCTCAAGCACATCGAACGGCTCCAGCGCGACGTGCTCAACCCGAACGGGCTCAACGCCTCCGGCCTGACCGCGCGTGAGATCGACGTGCTGCGGCTGATGGCCGAGGGCTTCGACACCAACGAGATCGCCGACGAGCTGCGCTACTCCGAACGCACGGTGAAGAACGTCATCTACGGCCTCAACCACCGGCTGAAGCTGCGCAACCGCTCGCACGCGGTGGCCTACGCCCTGCGCTCCGGCATGATCTGAGGTGATCACGCGCCACACCGTCGGCAACGCCCTGGTGCTGCACGCCAGTGAGCGGATCAGCACTGAGGCCCGTACGGTCGCGCTGTCGGTGGACCGGGATCCCGACAACGACATCGTGATCCTGGACCTGCAACACGAACTGCCGTTCGACATCTGGGACACGGTCGCGACCGAGCTGCGCCGGCAGCGCCTGCGCCGGGGTATCCGGCTGGTGGTCTGCGGCGCTCGCCCGGAGACCGGGGCGCTCGCCGGCCAGTGGCTCTCCGACCGGCTGGGCCGGCCGGTGATCGCCCCGTTCGGGCGGATGATCCCGGGCGCGGCGGGGCTGCTCTTCGTGCACGCCACCGATCTCGGCGGGTGGGTCTGCTACCGGCGCGGCCACACGCCGGTCTGGCAGTCGAAGCGCTATCCCGTACCGGCCTGGGACGGCGCCGCCGTCGACCACCTGACGGTCAGCTCGACCTGCGCCGCCGAGCCGCTACCCGGCGGTGTGTGGCTCCGGGAGAGCCGCGACGAGGCGGCCGTCGCCGTACACGGAAGCCACCTGACCTCGACGATGCCGTGCCTGCCGGACGCGATGCCGGTCCTGGTGGGCTGCCCCGGGACGGCTCCGCTGCGTCTCGACGACATCGCCCGGTTCTGGCGCGGCCTGGCGCCCGAGGGCCGCGAGCACGCCCGCTTCGTCCAGTACGGCCCGGTCGCGCTGCCCGACGGCGAGCAGTTCGGGCAGGCGCTGGCCGACCTGCTGCGCTGCCCGGTACGCGTCTTCACCGGCGTGCCCACCGGCCGCCCGGACGGCCCGGCCATGTTCACCGTCGACGCCGACGGGCGGCCCGGCTGGCAGGTCTTCGCCGAGGAACTGGCCTACCGTCCCCGGGAGACGCTGGGGGCGAAGGCGGTGACGCCGCGCATCCTGCGTCACCGCGCGCCGCCGGAACTCGGCGAGCCGGTCGGCCCGCGCGTCTACCAGTACGCGCACGACACGGTGGTCGAGGTGATCCCGTCCGGCCTCTGGCTGCGCGCCCCGGAGCCGCCCCGCCACGCCGACCGGATCCGCGCGGTCCCGATGGACCCGAACCGCGTCCGTCTGGTCGTGGACGACCCGGCACCGGCCGCGGCCGACCGCCACCGCGAACTGGCCGGTGACCTGGCGGCGCGGCTGGATCCGGCGACCCGTCGGCGCGCGGCGGTGCAGCCGTCCTCGGTCGTGGCGCCGGGACGCCCGGGGCTCTCGGCCCGCGGGATCGAGGCCGGGACGTACCGGCACACGACGGGTCACGCCGCCGACCCGCTTCCCGCACCGCCGGTGCCGGCGCCCGTCCCGGAACCGGTGCCGGTCACCGTGGCCGGCCTGCCCGCGCCGGCGACCGACGAGGTGAGGGCCGGCGGCGTGGCCGTTCCCGCCGTACCGCCGGACCCGGCCCCGCCGGACGGCGCCGGGCTTCACGGCGCCGGGCCGGAGGTGGCCGGGTTTCCGTGGGCGGGGACGGACGTGGCCGGGCTTGACGGCGCCGGGCCGGGCGTCGCCGGGCTCGACGGCGCGGAACCAGACGTGGCCGGGCCGGATGCGGCGGTGCCCGACGTGGCCGGTCCGGTGCTCGGCGGCGGCGCGGGCTGGGCGACCAGCCCGACGATGACGCTGCCGGTGCACCGTCCCGCGCCGGCGCCCGTCCGCTTCCAGCGCACGCCCGGCGACGACGCGCGGGGCGTACGCCCGGGGCCCGACCTGGACGAGGAGCGGGCCTGGTTCCGGCGCGCGTTCCGCCGGGAGATCGCCGCCGTCTCCGCCGACGTGGCGGGCGTGCTCGCCGCGTACCCGGCGCTCGCCGGCGGCGCCGACGCGGCGGAGTACGCCACAGCGGTCCGCCTCTACCTCTCCGCCGCGGGAGACGGCCTCGACCAGGCGCTGCGGTCCGCCGAGCCGGGCGGTCACGTGCCGTTCGCCAGGTGCGTGTCGGCGGGCGTACGCCGGCTGCCCGTGCACCGCGGCGTCGCGTACGCCGGCGCCGAGCTGACCACGGCGGAGCTGCGGCGGATCGCGCGGCGGCGGGTGCTCACCGACTGGGGGTTCACCAACGCGCTCGCCGAGCCGCCCGCCGACCTGCCGGCCACGGTCGAGGTGCTGATCTGGTCGGCCACCGCGCGGCGCACGGCGGCGTTCGAGACCGGCGACGGCGTCCCGGCCCGGGTCCTGTTCCTTCCCGGCACCGCGTTCACGGTGCTCCAGGTGCAGGAGCCGGAGGCCGGTGCCCCCGCCCGGCTGCTGTTGCGGGAACTGGCGGTGGAGGAGCCGCCGGTCGACGGGCGGGTACGCTTCGACGCCCTCGCCCTGGCCGCCCTGCGTCAGCACCTCGCGCGCCGGACCGGCCCGGGCACGCCGGTCCCGGTGGCCGCCGCGCGCCGGTTCGTGGGCGTACCCGGGCTGCGCTGAGGCGCTACCGGTCGAGACTGTCGAGGAGGGCGGCGAGCGTCGCCCGCCACGCCTGCGGGAGCCGGTGGCCCGCCAGGGCGCGGCGCAGCAGTTCGCGGGCCGGCTGCGGGGCCTGCCGGGACAGCTCGGCGCCGTGCGTGACCAGCCAGCCCACCAGCCACTCGTCCACCTCGGGCGGCCCGGCGAGCAGGTGGTCGGCGACCCGGGCGACGGAGCCGCCGTTGTCCGCGAGCGCCTGCGCCGCGTGCCGGTGCAGCGTCGGTCGCAGCGCGGCGGGGATGCTGCCCGCGAGCGCCCGCCGCAGCACCGGTTGCCGGAACGCCAGCTCGCTGCCCGCGTCCACGAGGACGTCGGCGGCGACCGCCTCCTCCAGGTCGGCCATCAGGTCGAACGGCGTGCGCCCGGTGACCGCCGCGACCTCCGCGACGGCGAACGCGTCGCCGAGCAGGGCGGCGTAGCGCAGCGCCTCCCGCGCGCCGGGGGAGAGGTGGTCGAGGCTGGCCCGCACGGTGTCCAGAAGTGAGCGCGGCATCTCGTCGGCCCGCGCGTCGACCTCGGCGAGCCCGTCGACCACCCGTACCCCGTCCTCCGCCACGAGGCCGGTGACCAGTTCCCGGGCGTACAGCGGGTTGCCGGCGGCCAGCGGCGCCAGCGACCGCAGCGTGGCGCCGGGCGGCACGCCCACCGTGCGTCCGAAGATCTGCTCGATGTCCGACGGGGGCAGGGGAGTGAGCCGGATCAGGTGCCCGTCGCGGGTGCTCACCCCACGCCGCAGCCGGGCCAGGTCGCGGCGGCCGGGCTCGGGTCGGGCGGTCGCGACGAGCAGCAGCGGCAGCCACCGGGTCAGCGCGGCCAGCCGCTCCCAGGCCAGCAGACTCGCCTCGTCGGCCCACTGGAGGTGGTCGACGGCCAGCACCAGTGGGCCCTCGGCGGTCAGCCGGCGGACGTGGTCGAGCACCCGGTCGGCGGCCGTCGCCGGGTCGTCGTGCGGCCCGTCCTCCAGCCGCAGCGCCCGGCGCATCACATGCAGCGGGATCCGGCTGCTGAGTTCCTCGGCGCTGCCGCGCGCGACCCGGTGGCCCAGCGCCCGCGCCTCGTGCAGTGCCGCGTCGAGCAGCGCGGATTTGCCGATGCCCGGCTCGCCCTCGATCCACACGATCGCGCTGCGGCCCTCACCCACCGCGCCCAGCAGGCCACGCAGCAACGACAGCTCCCGGTCGCGCCCGACCAGCCGACCCCGCCGCGGTACGGCCGGCGCGGCCACCGCTGCCGGCGTCACCGGTACGGCCGGTGCGGGCGGGGCCGGTTCGGCGAGGATCCGGCTCTGCAACTCGCGCAGGGCCGGGCCGGGCTCGACGCCGAGTTCGCCCACCAGCACCCGGCGTGCCGCGTGGAAGACGTCGAGCGCCTCGGTGCCCCGCCCGGCCCGGTGCAGCGCGCGCATCAGCAGCTCGTGGAACGGCTCGTGCAGCGGGTGGTCGCGGACCAGGGCGGTCAGGTCGGCGATCAGCGCGTCGTCGCCGCCGCCGGACAGCACCAGCCGGGCCCGGCGCTCCGCCGCGGCGATCCGCAGCTCGGTCAGGCGGTGCCGGTCGAGGTCGGCGAAGAGTCCGGTGACGTTCGCGTACGCCTCGCCCTGCCAGAGCGCGAGCGCCTCGTCGAGCAGGGCGACGGCCTGTCCGGGCCGCCCGGCGGCGGCAGGCGCCACGGCCGCCTCGCACAGCGCCTCGAACCGGTCGGCGTCCAGGGCGCCCGGCTCGAGGCGCAGCGTGTATCCGGTCCGGCCGGAGCGCAGCAGCCCTCCCGCCGGGCCCAGGCTGCGCCGCAGGCCGGAGACGTAGGTGTAGATGTTGCCCGCGGCGGCGCTCGGCGCCGACTCGCCCCACAGCGCCCGGATCAGCTCGTCGCGGGTGACCGGGCGGTTGGCGTTCGCGGCCAGCATCGCGAACAGGGCCCGCCGCCGGGCCGGTCCGAGGTCGATCTCGACCTCGCCGTTCCAGGCGCGTACCGGCCCCAGAACGGTGACGCGCAGTCTCCTCACCGGTGTCCGACGACCGCCGGTCCGACGCTCGGGGACGGTCCGTCCAGGCCGGCGATCCGGCTCATCTCGGCGCGCGTCGCGGCGTCCGCGGTGTGCGCCGACACCCAGCCCGCCTCGGCCCCGGCGGGCAGCCCGCAGCGGTGCAGCACCCGGGCCAGTTCCGCGGTGAGCAGCTCGCGGGACGGCCCGGAGAGGCCGGGTGAGGCGACGGCGTGCCGCAGCACCGCGATCGCGGGCGCGGGGGCGACGGCGCTCAGCTGCGCGGCGTGCGTGGTCAGCCAGTCCTGCACCCACGCGTCGACCGGCACGGGCCCGGCCAGCAACTGGCCCGCGACGCGGCCCAGGTCGCCGCCGGCTTCGGCGAGCCGCTGGGCGAACTGCCTGTGCATCAGCACCCGCAGCGCGGTCGGGATCGCGCCGCGCAGGACCCGGCGGATGACCGGATGCCGGAACCGCAGGCGGCGCCCGTCCTCCACGAGGACCCCGGCGGCCAGCGCCTCCTCCACGGCGGGTACGAGTTGCGGCGCCGACCTGCCGGTGACCGCGGCCAGGTCGGCGACCAGGTAGTTGTTGCCGAGGAACGCGATCGCCCGCAGCAGTTGGCGGGTGTCGTCGGCGAGCGGTTGCAGGTGCCGGGAGACCGCGTCGGTCAGTTCGGGGCCGGGCGTGTCGGCGGTCCGGCCGTCGCGGTCGGCGAGCACGAGATGCCGCAGGTAGTACGGGTTCCCGGCGGCCGCCGCGACGAACGAGCGGGTGGTGCCGGCGCCCGGGCCGGGCGGGCGGGACCAGTCGCGTACCAGCGCGGTCGCGGTGTCGTCGTCCAGCGGGCCGAGTTCGACGAGCGTGGTGCCGTCGCGGGGCAGCACCCGGCGCAGGAGCCGCACCTCGTATCCGGCCGGGACCGGGCGGGCTGCGGAGACGAGCAGCAGCGGCAACCGCGTGGTGAGCTTGTGCAGCGCGTGCCAGACCAGCAGCGACATGTCGTCGGCCCACTGGAGGTCGTCCAGGACCAGCAGCAGCGGCCGTTCGGCGCACCGTTCGACCACGAACCGCTGGACCGTGTCGATCACGGTCATGGTCGGTGGCGCCCCGCCGGAGCAGGCGTGCAGCGAGGCGGGCAGGCCGTCCGCGTCGTTGCCCAGGGAGAGGCACTCCAGCACGATGCTCAGCGGCATCCGGTACGCCAGCTCGTCGCCGACGGCCCAGCCGACCTGGGCGCCGAGCGGTGCCGCGCCGCTCAGTCCCTCGGCCAGCAGCGCCGACTTCCCGATGCCCGCCTCGCCGCTGATCCAGACGCTGCCGCCGCGTCCGTCCGCCAGGCCGGTGACCGCCGACCGCAGCCGGGCCAGCGCGGCGGAACGGCCCCGGAAGCCGGGGTGCCGCTGCGGGACCGGGCCGGGGCCGCGCTGCGGGGTCGTGGTCCCGCCCGACAGCTGGTCGTGGATCTGCCGGACGACGGCGGCGGGTTCGGTGCCCGACTCCTCGACCAGCCGTTCCCGCAGCGTGGCGTAGAGGGCGAGCGCCTCGGCGGTACGGCCCTGCGCGGCCAGCGCCCGCATCGCCACCGCGTACAGGCTCTCCCGGGCCGGGTGGCGGCCGACGAGCGCGAGCAGGCGGTCGACGACCTCGGCGCCGCGTCCGAGGCCCAGCATCAGCTCGGCCTGGCGTTCCACAGTGGTCAGGTACAGCTCGCCGAGCCGGATCCGATGGCCGGCGGCCCGCGGTCCCGGTACGCCGACGAGCGCCTCGTCGCCCCGCCACTGCGCCAGCGCGGCGTCCAGCGCGGCCAGTTCGCCGGCGGTGTCCCCGGTGGCGCGGGGCGCGCGGCTGCGTTCGCGGAACCGCTCGAAGCGGTGCACGTCGACGGCGTCGGCGTCGAGGTGCAGCCGGTAGCTGCCGCCCTCGGAGGTGAGCACCCGGCCGGAGGACCACCTGTCGCGGTCCGGTTCGAGCATCCGGCGCAGGGCGGAGACGTACGTGTAGAGGTTGCCGGACGCGCTGGCCGGCGGGTGGTCACCCCAGACGGCGGTGATCAGTTCGTCCCGGGACAGGCCCCGCTCCGGGGTGAGCGCCAGCGCGCTGAAGACGGCCTGGCGCTGAGCCGAGCGCAGCGGCAGTTCCCGCCCGGCGTACGTGATCCGGAGATTGCCCAGCAAGCGGACGTCGAAGCCACTGCACTGTGCCGTCATGCCGTCCTCGTGGTGACCGGATACCTGACTCGGTGACAACCGTTCGGCGGAACCCTAGCCCAACCATCAACCATGTCAACTTCGTGTGGATGACGGGAAGGCTTACGGCACAGGACTTTCCGGTGCGTGCGGCGCTCGGCTCGGCCCCCCGCCGGTCGCGCTAGCAGGCAGTCTTCCCGGGCCCGGTCCGTACCGTCCACGACGGACCGGTGGCGGGCCAGGGGTCGCGGCGAGACGATACTCACCTCGTCGGGGCCGGCGTCCGGCACCGGCCCCGACGAGGTGGTTCAGCTCCCGGCGCAGGTGGCGGTGGCGCCGCCGCCGGTTCCGATGCCCTGGAATCCGAAGGTGGTGGTCTGCCCCGCGCCCAGCTGTCCGTTGTAGCTCTGGTTGGCCACGGCGACGGTGCCGCTGGTGCCGCTGGGCACGCCGTTCCACAGCGAGCTGATCGCGGCGCCGCCGGGCAGCGTGAGCGTCACGCGCCAGCCGGTCAGCGCGGTGCTCCCGGCGGTGACCGCCACGTTGGCGACGAAGCCACCGTTCCACTGGTCCTGGACGGTGTAGACGGCGGTGCAGGAGGCCCCGCCCGGCGGCGGTGTGGTCGGCGGCGGGGTCGTGGGCGGCGGCGTGGTCGGCGGGGGCGTCGTGGGCGGGGGAGTGGTGGGCGGGGGAGTGGTGGGCGGCGGGCCGTCCAGCGTCAGGTTCTTCTGCTGGACGCTCCACTGGCTGCGGCACAGGCCGCAGTCCGGGCCGACGAAGTTGGCGCCGGCGCTGATGTCGCCCTTCAGGCGCCACTTGAGGTAGAGCACCGCGACCCGGCCGAACTCGCCGCCGTTGGGCTGGTCGTACGTGCCGCCGTGCCCGACGTTCAGGTTGCCCATGAAGGCGGGCAGCCCGGCCGGCAGCTTGCCCCAGTCGTCCATCGCGTTCGGGTACGCGATGTCGCTGGGCCCGCCGATGAAGTACGCGATCGGTCTGGTCAGTCTCCGCAGCTGGTAGTCGTCGGCGTCGTTGAGCAGGCCGCTGCTGAAGATGCCGGTGGTGGTGACGCGCGGGTCGTTCGAGACCGCGTACGCCTCCACGCCCCCGCAGGAGAACCCGGCCACGGCGATCTTCGTGGTGTCGATCCGGTTGAAGTATTTGCTGCCCGACCGGGAGTTCTCCGCCACCGCCCAGTCGATGGACTGGGTGAGCATCTGGGAGTTTGTGGAGCCGGAGCCGTTCGGTGCGCCGTTGGCGATGGCGAGGAAGCCGTGGGAGGCGATCTCGCGGAGGAAGTTGCCCTGCGACAGGCCGTTCGCCGAGCAGGCGCCGTTGCCCCAGACCAGGACGGGAAGGCGCTCGGACGGGAGCGTCTGGGGCCGGAAGATGGTGTGGTTGGGCAGGCTCGACGAGGTCTCGTAGTCGGCGGGGTAGGGCCCCGAGCCGCCGATCGCGGCGCCCGCGGGTGTCGCGCCGAGCGCCACGATCACGGAGGCGAGCGGGACGAGGGCGGCCGCCAGCCCGGCGTAGATCTTCGATCTTCTTCTCATGCGCCCTCCAGGGGACGTCGTGACGGCGCTCCCTGGATGGTGGTGGTGGCGGTGTGTCGGCCACGTCGATGTGGCGCCGCCGCGATGCGTCCCAGCGGAGGGACCGGCGGGAGCTTTGCAGTCACTATCACCGCCGTAACGAAATGTGTCAATAAACGTCGGTCGATGCCTGCCGCCCGTTCCCGGCCGACGCCGACTGGCTGCTCGGCTGGAGCGGCGGCTTCCAGAACGTGATCGGCTACCAGTCCGCCGACTGCGGCGGGCACGGGTACGGGCTCGGCCTCTTCCGGGGCTGGACGACGCGCGGCACCTTCGGCTCCTACCGGACGCTCTGACAAGCCCCGCGACGCCGGTCCGCGGTACGCCGTGCGGGGCGTACCGCGGACCCCTCGCGCCACATGCCTTGCATAACAAGGTATCTTGCGATGCATGGACGGCGCACGTGAGCGGATCACCACGAACATCCGCAAGGGCGTGCTGGAGTACTGCGTGCTCGCGTTGCTCTCGCGACGCGACATGTACGGCCTGGAGCTGGCCGAGTGGCTCGCCGTCCGTGGCCTGACCGCGAGCGAGGGCAGCCTGTACCCGCTGCTCGCCCGCATGCGGCAGGCGGGCACCGTGGAGACCCGGTGGGTGGCGCCCGAGCAGGGGCACGCCCGGCGGTACTACACGATCACCGATCAGGGGCGGGCGCACCTGCGGATGTTCGCGGCGGTGTGGCGGGAGATCCAGCCGCACGTGGACGAGCTGATGGTGGAGGAGACATGAGCGACGACGGCCTCCCGGAGGCGGCGGAGACCTACCTGCGGGCACTCGACGCGGAGTTGTCGGAGATCCCGCCGGACCCGGCGCGCGAGATCGTCGCGGACGTCCGCGCGCACATCGCGGACGCGCTGGACGGTGGACGCGACATCGCCGAGATCCTCGCCGGTCTCGGCGGTGCGGACGCCGTGGCGAGCCAGGCGCGGGAGGAACTGGGCCTGCCGGTCCGGGACGGCGCGGAGCGGGCCGCCCGGACGCTGTCAGTGGTCGCGGTGGCGGCCGGCGTGCTGATCGCCGTGTGCGTGAGCTTCCTGCTGCCGTCCACGGTGCCGGTGGACCCGCTCGGGGCCGACTCCGGCGAGCAGGGCGTCGTCCGCCGGTTCGGCCCCGGGATCGCGATGCTCACCCTGCTGCCGGCGCTCCTCGTGGCCGCGCCGCTCGTGCTGCCCGGCCGGGTCCGCGGCGCAGCACGGTTCGCCGCCGCGACGGTCCTGACCGTGGCCGCCTGCGCGGCCGGCGAGATCGGCCTGTACTACTTCCCGCTCGCGCTGGTGGCCTGGGCGGCGGCGATCGTGCCGTGGGCCGTGCGGCGAGGCGCCGGTGGACGGTGGTGGAGCTACCTGACCGGCGGCTTCGTGGCGCTGCCCGGCGTGCTCGTGGCGGTCGCGTCGGCCGGCGGCTCGGTCGGTGTCGGCTGGGTGGGCGCGGCGCTGTGGATCGCCGGACCACTCGCGGCCGGCGCGCTGTGCGCGTACGGCATCCGGGCGGGATACGCGGCGACCGCCCTGGCCGGCGCGCTCGTCATGATCCTCTCGATGGCCGAGCGCGGCTTCCTGTTCGCCGCGTTCTGGCTGTTCGGCGGGCTGTACCTGGCGATCGGCGCCGGCGCGTACGCCGCGTCGCGGGCGGCCGACGGCGAACCGGCCGGGACAACCGGCCGACCGGCACGGACGCGCCCCGCACCGGCCCCCGGAGGCTGACCGAGGGCCGTGACGCCGGCGTCTCCGGCCGGCCGCCTACGGGGCGGCGGCCGCCGAGTCGGCGACGCCGCCCGGCGAATCGGTCCCGGCGGCCTGCGGGTCGGCGGCGTCGTGCGCGGCCATCTCGTCCTGCCGGGCGGGCTCCTCGCGCAGGATCGCGGCGTGCAGCCACGCGTCCGGGATGGCGAAGCCGTCGACGAGCGTGCGCATGTACGGGCGCAGCTCCTTGAGCAGCCCGTTCACCACGCCGGTGATCGCCTTCGACCGGGCCGGGGTGAGCCGGCCGTGCTCCAGCAGCCAGCCCTTGTTCGCCTCGATGACGCTCAGCGCGTACAGGTCGCAGACCCGCGACAGCAGCTCCTTGACCGCCGGGTCGGCGGTGGCGTCGATACCTGCTACGAACGCCTCCAGGGTCACCCGGTCGACGTGCGCGGCGGCGACGGCGAGGACGTGGTCCTGGACGTCGTTGAAGATGTCGAACGGACGGTCCTTCTTGCTGGAGGCGCCACCGCGCAGGCGGCGGACCGCGCTGTCGAGCAGGTGCTCCTCCCGGTCCTCGAACACCTTGAGCTGCCAGCCCCGGTCGGTGACGGCTACCTCGTCGTCCCGGCCCGGCACGGCGCCGACCAGCCGCGCGATGAGCGCCCGCGCGGCGGTGCGCTCCAGCACCATCTCGCGTACCTGCTCGGCGACGAAGGAGGCACGCCCCCAGCCGTCCAGCGAGCCGAACTCGTCCCGGTAGCCGGTCAGCAACCCCTTGGCGACCAGCTGGAGCAGGACCGTGTTGTCGCCCTCGAACGTGGTGAAGACGTCGGTGTCGGCCTTGAGGCTGGGCAGCCGGTTCTCCGACAGGTAACCGGCGCCGCCGCACGCCTCCCGGCACGCCTGGATGGTGCGTGTGGCGTGCCAGGTCTGCGCCGCCTTGAGCCCGGCGGCCCGGGACTCCAGCTCCCGCTGCCGGTGCTCGTCGACCGGCCCGTCGCCGCCCTGGATCTCGTCGAGCGCGGCGACCAGCTCGGTCTGGGCGAAGTGCAGCGCGTACGTGGTGGCCAGTGCGGGCAGCAGCTTGCGCTGGTGGGCCAGGTAGTCGTTGAGCAGCACCTCGCGGTCGCCCTCGGCGTCACTGAACTGGCGGCGGATGTCGCCGTACCGCACCGCGATGGCGAGCGCCGCCTTGGTGGCCGCCGACGCGGCGCCGCCCACGCTGACCCGGCCCCGCACCAGCGTGCCGAGCATGGTGAAGAAGCGGCGGGAGTCGTTCTCGATCGGGCTGGTGTACGTACCGTCCTCGGCCACCTGCGCGTACCGGTCCAGCAGCATGTTCCGCGGCACCCGTACGTGGTCGAAGCTGAGCCGCCCGTTGTCGACGCCGAGCAGGCCGGCCTTGGGCCCGGCGTCGCCGATGGTCACGCCGGGCATCGGGTTGCCGTGCTCGTCGCGGATCGGCACCAGCCACGCGTGCACCCCGTGGCGGCGCCCACCGCTGATCAGCTGGGCGAAGACCACAGCCATCCGACCGTCCCGGGCCGCGTTGCCGATGTAGTCCTTGCGCGCCGCCTCGTGTGGCGTGTGCAGGTCGAAGGTCTGCGTCTGCGGGTCGTACACGCAGGTGGTGCGCAGCTCCTGCACGTCCGAGCCGTGGCCGGTCTCGGTCATCGCGAAGCAACCGAAGATTCGTCCCTCGACGATGTCCCGGAGGTAGGCGTCGTGGTGCCGCTTCGTGCCGAGCGCGGCGACCGCGCCGCCGAACAGGCCCCACTGCACGCCGGCCTTCACCATCAGTGACAGGTCGACCTGGGCCAGCATCTCGGTGGCGACGATCGAGGCGCCCACGTCGGACCGGCCGCCGTACTCGGCCGGGAAGCCCGCGGCGATGCCCAGCTCGACCGGCAGTTCGCCGAGCAGCCGGGTGATGCGCTGGCGCGCCTCGTCGCCGGTCTCGCCGTAGACCGGGAGGAAACGCTCGTCGAGGTGTTTGCGGTGAGCCTGACGGACCTCGGCCCACGGTCCGTCGAGCGTCTCCTGAAGGCGGGCGATGTCGATGCGGCCGGACGCTTGATCGAGCATGGTCGCTCCTCGGGGCGGCGGACATATGGGTGCACTCTCGGCCTGATCAACATTACCGGCGGTCACCGCGCCCCGCTGGCGGAGGCCGTGGTGAGCCGTGCCACCCGGCTCGGCCACCACGAGGCCTGAGGTTAGGCTGTCCTCACTTCGATCACTGGAGGCAACCCCTCGTGTCCCCGCTCCCCGTCGGCAGCGCCGTCACGGCCCGGCACGTGCTCCGTCAGGCGTTGCGCCGCCAGCGGCGGCCGGTGCTGATCGGCGTGACGCTGCTCGGCCTGCACCAGGTCGCCGAGGCGCTCGTGCCGGTGGCGATCGGCCTCATCATCGACCGCGCCGTGGTGACCGGCGACCCGTGGGCGCTGGCGTACTCGGTCGCCGGCCTCGCGGCCCTTTTCGCCGTGCTCGCGTTCGCCTACCGCAACGGCGCCCGCCAGGCATTCGCCGCGGTGGAGCGGGAGGCGCACCTGCTGCGGGTGGAGATGGCCGAGCGCGCGCTCGACCCGCGCGGGCACCGCTCCGGCCTGCGCGACGGCGAGCTGCTCTCGGTCGCCGCCTCCGACGCCGAACTCTCCGCGCTCGTGGTGCGGGTGGCCGGGTTCGGCGTCGCCGCGGTGACCGCGCTCACCGTCGCGGCGACCGCCCTGCTGGTCATCGACGTCCCCCTCGGACTCGGCGTGCTCGTCGGCGTACCGGTGCTGGTCCTGGTGCTGCAACGGATGGCGCCGCTGCTGTCCCGGCGCAGCGCCTCCCAACAGGAGGCCCTCGCCGAGACCACCGCGCTCGCCGTGGACCTCGTCTCCGGCCTGCGCGTGCTGCGCGGCATCGGCGCCCAGCACCACGCCGCCGGCCGGTACGCCGCCGCCAGCCGCAACGCCCTCGCGGTCACGCTGCGCGCCGCCAACACCAAGGGGCTCCACCTCGGGCTCACCACCGCCGCCAACGGCCTGTTCCTCGCGGCCGTCGCCGGAGTGGCCGGCTGGCTCGCCCTGCGCGGCCGGCTCACCATCGGCGAGCTGGTCACAGTGGTCGGGCTCGCGCAGTTCGTCGCCGAGCCGGTGCAGACCATGGGCTGGTGCGTGCAGCTGTTCGCGATGGCCCGCGCCTCCGCCGCCCGGGTGGCGCGCGTGCTCGGCGCCGAGCCGCTCACCCGGCCCGGTGACGCGCCGGCGCCGGCACACCCGGACGGGCCACGGCTGGCCCTCGACGACGTCGGGCACGCCGGACTGGACGGGGTGAACCTGCGCGTCGGCCCCGGCGAGGTGGTCGGTGTGCTCGCGTACGACCCGGCCGACGCCGACGCGCTGGTGGCGCTGCTGTCCGGGCGGGTGCCGCCGGACGCGCGCCGCGGCGCCGTGCGTGTCGACGGCGTACCCGCCGACGACCTGCACGTCGACGCGCTGCGCGGCACCGTGCTGGTCGAGCCGCACGACGTGACGCTCTTCGAGGGCACGGTGGCGGCCAACCTCGCCGCCGGTGCCCGTACCGACCAGGCGCGGCTGCACGCCGCCGTCCGGGCCGCCGCCGCCCAGGACGTGGTGGACGCGCACCCCGGCGGCCTCGACCACCGGCTCGTCGAGCGGGGCGCGAACCTCTCCGGGGGACAGCGCCAGCGGCTCGGGCTGGCGCGGGCGCTGCACGCCGACCCGCCCGTGCTGGTGCTGCACGACCCCACCACCGCCGTCGACGCGGCCACCGAGGCGCAGCTCGCCGAGGGACTGGCCGCAGCGCGCCGGGTGGCGCCCCGGGGCACGCTGCTGATCACCAGCAGCCCCGCCCTGCTGCGGATCACCGACCGGGTGGTGGTGATCGCCGACGGCCGGGTGGCCGCCGAGGGACCGCACGAACGCCTGCTGGCCTCCGACGCCCGCTACCGCGAGGAGACACTGCGGTGACCGCTGACCCGCGTACCCCCGGCCGGACGTTGCTGCCGGTCGCGTCCGCCCGGCAGACCTGGACCACGCTCGGCGCCCAGTTCCGCGCCCGGCCCGGCCTCGCCGCCGCCGCCGCGACGGTGCTCGTCGCCGCCGCCACGGGCGGCCTGGTCGCGCCCTGGGTGCTCGGCCGCCTGGTCGACGACGTCATCGCCGACGCCCCGGTCTCCCGGATCGCCGGCCGGGTGGCGGTGATCGCTGCCGCCGCCGTGGTCACCGGCCTGCTCACGGCGCTCGGCGCCGCGCTCGCGTCCCGGCTCGGCGAGACGGTGCTGGCCCGGCTGCGCGAGCGCGTCCTCGACCGGGCGCTGCACCTGCCGTCGGCGACGCTGGAGCGGGCCGGCACCGGTGACCTGCTGGCCCGCGTCGGCGACGACGTGGCGGTGGTGACGAACGTGATCGCGGTGAGCGGACCGGCGTTCGTCGGCGCACTGCTGTCCGTCGTGCTCACCGTGTTCGGGCTGGTCGCGCTGGACTGGCGGCTCGGCCTCGCCGGGCTGGTGGCCGCGCCCGCGTACGCGCTGGCGCTGCGCTGGTACCTGCGGCGCTCGATGCCGTACTACGCCCGCGAGCGGGTCGCCACCGGCGAGCGGACGCAGGCGCTGGCCGGCGCGCTGCGCGGCGCGGCGACGGTGCGCGCGTACCGGACCGAGGACGCGCACGTGGCGGCGATCGCCGAGCGGTCCGGCCTGGCCCGCGACCTGTCGCTGGAGATCTTCAACCTGCACACCCGCTTCGGGCTGCGGATCAACAGGTCGGAGTTCCTCGGCCTGGCCGCGGTGCTCGTGGCCGGGTTCTTCCTGGTCCGTGACGACCTGGTCACCGTCGGCGCGGCGACCACCGCCGCGCTCTACTTCCACCGCCTGTTCAACCCGATCGGCCTGCTGCTGATGGAGTCCGACTCGGTGTTGCAGGCCGGCGCGAGCCTCGCCCGCCTGGTCGGCGTGGCGAACCTGCCCGACACCGCACCGGCCACCGCGCCCGGCCCGGCCGCACCGCCCGCCGGCCCGCGCGGCCCGGCGGCGCTGGACGTCACCGTGCGCCGGCACCACTACGACGACGGGCCGCTGGTGCTGGCCGACGTCGAGCTGCGCCTGGCACCGGGGGAGCGGGTCGCGCTCGTCGGCGCCAGCGGCGCCGGCAAGAGCACACTCGCCGGCATCGCCGCCGGGATCATCGCGCCCACCGACGGATCGGTACGCCTCGACGGCGTGCCGCTGACCGGGGCGGGCGAGGTCACCTCCCGGCGCGACGTGGCACTGGTCAGCCAGGAGGTGCACGTCTTCGCCGGGCCGCTCGCCGAGGACCTGCGCCTGGCCGCCCCGGACGCGAGCGATGCCGAGCTGCTCGACGCGCTGGAGCGGGTCGGCGCCACCACCTGGCTGCGTGCCCTGCCGGACGGGCTGGCGACGCCGGTGGGCGAGGGCGGCCACCGGCTCACCGCCGCCCAGGCCCAGCAGGTGGCCCTGGCCCGGCTGGTGCTCACCGCGCCCGCCGTCGCCGTACTGGACGAGGCGACCGCCGAGGCCGGCAGCGCCGGAGCCCGCGACCTGGACCGGGCGGCGTTGGCGGCCACGCGGGGGCGTACCACGCTGATCGTGGCGCACCGGCTCAGCCAGGCGGTCACCGCGGACCGGATCGTCGTGCTCGACCACGGCCGGATCGTGGAGCAGGGCACGCACGACGAGCTGCTGGCCGCCGACGGCCGGTACGGCCATCTGTGGCGTTCCTGGCGCGTCCCCGTATGATCACCGACCGCTCCACCGCCCAGGCGAGGTGTCCATGACCGACCTGCCGACCCGCTTCGTGCTGTTCCCCGGGCGGCATCACCTGCTGACCCGGTTCCAGGCCGACTACCTGCGCCGGCTCGCCGGCGACGAGGCCACAGTGGTCTGGGCGGTGACGTCGGCCAACCACGAGAACACCCGGCGCAACCCCGTCGCATACCACAGGCGGGAGGCCGCGATCGAGCGGTTCAGCGTGCTGACCGGGCTGCGTTCGCTGGCCGTGCCGATCTTCGACACCGCGTACACCGACGCGTTCGCGGAGGTCACGCTCAAGAGCATCGCGGTGGCCACCGGGCTCGAACTCACGCCCGCCGACACGGTGGTGGCCTGCTCCACACCGGAGGTCGCGAAGCTGTACGAGCGGCTCGGCTTCGCGATCGCGCTGGTCGAGGCGGACCCCGACCTGCCGGAGACGCCCGAACGGCCGTGGGACGTGCTGCTGCGCCTGGCCGGCGGCGACGAGACCTGGCGTACGCTCACCCACCCGGCGACGATCGACGTGTTCGAGCGCTACCGCCTGGTCGAGGCGATCCGGTCGGTGGTGAACGACCCGCTGGTGGGCGACGAGGGCGGCCTCACGGTGACCCGCGACTACCGGACGTACGTGGAGGCGTTCGCCTCGGCCGCGCAACGCAAGTGGGACTCGGTGCGCCGGTACGTGCAGCCCGGACGCATCGTGGACATCGGCTGCGGGGCGGGCGCGGTGCTGGAGCTGGCCGACCGGGAGGCCGCGCTGCGGGAGAGCGACCTGATCGGCGTGGAGGTGGCCCGCCACCTCTACCAGGAGTGCCTGCACAAGAAGGCACAGGGCGTGTTCCGCAACGCCAACGTGTACTTCTTCCACCGCAACGTCCTCGGCGGCGCGGTGTTCAAGGATCGGTCGGTGGACACCACGCTCACCTTCGCGCTCACCCACGAGATCTGGTCGTACGGGCGGCAGCGGGAGTCGCTGCTCCAGTTCGCCCGCCGCATCCACGACCACACCGTGCCCGGCGGCGTCTGGATCAACAGTGACGTGTGCGGACCGGACGACCCCGGGCGGCAGGTGATCCTGCGGCTGGCCGCCGACGACGGCGACAACCCCGCCTCGCCCCGCCTGGATCTGGCCGACCTGACCTCGGCCGAGGTCCGGCGGTACGTCTCGGGACTGTCGACGCGGGCGCGGCTGGACCAGTTCGCCGTCGACTTCGCGTTCGGCTTCGAATACGAGCCGCTGGCCGACGGCGCGGTACGTCTCGGCCTGGGCGCGGCGATGGACTACCTGACCCGTAAGGACTACACCGACAACTGGCTGTCGGAGACGAAGGAGCAGTTCTGCGGCCTGAGCTTCGCCGACTGGACGGCGCTGCTCACCGAGGCGGGCTTCGAGATCGGCCCGGCCTCGGCGCCGGTCCGCAACGACTGGGTGGTCGACAACCGGATCGCGCCGGTCGCGTCCCTCACCGGCCTGGACGGCCGGCCGCTGGACTGGCCGACCACCCACGTCCTCACCGTCGCCCACCGCCCGCGCAACGACTGACACCACGGCGCCCGCCGGCCCGGCTGTGCGGCCGGGCCGGCGGGCGCCGCGGTTCGGCTCAGTGGCTCAGCGCGATCCGCACCGCCAGGACGATCAGGATCAGCCCGGTCAGCCGTTCGATCACCAGCAGCACCGAGGGCCGGGTCAGCCAGGGCTGCAACCGGTCGATGAGCAGGATGTAGCAGGCCCACCAGAGCACGGCGAGGCCGATGAACGTGGCGGCCAGCACCGCCGTGCGGGCCGCCGCCCCGTCGCCGGGCTTGACGAACTGCGGCACGAACGAGACGTAGAAGACGACCACCTTGACGTTCAGCAGCTGGCTCGTGACGCCCATGACGAACGAGCGCCGGGCCACGTGCGGCTCGTCGGCGACCGGGGTGTCCCGGACCGGCGCGCTGACGTCCGTGCCGGCACCGGCCCCACCCGCGCCGACCGGGACCGGCTGCGCCACCGGGGCTGTCCGGCGGGGCCGGGTGGCCCAGAGGATGGTGCCGCCCAGGTAGAGCAGGTACAGCGCACCGGCGACGCGCAGCACCGTGTAGAGCGCCGGTGAGGAGACCAGCAGGGCGGACAGACCGGCGGTGGCGAGCGAGGCGTGCACCAGGGCGGCGGCGAACAGCCCGGCCAGCACCACGAATCCGGCCCGCCGCCCGTACCTGACGGTCTGCCGGGTGACCAGGGCGAAGTCGACGCCCGGCACGATGATGATGAGCAGGCTCGCGGCGACGAAGCTGACGATCTGGATGTCAGACACGCTGCTCCTCCCTCGCCTCGACACGGGCCGGGCCGGCCTCCTCGATGACCGAGACGCCGCTGTCGCGGCGCGGCCCGTGCCGGCGCCACTGCTCGCGCAGCCGGATCCGGCCGTCCGGCAGCCGCTCAGGCCGGGACTCGCACTCGCCGACCACGATCCTGCCGTCGGTGAGCACCTCCAGGTACGCGAAGCGCACCACGCCCTGCGCGTCGCAGGTGCCGGCGAGCCGGCCGTGCCGTACCGGGCCGCCGGAGATCTCCGCCCAGACCAGGTCGCCGCGCTGGTGGTAGTGCCCCCGCAGCGGATCGGCGTCACCGGCGTGGTCGACGGAGACGAAGATCCGGTCGTCGTAGTCGAATGACGTCATCGCGCTCACGCCCATCGGGTGCTCAGGTAGTCGTCGCGGAACCGGCAGACGGTGCGGCCGGCGATCGAGTTGAGGATCATCGCGCTACGGATCGGCAGGATGCTCAGGTTGGAGTCGACGAGCCCCTGGACGTACCGCCCCCGGTTCAGCACGAAGATCTTGTGGTCGTCGGCGTGCTTCCACCGGATCGAGTAGTCCGACTCGATGATCGGCTCGCCGCGCTCGTCCAGGTCGAGCAGCGCGGTCAGCTCCGGATCGAAGGGCAGCGGCGCCTGCCGGCGTCCCGCCGCGACGACCAGGTTCACCGCCCGGTGCCGTTCCTCGCCGCTGCCGGCGGTCAGGCACTCCAGCTCGACCTCCCCGTCGAGCTGCCGGGCTCCGGTCACGGTCCGGCTCGGCATGATCGTGACCGGGAACCGGCCGGTACGCAGCCGCTCCTCGTAGTTGTGCTGGTAGACGCCGCGCAACGTGCCCGGGGAGATGCCGTCGCTGGTCAGGATCTGGCCGGAGACGAGGCGTTCCCGCACGTCCCGGGACAGGGTGAGGAACGCCTCCTGGTAGGCGGGCCGGTACAGGTCGTTCGCCGACGGGGAGTCCTCCAGCGGGGCGAACCACGACCGCCGCCCGATCCACTTGATGTCGCGGCAGCCGCGGGCGAGCAGCGCCGCGACGCACTCCGCGCTGGTCTGGCCGCTGCCGATCACGATCCACGGCAGGTCCGGCTCGTCCGGCACGGTGGCGAGTCGCCGGTGCAGCTCGTCGGCGACGAACAGGTGCCGGGGATCCAGGGCGTCCAGGAAGTCCGGTACGAAAGCGACGGTCCCGCTGCCGAGCACCAGGTGCCGGGAGCGGGCGAGGGCCGCACCGCCGCTGCGGCTGACGATCGCACCGTCGAACTCGACCCGGTCGACGCGGGTGCCGTACGTGATGCGCGGCAACTGGCCCGCCGCCCACACCAGGTACTGCTGGTACTCGATCCGGGGGATGGTGTCGAACCCGGCGCCCAGCAGGGCGTACACCCGGCCGGTGGTGACCAGGTAGTTGAGGAACGACAGCGGGTGGGTCGGGTCGTAGAGCGAGACCAGGTCCTTGACCCAGCCGGTCTGCATGCGTACGCCGCTGTGCAGCATCCCGTCGTGCCAGCCCGGCCGGTCCCGCGCCTCGAACAACGCGATGTCGTGCGGTGCGAGGGTGTCGTACATCGCCGCGAGGCTCAGGTTCGCCGGCCCGGCGCCGATTCCCACTGTGTGAAAGGTCTGCGTCATCAGTCTGCCTCTGTCTGGCCGTGGGGGACAGGGATCGCGGTTCGGGTGTTCAGCAGGGCGGTGGCGGCGAGCCGGCTGGCGGCCAGGACGGTCTTGGCGGCGCCGCCGCTGCCGCCGGTGAACGTGTGTACGGCGCCGGCCACGTGGCGCAGGGCCAGGCCGGCGGGCTCGCTGTAGCAGTCGGCGGCGCTCACCGGCGGGCCGACCGGTCGCGGATCCAGGCCGGGCAGCCGCTGCGTGGCCACCGCCCGGACCCGTGCCGCCAGTGCGGTGTCCGGTTCGGGTGCCGGCGGGTCGACGTCCCACCTGTCGCTCGGCAGCCCGAGCAGCACGCGCCCCGGACCGGCCGGCCGGCCGTAGAGACCGCTGGTCTCGTCCACGAAGCACGGCAGGTCGGCCCGGCCGGTGGCGTGACGGGTGTACTGGATGTGCTTGGTGCGCAGCGAGGTCGGCAGCCCGGCGGCGCGCAGCAGCCGTGGGGTCCAGGCGCCGGCGGCCACGACGACGAGGTCGCCGGTGAGGCGGCGGCCGTCGCGCAGTTCGACCACGCGGTCGTCGAGGCGGGCCACCGGTGTCGTCTCGGTGCGGTCCAGGCCACGCATGACGGTCCGGCGCAGCCGGTCCGGATCGAGGTAGCCGGCCCGGCGCTCCCAGATCCCCACCGTGCCGTCCGGGAGCCCGGCGAAGCCGAACCGGTGGGCGACCTCGTCCCGGGTCAGCACCTCGGCGCCGTCCACGCCGGCCGCCGCCCCGGCGTCGAGCAGGTAGAGCGAGCCGGTCCGCCGCCACCCGGCGGCGGTCGCGAGGGACGGGTCGCCCAGCAGCTCGGCGAGGCTCGCGGCCGCCAGGGACCGGGCGGCCGGATCGGGCTCGAAGGCCCGCACCAGCCCACCGGACGCGGCCGTCGCGTCGGCGGGCCGTCCGGCCGCGCCGCTGTCGGACGGCCCGATCAGGACCGCCTCGGCGCCCGCGTCCCGCAGCCGCCGGGCCAGCAGGACACCGCTCACGCCCGCGCCGACGACGAGCACGCGCGGCTCACCCATCGGACTCCGCCGCTTCCGCGCCGCCGATGACGCCGAGCAGCCGGGCCGCCCGCTCCGGCCGGCCGGGGTACGCGGCCAGCGCCGCCCGGACCGCGGTGGCGGGGTCGAAGTGCTCCAGGCGCAGCGCCTGCTCGCCTCGGGTCAGCTCGGTGTCGGCCAGGACGCCGTCCAGGCCGGCGGTGGTGCCGGCCAGGGTCGCGGCGTACCGGGCGGTGAACGCCTCGTACGCCTCGGGGCGGAAGTCCGACTCGTAGCTGTCCGGCCGGTCCCAGCTCAGGAACGCCCGGATCACCGCCGGGTCCTCGGTGGCCAGGAACTCGTGCGCCCAGATCGCGTGTTCGCGGCTGGTGGAGAACTTGGAGCCGGTGAGCCGGTAGAACTCGTTGACCACCAGCCCGGTCGGCCGGTCGGGCAGCCCGGCGGCCAGGTGCAGTGCCGGGATGAGCAGCGCGTAGTAGAAGGCGTTGTCGATCCCGAGGAAGATCCACTGCTCGTCCACGTCACGCCACGCGTCCAGGTACCCGGCCAGCGTGTCCGCGTCCGGCCGCAGGTGGCGGGCGGGCAGGACCAGGTTGGCCAGGGCCATCTCGGCCCAGACGTCGATGCGCAGGCCGTCGTCCCACTCGATTCCCCAGTCCGTCGGGTACGCCAGCGGCACCTCCGGCAGCCCGCCGTCGAGGTGGGACGCGACGAGGCGCCGCAGCCGGGGCGGCAGCACCGCGCGGGACCAGAACTCGGCGAGTCGTTCCCGGTGGTCGTCGAGCCGGAGCACCGGGACCGTGTGCGTGACCGGCTCGGGTGACGCCTCGCAGCAGGTCGAACGCGCGCCGATCAGGTTCGCGGCGGTGCAGAAGCCACCGCACCCCTCGCAGGTGCCGCCGTTCGCGCCGGCGCCGCAGGCCGGGCAGCGCCCGGCGACCCGGACGTGGTGCAGGGTCCGCCCACAGGCCGCGCAGGCGCGCAGCGACACCGGGGCGACCTCCACCACCTTGGCCTCGACCAGTTCGGTGAGCAGGCCGGCCACCGCCCGGCGGTAGCTCTCGTCTTCCAGCGGGTCGGCCATGACGTCGTACCGGATGCGTGCGGCGCGCAACGCGGCGTGGATCAACGACCCGTAGCGGGCGACCGTGTCGGCCGGGGTCTCGCCGTGCGCCTGCGCCCGGGCCAGCACGTAGTTCTGGTGCGCGTCCAGGCCGCACTGGGTCACCACCCGCCTGCCGGCGGCACGCAGCGCGCGGGCCGCGACGTCGCCGGCGACGTACGGGCCGCTCAGGTGCCCGAGGTGCAGCGGCCCGTTCGGCGTCGGTGGCGGCGTCACCACCAGCACCGCGCCGGCGGCGGTCCGTCCGTCAGCCACGGCCGGTCCCGTCGCCCGCGTCGGCGGCGCCGTCGGCGCGGGGCATCCAGTAGATGCTGAGGATGGTGAGCGGCTGCTCCGGCGAGGGGTTGTGGATGACGTGACGCTGCTCGGGTTCGAGCAGGATCACCCCGCCGGTCGGCACCTCGACCTTCTCGCCGCCCGCCTCGTAGATGGCGGTGCCGCGGGTCACCACGGCGAACTCCACCTCGGGGTGGATGTCCTCGCTGCTGCTGCCACCGGGCGGGATCACGCACCACATGGCGTCGAACGGCAACGGGCCGAGATCGCGGTACTGCGTCCAGCGGCCGATCTGGATGCCGTACTCGTCGGTGAGTTCGGCGGTGTCGCTGACGTACCTTCGCATGTTCGTCCTCCTGGTCGGCGCGATTCCCGTCGGGCGCGCCGGACGGATCAGGTTTGCGGAGAGTGACCGGAAGTGGTGCTTGTGCGACGCCATGCCGGTCTCCCGCCCGGGTGGCAATTCGACTCCGGTCGATAGCGTCGGAACCACTGTGGACCTAACCTCGGCTGGCTAACAGGAGCTTCACCGGCAGATCACCGGCAATGGCGCTGCTGATTGCCCGCTCAGTTGTCACGCCGCGGTGGTCCGCCTGTACGAATCCGCCAGAACCGGTACGGAGACGACGCTGTGATCGGCTACATGGATACGTTGGGTGATGAAATCGCTACCGCTCGGCGACGGGCCAACCTCACACAGGAGGAGCTGGCCGCCCGCACCGGCCTGAGTGTCCGGAGCATCCGCAACCTGGAGTCGTCGCGGGTGACCAGCCCGCGGCCGGCGACCGTCCGGCTGCTGCGCGAGGTGCTCGGCCTGCCGGCCCATCCGGCGCCGGCCCGGATCCGTCCCATGCAGTTGCCGCTGGAGATCCCCGGCTTCACCGGGCGCTCGGCACAACTGCGGCAACTCGACCGGCTGCTCGACGGCGGACCACGACGGATGTCCAGTGTCGTGGTGTGCGTCCTGTCCGGACGCTCCGGAATCGGCAAGACGGCGCTGGCGCTGCGCTGGGCCCACCGGTCCGCCGCCCGGTTCGTCGACGGGGTGCTGCACGTCCAGCTCGGCGGCAGCGACTCGCGCCGCCCGGCGGTGGCGCCGGCGGAGGCGCTCGGTGGCCTCATGGAGGCGCTCGACGTACCGGGCGGCATTCCGTGCGGCCCGGCCGCGCGCGCCGGTCTCTACCGCAGCGTGCTCGCCGGACGCCGGATGCTCATCGTGCTCGACGACGCGCGCGACGCCGACCAGGTACGGCCGCTGCTCCCCGGCGTCCCCGGCTGCATGGTGGTGGTGACCAGCCGGGACCGCCTCACCGGACTGGTCGTCGGCGAGGCGGCGCGCCCGGTCGTGGTGGACGAGCTGGCTGCCGGCGAGGCGTGGGAACTGCTGGCGGCCCGTCTCGGCGAGCGCCGGCTGACCGCCGAACGCGAGGCGGTACGGCAGATCATCGCCCACTGCGCGGGGGTGCCCCGGGCGCTGGCCGTGGTCGCCGCCCGCGCCGCCGTCCAGCCCCGGCTGCCGCTCGCGGAGGTGGCCCGGCGGCTGCGGTAGGACGCCGCCGGACCGGGGCGGTCGCGTGTGCGCGGCCGCCCCGGGCGGTCAGTGCCTGTCGACGCGGGTGCCGGCGCGGGCGGCCACGTGTGCCGGCACCGGTGCCGTCGGCGGGAGCGCCGGATCGGTCACCGGCTGCTGCCAGCGCGCCACCAGCGGAAGCTCGCCGGCCCAGAGCCCGAGCGCGGCGTCCGGGCTGTCGCCGTCGTCCGGCGGGCCGCTGCGGGTCTTGACCGACGCCTCCGCCAGCGGCAGCGCCAGCAGGGCCGTGGCCGCCAGCTCCCGCCGGTTCGGGCGGCGGGCGTGGTCCCACTGGCCGGGTGCCACGTGCTCGGTCAGCAGCCGCAGGCCGTGCAGCTTCTCCTCGGTGTCGGTCACCCACCGGGGCCGGCCGTAGACCATCGCGCTGCGGTAGTTGACCCCGTGCTCGAACACCGAGCGCGCCAGCACCAGGCCGTCGACCACGGTGACCGTGACGCAGACGTCGGTGTCGGTGGTGAGGCTCCGGCTGGCCACCGAGCCGTGCAGGTAGAGGTGGCGGTCGTCGAACCCGTAGACGGTGGGTACCACCATCGGGTCACCGTCCACCAGGGCGCCGAGGTGGCAGACGAACCCGGCCCGGAGCACGTCGAGCAGGGCGGCGCGGTCGTGGTGCCCCTTCTCCTTCATCCGGCGCAGGCTCGTGCGGGGCGTCGCGGACAACTGCCCGTGGGCATCGGTCATGAGTGATCTCCTGTCGGCCCCGCCGTTTCTACCGGGCCGGCTCCGGATCATCAAGGACCGGTGCCCGGTCGGGCGGTGCGCCGGCGGACGGCTTCCAGCCGTCGTCGACGCACTCTCGACCCGCGCGGAGTTCACTGGTCGATCGGCGAATGCGCGCACCGACCGGGGCGCGTGGCCGGCCGGCTCATCGACAAGGCGGACAGTTGTGCTGATTGAGAGACTGCGGCGGTTGGACCCTCGGGTATGGAACGCCACGCCGGAGGAGGTCGCCGACCGCTATCCGTGCGATCGGTACCTGACCGTGCCGTTCCGCTCGTTCGTCCGGGCGGTGGACGTGGCGGCGCCGGTTCCGGTGGTCTACCGGTGGCTGTGCCAGCTCAAGGTGGCGCCGTACAGCTACGACCTGGTCGACAACCTCGGACGGCGCAGCCCGCGGACCCTCACTCCGGGCGCGGAGAAGCTGGCGGCGGGGCAGAAGTTCTTGATCTTCACGGTGGCCGAGTTCGCTCTCGACGACCACCTCACCGGCGTCATCGCCGATCGCCATCGACGTAGCTACGGCGAGGTGGCGGTGACCTACCGGGTCAGTCCCGCCCCGCAGGGCACGCGACTGGTCGGGCGGCTCGACGTGGGCGCCTCGACCACGTTCGAGCGTGCCCGCCGCAGCGCGCTGGCCGTCGGTGACGCGCTCATGGGGCGCAGGCAACTCCTCAACATCAAGTCGTTGGCGGAGGCGACCGCGCGGGACGCCGGGGCCTGACGGCCTGCTCCGCGCGCTGTTGCGGCGCTGTTCGGGGTGCCCCGGAAGTGGTGCGAATAGTATTCGCAAAGCGCGGCTGGCCATGCGATTTATTTGATCTGAGGAATGTCGGCTGAGCATGCGGCGGATTCGATGAACTACCTCTAAAGACGTACTGCCGCGTTCCGATTGGTGGCCGTGATGATCACGTTGGGCGCAGCGGGAGCGGATTCCGGCTGGTCGACGATTAGCGTCTACGCCAGTTGCGAAGAGAAGAGGGTACACAATGCTCCGCTTCAACATTCTCGGCGGCCTGGAAGTGCGGCACGACGGTGTCGACTGCGCCCCCACCGCACCCAAGGTGCGGGCCGTTCTGGCGCTGCTGCTGCTGCGGGCGAACCAGACCGTGAGCCAGGACAGCATCTTCCACTGGTTGTGGGGCGACCGACCGCCCCGGAGCGCGGCCACCACCACGCAGACGTACATCTACCAGCTCCGTAACCTGTTCGAGCGGGTCGGCGCCACCGGGCCCTCCGGCCAGCTTCTCGTGACCCGCCCGGCGGGCTACCGCATGTCGATGCGGGAGGACCAGCTTGACGCCACCCTCTTCGCCCGCCTCTGTCGCGAGGGTGACGGCCTGTTGGACCAGGGACGGCCCGTCGAGGCCGTCCAGGTGCTGCGCCGTGCCCTGTCGCTGTGGCGGGGGCCGGTGCTCGACGACGTCAGCGTCGGGGCGTGGACAAGTGCGGACGTCACCCACCTGGCCGAGCTGCGGATGCGGGCGCTGGAGCTGCGCATCGAGGCCGACGCCCGGCTCGGCCGGCACCGGGAACTCGTCACCGAGCTGCGTGCACTGGTCGCGGCGCACCCGCTCAACGAGTGGCTCCACGCCCACCTGATCTCGTCGTTGAGCCGGTGCGGGCGAAGGGCCGAAGCGCTGAGCGCGTATCAGAGCCTGCGGCAGACGCTGTCCGAGGAACTCGGTCTCGAACCGACGCCGGAGTTGCAGGACCTCCAACGGCAGGTGCTCAACGGCGCGGACGCGCGCCTGCTGGTGCCGGCCGGCTGAGCCCAGCCGACCCGGGCCCCATGTCGGCGTGGTGACGACATGGGGCCCGAGCGTGTACGGCTAGCCTCGGGGCGCCGGCGCGGCCGGCTTCTCCACCGTGATCAGGTTCGACGCCACGGCCTTGTTCACCGCGTCGAGCCGGGACACCGCCCCCAGCTTCGTGAACACGTTGCGCAGGTGCCGTTTGACGGTCCCCTCGGTGATGTCCAGCCGCCGCCCGATCTGCGAGTTGCTGTACGCCTGGGCCACCAGGGCGAGGATCTCCGCCTCGCGGGCGGACAGGATGCTGGAGCGGCCGTCGCTGACCCGTTCGAAGCTCTCCCGCGAGATCGACAGCATCACCCGGTCGCCGTCGCCCCGCACGCTGCGCAGCGTCGCCACGAGGTCGTCGCGGGTGACGGTCTTGACCAGGTACGCCTGGGCTCCGGCGCCGAGCAGCTCCTTCACGACGGCAGGCTCGTCGAACATGCTGAGGATGATGATCCGGGTGTCCGGGGCGACGGCGAGCGTACGGGCGATGGTGGCCGCGGCCTGCTCGCCCGGGATGCCCGCGTCGAGGAGCATCACGTCCGGCCGGTGCCTCGCCGCCATCACCACCGCCTCGGCGCCCGTGCCGGCCTCGCCGAGTACGACCAGGTCGGGCTCCATCGACAGCAGCTCGCGCAGGCCGTGCCGGAACAGTGCGTGGTCGTCGACGAGCACGATGGTGATGGACACGTCGGATTCAGCAGGCGGTGTCATGTCTTCCTCGACAGGGGGACGAAGATCTCGATGTGCGTGCCGCGCCCCGGTGCGGTCTGCACGACGAGCTTCCCACCGAGCAGTTCGATCCGCTCGCGCATGGAGGTCAGCCCGTGCCCGTGCACGGACCGGCCGGAGGCCGGATCGAAGCCCTGTCCGTCGTCGCCCACCCAGGCGCGTACCTCGTGCGGTGCGATGTCGATGTGGCTCACGATCGTGCTCGCGCCGGCGTGGTGGAACGCGTTGCGCAGCGCCTCACGTACCACGAGGAAGAGCTCCGCGAGCGCCTCGGCCGGCACCCATGACTCGTCCCCGCTGATCGCGAGGTCGACCACCGCGCTGCCGTCGGTCATCGCCGAGACGAACCCGCGCAGAGCCTGTTCCAGGTTGTTGAACTCGGACTCCAGGCGCAGGTCCGTCGCCACGCCCCGGAGCGCGTCCATGCTCTGCACGCTGGCCTCGTAGGCGACCTCCACCTTCTCCTGGAGCCGGTTCAGGTCGACCTCGGCGTACCGCTTGGCCAGCTGCAGGTTGCGGTTCACCACGCTTGTCGGCCCGCCCACCCGGTCGTGCAGTTCCCGGGCGATCCGGCGGCGCTCCGCCATCTGGGCCTGCCGCACCCGGTCGAGCAGGAACGCCAGGTACGACTCGGAGGACCAGCGGATGCGCGTGAGGACGCTGCGTTGCAGCGCCTGATTGGCGGTCCGGAAGATGCACGTGGCGTCGGGCAGACCGGCCGCGGTCTCGATCACCGCGTCCAGCACGGGCTCGATCAGTTCGTTCGCGGCCCGCAGCGAGTCGACCGGGTGGATCACGGCTCGGGGGGCGGGCTTCGGGCCGGCCTGCGAGGCGAGGCCGATCCGCACTTCGTTGATCTCGGGCTGACCGGTGCGCAGGCTCGCCGTGACGTCGTCCAGCACCTGCCCGGCCTGGGCGACTATCTGGTCCATCTGGTCCTGGTCGAGGCCCAGCTCACCGGTGACCGTCAGGAGACGCTTCCGAAAGGTGGCCATAATTGCAGCGTGCCGGCCCTCGAACGCGCTCGCTACGGACAAGCCTGTGGCGAGCGCGTTCGTATCCATAAGCCCTCTGCCCCCTCGCCCCGACCGGCCTGCGAAGGATAGTTTCCATTGGCCGTGCCGAGTGGGCAAGATCTCGCCGGGACAATCTCCTCAGTTCACCGTTTTGTGTTGTTGAGTAGCCCCGGCGGTCGAGTGTAGGAAATTGCGGCCAATGTGAACAGGGCCCCACCGGAGAGCCAGACCGGATCCCAGAGAAACAGATGCCAGGGCAGAGCCGATCCGAGCCCGGCGGGCAGATCGACGACGCCGGCCACAATCAGCAGGTGCTGCGTCAGGTTGGCCAGGCCGTAGAGAGACAGCAACGCCGCCGCGCCCCAGCCGCCGAGCAGCAGCAGCCAGCGCGGCACCCAGCGCGGGCGTCCGGTGGCCAGCGCCAGACCCAGCGGCGCGGCGAGCAGCTTGAGCACCGCGGTGCCCCAGAGCAGCGCGACGAACGCCGGCTCCCGGGCCAGCGCCGGCTCCTCGACAGCCGGGCCGATCGTGCCCTGGCCCAGGAGGCCGCCGGCCGCCCAGTAGAAGCTGAGCCCCGCGAACAGCAGTGCCCATATGCAGGCGCCGTACCCGGCCCAGGAGCCCGGCCGCACGCCGGTGGTGCCGTCGCCGCTCCGGCCGTCGGTGTTCGTCACGGTGCTGCGGCTCAAGGGTCCTCCCGGTCGGTCGGTGCGGCGGTCCGTCGGATGGTATCGATGAAGTCCCGCGCCGGCGGAACGCCGGCCCGCCCGACGGTCACCCGTCCTCCTCGAAGCACTCTCCAGGCCTGCTCGACGTGCCGTTGCCCTGCTCGAGGTGATGTCGAGGGCGCCGCGAGGCCCGCACAAGGCCGCGGCCCGAGGGTGGCATCCGACCACGCCACGGATGGCGGGGTGGCGCCCCGGCGCTCCCGCGACCGCGGCCCAAGGACTCACGGAGGACACCCCAGTGATGAACCGAAGGGTTGTGGTGACCGGGCTAGGGCCGGTCTCGAGCATCGGCACAGGCATCGACGTCTTCGCGGCCGCGCTGCGCGCCGGACGCAGCGGAATCACGCCGATCGCCAGCTTCGACACCACCGGCTTCGTGACCGAGCGCGCCGGCGAGGTGCACGAGTTCCAGCCGTACGACATGGTGAGCCGGATCGATCCCGCCGAATGGGGGCGCAGCAGCCTCTTCGCCGCCGCGGCGGCCCGGCTCGCGCTCACCGACGCGGGGGCGCTCGACGTCGCGGCGGGCTCGGCCCGCGTGGGTGTCTGCATGGGCACGACCAGCGGCGAATCACAGGTGGTGGAGCGACTCACGGAGCACTGGCTGCGTGACGGTTACCGGCCGACGCCGCGGTCGCTGGCCCGTCAGATGCCGGCCGGTCGGGTCGCCGAGGCGGTGAGCCGCGAGCTCGACCTGCGGGGCACCACGACGACCGTCTCGACGGCCTGCTCGGCCAGCAACTACGCACTGGGGTACGCCTTCGACGCCATCGCCGCCGGCGACCAGGACTACATGATCGTCGGTGGGGCCGACTCGGTGTGCCGGTGGGCGCACGCCGGGTTCTACCGGCTGGGCGCCCTGGCCGCCGAACGCTGCGCGCCGTTCGACCGGGACCGCGCCGGGGTCATCACCGCCGAAGGCGGGGTGGCGCTGTTCCTGGAGAGCCTCGACTCGGCCCAGGCCCGAGGGGCCCGGATCTACTGCGAGGTGCTGGGCTACGGCCTCACCTGCGACGCCAAGCATCCGACCGCCCCGGACGCGGCGAGCGTGGCCCGGTGCATGCGGCTGGCCCACCGGGACGCCGGCATCAAGCCCGACGAGGTGGATTTCATCTGCGCCCACGGGACCGCGACTCCCGCCAACGACGCCGCCGAGTACGAGGCGGTCCGCGAGGTGTTCGGCGACCGGCTGCCCCCGATGAGCTCGGTCAAGTCGATGCTCGGGCACACCATGGGCGCGGCGAGCGGGTTCAGCGCCGTCGCCGCGGCACTGGCCCTGTCGTCCGGCTTCCTCGCTCCCACCATCAACCACCTCACCACCGACCCGGCGATGCCCGGCCTCGACGTGGTGCCGAACCGGGCCCGACCCGCGCAGGCACAGATCGTCCAGGTCAACGGGTTCGCCTTCGGTGGCAACAACGCCATCACGATCCTGGGACGGCTCGCATGACAGTGACCACCGACCTTCCCGGCATCACCACAGTGCTCGGCATCTCCGGATGGGGTGTGGTGTCGCCGTACGGCTTGGGCGCCGACGAGTTCACCGCCGGCCTGCGCGCGGGCCGTGACGTCACTGTCGACGCCGCCGAGCTGACCGACGAGCCGGTGCCGCACCCGCGGGCGTACGCCCTCGCGGGCTTCCGCGCCCGGGACCATCTCGGCCGCAAGGGCACCAGCTTCCTCGACCGCCGGACCGCGTTCGCGGTGCTCGCCTGCCGCCAGGCGCTCGCCGACAGCGACCTGGTCGTCGACGACGACAACCGGGAGCGGGTCGGCGTGGTGCTCGGCACCAGTGTCGGGAGCCTCCAGTCGACGAGCGACTACAGCCGCGACACCCACGTGCAGGACAAGCCCTACCTGGTCAACCCGATCCTCTTCCCCAACACGGTGCTCAACTGCGCCGCCGGTCAGGCGGCCATCTGGCACGGGCTGCGCGGGGTCAACGCCACCCTCGCCGGTGGGGGGACGGCCACCATCACCGCGCTGCGCTACGCCCGGACCATGCTGGGGCGCGGCCGGGCGGACGCACTGCTGGTCGGGGCGGTCGAGGAGTACACCCCGCACATGGCCTGGGCGGGCAGCCCGGGCTCCGACGGCGCCCCGGCGACCGCCGGCGGTGAGGGCGGCGCGGTCTTCCTGGTCGAGGACGCCACCGCCATGCGGGCCGCCGGACGCACACCGTCGGCCGAGATCGTGGCGGTCGACGTCGCGCACACCGGCGCCGGCATGGACGTCGCGACCGCGCTCGCCGGCCTGGTGCGCCGGATGCTGCGAGACGCCGGCGTCGCCGCGACGGACCTCGCGCGCGTGCTCTCCTGCGGTGCGGCCGAGGAGGAACGGGCCCTGGACGCCACCGTCGGCCGGCAGGCCGACCGCAGTTCCGTCACCGGCGTCGCCGGTGACTGCCCGACCGCGGCCGGCGCGCTCCAGGTCGCGGTGCTGCTGGCCCACCACCGGCGTACGCCCGACGACGGCTCGCTGTCGTTGATCGTCGCCGGCAGCCCCGACGGCACCGTCGGCGCGGCCCTGCTGAGGGGGACCGGGCATGGCTCTCGCAATCACCGGTAGTGCCATGCGCACCGCGCTGGGCGGCACCGCGGAGACGTTCACCGCGTTGCTCGCCGGGAAGTCCGGTCGCCAGCCACTGGGGTACGTCAACCCGGACCAGGTGAACGTGCGGTACGGCTACCACGTCGACGCCGTCGAGGAGGAGCGTCCGTACCGGGCCAGCGCCTGGCTCGCCGAATGCGTGGCCGAGGCGGCCCGGCAGGCCGGCCTGGACGGCGCCCGGGAACGGATCGTCGTGATCGTCGGCACCGGACTGCGGGAACTGCGCGCTGTGGAACGGTGGCGGGCCGACGGCCTGCCTGTGGAACCGCACGCGCTGCACTTCGCCGGCGCGGTCCGCGACACGCTGCCCGGCGTGACCGAGGTGGTCACCGTCTCCAACGCCTGTTCGGCGTCGTCGCACGCGCTGGCGCTCGCCGCCGACCTGATCCGCCTCGACGAGGCCGACGCGGTGGTGGCCTGCGGGGCCGACGCGATGACCGAGAGCATGCTCGCGATGATCGGACGGGTCGGCGACGAGTCCAGCGACGCGGTACGACCGTTCGACGCCGATCGCCGGGGGGTGCTGCTCGGCGACGGCGCGGCGGCAGTCGTGCTGCGCTCCGTGCCGGACAGCGAGGCCGAGGTGCGCCTGCGAGGCGTGGGCATGTCCTGCGACGCCTACCACGAGACGGCCCCGGACCCGGAGGGCCTGCGCGCCGCGATGGCCGACGCCTACCAGCGGGCCGGCCTGCGCCCCGCCGACGTCGGCCTGGTGCTGGCGCACGGCACGGGCACCGCGCTGAACGATCCCACCGAGGCCCGGGTGCTGGCCGGACTGTTCGCCGACGTACGCCGCCCGCCACTGGTCACCGCGATCAAAGGCGCGATCGGGCACACCTCCGGCAGCGCCGGACTGATGAGCCTGCTGGTCGCCGTCGAGGCGCTGCGGCACGGCACGGTGCCGCCGGTGACCGGACTGCGGATGCCGATCGCCGAGGCGGCGCCACTGGACCTGGTGATCGGCCGGCCGGCTCGCACCGGCGCGCACGTCGCCCAGGTCAACGCGTTCGGCTTCGGCGGCGTGAACGCCGTCTGTCTGGTGGAGGTGCGGCATGACCGCTGACGGGGTGCTGATCGAGGCGGCGGCCGTACACGTGCCCGCCGTCGCCCCGGGCCTGCTGATCGCCTCGGACACCACGCCGGCCTGCGGCCCGGACGAGGCGCACGGCCTCCTCGGGCGCAAGGGGCTGCTGTTCAAGGAACCGGCGGTGCGGCTGGCCATGTGCGCCGTGCACAAGGCTCTCGGGCTGCCGCCCGGCCGGCCCACCGGACCGGTGCCCGGCGCCGCCGGCACGGCAGTGGTGGTCAGCTCCAACCTGGGCAACGTCGCCACCGTCTGCGACATCGTCGACCAGGTCCGCGCGGGCGGTCTGCGCGGGGTGAGCCCGATGCAGGCCCCGAACGCATCGAGCAACATCATCGCGAGCAGCATCGCCATCCGGTACGGCTTCACCGGCCCCAACCTGATGGTCTGCTCCGGGGCGACGGGCGGGCTCGACGCCGTGCGCCTCGGTGCCCTGCTGGTGCGCGGCGGGCGGACCCGTCGCGCCGTCGTCGTCGGCGCCGAACCGGGCGACGCGGTCGCCGCCGCGCTGCGGTCCGCTGCCGGACTGCCGCCCGGACCGCCCGAGGGCATCGCCGCGTGCGTGGTGCTCACCGCGGCGGACCGCCCGGGAGTACGCCTGCGCTCGGTGCGCCGGCACAGCGCGCCGGAGCCGGTTCCGGCCGACGCCGGGCCGGTGGTGCGGCTGTCCGGTGCGGACGCCCCCAGCGCCGACCTGGCCGGCGTCCTGGCGTCCGGGTACGGCGCGACGGGCGTGCTGCAGACCGCGCTGGCCGCCCGGTGGCTCGCCGATCCGGCGGACCGGCCGGCCGGTGTGGGCGACGCGACCGAGGCGGCGGTGACCTGCGGCTCTGCCGACGACGGCTTCGCCACCGGCCGGCTGAGCCGCCACCGGGGGCGCCGGTGACCTGGCGGCTGCTCACCGGGCCCGGTGCCGTTCCGCCGGCGGGGCGTGGACGGGTGCTGGCGGCGGTGCACGGACTGGCCGACCACGGTGGCACCTGGCAGGAACTCGCCAGGCGGCTCGGTCCGGGTTACCGCTGCTGGGTCGTCGACGCGCCGTGGTGCGGCGCCGTCGAAGGCCCGGCCACCCCATGGGCGGCCACGTCCGCCGGGCCCGCCGAATGGCTGCGGACCGCCCTGGCGGAGCTGCCCGAACCCGCCGACGTCCTGGTCGGGCACTCGTTCGGCGCCAACGCGGTCCTGGACCACCTCGCCGGGGCGGCCCGGCCCGCGGCCCGCGCCGCAGTGCTGATCGCGCCCCTGGTGCGCCCCGCGGGCCGGGCTCCGCGACCGGTGCTGGTCGCCCGCACCCGGGCCGCGATCCGGCAGGTGGTCGCCGACGGGCTGCGGGTCCGGCTCGGCCGCCGTGCGGAGGCGGTGGCCGACGACGTGCTGGCCGTGATGGTGGGAAAGGCCCTGCAACGGGTTCCCGACGGGGCCGCCGAGGTGGTGCTCGACCGGCTGCTGGCGACGCCCCGGCCCGAGTTGGCCCGGGTGGTCACGCCGACGCTCGTCCTGGCCGGTCTCGGTGACCAGCGACTGGCCGGGGCGCGGGCGGACTCGCTCGCCGTGATGCCGGCGGCGCGGGTCCGCGTACACCCGCACTACGGCCACTTCTGCCACGTCACCCAGGCGGCCGAGGTCGCCGCCGAGTGCGCCGAGTTCTTCGACCGAGTCGTACCGGCCGCCGCGCCGGCCGGCCCGACCATGGAGGTTTACGCATGACTCTCGCCGTCGACGCCCAGCCCACCACCTGTCGCGGCCGCCCTCGCTACGAGGGCGCCAACATCGGGACCTGGGTCGGCTTCAAGCAGTTCGTGTACCTGGCCGAGGACGTGGTGCTCCAGCACTACCGCGACCGAGGGACCGGACCCGGTCGGCTCTTCCACGACCACGGCGTGCAGCTGTCCTTCGTGGAACACTCGCTCCGGCTTCCCGGCCCGGTCTTCGTCGACGACGAGGTACGGGCCGAGGCGGTCCCGGTGGGCGGTTCCGGCGGTGCCGAGGACACCTTCGCGGTCACCCTGCTGGTGGAGCGGGAGGGACGACCGGTCCCCGTGCTCAAGGGCAAGGTCCGGGTGGCCTTCGTCGCGCCGTCCGGCGTCACCGGCGAGCTGCCGCGGGAGATCGCCGGCCGGGTGGTGACCGACCTGGCCCAGCTGCGGGCGCCGGGCCCCACGCCGGCCGCGTTCCGGCCCGGCTTCCGGTGGTCCGAGACCATCCCGTACCCCCACTGCCAGTTCTCCGACCGGATGCAGCACTCCGGCTACGTGCGGGACCTGGAGGAGGTGGTGCACCGCTACCTGGCGGAGCGCGGCATCTCGATCCGGCGCATGCTCACCGAGCGGAACTGGATCCCGGCGGTGACGCGCTCCCAGGTGCGGCTGCTCGCCGACGCGCGCCTGGAGGAGGAGCTGCACACGGTCTTCACAGTCGACGACATCGTCAAGGACGTGATGTTCACCGGCCGGATGGACTGCTATGTCGTACGCGACGGCGTGATCGTGCCCACCGCGACCGGGTCGATCACCCACGGGTACGGGGTGGCGAGCGGCCCGGACGCCGGCCAGGTCGCCGTGATGGACGGACCGACCCAGGCCGCGCTGCTGTGGAGCGCCGCGTGACCGACCGCCCGCGGGTGTACTTCTCCTTCCAGAGCCCGTTCAGCTGGATGGCGTTGCGGCAGCTCGAAGAACGGGTGCCCGACTTCGCGGACCGGTTCGAGTACGTGCCCTTCTGGGATCCCGACACCCGGATGCGCGCCGCTCTCGCCGACCGCGGCGCGGACTTCCACTACACGGTGATGAGCAAGGCCAAGCACCTGTACATCCTGCACGACACCAAGCGCCTCGCCGCCGGCCTCGGCTACCGCCTGGTCTGGCCGGTGGACGTCGCGCCCTGGTGGGAGCCGTCCGCCCTGGGCTGGCTGCGTGCCCGCGAACTGGGCTGCGAGCGGCGGTTCTACCGGGTCGTCACCGAGGCCCGCTGGCACCGGGGCGACAACATCAGCGACCCGCAGACGCTTCGGGCCGCCTGCGACGCCGCCGGACTGCCCGGGGCTGAACTGATGGCCGCCGCCGACGACGACCGGATTCGCGAACTGGGGTTGGACGCGCTGGTCCGCGCCCACCGCGACGAGGTGTTCGGCATCCCGCTGTTCATCGTGGGACGGCACCGCTTCTGGGGCGTGGACCGGGTGGCCGAGGTCGAGTCGGCGGTGCGCGCGCGGAGCGCCGCGCAGCCGGGCGGCGCGGCGGACCCGAGCGACCGTCTTCCGGTGGCGGCGCTCGCGACGATCGGCTCTTTCGATCACGACGAGCCCGGCGGCTGTGGCTGACCGGGCGGGAGAGGAGACCACTGTGCGCAACTGGGCGGGAACCCGCGTCGCCGGTCTTGGGTACTACCAGCCGCCGCGGGTGCTGACCAACGAGGAGCTGTCCGAACGCGTCGACACCGACGACGCGTGGATCCGCAGCCGGGTCGGCATCGAACGCCGGCACGTCGCCGAGGACCAGTCGGTGGCCGACATGGCCACCGCCGCCGCGGGCAAGGCGCTCAGCGCGGCCGGTGTCCAGCCGGGCCAGGTGGACCTGGTGGTGGTCGCCACGTGCACCGCGGTGGACCGCGTGCCCAACGTGGCGAGCCGGGTCGCGGCGAACCTGGAGATGTCGGGGCAGGCGGCCTACGACGTCAACACCGCGTGTTCCGGATTCTCCTACGCGCTGGCCACCGCCGACCACGCCATCCGGGCCGGTGCCGCGGCGACCGCCGTGGTGATCGGTGCCGAGCGCCTCACCGACTACGTCGACTGGCAGGACCGCAGCACCTGCATCCTGTTCGGTGACGGCGCCGGGGCGGCGGTACTGGTCGGCGCCGAACGACCCGGCGTCGGCCCGGTGGTGTGGGGCGGGTCCGCCCAACGCGGGTCGGCCATCCGGATCGAGGGCGCTTCGGCGCACATCGAGCAGGACGGCAAGACCGTGTTCCACTGGGCCACGACGGCGCTGACGCCGGTCGCGCGGGAGGCGTGCCGCCGGGCCGGAGTCGAGCCGGAGGACCTGGCGGCGTTCGTGCCGCACCAGGCGAACCTGCGCATCATCAACGCGATCGCCCGCGATCTCGGCGTCACGGAGAAGACGGTGATCGCCCGGGACATCGTGTCCTCGGGCAACACGTCCTCGGCGAGCACACCGATCGCCCTGGCAAAACTGGTGGAGCGGCGGGAGGTGCCCGAGGGCGCGCCGGTGCTGCTGCTCGGATTCGGCGGCGGACTGACCTTCGCCGGTCAGGTGGTGACCTGCCCCTGACGCCTCCGGGTCCGTCCGGCGCCGCCACGAGCGCGCCGGGCGGACCCGGCCGGAGGCGGCCGGTCCGGACAGTCCCGGTCCGCGCGGCTCGAGCGGGCCGCTATCCGGGCCCGATCACGGTCCGAGGGTTCCCCGAGCCGCATGCCCCACGGTGAGCGGGCGTTGTGCCATCCATTCATCCGCCCGCCGGTCGTCTCCGTTGAGCCGCTGGGCCCACCATCGAGCCGGATCGGGAGCCGCAGTGATGCCGCAGTGCGGAAGTGATAGCCGTGAGTCATGAGTCCCTGCTGGAACAGCTGGCGGTGGTGGGGCAGGCGATGCCGCGTACCCCGCTGGTGCAGCTTCGCCACGACCGGCTGGACCTGTTCGCCAAGCTGGAGTACGTCAACCTCAACGGCAGTTCCAAGGACCGCTCGGCGTACTGGATCCTGCGGCGGGCCGTCGAGCGCGGTGAGGTCGTCGAAGGAACCACTGTGGTGGAGTCGTCCTCGGGGAACTTCGCCATCTCGCTCGCCTCGTTCTGCCGCTGGCTGGGGCTGACCTTCGTCCCGGTCGTCGACCCGAACGTCAACGCCGCCACCGAGGCGTACCTGCGCCGGCTCTGCGACCGGGTGGAGAAGGTGACCGAGCCCGACGAGACGGGCGGCTATCTCGGCACCCGGCTGCGCCGGGTGGAGGAGCTGCGCGCCGAACTGCCGAGGGTCTACTGGCCCAATCAGTACGCCAATCAGGATGCCGTCGACGCACACGACCTGCTCACCGGCGCCGAGCTGTGCGGAGACCTGCCCCGGGTGGACTACCTGTTCGTCGGGGTGAGCACCGGCGGCACCATCGCCGGACTGTCCGCCCGGCTCAAGCGGCTGCGCCCGGACACCTGGGTGGTCGCCGTCGACGCCGAGGGGTCGGTCATCTTCGGCGGCCCACCGGCCAAGCGCCGTCTGCCCGGTCTCGGTTCGAGCATCGTGCCGCCCCTGGTCGACCGGGCACACATCGACGACGTGGTGATCGTGCCCGAGCTGGACGCGGTACGCGGCTGTCACGAGCTGTTCCAGCGGCACGGACTGTACGCCGGCGGTTCGACCGGAAGCGTCTACAGCGCGATCGAACGCTACTTCGCCGACCATCGCGGGCCGCGCCCCACAGTCGCCTTCCTGTGCGCCGACCGGGGCACCGGCTACGCCGACACGGTGTACGACCCGGAGTGGGTCGACCGGTTCGCCGCCCGACGCGACCGCGGTCCGACCGTGGCGCTGGTCTGAGAGGAACCCGAACAGCATGACCGATCGACCGACCATCCCCCCGTTCACGGTGGTGACCGCGGCCGAGGTGGCGGCGGCCGTCGAGGCCGACCGGCCGGCCTGCCTGGACGCGGTGCGCCGCTGCTATCTCGCCCACGACGAGGGCGCCAGCGCGCTGCCGCACAGCAGCTTCCTGCGCTTCCCCGACCTGCCCCGGGACCGGATCATCGCCCTGCCCGCCTACCTGGGCGCCGACTTCGAGGTGGCCGGCATCAAGTGGATCGCCAGCTTCCCGGGCAACACCGCGCACGACATTCCCCGCGCCTCGGCGGTTCTGATCCTCAACGACCTGGCCACCGGTCATCCGTACGCCTGCCTGGAGTCGTCGCTGATCTCCGCGACCCGCACCGCGGCCTCCGCCGTGCTCGGCGCCGAGGAACTGGTCGGCTGCCGGCGGGCGCCCAGCGTCGGCTTCATCGGCACCGGCCTGATCGCCGAGCACGTCCGCCGCTTCCTGCGTGACCTGGACTGGGACATCGACGAGTACCGACTGTTCGACCTGGATCCGGCGGCGGCCGGTCGATTCGCCGCCACGGTGCGGGCCGACGGAGTGGGCGCGGTCAAGGTGGTCCCGGAGGCCGCCGACGCGTTCGGCGCCGACCTGGTGGTGCTGGCCACAGTGGCCGGGGAACCGCACCTGCACGACCCGGCGCTGCTCGCCCACCGCCCGACAGTGCTGCACCTGTCGCTGCGGGACCTGTCACCCGAGGTCGTGCTGGCCGGGCAGAACATCACCGACGACGTCGACCACGCGGTCCGGGAACGCACCTCGCTGCACCTGGCCGAGCAACGGGTCGGGCATCGGGACTTCGTCGACGGCACCGTCGCCGACGTGCTGCGGGGCCGTGTGCGCCGGGACCCCGACCGAGCCGCGATCTTCGCGCCGTTCGGCCTCGGCGTGCTCGATCTCGCCGTCGGGGCCTGGGCCTTCGACCGGGTACGCGCCGCAGGTGGTGGCCGTACCGTCGCCGACTTCTTCCCGTCGGCGACCTGATGTCCGCGCACCGTTCGCACGACGACCGCCGATGGGATGGCACATGGACCTGACGATCGAGGCCGAAGGGCTCCGCAAGAGCTACGGCACCCACACCGCCCTTGCCGGGGTGGACCTCGCCGTGCCGGCCGGCACGGTGCTCGGCCTGCTCGGCCCGAACGGGGCCGGCAAGACCACCATGGTGCGGATCCTCTCCACGCTGCTTACCCCCGACGGCGGCAGCGCCCGGGTCTGCGGCTACGACGTGGTCCGCAAGCCGCGTGAGGTGCGCCGGAGGGTAGGTCTCACCGGCCAGTACGCGGCCGTGGACGAGCTGCTCACCGGCCGGGAGAACCTGGTCCTGATCGGCGTCCTGCACCATCTCGGACGGCGGGCGGCCCGCACCCGCGCCGACGAGTTGCTGGAGCGCTTCCAGCTCACCGACGCCGCCGAACGGGCCGCCCGGACCTACTCCGGCGGCATGCGTCGCCGGCTCGACCTGGCCGCCAGCCTGGTGGCGGACCCCCCGGTGCTGGTGCTCGACGAGCCCACCACCGGCCTGGACGTCACGAACCGGCGCACGCTGTGGGCGATGGTCCGCGAGCAGGTCGCCAAGGGCACCACGGTGCTGCTCACCACGCAGTACCTCGAAGAGGCCGACCATCTCGCCGGCCGGATCCTGGTCCTCGACGGCGGGAAGGTCATCGCCGAGGGCACCTCGGACGAGCTGAAGCGCAAGGTCGGCGACGAGCACCTCCAGATACGGGTACGCGAGGCGGCGCAGCGTGCGGCGGCCGTCGCCGCCCTGACCGCCGTCACCACCCACCGTCCGGTGCTCGACGACGACGGGGTGAGCCTGCGGCTACCGATGGGCGACGGGCTGACCGGCCTCGCGGCCGCCGCGGCGGCGCTCGCCGCAGCCCGCGTCGACGTCGAGTCGTTCGCCAGCTGCGCGCCGACGCTGGATGACGTCTTCCTCAATCTCACCGGACGCAGTTCCGCCGAGCAGTCGGAGGCAGCGGCATGACCACCCTGACCGTCGAGACGTCGGCCCTGGTGGGCCGTCACCTGCGCCACCTGGGCCGGGTACCGATGCGGCTGCTCGGGGTGACAGTCATGCCGGTCGCCTACGTGGTGATCTTCGGCTACCTGTTCGGCAGCGTCATCGAGGTGCCCGACGGCGGGTACCGCGAGTTCCTGATGGCCGGGATCTTCGCCCAGATGATGCTGACCAACCTCCAGCACACCGCGCTCGGCGTGGTCGACGACCTGGGCAACGGCATCGACGACCGGTTCCGGTCGCTGCCGATAGCCGGGCTCGCCGTGCCGCTGGCCCGGACCGTGGCCGACCTCACCCGCGTGGTGATCGCCTGCGTCGCGATGGCCGTCGTGGGTTACGCGATGGGCTGGCGTACCCACACCGGGCCGGCTCAGGTGCTCGCCGGTTTCGGCCTGCTGCTCCTGCTCGGCTTCGCCGCCTCCTGGATCGGCGTCCTGCTCGGACTGAGGCTGCGCTCGGCCGAGACGGTCAGCGCGGTGGCCTTCCTCGTCATCATGCCGATGACCTTCCTGTCCAACGCGTTCATCCCGCTGCGCGGGCTTCCCGACTGGCTGCGCACCGCCTGCGAGTGGAACCCCCTCTCCGCCGTCGTCGCGGCCTGCCGCGAGCTGTTCGGCAACCCGGGCACGACCGGCGACGCGCTGCCGATGCGCCACCCGGTCGCCGCGTCGCTGCTGCTCACCGTCGCGCTGCTGCTGATCAGCGCCACGCTGGCCGCGCACACGTACCGCGCGGCGGCCCGGGGCCGCTGACCCGTCGCCGGCCGGGTCGCGTCCGACCCGGCCGGGCAGCCGGCGGCCCGCGCGGGCGCGCTCGGCCATCCACGAACCCGCCGCGTCCGTAGCCCCGGAGGACTGCCGTGCCCGACCACGAGGACATCCCCTGTCCGCTGACCACCGCGCAGTACGGGATCTGGCTGGCCCAGCGGCTCGAGCCGGACAACCCCGTCTACAACCTGGCCGAGTACGCCGACCTCGCCGGTCCGGTCGACCCGGTCGCGTTCGAGGCGGCGCTGCGCCGTACCGTCGCCGACACCGAGGCGCTGCGCGTGCGGGTCGACGAGCCCGCCGACGGACGCCCGGTGCTGTCGGTGCTGCCCGGCGTCGACTGGACGCTGCCCGTACTCGACCTGCGGCAGGAGCCCGACCCGTACGCGGCCGCGACGGCGTGGATGCACGCCGACAGGTCCAGGGCCGTCGATCCGCACCGCGAACCGGTCTTCCGCTACGCGCTGCTGCGCCTCGCCGACGATCGCACGCTGTGGTACCAGTGCTACCACCACATCGCGCTCGACGGGTACGGCATGGTCCTGGTGGCCCGGCGGGTGGCCGAGGTCTACACCGCGCTGAGCGGCGGCGGTGAACCCGGCTCCGCGCCGTTCGGCGCGCTGCGGGCGCTGGTGGCGGAGGAGACCGCCGACCGGACCGGCGAACGGTTCGACCGGGACCGCCGCTACTGGACCGGACGGTTCGCCGACCGCCCCACCCCGACCAGCCTCGCCGGCCGGCAGCCCACCACCGCCCGCCGGCTGATCCGGCGCAGCGCCACGGTCGACTCCGCGACGATGCGACGGCTGCGTGCCGCCGCGCGCGAGCGGGACGTCGCCGTGCCGACGATCGTGGTGGCCGCCGTCGCCGCGTACCTGAACGGGCTCACCGGCGACGAGGACGTGGTGCTGGCCCTGCCGTCGACTGCCCGCCGCAGCTCCCTGGCGCGCCGCGTACCCGCAACGGTCTCCACGATCGCGCCCCTGCGCGTCGCGGTGCGGCCCCGCACGCCGCTCGGCCAGTTCGTGGCCGAGGTGTCCCGGGAGTTGCACGCCGCGCTGCGCCACCAGCGTTACCGCTTCGAGGACCTGCACCGCGACCTCGGCCTCACCGGGGGCGCGTCGGTGCTCGGCCCGCACGTCAACATCCTGCTCGGCGCCGACCCCGACGGCGGTCGTGTCCGATTCGGCGCGGCCACCGGCGTCGACCACAACCTGGCCGGCGGCCCGGTCGACGACCTGGCCGTCGTGCTCGACGGCCGGCGCGGCGACGGCGACGCCCGGCTGGACCTGGACGCCAACGCCGACTACTACGGCGCGGAACAGGTCGGCGAGCACGCCCGCCGGCTCGCCGCCTTCCTGGACACCTTCGCCGCTGCCGCCGCGGCGGCGCCGCACACCCCGACCGGCGGGCTGGACCTGACCGGACCCGACGTGCGGCGGTCCGTGCTGGGGGAGTGGGGCGGGACCACCTCGCCGGTGCCCGACGTACGGCTGTCCACCCTGATCGAGCGGCAGGTGGCCGTCACGCCGGACGCCCCGGCGGTGACCTGCGGCGACACCACGCTGACGTACGCGCAGCTCAACGCCGCGGCGAACCGGCTCGCCCGGGTGCTCGTCGCCCGCGGCGCGGGGCCCGAGCGGCTGGTGGCGCTGGCGCTGCCCCGGTCGGCGGAGATGATGGTCGCCCTGCTCGCCGTGCTGAAGTCCGGCGCCGGCTATCTGCCGGTGGACCTGCGGTATCCACCGGATCGTATCGAGTTCATGCTGGCCGACGCCGCCCCCCGGCTGGTGCTCACCGGCACCGACGTCGCCGGCCGGCTGCCGGCCTCCGCCGCCGGCCAGCTGTTGCCCCTGGACGGACCCACGGTCGTCGCCGCGCTCGCCGGGCAGGACGACACCGACCTGACCGACGCCGACCGGCTGCGACCGCTGCGCGGCGCCAGCCCGGCGTACGTGATCTACACCTCCGGCTCCACCGGCCGGCCCAAGGGCGTCGTGGTGAGCCATGACAACGTCGTCGACCTGGCCCGCTGGGCGGTCGCCGAGATCGGCCCGGAGGCATTGCGCCGGGTCCTGGCCAGCACCTCGCTGAACTTCGACGTCTCCGTGTTCGAGATGTTCGGCCCGTTGGCGTGCGGCGGCGAGATCGAGGTGGTCGACGACCTGCTCGCCCTCGCCGAACGCCCCGCCGGCTGGTCCGGCAGCCTGATCAGCGCGGTGCCGTCGGCGTTCGCGCAGCTGCTGGCCGAAGGGGCCGTCGACGCCCACGCCGAGGTCGTCGTGCTCGCCGGTGAGGCGCTGTCGGCCGCGGCGGTGCGGGACATCAGCGCCGCGCTGCCCGGTGCGCGGGTGGCGAACATCTACGGCCCGACCGAGGCGACCGTCTACTCCACCGCCTGGCCCGGCGGGGACCTCCAGGACGGGGCCGCCCCGCCGATCGGCCGGCCGACCACCAACACCCGGGCGTACATCCTGGACGCCGCACTGCGTCCGGTGCCGCCCGGCACCGCCGGCGAGCTCTACCTCGCCGGGGCCGGACTGGCCCGGGGGTATCTCCACCGGCCCCGCCTGTCCGCCGAGCGGTTCGTCGCGGACCCGTTCGGGGCGCCCGGCACGCGCATGTACCGGACCGGCGACCTGGTCCGCTGGCTGGCCGACGGCGACATCGACTACCTCGGCCGCGTCGACGACCAGGTCAAGGTGCGCGGCTACCGGATAGAGCTGGGCGAGATCGAGGCGGTCCTGCTGGCCCACCCCGGGGTGGGCCGGGCCGCTGTGGCGGCCCGCGCCGACGCCGGCGTGACCCATCTCGTCGGCTACGTCGTCCCGGCCGGCGCCTGCGCCGCCCCGACCGCCGCCGAGCTGCGCGATCACCTCGCCGCGGCGCTGCCGGAATACATGGTGCCGGCGGCGTTCGTGTCGCTGGCGGCGCTGCCGCTGAACCCCACCGGGAAGCTGGACCGGCGGGCCCTGCCGGCACCGGACTTCGCCGCCGCGGCCGGTGCGGGCCGGGCTCCCGCAGGCCGCCGCGAGACGCTGCTGGCCGGCCTCTTCGCCGAGGTGCTGGGGGTGCCCACGGTCGGCGCCGAGGACAGCTTCTTCGACCTGGGCGGGGACAGCATCGTCTCGATCCAGCTCGCCAGCCGGGCCCGGCTGGCCGGGCTGCGGCTGACACCGCGCGACGTGTTCACCCACCGGACACCGGCCGCCCTGGCCCGGGTGGCCGGCGACCTCGACGGGACCGACGCCGAGGACCCGCGGGACGCTCTCGGCGAGGTGCCGCTGCCGCCGATCGTCGAGTGGCTGCGCGAGCGTGCGGGCACGGCGCACCCGGTCGACGCGGTGGCGCAGAGCGTCGTGGTGCGTACCCCCGCCGGCCTGGGCCGGGCAGAGTTGACGGCCGGCGTGCAGGCGCTGCTCGACCAGCACGACGCGCTGCGGATGATCCTGGACCGGGACGGCACGGCGTGGCGGCTGACGGTCCCGCCGCGCGGCGCCGTCGCCGCCGCCGCCTGCCTACGCCGGATCGACGCCACCGGGCCGGCCGAGCAGGACGACGCGATCCGCGCCGCCCGTGCGGAAGCGGTGGACGGGCTGCGCCCGGCCGAAGGACGGCTGGTGCGGGCGGTCTGGGGCGACGCCGGCGCCGGCCGCACGGGCTGGCTGGTGCTCGCCGTGCACCACCTCGCCGTGGACGGGGTGTCCTGGCGGATCCTGCTGGGCGACCTGGCCGCCGCCGTGGCCGCGGCCGGCGGCGGCGCGCAGCCCCGGCTGGCTCCGGTGCCCACGTCGTACCGCACCTGGGCCCGGCGCGTCGCGGAACGGACCGTCACGGCCGTCGACGCGACGCCGTCCAGTCTGGAGAGTTCGCTGGCCCGGCGGCCGATCAGGCCGGACGACACCGAGGCGACGGCGCGGCGCCGAACGGTCGGGTTGCCCGTGCCCGGCACCGAGATGCTGCTACGCGCCGCCGCCCGCAGGCACGCCGGCGTCGACGAGTTGCTGCTGACCGCGCTGGCCGTCAGCGTGGCGGATCGGCGCCGCCGGCCGGGCCCGGGCACGGATCTGCTGGTGCACGTCGAGGGACACGGTCGCGGCGACGTCGACGGTCTGGACCTGTCCCGCACGGTGGGCTGGTTCACCCGCCTGGACGCGGTGCGACTCGACCTCGGCGACGTGGACCCCGCCGAGGCGCGGGCCGGCGGTCCGGCTGCCGGCCGGGCGGTCAAGCGGATCAAGGAACAGCTGCGGGCGGCCCGCTCCGGCGACTCGACCGCCACGCCGTCCGGGCCGGAGATCGGGTTCAACTACCTCGGGCGGCTGGCCGCCGGCACCGGCGACTGGTCGGTGCGGATGATCGACGGCGCGGTCGCCGCAGGCGGCGTCGGCGCGCTGCCGGTAGCCCACCCGCTGGAGATCAACGCGGTTGTCGTGGACGGGCCGGACGGGCCACTGCTGACGGCCGAGTGGAGCTGGCCGGACGGTGTGCTGACCGCACACGACGTGCGGGAGCTGACCGACGGATGGCTCACCGCCCTGACGGCGATCACGGCGTACGCGAACCAGCCGGAGGGTGGCCGTACCCCCTCCGACCTGCCGCTGGCCGATCTCGACCAGGACGAGGTGGATCGGCTCGAGGCGGCCTACCCGGCGCTTGCCGACGTGCTGCCGCCGGCCCCGCTGCAGGAGGGGCTGCTGTTCCTCTCGGCCTACGACGAGCAGGCCCCCGACGTCTACACCGTGCAGTTCGTCTTCGACCTCGACGGGACGCCGGACCGTCAGCGCCTGCGGGCCGCCGCGCAGGCGCTGCTCGACCGGCATCCCGGACTGCGCAGCGGCTTCGTCCACCGAGGGCTGCGCCGGCCTGCGGCGGTGGTGCTGGACTCGGTGGAGGTGGACTGGCGGGAGCCGGACCTGTCCGCCGTCGCACCGGCCGGGCTGGACGAAGCGCTGGACGGTCTGCTCGCCGCGGACCGGGCGGAGCGCTTCGACCTGTCCCGCCCGCCGCTGCTGCGCTTCACCCTGGTGCGGCTGCCCGCCGGCCGCCACCGGCTGGTCCTGACCAACCACCACATCCTGTTGGACGGCTGGTCGATGCCGGTGCTCGCCGGTGAGCTGTTCGCGCTCTACCGCTCGGGCGGCCGGGGCGACGGGCTGCCGCCGGTCACCGACACCCGGGCGTACCCCGCCTGGCGAGCCCGGCAGGACCGCGGCGCGGCCGAGACGGCGTGGCGCGACGCCCTCGCCGGTCTGACGGAGCCGACAGTGGTGGCGCCGGCCGTCGCCGGACGCTCCCCGATGCCGCCGGCGAAGCTCCTGCGGGAGCTGCCGGCGTCGCTCACCGACGCCCTGACCCGAACGGCCCGTACCGCCGGGGTCACCCTGAACACCGTGGTGCAGGCCGCCTGGGCGGTGCTCGTCGGCAGCCTCACCGGCCGCGACGACGTCGTCTTCGGCGCCACGGTGGCGGGCCGCCCGGCCGAACTGCCCGGCGTCGAGACGATGGTCGGACTCTTCATCAACACCGTCCCGGTGCGGGTACGCCTGGACCCGGCCGAACCGGTCACCGCCATGCTGCGCCGCGTCCAGGAGCGGCAGAGCTCGCTGCAACCGCACCAGCATCTCGGGCTGGCCGACATCCAGCGGCTCACCGGGCACGGGGAACTCTTCGACACGCTGGTGGTCTTCGAGAACTACCCGGTGGACCCGGGCGTGCTCGACCTCGCCGGCACCGGCCTGTCCGTACGCGGCGTGCACGGGCTGGACGCCACGCACTACCCGCTGAGCCTGGTGCTCGTCCCCGGCGACCGGCTGGGGCTGCGGCTGGAGTTCCGGCCGGACGTCGTCGACCAGGACGGCGCGGGTGCGTTGCTCGACCGGGCGTGCCGGCTGCTGCGCGACATCGCGGCGGACCCGGCCGCCCCGGTGGGCCGCCTCGAACCGATCACCCCGGCCGAGCGGCGCCGGATGCTCGTGGAGTGGAACGCCACCACTCACCCCGTCCCGGAGGCCACCCTGCCCGACCTGCTGGCCTGGCAGGTGGCGGCCACCCCGGACGCCGTCGCGGTGGTCTTCGAGGGCAGCGAGCTGACCTTCGCCGAGCTGGACCGGGACAGCAACCGCCTGGCCCGGCTGCTGGTCGGCCACGGGGTGGGCCCCGAGCGGTTCGTCGCGGTCGCGGTGCCCCGTTCGCGGGAACTGGTGGTCGCGCTCTGGGCGGTGCTCAAGGCCGGGGCGGCGTACCTGCCGGTGGATCCGGACTATCCGGTCGACCGGATCGCGTACCTGCTCGACGACGCGCGCCCGGCGCTGCTGCTCACCACCCGGGCGACCGCCGGGCCGGCCGGTGACGCCCCCGCGCTGGTGCTCGACACCGACGAGGTCCGGCGTGCGACGGCCGAGATGTCCCCGGCCGCGCTGACCGACGCCGACCGGCACGCGCCGCTGCGCCCCGCCAACCCGGCGTACATGATCTACACCTCCGGCTCGACCGGCCGGCCCAAGGGCGTCGTGGTGCCGCACGCCGGCATCGTCAACCGGCTGGCGTGGATGCAGGACGAGTACCGGCTCACCGACGCCGACCGGGTGCTGCAGAAGACCCCGTCCAGCTTCGACGTGTCGGTCTGGGAGTTCTTCTGGGCCACCGTCGTGGGCGCCACCCTGGTGATGGCGCGGCCCGAGGGCCACCGGGACCCGGCGTACCTGGCCGAGCTGATCCGCGCCGAGCGCGTGACCACGCTGCACTTCGTCCCGTCCATGCTGGCGGCGTTCCTCGCCGAGCCGGCCGCCGCCGGGTGCGTCGGCATGCGCCGGGTCATCTGCAGCGGCGAGGCACTGCCCGCCGAGTTGGGCGAGCGGTTCTTCGCCACCGTGGACCCGGCCGGTGAGCACGGCGTCGAGCTGCACAACCTGTACGGCCCGACCGAGGCGTCGGTGGACGTCACGTACTGGCCGTGCCGCCCGGCGGAACGCACCGTGCCGATCGGCGTGCCGGTCTGGAACACCCGGCTGTACGTGCTCGACGGCTTCCTGCGCCCGGTGCCGCCGGGCGTGACCGGCGAGCTGTACCTGGCGGGTGTGCAACTGGCCCGGGGCTACCGGGGGCGCGCCGGGCTCACCGCGGAGCGGTTCGTGGCCGACCCGTTCGCCGCGATGCTGGCCGCCACGGATCCGTCCGTCGTTCCCGGCGAGCGCATGTACCGGACGGGGGACATGGTCCGCCGCCGCGCCGACGGGGTGCTGGAGTACGTGGGCCGCACCGACCACCAGGTCAAGATCCGTGGCTTCCGGATCGAGCTGGGCGAGATCGAGGCGGTCCTCGCCGACCACCCGTCGGTGGGACAGTGCGTGGTCCTGGCCCGTGAGGACCAGCCAGGGGCGCGACGCCTCGTCGGCTACGCCGTCCCGGCGACCGGGCGGGAGATCGACGCGAGCGCGCTACGGGAGCACGTCGCCGGCCGGCTGCCCGACCACATGGTGCCGGCGGCGGTGGTCACCCTCGACGCCCTGCCGGTCACCGTGAACGGCAAGCTCGACCGGGCGGCGCTTCCCGCGCCGGACTTCGTCGTGGTCACCGCCGACGGCCGCGCCGCGTCCGGCCCGCGCGAGGAACTGCTCGCCGGGCTCGTCGCCGAGGTGCTCGGGCTGCCCCGGGTCGGTGCCGACGACAGCTTCTTCGACCTCGGCGGCGACAGCATCATCTCGATCCAGCTGGTCAGCCGCGCCCGGTCGGCCGGGCTGGAACTCACCCCGCGTGAGGTCTTCACCCACAAGACCGTCGCCGCGCTGGCGGCGGTGGCGCGGGAGACCACCGCCGCCGTCACCGACCCCGACGCCGGCATCGGCGACGTGCCGCTGACCCCGATCGTGCACTGGTGGCTGGAGCGGGCCGGTCCGCTGGGCGGCTTCCACCAGTCCGTGGTGGTGCCCGCGCCGGCCGGGCTGACCGCCGACCGGCTGCGCGACGCGCTGCAGGCGCTCCTCGACCACCACGACGCGTTGCGCATGCGGCTCACCGGCGAGGCGGGACGGCGGCGACTGGTGATCGGTCCGCGCGGCGCCGTGGCGGCGGAGGACCTGATCACCCACCGGCCGGCCGGCACCGGCGCGCACGCCGGACCCGGGGGAGCCGACCTCGCCGCAGCGGCCGAGGCGGCGCGCCTCCGGCTGGACCCGGCCGCCGGCCGGATGTTGCGTGTCGTGTGGTGCGAGGGCGCGCCCGGGCAGCCGGGCAACCTGCTGATCCTGGCCCACCACCTGGTCGTCGACGGGGTCTCCTGGCGGATTCTGCTGCCCGACCTGACCGCCGCGCTGGACGCCGTGCCCGGTACCCCGACCCGGCTCACCCCGGTCGGCACGTCGCTGCGGGAGTGGGCCGGGTACCTGGTGCGGGAGGCGCGCAGCCCTGGCCGGCTGGCCGAGTTGCCGTTCTGGACGAAGCTGCTCGACCAGGTGGAGCCACCGGTTGCCACCCGGCCCCTGGACCCGTACCGGGACACCGTCGCCACGCTGGCCGAGATCCGCGTGGAACTGCCCGTCGACCGGACCCGATCGCTGCTGACCGCCGTGCCTGCGCTGTTCCACGCCCGGGTCGACGACGCGTTGCTGGCGGCCCTGGCCCTGGCGGTGGCGCGCCGACGCGCGCGGCGCGGGCTGGGCGACGACCCGTCGGTTCTGGTCGACCTGGAGCGGCACGGCCGGGCCGACCTGCCCGGCATCGACCTGTCCCGCACCGTCGGCTGGTTCACGAGCCTGGCTCCAGTCCGACTCGATCCGGGGACGGTCGACTGGCATCAGCTACGCGAGGGCGGCCCCGCCGTCGCCGTGGCGCTGAAGCGGGTCAAGGAGCAACTGCGGGCCGCCCCCGACGACGGAATCGGGTACGGCCTGCTCCGGCACCTCAACGACGAGACCGCCGGGGCGCTGTCCGAACTGGCCGGGGCGCAGGTGATGTTCAACTACCTCGGCCGGCTGAGCGGTGCCGACCGTGCCGGCGCCGGGGTGGTCATCGGCGGCGGGGCGGACCCGGAGCAGCCGGTGGCGTACCCGGTCGAGGTGGCCGCCTGGACGGCCGACACCGACGTGGGGCCCCGGCTCACCGCGGTGTGGCGCTGGCCCGGCGAACTGCTCGACGAGGCCGACGTGCGGCAGCTCGCCGACGACTGGCGGGCCGCACTGGACGGCGTCGTCGCGTACGCCGCATCGGGTGGCACCGGCGGGCACACCCCGTCGGACCTGACCCTGGGCTCGCTGTCCCAGGACGAGATCGACGAGTTCGAGGACGAACTGGAAGCGGAGTGGGAGTAGCCGTGGTGAAGCAGTCGCGTGTCGAGGACATCCTGCCGCTGTCGCCGTTGCAGCAGGGCCTGCTGTTCCACGCGCTCTACGACGGGACGGCATCGGACCTCTACACGGTGCAGTTCGTGCTGGACCTGGCCGGTCCGGTCGACGGCGACCGGATGCGGGACGCCGTCGGCACGATCCTGGCCCGGCACGCCAACCTCCGGGTCGGCATCCGGCAGCGCCGCACCGGGGAATCGGTGGCGGTGGTGCCGCGCGAGGTCACGCCCGCCTGGCAGGAGCACGACCTGAGCGGCCATCCGGTGGCCGGACGCGAGGGTGAGGTGGCCCGGCTGCTCGCCGCCGACCGCGCCGCCGGTTTCGACCTGGCCCGGCCGCCGCTGCTGCGCGCCGCGCTGATCCGTACCGGGCCGGACCGGTCCCGGCTGGTGCTCACCAACCACCACGTGCTGCTCGACGGCTGGTCGATGCCGCTGCTGGCCAAGGAGTTGTTCGCGCACTACGTGGCCGGCGGACACGACCGGACGCTGCCGGCGGTCACCCCGTACCGCGAGTACCTGGGCTGGCTCGACCGGCAGGACCGGGACGCGGCCGAGCAGGCCTGGCGGGACGCGCTGGCCGGGCTGGCCGGCCCGACGCTGCTGGCGCCCGCCGACCCGGGCCGCCGGCCGACCACCCCGCGGCAGCTCACCGTGTCGCTGCCCGAGGAGTTGACCGGCGCGCTCACCGCCGCCACCCGCCGGCTCGGCGTCACGCTCAACACGGCCGTACAGGGCGCGTGGGCCCTGCTGCTCGGCGCGCTCACCGGCGACGACGACCTGGTCTTCGGCGCCACGGTGGCCGGCCGGCCACCGGAACTGCCCGGCGTGGAGTCGATGCTCGGCCTGTTCATCAACACGGTGCCGGTGCGGATCCGCCTCGACCCGGCCGAGTCCCTGGCTGCCCTGCTGGTGCGGGTGCAGGACGAGCAGGCGTCGCTGATGGCGCACCAGCACCTGGGCCTGGCCGACATCCGCCGGCTGGCCGGCTCCGGCGATCTGTTCGACACCCTGACGGTCTTCGAGAACTACCCGCTGGACCCGTCCGCGCTGGACCTGGGCGGCACGGGCCTGCGGGTCACGGCGGTCACCGGCCACGACGCCACCCACTACCCGCTCACCCTGGCCGTGCTGCCCGGCGAGCGGCTCACCCTCCGGCTGGACCACCGGGCGGACCTGCTGGACGAGCCGGCCACCCGCCGGATCGCCGACCGTCTGGTCCGCCTGCTCAGCACCGTCGTGGACGCGCCGCAGACCCCGGTGGCCACGCTCGACGTGCTCGACGACGTGGAACGCGCCGTCGTGCTCGGCACCTGGGCCACCGGCCCGGCCGCCGTGCCGCCGCGCACCTTCCCCGACCTGTTCGCCGCCCAGGTCGCCGCCCGCCCGGAGGCGCCGGCCCTGATCTGCGACGACGACACCATGTCGTACGCCGAGCTGGACGCGGTCGCCGACCGGCTGGCCCGGCTGCTGATCGCGCACGGCGTGGGCCCGGAGCGGACGGTGGCGCTGGTCCTGCCGCGCAGCCCGGAACTCGTCACCGCCGCGCTCGCGGTCAGCAAGGCCGGCGGTGCGTGGTTGCCCGTCGACCCCGACTACCCGTCGGACCGGATCGCGTTCATGCTCCGGGACGCCCGGCCGGTGCTGTTGGCCACGATGACCGGGATCGCGCTTCCCGACACCGGCGTGCCGCACCTGCGGCTGGACGAGCAGTCGACGGTCACCGACTGGTCGGCGCAGCCCGCGGGGCCGCTCACCGACGCCGAGCGCCTCGCCCCGCTGCGGACCGGACACCCGGCGTACGTCATCTACACCTCCGGCTCGACCGGCCGGCCGAAGGGCGTCGTCGTCACCCACGCCGGGCTGCCCAGCTTCACCCGCGCGGTCGTCACCGGTTTCGACGTCGACGAGAGCAGCCGGGTGCTCCAGTTCTCCTCGCCCAGCTTCGACGCGTCAGTTCTGGAACTGTGCGCGGCCTTCGGCGCCGGGGCGGCGCTCGTCGTGCCCTCCCCGGGGCCGCTGGTCGGTGACGACCTGGCGACGGTGCTGGTCGACCAGCGGGTGACACACGCGCTGATTCCGCCGGCCGCCCTGGCCGGCCTGCCGGACGTGGCCCCGCCGGTACTGCGCACCCTGGTGGTCGGGGGTGACGCCTGCGGCGAGGACCTGGTCGCCCGGTTCGCGCCCGGCCGGCGCATGGTCAACGCGTACGGTCCGACCGAGATCACCGTGGCCGCCACGCTCAGCGCGCCGCTGGTCCCCGGCGCCGGCGCCCCGCCGATCGGCACCCCGATCGCGGGCGCCAGGACCTACGTCCTCGACCGGTTCCTGCGTCCGGTTCCGCCCGGTGTGGCGGGGGAGCTGTACGTCGCCGGACCCGGCCTGGCCCGCGGCTACCTGGACCGGCCGGGGCTGACCGCCGACCGCTTCGTGGCGGACCCGTCCGGCGAGCCCGGCGGGCGCATGTACCGCACCGGCGATCTGGTCCGTTGGCGCTCCGACGGGGCGCTGGAATTCGTCGGCCGGGCCGACGCCCAGGTGAAGATCCGTGGTTTCCGCGTCGAGCCGGGCGAGATCGAGGCGGTGCTCGCCCGCCATCCGGCCGTGGCGCAGGTGACGGTCGTCGTCCGCGAGGACCAGCCGGGCGTACGGCGCCTGGTGGGCTACGTCGTGCCGGCTCCCGGCGCGCTTGTCGACGGGGTGGCGCTGCGCGCCCACGTCGGCGCCGAGCTGCCCGAGTACATGGTGCCGGCGGCGGTCGTCGGCCTGCCCGCGCTGCCGCTGACGCCCAGCGGGAAGCTGGACCGCCGCGCGTTGCCAGTACCCGGGTTCGGCTCCGGCGGTGGCGGGCGTACCCCGGCCACCGCCGGCGAGTCGCTGCTCGCCGGGCTCTTCGCCGAGGTGCTCGGCCTGGACGCGGTCGGTGTCGACGACAGCTTCTTCGACCTGGGCGGGGACAGCATCGTCTCGATCCAGCTGGTCAGCCGGGCCCGCAAGGCGGGCCTGTCGTTCACCCCCCGGGACGTCTTCGTGCACCGTACGGTGGCCGCGCTCGCCGGGGCCGCTGTCGTGGTCGACGCCACGGCGGTGGCCGACGACGACGGCACCGGGGAGGTGCCGCTGACACCGATCGTGCACTGGCTGCGCGAACGCGACGGGCCGGTCGACGGCTTCCACCAGTCCATGCTGGTGAACACGCCGGCCGGGCTGCGGTCGGACCACCTCGTCGCCGGCGTGCAGGCGGTGCTCGACCACCACGACGCGCTGCGGATGCGGCTGATCGTCGACGAGTCGGGTGAGTGGCGGCAGGTCGTCGGCGAGCGCGGCGCTGTGGCAGCCGCGGAACTGGTGACACGGGTCGACGCCGCCGGGCTCGACGCCGGCGCGCTGCGCGGGCTGGTCGAGGAGCAGGCGAAGACGGTCCAGGCCGGACTGGCCCCGGTCGCGGGACGGATGCTGCGGGCGATGTGGTTCGACCTCGGTCCGGACCGCCCCGGCCGGCTGCTGCTGGCCCTGCACCACCTGGTGGTCGACGGGGTCTCCTGGCGGATCCTGCTGCCCGACCTCGCCGCCGCCGTCCGGGCGGTGGCCGCCGGGCGTACCCCCGAGCTGGAGCCGGTGCGGGCCTCGCTGCGCCGATTCGCCGGCCGGCTCGCCGCCGAGGCGGCGCGGCCGGAACGGGTGGCCGAACTGGACGGCTGGCTGGCCCGGCTCGGCGATGCCGAGGCCCCGCTGGCCGACCGTCCGCTGGACCCGGCCCGGGACACGGTGGACAGCGGGCGGACGGTGACCGTCACGCTGCCCGCGGAGCGCACCGGGCCGCTGCTGACCCGGGTGCCGGCTGCCTTCCACGGCGCTGTCAACGACGTGCTGCTCACCGCGTTGACGCTGGCCGTCGGCCGGTGGCGACGGCGGCGCGGCGCGGCCGGGCGCACCGACCTGCTGATCGACCTGGAGGGGCACGGCCGCGAAGAGCTCGACGCGGGGCTGGACCTGTCCCGCACCGTCGGCTGGTTCACCAGCATGTACCCGGTCCGCCTGGACCCGGGGCCGCTCGATCTCGACGAGGCGTTCGCCGGCGGCGCGGCCGCCGGCCGGGCGGTGAAGCGGGTCAAGGAACAGCTGCGGGCGGTGCCGGACAACGGCATCGGGTACGGGCTGCTGCGGCACCTCAACACCGAGACCGCTCCCCGGCTGGCGGCGGCGCCCGCGGCCCAGATCGGTTTCAACTACCTCGGCCGGTTCCGGGCCGACGACCGCGGCGACGCGGACTGGGCGGTCGCCGCTGACGCCGAGGCGATCGGTGGCGGCGCGGACGGGGCCCTGGCGGTGCCGCACGCCGTCGAGGTCACCGCCGTCACCCGGGACCACGCCGATGGTCCGCACCTGGCCGCCACCTTCGCCTGGCCGCAGACCCTGCTCGCCGAGGCGGAGGTGCGGGCGCTCGCCGACGACTGGCTGGCCGCGCTGGAGGCCCTGGTCCGGCACGCCGCCACGCCGGGTGCCGGCGGGCACACCCCGTCGGACCTCCTGCTGCCGCTGTCCCAGGAGGAGATCGAGTCGATCGAGGCCGCCCGGCCGGACGCGACCGACCTGCTGCCGCTGTCCACCTTGCAGGAAGGCCTGCTCTTCCACGCCCTCTACGACGGGCCGGACCGTGACGTCTACACCGTGCAGCTCTGCTTCGACCTGGCCGGCGAACTCGACGGGGCGGCCCTGCGCGACGCCGCCGACGCGCTGCTGGCCCGCCACCCCAACCTGACGGCCGGATACCGGCAGCGTCCCAACGGCGAGTCGGTCCAGGTGCTGGCCGCCGGGCTGCGTGCCGGGTGGCGGGAACACGACCTGCGCGCGCTGACCGACGCGGCGCGGGCCGAGCGGGCCCGCGAGTTGCTCGTCGCCGACCGGGCCGAGGGCTTCGACCTGACGCGCCCACCGCTGCTGCGGTTCACCCTGCTGCGCCTCGGCGACACCACGCACCGGCTGGTGCTCACCAACCACCACATCCTGCTGGACGGATGGTCGGTGCCGACGCTGATGCGCGAGCTGCTGACCCTCTACGCCGGTGGCGGCCGGGAACTGCCCCGGGTGGCGCCGTACCGCGACTATCTGGCCTGGCTGGGCGCGCAGGACCGGACGGCCGCGGAGCACGCCTGGACCGACGCGCTCGCCGGCCTGGCCGAGCCCACCCTGCTCGTACCGGCCGACCCGGCCCGGGCGCCGCAACCGCCGGAGCGGCTCACCGTCGACCTCTCGACCGACCTGACCGCCGCGTTGCGGGCGCAGACCCGCCGCCACGGGATCACCCTGAACACGATCCTGCAGGGCGTCTGGGGCGTGCTGCTCGGCGCGGTCACCGGCCGGCAGGACGTCGTCTTCGGCGGCACCGTCGCCGGCCGCCCTCCGGAGATCCCGGGCGTGGAGACCATGGTGGGCCTGTTCATCAACACCCTGCCGGTGCGGTTGCGGCTGGACCCGGCCGAGCCGTTCGTGGGGCTGCTGTCCCGCCTGCAGGACGGGCAGTCCGCGCTGATGGCCCACCAGCACCTTCCGCTGACCGAGGTGCAGCGGCTGGCCGGGCACGCCGAGCTGTTCGACACCCTCGTGGTGTTCGAGAACTACCCGCTGGACCCGAAGCTGCTCAGCCTGCCCGGCTCCGGTCTGCGGCTGACCGGGGTGTCCGGCCGGGATGCCACCCACTATCCGCTGACCGTCACCGCGATCCCCGGGGAGCGGCTCCGCCTGCACCTGGACCACCGCGCCGACCTCATCCCCGCCGAGGCCGCGCGGCGTCTCGCCGATCGGCTGCTCGGGCTGCTCGGTGCGGTGGCCGTCGACGCCGACACGCCGGTGGGCCGGCTGGACGTGCTGACCGCCGCGGAGCGGCACCTGGTTCTGGCCGAGTGGAAGGACAGCGGGCAGCCCGAGCCGGAGTCGGCAGGCGGGGTGGCCGGCCGGTTCGCCGCGCAGGCCGCCCGTACCCCGGACCAGGTGGCCGTCCGCACCGTCGACGGCGCCGGCCTGACCTACCGTGACCTGGACGCCCGGGCGAACCGGCTGGCCCGGCACCTGGTCGCGCTCGGTGTCGGGGTCGAGGACCGGGTGGCCCTGCTCCAGGAACGCTCGGTCGACCAGGTCGTGTCGGTGCTGGCGATCCTCAAGGCGGGTGCCGCGTACGTGCCGCTGGACCCGCGCTACCCGGCGCACCGGCTGACCCACATCGCCGGCGACACCGGCAGCTCGGTCCTGCTCACCGACCGCGCGATGGCGCATGTGCGGTTCGACCACGGCATGACGGCGGTGACGGTCGACGACGAGACCACCGCCGCCGAGATCGCCGCCCGGCCGGACGCCGACCCGGACCGGCCGGCCCATCCCCGGCAGCTCGCCTACGTCATGTACACGTCGGGTTCCACCGGCACCCCCAAGGGCGTGATGGTCACCCACCACGACGTGGTGAGCCTCGCCGGGGACCGCTGCTGGCGTACCGACCGGCAGCGCCGCGTCCTGCTGCACTCGCCGCTGGCCTTCGACGCCTCGACGTACGAGCTGTGGGTGCCGTTGCTCAGCGGCGGCCTGCTGGTCGTCGCGCCGCCCGGCGACCTGACCATGGACGATCTGCGGGCGGTCCTGTCCGGCGGCGCGGTCAGCGCGCTCTGGCTGACCGCCGGGCTGTTCCGGCTGCTGGCCGAGGAGGCCCCGGAGGCGTTCGCCCGGGTGCAGGAGGTCTGGACCGGTGGCGACGTGGTGCCCGCACCGATGGTGCGTCGGGTGCTGGCCGCCTGTCCCGGCCTGGTGGTCGGTGACGGCTACGGCCCGACCGAGACCACCACCTTCGCCTCCCACCACCTGATGCGCGCGGTGGCCGAGGTGCCCGACTCGGTGCCGATCGGGCGGCCGCTGGACAACATGCGGCTGTACGTGCTCGACGACTTCCTGCGTCCCACGCCGCCCGGGACGGCCGGTGAGCTGTACGTCGCCGGAGCCGGACTGTCCCGGGGCTACCTGAACCGGCCCCGGCTGACCGCGCAACGGTATCTGGCCGACCCGTTCGGCCCGGCCGGGGAGCGGATGTATCGCACCGGCGACGTGGTGCGCCGGCGCCCCGACGGCGCACTGGAGTTCGTCGGCCGCGCCGACGAACAGGTCAAGATCCGCGGCTTCCGGATCGAACTCGGCGAGATCGAGGCGGTGCTGGCCCGCGAACCCGGCCTGGGCCAGGTCGCCGTGGTGGTGCGCGAGGACCGCCCCGGCGACAAGCGGCTCGTCGCGTACGTCGTGCCGGCCGCCGACGCACCCACCCCCGAGGCGGAGACGCTGCGCGCCCGAGCCGCCACGGTGCTGCCCGAGTACATGGTCCCGGCCGCGGTGGTGACGCTCGACGCCCTGCCGCTGACCGGCAACGGCAAGGTGGACCGGCGGGCCCTCCCGGCACCCGACTACACGGCCGGCTCCACTCGCCGGGCGCCGCGCACCCGGCAGGAGGAGACGCTCTGCGCGCTCTTCGCCGACGTGCTCGGCCTGACCGAGGTCGGCATCGAGGACAACTTCTTCGCGCTCGGCGGCCACTCGCTGCTGGCCACCCGCCTGGTCAGCCGGATCCGCACCGCGCTGGGCGCGGAACTGGCCATCCGGGATCTGTTCGAGTCGCCCACCGTGGCGGGCCTGGCCGAGCGCCTCGGCGGGGCGAAGGCGGCCCGGCAGGCGCTCACGCCGATGCCCCGCCCGGACCGTATCCCGCTGTCCTACGCGCAGAACCGGCTCTGGTTCATCAACCGGCTCTCCGGCGCCGACTCCCCGTACAAGATCCCCATCCTGCTGCGGCTGACCGGTGAGCTGGACGTGGCAGCCCTCCGCGCCGCGCTGCGCGACGTGATCGCCCGCCACGAGAGCCTGCGCACCGTCTACCCCGACGTCGACGGCGACCCGTACCAGGTGGTCCTCGACCCGGACGCGGCCTGCCCGGAGGTCACCGCCGAGCCGGCCGACCCGGACCGGTTGCGTGAACTTCTGCTCGCGGAGACCGCGCGCGGCTTCGACCTGGGCGTGGACCCGCCGCTGCGGGCCCGGCTCTTCGCCCTCGGCGACGGGGAGCACCGCCTGCTGCTGGTGCTGCACCACATCGCCGGTGACGGCTGGTCGATGGCGCCGCTGGGCCGGGACTTCTCCACCGCGTACGCCGCCCGCGTCGCCGGCCGCGAGCCGGAGTTCGGCCCGCTGCCGGTGCAGTACGCCGACTACGCCATCTGGCAGCGGGCGGTGCTCGGCGACGAGTCCGACCCGGGCAGCGCGATCGCCGAGCAGGTGCGGTTCTGGCGCGACGCCCTGGCCGGCGTCCCGGAGGAGCTGACGCTGCCTGCCGACCGGCCGCGCCCGCCGGTCGCCACCCACCAGGGCGGCATGCTGAGCTTCGTCGTCGAACCGGCGTTGCACGAGCGGCTCGACGCGCTCGCCCACGCCACCGGGGCGAGCCTGTTCATGGTCTTCCAGGCGGCCCTGGCGGCCCTGCTCACCCGGCTGGGCGCCGGCACCGACGTGCCGATCGGCAGCCCGATCGCCGGGCGTACCGACGAGGCCCTCGACGACCTGGTCGGCATGTTCGTCAACACGCTGGTGCTGCGTACCGACACCGCCGGCAATCCGACCTTCCGGGAGCTGCTCGACCGGGTCCGCACCGCCGACCTGGCCGCCTACTCCCATCAGGACACTCCGTTCGAGCGGCTGGTGGAGATCCTCAACCCGCCCCGGTCGATGGCCCGCAACCCGCTGTTCCAGGTCATGGTGGTCCTGCAGAACAACGCCACAGTGGAACTGGACCTGCCGGGGCTGCGGGTCACCGTGGACCAGGTCGGCGCGCACGCCGCCCAGTTCGACCTGTCGATCGACCTCACCGAACGGCCGGGCGCGAACGGCGGCATCGACGGGCGGCTGGACTACAGCGCCGACCTGTTCGACGACGCGACCGCCCAGCGGATCCTCGCCGGACTCATCCGCATGCTGGAGGCGGCGGTGGCCACCCCCGACGCGCCGATCGGCGTCGTCGACGTGGTCGGGCGGGACGAACGGCGGCTCGTGCTCGACGACTGGAACGTCACCGGGCGGCCGCTGCCCGACGAGGACACGGTGGCGCTGATCCGGGCGGTCGCCGCCACCCGACCCGACGCGGTGGCGGTGACCGACCCCCGGCAGACCGTCACCTACGCCGGGCTGCTCGCCCGCGCCGACGCCCTCGCCGCGCGGCTGCGCGCCGCCGGTGCCGGGCGGGGCGCGCTCGTCGCGTTGCTGACCGACCGGGGCGTGAACGCCGTCACCGGCGTGCTGGCCGCGCTCACCGCCGACGGCGCCTATCTGCCGCTGGACCCGCGCTCGCCGGTGGCGCGCAACGCCGACCTGCTGGCCGGCAGCGGCAGCCGGTGGCTGCTGGTGGACCCCGCGTACGAGGCGGCGGCGGCCGAGGTGGTGGCCCGCGCCGGGGTGCCGATCACCGTGCTGCCGTTGGCGGGTACCGGTCCGGTGACGCCGCCGGCGCCACTGACGGCCGGCCCGGACGACCTCGCGTACGTCATCTTCACCTCCGGTTCCACCGGCCGCCCGAAGGGCGCCATGGTGCACCGGCAGGGGATGCTCAACCACCTGCTGGCCAAGGTGGAGGACCTGGATCTCACCGCCGGCGACGTCGTCGTGCAGAACGCCGCGCTCACCTTCGACGTGTCGGTGTGGCAGATGCTCGCCTCGCTGCTCACCGGCGGCGCGGTGGACGTCGTCGACGACGAGACGGCGCTGGACCCCGGCGCGCTGTTCGGCCGGGCGGACGCCCACCGGGTGACCGTCCTGGAGGTGGTGCCGTCGCTGCTGCGCACCGCGCTGGACGCGTGGGACGCCGGCGCGCCGCCGCCGCGACTGCCGGCACTGCGCTGGCTGCTGGTGACCGGCGAGGCGCTGCCACCGCAGCTGTGCCACAGGTGGCTCGCCCGCTACCCCTCCGTCCCGCTGCTCAACGCGTACGGGCCGACGGAGTGCTCGGACGACGTCACCCACGCGGTCGTCACGGTGCCGGCCGACGCCGCGGGTGACCGGGTGCCGATCGGCCGCGCGGTGCGCAACACCCGGCTGTACGTGCTGGACGCGAACCTCCAGCCGGTGCCCCCCGGCGTGCCGGGCGAACTCTGCGTCGGCGGCGTCGGGGTCGGCCGGGGCTATCTGGGCGACCCGGCGCGCACCGCCGCCGTCTTCGTCGCCGACCCGTTCTCCGGCCGGCCCGGCGCCCGGCTCTACCGCACCGGCGACCGGGTCCGCCACCGCGCGGACGGCCAGTTGGAGTTCCTCGGCCGCGCCGACGACCAGGTCAAGATCCGTGGACAGCGGATCGAGCTGGGCGAGGTGGAGGCGGCGCTGCGCGGCGCCCCCGGGGTGACCGCCGCGACGGTGGCGGTGAACACCGACCCGGCCGGCACGAACCGGCTCGTCGGCTACGTGGTCGGCGACGCCGCACCGGAGACGGTGCGCGAGCACGTCGCCGGCCGGCTGCCGGACGCGATGGTCCCCTCGGCGGTGCTCGTCCTGGACGCGCTACCGCTGAGCGCCAACGGCAAGGTCGACCGCCGGGCGCTGCCCACGCTGGACTTCTCCACGGGCGGCGCGGGCCGGGCCGCCCGCACGCCGCAGGAGGAACTGCTCTGCGGGGTCTTCGCCGAGGTGCTCGGCGCCGCCCGGGTGGGTGTGGACGACGACTTCTTCGCCCTCGGTGGCCACTCGCTGCTGGCCACCCGGATCGTCAACCGGGTCCGTACGGTCTTCGGCGTGGAACTGCCGGTCCGGTCGGTCTTCGAGACCCCGACCGTCGCCGGCCTCGCCGCCCGGCTGCTGGCCGGGCAGGACAGCCGTCCGCCGCTGCGCCCGGCCCCGCGCCCGCCGCTGGTGCCGGTGTCGTACGCGCAGCGCAGGCTGTGGTTCCTCAACCGATTCGACGCCTCCGACGTCAGCTACAACGTGCCGCTGGCGCTGCGCCTCGACGGCGAGCTGGACGGAGGCGCGCTGCGTGCCGCGCTGGCCGACGTCACCGCCCGGCACGAGACACTGCGCAGCGTCTTCGTCGAGGTCGACGGCGAGCCGTACCAGCGGATCCTCGACCCGGCGGCAGCCGTGCCGGCGCTGGCGGAGCGGGACGTGACCGCCGGTGAGCTGCCGGCCGTGCTGGCCGCGGCGATCGGGCACCGGTTCGACCTGGCCGGTGAGCCGCCGCTGCGCGCGCACCTGTTCCGCCTCGCCACGGACAGCCACGTCCTGCTGCTGCTGATGCACCACATCGCCAGCGACGGGCAGTCGGCCGGACCGCTGTCGGCGGACCTCGCCGCCGCGTACACGGCGCGCCGGGCCGGACGCGCGCCGGAGTTCACCCCGCTGCCGTTGCAGTACGCGGACTTCGCGATCTGGCAGCGGCAGGCCCTCGGCGACCAGGCCGACCCGGCGAGCCTGGCCGGCCGGCAGACCGCCTACTGGGCCGGCGCCCTGGCCGGCCTGCCCGAGCAGCTCGAGCTGCCGGTGGACCGGCCCCGGCCGGCGGTCTCCTCCCGCCGGGGCGGCAGCGTCACCTTCGAGGTGCCGGCCGAGCTGCACGGCCGGCTGACCGGCCTGGCCCGGGACCGGCAGGCGAGCCTGTTCATGGTCGCGCAGACCGCGCTGGCCGCGCTGCTGACCCGCCTCGGGGCGGGGGAGGACATCCCGCTGGGCACGCCGGTCGCGGGCCGGGTCGACGAGGCCCTCGACGGGCTGGTCGGCTTCTTCGTCAACACGCTGGTGCTGCGGGCCGACACCGCCGGTGACCCGAGCTTCGCCGAACTGCTGGACCGGGTCCGCGCCACCGACCTGGCCGCGTACGCGAACGCGGACGTGCCGTTCGAGCGGCTGGTCGAGGTGCTGAACCCGGCCCGGTCGGTGGCCCGGCATCCGCTGTTCCAGGTGGTGCTGGCGGTGCACAACCACGCCCGGCTCGACGTGGCGCTGCCCGGGCTGGCCGTGTCCGCCCTGACCGCGGGCACCGGCGGGGCGAAGTTCGACCTGAACGTCAGTCTCGCCGAACGGGCCGACGCCGACGACGCGCCGGCCGGCCTGTCCGGCCGGATCGAGTACAGCGCCGACCTGTTCGACCACGCCACGGTCGAGCGGATCGCCGCGCGGTTCCAGGCCGTACTCGACGCGCTGGCCACCGACCCGGAGCAGCCGATCGGCGCGGTGGACCTGCTCACCGAGCAGGAACGCCGGCAGGTGCTGGTGACGTGGAACGACACGGCAGCGCCGGTGCCGGCGGCGACCCTGCCGGAGCTGTTCGCCGCGCAGGTCGCCCGTACGCCGCACGCCCCGGCCCTGGTCGACGCCGACACCGAGCTGACCTACGCCGAACTGGACGAGCAGACCGACCGGCTGGCCCGGCTGCTGGTGGCGCACGGCGTGGGACCGGAGCGGTTCGTCGCGGTGGCGCTGCCCCGCTCCGCCCGGCTGGTCGGCTGGCTGCTCGCGGTGCTCAAGGCCGGCGGCGCGTACGTGCCCGTCGACCCGGGCTACCCGGCGGACCGGATCGCCTTCATGCTCGCCGACACCGTACCGGCGCTGCTGCTCACCGACGCGGCCACGGCGACCGCCCTGCCGGCCGGGCGGGCCGGCGACGTGCCGCGGCTGCTGGTGGATCAGGTGGAGCCCGACGGTGTCGCCGCCGAGCCGTCGCCCGGCACCGGCCGCGCCGCCCCGCGGCCGCACAACCCGGCGTACGTCATCTACACCTCCGGCTCGACCGGGCGGCCCAAGGGGGTGGTGATCGAGCACCGCTCGCTCACCGACTACCTCACCTTCGCCGGGGGCGGCTACCGGGGCGTTCGCGGCAGCGTGCTGCTGCACTCGTCGGTGTCGTTCGACCTGAGCGTGACCGGCATGTGGGTGCCGCTCACCGTCGGCGGCACCGTGCACGTCGCCGGCCTGGACGACGATCCGGCCACCCGGCGGCGGCTGGCCCGGCACGCCTGCACGTTCCTCAAGGCCACTCCCAGCCACCTGCCGTTGCTGGCCGCGCTGCCCGACGACTACGCGCCGACCGACGAACTGCTGCTCGGCGGGGAGTTGCTGCTCGGCGAGGTGGTCGACGACTGGCGCAAGCGGCATCCCGGGGTGGCCGTCTACAACATGTACGGCCCGACCGAGACCACTGTGAACTGCACCGAGTACCGGATCGAGCCGGGCCGGCAGGTGCCGCCGGGGCCGCTGCCGATCGGCGGGCCGCTGGCGAACACCCGCCTGTACGTGCTCGACGCCCGGCTGCGTCCGGTGCCGCCCGGCGTACCGGGCGAGCTGTACGTGGCCGGTGGCGGCCTGGCCCGCGGGTATCTGGCCCGGCCGGGCCAGACGTCGGGCCGGTTCGTGGCCGATCCGTTCGGCCCTCCCGGCACCCGGATGTACCGCACGGGTGACGTGGTGCGCTGGACCGACACCGGCCAGCTGATGTTCCTGCGGCGGGTCGACGACCAGGTCAAGCTGCGCGGCTTCCGCATCGAACTGGGCGAGATCGAGGCGCTGCTGACCGCCTCCGACGAGGTCGCCCGGTGCGCGGCGGTCGTCCGCGAGGACCGCCCCGGCGACCAGCGGCTGGTCGCGTACGTGGTGCCGGCCCCGGGCGCGTCGCCGCAGCCGGCCGCGCTGCGGGCGCTGGTGGCCGCGGCGATGCCCGAGTACATGGTGCCCGCGGCCGTGGTGGTCCTCGACGACCTGCCGCTGACCCCGAACGGGAAGCTCAACCGGGGCGCACTGCCGGTGCCGGACACGACCGACACCGGCGCGGGAGCCCACCGGCGCGGCCCGCGCAGCCATCGCGAGCGGGTGTTGTGCGGCCTGTTCGCCGAGGTGCTCGGCGTGTCCGAGGTGGGCATCGACGACGGCTTCTTCGACCTGGGCGGGCACTCGCTGCTGGCCAGCCGGCTGATCAGCCGGGTACGCGCCACCTTCGGGGTGGACCTGGCGCTGCGTACGCTGTTCGAGGCGCCCTCGGTGGCCGAGCTGACCGACCGGCTGGACACCGGCGACGACGGCCGGGGCGCGTTCGAGGTGCTGTTGCCGCTGCGCCGCCACGGCGCCCGGCCGCCGCTGTTCTGCATCCACCCGGCAAGCGGATTCAGCTGGTCCTACTCCGGCCTCATGGGGCACCTCACCGACCGCCCGATCTACGGGCTCCAGTCCGCCGGCCTGGCCGGGCAGGAGGACCTGCCGGACAGTGTCGGGCGGGTCGCCGAGGACTACCTGGCCCGAATCCGCGAGGTCCAGCCCACCGGCCCGTACCACCTGCTCGGCTGGTCGTTCGGCGGGTTGGTCGCACACGAGATCGCGGCCCGGCTGCGTGCGCGGGGGGAGCGGGTGGCACTGCTGGCGATGCTGGACGCGTTCCCGAAGACCGAGGCGGAGCGGGCCGACGGGGGCACGCTGAACCGCGCGGAGTTCCTCGCCGGGATGCTTCAGCTCGCCGGCTACCCGGCCGACGCCGACGGTGCGCCGGCCGGCGAGGAGCAGGTGGCCGAGCTGCTCAACCGCAACGAGGGCGTGCTCGGCCGGCTGGAGGCGCGACACCTCACCGCGCTGTACGAGGTGTTCGCCAACAACACCCGGCTGGCCCGTGAGCACCGGCCGGGGCACGTGGACCTCGACGCGCTGCTGTTCGTGGCCACCCGGGACCGGGCGCCCAGCCTGGACCCGGTGGCCGCGTGGCGACCGCACCTGTCGGGCGTGCGCACGCACGACGTCGACTGCCGGCACAACGACATGACCCAGCCGGAGCCGTTGGCCGCCGTCGGCCGGGTGCTCGCCGACCGCCTCGCGGCGATCGACGCCGAGGCCGACCGGCACGCCGCCGACGACACGCACGCCGGGACCGGCGGGCATGCCGCCGCCGCCGCCGGCGACCAGACCACCGCCGGCGTCCGCGCCGGCGCCGACCCCGAGGGGGACAGATGAGCAGCAACCCGTTCGAGAACGAAGAGGGGCGGTATCTGGTGCTGGTGAACGACGAGGGGCAGCACTCGCTGTGGCCGTCGTTCGTGCCGGTGCCGGAGGGATGGCAGGTCAGCTTCGGCGAGGACAGTCGGCAGGCCTGCCTCGATCACGTCGAGCGCGAGTGGACGGACATGCGGCCGAAGAGCCTGGTCGCGGCGATGGCCGCGGACGGCGCCGAGCGCGCGGAGCCGGGGGAGTAGTGGTGGAGCAACGCACCGCGCTCGTCACCGGAGGCTCCCGCGGCATCGGCCGCGCCGTCGCGCTGCGGCTGGCCGAGGACGGGTACGACGTGGCGTTCTGCTACCGCGCGGGCGGCGACGCGGCAGCGGAGACCGCCGACGGGATCAAGCAGCGGGGGGTGCGGTGCTTCCACGCCGCCTGCGACGTGGCCGACCCGGACGCGGTGAGCGAGTTCGTCGCCGCCGCCGAGGCGGAGCTCGGGCCGGTACGGACGCTTGTCAACAGCGCCGGCATCATCCGGGACAGTCCGCTCGTGCTGATGCCGTTCGACGACTGGCAGGCGGTGCTCGGCACCAACCTCACCGGCACGTTCAACTTCTGCCGCAGCGTCGCGTTCGGCTTCATGAAGCGCAAGCTCGGCACGGTGGTCAACGTGTCGTCGGTCGCCGGCGTGTACGGCAACGCCGCCCAGGCCAACTACTCGGCCAGCAAGGGCGGGATCAACTCGCTGAGCCGGGCGATGGCCAAGGAGCTGGGCCCGTACGGCATCCGGGTGAACGTGGTGGCGCCCGGGTTCATCGAGACGGACATGACCGCCGGGCTGACCGAGAAGGCCAGGGCGAAGGCCACCGGCATGATCCCGCTGCGCCGGCTCGGACAGCCGGCCGACGTGGCGGACCTGGTGTCCTTCCTGGCCTCCGACCGCGCCGCCTACATCACCGGCCAGGTGCTCCAGGTCGACGGCGGAATCGTGCTCTGAGGCCCGAGCCGGCCCTGAGTCGGCCCTGAGCCGGTCTCGAGCCGGCGCGGATGGAATACCCGTAGCGGATCGCGAAGGAGAGCCATGAGCCGCAGTTTCGCCGTGCCACTGGACGCGGTCGACGAGGTGCAGGTGCACGCCGACGGGGTGACCGCGGTCAAGCGGATCGTGGCCGACGACCCGTACCTGGTGGGTCACTACCCCGGTTTCCCCATCTACCCGGGCGTGTTCACGGTGGAGACCGTGCACCAGGCGGCCCGGCGGGCCGTCGAGGCCGGCCGGGGCCCGGGGGTGCGGGTCGAGCTGGCCGCGGTGCGGTCGGTCCGGTTCCGGGCGCCCCTGCTGCCGGGGGACGTCCTGACGGCAGCGTGCCGTCTGCGGGAGGACCCGGACGGCGGGCAGCGGGTGCGGGTGGACGCCGACTGCCGTCGCCACGACGGCGAGGTCACCGCGAAGGTGAGCCTGGAGCTGCTGGTCCTGTCGCAGGAGCCGGCCGATGCTTGAGTACGCCGAGCTCACCGCGATCCTGCCGCACCGGCACCCGATCCTGCAGATCGACCGGGTCCTGGAGGTCGAGCCGGGCCGGCGCATCGTCGCGGTCAAGGCCGTCACCGGCACCGAGCCCTGCTTCGCCGGCCTCACCGACGGCCTGCCGGCGAGCGCGTACGCGTTCCCGCCGGCGCTGATCGTGGAGTCGCTCGGGCAGGCCGGGGCGGCGCTCTGGGTGCTCTCCGCGCGGGCCGGCGGCGACGAACCCCGGGGCACCCTGGTCTTCGGCGCGGCCCGCGACTTCCGGTTCGCCGGCGCGGCGTACCCGGGCGACGTCATGCGCCACGAGGTGGTGGTGGAGTCGCTGAAACCGAACAGCGCGGTCATGCGCGGCGAGACCTGGGTCGGTGACCGGCGCATCGCCGTCGTCGGCTCGATGCTCGCGGTCGCCCGGCCGGAATCCGAACTGGCCGCCGGACCGACCGACTGAGCCAACCGACACACGAAGGGAAGACAGATGACCCAGGTCATGAGTGACCGGATGAACGAGCTGCGCGAGGTCGTCGCCGAGGTGCTCGAGGTCGAGCCCGAGGAGATCACCGAGACCAGCCACTTCGTCGACGACCACGACGCGGACTCGCTGCGCGCCATCGAGATCCTCGCGCGTCTGGAGAAGATGTACAAGATCGAGATCCCGCAGACCGAACTGCCCCGGATGGAGAACCTCCGGGCGGTGCACGACGTCGTCAAGCAGTACGCCGGCTGGCAGGACTGATCCGACTCGACCCCTGTCCCGCCGCGGGCGCCGCCGCATGTCGGCCCCGCGGCGGACGGCCGCCCGGAGGTGCGCCGTGACCTGGTACCCCGTCGGCGAGACCGAATACGACGGCGAACGCCTCGCCGTGCACCGCGGTGCGGGCGGCGGACCCGCGCTCGTGTTCGTGCACGGCCTCGAGGACTCCTGGCAGACCTGGCGGCCGTTCGCGAACGAGCTGACCGCCGGCTCGCGGTGGACTCCCTACGCCCTGGACCTGCCCTGGCGGGCCGGTGCCGACTACGGCTGGGTGCACCGCACCGGACCGTCCGTGCTGCTACGGCGCGCACTGGAGTTGCTGCCCCAGCCGCCCGCCGTGCTCGTCGGGCACTCGTTCGGTGCGAACGGGGTGCTGGAACTGCTCGCCGCGACGGACCGGCCACCGGTGGCCGGCGCGGTCCTGCTCGCCCCGTACTTCCGGCCCTCCGACGACCCGGTCACCTGGCAGCTCTTCGAGCGCGAGCTGGCCCGGTTCCGCGGCGTGATCGGCGAGGGGGTGCGCCGCCGGATGGGAGAGCGGGGGCGGACACTCCCGACGGACCTGGTCGGCACGGTCGTCGCCAAGGCACTCGACCGGGTGGGCCCGCTGGGCTTCGTGGCGCTGCTCCGCCAGTTCGTCACCACCGCCGACCTCGACCTGAGCGCGGTCCGCGAGCCCACGCTGGTGGTCAGCGGAGCGCTCGACCCGGCCCTCGCCGGACCCCGCGCCGACGCGCTGCTACGGGCCATGCCGTCGGCCACCGCCCACACCCGACCCGACGGCGGTCACTTCTGCCATCTGGAGCAGGTGACCGAGGTCGCCGGCGAGGTCCGGCGGTTCCTCGCGACGCTGCCCGTACCCACCCTGGTCTGATCACGAGGAGCGACACCCGACATGCGCAAGCCTCCCCGGCTCTACTTCTCGTTCCGCAGCCCGCGTAGCTGGCTGGCCGTGCGGCAGCTCACCGAACGCTGGCCGGATGCCCCGGACGTGGTCACCTTCGTGCCGCACTGGGTGCCCGACGACACCATGCGGACCGCGCTGGCCGAGGCGGACGCGAGCTTCCTGGACACGCCGGTCAGCCGAGCCAAGCACACCTACCTGCTGGTCGGCGCCGAGCGGCTGGCCCAGCGGTTCGGATACCGGATGGTGTGGCCGACGGAGGTGGACGTCGACTGGTCCATCCCGCACATGGCCTGGCTCTACGCCCGGGAGCACCAGCGCGGGTGGCAGTTCTATCAGGCGATGGTCTCGGCCCGCTGGGAACGCGGCGAGAACATCAGCGACCCGGCGGTGGTGGCCGCCGCGGCGATCGAGGCGGGCGTCGACCCGGCCGGGGCGAACGCCGCGGCCTGCGATCCGGCGACGCGGGCCCAGGCCGTGGCGGCGCTGGCCGGCGCCTACCAGGACGACATCTTCGCGGTTCCGTACTTCGTCGTCGGGCGGCACCGGTTCTGGGGCCTGGAGCGGATCGACGGGTTCCTCGACGCCGCGCTGGCCGCGGGGGTACGTGGGTGACCCTGTCGCCGGTCGTCGAGCGGCCTCCCGCGCGCGGTGGCCGCACCGTCGTGCTCGGCACGGTCTCCTCGGACGCGCACACGTGGAACCTGGTCTACCTCCAGCTGCTGCTGGAGGAGGCCGGCCATCGGGTGATCAACCTCGGTGCCTGTGTGCCGGCGGAGCTGTTCGCCACCGCGTGCCGCACCCACCGGCCGGACCTGGCGGTCGTCTCCAGCGTCAACGGGCACGGCTGCACCGACGGCAAGCGGCTCGCCGCCGTCCTGCGTGCCGACCCGGAGCTGGCCGGCCTGCCCCTGGTCATCGGCGGCAAGCTCGGCGTCGACGGGAAGCTGGGCCCGGCGCAGGTCGCCGAGCTCTTCGCGGCCGGCTACACCGCCGTGTTCCACGACGGCGCGGACCGCGACCGGTTCCTGGAGTACCTCGGCCGGGCCGAACTGACGACCACCGGGCGGCCCGGATGAACGAGGCCGGTGCGGTCGTGGCGCCGGGCCCGTTCGCTGCGGCCGTCGCCGCCGCGCGGGCCCGCGGCGCGCTCGTCGTGCAGCCCCGGATGGGCTTCGGCGACCCCGCCACGATGCGGGCCGGACTGGACGCTGTGGCCCGGGCGCCGGCCACGACGGTGGCCACCCTGACCCTCGACAGCTACACCCGGCTGGGTGACCACGAGGCGGCCGAACGCGCCCTAGCCGAGGGTGCGCCGCTCAACGGGTACCCGATCGTGGCGCACCCGCCGGACGTGACCCGCCGGGTGCTCGACGGTGCGCGCCGGCACGGCGTACCGGTGCAGGTCCGGCACGGCTCGGCGCTGCCCGAGGACATCTTCGCCGCGCTGTTGCGCACCGGCGTGGACGCCACCGAGGGCGGCCCGGTCTCCTACTGCCTGCCGTACAGCCGGGTGCCGCTGCGCGAGGCGGTGCGCAGCTGGGCGCGCTGCTGCGCCCGCTTCGCCCGGATGCGCGACGCCGGTGTGGAGCCGCACCTGGAGAGCTTCGGCGGCTGTCTGCTCGGGCAACTCTGCCCGCCCAGCCTGCTGGTGGCCGTGACGGTGCTCGAGGGCATGTTCTTCCGGCAGCACGGGCTGCGGAGCCTGTCACTCAGCTACGCCCAGCAGACGTGCGCCGAACAGGACGAGGAGGCGCTGGCGGCGCTGCACCGGCTGACCGGCGAGCTGCTGCCCGGACTGGACACCCATGTGGTGCTGTACACCTACATGGGGGTGTATCCGCGCACGCGGCCGGGTGCGCTGCGGCTGCTCGGGGCGGCCGCGCGTCTCGCCGTACGAGGTGGAGCGGCGCGGTTGATCGTCAAGACCCCGGCCGAGGCGCACCGCATCCCCACCGTCGAGGAGAACGTCGCGGCGCTCGTGCACGCCGCCCGGGTGGCCGCGGCCGAGCCGCCGGCACGGCCGAGCGTCGCCGACACCGGCATCTACGCCGAGGCGCGCACGCTTGTCGAAGCGGTGCTGGAACTCGACCCGGACGTGGGTCTCGCGCTCTGCCGGGCCTTCGAGCGGGGCGTGCTCGACATCCCGTACTGCCTGCACCCGGACAACGCCGGCCAGGCCCGGGGCTATCTCACCGACCGGGGCCGGCTGGTCTGGGCCCGGCCGGGCCGCATGCCGGTACGCGTGGACCGGCGCGGCGGCGGCGGGGAGATGACAAGTGAGCGGCTGCTCACCGCGCTGTCGCACGTGGCCGCCCGCTACGACGAGGAGGCGGCGTCGGCGGTCGGGCGCGACGGCGTCCGGGAGCTGGCGGGCTGACGGTCGGGGCCGTCGTACCGGACGTGTGTCCGGTACGACGGCCCCGATGGCGCTGATCAGCTCACCGCCACCGGATCGGGCCGCACCGCCGGATCGTCGGCCTCCTCGGTGACCTCGCCGTGCGGAAGCGTGGGCAACCAGGACAGCCAGTTGGGCAGGTACCAGGCGCGGGTGCCGAGCAACTTCATCGTGGCCGGCAGCAGGACCGCGCGCACCACTGTGGCGTCGATGAGGATGGCCACCGCCAGCCCCACGCCCATCTGCTTGAAGCTCAGCAGCGACATGGTCGCGAACACCGCGAACACCGCCACCATGATCAGGGCGGCGCTGGTGATGACCCCGGCGGAGGACCGGATCCCGGCGCTGACCGCCTGCTCGGTGGTCATCCCGCTGTCGTACGCCTCGCGGATCCGGCTGAGGATGAAGACCTGGTAGTCCATGGACAACCCGAACAGGATGACGAACAGGAACAGCGGCAGCCAGTTGACGATGGGGCCCGGCGTGAAACCGAGCAGGTCCGCGCCGTGGCCGTGCTGGAACACCAGCACCAGTACCCCGTAGGCGGCGGCCACCGAGAGCAGGTTCAGCACGATCGCCTGTATCGCCAGGGTGATCGAGCGGAAGCTGGCCAGCAGCAGGAGGAACGCGAACACCAGCACGAACGCCAGCACCAGTGGTGCGGTGCGGGCCATCTGCCGGTTGAAGTCGACGGTGGCGGCCATGTTGCCGGTGACGTACGCGCGCGCCCCGGGCTGCGCGCCCACCGTCTCGGGAATGATCCGTTCCCGCAGGGCCGCCACCGCCGCGCGGCCCTGGTCGCCGTAGCCGATGCTGAGCTGGACCGTGGCCACTGTTCCGGCCGGGTTGACCTGCACGCTCACGGGTTCGTGCGCCACACCGGTGGACAGGGCCTGCCCCTTGAGGCGCTCGATGGCGTCCCGCATCTCCGGGCTGGACACGTCATTCGCCCGAACCGCGACAGTGGCCGGCTCGTTGCCACCCGGGAAGGACCTGTCGATCGCCTTGAACGTAGCCGCGATCGGATAGTCGCCCTGGAGGTCGTCGATGCCGGGCTGGCCGAGCCGGATGCCGATGACGGGCGCCGCCAGCGCCACGAGCACGCCGGCGGTGACGAGGGTGGCGGTCCATGGACGGCGCAGTACCGCGGTGAGGACGGCGTTCCACGCCCGGCCGCCTCCGGCACGGCCGCCGAGGCGGCGGGGCCAGGTGACCCGTCCCCGGGTCCCCACCCGGACGATGCCGTGGATCACCCGGGCGTCAACCGCGTCGCCGAACACCGCGAGCGTCGCGGGCAACACGGTCACCGAGGCCACCATGGCCGTGAGCACGACCAGGATCGTTCCCTGGGCGAAGCCCATGAACACGCCGTGATCGGTGAGGAACATGCCGGCCATCGCGACGATCACCGTGACGCCGGAGATGAGCACGGCCCGGCCGGAGGTGGCCGCGGCGATCTCCAGCGCGTGTTCCCTGGACCGGCCGCGGGCTCGCTCCTCCCGTTCCCGCCGGACGTAGAACAGGGAGTAGTCGACACCCACGGCCAGCCCGATCAGCAGCATCAGGTTGGTGGTGGTGTCGGCGACGTGCAGCACCTTGCTGGCCAGGGCCAGCAGGCCGGTGGCGGCGAAGAACGCCGTCATGGACACGCCGAGCGGGATGAGCGTGGGCAGCAGGGTGCCGAAGGCGATCAGCAGGATGATCGCGGTGATCGGCAGTGACAGGGCCTCCGCTCGCCGGAAGTCGTCGTTGACCGCCTCCCCGGCCAGCCGCTGTGCGCTGGCGGCGCCCGCCTGCTCCACCCGCAGCCCGGGGTGACGGTCCTGTACGTCCGCGACCGCGTCCAGGACCGGCTGAACCCGCTCGTCGGCGCTGTCACCGGCCCCGGTCATGTCGAACAGCACCAGCGCGGTCGTGCCGTCCGCGGTGCGCGGGGCCGGTGCCGTCCCGTCGTACGGGGTTGTCACACGCGTGGCCTGACCGGTGGCCTCGACGGCGCTGCGGATCTCCTGCACCGTCTGGCGGAACTCCGGGCTGTCCACGGTGACGCCGTGGTCACGGGCCTGTACGAGCACCATCTCGCGGGCCACGTCGGGAAAGCCCGCCTCGTCGATGATCTGCTGGGCTCGGCGCGAGTCACCGTTCTGGCCCTCGTAGCTCTGCATCGGCGTGGTGCCCACCGCGTTGCCGACCACCGTGGCGAGCACCACGAAGGACAGCCAGATCAGGATCGCCCACCACCGGTGACGCGCGCTCCACCCGCCCAGGCGCGCCGCCACACTTCTTTTCCGCCGGGCTCCTACCGTGGTCAATGTCGGTCCTCCGCCATCCTGGACGGTGCCGTGCCTGCCGGCGCGGCCGTCGATCGGTTCGCGGCTCGTCGTCGAGCCTTCACCACGACTGAATCAGCGGGACCTCGAAGCAGCCTCGATGCCGCCCTCGTGCCTGGGCGGCGGCGCACCACCCGATCGAGGACGGGGGCGACCGGCCGAGGGCGGGCGGTACGTCAGCCGGGCGGCGTGCGCGCAAGCGCGGCCGCCGGCAGGATCCGGCACAGTGCCTCCAGCGCGGGCCCGTATCCGTACTCGGAGGGGGTGGCGTAGCCGACCACGAGGCCGTCGAGGGCGGGCATCGTCGAGGCCGGGTGGCGGAAGCCGGCCAGCCCGTCGAGCGCGATCGACTGCCGGGCCGCGGCCGCGACCACCTGGCGCTCGGTTCCCGGCGGCAGGCGCAGCACGGCGTGCAGTCCGGCGGCGACACCGGTCGGGGTGACGTGCGGGGCGTGGGCGGCGAGCGTGGCGACGAGGCGGTCGCGGCGCGCGCGATAACGCTGCCGCATCCGGCGGACGTGCCTGTCGTACCGGCCGGAGTCGAGGAAGTCGGCGAGCGTGAGCTGGTCCGTCACACCCGCCCACGCCTCGCGTTCGCCCTTGGCGGCCAGCACCGGGCCCACGAGCCGCTCGGGCAGCACCATCCAGCCCAGACGCAGCGCGGGGGAGAGGCTCTTGCTCACCGAGCCGAGGTAGACGACCCGCTCCGGGTCCAGGCCCTGGACGGCACCGACGGGCTCCCGGTCGTACCGGAACTCGCCGTCGTAGTCGTCCTCCAGGACCAGCGCGTCGCGGGCCTCCGCCCACCGCACCGCCGCGAGACGCCGCCGGGGATGCAGGGGCCCGCCGGTGGGGAACTGGTGCGCGGGCGTGAGCAGCGCCGTCCGTACCCCGGCGAGGCGGGGCAGCTCGTCGGTGCGGGCGCCGTCCGCGTCGATCGTGAGCGCGACGGTACGGACGCCTGCCGCCGCCAGGACCGCGCGGTGGAACGGGAGGCCGTAGGACTCCACGGCCAGCGGGCCGCGCAGGACCCGGCCGCCGAAGAGCAGGCGCAGCGCGTGCGCGAACCCGGAGCACACCACGATCCGCTCCGGGGTGGCGCGGACACCCCGTGCCCGCGCAAGGTACCCGGCCAGTGCCCGGCGCAGCTCCGGGCGGCCCTGCGGATCACCCGGCCCGAACGCCTCGTTCGGCGCGGCGTTCAGGGCGCGGCGTGCGGACGCCAGCCAGGCGGCGCGGGGGAAGGAGGCGGCGTCCGGTTGCCCCTGCCGCAGCTGGTGCACGGCCGGGGCCGGACGTGTGGGCGTCTGCCTCGGCACGCGGGCGGCTCGGACGGGCTCGGTGCGCGGCGCCACCCGCGTACCCGCGCCCTGGCGGGCGACCAGCCATCCCTCGGCCACCAGTTCGGCGTACGCGGCGGCGACTGTGTTGCGGGCCAGGCCGAGGTCGGCGGCGAGGGAACGGTACGGCGGCAGGAGGGCGCCGGCGGGCAGTCGCCCGTCCCGGACGGCCTCCCGCAGGGCGGAGGTGAGTGCGGACCGGCGGCCGCCGGCCCGGGACAGTTCCAGGTGCAGGTCACTGCCGAGCCGCTGCGCCGGATTGGCCCACGAATCCGCCATGCGAATGCACCCTAGTCCGGGCCTTTTCCGGCCCTACGGTGGGTTCATGGACACGATCACGAACGCCCCGCACCCGCTGCGCTCCGCCGTCCGGGGCCGGGTCCTGCTGCCGGGGGACGCCGGGTTCGACGTGGCCGGCCGGGCCTGGAACCTGGCCGTCGAGCAGTCACCGGCGGCGGTGGTCGAGGCCGCCGACGCAAACGACGTCGTCGCGCTCGTCCGGTACGCCCGCTCGGCCGGACTGAGCATCGCCGTGCAGCCCAACGGGCACGGCGCCACCGGCCGTGCCGACGGGGCGATAGTGCTGCGCACGGGCCGGCTGGACACCGTGGAGATCGACCCGGACACCCGCCGGGCCCGGATCGGCGCGGGTGTGCCGTCCGGCCGGCTCCAGGCCGCCGCGGCGCCGTACGGGCTCACCGGTCTGCCCGGCAGTTCCCCGGTGGTCAGCGTGACCGGGGTGGCGCTCGGCGGCGGGTTGAGCTGGTTCGGCCGCGCGTACGGCTGGGTGTCCGACGCCGTCACGGCGTTCGACGTCGTGGACGCCGAGGCGCGGCACCGGCGCGTCACCGCCGAGACCGACCCCGACCTGTTCTGGGCGCTGCGCGGCGGTGGCGGTGACTTCGCGATCGTCACCGCGCTCGAACTCGCGCTGCATCCCGCGCCGTGCCTGTTCGGCGGGCGGATGCTGTGGGCGGCGGCGCACGCCCGGGACGTGCTGGGTGCGTTCCGGCGGATCACCGCCACCGCGCCCGACGAGCTGACCGTGTGGGTGGACCTGCTGCACTTCCCCGGCGCCGATCCGACGGTGGCCCTCGACGTCACCTACCTCGGCGAGGAGAGCGGGGCGCGGGACCTGCTCGCGCCGCTGGACGTGTTGCCCCCGCCGGTCTCCGACAGCAGGCGGATCATGCCGGTCACCGAACTCGGCGGCATCACCGCCGAACCCACCGACCCCAGCCCGGGTGTCTCCCGGGCCGAGCTGCTGACCCGCCTCGACGACGACGCGGCCGAGGCGTTGCTGGCCGACCCGATCGCCCCGTTGCTGAGCGTGCAGCTCCGGCACCTGGGCGGTGCCCTCGCACGGGCCTCGGACAGCCCGCACGGCCCGCTCACCGAGCCGTACGCGCTCTATCTGTTCGGCGTCCCCACCGACCCGGCGGCCGTCACGGCGCGGCAGCGGGACCTAGCCGGCGCCCTGCCGGTCAGCGGGCGCAAGCCGGTGACGTTCCTCAACCGGGACGAGACGGTGGCCGACGCGTTCACCCCTGCCGTCCTCGACCGGCTCCGGGCGGTCAAGCGCCGCCACGACCCGGACGCGCTCGTCCGATCCAACTTCCCGGTGGCCGGCTGACGTTCCGGGGCACGGCCCGGTCAGGCCGGTGGGCACGCGCGGCAGCCCGGCAGTCCCCCGCTCAGCGGACCTTCTTCGTCGGCTGTTTACGAGGCGGCGTCAACGACTCGGCGATCGCCGAGATCGCGGACGGCACCAGGCGGTAGTACGCCCACACACCCCGCCTCTCACGCTCGAGCAGGCCGGCCCCGGTGAGGATCCGAAGGTGATGGCTGACGGTCGGCTGGGAGAGACCGAGCGGCGCGGTGAGGTCGCTGACGGACGCCTCGCCCTCCGGAGCGGACTGGATCAGGCTGAGCAGGCGCAACCGGGCCGGGTCGGCGAACGCCTTCAGGACTCCCGCGAGCCGTTCGGCATCGGCACGCATGATCGGCTCGCCGGCAAGCGGCGAGATGGCACGCTTGCATCGTTGCACCAACGGCGGCCGCCTGCCCGTGCAACCAGGAGCGGATCACCGTCAGTTGCACGCCGGGAGCTGCCGACCGCCGTCCGGCCGCGGAACAGTCAGGGCGGATGTCAGGCGCTGCGGCGCAGTTCGGCGAGCAGCCGTTCCACCCGGGTGCGGATCTCGTCCCGGATGGGGCGTACCGCGTCGAGACCCTTGCCTGCGGGGTCTTCGAGCTTCCAGTCCTCGTACCGCTTGCCCGGGAAGACGGGGCAGGCGTCACCGCAGCCCATGGTGACGATGACGTCCGAGGACTCCGCCGTCTCGTACCGCAGGAGCTTGGGGGTCTGGTCGGTGATGTCGATTCCGGCCTCCCGCATGGCCTCGACGGCGGCAGGGTTGACCTCGCCGGCGGGTGCGCTGCCGGCGGAGCGGACCTCGACGGTGTCGCCGGCGAGGTGGCGCAGCCACCCGGCGGCCATCTGGGAACGGCCGGCGTTGTGCACGCAGACGAACAGGACGCTGGGCTTGTCGCTCATCGGATCTCCCTGGTTCCGGTGGTCGCCGCGCGGCGTGCCGCGGCGCAGTCGAGGCGTCTCATGGCCGGGTTCCCGGCGCGGGGAACAGGCGGGCGCGGGCCCACAGCGACACGTAGACCAGGCCGACGAGGACCGGTACCTCGATCAGTGGGCCGACGACGCCGGCCAGGGCCTGGCCGGAGGCGATCCCGAAGGTGCCGATCGCGACCGCGATGGCCAGTTCGAAGTTGTTGCCCGCCGCGGTGAACGCCAGGGTGGTGGTGCGTTCGTAGTTCAGGCCGACGGCCCGGCCGAGCAGGTAGGAGCCGGCCCACATGAGGGCGAAGTAGGCCAGCAGCGGCAGGGCGATGCGGGCCACGTCGACCGGTCGGCCGGTGATGGCCTCGCCCTGCAGAGCGAACAGGACGACGATGGTGAACAGCAGTCCGTACAGGGCGACGGGTCCGATCCTGGGCAGGAATCGCTGCTCGTACCAGTCGCGGCCCTTGGCGCGTTCGCCGAGGCGGCGGGAGAGGTAGCCGGCGAGCAGTGGGATGCCGAGGAAGACGAGCACGTTGCCGGCGATGTCCCAGCCGGAGACCTCCAGCGCGGCGCCGTCCAGACCCAGCCAGCCGGGCAGTACCGACAGGTAGAACCAGCCGAGCAGGCCGAAGGCGAGGACCTGGAACACCGAGTTGACGGCGACGAGGACCGCCGCTGCCTCCCGGTCGCCGCAGGCCAGGTCGTTCCAGATGATGACCATCGCGATGCAGCGGGCCAGACCGACGATGATCAGACCGGTGCGGTACTCCGGCTGGTCGGCCAGGAACACCCAGGCCAGGGCGAACATGACGGCGGGACCGACGATCCAGTTGAGGATCAGCGACGAGACCAGGAGACGCCGGTCACCGGTGACCGTGTCGAGGCGGTCGTAGCGGACCTTGGCCAGCACCGGATACATCATGATCAGCAGGCCGAGAGCGATGGGCAGGGAGATGCCACCGACCTCGACGGCGTCGAGAGCGTCGTCCAGTCCGGGAACGATCCGGCCGAGCAGCAGGCCGGCGACCATGGCCAGGCCGATCCAGACCGGCAGGAACCGGTCGAGGCGCGACAGGCGGGCCACCACCGGTGGGGCGTGGTCGGCTCTGGTGGCGGTGCTCATGGGTGTCTCCCGTGGATCGTCGGCGCCGGCGCGTGCGCGTCGGGTGAGGTCGCCGCGGTGTGCGGGGCGACGCGGTCGACGCGGTCGGCGAGGTCGGCGTAGGCCGCCTCGAACGCTTCGTCGGTGTCGACGCGGGCCGGGTCCGGCACGGACCAGTGCAGGCGGGGGCGGACCGGCCCGGTGAGCTCCTCGTGGGCGTTGTCGCAGACGGCGATGACCAGGTCGTCGTCCCGGACGACGTCGTCGACGTGTGCGGTGCCGGCCGGGTCGAGGTCGAGGGCGTGGCGGTGGGCCACGGCGACCGCGCGGGGATGGACCCGGGGCGCCGGCCTGGTGCCGGCGGACGCGGCGTCGCCGTTGGTGCGTCGCTTCCACAGCGCCGCGGCCAGTTGCGAGCGGGCGGAGTTGTGGGTGCAGACGAAGACGACCCGATGCGCAGCCGCCAGCGGCGGCGGCGCGAGAGCGGAGAGGGCGGCCGGTCGGAGTCGCAAGTAGGTGCGCCGCCGGTCGCCCTCCGACCGGCCCCGGACGACGAGGCCGGCGTCGGTGAGGACCTTGACGTGGTGGGCGACCAGGTTCGTCGGCATGTCCAGGGCGTGGGCGATCTCCCCGGGGGAGGCGTCGCCCAGGGTGAGCGCGTCCACGATGGCCAGGCGGGCCGGATCGCCCAGCGCGGCGTGGATCCGCGCACGCTCGACCAGCGAATAATGCTCAATGTCCATTGACTCAATCATCGCTGAGTAATCCGGGAGCGTCAAGCCGGCATCGAGCGGATCGAAGCGCAGGGCGCCGCGCGGCGGTCTACCGCTGCGTCGCGGCGGTCGGCTCGCTCGCCAGCAGGCCGGCGAGCTGGCGCAGGATCTGTGGCCGCGCCCGGTAGTAGACCCAGGTGCCGCGCCGCTCGGCGTCCACCAGGCCCGCCTCGCGCAGGGTCTTGAGGTGGTGGGAGATCGTCGGCCCGGTCAGGTCGAACGCCGGCGTCAGGTCGCACACGCAGGCCTCGCCGCCGTCGGCGGAGGCGATCATCGACATCAGCTGCAGCCGTACCGGATCGCCGAGGGCCTTGAACGCGGGTGCCAGCACCGCGGCCGTCTCGGCCGGGACCCGGCGCTGCGCCAGCGGGGGGCAGCACGGCGCGTCGGCGTTGAGGTCGACGAGTGGGATCGGCGCCTGGTGCTTCGGCATGCCTCTAGGTTGACATCTATCTAATCAGCGTGCAAATCTCTGTTTAGACAGGCATCTAGACAGGGTGCCCCGAGGAAATGAGGCTCGCCATGTTCGGCTTCCCGCGTCGTCGGCCGTCAGTCCTGGCGGGAGTCCGGTTCTGCGACTCCTGTGCCCGGGTGTCCACTCCCGCGCAGCGGATCGACCGCCTCCACGACCGCGCCCGCACCGCCGCCTACGCGCTGACCGCTCCCCGCTGAGAAGGGGCCACCGCCCTGCGGGTCACCCGTTCCCGCGCCTGGTACGCTCCGATCGTTAATCGGCGATGGACGATAGAGGGAGTGATGGTGGGCGACCTCCTCGACCGCGGCACCGCGCAGACCTACGCCTCGTGGTTCCGGGCACTCGCGGACCCGACGCGGGTGCAGCTCGTGGAGTACCTGGCCCGCCACGCCCGGCCGATGAGCGTGGGGGAGATCGTCGCCGCCGTCGGGCTCGCCCAGTCCACCGTCTCCCAGCACCTGAAGATCCTCACCGAGGTGCGGTTCGTGCTCGTCGAGCCGGTCGGCACCGCACGCCACTACCGCATCAACGACGCCTGTGTCGGATGCTTCCCGTCCGCCGCCGACGTCGTCATGGGCCGCCCGGCTCCCGATCCGGTCGGAGCCTGCTGACGGCCGGCCGCGCCGTCACCTGATCCCGGTCCGTGCCGTCCGCGCGGCACCACCGCACCTCCTTGATTCGACAGTTCTCAATACAGAGGAGTTCCCGATGAGTGTCCTGGACGAGTTGCCCGTCGTGGTGATCGGCGCGGGCCCGGTGGGTCTGGCCGCCGCCGCCCACCTGCGCGAGCGTGACCTGCCCTTCCTCGTCCTGGAGGCCGGCGACACCGCCGGCGCGGCGGTGCGGCAGTGGGGGCACGTGCGGGTGTTCTCCCCGTGGCGGTACAACGCCGACCCGGCCGCCCGCCGGCTACTCGACGACACCGGCTGGATCGCCCCGGCCGAGGACGCCCTGCCCACCGGCGCCGAGCTGGTCACCGACTACCTCCAGCCCCTCGCGGACCTGCCGCAGCTCAAGCCCCACCTGCGCTACGGCGCGCGGGTGGAGGCGATCAGCCGGCTCGGCCTGGACCGGCTGCGCACCGCCGGCCGCGGACAGACGCCGTTCCTGATTCGCCTCGCCGACGGCGACGAACTGCTGGCCCGCGCCGTCATCGACGCCTCCGGCACCTGGGGCACCCCCAACGTCCTCGGCGCCTCCGGCCTGCCCGCCCGGGGCGAGAAGGACGCGGCGGCGTTCCTCGAACACGCACTGCCCGACGTGCTCGGCGCCGACCGGCGTCGCTTCGCCGGCCGGCGCACCCTCGTCGTCGGCGCCGGCCACTCCGCCGCGAACACCCTGCTCTCACTGGCCGAGCTGGCCACCGCCGAGCCCGGCACCGAGGTGATCTGGGCGATCCGCTCGGCCAGCCCGGCCCGCACCTACGGCGGCGGAGACGCCGACGCCCTGCCCGCCCGCGGCGCGCTCGGCGCCCGGCTTCGCGACCACGTCGACGCCGGCCGCATCCGGCTGCTCACCGGCTTCTCCGTGCACGCCCTCACCCCGGCCGAGGGCCGGGTCGCCGTGGTCGTGCGTCACGCCGACGGTAGCGATGAGCAGATGGTCGTCGACCGGATCGTCGCCGCCACCGGATTCCGCCCCGACCACTCGATCGCGGCCGAGCTGCGCCTGGACCTCGACCCGGTCATGGGCGCCACCCGCGCCCTCGCCCCGCTGATCGACCCGAACGAGCACTCCTGCGGCACCGTTCCCCCGCACGGCGCCGCCGAACTCGCACATCCGGAGGTCGGCTACTACGCCGTCGGCATGAAGAGCTACGGCCGCGCGCCGACGTTCCTCATGGCCACCGGCTACGAGCAGGTCCGCTCCGTCGTCGCCGCTCTTGCCGGCGACTGGGACGCCGCCCGCGACGTCCAGCTCGACCTGCCCGAAACCGGCGTCTGCAACAGCAACCCCGCCGACTCCACCGGCACCGACGGCTGCTGCGGCCCCGACCCGGCCGCCCAGCCGGCCGCACAGGGGCTGACGACCGGAATCTCCGGGGGCCTGCTCTCCGCACCGCTCAACCTGGTCAGCCTCGACACCCCGGCCGGAGGCCAGACCGGCGGCTGCTGCACCAGCTGATGACCACCACGACGGCGCCCGCCGGCCTCACGGCCGGCGGGCGTCACGGGTGGCGCGTCGTCGCCGCCCTCGCCGTCACCAGCACCATCGGGTACGGCACCCTCTACTACGCCTACGCGGTCCTCCTCGGCCCCATGGCCGCCGGCCTCGGCGCCTCCACCACCGCCGTCACCGGCGCGCTCACCGCCAGCGTCCTCGCCGGCGCGCTGATGGCCATCCCCGTCGGCAGGTGGCTCGACCGGCACGGCGGACGAACCCTCATGACTGCCGGCTCGATCGCCGCCACCGCCCTCCTGATCGCCTGGTCCCAGGTCCGAACGGTCGGGCAGCTCTACGTCGTCATGGTCGGCATCGGCATCGCCGGTGCGATGGTCCTCTACGAACCCGCTTTCGCCGTCGTCATCTCCTGGTTCGCCCCCGACAGACGCCCCGCCGCGCTGCTCGCGATCACCGTCGTGGCGGGGTTCGCCAGCACCATCTTCATGCCGCTCACCGGCGTACTGGCCGCCCACCTCGGCTGGCGCGGCGCGCTCCTCGTTCTTGCCGCCGTCCACGGCACGGTGACCATCCCCCTGCACGCCCTCGCCGTCCGCACACCGCCGCACCTCGCCCCCGCCACCCTCGCGGCGTCACCTGTCGTCCCGCGACAAGCGGCGGCCCGCGCCGCGATGCGCGACAGGCGGTTCTGGATCCTCGCCGCAGCCCTCGTCGCCCACGGCGCCGCGACCGGCACCATCGGCGTCCACCTCGTCGGCTATCTGACCAGCCGCGGCCACCCCGCGACCTTCGCCGCCGCCGTCGCCGGTCTCCTCGGCGTCCTGTCGGTCGCCGGACGACTCGTCCTCACCGGCGCCCGTCGCCGCCTCCCGATCACCGCCGTCGTCGCCACGGTCTTCGCCGTCCAGGCCGCCGCGGTCCTCGCCATGCCGTTCACCGCGGGAAGCCGGGTGGGCGCCGTCGTCACCGTCACAGGATTCGGCCTCGGCTTCGGCATCGCCAGCCTCGCCACCCCCGCGATCCTCGCCGACCGCTACGGAACCGCCGCCTACGCCACCATCGCCGGGCGACTCACCGCCCCCGTCACCACCGCCAAAGCCGCCGCACCCCTTCTTGCCGCCGTGCTTCTGGCGTACGGCGGCTACCACCTCCTGCTCGCCGCGGTCACCACGGCCTGCCTTCTCGCCGCCGCCGCGATGCGCTCCGTCGGGAGCGGCAGGCCCTAGGCGAGCAGCGTCCGCAGCGCCTCGGCCAGGCCGGCGCCGGCGGTGACCGGGCGGGCGAAGGGCAGCCGGGTGTCGGTGTGGCCGTCCGGCCGCTCCGCGCGCAGCACGATGCCCTCGGCGTCCAGCGCGACCGGGACGACGCGCGCCGAAGCGGCGGGGTCGACGAGCGTGCCGAGCCGGTCGAGGACGTCGCGGTGGCAGCGCGTCAGGTGCGCGAGGTGGGCGGCCTCGTCGACGGCGATCGGATCCGGCCGGGCCGCGCGGTACGCGCCGAGGTCCACCGAGACGGGATCGGCGGTCCGGTCGAGGACGACCTCGTCCGGCGCGATCGCCCACAGCGCCACCGGGGGCAGGTCGAGCAGCGACATCACGGTGGCCGGATCGCAGGAGTCGAGGGCGGCCGGGTCGAACCGGCGGGCGGTGCCGAGGATCCGCAGCCGGGCGCGCACCCGGGAGCGTACGGCGACCGGGGCGAGGTGGGTCACGTCGAGGCGTACCGCACCGGTGTGGCCGCGCGCGGCGACCAGCAGGCCGCCGGTGCGGCTCATCGCGTCGACAGCGAGGACGACCGTGCCGTCAGGAAGGACGGCGTGGGCGGAGAGGAGGTCGGCGGTGGTGTCGCCGAGCGTTAGCCGCAGTGAGGAGGCGGCGGTCAGTACGCACCGGGCGGCGACGGCGTCGTGGGGCGTGGGGGTGCCCGTACCGCCCGCCGACGGCCCTGCGGCGACCGGGACGACACCGGCCGCCGGGGCCGGACGCCCCGCGGGGTGCAACGCCATGTCTGTCTCCTCGGCCGGGAAGGGTGAAGTCGGCCCAGGTCAGACGGTAGTAGGTAGGCTTACCTGTGCAACGGCGGGTCGGGTGCCGAAGACGCGGCACGGGTCACGACGGTGACCGTCGTGACCCGTGCGGGCGTGCTGTCCGGTTTGTCAGGCGGGCTGGTAGGTGAGGCAGTCGCTGACCGTGGCGCCCGGACCGACCGTGATCGACTCGGCGGTGCAGGCGAGGTTGGTGTTGTACACGCACTCGGCCCGCGCGCACGCGCCCACCGCGCCGGTGACCTCCTTCATCCCGCCGCTGAGCGACGACTCGACGAAGGTCGCGCAGGAGGCCGCGTCGGCGGTCGCCGCCACGGTGATCGCGGGGGCGTGACAGCCGCTGTCGTTGAAGCTGCACGCGGTGGCGGCGCATTCACGTACCGGCGGAGACTGCAACAGGGTCTTCATGGTGCCTCCAAGTCATGCGGGCCGGCGGACGCGAACGGCCGGCCTCGTGGTGCTCGAATGCCATCTGGTATTTGCCGTGCGGCCGGTCCTCAAACCCGTCGGCCGCCAGTGCGGATCATGCTCACCTTAACAACGGAATGCGGGTTTCGCGGCCGTTAGTCGCCGTTTCCGCGCGGAATCCCGAACGACGAAGATAAGGCTTGCCTTGGTTAGGTGAGTCTTTCTTTACCCGCTGCCGGCGTGAAAGCGGATGCGTGATTTCCACCGGCCGGACCGCGGCTCATCTGCGGTTATGCTTGCTGCCCACCGGCCGGATACCCGGCGGTCGCGGTGGAATGGGTGAGCGCGTGACGACCGTGTGTCCCGAAACGGCCGGCACCATTGCGGCCCGCGCCTAAATACCGGCCGGGAAATCGGCGATCGACGGGGATTCGCGACCGGCCCGGCGGCGGAATGCGAATCCGGAGACGGTGGGCGCGGGCGCCGCGTACGCGACGGCATCCGGGCCGGTGTCACCGGTCGGCGCGGCCGTGGCACCCTGAGCGGACCGTGGGCCCGGTGCGGGCCCGGCGGATCCGGGCGGAGGCGGCGTGATCGAGGGATGGCACGGCTGGTTCGGCACGATCAACGGGGTCGTGCTGCTCACGGTGGCCGCGTTGCCGGCGGCCGCGCTCGTGGTGTGGCTCCTGGCCGGCAGGCGCGGCGGCACGCGGCCGGCACGGCGGAGGTCGCTGGCCGAGGTGGGCATCGTCTACGGGACCGTGCCGTGGGTCTGGATGATCATGCTGCCGGGGGACGGCGCCGGCGTGGTCCCCGGCCGGGTGAGCCTGGTGCCGCTGCGGGACCTGCTCACCGTCCTCGCGAGCGGGCCGCTGACGGTGACGGTCCAGATCGTCGGCAACCTGCTGGTGTTCGCAGCGCTCGGGTTCTTCGCCCCGCTGCGGTTCGCGGCGCTGGCGTCGGTGCCGCGGATCCTGGCGCTCGCGGCCGGCTGCTCGGCCGTGGTCGAGGTCGCGCAGTACGTCCTGCGGCTGGACCGGGTGTCCTCCGTGGACGACGTCCTGCTCAACACCGCCGGCGCCGGGCTGGCCGCGCTGGCGTCGCGCCGCTGGTGGCGCGAGCCGGCCGAGGTGTCACCGGCCGCCACCGGTCCGGCGCCGGTTCGCTGAGCGGGGCGCGGCCCGGGTTGCGCGGACGGCACGATGGGCCGGGCCTGCCGGCCCGGCCCATCGCGTGCGTCAGGTCGACGCGATCAGTCTCCGCTCAGCAGATCTTCTTCGCCAGAGCGGTGGTGGCGCCGCCGTGCTCGTACGAGACGAGCAGCGAGGTGCCGGCCGGAAGCGACCCGCTCAGCGGCAGGACGAGGGTGCCGTCCTTGCGCAGCTCGGCCTCGGCCTCCGCCACGACCCGGGTGCCGTCCCAGAGGAAGGCTCGGGCGGTGCCGGCCTTCTTCACCTGCAGCTGCACGGACACCTTGCTCGCGCTGCGGGTGACCTTCTTGATCTTCACGGTGTTGTCCGCCAGCTTGGCGTAACCACCCGGTGCGACCCCGTCCGAGACGGACTGCAGCAGGGTCTGCGGCGACTCCACGCTCAGCGCCGCGGTGTCGGGCATGATCGGAGCCTTCGGCGCCGACGGCTTCGCCGGGAGGTCCGGCAGGAGCGCGTTGCCCCAGCGCCACGGGTCGGCCCGCACGCCGCTCCAGGTCGACCAGCCGACCCGGGTCTGCGAGCTGAGGTCCTGCGTGTCCGAGTCGTTGACCAGGATGTTCAGGCCCATCCGGCTCGGGTCGATGGTGTCCGGCAGCACGCTGAACGGAATCTTGACCTCGATCCGGTAACCCGTGTACGGGTTGCTGGTCACCACGGAGGCGATCTCCACACCCGGCGCGGTCTCCGGGCCGCCCTGGTGGTTGTCCCGCTCCCGGGCGAAGCACGGCGGGTTCCCGTTGGCCGGGTCGTTCGTGGCCGGGAAGAGCGCCATGTTGAACACCGTGGAGGTGTTCGCCGAGTTGCCGCGCGGGTCGATGCCGAACTCGATGTTGTCGTTACGCCGCGGACGCTTGCAGTCCTCCGGCGGCAGGACGGTGCCGAGCACGTCGTCGGTGATGTTGAAGATGGCGTACAGGGCGTCGTCGGTGTGGGTGAGCTGGGCGGTGCCGGAGATGTCCGACGCCGGGGCGGCGGTGCCCTCCCAGCGGGTCGAGATGTCGATGACCTCGCCGGTGTACTCGTGGTCGTGACCGTGGCCGTCCACCGTCGGCGCGGTGGCGGCCTTCGGGATCGTGGTGGTCGGCACCAGGTTGAACGCACCCGGCTCGCTCGCGCTGCCACCGGTGTAGCTGGTCTCGATCTGCACCCGGTAGGCGCCGTTGTCCGGGGCCCGGTTGGCCGTCGGCAGCGACGTGTCGGTGTTGGTGACGGTGAACGTCACCGAGGTGCTGGCGCCCGGCCGGAGGCCGCTGTACGGCACCTGCTGCTCGGCCACCGAGAAGCCGGCGGGGACGTTCAGCTTGACCGCGCCGGACTCGACCCGGGTGCCGTGGTTGGTCAGGTTGACCTTGACGCTACGGGTGCCGCCGCTGGGGATGTTCAGCAGGGACTCGATGAGCGCGTCGAGCTGCTGGGTCTTGTTGCGCACGGTCCAGGCGCGGAAGTCGGCGATCTCCTCCAGCGGCTCCAGGGTGCCGCGCACCGGAGCGGTGCCCTGAACCCGGGCGCTGCTGGTGCCGCTGCCGTCCTTCTTGCTGGTGAGCGTGGCGTCGAGCTTGAAGCGGGTGCCCACCTCGACCTGCGCGGGCGGCGTGACGGTGAAGGTCTTCACGACCTCCTTGCCCGGGGTCAGCGTGCCGACGTTGCCGTTGCCGCTGACGCTCCAGCCGGCCGGGACGTTCAGGGTGACCTTGGCCCCCGGTACGGCCTTCTCGGCGTAGAGGACGGTGTCCACCTTGATGGGCTGGCCGCCGACGGCCTCCCAGTTGCGCGGACGCACGTGGATCTCGGTGCCGAGCGGCAGGCCGCCCGGAGCACGCAGGGTGGCACCCTGCAGCGCACCGGTGCCGGCGCCCACGTTCGGGTCCGGGTACGGCGTGCGGGTGTCGATCAGCGTCAGCCGGTTGCAGCCGATGGCGTCCGGGTTGGTCGTCGGGAAGGAGCTGTTGCCCCAGCCCTGCGACACGTACTCCCGGCGGGCCCAGGTCTGGACCGTGTTCCACCGGTTGCCGTCGTGCCGCGCCGACTCGTACCCCTGCCAGGTGCCGAAGATGACGTTGCTGGCCTCGGCCGGCGTGAACGTGGTCTCGCAGGCGGGGCCGTTGGTGCCGGTGGTGCCGCTGCCACCGGTCTGGAAGATGCGGGAGACCCGCCAGGGCTTGAGCCCTTCCTTCTTGATCTGCTCCGGGAACGCCTTCGGGTCGGCCGCCGCGTAGAAGGCCTCCACGGCCAGCATGGCCGCCTTCTGGTGGTTGCCGTGGTTGCCCTGGGTCGCCGAGGGGTTCATCGTGAGGATGACCTCGGGCTTGGTGGTCCGCAGGACCCGCACGATCCGGGACAGCGTCTCCTGGTGGCCCCAGACCTCCTCGGTCAGGGGAGCGCTGGCGGTGTACCAGAAGTCCAGCGCGTCCAGGTTGTAGATGTGCTCGACGCCGGCCCAGCCGACGGCCTTGCGCTCCTCGGCCTCCCGCAGGATGCCGAGCTCCGGGCCCTCCTCGAGACCGGTGGCGTTGCCACCGCCCTCACCGCGGGTGGTGGTGATGACGCCGGCCTTCATGCCGTGATACTCGTTCCAGTATCCGAGCATGCCGAGCTGGCCGGCCTCGTCGTCCGGGTGGGCGCCGATGAACATGATGTCCAGGTCGACCGGCTTGTCGGACTTCTTGGCCTGGGGCTTCGGTGCTGCTTGCTGGGGGTTGGCCTGGGCCGGAGTGGCCAGGCCCAACGACAGCAGACCGCACATGGCGATCGCTGCGCTGGTGCGCCATCTCATGGGCATACCTCTTCGTCTCGAAGCGAGAGTGCTGCGGCTGGGGACGGTCGGCCCGGCACGGGCCGGCTGACACGTGGCTCGTGCCGGGCCGTGATGCAGACAGCTGTCCACTGAGGACCGGGGGGTCCTCGGGGTCGTGGTGCTCGACAACGGGATGGTGGTGCTCGCGAACCGTCACGGCGTGAGCGGTACGCACGGTGGCGACGTCGGTCCACCGGAAGGCCTTCGGGCCGTAACCTAGGGATCTTGCGAAGCCGTCGTCAATAGCTCCGGACGACTTTCTTCCTTATCCGAATAAACGATCGGCCCTGCTCAGGACGATCATCGGGAGGTCGACCATGACCTGTGGACAGGCTATGTCCGGGTTTGTGGCCCCAATGTGGACCGGAGGGCTCGTTTTTGCCTGTCATGTCGGGCTGGCCCCGGCCCGACCGGCTTGTCGGCCGGAGAATTTTCCCTGGTCCGCGGACCGAGATCATCTCGTTACTTGACGCCAGAATTTTTTCTCACTAGGAAGAAAGTGTGTCTGACAAAGCCCCGACCAGCCCGGTCAGCCGTGAGCGGTCCCGTGAGATCAAGCGTCTCTCGGTGATCTTGGCCGCCCGGCAGGCCCGGCGGCTGTCCCGCGTGGACCTGGCCGAGATGACCGGCCTCTCGGCGGCCACTGTGACCGCGCTCGTGCGGGAACTCGTCGCCGAGGGCTACCTCATCGAACGCGGCCCCGGCGCGCCAACCACCGGCCGGCCACGGGAGATGCTCGAGTTCAACCCCCGCGCCGAGCTCGTCGCGGCGGTGTCGCTGGAGCCGCCCCGGATCAGCTGCGAGATCGCCGACAGCGAGGGCGCGGTCATCGCGCACCGCGTCGCGCGGCTCGGCGCGAACGTGGTGGAGACCGTCTGCGAGTTCGTCCTCGACCTGGTCGGCGACAACCTGCCGTCGCTTCGCGGCGTCGCGATCGCGGTGCCCGGGGTGTCCAGCAACGGTGCGGTACGCCTCGCGCCGTCGGTCGGGCTGGTCGAGGCGTGGCCGATCGGCGAATCGGTGCAACGGCGGCTCGGCGTACCAGTGGTCGTCGACAACGACGTCAACCTCATGGCCGCCGGCGAGTGCGTCGCCGGCGCCGGCGCGGACGTGGCGAACCTGCTGCTGATCCACGTGGCCGACGGCATCGGCGCCGGCCTCGTGCTCGACGGCAAGGTCCGCCGCGGCGCCAGCGGAGCCGCGGGCGAGGTCGGCTTCCTGCCGCTGGGCGGCGCGACCGAGCGCCGCTACAGCGGCGTCGGCGAGTTCGAGGCCCGGTGGTCGGTCAACGCCATCGCGGAGCGGGTGGTCGCGCTCAACCCGGGCCGCCGGCCCGAGTCGCCGGTACGGGAGCTGAGCCGGCTCGCCGCGACCTCGGCGCCCGCCCGCGACTACCTCGACGAGGTCCTCGGCGCCTGGGCCGGGCTCATCCTCTCCTGCGCCTGCGTGGTCGATCCGGGGCTGGTGCTGCTCAGCGGCGCCGCCGCGGAACTCGACGACCCGGCGCTCGACCAGCTCCAGACCCTCGTCTCCGCCCGGACCCCGGCACCCACCGAGGTGCGCCGGGCCACCCTCGGCGACCAGGCCGTGCTGCACGGAGCGATCAGCTACGCGCTCTCGGCCGCCGTGCCCCGGCCCTCGCTTCCCTGACCACCACCTGACCTCGACGACCCCGACCCGACCCCGACACCCACCCACCGTCACCGCCACCGTCGCGGCGACCGCGTCTCCACACGGGACGACCGGTCGCGGCGCGGTACGACGCGCCCCGGTCCGGGCGTGCGACCCGCGGACCTTCGACCCCGTCCCGGGGAACCGGCGAACCCGCCGGCGCCCCTGGTCGGGATCGCACACCGTCTTTTCCCGCTTCCGATAGTTCCCCCGCAAAGTGGAGGTACCAATGAAACGTCGTTTGGCCCTGGCCGTCGCGTTCAGCGCGCTGCTGGCCGTCAGCGCGTGCGGCAGCAGCGACGACGACAAGGACACCGGCTCCTCCGGCTCCGCGTCGGCCGAGAAGGTCGTCATCTACAGCGCCCGCGACAAGTCGGTCACCGACTACGTGGTCGAGCAGTTCACGACCAAGAACCCCGAGTACAAGGGCAAGGTCGAGGTGCTCAACATGGGCGCCCAGGAGGTGCTCGAGCGGGTCCGCGCCGAGAAGGCCAACCCGCAGGCGTCGGTCTGGTGGGGCGGCACCCAGCAGGGTCTCGCCGCCGGCGCGTCCGAGGGCCTGCTGGAGTCCTGGCAGCCGTCGTTCGCCTCGAAGATCGACGCGCGGTACAAGGACGCCGAGGGCCGCTGGTTCGGCGAGATCCTGCTGCCCGAGGTCATCATGTACAACAACAAGGCGCTGACCCCGGAGACCGCGCCGAAGGACTGGGACGACCTGGTCGACCCGAAGTGGAAAGACAAGATCATCATCCGGGACGTGGCCGCCTCCGGCACCATGCGCTCGATCTACGCCTCGATGATCCAGCGCTACACGGCCGACGGGTCCAACCCGCAGCCCGGCTACGACTGGCTGCGCAAGCTCGACGCCAACACCGTCGAGTACGCCGCCAACCCCAGCGACCTCTACCTGAAGATGTCGCGTGAGCAGGGCGTGGTGAGCGCCTGGAACCTCCAGGACATCCTGCTCCAGGCCAACGAGAAGATGCCCTTCGGCTACGTGATGCCGGCCTCCGGCGCGCCGGTGCTCGTCGACGGCGTGGCCGCGGTCAAGGGCGGCAACAGCGAGGGTGCGAAGAAGTTCCTCGAGTTCCTGTTCGACGACTCGCTGCGGGCCAGCCTGGCCAAGGACTACTTCCAGATCCCCGCTGTCGACATCGCCGAGAAGCCCGAGTGGCTGACCAAGCTCGACCTCAAGCCGATGGACGTCGACTGGAACGTGATCGGCAAGAACGAGACCGCCTGGATCACCCACTGGAACGCCCAGATCAAGGGCAAGGGCTAAGACGCTCGGAACCGGGCCGTGCTCCGGCATGGCCCGGCTTCGTCCTGGAAGGACCCACGAAATGATCGATGTCCGACTGACGGCGGTCAGTAAGCGCTTCGCCAAGTCGAGCGACTCCGCGGCGGTCGATGACGTCACCGTCACCATCGGAGCCGGCGAGTTCTTCACGCTGCTCGGACCGAGCGGTTGTGGCAAGACGACGACGCTGCGCATGGTGGCCGGCTTCTACTTCCCGACCTCCGGTCACATCCACTTCGGCGACGACGACGTCACGCACTGGACGCCGAACAAGCGGGACACCGGCATGGTGTTCCAGAACTACGCGCTGTTCCCGCACATGACGGTGGCACAGAACGTCGCCTACGGGCTCAAGGTCCGCCGGGTCTCCCGCGCCGACCAGGCCCGCCGGGTGGAGGAGGCGCTCGCCCAGGTGCACCTCGCCGGGTACGGCGACCGGCGCATCGACGCGCTCTCCGGTGGCCAGCAGCAGCGCGTCGCGCTGGCGCGGGCCCTGGTGATCCGCCCGCGCACCATGCTGCTCGACGAGCCGCTGTCGAACCTCGACGCGAAGCTGCGCGAGGAGACCCGCGCCGAGATCCGGCGCATCCAGCGGGAGAGCGGCACCACCTCGATCTACGTCACGCACGACCAGGCCGAGGCGATGGCGATGTCGGACCGGATCGCGGTCATGGAGTCCGGCCGGGTCCAGCAGGTCGGCACCCCGCACGAGGTCTACTACCAGCCCGCGAACGCGTTCGTGGCCCGGTTCATCGGACGCAGCAACGTGCTGAGCCTGCCGGTGACCGGCGCGGGGGAGCAGCGCGTCCAGGTACGCCTGCCCGGCGGCGCCTCGATCGAGGTCGGCGCTCCCGCCGGACACGGGCTGGCCGAAGGCGACACCGCACTAGTCTCCGCGCGCCCCGAGCACATCGCGCTCGGCGGCGACGACGACACGGCGTCCCTGCGGGGCCGGGTCAGCCACGTCGAGTTCACCGGCATGGCCACCCACGTCACGGTCGACGTGGACGGCGACGAGGTGATGGCCGCGCTGGTCGACGCGCCCGCCGGTATGGCGCTCGGCGACGTCGTAGGCCTGCGGCTCGTACCGGAGCGGCTCTGGGTGGTCAAGCCGTGACCGCTGCGACCCCGACCGCCCCCGGCTGGGCGGCGGCCCTCGGCCGGCGCCTGGCCGGCGGAGCGAACTCCCGATGGTTCCCCTACCTGCTGGTGCTGCCGCTGGTCCTGGTGCTCTGGGGCTTCGTCGTCCAGCCGATGTTCGCCACCTTCCGGGAGAGCGTCAGCGCCAACGGCACCGACAACTACCTCCAGTTCCTCTCCTCCTCCGGGGTGGCCCGCGAGTCGCTGTTCACCTCGCTGTTCATCTCGGCGGCGAGCGTGCTGCTCTGCGGCGTCGTCGGCGTGGCGATGGCGTTCCTGCTCAAGCGCTTCCACTTCCGCGGCCGGCGGCTCATCGAGGCGTTCATCCTGGTGCCGGCGGCCCTGCCGCCGCTGATCGGGGCCGTCTCCTTCCAGCTGCTCTACAGCAACATCGGCATCGTGCCGCGTGGCCTTCAGGCGCTGCTCGGCACCGACAAGCCGGTCCTGGCCTTCGACGGCATCGCCGGCGTGCTGGTGGTGCACACGTTCACCATGTACCCGTTCTTCTACCTGGCCGCCTCCGCGGCGCTGGCCGGGATGGACCCCTCGGTCGAGGAGGCGGCGTACAACCTCGGCGCGGGCCGGGTACGCGTGTGGCGCACGGTCCTGCTGCCGATGCTCACCCCGGCGCTGATCTCGGCCTCGCTGCTGGTCTTCATGACGTCGCTGGCGTCCTACACCGCGCCTCTGCTGTTCAACGTCAGCCAGACCATGACTATGCAGATCTACATCAACCGCACCAACGGCGACCTGCCGATGGCCTCGGCGTACGCCTCGGTGCTCGGCATCGTCTCGATCATCTTCCTGCTGGCCATGCGCTGGTACGAGGGGCGGCGCAACTACCAGTCGCAGTCCAAGGGCGTCTCGGCGGTCCGGCGGGAGATCACCAACCCGATCGGCCGCTGGCTCGCCCCGCTCGCCTCGGTGCTGGCCACGCTGGTCCTGCTGGCCCCGGTCGGCGCGATCGCGCTCGTCGCGTTCTCCGCGGACCGGTCCTGGACCACCGAGGTGCTGCCGCCGACGTACACGTTCGAGAACTTCGTCACGATCTTCACCGACCCCAAGGCGTTCCAGCCGATCCTCAACTCGGTGCAGATGAGCCTCATCGCGGTCGTGGGCTGCGTGGTGATCGGCGTGCTCATCGCGTACGCCGTGCGGCGGCTCACGTTCGTCGGACGCGGCCTGCTCGACGTGGCCGTGATGATCGCCTGGGCGCTGCCCGGCACGGTCGTGGCGATCAACCTGATCTCGGCGTTCAGCACCGGCAACGCGTTCAGCTTCGGGCAGGTGCTGGTCGGCACGTTCTGGATCCTGCCGCTGGCCTACTTCGTCCGGTTCCTGCCGATCGTGTTCCGGTCCAGCTCCGCGACCCTGGCGCTGATCGACCCGTCGCTGGAGGACGCCGCGCGCAACCTGGGCGCCTCCTGGCTGCGCGCGTTCTACACCATCACCGTGCGGCTGATGCTGCCCGGCGTGCTCGCCGGCGCGCTGCTGGCGTTCGTGCACGGCGTCGGCGAGTTCGTCGCCTCGGTGCTCATCTACACCTCGTCGACGGTGCCGATCTCGGTCGCCATCAACAACCGGATGTACAGCTTCGAGCTGGGCACCGCGGCCGCCTACGGCATGCTCCAGGTGCTGCTCATCTTCGTGGTGATGTGGTTCTCCGGGCGGCTGGAGAGCAGCCGGACCGCGACCCGGAGGGCCGAGCAGTGGACGAACTGATCGAGCGGTGGCGGACCGGGGGAGGGCTGCTCCCGGTCACCCGGGTACCCGGGCACGCGTTCGCCGCCGTGACCGAGGCGGCCGACCTGGCGGTGCTGCCGGTCGGCGCGGTCGAGTGGCACGGTCCGCACCTGCCGATCGGTACCGACCTGATCCTGGCCGAGGGCTTCGCCGGGGAACTGGCCACCGGGTCCGCCCGCGCGGTGCTCTTCCCGGCCACGCCGTACGCCGCCTGCCCGGGCCAGACCCGGCAGTGGCCGGGCACCGTGGCGCTGCGGCCGGAGATCGCCGTCGGCTACCTCGCCGACGTGCTCGCCGGCATCGTCGAGGCGGGCTTCACCCGGGTGCTCGTGGTCAACGGGCACGACGCCAACATGTCCACCGTCCGCGCCGCGATGGAGTGGGTGTCCGGGCGGCACCGGGCCAGCATGATGCTGGTGAACTGGTTCCAGCTCGTCGGCCCGGACGAGACGGCCGGGATGTTCGGGGAGCTGCCCGCGCGCGGGCACGGCGGCGCGTACGAGAGTTCCGCGGTGCTCGCCTTCGATCCGGCCGCGGTGCGCCTGGACGCGGCGCCGGACCTGCCGCCGAAGCCGAAGCTGCCCACCCCGTACCCGTACGTGCTGGTGGAGTCGCGGCCGGACCCCTGGCAGGGCTGGTCGGGCCACATCTCGCTGGCCGGCGAGGAGGCCGGCGGCCGGATCCGCGTCACCGCCGGCGCACGCCTGCGCGAGCTGGTCGGGGCGTGGCTCGCCGCGCCGCTGCCCGGGCCGCCCGGCGCCGACGGGCCGGACCAGACGACCGGATGACCACGCGCGGCATGCCGCACGACAACGCACCACCTCGGGAGGCCACCATGAGCCCGTCACTGACCGTCTACCAACAGCACCATCTCCGCGTCGTGTTCGACCACCACGTCGCCCCCCTCTACCCGGCGATGGTCACGGCCAGCAAGGCCCACGTCGTCATGCTCGCCGAGCAGGGACTGATCTCCGACGAGGCCGCCGCGACGATGCTGCGCGGCCTGGTCGCCCTCACCGGTGACCGGCCCGAGGAGCTGGAGTACGACGGCAGCGTCGAGGACGTCTACTACACGCTGGAGAAGCGTCTCGCCGCCGCCGCCGGCATCGAGGTGTCGCAACTGAGCGTGCAGCTCGCGCGCAGCCGCAACGACCTCGACGCCGGCGTCTTCCGGATGGTGCTGCGCGACCAGCTGCTCCAGGTGCTCGACGCGCTGCTGGCCACCGGCCGGACCGTGCTGGACCGCGCCGACCGGCACGCCGACGTGGTGGTCACCGGCTACACGCACCGCCGCCCGGCCCAGCCGACCAGCATCGGGCACGTCTTCGCCGGTTACGCCGAGGCGCTCGCCGGTGAGGCCGCCGCGTACGCCGACCTGCTGGACGAGATGAACCGCTCGCCGCTGGGCTCCTGCGCCTTCGCCGGCACCGACCTGGACATCTCGCCCCGGCGGCTGGCCGACCTGCTCGGCTTCGACCAGCTCATCGTCAACTCGTACGAGGCGGTGGCCGGGGCCGACCACCTGGTCCGGGTCGCCACGCTCAACGCGCAGGCGCTCGCCACCGGCGCCCGGCTCGCCCGCACCCTGATGGACTGGCTGAGCTGGGGCTGGGTGGTCACGCCCGGCGAGTTCACCCAGGGCAGCAGCATCATGCCGCAGAAGCGCAACCCGGTGGTGCTGGAACACCTCGTCTCGATGGCCGGCGCCGCCGCGGCCGACGCGGCGAGCGTGCTCAACAACGTCGGCGCCGCCTGGTGGGAGGACTCGAACAACGCCACCACCGACGTGCAGGCCCGGCTGTGGGAGGGCGACGACCGGGCGTACCGGTTCTTCTCCCTGCTCGGCGGCCTGATCGAGAAGCTGGACCCGCAGCGCCCGCCGTCCGGCGAGGAGATCGTCGCCTCCGGCGCCACCACCACAGCGGCGGCCGACGCGCTGGCCCGCCACGGCGTGCCGTTCCGGGGCGCCCACTCGCTGCTCGGCCTGCTGGTCCGCGGCGGCGCGCCGGCGACCTGGACCGAGGAGCTGGTCCGGTCGACCGCCGCCGACCTCGGTCTGACGCTCGACGACGCCGCGGTACGGGACCTGCTGGCCGCCGCGGTCCGCCCCGAACTCGTGCTGCGCCGCGCCCAGGCCGACGGCCCCGGCGAGGCGGCCGTCCGGGACCAGGTCGGACGACTGTCTACAATGCTCGACGCGGTGCAGGAGCGGGCGCAGACGTTGCGCGAGCGGCTGACCCGTGCCGACGCGGCTCTCGCCGAGGCGGTCGCGGCGAGGGTAGGCCCGTGACGGGGCGGCAGACGCAGCTGGCCGTGGTCGCGGACGTCGTGTCGCGGCGACCACGTGATCTGGACCGACGGCCCGAAGGGCGATCTGACATCACCATGGAACGACCGGCAAATCCACGCCTGCTCGGCATCGACTTCGGCGGCACCAAGATGGCGATCGGCGTGGGCGACACCGACGGCCGGCTGCTCGCCTCCGAGCGCCTGCCCACGATCGCCGAGCAGGGCGCGCAGCAGGCCCTCACCCGGGCACTGGACCGGGCGTGCGAACTCGCCGAGCAGACCGGCGGCACGATCGTCGCGGCCGGCATCGCCTCGCCCGGCGTCGTCCACGACCACGGCATCGAACTGGCGCCGAACGTGCCCGGCTGGGAGCAGCTGCGGCTCGCCGACGCGGTCCGCGCCCACCTGAACCTCGCGCACGTGCGGGTGACGAACGACCTGAAGGCCGCCGCCTACGCCGAGCTGCGGCTCGGGGCGCTGCGCGACGCCGATCCCGGACTCGTCGTCGGGCTCGGCACCGGGGTGGCTGCGGCGGTCACGGTCAACGGCGAGGTGCTGCCGGGCCGTCACGGCGCGGCCGGCGAGATCGCCTACGGACTGACCGACCTCAGCTGGCCGCCCCGCCTGGAACCGATGCTGGAGGCGACGTTCTCCGGCCGGGCCCTGGACGAGCTGGCGCAGCGGCTCGGGGTGGACGGCCGGGCGGCCGGCCTGTGTGCCGCCGCGGAGCAGCCCGGCCCGGTACGCGATCAGCTCCGGCTGCGCGTCGACGAACTGGCCCGCCAGCTGGTCACGTGCTGTCTGCTGCTCGACCCGCAGCGGATCGTGCTGGTCGGCAGCGTCGCCGGCAACGACCTGGTGCGGGAGCTGCTGACCGAACGGCTCACCCACACGCTGCCGTACCCGCCGGAGATCGTGCTGTCGGACTTCGCGCAGGACGCCGCGCTGCTCGGTGCGCTCGTCATGGCCACCGAGGCCCAGCCCGCCGTGGTCTGACCGGAACGGCGGCGCAACGCCGCCGGGCGGGGCGCACAGCGCGCCCCGCCCGGTCCGGCAGCGGCCGGATCACCTGCGGAACGCGGCTACCGCCTCCTGGATCGCCGGCCCGGTCGCCGAGGACGCCTGCGCCCACGACTCGAACTCCAGAGCGGCGGCGAAACCGGCCGTCTCGGCGGTGCGCACCGACGTCTTGATGTCCCGGGCCAGCGCCGGGTCCAGCGCCGCCCACCGCCCGGCGCGCTCGTGTGCCGCCGCCAGCGGGTCGTCGGCGAGCGTCGCGGCGAGCCCGACGCGTACCGCCTCGGGTCCGTCCACGCTTCCGCCGTCGAGCAGCAGTTGCAGGGCGCGTTCCGGGCCGAGCGCCCGGGTGAGGAACCAGGTGCAGCCCCCGCCCGGGTGCAGGCCGAGCTTCGTGAACGAGGCGATCAGCTTCGCCTTCGGCCCGACGATCCGGGTGTCGCACGCCAGCGCCAGGTTCAGCCCGGCGCCCACCGCCGGTCCCTGCACCGCGGCGATCGTCGGGATCGGCAGCGCCCGTACCCGCAGGAAGCTGTCGTAGACGCGGTGCAGGTCGGCGCGGATCTCCGCGACGCTCCGGCCGGGCTCGCCGAACATGGCGGGCAGGTCGGCGCCCGCGCAGAACGCCGTACCCGCGCCGGTGACCACGAGCGTGCGCGCGTGCCGGTCGGCCGCCACCTCGCTGATCGCGTCGCCGAGCGCGTCGCGCATCTCCGCGTCGATGGCGTTGCGCCGGTCCGGGTCGTTGAGCGTGAGCGTCCAGCGCCCGTCGGCGTTGTCGAGTTGCACCTTGCTCATGAATCGGTCTCCTCATCGGTCAGCCAGGACCAGACGCCGGCGCTGCCGCGCGGCACCAGCGCCGCGCCCAGTGTCCGGGCCCAGAACTGCTGGGTGCCGTTCTCGTCCCGCCAGGACCAGAGCCTGCGGGTGGACAGGTGCAGCGGGTGCTCGCGGGTGACGCCCATCGCCCCGTGCAGTTGGTGCGCGCCCCGCGCCACGAGCGTCGCGGCCCGGCCGGTGAGCACCCGTGCGGCGGCGACCCGCAGCGGGTCCGGCCCGGCCAGCGCGGCGTCCAGCGCGGTGCCGGCCAGCAGCGTGTGCGCGGTCATCCGGGCCAGCGTCTGCCCGACCGCCTGGAACGCCAGCAGCGGCCGGCCGAACTGCTCCCGTGTCGTCACGTGCTGCCGGGTGTGCTCCACAGCGGTCTCCAGCGCGCCGGTGAGCGCGGCGGCGGTCAGCAGCGCCGCCTCGGCGCGTACCGTCCCGGCGGGCGCGGCACCGGTGAGCCGCATGCCGTCGGTGACCGGCACGTCGACCGTCACGTCGTCGCGTGGCTCGGCGGCCAGGTTGCGGCCGGGCGTGACCCGGACGCCGGGGTGGTCGGCGGTTACGGCGAACGTCTCGTCGCCCGCGTACACCAGCAGCGTGCGCGCGGCGGCGACCCACGGCACGCGGGCGGCGGTGCCGCGCAGCCGGCCGCCGGTCACCGCGATCCCGTCGCCGGTGACCACCGTGGCGACGCCGTCGGGCAGGCCGCGACCGGCGGCGGCGAACTGCCGGGCGGCCAGGACGGTCTCGGCCAGCGGCAGGGAGACGCCGTGGCGGCCCAGCCCGCGTACGAGCGCGGCCAGGTCGGTGAGCGTGCCGCCCGAGCCGCCCGCGCTCTCCGGCACCGACACGCCGGTCCAGCCCAGCCCGTGCACTGTGGACCAGAGCGTGGGCAGGCCCTCCGGGTCGCCGCCGTGCCCGCCGAGCACGTCGTCGGTCAGCTCCCGCAGCTCGTCGCCGCCGCGCCGGGGCGACCGGGCGGCGCCCTTGGCGATGATGGTGCGCAGCACCTCCGTGGTGCCGCCGCGAATCGAGAAACCCGGCGCGGCCAGCAGCCCCTGGGCGAGCAGCCCGGCCGGCCCGTCGGCGTCGGGGTCGGGCTCGACGTCGAGCACGGTACGGGCGATCTCGTTGACGTCGGCCTCGAACTCGGTGCCCAGGTCCTTCAGCACCGCCGCGGCGTGCACCGGGGCCTGCCCGGCGTCCAGCTCACCGGCGATGCGCCAGGCCAGGCCGCGCAGCCCGGCCAGCCGGGCCAGCGCCTCACCCAGCGCGGCGTCCGCGTCCCGCCGGTCGGCGCACGCGTCGACGGTGGCGGCCAGCAGCGGGTACGTGCTCAGCACCCGCTCCATCCCGCCGCGCTCGAAGGACAACTGCTCGGTGACCTGCGTCCAGCCGTTGCCGGCGGTGCCCAGCACATGGTCGCCGGGCACGTGCACGTCGTCGAAGACGACCTCGTTGAAGTGGTGCTCGCCGCGCAGGTCGACGATCGGCCGGACGGTCACGCCGGGCGCGGACATGTCCACGATCAGCTCGGTCAGGCCCTCGTGGCGGTCGCCGCCGGTGCCGGTGCGGCACAGCACGTAGGCGTGCGTCGACCGGTGCGCGTGGCTGGTCCAGATCTTGCCGCCGGTGAGCAGCCAGCCGTCGCCGTCCGGGCGGGCGGTGGTACGCACCGAGGCGAGGTCGCTGCCGGACTCGGTCTCGCTCATGCCGAGGCAGAACGTCACCGCACCGGCGGCGATCAGCGGCAGGTACCGCTCGCGCAGCGCGGGGGAGCCGTACCGCAGGACGGCCGGGCCGATCTGCCGGTCCGCGATCCAGTGCGCGGCCACCGGCGCTCCGGCGCGCAGCAGCTCCTCGGTGACCACCAGCCGGGCCCGGTTCGAGCGGGCCTGCCCGCCGTACTCGCGCGGCCAGGTCAGGCCGATCCAGCCCCGGTCCGCCAGCGCGCGGCTGAACTCCGTGTCGTACGAGCGCAGCCACGCGTCGCACACCGGCCGGAACCGGTCGCCGTCGCGCCACTCGCCGACCAGGTCCCGTACCTGCCGGCGCAGCTCACCGAGATCGTCGTCAGTCATCCTCTGTCCGTTCCCTTCGCCACTGAGTAGCCGCGTACGGCGGCCCGCCGCAGCACGCCGACGGCCGCGGCGCGTTCGGCGGCACTGACCGGCGGCCGGGGCGCCGCGCCGTCGACCGGTACGCCGAGCGCGGTCAGGTGGTCGCGCAGCACCTCGCCGTCCGGCGTGACCTCCTCCAGCCGGGGATCGGCGCCGAGCCGGACCACGCCCCACCGGGTGTGCAGCCGCACCAGCGCGTCCGGGGCCGGCGCGGCGGTCACGTGCTCGACCGCCCGCACGATCCGGCGCGGATCCGTCGCGCCGTGCAGCAGCACCAGTTCCCGCGCCGCCGCCGCGATGTCGGCGGCGCCCCCGCCACCGGGCAGCCGCACCGTGGGTCGTTCCCGGGGGCCGAGGTACGACGAGTTGATCCGGCCGCGCAGGTCGACGTTGCCGGCGTCGAGCACCACCCGGTCGAACCGGTGGCCCATCGCCAGCAGCACGTCGGCGGTGCCGCCCAGCCAGCCGAACCCGCCCGCGAACGCCGGATAGTCGGTGGTGCTGGTCGGCACGTCGGCGCCGGACCGGTGCGCGCTGGCGCCGGCCTCGAAGACCTGGCTGAACGGTGCGCCGGGCAGCGCGTACGCGCACTGGCCGGCGAGCACCGGCCAGTGGAAGCCGGTGAACACCCAGCCGCCGCGCCGGAACTCGCGCGCCGCCCGGACCAGGAAGTCCGCGGTGGTCACAGCACCTCCTCGGCCAGCCATCGCCGGAAGCCGTCAGCAGTGGCCGAGCAGCGCGCGTACCGCTGGTACGCCTGCACGTCGCGCGGGTACCGGCCGACCGCGCCGTCCGGGCGTACCGCGCCGGGGGATTCGACCACCGCGTCGACGAGCAGCCCGGGAATGCTGATCCCGGCGGCGCGTACCGTCTCGGCGTCGGTGACCTGCTCGGCGACGAGCACGGTGCGGCGGGCCGCCTGGGCGGCGACGAGCACCTCACCCAGCGGGCCGCGGATCACCCCGTTGCCGTCGGCGTCGGCAAGGTCCACGTGGACGAACGCCACGTCGGGCCGCTCCGCGCGGACCACCCGGGCCGCCCCGAACGCCGAGTCCACCCGGGACAGCCGGCCCCGGCTCCAGTCCTCGTCCAGGTAGCCGGTGCCGGGCAGGTCCGGCACCGGCATGAACGGCACCCGCCAGGCGCCGGCCGTCAGCGCGGCGGTGAGCAGCCCGAGGCTCAGCTCGTGCAGCGTGACGCGGTTGTCGCCGTCCTGCGCGGCGCGGCGGAAGTTCCAGGCGGGCGCCGGGCCGACCGGGCTCCAGCAGTGGCCGTACGTCGCCGACCGCAGCACCCCGGCGCCGAGCAACTGGTCCATCAACAGCCCGCCGGAGGCGATCACCACGTCCACGTCCCGGATCCGCTGCCGGATCATCTCGTGGCCCACGGCGAACAGCTGCGCGCCGAAGTTGCCCAGGTAGACCCGCCGGCCGGGGCGTACGTGCGCGGCCACGACGTCGGCGAGTGCGCGGCTCACCGGTACGCCTCCGCCAGCATGTGCAGCCCCGGGCCCAGGTGCGCGCCGCCGTCGAGCTGGATGAGCTGGCCGGTCATCATGGCGGCGGCCGGGCCGCCCAGGAACGCCACCAGCTCGGCGACCTCCTCGACGCGGGTCGGGCGGCGCAGCGGCGTGGCCCGGTCCACCAGGTTGTCCCGTACGTGCCGGTCCGCCTCGGCGTCGAGCGCGGCGGTGAGCACCGTGCCCGGTCCGAGGCAGTTGAGCCGGATGCCGTCGGCGGCCCACTCCAGCGCCAGCGTGCGGGTCAGCCCCAGCACGCCGGCACGGGCGGCGACGGCGTGCGCCATGCCCTGGCCGCCGCGTTCCACACCGGACAGCGACATGTTCACCACCGCCCCGCGGGTACGCCGCAGGTACGGGTACGCGGCGGTGGTGAGGTGGAAGACGCTGGTCAGGTTCAGGTCGACGACTGCCGCCCAGCCGCGCGCCGAGATCCGCGTGGCGGGGGCGAAGAACTGCCCGCCGGCATTGTTCACCAGCAGGTCGATGCCGTGCGCGTCGCCCACCTCGGCGATGGTGGCGGCGGCCCGGTCGTGGTCGCGGACGTCGCAGACCGCGTACGTGTAGCGCCCGTCCCCGGTGGCCGCCTCGCCGGTGATCGCCTCGCCGGTGGCGGCGAGCGTGTCCGCGTGCCGGCCCAGCCCGGTCACGTGGGCGCCCAGCTCGACCAGGCGCACGGCGACCGCCCGGCCGATGCCGCTGCCGGCGCCGGTCACCACCGCGTGCCGTCCGGCGAGCACACCCGCGCGGAGCACGCCCACGCCGGTGTCCGCTGCCCGCGTCACCGGGCGGCCCTCGCCTCGCCGATCGCCTGCCGTCGCAGCAGTTGCGCCGGGCGGTAGCGGGGGTCGCCGAACGCGTCGGCCATCGACCGCAGCGCCTCGTACACGGTCGCCGCCCCGGCGGACCGCAGCGTCTCGAACGGCCCGCGCGGGTGGTTCATCGCCAGGCGCAGCGCCGCGTCCACGTCGTCGGCGGTGGCGGTGCCCTCCTCGACCACTGCGGCGGCCTCGTTCACCAGGCAGTAAGCGAGCCGGTCGCCGACCAGGCCGGGCAGCGCCGGCACCCGCACCGACGGCGCGCCGAGGTGGTCGAGCAGCCGGTTGACGAAGCCGGGGACGGCGATGCCCGCGACCGGGTCCTCGACCACCTCGGCGAACACGGCGTCGTCGGCGCGCCGGTGCAGCCGGATCCAGCCGACCTCCGGGGGCAGCACCTCGGCCCAGCCGGCGTCCGAGCTGTCCAGCACCACGTTCTGGCGCGCCGCCAGCCGGGCGAGCTCCGCCACCCGCTGCGGGGTCGGCGCGCCGAGGGCGACCACGCGGGCCGCCGGACCGTTCGGTGGCCCGGGCCGCCGGACGACCCGGGCGTTGGCCTCGCGCGGCGGCTCGGTGGCGTGGTCGTAGAAGCCGCGGCCGGCGGCCTTGCCGGTCAGGCCGGCCCGGACCAGGCCGCGTACCTGGGGGATGGGCCGGTAGCGGGGGTCGCCGAACTCGCGCAGCGCGGTCTCCGAGGACGCCAGGTGGGTGTGCAGTCCGGTGAAGTCCAGCAGTTGCAGCGGTCCCATCGGGTGCCCGAGCGCGCCCCGGGCGACCGCGTCCACCACCGCCGCCTCGACGCCCTGCGCGAGGAGGAGTTGCGCCTCGTAGTACAGCGGCCGGCAGACCCGGTTGACGATGAAGTTCGGCGAGTCCCGGCACACCACGGCGGTCTTGCCGAGCGAGTCCACGAGCGCCAGCGCCCGCCGTACGGTCGCCTCGCCGGTGGCCGCGCCGACGATCACCTCCACCAGGCGCATCCGGGTGGGCGGGTTGAAGAAGTGCAGCCCGAGCAGGCGTTCCGGGGCACCGAACGCGCGGCCCATCTCGTTGACGCTCAGCGACGACGTGTTGGAGGCGACGAGCAGGTCCGGCCCGCCGGCGGCGGCGACCCGGGCGAGCAGGTCGCGCTTGGCGGCCATGTCCTCCACGATCGCCTCGATCAGCACGTCGGCGCCGGCGAGCGCGGTCTCGACGTCGGCGGCGGCGTCGAGGTCGCCGGTCGCGCCGTCGGCGCGGATCCGCTCCAGGCCGGCGCGGCCCAGCTCAGCGGTGGCGTCGACGACCCGTACGGTGTGCCCCGCCGCGGCGAGGACCTGCGCGATGCCCCGGCCCATCGGGCCCAGGCCGACCACGACGGCGATCACCGGGTCACCCGCTCGATCACCGCGGCGATGCCCTGCCCGCCGCCCACACACAGGCTCGCCACGCCGTACCGGCCGTCGCGGCGGGCCAGTTCGTGCAGCAGCGAGACGACGAGCCGGGCGCCGCTCTGGCCGGTCGGGTGGCCGAGGGCGATGCCGCCGCCGTTGACGTTGACCCGTTCCTCGTCCAGGCCCAGCGCGCGGACGTTCTGCACGATCTGCGCGGCGAACGCCTCGTTGATCTCGAACAGATCCACGTCACCGACGGTCAGGCCGGCCCGGCGCAGGGCCAGGGGAATGGCCTCGGCCGGTCCGACGCCCATCATGGTCGGGTCGACGCCGACGGCCGCGAACCCGACGATCCGGCCCAGCGGGGTCAGCCCGTGCCGCCGTACCGCCTCGCCGCTCGCCACCACGAGCGCCGCCGCGCCGTCGGCCATCTGGCTGGCGTTGCCGGCCGTGACGGTGCCGCCGTCGGTGAACGACGGGCGGAGCCGGGCGAGCCGTTCCGGTGTGGTGTCGGGGCGTACCGTCTCGTCCCGGTCCAGCTCGTCGAGCGGCAGGACCTCCTGCGCCGTCGCGCCGGACTCCCAGGCCCGGGCCAGCCGCTGGTGGCTGCGCGCCGACCAGGCGTCCTGGTCGGCGCGGGACACGCCGAACTCGCGGGCCACCTTCTCCGCCGTCTCGCCCATGCTCATGCCGCAGATCGGGTCGGTGCCGCCGTCGCGCCAGCCGTCCTGGAGCAGGACGTCGCCGCGGCGCACGCCGTCCCAGCGCAGCGTGTACGGCGCCAGGTAGGGCATCGTGCTCATGCTCTCGGCGGCCACCGCCAGCGCCACGTCGGCCTCGCCGGACAGTACCGACCGGTGCGCGAGCTGCACCGCCTTGAGGCCGGAGGCGCACGCCATGTTGATCGTCTGCGCGGGTGCGGGTACCGGCACGCCCGCCGCGAGCGAGATCTGCCGTCCCGGGTTCGGGCCGTTGCCGGCCTGGCGGCAGTTGGCCACCACCGTCTCGTCCACCGCCTCGGCGGGCACGCCGGCCCGCGCCAGCGCCTCGGCGCCGGCCAGCCCGCCCAGGCGTACCACCCGCACGTCGCGCAGCGCGCCGCCGTACCGGCCGTGCGGGGTACGCACGGCGCCGACCAGGAACGCTTGCCTGTCCATCACGGAGCCTCTCGGTCGGCGCGTACGACGCGCTTGCTCTTGTGGGTGCTGCGCGGCAGCGTGCCCTCGGCGACGGTCTCCACCACCGCGCGCACGGTCAGCTCGGCGCGCACGGCGTGCGCCAGCTCGCGGGCGACCCGCTGGTCGTCGCCGGTCACCTCGACGCGCAGCTTGATGCCGGTGAGGTAGCCGGTCGCCGGGTCGGTGACGTCCTCGTCGAGGACGATGAGGTATTCGCCGCACGTGCCGGGGGTGGCGCGGACCACCTGCTCGACGGCGGACGGGAACAGGTTCACCCCGCGTACCACGAGCATGTCGTCGGCCCGGCCGACGACGCCGCCGGGCAGGCGGGCGAGCGTGCGCCCGCACGGGCAGGCGGCGCTGTCGCGGACCACCACGTCGCCGGTGGCCCAGCGCACCAGCGGCGTCGCCCGCTTGTCCAGGTGGGTCAGCACCAGCAGGCCGGGCGTGCCGTCGGGCACCGGCTCGTGGGTGTACGGGTCGAGCACCTCCGCGTACGCGAAGTCCTCGGCCAGGTGGCCACCGGCCTGTTCCTCGCACTCCCAGGCGATCGGCTGGAACTCCAGGCTGCCGTACCCGTCGAAGCACTTCGCGCCCCACCGCTGCTCGATGTGCGCGCGGGTGGCCGGCACCCCGGCGCCCGGTTCGCCGCCGACCTGGATCCGCCGCACCGGCGAGTGGCGCAGCGGGGTGCCGGCGCGTTCCGCGGTCTCGGCCAGGTGCAGCATGAACGACGGTGTGCCGCCGACGGCTGTGGTGCCGTACCGGAAGATGGTGTCGATCTGACGCTGGGTGTCGCCGGATCCGGCGGGCAGCAGCGTCACGCCGATGCGCTGGTAGCCGGCGGTCGCGCCGAGCCCGCCGACGAACCAGGCGTAGCTGAACAGGCACTGGTACACGTCGGTGTCCCGGACGCCCTGGCTGTACGCGGCCCGCGCGTACAGGTCGGCCCAGCGGTCCAGGTCGTGCGCGGTCCACAGCACCGGTGTCGGGTTCGAGGTGGTGCCGGAGGAGAAGTGCACCCGGCGGCGGTCGGCGACCGGCGCCGCGACGGCGCTGCCCCACGGCGGGTGGGCGGCCAGGTCGGCCACGTAGTCGGCCTTGCCGACCAGCGGCAGACGGCGCAGGTCGGCGAGTTCGCGGACGTCGCCCGGGTGGAAGCCGAGCGCGTCCCACCGGGTCCGGTAGAAGTCGCTGGCGGCGTACACGTAGGACAGTTGCGCCCTCAGCCGGGTGAGCTGGTACGCGGCCAGCCGCTCGCGGGGCCACGTCTCGGCCTCGTGCCAGTGGCGCTCGGAGAGCGGCCCGGTCATCGCGGGCTCCGGCGCAGCCCGCCGACGATGAAGTCGGCGTACTCGTCGGCGAGTCGCTGGCGGGTGTTGTAGTCGCCGCGCTGCGGGTCGTACCAGAGGCTGATCCAGTTCAGCGCGCCGAGCAGCGGCTTGGTGGCCAGCCGGCTGTCCACCTCGCGGAACTCCCCGGCCTCGCGGCCCTCGTCGATGACGTCGGCGAAGATCTGCTCGTACCGGTCGCGCATGGCGATCACGGTCTCCAGGGCCTGCTGCTGGGCGGGCGCCTCGCCGAGGCGGCGCATCTCGACCGCGCGCATCGCCACCCGCTGGAACGAGTTGCGGGTCATCATCAGCCCGGCGTGGTGGTGCGCCATCCGCCAGAGCCGGGTGGCCGGGTCGAGGCCGCCGTTGCCGGCGATCGGCTCGATGCCGTCGATCAGCTCCTGCATGCCGGCGGTGACGATGTCCAGGAAGACGTCCGCCTTGGCCCGGTAGTAGTGGTAGACGCGGCCCTTGGTGGCGCCCATCTCGCGGGCGATGTCGTCGATCGTGGTGGCCGCGTACCCGTTGCGGGTGAACGCGGTGGCGGCCGCCTCCAGGATGTCCCGCCGGCCGGGGGCGGGCAGATGCGCGGCGGTGTCGTCGTCGGCGGTCATACGGTGGTCTCCGGTGCGGTGGTGTCGGGTACGACGGCGAGCGGGCGGATCGGCGACCCGGTGCCGCCCCGGATGGACAGCGGGGCGGCGATGAAAAAGAAGTCCCAGACCCGCTCGGCGGCCAGCGGCGCGAGGTTCATCGCCTCCATGATCGGCACGCCGTGGTCGACCAGCAGGTGGCAGTGCACGGCCAGCGCGGGGCTGGGCATGTGCTCGAACGCGATGGTGTCCGCGCCGGCCGCCACGACGCCGTGGTCGGTGAGCCAGCGCGCCCCGCTGACGTCGACGCCTGGCGCTCCGGTGGCGACACCGAGGTACGCGGCATTGTCGGTCCACTTCTCGTCCCAGCCGGTACGCACCAGCACCACGTCACCGGGGCGGGGGCGGGGCCGGTCGGCGAACCAGCGCTCGAACAGTTCCGCGCCGACGCCGTCGGCGGGGGTCAGCGGCCGGCCGAGCGCGACAGTCGCGTCCACCAGGTGACCGGGGGCCAGCACCGGCGGCAGTTCGTGCACCGACACGTCCGGCACCCCGTCGGCGTACGACTGGCTCGCCGTGACGTCCACGCCGCCGTACACCCGGCCGAGTCGGGAGACGTGGGCGAGCCCGTCGACGTGGGTGCCCACGTGCCCGCCCGTGGTGATCATCTCGGCGGCGGCGGAGACGCCGTCCGGGTACATGATCTCGCCGTGCCGCTTGGTCAGTGTGAAGCTGTACGGCGGGTGGTTCGGGTGGTGGGGGATGCCGGTGTACATCTGCTGTGCCAGGTCGAACACCCGGGTGGAGCCGGACGCGGGCCAGTCGACGCTCAGCTGCCAGGACGCGCTCATGCCGCCACCGACGCCTTGATCGCCCGGCCCAGCACCAGCCGCTGGATCTCCGAGGTGCCCTCGTAGATCTCCAGGATCCGCTGGTCCCGGTAGAGCCGTTCGGCGGGGCAGGGCTTGCAGAAGCCGTCGCCGCCGAACACCTGCACGGCCGTGTCGACCGCCCGGTGCGCGACCTCGCTGGCGTACAGCTTGGCCATCGCCCCGAGGACGCCGACGTCGCCGCCCTCCTGGTGCGTGCGGGCGGCCTCGAAGGTGATCATCCGGGCGGCGGTGATGCCGGTGGCCACGTCCGCCAGCGGGAACGAGATGCCCTGGTTGTCGATGATGGGCCGGCCGAAGGTCTCCCGCCGGGCCGCCTCCCGGGACGCGACGTCGAAGCCGGCGAGCGCGACACCCAGCGACTGGGCGGCCACGCTGATCCGCCCGGCCGACAGCGTCTGCATGGCCAGCCGCATGCCCCGGTTGAGGTCGCCGAGCACGTCGCCGTCGGGCACCCAGGTGTCCAGCTTGAGGTTGCTGGTGAGCGTCCCGCGGATGCCCATCTTGTCCTCGTACCGGTCGATGACCACGCCGTCGGCGTCCTTGTCCACCAGGAACGCGGTGATGCCGCGGGTGCCGGCCTGCGGGTCGGTGAGCGCGAAGACCACGTAGTACCGCGACGCGCCGCCGTTGCCGATGTAGATCTTCTCACCGCGCAGCCGCCAGCCCGCGCCCTCGCGTTCGGCTGTGGTGCGGATGCGGGCGGCGTCGCTGCCGGCGCCCTCCTCGGTCAGCGCGAAGCTGATCGCCTCGCCCCGGGCCAGCCCGCCCAGGTAGCGCTCGCGCTGCCCGGGGGTGCCGGCCAGCATCAGCGGGGTGGCGCCGAGCGCGTACGCGGTGAGGATCGCGCCGGTCGACGGGCAGGCGCGGGAGACCTCCTCGATGACCGCGCAGGCGGTCACGAACGACGTGCCCTGCCCGCCGTGCTCGCGTTCCACGAGCAGCCCGGCCAGCCCCTGCTCGACGAGCACCCGCACGCTCTCCCACGGGTAGCGCTGCTCCCGGTCGAGTTCCTCGGCCAGCGGCGCGAAGTGGCGCGCCGCCACGTCCCGGGCGAGGTCGCGCCAGTGGCGTCCCTCGTCGTCCAGGCGTGGCTCCCAGATCACGGACACGTGGTGCCTCCCGGTTCTCCGGCGCGGGCCGGTCGTTGCGCGCCGCGCCATACCGTTGCGTATGTCGAGATGTCTAGGCGGTGTTCATGATCGGTGTCAAGCAAATCCCGGATGCTGTTCTTCCTTGTGAATCTCGCTTTCCGCGCCGGGTACTCGGATCTTGACGACATACCGGCGAGTATGTTCGCCTGGTCCGGACGACAGGGAGGTGATCCGTGGAACCCGTCGGTTACGCGGTACACGACGCGGTGGCGGTCGCCACGATCGACCGGCCGCAGACACGCAACGCGCTCAGCGCCGACGTCCTGTGCGCGCTCGCCGCGGCGATGGACCGGGCCGAGGCCGACCCGGAGGTACGGGTGCTGGTGCTGACCGGCGGCCCGCGGCTGTTCGCCTCCGGCGCGGACATCCGCGAGCTGCGCCGTACGTCCCCGGCCGACTACCTGCTCTCCGAGCGGCTGGAGTGCTGGAACCGGTTCGCCCGCTTCGGCAAGCCGGCCGTCGCCGCGGTCGCCGGATACGTCCTGGGTGGCGGGTGCGAGCTGGCGATGACGTGCGACGCGGTGGTCGCGGCCGACTCCGCCGTGTTCGGCCAGCCGGAGATCAACCTCGGCATCATCCCGGGCGCCGGCGGCACCCAGCGCTGGGCCCGTGTCGCCGGCCGCTTCCGGGCCGCCGAGCTGGTGCTGGGCGGCCGGCTGGTGGACGCCTGGACCGCGCAGCGAATGGGTCTGGTCAGCCAGGTGGTGCCCGCCGAACGGGTGGTCGAGGCGGGGATCGCGCTGGCGTCCTCGATCGCCGCCCGCAGCCCGGTCGCGGCCCGCCTCGGCAAGCAGGCGCTGCGTACCGCCGAGGAGGTCGGCCTGACCGCCGGCCTCGCCCACGAGCGTTCGCTGCTGCTGACGCTGCTGTCCACCGACGACCACATCGAGGGCATCGACGCGTTCCTGGAGAAGCGTCCGGCCCGCTTCACCGGCCGATAGGAGAACGACGTGACGCAGGTACACGAGGCCACCGACCCGGGCGCCGGCGAGCGGCTCGGTCCGGCCGCCCGCTCCGCACTGCTCGACGCGCTCAAGCGGCACGCCCGTGCGCCGGGGGAGCCGCTGCTGATCCGCGTCCAGGGCGACGCCTGGCGGCACGAGCCCGACGACCTCGCCCAGCCGGTGGTACGCGGACAGCTGCACGAACTGGTGCTGCGGGTACACGCCGCGCCGGGCCCGGTGATCGTCCACGTCGACGGCGCGGTACGCGGTCTCGGGTTCGGCCTGGCGCTCGCGGCGGACCTGCGCGTCGCCGCGCCCACCGCGACGTTCGGCACGGGCTCGCCCGCGGCGTTCCTGGCCGGCGGCGCCGGACGGTTCCTCGCCGGTGTCGCCGGCACCGGCGTGCTGGCACACCTGGCCTGGACCGGGGCCACGCTCGACGCCGAGGAGGCGCTGCGGCACGGACTGGTCGGCTCGGTGTCGGCCGACCCGGACGCCGGGGCTGCGCTGGCCGCGCGGGTTGCCACTGTCGCCCCCGGCACGGCGTCCGCGCTGGCCCGCGCGCTGCGCGGCCGGGACCGGCCGGAGCTGACCGCCGCGCTGGACTACGAGTCCTGGCTGGCCGGCGTCGAGTGAGCCGGGGCGGGGGACCGCCGCCCCGGCGGTCCCCCGGGCCCCGTGCCGGAGCATCAGGCCACGGCGTCCAGGCCGGCGCGCGCCACCTCCATGTCCTGCGTGTAATGCCCGCCGCTGACCCCGATGCCGCCGATCACCGCGCCGTCGGCGGTGATCGGGTAGCCGCCGCCGAAGACGACGAGCCGGTCGATGCCGGCGGGCGCGCCGGTGGCCAGCGGCGCGTCGTCCTTGATGAAGTCGTACCAGCCGTCGGTGGGCATGCCGAAGCCCGCCGCCGTGTACGCCTTGTCCTGCGCGACCTGCACCGACAGCAGCGCGGCGCCGTCCATCCGGGCGAACGCCTTCAGCACGCCGCTCTCGTCGACGACGGCGATGACGCAGGGCAGAGCCATCTGCTCCGCCTTGGCGACGGCGGCGGCGAGGATCCGCTGGGCCGCGTCGATCGTGACGGACGTCTTGGTGTAGTGGGACATGGGACTTCCTTTCGTGGTGGTGGGGTGGGGCAGGCGCTCAGACCACGCCGGCGGCGCGCAGGCGGGAGATCTCGTCGTCGTCGAGTCCGGCGACGTCGCGGAGCACCTCGTCGGTGTGCTGGCCCAGCTCGGGCCCGACGCCGCGGATCCCGCCGGGCGTCGCGGTCAGCTTCGGCACGACGTTCTGCATCGGGAACTCGCCCAGGTCCGGGTGCTCCAGCCGGACGATCGCGTCCCGGGCGGCGAAGTGCGGGTCGGTGAGCATCTCCTTGGCGGTGTAGATCCGCCCGGCCGGCACACCGTGGCGGTGCAGCAGTTCCAGCAGCTCGTCCCCGCCGTACCCGGCGCACCACTTGGCGATCAGCTCGTCCAGCTCGCGCTGGTGCCGGCCGCGGTCGGTGTGGCCGGCGAACCGCGGGTCGACGGCCAGCTCCGGCTGCGCCATCGCCTCGGCCAGCCGCCGGAAGACGGTGTCCTGGTTGGCCGCGATCACCACCATGCCGCCGTCGGAGGCGACGTAGACGTTGCTCGGCGCGATGTTCGGCAGGATCGAGCCGGTGCGTTCCCTGATGTAGCCGCCGAGCGCGTACTCCGGCACCAGCGACTCCATCAGCGCGAGCACCGACTCGTAGATCGCGCTGTCGACGATCTGGCCCCGGCCGGTCGCCTCGGCCACCCGCAGCGCGCCCATCGCGCCCACCGCGGCGAACGTGCCCGCGAGCGAGTCGCCGATGCTGATGCCGACCCGGCTGGGCAGCGAGTCGGGATCACCAGTGGTGTAGCGGATGCCGCCCATCGCCTCGCCGATCGAGCCGTACCCGGCGCGTTCGGCGTACGGTCCGGACTGCCCGTACGCCGACACCCGCACGATCACCAGCCGTGGGTTGATCTCCCACAGGACGTCCGGGCCGACGCCCCAGCGCTCCAGCGTGCCGGGCCGGAAGTTCTCCACCAGCACGTCGGCCTCGGCGGCGAGCCGGCGCAGTACCTCCTGCCCGTCGGGGACGCGCAGGTTGAGGGTGACCGAACGCTTGTTGCGGCCGAGGACCGGGAACCACAGCGACTTGCCGTACGGGCGCTCGCGTCCCCACTCGCGCATCGGGTCGCCCCGCCCCGGCTCCTCCACTTTGATCACGTCGGCGCCCAGGTCGCCGAGGATCTGGCCGCAGAACGGCCCGGCCAGCAGGACCCCGGCTTCGATCACGCGCAAGCCGGACAGCGGGCCGCGGGCATAGTCGTTCATGTCGTCCCTGTTCTCTCGTCGGTCGTCTCGTTGGGTGCGGGCGGAGGTCAGGCCGGCACGGCGTTCGGCCGGGCCTCCGGCTCGGGTTCCGGCTCGGGGGAGTGCCGCTGCGTGCGCTGGCGGATCCAGCCGAGCGAGACCGCGCCCAGCAGCGTGACGCCGAGCAGGATGTCGCCCAGCGGCAGCGGCATGCCGCGCAGCCGGAAGATGTTCAGCACGATGCTCAGCGAGAGCAGGCTCAGGAACGCCGTCATCGGGCTCCCGTGCCCGCCGCCGGCGAGGCGGAACCCGGCGATCAGCAGCGCGCCGTAGACGTACAGCTCGGTGCCCTCGCCGAGGGTGACGGCCGAGGCGCCGGTGCGCATCACCTGGACGCAGCCGGCGACCGCCGCGGCGGTGCTGGTCAGCACGAACAGCGCCAGCCGGACCCGGCCGGCCCGGATGCCGGCGCGAGCGGCGACGACCTCGTCGCCGCCGGTGGCGCGCAGGTGGGTGCCCCAGCGGGACCGGCGGACCAGCGCGCTGCACACCAGCGCGAGCCCCAGCACCACCAGGACCGGCACCGGCAGCGGCCCGACCGTGGTCTTCAGTGCGGTGCTGAGCTCCGGGGTGTACGCCGCCACCGAGCTGCCGTCGCTGATCACCTTCGCCAGGCCACGGGCGGCGACGAGCATGCCCAGCGTGGCGATCAGCGGCCAGACGCCGAACACCAGCGCCAGGCCGCCGTTGGTGAGTCCGGCCAGCAGCCCGACGCCGAGCGCGGCGAGCACGCCGGCCTGCCACGAGCCGGAGGCGGTGTAGGCGGTGGCGTAGACGACCGCGCCGAGGCCGAGGACCGAGCCGACGCTCAGGTCGGCGACGCCGCCGGTCATGGCCAGGCTGGCCGCGAGCAGGACGATCGCCGGGGCGAGCAGGTCGCCGAGCATGCTGGAGATGTTGGCGCGGGTGGCGAAGTCCGGCGCGAAGCTCAGCGCGGCGGTCACGGCGACCACGAACAGCAGCACGCTCGTGGTGGACGGGCGGTTGAGCAGGGCCGTCCATCCGGGCCGGGTACCCGAGGTCGTCATGGTGCGCTCCTGACGCTGTTGACGGCGAGCGCGACCGCGAGCACGACTCCCTCGACGACCGGCTGCCAGCTGGACGAGACGCCCCAGGTGACGATGGCCGTGGGCAGCGTGTTGAGCAGCAGCAGCGCGGCGGCGACGCCGAGGAAGCTGCCCCGGCCGCCGGTGAGCGCCATCCCGCCGAGCAGCAGGATCGAGATCACCCGGAACTCGGTACCCGGGGTCAGCGTGGACTGGACGATGTCGCCCTGGGACGCGAGGACCAGCCCGGCGAGGCCGGCGACCAGCCCGCAGAACACCAGGGCGCCGGCTTGGATCCGGTCCGGCCGCAGGCCGCGCACGAGCGCGGCCTGCCGGTTGCCGCCGACCGCGACGAGGTGCCGGCCCAGGCGGGTGCGGCCGGCCACGAACGCGACGACCGCCAGCAGCACCACCATGATCCAGAAGACCCGGGGTACGCCGAACAGGTCGCCGGCGACGTGCCGGCGCAGGAAGCTGTCGCGCGGGATCGGCACGAACTCGATGAACAGCCGGGTGGTGCCGCTGACCAGGAACATCGTGCCGAGGGTGGCGACGATGGGGTGGATGCGCACGCGCACGATCAGCGCCGCGTTCACGGTGCCGATGAGCGTGCCGAACACCAGCACCGCCACCAGCACCACGGCGAACGACGCGCCGTCGGTCAGCAACTGGGCGGCGATCAGCGCGGCGGCGACAGCCGTCACGCCGACGGACAGGTCGAACTCGGCGCCGCTGAGCATCACCAGGCTGACGCCGACGACCAGGACGCCGATGAACGCCATGTTGAAGGCCACCGCGATGACGGTCTGATGGGACAGGAAGGCCGGCGACTTCACGGCGGTGGCCAGCACCAGCGCGACCCAGAGCGCGGCCAGGGCGAGGGTGGCGCCGTGGCGGCGGAGCACGGGGAGAACCGTGCTCCGCCGGACGGCTGCCTGCGGGGCAGACACGGACATGGTCAGGTGCTCACTTGCCGAGCCCGTACGTCTCGGTGCCCGCGGGACAGTACTGCTCGGCGGCAGACTTGGCCGGGGCGTCCTTGGCGTAGAGCGCGTCGATCCGCTCCTTGAGCGGGGGAATGGACGACACGGCGTCCTTCGGGAACGCGCAGACCGGGTTGAACAGCGCGTTCGGGTCCTTCGGCGAGTCGACCACGGGGATCTTCTCGCCGGCGACCATCCGGTCGAGGATCGTGTAGATCTGCTTGGCGTAGCCCTCGTACCAGAACGCGGTCGAGCCGCCGAGACCCGGTGTGTCGACGCCGAACAGCATGAGGTCGGCGCCGAGGCCGTAGCCGTAGATGTCACCGGCGCGACTGAGCTGCTCCGCGGCGTTGATGGTGCCGATGATCATGTTGTCGTTGCCGCCGAGCGCCAGGATCTTCTTCGCGTCGGGCTTGGAGACCAGGATGTCGCGCGCGACGCCCTGGGAACCGTCCGGCGTGGTCGGCGAGTTGCGCCGGGTGATGACGCCGTCGATGTCCGGGCACACCTCCTTGAGTCCCTTGAGGATGCCCTCGGTGCGCAGCAGCGCCACGTCACCGGACTCCTCGTTCTCCAGCACGGTGACGAGGTCCGGCTTGCAGTCCCACTTCTGCTTCGCGTACGTCCCGCCGGCCCGGCCGGAGAGCCGCCCCGACTCGACGTTGTTGATCCCGAAGAAGTGCGCGCCCGGGTGGGCGATGTCGATCGCGATGACCGGGATCCCGGCCTTGTTGAAGATGTCCATGATCTGCGGCGCGACCTTGCCGTCACCCTGGAACTCCACGACGTGGGTGACGCCGCGGGAGACCATGGTCTCGGCGTTCGCCACCGCGGTCGGCCCGTCCCGGTCGTTGTTGAGGACGAGAATCTCCCATCCGCGCTTCTCGGCTTCCTTGCGCATGCCGACGTCGATGGCCCCGAGCACGGGGCTGGCCGGCTCGGCGAAGTTGGCGAACCCGATCCGGACGTCCTTGGCCTCCAGCGCCTTGCCCTCCGCGGGGGCCGCGGGGGCCGCTCCCTCGGTGGAACAGGCCGCCGTCATGCCCAGCGCGACGACGAGCGCGGCGCTCGCGAACGATCTGCGTCTCACTCTGATCCCTTCTCTCGGGTTTGCTTCGGCCGGTGTGGCCGGTGTCAGGACTCGGTCGCCGCCGCGGCTGGCGCCGCACCGGTGATCAGCGCGACGATGTCGCCGGAGGACGCCTCGGCTGTGGTCAGCTCGCCGACGGTGCGTCCCTGTCGCATGACCGTGACCCGGTCGGCGACGCGGAAGACGTGTTCGAGGTTGTGCGAGATCATCAGGACGGCGATGTCCTGCTGTTTGAGCGCGGTGATGATCTCCAGGACGTGTCCGGACTCGGTGACGCCCAGCGCCGCCGTCGGCTCGTCGAGCATCACGATGTTGCGGCCCCACATGGTGGCCCGCGCGACGGCGAGCGCCTGGCGCTGTCCGCCGGACATCGAGGACACGTGCGAGGACAGCGAGGGCAGCCGGGCGCCGATGCGGTCGACGGCCTTCTGCGTCCGCTCCGCCATCGCCCGGCGGTCCACCAGGCGCAGCAGCCGGGACATCGGGCCGCGGCCCAGCGGCTCCCGGCCCAGGAAGACGTTCTCCGCCGCGCTCATCGAGTCGATCAGCGACAGGTCCTGGTAGACGGTCTCGATGCCGGCGTCGAGCGCGTCGGCGGGACCGGCGAACCGGCGGGGTGCGCCGTCGACCAGGATCTCGCCGCGATCCGGCGTGACCACGCCGGCGAGCGTCTTCACCAGCGTCGACTTGCCGGCGCCGTTGTCGCCCATCAGCGCCATGACCTCGCCCCGCCGCAGGGTCAGCGACGCGTCGCGCAGTGCCCGTACGGCGCCGAAGCTGCGAGCGATGCCGCGCGCCTGGAGGACCGGTGTGGTGGTGGGAGGTGGGACCTCGTCCCGGCGGCGCTCGACGTCCCCGGGACGAGGGACTGCCGCTGCCTGCTCTGTCATGGCGAGAGAGTCAAGCAATGTATGCAATCACTGTCAAGGATTCACGGCGAAGCAGTCCGTGCCGTGCTCGTCGCCGGGTGTCATTCGACCCGACGTGTCTAGAAAATCGGGAAAAACACGAGGTGGGGATGCCGGTCGTGGCGCACGTCGGCCCTCTGCGCCGACGATGGGACCGTCTTGACCGCTCCGGACTGCGCCCCTATGTTGTGTACATTCTCGGGCCGATGGTGGCCGCGATCACATACCGCGCACTGCCGCGACGGGCGGCCGGCGCGGGTGACCGGCCGCGCCCGTCCACCGCTCGTCGCGCTCCCGTCGACAGGAGAACGGAGTTGACATGATCAATGGGATGGTCGTGGTGGACGGTGTCGTCCACGGGTACGACTTCCGGCCCGGAAACCGGGCGCCGCACTGCTCCCAGGCCGCGTACGACGGCATGGTGAACGCGCTGTACCGCATCGGCCACACCTCGGTCGAGTCGCCGGCGCCCGGATACCTGATGACGCGGGACGAGTTCACCGCCGGCTGGACCGCCGAGGAACTGGCGGACATCGTGTTCGTGGAGAGCGCCGTCGACGTGATGATCTACCACGGCGTGGAGATCGACGGGTTCTTCGACGGCGGCGCCTCGCCGTACGAGCTGGGCCGCGAACTGAAGCGGCGGTACCCGGACCGGGTGCTGCTGTTCGCGCCGGTGGATCCGCTGCGCGGCCCCGCCGAGCTGGACCTGATGCAGCAGCGCGCCGAAGAGGACGACATCGACGGCTTCAAGTTCTATCCGACCAACGGGCTGATCGACCCGGAGGTGAACTCCTCGAAGCTGATGCTGCTGGACGACCGCGAACTGGCGTTCCCGTTCCTGCAGAAGGCGCTCGACCTCGGCGTCACGCACATCGGCGCGCACAAGGCGGTGCCCGCCGGGGCCGGACCGCGGGTGCTCAACCACGTCGACGACGTGACCTGCGCGGCGATCGCCTTCCCGGGCCTGACGTTCGAGGTGGTGCACAGCGGCTGGGCGTTCCTGGAGGACTGCGCGCTGCAACTGCGTACGCACCCGAACATCTGGGCGACGATCGAGTCGGTGTCCAACATGATCGTGCGCAAACCGCGCCGGTTCGCCGAGATCGTCGGCATGCTCATGATGCACGGCGGCACGGATCGCATCATGTTCGCCACCGGCGTGCCGTCCGCGCACCCGCAGCCGATCATCGACGCGCTGATGGGCTTCGAGATGCCCCGGGACCTGGTCGACGGCTGGGGTTTCCCGGAGTTCACCCCGGACGTGCTCGCCAAGCTGATGGGCGGCAACGCCCTGCGCCTGCACGGCCTGGACGAGGCGAAGGTGCGCGCGGCGGTGGCCGACGACGAGCTGGCCCGGCGGCGCGAGGACTATCTCGCGCACGCGCCCCGGCCGTGGGCGCGCCACCGGGAACGGCTGGCCGCGTGAGCGGCGTGGATCCGGCCGCGGCCGACCTGCGGGCACGTCTGCTGAGCGCGTGCAACACCGTCTACGACCCCTGCGGGCTGGGCGTCGGCCGGCGCGTGGGCATCGTCGACATGGGGCTGGTACGCGACGTGCGGGCGCGGCGGGAGCCGGACGGCCGGCTGCGGGTGACGCTCGACCTGATCACCACCGGCCCGTTCTGCATGTACACGCCGTTCTTCGAGCAGAGCGTGCGCCGGGAGATCGGACGGGTGGCGCCGGAGGTCGACGACGTCGAGGTCGAGTGGGGCGAGAGCACCGACTGGTCCGAGGCGATGATGACCGAGCACGGCCGGGCGGTCCTGCGCATCGGGCGTTCCGCGGCACCCGTCCGCTGACGCGTACCCCGAAAGCTTCAGGTCGGAAAAATACAATTTCTCCGCCCGGTCGGGGCGAATACGCCTCCCTCGGGGGCTGGTGAAGCGCTCTCTTACAGGGCTTATGTTTCGGCATTGTGAACTATTGACTGTCGATGTTGATCGTGTTGGACTGCGATTGCATGCAACCCGAAGCGCCCGTCACGCGCCGGGTTCGTTTTCGCCCCTCCCTGCGCCGACTCATCGACTCGCTTCTCTTCGACGCCTGCCACCCACTGAGGGAGTAGCACCGTGACACACACTTCCGGAGCCCGCCGGCTCCGCGCCGCCGCCGCCGCGTTCGGGGTGGCCGCCCTCCTGCTCACCACCGCCGCCTGCGGATCGGGTGAGGACAGCGCGGCCTCCGACACGCCCGCCGCGGTCAACGACGAGTACACCGAGACGGCCCGCAAGCTGATCGCCGCCGGCACCGGCGGAATGCTCTACTTCGAGGGCAAGGAAGCCGACATCACCCTCGACAAGATCAAGGTCTACGAGGAGTGGTCCGGGCCGACGACCTCGGTGAAGCCACCGGCGAACGGCAAGCTCAACATCATCGTCTGCAAGATCGGCACCTCGTGCGAGGAGGTCGGCAAGCGGGCCACCGCGATCGCCGAGAAGCTCGGCTGGAGCGCCGAGATCCTGGACGGCCAGGGCACCCCGGAGGGCTACCAGAAGGCACTGGCCACCGCCGCCGCCAACAAGCCCACCGCCGTCATCACCGTCGCCATCCCGGAGAACCAGGTCGCCGACGGCATCGCCGAGCTGCAGAAGGCGAAGATCCCGGTGGTGGGCGTCTCCGCCGTCGCCGAGGGCGGCGCGGTCGGCTACGACGCGCACGTGTCCAGCCGGGAGACGTTCCAGGCGGTGCTGGCCACGGCGAAGGCCGTCGCCGACTCCAACGGCAAAGCCAAGGTCGTCTTCCTCTGGGACGTCGGCTACCCGCACCTGGTCGAGGCGCTCAACGCCAGCAAGCGCGTGCTCGCCGGCTGCACCGGCTGCGAGCTGCTGGAGGTCCGCGAGCGCACGCTGGCGCAGGCGGTCGACCCGATCGAGATGCAGAACATCACCACCTCGCTGATCCAGAAGCACGGCGACAAGCTGCAGTACATCCTCACCCCGTACGGCAACGGCGTGGAGTCCGTCATCGCCGCCATCCGGGCCGCCGGTCGCAACGACATCAAGGTGCTGTCGAAGAACGCCGAGCCGGAGCGGCTGGGCAGCGTGGCCGCCGGTGACCAGCTCGCCGACTTCGGCGCCATCCGCGGCTGGAACGCCTACGCCGCCATCGACCAGGTGGGCCGGCTGGCCGCCGGTCAGCCCGCGCTGCCCGACGCCGAGCAGGGCATCCCGGCCACGGTCTTCGACAAGACGAACGCCCCCAAGGACGGCGCTGTCGACTGGAACGGCTACGTGAACTACGCCGAGCGCTACGAGAAGATGTGGAGCGAGGCCCGATGAGTGCCGCCCCGGTGCTGGAGGCGGTGGACGTCAGCAAGTCCTACGGCCGGGTACGCGCCGTCACCGACGTCTCCTTCGACGTGCGCCCGGGCGAGATCCTCGGCGTCGTCGGGGACAACGGCGCCGGCAAGTCGACGCTGATGAGCATGGTCAGCGGCGCGTTGGCACCGGACTCCGGCCACCTGCGGGTGGCCGGCCGGGACCTGACGCCGCACACCATCGGCGCGGCCCGCGCCGCCGGGATCGAGATGATCTACCAGGATCTCGGGCTCTCCGACAACCTGAGCATCGTCGAGAACGTCTTCCTCGGTCGCGAGTGGACCGGCGGCGTACGCGGCCTGCCCGTGCTGCGCAAGCGGGCGATGCGCGAACGCACCCGGGCGGTGCTGGAGGAACTGGGCATCGACCTGCACGACATGAACGTGCTGGTCGAGGGGCTCTCCGGCGGGCAGCGGCAGATGGTCGCCATCGCCCGCGCGCTGGTCACCGAGAACGAGCCGCGCGTGATGGTGATGGACGAGCCGACCGCGGCGCTCGGCACCACCGAGTCCGACGGCGTCAACGCCCTGATCCGCCGGCTGCGCGACCGGGGCTACGCGGTCATCGTGATCAGCCACCGGATCCCGGAGATCCTGTCGATGGCCGACCGGCTGCTGGTGATGAAGGGCGGCCGCAACGTCTACCACGGCCCCACCGAAGGGCTCGACGTCGAACGGTGCGTGCAGCTGATCGTCGCCGGCACGCTCGCCACGGCGGGGGAGGCGGTCCGATGACCGCCGCCGCGACGAAGACGCCCCCGGGCCGCGGCCGTGCGGTCGTCAAGCAGAGCGCCGACCGGTCCCGCGCCGGGGCCGGGGAGCGGGCGGTCGAGGGGGTGAGCCGGTTCGGGCTGCTCGGCATGCTCGTCCTGGTGATCGCGGTCTTCTCCGTGCTCACCCCGGACACGTACTTCACCACCACCAACTTCCGGCTGATCCTGGTCAACCAGACCGTGACGGTGATCGTGGCGATGGCCGCCACGCTGCCGTTGCTGGCGCACTACCTGGACGCGTCGGTCGGCCCGATGCTGGGCCTGGCGCAGGGCGTGAGCATCTGGCTGATCGCGGTGCAGGGCGTGCCGATCTGGCTGGCCCTGGTCGCCGTGCTCGCCGTCGGTGTCGCGGTCGGCCTGCTCAACAGCCTGCTGGTGCTGAAGTTCGGCATGAGTTCCATCATCGCCACGCTCGCGGTGGGCAGCCTGCTGATGGGGCTGCTCTACATGGTCACCGGCGGCCGGGTGCTGTACCAGAACGTGCCGCCGGCGTTCACCGAGATCGCCCGCGGCGACCTGGGCGGCGTCCCGCTGCCGCTGATCTACCTCGTGGTGCTGGTGCTGGCGCTGGAGTTCATCGTCGTCTGGACACCGTTCGGGCAGCGGCTCTACGCGATGGACGGCAACCTGCGCGGCGCCGCCCGGGCCGGCATCGACGTGCGCAGCTACACCATCCGGGCGTTCGTCGGCGCGGCAGTGCTCGCCTCGCTCGCCGGGGTGCTGCTGGCCTCGCGGATCGGTTCGGCCCAGCCCACCGTCGGCGAGCAGTTCCTGCTGCCCGCCTTCGCCGCCGCCTTCCTCGGCGCCGCCGCGCTGCGACCCGGCCGGGTCAACATCCTCGGCACGGTGATCGCCGCGTACTTCATCACCTTCACCATCGCCGGCCTGCAACACCTCGGCGCCGCGACCTGGATCGAGCGCGTCTTCAACGGCCTCGCCGTCATCGCCGGCGTCTCGGTCGCCGCGTGGTCGGTGCGGCGCCGCCGCCAGCTCGCGGTCCGGCACGTCGAACGCCTGGAGCACGACACCACCCCGAAGGGACGCCCCACCCCATGAAGAACGGCTTCTTCGTCCTCGACAACGCCATCCACATGTACAAGCTCACCGACGAGAACATCGACTTCGACCACGGCGGCAAGAAGTCGACGAACGCGCTCGTCGAGTACGCCCGCAAGTACTCCGCCCCGGGCTACCCGTACGACGACATCTCCGGCCGCGAGCTGTCGGTCGAGGACGCGTACCGGCTGATGTTCGAGGAGTCCGACACCGACATGGCGATGGCCCAGACGGTGCCCAGCCACGGCGGCTGGAAGCTGGGCTTCTCGCCGGCGGAGAACAACTACAAGCTCAAGGAGGCGTACCCGGACCGGGTGCTGTTCTGCGGCGGCGTCGACCCGATCACCCACGGCCGCTACGGCGCGGTGACCGAGATGATCCGGCAGATCGAGGAGTGGGGCGCCACCAGCTTCAAGTTCTACCAGGCGCACTCGGGCGGCCTGTCCTGGAAGATCGACGACCGGCAGGTCGCGTACCCGCTGTGGGAGACCGCCCTCGAACACGGCGTGACGAACGTGCAGTTCCACAAGGGGCTGGCGTTCAACACCCAGCACATCGCCGACCTGGCCCCGTACGACCTGGAACGCGCGGCGCAGGACTTCCCCGAGATGACGTTCATCGTGCACCACCTCGGTGAGCCGTTCATCAACGAGACGATCAACATCGCCGCCCGGTACGAGAACATCCACCTCGCGCTCACCGCCTGGATCAACCAGTACCCGGTCGCGCCCCGCGCCGCGCTGCACGCCATCGGCAAGTGCCTGCTGCACGTCGGCCCGGACCGGCTGCTGTGGGGCTCCGAGGCGTTCGTCTGGCCGAAGGTGCAGGCGTACATCGACCTGTTCGCCGAGATGCAGATGCCGGAGGACCTCCAGGACGGCTACGGCTACCCGGAGCTGACCGACGAGATCAAGGAGAAGATCTTCGGCCTGAACTTCGCCCGGGTGCTCGGCATCGACGTGAAGGCCAAGAAGAAGGAGCTGTACGGCAAGAGCGGCAAGAAGTCCGCGAAGAAGGGCCGCAAGGATGGGCGCTGACAAGACGGCGAAGGCCGCCGACCGGGCCCTGGACGGCAAGGTGCGCCAGCTCGTCGAGGCGCACGGCGGCGGCGTCACCGTCGACGTGGACGCCGACGGCGACGCCCGGGTGACGTTCCACGGCCGCTGCGCGGCCTGCCCGTCGGCGCCGGTCACCATGGGCTCGCTGGTCCGCCCGGCGCTGCTGAAGATCGAGGGCGTCCGGTCGGTGACCCGGGCGGGCGCGGTCTCCCGGTTCGCCGAGGCGCGCATCGAGAAGATGTTCGGACTGTCGGAGCCGGCCGGATGACCGGCAGCTTTCCCGACGGGCCGCTGACCGGCGTACGGGTGGTGGAGGCCGGCGTGCTGCTGGCCGGGCCGTTCTGCGCGCAGCTGCTCGGTGACTTCGGCGCCGAGGTGATCAAGGTCGAGCAGCCGGACGGCGGCGACCCGATGCGGCAGTGGGGGCGGGAGAAGCCGCACGGCAAGTCGCTGTGGTTCCCGGTGGTGGCCCGCAACAAGAAGTCGGTCACCTGCAACCTGCGGATGCCCGAGGGGCAGCAGCTCATGCGCGACCTGCTCGCCGGCGCCGACGTGTTCGTGGAGAACTTCCGCCCGGGCACGCTGGAACGCTGGGGGCTCGCGCCGGAGGAGCTGCACCGGATCAACCCGCGGCTGGTCGTCGTGCGGGTCACCGCGTTCGGGCAGGACGGCCCGTACGCGTCCCGCGCCGGCTACGGCTCGATCGGCGAGGCGATGGGCGGGATCCGGCACGTCACCGGCGACCCGTCCACGCCGCCGAGCCGCATCGGCGTCAGCCTCGGCGACTCGCTGGCCGGCACGTTCGCCGCGCTCGGCGCCATGATGGCGTTGCGGGTGGCGAGCAGCACCGGCCAGGGGCAGGTGGTGGACAGCGCGATCTACGAGTCGGTGCTGGCCCTGATGGAGTCGCTGGTGCCGGAGTACGCGCTGACCGGCTACATCAGGGAGCGGACCGGCTCGATCCTGCCCAACGTGGCGCCGAGCAACGCGTACCCGACGCGCGACGGCGCCACAGTGCTGATCGCCGCGAACCAGGACACGGTGTTCCGCCGCCTGGCGGCGGTGATGGGCCGCCCGGAACTGGTAGACGACCCCCGGTACGCCACCCACGCCGCCCGCGGCGCGCACCAGGCCGAACTGGACGACCTGATCGCGGCGTGGACCGTCACGTTCGAACCGGCCGCGCTGCTGCGGCTGCTGCATCTGGGCGGCGTACCGGCCGGGTCGGTCTACACCGCCCGGGAGATGCTCGCCGACGAGCACTTCGCCGCGCGCGAGGCGATCGTCGAACTCGACCACCCGGAGATGGGCGCGTTCCCGATGCAGAACGTCGCGCCCCGGCTGTCCCGCACCCCGGGCCGGCTGCGTTCGGTGGGCCCCCGGCTGGGTGAGCACACCGACGAGGTCCTGCGCCAGGTGCTGCGCCTGGCCGACGACCGGATCACCGAACTGCGCGCCGCCGGCGCGATCTGAGGAGGCAGTCATGGCGAAGAACCCGTACGTGGTGAAGAAGCGCTCGGTCTCCGCGGAGGCCGCGCGGGCGATGGTGGCCGCCGCCGTCGCCCGAGCGGAGGAGATGGGCTTCGCGGTCACCGTCGCGGTGTGCGACGAGAGCGGCGTGCTCAAGGCGTACGAGCGGATGGACGGCGCGCCGCTGGTGAGCGTCCAGCTGGCGCAGGACAAGGCGTACACGGCTGTCGGCTTCGGGCTCAGCAGCGACGGCTGGTACGACTTCATCAAGGACGACGGCCCGCTGGCGATGGGCGCGCCGCCCGCGATCGACCGGCTGGTGACCTTCGGCGGCGGCTATCCGGTGAAGGTCGACGACGTGCTGGTCGGCGGCATCGGGGTCAGCGGCGGCCACTACACGCAGGACATGGAGGTCGCGCAGGCCGGACTGAAGGCGCTGTCTTGAACGTCGAGATCGTCGAGGTCGGCCCCCGCGACGGCCTGCAGAACCACCCGGCGGAGCTGACCACCGCGCAGAAGGCCGAACTGGTGCGCCGGGCCGTCGCGGCGGGCAGCCGGCGGGTCGAGGTGACGAGCTTCGTCAACCCGGCGAAGGTGCCGAAGCTCGCCGACGCCGACGCGTTGACGGCGCTGGTCCGCGACGAGCCGGGCCTGGCCTCGATCGGCCTGGTGATGAACGGGCGCGGCCTGGACCGGGCGGTCGCCGCCGGCGTCACCGAGGTCAACTTCGTCGTGGTCGCCACCGACACGTTCTGCCGGCGCAACCAGGGCACCTCTACCGCCGAGGCGGTGGCGGAGGTGCGGCGGCTGCTGCCCCGGGCACGCGAGCAGGGGCTGCGTACGTCGGTCACGGTCGGGGCCGCGTTCGGCTGCCCGTTCGAGGGCGAGACGCCGCCGGAGCGCGTGCTGCGCGTCGTCGACGACCTGGCGCCGGTGGCGCCGGACGAGGTGGCGCTCGCCGACACCATCGGCGTGGCCGTGCCGTCCCAGGTGGAGCGGCTCTTCACCGCCGTGCGCGGGCGCACCGGCGCGAGCTTGCGCGGGCACTTCCACAACACCCGCAACCTGGGGCTGGCGAACGTCCTGGCCGCCGTCGGGGCCGGTGCGCGGGCGATCGACGCCAGCGTCGGCGGCATCGGCGGCTGCCCGTTCGCGCCGGCCGCCACCGGCAACGTGGCCACCGAGGACGTGGTGTACGCGCTGGAACGCTCCGGGACACCCACCGGGGTGTCGCTGGACGCGGCGATCGGCAACGCCAGGTGGCTGGGCGAGGTGTTCGGCGCCGAGCTGCCGGGCATGCTGAGCCGGGCCGGCGGGTTCCCGTGACCGGGCCGCTGTCCGGGCTGCGGGTGCTGGACCTGACCAGCACGTTCTCCGGTCCGTACTGCACGCTGATGCTGGCCGACCTGGGCGCCGAGGTGATCAAGGTGGAGCCGCCGGGCGGCGACATCGCCCGCCAGCTCGGCGCCGCCCGCACCCCGGGGATGGCGGCGGTGTTCCTCAACATGAACCGGGGCAAGAAGAGCGTCCTGCTGGACCTCAAGGCGCCCGCCGACCGGGCCGCGTTCGACCGGCTCGTGCCGGCCGTGGACGTGCTGGTGCACAACATGCGCCCGGCCGCGGCCGCCCGGCTCGCGCTCACCTACGACGACGTGCGCGCGCTGCACCCGGCGATCGTCTACTGCGCGATCCCGGGTTTCCGGGGCACCAGCCGGCACGCCGACCGGCCCGCCTACGACGACGTGATCCAGGGCGCCTCCGGGATCGCCCGGCTCCAGAGCGTCAACCAGGAGCAGCCCGGGTACGTCGTCACGCCGCTCGCCGACAAGATCACCGGGCTGACCGCGTCCACCGCCGTGCTCGCCGCGCTGCGGCACCGGGACGCCACCGGCGAGGGGCAGCGGGTCGAGGTGCCGATGTTCGACACGATGGTCGCCTTCGGGCTGCTCGAACAGCTCGACGGCTGGACGTTCGACCCGCCGACCGGGCCGCCGCTCTACCCGCGTACCGCCGCGCCGAACCGCCGTCCGTACGCCACCGCCGACGGGCACCTGTGCGTCCTGATCTACACGGGCCGGCAGTGGGAACGGTTCCTCACCCTGGTCGGGCGCGCCGACCTGCTGAGCCATCCCGACTACGACACGGTCGGCAAGCGGATCGCCAACGCCGACGGGCTCTACCGGGTGGTCGCCGAGGTGCTGCGCCGGCGTACCACAGCCGAGTGGCTGGCTGAGCTGTCGGCGATCGACGTGCCGTGCGCGCCGCTGGCCGGCTACGAGGAGATCCTGCGCGAGGAGGAGCGGGACGGGTCCGGCCTGGTGTCGATCGTCGAGCATCCGGTGGCCGGCCGGCTGCGCAGCATCGCCTCGCCGATCGCCATGTCGGCCTCGCCGCTGCGGGCCGGCCGGCTCGCGCCGACGCTCGGCGAGCACAACGACGAGGTGCTCGCCGGCGGCGGCACCGAGGGGAGCAGCGGATGAGGGGCATGGTCGCCGTCGTCACCGGCGCCGGATCGGGGATCGGGCTCGCCGTCGCCCACCGGCTGGCCGGCGAGGGCGCCGAGGTGATCTCCGCCGACCTGGACGTGTCCGCCTGCGCGGGGGCCGCGGTCACCGCCGACCTGGGCACCCCGGCCGGCGTGGCCGCCGTCGTGCGGGAGGTGACCAGCCGGTACGGCGGCGCGGACGTGCTCGTCAACAACGTGGCGCTCGCGCCGTACCGGGACGCGTTCACCGACATCGACGACGCGGCCTGGCAGCGCACCTGGGACGTCAACGTGATGTCCTGCGTGCGCCTGTGCCGCGCGCTCGTGCCGCTCATGGTCGAGCGGGGCGGCGGCAGCGTCGTGAACATCGGCTCCGAGGCCGCGCGGCACCCGAAGCCGCACATGATCGACTACGCGGTCAGCAAGGCCGCGCTGCTCAGCCTCGCCAAGGGCCTGGCCCTGGAGTACGGCTCGCGGGGTGTGCGGGTGAACACCGTCGCGCCCGGCCCGACCCGTACCGCGACCATGGACGCCTACCTGGAGTCGGTCGCGCTCCGGCTGGGCATCGGCGTCACCGCCGCCGCCGACCACGTGGTGCACGAGCTGCGCAGGCTGCCGCTGGGCCGGATGAACGAGCCGGAGGACGTGGCCGAGGTGGTGCTGTTCCTCGCCGGGGACCGGGCCCGGCAGGTGACCGGCTCGGAGTACGCCGTCAACGGTGGTTCCACCGCGTCGATGTAGGTTCACCATCGGTGAACAGAGGGGGACGCATGGGCCGGGCCACGCAGTCGGCGTACGAGTCGATCAAGACGCGCATCCTCGGCGGGGCGTACGAGCCGGGGAAGAAGCTCTCCGAGGAGGATCTCGCCGCCGCGGTGGGGGTGAGCCGCACCCCGGTACGGGAGGCGCTGCGCCGGCTGCACGCCGAGGGCCTGGTGGACTGGGAGGCCAACCGGGGCGCCACCGTGCCGGCCTGGCGGGAGCAGGACCTGGAGGAGATCTTCGAGCTGCGCGCCCTGCTGGAGGGGTACGGCGCCGAGCTGGCCGCGACCCGGATCACGCCGGAGGAGATCGCCCGGCTGCGCGAGCTGTGCGCCGAGATGGAGGGCTACGCGGCCGGCCAGCGCCGGGACCGGGCGGACCGGATCGCGGTCTGCAACGCGCAGTTCCACGAGATCATCCTGGGCGCCGGGCGGAACCGCCGGTTGAGCGCGCTGCTCGGGGCGGTGGTGCAGACGCCGCTGGTGAACCGCACGTTCCGCCGGTACGACGAGGCGGCGATGGCGCGCAGCATGTCGCACCACCGGGAGCTGATCGACGCGTTCGAGGCGCGCGACCGGGCCTGGGCCGGCTCGGTGATGCGGGCGCACATCCTGGCCGCCCGCGCCACCCTCGGTACGCCCTGACCCGTGCCGGACCGGGACGCGTCGCACCTGCCGACGGTCACCGGCCCGGCGTCACGGGTCAGCCGGCGGACGCCTCGGCGCGGCGTACCACCTCGGTGGCGGCACGCACCACCGCCCGGTCCAGCAGGCGGCCGTCGGCGTCGGTGGCCACCCCGGAGCCGCCGCGTTCGGCCTGCTCCAGCGCCGCCAGCACGGCCCGGGCGGAGGCCACCTCCTCCGCGGTGGGGGTGAACACCTCGTTGATTGTCGCGACCTGCCCGGGGTGGATGGCGCTGCGCGCCCGGAAGCCCTGCCGCAGCAGCGCCCGGGTGGTCCGCTCCAGCCGTTCCGGGTCGCGCAGCGTCGTCTCCACCGGCCCCACCGCGGGGGCGATGCCCGCGGCCGCCGACGCGACGACGACCTGGGAGCGGATCGGGGCGAACTCCGCCCGGTCCGCCCCCGGCTGCAACCCCAGCTCACCGGCGAGGTCCGCCTCACCGAGGCCGAGCCGCAGCACGCGCGGCGCGGTGGCCACCTGCGGCGCGGTGAGCACACCCCGGGCGGTTTCGATCAGCGCGACCACCCGGAACGCCGGGGCGTCCGGGCCGAGCCGCCGCTGCACCCGGGTCAGCGCGGCGTCGACCTCGGCGAGCAGCTCCGGCTCGGCCTTCGGCACCCAGACCCCGGCCGCCGCGGGGGAGAGCACCTCGACGTCCGCCTCGACCTGGTCGCTGTTGATCCGCACCCACAGCGCGGGGCCGGACGGCGCGGCGGCGCCCAGGTACCCGGCGACCGTCTCCCGGGCCTGCGCCTTGCGAGCGGGTGTGACCGCGTCCTCCAGGTCGAGCACGAGCGCGTCCGCGCCCCGCCCGGCCGCCTTGTCCAGCAGGTCCGCCCGGTCGCCCGGCACGTACAGGTAACTGCGCGCCACCGCCATCTGTCGTTCCCCCTACCGCTGCGGGCGGGCGAGGTAGCGGCCGGCCGGCTCGCCGGTCACCTTGCCGTCGACGAGCACGTGCTGCCCGCGGACGAAGGTGTCGGTGACCCGGGCGGTCAGCTCGAAGCCCTCGAACGGCGTGTACTCCTGGGTCGACTCGGAGTCCTCCGCGCGCACCGTCCAGGTCGAGTCGGGGTCGACCAGGCAGATGTCGGCGTCGTACCCCTGCACCAGCGCGCCCTTGTTGCGCAGGCCGAAGCGCTGCGCCGGGTTCCACGAGGTCAGCTCCGCCACCCGCTGGTACGACAGGCCGCGCCGGCTGCCCTCGGTGACCAGGCCGGGCAGCAGGTACTCGGCGCCGCCGAACCCGGACTTGGCGACGAAGATGTCGTCGCGCGGCTCACCGAACTTGACCTCGTCCTTGCAGCAGGCGTGGTCGCTGACCACCCAGTCGATCTTGCCGTCCAGGACGTACCCCCAGAGCGCCTCGACGTCGGCGCGCGGGCGCAGCGGCGGGTTGACCTTGCCGCCCAGGCCGTGCGCGGTGTCGATGTCGGCCACCAGGTGGCCGATGGTCACCTCGCGGCGGAAGTCGATGTGCGGGAACGCCCGCGCCATCCGCAGCGCCGCGTCGACCGCCTTCTCCGAGGTCAGATGCAGCAGGTTGATCTTCGGGAGCCCGGTCTCGTGCGCCAGGTACGACGCGATCGACACGGCCAGTCCCTCGGAGTGCGGCGGCCGCGACGCGTGGTACGCCTCCAGCCCGCGCAGCGTGCCGTCCTGCTCGACCTGCTTGGTGTAGGCGCTCATGATCTCGGCGGTCTCGCAGTGCAGCGACAGCGAGATCTCGTCGGCCAGCTCGGGGAACTGCTCCCGGGCCGCCTGGACGCCTCGCATCACGAACTCGAAGTGGGCGTAGTCGTACCGCTCGCCCTCCGGGATCATCAGGAACGAGTTCTGGTCGGCGGACCGGCCGTGCAGGCCGTGGCTGCCGTAGAACATGAAGATCTTGAACGAGGTGACCCCGTGCTCCTCGACCAGCGACGGCACCTCGCCGATGTGCTCCCGCGACATCGGCGCCAGGTGGAAGCCGTAGTCGATGTAGGAGCGGCCCTCCGTGGCGGCCAGGACCTCGGGGAAGAAGTCGGCGTAGCGGCCGCCGCGGTTGAGGTAGTACTGCCCGGTGCGCATGTAGTTCAGCGCCGTGGTGACGCCGCCCTGCACCGACGCGCGGCTCTCCGAGACGGCGTCCTCGCTCAGCGGGTTGTAGATGCCCCAGTGCTGGTGGGCGTCGACCACGCCGGGGAAGGCGAGCCGGCCGCCGCCGTCGACGACCTGGGCGGCCTCCGCCCGGTCGATCTGCGGGGCGACGCGGCTGATCCGCCCGTCGGTGACGCCGATGTCCATCAGCTCGGGCTCGGGCCGGTCGTGCCGGACCACGCGGACGTTCGTCAGCAGCAGGTCGTACGTGCTCATGGTGTTGCTCCTCGTGCTCGGTTCAGCGGCGGTTGATCAGGCCCATCAGGCCGTGGACGTCGGGGGCCCGGTCCAGCCGGTGGACCTCCTCGGCGATGCGGTCGGCGGTCGCCTCCGGCAGCGCGGCGGCGTTCGTGCGGAACTTGACCGCCAGTTCGGCGTCGCTGAGCGGACGCTGCGGCCCGCCCCGGTTGGCGAGCACCTCCTGCACCCACTCCCGCCCGTCGCGGGTGACCACCCGCAGCACCGCCGGGAACTGGTGCGGGAAGATCGCGTCGCACCGCTCGTCGCCCACCACGTCGACCAGCGCCATCAGCGCCCGCCGCTGCGGGTCGTGCGCCAGGGCGTCGGTGAAGTCGGCGAGGTCCACGCCGAGACCGCCGCCGCCGATCAGGCCGGCGACGACCGCGTACGGGCCGCTGAACTGCGCCTCGTAGCCGGTCTGCGGCGTGCGCTTGCGCTCGATGGGCTGGCCGATGGTGCGCACCGTCGGCGTCGGCACGCCGAGCGTGATCGACTCGATCTCGTCCAGCGGCAACCCGCGTTCGCGCAGCGCGATCGCCGCGTCGATCGCGGCGTGGGTGAAGTGGTTCGCCGGGTACGGCTTGAAGAAGATGCCCGGCACCGCCCAGTCGGTGCCGAGCCCGCGGACGATCTCGTCGCCGTCGAACTCGCCGCGCAGGAACGCCTGGAAGAAGCCGAAGCGTCCCTCCAGCACGGTCGGCGGTCCGGTCACGCCGTGCCGGGCCAGCTGCGCGGCGCTGACCGCCGCGTGCGCCGCCCAGCCGCAGTGGATCCGCTTGACGGTGCCGCCGTTGCGGTTGGACTCGATCAGCCCGGCCGCCATCGATGCGGACACCCCGAGCGCGTCGAGCGCGCCGTCGGCGTCCAGCTTCAGCAGCCGGGCCGCCGCGACCGCGCCGCCGAGCGTGCCGCAGATCGAGGTGGCGTGCTGTCCGTGCTCGAAGAAGACGGAGTTGCCGGCGGCCGGGTCGTAGCCGGCCATGCCCAGCCGGACGCACACCTCCAAGCCGACGGCGATGGCCGCGACGGTCTCCCGCCCGGACGCCCCGGACGCCTCGGCGGCGGCGAGCGCGGCCGGCACCACCGACGCGCTGGGGTGCAGCACCGACGGCAGGTGGGTGTCGTCGTAGTCGAGCGAGTGCGCCAGCACGCCGTTGGCGAACGCGGCCAGCGCCGCCGGGACCTTCTCGTCCAGTCCGACGGCGGTGGCCTGGCCCCGGCCGCCCTGCTCGGCGACGTAGTCCAGGGCCGCCTGGCTGGTCGGCAGCGGCCGGGCCGCCACGCAGAGCCCGAGCACGTCCAGGACGCGGGCCCGGACGCTCGCGACCACCTCGTCGGGCAGCGTCTCGGCGGCGGTGTCGGCGGCGAAGGCGGCCAGGTGGCGGCCCAGGGTCGGCTCAGCCACGGCTGATCACCGCCAGCGGGCGCACCGGGGAGCCGGTGGCGCCGTACAGCGGCAGTGGCGCCATGACGAAGGTGAACTCGTGCACCTCGTCGCGGGCCAGCTCCTCCAGCGCCATCGTCTCGATCAGGTAGATGCCGTGCTCGACGAGGAGGATCCGGTGCGCCGGCAGCGAGCTGTGGCCCTTGCCCGGCGGCAGGCACTCGAACGCGATGGTGTCCGCGCCGGCCGCGTGCACGCCGCGCTGCGCCAGCCAGGTGGCGCCGTCCGCGCCGACCCCCGGTACGCCGGAGTCCTTGCCGATGTACTGGTTGCGGTCCTCGTGGTCGAACAGCCGGCCCCACCCGCTGCGGATGAGTACCACGTCGCCCGCGCCCACCGGCGTGCCCTGCCGGGACACCGCGGCGTCCAGGTCGGCGGGGGTGATCTCGTAGCCGGGCTCGCAGCTCTGGACGCCCAGCGCGGCCGGTACGTCCAGCAGCACGCCGCGGCGCACCATCGGCGCGACCGTGTGCACGCCCAGCTCGTCGAACCGGCCGCCGACCTGCGCCGCGGCGGCGTCGGCGCCGCCGTGCAGCCGGCCGTCCTGGGAGACGTGCGCCAGCGCGTCGACGTGCGTGCCGACGTGCGTGCCCATCACCAGCAGGTCGTTGGCGGCCGAGCCGCCGTCGGCCCGCACCATGTCGCCGTGGCGGCGCGGCAGGGTGAGCCCGAACGCGGGGTGGTTCGGTGACTGCGGCATGCCGGCGGTCAGCCGCCGGCCCAGGTCGTAGATCGTGACGCCGGCCTGCACGGCGTCGAGCAGGCGGTCGGCGGTTCTGGCAGTGGTGCCCACGGGGTTCCTCGCGTTTCGGCTGTCGGCGTCGTCAGGCGACGACGCCACGGGCTTTCAGGTCGGCGATCTCGGCCGGGTCGCAGCCGAGTTCCTCGACGAGCAGGGCGTCGGTGTCGGCGCCGGGGGAGCGGCCGGTGAACCGGATCCGGCCCGGCGTCTCCGACATCCGCCACATGACGTTGTGCATCCGCATCGGGCCCAGGTCCGGGTCGTCGACCGTGGTGATCATCTCGGTGGCCTGGACGTGCGGGTCCTCGACGATGTCCTTGGCGCTGTAGACCGGGGCGACAGCGGCGCCGGCCTCGGCGAACGCGGCGGCCACCTCGTCGCGGGTCCGCTCGGCGATCCACGAGCCCACGTACTCGTCGAGCAGGTCCGCGTGCGCCACCCGCCCGACGCCGGTACGGAACCACGGCTCGTCGATCACCTCGGGGTGGCCCACGAGCCGCAGCACCCGCTCGGCGATGGCCTGGGCGCTGGTGGAGATCGCCACCCACGAGCCGTCCTTGGTCTGGTACGTGTTGCGCGGCGCGTTGTTCGTCGAGCGGTTGCCCTGTCGCTGCTCCACCACCCCGAGCTGGTCGAAGACGGTGGGGCCGGGACCGACCGCGGTCATGATCGGTTCCAGCAGGCTCATGTCGACGACCTGGCCCCGGCCGCCGGAGCGCTCCCGGTGCCACAGCGCCATCATCACGGCCGACGAGGTGGCGATGCCGCAGATGCTGTCGGCCAGCCCGAACGCGGGCAGCGTGGGCGGGCCGTCGGCGGTGCCGGTCAGGTGGGCGAAGCCGCTCATCGCCTCGGCCAGGGTGCCGAACCCGGCCCGGGAGGCGTACGGGCCGGTCTGCCCGAAGCCGGTGATCCGGGCGATCACCAGACCGGGGTTGACCCGGTGCAGCTCCTCCGGCCCGACGCCCCAGCGCTCCAGCGTGCCCGGCCGGAAGTTCTCCACCAGCACGTCGGCCCGCTCGGCCAGCCGCAGCAGCAGCGCCGCGCCCTCCGGCGCGGACAGGTTCAGCCCGACCAGCCGCTTGTTGCGGGAGATCTCCTTCCACCACAGGGGATGGCCGTCCTTGGCCTTGCCGTGGCCGCGCATGCTGTCACCCATGGTCGGGTGCTCGATCTTGATCACGTCGGCGCCGTAGTCGCCGAGGATCTGACAGCACAGCGGCCCGGCGAGGATCGTCGAGACGTCCAGCACCCGCAGGCCCGTCAGCGGTCCGTCACTCACCTGTTCCACCTCCCCAGTTCTGTTCCTGACCCGTCCGGCCGGCGGCACGCTGCGCCGGCGGCCGGAAACCCAGTTCGGCGGAGATCTCCGCCGCCGCCGCGGCGACCAGCGCCCCGTGCGCGGCGCACACCTCCGGGGTGAACCGGTTCTGCGGCCCGCACAGCGAGATCGAGCCGAACACCTGCCCGGTCGCGTACCGCACCACGGCGGCGACGCTGCCGGCGCCGTTCTGCCGTTCGCCCATGCTCACCGCGTACCCCTGGCGGCGGACCCGGGCCAGCTCGGCCCGCAGCTTCGCGGTGGAGGTGATGGTGGCCGGGGTGACCGCGTCCAGCGGGTGGTGTCCGAGGTAGTCGTCGACCTCGGCGTCCGGCAGCGCCGCCAGGATCGCCTTCGACGACGACCCGGAGTGCAGCGCGTGGCTGGTGCCCAGGGACACCGACATCCGGACCTCGTGCGGCGACAGCACCTGGTCGATGTAGACGCGCGACCAGCCCTGCCGCACCGACAGCGTGGCGGTCTCGCCGCTGTCGCGGACCAGCCGGACCAGGTACCGGCGCGCGATGTCCGGCACGTCCAGCGCACGCAGCGCGGCCAGGCCCACCGCCAGCGCGCCGGTGCCGAGTCGGTACCGCTTGGTCTCCTCGTTGAAGGTGAGGAAGTTGTCGGCCACCAGCTCCTTGAGTATCCGGTGGGCGACCGCCTTCGGCAGGCCCAGTTCCCGCGCGATCGTCGACACGCCGAGGGTCTCCGGTGCCCGTTCGGCGATGATGTTGACGATGTCGAGGGCGCGTCCCAGACCGGAGCGGGTCCGGCCGGCGCTGCTCTCGACGACCGCTGTCGTGATCATCTCTGTTCCTCCAGTGTCGACGTACGTGGGCGGGGTCGCCGGGCGTCAGGCGGGCGCGACGGGGGTCTTCCCGGGCGGGAGGCCGTCGGCCTGCCGGGGTCGCTCCCGCGCGATGACGAGCGCCACCGAGGCGAGCACCACGGCACCGGCGAGCACCTGTCGTCCGGACAACGATTCATCCAGCACCATCATGCCGAGCAGGACCGCCACCACCGGGTTGACGTACGCGTAGGTGGACGCGAGCTGGATCGGCGCGTTGCGCAGCAGCCACGTGTAGACGCTGAAGCCGACCACTGTGCACACCAGCATCAGGTAGGTCCACGCCAGCCAGGACCGGCCCGTCACGTCGCCCGGGCGGAACCGCCCCAGCTCACCGCTGACCACGCCGGCCACCGCCACCGCGACGCCACCGACGAGCATCTGCCAGCCGGTGCCGACCAGGTGGTCGGCCGGCATGTGCAGCCGCTGCGACAGCGTCGAGCCCAGCGCCCACACCATCGTGGAGACCACCACCAGCAGCATCCCGCCCAGGTGCCACCCCTGCGTCGGCACCGAGAACAGCAGCGCCAGCCCGGCCACCCCGCCCAGTACGCCCACGGCCGCGAGCGCCGACGGCCGTGGACCGACCGCCAGCCGCAACACCAGCACCCACAGCGGCATGCCCGCCACCAGCAGCGACGTCAGCCCCGTCGGCACGTACTGCTGGCCCAGTGCGAGCAGCGCGCTGCCCGCACCGACCATCAGCAGCCCGCTGGCGCCCACCCCGCCCCACTGCCGCCGGGGCAGCAGCAGCCCGGCCGGTCCCCGGCGCAGCGCCGCCACCGCGAACAGCAGCAGCGCGGCGGCCAGGAACCGGGCCGAGGTGGCGACCAGCGGCGGGATGCTGTCCAGGGCCACCCGGTTGCCCAGGTAGGTCGAGCCCCAGATCAGGTAGACCGCGCCGAGCCCGACGGCCAGGGCCATCGGGCCGGCGGGCCGCGGCGGATCCGCCGGGTGGCGGACCGCTGCGGGCCGGGTCAGGTCAGCGGTGGCCATCGACCCGGATCGCCACCGCGGTGTTGCCCCGCAGGGCGTTCGAGTAGGGACACATCCGGTCGGCCAGCTCCACCGCGCGTTCCAGCTCCGCCTGTGGGCACTGCGGCGCGGACACGTCCAGCACCACGGCGATCGCGTACCGGCCGTCCTGCGTCTGCCCGAGGGAGACCGAGGCGGTGACAGTGGTCGGACCGGGCCGGATGCCGGCCTGCCGGGCGGCCACCGTGAGCGCGCTGTCGAAGCAGGCCGCGTACCCGGCCGCGAACAGCTCCTCCGGGTCGGTGCCGGGCGCGTCCGGACCCCGCTCGACGGGGCGGGTCAGGTCGACCCGCAGCGACCCGGTCAGCGACCGGGCGCTGCCGCCCCGGCCGCCGGAGACCTCGACGGTCGCGGTGTAGAGCGTGTTAGCCGGTACGACCTTCGCCTCGGTGACCGGGGTGCCGGCGTTCATGCCGCCACCTCCCGCCCGAGGTCGGCGTGCACCTGCGCGGCGACCGCGTCGGCGAACGCCTCCGGCTGCTCGTCGGCCACGAAGTCGGTGCCACCGGGGATGGTGACCAGCTCGGCGCCGGGCAGCGCGGCCCGCACCTGCGGCGTCATCCGGTCCAGCAGGTCGTCGGCGCCGTGCAGCAGCACGACGGGCAGCGCGTCCAGGGCCGTGGTGTCGACGTGGTGGTCGAACACCGCCCGGTACGCGGTGGCGTAGTCCGGGCCGGTCAGCAGGTACTCGGTGACCTGGCGGTCCGCCTCCTCCGGGGTCAGGCGCGGGTACAGGCCGTACACCCGGTCCCAGATCACCTTCAGGTGGCCGCCGTCGCGGGCCGGCACGTAGCCGGGCGCGTACGACCGCTTCTTCTCCGCCCGCTCCTGCTCGTCGTAGAGCGGGATGCCCTGGAGGATCAGCCGGTGCACCCGCTCCGGCGCCGACATCAGCGCCTCCGCGCCGACGATCGCGCCGGTGTGCTGGCCGAGCAGGTGCACCCGGGACAGTCCGAGGGCGTCGGCGAACTGCCACACCCCGGCCGCGTACTCCGGGATGGACCACGGGCGCGGCGGCGCGTCGGACATGCCGAACCCCGGCGTGTCCGGGGCGATCACCCGCAGGCCGCGGCGGGCCAGCGGCTCGATCACCGCGTCGTAGGTGGCCGAGGAGAGCGGGGACTGGTGCAGGATCAGCAGCACCGGGGCGTCGGCGTCGCCGCCGTGCCGGTAGTGCACCTGCCCCCACGGCACGTCGACGTAGGCGCGGCGGGCCACGCCGCGGGCCCGGGTCACTCGGCCACCGCCAGCGCCGCCATGACCTCGATGACGTGCTTGATGCCGGCCTTGTAGTCGTCCAGCCGGATGTTCTCGTTCGGGCCGTCCACACCGGAGTCGGCCCGGGACACGCCGACGCCGACGATCGGCCGGTCGGCGATCACGCCCTGGTTGCCGATCCACTGCGTGTACGGCTCGATCACCGGCTCGGTCCCGTACACCCGGCGGGCCGTGTCGGCGACGAGCGCGACGAACGGGTCGCGGTGGTCGGTGAGGTTGGGCCGGCTGGTCGCCATCACCTCGATGCGCAGGTCACCGACGCCGGTCGCCGCCAGGTGGTCGCGGATGCAGCCGAGCACCCGGTCCGGGTCCTGGCCCGGCACCAGCCGGATCTCCAGCTTCGCGGAGGCGGTCGACGGGATGCCGAGCGTCACGTCGTCGCGCATGTCGCCGCCGGCGAAACCCGCGACGGTGAGCGTCGGCACGGTCCGGATGGCCACCGCGGCGGCCTGGTCGTCCAGGTCACCGGTGAACCGGTCGACCTGGGCCCGCTTGCGCAGGAAGTCCCCGTCGAACGCCACCTTCTCCAGCAGCGCCCGCTCCTCGTCGGTCGGCGGCCGCGCGTCGTCGGCGAAACCGGGGATCGTCACGGTGCCGTCGGGCCGCTGCAGCTGCGCCAGGGCGGCGGCCAGCCGGGCCGTGGCAGCCGGCAGCAGCGCGGTGTTCTGGCTGGTCAGGTCGCGCGGCAGGGTCTGCGCGGTGAGGCGCAGGTAGAGCACGCCCTTCTCGGCGAGCTTGAGCAGCAGCCGGTCCTCGCCGTCGAGCCAGGAGTTCTCCCACAGCGCCGCGTCGCTGGCGAGCCGGTCGGCGTGCGCCTGCACGAACGAGCCCAGGCCCGGGCTGTGCAGCCACTTCTTGCCCTCGAAGATGATCCGGTTGGTCACCGGCGGGGTCAGCCCGGCCAGCTTCCAGGCCGCCGCCGCGTGGATACGGGACATGACGACGCCCTTGTCGTCGGCCACGCCCCGGGCGTACAGCCGGCCGTCGTGGATCTCCGCCGCGTACGGCGGGCTGATCCAGTCGGCGTCGTCACCGGCCGGCTCGACCTCCACGTCGTAGTGGGTGAAGTGCAGCAGCGCCTTGTCACCCTCGCCGGGCACCTCGGCCAGCACGTACGGGTACGACTGCTCCCACGGGATGATCTCGGCTTCGCCGCCCCAGCGGCGGACCGACCCGGCGATGAACTCGGCGGTGGCCTCCATCTGCTCCGGCTCCTGGCGGCGGCTGCGGATGCGGCACAGCTGCTGGAGCTCCTCGACGAACTCGTCGAAGTGCGCGTCGACGGCCGCGAGAGCGGCCGCGGTATCCGGTTTGGGCATGGTGGTCCTCACAGAAGGGGTCGGAGAGGGGGAAAGTCAGTGGATGGTGACGCCGCCGTCGACGAAGATCGTCTGCCCGGTGGTCATGGCGGCGGCGTCACTGAGCAGGTAGGCGACCGCGTTGGCGACGTCCTGCGGCTGCGCCATCCGGCCCAGCGGGATGCTCGCCATCTTGTCGGCCAGGTACGCCTCGTCGCCGCGTACGTCGGAGGTCATGTCGGTGGGCACGATCGTGGGTCCGACGGCGTTGACCCGGATCCGGTCCGGCGCCCACTCCAGGGCCAGCACGCGCGCCATGTGCATCACGCCGGCCTTGCTGACGCAGTAGCCGAGCGTGTTCAGCACCGCGATGTGCCCGTTCGTGGAGCCGATGTTCACCACCGCGCCGCGGGTCTGCCGCAGGGCCGGGTACGCGGCCTGGCACATCCGGAACGTACCGGTCAGGTTGACGTCCAGGACGGCGGTGAAGTCCTCCTCGGACATCGTCGCCGCCGGTCCGCGCCGGACGATCCCGGCGTTGTTGACGAGCAGGTCGAGGCGGCCGTGGGAGTCCAGGACCTCGGCCACCAGGGCGGTGCAGGAGGCGGCCGACCGGACGTCCACCCGGTGCCGGGTGTGCGCGCCGCCGGTCAGCTCGGCCTCCGCCCAGTCGTCGAGCAGGTCGGCCTGCGCCACCGTAGCGCCGCGCTGAGCGAGGGTCGCGGCGATGCGGGCGCCGATGCCGCGGGCCGCCCCGGTCACCAGGGCCACCCGTCCGTCGAACCGGTTCGGGTCGGTGTTCATGTCTCGTGTCCTGCCTCTCCCGTTCGGCCACCGGCCGGGCGGGCGTGAACCACGCCCGGCCGGTGCTCCGCACGCGTGACGACGGTCCCGTCAGCTGTCGTCACGCGCCGATCACCTTCGTGTCCTCGGCCCAGAAGGCCAGGCGCTTCTGGAGCAGCCGGATCACGAAGTGCGCCACCAGACCCATCACCGACAGGACCACCAGGACGGCGAACATGCCGGCGATGTCGAAGTTGTAGTTGGTCTGCAGCAGCAGGTAGCCCAGGCCCTCCTTGGCGCCGATGAACTCGCCGACGACCGCGCCGAGGATGGCGAAGACGATGCCGATGTCCAGGCCGGCGAAGATGAACGGCAGCGCGCTGGGCAGCCGAACCATCCGGAAGATCTGGGTCTTGCTCGCGCCGAACACCGTCAGCATCTGGATCTTGTCGGCGTCGGCGGCACGCAGACCCTCGATGACGTTGACGAGCATCGGGAAGAACGAGATCACCGCGGCCATGACCACCTTGCTGGTCAGGCCGAAACCGAACCAGACCACGAACAGCGGGGCCAGGGCGACCTTCGGCACGGTCTGGAAGGCCACGATGTACGGCATCAGGGTGGCTTCGACGATCTTGATCTGGGAGATGAACGTGCCGAGCAGCAGCGCGGCCCCGACACCGATCACGAACCCGAGCAGCGCCTCCTGGGTGGTCACCCAGAAGTGACCCCAGAACTGGTCGTCGCCGAGCTGCTGCCACAGCGACTCGACCACGCTCGACGGCAGCGGCAGGACGTACTCGTCGACGCCGATGAGCTGGACGCCGTACTCCCAGGCCAGCACGACCACGACGAAGACCGTCGGGACCAGCCAGAGCTGGGGCTTCTCGCGGAGGTCGAACTTGCGCCGGGCGGGCCGGGCGGGCCGGGCGGACGGCGCCGGTGGCTGGGCCGGCTCGCGGACCAGGTTGCTTGTTGCCATGGCTGTCCCTCGTCAGTCGATAACGCCGGCGGCGTTGAAGTGTCGGCGGATCCGCTCCACGTAGACCCCGGCCCGGTCGGACGACATGACGCCGAGGTCACGCGGCCGCTCCAGGTCGATGTCCAGGACCTCCGCGATGCGGCCCGGCCGGGGGCTGAGCACGACCACCCGGTCGGAGAGGAACACCGCCTCCGGGATGGAGTGCGTGACCAGCACGATCGTCTGGTTGCTCTCCTGCCAGATGCGCAGCAGCTCCACGTTCATGTACTCGCGGGTCATCGCGTCGAGCGCGCCGAACGGCTCGTCCATCAGCAGTACCGCCGGGTCGTGCACGAGCGCCCGGCAGATGCCGGCCCGCTGCTGCATGCCGCCGCTGAGCTCGTGCGGGTACTTCTGCTCGAAGCCGTTGAGACCGACCATCTCGAGCAACTGCTGCGCGCGTTCCCGGTGCCGGCGGGGATCCAGTCGCTGGATCTCCGCCGGCACCATCACGTTGTCGAAGATGGTGCGCCACGGCAGCAGCGTGGGTGCCTGGAACACCATCCCGACCTCGGGAAGGGGCTTCGTCACGTCCCGCCCGGCGATCCGTACCGCGCCGCCGGACTTCGGGCTGAGCCCGGCGAGGATCTTCAGCAATGTGGTCTTGCCGCACCCGGACGGTCCCACGACCGAGATGAACTCGCCGCGACGTACCGTCAGGTTGATGTCGCTCAGCGCCTGGGTCGGTGCCGACTTCCGGGGCCGGTACTCCTTGTCCAGCCCGTCGATCTCGATCCAGGAGTCTTCCGACACCGATGCCGGAGCCTGCGTCTGCGCCCGGCGGGCCGTCGCCTTGATGGCCATCGAAATCCCTTCCGCTGTCCGCTGCCTAGGCGGTGTAGTTCGCGGCCTTGCTCAGCACCGCGGCCTTGTCGAAGTCGTTCGCGCCGGAGAGCAGGCTCGGGTCCCACAGCTTCTTCATGTCGACGTCACCGGTGATCTGCCCGGCCTCCTTGGTGTACGCCTGGGTCTTCGCCCACTCGTCGTCGCTGATCGCGCCCCAGTCGCCGAACTGCTCCGGGTCGCCGCTGGCCGGGGTGGCCGTCTTCAGCCAGGCGGTCAGGCTCTCGGTGTCGGCCTTCAGGCGCTCGTCGGCGGACTTGCCGGCGAGGATCTGCGGGAAGACCTTGTAGCCGATCTTCATGGCGGCCTCGGGGTTCTTCGCCGAGAAGAGCATCGCCTTGTACGCCGCGCGCAGGAACCGCTCGTACGAGTCCTTCTTGGCGTCGAAGTCACGGGCGCCGACGCTGAAGGTCAGCGACCGGATGCCGCTGAACACGTCCGGGTTGGTCAGGTACTTCAGCTCGGTGCCGGCGTTCTCGATGACCGCGTACGCCTGGGTGTAGAGCGCCAGCATGTCGACCTTGCCGTCGTTGAGCGCGGCGGCGGCCTGCGCGCCGACGCCCACCGGCAGCAGCTCGACGTCCTTGGCCGGGTCGAGACCGGCGGCCTTGACGTAGGCGCGGGCGTACGGGGCCGAGCCGGAGGCCAGGCTGATCACGCCGATCTTCTTGCCGCGCAGGTCCGCGCCGCCGGTGATCGGGGAGTTCGGCTTGACCGCCATCACCCACGGCCAGTTCTGCACCAGGCCGCCGATCGCCTTGATCGGCACGTTCTTCTCCACCGCGCCGAGCGCCGAGCCGGCGTCGGCGGGGGTGATGTCGCCGCTGCCGGACGCGACCGCCTGGAGGGCGGCGACCGAGCCGTCGGCGTTGATCGTCTCGACGGTCAGCTTCTCCTCGGCGAAGTAGCCGAGTTCCTTGGCGACCGCGTAGACGGCCACCTCCTCCTTCGGGCCGATCACGGCGGAGGCGATGGCCATGGTCAGCTTCGCCTCCTTGCCCTCGCCGCCGGCGCCGTCGTCGTCGGAGCCGCCGCCGCACGCGGACAGGACCAGCGCGGCGGCCAGCGCCGCCGGGAGCAGAGCCCACTTTCGTTTCATATGCACACACCTCGTCATGAGTCGGGGGAGACCACCTCCGCCGCCGGGGCGGCGGAGGTGGGGGAATCAGCCGTCGCGCTGCCGCGCGACCGTTGTCCGGCAGGCGTCGCGCTGCTGCGCGACCAGTGCCGGTCAGGCGTCGCGCTGCTGCGCGACCAGGGCCAGATCGTTGTAGACGTGCTGCTCGACGATCAGTCCGCCGTCGAGCACGAACACGTCCGCGTAGCGGATGTCCTCGAACGGAGTGCCGTCGAGCCATTCCCCGTACAGCCGCCCGAGCGAGGTCACAGTGACCCGCCCGTCGGCGTCACCCACCAGGTAGCGGTCCCGGTGCTTGCGCACCCACCGGTAGGTTCCGGTCGACGCGGCCGCCATCTCCCGCAGCGACGAGTACTCCCGGCCGCCCGGGAAGACCAACCGGGCCCGCTCCGCGAGAAAGCGGCCTGCTTCGTCGAGCTCGCGGTCCTCGCACAGCTGTAGGTACCTGTCGATCAGGCCGGGCGCGTCCGGTGTGGTCATCAGCCCGTCTTCTCGCTCAGGGCCGCCTCCCACTGGTCCCGCAGCGGGTGCTCCGCGGGGCCGTGCTCGGTGAGGATGCGCATCAGGCGGGCCAGCAGCGCGTCCCGCTCGCGGTCGAGGACCTGCTGCTCCTCCTCGGTGGAGACGAACTCGTCGACGGCGCCCGCGGTGAGCGCGCCGGAGCGGGTCAGCAGCGCCTCGACGACGCGTACCCGCTGGCGGGTCACGTGCAGCTCGGTGGAGAGCTGCAGCACCAGGTCGAGCAGCTTGCCGACCTTGGGGTCTCCGAAGTAGTCGAACTCGGTGCTCATCACGCCTCCGGCTTGGTCGCGGCCAGTACGGCCCAGGGGAAGTGCCACTCGGGACGGTCGCCCCAGCCCTGCGGCTGGACGCCGTTGCGGCGCTCGTCGAACGGGGTCCACGACACGTCGGTCAGACCGGCCTCGGTGCAGACCTCGATCAGGTCCGAGCCGAACAGGTCGTGGAAGAACGGCTCGTTGTTGCGCTCGGCGTGCTCGTAGACGGTGGCGTCGCGCACCGGGTCGCCGGTCAGCATGAACTCCAGGAAGCGCAGCGAGCCGCCCGGCTTGAGCAGGCGCGCCGCCTCCACGATCGTTTCCCGGATCGCGGCGGCCGGCATCTCGTGCAGGACCATCGTGCCGGTGACCACGTCGCAGCTGTCCGACTCGATGCCAGTGGCCCGGCCGTCGGCCTGCCGGTAGTCGATCGTGAGTCCGGTCGCCTCGGCCTCGGCGTGGGCCAGGCGCAGACCGGGCGCGGCCAGGTCCACGCCGATCACCTGCGCGGTCGGGTACTTGGCCGGCAGCGGGCGGGTGCTCTTGCCGAAACCGCACCCGATGTCGACGATCCGGGTCGCCGCGGGCAGCTCGGGCAGCGCGGTCCTGGCGAACAGCGTGTGGAACTTGTAGCCGTCGTTGTCGCGCAGCATGACGATGCGCGCGCCGAACTCGTACACGTAGGCGGACATGTCGTCGGAGAAGAAGCTGCCGGGCTGGATGTGGATGTCGTAGTCGGTGTACCAGTCGGGCAGTTCCAGGCCGGGGTTCAGCTCCAGCGAGCCCTTCGGCTGCTCGGGCAGCGAGGTGAGCTGGTCGGTCAGCTCCTCGCGGCGGCTGAGCACCGCGTCGCCGGCGACCTTCCAGAGCATCTTCTGCTGCACCCGCTCCAGGTGGCTGAACCACGGGTAGAGCGGAAGACCACGCAGCACCTGACCGGCGTCGGCGATCGTCGTGGCCGACGCCCCGGTGGCGCCGTACTCCTCGCGCAGCGCCGGGTAGACGGTGTCCGCCCAGCGCTTGCGCAGGCCGAGGACGAAGTCCACGGCGGAACGCTCATCCAGGGTGAGGCGCTCCTCGATGTCCAGCATGCTTGTCTCCTCTGCAGGTGGGGGAGGTCCGGTCCGCGGTGCACCGCTACCGGGGTGGACGGGTCAGTGGGCGTACCGCACGCGCTGGGCGGACGCGGTGTCGTAGGCGCCGAGGAACGCGCCGGCCATGCGTCCCTCGTAGACGGCCTCGAAGGCGGTGCGGGGGGCGTTCGCGTCGCCGACGACGTGGATGTGGGGGCCGTCGGGCAGCGCGTCGAGCTGCCGGTACAACTCGTCCGCGGCCTGCGCCGAACCGCCGTCGACGACCGTGGTGACGTCCTCGACGATCGTGTCGCCGCCGGCGAGCGGGCCGCCGAGGGCCACCGCCGTGGCGCCCGCGGCGCGGGCGGTCCGCATCGGGTGGACCGCGATCCCCAGGTCCGCGAAGCGCTTGAGCAGCGCCAGCCGCGAGTACGTGGTGATCTTGGCGCTCACCGTGGCGGTGGGGGAGACGAGGTGGACGCGGGCGCCCCGGCGGGCGAGCGCCTCCGCGACCGACGCCGCCGACCAGGTGCCCTCGTCGTCCAGCACGACGACGGCACCGGCCGGCCGGTAGCCGGGGTCGGCCAGGTTGTCGACGGCCTGCCAGATGTCGATCACCGGCGGGCCGCCGGGCAGCTCCCGGCGGGCGGGCCGGGAGCCGGTGGCGAGGACGACGTCCTGGTAGCCACCGGTCAGCACGTCGTCGACGCCGGCGCGGTGGCCGAGCCGGACCGGGATGCCGGCGGCCGCCACGTCGCGGGCCAGGTCACGGGTGAGCAGCCCGAGCCGCTCCCGTCCGGGTACGCGCGCGGCCATCTCCACCTGTCCGCCCAGGTGGTCCCGTGCCTCCACGACGGTCACCCGGTGCCCGGCCCGGTGCGCGGAGAGGGCGGCCTCCAGCCCGGCCGGCCCACCGCCGACGACCAGGACGTTCCGCGCGCCGGACGGCCCGGGCAGCTCCGGCCAGGCGTCGGCCCACTCCCGCTCGGCGCCGACCTCCGGGTTGACCACGCACGAGATCGGCAGGCTGGTCTCCAGCCGGCCGATGCAGCCCTGGTTGCAGGCCAGGCAGGCGCGTACCTCGTGCTGGCGGCCCTGCTCGGCCTTGCGGACCAGGTGCGGGTCGGCGATGTGCGGGCGGGCCAGGCCGACCAGGTCGGCCTCGCCGGCGGCGACGAGTTCGGCCGCCTCCGGCAGGCTGTCCAGCCGGCACACCGCGAGCACCGGCAGGTCCGGGAACTCCTGCTTGAACAGCGCCGCGTGGTGCCGGAACGGGGCGTGGCCGAAGCTCATGTCCGCCATCTGCGTCGCCAGCGACCAGCTGCCGTGGTAGGCGGAGTGGCTGACGTGCACGTAGGCGAGGGGGAACTCGGCGCGCAGCTTGCCGACGATCTCCAGCACCGCGGCCGGGTCGAGGCCGCCGGGCAGGAACTCGTCGGCGCTGACCCGCAGCCCGACGGGCAGTTCGGGGGCGGCGGCCAGCACCGCGGTCAGCACCTCGCGGGTCAGGCGCATCCGGTTGTCGAGGCTGCCGCCGTACGCGTCGTCGCGGGTGTTCGTGTGCGGGGAGAGGAACTGCTGGAGGAGGTGGCCATGGCCGGCGTGCACTTCGAGCCCGTCGAAGCCGGCCTCGCGCATCCGGCGCGCGGCGGCGGCGAACGCGGCGACGACGACGGCGATGTCCCGGCGCCCCATCGCGTGCGGGACGTGCGAGCCGGCCGCCCACGGCACCGGCGACGAGGACCAGGCGGCGGTGCGGGTCGCGTCGCCGTTGGCCTGCCGCCCGGCGTGCATGATCTGGGCGAACATGCGGGCGCCGTGCTCGTGCACGGCCTCGGTCACCGCCGCGTACGCCGGGATCGACGAGTCGTCGAAGCTGCCGAGGCTGATGCTGCGGCCCGCGCTCGTGGGGTGCACACGGATCGCCTCGGTGATGATCAGGCCGGCGCCACCGCGCGCCCGCTCCGCGTGGTAGGCGACGTGGCGGCGGGTGGGCGCGTTGTTCAGTCCGAAGTTGGTGGTGTGGCCGGGGACGAAGACCCGGTTCCGCAATGTGAGACGACCCAGCCGGGTGGGGGAGAGAAGAGCGAGAAGCTTGTCGTCAGGCATGCCTCGGACTTCCTGTTTCGGGCCGCACTCGGCGAGGCCGAGGGCGTTCGGTTGAACCGTACGCCGTTCGATTGAGTGGAACGGTAGGGCCGGGTTCACATGCCGTCAACGGGCTACCGATCAGTAACTTAGCCCGCCGCACCGCCTTTGAGCTGCTGTTCCACCAGGCGGAACGGTGACCGATGATGACCGTCGATGCTGCGGTCGGTCGTTCGGATGCTCCTGATCGGACGGCAGTGCCGGCCGCCGATCCCCGGTCGGCGGCCCGTACCGATCGTTCGGACGGCTGCGCCGGACCGTGTCGGCGGGCGTCCTCTCCGGGAACGCCGGTGCGTCTCCGGGCGCCGGCTCCGGACGCGCGTCGGCCCGGGTCGTCGACCGGGCGCGCACCCGTGGTGCGGCTGCCGGCGACGACCCGGGCCGACGTTGTTCAGCAGGTGTGGTGACGGCCGGACGCCGTAGCGCCGCGCCGGAGTTCAGGGGCGGACGGTCAGCCGGCGTCCGAGCGCAGGTACGGCGTGAGCAGCTCGCGGGCGAGGCCCCTGGCCGCCGGAAGGTCGAGACCGTTCTCGATCATGCGGCTGAGGGCGTAGACGACCGACTGGACGAGCTCCGCCATCCGGTCCGGGTCGCTCGCCCCGTGCTCGGTGAGGGCGGCGCGCAGCGGCGCCTCGAGGCTGTCGTGCAGCAGCCGGCTGGAGGTCGCCAGCACCTCGCTGTTGCCCACCGACGCCAGTGCCCGGGCCAGCGCGTGGTCGCCCCGGGCAACCAGTTGCAGGTTGGCCTCGACGTACGCCAGGATCCTCGCCCCCGGCGTGCGGGCCTCGGCCATCTGCTTCTCGACGAAGGCCGACCACCGGGGGAAGGTGTCGGCGACCAGCACGTCGAACATGTCGGTGCGGGACTTGAAGTACGAGTACGCGCTGGACCGGGCCAGCCCGGCGTGCCGGGCGACGTCGGCCAGGCTCGGAATCTCTTCCGGGTGCTCGGAGAGCAGGGTGCGGGCGGCGTCGAGCAACGCCGCCCGCTGCGCGGCCCGGTGTTCCGCGACGGTCGAGGCTTGGATCTTCGGCACACCGACCTCCCCGTGTCTCCCGCCGCCCGTGTCCGGTCCGCGTCGCTCCCTGCTCGTCGATCAGCTGCTCGTGGCGAGCTTGCCGTCGATCATCTCGTAGATGGTGTCACAGTATTGCAGCACGTCGTGATCGTGAGTGACCATCACGACGGCCACCGAACGCTCCCGCGCCTCCTGGGCGAGCAGCTGGACGATGTCGTGGCTGCGGGCCCGGTCCAGCGCCGCTGTCGGCTCGTCCACCAGCAGCACCGAGGGCTCGGTCATCAGCGCCCGGGCGATGCCGACGCGCTGGCGCTCGCCGCCGGAGAGCTGGTGCGGCCGGCGGTCGGCCTTCCCGGCCAGGCCGACGTGCGCGAGCATCTGCAGCGGGTCGCGTCCGGACCGGTCCCGGCGTCCGCCCAGCCGCAGTGGCAGGCGCAGCTGGTCGGCGGCGGTCAGCGCGGGCAGCAGGTTGCCCGACTGGAACACGAACCCCACGTGCCGGCGGCGCAGTTCGGTGCGCGCCCGGCGGCTGGACACGGTCATGTCGTGCCCGGCCACTGTGACCGTGCCCTCGTCGGGGCGGGCCAGCCCGCCGGCGACGGCGAGCAGACTGGACTTGCCCGCGCCGGAGGGCCCCACGATCGCGGCCAGCTCGCCCGGCGCGACGGTCAGGTCGACGTCGTCGAGCGCGTGCACGGTCTCCGCGCCGTCGCCGTGCCGCAGGTGCACGCCGCGCATGACCAGGCCGAGGTCGGCCGGGGTGGTGCCCGGAGCCGACGGGGACGGTGTGGTCCGGCTGCTCATCGGTTGCCTCCCAGGGCGGTAGCCGGGTCGATGGAGGTGAGGCGGACGACGGCGGCTGCCGCGCCGACCAGGCCGAGCACGAGCAGTCCGGCCGCGGCGGCGGCGATGCTCTGCGGGTGCAGCGCGAACGGGACGTTGCCGCCGGAGATCAGCGCGCCGAGGCCGAGGCCGATACCCATGCCGACGGCGATGGCGAGGGCCAGCAGGATCAGTGCCTGGGTGAGGGCGTCGCGCAGCACCCAGCGGGTCGAGGCGCCCAGTGCCCGCAGCACGGCGACCTCCTGCCGGCGCTGGATCGCCCAGACCGCGAAGAACGCGCCGGCCACGAGCGCCGAGATCGCGTAGAGGAAGCCCTGGATCAGCTGGAGCGTGGTGGTCTCCGCGGTGTAGCCCGGCGAGGCGCCGTAGGACTCGTCGAGCGTCAGGCTCTCCGTGCCCGCGGCCTTGTCGCCCGCGGCCAGGTCCACCGAGTCGCCGTCGGCCGCACGGACCGCGACGGCGGTGATCTCCTGGGTCGCCTGCGCCGGCACCTGCGCGCCGGCCGGGGTGCCGGACTTGACCGCCTGCCACGTCGCCAGCGGCACGTACGCCACGTCGACGTGGCCGAAGGTGTCCTGCTGCTCGGTGACGCCGACGACGCGCAGCCGCGTGCCCAGCCGGTCCACCGTCACGGTGTCACCGACGCGCAGGCCCGCGTCGATGGCGGTGGGACTCACCACGATCCCGTCCGCCGGGCCGAGCCGGTCGCCCTCGCTGACGGCGGGCGACAGGAACGAGTCGGTCTCGACGCCGAACAGCGCCAGGTCGACCTCGGTGCCCCCGTCGGTGCGCCCGTTGATCAGCGTGTTGCCGAACGGGGTCGCCTCCGCCACGCCCGGCTGGTCGCGCCAGGTGTCCACCGCCGAGGCGTCCACCACGCTGCGCGAGAACGCCGAGTCGTGCTGCACGCCGTGGGCGAAGGCGAACGAGGTGACCGGCAGGTTCTGCAGGCCGGAGACGCCGTCGCGGACCAGCCCGACGGACAGGCCGGACAGCATCACCATCAGCACCGAGATCAGCGCGATCACGGCCCCCATCAGGGCGAATCGCAGCCGCGCGAACCCCAGCTCGCGAATGGCCAGGAACATCAGCCGCCACCTCTCAAACTTGTCGACACCATGTCGCCATGTTAACAACGCGGTGTCGGCAAAAAGGTGGCGGCGGCTGTCTACCCGACCACAATCCGTGACGGCCGGCCGGCACGGCCGGCCGCACCCGTTGTCAGGCGGCGACCGGGCCGGCGGTGGCGCGGCGCGCGCGCCGCCCGAGAGCGGTCACCGCGACGACGATGATCGGGGCGAGCGTGAGGTGGCACACCGCCAGCGTGATCGTGCTGGTGGTGTCCAGGTCGGCGGGCAGTGTCATGGTGGCGATGGTGAGCACCGCGAGCGCCGGGCCGATGGTCAGCGCGGCCCGGACCACCCAGGCGAACCGGGAGGCCAGCAGGGCGACGGCGGTGAGCCCGAGCGCCAGCGGCAGCGCGCTGAAGCCCGCGACGGTCACCGCGTCGACCTCCACCCGCCGGCCGTCGGCGGTGAACAGGAAGCTGCCGCCGGCGGCGCGGCCGATCGCGTACACGACCAGGTTGACGACCACCGCGACGGCGGTGGCGAGCGCGACGACGGCGGTGCGGGACAGGTCAGCCACGGGAGGTCTCCTCTGCGTGCTCTCGGATCAGGTAGGCCTCGATGCGGGCGAACGCCCCGGCCCAGACCTCGCCGACGAAGAAGTCGCGCAGCTGCGGGGTCGGGAAGCCGCTCTGCACCACAGTCATCAGCGTGCCGCCGTCCCTCGCCTCGAAGGTGACCTCGATGCGCGTGGTCAGCGTCGCGCCGTCCGGGCCGGCGCCGGTCGACTCGGTGACCAGCCGGTGCGGGCGGTCGATCTCCAGGAACGTCTGCGTCTCACGGAACAGCATGTCGGGGGAGGGACCCCAGACGGCGGTCTGTTTCCCGCCGACCCGCAGGTCGACGTCGATCTCCACGATGCCGGGCTCCTCGTCGAGGATGCCGAACCAGATCTTCTGTTTGCCCGCGTCGGTGTAGGCGTCGAACGCCTCGTCAGGGGTGCCCGGAAGGTGTCGTGTCACTCGCATGTGGAGTGTCATGGTCGCGGTCCTTCGTGGTGAGTGTGAGGTAGGCGTCGATGCCGTCGAGGCGACGTGCCCAGAGCCGTCGGTAGAAGGCGATCCAGGCCATGGCCTGGTCCAGCGGCGCCTCGCTGAGCCGGCACTGCCGGGACCGGCCGATCTTGCGCGTCACCACGAGGCCCGCGTCCTCCAGCGCGCGCACGTGCTTGCGCACGCCGGTGAGACTCATCCCGGTGGGCTCGGTCAGCTCGCTGATGGTGGCCGGCCCCGCGCCGAGCCGGATCAGGATGTCGCGTCGCGTCGGATCGGCCAGGCCGGCGAACACCCGGTCGAGCGTCTCTTGCTGAACCACGAGGTTCACCGTACGACACTGAACCGTTCGGTTCAACGTTTTGCCGCGGTGGGCGTGGCGTACGCGCGAAACGGCCCCGCTACCTCTCGGGTCGCGGGGCCGTCCCCGGCGCCGTGGGAAGAAACGCCGGAGTGCGGGGTGCCGGTCAGGCGATCGTGCAGGGTGAGCCGTTGAGGCTGAACGAGCCGGGCCGGGCGGTGTTACCCGTGTGCGTGGCCTGGAAGCCGATGGTGGTCGAGCCGCGGGCCGGGATGACCGCGTTGTACGCGACGTTGCGCGCGGTCACCTGACCCGAGGCGGGGGAGTAGGACGCGTTCCAGCCCGAGGTGATGGTCTGGCCGCCGGGCAGCGTGAACGCCAGCGACCAGCCGTTCACCGCGGCGGTGCCGGTGTTGGTGACGGTGATGTTCTCGGTCAGCCCGTTGTTCCAGGCGTTCAGCTCGATGCTCACCGAGCAGGCGCCGGTGCCGGGCGGCGGGGTGGTCGGGCCCGGCGGGGGTGTGGTCGGACCGGGCGGCGGCGTGGTCGGGCCCGGCGGGGGCGTGGTCGGACCGGGCGGCGGCGTGGTCGGACCGGGAGTGCTGGTCAGGCCGAAGAACGCCACCGCGGCCGCGGCCATGCCCGCCGACGGCAGGCTGTGCCCGGCGCCCTGGATGCTGTACGCCTCGACCTGGACCGTGCCGTTGGCGTCGGCGTAGCGCCGCCGGTTCCAGCCGGACTGCGGCGTGTCGGTGGACGTGGGGTTCTGGCTGAGGCCGAACACGTTCGTCCACTGCTCGATCGTCTCCTGGAGCAGCGAGTACGGCACCAGCGTGTCGTTGGTGCCGTGCCACAACTGCACCCGGGGACGGGGCCCGGTGTAGCCGGGGTACGCCTGGCGGACCGCGTCACCCCACTGCTGCGGGGTGCGGTTCATGTTCCCGCCGGTGCACTGGCTGGAGCCGGGCGGATAGTCGGCGGCGCCGGCGAAGCAGTTGAACGGCACGCCCATGAACGCCGCGCCGGCCTTGAAGACGTCCGGGTAGAGCGCCAGCATGTGGTTGGTCATCATGCCGCCGGACGAGCTGCCGGTGGCGTAGACCCGGTCCGGGTCGGCGCCGTACTGCTGCTGGACGTAGCGGACCATCGAGATGAGCGACACCGGGTCGCTGCCGCCGCCGCGCCGCTTGGCCGCGTCGGACCAGGTGTCGAAGCAGTTGCCGAAACCGGCCTGCTGGGTCGCGCTGGGATAGATCACGATGAACCCGTACCGGTCGGCCAGCCCGGCGAACTCGCTGCCGGAGTAGAAGCCGGGGCCGGAACCGCCGCAGCCGTGCATGGCCACCACAGTGGCCGGCCGGGCCGGGCGGGCGTCCGGAACGTAGACGTGCATCCGCATCCGGCCCGGGTTGTCGCCGAAGCTGGTCACCTCGGTCAGCGACGCCGCGTACGCGGGTTGGACGGTGGGGATCACCAGGCCGGCCGCCGCCAGCGACGCGGCCAGGGCCACCACCATCTTGGCTCTGATTCTCACGGAGACTCCTTCGATCGCCCTGTGCGGGCGGGGACGGGCGGGTGCGCGCCGCGCCGGCGACCCGGGCCGCCGCGGTGTCGCGCCTCACCCACTGACGTGGCTCGCCCGGCCCGGCTCCGTCGTATGGCACATAGTGTTCCGGCCGGACGTCGAAGTGTCAATCGATGTGCTCCGATGAGCTGCGGCGGCGTTCGTCTACAGTCGGTGCACCGTCCCTGAGCCGAGCCCGGAGCGCGTGTGGCAAGCCCGTTCGACATCGAGGAGATCTACCCGGACGAGGGGCCGGCGCCGCGGCTGCCCCGGCGGCAGGCCGGCACCTCTCCGCAGAGCGTCGCGGTGACGCTCCTGACCGACTACACGCTGCGTACCCGCGCCGCGCTGCCGTCCGCGGCGATCGTCGCGCTGCTCGGCGAGGCCGGCGTGACCAGTGCGGGCGCCCGTACCGCGATCAGCCGGCTGGCCCGCCGCGGTGTGCTGGAGGGCGCCCGGCAGGGCCGCAACAGCTTCTACCGGCTCAGTCGCGCCGCCGCCGCCGACCTGTCCGCGGGCGGGAACTGGATCACCGCCTCCACCGCCGAGACGCAGGCGTGGGACGGGTGCTGGACCATCGTCGCCTTCTCACTGCCGCAGGACCACGGCACCCAGCGCCGGGCGCTGCGCGGCCAGTTGCGCTGGCTCGGCTTCGCGCCGCTCTACGACGGGCTGTGGATCTCGCCGTACGAGCTGGCCGGGCCCGCGCGGGCCCGGCTCGCCCAGCTCGCCCTCGGCGCGGTCACGGTGTTCCGGGGGCGGCAGGACGCGCTGGGTGCGATCGGCCAGCGCGCCCCCGTGGACGCCTGGGACGTCGATGCGATCAGTGGACACTACGAGGCGTTCCTGCGCCGGTGGACGCCGCTGGTGTCGCGGCTCGGATCCGTCGACGGCGCCGCCGCCGTGCGGGCGCGGACCGAGGTGATGGACACGTACCGGCGGTTCCCCACGCTCGACCCGCGGCTGCCGCTGGAACTGCTGCCCGCCGGATGGCCGCGCCGGGCGGCCCGGGACCTGTTCGCGGCCGTCTACGACGGCCTGGCCGAGGCCGCCGAGACCCACGTCCGGGCGGTCGTCGCGCGGTTCGCCGACCCGGTGCCGCCCGGCATCCGTGCGCACACCACCGCCGACATGCTCGCCGGCGTACGCGAGGAGGGGCCGTGCGCGTGACCATCTCCCTCGACGAGCTGCTCGGTGACGAGGTGCGGCGCGACCCGTACCCGTTCTACGCCCGGCTGCACGAGGCGGGGGAGGCGGTCGCGCTGCGGCCGGCCGACCCGCACGCGCTCGTCGTGCACGGGTACGACGCGGTCAACCGGGTGCTGCGCGACCCGGTCTTCCGGGTGCTCGGCGCCGACTACCTGGACCGGGTCGGGGTGCGCTGGCGCGAACACCAGGTGATCCGGATCCTCCAGTCGTCGATGCTCAACGCCGCCGAGGGCGACCACCTCCGGGTCCGGCACCTGTTCTCCCAGGCGCTCACCCCGCGCCGGGTCGCCGCGCTGGAGCCGGCCATCGGGCGCATCGCCGACGGCCTGCTCGACGGGCTCGCCGCCGACGGCGCGGACGGCCGTCCGGTCGACTTCATGGCCCGCTTCGCGCTGCGGCTGCCCAGTGACGTCATCGGCGAGCTGCTCGGCGTGCCGGAGGCGGACCGGGAGTGGTTCCCGTCCCGGGTCCGCGCGTTCGACGCGGTGCTGGAGATCGGCCGCCGGTCCATGCGCGAGGTCCGGGCCGCCAACGTCGCGGCGGCGGAGCTGACCGCGTACTTCACCGACCTGGTCGCCGCGCGCCGGGCGCGGCCGCGCGACGACTTCGTCTCGGCGCTGCTGCGCGGCCTGGACGCCGAGCCCGGCCGGCTGACCGCCGACGAGCTGCTGGCCAACCTCATCATCATGTACAACGCCGGGTTCCGGACCACCGCGAACCTGCTCGGCAACGGCCTGGTGCTGCTCACCGAGCGGCCGGACGCGCGAGACGCGCTGCGCGCCGATCCGTCGCTCGCGGCGTCGTACGTCGAGGAGATCCTGCGGTACGAGCCGCCGGTGCACTTCGCGGTCCGGTACGCCGCCGCGGACACCGAGGTCGCCGGCCTGCCGGTGGCGGCCGGCCGGACGGTGGTGGTGCTGACCGGCGCCGCGAACCGGGATCCGCGCCGCTTTCCCGACCCGGACCGGTTCGACCCGTCCCGCACCGACAACCGGCACCTGGCGTTCAGCGCCGGGCCGCACTACTGCTTCGGGGCGACGCTGGCCCGGGCCGAGGGGCGGCTGGTCCTGCCCCGCCTGCTGGGCCGCTTCCCGGCGCTGGCCGCCGAGCCCGGGCCGCGCCGCGCGCTGATGCTGCGCGGGTACGACCGATTGCCGGTCCGGCTGGCCGACCGGGCACCTTGCCAAACCAACCCGATCGAGTAAGGTCGATACTACGCGGAGTGTCCGCTCCGCGCCTCACAGGTTCCGTCGAGCAGGTCGAGCGCGCCGCCAGGACACCGTGGAAGGGAAACACCGGACATGACCGACGAGATCCGCGCGTTCCTCCTCGCCGCACTCACCGAGATGAAGTACGACGTCTCGGACGTCGACGACGACACCGTCTTCGGTCCCGCCGGGCTCGACGTGGACTCCCTCGGCCTGGCCGAGCTGGCGGTGCGCGTGGAGGACCGGTTCGGAGTCGCCTTCGACGACGACGAGGCGGAGGAACTCGCGATGATGACCGTCGGCGAGTTCAGCCGGGCGGTGGCGGCGCGCATCGCACCGGCCTCGGCGCACTGACCGATGCCGGGGCACGGCACCCGGCCGCGCCGCGTCCCGGCGGCCCGCCCGGCACACCGGGGCCGGTGAGCATGCGCGAACCGGTCACCGTCACAGGGATCGGGCTGGTCAGCCCGGTCGGCTCCACCGCCGCCGAGGTGTTCGACGCGGTCTGCGACGGCCGGTCCGGGCTCTCCCGCCCGCCCGCCGACCATCCGCTGCACGGCGTGGTCGACGTCGCCGCGTTCGCCCCCGCGATCGACCCGGCGAGCGTGCTGCCCGGCCCGGAGTCCCGCGTCGTGGACCGGTCCATCGTGATGGTGCTGCGCGCCGCCGAGGACGCGCTCGCCGACGCCGGACTGCGGATCGGCCAGGACGTCGACAGGTACCGGGTGGCGGTCATCGTCTCCGGCGTCGGCGGTCTGTCCATGCTGGAGGAACAGGTGCTCGGCCGCGCCGCGCGGGGCCGGTTCGGGGTCAGCCCGTACATGCTGCCCGGGACGCTGCCGAACATGGGCGCGGCCCGCATCGCGATCAAGTTCGGCGTCCACGGCTACACCTCGTCAATCGGCACGGCGTGCGCGGCCGGGGCGCAGTCGATCGGTGAGGCGCTGCGCATCCTGCGCGCCGGGGAGGCGGACGTGGTGCTCGCCGGATGCGCCGAGGCGCCGCTGTTCCCGACCTTCGCGTACGCGTTCGGCAACGCCCGGGCGCTCGCCCGCGGCTGGGCCGACCCGGTTGTCGCGAGCCGCCCGTTCGACCGCCGCCGCAACGGCCTCGTCCTCGGCGAGGGCGCCGGGGTGTTCGTGCTGGAACGCGCCGCACACGCCGTCGCGCGCGGCGCCCACCGCCACGCCGACGTGCTCGGCTGGGGCGCCACGAACGACGCCCACCACCCGACCACGCCGCGCCCCGACGGCGCCGGCGCGGCCGCGTGCATGCGGATGGCCGTCCGCGACGCCGGGCTGGTGCCGGGCGACATCGGGTACGTCAACGCGCACGGCACCAGCACCCGGGCCGGGGACGCCGCCGAGCTGGCCGCGCTCGCCGAGGTCTACGGCGCCGGCCCGCCACCGCTGAGTTCGACAAAGGGCGTGACCGGGCACATGCTCGGCGTCTCCGGCGTGATCGAGGCGGCCGTCGCGGTCGAGGCGCTGCGTCGCGGTCTGCTGCCACCCACGCACAACCTGGACGACCCGGAGCGGGCGGGCGAGGTCGACCACATCCGCGAGAAGGCGCGGGCGTCGGCCGTGGACGCGGTGCTGTCCAACTCGTTCGGCTTCGGCGGCCACAACGTCAGCCTCGTCCTGGCGCGGCCCGCCTGAGCGGCCGGCTCGCTTGACCGGCCGGCCCGTCTGACCGGCCGGCTGGGCCTCAGCGGAGCGTGATCACCGTGGCCGCATCGTACGCGGCGACGGCGACGGCGAAGTGCGGGCGCAGCATGTCGGCCACGTAGTCGAGGTCGGCGACCAGCGGCACCGGCAGCAGGGCGCGCTGGTCCGGGCCGGTACGGGTGGCGACCAGCTCGATCCGGTCGGCCTTGAGCAGCCCACGGGTGAGGAACGCGGGCAGGTCCTCGGGCAGCAGGCACCGCCACATGTCGACGTTGACGATCGCGTCCAGTGCGCCGGCCTTGAACTGCTGGAGCACGGTGCCGAGCAGGTGCGAGTTCGTCTCGCCGACCGGCGCGTCGTGGTCGAACGTGTGCGACCCGGCGCCCAGGGCCAGCGCGGACACGCCGTTGCCCACGACCAGCGCGGCGCTCACCGCCAGCTCGTCGCGCAGCGACGCGGGCAGCACGTCCGGACGGCCCAGCCCACCGGCCCGGTACGCCTCGATCGCCTGGCCGTAGAGCCGGATCCGGCCCAGGTGCCGGCCGAACGTGTTGAGCCCGTACAGCACCTCGACGTCGTAGCGCAGGTGCTTGCGCAGCAGGTACTTCATGTTGTCCATCGAGGCGAGCCCGTTGGACGTCTTGCGGAAGTGCGGCAGGTGGTAGGAGAGCGCGTCGACGTCCAGCCGGAACAGCTCCGGCGGTGCGCCGTGCAGGTGGAACACCCGGTAGAAGAAGTCGAGGTCCTCGAAGCCCCACTTGACCATCGCCTCGTCGAAGCCGCCGACCCGCCGGAACGACTCGTGGTCCACCGACGCGTTGTGGGTCAGGCCCAGCACCCAGGGCGCGCTCGGGAAGTCGTCCATCCTCTGAGGGAGGGCGATGTCCTCCAGCCGCGGGTCGCCGCGCTCGGCGTCGAGCATCGCCGGGGCGACCGGCTCGCCTCGGCGCAGCGCGTCCGCGCCGGCCCAGTCCAGGTCGTACCGCTGGCCGAGCAGTACCCCCGGCCGGCCGGCCCGTCCGGCGTGGAAGTCCCGGTGCCGTTGCAGCAGCCCAGGATGCGCCACCGTGTCGGCGTCCAGGAACATCAGCGTGTCCGCGCGGGCGCGGGCCGCCGCCGCGTTGCGGTTGGCGCTGCGGCCCCCGTTCCGCTCGCTGCGGACGTAGTCGATCCGCAGCCGGTCCCGGTACGCGTCCACCACCGGGCCCAGCGCCACGGCCGAGCCGTCGTCGCCGACGACCACCTCGAAGTCCCCGGGCGGCAGCGTCTGCCGGGTCAGCGAGCGCAGCGTCGCGTCGAGCGCCGATCCGTTCTCGTGCGCGGGCACCACGACGCTCAGGCTCGGCCGGTCCATGGTCGGCCTGCTCAGCGCGGGGTGGAGTTGGCGGTGATGTAGTCGGCCAGGTCGCCGAGCGTGGCCATCCGGTCCTCGTCCAGCTCCTCGACGTCGATCTGGATCTCCAGCTCGTCCTCCAGCGCCAGCAGCAACTCCAGGCCGAGGGAGGAGCTGAGGCCGAGCTCGTCCATCAACTGGGTCTGCTCGGTGACCGGCGCGTCCGGCCGGAGCATCCGGGTCAGCAACACGGTCAGGCGGTCCACGACCTGGTCACGGGGCGGCGCGGCGGCCGGCGCGTCGTGCTCTAGCACCGGGCGTCCCGCGAGTCGATCATGCGCGTCGGCATGGAGCCATCAGAGCAGGGGACATCGGCGGGTGTCAACGGGTACGGCAATCGTCACTCGTCGTGACCGAGGTCGGTGCGGCAGTCGACGTCGTACGGCCGGTCCCCGGCGAGCGCGACCGCCACCGCGTACCCGGCTGGCGTGGGCAGGTCGGTGAGCCGGTGCGGTCCCGCCGGCTCGACGCACTCGACCACGTCGCCCCGGTGCACCGGCATCCCGAGGTTGGGCCACAGCCGGCCCCCGGCCGCCTTGACGGCCGCCTCCTTGCGGGCCCACAGCCGGGTGAACCGCAGCGCCCGGCCGGCCTGGTCCGGCCCGGCGGCGACGTGCCGTGCCTCCCGCGGGTCGAAGAAGCGCGCGGACGCGGACACCGGATCCCCGCCCGGCGCGACGTGCTGGATGTCCACCCCGACCGGACGGCCCTCGCTGAGCGCGACCGCGACGAGATCGCCGGAGTACGACAGGCTCGTGTGCAGGCCGCTCCACGGTGCGGTCAGCGCCGGTTTGCCGTACCGGCCGCGGCGCCAGGTCAGCGCCGCCGGTGGCGTGCCGGTGGCCCGCCCGGCGAGGACGCGCAGGGCGCCGTGCGCCACCGTGAACCGGTCCCGCAGCACCTCGGTGCCGAACCGCGCGGCCCGGTCCCGCTCGTCCGCGTCGAGCACCGCCCGGTACCGGGCCAGCTCGCCCGCCGGCACCGCTGCCGCAAGGATCCAGACCCGGACGGCGTCCCGCATGGACGGCAGCGTAACCGTGCGCCGTCACGTTGACACACGCCGATACGCGTTGCTCTGATGAACGGGTGTTCGCGCAGACGGTCCAGGCCCAGGTTCCCGTGGCGTTCGCCGGGCCGGGCGCCGGCACCGCGCCCCTGACCTGGGGGCAGAAGGCCATCATGCAGGACATGCGGGAGACCGGCTGGACGCACAACGTCAGCGGCGCCCACCCGGTGCCGGCGGGTGTCACAGTCGAGCAGGTGGCGGACGAGTTCGCCGCGCTGATGGCCCGGCACCCGGCGTTGCGGATGCGGCTCGGCGCCGTCGACGGGAGCAGCCCGTGCCAGGTCGTGTCCGCCGCCGGCGAGACGGTCCTGGACGTGGTGGACGTACCCGACGACGCGGACCCGGCCGACGTGGCTGCGTTCGCCTACGACCTGGGCCACGCCCGTCTGCTGAGCCACTACGACCTCTACCGGGACTGGTCGGTGAAGATGGCGGTGATCCGGCACCGCGGCGCCCTGGTGCACCGGGTGCTGACCATCGACCACCTCGTGGTGGACGGCACCGCCACGTCCCTGATCCTGGCCGACCTCGGCCTGGCCGGCCGGCCGGACCGCCGGGTCGCCGACCCCCGTACCGTGCAGATCCTCGACCTGGGCCGGCGGGAGGAGACACCGCCGCTGCGCCGGGTCAGCGACCGGGCCGTGCGTCACTGGGCCGGACACCTGCGGGACGTCCCGCCCCTGACGTTCGGTGAGCCGGCCGCCGGTGGGCGCCGGGGCCACCGGTACTGGCACGGCCGGTTCAGCTCGCCCGCGGCGTACCTGGCGGTGCGGGCCATCGCGGCGCGGACCCGGACGGACACCTCGCGCGTGCTGCTCGCGGTCATCGCAGTCGCGATCGGGCGGGCCACCGGGGTCAGCCCGCTCACCGCGAAGCTCATCGTCGGCAACCGGTTCCGGCCGGGTTTCGCCGAGGCCATCGCCCCGCTCAGCCAGAACGGCGTGCTGAGAGTCGACACCGCGGACACCACTGTGGACGAGGTGGTGGCGCGCGCCCGCCGGGCCGCGGTCTCCGCCGGCAAGTACGCCTACTACGACCCGGCCCAGCTCGCCGAGGTATCGGACCGGCTGGACGCGGAACGCGGGTACCCGGCCCGGATCACCTGCCGGATCAACGACCGGCGGGTGACCACCCGGCAGGCGGCCGACGGAGGGCTCCACGACGACCCGGTGACCGCCGAGCGGATCCGCCGCCGGGCGGACGAGACGTTCCTGGTCTGGGACGGCCCGCTGGACCACCTGCCCGAGCAGATGTTCATCACCGTCGAGGACCAGCCGGAGACGGTCCACCTTCAGGTGATCTTCGACTTCGGCTGCTTCACCGAGGAGCAGGCGGAGCGGCTGCTGCGCGGCGTGGAGGAGGTGGCGGTGGAGGCGGCCCTCGACCCCGCCGCGCCGACCCGGGTCACCACCGGATCGGCGGGCGGCTGACGGTCACCGGTCCCAGGTCACCGGCAGCGACTCCAGGCTGCGCACCACCAGGCCCGGCCGGAACCGCAGCTCCGACTCGTCGACCGCGAGCCGCAGCCCGGGTAGCCGCCGCAGCAGCGCGCCCAGCGCCTCCTGCAACTCCATCCGGGCCAGCGCCGCGCCCAGGCAGTGGTGCGGGCCGGCGCCGAACGCCAGATGCGGGTTGTGGACGCGGCTCAGGTCGAGCGTGTCCGCACCCGGGAACACGGTGGCGTCCCGGTTGGCCGACGCGATCGCCGGCAGCACCGCGGCGCCGGCCGGCAGTCGTACGCCGCCCAGCTCCACCTCCTCGGTCGTGACCCGGGGCAGCAGCACCCCGTTGTCGCCGAGCTGGATGAAGCGGGACAGCTCCTCGACCGCCCGGGCGACCGCCACCGGATCGTCGCCGCGCAGCGCGGCGAGCTGCTCGGGATGGCGGGCCAGCACGAGCAGGAACAGGTTGAGCTGGTTGGTGGTGGTCTCGTGCCCGCCCACGAAGATCCCGGCGGTGACCGAGACCAGCTCCCGTTCGGTCAGGTCGTCGTGTTCGTCCCAGACCGCGATGAGCGCGCTCATCAGGTCGTCGCCGGGCTCGTGGCGCCGCTGGTCGATCAGCTCGCGGAACGCCTCCAGCGCGGCCCGGGGAGCCTCCGGGTCGGCGTCCCAGTCGCCGACGAGCGCGTCCGACCACTGGCGTACCCGCTCCCGCTCCCGGTCCGGGATACCGAACAGCGTGCTGATCACAGAGATCGGCAGAGGGCCGGAGACATGCGTGATCACGTCGGCCGGCGGACCCGCCGCCTCCAGGTCGTCGATCATCCGGTCGACGAGCGCCGACACCCTCGGGCGCAGCTCCTCCACCCGGCGGACGGTGAACGCGTGCGAGACGGCCCGGCGCATCGTGGTGTGCCGCGGCGGGTCCATCCCGATCAGCGAGTCCTCCGCGAGCGAGCCGAGTTCCCGGGTCGGGCGGTTGGGGCCGGCCGCGGCGGCCCGGCTGAACCGCTGGTCGGTGAAGACCCGGCGCACGTCGGCGTGCCGGGTGGCCAGGTACGCGCACGCCCCGTCGGGCAGCTCGACCCGGGCCACCGGGCACGTCTCGCGCATCCGGGTGTAGTCCGGCGACGGGTGGTAGATCGTCGGAGCCGGCGCGAGCGGGTAGGTGATGGCCGGTGGCTCCTGCGTCATCTGCGACTCCTCAGATCGGGCCGCCCCGGGCCAGGGCGGCAAGCGTCGGCACCAGTTCGGCGGGGGCGGGCATGGCGTGGACCCGGTCACGCATCAGGGCCGCGGCCCGCCGCCGCGGCCCGTCGCCGGCCAGTTCGCCGACGAGGTCCCGCACCGCGGCGGCGGTGGCCCGCTCTCCCGTCAGCGAGGCGCCGGCGCCGGTGGCGGCCAGCCGCTCGCCGTTGAAGTGCTGGTCGCTGACCTGCGGCAGGACGAGCTGCGGCACGCCGTACGCGAGCGCGGTCATGGTGGTGCCGGCCCCGCCCTGCTGCACCAGCGCGGCGCAGGTCGGCAGCACCAGCCGTACCGCCAGTGGCCCGTCGACCAGGCGGACCCGGGCCGGCAGCGGCCCCAGCCCCTCGTGCTGGCGCGGTTCGACCACCACGACGACCTCCACGTCGAGCCCGGCCACCGCCCGGATCACCCCGCCCAGGTCGAGCCGGTCGTGCAGTCCGGCGCCGGCCATCATGGTGCCCGCCGTGACGCACACCCGGGGCCGGTCCGCCGGGCGGCGCAGCCAGTCCGGCACCACGGCCGGACCGTTGTACGGCACGAACCGCACCGGACGGCCGGGACGCCGCATCGGCACCTGCATGGGCGGCGGCACCGGATCGAGCGTCAGGACGCCGTCCAGCGGAACGTCGGCGGCGGAGAGTCCGAACCGGGCGGCCAGCGGCCCGACCACCGAGTCCGGGTCCAGGCGCAGCGTGGTCGAGGAGTCCGGCCCCCACAGGTTCAGCACGCCCGGCACGCCCAGCGCGGCGGCGGCCACCGGCGCGGCGAGGTTGAACGGCTCCCAGAGAACCAGGTCCGGCCGCCAGGTCCGGCCGAAGGCGACCAGGTCGTCGAGGACGGCGTCGGCGAACCGGACCACCCCGCCGTCGGCGGTGATCGCCGGCTCGACGGCGCCGGCCGGCGCGGAACCACCGAGCGGGGCCACCGCGCCGATCCGGCCGGCGAACGCCTCGGCGAAGTCGACGTCCTCGCCCAGGGGTACGGCGGCCAGCCCGGCCGCGCTGATCGTGGCGGCCATCGACGGGTGACTGGCCACCCGCACCTCGTGGCCGGCAGCCTGCAACGCCCAGCCGAGCGGGACCAGGCTGTAGAAATGCGACCGCCAGCCCCACGTCGACATCAGAATTCGCAGCGGCGCAGTCAAATCCCACCAATCCGCGCGGCGAAACGGCAGCCCTGGAGAACCGATGCTAGGGGATAGGCACCGGTACGCGGAAGGTCGCGGACGCATGCGGCGGATATTGACGCCGGACTAACCGATGCTGGACTCTTAGCCGATGTCGGACGTGGACCGCGATCAGCCGGCCGGTGGCGCCGTGACAGTCAATTCCGGGCTGCGTTCCTATCCGTTCGAACCGTTCACCGGCGACCTTCCCGCCGAGCTGCTGGAGATGGTCGTCACCGAGCCGGTCAGCCGGGTCCGGTTGCCCGACGGGCGGGCCGCCTGGCTCGTGCTCGGCTACGAGCACTGCTGCACCGTACTGGCCGACCCCCGCTTCTCCCGGCTCCCGCTGGGCGCGACCACCACACCGGACGGCGGCGGTCCCCGCGAGCTGAACATGGACGGTCCGGCGCACGCGGTGGTGCGGCGGGTGGCGGGTCGCGCGTTCACCGCCCGGCGTATCGGGACGTTCCGCCCCCGGGTGCAGCGGCTGGTGGACGAACTGGTCGACGCCATGCTCGCCGGTCCCCGCCCGGCCGACGTGGTGGCCGGACTGGTGGCGCCGCTGCCGGTGCTCGTGGTCTGCGACGTGCTCGGCGTTCCGGCCGCCGACCGGCCCCGGTTCTACGGCTGGATCGAGGGGCTGAACTCGGTCACCGCGTACGGCTCGGCGGCCGCCGCCACCGCGCAGGCGGAGCTGCGGGACTACCTGGCCGGGCAGCTGGCGCGCAAGCGGGACGAGCCCGGCGACGACCTGCTCTCGGCCTGGGTCCGCGGCGGCGACGCGCACGAACTGGCCGACGCCGAACTGGTCGAGCTGGCCATGGGCGTGCTGCTCGGCGGGCTGGAGATCAACTCCACGAGCGCGGGCCTGCTCGCGCTGTTCCGGCACCCGGCGCAGCTGGCGAAGCTGCGCGCCGCGCCGGGCAAGCTCTCCGCGGCCACCGACGAGATCCTGCGCTACACGTCGGTGAGCGCCATGTTCCGTGTGCAGGTGGTCCGCGAGGACCTGGTCCTCGGCGGCGTCGGGATGCGGGCCGGCGACTGCGTGATGGCGATCCCGTGGGCCGGCAACCGCGACCCCCGGTTCTTCCCCGAGCCGAACGTCTTCGACATCGACCGCCGGCCCGGCGTACCGCACCTGACCTTCGGGTTCGGGCCGCACTTCTGCCTCGGCACGGCGCTGGGCCGGATGCAGGTGGAGTTGTCGCTCGGCGCGCTGCTGACCCGGATGCCGGGGCTGACGCCGGCGGTGCCGCCGGCGGAGATCCCGTGGCGGCACGACCGGATGAACGGCGGCATCGCCTCCTTCCCGGTCACCTGGTGACCGGCGGTCAGTAGCTCTCCACCGCGTTCACCCGGTCCGGCCAGTACCGCTGGCCGGGCGCCGGGACGTAGTGCTCCCACCGGGGCGCGTCCCCGGCCGGGTGGTCGCCGAGCACGGTGATCCGCTGCCCGCGCCGCAGGCCGTCGTAGTCGTTGACGGCGTAGTGCTGGGTGACCCGGTTGTCCCACACCGCGACGTCCCCGGTCCGCCAGCGGTAGCGGCAGGTGAACTGAGGACTCTCGGAGAAGGTGAACAGGTGCTCCAGCAGCGCGTCGCTCTCGTTGCGGGTCAGCTGCGGGATGTGCGAGGTGAACAGCCGGTTGACGTACAGCGAGCGGCGCCCGGTCTCCGGGTGCACCCGGACCACCGGGTGTTCTGCGCGGCTGGTGAACTCGGTGCCGATCCGGATGACGTGGATGGCGGTCAGTCCGTCGAGCAGGTCCCGCATCGGCGCGGAGAGCGCCTCGTAGACCCGGCACTGATTGGTCCACATGGTGTCGCCGCCGACCTCGGGCAGCTGGATCAGGTGCAGGATCGAGGCGATCGGCGGGCTCTGGTGGAACGTCATGTCGGTGTGCCAGACGTCGACCTTGCCGCCGTCGGCGGAGTCGATCACGACGATCTCCGGGTGCCCCTCCAGGCGGGGCAGGTACGGGTGCAGCTCCACCTCGCCGAAGCGGCGGCCGAACGCGACGTGCGCCTGCGGCGTCAGCCCGGTCTGGCCGGCGAGGAAGACCACCTGGTGCTTCAGCAGCAGGTCGTGGATCAGCGCGAAGCCCTCGTCGGTGAGCGTGTTCAGGTCGATGCCGTGGACCTCGGCGCCCAGCGCGCCGGAGACGAGCCGGACCTCGGCCGCGATGGATGTGGTCATCGGTGATCCCTCCGGTCTGCGCGCCACGGCTGGTCCGCGCATTGTTCCACGTTCATGAATGTCCTAACCAGCCGTTGTCGTTGACTCACCCGCCGTAGGCCTGGAAGCATTCGCACCGGCGGGGGGCGGCGCTGCCGGCCCGCGACGCGGGAGGAGGCGCCGGTGTCGATCGATGCCCCGATCGAGGGTGACGCGGGGGAGCGGCTCGACCGGCTCACCGACCTGGCCACCCCGTTCGCGGTGCGTACGGCGGTGACGCTGCGCGTGCCGGACCGGATCGCCGCGGGCGTCACCGGCCTGGGCGAGCTGGCCGACGCCTGCGGCGCGGACGTCTCCGCGCTGGGCCGCCTGCTGCGCTACCTCGTGCACCGGGGCGTGTTCGTCGAGGTGTCGCCGGACGTGTTCGGCCTGACCGATGTCGGCGAGCTGCTCTGCGACCGCGCCGGCGGTGGCCACGGCGCCTACCTGGACCTCGCCGGTCTCGGCGCGCGGATGGACCTGGCCTGGACGGGCCTGCCCCATGCGATCCGCACCGGCGGGCCCGGCTACCGGGAGGTGCACGGGCGCGACTTCTGGGCCGACCTCGACGCCAACCCGGACCACCGGGCCTACTTCGACGCGCTGATGCTCAGCCAGCAGCGGTTCACCGCGCCGGAGGTCGCGGCGCTCTACCCCTGGCACGAGGTGGGGCGCGTGGTCGACGTGGCCGGGGGCGCGGGCGGGCTGCTGCGGGAGGTGCTGGGCGCCCATCGGCACCTGCGGGGCACGCTCGTCGACCGCGACGAGCCGGTGGCCACCGCCGCCGCGACGTTCGCCGGGTGCGGCCTCGCCGACCGGGCCGAGGCCGTGGTCGGGGACTTCTTCGGCCCGCTGCCGCCCGGTGCCGACGTGTACGTGGTCTCCCGCGCGCTCACCGACTGGAGCGACGCCCACGCCACCGCGATCCTGCGGCGCTGTGCCGAGGCGGCCGGGAGCACGGGCCGGGTACTCGTCATCGAGGTGCTGCCGACGGTGCCGCACGTGCCGCACCTGTCGCCGTACGACCTGCGGATGCTGGTGCTCGTCGGCGGCCGCGAGCGCGGGCTGCCCGAGTTCGCCGCGCTGGCCGCCGCGGCGGGGCTGGCGCCCCGGCGCACCTACCACGGCACCGACGGGCTGACACTCATGGAGTTCGCCGCCGGCGGCTGAGCGGGCCGGGCGGGTCGCACCTGTCCGATGCCGCCCCGTGCGCCCGAACATTGACGTATATGCATCGACATGGCGGCCGTGGGTCAAACGGCGGATTTCTCTGGGCATCGGTCAATGTGCTGAAGAATGCTGTCACGACATTTGCGGCCACCCATATCCATGCGCATTTATCAATGGTTGTTCACGGGAGGGCCGAGCGGTAACGTCTCGCGTGGCGACTAGCCGATCCCTGGCGAAAGGGTCGACGCGTCATGACGGTTGCTGGCTCCACGCGATATCCGTCCTTCATCGACGACCTGGCCCGCAGCGAATCGGGGCGGCTGCTGCGCGCCGAACTCGGCCGGCGGTGGCCGGAGACGCCCGACCGGCTCGACGCGATCGTGCGCTACGCGCTGCTGCCGGCGGGCAAGATGCTCCGTCCGATGATGACGCTGCACGCCGCCGAGGCGGTGGGTGGATCACCCCGGGACGTCCTCGCGGCCGCGCTCGGCACCGAGTACCTGCACGTCGCGACGCTCGTGCACGACGACATCATCGACGCCGACACGCTGCGCCGCGGCCGTCCGGCCGTCCCGGTCGCGTACGGTATCCCCGGCGCCATCGTGGCCGGCGACCACCTCATCTTCCACGCCTTCCAGGCGATCGTGGAGGGCGGCCGGGCCGTACCCCCGGCGTCGGTCGTCGCCGCCGTGACCGCGCTCGCCGAGGCGGGCCAGGACCTGTGCCGGGGCCAGGCGATGGAGGAGCGGCTCGTCGGCGACCTGGACGCGGGCGCCCGCTGGTATCCGGAGATGATCCGGCTCAAGACCGGCTCGTTGTTCCGCGCCGTGTGCCACATCGGCGCGCTGCTCGGCGGCGCCGAACCGCGGGTGTCGGCCGCGCTGGCCCGCTACGGCGAGCACGTCGGCACCGCGTTCCAGATCCGCGACGACCTGCTGTCCTACCTGTCCACCCCGGAACAGACCGGCAAACCCGCGACGAGCGACCTCAACAACGGCCGGCCCACCTTGCCGCTGCTGCTGGCGTACGACGCGATCAGCGACGCGGCCCGGGTGGAGCTGCTGGCGGTGCTGCACCGGCGCGGCGCCGGCCCCGGTGACGTCGAGTGGGTCACCGCACTGCTCCGCGACGCGGGCGCTGTCGACGGCGCCCGGCGGCGGATGGTGGAGCACGCCGAGCGGGCCCGCGCGGAACTGGCCGTGCTCACCCCGTCCGCGAGCGCGGACGTGCTCACCGGCATCGCGGCCTGGATGACGAGCGAGATGGCGTGAGCACGGCCGGCGCCGTGCGAGCACTGCGGGCCCACGTGGAGACCTGGCGGCCCTACACCCTCTGGTACGTCGGGCTGGTCGGCCTGGCGGGCGCCGCCGTGGCCGGTGGCCGGCGCGATCCGTGGCTGCTGCTGTCGGCCTGGGCCGCGCCGACCGCCGGCTGGCTGGGCGGCCACTATCTCGGCGACTACTTCGACCGGGACCTGGACGCCGGCAGCAAGCCGCACCGGCCGATCCCGTCCAGCCGGCTGGGCGCGGGCACGGCCCTGTGGTGCGGCAGCGCCTGCTTCGCCGCGCTCGGTGTCCTGGCCGTGCTGGGTGGCTGGGGCACCACAGTGGCGGCGCTGCTGGCCGGATGCGGCATCGTCGCGTACAGCAGGTGGTTCAAGGCCCGGGGGATCGCCGGCAACCTGGTCCGCGGCGCCCTCGGCGCGGTCGCGCTCGGCTACGGCGCGCTCGCCGCCGGCCTCGCGCCGCACCGGCCGTGGGCGGTGCCGGTGCTGCTCGCGCTCGTCGTCGCCTTCTGGTCGCACGATGCGATGTCCAACCTGGTCGGCGCGCTGCGCGACATCGACGGCGACCGCGCCGGCGGCTACCGCACGCTGCCGGTGGGGCGGGGCGTGCCGGTGGCCGTGCGGACCGTGGTGGCGCTCTACGCCGTCACGATCGGCGCCGCCGTGACCGCCGGACTGCTGGCCGGGCCGGGCACCCGCACGGCGTACCTGGCCACGGTGCTCGTCGTCCTGGTCACCGGCGTCGTCGCGCTTGCCCCGCTGGTGGCGCGCCGCGACGGGATGCCCGTCCTGGTGGCGCTGCGCGCCCACTCGGTCCTGGTCGTCGAGCGGGTCGTGCTGGCCTCGGCGGCCGTCGGCCTCGGCCTCGGCGTCGCCGTGCAGCTCGCGCTCGCGCTGCCGATGGTGCTGCTGACCTGGCTGGCGCAGCGCGGCATGCGCGTCCGGCACGAACTCGGCCCGCCGGTCGCGGGCCTGACCCTCGCCGCCCACAGTCGACTGCCTCTGGAGGACGCGCCATGACCGCTGTGACCGCCGAGGCCGTCGGGAAGGCGGTGGCCGCGGGCGCCGAGGCGCTGTTCCGCCGCCGCCGTCCCGACGGCGCCTTCGGTGACGACCCGCCCGCCTCGGTGCTCGGCACCGCCGGCGCGGTCGCCGCGCTGCACGCCGCGGACCCGTCCGGTGGCGCCGACCTGGTCCACGCCGGAGCCGCCTGGCTGCGCCGCGCACAGCACGACGACGGCGGCTGGGGTGGCGTCGTGGGCGCCGGCACCGCTGTCGTACCCACCGCCGTGGCGGTCGCGGCGCTGGCCCTGAGCGCGCCCTCCGGCAGCGCCGACGCGGTCGCGGCGGGCCGGGCCCGGTTGGCCGCGCTCGGCGGCGTCGACACGATCACCGATCCGGCCATCTCGCTGCTCTGCCGGCAACTGCTCACGATGGCCGGGATGACCGCCGAGGCCGGCCCGCTGCGCCGGCTGCCGCTGGAGATCGTCCTGTTCGACCGGGTACGCCGGCAGCGCCTGTCGTTCCGTACCGCGCCGTTCGTCGGGCTCGCGCTCATGCAGTCCGACATGCTGCCCGCCGGCCGGCTGCGCCGGGCCACGCTGCGCCGGGCCCGTCCGGCGGCGGTACGGCTGCTCCGGTCCATCCACGACCACGAGGGCCGTACCGGAGCGCTCAGCGAGGATCCGTGGCCCGCCGCACTCGTCCTGCTCGGCCTGGCCCGCAGCGGCGAGGCGCCGGACATCGCGCGTGCCGTCACCGGCTGGCTGCGCCGGGCGGTACGCCCCGACGGGGCCTGGGACGCGGTCACCAACCTGGACCTCACCCGGTCCGGGTACGCGGCGACCGGGTTGATCGCGGCCGGCTACGCCGACGATCCCCGGCTGCACGCCACCCGGGATTTCCTCCACGCCGCCCGCAAGACGGAGGCGTTCGAGGTGCTGGGCGTGCCGCCGGGCGGGTGGAGCTACTCGAACGCCCGCGGCTGGCCGGTCACGCTGGAGTCGGCCGAGATCCTCTCCGCTCTCGCCGGCCTCCCCGGCGCCGGGGCCGACCCGGTGCTGCGCCAGGGACTGGCGTGGCTGGCCGGCCGCCAGGACAGCCGCGGCTCGTGGAGCCTCTGGGTCCGCGACACCAAGCTCGCCAACGACGGCCCCTGCCCGGCCATCACCAGCCAGGCGATCCTCGCGCTGCACGACGCCGGGCACCCGGACGACCATCCGGCCGTCGCCCGGGCGGCGGCCTGGCTGCTGACGCGCGCCGCGCCCGACGGCACGTTCGAGAACCTCTGGTACCGCGACCACACCTCCGGCACCGCTGTGGTGGTCGCCGCGCTGTCCCGGGTCGGGCACGCCCGGCACGACGTGGTGCGCCGCGCGGCCCGGTGGCTGCGCGACACCCAGCTGCCCGACGGCTCGTGGGGGCCGGGCGACGGCACCGACGGCACCGTCGAGGAGACGGCCTGGGCCGTACAGGGCCTGATCGCGGTCGGCGATCCCGACGCCGCCGACGCGGTCGACCGGGGCGTGGCCTGGCTGGTGGCCGCCGCCGGGCCGGACGGCGCCTGGCCCGCCGCCCGGGTCTGCAACTACATCCGCCACCACATGCGGTACCCGAACGCGGTGATCACCCAGGCGCTCGCGCTGCGGGCGCTCGGTGAGTACCGCAGCGCCGCCGCCGCGCGATCCGGCGCCGCACCGGGCGCGGTGGCCCGATGACCGCCGACGTCGTGGTGGCCGGGGCCGGCGCCGGCGGGCTGGCCTGCGCCTACGCGCTCGGCGCACTCGGGCTGCGGGTCCTGGTGCTCGACCGGCAGCGCGCCCCCGCGTCGATCGCCAAGGGCGAGATCCTCCAGCCCGAGACGGTACGCATCCTCGACTCCTGGGGCACGCTGGACGCCCTGCGGTCCACCGGCGCACGCCCGGTCGGTCGGCTGGCCATCCGCGACGCGTACGGCGAGCCGTTGCTCTGCCTGGACTACGCGAGCCTGCCCGGCGCGTACCGGCAGATCCTCTGCGCCGACTACGGCGACCTGCGCGCGGTCCTGGCCGACCGGCTACCCGCCACCGTGGAGGTCCGGTGGGGCGTGCGGGTGACCGGTGTCCGGCGCGACAGCGACGGCCGCGTCGGCGGCGTCCGGGCCGTCGTGGACGGCGCCGAGCGCGAGATACCGGCGCCGCTCGTGGTCGCGGCCGACGGCATGTCCTCGCCGCTGCGCCGGGCGGCCGGGATCGGCGTGGAGCGCCGGGAGTACCCGCACGGCCTGGTCGCCTTCGACGTGGCCGGTGCCGAGGTGGCCGACGAGGTGTCCGCCTACCGCACCGGCCGGGGACTCTGCCTGGTCTACCCGCTGCCGGGCGGGCGGTGCCGCCTCTACGTGCAGGTCGCGCCGGGCGAGTTCCGGGGACGGGTCGACCTGGACGCGTGGTGCGGACGACTGCTCGCCGACGTCCCGGCGATCAGCCGGCTGGGCCCGGCCGTGCGCGTGAGCCTGCACCGGCGCCAGCTGCTCGCGGTCTACCGGCTGCGCAGCGCACGACTGGCCGTACCGGGTCTCGCGCTCGCCGGTGAGGCCGCCCACGCGGTGCACCCGATGGCGGCGCAGGGCGTCAACAGCTCCCTCGGTGACGCCGAGACGCTCGCGGCCTGCCTGGCCGCCGAGGGTGGCGCGCCGGAACCGGCCGCCGTGGACCGGGCGCTGCGGGCCTTCGAGGCGGCGCGGCGGCCCCGGCTGGACCACGTCGCCACCGTCAGCCACAACGCCTCCCGCATGATCACCGCCGTGTCCGGGCTGCCGAAGCTGCTCGGCGCGCGGATGATGCGGCGGACCGCCGCCAACCCCCGGCTGCTCGGGCTCACCGCCGGGAACCTCTCCGGCACCGACGTCCGGCCGCTCTCCGCGGTCGACCGGCTGTACCAGCTCGGGCTGCTGGCCGACCGGCACGCGCACACCACGTCCCCGCCGGTCCCGTCGGAAAGTGAGCGATGATGACGCCTGCCACCGCCGTCGGGACGCAACCGCCGGCCGACCTGTCCATGAACGAGACGCCCTACCCGCCGTTACCGGGGGTGCGGCGGGTGGTCGAGGACGCCGCCGCGACGCTCCAGCGCTACCCGGACCGGCTGTCGTCGGCGCTCGTGGCGGCGCTGTCGGCGCGGCTCGGCGTGGGCCCGGAGGCGATCCTCGTCGGCCCCGGCTCGGCCGGGCTGTGCCAGCACCTCGTGCAGTCCCTCGGGCCGCGCCCGGACGTCGTCCACCCGGCCCTGTCGTTCGAGGGGTACCCGCTGATCATCGGCAACGCCGGCGCCCGCGCGGTGCCGGTTCCGATGGACGGGTACGGCCACGACCTGCCCGCGATGGCGGACGCGGTCACCGACCGGACCCGGTGCGTGCTGCTGTGCAATCCCAACAACCCGACCGGGGCGGCGCTGCGCCGCGACGACGTCGAGGCGTTCCTGGACCGCATCCCGGCCGACGTCCCGGTGATCGTGGACGAGGCGTACCGCGAGTTCGTCACCGACCCGCGCTCGCCGGACGGGATGGACCTGTACCGGGCGTACGACAACGTCTGCGTGCTGCGCACGTTCTCCAAGGCGTACGGGCTGGCCGCGCTGCGCGTCGGGTACGCCGTGGTGCCGCCCCGGCTCACCCGGGCCGCCGCGCTCACCGGGGCGGTGTTCTTCCCGAGCGCCCTCGCCCAGGCGGCGGCGGTGGCGAGCCTGACGCCGGAGGTGGGCGCGGAACTGTCCCGGCGGTGCGCGGAACTGGTGGCGGCGCGTACCGGCCTGATCGGCGCGTTGCGCGGCCTCGGGCTCACCGTGGCGCCCAGCGAGGCCAACTTCGTGTGGCTACCGCTGGGGGAGCGGGCCGTGCCGTTCGCCGAGCGGGCCCGGGAGGCGGGCATCCTGGTGATGGCGCTACCAGGCGCCGGGGTCCGGATCACCGTCGGCTCCCCGGAGGCCAACGAGCGGCTGTGCGCGTTCGTGCGCGCCGCGCTCGCCGACGGGCTCTGACCGTCCGGCCGGCTCCAGCGCGACGACGCTCAGGTAGCCCAGGCCGGGCTCGTAGTCGGCCGCCACCACCGGCCGGGGCCGTGCCGCGTCCCCGGCCAGACGGTCCAGCAGCGCCCACCAGACACCGGTGGACGGCTGCCGCGGCGGACCGGTCGTCACCGCGCCGCCGCCGGGGCCGGGCCACGCGGCGGCCAGGTCCGCGCCGAGCACGACCGCGACATCGGTACGTCCGGACGTCAGCTCGCGCACCTCGGCCGCCGCGAGCGCGGTCACGTCGCCGGTGCCGACGTCCGCGTGCTGGCGCAGCGCGGTCACCCGCGCCCCGCCGCCGAGCTCGATCCGGTCGGGACCGCCGGCCCCACCGTCGCCGCCGGTCGCGCCGTTGTCGCCGGGCCGCGCGGTGTTGCCGGTTGCGTCGCCGTGCGCGCCGTCGCCGGCGAGCGCGCCGTACAGCATGGCCACGGCCCGGTGGCGGGCCGGTACGGGCACTGCCGCGTCGTAGGGCAGGACCGCCTGTTCGACGGTGACCAGCAGGGCGCGGCGGCACCCGTACTCGCGGGCGATCCGCAGCCCGGTGAACGCCGCCGCCGAGCCCTGGTCGCAGAGCGCGAACGACATCGGCGTGCCCGGGCAGACGTGACTGAGATACGCGGCGGTGGCCCGGCCGGGCAGCATGTCGTGCACGGCGAACGCCAGCACCAGCAGGTCCACCGGCTCGTCCGGCGGCACGACGGCCGGGATCAGCTCGGCGGCCATCTCCCCGTACGACTGCCCGAGCGCTCCCGGCGGCGCGTCGAACAGGCCGTCGGGCACCCGCCGCCCGTACGGCCGGGTCAGGTCCGTCAGGTACTCGGCGGCACGGCTGCGCAGCCTGGGATCGCCGAGCAGCGCGGCCGGGCCGGTGACGGTGTGCCGCGCGGCCCGCAGCAGGCGCAGCCCGTCGTCCATGGTGGCCTCCCGTACGCCGGTCAGTGTTCGAACACCATGGCGGCGAACGTCGCGCCGTCCCCGGCGCCCACCGCCGCGACCAGGTACCGGTCACCCGGCCGGAGCAGGCCGCGCTCCCGGGCGGTGCGGTAGTTGACGAACGCGTCGGCGCAGAACACGTGGCCGGTGTCGGTCACGTTGTCCAGCAGCACCCGGTCCAGCGGCAGCCCGATCAGCCGGCACAGCCGCTTCCAGGTCATCAGGTTGACGTTGTGCGGCAGCACCAGCCGCAGCTCGGACAGCCCGATCCCGGCCCGGTCCAGCGCCCGGCCGATCACCTCGGCCAGCGCCGGCCGGTACGCCCGCTGGAACCGCGCCGGGGACTCGCCGCCGGCCACGTCGAACTCGCCCCGCTGGTGGCAGGCGTACGCGAGCAGCCGGTCGCGGCCGCCACCGGCGCTGAGCAGGCAGGCCGAGGAGCCCTCGCTGAACACCGACGTCTCCGGGATGAACTGGGCGTCACGGGTGAACGCCTTCTCCCCGGTGAGCACCAGCGCGAGCGGCGGGCCGTCCGGCGTGTCCGGTTCGGACGCGAGCAGCCGCCCGGCCACGTCGATCGCGGCCAGCGCGCTCGCGCAGGACTGCTGGGTGAGCGTGAACGCGAGCGCGTGGCCCAGCCCGAGCGTGCGGCACACCTCGTGCAGCGGGTTGACCGGATAGGGGGTGACCACCGGGAACGCCCGCCCGTACACCACGAACCGCACCCGCCGCCGCAGCGTGGACAGCGTGGTGAGGCCGGCCGCCGCGCGCATCAGCAGGTCGGTCAGGGACAGCCCGGGGTCGCGGCGGACCTCGGTCAGGCCGTGGAAGCGGCGGAACAGGCGGACCTGCATGTCGCTGAGGCCCAGCGGCACGGCCAGGCTCTCGACCGGCACCCGGCGCTGCGGCAGGAACACCGAGACGGCGTCGATCGCCGTCATGCGCGTACCGTCACGTCACGGATCAGATCAGTGACGCCGATGGATGTCAACGCGCGTGCGATCATATCGACGTGGCTCGCTTCCTGTTCGTCGTGCTGCCGGTGGAGTCCCATCTGCACGCCCCGGTCGCCATCGCCCAGGAACTGGAGGCGGCCGGGCACGAGGTGGCCTGGGTCGGGCCGCGCAGCGACCTGCACCCGCTGGTCGGCCCGGACGCCACGCTGTTCCCCACCGGCAAGCGCTACTACCGCCCCGACGGCGCGTCCGGGGCGGCCTCGGTGCGCAGCCTCTGGGAGGGGCACGTGCTGCCCGCCAACCGCTTCGTCCGCGACGCCGCCGACGCGGCGGTCGAGCGGTACCGGCCGGACGTGGTGGTGGCCGACCAGTACGCGCTCGCGGGCGCGCTGGCCGCGCACCGCCGCCGGCTGCCGTGGGCGACGTTCTGCGTCGGCATGCTGGAGCTGACGCCGCCGACCGAGGAGATGCCCGAGTTCACCGACTGGGTACGCGCCCAGGTCGCCCGGGTGTGGGCGATGACCGACCTGCCGGTGGACGAGACGATCGACCTGCGCTTCTCGCCGTACCTCGTGATCGGCCTGACCACGACGGCGCTGACCGGCCCGGTGCCGCTTCCGCCGCACTGCGTGCTCACCGGGCCGGCGCTGGGACGGCGGCCGAACGCGCCCGCGTTCGCCTGGGAGGTGTGGGATCCCGGCCGACGGCATGTGCTCGTCACGGTCGGGACGATGGCCGAGCACCTGGCCGCCGACTTCTACCGGCGGATGACGGCGGCGACCGTGCCGCTCGCCGACCGGATCCAGGTGATCCTCACCGCGGGCGCCGGCCTGGTGCCCGACCCGCCGCCGCACGTGCTCGTCGTGCCCCGGGTGCCGGTGCTGGAGCTGATGCCCCGGCTGGACGCGCTGGTGTCCCACGGCGGGCTGGGCACGGTCTCCGAGGCGCTGGCCCACGGCGTGCCGGTGGTGGTCGCGCCGATCCGGCACGACCACCCGGCGGTGGCGCGTCAGGTACGCCGGGCCGGCGCCGGCCGGGAGGTCTCCTTCCACTCGGCGACCCCGGCGGAGCTGACCGCCGCGCTGAGCGCGGTGCTCGACGAACCGGCGTACCGGACGGGAGCGCGCCGGGTGGGGGAGTCGTTCGCGGCGGCCGGCGGCGCCCGCGCGGCGGCGTCGCACCTCGCCGCGTTGGCACGGACGGCTCCCGACGCCTGACGCATCGACCGTTGTCCAACCGTCGGGGCCGAACTAGCCTGACCTGACGCACCCGCGCAGGCGTCGTGCCGCACGAGGAGGCTCGATGATCGAGGCCACCGGCCTTCGCAAGTCCTTCCGGGTCGGGCGCGGGCGGGGCGCCACCACAGTCGACGCGGTACGCGGCGTCGACTTCGCGGTACGGCGCGGCGAGATCGTCGGTTTCCTCGGCCCGAACGGCGCGGGCAAGTCCACCACGCTGCGGATGCTCGCCACGCTGATCCGGCCCAGCGGGGGAGCGGCCACCATCGCCGGTGTCGACCTGCTGCGCTCACCCGCGCAGGTCCGGCGGCGGATCGGCTTCGTGGCGCAGGCCAGCGGCACCTACGACGACTCCACCGCCCGGCGGGACCTGGTGCTCCAGGCCCGGATGCACGGGCTGTCGAAGTCCGTGGCGCAGGAGCTGGCCGTCGGGGCCATCCGCGCGTTCCAGCTCGACGAGTTCGCCGACCGCAAGATCAAGACGTACTCGGGCGGGCAGCGCCGCCGCCTCGACGTCGCGCTCGGCGTCATCCACTCGCCGCGGGTCATGTTCCTGGACGAGCCCACCGCCGGGCTCGACCCGCCCAGCCGGGTCCGGATGTGGCAGGAGGTGCGGCGGCTGCGCGAGGAGGGCATGACCATCTTCCTCACCACGCACTACCTGGACGAGGCCGACAGCCTCTGCGACCGGATCTCGATCATCGACGCCGGACGGATCGTGGCCGAGGGCACGCCGTCGGACCTCAAACGAGAGATCTCCGGCGACGTGGTCGCGATCGACTTCGCCGCCACCGACGTCGCCGACGGCGCCGCCGGGGACCTGCCGGCCGCGACGAAGCTGCTGGCCGAGGCGCCGTACGTGCACGCGGCCGAGCCGGTCGACGGCACGCTGCGGCTCTACGTCGACAGCGCCGCCACGGCCATCCCGCAGATCATGCGGGCGCTCTACGACAGGGGCATCGAGCCCGGCGCGATCGAGGCCCGCCGGCCCAGCCTCGACGACGTGTTCCTGGCCAAGACCGGCCGGTCGCTCGCGGAGTGACCGGCCGCCGAGAGGAGTACGGCGTGAAGCTCGTCCGCGACACCTGGCTGATCTTCCAGCAGGAGGTCGGCCTGATGGTGCGCAACCCGGTGATGGTCGCGTTCAGCCTGGCCCAGCCGATCACCTACCTGATCCTCTTCGCGCCGTTCCTCAAGGTGGTGATGGTCGACCGGGGCGCCTCGTCGTACGCCGACGCGTACCGCATCTACGTACCGGGCCTGTTCGTGGCGATGGGTCTGTTCGGCGGCCTGTTCGCCGGTTACGGGCTGCTCAGCGCGCTGCGCGCGGGCATCATCGACAGGTGCCGGGTGACGCCGGTGAGCCGTACCGGCCTGCTGCTGGGCCGCGCGCTGATGCATGTGTGCCTCAACGTGGTGCAGGCGGTCGTCGTCACGCTGGTGGCGCTGCCGTTCGGCCTGCGCGTGCACCTGGCGAACCTGCTGGTGTCGTACGCGCTGCTGTCGGTGATGGTGCTGCTGAGCACCTCGATCTCGTACGACATCGCGTTGCTGGTGCGCAACGAGAACAGCCTCGGCGTGCTGGTGAACACCGTCGGGCAGCCGGTGTCGCTGCTCGCCGGCGTGCTCATCCCGCTCGTGCTGGCGCCGATGTGGATCCAGCGGGTCGCGGTGTGGAACCCGTTCGCCTGGGCCACCGACGGCATGCGGGCGCTGTTCGCCGGGCAGATCACCCAGACCGTCGTGTGGCAGGGCGCGCTCATCATGTCCGGGCTGGCCGCCGCCAGTCTGTTCTGGTCGTCGCACCTGTTCAACCGCGACGTCTCATGACCGCGCGTACATCGGCCATTGTCTCAGCGTGGCGGGCGCTCTAGCCTGATCGTGTCCCCGCTCGGCGGCCGGTACGGGGCGCGGCCGTGACGCGTGTCAGCTGAGGAGGCGACGAGTTGGGTGCCGACAACTTCCGGGCGACGCTGGCGGCCGACATGGAGCTGGGCGCGGGCAACGTGCTGCTCCGGCTGGCCGAGCACGGCGCCGACATGGAGACGCCCCGGGTGACGTTCGACGCCGACGTCGACGGCATCCCCGCCTGGACGCCGCTGTCGCTGGCGAGGCTCACCGACCGGGTCGCGGCCCGGGCCGCCTGGTTCCGGTCGCGCGGCGTCCGCCGGGCCGACCCGGTCGCGGTGTACGTGACCTCCGCGCCCGACGTGTTCCTCAACTTCCTGGCGCTGACCTGGCTCGGCGCGATCCCGGCGCTGATGAACGGCAACATGCCGATCCCGCTGGCGGCCGAGTTCATCAGGCGGCTGCGCGGAGCCGGGGTACTGGTCGACGCCGACCACGCCGCCCTGGCCGAGCACGACCTCGGCGTGGAGATCCTCGGCGACGCGGCGCAGACCGGCACGGGCGACCCGGCGCAGGCGCCGCCGCACCACCGGCACCACCCCGAGGACCCGGTGGTCATCACCCACTCCTCGGGCACCACCCGGGTACCGGCGGCGATCGTCCACTCGCACCACGGCCTGTTCGCCGCCATCCGCGCGGTCCGGCTCACCGAGTCCCGGCCGTACGGCGAGGTGCGGGAGATGTCCGCGTTGCCGGCCGCGCACGCCGCCGGCATCATCACGCTCAACCAGGCGCTCTGCAACGGCTACCAGCTGCTGTGCCTGTCCGCGCAGGGCGGCCCGTTCGAGCGCAGCGCGGAGACGATCCTGGACGCGATCGAGCGGTGGCGTCCCACCGGCGTCTTCGGCTTCGCGGTGACCTGGTCCGAGCTGGCCCGGGTCGACCTCACCACCCGCGACCTCAGCTCGGTGCGCAACTGGTTCAACACCGGTGACTGCGCGCACGAGGCGCACGTACGCCGGCTGGTCGCGGTCGGCAGTCACCCCGCGTACACCCGCGACGGCATGGTCGACGTGCCCGGCTCCAAGTTCGTCGACATGCTCGGCTCCACCGAGATGGGGCACGGCGCGTTCCGGATCACCCACCGGCTCGGCAGCGACCGGTACGACCGCTGCGTCGGCAGGCCGTACCCGTTCGCCGAGATCGCCCTGCTCGACGTGGACACCGGCGAGGAGGTCCCGCCGGGGCAGGTGGGGCACGTCGGTCTCAAGTCGCCGACGCTGGCGCTCGGCTACTGGAACGACTCGGTCACCACGTACCGCACCCGGCTGGGCGGCTACTACCTGACCGGTGACCTGATGTACCGCGACGCGGCCGGCGACTACCACCACGTCGACCGGGCCAGCGACGCGGTCGACCTGGGCGGCGGCACCTGGCTGTACACCGCGCTGTCCGAGGAGCGCATCCTCAGGCACTGCCCGGACGTCCGCGACTGCACCGTGCTCGCGGCGACGGGGGATGACGGCACGACAGTCACCGACGTGCTGCTCCTGCTCGCCGCCGACGCCGACCCGGCGCACGACCGGACCGACCGGGTCCGGGCCGCGCTGGGGCCGGCGGTGGCCGTGACGCTGCGCCGGGTGGTGACGGTCCCCGACGACGACGTGGTCACGGGGCCGACCGGAAAGGTCCGCAAGTTCCTGATGCGACAGCGGCTGCTGGCCGACGCCGGAGCGCCCGGCGCGGGCTGACCGGGGGAGATCGACGGCTGGCGGGGCCGTGCCAGAATCCAGCCGTGTCCTACCTCCCCTCGCAGCCGTACCCGCCGATGCCCGGCGGCGTCAGCCCGCTGATCGCCTACCCGCACCCGATCACCCCGCCGCCCGGCTGCGGCGTGCTCGTCGTCTCGGTGAACCGCGGGCCGTACCTGATCCCCGTGCCGGTGACCAGCCGCTTCAAGATCGACCGCCAGGTGGTCGCGATCCCCGGCGAGGGGACCTGGCACGTCGCGGTGCCGGCCGGCGCGCACGACGTCCGGTACACCGACTTCGTCGGCGTCCCGCTCGTCACCACGACGCTCGCGGTGCAGCCGGGGGCCGCGCACCACCTCGCGTTCCGCTTCGGCGGATGGCGCAACCGGGTCTACGACGGGTACGGCACCGACGTCACCCGGTTCGGCCTGTGGTCCAACTACAGCGTCATGCTGGTCCTGCTGGCCGTCCTCGGCGTGGTCTGCTGCGGGGCGTTCGGGCTGGTCCTGGGCTCGACTCCCTGACCCGGCCCGGTCGGCAGACCTGGTCGCGCCGCTAGCGCAGCGACCAGGTCTGCTTCACGTTGAACACGCAGGTCCAGGCGTTCAGCGGCGCGCCCGCGGCGTGGCCGTCGACGTCCAGGCAGCGGTCGGTCGCCCGGTTGAACAGCGAGCGCCGGCCCTGGCTCTCGATCCACTCCCACTTCTGCGCCGGGTTGCCGCTGCACCACGCGGTCTGCACCGGTACGCCGTCGCGCTTCTCGCCCCAGGCCACGTCCAGGCAGAGGCCGCCGTCGACCCGGACGCTGCCGTCGGACGCGAACGTCCACCACTGGGAACGCTCCTCCCGGCAGGCCCGCAGCACGACGCGTACGCCGTCCCCGCTGCCGCCGCTCGCGCACAGGCCGGTCTCCTTGCCGACGAGTTGCTTCGTGCCGGCCGGACGGACCGGTGCGGGCGGCTTCTCCGGCTCCTTCGACGTGCCCGCCGTCGGCGTCGGCGTGGACGGGCGCGTGACCGACGAGGACGGCGGCTTCGCCGTGGGCGTCCGGGTGGCGGGTGCGCCGGAACTCGCGGGCGTACCGCGCAGCCGGCCGTCGAGGGCGTAGAAGTCGGCGAACTCCCGGACCGTGCGCAGGAACGCCTGCGTCCCGGCGTCGAAGTCGCCGCCGGTGTGGCGTACGGCGTCGGTCCCGTTGCGGTACGCGGCCAGCGCCAGCAGGTCCGGGTCGCCGTCGAGCGCGGCCAGTTCCCGCCGCAGCGCGCAGAGCGTGGCGCCGGCCGCCGGTACGGCCGCCTGCGGATCCCACGGCGAGGCGCCGGACGGCCCGTACGCACGCCACAGCTCGGGCCGGAACTGGGCGACGCCCTTGCGGCCGCCGTCGCCGAGCAGGTTCGGGTCGAAGCCGGAGGAGGCCATGAGCTGCGCGGCGACAGTGGCCGGCGGCACCTGCGGGCACACCGAGCCGGCCCGTACCACCAGGCGCACGTACGCGGCGGGGACCGCCTTGGGCTGCCGGCGCTCGCTCTCGCCGCCCGCCGGGCCGGTACCGGCGAAACCGTCCTGCCGCCCGTAGTAGGCGGCGTACCGGCTCGCCTCGTCGACGTACGGGACCGCTGCCGAGGGCACCCCCTCGGCTTCGCGGACCTCGTCGAAACCGGTGTGGAACGCGGCGAGCGACAGTCGCCACGGGTCGCCGGGGACTGCTGCCGCGCGCAGTTGCCCGGCCAGATCGCACATGTGGTGGGCGAGCGCGAGGATGTTGGCGGCCGCGTCCGTGCGCTGCGCGTCCGGCCACGGCGCCCAGGTCCGCCACCGCTCGTCGTCCAGGCCGGCCAGACCGCGGCCGCCGGACGCGGTCCGCTCGGCCCGCGCGTCCAGACCCGACTCGGCCATCAGTTGCCCGGCCAGCCGCGCCGGGGTCAGCGCGGGGCAGGCGCGGGCCGCGGTCCGGATCGCGGTCAGGTGCTCGGCGGAGACGCTCCGGCCGGCCGGCTCGTCGTCGCGGGCGGCGGCGACGGTCCCGCTGAGTGCGGCGACCGCAAGGATCAGCGCCGCCAGCCCGGCGGCGCCGGCGGCGACCGCGCCGCGTGGGATCCGGCGCGGCCGCGGGCGCGGGCCGGGGGCATCGGCTGTCACAGGGCGGTCCTTCCGGTGATGACGTACGCCGGACGGGTACGCGACGTCCTCGGTTCACCCGGCCGGAATCGGGTCCGACTCCGGTCCGGCCGTCATTGAACCGACCGACCGGCGAGGCGTCAAATGTGGACGGTCCGGCCGCCGCCGTGCCGGTATCCGGGCGGATGGTGACGGTGTTGATCCGGAACGAGTCCGAAAAGTTTCGGGATTTTGCCGCTTCAGACGGTGGCCGATCGACTGTCGCCGCCTCGTCCGCGCTGATCGGACGCCCTTTCCGGCAGCCGCAACGCCCGTTCAGGGGTAGCGGAGCGGTTACCACAACATTTCCGGAACTTGTTGACAGGATGAACCGGGCCTCCAATACTGTGGCCATCGGCGTATCTCGATTGACGTCGATGTCCGACCACCACCGTGGCGCGGCTGTCGCCCCGGTCCCGCCGTCCCGCGGGCGGGCGAGCACCCGCTGCTCGCGCCACCCGGCTGGCCGCCCGCCAGCCGTCACAGGGAGGAAACCCGTCCATGAAAGACGCCCCCGTCCGCACGGGCATTCGCAGCCGCGGACGCCTCAGGATGGTCCTCGGCGGCGCCTGCGCCGTGGCGCTGATCGCCGCCGGGGCGACGGCGGTCACGTCCGGTCCGGCCTACGCCGACACCACCGTCACGTCGAACTCGACCGGCACCAACAACGGCTACTTCTATTCCTTCTGGAAAGACAGTGGCAACGTGTCCATGACCATGGGCAACGGCGGTCAGTACAGCACCCAGTGGAGCAACATCAACAACTTCGTCGCCGGCAAGGGCTGGAACCCGGGCGGGCGGCGGACGGTCAGCTACTCCGGCAGCTTCAACCCGTCCGGCAACGCGTACCTGACGCTCTACGGCTGGACGCGCAACCCGCTCGTCGAGTACTACATCGTGGACAGCTGGGGCAGCTGGCGCCCGCCGGGCAGCGGCTACATGGGCTCGGTGTCCTCCGACGGCGGCACGTACGACGTCTACCGCACCCAGCGGGTCAACGCCCCCTCGATCGAGGGGACGCGGACGTTCTACCAGTACTGGAGCGTCCGGCAGTCGAAGCGCGTGGGCGGCACCATCACCGCCGGCAACCACTTCGACGCCTGGTCGCGCTACGGCATGAACCTCGGTTCGCACGACTACCAGATCCTGGCCACCGAGGGCTACCAGAGCAGCGGCAACTCCAACATCACGATCGGCGGGACCAGCGGTGGCAACCCGACCACCCCGCCGCCGAACAACGGTGGCTGCACGGTCAGCGTCAGCCGGGCCGAGGAGTGGAGCGACCGGTTCAACGTGACCTTCTCGGTCAGCGGCACCAGCAACTGGGTGGTCAGCATCCAGACCCAGGGCGGGCAGAGCCTCCAGAACAGCTGGAACGCGTCCGTGAGCGGCACCAGCGGCACGCTCACCGCACGCCCGAACGGCAACGGCAACAGCTTCGGCATCACGCTCTACAAGAACGGCAACAGCAACACACCGACGGCGAGCTGTTCCGCCGCCTGAGCCCTCTTCCGGGGAGGGGGTGCCGCGCCTGGCGCGGCACCCCCGTTTTCGTGTGCCCGGAGTGTGCTGATGTGACAGCCGACACACCTGGGCAAAAACTTGATTCATTCCAAAAGAGCGGACTAAGGTCGTCGCATGACGGCCGACTTCGAGACGCAGCTCCGGGCGGTCTCGTTGCGGGTGACCCGGCCCCGCCTGGCGGTGCTGGCCGCGCTGCGTGACCATCCACACGTCGACACCGACACGGTGATCGCCCTGGTCCGCGCCGACCAGCCCACCGTGTCCCACCAGGCGGTCTACGATGTGCTCCGGGCACTCACCGACGCCGGGCTGATCCGGCGCATCCAGCCGGCCGGCGCCACGGCCCGCTACGAGTCGAGGGTGGGAGACAACCACCACCACGTCGTGTGCCGTTCCTGCGGCGCCATCGCCGACGTCGAGTGCGCCGTCGGCCGCGCCCCCTGTCTCACCGCCTCGGACGACCACGGCTTCGTGGTGGACGAGGCGGAGGTCGTCTACTGGGGCACCTGCCCCGGCTGCGCGGCCGACCGTACCGCCCAGCGATCCGCCAGTTCGGAAGGAAACAGATGAGCGACACCCAGGACAACCGGCCCGTCAGCCCGCAGGGCGTGGACGCCAAGGAGGCGGCCGGCTGCCCGGTCGCGCACGACTCCGTGACCGCGCACGGCAGCGAGAGCGAGAACCCGGCGATCGACTCGCCGACCCCGAAGACCGGCGGTCGTCCGCGCAGCAACCGCGACTGGTGGCCCAACCAGCTCGACCTGTCGGTGCTGCACGCCCACTCCTCCAAGGGCAACCCGCTGGGCCCGGAGTTCAGCTACGCCAGGGAGTTCGCCAAGCTCGACGTCGAGGCGCTCAAGCGGGACATCGCCGAGGTTCTCACCACCTCGCAGGACTGGTGGCCGGCCGACTTCGGCCACTACGGCGGCCTGATGATCCGGATGAGCTGGCACGCCGCGGGCACCTACCGCATCGAGGACGGCCGCGGTGGCGCCGGCGACGGCGGGCAGCGGTTCGCCCCGCTGAACAGCTGGCCCGACAACGCCAACCTGGACAAGGCCCGCCGGCTGCTCTGGCCGGTCAAGCAGAAGTACGGCCAGAAGATCTCCTGGGCCGACCTGCTGGTGCTCGCCGGCAACGTGTCCCTGGAGTCGATGGGCTTCAAGACCTTCGGCTTCGGTTTCGGCCGTGAGGACGTCTGGGAGCCGGAGGAGATCTTCTGGGGCCCCGAGGACGCCTGGCTCGGCGACGAGCGCTACTCCTCCGAGAAGGAGATGGTGGCCGGCGTCGGCGCCACCGAGATGGGTCTGATCTACGTCAACCCGGAGGGCCCGCGCGGCAACGCCGACCCGCTCGCCGCGGCGCACTTCATCCGCGAGACGTTCCGCCGGATGGCCATGAACGACGAGGAGACCGTCGCGCTGATCGCCGGCGGCCACACCTTCGGCAAGACCCACGGCGCCGGCCCCGCCGACGGCCACGTCGGTCCCGAGCCGGAGGCCGCGCCGCTGGAGTCGCAGGGCCTGGGCTGGCTGAGCACGTACGGCGAGGGCAAGGGCGGCGACACGATCACCAGCGGTCTCGAGGTGACCTGGACCGACCGCCCGACGGAGTGGAGCAACCGGTTCTTCGAGATCCTCTTCGGCTACGAGTGGGAGCTGACCACCAGCCCCGGTGGCGCCAAGCAGTGGGTCGCCAAGGACGCCGAGGCGATCATCCCGGACGCCCACGACCCGTCGAAGAAGCACAAGCCGACCATGCTCACGACCGACCTGTCGCTGCGGGTCGACCCGGCGTACGAGAAGATCTCCCGCCGGTTCCTGGAGAACCCGGACGAGTTCGCGCTGGCGTTCGCCAAGGCCTGGTACAAGCTGCTGCACCGTGACATGGGTCCGGTCAGCCGCTTCCTCGGCCCGTGGGTGCCCGAGGCCCAGCTCTGGCAGGACCCGGTACCGGCCGTCGAGCACGAGCTGGTGAGCGACTCCGACGTCGCCGCGCTCAAGGCGAAGGTGCTGGAGTCCGGCCTCACCACCGCCCAGCTGGTCTCCACCGCCTGGGCCTCGGCCGCGAGCTACCGCTCCACCGACAAGCGCGGTGGCGCCAACGGCGCGCGGATCCGGCTGGAGCCGCAGCGCAACTGGGAGGTCAACCAGCCCGAGCAGCTCGCCACCGTGCTGAGCACCCTGGAGGGCATCCAGCAGGAGTTCAACGCGGCCGGCGGCGCCCAGATCTCGCTCGCCGACCTGATCGTGCTGGCCGGCTCGGCCGCTGTCGAGCAGGCGGCGCGCGACGCCGGCGTCGAGGTGACGGTGCCGTTCCACGCGGGTCGTACCGACGCCACGCAGGAGCAGACCGACGTCGAGTCGTTCCGGGTGATGGAGCCGCGTGCCGACGGTTTCCGCAACTACCTGCGGCCGGGCGAGAAGACCCAGCCGGAGGTTCTGCTCATCGACCGCGCGTACATGCTGAACCTGACCGCGCCGGAGATGACCGTGCTGGTCGGCGGTCTGCGCGCGCTCGGCAACAACGTCGGCGGCGCCGCGCACGGCGTGCTCACCGACCGGCCCGGCGTGCTCACCAACGACTTCTTCGTCAACCTGCTGTCCCCGGGCACCCGGTGGAAGGCGGCGGAGTCCGAGGAGCACGTGTACGAGATCCGGGACCTGGCGACCGACCAGGTGAAGTGGACCGCCACCGCGGTCGACCTCATCTTCGGCTCCAACTCGCAGCTGCGGGCGCTGGCCGAGGTCTACGCCAGCGACGACGCGCGGGAGAAGTTCGTCCGCGACTTCGTGGCCGCCTGGACGAAGGTCATGGAGCTGGACCGCTTCGACCTGGCCTGATCCGCCGCATCTGAGCGAGCCCCGGTCCGTCGCGCCGCGACGGGCCGGGGCTCGCCCCGTTGCCGGGGCCGGTCGCCCGGCACAGGTCCGGCCGGGTCAGCCGTGCAGCGTACGGCTCGGTGGGATGCCAAATACGGACCGATAGTGAGCGGTGAACCTGCTGTGGCTCAGGAATCCCCATCGGGTGGCGATCCGGCTGACGGTTTCGCGTCTCGGATCGCTCATGCGCAGTTCCTGGTGTGCCCGCTCCAGCCGGATGCGCCGCAGGTAGGCGGCCGGCGTGCTGTCCAGATGCCGCCGGAAGGCCAGTTGCAGGGATCGTACGGACACGGCGGCGGCGACTGCGACATCCGCCGGGCTGATGTCACGGTGCGCGTTCTCCTCCATGAAGGCGATGGCCCGGCGGAGCGCCGGCGCCGAGGCGTCCCGGCGGTCCTGCGGCGTCGGATCGGTCAGAGCGGTGTTGGGAAAGACGGCGAGCGCGGCCGCCGCGAGGGTGCGCGCCGCCGTGGCGAGCACCAGCGGCTGGCGGCCGGCCTCGGGGTTGCCCAGCACGGCGAGGCGTACGTAGCGGGCGGTGAGCCGCCAGTGCTCGGCCAGAACCGGGGAGGCCGGCTGGAGGTCGGTGAACCGGATGGGTGCGGGCCGGCGTCCGGGAGCAGGGGAGACGACCTGCTGGAGCAGGCCCGGGTCCAGCTGGACCAGCAGCACCTCTCCGCAGCGCCACCGTAGGCGGTACGGACGGCCCGGATGGGCGTTCAGGAACACGTCACCGGGGCGGAGGGATGCAGTTCGCCCTCACTGATGCGGCTCACCATGCTGCTCGTGCTCTGGCAGACGACCACCGAGTCGAGTTGCTCGACGTCGATGCGCAGATCGCCCGACTGCGCGACCCGGTCCACCCGGAACGAGCCGGCGTTGAGCCGTCGGTGGCTGAGCCGGAACCCGCCGCCCCCGCGGATGCGCATGCCCCGCGTGCCGTACGCCTCGGTGAGGTAATGGTGAATGAGGTCCGGCCGCCGGCTCCTGAAGTGATGGCTGACGATGGAGCTGGGCCTCACGTCGTCTCCCTGCCGTGTCCGTCCGGGGAGTGGAAGTCGTCACCGCGGGGAGCGAAGGAATCTCATCTCCCGAATGTTATTGCTTGATGGGATTCCTGGACATCCCCAATCCCATCAATGGACTTTGCGCTAAGCGATCAGCGGCATGCCTTTCGTGCGCTGAGGGGCCTAGCCCCGCATTCCGCCGGTGCGGAAAAGTCGGCCCCGTTGTGGCTCGCTGGGGGCGGTGGTCGAGGGGGCGCAGGTGGACATGGCGTATGCGCGGGACGTGGCCCGGAAGGCGGCGGCGGAGTCGCTCCGGCAGATCGTGGACGATCATCGCGTGGCCGGCCGGCTCCGGGGGAACGAGCCGGCCCTGAGCGTCGCGGTGCGGGAGACGCTGCAGGAGGCGCTGGCGCATCCGTCCCGCGCGGACGGCCATGCGCTGCGCGACTTCTGCCAGCGGCGGGGATGGACCCTTGACGAGTTCGACGTGTTGGGGCATCACCTGCTGACCGCCGTGCTGGCCCAGCGGGTGGGGGTGGAGGCACTGGTCCGGGTCGGCGCGGCGCTGACCCGTGTCCGCCAGCGCCTCGCAGGGCCGGCGCCCGGCGCCGGACGGCCGCGCCCGGACCGGCGTGGCCGCAACAGCGCGTCCCGCCACTACGCCCCGCCCGCACATCTGCCGCTGCCGCCGAGCTGGCGGTGCAGCGGCTGCGCCGCCGCCTGGCCGTGTCCCACGAAGCAGAGTCAGCTGCTCGTCGAGTTCGGTGGTACGACCGCCGGGCTCGCCGTCTATCTCGGCGCCTGTCTCGTCGCCGCCACCAAGGACCTTCCGGCCCTGCCACCCGCCCAGGCCAGGGCTCGCTTCCTGGGTTGGCTGCCGCGCCGGCGGTTCTGACCCGGGCGCCGGTCGCGCCCGCCGCCCCACACCAGGGCGGTCACTGGTCGCCGTGGTTGCCCTCCCAGTGCCCGCCGAGGGCGGGGGTGTCGGCGCGGATCGCGGTGTGGTTGCCGTCGAGGTCGTTCTCGACCACCCGGCAGTTCAGGCAACTGCCGCGCTCGGTGATCCAGATGCCGGCGGTCTGCGTGCCGGAGCCGCTGTCCCGGATCAGGTTGCCGCGCACGGTGACCGAGTCGCAGGTGGCGTTCAGCGTGACACCGGCCCGGTTCGGCGGCGGGTCCGGCAGCTCGTACGGCGTACCGGGCGACGGGATGTCGGCGCTCCAGGAGCTGTCGATGCCCGGGCGGTTCGGCGCGAGCACGAGCGTCGTCTCGTCGTTGCTGGCGACCACCGCGAAGCGCCGGCCGACTCGCAGGCGCTTGCCCCGGTGCCCGTCCCGCGGCCAGCGGGCACGCTGGTCGACGAGCGTGGTCTCGGTGTAGCGGACCGACTCGCCGCCGCCGGTGGCGGCCGGGGCGCACTGGCGGCCGTTGTTGCGGATCCGGTTGTTGATGATCACCGCGTCCCGCAGTGGGCGGTCGGAGCGGATTCCGTCGAGGCTGTTGCCCCAGATGTCGTTGCTCTCGATGACGATCTCCTCGGCGGTGGCCCGGTTGCCCTCGCCGAGATCCTGGTGGTGGTAGCCGTAACGGCCGTTGCCGGTGATCCGGTTGCCCCGCACCGTGTAGGGACCCCGCGTGTTGCCGATGTTCACCCCGTCGCGGAGGTTGCCGTCGATCAGGCAGTCGGTGAGCAGGCCGCCGCGCCCGGGAACGCCGGTGGTGCCCTTCGCCGAGACCTGGAAGCCGGCCTCCAGGTTGCCGACCATCGTGCAGCCGGTGACGATCAGCCCGTCGGCGCCCCAGTCGGAGATGCCGAACCGGTTGCCCTCGGCGTGGCAGCCGATGATCCGGATGCCCCGGGGCTGCGGCCGGCCCGCGTACTGCATCTCGACGAAGATCCCGTTGGTGGCGTTGCCGACGGCCGTGCAGTCGGCGATGGTCAGCCGCTCGACCGGCCCCCACCCGCCGATGCCGATGCCGATGCCCGCGCCGCCCATCTCCAGGCCGTCGTCCATCCGTCCGCACTCCAGCACCCGGACGTTGTCGACCACCGTGTCCTGGAGGAAGTCGCAGCCGAACCCGGTGGCGGCGGTGTGGTGGATGAACAGGTTGCGGAAGACGCCCCCGGTCACGTACTGCAACCCCAGCCCTTTGGCCAGCGGGTTGTAGTCGGCCGACGCGACCCCGGAACCGTCGATCTCGAAGTCGGCGAACGTGCAGTAGGCCAGATGCCGGTCCGGGCTCGCCCCGTGCTGCTCGGCGGTGTGGAACGCCAGCGGAACCGGCTGCGCCCGGTTGCCCTCGTTGCTCAGCACGAACCGGGTCGCACCCGGCCCGGCGCCCACCAGCGACACCCCGCTGCGCCAGACGGTGGCGGCGTCGCGGACGGCGTACACCCCGGGCGGGCAGTAGACCACCCTGGCCCGGCCGTCGGCGTCGTACGCGTCGCCGAGCCGGTCGACGAGCGCCGCCAGGGCCGGCTGGTCGTTGGTCACCCCGTCACCGGTCAGGCCGTGCTCCCGGGCGTCACACAGCAGCGGCGCGCCGGCCACGGCGTGCCGGCGGACACCGGCTGCGGTCACGGCATCTCCCTCGGGCCAGGACGGCGCGCACGGGCACGGCGTGTGAGCCGTCCGTGAGCGGGATCTACCGACACGGTACGTGCCGGCGGCCCCCGGCAGGCCCGGATCGGCTCAGGTCGGAGTCGCCGGCCCGCAAACGTTGGAAAATCTGCTCGGAAGTTGCGGTCATCCCGCAAAGCGGTTCACCGTGTCCCGAGCAGCGGGAACCGCGACCGACCCTGGTTCACCGGGTCCAGCATGGATCGCCGCTGGTGGCCGGGAACGCGGGCCGCTTCGTATTGCCTGCTGGTTTCGAAAACTTTGCCGCAAGCTCTTGCAAAGACTTTCATGGATGGCGCATCGTGTTCGTCACCCGGGACGGCCGCCCCACCCCCGCTCACCCTTTCGAACCCACGGAAGAGGTCCCCCAACCATGCAATCCACCAGGCCACACCCCCGTGGCCGCGCCGGTCGCCTGCTGCTCGCCGCCGCGCTCGTCGCGGCCGGCGGCACGGTCGCCGTCGCCGCTGCCACCACCGTCCCCACCCCCGCCCGCGCCGCCGTCGTGCTCAACGACAGCGAGGTGACCGCCAACCTCTGGGAATGGAACTGGACGTCGGTCGCCGCCGCCTGCACCGACCACCTCGGACCGGCCGGATACGGCGCGGTGCAGGTGGCGCCGCCGCAGGAGTCGGTGAAGCTGCCCGCCAGCGCTGACGGCGCCTACCCCTGGTACGAGGTGTACCAGCCGGTGTCGTACAGGCTGGACAGCCGGTTCGGCAACCGCCAGCAGTTCGCCGCCATGGTCACCGCGTGCCACAACGCCGGTGTGCGCGTCTACGTCGACGCGGTGGTCAACCACATGGCCGGCACCAACAACCCGGCCGGTACGCGCGGCTACGCCGGCACCGAGTTCTCCGGCTACAGCTACCCGGCCGTGCCGTACGGCGACGGTGACTTCCACCGCCCCGGCGACAACTGCCCGACCGGCGGCGCGATCGGCGACTGGAACAACGAGGCCCAGGTGACCAGCTGCGAGCTGCTGTCGCTGTCCGACCTCTACACCGAGAAGGAAACGGTCCGGAACAAGATCGCGGCGTACCTGAACGACCTGATCGGGCTCGGCGTCGACGGCTTCCGGGTCGACGCGGTCAAGCACATCCGCAAGGACGACTTCGCGGCCGTCCTCGGCAAGCTGAACGACACCGTCGCCGAGGGCCGGCGACCTTACGTGGCGCAGGAGATCTTCGACGGGGCGAGCAACCCGGCGTTGCAGGCCCGCGCGTACATCGGCAACGGCGACGTGCTCGACTTCGCGTACGCCAAGGGCATCCGCTCGGCGTTCCAGGGCTCCATCTCGGCGCTGGCGAACGTGCCGAACTGGAACCTCGACGCGCCGAGCGCAAACGTCTTCTCCATGGTCACCAACCACGACCTGGAGCGCGACGGCGTGGTGCTGTCGTACAAGAACGGCACCGACTACGTGCTGGCGAACTACTTCGCGCTGGCCTACCCGCACGGCAGGCCGTCGGTCTACGACAGCTTCACCTGGTCCAACCGCAACCAGTCCCCGCCGCACGACGGCACCGGGCGCGTCACCGACACGGTGTGCGGCGCCGTCTGGAACTGCCTGAGCCGCACCACCGGCGTCAAGGGCATGGTCGGCTGGGCCAACGCGGCCCGCCCGGTGAAGACCGTCTCGGACTTCACCACTGTGAACAGCAACGTGATCGGCTTCCACCGGGGCGACCGGGCGTGGATCGGCATCAACGACTCCGGCTCGGCCACCACCGCCACCTTCGTCACCGGTCTCGCCGACGGCCGGTACTGCGACGTCGTCTCCGGCGTCGCCACCGGCAGCGGCTGCACCGGCTCCACGGTGACGGTGTCCGGTGGCCGGGCCACCGTGACCGTCCCGGCCAACGACGCGGTCGCCATCCACGTGAACGCCCGGCCGGGCGCGAGCCCGTCCCCGACGGCCTCCCCGACCGCGTCCCCGACGGTCAGCCCGGGTGACCGGATCGCCACCACGTTCACCGTCACCGCGAACCTGGCCGCCGGGCAGGACGTCTACGTCGTCGGCGGCATCCCCGAGCTGGGCTCGTGGACGCCCGCGAACGGAGTCGAGCTCGCCGCGCAGGGCGGAGGCGCCTACCGCGCCACCGTCAGCCTGCCCCGGTCCGCCGCCGTGGAGTACAAGTTCGTCAAGCTGACCTCCGCCGGCGCCGTCACCTGGGAGTCCGGCGCGAACCGGACGTTCACCACCCCGGCCGGCGGCACGTACGCGGTGACCGAGACGTTCCGCGGCGACACCGTCACCACGACTGTGGCCACCACGTTCTCCGCCACCGCGACCACCGTCTACGGGCAGAACGTGTTCGTGGTCGGCAACATACCGGCGCTCGGCGGCTGGAACCCGGCCGCCGCCGTCGCGCTCTCGTCCGCCGCCTACCCAGTCTGGCGGGCCACGGTCGACCTGCCCGCGAACACCGCCGTCGAGTACAAGTACGTCAAGAAGAACCCGGACGGCACGGTGACCTGGGAGTCCGGCGCCAACCGGACGCTCACCACGCCGGCCGGCGGCACCCGCGCCGTCACCGACACCTGGCGCTGACGATCGTGCGGCCCGTCCCCCTCACCCCTGGGGACGGGCCGCATCCGGTCAGGCCCGGACCCGGGCCTCGTCACCGGCCTGCGCCGGGGTGGCGGCTCCGCCCCGGCGGCGTCCGCCATGAGCCGCCGCAAGCGCGGCGGCCAGGCACATCACGGCGGCGACCACCAACGGCGGCCGCCCGCCGACGGCTACCGCCGCCGACCCGAGCGGGACGGCCAGCGTGATCGGGCCGAACATCGCGGTGTTCGCGGTCCCGGCGACCCGCCCCAGCATCGCCGGTGGCGTGTAGGTCTGCACGGCGGTGACCGCCGCGACGAGCGTCCAGGGCAGACCTACACCGGCCACCACCGAGGCGGCCACGGTGCCCGGCCACCACGGCAGGCATCGCCCGAGACAGCCGACGGCGAACAGGACCGCGCCGGCGGCACCGACCGCGATCTCGCCGCGGCGGCGGGCGAACCGGCCGACGACGAGCCCGGCGAGCAGTGACCCGGCGCCCTGTGCGCTCGCGAGCACACCGAGGAACGTCGACGGCATGGCCAGGTCCGTCACCACCACGTCGTACAGCGCCGCGGTGGTGAAGCCGGACATCGCGATGGACACCGCCGCGAGCGCCACGGGTACGCGTACCGCGCGCCGGGCCAGGAGCGCGGCAAGCCCGCCCCGCACTCGCGCCGGGCGTGCGGCCGGGGAAGCGGGGTCGGTCCGCGTCAGGCGCAACGCGCCGTACAGGGCGGCCACGAGCACCGGTACGGCGGCGGCGAGCACCGCGACGACGTGCCCGCCCCGCCACGCGTACAGGCCCGCCCCGGCCAGCGGCGCCACCAGCTTCATGCCCTCCTGCGCGCTCGACCGCCACCCGTTGACGTCGGCCAGCCGGGCCGGGGGGAGCGCGGCGGGCAGCAGCGCGGTCTCGCCGGCGTCGACGAGCACGTAGCCGACGCCGTAGGCGAACGAGACGGCGTAGATCAGCCACGCCTGGCCGGGCCCTCGTACGGCCAGCAGGCTCAGCAGCGCGGCGGCGAGCGCGAGGTTGACGCCGATCACCAGGGGACGCCGGGGCACCCGGTCGAGCAGGCCGCCGAGCCACGGTCCGGCCAGCGTCGGGGCGTAGACGCAGAGACCGGCCAGCGCGGCGAGCCCGGTGGAGCCGGTGAGGTCCAGGATCCAGATGCCGGAGACCAGGGCCATGGCGCTGCCGCCGAGGCCGGCCAGCATCGAGACGGCCACGAACAGGAAGGTGTTGCGGCGCATGAATCCCCCGAGAGTTGAGCCTGAAGGACTCATCCTCGGGAATTGAGTCGCAGTGGCGCAATGGCTTCGGCCGGCGTCAATGCTCCGTTGACAGGGCCGCCGTGATGCGGCGGGCGGCGTCGCGTACCGGAGCCGGCAGCCGGCGCCCCGCTCCGGCCAGATCGTCGGCGAGGTGCGCGGCCAGCGCATACAGCGGCCCGGCCGGGGCGTCGAGCGCGAGCGCGCAGGTGCGGCGCGTCAACGCCGCGCGGGGGAAACAGCCGTCCCACGAGCGGTCCGTCTCGATCCAGCGGTGCAGGTCGGCGACTGCCGCCCGGAGCGCCGGCACGTCGGAGGAGGCGGCCGGGTCGAGCGCGGCCAGGCGGCCCCGCCGGGCCGCCACGAGGCGCTGCCGGCGCTGCTCGGCGGCCTGCCGGCTGCCCAGGCCCAGCGAACGCGCGATCTCGGCCCAGGTGGCGCCGTCGTGCCGGGCCCGGTCGATGAGGTCCAGCTCGCGATCGTCCAACCGGACCCGGGCCGCGGCGATCTCGGACAGGCCGGCCAGGGTCACCCGTCAACGCTACCTTGACACCCCTTCGTCGGCGTCAGTCCTCCGGGACGCCCGGGCCCACGTCACCACGCGCCAGGTGCTCGGCGTTGCGGTCGGCCTCGCTCTCCGCGTTCTCCACCCCGGCGCCCGGATCCCGGGTACGCCGCCCCTCGGCGTCCTGGAACACCTGCCCGCGCTCGAGCGCGCTCTCCTGCTGTCGCTGGAACTGCCTCGGATCAGTCATGACCGTCAGGTGCCCCGGCGGCCGCGCGGCAAACCGGTACGTCAGCGCGGCGGCGCCACGTAGAGGGCGGTGCGGCAGCCCGTCTCGCCCGGCTCCAGCCAGATCCGGTCGTACCCGGGGGATTCGATCTTCCCGGCCGGTGTGCGGACGAGCAGGAGGCAGTCCCGTTCGGCCGGTACGCCGACGGCGGCGACGAGCGCGCCCTCGTGCACTGTCGTGTCGACGGTGATCCAGTCCTGCGGGAACGCCGCCCGCACCGCGCCCGCCAGCGTGTCCGGGGTGGCGGTGCGCAGCACGGCGGTGAGCCGCTGCCGTCCGTCGTCGGGCACCCTCGGCACCGGCGCGGCGGTGGGTGGCGAGGGAGCGGGGCCGCTCGGACAGTCGATCTCGTGATACGTCGTGTAGCGGTATAGCTCGAACTCGTACCGGTAGCAGCGGGTGGCCTCACCGGCGCTGTTGCTCGCACCGCCGATCGACACCGGCGGCTGCTCCGGCACTGTCACCACGAACCGCACGTCGACTGTGGCCCGCTCGTCCCCGGCGGTGCGGCCGGACCAGGCCAGTGCCTCCCGCCGGACTGTCGCACCACCGCCCGACGCGGCGTCCTGCGGCTCCTGGCTGATCTCGGCGGCCGCGATCGACCCGGCGTCACGTGCCCGGTTGCGGTGCCCCAGGTCGGTGTTGAGCTGCTTGGCCTCCGCCGCCGCGGTGTCGCGCGCCAGCGCGTCGCCGCTCTCCTCCCCGATCCCCTTCCCGCATCCGGCCGATGCGACGAGGAGCACCGCGACCGCGCAGCGGATCCACGGGTTACGGGACGGAGGTGTCGCCCCGGCGGAGCTGCCTGTCCGGTTCACCGAGCGGACGTTACCGGCGAGCCGGGAGTCGCGCTGCCCCGTACGCGGGGGGCCGTTGGTCCCGGGTCCGGCAGGCCCTCGGCCCTGCGACCCGGGCCCGCCCGCGCGGCATGCTGGGATCGCCCGGCGTGGGCGGCGACGACATGGAGGACGATGTGGTGATCAACGGCGGGCCTGCTGCGGCGACGACGCCCACCGAGATCTCGCCGGCCCCCGCGACCGGGCTCGGCTCGGCCGAGGCGGCCGCCCGGCTGCGGGCCGACGGGCCCAACACGGTGGCCGCGCCGCGCAAGCGCGGGTTGGCCGGCCGGGTGTTCCGCCAGCTCACCGACCCGCTGGTGGCGCTCCTGCTGGCCGCCGCCGTGGTGACCACGCTGCTGCGCGACTACCCGGACACCGCCGTGATCGTGCTGGTCGTCCTGATCAACACGGCGATCGGCGTGGTGCAGGAGGTACGCGCCGACCGGGCGGTCGCCGCGCTGGACCGGCTCGCCGCACCGACCGCGCGCGTGGTCCGCGACGGCCGTGACCTCGTGCTGCCCGCCGCCGACCTGGTCCGCGGCGACCTGGTCCGGCTGGAAGCCGGCGACGTGGTGCCCGCCGACCTGGACCTCACCGACGCGGTACGCCTCAGCCTGGACGAGTCGGCGCTGACCGGCGAGTCGGTGCCGGTGGCCCGGGTCGCGGGGGAGGAGGCCAGCGCGGGCACGGTGGTCACCACCGGTCGCGCCACCGGGACCGTGGTGCGAACCGGCGCGGCGAGCGCACTGGGCCGGATCAGCGCCCTGGTCGCGGCGACCCGGCCGGCGCCCACCCCGCTGCAACGACGCCTGTCCTCGCTCGGCCGGGTGCTCGGCCTGACCGCCGTGGTGCTCTCCGGGCTGGTCTTCGCGATCGGCGTGCTCGACGGGCGGCCGGTCACGCAGATGGCGGTCACCGCCGTCAGCCTCGTGGTGGCGGCCGTGCCGGAGTCGCTGCCCGCTGTCGTCACGCTCGCGCTCGCCCTGGGCGCGCGCCGGATGGCCGGCAGCCGGGCCATCCCCCGCCGGCTGCACGCGGTGGAGACCCTCGGCTCGGTCACCGTGATCGCCTCCGACAAGACCGGCACGCTCACCGAGGGCCGGATGGCGGTGCAGTACGCCGTCGTCCCCGGCCGCGACCGCTACGCCGTCACCGGCACCGGCTACGCGCCCGACGGCGAGGTGCACCACCGGGGCGAACCGGTGAGCGCCCCGGAGGAACTGCGCGCCCTCGCCCGCGCCGGGCTGCTCTGCAACGACGCCACAGTGACGCCGCCGACCGACGAGCGGCCGGAGTGGACCGCGATCGGTGACCCGCTGGAGGCGGCGCTGGTCACGTTCGGCGCCCGCTGCGGCCTGGACCCGGACACCACCCGCGAGGCCTGGCCCCGGGTGGCGGAGGCGCCGTTCGACCAGGACCTGCGCCGGATGACCACGGTGCACCGCCGCTGCGACGGGCGCTACCTGGTGGTCTGCAAGGGCGCGCCGGAGAACCTGCTGGCCGCGCCGCTGGTGGACGCCGACGCCGGGGAACTGGCCGAGCTGACCGGCGCCGCGCACCGGCTCGCCACCGAAGGGCTGCGGGTGCTGGCGGTGGCCTCGGCAGTGGTCGACACCCTGCCGGACCCGGCCCGACCGGCCGGCCTGCGCCCGCTGGGCCTGGTCGCGGTCGGCGACCCGCTGCGCGCGGCGGCGCCGGGCATCGCCGCGGGCTTCGAGGAGGCCGGCATCCGGCTGGTCCTCATCACCGGCGACCACCCGGCGACCGCCGCCGCCATCGGCGGGCGGCTCGGGCTCTGGCGCGACGGCGACCCGCTGGCGAACGGCGACGACGGCGACCCCGGCCGCGCCCACCCCGAGACCCGGGTGTACGCGCGGACCCAGCCGGAACAGAAGCTCGACATCATCGCCGGCCTGCAGACCCAGGGGCACGTGGTGGCGATGACCGGCGACGGCGTCAACGACGCCCCGGCGCTGCGCCGCGCGGACATCGGCGTGGCGATGGGCGGCGGCACCGAGGTGGCCCGGCAGGCCTCCGACCTGGTGCTCGTCGACGATGACCTGACCACTGTGGCGACCGCCATCGGCGAGGGCCGCCGGATCTACGACAACATCCGCCGGTTCCTGCGGTACGCGCTCGCCGGTGGCGTCGCCGAGATCGCGGTGATGCTGCTCGGCCCGCTGTTCGGCCTGCCGGTGCCGCTGCTGCCGGCGCAGATCCTCTGGATCAACCTGCTCACCCACGGCGTTCCCGGTGTGGCGCTCGGCGCGGAACCGGCCGAGCCGGGCACGCTGCGCCGGCCGCCCCGCTCGCCGCAGGAGTCGGTGCTCGGCGGCGGCCTGGGCCGGGACGTGCTGCTCACCGGCGGGCTGATCGCCGCGGCGACGCTCGGCGCCGGCGTGTGGGCCGCCGCGGCGGACCGGCCGTGGCAGTCGGTGGTGTTCGTGGTGCTCGGCCTGGCCCAGCTCGGTGTGGCGCTGGCCGTTCGCGCCACCCGTACCCCGGGCTCGCGCGAGCGCAACCTCGCGCTGCCGGTGGCGGTCGCGGTCTCCGCGGTCCTCCAGGTGGCGGGCGTGCTGCTGCCGCCGCTTCGGGAGCTGCTCGGCACGTCCCCGCTCGGCGCGCTCGACCTGCTCGCCTGCGCCGCGATCGGCGTGCTGCCCGGTCTGGTGCTGCGGCTGACCCGCCGCTTCCGCGGGAGCAACGCCTCCCGGACCGGGACCGACGACCCCAACGCCGGGACCGACGACCCCAACGCCGGGACCGCTGGCCCTGCCGGGTCGGCCGCCGGACGGGCAGGCTGAGGACGAGTGAAGGAGGACGTCATGACGATCCACTCGCGGGCCCCCGTCGTGGTGGGCGTGGACGGGTCGGCCGCCTCGCTGGACGCGGTCCGGGTGGCCGCCCGCGAGGCCGCCGACCGGAACCGGCCGCTGCAGGTGGTGCACGCGTTCATCTGGCCGCTGACCCGCGCGCCGCTCACCCCGGCCCCGGGCGCGCCCGCCGGCGCCGGCCTGCGCAACCAGGCGGAGCGGTGCGTCGCCGAGGCGGTCGCCGAGGCCGGCAAGGTGGCGCCGGACGTGCCGGTCACCGGCGTGGTGGTCGACGGCGCGGCGGCGGCGGTGCTGGTCGCCGAGTCCCGCGACGCCGCGCTGATCGTGCTCGGCCACCGCGGCCTGGGCGGGTTCGCCGGCCTGCTGATCGGCTCGGTCACGCTCCAGGTGTCGGCCCGCGCGCAGTGCCCGGTGCTGGTGACGCGCGGCGAGGCGCGCGCCGACGGCCCGGTCGTGGTCGGTGTCGACGGCTCCGAGCTGTCCACCGCGGCGGTCGGGTCCGCGTACGAGGAGGCCGCCCGCCGCGGCGCGCCGCTGATCGTGGTGCACGCCTGGCTGTACCCCACGCCGATCGGCCCCGGCGACATCCTGCCGCTGGTGTACGACCCCGAGGCCTTCGCCGAGGAGTCCCGGCGGGTCGTCGCCGAGTCGATCGCCGGCTGGGCCGAGCGTTACCCGGACGTGCCGGTGCGGCAGCGGTCGATCCGCGGCGCTCCGGCCCGGGTGCTGGTGGAGGAGTCGAAGGACGCCCAGCTGGTGGTGGTCGGCGCGCACGGCCGGGGCGCGCTCGGCGGGCTGCTGCTCGGCTCGGTCAGCCACGCGGTGCTGCACCACGCCCACTCGCCGCTGATGATCGTGCGCGACCGCGCCTGACGCCGCGACGGCGCCTGACGCCGCGACGGCGTCAGGCGCTGCGGACCGTGGTGAGGTCGGCCAGCCCGGAGATGGTCAGTAGCGGCTCCAGCAGCGGGCCCGCGATCAGCGCGATCCGGCCGGCGTGCGGGAACAGCGCGGCCAGCCCGGCGCTGTCCAGGTACTCCACCTTGGTGAGGTCCACGACCAGAGGCTCACCGTCGGGGCGTACCGCTTCGGCCAGCGCGTCGGCGAAGGCAGACGCGTTGCTCATGTCGATCTCACCGACGGCGGCCAGCACGCGGGCGCCGTCGGGACTGTCGCTCGTGGTCAGGGTCAGGGACGTGCTCATGGCGTGATCCTCGCCTGCATGTCGACTGTGGTGCCGGTGGCTCCCGGGGTGACGCTGATGTTGTCCATCAGCGCGCGCATGAGCACAAGTCCCCGGCCGCGGTGCGGGTCGGGAGGCCGGTTCCGGTCCCGCCATCGGCCGCTGTCGGTGACGCTCAGGCGCAGGTCGCCGGCCGTGGCGGCGGCGCGCAGCCGGATCCGCCCGCCCGGATCGTCGCGGTGCCCGTGTTCGATCGCGTTGGCGCACGCCTCACCGGCCGCCACCAGGATGTTGTAGGCGTGGGCCGGGGCCAGCCCGCAGCGGTCCAGCCATCCCCGCAGCGCGGTGCGGACCTCGGCCAGCCGGGTCGACTCGGCGGGGAACTCCAGCTCCAACGGCCCGGGGTGGCGGTAGAGCAGCAGGGCCACGTCGTCGTGGTAGCCGCCGTCGGGGGTGAGCCGTTCCATGATCTCGGTCGCCAGGACCTCGACCGGCGCGCGGTGCCCCCGCTGGATGGCGTCGGTGGCGCGGGCGATGCCGGCGGTGATCGGCTGGCGGCGCCGTTCCACCAGGCCGTCGGTGTAGAGCATCAGGGTGGCCCGCGGCTGCACCGTCGCCTCCGCCTCCGGGCGTTCCTGGCCCGGACGTACGGCCAGCGGCCGGGACCGGCCGTGTTGCAGCAGCTCGGGGGTGCCGTCGGCGCGGACCACGATGGCCGGTGGGTGACCGGCGCTGGAGTAGCGCATCTGGCCGGTGGCCGGGTCGAGGACGCCGCAGAAGACGGTGGCGCAGGAGGCGCCCGGCAGCAGCGCGGCGAACCGGTCCAGGGCCGCGAGCGTCCGGGCCGGGCTCGGATCCTGCAACAGCAGCGCGCGGCAGGCGCTGCGCAGCTGGCCCATCACTGTCGCGGCCCCGAGGCCGTGTCCCACGCAGTCGCCGACCACGATGCCGATCCGCCCGTCCGGCAGTTCCACCATGTCGTACCAGTCGCCGCCGACCTTGAGCGGCATCGCGGCGGGGGAGTACCGGACCGCGAACCCGGCGGGCAGCTGCGCCGGGCCGAGGATCGCCCGTTGCAGGGCCAGGGCGGTCTCCCGCTGCTGGTCGATCTGGTGCGCCCGGTGCAGTCCCTGACCGATGTGGCCGGCCAGCAGCGCCAGCAGGGTCTGGTCCTGCTCGGTGAAGGGCCGCTTCTCGCCCAGGTCGATCCAGAGCGCCATGGTGCCGTGCGGGTGCTCGACGGCGATGCCGGCGCCGTGCGTACGCGTCGCCACCGGCGTCAGCAGCGGGGTGTCCCGCAGCGCGAGCAACGCCTGACGACGCTCCTGCGGCAACGTGTCCCAGCGTGCCGCCGGGTCGGTGGCGGTCACGTCGGGGGTCGGCAGGTCACTGAAGACGGCGGTGAGCACGCCGGCGGCCCGCCACAGCTTGCGCAGCTCGTCCAGCACCCCGAGCAGCGCGTCGGTGAGGTCGTCCGCCTGCGACAGCCGCATGCTGAGCCCGGCCAGGGCGGTCTCCCGCTGCACGGCGTAGTGCTCCGCGGTGACGTCGCGGAACGTGCCGACGATCATCCGGCGGCCGCTGTCCGGGTCGTTGACCTGGTTGAACGCGGCCGAGATCCAGATCCGGTGCCCGTCGCGGTGGGTGACCGGCACGGTGTAGGTGCCACGGGTCTGCCCCACGAGCGTCGAGAACGCGGCCGCCACCTGGCGGTGCGCCTCGGGCTCGGCCTCCCGGTCCGGCCACCAGGGGTGCACCGCCGGGTAGGGCAGCCCTTCGGTGCCGTAGCCGAGGATGCCGGTGAACGCCGCGTTGATCTCGACGACCGCGCCCTCCTCGTCGCAGACGAAGAACGCCTCCTGCAACGAGTCGACGAGCGCGGTACGCCAGCGGGCGTGGTGGTTGCGCAGCCGGGCCAGCTCCACGTTCGCGCGTACGCGGGCCAGCAGCTCGGCGGCCGGGAACGGCTTGACCAGGTAGTCGTCGGCGCCGGCCTCCAACCCCTCGATCGAGGCCTCCTGACCGGCGCGGGCGGACAGCAGCAGCACCGGAGTACCGGCCGTACGCTGGTCGGCGCGCAGCGCGGCGACCAGCTGCAGGCCGTCGAGGCGGGGCATCATCACGTCGCTGACCACCAGGTCGGGGGTGTGCGCGCGGGCGGCGTCCAGCGCGGCCCGCCCGTCGGCGACCGCCTGCACCTCGTGCCCGGCCGAGCGCAGCAGCCGGGTGAGGTACTCCCGCATGTCGGCGTTGTCGTCGGCCACCAGGACGCGGGCCGGCGCCCCGCCGGGCAGCGGCTGCACCGGCCCGTCGGCCGGGGTGTCCCCGGCGACGGCGTCGCCCGGGTCGGCGGGCAGCCAGCGCAGCGCCTCCTGCACGAACGGCTCGGCCGACGCCGGCGTCCGGCCGTTTCCCGCCGGGGCGAGCGCGTCGGCGGGCAGGTGCGCGGTGCCGAACGGCAACCGGATCGTGAAGGTGGTGCCCCGGCCCACCGCGCTGTCCGCGTCGATGTCGCCGCCGTGCAGCATGACCAGCTCCTTGACCAGGGCGAGGCCGATCCCGCTGCCCTCGTCGGAACGGGAGCGGGCGTTCTCGATGCGGTGGAACCGCTCGAACAGGCGCGGCATCTCGTCGGCGGGGACGCCGATGCCGGTGTCGGAGATCCGCAGCACCGCCGAGACGCCCTCGTCGCGCAGCTCCACCCCGATCGTGCCGTCGAAGGTGAACTTCAGCGCGTTGCTGAGCAGGTTGAGCACCACCTTCTCCCACATGCCGCGGTCCAGGTGCACCGGCTCGGACAGGGGCGGGCAGTCCACCTCGAAGGACAGGCCGGCCCGTTCGATCGCCGACCGGAAGACGCTCGCCAGGTCGGCGGTCACGGCGGCCAGGTCCACCGGCTCGTAGCGGGCCTGCATCCGCCCGGCCTCGATTCGGGAGAAGTCGAGCAGGCTGTTTACCAGCTTGCCCAGGCGCAGCCCGTTGCGGCGGATCACGTCCAGCTCGGCGCGGACCCGCTCGTCGGCGCCCTGCAACCGGCCGCGCAGCTCGTCCAGCGGGCCCATGATCAGGGTGAGCGGGGTGCGGAACTCGTGGCTGATGTTGGAGAAGAACGCGGTCTTCGCGCGGTCCAGCTCGGCGAGCTCCTCGGCGCGCCGCTGCTGCGCCTGGTAGCTGCGGGCGCTGGCGATGCCGGTGGCCAGATGCCCGGCGGTCAGCTCGACGAAGCCGCGGTACCCGTCGTCCAGCGCCCGGTAGCGGTTCAGCCCGGCGACCAGGAACCCGTACGGCGCCCCGCCCTGCTGCCGCAGCGGCACCAGGAGCGCCTCGGTCGGCGCGGCGGGCCAGCCACCCGTGGGCAGGTCCGTGAAGGCCGGGCCGTCGAGCGCGACCCGCACCGGATCGCCCTCGGTCAGGGCGTCGGCCGGCCACGGGGCGGCCGGGTCGCCGGGGGACAGCGTGGCCGGGGCCGCCGGGTGGTCCGCCGCCAGCCCGGTCGCCTCCACCAGCCGGGCGCCGCCGTCGCCGTCGTACAGGTAGGTGAGGGTGAACGGCAGGTCCTGCGGGTTGCGCGCCAGCTGGCGGCTGACGAACGCGAGCGTCTCCTGCTCGGTGCGGATGACGCTCGGGTCCGAGCCGAGGTCGCGCAGCGTGGCCATCCGCCGCTCACCGATGACCCGCTCGGTGTCCTCGCTGACCACGCAGAGCATCCCGACCAGGCTGCCGTCGTCGGCGCGCAACGGGCTGTAGGAGAACGTGTGGTACGTCTCCTCGCGGTAGCCGGCCCGCTCCAGGAACAGCAGCAGGCCCTCGTCCCAGGTCGCCTCGCCGGTGCGCAGCACGGTGTCGACGCGGGGGCCGATGTCGTCCCAGATCTCCGCCCACACCTCGTTCGCCGGGCGCCCCAGTGCCCACGGGTACTTGCGGCCGAGCGTGTCCCGCCGGTAGGCGGCGTTGCAGAAGAAGGTGAGCTGCGGCCCCCAGGCCATCCACATCGGGAACCGGGAGGACAGCAGGATCCGCACCGCGGTCCGCAGGCTCTGCGGCCAGGTGTCCGGCGGCCCCAGGGGGTGCTTCGACCAGCGGACCCGCGCCAGGTCCGGCCCGATCTCACCGTCGACGGCGAAGACGTCGGCACGCGTACGCGGGTCGGTGTCAGCGCCGCTCATCGCACGAGTCTCCCCCACCCCACCCGATCCCGCTCGTCCGGGCCATGTCGCACCGCGGCCTCGTGGTCGCTTCTTGCCCCGTGGCGCCCTCGGCACTCCACCCGGGGCGGGGAGATCTGACTCACGTGACGGCGGCGGGTCAGGGCAGGGGGACGTGACGACCACAAAAAGAAAGGCAAAGAGACAGGTCTCCTCGCCACTATCAACATATACCGCACCCCGGGCCTTGCCGCAAGGCCCCGGTCATGCCGCACAATCATCGGCCGATGCGGGTTGAGCTGCGAAAACGGGGGCACGGCATGACCGGACGGTACGTGTGGGAACTGCACGAGGTGGACGAGTCGCGGATCGGCGCGGTCGGCGGCAAGGGCGCGCATCTGGGGGCGTTGACGCGGATCGACGGGGTGCGCGTACCCAGTGGTTTCTGCGTCACGACGGACGCCTTCCGGCTGGTGGCGTGGACACCGTCGCTGACCGGTCCACTGGACCGGCTCGCCGGCGCGGACGCGGACGACCCGGCGGCGATCCGGACGGCCGCCGCCGAGGTCCGTCGCGCAGTCGAGCGGACCGCGCTGCCCGCCGACGTCGCGGCGGCGGTCACCGCCGCGCTGTCCCGGCTCGGTCCGGACGCCGCGTACGCGGTGCGGTCGAGCGCGACGGCGGAGGACCTGCCGACCGCCTCGTTCGCGGGCCAGCAGGACACCTATCTGAACGTGGTCGGCACGGCAGAGCTGCTGCGGCACGTCAGCCGCTGCTGGGCCTCGCTGTTCACCGACCGGGCGGTGACCTACCGGCGGCGCCACGGCATCGACGACCGGGCCGTGGACATGGCCGTGGTGGTCCAGCGGATGGTCTTCCCGGACGCGGCCGGGATAATGTTCACCGCCGACCCGGTCACCGGGAACCGGACGGTGGTCTCGGTGGAGGCCGGCTTCGGTCTCGGCGAGGCCCTGGTCTCCGGCCTGGTGAACCCGGACGTCTTCACGGTGCGCGACGGCGCTGTGGCCGGCCGGACGATCGGCGCGAAGTCGCGGGCGGTGCACGCGGCGCCGGGCGGCGGCACCCGGGAGACGCCGGTCGACCCGGCGCGCCAGGCGTCTGCCGCGCTGACCGACGCGCAGGCGGTACGCCTCGCCGCGCTGGGCCGGCGGATCGAGGCGCGCTTCGGGTGCCCGCAGGACATCGAGTGGGCCCTGACCGGCGACGACATTCACGTCCTGCAGAGCCGGCCGATCACCACGCTGTTCCCGGTGCCGGCGGCCGCCGTCGACGGGCGGTTCCACGTCTACCTGTCGGTCGGCCACCAGCAGATGATGACCGACGCCATGAAGCCGCTGGGCCTGTCGATGTGGCGGCTCACCGCGATGGCGCCGATGCACGAGGCGGGCGGCCGGTTGTTCGTCGACGCCACGCCGCACCTGTCCACCCCGGCGGGCCGTACCGCGTTCCTGGGCATGATCGGCCGGGCCGACCCGCTCACCCGGGACGCGCTGGAGACGGTCCTCGCCCGGGACGTCGTGCCGCCCGCGCCGGACCCGGCCCCGGCCGGCCCGCCCGCGGGCGGCCCGCCGCCCCCGATCGACACCGACCCGGCGATCGTCGCCACGCTCGTCGAGCGCAGCCGGGAGTCCCTCGCCGCCCTGCGCCGCGACATCAGCGCCCGGACCGGACCAGAGCTGTTCGACTTCCTGGTCGAGGCGTTCGCCGAGCACAAGCGGGTGCTCACCGATCCGCTGAGCGGCCAGGCGATCATGGCGGGGATGCAGGCCACCTGGTGGCTCAACGACAAGCTGGGGGAGTGGCTCGGCGAGCGCGACGCGGCCGACACGCTCACGCTGTCCGCGCCCGGCAACGTCACCTCCGAGATGGGGCTGGCGCTGCTCGACGTGGCCGACGTGATCCGCGCGTACCCCGAGGTGGTCGCTTTCCTGCGGGACGTCGCCGACGACGGGTTCCTGGACGAGCTGCCGAAACTGCCGGGCGGCGCGCAGGCGCGCGCGGCCGTCGAGGGCTACCTCGACCGGTACGGCATGCGCTGCGTCGGCGAGATCGACATCACCCGGCCCCGGTGGAGCGAGCGTCCCGCCACGCTCGTGCCGCTGATCCTGGACAACGTCCGCAACTTCGCACCGGGCGCGGCCGCGCGCCGCTTCGCCCACGGCCGGGAGCGGGCCGAGGAGAAGGCCCGGGAGGTGCTCGACCGCCTGCGCGCGCTGCCCGACGGTGAGCGCAGGGCCGCCGAGACGCAGGCGATGATCGAGCGGGTACGGACGTTCGTCGGCTACCGCGAGTACCCGAAGTACGACATCGTGAGCCGCTACGCCGTCTACAAGCAGGCGCTCATGGCCGAGGCCGGCCGGCTGGCGCGCGCCGGTGTGCTCGCCGCTGCCGAGGACGTCTTCTACCTGACGTTCGACGAGTTCCGCGAGGTCGCGGCCACCGGCCGGGTCGACGTCGGGCTGATCCGCAGGCGCCGGGAGGAGTTCCGGGCGCACCAGGCGCTCACCCCGCCCCGGGTCCTCACCTCCGAGGGCGAGGCGATCAACGGCTCGTACCGGCGCGACGACGTGCCCGCCGGCGCCCTGGTCGGGCTGCCGGTCTCAGCCGGCGTCGTGGAGGGGCGGGCGCGGGTGGTGGCGGACCTGGCCGGCGCCGACCTGGAGCCGGGCGACATCCTCGTCACCGCGCACACCGACCCGAGCTGGACGCCGCTGTTCGTGGGCGCCGCGGGCCTGGTGACGGAGGTGGGCGGCCTGATGACGCACGGCGCGGTGATCGCCCGCGAGTACGGCCTGCCCGCAGTGGTGGCGGTGCCGGACGCGACCAGGCTGATCCCCGACGGCGGGCGGATCCGCGTGCACGGCACCGACGGGTACGTCGAGCTGCTGTCCTGACCGGTGCGGCATGCTCGATGATGGAACTCCGGCGAGCGGGGGAGGCGCGATGCGGATCGGGGAGCTGTCGGCGCGTACCGGGGTCAGTGCCCGGTCCATCCGGTACTACGAGCAGCAGGGCCTGCTCGCCGCCATGCGCACCGCGAGCGGGCAGCGGGTCTTCGCCGAGTCGGCGGTGGACCGGGTCCGGCTCATCCAGCGGCTGTTCGACGCCGGGCTGAGCAGCCGCCGGATGGCCGAGCTGCTGCCCTGCGTGACCGATCCGGAGATCCGCACCTCGTGGCTCACCGACCGGCTGCGGGAGGAGCGGACCCGGATGACCGCGGAGATGGCACGGCTCGCGCACGCCGTCGCGGTGCTCGACGACGTGGTGTCCGACATGAGCGTGACCGAGGACACCCGGGATCCGGCCGCCTGAGCGCTTGCCCTTGACACCGGTGTCAACTCCTAACGTCCGGTCATGAACGCGACCCTGGACACCGCATCGCCGGTGGCGCCGCTGCTGGAACCCGTCACCGTCGCCGGACTGCCGTTGCCGTCCCGCTTCGTGATGGCGCCGATGACCCGTAACCGCGCGCCGGGTGGCGTGCCGACGCCGGAGATGGCGGACTACTACCGGCGCCGCGCCGCGGCGGGCATCGGCCTGATCGTCACCGAGGGCGTGCTCGTCGACCATCCCAGCGCCGGCCACGCGGACACCGTGCCCCGGATGACGGCGGGTGCGGCCGAGGCCGGCTGGCGGGGCGTGGTCGAGGCTGTGCACGCCGCCGGCGGCCGGATCGCCGCGCAGCTGTGGCACCTGGGCAGCCTCCGCGAGCCGGTCGACGGCCGTCCGGCGTGGACCCCCTCGGGGGTACGCGAGCCGGGCCGCCGGGCGCCGCACGCGATGACCGCCGCCGACGCGGACCTGCTGCTGGCGGCGTACGCGGACGCGGCCCGGGTCGCCGTGCGGGCCGGGTTCGACGCGATCGAGATCCACGCCGCGCACGGCTACCTGCTGGACGAGTTCCTGTGGCCGTACACGAACCGCCGGACCGACGCGTTCGGCGGGTCACCGGCGCGGCGTGCGGCGTTCCCGGCTGCCGTGGTGCGTGCGGTCCGCGCGCAGGTCCCGGCGGGCCGCCCGGTGATCGTCAGGTTCTCCCAGTTCAAGGAGCGGGCGTTCGACGCGCGGATCGCCGAGACCCCGGCCGAGCTGGCGCAGATCCTCACCGCGTTCGCCGAGGCCGGCGCGGACGTGCTGCACGCCTCGCAACGTCGCTTCTGGGAGCCCGCGTTCCCCGGCTCGGGGCTGAACCTGGCCGGCTGGGCGAAGCGGCTCACCGGTCTGCCGTCGATCACCGTGGGCTCGGTCGGGCTGCGGCGGGACTTCCTGCGCCCGGACGGTCCGGAGTCGGTGGCGGGCCTGGCCACGCGGCTGGTGGACGGGGAGTTCGACCTGGTCGCGCTCGGCCGCGCGCTGCTGGGCAACCCGGCGTGGGCGACGCACGCCGCCGCCGGCCGGCTGGGCGAGATCGTCGACTACCGCAAGGCGCACGAGGACGTGTACCCCTAGGACCGGGGTGCTCGCAGGGGTTGACGCCGGGGGATGTTATCGCTCACAGTCGATGGCAGGGCATGAGCGCCGCAAGGCTCACCGGGCGAGCCGCGCTGGTCGTACCTCGACACCACCGCCGCCGGACGCGGGGGTCGAGGAGTCGCACCACCACCATCGCGCAACCCCCGGAAGAGGAATCCGCATGAGACGAAAGAGAGCCTTGCTGACCACCGGCATCCTGGCCGGCGCGCTCGCCGCCGGGATGGCGGTGGCCCTGGCGCCGTCCGCGAGCGCCGGCACCACGCTGCGCGCGGCGGCGGCCGAGAAGGGCCGCTACTTCGGCGCCGCTGTCGCCACCGGCAAGCTGTCCGACAACACGTACGCCACGGTGCTGAACCGCGAGTTCAACTCCGTGGTGGCCGAGAACGAGATGAAGTGGGACGCCACCGAGCCGCAGCAGGGGCGGTTCAGCTACGGCGGTGGCGACCGGCTGGTGAGCCACGCCCGCGCGAACGGGATGTCGGTGCGCGGGCACGCGCTGCTCTGGCACCAGCAGCAGCCGTCGTGGGCGCAGGGTCTGTCCGGCAGCGCGCTGCGCAACGCCGCGATCAACCACGTCACCCAGGTCGCCACCCACTTCCGGGGGCAGATCTACGCCTGGGACGTGGTGAACGAGGCGTTCGCCGACGGCGGCAGCGGCGGGCGTCGCGACTCGAACCTGCAGCGCACCGGCAACGACTGGATCGAGGCCGCGTTCCGCGCGGCCCGCGCCGCGGACCCGGGCGCGAAGCTCTGCTACAACGACTACAACACCGACGGCATCAACGCGAAGTCGACGGGCATCTACAACATGGTCCGCGACTTCAAGTCGCGTGGCGTGCCGATCGACTGCGTCGGCTTCCAGTCGCACCTGGGCACCACGATCCCCGGTGACTACCAGGCCAACCTCCAGCGCTTCGCGGACCTGGGCGTGGAGGTGCAGATCACCGAGCTGGACGTGATGACCGGCGGGAACCAGGCGAACATCTACGCCGCCGTCACCCGTGCCTGCCTGGCGGTGTCGCGCTGCACCGGCATCACGGTGTGGGGCGTACGGGACTGCGACTCGTGGCGCGGCTCGGACAACGCGCTGCTGTTCGACTGCTCCGGCAACAAGAAGGCGGCGTACAACGCTGTGCTGGACGCGCTCAACGCGGGCGGGAACAACCCGCCGCCGACCACGACCCCGCCGCCGAACAACCCGACGACGCCACCGCCGGGTCAGGGCGGGTGTTCGGCCTCGGTGACGCTGAACTCCTGGACCGGTGGCTTCGTTGCCAACGTGAAGGTGACAGCCGGCTCGTCGGGCACCCGGGGATGGACTGTCACCATGACGTTGCCGGGCGGCGCGAGCATCACCAACACCTGGAGCGCCACCGCGAGCGGGAACAGCGGCACGGTGCGGTTCGCGAACGTCGACTACAACGGCCAGCTCGGCGCCGGCCAGAGCACCGAGTTCGGGTTCCAGGGCAACGGCAGCGGATCGGGCATGACGCCCACCTGCTCCGCGACCTGAGCCGGGCCACCGCGGGGGCGACGCACGGTCGCCCCCGCGGTGCTCCGCCACGGCGCCCCGTCCGACCTGGACTGCCGTCTCTGTTACGAGAAAGAGACGTGCGCATTTCGCGCGATTGGTTGACGGGGCAACTTGTGAGCGTTAACACTCCCCGTGAGGGTTACCTGTGTCACAGGGACCGCCACGACAGGGAGGACGCTCGTGCGCAGACGACTTCTGGCCGCACTCAGCGGTGCCGCGCTCGCGATCAGCCTGGCCGCCTGCAGCGGCGAGGGCGCGGGAGGCGGCGGAGACACCAACTCGGCCAAGCCCGGCGACCTGACGATCGGCGTCTCGATGCCGACGCAGACCTCGGAACGGTGGATCGCCGACGGCAACTCGGTGAAGGAGAAACTCCAGGCGAAGGGCTACAAGGTCGACCTGCAGTACGCCGGGGACGACATCCCGACGCAGTCGCAGCAGATCGACCAGATGATCACCCAGGGCGCGGACGTGCTGGTCATCGCCCCGATCGACGGCACCGCGCTCAGTGGCCAGCTCCAGGCCGCCGCGGCGGCGAAGATCCCGGTGATCTCCTACGACCGGCTCATCCGCAACAGCCCGAACGTCAGCTTCTACGTCAGCTTCGACAACTACAAGGTCGGCGTGGCGCAGGCCAACGCGCTCCTGGTCGGGCTCGGCCTGCTCACCAAGGACGGCGCCAAGGGCACCGCGACCGGTCCGTTCAACGTGGAGCTGTTCGCCGGCTCGCTCGACGACAACAACGCCGGGTTCTTCTTCAACGGCGCGATGGACACGCTCAAGCCGTACTTCGACGCCGGGACGCTGAAGGTCAAGTCCGGGCAGACCAAGATCGAGCAGGCCGCCATCCTGCGCTGGCAGCAGGAGACCGCGCAGAAGCGGATGGAGGACCTGCTCACCTCCAGCTACAACGACGGCAGCAAGGTCGACGGCGTGCTGTCGCCGTTCGACGGCCTGTCCCGGGGCATCATCACCGCGCTGCAGAACGCCGGATACCGCGGCGGCGCCAAGAAGATGCCGGTGGTGACCGGCCAGGACGCCGAGGTCGCCTCGGTCAAGCTCGTCAACGACGGCGTGCAGAGCTCGACGGTGTTCAAGGACACCCGGCTGCTGGCCGAGCAGGCGGTCATCGCCGCCGAGGCGTTCCTGCGCAAGGAGGAGCCGAAGGCCAACGAGACCAAGGCGTACAACAACGGCGTCAAGGTCGTGCCCGCGTTCCTGCTGCCGGTGCAGACCGTCTACAAGGAGGACATCAAGTCCGTCCTGATCGACTCCGGCTACCTGACCGAGCAGGAGGTCGCCGCGGGCCGGGCCGGCTGACCCGCGGCGACGGGCCCGGCGGCCGTCGCGCCACCGGGCCCGTCCGCTCCGGACACCACGACCACGAGCAGGACGGATACCCATGAGCGATCACATCCTCGAGATGCGTGGCATCACGAAGACCTTCCCGGGCGTGACCGCGCTGCAGGACGTCTCGCTCGCCGTACGGCGCGGCGAGATCCACGCGATCTGCGGTGAGAACGGCGCCGGCAAGTCCACCCTGATGAAGGTGCTGTCCGGCGTCTACCCGGCGGGCAGCTACGACGGCCAGATCGTCTTCGACGGCGAGCCGGTCGGGTTCCGGGGCATCCAGGACAGCGAGGCCCGCGGCATCGTCATCATCCACCAGGAACTCGCCCTGGTGCCCTACCTGTCGATCGCCGAGAACATCTTCCTCGGCAACGAGCGCCGCGGCCGCGGCGGACTCATCGACTGGCACCGGACCAACGCGGAGGCCGCGGCGCTGCTGCGGTCGGTCGGGCTGCACGAGAACCCGGTCACCCCGGTCATCCAGCTCGGTGTCGGCAAGCAGCAGCTCGTGGAGATCGCCAAGGCGTTGTCCAAGAAGGTCCGGCTGCTGATCCTCGACGAGCCGACCGCCGCCCTCAACGACGTCGACTCGGCGCACCTGCTGGACCTGATGCGCCGGCTGCGCGACCAGGGCATCACCTGCATCATGATCTCGCACAAGCTCGGCGAGATCACCGCTGTCTCCGACTCGACCACGGTGATCCGCGACGGCCGTACCGTCGAGACGCTGGACATGTCCGACGGCGCCGTCACCCAGGACCGGATCATCCGCGGCATGGTCGGGCGCGACCTGGCCGCCTTCTACCCGACCCGCAGCGTGACGCCCGGCGACGAGGTGCTGCGCATCGAGGACTGGTCGGTGCGCCACCCGACGCAGGACCGCCTGGTCGTCGACCGGGCCTCGCTGCACGTGCGTGCCGGGGAGGTCGTCGGCATCGCCGGCCTGATGGGCGCCGGGCGCACCGAGCTGGCGATGAGCGTGTTCGGCCGGGCGTACGGCCGGGACATCAGCGGCCGGCTCTTCCTCAGGGGCCGCGAGGTGCGGGCGCGGACGGTGGCCGAGGCGATCGCGAACGGCATCGCGTACGCCACCGAGGACCGCAAGCACTACGGCCTCAACCTCATCGACGACGTGCGGGGAAACGTCTCGGCCGCCGCGCTCGACAAGCTGGCCCGGCGTGGCTGGATCGACGGCAACCGTGAGATCCAGGTCGCCGAGCAGGGCCGGCGCGACATGAACATCAAGGCGCCGACGGTGATGTCGGTCGTGGGTAAGCTCTCCGGCGGCAACCAGCAGAAGGTCGTGCTGGCGAAGTGGTTGTTCACCGACCCGGACGTGCTGATCCTCGACGAGCCGACCCGGGGCATCGACGTGGGCGCGAAGTTCGAGATCTACACGATCGTCAACCGGCTGGTGGCCGACGGCAAGGCCGTCGTGCTCATCTCCTCCGAACTGCCCGAGCTGCTCGGCATGTGCGACCGGATCTACACCCTGGCGGCCGGCCGGGTCACCGGGGAGATGCCGGTGGCCGAGGCCACCCAGGAGAACCTGATGGAACTCATGACCAAGGACAGGGATCTCGTCCGATGACCAGCACGAAGCCTCCCCCCGCCTCGAAGATCGCCACTCCGGACACCGGCGCGGCGGCGACCCTGCACACCGGCACCAGCGACCCGCGCGCGCTGATCCTGGGCAACCTGCGGCAGAGCGGCATCTACATCGCGCTGGTGGTGATCGTGGCGCTGTTCGCGGTCCTCACCGACGGCGTCTCGCTGAGCCCCGGCAACCTGACGAACATCGTCCTGCAGTACTCCTACATCCTGGTGCTCGCGATCGGCATGGTCATCGTGATCATCGGCGGGCACATCGACCTGTCCGTGGGATCGGTGGTGGCGCTCACCGGAGCGGTATCGGCGGTGCTCGTCATCCGTGAGGGCATGCCCTGGTGGGCCGGCGTCCTGGCCGCGCTCGCGGTGGGCGTCGCGGTCGGCGCGTGGCACGGGCTCTGGGTCGCGTACGCCGGCATCCCGGCGTTCATCGTCACCCTGGCCGGCATGCTGCTGTTCCGTGGCCTGACGCTGCGCGTGCTGGACAACATCTCGCTGTCGCCGTTCCCGGAGGAGTACCAGCGGGTCGCCGCCGGCTTCCTCAACGGCCTGCTGGGCGGTCAGGGCTTCGACGCCTTCACGCTGTTCATCGGCGCGTTCGCCGTGGTCGGGTACGCGGTGAGCGTGTTCCGGACCCGGGTCGCCCGGGTGCGCCACGAGCAGCCGGTGGAGTCGTTCCCGCTGTTCGTCCTGCGCATCGTGGTGGTCGGCGCCGTGGTCATGTGGTTCGCCTGGCAGCTCGCCCACGCCCGGGGCCTGCCGATCGTACTGATCGTGCTCGCCGTGCTGGTGCTGATCTACGGCCTGCTCACCCGTCGTACGGTGTTCGGCCGTCAGGTGTACGCGATCGGCGGCAATCTGCCCGCGGCGATGCTGTCCGGCGTACGGGTGAAGCGGGTCAACTTCTGGATCTTCGTCAACATGGGCTTCCTGTCCGCCGTGGCGGGCGTGATCTACTCGTCCCGGTCCAACGGGGCCCAGCCGGCGGCGGGCAACATGTTCGAGCTGGACGCGATCGCGGCGGCGTTCATCGGCGGCGCGGCCGTCACCGGCGGCGTCGGCACCGTGGTCGGCGCCATGGTGGGCGGCCTGATCATGGCGGTGATGAGCAACGGGATGCAGCTCATGGGCGTCGACCAGTCCGTCCAGTCGGTGGTCAAGGGCCTGGTGCTCCTCGTCGCGGTGGCGTTCGACATCTGGAACAAGCGCCGGGCCGCCGGCGCCCGGTGACGGCCGGCCGGACGCTCGCCCCTTCGTCCGGCCGACCGCCGTTCACCGGCCGCAGCCGCTCACACCCGGCTCCACCGCTGGTTGGTGTTGCCGTGGCAGGTCCAGACGATCACGCGGGTGCCGTTGGCGGTGCCCGCGTTGTCGACGTCGAGGCACAGGGACGGGAAGCGCACGTTGCTCACCGTGCCGTTGCCGTTGATCGTCCACTGCTGGTTGGTGCCGCCGTTGCAGTCCCAGATCTGCACCCGCGTGCCGGCCGTCGCGTTCGTCGGCACGTCCAGGCACTTGCCCAGCACCTGCAACGCCTGCCCGCTGGCGGTGAACTGCTGGTTGGCGTTGTTGTGGCAGTCCCAGATCAGCGTTCCGGTGCCGTTCGCGGTGCCGGCGTTGTCGACGTCGAGGCACCGGCCGGACGACTCACTGCGCAGCCGGAACGTGGTCGGGACCGGCGGCGGGGTGGTGGTGCCGCCGCCGCTGACCCGGTAGACCACGGTGCCGTGCGCCGGGACGCTGGCGGAGATCGCGCCGCTGGTGCTGGAGGTGGCGTCGGTCCAGGCGTCGCGCAGCGTGAACGAGCTGCCGCTCTTGCCGACCGCCGCCGCCGTGGTGGAGACGGTGGTGGTCGAGCCGCCCTGGTTGAACAGGGCGACCGCCACGTCGCCGTTGGCGAGCGGCTTGGCCAGCACCCGCCGGGTGCCGTCGAAGGAGACCTGGACCGCCTGGCGGCCGAGCGTGTCCTGGTTGATCGCGACCAGGTTCGCGTTGCGCAGGATCGCCAGCGTGGCCGCGTTCGCCGAACGTACGTCGTTGCCCATCATCAGCGGCGCCGCGAGCATCGACCAGAGCGCGAAGTGGCTGCGCATCTCGGTGTCGTTCATGCCCCCTCGGCCGACTTCGAGCATGTCCGGGTCGTTGAACCCGCCGGGGGCGGCGTACCCGGCCAGGGGCACCGTGACGTCGACGATGTTCTGGATGCCCATCGGGTAGCCGTTGGTCTGGCCGGTGTTCCACGCGTTGGTGATGTCCTCGGTGGTCCGCCAGAGGTTCGCCACGTCGCTCCAGTTGCGCTGCGGCCCGGTCTTGGCGTGGTAGCTGTTTGGGTTGATGCTGTAGACGATCGGCCGGCCGGTGGAGGCCAGCGCGTCACGCATGATGCCGAACCGCGCCACCTGGTCGTTGATCGTCCCGGTGCCGGAGCACCAGTCGTACTTGAGGTAGTCCACGCCCCACGCGGCGAACTGCCGCGCGTCCTGGTACTCGTGGTTGAGGCTGCCGGTGGCACCGGGGAACGCGCCGCCGACCTGGGCGCAGGTCTTGTCCAGCGGCACCTGGTATATGCCGAACAGCAGGCCGCGGGCGTGCAGGTAGTCACCGAGCGACTTCATCCCGCTGGGGAACCGCTGCGGGTGCGCCTGGAGGTTGCCCTGCGCGTCCCGGTTCGGGTCGAACCAGCAGTCGTCCACGACGACGTACTTGTACCCGAGGTCGCGCAGGCCGTTGCTGACGATCGCGTCGGCGGTCTGCCGGATGAGGGTCTCGTTGATGTTGCAGCCGAAGGTGTTCCAGGTGTTCCACCCCATCGGCGGGGTACGGGCGACGCCGTTGTCCAGCGCCCGGGCGGGACGCGGGGCCACGGCCTGGTCGGTGACTGTGGCGGCGAGCGCCACCGCCGCGACGCCCAGGACGGCGAGCGTCCGTCGGGTCCATTTGCGCACTGGGTCCTCCTCGGTGGCCGGGCGCCGTCCGTGCCGGTGCCCGGAAGGGAGCGGCCCGCCGGTCGCACGGCGTCGCCCGTGGTCCAGGGGACGGACGCGGCACGGCAGTTCCAGCGGCCGGTCGGTGCCGGCGGGCGCTCGTGGGTGGTGGGGTTCCGGCGGTCGACGGGGTCGCCGTCCGTCGCCGCCCGACTGCGGCGCCGGGGTTTCCCGGACAGCGGCGCCACAGTGCGTGGGGATGGCGAAATGTTATCGCTGACATCAAACACTGTAAATAGGCTGGCGGCCCTCGGGCGACCCGGGACGGCTGGCTGCCGAGGGCGTCGCGGCGAGGAAAAGAGCCGCTGAGCGGCCCTCTGAGCGGTCAGGCGGCGGCGTCCGGGCGTTCGGACCCGGGGTGGCGGGAGCGCCGAGAGAATTTCCGGAAGTTCCATCGATTGTTGTCGTTAACAGGCCGCCGGCCCGAAGTCGGGCCGCGCCGTCGGCGTGGATCTCCCGGCCGGCGGCCGGGCCGGTCCGCGCGGGGCGGTGGACGCCGGTCCCGGGCGCCGCCGCTCGTTACGCAGCTGTTGCTTGGACGTGTCTTGACGGATGTATATGTGAGCGCTAACACTAACTCCGTGACACGGCGGAGGGACAAATGAGCGAAGTGGACGCGTCCGACCGGTACGTGATCGGGGTCGATTTCGGCACGCTGTCCGGACGGGCGCTGGTGGTCCGCGTCCGTGACGGCGCCGAACTCGGCACGGCGGTGCACGAGTACCGGCGCGGGGTCATCGAGACCGCGCTTCCCGACGGCGGTCCGCCGCTGCCCCCGGACTGGGCCCTCCAGGACCCGGACGACTACCGCGACGTGCTGCGCCACGCGGTCCCGGCCGCGCTCGCCGACGCCGGCGTGGACCCGTCCCGGGTGGTCGGCATCGGCACCGACTTCACCGCCTGCACCGTGCTCCCGACGCTCGCCGACGGCACGCCGCTGTGCGAGACGCCCGAGCTGCGCGACCGGCCGCACGCCTGGGTGAAGCTCTGGAAGCACCACGCCGCGCAGCCGCACGCCGACCGGATCAACGCGCTGGCGGCCGAACGCGGCGAGCCGTGGCTCGGCCGCTACGGCGGCAAGATCTCCGCGGAGTGGCAGTTCGCCAAGGGCCTGCAGATCCTGGAGGAGGACCCGGAGGTCTACCGGCGGGCCGAGCGCTTCGTCGAGGCCGCCGACTGGATCGTGTGGCAGCTCTGCGGCGCCGAGACGCGCAACGTCTGCACCGCGGGCTACAAGGGCATCCGGCAGGACGGCCGGTACCCGTCGTCCGACTACCTGGCCGCGCTCGACCCCGGTTTCGCCGACTTCGTGACCAAGCTGGACGGTCCGCTGCTGCCGCTCGGCGCGCGCGCCGGCACGCTCAGCGCCCGCGCCGCCGCCTGGACCGGCCTGCCCGAGGGCATCGCGGTCGCGGCCGGCAACGTCGACGCGCACGTCACCGCCGCCGCGGCCCAGGCGCTGCGGCCCGGCCGGCTGGTCGCCATCATGGGCACCTCCACCTGCCACGTCCTCAACGGCACGCACCCCGCCGAGGTGCCGGGCATGTGCGGCGTGGTCGACGGCGGCATCAGCCCCGGCGCCTGGGGCTTCGAGGCCGGGCAGAGCGGCGTGGGGGACATCTTCGGCTGGTTCGTACGCCACGCCGCCCCGGCCGGTTTCGACTCGCACGAGCAGCTCACCGAGGCCGCCGCCGCCCAGCCGGTCGGCGCGCACGGCCTGGTGGCGCTGGACTGGTGGAACGGCAACCGGTCCCTGCTGGTCAACCACGACCTCAGCGGGATGGTCGTCGGGCTGACGCTGGCCACCCGGCCGCCGGACGTCTACCGGGCGCTGCTGGAGGCCACCGCGTACGGCACCCGGATGATCGTCGAGGCGTTCGCGCAGGCCGGCGTGCCGGTCGACGATCTGGTGGTGGCCGGCGGGCTCACCTCCAACCGGCTGCTCATGCAGATCTACGCCGACGTCACGAACCGGCCGCTGAGCATCATCGGCTCCGCCCAGGGCCCGGCGCTCGGCTCGGCCATCCACGCGGCGGTGGCCGCCGGGGCGTACCCGACGATCCACGAGGCGTCCGACGCCATGGGGCGCATCGACGAGGCGGTCTACCGGCCCGTCCCGGAGAACGTGCGGGCCTACGACGCCCTGTACGCCGAGTACCGCGCGTTGCACGACCACTTCGGTCGCGGCGCGAACGACGTCATGCTCCGCCTGCGGGCGATCCGGAACGCGGCCGTCGACGCCGCCGCGGACCGTACCGCCGCGACCCTGGAGGTGGTCGGATGAACACCGAGGTGACCCGCCAGGTCGCCGCGCTGCGCGACACGGTGGCCCGGCTGCACCGCGAGCTGACCCGCTACGACCTGGTGGCCTGGACCTCCGGGAACGTCTCGGCCCGCGTACCCGGTCAGGAGCTGATGGTCATCAAGCCCAGCGGGGTCGACTACGACGACCTGACCGCCGAGACCATGGTGGTCTGCGACCTCAACGGCACGGTCGTCGACGGCACGTCCCCGTCCAGCGACACCGCCGCGCACGCCTACGTCTACCGCGCGATGCCCGAGGTCGGCGGCGTCGTGCACACCCACAGCGGATACGCCACCGCCTGGGCCGCCCGGGGCGAGGCGATCCCGTGCTGGCTGACCGCGCAGGCCGACGAGTTCGGCGGGGAGATCCCCATCGGCCCGTTCGCGTTGATCGGCGGCGACGACATCGGCAAGGGCATCGTCAGCACGCTGTCCGGGCACCGCTCACCGGCGGTGCTCATGCGCAACCACGGCGTCTTCACCATCGGCAAGGACGCCCGGGCGGCGGTCAAGGCCGCGGTGATGTGCGAGGACGTCGCCCGTACCGCACACCTGGCCCGCGCGCTCGGGCAGCCGGTGCCGATCGCACCGGCCGACATCGACTCGCTCTACGACCGCTACCAGAACGTGTACGGCCAACGCCCGCCGGCGCACTGACCCCGGACAGCGCCGCGCACCCCTCACCACCACCACACCCGGGCCGCTCCGGCTTCCGCCGGCTCGCGCGCCCGGAACATCCAACCCCGGAGGAGAATCGATGAGAAGCAGGAGCACGGCACGCACGGTCATCGCGGCGTTCGCCGGCGTGCTGCTCGCCGCCAGCGTGGCCGCGTGCGGCAACAGCGACACCGGCGGCGGTTCCGGCGACGGCAACGACAAGATCGTCCTGGGCTTCTCCCAGGTGGGCGCCGAGAGCGGCTGGCGCACCGCCAACACCACCTCGATCAAGGAGGCGGCGGCAGCGGCCGGCATCGAGCTGAAGTTCGACGACGCGCAGCAGAAGCAGGAGAACCAGATCAAGGCGATCCGCAACTTCATCCAGCAGAAGGTCGACGTGATCGCCTTCTCGCCGGTGGTGGAGTCCGGCTGGGACACGGTGCTCAAGGAGGCCAAGGACGCGAAGATCCCGGTGATCCTGACCGACCGCGCCGTCGACTCGGCCGACAAGTCGCTCTACAAGACGTTCCTCGGCTCGGACTTCGTCAAGGAGGGCCGGCTCGCCGGCGAGTGGCTGGTCGAGCAGAAGAAGGCGGCGTCCGGCCCGGTGAACATCGTGGAGCTTCAGGGCACCACCGGCTCCGCTCCGGCGAACGACCGGAAGAAGGGCTTCGCCGAGGCGATCGCCGCCAACCCCAACCTGAAGATCGTCGCCTCGCAGTCCGGTGACTTCACCCGCGCCGGCGGCAAGCAGGTGATGGAGCAGTTCCTCAAGGCCAACCCGAAGATCGACGTGCTCTTCGCGCACAACGACGACATGGGCCTGGGCGCGCTCGAGGCGATCACCGCGGCCGGCAAGACGCCCGGCAAGGACATCACCATCATCACCGTCGACGCGGTGAAGGACGGCATGCAGGCCCTCGCGGACGGCAAGTTCAACTTCATCGCCGAGTGCAGCCCGCTGCTCGGCCCGCAGCTGATGGACCTGGCCAAGAAGGTCAAGGCCGGCGAGGAAGTGCCCGCCCGGATCGAGACCGAGGAGACCACGTTCACCCAGGAGCAGGCCAAGGAGGCACTGCCCAACCGCAAGTACTGAGCCACCCGGGGGTCGCCGTCGCACCGGACGGCGGCCCCCGTACCACCACCGTCGAAGAAGAGGTCCGATGGGATGACGGGTAACCGTCCGGTCCTGACCATGACCGGTATCAGCAAGACCTTCCCCGGGGTCCGCGCGCTGCACGACGTCGACTTCCGGCTGTTCCCGGGCGAGGTCCACGCCCTGATGGGTGAGAACGGCGCCGGCAAGTCCACCCTGATCAAGGTGTTGACAGGCGTCTACGGGACCGACGCGGGCGTCGTCACGCTCGACGGCGAACAGGTCTCGTTCACCGGTCCGATGCAGGCCGCCGCAGCCGGTGTCAGCACCGTCTACCAGGAGGTCAACCTCTGCACCAACCTGTCGGTGGCGGAGAACGTCTTCATCGGCCGGGAACCCCGCCGGCTCGGCGCGGTGCGCTGGGGCGAGATGCGCCGCCGGGCCCGCGACCTGCTGGCCCGGCTCGACCTCGACCTCGACGTCAGCGCTCCGCTCGGCTCGTACTCGCTCGCGGTCCAGCAGATGGTCGCCATCGCCCGGGCGATCGACGTGCAGGCCCAGGTTCTGATCCTGGACGAGCCGACGTCCAGCCTGGACGCCGGTGAGGTCGCGCAGCTGTTCCGGATCATGCGGCAACTGCGTGACGAGGGGATCGCGATCCTGTTCGTCACCCACTTCCTCGACCAGGTCTACGGCATCGCCGACCGGATCACGGTGCTGCGCAACGGCCGGCTCGTGGGGGAGTACCGCACCGAGGAGCTGCCGCAGTTCAGCCTGGTCGAGAAGATGATCGGGCAGGAGCTGGACGTGCTGGAGCGGCTCGACGAGCAGCAGAAGCGCGCCACGGTCGACGCCGGCGGCGAGGCACCGCTCGTGGACGCCGCCGAGCTGGGCCGGCGCGGCGCGGTCGCCCCGTTCAGCCTGCGCATCCACGCCGGTGAGGTGGTCGGCCTGGCCGGCCTGCTCGGCTCCGGCCGGACCGAGGTGGCGCGGCTGATCTTCGGCGCGGACCGGGCCGACCACGGCCAGGTCCGGCTCGACGGCGGCCGGGCGCCGGTGCGCAACCCGATGCAGGCCATCGCCCAGGGCGTCGGGTTCTGCTCGGAGAACCGCCGGGCCGAGGGCATCGTCCCGGAGCTGTCGGTCCGGGAGAACATGATCCTGGCGATGCAGGCCGCGCGCGGCTGGCTGCGTCCGATCCCGCGCCGCCGCCAGGACGAGCTAGTCCGCAGGTACGTGGAGGCGCTGAGCATCCGTCCGGCCAACCCGGAGCTGCCGGTGCGCAACCTCTCCGGCGGCAACCAGCAGAAGGTGCTGCTGGCCCGCTGGCTGATCACCGAGCCGCGCCTGCTGATCCTGGACGAGCCGACCCGCGGCATCGACGTCGGCGCCAAGGCCGAGATCCAGAAGCTGGTGGTGCAGCTCTCCGACGGCGGCATGGCGGTGCTGTTCATCTCCGCCGAGCTGGAGGAGGTGCTGCGCCTGAGCCACCGGGTCGCGGTGATGCGCGACCGCGAGATGGTCGCCCAGCTCGACAACGACGACACGCTCGACGCCGACCGCGTCATGCGCACCATCGCCAGTGGAACGCCCCGGGAGGAGGTGACCCGATGACCGCCGTCGCCGACCGCCTCCGCCCGCTGACCGCCCACCGCCTGTTCTGGCCGGCGCTGGTGCTCGTGGTGATGATCGCCGCGAACACCGTCTACCGTCCCGGCTTCCTGGCCGTCGAGGTCAAGAACGGCCACCTGTACGGCACGCCCATCGACATCCTCCGGCTGAGCGCGCCGCTGATCCTGGTCGCGCTCGGGATGACGCTCGTCATCGCCACCGGCGGCATCGACCTGTCGGTCGGCTCGCTCTGCGCGATCAGCGGCGCGATCGCCTGCCTGCACATCAGCGGGGCGGCCGACCAGAACAGCCCGGCCACGGTGGCCACCGCGCTCGCCCTGGCCTTCGGCGCCGCGCTGGTGCTCGGAGCGTGGAACGGGGTGCTGGTCGCGGTCATCGGCATCCAGCCGATCATCGCCACGCTGATCCTCATGGTGGCCGGGCGGGGCATCGCCCAGCTGGTCACCGAGGGCCAGATCATCACGATCAACTCCGGGCCGTACCGGGCGATCGGGCTCGGGCACTTCCTGACGCTGCCGCTGGCCATCCTGATCGCGCTCGCCGCCGCGCTGCTCGTGGCCGCGTTCACCCGGCGCACCGCGCTCGGGCTGATCGTCGAGTCGGTCGGCGGCAACGCCGAGGCCAGCCGCCTCGCCGGCATCCGGTCGCGGCGCATCGTCTTCCTCGTCTACGTGATCAGCGCCGTCTGCGCCGCGCTCGCCGGTTTCATGGTCACCGCCAACGTCTCCAGCGCCGACGGCAACGCCGCCGGCCTGTGGATCGAGCTGGACGCGATCCTGGCCGTCGTCATCGGCGGCACCTCGCTGGCCGGCGGCCGGTTCTCCCTCGGCGGCACCGTCCTCGGCGCGCTGATCATCCAGACGCTGACCACCACCGTGTACGCCATGAACATCTCGCCGCAGACGTCGCTGCTGTTCAAGGCGGTCGTCGTCATCGCCGTCTGCCTCGTGCAGGCCCCGGCGTTCCGCGCCCGGCTGCGCCGGCGACGGCGCGGGGCCGAACCCGGCCCGGCGGCCCCGCAGCGGGAGAAGGAGCAGGTGCCGGCATGAGCAGCACGTCGTTGACCACCGGCCGGTCCTGGCGGCCCAGCCTGCCCCGGCGGCACGTCCCGGTGCTGGCCACGCTCGCCCTGCTGCTGGTCATGTACGGCATCGGCGTGTCCCAGTACCGCGCCTTCTCCAACGTCCAGGTCGTCTTCAACGTCTTCATCGACAACGGCTTCCTGCTCGTCGTCGCGGTGGGCATGACGTTCGTGATCCTCACCGGCGGCATCGACCTGTCCGTCGGCTCGGTGGTGGCGATGACCGCGATGGTGTCGGCGTCGTTGCTGCGCGACGGCCTGCCCGCGGCCCTGGTGCTGGTGATCGCGCTGCTGATCGGCCCGACGCTGGGTTTCCTGATGGGCTGCGCGATCCACTTCTTCGAGATCCAGCCGTTCATCGTGACACTCGCCGGGATGTTCTTCGCCCGGGGCATGTGCACGTTCATCAGCGACTCCTCGATCTCCATCACCGACGGTTTCTGGACCTCGATGTCGCAGCAGCGCATCGGCGATCCGGCCGGCAACTTCGTGTCGATCAGCGTGCTGATCGCGTTCGCGGTGGTGCTGATCGCGGCGTACGTGCTGGCGTACACCCGGTTCGGCCGCAACGTGTACGCGGTCGGCGGCAACGCGCAGTCGGCGCTGCTGATGGGCCTGCCGGTGGCGCGGACCCGGATCGCCGTCTACACGATCAGCGGGCTCTGCTCGGCGATCGGCGGGATCCTGCTGTCGTTCTACACGCTCTCCGGCGCGCCGCTGATCGCCGTCGGGATGGAACTGGACGTGATCGCCGCCGTGGTGATCGGCGGCACCGTGCTCACCGGCGGCTCCGGGTACGTCTTCGGCACCGTGCTCGGCGTGCTGGTGCTCGGCGTGATCCAGACCCTGATCACGTTCGACGGCAGCCTCAACTCCTGGTGGACCAAGATCGTGATCGGCGGCCTGCTCTTCGCGTTCATCCTCCTCCAGCGCCTCATCGGCATCCGGTTCAAGTGACGGTTCCTAGCGCGGAAGGCAACAACATGGCAACTCACCCCCAGCCCGAGGTCTGGTTCCTCACCGGCAGCCAGGGCCTCTACGGCGAGGACACCCTGCGGCAGGTCGCCGAGCAGTCCCGGCAGATCGCCGCGCGCCTGGACGAGTCGCCGGACATCCCCGTACGCGTGGTCTGGAAGCCGGTCCTCACCTCGAGCGCGGACATCCTCGCGGCCTGCCGGGACGCGGCGGCGCAGGGCGCGGTCGGGGTGATCGCCTGGATGCACACGTTCTCCCCGGCCAAGATGTGGATCTCCGGGCTGGACGCGCTGCGCACGCCGCTGCTGCACCTGCACACGCAGGCCAACGTGGCGCTGCCGTGGGACGAGATCGACATGGACTTCATGAACCTCAACCAGGCCGCGCACGGCGACCGGGAGTTCGGGTTCATCCAGACCCGCCTCGGGGTGGCCCGCAAGACCGTCGCCGGCCACGTCACCGACCCCCGGGTCGTCGGGCGGGTCGCGGCCTGGGCCCGCGCCGCGATCGGCTGGTCGGCGGTGCGGACGCTGCGGCTGGCCCGCTTCGGCGACAACATGCGCGACGTCGCGGTCACCGAGGGGGACAAGGTCGAGGCGGAGCTGCGCTTCGGCGTCTCGGTCAACACCTACGGCGTCAACGACCTGGTCGCCGCCGTCGACCAGGTGCCCGACGCCCAGGTCGACGACCTGGTCAAGGAGTACGACGACACCTACCGGGTCGCGTCCGAGCTGCGGCCCGGCGGGGACCGGCACGACTCGCTGCGGTACGCGGCGCGCCAGGAGCTGGGCCTGCGCGCGTTCCTTGACGCCGGTGGTTTCCGGGCGTTCACCACGAACTTCGAGGACCTCGGCGGGTTGCGCCAGCTCCCCGGGATCGCGGTGCAGCGCCTGATGGCCGACGGCTACGGCTTCGGCGGCGAGGGGGACTGGAAGACCTCGGTGCTGGTGCACACGCTCAAGGCGATGGCCGTCGGTGTGCCGGGCGGCACCTCGTTCATGGAGGACTACACCTACGACCTGACGTTCGGTCAGGAGCTGATCCTCGGCGCGCACATGCTGGAGGTGTGCCCGAGCATCGCCGCCGACGTGCCGAGCGCGGAGGTGCACCCGCTCAGCATCGGCGGGCGGGAGGATCCGGTACGCCTGGTCTTCGACGCGGCGCCCGGCCCGGCGGTCGTGCTGGGCATGGCGGACATGGGAGAGCGGTTCCGGCTGGTCGCCAACGCGGTGGACGTGGTGCCGCCGCCGCACCCGCTGCGCCGCCTGCCGGTGGCGCGCGCGGTCTGGCGTCCGCAGCCCGACCTGGCCGGCTCGGCGGAGGCGTGGATCACCGCCGGCGCGCCGCACCACACAGTGCTCTCCCAGGCCGTCGGCATGGAGGAGTTGCGCGACCTGGCCGCGATGGCGCGGACCGAGCTGGTGGTCATCGACGCCGAGACGCGCCCGCACCGCTTCGCCGACGAGCTGCGCTGGAACCAGGCGTACTACCGGCTCGCCCGGGGTTTCTGAGCCGCCGCGCGCCGTCCGTGCCGGCCCGCGCGGCGGGCGGCACGTTACGCCTTGACGAACGGCATGTTATCGCTCACAGTCGATGGATAGGGTCACCGGCACCGCTCGCGGGCCGTTCCGGGCGCGATCTGCGCCGCAGTTGCCAGGGATCCGACTCTCGCCTGGGTGGGCGTCGCTGTTAGCGATAACGCTGCCGTCGTCGGCGCGTGCCGCCGCGCCCGGGCTCCGGTCGACGAAGGAGGATCGTGGTGACGGCTCGACTGTCCCGTGGACGTGGAAGCCTGTCCCGGCTGCTGGCCGGGGTGGTGGCGCTGCTTGTCGGCGGCGTGGTGGTGGGTGCCGTGCCCGCGCCGGTATCGGCCGCCACGGTGGACACCAGCGCGTACTACGTGCTGGTGAACCGCAACAGCGGCAAGGCGCTGGACCTGTACAACCAGGCGACGAACGACGGCGCGCGGATCACCCAGTGGACGCGCAACGACGGCGCCTGGCAGCAGTGGCAGTTCGTGGACTCCGGCGGTGGCTACTACCGGCTGCGCTCCCGGCACTCGGGCAAGGTGCTCGACGTGACCGGCGCGTCCACCGCCAACGGCGCGGCGGTGGTGCAGTGGACCGACCACGGCGGCACCAACCAGCAGTTCCGGCTGGCCGACTCCGACAGCGGGTACGTCCGGCTGATCAACCGGAACTCGAACAAGGTGATGGAGGTGCAGAACGCCTCCACCGCCGACGGCGGCAACATCGTCCAGTACGACGACTGGAACGGCGCGAACCAGCAGTGGCAGCTCGTCCGCGTCGGCGACAACCCGGGCAACCCGGGCGGCAGCTTCACCAACCCGGCCGTCTGGCAGGACTTCGCCGACGTCGACATCATCCGGGTCGGCGACGTCTACTACATGTCCGCCTCCACCATGCACTACTCGCCCGGCGCGCCGGTGCTGCGCTCCTGGGACCTGGTGAACTGGGAGTTCGCCGGGCATTCCGTACCGCGGCTGGACTTCGGCTCGAAGTACGACCTGAGTGCCAGCGAGCACGCCTACGTGGACGGCATCTGGGCGTCGACGTTGAACTACCGGCCGAGCAACCGCACGTTCTACTGGGCCGGCTGCATCGACTTCGCGCAGACCCACATCTACACGGCGGGCGCCGTCGACGGCGCGTGGAGCCGGCTGGCCACCATCCCCAACTGCTACTACGACGCCGGCATGCTGATCGACGACAACGACACCATGTACGTCGCGTACGGCAACGGCACGATCAGCGTGGCCCAGCTCTCCGCCGACGGGCGCAGCCAGGTCCGGGCCCAGCAGGTCTACCAGACGCCGTCGAGCATCGGCACGCTGGAGGGCGCGCGTTTCTACAAGCGCAACGGCGCGTACTACATCTGGTTGACGCGTCCGGCCAACGGCCAGTACGTGCTGAAGTCCACGAACGGCCCGTTCGGCCCGTACGAGCAGCGGCAGGTGCTGCTCAACCTGCCCGGCCCGATCTCCGGCGGCGGCGTGCCGCACCAGGGCGGGCTGGTGCAGACGCAGACCGGCGCCTGGTACTACATGGCGTTCACCGACGCGTACCCGGGCGGGCGGATGCCGACGCTGGCGCCGATCACCTGGACCTCCGACGGCTGGCCGCAGGTGCAGACCGTCAACGGCGCCTGGGGTGCGAGCTACCCCAACCCGCTGCCGACCCGCCCGGTCAAGCCGCTCACCGGCACCGACACGTTCTCCGGCACCACGCTCGGCGTGCAGTACGAGTGGAACCACAACCCGGACAACAGCCGGTGGTCGGTGAACGACGGCCTGCGCCTGCAGACCGCGAGTGTCACGAACGACCTGTACCGGGCCCGCAACACGCTGACCCACCGCATCCAGGGCCCCACCTCGACCGGCACGATCGAGCTGGACTACTCGGGCATGCGCGACGGTGACCGGGCCGGCCTGGCGATGCTGCGGGACAGTTCGGCCTGGATCGGCGTACGGCGTGACAACGGCGCGACCCGGGTGGTGATGACGAACGGCCTGACCATGGGCTCGAACAACTGGAACACCACCAGCACCGGTACGGAGATCGCCAGTGCGGCGGTGTCCGGCGGGCGGATCTGGCTGCGGGCCAACGCCGACATCCGGCCCGGCTCGGGACGGCAGGCGCGCTTCTCGTACAGCACCGACGGGGTGAACTTCGTACCGCTCGGGAACGCGCTGACGCTCAACAACGCGTGGCAGTTCTTCATGGGGTACCGGTTCGGCTTCTTCAACTACGCCACCCAATCGCTCGGTGGCGCGGTGACGGTGCGGCAGTTCTCGCTGACAACACCGTGACAACGGTCACCATTCGCGGCCGTTGACACATCTTCAATAGCCCGGGGTGGGGCACCGGCAATCGCCGGAAATGCCGCACCCCGGGCTCAATTCCACCGCTCCCGAGCAGCCTGTTCACGCCGCTGCGTATCGGAAGGGAATGAGCCGTCGGCCGATTCCGCGATATCGCCCCGCCACGGTGGGAACGGTCGACCCACGGTGCCGATACCGATGGGACCGCTGGCGTAGACTGTCGCCACCCGGGCCGGTCCGGTCGAGATCGACCGGGTGTGGCCGCGGGCAGTGGCGAAAGTGAGGTGGCCGTGCGCGGTCCTGCGATGACGGACGTGGCCCGCCTCGCCGGGGTGTCGCACCAGACGGTCTCCCGGGTGCTCAACGGGCATCCCAACGTGCGTGAGCAGACCCGGCTGCGGGTGCAGGCCGCCATCACCGAACTCGGCTACCGGCCCAACCGCGCGGCCCGCGCGCTGGTGACCGGCCGGTCCCAGGTCATCGGCGTGGTCGCGCAGAACACCACGCTCTACGGCCCGGCGTCACTGCTGGCCGCGCTGGAGCAGGCGGCCGCCGAGGCCGGTTTCGCGGTGAGCGTCGGCAGCGTCAGCGACCTCGACCACCGCTCCATCTCGGCCGCCGTGGAACGGCACCTGGCGCACCGGGTCGCCGGCATAGTGGTTATCGCGCCGGTCGAGTCCGCCGGCGAGGCGCTGGAACGGCTGCCCCAGGACGTACCGCTGGTGACAGTCGACGGCGACCCACGGCGGCCGATCCCACTGGTGACAGTCGACCAGGTCGCCGGCGCCCGGGCGGCCACCGAGCACCTGCTCGCCGCCGGGCACCGCACCGTCTGGCACGTGTCCGGCCCGTCGGACTGGTTCGACAGTGCCGGCCGCATCGAGGGTTGGCGCGAGGCGCTGCGGCAGGCGGGCGCCGAGATCCCCCCGCTGGTCCCGGCGGACTGGTCAGCGGCGGCGGGCTACCGGTGCGGGCAGATGCTGGCCCGGATGCCGGAGGTCACCGCCGTCTTCACCGCCAACGACCACCTGGCGCTGGGCGTGCTGCGGGCGCTGCACGAGCACGGCCGCCGGGTCCCCGACGACATCAGCGTGGTCGGGTTCGACGACGTGCCCGAGGCGGCGTACTTCATCCCGCCGCTCACCACGGTGCGGCCGGATTTCGGCGCGGTCGCAGCGGCCAGCCTCGACCTGCTCCTGGCCCAGATCGAGTCGCCGACCGTCGGGCCGCTGCGGCAGACGATCGCGCCGACGCTGGTGCCGCGCCGCAGCGTCGGCCCGCCGCCCGCCCGCTGAGCCCGCGGCCTGCTCACCGTCGCCGGCCCGCTTGAGGGGCCGGCGCTCGCTCACCCGAGGCCGGCCCGCCGAGGGCCCGTGCACCCCGCCGCCGATCCCGCCGTGCGTCCGGTCGTCAGTGGTCCGTGCGACGAGCGCGCGCCCGGCGCGCGACCAGCAGCGCGATCCCGGCGACCACGAGCAGCCCGGCGACCGCCCCACCGGCGAGCAGCGCGACCGGCGGGCCGTCGTCGCCGGCCCGCGGACCGGAGGCGTCCGGCTCGTCCACGGCCGACGGGCCGCCGGACGCGCTGCCCGCGCCCGCCGCGGTGTCCGCGCCGGTCGACGCGGGCGCCGCCGCCGACGCGGAAGCCGACGGCGCGGGCGCGGCCGGGTCGGCGACGGTGAAGCGGTACGACCCCTGGACCGGGTGGCCGTCGCGGGACACCACCCGGTAGGCGACGGTGTAGGTGCCGTTGCCCAGCGGCTCGTCGATCGTCACCGTGCCGGTGACGCCGTCCACCGCCGGCGCGGAGGTGGGCACCTTGCGCTGGCCGGCGTCGCTGACCGTGATGGTGGTGAAGGAGGGGTTCAGCCGTTGCAGGAACCGCAGCGTGACCTGCGTGGGCGCGGCGGTGAGCCGGGCGTCGCGCGCGGGCGTGGCCCCCTGGAGCGAGTTGTGCGCCGCCGCGGGCGTGGCCGGGACCAGCAGCAGCGCGGTGAGGACCGCGGCGAGCAGCGCGGTGACGGATCGGGTACGCATGACGCGCCTTCCTGTGGTGGTCAGCCGAGCAGTTGCCGGCCGATCCAGCCGCCCTCGGGGCAGCCGGGCGGTACGGCGAACACGGCGGAGCCGATCGGGGTGGTCCACTCGTTGAGCAGGTCGCGCTCGGCGAGCCGGCGCTGGACGGGCAGGAACTGGCGGGCGATGTCGGCCTGGTACGAGGCGAAGACGAGCCCGCTGTCCGCGTTCCCCTCGGGGGTCGGCACGCCGTCGTAGTTGTAGGGCCGGCGCAGGATCTTCTGCCGGTCGTCGGTGACGCGGGCGCGGGTCAGGTGCGAGAAGTCGGGGATGACGGTGAGCCCGTCCGGGCCGAGCGCGGCGAAGTCCGGCTCGTCGTGTTCGGTCCGGCCGGTCAGCGGCGCGCCGGTGTCGAGGCGCCGCCCGACGGCGAGTTCCCGGTCGCTGCGGCCCAGCAGGTCCCAGGTCTCCAGGTTCATGCTGATCCGCCGCACCACGAGGGTGGTCGAGTCGCGCAGCCAGTCCGGTCCGTCGGTCACCCACACCGCGGTGTCGGCCGGCGCGCCGGGCTTCGGGTTGGCGGTGCCGTCGAGCTGCCCGAACAGGTTGCGCTGGGTACGCCCCGGCTCGGCGCCGGCCGCCCGGCGGAACCCCTGCTGCACCCAGCGGACGACGGCGAACGGGCGGCTGTCCTTGACCAGGACCCGCTGGGTGTGGGCGACGGTGAGCGGGTCGTCGGCGCAGATCTGGAGCAGCAGGTCCCCACCGGACCAGCGGGGTTGCAGCCGGTCGATGCCGAACGCGGGCAGCTCGGCCACCGAGGCGGGCCGGCGCTCGTCGAGCCCGGCGGCGGCGTAGAGCCCGGGACCGAAGCCGAACGTGACGGTGAGCCGGGCCGGCAGCACGCTCAGTTCGGGCTCGGTGTCGGCCAGCGCCGGGCGGCCCTGTGTGAGCCGGGCCGCGTCGTCGGAGAGCAGCCGCAGCATCCGCCCGAGCGCCGCCCGGTCGGTGCCGGGGCGCAGCGTGAACGCGACGAACGCCGCATGCGCCTGCGGGTCGGTGGTGACCCCGGACTGCCGGGCGCCGTGGAACGGCTCGACCGCGCTGCCCACCTGTGCCACCGGAACGGGATTGTCGGGGCGTACCCCCTGGGGACGGACGGCGGCAAGGGTGCCCGCGCCGGCCAGCGCGCCCCCGGCGGCCATCGCGCCGCCGGTGAGCAGGCCACGCCGGCTCACCCGGCGGGCGGGTGCGCCGGTGCCGGTCATGAGGCCGGGCTCGCGCCGTGTCCGGGCGCGTACGTCTCCTGGGCGCCGGTGAACGGCTTCGCCACGGCGGTGAACGTCTGGGTCCGGCCGTCGGCGAAGGTGAGCGTGATGTCGAGCTGGTCGCCGGCCCGCACCGGGCGGGTGAGGTCCATCAGCATCAGGTGGTCGCCGCCGGGTTCCAGGGCGGCCCGGGACCGGGCGGCGACCACGACGCCGCCCTGCTTCTGCCGCATCGCCATCTTCCCGTCGGTCATGGCCATCTCGTGGATCTCGGCCCGGGACACGTCGGTGCTCACCCCGGTGATCGTGACGTCGGTGTCGCCGTCGTTGGCGAGCGTGGCGAACGCGGCGGTCATGCCCTTGTCGGCGGCCTTCACCCACGGGTCGCGGACGGTGAGCACGCCCGCCGCCGCGCTCGCCGCCGCCGACGTCGAGCCCGATGCCGCCGGGGCGGTGGACTCCGTGCCGGAGGATCCGCAGGCGGTGACCGACGCGGCGAGCACGGCGGCGCCGATCAGGGCCGCCGTGCGCGGCAACCGGCGGGTGGTGGTGCTGGGCATGACGTCGTCCCCTCGAAGATCCGGTGTTCGTACCGTTGGTCGGCGCGGTACGCCGGATAGTTCCGGCCGGGGCGGTCAGGCACGTCACACCCGGCCGGCGGACCGTCGTGGACCCGGGATCGGCGGTGCGTCCGGAAGGCATAATGGTTCCGGGTGTCACGTGGCGCGCCGGGCGCGGCCGCGGCCGGACGAGGGTGCCGGGCGGGCGCCCGGACGAGGGAGGCGACGGTGACCCAGGCGACGACCGGGGCGACCCGCAACACCCGCCAGCGCGCCGAGGTGCTGGCGCTGCTGCGGGAGTTGGACGGCTTCCACAGCGCGCAGCAGCTGCACCAGATGCTCGTCCAGCGGCAGGCGAAGGTCGGCCTCACCACGGTGTATCGGACGCTCCAGATGCTCGTCGACAACGGCGAGATCGATTCGGCCCGGCTGCCCGGCGGCGAGCACCTCTACCGCCGGTGCAGCCAGAGCCGCCATCACCACCACCTGGTCTGCCGCCGCTGCGGCCGGGCCGTGGAGGTGGCCGGCCCGGCCGTGGAGCGGTGGGCCGACCAGGTCGCCGCGCAGCACGGCTTCACCGACGTCGGGCACACCCTGGAGATCTTCGGCACCTGCGACCGCTGCGCCGCCTGAGCCCTCGCGCGATGACCCGCCCGCGCCGGGACGGAACGCGGCGACCGGTGGCAGTTCCGGAACGCCGGCGTCACCCCGAAGTGCCGCTCCAGGCCGGCGCGGATCGCGTCGCCGGCCAGCGCGCGCAGCAGTTGCCCGCGCTTGGCGTCGCCGGGCGGCGGCACCACGTTGTCGGCGAACGACATGTCTCCTCCGGAGCGCTAACGAACACGGCTTCCATTCCCAACTGAGCGCGCCACGCGGCCGGCAGCCCGTCAGGCACCGGCGCACGCGAAACGGCGGGCGGACCCGCAGGCCCGCCCGCCGTCCGGCGGTGGAACGTGTCAGCGCAGGCGCGCCTCGATCGCCTCGATGACACGGGGACGCAGCTCGGCGGCGCGGATCACCGCGTCGACCGAACCGACCTCGACCGCGCGCTGGATGCTGTGCACCCGGTCGAACTCGGCGGCCACCTCGCCCAGCTTCTCCGCCCGCACCGACGAGCGCAGCTCGTCCAGCTCGGCGGTGAGCGTCGCCCGCTCGGTGCCGGCCGCGGCGGCGACCTTCGCCTCCAGGTCGCGTACCCGGGGGTCGGCGGCGGTGCGGGCGGCGACCTCGCCGGCGAACACCACGGCCGCGGCGGGCGCGCCACCGAGCACCGAGGCGAACGACCCCTCGATCGCCAGCACCGTCATGTCCGGGTTGAGCGCCTTGGAGAATACCACGAACGCGCCGCCGTGGTAGCGCGAGATCACGCAGAACACGATCGGGCCGCGGAAGTTGACGATCGCCCGGCCGATCTCCGCGCCGTACTCCAGTTGCAGCTTGCGCATCGACTCGGGTGAGCCGTCGAAGCCGGACAGGTTGGCCAGCACGACCAGCGGCCGGTTGCCGCTGGCCGCGTTGATCGCCCGCGCGGCCTTCTTCGACGAGCGCGGGAACAGCGTGCCCGCGGTGTAGGTGTCCGGGCCGTCGGTGGGCGGGAAGCCGTGCCGGGGCACCGAGCGGGACTCGATGCCGAGCAGGCACACCGGGATGCCCCCGAGGTGCACGTCCTGCACCACAGCGGTCTCCGCGTCGGCCATGCCGGCCCACCGCTCCAGCACCGGGTGGTCCTGGTCCGCGAGCGCCCGCATGACGGTACGGATGTCGAACGGCTTCTTGCGGTCCGGGTTGGCGGTGGCGGAGAAGATCTCGCCGACCGTGGCGAAGTCGCTGCCGGCGACCGCGTGCGGGTAGCCGCAGACGTCCCGGTCCACCGGGTCCATGGTGACGGCCCGGCGTGGGGCGTGCTCGCCCGGCGCGACGTAGGTGTGGTCGTAGTGCGCCATCAGCACGTCCCGCGCGGCCGGCAGGTCCGGCGCCCAGTACTGCGCCTGCCCGTTCGGGCCCATCACCCGGTCGTAGCCGCCGATGCCGAAGTTGTCCTCGGCGGAGACGCCGCCGGAGAAGTCGAGCGACTGCTTGCCGGTGAGCACCATCGCCGAGTCCGGCGTCATGACCAGCACGCCCTTGGTGTGCATGAGCATCGTCGCCTCGGCGTTCCAGTACGGCTGGGCACCGACGTTGATGCCCGCCACCACGATGTTGATCTCACCGCCGTCCTGGGTGAACTCGACGATGCGCTTGAGCGCCGCGGCCACCCAGTCCATGTTCTCCGTACCGGAGGTCATCGAGATCCGGGCGCCGGCGCTCAACGCGTACCACTCCAGCGGCACGCCCATCCGCTGCGCCAGGTCCAGCGCGGCGATCACCCGCCGGCACTCCGGCTCGGACAGCGCGCCCAGCGACTTGGTCGGGTCGCCGAGCAGCACCACCCGGGTCACGCCCTGCGGGTGCCGCGGCGTCGGCGTGGTCACCACTCCGGCCACGATCGCGGCGGTGTTGCGGCCCTTCGGCCGGTCCACCGGCACCAGCTGGTGGTCGGCGTCCAGGTCGTGCTCGACGAAGTCGCCCAGCAGGCCGGTCAGCTCGTACGGGTAGACCGTGTTGCGGCCGGCCGCGCGCAGCACCTTCAGCCGGTAGTCGTCCAGCGGCTCGACCGGTTCGGCCGGCGGCTCGCCCACCGTCAGCTGCGCGTGCCCGCTCACGTCGAACGTGATCCGCACGCCCACCTTGGTCAGCTCGCCGGTACGGCGGTCGCGCTGCCGCGCGATGAACAGGATCTCCTCCAGTTCGGCGCCCACAGTGGTCGGGCGTACCCGCCCGGCGATCAGCTCCATCTCCTCGCGGGTCAGCTCGCTCGGCGGCCACACGTAGACGACGATCCGGTTGGTCGGGAACCGCGACTTCGACGGCCGCCGCGACTGCGCCCGGCGGATCGAGTCGATGCAGGCCGCCACCGTGTCCTCGGTGGTCGGCAGCGCCACCAGGCGGCCGTCCTGCTCCCGCAGCCCGGTCAGGTCACGCACCTGCGCGAACGCCACCAGCCGCTGGTCGGACGGGTTCTGCCGGGCCACCGCCTGGAACAGGTAGACCTCCTCGTCCAGCGACGGCAGCCGGGTCAGGTCGAACTCGCGCAGCCGTTCCAGTTGCATCCGCTGCGCGATGTACGGGTGCAGGCCGCGGATCAGCCGCTCCTCGGCCATCCCGCCGCCCTCGGCGGGGCGGAACGTGACGTGGTGGTGCATCACCGCGCCGCCGCGCCCGGCCACGGTGGTGGTGAGGCGGCGTACCTGCTGCGGCAGGGGGTGCGCGTTGACCACGTCCAGCAGCGCGGCGGCGGTGGCGTCCAGGTCCGCGGGCTGGTTCTCCCAGGCCAGGTAGACGTCCGCGTCGACGGCCTCGCAGTCGCGGGCCACCTCGGCCAGGCCGCGCAGCGCGTCGCCGAGCGCGTCGAAGCGTACGGCGGCCGAGACCACGCTCGACCCGTCCCGCCCGGCCACCACGAACGTGCAACCACCGGTGGTGCGGGTGCGGACCTCGGTGACCGCCTTGTTGCCGTAGTAGCGGCGGGTCAGCACCTCCAGCATGGCCACGTTGTCCAGGTCGTCGCGGACCAGGCGCTGACCGAGCAGCCGGACCAGCGGTTCGGTGCTGCGGACCATCTCGGCGATCCGCTCGGCGCGGTCCGGCGCGTCCGGCTGCGCGTCGAGGTGCCGCAGGTGGGTGCGGACCTGGGCGTAGACGCGGGCCCGGTTGCGGCGCAGCAGCGGCTGGGCGAACCAGGCGAACACCACGCCCCGGGCCAGGTCGGCGACGACCGGGAAGCGGACCTGCGTCGCCGCGACGAGGCGCTCCAGCGCGAGGCCGGCGGGCTCACGCAGCGCCTCGTCCGGCGGCGGCTCGCGCAGCCAGGAGCGCAGCAGCGTGGCGATCACCGCGGCGTCCGCGGCGGCCCGCTGCTGGGCCAGGAAGATCCGGAAGACCGCGGCCTCCAGCTCGGGGGAGCGGTCCAGTTCGGTGACGTCGTAGTGGGCGAGCGCCTTCGCGAGGCGGGTCCGGAACGACTCCGGGGAACCGGCCCGCTCGACGTCGAGGCTCTGCAGGTAGGTGTGGAAGTATTCGCGGGCGCTGTGCACGTGCCCGGCCGGCCCGTCGTCGCCGGGGCGGTTGCGGCTCAGCTCGGCCAGGTCGGCGAAGACGTTCACCAGCTCCAGCTCCTCGGCCAGCGGCCGGTGCCCCGCCTCGGTGGCCGCGCGCCGCGCGTCCAGGTAGTCGTCGAGCACCCGGCGCTCGTCGTGCGGGTCGACGTCGTAGCCGAGCAGCAGGGCGCACAGGTCCTCCTGGCCGCGCTCGGCCCGGGACCGCGCCGGCACGTCCGCCGGCGCCACGGGCAGGTCCAGCTCGACAACGGGACCGGCCGGGCCGTCGGCGGCCTCGGCGTCGTCCTCGGCGACCGGCTCCAGGCGCAGCAGCGGCGCGCCCGCCTCCACCTGGGTGCCCACCGCCACCGACGACTCCTTGAGGCGGGCCCGGAACGGCGCCCGCAGCACCGTCTCCATCTTCATCGCCTCCAGCACCAGCACCGGCGCGCCGGCCTCGACCTCCGCGCCGACCTGGAGCGGCGTGGCGACCACGAGCGCCGGCATGGGGGAGCGCAGCACGCCGCCCTCGTCGCGACTGATCCGGTGCGTCACGCCGTCCACCTCGACCAGGTGGATCGGGCCGTGGGTGTCGGTGAGCAGGCGGAAGCGGGCGCCGTTCACCGCGATCTGGCCGGTGTGCCGGTCGAAGCGGTCCAGCTCGACGTCGGCGGTGCGGACGTCGCCCCCGGCCTCGACGCCGACGCGGAACCGGTGCGCGCCGACCCGGGCCACCCGCATCCGGTAGGTCACGCCGCGCAGCTTCAGGTCCAGCGGCCGGCCGCTGCGGTGCTGCACCTGCGGACGTCCACCGGCCGCGGTGGACAGCAGCCGCTGCCGTTCGGCGGTCTCGTCCTCCTCGTACGCCTCGATCGCGGCGGCGGCGAGCGCCACGGCGGAGTGCCGGTGCGCGACCAGGCGGCCCTCGCCGCGTACCCGGTCGATCCAGCCGGTGTCCGCGCTGGCGTCGATCACCTCGGGCTGGTCGAGCAGGTCGAGCACGAAGCTCTTGTTCGTCGCGCCGCCGGCGATGACCACAGTGGTGTTCGCCATGGCCCGGCGCAGGCGGCCCAGCGCCTCGTCCCGGTCCCGGCCGTACGCGATGATCTTGGCGATCATGGAGTCGAAGTCGGCCGGGATGGTGTCGCCCTCACTGACCCCGGTGTCGACCCGGATACCGGGACCGGCGGGCAGGTCGAGCCGGGTGATCCGGCCGGGGGAGGGGGCGAAGTCGCGGTCCGGGTCCTCGGCGTTGAGCCGCGCCTCGATGGCGTGCCCGCGCTCGACCGGCGGCTCACCGCTCAGCCGGCCGCCGCCGGCCACGTGCAGCTGCGCCTTGACCAGGTCGAATCCGGTGGTCGACTCGGTGATCGGATGCTCGACCTGCAGGCGCGTGTTGACCTCCAGGAACGCGAACAGCCGGTCGCCCGGGTGGTAGAGGAACTCGACAGTGGCCGCGCCCCGGTAACCGACCGCCACCGCCAGGCGCTCCGCCGACGCCTTCAGCTCCGCGGTCTGGTCCGGGCTCAGCACCGGCGAGGCGGACTCCTCGATCACCTTCTGGTTGCGCCGCTGCACCGAGCAGTCCCGTACCCCGAGCGCCCACGCGGTGCCCTGGCCGTCCGCGATCACCTGGACCTCGACGTGCCGGGCGCCGGTGACCAGACGCTCCAGGAACACCACGCCGCTGCCGAACGCCCGCGCCGCCTCCTGGCTGGTGCGCTCGTAGGCGTCGGCCAGCTCGGCATCGCTGCGGATGACCCGGATGCCGCGCCCGCCGCCACCGGCTGTGGCCTTGAGCATCAGCGGATAGCCGATCGAGGCCGCCGCGCGCAGCGCGTCCTCCAGGCTCTCCACCGCGCCGCGGCTCCACGGCGCGACCGGCACGCCGACCTCCTCGGCGATCAGCTTCGCGCCGATCTTGTCGCCGAGCTTGCGCATGGCGTCCGGGCTCGGCCCGACGAACGTCACGCCGATCTTCTCGCACAGTTCGGCGAACGCCGGGTCCTCGGCCACGAAACCCCAGCCGACCCACGCGGCGTCCGCGCCGGTCTCGACCAGCGCGCGCTCCAAGGCCTTGAGGTCGAGGTACGGGCGGGCGGACGCGGGGCCCAGGTCGTAGGCGACGTCCGCCTCGCGGACGAAGGTGGCGGTACGGTCGACGTCGGTGTACAGCGCGACGGTCTCGATCCGGCTGCCGGTCTCCGCGGCCAGTTCCCGGACCGCGTGGATGAGCCGCATCGCGGCCTCACCACGGTTGACGATGGCGACACGGGTGAACACGTGACCGTCCCCTTCGGTTGACCCACTCCTGCGCGCCGGGCGCGGCGATGCCCCCGGCTCGCCTCACCTTTCCGCCTGTGCGCGGGCGGCGCCATGTCGTAACGGCCGAAGCCTGAGCGGGGACCGTTGTGGGAACCGAACAAAAGTTTTTAGCCAGCCACTCACTACCCGTCGGTACGCGATACGGCGCCGGACCCGCTCGGGTCCGGCGCCGTATGGCGTCTGCGCTGCGTGCTCAGCCCGGGATCTCCCGGGGGTCGCGGCTGCGGGGGTACGTGTTCTTCTCGCCGATCGTGCCGTCCTGCTTCTTGATCACGTGCTCGGTGCCGCGCTCGGCCGCCATCTCCCGGCCGGCCGCCTCGGCCTCCGCCTTGGTGTCGTGGCGGCTGGTCGCGCGCTCGTTGCCCTCCGGGCGGTTCTTCCACTGCCCGTCCTGCTGGTAGGTGTCGATGTCGCCCTTCGCCATGCCGTCAGCTCCCTCGTTCGCGTGTCCGATGACAAATGTCTGCCCACGGGCGCGGTGCGTTAATCCTGCGGTCGCTCAGCGGTTTGCCGGAACGGCAAGGTTCCTTGCTGTTCGGTCCGAGGCGACGCACGATGGCGGGGCCGGTCGGGAGACGACCGGCGGCGAGGAGGCAGACATGACGGGGCACCACCACCACGAGCACCCGGCGTACACCGACCCGGCCCGGTTCTGGGACGAGCGGTACGGCCAGCGGGACCGGATCTGGAGCGGCCGGGTCAACCCCGTCCTGGCCGAGGTGGCCGGCACGCTGACCCCGGGCACCGTGCTCGACCTGGGCAGCGGCGAGGGCGGCGACGCGGTGTGGCTCGCGTCGAAGGGCTGGCGGGTCACCGCCGTGGACATCTCGTCCGTCGCGCTGGACCGCCTCGCCGTGGAGGCCGAGCGGGCCGGGGTGGCCGACCGGATCACCACCGTCCGGCACGACCTCACCCAGGGCTTCCCGCCCGGCCGCTACGACCTGGTGTCCGCGCAGTTCTTCCAGTCGCCGCTGGTCCTGCCCCGGGAGAAGGTGCTGCCCCCGGCGGCCGAGGCGGTCGCGCCCGGCGGCCGGCTGCTCGTCGTCGAGCACGGCGCGCCGCCGCCCTGGGCCGGGCCCGACACCGGCCACCACCGGTTCGCCGAACCGGAGGAGATCCTGGCCGCGATGAACCTCGACCCGGACGGCTGGGACACCGAGCGGCTGGGCGCGGCGCGCCGTACCGCCACCGGCCCGGACGGCCAGACCGGCGAGCTGATCGACCACGTGGTGCTGGTGCGGCGGCGCTGACCGCCGCGCCGGTCAGGCCCGCGCGGACGGCCGGGTCAGCAGCAGCACCAGCAGCCCGGCCGCGCACAGCGCGGTGCTCATGCCGTACGCCCACCGGTAGCCGACCTGCGCGGAGATCCCGAGCAACGGCCCGGCGAGCATGGCCCCGATCGGGAACGTGTTGGTGAACAGCGTGGTGGCCCGGCCCGGCTCGCCCGGCAGCAGATCCTGCACGTAGGCGATGCCGACGCCGGACACCGCGGCGATGAACAGCGCGTTCACCGGCTGCGCGAACAGCAGGAACGGCACGCTCGGCGCCAGCGCGGCGGTCGCGTAGTAGGCGACCCCGCAGGCGCCGCCGACCAGGACCAGCGTCCGCAGCCGGACCCGCGCGGTCAGCGCGCCCAGCCCGAGGATCAGCGGGATCTCCAGCGCCGCGCACAGGCCCAGCACCAGGCCGGCGCGGGAGGGGTCGTCGTTCAGTTCGGTGTCGATCAACAGCGACATCGCCTGCACGCCGACCGTCAGCGGGCACTGGAGCAGGACGAACGTGAGCGCCGTCAGCGCCAGCCGCAGCCGGGACGCGCCGGGCGGGCCGGGCGCGGCGCCGTCCGAATCGGCCGCGACCGGCCGCGCCGGCAGCGGCAGCTCCTCCAGCCGGAACGCGGCCACCAGCGCGGCCAGCGCGTACATGACGGCGGCCATGCCGTACACCAGGCGGAAGCCGCCGACGTCGAGCAGCACCGCGGCCAGCGCCGGCCCGGCCACCCAGGCCAGCGAGAACACGGTACGCATGAGGCTGACGCCGAACGCGGCCCGCGCCGGATCGTCCCTGTCGAACAGCGCCCGGGTGTACGCGAACGACTGCGGGAACAGCGAGTTCGCCAGTGCCGTGGCGGTCGCGGTCAGCGCCAGCAGGATCCAGTAGTCGCGGACGTACGCGGTCAGGCCCGTGCCCACCACGCCGGCCAGCGCGGCGCCGACCAGCAGCGCGCGCCGGATCGGCCGGCGGTCCGACAGCCGGCCGATCAGCGCGGAGGCGACCACGCCGGACAGCGGGGCGACGACCAGGAACACGGTCACCCGTAACGGGCCGGCGTGGACCTCCCGGTCGAGGAACAGCGACAGGAACGGCAGCACCACGGCGGTGGACAGGCCGACGGTCAGGAACACCACACCCAGCGGGAGCAGCCGGAATCGGCCGGCGCGCACCGCCGGCCTCGTGTCCACAGCCATGCGGCGGACTGTACGCGGCGGCGGTGCGGCGGCCGACCGAGTTTCCGCTGTCCGGGCTAGCCGACGGCGGTGGGGGAGGGCGGTGCGCTGCCGCCCTGCGGGGCCTCGGCCGTCATCAGCCGGACGATCTCCGCCCGGTCCGCTGCCGACGGCATCCCCCACTCCGGCCGGTAGCCGAACGCCCGGTCCAGCGGGATCGACGAGGTCCGGCCGTCGAGGATCTCCACCGAGTCGGTGCCGATCAGTCCGGGATGCTCGACGCCGCACGCCTCGGCCACCTTCACCAGGTCGCGGCGCAGCGTACGGATGTAGTTCGCGGCCCGCACCGACTTGCGGGCCGGGTCCAGACCCCGGGCCAGCCAGGCGTTCTGCGTGGCGACGCCGGTCGGGCAGGTGTCGGTGTGGCACTTCTGCGCCTGGATGCAGCCGATCGCCAGCATCGCCTCCCGCCCGACGTTGACCATGTCGGCGCCGAGCGCGAACGCCACCACCGCGTTGTCCGGCAGGCCGAGCTTGCCGGCGCCGACGAACACCACCTGCTCGTGCAGGTCGCGTTCGGCGAACGTCCGGTAGACCCGGGAGAAGCCCTGCTGGAACGGCAGCGAGACCGAGTCGCTGAAGATAAGCGGTGCGGCGCCGGTGCCGCCCTCGCCGCCGTCGACGGTCACGAAGTCCACGCCGCGCCCGGTGTCGCGCATCAGCGTGGTCAGCTCCTCCCAGAACCCCAGGTCGCCGACCGCGGACTTGATGCCGACCGGCAGACCGGTCTCGGCGGCGAGCAGCTCCACCCAGTCCAGCAGGCTGTCGCAGTCGGAGAACTCGGCGTGCCGGGACGGGCTGACGCAGTCGCGGCCGGCCGGGATGCCCCGGGTGGCGGCGATCTCGGCGGAGACCTTCGCCGCCGGCAGCAGGCCGCCCAGGCTCGGCTTGGCGCCCTGGCTCAGCTTGATCTCCAGCGCCCGTACCGGCTCGGCCGCGACGAGGTCCTTGAGCCGTTCCAGGCTGAACCGGCCGCGCTCGTCGCGGCAGCCGAAGTACGCGGTGCCGAGCTGGAAGACCAGCTCACCGCCGTTGCGGTGGTACGGCGACAGCCCGCCCTCGCCGGTGTTGTGCAGGCAGCCGGCCAGCGCGGCGCCCCGGTTGAGCGCCTCCACCGCGTTGCCGGACAGCGACCCGAAGCTCATCCCGGAGATGTTCACCACCGACTCCGGCCGGAACGCGTGCGCCCGGCCGCGCGCCGCGCCGAGCACCTTGGCGCAGGGCAGCGTCACGTCGTGCCCGGCGGTCGGCGCCGACGGCGGCACCGCCCGGCCGAACGTGCGGTGCTTGATGATCGGATAGCCGGCGGTGTGCTCGATGTCGTTGTCGGTGCCGAAACCGAAGTAGTTGTTCTCCTGCTTGGCCGAGGCGTACACCCAGCGCCGCTGGTCGCGGGTGAACGGCCGCTCCTCGTCGTTGCCGGCCACGATGTACTGCCGCAGCTCCGGGCCGATCGACTCGATCAGGTACCGGGCCCGGCCCAGCACCGGGAAGTTGCGGCGCAGCGCGTGGTCGCGTTGCAGCAGGTCCCGCGCCGCCAGCGCGGCGACGGCGGCGACGGCTGCGGGTACGGCTCTTCTCGCCCAGCTCATCCCGCCACTCTTTCCGGCCCGGCACCCGGTCAAACGCCGGATGGAACCCGGCCGCCCCGGGCGGTGTCATGGAAGCAGACCGACGGCGGAGGCTGCCCTGGACGACGAAGAACTCGTCACCCGCGTACGCGCCGGCGACCGGGAGGCGTACGAAGCCCTGGTCGCCCGGCACACCGCGTCCGCGTACCGGACGGCGGTGCTGCTCGGCGCCGGTCCGGACGCCGAGGACGTGGTCCAGGAGGCGTTCGTGAAGGCGTACCGGAAACTGTCCCGCTACCGGTCCGAGGCGTCGTTCCGGTCCTGGCTGCTCGCGATCGTCGCCAACGAGACCCGGAACCTGCACCGGACGCGCAACCGGCGGGACGGGCTGACGCTGCGCGCGGCGGCGGCCGACCCGGTCGCGACGGTCACCGCCGACGACGGGCTCGGCGCCGTGCTGGCGGCCGAGCGACGGGCCGCGCTGGTCGGGGCGCTGCGCCGGCTACCCGAGCGCGACCGCGAGGTGATCGTCTGCCGCTACCTGCTCGACCTCGGGGAGGACGAGACGGTGACCGTGCTGGGGCTGCCCCGGGGCACCGTGAAGTCACGGACCCACCGGGCGCTCGCGAAGCTGCGTGCCCTGCTGGACCGGGAGGGGGCGCAACGTGGATGACCTGGAACGGGAGCTTCGTGAGCTGACCGGCTGGCTGGAGCCGGCGCGTACGCCCGACCTCACCACGCGGGTCCGCGCCCGGCTCGACGCGCCGGCGCCGCGCCGGCGGTGGCGGTACGTGCTGGCCGCCGCGCTCGCCGCCCTGCTCGTGGCGGCGCTGCCCCCGGGCCGGGCGGCGGTCGCCGGCGCGGTGACCGGGCTGCTGCGGTTCTCCGGTGTCGTCGTCGACACCGCACCCGCGCCGCCACCCGCCGGCACGCCCTCACCGCTGCCCGCGCAGCACCAGGTCGCGCTCGCCGAGGCGCAGCGGCAGGTCCGCTTCCCGATCCGGGTGCCGGCCCGCCTCGGCGCGCCGGAACGCGTGCTCGTCGCCGATCCGGACGGCACCGGCGCCCACCGGGTCGTCAGCCTGCTCTACCGCGGCGGGACGGTCCGGCTGGACGCCTTCGACGGCTCGCTCGACATCGTGTTCCACAAGCGGTCCGCCGGGGCGGACGTGACGCTCACCCAGGTCGGCGGCGAGTTCGCGATCTGGGTCGGGGGTCCGCACGCGCTCGCGTACGTGGACCGCTCGGGCACGGAACGGGTCGCCACCGCGCGGTTGTCCGCCGCCACGTTGATCTGGGAGCGGGCCGGGGTGAGCTACCGGCTGGAGGGGGATCTCACCCGTGAGCAGGCGCTCGACGTCGCGTCCTCGGTGGAGTGAGCGCGGCGGGAACCTCGGGGCGCCGGGCGGTGTCCTGAAGACGAGAGTCGTCGACGGGGGAGGCCGGATGTCCGTTCCGAGAAGAGTCCTGCTGGTGTCGGTCCTGCTGCTGGCCGGTTGCAGCGGCCCGGCCGCTGTCCCGGCCACCACGCCCGCCACGGTTCCGGCCACCACGCCCGCCACGGTTCCGGCCACCACGTCCGCCACCGAACCGGCCGTGCCTGCGGCCTGCGCCGAACGGCTGGAGACCGGCCGGCTGCCGGACTGGGCGGACGCCGGGTTCAGCGGCGACACCCGGGTGCGGCACGTCTTCGGCACCCGGGGCGACATCGTCGCGATCCTGTTCGCGTACCCGCTGGTGCACGCGCGCGACGACGGCGCGAACAACAAGATCCTCTGGGTGGCCCGCCCCGAGACCGGCCGGTCCGATCCGGCGCAGCGGACCCCGCTGGTGATCACCGCGACGCGGGACGGGACGGACACCCCGGTCGTCCGGGAGGTGGACGGCGGACCCGGGCCGTCCATCGTCGACCTGCCGGCCGCCGGGTGCTGGCGGCTGCGACTGGACTGGTCCGGCCGCACCGACACGATGGATCTGGTCTACCGGCCGGCGCCCCGCTGACCGGCATGGCCGCTGCCGGTCCGGGTAACGCTGCGTCATGGCGAAGTACACCGAGCCGGAACTGCGGGAGCGCCTCAAGGCCGAGATCCGCGCCTCCGACAAGGGCGGACGGCCGGGGCAGTGGTCGGCCCGCAAGTCGCAGCTGCTGACGAACGAGTACAAGAAGGCCGGCGGGGGATTCGAGGGCCCGAAGGACGCACGGCAGCGCTCGCTGCAACGCTGGGGCGGCGAGAAGTGGCAGACCCGCAGCGGTGACACGCGCGCCCGCAACGGCGGCGAAACCCGCCGTTACCTGCCCGAACAGGCGTGGGAGGAGCTGTCGGAGAACGAACGGCGCGCCACCGACACCTGCAAGCGCCGCGCGTCGCGCTCCGGCCGCCAGTACGTGCCGAACACGGGCCCGGCGAAGCGGGCCCGCCGGGACGCCACGGCCGCCGAGCAGATCAACGAGTTGCCGGTGACCGAGGCGGTCAAGCTGGTCCGCGACCTCGACACCCGCCAGCTCGACGCGGCGCTGCGCCGGGAGCGCGGCGGCAAGGCCCGAAAGACGCTCATCGGACGGCTGGAGTCGGAACTGGGCCGGCGCCGGGCGGCGTGAGCGCGGACCGGCCGGACACAGGCGGCGGGGCCGGTCACCGGACCGGCCCCGCCGTGGTGCGCTCGTCGTCTAGCGGCGCGGGTGCTGCGGGATGCGCGGCAGCACGTAGGGCGGACCGGAGAAGATCAGGTCCGACTTCAGCTCGTGGTACGCGAGCTTCGGCTGGTAGTTCTCGTCGTACACGGTGGCCAGGCCCTCCGGCGGGTCGGAGAACGCCCCGGGCACCCAGGAGTGCTTGTCGGTGAAGCCCCAGAGGGTGAACGACAGGCAGTGCCGCTCGGCCAGGCAGGCCTGCATCAGCACGCTGAAGTTCGCCGCGGACGCCTGCAGGCGCGGGTTGATCTCCGCGGAGTCGCCGGCCTCCACCCCCTCGGTGATCTGGCTGCGCACGTCCACCTCGGTGAGGGCCGTGGCCAGCCCGAGCCCGGCGAACTTGCGCAGCGCCGCGGCCACCTGGAGCGTGCTGAAGTTGCCGTACTGGGTGCCCAGGTGGCCCTGTGCGCCCACGCCGTCGATCGGCACGCCCTTGGCCCGCAGGTCACGGGCCATGTTGTAGACGAACTGCGTCTTGTCGTCGGCCGGGTTGCCGGAGCCGAACGCCTCGATGTTGTAGTCGTTGTAGAACAGCAGCGCCTTCGGATCGGCGGCGCGGGCCCAGCGGAACGCGTCGGCGATGTAGCCGGGCCCGAGGTTCTGCGCCCAGAATCCCTTGTAGTGCAGGGTGGACGGGGTGTCCCAGGGGTCGCTGACCGCCTCGTTCACCACGTCCCACTGCCAGATCTTGCCCTTGAAGTGGGTGACCACGGCGGTGATGTGGTTGCGCAGGATCTGGCGCAGCTCGGCCTTGCTGATCGAGCCGTCCGCGACGCCGCTGGTCAGCCACGCGGGCAACTGGTTGTGCCAGACCAGCACGTGGCCCCGGACCCGCTGGTTGTTCTTGCGGGCGAAGTCGATCAGCTCGTCGGCCGGGCCCCAGTTGTAGGTGCCCCGGGTGGGTTCGAGGCTTTCCCACTTCATCACGTTCTCGGCGGTGACCGTGGAGAACTCGGACGCGGCCAGTTCGCGGTACCGCGGCTCGGCGGCGTCGTTGAGAGCGGCCATGTCCACGGCGGTGCCCACGTACAGGCCGTGGCGCTTGGCCAGCTCCCGCAGGCTCTGCGCGGCCGGGTCGTACGGCCGTCCGGCCGTCGCGGGTACGACGTTGAGGGCGGTGGCGGTCACGACGGCGACGGCGCCTGCGGCGAGCCAACGTCTCAGCTTCATGGTCGTTCCTTTCGGGAGGGTGCGCACAGCCGGGGGCCGGCGGTGGCGGTGCCGGGAACGCCGCGGCGTGGAACGGACCGGCGGGCGCCCGGGTGGACGGACGGTGCGGGCTTCCGAAACTTCCGGTCTGGCTTCCGGAAGTAGCCCGAAACATTACGGACGCCGATAGCCGTCCGTCAATCACCCGGACCGTGTGGGTGAGGTGGTGCCTCAGCGCAGCGCGCGGCAGGAGGCCCGGACGACCAGCTCGGTAGGGAGCTGGATGTGCGTGTCCCTCTCGACGCCCGCGATGAGGTCGATCAGCAGGCGCAGCGACTCGGCGCCCATGCGTTGCAGCGGCTGCCGGATCGTGGTGAGTGGAGGGTCGACGAGTGCCGACTCGGGGATGTTGTCGAAGCCGATGACCGACAGGTCGTCCGGTACGCCGAGGCCGAGGCCGCGGGCGACGTCCACGGTGGAGATCGCCGAGAGGTCGTTGCCGGCGAAGATCGCGGTCGGTCGGTCGGGGAGCGCGAGCAGTTCGGCGGCCGTGCTGGCGGCGGTCTCGGTACGGAAGCCGCCGACCCGTACGAGCCGCTCGTCCACCGGCACGCCCGCGTCGGCCATCGCCTTGCGGAACCCGGCCTCGCGCAGGCGGGCCGACTCCAGGTCGGGCCGGCCACTGATGTGCGCGATCCGCCGGTGCCCGAGCGACAGCAGGTGATCGGTGGCCAGCACCGCGCCGGCGAAGTTGTCGGAGTCGACCGTGGGCAGGCCGGACGGGCCGGTGTGCGGGTCGACGGCCACCACGTGGAAGCCGTGCTTGGTCTCGACCACGGTCGGCGTCACGATCACCGCGCCGTCGATGAGCGTGCCGGACAGCCGGGCCAGCGAGCGCCGCTCCCACCCTATGGCCGCGCCCTCGCCGTCACCGCTGGAGTAGGCGAGCAGCTGGTAACCGCTGCCGGCGACCTCCCGGGACGCGCCCTTGAGCAGCTCGGTGGAGAACGGCTCGAACTCGGCGACCAGGATGCCCAGCACGTTGGTGCGGTGGCTGCGCAGGCTCTGCGCCCCCAGGCTGGCCTCGTACCCGAGCTCGTGGATGACCTGCTGGACGCGCTCGACGGTGGCCTGCGCGACGCCGTACCGGCCATTGACAACCTTGGATACGGTTGCCACCGAGACGCCGGCCGTACGTGCCACGTCCGACATCTTGACGCGCTGCTCGAACACCACGCCGACGATGATAGAGGGCGCTCCCGGCCGGATCGAAGACGATGTCGAAAACGTTATCGATACCGATTGACTTCACGTTACGGCCCTGTAAAACTCCCCGGCAGGTAACCCGGCTAAGTGGTCGAGGAGACATCTATGGCGATGAAGCGCCGTGCTGGTGCCGTCCTGGCACTGTTTGTGACAAGCGCTCTGCTGGCCTCCGCGTGCAGCGGTGGTGGCGACGACGAGAAGGCCGCCGAGAGCGAGCTTTACAAGAACCCGGTGACGTTGACCTGGTGGCACAACGCCTCGCAGGACGGGCCCGGCAAGACGTACTGGGAGAAGGTCGCCAAGGACTTCTCCGCCGCCCACCCGACCGTCAAGATCGAGATCGAGGCGATCGAGACGAACCAGCTCCAGCGCACCCGGCTGCCCGCCGCGCTGCTGAGCAACGACCCGCCGGACGTCTTCCAGGCGTGGGGCGGCGGCGAGATGCGCGAGCAGGTCGAGGCCGACTACCTCAAGGACATCACCGACCAGGTGAAGGGCGAGGTCGCCGACATCGGCAACGCCGCCGAGATCTGGCAGGTGGAGGGCAAGCAGTACGGCCTGCCGTACCGGATGGGCATCGAGGGCATCTGGTACAACAAGGACATGTTCGCGAAGGCGGGCATCACGGCGCCGCCGACCACCTTCGAGGAACTCAACGCCGCGGTCGCCAAGCTCAAGGCCATCAACGTCGTCCCGATCGCCCTCGGCGCCGGTGACAAGTGGCCCGCCGCGCACTGGTGGTACAACTTCGCGCTGCGTGCCTGCTCTGTCGACACGCTGAAGAAGGCCACCAAGGACCGGACCTTCGACGACCCGTGCTTCGTCAAGGCCGGGCAGGACCTGAAGGCCTTCATCGACACCAAGCCGTTCCAGAACAACTTCATCGCCACGCCGGGTCAGAACGACCCGACCAGCGCCAACGGCCTGCTCGCCAACGGCAAGGCCGCGATGGAGCTGATGGGCGACTGGAACCGCGGCACCCTGGACACCGTCGCCACCGACAAGGCGGCCCTGGGCAAGTTCCTCGGCTGGTTCCCGGTGCCGGCGATCTCCGGCTCCGCGGGTGACCCGAAGGCCGCCCTGGGCGGCGGCGACGGCTTCGCCTGCTCCAAGAACGCCCCGGCCGAGTGCGTCGAGTTCCTCAAGTACCTCGTCAGCCCCGAGGTGCAGAAGGGCTACGCCGCCACCGGCACCGGCCTGCCGGTCGCCAAGGGCGCGGCGGACGGCGTCACCGACCCGGCCCTGAAGTCCATCCTGGAGTCCACCTCCTCGGCCACCTACGTGCAGCTCTGGCTCGACACCGCCTTCGGCAGCACCGTCGGCAACGCGATGAACGATGCGATCGTCGCGATCTTCGCCGGCAACGGGACACCTGAGAAGGTCGTCTCGGCCATGAAGGCGGCCGCAAGCAAGTGACGTCCGCATCGCAGACCCGTATGCCCGCCGGCGGCGTGACCGCGCCGCCGGCGGGCCTCCGGCCCGGCGCACGAGCCGCCTCACGCCGCGCCGAGACCCGCCGCAAGTGGTACGAGATCATCGGGCTCACCACGCCGGCGGTCCTCATCTACGTGCTGTTCGTGCTGGTGCCGATGGGCTTCGCGTTCTACTACAGCCTGTTCCGCTGGCGCGGCGTCGGCCCGCCCACCGAGTACGTCGGCTTCCGCAACTACGCGCTCGCGTTCCAGGACCCGATCTTCCTCGACGCGCTGCGCAACAACGCGATCATCGTGTTCGGCTCGCTGCTCATCCAGGGGCCCGTCGCGCTCGGCATCGCCCTGCTGCTCAACCGCCGCTTCCGCGGACGCTCGGCCTTCCGCCTGCTGGTCTTCGTGCCGTACGTGCTCGCCGAGGTCACCGTCGGCATCATGTGGAAGCTGATCCTGACCGACGGCGGCACGCTCGACGCGCTGCTGCGGTCGGTCGGACTGGGCGGCTTCGTGCAGGCGTGGCTGGCCGACCTCGACGTGGTCATCTGGACGCTGCTGTTCGTCCTCACCTGGAAGTACGTCGGCTTCGCCATCATCCTCCTGCTCGCCGGCCTGTCGAACGTGCCACCGGAGCTGAACGAGGCGGCCGAGATCGACGGCGCGAGCTGGTGGCAGATCCAGCGCCACGTCACGCTGCCGCTGCTCGGCCCCACCATCCGGATCTGGATGTTCCTGTCGATGATCGGTTCGTTGCAGGTCTTCGACATGGTCTGGGTGACCTCAGTGCCCGCGGTGCGCTCGCTCGGCGCCTCGGCCACCATGGCCACGTACATGGTGGACAACGGCTTCTTCGCCCGGCTGTGGGGCTACGGCAACGCGGTGGCCGTGATCCTGTTCGTCATCTCCTTCGTCGCGGCGCTGCTGTTCCAGCGGTTCCTGCTCCGCCGTGACATCGAGGGCGCCATCACCCGGAAGGTGAAGTGACAGTGGCCGTGAACTCCGTACCCGCCCCCTCCGCCGGGCGCCGGCCGGTGCAGTGGAACACGCCGCTGACGTACGCGTTGGCGCTCGCGGTCGCGGCCGTGTCGATCGCGCCCGTCGTGTACGTCGTCATCGGTGGTTTCCGCACCACGCCGCAGATCGTGGACGACCCGGCCGGCCTGCCGGACCCGTGGGTCTGGGAGAACTACTACCGGGTGCTCACGCAGAGCGGGTTCTGGCGGCAGGCGTTCAACAGCGCGGTGGTCGCGCTCGGCACCACGCTCGGCGTGGTGGTGCTCGGCATGGCCGCCGCGTTCGTGCTGGCCCGGTACACGTTCCGGGGACGCGAGGCGCTCTACACCTTCTTCACCCTCGGCCTGCTCTTCCCGGCCGGCGCGGCGATCCTGCCGCTGTACCTCCTGCTGCGTGACCTGAACCTGATCAACTCCTACTACGCGGTGATCCTTCCGCAGGTGGCCTTCTCGCTGCCGCTCACGATCGTCATCCTGCGGCCGTTCCTGTCGGCCATCCCGCGGGAGCTGGAGGACGCGGCCGCCATCGACGGCGCCGGCCGGCTCGGCTTCCTCTGGCGGATCGTGCTGCCGCTGTCGCGGCCCGCGGTCGTCACCGTCGGCATCCTCGCGTTCGTGGCGAGCTGGAACGCGTTCCTCCTGCCGCTGCTCGTCCTCGGGGACGTCAACCTGCACACCCTGCCGCTGGGCGTGCAGAACTTCTCCAGCCAGTACACCACCGACACCGCGGGGGTCCTCGCCTTCACGTCGCTGGCGATGTTGCCGGCGCTGCTGTTCTTCACCCTGGCGGAGAAGCAGATCGTGGGCGGTCTCCAGGGCGCGGTCAAGGGCTGAGCGGCAGCGGTACCAGCACAACCAGTGGAAAGGCACACCATGACAGAGGTCCACGCGGTGGTGGACGGGCCGGTACCGGCTCAGGCAGGTTCGGGCCACGACCGGCCGGACGGACACGACCCCGAGACGCGCGTACGGGAACTGCTCGCTCGCATGACGATCGAGGAGAAGGTCGCGCAGATCGTCGGGTTCTGGGAGAAGGAGGACGGTGAGGCGGTCGCGCCCCTGCAGGGCGAGTTCGCCGACACCGGCCGGCTCGAGGACTTCTCCCGCCACGGGCTGGGTCACCTGACCCGCCCCTACGGCACCCGCCCGGTCGACTCCGCGGCCCGCGCGGCCTGGCTGTGGAAGTTCCAGCGGGACCTGGTGACGGGCACCCGGCTGGGCATCCCGGCCATCGTGCACGAGGAGTGCCTGACCGGCCTGTCGGCGTGGAAGGCGGCCACCTTCCCGACGCCGCTGGCCTGGGGCGCCGCGTTCGACCCCGACCTGGTCACCGAGATGGCGGCGGCCATCGGGGCCTCGATGCGCGCGCTCGGCATCCACCAGGGGCTGTCCCCGGTGCTGGACGTGATCCGGGACCCGCGCTGGGGCCGGGTCGACGAGTGCATCGCCGAGGACCCGTACCTCGTCGGGACCATCGGCACCTCGTACGTGCGAGGACTCCAGTCGCAGGGCGTGCTCGCGACACTGAAGCACTTCGCCGGCTACTCCGCCTCGCGGGCCGGGCGCAACTTCGGGCCCGTGCACGCCGGTCCCCGGGAACTCGCCGACGTGCTGCTGCCGCCGTTCGAGATGGCGATCCGCGACGGTGACGCCCGCAGCGTCATGCACTCGTACGCCGAGATCGACGGCGTGCCGGTCGCCGCCGACCCGACCATGCTCACCGACCTGCTGCGGGACCGGTGGGGCTTCGACGGGACGGTGGTGGCCGACTACTACGGCGTCGCCTTCCTCAACCTGCTGCACCACGTCGCGGCCGACAACGCGGACGCGGCCGTGCAGGCACTGAGCGCGGGTCTCGACATCGAACTGCCCACCGGCGACGCCTACCTGACCCTGACCGAGTCGGTGCGGGCCGGCACTGTCGACGAGGCGCTCGTCGACCGGGCGGTGCTGCGCGTCCTGCGCCAGAAGCAGGAACTCGGACTGCTCGACGCCACGTTCGACGACCAGCCGCCGGGCGCGATCGACCTCGACTCGCCGGAGCACCGGTCGATCGCGCGCCGGCTCGCCGAGGAGTCGGTCGTCCTGGTCGCCAACGAGGGCGTGCTTCCGCTGCCGGCGGGCCGCCGGGTGGCGGTCGTCGGGCCGAACGCCGACCGGCAGGGCGCGCTGTTCGGCTGCTACTCGTTCCTCAACCACGTGCTGGCCCACCACCCGGGTGTGGAGACCGGCTTCGAGGTGCCGACCGTGCTGGAGGCGGTGCGCGGCGAGTTCGGCGCCGACCGGGTCACCTTCGCGGCCGGCTGCGCGGTGGACTCGGCGGACCGGTCCGGGTTCGACGAGGCGGTCGCCGCCGCGTCCGCCGCCGACGTGGCAGTCCTCGTGATGGGCGACCACGCCAGCCTGTTCGGGCGCGGCACGGTCGGCGAGGGGTGCGACCGGGACGACCTGGAGCTGCCCGGCGTGCAGCGGCAGCTCGTCGAGGCGGTGCTGGACACCGGCACTCCGGTCGTCCTGGTGCTGCTCACCGGCCGCCCGTACGCGCTCGGCTGGGCGCTGACCCGGTGCGCGGCGGTGGTGCAGACGTTCTTCCCGGGTGAGGAGGGCGCCGGGGCGATCGCGGGTGTGCTCTCCGGGCGGGTCAACCCGTCCGGCCGGCTGCCGGTCAGCCTGCCCGGCTCGGCCGGCGCGCAGCCGTACTCGTACCTGCACCCGGAGCTGGGCGAGGGTATGAACGGCACCAACCTGCCGGCGACGCCGGTGGCGCCGTTCGGGCACGGGCTGTCCTACACCACGTTCGCGTACGCCGATCTGACCGTGCCGGCCGAGGTGCCGACCGACGGGGCGCTGCGGGTGTCGGTGCGTGTGACGAACACCGGCCCGGTCGCCGGTGACGACGTGGTGCAGCTCTACGGCCGGGACTTGGTCGCCTCGGTGACCCGGCCGGTCGCGCAGCTGCTCGGCTACCGGCGGGTGCGCCTGGAGCCGGGCGCCTCGGTCACGGTCGAGCTGACCGTGCCGACCACGCGGCTGGCGTTCAGCGACCGCACGCTGACCCGCGTGGTGGAGCCCGGTGAGGTCGACGTCTGGGTGGGCACGAGCGCCCGGCGTGACGCCCAGGCGCGGACGACGCTGACCGGCGACACCGTCGCGGTCACCGCCGACTCGCCCCGCTGGACCACGACCGACCTTCGCTGAGCCGGGTCCGCCGGTCGTCCACGGGGCGGTCGGCGGACCCTTTCAGCGCATATTGGCGTTATGTCGTTTTTGACTCAGTAGGCTCCAGGATGTCATCCAGCCCGTGAGCCGGGGCTTCCGGTGCCGCCCGCCGTGCGCGGGTTCGCGTCTCGCCGCCCGGCCGGCTGGATCCCGGTCGCCGGCACCCACAGGGATGCGTGAGTCACGATGATGGACGCGGACACCATGGTCCTGCCCCGGCTCGGGGACGCAGCGGTCGAGGACCCGTGGGGCGAGGAGGACCGGCCACGCCGGGCCGCCGTCCGCGCCGCGACCGGCGTGCTCCGATGGCGGATCGCGGCGTGGCTGGTGCCGGCGGTCCTGATGGGCGCGTTCGGCGTCGCCCGGATCACGACATCGGGACCGAGCGCCGGAGAACTGGCGACCCGGCGCGCGGCCACGTCGCAGTGGCAGGGGATCGGCGCCGCGCTGACCGGCGACGTCGCGCTCGGGCCGTACCACCTGCTCATGCGCGGCTGGGCGGCGCTGTTCGGCGCGGCGGACCTCGCGCTGCGCGTACCGTCCCTGCTGGCCATGGTCGGGGCCGCCGCGCTCGTCGGCGCGCTCGCCGCCCGGACCGCCACGCCCGCCGCCGGCCTGCCGGCCGGGGTGATCTTCGCGGTGCTGCCGACCTCGACCCGGTACGCGCAGGAGGCGCAGCCGTACGCCCTGGCGGTCTTCGCCGCCGTGCTGGCCACCTGGCTGCTGCTGCCCCTGCTCGACCGGCCGGGTCCGCGCCGGCTCCTGCCCTACGCGGGCGCGGTGCTGCTGCTGGGTCTGTGCCAGCCGGTGGCGTTGCTGCTGCTCGCCGGTCACGGCTGGGCGGTGCTGGCGTTCCGTCGCCCCGGTGCTCTCCGGTGGCTCGCCGCCGTGGCCCTCGGGCTGCTCCCGCTCGCCGCGCTGCTCGGCTCCGCCCTGCGCGACGGCGGGCGCCTGGCGTCCGGCGCGCGGCCGGCCGCCGCGGTGCTCGCGGCCACGCCCGGGGAACTGTTCGGCGTCGCCGCGCTCGGCGGTGTGCTGGCCGGGCTGGCCCTGTTCAGCCTTCCGCTGCGGTACCCGGCCGCGATCTGCACCGCCTGGGCGCTGGTGCCGGCGCTCGCGCTGCTGGGGCTGGCGCAGGCCGTGCCGGTCTGGTCGGCGGCGAACCTGCTGTTCACGGTGCCGGCCTGGGCGGTGCTCGGCGGGGTCGCCCTGTCCCGGGCGCGTGCCGCCGGTGCGCTCGCCGTGCTGGCTCTCGTCGCGGTGCTCGGGGTGGCGGCGCAACTCCCGTCGTGACCCGTCGACGAACGGGCGATGTCTGCCTGATTCGCCCTTTTTGCGGTTGATTGTCGGCTTAGCATTCGGACGGCTCCTGAGCCGGATGCAGACCATGGGGGAAACGTGGCCGTCGCCGCCGATACACGCCCGTCCCGCGCCACGACGGCCGGGACACCGGGCGCCCGCCCGATCGCGCCCGCCCCGCCCGGGACGCCCGCCGATCCGGACCGCCGGCAGCGCAACGTCCGCGCCCGCCTCGCGTACGCGCGCTGCGGCGCCACCGCCGGCCCGCTGCGCCCGCCCCGACGCCCCGACGCGGCGGTCGAGTTCCGCCCCGCCGCCTCGGTCGCCGCGCGACTGGTCCTGACGCTGCTGGTGCTCGTCAACAGCGCCGCCGGGCTGGTCTTCGTCGGCTGGCTGCTGCTGCCCCAGCACGTGCCCGGCCCCGGCGTCGTCGGGCTCGGCGGCTGGCAGACCGTCGCCGCCCGGCTCGCGTTCTGCGTCGTCGTCGGCGTCGAACTGATCCGCCTGGCGCAGAACGTGGTGGTCTGGGTCTTCGCGTACCACGCCCGGGACCCGGTGCCGGTCGACCCGCCGGTCGGCCTGCGGGTCGCCCTGCTCACCACCATCGTGCCGAGCAAGGAGCCGATCGAGGTCGCCGAGCGGACGCTGCGCCGGCTGCGGGAGATCGTCTACTGCGGGCACGTCGACGTGTGGATCCTCGACGAGGGCGACGACCCGGCGGTACGGGCGATGGCCGCGCGGCTGGGCGTACGCCACTTCACCCGCAAGGGCCGGCCCGAGTACAACCGGCCCGGCGGCGAGTTCCGCGCCCGGACCAAGTCCGGCAACCACAACGCCTGGCGGGCCGAGCACGAGCACCGCTACGACGTGGTCGCGAACGTCGACCCGGACCACGTGCCGCTGCCGAACTTCCTGGAACGCACGCTCGGCTACTTCCGCGACCCGGACGTCGCGTTCGTGGTGACCCCCCAGGTTTACGGCAACATGCACCAGAACTTCGTCGCCCACGGCGCCTCGGTGCAGCAGTACCTCTACAACGGGCTGATCGCCCGGGGCGGCAACGGCCTGGACGCGCCGCTGCTGACCGGCACCGGCCACCTCTACCGGCCGGCGGCCTGGCGGACCATCGGCGGCTACCAGGACTCCATCATCGAGGACCACCTCACCAGCATCCGCGTCCACGCCGCCGTCAACCCGGCCACCGGCAACCGGTGGAAGGGCGTCTACACCCCGGACGTGGTGGCGCTCGGCGAGGGACCGACCTCCTGGGCGGACTACTTCAACCAGCAGAAGCGCTGGGCGGCCGGGATCTGCGAGATCCTGCTCCGGCGCGAGCTGCGTACGCCGCGCGACCTGCCGTCCCGCCGTCGCTGGCAGTACCGGCTGCTCCAGTTCTACTACCCGAGCGTGGCGGTGAGCCTGCTGCTGGGCAACGCCGCCACCGCGCTGTACCTGCTGACCGGCGTCGACGCGGGCCGGCTCGACCCGCAGGTCTGGGCGACGCTGTGGGGCTCTACCATCGGCACCTGGTTCCTGCTCTGGCTCTGGCTGCGCCGCTTCAACATCGCCCCGCACGAGCGCGAGGAGGTGGGCATGGTCGGCATGGCGCTCGCGCTGTTCGCCGGCCCGGTCTACGTGGCCGCGGCGGTGGGCGCCCTGCTGCGCCGCAAGCTCGGCTTCGTGGTCACCGCCAAGGGCGCGCTGCGCACCGTCGAGTCGCCGCGCACGTTCCGGCTGCACCTGTGCTGGGCGCTCGCCGCCGCCGGGCTGCTCGCGGCGAGCTTCGCGCTCGACCACGACTACCCGCTGCTGCGGGTCTGGCCGGCGCTGACGCTGCTGACCGGGCTCGCCCCACCGCTGATCTCCTGGGCGGAGAGTCTGCGGGCCCGGCGGGACCGGGCCGCCGAACCGGCCCGGGAACCGCAGGTGGTGCCTCGGGCCGTGACCGACGGCGGTGTGCCGTGCTGAGGCCGACGCTGCCCCGGATGGGCCTGGCGCTGGCCGGGTTGCTGCTGCTCGCGTACGCCTTCGTGGTGGCGCCGGGCGCGTGGCGCGACCCGGGCACGGGCGCCTCGGCGCGGCGGCCCGCCCCGGCGACGCCGCAGGCGAGCACCGACGTGCCGGCCGCGGTCGTGCCGAGCCCGCGTGGCGGCCCGTTCCCCCCGGCCGGGCAGGCGTTCTTCGGGGTGATGACCGACAAGGGCCCGTACGACTTCGCGCCGGTGGACCGGTTCGCCGAGGCGGCCGGGCGGTCGCCGCAGGTGATGCTCTTCGGTGCCGACTGGGCGTCGGCCGCCTTCGACCGGAGCCTGTTCGACCGGATCGCCGAGCGGGGCATGATGCCGATGCTCGGCTGGGAGCCGTGGGACCACACGGTCGACAAGGCGGCCCGCCGCACCGGCCTGACCGACCGGCAGATCGACCGGCTGCGCGCCACCCAGCCGGACTACCGGCTGGCCCGCATCGCGCGCGGCGACTTCGACGCGTACGTGCGCTCCTGGGCCGACGGCGTCCGGTCGCTGGGCTACCCGGTGGCGATCCGCTTCGCGCACGAGATGAACGGCGACTGGTACCCCTGGTGCGAGCGGGCCAACGGCAACCGCCCCGGCGACTACGTCCGGGCCTGGCGGCACGTGCACGACCTCTTCGCCGAGGCCGGCGCCACGAACGTCACCTGGGTGTGGAGCCCGAACGCCCGCTGGGACAAGACGACAGCCGGGCTCACCGGCCTCTACCCGGGCGACGAGTTCGTCGACTGGGTCGGCGTCACCGGCTACTACGGCAGCGGCGCGTTCACCAAGACGTACTGGTCGTTCGACCAGATCTTCGGTCCGACGATCGCGGAGATCCGCAAGGTCACCGGCAAGCCGCTCGTGGTCACCGAGACCGGCGCCGCCGACGCCGCCGGGTACAAGGCGCGGTGGATCCGGGACACGTTCCGCGCCCTGCCCCGCTATCCGAACCTGATCGGGCTGATCTGGTTCGAGGTGGACAAGGAGAAGGACTGGCGCATCGCCGGCTCACCGGCGGCGGCGACCGCGTTCGCCGAGGCGGTGGCCGCCGAGCGCTACGACGTGACCTGGTCACCGGCGGTGCGGCCGCGCGCCGGGCCCTGATCCCGCCCGTGCCGGGCACACTCCATGTCGGACGGTGCGGCTACTCTCCACGATCATGGACGAGAGAGATCAATTCCGGCGGGCGGCGATCGAGCAGGGTGTGCCCGAGGACGAGGTGGCCCGCTTCGCGGAGCTGATCCGGTTCCAGATCCACGCCTGCCAGCGCGAGGAGGGTGTGCATGTCGGGCGGCGGGGCGGGCGGCCGCGGCTGCCGGTGGGCATGCCGTGGCCCACGTGCTCGGAGGGTTTCCCGTTGCCGTTCCTGCTCCGGCTCGACTGCGCGGCGCTGCCCCGGGTGCCCGACCTCGCCCTGCCGGCAGACGGCACGCTGCTGTTCTTCCTCGACCAGGAGAGCGCACTGGACGCCTGCGGCATCGAGCCCGAGCAGGAGTTCGCGCGGGTCGTGTACGTCCCGGCCGGCGCCGAGACGGTGGACGGTGAGTACGTCGTGCCCGCCGACACCGAGATGGAGCCGTTCCTCGCCCCCGAGCACGAGATGTACGCGGGGCTGCAGGCGGAGCTGCCGGACTGGCTCGACCGCTCGGAGGAGTGGCTGAGCGCCACCCAGATCCAGCTCCTGCGCGACATGCCGCACCTCAAGCAGATGAGCGCGCTGCTCGAGCAGCTCTGGCCGGAGCGGAACTGGTGGCTGCCGGAGGACGTCTTCATCGGCGGCTACACCATCTCGGCGCAGGACCCCCCTGAGGTGATCATGATGGACCCCGAGCGGGAGCGGCAGGCGAGGTCCCTGCCCCGCCCGGAGCAGATGGTGGCCCTGTACGAGGAACGGCAGCGGGTGATGCGCGAGTGGGTGCCGCTGGCCCAGTTCGGCGTGCCGGACGAGGAGTTCGTCAACGCGCGGTTCCTGATCCGCCACGACGACCTCGCCGCCCGGCGGTTCGACAGGGCGCTGTCCTTCTGCGAGTTCACCGAGTGACGACCGTGCCGGCTCACGCCAGCGTGCGGACCGCCCGCAGCGCCGCCTCCACGTCCTGCTCGCCGTTGGCGATCGTCGCGCCGAAGCGCAGGTACGACGGCCGGTAGGGGGTGCTGCTGGCGACCACACCGGCCGACCACAGCCGGTTCACCGCCTCGCCCACCGGCACGCCGGGCACCTCGCAGCAGACCACACCGGCGGACAGGTCGGCGGCGCGCGGCGTGACCAGCCGGACGCCCCGGATGCCGGCCAGCCCCTCCTTGAGCCGGCCGGCGAGCTCCCGGGTGCGCTCGGCGACCCGGGCCGGGCCGATGCGCCGGTGGAACGCGAACGCGTCGGCGAGCGCCCAGCGGTGCTCGAAGCTGTGGTAGCCGCCGGGCGTGTGCGCCGGGCCCGGCGGCACGGGCTGCCCACCCGTGCCGCCGGCGAGCCAGCGACCGATGTCGCGTCCGTCGAAGCTGGGGATCACCGGCGTCATCCGGGCCCACGCCCGCTCGGCGGCCCAGACCAGGCCGGTGCCGCGCGGCCCGAGCAGCCACTTGTGGCAGCCGGAGACCAGCACGTCGCAGCCGAGCTGCTCGGGTGTGGACGCGTCGGCGCCGAAGCCGTGCACCGCGTCGAGGCAGAGCAACGCCTCCGGGCTGCGCTCGCGGACCGCCTCGGCCAGCCGGCGTACCGGCAGCTTCACGCCGGTGCTGGAGTGCACCCAGGTCAGCGCCACCACCCGGGTACGCGGCGTGAGCGCCGCGGTGAGGCCCGCGACCATCTCGTCCGCCCCGGCCGTGGCCGCGTCGCGGTAGAGGCGGGCCCGGCGTACGGTCACCCCGTCGCGTTCGGCGCGCAACCGCAGCGACTCGTGGGTGGCGTAGAAGTCGTGCTCGGTGGTCAGCACCTCGTCGCCCGGTCGCAGCCGGATCGCGCCGTAGAGCAGGCCGAGGCCCATGGTCGTGGAGTCGGTGAGCGCGATGTGGTCCGAGCGGGCGCCGAGGTGCCCGGCCGCCGCGGCGAGCACCGCCCGGTCCAGCCGTTCCTCGTTCGCGGCCAGGTAGCCGGAGGCGTCCCGGTCGAGGCCGGCGCGGTGGGTGGCCACGGCGGCCCGTACCGGGGCCGGGTGCGGGGCGAAGACGAACGTGGCCAGGTGCGCCCGGGAGCGGTCGAGCGCGAACTGGGCGCGGACGCTGTCCCAGCTGGCCGGATCCAGGGCGGGCGCGTCGTCGGACACCGCGGTCCCGCCCGCCGGGCGGTCCGGGTCGCAGCCGGTGGCCAGGCCGGTGACGCCGGCCGCCGCGGTCGCGCCGAGCAGGTGCCGCCGGGTCAGGGGCCGTCGGGTCGGATGCATGGGGTCCATCGTCCGCCGTGCACGTCACGGCCGGGTCACCGCCCGGGGACCGGTGATTTCACCGATGCGCGCCGGTGGCCCGGACGCGGATGCTGACGCATGTCGATGTAATTCCGGCGCAAGGAGTGACCGACGTGCCCACCACCCGTTCCCGTACCCCCGTCCGTGCCCTCGCCCGTCTCGCCGTGGCGGCACTGCTCGCCACCGGCGGCGCCCTCGCCGTCCCGGCCGCGGCGAGCGCGGCCAGCCCCTACGAGCGCGGCCCGGCGCCCACGAGCGCCATCCTGGAGGCCAGCCGCGGCCCGTTCGCCACCTCGTCGATCAACGTCTCGTCGTTGAGCGTGACCGGCTTCGGCGGCGGCGTCATCTACTACCCGACCAGCACCGCCGAGGGCACCTTCGGCGCGGTCGCCATCTCGCCCGGCTACACCGCCGCCTGGTCCAGCCTGAGCTGGCTCGGACCGCGGATCGCCTCGCACGGCTTCGTGGTGATCGGCATCGAGACCAACACCCGGCTGGACCAGCCGGACAGCCGGGGCCGCCAGCTCCTGGCCGCGCTGGACTACCTGACCCAGCGCAGCTCGGTGCGCGGCCGGATCGACTCCTCGCGGCTCGCCGTGGCCGGGCACTCGATGGGTGGCGGCGGCAGCCTGGAGGCCGCGGCGGCCCGGCCGTCGTTGCAGGCCGCCGTCCCGCTCGCGCCGTGGAACCTGGACAAGACCTGGTCCGAGGTGCGGGTGCCGACGCTCATCATCGGCGGCGAGACCGACAGCGTGGCGCCGGTGGCGACCCACTCGATCCCGTTCTACAACAGCATCCCGGCGTCCTCGGAGAAGGCGTACCTGGAGCTGGACGGCGCGAGCCACTTCTTCCCGCAGACGACGAACACGCCGACGGCGAAGCAGATGGTGGCCTGGCTGAAGCGGTTCGTCGACGACGACACCCGCTACGAGCAGTTCCTCTGCCCGGGCCCGAGCGGGTCGGCGATCCAGGAGTACCGCAACACCTGCCCCAGCTCCTGAACCCCACCGCTGTCGGGGTGGCCGCCGTACGGCGGCCACCCCGACAGCGTGTCCGCCTCTTTTCCGACGGGTTGCCCATAGGTGACACTGGATGCATGGTTTCTGCATCGACAGTGCACATAGCCTTGCGGGGTCGGGACGACGAGTGCGACGCGATCCGCCGCCTCCTCGACCGCGACGACGGCGGCGCGCTGCTGTTCCACGGGCCGCCCGGCTCCGGGCGCAGCGCCCTGCTGGCGTACGCCCGCAGGTGGGCCGGGCAGCGCGCGGTGCTCGCCGGCGCCGGCCTGGCCGACGAGGCCACACTGCCCTACGCCGGGCTGCACCGCCTGCTCGACCCGGTGCTGGACGCGGACGCGGCGCTCCCGGTGCGGCAGCGGCGGCTGCTGCGCCGCGCGCTCGGCGGCGACGGGTGCCCGGCCGAGCAGCGGCTGGCCCTGGCCGCGGCGGTGCGGTCCCTGCTCGCCGCCGTGGCGGCGGACCGGCCGCTGCTGTGCACGGTGGACGACCTCGACACCGGCGATCCGCAGAGCGCCTGGACGCTGGCCGTGGTGGCGCGCCGGCTGCGCCGGCTGCCGGTGGCGATGCTGCTGAGCGCCACCGCGCCGGCCACTGTCGACGGCGTACCGGCCCACGGGTTGCGCCCGCTGGACGCCCACGAGTGCCGCGCGATGCTCGCCGGGCTGCGGGAGCGGCCACCCGCGCCGGTGGCCGCCGCGCTGGCCGCGCTCAGCCGAGGAAGCCCGGCCGCGCTCGCCGACCTGGCGGGCAGCCTCACCCCCGGCCAGTGGCGAGGCGAGGCGCCGCTGCCCGACGCGCCGCCGGTGGACGGCGCGCTCGCCGCCGCGTACCGGGCCCGCCTGGACCGGCTGCCGGTACCGACCCGGCGGATGGTGCTGCTGGCCGCGCTCGACCCCGGTGACGACCCGGGCACGCTCGTCCGTGCCGCGTGGGCGGCCGGCCTGACGCTCGAGGCGCTCGCCCCCGCCGAGGCGGCCGGCCTGCTGCGCACCGGGCCCGGCGGGGTGACGTTCCCGCACCCGCTCGCCCGGACGATGATCACCGCCGTCGCGCCGCTCGCCGACCTGCGCGCGGCCCACCTGCTGCTGGCCGGCACGCTGGCCGAGGGCGCGCTGGGCCGGGCGCTGCGCCACGCCACCGCCGCCGACTGTCCGTCCGACGTGCTCGCCGCCGAGCTGACGGCGGCGGTCGACGAGGTGCCGGACCGCGCCGCCGCGGCGGTCGTGCTGCGCCGCGCCGCCGAACTGAGCCCCGACCCCGGCCGCGCCGCCGAGCTGACCATCGCCGCCGCGCGGTGCGCCTGGACCGCCGGCGACCCGGACCAGGCCCGAGGGCTGCTACGGCGCCTGACTGCGGGACCGGCGCACGGCCGGGCCGACCTGCTCCGCGGCGACATGCAACTGCGCTGCGACGCGCCCGCCGCAGCGGTCGCCACGCTGCTGGCCGCCGCCGACGCGATCGCGCCGGCCGACCGGCGGGCCGCGCTGCTGGCGCTGGTCCGGGCCGGCGAGGCCATCTGCGTCACCGGCGACCAGTACCGGTACGCCGAGGTGGCCCGCCGGGCCGAGGCGCTGCGGCGGCCCGGCGACCCGCCCGAACTCGACCTGCTCGCCACGTTCGCCGAGGGCGTCGGGGCGACGCTGCGCGGCGACCACGCGCGCGGCGGCCCGGCGCTGCGCCGGGTCGTCGTGATCGGCGGCCGGCTGACCGGGCCCGCGCTCACCCCTGGCGCGCTCGTCTGCGCCGCCGCGGCCGCCCTGCTGGTCGCCGTGGACGGTCCCGCGCACCGGCTCGCCGGCCGGGCGGTGGAGGTGGCCCGCTCGCGCGGCCAGCTGTCCCTGCTGCCCCGGGCGCTGGAGCTGCGGGCCGTCGCCGAATACTGGCTGGGCCGGCACGAGGCCGCGGCGGAGACCGCCCGCGAGGGCGTGCACGCCGCCCGCGCCGGTGGCCAGCACGTGTGCGCCCAGGTGCACCTCGGCATCCTGGCCGTGCTGGCCGCGGTCCGCGCCGACCGGGACGCCGCGCTGGCCCGGATCGCCGAGATCGGTGACGGGGCCGCGCCGGGGAGCCGGCCGGACGCGTACGCCCGCTGGGCGCTCGGCGTGCTGGACCTGATCGACGGCCGGTACGCCGACGCGGTGGCCCGGCTGTCCGCGCTGGCCCGTACCGGCACCGGCCGGGGGCAGGTGCTGGTCCAGGTGATGGCCACGCCGTACCTGGTGGAGGCCGCCGCCCACGACGGCGGGCGGCCGGCCGCCGCGCTGGCCGTGTTCGACCACTGGGCCAGCAGCACGGCGAGCCCGTCGCGGCGGGCGCTCGCCGCGCGCTGCCGGGCGCTGCTGGCGCCGCGCGGCGGCCCGGAGGCCGAACGGGAGTTCCACGCGGCGCTGCGGCTGCACCCGGCCGACACCGACCGGTTCGAGCGCGCCCGCACCGAGTTGCTGTTCGGCCGCGAGCTGCGCCGCCGGCGCCGGCCCCGGGACGCCCGCGCGCACCTGCACCGGGCCCGGGAGGCGTTCACGCTGCTCGGCGCGACCGTCTGGGCCGACCGGGCGGGGGAGGAGTTGCGCGCGGCGGGGGAGTCGGTCGGGCCGGTGCGGCACGGTCCGGAGCAGCTGCTGACCGGGCAGCAGCTGCACATCGCCCGGCTGGTCGCGGAAGGGGCGACCAACCGGGAGATCGCCACCCGGATGTGCCTGTCCACCCGGACCGTCGACCACCACCTGCGCAACGTCTTCCACCGGCTCGGCGTGCGCTCGCGTACCGAACTGGCCCGCCTGTTGTCCTGATCGGGCGGGCCGGCTCGGTGCGCGTCGTGTCGCGGCCGTCGTCGCGCCCGGCCACGCGCGGGCTGTGCCGAGCCCCGGCGGCGAGTCGGGCCGGGCCGGGCCGGGGGGCGAGCGGTGTCCGGCCGCGACGCCGTCAGCGCAGCGCGGCCACCGCGGCGTCCCCGCCGCCGCGCCAGAGCACGCCGGCCTCGGCGAAGCCGGCCGCGCGCAGCGCGTCCAGGTGCCACGCCGCGGGCGGGCTCCACTCCGGGCTGTGCCCGGTCGGGTAGATCTGCCGCCGCTTCTCCACGAGCGGGCCGAGCACCGGGTCGTCGGCCGCCTGCGCCCACCAGTCCGGCCAGGACAGCGCCGCGCCGGCGCGGTGCCGGGCGTCCCGGCGCGCCCGTGCGCGTTCGCCGAGCCGTGCGGTGAGCGTCGGCATCGCGTCGTCGGGCATGTGGTCGGCGTTGACGAACACGCCGCCGGGGCGCAGCACGTCGCGGATCTCGCGGTAGAGCTCGGCCAGGCGCGGACCGTCCACCCAGTGCAGGGCGGTGGCGGTGAGTACGGCGTCGTAGTCGCGGTGCGGCAGGGTGGCGGCCCAGTCGGACCGGTTGAGGTCGGCGGTCACCACAGTGGCCCGGCCGGCCAGCGCCGCCTCGGCGAGGGTGAGCAGCACCGGGTCGAGGTCGAGCACCGTCACCTCGGCGTCGGGCCGTCGGGCCAGCGCCCGCAGGCTGATCGAGCCGGTGCCGCCGGCCAGGTCGAGCACCCGCGGCGGCCGGTCGCCGGTGACCGCCTCGACGGCGTCGAGCATCGCGTCGAAGCGGTGCTCCCGGTCCGGCATGAACGTCTCCTGCTGCCGGTCCCAGCTGTCCTGCCAGGCGCGCACGTCCAAGTCGTAAGGAGTCATGCCGCTCACGATAGTTACCGCTAGGGGCCCTGTCGAGGCTTGTTGCCAAACTTTTGCAATAAGTGGGGAGCGTCCCGACGGCGTCACCGGGACCGGACGTGCGGCGGGCCGACGGTGACGAGCGGGTGACGCGCGCTGCGGCAGGGTCGCGGCACGACGACGGCACCGTTCGAGGGGGCTGCATGATCAGGACGATGCTCCGGCTGCGCGCGCGCACCGGCTGCGAGCCCGCGGTCGGGCCGGCCTTCGAGACGGTCGCCGGGCAGCTCGGCGCCCTGGCCGGCAACCTGCGGCACGAGCTGCTGCGCGACGCCCTCGACCCGAGCGGCTTCGTCGTCGTCACCGAGTGGGCCGACGAGGCGGCGCTGCGCGCGTACCGGCGCGGGCCGGTGGCGGCCCGCCTGGCCGGCCTGCTCCGGCCGCTGGCCGAGCCGGCGGACGGCCCCGAGTACCCGCTGATGCGCGAGACCGGGGACGGAACGGGCCCGGTCTACGTGGACGTCGAGCTGACAGTGCCGCTCGACCGGCTCGCCGAGTTCCATCGGGGCTACCCCGAGGTGGTCCGGCGGATGACCTCGATACCCGGCTACCGCCGCGAACAGCTGCTGCGCGAACCCGGCTCGGACATCCACCACATCTTCGCCGAGTGGGACGGCGCCGCGCCGTTCCTCGCCTGGATCGGCGACCCGGCCCACGCCTCGGCGCAGGCCGGACCGATCGCACCGTTCCTTCTCGACATCCGGCGCCGGCTGTTCCACGTCGTGCCCGACGCGGACGACCGCCGACACCCCACCACGGGCTGGGAGGCCGACGTGCACAGGACAACAGACGTACTCGTCGTCGGGGCGGGGCCCACCGGGCTGACCGCCGCCGTCGAACTGGCCCGGCGGGGCATCGACTGCCTGGTGATCGACAAACAGGTCACCCCGCCCGGTCACGCGGACAAGGCGATCGGCGTGCACTGCCGCACCATGGAGATCTGGGAGGAGCAGGGCGTCGTCCGGGAGGCCATGGACGCCGGCATCTGGCTCACCGGCAACATGGTCTTCGTCAACGGCGAGCAGACCCACCGGATGAGCTGGGAGCTGCCCGGCCTGCCGTACGCCCACCTCGGCCTGCCGCAGTACGAGACCGAGCGGATCCTCACCGCCCGGCTGGCCACGCTCGGGGTGCGCCCGCAGCGCGGCGCCGAACTGGTCGACTTCACCCAGGACGCCGAGGGCGTGACCGCCACCGTCCGGACCGCCGACGGCGGCACCGAGACGGTACGCGCGGCGTACCTGGTCGGCGCCGACGGCGCGCACAGCCGGGTACGGGAGCGGCTCGGGCTCACCTTCACCGGCGGGCTGGGCCGGTTCCCGCAGCTGTTCATGCTGGTGGACGTCGACGTGGACTGGGACATGCCGGACGGGCACCTGCTGCGGTTCCTGCACATGACCGACGGGCAGATGGACGGGATGCTGGTCTGCGTACCGCTGCGCGGCGAGCACCGCTACCGCATCGCCACCCTCGCCCCGCCCCGGTTCTTCGCCCAGACCGGCGGGCGCGACGCCCCGCCCGGGTTCAGCGAGGAACTCGACGAGCCGACCATCTCCGACGTGCAGGCCGCGCTGGACCGCCTCGCGCCACCCGGTACCCGGGCGAGCAACCTGCGCTGGTCCTCGGTGTTCCGGATCAGCCACGGCATCGTCGACCGCTACCGCGAGGGCCGCGTGTTCGTCGCCGGGGACGCCGCCCACCTGCACCCGCCCGCCGGCGGGCAGGGCATGAACACCGGCATCCAGGACACCTGGAACCTGGCCTGGAAGCTGGCCCTGGCGGTACGCGGGCTCGCCGCGCCCGGCCTGCTGGACAGCTACGAGACCGAACGGCGGCCGGAGGGCGAGGAGATCGTCGGCCGCGCGGTGCGGATGGCCGGCACCGAGGAGGTGGACCGCGCCGACCTGGAACGGCAGTTCCTCCAGGAGATGTCCATGCTGCTCAGCTACGCCGGCAGCCCGCTGGTCGGGGAGACCGTCGCCGACCCGGCAGCGCTCGGTGACGCGCCCCGCCCCGGCGACCGCGCGCCGGACGTGGACGGGCTGCGCCGCCGCGGCGTCGGCCACCCGCTGCGACTGCGGGACCTGACCCGGGGCACCCGCCACACGCTGCTGCTCTACGCCGACGGCACCGCCGGCGCGGGGGAGCTGGCCGCGTTCACCGGGCTGTGCGCCGACGCGCGCCGGCTGGCCGGCGGGGAAATCGAGGCGTACCTGCTGCTCGACCCGGACGCCGACGAACCGCGACTGCTCGACCCACCAGTGGTACGCGACGCCGAGCGGCGCTTCCGCGCCGCGTACGGGCTGGACGGCACCGGTCTGTACCTGATCCGCCCGGACGGGCACGTCGGGTTCCGGGGCGCGCCCGTCGACCCGGACGCGCTGCGCAAGCACCTGCACCTGGTGTTCGGGAGCGCCAGGTGAGCCGGGTCCGGACCGTGCTGTCGATGCGGACCCGGGAGGGCTGCGAGGAGCGCTTCGAGGCCGAGTGGCTCACCGCGGCCGAACAGATCCGCACGCTGGACGGCTGCCTGCACCAGGACCTGGTCCGCGACGCCGACGACCCACGCAGCTACCTGATCATCAGCGACTGGGCGGACCGCGAGCGGCTCGACGCGTTCGGCCGCAGCACACACCGGGACCGGCTGCTGAGCATCATCCGCGAGCTGCGCGAGTCCGCCGACCGGCACACCTACCAGGTGCTGCACAGCGTGACCGGCGAGCCGGGGGAGGGGCGATGACAGACGACGTGCTGCCGGCGAGCGAGCTCTACACCGACGCGTTCGCGGCCGATCCGTACCCCACCCTGGCCCGGCTGCGCGCGGACCGGCCGGTCTGCCCGGTCGGCTCGCCGCGCTTCGACTCCTGGCTGATCACCCGCTTCGACGACGCGCGCACGGCGCTGACCGACCCGCGCCTGTCCAAGGACCTGTACGGCCCGGAGCAGCACTACCTGAAGATCTTCGGCCCGAACTCCGAGGGCCTGAACCGCAACATGCTCAACTCCGACCCGCCGGAGCACACCCGGCTGCGCCGGGTCGTGTCGCAGGCGTTCGCGCCCCGGCGGATCGAGGCGTTGCGCCCCCGGGTGGCGTCGATCGTCGACCAGCTCATCGACAAGATGGCGCCGCACGGCGAGGCGGACCTGATGCACGAGTTCGCCATCCCGCTGCCGATGACAGTCATCTGCGAACTGCTCGGTGTGCCGCCGGCCGACCATGACCGGGTGCTGGACTGGACCCAGGTCATCCGCACCTCCGGCTCCACCAGCCGACCTCCGGCCCAGGAGCGGGCGGCGGTGCAGGAGGCCCAGCTCCGGCTGCACCAGTACCTGGCCGGGCTGGTCCGCGCCAAGCGCGACGACCCGGCCGACGACATCATCGGCGCGCTGATCAAGGCGGTCGACGAGGACGGGACGCTGTCCGAGGCGGAACTGGTGACCACCACCTTCCTGCTGCTGTTCGCCGGGCACCAGACCACCGCCGACTTCCTCGGCAACGCCGTACTGGCCCTGCTGACCCACCCAGAGCAGATGGAACTGCTGCGCGCAACGCCCCGCCTGCTGCCCGCCGCCATCGAGGAGCTGCTCCGGTTCGACGGGCCGCTGCCCGTGGCCAGCCCGCGCATCGCCACCGAGGACGTCGACTACCAGGGCGTACGCATCCCGCGCGGCGCGATCGTCGGGGTGGCGATCAACGCGGCCAACCACGACCCGGCGCACTTCGCCGACCCGGACCGGCTGGACCTGCGCCGGGTCCGGGGCCCGCACCTCGGGTTCGGTCACGGCGTCCACTACTGCCTGGGCGTCTCGCTGGCCCGGATGGAGGCCGAACTCGCGCTCGGCGCGCTGCTGCGGCGGCTGCCCGGGCTGCGTCTGGGCGTACCGCTCGCCGAGGTGCGCCGGCTACCGGCCGCCTCGCCGTTCCGCGGCCTGCTGGAACTGCCGGTCACCTTCACCGCCTGACGGCGCCGCCGCCTCGCGCCGCCGCCCTCCGTCGCAATCATCAAGGAGCAGTCATGGTCTTCCGCAACGTGATCGTCTGTCACATGGTCCCCGGCAGCGAGCAGATCGTCGGCGGCGTGTTCGGCCACTACGACCAGGCCACCCGGCCGCAGGACCTGGGCGTCATCGGCCGGTACCTGCTGTCGCACCACGACCTCTACATCCACGTGATCGAGCGGGAGCAGGACCCGCGGATCTCCGGGCAGACCCGTGGCCTGCCCGCCTTCCAGAAGATCGCCGAGGAGATCGGCCCGTACGTCACGCCGTACCCGCGCTACTGGAAGAACCCGTCGGACTCGGTGGCCAAGGAGTTCTACCACTGGGCGCCCGAGGGCGAGCCGCCCGCCGACACCACGCTCACCGTGATCGTCGGGCGGATCAAGCCGGGCGCCGAGCCGGACGTGGCACGGGTCTTCGGCGAGTCCGACGCCGGTTCGCTCCCGGCCGACCTCGGCGTCACCGGCCGCTGGCTCTACTCGATCGACGACGTCTACGTGCACCTGCTCGAACAGGAGTCGTCGGCGGCCGAGGCCACCCGCGACCGGCACGGCGACAAGCCGGCCTTCGGCAAGGTGATGCAGGACCTGGGCCCGTACATCGAGCCGTACCGGCCGGACCGGTGGCAGGGCCCGCAGGACTCCGTCGCCGGCGTCTTCTACCGCTGGCAGGCCCAGGACTGACCCGATCCGCGCTCCCGCCCACCGGGTGGCGGGGGCGCGGAAACGCCGCCCCCGCCACCGGCCGTACGCCAGGCTGGTGCGGGGGTGCCGGTGTCGACGAAGGAGATCGTCCAGCACGTCGGGGCGCTGCTGGACCTGGCCGGGGTGCTCGTCATCGCGTTCGGCGTCGCGGTCGCCACGGCGGTGTTCGCGGTGCGCTGCGCCCGGACCCGGCAGGTGGTCGCGCACTACCGGGCGTACCGGCAGGGGGTCGGCCGGGCCATCCTGCTCGGCCTGGAGTTCCTGGTCGGCGGCGACATCATCCGTACGGTCGCGGTGTCGCCCACGTTCACCAGCGTCGGCGTGCTGGCGCTGATCGTGCTGGTCCGTACGTTCCTCAGCTTCTCGCTGGAGGTGGAGCTGGACGGCCGCTGGCCCTGGCAGGGCCGGACTCCGGCCGAGCGGCCGAGCGTGGGCGCCCGCCCCCAGTGAGCGTCGTACGCCTGCGGCAGTATCCGTGCGTGGCGGAACTCCGAATCGCGCGCGGCGACGCGACCAGCCCGCAGGCGAAGGGGCGCAAGATCATCGCCCACGTCTGCAACGATCTGGGCGGCTGGGGAAAGGGCTTCGTCCTCGCCGTCTCGCGGCGCTGGCCGGAGCCGGAACGTGACTACCGGGAGTGGCACCGGCAGCGGGCCGGCAACGACTTCGGGCTGGGCGCCGTCCGGCTGGTGCGGGTCGCGCCGGACCTGTGGGTGGCCAACATGGTGGGCCAGCGCGGAATGCGCCGGGGCAGCGCCGGTCCGCCGATCCGGTACGACGCGGTGGAGCGCTGCCTCGCCGCGCTGGCCGTCCAGGCCGAGGAACTGGGCGCGTCGGTGCACATGCCCCGTATCGGTTGCGGGCTGGCCGGCGGCTCGTGGCAGCGGATCGAGCCGTTGATCCGGCGCGCGCTGTCCGAGCGCGGCATCCCGGTGACCGTCTACGACCGTTCCTGATCTGAGCTGATCGATTCCGTCGCGCCACGTGACGGTATCGACGGGCACTGTCTCCGCCACTTCGCCGAGCCAATGCCGACTGGTACCCCCAGGGGGTATGGTGGTGCGATGGAGCACGGATCTGGTCACGACACCGGCCACCACGGTGGCGGTCATGGCGGCGGCCACGCCGGGCACGACCCGGAGCAGTTCCGCCGCCGGTTCTGGCTGAGCCTGGCGCTCACCGTGCCGATCGTCGTCACCAGCCACATGGTGATGGACTGGTTCGGCTACTCGCTGGACTTCCCGGGCGTGCGCTGGGTCGGCCCGGTGCTCGGCACCGTGGTCTTCCTCTACGGCGGCTGGCCGTTCCTCGCCGGCGGCCTGCGTGAGCTGCGCGAGCGTGCCCCCGGGATGATGCTGCTGATCTCGATGGCGATCGTGGTCGCGTACGTCGCCTCGGCAGCCACCAGCATCGGCCTGTTCGACCTGGACTTCTGGTGGGAGCTGGCCGCGCTGGTCACCATCATGCTGCTCGGCCACTGGCAGGAGATGCGGGCCGTCGGGCAGGCACGCGGTGCGCTGGGTGCGCTCGCTGCGCTGCTGCCCGACGACGCCGAGCGCCTGGACGACGCGGGGCGGCCGCATCCGGTGCCGGTCGCCGAGCTGCGGGTGGACGACCTGGTGCTGGTCCGGCCGGGCGGGCGGGTGCCGGCCGACGGGCGGATCGTCGAGGGCGCCGCCGAGCTGGACGAGTCGATGATCACGGGGGAGTCGCGGCCGGTGGCCCGCTCCGCCGGTGACCGGGTGGTCGCCGGCACCGTGGCCACCGACTCGACCATCCGGGTACGCGTCGAGGCGGTCGGCGCGGACACCGCGCTGGCCGGCATCGGGCGGCTCGTGGCGCAGGCGCAGGCATCCGGCGGCCGCGCGCAGGTGCTCGCCGACCGGTTCGCCGCGCTGCTGTTCTACCTGGCGGCGTTCGCCGGCCTGGCGACGTTCGCGGTCTGGGCGCTGCTCGGCGACCCCGACCAGGCGGTGGTACGGACCGTGACCGTGCTGGTGATCGCCTGCCCGCACGCGCTCGGCCTGGCGATCCCGCTGGTGGTGGCGCTGTCCACCGCGCTGTCGGCCCGCGCCGGCATCCTGGTCAAGGACCGGCTCGCGCTGGAGCGGATGCGCACCGTCGACACCGTCCTGTTCGACAAGACCGGCACGCTCACCACCGGCCGGCACACGGTCACCGGCGTGGCCACCACCGCCGGGCTGGACTCCGGCGCCGCCCTGGCCCTGGCCGGCGCGGTGGAGGCCGACAGCGAGCACCCCCTGGCCCGGGCGCTCGTCGCCGCCGCCGACGCGCGGTCGACGTCCCCGGCCGGGTCCGACGCCGGGCCGACCCCTCCCGGGCCGACGTCTGCGGCCGAGCCCGACGCCGGGCCGACGTCTGCGGCCGAGGCCGGCCCGGCGCGTCCGGTCGCGCGCGGCTTCCGGGCGCTGGCCGGCCGTGGCGTGCGGGCCACAGTGGACGGCGTGGACTGGGCGGTCGGCGGGCCGGCGCTGCTGCGCGAACTGGGCGCCCCGGTGCCGGACGATCTGCGCCGTGCGGCCGGGGAATGGTCGGGCCGGGGCGCCGCTGTGCTGCACCTGGTCCGGCTGCCCGAGGGCGGCCCGCCGGAGGTGACCGCCGCGTTCGCGATGGAGGATCAGGTCCGCCCGGAGGCGCGGGCCGCCGTGGCCGAGCTGCGCGACCTCGGCGTACGCAAGATCGTGATGATCACCGGCGACGCGCGCCCGGTCGCCGAGGCGGTGGCCGCCGACCTCGGGTTCCGGCCCGGCGTCGACGAGGTCTTCGCCGAGGTGCTTCCCGCCGACAAGGACAAGGCGGTGGCCGAGCTACGCGGTCGCGGACTCACGGTGGCGATGGTCGGCGACGGCGTGAACGACGCCCCGGCGCTGGCTCGCGCCGACGTCGGGCTGGCCATCGGCGCGGGCACCGACGTGGCGATCGAGTCCGCCGGGGTGGTGCTCGCCGGCTCCGACCCGCGCGGCGTCGGCGGCGTGATCCGGCTGTCCCGCGCGTCGTACCGCAAGATGCGGCAGAACCTGGCCTGGGCGGCCGGCTACAACGTGGTCGCGATCCCGCTCGCCGCCGGTGTGCTGGCCTGGGCGGGAATCGCGCTCAGCCCGGCACTGGGCGCGGTGCTGATGTCCGCCTCCACCATCGTGGTGGCGCTCAACGCCCAACTGCTGCGCCGGGTCCGGATCGCGCCTGCCGAATGAGCCGCAGTTCCGGGCCCTGAACCGGCCGGAGGCCCGCGGTTGCGAGCGATACTGCCCCTTCCGGCCCGCACCTGCGGCCCGTTAGGGTGAGCGCGTGACGGTGTTCCGGATCGGCGAGGCAGCCGAGCTGCTCGGGGTCAGCGCGGATACGGTCCGCCGCTGGATCGACGCCGGCAGGCTGCCGGCCACCCGCGACGAGCACGGCCACCGGGTGCTCGACGGCGCCGACGTCGCCGCGTTCGTCCGCGCCCCCGGCCACCCCGAACTGTCCTCGGCCCGCAACCGGCTGCGCGGCATCGTCACCGCCGTCGTGAAGGACACCGTGATGGCCCAGGTCGACATCCAGGCGGGGCCGTTCCGGGTGGTGTCGCTGATGAGCCGCGAGGCCGTCGACGACCTCGACCTCCAGGTCGGCTCCGTCGCCGTCGCGGTGATCAAGTCGACCACCGTCGTGGTCGAGCGCGCCTCCACCCCCAGGGGAAGGACCAGCCCGTGACCGTACGGTGGATCCGCGCCGCGCTCGCCGCCGCGCTGGTGGGGGCGCTCGGCCTGACCGGGTGCGGCGGCGCGGACGAACCGGCCGGGCCCGACGTCGCCGGCCCGGTGACGGTGTTCGCCGCCGCCTCGCTCACCGAGTCGTTCACCCGGCTCGGCAAGGAGTACGAGGCCGCCCACCCGGGCAGCAGCGTCACGTTCAACTTCGGCGGCAGTTCCGGGCTCGCCACCCAGATCACCCAGGGCGCACCCGCCGACGTGTTCGCCGCCGCCTCCCCGGCCACCATGAAGACGGTCACCGACGCCGGTGACGCCACCGGCGAACCGGCCGTGCTGGTCCGCAACCAGCTCGTCGTCGCCGTACCCCGGGGTAACCCGGCCCGGGTCGGCGGCCTGGCCGACCTGGCCCGACCCGGTGTCAAGGTGGCGCTGTGCGCCGAGCAGGTGCCCTGCGGCGCCGCCGCGCGCACCGCGGTCGACGCGGCGGGTGTGCGGCTGACGCCCGCCACGCTCGAACAGGACGTCAAGGGCGCGCTGGCCAAGCTGCGCCTCGGCGAGGTCGACGCCGCGCTTGTCTACCGCACCGACGTACGCGCCGCACCCGGGCTCGACGCGGTCGAGTTCCCCGAGTCCGCGCGCGCGGTGAACGACTACCCGATCGTGGTGCTGCGCGCCGCCGGCAACCCGGCCGGCGCCCGCGCCTTCGTCGACTTCGTCCGCTCCGACGCCGGGCTCGCCGTGCTCACCGCCGCCGGGTTCCAGGCCCCGCCCGGCGGATGAGCCGCACAGTACGCCGGCAGCGGGTGCCGATCGCCCTGCTCGTGCCCGCCGGGCTCGGCCTGACCTTCCTCGTCCTGCCGCTGGCCGGTCTGCTGCTCCGGGCGCCCTGGACCACGCTGCCCCGGCGGCTGACCGAACCGGGTGTGCTCACCGCGCTGCGGTTGTCGCTGGAGACCGCCACCGTCGCCACGTTGCTCTGCGTGGTGCTCGGCGTACCCCTGGCGTGGCTGCTGGCCCGGGTGGAGTTCCCCGGGCGGCGGCTGGTCCGGGCGCTGGTCACGGTGCCGCTGGTGCTGCCGCCGGTGGTCGGCGGCGTGGCGCTGCTGCTGGTCTTCGGCCGGCGCGGGCTGATCGGGTCGTGGCTGGACGAGACGTTCGGCGTGACGCTGCCGTTCACCACCGCCGGGGTGGTGCTGGCCGAGGCGTTCGTGGCCATGCCGTTCCTGGTCATCGCCGTCGAAGGAGCGCTGCGCGGCGCCGACCCCCGGTACGAGGAGGCCGCCGCCACGCTCGGCGCCGGGCGGTTCACCACCTTCACCCGGGTCACGCTGCCGCTCGTCGCCCCGGGCGTGGCGGCCGGCGCGGTGCTCTGCTGGGCGCGCGCGCTCGGCGAGTTCGGCGCCACCATCACGTTCGCCGGCAACTATCCCGGCCGCACCCAGACCATGCCGCTGGCGGTCTACCTGGCGCTGGAGACCGACCTCCAGGCCGCGATCGTGCTGAGCCTGATCCTGCTCACCGTCTCCGTGGTCATCCTCGCCGCGCTGCGCGACCGCTGGGTCGGCAGCACATGACCGCGCTGCTGGACGCGCACCTGGTCGCCGAGCGGGACGGCTTCACCCTCGACGTGCGGCTGCGCATCGCCGCCGGTGAGGTGGTGGCGCTGCTCGGCCCGAACGGCGCCGGCAAGACCACCGCGCTGCGGGTGCTCGCCGGGCTGCACCCGCTCGCCGCCGGTCACCTCACGCTCGACGGCGCCGACCTGGACCGGCCCGACCGCCGGGTGTGGACGCCACCGGAGCGGCGGCCGGTCGGCGTGGTGTTCCAGGACTATCTGCTGTTCCCGCACCTCAGCGCGCTGGACAACGTGGCGTTCGGGCCGCGCCGCCGGGGCGCCGACAAGCGTGCCGCCCGCGCCCGGGCCAAGGAGTGGCTGGACCGGGTCGGCCTCGGGGACCAGGCCCGGCGCCGGCCCCGGCAGCTCTCCGGCGGGCAGGCGCAGCGGGTCGCGCTGGCCCGCGCGCTCGCCGTCGACCCGGCGCTGCTGCTGCTCGACGAGCCACTCGCCGCGCTCGACGCGCGGACCCGGCTGGACACCCGCGCCGAACTCCAGCGCCACCTCGGCGCGCACCCCGGCGCGACACTGCTGGTCACCCACGACCCCCTCGATGCCCTCGTGCTCGCCGACCGACTGGTCATCGTGGAGCACGGCCGGGTGGTCCAGGAGGGCGACGCGGCCACCGTCACGGCCCGGCCACGCACCGACTACGTGGCCCGGCTGGTCGGCCTCAACCTGCACCGCGGCCGTGCCGACGGGCACGCCGTCACAGTCGGTGAGCTGACTCTCACCACCGCCGACACCGTCCACGGTGAGGCGTTCGTCGCCTACCCGCCGGCCGCCGTCGCGCTGCACCCGTCCCGGCCCGAGGGCAGTCCACGCAACGTCTGGGCGGCCACCGTGACCGGCGTGCAACGCCACGGCGACAACCTGCGTGTGCAGCTCACCGGGCCGGTCGAGGTCGCCGCCGACGTCACGCCCGCCGCCGCGGCCCACCTCGGACTGATTCCCGGGCGGCCGGTCTGGGCGGCGGTCAAGGCGGCCGAGACGCGCGCCTACCCGGCGTGACAAACACCGCTGGCCGCGGCATGTGCGCAGGTGAGAGGTTTGATCTGCGCTCAACCGGTCACTGGGACGGTAGCGACGACGCAAAGGGGGACACGGTGCCCGACACGATCCGCAACAGGTCCAGTCAGGACGCCGACCTGCCACGGGGAGTCACCGACCCGTTGCTCTGGCGGGCCGCGTACGACGTGGCCGCCGCCCACCGGCCCGACGAGTCCGGCCGGTGCGAGAGCCTGTTGTGTGACGGTCAGGTCGCGCCGTGTGACGCGCTGACCGCCGCCCACCGGGCCATGGAACTGGCCGGGGACCGGCACGCCGACCGGGCCGAGCCCGAAACCTGGCGTACGGAGCAGCGCCGGCGCGCCGCCTGAGCATCGGGTCGCGGGCGGTTCGAACCGTGGACGCCCCGCTTCCGTGTTTATGATCGACAACTCGGTCGGAATGCGGGGAAGAGGAGAGTTCGTGACGGTCGACGCCCACGCGTTCTGGCTTCGCGCCCCCGGCGAGGGCGAGATCCGGCCGGTCCGGCTCGCCGCGCCGGGTCCAGGTGAGGTGCTGGTCCGTACCCGCTTCTCCGGCGTCAGCCGCGGCACCGAGACGCTCGTGTTCACCGGCCGTGTCCCGGCCGACCAGCACGACGCGATGCGCGCGCCGTTCCAGGAGGGCGACTTCCCGGCCCCGGTCAAGTACGGCTACCTGAGCGTCGGCACCGTCGAGGCGGGCGACGAGGGGCTGCTCGGCCGTACCGTCTTCTGCCTGTACCCGCACCAGAGCGCGTACGTGGTCCCGGCGGACGCCGTGACTGTCGTACCGGACGGTGTGCCGGCGGAGCGCGCGGTGCTGGCCGGCACCGTGGAGACCGCTGTGAACGCGCTCTGGGACGCCGCGCCGCTGGTCGGGGACCGCGTCACGGTGATCGGCGGCGGGATGGTCGGCTGCGCGGTCACCGCGCTGCTGGCCCGTTTCCCCGGCGTCCGGGTCGAACTCGTCGACGCCGACCCGGCCCGCGCCGATGTGGCCGCCGCGCTCGGCGCCGACTTCGCCGCCCCGGCCGACGCGACCGGAGAGCGCGACCTGGTGGTGCACGCCAGCGCCACCTCCGACGGACTGCAACGCGGCCTGGAGCTGCTGCGCCCCGAGGGCACGGTGCTGGAGCTGAGCTGGTACGGCGACCGCCCGGTCACGCTGGCGCTGGGCGGCGCGTTCCACTCCCGACGGCTGGGCATCCGCAGCAGCCAGGTCGGCACCGTGTCGCCCCGGCGGGCCGATCGCAGCTACGCCGACCGGCTCGCGCTCGCCCTGGACCTGTTGGCCGACCCGGCGTTCGACGCGCTGCTCACCGGCCGGTCCCGCTTCGACGACCTGCCCGACGTGCTGGACCGGCTCGCCTCTGGTGAGCTGCCGGCGCTGTGTCATCTCATCACCTACGGCGAGGAGTGATCGTGTTCAGCGTGACCGTCCGGGACCACATGATGGTCGCCCACAGTTTCCGCGGCGAGGTCTTCGGCCCGGCCCAGCGGCTGCACGGGGCGACGTTCGTCGTCGACGCCACGTTCCGCCGCGCCGAGCTGGACGACGACGGGATCGTGGTCGACATCGGGCTGGCCACCGGGCAGCTCAAGGCCGTGCTCGCCGAGCTGAACTACCGCAACCTGGACGACGAGCCCGCCTTCGCCGGGGTGAACACCACCACCGAGGTGCTCGCGCGGACGATCGCCGACCGGCTCGCCGACGCGGTGCACGACGGCCGGCTGGGGGAGGGCGCGCGCGGTCTGGCCGGGATCACCGTCACCCTGCACGAGTCGCACATCGCGTGGGCGAGCTACGAGCGGTCGCTCTGACCGGATGACAGCCGTCCACGTGGTGCTGCCGGGCGACATCGACGACCCGGCGGACCCCAGCGGCGGCAACGCCTACGACCGCCACGTCTGCCGGGGCCTGGCCGGGCGCGGCTGGACGGTACGCGAGCACCAGGTGCCGGGCGGCTGGCCGCACCCGGGGCCACGGGAACGCGCCGACCTGGCCGGGCTGCTCGGCGGGCTGCCCGACGGCGTTCCGGTGCTGCTGGACGGACTGGTCGCCTCGACCGTGCCGGACGTGCTCGCCCCGCACGCCGCGCGGCTGCGCCTGGTGATCCTGGTGCACCTGCCGATCGAGGGCGAGACGGAGGCGCGGTCGCTGGCGGCGGCCACCGCCGTGGTCGCCACCAGCGAGTGGACCCGCGATCGGCTGCTCGACCGCTACCGGTTGTCACCCGGACGGGTGACTGTCGCCCCGCCCGGCGTCGACCCGGCGCCCGTCGCCTCCGGCACGCCCGGCGGGGGACGGCTGCTCTGCGTCGCGGCGGTCACCCCGGTCAAGGGCCACGACGTGCTCGCCGCCGCGCTCACCGAGGTCGCGGACCTCGACTGGACCTGCGACTGGGTGGGTCCGCCGGACCGGGACCGGGCGTTCGCCGACCGGCTGCGCGCTCGGCTGACCGCCACCGGTCTCGGTGGCCGGGTCCGGCTCACCGGTCCACGCACCGGCCCCGACCTGGCCGCCACGTACGCCGCCACCGATCTGCTGGTTGCGCCCTCCCGGCGGGAGACGTACGGGATGGTGGTCACCGAGGCGTTGGCCCGGGGCGTACCGGTGCTGGCGAGCGACACCGGCGGCCTGCCGGACACGCTCGGGCACGCCCCCGGCGGCGACCGGCCCGGTCTGCTGGTGCCGCCGGGCGACCCGGGCGCGACCGCCGCGGCGCTGCGCCGCTGGCTCACCGATCCGGGCCTGCGGGACCGGCTGCGCCGCGCCGCCCGGCAGCGGCGGCACACCCTCACCGGCTGGCCGGTCACAGTGGACCGGCTGGCGACGGCGCTCAAGGAGGCGACCGAGGCATGACCACCTCACTCCCGCCCGGCTTCGCGGACTGGCTGCGGCTGCGCGAGCCCGCCGACGCGGCGGCCCGCAGCGCCGAGCTGGCCGACGCGGTCCGCGACCGGCTGCCCGCCGACCGGCCGCTCGTCGTGCACGACCTGGGCAGCGGCACCGGCTCGATGGCCCGCTGGCTCGCGCCCCGGCTGCCCGGCCCGCAACGCTGGGTGCTGCACGAACGCGACGCGGACCTGCTGGCGCTGGCCCGGGCCGGACGGCTCACCGCCGCCGACGGCGCCCAGGTCACCGTGACCACGCGTGGCTCCGACGTCACCCGGCTGACCGCCGCCGACCTGGCCGACGCCCACCTGGTCACCGCGTCCGCGCTGCTGGACATGCTCACCGCCGAGGAGGTCGAGCGGATGGTGGCGGCCTGCGCCGGTCACCCGACGCTGTTCGCGCTCACCGTGACCGGACGGGCCGAGTTCACCCCGCCGGACCCGCTCGACGCCGAGCTGACCGCCGCGTTCAACGCCCACCAGCGCCGTACCGTCGACGGACGGATCCTGCTCGGACCCGACGCGGTGGACGTCGCCGTGACCGCGTTCCGCCGCCACGGCGTCGAGACGCGCGTGCGGTCCACCCCCTGGCGGCTCGGCCCGGAGCAGGCGGAACTGGCCGCCGAGTGGCTCACCGGCTGGATCGGCGCGGCGGTCGAGGAACGACCGCATCTGTCCGGGCCCGCCGCGACGTATCAGAAGTGGCGGCTCACCGAGGCCGCCGCCGGCCGGCTCGAGGTGGTGCTGCATCACGCCGACCTGCTCGCCGGCTGAACCGTACCGGCCGTCGGCACGTGACAACCGGTGGGAACAAGGGAGGACCGTTTGTCACACGTCGCCGTTGCCGGACCCGTACCGGCCGTCACGCTCGCCCCGCGCCCGGCCCGGCCGGGCCGGGCCTGGGTACGCCCGCTGCTCGGGCTCGCGGTGCTCGCCGCGCTCGTCGCCTCGGTGGGCACCGGCCCGTTCCTGGCGGGGCTGCGGCTGATTGACGCGCCGGCGCTGGCCGCCGCGCTCGGCATCGGCGTGATCACCACCGTCTGCTGCGCCTGGCGCTGGTCGCTCGTCGCCGGTGGGCTGGGCGTACGCCTGCCGATGCGAGCCGCCGTGGCGCACTGCTACCGGGCGGTCTTCCTCAACTCCACGCTTCCCGGCGGCGTGCTCGGCGACGTGCACCGGGCGGTACGGCACGGACGCGACGCCGGCGACGTGGCCCGCGGCGTCCGGGCGGTGGTGTGGGAGCGCACCGCCGGGCAGGTGGTGCAGGTGGTCATCGCGGTGGCGCTGCTGGCCGCGTTCCCGTCGCCGGTGCGCCGGTACCTGCCGGTGCTGGCCGCCGTGCTGGCCGTGGTCGCGCTGGCGCTGGTGCTGGCCGCCCGCGCGGTGCCCCGCTCCGGGGCGTCCCGCTTCGCCCGGGCGGCCCGGACCGCGCTCGCCGACGTCCGCTCCGGAGTGCTGGGCCGCCGGACCTGGGCCGGTGTGGTGATCGCCTCGACAGTGGTGTTCGCCGGCCACCTGGCCACGTTCGTGGTGGCCGCGCGCACGGCCGGTGCGGACGCGCCGCTGTCGCACCTGCTGCCGTTGACGCTGCTCGCCCTGCTGGCCATGGCGGTGCCGCTGAACGTGGGCGGATTCGGGCCGCGCGAGGGGGTGGCCGCCTGGGCGTTCGCCTCGGCCGGGCTGACCGCCGCGCAGGGTGTGGCGACCGGCACGGTGTACGGCGCGCTGGTCCTCGTGGCCAGCCTGCCCGGCGCCGCGGTGCTGCTGGCACGGCGGACGCCCCGGCGCGAGCCCGGCAACTGTCGGTGATCCCGCCTACGGTGGGGGAGCGAGGTGTGCGTCGCCGGGTCCGCCCGGCGACCGGACGACAGGAGAACCATGGACGAAACGCTGCCCACCGCGACGGTCCGGACCCGCGTCACGGTTCCGCTCCGGTTCCCCGACGGCTACGTGACCACGGCCCGCGTGCACACCTTCCACGGTCTCGTCGACGGTCGCGAGCACCTGGCATTCGGGCTCGGTGAGCACGCCGACGCCGACCCGCCGCTGGTCCGCCCGCACAGCGAGTGCCTCACCGGGGACGTGTTCGGCAGCCAGCGCTGCGACTGCGGGCCGCAACTGCGCGAGGCGGTCGAGCGGATCGCCGAGGCCGGTGGCTACCTGCTCTACCTGCGGCAGGAAGGGCGCGGCATCGGCCTGTACGCCAAGCTCGACGCGTACGCGCTCCAGGACGGCGGCCTGGACACGTACGAGGCGAATCTGGCGCTCGGGCGCGGCGCGGACGAGCGCGACTACACGGTGGCCGCGCAGATGCTCGCCGCGCTGGGCGTGGACCGGGTGACCCTGCTCAGCAACAACCCGGACAAGGCGGCCCAGCTCGAACGGCTGGGCGTGACGGTGGCCGACCGGGTGTCCACCGGCGTGCACCTGTCGCCTGCCAACGCCGGTTACCTGGCGGCCAAGGTGACCCGCGCCGACCACGCCCTCGACCTGCCGTTCGTGCCGTGACCACCCGTCCGTACGTGCTGCTCAGCTGCGCGATGTCGATCGACGGCTACATCGACGACGCGACCACCGAGCGGCTGCTGCTGTCGAACGACGACGACCTGGACCGGGTGGACGCGATCCGGGCCGGGTGTGACGCGATCATGGTGGGCGCGGCCACAGTGCGCCGCGACGACCCCCGCCTGCTGGTGCGCAGCGAGCGCCGCCGCGCCGAGCGGGTGGCGCGCGGGTTGCCGCCGTCGCCGGTGAAGGTGACTGTCACCGGCAGCGGCGACCTCGACCCGCGGGCCCGGTTCTTCACCGTCGGCGACGGCCTCAAGCTGGTGTACTGCCCGACCGGCGTGGTGGACAAGGCCCGCGAGCAGGTGGGCGCGGTGTCGACAGTGGTCGACGCGGGCGAGCCGGCCACCCCGGAGGCGGTGGTGGCCGACCTGGCCGGGCGCGGGGTGACGCGCCTGATGGTGGAGGGCGGCGGCTCGATGCACCGCCAGTTCCTCACCGCCGGCCTGGCCGACGAGTTGCACCTGGTGGTCGCGCCGTTCTTCGTGGGGGACGGGCGGGCGCCGCGCTTCGTCGGGGACGGTCGCTTCCCGTGGCACCCGGGCCGTCGGGCCCGGGTGGTTGAGGTGCGCCAGATCGGCGACGTGGTCCTCACCCGCTACGCGCTGTCCGACCGCTGTCCGGCCTGACCGCCGTATCGATCCGGTCCGCCCTTGTGCAAGCTCACGGTCGTGATTAGTTTGTTGACCATCCATACGAACTAATCCACTGCGCTTCCCTTCCCGAAGGGGGACCGATGACCGCGCACCACCCCGACCCGGGCTCATCCCGCCGCCGCTTCCTCGGCCTGGTCGGCCTCGGCGTGGCCGCCACCGCCACCGGCCCGCTGCTCGCCGGCTGTTCGGAGAAGCCGGCCGGCTCCGGCGCCGCCCAGAACCTCGACGCCGTCTCCGGCCTGCTGCCCACCCGCAAGGACCTGCCCGGCGGCATCACACCTGACATCACGGGTACGCGCCCGGTGCCCGACGGCTACACCCGCTACCCGGCGAATCTGATCGACGCCGTCACCGACAAGCCCGGCACCAGCGGCAAGCAGGTCACCGCGATGACCCCCGCCTGGGGTCCGGCGCCGCCCGGCGTGGCACAGAGCGCCTACCTCCAGGCCGTGAACGCCGAGCTGGGCACGCCCGTCAACTTCACCATCCAGGACGGCAACACGTACGCCGACAAGCTCAACGCGATGCTCGGCGCGCGCGACGTGCCGGACCTGCTGTGCGTACCGGGGTGGGAGGTGGAGAAGATCCCGCGCTTCGCCGACGCCATCAAGGTGCTCTTCGAGGACCTGACCGACCACCTCAGCGGCGACGCCGCCGCCGCGTACCCGATGCTGGCGAGCTTCCCCACCGGGGCCTGGCGGCGGGCGGTCTGGAACGAGCGGCTCATGTCGGTGCCCAACCCCACCGACGGGCCGTTCCCGTGGGCGCTGTTCACCCGCAAGGACGTGCTCGACGCGCGTGGCCTGGCCGTGCCGGCGAACCTGGACGACCTGCTCGCCGCGGCCAAGCAGGTGACCGACCCGGCGCGCAAGGTGTGGGCGTTCAACGACGTCTTCGCCATGATCCAGATGTTCCACCGGGTGCCGGGCCACAAGGGCGGATGGCGGGTCAAGTCCGACGGCACCCCCGAGTTCAAGTACGAGACCCCGGAGTTCCGCCGCGCGCTGGAGGTGATGGCGAAGATCTACGCGGACGGCCTGGTCCACCCGGACATCGTGGCCAGCAAGGGCGCGGACGCCAAGCAGCTCTTCGCCAAGAACGGTGCGATCGTGTTCCTCCAGGACGGCGTCGGCTTCTGGCAGGGCGCCCAGGCCGAGCACCAGAAGACCAACCCCCGGCTCAACATCCAGCCGGTGCCGATCTTCTCCGCCACCGGCGGCGACCCGCTGGTCTGGGGCGACGACGAGCCGATCTCCTACACGTTCGTCAAGAAGGGCCTCGGCAAGGACAGGGTCCAGGAGCTGCTGCGGATCATCAACTGGTGCTCCGCGCCGCTGGGCAGCCAGGAGGCGCAGCTGCGGGACTTCGGCGTCGCCGGCAAGCATCACACCCCGTCGCCGAACGGGCCGGTGAAGACGGACCTGGCGTTCAAGGAGATCGCCAACCAGTACTTCTTCATCAGCGGCCGCAACCCCACCATCGGGCCGTTCCCGGACACCCCGCGCTTCGTGCCGGACGTGCTCGCGTACTCCAACGAGATGGTCAAGCACATGGAGCCCAACCCCTGGGCGGGGGTGAAGCTGGAGATGCCCGCCGCCTACAAGGCCAACCAGGTGCCCACCGAGGACAAGTTCACCGACGTGCTGCGCGGCCGCCGTCCGCTCGCCGACGTGGACGCCATCGTCAAGGAGTGGAAGGCGAACGGCGGCGAGGAGGCCCGCAAGCTGCTCGCCGACTCGCTGTCCAAGGAGGGCCGGTGAACGAGCCGGCCGTCCTGGCCGGGCCCGAACGGGCCCGGCCGGACGCGCCGGCCCCACCGGGCCGCCCGCCCCGCCGTCGCCCGTCCCGCCGCCGGGTGCCGCTGCGCACCCGGCTGCGCCGGGACTGGCAACTGCTCGCCATGGTGGCGCCCGGCTTCCTCGTGCTGCTGATCTTCAGCTACCTGCCGATCGCCGGCAACGTGATCGCGTTCCAGGACTACAACCCCTACCTGGGCGACAACCCGTGGCAGGCGTTCCTGCACAGCGACTGGATCGGATTCGGGCAGTTCCAGCTGCTGTTCGAAGACCCGGCGTTCTGGGACGCGTTCCGCAACACGCTGGCGATCACCGCGTTCCAGCTCGTCTTCTTCTTCCCGCTGCCGATCCTGCTGGCGATCACGCTGCACAACCTGCTGTCCAGCCGGCTGCGCGGGCTGATCCAGACCATCGTGTACCTGCCGCACTTCTTCAGCTGGGTGCTGGTGGTCACGTTCTTCGTGGCGATGCTCGGCGGGGCTGGGCTGCTCGCCCAGAGCATGCGCGAGGCCGGGCTGCAGCCGTGGAACGTGATGACCAATCCGGACACGTTCATCGTGCTGGTCACCGTCGAGGCGGTGTGGAAGGACGTCGGCTGGGGCACCATCGTCTTCCTGGCCGCGCTGTCCACCATCGACCAGAACCTCTACGAGGCCGCCGCCGCCGACGGCGCCGGCCGGTGGCGGCGGCTGTGGCACATCACGCTGCCCGGCCTGCGCCCGGTGATCGTGCTGCTGCTCATCCTGCGGCTGGGCGACGCGCTCTCGGTCGGGTTCGAGCAGTTCCTGCTGCAACGCGACGCCGTCGGCCGGCAGGCCGCCGAGGTGCTCGACACCTTCGTCTACCACTTCTCCATCGCCACCGGGAACTACGGCTACGGCGCTGCGGCCGGACTGTTCAAGGCCGTCATCGGGCTGGTGCTGATCCTGGCCGCGAACCGCGTGGCGCACATGCTCGGCGAACGAGGGATCTACTCGAAGTCATGACCACTCTCATCCGCCGGCCCTCCGGCGACCGATCCCGCCGGCCGGTGTGGCAGGAACCGCCCACACCGGTCGGTCAGGGGCTCAAGGCCGTCGTGCTCACCGTGCTGGTGGCGGGCGTGCTGTTCCCGCTCTGGGTGATCCTGGTGACCAGCCTCTCCTCCCGGGAGACCATCGCGCGGGCCGGCGGCCTGGTGGTCGTGCCCCGCGGCGTCGACACATCCGCGTACGAGACGATCTTCGCCGGTGGCGCGGTCACCCGGGCGCTGTGGATCAGTACGCTCGTCACAGTCTTCGGCACCGCCATCGCGCTGACGGTCACCGTGCTCGCCGCGTACGGGCTGTCCCGCCCCGGCTCGCTGGGACACCGCTGGCTGCTCGCGTACTTCCTGATCCCGTTCCTGGTCTACCCGCCGCTGGTGCCGCGCTACCTGGTGGTCACCGGGCTGGGCCTGAAGGACACCATCTGGGCGCTCGTCCTGCCGCCGGCGATCAGCGTGTTCAACCTGGTCGTGGTGCGCGGGTTCTTCCAGGGCATCCCGTCGGAACTGCTGGACAGCGCCCGCATCGACGGCGCGAGCGACTTCCGGACGCTCGCGCGCATCGTGCTGCCGTTGTCCCGCGCGGTGATCGCGGTGGTCGGCCTGTTCTACGCGGTCAGCTACTGGAACGTCTGGTTCGACGCGCTGCTGTTCATCGACCGCAACGACATGTACCCGATCCAGCGGGTGCTCCAGAGCTACCTGCTGGCCGGGCAGGCCCCGCACACCTCCGGCGCCAGCAGCGGGGTGACCATGCCGCCGACCGAGGCGGTCAAGATGGCGGTGGTGGTGCTGACCGTCGCGCCGATCGTCGCGGTCTACCCGTTCATCCAGCGGCACTTCGTCAAGGGCGTGCTGATCGGCGCGGTGAAGGGCTGAGGCGGCGCCTCACCGCGCGTCGGGCGCGTCAAAGCACCTGGGCGCGTCAAAGCACCTGGGCGCGTCAGAGCACCTGGGACAGGAAGCGCCGCAAACGGGGGTGCTCCGGCGCCTCGAACACCGCCTCCGGCGGCCCGGCCTCCAGCACCACGCCCGCGTCCATGAACGCCACCGTGTCGGCGACGCTGCGCGCGAACCCCATCTCGTGGGTGACCACGACCATCGTCATCCCGGCGGCGGCCAGGTCCGCCATCACCGCGAGCACGCCCTTGACCAGCTCCGGGTCCAGCGCGCTCGTCGCCTCGTCGAACAGCATCACCTGCGGGCGCAGCGCGAGCGCCCGCGCGATGGCGACGCGTTGCTGCTGGCCGCCGGAGAGCTGCGCCGGCCGCGCGTCGGCCTTGCCGGCCAGACCGACCAGGTCGAGCTGGGCGCGGGCGAGCGCCACCGCCTCGTCCTCGCCGAGCTTCTTGAGCTTGCGCAGCGCCAGCGTGATGTTGCGCAGCACGCTCAGGTGCGGGAACAGGTTGAACTGCTGGAACACCATGCCGATGCGCTGGCGCAGCGCGTCCGGGTCGTCGCGCAGCACGCTGCGCCCGTCCAGCAGCACGTCGCCGCGGTCCGGCTCGATCAACCGGTTGATGGTGCGCAGCAGCGTCGACTTTCCGGAGCCGGACGGGCCGATCACGCAGGCCGCCCGGCCCCGGGCCACGTCGAGGTCCGCGCCGCGCAGCACCCGGTGCGCGCCGAAGGCCAGGTGCACGTCGCGGACGGCCAGGCTGACCGAGGTCGTGGTGGTGGTCATCGCGGTTCCCTCCCGGACGGGGTGACGTCGACCGGCTCGGCGTCGGGCTCGGGCTCGGGCGGCGCGGCCGGCCGGCCCTGCCGCAGGCGCCGGTCCAGCCAGTTGACCGCGTGGGTCAGCGGCACGGTCAGCAACAGGTAGAACAACCCGGCCAGCAGCAGCGCCGACTGGTTGCCGGTGTTGGCCGCGTAGTCCTGCCCGATCCGGAACAGCTCCCGCTGGCTGGCCAGCAGGCCGAGGAAGTAGACCAGGCTGGAGTCCTTGATCAGCGCGATGAGCTGGTTGACCCACGCGGGCAGCACCCGGCGTACGCCCTGCGGGATGATCACCAGGCGCATGGCCTCGCCCCAGGAGAAGCCGAGCGCCCGTGCGCCCTCCAACTGGGCGGCCTCCACGCTCAGGATGCCGGCCCGGAAGATCTCACCCAGGTAGGCGGCGGCGATCAGCGACAGCGCCAGCACGCCCAGCGGATACGGGTTCGGGCCCCACACCTGCATGCCGAGCGGCGCCAGGCCGACGCCGATGAGCAGGATGGTCGCCGCGGCCGGCAGGCCGCGGAACACGTCGGTGTAGACCCGCGCCGGCCACCGCAACCATCGGGTACGCGAGATGCCGGCGACGGCCAGCAGCATGCCCAGCACCGAGCCGAGCAGGGCGGCGGAGACCGCCAGGGTGAGCGTGTTGGGCAGCCCGACGGTGAGCATCTCGGGCAGCGCCTCGCGCATCGAGTCCCAGTCGAAGAACGTCTCCCACAGCGTGCTCAGTGGATCCATGTCCGCTCCGTCCGCCCCGCTCGTGCTCGGTTACCGGTTCAGGAGGCGGCCGACGGCGACGGCACCGCCACCGACCCGCTGCCGGGCTTGAAGTCGGCCGGGACCGGCCGCCCCGGGTAGTACTCGGCCTGCAGACGGCTCCACGTGCCGTCGGCGATCACCTCGTCCAGGCCCTTGTTCAGCGCCTCGCGCAGCTTGTCGTCGCCCTTGGCCACCGCGTACGCGGTCGGGGTGGGGCTGAGCTGCTTCGCCGCGACCTTGATCTTGCCGTTGCTGTCGGCGGCGGACTTGTCGCCGATCTCGGCCGGGGCGATCCAGGCGTCGGCCGTGCCGGCCTTGAGCTGGTTGATCGCGCTGTTGTAGTCCGGCACCCGCACCGGGTCGAGGTTCTGCTTGGTGGCGTAGTCGTCCTGCACGGTGCCCTGGACGACCACGACCCGCTTGCCGGTGAGCTGGTCGAACCCGGTGATCGAGGAGCCGGCGGGCACGTCCAGGCCGAAGTAGCCGAAGTCGTAGCCGTTGCCGAAGTCGACTGTCTTCTTCCGCGCCTCGGTGATCGTGATCGAGGAGCTGCCCACGTCGAACTTGCCGCTGTTGACCTGGGCGAGCAGGCCGGAGAAGTCGGTGCCGACGAACTCCACCTTCAGGCCGATCTTGTCGGCCACGGCACGCAGCAGCTCGTTGTCGAAGCCGGTGAACTTCCCGTCCTTGAGGAAGACGTTCGGCGGGGCGTCGGTGAGCGTGCCGGCGCGGATCACGCCGGGCTGGAGCAGGCCGTACGGGTTGTCGGCCGCGGCGGTGTCGTCGTTGCCGCAGGCCGTGAGCGCGGTGACGGCGAGCAGGGCGGCCGCGCCGACGGCGGCGGCACGGGTCAGGACGGTACGGAAACGCACGATGTCTCTCCAGAGTGGATGGACGCGCGGCGCGCGTCGACGCCGGCCCGCCGGACGGACGGCCGGGCCGGAGAAGGGTGGATCGGGGAAAGGAGGGTGGCGTTCGCTCAGCGCGCGAGGCGACAGGCGTCGCTGCACACCCGCATCAGGTCGACGTGACGGCGCTTGACCAGCGCGAAGCGGGCCGGGTACGCGGCGACGTCGCCGGAGGGGGTGGAGGTTGGTGCAGACATCGGTCTCCCTGGTCTGTTGCTGACCTGGGTGCCAGGCCACGCTTGCACCGGCGGCTGCCGGTGCCTGGTCTTCACCCGGGGCACCCCACCGCGGAGGAGGGTTGCCGGCCAGCGAGCCGGGGCTTCGCGCTGGCGCTCATGACCTGCCCAGAAGGCTAGCAGCACCGCCGTGGCTGCCGTCCAGCCGTTATGACCACCCTCACGCCCGGGGCCTTACCGCCGGGCCGGGACGACCGGCGCGTCCCGGCCGGTGCCGTGCCGCGACGGGCTGCGCTGCTCGTGGTAGTCCTGCTCCACGTTGACGGTCCAGACGTCGTGCTCCGCGCCGTGCGCGATGTTCTCCGCGGTCAGCATCGCCGTCAGCATCGAGTGGTCGGCGTTGTTGTACCGGTGCATGCCGTTGCGGCCGACCGGGTGCACGTTCGGCACGTACGCGGCCAGCCAGTCCCGGATCACGTCGACGTTGTGCTGGTACCGCTCGTCGTAGACCGGGTAGGCCTTCGGCATCCGGACCACGTAGCCCGCCTCCACGCACCCGGGCTTGACCAGGCCCAGCCGCTCCAGCTCGGCGGTGGCGAACCCGACCAGTTCGGCGTCCGGCGTCCGCCACATCTCGTCGCCCTCGAACACGAAGTACTCCAGCCCCAGGCAGGTCCGCCCGTCCTTGACCAGGTACGGCGACCACGAGCCGAAGTTCTGGATCCGGCCCACCCGGGCCGCCGGGTCGTGCACGTAGATCCAGTTGTCCGGGAACGAGAACTCCTCCGGCACCACCAGCGCCACGGTCAGGAAGTCCCGGTACCGCAGGTCGTCGGCGGCGGCCCGCACCTCGGGCGGCGCCTCCGGGCGCATCGCCCGCACCAGCGCGGAGATCGGCATCGAGGAGATCACGTGCGCGGCCGGCTCCGTGCGCTCCCCGCCGGCGTCGGCCACCGTCACCGCGGTGGCCCGCCGCGCGGCCGGATCGCGGTGCACCTCGGTCACCCAGGCGCCGGTACGCACCGTGCCGCCGCGCCTGGCGACCTCCTCGGCGCAGCGCTCCCACATCATCCCCGGGCCGTGCTTCGGGTACTGGAACTCCTCGATCAGGCTGGTCACGTCCGTGCGGTTGCGCCGGGGCAGCAGCGCGTTGCGCATCGCCGTCGCCAGCGACAGGTTCTTGATCCGCTGGGCGGCCCAGTCGGCCTGCAACCGGTCCGCCGGCATCCCCCAGACCTTCTCCGTGTACGTCTTGAAGAAGATCGAGTAGAGCCGCCAGCCGAACCGCGCCGACACCCACCCCTCGAAGTGCGACTGGTCCTTCGGCGGGCGCAGCCGGGCCCGGCCGTACGAGCCCAGACAGCGTGCCGCCTCCAGCAGCCCGAGGTTGCGCAGCGCGTTCCCGGCGTTGAGCGGGTAGTCGAACAGCGCGCCCCGGTAGTAGATCCGGCTCATCCGCGGCCGGAGCAGGAAGTCCTCGTCCGGCAGGATCTCGTGCCAGAAGTCCTCGACCCGGGCCACCTTCGTGAAGAAGCGGTGCCCTCCGATGTCGAACCGCCAGCCGTCACGCTCCACCGTCCGGCTGATCCCGCCGACCACGTCATCGGCCTCGTAGACCCGGACCGGCCGACCGTGCCGCAGCAACTCGTACGCGGCGGTCAACCCGGCCGGTCCCGCCCCGATGATCACGGTTCCGTCGCCATCACCCATGCCGTCCGCGCCCCCCGCCGCCAGCCTGCCGATGCGGCACCGCCCTTACCCGTCCTGCCGGCAACTTCACCTGCCGGCCCACACCGATCCGCCGGCCGCTCAGCCCTCTCACCGCCCCGCTCGGCCCCGTCGATCATGAAGTTGACGGTGTCTGGCGTCCGATTTGTCGCCGCCAACCTCATGATCGACGTGGCCGGGGCCGGGGCCGGGGCCGTGCGGGTGTGGGCGGGGCCGGATGGGGAATGCGGGCCGGGTTTCCGGCCGGGCACGTCGGCCAGGGGCCGACCGGTGGGAGCGTGATGGCGGACGAGCGGCGGGCCGACGCCGGCGGCACGGCCGGGGCCGGCCGCGCGGGCGGCCACCGCGGCGTTGCGCGCTCCGGGCGTACCCGGTGGTGGACGCGCGCGTCCTCGGCGGCCCGCCGGGTGCCCGAGCCCTGGGGATTCGTGCTCGCCGTCTTCGTCGGCTCGAAGCTCGTGCTCACCCTGGTCGGCGTGCTGGTGCTCACCGCCTGGGACGGGGTGCCGGGCGCACCGCCGGCGGACGAGACCGGCATGCGGGAGCAGCAGGACGCGATCTCGTCGCACCGCTGGATCTCGCTCTGGTTCGCCTGGGACTCGTTCCTCTACGACCACCTGGCCCGGCTGCCGCTGGACCGGCCCTGGACCGACTTCGGCTTCCCGCTGCTCTACCCGTTCCTGGCCCGGCCGCTCGCGCCGCTGCTCGGCGGGCACACCGCCTGGGCGCTGCTGCTGATCAGCAACGTGGCGCTGGTGTTCCAGCTCTACTTCGCGTACCGGCTGGGGGGCCGGCTGCTCGGCGGCGCCGGACCGGACGACGCCCGGCGAGCGGTCCGGTACCTGCTGCTCCTGCCGACCGCGTTCCTGTTCCAGGCGGCGCTCACCGAGTCGTTGTTCGTCTGCCTCGCGCTGGCCGCCTTCTGGTACGCCGAGCGGAGCCGCTGGCTGCTCGTCGGCGTGATCGGTTACTTCCTGGCGATGAGCCGCTCGGTCGGCTTCCTCGTGGTGGTGCCGCTGGCGCTGGTGCTGCTGCGCGAGCACGGCTGGCGGGCCGGACCCCGGGCGTGGCCGCGCCTGCTGCGCCAGGGCTGGCCGCTGCTGCTGGTGCCGGCGGGCTGGCTGACGTTCATGGCGTTCTGCCGCTGGCAGAGCGGCGACTGGTTCGCCTACCAGCACGCCCAGGAGACCGGCTGGGGGATCCGGCTGCAGAACCCCCTGGGAGTGGCCGGTTCCGCGCTGTTCGGCGGCAACTCCGCCGACGCGCTGCGGGTCTGGATCGCCGTGGCGATGGTGGCGGTCGCGGCCGTCGGGCTGCGCCGCCGGGCCGACTGGCCGTATCTGGTCTACACGCTCGTCGTGGTGCTGGTGCCGCTGTCGATGGGGCCGCCGGTGTACAAGAGCCTGCTGCGCTACCTGCTCGCCGCCTTCCCGGTCGCGTTCGTGCTGGCCCGCTGGGCGCGGCGGCCCGGCCTCGACGGCTGGCTCACCGCCGCGCTGGCGCTGCTCCAGGGTGCGTTGTTCGCGGTCTGGCTCACCTACTGGACCCACCTGATCATCTGACCGCCGTCGCCACCGCGCGGGACGGCCGGGCGGGCCGCAGAATGGGCGGATGACCGATCGGCGGGTGACCCTGGACGACCTCGGTGCGTGGTTGATCAAGGGCAACGCCGATGCGGCGGACCTGACGGCCCGCTTCGCCGCCGACCCGCGCGTGACCGGCTGGTGCGTCCGCCCCGGCTACCGGGTACGCCTGATGCGCGCCGGCCAGCCGGTGGTGTTCTGGGCCAGCGGCAGCCGGGGCCGGGTGCCGTACGGCGTCTGGGGAGTCGGCCGGATCGCCGCCGCTTCCGAGCCCGGTGCGCCGGGCCGGCCGTGGACCGCGCCGCTGGACCTGACGATCCTGGACGAGCCGCTGCGGGTACGCCGCGACCTGCTGCGGGCCGACCCGCGGCTGGCCGGCGCGGAGGTGCTGCGGCAACCGCAGGCGGCGAACCCGTCCTACCTGACCGTGGCCCAGTTCGAGGCACTGTGCGGCTACCTGCCCGACGGGGCGCATGGGCCGGGAGCTGCGGGGTAGATCGGAGCCACCTTCAGAGGCGAGGTGGGCGATGGCCGGGACGTGGTTGATGGGCGACGCCGCCGCGACGGCGGGACGGCGGCCGACGGCCGTGCTGGTCGCGGTGCACCCGGAGCAGAGCGACGGCAGCGGCCCGGGAAGTGACACCTCGCTCGCGGAGCTGCGGCGCCTGGCCGACACCGACGGGCTCGCCGTCGCCGGCGCGGTGGTGCAGAACCGCGCCAAGCCGGACCCGGCCACCTTCGTGGGCGCGGGCAAGGCGGACGAGCTGGCGGAGGTGGCCGCCCGCAACCGGGCCGACGTGGTGATCGCCGACGGGGAGCTGAGCCCCGGCCAGGTGCGCAACCTGGAGGAGCGAACCGGGGTACGGGTGGTGGACCGCACCGCGCTCATCCTGGACATCTTCTCCGAGCACGCCCGCACCAGCGAGGGCCGGCTGCAGGTCGAACTGGCCCAGATCGCGTACCAGTTGCCCCGGCTGCGCGGCGACGGCCGGTCGATGTCCCGGGTGGGCGGTGGCCGGATGGCCGGCGGCGCCGGCATGGGCGTGCGCGGCCCCGGTGAGATGAAGCTGGAGACGCAGCGACGCCGGCTGCGGCAGCGGGCCACCCGGCTGCGCGGCAACGTGGCCGAGCTGTCCCGGCGCCGGGAACGCCGACGGGGGCGGCGGGCCCGCAACCGTGTGCCCTCGGTCGCGATCACCGGCTATACGAACGCCGGGAAATCCGCCCTGCTCAACCGTCTGACCGGCGCCGACGCGCCGGTGCAGGACGTCCTGTTCGCCACGCTCGACCCGACGGTCCGGCGGATCTCCACCGGCGATCTCACCTACACCGTCACCGACACGGTGGGCTTCGTCCGGCACCTGCCGCACCAGCTCGTGGACGCGTTCCGTTCGACGCTGGAGGAGGTGACCGGCGCCGACCTCGTGCTACACGTGGTCGACGCCTCGGCTCCGGACGCGCTGGAGCAGATCACCACCGTGCACGGCGTCCTGCACGAGATCGGCGCCGGGGACCTGCCCGAGCTGCTCGTGCTCAACAAGATCGACGTTGCGCCGCCGGAGTGGGTGGACGCGCTCTGCCGGGCCTGCCCGGAGGCGGTGCCGGTGTCGGCGGTGACCGGTGAGGGCGTCGACCGCCTGCGCGCCGAACTGGCCGCCCGGCTGAGTCGCTGATCTCGATCCGGGGATCCGGACGGATTCGGCTCCCCGGCCGCAGTGAGCACGGAAGACTTCGGCAACGGAGGTGTCACTCATGGCCGGTTCTTCCCGCGTCGCCCGCAACGCGCCCGCGTCCCCGGTACGCCGGGCCGCCCTGGTGGTCGGCATCGTCTTCCTGGTGGTGGGCGTGCTGGGGTTCATCCCCGGCATCACCACGAACTACGACACGATGATGTTCGCCGGGCACGAGTCACGGGCGAAACTGCTGGGCCTGTTCCAGGTGTCGGTCCTGCACAACATCGTGCACCTGCTCTTCGGCGTGGCCGGGCTGGCGCTGTCCCGGACGGTCTCCGGCGCCCGCGCGTACCTGATCGGCGGCGGCGCCATCTACCTGGTGCTCTGGCTCTACGGCCTGGTGATCGACCACGACAGCGGCGCCAACTTCGTGCCGCTCAACGGCGCCGACAACTGGCTGCACCTGTTCCTCGGCGTCGGCATGATCGCCCTCGGGGTGGCGCTCACCCGCCGCCCGGGGCGTCGCGCCTGACAGCCCGCCCGGGCGTCGCGCCTCACAACCCGCCCCGGACTCGCCGCGCCTGACAACCCGACGCGCCGGGCGTGGTAGCCGACTCGGTCGGGACGCACGAGTTCTGCCCTGAGACGGCGGGCCGGCGCGCATCCGCGTACCGGCCCGCTGCCCGCTCGGGTGACGAGGCGTAGGTTCAGGCGGCCACGGCGACGGCGAGTCGCCGGGCCTCGGCGACCAGCCGGCTTCCACCACCCCGGGCCACCACGTCGGCCAGGCCGGGCACCTCGATCCGGACGCCCGTCGCGGTCGCCGTCTCCGCCGCCAGCGCGAGCAGGTCCGGCGTGCCCCGCGGTGGCGCCGGGGCGGCCAGCAACGGCGGCAACGCCGCGGCGAGCAGCCGCCACACGCTCAGCCGGGCACCCGCCGCGACCGCGTCGCGCAGCGGGGTGACCGCCCGGGTCAGCGTCACCTGCCCGCCGGCCGCCAGCGCGCCGAGATGCCCGCCGGTCGCGGGCGCGTCCAGGTCACCGGCGGCGGCGAGGATCAGCACCGCGTCGAGCGCGGCCACCCGGTCCGCCTCGTGGCGGGCGCACAGCCCGTAGGCCAGCGCCAGATCGAGGGCCGGGCCGCCCACTCCCGTGCACTCGGCCAGCACCGGCAGGACCGCGCCGTGCCCGAGGGTGTCCTCCTGAGCGGCGCCGGCCACCTCGGGCAGCACGTGGGCGGCGACCACGCCCCGGTGCCCGGGCAGGACGGCCGGCCAGACGTCGCCCCAGCCGTCGGTCCACCGGCCGATCGGCGTGGGCTTCAGGGTGAGCAGGCCGAGCCGGTCCTCGACGCCGTCCGGCGGGGTGAGCGCGACGAGCGTCCGCCCTTCGGGCAGCTGGTCGTAGCCCCAGTCGTACCCGGCCGACCGCGCCCGCCGGCCCACTGTCACCACCTGCTGCGCCGTGGCCGGCACGGCGTCGCCGCGCAGCCAGCGGGCCAGCTCGTCACCGGCCGGCGTGCGCAGCGCCGCGGCGCGTTCGGCCAGCGGCTCGTTTAGGCCGGCCGGCAGGCGCAGCAGGGCCTGTGCGAGATCCCAGCGCCACGCCGGACGGTCACCCAGCGCGGCCAGCCGTTCGTAGAGCACCACCGGCTCGATCGCCCCGGTGACCGAGGTCGGCGCGGACAGCAGGCCCGGGTCGTCGCGTCCGTCCAGCCGCTGTCCGATCTCGGCCAGCCGGGTGCAGGCGAGCTGGACGGGCGCGGGTCGACGCGTGGCCGGAACCGGTGGGCCGCCCCGCAACGGCAGCGGCGCGCGTGGGCGGGAATCGGCCAGCAGGGTGCTCCACTGGTCGCGGCGGGTCGCCGCCTCGGGCGCACCGCAGACGGCCAGCAGGAGCCCGTGCATCTGCACCGACTGGTTGGACACCGCCCAGGGATGGTCCCACACGCCGACCTGCTCGCGGCGTACCACCGGCAGCAGCGCCGCCGTGAGCCGCTCCCGGTCGGCGGTGCCGAGCCGGACCAGGCCGTCCATGACGCGTTCCGTCGTCAGCGCGGGCCAGCGCCGGCCGAGCGACGCCGCGATCTCCTCGACCAGTTCGTCCACCCCGGCGATCGGCGGCGGGGCGGCCGCTGCCGGCAGCGGCGGCGGCAGGTCGTCGTGGGCCTCGACCACCGTGGCTACGGCAACCGGCCGGTGACCGTGCCGCTGCGCCAGCGTCAGCGCGCGTTCGCGCAGGCCGGCGTCCGGGTGGTCGGCCGCCACGGCGAGCACCGCGCCGATCTCCGGGGCCTGATCCGGGTGCTGCCGGGCCAGCCGGTCGAGCCAGGACACCTGCGCCCGGACCAGCGCCTTCTCCGGCCGGGCCAGGACCGTCCGGGCGGCCTCCCACAGCGCCTCCGGCTCGGCGGCGTCACCGGCCTCCCGTAGCGTCCGCTGGGCGGTGCGGGCCACCGGTCCGGGACCGTCGGCGAGCAGCCGCAGATAGGCGTTCGACCGCACCGCCACCTCGTCCGGGGTCGGCGCGAGCAGGTCGTGCAGCGCCAGGAACGGGCGCAGCGCGCCCGGCCGGTCGCCGCGCAGCAACCGGCCGAGGACGCCGTTGAGCAGGGCCGCCCGGTCGAGCCGGCCCTCCGCCGCCAGCGCCGCCAGCGCCCGGGGCAGCGCATTCGAGTCCGTGCCCGCGCCGTCGCCGCGGGCCAGCTCGGTGCCCACCCCGTCCACCTCGAACAGGCGCGGCAACAGCGCGTCGAGGAACGGGTCCGCCCGCAGCCGGTCCACAGTCGGCGGACGGGTTCCGCGCGGATCCGGCCAGCCCTGCGCGGCGGCCCACCCTCGCACGAAGTCGTCCCCGGTCGGCGGCGGCGCCTTCTCCGCCAGCAGGAGACCGGCGACGAACGGCCAGCCCGCGACCATCCGGTCTCGGGGGAGTCGGTCGGCCAGCTTGTGCGCCACCTCGGCCAGCCAGGTCACCCCGCGCTCCCGGGCGGTGTCGACCACCGGCGCCGCGTCGACGCCGCTCAGCCAGACCGAGCGGCGGCCGAGCAGCGCGGCCACCTTCGTCGGGGTGCTCAGCGTCCCCACCGCAGCCACCGCCAGCGTTGCCGCCTCGCCCTGCCACCACCAGGCGTCCCGCCTGCGGCGCACGTCGGCGACCAGCTCGTCGCCGAGCGCCCGCCGGGCCGGTTCGTCCAACCCGGCCAGGGCCGACCGGACCTCCGACATCCTGCCGCGCACCACCGCCTCGACGAAGCCGGTCACGACAGTACCTCCACCGGCGCCGCGACCATCGACACGGCCAGCGCGTGCCGGCACGGCCCTCGCTGCCCGCGGTGCCGCGCCCACCAGCGGCAGGTGCAGGAGTACGCGCCGTTCGGGTGCCGGCGTACCCGGTAGGTCTCGGCGTCGGTGCGTACCGTCGCGTTCTCGCCGTCTCGCTCGACCGCGCCGCGCTCGACCAGCGCACGCGCGCCGACCAGCCGCGGGTTGTCCCGCTCCACGCGGCCCGCGTCGTAGGGCATCACCCGGTGGAAGTACGCCCCGTCGGCCACGTCGTAACCGACCCGCCCGGCGGTGCCCAACTGGGCGAGCGCGGCGCGCACCCGCTCGTCGGGCAGCGCGGCGGCGTCGGCGAGCGCGGCCACGTCGATCGTCGGATCCCAGTTGAGCAGCGCGCCGACCAGCTCCGCGTCGTCGACCACGTCGTCGCCCGCGAGCGCCGCCAGGGCCGCCCCCTCGCCGGAGAAGCCCCGGTACGGCTCGGGGGACAGCGTCAGCGACAGCCGCAGCGCCCCGGTGTCCAACTCCCACGTGCTCGGCACGGCGGGGGAGCCGGCCCGCGCCGCCGGGCCGTACACCCGCAGGGTGCGCGCGTGGCGCAGCACGCCGCGCAGCGCCGCGAGCCGGCCCGCGCCGGCCAGGCAGACCGCGCCGGGCACCGGGCGGGAGGTCAGCCGCAGCGTACGCCCGGCGGGCACCGCCCACAGCACACTGCGGTCGCCGGCGGCGGGCAGCCGCCGCAGGAACGCCGCCGCCTCCGCCGCCGCGATCTCGGCGCGCGGCTCGAAGCCGGCGGTGAGCACGTGCACCTCGGCGAAACCGCGCAGCCAGCGGCCGGGCAGCGGCACCTTCCGCTCGACCACCGAGCCGTCCATCGTGGATACCGTCAGGTCCTCCGGGCCGACCGCCACGTGCAGCGGCTCGATGCCGCCCACCCGGGCCAGCGCCTCCCGCAACGGCGGGTTCACGTCCACGTTCGTGGTGCCGTGGCCGCTGATGTCCCCGTCGAGCCCGGCCGGCAGGACGTCCATCCGCGCGTACACCCCGCAGCAGCCGGAGAACGACTCGAACCGCAGGCGACCCCGGCTGCCGGTCACCACCGGGTCCAGGCTGGCCGGGTTGACCGGCTGGTAGTAGCGGGTACGGGCCACCTCGGCGACGGCGAGCAGCCCGGCCGCCGCCGCGGCCGGGGCGGTGAGGAACCCGGCGAAGAAGCGCGGGTTGGCCGCCGGGCCGCCGCAGGTCTGCAGGTCGAGACCGGCGGTGCGCAGCGCGGACGGCTGAAGATATCGGTACGTCTGGACGGCGTTCACGGCGCCGACCGTAGAGGGACCGACCGACAAAACGACGACGGTCCTGCTAGCTTCCTCGGATGTTCGCCCACGCCCTCACCGACGACGCCGAGCTGCGTCCACTGTCGCCCTGGCACGCCGAGGAGTTCCTGGCCAACCTCGACCGCTGCCGCGACCACATCTCGCCCTGGGTCGGCGCGTCCTTCGTCGCCACCGACGCCGAGTCGGCCCGCAAGGTCCTGCAGGCGTACGCCGACCGGTGGGCCCGCGACGACGGCGGCATCTGGGGCATCTGGCAGCGCGGCACGCTCGTCGGCGGCGTGCTGTTCGTGTCACTGAGCACCGATCGCGGGGTGTGCGAGGCCGGCTGCTGGCTGGAACCCGGCGCCGAGGGGCAGGGCCTGGTCACCAGCGCCGCCCGCTTCGTCATCGACTGGGCGGTGCGGGAGCGCGGCATCCACCGCGTCGAGTGGGTCACGAAGGCCGGCAACGAGCGCAGCGTCGCCGTCGCGCGGCGGCTCGGCATGAGCCGCGACGGCGTCATGCGCGGAGCCGCACCGACGCCCGACGGGCGCGCCGACCTGGAGGTATGGTCCGTCCTGGCACCGGAGTGGACCGCCTGACCGGGAATTTGTCGTACCCGGACGTGAACATGTGTCCATGGCTGTCCCCGCACTGGCCGACCGGTCCCCCCAGCCGCGCGCCCTGCCGCTGCGCGAGGTCCGCACCCGGCTCACCCAGCTCGTCTCCCTGGCCGAGCTGACCGACACCGTCACGCTCGTCACCCGCGACGGCGATCCCCGGCCGGTCGCCGCGATCGTGCCCGCGTCCGCCGCCCGCACCGGGGCCCAGGCCCGCGCCGACGCCGAACGCGTCGCCGCGATCAGCGCCGGCTGGGCCCGCCGCCTGGAGGAGCTGCACCGGCAGTCCAGCCGGCGGCACGCCGCCGAGCTGCGGGCGCTGGCCGACGCGCTCGCCGAGGCGTGGGCCGAACTCGACCGCCGCGCCCCGGCCGGCGACCCGGCGCTGGCCCGGCTGCGCGCCGCGCACGCCGACCTGCTGCGCCGCTGACCCGTGGCGTCCCGCCGTGTACGCGGGACGCCACGGGCATGCGGTCAGCTCCGGCCGCGCTCGGCCCGGTAGCGCCGGATCAGCTCGGCGGTCGAGGTGTCCACGTCGGCCAGGTCCGGGTCCGGGCCGGTGAGCTTCGGCGCGAGCTGGTTGGCCATCACCTTGCCCAGCTCCACGCCCCACTGGTCGAAGGCGTTGATGTCCCAGATCGCGGCTTCGGTGAACACGATGTGCTCGTAGAGCGCGATCAGCTGGCCGAGCGTCGACGGGGTGAGCTTCGGCGCCAGGATCGACGTGGTCGGGTGGTTGCCCGCCATCACCCGGTGCGGCACCACCTCGGGCGCGGTGCCCTCGGCCTCCACCTGCTCCCGGGTGCGCCCGAACGCCAGCGCGGCGGTCTGGGCGAAGAAGTTCGACATGAACAGGTCGTGCATGTCGCCCAGGTCGTGGTTGGGCCGGCTGAACGCGATGAAGTCCGCCGGGATCAGCCGGGTGCCCTGGTGGATGAGCTGGTAGAAGGCGTGCTGGCCGTTGGTGCCCGGCTCGCCCCAGAAGATCTCCCCGGTCGGGTACGTCACGGGCGAGCCGTCGACGCGTACCGACTTGCCGTTGCTCTCCATGGTGAGCTGCTGCAGGTAGGCGGGGAACCGGTGCAGGTACTGCGAGTAGGGGAGCACGGCGTGGGTCTCCGCGCCGAGGAAGTCGGTGTACCAGACGTTGAGCAGGCCGAGCAGCGCCGGGACGTTGCGCTCCACCGGGGCGGACCGGAAGTGCTCGTCGACAGCGTGGTAGCCGGCCAGCATCTCGCGGAACCGGTCCGGCCCGATCGCCAGCATGACCGACAGGCCGACCGCCGACGGCAGCGAGTAGCGTCCGCCCACCCAGTCCCAGAAGCCGAACATGTTCTCCGGGTCGATGCCGAAGTCCCGGACCCGCTGCTCGTTGGTGCTGACCGCGACGAAGTGCCGGGCGACCGCGTCGTCGTCCGCGTCCAGCCCGGCGAGCAGCCAGCGCCGCGCCTGGTCGGCGTTGGCGAGCGTCTCCTGGGTGGAGAACGTCTTGGAGACCACCACGAACAGCGTGCTCGCCGGGTCCAGGTCGGCGGTCTTGTCGTGGATGTCGGTCGGGTCGATGTTGGACACGAAGCGGCAGCTCATGCCCGCGTCCCGGTACGCCTTCAGCGCCTCGTACGCCATCACCGGCCCGAGGTCGGAGCCGCCGATGCCGATGTTGACCACTGTGGTGATCCGCTCCCCGGTGTGGCCGCGCCACGAGCCGGAGCGCACCCGCTGCGCGAACGCCGCCATGCGGTCCAGCACGGCGTGCACGTCGGCGACCACGTCCTGGCCGTCCACGGTGAGCGAGGCGTCCGGGGGCAGGCGCAGCGCGGTGTGCAGCACCGCCCGGTCCTCGGTGACGTTGATGTGCCGGCCGGCGAACATGGCCGCGATCCGGTCGGTCAGCCCGACCCGCTCGGCGAGCGCGCCGAGCAGCGCGATCGTCTCGTCGGTGACCAGGTTCTTGCTGTAGTCCACGTGCAGGTCGGCGACCTCACCGGTGAGCCGCTCACCCCGCTGCCCGTCGGCGGCGAACAGGTCGCGCAGGTGCGTGCCGCGCATCGCCTCGGCGTGCTTGCGCAGCGCCTGCCATTCGTCGGTGGTGGTGACGTCCACAGCCATCGGGTCGATCTTCTCCTTCACGACGGGCGGTCGGCCGGCCTGCGCCGGCGAACCCCACAAGCCTGCCACCCGGACCGGTCGCGCGCGACGCGACCCGGCCGCGATCACCGTGTGGGCGGGTGTTTCCGGCCACCGCTCCGGGACACGCCGTTGGGACGTCTGTACGACACGCCGGTTACTGAGTGACATCCTTCGATAGCGGACCGTAGTATCCAGCGTTGCTGCCCGAACGCGTCGAGGGGGTGCCATGGCCGGGGTGATCCGTCCACGTCCGCCGTCCGAGCCGGAGGAACCGGTAGGGGAGACGACCCTGCCCGAGCTCGTCGATCCGCACTGGATGCACCGGGCCACCGAACTGGCCCACACCGGCTTCTGGTCGGTGGCGCGCCGGTTGCCCGCGCTGATCCGCGAGGCGATCAGTCTCGCCTGGGCGACCAGCCGCCGGGACACCGCCGCCTCGCTGGGCCTCAACGTCGCCGCCGGCGTGCTCACCACGCTGGGCCTGCTCGCCACCACCGGAGTGCTCCACCAACTGTTCGCGGCGGGTCCGACACCGGACCGGATCCGGGCGGCGCTGCCCGCCCTGGCAGTGGCGGCGGCCGCCGTCGCCGGGCGCGGCGCGCTGACCATCGCCGCCGGATGGGCGCAGGCCCGGCTCGTACCGCAGATCAACTTCACAGTGGAGCGGCGGCTGTTCGAGACGACGTCCGCCGTGGAACTGGCGGCCTTCGACGACGCCGGCTTCGCCGAGGAGATGGACCGCGCCCGCGACCGGGGACTGGCCGAGGCGGGCTCCCTGGTCAACGACACGGTCAACCTGGTCACCGGCGTGGTCGGCGTGATCGCCACGGCCACCGCCGTGACGATCATCCACCCGCTGCTGCTGCCCTGCCTGGTCGTCGCCGCCGCGCCGGAGGCGGTGACGGCGGTGCGGATGGCCCGCCGCCAGCACGTCGACTGGCTCGCCCGCATCACCCGGCGGCGACGCAAGTGGATGCTGGGCGACCTGATGGCCAACCGGCACACCGCGGCCGAGATCCGCGTCTACCAGATGCGCGACTTCCTGCTCTCGGAATACCACCTCATGACGCGCCTGGAGACCCGCGCCGAGCTGCGCCTCGCCCGGGCGCAGACGGTCACCCGGGCGATCGGCCTGTCCATCACGGGCGTCGCCACGTTCGGGCTCTACGTGGTGCTGGGCGCGTTGCTGGTGGGTGGTGTGGTGGCGCTCGCGGCAGCGGCCACCGCGCTGCTCGCGCTCCAGTCCGCCCGGACGAGCCTGCGCACGGCGGTCTTCGCCACCAACTCGCTCTACGAGGACGCCCTCTACTACCAGGACTACCGCGACTTCCTGGACCGGGCTACGCGGCGGATCCCGGCGGGCGGGCACCTGCCGGTCGCCGGGTTCACGCGCATCGACGTCGAGCGGGTCAGCCTGCGCTACCCGGACACCGACACGGCGGCCGTCGACGAGGTGAGTCTGACGGTCCGGCGCGGCGAGGTGATCGCGCTGGTGGGAGAGAACGGCTCCGGCAAGACCACGCTCGCCAAGCTGATCGCCGGCCTCTACCGTCCCACCGGCGGCACGATCCGATGGGACGGCGTGGACGCCGCCGAGCTGGACCCCCGGCAGACCGCCGCCCAGGTCGCGGTGATGAGCCAGGACTGGTGGAAGTTCCCGTTCACCGCCCGCCAGAACATCCGGGCCGGCCGCCACGACCGCGCCGGCGGGCCCGGCCCCAGCGTCGAGACCGCCGCCCGCGACGCCGCGGCGCACGACATGATCAGCGAGCTGCCGTTCGGGTACGACACGCTGCTCGACCGGCAGTTCAAGAACGGGCAGGACCTGTCCGGCGGGCAGTGGCAACGGCTGGTGGCCGCCCGCGGGCTCTACCGCGACGCCCGGCTGCTGATCTGCGACGAGCCGTCCGCCGCGCTGGACGCACGTGCCGAGCACGCCCTCTTCCAGCACCTGCGTCGGCACCCGGACCGGGCCGTCGTGCTGATCACCCACCGGCTCGCCAACGTCCGGCACGCCGACCGGATCCTCGTGATGGACCACGGCCGGCTCGTGCAGTCAGGTGACCACGACACGCTGATGGCCCAGGGTGGGCTCTACCGCGAGCTGTTCGAGTTGCAGGCGGCCGGCTACCTCGCCGGCAGCGCGGAACCCGCCGACGGTTGACCTCCAGCGCACTCGAACTCCTACCGTGACCGGACCGCGCGCCACCCGGCCGGCGCGGTGCAACCCAGGGAGTTCACATGCGCTATCGCGTCCTCGGCGGCACCGGCATCGAGGTCAGCGTCCACTGCCTCGGCACCATGATGTTCGGCGCGGTCGGCAACGCCGACCACGACGACTGCGCCCGCATCGTCCACGCGGCACTGGCCCGCGGGATCAACTTCGTGGACACCGCCGACATGTACTCGGCCGGCGAGTCGGAGGAGATCGTCGGCAAGGCCCTGCGCGGCCGGCGCGACGACGTGGTGCTCGCCACAAAGGTGCACTTCCCGATGGGGGAGGGGCCCAACCGCGGCGGCAACTCGCGACGCTGGATCGTCCGGGCGGTGGAGGACAGCCTGCGCCGGCTGGGCACCGACTGGATCGACCTCTACCAGGTGCACCGTCCGGACCACACCACCGACGTCGAGGAGACGCTCGCCGCGCTCACCGACCTGGTCCGGGCCGGGAAGATCCGCGCGTTCGGCTGCTCGACCTTCCCGGCCGAGGAGATTGTGGAGGCGCACCACGTCGCCGACCGGAGGGCGCTCGGCCGGTTCCGCACCGAGCAGCCGCCGTACTCGATCCTGGCGCGCGGCGTCGAGGCGTCGGTGCTGCCGGTCTGCCGCCGCTACCGGATGGGCGTGCTGGTGTGGAGCCCGCTGGCCTCCGGGTTCCTGTCCGGCCGGTACCGGCAGGGCCGGCCCGTCGACCTCGGCGCCGGACGGCCGGCGCTCACTCCGGCCCGGTTCGACCCGGCGCTGTCCGGCAACGCCGCGAAGTACGCCGCCGTCGAGGACCTGGTCACGCTCGCCGGCGAGGTGGGCTGCACGCTGCCGCAGCTCGCCGTGGCGTTCACCGCCGCGCACCCCGCGGTCACCTCGGCCATCATCGGGCCGCGCACGATGGACCAGCTGGACGCGCTGCTGGCCGGGGCGGAACTGACGCTCGACGACGCGGTGCTGGACCGGATCGACGAGATCGTCCCGCCCGGCGTGAACCTCTACCAGCCCGACGGCGTCTGGTCCCCGCCCAGCCTGACCGACCCGTCCCACCGCCGCCGCCCCCTCCCGGACCGGGCCGCCGCCTGACCCGTCCCGCCCACCCGCCCCTTCCCCGCCCCTCATCCCTCCCCGCCCTCGGCTCCCCGCCCTCGGCTCCCCGCCCTCGGCTCCCCGCCCTCGGCTCCCCGCCCTCGGCTCCCCGCCCGTCGATCATGGAGTTCCGGCCCCGGCAAACACCGTAATCCGGACACCCGAAGGGCGGAAACCGCAAGATCGGCGGGGCAGGGCGGGGAGGGCGGACAGCGCAAGATCGGCGTGGCGTGGCGTGGCGGGGCGAGGCAGGGCAGGGCAGGGCGGCAGAGGAAAGGGCGCGGCGGAAGCGCGGCGGGGGAAAGGCGAGGCGGGGACGGGAGAGGCAAGGCGAAGCAGGGAGGGGCAGCGGAAGGAGCGAGACGGGCGCGGGGCGGGCTAGGGAAGCGCGGGAGGGAACTGCGTCGACAGGTGAAGGGTGCGGCTCCACACTGGGCGGGTGGAACACCGGGATCTTGTTCGGGTCAGCAAGCGGCTGTCGCTGGCGTTGCGGCACCGGCCCGACGCGTTCGGCCTGCGACTCGACCGGGCCGGCTGGGTGCCGGTCACGGACGTGCTCGCCGGGCTGGGGATCACCCGCGCCCAACTGGACGCCGTGGTCGCGGGCAACGACAAGCAGCGCTTCGCGGTCGAGGCCGGCCCGGACGGGGCCGACCGGATCCGCGCCAACCAGGGGCACTCGGTGCCGGTCGACCTCGGCCTGACCCCGGCCGCGCCGCCGCCCCGGCTGTTCCACGGCACCGGCGAGGCCGTGCTGGACGCGATCCGGGCGCAGGGGCTGCGCCGGGGCGGCCGGCACCACGTACACCTGTCGCCTGATGTGGCGACGGCCCGGCGCGTCGGCGCGCGCCGGGGCGGCGCGGTGGTGGTGCTGACCGTGGACGCGGCGGCGATGGCCGCCGCTCGTTACCTGTTCTACCGCTCGGCGAACGGGGTGTGGCTCACCGACACCGTCCCGCCGGCCTACCTCGGCACCACCTGAGCGGGCGTCAGCAGGCGGTCACCGGGTGGGCCACCACGGCGTCGAAGAGGTACGCGAGGTCGTTCGGCGCGGCCCGGTCGGGCTGCCGTGCGCCGGTGCAGTCGGTGGCGCGGGCGCGCAGGACGTGCCGGCCGGCGGTCGGCGGGCGCCAGCGGGCGGTCCAGCGCTGCCAGGCGCCGCCCCGGTCGGCCTCGACCAGGTCGGCCGGGCGCCACCCGTCGCCGGTGTCCACCTCGACGTGCTCGATCGGGCCGTTGCCGGACCAGGAACGGCCGGTCAGCAGCACCTCGTCGCCGGCCGGCACCCGGGCGTCCCAGGGCAGCTCGAACGCGCTGCGTACCGGCTGGGTGGTGAGCACCGTGCCGTCGGCCGGGTGGCCGGGGCCGAACATCCGGTAGAACTGCGTGTTCCACGGCGAGAACAGGGGGGTGGTGGAGACCTCGATCGCGCCCACCCACTTGATCGAGGAGATGCCGACCCAGCCGGGCACCACGACCCGCACCGGGAAACCGTGGTCGGCGGGCAGCGGCTCGCCGTTCATCTCGTACGCCAGCAGCACGTCGTCGAGCGCCTTGGCGACGGGCATCGGGCGGCGTACCCGGCCGAGGTTGACCCCGCCGCTGACGTAGTCCGGGTCGAGGCCCTCGGGCATCACGTCGACCGCCTCGTCGCGCAGCCCGGCCAGGCGCAGCACGGTGCCGAGCTTTACGCCCCGCCACCGGGCCACGCCGACGCTGCCGAGTCCCCACGCCACGCCCGGGGCGGGCTCGTCCTGCTGCTCGGCGAAGTAGCGCCGCCCGTTGCCGGCGCACTCGAGCAGCGCCGCGTGCTCCTCGGCGGGCAGCCGGCGCAGCTCGTCGAGGTCGAACTCGACCGGGTTGTCCCGGCTGGGCGCACCGCGCAGGCCGTCGCCGAACAGCCGCAGCCGCCAGGTGGCCGCGTCCAGGTGCGGGGTGAGCGTGTGGTTGCGGATGAAGAAGCGGTCGGTCGGGACCACGTATCCCTGGCCGGCCATCGACGGCCAGCGCATCTCGGCGTTGGTGTCCAGGGGGCGCAGCAGTTCCGGCGGCAGCGGCTTGGCGATCGGCGCGCCGGGGTCGACGCCGACCGGCGCGGACGCCACCGCGACCGGCTCGCGCTCCGCGGCGGCGGCGGTCACCGCGGCCATCGCCGCGCCCACCTCCAGCAGCCGGTCGCGGTCGACGCCCGGCCCGTGCGCCTGCCCGGCGAGCCACTGCCGGCTCCGGTCGGCGTCGTGGACGGCTTCGGCTGAGGACGGGGACTGACTCACGGCTGACCTCCGGGTGGGCGACGCTGCCTTTCCTATTCAATCAGTAGGACTTCTCATCGATCCACCCCAGGTGGGGCGACGGCTCACGCCGCGCCGATCAGCGTCACCACCCCGGCCGCGACGAGCACGCCGGCCCAGAGCCGGTCGACGTTGAACCAGGCGCGGCGCAGCACACCGACGCCGAGCACCTCGTACACCAGCAGGGCCACGACCAGCGCGACGGCGAGCATGGCGACGGTGTGCACGGCCGCGGCGAGCAGGCCGGTCAGCGCGCCGGCCGGCGCGGCGGCGAGGTGCCCGGAGTGCGGACCGGCGGCGGCCGCGGGTTCGGCGAGCAGCACCGGCAGCAGCATCAGGCCCGCGCCGTGCGCCGCCGACATCAGGAACGACCAGGCGGTGAGCTGCGCCGCCGACAGCCGCATCCCGGCCCACCGGAAGTGCCGGTCGGACAGCAGCCGCCACAGCCCGAACCCGACCAGCAGCACCCCGCCGGTCACCGCGACCACCGTGCTCGCCGTCACCGACCGGGTCGCGCTGACCAGGGCGGCGACCACCGCCACCGACGCCAGGTGACCGGCCGCGATCGGTGGCAGGGCCGCCATCAGTGCCGCCCGGCGGCGCTCCTGGAGGCCCCGGGCCACCGCGAACAGCCACCCCATCGCCGGGTTCAGGCCGTGGAACGCGCCGAGGCCGGCCAGCGCAGCCCAGGTCGCGCCGGTCACGGGAAGCAGTACGAGTCGGACGAGGCGTCGCCGCCCTGCAACCGGGTCTGGTGCACGCGCAGGCCGCGGAACTCCTCCCCGCGCGGGAAGAACCGCGGGTCCGGCACCAGGCCCCCGTGCTCCGGGTCGACGTCGAGCTTCGCCACCCAGGCGCCCACCCCGTCGGGGTAGAACTGGTCGTCCCAGGTGCCGTAGAGGGAGTTGCTGACGTAGACGCGGCGGCCGTCGCGGCTGATCTCCACCATCTGCGGCCCGCCGGCCAGCGGCTCGTCCGGGAACGCCGGGTGCGGGGTGCGGTTGACGATGCCGCCGAGGCGCACCGAGCCGACGCGTACCGGGTGGAACGGGTCGCTGACGTCGTAGCGGATCAGCTCACCGGTGCCCCAGCAGGAGACGTGCAGGAACCGGTCGTCCACGGACAGGTCGATGTCGGTGACCAGCGGCGGCACCGCCCCGAACGGCTTGAGCAGGTCCGGCAGGTCGGCCGGGTCGGCCGGCTCCGCCGGGATGTCGATCACCCTGGTCACCGCCCAGGCGTCGCCGTCGCGGTGCCACAGCCAGATCGAGGCGGACAGGTCCTCGACGCTGATCACCACGCCGACGAAGCCGTACGACTTGGTCGGGTCGTGCGCGGGGCGCAGCTCCAGCGGCATCTGGTACTGGTCGCCGAGGTCGACGCGCTGCACGTGCCGGCGCTTCGCCAGGTCCCAGAAGTGGATCGCGTGCCCGTACCTGCGACCCAGCAGCAGTTCCCCGACGATGCCGTCCTCGATCATCGACGGCGTGCCCCACTCGCTGGTGACCAGCACGTCCTGCGTGTAGTGCCACCAGAAGTCGTACGCCAGGAACTGCGGCCCCCGGTCGGCCTCCCACGCGCCGCGTACCTCGAACGTGGTGTGGTCCAGCACGGCGATGCCGCCGGGCCCTTCCTGCCCGTCCGCGCCGCCGAGCGCGGAGACGTAGATGCCGTCCGGGCCGCAGTGCACCGTGTGCGGGCGGGAGTACCCGGCGCGCTCGCCCAGCTCCTCCGCCTCGATCACCTTGACCAGGCTCGGCCGGCGTGGGTCGGGTTTGGTGTCGAGCACGTGGATCCGGGACGAGCGCAGGCCCGGCACGATCAGGTAGCGGCGTTCCACGTGCGGGTGCGGCGCGGTCGGGCAGAGCGCGCTGCTGCACGCGTTCCAGCCGAAGTGGTGCAGCTCGTCGCCGGTGTTCGGCAGCTCGGTCCAGCCCACCACCCGGCCGTACGAGCCGGAGTCCGGGTCGGTGTCGAGCACCGCGATGGCGTCGGGGCGCTGCCCGGCGCGGTCGAACGCGGCGACGTACGCGAGCTTCTCGGGCGGCGCGGTGGCGGCGAGCGCGGGGGAGGGGTAGAAGGTCGGGTCGGGCGTCCAGCGGGTCATCGGTTCTCCATCGCGGTCAGCCGGCGGGTACGCCGAGACGGTCGAGCAGGTGGCGGCGCAGTGCGCCGAGGGCCGGGTCGTCGGGGCTCGGGGACGGGCCGAGGCGTACCGGCACCTCCTCAGCGATCACGCCGTCGTCGAGGAGCAGGACGCGGTCGGCCAGCAGCAGCGCCTCCTCCACGTCATGGGTGACGAGCAGCGCGGCGAAGCCGTGCTGGGCGCGCAGCCGCCGCAGCAGCCCCTGCATGCGCAGCCGGGTCAGCGCGTCGAGCGCGCCGAACGGCTCGTCCAGCAGCAGCAGGTCCGGTTCGCGGACCAGTGCGCGGGCCACCGCGACCCGCTGCGCCTGCCCGCCGGACAGCTCCGCCGGCCAGGCCCGGCCCCGGTCGGCGAGCCCCACCTCGGCCAGCGCGCGGCCGACCCGCTCGCCCACGTCCGGCCCGGTCAGGCCGAGCGCCACGTTGCCTGCTACCCGCTTCCACGGCAGCAGCCGGTGCTCCTGGAACACCACGGCGGCCGTGCCGTGCACCGCGTGCTCGCCGCCCGCGTCGCCGTCGAGCCCGGCGAGCACGCGCAGCAGCGTGCTCTTGCCGGAGCCGCTGCCGCCCAGCAGTGCCACCGTCTCCCCGGCGGCGATGGTCAGGTCCACCCCGGCCAGCACCACGGCCGGGCCGAAGGACCGGGTCACCGCGCGTGCGGTGAGCACCGGCCCGGTCAGGTCGCGCGCAGTCCGCGTCGCCACGCCAGCGTCCTCCTCTCCGCGTACCGGATGAGCAGGTCGGAGGCGAGGCCCAGCAGCGCGTAGATGAGCAGGCCGAGCACCACCACGTCGGTCTGGCTGAACTCGCGCGCCTCCATCATCAGGAACCCGACGCCGGTCTGCGCGTTCACCTGCTCGCCGACGACCAGGCTGAGCCAGGCCGCGCCGATGGCCAGCCGCAGCCCGAGGAACAGCGCCGGCAGCGCGCCGGGCAGCACCACGTGGCGCAGCCGGGCCGCCGCGCCGAGGCCGCAGGTACGCGCCGCCTCCACCAGCCGCTCGTCGATGTCGCGGATGCCGGCGTACGTGTTGAAGTAGATCGGGAAGAACGCGCCGAGCGCGACGAGGGTGACCTTCAGCGACTCCCCGATGCCGACCCAGATGATCAGCAACGGGACCAGGCCCAGGTGCGGCAGCATCCGGGCCATCTGCACCGGCGGGTCGACCAGGTCGTCGCCGAGGCGCAGCAGCCCCGCCGCCGCGCCGAGCACCAGCGCCAGGCCGCCGCCGATGAGCAGGCCGAGCGCGGCGCGGGTGAGCGAGTCGAGCAGGTGCACACCGAGTGTGCCGTCGCGGGCCAGCCGCCACCCGGTCGCCAGCACCGCGCTGGGCGCGGGCAGCTTCTCCGGGGCGAGCAGCCCGGTCCGCGCGGCGGCCTCCCAGGCGAGCACCAGCACGACCGGGCTCACCGCGCGCCGCCACCGCCGCGGGACGCGGGCCCGCGACCGCCGCGGCGTCGCCCGATCGGGTACGACAGGAGCGGTCGCCTCGGCCAGCGCCGGACCACTCACTGGAACGCCTCGTTGAACCGGCCGTCCACCCGCCCGGCGATGTCGACCGGTCCGGGCACGAGCTTCAGCTCCACGAAGCTGTCCGCGATGGCCTGCAACTCCGCGCCGATCTCCGGGGTGACCGGGGCGAGCGGCTTGGCGCTGCGGGCCAGCGCCCGGGTGGTCACGTCGAGCGGGATCTTCAGCTCGGGTGCGAGGACGGCGGCCCGCTCGGTCGGGTGGGCGATGCCCCAGTCGGTGGTCTGCCGGTACGTGTTCAGGAATGCCCGCACGTCATCGGTGCGGTTCTTCACCGCGTCCGGCGCGGCCAGCACGTACTCGCGGTTGCCGGCCAGGCCGGTGGCGTCGGCGAGCACCCGGACGCCCGGCTGCTCGGCCAGCGCGAAGTAGGGGTCCCAGATGATCCACGCGTCGACCTGCCCGTTGTCGAACGCGGGCCGCCCCTCGGCGGGCTTGAGATACTTCACGTTGATGTCGGCGAGCGTCATCCGGTTGGCCTCCAGCAGCTTGACCAGCAGCCAGTGCACGTTGGAGCCCTTGTTCAGCGCGACCGTCTTCCCGCGCAGGTCGGCGAATCCACGATACGGGCTGTCCGTCTTGACCAGAACCGCCTCGCCCTGCGGGATCGGCTGTGAGGTGCCGACCACGGAGAACGGGATCTTCCCGGCCGCGGCGAACACCGGCGGCGCCTCGCCGACCTGGCCGATGTCGATCGAGCCGGCCTTGAGCGCCTCGGTCAGGGCCGGGCCGCTCTCGAACAGCGACCAGGTGACGTTCTTCGCGTCGCCGCGCGCCTTGACCAGGCTGAGCCCGCCGAAGCGCTGGTAGCCGATGCGCAGCGGACCGTCGCCGCCGCCGCTGGCGTCGGCCGCCTCGCCGCCGCAGGCCGTCAACGCCGTCGCGGCGAGCAGCGCGAGGGTGGTGAGCAGCGCGGCCACTGGCCGGCGGCGCGATCTGGGGGTACGCATGACGACTCCTCGGGGAGGGGAAGGGCCCGGCATCGACGGGCGACAGCAACCTACCAACCCGATAGGTTTTATGGGTAGGGTGTCGGCGTGGTCGTCCCACCACTCAGGAGGCGGCCCGTCCGACAGCGCACCGGAGGTACACCATGTCGCTCACCTTCCACTGGTTCCTGCCGACCTACGGCGACAGCCGGGACATCGTGGGCGGCGGTCACGGCGTACCGGTCGGCACGGCGGGTGGCGCGCGGCCGGCCAGTGTGGCGTACCTGGGGCAGATCGCCCGCACCGCCGAACAGCTCGGCTTCGCCGGCGCGCTCACCCCCACCGGCGCCTGGTGCGAGGACGCCTGGCTGACCACCGCCATGCTCACCGAGGTGACCGAGCGGCTGAAGTTCCTCGTCGCGTTCCGGCCCGGCCTGCTCTCACCCACCCTCGCCGCGCAGATGGCGTCCACGTTCCAGCGCCTGTCCGGCGGGCGGCTGCTGCTCAACGTGGTCACCGGCGGCGAGTCCGCCGAGCAGCGCGCGTACGGCGACTTCCTGGACAAGGACGGCCGCTACGCGCGTACCGACGAGTTCCTGCACGTGGTGCGAGCGCTGTGGCGTGGTGAGACGGTCGACCACGACGGCGCCCACGTGCGGGTCGAAGGCGCCCGGCTCGGCCGGGTGCCCGACCCGGTGCCGCCGGTCTACTTCGGCGGGTCGTCCGGCGCGGCCGGGCCGGTGGCGGTGCGGCACAGCGACGTGTACCTGACCTGGGGCGAGCCGCCCGCGCAGGTGGCCGGCAAGCTGGACTGGATCCGTGGGCTCGCCGCCGAGGCCGGTCGGGAGCTGCGGTACGGCATCCGGCTGCACGTGATCAGCCGCGACACCGCCGAGGAGGCGTGGGCCCAGGCGCGCAAGCTGCTCGACGGCATCCCCGAGGCCGACGTGCGTGCGGTGCAGGAGGGTCTGCGGCGCAGCGAGTCGGAGGGGCAGCGGAGGATGCTCGACCTGCACGGCGGCTCCCGCGACGGACTGGAGGTCTCGCCGAACCTGTGGGCCGGATTCGGGCTGGTACGCGGCGGCGCGGGCACCGCACTGGTCGGCAGCCACACCGAGGTCGCCGACCGGATCGCCGAGTACCACGCGCTCGGCCTGGACGAGTTTATCCTCTCCGGTCACCCGCACCTGGAGGAGGCGTACTGGTTCGGCGAGGGCGTACTGCCGATCCTGCGCCGCCGCGGACTGTGGCGGCACCCGGCCGGTGAGCCGGAGATCGAGGTGCCGGCCGCCGTGCCGTTCTCACCCCAGCCGGTCCCGGCGGGCGGCTGACCGCGTCGCGCCCGTTGGCGGGCTGAGCGTGCCGGGCCGTCCCGGCGCTGCCGGATTCGTCGCGGTCGGGGCCGGGCGTTGGCCGGGTGGCCTCGGTCAGAGCGGGCGTTGGCCGGCGAGGAAGTCGGCCAGCACCCGGGTGTGCGTGGAGAAGGCCAGCTCGACCGGATCGGTGAGCACCAGCCACTCGGTGGCCTCCTCGGTCGGCGCCGACGGCGGCAGGTCACCGACCGGCCGCTCGGGCAGCACGCCGAAGACCATCATGGTGCCGCCCGCCGGTGCGCCGTGCACCGCGAACAGCCGCGCCTCGCCAGCCTCGGCCCGCAGCCCGGTCTCCTCGCGCAGCTCACGGACGAGCGCCTCGGACCACTCCTCGCCGTACTCGATGAAGCCGCCCGGCAACGCGAGCTGCCCCCGGGCCGGTTCGATGTCGCGGCGCACCGCCACCACGCCGAGCCCTTGCGGAGTGTGGACCGGCAGCACCGCCACCGCCACCGGCAGCGGATTGCGCCACACCGTCTCGCCGCAGGAGGAACAGACGCGTGGCCACCCGGCGCCCGCCGGGTAGGCCGCGCCGCAGAACGAGCAGTGCGAGTACGCGGTCACGCCGCAGCACGTTACCCGCACCCCCGGCCCCAGGTCAGGCGTCACCCCTCGGGCCGGCGAGCGTGGCGCGCGCCTCCAGCAGGGCGAACCCGAGCAGGTTGTCGCCCCGCCAGGTCGCCGGGTCGGCGGCGCGCGGATCGTCGGCGGTCAGGCCGATGCCCCAGACCCGGTCGGTCGGGCTGGCCTCGACGAGCACCCGGTCGCCGGTGCCGAGCAGGAACCGTCGCAACGCCTCGTGCTGGGAGAACTTGGCCACGCTGCCGGCCACCACGATCTCGTAGCGCCGGGCCACCCAGGTCGCCTCGTCGAAGTCGCGCACCTGCCGGCCGAGCGCCTTGGCCCGGTGCGGATGCCCGGCGGCCAGCACCCGCTCGGCGACCGCGTGGTCACCGAAGAGGGTCGCCTTGTGCCACATCATCCAGTGCTCGGCGGTGGCGAACTCCCGGCCGTCCACTGTGAACGGCGCCGGCCACCACTGGCTCAGGCAACCCGCGCCGACACTGCCGTCGCGTTGTGGCCGGTGCCCCCAGAAGTGCAGGTACTTGAACGTCTCGCCGGTGTCGAGCGCGGCGGTCAGGTCGGCGACGGAACGGATCGGCATGCCCCGCAGTCTGCCCCAGCCCACCGACATCCCACCGTCGCATTTCGCCCGCAGCGGCGCGCCGCTGCGGGACCATTGTGGATTTTGCCGTGAGCCGGCTCCGTCCCCAGCGGCCCTCCGCACCGGCGTTGACCGCCTCGCCACGCGCGCCGCCCGTCCCCGCATTCGTCCGGAGCCCGCCTCCTGCCCGCCATGCGAGGCGGCCTACCACATCGAGGGAAGCGGGTTCCGCCTTCTGAGATGCAGAGAGATCTTGGTACGAGAGGGCCCCTATGGGGGCCTTCTCGTACCAAGATCTCCAAGAGCCCGGCGAGAGTCGCCAGGGCGATCGGGCAAGGGACGCGACCGCGGCCCCTCGCTCGCCGGGCGAACATCAACTGTCCAGCATGTCCCGGTAGCCTCACCGACCCTGCACTTTGGTGGCCTGCAATCCAGGTGAAGACGGGCATTGCAGGGGCCCGAACTGCAAGATCGGCGAGGGCTGGGGGCGCGGGCGGGAGGGTTACGGGGTGGGGGCGCCGGTGTAGAACGCGGTGACGCGCTCGCCTGCGGCTTGTGCCTCGTCGGGCGGGGTGCCGGCCTCTACGCTTGCGGCCGTCCAGCTCTTGCTGGACTCGGTGACGAAACGACGGCCCTCGTCCGAGGCCATCCACTCGGCTGCGGCGGCCGGGTCGACGCCCGTGCCGTCGGTGGCGAAGTGGGAGGCCAGGCCGACCAGCGCCAGGTCCCAGCCGATGCCGACCGCGCCCGGGCCGTACTCGGCCCACCGCTGGTCGTCGACGTGCGCGACGTGCTCCAGCTCGAAGCGGGTACGCCCCGGTCCCGCCTCGCGCAACCGCACCTCGATCCAGCTCACCTCGCCGCCGAACTCCCAGGTGGCGGCGAAGCCGTGCGGCGGGTCACAGCGCTCGACGGTGCCGCCGGCGTTGCCCTCCAGCTGGTACCGGCCGCCGAGGCTCAGGTCACCGGAGACCGGCAGGAACCAGCGGGGTATCCGTTCCGGGTTCGTGCAGGCGTCGAAGACGTCGGCGACCTGCGCGTCGTACGTCTGGGCGATGGTGAGCACCCGCGCCTGCCCGGCGGGAAGCGTACGGTCGCCGATGCGGCGCTCGACGGCGCTGATCTGTCCGGTCACGTCGATCATGGTTCGGTCCTCTCGTCGTCGGTGGTGTCCTCGCGCAGCCGTCGCTCGCGGCGGCCCCGGGCCAGCTCGGTGGCGAGCGCCGCCAGTGGTGGCGTCCAGAAGCGGCGGAACCCGTCCAGCCACGCGTCGATCTCGCGCAGCGGGCCGGGATCCACGGCGTAGAGGCGGCGGGTGCCCTCGGCGCGCACTGTGGTGAAGCCGTGCTCGCGCAGCACCTTGAGGTGCTGTGAGACGGCGGGCTGGCTGATGCCGAACTCGCGCCGCACGGTCTCGCCGAGCGCGCCGGCGGGTTGCTCGCCGTCGGCGAGCAGTTCCAGGATCCGGCGGCGGACCGGGTCGCCGAGGACGTCGAAGGCGTGCACAACGCCTTTGTATCAGACAAGGCTTATATAAGCCAGCATTGACACAGCGAGCACCGACGCGACGCGGGGCGCCCGTCGCACCCGGGCGCCCCGCGTATCCCCGTGGTCAGCCGCCGAGGCGGGCGGCGACGGTACGGCGCAGCTCCGGCAGGCGGTCGTGCAGCAGGCCGGGGCACTGCGTGTCGTTGAAGTCCTTGTGCCCGTAGATCTCGGTGGGCGCGATGCCGTACTGCTGGCAGGTGAACGCGCAGAACGTGACCAGGCTGTTCCAGAGCGCCTGCGGCGGCTGGACGTTCACGTAGATGCCGTCGTTCTCGATGCCGATGGCCTGGCTGTTCTGCCCGACGCAGTGCGCGCCCTGCACCATGGTCTGGCCGTGCAGCAGCGCGTAGAGGCTGCCGTGCCGGCCCTCGGTCAGGTAGCCGCCCCGGCTGTTGGTGAAGTGCTGCCCGGAGTCGAGCCAGCCGTTGCTGTCCATGTGCAGGTTCTGGATGTCGCGGGAGTTGCGGTACGCCTGGGCGAGGCTGTAGTCGGTGGTGTTCGGGAACGCCGTGTGGTGGACGATGATCTTGTTGGGCCGGCTGGCCACCACGCTCACCGGCGACGAGGGCGGGCGGGCGCCCCAGGTCGCGCAGTTGGCGATGGTCGGCTGGTCGACCCGGGTGGCGGCGGCCCGCGCGCCGGGGCCGGAGCCGATCTGGGTGAGCGCGCCGACGCCGGCGGCGGCGCCGAGCAGGACCGCGCCGCGCAGCACGGTCCGCCGGGGTACGGGAAGGGACATCGCAACCTCCTCGCGGAAGGGGGGCGCCGGATCGGCCGGTACGCCGGGCGTGGCGGGACCGGCACCGCCCGCCACGCCCGGGCCGGGGTCAGCAGGTTCCGTTGCAGGCCAGTACGCGTAGCCGGTCGAGCGAGCCGTTCCACACGTTCTGGTCACCGGGGAAGATGCCGGAGGAGGACCACTGCCAGAACGAGTACGTGCCCCAGCCGGCCGGCAGCGTGCCGACGCTGCTTGCGTAGCGGGCGATCCACAGCGGGTTGTTGGCGGCGAACTGCGAGGTGTTGCCGGTGCAGGTGCTCCACCAGTCGGTGGTGGTGTAGATGGTGGCCCACCGGCCGGTGCGGGCGTAGTACTGGTTGACGAACGAGGCGATCCAGCTGCGCATCGACGCCTGGCTCAGCCCGTAGCAGGTCGCGCCGTACGGGTTGTACTCGATGTCCAGCGCGCCGGGCAGCGTCCGCCCGTCCTTCGACCAGCCGCCGCCGTGGTCGACGAAGTAGTTGGCCTGGGTGGCGCCGCTCGTGGTGTCCGGACGGGCGAAGTGGTACGAGCCGCGGATCATCCCGACGTTGTACGAGCCGTTGTACTGCTGGGCGAAGTACGGGTTGGTGTAGTACGTGCCCTCGGTCGCCTTGACGTACGCGAACCGGGCGCCGTTGGCCCACGCCCCGGACCAGTTCACGTTGCCCTGGTAGCTGGACACGTCCATGCCGGGCAGCCCGGCCGGGGCGGCGCCGGCGGGGGCCGCCCCGAACAGGGTCGCCGCGGCGACGGTGGCGGTGGCGAGCAGCGCGGCTCCGGCCGCGCGCAGCGCCGATCGGATCGACCTGTGCATCTGTCCTCCCTGGGGGTTGCCGCGCTCCGGCGGCGGGAGTATGACGAAAGGAACTGTCGTCATTAGGTCACAGGGCGGAGAAACTTTTCAATAGATCGCATCGAAGAATCTCACTGGATAGGGTGCTCAGCCGAGCTGGGCGAGCGCCTCGGCGGCGGCGCGCTCGCCGGCGGTCACCGCGCCCTCCAGGTAGCCGCTCCACCGGGTCGCCGTCTCCGTGCCGGCCCAGTGCACCCGGCCCACCGGCGTCCGCAGCTCCGGGCCGTACGCGCACCACGCACCGGGCGGCAGGACGCCGCAGAAGCAGCCGCGCGTCCACTCGTCGGCCGACCAGTCGTACTCGACGAGGTCGTCGGGGCGCGCGGCGGCCAGGCCGAAGATCGCGGCGAGCGCGTCGCGCAGCGCGGCCCGGCGCGCGTCGTCAGGCAGCCGGCGCAGCGCCCGGGCCTGCGCGCCGTAGCTGAACGCGGTGAGCACCCCGCCCGGCGCGTCCGGCAGGGAGTTGTCCACCGTCTCGGTGAGCGGCCCGGTGTCGGTGCTGGACACGCCGGAGCGGCCGTCGGCGCGCCAGAACGGCTCCGGGTAGAGCGCGTGCACCTTGAGCGCCACACCCATCGGCATCCGCTGGGTCAGGCCGTCGCGCAGCGGCGGCAGCGGCGGGTCGTACCGGATCCGCCCGGCCAGCGTCGGCGCCAGCGCTACCACCGCCGCGTCGCCGCGGTACGTCTCGCCGCCGGCGCGCAACCGCACGCCGTCGCCGTCCTGCGCGACGCCGTCCACCGGCGCGCGCAGGCACAGGCTCCCGGGCGGCAGCGCGGCGGCCATCCGCTCGGCCAGCACGGCCGGACCGCCGACGACGCGGTCCTGCTGGGCGCCACCGGCCATGCCGAGCAGCGACCGGGTGCCGCCGCCGCTGCGCAGGTAGAACAGCACGTGCAGCAGCGAGACCTCCTCCGGCGAGGCGGCCAGCAGTCCACCGGCGAGCAGCCGGCCCGCGTACCGGGCGGTGACCGGGCCGGCCGCGCTCGCGTCGAGCCAGCCGCCGAGCGTGATCCGGTCCCACCGTGCCGCGTCGTCCGCCCGCCACGGCGCGGCCGGGTCGAGCCGGGCCGCCATCTCGTCGAGCGTGCCGAGCAGTCCGGACAGCCCGGGCGGTTCGCCGGTGGCCGGGCGTCCGCCGAGCAGCAGCGTCGGCTCACCGTGCGCGGGGGAGGGAAAGGTGGCCAGCCCGTACGTGGCGACGAGCGCGTACATCCGGTCCTGGCTCGGGCCGATCCACTGGGCGCCGAGATCGAGCCAGCCGCCGCCGGGCAGCGGGCGGCTGCGCGTCCGGCCGCCCACCCGGTCCCGCGCCTCCAGCACCCGCACCTCCGCACCGGCCGCGTCCAGCGCGAGCGCGCAGGCCAGGCCGGAGAACCCGGCGCCCACGACGACGACCCGGTGGCGGCGCACGCGTCGGCGTACCCCGCTCCCGGCCGGATTCACCCGGCCCGGCGTGTCGAAACGGGCGCCCACCGTTCGTGTGGAGGGTGAAGGGACGGCGCGGGGCCGTCCGGCGGTGACGAGGAGAAGCCGATGAAGCAGTACCTGATCAGCATGTACCAGCCGGCCGGCCAGGGCCGTCCGGACCCGGAGTTCCTGGCCGGGGTGATGCGGGAGGTCGAGGCCATCGGCCGGGACCTGCGGGAGGCGGGGTGCTGGGTGTTCGGCAACGGCCTGCACGACCCGCAGACCGCCACCGTGCTGCGCCCGGCCGGTGACGAGGTGCTGGTCACCGACGGGCCGTTCGCCGAGGGCAAGGAGTACCTGGGCGGCGTCACCGTCATCCGGGCGCCCGACCTGGACGCCGCACTGGACTGGGGCCGCCGGTACGCCCTGGCCACCACGCTGCCGATCGAGGTCCGCCCGTTCCAGGGCGAGGGATGACCGACGTCGAACAGGTCTTCCGGGCCGAGTACGGCCGCGCGGTAGCCGTCATGGTCCGTCTCCTCGGCGACATCGACCTCGCCGAGGAGGCGGTCCAGGAGGCGTTCGCGATCGCCGTGACGCGCTGGGCCGCGGACGGGCCGCCGCCCAGTCCGGCCGGCTGGATCATCACCACCGCCCGGAACCGGGCGATCGACAGGTTGCGGCGCGAGGCGACCCGGGAGGCGCGGCACGCCGAGGCCGCACTGCTGCACGCCGCCGACCCGCCCGCCGAGGAGGGGCCCGTGCCCGACGACCGCCTGCGCCTGATCTTCACCTGCTGCCACCCGGCGCTCGCTGCTCCCGCCCGGGTGGCGTTGACGCTGCGCCTGCTCGGCGGTCTGAGCACCGCCGAGATCGCGCGGGCCTTCCTGGTGCCGGAGCCGACGATGGCCCAGCGCCTGGTCCGGGCCAAGGCGAAGATCCGCGACGCCGGCATCCCGTACCGGGTGCCGCGTGACGCGGACCTGCCGGACCGGCTGCGCGGGGTGCTCGCCGTGGTGTACCTGATCTTCAACGAGGGGCACACGGCCAGCGCGGGGGAGCGGCTGGGCCGGGCCGAGCTGGGTGCCGAGGCGATCCGGCTGGGCCGGCTGCTGGTGACGTTGATGCCGGACGAGCCGGAGGCGCTCGGCCTGCTCGCGCTGATGCTGCTCACCGAGGCGCGTCGCGACGCCCGGACCGGCCCGGACGGGGTGCCGGTGTCGCTGTCCGAGCAGGACCGCGGCCGATGGGACCGGGAGCTGATCGGCGAGGGGCAGGAACTGGTCCGCCGGTGCCTGCGACGGGGCCGGCCCGGCCCGTACCAGGTCCAGGCCGCGATCGGCGCCGTGCACGCGGACGCGCCCACCGCCGCCGCCACCGACTGGGGACAGATCCTCGCGCTCTACGACCAGCTGGCCGCCGTCGCGCCCGGACCGGTGGTGGCGCTGAACCGGGCGGTCGCGCTGGCCGAGGTGCGCGGACCGGCGGCCGGACTGGCCGCTGTGGACGGTCTGGACCTGGGCGGCTACCACGTGTGGCACGCGATCCGGGCCGACCTGCTGCGCCGCCTGGATCGTCCGGCGCAGGCCCGGGTGGCGTACGACGCGGCGATCGCCGGCACCGGCAACGCCGCGGAGCAGACGTTCCTGCGCCGTGCCAGCGACCGCATGCCGGGATGATCGCACCGACCGTGCACGTAGGAGCCCCGGAAGCGAGGGGGAAGGAGTCGTGATCGTCTGGGCATTGACGCGGCGGCAGAGAAAAGTACACTCCCGGTGTAATTAGTTTTTCCACGCCCCGTCGACCGGCACGAGGTGACGATGAGCCCACCGGCCACAGCCGCCGACGGCCTGGCGCTGCACCACGTCGGCGTGCGCTTCGGCGGCCTGGTCGCCCTCGACGACGTCTCGCTGCGGGTACCGCCGGGCCGGGTCGTCGGCGTGATCGGGCCCAACGGCGCCGGCAAGACCACCCTGTTCAACGTGGCCTGCGGCTTCGTCCGGCCGACCGAGGGGTCGCTCACCCTGGACGGCAGGCCGTTCCGGCCCCGCCCGCACGCCCTCACCCGGCTCGGCATCGCCCGCACACTCCAGGGCGTCGGGCTGTTCGCCGGGCTGACCGTGCTGGAGAACGTGGTCGCCGGCGCGAGTCACACCGCCCGCGCCGGTTTCGCCGCCGCGCTGTTCGGTCTGCCCCGCAGCGACAACGACGAGCGGCGGCTGCGCGCGGCCGCCCTGGACCTGCTCGCCGAACTGGGCATCGGGAAGTACGCCGACGCGGTGCCGGCCACCCTGCCGTACCCGGTCCGCAAGCGGGTCGCGCTGGCCCGCGCGCTGATCGCCCGTCCCCGGCTGCTGCTGCTCGACGAACCGGCCGGCGGCCTCGGCGCCGACGACGTGGCCGAGCTGGCCGACCTGGTCCGCGCGCTGCCCGGACGCGACGACGGCTGTGCCGTCCTGCTCGTCGAGCACCACATGGACCTGGTCATGTCCGTCTGCCACGACCTGGTGGTGCTCGACTTCGGCAAGGTGATCGCGGCCGGCCCGCCGGAGCGCATCCGCGACGACCCCCGGGTCACCGAGGCGTACCTGGGCGCGGACGTGCCGGCCGAGGGGAGCGCGTCGTGACCGCCGTGCTGGAGGTCGAGGCGCTCAGCTGCGGCTACGGACCGGTGCCGGTGCTGCACGACGTCGAGTTCACCGTCCCGGCCGGCACCGTCACCGCCGTGCTGGGCGCCAACGGCGCGGGCAAGACCACGCTGCTGCGTACCCTCTCGGGTCTGCTCCGTCCCACCGGTGGCCGCGTCCGGTACGCGGGGGAGGACCTGCGCGGGGTCCGGGTCGAACACCTGGTCCGGCGCGGCCTGGCGCACGTGCCGGAGGGGCGCGGCGTGGTGACCGAGCTGACCGTGGCGGAGAACCTGCGCCTCGGCGGGTTGTGGCGGCGCGACCGGGCCGACGCCCGGCGCGCGCAGGACGAGGTGTACGAGCTGTTCCCCGCCCTGGCCCGCCGCCGCGACCACGCCGGACACCAGCTCTCCGGCGGCGAACGGCAGATGCTCGCGATCGGGCGAGCGCTGATCGCCCGGCCCCGGCTGCTGCTGCTCGACGAGCCGTCGCTCGGGCTGGCGCCCAAGGTGGCCGCGCAGATCATGGCGCTGCTGCGGCGGCTGCGCGACGAGCGAGGGCTCACCGTCCTGCTCGTCGAGCAGAACGTGCGCACCGCGCTGTCGGTAGCCGACCAGGGCATCGTCATGTCGCTCGGGCGGGTGGTGACGGCCGCGCCGGCCGCCCGGCTGCGCGACGACGACCAGCTCCGGCACGCGTACCTCGGATTCTAGGAAGGGGGTCGCGGATGGAGCGGTTCTGGTTCCTCACCTTCGACGGGCTCGCCTCCGGGGCGGTGTACGCGGCGTTCGCGCTCGCGCTGGTGCTCATCTGGCGGGCCGCCCGGGTGGTCAACTTCGCCCAGGGCGCGATGGCCGTGGCCACCGCCTACGTCGGGTACGCGGTCGTCTCCGCCACCGGCTCGTACTGGCTGGGCCTGGCCGCCGCGATCCTGTCCGGACTGGCCCTGGGCGCGCTGGTGGAGCGGCTGCTGATGCGGTTCGCCGGCCCCGGCGGCCCGCTCAACCAGGTGATCGTCGCGCTCGGCCTGGTGCTCGTCATCCAGGCGATGCTCGGCATGGTCTTCGGCAACGACTACCGGCCCGCCCCGGCACCGTTCGACACCGACGCGCTCACCATCGGCGGGGTGGCCGCGCTGTCCCCGTACGACCTGTGGGTGCTCGGCTCGGCGCTCACAGTGGTGGCGCTGCTCGCGCTGCTGTTCACCCGTACCCCGGTCGGCCTGCGCATGCGGGCCGCCGCGTTCGCACCCGAGGTGTCCCGGCTGCTCGGCGTCAGCGTCGGCCGGATGCTCACACTGGGCTGGGCGCTCGCCGCCGGGGTCGGCGCGCTCGCCGGCATGCTGGTCGTCCCCACCGGACTCGGCCTGCACTCGCACGCCATGGACCTGGTATTCGTGGTCGCGTTCACCGCCGCCGTGGTCGGCGGCCTGGACAGCCCGGTCGGCGCTGTCGTCGGCGGCCTGCTGGTCGGGCTGATCCTGTCCTACGTCACCGGCTACCTGGGACCGGACACCACCCCGCTGGCCGTCCTGGTGTTGCTGCTGGCCGTCCTGCTGGTCCGCCCCGGCGGGCTCTTCTCCGCGGCGAGAGCGAGGCACGTGTGACGAGCACACCCACCGAGATCGCGCCCGCCGCGCCGTCCCCGCTGCGTCGGCTGCTCCCCGGCGCACCCGCCGGACGCGAGGCGCGCGGATCCACGCTGCTGCGCCACCTCGCGGTGGCCGTATTCGTCGGCACGCTCGTCGTGCTGGTCACCAACCAGCTCGCGCCGTACCAGAACCTCCAGGTGGCGCGCGTCTGCGCGTTCCTCTGCGTCACCGCCGGGCACACCGTGCTGGTCGGGCTCAACGGCCAGCTCTCCCTCGGGCACGGCGCGCTGATGGCCACCGGCGCGTACACCATGGCGCTGACCCAGCAGGCCCTCGACGAGCGGGCCGTACGCGGCTGGTGGACGCTGCCCGCGTCGCTGCTCGCGGCCGTCGCGGTGACCGCGCTCGGCGGGCTCGTCGTCGGGCTGGCGGCGGCCCGGCTGCGCGGCCCCTACCTGGCCGGTGTGACCCTGGCCGTGGCGACGCTCGTCCCGGCGGTCACCACGATCTTCACCGGCGTGTTCAACGGCGAGCAGGGTCTGCCGTTCCCGGCCCAGACGCCACCGGCGGCACTCGGCGCCTACTTCCAGCCCGAACGCTGGCTGGCCTGGATCGCGCTGGCCGCCGCGCTGCTCACCATGCTGCTGCTGGCGAACCTGGTCCGCAGCCGCTTCGGCCGGTCCCTGCGGGCGGTCCGCGACGACGAGGTCGCCGCCCGGCTCGCCGGTATCCCGGTGGCCCGCACGCAGGTGCTCGCGTTCGTGGTCAGCGCCGCCTGCGCCGGCCTGGGCGGCGGCGTGTACGCCATGCTCACCGCCACCGTCGCGCCCGGCAAGTTCCCGCTGGACCTGTCGCTGTTCCTGCTCATGGCGATCGTGATCGGCGGGCTGGGCAGCCTGGCCGGCGCGGTCTGGGGAGCGGTGCTGCTGGTGGCGCTCCAGGACCTGCCCGGTCTGCTCACCGAACACCTCAGCCTCTCCGCCGGGCTGGCTCAGCGGCTGGAGGGCAACCTCGCGCTCGCCGTGTTCGGCCTGGTCCTCATCGTCGTCATGCTCGCCGCCCCGGGCGGCATCGCCGGGGGCGTCCGCGCCGTGCGCGCCCGGCTGCTCGCGGCGCTGCGCCGTCGCCGGGCCACCCGGTCGCCGGACCGCTGACCTCACCGGTTCCACCCACCGTTCGCACCGTCGCACCGGATTGGAGAACCATGCGCCCCACCACCCGCCGCGTTCTCGCGGCCGCCGCAGGCCTGGCCCTGCTGGCCGCGTTACCTGCTTGCGCCGACGACGAGAAGCAGGCCGCCGAGAACGTCCCCGGCGTCAGCGACTCCGAGGTCGTCATCGGCACCCACCAACCGCTCACCGGACCGGCCGCGCCCGGCTACTCGAAGATCTCCGCCGCCACCAAGGCGTACTTCGAGCACGTCAACAGCAAGGGCGGCGTGCACGGCCGGAAGATCGTCTACAAGGTCATGGACGACGGCTACAACCCCGCCAACACCGAGAACGTGGTCCGCAAGCTGGTGCTCGACGACAAGGTCTTCGCGCTGCTCGGCGGCCTGGGCACGCCCACGCACACGAACGTGCTGGAGTTCGTCAAGACGCAGAAGGTGCCGGACCTGTTCGTCGCCTCCGGCAGCCGCAACTGGAACCAGCCGGACAAGTATCCGACGACGTTCGGCTGGCAGCCCGACTACACGGTCGAGGGCAAGATCCTGGCCGGCTACGTCAAGCGCGAGTTCCCCGGCGCGAAGGTCTGCCACTTCGGGCAGAACGACGACTTCGGGCGGGACTCGCTGGCCGGCGTCGAGCAGGTCCTCGGCCCGGTCGCGGCGAAGCAGACGTACACCACCACCAACCAGCAGGTCGGCCCGGCGATCGGGGCGCTGCGCGCGGCCGGCTGCCAGGTGGTCGTCGCGGCGACCATCCCCGGCTTCACCGCGCTCGCCATGGGCCAGGCCGCCGGGCAGGGCTTCAAGGCGCAGTGGGTGGTGTCCAACGTGGGCGCCGACTACACCACGCTGTCCGCGCAGCTCGGCGACAAGAAGGTGATCCTCGAGGGCATGGTGGCCGACAACTACCTGCCGAACGTGGCCGACACCGCGAACCCGTGGATCCAGGAGTTCACCAAGATCCACCAGAAGTACAACGCCGGCAACCCGGTCGACGGCAACGCGATCTACGGCTACTCGATGGCGTACACGTTCGTGCAGGCGATGCTCGCCGCCGGGCCCGATCCCACCCGGGAGAAGCTGGTCGAGGCCGTGCGCAAGGGCGGCTTCCGCGGCCCGGGCCTGGTCCCCTTCCGGTACGCCGAGGGCGTGCACGCCGGCTACGGCGGGGTCCGGCTCACCAAGGTGAGCAACGGCGTGCAGGCGTACTTCGGTCCCGCGTACACCACCGACGACGGTGACGGCGCCGTCACCGAGTTCACCGACCCGCCGACGAACCCGCCCGCGGACGCCGTGCCGACGTCCTGACCACAGTGCTGTCGCCGGGCGGCCGGGTGCCGGTCGCCCGGCGGCACGCACGTAGAGTGGCCGCCGGCAGACGAGCAACAGGAGAGCCCGTACCCATGATCGAGCTGGAGACCGACCCGCCGGAGCGGGTGGACGGCCGGGCGGCGCGGGCCGAGCGGACCCGCGCCGCGATCGTGGAGGCGCACCTGGCCCTGATCGACTCCGGTGACCTGCGGCCCACCGGGGAACGGATCGCCGAGCGGGCCGGGGTGTCGCTGCGCACGCTCTGGACCAACTTCAAGGACATGGAGACGCTGTTCGCCGCGACCGGGCGGCGGGTCGGCGAGCGGCAGGCCGCGCTCTGGCGGCCGGTGTCGCCGGAGCTGCCGCTGACCGCCCGGATCGCCGCGTTCTGCGACCAGCGCGCCCGGCTGCTGGAGGTGCTGGCGCCCTCGGCCCGCGCGTCGGCGCTGCGGGAGCCGTTCTCCCCGCAGTTGCGCCGCAACCGGGAGGCGGCCGTCACCCGGGTCCGGCAGGAGATCGAGGCGGTGTTCGCCCCGGAGCTGGCGCAGGCCGGGCCGGGCCGGGAACAGTTGGTGGACGCGCTCACGGTGGCCGGCACCTGGTCGGCCTGGTCGATGATGCGCGACTCGATGGGGCTCGACGTCGACGCCGCCCGCGCCGTGATGGCCCGTACGCTCGGCGCGCTGCTGGTCGACGCGATCGCCGCCGGCCTGCGCTGACGCTCCCGGCGGCCTGAGCTGAGCGCCCCGGCGGCCGTCAGGCGATCTCGCCGGCGGCCGCGACCTCGCCGAGCTGACCCAGCGTGCTCAGGTAGGTGTCGTGCAGCTCGTCGGTGGCCGCCGTGCACGCGTCGGAGACGGTGACGATGCGGTACCCGTGGTCGACCGCCTGGTAGGCGGTGCCGGTGACGGCCAGGTTCGTCGCGACGCCGGTGAACACGACTGTCCGCACGCCCCGGCCGCGCAGGATCAGGTCCAGTTCGGTGCCGAAGAACCCGCCGAGCCGGGTGGAGGTGACGACGACGTCGCCCGGCTGCCGCGCGACCTCGTCGACGATCCGGGTCTTCGGGTCGCCCTCCAGGAACGCCCCGTGTTCCCTGATCATGGCGAAGCTCGGGGTGTTGGCGATCAGGTCCGGATAGCCGGGCCGGTAGGCGACGCGGGTGAAGACGACCAGGCCGCCCGCCGCCCGCGCGGCGACGGCGACCCGGGCCGCGTTCGCCGCCACGCCGTGCCGGGCCACCTGGCCGGCGAAGAACGGGCCGAAGACGCCGTCCGGGCTGACCACCTCGTGTTGCCAGTGGACGCCCACGACCGCGGTGTGCGCCCAGTCGATGCGCTGCATGTCGATCCCGTCACGGTGCGGAGAGTTGCTGCGGCGCCAGCTCGTAGCGGCTCAGGCCGCCGGCGGCGGTGCTCCTGCCGAAGGCGTCCCGGCGCCCCCAGCGGCCGGGGACGTCGAGCAACGCCACGTAGTCGAGGCTAGCAGGCAGGGCGGGCCGGGCCACGAGATCGTCGCCGACCGGCCGGAGCCCGAGCATCGTCCGCAGGAGCAGCAGCGGCGCCCCGGCCGACCAGGCCTGCGGGCTGCACGCGGTCGGATAGCGGATCGGGTAGCGGGTCTCGGACCGGGCGTGCCCGGCGAACGCCTCCGGCAGCCGGCCGTCGTAGAAGGCCGCCGCGTCCAGGATGCCGGCCGCGATGCGGGCCGCCTCGTCGGCGTACCCGTAGCGCCGCAGACCCCAGGCGATGAACGAGTTGTCGAACGGCCAGATGGTCCCGACGTGGTAGCCGACCGGGTTGTAGCGGGCCTCGCCCTCGGCCAGCGTGCGGACACCCCAGCCGCTGAACATCGCCGGTGACATCAGGTGCCGTACCAGGGCCTCGGCCTTCGGCTCCTCGACGATGCCGCTCCACAGCAGGTGGCCGATGTTCGACGACAGGGCGTCCACCCGGCGACCGTCGCCGTCCAGCGCCAGCGCCATGTACTCGCCGTCGTCGATCCAGAAGTCGTGGTTGAAGCGGCGCCTGAGGTCGGCGGCGTCCCGCTCCAGCCGGTCCGCGTACGCCGGGTCGCGCCAGATCTCGCGGGCCAGCCGGGCGGTGCGCACCTTCGCGTCGTACGCGTACCCCTGGAGTTCGCAGGTGGCGCGCGGGAAGCCCGGCAGCCGGCCGTCGCGGTGGGAGATGCTGTCCCAGGAGTCCTTCCAGCACTGGTTCTCCAGGCCGTTCACCGGGTTGCGCCGCTCGTAGGAGACGTAGCCGTTGCCGGCCCGGTCGGCGTAGTGGTCGATCCAGTCGACGGCCGCCCGCGCCTCCTGCTCCACCGCGCGTACGAGGGCGGCGTCGCCGGTCCACCGCTCGTACTCGTCGAGCAGCACGAGGAACAGGGGAGTGGCGTCCGCGCTGCCGAAGTAGGGGCTGTGCGGTGTCTCGTCGAAGACGGTCAGCTCGCCGTAGCGCATCTCGTGCAGGATCCGGCCCGGCTCCTCCTCCCGGAAGTCGTCGATCCGGCTGCCCTGGCGGAAGGCGAGCACGGTGAGCGTGGTGGCGGCGAGTTCGGGTGCGAACGGCAGCGCCTGGAGGCTGGTGAGGATGCTGTCGCGGCCGAACAGGCACATGAACCAGGGCAACCCGGCGGCCAGGACGCACCCGGCTCCGGCGAGGAACGGACTGAACCGCAGCGCGGCCAGGTCGATGAGGCTCTGCCGGTAGGTGTTCTGCAACGGTCCCCAGCTGGTCTCCAGGCGCGGCGCCCGGTCCAGCCACTCCCGTAGCTCGGCGGGCTTGTTCCGGGCGTGGCCCTCGACCCGTCCGGGCAGGCTGAGCCGCTCCAGCCCTCGGGGCAGGGAGAGGTCCGGCTCGGCGCTCAACCGGGTCTGCCACCGGCCGTGCGGTTCGATGTGCACGCGCAGCGTCAGGCCGCTCTCGTCCACCTCCGCCGGAGCCGTCGCCGACACGATCGTCTCGCGGCGGTAGCGTTCGCGCTGGTAACCCAGGACGAGTCGCGGGCCGTCGACCCGCCGGTAGTGCCGCCCCTCGCGGTTCGTCGCGCCCTCCTTGACCGCGAAGAGGTCCGCGAAGTCCGCGTCCACCTCGATCCGCACGGTCAGGTCGACGGGCCGCCGGTCGTTGTTGACCAGGAGCAGGTCCTCCTGGAGTCCGGTGTCGAGCCGGTGGGTCCGGCGCACCTCCAGCGTGCTGTTGACGTAGACGTCCTGACTGCCCGGAACCAGGTAGAACCGGTTCTCGAAGTACTGGATGTCGTCGATGGACAGCGTGCTGAGCCGCTCGCCGTCGATGGTGAGCTGCCACCGGGACAGCAGGCGGGTGTCGTGGGCGAACAGGCCGTGGGTGGCGTCGGCCGCCGGGACGATGTCGCCCGCCCGGTCGCAGACCAGGAAGATCGTCCCGTCGAAGATGCCGACGTGGCCGTCAGCCATCGTCGTCTCCCCGGTGTCGTTCCGGGCGCGAGCCGGGCGGGGAGGGGAACAGTCGGCGTACGGTCGCGAACAGCCGCGGGCTGCCCTCCACCTCGGCCTCGCCGCGCAGGACCGTGGTCAGGAAGTACGCCTCGCCCCGCGCGATCCGGTCGAAGACGGCCCGGTCCGCCCGGACGACCGCGTCCCCGCCGGTGGCCTGCCGCGCCGCGGTGACCTCGCCCCGGGCGATGGAGACCAGCCAGTGGTCGACCGAGCCGTCGCCGGCGATGTCGAACCGGACGGTGCCCTCGTGCAGCGCTGTCAGCCCGCGCTGCCTGTGCTGCCCCAGGCTCCGGAAGAACTCTTCGGTGGCGTCGACCATCGGCCCTCCTCCCGATGGCGCTATTCCCCGCCACGGGGCCTGTCGCCTCACCCGGAACGGGTGAAACCGGGGAAGCCGGAGACCTAGTCCTCGCGCAGCAGGCGCAGGATTCTGGCCAGCTCGGTCCGGTCCTCCGGTGCGAGCGCGCCGAAGAACCGTGCCGCCTCGGTGGCCCGCGCCTGCCGGATGGCGGTGCCCACCCGCTCGCCCTCGGCGGTGGGGGCGACAAGCGTGGCCCGCCGGTCGTCCGGGTCGGGCCGGCGCTCGACCAGGCCCCGCTCCTGCAACCCGTCGACCACCTCGGTGGCCGAGCGCGGCGCGATGCGCAGGTGCTCGGCGAGTGCGCCGGGCCGCAGCGCGCCGTGACGCATCAGCACGCCGAGCGCCCGCGCCTGCCCGGGGCTGATCTCCCACGGCTCCAGCGCGCGTTTGGTCTGGTGACGCAGTCGGCGGGTCACCGCCCAGAACGTCTCGGCCAGGCTCTCGTCGCTGCCGCTCACGGGGAATACGGTAGCAGTATTTCGTGTTGCTCCCTCATGTTGAGGTAACCTCAGCATTGTCGTTAACCTCAGCATCGTCCCCCACATGAGGAGCACCCTTGGATCGCATCCCCGACGGCCGCCGTGACGGCCGAACCGTTTCCCCCGCCGAGAAGGCCCAGGCCCGCGAGGTGTCCCTGCGCCGGATCGGCGGCCTGTTCACCGCCCACCGAGGCCCGCTCGCCACCGTCGTGGCGATCATCGTGGCGTCCTCGATCATCGCGATGGCCACGCCGTTCCTGCTGCGTGCCGTGATCGACCGGGCCCTGCCCGAGCGTGACCTGACGCTGCTGGCCTGGCTGGTCGCGGGCATGGTCGCGGTGGCCGCTGTCACCGCCGTGCTCGGCGTCGCGCAGACCTGGATCTCCACCCGCGTCGGTCAGGAGGTCATGCACCGGCTGCGCGCCGACGTCTTCGCCCACCTCCAGCGGCAGTCGATCGGCTTCTTCGTGCGCACCCGCACCGGCGAGGTGCAGTCCCGCATCACCAACGACATCGGCGGCATGCAGTCGGTGGTCACCTCCACCGCCACCTCGATCGCCGCCAACCTCACCACTGTCGTCGCCACCACCATCGCCATGCTGGCGCTGAGCTGGCGCCTCACCCTGGTCTCGGCGGTCGTGCTGCCGCCCGCGCTCTGGCTCACCCGCCGGGTCGCCCGGCTGCGCCGGGAGATCACCGCCCAGCGTCAGCGCGAACTGGCCGACCTCACGGTGACCATCGAGGAGGGGCTGTCGGTCAGCGGCGTACGGCTGGCCAAGACGCTCGGCACCGGCCCGGCCCTGGTCGACCGGTTCACCGCCTCCTCGGCCCGCCTGGTCGACCTGGAACTGCGCTCGGAGCTGGCCGGACGCTGGCGGATGGCAGCCATGAGCATCGTCTTCGCCGCCATCCCCGCGGTGATCTACCTGGGCGCCGGGCTGCCCGGCACCGCCGGCACGCTCACCATCGGCACGCTCGTCGCGTTCACCGCGCTCCAGGGCAACCTGTTCCGGCCGCTGATGGGCCTGCTCAACGTGGGCGTGACGCTCACCGCGTCGCTGGCGCTGTTCGCCCGGATCTTCGAATACCTCGACCTGCCCGTCGAGGTCGCCGAGCCGGCCCGCCCGGTGCCGCTCGACCCGGCCACGGCCCGCGGCCACCTGCGCGTCGAGGACGCCACCTTCAGCTACCCGGGCAGCGACACCGCCGCGCTCGCGGGCGTCAGCCTGGACGTCCCGGCCGGCACCAGCCTCGCCCTGGTGGGGGAGACCGGCTCCGGCAAGAGCACGCTCGCCGCGCTGATCAGCCGGCTGCACGACCCGGACGCCGGCCGCATCACCATCGACGGGATCGACCTGCGCGACCTGCGCCCGGCCGACCTGGCCGCCGTCGTGGGCGTGGTCAGCCAGGAGACGTACCTGCTGCACGCCACCGTGCGGGACAACCTCCGGTACGCGCGCCCGGACGCCACCGACGCCGACATCGAGGCCGCCGCCCGCGCCGCCCGCATCCACGACCTCATCGCTGCGCTGCCCGACGGGTACGACACCATGGTCGGCTCGCGCGGCCACCGGTTCTCCGGCGGCGAGCAGCAGCGCCTGGCGATCGCCCGGACCCTGCTGCGCGACCCGCGGATCCTGGTGCTGGACGAGGCGACGAGCGCGCTGGACACCGAGACCGAGCGCGCGGTCCAGCGGGCGCTGGACGAGCTGGCCCGGGGCCGGACCGTGGTGACCATCGCGCACCGGCTCTCCACCGTCCGCGACGCCGACCGCATCGCGGTGCTCGACCACGGCCGGATCGTCGAGTCCGGCACCCACGACGCGTTGCTGGACCGGCGCGGCCGGTACGCCGCCCTGGTCGGCTGACCGTAGGAAAGTTTTGGCCGGGCATTCATACCCGTAGCTATTTACCCGACGTCCGCGCGGCCCATAGCATCGACCCTGATCACTCGATGCGAGGAGGGGAACGATGTCGCTGATGACCACCGCCGCCCGGTGGCGCGTGCCGGCGCTGCTCACGACCGCTGTCGTCGCCGGGGCGATGCTCGGCGTGCAGCCCGCGCAGGCCGCCCGGCCGGGCTTCCGGATGCCGTTCCTGTGCGGGCAGACCTGGCAGGGCAACAACTGGAACGGGCACAGCCCGGCCCACGCCATCGACTGGAACCACTACGACGCCAACGGCAGCCCGGACGACCTCAACCGCCGGACGGTCGCCAGTGCCGCCGGCACCGTGCTGGAGTCGTACTACTCCACCACCTCCGGCTACGGGAACACCATCGTCATCGGGCACGGCGACGGCTGGCGCACCCGGTACGCCCACCTCAACTCGCGTGCGGTGGCCAAGGGCGACACCGTGAAGCGCGGCGACGTCATCGGCCGGGTCGGCGCGACGTCGGCGAAGTACGACCTCAGCCCGCACCTGCACTACGAGCAGATCCACGACGGCAGCGTCGTCGTGGCGGTCGTCCAGGGCGTCACCTGGTCCGACGGGCTCAAGCGCAACCAGACCAGCACCAACGGCTGCTGACCCCGGGAAACCCGCCGACCGGGACGAAACCCGATCTGCAAGACGTGATTTACGGACCGCCAATGGGTAGAGTGGCGCGGTGCGCAGCGGAGTGCAGGCTCAGGTCCCGGTCCTGAACGTCGGTGACGTCGACGCGGCCGGCCGGTTCTACGCCCTGTTCGGCTACACCGGGCAGCGCGGCGAGGACGGCCGGTCGCGCCTGCGCTGCGGCGACCTGACCCTGCTGATCTTTGAGGCCAGCCCGGTCCCGGCCGCGCTGTACCTCTACGTCGACGACGTCGCCGCGACCGCCGGACGCCTCGTCGCAGCCGGCCATCCGGTCGACCACCTTCCCGGCGGTGAGTGCCGCACCGTCGACCCGGACGGCAACACGATCCTGTTCACCCGGTCGTCGTCCCTGCCCGTCCCGGCCCCGCAGGCAGCGGACGGGCGGCCCTCGCAGGTCCGGCGGGCCGCCCAGGTCGCCGCGCGGCGCGACGGTGCTCCCGGGTACTGCCAGATCGGCGGGCCGCGCGGCGAGCCCTGCGCCGAGCCGGCCGAGGTCAAGCTCGCCGACTCGTGGGGCGACACGGTGTGGGGCTGCCTGACCCATGCCGACGAGGCGCTCGTCAACGCGCGCGGCGCGTTCCTGGCCACCGAGGACAGCACCGGCATCGCCGCGTACCTGGCCGCCCGGCAGACCCGCCCCGAGACGGCCGCCGTCCCGGCCTGACCCGCCCGGCTCAGACCCGGGGCGGCTCCGGCTCGCCGGGGCGGGGCCGCTGCCCAGGGGCCGGGCGCGGTGCGGGCGGGGGGAGCAGTGGCTCCAACGGGGTGAACGACTCCACCGGTCCGTCCGGCCGCGATCCACGCCGCGCCCGCCCCGCCTCGCCCGGCATCCCTCCCGCGTCCCGCGCCGGGCCCGTCGCCTCGCTCCGGTTGGCCGACGGCGCCGTGGTGGCCGGTTCGCTGACGTCCCCCGCCCGCGTCGCGGACGGCGTTTCCTGCCGGTCGCGCCGGTCGCGTTCCTCGGCGTACTCGGCGCGGCGCCGGGCCAGGTCGCGTTCGCACTCCAGCGCGATGCGCTGCTCCCAGTACGGCTGAAGCAGCTTGCGCACCCGCTCGTCCAGGTGCACTGTCACGTCCGGCTCGCAGGCGAACGTCACCTCGCCGCGCGCGTACGTCCAGGGCGGTGGGTCGTCGTCGGCGAGCGCGGCGGTCAACGCGGCGTGCAGGTCGCGCGGGCGGTGCGGCGGCACCTCCACCGCGCACCGGACGGCCAGCCGGTGCAGGCGCTGCGCGGCCTGCTGCTGGAAGTAGTCCACGTACCAGCCGAACAGCTCCGGCCGGGCGGTCTCCGACGACCAGGTGTAGGTGGCGCGCACCAGGAACACGTACACCTGGCCCTGCGCCGGCACCGCGAGCGGCTCCGGGGCGCGCCTGTCGACTGTGGTCACCGGCGTCACCGGCTCCTCGGTCCACCAGAGTTGCCGCAGCGTCGGCTGCGCGCCGTCCCAGAAGCGCCGGGTCCGCACGCGCGCGGCCTCGCCGAGCGCCCGCGTCCGTACGCTCCAGCGCCGCCGCCAGCCGTCGACCGGCGCGCCGGTCGCGGGCCGGCGGTCACCCGGCCCCGGATCCTCCGGCACCGCGGTCATCGCACCCCCTCCATGCCGGATCGCAGCACCGCGTCCCGCGGCGTCACGGGACGCGCGGGCCGTCGGGCGAGGGGTGGCCGGACCGCCGTGGCGGTCCGCGATCCACGCTAACAACCCCGACCGGTGTACGCGCGCAGCCGCGAGCACGGCGGTTCCGCCCGGCACGAGGCTCGGTGCTGACCGATCGGACGAGCCGCCCCGTAGTCCTATCTGTGGGACCCGGAGCGGGTTCGGTCCCGTTCACGGGACCGACCATCCAGACTCGATCGGCACACCTTGATCCGTGTCCGTGTCGCTTCATAGCGTGAGCTTCCGTGATCCTTCGGGGGAGGACCAGAACGCATGGGTGTTGACGCTCGCCACGCCGCCGGCCGGACCGTGCAGTTCCTGCGGTCCCTCGCCGAGCGGCAGTACGACCGGGTCTGGACCCCGGACTTCCTTCACCTCAGCCCGGACGTGCAGGGCTTCGCCGTGTTCCACCGCGGCGGCCTGGTGCTGGTCTACGGCGCGGTGTCGCCGGAGGACCCGGCCCGCTGGGTCTTCCGGATGGCCTGTGTGGCCGGCGCCGACGTGCCGGACATCTCCGGGGCGATGGCCTGGGCGAACATCCGCAACCGGCTGGCGGAGGCCGGGCGCTACTACTGCGTCGTGAAGGCCGACCAGGGCGCCTGCCACGTGGTGTTCGCGCTGGACGTACGAAGCCCGCTGCTCGACGACGTCACGGCGCCCGACGCGCAGGCGGTGCGGGAACTGCTGCACTTCTCGCTCGCGGTGTGCGTCCACAACGCCGTGGCCGACTTCCGCGACCTGGCGTCCTACCTGCCGGCGCGTCCTCTGGCGCCGACCGAGATCGACGCCTGGACGCTGTTCGCCGGCACGCAGGACTGATCGGACGACGTCGGCTCGCCGGCTCGCCATACTGTCGTCGATGACTGCGGACGTGCGTACCGAAGACGGTTGTCGCCTGTGGGCCGACCAGGCCGGCGCCGGCGCGCCGCTGGTGCTCTGTCACGGCGGCCCGGGCATCTGGGACTACCTCGGCCCGGTCGCCCGGCTGCTCGACGGGCAAGCCCGTGTCATCCGGTGGGACCAGCGTGGCTGCGGACGCTCACAGCGGCGCGGTCCGTACTCGGTCGGCCGCTTCGTCGCCGACCTCGACGCGGTACGCGAACACCTCGCCGGACCGCGAACGGCAGTGCTGGGCCACTCGTGGGGCGCGCACCTGGCGCTGCGGTACGCGATCGAGCACCCGGAACGGGTCAGTCACCTGATCTACGTCTCCGGCACCGGCATCGACCCCGAACGCGGCTGGCATCCGCACTACGAGCGGAATCTCAGGCGGCGGCTCGGGTCTCATCTGAGCCGGTGGGAGGCGCTGGGTGCGCGCACCCTCACTCCTGCCGAGGAACGCGAACGGGCGGTCCTGCAGTGGTCGGCCGACTTCGCCGACCCTGACGCCGCCATGACGCACGCCGAGGGCATGGCCACGCCGTGGCTGGGCATCAACCACGACTGCAACCGGGCCATCAACGCCGAGGTGAAGCAGGAGCTCAGGGAATCCGACATTGCCGCGCGGTGCCGAGCACTAGACCTGCCCGTGCTGATCATCGACGGCCCCGAGGACATCCGTCCCCGCTCGGGCGTCGACTCGCTGGAGAAGGCGCTGCCGAACTGTGAGCGGGTCAGCCTTGCCGGGTCCGGTCACCTGCCGTGGGTCGAGAACCCGCAGCACTTCCGTCGGGCCGTGGCCGCATTCCTCACCTCCCTGCCGTGAGGCAAAGAAGAAGTTGCAGAACGGTGTCGGCGGGTCAGGCAGACCTCTTTGGGTGTCTCCACCATGGACGGTAGTGATGCTGACGGGTATCTGACTTCAGGCTCAGCCCCGTGCATGAAGATCTGGCTCTTCCGGTGACACGCGGCTCGCGTAGCCCGGGACTCGCCCAGCATGCTGTTGACGCCGTGGAGATCTTGGTACGGAAGGGCCCTCATAGGGGCCGTTTCGTACCAAGATCTCTTCGTGTCTCGCCTGGTGAGACGTGAGTCTCGAAGCTGCTCGGCCGAGGCCGCCGTCGGGGCCACCGAGAAATCGACGCAGCAACATTTATGGATGTTCGGATGGTGTCGGCGCGTCGATCGTCCTGGTCGGATGGCGGAACGGACATCGCCGTTCGACGATGACAGGAGGGACCGTGCGCACACCATCTCGTGCGTTGACGGGGACCACCGCGCTGCTGCTGGCAGCCGGTCTGGTCCTGACCGCCGCTGGCGGCGGCCAGGCGGCACCCCGGGAACAGACCCGTACCCAGGCGCCACCCGACCACCTGCCGGGCGACCGGCACGACACCAAGGCCACTGACAACCGCAAGGGCCGTGTCGCCGCCAGCGACCGGCAGCGGGACCGGGCCGCCGCGCTCGGCGCGCGTGTGCGCTGGACCGACTTCGGTACGCCGGCCACGCTCACCTCGACCGGCAAGCCGCTCGCGACCGGCCTGCCCGCCGACCCGGCGGCCGCCGCGCGGGCGTACGTGGCCGCCAACCGGGACGTGCTGGGGCTGACCGCCGACGGCGCCGCCGCGCTGGAGCTGCTGACGGTGGCGCCGATGGGGCAGGGCGCGACGGTGCTGTTCCGGCAGCGCTTCGGCGATCTGTCGGCCGCCGTCGACGGCATGCTGTCGGTCGGCGTACGCGACGGAGCGGTGTGGCATGTCAGCTCCTCGCTGGCCCGTGACGCCGGTACGCCGGCCCCCGCGACGATCAGCGCCGAGCAGGCCCGCCAGGCCGCCATCGCCGACGCCGGCCGTTCCGACGCGCAGGTCACGCGTACCTCCTTGGTCGCGGTCCCCACCGCGGACCGTGGGCCGCGCGCGGCGTGGGAGGTGATCCTCGGCGCGGACACCACCGGCGCGGACCCGGCCGCGTACTCCACCTATGTGGACGCCCGCGACGGCGCCGTGCTGGTCCGCGAGGACCTGATCGACCACGACGCCGACCACCCCTCGTGGGAGGTCTTCCCGAACTCGCCGCGGGTCGACAGGTCCTCGGTCGACACCCGCAAGCGGTGGTGCGCCGTGCCGGCGCGCGGCTGCGCCGAGGTGGTGGGCGTGCCCGGGCACCCGGCGTGGGACGTGGACCCGGCCACCGGCCAGTCCACCACCACGACCAAGGGCAACAACGCGATCGCGGTGCAGAACTGGAACAGCAACGACCCGTTCAGCGTCGGCACCGAGACCGCGACGCCCCGTCCGGACCGCAGGTACGACTACCCGTGGACGAACCAGTGGCAGGAGCAGCGCTGCAACCCGGAGGTGTTCACCTCGCCGCAGGCGAACGACATCGACGCGGCGCGGGCGAACCTGTTCGCCATGCACAACCGGATGCACGACTGGAGCTACCACCTCGGGTTCACCGAGGAGACCTGGAACATGCAGCAGGACAACCTCGGCCGTGGCGGTCTCGGTGACGACCCCGAGCAGGGCAACGCGCAGGCCGGCGGCATCAGCGGCGGTCCGCCCGCGTTCGCGGCCCGTAACAACGCCAACCAGATCACCCCGCCGGACGGCGTCGCGCCGACCACCAACATGTACCTGTGGCAGCCGATGGCGGGCTCGTTCTACGCGCCCTGCGTCGACGGCGACTTCGACATGTCGGTGATCGCCCACGAGTACGGCCACGCTGTCACCAACCGCATGATCGCCGGCCCGAGCGCCGGGGTCAGCTCGCCGCAGGGCATGAGCGAGAGCTGGTCGGACCAGCTCGCCATGGAGTACCTGTTCTCGCACGGGTACGCCGCACCCGGCCGGCGCGGCTTCACCATCGGCGAGTACACCACCGGAGACCCGAACGCGGGCATCCGCAACTACAACATGAGCGACAGCCCGCTCAACTACAGCTCGGTCGACTACGACTTCGTCGGCCTCCAGGTGCACGCCTCCGGTGAGGTGTGGAGCGCCACCAACGCCGACATCCGCGCGGCCATGATGCGCCGCTGGGGCAGCGGCACCCCGGCCGTGCAGAAGGCGTGTGCCACCGGCGCCCGCGACGTGACCGCCTGCCCGGGTAACCGGCGCTGGATCCAGTTGGTCTTCGACTCGTTCCTGCTGATGTCGGTCAGCCAGGTCAGCATGGTCGACGCCCGGGACGCGATGCTCGCCGCCGACCGGATCCGCTTCGGCGGGGCCAACCAGGACCTGCTCTGGAACGCGTTCGCCGGGCGCGGCCTCGGCGAGACCGCGGCCAGCGTCGGCCACACCGACGCCGACCCCACGCCGGGCTTCACCTCGCCGTACGCGCGGGAGGGCTCGCTGCGCCTTCTGCCGGTCGGCGAGCGCGGGCCGGTGGCCGGCGCGCAGCTGTTCGTCGGGCGTTACCAGGCGCGGGCGGTGCCGGTCGCGGACACCGACGCGGCCACGCCGCTCACCGACCGGGTGGACCTGGTGCCCGGCACGTACGAGTTCGTGGTGCGGGCGCCCGGCTACGGTCACACCCGGATCGGCCCGGTGAAGGTCAAGGCGGGTCAGAACCGGACGCTGGCGGTGACGTTGCGACCCAATCTGGCCTCGGCCACGGCGGGCGCGGGGGTCACCGGTGACGGGATCAACCTGCCGCAGATCGCCGACGACGACGAGGCCACGAACTGGGCCTCGCTGGGCGCGCCGGTCGCCGGCCGGCAGGTCACAGTCGACCTGGCCGGCGGCGTCCAGCAGGTACGCCGGGTGCAGGTCAGCGCCATGCTGCGCCCGCCGGTCACCGGTGACGCGGACGCCGGCACGCAGAGCCGGTACTCCGCGGTGCGGCAGTTCCGGGTCCTGGCGTGCACCGCGGCCGGGCCGGTGACCTGCGCCGACGCGGCGGACTTCCGACCGGTCTACACCAGCCGGCCGGACGCGTTCCCGGCTGTGGCGCCGCGTCCCCGGGCACCCGAGCTGATCATGCGGTCGTTCGACATCCCGCGTACCAAGGCCACGCACCTGCGCGTCGAGGTGCTGACCAACCAGTGCACCGGCGCGCCGGACTACGCCGGTGAGCAGGACGACGACCCGCGGGCGGCGACCGACTGCGCCACCGCCAGCCCGCAGGCGCAGAACGTGCGGATCGCCGAGTTCCAGGCGTTCACGCACTGATCCACCCGGCGGGTGCGGACGGACGACTCAGGCCGCCCGTCCGCACCCGCCATCGCGTGTTCACGCCGGGTTCGGGGCGCCGTCGCCGGATCGGGACTGTACGCCGGGCAGGATCCTCGACAGACTGAGCGGCGTTCGGTCATCAATGCCGATCGATGCGCAGTCGTCCCGTTCAAGGAGGATCCCTTGACCCCGTTCCGCGCCGCCGTCACCCGCGTACGCCGCGCTCTCGCCGCGTCCGCCCTGGTCGCCGCCGTGGCCGCCGCCGCACTCGTCGCACCGTCCACGGTCTCCACCCGGCTCGCCGAGCCCGCCGCAGCCGTCGTGTACGGCTCCTGCACGCAGTCCCGCTGCGCCGACGCGCGCACCGCCCGTTCCGGCTGGTCCGCCAAGAGCTTCCCGACCAGCCGCGGGTGGTACTCGTGGAGCGGCGGCCAGTGCAACTTCGCCGGTGGCCGGTTCTACAACTACGAGGGCCAGTTGCCCTCCGGCGCCACCTACTACGAGTACGACGTCTACCCGCGCGCCTGCAACGCCTCCCGGGACGCGTACCGGATCGTGGTCAACAAGAGCACCGGGGCGACATGGTTCTCACCCGACCACTACGCCAACTTCTACCGGCTCTGAGCAGCCTCGGCGCCGGCCGGGCATTCCCCGCCCGGTCGGCGCCGTCGGGAAAGGACGGATCCATGGGCGCGGCGTCCCCGCAGGCACCGGCCTGGCTCGTGTACGACGCGCCGCCGCCCGAGCCGGACGGCGGCGCGACAGTACCGGGCTCGGACGGTGGCCCACAGCCGGGCGGCGGGGCGCTGCCGGGCGGCGTGCTGATGTCTGGCACGCAGGCGCGTACCCGGGCCACTCTGCACGAGGCGCTGGCCGGTGTGTTGGCGCTGCCCGGCTGGTACGGCCGCAACTGGGACGCCCTCGCCGACGCGCTCGCCGACCGCCTCGACGCCGGCCCGCTGACAGTGGCCGTGACCGACGCGGCGGACCTGCTCGCCGACGAGCCGCCGGCCCAGCTCGGCACGCTGCTGGACGTGCTCGGCGCGGTCGCCGCCGGTGGCCACGAGACGCTGCGGGTGGTGCTGCGCGACCACCCGGACCGGCTGGCCGCCCTCCGCGACCGCGTCGCCGCGGTGCTCAGCGGACGGGTCGACGGTCGGGTCGGCGGCCCACCGTCCGCCGGCTGACCCTGCCACCACGCCGACGTCAGGCGTGCTGTCGAGCAGGCCCGCACAGGCGAGTCCACCGCCTCCTTGACCCGGCACACCCCCCCGACCCGGCACACCCCCCGACCCGGCGATTGATCAAGAAGTTCACGTCCGGATCAGGCTGCCGCAGCGACACAAACTCCTTGATCACGCCCGGGCGAGGGCCGGCTACGGGGCCGGGAATGGGGTGATCATGAAGTTAGCGGCATTGGGGAGCGCTCTCCGGGCGGTCAACTTCATGATCGACGGGGCGGGGGCGGGGGCGGGGCGAGGCGAGGCGAGGCGAGGCGGGGTGGAGGGCCGGGGCGAGGCGGGACGGGGTGGGGGAGCTGGGGGGGGCGTCAGGTGGGGTGGTCGAGGATGGCGCTGAAGCGCTCCTCGGCCAGGTCCAGCTGGGCGAGGATGTGTTGCTTGACCGGTGGGGACAGCGGTGTGTCCGGGCGGGCGACCAGGTCGCGGAAGACCGGCACCAGCGGGCGGTACTTGGTGGCGGCGCGGGCCACCTTCGGCCCGACCGTGTGGATCACGCCAACGCCGTTGTCGGTGAAGTCGGACACCTTGATCACCCGCGCCCAGGGTTCCCGCTCCAGGCTCGCCGCCACATGTTCCCGGTACTGCTCGTCGCGGTCCCGGCCCGGGTCGTACGCCGGATTGGTGACCGCCGCGACCAGCCGGGCGACCCGCGCCCCGAACCGGTCCGACAGCGCGGCGAGCGCCGCCGGGGTCGCGTCGGCCCCCGAGCCGGGATCGAGCCCGGCCAGCTCGGCGGGATGGTCCTCGACCGCGTCGTGCAGCAGCCCGGCGACGATCACGTCCACGTCCCGCACCTGGTAGTGGTGCATCAGCCGGATCGCCACCCGCAGCAGGTGGTTGAGGTAGGGCTCGCGTACCCGCCGGTCGTCGCGGTGCAGGTCGGCGGCCAGGTCGAGGGCCTCGGTCAGCCGGTCGCGGGCGGCCTCGTCGAACGCCTCGATCTCCAGCCGGAACCGGGCCAGCAGGCCGGGCTCACCGTGGATCTCGGTGATCGCGTGCATCGGCATGGTGGCGAGGTAGGCGGGGAACTCCATGCGTCCCTTATAGCTGATCTTCGCTAGATCCGGCGCCCGCCGGGCCGCTCACGTCGCCGGTGAGGCGCTTGACCAGGCGTACGCAGGTGCCCTCCGGCGTGCCGACGATGGTGGCCTCGTCCATCACCCGCGCCATGATCAGCCGTCCCCGGCCGCGGTCGCCGGTGTCGTCGCCGTCGGCCGCGCGCCAGCCGCCACGGTCGCGTACCTCGATCTCCAGCCGGTCGCCGCGCAGCTCGGCCCGCAGCGTGGTGATGCCCTCCCGGGCGAAGCGGTAGCCGTGCTCGATGGCGTTGGCGCAGGCCTCGCCGGTGGCGATGAGGACGGTGTCGATGTCCCACTCGCTCACGCCCTGGGCGTGCAGCCAGCCGCGCAGCCGCTCCCGGGTGGCGGCGAGCCGGGCCGGGTCGGCCGGTAGGTCGATGGTGAGGACCGGGCCGCCGTCGCCGGATGTCCCACCCGTCACGTCCGGCCCTCCGTCCCGTGCCCGTCCCCGGACCTGGGCGCCCACTCGCGCTGTCACCGCCTGATTCCACCGCCTGATTCACACCCTGTTGTCCCCGGTGGCCGCCGATTCATTCCCCCGGCGGCGATGTCCGTCGAGGTGATCATTGCGCATCGGGGGCGGCGTGTCAGCCGGTGGGCCGGTGACGGCGCCGGGCTGGCATCCCAGGAGGACGCCGGCCCGGTCGCCGGGGCGGGCTCCGGCGGAGGTCAGAGCGGCAGCCGCCCGGCGCCGGCGAAGGCGTCGACGGCGAGCGGGACCAGTGGGGTCGGCAGCGGCCGGGCGGCGCGCAGCGTGGGCGTCCATCCGGCGTCACCGCCGAGGTCGGGGTCGTGGGCGGCGTTGTACGCGGCGCGCAGGTCCACCGGCCGGGGCAGGCGGTCACCCTGCCGGACCCAGCTGCCGCGCTCGGTGAGCGCGGTGCCGCCCCAGTCGTACAGCAGGTCTGCCGCGGTGGTGTCGCCGGTGAGCGTGAAGAAGTTGTTCTCCGCGTACAGGGCGGACTGCACGCCGACGCCGAGGGCGTACGCGAAGCCGGGACCGCCGAGCCGGTAGTGGTTCTCGTGCACGTCGACCTGACCGAACCGCACCCGGGGCAGCCGTTGCAGCGTGCCGTCGAACAGGTTGTGCCGCACCGTCACGTTGAGTCGGCCCAGGTCCGGGCCGACGGTGTTCGACGAGCCGATGAGCATCACCTTGTCCCGGCCGGCGAACCGGTTCCAGGAGGCGGTGACCAGGCTGGCGGTGTGCGTGACGTCCAGCGAGCCGTCGTGCACCTGCCAGGGCCGCCCGAAGTAGACGGGCTGGGCACTGTCCGGGTTGTCGCCGTCGGTGAACGTGTTGTGGTCGATCCAGACGTGCTCGCTGCGCCGGACGGAGATCTGGTCGTACTGGGAGTTCCAGTTGCCGGTGTCGCCGTCGGTCGGGGACCAGGCCGGGAAGCAGTCCCGGGCGTCGGCGAACTCGATATTGCGCACGATCACGTTGTCCACCCGGTCGATCATCAGCGTCAGACCGGTGAGCCGCGCGCCGCGCAGCCCGATGATTGTGGTGTTCGAGCCGACGTTGATCTGGGTCTGCCGGGTCTGGTTGGCCACCGACCGCACCCGCGCGGCCTCCAGCGGCCCGCTCGGGTTCACCCGGCCCCAGGTCGCCGGGTCGTACGCGGCCAGGTAGGAGGGCAGCGAGTACTCCGGGTCGGCCAGGTCGGCGCAGTCCAGCGGGGTGCCGTCCGGGCCCTCGAAACCGTCGACGGTCCCGTCCACGTACACGATCTTGGGGGTGGCGTCGGCGGCGTTCGTGGCGTTGTCGCCGCCGAGCGCGGCGACCAGCTCGGCCCGGGTACGCACGACGCGTACCCGGTCCGGCGCGGCGGCCGACCCGCCGGTGGTGCCGGTGCCCGCGGCGGCCCAGCCGTCGTTCGCGGCGAGGGTCTGGCGGCCGAGCAGTTCGGCGGCCCGGGACGGCACGCCGGGTGCGGCCGGCGCGGGCGCGGCGGTGGTGAGGACGAGCGCGGCGGTCAGCGCCGCGACGACTGCGGTTCGGGTACGCATGACTCGTTCCGTTCTCCTGGAGGGACATTCACTGCACTGGCAGGTCCACCACGTACGGCGTGGCCGCCCACGGCACGCCCGCCTCGGACGGCAGCGCGCCGGACTCCGCGGCGGCCCGCAGCACCGCGCCGACGCCCCGCACCATCCGCACCCGCTGCGGGCCGTCGCCCGCCACGCGCACCAGGTCCCCGTCGAGCAGTGTCGGAACGGGTGCGTGCCGCAGCGCGTCCAGCACCGCGGTGAACGGCTCGGTACGCGCCAGCGGCGCGATCAGCGGCGTGCCGTCCGCGCGGTGGTCGAGCAGGTTCGCCAGCAGCCCTCGGCGGCCGGGCACCGGGCGGAGCGCGTCGTCGCCGGGTAGCCGCAGCCGGTCGGTCGGGTACTCCAGCACCGCCCGCCCTTGCTCGCCGGTGACGAGCACCTCCCCGGCGACGTGCTTCTCGGCGGCGAGGGTGAGCGCGGCCAGCACCGGCGGCCCGGCGTGCGGGGTCAGGCGCAGCACGGCGGTGTCGTCCACCTCGATCGGGCGGACCCGGTAGCGCTCGACAGCGATCCGGGCCGGGCGTACCGGCGTGCCGGTCACCGATTCGGCGATCGCCAGGCACTGCATCAGCGCGTGCGCGAGCGGGTTGGCGACCGCGCCGTCCAGCGCCGGGCGGCCGTCGACCGACCGCCGTCCGGCCCAGGGGGAGCGGGCGTAGTAGGCGTCCGGTCGTTGCCAGGCGGCGAGTGTGGCGATGCCGGTGACCGGGTCGAGCCGCCCGAGCGCGCCGGTCAGTTCGGTGAGCGCCGCCGAGCCGAGCGCCTGGAAGTTGACCTGCACGGCCCGGCCGGCGGCGTCCGCGGCGGCGGTGAGCGTCCGGTGTTCGGCGAGGTCGAGCACCGGCGGTTTCTCCAGCAGCAGGTCCGCTCCGGCGGCGAGTACGTCGAGCGTGATCGGCAGGTGGGTGTGCGGCGGCGTGCAGAGCACCACCACGTCCGGCCGGGACTCGGCGAGCATGGTCCGGTGGTCGGTGAACACGGCGGCCTCCGGCGGGACCGGCGCCTCCGGTTCGTCCGCCAGCGGGCGCACGTCGACCAGGGCGACCAGGCGCAGCCGTCCGGCCGCGTGCAGCTCCGCGATGGTCCGGCGATGCCAGCGACCGTGCCCGTTGGCCCCGATCAGCGCCACCCGCGGCGGCCCGCCGCTCACCGGCCACCCCCCGGCTGGTCGCGGCCCGCCGCCGGTCACCGGGCGTCCGCCAGCGTGGCCCGTACGCCGTGCCGCTCCAGCGCGGTGAGCCAGCCGGTCACGTCGGCGCGGACCTCTTCGTCGGCGGCCAGGTCGGCCGGGAACACCTCCCGGACCGCGAAGACCGCGTCCACCACCCCGGCCGGGGTGTGCGCTCCGGCGGCGAGCGCGGCGCGTAGCCGGTCCGCGAGCGGGTCGTCCAGCGGCAGCGGCCGGCCGTCGTCGGCGTACCCGAGCAGGAACCGCAGCCACGCGGCCACCACGAGCGCGCTCCACCGCGCCGACCGGCCGGCCGCGCGCAGGTCGGCGACGGTGTGCAGCACCCGCTGCGGCAGCTTCTGCGAGCCGTCCATGGCGACCTGTGTCGTCCGGTACCGGATCGCGGGGTTGCCGAAGCGGGCGAGCACCTGTTCGCCGTAGGCGGTCACGTCCACGCCGGGCGGCGGCGTGAAGCTGGGCGCGATCTCCTCGGCGATCAGCCGCCGCAGCACCGCGTCCAGGTGCGGCAGGGCCAGCGCCTCGGCCACCGTCTCCGCGCCGGCGAGCGCCCCCAGGTACGCGGTGGCGGAGTGCACGCCGTTGAGCGCCCGCAGTTTCAGCCGCTCCCACGGGCCGGCGTCGTCGGTGAGCACCGCGCCGGAGCGTTCCCAGGCGGGCCGGCCGCCGGGGAAGTCGTCCTCGATCACCCACTGCGACCACGGTTCGGCGGCGACCGCCGCCAGGTCGGTCACGCCCAGCGCCCGCCGGGCGGTGTCCCGGGTCTCGTCGGTGCTGGCCGGCACGATCCGGTCGACCATGGTGCCGGGGCAGGCCACAGCCGCCAGCACCCGTTCGGCTGTGGCGTTGGGGACCCGGGCCAGCGTGAGGCACTGCTCCACCAGGCCGCGCAGCCGGCGCCCGTTGGCGGGCAGGTTGTCGCAGCTGACCAGCGCGATCGGCCCGGCGTCGGCGGCGGCGCGGGCGAGCAGCCCGCGCAAGAGAAGGCCCGGCACGGTACGCGGCGGACGGTCGGTGGTGAGGTCGGCGGTCAGGTCCGCGTCCACTGTCAGCGCGGCGGTCACCGGGTCCATCCGGTACGCCTTCTCGGTCACCGTCAGCGTGACCACCCGGATCGCCGGGTCGGCGAGCAGGCCGACCACCGCGCCCGGGTCACCCGCGGCGTGCCGTACCCCCGTCAGCGCGCCGACCACCCGGGTGGCCGCGCCTTCGGCGGCGAGCGTGGTGACGCTGAACAGGCAGTCCTGCGCGGCCAGGGCGTCGACCACGTCGGTGCTGCGCGGCGCGACGCCGATGATGCCCCAGTCGCCGCCGGCCGCCCCGACCGCCGCCTCGGTGTGCACGGCCTGGTGGGCGCGGTGGAACGCGCCGACGCCGAGGTGGACGATGCCGGCCGGCACGGTGCCGGGACGCAGCAGCGGCCGGGACTCCGGCGGCAGGTGGCGCAGCGTGGCCAGGCCGAGCCGGTCGGGGGTCAGCGCCATGCCGGGCCGTCCGGGAAGCGGAACTGCGCGATCGACTCCGGGCGCATGGTGGCGCTGTAGCCGGGCGCGGTGGGCAGCAGGTAGCGGCCGTCCCGGGTGCGGACCGGCTCGGTGAAGTGTTCGTGCAGGTGGTCGACGTACTCGACCATGCGGCCGTCCAGGCTGGTGCCGACGCGCAGGTGGTCGAAGATCGCGAGGTGCTGCACGTACTCGCACAGGCCCACGCCACCGGCGTGCGGGCACACCGGCACGCCGAACTTGGCGGCCAGCAGCAGCTCGGCGAGCACCTCGTCCACGCCGCCGACGCGGCACGCGTCGACCTGCATCACGCCGATCGCCTCGGCCTGGAGCAACTGCTTGAAGATGACCCGGTTGGCCGCCACCTCGCCGGTGGCGACCCGGCAGCGGCCGCCGGTCAGCTCGTCCACCGCGCGGGCGATCCGGGCGTGCCCGAGCACGTCGTCGGCGTGCGTGGGCTCCTCGATCCAGTACGGGTCGACCTCGGCCAGGACGCCCATCGCGGCGATCGCCTCGTCCACGCCCCACACCTGGTTGGCGTCCATCATCAGCAGCGCGTCCGGGCCGATCTCGGCCCGGATGATCCGCGCCCGCCGCAGGTCGTCCTCGATCCGCCCGCCGACCTTCATCTTCATCGCGCGCCACCCCTGCGCGTATGCGTCGCGGGTCAGCGCGCGCACCCGCTCGTCGGGGTAGCCGAGCCAGCCGACCGATGTGGTGTACGAGGGGAACCCGTCGCGCTCCAGCCCGGCCAGCCGGTCGGCCAGACCGTCGCGTCCCTTGTCCAGGATGGCCGCCGCGTCGTCCGGGGTCAGCGCGTCGGTGATGTGGTGAAAGTCCACTGTCGCCACCAGCTCGTCGGTGGGCGCCTCGGCGAGGAACCGCCACATCGGCTTGCCGGCGAGTTTGGCGCGCAGGTCCCAGACCGCGTTGACCAGCGCGCCGGTGGCCATGTGGATCACCCCCTTCTCCGGCCCGAGCCAGCGCAGTTGCACGTCGGCGGTGAGCGAACGCCAGAACGCGACAGGTTCGGCGGCGATCTCGGCGACGGTGCGTCCGCGTACGTGGTGGGCGAGCGCGCGGACCGCCGCGCAGGTGATCTCGTTGCCCCGCCCGTTGGTGAACGTGAACCCGGCGCCGGTCGGCCCGCCGTCGGTGGTCAGCTCCACGTACGTGGCCGAGTAGTCGCCCCTGTTGATCGCGTCCGAGCCGTCGCCGCTGGCGGCGGTGGGGAAGCGCACGTCGTGCACCTCGACGTCGACGATCGTGGTCATGAAGGCTCACCTCCGAACTTGAAGACCTGCTTCGGCAGCCGGTACGCCAGGTCGACGATCGTCTCGGCGGCCTCGTCCCCGGTCAGCCGGTGCTCGGCGACGAGGCGGGCGAGGAAACCGGCGTCGACCCGGCGGGCCACGTCGTGGCGTACCGGGATGGAGCAGAACGCGCGGGTGTCGTCGACGAACCCGGCGGTGTTGTAGAAGCCGGCCGTCTCGGTGACCGCCTCCCGGAACCGGCGCAGCACCTCGGGGGAGTCCAGGAACCACCAGGGCGCGCCGAGGCGCAGCGCCGCGTAGCCGCCCGCGAGCGGGGCGAGTTCCCGGGTGAACGTGTCCTCGTCGAGCGTGTAGAGCACCACCGTGAGCCGGGGGTCGTTGCCGTGCGCGTCCAGCAGCGGGGCGAGGCCGTGCACGTACTCGGTGGCCTGCGGCACGTCCCCGCCGACGTCGCGGCCGTGCCGGGCGTGCAGCCAGCGGTTGTGGTTGCGGACCGCGCCCGGGTGCAGCTGCATCACCAGGCCGTCGTCGAGCGACATCCGGGCGAACTCCAGCAGCATGTGGGCCCGGAACGCCTCCGCGTCGGCGGCGTCGGCCAGGCCGCGGCGGCCCCTGTCGTAGAGCGCGGCGGCCTGCACCGGGCTGAGATCGAGGGTGCGGGCGGTCGGGTGCCCGTGATCGGTGGAGGTGGCCCCGGCAGCGGCGAACGCCTCCCGCCGGGCCCGCAAGGCGGCCAGGTAACCGGCGTACGTGCCGGTGTCCTCGCCGGAGACCTCGGCGAGCCGGTCCACGTTCGCCGACCAGTTGCCGAACTCCATGTCCACCACGTCGTCGGGGCGGAACGTGGTGACCACCCGGCCGCCCGGCCCGCCCCAGCCGTCGGCGGCGAGCTTGGCGTGCCGGCCCAGGTCGTCCAGCGGCGACTCGGTGGTGGCGAGCACCTCGATGCCGAAGCGTTCGAACAGCGCCCGGGGCCGGAACCCCGGTTCGGCCAGGCGCGCGGCGAGCGCGTCGTAGACGGCGTCGGCGGTGGCCGGGCTCAGCGGCGTGTCGACGCCGAACACGTTGCGGAACGTCTGCTCCAGCCACAGCCTCGACGGGGTGCCGCGGAACAGGTGCCAGTGTGCGGCGAAGCGCCGCCAGATGGTTCGCCCGTCGGTCTCCACCGGGCTGCCGTCGACGCTGGGCACGCCCAGGTCGGCCGGGGGCAGGCCCTGGCTGAGCAGCATCCGCGTCAGGTAGTGGTCGGGTACGACGAGCAACCGGGCCGGGTCGGGGAACGGCTGGTCCTCGGCCAGCAGCCCGGGGTCGACGTGCCCGTGCGGCGAGATGATCGGCTGCTCGGCGGCGAGTGCGTACAGCTCGCGCGCCAGGGCGCGCAGGCCGGGCTCGGCGGGCAGCAGCAGATCGCTGGGGGACATGATCGGCACGGGGGAGGGCTCCTCGGTCAGGGCAGGGTGAGCAGGTCGGCGACCCGGACGGGCGCGCCGGTCTCCAGCGAGCGGTTGGCGGCCAGGCCGGTGAGCAGGGCGAGCGCGCCGTCCCGGGCGGTGGCGGCCCGGCCGAGCGGGTCGGGTTCGCCGCCGAGCAGCACCCGGGTCATCCGGGCGTCCGCGCCGCCGTGCCCGCGCCGGGTCCAGCCGTCGACCGGGATCTGGACCGGCGGCGCCCAGAACGGGCGCAACGTGAGCCGGGCCGCGCCCTGCTCGACGGCGGCCTCGTCGCCGTGCAGCGCCGCGCCCTTGAGCGCGCCGGCGACGGCCGGGCTGACGTGGTCGCTCTCGGTCACCTCCAGTTCGAGGCGGCCCCGGCTGCCGTTGACCATCACCCGGTAGCCCTCCCAGGGGGCGTACGCGGTCAGGTGGTAGGTCATGGTCGCGCCGGTGTCGTAGCGGGCCAGCAGGGCGAGGTCGTCCTCGATGGTCACGCCGGGGGCGAAGACGTTGCGGTCGCGGTGGTAGCCGTCCTCGGCCTCGGCGTCGAGGTACAGCTCGCGCAGTCGCGGGTGGTCGGCCAGGCGCAGCGCGAACGGGTCGCCGTCGGCGGCGGGGGAGCCGTGCGCCCGGTCGTAGTCGCGGGCGTAGCCGTGCCGGCGGCCGTCCGCGCCGTAGAAGAACAACCGGCCGTACGCGTGCACCTCGACCGGGCGGGCGTCGAGCCACCAGTTGACCAGGTCGAAGTGGTGGCCGGACTTGTGCACCAGCAGGCCGCCGGAGACGGACTTGTCGCGGTGCCAGCGGCGGAAGTAGTCGGCGCCGTGGCGCACGTCGAGCAGCCACTCGAAGTGCACCGACCCGATCTCACCCACCGCGCCGTCGGCGAGCAGCCGCCGGACCTGCTCGTGCAGCGGGTTGTAGCGGTAGTTGAACGCGACTGTCACGCGCCGGCCGGTCGCGGCGACCGCGTCGAGGATGCGGCGGCAGCGATCGGCGTCGACTGTCATCGGTTTCTCCACGACCACGTCGCAGCCGGCTCGCAGCGCCGCCGTCACGTACTCGTCGTGGGTGGCGTCCACGCTGGTCACCAGCACCACGTCGACGCGCTCCTTGGCGAGCATGGCGGTGAAGTCACCGGCTGCGTACGTCGGCACCGGCGGCCGGCCCAGCTCGGCCAGCCAGCGGTTGTGCGCCTCCATCCTCCTCTGGTTGACGTCTGCGAACGCGACCAGCTCGGCGGTGTCGGCGTGGTCGAGCGCGAGCGCGCGGACGAACATCTCGGCGCGTGCCCCGGCACCCACCAGGGCGTGGCGGACCCGTTCCCGGGCCGGTGGTGACATGACGTCGGCCTCCCCGCCAGTCGGTTGCAAAGGTTTGCAGCCGAAGAAACCATGATGATGGATGTGTCGTCAACGGTTGCCGCCCAAGCCGCCCTATCCATCCATATTGATGCGCTTTCGCGCGCCCGCTGGGTGCGACCCGGAAATCGAGCCGCAACAATGGACCATTGACACGGGCGCAACCGTTTGCATTAATGGGCGGCACCCGTGACCCCCACCACATCGGACGAGGAGCCCGCCGTGCCAGCCACCATCCGGGACGTCGCCCGCGCCTCCGGTGTGCACATCTCCACCGTGTCCCGTACGTTCTCGGCCCCGCACCTGGTCAACCCGGAGACCCGGGTCCGGGTGCTGGCCTGCGCGGAGGACCTCGGTTACCGGCCCAACCGGGCCGCCCGGGCCCTCATCACCGGCCGTACGCACAACATCGGCCTGATCGTGGCCGACATCGCCAACCCGTTCTTCCCGCCGCTGATCAAGGCGGCGGAGGGGCAGGCCCGGCACCGCGACTACCACGTGTTCGTGGCCGACACCAACGAGGATCCGGTCGCCGAGGAGGACCTGGTCCACGCCATGGCCAAGCAGGTCGACGGCGTGCTGCTGTGCAGCCCTCGGATGAGCAACAGCCTGATCGAGCAGGTCAGCCGCGAGGTCCCGGTGGTGGTGATAAACCGCCAGGTCGCCGGCCTGCCCTGCGTGATGATGGACGTCGGGCAGGGCGCCCGGGCCGCGATCGAGCATCTGCTCGCGCTCGGTCACCGCCGGATCGCGCTGCTCGGCGGCCCGCGCGGCTCCTGGACCGCCCGGGAGATGCGCCGCGCCGCGACCGCCGCCGCCCGGGGCGGGGGAGCGGAGCTGACAGTCCTCGGACCCAACCAGCCCACCGAGACCGGCGGCAGCGCCCTGGCCGAACAGGTACGCCGCAGCGGCGTCACCGCCGTGCTCGCCTACAACGACCTGATGGCGATCGGCCTGATCGAAGGGCTGGACGCGCTCGGGTCGCGGGTGCCGCACGACGTGAGCGTCGTCGGTGTCGACGACATCGCGCTGAGCCGGCTCACCCGCCCCAAGTTGACGACGGTGGCCACGCCGACCGCGGCCGCCGGCCGGACGGCCGTCGACATGCTGCTGCAACTGGACTCCGACGCGCCGCGCGGCGCCCGGGGCCGGGGCGCGGCGACCGGCGACCGTCGCACCACCGCACAGGTAATGCTCCAGACCGAACTGGTCGTCCGCGACTCGACCGGGCCCGTCCCCGCGCCCGGCCGGGACGGCACCGGAGCCTGAGCAGGTGGCCCGGGCCCGCACAGCACTGCGGACCCGGGCGGCCCGTGGACGGCCGCCGGTGACGTCGTCGCCTCCCACAGCCGAGGAGTGAGCGCAGATGCACCCCGCAACGTCCCCCACCGCCGGCGCACCCGCCGGGCGGGATCACCGTACCCCCCTGACCCGACGCCGACTCGTCCGTGGCCTGGCCGCCGTCGCGCTCGCCGTGCCGCTCGCCCTGGGCGCGGCGGGCTGCGGCGACGACTCCGCCGGCGGCGACGGCGGCCCGGTCAAACTCTCCGTCTTCTGGTGGGGCGGCGAGGCCCGGGCCAAGCTCACCGAGGACGCCCTGGCCCTCTACACCAAGAAGCACCCCGACGTGACGTTCGAGAAGACCTGGCAGGCCAACCAGGGCTACTTCGACAAGCTCGCCACGCTGACCGCCGGCGGCAACCCGCCCGACCTGTTCCAGATCGACGACAACTACCTCGCCGAGTACGCCGGCCGCAGCACCACGCTCGACCTGGGCAGCTACCGCGACTCCGGCAAGCTCGACGTGTCGAAGTTCCCCAAGAGCCTGCTGGAGTACGGCGTGGTGGACGGCAAGCTCGCCGGGGTGGCCGCCGGGGAGAACACCCAGGGGCTCGTCTACAACAAGACGCTGCTGCAGAAGAACGGGCTGCCCGAGCCGACCACCGGGATGAGCTGGGAGGAACACATCGCCTGGGCCGAGCAGGTGGCGAAGAAGACGAAGGTGCCCGGCACCCAGGACCCGAGCGCCGACTACAAGGCGCTCTGGGTGTGGCTGCGCCAGCAGGGCAAGGACCTGTACAAGGGCAAGGAGCTCGGCTTCACCACCGAGGACGTGACGAAGTGGTTCGAGCTGTGGAAGGACGCGCGGGACGCCGGCGCCACCCCGACGCCGGATGTCATCCACGAGGGCAACTCCAGCGACATCACCAAGCAGCTCGTGGTCACCGGCAAATCGGCCACCTCCTGGGTCTGGGTCAACCAGATGCCGGACCTGAAGAAGAACACCAAGGACGAGCTGGGCGTGGTCGCGTACCCGGGTGACCCGAGCGCGCAGTGGGCGCGCGCCTCGATGTACTGGTCGGTGTTCAAGGGCAGCAAGCACAAGGACGTCGCCGTCGATGTGATCAACTTCCTGAACAACGACCCGGAGGCGGTGGCGCTGCTCGGCACCGACCGCGGTCTGCCGTCGAACATGGATCTCCGAGCCAAGGTCAGCGAGACCGCCACCGACCCGGCCATGAAGCAGTCCATCCAGGTCGAGTCCGACCTGGCGCAGAAGTTCGGCGCCTCGCCCCAGGTGCCGATCAAGGGGCACAGCAAGGTCAAGTCCGAGCTGGTCAAGGCCGCCGAGAACGCCCAGTACGGCCGCGCCACCCCGGCCCAGGCAGCCGAGCAGTTCGTCACCGCCTGCAAAGCCGCGATCGCCTGACCCACGAAAGGACCGGTCCCGTGGCTCTCACCACGGCGCCCGGCCGGACCCCGCGCACCGGACCGGCCGGCCCCCGCCCCACGCGGCGCGGGGCCGGCCGGGCCCGGCTCGGCGAGGGTCTGGCGGGGTACGTCTTCCTCTCGCCCTGGCTCATCGGACTGATGGGCGTCACGGCGATCCCGATGCTGCTGTCGCTCTGGCTGAGCTTCACCGACTACGACATCCTCACGCCGCTGTCCGAGGTGCGGTGGGTGGGGCTGGCCAACTACGAGCGGATGTTCACCGCCGACCCGTCGTACTGGCACGCGGTCCGGGTCACGCTGACGTTCGCGCTGATCGCCGTACCGCTGAAGCTGGCCGCCGCGCTCGGAGTGGCGCTGCTGCTCAACCGGGCCTGGCGCGGAGTCGGGCTGTTCCGCAGCCTTTTCTATCTGCCGTCGCTGCTCGGCGGCAGCGTCGCGCTGGCGATCGTCTGGGTCAACATGTTCAACCGGGACGGCGCGTTCAACTCGTTCCTCGCCCTGTTCGGCGTCGAGGGGCTGCCCTGGGTCAGCGACCCGGACTGGGCGCTGGAGACACTGATGGTGCTGGCGATCTGGCAGTTCGGCGCGCCCATGGTGATCTTCCTGGCCGGGCTCAAGCAGGTGCCCACCGAGCTGTACGAGGCGGCGGCGGTGGACGGCGCCGGGGCGTGGCGGCGCTTCCGCGCGGTCACCCTTCCCATGCTCTCCCCGGTGATCTTCTTCAACCTGGTGCTGGAGACCATCAACGGCTTCCAGGGCTTCACCGCGGCGTTCGTGCTCAGCAACGGCACCGGCGGCCCGGTCGACTCCACCCTCATGTACACGCTGAAGCTCTACATCTCCGGCTTCACCGACCTGGAGATGGGCTACGCGTCGGCGATGGCGTGGGTGTTCCTGGTGGCGATCGGCGTGGTCACCGCCGTCTTTTTCAGCACCGGCCGGTTCTGGGTGCACTACTCGGACGGAGACGACTCATGACGGCGCTTCCTGTCGCCCGCCGCCGGCCGGGCGGCGGCCGGAACGTCCTGCGGCTCGTCGTGCTCGTGGCGATCGTCGCGGTGGTGCTCTACCCGCTGTTCTGGATGCTCGGCACCTCGGTCAAGTCGCAGGCCGAGATCGCCAACAACGTCGGCCTGCTGCCGGAACGGTTCACCCCCGGCAACTACCTCGACGGCTGGACCAACTTCGACATCAGCTTCGGCCGGTTCTTCCTCAACAGCGCGCTGGTCAGCGGGCTCACCGTCGTCGGCAACGCGCTGTCCTGCCTGCTCGCCGCGTACGCCCTGGGCCGGCTGCGGTTCCGGCTGCGCAAGCTCTGGTTCGCCGTCATGATCGGCACGCTGCTGCTACCCGGGCACGTGCTGATCGTGCCGCAGTACATCCTGTTCCGCAGCCTCGGCCTGGTCGGCGGCGACTGGCCGTACCTGCCGCTGCTGGTGCCGCAGTTCCTGGCCACCGAGGCGTTCTTCGTCTTCCTCATGGTGCAGTTCATGCGCGGCATCCCACGCGAGCTGGACGAGGCGGCCACCATCGACGGCGCGTCCCCGTACGGCGTGTTCCGGCACGTCATCCTGCCGCTGAGCCGCCCGGCGCTGGTCACCACGGCGATCTTCTCGTTCATCTGGACCTGGAACGACTTCTTCCGGCAGCTGGTGTTCCTGTCCAGCCTGGAGGACTACACCGTCCCGGTGGCGCTGACCCTGTTCATCGACTCGACCAGCCAGAGCGCCGTCGGCCCGATGTTCGCCATGTCGGTGCTGTCCCTGCTGCCGGTGTTCCTGTTCTTCCTGGCCTTCCAGCGGATGCTCGTCGAGGGCATCAACACCAGCGGGCTGAAGGGATGACCGCCGTGTCCGCCTCCACCGACGCCGTACCCGCCCACCCCGTGCCGGCCCGTGCCGACTGGCGGGACACGCTGCGCGAGGCGACCGACCTGGCGCTGCTCGGCTTCGCCGTGGCGCTCGCCGCGCTGCCGGTGCTCACGCTCGCCCCGGCGCTCGCCACCGCCAGCGCCGCACTGCACGACCGGTCGATCAGCGGTTCCTGGCCCGAGGCCCGGACCAGCCTGCGTCGGTTCGGCCGCGCGCTGCCCGCCGGGCTCGCGGTCAGCGCCGTCGCGCTGGCCGCCGCCGCGCTGCTCGCCGCCGACCTGGTCGCGCTCGCCACCGGCCGGGTGCCCGGCGGCGGGCCCGCGCTCGCGTTCACCGCCGTCGTGGTGGCGGTCCTGCTCGGGTACGCGGGCCTGGTCGCCGTCGCCGTCGGGCGCACCGGCGGCCGCGGGTGGCGGGTGGCGGCCCGGCGAGTCGCGCGTTCCTGCCCGGAGCGGCCCGGTGTGTGGGCCGCCGCCTCCGGCATCTGCGCGCTGGCAGTGCTGCTGGGCGTGCTGGTCACGCCGGTCGCGGTGCCGATCCTCGGCGGGTACGCCCTCGCCGCGCTGCACGCGCTGGACGCCCGCCGCCCGGTCCCGTCGTGACCGCCGAACCCCGTTCCGCCGCTGCCGGGTCGCTTGACGCCGGGGCCGAGTCGCGCCTTGCCGGGGGCAACGCGGAGTCACCTCTTGGCGGAGCCGATGCCGCGTCGCGGCTTGCCGGCACCGACGCCGAGCCGCGGCTCGGCGTGGGTGGCGCCGAGGTGGCCCGGTACCTGGTCAGCCCCGACCTCGACCCGCGTCATGGACCTCGGCCCTACCTGCATCCGGTGCGGACCCGGGCCGGCACCCCGGTCACCGACGCGCTCCCGGCCGACCACGTCTGGCACCTCGGCGCGTCACTGGCCGTGCAGGACGTGAACGGGGTCAACCTGTGGGGCGGCCGGACGTACGTGCGCGGCACCGGCTACACCTGGCGCGACGACCACGGCGTGATCGCGCACACCGGCTGGCGGGAGCGGGCCGCCGACCGGCTCGACCACGACCTTGAGTGGCGGGACCGGCACGGCCGGGTGCTGCTGCGCGAGCACCGGCGGATCACCGCCACCCCGGCCGGGGAGGACGCCTGGTGGCTGGACCTGTCGGCGACGCTCACCGCCGCCACCGGTGCGGACGTGCACCTGGGCAGCCCGGCCACGAACGGCCGCCCGGGCGGCGCCGGGTACGGCGGCTTCTTCTGGCGGGCGGCGGCCGACGGGGAACCGCTGGTGCGCACCGCCGAGGCGGAAGGCGAGGAGGCGGTGAACGGGTCGACCGCGCCCTGGCTCGCTCTGTCCGCCTCAGCGCCCGGTGGCGGCGCGTACACGCTGGTGTTCACCGGTCTCGGGCCGGGCGACAGGTGGTTCGTGCGCACCGCGATGTACCCGGGCGTCTGCGCCGCGTACGCGTTCGATCGCCCGGCGGTGGTCGCGGCCGGGCGGCCCCGGCACAACCGGCACCGGGTGCTCGTCGTCGACGGCCACCTCGACCCGGCCGACATCGCGGCCCGAGTCGAGGGGGTGGCCCGTGAGCGCGCGGAGTGAGCCGGTGTTGCGAGCCCTGCGGTCGCGGACGAGGGTGATGCCGTGAGTCCGGAGGTGGTCTGCGTGGGCGAGACGATGGTGATGCTCGCCCCTGACGACGGCGGGTCGCTGGAGCACGCGGCGCGGCTGACGGTCGGCGTGGGCGGCGCGGAGTCCAACGTGGCGGCCGGGCTGGCCCGGCTCGGACACCGCGCGGCGTGGGTCAGCCGCGTCGGCGACGACCCGTTCGGGCGGCGGGTGGTGGCCGAGGTCGCCGCCGCTGGCGTGGACGTCAGCCTGGTCACCGTGGATCCGGACGCGCCGACCGGGCTCTACCTGAAGGATCCGGGGCCGGGCGGCACCCGCGTGCACTACCACCGCGCCGGGTCGGCCGCGAGCCGTCTCGGCGCCGCCGACCTCGCGCGTACCGGGCTGGCCGGGGCACGCCTGCTGCACCTGTCCGGCATCACCGCCGCGCTCTCCGGCGCCTGCCGTGACCTGCTCGTATCAGCGCTGGACGGGCGGGCGCTGCCCGGCGCCCGGGTCAGCTTCGACGTGAACCACCGCCCGGCGCTCTGGCCCGCCGACCGGGCCGGCCCGGTCCTGCGTGACCTGGCCGACCGCGCCGACGTGGTGCTGGTCGGGCTGGACGAGGCGGCGGTGCTCTGGTCGGCGGACGATCCGGCCGCCGTTCGTGCGCTGCTGCCCGGCCCGGAGCTGGTGGTGGTCAAGGACGGTTCGGTCGGCGCGACGGCGCTGCCGCGTACCGGGCCGGCGGTGTTCGTGCCGGCGTTGCCGGTGGACGTGGTGGAGCCGGTCGGCGCGGGGGACGCGTTCGCTGCCGGGTTCCTCTCCGGGCTGCTTCGCGGCCTCGACCTGCGAGCCTGCCTGCGGCTGGGGCACCTGACCGCCGCGCCGGTGCTGGCCGTGCCGGGCGACACCGCCCCGCCGCCGGATTCGGAGACGATCGCCCGGGCGCTGGCGTTGCCGGAGACGATGTGGACCGCGCAGGTCAGGGGAGGGAGCGGGAGATGAGCGGACACGACTTCGAGGCCCTGTTCGGCGACGCGCGGGTGATGGTGATCCTGCGCGACCTGCCGCCCGGTGAGACCGTCCGGCTGGCGGAGCTGGCCTGGGATCTCGGCATAGACGTGGTGGAGGTGCCCATCCGTACCCCGGAAGCGGTGCCGGCGCTGCGCGCCGCCGTGACGGCCGGACGGCGGCGGGACCGGATCGTGGGCGCGGGCACGGTGCGTACCCCGGAGCAGGTCGGTCAGGCGGCGGCCGCCGGGGCGGCGTTCACCGTGGCGCCGGGCCTGGATTTGGCGGTGGCCGACGCGGCCGCCGGTCTCGGCGTGCCGCATCTGCCCGGCGTGGCCACCCCGACCGAGGCGCAGCGGGCACTCGGCCACGGCCTGGTGTGGCTCAAGGCGTTCCCGGCGGTCAGCCTCGGCCCGGCGTGGTTCCGCGCGGTCGCCGGGCCGCTGCCGGAGGCGCGGTTCGTGGCCACCGGCGGCGTCGACGCCGGGAACGCGGCCGACTTCCTCGCGGCCGGGGCGCGCGTGGTGGCGGTCGGGTCGGCGCTCACCGACCCGGCGCAGCTGCCGCGCCTGGCCACGCTCGCCGCAGGCGGCGCGGTCACCTGACCGCCGCGTGGCGGGCCCGGTGGCGCGACGAACGTATCGTCGTAGCCGACACCAGGACCCGGCGGCCGAGGAGGATCTGATCCGCGCTCTTGCCGGGCACGCCGACGGCGTGCCGCTGTCCAGCCCTCTGTCCCGGCGGTTGCTGCTGCGTGGCCTGCTGGCCGGGGCGGCCGGGGTGCCGCTGACGGCCACGGCCGCCTGCGGTGACGACGAGGACGTCCCCGTCGACCCGAACGCCCCGGTCGAGCTCTCCGTCTTCTGGTGGGGCACCGAGGCGCGGGCCAGGCTGACCGACGACGTGCTGGCCCTCTACACCAGGAAGCACCCGAACGTGACCTTCACGAAGACCTGGCAGACCGACCAGGGCTACTTCGACAGGCTGGCCGAGCTCACCGCCGGCGACAAGGCGCCGGACATCTTCCAGATCGACGACGACCACCTGGCCGAGTACGCGGCGCGGCGGACGCTCGCCGGGCTGCTCTACTACCAGGGGGCGCGCAAGCTGGAGACCCGCCCGATGCACGACAGCCTCTGGCGGTACGGATACGTGGACGGCAGTTTCGTCGGAGTGCCCGCCGGGGGGAACACCCAGGGCCTGGTCTACAACAGGACGCTGCTGACCAGGCACGGGCTGCCCGAGCCGACCACCGGCATGACGTGGGAGCAGCACATCGTCTGGGCCGAGCAGGTGACGAAGAAGACCAACGTCCCCGGTACGCAGGACCCGAGCGCCGACTACAAGGCGTTCTGGGTGTGGCTGCGCCAGCAGGGCAAGGATCTGTACCAGGACAGAAGCCTCGGCTTCACCGTCGAGGACGTGACCCGGTGGTTCGCGCTGTGGTCCGGCGCCCGCGACCGCAGGGCGACGCCGGCGCCGGACGTCATCCGCGCGGGAAACACCAACGACGTCACCAAGCAGCTGGTGGTCACCGGCGGGGCGGCCACGTCCTGGGTCTGGGCCGGCCAGATGCCGGACCTGCAGAAGAGCACCACTGACGAGCTGGGCGTGGTGGCGTACCCGGGTGACCCGAGCGGCCAGTGGGCCCGCGCCGAGACGTACTGGTCGGTGCACAGCCGCAGCAGGAAGAAGGACGCCGCGGTCGATGTCATCAACTTCATGCTCAACGATCCCGAAGCGGTAGTGCTGCTCGGCACCGACCGCGGCCTGCCGCCCAACGTCGACCTGCGCGCCAAGCTCAGCGAGACGGTCACCGACCCGGCCGTGACGCGGTCCATCCGGTTCGAGTCGGAGCTGGCGACGACGTTCGGCGACGGCCCGGGGCCCCCGCTCAGGGGACACCGCACGGTGAAGTCCGAGCTGGCCAAGGCCGCCGAGAACGCCCAGTCCGGCCGGGCCGCCCCGGCCCGGGCGGCGGAACAGTTCGTCGCCGCCGCCTCGGCCGCGATCGCCTGACCGGCCGCGCGGTCACCTGACCGTACGGCCGGACGTGGTGGCGGTGGTCCGGACCGCCTTCACGATCGCCGGGATCGACCCGATCAGCAGCACCAGCGCCCAGATCAACGCCACCACGGCGAACACCACGGCGCCCAGGTCGTCGAGGATGCTGACCAGGATCACCGGCACCAGGCCGTGCAGGAACTGCAACACCACAGTGCACAGCAGTGTGGTCAGCGCCAGCAGCACCAGCCCTTTGTTGCGCAGGAACCGGGGCTGGGCGGCGAGCAGCAACCCGGCCCAGACCAGTTTGAGCAGCAACGCCAGCCCGAGCAGCACCGCCGCGTCGTCGACCGGGAAGAACCCCCACACCGCGAGGTACGCCAGCGTGCCGAACGGCGGGGCCAGGAACAGCGACACCATCACTGTCAGCTCGACGAACGCGACGATCAGCAGGACCAGCGACACCAGCAGCAGCACGATCGAGAAGACGAGCGTGGCCACGCCCTGCATCCGGCCCTGTATCCGGTCCGGCAGCACCAGGCTCAGGCAGAACAGCCCGGTCGTCCAGAGCGCCACCACGTCGATCAGCGCCAGGTAGCCGATGCCCCGACCGGACGGTTCGGACACCGCGCCGACGTCGCCCAGCTCCACGCCGAGCTGACCGGCGCTGTCCCGCAGCGGGCCGCTCGCGTCCCCGCCGCCGGTCAGCGCCGCCGCGCCCAGCTCCACGCCGACCACGAGCGCCACCGCGAGCAGGGCCAGCAGCAGGAACGGCTTGCGCAACTCACCCATGCCGCGTCTCCGTCCCGGTCAGGACCGGGCCAGCGTGACCGAACATCCGCCACCTCCCGGGCAGCGCAGGAGCACCTCGGTCTCCCGGTCCACAGCCACCTTCGCCACCGCCGGGCCGTCCGCGTCGGGCGCGACCTCGTCGGTGACTGTGACGTCCGCGTCGCCGGGCGCGGGGGCGGTCACCTGGAACGGCGTCGTACCGCGCAGCACCAGCGTGCGCAGCGCTCCCGGGTCGGCCACCCGCAGCCGGCACGCGGTGCCGAACGCGAGCGTCACCCCGTCGGCGGTGGTGGCCGGATCGGCGGCCGGCGGCAGGCACGTCACCGCCACTGTCGCCGGGTCCACCGTCCCGGTCCCGCGCCCCAGCCGGGCCAGCGCCCCCGGCCCGGCCGCCGGGTCACCCGGGTCGTCGCGGCGCCCGGCCACCGCCACCACGTACAGCGCCACCAGCAGCACGGCCACCGCCACCAGCAGCACCTTCTGCCGCCCACTCATGGGCGGACGACGGGCGTGAAGCGGATCTCGTCCACCCCGGCGAAGTACCTGTCGGTGCCCTGGGTCTTGCTCACCGCCACGAGCGTCAGCTTGTGCGGCCCGCGGGTCAGCTCCACGGTGCCCACGTCCACCTCGTCGGTGCGGACCACTGTCGGGCTGAACCCGAAGAACGTGTCGCCGACCTGCCGGCCGTCAACCAGCCAGATGGTGTTCGCGTAGTCGAACGACGTGGTGCGCACTGTGGAGAACCGCCAGGTGCCGTCGGACGGCACGTCCACCCGCACCGTCACCCGGTCGCCCACGCCCCGGCCCAGGAAGAACAGTTGCGCGTCGCCGGACCACACCACGTCGCAGCAGTTCTCCTGCGCCACCACCTCCGCCTTCGCGCCGGTGGTGGACTGCACCGCGGCGCCGGAGACGAGCGTCTCCGCCTCCACGGTCACCGCATTCGCCTGGGGTGGGGCCGGGGTGTCCGGGCCGCGGGTCGCCAGCCAGGCCACCACCCCGGCCACGACCAGCACCAGCGCCGCGGCGGCCGCGATCCACGGCCACGGCGCGCGCTTCGGAGGTACGACGGCCCGCACGTCGTACGTGACCCGGCCGCTGGATCGGGAACTCTCCTCCGGTGCGGTGTTCGCCGAGTACGCGAAGCCGGTCATGTCGTAGCGCCGGGGCGGCGTGCCGGGCGGTACGGCGAGCCGGACCAGGAACGACACCGACCCCTGCCCGGGCACCACGCGCTGCGGCTCGGCCACCGTGAACCAGGCCCGCTGGCTGCCCTCGCCGGGCGCGACGTCGAAGACGACGGTGTCCGGCGCGGTGCCCGGGTTCGACACGGTGAACGTCAGCTCACCGGCGTTGCGGGCGTCCACTGTGAACTGTTCGGCGGCGGCGACGACTGTCCATTCGGTGGTCATGACGGCTCCTCGGGCGGATCGTGGGGCAGGGGTGCGGGTACGTGCGCCCGGCCGACCGCGCGCACCGTCGCCACGCCGGCGGCGGGCTCGGCATCGTCCGGCTCGGGCGGCGCTGGCGTGTGCGGAGGGCCCGGGTCCGGCGGGCCTGCTGTGGGCGGGCCGGTTCCGGGCGGCGTCGGGTCGGCGGGCGGGTCGGAGGGCGGGTCGGCCGGGTCCCCGGCGACGACCTCGACGGTGACCGCCGCCGGTTTCTCCGCCTCGACGATGCGGGTGACCAGCGCGAGCCGGTCGGCGGCGGCCGGTGGCACGCGCACCACCAGGTGGAACGGCCGCTCGGCCGGTTCGTCCAGCACGAACCCGGTCACGCCGGTGGCCAGCTCCAGCGCGGTCCGCATGCCGTACGGGGTGCCGCGCCACCGGGCCAGCAGCGCGCCGTGCGCGACGAGGTCCCGCAGCCGGCCCACCGGCAACGGCAGCGGCGCGTCGGCGCGCGGCGCGGCGACCACGTGGTCCATCGCCACCCAGCGGGTCAGGTAGGCCACGAATCCGTCCGGCGTCCGGTACGGCCCGAACAGCGCGTCGACGTCGGCGAGCACCGCCTCGTCCGGGGCGTGCAGCGCCTCCATCACGTCCAGCAGCGCGCCCAGCACGCTGCCCGGGCCGGCGGCCCGCTGGTACGCGGCCGGCAGCAGCCGCTCAATCGCCGCTCGGCGCATCCTGCCGCACCACCTCGATGTCGTGCTCGCCGGAGCAGAGCAGCCAGGTGCCGGGGACGGTGACCACGTCGGCGGTGGCCTGGTTGGCGCTGGCCGTCCAGTCCTCGCCGTCGCCGCTGCGGAACACGCCGCGCTCGCCGCCGGCCAGCACCAGCCGCCCGGCGCCGGACGTGCCGGTGGGCGCGGTGGCGGCGATGGCGTCGACCGGGACGAACCGGGTCCGGTCCCGCAGCGGCAGGCCGCAGTTGACCATCACCGGCGACCATTGCGGCTGCCCGGCGAGCGTGTCCAGCCGGACCACGCCGCCGCTCTGCGTCGCGGCGAGTGCGAGCGGGCCGCTGAACGTCAGGTCCCGGCAGGTGCCGCCGATCCAGCCGGACGCCATCGACTGCCACTTCACGTCCGACTCGAACAGCCGGGTGCGGTGGCAGCCCTGGCCGGGCTTCTTCGGGTCCGGCTCGCCCGCGCCGCACCACAGCAGCGTGGCCGGGCCGTCGTACTGCACGGCGAGCACCCGGTTGTCCACGTTGGCGAGGCCGACGTGGGCGAACGTGCCGGGCCGTCCCGCAGCGGTGGACAGGTACACCCCGAATCCGGCCTGTGCGGCCACCGCCACGCCGGGCGCGCCGCGCTCGGAGACGAACGAGCGCACCGCGTAGAAGCCCCGGTCGGCGTCGGCCGGGTCGACCAGGATCTGCAACGGCACCGCGCCGGGCAGCAGCGGCACCTCGTACAGGCCGGCGTCGGTCGCCAGCAGCAACGCGCCGGTGCCGTCGCGGTCGATCCAGGCCAGGTCGCGTACGCCGGAGTCGAGGTCGGTCAGCAGCGTCCACGTCTCGCCGAGGTCGGTGCTCAGCCGGACCCGGGAACCGCCGGCGTCGCGGGTGGTCACCACCGCCACCGAACCGGCCCGGGGCACCACGCCGGGGCGTACCGGGGCGGGTGCGGGGACCACCCGGACCACCGTCTCCTCGTCGAACCGGCCCGCCGGTTCCCAGCCCGCGCCGGCGTTGGTGGAACGGAACAGCACCGGGCCGCCGCCGGCGTACCAGGTGTCGGCCTGGTACTGGTCCACCGCCACGGTGCGTACCTGTGCGTCCGGCGCCTCGTCGACCACGAACCGCACCGACTCGACGTAGCGCACGCCCGGCTCGGCGTGCTCCAGCATCCGGTAGACGTTGGAGGCGCGCAGCGGCTCGCCGAACGCCCAGCCGGCCGGGCTCAGCGGCGTGGGCAGCGGGCTCAGCGTCTGATGCAGCCGGTCGTGGATGCGGCGGCGCACCGCGTCCACGTCCTCCTCGCGGCGCACCACCACCCGCGCCTGGATGGACACCGCCTTGTAGCGCGCCCACCCCGCGCGTACCGCCGTACCGAGGGCGCGGCGCCGCTCCAGGTCGGCCTCGACGCGGCGGCGGGCCTCCTCCACCTCGTGCTCGCGCAGCACCGCCACCGGCAGCCGCCCGCCGGGACGGGCCGCCTCCGGCACGTACGGCACCAGCACCACCTCGACCTCGCCGGGCCGGGCGAAGCTGTAGACGGCGGCCCGGGTGAACGCCCGCGCCCGCGCCACCGCCCCGGAGCCGGTGGCGAGGATCTCGAAGTCCCGGGCGGTGACCGCGCGCTGCTGGGCGAAGAACTCGTACGGCCCGCGCGCCAGCACCGACTCCAGCGACTCCAGTTCCCGCCCACCGGTGGCCGGCTCCGGATTGTCCGCCTTCACCCCGGGCAGCGGGTCGCGCAGGCTGGTCAGCACACCGGCGGCCACGTTGCCGGCCGGCCCGCCGCCACAGCGGTACCAGAGGCGCACCTGCCGCCCGGCCGGCGGCACCGCCGCCACTGTGGTCGCCCCGACCGCCCCCTCGACGGCCGGGGCGCCCTCGTCCGGGCGCAGGTCCAGCGCCGGGGCGAACGTGACCACCCCGGAGGCCCGGTCCACCAGGTAGACCTTCGCCTGCGGGCCGACACCGGCGAAGCTGTGCACCGGCCGCCAGATCTCGAAGGTGCGGCCCTCGTGCTCCCGGGCCGCCGCGCCCAGCTCCACCGAGCCGGCCGGCACCTCCACGCCGAGCAGCAGGTCCAGCGCCTCGGTGGTACGCGTCAGCGGCGCGCGGGCGGCCCGGAACACCTGACCGGGCTGCCCGGTGCCGGTGCCCAGCAGCTCCGCCTCGACCGGCTCGCAGTGGTGCACGCGTACCGTCGCAGTGGTCTCGCCGGTGGGCAGCACAGCCGGTTCGGTGGTCACGAAGACGACCGGCCGGGGGTCCGCGCCGCGGGCCGCGGCGACGCGGGTGCCGGCCGGCACCCGCACCGGGCCGCGGTCCGGGCCGGTGCGGGTCAGGCGCACGTCCGCCCAGGCCGCCGCCGGTGGGTGCCGGGTGACGCCGAGCAGGTTCAGGAACGCGACGTACGCCTTCTCCGGCAACTGGTTCAGCCGGTAGATCATCACCTCGGTCAGGTAGGCGAACGCCTCCAGCAGCGCCATGCCCGGGTCGTGCGCGGACAGGTCGGTCCAGTCCGGGCAGGACCGGGCGATGCGTTCCCGCGCCTCGGTGACCAGGTCGAGGAAGGCGCGGTCGTCCAGGTGCGGCACCGGCAGCGTCATGGCGTGCCCTCCTCGTCAGGGGTGTCGCCGGGTTCGGAGTCGCCGGGTTCGTCGTCGGCGGGGAGCAGGTCGACGGAGAACACCAGGTGGCCGGGGGAGAGGCTGGCCCGGACCCGGTAGTCCAGCCGGATCGCCAGGCGCCACGGGTCGTCCGGGTCGGGGCCGGCGTCCACGTCCAGCACCTCGATCCGGGGCTCCCAGCGCCGGATCGCCTGCCGCACGTAGTGGATCGCCAGCCCGGCGGTGGTGTCGTCGTTGGGCGCGAAGACCAGCCGGTGCAGCCGCGATCCGTACCCGGGACGCATCAGCCGCTCCCCGGGCGTGGTGGACAACAGCAGGTACAGCGCCTGGCGTACCGTCTCGTCGCCGTCGGTCATGGCGAGCCCGCCCGCCGCGGTGAGCGCGAGACCACCGGCGCGGCCGGCGTCGAAGCCGGCGCCGACGAAGCGGAAGGCCCTCATGCGTCCGCCCCCAGGAAACCCTGCCGCACGTCGCGGACCTGGTGGTGCACGGTGCCCGGCGGCGTGCCGTCGGTGAGGCCGTCCAGGTGCGACAACACCACCGGCTGCCGGTCCACCCGCACCCACGTGCTGTAACCCACAGTGACGGTCAGCGTGTGCAGGCACGGTTTGATCGTCGGTCCGTAGTTGGGGCAGGCGGTGATGTCGCGCCCCTCCGGGTCGGGCCGCACCAGCACCGGCACGCCCCGGACGGTGACCCAGTCCTGCGACGGGCGGTTGCGTACCCGCCCGTCGTGACCGCAGGTGATCAGCGAGTCGCGGTGGATCCAGCGCATCAGCCACCTCCGGCGGAACGGGCGAGCGTACGGGCCTGCGCGGCGGCGGTCTCCGCGTCCTCGGCCGCCGGGGCGTGCAGGAAGTCGACGGTGCGGCCGCGCACCACGACGGCCCGGCCGGGCGCGGAGAGCACCAGGTCACCTGCCGCGTGCACGGTGGTCAGCTCGGGACGCAGCTCGACGAAGCTGCCCGCGTCGGTGGCCAGCCGCAGCGTCCGCCCGTCGTCGTCGATCACGATCGACTGGCCGGTGCCGGTCCGCATCGACCAGCGGCGCGAGCGCCCGGACACGATCCCCGCGTCGTACGGCTCGACCGCGCCGAACAGCGAACCGAGCACCACGCCCGAGGCCGGTTCGCCGCCGGGCAGCGCCACCAGCACGGTGTCGTCCGGGTCGGGCAGCGCGACGATCCCCTTGCCCCGGCCCGCGCCCGGGCAGAGCACCGCGAGCCAGCCGGCGTCCAGATCGCCGTACGCCGGGAGCGTCACCCGGGCCCGCCCCAGCCCGTCCGGGTCGTCGATGTCGGTGACGGTGCCGAGCGTGACAGTGGCCGGCGGGGGCGCGGCCGACGGCGGCGGGCCGGGCGGCGCCGTGGAGAAGCGGGTCAGGTGCCCGTCCGCGTCCACCGTGTGCACCACCTCGGTGAGCACGTACACCCCGGCGACCGGCTCCGGGACGCCGGCGAGGGCGATGCGCCGGCCCGGCCGCAGCGCCGGGTCGCCCTCCGCGGTGCCCTCGGCGGTGACGAGTGCCGCCACCCGGGCGTCCAGCCCGGCCTGGGCCAGCGCGGCCAGCTCGTCGTCGCTGCGCCCGGGCTGGTCCACAGCGGTACGCACACCGTCGGCGCCCACGTCGCCCGGGTCCGGGCGCAGCGGGATCCGCCGCCCGCTGCGCGCCTCGTCCGCCCGCTGGCCCAGCGGCTCGGCGCGTTGCGGATGCCAGCCGAGCACGGCGCACTCCGTGCCCGCCCGGTCCAGGTTCTCGGTGACGCGCAACGCGTGCACCGTCTCGCCGAGCGTCAACGGCAGCGGCTCCCCGTACCCGTCCAGCGTGAACAGCCGCAGCCGGTCACCGTCGACGCCCAGGTGCAGCCCGGCCCGCCCGGCCACCTCGCACAGCAGGTCCAGGTCGGTGTGCCGGTGCTGGAGCAGCCGGTCCAGGCGCGGCCCGTCGTCCTCGGCCGCCACGCTCAACCTCAGCCCGGCGCACAGCTCGCCGGCCAGCTCGGCGGCCGTCACCGACTCGAACACGCGCAGCTCCTGCCGCTTGCGCAGCCTGTGCAGCGGGTCGTACGCCCGGATCCGGGCCAGCGCGACGCCGTCACCGGCGTACTCCCGCTCGACGGCCGTCACCTCGCCGGTGAACAGCGCCTCCGGCTGCCCGTCGAGGCGTACGTCGACCGTGGCGCCGGGGCGTACCGGGGGGTCGAGAGGGCCCGCGCCGGGCGCGGCGGTGAGCGTCAGCTCGCACTGCGCCGGCCGGTCCAGCCGGGCGGCGACGCGGATGCCGCGCAGCCGGGCCGGGTCGGCCAGCGGCCGTCCGTCGACTGTCACCACGGCGGCCCGGTTCACGGCGTGCTCCCGACGGCCGCTCGCCGCGCCGGGCTGGTCGCCTGGCGGGTCACGGCGTGCCTCCCGTGGTGACGGCATCCGGCGGGGACGTGAGGGCGCCGGCCGGGGGCACTGCGAGCGCGGTGCCGGCCGGCACGGTGAGCGGGTCGGTGATCCGGTTGTGTTCGGCGAGCAGCCGCCAGCGCAGCGGCGAGCCCAGCGCGTCGTGGGCGAGCAGGTCGAAGCGCACCCCGGACCAGCCCGGCTCGGCCGCGCCGTCCGCGGCGGCGACCACCGCCGACCCGGGCGCGACAGCGGGTGTGCTCGCCGCGGCCAGTTCCTCCTCGAACCCGGCGCGCGCCGCCTCCGCTCCCTCCGCGACGCGGACCAGCCTCAACCGCAGCCAGGACCGCCGGGGCGTACCGGTGAGGGTGAACGCGTCGAAGCGTTCCGCGATGGCCGTGATCACGCCGGGGACGTTCCAGGTCTTGCCCCAGACCAGGCGCACCAGCGGCGGGCGCAGCCAGCCGTGCTCTACCGCCGAGTTCTCGGCGAGCATCCACAGCGGCCGGGTCAGCGCGCGGACGTCCTCGGGCCGGGCCGGGGACTCCACGAAGTCGACGTCGAAAAGCAGATCGAGGACCAGTTCGGTACGCCCGCCGCCGGTGAAGACGAGCGGATCGTCGGCCAGCCCTGCGCCGGTGAGCGGCCCGTCCGGCCCGCCGCGCGGGCGTACCCCGGCCAGCCGGGTCACCTGCACGGTCTCCGGGTTGAGCAGGCAGTCGACCCGGGTGCCGGACTCGTCCACGAGGAAGGCGACGCGCTCCATCAGTCACCCGCCTGTTCCCGGTCCAGCCGGGCCGTGTCACTCCACAGGGTGGCCCGCGTCGCCGGGGTCCACCACGCCGGCTCGCCCGGTAGTGCCGGCCACGGATCCGCGTGTGTGCTGCCGTCGGTCGCCCGGCCCGCGCCGACCGGGTTCGTCGTCCGGGTCGGGCCGGCGTCGTCCGGCAGCGCCGGCCACGGGCTGCCGGGCGTGGGCCGTGCGGGTCGCTGCCCCTGTCGCGCCCGGGACTCGCCGCCGGGTGCCGGGTCGTCCGGGTACGGCGAACCCGTGGCCCGCCCCGGGTGGTGGTCGACGTATCCACCCTCGGTCCCGCCGCGACCATGCGCCGATCCGGTTCGACCGCCCCTGGCGCCTGCGGCCGGTCCATGCGGTAACGACGGTGGCGCAGCCGCGAAGACGAGCGGGAGCACGTCCCCGTGATCGGGCGACAGGCCGGCCTCAGCCGCGTCATCCCGGTGCCGTGCCCGGCTTCGGCGGACCTGCGCGAGGTTCCGGAGCGCATCCACCCGAGCCGCGCCGGGGCCGGGCCACCGTTCAGGGGTGGACGGCGAGGCCGAGTCGCCGGACGTGGCGCGGCCCTGCGATCCGATCGTGTCACGACTGCTGTTCGGGCCCGTGCGCCTGTCAGCGCCGGTGGGCGTGCCGGTCCCTGCCTCTGTGGTCCGTCTGGTGCCGGCGGTCTCTGTGGTTGCGGCACCGGTGCCTGTGGCCGGTGTGCTGCGGATGCCTGATGTGCCGAGTACGTCCCACGACCCGGATCCATCGGCGATGCACGCCGATCTCGCCGAACCGGCCGGACCGTTTGACGCTACGCATCCGCAAACCGGAGCGCCCTCACGTGACGTGGCGTCGTCCGGCCGCACCGTGTCGCCCGAGCGGCATCGAGCGCCCACTGTCGCCGGAGCGGTCTCCGACCCCGCCACGCCCTCCCCTCCACCTGCCCGCGTGACCGCCGCTCCCGGCCGCGGCAGGGCCGCACCGCGTGCGAGCCGCCTCAAGGGCTCAGGCTTCTCAACTCCCGAGATGCCCGTCCCGCCTTCCAGGACCTGCGGAAGATCTTGGTAGGAATCGGCCCCTATGGGGGCCCTTTCGTACCAAGATCTCGACGGCGCACCGGGATCGGCCTCGTGGGGGGAGCGCGGTCGGGAACGGGACGTGCCGAAGCGGCCGGCCAGCAGCGCCTTCCAGCCTCGCCACAACCGCTCCACCGCACGTCGGCCCGTCCGGCTCCGTGGCACCGGCGTCTGGCCCGGGCTGCCGCTCGCGGCCGAGTCGGTGAGAGGTTTGTGCTCGACGGGGGACGTGGACGGGGCAAGGTCGCGCAGGAGGCCCGGCGCGTGCGTCGCCACCAGGCGCCGCCAGTGCTCGGGCGGCTGACCGGGAGGGCGCGGAACGTCGTCCGGCGAGCCCGGTGCGTCCGGAGAACCCGGTGTGGACAACCGGTCGGCGGTGGCCCGCAACGCGCGGGCCAGCCGGTCACGCGGTCGCCGGGGCGGCGGCACCGCCGGCCTCCAGCTCCAGGCCCTCGTACGCCAGGGTCAGCGCCTCGATGGCGATCTCCTGCGACAGCGTGTTCAGGTGCGCGCCCCGCCACCGGGTCGGCCAAGCGTTGATCATGTTCCAGCGCAGCACCTCGGCGGTGCCGGCCGGGTCCAGCAGCACCACCGACACGTTGCGCCGGTTGACGGTGCCCTTCGCCGCCGCGTTCACCCAGTCCCACAGCTCCCGCGAGCTGGTCAGGCCGAAGTGGAGGGTGACCGGGGCGTACTCGACCTGGCCGGGCACGGCCCGGATGCGCTCGTTGCCCGCCTCCCGGTACGACAGCGCCGGTATCGCCACCTCGAAGCCGCTGACCTCGGTGAAGTGCCCGTTGGTGATGCCGTTGATCAGCAGCTTGAAGTGGTACGCCCGGTACGGGTCGACGGGTGCTCCCGGCTGCGGCGTCGCAGTGGTGGGCATGTCAGCCTCCGATCGTCTCGGTCTCGGTGCCGCCGGCCCACTGGCTCAGCTTGAACACCACGAACTCCGCGGGCTTGACCACCGCGATGCCGATGTGCGCCACCACCATTCCGGCGTCGCGTACGTCGGCCGGGTTGGTTTCCTCGTCGCACTTGACGAAGAACGCCTCCTCGGGCGTACGGCCGAGCAGCGCGCCGTCGCGCCACACCCGGGTGAGGAACGCCCCGATGTCGCGGCGGATCGAGCGCCACAGCGTGAAGTCGTTGGGCTCGAACACCATCCAGCGGGTGCCGCCCGCGATGGCCTGCTCGATGGAGATGGACAGCCTGCGCACGTTCAGGTAGCGCCACTCGCTGGCCTCGGCGGCGAGCGTACGGGCGCCCCACAGCCGGATGCCCTCCCCGGCGAAGAAGCGGATCACGTTGACGCCCTTGGGGTTGAGCACGTCGTGCTCGGGCCGGGTCACCCGGTACGCGAGGTCGACCGCGCCGCGTACCGGCTCGTTGGCGGGCGCCTTGTGCACGCCGCGCAGCGCGTCGGTGCGGGCCCAGATGCCGGCGACGTGCCCGCTCGGCGGGGTGAGCACGAGCTCGCCGCTGAGCGGGTCGCGGACCCGGATCCACGGGAAGTAGAAGGTGGCGAAGTCCGACTGCCGGGGCCGGTCGCCGCCGGTGCCGGGCGGCTCGCCGTCGCCGTCGCCCGGCGTACCCTCGGCGGGCTTGTCGGCCGACGCGGCGGACCCGGCCGACCCGGCCGACCCGGACGAGGCGGACCTGGCCGGCTTGCCGGGGGTGGCGACGCGGGTGAGCCGGGAGACGTCGGTGACCTCCGGCGGCGGGTCGCAGATCGCCACCATGGTGCGCAGCCGCTCGGCCATGCTGATCAGGGCCTCGTGCGAGACCGGGTCGTGGTAGCCGGGCGCGGCCAGGATGGAGATCTCGTCGATCGCCTCCAGCAGTTGCAGGCCGCCGCGCCGGCCGCCGGTGCCGGTGAGCTGGCCGCCCTCACCGACGTTGACCACCCAGCAGCGGGTGCCGCCGTTGTCCAGGAAGCCGAACACGGCGCGGGCCAGCGGGGTGCTCTCCAGGTGCTCGCCGTCGGCGTACAGCCGCAGGAACTCGGTCCAGCTGTTCACCGCCAGCGCCTCGCCGACGTGGGCGGCGCGGTCGGGCGCGACCCCGACGAACGCGGCGGTGCTCATGCCGACCGGCCCGATCGGGCGGGCCCCGCTGGGCACCTCCTCGACGTAGATGCCGGGGGAGAAGTAGGTGGGCATCGGTCCTCCTCGGGACGTCAGTCGGGGGCGCGGACGACGATCAGGTGGTCGCCCTCCGGATCGAGTTCGGCGGTGTGGACGCGCCCCGCGCCGATCAGCCGGATCCGCACCGGGGAGTCCGGCGCGTCGGGGTCGTGCGGCACGCCGGCCAGCCGGAACCGGCCGGCGGCGTCGGTCTCGGTGGCCTGGGCGGTGCCCACCAGCTCCACCCGGACGGCTGCGAGCGGCTGGTCCTGCGGCCCGACCACCCGCCCGTCGAGCGTGCGCATGCCGAGCTGCCGCAGCCGCAGCGGCTGCCGTACCGGCGGCGCGACCGGGACCGGCCGCTCCACCCGGGCGGGCGCGTCCAACAGCAGCGCGGGCCGGGGCGCCACGCCGAGCGCCCGCCACAGCGCCGGGTCGCCGGCGGCCAGCACCAGCTCCGGCCGGCCCGCCGTCGTGGCGGCGGCGAGCACCCGGTCCAGCGCCGGCAGCGCCGCCGGCCCGCCGCCCGCGACCAGCAGGCGGACCACGAACCGGTACGGCTCGCGGGCCGCGCCGCCGGTCGCGGTCTGCCGGGCCGGCCGTAGCTCCAGCGGCCAGACCGTGAGGCCGCCGTCGGGGTCGTCGCGCGGCGGACCGACCGGTACGGGTTCACCCGCCGCCCCGGCCAGCCAGCTCGCGACGTCCGCGACGGCCGCCTCGATCGCGCCGGTCATCGCGGTGGCGTCCCCTGGATCCGGTACGCGATGGCCTCGTTCCAGACGTGCGGGTAGACGCCGATCTCGAAGTAGCGGGTGAACCGGTTGATCGGCGCGTTGGTGTGGTCGTGCCAGAGCAGCCACACCGGGGCGACGGTGAACAGCACGTAGTTGAGCGCCACCAGCGGCAGGTAGAACGGGCCGAGCAGCCGGGCCTGGAACACGTGTACGTCCTCGTGCCGCTGGATGCCGGGGCTGGACCCGGCGCAGACCGTACCGATCGTGGTCGCGTACCGGGGGGAGACGCCCTCGACCACGTTGACCCGGCCGCTGCCGGCCGAGACGATCCGGTCGAGCTGGTGGCCGAAGACCAGGTGCAGGGCCAGGAACAACGCCCCGGCGAACGTGTTGAGCAGGCTCCAGGTGTGGTCGACCACGAAGAGGAAGATCCCCTTCGGGTCGGCGCCGTACGTGCCGGCGGACGCGGACGCCCAGCCGAAGGGCGCGCCGAGGAGCAGGCCGACGACCGCGCCGACCAGCAGGCCGACGGTGCCGGCGGCGAGTTGCCCGAGGACGGCGCCGAAGACGACCTGGAGGGCCGCGCTGAGGATGCCGAAGATCATGGGGTCACCTCTCTCAGACCCAGGAGCGGACGAAGCGGGGCTCGTGCCCCTGGGCGAGCTGGGTCGGCGACGCCTGCGTCGCCTGCCGGTTACCAGGGGGGAGTTGGTTGACGCCGAGCGCGGCGGAGAAGATCACCAGCCCGTTGAAGAACGCGATGACCCACTTCTCCGGGCCGGCGTCGGTGGCGAACGCGGCGGTCAGGTACGACAGCAGGAGCGCGAAGCCCAGCGCGATCCACTTGCGCGCCTTGTCGCCGCTCGGGCCGATCAGCCCGCCGATGACGTTGGTGGCGAGCAGGGTGGCGGCGCTGGCGCCGGTGAGGCTGCCCAGGGCGGCCCAGGTGAAGAGATCGTTCACGGCGATCCCCCTCTTTCCACTGTGCGGTGGTGCGGTCGGGGTGGGTGGTGCGGCGGCGCCCGGGGTGCGTACCCCGGGTTCCGCCCGTGTGGTGGTGGGCCGTCGGCGCGGGCGCCGTCGGTGGTCGGAGGGTCCGGCCGGGCTCAGGCCGGCGGACCGGCGGGAGGTGCCGGCGCGGCCGGGGCGCCGGGTGCGGGCGGGGCGCCGGTGCCGGCCGGGACCGGACCTGTGGTCGTCGCCGCGGGTGGAACGGCTCCGCGGGAGCGCCGCCGCACCAGCAGCACGACCGCCACGGCGACGACCAGCAGCAGGACGACCACGGCGGCGACGACCGGCAGCCAGGGGAAGGAACCGTTCCCGGTCACCACGGCGGCCGGGCTGGTGGCGGGCGGCGGGGGAGCCTGGGCGACGGCACGCAACTCGGCCGGCTTCGGCTGGTTGGCGACCACCTTCCAGCTGACCGAGCGTCCGGTGACAGTGCCGTTGGTGTCGAGCACCCGGCCGGGGAACGTCACCGAGATCTCGAACGCCATCAAGGTCATGAACGCCTGTTGCTGGCGCGGATCCTGCTGCCCGAACTTGCCGCCGTATTTATTCGGGTCCAGCGGGAGCGAGAAGCGAATGAGATCCTCGTCCCGGACAAGATTCACACTTTCGCTCGTGAATTGCGCCAGTGGCGTTTTCCGGTACGTGATCTGAATGCCGTACGAGGTGGCGTCCTCGTACCGGGTCTCCGCTCCAGGCGGAAGTGAGGGAATGTTCGGCCGCAGTTCGGCGAACGCCACCGCCGGGTCCGGGTTCCGCTGCTTGAGCACGGACTTCGGTGCGGTGAGCAGGAGCTGACCGGAGACCGTGTCGTCGTCGTTCACGGTCAGCCCGAGGTTGAGCTGCATGCAGCCGCTCAATATCGCCACGAGGGCGAGACACACCGCGAGGCCGAATGAGCGGCTGCGGCGGAGTCTCGTATTCATGCGGCAAGTGTGAGCGCCCGCGCCGGGCGCGACAGTCAGCGATCAGCCGCCTTCGTGTCGCCGATCTTACCCGCCGTCTCTCCCATTCGGACGACCCCCGGAAACCGTCGCGCTCGATATTCTGAAGTTTTGTGTCCGGGCGCTTTCACCGGGTGCCCGCCGGGACGACCCGGAAGACCGGAATGTCGGCGGCGACCCGGGCGAAGTCGGCGAGCGGGGCGTGCCGGTCCACCGGCGCGTGCGCCCGGGCGCCCGGGGCGAGCGCCAGGTGCCGGCGCAGGATCGGTGGCCGCTGCGCCACCGGCACCTCGACCAGCCGGACCGGCTCGCGGCGGCGACGGCGCAGCACCACCCGCCCGCCCGCGGCGTGCACGTTCGCCACCCAGTTGGCCCGCTGGCCCAGCATCGACACGACGTATCGCTCGCCGTCGAGGTCGGCCACCACGATCGGCACCGAGACGGCCCGGCCGGTGCGGCGGCCCGGCACCTCCATGGTCACCCAGTGCCGCGGGGCGAGGCCGGCGCCGTACTGCCAGGCCGACAGCGCGTTCATCATCCGGGCCAGCCGGTTCGGCCGGCCGCCCCGGTACATCCATCTGGTGGGTCGCCACCGCCGCATCGGAACTCCCTTCCCCGCCCTCCATTAACGGACGGCGCGGGGGCGACGGCCAGGGCCGGCCGGCCCGAACGGGACCGGGCCGAGCGGCCGGTCAGGCGCTCTCGCGGGTGACGAGCGTCGACGGGAACGGGGTGCTCGGGGCGACCGGCTCACGCGTCAGCACGGCCGTGGCCGCGGCGGCGGCGATCCGGTCGACCGGGTGGGTCGCGGTGGTCAGCGGCGGGCTGCTGATCGCCGCGTACGGCAGGTCGTCGAACCCGGCCACCGCCACGTCGTGCGGTACGCGGATGCCGCGCCCGCGCAGCGCCGCGATCACGCCGAAGGCGGTGGCGTCGCTGGCCGCGTAGACCGCGTCGGCGTCCGGCCACCGGCGCAGCGCCTCCAGCGCCGCCCGGCCGCCCTGTGCCGTGGTGAAGTCGCCGGTGACCAGCCGCTCCGGCGACCCCGACTCCCGCATCAGCTCCCGGTACGTGGTGACCGAGCGCTCGGCGCAGCTCAGCCAGCGCGGCCCGGTGACCATGACGATGCGGCGGCGACCGGTGGCGTACAGGTGACGCAACACCTCGCCGGCGCCGCCGGCGTTGTCGACGTCGAACGACGGCACCGTCGCCGAGCCCTGACCGATCGAGACGACCCGGCCGCGCAGCCTCGGCGGTACCGCGTCGAGCGCCGCCTGGACGGTGTTGACCAGGATCACGCCGCAGACGCCCCGGTCCGCGCCGAGCCGGGCCAGCCCGGACGGGTCGGCGAGCGGCAGCCACTCCAGCGCCACGCCGACGCCGTGCCGCGCGCACACCCGCGACGCCGCGCCCACCACCCGGTGCACGTACGGGTCGTCCAGCACCGAGTCGTCACGGCCCACCACCGCCACCACCAGGCGTACCCCGGCCCCGCGCACCAGCGCCCGGGCCGCGAGGTCCGGCACGTAGTCGAGGCGCTCGGCGGCGGCCCGCACCCGGGCGCGGGCGTCCACCGAGGTGAACCCGTAGCCGCCGAGCACCCGGGAGGCGGTGGCCCGGGACACCCCGGCGTCGCGGGCCACGTCGTCGAGCGTGGCGGGACGTGCGGTCGGCGTACCCATGTCCGCATCATGCCTGCTCCGGCGCGGATGGGCGAAGCCATAACCGCGTTTGTGGTGGAAGCGCTCTCAGGTGTGCGATTGTCGTCGGGATCAGACGGGGGAAGGGACCACCGCACCGTGAGCAGCACCATCGACGCACCGGCCGGGAAGCGGCCACCGGCGCCCCGGGCGGTACTGAGCGCCCGCAACGGCGTGGCCGTCGTCTTCGCCCTCAACGGGCTCGCGGTGGCGAGCTGGTTCTCCCGGGTCCCGGCGGCCCAGGAGGCGCTCGACCTCAACCCGGGCCGGCTCGGCCTGCTACTGCTCTGCGCGTCGGCGGGCTCGCTGCTGGCCATGCCGACCGCCGGCCTGGTCACCCAGCGGCTCGGGCCGGCGCGCACGGTGGCCGTGTCGGTGGTGCTGGTCTCGCTCGGCCTGACCGTGGCGGGTCTGTCCGCCAGCCTGGCCGGCTCGGTCGTCGGGGTGGGGCTCGGCCTCGCCGCGTTCGGCTTCGGCTCCGGCCTGTGCGACGTGGCGATGAACGTCGAGGGCGCGGCCGTGGAGAAGCGCCTCGGCTACACCATCCTGCCCCGGTTCCACGCCGCCTGGAGCCTCGGCTCGGTGGCCGGGGCCGGGCTGGGCGCCGGGGCGGCGCACTTCGGCGTACCCGTCGGCGTGCACCTGCCGGTCCTGTCCGTGCTGATCCTGGCCGGCACGATGGTCGGCGCCCGGGCGTTCCTCGCGGCCACCGCCGAGGCGGCCGGGGCCGGGGAGCCGGCGGCCCGGCGGCAGGCGCTGCTCGCCGCCTGGCGCGAGCCCCGCACGCTGCTGATCGGGCTGCTCGTGCTGGTCATGGCGTTCACCGAGGGCAGCGCCAACGACTGGCTCGCGGTGGCGTTCGTGGACGGGTACGGGGTCGACGAGGCCGTCGGCGCCGCCGTGTTCGGCGTGTTCGTGGTGGGCATGACGATCGGCCGCACCGTCGGCACCGTCGCCATCGACAGGTGGGGCCGGGTGCCGGTGCTGTTCACCACCATCGCGATGGCGTCCGCCGGTGCCGCGCTCGCCGTGCTGGCCGGGAACGGCCCCCTCGCCGTGGCCGGCGTCGCGCTGTGGGGACTCGGCGCCTCGCTCGGCTTCCCGGTCGGGATGAGCGCCGTCGCCGACGACGAGGACAGGGCCCCGGCCCGGGTGAGCGTGGTCGCGGTGATCGGCTACACCGCCTTCCTGGCCGGCCCGCCGCTGCTCGGTTTCCTCGGCGACCACTTCGGGGTGCTGTCCGCGCTCGGCGTGGTGCCGCTGCTCCTGCTGCCCACGCTCGCGCTGGTGCCGGTGCTGCGGGAACGCGCCGCCGCGCCGGACGCGCAGGCCGGCGCCCCGGCGGCGAAGGTCGGCTGAGCCGCTCCAGCCGACTCCCACCGCGCTCCCAGCCGCCTGCCAGGCGGGCGTGCTGCACTGGAGCGAACGCGAGGAGAGGAGGCGGGCATGGGCTGGTTCAGCCGCCGGGCCGCCGACCCGACGACGCCCACGAAGCTCGACCGCGAGGCGACCAAGGAGGACCTGGCGCAACTGGAGGCGTTCGTCACCAGCCGGAGCGGGGTCGAGTTCTACCTGGAACCGGAGACCACCGCCACCGACACCACAGTCGTCGCCATCGCGCACGACGGCGAGTGGATCCGCCGCCGTACCGGCTCGCCCCGGGTCGCCGGCAAGATCGCCCAGAAGCACGCGGTGCCGCTGTACGAGGCGGCCCGCACCGGCTACCCGGAGCGGATGCGGGCATGGAACCGGGCCCACCCGGAGCGCCGGGCCCGCTGACCGGCTGACCGGCGCGGTCAGCCGCTCAGCGCGGTGACGACCGCGTAGCCCAGGAACGCCGCGCCGAGCCCCGCGACCACACTGAGCGTGACATTCGCGTACGCGGGGCGGCGCTCGCCGGTGCGGGCCAGGCGCAACGTCTCGTAGCTGAGCGTGGACCAGGTGGTCAGCGCGCCGCAGAAGCCGGTGCCGACCAGCGCGGTCACGCCCGGGGCGACGGGCGCCGCGAGCAGGCCGCCGAGCAGCACCGACCCGGCCACGTTGACGGTCAGCGTGCCCCACGGGAACGGCGACCCGTGCCGGGCCTGCACCGCCCGGTCGGTCAGGTAGCGCAGCGGCGCGCCGATCGCGGCGCCGAGCGCGATCAGCAGGATCGTCATCGGTCCGCCCCACTCCGGGCAGGCAGCAGTGCGACGGTCACCGCCGGCTCCCGTCCCGGGCGGCCAGCAGCCGGGCGGTCACCGCGTCCCCGGCCGCGACCGCCGCCAGCGCGCCGAGCACCGTCGCGGCCAGGTAGGCGCCCGCCGTACCGGCCGCGCCGTCGGTCAGCAGCCGCTGCGCGTCGACCGCGTACGCGGAGAACGTGGTGAACCCGCCGAGCACGCCGACGCCGAGGAACGGCCGGGTCAGCGGGTGGGCCGGGCGGGCGGCGAGCACCGCCATCAGCACGCCGATGAGCAGGCAGCCGGTGACGTTGACGGCGAACGTGGCCCAGGGGAAGCCGCCGGGCTGGTGCGGCACGGCGGCCTGGGCGCCGGCCCGGGCCAGCGCGCCGAGCACGCCGCCGGCGGCGATCACGCCGAGCACCGCCGCCGGGTGCGCGGACAGTTCGCTCCGGTCTGCCGGTACGCGCAGGTCGACGTCCGGATCGACGCGGGGTTCGGACACGGCACCTCCCACCAGGACTCGTCACTGGCAGGGACCGTTGGCGACGTCGCGGTTCTCCCGGCACCCGCCGGAACGGCGGGCCCCACCGCCCTCGCGAGCATAACCCCCTCACCCCGGCCACCCGCCCCGCCCCGCCCTCGTCGATCTTGCAAGTTCGGCCCCGGCGGACCGGACATTCCCGGCATCCGAGGGGCGGCAAGTGCAAGATCGCGGGGAGGCGCGGGGGAGGTGCGGGAAGGCGCGGGGGAGGTGCGGGGGATGGGGTGGGCGGGCGTACGGTGGGCGGCAGCGCCCGGGGCGGCGGCCTCGGGCCCACCCTCGTGCCAGGAGGTCACCGTGCAGGACCGCACCCCTCGTCCGGACGAGCTGGATCCCGTCGAGCGGATCGGCGTCGACGAGCTGCGTGCGCTGCAACTGGACCGGCTGCGGCACTCGCTGCGGCACGCGTACGGCAACGTGCCCCACTACCGGCGCGCGTTCGACGCCCTCGGCGCGCACCCGGACGACCTGCGTGAACTGGCCGACCTGGCCCGTTTCCCGTTCACCGCGAAGGCGGAGCTGCGGGAGAACTACCCGTTCGGCATGTTCGCGGTGCCCCGCGAGCGGGTCGCCCGGCTGCACGCCTCCTCCGGCACCACCGGCCGTCCCACGGTCGTCGGCTACACGCGCGCCGACCTGGACACCTGGGCCGAGCTCATGGCCCGCTCGATCCGGGCCGCCGGAGGCCGCCGCGGCGACCGGGTGCACGTCGCGTACGGCTACGGGCTGTTCACCGGCGGCCTCGGCGCGCACTACGGCGCCGAGGAGCTGGGCTGCACGGTCGTCCCGGTGTCCGGCGGCATGACCGAGCGCCAGGTGATGCTGATCCGCGACCTCGAACCGGAGGTCATCATGGTGACGCCGAGCTACATGCTCGCCATCGTCGACGAGATGGAACGCCAGGGCGTCGACCCGCGCGCCACCTCCCTGCGGGTGGGGATCTTCGGCGCCGAGCCGTGGACCGAGGACATGCGCAACGAGCTGGAGCAGCGCCTGGACATGCACGCGCTCGACATCTACGGCCTGTCCGAGGTGATGGGGCCGGGCGTGGCGGTCGAGTGCGTGGAGACCAAGGACGGCCTGCACCTGTGGGAGGACCACTTCTACCCGGAGATCATCGACCCGGTCACCGGTGAGGTGCTGCCCGACGGCGAGCGGGGTGAGCTGGTGCTGACCTCGCTGACAAAGGAGGCCATGCCGGTGGTCCGCTACCGCACCCGCGACCTGACCCGGCTGCTGCCCGGCACCGCCCGCCCGATGCGGCGGATCGAGAAGATCACCGGGCGTACCGACGACATGATGATCGTCCGGGGGGTGAACGTCTTCCCGACCCAGATCGAGGAGCTGATCCTGCGTACCCCGGCCCTGTCGCCGCACTTCCAGTGCGTGCTCGACCGGCGGGGACGGCTCGACACGCTCACCGTCCACGTGGAGCGGCGGGCGGGCGCCGCCGCCGACGAGGCCGAGCGGGCCGGCGCCACTCTCGTCGAGCAGGTCAAGAACACGATCGGGGTGTCGGTGGCGGTACGGGTGATCGAGCCGGACGGGGTGGAACGCTCGATGGGCAAGATGCGCCGCATCGTCGACCAGCGGCGGGAGTCCTGACATGGCCGGCGACGGCGGCCGTACCGCGGCGCACGACATGTTCGACGCCGACGTGGCGTCCAAGGGGCTCGGCATCGAACTCGTCTCGGCCGGCGACGGCGCGGCGGTGGCCCGGATGCGGGTCACCCCGGCGATGCTCAACGGGCACGCGATCGGGCACGGTGGTTTCGTGTTCCTGCTCGCCGACACCGCGTTCGCACTGGCCTGCAACAGCCACGGCCCGGCCACTGTGGCGGCCGGTGGCGAGATCAGCTTCCTGCGCCCGGTACGCGAGGGCGACCTGCTGGAGGCGTATGCCACCGAACGGGTCCGGCACGGCCGCAGCGGCATCTACGACGTGACGGTACGGCGCGGCGACGAGGTGGTGGCCGAGTTCCGGGGCCGCAGCCGCACCATCGCCCGGGACTGATCCGTCCGCGGGCCTGCGCCCGCACGCCTGCGAGCCCGGGTGACGTCCGGGCCGGAGTGGCCCCGTGCCCGCTCCGACCCGGACGTCATGCGGCCAGCCCGAGCGCGTGCCCACCGGGCTCGGTTCTTCGCCGGCCCACCCGCCCGGACGGACCGGTCCGCCCGGGCCACGCCGTGGCGCCCGGGACGATCCGTGTCGCGTCGCCCGGCGCAGGCCCGGCGCGGGCCGGCTGCCCCGGTCGTGCGGGCACCGCCCGGAGCACCCCGGCCCGGCCCGGCTGCCCGGGCACCGGGTGGAGAGTGTCGGAGCGATCGAGCCGGTCCGGCGGGACGGGCGCCGGTCGGGCCCCTCCACCCGACCGGCGCGACCGTCCCGCCCCGAGCGGGCAGACCTCCCGCTCGCCGGCGCCCCGGGACGGGACGCCGGTTCCCGCTCCCGGCACCCGGCCGGCAGCGGAGTCCTTCGCGGTGCGCAGGCGGCGGGCGAAGTCCGCGCGTACCGCACGGGACAGCCGCAGCGCGGCCACCCGCGCCACCAGCGCGTCGATCGCCCAGTCGCCGGCCGTGACCGGGCGTACCAGCCCCGCCGCGGCCAGCGCCCGCAGCACCGGCTCGGCCCGGCCGGCGGGCCAGCCGAGCATCGCCTCGGCCGCGGCGGCCACGACCGGGCCACGCCGGGCGGCGCCGGCCAGCAGGACCGCCCGGTGCGTACCGTCGAGCCGGTCCAGCCGGGCGTCCACCAGGCGGCGCGCGGCAGCCGGTACGCCACCCGGCTCGCCGTCCGGATCCGCCGACGCGTACGCGGTCGCGACCGCCGGACTGCCGCCGACCAGCGGAAGCAGCCGCGCGACGAGCTCCGCCGGCCGACCGGCCCGGTCGAGCAGGTGCCGCAGCAGCCGCCCGGTGTCCAGCGGTCCCAGCGGCTCCACCGGGATCCGCCGCGCCGGTGCGGGCAACGGGTCGGCCGAGCCGGAGCCGCACGTGGTGACCACCGCCAGCGGCAGTCCCCGCTCACCCGCCGCGACGTGGAGCTGGTGCAGGAACCGGCGCAGCGCCGGGGCGGCCCGGTCCAGGTCGTCCACCGCGACCACCACCGGCGCGTCGGCGGCCAGGCCGAGCAGCGCCTCGCGGCAGGCGACCACGGCGCGGGCCGCCACCGTGTCGTCGTCCGGCGCGGCGAGGAACGCGGCGAGCACACCGCCCGGACCGTCGGCGACCGTGCCGTCCGGCCGGGGACGGACCAGGTCGGCCAGCGGCGCCAGCTCGCCGCACGGGTACGGCGGGCAGGCCGTCACCCGGCGGCGCACCGGCACACCGTCCACGTGCGACACGGCACGGGTCACCTCGTGCAGCAGCCGGCTGCGGCCGCTGCCCGGCGGTCCGACCAGTGAGATCCACCGGGGACGGCGCTCGCGCAGCGCCCGGGTCACCTCGTCGGCCGCGCCGGCCAGCTCGCGACGACGGCCCACGAGCGGGACGCGGTGCCGGCCCGTCCTGCCCCCGGCCGCCCCGGTCACCCGCCACACGTCCAGCGGGAGCGCCTTGCCGGCGAGCGTCAGGGTGGCGAGTGGACGCTGTTCGACCAGGCCGGCCACCGCGGTCCGGGTGACCGGGCAGACCACGACCCCGCCCGGCGGCGCGTGCTCCTGGAGGCGGGCCGCCGTGGTGATCACCGCGCCGCTGGCCGCGCCGTGGCCGCCGTCGCGGACCTCGGCCAGGTCGAGCAGCACCTCGCCGGTCGCCACGCCGACCCGCACGCGCAGCCGGACGCCGCCCGGTCGCCGCCGCTCCAGCGCGGCCTGGATGTCCAGCCCGGCCCGCACCGCCCGGTACGCGTCGAGACCGTCCGAACCGGATGCGCCGAACAACGCCATCACCGCGTCGCCGACGTACTTCTCCACCACGCCCCGCCAGCGGCGCAGCACGGAGGCGACGGTGCCGAAGTAGGCGCGCTGCAACGCGCGTACGTCCTCTGGGTCGAGTCGCTCGACCAGCCGGGTCGAGCCGACGATGTCGACGAAGAGGACGGTCACGGTGCGTCGTTCCTCGGGCACCGGCCGGCACGCCGTGATGACGGCTTTCCGACTCCCCACGGGCGTGGTGATCAACATCGCACCCACCCTTTCCCGATCGTGGTGCCCGACGACCTCAGCAGACTTTCACCACCGGGTTCTCGGGGGATCTGTAGGACGACGTATGTCGGGCACCCGCAACCATTAGTCGTGTAGTCGACGCGAGAGGTACCGATCCGGGCCCGAGGCCGTAGAACGGTGCGGGGGCCTGTGACTAGGCTGCCTCCCATGGCCAGCGACGTGGACACGGCACCGCTCGTCGGCCGTACCGGGACCATGGCGACGCTGCGGTCGGCGCTCTACGACGACCTGCGGCCCGGGCAGACCGGCGCGGTGTTCCTCACCGGAGAGAGCGGGGTGGGTAAGTCCCGCCTGCTGACCGAGGTCGGCGAGCAACTGCGGCGCAGCGGTGCCCTGGTACTCACCGGCACCTGCCTCGACATCGGAGACGCCTCGCCGTTGCACCCGGTACGGCAGGCGTTGCGCCGGCTCGACGCCGAGCAGGCGCAGGCGCGCACCGCGTCGGCCATCCGCGGGGTGTTGCAGGTCTTCGACGAGGAGACCCCCGGCCCGGACGGCGCCGGGGCGCTGCTGGAACGCGTCGCACAGGGCCTGCACGTGGTGGCCGGCGGACGGCCGCTGGTGCTCGTCCTCGACGATCTACAGTGGGTCGACCGCAGCACCCGGCAGCTTCTGCTCTACCTGCTGGCCGGGCTCGGCGACCTCCAGCTCTCAGTGCTGGCCGCGATCCGGGCCGAGTCGCTGCGCGGCGCGCACCCGCTGCGCCGGGTGCTCACCGAGCTGCGCCGGCTGCGCTCGGTGCGGGTGATCGACCTGCTGCCGCTGGACCGGTCCGCCACCGACGAACTGGCCGCCGCGGTGGTCGGCGCGCCGCTGCCGCCGGAGGCCGCCGACCAGCTCTGGCAGCGCAGCGGCGGCAACCCGTTCGTGGTGGAGGAACTGGCCCGCGACCGGCGCGACGGCCGCGACGGCCTCTCCGACACGCTGCGCGAGGTGTTCCTCGACCGGGTCGACGCGCTGCCCCAGCCGGCGCACGCGGTGGTGCACGCGGTGGCGGTGGGCGTCGAGCCGGTCGACCACTGGCTGCTGGCCCAGGTGGTGCGGCTGCCCGAGGAGGAGCTGCTCGACGCGGTCCGCGAGGCGGTCGCGCACCGCCTGCTTGTCGGCGCGGACGACGGCTACCGGCTGCGGCACCGGCTGGTCGCCGAGGTCCTGGCCCACGAGCTGCTGCCCGCCGAGCGGGCCGCGCTGCACCGCCGCTACGCGGAGGCGCTCACCGCCGTACCGGCCGAGCTGCACCAGGCCCGGCTGGCCCACCACTGGCGGCACGCGGGCGAGCCGGCGCGGGCGCTGCCCGCCGCGATGGCCGCCGCCCGCGAGGCGGAACGGCTGCACGGATACGCCGAGGCGCACCGCCACTGGTCCGCCGCGCTGACCCTGGCCACCGAGCCGGCCGCCGTCCTGCCCGACGGGGCACGGCCCGAGCCGGTCGAGGTGGACCGGGCCGAGCTGCTCAGCCACGCCGCCGAGGCCGCGCACCACAGCGGTGAGCACGCCCGCGCCCTGACGCTGCTGGAGGAGCTGGCCGACGACCCGTCCGGGCCGCCGGTCTGCGCGCTGCGCATCCGCCGGGCCCGCTACCTGGCCGCGGCCGGCCGGTCGGCTCCCGCCGAGCAGGAGTACCGGCGGGTGCTGGACTCGCCCGACTGCACGCCGCGGGAGCGGTGCACCGCCGCCGCCCGGCTGGCCGAGCTGCTGCTGCACCTGGGCCGCTACGCCGAGGCCGGCGACCAGGCCCGGGAGGCCCTCGCGCTCGCCGCCGACGTTCCCGGCACCATCTCCGAGGTGGTGATGGCCAGCGCCGCGCTCGGGTTCAGCGAGGCGTTCCTGGAGGATCCGGCCGCCGGGCTGGCGGTGATGCGCCAGGCGCTGGACACCGCCGAGCGGTCCGGCCGGCCGGAGGACGTGGCCTGCGCGTACCTGCACCTGGCCGAGCTGCTCACCGGGCCGCTGAACATCCTCGAGGAGGGGGTGGTGGTGGCCCGCCGGGGCGCCGACCGGGTCGCCGAGCTGGGGCTCGGCCGCACCTGGGAGACCCGGCTGCTGGCGGTGGCGACGAACGGGCTGTTCCGGGTGGGGCAGTGGGCCGAGGCGGAGAAGGTCGTCGCCGCCGCGCTGCGGCACCGCCCGTCCGGGGCCGACGCGGTCGAGCTGCTGCTGGCCCGGTGCCGGCTCTCCGTCGGGTACGGCGACGTCGAGGCGTCCGACCGCGACCTGGAGGCGGTCGCGACGGTGCTGGCCGGCGGCGGCGCCCGGCACGTGCTGCCGATGCTGATCCTGCGGGCCGGTCTGGCCATGTGGCAGGGCCGGCACGACGTGGCCCGGCAGGCGGTGCAGCGGGGCCTGACCGAGAGCCGCTCCGACGACGTGATCGTGCTGGCCACGCTGGCCTGGCACGGGCTGCGCGCGGAGGCCGAGGCGGCGGCCAGCCGCACGATCGAGGTGGACCCGAACGCGGTACGCCGGCTGCGCGAGGTGGTCGACCGGGTGACCGGCAAGAGCGCCAAGGCGGGCGCACCGGTGCGCTACGTCGCCGAGGGGTTCCTCGCGCTCTGCGACGCCGAGCTGAGCCGGCTCGACGACGGCCGCGGCGACCCCGCGCTCTGGGAGCGCTCCGCGCTCGAGTGGGACCGGCGCAACCACCCCTACCCGGCCGCGTACTCCCGGTTGCGGCAGGCCGAGGCGCTTCTGGCCCGCCGCAGCCGGGTGGCCACCGCGGGCAAGCTGCTGCACCGGGCGCACGCGATGGCCCAGTCGCTCGGCGCGGTGCCGCTGACCGCGGAGATCCGTACCATCGCCTCGCGGGCCCGGGTGACCCTGGACGCCGCGCCGGACCCGGCGCCGGTGCCCCGGCAGCGGGCGGCGGCGCCCGCCGGGCCGGCGGTGGACGAGCTGGCGACGCTCACCGCGCGGGAGCGGGAGGTGCTCGCCGCCGTCGCGGAGGGGCTGACCAACCGGGAGATCGGCCAACGGCTGTTCATCAGCGAGCGGACCATCGGCGTCCACGTCTCGCACATCTTCGACAAGCTCCAGGTACGCACCCGGGTGCAGGCCAGCGCCATCTTCCTGCGCAACGGCGCCGAGTAGGCGTACGCCGGCAATACGTCGTTCGACGGATCCGCGGTGTGGACGGCGGCTGGCAGGCTGTCCCGCGGAACAGGGGTGGTGGCGTCGTGGGGGCGCCGGCCGTTGTGGAGGAGAGATGACCGAACCGGTCTGGGGGCCTGTGCACCAGGACATCGTCGGGTTGCTGGCCGACCACCCCGCCGACGTGCCGGCGGTCGTGGACCATCTGACCAAGCTCCAGGACATGCTGGTCCGGCTGCCGCCGCTGGAGGAGAGCTGCCCGCTCGCCGACTTCAACAAGCTCTACCTGGTCATCACCAGCACGGTGCTCGACGGCCTGTACGACGACCGGTTCTGCGACCCGGCGTTCCTGGCGCGGCTGGACGTGGAGTTCGCGGCCCGCTACTTCGAGGCGCTGCGGTTCTGGACCGACTCCAGCCCGAACACCCCGAAGGCGTGGTCGTGCCTGTTCAAGCGGATGCGCGGCCCGGACGCCCGGCCGCTGCCGTCGGCCGCCGCGGGCGTCAACGCGCACATCAACTACGACCTGCCGTTCGCGCTGGTGACCACGTTCGACAGCCTGGAGTCCGAGCCGATCGACGGCAGCGACCAGCACCGCGACTATCTGGAGATCAACAAGATCTTCGCCGAACGGATCCCGGTGCTGCGCCGCGGCTACCTGGACAACTGGCAACTCATGATCGACATGGTGAACGGCGACATCGACGACTGGTACCAGGGCGAACTGGTGGAGTACACCCGGAACGTGGCCTGGCGCAACGCGCAGAAGATCTGGCGCTGCCGGCACGACCCGGACGCCCGCGAGTGTGAGCGGACGCGGCTGGACGACAACGCCGCGCTGCTCGGCCGGCTGCTGCTGTCACCCCTCGGGGCGTTCCTGCAGTAGCCGGGACGGGGGGTTCCCGCGTCCCGCCGTCCGGGCGCGGGACGCGGGAACGCCGCCCGCGGGTGTCGAGCCCGCCGCACCGGGTACGTCGCCGCCGTGCCGCGAGACGAACCGGCCGGCCCCGGGGCGCCCCCGCCGGGCCCGGTCCGCCGCTTCCCGTTCCGCTTCGACCCGGCGTTCCGGCTGCCGCTGGCGCTGCTCGGCGTACGGCCCGCCACGGCCTGGCTCGACTGGGGCCCGGACGCGCTCGTCGTCCGGTTCGGCCCGTGGCTGCTGCGCACCACACCGGACAACGTGACCGGGGCCGAGCTGAGCGGACCGTACCGCTGGTGGCGGGCGATCGGACCGCACCTGTCGGCGGCCGACGGCGGGGTGACCTTCGGCGCCAGCGTGGCCGGCGGGGTCTGCCTGCGCTTCGCCGAGCCGGTGCCAGGGCTGGCCCCCGGCTCGTGGCCGCGGCACCCGGCGGTCACCGTGACCGTGGCCGACCCGGCGGCGGTGCGTGACGCGCTGGCCCGCGGACCGGATCTTTGACCGGTTCGGCCGGGTCGTGCCCGGGGCAACCCCTACCGTCTTCATAGGGACGAAGGGGAGCAGATGGGGCAGGCGGGGGACGCGGAACAGCCCAGGCGTTCGCGGGAGCGGCGCCGGGAGGCGCACGCGGCCGCGGCGGCCCGGGCCGGCCGGCACGGCGACCACGGCGAGCGGTCCGGTCGTGCCGCTCCGGAGCTGCCGGAACGGGTGGCGGCCCCGACGCGGCCGTCGCCGCCGGCGGGCCGGCTGCACCGGTGGTTGTTCGCGCACCGGGTCGAGCCGGTCGGCCCGGAGGTCCGCGAGCACCAGACCCGGTCCCACCCGTGGTGGCAGGTGATGTGCCTGACCGGCGTCGACTACTTCTCCACGCTGTCCTACCTGCCCGGCATCGCCGCCGTGGCGGCCGGCGCGCTCAGCCCGCTGGCCACGCTGCTGATCGTGGCGCTCACCCTGCTCGGGATGCTGCCGATGTACCGCCGGGTGGCGCGGGAGAGCCCGCACGGGCAGGGCTCGGTGGCCATGCTGGAGCGGCTGCTGCCGTTCTGGCGCGGCAAGGTCTTCGTGCTGGTGCTGCTCGGCTTCGTCGCCACCTCGTGGATCATCACGATCACGCTCTCCGCCGCCGACGCCAGTGTGCACCTGCTGGAGAATCCGGTGCTGCCCGCGTCGTTCCCGCACGGCGACACCGCGGCGGTGCTGGTCACCGTGGCTCTGCTGCTCGTGCTCGGCGGCGTGTTCCTGCTCGGGTTCAGCGAGGCCGTGCAGGTCGCCATCCCGCTGGTGGCGGTGTTCCTCGCGTTGAACGCGGTGGTGGTGGTCGCCGGGGTGGCCGAGGTCGTCGCCGACCCGGGGCTGCTCGGTGACTGGACCGGCCGGCTGGCCGACGCCGGCGGGCCCGGCGACGTCCTGGCCACCAGCGTGCTCGCGTTCCCGCTGCTGGTGCTCGGCCTGTCCGGGTTCGAGACCGGGGTGAGCATGATGCCGCTGGTGCGCGGCGACGGCGAGGACGTGCAGCGGCGGCTGGACGCCCGGATCCGCAACACCCGCCGGCTGCTCACCGCCGCCGCGTTGATCATGTCGGTCTACCTGATCGCCACCACGTTCGTGACCACGGTGCTGATCCCGCCCGAGGCGTTCGACCCCGGCGGGCCGGCCAACGGCCGGGCGCTGGCGTTCCTCGCCCACGAGCACCTCGGCGAGGCGTTCGGCACCGTCTACGACATCAGCAGCGTGCTCATCCTCTGGTTCGCCGGCGCGTCGGCGATGGCCGGGCTGATCAACATCGTGCCCCGCTACCTGCCGTCGTACGGCATGGCGCCGGAGTGGGGGCGGGCGGTGCGTCCCGTGGTGCTGGTCTACACCGCGATCAGCATCGCCATCACGATCGCCTTCTCCGCCGACGTGAACGCCCAGGCCGGCGCGTACGCCACGGGCATCCTCGCGATGATGGTCTCCGGCGCGATAGCGGTGACCATCGCGGCGCTGCGCGCCCGCAGCCGCGCCGCCGCCGGGTTCGCGCTGCTCACCGCCGTGCTGCTGTACGCGCTGGCGGAGAACGTGGTGGAGAAGCCGGACGGCATCACCATCTCCGGGTTCTTCATCGCCGGGATCGTCGCGGTGTCGCTGATCTCCCGGGTCACCCGGACCACCGAGCTGCGCGCCGAGCGGATCGAGTTCGACGAGGCGGCCCGCCGCTTCGTGGACGAATCCGTGGCCCGGGACGGGCGGCTGCACCTGATCGCCAACAAGCGGCAGCGCGGTTCGGTCAAGGAGTACCGGGTCAAGGAGCGGGCGCAACGGTCGATGAACCCGGTGCCCGGCGCCGCCGACGTGCTGTTCCTGGAGATCGACGTGAGCGACCCGTCCCAGTTCAGCCAGGTGCTGCGGGTGCACGGGGTGGAGTCCGGCGGATACCGGATCCTGCGCGCGAGCAGCCCCGCCGCGCCGAACGCGATTGCCGCGATCCTGCTGGCGTTGCGCGACGCGACGGGCGTCCGCCCGCACTGCCACTTCGAGTGGTCGGAGGGGAACCCGATCGCGCACCTGCTGCGCTACCTCATCCTCGGCCGGGGTGACACCCCGCCCGTGGTGCGGGAGATCATCCGCAAGTCCGAGCCGGACCCGACCCGCCGCCCGGGCATCCACGTCGGCGGCTGAGGTCCGAGGGCCGGCCAGCACGGGGACCGGCTGAGCGCGAGGGCCGGCCGGGCACGGGGGACTAGCCGAGCGCGCGGACCCGGGCGAGCAGGTCGCGGGCGCAGAAGTCCAGGAAGCCGTCCGGGTCCGGCCCGGCGTTCTGCAGCACGATGTGGTCGAAGCCGGCCTCGACGTACGTCCGCGCCTTCTCCACGTGCGGCGCGGCGTCGGGGCCGACGGAGAACTGCTGCCGGATGTGGTGGTCCTCGACCCAGGCGGTGGCGGCGTCGAAGTTCACCGGGTTGGGCAGCTCGCTCATCACCTTCCAGCCGGTGATCGCCCAGCGGCTGGTCTCCTTCGCCGCGCGTACCGCCGACTCCTCGTCGGCGGCCCAGGCCATCGGCACCTCGGCGTAGCGCGGGCCCCCGCCGCCGGCGTTGCGGTACTGGTCGACGATCGACGACTTCGGCTCGGTGGCGAACAGGCCGGTGCCCAGCTCGGCCGCCAGGCCGGCCGACTCCCGGCCGCTGGCGGCCACGGCGATCACCGGCGGCTGGTCGGGAAGGTCCCAGACCCGGGCGTCCTCCAGCTTCAGGTGCCGGCCGTCGTACGAGCGGTATCCGCCCTGCCAGAGCAGCCGGATGATCTCCAGCGCCTCGCGCAGCCGTTCGTGCCGCCCCCGCACACTGGGGAACCCCTGCCCGACGACGTGTTCGTTGAGCCGCTCGCCGGCGCCCACCCCGAGCGTGAACCGCCCGTCGGAGATCAGCGCCATGGTGGCGGCGGCCTGCGCGACGATCGCCGGGTGGTAGCGGACCGACGGGCAGGTGACGCCGGTGGCGAGGCCGAGGGTGGTGGTGCGGGCGGCGATTGCGCCGAGCGCGCTCCAGGTGAAGCAGGAGTGGCCCTGCACCTCGAGCCAGGGGTGGTAGTGGTCGCTCATCTCGACGAAGTCGAAGCCGGCCGCCTCGGCGCGGACCGCCTGGCGGATGAGTTCCTGGGGCCCGAACGCCTCCGAGGCGAGCTTGTAGCCGATCCGCATGCCCGGTTCTCCGTTCCGTCGTCGGCGAACCGCTGCCGTTCCCACCGTTTCGGTGGGCAAACCCCGCGAAACCCAGCCTCCTAGGACGGCGCAGCGGTGGTGACGGGCCGCGCCACGGGCACGAAACGGCCCGCGCTCGCCGGGCGGGCGCGGGCCGGGAGGGGAGTACGGGGGTGACGCCTACTTCGACGGCTCGGGGAGCTTGCAGTCCACCTTCGGGTTGGCGCCGATGTAGTTCAGCGGGCCGGCCACGATGGTGACCAGGATGGTGCCCGCCTCCGCGCAGTTGGTTTCGTCGTTGCCGTAGTAGCCGCGCTGACCCGCGGCGATGGCGCCGATGATGAGCCAGATGACGACCAGGACGCCGACTATCGAGGTGCCGCGCATCAGTTGCCTCCACTGGGGTTGTGGTGGATTCGAGGTGGAGGCCATGTACCCCGTGCGGGTGATCCGCCAAACGGCGCACCGGTGCCGGCACGGCCGATTCCGATTACCTCAGTGCGGTGGCATCGGCTCCTCGGGCGGGCGGCCCCGGCTGCGGCGGTAGTCGGCGAAGGCCACCCCGGCCAGCACCAGCATCGCCCCGGCCGAGGCGTAGACCGGTGCGAGGAACAACCCGGCCGGCGCGATCGTGAGCAGCGCCAGCACGCCGCCGGGCCGGGACCGCGAGACGCGGCTGAACACCTCGTACTCGAAGGCGCCCCGGCCGGTCAGGAACAGCGCCGGCCCGCCGAGGATCACCGCCAGCCAGGCCGGCGGCGTGTGGCCGGTCGGTTCCAGCAGGACCAGGTCGAAGCCCGCCGCGGTGGTCACCACCCCGGCCACCATCAGCAGATGGGTGTACGGCGCGGTGTTGAGGAACCGGCTCGGCTGGGCGGCCCGGGCGATGGCGTGCGGCAGCAGCTCACCGGACTTGTGCACGTAGATGCGCCAGAGCAGCAGCGTGGTGCCGAACGCGGTGGCGAAGGCGGCCAGGTTCTCCGCCTCGGAGTGGTGCGCGCTGAACACGGTGCCGGCGACCAGCACGGCGTCGCCGAGCGCGATGATGAAGAACTGCTGGTACCGCTCGGACAGGTGCTCGGCCGTCACGTTGCGCTGGGATTCCGGCACCGCGCCCAGGCCGGGGACCGGGTACGCCAGCCGGAACCCGAGATAGTCGATGGCCAGGGCGCCGGCCCACAGCCACAGCCGGGCGGTGCCGTGCACGGCGAGCGCGCCGACCAGCCAGGGCACCGCCGACACGGCGAACCAGACGAAGATGCGCAGGGCCCGGCGATTGCTCTGCGGATGCCGCCGTACGGCGGGCATGAGGAACAGCCCGCGTCCGAGATGGATCGCCACGTACGTGCCGCCGAACACCAGCCCACGGGAGCCGAACGCCTCCGGGATGGCGGTGGTCATCAGCAGCGCGCCGAACATCACCGCCACGATCAGCAGCTTGATCTCGGTGCGCTGCGGGTCGTAGATGTCGGTGACCAGCGTGGTGATCGCCCAGGTCCACCAGATCGCCATCAGCATGACCAGCGACTCGGCGGCCCGTTCCCAGGTCACCGACCCGACCAGGTTGCGCGAGATCAACGCGAGCGCGACCACGTAGACCAGGTCGAAGAAGAGTTCGAGCAGCGTCACCCGGCGCGGCGCCTCCGGATCGCGGACCGGCGGTCGCCGGCCGGCGGGCTCCGGCGCTGCGGTGGGCACGAGACGCTCCTGCGGGTGGCGGTACGCGCGGCGGGCCGTCCCGGCCCTTCACCGACGGTAGCGACGCCCGTTCCCGTCCGGTCAGCTTTCCGACATAACGCTCCTGCCGATCACACTCTGTCGTCGTTCCATGCCGGGTGCGGTGGTTGCCCGCCATCCGAGGGACGGCCGCGCCGGGGGATGCCGCACGTCGCGAATCGGCCGCGCGAAACGCGCCGGGCCGGTGGCGACCACAGTCACCACCGGCCCGGAACGCGGTTGCGGACTACTCGGCGCTCGCCGGCAGCACCCGCTCGGCGTCGGCCGGGGCACCCGCCAGCACCTTGGCCTGCTGCGGCCAGGAGGCGAGACCGGGCGCGGCACGCAGCCCGGCGGCCTTCACGGTCTGCCGCAGCGCGGCCTCGTCCAGCTCGGCGAGCTGCCGGTAGGTGCGGATCCCGGCGTCCTGGAGCGCGGCGGCCATCTTCGGCCCGATGCCCTGGATGCGCCGGAAGTCGTCCGGCGCGTCACCGGCGGCGTCCGCCGGCACGCCGTTCTCGGCCGAGGCCCGCGGCGCGGGCACCACGGCCGGCGTGGCGGCGACCGGCTCGGCCGTCGTCGCGGGCTCGGCGGTCTCGGCCGGCGCGACCTGCTCGACCTGCTCGGCCGTCTTGACCGGCTCGACGGTCTCCACCTGCTCGGCGGTCTCGACCGGCGACGGCGCTGCCTCCGCCGTGGTCGCACCAGCAGTCGGCGTCGTTGCCGAATCCGCCGGCTCGTCGGCGGGCGTCGACTGCGCCGGGACGGCGACGGGCGCGCGCTCCGGCTCCACCGCGAAGGGCTCCGACTCGGTGACGAGCGCCGGAGACGCGACCGGCTCCTCCACATCGGTGGAGGCCGGGGTGGCGGCGGGCTCGTCCACGACGGCCGGCGTGGAGGCCGGGGTGGCGGCGGGCTCGTCCACAACGGCCGGCGTGGAGACCGTCACCGGCTCGGACTCGGCGGGGGAGGACACCGGCTCGGAGGCGGTGCTCGACGACGCCTCCGGCTCGTCGGTGGCCTGGGCGGCGGTGGCGACGGCCGGCTCGGCGGTCGCCGTCTCGGTGGGCGCGGGCTGCTCGGCCACCGTGGCGGTCGCCGGGGGCTCGTCGACCACCGCGACCGGGCGCGGCTCGTCGACGGTGGCGGTCACCGCGGGGGCGGTCTCCACCGAGGGCGTCGCCGGAGCGCCGGGCCGGCGGCGGCCGACGACGAACCAGCCGGCAGCGAATCCGATGAGCAGGGCCAGTATCACGAACAGCCACTGCCCGAAGCTCGACGGCATGGCCAACCTCCTTCTATGTACGTGCACGACGGTGGCGAAAGACTCGGGGCAGCTTCGCACACCCGCGCGGCGCACGACAGGCAGCCCGGGGCCGGGCCACGACGGTGGGACCGGCGGTGTCGGCCGGTGCCCGGAGGATGACCGAGCGTGTGCCGGAAGGCGGGTCGAGCGGCTTCGGAGAGCAGGGAGACGCCCCGGAACCTGGGTGCCGTGCGTGGTTCCGGGGCGCCCCGTCCGTCGCCCGTGGCCGGTCAGTGGATCCGGTCGGGCGCAGGCGCGTCGGCGGCGTCCCAGCTGTAGAAGCAGCCGGCCACCGCGTCGCGGGGGGAGTGCCAGGTCGGCAGGTACGGGGAGGTGTGCGCGGAGAGCCGCTTGTTCACCTGCTCGTAGAGCGGGTTGTCGCGCAGCTCCGCGGTCAGCCCGGGGGCGACGTCGACGGTCTCCATCAGATGGACGCACAGGTCGTGCAGGTAGTACAGCGACCGGTGCCGGACGCCGGTGAGGTGGGGAAGCTCGGTGGCGTCGGCCTCGGCGAAGATCTGCGCCACCCTTCCCTGTGCGCCCGGCACGATCCGGCTGACCACCAACAGTCGACTCATCGTGACCCCTCTCGCCGCCGCGGTGCTGGCCTCACGGTGCCGGTCGCGCTGTCACCTCGCCGTCACCGCGTACCCCGGGGCATTGATGGTGGTGGCGGCGCGGTGGGGGCGCGCGGCGCCGGTTTGGCGGTCCGGTCCGTGCGGCGCGGCGGCGGTTCCGGGCGGCTGGCCCGGCGGATCGGCGCGAGCGTGTCGTCGAGCAGCGCGGTCATCGCCGGGGACGGTTCCAGGCGCAGCTCGCGCAGGAGCAGGTCGCGGTAGACGTAGAAGGAGTGGACCGCCTCGAACGCGTTGCCCTCGGCCAGGTGGATGCGGACCACCAAGCGGTGCGGGGTCTCCCGCAGCGGCTCGGCGGCCATCGCCTCCAGGGCCGCCTCAAGCGCCTCGCCGTGCCGGCCGGCGGTGAGGTGGTTGCCGGCGAGTTCCTCGAGCATGTGCAGGCGCAGCTGGCGCAGCCGTTCGCGTTCCAGCAGTACCCAGTCGTCGTACCAGCCGGGGAGCAGGTCGTGGCGTCCGGCGCCGGCGGCGCCGCGCGGGACGGCGCCCTCGCGGACCAGCGCCGCGGTCTCCACCAGGTCGTCCACGTCGAGGCGGACGGTGGGTCCGAGGCGGACGGTGTCGCCGTCGGTGCGCAGCGGGCAGCACGGATCCTGCCGCAGCCGCCACAGCGCGGTCCGCAGCGACGACAGCGCCCGCTCCTCCGGCGTCTCGGGCCACAACAGCCCGGCGAGGTGGCTGCGGGTCGCGGCCGGGCGCAGGCCGATCAGTGCGATGACGCGCTGCAGACCCCGGGGTACGACCACGGGAGTGTCGTCGTGCAGCAGCTGGAAGCCGCCGAGCAGGTGCAGTGACACCCGTGGGGCGGGTTCGCCCGCCGTCGGCATTCTCGATCCACCCGCCACGGCGCACCCCCCAGCACCGGAACCCTCGTCCCGACCGTTTGCGTTGCCCGGACCGTCGCCCGCGACGCCGGTGTCGGAACGCCTCCGCCACGGTCGGGAACCTCCGCCGTGGCCGGGCTGACCGAGACGGAGAATATCAATCCCTGTTACTCTCAGTCAACGGTCGGTCGGCCACCTGACTGTCCGCTGCGGACCCGTAACACGGCTGTGATCTGCGAATAAGTGTCGCCGACCCGGAAACCGGAAGGCGATCTTCGCATAGCTCACGCACAGCTTGCGTCAACGCAGCGTCACCATGTTTGTGCCGCGATGGGGCCCGGTTGACGCCCGGTAGACGCCGCCGGCGCGACCGTGTGGCGATCCGTGCGGCGCGACTGGTTCGCCGCGCACCGGGACGTGCAGGAGGCGCGAATGGACCGTTCGCTCATCGTCGCCAAGGTGGTGCCGACGGCCGAGGACCGGGTGGCCGAGATCTTCGCCGAGTCCGACGCGACCGAGCTGCCCGGCCTGGTCGGGGTCCGGCACCGCTCGCTGTACCGGCTGCACGACCTCTACGTCCATCTGCTGGAGACGGAGACACCGGCGCAGGGCGCGGTGGAGGACAACCGCGGGCATCCGGAGTTCGTCCGGATCAGCGAGCGGCTGCGGCCGTACATCTCGCCGTACCTGCCGACCTGGCGTTCGCCGCGCGACGCGATGGCGCACTGCTTCTACCGCTACGACGCGCCGGCCCACGACATCGCCGGGCGGCCACGGTGACCACGACCGCACCGCGCGACGAGCAGCTCTGGTCGAGGTGCGACGGGTGCGCGTCGCTGCTCTACCGCAAGCGGCTGCGCCGCAACCTGGACGTCTGCCCGGAGTGCGGCTCGCACGCCCGGCTGGACGCGCCGGACCGGGTGGCGCAGCTGGCCGACCCGGAATCGTTCGTCCCGCTGCCGGACCGGGCGGTACGCGTCGACCCGATCGAGTTCGTCGACGAGTTGCCGTACCCGCACCGGCTCGGCGCGGCCCGCGCGGCGACCGGCCTGGACGAGGCGGTGCTCTGCGGCACCGCCCGGCTGGGCGGACACCCGGTCGCGCTGGCGGTGATGGACTTCCGCTTCCTCGGCGGCAGTCTCGGCTGCGCGGTCGGTGAGCTGATCACCCGGACCGCCGAGCGGGCGCTCGCCGACGGCATCCCGCTGGTGCTGGTGACCGCGTCCGGCGGCGCGCGGATGCAGGAGGGCGCGCTGTCGCTGATGCAGATGGCCACCGTCAGCCAGGCGCTCGCCGGGATGCGGGAGGCGGGCCTGCTCACGGTCAGCGTGGTCACCGATCCCACGTACGGCGGGGTGGCCGCCTCCTTCGCGACCAACACCGACCTGGTGCTCGCCGAGAGCGGCGCCCGGCTGGGTTTCGCCGGGCCGCGGGTGATCCGCCAGGTCACCGGCGCGAAGCTGCCGGAGGGCTTCCAGACCGCGGAGTACCTGCTGCGGCACGGCCAGGTCGACATGGTGGTGCCCCGGCACGCGTTGCGGGGCCGGCTCGCCGCGCTGCTCGCCGCCGCCGAGGCGGGCCGACGCGCGCCGGAGACCCCGCCCGCCCCGCGCGGGCCGGCCACCGTGCCGACCGCGACCGCGCGTCCGGACCGCGACCCCTGGGAGACGGTACGCACGGCGCGGCACCCGGGCCGGCCGACCACACTGGACTACCTGGAGACCGCGTTCGACGGGTTCGTGGAGCTGCACGGCGACCGGCTCGGCGCGGACTGCCCGGCGGTCGTCGGCGGCATCGCCCGCCTCGACGGCCGGCCGGTGATGGTGATCGGCCACCAGAAGGGACACACCACCGCCGAACTGGTGACGCGCAACTTCGGCATGGCCAGCCCGGCCGGGCACCGCAAGGCGCTGCGGCTGATGCGTCTCGCGGCACGGCTGCGGCTGCCGGTGGTGACGCTCGTGGACACGCCCGGAGCCGACCCGGGGGTGAACGCCGAGCAGCAGGGCCAGGCGGCGGCGATCGCGGAGAACATCCTCGCGCTCACCGTGCTGCCCACGCCGGTGGTGGCGGTGGTCACCGGGGAGGGCGGCAGCGGCGGCGCGCTCGCGCTCGCGGTCGCCGACCGGGTGCTCATGCTGGAACACGCCGTCTACTCGGTGATCAGCCCGGAGGGCTGCGCCGCGATCCTCTGGCCGGACAGCTCGGCCGCCCCGCAGGCGGCCCGCGCGCTGCGGCTCACCGGCGCCGACCTGTGCCGCCTCGGCGTGGTCGACGAGCTGGTGCCGGAGCCGCGCCCGGCCGCGCACGCCGACCCGGGCGGCGCGGCCGAGCTGCTGCGCCGGGCGGTCGCGGCGAACCTCGCCCCGCTGCTCACCGTCCCTCCGGCCACCCTGGTCCGCCGCCGCCGGCAGCGGTTCCGCCGCTTCGGCGCGGCCCGCTCGGCCGCCGCCGGCCCGTCCCCGGCCGCACCCGCGGCGGGTCGGGCGGAGGTGGCGTGATGGCCGACGCCGAGGCCGAGCAGGTGCTGGACGGGCTGCGCCGGCAGGCCCGCAAGCTCGTCGCCGACCTGGCCGGGCCGGTACGCCGGGTGCGGCTGCGCAGCGGCGAGTCGGTGCTGGAGGTCGAGTGGCACGACCCGGCGGCACCCGCGCAGCGCGCCGCCGAACCGGCCGGGGCGCTCCCCGCCCGGGCCGCCGAACCCGCCGCACGCGTGGCGCCGGTGGCCGACCGGCCGGCCGTGCGCTCACCGGTGGTCGGCACGTTCTACCGCGCTCCCGAGCCCGGGGCGATGCCGTTCGTCGCGGTCGGCGACCTGGTCCGGCCGGGCCAGGTGGTCGGCATTGTCGAGGCCATGAAGCTGATGAACGAGGTGACCTCCGGCCAGGCCGGACGGGTGGTCGAGGTGCTCGTCGACGACGGCAAGCCCGTCGAGTACGACCAGCCGCTGATCGCCCTGGAACCGGTCACCGGACAGGACTCCTGATGTTCGACAAGGTGCTGATCGCCAACCGGGGCGAGATCGCGCTGCGGGTGCTGCGCGCCTGCCGGGAACTCGGCGTGCGCACGGTGGTGGTGCACTCCAGCGCCGACGCCGACTCGCTGCCGGTGCGGCTGGCCGACGAGGCGGTACGGATCGGCCCGGCGGCCAGCCGCCGCAGCTACCTCAACGCCGCAGCGATCGTGGAGGCCGCCCGGCAGACCGGCGCGCAGGCGGTCCACCCCGGTTACGGATTCCTGTCCGAGGACGCCGACTTCGCCGAGATCTGCGCCGAGAACGGGCTGGTCTTCGTCGGCCCGCCGCCGCAGGTGATGGCCGCGCTCGCGGACAAGTCGACGGCCCGGGCGCTGATGAGCAAGGCCGGGCTGCCGCTGCCGCCGGGCAGCGTACGGACGCTGCCCACCGTCGGCGAGGCGCAGGAGGTGGCCGCCGAGGTGGGCTACCCGGTCATCGTGAAGGCCGCGGCGGGCGGTGGCGGGCGCGGCATGACGGTGGTGCGCACGGCCGCCGAGCTGCCCCGCGCGTACGCCAGGACCCGCGCCGCCGCCCAGGTCGCGTTCGGCGACGACCGGGTGTACGTCGAGCGGTACCTCGCCGACGCGCGCCACGTCGAGGTGCAGGTGCTCTGCGACGGCCACGGCAACGGCGTGCACCTGGGCACCCGGGACTGCTCGGTGCAGCGCCGCCACCAGAAGCTGATCGAGGAGGCGCCCGCGCCCGCTCTGCGGCAGGCCACCCTGGACACCGTCGCCGAGGTGGCGCTGCGCGGCGCGCTGTCGGTCGGCTTCACGGGCGCCGGAACCGTGGAGTTCCTGGTCGACGAGGCCGAACGTTGCCACTTCCTGGAGATCAACTGCCGGATCCAGGTGGAACACCCGGTCACCGAGATGGTCACCGGCATCGACCTCGTGCAGGAACAGCTGCACGTGGCCTTCGGCACCCCGCTGCGGCTGCGGCAGTCCGACGTACGCCTGGACGGCGTGGCGATCGAGTGCCGGGTCAACGTGGAGGACCCGGATCGCGACTTCGCGCCCGCGCCCGGCCGGCTGGACCGGTTCCGCCCGCCGGGCGGCCCGTTCACCCGGGTCGACACCCACGGCCACGTCGGTTACCTGGTCAGCCCGCACTACGACTCGCTGCTGGCAAAGGTGGCGGTATGGGCGCCGGACCGGGACGCCGCGCTGGACCGGCTCGACCGGGCGCTGGCCGAGTTCGACGTGGCGGGCCCCGGCGTACGTACCACCATCCCGTTCGCCCGGCGGGTGCTGCGCGACCCCGCATTCCGGGCCGCCCGGCACACCACCGCCCTGGTGGAACGCCTGCAAGCCCCGCCCGCCGACGAAGCCCCGCCGACCGACGACGCCACGCCGACCGACGAAGCCCTGCCGACCGACGAAGCCACGCCGGCCGACGCCCCGCCCGCCGACGGCGCGGCCGAGGCGTCCCCGGCGCGGGCCGTCGTGCCCGACCCGCGCGCCGAGCCGGGCGGCCGTACCCCCGTCAGCGCCGTGCCCGCCGCCGGCCCGACCACCTGGAGGAACCGATGACCGTCGCCCCCGACCGCCCGCTCGCCCGCGAGATCACCGACATCCTGGTCACGCACTGCGGCCTGGACCCGGACGCCGCCGCCGAGGCGCCGGCCGCGAGCCTGGAGGAGCTGGGCATGGACTCGCTGGCACTGCTGGAACTGTCAGCGGTGGTGGCCGACAGGTGGCGGGTGAAGATCCCCGAACAGGCCGGGCAGCTCAGCATCGCCGGCGTCGCCGACCTGGTGGCCCGCAAGGCGGACCCGCCCGGGCACACCGAGAACGCCGTGGAGATCGCCGCGCCGCTGCCGCTGGTCTGGGAGATCACCAACGACGTGGCCCGGTGGCCGGACCTGTTCACCGAGTACGCGGTGGCGGAGATCCTGCACCGCGACGGCGACACCGTGCGCTTCCGGCTCACCATGCATCCCGACGAGAACGGTGTGTCGTGGAGCTGGGTCAGCGAGCGCACCGCCGACCCGGCCACCCGCGAGGTGCACGCCCGGCGCGTCGAGACCGGCCCGTTCGAGTACATGCGCATCCACTGGCGCTACGACGAGACGCCCGGCGGCACCCGGATGACCTGGACGCAGGACTTCGCGATGAAACCGGACGCACCTGTCGACAACGCCGGCATGACCGACCGGATCAACACCAACAGCACGATCCAGCTCGCCGTGATCAAGGAGAAGATCGAGCGGGCGCACGCGGGAGGCGCGCGATGACCGACACCACCACCGCCCGGGTCTCCGTCCACGACGTACCCGCCGACCGCCGCCGCGGCGGGGAACTGCGGGTGCTGCTCGGCCCGAAGACAGTCGGCAGCACATCCGGTTTCATGGGCGTCGCCACGCTGGCGCCGGGGGAGCGGATCGCCGAGCACTACCACCCGTACAGCGAGGAGTTCCTCTACGTCGCCCGCGGCGCGATCACCGTCGACCTGGACGACGTGCCGGTGCCGGTCGCGGCCGGGGAGGCGCTCTACGTACCCAAGGACGTGCGACACCGGCTGCGCAACACCGGCGACGAGCCCGCCGAGGTGGTGTTCCACCTCGGACCGCTCGCACCGCGCCCGGAACTCGGCCACGTCGACACCGAGAGCGCGGCGCCGCCGCCACGGGAGCCGTCGTGACCGGCCGGCGCACAGTGGTCACCGGCATCGGCGTCGTCGCACCCGGCGGCGCCACCCGGGACCGCTTCTGGAAGACGATCACCGAGGGGCGCACCGCGACACGGCGGATCAGCTTCTTCGACCCGTCGCCGTTCCGGTCGCAGATCGCCGCCGAGTGCGACTTCGACCCGGACGCCGCCGGGATCACGCTCGCCGAACGGCAGCGCGCCGACCGGTACGTGCAGTTCGCGCTCGCCTGCTCGGCCGAGGCGCTCGCGGACAGCGGCCTCACCCTCACCGACGCGCAGCGGGAACGCGCCGGGGTGGTGCTCGGCACCGCCGTCGGCGGGACCATGGCGCTGGAGCAGGAGTACGTGCGGGTCAGCGACTCCGGCCGGCACTGGCTGGTCGACCACGCGCTCGGCGGGCCGTACCTCTACCAGGCGCTGGTGCCCAGCAGCCTGGCCGCCGACGTGGCCTGCCGGCACGGCCTGCACGGCCCGGCGCAGGTCATCTCCACCGGCTGCACCTCCGGCATCGACGCGATCGGGTACGCCCACCAGCTCGTCGCCGACGGCGAGGCCGACGTGGTGCTCGCGGGCGCCGCCGACTCGCCGATCTCCCCGGTCACCGTCGCCTCGTTCGACGCGATCGGCGCGACCAGCCCGGACAACGACGACCCGGAGCACGCGTCCCGGCCGTTCGACGCCGACCGGCACGGGTTCGTCCTCGCCGAGGGAGCCGCGGTGCTGGTGCTGGAGGAGGCCGAGCACGCCCGCCGCCGGGGCGCGCACGTCTACTGCGAGGTCGCCGGGTACGCCAGCCGCAGCAACGGTTTCCACATGACCGGGCTGCGCCCGGACGGCGCGGAGATGGCGGTGGCGATCAGCGACGCGCTGCGGCAGGCGCGGCTCGCACCGTCGACCGTGTCGTACGTCAGCGCGCACGGGTCCGGCACCCGGCAGAACGACAGGCACGAGACGGCCGCGTTCAAGCGGGCGCTGGGGGAGACGGCCTACCGGGTGCCGATCAGCTCGATCAAGTCGATGGTCGGCCACTCGCTCGGCGCCATCGGCTCGATCGAGATGGCCGCCTGCGCGCTCGCCATCGAGTACGGCGTGGTCCCGCCCACCGCCAACTGGACCACCCGCGACCCGGAGTGCGACCTGGACTACGTGCCGAACGAGGCCCGGGAGGTGCCGGTGGACGTGGCGCTGTCGGTGGGCAGCGGCTTCGGCGGCTTCCAGTCGGCCATGGTGTTCCGCCGGCTGGCGGTGACGCCGCTATGAGCGCGAGGAGTGAGCCGGGTTTGCGAGCCCCGCAGTCGCGAACAAGGACGGCACCGTGACCGCGCGGGCCGTCGTGACGGGCATCGGCGTGGTGGCGCCCAGCGGCGTCGGCGCCGAGGCGCACTGGGACACCGTGCTCACCGGCACCCGCCGCATCGGGCCGATCACGCTGTTCGACCCGCAGCGCTACCCGACCCGGGTGGCCGGGGAGGTGGCCGGCTTCGACCCGGCCGGGTCCAGCGACACCCGGCAGCGGGTGCAGACCGACAGGTGGAGCCACCTCGGCTTCGCCGCCACCAAGCTGGCGCTCGCCGACGCCGGGCTGCCCGAGGTGTCGCCCGACCCGTACAAGTGGGCGGTCACGCTCGCCAGCTCGTCGGGCGGCAACCTGTTCGGGCAGCGGGAGCTGCAACGGCTCTGGGGCGGGCCGAGCCGCACCGTCGGGGCGTACCAGTCGATCGCCTGGTTCTACGCCGCGAGCGTGGGGCAGCTGTCGATCCGCCACCAGTTCAAGGGGCCGTCCGGGGTGACCGTGTCCGAGTCGGCCGGTGGGCTGGACAGCCTGGCGCACGCGGTACGCACCATCCGCCGGGGCACGCCGGTGGTGATCGCCGGGGCGACCGAGTGCCCGCTGAGCCCGTACGCGCTCGCCTGCCAGCTCCGCTCCGGCCTGCTCAGCGACGTGTCCGACCCGGAGCGGGCGTACCGGCCGTTCGACGTCGCGGCCAGCGGTTACGTGCCGGCCGAGGGCGGCGCGGTCTTCGTGGTGGAGGAGCTCGGCCACGCGCTGGCCCGGGGCGCCCGCGTCTACGGGGAGATCACCGGCTGGGCCGCCACCCACGACGCCGCGCCCACCGACCCGGCCACCGGCCCCGACCCGGTCCACTACGCCCGCGCGCTGCGGCTCGCGCTGGAGCGCGCCGGGGTACGCCCGCACGACGTGGACGTGATCTGGCCGGACGCGCTCGGCGTGCCCGCGTACGACCGGGCCGAGGCGGCGGCGCTGCGCGCCGTGTTCGGCGACCGGACGCCGCCGGTGACCACCCAGAAGCCGCTGACCGGGCGGGCGCACCAGGGCGGGTCGGCGCTGGACGCGGCCACCGCGCTCCTGGCGTTCCGCCGTGGGATGCTGCCCGCCTCGGCCGGCCCGGACGAGCCGGCGCCCGGCTGCGAGCTGACGTTCCTGCGGCAGCCCCGCCCGCCGCGCAGCCGGATCGCGCTGGTCGGCGCGCGCGGCTTCGACGGCTTCAACAGCGCGCTGGTGCTGCGCGGCGCCGCGCCCCCACCGGCGGGCGAGCGCTGACCGGGCCGCCCTGCCGCGTCACGACGGCCGGGCCAGGTACGCGGTCTTCGCGTCGCCGGAGAACCCGCAGGCCAGGTAGAAGGCGTGGGTCGCGGGCGAGCGCGACCCGGTCATGAGCATCGCCTTGTAGCAGCCCGCGTCCCAGGCGGCCCGGAGCGTGCCGGCCATGATCTCCCTGCCCAGGCCGGTGCCGCGCCGCGACTCGTCCACCACCACGTTCTCGATGACCGCGTAGGGCGACGCGGACCGGCTCAGGTTGGGGATCACGTTGAGATACGTGGTGGCGACGACCGCGCCGTCCAGGTCGAGCACGAACAGGTGCAGCCCCTCGGTCGCCAGGATCCGCGCGAAGGCCCGCTCGTCGGAGCCGTCGCTCAGGTGTGGGTCGTCCGGGTTCAGCTGCCGGTAGAGGCGGATGACCTGCGGGAAGTCGTCGGGCCGGGCCGCACGGAACATGCCGTGAGCGTAGCCGCCCCCGCCGTCCGCGCGAGGTTCCGTGCGCGCACAGCATCCGGCGGCCGGCGGACTACCTTGCCGGCGTGGCCCCGATCCTGCCTGTCCGATCGAGCCTGAGCAATCCACCCAGCCGCTGTTTTGGATCTAGCCATTTGCATCTGGCGATGCGGAAGAGGGGCGTCGTAGGGTTCCGCCATACCCCGAACGACGTACCCGCTGGGCGGATCCGCCCAGTTCCTCAGTGGAACGGTGGCTGGTCGTGACTGCACATCCCGTGGCGGAAGATCCCGCCTCGACGACGGTGGACTGGGTGGACGACATCCTGTTCACCGGCCGCGACACCGACGTCTGCCTGCGCCTGCCCGAACCGGTCGACAAGGGCACGCTGCGCCGGCTCGTCGGCGAGGCCCAGGACCGGCTCGCCGAGGCCGGCCTGCGCGCCGGAGGCGCCGCCGCGCTGCGCCTGCCGCCCTCGCTGGCGTACGTGGCCCACCTGCTCGCCACCTGGCGTACCGGCGCCCAGGCGGTGCTGCTCGACCACCGGCTCACCGACCACGAGGTCGACCAGGCGCTGCGCCGGCTCGGCCCGCAGGTGGTGGTCGCCCCGGTCCGCTCCGGCGGCGGCGCGCTGCGGATCTTCGTCGACGTCACCGCCGGGGTCAGCGCGTACTCCGACCGCCCGGCGGGCAGCCCGCATGCGGTGATCCAGCTCAGTTCCGGCTCCACCGGACCGTCCAAGGTGATCGGCCGTACCGCCGCCGACCTGGTCGCCGAGGTGCACCGCTACACCCGCATCGACGGTGTCGCGCTGCCCGGTGAGCGGATCATCCTGCTGCCCAGCATGGTGCACGTGCTCGGCCTGGTCGGCGGTCTGCTCTACGGGCTGCACGCCGGAGTCGAGCTGTGCCCGCCGGAGCGGCTCAGCGGCGACGCGATCCTCGCCGCCGTCGCCGCCCAGGACACCCCGGCCACGGTGCTCGGCGTCCCGTTCCACATCGGGATGCTCGCCTCCACCACGCCGGCCGGGCCGCTGCCGCAGCTCAGGCGCATGACCACCGGCGGCGAGCTGGTGCCCGCGGCCGTGGCGAACGCGTTCACCGACCGGTACGGGGTGCCGCTGGGCAACATGTACGGGATGACCGAGGTCGGCGTCATCGGCACCGACCTGTACGGGCGGCACCGCCCCGCGATCACGCCCGCCCCCGGCATCGAGGTACGCGAGCGCGACGGCGAGCTGTGGGTGAGCTGCCCGGCCAACCCGTACGTCGGGCCGGCCGACCCGACCCGGTGGGCCGACGGCTGGCTGCACACCCGCGACGCCGGAGTGGTCGACCCGGACACCGGTCTGGTCACCGTCAAGGGCCGGCTGGACTCGCAGGTGTCGGTGGGCGGCCTGAAGGTCGACCTGACCGAGGTGGAGGCCACAGTCGCCGGCCTGCCCGGCGTCACCGCCGCGGTGGTGGTCTGGGACGACGGCATCACCGCGTACGTCCAGGCCGACGGCTCGCTGACCGAGGAGACGCTCGACAAGCTGATCGCCGAGCGGCTGGCCGGCTTCAAACGTCCCCGCACGCTGCGTCTGCTCGACCAGATGCCCCGCACCACCACCGGAAAGCTGGTCCGGTCGGTCCCGGCGCTGCGGGACGCGGCGTCGTGACCGGCCCCCTGTACGAGCCGCACGCCCACCGGACCACCGGACGTCCGGCCCACCCCGAATCCCGCCCCGGACCGGCCGGGCAACGCGCCACCCGCGCGCCCGACCCCGCCGGTTCCCACGCACGCGGTGTCCCGACCGGGCACCGTCAGCCACGGAGAAGAGGTCTGAACCCATGCGAGACGAGGTCCGCACCTTCGTCGTCGAACAGCTCGCCGACATGAACTACGACGTGGAGGAGCTCGACGACGACACCACGCTCGGCCCCTCCGGCGTCGACCTGGAGTCGCTGGCCCTGGCCGACCTCGCGGTCCGCGTCGAGGACCGCTACGGCCTGAAGTTCGCCGACGACGAGTCGGAGAAGCTGGCGCTGATGACGGTCGGCGAGTTCACCACGATGGTCACCGACCGGGTGGCCGCGAACAGCGACAAGTCCTGATGTCCGGTCAGCCCGACCTGGGGCGAGCTGACCTGGTGAGCATGCTCGCCGAACTGACCGCGAGCCCCGCCGACCAGGTGCCGGACCGGCTCGGCTCGATGGAGCTGGCCTGGCTGGTACACATGGTCGAGCAGCGCTACGACACCCGGCTGGACCTGAGCGACGACCAGCTCGCCGGCGTCCGCACCGTCGACGACGCGCTCGCCGTGTTCCGTGGCTCTCTCACCGCTCCCGCAGATGGCTGAGCGGGAGACCGTACGGATCACCGGCACGTACGCGCTCAGCGCCCTCGGCAGGGGCGCCGACGCGCTGCTGGCCGGGGTGCTCACCGGCACCCCGGCGTTCGCGCCGGTGCGCCGTTTCGACACCACGGGCCGCCGGGTGACGGTGGCGGCCACAGCGCCGGACGTCGGCACGCTCGCCGGCGAGCTGGCCGACGCGATCGACACCGCCGCCCGGGCCGCCGGACTGGACCGGGCCGGGCGGGCGGAGTCGGCCCTGTTCCTGGCCACCCACGGCGGGCCGTACTCGCTGCCCGTACCTCAGGGGTGCAACGAGCCGACGGTGCCGGCGCTCGCCGGGCACCTGGCCGCGCGGTGCGGCCTCGGCGGGCGTACCCGGATCTACACCACGGCCTGCGTGTCGGCGAGCAGCGCGGTCGCCGACGCGGCGGCGCTGATCCGCCGGGGCGACCTGGAACGGGTCGTGGTCGCGGCCGGTTACCTGGTCGAACCGGACCAGTACGCGCTGTTCGACGCCGGCCGGGCGCTCGCCGCCGACGGCGCGGTACGCCCGTTCAGCGCCGGCCGCAAGGGCCTGCTGCTGGGCGACGGGGTGGCCGCCGTGGTGCTGGAGTCGGCGGGCGCGGCCGCCCGGCGGGGCGCCGAGACGCTCGCGACCGTGGCCGGGTGGGGCCGGGCGGGGGACGCGTACCACCCGTGCCAGCCGCACCCGGAGGGTTTGGGGCTGGCACGGGCGGTCGAGGCGGCGCTGCGCCGGGGCGGGCTGCCACCGGACGCGGTCGGCTACGTCAACGCCAACGCCACCGGCACCCCGTTCAGCGACGCCTCGGAGTCGGCGGCGCTGACCCGCGTCTTCGGTGAGGACGCCGGGCGGCTGCCGGTCAGCTCCACCAAGTCGGTGCACGGGCATGCGCTGGAGGCGTCCGGGTTGCTCGAACTGCTGGTCACCGTGCTGGCCCTGCGGCACGGCAAGCTGCCGGTCACCGCCGGCTGGCTCGGCCCCGATCCGCAGTGCCCGCTGGACGTCATCCGCGACGCTCCCCGCCCGGCGCGCACCGAACACGCCCTGACCCTCAACGCCGCCTTCGGCGGCGCCAACACCGCACTCCTGGTGAGCACCTCATGACCGCCCCCACCCCCCACCCCGGCCCTCCGCGATCTTGCACTCATGGCCCCGGCGAAACGGGCACAACGCCCGCGCCCGGGGCAGCAACTGCAAGATCGCGCGCAGGGGTGGTGGTGCTCGCGGAGGCTCGGTGGCCCGAGGCGGGGGATGAGGGCAGTGCCCCGGCGGGGGTGCCGGGGTTCGTGCACTCGCCGTTCCATCCGCTGGTGGCGGCGGTGGCGCAGCGGTGCCTCGCGCGGCGGTACGGCACCGGGCCGCTGCCGCCGGGCAACCGGACGGCTGTGGTGCTGGTCAGCGCGGGCGGGGACACCGCCGGGGCGGCGCACGTACGCGCCACAGTGGCCGCCGGCGGGCGGATCGGGCCGCTGTTCTTCTTCCAGTCGGTGCCGAACAGCGTGGCCGGGCACGTCGCGGCGCGCTGGGGACTGGACGGGCCGGTGGTGTGCCTGAGCCCGACCGGCGACGCGCGGGCCGAGGGGGAGGCCGAGGCGGACCTGCTGCTGTACGACGGCGACGCCGCACAGGCGTTGCTGATCCTGATCGAACTGGCACCGGACGGCACGCCGGGCGAGGCGACCGCGGTGCTGCTGGGGGAGGGAACACGTCAATGAGGACGAAGGGACTGCGCGGCGCGCTCGCGGCCGACGCGGAGCTGGGCGCGGGCAACATGCTCACCCGGGTGCTGGCCCACGGCGCCGATCCGGACGGGCCGGGGCTCACGTTCGACACCGAGGTCGACGGCCACCCGGCCGAGACCCCGATCACCCTGGGCCGGCTCGACCGGATGGTCGCCGCCCGGGCGGCCTGGCTGCACGAGCGCGGGGTGAAGCCACGTGACCCGGTGGCGGTCTGGGCCGGCACCGCAGCCGACATGGTGCTGTCGTTCCTGGCGCTGGCCCGCCTCGGCGCCATCCCGGCGCTGATGAACGGCAGGCTGCGCCCCGAGATCGCCGCCGAGTACATCCGCCGGCTGCGCGCCGCCGGGGTGCTCGCCGACGCCGCGCACGCCGAGGCGCTGGCCGGGCACGACCTGGGCGCGCCGATGCTCGGCGAACCCGCACAGGCCGGGACCGGCGACCCGGACGCCGCGCCCGCGCACTACCGGCACCACCCGGACGACCCGATCGTGATCACCCACACCTCCGGCACCACGGGCGTGCCGAAGGCGGTGCTGCATTCGCACGCCAGCCTGTTCGCCGCCACCCGCCACCTGCTGTCCATGCCGCAGGCGCAGGGCACCACGCGCATCCTCAACGCGCTGCCCGCCCCGCACACGGCCACGGTGCTCATGGTCAACCAGGCGCTCGGCAACCGGGCCGAGATGTTCCTGCTCTCCGAGCAGGGCGGCGAGCGGGTGCTCGACGCGATCCAGCGGTGGCGCCCGGACGGCGTGTTCGGATTCTCGGTCACCTGGGCCGAGCTGGCCCGTTTCGACCTGTCCGGCTACGACCTGGACTCGGTGCGGCTGTGGTTCAACACCGGCGACTGCTCACACGAGCCGCACGTACGGCGGCTGGTCGCGGTCGGCTCCAGGGACGTGGTGACCCGCGGCGGCGTGACCCGGGTACCCGGCTCGGTGTTCATCGACGGCCTGGGCTCCAGCGAGATGGGCCACTCGATGTTCCACATCACCCACACCACCGACACCGACAGGTACGGTCGCTGCGTCGGCCGCCCGTACCGGTTCGCCAAGGTCGCCGTGCTCGACGCCGAGGGCAACGAGCTGCCGCCCGGGCAGGTCGGCTGGCTGGGCATCGACTCGCCGTCGCTGTTCCGCGGCTACTGGAACGACTCGGTCACCACCTACCGGTTCCGGCTGCGCGGCTGGTACCTCACCGGCGACCTGGTGTACGCCGACGACGACGGCCGCTACTACCACCTGGACCGGGCGGTCGACTCGGTCGAGGCCGGCGACGGGAAACGGTTCTTCACCGCGCTGTCCGAGGAGCGCATCCTCGCCGCCTGCCCCGACGTCACCGACTGCACCGTGGTGATCGTCAAGGCGGACGACGGCACCGTCACCACCGACGTGCTGCTGGAGCTCGCCGCCGGCGCCGACGCCGAGGCGGACCGCGCCGAGCGGATCCGTACCGCGCTCGGCGCGGACGTGGCAGCCACGCTGCGCCGGATCGTCCCGGTACGCGCCGACGACATCCCGGTCACCGTCACCGGCAAGGTGCGCAAGGTGGCGCTGCGCGAGCGCTACCTGACCGAGACGCCGTCGTGAGCGCCGTCATCACCGGCATGGGCCTGTTCACCCCGGCCGGGCGCGGCGTGGCGGACACGTTCGACGCGCTGCTCACCGGCCGGTCCGGGCTGCGTCGCCCACCCGAGGGGCACCCGGCCGCGGGCAGCCTGGAGGTGGCCGGGGTACTGCCGGACATCGACCCGCGCAGCGTCGCCTCCGGACCGGAGACGAAGGTGCTCGACCGGGTGGTGCTGCTCGCCCTGATCACCGCCGCCGAGGCGCTCGCCGACGCCGGCATCGAGGTGGGCCGCGACGTCGACCCGGAGCGCATCGCGGTGATCGTCGGCGGTGTGGGCGGCATGTCCACGCTGGAGGGCCAGGTCCTGGCGCGCGCCGCCCGGGGCCGGGCGGCGGTCAGCCCGTACCTGCTCACCGGCATCCTGCCGAACATGCCCTCGGCCCGGATCGCCATCGCGCACGGCATCCGCGGCTACAGCTCGTCGGTCGGCACGGCCTGCGCCTCCGGCGCCCAGGCCGTCGCCGACGGGGTACGCCTCATCCGCGCGGGCGAAGCCGACGTGGTGGTGTGCGGGGCGAGCGAGGCGCCGCTGTTCGGCACGTTCGCCGACACCTTCGGCAACGCGCGGGCGCTGGCCCGGGGCTGGGACGAACCGACCGAGGCGAGCCGCCCGTTCGACAAGCGGCGCAACGGCTTCGTGCTGGCCGAGGGCGCGGCGCTGCTGGTGCTGGAGCGCGCCGGTCACGCCGACGGCCGGGGCGTGCGCGGCTACGCCGAGGTCGCCGGTTTCGGGGCGAACACCGACGCGTACCACCCGACCGCGCCGCGGCCGGACGGCGCCGGCGCGGCGGCGTGCATGCGCCGGGCGCTGGCGGCAGGCGGGGTCGAGCCGGCCGACGTCGGGTACGTCAACGCGCACGGCACCGGCACCAAGCTCGGTGACGTCGCCGAGACGATCGCGCTGGCCGGGGTGTTCGGCACCGGCGGCGTGCCGGTCAGCTCCACCAAGGCGCTCACCGGGCACCTGCTCGGCGCGTCCGGGGTGCTGGAGGCCGCCGCCACCGCGCTGGCTCTCGACAGTGGCCTGCTGCCACCCACCTACCACCTGGACGACCCGGACCCGGAGTGCGAGGCGGACCACGTCCGCGCCGTGCCCCGTCCCACCCGGGCCGGCCACGCGCTGACGAACTCGTTCGGGTTCGGCGGCCAGAACGTCAGCCTGCTCCTGCGCCGGCTCTCCGGGCCGGCCCGCCGGGCCGCCACCCCGGCCGCGGGCTGACCGGACTCCAGTCCCGGGCGTCCGTCCGGGTCGCGATCACGGGGGGAACAGGGGAAGCCCATGACCATCAACGGGATAGATCATCTCGAACTGTACGTGGGGGACGCCCGGCAGGCGGCCTTCTACTTCGACAACGCCGTCGGTTTCCGGCTGTGCGGGCAGGGCGGTCCGGAGACCGGGCTGGACGGGCAGCGGTCGCTGCTGCTGGCCCAGGCCGGCATCCGGCTGCTGCTCACCACCGGCCTGTCGGCCGAGCACCCGGCGGCCACCTACGTGCACCGGCACGGCGACGGCATCGCCGTGGTGGCGCTCGCCGTCGACGACGTCGCCGGGGCGTACGCGGAGCTGGTGGACCGCGGCGCGACGGCGCTGAGCCCGCCGCGCACCTTCACCGGGGTGGACGCCGAGGTGGTGGTGGCCGAGGTCGGCGGCTTCGGCGACGTGGTGCACCGCCTGGTCGAGCGGCGCGGCGACGCGGGTGTGTTCCTGCCCGGCGCGATCGAGCCGGTGACCGCCCCCGACGGGACGGACACGCTGCTCGCCGAGGTGGACCACCTGGCGATCTGCGTGCCGCCGGGGCAGCTCGACGAGACGGTCGCGCACTACGAGAAGGTGTTCGGCTTCGCCGACATCTTCACCGAGCACATCGAGGTCGCCGGCCAGGCGATGAACTCCAAGGTGGTGCAGAGCCCGTCCGGGAAGGTCACCTTCGTGCTGCTGGAGCCGGACACCGGCGCCCGGCCGGGGCAGATCGAGGACTTCCTGCGCTGGCACGCCGGCGCCGGGGTGCAGCACCTGGGCCTGCGCACCGACGACATCGTCACCGCCGTCGGCGCGCTCGCCGGGCGCGGGGTGCGGTTCGCCAGCACGCCCGGCGCGTACTACGACGGCCTGGAGCAGCGGGTCGGCCGGCTGGACGCGCCGGTGGACCGGCTGCGCGAGCTGAGCATCCTGGTCGACTCCGACCACGACGGGCAGCTGCTGCAGATCTTCACCGAGTCGATGCACGTGCGTCGCACCCTCTTCCTCGAACTCATCGAGCGGCGCGGGGCGCGCACCTTCGGCAGCGGCAACATCAAGGCGCTCTACGAGGCGAAGGAACGCGAGCTGGCCGCGGCGGGGGCGACCCCCGGCGTCGCGGCCGGAGGGGTAAGCGCATGAGTGAACGCACCGAGCGAAGCGAGGGCCGTGAGGCCATGCCCGGCCGGCACGGCATGACCACCATCGATCCCGGGCTGACCGCCGAGGAGGAGGCGCTGCTGCCCTCCGACGAGGACGTCCGGCACTACGCCGAGCACGGCTGGTACCTGTCGAAGAAGCTGCTCACCGACGACGAGGTGGACGAGCTGGTCGCCGCCACCGACAGCTACTACGCCGGGGAACGCGACCGGCGGCTGCCGGTACGGCCACCGAAGCTGGCCTACTGGGAGCCGTCCCGGGGTGACGTGCAGCGGCACAACGACTACGTCCACCACGAGCACGACGGCATCGCCCGCATCCTGCGCAAGCCGCTGATCGGTGCGGTCGCCGCCCGGCTGGCCCGCGCCACCGAGATCCGGATCTTCCAGTCCACGCTGATCTGGAAGCCGCCGATCGCCGGTGAGCCGTCGAACATCGTGCCCTGGCACTTCGACAAGCACTACTGGGCGTCCTCGTCGTCGGAGAACATGCTCACCGCGTTCATCCCGTTCCACGACTGCGGCGAGGAGATGGGCACCATCACGATGGTCGACGGCTCGCACCGCTGGCGGGAGATCGGCGCCGACGACACGGTGGTGCGGCACTTCGCCGACCGGGACCGCGACCAGCTCGAGGCGATGCTCGCCGAGAACGCGGCGTACAACGGCGCCGAGATCCGCAAGATCCCCATGGTGATCCCCAAGGGACACATGAGTTTCCACCACTGCCGCACCTACCACGGCAGCGGTGCGAACGTCAGCGGACGGCCCCGCCGGGCCGTCTCGCTGCACCTGCAGGACGGCGACAACGCCTGGCGGGAGTATCCGCTCTCCGACGGCAAGCTCGCCGCGTACAACCACGACGTGCTGGTCCGCCGCACCCACGAGGGCCGGCCGGACTACGCGGACCCCGATTACTGCCCGGTCATCTGGCGCGACCGCGCCCAGCAGGGAGGCTGACAATGTCACGGTACGACTGGGGTAAGACGCACCCGGGCATCGAGCGGCTGGAGCGGGCGGTGACCGAGCGCCGCGACGTGGTGGTCAAGCACCCGCTCTACGCCAACCTCGACACCCACGACGCTCTCGTCACCTTCATGGAGCACCACGTCTTCGCCGTCTGGGACTTCATGTCCCTGCTGAAGTCGTTGCAGCGGCAGCTCACCTGCGTCACGGTGCCGTGGATCCCCACCGGGCCGACCGGCAGCCGCCGCCTGATCAACGACATCGTCATGGTCGAGGAGAGCGACGAGCTGGGTGAGGGCTACATCAGCCACTTCGAGCTGTACGTGCAGGGCATGACCGAGGCCGGCGCCGACACCACAGCCGTGAACAAGCTCGTCGACCTGCTGCGCGACGGCACCCCGGTCACCGAGGCGCTCGGCGCCGCCGGCGTCCCCGCGGCGTCGGCCGCGTTCGCCGGCACCACCTGGCGGATCATCGAGACCACCCCGGTGCACTGCCAGGCCGCGGCGTTCGCGTTCGGCCGCGAGGACCTCATCCCGGAAATGTTCACCCAGGTCGTCGCCGTCAACGAGCGCAGCAACCGGCTAAACAAGTTCGTCGACTACCTGGAGCGGCACATCGAGGTCGACGGCGAGCAGCACACCCCGATGGCCATGCAGATGCTGGCCGACCTGTGCGGCGACGACGACACCAAGTGGCAGGAGTGCGCCGACACGGTGAACGCCGCGCTCGCCGCCCGCGCCCGCCTCTGGGACGACATCCTCGCCGCCGTCAAGGAGGGCCGTCCGGCGTGACCGGCTCCGACCCGCTCCGGCTCTACCGGACGGTCCGGCTGATCCGCCGCTTCGAGGAGCGCGCGATCGAGCTGGTCCGCGCCGGGGAGATCGTCGGCGGCATCCACCCGTACCTCGGTCAGGAGGGCATCGCCGCCGGCGTCTGCGCGGCCCTTTCCGCCGAGGACCTGGTCACCGGCACCCACCGCGGGCACGGGCACGTGCTCGCCAAGGGCGCCGACCCGGCCCGGATGCTGGCCGAGCTGTGCGGCCGGGTCACCGGGCTCAACCGGGGCCGGGGCGGGTCGATGCACGCCGCCGACTTCGGCGTCGGCGTCCTCGGCGCCAACGCCATCGTCGGTGCCGCCGGCGCGATCCTCACCGGAGCGGTGTGGGAGCGCCGGCGGCGCGGCGCCGACATCGTCGGCGCCACCTTCTTCGGCGACGGCGCGGTCAACGAGGGCATGCTCCTGGAGGCGTTCAACCTGGCCGCGCTCTGGCGGATACCGGTGCTGTTCGTCTGCGAGAACAACGGCTACGCCACCACCATGCCGGTCGACGGCGCGGTCGCCGGCACCATCGCCGGGCGGGCCGCCGCCTTCGGCATGCCGGCGGCCGCCGTCGACGGGCAGGACCCCGAGGCGGTACACGAGGTCACCGCCGCCGCCGTCGCGCGGATGCGCGCCGGCGGCGGCCCCGAACTGGTCGAGGCCCGCACCTACCGCTTCGACGCCCACCACACCTTCGAACATCAGGTACGCCTCGACTACCGGCCGCCGGAGGAGGTGGCCGAGGGCCGGTCCCGCGATCCGGTCGACATCGCCGGAGCGCGGCTGGATCCGGCCGTGCGGGCCGAGGTGGACGCCGCAGTCGAGGCGGAACTGGACGCCGCCGTCGAATTCGCGCTCGCCGGGCCGCACCCCGACCCGGCGACCGCCCTGGACCACCTGTACGCCAGCGGGCTCACCGCCCGGACCGGAGGTGGCTGATGCCCCGGCTCTCCTACCGCAGGGCGCTCACCCGGGCGCTGGCCGACGAGATGACCCGCGACGAGTCGGTCGTGGTGCTCGGCGAGGACATCCGGGTGGCCGCCGCGAACGTCACCACCGGCCTGCTGAAGAAGTTCGGCCCGGAACGGGTCCGCGACACGCCCCTGTCCGAGCAGGCGTTCACCAGCTTCGCCACCGGCGCCGCGCTGGCCGGGGCCCGCCCGGTGGTCGAGTTCCAGATCCCGTCGCTGCTGTTCCTGGTCTTCGAGCAGATCGTCAACCACGCGCACAAGTTCCCACTGATGACCGGCGGCCAGTGCGCGGTGCCGGTCACCTACGTGGTGCCCGGCTCCGGCTCCCGCACCGGCTGGGCCGGGCAGCACTCCGACCACCCGTACGCGTTGTTCGCCCACGTCGGGGTGACCACAGTCGTACCGGCCACCCCGGCCGACGCGTACGGGCTGCTGGTCTCCGCGATCCGCTGCGACGACCCGGTGGTGGTCTTCGCCCCGGCCGGCGCCCTGGACCTGCGCGCCGACGTCACCGACCTGGCAGCCGTGCCGCTGGGCCGGGGGATCGTCCGCCGCCCCGGCGCCGACGTGACTGTGGTGGCGGTCGGGCACCTGGTGCACGACGCGCTCGCCGTCGCCGAGGAACTCGCCGGCCAGGCGTCGGTGGAGGTCTTCGACCCCCGCACGCTCTACCCGTTCGACTGGGACGGGCTGGTCGAGTCGGTGAGCCGCACCGGGCGGCTGGTCGTCGTCGACGACGGCAACCGTTCCTGCGGCATCGCCGGGGAGATCATCGCCACGGTGGTCGAGCGGGTCCGGCTGGCCGCGCCGCCCCGGCGGGTGACCCGCCCCGACGGCGCCGTGCTGCCCTTCGCGCCCGCTCTGGACCGGGCCGTGCAACCCGGCCGCGACCAGCTCACCGCCGCCATCCAACTGACCCTCAAGGACGGATGAACGATGGACCCCAACTACACGTGGCCGCCGCTCGGCCAGGCGTGGACCGACCTGCCCGAGTCCACCCGTACCGCGATGGTGACCACCGGCGCCGCGGCCTGGGAGAAGATCTTCCACGGCCGGGCCACGTACAACAAGCAGTGGCGGCTGGCCCGCCCGCCGGTGTTCACCGCTGACGCGTTCCGCGAGCTGAACGAGGTCAGCGACCGTATCGCCCAGCTCATCCTGGAGGCGTGCCGGCGTCGCGCCCGTACCGCCGGTGAGTTGCGCCTGCTGCTCGACGTGCCGGACGGCGAGACCCGGCTGCTCGACCCGGACGAGGAACTGCACGAGGGGCTGCTCGCCGCGTACCGGCCGGACGTGCTGTTCTCCGGCGGCGTGCCGTGCATCGTGGAGTACAACATCGACAGCAGCCTCGGCGGCGGCTTCGACGCCGACACCGTGATCCAGCGGTACGCCGAGCTGTACCACGCGCACGACCTGCTCGACGGGTCGCGGCCCGCGCCCTCGCTGCTGGACCAGCGGTTCGTGGCCATCCGGGACACGCTCGGCCTGCCCGACGGCGCGCGGGTGGCGCTGCTGATGGACTTCGACGCCGACTACCCGGGACTGGACGACCCGGAGACGTTCATCCGGATCCTGTCCCCACTGATCGACCAGGCCCGCCCGTTCGGCATCGACCTGGTCATCGCCCCGGTCGCCACCGCCACGCTGGACGCGCAGAACCGGCTCGTCGTCGGCGGCGCGCCGGTCGACGCCCTGTTCCGGCTGTTCGTGCCCAACCGGGTCACCCCCAGCCCCGGCCTGGACGCGGTCGCCGGGGCGCTCGCCGCCGGCACGCTGCCGATGTTCGTCAGCAGCGCCGCCTGGCTGCTCAGCAACAAGCTGAACTACGCGTGGCTCTGGGACGACCTGGACCTGCTGCCGGAGGACGACCGGACGCTGATCCGTCGGTACGTGCCGCACACCGTGGCGCTCACCTCCGACCAGCTCGACCGGGCGCTCGCCGAACAGGCCGACCTGGTCGCCAAGCCGGCCGGCGGTTCGGCCGGGCACGGTGTGCTGATCGGCCGGGAGATGACAGCGGTGGCGTGGGCGGACGGGGTACGCGCGGCGATCGCCGAGGGCGGCAACATCCTGCAGCGCTATCACGAGGCCGACCGGGTGGCGATGGACTTCGTGCAGATCGAGACCGGTGAGACGGTCACCGCCGACGTCCCGTACAGCCTCGCCCCGTACCTGTTCGACCGCACCGGATCCGGTGCGCTCGCGCGGGTCGGCTACCCGGGTTGCGACGAGGTCCTCAACCTGGCCCGAGGCGTCCTCCTGACCGGCATCCTGCTCACCGACTGACCCTATTCCCGCCCACCCCCTCGCTCCCAGCGTTGATCAAGGAGTTTGTGTCCTCCCCGGGGCGCGTAACCGACCCAAACTCCTTGGTCAACGGAGCGGATCGGGGCTGCGGGCTGGCCGACCAGGCCCCTGATCCCGCTGATCATGAACTTAGCGGCGACAAAACGGACGCAGAGTGCCGTCAACTTCATGATCGGCGGGGCAGGGCAGGGCGGGGCAGGGCAGGGGCAGCGACGGGCGGGTCAGGGGTGGGGGACGTGGGTGGAGAGGATCCGGAGGGTTTCGGCGGTGGCTATCGCGTCGCTGCGTGCGCTGCCGTGCCGGCCGTCGCTGCTGTACAGCGACGGATCGGCCACCAGCGGGTGGTCGGTCAGGTGGACGTGCAGCGTGCCCAGCCGTTCGGCCACGCCCCGGGTGTGCCGGGCCAGCCGGCGCATCCGCTCGCCCAGGCCCGCGCGCAGCGCGTCCGGCACCGCCGGGCTGTGCGACACGTCGAACATGCCCACTGTGATCACGTCCGCCCCCGCCTCCCGTAGCGCGGTGATCATGGCGGTCAGCTCGGCGTCGACCGCGTTCGGGTCGTAGGCGGAGCGGAACGCGTCGTTGCCGCCGCACACCACCAGGGCCAGGTCCGGTTCGAAGGCCAGAGCGTCGGCCAGCTGGGTGGTCCGTACCTCGTGTGCGCGCAGCCCGCGCCGGCCCAGGTTCAGGTAGGCCAGCTCCGGCCGGATCGCGCGCAGCTCGGCCGCGATCCGATCGGCCCACTGGAGGTCGGGGTAGCCGTCGGCCGGCTCGCACAGCCCTTCCGCGACGCTGTCACCCAGCACCACGAACCGGCGCCACGGATGCTCGCGCAGCAGCTCGGCGGCCTCTCCGGGACGCAGGCAGTACGGGTCCGTTGCCTCGGTCAACGTCGATGGCATGCCCGGCAGGCTAGCCGAGCGACCCGCGCCGGGAAAGAGGCTCAGGGCAGCAGGGCCAGCAGCTCCCCGGGCCGGGTCAGGCTGAGGTCGGCCGGCTCGGCGGGGTCGTACTGGTGACCCCACGCGGCGGCCACCGCCACCGCGCCGCTGTGCCGGGCGGCGCGTACGTCAAGTGGCGAGTCACCCACGTACGCGGCGCGGCCCGGCGGCACGCCGAGGTGCCGGCAGGCCGCCTCCACGCCGTCGGGTGCCGGTTTGGGGCGGTCGACCTGGTCGCCGCCGAGGACGACCTGGAAGTGACCGAGCAGGCCCGCCCGGTCGAGCAGGATCTCGGCGGCCCGGTGGCTCGCGCCGGTGAACACGCCCACCGGTACCCGGGTGGCGATCTCGGCGAGCGCGTCCGCGACTCCGGGGTAGACGCGTACCCGCCCGGCGAGCGCATCCAGCTCGGCGTGGTAGCGGTCCAGGTCGTCGCTGGAGGCGGGCCGCCGCAGCAGGTGCGTCAGCAGGTCCGCCGGGGAGCCGATCGAGTACCCGGCGATGACCTCGGCGTCGGTGTACGACGGCCCGCCTCCGGCGCGCACCGCCGCCCGGTACGCCGCGGGCACCACCGCGTGCGACTCGACGAGCGTGCCGTCCATGTCGAAGACGATCGCGTCCACCGGGCCGGTCACGCGTTCTCCGCCCGGTGCGCCGTGGCGAGCCGCTTCGGGGCGCGTGCGTACCACGCCTCGGTGACCAGCTCGGTCAGCTCGTCCACGTCGATCCGGTCGAGCCGCACCAGCACCGACGGGTAGCCGTCGAAGTGCGGCGTGGTGAAGTAGACCGCCGGGTCGTCGGCGATCAGTGCCTCCTTGGCGCCCAGGTCGGGCACCCGGACGCCGAGGATCGGGCCGCCCGGGGCGGCGTCGCCGAGCGCCTCGAGGTCGCCGCGGCGCAGCGGCCGTTCCCAGACGAACATCTTGTCGCGTACCCGCCAGGCGGGCAGGTCGTCGTGTGAGCCGCGCTCGGTGGTCTCGGGCAGGGCCAGCGCGATGCGCCGCACGTCGTCCCAGGTCGCCATGGCCCCGACCCTACCGCCGCCCCCCGACACGACGGCTCAGACCGGCGTGGGCGTGGCCGGTTCCGCAGCCGGGCGCCGGGACGCGCGGGTCAGCAGCAGCGGTCCGACGGTCAGCACCAGGCAGACGCCCGACATCACCAGCAGCGCCGGGGTCAGGTCGAGCAGCGCCACCGACCAGCCGCCGAGCAGCGCGCCGACGGGCAGGCCGAGGAACGCCACCGATCCGGAGATGCCGAGCACCCGGGTCTGCAGCTCGCCCGGCACCCGCTGGTAGAGCGCCGCGCCGAGCAGCGGGTTCACCGCCGCGATGCCGATGCCGGACAGGAACGTCACCACGAGCACCACGACCAGGTCGTCGCTGAGCGCCAGCGCGAGCAGCCGGGGCGCGCCGCTGAGCGTCAGCCCCAGTGCGAACGTCGTCCCGGCCGGCAGCCGGGTGCCGACCACTGTGAACAACAGGTTGCCCAGCAGCGCGCCGGCCGAGAAGACGCCCAGCAGCAGACCGAACCCGGCCGGGTCGCCGAGCACCTCGTTGACCCACAGCGGGATCCAGACCGCGACGCTGGCGTTGGCGAACATGTTGGACACCGAGACCACGATCAGCATGGTCATCAGCGTCCGGTCGGTGCGCAGGTACGCGAAGCCGCCGCGCAGCGCCCGCAGGTACGGTTCCCGGGGCGCCGGTTGCGCCGGTGCGGGCGGCCGGACCAGCACGCCGATGAGCAGCGCGCAGACCGCGAACGTGGCCGCGTCGATCCAGATGGCCCGGGTCAGCCCGACCCAGTCGATGAGCAGCCCGCCGAGCACCGCGCCGAACAGCGTCATGCCCCGGGCCAGGCCGTCGTAGGCGCTGGTGAGCCGGATCAGCGGCACCCCGGCCCGTTCGGCCGCCGGTTTGAACAGCACGTGCTTGACCCGGTCGCCGATGCCGCGCAGCCCGCCGGCGACCGCCACGAGCACCAGCAGGGTGCCGAAGCCGAGCCAGGGCGCCAGCGCCACCACGGCCATCGCGACGGCGCTCGCCGCGTCCACGAACACCGAGGTACGGCGTACCCCGAACCGGTCCGCCCACGGGGTCGCCAGCGCGCTGGAGAGCATGTACGGAAGCGTCTCCGCCGCCGCGACGAGCCCCATCTTGGTGGGGCTGCCGGTGGTCTCCAGCACCAGCCAGGGGATGGCGACCACCGAGATCCGGGTGCCGAGGTTGGACAGCAGGTCGGCGCCGACCAGGGTGTACAACTCCCGGCGCGGGTTCACGCCGGACTGCCGATCGGGTCGGCGCCGGCCGGGTGAGCGGCGGCGTACCGGGCCCGCAACGCGCGCTTGTCGACCTTCGCGGACCGGTTCAGCGGCAGCGCGTCGACGAACTCCACAGCGCCGGGCGCCCAGGTCTCGCTGAGTTCCCGGACCACGAGCGCGATCAGCTCCTCGCCGGTCACCGACGCGTCCGGTGCCGGCACCACGTACGCGTGCGGCAGCTCCCCGGCCACCGGGTCCGGTACGCCGATCACGGCGGCGGCGCGTACCTCGGGGTGGCCGGCGAGCACGTCCTCGATCGGGCGCGAGTAGATCGGCCAGCTGCGCTGCCGGGTGAGGATCCGGTCCTGTAACCGGTCGACCAGGTAGAGGAAACCGTCGGCGTCGAGGTGGCCGATGTCGCGGGTGCGGACCCACCCGTCGACGAGCGTCTCGGCGGTCAGTTCCGGCTGTCCGTGGTAGCCGGCGAAGCTCAGCTTGGTGCGTACCCACACCTCGCCGTCCTCACCGGCCGGAAGCACCCGCCCGTCGGCGTCGCGGATCTGCACCGACACGTCGCCGTACGGGCGGCCGCAGGAGCGCAGCCGCTCCGGGTGCTCCGGGTCCTCGGTGAGCCCGGGCAGCGCGCAGATGACCACCGCCTCGCTGAGCCCGTACACGATGCGCAGGCACGGGCCGAAGCGGGCGATGGCCTGGCGCAGCCGGGCCGGCGCGGCGGGCCCGGCGCCCACGTTGAACATGAACATCGCGGAGAAGTCGGCGCCCGGCAGATCGGCGTGGTCGAGCACCTCGTAGAGCATCGGCGGGGTGACGAACGTGGAGGTCAGCCGCTCGGCGTCCACGGTGGCGATGAACACGGCCGGATCCCACTGCTCGCGCAGGAACAGCACGCCGCCGGTGAACAGGTTGAACAGCGTGGTGATCTGGCCGCTGGCGAGCCACATCGGCGAGTGCGACAGGTGCCGCAGCAGCGGGAACCCGGCACCGCGGAACTCGGCGGCGAGGACGAGCACCTGCCGGTAGAAGCTCTCCCGGTGGTGCACCAGCTTGGGCGTGCCGGTGGTGCCGCTGGTCTGGAGGAACGACTCCGGCGCCGGCACCTCGGCGGGCAGTTCCACCGCCGGCCCGGGGGCCTCGGCGGTCAGGTCCGGTCCGGCGCCACCGGGGCCGAGGCAGAGCACCGGTACGCCGGACAGGCCCGCCGCGACCTCGACCGCCTGCGCGTCACGCGGGTCGTACACGAACGCCTCCGGCGCGGACAGCGCGACGAACTCGTCGACCTCCCGCCGGGAGGTCACCGGGGCGACCCACATGCTCCGGCAGCCCAGCAGATGCAGGGCCAGTTGCAGCAGCGGACCGTCGATCGTGTTGCCGAGCATCACCAGCACCGCGGCGCCGGGGCGTACCCCGTGACGGCGCAACGCGGCAGCCAGGCCGCGCACCTCGGCGGCGACCCGGGGGTAGGTGAGGCGGCGTCCGCCGCCGACGAGCGCCTCCCGGTCGCCGAACCCGGCGAACAGCTCCAGCGCCTCGTGCACGTAGTTCGGCCGGTCGGTCATCGGGCAGCCCCCATCATGGTCCGCGAGCGGCGTCCGGCCAGGTCAGGGCCGGGACGAGACGGCAGGTGCCAGGGTCGGCGACCGCACCGCCGCCAGCCCCGAGCCTAGGCAGCCCCGGTCCACGGCGGACAGAGCCGATCGTCGCTGCGTCACGCCCCCCGGGCATTTGATCATGTCGATCAGGTTGATTGACGCTCGTCACGGCCGGAAGCTAGTTTCCGGTCCATCGCCCGGGCCGGTGCCGCCGACCGCGTCACGCCCGGGGCTGCCGACCATGGAGGATCGATGCCGACCCCGAAGAGATGGCACGTCATAGCTTCCGCCGTAACGCTGCTGATCGCCGCCACCCCGGCGGTCACCGCGAGCGCCGGCCCGACCGGGAACGACCGCGCCGGGCACGGGCGCGCCGAGTGGGCCGGAACCTGGGCCGCGGCGGTGACCCGCGGGAACAACGTGGGCCTGACCGAGACCGGCCTGAACAACCAGAGCATCCGGATGACCGTGCAGACCTCGGTCGGCGGGCCGCGCCTGCGGGTGCGGCTGACCAACCTGTACGGCCAGCAGGCCGTCCAGGTCGGCCGCGCCACGATCGCCCGGCCGAACACCGCCACTCCCGACGACCTGTCCGACATCGTCCCGGCGAGCGTCCGCCAGCTGACGTTCTCCGGCGCCGGCTCGGCCACCATCAACAAGGGCGCCGAGCTGCTCAGCGACCCGGTGGCCTTCCCGGTGGCCGAGCAGGAGGACCTGGTGGTCACCCTGTACTTCCCGGTGCTCACCGGACCGGTGACGTTCCACGGCCAGTCCAAGGTCACCAACTTCATCGGCGCCACCGACCTCACCTCGGCGGCCGACGGCGCGGGCTTCACCATCCGGCCCAACTGCTGCTGGATGTTCCTGTCCGGCATCGACGTGGAGCGCAAGGTCACGCCCGGTTCGGTGGTGGTGCTGGGCGACTCCATCGGCGACGGCAACGGCAGCACCGTCAACGCCGACCGCCGCTGGCCGGACTTCCTGGCCGAGCGGCTGATCGACGCCCGCCCGGAGCCGCGTACGCCGGGTGTGCTCAACCTCAGCCTGGCCGGCAACCGGCTCAACCACGAGGGCACCGAGCCCGGCGCGGGCGGGTTCCCCGGCTACTACGAGCTGGGCCCGAACGCGCTGGCCCGGCTCAACGAGGACGTGTTCCCGCAGACGGGGGTGCGTACCGTCATCACCCACCTGGGCATCAACGACATCTGGATGAACGGCGACAGCCCGGAGGCGATCATCGCCTCGCTGCGCCAGCTCAACCGGCAGGTCCAGGCGCGCGGCCTGACCAGCATCGCCGGCACGCTCATGCCGTACGAGGGCAACGGCGGGCCGGGCGTGTGGACCCCGGAGAAGGACGCCACCCGGCAGGCCGTCAACACCTGGCTGCGCGGGCCCGGCCGGGCCGAGTTCGACGGCGTCGTCGACTTCGACGCGGTGATGCGCGATCCGGCCCAGCCGAGCCGGCTGCTGCCGGCCTACGACTCGGGTGACCACATCCACCCGAACGACACGGGCGCTGCGGCCATGGCGAACGCCGTGCCACTGAAGCTGCTCGGACTGTGACACCGGGCGGGGGCGGCGGTCGACACGACGCCGCCCCCGCCGCCGTTTCCTGGGGAGGAAGAGACAGTGGACGTCAGCGAGATCCTGACCGGGCTCTACAGCGAGCAGGGCCGGCAGAACCCCTATCCCTTCTATGCGGCCCTGCACGAGCACGGGCCGATCAACGCCGTACCGGCCCGGGCCGAGCACAGCACCGTGAGCGCGGTGGCCGGCGGGTACGACATCGTGGACCAGATCCTGCGCGACCCCGGCTGGTACAAGGGCTTCCCGCCCGGCTGGGAGGAGCAGGAGATCCTGCGCACGTTCCTCACCTCGATGATGTTCGTCAACCCGCCGGACCACACCCGGATGCGTGCGGTGTTCGCCAGGACGTTCACCCCGCGCCGCCTCGGCGCGCTGGAGCCGGTGATCGAGCGGATCGTCGCCGAACGCCTGGACCACATGGCCGAGGCGGGTGCGGACGGTCACGAGGTGGACTTCGTAGCCGACTTCGCGTACCCGGTCCCGGCGCTGGTGATGGCCGAGTTCATCGGCCTGCCCGCGGCCGACCTGTCCTGGTACCGGCAGCGGGTCGACTGGATCGACGAGTACATGGACGTGTCCGGCAAGACGCCGGAGCGGCTGGCCCAGGCCAACCAGGCCGCCGAGGAGTTGCGCGCCTACTACCGGGACCTGATCGCCCACCGGCGCCGCGCACCCGGCCACGACCTGATCAGCGGGCTTGTCGAGGTGCTCGACGCGGGCGGCGTCGACCTCACCGAGGAAGAGCTGATCAGCAACCTGATCGTGCTGTTCAACGCCAGCTTCGTCACCACCGTCTACATGTTCAGCAACGGCCTGCCGCTGCTGCTGGACCACCCGGACGTGACCGCCGCGCTGCCCGGCGACGACGAGCTGGCCCGCGGCTGCGTGGAGGAGGTGCTGCGGATGGAGAGCCCGGTGCACTTCCTGGCCCGCTCCGCGCCGGCCGGCGTCGACCTCGGCGGCGTCCCGGTCGAACGTGACGACAACGTGCTGCTGCTGATCGCCGCCGCCAACCGCGACCCGGCCCGGTTCCCCGACCCGGACCGCTTCGACCCGCGCCGCGACGGCCCGCCGTCGCTGGCCTTCGGCGTCGGGCTGCACTTCTGCCTCGGCTCGGCGGTGTCCCGGCTGGAGGGCCGCCTGGCGTTGCCGCGCCTGTTCGCGCGCTTCCCCCGGCTCGCCGTCACCCAGCCCTACACGTACAGCGGGAGCCTGTTCCTGCGCGGTATCGACAAACTCTTCGTCACCACCGGGGAGGCCGGATGACACTGGATCCGCAGGTGGTCGCGTGGCGGGCCGCACGGGCCGCCGCCGGCACCGTGCCGCTCTACACCCAGACCCTCGCCCAGGCCCGCGCCGCCGACCTCGCCGCGATCCGCGCCGGCTCCGGCGTGGTCGAGCCGGTCGCCGAGGTACGCGACACGACGGTGCCCGGCCCGGCCGGGCCGCTGCCGGTGCGGATCCACCGGCCGGACGGCGACGGACCGCTGCCCACGCTCGTCTACTTCTTCGGTGGCGGCTGGACGCTCGGCAGCGTCGACACGGCCGACGGGATCTGCCGCCGGCTGGTCAACCTCACCGGCGCCCAGACCGTGACGGTCGGCTACCGGCTCGCCCCTGAGCACCCGTTCCCGGCGGCGGTGGAGGACTGCCACGCCGCGCTGCGGCACCTCGCCGCGCACGCCGCCGAATTCCGCGTCGACCCGGACCGGCTGGCGGTGGGCGGCGACAGCGCGGGCGGGAACCTGGCCGCCGCGGTGACGCTGCTGGCCCGCGCCGACGGCGGCCCCCGGCTCGCCGCCCAGCTGCTGGTCTACCCGAACACCGACCAGCGGCCCGGGCACCGGCCCGGCGACGACGAGGACCCGATGCTGTTCAACAGGCACTCGGTGGGGTGGTACCGCGGCCACTACCTGGCCGACCCCGGCGACGCGGCCCACCCGCTCGCGTCGCCGCTGCTCGCCGAGGACCTCTCCGGTCTTCCCCCGGCGTTCGTGGTCACCGCCGGGTACGACCCGCTGTGCGCCGAGGGTGAGCGGTACGCGTCCCGGCTGCGTGAGGCCGGGGTGCCCACCGAGACGGCCCACTACCCGGGGATGGTGCACGGGTTCTTCGCCATGCCCGGCGTGTTCGACGCGGGCCGCCAGGCCCAGGAGCGGGCCGCCGCCTTCCTGCGCCGCCGGTTCGGTCTCGACACGGCGCACGCCGAGGCGGCGACGGGTGCCGGCCATGGGTGACGCGGCGGACGGGTTCGTGCCGCCGGCCAGCCTGGCCGAGTTCGCCGCGCCGGCCCGGGCGGTCCTCCCGGCCGACGTGTGGGACTTCGTCGACGGCGGCAGCGGCACCGAGACCGCCCTGGCCGCGAACCGGGCCGCGCTGGACCGGGTGGCGGTGCTGCCCCGGATGCTGGCCGGCGTGGAGGACCCGTCCACCGAGGCGACGCTGCCCGGCGGCCGGGCCGCGTTGCCGGTGGCTGTCGCGCCGATGGCGTACCAGCGGCTGCTGCACCCCGACGGCGAGCCGGCGCTCGCGGCGGCGGCCCGCGCGGCGGGCGTGCCGTACGTGGCGAGCACGCTGTCCAGCACGTCGATCGAGGAGATCGCGGCGACCGGCGCGACCGTGTGGTTCCAGCTCTACTGGCTGCGCGACCGGGCACTGGTGGCCGACCTGCTCGACCGGGCGGAGGCGGCCGGCTGCGCGGCGGTGATGGTGACTGTGGACGTGCCGGTGCTCGGGCGGCGCCTGCGCGACGCCCGTAACGGGTTCGCGCTGCCGCCGCACGTCACCGCCGCGAACCTGCCCGGCGGCCGGGACGACCTGGCGCACCAGGGCACCCCGGGCGTCTCGGCGGTGGCGGTGCACACCGGCGCGGTGTTCGCCCCAGCACTGAGCTGGGCGGACCTGGAGTGGCTGCGGCAGCGTACCCGGGTGCCGTTACTGGTCAAGGGCATCCTGGACCCGCGCGACGCGGTCCGCGCCGCGGACACCGGCGTCGACGCCGTGGTGGTCTCCAACCACGGCGGACGGCAGCTCGACGCGGCCCCGGCCAGCGCGAGCATGCTGCCCGAGGTGGCCGGCGCGGTGGACGGGCGGTGCGCGGTGCTGCTGGACAGCGGCATCCGCAGCGGCGTCGACGTGCTGCGCGCGCTGGCGCTCGGCGCGGACGGCGTGCTGCTGGGCCGGCCGCTGCTCTGGGCGCTCGCGGCGGGCGGCCGGGCCGGCGCCGAGGCGGCGCTGGCGCTGCTCGCGGCGGAACTGCGCGACGCCCTCATCCTCAGCGGCTGCCCCGATCCGGCCTCGGCCCGGCGGCTGCGTACCCGGATCGGAGGCTGACGTGGAGCCGATCGACCTGGCCGTCACGGCGCTGCACGGCAGCGTCGGCGACCCGGCGCTGAACTCGATGAACTTCCTCAACGAGGTGGCGCAGCACTACCCGGACGCGGTGTCGCTGGCGGCCGGGCGGCCGTACGAGGAGTTCTTCGACTCCGCGCTGCTGCACACCCACCTGGACCGCTTCCGCCGCCACCTCGCCGAGGAGGTCGGGCTGGACCGGGCCGGTGTGGACCGGACGCTGTTGCAGTACGGCCGGACCAAGGGCGTCGTGCACCACCTGATCGCCCGTCACCTCGCCGTGGACGAGGGGCTCACCGTCGACCCGGAGTCGATAGTGGTGACGGTCGGCTGCCAGGAGGCGATGTTCCTGGTGCTGCGCGCGCTGCGGGCCGGCCCGGCCGACGTGCTGTTCGCGGTGGCGCCCACGTACGTCGGGCTCACCGGCGCGGCCCGCCTGGTCGACCTGCCGGTACGCCCGGTGGCCGGCGGGCCCGACGGCGTCGACCTGGAGGACCTGCGCGCCGGGCTGCGCCGGGCCCGCGCGGAGGGGCTGCGGCCCCGGGGCTGCTACGTGATGCCCGACTTCGCCAACCCGTCCGGCGTCAGCATGGACACCGCGCAGCGGCGGCGGCTGCTGGACCTGGCCGCCGAGGAGGACCTGCTGCTGATCGAGGACAACCCGTACGGCCTGTTCCCGGCCGACGGCACCGCGCGGCGGCCGACGCTCAAGGCGCTGGACACCGCCCGCCGGGTGGTCTACCTCGGCTCGTTCGCCAAGACCGTGCTGCCGGGCGCCCGGGTCGGCTACGTGGTCGCCGACCAGCGCGTGGGGGAGGCGGACGGCGCTGTGGTCCCGCTCGCCGACCACCTCGCGAAGATCAAGAGCATGGTCACGGTGAACACGTCGCCGATCAGCCAGGCGGTGATCGGCGGCGCGCTGCTCGCGCACGACTGCTCACTGGTGGCCGCGAACACCAGGGAGCGGGCCGCGTACGCCCGCAACCTGCGCCACCTGGTCGACGGCCTGGCCCGGCGGTTCCCGGCCGGCGGGCCGGTCTCCTGGACCGTCCCGGCGGGCGGGTTCTTCGTGGTGGTGAGCGTGCCGTTCGCCGTCGACGACGCGCTGCTGCACCGTTCGGCGCGCGAGTACGGCGTGCTCTGGACCCCGATGGCGCACTTCTACGACGCGGGCACACCGGTGAATGCCTTGCGGTTGTCGGTGAGCGCTGTCACACCGGAGTCCATCGATCTGGGCCTGGACCGGCTGGCCGCGCTGGTCACGGACACCATGTCGGAGGACGTGACACCGGAGTGTCAGGGTTCCGCCACAGTGCGTGTTTCCTGACACCGTCCCTCTGTTGATAATGGACGAATGGTTGCCTGGGAGTACGCGTTGCTCGTTCGTCGGTATCAGGGTCAGGGACGCAATTTCCACGTCTCGTTCGTGTGGTACGGCCCGGACGGGTCACGCACCGACGTGACCGCGTACGGCGACACCGCGATCGCGCATCTCAACCGGGTCGGCCGGGAGGGGTGGGAGCTGGTCTCCGCCGCCGAGGACGTGAACAACGTGCAGGGCAGCACCGAGGTCCACCGCTACCACCTGAAGCGCCCGCTGCGCTGACCCCGTAACCGCCGGCGCCCCGGGAGATCGTTCTCCCGGGGCGCCGCCGTCACGACTGTCAGCCCAGGTCCACGGCGGGGTAGAGCGGGAACGGCGTGAGCAGGTCGGCGGCCTGCTTGCCGACGGACTCGGCGACGGCCGGGTCCAGCACGTACTTCGCCTTCGACGGCGCGCCGTCCGGGCCGGTGCCCGGCGTGGTCTGGCTGAGCACGGTGTGGATCAGCTCGGCGGTGGCGTCCATCTCGGCGGCGCCGAGCCCTCGGGTGGTCAGCGCCGGGGTGCCGATGCGGATGCCCGAGGTGTACCAGGCGCCGTTCGGGTCCTGCGGCACCGAGTTGCGGTTGGTGACGATGCCCGAGTCCAGCAGCGCCTGCTCGGCCTGCCGGCCGGTCAGGCCGTACCCGGACACGTCGATGAGCACCAGGTGGTTGTCGGTGCCGCCGGTGACCAGCGTGGCGCCCCGGCGCAGCAGCCCGTCGGCGAGCGCCTGCGCGTTGTCCACGATCCGCTGGGCGTAGTCGGCGAAGTCGGGGCGGCGCGCCTCGGCCAGCGCGACCGCCTTGGCGGCCATCACGTGCGGCAGCGGCCCGCCGAGCACCATCGGGCAGCCCCGGTCGACCTGGTCGGCCAGCTCCGGGCCGCAGAGCACCATGCCGCCGCGCGGGCCGCGCAGCGACTTGTGCGTGGTGGTGGTGACGATGTGCGCGTGCGGCACCGGGTCGAAGTCGCCGGTGAACACCTTGCCGGCGACCAGCCCGGCGAAGTGCGCCATGTCGACCATGAACGTGGCGCCGACCGAGTCGGCGATCTCCCGCATGATCCGGAAGTTGACCTTCCGCGGGTACGCGGAGTAACCGGCGACCAGGATCAGCGGCTTGAACTCGCGGGCCGCCTCGGCCACCCGGTCGTAGTCGATCAGGCCGGTGGCCGGGTCGGTGCCGTAGCTGCGCTGGTCGAACATCTTGCCGGAGATGTTCGGCCGGAAACCGTGCGTGAGGTGGCCGCCGGCATCGAGCGACATGCCGAGCATCCGCTGGTTGCCCAGCTCGCGGCGCAGCGCGAACCAGTCCGCCTCGGTGAGGTCGTTGACCTGCCGCGCCTGCGCCTTGCGCAGCGCGGGGGACTCGACCCGGTCGGCCAGGATCGCCCAGAACGCGACCAGGTTGGCGTCGATGCCCGAGTGCGGCTGCACGTACGCGTGGGACGCGCCGAACAGCTCCCGGGCGTGCTCCGCGGCGAGCGCCTCGACGGTGTCGACGTTCTGGCAGCCGGCGTAGAACCGGCGCCCGACGGTGCCCTCGGCGTACTTGTCGCTGAACCAGTTGCCCATGGCCAGCAGCGTCGCGGGGGAGGCGTAGTTCTCGCTGGCGATGAGCTTGAGCGACTCGCGCTGGTCGGCCAGTTCCGCGGCGATGGCGTCGGCCACGCGCGGCTCGACGCCGCGGACGACCTCCAACGCGCTGCGGAAGGCGGTGGACTCGGCGTTGCGCGACATGCGACCTCCAGATGACGTGCGGAAGGCCCAGGCGCTCGGCATGCGTCCTCATGACGAGGCCGCTCCCCGATGGTGCTCCATCTCCACGCGCCAGTCACGGCCCGTGCCGATCCTACCGGCCCGGCCGGGACCTGCGGGGTTGGGCCGCCCGTCCCGGGGCACACCGTGGGGGAGGCCGGCCCCGACCCGGCCCGGGGGAGAGGAGGCACGACCATGACCACACCGAGCACCGGACGGCCGCTCGCCGTGGTGACCGGCGCGTCCAGCGGCATCGGGTACGAGCTGGCGGTCCAGTTCGCCGAGCACGGGTACGACGTGGTGGTTGCCGCCGAGGACGCGGCGATCGAGCGCGCGGCGGGTGACCTGCGGCGCGACGGCGGCCCGGAGGTGTACCCGGTCCGGGTGGACCTGGCCACGCCCGAGGGCGTACGGCGGCTGGCCGGGGAGGTCACCGGGCTGGGCCGCCCGGTCGACGCGCTGGCGCTCAACGCCGGCCGGGGCGCGGGCGGGGACTTCGTCGGCGGCACCGACCTGGCCGACGAGCTGACCGTGATCGACCTGAACGTCCGCTCGACGGTGCACCTGGCCAAGCTGCTGCTGCCGGACATGGTCCGCCGGGGCGCCGGGCGGGTGCTGTTCACCTCGTCCATCGCCGCCACCATGCCCGGGGCGTACCAGGCGGTCTACAACGCCTCGAAGTCGTTCGTGCAGTCCTTCGCCGAGGGGGTGCGCAACGAGCTGAAGGACAGCGGCGTAACAGTGACGTCGCTGATGCCCGGCCCGACCGACACCGAGTTCTTCGACCGGGCCGACATGGAGGACACCCGGGTCGGGCAGGGGCGCAAGGACGACCCCCGCAAGGTGGCGGAGGACGCGTTCGAGGCGCTGATGAAGGGGGAGCACAAGGTCGCCGCCGGTTCGCTGGTCAACAAGATCCAGGTGGCCGCCGGCAAGGTCATCCCGGATCGGCTGAAGGCCGAGCAGCACCGGAAGATGGCCGAGCCCGGCTCGGGCGACTGAGCACCGACGCGAGCGGGACCGCCCCCGGTGAAGGGGTGGTCCCGCTCGCGTCGCGGACCCGGTGTCAGGCGACCACGGCGTCCAGGGACTTCTTCAGCGCCTTCGGGGCGGTCGGCGTCTTCGGCGCCTTCGGCCGCAGGTCGAGCATCCGCTGACCGATCTCCTGGAGCTGGTTACGGCCGAGCGCCTCGCGCACCTTGGGGAACCACTCCTGCTCCTCCTCCTCGACGTGGTGCAGCACGTTCTCGATCAGCACCGTCGTCTTGGCGTTGAAGCGCTCGTCGTCGGCGTCCATGGTGAACAGCTCGAAGCAGAGCACGTCCGCGACGTGGTGCTCCTCGTACGACTCCAGGATGTCGTCCTCGACGTCGGGCACCAGCTTGCGGACCTCCGGGTACATCACCTCGTTCTCCAGGTAGGTGTGCACCGTCAGAGCTTCGAGGATCTGCTCGACGATCTTCCCGCGCTTGCTGGCCGGCCCCTCCTCGGCCTCCTGGAAGGCCTTGAACAGGCGGCGGATCTCCTTGTGGTCCTCCTTGAGCAGGACGATCGCGTCGGTGGACACCGGTTACCTCCTAAGTCGGCTGACGGTGCCCCCCTACCCGGCACCCGACCAGGACAAACAGACCGGGCCCGGCGAGAACGCCGGGCCCGGTCCACGCGGGTCGGAGTTACTTCACCGCGTTGTACGCGTCCACGACGCCGGCGCCGTAGAACCCGTTGCGGTTCCCGCCGGAGCAGGCCGCGTCGTACGCGTTCGGGCCCGCCGGGATCAGCGGCACCGGGTTGTAGACGCCCGACGGGCAGGACTTCGCCACCGCCGTGCGCTCCAGGAACGAGGAGAGCTGGCCCGGGTTCATGCCCGGGTGCGCGGACAGCGCCAGCGCCGCGACGCCGGCGGCGTGCGGGCTGGACATCGAGGTGCCCTGCTTGTAGCCCCACCCGTTGGTGCGGGTGGCGGTGTTGAAGGTGGTGGACAGGATGCCGTCGGCGGACGTCGACACCGCGCCCCGGGTCCGGAACCGGGTGTCGCCACCCGGCGCGGTCACGTCGATCACGCCCTGGCCGTACGAGGAGTAGTAGCTCTTCTCACCGGTCGGGCCGACCGCGGCGACCGTCACCACGCCCGGCGCCTCGGCCGGGAGGACCAGGCAGGCGTTCGTGAGGTTCTCGCGGTCCTCCGGCGTGCCGTTGTTCGGGCTGCCGGTGTCGGTGATCTTGTGGGCCAGGTCCCAGTTCGAGTTGCCGGCCGACGCGACGTGCAGCACGCCCTGGGACTGCGAGTAACGCAGGGCCCGCTGCACGGCCTTCCACACCGGGCGCTGGCGGGCGTCGTTGCGGCAGTTCAGCTGCCACGGGTCGATGTAGTAGCTGTTGTTCGTGAGCTTGATGCCGTGCTCGGCGGCCCACATGAACCCGCAGACCGCGGCCTCCGGGAAGATGTAGCCGTCGTCGTTTACGACCTTGACGGCAGCGACCTTCACACCCGGCGCGACGCCGGTGACGCCGACGCCGTTGACCGCGGCGGCGATGGTGCCCGCCACGTGGGTGCCGTGGTCGCTGGTGGTGGGGTTCCACGCGGCCTCGGCGGTGTTCGGGACGCCGCCGACGCACGAGGCGCTCTTGTCCCTGGCGATCTGGCTCGCCAGGTCCGGGTGGCTGCTGGAGATGCCGCTGTCCAGCACACCCACCACGACCGACGGGCTGCCGCCGCTCACCGCGTGCGCCTGCGGGACGCGGATCTGGTCCATGTCCCACTGAAGGTTGTAGAGCGGTTCGGCGGTCGGGTCGCCGGTGGCCGCGGCGACGGCGGCGGCCGGCACCTCGACCGTCTCGCCCTCGTCCAGGGCGGTGCCCAGGCCGGCGGTGGAGGCGACCGACTCGACGCCGGCGCCCGCCACGCGGGTGGTGAAGTCCGGGGCGGACGAGCGCACGATCAGCACGCCGATCTTGTCGTACGCCGCCACCACGGTGCCGTCGGCGGCCGCCACCCGGGCGGCGGCCTTGGCGGTGCCGTTGCCCTGCGGGGCGAGCACCAGATACGAGGTCTCCGGTCCGGCGGCCGCAGCCGGCGACATGCCGCCGGTGAGGGCGAGCCCGGCGCCGAGCGTCACCGCCGACGCCGCGGCGAGTGTCTTGCGACGGAGATTGTTCACACAGACTCCCAGGGGTTCGTGCGGGTGGACCGCACCCCTGAACGGGCTGCGGTCCGGGCGGAGGCACGGCGAAGTACCGGCCTCGCCCGGACCAGCGCCGCCGCACCCCCGGGTGTTACACGTCCCGCGCGCCCGTGGAGTGGATCGTCAGACGGTGGCGATCGTGTAGGGGATCTCGTCCAGCAGTTCCCGGGCCAGGAAGCCGATCCGTCCGTACCGGGGGACCAGCCGCTGCCCGCTCACCGCGTGCGCGAACGCCGCCCAGCAGGCCGCCTGCGCCGGGTCGGCACCCCGGGAGAGCAGGCCCGCGAGCAGCCCGGAGCGCACGTCGCCGCTGCCCGAGGTGCCCAGCCCGGCGTCACCGCTCTCCTCCCGCCAGGCCCGGCCGTCCGGCGTCGCGATGTGCCCGTAGAGCGACACCACCGCGTCGTACCGGCCGGCCAGTTCCACCGCCTCGGCGTCCAGGTCGTCGCCCGGATCGCGGCCCAGCAGGTGCTTCGCCTCGGTCAGGTTGGGCGTGAGCACCACCTTGCGGCCGGACCCGACCAGCAGATCCGGCGCGTGGCTGAGCGCGCCCAGCGCGTACGCGTCGAGCACCAGGGCGGTCTCCCGCCCGGCCGCGTCCAGGACCAGGCGCAGCAGCTCCCCGGTGGCGTCGATGTCCTTCAGGCCGGGACCGACGGCCACCACGTCCGCCTCGGCGACCAGCCCGCCGAGCAGGTCGCCCGGGTCACCGCGTACCGCGCCGTCGTCGGTCTCCGGCAGGCCGATCACGAGCGCCTCGGGCACCTGGATGCTCAGCGACGGGGCCGTCGACTCGGCCGCGGCGAGCTGGAGCACGCCGGCCCCGGCACGCAGCGCGGCCACCCCGGCCAGCAGCACCGCGCCGGGGGTGAACCGGGAGCCGCCGACCACCAGCACGGTGCCGCGCGCCTCCTTGCCGCCGGTGGGCACCGGCAGCGCCCAGTCCCGCAGCAGCGCGGGGGTGATCACGTCAGACCGGCTCGGCATGGACCTCGTCCTCCCTGGTGGGTGTCGCCCCCTGGCGGTGCAGGTGGGTGACGTCGTTGAACACGTCCGGCACGAGCCGGCCGGAGTCGTCGGCGTGCCAGCCGGTGACCGAGCAGTTGGCGATCACGTGCTCGCGGGTCAGCGCCATCAGCTCCGTCTCGGTGAGCCCCTCCACCAGGTAGCGCAGCAGGAAGACCAGCGCGTCGTGGCCGAACAGCAGCACCCGGCCCCCGTCGTGGTCGCGGCGCAGGTCGCCCAGCAGCGCCCGCAGCCGCAGCGCCACGTCGGTCCAGGACTCGCCGCCGGGCGGCCGGTAGTAGAACTTGCCGAGCCGGGTACGCCGCTGCGCCTCCTCCGGGTAGCGCCGGGTCACGCCGTGGGCGGTGAGCCCGTCGAGGACGCCCAGTTCCCGGTCGCGCAGCCGCTCGTCGACGCTCGTCGGGATTCCGGTGCCGTCGAGCGCCAGCTCGGCCGTCCGGACCGCCCGCAGGTACGGCGACACCACCGCCACGTCCGGCCGTTGCGAGTCCGGCAGCCCGGCCAGCCAGCGGCCGGTCGCCCGCGCCTGCTCCTCGCCGGTCGCCGACAGCGGCACGTCCGCGTCCCGGTGGGTGAGGTCGATCAGCTCGGCGCCGGACGTCTCGGCCGCCGTGGCCGCGACGTTCGCCGTGCTCTCGCCGTGCCGGACGATCCAGAGCGATGCCATCTCCGCCATGCGGCTCCCGGTACCCGGGCTCGACCGGGGATAACCGTGCCGGACCGGAGACACACGAGGGCTGCGCACCGTTGCATCGACGCGGCAAAATTTCCCACGACTCGGGACGAGGCTGATCACCTGAGCACGCGCCGGCCGTCGCCGGACGGTCAGTCCTCCGGCGAACCGGGACTCACCAGACCCGTCTCGTACGCGACCACCACCGCCTGGACCCGGTCGCGCAGACCGAGTTTGGCGAGGATGCGGGCGACGTGGGTCTTCACCGTCGCCTCGGACAGGTGCAGCGCCTCCGCGAGTTCGGCGTTGCTCAGGCCGCCGGCCAGCAGGCGCAGGACCTCCGTCTCGCGCCGGGTCAGCGTGGCCAGGTCACGGTGCACCGCCGCCGTCTGCGGGTCACGGCGGGCGAAGCGCCGCACCAGGCGGCGGGTGATCGCGGGCGCGAGCAGCGCGTCCCCGTCCTGCACCATCCGCACGGCCGCGACCAGGTGTTCCGGCGTCACGTCCTTGAGCAGGAAGCCGCTCGCCCCGGCGGCGAGCGCGGCGTAGACGTACTGGTCCAGGTCGAACGTGGTGAGGATGATGATCCGTGGCGCCGCGACGGCCCCGGTGAGGATGCGGCGGGTGGCCTCGAGACCGTCGAGCTCGGGCATGCGCACGTCCATGAGCACCACGTCGGGCCTGGTGCGGCGCACCGCGTCCACCGCCTCCGCGCCCGTCGCCGCCTCGGCCACCACGTCCACCCCGCCGGCCGTGAGGATCATGCGGAACCCGGTACGGACCAGCGCCTGGTCGTCGGCGACCACCACTCGTACCGTCATGTCGCCTCCCACGGGATCAGGGCCTCGACGTGGTAGCCGGCGCCCGGCCGCGCGCCGGCGCGCAACGTCCCACCGTAGACGGCGAGCCGCTCCCGCAGCCCGATCAGGCCGCGCCCGCCCGTCGCCCCGGTCGTGGCCGGGACGCCGGGCTCGGTGTTGCCGACCTCGATCCGCAGGCTCTCCGGCGCGTACTCGACGACGACGGTGCCGGCGGCGCCCGGCGCGTGCCGGACCATGTTCGTCAACGCCTCCTGCACCACCCGGTAGGCCGTCAGCCCGACACCGGAGGCGACCGGCCGGCGCTCACCCGAGACGGTCAGACCCACCGGCACGCCGGCGTCACGCATGCGTTCGACCAGGTCGGGCAGGTCGTCGATGCCGGGCTGGGGGTCCTCCGGGTCGTCCGGTTCGGAATCGGCCAGCAGGCCCATGACGTGCCGCAGCTCGGTGAGCGCGGACCGGCCGGTCGACTCGACGGCCAGCAGCGCCTCCCGCGCCTGATCCGGTGCGGCGGCGAGCACCGTCCGGGCGGCGCCGGCCTGGATGACCATCACGCTGACGTGATGCGTCACGACGTCGTGCAGTTCGCGGGCGATGCGGGCCCGCTCTCCGGCGACCGCGTCGCGCAGTGCCTGCTCGTGAGCGCGGGCCTCGGCGGTGAGCCGCTGCCGGTCCTCGCCCGCCCGTCGTCGCCACACGTGGTGGCCGCCCGCGGCGGCCACCAGCGGGGCCAGCACGACGAACGGAAGACGGTCCGCGGGCACCGTGACCACCATCAGCTCCCGCAGGCCCAGGGCGAGCAGCGCCACCACCGGGACCGACGCCAGCACCGGCAGCCGGTACGGGCTGTGCGCCGCCGCGCTGTAGACGGCGACGAGGCAGGTCAGCACCACGCACGGGAACAGGGCCGGCTGCCGGTCCCCGTCGGTCACCAGGACCAGTGAGGCGGCGGCCGTCGTCGCCCAGAGCACCGCGAGCGGATACCGGCGGCGCAGCACCAGCGGCGCGCACATGACGAAGACCAGCAGCAGCGCCCCGAGCGTCGACCCGGGCGGCGCCGGCTGCACCTCCGGCGGGACCGCCAACGGCGGCAGCGGCAGCGGCGGCGGCAACGGCGGGGGCGGGACACCGGCGTCGTCGGTGGCGGCCTGGAAGCACACCAGCCCGAGCACACCCGCCAGCGCCGCGTCGAGCAGCAGCGCCCGCCAGCCCGGCCTCGGCAGCGGTCCCGTCGCCACGATGCCTCTCACGAGCCACATTCTCGCCGCCGCACGCCGGCCGGGGCATCGGCCACGGTGTGCACTGCGACTACATCGCAGGGATGACCCCGGAGGAAGATCCACCTCCGGCGGTACGGCGGTGCGTCGCCGGACCGATGCCCCGACCTGCGGCCCGCTCCTAACGTCACGGCGTCCAATCGACCGGCCTGACGCGAGGGGCGACACATGACCGATCCGGTGATCGACGTACGGGGGGTGACCCGCCGCTACGGTGAGGGGCCGCCCGCACTGCACGACGTGTCGCTGACCGTCCGGCCCGGCGAGTGCGTGGCAGTGCTCGGACCGTCCGGCAGCGGAAAGTCCACGCTGCTCAACCTGCTCGCCGCGCTGGACCGGCCGGACGCTGGCACGGTGACCGTCGCGGGCACCCGGCTGGAGAAGCTCGGCGAGGCCGCGTCGGCCCGGTTCCGGCGCGCACACGTGGGGCTGGTCTTCCAGTTCTTCAACCTGCTCGACGACCTGACCGTGCTGGAGAACGTCCTGCTGCCCGCCCAACTGGCCGGCGCCCCGGCGCGCGCGTCGCGCGCACACGCGGCCTCCCTGCTGGACTCGCTCGGCATCGCCCGGCACGCGCAGGCGTACCCGGGGCGCCTCTCCGGCGGTGAGCGCCAGCGCGTCGCCGTCGCCCGCGCCCTGATCAACCGGCCGGCGCTGCTGCTGGCCGACGAGCCCACCGGCGCGCTGGACACCGCCTCCGGGGAGGACGTCCGGCGCCTGCTCGACGAGCTGCACCGCAGCGGCCAGACGATCGTGCTCGTCACCCACGACCTGCGGCTGGCCGAGGCGTCCGCCAGTCGTACGATCCGCCTGCGCGACGGCCGGGTCGAGGTGCGACGGTGAGCGGGCTCGGGCGGGTCGTCCGATCCGGCGTACGTCGCCGCCGGGTGCAGACAGTCGTCGTCGGTCTGGTCACCGCCGCCGCGGTGACCGCCACGGTGCTCGGCGCCGGGCTGCTCGTCGCGTCGCAGGCGCCCTTCGACGACGCGTTCGCCGCCCAGCGGGGAGCGCACCTGACCGTGCGGGCGGACTCCGGTGCGGTGACGGAAGCGCAGCTCGTCGCGTCGGCCGCGACCCCGGGCGTGGTGGCCGCCGCCGGCCCGTACCGGGTGCTGGTGGTCGCCTTCACGGAGCGCGGCGGGATGCGGACGCCGCCGCTGACCGTCGTCGCCCGCGCCGATCCCGGCGGCCCGGTCGACCGCATCGAGCTGGCCGGCGGGCGCTGGCCGGCCGGGCCGGACGAGATCGTGCTGAGCGGCGGCGCCGTCCGCGTACCGCCCGGCTCTCGCCTGGCCACACCCGGCGGCGCCGAGTTCACGGTGGTCGGTACGGCCCGGTCGGTCAGCGACACCGCCGGGGCCTGGGTGCTGCCGTCCGCCGTCGGCGTACTCGACGGGCCGGACACGGCGGACGGGTACCAGATGCTCTACCGGTTCACGGACGCACGCACCGCGACGGAGGTCGCGACCGGCCGGGACGCCGTGGTCGCCACGTTGCCCTCCGGCGCGGTCACCGGCGCACGGTCCTGGCTCGACGTACGGCAGCAGGCCGTCGAGGACGCGGCCGTCTTCGTGCCGTTCCTCGTCGCGTTCGCGCTGCTCGGCATCGTGATGGCGCTGCTGGTGGTCGGCACTGTCGTCGCGGGCACGGTCGGTGCCGCCACCCGCCGGATCGGCATCCTCAAGGCGCTCGGCTGCACCCCCGCGGGCGTCGTCCGCGCGTTCGTCGCGCAGACGCTGCTCCCGGCCGCCGTCGGTGCCGTCGCCGGAACGGTCACCGGGAACCTGATCGCGTTGCCGGTACTGGCCGAGACCGAGGAGATCTACGGCTCGGCGAACACCACCATCGCCTGGTGGGTGACCGTCCTGGCCACCGGCGGGGTGCTGGCGGTGGTGACGCTGACCGCGTGGACGGCCGCGCTGAGGGCGGGCCGGCTGCGCACCGTGGACGCCATCGCGGTCGGGCGGGCGTCCGGTCCGGCGCGGGGCCGCTGGGCGTCGCGCCTGGCGGCGCGGCTGCCGGTGGCCCGGCCGGTGGGCCTCGGCCTGGCCCGCCCGTTCGCCCGGCCGGCGCGCACGATCGCGATCCTGCTGGCGGTCGCGACCGGCGCGGCGGCGGTGACGTTCGCGACCGGGCTCGCCGCGTCGCTGCTGCGCATCCAGACCGCGCTCACCCAGGACGTCGCGGACGTCACGGTGACCGGCGACCCGGACGCCGGACCGGTCGCCGCTCCCACCGCCGACCCGGCCGCGGTGCTGGCAGCGATCGACGCGCAGCCGGGCACCCGCGCCAGGTACGGCCTCACGCAGGCGCCGGGCACGGTCGCGGGCATCGCCGATCCGGTCTCCGTCACGACGATCACCGGCGACGCGGCGTGGGACGGCTTCGAGATGGTGTCCGGACGCTGGTTCGCCGCACCCGGCGAGGCCGTCGTCGGTGGACCCCTGCTGACCGCGACCGGAGCCCGGATCGGTGACACCGTCACGGTCCGGATCGAGGGCACGCCGCTACGCCTACGTATCGTCGGCGAGGTGTTCGAGTCCGTCATGGCGGTGTTCACCGGTACCGCCACGCCCACCGGCCGGAACCCGTCCGAGTACCGCGTCGCGCTCGCCCCGGACACCGACGCCGGCGCCTACGCGCAGGCGCTGACCGGCGCACTCGCCGGCCGGGGCCTCACGGCACGGCCGAGCGGCGGGGAGACCGACCCGCTCCTGCTGGTCGTGGAGGGGCTGACCGCCACGCTGACCCTGCTGCTCCTCGCGGTGGCCGCGCTGGGTGTGCTCAACATGCTCGTCCTCGACCTGCGCGACCGGGTCCACGACCTCGGCGTGCACAAGGCGCTCGGCATGACGCCGGCCCAGACGATCGCGATGGTGGTCGCGTCCGTCGCCGCTGTCGGTCTGGTCGGCGGGCTGCTCGGCGTACCCGCGGGTGTGGCGATGCACCGGCTCGTCCTCCCCACGATGGCAGCCAACGGCGGACTGCACCTGCCGGAGACACTGCTCGACGTGTACGGGCCGCTCATCCTGACCGCGCTGGCGCTGGGCGGACCGGTGACGGCCCTGCTCGGAGCGCTGCTGCCGGCCGGGTGGGCGGCCCGGACCCGGACCGCGACGGCCCTGCGGAGCGAGTAGCGCCCCGGCGGTTCCACGGGTGTCGGTGGGGCCGGTTATGGTCCCGGCACACTGCGGGCGATCAAGGAGACGGTGTGCGCAGATTCGAGTTCGTGGGCGGCAGCTCGGCCAAGTTCTGGGAGGTCGGGCAGCGCGACGCGACGGTGACGGTCCGCTATGGATCGATCGGCGCGCAGGGCCGCGCCCAGGTCAAGGAACTGGGTTCGCCGGCCGAGGCCGCCGCGCACGCCGACCGGCTGATCGCGGAGAAACTGCGCAAGGGGTACGCCGAGACGACAGTCGCGACGTCCACCGGGCACATCGGAGCGCCCGCCGCCGAGCCGGCCGCACCCGCTCACGGCCCGGACGCGGCCGGCGCCGACCCGGCCGGCACTGGTCCGGCCGGCTCCGAGCTCGCCGGAGCGGCGCCGGTCCCCGCGAACGCGTCGGCTGACGAACTGCCGGACGAGGACGCGTTCGAGGTTCCGGCGGGCTGGCGGCGGATGCTGGTCCCGCGCCGGGGCGGCACGCCGGGCACGGCCCTGCCGAGCGCCGCGAAGGGCCGGGCCGCCGGACGGAAGGTGCTGGACGCGGTGGCCGTCCCGGTGGCCGCCACCGCGCGGGCCACCGACGATCCGGAACTGGGCCCGGCGCTGCGCGGCTACCTGAACGGCGAGCCCGGTCCGCTGGGCGGGGCCGCGCTGGTGGCGGCAGTGGCCGTGGCGCTCGGCTATCACGGGCGCGACCAGCAGGGGGTTGCCCTCGCCGACCTGCTGGTCGCCGACCTCGGCCCGGTCGGCGCGGCGGTCGCCGCGACCGGGCAGATCACCGTGGCGGCCACCGGGTCGGCGTCCCCGCTTCTGCTGAACCGCACCGAGGCGGAGAAGTCACACAACTACGGTCACTGGCGGCTGCGCCAGTCCGTGCTGCGCCGCGTCCGGGCGCATCTCGCGGCGACCGGTGACGCCGACTACGCCGCCGCCCGCGCCGCGCTGGTCCCGTACCGGTCCGGGTCGCTGGCGGCGCGGGCGGTCACCTCGTTCCTGCTGCCCACCGAGCGGGAGTGGGTCGCCCAGGACGTCGCCGACGTGGCGCGCGACGGGGGCCCGTTCCTCGCCGAACTGCTGCTCGCCGCGGTCGACGACGTGGACGCCATCCACGCCCTCGCCGGGCACCTGCAGGTCTACCGGCTGATGTACGACCAGGCGCCGATCGTCACCGCCACCACCGCGGTCGGGCCGCCCGTCGCGCCGGTGCTGGCCGGGTGGTTCGACCACGAGCACACCGGCGCGGACGGGCGGCAGCGGCTGGCGTCGCTGCTGGCGGCCCTGCCCGGCGACGAGCCGATGACGGCGCTGCTCGACCGGCTGGACCGCAGGTACGTCCCGCCCGCGGTGACGGAGATGCTGCGCCGCTTCCCGGTGCGCGGCGTGCGCCTGCTGTCCGCCGCCGCCGAGGGGCGCGGCCCGGCGGCGCGGGAGGCCGCCACGTTGCTGCGCGCGCACGTGCTGGCCAACCCGGCGGCCGTCGAGGCCGCGCTGCCGGCGCTGGACCCGGCGCAGCAGGAACGCGTCGAGCGGATCCGCGACGACGCGTCCGCGCTGCCGGCCGCCGCGCCGGACCGCCTGCCGCCGGTGCTGGTGACGCCGCCCTGGTCGGTCCGGCGCCCACGAGCCGCCCCGCCGGTTCTGCCCGGGCTGGATCGTCCCGCCGGGTCCGCCATGGCCTGGCTGCCGGGTGAGCGGGAACGGTGGGCCGCGATCGTGCCCGGCTGGGCCGGTCACTGGCACGGGAACGACCTGGGCGCGCTCGCCACCGAGGTCGCCGCCGGGCGGGCCGGATCGTACGCGGCGATCCACTTCTTCGTCCGGGCCACCGAGGAGCTGGCCCGGCCGCTGCTGCCCGGCTGGCGACCCGACGAGTCCTGGGGCGCCGACCGGTGGATGCTGCGCCTCGCCGGCCGGTACGAGCTGGACGCGCTGCCCACCGCGCTGCACCTGGCCCGCACCGCGCCGAAGAGCGTCGGCGAGGTGCTGATGCCGTACGCCGACGGTGAGGTCGCCGACCTGATGGCCGACTGGCTCGACCGGCTCAAGTCGGTCCGCCCGACCGCCCGGGCCTGGCTGCGGCGGCACCCGGAGTACGCCACGCGGGCGCTGCTGCCGGCCGCCCTGGGCACGCCCGGTCCACGCCGGCGCTCCGCCGAGCGGGCGCTGCGCCTGGTCGCCGCGGAGCACCGCGAGGTGCTCCGCGGCGTGGCCCGGGAGCACGGCGAGGAGGCGCTCGCTGCCGCCACGGCGATGCTCGACGCCGACCCGCTGGCCCAGCTCCCGGCCCGGATGCCGAGCCTGCCGGCGTGGCTGGACCCGGCGGTGCTGCCGCAGGTGCTGCTGCGGGACCGTTCGGCGGCGCTGCCCACCGACGCGGTACGCCACCTCTGCACGATGCTCGCCATCTCCTCGCCCGGCGAGCCGTACCCGGGGGTGGAGATCGTCCGCGCGGTGTGCGACACCGACTCCCTGGCGGAGTTCGCCTGGGCGCTGTTCGAGAGCTGGCAGAGCGCCGGCGCGCCGTCGAAGGACGGCTGGGCGTTCACCGCGCTGGGCCTGCTGGGCGACGACTCGACCGCGCGGCGGCTCGCGCCGCTGGTCCGGGCCTGGCCCGGCGAGAGTCAGCACACCCGGGCGGTAACCGGCCTGGAGGTGCTGGCGCAGATCGGCACCGACGTGGCGCTGATGCACCTCTACGGCATCTCGCAGAAGGTGAAGTTCCGGGGCCTGCGGGAGCAGGCGGCGCGCAAGGTCACCGAGGTCGCCGACGGGCTGGGCCTGACGCCCGAGCAGCTCGGCGACCGGCTGGTGCCCGACCTCGGCCTGGACGCCGACGGCAGCCTGGTCCTCGACTACGGGCCGCGCCGGTTCACAGTCGGCTTCGACGAGCAGCTCAAGCCGTACGTGGTGGACGGCACCGGCGCCCGCCGCAAGGACCTGCCCAAGCCCGGCGCCCGGGACGACGCGACGCTGGCGCCCGCCGCGCACAAACGCTTCGCCGGCCTGAAGAAGGACGTGCGCACGCTCGCCGCCGACCAGATCCGCCGCTTCGAGGCGGCCATGGTGACCGGGCGGCGCTGGGCGGCCGCGGACTTCCGCCGCTACTTCCTGTCCCACCCGCTGCTCTGGCACGTCGTCCGCCGCCTGGTCTGGGCCACCGTGGACGACGCCGGTCAGGTGGGCGCCGCGTTCCGGGTGGCCGAGGACCGCACACTCGCCGACGTCGACGACGAGACGTACGCGCTGCCCGACGACGCCACCGTCACCATCGCGCACCCGCTGCACCTCGGCGCGGCGGTGCCGGCCTGGGCGGAGGTCTTCGCCGACTACGAGATCCTCCAGCCCTTCCCGCAGCTCGGCCGCGAGGTGTACCGGCTGGACGCGGCCGAGCGCGGTGAGGCGCTGCTGCACCGGCACATGGGCGTCACGGTCCCGGCCGGGCGGCTGCTCAGTCTGGAACGGCGGGGCTGGCGACGCGGCACCCCGCAGGACGCCGGCATCCAGAGCTGGCTGGAACGTGACGTCCCCGGCGACCGGGCCGTGGTGATCGACCTCGACCCCGGCATCGCGGTCGGCGTGGTGGACATGTTCCCCGACCAGAAGATCGAGGCCATCTGGGTGAACGACGTGCCGCACGGCGACTGGTTCCGGCGCGGCGGCAAGCTCCGCCTCGGCGACCTGGACGACGTCACCGTCTCCGAGGTGCTGCGCGACCTGGCGGAGGTGACCCGGTGACCGCGCTCGACCCGACCGCCGATCGCGCCCAGCGGCCCCCGGCCGTCGAGCGAGCGCAGCGCCCGCCGGCCGAGGTCCGGTACGCCGACGAGCTGGCCGCGCTGGCCGCCGGCGACGGTGACCCGCGCCCACCGGGCTGGCGGCTGAGCCTGCGCGCCGCGCGGCGGTTCATCCTCGGTGACCCGGCGGCCGGGATCCGGCGCAAGTTCGTCGGCGACCCGTCGCTGATCGACCGGGCGCTGGTGGCGCTGGCGACCAGCCGCGGCCTGATGCTCGTCGGCGAGCCGGGCACCGCCAAGTCGCTGCTGTCGGAGCTGCTCGCCGCCGCGGTCAGCGGCGACTCCACGCTCACCATCCAGGGCGGCGCGGCCACCACCGAGGACCAGATCCGCTACTCGTGGAACTACGCGCTGCTGGTCGCGGACGGACCGTCACCGCGCGCGCTGGTGCCGGCGCCGCTGCTGCGCGGCATGGCCGAGGGGCGGGTGGTCCGCTTCGAGGAGATCACCCGCTGCCCGCTGGAGGTGCAGGACTGCCTGCTCTCCCCGCTGTCGGACCGTGTGCTCGCCATCCCCGAGCTGCCGGGCGCCGACGCCATGGTGTTCGCCCGCGAGGGGTTCAACGTGATCGCCACCGCGAACACCCGCGACCGGGGCGTCAACGAGATGAGCGCCGCGCTCAAGCGGCGGTTCAACTTCGAGACCGTGTTCCCGATCCCCGACCTCGGCACCGAGCTGGAACTGGTCGAGGCGGAGGCGGGCGAGTTGCTGCGCCGCTCCGGCGTGACCGCGCCGCCCCGGCGCGACCTGCTGGAGGTGCTGGTCACCACGTTCCGGGAGCTGCGGACCGGGATCACCGAACGCGGCGACGCGATGGAGCGGCTGTCGGCGGTGATGAGCACCGCGGAGGCGGTGTCGGTGGCGCACGCTGTCGGCCTGCGCGGATGGTTCCTGCGCGGCGAATCCGGCGACGCCGCCGACCTGGTCGCCTGCCTGGCCGGCACCGCCGCGAAGGACGACGCGGAGGACCTGGCCCGGCTGCGGCGCTACCTGGAACAGCAGGTGTCCCGCCGCTCCGGCGCGCAGTGGCGGGCGGTGCACGACGCCCGGCACCTGCTGCCCGGGTGAGCGCCACCGAGGCGCCGGGCGGCGTCACGTTCCTCGGCGTCCGGCACCACAGTCCGGCCTGCGCCCGACTGGTGGCGGCCACCGTGGCCCGGCTGCGCCCGGCGTACGTGCTGGTGGAGGGGCCGGCGGACCTGAACGGGCGGATGGACGAGCTGCTGGGAGACCACGAGCTGCCGATCGCGGTGTTCACCGCGCACCGCGACGGCACGCGGCGGCACGCCTCCTGGAGCCCGTTCTGCGCGTACTCGCCGGAGTTGGTGGCGCTGACCGCCGGGCGGGAGGCGGGTGCGCAGCTGCGCTTCATCGACCTGCCGGCGTGGCATCCCGCGCTCAGCGACCGCGCCAACCGGTACGCCGACGCCGACCAGCGGTACGCCGAGGCGGTCCGCCGGCTCTGCGCCACGCTCGCAGTGGACAACGTGGACGCGCTCTGGGACCACCTGTTCGAGATCGGCCCGGACGACGGGCTGGCCGAGCGGCTCGACACGTACTTCGACGTGCTGCGCGGCGAGTCGGCGGCCGGAGCTGACGACACCGCTCGCGAGGCGTACATGGCCCGCTGGGTACGCGCCGCCCGGCACCGGGCCGGAGGCCGTCCGGTGCTGGTGGTGACCGGCGGCTTCCACCGTCCCGCCCTGGTCCGGCTGACCGCCGGCCCGGACGGCACCGGCCCGGACGGCGCCGGCCCGGAGGAGGACGACTGGCCGGAGGTCCCCGCCCCGGGATCCGACGCGGTGGCGGGCAGCTACCTGGTGCCGTACTCGTTCCGGCGCCTCGACGCGTTCGTCGGCTACCAGTCCGGCATGCCCTCCCCGGCGTACTACCAGCGGGTCTGGGAGGACGGCCCGCGCCGGGCCGCGGAGGCGCTCACCGAGGCGGTGGTGGCCCGGCTGCGTACCCGGCGGCAGCCCGTCTCCACCGCCGACCTGATCGCCGCCCGGAGCATGGCCGGCGGCCTGGCCCGGCTGCGCGGCCACGCCCATCCGGGCCGGGTCGACGTGCTCGACGGGCTGGTCTCCGCGCTGGTCACCGACGCGCTCGACCAGCCGCTGCCGTGGGCGACCCGGGGGACGCTGGCACCTGGCGCCCACCCGGTGGTGGTGGAGATGGTGGCCGCGCTCAGCGGCGACCGGGTGGGCCGGCTGCACCCGGACACGCCGCTGCCGCCACTGGTGCACGACGTCGACGCCGAGCTGGAACGGCACCGCATCGACGGGCGCGAGGCGGTCGAGCTGGACCTGACCGACACCGACGACCTGGCCCGCAGTCGTCTGCTGCACCGGCTGCGGCTGCTCGACGTACCCGGTCACACCCGGGAGAGCGGCCCGCGGGTGGGCGCGGACGCGCTGCTCACCGAACGCTGGTCGCCCGCGCCGTCGGGGGACCGGCTCGCCCGGGTGATCGAGGCCGGTGGGTACGGCCCGACGCTCCAGGACGCGGTCACCGCCCGGATCGAGGAGCGGGTGACGCTGCTCGGCGCGGACGTGGACGGGCTCGCCACGACGCTGTTCGACACCGCGCTCGCCGGGCTGCCCGAGCACTCCACCCGCACGCTCACCGCGATCGCCCGTGCCACCGGCGCGGTCACCGACCTGCGGGCGCTGGGCCGGGCACTGGCCGTGGCACTGGCCCTGTGGCGGCACGACCGGCTGCTCGGCAGCGCCGGAACCGCCCCGCTGGGCGCGCTAATCATCGCCGCCGTACGCCGCGCGCTCTGGCTCGTCGAGGGCGTGCGCGCCACGGCCGCGCCGGCCGACCCGGGCCGGCTCACCGCGCTCGTCGCGGTCCGGGACGCGGTCCGCCACGCCGGCCCGGCGCTGGGGCTCGACCCGGCCGACGCGCTGGCCGTGGCCGGGCGGGTGGCGGCCGACGCGGGGGTCCCGCCGGATCTGCGCGGCGCGGCGCTGGGCCTGGCCTGGTCGCTGGGCGACGTGCCGGACGCCGCCCGCGCGGTCCGGGTCGTCGCCGCGCCGGACACGCTCGGTGACTGGTTGGGCGGGCTGTTCGCGCTGGCCCGGGAGGAGGTGGTGAGCGGCGACGCGGCGCTGCTCACAGTCGTGGACGAACTGCTCGCCTCGATGGGCGCGCACGACTTCCTGGTCGCGTTGCCGGCGTTGCGGCAGGCGTTCGGCTGGTTCCCGCCCCGGGAGCGGGCTGCGGTGGCCCGGCACGTGCAGGCGCTGCACGGCGGTGACGCGCCACCCGGTGACCTGCTGCGGCTGGACGCCGACCCCCTGCTGGTGGCCGCCGCCCGGGCGGCGGAGGAGCGGGTCGATGCGGTGCTGACCCGGGAAGGGCTGTGGGAGGGGGACGGGACGTGAGCGACGCGATGCGGGAACGCTGGCGGCTGGTGCTCGGCGACGCCGCGCAGGACAGCCTGGGCGGCCTGTCGGCCGAGGCGGCCGGCCGGGACGCCGCGCTGGACTGGCTCTACGGCCGCGACGCCGAACTGGGCCGCCGCGACGTGCGGCGGGGCGGGTCCGGTCCGTCCGCCTTGACGACAGTGGACTGGCTGGACGGGATCACCCGGCTGTTCCCGAAGGAGACTGTGCAGCGGCTGGAACGCGACGCGGTCGAGCGGTACGGCATCCACGAGGTCGTCACCGACCCGGCGGTGCTGGCCCGAGTCGAGCCGAACCCGGCGCTGCTGCGCGCGGTGCTGCGCACCAAGCACCTGATGGACCCGGAGGTGCTGCGGCTGGCCCGCAAGCTGGTCGAGGCGGTGGTGCGGCACCTGGTCGAGCGGCTGGCCGCCGACGTGCGGCAGTCGTTCTCCGGGCCCCGGGCGCGCCGCCCCAGCCGGTTCCGGCAGGCCCGCAACTTCGACGTCCGGCGCACCATCCGGGCGAACCTGGCGCACTGGCGGCCGGACGAGCGCCGGCTGCACGTCCGGCAGCCGCACTTCTTCTCCCGTACCCGCCGCCACCTCGACCGCTGGCAGGTGATCCTGCTGGTGGACCAGTCCGGTTCGATGCTCGGCTCGGTGATCCACGCCGCTGTGACCGCCGCCTGCCTGTGGGGGCTGCCCGGCGTCCGGACCCACCTGGTCGCCTTCGACACCGAGGTGGTCGACCTGACCTCCGACGTGGACGACCCGGTCGAGCTGCTGATGAAGGTGCAGCTCGGCGGCGGCACCGACATCGCCCGCGCGGTCGCGTACGGCGCGCAACTGGTGGAGAACCCGCGCCGGGCGATCGTCGCGCTGGTGTCGGACTTCTACGAGGGCGGGGACGCCGGTCGTCTGGTCCGGTCGGTGAAACAACTCGTGGAGCAGGGCACGCACGTGCTGGCGCTGGCCGCGCTGGACGAGGAGGCCGACCCGGCGTACGACCGGGCCACCGCCCAGCGGCTGGCCGACGTGGGCGCGGCAGTCGGCGCGATGACCCCGGGTGAACTGGCCGCGTTCGTGGCCGAGCACGTGGGCCGGTAGGGGGACCGCATGACCCGCGACGACCTGATCGCGCTCACCCCGGACGTGCTCGCCGCGCTGAGCAACAGGGGCCTGGTGAAACGCGCCACCAAGGAGGTCGACGCCGGTGAGCGGCCCACGCTCACCGAGGACGCCGACGGCACGGTGCGCGCTGCGTACCCGGACGGGGTGACTGTGACACTCCCGCCGGGCGGCGGCGGGCTGGCGGCCGGCTGCTGCTCCTGCCCGGCGCCGGGCGTGTGCCGGCACGTGCTCGCCGTCGTGCTGACCTACCAGCGCACGCACGCCGCCACCGCGCCGGGCCCCGCGGCCGACCAGCCCGCGGCGCCGGACCGGCGTGCCGTGCCGGACCACGACACCGGACCGGACCGTAAGGCCGCGCCGGCCCATAAGACCGCGCCTGACGGGGAGGCCGCGCCTGACGGGGAGGCCGCGCCGGGTCGGCGCGCCATCCCCGAGCGGCGCGCCGCGCCGGACCACGACAGCGCGCCGGGCCACGACGTCGCGGCGGGCCGGGACCACGCCGGGGCCGATGGTGAGCCGTGGCGGTGGTCGCCGGGGGACGTCACCGACGACGAGCTGGCCGCCGCGATCGGCGCGCCCGCGCTCGCCGCCGCGCAGCGGCGCCGGCGGCGCGGCTACACCGCGGTGGTCCACCGGCCGGACGCTGCCGACCCGGTCCCGCGCGTGGAGCTGCCCACCGGCACGGTCCGCTTCCTGGTGCCCCGCCAGATCGGGTACGCGCGCGGCGACGCGGCCGACGACGGCGGCGAGGCGATCGCGCTCGCGGTGTGGGCGTGCCGGACGGCCGACCGGGAGCAGCCGGACCACCCGGAGGCCCAGGTACGCGTCGGCGGGTCCGCCACCGTCGTGCAGCATCCGGCGCTGGACGCGGCCGTGGCGCTGGCCGCCGACGTGCTGCTGACCGGGGCCGCGCACCTGGGTTCCGGCGTGGACGCCCGGCTCGCGGCGGCCCGGCGCGACCTCGACACGGCCGGTCTGCGCTGGCCGCTGCTGGCGGTGGACGACCTGGCCGGGCAACTGGAGGCGTACGCCGCGCGCGGCGCCCGGTACCGGCCGGAGACGTTCGCCGACCTGCTCGCCGAGCTGCCCGCGCGACGGCGCGCGGTGGTCAACGCCGGGGCCACGCCGCCGGAGCGGGTGCTGGGCACCCACGAGCCGGCGGAGACGCCGCTGCGGCGGGTGCGGCTGACCGGCCTCGGCGCCCGGGTCCGGGGCAGCGGCGGCGAGGTGGGCGCGGACGTGGTGCTCGCCCACCCGGCGGCCGTCTCGGTGCTGGTGCTGCGCCGCGCCTACCCCGTCGCCGACGACGGCACGCCCACCGGGCACGAACTGGCGGGGCGGCGGGTCACCGGTACCACGATCGGCGCGCTCGCCACCGGCAACGTGGTCTCCGAGTCGGCGGTGCGCAGCGCCGCGCACCGGCTCCGGTTCGCCGCCGGCCGGCTGGCCCGCACCACTGTGACCCCCGGCGCCGGAGAGTGGTCCGGACTGCCACCCGGCCTGCTCGCCCGCGACCCGGACGCGCTCGCCGCCGAGCTGGCCGGGCGGCCGCCCCGGCTGCTGCGCCCCCGCACCGCCGCCGAGTCGGTGCGGGTGCTCGCGCTCGGCGAGGTGCGCGCCATCGGGTACGCGGCCGGCGAGCAGCGCCTCGACGCCACAGTGACCGGGGCCGACGGCGGCACGGCTACCGTCACCGCGACTCACCACGCCGCCGCACCGGGCGCACTCGACGCGCTCGCGGCGGCGCTGGACGGCACACACGGGCGGCCGCGCTACGTCAGCGGGACGGTACGCCGCGGCGCCGACGGGCTCGTCGTCGAGCCGCTGGCGGTGGTCGCCGACGCGGTGGTCGTACCCGATCTGGCACCTGGAGTGGGCGACGGCCGGCTGGCCGGCGCGGTCGACGCCCGGCCCGACCCGGTCGCCGCGGCGCTGGGTACGGCGTCGGCGCTGCTCGCCCAGGCCGCGCACACCGGCCTGCGGCACCTGCCGGCCGGCTTCCCCGGCCGGCTGCGCACGACGGCGGCCGGTCTCGCCGGAGTCGGTCTGGACCGCTGCGGCGCGGCCCTGTCCGGCCTGGCCGGGTCGCTCGGTGCCGACCCGGGCGAACCGGCGGTACGGGCCTGGGTCGACGCCTGGATCCGGCTGTCGGTGACGGCGGAGTCCCGGTGAGCCGGTCCCCACGGCCGGGACGGATCGCTACGGTGTGCAGGTGGCGACCACGGCGGCGCAGGAGATCCAGGTGGGGGAGCGGCTGGTCCGCGTCTCCAGCCCCGACAAGCCCTACTTCCCGGAGCGCGGGCTGACCAAGCTGGACGTGGTCCGCTACTTCCTGTCCGTCGGCGACGGCATCCTGCGCGCGCTGCGGGACCGGCCGACCATGCTGGAACGCTGGCCGCGCGGCGTGTTCGAGGGCGCCAAGGTCGCCACCCGGCAGACGAACAAGGGCGACGCGTTCTACCAGAAGCGGCTCCCGGCCGGCGCGCCCGACTGGGTGCGCACCGCGCACATCACGTTCCCCAGTGGCCGTACCGCCGACGAGGTGGCGCCGAGTGAGCTGGCGGTGGTGATCTGGGCGGCCAACCTGGGCACGCTGCGCTTCCACCCGTGGCCGGTGTCCAAGGACGACGTGGAACGCCCCGACCAGCTGCGCATCGACCTCGACCCGATGCCGGGCGTCGACTTCGCGCAGGTGGTGCCGGTGGCGCACGAGGTACGCGCGTACCTGACCGAGCTGGGCCTGGAGGGCTTCCCGAAGACCACCGGCGGGCGCGGCATCCATGTCTACGTCTCGATCGAGCCACGCTGGAGCTTCGGCGAGTGCCGGCGGGCGGTGCTGGCGCTGGGCCGGGAGATGCAGCGCCGCCTGCCCGACCTGGTCACCACCACCTGGTGGCGTGACCAGCGGGACCGGCCGGTGTTCGTCGACTACAACCAGATGGCCCGCGACCACACGATGACCTCGGCGTACTCGATCCGGCCGACGCCGGCGGCGCTGGTCTCGGCGCCGCTGGACTGGTCGGAGCTGGACGACGCCCGGCCGGAGGACTTCGACGTGGTCAGCATGCCCGCGCGGTTCGCCGGGCGCGGCGACCCGCACGCCGGGCTGGACGGACGGCGGTACTCGCTCCAGCCGCTGCTGGACCGGGCCGACGCCGAAGGGCTGGAGTCGCCGCCGGAACGCTGAGGCGGTCAGTCCCAGGGGCTCTGTGTGCCGTCGAACTCCTCGAACACCAGCCAGGTGCGGGTGGACAGCACCCCGGCGATGCTCTGCACCCGGTCCAGCACCACGTCCCGCAGCGTCGCGTTGTCCGGCGCCCGGACCAGGGCGAGGACGTCGTGCTCGCCGCTGAGCAGCGCCGCGTGTTCGATGTAGCGCACCCGGGCCAGCTCGGCGGAGACCTCCCGCCAGGTGTTCTGCTCGATGGTGAGCGCGATGTACGCCGACGTGCCCAGACCGGCCGGCTCCGGCGCGACCCGCGCGGTGAACCCGGTCAGCACCCCGTCGCGCAGCAGCCGCTCCACCCGGGCGTACGCGTTCGTGCGGGAGACGTGCACCCGTTCGGCGAGCGTACGGATCGACGTCCGGGCGTCGCGGACCAGCTCACGCAGGATCCGCCGGTCCACCTCGTCGAGCGGCCCGGCCGAACGTCCCGTTCCGCCCGCCGCGCCCGGTGTGGCGCCGGTCTCCTGGCTCACCTCAGCCACCCTCCCGTGCCATTCGTCCCGCGTTCATCCCGCATGTTGAGTCAATCATCCACTACCGGGACCATAGGGCCACCACACGTCCAGGAGGTCCCCGCCGTGACGACCACACCCCAGGCGGTCCGCAGGGCATCCCCGCGTACCCGCCGGAAGACCACCCCGGCCGCACCCGACCCGTCGGCCGGCTTCATGCCGCAGCGGGAGCCGGTCCGGCTGCTCGAACCCGACGGGACCCCGCTGCCGGCCCGCGACGACTACCCGGAGCCGCCGGTCGAGACGCTGCGCGAGATGTACCGGCGGATGGTCGTCGGCCGCCGCTTCGACGTGCAGGCCACCGCGCTGACCAAGCAGGGCCGCCTCGCCGTCTACCCGTCCGCGCGCGGCCAGGAGGCGTGCCAGATCGGCGGCGTCCTCGCGCTGCGCGACACCGACTGGGTGTTCCCGACCTACCGCGAGTCGATGGCGCTGACCGCGCGCGGACTCGACCCGGTCGAGGTGCTGACGCTGCTGCGCGGCGACTGGCACTGCGGGTACGACCCGGCCGCCACCCACACCGCGCCGCAGTGCACCCCGCTCGCCACCCAGTGCGTGCACGCCGCCGGGCTGGCCTACGGCGAGTCGTACCAGGGCCGCGACACGGTGGCGCTGGCGTTCATCGGCGACGGCGCCACCAGCGAGGGCGACTTCCACGAGGGGATCAACTTCGCCGCCGTGTTCAAGGCGCCCGTCGTCTACCTGGTGCAGAACAACAAGTACGCGATCAGCGTGCCGCTGTCCCGGCAGACCGCCGCGCCGAGCCTGGCGTACAAGGGCGTCGGCTACGGCGTACCCAGCGAGCAGGTCGACGGCAACGACCCGGTGGCCGTCCTCGCGGTGCTGGAGCGCGCCGTGGCGCACGCCCGCGCCGGCAAGGGCCCCTACCTGATCGAGGCCCACACCTACCGGATGGAGCCGCACACAAACGCCGACGACCAGACCCGCTACCGCGACGCCGACGAGGTCGAGGCGTGGCGTGACCGCGACCCGATCGCCCGGCTCGAGGCGTACCTGCGGGCCAAGGGCGTGCTCGACGACGCCGCCGTCGCGGAGATCGCCGCGGAGGCCGAGGAGTACGCCGCGGCGCTGCGCCGCCGGATGGACGTCCAGCCCACCGTCGACCCGCTGAGCCTTTTCGACCACGTGTACGCCGAGCCGACGCCGCAACTGGCCGAGCAGCGCGAGATGGTCCGGGCCGAGCTGGCCGCCGACGCGGAGGGGGACGCCTGATGGCCACCATGACCATGGCGAAGGCACTCAACGCCGCGCTCGCCGACGCGATGCTCGACGACGACCGGGTGCTCGTCTTCGGTGAGGACGTCGGCCAGCTCGGCGGCGTCTTCCGGATCACCGACGGGCTGCAGGCCCGCTTCGGCGACAAGCGCTGCTTCGACACCCCCCTCGCCGAGGCCGGCATCGTCGGTTTCGCCGTCGGCCTGGCCATGTCCGGGCTGCGGCCGGTGGTCGAGATGCAGTTCGACGCGTTCGCGTACCCGGCGTTCGAGCAGATCGCCTCGCACGTGGCGAAGCTGCGCAACCGCACCCGCGGCGCGCTCAGCGTGCCGATCGTCATCCGGGTGCCCTACGCCGGTGGCATCGGCGGCGTGGAGCACCACTGCGACTCGTCCGAGGCGTACTACGCGCACACCCCCGGCCTGAAGGTGGTCACCCCGGCCACCGTGGACGACGCGTATTCGCTGCTGCGCGCCGCCATCGACGACCCCGACCCGGTGGTGTTCCTGGAGCCCAAGAAGCTCTACTTCACCAGCGCCGAGGCGGAGCTGCCGGCCCGCACCGCGCCGATCGGCACCGCCGTGGTGCGCCGCCCCGGCACCGACGCCACCCTGATCGCGTACGGCCCGGCGGTGCCGGTCGCGCTCGCCGCCGCCGAGGCCGCCCGCGAGGAGGGCTGGGACCTGGAGGTCGTCGACGTGCGCAGCATCGTGCCGTTCGACGACGCCACGGTCACCGCCTCGGTACGCCGTACCGGCCGGTGCGTGGTGATCCAGGAGGCGCAGGGCTTCGCCGGGGTCGGCGCGGAGATCGCCGCCCGGGTCCAGGAGCGCTGCTTCCACGCGCTGCACGCCCCGGTGCTGCGGGTGTCCGGGCTGGACATCCCGTACCCGGCGCCGATGCTGGAGCACACCCACCTGCCCTCGGTCGACCGCGTGCTGGACACCGTGGCCCGGCTTCAGTGGGACGACCAGCCCGACACGCGGTGGGTGGCGGCATGAGCGAACGCACCGAGCGGAGCGAGGGCCGTGAGGCCATGCCCGGCCGGCACGGCATGAGCGAACGCACCGAGCGGAGCGAGGGCCGTGAGGCCATGCCCGGCCGGCACGGCATGAGCGAACGCACCGAGCGGAGCGAGGGCCGTGAGGCCATGCCCGGCCGGCACGGCATGAGCGAACGCACCGAGCGGAGCGAGGGCCGTGAGGCCATGCCCGGTCGGAACGGCATGACAGCGGCGATCGGTACCCGCGACTTCCTCCTGCCTGACCTCGGGGAAGGGCTCAGCGAGGCGGAGATCGTCGAGTGGCGGGTGGCGGTCGGTGACGTGGTGACCGTGGACCAGACAGTGGTCGAGGTGGAGACCGCCAAGGCCGTGGTCGACGTGCCGTGCCCGTACGCCGGCCGGGTCGTGGCCCTGCACGGCGCGGCCGGTGAGGTCCGCCCGGTGGGCCAGCCGCTGATCACCATCGCCCCGCTCGACGACGCCCCCGACCCGCACGCCACCTACCGTGAGGAGGAGCGCGCGGGGTCCGGCAACGTCCTGATCGGCTACGGCACCGGCCACGGCGGCTCGGGCCGGCGGAGGCGCCGTCCGCGGCTGGCGCTCGCTCCCGAGCCCGGCGCGCCGGCCTCGGCAGACGCCGCGGCCGTGACCGGCTCCGCGTCCGGTCCGGCGGCCGTGACCGGCTCTCCGGTCTCGGCGGGTTCGGTTCCGGCAGGCTCTCCGGCCCCGGCCGGTCCGGCGGCCGCGTCTGGCTCTCCGGCCCCGGCCGGTTCGGCTCCGGAAGGCTCTCCGGCCCTGGCGAGTCCGGTTCCAGCCGGTTCACCGGCCCGGGGCGGCGTGTCCGCGTCGGCGGACGGTACGGCCGAGCCGGCACCGGCCGGCGGACCGTCGGCTCCGCTCGTCATCTCGCCGATCGTGCGGCGGCTGGCGAAGGAGCACGGCATCGACCTGGCGTCGCTGCGCGGCACCGGGCCGGGCGGCGTGATCCGCCGGGCCGACCTGGACGCCGCCGTGGCCGCCCCCGCGCCGGCGGCACGGCTGACAGCGGTGCCGGACGCCCCGGCCGCGCATGTCGGGCTCGCCCCGGCCGGCGACGGAGACACCGTCATCCCGCTCACCGGCATCCGCAAGGTGATCGCCGACAAGCTCTCCCGCAGCCGGCGGGAGATCCCCGAGGTGACCATCTGGGTCGACGTGGACGCCACCGGCCTGCTGGAAACGCGCGCCGCGATCAACGCGGCCACCCCTGATGCGCCGGTGAGCATCCTGGCGCTGCTGGCCCGGATCTGCCTCAGCGGCCTGCGGAGGTATCCGCAGCTCAACGCGCACGTCGACACCGAGGGGCAGCGGATCGTCCAGTCCGCGGGCGTGCACCTGGGCATCGCCGCGCAGACCGAGCGGGGCCTGGTCGTGCCGGTGGTGCGCGACGCGCAGCGGCTGACCACCCGGGAGTTGGCCGCCGCGCTCGCCGAGACCACGGCGGCGGCCCGGGCCGGCACGCTGCCACCGGCACGGCTGACCGGCGGGACGTTCACCCTCAACAACTACGGCGTGTTCGGCGTGGACGGCTCCACGCCGATCATCAACCATCCGGAGGCGGCGCTGCTCGGCGTCGGCCGGATCGTGGACAAGCCGTGGGTGGTGGACGGGCAGCTCGCGGTCCGCAAGGTGACCCAGATCAGTCTCACGTTCGACCACCGGGTCTGCGACGGTGGCGTGGCCGGCGGCTTCCTGCGCCACGTCGCCGACTGCGTCGAGCAGCCCGCCCTCCTGGTAGCCAACGTCTGACCGTCCACCTCCTGGCCCCGGCCCCCACCACGGGGGCCGGGGCCGCACACGTCCCCGGTGCCCGTTCGCGATCTTGCACTCGCTGCCCCCGATGTGCCCGATTGGCACCTTTCTAGAGGGCCGCACCTGCAAGATCGCGGCAGGTGGTGCGCTGGCGCGGGCGGGGACAGGCTGAGATCTTGGTACGAAAGTGCCCCTCTGAGGGCCGTTTGGTACCAAGATCTCGGGGCGTCGGCCCCCTCACGCCCGCCCTCTCTGCGTCGATCATGAGGTTGACGGGGAGAAAGCGGACACATTGCGCGGCTAACTTCATGATCGACGGGCCGGGCCGGGCCGGGGCGGGCCGGGTCGGGGCGGGCCGGGGCGGCGGGGAACCGGGCGGAGGGCGCGTGGGGCGCAAGCTGGGACGGGAATTACCTGTCCGGCACAATTCGCGCAGCTGTTTCCAAGCAATTCCGCCGAAGGCACCACGGCGCGATCCCGGGCCTACAGAATGTGGGCGAGAGGGTTCGGAAATGGGGGGCGAAATATGTTTGCGAGGCGCCGACTGACGCTTTTCGCGATGACCGTCGCAGCCGCGCCACTGGCGGTCGGCGCGTGTACCGCCGGCCCGAAGTCGGTGGCGAAGCGGGCCGAGACCGCACCGCCGTCAGTCTCCGTGTCGCCGGCCGACCGTACCCGGGACGTGCCGATCAGCGCGGAGGTGGGGACGAAGGTCAGCAACGGCAAGGTGACAGCCGTCAAGCTGACCGACGACAAGGGCAACGCCGTGCCGGCCCAGCCGCGTGAGGACGGCTCCGGCTGGGTGCCGGACCGGCCACTCGCCAATTCCCGGACGTACACCGCGGAGGTGACCGCGACCGGCGATTCGGGCAGGACCGCCACGCAGAAGACGACGTTCACGACGATGGCCAAATCCACCAAACCGGCCGTCACCAGCGAATTGTATTTCCGGCCGAATCAGACGTACGGGACGGCGATGCCGGTCGTGCTCGGATTCGACCCGCCGATTCCCGAGAAGGCCCGCGCGGACGTCCAGCGCCGGCTGTTCGTGAAGACCGACCCGCCGCAGCCGGGCACCTGGTCCTGGGTGGCCGACGGCAAACAGGCCGAGTACCGCGCGCCGGACCGGTGGAAGCCGGGCACGAAGATCAGCGTGCGCAGCGCGTTGCAGGGGCTGCCCATCGGCAAGGACGCGATCGGCGACTCCGACCGGGTTGCGAGCGCCAAGGTCGGCCGCCAGGTGACGCTCGACATCGACAACGGGACCAAGCAGATGACCGTCTACCAGGACGGCAAGGTGCTCAAGAGGATCCCGGTGAGTCTGGGCAAGTCGAGCACGCCGACGTCCAGCGGCAACATGGTGATCATGGAGAAGCACGAGCACACCACGTTCGACACCCGTGGTGAGCCCAACGGCGGCTACGTGGTCGACGTGGACGACGCCCAGCGGCTGACCTGGGGCGGCGAGTTCATCCACTCGGCGCCGTGGTCGGAGGGGGACCAGGGGAGCACGAACGTCTCGCACGGCTGCACCAACGTCTCGGCCACCGCCGCGGACTGGCTGATGGGCTTCACGCAGGTCGGTGACCTGGTGACGGTCAAGGGCACCGAGGTGAAGCTCGACCAGGGCAACGGCTTCACCGCCTGGAACGTCGGCTGGGACGAGTTCGCCAAGGGCAGCGCGTTGCCCGTACCGGCGGGGCTGAAGCCCACGCAGAGCGCCACGCCGCACCCGGGCGCGGTGGCCGGCGGGTCGTCACCGGCCCCGGCCCCCTCGCGGAGCAACAGCGGCGGCTGAACCTGGGGAGGAACGGCTACGGGGCCGGCCCGCGTCCGCGCGGGCCGGCCCCGCGTCGTGCTCAGTCCAGGTCGACGCGGGCCACCCCGGTCGCGGTCAGGCTGCCCAGCCAGAGGGTGCGGCCGTGTTGCCGCACGCCGGTGACCATCGGGTACGCCCCGCTCGGGCCGTGCAGCGTGCGCAGCACCCGGCCGGTGCCGTCGACCAGCGCGACCAGCCCGTAGCGGCGCGGCTGCGGCTGCACCGCGCCGGGTAGCAGGGCCACGATCTGCCGCACCCGGGGATGCGGCAGCAGCCGTTCCATGGCGCGGAGCCGAGGGCTGGGCAACGCGACCCAGTAGGTGCCGTCGCCGACCGCGGAGACGTTGTCCGGGTACGCGGGCAGGTCGGTCAGCACCGTGGCCCGCCCGCTCGGCAGGTCCACCCGGAGCAGCCGGTGGGTGGCGGTCTCGGCGAGCATCAGCGCCGACTCGTCCGGGGTCAGCGCGAGCCCGTTGGGGAAGTAGAGCCCGTCCGCGACCACGTCGGTGCGCCCGCTGCGCCTGTCGTACGCGAGGACCCGCCCGTTGGGCCGGTGCTCCAGCAGGTCACGCTTCCAGTGCGAGAGCGGGAACCGGTCGGACGAGTCGGTGAAGTAGACGGTGCCGTCGCGCGCCACCGCCGCGTTGTCGGCCAGATGCACCGGCGGCGCGGTGCCGGTCAGCTCGTGCACACGGCCGGCCGGGTCGACCCGCAGCAGCCCTCGGTACGCGTCGCAGACCAGCAACCCGCCGTCGACCGGATCGCGCTCGATGCCCAGCGGCCGTCCGCCGGTCTCGGCCAGCAGCGTCGGCGGTGTGCCGGGCGGGGAGTCGGACGGCCACCACCAGAGCCGGCCGTCCTCGTCGCCGCTGACCACCCGGCCGTCGCCGTCGACCACCACGTCCTCCGGGCCGTGCCCGCCGGGTGGCAGCGGCAGCAGGTCGGCCCGGTCGAGCCGGGTGTCCGCGGGCGCCCAGGGGCCGGTGAGCGGCGGCGGCACTGTCGCCGGCTCGCGGACCGGCCGGATCAGCAGGGGCGCACGCGGGCGGGGTACGACCATCGGCTCATTGTGGCCCGGACGCGTCGCGCTGGGCAGTCCCCGACGGCGTTTCGCCGCTTCCCGCGCGGCCTGGCGTGGCGGCTGCGGGATGACCCTGAGACGGCTCGGGGTCGGTTCCCGGACACTACCCGGAACACCCGCCGCGAGGTCCGGAAATGTCGGTGGGGCCGGGTAGGTTTGGCCGCATGGTACACAGCGTTGAGCGCTTCCACGTGGCGATGGACGTGCACGATCACGTGGTCGAGCTGCGCCCGGTCGGCGAGATCGACATCGCCTCCGTGACGGCTTTCCGGGCAGCGCTCTGGGCGGCGCCGGCCCGGCCGGTGCTGCGGGTCGACCTGTCCGGTGTGCGGTTGCTCTCCGCCGCCGGTGTCCGCGCGCTGGTCGCCACCCACCTGCGGGTCCGGGCCCGCGGCGGCGAGCTGGTGCTCACCGACCCCGACCCGGTGGTGGCCCGGGTGCTGCGGGTGACCGGCCTGCACCGGGTGCTCCCGGTGCGCTGCTCCGACCGCTCGCAGGACCTGTCCGGCCGCTCCCACGAGCTGGTGGCCTGCGCGGCCTGAGCAGACGTCGGCCGCCGGCGCGAGCGCCGACGGCCGACGTGGACGGCGCTGCGCTCAGCGCACGCCGAGCAGGTCCACCACGAAGACGAGCGTCTCGTTCGGCTTGATGACGCCAGCCGCGCCCCGGGCGCCGTAGCCCAGGTGCGGCGGGATGGTGAGCCGGCGCCGGCCGCCCACCTTCATGCCCACGACGCCCTGGTCCCAGCCGGCGATGACCTGGCCGCCGCCGAGCGGGAACTCGAACGTCTCACCCCGGTTCCACGAGGCGTCGAACTCGCGGCCGTTCGAGTGGGCCACGCCCACGTAGTGCACGCTCACCACTTGGCCCTGGCGGGCCTCCGGGCCGTCGCCGACGGTGATGTCCTCGACGACGAGATCGGCGGGCGGCGCGCCCTCGATCGGGCCGACCTCGGGCTTGTCCATGAGCGGTCTCCTCGGATGCTGACGGTGTGGTCACAGTCGATCCTGCCGGATCGCGACCGGCCGATACGCGCCGGTCCCCGCACACCGGCGTGGCGGGGACACGAAAGGGGGCGGGCATCGCCTGTCGGCGACGCCCGCCCCGGGGCGAGCTGGTCACTTCAGCCAGGGGAGACGCTGGACCAGGGGGAGCCTCGCCCAGACCCGGCCGAGGCCGAGGGTGTTGCCGGCGCCCACCAGGGCCAGGCCGGCCAGCAGGCCCGCGTAGATGAGGTGGTCGTCCATGAAGGGGTTGTTCGCCGGGGGCAGCACGGCCGTCCACATCAGGACCAGGAGCAGCCCGCCCGCGACGGCGGCGATCCGGATGCCGATGCCGAGCATCACGGCGACACCGATGCCGAGGAGGCCGAGCATGAACAGCCAGTCCGCCCAGGCCGCGCCGGCCAGGTTCTGGTAGAAGCCGGCGAAGGGGCCCTCCACCGCGTTGCCCAGGAAGCCCTTGGTGGGGCTGCCGCCGTTGATCCAGGCGTTCTTCGCCGGGGTCTCGTGGCCGAGGCCGAACATCTTGTCGAGGAAGGCCCAGAGGAACACCCAGCCCAGGGCGAGCCGCAGTCCGGCCCAGACGTACCGGGTGGCCTTCTGGCGGGTGGTCTCGGTGTGCGCCGCCGGAGCGATGGTGGCGGCGGGGGTCCGCTTCACGGCGGGGGTCCGCTCGATTGTCGCGGTCATGGTCTCCACGTCCCTTCCTGTGCCTCGCACCGCGCTTCCCGGTGGCACATTCATTTCACCGCCGCGCGGCGCCCGGGAGCAGGGCCGAGAGGTGCCCTCGTGACCGGGTCATTGGTCCCGTCCGTACCAGGTCCGGTCGGCCCGTGGCAGCCGGTCCGCCGGCCCTGACCAGGGCACCCGCCGGCCGCCTACCGTCGCAGGTGGAGGCCCGGCACGAGGAGGTCGTGATGAGGACGTGGCAGGTGGCCGACGTGATGACCAGGGACGTCGCGACGGTGACGGAGGAGACGCCGTACCGCGAGGTCGTCGACGTGCTGGTCCGGCAGCGGATCAGCGGCGTGCCGGTGGTGGACTCGTTCCGCCGGGTGCTCGGGGTGATCTCCGAGGCGGACCTTCTGCACAAGGTGGAGCGGTCCGGCCACCCGGACGAACGGCGGGTCTTCGAGGGGCGGCGCCGCCGTACCGCGCGGGAGAAGGCGGGCGCGCTCGTCGCCCGGGACCTGATGACCGCCCCCGCGGTCACCACGCACGAACGGGCGTCGCTCGCGGCGACCGCCCGGCTGATGGACCACGAGGCGGTCAAGCGGCTCCCGGTGCTGGACGACCTGGGCCGGCTGGCCGGCATCGTCACCCGCGGTGACCTGCTACGTGTGCACCTGCGTACCGACGCGGAGATCCGCGAGGAGGTCGTGCACGAGGTGCTGTACCGGGTGCTGTCGGTGCGCGACGGCCTGGTCACGGTTCAGGTCCGCGGCGGCGAGGTCACCATGGACGGGCGGCTGGACCGGCGCAGCGCCGTCGAACTCGCCGGCCGTCTCGCCGCCCAGGTCGCGGGCGTGGTCGCGGTGCACAACACGATCGGGTACGACGTGGACGACACCACGCTGATGGAGCTGGACCCGGTGCACGCCACCCCGGTCGCCTGAGCGCCGCCACCCGGGCCCCCCGGTCAGGCAGGGCCCGGCACGGCGAGCTGGGCGGCGAGCAGCGCCGGTGCCTCGGCCAGCGACGGGCCGTACCAGGTGAGGTGCCGGCCGGACACCAGCGCCGCCGGCACGCCGGGGAACGCCTCCGGCCCGTCGTCGGCGGTGAACCGGTACGGCTCGTCGGGCAGCACCACCAGGTCCGGCGTCCGGGCGCGCAGCGCGTCCAGGCTCGGCCGGGGATAGCGTTCCGCGTCGTCGGCCCAGCCGTTGCGGACACCGAGCCGGGCCAGCACGTCCCCGGCGAACGTGTCCCGCCCCAGCACCACCCACGGCCGCCGCCACACCGGCACCACGGCGGTGCGGACCCGTCCCGGCGCGGGTAGCGCGGCCCACGCGCGGCGGGCCGAGCGCAGCCACGGCGGCTCGGCCGGCGCACCGAGCGCGACCACCAGCTCACCGAGCTGGTCGAGCGCCTCCGGCACGGTACGCGGGAAGGTGACCCGGACCGGCACCCCGGCCGAGCGCAGCGCCTCGGCGTCGGCCAGCCGGTTCTCCTCCTCGTTGAGCAGCACCAGATCCGGCTCCAGCGCGAGCACCCGGTCCAGGTCCGGGTACTTCGTACCGCCGACCCGGGCGACGTCCAGCCCTTCCGGATGGGTGCACCAGTCGGTCGCCCCGACCAGCACCTCCGGGCGGGTGGCCGCGACCGCCTCGGTCAGCGACGGCACCAGCGACACCACCCGCACCGCGTCTCCTCCCCTCGAGCCGGACCGGCCGGTCAGTGGGCCGGCGCGGCCACGGCGTCGGCGGTCTCCGTCGGCAGGCCCGCCACCGGCACGCCCTTGCGTGCCGCCCAGTCGACCGCCGCGCGCAGGTCCGCCGTGGGCAGCGGCCGCCGGGTGGTCACCCCGACCGCCGCGTGCACGGTGTACGCCATGAACGGGTACGAGCGGGCCAGCGCGCCGATCGCGTCGTGCAGCCGGCGTACCACCTCCAGCGCTGCCGGCTCGTCGAGCCCCGGCAGGAGGAGCTGGAACTCGTTCTCGGTGACGCGCAGCGCGCGGTCGACCGGCCGCAGCACGGCGGTGATCGCGGTGAGCACGGCGTGCCCCTCCCGGGCGACACCGCGGCGGCCGAAGCGTTCCGGCGAGCCGGGCGGCGCGTCCACCCGCAGGCCGACCAGCGCCACCGGCAGCGTGCCGGAGGCGGTCACCCCGTCCGCGCCGGACCACCGGGCCAGGCCGGGTTCGTCCAGCATCGTCTCGGCCGGCTCGACCGGCTGGTTGTTCCGGTCGCCGCGGCGGGCCAGCAGCCGCAGTGCCGCCTCGGCGCGCGGTTCGCCCGGCCCGGCCGGGATGTCCCGCACCCGGGCGATCGCCTCGTCCAGCGCGTTACGTGCCGCGGCGGGCAGCCGCTCGGCGAGCTGTTCGCGCAGCCGGATCGCCTCGTGCAGCGCCTCGTCGCGGCGGAAGCCCCAGCGCCCCTCGAACAGGCGGCCGGACTCCAGCGTCGGCGTGGGCGCCACCTCGGCCCGGTCGTGTGCGACGACTGTGGCGCCGAAACGCGGGCTCAGCGCCACCACCGTCCACTCCCGGGCGAGCGCCTCCGCCTCGTCCAGCGCCACGCCGTAGGCGCCCTCGGGCAGGTCTGGCGGCGGTCCGCCGACCATCGCCACCACCGTCACGGCGGCGCGGCCGGCGATGCGCCGGTAGACCTCGCGCTCCCGGGCGAAGTACGGCAGCCGCTGGAACAGAGCGAGCACGACGAGCGGGCCGTCCTCGGCTTCGGCGAGCGCGGCGCGTTCGATGGCGTGGGAGACGGCGACGAGGCTGCGTTTGGTGAACTGTTCCGGGGTCCGTCCGCTGGGCACGGGCAGAGCCTAGAGGGACGGGCGCGGTAGCGCACCGGTCGGCCGGACCGGTCGCGCCGCAGCGCCTACACTCGGACGTCGGCCGGGCGAGGGGGATCGGGGCGAGATGACTAGCACAGGCAGCGTGACCGCCTCGTGGCTGCGGCCGGTCCCGCCCGGCGTCGCGCCGTCCCTGGTCCGTGCCGGCCACGTCGGCCACGGCAGGCGGCGGCTCGGCGAGATGGTGCAGGGCCGCCCGCCGGGGGTCACCGGCAGCCAGTGGAGCACCGCCGGGCGGGCGTCGCTCGACCTGGTGGTCTGCGCCGCCGACACCGGGCTGCCGCGCTTCGCGGTGCGGTTCACCGCGCCCGTCCCCGACGGATCGCCCGCCCGGCGGTCCGAACGGCTGACCGACGCGGTCTGCGCCGCCGTCGGCCTGCCGTTGCTGCGCGTCGAGTCGCCGGCGTTGGGCGGCGCGGAGCAGGTCCGCCGGTTCGCCGAGTACGTGCTGGACGCGCGGGCCTACGCCGACGGCACCGACCCGGACGGCGGCGACGCGGTCGGCTTCCGGGACATCATCGGCCGCCTGCCGGACGGCCGGCAGGGGCCGGTGAACGACCTGGGCGCGCTGGCCCGGGTCGAGGCGGTCGAGGCGTACGTGGCGGGCCGGATCGCCGATCCGATCGTGCGCGGCCTGCACGTGCGCTGGACAGACGGCCCGGCGGAGGGCTGGGCCTGGGCCGAGGTGCGGTCCGGCCGCTGCCTGCTGGAGCGGGTCCGGCTGACCTCGCGCGGCTTCTCCTGCGGCGTCGAGCCGGGGCGGCTCGCCGAGGACCTGGCCGTGGTGGCGCTGGGGGAGCGGCTGCGTGACCTCGACGGCGCCGCGCCGTCCCTGCTGGACCGTGACGAGCTTCTCCGGCGGGTACGCGCGCTGGCCGCGCGGCGGGACTCCTTCGACGGCGGGTTCGCCTTCGACCATCTCTGCGCCGACTGAGCCGTCCTCGCCGGCGAGGACGGCGACTTTCGATTTTTTTCCGATCTCCGGTTGAACCTTCGCCGACGGCGCTCCGTACCTCATCGGGAATGGATGCAGATCTTCCCCGCCGCGCCCGGACGGCGCGGAGACGGTGCGGAAAGGGCACCGTCGGCCATTGACGTGCGACTGAGCGTCGCAGTGATCTCACACCCCGAATTCGTCGGTCCGCCGGGATCACCAGTCAACTACCGGATCGAGAAGGAGAGCAATTCGATGCGCAGGTCCACACGGGCGCGCCGGTCATCCGGTAACGCGCGGAGCAAGCGGTTGCTGGCGGTGGTCGGCACGCTCGCGGTCTTCGGCGGCATCGTCGCCGTCACCCAGATCTCGTCCGCCCAGGACCGGCGGACGACCACCCGCGCCGCGTCGGCGTCCTGCGTGCCCGCGAGCCCGGGGGCGACCGCCCCGAACGGCCAGGGCAGCACCACCCGTACCTGGCAGAACGGCCGCTGGGTCCGCAGCCACTGGGGCGACGGCCAGATGTCACCGGCCGAGTGCCAGCAGACCAACGCGGGCGGCGCCGGCGCCGGCACCCCGACCGTGGCCTGCCCGGACGTCCGTGGCCGGCTGCCGCAGGTGCCCGACCGGGCCCGCGCCGAGGTGGACCGCACCCTGGCGCTGCTGGAGTCCCAGATCGCCGACGCGAACCGGCGGCTCGCCGCGGAGGGGCGCAACGGCGGCGACTTCATCAACAACGCGATCCTGCGTCCGCTCGCGGACAAGCGGACCGCGGCGCTCAACCGGATCGCCACCGCCATCGGCCGGGTCGCCCAGCGCCCGCAGGGCCTGGACCAGCTCGCCCAGTGCGCGCTGACCGACACTCCCGGCAACAACGGGGGCCAGAACGGCGGCAACAACGGGGGCCAGAACGGCGGCAACAACGGGGGCCAGAACGGCGGCAACAACGGCGGCGGGAACAACAACGGCGGTGGCCAGAACAACGGCGGCGGCAACGGCCTGAACGTGCTCGCCAAGGACTGCTCCGACAGCCAGCTTCAGGCCCACGACGGTTTCCAGAACGGCAACCGGTGCGTGAGCACCGCGTTCGGTGAGGTGGGCGCCGCGGCGAACAACCCGTCGCTGCTGATCACGCAGTTCCCGAACCAGGTGCGGCGCAACCAGCCGTTCACGCTCCGGGTCACCACCAAGAACCTGGTGCGGGACCGCTTCCTCGCCGCCGGCCAGGGCGGCTACTACCTGGAGAGCTCGCTGCTCAACGGTGAGGGCCTGGTGCGCGGCCACTTCCACACCGCCTGCCGGATGCTCGGCAGCAACCGGCAGCCCCCGAACCCGCAGGACGTGCCGGCCTTCTTCGTCGCCACCGAGGACGGGCGCGGCGGCAACCAGCCGGACGACGTGCTGATTCAGATCCCGGGCCTGGCGCAGTCGGGCGTGGCGCAGTGCGCGGTCTGGGCCGGTGACGGCTCGCACCGCATCCCGATGATGGAGCGGGCAAACCAGACCCCCGCCATCGACGTGGTGCGCATCCGGGTCAACTGAGCGGACGAACGGCCGCGGCCGTCCGGGGACTCCTCCGGGCGGCCGCGGCCGTTTCGCGTATGGGCGGTGGGAGCCGATCCCGGAGGAAATTTCATGCCGGTGGTATCCGGTCGGATGAAAAGCAGCAACCGTAGAAAGCCGATCGGGGCCACACCGATTTCTCAGCGTGACCCCGGGATGCCCGACGGTGAACCGGTGGCGGTCAGCGGTTCTTGTACGCCTCGACCACGGACACCGGGATGCGCCCGCGCTCGGAAATCTCGAACCCGTTCTTGGCGGCCCATTCCCGGATGGCGCGGTTCTGCTCGCGGTCCATTCCCGAGGTGCTCGGCCGGGTGGTGCGGCGGGCGCCGCGGTTGACCTCGGGCGCTCCCCGGCCGATTCGCCTGCCAGCGCTGATGTACGGATCCAGCGCCTTGCGCAGGACGCCCGCGTTCTCGTCGGAGACGTCGATCGTGTACGCCACGCCGTCCAGGCTGAACTCGACGGTCCGATCGGCCTTTCCGCCGTCGAGGTCGTCGGTCAGAACAGTGATTACTTTCCTTGCCATCGCCATTACTCCCTGTGTCGGGCGGGGTGTGGCTAAGAGTTTGACCTACCGTGCGGTAATTCCGCAACAATAGCCGCCTTCTCCATTCGGCGGGTCGCGGTAAACGGTCCCGCCATTGGGTGCGCAGCGCGGGAACGCGGCGCTCCGGAGTGGCGTGGGTCACAACCCGGAACAAGGGACACGTTTTGTTACTTGAGCCAGACACGCTCAACCAACGTGATGGCAGGTGTTCGATGGCAACTCTTCCGGTACTTCCCCTGACCGACGCCGTCCTGCTGCCCGGGATGGTCATCCCGGTGACCCTCGACCCGACGACCCAGGCCGCCGTCGACGCGGCGCGCGCCACCGGCGACAAGGAACTGCTGGCCGTACCCCGCATCGACGGCGAGTACGGCTCCGTCGGCGTGGTCGCCACGATCGAGAAGGTGGGCCGGCTGCCCAGCGGCGAGCCGGCGGCGGTCATCCGTGGTCTGGCCCGGGCCCGCATCGGCTCCGGCGTGCCCGGGCCCGGCGCCGCGCTCTGGGTCGAGGCGACCACACTCGACGAGCCCGCACCGGCGGGCCGCGCCCGGGAACTCGCCCGCGAGTACCGCGCGCTCATGACGTCCGTGCTGCAGCAGCGCGGCGCCTGGCAGGTGATCGACGCGATGGAGCGGATGACCGACCTGTCCGAGCTGGCCGACTCGGCCGGCTACGCGCCCTGGCTCAGCCTGGCGCAGAAGACCGAGCTGCTCGCCGCGCCGGACGTCACCGCCCGGCTGGAACTGCTCGTCGGCTGGGTGCGGGAACACCTGGCCGAGCAGGAGGTCACCGAGCAGATCAACAGCGACGTACGCGAGGGGCTGGAGAAGTCCCAGCGCGAGTTCCTGCTCCGCCAGCAGCTCGCCGCGATCCGTAAGGAGCTCGGTGAGGACGAGCCGGACGGCTCCGCCGACTACCGCTCCCGGGTGGAGTCCGCAGACCTGCCGGAGAACGTGCGCGAGGCGGCGATGCGCGAGGTCGGCAAGCTGGAACGAGCAAGCGACGCCTCACCCGAGGCGGGCTGGATCCGTACCTGGCTGGACACCGTCCTGGAGATGCCGTGGAACACGCGTACCCAGGACAACACCGACCTGACCGCGGCGCGGGCCGTGCTCGACGCCGACCATGCCGGCCTGGCCGACGTGAAGGACCGCATCCTGGAGTACCTCGCGGTGCGCAACCGGCGCGCGGAGCGCAACCTCGGCGTGGTCGGCGGACGCGGCTCCGGCGCGGTGCTGGCCCTGGCCGGCCCGCCCGGTGTCGGCAAGACCAGCCTCGGCGAGTCGGTCGCCCGGGCGCTGGGCCGCAACTTCGTCCGTGTCTCCCTCGGCGGTGTGCGGGACGAGGCGGAGATCCGGGGCCACCGGCGCACCTACGTCGGCGCGCTGCCCGGCCGGATCGTGCGGGCGCTGCGCGAGGCCGGCTCGATGAACCCGGTGGTGCTACTCGACGAGGTCGACAAGCTGGCCGCCGGCTACTCCGGCGACCCGGCCGCGGCCCTGCTGGAGGTGCTCGACCCGGCGCAGAACCACACGTTCCGCGACCACTACCTCGAGGTCGACCTCGACCTGTCCGACGTGCTGTTCCTGGCCACCGCCAACGTGGTCGAGGCGGTCCCCGGCCCGCTGCTGGACCGGATGGAGCTGGTCGCGCTGGACGGCTACACCGAGGACGAGAAGGTCGCCATCGCCCGGGACCACCTGCTGCCCCGGCAGCGGGAACGGGCCGGGCTGACCACCGACGAGGTCACCGTCGCCGACGACGCGCTGGCGCTGATCGCGGGCGAGTACACCCGGGAGGCCGGCGTCCGGCAGCTCGAACGGGCCCTCGCGAAGATCCTGCGCAAGGTGGCCGTCGCGCTCGCCACGGACTCCGCGCCGGTGCACGTCGACGCCGGCAATCTGGTCCGCTACCTGGGCCGGCCGAAGTTCACCCCGGAGTCCGCCGAGCGGACGGCCGTGCCCGGTGTGGCGACCGGCCTGGCCGTCACCGGCGCCGGTGGCGACGTGCTGTTCATCGAGGCCACCACGATGGAGGGCGAGCCGGGGCTGACGCTCACCGGTCAGCTCGGCGACGTGATGAAGGAGTCCGCGCACATCGCGTGGTCGTACCTGCGGTCGAACGGACGGCGGTACGGCCTGGACCCGAACGCCCTGGCCGGGCGGCGGATCCACCTGCACGTCCCGGCGGGCGCGGTACCCAAGGACGGCCCGAGCGCCGGCATCACCATGGTGACCGCGCTGGCGTCCCTGGTGACCGGGCGGCCGGTGCGGCCCGAGTTCGGGATGACCGGCGAGGTGACGCTCTCCGGCCGGGTGCTGCCGATCGGCGGGGTGAAGCAGAAGCTGCTCGCCGCGCACCGGGCCGGTCTCACCGAGGTGATCATCCCGAAGCGCAACGAGCCGGACCTGGACGACCTGCCGGCGCAGGTGCGGGAGGCGCTGACCGTGCACACCCTGTCCGACGTGGCGGACGTGCTCGCGCTGGCGCTGCGCCCGGTCGAGATCGGCACGGAGTCGCTGGACGGTCCGGCGCTCGCCGCGGCCTGACGACCGTCGCCCCGGCCACCGTGCGTACGGTGGCCGGGGCGACGTCGTGCCGGCCCGCGGGTCGCGTCGGGCTCAGGGGCGGTCGCGCCGCTCGTAGCCCCGCTCGCGGCGCTCGCCGGGCCCGTCGCCGTCGCGGTCCCGGCGTACCGTCGCCTTGCGCCCCTTGATGGTGGTGCCCCGCAGCCCGGCGATGATCTCGTCGGCCACCGCCTGCGGCACCTCGACCAGGGAGAACCGGTCGGCGATCTCGATCGAGCCGATGTCCCGGCCGTTGATCCGGGTCTCCCCGGTGATCGCGCCCACCAGGTCCTGCGGCCGCACCCCGGCCCGCCGGCCCAGCCCGATGAAGACCTGGGTGGTGCCGCCGGTGCGCGGCCGCCCCGGGCCCCGCCGCTCGCCCCGCCCGCCGGTCTCCGGCCGGCCCTCGCGCGGGCCCCGGACCGGAACCTGCGGGATCTCCTCCTCGTCGTCCGAGCCCGGCGACGTCGCCTCGTGCGCCAGCTTCACCGCCGCCAGCGCCACCTCGACGAGGTCGAACTCGTCGGTCAGCGACTCCACGATCACCCGGTACGGGTCGAGGTCGTCCTCCAGCAGGCTCTCCCGCAGCGCGGCCTGGGTCAGCTCCAGCCGCCGGGTCCGCATGTCCGCCACCGTCGGGATCTTGTCGATGGCGATCCGCTGCCCGGTGACCCGCTCGATGGTCTTGAGCATCCGGTGCTCACGGGGCTCGGCGAGCGTGATCGCCACGCCCTCCCGCCCGGCCCGGCCGACCCGGCCGATGCGGTGGACGTACGACTCCGGGGCGGACGGGACGTCGTAGTTGACCACGTGGGTGAGCTGCTCGACGTCCAGCCCCCGGGCGGCCACGTCAGTGGCGACCAGCAGGTCGGCCGTGCCGGAGCGCAGCCGGCCCATCACCCGGTCCCGCTGCTCCTGGCTCATCCCGCCGTGCAGCGCCTCGGCCCGGTAGCCCCGGCCGTTCATCGTCTCGGTGAGCCGGTCCACCTCCTCACGGCTGCGGCAGAACACGATCGCCGCGGTGGGCGACTCGACGTCCAGCACCCGGCCCAGCGCGGCCGGCTTGTGCCCCCGGGCCACGATGTACGCGCTCTGCCGCACCCGGGGCGCCTCCCCGGCGACCGGCCGCTCCCGCTCGATCCGGATGCGGACCGGGTCGGTCAGGTGCTGCCGGGCCAGCCCGTCGATGCGGGCCGGCATGGTGGCCGAGAACAGCACCGTCTGCCGGCCGGCCGGGGCGTGCTCCAGGATCGCCTCGATGTCCTCGGCGAAGCCCATGTCGAGCATCTCGTCCGCCTCGTCCAGCACCACGGTGCTCAGCGCGCCGAGCCGCAGCGTGCCGCGGGCGATGTGGTCCAGCGCCCGGCCCGGCGTCGCCACCACCACATCCACCCCGTGGTCGAGCGCGCGCAGCTGCCGGCCGATCGGCTGACCGCCGTAGATCGGCAGCACCCGGGCGCCCAGGTCCTTGCCGTAGCGGTGGAACGCCTCGGAGACCTGCACGGCCAGCTCACGGGTCGGCACCAGCACCAGCGACACCGGGTCGCCGTCCGGCCGGCCCACCGGCATCCGCTGCAACAGCGGCAGGGCGAACGCGGCGGTCTTGCCCGTACCGGTCGCCGCCTGTCCCAGCAGATCCTGCCCGGCCAGCAGCGGAGGGATCGCCTCCCGCTGGATCGGGGTGGGTTCCTCGTAGCCGAGCGCGGCAAGCGCGCCCAGCAACTCGGTGCGCAGCCCGAGATCCGCGAAGGCGGCGGTGTCCTCGGCGTCGTCGGAAATGGCGGGGTCGGTCGGGGTCGGTGCGGCGCTCATCCGACAAGTTTTTCATCACCGCCTACCGGCGGTCGCGGCGACCGGGGTAAACGTTCGCCGCGCCACGCCGTGCCGTCCCCTCCGGGTGATCCGGCGCAGCCCCGTGCCCCCGCCGGATCACCGGGACAGGACGGCCAGCAGCGTGGTGAGACCCACCCCGACGTCGAACACCGCGCACCACAGCGCGTACCCGCGCGGCACCACCGTGCCGGTGCGGTGGTGCCAGGCGTCCCAGGCCGCGTGGACGAGCCAGCCCACCCCGACGAGCACCCCGGCGACGTCGGCGGACGCGGTCATCGCCACGACCGCCAGGCCGCCCCACACGGCCGCCCCGGCGAGCTGCGCGGCCAGCACGCGCCGGTCGCCCCACTGCCGCCGCCAGGTGCCGATCAGCAGGTAGCCGGCGGGCAGGACCAGTAGCGTCCACGGCGCGAAGACGGCAGGCGCGAACCACATGTCCACGGTCATGAGCAGCCCCAGCCCGGCCGGCCACCCCCGCGCCACGGCCGCCGCGACCGGGTGCCGGCGCGGCGGCGCCGCGGCCGTGTGCCGGTGCCGCAGCGCCACCAGCAGCATCGCCGGCACCATCAGCAGGTGACCGCCGAGCAGCAGCGTGTCGTCCCCGACCCACCCGGCCCACCAGGGCGGGAGCAGCAGCAGGAACGGCACGTACATGGCCGCCGACATCTCCGCGGTGGCGGCCCGGCCGTCCCCCCGGTACCACATCCACGCGGCCATGCCCGCCGCCATGTCCGTCGCCATCACCAGCGCGCCCACGTCCGGCCGCGCCAGCACCGCCGTGCCGTCCAGCAGGCTCCCGCCCACCTGCCACAGCGGCCCGAGCAGCACCATCCCGGCCACCATCGCCACCACCATCCCGGCCAGGTGCCGGGTCCGCGCCCACCCGGCCCACCGCCGGGGTACGACCACAGTCATGTCCGTCATGCCCTGACCCTGCCGCCGCCCGGCGCACCGGAGAAGGCGCGTCCGTCACCGGGAAACCGTGCGGATCGCACGGTCCGGCCGTGACATCTCCCGGGGGTGGGCGAGCCGGCGCACGCCCTAGGATCGGCGGGCATGACAGTCGATTCCGCTGACCACCGGCTGCGCCGGGCCCGGCGGGTCACCCTGCTGTCGCTGGCCACGAACGTGTGGACCACTGTGCTGCTGCCCGTCGTCGGCCTGGCCCGTGAACCCGACCCGGTACGCGTCGTGCTCGGCGCCGCCGGGCTGCTCGCGTTCACCGTCGCCCAGATCGCGGTGCTGCACGCGGCGGTCACGCCGTGGCTGCCCGTACCGGCCCGCCGCCGCCGGAACGCCGCGTTGATCGTGGCGGCGCTGCTCAGCCTGCCGCTGCTCGGCCCGGTCGCAGCCGGATCCTGGCCCACCTGGGCGTGGCTCGGGGCGTCCCTGGTCGGCATGACGCCGCTGCTGTTCCGGCCCGTCGTCGCGGCGGTGGCGGCGGCCGGCGTACTCGCGGTGTCCGCCGCCGTCACCTGGTCGACAGTTGGGCCGGTGCCCGCGGCGCTGCTGGTCACCGGCGTCGTGGGCGCCGGGATCGCCGCGCTCACCTGGGTGCAGGTCTGGTTCTGGGACCTGCTCGTCGAGGCCCGGCAGGGGCAGGCCGCCCAGGCGCGGCTCGCCGCGGCCGAGGAACGGTTGCGCTTCGCCCGGGACGTACACGATCTGCTCGGCCACGACCTCACAGTGATCGCGCTCAAGGCCGAGCTGGCGGAGCGGCTGGCGCCGCGCGACGCCGCCCGGGCCGCCCGGGAGGCGGCGGAGGCCCGGCGGCTGGCCGGCTCGGCGCTGACCCGGGTACGGGCGGCGGTGCACGGCTACCGCGCCGTCGACCTGGCCGAGCAGGCCGCCGCGGTGGGGGAGGTGCTGCGCTCCAGTGGGGTACGCACGACAGTGGTCCCGCCGGCCGGTGAGGTGCCCGCGCCGATCGCCGCCGACCTGGCCGCCGTGCTGCGCGAGGCCGGGACGAACGTGCTGCGGCACAGCCGGGCAGGCTGGTGCCGGATCGAGATCACCCGGACCGACGGCGTGGTGACGCTGACCGTACGCAACGACGGCGTCCGCGACGACGGCGGACCGGACCGGCTCAGCGGTGGCCTGCGCGGCCTGGCCGACCGGCTCGCACCGGCCGGCGGCCGGGTTCGGACGCACGTCGCCGGCGGCGTGTTCAACCTGGTGGCCACAGTGCCGGTGACGCCGTGATCCGAGTGCTGCTGGCCGACGACGAGGAGCTGATCCGGCTCGCCCTCGCCGCGCTGCTCGACCTGGAACCGGACATCGAGGTCGTCGCGCACGCCCACGACGGGCGCAGCGCCCTGGACGCGGCGCTGGCCCACCGCCCGGACGTCGCCGTGCTCGACCTGGAGATGCCGCCGCCCGGCGGCGTCGAGGTCGCCGCCGAGCTGACCCGGGCGCTGCCCGGCTGCGCCCCGGTGATCCTCACCGGACACGGCCGGCCCGCTCAGCTCCGGCCGGCGCTCACCGCCGGGGTACGCGGGTTCCTCGCCAAGGGCGCCCCCGGCGGCGCGCTGGCCGACGTGATCCGCCGGGTGCACTCCGGCGCCCGCTACGTCGATCCCGCACTCGCGGCCGAGGCGCTCACGCTGCCGGAGTGCCCGCTCACGCCGCGTGAGCTGGAGACGCTGCGGCTGGCCGAGCTGGGCACCCCGGTCGCGGTGATCGCCCGGCGGACCCATCTGGCGGCCGGAACGGTCCGCAACCACCTGAGCGCCTGTGTGCAGAAGCTCGGCGCCGCCGACCGGGCGGAGGCGGTGCGGCGGGCGCGCGAGGCCGGCTGGCTCTGACGTAGGGGGCGTCGCGGGCGGCTGACGCCGACTAGCCTGATCACGTGCGGACGGTCGAACTGCTCTGCTCGCCCGAGCTGGAAGCGGCGGTTCGCGCTGCCTGGGACCGGCTCGCCGCCGCCGGGCTGCCCAGCCTGGCCCGCAACACGCACCCGACGAACCGGCCGCACCTGACGCTCGCCTCGGTCGAGGAGTTCCCGCCCGGCGCCGAGCAGCGCCTGGCCGATCTCTGCGACGCGGCGCTGCCGCTGCCGGTGCGGCTGGGCCGGGTGGCGGTGCTCGACGGCAGCGCGCCGCTGGTGTGGCTGGTCCGGCCGACACCGCAGCTCGTCGCGCTGCACGGCGCGGTCTGGGACGTGCTCGCCGAGGCGTCCGGCGGGCACTCGTGGCACCTGCCCGGCCGGTGGGTGCCGCACCTGAGCCTGGCGTTGCGGTTCGGCGCGGCGGACCGGCGCCGCGCCCGGGCGGTCGCCGCGGCGCACCCGCCGGCCGGGTCGTTCGTGGCGGCGCGCAGCTACGACGGAGACACCCGCACGGTCAGCGAGCTGAGCACCGCCTGCCCGCGTTCCGGCGGCTGAGCGTGGCGCCGTACCTGGCACTGGTGCAGGAGGACGACTGGTCCCTGGCGGCCCGGTACAAGGTTTTGATCCACGTCGAGCAGCGGTTGATCGCTGTGGTGGTAGCTGGTGACGCCGCTGTCTCCACCCGATTCTGGGTGTGCGTGGCGCCGGAGGGTCTGGTGGCCGGAAGTGGCTGGCTCGGCTGCTGGAGCATCGGCGCCCGGAGAGCGGTAACGGCGGAGTCTCTCAGGCGGATGCTCGAAGAACTCGAGATGGAAGTGGCGCGTGCGGAGCGCACCGGCCTGACCGGCGCGTTTCTCGATGATCACATTTTCATCGAGGGGTGGGATACGTGGGGAGGCGGCGTTCCCGCACCGATAGCCGAGGTTGTGCCTGCCGAAGCGGTGGCGGGTGCGGTGAGCTGCCGGTCGAGCGATGATCTCGTAGCGAGGCTGTTCAGTGGTGAACGGCGAATAGTCGTGTCTGACTGAGAGCGTCGGACCGGCGCTGTCGGTCTTGGGTGATCCGGTGGCAGACGGATCTGACACCGGATGATTGATCTTGTCTCTTGTGCTGGCAGCCGAAGCGCTGCGGCCCTCGCCCGCCGTGTGGGGCGAGGGCCGCAACCGCTGCGGGTTCCTGCGGATCAGCGGTGGAAGCGCAGGTAGTCGAACTCGGCCGTCACCGCCGGTGCCGCGCCGCCGTGCGCCACCAGCCCGATCCGGGGCGTCGTGCCCGCCGGGAAGGTCCACACCGCGCCCCACGTCCAGTGCTTGCCGTCGCGGCTGGACCCGGCCCGGAACTCGTGCTCGCCGTCGACCGGGTCGATCCGGTGGGCCAGCCGCAGCCAGGTGGTGGTGCCGGGGGTTCCGACGATGCTGCCGCCGTACACGGGCTGACCGGCGAAGGGCAGCTCGTAGCCGTACTCCACCTGCCGGGTGTTCCAGATCGCCACCTGGGTCAGCCGGGCGAACCGGTCGTCGTCGACGTACGCGACCAGGCCCGCCTGCTGGTAGTTGCGCACGCTGTCCTCGCCCAGGTCCAGCGTCACCTTCGTCTCGGCGACGTAGTTCCCGGCCGGCGCGTCGCGCAGCAGCACCCCGGCGGTGTTGCCGGTGCCGGACAGGTCGGCGTCCTGCACCGGCCAGCGCAGCGCGCCGCCGGACACGGTGGCGGCCGGGTCCTGACGTACCCACTGCCAGGCCGGGTCGAGCCCGCCGGTGAACTCGTCGCTGAAGCCGCGCAGCACCGGGCCGACGCGCGGGTCGGGGACGGCGTGCCGCACCGACCGGTGGAGCCGGGCGGCGCTGACGTTGTCGAACTCGGCCGGACCGCCCTCGGCACGCACGGAGAGGTCACCCGCCGCGGGGCGGGACAGGCGCAGCGACACCCGGGCGACCGGGTCGCCGAGGCGGGACGGGCTGAGCGTGGCGACGAGCTGCCGCCCGCGTACCTCGATCGCGAGGTTGTGCCGGTCGCGCAGGTCGAGGCCGGCGGGCAGCGCCGTGGTCGCCGCGCCGGCGGTCAGCCGGCCGCGCCCGACGCGGACGTCCACGCCGCCCAGCCGCAGCCCGGCGGTGGCCGCGCCGGTCAGCCGCAGGTCGGTCTCCACCCGCAGGTCACCGCCGATCCGGGTACGCGAGGTGAGCGTGCCGCTGCCGGTCAGCACCCCGCCGGCGGCCTGCCAGCGGCCGTGCTCGGCCCGCCAGCCGCGCAGGTCGGCGGTGGCGAAACGGGCGTCGACCGGGCCGGTGGTGACGGGCGCGGGCCGGGCGGTGTCGGAGGGGCCGGCGCCCGCGTTCACTGTGGGCCACCCGTCGATCCAGTCGAGGCGGTCCAGCAGCATCGGCCGCTCGTTGACGCCGAACGGCTCGTCCAGGTACGGGTCGGCGCGGTCGATCGCGTGGTAGACGATCCAGTCCTGCCCGGACAGGTCGGTGAGGACCGCGTTGTGCCCGGTGCCGATCCAGCGGTTGCCGTTCTGGGTGAGCACGGGCGTGCCGCCGGCCCGGGACACGTCGAGGCGCTGCCCGTCGCGGTCGGTGAACGGGCCGCGCGGGTCACGGGACCGGCCGACCTGGACGGAGTAGCCGGTGGCCGGCCCGGCGCAGCAGTTCGCGGTGGAGGCGAACAGGTAGTACCAGCCGTCGCGGCGCAGCACGTATCCGCCCTCGAACTTGTTGTCGACCGCGACCGGCGTCGAGGTGCCGACGGCGCGCAGCCCGTCCGGGGACAGCTCGGTGACCGAGATGCCGCCGTAGTAGCTGCCGTAGTAGAGCCAGTGGCGGCCGTCGGCGCCGGTGAGCTGGCTCGGGTCGATCGTCCACAGGTAACCGCCGCCGGCACCCGGGCGCGGCGCGACCACAGGCGTGTCGGCGAACGTCCACGGGCCCGCCGGGCTCGGCGCTGTGGCCACGCCCACGGCGGTGTCGAACGTGTCGTCGGAGACGGTGGTGTCGGTGACCGTCACGTACATCACCCACCGGCCCGCCACCCGCCGCACGTCGGGCGCCCAGAACGCGGCGCCGGGAGCGGCGTAGGCGGGCCGCTGGTCCGGGGCGAACGCGTCGCCGGCGTATACCCAGTCGACCAGGTCGGCGGAGCGGGCGATCGGCACCCGGTGTGTGCGCCCCTCGCCCTCGCGCAGCGGGTCGGAGGTGCCGAAGGCGTACCAGAGTCCGTCGTCGCCGCGCACCACTACCGGGTCGGCGAAGGTGTCGGCGAACCCGGCGGAGACCGGGTTGCGGTAGCGGTCGGGCCCGGCGGCGGACGCGGGGGCCGCGCCGGCGAGCAGAAGCGTGAGTACGGCGGCGAGCGCGCCACCGCGGCGGAGGTGTCCCATCGGGCCTGCCTCGGAGTAGACGGAGGTCACTGCGGTGCCCCCGTTTCTACAACGTTGGAGACGGCTGTGTAAAGAACTGGGGCACCGTTCGGCGCGGCCCGAACCGTGCCCGTGCCAGCATGGGCCGATGACCACTGGCGCCGACGGCCGCGGACTCGCCGGGTTCGCCGCGCTGCTCGCCGACCCCACCCGGGCCGGCTTCTGCCTCGCCCTGCTCGACGGCCGCGCCTGGACCGCCGGGGAACTGGCCCGCGCCGCCGGGGTCGCCGCGTCCACCGCGAGCGACCACCTCACCCGGCTGGTGGCCGGCGGCCTGCTCGTCGAGGAGCGGCAGGGCCGTCACCGGTACGTCCGCCTCGCCGACCCGGGCGTCGCCCAGCTCGTCGAGGACCTGGCCGCGCGGGCGCCCGCCCCGGCCACCCCGCCCCGCACGTTGCGCGCCGCGTCGGCCGGCGCCGCCCTCGCGTACGCCCGCACCTGCTACGACCACCTGGCCGGGCGGCTCGGCGTGCTGCTGTACGACGCCCTGCTCGACCGTGGTGTGCTCGACCGCTCCGGCGGCCTGGCGCTGACCGGCAACGGCGTGACCTGGCTGGCCGGTCTCGGCGTACCGGTCGAACCGCTGCGCGCGACGCGGCGGCCGCTCGTCCGCGACTGCCTGGACTGGACCGAGCGGCGCCCGCACCTGGCCGGCGCGGTCGGGGCGGCACTGTGCGGGCGCTTCCTCGACCTCGGCTGGACGACGCGGGGGACCGGACGGGCGGTACGGCTCACCCCGTCCGGCCGGGACGCGCTGGCCGAGGCGCTCGCGCTCGACCCGGCGCTGCTGGCCCCGCCCGCATCCCGCGACAGCGGCCCGGCGCGCGCCTGATCCGCCCGCGGCACCGGTCCCGCCCGCGCCTGACCGCCGGTGTGCCCGGCCGGATCGTTCGGTCCGGACCGAACTGTCAGCGCCCTACGGTCGGGCGATGGATTCACCGACGATCACGGCTGCTCCGGGCACACCGCCCTGCGGGCCGCCGACCTCGGGCGACGGCGGCTGGGTGGTCACCCGGTACGCGGACGTCGTCTCCGTCCTGACCGATCCCCGCTGCGTGGTGCCGCCCGCCGAGGAGGGGCCGGAGGGCAGCCTGGCGTGGCTGCGTGCCTCGGTGAGCCGGTTCAGTCCGCCGGACCGGCATCCCGCGCGGCGAGCCGTCGGGGTGGCGGCGCTCGACGCGCTCGACCCACGGGAACTGCGCCTCGCCGCCGAACGGCTGACCGAGCGGATCCTCGACCGCGCCGCGACCGGGGAGAACGGCGGTGGCCGGGTGGACGTGACCGGTGACCTGGCTCGGCGGGTACCCCTCGTGGTGCTGGCGGAACGGCTCGGCCTGGCCGACCCGGCGGCGGCCGTCGCGGAGGTGACGGCGGTGGCCGCCGCCTACCACCCGGGCGCCGATCCGGCGGCGGTGCGGCGGGCGGACCGGGCGGTGGCGGCGCTGCTGGTCATGTCGCCGCCCGCTCCGGCCGAGGTCACCGCGAACCGGCTCGGGCTGCTGGTGCAGGCCGCCGACGCCACCGCCGGGCTGATCGTGGCCGCCGTCCGGCACGGGCTCGCCGCGCCGGACGGGCTCGGGACCGACGCGCTGCTCGCCGAGGTGCTGCGCCTCGACCCGCCGGTGCGGGTCACCCGCCGGGTCGCCGCCGACGCGCTGAGCCTGGACGGCCGGCTGGTGCGCGCGGGGGAGCTGCTGCTGCTCCGGTTCGACGCGGCCAACCGCGACCCGGCGGCCTTCCCGGAGCCGGACCGTTTCCGCGCCGGCCGGGCGCGTGCCGCGCTGACCTTCGGCGCCGGTCCCCGCGGCTGCCCCGGACAGCGGCACGCGCTCGCCCTGGCCGCCGGTGTGGTCGGCGTGCTGCGCCGCCGCTGCCGTCCCGCCGCCCCGATCCCTGACGTCCCGACGACCCGACTCGAGGTGACCCGGTGATGACCGACAGGTACCGCGCATTCCGTGAGCTGCACCGGCCCGGCGAACCGCTGCTGCTGCCGAACGCCTGGGACCACGCCTCCGCCGCGGCGCTCGCCACCAGGGGCCACCCGGCGATCGGCACCACCAGCCTGGGCGTGGCGGCGGCCACCGGCCGGCCGGACGCGGTCCGCGCCACCCGCGCCGAGACGCTGGAGCTGGCGTACCGGCTGCGGGACCTGCCGGCGCTGCTGACGGTGGACGTCGAGGACGGCTTCCACGACGACCCGGCGGAGGTCGCCGGGTTCGTGGGCGAACTGGCCGCGCTCGGCGTGGTCGGCGTGAACCTGGAGGACGGCCGCCCGGACGGGCGCCTGGCCCCGGCGGAGCACGTGGCCGCCGTGATCGCGGCCGTCCGCGCCGCCGTACCGCAGGTCTTCGTCAACGCCCGCACCGACGCCTGGTGGCTGGGCGTGCCGTCGCCGCTGGACGAGGCGCGGCGGCGGGCGGCGCTGTTCCGGGCCGCCGGCGCCGACGGCCTGTTCGTTCCGGGCGCGCCCGACGACCTGGTCGGCGTGCTGGCCGGCGAGGCGGGGTTGCCGCTGAACGTGCTGTACCGGCCGGGCGGCCCGGACCTGGCCGCCCTCGGGCGGCTCGGGGTGAGCCGGGTCAGCACCGGCTCGCTGCTGTTCCGGGCGGCCCTCGGCGCGGCGCTGCACCTGGCCGACGCGGTCGCCGCCGGGCGCGAGGCGGGCCTGCCGGCACCACCCGGGTACGAGGAGGTGCAGGCGCTGGCGCAACCGTCCGCCACCTGATCGGGCACTTCGGGGGAGATGGGACGATCGTCGCCCTCTCGGCTCATTACGGTGTGTGCAGGCCCAATCACGCCGTGTCCTGATCGAGAGGGGACGGAGACCATGCGAGTGCCCAGCCGCAGCCCAGGTCGCCAGCCCGGTCCCGCCGTCACGTCTGCCGCTCCCGCCCGGCGGGTGCCCGCCGGCGGCCGGCGTGCCGACACCGCGCCGGACCTGTCCGCGTACCGGGCGGCGGTGGCGGAACTCCTGGTCGAGGTGGGCGCGCTCGCCGACGCGCCGTCCACCACCGCCCGCCAGGTGCTGCTCGACCAGCGGCTGCGCGAACCGGCCATCGCCGCCGTCCTCGACGCCACCCCGCAGGGCCTGATCGGCGCCCGGGAGACGCTGCTGCTGGAGATGGCCCGCTACCAGCCCAACGCGCGCAGCTCGGCGCAGGATCTCACCGCGCTGGTCCGGATCTACCTGCTCTCCCGCATCGACGTGCTCTGGTGGCGGGACAGCGCGACGTTCCTCACCGACGACCAGGTCCGCGTCAGCACCGAACTGGTCGACCTGGAATGGCTGCGCCGCCGCGGCCTGCTGGAGTTCCGCTACCAGGAACAGCCCGGCACGGTGGTGGGACGCGGGCTGCGGGCGGTCCGGCGGCGGCTGCGCCCGGACGCCACCCCGCGCACCGCCGGGCTGCTGTTCCGCCGGGCCCGCCGCGAGATGATCGCCCTCCTCAACGACCTGGCCCGGGAGTTCACGGCCGTCGCGCCGGACGGCACGCCGCCGCTGTGGGTGACCAGCCTGGCCCGCAGCGCCGAGCACCAGTACCGGCTACGCCGCCTCGGGTACGCCGCGATGGTGCCCAGCGGGCACTGCCTCGGCTGGGCCGCCGACGTCGAACTGGAGTGGTACGACCGTTTCGGCGCCCGCCCGGCGCTCGCCGGACTGCTGCTGGCCCGCCAGGACGCCGGTGAGGTGAACGTGGTCGACGAGGGACAGGCCTGGCACGTGTGCCTCGCCCCGGCCGCCCGCCGCCGGTACCGGCGGGCGTACGAGGCCGAGATGGGGGTGTGACCCGGTGTGCGGCATCGCGCTGAGCATCGGCCCCGACGCGGACCCGGCCACGTTCCGGCGGATGCTCGCCGCGCTCGCGCCGCGCGGTGAGGTCACCGAGACCCGGCAGGAACACGGCCTCCTCGCCGGCGTGCGGCGACTGAGGATCGTGGACCGGGAACGGTCCGTCCAGCCGTGGATGTCGCCGGACGAGCGGCACCTGCTCTGCTTCAACGGCGAGATCTTCAACCACCACGAGCTACGCGCCGAGCTGACCCGGCTGGGGCACCCGTTCCGCACCACGGGCGACACCGAGGTGGTGCTCACCGCGTTCCGCCAGTGGGGCGAGAACGCGGTACGCCGGCTGCGCGGCGAGTACGCGTTCGTGATCGTCGAGCGGGACACCGGCCGGGCGTACCTGGCCCGCGACCCGCTCGGGGTCAAGCCGCTGTACTGGTCCCGCCTGCCCGGCTGCCTGCACCTCGCCTCCGAGGTCAAGGCGCTGGTCGGGCACGGTGCGCCGATCGGCGAGGTGGCGCCCGGCTACCACGGCTGGGTCGAACCCGGCCACCCGGTCCGGCTGGGCCCGCACGTCGACCTGCTCACCCTCGGCGACGGCCTGCCGGTGATCGACGACCCGGACGAGGCCGCCCTGCTGGTCCGCGTCGCGCTCACCGACGCGATGCGCGCCCGGCTGGACACCGACCTCACCGTCGGCGTGGTGCTCTCCGGTGGCCTGGACAGCTCGCTGGCGCTGCTGCACGCCCGGGAACTGCATCCCGACTGCGTGGCGGTCACCATCGGCGTGCCGGAGAGCCCGGACGTCGCGTACGCCCGGCGGCTCGCCGCCGACCTCGGCGTACCGCACGAGGTGATCGAGCTGCGCCCGCGCGACATCCGGCTCGCCGACGTCCGCGAGGCGATCCGGATCTCCGAGCTGACCGAGTACGGCGACATCATCAACGCGGTCGTCTCGGTGCCGATCTTCCGGCGGCTGCGCGAGCTGGGCGTACGCGTGGTGCTCACCGGCGACGGCTCGGACGAGCTGTTCGGCGGGTACCCGATGTACCACCGCGTCGGGCCGGCGCGGTCCCGCCGCCTGTTCCTTCACAAGATCCGCAACCTGTGCCGGACCGAGCTGCAACGGGTGGACCGGGCCAGCATGGCGCACGGCGTGGAGGCCCGGGTGCCGTTCCTCGACCTCAGCGTCGTCGAGCTGGCCATGCGGCTGCCGCTGGGCGTGAAACTGCGCGACGGGCAGGAGAAGTGGATCGTCCGGCGGGCCTTCGCGGACCTGCTGCCGGAGTACGTGCGGCAGCGGCCGAAGAACCCGATGTCGTACTCGTCGGGGCTGCACGAGCGGGCCCGCCTCTACAAGCCGCTGTTCGCCCGGCTGCACCGCTCCTTCGGCTACGACCTGCTCGAACCGGTGCGCCGGGACTTCGACAGCGTGCTCACCCGTTGCGGCAACGACCTCGACCGGGCCATCGCGGAAGGCATGGCCCGGCCCGACTACACGGTGCTCGAACACGCCCGGGACCTGGTCGGCGCGGCCCGCTGGAACGCCGCCCCGATGGTCCGCCGGCTGGTCAACCCGCGCCGCATCCGCGGCGACGAGGCGCCCCTGCCCGGGTGAGCCAGGTCAGCGCCGCAGGTCGACGTCGGCGGCCGTGCCGGAGACCGGGTCGACGCAGTGGACCGTCGGGCCCGGACGCAACCGGGCGTCCGAGGCGTACCGCCGGGCCAGCTCCCGCTCGGCGGCGGCGTCGCCGCGGTCGGCGGCCACCAGCAGCGCGGCGACCTCGTCGACGAGCGTGAGGTCGGCCCCGGTCAGGTCCTCGGTCATCGCCCCGAAACCGTCCCAGAGCAGCACCTCGTCCTTGTGCCGGTGGGCCAGCTCCAGCAGCACGTAGTCGTGGACGAGCCAGTCGCCCCGGATCGGCAGCGACGGGTCCACGCCGTAGGTGTCCGGGTCGATCCGGCCCGCCCGGTACGCCAGCCACACCCGGGCCGCCGACTCGAAGTGCCCCGCCTCCGGGTCGATGTCGTAGCCGTCGAACGGCCGGTCGCCGGCCGGGTCCAGCTCCGGATCGGACCAGACCCAGCGCTCGCCGTTCCACCACTCCGCGAGCACGTGGTCGTGGTGCCAGCCGGGCACGAAGTAGCTCACGAACCCGATCCGGCTGCGTGCCGGGATCCCGTGCTGACGCAGCGCCGCGACGGTGAGCAGCGTGTGGTCCCGGCAGCAGCCGGCGACCCGCTCGGCGGCCGGGCGCTCGGCCGTCAGCGGCAGCGGGAACCGGGACTGGTCGGCGTCGAGGATGCGGTCCATCCAGCGCAGGTTCACCTCGGCCCGGCGGACGTCCGTCAGCTCCACGCCACCGGCGCGGTAGTGGACGATCACGTTGCGGGCGGTCGCCGCGACGGTGGGCAGGTCGGCGGGCACGGCGTCGAGCAGCGCCGCGTGGTGGCGGGGATCGCTGTACGGGGAGTGGTTCCGGTAGTCGTGGATGTCCATCCGGCCATTGTCGGCGCGGGATGCGGCAGACCGGTGCCCGGTCCGCGCTCAATTTCACGGCACCCGAATGCCAGGTCCGATCACCGCCAGCGCCGCGGTCCGGGTCGCGTCAGGCTGGGACCGTGACGACCACCCGTACCGCATTCCGGATCCGCCCGCTGCCCGCCGAGACGCTCGCCGAGCTGCGCCGCACCGGCCGCGACGCCACCGGGCAGCCGCCCGAGCACCGGCGCGCCACCGGCGGCGAACCGCTGCGCTGCTGCCTGCGCGACGCCCGGCCGGACGAGGCGCTGCTGCTGTTCGGATACGCCCCGCCGCTGCCGCCGGGCCCGTACCGCGAGGTGGGGCCGGTGTTCGCGCACGACACCGGCTGCGCCGGCCCGGACGACGTGACGGCGTACCCGTCCCGGTGGCGCGGACGGGAGCAGGTGCTGCGCGCGTACGACAGCCGGGGCCGCATCGTGGGCGGACGGCGACACGACGGCGGTGACCCGGAGGCGGTGATCGCGGAGTTGTTCGCCGACCCGGCGGTGGACCTGCTGCACAGCCGCAACGTCGTGTACGGCTGCTGGATGTTCGCTGTCGTGCGGAGCTGACCGGGTCCCGGATGGACATCGGCGGACGCCTCTTCTAGCGTCGCTGTCATGCGGAGGACCCTCATCGCCGGCGGGCTCGCGCTGCTCCTGCTCGGCACGGCCTGCGGGGAGAGCAGCCGGTCCGACCCGCCGGCCGTCGCCGGCTCGCCGACCGCCTCCCGGCAGGACGCGGGGCAGGTCGAGCGGACCCTGGCCAGCCTCCGCAAGATCGACGATCTGCCGATGTACGAGATGACGTACGACGGCGACTACGACCCGACCGCCGGACTGGCCGGGTCGACGCCGCCGAGCCCGTTCGGCTGCTCGCTGTTCGCCGCGCTCGCCGACCGCGACCGTCCGCTGTTCGCCCGCAACTTCGACTGGCAGCCGAACCCCGCGCTGGTGCTGCGCACCGACCCGCCGGACGGGTACGCCTCGATCTCCCTCGTGGACATCTCGTACCTGGGCGTGTCCGCCGACCCGACGGGGGACCGGCGGCTGCTGGACGCGCCGCTGCTGCCGTTCGACGGCATGAACGAGCGGGGTCTCGCGGTCGGGCTGGCCGCCGACGACGGGGCACGCGCCGAGCCGGTTCCCGGACGGCCGAAGGTGGGTTCGGTACGCATCCTGCGCCTGGTGCTCGACTCGGCCGCCACCGTGGACGAGGCGGTCGCCGTGTTCCGGCGCTACAACCTCGACTTCGACGGCGGGCCGCCGCTGCACTACCTGCTGGCCGACGCCACCGGCGCGTCCGTTGTGGTGGAGTTCGTCGACGGGAAGCTCACGGTGGACCGGCGACAGGGCCCGTGGCAGGCACTGACGAACGTGCCGGCCGTGGGCGTGCCGGACCGGGAACTGCGCCAGGACCACAGGTACGGGGTGCTGGCGAAGGAACTGGACCGCACCGGTGGGGTGGTCGACGCGGCCGGGGCGCTGCGGCTGCTCAACGCGGTACGCCAGTCGCACACCCGCTGGTCGGTGACGTACGGGCTGCGCAGCGGCGAGGTGCGGGTGGTGACCGCCGGTGGCGGCACGCGCGACTACCGCCTGCCGATGAGCGACTGACCACGACCGCGGTGACGCCGCACCGCGTCAGACGATCGGCTGCCGGTACCTTGCGGCGAGCCTGGGCAGGTCCGGCTCGCCGAACCGCTCGACGAGCGCCGCGAACCGGTCGACCTTGTCCGCGCCGAAGCGCCGTACGGCCACCGCGTAGGAGGCGGCGGAGACGAACGACGGTGGCGTGGTCTTGCTGTGGAACTTGTCGGCGTACATCACGAGGTGTTCCTCGGCGGTGACGGCCGTGTAGTCGGCGGCCGGGATCGGCAGCCCTTGCCGGCGGACGTCCGCCCGGGTGATCCCGACGCCGGTGTGACGGGAGCAGAACCGGGCGATCACCTCGGACAGCCCCGCCTCCCGCGCCAGCGCGTGGCCCAGCACGCCGTGCCGCACGTAGCTCCGCTCGTCGATCCGCCCGTCCGCGTCGTAGAGGCGGTAGACCCCGATGTCGTGCAGCAGGCTGCCGGCCCGCACGACGGCGACGTCCGCGTCCACGCCGCTGCGGTCGAGCAGTTGTTCGGCGATGTCGCACACGATCCGGCAGTGCGTCCAGACGAGGCGCAACGCCTCGCGGGACGGCGCGAGCCGTTCGTGCAGAGCCCGGATCAGGGTGTCGCTCGGCACCGCCGTCCGGTCGTCGATCGTCACTGGACGTGTCCGTTCGCGTGCCGTGACCGCACCGGGCCCGGCGCCCCCGGGAGGGGAGCACCGGGCCCGGTGCAGTCAGCGGGTCACCAGCTCAGATAGCCCGCCTGGGTCTGCACGTTCAGCTCGGGCACCAGCAGGAACTGCGCCAGCCAGGTACGCGGGTCACGCAGCTCCAGCACGTCCAGTCCCTTCTGGATGTCGCTGGAGTAGATGTGGCCGTTGTACCAGTAGGCCGACCAGGACCCGCCGGTACGCAGCTGCGAGGAGTCCAGCGGCCCGCGCTCCCAGTAGGCGATCTCCTTGGGCTTGCGCGAGTCGGTGAAGTCCCACACCGAGATGCCGCCCTGGTACCAGGCCTGGACCATGATGTCGCGGCCGGGCACCGGGATCAGCGAGCCGTTGTGGGCCACGCAGTTCTCCGTGTCCGCGTTGACGCGGGGGATCTTGTAGTAGCTGCGGAACTCCAGCTTGCGGGCGTCGCCGCGCCCGGTGATGTCGTAGATGGCGTCCGCGCCGCGGTTCGGGCCGACCACCTCGTTGCAGGTGGCCGCGCCGCCGCCGCCCAGCTCGTCGGTGAAGACGACCTTGGTGCCGGCGTTGTTGAACGTGGCCGAGTGCCAGAACGCGAAGTTCTCCGCGTCGGTGACCCGCTCGATCAGCCGGGGCGCCTCGCGGTTCTTGATGTCCAGCAGGATGCCGTCACCCATGCAGGCGCCCGCGGCCAGGTCCTTCGACGGGTACGCCGTGATGTCGTGGCAGCCGGTGGTGGCCGACGACTGGCCCGGGATACCCGGGTAGCCGCCGTCCGGGAACAGGTTCGGCGTGGCGACCACGGAGGCCGTGGTGGGGTTCTTCACCGGCACCTTGACAATGGAGATGGAGTCGTGCGGCGGCTGGCAGTCCGGGAAGTCGGCGCGCGGGCTGTACGACGAGACGTACAGGTAGACGTTGCGCTTGTCCTTGCCGGGCACGAGCGTGTGGGTGTGTGAGCCGCACGCCGTCTCGACCGACTTGATGTAGCGCGGGTTGCGCTTGTCACCGATGTCGAAGATCTTGATGCCCTCCCAGGACTCCTTCACCGACGCCGGCTGGGTGGCGCTGGCGCAGGAGTCGTCGCTGCGGGAGGAGTCGGTCGACAGGAACAGCAGGTTGCCGTGGACCGAGATGTCGTTCTGCGAGCCGGGGCAGAGCACCTGCGACACGATCGTCGGGCGGTTGGGGCGGGAGACGTCGTAGACGACGAACCCGTCGTAGTTGCCGACGAACGCGTACCGCCCCTGGAAGGCGATGTCGGTGCCGAAGGCGGCCGTGGTGTCGAACGGCGCCTGCTTCGGCAGGTTCGCCACCTGACGCAGGTTGGGGCTGCTGGAGATCTCGTCGACACCGGGGACGGCGTTGTCCACCGTGGTCGGCGCGGCCTGGGCGCGGGGGATCGCCTGCGCGCTGCTCGGGGGCGCGGTGAAGACGCCGGCGAGCAGCAGGCCGGCGGCGGCCAGGCTGACGATCCGGATGCGGGACGTGCGGATGTTGATCATCGGCAACACCCTTCGAAAGGGGGTCATGATTCGCCACACCTTACCTATTGAAGACGTCCATCAATGTGACTTGGGTCACACTAGGGAACTTTCGTCTATGGATAGGATCGCTGTCACCTTGACCGGAGGAGGCGTCGTATGACCAGCCGGCAGGCGCGGGTGTGGGTGGGCGTCACAACACTGGTGACCCTCGTGGTGGTCGGCGCGCTGACGCTGACCGGGCGCGACGACGCCCGTACCCCGGAGGCGGCCGGAACCGTCGCGGTGGCCGAGCCGAGCGCGAGCGCCGCCGAGCCGGCGCCACCCGTGGTGGTGCCGGGGCGCCCGGGGGAACCTGCCGCGACCCGCGCCGCCGAGCAGGTCCGGGGCGCCACCACGCCGCGGTGGAACAGCCTCGACGTCTGGTACGTCCGGATGATGATCCCGCACCACGAGCAGGCCCTGGAGATGGCGGCGCTCGCGCCCGAACGCGCCGCCGACGCGCGCATCCGCGCCGTGGCCGAGCGGATCCGCGCCGCGCAGGGTCCGGAGGTCGGCCTGCTGCGCGCCTGGCTCAGCACGCGCGACCTGCCCGCCGACGTGCCCGGGCACGACCACGGCAGCATGCGCGGGATGCAATCCGCCGAGGCGATGCGGCGGCTCGCGGACGCGCGCGGTGCGACGTTCGACAGGCTGTTCGTGCAGATGATGTCCGATCACCACCGGGGCGCGATCGTCATGTCCACCGACCTGCTGAAGGTCGGCGTCGACCAGCCGATGCAGGAGTTCGCCACCGCGGTCGCGGTCGAGCAGTCCGCCGAGATCACCCGCATGCAGGCCCTCCTGACCCCCTGACCGCCCTCACCCCCACCCACCCCCACCCACCCCCACCCCGCCCCCACCCCGCCCTCACCCCGTCGATCATGAGGTTGGCTGCGACAAATCGGACAGCAATCGCCGCCAACTTCATGATCGACGGGGTGGAAGGCGGGGGTGGGCGCGAGGGCGCGGGGGAGGAGGGCGGGAGGGCGGGCCTAGGCTGGGGGGTCGTGAACCGCCTGATCCTCGGTCGTCCGCTGCGGGGCGTCGCGTTCGACGCCGCCGTGTGCGGGCTCGTCGTGTTCTTCGCGCTGTCCGGGTACCTCGCCGGGCAGACCGGGCTCGCGGCGTGCGCGGTCGGCCTGGCGATGGCGGCGGTGCTGTTCTTCCGGCGTACCCACCCGTCGGCGGTGGGCGCACTGGTGGCCGCGCTCGCGCTGGTCCAGGTGATCGCCGGCTGGGGTCCGCTCAGCTACGACATCGCCGTGCTGATCGCCCTCTACAGCGTGGTCAAGTACGCCGATCGGCTCCGCGACGGCATCGTGGCCGGGGTCGTCGCCGTGATCGGCGGGGTGCTCGCCGCGCTCCAGTCGCCCGGCGCCGCGCCCTGGTGGATGGGCGCGTTCTTCTACGCCCTGATCGTCGGCGCGGTCTGGCTGGCCGGGCTGAACCTGCGGACCCGCCGGCTATACGTGGTCAGCCTGGAGGAGCGTGCCGCCACGCTGGAGCGGGAACGGGAGGCGGAGGCGCGCGCCGCCGTCGCCGAGGAACGCACCCGTATCGCACGTGAGCTGCACGACGTGGTCGCCCACAGCATGGCCGTGATGATCGTGCAGGCGGACGGGGTGCGGTTCACCCTGGACCGGGACCCGGCCACCGCCCGGGAGGCGGCCAAGGTCGTGGCGGACACCGGCCGGCAGGCGCTGGAGGACATGCGACGACTGGTCGGCGTACTGCGGGAACCCGACCGCCCGGAGTCGCCGCCGGCGGTGGACGAGCCGGCCGCCGAGCCGGCGCACCGGCGACCCGCGCTGGTGGAACTGCCCGCGTTGCTCGACCGGTTCCGCGCCGCCGGGCTGCGGATCACCTGCGGCGGCGCCGGCGCCCCGCGGGCGCTGCCGCCCGGCCTGGAGCTGACCGTCTACCGGGTCGTGCAGGAGAGCCTGACCAACGCGCTCAAGCACGCGGGCGTCGGCGCGTCGGTGGAGCTGACGCTGGACTGGGGCGCGGACACCGTCGTGGTCCGGGCGGTGGACGACGGCGACGGCCGACCGGTGGTCCGCCCGGCGCCGTCCGGCGGGCACGGCCTGGTCGGCATGCGGGAACGGGTCGGGGTGTACGACGGCAGCCTCGCCGCCGGCCCCACACTCGCCGGTGGCTGGCGGGTACAGGCGCGGCTGCCACTGCCGGCGGCGGCCGGCATCGAGGAAGGGAGCGCGGCGGCGTGACCGTGCGGGTGATGATCGTCGACGACCAGGCGCTGGTGCGGGCCGGGTTCCGGATGGTGCTCGACTCCCAGCCGGACCTGCAGGTGGTCGGCGAGGCCATCGACGGCGCGGACGCGCTGCGGGTGCTGAACCGGGTCGATGCCGACGTGGTGGTGATGGACCTGCGGATGCCCACCATGGACGGGGTGGAGGCGACCCGGCGGATCTGTGCCCGTTCGGCCGGCGGCGGCCCGCGCGTGCTGGTGCTCACCACGTTCGACACCGAGGCCGACGCGTTCGCCGCGCTGCGCGCGGGCGCGAGCGGGTTCCTGCTCAAGAACGTGCCGCCGGAGGAGCTCATGGCCGCGATCCGGGTGGTGGCACAGGGCGACTCGGTGGTGGCCCCGTCAATCACCCGGCGGCTGCTCGACCGGTTCGCCGGGCAGCTCGGCCCCGCGCCGGCGGCGGACCCCCGGCTGGCGCAGCTCACCGAGCGGGAGCGCGAGGTGCTGCTGCTGGTGGCACAGGGGCTCTCCAACGCCGAGATCGCCGCCCGGGCGCACGTCGCGGAGGCGACGGTGAAGACACACGTGGGCCGGATCCTGGCCAAGCTCCAGCTCCGTGACCGGGTCCAGGCGGTGGTGCTGGCGTACGAGAGTGGCCTGATCACGCCCGGCGGCTGACCGTCCGTACGTCTCAGGTCGTACGGGTTCCCCCGGTGGGGGACGACCGTGGTCGCACCGAGGCCGAGCGCGCAGGTGGAGATCAACCAGCGGGTGCCGGACCTAGCGTCGGAAGGGTCTTCAGACCGTGTCCGACAGGAGCACCACCGTGACCGCAACACCGACCACAGGCGTCGCCCTCGCCGCCCGCGCGCTGCGCAAGGAGTACGGCGCCGGGCAGTCCCGCGTCGTCGCGCTCGACGGCGTCGACCTCGACCTGGCCGCCGCCCGGTTCACCGCCGTCATGGGCCCGTCCGGCTCCGGCAAGTCCACGCTGCTGCACTGCCTCGCCGGCCTCGACCGGCCGACCGCCGGGGCGGTCCACATCGGTGACGCCGACCTGACGCGTCTCGACGACCGGCGGCTCACCCGGCTGCGCCGGGACCGGATCGGTTTCGTCTTCCAGAAGTTCAACCTGCTGCCCACGCTCACCGCCGAGGAGAACATCGTCCTCCCGCTGGCGATCGCCGGCCGCCGGCCGGACGCGACGTGGCTGCGTCAGGTGGTCGCCGCGGTGGGCCTGACCGACCGCCTCGGGCACCGTCCGGCGGAGTTGTCCGGCGGGCAGCAGCAGCGCGTCGCGGTGGCTCGCGCGCTGATCACCCGGCCGTGGGTGATCTTCGCCGACGAGCCGACCGGCAACCTCGACTCGCGCTCCGGCGCGGAGGTGCTGCGACTGCTGCGCGAGGCGGTGGACACGCTCGGCCAGACCGTCGTCATGGTGACCCACGACCCGGCCGCCGCCGCGCACGCCGACCGGGTGGTCTTCCTCGCCGACGGCCGGCTGGTCGACGAGCTGCACGAGCCGACCGTCGGCGACGTCCGGGACGCGCTGAGCCGGCTCGACCCGGCCGCGGCCCCGGCGGGGCGGTGAGCGGCATGCTGCGCCTGACCCTGCGCCAGGTCCGCGCCGACGGCCTGCGCCTGCTGCTGTCCTCGCTGGCCGTCGTGCTCGGCGTCGCGTTCGTCGCCGGCACGCTGATGTTCATCGACGGCATGCGCGCCGGGGCGTACGAGCGGGCCGGTGAGTTCGACCGACACACCGACGTGGCCGCGTACGCCGAGACCGACCCGCTGCCCCCGGCGCTCGTGGACCGGGTACGCGCCGTCGACGGGGTGGCCGCCGCCGCGGGCGAGCTGACCGGCTCCGCCGGGGTGGTCGGCGCCGACGGCCGTCCCGTGCTCGGGTACGCGGTGCTCGCCGCGATCCCGACCGAGGCGGACCTCCAGTCCTACGACGTGGTGACCGGGCGGCTGCCACAGCGCCCCGGCGAGGTGGTGCTGGACGACGAGACCGTCGCCGAGCAGCGCTTCACGGTGGGCGGCCCGGTGTCGATCGGCGGGCGGGACGGTGCGGCCCGCCCGTTCACCCTGGTCGGCACCGTCGACGTGGACGGCAGCTCCCGCGACGTCGGTGGCCCGTACATCGGGCTGACCGGCCCGGACGCGCTCACCGTCAGCGGCGAGAAGGGCTATGGCCGGATCATGGTGGCGGCGCGGCCCGGAGTGGACGCGGCGGCGCTCGCCGACCGGGTCCGCGCCGTGGTGGGGCCGGACGTGACGGTCCGGGACCGGGACGCCGTCCTCGACGCGGCCGTCGACGACGCGGTACGCGACCTGCGGCAGTTCGGGATGCTGCTGGGCACGTTCGCGGCGGTGGCGGTGGTGGTGGCCGGCTTCGTGATCGCCAACACCTTCGCCATCGTGCTCGCCCAGCGCTCCCGGCGTACCGCGCTGCTGCGCCTGGTCGGCGCCACCCGGGGCCAGATCTACCGGGCCACGCTGTCCGAGGCGGCGGTGACCGGCCTGCTCGCCTCCGCGGCCGGGGTGCTGGCCGGCGCGGCGGTGGCCGGGGGCCTCGGCCTCCTGCTCGCCGGCACGGGGGCGCCGCTCGGCGGCGGACTCACCCTGACCCCGCGTACGCTGCTGGTCTCGCTGGGGCTGGGGACGCTGCTCACCGTGGCATCGGCCGCGTTGCCGGCCTGGCAGGGCACGCGGGTCGCCCCGGTGGCCGCGCTCACCGACGCGGCGATCAACCCGGTCCGCCCGGCCGGGCGGCTCCGGCTGGCGGTCGGCGCGCTGGCGCTCGCCGCCGGTGTGGCGGCGCTGGCCGGCGCCGGGGCCACCGGTCAGGTGGTGCTGGTCGCGGCCGGCGGGTTGCTGGCCTTCGGCGGCATCGTGGCGTTCGGCCCGGTGCTGGTGCCGGCGCTGGTACGGGTGCTCGGCGGGCCGTTCCGCGCGGCGTTCGGCGCGACCGGCGGGCTGGCCGTGTCGAACGCGGTGCGCAACCCGCGCCGGGTCGCCGCGACCGCGACGGCCATGGTGATCGGCATCGGGCTGGTCTCGGCCTTCGTGGTCGGCGCGGCGAGCGTCAAGTCCGGCATCGAACGCGCGGTGGACGCGCGGATCGGCGTGGACTTCCTGGTCACCGGCATCGGCGGTGACCTGCCGGCCACGCTCGCCGACGACTTGGCCGCCCGCCCGGAGCTGGGTGTGGTGCACGAGCAGCGCAGCCGGGTGGTCGGCGACGTGCAGCTGCGCGCCGCGCATCCGGCGCTGGTCCGGCGGACGCTGTCCGCCGTGGACGCCGGTGACCCGGCGGACCTGGGGCCGGGGTCGGTGCTGGTGCACCGCGAACTGGCCGCGGACCGGGGCTGGGCGGCCGGCTCCACGATCACCCTCGCCGGGCGGCCGTTCCGGGTCGCCGCGGTGGTGGCCGACGAGGAGCCGGTGCTGGCCGGCAGCCCGGTGCCCGCCGGTCACCTGGTGGACGTGCTGGACGCCGACTTCAGCGCCCTGTTCCCCGCCGAGCGCGGCTACCTGGCCGAGGTGGACCCGGCCGCCGGGGTGAGCGTCGACGCGGCCCGGAGGGCTGTCGAGTCGGTGCTGGCCCGATACCCGACGGTGAACGTGATGGACCAGGCCGCGTACAAGAAGATGCTCACCGGCACGGTCGACCTGGTGCTGGGGTTCGTCACCGCGCTGCTCGGCCTGGCCGTGGTGATCTCGCTGGTCGGGGTCGCCAACACGCTCAGTCTGTCCGTGGTGGAACGCACCCGGGAGACCGCGGTGCTGCGCGCGGTCGGCCTCAGCCGGGCCGGGATGCGGGGCGTGCTCGCGGTCGAGGCGGTGCTCACCGCGCTCGTCGGCACGCTGCTCGGCATCGCGCTCGGCACCGGGACGGCGGCCGGGGCGACGGCCGTGGTGGCCCGCATCGGCGGTGACTTCACGCTGGTGCTGCCCTGGGGACGGATCGGGCTGATCGTCGCGGTGTCGGTGGTGGCCGCGCTGCTCGCCTCGCTCCGGACACGGACGAGCCGGCTCCGCCGTGGGCGGGGCCGGCTCGTGGGTGCCGTGGGTCAGGGCTGGGTGACCGGCTGCCCGCCGGTGTCTCCGCCGCCGGTGCCGGTGCCGGGGTCGGCGGTGGTCGGGTCCGGCGCCGGCGCCGTGGTGGGTGCCGTCGTCGTCGGCGCGCTGGACGGCGTGCTGCTCGGCTCGTCCGTCGGGGCGGGCTCGTCAGTCACGCTCGGCTGCGCCGACGGGATCGCCGAGGCGCTCGGCGTCACCGAGGGCGTGGCCGACGGCCGGCCGCCCGGACCGGCCGGGCGGTAGGTGTAGTAGTCGTCATCCGCCGACGGCTCGTCGGCGACCGGCTCGGCGGCCTGGTCGCTCGGCGCCACCGCGGGCGCCGTCTTGTCGATCTTCGTAGCGGGTTCGGCCGTGTCGTTCGCGGCCGCCACCAGTGCGCCCAGCGCGCCCATCGCCACCAGCACCGCGCCGAGCGCCCCGACGAGCGTGCCGCGCCGGCCCCGCCGCCGCGACGTCGCCACCGCGGCGCCCGGGCGGACCGCCGGCTGGTCGTCCCGCGACCGCGCCGTACCCGCGGCGCCACGCAGCGCCACGGTCGCCGTCGGCGAGTCGGTACGCGCGGCCCGCGCCGCGTCGGCCATCGCCGCCGCGCTCGGGTAGCGGTCGGCCGGATCCTTCGCCAGCGCCCGCGACACCAGTTCCCGCACCGACGCCGGGATATCCGCCGGCAGCTCCGGCGGCTCGTCGTCGAGATGGCGTACGGCCACCTGGAGGGGGTTGTCGCCGGTGAACGGCGGGCTGCCGGTGAGGCAGCAGTACGCGACGGCGCCGAGCGCGTACACGTCGGTGGCACCAGAGACGGGCCGGCCGGCGGCCTGCTCCGGCGCCATGTAGAGGGCAGTGCCGGGCACCGCGTTCGTGCTGGTGATGCTCGTGACGTTGGTCGAGCGGGCCACCCCGAAGTCGACCAGGACCACGGTGCCGTCGTCCTGCACGAGCAGGTTGCTCGGCTTCACGTCCCGGTGGACGATGCCCCGGTCGTGCGCCGCGTGCAGCGCCTGCGCCACCTGGGCCACGATCGACATCGTCTCGGCGACCTCGAGCTGCCCGGCGGTTTCGATCCGCCGCGACAGCGGCTCACCGGCGACGAACTCCATCACCAGGTAGTCGGCCCGGCCGCCGCTGGGCAGGTCGTCCTCACCGCAGTCGAAGACCTGGACCACGCCGGGGTGGCGCAGCGAGGCCATGATCCGGGCCTCGGAACGGAATCGGGCGATGAAGTCGGGGTCGGACACCAGGGCGGGAAGCAGCACCTTCACCGCGACCGGACGACCGAGGACCAGGTCGGTGGCACGCCAGACGTCGCCCATGCCGCCGGTGGCGACACGGTCATCCAGGCGGTACCGACCGCTGAGTACGACGTCTGAGGACAGCACCCCCATACCGTACCCACAGCAGGCGCGAAGTATTTCCCGCGATATCCGCGTCCGGCTCCGCCGGCCCGAACGGCCGGGTGCCCGGCAGCCGGGACGCCGATCGGCTGATCGTGATCGACCCGGTACGATCGGCCAGAAAGTCATGCGCCCCCGCGCTCGCGGTCCGCCGTGCCGGCGGTGATCCATCCGGGGGAGCGTCGCGACCGCCCTGAGCGTTACCCCGACACGCCGATGGCGGGGCTAGACATTTCTCTCTGTTTTCCCCGCCTCCGACGGCTTGCCGAAGCACTCGGTCCCTCCCGGAGTCGGCCCGACTCCCGGCCGCCCCGGGTCGCCGGTACGGTATGTCCCGCCGACGCCCGTGCCGCGCGGCAGTGTCCAAGGCGCACCGCACGCTCGTGCGCGTGCCTGATCAGCTCACCGGGGGGCCGAGTGCGGATGGCGGTGTGGTCGGCACCCGTCGACGCCCGGCGTCGGGCCGTCACGGGACGGCAAGCGTGACGGCCGAGCTGAACGAGGCGGTCGCCGGGGCGCAGGCGGGCGACGAGGAGGCGTTCCGTTTCCTCTACCGCAGCCTGCAACCCGCGCTGCTGCGCTACCTGACCGCCCTCGTCGGTGCCGACGCCGAGGACGTGGCCTCGGAGGCGTGGCTCCAGATCTCGCGCGACCTGCCGTCGTTCACCGGCGGCGAGTTCCGCGCATGGGTGGTCACGATCGCCCGCAACCGAGCCATGGACCATCTGCGCCGGCAGCGGCGGCGTCCCTCCGTGCCGGTGCCCCTGCAGGCGCTCAACGACCTGGCCGCCGACGTCGACACCGCCGACCGGGCCGGTGAGGCGATCGCCACCGAGAGCGCGTTGGCGCTGATCCGTACGCTGCCGCCGGCCGAGGCCGAGGCGGTGATGCTGCGGGCCGTCATCGGCCTGGACGCGGAGACGGCCGGACGGGTGCTGGGCCGGCGGGCCGGCGCGGTTCGTACCGCCGCGCACCGGGGCCTGCGCCGGCTGGCCGCGCTGCTGGAGCGCTCGGCGGCGTCGGACGACGTCCGGGACGCCGTCGCGCCGCGTCCCCGTACCGACCGCCAGGTGCCGCACGCGCCCGAGGCCGAGCCGGCGGAGGGCTGACGTGAGGGGAGACGACGGCATGCACGCTCGCCGGTCCGGCGGGCCCGCCGACCGGGCGGAATCCGACCGCCTGCTCGACGCGGCGCGCGCCGGCACGCCGCCGGGGGCCGACGCCGACCCGCTGACCCGGCTGCTGTCCGCCGCCGCCGGACCGGCGGCCCCCGGCGAGGTCGCCGGGGAGGAGCGGGCGCTCGCCGCCTTCCGGGCGGCCCGCGCCACGGACGGGACGGCCCCGACGGCGGCGGCGGTGGCCGCGCCGCGCCCGCGCCGGCGCCTGCGGATCGCCGCCGCGCTGTCCGGGCTGGCCGCCACCGCGGTCGCCGGGGTGGCGTTCGCCGCCGTGCGCCTGGACCGCCCTCCCGAGCCGGTGGTCCCGCCCGCGACGACGGCCGGACCCACCGGCGCCGGACCGACCGGCACCGGCCCCGGCGTCACCGGGCCGTCGCGGCCGGCGCCGGGCACCCCGGCCGGCGACGCGTCCGGCGCGGCGTCGCCACCGGCGCCGACCCCGGCGTCGTCCGGGACGCCGAGCGCCGAGGGCGGGCCACCCGCGCCCGCGGCCACCAGCGGCCGGATGGCCGGCCACTGCCGCGCCTACCTGGCCAAGCCGGAACGGCAGCGGGAGAAGGCGCTCACCACGCCGGGCTTCGCCGACCTGGTGGCCGCCGCGGGCGGCCCCGAGCAGGTGGAGAGCTACTGCCGGAACCTGGTCGGCGCGCCGGCGGAGGGCCCGGACGACGAGCCGGAGCCCGAGCGCCCGGGTCCGCGGACGGACGACTGAACGCCGCGGCGCAATCAGATTCCGGACAAAATTTCATCTCTCCGGGCAAGCGGATCTCGTCTGCTAGACAGAGGATGGTTGGGCGGCGTTCCCGTGCCGTCCCGGCCGGGCGCGTCGCGACGACGTCGTCGCCCATCGCCGAGGAGGAGCCGTCCCATGGTGATGTCGCCGGATCTGGACCGGGCAGTCGTCCTGGGGGACGAGGAGGCGGCCCGGGGCCACCTGGCCCGGATCTGCTTCAAGACCGGGCCACCCGCACTCGTCGGCGTCGAACTGGAGTGGACCGTGCACGACGCCGCGGACCCGGCCCGGCCGGTCGACCGCGAGCGACTACGCGAGGCGCTGGGGCGGCACAGCCCCGTGGCCCTCGACCCCACCAGCCCGGCCGACGAGCTCCGGCGCGGCGGCGCCGTGACCGTGGAGCCCGGCGGGCAGGTGGAGATCTCCGCGACACCGCGATCGTCGGTCGCCGCGCTCATCCTCGCCACCGAGGCCGACGTCGCCGAGCTGCGGGCCCGGCTGGACGCCGCCGGCCTGGTGCTCGGCCGCAGCGGCATCGACCCCTGGCGCCTTCCCCGGCCCGTCGTGGAGACCCCGCGCTACCGGGCCATGCGGTGTGCCTTCGACCGCCGTGGCCCGGCGGGACGGGCGATGATGTACAGCACCGCCGGCCTCCAGGTCTGCCTGGACGCGGGCGAGCCGGGCCATCTGGCGCAGCGGTGGGCCGCCGCGCACGCCGTCGGCCCGCCGCTGCTCGCCGCCTTCGCCACCGCCGACCGGCACGCGGGGCGCCGCACCGGCTGGGCCTCCGCCCGGATGGCCACCTGGCTGGCCATCGACCCGGCCCGGACGCGTCCGGTCTGGTCGCCCGAGCGCGCCGACGAGGACCCGGTGGCGGCCTGGACCGGGTACGCGCTCGCCGCGCCGCTGCTCTGCGTACGCGGCGACGGCCCGGACTGGACCGCGCCGCCCGGTGTCACGTTCGCCGACTGGCTGGCCGGGGCGCTGCCCCGCCCGCCCACCACCGACGACCTGGAATACCACCTCAGCACGCTGTTCCCGCCGGTACGCCCGCGCGGCTACCTGGAGCTGCGCTACCTGGACACCCAGCCCGGCCCGGAGTGGACCGTGCCGCTGGCGGTGCTGGCGGCGATCTTCGCCGACCCGGCGACCACCCGGGACGCGCTGGCGGCTGCTGCTCCGGTCGCCGACCGGTGGCGCGCGGCGGCCCGGTGCGGGCTGGCCGAGCGCCCGCTGGCGACCGCCGCGGCGGCGCTGTTCGACCTGGCCCTGACGGCCCTGCCCCGGCTGGAACTGCCGGCCGGCATCCACGACGAGACCCAGCGAGCGATCCGGCGGCACCGCGCCGCCGCGGAGAGGGGACACCGGTGACCACCACCGAGCGACTACGCGACCGCATCGCCGCGGAGCTGGAGCGCACCCGGGCCCGTACCGCGCTGCTGACCGACGCGGTGGACGACGACGACCTGGTCCGGCAGCACTCCACGCTGATGTCGCCGCTGGTCTGGGACCTGGCGCACGTCGGCAACCAGGAAGAGCTGTGGCTGGTCCGCGACGTCGGCGGCCGCGACCCGGTGCGCCACGACATCGACGACCTCTACGACGCGTTCAAGCAGCCACGCAAGGACCGGCCGGCGCTGCCGCTGCTGCCGCCGGCCGAGGCCCGCGCGTACGTGCGTACGGTGCGGGACAAGGTGTTCGACCTGCTCGACGGCATCCGCTTCACCGAGCGTCCCCTCGTCGCCGACGGGTTCGCATTCGGCATGATCGTGCAGCACGAGCAGCAGCACGACGAGACCATGCTCGCCACCCACCAGCTGCGCGCAGGCGCCCCGGTGCTCGACGCGCCGCCCCCGCCGGAGCCACGGGCCCGGGTCGGCGGGGAGGTGCGGGTGCCGGCCGGGCCGTTCACCATGGGCACGTCCACCGACCCGTGGGCGCTGGACAACGAGCGCCCGGCTCACACCGTCGACCTGCCGGCGTACCTCATCGACGCCGCGCCGGTGACGAACGGGCAGTACCGGGCGTTCATCGCCGACGGCGGGTACGACGAGCCGCGCTGGTGGAGCGAGGCGGGCTGGCGGCACCGCGTCGAGGCGGACCTGAGCGCGCCGATGCACTGGCGGCGCGACGGGGACGGCTGGGCGCACCGCCGGTTCGGCCGCTGGTCGGCGGTACGCGACGACGAGCCGGTGGTGCACGTCTGCTGGTACGAGGCGCAGGCGTACGCGGCGTGGGCCGGCAAGCGGCTGCCCACGGAGGCGGAGTGGGAGAAGGCGGCCCGCTGGGATCCGGCGACCGGCCGATCCCGCCGCTACCCCTGGGGTGACGACGACCCGACCACCGAGCACGCCAACCTGGGCCAGCGGCACCTGTGGCCGGCGCCGGTGGGCGCGTACCCGGCCGGCGCCTCGCCGCTGGGCGTGCACCAGCTCGTGGGCGACGTCTGGGAGTGGACCTCCTCGCCGTTCCGGGGCCACCCGGGCTTCGTCGCCTTCCCCTACCAGGAGTACTCGGAGGTCTTCTTCGGCGACGACCACCGGGTGCTGCGCGGCGGCTCGTTCGGCACCGACCGGTCCGCCTGCCGGGGCACGTTCCGCAACTGGGACTACCCGATCCGGCGGCAGATCTTCAGCGGGTTCCGCTGCGCCCGTGACGCCGGCCCGGAGGAGTGAGCCGGCCCGATGTGCCGTCACCTCGCGTACCTCGGTCCACCTGTGCTCCTGCACAGCCTGCTGTTCGACCCGCCGTACGGGCTGCTGCGCCAGTCGTGGGCGCCGCGTGACATGCGCGGCGGCGGCACGATAAACGCCGACGGCTTCGGCGTCGCCTGGTACCCGGACGACGGCGACCCGGTCCGCTACCGGCGGGCCCAGCCGATGTGGAGCGACACCACTCTGCCGGAGCTGGCCGCCGTGACGCGGGTGCGGGCGGTGCTGGCCGCGGTCCGCTCCGCCACGGTCGGCATGCCGCTGCACGAGACCGCCGCGGCGCCCTTCGCCGAGGGGCGGTGGCTGTTCAGCCACAACGGCGTGGTGAAGGGCTGGCCGGACAGCCTGGTCCCGCTCGCGGCCGGCCTGCCCGTCCGCGACCTCGTCACGCTCGACGTGCCGACCGACTCGGCGCTGCTGTGGGCGCTGCTCCGGCACCGGTTGCGAGCCGGCGCGCCGCCGGACGAGGCGGTGGCGGACACCGTCGCGGCGGTCGCCGCCGCCGCTCCCGGATCGCGGCTGAACCTGCTGCTCAGCGACGGTACGACGGTGGTGGCGAGCACGGCCGGGCACGCGCTGTCGGTGCGCCGCGGCCCGGACTCGGTGCTGCTGGCGTCCGAACCGTTCGACGACGACCCGGCCTGGCGGGCCGTGCCGGACGGCCGGCTCGTGGTGGCGACCACGGGCGGGCTCGACGTGCGGGAGACGACCGCCGCCCGACGATCCGTACCCACCGCGAGAGAGGACACCCGATGAGCGCGGAGCCGCTGGAGATCCACCTGGAGCAGCAGGACCTCGACCGCGGGTTGCGGGAGGACGTACGGGTCGGGCTGGCCGCGACGCCGAAGTGGCTGCCGCCGAAGTGGTTCTACGACGCCCGGGGAAGCGAGCTGTTCGAGGAGATCACCCGTCTGCCGGAGTACTACCCGACCCGGGCCGAGCGGGCGGTGCTGGCCGCGCACGCGGACGACGTCGCGGCGATGACCGGCGCGAAGACGCTGATCGAGCTGGGGTCGGGCTCGTCGGAGAAGACGCGGCTGCTGCTCGACGCGTTCACCCGCCACGGTGACCTGGGCACGTTCGTGCCGCTGGACGTCTCGGTGAGCGCGTTGCGGTCGTCCACCGAGCAGATCGCGGCCGCGTACCCGGGGCTTCGGGTGCGGGGGATCGTCGGCGACTTCACCCGTCACCTGGACCGGTTGCCCACCGGCGGCCGGCGTCTGGTGGCGTTCCTCGGCGGCACGATCGGCAACCTGCTGCCGGCGGAGCGGGCCGAGTTCCTCACCGCGATGCGCGCGGCGCTGGAGACCGGCGACTGGCTGCTGGTCGGCACCGACCTGGTCAAGGATCCGGGTGTGATCGTGCCCGCGTACGACGACGCGGCGGGCGTGACCGCCGAGTTCAACCGCAACGTGCTCCGGGTGATCAACCGCGAGCTGGGCGCGGACTTCGACGTCGACGCGTTCCGGCACGTGGCGGTCTGGGATCCGCGGCGGGAGTGGATCGAGATGCGGTTGCGCGCCGAGCATCCGACCGGGGTGCGGGTCCTGGACACCGACGTGGTGTTCGCCGCCGGCGAGGAGCTGCGGACCGAGGTGTCGGCCAAGTTCCGGCCGGAGGGCGTCGCGGCCGAGCTGACCGCTTCCGGGTTCGACCGGCGGGCGTTCTGGACCGACCCGGACGGGCTGTTCGGGGTGAGCCTGGCGCGGGCCGACTGAGCGCCGCCGTGGCCCCGCCCACACCCGGTGACCGGGCCTGCCGGTGATCGGCTAGGCTGGGCGGCGCGAAGGGGAGTAGCCCCCAATGTCGTGGTCGACACACTGGTGCGTTCCGCATCCGGCCACGCGGCCCCGGTCTCCGGGGCGGGCGAGACCTTCGACTCAGGCTGTCGCAGCCGGGTCGAGGGCGCCCCCGTTCCTCCTCCCGGCTTGATCGGGAAGGTTCACATGGAGGGTTTCCTCGTCGCGCTGGTGGTCAGCTTCGGCGTCATCTTCGTCGCCGAGCTGGGCGACAAGTCCCAGCTCATGGCACTGACGTTCGCCACGCGGTTCAAGCCGGTGCCGGTGCTCATCGGCATCACGATCGCCACCGCCGTCGTCCACCTGGCCTCGGTGGCCATCGGGTACGGCCTGAACGCCGCCCTGCCCACCGACTGGATCTCGCTGGTCGCCGGTCTGGCGTTCCTCGGCTTCGGCGCGTGGACGCTGCGCGGTGACAAGCTGACCGAGGAGGAGAAGCGCAAGGCCGAGCGCGGCGGCCGGTCCGCGGTCATCGCCGTGGGTGTGGCGTTCTTCCTGGCCGAGCTGGGCGACAAGACCATGCTCGCCACCATCACGCTGGCCACCAAGTACGGCTGGTTCGGCACATGGCTCGGGTCGACGCTCGGCATGGTGGCCGCGGACGCGCTGGCGATTCTGGTGGGCCGGATGCTCGGCCGGCACCTGCCGGAGCGGACCATCCGCTACGGCGCGGCGGTGCTGTTCGCCATCTGCGGTCTCTGGCTGATCTTCGAGGCGGTCTCCGAGCTGACCTGAGCTGACCTCACGTGAGTGGCGCGGCGGCGCCCGATGATCGGAGACCGCTCCGGTGGGTAAGTAGCCCGGGTGAGCGCCGTGGCGGTGACCGCCCGGCGGAGGACGAATTGGCACGACCGGGAGGTTCCGCCCATGAGCAGGCACGACGAGCCCAACGAGTACGGCTTCGCCGGGGGCGCCACCGCGCCGGAACCGCCGCCGGGCGGGCGTGAGGACGAGCAGGACCGCGCCGAGCAGGTGGCCGTGCCCGGTGACGACCTCACCGGCCCGGCCGCCGAGGCGCTCGAGGAACCGGAGCGCAAGCGCGAGCCGCGCCCGGCCGAGCGCCGGAGCTGAGGCGTACCGCGTGGCACGTGCGGCGGGTGTGACCGGCTGGTCGCACCCGCCGCGCCGGCTTCAGGCCGGGCCCTCCTGGTAGACGTCCGGGATGCCGTCACCGTCGGCGTCCCGGCTCTCCCGTTCGCTGATCCGCCGGTAGACCCGGTTGCGGCGGACCAGCACCACCGAGGCGAGCAGGGCGGAGATCAACGAGCCGAGCAGCACGGCCACCTTGACGCCGTCCTCCTCCGGGCTGCCGGCGCCGAACGCCAGCTCGCCGATGAGCAGCGACACGGTGAAGCCGATGCCGGCCAGCAGCGCCAGCCCGAGCAGGTCGGCCCAGGTGATCTCCTCGTCCAGCTCGGCCCGGGTGAACCGGGCGAGCAGGTACGTCGACCCGAACACGCCGATCACCTTGCCGAGCACCAGCCCGGCGGCCACCGCGATCACCACCGGGTTGGTCAGCACGCCGCCCACGTCCACGCCGACGAGCGTCACCCCGGCGGCGAAGAAGGCGAAGACCGGCACGGCCAGGCCGGCGGAGACCGGCCGCCAGCGGTGCTCCAGCTGCTCGGCCAGGCCGGGCGCGCCGTCGCGGCCGCGCAGCACCGGCACGGTGAAGCCGAGCAGCACGCCCGCCACGGTGGCGTGCACGCCGGAGGCGTGCACCAGCGTCCAGGCGGTCACCGCCAGCGGGATCAGCGCCCACCACCAGGTCCGGCGGCGCTGCACGAGCAGCCCGAACGCGGCAATCGGCAGCAGTGCGCCGAGCAGCGGCAGCGGCTGGAAGTCGGCGGTGTAGAACACCGCGATGATGGTGATCGCGAAGAGGTCGTCGACCACCGCGAGGGTGAGCAGGAACGCGCGCAGCCCCTGCGGCAGGTGGGAGCTGACCACGGCGAGCACGGCGAGCGCGAAGGCGATGTCGGTGGCGGTGGGGATGGCCCATCCGCGCAGGCCGGCGCCGCCGGCACCGAGTGTCACCGCCAGGTAGATCAACGCGGGCGCGATCATGCCGCCGAGCGCGGCGATCACGGGCAGCGCGGCCCGCCGGGGGTCGCGCAGGTCACCGGCGACGAACTCGCGCTTGAGTTCCAGCCCGACCACGAAGAAGAAGATCGCCAGCAGCCCGTCGGCGGCCCAGGTGCGCAGGCTGAGGTCGAGGTGCAGGCCGGCGCCGCCGGGCCAGGGCACCCAGTGGCTCAGTTCGGCGTACGCGGCACGCCACGGTGAGTTGGCCCAGATCAGAGCGAGCACTGCGCCGAGCAGCAGCAGGCCGCCGCCGACCGTCTCGGTGCGCAGCACGTCGGCCAGGAAGCGGGCCTCCGGCCAGGAGCGGCGGGACAGCAGGCGGGACCGGTGCGGGGTGTGCTGGGGCATGCGGCGTCCGTTCGGAAGCTGGGGTCGGCGGAACAATCGCCGACCAGGCTTCCCGGCACACCGGGACCAACCCTAACGGGCGCCGCCACCGGCGGCGAGCCGAGCCGGCCGATGGGACGCCCGTCTCACCACCTGGGTGGGGCGTCCCATCGGCCGGCCGGTCAGCGTTGCCCGGGCAGCGCCGGCAGGGACACCCCGGCCGGGTCGCAGAACGCGGCCATCCGCTTGATCAGCTCGTCCGGGTCGGCGTACGGGTCGAGGCCGCGTACCTCGTCCGGGTCCAGTTCGGGCACGGGGACGTGGGAGATCAGCGGGTGCAGCGGCCGGCTGTCCACCTCGTCGGCGCCGAACAGGTGCTCGTGCAGCTTCTCGCCCGGGCGCAGACCGGTGAAGACGATCTCCACCGGACGGTCCGCCTCGGCGGCCAGCCGGCGTGCCACGTCGGCGATCCGTACCGGCTCGCCCATGTCGAGCACCAGCGCCTCGCCGCCCCGGCCGATCGTCGCGGCCTGGAGCACCAGGTGCACCGCCTCCTGCACGGTCATGAAGTAGCGCGTCACGTCGGGGTGGGTGACGGTGATCGGCACCCCCGCCCGGATCTGCGCCTGGAACGCGGTGAGCACCGAGCCGCGGCTGCTGAGCACGTTGCCGAACCGGACGCTCAGGTACCGGCCGTTGAGCCGCTGCGCGTGGTGCGCGGTGAGCCGCTCGGTGATCCGCTTGGAGTAGCCGAGGACGCTCTCCGGGTTGGCCGCCTTGTCGGTGGAGATGTTCACGAACTCGGCGACGTCGCGGCACGCCTCCAGCACGTTCAGCGTACCCATGATGTTGGTCTTGATCGCCTCACCGGGATGGCGCTGGAGCAGCGTGAGGTGCTTGAGCGCCGCGGCGTGGAACACCACGTCGGGCTGCCGGTCGGCGATCACCCGGGCGATGCACTCGGCGTCGCGGATGTCGGCCAGGATCAGCTCCGGCCCGTCCAGCAGCGCGCGCCCGTGCAGGGACATCTGCAAGGCGTGCAGCGCGGACTCGTCCCGGTCGAGCATCATCAGCTCGTCGGGCTCGCAGCGGGCGATCTGGCGGCACAGTTCCGAGCCGATCGAGCCGCCGGCGCCGGTGACGAGCACCCGGCGTCCGGCCAGCCCGCCGCGCTCGACGCTCAGCTCGGCCACCCGGTGCGCGCGGCCCAGCAGGTCGGTGAGCTGGAGGTCGCGTACGTCGGTGGCGGCCACCGGGCGGTCGAGCACCTCGCGTACCGGTGGCAGGACCTTGAACGCCGCCCCGGCCTCCAACGTGCGGGTTCGGACGTCGCGCAGCAGCTGAGGGTCGGAGCCGCTCATCGAGAAGATGACGGTGCTCGCCCGGGTGGCCCGGACGACGGCGGCGATCTGCTCCCGGCCGCCGAGCACGCGCAGCCGCTCCAGCCGCAGGCCGCGGCTGTCGGGTGCGTCGTCGAGCAGGCCCACCGGCCGGTAGCTGCTGTCCGGGTCGTGCAGCAGCACCCGGACGAGCCGCTCGCTCGCGGCGTCCACCCCGTAGATCAGGCAGCGCTCGGCGTGTCGTGCGGCGGGCGGCCGGCGGTCGGCGTGGGCCCGCCAGAGTCCCCGGGCGGCCGCCATCACCACGAGCGCCACCGCGCCGCCGACCAGCGGCGTGCTGGCCGGGACCGGGTGCTGCGTCCACGGCAGGACGGCGACGAAACCGACGGCGGTGACGAGCGCGACGGTGACGGCCAGGCCCTGCGCGTCGCCGGCGCTGCCGATCGGATACCGGCCGTAGAGCCGGGACCGCAGCAGCGTGAGCGCGGCGTACAGCGCGGCGCAGGCCAGCGCCAGGCCGAGCGTGCGGGCGCTGGCGGCGGCGGTGAGGTCGAACCCGTACCTCGTCCAGGCGGCGCCGAGAAAACCTCCGCACCACGCGGCCGTGTCCAGCGTTAACAGGGAAAGGGTGGCGGCGCGGTGGGTGATCCGGCCGGGAGGTCGAACGGCTGTGATCGCGTCACGATCCATGGGCTGCCCTCTGTGTCCTATCCGTATTGAAAGGATTAGACCGTCTGTGCCTGTTCGGTCGTTTACTGTCGTCCAGTCACGTAACGTCGTGAATAGGCGATTCGATCCTGGCACGGCGACTGGGGTTTTTAGGGGGCTTTCGTGCAGTTTCATCGGCAGACCGGCGTGTCGCGAGGGGGAGCGTGATGGACGTTCTCGGCTACCTGCGCCTGGTCCGACGCCACTGGTGGATCGTGCTGGTGACGGTGATGCTCGGCCTGGGCACCGCCGCGCTGGTGACGGTCCGGACGGCGCCTCGGTACGAGGCCTCGGTGACGTTCTTCGTCACCACGCCCAGCCAGGGGGTCACCGACGCCTACCAGGGCAGCCTCTTCCTCCAGCAGCGGGTGAAGTCCTACGGTGACCTGCTCACCAGCGACCGCCTGGCGCAGAGCGTGGTCGCCGACGCGCCGCTCGGCCTCACCGCCGACCAGGTGCGCAGCCGGATCCACACCACCGCCACGGCGGGCACGGTCCTGCTCAAGGCGACGATCACCGACACCGACCAGACCCGGGCGTTGAAGACGACCGAGACGCTCGCGACGAAGTTCACCGAGCTGGTACGCAAGGTCGAGACGCCGCCGGACGGAAAGTCCCCGCCGATCAAGATCGAGGTGGTCAGCGGTCCCCGTGTCACCTCCAACCCGGTCTCCCCGCAGCCCACCCGCAACCTGGTCCTGGGCGGTCTGCTCGGCCTGCTGCTCGGCGTCGGCCTGGCCGTGCTCCGCGGGGTGGCGGACGTCCGGATGCGCGACGGCGCCGGGCTGCAACGGGTGACCGGCAGTCCGCTGCTCGGCGAGATCCCCTACGAGACCGGCGCGCGCTCGGCGCCGCTGATCGTCGGCGACGCGGCCACCTCGGCCCGGGCCGAGGCGGTCCGCAAGCTGCGTACCAACCTGCGCTTCGTGGACGTGCACGAGCCGGCCCGGGTCATCGCGGTCACCAGCGCGCTTCAGGGCGAGGGCAAGACCACGATGGCCTGCAACACCGCCATCGCGCTGGCCGAGGCCGGCTGGCGGGTGCTGCTGATCGACGCCGACCTGCGCCGCCCCAAGGTCGCCGACTACCTCGGGCTCGACGGCGGCGTCGGCCTCACCGACGTGCTCGTCGGCGACGTCCAGGTCGGTGACGTGGTGCAGCGCTGGGGGGAGAAGTCCCTGCTGGTGCTGCCCAGCGGCGCCACCCCGCCCAACCCCAGCGAGCTGCTCGGCTCCAAGTCCATGGCGGACCTGCTGGTCGCGCTGCGGGACTCGGCGGACATCGTGGTCATCGACACCGCACCGCTGCTCGCGGTCACCGACGGCGTGGTGGTGGCCGTGCAGGCCGACGGCGCGCTCCTGGTCACCCAGCAGGGGCGTACCTCCCGCAGCCAGGTCGCGGCGGCGGCCCACGCGCTCAGCTCGGTCTCGGTGCGCCTGCTCGGCTGCGTGCTCAACATGGCCAAGGTGGCCAAGGCGGACGCCTACCAGTACGAGGCGTACAAGGTGGTCGTGCCGCCCGCGGCGCCCTCCGTGCCGGCCGACCGGGCCGGCGCCCGCCGGGGCGCGAAGGCCGTGGGCGACCGGACGCAGGAACTCACCCGGCTGTCGCGATGAGCGCGAGCACGGGCCGGATCGACCGCTCGATCTCCTCGGCGCAGCGCCGGAAGTCGGCAGGCGAGCCGCCGATCGGATCGCGCAGGTCCTCCGCGTCGGGGGCGGCGGGTTGCAGCCGCCCCCGGGCGCGGACCGCGGCCGACACCGCCGCCCGCAACGGCGTGCCCGCGTCCGCCTCCGCCTCGGCGGGGCGGGCCTCGGCCGCCAGCCGGGCGAACTGCCGCAGCGTGAACGTCCGGGTCAGCGCGGCCGGCGCCAGCGCGGTGCAGGCCGAGCGTTGCCGACGGGTCGCGGTCAGCACCAGCGCCGCCCCGGTCAGGTGTTCCGGGCGCAGCCGGCGGGTCCGGAAGGCCGCCGGGTCCGCGCCGGTGGCCGCGGTCACCTCGACCGCGTACGGGTGCATGGCCGCCCCGTCGATCGCGTCGGTCCCCGCGCTGGTCACCGCCAACGGCAGGCCGGTCAGCATCCGGCGGGCGATGAACTCCGCCATCGGTGACCGGCACATGTTCGCGTGGCAGACGAAGAGCACCTCGTCGACCATCTGCACCCCTCTCGTCGGCACGGTCGCGACGGAGGGTGCCGCGACGGCGTTCTTCCGGCAGTCGCGGCCGGACGCAGAGGGGATGCGGGAATGGTACGCGGTGCGGCGCCCGGCCGTCCGGAAAGCCGCGCCGGGAGCGCGGCCATGAGGGTCGGCATCCTCACCTACCACTTCCCGCCCGAGCCGGCGTTCGTCCCGGGCAGCCTGGCCGAGGAGCTGGTGGCCCGGGGCCACGAGGTACGGGTGCTCACCGGGTTCCCGGACTACCCCGGCGGCCACGTCTATCCCGGCTGGCGACAGCGCTGGCGGCACCAGACGCACAGCGAGCGGCTGACCGTGCGCCGGGTGCCCCGGTACGCCGCGGGCGACGGTTCCGCCCGTGCCCGCACCACGAGCTGGCTGTCCTTTGCCGGCAGCGCCGCGCTCGCCGGCCGGGGCCTGCTGCGCGACGTCGACGTGCTCTACGTCTACGGCCACCCGGCGGTCACGTTCGCGGCCACCGGGCTGCGGCGGCTGCTCGGCCGCACGCCGACAGTCCTGCACGTGCAGGACGTGTGGACCGAGCGGGACGGGCGCGCGGAGGGGGACAGCGGGTGGCCGGCGCGGCTGGAGGCCGCCACCCGCCGCCTCTACCGGGAGGCGGCAGTGGTAGCTGTCGGTTCGCCGTCCATGGCGGATCTGGTCCGCGCCGGCGGGGCCGACCCGGGCCGGGTGCGCACCGCGCCGAACTGGACCGACGAGCGCATCTTCCGGCCCACCCAGGCCGGTCCGGCGGTGCGGCGACTGGTCCGCCGGGACGACCGCTGCGTGGTGATGCACGCGGGGACGATCGGCGCGCGCCAGGACCTGGAGACGGCGGTCCGGGCGGCGGCGGCCCTCGGTGACCGGATGGACCTGGTGCTCGTGGGCTCGGGTCCGCAGGAGCGGCGGGTGCGAGGGCTCGCCGCCGACCTCGGCGCGGACAACATCCGGTTCCTGGAACGACGGTCCGCTGTGGACATGCCGCAGCTCTACGCCGCCGCCGACTACCAGCTCGTGGCCCAGCGCGACCTGCCGGCGCTGCGCGGCCGGGTGCCCGGCAAGCTCCAGGCCGCGCTCGCCTGCGCCGCGCCGGTGGTCGCCTCCGCCGCGGGGGAGACGGCCGAGGTGGTGGAGCGGGCCCGCGCCGGCCTGTCCTGCCCGCCCGAGGACTGGGCGGCCCTGGCCGACCGCTTCTGGCTGGCCGCCGCCATCCCGCCGGCCGCCCGGCTCGACATGGGCAGGCGGGGCCGCGACGCGTACCTGCGGGACATGTCGATGCGGGCCGGTGTGGACCGGATCGAGGCGCTGCTGCACGAGGCGGCCGCGCGGACGTCGAACCGAACAAAGCTCGCACACAGCCGATAAATCGTCAGAGTGTCGAATATCGCCTCGAACATGCACTTTGCCGTGCTAAAAAGCACTCGATCGCGAATTGTGTCCGATTCGACCGACACGTAGGGGGAATCCGTGACCGGACCTGGTGCCACGCCCGGCCGGCGGCGCCGCTCGCGGCGGCGCCGGCGCGCCCGGGTCCGCCGGACCCTGCTGACCGGACTGGTCGTCGTGTCGGTGCTGCTCAGCGCCGGCGGCTGGGTCGCGTTCCGGGGCTGGCAGGCCCGCGCCCACCTGGTCAACGCCGCCGGACTGGCCCGGGAGCTCAGCGCCCAGGTGCTCGACGGCGACGTGGCCCGGGCCCAGCGCACGCTCGCCGCGTTGCAGGAACAGGCCGCCGCCGCGCGCGGCGAGACCGGGGATCCGGTGTGGTGGGTCGGCCAGCAGACCCCGTACGCGGGGGACAACCTGGCCGCGGTACGGCAGATCTCGGTGGCGGTGGACGACCTGGCCCGGCTCGCGTTCCCCACGTTGCTGCGCGTCGACCTCGCCTCGCTGGTGCCGAAGCAGGGCAAGCTGGACCTGGCCCGCCTGCGCGCCGTCTCGGCCGAGGTCTCCGCCGCCGACCAGGCGGTGCGCACGACGGCCGACCGGCTGCGGAAGGTGCCCACCGGCGACCTCGTGACGCAGGTACGCGACGCGGTCACCGCGCTGCGCGCGGAGCTGGACCAGCTCGGCGAGCTGACCTCGGCGGCTGATCGCGGCGCGCGGCTGCTGCCGCCACTTCTCGGCGCGGACGGGCCGCGCAGCTATCTGCTGGTCTCGCAGAACCCGGCCGAGCTGCGCGCCACGGGCGGCATGTTCGGCGCGTACGCCGTCCTGCGCGCCGAGGGCGGACGGATCCGCCTCGTGAAGCAGGGCAGCTCGTCCGATCTGCGGTTCTTCGACCCGCCACTCAAGGTCGACGCGGAGGCGAAGCGGCTCTGGGGCGATCTGCCGGGCATCTATCCGGCGGACGTGAACCTCAACCCGGACTTCCCGGCCGCCGCCGCGCTCTACCGGGACATGGTTCGCCGCCGGACCGGCACCACCGTGGACGGTGTGCTGGCGGTGGACCCGGTGGTGCTGTCGTACCTGCTCGGCGTCGTGGGTCCGGTCAACGTGCCGGACGGGCCGGCGCTCGCCCCCGCCACCGCCGTCCGCACGCTCCTCAGTGATTCGTACCGGGACCTGGGCACGAAGGACCAGGACGAGTACTTCACCAAGGCGGCCTCGGGCGTCTTCGACACCCTGTTCACCAAGACGATCGACCCACGGGCACTTTTGACCGTTTTTACCCGTTCAATCAATGAACGTCGGATATTGTTCTGGAGTGTCCGATCTGAGGAGCAACGCGCACTGGCCGGCAGCCGGCTGGCCGGTCAGCTCCCGGAGAAGGACACCGTGCCGACCGTCGGTGTGTTCCTCAACGACGGCAGCGGCGCGAAGCTCGGCTACTACCTCAGGTTCTCGGCCACCGTGACGGTCGGCGAATGCCACCCGGACGGACGCCGCGAGCTGCGGCTGAAGGTCACGGTGCACTCCACCGCCCCGAAGTCGGGCCTGAGCAAGTCGGTCACCGGACTGGCTCTGGCCGGCGACAAGTACACCGCACGCACCTTCGTTTCCGTGCACACGCCCACCGGCGGCGCCGTCCTCACCGGCCGACTGGACGGACGGGACACCGCGATGGGCAGCGGCACCGACGGCCGCCGCCAGGTGGCGGTCGCGAAGGTCGAGGCCCGCCCGGGACAGACCCGGACGCTCGACGTCACGGTGCTCACCGGCAAGACCGGCGCCGGGACGGCCGAGCTGGTGCACACGCCCACCGTCACCCCATGGACCACCCAAGTAGTCAACGCACCAAGCTGTGAACAGTAGGAGGGAATCCATCATGCGGCTATCCCGCATCATCATGGCGCTCACGGTGGGCCTGGCCGTAGCGGCCGTGCCGACCGCGGCCGGGGCGGCGCAGCCGCAGCCCCCGGTCTACCCGCCCGAGGTCGCGTCGCTGACCGTCTCACCGACCACCATCCGGCTCGGCGAGACGTTCACCCTGCGGGGCTCCAACTTCGCGCCGAACGAGACGGTGCGGATCGACGTGGCGATCTCGGGTCTGCCCGCGGCCGCCCCGGCCGAGGGGACCGCGCGGCGCAGCGACGGCAGCACGGTGGCGATGGCGCCGGTCGCCTACACGCCCAACCGCGCCCAGCCGCAGCCCGCGCCGACCACGTTCACCGTGACGGCCGACGCCAACGGCAACTTCACCGTCACCTACCGGCCGACCAGGCCGGGCCGGTACACGTTCACCGCCACGGGCCTGACGTCCGGGCGGATCGCGAGCGCCACCGGCACCGTCCTGCCGCCGCGGCCGACCAAGTCGCCGCACCACGGCGGGCTGCCGGTGACCGGTGACAGCATCGGCACGCCGCTGAAGCTCGGTGGGGGCCTCGCCGCCGCCGGTGCGGTGCTGCTGCTGGCCTCCATGGCCTGGCGCCGCCGCCGCCTCGGCTGATCCGGGGCGTGCCGGGGACGACCCGGCTCGATCGTGAGTGCCCGCCGGACCTCGTCCGGCGGGCACTCACGTGTCCGGGCGACACGACACAATGAGCCATGGACGCGACACCGTGGACCGATCAGGCCGGCCTGCTCACGCTGCCCGGTGGCGCCACCGTCCGCGGGCGCAAGGTCGCCGCGCCCGCCTCGCCCGCCGACTTCGCGCTGCTGCTGGCGCCCGGTCCCGAGCCGGAGTGGCCGGCCCGGCGGGTCCGCTGGCCCGACTTCTGGATCCCGTCCGACCGCGCCGACGCCCTGGACGCGCTGCGGGAGGCGCGGCGGCGCGCGTACGCGGGGGAGCGGGTCGAGGTGGCCTGTCACGGCGGCGTCGGGCGCACCGGCACCGCGCTGGCCGCGCTCGCCGTGCTGGACGGGCTGCCGCCCGCGCGGGCGGTGGCCTGGGTCCGGTCCCACTATCACCGGCGCGCCGTGGAGACACCGTGGCAGCGGTGGTGGCTGCGCGGCGTGCGCTGACACCCCGGCCGGTCACCGAACGGGACCGCCCGATCGGCGCGGCGTCACGACACCGGTGAGCCGTCGGGACCTGATCATCGGGCTCGGTAGGGTGCCTTCTCATGAGAGCCCGGGTCCTGGCCGCCGCCACCGCCGTCACCCTGCTCACCACCGGGGTTCCCGCCCCGGCCGCCGCCGTCCCGGCCACCACACCCGCCGCCCTCGCCGCGCCCGCGACCGCGCCCTGCCCGCGCCTGCCCGCGCCGAAGGTGAGCCGGCCGCCCCGCCCGACACCGCCGGCCACGACACCCGAACAGGCGGCGGTGGGCGGCGAGGCGCTGGCCGGCACCGGGCTGGTCATGCCACCCGGCAGCCCCGCGCCCCCGGCGGTCACCGCCACCACCTGGCTGGTGGCGGACCTGGACACCGGCGCGGTCCTCGGCGCGTGCGGCGCACACGTCCCCGGCACCCCGGCCAGCACCCAGAAACTGCTGCTGGCCGCCACCATGCTGAGCCGGCTGGACCCCGAGCAGGTCGCCGTCGCCACCCGCGCCGACCTGGACATCGAGCCGGGCAGCTCGGCGGTCGGCCTGCTCGTCGGCGGCCGCTACAGCGTGGCGACGCTGTGGCTGGGCCTGCTGCTCCAGTCCGGCAACGACGCCGCGAACATGCTGGCCCGCCTCGGCGCCGGCAGCGCGCAGGCCGGCGTCGCCGAGATGAACGAGCAGGCCCGCCGGCTCGGCGCCGGGCAGACGCACGCGGTCACACCGTCCGGCCTGGACGGTCCCGGCCAGTTCACCAGCGCGTACGACCTGGCGCTCATCGCGCGGGCCTGCTTCGCCGACGCCGCGTTCCGCCGGTACGCGCTCACCGAGCGCACGCAGATCCCGGCCCAGCCCGCGCTGAAGAAGGGCGGGTTCCAGATCCAGAACGAGAACCAGCTCATCTACCGCTATCCCGGCGCGCTCGGCGGCAAGACCGGCTTCACCGAGCTGGCCCGGCACAGCTACGTCGGCGCCGCGCAGCGGGACGGACGCCGTCTCGTGGTGACGCTGCTCGGCGCCGAGGCCCGCCCGGTACGCGGCTGGCAGCAGGGCGCCCAGCTGCTCGACTGGGGCTTCCGGCTGCCCCGCGACGCCTCGGTCGGGCGGCTGGTCGAGCCGGGCGAGCGGGACGCCGAGGCGGCGCAGCCCCGGCAGGCGGCGGCCGCCGAGCCCACCCGTACCGCGGCCCCGCCGTGGCGGGGGCCGGCCGGGACGGCGCTGCGACGCATCGGCGACGGGGACTGGCGGGTGATCGTGCCGGTCGCCGGTCTGCTGGCGCTCACCGTGGGCGGGGTGGCGGCGGTGCTCGCCGCCCGCCGGGGCCGCGCCCGCAGGCGGGGACGCCGCCGCGCCTGACCGGGCGGCACCCTACCGCTCGGTTCCGGCGGCGGAACGCGAATCCCGGAGCCGGTGACCCGTTCGGGTCGGCGTGGCTAGCGTCCGGGTCATGAGGACCTGGGGACCCTTCGTGGCGCTGGCCGCCGCCCTGCTGCTGCCGGCGCCGGCGACACCGGCGGCGGCCGCCGTCCGCGCGCCTCTACGCCGGCTGCCGGCCGCGCCGCCCTGCCCGAACGTGCCGGCCCCGTCGACCCGGCCGCCGCAGCCGCCGCCGGCGCCCGACCCGGCCGCGCGAGCCGTCGGCGGCGCCGCGCTGGACACCGCGGGCCTGGTCGTCCCGCCCGCGTCGAGCGCGCCGCCGGCGGTGACCGCCACCTCCTGGGTGGTCGCCGACCTGGACAGCGGCGCGGTGCTCGGCGGCTGCGGCCCGCACGAGTACGGCGTACCGGCGAGCGTGCAGAAGCTGCTGCTGGCCGCCACCATGCTGCCCCGGCTGGACCCGAACCGGGAGGTGACGGTGACCGCCGGGGACCTGGCTGTCGAACCGGGCAGCTCGGCGGCCGGGCTGGTGGAGGGCGGGCGCTACCGGATCGAGACGATCTGGCTCGGCCTGCTGCTGCGCTCCGGCAACGAGGCGGCCAACGCGCTCGCCCGGCTCGGCGGCGGCCCGGACGGGCTGGCCGGCGGGGTACGGGCGATGAACGAGGAGGCGCACCGGCTCGGCGCCCGGCAGACGCACGCGGTCACCCCGTCCGGGCTGGACGGGCCGGGGCAGTTCACCAGCGCGTACGACCTGGCGCTGATCGCACGGGCGTGCTTCGTCGACCCGGCGTTCCGCAGGTACGCCGCCACCCGGTCCACCCGGATCCCGGCCCAGCCGGCGCAGCGGGCGAAGGCGTTCGCCATTTCCAACGACAACATGCTGCTGGACCACTATCCGGGGGCGCTCGGCGGCAAGACCGGCTTCACCGACCTGGCCCGGCACACGTACGTCGGGGCGGCCGAGCGCGGCGGGCGGCGCCTGGTGGTCACGCTGCTGGGCGCCGAGGTGACCACCCAGCGGGGCTGGCAGCAGGGCGCGGCGCTGCTGGACTGGGGGTTCGCGCAGCCCCGCGACGCCTCGGTGGGGCGGCTGGTCGAGCCGGGGGAGCTGGACCGGTCCGCGCCTCCGGCGGGCGGGGCGGCCTCGGCCCTGGCCGGGCACGCCGGCCTGGCCGGTGGCGGGGCGGCACCCGGGCCGCGGCCCGGCGCGGGTGTGACGGTCGCGGTGGGCGCGGTGCTGACCGCCGGGGGAGCGTTGCTGCTGGCCCGGCGTCGCCGCCACGCCGCCGCCGTCGCCATGTCGGCCGGGTCGGCCCTGCGGGAGCCGGAAATTCCGGAACAGGACTGAAAGGAGCGGCCCGGATCAGCGGCAGGCGGGCCCCGCGGTGCTGTCCCGCACCACGAGTTCGGTGGCCAGCTCGACCCGGGGCGAGTCGATCTCGTCGCCCTGGGCCAGCCGCAGCACGGTGCGCGCGGCGAGCCGGCCCATCTCGACCAGCGGCTGGCGCACCGTGGTCAGCGGCGGTGAGGCCCACCGCGCCTCGGGCAGGTCGTCGAAGCCCACCACGCTCACGTCGTCGCAGACCCGCAGCCCGCGGCGGCGCACCGCCTCGTACACCCCGAAGGCCATCTGGTCGCTGGCGGCGAAGATGGCGGTCGGCGGCTCGTCCAGGTCGAGCAGCGCGCCACCGGCGGTGAAGCCGGACGCGTGGTAGAAGTCGCCGGGCTGCACCAGCCGGTCGTCGGCGGCGACTCCGGCGGCGGCCAGCGCGGCCCGGTAGCCGTCCAGCCGGGCGCGGCTGCACAGCAGGTGCGGTGGGCCGGCCACGAAACCGATCCGGCGGTGGCCGAGCTTGAGCAGGTGCTCGGTGGCGGCCAGGCCGCCGGTCCAGTTGGTGGCGCCGATCGCCGGCACGTCCGTGGCGGCCACGCCGGCCGCCGGGTCGACCACCACCACCGGCACGTTGAGGCGCCGCAGCTGGGCCTGCACGGCCGGGCTCAGGTGCGAGGTCACCACGATCACGCCGTCGGACGCGCGGGCGCGCAGGTTGTGCAGCCACTGCCGGGTGGAGCTGGACTCGCGATGGATCGCCGAGACGACGGTGCCGACCCCGGCGGCGTGGCTGACGTCCTCCACGCCGCGGATGATCTCCACCGCCCACGGGCTGTCCAGGTCGTTGAAGACCAGGTCGACCAGGTCCGCCCGGCGGACCGTACGGCTGCCCCGGCGGCGGTAGCCGTGGTGGCGCAGCAGCTCCTCGACCCGTTCCCGGGTGTCCGGCGCGACGTCGGAACGCCCGTTGAGCACGCGCGACACGGTCGGGACCGAGACGCCGGCCTCCCGTGCGATCGCGGTGATGGTCACCCTGCGCTCGTCGTCCGCGCTCACCCGTGTTCCCTTCGCCGGCTGCCGGAACCGACCGGTAGACCGTCCCGCCCCACGCACATCTTGCCGTACGCCGAGGGCTTGACGACAGGCCGGACCGGCTCTAGCGTTCGCCAGAGTTGCGGAAACGTTCCGGAAATGCCCCCGTCATCTCCCGACGGCTCGCCGTCCACCCCCGACGAACGACGAGGAAAAACCGAGGCGTGTTCACCGACCTGACCGAGGCCGAACTCCGTACCTACCGCAGCGACCTGCACGAGCCTCCGGACTTCGACGCCTTCTGGGCTGACACTCTGGCACAGGCGCGCTCGTGCGGCGACCCCGTGTCGGCGACCCCGCTGCCGACGCCGCTGACCGCTGTCGACGTCTTCGACGTGACGTTCCCCGGCTTCGCCGGACAGCCGATCCGCGCCTGGCTGCGGGTGCCGCGCGGCGCCTCCGGGCCGCTGCCCACGATCGTGCAGTACGTCGGGTACGGCGGCGGACGCGGTCACGCGCTGGAGAACCTGCTCTGGTCCGCGGCCGGCTTCGCCCACCTCCAGATGGACACGCGCGGCCAGGGCTCGGGGTGGAGCCGGGGCGACACACCCGACGTCGCCGCCGCCGGACCGCAGGCGCCGGGCATGGCCACCCGGGGCATCGAGGACCCGAACCGGTACTACTACCGGCGCTTCCTCACCGACGCGGTCCGCGCCGTGGACGCCGCATGCGAGCTGCCGGCCGTCGACCCGGACCGGATCGCCGTACTCGGTCACAGCCAGGGCGGGGCCGCCGCGCTCGCCGCCGCCGCGCTGGCGCCGAGGGTACGCGCGGCGGTGGCGCTCGTGCCGTTCCTCTGCGACATCCCACGCGCGATCACGATCACCGACGCCACGCCGTTCCGGGAGATCCGCGACTACCTGGCAGTGCACCGGGACCGCGAGGAGCAGGCGCTGCGCACGCTCGGCTACGTCGACGGCGTCGCGTTCGCCCGCCGGGCCACGGTGCCGGCCCGGTTCTCCGTCGCGCTGATGGACGAGATCGTCCCGCCGTCCACCGTCTACGCCGCCTACCACGACTACCGCGGCGACAAGGACCTGACGGTGTGGCGGTTCAACGGCCACGAGGCGGGCGGCATCGACGACGACGCCGCCGCTGTCGACTTCCTCCGTACCGCGCTGGGCGGCTGACCACCGGTTCCGCCGATGCCGGGCCACCGGGGCTGGTAGACACGGCGGGTGGGCACCGGCAGACGCGCGACGGCGGTCCTGGCCGTCGCGGCCGCGCTGCTGGCCGCCGCCTGCCAGCGGCCCGCGCCGTCCCCGTCGCCGTCCGCGCCGCCGGCACCCACCCCGACCGGCCCGCGCGCCCCGGCGGAGTTCGTGGACCTCACCACCGTCGACCCCACCGTCCGCACCGACATCCGGTACGCGGGCCCGCACAACTTCGTGGGCCGCCCGATCGACGGGTACGCCGAACCGCGCTGCCTGCTCACCCGGCCCGCCGCCCAGGCGCTGCACCGGGTGCAGACCGCCGCGCTCGCCGGCGGGCACAGTCTCAAGGTGTACGACTGCTACCGCCCGCAGCGCGCGGCCGACGACTTCGTCGCCTGGGCGAAACTCCCCGGCGAGCAGCGGATGAAGGGCGAGTTCTACCCCGGCGTGCCCAAGGACCGGCTGTTCGCTGACGGCTACATCGGCGCGCCCACCGCGCACAGCCGGGGCAGCACCGTGGACCTGACCCTGGTCCCGGTCTCCGCCGCCGCGCAGCCCGCGTACACGCCCGGCCAGGCGCTCGTGCCCTGCACCGATCCGGCCGGCCGCCGCTTCGGCGACGACTCGATCGACATGGGCACCGGCTTCGACTGCTTCGACCCGCGCGCCCACACCGCCGACGCGCGGATCAGCGACACCGCCCGGAGCAACCGCGACCTGCTGCGCCGGCTGATGTCCGCGCAGGGCTTCGAGAACTATCCGCTGGAGTGGTGGCACTACCGGTACGTCGACGAGCCGTACCCGGACACCTGGTTCGACTTCCCGGTGGCCGGTTCGTCGCTGCGATGACGCGGCCGTTCCGCCATGATCGATTGCGGCTAGGCTGGGCGCTCATGGAGACCGAACGGATCGGGCCGCCGCTGCTCGCCGGCGAGCGGGAGTCGCTGCGCGCCTTCCTCGACTTCCACCGGGCCACGCTGGCCCTCAAGTGCGAGGGGCTGACCGACGAGCAGCTGCGGCGGCCGGCGTCGCCGCCGTCCACGCTGTCGCTGCTCGGCCTGGTCCGGCACATGGCGGAGGTGGAGCGCACCTGGTTCCGCCGGGTCATCGCCGCCGAGGACGTGCCGCTGGTGTGGTCGGACAGCGGCGACTTCCAGCAGGCGTACGACGCCCGCGACGCCGACGCGGCGGAGGCGTTCGAGGCGTGGCGGCGCGAGATCGAGCACGCCCGGCGCATCGAGCGGGAGGCCGAGTCGCTCGACGTCACCGGTCACCAGGCCCGCTGGGGTGAGGATGTCTCGCTGCGCCTGGTCATGCTGCACATGCTGCACGAGTACGCCCGCCACAACGGGCACGCCGACCTGATCCGCGAGGCGATCGACGGCACCGTCGGCGTCTGAGCCGGCGCGGTCAGTGCCGCGTCAGCGCCCGCGCAGCGGCAGCCAGGCCAGCACGTCGGAGATCCGCGCGTCCCAGTACGCCCAGTCGTGGTCACCCGGACCGAAGTCGACGGTGACCGGCACGTCGCGTTTCCGGGCCACGTCGAGGAACCGCATGCTGTCCTCGTACAGGAAGTCCTCGGTGCCGCAGGCGACGTAGAGCGCCGGCCGGTCGTCGCCGGAGCGCTCCAGCAGCCCCACCGTGTCGTCGTCCTCGGGCACCGGGCCGTCACCCCAGACGGTGTGCCACACCGCCGGGTCGACCGGATGGGTCGGATGGTGGCGGCGGCGCGTCACGTCCAGCGCCCCGGACAGGCTGGCCGCCGCCGCGAACCGGTCCGGGTGGCGCAGCGCCCACTTCACCGCCCCGTAGCCGCCCATCGACAGGCCCGCGACGAACGTGTCCTCCCGGCGGGTGGACAGCCGGAAGAACGACCGGCACACCTCGGGCAGCTCCTCGCTGAGGAACGTCCAGTATCGGTTGCCGTGCGCCTCGTCGCAGTAGAAGCTGCGCTGCACCTGCGGCATCACCACGGCCAGCCCCAGCGGCGCCACGTATCGCTCGATGGAGGTCCGCCGGGTCCACACCGTGTCGTCGTCGGTCAGGCCGTGCAACAGGTAGAGCACCGGCGGGTCACCGTCGGCGGCCGCGCCCGGCACGCCGATCCCGGCCGCGCCCCGATCGGGCAGCAGCACCGTCATCGACGTGCCCACGCCGAGCGCCTCGGAGAAGAAGTCACACCGGATCAGCGCCATGAGGCGGCAGCCTACCTCGGAGGGGTTCGATGAGGGCGTTCCTATTGCCCCGGGACGGTCGCACGGGAAAAGATGGCCGTGCGTGCCGGAAACACACTCGTAACCTGCGCGCTGCTGGTCTCTGTCACGAGGAAGTGGGAGTCAGTCATGAGCGACGTGTCGGCCGCACTGGGTGTGCGCCTCTACCCGGACCTGGTCGAGCCCGGCGGTCTCGCCCCCGCGCTCGTGGCGACCGCCGCCGCGCACCAGCTCGACGTCGGCGAGGTGACCGCGCCCGAGCAGGGGCGCAGCCGGTTCACCTGCGCCGAGATGACCTCCGCCCGGGGCGTGGTCTGCGTCAGCCTCGGGTCCCAGGCCCGCTACTTCATGATCGACCTGCGGGTGGACGGCGACGTCCAGGCCCGGGGCGACGCCACCGACCTGCTCCAGGTCGCGCAGGTCGCCGCCGCGTGGCGGGCCGGCATCACGCTGGCCGAGCTGACCGCGCGCTACCCGTTCATGGAGGAGATGCGGCGCCACCCGGTGGCGCACGCCGGCTGACAGCCGGGCCCCGGGCCCGCCCGGCACAGTGGAACCGCGGAGCGGGTGCGTCGGTCGTCGCCCTCGCGGTGACCAACCACGCCCGGAGGAATATCGCATTGCCGCCCGAGTGCGGTGGCCGTACCGTGAGCGGGCAACGTCGATCTGATCCACCAGGGGAGCCTGCCGTGTCGCAGCAGAACCGCACCCGCGCCGAGCGGCGAGCGCCGCGCGCCGGTGTCCTGCTGCCCGAATCGGGCACGGGCCGGCGACGGCAGTGGCAACCAGGGTGGTGGCGCGTCTAGCGCCGGCGCGACGATCCGCGCGAACCGCCCGCCCCGACACCGGAGCCGGGCGGTTCTCCGTGTCCGGGGTGGATCCGCCGACGGCGTCACGCCGCCGGAGGGCCGTTGGAGCAATTGGCAGCTCACCCGGTTCTCACCCGGGAGGCTACGGGTTCGAGTCCCGTACGGCCTACGTCAGACGGACATGAGCAAGGAGACGACGATGGGTTTCACCCCGCTGGCCGGTACCCGGGCACCGGTCCGGGTCTGGACCGACCCGTACGCGATCGAGGCGCAGGCGGCCCGGCAGCTGCGCAACATCGGCGCGCTGCCCTGGGTGCAGGGTGTCGCGGTGATGCCGGACGTGCACTTCGGCAAGGGCGCCACCGTCGGCTCGGTGATCGCGATGCGGCAGGCCGTGTCGCCGGCCGCGGTCGGCGTGGACATCGGTTGCGGCATGTCCGCGGTGCGGACCTCGCTGACCGCCGCCGACCTGCCCGACGACCTCGCGCCGCTGCGTTCGGCGATCGAGGCGGCGATCCCGGTCGGCTTCGCGATGCGCGACGACGCGGTCGATCCGCGCCGGGTCCGGGGGCTGGAGCAGGCGGGCTGGGACGAGTTCTGGCGGCGGTTCGCGACGCTGGACCGGAAGGTGGCCCAGCTCCAGACGAGGGCGCAGCGGCAGCTCGGCACGCTCGGCGGCGGCAACCACTTCATCGAGGTCTGCCTGGAACAGGGCGGTGCGGACGACGGCCGGGTCTGGCTGATGCTGCACTCCGGTTCCCGCAACATCGGCAAGGAGTTGGCCGAGCGGCACATGGCGGTGGCGCGTGGCCTGCCGCACAACACCGACCTGCCGGACCGGGATCTCGCGGTGTTCCTCGCCGGCACGCCGGAGATGGAGGCGTACCGGCGGGACCTGTGGTGGGCGCAGGAGTACGCCCGCCGCAACCGGACGGTCATGCTCGCGCTGCTCTGCCAGGTGGTCCGGGACGCGTTCCCGCACGCCGGCTACGACGAGCCGATCTCCTGCCACCACAACTACGTGGCGGAGGAGAGCTACGACGGGGTGGACGTGCTGGTGACCCGCAAGGGCGCCATCCGGGCCGGGAAGGGGGACCTGGGCATCATTCCCGGCTCGATGGGCACCGGCTCGTACATCGTGCGCGGTAAGGGGAACCTGGACGCGTACTGCTCGGCGTCGCACGGCGCCGGGCGGCGGATGTCGCGGGGGCAGGCGAAGCGGACGTACAGCACCGCGGATCTGGCCGCGCAGACCGCCGGGGTGGAGTGCCGCAAGGACGCCGGTGTGGTCGACGAGATCCCCGGCGCGTACAAGGACATCACCGAGGTGATGGCCCAGCAGGAGGACCTGGTCGAGGTGGTCGCCCACCTCAAGCAGGTCGTCTGCGTGAAGGGCTGAGTGATAGGGCCGGCGTCGAGGGGGCGCCGGCCCTATCGGGTACGCCGGGCGACGCGTACGCCGATGGCGACCGCGCCGATGACGAGCAGCGCGGACAGGAGCTGGAGGCCGGGGGAGTCGTCGGCCTCCCCGTACACGAAGCCGGCGACGCCCAGCGCGACGGCGAGCAGGGCGACGGCGGCGGCCAGGTATCTCATCGCTCCTCCTCGTCGGCGACCCATTCGAGCAGGTCGCCGGGCTGGCAGTCGAGCACCCGGCACATGGCCTCCAGGGTGCTGAACCGGACGGCCTTGGCGCGGCCGTTCTTGAGCACGGCGACGTTCGCCGGGGTGAGCCCGACGCGCTCGGCGAACTCGCCGACGCTCATCTTGCGCTTGGCCAGTTCGACGTCGATGCGCACGACGATCGGCATCAGATCACCGCTTCCATGTCGGTGCGCAGCGTGGTGGCCTGGCGCAGCAGCGCGCGCAGGACGACCATCAGCAGCCCCAGCACGCTGACGCCGGTGACCAGCAGGAACAGCAGCAGCGGCAGCCCCGGGTCGTCGGCGTTGAAGCCGACGTAGAGGAACACGCCGACGAGCACCACCCAGGCGGCGGCGACCGCCCAGACGATCCCGTCGACCCAGCCCAGGGACGCCTCGGTGAAGATGCGGTCGTTCTTGACCAGGGTGAGCAGGTGCCAGGTGCAGACGATCACCACCTGCACGCACAGCACCCAGAAGATCGTCACCGCGGTGGCGGGCCACCGCAGGTACGCCATGTCCGGGTTCTCGCGCGCCATGTGCGCGAACTGCCCGGGCAGCGACATGGTCTGGAACAGCACCAGGATCGCGAACAGCAGGACCAGGAATGCGCGGAGAGGCGTCACCGCGCGTTGCGCCGTCAACATGCATCGACTATCGCGCGTAACCTATCGAAAGTCAATCGGTTCCGCTCGTGCGGCGGCCGACGGCGTACCGGACGTGGACGGCGTACCGCGAGTGGTGCACCGCACGGATCTCCAGGTCGACGTCGCGGTCGAAGCCCTCGAACAGCCGCTTCCCGGCACCGAGGATCACCGGCGCGGTGGACAGGCCCAGCTCGTCGACCACGCCCGCCGCGAGCGCCTGCCGGATCACGTCGGCACCCCCGCCGATGACCACCGCGCCGTCACCGGCCGTGCGCCGGGCCGCCGCCAGCGCCTCGCCGAACCCGTCGACCATGAGGAAACCGGCGCTCGGGTCGGGCTGGTCGGCGGTGCGGTGGGTGAGCACGACGAGGGGCGCCTGGAAGGGGTTCCGGCCGCCCCACGCGCCGGCGCTGTCGTACATGCCCCGGCCGCACAACGCGGCACTGGTTCCCGCCAGCATCTCGTCGAAGTACGCGCGGTCCTCGTCGGTCATGCCGGCGCCGGGCTCGCGCGGCGAGTCGTACGTCCAGGGACCGCCCATCACCCAGTGGTGCAGCCGCTCGCCGCCGACGCCGAGCCCCTGGCCCGCGTGGTCGTCCGGGCCAGTGACGTACCCGTCCAGGGAGACGGTGACGAACGCCCGTACCCGGCCTCGCGCTTCGCTGGTGCTCATGCTTCCTCCCGGAGATCGGAGAACACCGACCCGGGGAAGACCGCCCTCGCGCGCCGGACTCATCGCCGCCGTCGGTCCGGCGTCAGCCGTACACCGGATGCTCGGCCTGGAACGCCAGCCGGCGGTCCGCGCCGGCGGCCAGCTCGGCGAGCACGTCGTCGAGGTCCAGGAACGTCTGCCAGCGCTCCTGGCCGGTGATGGCGGCCAGCCGGTCGACCACGAGCTGCTCCAGGTCGGTGACGCGGCGGCCCTTCCACACCTTGTCGGCGAGGCTGACCATCAGGTCCTCCAGCTGCACGCCGGGGGAGTGCCAGGCGGCGTGGGTGACCGCGAAGCGGGCCCGCTCCTCCGGTACGCCGAAGCGCAGCAGCAACTGGTAGCCCGCCTCCTCGTGCGCCGATCCGGGGCCGGTCAACTCGCCCGGATGCTCGACCTTGCCGAGGTCGTGCACCGCGGCGCCGAACAGCACAGCCTGCCTGTCGAACGGCACCGCGGCGAACCGGTCGGCGAACGCGGCGGTCAGGCGCCAGGCGACGTCGTGCACCAGCCGCAGGTGCGCGCCCAGGCGCGGCGGGGCGGCCAGGGCGTCCAACAGCTCGACCGCCACGCCGGGCAGTGGGAGCAGCGGCGGGTCGCCCGGTTCGGTGAGTGCGCGGCGCAGCGCGTCGGAGGTCATCGGGGCGAGCGTACCGGGCCGCTCCGCGATCACCGGTGGTGATGGACGAGCAGCCGAGCGTGAAGCGGCCACTCGTCCGATTCCGGTGCGTCGATCCACTCGCGAGGGTGGGGGCCACGTCTATCACGGGGGTTGTCGAATGACCGCAATGAATCGTCGTGCCCTGCTGCGCGCCGCCGCGCTGACCGGGCTGGCCACCGCGACCGGGCTGGCCGCCGCGCCCTACGCCGCGTCCGCCGCGCCGGTGTCCGCCGCCGACGCGGTGAACGGGTCGTGGCTGGTCAGCGTCGGCTGGGGTGTGCTCCGGGTCGACCCGGGCCGCACCACGCCACGCGAGCTGCTGCCGAACGGGGATCACGCGAAGGCCTCGCCGGACGGCCGGTACGTGGCCTGGGTCAACACGGCGCGCTCGGGCGACGGCACGCTCGAGCCGTTCGTGGCGGTGTACGACCGGACCACCGGCGAGAAGCGCACGCTGCTCGCCGACCCGTTCGGTGTCCGCTACGGCGCGCCGACCTGGTCGCCGGACGGTTCGGAGATCGCCCTGGTCACCGGGGAGAACAACGATCGGCTGATCGCTGTCGACGTCGCGACCGGCGGCACCCGCGTGCTGGTCCAGGGTCACTCCATGGCCGACCCGGACTGGTCCCGGGACGGCTCCATGATCGTCCTGCGGTGGCACAGCCGTTCGGAGGGTCCGCAACTGCGTGTGCTCGAACTGGCGACCGGCACGGCGCGGCGGCTCTACACGCCCGGCGCGCCGGGTGAGCTGTTCGGCTCGCCGGTCTTCGCGCCCGACTCCGGGCGCGTGGTGTTCCGCACCGACCACTGGTATCCCGACCTGGAGTCCAGCAACCACTCGCTGGCGTCGGTGCGGATCGGGGGCACCGGGCTGAAGAAGCTCACCGACGAGCCCCGGTTCTACCTGTCGCCGGTGTTCTCCCCGGACGGCCGCTACTGCGCCGCGCTGTCGATCCCGCCGGAGAACGAGTACCCCGACGGCGGCAACATCGTCGTGTCCACCAGCGGCTTCGGCGAGCAGTGGTGGATCCCCGGGGACGAGTACGACGACAGCACCCGGCTGGACTGGGCCGCGGCGATCCCCACGGAGGTGCCGGCATGACCACGATGAACCGCCGTACGCTGTTGCGCGCCGCCGCGCTCACCGGCGCCGCCACCGCGACCGGACTGGCCGGCGGGCCGGCCGCCTCGGCGGCCGCGGGCGTCAACGGGCCGTGGATCGTCACCGGCAGCCCCGGCGTGCTGCAGATCAACCCGGGTCGCACCACCCCGCAGGTGCTGCTGCCCCGGGGCGCCGACGCGGCCGCCTCGCCGGACGGGCGTTACCTGGCCGTGATCGGCCAGAAGCCCGGCCCCGCCTTCGACCCCACTCTCGACCTGTACGACCGGGTCACCGGGGAGAGCCGCACGCTGATCACCGACCCGTTCGGCGTCCACTACGAGTGGCCGACCTGGTCGCCGGACAGCACCGAGGTGGCCATGGTGATCGGCGACTCCCGCCTGGTAGCGGTGAACGTGGACACCGGCGCCCGCCGGGTCCTCGTCGAGGGGCACCACATGGCGCGTCCGAACTGGTCCCGGGACGGCTCGATGATCGTGACGGAGTGGTACAGCCGGTCCGACGGTGGGCAGTTGCGCGTGCTGGAGCTGGCCACCGGAAAGGCGCGACTGGTCTATCAGCGCGTGCCGGGCGAGTTCGCGGATCACGCGGTCTTCACGCCCGACTCGCAGCGGATCGTGTTCAGCACCAACCGGTGGTATCTGGACCAGGAACGCCACAACCAGTCGCTGGCGTCGGTCCGGCTCGGCGGCACCGGGCTGAAGTTGCTCACCGACGAACCGCGGTTCATCATCTCGCCGGTGTTCTCCCCGGACGGGCGCTACTGCGCCGCGCTGTCCGTCCCGGACAGCAACCCGGAACCCGACGGCGGCAACATCATCGTCTTCACCAGCGGCTTCGGTGAGCCGTGGTGGATCCCGGGCGACGAGTACGACGACAGCATGCGGCTCGACTGGGCGCCGGCCGTCTGACGCACCCGATCGACGCGGCGGCCGGACGACCGGCCGCCGCGTCGGCGTACCCCGGGCGGATGTACACCCTGGAAGGCGGAAGCGGTGCGAGGCTTGGGGCTGGACGCCGCCGACGGGGCCGGCGTCCGCTGTGGAGGGGTGATGGCCGAGCCGCCGACCGGGACGTCGTCGCACCGCGCGCAGGCGCACGGCAGGCACGCCAACCATCACCGCTACCACGACGGCGCCGAGGTCGACGGGTACGTCGACGACCCGTACCACCGGGTGCGCCGCGCGGTCGCGGCCCGGCTGATGGCCGAGGGGGTGACCCGGCGCGGGCCGGTGCTGGAACTGGGCTGCGGACCGCGCGGCATGCTCGACCCGGCCGCGCTGCCCGGCCCGGTGGTGCTCGCGGACATGGCCGAGACGGCGCTGCGCACGGCCCGCGCGGCGGCCGGCGGGCGAGCGCTGCCGGTCCGGCTGGACGCCACGCGTGGGCTGCCGTTCCGCGCGGGCAGCTTCGCCGGGCTGCTCGCCGGGGAGCTGATCGAGCACGTGTACGACCCGCTGACGCTGCTGCGGGAGTGTCACCGGGTGCTGGCCGTGGACGGCCTGCTGGTGCTCACCACACCGAACCTGGCGCCGGTGCAGGACCGGCTGGCGTTCCTCGCCGGCCGGGCGCCGCGCCAGGTCGACCCGCTGCACCCGTACCTGTGGCTGCACATCCGCCCGTTCACCGCCTCGCTGCTGCGCCGGACGCTGCGCCGGGCCGGGTTCACGCCGGTGGCGCTGCGGTCCAACGAGGTCGGTTGGCGGCTGCCGGGTGGCCGGTGGGTGGCCTCGCGCCGGCTGGCCCGTGCCGCGCCGGGGCTCGGCGGTTCGCTGATCTGCGCTGCCCGGCGGCAGGGCGCACCGCCACCAGCCGGGAACAGGGCGTGATGGCAACATTGACAGCGGGCTATGATGGAGGTTCCGTCGTCGACCGGGGGATGTCATGACGCGCCTGCTCGCCTGGGTCGTGACCAATCTCGACGCGTTCATCGGCCTCGTCCTGGCACTCACGGTGTCCGTGCTCGGCCTCACCAACGCGGTCGACCAGGAGGTCGTCAACAGCGCGATCCTGCTGGTCCTGGGCCTGCTCGCGCAGGCGATGCTGCGGGACCGGCTGCGCCGGCGCACCACCGAGCGGGAGGTCCGCCAGGTCATCTCGGACACCCGTGACCGGCTGACCGACCTGGTGCCGCAGATGCAGGAGATCACCGGGCCGGAGGGCGCGCTGAACCGGGCCCGCGAGGCCATCGACAGTGTCTCCATGGTGCGCGTGCTGCACGGCAGCGAGGTCGGGCAGGCGCTCGCCGAGGCGCGGCGGCACACCGATCAGTGGAGCTTCAAGGGCGGCACCGGCACCTTCCTGCGCGCGGTCACGCTGCCCGACTGCCTGGAACACGCCCGGCGGCGCAACGCCACGCTCACCGTCGCGATCGAGATCATCGACCCGACCGACGAGGAGGTCTGCGAGCGGTACGCGCGTTTCCGGCGCAGCCTCGACCCGGACGCGCCGGGCGAGCCGTGGACCGTCGACCGCACCCGCAAGGAGTCGTACGCGACCGTGCTGGCCGCCTGCTGGCACCTGCAACGCTCCGGCCTGCTCACCGTCGACGTCCGGCTCTCCGCGCAGATGACCACGTTCCGCTACGACCTCTCCTCCTCCTGCGTCGTCATCACCCAGGAGAACCCGCAGACGCCCGCGCTGCGCATCGACCGCGGCGAGGTCTACTACAACCGTTTCAACATCGAGCTGGACTACAGCCGCCGGCAGAGCCGGCGCGTGCCGATCGAGGCGGCGGCCCAGGTCAAGCTCGACGACGAGCCGTCGGTCGAGCAGGTACGGCGGTTGTTCACCGCCCTCGGCCTGACGCTGCCCCGGTCCTTCGGCGACCGCGAGGTCGCCGACATCATCGGCAAGGCCGTCCAGGCGAGGAACCCCTACTCATGACCAGTTACGCCGACCTCGAACGGGAGATCGACCGGGGCACCCGGCCGGAGATGCTGCGCGGCTGGGTGCTGGACGTGCTCGGCGACGTGGCCGACGGGCGGCGGCCGCTGCGCGCGGTCCGGCACCCGCTCGGCTTCACCTGCCTACCAGTGGAACGCGACGGCCCGGACGGCATCTGCGTGCACGCCTGGCCGGCCGACCCGCCGCCGGTGCGCCCGACCACCTCCACGATGCACTCGCACAGCTGGGACCTGCTCAGCCACGTGCTGCACGGCACCGTCCGCAACGAGCTGATCGAGGTCGACGACGCGCCGGCCGACCCGTCCTGGCGGATCTACGAGGTGCACAGCCTCGGTGAGGTGGACGAGATGGCCGCCACCGACCGGCTGGTCACCGCGATGACCGCGGCGGTGGAGACGCACTCCGCAGGCGACTCGTACGCGCTGCGCGCCGGTGGTTTCCACACCTCGGAGGTCGACGCCGGTGAGCCGGCTGTGACAGTGGCGCTCGGCCGGACCACTCCCGGCACGTGCGACCTGAGCCTCGGCGCGGTGGACGGGCGCAGCCACCGGGTACGCCGGGACCGCTGCGACGCGGCGGAGACCGCGCGGATGGCGCGACAGATCGCGCGACTGGTGGCACGGGGCTGACTGGCTGGAGGAGCCATGGATGTGGAGCCGAGCAGAGGCGGGCCCGACCTGCGCGACGCGCACCGGTTCGCGGTGGAGGCCGCGCAGGCGGCGGGCCGCCTGCTGCGCCGGGGCACCCGGGGGGAGGTGCACGCCCGGGCCAAGAACGACACCGGTGACCTGGTGACCGACCTCGACCTGGCCGCCGAGCGGCTGATCGTCGACCGGATCCGGGCGCGCTGGCCGGAGCACGGCGTGATCGCCGAGGAGGGCGGCGAGTACGCCCCGGACACCACCTGGGCGTGGCTCGTCGACCCGCTCGACGGCACCAACAACGTGGCGATCGGGCTGCCCGCGTACGTGGTGGGGATCGCCCTGTGCGACCGCGGCTCGCCGGTGCTCGGCGTGGTGCACGACCCGGTCGCGGGCCGTACCTGGTCGGCGGTGCGCGGCCGGGGCGCGTTCGTGCACGCGTCCGGCCCGGCCGCGCGGCCGCTGCGGGCCGCGCACCGCCCGGTGCCGTCCGCGCCCGTGCTGGCCTGGACCCAGGGGCACGAGGTACGCCGGGACGACAGCACCGCCCGGGCGCTGAAGGTGGTGCTGGACACCAGCGCGCGCCGGGTGCTGCAACTGTGGGCGCCGCTGCTGTCCTGGGTGATGCTGGCCCGCGGCGACATCGACGGCATCGTCGGCTACCGCCCCGAGGCGGTCGACCTGCCCGCCGGGATGCTGCTCGCCGTCGAGGCCGGCATGGCGGTGCGCGCGCTCGACGGCGGCACGTTCGACGACCGGTACGGCTGCCCGGCGGACCGGCGCAGCTTCGTGGCCGGGCCACCGGAGACCATCGACCGGCTGGTCAAACTGGTCACCGCGGCACAGTGGATCGAGCCGCAGGTGCGCCGGCTCACCCCGGTCGGCCTCGGCTCGGTCGGCTGGTGAGCCGGAGTCCGCTAGCCTCGGCCGGATGGCCGCCAGACAGCTCAAGCTCGGGCTCCGGGTCCGTGACCTGGACCGTTCCCACCGGCTCTACCTGCGACTCGGCTTCAAGGAGATCCCGCAGACCGACCAGGCGAACCTGCGCTACCTCACGTTCGGCCACACCTGGCTGATCCTGTCCGACCTGCACCGCCACGGGCACCACAACGCGGAGCGGGAACGCGAGGTCAAGGCCGGGCCGCCGGGGCTCGGTGTCGTGCTCACCGTGCCCACCGCGGACCTGGACGCCACGTACGCGCTGTGGCGCGACGAGGGGCTGCCGGTGACGCTGGAGCCGGAGGACGTGGGCTGGGCGCGGATCTTCTACGGGCTCGACCCGGACGGCTACGAGGTCATGTTCGAGCAGTTCCACCCGACTGCGCGCGCCGGCGCCTGACCGGCGGCGAGGGTCGCCGCGGCGGGTCAGGCTGCCCGCCCCGACGGCGCCCGCTCGGCCAGGAAGCCGGCCCAGGTCCGCACGCCCCTCGCGGCACCCGGCCGGGCCAGGTTCGCGCCGTCCCGGTACGCCCGGCCGGCCCGTCCGGGAATGCGCACCGGGAGCCGCGCCCGGCGCTTCCCGGTCGCCGCCAGGTATCCGGTCAGCAGATCGCCGATGCCGTACGTATCAGGCCCGGCCAGGTCCGGGACCAGCCCGGCCGGCGCGCCCAGCGTCAGTTCGGCCAGCCGGGCCGCCACCTCGGCCGCGTCGACCGGCTGCAACCGCAGCCCACCCGGCACCGGCACCACCGGCAGCCTCGTCATCGCCGCCAGCATGGACAGCACCAGGTCGTGCACCTGCGCGGCACGCAGCACCGTCCACGGGACGCCGGAGTCCGCCACCGCGCGTTCGGCGTCGAGCTTGGACCGCGTCCAGGCCAGCGGCACCCGGTCGGCGCCGGTCACCGAGATGTGCACCAGGTGCGTCACAGCGGCCCGGCGCGCGGCCCGGGTCAGGTTGGCGGCGGCGCGGTCGTCGCCCTTCGCGCCGCCGGCCAGGTGCAGCACCGTGGACACCCCGCGCAGGGCGCGGTCGAGGTCCGCGCCGGTGAGCAGGTCGGCGGTCACGTGGGTGACGCCGTCGCCGGGAAGTCCGCCGCGCCGGGTGAGCACGCGCACCGGGTGCCCGGCGGCGCGCAGCAGCGGTACGACGTGCCGGCCGATCGTGCCGGTGCCGCCGGTGACCAGAATGGGTGCGTTCATCGTCGTCCTCCCGTTGTCGGTGCTGCCACATCGACCCGCGGCGGTCCGCCGATGTGACAGGTGTGAGCGCCGTCACCTCCGGTCACGTCGGCGGCCCCCGGCGGGTCGAGACGGTGTGCGGGAGGGAGTCTCAGGTGATGGACACCGGGCTGGCGGAGCGGTTCGAGCGGGAGCGGCCACGGCTGCGAGCGGTGGCGTACCGGCTGCTCGGGTCGCTCACCGACGCCGAGGACGCGGTGCAGGAGACCTGGCTGCGGTTGTCCCGCGCCGACGCGGCCTCGGTGGACAACCTGGACGCCTGGCTCACCACAGTGGTCGCCCGGGTCAGCCTCAACACGCTGCGGTCCCGCGCCGCCCGCCGGGAGGACCCGCTGGACGTACGCCTGCCCGACCCGGTGGTGGACGCCGGCGCGGGCGACCCGGCGCAGGCCGCGGTGCTCGCCGACTCGGTGGGCCTGGCGCTGCTCGTGGTGCTGGACACGCTGACCCCGGCCGAGCGGCTCGCGTTCGTGCTGCACGACATGTTCGGCGTGCCGTTCGACGAGATCGGCCCGCTCGTCGACCGCTCACCGGCGGCAGCCCGGCAGCTCGCCAGCCGGGCCCGCCGCCGGGTACGCGGACAGGCACCCACGCCCGATCCCGACCTGACCCGGCAGCGAGCGGTGGTCGACGCCTTCCTCGCCGCCGCCCGCGACGGCGACCTCGACGCGCTGATCGCCGTGCTGCACCCGGACGTGGTGCTGCGCTCCGACGCCGGGAGCGCCCACGCCCGCCACACGGTCGTGCTGACCGGCGCGGCGACCGTGGCGGCGCAGGCCACCACGTTCGGCCGGCTGTTCCCGCACGCCCGGCCGGTGCTCGTCAACGGCGCCGCCGGGGTGCTGGTGACCGCCGGCGACCGCCCGCTGTCGGTGATGGCGTTCACCGTCACCGGCGGCCGGATCGCCGCCGTGGACGTGATCGCCGACCCGCACCGGCTGGCCGCGCTCGGCCTCGCCGGCTGACCGGAGCCGCGGACTCGTCTCAGTCGCCCAGAGTCAGGTTGGCCATGTCGACCACCGGGCGGAAACCGAGCCGGGCGTAGAGCCGGTTCGACACCGGGTTGGCCTGGTCGGTGAACAGGCACACCCGCGCGCCCTCGGCGGTGAGCAGCCGGCACACCTCGGCGACCGCGTTTCCGGCCCAGCCGCGTCCGCGCTGCCCGGGTGGGGTGTAGACCGGTCCGACGCGGGCCACGCCGAACGACGTCGGGTTGGCGGCGGTCAGGTGCACCGGAGCACCCGACCCGTCGGTCCAGAACCAGACCCGCCCGTCTCGGATCCGGCGCAGCAGTTCGGCGCGGTCGGGCGTCTCGTGGGCGCTCGTCCCGCGCGGGCGGCCCGCCTGCTCGTCGGCGTCGGCCATGAACGCGCCGAACCACGCGGCGACCAGGCCGACGTCGCCCGCGGTGGCCGCCCGCAACGCGCCGGGCACCGGCGCGGGCGGCGTGAGGTGGCCGAGCAGGTGCAGCCGGGTGTGCTGGGCGACCTCGACCCGCCCGCCGTCGAGGCGGGCCACCTCGTCGGCGCAGGCGCGCACGGCGGGCAGCGCGCCGTTCACCGCGCGGACCCGCTCACCGCGCCGGTGCCACTCCCGGGCCAGCGCCACGGCGGCCTCCGGTGGCATGGGCAGCAGGAACGGCGGTCGAGGCGGGAACGGCGCGGTACGCATCGCGGCGCCCACCACCGCCCCGGAGGCGTCCCGGACCACGAGCCACCAGTCGTCCTCGGGCAGCGCGACGCCCTCGGCGCGGCGGGCCGCCATCCGGCGCGTGACGGTGGCGACGACGGTGTTGACCACCGGATCGGCGGCCAGGTACGCCTCGGCGGCGGCGAGGAACTCGCCCGGGTCGGTGCAGAAGTGCAACGTCGGCACGGCGGTCATGCGGGCCACGGTAGCCAGCGGCCGGGACCGCGCCGTAGCGGTTTTCCCGCCGCGGCTCAGGGGGCGATGCGCAGCCGGCGGATGTGCGTGTCGTCGTACTCCTCGAACCGGAACCGCAGCCCGGCGAACGGGCTGCCGGGGAAGTCGCCGCTGATCGTGGCGGTCACCACCGTCCCGGCCGGGGTCTGCTCGACGTCGGTGATCTCGTACGACACCAGCGGCGTGCCGCTGCGCCAGGCGCGGATCTCGTCGATCCCGCGGTGGGTGCGTCCCTCGTCCTCGACCACCGCGTCGTCGGCGAACAGCGCGAGGTAGGGCTCCTTGTCGGCCTGGCCGGCGAGCGCGAAGTAGCGGCGGACGATCTCTGGCGTGCTGCTCATGGTCGCGATGCTAGGCGCCGGGACCGACAAGGAGCGCCGTGACGGTGGCGGTGGTGGCGAGCACGGCGAGCGCGGCGCTGGTGGCCACGAACCGGCCCAGCGGCACGGCCACCCCGGCGGCCCGGCAGCGCTCGTACCAGATCAGTGTGGCCAGCGACGCCCACGGCGTGGCCAGCGGGCCGACGTTCGTGCCGATCAGCAGCGCCAGCAACTGGGTGTGCCGGTCGGCCGCGATCACCGCCTCGCCGGCCAGGTACGCGGGCAGGTTGTTGACCACGTTGCTGAACAGCGCGCCGACCGCGCCCGCCCGCAGTGCGCCCTCCGCGCCCGGGTCGGCGCCGATGAGCGTGCCCATCACCGTGTCCAGGCCGTACCGGCCGATGGTCTGCACGACCAGGAACAACCCGGTCACGAACACCAGCAGCCGCCACGGCACCAGCGCCGGCCGCAGCCGGTGCCGGGCGCGCACCGCGAAGCCTGCGACCAGGATCGCGGCGGCCACCCCGGAGGCGATGCCGATCTCCACCCCGGCGAGGATCCCGGCGACGAACAGCAGGCAGGCGGCGAGCGCGGTGCGGTAGAGCACCCGGTCCGGCGGCACGTACGGCGGCGGGACGAACGGGTCGGCCCCGGCCCGCGCCGGCCGCCAGTACCACCACCACAGCAGCAGCGCGGTCACCGCGACGGCGACCAGCTGCGGCCACCACATCCGGGCCGCCCACGGCACCGGGTCCAGGTCGACCCGGTCGCTGGCCAGGATGTTCGTCAGGTTGGACACCGGCAGCAGCAGGCTGGCCGTGTTCGCCAGCCACACGGTGGTCATGGCCAGCGGAGTCGGCGGCACGTTCAGCGCCCGGGCCAGCGCGATCATCACCGGCGTGAGCAGCACCGCCGTGGTGTCGAGGTTGAGCGCGATCGTGGTGATCGAGGCGAAGCCGACGCAGAGCCAGAACAGGGCACGGAAGCTGCCCCGCGCGGTCACCGCCACCCGTGTGGCCAGCGCGTCGAACACCCCGGCCACAGCGGTCAGCTCGGCCAGCACCACCACCGTGCCGAGGAAGATCAGGATCGGGATGATCCGCCGCATCGTGCCCTCGGCGTCGGCGCGGGGCAGCAGCCCGGTGAGCACACACACCACCCCGAGCACTGCGAGCCCGATGGCGATCCAGTCCAGCACGTGCAGGCGGCCCCAGCGGGAACGGTCGGGCACGGCGTTCGGCGGATCGCCGGGGGTCTCCACGAGGGATGATCCTCGCACATGCCCAGGCGGGCGGAGGAGCCCGACGCGGGCGGATCCGAGCTGCCGAGGGTGTCGATCTGTTGACCGTCGGTGGCCATAATGACCATGTGGTTGTAGGCGCGCACCCCACCCGGTCCGACCGCCCCATCGATTTCTTCATCAGCTACTCGCCCGCGGACGAACGCTGGGCCACGTGGCTGGCGTGGGAGTTCGAGGCGGCGGGCTATCGCACGCTGTTGCAGGCGTGGGACTTCGTGGCAGGCACCAACTTCATCGACTTCATGGACCGCGGCGTCCGTGAGGCCGAGGTGGTGGTGGCGGTGCTGTCGGAGCGCTACCTGCACTCGACGTACGGCAAGCTGGAGTGGCAGGCCGCGCTGCGCGCCGACCCGGACGGCACCGGCAACAAGCTCGTCACGGTACGCGTCGAGGACTGCCCGATCGACGGCCTGCTCGCCACCATCACCTATGTGGACCTGGTCGGCGTGGACGACCCGGTGCAGGCCCGCAACCGGGTGCTCGACCGCATCCGGGAGGCGCTCGACGGCCGGGCCAAGCCGATGCGGCAGCCGGCCTTCCCGCACCACCCGGCCGACCCGCACGGGGTGCTCGCCGCTCCCGCCGCCGGAGCGCCCGCGCCCCGCCGCGCCCGGCGTACCCCGATCAACCCGCCGCCGTTCCCGCCGGCCGCGGCGGCGCCACCGACCGCCCGGGACACCGTCACCGTGCTCCAGGTCGCCGGGCCGCGCTTCGGCCGGGGCGTGATCACCCCCGGCGCGCCGGTCACCCCCGGCGAGGTGCAGGAACACCTGATGGGCGACCTCACGCTGCTGATGAACGACGGCGTGCCCCGGCCGGACCTGCTCGTCGTCGCCGGCAACCTCACCGAGTCGGGCAGCCCGCGCGAGTTCTCCGACGCGCTGAGCTTCCTCACCGGCCTGCGGGTGCTGCTCGGGCTGGAACCGCACCGGCTGGTCGTGGTGCCCGGCCCACGCGACGTGACGATGGCCGCCTGCCGCGCGTACTTCGCCACCTGCGAGGCCGACGACGTCGACCCGCAGCCGCCGTACTGGCCGAAGTGGCGGCACTACGCGCGCCTGTTCGACGACCTCTACCAGGGCCTCGACGACCGGATCTTCGACAGCGAGCAACCCTGGACGCTGTTCCCGGTACCCGACCTGCGGGTGGTGGTGGCCGGGCTGAACTCCACCATCGCCATCACCCACCGCGAGGAGGACCGGTACGGCTTCCTCGGCGAGGCGCAGTCCAGCTGGTTCGCCCAGCGGCTGCGCCACTACCAGCAGTCCGGCTGGCTGCGGCTGGGCGCGATGGCGCACGCCCCGGGGGCGCGCAGCCCGTACGCCGACGAGGTGCCGCCGGACCCGGTGTCGCTGCGCGACCGCGGCTCGGTCAACCGGCTGGTCGGCCCGATGCTCAACCTGCTGCTGGCCGACGCCGCGCCGTCGGCCCGGGTCGACCCGGTGGTGCCGCTGGCCGCCGCGCCCCGCGACGGCCGGGCGCAGGTGCTGCGGCTCGGCGCCGACGGGATGACCCGCTGGGTGCTCGGCCGCGACGACCGGCTCGACGGCGGCGCGGTCACCGCCGTGTCCTGGCCGCACGCGGAGGCCACCTTCGGCGCGTCCGGCCCGGCCCAGGTGCCGGACCCGCGCCGCCCGGTCGCTGTCGAGGGGGCCACCCAGGGCGCGGCGGCGGCCGCCGCTCCGGTCGCCCCGGTGCAGCGGCTGCTGGACCGGCTCGCCGAGGTCTGCGAGGCCCGCTACGACCGGGTGGTGGTGCGCCGCGTCGGCACCGACCCGCCGCACCTGTACATCAGCTACCGCTCCGACGGGGTGGTCCGCCAGCAGCGCGTCGGCGCGCACGTGGGCAGCCCCACCGCCGCCGACGTGGACGTCTTCGCCCGCCGGGTGCACGCCACCGACCCGGACATCGCCTCCGAGCTGGTGTACGACGGCGACCGGGTGCCGCGGGGGCTGGCCGAGGAGGCGCAGCGCCGCGGCGTACGCGTGCTGCACCTGACCGAGTTCCAGGGCCTGCTCGACCTGCGCGAGTACGTCGCCGCGCAGACCGCCCGGCTCCAGGCCGACCGGCTCTATCCGCCCGGGCAGTACGTGCCGCAGCGCTACCGTCACCTCGTCGGCGCCGACCAGCGCGTCCGCGACGACGTGGTGGACGAGCTGCTGGAGACCGTCTCCGCGCCGGACGGCCGGTTCGTGCTGGTGCTCGGCGACTTCGGCCGGGGCAAGACGTTCGCGTTGCGGGAGGTGGCCCGCCGGCTGCCCACCGCCGCGCCCGACCTGATCCCGATCCTGGTCGAGCTGCGCGCGCTGGACAAGGCGCACTCCGTGGACGGCCTGGTCGCCGCGCACCTGGCCAACCACGGCGAGCAGGTGATCGACCTCAAGGCGTTCCGCTACATGCTGCGCCAGGGCCGCATCGTGCTGCTGTTCGACGGGTTCGACGAGCTGGTCGCCCGGGTCACCTACGACCGGGCGGCCGACCACCTGGAGACGCTGCTCCAGGCCGCCGAGGGCAACGCGAAGATCGTGGTGAGCAGCCGTACCCAGCACTTCAAGACCAACTCGCAGGTGCTGACCGCGCTCGGCGAGCGGGTCGGGCTGCTGCCGCACCGGCGCGTACTCGCGGTGGAGGACTTCACCCCCGGGCAGATCGAGGCGTTCCTGCGCAACCGGTACGGCGGCGACGAGCGGGCCGCCCGCGAGCGGATGGACCTGCTCGCCGGCGTGAAGGACCTGCTCGGGCTCTCCCGCAACCCGCGCATGCTCGGCTTCATCGCCAACCTCGACGAGGGGCGGCTCGCCGCGGTGGCCGGGGCGGGAGGCACGTTCAGCGCCGCCGCGCTGTACCGGGAGATCCTGGAGTCCTGGCTGGACTTCGAGGAGCGCCGCACCCAGGGCATCCCGGGCGCGCCGGTGAGCCTGCGCCGCCCCGAGCTGTGGCAGGCGGTGAGCCGGCTGGCGTTCCAGCTCTGGGAGAGCGGCGAGGCGTACCTGCGACTGGCCGAGCTGGCCGAGTCCACCGGCCGGCTCGCCGGGCGGGCCGACTCGCGGCTGTCCGGCCCGCAGGCGGCGCACGCGGTCGGCGCGGGCAGCCTGCTGGTCCGCACCGACGACGGGCTGTTCGGGTTCATCCACACCTCGGTGATGGAGTGGCTGGTGGCCGAGGGGGTGGCCGAGCAGATCAACAGGGGCGAGGAGCCGGGCGCGCTGGCGGTACGGTCGCTGTCCGCGCTCGCGGTGGAGTTCCTCGGCGATCTCGCCGACCCGGCCCGCTGCACCGCGTGGACCGCGCGGGTGCTCGGCGACGAGTCGGCGGGCGAGACGCTGCGCGCCAACGCGCTGCGGCTGTCCGCCCGGCTGCGCCTGCCCGACCGGGCCGACCTGCGCGGCGCGGTGCTGCGCGGCGAGGACCTGTCGCACCGCGAACTGGCCGGGGCCGACCTGACCGGCGCGGACCTGACCGACGCGCGGCTGGTCGCCACCAACCTGACCGAGGCACGGCTGGAACACGCCCGCCTGCGCGGCGCCCGCCTGGACCAGGCCCGCCTCGCCGGGGCGGACCTGCGCGACGCGGAGATGGCCGGCGCACGCCTGTTCCGTACCGACCTGCGCGGCGCGCGCGTCGCGGGCAGCAGCTGGCACCGCACCGCGCTCATCGACGCCAGCGCCGACCCGGCGCTGCTGCGCGCCCCGGAACTGCGCGGCGCCGTCGTCGCGCCGGGCCGGCCGGTCGCGCCGGGCCTGGCCCCGCCGGCGGTGGGCGTCGGCTACGGCTTCGAGACGGGCCGGCTGCCGGTGCCGGTGGCGTACAGCCCGGACGGCTCGGTGCTGGCCGTCGGCAGCGACGACGGCGGTGTGCTGCTCTGCGACACGGCCACCGGGCTGCCGGTGCGCACGCTCCAGGGGCACCGGTCCCGGGTGTACGCGGTCCGCTACGACGCCGCCTCCCACCAGCTCGTCACCGGCTCGGCCGACCTCACCGTACGGCTGTGGGACGCCGACCACGGCGACGTGCGGCACGTCATCGAGGACGTCTTCTCCGGCTGGGTCTGGCCGCTGCTCACCGACGGCCGCCGGGGCCGCCTGGTGGTCGGCGACGCCGCGGGCGTGGTGCGGCTGTACGACACCCGCGGCGCCCGGCTGCGCCACGAGTGGCCCGGCCACTCCGCGCCGATCTGGGGCACCTCGTTCAGCCCGGACGGGCGGCGGGTCGTGGTGGCCGACAGCGCCGGCACGGTCCGCGGCTGGGACATCCCCACCGGCAAGCTGGCGTTCGAGGTGCAGGAGCCGGAGGTGGTCTACCGGGTGGTGCACTCGCCGGACGGCCGGCTGCTGGCCGCCGTCGGGCAGCACGGCCGGATCTGGATCCGCCGGGCCACCGACGGCGAGCTGCTGCGCGCGCCGCGCGGCCACGAGGCCGACGTGTACGCCCTCGACATCCACCCCGACGGCACGCTCATGGCCACCGGCGACACGCACGGCGCGCTGCGGCTGTGGGAGACCGAGACGGGCCGGCCGGTGCGGGTGCTCGGCCGGCAGCGCGGCGCGATCTACAGCGTCCGGTTCAACGGCGACGGCAGCCTGCTCGCCACCGCCGCCAGCGACGGCGCGATCCAGCTCTGGGACACCGACGATGGGCAGGTACGGCACGAGCTGACCCGGCACCGCGGCTCGGTCTGGCCGGTGGTCTGGCGGCCGGACCAGAACCAGGTGGCGACCAGCAGCAACGACGGCACCACCCGGCTGTGGGACGTCCGTAGCGGGCAGCTCCAGCACACGCTGCGCGGGCACGGCCGCCGCGTCACCGCGCTGTCCTTCCGCGACGACGGCGAGGTGTTGGCCGCCTGCGGCAACGACGGCGTGATCCGGCTCTGGGAGCCGCGCACCGGCCGCCTGCTGCGGCAGCTCGCCAGCCCGGCCGACCGGCTGCTGTCGGTGGTGTTCTGCCCGGAGGAACCGCTGGTCGCCACCCCCAGCGGCGACGGCGGCGTGCACCTGTGGAACACCGACACGGGCGCCGACGAGCGTGAACTCAACGTGGACACCGACCACGTCTGGGCGGTCGCGTTCAGCCCTGACGGCGACGCCCTGGCCACCGCGAACGACGACGACACGGTACGCCTGTGGTACCGCCGTACCGGCCGGCACTTCGCCACGCTCACCCCGCACCGGGGGCGCGTGCGCACCGTCGCGTTCAGCCCCGACGGCGAGACCATCGCCACCGGCTGCGACGACCAGACGGTACGGCTCTGGGACGCCGCCACCGCCACCTGCCGCATGACCCTGGAACACCACACCGACCGGGTCTACTCGGTCGGCTTCAACAGCGAGGGCACGCTGCTCGCCAGCGCCGGCAACGACGGCACGGCGGTGGTCTGGGACGCGGTCACCGGCGAGCGGCGCCTGGTGCTCACCGAACACGACGGCCGGCTCTGGTCCTGCGCGTTCAGCCCGGACGGCAACCTGCTCGCCACCGCCGGGGACGACCTGGTGATCCGGCTGTGGGATCCGGTCACCGGCCGACTGCACGGCACCTTGGCCGCGCACACCCGGCGCGTCTGGTCGGTGCACTTCAGCCCGGACAGCAGCCTGCTCGCCAGCGCCGGCGACGACGGCACGGTACGGCTGTGGGACGTGGCCGACCCGGAGCACGCCCAGTTGCGGACCACGCTCATCGGCCTGCCGGACGGCTGGGCGGCGGTCAGCCCGGACGGCCGGTACAAGCTGGACGGCGACCCGGGCGGCCAGTTCTGGCACGTCATCGGCACGTGCCGCTTCGAGGTGGGCGAACTGGACCCCTATCTCACCCAGGTCCGCCGCCTGTCCGTGGACGCCCCCTTCTAACCCGCACGCCTTTCCGGGTGATCAAGGGGCCCCGGTCCAGCGGACCTCGCCGTCCTGCCACACGTCGGTGGGGGCCAGGCCGCAGGCCGTGGCCACCGCCGCCGACACGCGGTGGTCGGGATGGATGTGGGCCATGAGGGTACGCACACCGCGTCGCCCCAGCCAGCCGGCCATTCCACGGGCGGCCTCGGTGGCGATCCCGCGCCCCTGCCACTGTGTTCCCAGCACCCAGGCGATCTCCGCGACCGGTCCCGCGGCGGCCGGTGTCGCCTCGTCGAGGTGCCGGTGCCCGACCGCGCGCGCACCCGCCGTGGCGGTGTCCGCCACCGGTTCGTGTGGCTCGGTGACAGTGGCCTGGACGAAGCCGGCCAGCCGGCCGTCGTCCCGGAGCTGGATCACCCAGTTGCACCACGACTCGGCCGGGTCGGGCGAGCCGGCGACCAGCCGTTCGTAGCGGGCCCGCAACGCCGCCGGGGAAGCGGGCTCGCCGCCGATGAACGTGTGCAGCGCCGGGTCGGCGAGGACGGCGGCCATCTCCTGGGCGTGCTCGACGGCCAGGGGCAGCAGGATCAGCCGTGCGGTGGGGACGGGTTCCGGCGTGAACCCGCTCGTCGACGTCAGCGCGCCGGTCGGTTCATCCATGATCGCGCTTCCAGGAGATCGATGGCCTGGTCTCGCGGGAGCGAAACGGACCTCACGGTATCCCGGACCGCCCCGAGGAACGCAACGCCATTCGTGCCACGCCAGGGCGGCCAGCCGCGCTGATCTTGCAGTCTGTGCCCGGGCAGATGGGACATTCGCGTCACCGCCCGGGCCGAAAGTGCAAGATCGCGGGGGAGGGGGGCGGCGGGGGCGGGGCGGGGCGGGCGGGGGTGTGCCGCCCGCCCCGGTCTCGGGGGTGGCGGTCAGCGGCGCCACTTCTGGTTCGCGGCGCCGGTGCAGTCCCAGATCTGCAGCCGGGTGCCGTCGGCCGAGCTGGAACCGGTGGCGTCCAGGCACTTGTTCGCCTGGGGGTTCACGATGTCACCGGCCGCGCTGAACACCCACTTCTGCGCGCCGGTGCCGTTGCAGTCGTAGAGCTGCACCTTGGCGCCGCTCGCGGTGGATCCGGCGGCCACGTCGAGACACTTGCCGAGCGCGCGGACCGAGCCGTCGGCGTTCCAGCTCCAGCGCTGGGCGGCCGTGCCGTTGCAGGTCCAGAGCTGTACGGCGGTGCCGTTCGCGGTGTTGGCGCTGGCCACGTCGACGCACTTGTTGCCGTACCCGACGATCTGCCCGCCGGTGCCCCCGCCGCCGTTGTCCCAGGACTGGACCCGGACGTAGTCGATCGTCATGGTCTGCGGGAACGTGGTGCTGCCGTCCGGCGAGCCGGGCCAGTTGCCGCCGACCGCGACGTTCATGATCATGAAGAACGGGTGGTCGAAGACCCAGCGGTTGCCGCCGATGTCGGCGGGCGTCTTGCGCGAGTACGCCACGCCGTCGAGGTACCAGGTGATCGAGTCCGGCGCCCAGTCCACGGTGAACGTGTGGAAGGCGTCGGCGAGCGCCTGGCCGCCCGGCAGCGAGGTGGACGCGCCGACGCCGCTGCCGCCGGAGTAGCCGGGGCCGTGCAGCGTGCCCCAGACCGTCGACGGCGCGTAGCCGACGTTCTCCATGATGTCGATCTCGCCGCTGCCGGGCCACGGGTTCGTGCCGATGTCGTTGCCGAGCATCCAGAACGCCGGCCACAGCCCTTGGCCGCGGGGGACCTTGATGCGCGCCTCGAACCGCCCGTACGCCTGCGCGAACGTGCCGTTGGTGAGCAGCCGGGCCGAGGTGTACTGGCAACTGCCGTACCAGCAGGAGTAACCGGACGGGTTCTCCTTGCGGGCGGTGATGACCAGGTTGCCGTTGCCGTCGAGCGCGGCGTTGCGGGTGCTGTTGGTGTAGTACTGCAGTTCGTTGTTGCCCCAGCCGCCGCCACCGATGTCGTAGCGCCACTTGCTGGCGTCGGGGGCGGCGCCGGCCGGGCCGTTGAAGTCGTCGGACCAGGTGACCGCGCCGGGGGCGGCGACCGCGGGGGAGTGTGGGACGAGGGCGAGGGCGGCGGTGAGGCCGACCGCGGTCGCCGCCAGCGCGGCGAGGGTACGGATAGTGCGCACGGGGCGCCTCCTGCGGGGGTGGTGGCCGTTCTCCGTCACGGCGGCCGGCCCCGCCCAACGGTTAACAAACCATACAAATAGACTTCGATGAAGGTATGAACGAAGTCGGTCGATGTCAAGAGAGCGTTTCCCGCTGACGCTCCGACGTGGGCTCCGGCTCCCGCGGCCGCACCACAGTGGGCCGGCGCATGTCCCGCCACGGGCCGCCCAGCAGCGGCGTCAGCACCACCAGCAGGTAGCAGGCGCCCATCACGACGAGCGTGGACGTGGGGCCGAACCGGTCCGCGGCGAATCCCGCGCCGACCGCGCCGGCCGGCATGGCCGCCCACGCGCCCGCGCCGATCACGCCGTACACCCGGGCCCGCATGGCAGGTGGCACCCGTTCCAGCTCGACGGCGCCCATCAGCGGGTTGAGCGAGCCGGCGGCCAGCCCGGCCACCGCGACCACGGCGACCACGACCGGCAGCGGCGGCGCGGCGGCGAGCGCCCACAGTGGCGGCGCGCCGCACAGCGCATACGCGGTGACGAACGTGGCCCGGCGGGGCAGCCGGTGCCCGATCGCGCTGAACACCAGCGATCCGACCAGCGCCCCACCACCCATGACGCCGACCAGCAGGCCGAACGCCGCCGGTCCGCCGAGTTCCCGGTCGGCGACCACCGGCAGCAGCACCTGGCCCTTGGCCGCGTCGAACAGGTTGGTCACGAGCACCAGCAGGACCATGGCGCGCAGCAGCGGCTCGCGGACCAGGAAGCGCAACCCGGCGGCGAACTGCCGCCAGTAGCCGCCGGTCTCCGGCTCGCTCTCGTCGCCGGACGGGCTCAGGCGGCGCGGAACCAGCAGCGCCACCACGAGCGCCGACACCGCGAACGTCACCGCGTCCACCGCCAGCACCGGCAGCGCGCCGAACACGCCGACCAGCAGACCGGCCACCGGTGCGCCGATCATCCGGGCGCCGCGCGAGGTCGCCTCCGCCCAGCCGACCGCCCGCTCGATCGGCACCCCGGCCGCCTCCGCCGCCTCCGGCAGCAACGCGGTGCGCGCGGTCTGCCCGGGTGTGTCCAGCAGCCCGCTGACGAAGACCAGGGCCAGCAGCGCCGGGAACGGCAGCCCGACGGTGGCGTGCAACAGGGGTACGGCGGCGATGGTCACGCCGGAGACCACGTCGGCGAGCACGCTGGACCGCCGGTAGCCGATCCGGTCGACGAGCACGCCACCGAACGCGCCGCCGAGCACCACCGGTGCGGTGGCGAACGCGCCGGCCAGCCCGGTGGCCGCCGGTGAGCCGGTCTCGGCCAGCACGTAGAGCGGCAGCGCGATCAGCGTGAGCACGTTACCGGTCAGCGAGACGGCGTGCCCGATCAGCAGTCCGGTCAGGGGCCGGCGGTCGCGGTTCACTGCGGCCCCCGGTACGCCTGCCAGATCAGCGTGACCATCTCGGCGCCGGGGCGGCCGGGTGCGCCGCGCTCCCGCCAGCGCCGGCCCAGCGCGGACAGTTCGTCGCGCAGCTCGACCAGTTCCTCAGGCGTCAGGCGCAGCACGATGTCACTGCTGGTGGTACCGCGTACCCAGGCCGGGTCGAGGCTCGCCTCGGAATCCAGGTACGCCTGGTAGCGGTCGACGTAGCGCTGCATGGCGGCCTGGCGCAGCAGGTTGCCGGCGAGCCGGCGCTCCGGGTCGTCGAGCAGTTCGAGCGGATCCCAGTCGGTGGTGGCGTGCGCGGCCCGCCACCACCGCTCGCGCCGGTCCCGGGCCAGGTCGGGGGCCTCGGCCACGAAGCCGTGCTCGGCCAGCTTGCCGACGTGGTAGCTGACCGAACCGACCGCCTCGCCGGTCCGCTCGCTCAGCATGCCGACCGTCTGCGGGCCGCGCAGGCGCAGCTCGCCGAGCAGTCGCAGCCGGGTGGGGTGGGCCAGCGCCCGCATGGCTCGCGGGTCGCTCACGCGCCGGTTGCCGGTTCCGTCCGTCATGCGGCCAGGCTAGACCGACAAGAAGTGATGTACAAGGAGTCTTGTTAATGACCCCGGGCTCAGTCGAGGCAGAACTCGTTGCCCTCCGGATCGGTCATCAGCACGTGCCCCGCCTCCAGCGGTGGAGCGGGCTCGTAGCGCCCGACGCGCGTCGCACCGAGCGGGACGAGCAGGTCGGCCGCCGCCTCCAGCGCCGACATCCGGGCCTCGCCGGTCAGCCCGGGCGCTGCCCGGACGTCCAGATGCACCCGGTTCTTGACCCGCTTGGACTCCGGCACCCGCTGGAAGAACAGTCGCGGACCCGCGCCCTCCGGGTCGACCACGGCCGAGGCGTCGTTGTGCCGCTCCGGCGGAACGCCCATCGCGTTCAGCGCCTGCTCCCACGAGTCGAAGCCCTCCGGCGGGCCCTGGACCCGATAGTCGAGGACCTCGGCCCAGAACGCCGCCAGCTTCGCCGGGTCGGCGCAGTCGATGGTGATTTGTACGTCGCGGGCCATCTCGGCTCACCTTCCATCCGGTCCGCCGGCGAACCGGCGGCGCGTGTGATCGGTCGCCGTCCAGCCTGCCGGAGCCAGCGGACAGAAACTGTCCTCAACACGAGACGGATCAGGTTCGGCGGCCGGTGGTGCGGCCCTTGAGCCGGCGGCCCATCTCCCGGGCGATCTCCCGCTTGGCGTCCCGCTCGGCGAGCGCCTGGCGCTTGTCGTACGACCGGCGGCCCCGGGCCAGGCCCAGCTCCACCTTGGCCCAGCCGTCGGCGAAGTACATCGACAGCGGCACCAGCGTCACGCCGCCGTCGCGCAGCTTCTCCAGGATCCGGGCGATCTCCACCCGGTGCAACAGCAGTTTGCGGGTGCGCCGGGGCGCGTGGTTGGTCCAGGTGCCGAAGCCGTACTCGGCGATGTGCAGGCCGTACAGCATGATCTCGCCGTCGCGCTCCTGGGCGAACGCGTCGACCAGCGACACCCGCCCCTCGCGCAGCGACTTGACCTCGGTGCCGGCCAGCACGATGCCCGCCTCGTACGTCTTGAGGATGTCGTAGTCGTGCCGCGCCTTCTTGTTCGAGGCGATCAGCTTGCGCCCGTTCTCCCTGGCCACGCCAGCAGGGTACCCGCCGGCGACGGCTGCGGGCCGGTCGCCGGGCGCGCCGCGGCCACCCAGCCGGTGCTGATCAGCAGCAGCGCGGCACAGTAGGTGATCATCACCAGCAGGCCCCTGCCGGGCAGCTCCACACCGGCCGCGCCCACGCCGATGAGCAGGTCGGAGACGAGGAAGAGCGCCCCGCCTGCGGCGACCCGCGCGGACACCCCGGTCGCGGCGGCGGCCATCAGGCACAGCGCCAGGCTGTAGCCGAGCACCGGCAGCCGCAGCGGCCCGAGCATGCCCCACAGCAGCGCGTTCGCACCCGCCCAGGCCAGCAGGTAACCGGCCCACGCCACGGCCCGCGCGCGCCGGTGCCGCACGAAGGCGGTGATGAACGCGAGCTGGGTGACCAGGAAGCAGCCCATGCCGGCCAGGAACGCGGTGTCGCCCGGCAGGAGCAGGGCGATGTCGCCCGCGGTGGCGGCGACCAGGCCGACCGCCACCGCGTCCACCCGGCGCCGGTGCGCCCAGAGGTACGCCAGCAGCACCGGCGCGAGCAGCGGCTTGGCCAGCCACTGGAGCACAGAGGAGTCCAGTGCGACCCCGACGAGTTCGACGGCGGCGACCAGCCCGAACAGGGGCAGCAGCCAGGAGCGCCTCATCGGACCGGCTGCCAGCCGGGACGGCCGAACAGGTAGCCCAGGCGGTGCCGCCAGGAACTGGCCCGGCGTACGTCGGACCAGATCGCGGCGAACTCGTGGGTGGCCACCCGCAGCGGGTTGTAGGTGCCGATGTTCTTGGTCAGCCCGTAGCGCGCGGTGGCCCGCTCGGGCTCGAACGTGCCGAACAGCCGGTCCCAGATGATCAGGATGCCGCCGTAGTTGCGGTCCAGGTATTCGGTGTTCGAGCCGTGGTGCACCCGGTGGTGCGACGGCGTGTTGAAAATCCACTCGATCGGCCGGGGCAGCACCTTGATCCGCTCGGTGTGCAGGAAGAACTGGTACAGCAGGCTGACCGACTGCTGGAGGAAGATCATCCACGGCGGGATGCCGAGCAGGGCCAGCGCCAGCCAGAACGGCAGCGAGGTCATCGGCGTCCAGCTCTGCCGCAACGCGGTCGAGAAGTTGTAGTAGACGCTGCTGTGGTGCACGACGTGGCTCGCCCAGAGCACGCGTACCTCGTGGTGCGAGCGGTGGAACCAGTAGTACGCCAGGTCGTCGGCGAAGAACAGGATCACCCAGGTCCACCAGTCGCCGGGGGACAGGTGAACCGGCGCCACAGTCCACAGCGCCGCGAACAGGCCGACCGTGAGCAGCTTCCACGGGAAGCCGATGATCTGACTGCCCAGTCCCATCGACAGGCTGGTGGAGGTGTCGCGCAGCTCGTAGCCGCGTTCGTCGTCGTCGGGCAGGAAGCGGTAGGAGACCGCCTCGACGACGATCAGGAGCAGGAACGCCGGGACGGCGTACAGCACGGCGGGGATCATGCGCGCGCTTCCCTTCCGGAAGTGGGGGAGGTGGGGGTGGTGACCGGCGCGGTCAGCAGCTCCCGGGCGTGCCGGGCCGCCGCCGCGCCCTGACCGGAGGCGACCGACGCGGCGAGGCAGCGGTGCCCGGCGACGTCCAGCAGCTCGGCCGCGCGGGCGTCCGGCGGGACGTCGCCGACCGCGAACGTGCCGGCCACCAGGCTGTTGAACGCGAGCTGGTAGGCGGTGTTGCCGCTGCCGCGCACGACCAGCCGCCAGATGGCGATGTTCGCCTTGTTCATCAGGTCCAGGTCGGGGGCCAGGTCGCCGTACTCCTCGGCGGCCCGGACCAGGGCCGCGACGACCGCCGGGTCCGCGCGCTCGGCGCAGAGCCGGGCCGCGTCGATCCCGACGCAGGCCCGCATCTCCAGCATGTCGCGCACCAGCGTCTCGACCGGGAGTACGTCGCCGGAGCGGGCCAGGGACAGCGCCAGGTCCAGCCCGGCGTGGACCCGCCAGTCCAGCACTCGGGTCGCGCCGCCCTGGCTGACCCGGACCAGGCCGAGCTGTTGCAGGCGGCGCAGCGCCTCCCGGACCGCGTGCCGGTTGACGGCGAACGCGCCGGCCAGCTCCCGCTCGCCGGGCAACGTCTCGTCCGGCGCGTAGCGACCGGACACGATCGCGTCGCGGAGCCGGCCGAAGACGTGGTCGGAGACCGACACGCGAGGCGCGGGATCGAAGGTCATGCGCAGCAGTGTGGCCCCGAACACATCAACTCGTCAACTGGTTGTACCAGTAGATTCGAGGCGGCCGGTGCGTGCCGCCTTGGTCACCCCTCGTATCCTTTCCGCCGTAGGCCGCCAGTGGGGAAGGGAGTCGGTGTGAGCGACCGGGTCGAGACGTTGGAGTTCCAGGCCGAGGCCCGTCAGCTGTTGCAGCTGATGGTGCACTCGATCTACTCGAACAAGGACGTCTTCCTGCGCGAACTGATCTCGAACGCGTCCGACGCGCTGGACAAGCTGCGGCTGGAGTCGCTCGTCGACAAGGAACTGTCGGCCGACACCTCCGACCTGCACATCGAGATCGAGGCCGACAAGGACGCCCGTACGCTCACCGTGCGGGACAACGGCATCGGCATGACCCGCGACGAGGTGGTCGCCCTGATCGGCACCATCGCCAAGTCCGGCACCGCCGAACTGCTGCGCAAGCTGCGCGAGTCCTCCGACGCCGCCGCGTCCCAGGAGCTGATCGGCCAGTTCGGCGTCGGCTTCTACGCCACGTTCATGGTCGCCGACAGGGTGACGCTGCTGACCCGCCGCGCCGGGCAGTCCGGCGGCACCCGCTGGGAGTCCACCGGCGAGGGCACCTACTCGATCGAGGAGGTGGAGGACGCGCCCCAGGGCACCTCGGTCACGCTGCACCTCAAGCCGGTCGACACCGAGGACAACCTGCACGACTACACCGCCGAGTGGACGATCCGCGAGATCGTCAAGCGCTACTCCGACTTCATCTCGTGGCCGATCCGGATGACTGTCGACAAGCCCGGCGAGGACGGCGCCACCACCCGCGAGGAGCAGACGCTCAACTCGATGAAGGCGCTCTGGGCGCGCTCGCGGGACGAGGTCGACGAGGCCGAGTACAAGGAGTTCTACCGGCACGTCGCGCACGACTGGGCCGACCCGCTGGAAACCATCCACATGCGCGGTGAGGGCACGTTCGAGTACGAGGCGCTGCTGTTCCTGCCGTCGCACGCCCCGCTCGACCTGTTCTCTCCGCAGGGCCGCCGCGGTGTGCAGCTCTACGTCAAGCGCGTGTTCATCATGGACGACTGCGACGCGCTGATGCCCAACTACCTGCGCTTCGTCAAGGGCGTCGTGGACGCGCACGACCTGTCGCTGAACATCTCCCGGGAGATCCTCCAGCAGGACCGGCAGATCCGCGCGGTGCGCCGCCGGCTGGTCAAGAAGGTGCTCGCCACGCTCAAGGACATGTCCGCCGAGTCGTACCGCACGTTCTGGACCGAGTTCGGCACGGTGGTCAAGGAGGGTCTGCTGGAGGACCCGGACAACACCGAGGCGCTGCTGGAGCTGGTCCGCGCCGCCAGCACCCACGACCCGGTCGAGCCCACCACGCTGCGCGATTACGTGGAGCGGATGAAGGACGGCCAGACCGAGATCTACTACGCCACCGGCGAGAACCGGGCCACCATCGAGAACTCGCCGCACCTGGAGGCGTTCCGCGCCAAGGGCTACGAGGTGCTGATCCTCACCGACCCGGTGGACGAGGTGTGGGTCGAGCGTGTCGGCGCGTACGACGGCAGGACGCTGCGCTCGGTCGCCAAGGGTCAGGTGGACCTGGAGACCGACGAGGAGAAGGAGAAGGCCGAGGCCGACCGGCAGGAGTACGCCGACCTGCTCACGTTCCTCGGCGGCGCGCTCGCCGACAGCGTCAAGGAGGTGCGCCTGTCCACCCGGCTGACCACGTCACCGGCCTGCGTGGTCGGCGACGCGCACGACATGACGCCGACGCTGGAGAAGATGTACCGGGCGATGGGCCAGGAGGTGCCGCAGGTCAAGCGGATCCTGGAGCTGAACCCGGCCCACCCGCTGGTCACCGGGCTGCGCAAGGCGCACGGGGAGGGCGGTGACACCGCCGCGCTGACCGAGACCGCCGAGCTGCTGTACGGCATGGCGTTGCTCGCCGAGGGCGGCGAGCTGGCCGACCCGGCCCGGTTCACCCGGATCCTCGCCGACCGCCTGGCCCGCGGGCTGTAGCTCCGCTCCGGACAGACACCGGGATCCCGGTACGCACGTCCGCGTACCGGGATCTCGGGGCGTTCGGTCAGGGGAGCGCGGGGTAGAGCGCGGCCACTCCACCGGACAGGCCGGCCTGGACCCGGCGGGCGACGTCGTCGGCCAGGATCTCGTAGCTGTCGGACTCGATGCCGTCCGCGGTTAGCCGGGCGACGTCGGCCGGGTGGGCCTTCGGGCCGGGGACGGCGGCGGCCATCTCGGTGTCCATGTAGCCGACGTGCAGCCCCGCGACGCGGACACCCCGGCCGGCCAGCTCCACGCGCAGGGCGTTCGTCATCGACCACTCCGCGGCCTTCGCGGCGCCGTACGCGCCGACGCCGGGAAACGTGAACCAGGACAGCGCCGACAGCACGTTCAGGATCGTCCCGCCGCCGTTCGCCGCGATCCGGGGCGCGAACGCCCGTACCACCGACAGCGTGCCGAGGTAGTGCGTCTCCAGCTCCAGCCGGATCTGCGCGAGGTCGCCGTCGAGCAGGTCGGTGCCGGTGCTCACGCCGGCGTTGTTGACGAGCAGCGTCACGTCGCCGGCCCGCTCCGCGGCGGCGGCCACCGACTCGGGGTCGGTGATGTCCACGCGTACCGGGGTGACGCCGGGCAGGTCCACGGTGTCGGGGTTGCGCGCGCCGGCCCAGACGGTGGCGCCGCGCGCGACGAGTTCGGCGGCCAGGTGCCGGCCGAAGCCGCGGTTGGCGCCGGTGACCAGGGCGGTGCTTCCAGCGATCTTCATGTCTCGCTCCGAGATGTGGGGAAGGAAGGGGTTCAGGCGGACAGCAGGCCCGGACCGGGCAGGACGGCCAGCTCGCCGGGCGGTACGTCGTGCCCGGCGTCGCAGCGCAGCCGGGCGTGCACCGGCGCGCCGCACTCGTCGTGGGCCACCCGGACCGCCGGGCCGGCCTCGTCGGCGGCGTACGCGTCGCCCCACTGCCGCAGCGCGACCAGCACCGGGATCAGGTCGCTTCCCTTCGCGGTGAGCACGTACTCGTCGCGGGTGCGCTGCCCGGGCTCGCGGTAGGGACGCCGGTCGAGCAGCCCGTCGGCGACGAGCTGCTTGAGGCGTGCGGCGGCCACCGGCTCGCTGACGCCGACCCGCCGGGCGAAGTCGTCGAACCGGCGGGTGCCGAACGACGCCTCCCGCAGCAGGAGCAGCGTGGTGCGGTTGCCGACCACCTCCAACGCCCGGGCGATCGAGCAGTTGGCGGTGGACCAGGAGTCACGCTGGGCGAGGAGGTCCGTCATGGCGTCGACGGTACCCCCCTGACTTAGGAAAGCAAAAGCCAGCTACCTCACAGCTGGCCGGGGAAGAAACCGTGCCGGGCCAGCGGCTCGACGATCTGGTGCTCCTCGTACGACAGGTGCGACAGCAGCGTGTCGGTGAGCAGGTCCACCGCCTCCTGGAGTCCGGTGAAGTCGCCGGGCCGGCGGACCAGCTCCACGAGCGCCCGGTCGACGCTCTCCACCACGCCGTGGATCACCACGTGCTCCTCCTCCAGGCGGTCCAGCACGGCGGCCAGCCCGGTCTCGGAGCGGCGCAGATGCGGGAAGATCGAGGCGTCCTCCAGCCCGTGGTGCTGGGTGACCATCGTGCAGTACGCCGCGCAGTACGCCCCGAGCGTCCAGTTGTTCTGCCGCATGGTCATCTCGTTCAGCGCGGCCCGCGCCCGGCCCGGCGTGACCGAGCCCTGCTTGACCTGTTCCAGCAGGTCGCGCACCTGGGCCAGCTCCTGGCGCAGGTGGTCGTGCACGTCCACCAGGTGCTGCCCGGCGGCCTGTCCCCGGGCCGGGTAGACCTGTCCGGCCGGTGGCGGCGGTGCGCTCGGCCGGGTGGACTCGTCCCAGGGGCGGCGCGCGCTCAGGCGTACCCCCGGGTCGGGGGTGGGGGTGACGCCGAGCGCGCTCGGGCCGCCCGCGGCGGTCTGCTCGTCGGAGGCGGCGCGGTCGCCGCCGCCGGGCGCGGTGCGCTCGGCCGCGACCAGCTCCCGCACGGCGGGCGCGACCTCCTGGCCGAAGATCTGGATCGCGCGCGGCTCGTCGCTGCCGAGGATGAACGTGGTGATGCCGTGCTCCAGCGTGAGCCCGGCCAGTTCCTCCACCCACTGCTCCGGCGGCCCGGCCAGGAAGCCGGCCGACGAGCGGGCGAACGTGCCGGTCACGTTCAGCATGCGGCGGATCGCGGCCGGGTCGCGCCCGGCGGCGCGGGCGCCCTCGTCCACGAGCGCGTTCAGGGCGGGCAGCTCGTCGGGGCCCTTCGGCAGGTACGACAGGGACGGCAGCCAGCCGTCCGCGGCGCGGCCCACCAGGCGCAGCATGCGCGGCTTGTACGCGCCGACCCAGATGCCGACCGGGTGCGCGGGCGCCGGCCCGCGCTTGGCGCCGACCACGCGGTAGTGCTCGCCGTCGACCCGGATCATGCCGCGCCGGTCGGTGTCCCAGACCTCGCGGATCACCCGGATCGCCTCGTCGAGGGCTTCGACGGCGGCGCCGGGGGACAGGCGCCGCCCGCCGGCGGCCTCGATCGCGTCCCAGAACGCGCCCGCACCGAGCCCCAGCTCGACCCGGCCTCCGGTGAGCAGGTCCAGGCTGGCGATGCTGCGGGCCAGCACCACCGGCTGGCGCAGCGGCAGGTTGAGCACGTTGCCGGCCAGGCGGATGCGCTCGGTGGCGGCTCCCACGTAGGACATCAGTGTCCAGGTGTCCAGGAAGCCCGGCTGGTACGGGTGGTCCTGGAACGTGACCAGGTCCAGCCCGACCTGTTCGCAGAGCCGGGCGAGCGCCACCACCTGGTCGGGCTGCCCGGCGGCGGGGGTGAGGAAGCCGCCGAAGGTCAGCTCGTGTCCGTGATCGGTCATCCGTCCCGCCCCTCCCGTGATCTTGCCTGGCCCTGCCACCGTAGCGCCGCCGCCGGTAGCCCGGCCGGGTGAAGAGCATCACAAGAAGTGGACGATCGTCGCAAATCGTCCCTAGCGTCGGTTTCGTTCGCAGACGCGGACACCGCGGGCCGGAAACGCCAAATCCCGCCGCCGTCCCCGGTAACCGAACCTCGCGCGGGAGCGGGGGAACCACACGTTCCACGGTGCATCGTCACCTCGGGGTGAAGCCGCCACCGGCGGCCGGGCTCCTCGGCCCGAACCCGACAGCTCACCTCGTCGGCGTGGAGGAATCCACATGGCAACTGAATACTCGACCCGAAGCCGCCGTGCCGCTCTCGGGGCGGTTCTGGCCGGCGCCGCCGTCGGTGCCGCGGCCCTGTTCGGCCCGGCCGCTCCGGCCAGCGCGGGCGTCAACTGGGACGCGGTCGCGCGCTGCGAGTCAGGCGGCAACTGGAAGATCAACACTGGTAACGGCTACTACGGCGGGCTGCAGTTCTCCCGTGCCACCTGGAACGGCTACGGCGGGCAGAAGTACGCCGCCCGCGCCGACCTGGCCAGCCGGTCCGAGCAGATCGCCGTCGCCGAGAGGGTGCTGCGCGGTCAGGGCATCGGCGCGTGGCCGGTCTGCGGCAGGAAGGGCGGCTCGGCAAGCTCCGGGTCGGCCGCGGCCGGCGAGCGGGCCACCACGAAGGCCGCCCCGCGCGAGGCCGCCCCGAAGCGGGCGGCCACGCGCGGGGCCGCGCCGGAGCGGCCCGCGACGAAGGCCGCGCCGCAGCCCGCTCCCGGCGCCGGGACGTACGTGGTCCGGCGCGGGGACACGCTGTCGGAGATCGCCGTGGCGCAGCGCGTCGACGGCGGCTGGCGTGCCCTGCACGAGCGCAACCGGGCAGTGGTCGGCGACGACCCCGGGCTGATCTTCCCCGGTCAGCGGCTGCACCTGCGCTGAGCGGCCCTCGAGCGCCCGGCCGGCCCGTCCGGCCGGGCGCTCGGCCGTCCGCGACACGCCGCGCCGTCGGCGTCCGCCCTGCTCGCGGCGCCGAGACGCGGACCGCAGCGGCCGGTGACCGCGATTCGTCGGAGCCGGTTGCTAGGGTCACGATGCTCGGCTAAGACGTGAAGAAAGTGCGGATATGACCAACGACCCGTTCTCGGCGGCCGCGAGCCTCGACGAGCTGCTGACCCGTACGCAGCAGGCGCTCACCGCGATGCGCTCCCGGGCCTCGGCCCACGCCGACGGCGAGCCGGGCGACCTGCTGCGCGCCGAGGGCGCGGCCGCCGGCGGCCGGGTCCGCGCGGTCGCAGTCCAGGGTGGCCGGCTGGATTCCGTGACGATCGACCCGGAGCTGGCCGGCGAGCCCTTCGAGGTCCTCTGCGGACACCTCGTCACCGCTGCCAACGCCGCGCTGTCCGAGCTGGACGCCCAGGTCAGCGCGTCGGCGCGGGCCGACGCCGACGCCCTCGCCGCCCGGCTCGGCAGCATGGGCGACCAGGCCGAGCTGTTCGGCCGCGCGATGCACGAGGCGGCCGCGCGGATCCACCGCGACCGCGGCACCGCGTCCCGGGCCGGGCGCCCGGCCTGACCCGACGGCGGGCGCGACACCGCGACGCCCGGAGCGGCCCGACACGACGAGGCGGCCGGCCGCCGGGAGGACGACGACCGGCCGCGCTACGCCACGGTCAGCTCAGGGTGACCGCGGTGTCGTCGACGACGAAGGACGTCTGCAACGAGCTGTCCTCCACGCCGCTGAACGAGATGGTCGCCGTGGTGCCCGCCAGCGACGAGATGTCGAAGGACCGCTGCACGTAGCCGGTGGCCTTGTTCAGGTTGGAGTAGGTGGCCAGCGTGGTGCTGCCCGCCTTGACGGTGAGCTTGTCGTACGCGGTGCTGGTGGTCGACTCCGCGCTGTCGATGTGCAGCCAGAAGCTCAACGTCGCCCGGCATCCGGCCGGGATCGTCACCGACTGGCTGAGCGTGTCGGTGTGCGACGAGCCGTACCCGTTCAGCCACGCCTTGTACGAGCCGCCGTGTGCGGCCTGGCTGCTGTCGGTGGTGATGACGCCGGACGAGGCGCTCCAGCTCACGTTGCCCGACTCGAAGCCGGGGTTGGCGAGCTTGTTGCCGGAGCAGCCGCCCGACGGCGGGGTGGTGGTGGCGGTCGGCGTGGGCGTCGGGGTGCCGCCGGCGCACGTCGGCTCACCCGACTGGGCCGGTACGCTGACCGCGGCCCAGGCCGCCTTGACCGCGTTGAACTCGGTGCAGCTGCTCGGGTAGAGGTTCTTCGCCGCCTGCAACGTCCAGACGCGGTACTTCAGGTAGGACGAGGACGACGTCTTCAGCAGCATGGCGTTGTACATGATCTTGATGGCCTTCTGGATGCCCAGGCCGCTCACGCTGCTGCTGTTGCAGGTCGAGCTGGACGGCTGCCCGTTGGTCGGGCTGCTGCCGTTGGCCAGCAGGTAGAACCAGTGGTTGCCGGGCCCGGCCGCGGCGTGCACCTCGGTCGACGGGATGCTGCTGGAGTAGCAGTTCGGGTCGCCGAGCGCCGACGGGTTGTACATGTTGCGGATCGGGCCGGAGCCGACCAGGTTGATCTTCTCGCCGACCAGGAAGTCCGGCGCGTCGTAGCTGGACGGCTCGTTGGCGAACCACTCGGTGGCCGCGCCGAACGTATCAGCCACGAACTCCTGCGTGCCGCCGCCGGAGATGCCGCCGGGGGTGTTGTCGTCGATGCCGTGGCCGATCTCGTGCGCCACCACGTCCAGCGACCCGATCCACTGACCGGCGGTGTTCTTGCCGATCTGCACCTGGCTGCCGTCGTAGTAGGCGTTCTGGTCGTTGAGGCCCACCCGGATCGGCCAGTAGCCGCCGTTGCCGTTGGCGCCGTTGCGGCCCAGCCACTGGGCGAGCATCTTGTGCTCGGTCTGCGCGGAGAACAGCGCGTCCACGCAGCCGGTCTCCTTGTTCGTGGCGGTGCCGTTGCCCCACACGTCGTCGGAGCCGCTGAACGTGGTGTTGTTCGCCGCGTCCTGGCAGCTCAGGTTCGTGACCGTCGGGTCCTTCATGGTGTACGTGGAGCCCGACTGGGTGGTGTTGAGGGTGAGCGGGCTGGGCCCGTTCCAGGCGCCGGTGCCGGTGCCGCGCACCACGTGCTCCTGCTTGCGCAGGACCGCGCCGGTGCGCGCGTCGACGTCGACGGTGAGCCGGCTCGGACCGTCCGCGCTGGTGCCACGTACCGTGGTCTCCCAGGCCAGCGCCGGTGCGGCGCCGAGCGTGTAGACCACGAGCGTGGTGCCCTCGACCGCGTTCACGGTCTTGAGCTGGGCGCGCGCCGTCTTCGCGGCGGCGGCCGGAGTCAGCGCGGGCGTGGTTGCGAGGGCGCCGATGGGCCGCTGCTGGGCGACCGAGGCGTACTTCAGGTTGCCGGCCGGGTCCGTGGCGAGCACGAAGTCGCCGCCGACCACCGGCAGGCCCTTGTAGGTGCGCTCGTAGGGCACGTACTGGGTGCCCTCGGAGGAGATGACCGGCTTCTGGACGAACGCGTCGTCGGAGCCGGCCTGCAGGTAGGCGGGGCGGTTCGCGACCAGCGCGCGGGCCGAGTCGGCGGCGGTCGCGCGGGCCTGCGCCGGGTTGGGGGAGGCGGGTCCGGGTGGCGCGGCCTGCACGGCGGCGGCGGTGCCTGCGGCGAGCAGGCCGGCCGCAGCTGCGCCGGTGAGCGCGGCGAGGCGAGGTGAGAGTTTCACAGGGGATTGCTCCTGTTCTACAGGCGCGCCGCACGGAGCCCGGTGAGGACGGGCGGCGCGGTGGTGCGAGGCAGGGTGACGGCCGGTCACCGGAGCTGCCGGCGTGGCTCCGGGTCGACAGATCGACCGTCGCGATTCGCCGGGGGTCGGCGGCTCGCTGGTGCACAATCACACGTCTCCCGAGCCCGGAGCAATGGGTGACCTGGGCAACGACTGACAGTCGGGCGTGTCGCCGCACGCGTCGATTCAGGCAACCATGATCTTCAATAGGCCCTGATCAGGGCGAATATCGTCGGTGGTGGATGGACGCCGGTGCAAATTGCGGACGTTGCCGCTGTGCGCGAATGGCGCGCATAGACGCGAGGTCGCCGTGCGCGCGACCGGGCGGCGGCTCGGCCGCCACCCGGCCGGGTCAGCGCGGGCCGCGGGTACGCGTCGGTGACACGGTGGGCAGCGGTGGCAGCGACGGCGTCAGCGTCGGCCGCGACGTCGGCCGACCGGTCGGGCCCGGGCTCGGGCTCGACGAGGAAGGGCTCGGGCTCGGCGTCTGCGACGGCGTCGGCGCGGCGGTGGTCGGCGGCGGTGGCGCCGACCGGGTCGGCTCCGGCGTCTCGCCGGGGAACTTCGGCTCGCCGAAGCGGTACTTGCCCGGGTCGAGCTTCATCGCCGCGGTGGCCCGGGTCATGAACTGCCGCCAGATCGGCGCGGCGCCGGTCGAGCCGTACACCTCGTAGCTGCCGCCCCTCGTCCGCAGCGGCTTGCCGTCGGTGGTGCCCAGCCAGACCGCCGAGGCGAGCGCGCCGGTCCAGCCGACCATCCAGGTGTGCACGTTCTGCGTGGTGCTCTGACCGGCCTGCCACGTGCCGGTCTTGCCGGCGGAGTCCCAGCCGTTGCCCAGCTCGGCGGCCCGCACCCGGCGCAGCGTCCAGTCGAGCTGGTCGGTCGCCTCCCGGTCCAGGCCCAGGTCCGTCGTCCGCAGCTGCTCGGCCCACACCTCCTCGTCGTCCTTGGTCACCGACCGGACGAAGTGCGCGTCGGCACGCTTGCCGCCGGCCGCGAACGTCGCCATCCCGTTCGCGTGGTCCTGCACGGTGATCCCGTACTGCCCGATCCCGACCTCGGTGGAGAACCGCTTCGCCACCTCGTCAGCCGGATCGCTGCGCAGGTCGACGCGCTGCGGCCGAGGATTGCCCCGGACCGTCTCCCACATCGACTCCACGCCCGCCTGCCGGGCCATCTCGATCACCTTGTCGGTGCCCAGCTTCTCGGTCAGCTCGAAGTAGGTCACGTTCAGCGAGGCGACGGTGGCCTCCCAGAGCGCGCAGTCCGGCTGGCAGGACGCGCGCTCGGCGTTGCGGATCGGCCCGGCCGAGCTCCCCCTGGTGCGCCCCGAGGCGGGGAACTCCTTGGTGTCCGGCGAGTCGAACCGCTGCTTCACCGAGATCCCGTCGCGTACGGCCGCGGCCAGGTCGTACACCTTGAACGACGACCCCGGCGGATGCTGGCCGAACCCGCGGGTCTCGCCGTTCTCGTCGTAGTACCAGCCGGCGTAGTCCGCGCCCGAGCCCTTGTCGCCGCCGTAGTAGCCGAGCACCCGGCCGGTGCCCGGCTCCACCGCCACCAGCGCCGCCTGCCAGTTGCGCGGCTGGCCGCGTACCGCCTGCGGCGCGGTGTCGCGGCGGATGTCCGCCGCCGCCTCGGCCGCGTCCTGCACGCGCTTGTCGACGGTGGTGACGATCCGGTAGCCGCCGTCGCGGATCACCTCGTCGGGCTTGCCGCGGAACGGCTCGGTCTGGCGCAGCTCGGCGAGCACGTGGTTGACCACCAGGCCGGTCGGCCGGTCCAGGTCGGACCGGCCCGCGTCCTTGTCGATCGGCCGGACCGTGTCCGGGTACGCGAGATCCGCCGCCTGCTGCGGCGTCAGGTAGCCGAGCTTGACCATGCCGTCGCGGATGTAGTTCCACCTGTCGATCGAGTTCTGCCGAGCAAGCGCGTTGCGGCGCGGGTCGTAGCCGGGCGAGCCCTCGGGGTCGGCCGGGTCCGCCTCCGGCTGCTTCACCATCGCGCAGAGCACCATCGCCTCGGCCGGCGTGAGCTGCCGCGCGGCGGGCGCGTCCCGGCGTACCGTCTTGCCGAAGTACGTCTGCGCGGCCGCCTCGATGCCGTACGCGCCCCGCCCGAACGGCACGGTGTTCAGGTAGAAACCGAGGATCTCCTCCTTGGAGTACGCGTCGTCGAGCTTCCACGCGATCACCGCCTCGCGCAGCTTGCGGGAGTAGGTGACCCCGCGCAGGTCCGCGGCGATGCGCGCGTACTGCTGGGTGAGCGTGGACGCGCCCTGCCGCTGCCCGCCGCTCACGTTGGCCCAGGCCGCACGCAGCACGCCCTTGAAGTCGATGCCCTGGTTCGTCCAGAACGTACGGTCCTCGGCCGCCACGATCGCCTGCTTCGCCGAGTCGTTCATCTGGTCGTACGGCACGATCGTGCGGTTCTGCGCGCCCAGCTTCGCCATCGGCGTGCGCCCGTCGGCGTAGTAGACGGTGGTGGACTCGGGCAGCTTCAGGTCGCTGGGCGTCGGCACGCTGTCGAAGTAGTAGCCGCCGGCGACCAGCCCGCAGCCGGCCAGCAGCGTGCAGACCGCGAGGACGACCAGCAGACGCCGCCGCTTGCGCCTGGGGCGCACCTGGGCCGCGCCGCCCGGTTCCGGGGTGGATCCGCTGTTCCGCACGCGTTACCTCCGACTGCTCGGCTGAGTCGTGCCCGGCTCGCAGGCTAACCGAGCTGCGCCGATGGCACCGGCCGACGAACCCGGACGGTGTGGCGCGGGTCCGGGCCGGGGCGGACGGCTGCCGCCCCGGCCCGGAGGGCTCACCCGGTCAGCGCGCCGCCCAGCCGACGGCCCGGTGGTCGCGTTCCCGGCGGGCGGCCCGGCGGGTCCGCCACCTGTCGTTGCCGCCCGCGTGGAACGGCGCCGACCGCCACAACGCCCGCACCGGCGTGCCGTCCGGGGCGGCGAACGTCTCCTGTTCGGCGTAGCCGAGCCGCCGCAGCAGCTCCTCCTCCTGCGCACCGGCGCACGGGTGCGCGTACGTGGGCAGGCTCAACGTGTCCATCCGGCACTGCGCCGCGGACAGCGCCTGCGTCGCGCCGCCCCGGGGTGCGGCCAGCAGCGCCAGATGGTTGTGCGGCTCGGCCGGGCGGCGTGCCGCCAGTTCCGCGCCGAGGCGGCGGAACCGGTCCTCGTCCGGCCCGGCGGCGCCGGCGAGCCGGTCGGCGTACCGGTGGGGGGAGGGGATCGGGCGGTAGCGGTGGAACCACACGGTGGTGGCGCTGCCGTCGGGCAGCAGGAACGCGTCGCCGAACAGCAACGCGTGTTCGGTCCAGATCCGCGCCACGGCGGCGAGGACCGGCAGGCGGCGGGACGTGTCGGGGACGAGCCAGGCGGCCAGCGCGGTGGGCGCGAGGGCCTCGGCGACGAGATCGGCGATCCGGCCGATGTCGCACCACCGGGCGCGGACGACGGGCAGAGCTGTGCTCATGAACGAACTCCTGTTTTCCAGGCGTTATCGGGTCGGTTGCGGGCGCCGGACGACGGTCGGCGGCGCCGCCGCGGCTTGCGGCAGTCGGGCGGCACGCCCGTGCTCCGGATCGGAGGTGGTGCCTGTGGAGTCCGCTCAGGCAGGTCTGGTGCCGGGGCGCGACGTGCGGGACGGCGGCAGCGGGTCGGCCGCCGGTCGCGCGTAGCCGTGGGTGAGCGCCGGCAGCCGCCAGCGGTTCGCGTCCGCGTCGGCCGGCTCGCTGTGCACGGCGCCGCCGCCGTGGGTGACGCCGTCGAGCGGCAGCGGCAGTGCGGGCCTGGTGGTGACGTGCGCCGCCGGGCCGACGGCAGCCGGTGCCCGGCTGCGTACGGGGTCCACCCACCGCGTGCCGACGGCGGTGAGGGTGCGCGCCGCCGGTGCGGCGAGGACCGGCCCGGCCGCGCGGGGCGGCGCGTCGTGCGCACGCCCGGGAGCCGGAGCCGGCGTCGCGGCCGGGTCGGCCGGAACGACCGGGACGACCGGATCGGACGGCTCGGGCACGGGCTCGCCGGGCGCCGGCGATCCGGGGTCCGGCGTGGCCGGCGGATCGAGCAGATCGGTCACCGGGCTGAGCGGGTCGAGCACCGGTTCCAGGCCCCGCCAGGCCGGGCCGAGGATTGGGCGCAACGGTTCCACGACCGGGGACAGCAGGTCCGCCACCGGGTCGAGCACGCCCACCGTCACCGGGTCGGTAACCGGGCGCAGACCGTCGGCGACGGGCGCGAGCAGGTGGTCGCGCAGCGGGTCGGTGACCGGACGCAGGCCGTCCGTGACGGGCGTGAGCACACGGTCCTGGACCGGCGTCACCACCGCCTCGACGACCGGCGGGGTGTGTGGGCGGCCCGGCGACGCCGCGGCGTCGCCGGGCCCGGAAGGGGCCGCGTCGCCGTCGTCGGTTCCGGACACGGGCAGGCCGAGCACCGTCCCGAGCGTGTGGGTGAGCACCCCGACGGTGGCGGTGAGCGGACCGGACGGCTCCCGTTCGGCGGCGTGGGCGGCCGAGCCGGATGCGGCCTCGTGGGCGCCCCAGACGACGGCCACGGCGCCGAGCAGCAGGCCGAGGCGCAGCGTGCCGCGCGCCACCAACCCCGTCCGTACCGACATCCCGCACCCTTCGGAACCGTGCCCGGCGGCACGGATCGACGCCCCGCACTGTACCGAACGTGTCGGCCCGGGCACAGTACGCCGTTGATCCGAATCGGGCGCGTCGCGCCGGGCGCAGGCGTGGGATCCGCGGTGTCCGGGTACCAGCCGGGCCATGGACACGCGCACTGCCGAACGCCCGGACATCGCCCCCGCTCCCGCCGCGCCCCCGGCCGGTGTGGTCGCTGTCGTCGCCCACCGGAAGAAGACGTTCGGGGGTGGGCTCGACGAGCTGCGCTCCCGGCTCGTGGCCGCCGGGGTCGGGCGGCTGCTCTGGTACGAGGTGCCCAAGAGCCGCAAGGCACCCAAGCGGGTCCGTGCGGCGCTGGACTCCGGCGCCGAGCTGGTGCTGGTGTGGGGCGGCGACGGCATGGTGCAGCGGTGCGCCGACGCGCTGGCCGGCAGCGGCGTGCCGATGGGCATCCTGCCCGCCGGCACCGCCAACCTGTTCGCGGTGAACCTCGGCATCCCGGTCGACCTGCCCGAGGCGGTACGGATCGCGCTGCACGGCCGCCGGCGCGAACTGGACCTGGGCCGGATCAACGGGGAGCACTTCGCGGTGATGGCGGGCGCCGGGTTCGACGGCGACCTGATCCGCGACGCGGACCGGCAGCTCAAGGGCCGGTTCGGCCGGATCGCGTACGTCTGGACCGGGCTGCGGCACGTACGCGGCGAGTGCGTGCGGACCCGGATCCGGGTCGACGGCGCCGACTGGTTCGACGACGAGGCGAGCTGCGTGCTGTTCGGCAACGTCGGCACCATCACCGGCGGCATCCCGGCCTTCGACGACGCCCGCCCCGACGACGGGGCGCTGGAGGTCGGCGTGTCCACCGCCAGCGGCGCCGTGGACTGGGCGCGCACGCTGGGCCGGATGGCCGCCGGGCGCTCCGACGAGTCGCCGTTCGTCCGGATCACCCGGGGCCGCAAGATCAAGGTGCGGTTCGACGCGCCGAAGACGTACGAGCTGGACGGCGGCGCCCGGGGCAAGGCGAAACGGCTCAAGGTCAAGGTGGTTCCGGGCGCGCTGACCGTGTGCTGTCCCGACCCGGCGGACTGACCGCGACCGGGCCGGGGCAGGATGCCGGAATGCGCGACGACATCCGCGACTACCTGGCCGAACTGGTCCGCCGATCCCGGGACGTGCTCGGTGACGACCTCGTCGGCGCGTACGCGGCCGGGTCGGTCGGGCTGGGCGCGTACCAGCCGGGGCGCAGCGACGTGGACGTGGCGCTGCTGGTCGCCGGGCCGCTGCCGGAGACGGCGAAGCGGACGCTCGTGGACCGGTTGCGGCACGAGTCGCTGCCCTGCCCGGCGCGCGGTCTGGAACTCGTCGTCTACCGCCGCGACGTGGCCGCCTGCGGCACCCCCGAGCCGGGCTTCGAGGTCGAGCTGAACACCGGCGCGACCATGCCGTTCCGGGCCACCTACGACCCGGCCGACCGGCCCGCCGCCGACGGACGGTTCTGGTACGCGCTGGACCGCAGCATCCTGCGCCAGTCCGGCCGGACGCTGCTCGGCCCGCCCGCCGCCGACGTGTTCGCCGACCCGTCACCCGAGGCGCTGCGGGCGCTGCTGGCCGACGCGCTGCGCTGGTGGCTGGCGCTGCCCACGCCGCCCGGTGACGAACCGGCCCCCGGTGCGGAGGACGCGGTGCTCGGGGCCTGCCGGACGCTGGTGCGCTACCGCGACGGTGTCTGGCTGGGCAAGGTCGACGCCGGGCTGCGGATCGCCGCCGACGACCCGGACGCCGCGCTGATCCGAGCCTCGATCGAGGCCCGCCGGGGCGGTACGCCGCCGTCCGGTCCGGCTGCCCGCGCGTTCCAGCGGCGGGTGCTGGACCGGATCACCGCGGACTGAGCCCCGGCGTGCGTGACTACTGTGGGCCGGGGGAGGTGCGGTGATCATGACGAAGCTGAGCGCGTCCGCGCGGGCCGGGCTGGAGTCGGTGGTGCCCGGCGGCGTGGCGACCCGGGCCGCGGACCGGCTGCGGATGGCCCACGACGCCTCGCACTACCTGCTGCACCCCGGCGCGGTGGTCACACCGTCCGACGCCGGTCAGGTCGCCGCGCTGCTGGCCTACGGCCGCCGCACCGGCACCGCGCTGACGTTCCGCTCCGGCGGCACCAGCCTCAGCGGCCAGGCGGTCACCGACCGGCTGCTGGTCGACGTGCGGCGGCACTTCCGCGACCTCACGGTGCTCGACGACGGGCGGCGGGTACGGGTGCAGCCGGGGGTGGTGCTGCGGCAGGTCAACGCGCGGCTCGCGCCGTACGGCCGCAAGCTCGGTCCCGACCCGGCCAGCGAGTCCGCCTGCACGGTCGGCGGCGTGGTCGCCAACAACTCCAGCGGCATGACCTGCGGAACCGAGTTCAACACGTACCGGACGCTGGAGTCGCTGGTCCTCGCCCTGCCCAGCGGCACCGTGCTGGACACCGGCGCCCCGGACGCCGACGCCCGGCTGCGCGCCGCCGAACCGGAGCTGCACGCCGGGCTGCTGCGGCTGCGCGACCGGGTACGCGGCAACCCCGAGTCGGTGCGCCGCATCCGCGCCCAGTACGCCATGAAGAACACCATGGGCTACGGCGTGAACGCGTTCCTCGACCACGACGACCCGGCCGGCCTGCTCACCCGGCTCGTGGTGGGCAGCGAGGGCACGCTCGCGTTCGTCGCCTCGGCGACGTTCCGCACCGTACCCGTGCACCGGCACGCCGCGACGGGCCTGCTGGTCTTCGACTCCCTGGGCGCGGCGATGGCCGCCATGCCGGCGCTGGTGGCCGCCGGGCCGGCGGCGGTCGAGTTGCTCGACGCCGCAGCCCTGCGGGTGGCCCAGCGTGACCCGAAGGCGGACGCCGCGCTGCGCGGCCTGGCCGTGCGCGGGCACGCCGCGCTGCTCGCCGAGTGGCAGGAGTCCGACCCGGAGGCGCTCGCGGACCGGGTCGGCGGCGCCGGGCCGGTGCTGGCCGGCCTGCCGTTGAGCGCACCGGCCCGGCTCAGCGGCGAGCCCGCCGCCCGCGCCGCGCTGTGGCACATCCGCAAGGGCCTGTACGCGGCGGTGGCCGGCGCCCGCCCGTCCGGCACCACGGCGCTGCTGGAGGACATCGCCGTGCCGGTCGAGGCGCTGGCCGGCACGTGCGCGGCGCTCGCCGGCCTGTTCGACCGGCACCGGTACGCCGACAGCGTCATCTTCGGCCACGCCAAGGACGGCAACCTGCACTTCATGCTCAACGAGCGCTTCGACGGCGGCGAGGCCCCGGCGCGCTACGCCGACTTCACCGAGGAGATGGTCGACCTGGTGCTCGGCCACGGCGGCACGCTCAAGGCCGAGCACGGCACCGGCCGGGTGATGGCCCCGTACGTGCGCCGCCAGTTCGGCGACGAGCTGTACGAGGTGATGCGCGAGCTGAAGACGCTCTGCGACCCCGACGGTGTGCTCAACCCGGGTGTGCTGCTCAGCGACGACCCGGAGATCCACATGCGGCACCTCAAGACCGTGCCGACGGTGGAGGAGGAGGTGGACCGCTGCGTCGAGTGCGGCTACTGCGAGCCGGTCTGCCCCAGCCGCGACCTCACCACCACGCCCCGGCAACGCATCGTGCTGCGCCGGGAGATCGCCGTCGCGCAGGCCGCCGGTGACACCGCGCTGGTCCGGGAGCTGACGGACGACTACGACTACGACGCGGTGCAGACCTGCGCGGTCGACGGCATGTGCGCCACCGCCTGCCCGGTGTTGATCAACACTGGCGACCTGGTCAAGCGGCTGCGCGCGCAGGAGCACGGCCGGGCGGCGGGGACCGCCTGGCGCGGCGCGGCCCGCCGCTGGAGCGCCACCACCCGGGGCATGGCCCGCGGGCTCGACCTGGCCGGGGCGCTGCCGCCCGCGCTGCCCGAGGCCGCCACCCGGGCCGCCCGCGCGGTGCTCGGCGCCGACCGGGTACCGCAGTGGCAGCGGGACCTGCCGCGCGGCGGCACCCCGCGCCGCCCCCACCCGGCCGCCGACCCGGACGCGGTGTTCGTCCCGTCCTGCCTGGGCACGCTGTTCGCCCCGGCGCGGGGCGGCACGGGCGTGGCCGCCGCGCTGCTCACGCTCGCCGAGCGGGCCGGCGTACGCCTGCTCGTGCCGGACGGCATCGGCGACCTGTGCTGCGGCACCCCCTGGTCGTCGAAGGGCCTCACCGACGGCTACCGGGCGGTGCGTGACCGCGTCCCGCCGGTGCTGCGCGCGGCCAGCCGTGACGGCGCGCTGCCGGTGGTCAGCGACGCCGCGTCCTGCACCGAGGGCTTCGAGCGGCTGCTCGACGGCGCCGGGGACCTGCGGGTCGTCGACGCGGTCGCGTACACCGCCGGCACGTTGCTGCCCCGGCTGACCGTGCGCCGCCGGATCGGTTCGCTCGCGCTGCACCCGACCTGCTCGTCGGTCCGGCTCGGCCTGGACGACGCGCTGCTCACAGTGGCCCGCGCGGTCGCCGACGAGGTGGTGGTCCCGGAGGGCTGGCAGTGCTGTGGCTTCGCCGGTGACCGAGGGCTGCTGCACCCGGAGCTGACCGCGTCGGCCGCCCGGGCCGAGGCCGCCGCCGTCACGGCCCGGCCCTTCGACGGGTACGCCTCGGTGAACCGCACCTGCGAGATCGGGTTGGCACGGGCCACCGGGCAGCCGTACCGGCACCTGCTGGAGCTGCTGGCTGAGGTGACCGCGTGATGCGCAGCTGGCGGCTGGCCGCGCTGATGCTGGTCGTCGGCGTGGCGGTGGGCGCCGGCCAGGACACGCGGGTGTCGTCGGTGGTGGGCTTCCTCGCGTTCGCCGCGGTGGCGGCGCTCTTCTCGCCGCTGGCCTTCCCCCGGTCGCTGACCTCGGCGCAGGCGCGTCTGCGCAGCGCGGACGACGGCCGGCCGGTCATCTACTGGCGGCCCGGCTGCACGTACTGCCTGCGGCTGCGTCTCCGGCTGGGCGGGCGGGCCCGACGCGCGTACTGGGTGGACATCTGGCGCGACCCGGAGGCCGCCGCCGCCGTCCGGGCGGTGACCGGCGGCGACGAGACGGTCCCCACGGTGGTGCTGCCGGACGGGGCGGTGGTCAATCCCGACCCGGCGTGGTTGCGGGCGCGGCTCGGAGCCTGACCGGCGAACCCCGGCTCGGGGCCTGACCGGGCGAACCCCGGCACGGGACGGCCCGGCGGGCATACCGTGCGAAGAGGGCGTCACGGACGGTGCCCGCGGAGGGGGAACGATGTCGGCCGGGACGTTGTCGGGGCGGGTCGCTGTGGTCACCGGCGCCGCGCGGGGGATCGGCCGGGCCGCGGCGGTGGCGCTGGCCGAGGCCGGCGCGGACGTGGCCGGGATGGACGCCGCCGGACCGGTCAGCCCGATCCTGGACCTCCCGCCCGCCACGCCGGAGGACCTGGCCGAGACCGGCCGGCGGGTGACGGCGGCGGGTGCCCGCTGGTCGGCGCACGTGGCCGACCAGCGCGACATCGGCGCGGTACGCGCGGTGGCCGAGGCGGTGCAACGGGAGCACGGCGGCGTGGACGTGCTGTTCGCCAACGCCGGCATCCAGGCGTTCGCGCCGCTGCTGGAGATGACCGACCAGCACTGGCACGACCAGATCGACGTGAACCTCACCGGCGCCGCCAACGTGCTGCGGGTCTTCGCACCGCTGCTGGTACGCCGCGGCGGCGGCCGGATCGTGGTCACGTCGTCCACCCAGGGGCAGCACGGCACCACGAACGGGTCCGCGTACTCGGCGTCCAAGTGGGGACTCATCGGCCTGGTCAAGTCCGCCGCGCTGGAACTCGGGCCGCACGGCGTGACGGTGAACGCGGTGATCCCGGGCCTGGTCGACACCGCGCTGACCCGGCACCGGGACCGCTACGTGCAGGCGCTCGTCGAGGCGGGGAAGCCGGCCTCCGGTGACCTGGCCCAGGTGGAGCAGGCGGCGGTGGCGGCGCTGCGGTCGAAGACACCGCTGGGCGTGCCGTGGGTGGAGCCGGAGGACGTCGCGCCGCTGGTGGTGTTCCTCGCCTCCGACGCCGCGCGGATGGTCAGCGGCACGTCCTTCGCCGCGACGGCGGGCGACAGCGCGCACGTGACCGCCTGACCGGGCCGGGCTGCCGGTGAGGGCGGTCCTGGCTAGGCTCGGGCGATGCATCGATCGCGGTTGTACGCCCTGATCATCGACGCGCCGCGGGACGAGGCGGGGGAGGCGGCCGCGTTCTGGTCCGCCGCGCTCGGCGCGGAACTGCGCACCGAGCCGGCCGAACCGGAGTTCACCGGCCTGGCCGACGTGATGCCCGGGCTGGTCACCGCCGTGCAGTCGGTCGACGACGCGCCCCGCTACCACCTCGACATCGAGACCGACGACGTGGCCGCCGAGGTCGAGCGGCTCTGCGCACTGGGCGCCACGCCCGTCTCCCGCTGGCTCGACTGCCACGTGCTGCGCGCGCCGGGCGGGCACCTGCTCTGCGTCATCCCGGTGGCGAGCGACAGCGAGCTGTTCGAGACCACCGCCACCCGCTGGCCGTGACCCGGCCGCGAACCGGCGCCCCGGCCACTGGGGCCGGGGCGCCGTAATTTCGGGTCAGGAGCCGTACGGCAGGGTGACAGTGGAGCTGTTGCCGACGCCGAGGATCGTGGGCGCGCCGCCGATGGCGTTCCACACCTCGACGCGTACCGTGCCGCCGGACAGGTTGCCCAGCGTGCCGGTGGACGAGAGCAGACCCTGGGTCTGCCGGTAGCGCTCCGCACCCGGGACCGGATCGGTGGCGAAGTACCGGTAGGTCTCCACCCGCTCGACGCTGCCGTTGCCGGTCAGGTCGTAGGAGACCCGGATCTGCACGCCGTTGCCGACCGCGGTGCCCGCGTCGACGGCCAGGTCGAACGCGGTCGCCCCGCCGGTGTACGTGCCGGTCAGCCCGGTGGCGGTGAACACCTGCGGGTTGGTCGGCGTGCCGTCGTGGTTGCCGTTCGCCGCCGCCACGTTCACCGTGCCGGAGGTGCCGGCGGTGCCGTCCAGCCCGCCGCCGGAGCGCAGGTACCGGACCGGCTTCAGCGGGGTGCCCGTACTGGTCGGACCGGGGCTCGCGGTGGTCGGCGTCGGGCTGGCGGTGGTCGGCGTCGGGGTGGGCGTCACGGTGGGCGGGGGACCGGTCGGTACGGTTCCGCCGCCGGTGGCGTTGCCGCCGCTCCACGTGTACGCCCCGGAGGTCGCCGTCTTCCCGGCCGGCACGGCGAGCGTGACGCCGTTGGAGAACGTGACCGTCAGCGGCCGGGCCGTGATGTTCGACGCCACGTAGGTGCGGGCGCCGTTCTTGACGAACACCTTCGCCAGCGGGTGGTTCGCGGTGACTGTGGTGTCGACGGTGCCGAGCGCGGCCAGGTTGCGGATCCAGTGGAACGTGTGCGCCTTGCTCTCGCCCTCCTCGCTGGTGAATCCGCTGTTGGCCCGGAAGTTGCGCAGCGCCTGCTCGCCGTCGCCGAGCGCCAGGAACTCCCAGACGATGTCCTGCCACACCGTCGGCGGGCCGCCCTTGTTGGTGACCAGCTCGGCGTAGTTGGCCTTGACGTACTCCGGGAAGTCGCCCAGGTAGAGGTGACCGCCGGTGATCGGCAGCATGTTGATGCCCTGGATCATCTCCGGGGCCGCGGAGAACCAGGTCGAGTACGACCCGCCGTCGCCCCACACCATGCCGACCGTCTTGTGCCCGAACGCGGCCGGGAAGTTCTGGTCGTACACGTCGAACCAGTACTCGGAGATGGCCGCGGACTGGGTGGTCCACAGGTAGACCCCGGCGTCGCGGACGGCGGTGTCGCCGGTGGCCTGGCCCCACTGGATCAGCGCGTTGGCGAAGTTCATCCCCTCCGAGGAGGACTCCTGGTTGTTGCCGGCGAAGAACGGCGCCAGGCCGGAGGCCCAGTCGTGCCCGGCGTAGATGTCGAAGTCCCGCAGGTAGGGGAAGCGGCTGTCGGCGCGGTCGTAGTTGTTGGCGTCGCGGATGAGCAGGTCGACCATGCCGCCGTAGCGGCTGTCGTCGGCCCAGCCCGGGTCGAACTTGGCCAGCGTGGCGGCGGCGGCGATGAAGTAGCCGTAGTGGAAGTGGTGGTCGTTGAGGTCCTCGTCGGCGCCGTACGACGCCGGGTAGCCGATCAGCGTGCCCCAGTTGCGGTCGTAGTAGAACAGCTGGCCGGCCTCGCCGGAGCCGGCGGTGAGCCAGTTGGTCAGCCGGTTCCGCATCGCGTTCAGCGCCGCGTCGCGGACCGAGGTCTGCCCGAGCTGGTCGGCGATCTCAGCGAGGCGGGCGGCCCGGCCGAGTCCCTTGCCGGCCCAGTAGGTGTCCGGCCCGCTGAGGCCCTCCGGGTTGCCCTGCTCGGCGTTCAGGTAGCCGGTGACGGTGGACAGGTCCGCGCCGCTGGAGTCTCCGACGGCGGGCACCTCGGGCAGCAGGCCGGTGAAGCGCATCGTGGTGGTGAACGACGGCACGCCGGTGAGCACCCGCATGGCGCCGCGCGCGGAGACGTACGTCGGGGAGATCGGGGTGGCGCCGGTGAGGCTGCGCCACTGGTGCGGGTAGAGGGCCACCACGGTCTTCGTCTCGCTGCCCTCGCGGGGCGTGGTGGTGAACGCGTACGTGGTGCGCACCGTGCCGGCGGACGGGTCGTAGGTGTAGCTCATCCGGGTGCCGGTGACGTGGGCGTGGGCGTACCGGGCGTAGGTGTCGGCCAGGGCGGCCCGGTCGCCGCCGCCGGGCAGCGCCGCGACCGAGAAGTACCCCTTGCCGGCCAGCGTCGAGCTGATGCCGGTGCCGTTGACGGTCCAGGTCGCGCCGGTCGGTGCGTACGCGACGTAGTCGTGGCCGCGGACGGTGAAGCCGATGGTGGCGCCGGAGTTGCGCCAGACGGTGGGCGTCCCGGCGGTGGTGAGCTGCGCGGTGCCGCCGCTGACCGTGTAATAGCTGAACGGCAGGCCGTGGCCGATGGTGGCACGCATGGTGCGGCTGCCGTCGCTCCAGTCGGCGGTGACCGTCCAGTCGGTCCACCCGGCGGCCTTGACCACCGGCGCGGACAGTCCGGGCATGCCGACGCGGACGTCCTCGGTGTACGGGTAGTGGAACTCGCCGACGCCGGTCGCGGTGCCGCTGATCGCCGGCGTGGTGGTGTACGACAGCCCGAGCCCGTTGTTCTCGGCCTTGGCCGCCAGCGGGTGGGCGTGCAGGACCTCGCTGCCCGTGCAGTTGTTGCGCTTCCAGATCAGCGACGACCACCAGTCGTTGGTGGGGATGGCGCCGGCGGGCGCGTCGGCGGTGGTGAAGACGCGCGGGTTGGTGCTGATCGCGCCGCAGCCCTTGGGCAGCAGGGCGCCGGCCGGCCGCGTCTCGGTGTAACTGCCCGCGCCGACTGCGCCGGCGGTGGCCGTGCCGCCACCGGCGACCACAACGCCCAGCAGGCCGGCGGCGAGCACTGAGGCGGCGACGAGGGCGGTCGCCCGCAGGCCGCGCCGACGGGCCGGGGACGGGGCGGGCGCGGTCGGGGGTACGGGGTCGGGGGAGAAGTCCCGCAGGTGGGTCATGGAGGTCCCCTTCATGAGGAGAAGGCGGGGGTACGGAGTGGTGGTCCGGCATTCGTGAGAGCGCTCTCTTGATAAGGGACATTAAGGTTCGGGTTACGGATCCGTCAATGTCTTGTTACCAAAGAGAGCGCTCTCCAACGCTCGGCACGGACTCTCCGGTCGCCTCAGAAAACGCGCTGACCAGCCTCGACGGCACGCGACAGCGCCGCCCCCGGCCGAGGCGGCCGGAGGCGGCGCGAGGAGCTGTGTGCCTACGCTGAGTCAGGCGGCGGTGGCGGCCAGGCTCCGCGCCGCGGTCCGTGCCGCGACGGCGCCCGGCTCACCCGCGACACCGGCCTGACCGGCACCCGGCTGCCCGTCGCCCGGCTGCCCGGCGGCGGCGACCGGCCGCGGCGAGGCGGGCTGCGGCGAGGCGGGCTGCGTCGAGGTGGCCGGCTGCCGGGGCGCGGCGGACTGCCGCGGCGTCCGGGCGGCGCTCAGCCCCGCCTGCGCGTTGTTCCAGGCGGCGCACGGCCACGCCGCCCCGGCGCAGCTCGGGCTGGCGCAGACGCGCTCCGCGTCCGGCTGGTGCGCGTCGGCCACCGCGGCGGCCAGGTCCCACAGCAGCGGATCGGTCACCTCCGCGGGGCGGTCGGCGACGCGGTCTGTGCTGGCTTCGGACATGATTCGGTCCCCCTGTCGTGAACGGCCCCCACCTGTTTCCGGAAACCGCCCCGCCCAAACCTGCGCCCGCCGGGGCGTGGACATAGGCTGACCGGCGTGGCGAGGTACTACGACCTGCATCCGGACAACCCCCAGCCCCGAGTGATCCGGCAGGTGGTGGACCTGCTGCGCGCCGACGGGGTGATCGCCTACCCGACCGACTCCTGCTACGCGCTCGGCTGCCGGATCGGCAACCGCGACGGCGTGGAGCGGATCCGGGAGATCCGGCGGCTCGACGACCGGCACCCGTTCACGCTGATGTGCGCCGACTTCGCCCAGCTCGGCCAGTTCGTCAAGCTCAGCAACGCGGTCTTCCGGCAGGTGAAGTCCGTCATCCCGGGCAGCTACACGTTCCTGCTGCCGGCCACCGCCGAGGTGCCCCGCCGGTTGCAGGACCCGCGCCGGCGGGTGGTCGGGGCACGCGTGCCCCGGCACACGGTGACCCAGGCGCTGCTCGCCGAACTCGGCGAGCCGCTGCTGACCAGCACGCTGCTGCTGCCCGGCGAGGACGAGCCGATGACCCAGGGCTGGGAGATCAAGGAACGGCTCGACCATCTCGTCGACGCCGTGGTCGACGCCGGGGACTGCGGGCTGGAGCCCACCACAGTGGTCGACCTGTCCGGCCCCGAGCCGGAGATCCTGCGCCGCGGGGCCGGAGACCCGTCCCGCTTCGAGTAACGATCACCCAATCCGCCCCGCCCGGCCGCCGCCGTAGGGCACGGTAGGACCGGCGGACGGTGACGGGGGTACGGCGTGGAAGCACTCGTGCTGATCACCGTGCTGGGCGCCACGGTGCTCGTCGGCACCACGATCGGCGGCCGCTACAGCGTCGCGCCGCCGGTCCTGCTGATCGCCATGGGCGCGCTGATCGGCCTGCTGCCGCCGTTCGACAACCTGATCCTCGAACCCGAGGTCGTGCTGGTGCTGTTCCTCCCGGCGATCCTCTACCGGGAGAGCCTGGTCATCAGCCTCCGCGAGATCCGGGCCAACCTCACGGTGATCGTCGGGCTCGCCGTCGTGCTGGTGATCGTCACGATGGTCGCCGTCGCGTACACCGCGCAGGCCCTCGGCGTGCAGCCGGCCGCCGCGTGGGTGCTCGGCGCGGTCCTGGCCCCGACCGACGCCGCGGCCGTGGCCGGCCTGGCCAAGCGGATGCCGCGCGGCATCCTCACCACGCTGCGCGCGGAGAGCCTGGTCAACGACGGTACGGCGCTCGTGCTGTTCGCCGTGGCGGCCGGCGTGGTCGCGGGCGGGACGGTGCCGAACGCGCTGACGCTCACCGGCGAGTTCGTCGGCAAGTCGCTCGGCGGGGTGGCCGCCGGCCTGCTCGTCGGCGCGGTCGTGGTGCTGATCCGCAAGCACGTCGACGACCCGATGCGCGAGGGCGGGCTGAGCATCCTCACCCCGTTCGTCGCGTTCCTGCTCGCCGACGCGGTGCACGCCAGCGGCGTGCTCGCGGTGGTCGTGTCCGGGCTGCTGCTGTCCTACGCCGCGCCCCGGGTCATCCGGGCCCGTTCCCGGGTCACCGCGTTCGCGTTCTGGGACCTGTCCACATTCATGGTCAACGGTGGTCTCTTCGTGCTGCTCGGCACGCAGGTGCCGCGTTCGCTGCGCAGCATCACCAGCCACTCGCCGGCCGCGTCGCTCGGCATCGCGGCGCTCGTGGCGTTGGTCGTGGTGGTGATCCGGCTGGCCTGGGTGCACCTGTCGATCTCGGTGCTGCAACGCGTGGACCGGCGCGAGTCGAGCCGGTCGCGGCACTTCGACGGCCGGATGCGTACCGCGGTGGGCTGGGCCGGGTTCCGCGGCGCCGTCTCGCTCGCCGCCGCGCTCGCCGTGCCGGTCGCCATGCACGACGGGAGCACGGTGCGCGAGCGCGACCTGATCATCTTCGTGACCGTCGTGGTGATCGTGCTGATCATGCTGGTGCAGGGCACCACGCTGCCGGCTGTCGTGAGCTGGGCGGGCCTGGTGGGCGACCGGGAACGCGACGACGAGGTGCGCTGGGCCCGGATCCGGGCCACCGAGGCCGCCCTGGAGGCGCTGCCCCGGGCCGCCAGCGACGTGGGCGCCACGCAGGACACGGTGGACCGGCTGCGCGCCGACTACGAGGATCATCTGGCCGACGCCCGCGACCCGGGCGGTGAGGACGCGGAGGGGGAGCGGGAGATGGCCCGGCGGCTGCGGTTGCGGGTGCTCGACCACAAGCGGCAGGAGATCACCCGGCTGCGCAACACCAGACAGATCGACGACGTGGTGCTGCGGCAGCTCCAGGCGGCCATCGACATCGAGGAGATCCGGCTGCTCGGGCCGGAGATGGAGGACTGAGCCGGGCCGGCCGCCACCGGACGGGTGGCGGCCGGCGTGGCTCAGCGCGCGTCGACAGCGACCACCGTGTACGGGGTGGTCGGCGTCGGCGGGGTGGTGAACCGGCCGTTCGGCAGGTAGAGCCGGCCGAGCGCGGCGGCCACGGTGGTCGGCACGTCGAAGCCCGGGTCGGTGATGACGCCGCGCGCGACGCCGGCCGTGCCGGAGCGGTTCAGGTCGACCACGGCGACCTGGTTGAGGAAATTCTGCACCACGTACAGCGTGCGGCCGAGCAGCAGCAGGCCGTCACCGTTGAGGAACGTCGCGCCCGGCACGTCGACGGCGGTGGTGACGCCGGTGGCCGGGTCCACCCGGAACAGCGTGCCGGTGTTCGACTGCACGACGATCAGCGCCCGCCCGTCCGGGGTGGGCACGATCCCGTTGAGGTTGACGCCGGTGCCGGTCTGCTGGAAGTCGCCGGTCAGCGGCAGCGTGGTGAAGCCGCCGGCGGGCGGCAGCTTGCCGCCGCGTCCCAGCGGCAGGCGGTAGAGCACCGGCCGGTTCGAGTCGGTGAACCAGGCGGCGTCGCGGGTGAGCGTCACGTCGTTGACGAACGTCGGCGCGTCGGCGAACCGGTAGCTGGCGAGCACGGCACCGGTGCGGGTGTCGATGACCCGGGCGTCACCGGCGGTGCCGCCGGCCACGAAGAGCCGGCCCCGCGGGTCGATCTTCAGACCGAGTGAGGGGGTGCCGGTGGCGGGGCTGACCTGCTTGCCCGCTCCGGTGATCAGGTCGGCGCGGTAGATCTCGCCGGTGGCCCGCGACCCGAACCAGGCGTACCGGCCGGCGGCGGCGACGCCCTCCGGCTGGAAGCCGTCCGGCAGCGCGATGACGCTCGGGCGGCGGTCGTGGGCGGTGGCGGGGGCCGGGGCGGCGGTGGTGACGAGGGCGGCGGTCAGGGCGACGCCGAGGGCGGTCCTGATGCGTCGGTTCACTGTGGTCCTTCCGGCGAAACGGTGGAACAGGACCTACCCCACTGTACGGTCGCGGGCCGGTGCCCGCCGGGGACGCGACCCGGCACGGTGGCCCCGTGCCGGGTCGCGCCGACGGTCAGCCGGCCGCGCAGGCCGGCGTGCCGGAGGGGGCGGTACCCGTGCCCTGGAATCCGAACTCGGTGGTGCCACCGGCACCGACCTGGCGGTTGTAGTCCACGTTGCGGAAGGTCACCGCACCGGTGGTGCCGCTGGCCTGGGCGCTCCAGGTGTTCGTGATCGCCGAGCCCGAGGGCACCGTGAGCGACACGGTCCACCCGTTGAGCCCACTGGAGCCCGCGGTGATCCGGACGTTGGTGACGAAGCCGCCCGGCCACTGGTTGGTGGTGAACGTGGCGGTGCAGGCGCCGGTCGGCGGGGGAGTCGTCGGCGGCTCGCTGGTCGGCGGCGTCGAGGTGGGCGGGGTCGAGGTGGGCGGAGTGCTGGTCGGCGGCGCGGTGGTCGGCGGCGGGGTGCCGCCCTCGTTGAGCGCGTTCAGCACGGCGGTGTACGCCTGCTTCTTGTTGCCGCTGCCGTCGAACAGCAGCGGGGTGCCGCTGGCCCGCCAGGAGTCGGTGTCCCGGATGCCCCAGACGGTGATGCCGTTGCACCGCGCCACGGCCAGGCAGTCCCGGGTCACGTTGCCGTACGACGTGGCCTGGCTGCTGCCCGAGCCCTCGATGTCCAGCTCGGTGATCTGCACGTCGACGCCGAGCGCGGCGAAGTTCTGCAGCGTGGTGCGGTAGTTGCTCGGGTACGGCGACCCGCTGTTGAAGTGCGACTGGAAGCCGACGCAGTCGATCGGCACGCCCCGGGCCTTGAAGTCCCGGACCATGTTGTAGACGCCCTGGGTCTTGGCCCACGACCAGTTGTCGGTGTTGTAGTCGTTGTAGCAGAGCTTGGCGCCCGGGTCGGCGGCGCGGGCGGCCCGGAACGCGGCCTCGATCCAGTCGTTGCCGGTCTGCTGGAGGTTCGAGTTGCGGCGGGCGCCGCTGTTGCCGTCGTCGAACGCCTCGTTCACCACGTCCCAGGAGTGGATCTTGCCCCGGTAATGGGTGGCGACCTGGGTGACGTGGTTGATCATCGCCTCGCGCAGCGCGCTGCCGGACAGGCTTCCCGTCCACCCGGGCTGCTGCTGGTGCCAGAGCAGCGCGTGGCCGCGCACCCGCATGCCGTTGGCCTGAGCGTGCGCGACGAGCCGGTCGCCGGCGCTGAAGTTGAACTGGTTCCGGGACGGCTCGGTGGCGTCCCACTTCATCTCGTTCTCGGCGGTGACCATGTTGAACTCGCGGTTCAGGATGCCGACGTACGTGCTGTCGGACAACTTGTTCACCGCCACCGCCGTGCCGAAGTACCGGCCCTGCTCCGCCGCCGACGCGCCGAGCGTCGTGCCGGCGCTGGCACTGGTCGCCACCGCTATCGTGGCGGCGACCATCGCGGCCCCCGCCACCATCGCGACCACAGCGGTCCGCGGGCGTGACCGGGCTGCCGCGCTCCCGCTGCCGCGGGCGAGCACCTTGTCCATCTGAACGCCTCTCTAGCCTGTCAATGGGATCGGTTCGCCTCGGCCACCGCCCGCCACGACGTCGGCTCCGCGCGGCCGCCCGGTGGCCGCGCCAGGTGGGGGAGTGACTCCCCGGCACATCGTGAGTGGATCGAAGCGAATCTCTGCCCGGAGCTTACCGGAAGCGTTCCGAAAACTTAATCACCTCGATATGTCGACATCGGGGCACGCGGTGCCGGGTGGACGGGCGGGATCCGCGTGCGGGCACGGCCTGCGGGCGTGCCCGTGCCGCCCGCCGTGGCTCCGGAAGTTTCGGGGGGCCGCCGGTTCTGCCGGTTGAGTCGATCGCGCCTGCGGGCCGATGCTTGGTGAATCGACCGTAGACGATGGAAGGGGTCCCGGAGCATGCGCCGACCCGCGCTCGTCGTACTCGTCCTCGCCGCCCTGCTCGCCGGCACCCCGGCGGTCGCCCGGGCCGGCGCCGCCGCACCGCCGCCCGACCCCGCCGCGCTCGCCGGGCTCCGCACGCCCGGCATCGCCTGGGGGCACGACCCGTTCACCGGCCGGCTCACGGTCACCGCCGACGACACGGTACGCGGGCGCGAGCTGGCCGCGTTGCGGCGCACCGCCGACCGGGGCGGCGCGGTGCTGCGCCACGAACCCGGGCGGCTGCGCACACTCATCGCCGGCGGCCAGGCGATCTACGGCGGCGGTGGGCGCTGCTCCCTGGGCGCGAACGTGCGCAGCGGCACCACCTGGTACTTCGTGACCGCCGGGCACTGCACGCGCCTCGCCGCCACCTGGTACGCCGACAGCGCCCGCACCACCGTGCTGGGCAGCCGGACCGGCAGCAGCTTCCCCGGCAACGACTACGGCGTGGTCCGCTACACCGGCGCCGTCGCCCATCCGAGCGCGGTCCACACCTACCCCGGGCAGGTCACCGTCACCGCCGCCGGCAGCGCGTACGTCGGACAGGCGGTCTGCCGCAGCGGCGCCACCACGGGCGTGCGGTGCGGCACCGTCACCGGGCTGAACGCGACTGTCAACTACGCCGAGGGCAGCGTCACCGGACTCGTCCGCACGAACATCTGCGCCGAGCCGGGCGACAGCGGCGGCCCGCTCTACGTGGCCGCGACCGGCACCGTCATCGGCGTCCTCTCCGGCGGCAGCGGCAACTGCACGACCGGCGGAACCAGCTACTACCAGCCGATCCTGGAGATCCTCGCCGCGTACGGCCTGACCATCCCCTGACCGGCGGTGCGGCCGGGGCGCGTCACGCGCGCCCCGGCCGGTGGTCAGCCCGCGCAGTTGTTGTTGCGCACCGGCCGGGTCAGCCGCTCCTGGTCCCCGAACGCCGCGTAAACCCGCAGGTAGCACGGCAGGTCCACGTCGCCGTAGTAGCTGACGACCTGGTCGTCGTAGTGCGTGGTGCCGCTGTCGGTCACCTGCCACGTGCCGCCGTCACCGGACTGGATCTCCCAGTAGACGTCGCCCGAGCAGCCGTCCAGGCCGCGCGACCAGGCGATCAGGTTCGCCCCGTTGTAGATCTCCGACTGCACCAGGGTGCAGGCCGCGGCCTGGGCCGGTGTCGCGACCGCGAGCAGGCCCGCGGCAGTCATCGCCCCGGCGCCGAGCGCCGCCATCAGCTTGCGCATGCTTCAGCTCCTCCACGGTGGATGGTGGATCTTTCCGCCGAGGGTAGCGAAAGGTGAAAACAAGCTTCAATGCCTGAGCGATAAACGTGGGAAATCTTCAGCTCGCGGCGTCGCCGGGCACGGCCATCTCGCCCAGGCGCGACCAGTCCTGCTCCGGCACCGTCACGTTGACGATCCTGGGCGTCTCGGCCAGATGCGGCGGCAGCGTGCGCTGGGCGGTCCGGAAGTGCTCCGACTGCACGTGCGCCGCGCCCGCCTCGTCGTCGCGGAACGCTTCGACCAGCACGTACTCGGTCGGGTCGTCCAGGCTGCGGGACCAGTCGAACCACAGGCAGCCGGGCTCGGCTCGGGTCGCGGCGGTGAAGTCGGCGGCGATCTGCGGCCAGTTGTCGGCGTCCTCCGCACGGACCCGGAACTTCGCGGTAATGAAGATCATGGGATCAGGCTACCCAGGCCGGATGGCCGCCGTGCGGCATCAGCTCTTGGCGGCCGGGCCGAGCAGTTCGGCGGCCCGCCGGTCGGCGAACGCGGTGACCGCCTGCTGCCCGGCGCCGAACACGATCGCCAGGCCGAGCAGCGCGGCCGTGCTGCTCACGCTGGTCTCCACCAGGCCGCCGATGACCAGCATGATGCCGACCACCGCGACCAGCGGACCGATGGCGAGCTTCAGCAGCCCCTGCTGGAACGGCAGCTTGTAGGGCAGCCCGCCGGACCGTGAGGTGATCATCGAGGGCAGCGCGCTGAGGAACGCCCCGAGCGCACCGGCGATCAGCACGAAGAACAGCAGCCGCCAGGCCGGCACGGCACCGGCGTCGGTCGGCGCCTCCAGCAGCCGTACGTCGTGGCTGCGCCACTGCACCAGCACCACCAGGACCTCCGCCACCAGCGCGAACACCGACAGCCCCAGCATCCGGTTGCGTAGCCGGCGCGCCGACTCGTGGAACTCGTCGGACGCGGAGTGGTAGCGCAGCAGCAGTGCCTGCACCCGGGCGCGCAGCAGCGCGTCGGACGGGGTGCCGGCCGACGGGTCGAGATCGGTGAGCACTTTGTCGTCGGCCGGCAGCACCTGCGCCGCCGCGCTCCGGTACGCCGGCAGCAGCCCGGTCAGCTCGTCCGGGCTGCGCAGCGCCACCATCCCCCGCTCCACCGAGTGGATCGTCTGCCACGCGTACTCCAGGTTGCCGCCGCGCAGCCACTCGATGACGCCGCTGCGCCCGAGCACCGCCTCCACCCCGGACAGCTGCGCGCGCAGTGCCGCGGCCTGTTCGAGGTCGCGCGTGGCCAGCACCGCGAGCTGCTGATACAGGTCGTCGAGCTTGGTGCGGACGCGGACCTGCCACACCGCGCGGGGAACCGACGTGGCGGGCGGGACCGGCAGGCCCTCCGGTGCGTTCCGGGGCCCGGGTAAGGCCTCGGGCTGGGTCTCCTGCTCGATCATGGCGCCCCACCTCTTTTCCCCCCGCCGCGCGGACCTGCTATCACTATTCCCAGGTCAGGGCCATGATGGCTAGCGCACACCGGACAGTTGACACGGCTCGCGAAGGCGCGGGATCCGGCCCGACGGACGAGGCCGGAGCGCTCGGGCGGTCGGTAGCCTGAGCCGGTGACCGTCTACGCCCTCGCACAGATCACCATCCACGACCGGGCGCGCTACGACAGGTATGCCGCCGCCTTCCCGCCGGTGCTGGCCCGCTACGGCGGAAAGCTGCTCGCCGCCGACACCGCCCCCCGCGTGGTCGAGGGCGACTGGCCGCACCAGAAGGCGGTACTGCTGTCGTTCGACAACCGCGAGGACTTCGAGCGCTGGTCCACCTCGCCGGAGTACCGGGAGATCTCCCGGGACCGGGAGGCGGCCACCGAGGGCGTGGTCCTGCTGCTCGACGGGATCGGCCACGCCTGGCCGGCCTGAGCCGTCAGAGCCGGTGGCGCACCCACACGTTGGGCTCGACGTACGCGGCGTGGTCGTGGTCGACGTCGACGAGCACCGGCGTCAGCGCGCCCGGCACGCGTACCGGGCCGGAGGTGTCGAACGGCAACCCGGTCCAGCGCCGCCAGTCGGCGAGCGTGCCGGTCACCGTCATCGACCGGGGCGCGATCCGCTCGATCACCCCGCCCGCGCGGACGTGCACCCGCAGCCACGGGTCGGCCGGCAGCCCGTCCGGGCCGCGCCGGGCCACGTACTCGGTCATCGGCACGTCCGGGACGGCGGCCTTGCCGTTCGGGCGCACCGGCGCCACCAGCGTGCCGAAGCCCGCCCGGGCCACCGCCGCGCGCATGGCCGCGAGCATCAGCCCGGACACCCCGCCGCCGCGCCGGTCCGGGCGCACGCAGATCTCTAGCGCCGACACCAGGTTCGGAGTGGACCCGGTGAGCCGGCCCAGCGTGGCCCGCTGGATCACCCGGTCCCAGCCGCCGTCGGGCAGCTCGTCCTCGGTCCAGCGCAGCGGCACCGCGTACCCCCGGGCCACGGCCCGGCCCGGCTCGGCCGGATCGACGGCCGCGAAGACGAACTCGGGGTACGTCTCGTGCGCGACGCCGTAGTAGAGCGCGCCCATCGGATCCCAGAGCATGAACGGCGGCCAGGCGCCGTCGAAGTCGGCGTCGAGCAGCGGCGCCAGGTCGGGCCGCTGCGCCAGGGTCACGATCTCCACTGTCACGCCGGGCAGGCTAGAGCCGCGCGGCCCGGACCGCACGCCGTTTTGTCCGCGCCGCTGGTTAGGCTGCCGGCATGGCAGATCCGTTCCGGGTACGCGTCACAGTGCGCGGCTACGAACTCGACACGCAGGGGCACCTCAACCAGGCGGTCTACCTCCAGTACGCCGAGCACGCCCGCTGGGAGTGCCTGCGCGCGTCCGGCATCGGCCAGGACCGGCTGCTCGCCGGCGGCGTCGGGCCGGTCGCGCTGGAGGTGACGGTGCGCTACCTGCGTGAGCTGCGCGGCGGCGACGAGGTCGACGTGACCTGCGAGTTCCACTGGGGCGAGGGCAAGACGTTCCGGATCGGCCAGGAGTTCACCCGCGCCGACGGCACCCCGGTCGCCTCGGTCAGCGGCGTCGGCGGCCTGCTCGACCTCACCGAGCGGCGGCTCGTGGCCGACCCGCGCGAGCGGTTCCGGGCGCTGGCCACCGATCCCGTGCCGATGAGCCTGTGACGCCCGGTCAGCCCGCCGCGCGCAGGTAGGCGAGCACGGCGAGCACCCGCCGGTTGGTGTCCTCGTCCGGCGGCAGGCCGAGTTTGGCCAGGATGTTGCCCACGTGCTTGCCGACCGCCGCCTCGGTGACGTACAGCCGGCCCGCGATGGCCGCGTTGGAGTGGCCCTCGGCGATCAAACCCAGCACCTCCCGCTCACGGGGGGACAGCGCGTCGAGCGGGTCGCGCGGACGCCGCAGCAGGTGCCGCACCACGTCCGGGTCGACGGCGGTGCCGCCGGCCACCACCCGGCGCAGCGTCGCGGCGAACTCCGCGACGTCGGCCACCCGGTCCTTGAGCAGGTAGCCGACCCGGTTGCCGTCGCCGCTGTCGAGCAGCGCGGCCGCGTACCCGCTCTGCACGTGCTGGCTGAGCACCACCACGGCGAGGTCCGGGCGTTCGGCGCGCAGCGTGACGGCCGCGCGCAGGCCGTCGTCGCGGTGCTGCGGCGGCATCCGGATGTCGGTCACCAGGAGGTCGGGCCGGTGCGTGCGGACCGCGTCGAGCAGCTCGGGGGCGGAGCCGACGGCGGCGTCCACCGCGAAGCCGAACCGGGTCAGCAGGCCTACCAGGCCCTCCCGGAGCAGCACCTCGTCCTCGGCCAGGACGACCCGGGTCACGGACGGCACGGCAGCTCCACCCGCACGAGGGTAGGCCCACCGGGCGGGCTGGACAGCAGCAGCCGCCCGTCCGCCGCGGCCACCCGGTCCGCGAGCCCGGTCAGGCCGGTGCCGCGCGCCGGGTCGGCGCCGCCCCGGCCGTCGTCGCGTACCTCGACCACCAGCAGGCGGTCGGTACGGGTCAGCCGTACCTGCGCCCGGCCGGCCCCGGCGTGCCGGGTGACGTTGCCGAGCGTCTCCGAGACCACGTACCAGGCGGTGGTCTCCACCAGGTCGGGCACCGGGCGGGTCAGGTCGGCGTGCACGGTGACCGGGACGACCGACCGCGCGGCCAGGTCACCGACGGCGGCGGCCAGGCCGAGTTCGGTGAGCTGTGGCGGGCGGATGCCCTGGACGATGCCGCGCAACGTCCCCATCAGCTCCTTGGCCTGCTCGTGCGCCGCCGCGAGCGGCTTCGCCACAGGGGAGTCGTCCGGCACGTCCAGGCGGGCCAGCCCGAGCTGGAGGGTGAGACTGGTCAGGCGCGGCTGCACGCCGTCGTGCACGTCCCGCTCGATGCGGCGTCGCTCCGCCTCGTAGGCGCTCACCAGGCGGGCACGGGACCGGGTCACCTCGCGCAGGGCCGTCCCGGCGGGCGCGTCGTCGAGCAGCAGGCGGGTCACCGCCGCCTGGACCGCGACGAGCAGCCCGGCCAGGTAGACCAGCGCCGGGACCGCCAGCAGGCCGGCGAGCGCGTACGGCACCGCCTCGGCGGGGGAGTCGACAGTGGCCCAGAGCAGCACGATCCGGTCCTCGCCGCCGGCCAGCCACGGACCGGCGACGAGCGCCGCGTCCAGCAGCACGAGCAGGCCGAACGTCCCGTACGCCAGCGGCACCGCCGCACCCAGCACGGCCAGGTAGGCGCCCTCCCGCCACCCGGTGGCGGTGGTGAAACGGGCGGCGAGCCCTCGCCACCCCGGCGCCGTCACCGGGCGGTCGTCGACCAGGCCGAGGCGCCACCGCTCGACCGCCGCCACCGGCGCGCCGGCCAGCGGGGCGAGCGCCACCACCGCCAGCGCCACCACGGCCAGCGCCGCCAGCGCCCCGGCGTCGACGGGGCGGCCCCGCCGCAGCGCGGCGGCCACCAGCAGCAGCGGCGCGGCGACGACCGTCGCGCCGAGCGCCGCCGCGCCGGCCAGGGGCAGGGTCGTGACGGCGTACGCCAGGGCCCGCCACGGCCATGCGGAGAGCAGGTAGCGGCGGTGGCGCAACGCGGCGGCCAGCCCTTGATCAACGGTCATGGCCCGACGCTAGCCAGGCCACGCCGCCCGGCCCAGCCGGTTGGACCCCGCTCTCCGGGTAGGTCTGGCCCTACCCCGCACCGCCCCGCCACGCCCCGTGCGCCCGGCCGCCCCGAGGCGGTGCACTCGACGGATGAGAAACCGCCTCGCCGGCGCATGCTGGCTGCTCGCCACCGCGTCGTTCGTGGTCGCCAATGTCATCGTCGGCCTGGCCTGGGAGCAACCCGGGTTCAGCTGGGCCGAGCACAACATCAGCGACCTCGGCAACGTGACGTGCGGCGTGTGGGACACCAGCCGGCCCCGCCCGGTCTGCTCGCCGTGGCACCCGGCCATGAACGCCGTGTTCGTCGGTGCCGGGCTGCTGCTCGCGTTCGGCGCGCTGCTCGCACACCGGGCGCTGCGCCCGGGCCGCGCCGCGGCCGTCGCCGTCGCGTCGATCGTGGCCGCCGGGTCCGGGTACGTGCTGGCCGGTCTCTACCCGGCGGACGTGGACGAGAACCTGCACGTGCTCGGTGCGCTGCTGGTCTTCGCGCCCGGCAACGCGGCGATGCTCGCCGCCGCGCTCGCCGGCCGGTCGCCGCTGCTGCGCGAGCTGCGGACCGTCAGCGCGCTCCTGGGCCTGCTCGGGCTGGCCGGCACCGTGCTGTTCCTGTCCCGGGTGGACGCCGGCATCGGCGTGGGCGGCATGGAACGCGTCGCCGTGTTCCCGCTGTTCGCCTGGGTGACGGCGGCCGGGCTCCGGCTGCTGCGGTCACGTCGGTCCCGGCCCCTATCCTGACCGGATGGAGCTGGCGTTCAGCGGCGAGGTGTGGTTCTGGCGCGGCCCGGCGCCGTACCACTTCGTCACAGTGCCCGCCGAGCAGAGCGCGGCGATCGAGGCCGCCTCGGCGTCGGTCACCTACGGCTGGGGCATGATCCCGGTGACGGTCCGCATCGGTGACACCGACTGGCGGACGTCGCTGTGGCCCAAGGACGGCCGGTACGTGGTGCCGCTGCGGGTCGCGGCGCGCCGGGCGGAGGGCATCGAGCTGGGCGACCGGGTCGACGTGCGGCTGACGGTGGACGTGTGACCGGGCCGGAGCTGGCCGAGGCGGGCCGGCTGCTCGCCGCCGCGCGGCGGCCGGTCGTCTTCACCGGGGCGGGCATGTCGGCCGAGAGCGGCGTGCCGACGTTCCGCGACGCCCAGATTGGACTCTGGCAGCGGTACGACCCGCAGGAGCTGGCGACCCCGGCGGCGTTCCGGGCCGACCCGGCGCTGGTCTGGGGCTGGTACGAGGCACGCCGGCGCGGGGTGCGGCGGGCGCTGCCGAATCCGGGGCACCGGGCGGTCGCCGCGATCCAGGCGCGTCTGACGGAGACGGTGGTGATCACGCAGAACGTCGACGACCTGCACGAGCGCGGCGGCGTCCCCGCCCCGGTACGCCTGCACGGCAGCCTGTTCGCACCCCGTTGCTCGGCCTGCGCCCGGCCCGCGCCGGTGCCGTCCGATCCGCCGGTGCCGCACGACGGTCCGGTGCCGCACGACGGTCCGGAACCGCACGCGCCGGAACCGCACGACGGGCCGCTGACCCCGCCCGCGTGCGCCGGATGCGGTGCGCCGGTGCGGCCGGGCGTGGTGTGGTTCGGCGAGGCGCTGCCGTCGGCCGCGCTCGACGCGGCGGTCGAGGCGGCGTCCGGCTGCGACCTGCTGCTGACTGTCGGCACCTCGGCGCTGGTGCACCCGGCCGCCGAGATCCCGCTCGTCGCGGCTCGCCTCGGCGCGCCCGTGGTGCAGGTGAACCCGGTGCCGACGCCGCTGGACGCGATCTGCACGGTGAACATGCGCGGCCCGGCCGGCGAGGTGCTGCCCGCGCTGGTCCGCGCCGCATGGCCGGACGCCGACGCCGGCTGAACCGACCGCCGCCGCGCCGCCCGCCGCGCCGCCCGTCGTGCTGCCCGGCGGGCACCGGTGCGGCGGACCGGGCCGGGCGTGATCGCCGGAATCACCCGGTTCAACCGTCCGGGGCCGCCTACCGTCGGCGCAGGAGGTGGACCGGCGGAGGGCGGCGGACGTGGGACGCGAACGGGTGCGACGGAGGCTGCGCGCGCCCCGGCCGGGGCCGGACCAGCGCCGGGTCACCCCGTTCGAGATCTTCTTCGACCTGGTCTTCGTCTTCGCGCTCACCCGGATCATGGCGCTGATCGAGCCGCATCCGACCCCGGCCGGGATGGCCAAGGGCCTCCTCCTGCTCGTGCTGCTCTGGGTGGCGTGGCTGTCGTACACCTGGTTGGGCAACCACACGCCCGCCGACGTCGGGGTGGTGCGCGGCGGGTTCCTGGTCGCGATGGCCGCGTTGTTCCTGGCCGCCCTCGCCATGCCGCAGGCGTGGACGCCGGGCCCGGGGCTGGACGGGCCGCTGATCGTGGTGCTGGCCTACGTGGTGCTGCGCGTGGTGCACCTGACGCTGTTCCACTGGGCCGCGACGGGTGACCCGGCACTGCGCGCCCGGATCCGGTTCTTCGCGTTCGTCAGCGCCGTCGGCTGGGTGCCGCTGCTGCTCGGCGCGCTGCTGGACGGTGCCGCGCACGCGGCGCTGTGGGTGCTGGGCTTCGCCGTCGAGGTGGCCGGTCAACGGCTGTCGTACGCCCGTCGGGGCGCCTGGCCACTGCGCAGCCCGACGCACTTCGCCGAGCGGTACGGCCTGGTGCTGATCATCTCGCTGGGGGAGTCGGTGGTGGCCGCGGGGGTGGGCGCAGCCTCGGCGGTCACCGAGCCGCCGGTCCTCGCCGTGGCGCTCGTCGCCTTCGTGGTGACCGTCAGCCTCTGGTGGCTCTACTTTCACCGCACGTACCCGGCGGCGGCCCTTGCGCTCGCCGCCGCACCGGCGGCGCAGCGGGCCCGGATGGCCGCGGACGCCTACAGCCAGACCCATCTGCTGCTCGTCGCCGGCGTCATCTACCTGGCGCTCGGCGTCGAACAGGTGCTGGAGCACGTCGCCGACCCGCAGGCCGGGCCCCGGCTGAACCCCTCGGCGGCGGTGGCGCTGTTCGGCGGCGCGGCCGTCTACCTGGCCGGACGGCTGCTGTTCCGCCGGCTGACCGGGCAGCCGGTCGGACCGGTCCGGCTGGCCGTCGCCGGGGCGGCGCTGCCGTTGGCCGTGCTCGGGACGGTGCTGCCGCCACCGCTGGCGCTGGCGGCGCTGGCCGGGCTGCTGCTGGCCGCGATCGCCGTCGATCGGCGCGGTGAGCCGTCCGCCGCCGGGCGGTCGACGGTAACCGATGCGCATCAACCGGTTTGAAAGCCGAACCACAGGAGAAGTGCAGGTCGCGCCCGGCAGAGTGGCCGGCGCGATCACGGGAGGTGGCGATGTCACGGAAACTGCGGGCGACCGCGTTGGCCGGGGTGCTGACCCTGGCGATCAGCGGCTGCGGCGGCGTCGGCGGGGGAGGGGACTCCGGCGGCGGTGGCGCCGAGGGCAGCGGCGCGCTGAGCACCATGGGCTTCAGCCTGTCCGACGAGATCGCCACCACCCGGGTGGACGCTTTCAAGCGCGACCACGGCGACGTCCGGCTGACGATCACCGAGGGCGCGTTCGACGAGCAGCAGTTCCTGTCGGCGGTTGCCTCGGGCAACCCACCGGATCTGGTCTACATGGACCGCAAGCTCATCGGCACGTACGCCGAGCGCGGCTCGATCCAGCCGCTCACCGACTGCGTCGAGAAGCAGCGGGTCGACATGGCGGAGTACCGGCAGTCCGCGCGGGAGCAGGTGACGCTCGACGGCACGGTGTACGGCATCCCCGAGTTCTCCCAGGTCCGCGTGCTCTACCTGAACGAGGCGCTGCTCAAGCGGGCCGGGCTGGGCGCCGACGACGTGAACCTGGCCGACTGGGCGGGCCTGCCCGCGCTCAACGCCAGGCTCGCCGCCGTCTCCGGGGGCCGGCTCAGCCGCATCGGCATCGACCCGAAGATCCCGGAGTTCCTGCCAATGTGGGCCAAGGCCAACGGCGCCGACATGATCTCCGCCGACGGCACCCGGGCCAACCTCACCGACCCGAAGGTGGTCGAGGCGCTCACCACCGGCGTCGGGCTCATCCAGGCCCAGGGCGGCTGGGGGAAGTTCAAGTCGTTCCGGGACACGTTCGACTTCTTCGGCGCGCAGAACCCGCTGGCGAAGAACCAGATCGCCGCGTGGCCGATGGAGGAGTGGTTCCTCAACCAGGCCGCGAAGAACAGCCCGGACGCCGAGCTGGTGGTCAAGCCGTTCGTGGACCGGCAGGGCAAGCCGCTGAGCCTGTCCTCCGGGCAGGCGTGGGTGGTCACCAAGGGGGCGAAGAATCCGGAGGCCGCCTGCGCGTTCGTCAAGCAGATGACCGCCACCGACACGTGGCTGGCCGCCGCCCGGGCGCGCGCCGAGGCGCGCAAGGCCGCGAACCTGCCCTTCACCGGCCTCTGGACCGGCAACACCACAGCCGACAAGAAGATCTTCGACGAGGTGTACAAGCCCACCGGCAACAAGCGCTTCGACGACGCGGTGCAGACCATCCGCCAGGCGCAGGACGCCGCGTTCGCGATGCCCGCCTCGCCCGCCGGCGCCGAGTTCGACAAGGCGTGGACGGACGCGGTCAACCGGGTGCTGTCCGGTCAGGAGCAGCCCGCGCAGGCGCTCGACCGGGCCCAGCGGGAGGCGACCGCCGCGCTGGACAAGGCCGCGGACTAGCCCGCCATGGCCACCACCACCGTCACCCCTGCCGTACCGGGCCGGCGGCGCCGCGCGTCGCTGGCCCGGCGGGAGGCCCGCTGGGCGTACCTGTTCCTGGCGCCGTGGATCGTCGGGTTCCTGGCGTTCACCGCCGGGCCGATGATCGCCAGCCTGTGGCTCAGCTTCACCGAGTACGACGTGATCAACTCACCGCGCTTCACCGGGCTGGACAACTACCGGCAACTGATGTCGGACCCGCAGGTGGCGCGAAGCCTCGGCAACACCGTCTACTACACCGCGCTGCACGTGCCGCTGGTGATGGCGATCTCGCTCGGGCTGGCCCTGCTGCTCAAGCGCGTCGGCCGGCTCTCCGGCTTCTTCCGTACCGTGTTCTACCTGCCGGTGATGACGCCGGCGGTGGCGGTCGGCATCCTGTTCCTGCTGCTGCTCAACACGCAGGACGGCCTGATCAACCGCGGTCTGGCGCTGGTCGGGATCGACGGTCCGAGCTGGACCACGGACCCGGACTGGGTGATGCCCGGCATCGTGCTGATGAGCCTGTGGAGCCTGGGCTCCACAGTGATCATCTATCTGGCCGCGCTGCAGGGCGTGCCCCGCGACCTGTACGAGGCGGCCCAGCTCGACGGCGCCGGCGCCTGGGCGCGGTTCCGGCACGTCACGCTGCCGATGATCTCCGGCGCGCTGTTCTTCACGCTGATCGTCAACACCATCGCGTCGCTGCAGATGTTCACCGAGGTCTACACCATGTACTTCGGCAACCGGCAGACCGCCGGTTCGTTCAGCAGCGACGCGGCGTCGTTCTACGTGATCCACCTCTTCCGGGAGGCGTTCCAGTTCCTGCACATGGGCTTCGCGTCGGCGATGGCCTGGCTGCTCTTCCTGATCATCCTGGTGATCACGCTGGTGCAGGTGAAGCTGGGCAACCGGTTCGTCTACTACGAGGGGGAGGACCGGTGACCACCACGAGTCAGCCGCCGGCCGCCGGCGCCGTCGTCGCGCCGGTGACCGCGCCCGGACCGGTGCGGCAGGACGACGACGGCCGCCGGCCCCGCTGGCAGCGCGTGCTGTTCGTGCTCGCGCTGGTGGCCGCCGCCGTGGTCTTCCTGCTGCCGTTCGTCTGGCTGGTCGGCGCGTCGCTGCGACCCCGGGAGTACGTCTTCGCGCCGGGCCTGCTGCCCACGCCGTTCGCGCCGGACAACTACGCCCGGGCGTGGGACGCGATGCCGCTGTTCACCTGGCTGTTCAACAGCGTGGTGGTGGGGGTGGCGGCGGCGGCCGCGGCCACGCTGTCCAGCGCCTGGGTCGCGTTCGGGTTCGCGTACTTCCGGTTCCCCGGCCGCAACCTGCTGTTCGGTCTGGTGCTGGCCACCATGATGCTGCCGTTCGCGGTCACCATGATCCCGACGTACCTGATCTGGAACCGGCTCGGCCTGGTCGACACGCAGGTGCCGCTCTGGGCCGGCAACCTGTTCGGCTCGGCGTTCTACATCTTCCTGCTGCGCCAGTTCTTCCTGTCGCTGCCCCGGGAGTACTTCGAGGCGGCCCGGGTCGACGGGGCCGGCTATCCGCAGCTGTTCTGGCGGATGGCGTTCCCGCTTGTCCGTCCGGCCCTGCTGGTGGCGTTCGTGTTCGAGTTCAAGGCGAGCTGGACGGACCTGGTGAAGCCGCTGATCTATCTGCGCAACGAGCAGCTCTACACGCTGCCCCGGGGGCTGAAGGTGATCCTGGACCGGTTCGGCTACGGCGGCGAGCAGCAGTGGGAGGTCGTCCTCGCCGCCAGCGTGATCGCCACCGTACCGATGATCATCCTGTTCTTCCTGGCCCAGCGGCACTTCGTGGAGGGGATCGCGACGGGCGGGCGCAAGGGGTGAGCCTCACGCGCCGCGCGGCGCCCGCTTCGGGAAGACGGTGTACGCGACCGGCCAGAACACCAGCCAGCCCGCCATCACCACAGTGAGCCGGCCGGTCCACGCCCACAGCTCGGCGGTGCGCTCGCCGTCGCCGACCAGGGCGATGCCGGCGAGCAGCACGGCGCAGGCGACCGCCCAGCCGATCATGCCCTTGCCCCACTCGCGCCACTCGTGCCGGGCCCGCGCCATCCCGTACCGGGGGGCCCGGCGCGGGGGCGGGCCGCCGGCGAACCGGTGCGCGAACCGCTCGTCGGCCCAGCGCACCATGCTGTGCCCGAACGCCACCGAGAACCCGAGGTACGCGGCGGCGAGGCCGTGGGCGAACGTGGCGGTCGCGCCCCGGCGCAGGTCGATCATCGTGGCGGCGAGCAGCACCAGGTCGACGACCGGAACGGCGATCAGCAGGGCGGCGCCGAGGCGGGGCCGCCGCAGCGGGTAGCGGGCGATCAGCCCGGCGAGCAGCACCACCCAGAACGCCACCTCGCATCCGATGATCACTGCCACGAGCATGCGGACTCCTTTTTTAGTACGCTGTGCGATAACCGTAACAGCGGCCGTCAACCAGGTTCCGGAGGGGCCCGTGCCCAAGATCGTCGACCACGGCGCGCGCCGTGCCGAGCTGGCGCGGGCGATGTGGCGGGTCGTCTACCGCGACGGCGTCGGCGCCGCCACCGTCCGCAGCATCGCGGCCGAGGCAGGCTGGTCACCGAGCGCGCTGCGGCACTACTTCGCCACCCAGACCGAGCTGCTGGTGTTCGCCATGGAGCACGTGCAGGCCGAGGCGGCCGAGCGGATCGCCGCCGACGACCGCACCGGCGGCCCGCGCGAGGTCGCCCAACGAATCCTGGAACAACTGCTGCCGCTGGACCGCCAGCGCGTCCGCGAGGCCGAGGTGTGGCTGCTGCTCGCCGCGCGCGCCCAGACCGACCCCGCGGCGCGAACCCGGATGGCCGACGCGGACGACGGCATCCGCCGCGCCGCCGAGTTCGCCGTCGCGCTGCTCACCGGGCAACCGGCCGCCGACCCCGAGGCGGTCGCCCGGTTGCACGCCCTGCTCGACGGGCTCGCGCTGCACGCGCTGCTGTACCCCGAGCGGATGCCGCCTGCGCGCGCCCGGGAGCTGCTCGGCGCGCATCTGGACACGCTGGTCGCGTCCTGAGCGCCCTGGCCGCGGCCTGAGCGACTCAGTCGCCCGGCGGCCGGCCCATTGCCGCGCCCAGCTCGGCGCGGCTGGCGATGCCCAGCTTGCGGTAGACCCGGGCCAGGTTGGCCTCCACCGTCTTCGGGCTGATGTAGAGCGCGTCGGCGATGAGCCGGTTGGTCTGACCCCGGGCGGCGAGCCGGGCGACCCGCTCCTCGGTGGCGGTGAGCGTCGTCGGGGCCGGGGTGCGGGCGCCGATGCGGCCCAGCTCCGCGCGCGCCCGGTCGGCGAACGCGGACGCGCCGAGCGCGTCGAACTCGGCCGCCGCCGCGTCGAGCGCCGCCCGCGCCTCCCGGCGTCGCCGCACCCGCCGGTACGTGCGGCCGGCGGCGAGCAGGCAGCGGGCCCGGTCCAGTGGCAGCACCGCCTCCGGTACCGCGGCCCGGGCCTGCGTCAGCGCGTCCAGCGCCGCGCCCGGATCCGCCCCGGTCGCGCCGGCCAGCAGCACCCGGCTGCGGGCCAGCCCGAGCGTCGTCCACGGGCGCGGCAGCCTGCGGTGGCGCCCGGCCAGCCGGTCCAGCGCGGCGTGCGCGGTGTCCAGGTCGCCGGCGCCCACGCACGCCTCGATCCAGTCCGGCTCGAAGCGCTGCCCCAGCGGTTCGGCGATGCCCGACCCGTCCAGGTCGGCGGCGAGCGCGCCGTACGCCGCCGCGGCGGTGACCCACTCCCCGGAGGCCAGCGCCACCAGCCCGGTGAGCTGGTGGTGCAGTCGCCGGCTCCACGCGTCGCCGAGGTCGTCGTCGCGGCGCAGCGCGGCGGCCGCGGCGCCCGCCCGCGCCAGCCGCCCCCGGTGCGCGTCGAGCACACCGGCCAGCCAGCTTTCGCCCACCAGCCCGGTGCCCAGCTGCTCACCCAGGTCACGGGCGGCGGCGATGTGCGTACCGGCCTCGGCGAAGCGCCCCGCCAGCAGTTCCGTCTCGCCGAGGTGGGTCAGCACCTCGTGCCGCAGCGGGTCGTCGCCGCGCGCCACCGCCAGGTCCAGCATCAGGTGCAGCCGGGACCGCGCCCGGTCGTGATCGTCGACCGACTTCCACCAGATCGCCGGCACCGAACCGGCCAGGAAGGACGGTTCACCCGCCTCCAGCGACAGGGCCCGGTCCAGCAGATCGGTGGGCGCCGGGCCGCCGGCGCGTACCTCGTGGAAGAACAGCAGCAGCAGCGCGGCGGTGAGCAGCGGGCGGTGCTCGTCCCGATCGGACAGGCGGGCGATCGCGGCCCGCGCGTGCCGGCGGGCGGGCCCCGGCTGGTCGTGGAACATGGTCAGGTGGGTGTGTATCCGCCCGGCCAGACCCCCGTCCGGCCCGGCGGCGGCGAGGGCCTGCTCGGCGACGCGGACGGCCGTGACCAGGTCGTCGGCGCACCACGCGACGAGCGCGCGCAACAGCAGCGCCTCGCCCCGCTCGGCGCCGGTCAGCTCCCCGGCCGCCGCCTCGGCGGCCCGCCCGGCCGCCGCGTAGTCCCCGCCGTCGATGCGGCACTGCACCGCGTCGAGGCGACGCCGGTTCCGGTCGGCGGCGGCGGACGACGGGGTCAGCTCGGCCGCCCGGGCGTACCAGTCGGCGGCGAGCGCTGAGGCGCCGCGCATCCGCTGCCGGGCCGCCGCGGCGGCCAGGTCTGCGGCGACGGCGGCGTCCGGCGCCACGATGCACCGGGACAGGTGCCGGGCCCGCTCGTCCGGGTCGGCGACCGTGCCGGCCAGCAGCGCGTGCAGCCGCCGCCGGGCCCCCGGCGGGATGCTCTCGCGCACCGCCGCCGCGTACCGGGGGTGCGCGAAGTCGACCCGGCTCGGGGTGACCACGACCAGCCCGGCGTCCTCGGCCGCGTCCAGTGCCCCGGCCGGCACGCCCGCCGCCGCCAGGTCCCGCAGCGCCGGCACGGTCAGCAGCGCGGCCAGCCGCACCGCGTCCCGGCTCGGGCCGGGCAGCGCCCGCAGCGTCTCCGCGAGCAGCAGGCGCAGCGACGACGGTACGGGCAGGTCCTCGTCGTGCGCGGGCGGGCGGGGCAGCCGCAGCACCGCCCGGGCCAGTTCGATCGCGAGCAGCGGATTGCCGTCGGCGTCGCGGGCCAGCCGGTCGGTGAGCGGACGGCTGAGCGTGCCGCCGAGCCGGGCCGCCAGGACGCGGTGCAGGTCCGGCGGGGTGAGCGGGGGTACGTCGGCGCGCAGCAGCGGATGCCGGCCGGTCGGGTCGTCGTCCAGCCCCAGCGGCACCGGCGCCGGCGGGTTGTCCCCGGTGCGGTGGGTGGCCAGGACGGCGGGCCACCGGGTCAGCCGGCGCAGCGCGAACCGCAGCGCCCGGGCGCTCGGTGGGTCCAGCCACTGCGGATCGTCGACCGCGAGCAGGACCCGGGGCGCGCCGGTGACCGCCGCGTCGAGCAGCGTACGGGTGGCCGCGCCCACCGCCCGCTCGTCCACCGCGCCGTCGTGCTCACCGCCGGTCAGCAGCACCATGTCGGCGGCCACCCGTTGCGGCGCGGGCAGCCCGGGCAGCGCGTCGGCCAGCGGGCGGAGCACATCGGCCAGAGCGGCGTACGGCAGCGCGGTCTCGGCCTCGGTGGGCGCGGCGGACAGCACCCGCCAGCCGGTCCGCCCGGCGTGGGCGACCACGGCCCGCCAGAGCGCGGTCTTGCCGATGCCGCTGGGACCGTCGAGCAGCACCGGCGCACCGGAGGTCAGGGCACGCCACACCCGCTCGACGACCGCGTCGCGGCCGACCAGTGCGGCGTCCATGGCGGGATGGTGGCACAGCCGCGCCCGCGAACCCAACGTCGGCGCGGCCTAGCCCGGAAGCTGTCCGCATATCGAGACGGGCGGGATCACCTCCTGGTTGCGGTAGACGGGGGCGCTCCAGCTCGGCCCGCCCGACGTCACGATCGGCGGGATCCGGGGCGCCCGGGACGGACTGAGCAGGCTGAGGAACTTGTTGATCACCTGGACGACGGGTTCCAGGATCCGGTAGCCGATCCCGAACCGCGCATGCACACCGAGCCCGACGCCCCGGCACAGCGCGTACGGGGCGCCGAGCGCTGATCCGATGGTGGCCCCGTACGAGGTGACCAGCTCGAACCAGATGCCGGCGGTGAACAGGAACGCGCTGATCCCCATGGTGAACCGCACGCCGTGCCGGACCACAAGGCCCATCACGCCGACCGGCACGCCGGTGAGCGAGTCGAGCAGGCTCACCCGGCGCGCGAACCCCTCGGTCACGCGCGAGCCCACCTGGCCGCCCGCGTAGCCGAACCCGAGCTTGCCGGCCAGCGCGTACTCACCGGCACCGCGGAACGTGCCCCGGCGCGCGCCGAACGCGGTGGCCACCTCCAGCGTCTGACTGACCGTGAACGACAGTGGAAGGCCGGCGACCAGCCCGATCGGGAACGCGATGTCGACCGGGATCGGGAACGCCTTGCGGTGGTTCTGCCCACCGTCGATGCCGGCGGAGAAGTCCACCTTGATGCCGAAGCCGCCACCGATCTCCAGCTCGGCCCGGGTCACCTTGCCCGCGCCGACCGCCAGGTGGAACGACGCGGCCGGGCGCCCGACGGTCAGCGTCACGGTCCCGGCCAGCCGAACGCCGCCGTCGTCGTACGTGAAGTGGGTGCCGACGCCACCGGCGCAGCAGAACGTCCGCACCCGGTAGCCGTGGGCGGTGGCGCCCGCCTGCCCGCCCGGCGCCGGTGGCGGCTGCGCGGGCGCGACGGCGAGCGGACGCGACCGGCCCAGCGTGCCGCCGGCCGCCGCGGCCTCCCGGGTCCACGAGGGTTCACCCGCCACGTAGACGGTCGGGTGGTCGAGGGCGACGTCGTCCCCGCCGAACGTGCCGTCGCGGATCACCTCGGTGAGCGTGACCGGTCCGATCGTGACGACCAGGTCACCGCCGGACTCGGCCAGGTCGAGCACCCGGCCCACGCCGCGTCCGGTGAGGAACATGACCCGGCCGGGCGCGAGCCGGTCCGCGTCGCGCGCGCCGGGGTCGAGCCGCCAGGTCAGCCCGTCCGGGCTCACCGACCGCACGGTCCGGCTGCCGCCGCCGACCAGCACCACGTCCGGTTGCAGCGTGACGTCCTTCCCCGGCGCCGGGGCCTGCCCGTACCGGGGCTGCCCGCCGTCGCCCCCGTCCGCCGGGCCGGGCGTGGGCCCGCCGCAGCCGGTCACCAGGAGCAGCGCCGCCAGGCCGGCCGCGAGCAGCCGCCGGCCGCGCACCGGCCGCCTCACATCCGGCCGGCGACGGTACGGGCGAGCCGTTCCAGCGGCGCCCGATTCTCCTGCGGGTCGTTGAGCCGCACCAGCCGCACCGCTACCCACAGCTCGCCCTTGCGCAGGAAGAACGCCTCCGCGGTGAGCAGCGCCTCGTCGGCCGTACCGGCCAGCTCACGGATCTCGTGCCCGAGCTGCCGTTCGATGTCGAGGTACTTCTTGGCGCCGTCGCCCACGAACACCTCGACCTGGGCGGTCGGCCCGGTCACCGGTCCGGTGTAGGTGCACGACTGCCCGGCCACCACCGGTTCGTCCAGCGCCGTGCCGGCGAGGCGTTCCGCGTCGGCCTTCGACACCAGCGTGCACGCCTGTGGGGCGGCGTCGTCCACCGGTCCGGCGCTCGGTTCGGCCGGCGCCTCCCCGGTCGGCTCCGCGACCGGCGCGCCCCCACCGGGCGGAGCGCCGCCGGCGGCCGGCGGTTCGTCGTCGCCGCAGCCGGCGGACGCGGTGAGCAGGGTCGCGGTCAGCGCGAGCGCGACCAGTCGGCGGCTTCGCATGCCGGCCCCGCTCAGGCCGGGATCGCGTCGAGGGTACGGCGCAGGATCTGCTCGTTGCCCGCGGTGCCGCCGCCGAAGCTGCTGATGGTCACCGTGTACGTGCCCTTGCCCTCGATCAGCACCGCCTCACCGCGGATGTCCTTGACCGCGAGGTAGCCCCGCTCACCCCGATCCAGGTCGACGACCTTCTCGTACTGCTTGCCGGCCTGGTCGTACTGATATTCGTAGGTCATCTTGCCGGCGTCCGCCGAGGCGGTGGTGACGGCCAGGCTGGCCACGCCCTTGCCGTCGCCGAACAGGCAGTTGCCGTCGTCGCGCATGGTCTGTCCGACGATCTCGGACACCTGCGCGGCGGTGAACGGGCACGGTGGCCGCACGTCGCCCACCGCGCCCGCGTCCGGTTCGCCGCCGTCCTCGGCCGCCGCGGAGTCGGCCGAGCCGCCGTCGAACACGTCGCCGCCGGAGTCGCACCCAGCCGGAGTGAGCAGGGCGAGCAGCAACAGGGGCAGCGCCAGGCGGGCGCGGTGGAGACGGGCGGTCCGGGCCGGGGTGAGCGCGTCAGTTGCCATGGCCCGACGCTAGGCGCGCCGTCACCGGCCGTAATCGGGGGTTTCCCTATGCGGTGACCTTGCCGACGGGCTCGCCGGCCCCGGCCGGCGGCGCGTCCGCGTCGCTGCGCCGCCCCACCCGGATGGCGAGCCGATCCACGTAGCCGACCATGAGCGCGACGAACAGCAGCACGAAAAGGATCAGCATGGGCAGCGGCAGGATCAGGCCCAGCGGAAGCTCGCCCCCGGCGCCGAAGGCGCGGCTGGCGATCATGTTCACCAGCGCGGGAGCGGTCAGGCTGTCCGGGCCCCGGCTCACCAGCATTGACCACAGTGGCGACTGGGCGTGCGCCAGCCAGGTCACCGACGCGGTCACGGCCAGCATCGGCAGCGCCGGCAGTAGCAGCGTACGGCCGACGCCGCCGCCGGAGCGCCACCGCTCGTGCTGACCCCGGAACAGCAGCGTGAACACGAACAGCGCGGGCACCGACAGCCAGGTCGGCGGCACCAGGCCGAGGAACAGGCCGAGCTGGCCGAGTTCCATGGTGCGCTCGAAACCGGCGATGGCCAGCGGGCCGATGCCGACGAACAACCACGGCGCGAACGGCACCAGCAGCAGTTCGCTGTAGCGCCCGAGCGGGCGCAGCGCGCCGATCCCGAACCCGGCCAGCGCGGCGAGCGCCACCGCGACGAGTGTGGACAGCAGCGGCGGCACCCAGGTGTTGGCGAACAGGTTCGCCGTCTCGACCCCCCGGGGCAGGGTCCCGGTGTCGGAGGAGAGGTTCCGCAGCCACGGCAGCGACGCCCATACGGTCACGCCGAGGACGACGACGAGCGCGACAGCGGTCAGCCCGACGAGCAGCGGCCGGCGGCCGGAGTAGGACTCCGCCTCCCGCACGGCCGGGCCGTCCCGCCAGCCGTCGAACTCGATGCGCAGCCGGGTGGCCAGGATGAGCGCCACCGCGGCCAGTCCGAGCAGCCCGAGCAGCACCAGCAGCAGCGTCGACGTGGCCGATCCGGCGCCCAGGCGCATCGTCCGGAACGAGGTCTGCGCGGCGGTGAGCACCGGCGTCGCCGTGTCGTCGCCGCGCGGCCCGCCGCCGGTCAGGATGTACGGGGCGGTGTAGGTCTGCAGGGCGGCGGCGAGAACGCTCAGGCCGAGCAGCCCACCGACGGCCAGCATGGCGGGCGCGGGCCGCTGGTCGGGCTCGCGGCGGCGCAGGGCGCTCAGGTACAGCGTCGCGGCCACCGCGACGACCAGCCCGAACGTCACCTGTGCCAGCGCCGAGACGAGGAGCGTCCGGGGAGACTGCAGTTCCTGGGTGAAGGTGCCGTTCTCGATGTGCTCGGCGCGCCGGCCGAGGAACACCGCGACCGGCGCGTACGCGGCGAGCGGCAGCGCCAGCACGCCCCGGGTGACCAGGCGGGCCACCCGGCCGGCCCGGTCGGCGAGGACGGCGAGCAGCGGCGCGGCGAGCAGCGCCACCGCCAGCGGGATCAGGCTGAGCAGCACCGCGAGCCCGACCTGTCCGACGAACCCGGAGGTGAAGGCGGCCTCGTAGTTCGCCGTGCCGACCGACTCGCCCGAGCCGCGCGGCCCGTCACCCTGGAAGCTGCGAGCCACTGTGGACAGCGTCGGCAGGACGTACGACCAGATCCAGGCGATCGCCGCCGGGACGATCAGTGCCAGCCCGATCAGGGCCCTCCCCGGACGGTTCGGCGGCGTGAGCGGGGGCACTGACGCTGTCGCCTGCGGTGCTGCCGGCTGGTTCATCGGGACATCCACCCTCGAAGATCGACGATCACGGCCGCCGCGACGATAACCGACCCGGTCAATACCGGCAGCGCCACCGGCCCACGGCTGCGGGGGCGGCTAGGGTCGCAACCGTGCGGACGAAGCAGGAGCTGTCGACGGCGATCCGGGAACGACGGCGGGCGGCGCTCGTGGTCAACGCTCACTCCCGCCGGGGCCGGCGGCTCTACGACACCGTCCACGCACGCCTGCGGGCAGCCGGTTTCGCGCTGCTCGGCGCGTACCCGGTGGACCGGCCCGGCGAGCTGGACCGGGTGCTCGCCGAGGCCGCCGACCTCGGGCCGGACCTGCTGGTCACCGGCGGCGGCGACGGGACCGTCGGGGCGGCGGCCCGGCTGCTCGCCCACCGGGACATCGCGATGGGTCTGCTGCCGCTGGGCACCACGAACAACTTCGCCCGCACCGTCGGCGTCCCGCTCGACCTGGACGCCGCCATCGCGGTGCTCACCGACGGCAAGGTCATCGACGTCGACCTGGGCCTGATCGGCGACACCCGGTTCACCAACCACGTCGGGATCGGGTTGTCCGCCGACATCATGCAGTCCGCGCCGCCGGGGCTGAAGCGGGTCGTCGGGCGGCTCGCGTACCCGATGACCGGGCTGGGGCTGCTGGCCCGGCACCGGCCGCTGGCCGTGACGGTCCGCGCCGAGGGCCGCGAGCACACGTTCACCACGCATCAGGTGTACGTGGCCAACGGCGGCTTCCACGCCGGCCGGCCGATCACCGCCGACGCCACCGCCGACGACCGGCTGCTGGTCGCGTACCCGGTGGGTGGGCCGACCCGGCGCGGGCTGCTGCGCGAGACGGCGCGCAACGCGGCGGCCGGCCACCGCCGCACGCTCGGCGACGAACCGTTCCTGGCGGTACGCCAGCTGTGGCTGGACACCGACCGGCCGGCCCGCATCGAGGTCGACGGCGAGCCGTACGGGCAGACGCCGGTCCGGATCGGCCTGGACCCGAACGCGTTGCGGCTGATGGCCCGCTCCGACAGCCCGGACCACTGACCGGTCAGGCCCAGTGCTCCTCGTCGGGCAGCGGGATCTCCGTGTTCTGCTCCACCGCGTCGGCGGCGGTGAGGTCGTCGCGCACCGACTCGCCCAGGCCCGCCCGGTCGCTCGGCGGGCGCAGCACGCCCTGCTCGGCCAGGTCCCCCTCGCTCGCCTCGGGGACTGCCGTGTCGACCGTGTCGGGCGGCCCGACGAGTGTCTCGTCCTGCCGCTGTTCCTGCGCGTCGGCCTCGGGCGGGCGGCGCAGCGCGTCCTCGCTCATCGCGTCCCCGTCACGCCGTGCGCCGCACGTACGGCGCGCTCTGGTCGGCCACGTCGCCGAACTCGGCCGGGAGCTGCCCGGCGACCTGCGCGTACGCGGCCGGGTCGATCGCGTCGCGCAGCACGTCGAACACCGCGGTGATCCCGTCCCGGGCGGCGTCCACGTCCACGTCGGCGCGCCCGCTCACCCGCTCCACGAACACGTCGAGCCCGAACGGCTCGGCGTCCTCGGCCGGGCCGAACGCGTACGCCCGCAGTGCCTCCGGCAGCCGGTCGGCGAGGTCTCGGGCCTCCCCGCCGTCGATGCGTTCGGCCAGCGTGGTCAACGTCGCCCGGGTGATCGCGGTGGCCTGCTCCGCGGACGCGCCGCACCGCTTGGCCACCGCGCCGATGAACTGATCCTGGTCCATCTCGCCGCCTTCCTCCGCCGGGATTGCCGGATTCCCACGCTGGACCTCGGCAAACGGGCCGCGAACCCGAGGCGCCGGCGCCGCCGGACCGGGGGGTAGCGTGCAGCCCGGAACCCGCAGCGAGGAGGCCCCGACAGTGCAGCCGACGATCGTGGACGTGCCCACCCCCGAGGGAACGGCCGACGCCTACCTGGCCACGCCGGAGACCGGCGGGCCCTTCCCGGCCGTCCTGCTGTTCATGGACGCCTTCGGTCTGCGGCCCCGGGTCGCGGAGATGGCCGCCACGATCGCCGACCGCGGGTACGTGGTGCTCGCCCCCAACCTGTTCCACCGCGCCGGGCGCGCCCCGCTGATCGACCTCGGCGCGCTCGCCGACGACAGCCGCCGGGCCGCACTGTTCGAGAGCATCGGCCCGATGATGGCCGCGTTGACGCCGGACGCGGTGGCCCGCGACACCGCCGCCTACCTGGACTTCCTCGCCGCCCGCCCGGACGTCGCGCCGGGCCCGGCGGCGATCACCGGCTACTGCATGGGCGGCACGAACGCGCTGCGCGCGATCGAGGCGCTCCCGGACCGGATCGCCGCGGTGGCCGCGTTCCACGCCGGGCGCGTGGTCACCGACGCCCCGGGCAGCCCTCATCTGGCCCTCGGCGCGGTGACCGGCGAGCTCTACTTCGGGCACGCCGACGCCGACCCGTCGATGACCGCCGAGCAGATCGCCACGCTGGAGAAGACGCTGGACGCGGCCGGGGTGACCTACCGTTCCGAGGTGTACGCCGGCGCCCGCCACGGCTACACCCAGTCGGACACCCCGATGTACGACGAGCGGGCCACGCAGCGGCACTGGACGGCGCTGTTCGACCTGCTCCACCGCACGTACCACCGCTGACTCCGAAGGGCGCGCCGGGGGCACGGCCGACGATTCACCGGCCCGGAGCCGGGTAACCGCCGTCATGACCGACCGCCGCGCCGACACCGTCCGCTCGCCCCTGGACCGGGCGGTCGAGCGGGGCGGTCTCGCGCTCTCCCGGGTCCGCGACCAGGGTGGCGCGGCCGGCCGGAACCGGCTGCGCCAGCTGGAGATCACCGTGGTGATCTCCGCGCAGGCCGGGCTGGCCGCGGCGCTCGCCGCGCTGCTCGCCCAGGAGCTGCTCGGGCCCGGCGCGCACGTCTTCGCCCCCGCCGCCGCGGTCGGCACCATCGCCACCGCCATCGGCCAGCGCGCCCGCCGCACGTTCGAGCTGCTCGTCGGCGTCGGCCTCGGCATCGTGGTCGGTGACCTGCTGCGCGCGCTGCTCGGCAGCGGGTCCTGGCAGACCGGCCTGGTGGTCACGCTCGCCATCGCCACCGCGCTGCTGGTGGCCGGGCGCGGCGGCGCACTCGTCGGCCAGGCCGGCGGTACGGCGGTGCTGATCGCCACGCTCGCGCCGGTGCAGCCCGGCCTGGAACTGCCCCGCATCTTCGACGCACTGGTCGGCGGCCTGGTCGGCCTGTTCGTGGTGGCGCTGCTGCTGCCGGTCAACCCGATCCGCGTGCTGGACCGGGCGGTGGAGCCGGTGGTCACCCGGCTCACCGAGCAGCTCGACGCCGTCGCCCACGCGCTGACCCGGCGTGACGCCGACGCGGCACAGCGTGCCCTGGATGACCTGCGCGGGATCGAACCGGACATCGGGCGGCTCAACGACGCGCTCAGCGGGGCCGAGGAGGTGGTCACCATCGCGCCCGCCCGCTGGCACCGCCGGGCCCGGTTCCGCAGGTACGCCGACGCGACCCAGCACCTCGAACGGGTGGTCCTGTACGCCCGCTCGATCGCCCGCCGCTCCGCCACCGCGCTGCAGTACGACGAGCCGATCCCGCCCGCCCTGCCCGACGCGGTGACCCGCCTCGGCCACGCGGTGCGGGAGCTGAAACGGGGCTGCAAGTCGGGGGAGGACCTGGAACGCACCCGGGAGCTGGTACGGCAGGGCGCCGAGCTGGCCGGGCGCGCGTGGTCGCAGGGGGTGCGCGCCTACGGCGAGGCGATGATCAGCGACCTGCGGACCGGGCAGAGCGAGCTGCTGCGGGCCACCGGCTGCCGGCCCGAGGACGCCAACGGCACCGTGCGCCGGGCCGCCGGTGCGGGGGAGGCGGAGGCGCGCCCGCCGGTCCGGGCCCGGATGAGCCGTCCGGTCCCGCGCCGGCCCGCCGGGCGGGGCGCGCCGGGGCAACGGCCGGACATGATTCGTCCGCCGACCCGCGTCGCCTGACCCGGCCCGGCTGCCCGCCTCCGTCCGGCCGGGCTGCCCTCTCCGTCCGGCCCGGCCGCCGGCCGCAGGCCACCGGGCGCCGACTGGCACCTGCCCGGAGCGGCCCGGCTGGTTAGCGTCGGCGCATGGACATCCGTCACGACGCGCCGGCCGCGCGTTTCGCCGCGCTGACCACCGCCCACGTCGCCGACGCCTGCCTGCGCGCGGGCGTACCCGTCCGCTGCGCCCCGGCCGCCGTCGTCCCGGTGCTGCCGGGGCGGCGCCTGGCCGGCCGGGTCCGCCCGGCCCGGCACGCCGGCAGCGTGGACGTCTTCCTGGAGGCGATCGAGCAGGCCACCGACGGGGACGTGCTCGTCGTCGACGACGCCGGCCGCACCGACCGGGCGTGCGTCGGCGACCTGGTGGTGCTGGAGGCGCGGGCCGCCGGCCTGGCCGGACTGGTGGTGTGGGGCGCGCACCGCGACACCGCGGACCTGGTCGCGGTCGGGCTGCCGGTGTTCAGCCTCGGCGCCACCCCGAGCGGGCCGCTGGAGCTGGATCCGCGCCCGGCCGGAGCGCTGGAGCACGCCCGGGTCGGGCCGTTCACCGTCGGCCCGCAGGATCTGGCGCTGGCCGACGACGACGGCGTGCTGTTCGTACCCGCCGACCGGGCCGGTGAGCTGTTCGGCCTGGCCGAGTCCATCCGGGACACCGAGCGGCGGCAGGCCGACCGGATCCGGGCCGGGGAGTCGCTGCGCGCGCAGGTCGGGTTCGGCGCCTACCTGGCGGCCCGGGAGGCGGACCCGGCGCTGACGTTCCGGGCACACCTGCGGGCGGTGGGCGGCGCGATCGAGGAGTGACCCGGTCAGCCGCCGCGCGCCCACAGCGCCAGGCGTACCCGGTTGGCGCTGCCGGTCTTGGTCATCAGGCTGGTGATGTGCGTCTTCACGGTGGTCACCCCGATGTGCAGCCGGTCGGCGATCTCGGTGTTCGACAGCCCGTCGGCGACCAGGTCCAGCACGTCCCGCTCGCGGGCGGTCAGGTCGGCCGTACGCCGGGGCGCGCCGGCGCGGGCGTGCACCGCGCGTTCGACGAGCCGGCGCAGGACGTCCGGGCTGAACGGGCTGTCGCCGGCGGCGGCGCGGCGGACACCGTCGAGCAGGTCGGCCGGGGGCGCGTCCTTGAGCAGGAACCCGCAGGCGCCGGCGGTCAGCGCGGGGTAGAGGTGGTCGTCGTCGCCGAACGTGGTGAGCACCATGATCCGGGTGGCCGGCCGGTCGGCGAGGATCCGGCTGGTCGCGGTGATCCCGTCGACGCCGGGCATCCGCAGGTCCATCACCACCACGTCCGGGCGTAGCCGGGCGGCGAGGGTGACCGCGTCCCGGCCGTTGTCGGCCTCGCCGACGACCTCGAGGTCGGGCTGGGCGTCGCAGAGCATCCGCAGGCCGGCCCGGATGAGGTGCTGGTCGTCGACCAGCAGCACCCGGATCACGCCGGCTCCGGCGTGCCCGCGCGGGGCCGGGGCGTGTGGTGGGCGGGCCCGGGCGGGGGCAGCACGGTCCGGACCCGCCAGCCGGACCCGGTGGGCCCGGCCTCCAGCCGCCCGCCGAGCACCTCGACCCGTTCCCGCATCCCGACGAGGCCGTGGCCGCCGCCGGAGGGCACCCCGGCCGGCGCGGCGCCCCGCCCGTCATCGGTCACCGCCCAGTGCACCGCGCCGTCGTCGACCGACACGGTCAACCGGGCCAGGGCCGCCGCGCCCGCGTGTTTCGCCACGTTCGTCAACGCCTCCTGGGTCAGTCGCAGCACCGCCTGGCCGCGTACCGCGTCGAGCGTGCCGACCGCCGGGTCGACGTCGGCCTCCACCACGACGCCCGCCTGCCGGGCCCGGTCGACCGCCGCGCCGAGCGCGGCCGGCAGCGCCGACGGCTCGATGGCGGTCAGGGCGGCGTCGCCGCGTACGCCGTCCGGGTCACGCAGCACCGCCACCAGCCGCCGCAGGTCGGTCAGCGCGGCCGTGCCGGTGGCGTGCACGTCGTCGAACACCTCGCCGACCCGGGGGTCGAGGTCCGCCAGGACGTGCCGGGCCACCCCGACCCGCAGCACCATCGACGCGACGTGGTGCGCGAGTACGTCGTGCAGCTCCCGGGCGATGGCGCCGCGTTCGTCGGCGCGGGCCGCCCGGGTCTCCGACTCGCGCCGGCGCCGCTCCGCCTCGGCCCGCTCCTCGGCCTGCCGCCCCAGTTCCCGGGTGGTCCGCACGACCAGCCCGAGCAGCAGCGGCAGGCCGACGGTGACGGCCAGCCCGAACAGGCCGGTGAACGCCGCGCGGACCGGTACGCCGATCAGGTCGGTCAGGTCGACGGCGGCGAGGAGCCCGGCGCCCAGCCAGACCGTGCGCGGCCGGGTGGCCCGCATGGTCAGCTCCAGCAGCGCCCAGCTCGCACCGACCTGGTTGATCACCACGTCGTCGACCAGGACGAGCGCGGCGACCAGCAGGGCCGACTGGATCAGCAGGTTGAGCAGCGGCCGGCGGTGGCACAGCAGCGCCAGCAGGAACGCCGGGATCGCCAGCGCCCACTGCGTGCCGGTGGCGGCCGAGCTTCCGTGCGGGCCGAAGACCAGGTAGCCGACGCCGCTGAGGTCCAGCAGCAGGATCCGCGCGAGCGTGTCGCGCGCGTCGAACAGCCGACCGACCCAGCTCACCGCGTCAGCCTAGGCAACCGGTAGGGCCGGAGGCCACCGTGTTCACCGGCTGCCGCCACCCGCCCGGCGGTCCGAGGTGGACCGCCGGGCCGAGCGGGCCGAAGACCGTGGCGCTCATCCGACCAGCACCACGCCGGTACGCCGGTTCCGGCGGGCCAGCACCAGCGCGGTGGCCGTCGCGGTGGCCGCCACCAGCACTCCCGCCGCGCCGAGCGTGAGCGCGTCCGGGGCCGCCAGCGGCTGGCCGCGCAGCGCCTGCCCGGTCAGCAGCAGCGTGAGCCCGGCGTACGCGGCCCCGCCGACGAGCACCAGCCGGGCCCGGGTCAGTTCGTCCAGCCGAGCGCCGAGGAACCGGTCGAGCAGGATCGCCAGCAGCGGCAGGGCCTGCAACGCGTGCATCCCGACGAAGTGCCCGACGCGCAGGTCGCCGCCGGTGGTGCTCCAGCCGAGCAGCGGCAGCCCCGGGCCGCCGTCGGGCACCCCGACGCTGTGCGCACCGCTGATCCCGGCGGGCGCGCCGGCCGGGCTCTGCGCCACCATCGGGAACGCGACGAGCATGCCGAGCAGGGACACGGCGAGACCGAGCCGGACCGCGTATCCGCCGGCCCGGTCCGGAAGAGAGCGGCGGGCCAGCACGACCGCCAGCACGAACTGGGCCGCGAACAGCACGGTGATCGCCACGCCCATGACGTCGAACAGCACCGCGTCCAGCGTGGTGGTGCCGTTGAAGTGGCTGGTGGTGCCGCGGAGCACCTGACCCACGATGACGACCATCTCCACCACGGACATGGCCACGATCACGGTGGCCGCCCGCTCGGCCGCGCGGCTGCGGCGCGGCAGCAGGGACAGCATCCAGGCCAGGGTTACGCCGTAGAGCACGAACGAGATCGCGAACTTCAGCGGCTTGAGCCAGATGGGCGCGCCGGTCAGCACGCGCGGGTCGGCCACGACGCCGGCCGCGGCGACGACGGTGAGCACCGCCATCGCGGAAACGAGGATCATCAGGGGGCGGTGCCATCCGGCCGCCCGGTTCCGCAGGGTAGTCATGCCTGTAGATGCTCGTGACGGGCCGGGCCGGTCGCGCCCGCCCGCGGGCCGCACTCGCGGCCACGGGTCGGAGCTCGTCTCCTACCGGGGGAGGAGGCCGGCCGGTCAGTCCGGCAGCCGGGGCATCTCGACGCCCGGGTCGCGGCCGAGCAGCACACCGCGGGTCAGCGCCCGGGAGCCGAAGCGGTCCCGTACCGCGTCGACGGCGGCGTCCAGCGCCGGGCCGGGTTCGGCGGTGAACGGCAGGGTGAGCTGCGTGTGCCCGCCGCCCAGGTTGCCCACCGAGACGCCGAGCAGCGTGACGCCACGTTCCGCGATCTGCGGCAGCGCGGCCCGCAGCAGGTCACGGGCGGCGGCCCGCAGCGGCCCGGTCTGCGCGGTCGGCTCGTCGAGCGTGTGCGACCGGGTGGCCCGGGTGTAGTCGGCGAAGCGCAGCCGCAGTGTCACCGTGCGGCCGGTGCGGCGGGCGGCGCGCATCCGCCCGGTGACCCGGTCGACCAGCCCGGCCAGCACCGCGTCGAGGTCGGCGGGGGAGTGCGGCCCGCGTCCCAGCGCGTGCTGCGCGCCCATCGAGGAACGGCGGCGGCCCACCTGCACCGCCCGGGGGTCACGGTTGCAGGCCAGGGCGTGCAGGTGCCGCCCGGCGACCGCGCCGAGCAGCGACACCAGCGCCGGCTCGTCCAGCCGGGCCACCTGCCCGACGGTACGGATGCCGCGTTCGCGCAGCCGGGTGGCGGTGACCGGGCCGACGCCCCACAGCCGCTCGACGGGCAGCGGGTGCAGGAACGCCAGTTCCCGCTCCGGCTCCACCACCAGCAGCCCGTCCGGTTTGGCCACCCCGCTGGCCACCTTCGCGAGGAACTTCGTCCGGGCCACGCCGACGGTGATCGGCAGGCCGACCTCACGGCGTACCCGCTCCCGCAGCGTGGCCGCGACGGCGGCCGGCGCTCCGGCGAGCCGTCGCAGCCCGCCCACGTCGAGGAACGCCTCGTCGATGCTGAGCCCTTCGACGAGCGGGGTGGTGTGCCGGAAGATCTCGAACACCGCCCGGCTGGCCGCCGTGTACGCGGCCATCCGGGGCGGCACCACCAGCGCGTCCGGGCAGAGCCGCCGCGCCTGCCGGCCGCCCATCGCGCTGCGCACGCCCCGGGCCTTGGCCTCGTAGCTGCACGCGAGCACCACGCCGCCGCCGACGATCACCGGCCGGCCACGCAGCCGGGGGTCGTCGCGCTGCTCGACCGAGGCGTAGAACGCGTCCAGGTCGGCGTGCAGGATGGTGGCCTCACTCGACACCCGGCCATCTTCGCACACATGTTCGAACAGACGTGATTGACCTGCCCGGACACAGGCGACCGGCCGACGGGAGCACCCGCCGGCCGGTCGCGTGCGGTCACCGTCCGTAGACCTCGAACTCGTAGAGCGAGAAGCCGTACGAGGTGGCCCGCGTGACGCCGTACATCCGCACGTATCGTGCGCCGACCGGGGCGAACGTCACGTTGTCGACGCCGCCGTTGCCGGTGGTGGTGCTGAACACCGGCTGCCAGGAGTTGCCGTCACCGGAGACCTCGATCCGGTAGCCGGTGGCGTACGCGGCCTCCCACCGCAGCACCGCCCGGCTGATCGTCCGCGCCGAGCCGAGGTCCACCCGCAGCCACTGGTTGTCGTTGTAGCTGCTGGCCCACCGGCTGCCGAGACTGCCGTCGACCGCCTTGGCCGGGGTGTTGCTGGTCAGGAACTGGGTGCTGGACGCGGTGGCGGTGCGGCCCTGCGCCAGGTTGGTCACCGTGTCGCCCCGGCGCGCCGGGAACGAGACGACCTGCTGGTAGGTGGGCCGGTTCTGCCAGGCGATCAGCGGGTGGGTGATGCCGCCGAGCCCGGACTGGGCGATCGAGTCGGCGCACCACTGGTCGCCGGCCCCGCAGGACGAGTCGCCCGGGTAGACGGTGGTCGCCGGCGCCGCCGCGGCCTGGCCGAGCGTGTCGAGCAGCGCCTGCCGGCACGCGCCGAGGTTGCCGTTGCCGCAGTACGTGCGCCCGAGCCCGCCGGCCACCGGGTCGCCGAGCACGGCGCGCAGGTCCTTGTCGACGTAACCCCACCAGCCGTACTGGAACGCCGAGCCCTTGTGCGCCTGCCCCTGCGACGCCCAGTTGACGGTGCCGTCGCGGGCGCCGTTCTGGCCGCCGGAGGGCGCCTCGTTGACTTCGAGCGCGTCGACGAGCGCGCCGTACAGGTCGGGGCCGAGGCCGGGGCGGAACTGCGCCGAGGCCAGCAGCGGCCACCACGCGTCGAAGATCCGGATGGCGTCGGCGTGCTGGTAGACCTTCGACCCGGGTGACGTCTCCACCCGCCGCGACCCGGCCTGCTGCCAGGCCCGCAGCTTGGTCACCGCGGCGGCGAGCGCCGGGTCGGTGACGGGCGTGCTGTCGAGCACCCGCAGCAGCTCGCCGAGCACCTGCTGGCCGCGCAGGTCGGTCACGGCCGCCTCGGCGGTGATCCGGACGATGTCGGCGCGGCCGACCTTGCGCTGGGCGATGGCCGCCTTCACCGGACCGTCGAGCAGTTGGCCCCGGTGCACCGCGCCGTAGCTGAAGTTGCCGTCGGCCGCGCCGAAGTCGCGCGCCTGCTTGTTGTTCCAGCTGACGTAGTAGTCCTGGTTGACCGACTGCGGGTGGGCCGACGCCGGGGCGTACGTGGCGTCGTTGGTGTCCGGGTTCCAGCCGGCCCACTCGTACACCGGCTCCGCCTTCATCGGCAGGTTCGGGTCCGAGGTGGAGGAGCGCACCGGGTTCGAGCCGGAGTTGAAGTACGCCGCCTCGGTCGAGTTGACGTAGAACCAGTTGAACGCGTACCCGACGCTGGCCGCGGACGCCTGGAACGCCGCCGCGCTGCCCATCGCCGCCGGGTCGTTGTACGCCTGGAAGCCGATCGCCGATTCGGCCTCGTGGCGGTAGGTGGAGCGCAACTTGGTGAACGCGGTGGGCTGCCCGTTCACCAGCCCCCGGTAGGTCACCAGCCCGTACTTGGTGCGCAGCGCGCGCAGCGTGTACGCGCCGGCCGGGGTGGAGTCGGCGAGCGTCGGCGACCAGGAGTTGCGCTTCTCCAGCACCTCCATGGCCAGGCACTGGCCGCGGTAGAGGTAGCGGTTGGAGCGCAGCGTCGGCGTGCTGCCGTCGGTGGTGCACAGCGGCACCGCGTACGTGTCGGTCAGGTCCTGGGAGGCGGAGGTGGCGCTCCACGCGTAGTCCTGGCCGCGGCCGAGCAGCACGTAGAGGTTCAGCCCGGCGAACGCGGCGCCGCGCGCGCTGATCCCCGGCCCCTGCAGTTCCTGGAGCATGAGCAGCTGCGGGGCGAAGTAGCCGGTCTGCGGGCCGAACACGGCCACCGGGTTGCCGGTGGTGGTGTGCCGGCCGGAGACCACGACCGCGTTGGACATGCCGTGCGACCGCAGGGTGGACAGGCCGCCGAGCAGGTCCTTGGTGGCGGCGCTGCTGCCGGTGCGGGCGGCGGCCCCGCCGGTGGCGTCGTACGCGAGCGGCTCGGCGACCACGGTGCCGGCGTCCGGCAGCACCGCGCTGGTGGCGCCGGGCGGCGTCGCGCCGTACGGGAAGCTCTGCCCGTCGTGCAGCGTCAGCACGGTCTCCGGGTCGTTCTGCGAGCGGAACGCCGTCCAGACCCGGTCGCCCTCGGCCGGCCCGTACTTGGCCCGGGCGGCCACCCGGACCAGCGCGGACTGCATCTCGCTGCCGCCGCCTCCGCCGAACAGCCCGCCGATGACACCGGCGGTGGCGATCAGGTCGGTCATGGTGAAGTGCCTCGGCTTGCCGGCGCCGGTGAGCACGTACTCGCCGGGGTAGTTGTCGTCGGCGATCGACTTGTCGATGTAGGCGTTGATGCCGGCGATGTAGTCGGCCACGTCGGTGTAGAGCTGCTGGCCCCGGGTGCCCTTGAGGCGCAGCGCGTCCACCTGGGCCTGGAGGTCCGCCTCGGTGTAGGGCGAGTTGGCCCAGACGCTCTGCTCCAGTTCCCGGTTGCCGGGGGCGCCGCCGGCGAACGAGGTGACGTTGCCGCGGCCGACGTGCCGCAGCAGGTCCATCACCCAGAGCCGGTCCTGGGCGCCGGCGTACCCGGCGCCGAACATGGTGCCGGCGCGGGTGGTGCCGGTGACGTGCGGGACGCCGGTGGCCTTGTCCCGCACGATGGTGACGTCCGAACGCGGCGAGATCCTGCTCTCGACCTGCGCGTCGGGGACGCCGAACGAGGCGTCGTTGTAGAAGTGGGCGATCTGCTCGTCGGTCAGCCCGGCGTAGTTGTAGACCAGGTTGGCGTACTCGTCGAGCTGGTCGCTGGAGTGCGCGGGGCGGGTGCCGAGCGCCTGGTGGGCCAGGATGCCGGCGAGCGTGGCGTTGCCGTTCTGCCCGGGGGGCAGGATGTCGGCGCACTGGCCGAGGCAGTAGTCGTCGGGGGTGAACGTGGTGGCGGCGAGCGCCGGTGACGGCGGGGTGACGGTCAGGACGCTCGCGGTGAGGGCGACGGCGGTGAGCGCCGCGAGGCGGGCACGGATGGCGGGTCGTGGCATGGCGATCCTCCGGGGACGCGGAGCAGGGCCGTTCGGTACGCCCGGCTGACGGCGTCTCGGCCTCCGCGCCCGGGCGTCCTGCCCGGAGGTGAGAATGACTCATATCTATCTGCGGGCAATGATCGGTGCACCACTGCCGTCCGGGATAGCCGTCGTTCACCAGTCGTCAATGCCGACGTTTCGCCGCGATCCGTCCCGCAACGACGCGGTGGGGGTGGCGCCGTTGCCACCCCCACCGCTCTCCCCGCCGGTGCGCCGTCAGTGCTTGTGGAACGACTGGCGCACCACACCCCCCACCAGCGCGCACCAGGTAGTGGTGCTGATCTTGCCGTTGGGCGGTAGTCCGTGCAGGCGCTGGAGGTCCTTCACCGCCGTGCGGGTGGCGTGGTCGTACTCACCGGTCGCGGTGACCTCGGCGTAGCCCTTGGAGGCGAGCATGAACTGCGCGGCCGTCACCGGGACGCCGGACGACTTCTGGTCCAGCTCCGGGGCCAGGGTCTCCCACGTCGGCGCCGTGAGCGTGGCGTCGACGTCGACCGGGATGCCGTTGCGCGCCTGCCAGTCCTGCACCGCCGCGACTGTGGCCGCGTCGCACACGCCGGTCACCGGCACGGTGTAGCCGTGGAACGTCAGCAGGTACTGCGCGACGCGGACCACCGGGCCGCCGACGAACCGCCAGATGTCCGGCCAGCGACGGGCCGGCACGTCGCCCAGGTCGGTGCCCAGGTTCTCGAACACGGCCCGGCGCAGCGCCGGGAACTCCCGGTAGAACATCGCGCCCGGGCAGAGCGTGGCGCGGAAGTCCCAGTGGCCGAAGATGTCGTGGGCGTGCAGCCCGTACTGCCGGCAGACCGCGGTGCACAGCCGGACCAGCCCGTCGAGCAGCTCCTCCGGTGGCGTCTCGGTGACGTAGGTGCCCTCGTTCTCGATGCCGATGGCCCGCCCGTTCTCGCCCGGGCAGTGCGCGGCGATCATCTGCCGGTCGCCGGCGAGCAGCCGGTCCAGGCTGCCGTGGCGTCCCTCCAGTACGTGACCGCCGCGGCTCACCGTGAAGTGCTGCCCCGTGTCGGACCAGCCGTTGCCGTCCATGTGCAGGTTCTGGCAGTCGCGGGCCAGCTGCTTGGCGTGCTCCTCGGAGTAGTCCGTGACGTTCGGGAACGCCATGTGGTGCACGATGATCTTGTTGGTCGGGATCGCGCTGACCGACAGCGGGTCGGCCGGCGGGCGGGCGGCCCACTCGTCGCAGCTGATGATCCAGTCGAGGTCCGCGCCCGGTGCGGCGTGCGCGGCGGCCGGCAGGGCGAGCTCGCTGCCGACGACCGCGACCGCGGCGGCGCCGAGGCCGGCCCGCAGCAGCGTACGACGGTCCAGCTCGGGGTGGTCGAAGTGCATCTCGCCTCCTCGATGGCCCGACCGGCGCCGGGCGATGTAAAGGAACTGCAAAAACTGCGCGCCTGGTGGAGAATATTGCCAGGCTCGCGCGTCGCGCCAGAGGACAAAAGCGACGTTCGTCGGCCGCTCCTACCGCCGGAGTAGGCGATCTCACGTCCGCTGACCGGGACGGACCATGGTCTTCCGCGACCTGCCGTGGCAGCCTGGGCCGGTGCAGTCGCCCAGCCTGACCGGGATCCTCGTGCTCGTCGCGGTGCTCGCGGCCGCCACCGCGTTCGGCTGGTGGCGCCGCCGCCACGACGGGCGGCTGCGCGCCGTCCGGAAGCGCCCATCGGCCGCCGACGCGCCGCACCGGGCCACCCTCACCGCCCTCGGGGTACGCCCCGGCGAGGTCACGCTGGTGCAGTTCTCCGCCCCGGTCTGTGCGCCCTGCCGGGCCGCCCGCCGGGTGCTCGCCGACGTCGCCGCCCGCCTCGACGGCGTCGCGGTGCGGGAGGTGGGCGTGGACGAACACCTCGACGCGGCCCGGGAACTGGACGTGTGGCGTACCCCGACGGTGCTGGTGGTGGACGCGGCGGGCCGCGTGGTGCGCCGGGCCGCGGGCGTGCCCGACCGCGACGACCTCATCGCCGCGCTCACGGCCGGGGCGGGGCGATGAGCGGCGTACGGCTGACCCGCCGCCGGGTGGTGGACCACGGCCGGCTCGCCACGAGCCTCTGTGCGGCGGCGCGTCCCGCCTGACCGACCGCCCCCGCACGAACGGACCCACCCCATGCTGCTCGACCCCCGGGGACCGCGCTTCGCCGCCGTCCTCACCACAGTCGTCCTCGCGATCGTCCTCGTCACCGGCTCCGGGCTGCTCCTGCTCGCCCAGGCCGTGGTGTTCGCGCTCACCGCCGTCAACCCGCGCCTCGGCCCGTACGGCCTGCTGTTCCGCGCCCTGGTGGCGCCCCGGCTGGACCCGCCTGCGGAGCTGGAGCCGGTCGCGCCGGTGCGCTTCGCCCAGGTCGTCGGCCTGGCCTTCAGCGCCGTCGGCGCGGCCGGCTGGTTCGCCGGGCTACCCGCGCTCGGCCTGGCCGCCACCGGCGCCGCGCTCGCCGCCGCCTTCGGAAACGCCGCGTTCGGGCTCTGCCTCGGCTGCGAGGCGTACCTGACGATCCGGCGGCTGGCCGGGCGCCCGCTCGCTGCCCGGGTGGCGGTGCCCCCGCGCTGAGGTTCCGCCCGTACGCTGGCCCCGGCGGACGGGGGGAGTGGCATGGCGGGTCGCGGGCGGCTGGACCGGCGCAGCGTGCTCGTCGCCGCGGGCGGGCTGGCGGTGGCGGGGATCGGCGTGCCGGTCGGGCTGGCCGCCACGAACGACCGGCCGCCGCCCCCGCCGCGCGGCCGCCGGCCGGTCAGCATGGCCATGCACCTGCACGCCTCGTTCAGCGAGGGCGTGGCCAGCTACGCCGCCCACCTCGACCAGGCCCGCCGCAACGGCGTCGACGTGCTCTGGTGGACCGACCACGACTTCCGGGTCGCCGCACACGACCACCGCCGGGTCGTCCACTTCGACGGCCCGGAGGAACGCGAGGGTGGCCTGGCCTGGACCTGGCAGCCGGCCACCGAGGGGCGCCTGCGCGCCTCGGCCGCCGACTTCGTGCAAGCGCCGGACGCCCTCGACGGCCCGGGCCGCGCGCTGCGTCTCACCGCCACCGGTTCCGGCACCCACTGGTACGCGGGCAAGGCGTGGAACTGGACGCACACCTCCAACATCTCCGACACGAAACTGCACCTCGACGTACGCCCCGAAGCGGCGGGCCGGGACGCCACGCTCACCGTTGAGGTCGCGCTGTCGCACCACCCGGCCGGGCCCGGCCGGCCCGCCGGACAGCTCGTGCTGCGCTACCGCCTCGGCGGCGTGGACGCGGTCCGGCACACAGTGGACGGCCGTCACGGCACCGTCGAGATGCCCGCCCCGGCCGGGGTCTGGCGGCGGCACACGTTCGACCTGCTCGCCGACGTACGGCGGCTCTGGCCCGGCCTGGTCGCCGGGGACAACTCGCTGCGCGGGCTGCGCCTCGGCGTGACCGTGTCCGGTGGCGCGCGCGGCGCGTACCTGGTGGACCGGCTCGTCTTCGACCGCGCCCGCCGAGCCGGCCAGGCGGGCGAGGAGTTGCGCGCCGAGGTGCTGCGCGGCTACGCCGGGGCGTACGAGGGCGTCACCCACCACCGCGCGTACGAGGTGTCGATGGTGCGGCACCTCAACTGGTTCGGCGGCGACGGCACGCTGCCGCGCTTTCCGTCCCCGCCGCACCGGGACAACGGCGTCGACGCCACCGAGGAGATGGTGCGGTTCCTGCACTCGCACGGTGGGGTGGTGTGCTGGAACCACCCGCTGGATGTGGAACGCCGCGAATCACTGGCCCGCCTGCTGGTGAGCCGCAACGCGCTCGGCGTCGACCTGATCGAGATCGGACGACGGCCGGTCGAGGACCACCTCTGGGCGTACGACGTGGCGGCCCGCAACGCGATCCCGCTCACCGCCGTCGGGGTCACCGACGACCACGACGGCACCGACTGGCGCGCGGGCCGGGACCGGAACATCACCTCCGTGTGGGCGGCCTCGACCGGCCGGGCCGACCTGGTCGCGGCGCTGCGCGCCGGGCAGGCGTGGTTCGCCGACCTGGCCGGTTACCGGGGCGCGCTGGACCTGGAACTCGGCGGGCGCAGCGCCATGGGCGCGCTCGCCGTGCTCGCCGAGGACACCGTCACGGTGCGGCTGCGCGCCACCGACCTGCCCGCCGGGGCCACCCTGGAGACGGTCACCGGCGAGGTCGACCGGGCCGGTGTCGCGGACCCGACACCGGCGGTCCGGGTCGGGCAGGTTCCGTGGCGGCAGTTGCGGCAGGGCTGGCACGACCTGCCGGTGCGCGTCGGCGCCGGCACGTACGTGCGCACCCAGATCCGCGACCGCGACGGCGAGATAGTAGGCGCGAGCAACCCCCTCTGGCTGCTCCGCACCCCTCCACCGGCAGGAATCCCCCCACCCCGCCGCCGCTGACGCCGCGCCCTCTCCCCGCCCTCCTCCGCCTTCTCGATCATGAAGTTGGCGGCAATATCAGTCCCTTTTGTCCCCGTCAACTTCATGATCGACGGGACGGAGGAGGTTGCCGGGGTCTGGTACTCGTGGCGGTGTGTCCGATACCGACCACCTGCCGGGCGCCGACCGGCGTCCGGAAGCAGCCGTTGCGGCGATGGCCGGCGGCTGCGCCACGGTCAGAATGACGAGCGAGGCGGCGTCCGACACCCGCCCGTGGGACGCCGTGGAGTCTGTCGCATGAGCGGCTGGGAACTGTCCGGATACACGCCGGTCCGCCGGCTCGGCGCGGGCGCGTCGGGCAGCGTCGTGCTCGCCACCCACGACCCGACCGGCACCCCGGTCGCGATCAAGTACCTGGTCCGCGACCTGGGCGAGGACTCGGCGTTCCGGACCGCGTTCCGCACCGAGGCCCGGCTGCTCGGCGAGATCGACGACCCGCACGTCAGCCGCCTCTACGAGTACGTGGAGAGCCCGGACGGCGCGGCCATCGTGATGGAACTGGTCGACGGCGTCTCGCTGCGCCAGATGCTGCGCGCGCACGGCCCGACCACCCCCGAGGCCGCGCTCTGCGTCCTCAAGGGCTCACTCGCCGGCCTGGCCGCCGCGCATGCCCACGGCGTCGTGCACCGCGACTACAAACCGGAGAACGTGCTGGTCACTGGCACCGGGCTGAGCAAGCTCGCCGACTTCGGCATTGCCATGCCGATCGGCCAGGGCTCCGACACCACGGTGTCCGGCACACCCCGCTACATGGCCCCCGAGCAGTGGACCGGCGCCCCGGCCAGCCCGGCGTGCGACGTCTACGCCGCCACCGCCACGTTCTTCGAGTGCCTCACCGGCCGGCCACCGTACCAGGGACCGGACCTGCTCTCCCTGCGCGACCAGCATGCCAGCGCGCCGATCCCCACCGAGGCGGCGCCCCCGCCGGTGCACGAGCTGCTGCGCCACGGCATGGCCAAACGCCCCGACGACCGCCCGCCGTCCGCCGAGGCGTTCCTGGATCTGCTGGAACGTGTCGCCGGTAGCGGCTACGACAGCGACTGGGAGGAACGAGGGCTGCGTGAGCTGGCCCGGCGTGCGGTGCTGCTCGCCGCGCTGTGGCCGTTCCCGGACCGGGCCGAGGGCGCCACCGCGGTGGCACAGACCGCGCTGGGCACCACCACCGGCCGGGGCGGACGGTTCCGCGGTGGCCGCACCCGTACCGCGCTCGCCGCCGGTGCCCTGGTCGCCGCCGTCCTGGCCGGGGGCGCCGGCTACAGCTACGCCGCCCACGACGGCACGCCCGCCGCGGGCCCGGCCGGCCCGGCGAGCGCCGGTCCCGCCACCACCGGCGCACCCACACCGGATCCGACCGGCGCCGAGTCGCCGAGCCCGTCGCCGACGCCCGGCCCGTCCACCGCGTCCGCCGCGCCGCCGCCTCCGGCGCCGTCGGCCACCCCCGATCCGACAGGGACGCCGACCCGCACCGACACGCCCACCCCCAGCGCGTCGCGGACCACCAGCCCGCCGCCACCGGACGTGACAGCGCCGGTCGTGGACGGCGTCCGCGCCGACCCGGGCGAGCTGGACCCGAAGGGCTGCCCCTACGGCGCCAAGAGCAGCACCGTCATCGCCACCGTCACCGACGACCGCAGCGGCCCCGCCGCGCTGACTGTCACGTTCGGCTACACCCTCGACGGCGCCACCGGCACGATCCGGATGTCCGCCGCCGGGCGCGGCGTGTTCACCGGCACGCTCGGCCCGCTGTCCACGCCCAGGCGCAGCGCCCGCATCCCCGTCCGGGTCACCGCCGCCGACGCCGCCGGCAACGCGACCATCTCGGCGTCACCGGTGTACGTGACGCTCTACCACGACTGCACCCCCGGCTAGGAGTACGACAGTGCCCGCTGCCCCGCACCGCAGCCCGTCCCGGGGACGGTCGGCGTGACCCGCCCCGACGAGCCCACCGAGGCGCTGCCCACCCGCGCCCTGCCGATCTCCCGGGACGCGGACGCCGCCGACCCCACGGTCCACCTCGCCCGGCCCCGAGCCGACGCCGACGCCGACGCGACGATGCCGCTTGCGGTCGAGCGCGCGGAGCCGACGGTCCCGCTGGCCGTCGCGCGGGCGGAACCGGCTGCGGAGAGCACCGAGCCGACGACGGCACTGATCATCGACCGCGCGGAGCCGACCGTGAGCCTGCGTCCGGCCCCGGGCGACGGCGCGGGTGAGGCGACGGTTCACTTTCGCGCGACCCCGGACAGCGCGGCCGGCGAGCCGACTGTGAGTCTGCGTCCGGCTCCGGCGAATCCGATGGATGAGGCGACGGTTCACCTGCGCCCGGGAAACACGACCGGGCAGGCCACCGTCTACCCGCGTCCGACGGCGGGGCCGACCCAGCGCCCCGGCGCGGAACCGACCGCATCATGGCAGCCCACCGCGTCGTGGCAGCCCACCGGCGTACCGCCTCGGGGCCACGCCACCGGTACGGCGGCGACGGGCGCCGGGGCGTACCCGGATCGGACCGCTGACGCGCGGGCGGTGAGTGGCGTGCCGGCCCCCGGGGGCGAGCTGCGCTTCGGGCCGGGCGTGCCGGCCACGCCGCCGCCCGCACCGCCCTGGCCCACCGCACCGCCGATCCGTCCGCGTCCGGTCTGGCGTCGCGTCGTCTCGGTGCTGTCCACGCTGCTCACCGTGGTGCTGCTGCTGGCGGTCGGCCTCTACCTGTGGCAGCGGCTGCGTCCGCTGGAGGTCGAGGGGGTCGCCGTGGCGGTGCCCCGGCCGGCCGGTGTGGCCTGCGACGTGACAGTCGATGTGGTGGCCACCGTGCGCACCAACGGGCGCGGCGGGACGATCAGATACCAGTGGTTCCGCTCCGACGCGCCGCCCGGCGCCGTGCTCACCGAGCGGGTCGGCAGCGGGCAGCACACGGCGGCGCTCACCCTGAAGTGGACGTTCACCGGGGTCGGGACGACCACCGGGATCGCCACCGTCAACATCGTCGAACCGTCGACGGCGCAGGCCAGCACGCGCGTCGTCTACCGCTGCCCCGGCGGCTGACCGCGTTTCCCCGCGCGCGGGTCCGGGTAGCCCCACCCGAACAGACCTGGACCACGTACGTGGAGGCCCTTCGATGAGAGACAACTTCGGGGACGCGGTGGGCGACGCGTTCCGTTCGGTGATGCTGTTCCTGCCCAAGGCTGTCGCGTTCGTCGCGATCCTGATCGTCGGCTGGCTGATCGCCAAGGCCGTGCTGAAGCTCGTGGACAAGGTCCTGGAGCGGGTCCACTTCGACCGGGCCGTCGAGCGCGGCGGGATCAAGACCGCGCTGGCCCGCTCGAAGTACGACGCCAGCGACATCGTCGCGAAGCTGGCCTACTACGGCGTGCTGCTGGTCACGCTGCAGCTCGCGTTCGGCATCTGGGGCCCGAACCCCATCTCCGACCTGATCGCCGGCGTGATCGCCTGGCTGCCCCGGGCGTTCGTCGCCATCGTCATCGTGGTGGTCGCCGCAGCCATCGCCCGCGCGGTGAAGGACATCATCTCCAGCGCGCTCGGCGGCCTCTCGTACGGCCGGGTGCTGGCCAACCTCGCCTCGGTGTTCATCCTGGGCCTCGGTGTCATCGCTGCGCTCAACCAGATCGGCGTCGCCACCACCGTCACCACCCCGGTGCTGATCGCGGTGCTCGCCACCGTCGGCGGCATCCTGGTCGTCGGTGTCGGCGGCGGGCTGGTCCGGCCGATGCAGAGCCGCTGGGAGAACTGGCTGACCCGGGCCGAGGAGGAGTCGCGCACCATCGCCACGCACGCCCGCGCGTACCAGGCCGGCCGGCGTGACGTCGAGGCCCGCCTGGCCGCCGGCGGCCCGTACGCGGATTCCGAGCTGACCCAGCCGGTGAGCCGCCACGCTGAGGCGGACCGTACGCAGCCGGTCCCGGCGTACCCGGGCACCCAGCCGGCCGCCGGTGCGGACGCCACCGAGCCGGTGCCGTCGCAGGCGAGCGTGGAGGCCACGCAGCACATCCCGGCGTACGCGGACTCCGAGCGCACGCAGCCGACCACGCCGCGCCAGCCGACGGCCGAGCAGGCCGCGGACAGCGAGGCCACCATGGTCATTCCGCAGGCCGACGTGGACAAGCTCCGCCGCTGACCCGACAGCGGTGACGGATCGGGGCGGGACCGCACGGTCCCGCCCCGATCGCGTGCCCGCCGGGGGACCATCCGGGTGCCTCGCGGCGGATAGGATCCCGGCATGACCTGGCGATGTTGATGCCTTCCTGAACGACGAGGCCGCGGGCCGCCGCGGACGCCGTGCATACCGACCGGTGTCCGTCACGTCCCGTGGGAAGGTTCCATGCTCGTCGCTCCTGCCCGCGTGCCCGCGACCCGCCGTCTGGCGGCGACGCTCTACGGGTACGCGTTCCTCACCGACCTCGTCCTGCTCTACCCGCTCTACGTGCTGCTGTTCGCCGACACGGGGTTGTCGGTCGGGCAGATCTCCTCGCTGTTCGTGCTCTGGGCGGTCGCCGGCATCGTGCTGGAGGTGCCCTCCGGCGTGTGGGCCGACGCGGTGTCGCGTCGCCTGCTGCTGTGCCTGGCGCCGCTGCTGGCCGCGGGCGGGTTCGCGCTCTGGGTGCTGCTGCCGTCGTACGCGGCTTTCGCCGTGGGGTTCCTGCTCTGGGGCGCCGGTGGCGCGCTGCGCTCCGGCGCGCTGGAGGCGCTCGTCTTCACCGAGCTGGAACGCCTCGACGCGACTGACCGGTACGCCCGGCTGATCGGCCGGGCCCGCACTGCCGAGGTGCTCGGCGCGGTCGGGTCCGGGGTGCTCGCCGGGCCGGTGTTCGCGCTCGGCGGCTACCTCGCTGTCGGCGCGGCGAGCGTGGCGACGTGCCTGCTGGCGGCGGCCGTCGCGGCCCGCTTCCCGGAACACCGCCCATCGCCGGTCGCGCCGCTCCCGGGCGCCGCGCCGGAGGGGCCGCGCGCGGGTGCCGCGCCGGGGGAGGGGCCGGACGACGACGAGCCCGGCTGGCTGGACAGTCTGCGCCGGGGCCTCGGCGAGGTGCGCGCCGACCGCCGCGTCCGCGCCGCCGTGCTGCTGGTCGCGGCCGTGACCGCGATCTGGGGTGGGCTGGACGAGTACACCGGGCTGCTGGCCGCCGACACCGGCATGGCCGAGGCGGGCGTACCGCTGCTGCTCCTGCTGGTGTGGGTCGGGATGACTGTGGGCGGGCTGCTCGCGCCGCTGGGCGAGCGGCTGTCCCACCGGGGGTACGCCGGTCTGCTGGTGTTCGCGGCGGGAGCGACGGCGGCCGGGGCGCTGCTGCGGCACCCGGCCGGGTTTCTGCTGCTGGCGGCGGCGTTCGCGGCGTTCCAGCTGGCCACCGTGCTCGCCGATGTGCGGCTCCAGGCCCGGATCGCCGGGTCGGCCCGGGCCACCGTCACGTCGATGGCCGGGATGGCCACCGACCTGACCGTCGTCGCCTTCTACGGCGGGTACGGGCTGCTCGCCGGGGCGGTCGGCAATCCGGCGGCCTTCGCGGTCGCGGTGCTGCCGTACCTGCTGGTGGCGCTCTGGCTGCTCACCGGTCGAGCGTGAATCAGCAGAAAAGGGACCAATGGTCGCGTTCGCCGCCTAGCGTGGGTCCGGAAATCGGCTACCCCGGGAGACGATCGCGGTGACGTTGGAAGCAGAGCGCACGCTGCGCGACGAGGAGCTGTCCGGGCTGGCGGAGCTGGCCGCCCAACTGCGTGTGGACGCGATCCGGTGCAGCACGGCGGCCGGCTCCGGGCACCCCACGTCCAGCCTCTCCGCCGCCGACCTGCTCGCCGTGCTCGTCGCCCGGCACCTGCGCTACGACTGGTCCTACCCGGGCAACCCGGGCAACGACCACCTGATCTTCTCCAAGGGGCACGCCTCCCCGCTGCTGTACGCGGTGTTCCGGTCCACCGGCGCGATCAGCGAGCAGGAGCTGCTGGAGACGTACCGGCGGTCCGGGTCGCGGCTGCAGGGCCACCCGACGCCGGTCCTTCCCTGGGTGGACGTGGCCACCGGCTCGCTCGGGCAGGGGCTGCCGGTCGGCGTCGGCGTGGCGCTGGCCGCCCAGTACCTCGACCGGTCGCCCGCGCACGTCTGGGTGCTCTGCGGCGACAGCGAGACCGCCGAGGGATCGGTGTGGGAGGCGCTGGACAAGGCCGGCCACTACGGGCTGCGCAACCTCACCACGATCGTCGACGTCAACCGGTTCGGCCAGCGCGGCCCCACCGAGCTGGAGTGGGACCTGGACACCTACCGGCGGCGCGTCGAGGCGTTCGGCTGCCACGCGATCCTCGTCGACGGCCACGATCTGGGCGCGATCGACGAGGCGTACGGGCAGGCGCGGGAGGCGACCGGGCCCACTGTGGTGCTGGCCCGCACGGTCAAGGGCAAGGGCGTGCCCGAGGTGGAGAACGACCCGGCCTGGCACGGCAAGCCGTTCGACCCGGAGCTGGCCGAACGCGCCGTGCGGGCGCTCGGCGGCCCCCGGCGCATCCGGGTCGCCGGACCGAAACCACCACCCGCGCCCCGGGCCCCCGCGCCGCAGATCCGGCAACCGGAACTGCCGACGTACTCCCGCGGCGCGAAGGTCGCCACCCGGGACGCGTACGGCGACGCGCTGCACGCCCTCGGCGCGGCCCGGCCCGACGTGGTCGCGCTCGACGGCGAAGTCAGCGACTCCACCCGCGCGGAGCGCTTCGCCGCCGCGTACCCGGATCGGTTCTTCCAGATGTTCATCGCCGAGCAGCAGCTCGCCGCCGCGGCGGTGGGCATGGCGGTACGCGGTTACCGGCCCTTCGCGGCGACGTTCGCCGCGTTCTGGTCCCGTGCGTACGACTTCATCCGGATGGCGGGCGTGTCGCGCGCCGACATCGCGCTCGTCGGCTCGCACGCCGGGGTGGAGATCGGCCCGGACGGTCCGTCCCAGATGGGGCTGGAGGACATCGCCGCGCTGCGCGCGGTGCCCGGCTCCACGGTGCTCTGCCCGGCCGACGCGGTCTCCTGCGCGGCCCTCGTCGCCCAGATGCCCGACCACCCGGGGGTGAGCTACCTGCGCACCACGCGCGGCAAGTACCCGGTGCTCTACGACGACGCCGAGCCGTTCCCGATCGGCGGCAGCCGGATGGTGCGCGACGGCGGGGACGTGGCGCTGCTGGGCACCGGCGTGACGGTGCACCTGTGCCTCGCCGCCGCCGAGGAGCTGACCCGCGAGGGCATCGACGCCCGCGTGATCGACCTGTACTCGATCAAGCCGGTGGACCGGCAGCGCCTGGCCGAGGCCGTCGTGGAGACCGGCGGGCGGCTGGTCGTGGTAGAGGACCACTACCCGGAGGGCGGGCTGGGCTCGGCCGTGCTGGAGGCGCTCGCCGACCTGGGTGAACCGGCCCGGGTCAACCACCTGGCGGTACGCGGGCTGCCCGGCTCCGGCACCCCCGCCCAGCAGCTCGACCGGGCCGGCATCGGTGTGGGCGCGATCGTCTCGGCGGCGCGGGCCCTGGCCTGAGCCCGTACCCGCCGGGGCCGGTGGCGCGGCGGTGTTTGCCGCGGCCGGCGGCGGGTAGCCACGCTGCCGTTGCGACGGGAGGACCGACGATGGCCGAACCGGAGTTCTACGCGCGGGTCTCCGCCCGCGCCGGCGTGCCGGTGGAGACGGCCCGCGCGCTGACCGAGGCGACGCTGCGCACGCTCGCCGAACGCGTCAGCGGCGGCGAGGCCGACGACCTGTCCGCGCACGTCGCGCACGAGTTGCGCCCGCTGCTGGCCCGCGCCCGGGTCGAAGATCCCGAGGTCTTCGGGTACGACGAGTTCCTGCGCCGGGTCGCCGAGCGCTCCGGCGCGACACCGTCCGACGCCGAGCGCGGCGCCCGGGCGGTGTTGCAGGCGCTGCACCGGGTGGTCGGGCCGGCCCAGTTCAACCGGGCGCTGTCCCAGCTGCCGCGCGAGATCGCCGAGCTGGCCCAGCCCACCCCGCGCCCGGCCTGACCCACGCCCGCCCTGACCGTGCCCGCGCCGCGCTGCCTGACCGTCACTCGGGCAGCGCGTCGAGGTAGACCCAGCGGCCGTCCTCGCGGGCGAAGCGGCTGTGCTCGGCCAGCACGCCCGCCCGGCCGTCCTCGCGGTAGTGCGCCCGGAACCGGACCGTGCCGGCGCTGTCGAACAGGCCGCCCTGCGCGGTCTCCACGATCTCCAGCCGGGTCCAGCGGGTGCCCGGTTCCAGCTCCAGCCGCTCCGGGCGGGTGGTGGAGTGCCAGCTGTGCCGCAGGTAGGCGGCGTCGCCGAGCGCGAACGCGCTGAACCGGGACCGCATCAGCGCCTCCGCGGTCGCCGCCGTCGCCTCGCCCCGGTGTACCGGGGCGCAGCAGTCCGCGTACGGCCGGCCGGTGCCGCACGGGCAGGCCGCCGGACGTTCACCCGCGCCCTCGCGCGCCTTCCGTCTCGCCACCCGGCGATTCTCTCCCACACCACGACCGCCCTCGCCGCCGGTAGGCCGGGGGAATCCCGGACGGGACAGTCGTATAGTCGCCTCCATGATCACTCGTGGGGCCACGGCCGACGCCACCACCGGCGGTTCCGGCGTCCGGAACCTCCGCGACGCAGGCGGCGTCGGATCGTTGCGCCGTGGGGTCCTGTATCGCTCTGGCGCCCTGCATCTCCTGACGCCCGAGGGTGCCCGGGAGCTGGAGGATCTCGGGCTACGCACGGTCATCGACCTCCGCAGCATCCGAGAGGTGGCCGACCGGCCGGACCGGTGTGCGGGTCTCGACGTCGAGCACCGGCACTTTCCGGTGTTCACCGAGCAGAGCTGGCCGGACGACCAGGTGGCGCTGTACCCGTACATGGCTGAGCAGGCCGGTCGTGCCACCGTCGCGATCATCCGGCAGCTCGTCACCCCCGGCGCACTACCTGCCCTGGTCCACTGCGCCTCCGGCAAGGACCGCACCGGAGTCGTCGTCGCCGTCATCCAGACCCTCCTGAACGCCTCCGATGCGGAGGTCACCCAGGACTTCCTGCGTTCGAACGCCGCGCTGGACCTCACCGGATCGCCGGCCGACGCGACGATCGGACACGGCACCCGCCCGGTGACCGCAGCGCACCTGCTTCATGCCATGGTCTGGATCCGCAGCCACCACGGCTCGGTCTCCGCCTATCTCCAGGCTGCCGGCGCCACCGAGGCCGAGCTGGAGGCCCTGCGGGAGGTTCTTGCCTGAAGCGGTCGCGCCGCCGGCCGGTGCCGCGCGTCTTCGCAATCGGTGCGCCCACAAGCGCAGCCGCAGCCAGTACGATCCCCGCACCATGAGCGTGAGTCCGACTCAGCGTGTCCTCGACCCGGATCAGGTCCGCCGCTACCTGACCGCCTCGCTCGGACCCGGCGCCGAGGTGGCCGCCTGCGGCCCGCTGACCGGTGGCGGGTTCGCCGCCGTCTGGTGGGTACGCCTCACCGACGGCCGCGAGGTGGTGCTCAAGGTCGGTCCGCCGCCGCACGTGCCGCTGCTGCGCTACGAACGCGACATGATCGGCGCGGAGGCGCACTACCTGCGCCTGGTGGCCGACCGCGCACCGGGGGTGCCCACGCCCGCGCTGCTGCACCACGGCGCCGACCCCGGCCTCGGTGACTGGCTGCTGATGGCGCGGCTACCAGGTCGTACCCTCTGGGACCTGACCCAGGCCGGCGCGGACGTCGGGCCGCTGCGCGCGGAGTTCGGCCGCGCGCTCGCCGCGCTGCACACGGTCACCGGCGAGCGGTACGGCTACGACGGCGACCGGGCCTCCGGCGCGACCTGGCGGGGCGCCTACACGGCCATGGTGGACGACATGCTCGCCGACGCTGCGGACTGGTCGGTGCCGCTGCCGGTGCCCGCGTCGCGGATCCGGGAGCTGGTGGCCCGGCACGCGGCGGTGCTCGACGCGGTACGCCGTCCGGCGCTGCTGCACTTCGACGGCTGGGCCGGGAACGTGCTGGCCGTCGACGGGCCGGACGGCACACCCCGGCTCACCGGTCTGGTCGACGGCGAGCGGTACCTGTGGGGCGACCCGCTGATGGACCTGGTGTCGCCGCTGCTGTTCCGCCGAGCCGAGGACGAGCCGGACGACCCGCTGGTGCGCGCCTACCGGGCGGCGGCGCCGTTCCCGCTGGACGCCGGGGCGCGGCGGCGGCTCGGGCTGTACCGGCTGTACCTCTACCTGCTGATGACTGTCGAGATGCCCAGCCGGAACATCACCGCCGACAACGACCCGGGCCGGGTGGCGCTGCTGGCCGAGCTGCTCGACGCGGAACTGGCCGACCTGGCCGGGTGAGCGTCACCGGGTCGCGGTGGCGAAGACGACGATGTTGTCCGGGTAGCTGCCGGTACGCGGGTCGAACCGCCCTCCACACGTGATCAACCGCAGGCGCGACGCCGCGTCGCCGCCGTAGACCCGCGCCGTGGGGAAGCGCTCCTTCGGGTACGCCCCGACGCCGTCCACCGTGAACGTCGCGGTCCGGCCGTCGGCCCGCAGCACCCGGATCGTGTCGCCGCTGCGCAGCCGCCCGAGGTCGAAGAAGACCGCCGGGCCGTGCTGCGAGTCGACGTGCCCGACCAGCACCGCATTCCCGGCCTGGCCAGGGGCGGGGCCGGGGTGGTACCAGCCGGTGACCTCCGGGCGCTCCAGCGGCGGCACCTCCAGCGCGCCGTCGGCGTCGGTGGCGACCGGGACGATCTCGGCGTCGACGCCGATGCGGGGGATGGTGACCCGCACCGGCGTGGCGCGGGGGAGTGCCGGGCCGGCCGTACCCGGTCGTTCGGTCGCCGGCGCGGCGGAGGCGCCGGGCTGCGGTGGTGACGCCGACGTGGTGCCGAGCCCGGCCGAGACCAGCCCGGCGCCCGTGGCGGCGGCCACGGTGACGGCGGTGACCACGACGACGGCGTGCAGGCGCGCCCGCCGCTGCGACTCCGACAGCATCCCGCCTCCGTCCGACAGGGACGCGGCGCCCGCGCCGGAACAACCGGCGCGGGCGGACCGCTCGACGAGCCGGTCAGGCGGCGGCGCCCGCGCGACGCCGGCGGATGACCGCGTACGCGCCACCGGCGAGCGCCCCGGCGGCCAGCACGCCACCGGCGATCAGCACCCCGGTGTCGCCGTCCCGCCCGCCGCCACCGGCCTGCGCGCCGCCGATCGGGGTGACGGTGAACGTGGCGCTACCGCCGTCGCTGCCGTCGCCGCAGGTGGTGGCCACCGTGTACGTGCCGAGCGTGAACCCGGCGGTGAACAGTTCGGCGCTCAGACCGCCGCCCGCGGCGGCCGTGGTGGACCGGACGTTCTGGTCCCGGTCCGGGCCGGTGACCCGGAAGATCGCGTCACCGGCGTTCGGGTTGCACGTGGTGGTCAGCACGACGGTGCCGCCGACCGGGGTGGTGGCGGGTGAGACTCTGGTGTCCGCCAGCGCGGCGGCCGGGAGCAGCAGTGCGCCGAGGCCCACGCCGAACGCCGCCGATCCGAGAAATGACTGTGCCTTCATCCGCGTCTTCCCTCACTTTTCGTCCGCTGTAGGCGTGGGACGTCGTTCGGGTGGCCAACTCCGTGACGAGCACCGGTGTGGCCAACACTAGGAGGGTTGCGGCGGTCACTGGGGGTAATTGAGAAATCTTCGTTGCCGTCCGGTGTGCTCCCTGCCGCCACGAGACGACGGACATGCCGGGCCAGGCCGGACGGCGAACCGTCCAGCTTCGGCACGTCTGGGTCCGGTGTCCGGTTCGGCGCCTACCGGACCGGCGGCTCCGGCCGGACCAGGCCGGTGTCGTACGCGAGTACCACGGCCTGGATCCGGTCGCGCAGGCCCAGCTTGGTGAGGATCGCCGAGACGTGGGTCTTCACGGTGGCGGTGCTCAGGTGCAGCCGGGCGGCGATCTCCGCATTGGACAGTGCCCGTGCGGTGAGCGTCAGCACCTCCCGCTCGCGGGCGGTCAGCACGGCGAGCGCGTCGCCGCCGGTGGGCGCGGGCGCGGGCAGCCGGTCGGCGTACCGGTCCAGCAGCCGCCGGGTCACAGTGGGCGCGAGCAGGGCCTCGCCCCGGGCCACCACGCGTACCGCCTCGGCGAGGTCGGCCGGGCGGGTGTCCTTGAGCAGGAACGCGCTCGCCCCGGCGCGTAGCGCGGCGTAGACGTGCTCGTCCAGGTCGAACGTGGTCAGCATGACCACCCGGGCCGGGTTGCCGGCGGCCACCAGGTCGCGGGTGGCGGCGATGCCGTCGCGCCGGGGCATCCGCACGTCCATCAGCACCACGTCCGGCCTCGTACGCGTCGCCACCGCGACCGCCTCGACGCCGTCGCCGGCCTCGCCGACCACGCTCAGGTCGGGTCGCGCGTCGAGGACTGTGCGCAGCCCGGCGCGGATCAGCTCCTGGTCGTCGGCGACCACCACCCGTACGGTCACCGGCTCGCTCCGACCGGCAGTCGTGCGTGGACCCGGAACCCGCCGGCCGGCAGTGGGCCGGCGTCGAGCGTGCCGCCGAGCAGCCGGGCCCGCTCCCGCATGCCGACGATGCCGCGCCCGGTGCTCGTACCGGGCCGGCGGGCGGGCGCCGGGCCGTCGTTGACCACCTCCAGCCGCAGCACCCCGTCGCGGTAGCGCACGTCGACGTCGGCGTGGGTGGCGTGCCCGTGGCGCAGCGCGTTGGTCAGCGACTCCTGCACGATCCGGTACGCCGACAGCTGCACCCCGCCCGGTAGCGCGTCGCCGTCGCCGTCGCGCCGCAGCGTCACCGGCAGGCCGACCGCCCGTACCGCGTCGGCGAGCGCGTCGAGCTGCGCCAGTCCCGGCTGCGGCCCGTCCGCATCGGACCCGTCGTCGGCGGCGAGCGCGTGCAGCATGGCCCGCAGTTCGGTGAGCGCCGACCGGGCCGCGGTGTCGATCGCGGCGAGCGCGGCGCGGGCCTGCGCGGGCTGCTCGTCGAACACGTCCTCGGCCGCGGCGGCCTGTACGGCGATGACCGCGACGTGGTGCGCCACCACGTCGTGCAGTTCCCGGGAGATGCGTTCCCGTTCGGTCGCGAGTACGTGCCGTTCCCAGGCGCAGCGCCGTTGCGCCTGGCCCCGCTGCAACTCGCCCAGCGTCCAGCTCAGGCCCAGCGCGGTCACCGCCAGCAGCAGGTCCCGCCAGCCGCCGGTGACCAGCTTCCACGGCGTGGGCGCGAGCAGCAGCCCGAGCGCGACGAGCGAGTACCGGGGCGGGCGCAGCCGGGCCACGTACGCCATCGGCACCGCGACCAGGCCGAGCCAGCCGAGCTGCGGGCAGAGCGCCTCCAGGCCGACGCCGGCCAGCGCGGCGACGGTGAGGGCGTACCCCGGGTGGCGCCTGATCCACAGCAGACAGCTCGCCTGCGCCGCGGCGAGCCCGACCGCGACGGCGGTCGCGCCGGTCGTGGCCGGGCGGGCGTCGGAGGCCAGTAGCGCGAGCAGGCAGACGGCGAGGCTCACGGTGGCGATGCCGCCGTCGAGCAGCAGCAGGAACCGGGACCGGGACGCGCACCTCATGTCCGGATGCTAGGCCGCCGAGCCGCCGCTTCTCATCGGTCGCCAGACGGAGATCCGAGCCGGTGGTCGTCCCGGCGACGGAGTCGCTAGCCGCTCCACGGCCCGATCCGCGCGACGGCCCGCCGGACCTAGCGTTTCCGGCAGTCGTCCCGATGTGGAGGAGTCACCGATGGAGAACACGCTGCAGACAGTCGCCGTCCGCCCGAACCGCCGCCGGGACCGCCTGCTGACGGTGTTCGCGGCGACCGCCGTCGCGCTGCTGGGCTGGCTGGTCGCAGCGCCACTGGTCGGGGTGGAGCTGATCGCGCGGAGCGGCTCCACCGAGCAGCGGGTGACGCCGGTGGCAGTGGTGGTGAGCACGTTGCTCGCCGGACTGGCCGGCTGGGCGCTGCTGGCCCTGCTGGAACGGCTCACCGCCCGCGCCCGGACGGCCTGGACGGTGGTCGCGGTGCTGGTGCTGCTGGTGTCGCTGCTCGGGCCGCTGGGCGGGGGAGTGGGGAGTGCGGCGACGCTGACGCTCGTGGCGTTGCACCTGGTCGCGGGCGCGGTGCTGATCACCGGCCTGCGCCGGACCGCCGCCCGCTGACGGCCGGACGATCCGCTGACGGGTCCGGGCCGCCGCGACGGGGGCAGGCGGCCCGGACCATTAGAACTAGCCTCCTAGGATGCCTTACGCGACGTGACGCCCGAAATTCCTCCGCCACCGATGTCGAGAACGCCAGGGCGGCTTCGTCCCCGAAGTGAACGCGGCCAGAATGGGTCGCACCCTCCACGAGGAGACACAGATGAAGTACCTGCTCCTGAAGCACTACCGCGGCGGCCCGACCCCGGTGTCCGACATGCCGATGATCGACAAGTGGACGCCGGAGGAGATCTCCGCGCACATCCGATACATGCAGGAGTTCGCGGCGCGGCTGCAGGAGAGCGGCGAGTACGTCGACGGTCAGGCGCTCGCCCCGGAGGGCACCTTCGTCCGCTACGACGGCGAGGGACGCCCGCCGGTCACCGACGGCCCGTTCGCCGAGACGAAGGACCTGATCGCCGGCTGGATGGTGATCGACGTGGACAGCTACGAGCGCGCGCTCGAACTGGCCGCCGAACTGTCGGCCGCGCCGGGGCAGGGCGGCAAGCCGATCCACGAGTGGCTGGAGCTGCGCCCGTTCCTGACCGAGCCGCCCACCATCACGGAGTGACCCGTCCGATGGACGAGGTCGCGCTCCGCAGCCTCATCCCGGGTGTGCTCGGTGTCCTCGTCCGCCGCGGAGCCGACTTCGCGGCGGCCGAGGACGCCGTGCAGGACGCGCTGATCGAGGCGCTGCGTGTCTGGCCGGACGACATGCCCCGCGACCCGCGCGGCTGGCTGGTGACAGTGGCGTGGCGACGGTTCCTCGACGTGGCTCGTGCCGAGGCCGCCCGGCGCCGGCGCGAGGACCTCGTGGACGAGGAGCCGCCGACCGGCCCGGTGTCCGCCGTGGACGACACGCTGCGGCTCTACTTCCTCTGCGCGCATCCGTCGCTGAGCCCGTCGTCGGCTGTCGCGTTGACGCTGCGCGCCGTCGGCGGGCTCACCACCCGGCAGATCGCGCAGGCGTACCTGGTGCCGGAGGCCACCATGGCGCAGCGGATCAGCCGGGCCAAGCGCACCGTGTCCGGGGTGCGTTTCGACCAGCCCGGCGACGTGGCCACCGTGCTGCGGGTGCTGTACCTGGTGTTCAACGAGGGCTACTCCGGCGACGTGGACCTGGCGGCCGAGGCGATCCGGCTCACCCGGCAGCTCGCCGCCGCGATCGACCACCCCGAGGTGGCCGGGCTGCTCGCGCTCATGCTGCTGCACCACGCCCGCCGGGCCGGTCGGACCGCGCCGGACGGCAGCCTGGTGCCGCTGGCCGAGCAGGACCGCAGCCGGTGGGACACCACGCTGATCGCCGAGGGTGTGGGCATCCTGCAGACCGCCCTGTCCCGGGACCGGCTGGGCGAGTTCCAGACCCAGGCCGCCGTCGCGGCCCTGCACGCGGACGCGCGTACCGCTGCGGAGACCGACTGGGTGCAGATCGTCGAGTGGTACGACGAACTCGTCCGCCTGACCGGCAGCCCGATCGCCCGGCTCAACCGGGCGGTCGCGGTCGGCGAGGCGGACGGCCCGCGCGCCGGGCTGGCGGCGCTCGCGGCGCTCGACGACAAGCTGCCCAGGTACGCGGCGGTGGCCGCGTACCTGCACGAACGCGACGGCGACCCGGACCGGGCGGCGCGGCTCTATGCGGAGGCGGCCCGCCGCGCGTCCAGCCTGGCCGAACGCGACCACCTGAACCGGCAGGCCGCCCGCCTCAACACCCGCCGCCCCGGATAAACCGGTCGGCAGCGTTCATCGCCGCTGGTAGGTTGCCTCGCCGTGACGGGGGAACGGCTCGGCGGGCGCTTCGCCCGACTGTGGACGGCGAGCACGCTGTCCGCGCTGGGCAGCGGGACGGCGACAGTCGCCGCGCCGCTGTACGTGGCGTCGATCACCGACGATCCGCTGGTGGTGTCGGCCGGGGCGGCGGTGTCGTGGCTGCCGTGGCTGCTCTTCGCGCTACCCGGCGGCGTGCTCGCGGACCGGGTCGACCGGCGGCGGCTGATGGTGCTCATCGACTGGGTACGCGTCGTCGCGCTCGCCGCGCTGGCGGTGGCGATGCTCGCCGACCGGGCCGGGATCGCGCTGCTCTACGCGGTGCTGTTCGTGGTGAACACCGGCGAGGTGGTGTTCCGTACCGCCGCGCAGGCGGTGCTGCCCGCGGTGGTGCCGCGCTCGATGCTGGAACGCGCCAACGGGTGGCTCGGCGGCGGCACCCAGGTGATGCAGAACATGATCGCCGGCCCGCTCGGCGGGTTCCTGTTCGTGGTGGCGGCGTCGCTGCCGTTCGCGCTCAACGCCGGCACGTACGCGCTGAGCGCCGTGCTGGTCGGGTTGCTCGCCGGGACGTACCGTGCCGGGCCCGCGCTTCCGGAGCGGCGGTCGGTGCGGGCGGAGGTCGCGGAGGGGTTCCGCTGGCTGTGGAGTCAGCGGCTGCTGCGCACCATGACGATGCTGATCGGCCTGCTCAACGTCACGCTCACCGCGGCGGTGGCGGTGCTGGTGCTGCTGGCCACCGAACGGCTGGGTCTCGGCTCGGTCGGCTACGGCGCGTTGTTCACCTGCATGGCGGTCGGCGGGGTGCTCGGCTCGGTGGTGGGGGACCGGCTGATCGCCGCGATCACGCCCACCTGGACGGTGCGGACCGGGCTGCTGGTCGAGGCGGGACTGCACCTGGCGCTCGCCGCGTCCCGCAGCGCGGTCGTGGTCGGGTTCGCGCTGTTCGCGTTCGGGGCGCACAGCGCGCTGTGGAACATCGTGGTGAACTCGCTGCGGCAGCGGCTCACCCCACCGGCGTTGATGGGCCGGGTCGGCAGCACCACGTTGTTCGTCGCCGCGGGCGGCAACTGCGTCGGCGCGCTGCTCGGTGGCGCGGTGGCGGCCCGGTTCGGCATCACCGCCCCGTACTGGGCCGGTTTCGTCGTGGCGGTCGCGGTGATCGCCGCGACGTGGCGGGTCTTCGACCGGGCGACGGTGGCCGCCGCCTACGCCCAGCAGGCCCCGCAGGAGCCCGCCCCGGTGGCCTGAGCGCGGGTCGGCCGGGGACCGCGCCCGCCGATGTGACAGCGTGGCCGGATGCACGCATCCTTCCCGGTCGACGTCGACCTCGCGCTGGTCGGCGGCGGCGGCGCCGCGTCCCTGGTCCTGGCCGCGCTGGACCGGCACGGCGTGACCGGGCTGCGGGTCGCGGTGGTCGACCCGGTGCACAAACGCGGCCAGGACCGCACCTGGGCGTTCTGGGGTCTGCCCGGCGACGACCTGGACCCGCTGCTGAGCGCGAGCTGGTCGCAGGTCGACGTGGTCACGCCCGCCGGGCGCCGCGTCCTCACGCTCGACCCCCTGCGGTACGGCATGCTGCGCTCCGCCCCGGTCTACGACCGGGCTGCCGAGGCCGAGCGGCGGCTGGACGCGGTCCGGATCAGCGCCCCGGCGGGGGAGCTGCGCGACGACGGTGAGCGGGTCGTCGTCCGCGACCCGGACGGCCGGGACCTGGTGCGGGCCGGCTGGGTGCTCGACTCGCGGCCCCGGCGGCCGAAGCGGCCGGGACGGACCAGCTGGTTGCAGCACTTCCGGGGCTGGTGGCTGGCCGCCGACCGGCCGACGTTCGACAGGCAGCGGGCGGTGCTGATGGACTTCCGCACGCCGCAGCCGGAGCGCGGCGTGTCCTTCGGGTACGTGCTGCCGGTCGACGACCGGTTCGCGCTCGTCGAGTACACCGAGTTCGGGCCGGAGCTGCTCGACGACGCGGGCTACGACGCGGCGCTGTGCGCCTACGCCGACCTGCTCGGGCTGGACCTGGCCGCGCTGCGGGTGCGGGAGGTCGAGGACGGCGTGATCCCGATGACCGACGGCCCGTTCGAGTCCCGCCCGAGCCCGCGTGTGGTGCGGCTGGGCACCGCCGGTGGGGCGACCCGCCCGTCCACCGGCTTCACGTTCTCCGCGATGCTGCGCCAGGCCGACCAGGTGGCCCGGGCGCTCGCCGAGGGCCGCCCGCCGGCGCCGGCGCCCGCGTATCCGGGCCGGCACCTGTGGATGGACGCGGTGGCGCTGCGCGCGCTGGACCGGGGCCACGTCGGCGGGGTGGAGTTCTTCGAGCGGCTGTTCGACCGCAACCCGCCGGAGCGGGTGCTGCGGTTCCTCGACGGCGTGACCAGCCCGGCGGAGGACCTGGCGGTGATGCGGTCCAGCCCGCTGCTGCCGATGACCGGCGCGGTGCTCGGCGACGCGGCCGGCCGGTTGCGCGCCCGCCTGCGCCGCTAGCTGTCGCGGCCGGTCCGGTGGCTATCGGCGGCCGGTCGCCTCGGTGACGCGGTCGCGTACGAGCGTCCGCAGTTGCTCCATCGGGTCGCCGTCACCGGCGCCGAGCCGGTTGCGCACCGCCGCCACCGTCAACCCCATTTCCGGGTACGCGAACGCGAGGCTGCCGCCGCTGCCGGCGGTGCCGAACGACCCGTCGTCCTCGACCGCGTACCCGAGCCCGAACGTGCTCTCCTGCCCGAACACCCACTCCTGGGCGCGTACCGCCGGGGCGGACACCGCGCGCATCCGCTCGGCGGAGATCAGTCGCACCCCGTCGACCGGGCCGATCAGCGCCGCGTACATCCGGGCCACCGCGCGGGCGCTCATCGTGCCGACCGACGGCACGTCGGCGCGCAGCACGTCGGGGCGGGAACCGATGACAGTGTCCGGGCGCACCGCGGGCGGGGCGACCGCGTCGAAGTGCGGCAGGTTGGCCCCGGCCCAGGTCATCAGCGCGGACAGGCCGGCGTCCTCCAGCCGCGCCAGCCGGGGCAGGTCCGCCTCCGGTACGCCGAGGAACAGCTCCCGGTCCACGCCGAGCGGCCCGGCCACCTCCTCGGCGAGCACCCGCGACACCGGCTCCCCGGTGACCCGCCGGACCACCTCGCCGAGCAGCCAGCCCCACGTCCAGGCGTGGTACGCCAGCCGCTCGCCCGGTGCCCACAGCGGTCGCGCGTCGGCGAGCAGCTCGCACATGCGCGCCCAGTCGGTGAAGTCCTCGGGCGTCACGTCGGCCGGCAGCGCGGGCAGGCCGGCGGTGTGGGTGAGCACGTGCCGCAGCGTGATGCCGCCCTTGCCGTGCCGGCCGAACTCGGGCCACACCGCGGCGAGCGGCAGGTCGTAGTCGAGCCGTCCCCGCTCGGCCAGCACGTGCACCACGGTGGCGGTGAGGCCCTTGCCGGTGGAGACGGCGTGCACGGGCGTGTCGGCGGTCATCGGCCGGCCGGTGACGGTGTCGGCCAGCCCGGCGTGCTCGGTGACGATCGCGGTTCCGTCCAGGTACGCGGCCACCTGCACACCGGCCTCCCGGCCGGAGGAGACCAGCTCGTCGACCGTCGCCCGCACCTCGGCCCGCAGGCCGTCCCACCGTGTGTCCACGATCCCGCAGCGTGCCAGACCGCCGGGCCGCCGTCGTCCGCTTTTCGCTCAGCGGGTGAGTGTCGTCGGCGTACTGCCGGTGGTGCCCTGGGTGGGCAGCGGGTTCGTGCCGGTGAGCAGCCGGGCGCGCAGCGCGTCGATCGTCTCCTCGCCGACGCCGAGCCGGCCGGTCACGTAGCCGCGCACGGAACCGTGTGCGGCCCGCAGGTCGGCCAGCACCAGCCGGATGATCTCGGCCGGCGCCCGCCCGTACGCCGGCCAGCCCGGCGTCGCCCCGCCGTTGCGGTCCCGCCACTCGGCCACCAGCCGGTCGGTGGCGTGCTCGGTGAGCGCGAAGTCCGCCGCGATCTGGTCGTCGTCCACGCCGAGCAGGGACAGCACCAGCGCGGCGAGCAGCCCGGTGCGGTCCTTGCCGGACGCGCAGTGGAACACCAGCGGGTGCTCGCCGTCCGCGATCACCTCGAGCGCCCGGCGCAGCTCGGCGACGCCGTCCTCGGCCACCTCGGCGTACCGGTCGGCCAGGTGGCGCCACGGGTCCACGTCGGGGTCGATGTCGGCCTGCACGTACGGGCGGTGCTCGATGCTCAGGTTGTGCCAGGTGACGCCGAGACTCTCCGGGGCCCGGCCGCGGTCGGCGATCTCCCACGGGTACCGCAGGTCGATCACGGTGCGGACGCCGAGCGCCGCGAACCGTTCCAGATCATCACCGGCGAGCTTGGCCAGCGAGTCGGAGCGGTAGAGCCGGCCCCGGGCGACGGTGCGGCCGTCGCCGGTCCGCCAGCCGCCGAGGTCACGGAAGTTGCAGAGCGTGGCGAAGTCCGGGGGAGTGGTCATGCCGGCACGCTAGCCGGGCGCGGCGGGTCGGGTGCTCCCGCGTGCTCGCGTACCCGGTAGGTTGCCGGGCATGGTGGAGGCGGAGACCGGCCGGGTCGTGGAGATCTGGACCGACGGCGCGTGCAGCGGCAATCCCGGGCCCGGCGGCTGGGGCGCGGTGCTGCGCTGGGGCGGGCACGAGCGGGAATTGTGCGGCGGCGAGGCCACCCCGACCACCAACAACCGGATGGAGCTGACCGCGGCGATCCGGGCGCTGGAGAGCCTGACCCGCCCGGTCACGGTACGGCTGCACACCGACAGCACGTACGTGCGCAACGGCATCACCGGCTGGCTGAACGCGTGGAAGCGCAACGGCTGGCTGACCGCCGCGAAGCAGCCGGTGAAGAACGCCGACCTGTGGCAGACGCTGGAGGCGGCGTGCGCCCGGCACGACGTGACGTGGCTGTGGGTGAAGGGCCACAACGGTCACCCGGAGAACGAGCGCGCCGACGCGCTGGCGAACCGGGGCATGACCGAGGCGCGGAGCGGCGCAGCCGCCGCCCCGCGCACGGCTCAGCGCAGCGGCCGGCCCTCCTCGATCTCCTCCGGCTCCTCTGACGGGTCACCGGTGCCGGAGACGGCCGCCACGTCGTAACCGGCGCGGCTGACCTCCCGTGCCGACCGCCGGTCCTCGGCGGGCAGGTCGGCGAAGTCGTCGCCGGTGTCGTCGGTGGTGTGCAGGGATTCGCCCGGCGGGCGCAGGGACGCCTCGTACGCGGTCGCGCCGTCGGGTTCGTCGCCGGCCGCGCGGCCGAAGGACTGTTCACTGGTCATGTCGCACTCCTGCCCGCAGCGGGTGACGGCAAACGTTCGGTGGCCTGTGCCCGATCAGTGACCTGCGTCGGTTCGGTGGCCTGTGCCCGTTCCGTGGCTCGCGCCCGTTCCGTGCTCGCGTCCGTTCCGTGGCTCGCGTCCGTTCCGTGGCTCGCGCCCGTTCAGCGGGCCGCGTCCGGTCCACGGGCCGCGTCCGGGTGGGTCGGCATCGAGGAGCCGCCCGAACTGCTGCCGGACGCCCCGCCCGCCATGCCGGATCCGTCGTCCTCGGTCACCTCGTCCGGCTTCGGCGCGCCGGGAGCGGGCGCCGGCACGTCGGTGTCCGCGGCCGTCTGCACCAGCGGAACCTGCCCGGCCTCGTCCTCGGCGTGCGCCGGGTCGACCGGCTCCTCACCGTCGCGTGCCCGATACCCCACCGGTGGTCCTCCCGTCGGTCATCAGTCGTCCGCGCCGCCTACCCGACCCCACCCCCACCAAACCCACGCCGTCCCGCATCCGCCCGCCCTCCCGCGCCGCCCCTCGTCCTCGGGCCCGGCCTCGTGGTTGATCAAGGAGTTTGTGTCAGGTTCAGGGCTGGATCGGGACACAAACTCCTTGATCAACGCTGTGCCGGGTGCGGAGACAGGTCGCCGAGCTGGGGCGGCGTCAGCTGGGGCGGCGACGGCGCGGGCGGGAGGGAGGGCCGGCCGGGGTCAGCGTCAGGGACCAGTGGGCCGGGTGACGTAGCCCTGGCGGCAGCACCGTGCGGTGGTCGCCGCGTGCGGCGTCGAGCTGCGACTGGTGCGTGAACAGGCACTCGCCCAGGTCCGCGCCGCGCAGGTCGGCCCCGCGCAGGTCCGCGCCGGTCAGGTCGGCGGCGCCGAGGCGTACGCCCCGAAGGTCGGCGCCGATCAGGCACGCGCCGCGCAGGTTCGCCCCGGTCAGCGGGGTGCGGCGCAGGTCCACCCCGATCAGCATCGCGCCCCGGCGGTCCGGGCCGGCCCGCCCGGCGCGGGCCTGTTCGGCGGCGCGGGACAGCAGGCGGTTGGCGCGCTCCCGGTGCGCGTCGACGTCGAGGGCGAGCAGTTCGTCAGGGGTGCCGTCGGTGAGCCGGCCGGTCTCGTCGAGCGCGGAGGTCAGCTCGTCGCGCAGCGGCCCGGGCGGGGTCAGGCGTACCGCCTCGGTCAGGTACCACAGCAACTCGTGCAGCGGTCGCAGCACCGCGAACGTGCCGAACATCCGCTGCGCGGTGGCCGGGTCGGCGCGCCAGTCGCGGCCGGCGAACGTGTGCTGGGTGAGGTGCTGACCGGCGCCGAAGCAGTCGAAGACGGTGCACCCGGGGAAGCCGCGTTGCCGCAGCTCGGTGTGGATGCCGCAGCGGAAGTCGGCGCGCAGGTTCGGGCAGGGCCGCCCGGCGGGCTTGTCGACGGCGAAGTCGGACGACGCGGTGAACGCCGGCGCGACGCAGCACACCCCGGCGCAGCGCGAACAGTCCGCCCGCAACTCCCGCCCGCCCTCGCCCGCCACCGGCCCGTCCACCCCCACAGTCTCCGCTCCGAACACTGCACCCCATTCTCCGCACCCACCCCACCCACACCCACCCCACCCCGTCGATCATGAGGTTGACGGGGACAAATCGGGCCGGAAACACCGCCAACCTCATGATCAACCAGAAGGGGGGTGGGGGAGGGGGAGGGGTCAGAAGGTGAAGAGGGTGGCGGTGGTGCGCTGCATCAGGCAGGGGTTGGCGAACGTCCGGGTGTAGGAGACCGGGCGGTCCTGCCAGAAGCCCACGGCACGGGCGACGACCGGGGCGTACTGGGAGGTGCACGGCGCGCCGTCCACGTCGAGCGCGTCCAGGTCGCCGTCGACGCGGGCGACGAGCCGGCAGGCGGTGATCGGGTCGGGGTGCAGGCCGCCGGTGGGCCCGCAGGTCAGCACCGTGGCGCGCACGCCGGCGCCGTCGTCGACGGTCAGCAGCAGCACCGAGGGGGTCTCGGGGCCGGGGCGCGGCGCGGCGTCCGCCGGGGAGGCCGGCGCGGCTAGGCCGCCGAGCGCGGCGGCCAGGGCCAGAGCGGCGGTACGTCGGGCGAAGGGCATGGGTGGTCCTTCCGTCGGGGCCCCGGGTGAGGGCCGGTGGACGGCCCGGCACGTCGTGCGAACCGGACCGCCGAGAACCCTAGGTGGACGGTGTGAACGCGAAGAGTCACGAAGTGTTACACAGACCAGCCGCACGGTCCGCTCGGTGTGACATCGGCGTACGGGAATGCCCGAACGGCTGACAACCGCCTGAATGCCTTGCGGCAACACATTCCGAATTTGCCGAACGGCTACCTGAAAGGCTGACAACCGAATCGCGCCGTTATTGCGCCGATGCATTCCGTACGCCGGATCGTTGTCAATGAGCGACAACCGGATCGGCCGTTACCGGACCGATTCCTTTCGGTGCCCGGAAGCGCATTACCGTCGGGTGGCAGGGCGTTTTCGTCCCCATCGGGAGGACTGCTCATGAGCGAACTGTCGCACCCGCCGGCCGCTCCCGGCCCCGACATCGAGGCCGTCCCCGGCCCCGCCGGCCGGCCCGCAGAATTCGTCGGCCGGTCACCCGGCCAGCTCGCCTGGCTGCGGCTCAAACGCGACCGCACGGCCCGCGCCAGCGCCGTCACGCTCGCCGTCGCCGCCCTGGTCGCGCTCGGCGCGCCACTGCTGGGACGCCTCACCGGAATCGACCCGACCGACAAGTTCGCCGACCGGCTCAACGATTTCGGAATGCCGATCGGGTACGCCGGCGGAATCAGCGCCGACCATTGGCTGGGGCTCGAACCCGGCAGTGGCCGGGACATCCTGATGCAACTGGTCTACGGCCTGCGGACGTCCCTGTTCATCGCGTTCACCTCGGCGCTGGTGGCAACCGGAATCGGTGTCGCGGTGGGTGTGCTGGCCGGGTGGGCAAGAGGCTGGCTGGACAGCGCCGTCAACTGGCTGATCGACCTGACCCTGGCGTTCCCGTTCCTCATCTTCGCGCTCGCGGTCATCCCGATCCTTCAGGACCGCTTCTACTCCGACCGGGAGGCGCCCTCGCCGGCCTTCCGGGTGGCCCTGATCGTCGCCACCTTCGGGCTGTTCAGCTGGACGTACACGGCGCGGCTGGTCCGCGGGCAGGTGATCTCGCTGCGGGAGCGGGAGTTCGTCGACGCGGCCCGGGCCGCCGGCGCCGGCACCGCGCACATCCTGCTGCGGCAGCTCCTGCCGAACATCTGGGCGCCGATCCTGGTCACCGTCTCGCTGATGGTGCCGCAGTTCATCGCCATCGAGGCGGCACTGGCGTTCGTCAACATCGGCGTCACCGAACCCACGCCCGACCTGGGCCGCATGATCTTCAACAGCATCGGCTACGTCGCGAGCGACCCCTGGTACACCCTGTTCCCCGGGTTGACGGTCTTCCTGCTGGTCCTGGCGTTCAACCTGCTCGGTGACGCGCTGCGCGACTCGCTGGACCCCCGCTCCACCCGGTAGTCCCCCACGGCCATCAGTGCCCGGCCGGCGGGGGCCGCCGGGCAGGAAGGAGCACACCGTGCGCGCACGAACCCGGACACTGACAGGTGTCCTCGCCGCGGCGGCGCTGGCCGCCGCCGGCTGCAGCCCCACCACCGACGGTGGCGGCGGCGACGACCAGAAGACCAAGACCCAGAGCGGCTCGATCTCGTACGAGGCCGCCGACAACCAGGGCCCGGCGAAGGACGTCGACGGGGCGACCCGCGGCGGCACCCTCACCGTCATGCAGCCGGCCGACTTCGAGCACCTCGACCCGGCCCGCAACTACGTCAACGTGCAGCAGGTCGCCGGCGGGCTGCTCTACCGCGCGCTCAACGGCTACAAGGAGGACGGCACCGGCAAGCTGCTGCTCGTCGGCGACCTGGCCACCAACCCCGGCAAGGACGTGAACGGCGACTGCAAGGTCTGGGAGTTCACCCTGCGCGAGGGCGTGAAGTACGAGGACGGCACGCCCGTGTCCAGCAAGGACGTCGCCCACGGCATCGCCCGGTCGTTCGCGGCGAACCTCAACGAGGGCCCGCACTACATCCAGCAGTGGCTCTACCCGGGCGGGGCGTACAACGCCACCTACAAGGGCCCGTACGACGGTGGCAAGCCGGTGCCCGACGGCGTCGCCACCCCCGACGACCGGACCATCCGGTTCACCTTCCCGCAGCCGCACTGCGACCTGCCGTACGCCGCGGCGCTGCCCACCAGCGCGCCCGTGCCCGCCGCCAAGGACACCCGCGCCAACTACGACCTGCGGCCGTTCTCGTCCGGGCCGTACCGGGTGAAGTCCTACCAGCGCGACGTGTCGCTGGAGCTGGAGCGCAACCCGAACTGGGATCCGGCGACCGACCCGATCCGCAACGCGTACCCGGACGCGATCCGGATGACGTTCGGCCTGGAGCAGGCGCAGATCGCCGAGCGTCTGGTCGCCGACGGGCCGGCCGACCAGGCGGCGCTGAGCTGGTCGGACGTGCCGCCGTCGGTGCTGCCCCGCACCACCGGCGCAGGCGTCTCCGACCGGGTCGTGCGCGGTCCGACGCAGTACAACTGGGTGCTGAGCATCAACACCCAGCGGGTCACCGACCTGGGCGTACGGCGGGCGCTGAACTACGCCGTCGACAAGGACGCCCTGCTCAAGGTGCTCGGCGGGCAGGCCGCCGGCTCGCCGGCGACCACGCTCATGTCACCCACCACCGCCGGTTTCGTCCCGTACGACCTGTTCAACGGCCCGGTCACCGGCGACAAGGCCAAGACCGCCGAGCTGCTCGCCGGCAAGCGGCCGAAGCTGGTGCTCGCCCACTCCAACCTGGAACTGCGCACCCAGCAGGCCGAGGCGTTGCGCAAGAACCTCACCGACATGGGCTTCGACATCGTGATGAAGCCGATCGACAACAGCAGCTACTACGACGAGGTCGGCCGCAAGGACAACCCGTACGACATGTACCTCACCGGCTGGGGCTCGGACTGGCCCACCGGCTCGACGGTCATCCCGCCGGTCTACGACGGGCGGGAGATCGTGGCCGAGGGCAACCAGAACCTGTCGTACCTCAACGAACCGTCCGTCAGCGCGGAGATCGACCGGGTCCGCGACCTGCCGGCCGCGGAGCAGGACGCCGGCTGGATGGCGCTCGACCGCATGATCATGGAGAAGTACGCCCCGGTCGTGCCCTGCTACTACGACGCCACCTACGAGCTGCACGGCTCGAAGGTCGGCAACGCCTTCCTCAGCGACGCGTTCGGGATCATCTCGCTCAACGGCATCTACGTGAAGAAGTGACAGCCGCGCGGGGGCGGCGGCCACGGCGGCCGTCCCCGCGCCGACCTCGGGGGAGGTGCTCCCGTGCTCCGTTTCGTCGTACGGCGGCTGCTCGTCGCCGCCCTGACCCTGGTCGTCATCAGCCTGGTCACGTTCGGTCTCTTCTTCGCGGTGCCGAGCAGCCCGGCGAAGGTGATGTGCGGCAAGAACTGCACGGCCGAGGACATCGCCCAGGTGGAGCGCCGGCTCGGCATCGACCAGCCGCTGCCCCGGCAGTACGCCGACTTCGTGCACGGCGTCTTCGCCGGCCGCACCTACGGCGAGGGTGACTTCCGGCAGGACTGCCCGGCGCCCTGCCTGGGCTACTCGTTCCGCAACAACCAGCCGGTCACCGAGATCGTCGCCCAGCGGGCCCCGGTGACGTTCAGCATCGTCCTCGGCGGCGCCGTGCTCTGGCTCGGCCTCGGCGTATCGCTCGGCATGGTGTCGGCGCTGCGCCGGGGTACGGCGTTCGACCGCGCCGCCATCGGCGTCACGCTGGCCGGGGCGTCCATGCAGGTCTACTTCTTCGGGCTGATCCTGCTCTACCTGCTCGTCTACTCCACCGGCCTGCTGCCGTTCCCCAGCTACACCCCGCTGACCGAGAGCCCGCTGCGCTGGGCGGCCGGGCTGCTGCTGCCCTGGATGACGCTGGGTTTCCTCAACTCGGCGCTGTACGCCCGGCTGTCCCGGGCGCAGATGCTGGAGACGCTGTCGGAGGACTTCGTCCGTACCGCGCGGGCGAAAGGGCTGCCCGCGCGGAAGGTGCACACCCGGCACGCGTTGCGGGCGGCGATCACGCCGATCGTCACGATCGCCGGGCTGGACATCGGCACCAGCCTCGGCGGCACGTTCATCACCGAGACCATCTTCGGCCTCCAGGGTCTCGGCAAGGCGACGGTGGAGGCGGTGCAGTTCCTCAACCTGCCGGTGGTGATGGCGACGGTGCTGCTGGCAGCGGTGTTCATCGTGGTCGCCAACATCGTCGTCGACGTGCTGTACGCGGTGATCGACCCACGGGTCCGGCTGAGCTGAGGGGGAGGGATCGGACATGGTGGAGCTTCCGGCGCCGCGGCGCGGCGAGGGCCCGTACCTGCGGGTCAGGGATCTGCGGGTGCGGTTCGACACCGAGGACGGTGTGGTGCGGGCCGTGGACGGGGTGTCGTTCGCGGTGGAGCGGGGCCGCACGTTGGGGATCGTGGGTGAGTCCGGTTCCGGTAAGAGCGTGACGTCGCTGGCGATCCTGGGCTTGCACAACGCGAAGCGCACGACCATCTCGGGGGAGATCTGGGTGGGTGGGCGTCAGCTGGTGGGGTTGGGTGAGGAGGAGGTGCGGCGGCTGCGGGGCCGGGACATGGCGATGATCTTCCAGGATCCGTTGTCGGCGTTGCATCCGTACTACTCGGTGGGTAGGCAGATCGCTGAGGCGTACCGGGTGCACCACCCGAGGGCGGGTCGGCGGGAGGCGCGGACGCGGGCGGTGGACATGCTGGACCGGGTGGGGATTCCGCAGCCGGCGAAGCGGTTCGATCAGTATCCGCACGAGTTCTCGGGTGGGATGCGGCAGCGGGCGATGATCGCGATGGCGTTGGTCAACGATCCGGATCTGTTGATCGCGGATGAGCCGACGACGGCGTTGGACGTGACGGTGCAGGCGCAGATTCTGGATCTGCTCAGTGATTTGCAGGAGGAGTTCCGGTCGGCGATCGTGCTGATCACCCATGACCTGGGTGTGGTGTCCCAGGTGGCGGATGACGTGTTGGTGATGTACGGCGGGCGGGCGGTGGAGCACGGGAGTGTGGAGCGGGTGTTGCGGGCGCCGCAGCATCCGTACACGTGGGGGTTGTTGTCGAGTGTGCCGTCGTTGCACGGTGACGCGGACGCGGACCTGGTGCCGATCCCGGGCAACCCGCCGTCGTTGATCAACCTGCCGCCGGGGTGCGCGTTCCATCCGCGCTGCCGCTGGGCCGATGTGAACGGCGACCGGTCCCGCACCGAGGTTCCGGAGTTGGTCGCGGCGGGGGCGGCAGGGCATCTGGTGGCGTGTCACCTGCCGGTCGCCGCGCGGGAGCGGATCTACCGCGACGAGGTCGCGCAGGTGGGGGTGGCCCGATGAGTGCTGACCAGGACACGACGGGCGCGGTCGACGGCCGGCGGGGTGCGGCCGTCCTTGCGGCGCCGGACAGTGAGCCTTTGCTGTCGGTGCGGGGGCTGACGAAGCACTTCCCCGTGCGGCAGGGGCTGCGTGCCCGGGGTGCGGTGCGGGCGGTCGACGGCCTGGACTTCGACGTGCGGCCGGGGGAGACCCTCGGACTGGTGGGGGAGTCCGGGTGTGGGAAGACCACGACCGGGCGGATGCTGGTGCGTCTGCTGGAACCCACCGCCGGGTCGATCACCTTCGCGGGGCGGGACATCACCCGCGGCGGGCGTCGTGAGTTGCGCGCGCTGCGGCAGGACCTGCAGATCATCTTCCAGGACCCGTACGCGTCGCTGAACCCCCGCCACACGGTCGGGCGGATCGTGGCGATGCCGTTGCAGGTCAACGGGATCACCCCGCCCGGCGGCGTCAAACACCGCGTCCAGGAACTGCTGGAACTGGTCGGCCTGAACCCGGAGCACTACAACAGGTACCCGCACGAGTTCTCCGGCGGGCAACGCCAGCGCATCGGCATCGCCCGCGCCCTGGCATTGAAACCGAA
>NZ_FMCQ01000005.1 GCF_900091605.1 Micromonospora tulbaghiae
TCTTCCAGGACCCGTACGCGTCGTTGAACCCGCGGCACACGGTCGGGCGGATCGTGGCGATGCCGTTGCAGGTCAACGGGATCACCCCGCCCGGCGGCGTCAAACACCGCGTCCAGGAACTGCTGGAACTGGTCGGCCTGAACCCGGAGCACTACAACAGGTACCCGCACGAGTTCTCCGGCGGGCAACGCCAGCGCATCGGCATCGCCCGCGCCCTGGCATTGAAACCGAAACTGATCGTGGCCGACGAACCCGTCTCCGCGCTGGACGTGTCCATCCAGGCGCAGGTCATCAACCTGCTACGCGACCTGCAAAAAGATCTGGACCTGGCGTTCGTGTTCATCGCCCACGACCTCGCCGTCGTCCGGCACTTCTGCCACCGCGTCGCCGTCATGTACCTCGGCAAGATCGTCGAGATCGGCGACCGCGACACCATCTACACCCGCCCTCAGCACCCCTACACCCGAGCACTGCTGTCCGCCATCCCCGACGTCACCGCCCTCGGCCCCGCCGGACGCATCCGCCTCACCGGCGACGTCCCCACCCCACTCAACCCACCATCAGGCTGCCGCTTCCGCACCCGCTGCTGGAAAGCCACCGACCACTGCGCCAGCGAGGAGCCGGCGCTGGTCACGCGGGACGGCGGCGGGCAGCTCACCGCCTGCCACTACCCGGAGAGCGGACCGGTCGGCGTGCCGACCGGCGAACCCGTGGAGGTGTCGAAATGAGCCTGTCGCCGGTCGAGGGTGTGGCGCTCGCCGAGATCGAGTCCCCCGGGCAGGAGCCGGACGAGAAGAAGCGGCTGGTCGGCCGCTCACCCGGCCAGCTCGTCTGGGCCCGGCTGCGGCGCGACCGCACCGCCATGGTCAGCGGCATCGTGCTGGCCCTGTTCATCCTGGTGGCGGTGGCCGCCCCGCTGATCCAGCGGCTCTACGGCGTGTCGCCGAACCAGCAGTTCGGTGAGCTGCTGGACTCCACCGGCATGCCGCTGGGCTACGTGGGCGGCGTCAGCGGCGACCACTGGTTCGGGCTGGAACCGGGCCTGGGCCGGGACATCTTCATCCGGATGATCTACGGCATCCGGACGTCGCTGCTGATCGCGCTCGGCGCCGCGCTCGTCACCACGACGATCGGCGTGGTGCTCGGGATCGTCGCCGGCTTCCTGGGCGGCGTGGTCGACGCGGTGATCAGCTGGATCACCGACGTCGCGCTGGCGTTGCCGTTCCTCATCTTCGCGCTGGCCGTGGTGCCGACGTTCTCGCTGCGCTTCTACGGCCCCCGGGACGCGGTACCGACGTGGTTCGCGGTGACCACGCTGATCGTGGTCTTCGCCGCGTTCGGCTGGACCGGCACGGCCCGGCTCGTCCGGGGCCAGGTGGTCTCGCTGCGCGAGCGGGAGTTCGTGGAGGCGGCGCGGGCCAGCGGCGCCGGGCTCGGGCACATGCTGTTCCGGCAGTTGCTGCCGAACATCTGGGCCCCGATCCTGGTGGCGTTCTCGCTCGCGGTGCCGTCGTACGTCACGGGGGAGGCGGCGCTGTCCTTCCTCGGCGTCGGCCTGCCCGAGTCGGTGCCGAGCTTCGGCCGGATGATCTACCGGAGCATCGACTACCTGCAGACCGATCCGGCGTACGTCTTCTTCCCCGGCATCACCATCTTCGCGCTCGTGCTGGCGTTCAACCTCTTCGGCGACGCGCTGCGCGACGCGCTCGACCCGAAGTCGTCACGGTAGGGGGTTCGACGCCATGGTGCGGTTTCTGCTGAAGCGGCTGCTGCTCGCCGTCTCGGTGCTGCTGGCGGTGAGCATCGTCAGCTTCCTCATGTTCTTCGCGCTGCCCCGCGACCCGGTGACCGGCATGTGCCCGAAGAACTGCAACGCCGAGCGGCTGGAGCGGGTGCGCACGGAGCTGGGGCTCAACGACCCGAAGCCGACGCAGTACGTCAACTACATGAAGGGCATCTTTGTCGGCCGTGACCTGGGCAGCGCGCAGGGCGGCAAGTGCGAGGCGCCCTGCCTCGGCTACTCCTACGTGAACAGCGAGTCGGTGACCGACACGTTCGCCCGGGTGCTGCCGGTGACGTTGAACATCGTGCTCCCGGCGGCGGTGCTCTGGCTGGCGCTCGGGGTGGGACTCGGGATGATCTCGGCACTACGGCGGGGGTCGCTGCTCGACCGCATCTCGATCGGGTTGACGCTGACGTTCGCGTCGCTGCAGCTCTACTTCGTCGGCGCCGTCCTGCTGCTGATCTTCGTGTACTCGCTGAAGATCCTGCCGACACCCCGGTACGTGCCGTTCCTGGAGAACCCGGTGGAGTGGGCGCGCGGCCTGGTGCTGGCGTGGGTGACGCTCGCGCTGCTCTTCTCCGCGATCTACGCCCGGCTGTCCCGGGCGCAGATGCTGGAGACGCTCTCCGAGGACTTCGTCCGGACCGCGCGGGCCAAGGGCGTGGCGAAACGCAAGGTGTACGGGCGGCACGCGCTGCGCGCCGCGATCACGCCGATCGTGACGATCGCCGGCATCGACGTCGGCGCGGCGCTGGGCGGCACTGTCATCACCGAGACGACGTTCGGCATCCAAGGGCTGGGGCGCACGGCGGTGGAGGCGGTGCGCCAGGGCGACCTGCCGACCATCATGGCCACGGTCCTGGTGTCGGCGTTGTTCGTGGTGGTGGCGAACATCATTGTCGATCTGCTCTACGCGTTCATCGATCCCCGGGTGCGCCTCGGCTGACCCGGGCTTAGCCGGTGGTCGATCGTTGTGGCCCCGTTATCTGCTCGAAATTTACCGCGAGTGAAAGCTAGGCGAAGCTTTCCTTCATCGGACCCGAGGAGTTGAGTATGCGAGCAAGACTCGCCACCGCCGTGGGCGGCGCGATGGCACTGGTGGTCGCCCTCAGTGCGTGCAGCAAGAACACCGGCGACAGCGGCGACAGCGTGGACACGAACAAGCCCCGCAGCGGCGCCATCGCGACCGACCCGAAGGACTCGCTCGGCCCCGCGGCTGAGGTGCCCGGCGCGGCCAAGGGCGGGACCTTCTACATCCTGCGGGAGAGCAAGATCTCCCACCTGGACCCCCAGCGGGTCTACTCGTTCGCCGGCCTGATGGGCAGCCAGCTCTACGCCCGCTTCCTCACCACCTTCAAGGACGACGGCAAGGGCAACGTCACGCTGGTCGGCGACCTGGCCGAGACGCCCGGCAAGAACGTGAACAACGACTGCAAGGTCTGGGAGTTCACGATCAAGGAGGGCGTCAAGTTCGAGGACGGCCGTCCGATCACCTCCAAGGAGATCGCGTACGGCATCGCCCGCTCGTTCGACCCGGACCTGACCGGCGGCCCCACCTACCTGCAGGAGTGGCTGGCCGACACCCCGCAGTACGACACCAAGTGGGACTTCAAGAAGAACAAGACCTCGCTGCCGCCCGGCCTGACCACGCCGGACCCGCGCACGCTGCGCTTCGAGTTCAGCAAGCCCCGCTGCGACCTGCCGTTCGCGGTGTCGCTCCCGGCCACGGCGCCGCTGCCGCCGGACAAGGACACCGGCGTCAACCTGGACAACATGCCGTTCTCGTCCGGGCCGTACCGGTTCACCAAGATCCAGCCCGGCGTGGAGATGGTGCTGGAGCGCAACCCGAACTGGGACCCGGCCACCGACGCGGTGCGGCACGCGTACCCCGACAAGTTCGTCTGGACCCTTGGCCCGGACCAGAACACCCAGACCAACCGGGTCCTCGCCGGCACCGGCAACGACGCGGCGGCGGTGGCCAGCGGTGGCGTGCCGTCCGAACTGCTCGCGAAGATCACCGGTGACCCGGCGCTCAAGGCGCGGATGATCGTCGCCGCGACGCCGAACGTGTTCCGGCTGAGCATCAACACCACCCGCGTCACCGACCTGTCCGTGCGGCAGGCGATCAACTACGCGATCGACCGCAGCAGCATCACCAAGAACCTCGGCGGCCCGTACGGCGCCATGCCGCTGACCACGCTGCTGCCCCCGACCACGCTCGGGTACAAGAAGTTCGACGCGTACCCGGCCGGTGAGAGCGGCGACCCGGCGAAGGCGAAGGAGGCGCTGGGCGGCAAGCCGGTCAACCTGGTGCTCGGCACCGGGGACGAGACCTGGCAGCAGGAGACCGCCACCCAGGTCAAGAACGCGCTGGAGAAGGCCGGCTTCACGGTCACCGTCAAGCCGATCCCGGCCGACGGCTACCTCGACTTCGTGAAGAAGAAGGACAACCCGTGGGACATCTGGGTCGACTCCTGGGCGGCCGACTGGCCCAGCGGCGCCTCGGTCCTGCCGGTGCTCTTCGACGGTCGCGGCCTCAAGGCCGAGGGCAACAGCAACACCTCCCAGCTCAACAGCGAGGCGATCAACGCCGAGTTCGACCGCGTGCTCGCCCTCGACCCGGCCAAGCAGGCCGACGAGTGGAGCAAGCTGGACGAGAAGCTGATGAAGGAGTCGGCGCCCGCGGTGCCGCTCTACAACGAGGTGGTCTCCGTGGCCCACGGTGAGAAGGCCGGCGGCCTCTTCATCGGCAGCATCTTCGGCTGGCCCAGCTTCGTGAACGCGTACGTCAAGCAGTAGCCACACCCGTGGTTGACGGAAGGGCCCCTCGTCGAGGGGCCCTTCCTCACAGGTAGCGGCGCAGGAAGTCCAGCTCCAGCCGGAGCAGGCGCTCGGACACCCCACCGGCGGCCAGGTGGCTCGCGCCGGTGAGCGGCAGCACCGCGTGCGGGCGGCCGGTGGACAGCAGCGCGGCCGACAGCCGCAGCGTGTGCGCGGCGAGCACGTTGTCGTCGGCCAGGCCGTGCACCAGCAGCATCGGCCGGGCCTGCGCCGGGTCGCCGAGCGGCTCGGCGGCCAGTTCGACAAGCGAGTGGTGCGCGTAGACGTCCATCCCGTCGTCCGGCATGCCCAGGTAGCGCTCGCTGTAGGCGGTGTCGTACAGCGCCCAGTCGGTGACCGGCGCGCCGACGATCGCGCACTTGAACAACTCCGGATGGCGCAGCACCGCCAGCCCGGCCAGCCAGCCGCCGAACGACCAGCCGCGCACCGCCACCCGCTCCAGGTCCAGATCCGGGTGCTTGTCGGCGAGCGCGGTGAGCGCGTCCACCTGGTCGGTCAGGATGACGTCCGCGACCCGGCGGTGGATCGCCTTCTCGAACGACGGCGCGATGCCCGGGGTGCCCCGGTTGTCGATGGTGACCACAGCGAAGCCCTGCTCGGCCCACCACTGCCGTTCCAGCCAGACGCCGCGGGCGGCCACCACCTCCTGGTGGCCGGGCCCGCCGTAGACGTCCAGCAGCACCGGCAGCCGGGTGCCCTTGACGTGCTCGGCCGGGTACAGCACCGCGCTGGGCAGCCGCCGGTCGGTCACCCGGACCATCGTCGGCCGCGGCGCGTACGAGCAGGTGGCGGCGAACGAGCGCAGCTCGGCCACCTCGCGGTCGCCGTGCCACACCCGCCAGCGGACCCCGGCGTGCTCCAGCGAGGCGATGCCCACCGCCAGCGTCGACCCGCCGATCGAGGCCGTGTGCCAGCCCGGGTCGCTGCCCATCCGGCGGGCGTCCATGCCGCCGCCGATGGTGGTCCGCACCCGGTAGAGGTGGCGCTGGCTCGGCTCGCCCTCGCTCGCCTCGACCAGCAGGTCCGCCGCCGCGTTCGGGCCGTTCGGCAGCCGCCCGACCACCCGTCGCACGTACAGCGAGGGTGGGGTGAGCAGCGTGCCGTCGGCGAACAGGCAGCGCGCGTCGTACCCGTCGTGGGCCAGCTCGCCACCGACCAGCACCCGCCCGTCGGGCAGGTGCGCCGGGGTTCCCGGGATCGGCTCCACCCAGCGCGGATCGGCCAGCTCGGCGTGCACCTGCGTCTCCCCGGTGCGCGGGTCCACCGCGAGCACCAGGCCGTGCTGCTGCGAGCGGCGCAGCACGGTGATCAGCGGCCCGCCCTCGGCCCAGTCCACCGAACTCAGGTACGGATAGGTCTCCCGGTCCCAGTGCACGTCGACCCAGCCGCCGTCGAGGTCGAGCAGGTGCAGGCTGACCTCCGCGTTCGGCCCACCCGCCACGGGGTACGCGAGTGACGTCGGCGGGCTCGCCGGGTCGGCCGGGTCGTGCAGGTACCAGCGTTCCAGGCGGGACTCGTCGACCCGGGCGGCCAGCACGCTGCGGCCGTCCGGCGCCCACCAGTAACCCCGGTAGCGGTGGAACTCCTCGGCGGCGATGTGCTCGGCCAGGCCCCAGGTGACGCCGCTGTCCTCCCCGGCGAGCAGGTTGTCCGTACCGTCCGGCTCCACCACCCGCAACTGGCCCCGGCGCACATCCTCGGCGGCGTCGGTGACGTACGCCAGCCGCTCGCCGGCCGGGTCGGGCCGCGGGTCGATCACCGGCCCGGCGGCTGCCACCTCGACCACGTCGCCGTGCACCAGGTCGGCCCGGAACAGTCGTCCGGCCAGCGCGAACGCGGCGACCCGGCCGGCCGAGTCCAGCGCGTACGAGCCGATGCCGCCGGAGCTGAGCCGCAACCGCTCGCGCAGCGCCCGTTCACCGGGGGCGAGGCGGGCCGGCTCGGCGTCGGTGCCCAGCAGCACCGCCGGGTCCGCGACCAGTCGTTCCTCGCCGCTGTCGACGTCGAGCAGCCAGAGCGCGTCGGCCGGGTCCTCCGGTCCCGCGGAACGCAGGAAGATCACCCGGGCGCCGTCGCCCGCGACGGAGACGGCGCGCGGCGCCCCGTGGCTGAACCGACGGGTACGGGCGGCCAGCTCGGGAAAGTCCACGCCTGCAGAGTAGGCGGGTGCCGGGGGTGATGTGGCCGACCTGGGCGGACGCATCACCGTCGAGCGGGCAGGACCGCCGGTTAGAGTGACGGGCGTGACGACCCTGCCCGACCGACGCCTCCTGCTGGTCCACGCGCATCCCGACGACGAGTCGATCGGCACCGGCGCGACGATGGCGCACTACGCCGCCACCGGCGCCCACGTCACGCTCGTCACCTGCACGCTGGGCGAGGAGGGCGAGATCCACGTCCCGGCGCTGGCCCAGCTCTGCGCGGCCGAGGCGGACCAGCTCGGCGGCTACCGGATCGGCGAGCTGGCCGCCGCCTGCGCCGCGCTCGGCGTCACCGACCACCGGTTCCTCGGCGGCGCGGGCCGCTACCGCGACTCCGGGATGATGGGCCTGACCACCAACGAGCACCCGCGGGCGTTCTGGCAGGCCGACCTGGACGTCGCCGCCGGGTACCTGGTGGAGGTCATCCGCGAGGTCCGCCCCCAGGTGCTCGTCACCTACGACCCGGACGGCTTCTACGGCCACCCCGACCACATCCAGGCGCACCGGGTGGCGATGCGGGCGGTGGAGCTGGCCGCGGCCGAGGGGATCGCCCCGGCGAAGGTCTACTGGACGGCCATGCCGCGCAGCGTGCTCGACGCGGGCCTGGAGACGTTCACCGAGTCCTCGGACAACCCGTTCGCCGGCATCGAGAGCGCCGACGAGCTGCCGTTCGGCACGCCGGACGCGGAGATCGCCGCCCGGATCGACGGGACCGACCAGCACGCCGCCAAGGAGGCGGCGATGCGCGCCCACGCCACCCAGATCCCGGCCAACTCCTGGCTCTACTCGATCGCCGGCAACTTCGGCGGCGAGTTCATGGGCGTCGAGTACTACACGCTCGCGGTCGGCGAGAAGGGCCCGGGCGCCGGCCCGTACGGCTGGGAGGACGACCTCTTCGCCGGGATCGCCCTGGACGGCACGCACCGGTCCCCGGTCGCGGCGGCCGGTCTCCGGTGACGCTGCCGGCCGTACCCGTGTCGACCCTCCCCGAGCAGCCGCCGACGGCCGCGACGCCGAGCCCGGCGGAGCGGATGCTCGACCGCGCGCTGCGGGTGGCCGGCGGCGTCGTGACGGTCTGGGCCGGCGTCCTGCTGGCGCTGCTCGACCTGATCTTCGCGACCTGGGCCTGGGAGACCGTGCAGGGCCGCTCCGGCGGGCTGCGGGCGCTTCTCGGGGTCGGCCTGGTGGCCGCCGGGGTCGTCGCCGTGGTGGCGACGACGGTGCTGCTGGGCCGGTTCGCCCACCGCTCGACGGGTACGCGCTGGGCGGTGGTGCTCGGCGCGCTGCCGTGGTTCCTGGTGATCGTGGTGGGGGGTTTCCGGACCGTCGAGGGCGATCTGGCGCTCGCCGGTGACAACGTGCTCGGCCTCGCGTTGATCGTGGCCGGCGCGGTCACGTTCGCGGTACTGGGCTTCCGGCACCTGGTGACACCACCGGACGCACGGTGAGGTGCTGACGCCGCACAGCTCGCGGTGGTAGACATTCCTGCCAAGAGGCCCGCCGAGGGAGCGGGCGGTACGGCTGGAGGCGTGCGATGACTCAGCGGTGGCGTGCGGTAGGCGTGCTGGCGGCCGCGTTGTTCGGGGTGAACGTGGTGGCCCGGCTGGTCATCAGATTCGCGTTCCCGGACGACGACACCGCCTCCGGCCGCGTCTCGCTCGCCATGTTCCTGGTCATCGGGCTGATCCTGGCCGGCACCGCGTTCCGGTGGGGCGCCGACCGGCCGCTGGGCCGCTGGGCCGGCGAGCTGGCCGTCGCGGTCGCGGTCGCGCTGGCGCTCACCGTGTTCGTCGGCCCGCTGGTGGTCGGGGAGAACCCGTTCGGTGGCGGCGCCGGCCTCTTCTTCGCCCAGATCTGGCTCTATCTCGCGGCCACCGCGGCGGGCGTGCTGGTCGGTTACCTGATCCTGACCGCGCTGGGCCGGGACTACCGGTCCCGCCAGCTCAAGCGGTACGCCGAGATGAAGCGCACCCGGCCCCGCAAGATCGTCCGGCGCTGACCGGAGCGCCGCTCAGGCCGCCGGGGCGACCCGGGTCAGGTAGGTGTGGTGGGTGGTGAAGCCGAGCCCTCGGTAGAGCGCCACAGCGCCGGTGTTGCTCTGTTCGACCTGGAGGAACGCGTGGGTGGCGCCCTCGCCGGCGCCCCACCCGGCCAGTGCGCGTACGACAGCGACCGCGAGCCCTCGGCGGCGCGCCTGCGGCACCGTCTCCAGCAGGCTGACACCGAGCCAGCGGCCCTCGCCGGTCACCGTGCCCCGCCCGACCGCGAGCAGTCGGCCGTCTTCGCGCAGCTCGGCGAAGCGGACCCGGGGCGTCCCGGTGAGCACCTGCCGGGCGGCGTCCGGCAGCCCGCCCTTGCGGCCGGCGGCGATCGCCAGCCAGTCGTCGGCCGGAGCATCCGCCAGCGTCACCGGCGGCACGTCGGTGGCCGGTGCCGCGGTGGCCGGCGGCGCCGTCAGGGTGCGCAGCGGGACGGTCTGCACCAGCACCGGGGGCCGGGACGTCCAGCCGCGCGCGTCCAGCTCCGCGCCCACCGGGGCGGCCAGCGGCAGCGGGGTGTTCACCAGCGCGGGCCCGCCGCGCTCGGCGTACCAGCGCTGCACCGCGTCCAGCGCGGCGGGCAGCGGGCGGTCCGGGTCGCCGACCGGCAGCGCGCTGTTCGCCCGCCCGGTCCAGCCGTCGGCCCAGCGCAGCCGCCAGTCGCCGAGCCGTCCGCGTACCGGTGCGGGCCACGCCTCGTCGGCGGCCAGCTCCAGCGCGACCACGGCGGCGGCGGTGGGCCGGCGGGCCGGTGGCACCCGCTTTGCCCGGTGCACCTCGGCCACCGGTACGCGCAGCGGCCCGGCGTCGGTGGACAGGGTGATGTGGGTCTCGCTCAGCTCCACGAGCTCGCCGAGCGCGTCGGAGAACAGCGTGCGGCCCTCGCGAATCCCCACAATCCGGCGGACCACGATCCGGTGTCCCACGTCCTGCTGTCGGAGCACGATCGACCCCCTCCCCGGCGAGATACTAGGCTCTTACCGTTGCGGTTGATCGCGACGAGTCTTGCGGAGGAGAAGACCGGTGACCTACATCATCGCCGAGCCGTGCGTGGATGTGCTCGACAAGGCATGCATCGAGGAGTGCCCGGTCGACTGCATCTACGAGGGCAACCGGATGCTCTACATCCACCCCGACGAGTGCGTCGACTGTGGTGCCTGTGAGCCGGTCTGCCCGGTGGAAGCGATCTTCTACGAGGACGACGTCCCGGAGCAGTGGAAGGACTACACCGGGGCCAACTACGAGTTCTTCGAGGAACTGGGCTCGCCCGGTGGCGCCTCGAAGATCGGCAAGGTGGAGAAGGACGCCACCTTCGTCGCCGCGCAGCCGCCGCGCGGCGAGGGCCACTGAACCGGCGCACGCCGGTCTCGGCACGGCTGCCCGACTTCACCTGGGACACCCTGGACGCCGCGGCCGCCACGGCCGCGGCGCACCCGGACGGTCTCATCAACCTGTCGATGGGCACGCCGGTCGACCCGGTGCCAGACCTGATCCGGCAGGCCCTGGCCGACGCGTCCAACGCGCCGGGCTACCCGCTCACCGCCGGTACGCCCGCCCTGCGGAACGCGATCGCGGCCTGGGTCGCGCGGGCCTGCGGCGCGGGCGTCGACGGGCTGGGCGTGCTGCCCACGATCGGCTCCAAGGAGCTGGTGGCCTGGCTGCCCACGCTGCTCGGGCTCGGCCCCGGTGACGTGGTCGTGGTGCCGTCGGTCGCCTACCCGACCTACGAGGACGGGGCCCGGCTCGCCGGCGCGACGACGGTACGCACCGACTCGCTGACCGCGCTGGGCCCGGATCCCCGGGTCCGCCTGGTCTGGGTCAACTCGCCGGGCAACCCGACCGGCCGCGTGCTGCCCGCCGCCCACCTGCGCAAGGTGGTCGAGTGGGCGCGCGAGCGCGGCGCCGTGGTCGCCAGCGACGAGTGCTACCTGCCGTTGGGCTGGGACGCCGAGCCAGTCTCGGTGCTCTCGCCGCAGGTGTGCGGCGGCTCGTACGACGGCGTGCTGGCGGTGCACTCGCTGTCCAAGCGTTCCAACCTGGCCGGCTACCGGGCCGGGTTCGTCGCCGGTGACCCGGCGCTGGTGGCCGAGCTGCTCAAGATCCGCAAGCACGCGGGCCTGATCGTGCCGGCGCCGGTGCAGGCCGCCATGGTGGCCGCGCTCGGCGACCAGGAGCACGCCGACGCTCAGCGGGAGCGCTACCGCGCCCGGCGGGAGAAGCTGCGCGAGGCGTTCACCGGCGCCGGCTTCACAGTCGAGCACTCGGAGGCCGGGCTCTACCTGTGGCTCACCCGGGACGAGGACTGCTGGGAGACGGTGGACCGGCTGGCCCGCCGGGGCATCCTGGTGGCCGCCGGTGTCTTCTACGGCCCGGCCGGCGCCCGGCACGTCCGGGTGGCCCTCACCGAGTCCGACGAGCACGTGGACGCGGTGGCCGGGCGGCTCGCCGGGGTATGACGTGGCGGGCGGGCTGGCGCGGGCGGCGGTGGTCGGCACCGGGCTGATCGGCGGTTCGGTGCTGCTGCGGCTGCGCGACGCCGGGCTCGACGTCGCCGGCTGGGATCCCGATCCGGCGGCCCGCCGGCAGGTACGTGACCGGGGCGTCGACGCTCCCGGCACCGTCGAGGAGGCGGTCACCGGCCGGGACGTGGTGTTCCTGTGCGGCCCGCTGCCCACGCTGCCGACGACGCTGGCCCGGGTCGCCGCCGTGACCGACGACGGCTGCGTGCTGACCGACGTGGGCAGCGTCAAGGCCGAGGTGAGCACCGCCGCCACCGTCCAGGGGCTCGGGCATCGCTTCGTGCCGGGCCACCCGATGGCCGGCGCGGACCGGGCCGGAGCGGGCGCGGCCAGCCCGGAGCTGCTCGACGGCGCCGCCTGGGTGCTCTGCCCGGGGCCGACCGGCCTGAGCGCGTTCCGGCGGCTGGCGGTGCTGCTGGTGGACGTCTTCCACGCCCGGGTGGTGCCCATGTCCGCCCCGGAGCACGACGGCGCCGCCGCGCTCGCCTCGCACGTACCGCACGTGCTGGCCGGCGCGCTGGCCGGGACCGTGCACCGGTCGGCGCTGCGGGACGCGGTGCTGACGCTCGCCGCCGGCAGCTTCTCCGACGGCACCCGGGTCGCCGGCGGGCCGCCCGAGCGGACCGCGAACATGCTGCTCGGCAACCGGGACCGAGTGCTCGCCGAACTGGACGCGCTCGGCGCGTTCCTGGACGAGCTGACCGTTGCGCTGCGCGGTGGCGACGCCGGCGCGCTGGCCGACCGGTTCGCCGAGGGGCGGGACGTCCGCTCCACGCTGCGGGCTCGTACGTTCACCGCACACCGGCGGGAGTTCCCGGCCGCCGCCGACCACGCTGGCGAGCTGGCGTACCTGCGGGAGCTGGGCGCGGCGGGCGGCCACCTGAGCGAGGTCCGGGAGGCGGCCGGCGCGGTCACCTACATGGGGCACCTGCCGGCCACCCCGCCGTTAGGCTGAGCGGCATGGCGGACGCACCGGTCGTGGCGGTACGCGGTGAGGCTTACCGGGAGGTGGCTCCCGAGCTGGCCCGTTTCACGGTGACGGCGACGGCGCGGGACCGGGACCGGGAGACCACGCTGACGCGGCTGGCCGAACGGGCCGCCGCGGTGCGCGCGCTGCTCGACGCGGCCGAGCCGGCCGTGGAGCGCCGGGAGACCGGCCAGGTCCACGTCTGGCCGGTGACGAAGCGCTCCGGCGACCGGGTGGTGGCCTATCAGGGCAGCGTGAGCACCACTGTGACGACCACCGACTTCACGGCGCTCGGTGACCTGATGCTCCGCCTGGCCGACCAGGAGCAGGTCGAGGTGGCCGGGCCGGTGTGGTCGCTGCGGCCGGACAGCCCGGCCTACCGCGAGGTGCGGCACGCCGCCATCGCCGACGCGCTGGTCCGGGCCCGGGAGTACGCCGAGGCGCTCGGCGCCCGGGTGATCGCGTTGCGCGAGCTGTCCGACACCGGGATGAGCGCCGGCCCGCCGATGATGGTCAAGGCGGCGTACGCGCGCTCCGGCGAACAACCGGAGTTCGAGCTGGAACTGGACCCGGCGCCGCAGCCGGTGCAGGCGGCGGTCGAGGCGCGGTTCACCATCAGCGAGCCGGTGCTGGGCTGATGCCACAGGCGGAAGTACTCCCGCTCGACGAGCTGGTCGCCCGGGCGCGCGCGCTGGCCGAGGACGGCCCGCGTCAGCTGCTCGGCATCGCAGGCGCGCCGGGGGCGGGCAAGTCCACACTGGCGGAACGGATCGTGGCCGCGCTCGGCCCGGTCGCCCGGCTGGTCCCGATGGACGGCTTCCACCTGGCCGGGTCGGCGCTGGAACGGCTCGGCCGGGCCGACCGCAAGGGCGCGCCGGACACGTTCGACGTCAACGGCTTCGTCTCCGTGCTGCGCCGGTTGCGCCGGCTGGAGCCGACGTCGGTGTGGGCACCGGAGTTCCGCCGCGACCTGGAGGAGCCGGTCGCCGGGGCGATCGAGGTGCCGCCCGAGGTGCGCCTGGTCGTCACCGAGGGCAACTACCTGCTGCTGCGGGACGACCCGTGGGAGGAGGTGCGCACGCTCGTACACCAGATCTGGTTCCTCGACCTGGACGCGGAGCTGCGGCTGCGCCGGCTCAGCGCCCGCCACGAGTCGTACGGGAAGTCGCCCGAGCAGGCCCGTGCCTGGGCGCTCGGCAGCGACGAGGAGAACGCGCGGCGGGTCGCCGGCACGGCCGCGCACGCCGACCTGGTGGTACGCCTGGCCGACCCGCCGCGGGCGTGACGCCGGGCGTCACCGGCCGACCCGCCGTCGCAGTGGCGCACGGTCAGCCGGTCCGCTGCCGGGGTGACGGCACGGTGCGGCGCAGCAGCCGGGCCACCACCGCCCGCTCGCGGGTGAACTGCACCGCCTCCGGGTAGCCGCTGTGGCTGCGGATGGGCGGGTCGGCCACCTCGCCGCCGGACGGGTGCAGCGCCTCCGGGTCGGCCACCGGCACGTCCCGCTGACCGGCGCTGACCTGCCAGCCCAGCGGGTCGGTGTCCCGCCAGAAGTTCGTCCAGGCCACGTGCCCGCCGGGCCAGGTGAGCGCGCCGGCCAGCGCCCGCAGCCGTTCCGGCCCGAAGTAGGACGGGAAGACCCGCCCGTAGAGCCGGGTGAGCTGGCAGCCGTAGGAGAAGAACCAGGTCCGTAGCCGCCACCGGCGGGGCAGTTGCAGCAGCACCGCGGCGCAGATGACGGTGCCCTGACTGTGCCCGGAGAGGATGACGCCGTCCATCCGGTCGTTGTGGTGCGGCGGCAACGCCAGCAGCCCCGCCACCCGGGTCTGCAGCTCCGGTACGGCGCGTTCGGCGTAGCTGGGCGGCGCGAGCGGATGCGCGGCGCGGGGCCAGAACGTGCACACGTCCCAGATCACGCCGACCGAGCGGCGGACCGAGTCGGTGCGGTAGACGAGCAGCCCGAGCGCCGCCATCACGACCGGAAGCCAGCCGAGGACCGTGTCGCCGCGCTCGGCGGTCCAGTGGATGGCGGTCTGCCAGCCGGACGGGGACAGCGGGCTGGGCCGTTCGCCGGACAGCGCGGCGGCGCAGCAGAGGGTGACCAGGATCGCGCAGAACGCCGCGTAGCAGCCCAGCAGCCGTACCGCGTGCTCGCCGACCAGCCGGTGCAGCGCCCGGTAGGTGCTGACGTCGCGGCAGCGCCGCAGGTCGTGTGCGGACAGGCCGGGTGTGGCGGCCAGCCGGGCGTACTCGACCCGGCGCAGGCGGTGCAGCAGGACGACCGCCCGGATCAGCAGCCCGATCAGCGCGGCCAGGCCGACCGCGCAGGCCAGCCCGGCCCAGAAGACGGCCAGTGGCGGCACGACGCGGCTCGGGCCGCTCGGCTCGGCCGATCCGTCGAGCCGGTCGCTGACCCAGTAGAGCAGCCCGGCGCAGTACGCCACCGCCATCATCCAGCCGAACCCGGCGATGACCGCCGGGGCGCAGCCCCGCCAGGCCAGATCGGTGTACGCGCCGAGCGGCTGGGTCGGCACCGCCGGCCGCAGGCGGGGCAGGAACAGTCCGGCGGTGGCCAGCGCGACGGCCGGGCCGACGAGCATCCAGGTACGCAGCTCGTCCGGCGCGGCGGGCAGCGCGGGCAGGCCGCGTTCGATCCAGGCCGCACCGAGCGGCAGCAGCAGCATGCCGGCGGCGGGCCCGGCCAGCGCCCGGCGGCCGGAGCGGTTCGCCGCGGCGATGGCGAGCAGCAACAGCACCTGGTACGCGATGAGCCAGGCGATCGCGGTGTCGTACCCGGGCAGGGACCGGTCGGCGTGACAGCCGGCGGTGTCCGGTTGCGCGGCGCATCCGGCCGGCGGCCGGTACGTCGACAGCGGCTGCCCGGCCGCCCCGTCGGGGAGCAGCAGCAGGGCGAACGAGCCGATCAGTGCGAGCGCGGTGAGCGTCGCTACCGCCGCGCTCCACCGGCCGAGCGGGGTGGCGCCCTGACGCCGGCTCAGCCACGGCCGGGCGACCGCCACCACGGCGATCATCACCACGACGGCGAGCAGCGCCACTGTGGGCCAGGCGACGGCGGCCCGGACACCGTGCGGCGGGTCCATGATCAGCACCGCGGTGACCGGTACGGCGGCGGCGCTGACCGCCCCGGTGCACAGGTGCAGCACGGCGGCCCGGCGCAGTTGCCCCTCGCCGTTCCAGAACGTCGGGTCCTGGAGCGGGTTCTGCGGGGGTTCACGCGGGTCCGGTCGTTCGACCGGCTCCCCGCCCTCCCGGGCCGGCGCGTGGTGGTGCGGGTCGGCGGGCATCTGCGCCTCGTACTGGTAGGTGCGGAAGGCGACGAGTCCGATCGCGGCCAGCACGAGCAGTGGCAGCAGCAGCCCGAGCGCGAGCGCCCGGGTGTCCTCGCGCCACCAGGAGTCGCCGAGGAACTCCCACGGGCCGGGGAGCCGGCCGAGGCAGTCGGCCTCCACGCACTGCCAGCCGATCAGATCCACTCCGACGCCGGTCAGGGTGAGGACGAGCGTGCAGGTCAGGCTCAGGCAGAACAGGCGGATGAGCCAGGCGGTGATGCCGGACCGGCTGGCCCAGCGTTCCTGGTCGGGGTCGGGCGGGATGCCGGCGCGGGCGTGCAGCGCGACGTTCGCCAGTGCGAAAGGGAGCATCAGCGTCCACAGCGCCCGTTCCACGTCCCGCCGGGTCCGCGCGCCGGAGGTCAACTGCCCCCAGCTGTACGCCTCGACCGTGATCGGGTCGTCCCGGCCCGCGGTGCTCGACCGGTAGAAGCCGGTCACCTGACCGCCGGCGACCAGCGCTGGTTGCGCACTGTCACCGTTGGCGCCGGCGGTCAGGCCGAGCAGCTGATCCGGCGGGGTGTTGGAGACCCCGTGCACGCGCAGTTCGAGGACCCGTTCCATTGTGCCTCCCGGTAAGCGTCCTGCTACCCAGAGTGCGCGACGGGTCGGAAATCCGCATCCGCTGGAACGGTTGTTCTCGCAGCTCAGGACGGTTGAGTCAGGTTCCTGATCGGCCGAGCGGGGTTACCCACCGCCACTACGTTGGCCGGCAGATCGCGGGTGACCACCGCGCCGGCGCCGACCACCGTGTTCTCGCCGATGGTCACTCCGGCCAGCACGATCACGCCCCCGCCGAGCCAGACGTTGTCACCGATGGTGATCGGCTGGGCCGACTCCCACTTCGCCCGGCGCGCCTCCGGCTCCACCGGGTGGGTGGCGGTGAGCAGCTGCACGTTCGGTCCGATCTGGACGTCCGCGCCGATGGTGATGCGGGCGACGTCGAGGAAGACCGCGTTGAAGTTGACGAAGGTGCGCGGGCCGATGTGCGTCCGGTGTCCGTAGTCGCAGTACAGCGGCGGCCGGACCCAGGCGTCCTCGCCGAGTGAGCCGAGCAGCTCGCGCAGGGCGGCGAGGCGGCCCGGCGGGTCGTCGGCGGAGCTGCGGTTGAAGCGTTCACCGAGCCGGGCCGCGCGCTCCAGGTCGGCGATGATCGCGGGGTCGTCGGCGATGTACTGCTCGCCGGCCAGCATCCGGTCCTTCATGGAGGTCATCGCTCGATCGTCCCGGCCGGCCCGGGAACGGGGTGGCGGTTCCGTCGGATCGGCGACTTCCCGTTGCATACGCGGTATGTAATTCTGATATCCGCGTCGATGTGTCTCTCATCGATGAAACGTCCGACGAAGGAGGAAGGTTGCTCCGGAACCGCAGAAAGCTGACGGCGCTCGGCCTCGGCCTGGCGCTGGCGCTCGGCCTGCCGGTGCCCGCGCTGGCCGCCGCGCCCACGGCGCCGACCGGCCCGTCCGCCCGTACCGGGCCGTCCGCCCAGCCCGGCGCCCACCCGGTCACCGTCACCCTGATCACCGGCGACCGGGTCAGCGTCGCCCCCGGCGGCCGTGCCGCGGTACGCCCCGGCGCCGGCCGTGCCGGCATCCAGTTCGTGGTCGGGCGGGAGCGCGACCGGCTCACCGTGCTGCCGCAGGACGCGCTGCCGCTGGTCCGCGCGGGCAAGCTCGACCGGCGGCTGTTCGACGTGACCGGGCTGATCGAGGCCGGCTACGACGACGCGCGCCGCGGCACCGTACCGCTGCTCGTGACGTACCGGCCGGGGGTGGCCCGGCGGACGGCGGACCCGCTCGCCGGCGCCCGGGTGATCCGCGACCTGCCGGCGATCGACGGCGCGGCTGTCGTCGCCGACAAGAGCGACACCGGCGCACTCTGGAAGGCGTTGAGCGCGGACCGCTCCGGCGCCCGGCTCGACGCGGCGGGGGGTGTCGACCGGATCTGGCTCGACGGCCGGCGGCGGGTGACGCTCGACCACAGCGTGCCGCAGATCGGCGCGCCGACCGCCTGGGCCGCCGGCTGGACCGGGAAGGGCGTGCGGGTCGCGGTGCTCGACACCGGCGTCGACCTCACCCACCCGGACCTGGCCGGCAAGGTCGCCGAATCGCGCAACTTCACCGAGGAGGCGGACCCGGACGACATCGTCGGGCACGGCACGCACGTGGCCTCCACCATCGCCGGCAGCGGCGCCGCCTCCGGCGGGAAGTACCGGGGCGTGGCGCCGGACGCCACGCTGCTGTCCGGGAAGGTCTGCGAGATCTACGGCTGCACCGAGTCCGCCATCCTGGCCGGCATGCAGTGGGCCGCGGCCGAGCAGCACGCCACGGTGGTCAACATGAGCCTCAGCGGCGGCGACTCCCCGGAGGTGGACCCGCTGGAGGAGGCGGTCGGGACGCTCACCGAGCAGCACGGGACGCTCTTCGTGATCGCGGCCGGCAACGACGGCGCCGACGGCTCGGTCGGCTCGCCGGCCACCGCCGACGCCGCGCTCGCGGTCGGCGCGGTGGACCAGGACGACGCGCTCGCCGACTTCTCCAGCCGCGGTCCCCGGGTCGGCGACGGGGCGATCAAGCCGGACATCACCGCGCCCGGGGTGGAGATCGTGGCCGCACGGGCCGCGAACGGTCAGATCGGCGACCCGGTGGGGGACCGGTACGCCTCGCTGTCCGGCACGTCGATGGCCGCCCCGCACGTGGCCGGCGCGGTCGCGCTGCTCGCCCAGCAGCACCCCGGCTGGACGCCCGGCCGCTACAAGGCGACGCTGATGGCCTCGGCGAAGCCGCACCCGGAGCAGACCGCGTTCCAGCAGGGCGCGGGCCGGGTCGACCTCGCTCGCGCGATCACGCAGCAGGTGACCAGCGAACCGGCGTCCGTCTCGTTCGGCGTGGCGACCTGGCCGCACACCGACGACCAGCCGATCAGCCGGACCGTGACCTACCGCAACGGCGGGAACGCCCCGCTCACGCTGGACCTGAGCACCGAGTTCACCGGGCCGGGCGGTCGGACCGCACCGGCCGGCATGCTCACCCTCAGCACGTCCCGGCTCACCGTTCCGGCGGGCGGCACCGCCCAGGTGACGGTCGTGGCGGACACCCGGCTCGGCGGCGCCGACGGCTACTGGACGGGCCGCCTGCTCGCCCGCGCCGGCGACGCGGTGGCGGTGACCCCGCTCGCGGTCGACCGCGAGGTGGAGAGCTACGACCTGACCGTCACGCACCGCAACCGTTCCGGTGCCCTGACCGACGGCTACTACACGAGCCTGCTCGGGCTCGACGACGGCAGCTACCGCGACGTGTACGACGCCGACGGCGAGGCCCGGCTCCGGGTGCCCAAGGGCCGGTACGGCGTGCAGAGCCTGATCTTCGTGGACGGCGACCAGGGCTGGTCGGAGATCTCCTTCCTCGCCCAGCCGGAGCTGGTGGTGACCGGGAACCAGCGGCTCGCGCTGGACGCCCGGCGGGCGAAGCCGGTCCGCACCACGGTGCCGCAGCGCGGCGCGGCGCCGCTGCTGATCGACGTCACAGCGGCCTGGGGATTCGACGACTACTACGCCAGTTTCGGGCTCTGGACCGACAGGTTCGAGGGCCTCTACTCGGCCCAGGTCGGCCGTGGCGTCTCCGACAAGGTGTTCGTCGGCTCCCTCGCCAGCCAGTGGGCCGAGCCGACCGCGCCCGAGCGCAGCCCGTACTTCTACGGACTGAACGAGCTGTTCCCGGGCCGCTTCCCGACCGGCTTCGTCCGGAACTACCGGCCCGCCGACCTGGCCACGGTCGCCAACCGGTTCGCCGCCGGCTACACCGGGATGGACAACGAACTGGTCGTGTACCCGGAGCCCGACTACAACATGGGCGGCTCGGCGGTCATCCTGCCCGTCCAGGTGCCCGGCAAGCGGATCGACCACCTCACCACCACCCGGACCCGCTGGAGCGCCGAACTGGCCTTCGGTGAGCGGGACGAGGACGGCTGGTTGCAGCCGCGGGCGGTGCTGGAGTCCGGGCCGACCCGTTACCGGGCCGGTCACACCTACCGCGACGAGTGGAACAAGGCCCCGTTCGGCCCGTCGTTCCCGCAGCCGCGGTGGCCGGAGCAGGGCATCACCCGTACCGGCGACACCCTCGTGGTCTCGCTGCCGGTGCACAGCGACGCCGCCGGGCACCCGGGCGGCTCGCTGAACGACACCGAGCAGACGCGGCTCTACCGCAACGGCAAGCTGTTCGCCGAGTCGCCCTACCCGGGATACGGCGAGTTCACGCTGCCGCCGGGAACGGCGAACTACCGGTTGGAGACCACGGCGACGCGCGGCTTCACCGACCTGAGCACCGAGGTCTCGGCGAGCTGGACGTTCCGCTCCAAGCGGGTTCCGGGTGACGTGCCGGCCCGGCTCCCGGCCATGGCGGTCCGGTTCACCCCGCCGCTGGCGGTGGACAGCTCCGCCCCGGCGGGCCGGACGTTCACGGTGCCGGTGACGGTGCAGCGCCAGCCCGGCGCGCCGTCCGGCCGGGTCGTGGCGCTCACCGTCGACGTCTCGTACGACGGCGGGAAGACCTGGCGCAAGGCGGCGCTGAAGAAGCAGGGCGGGGCGTGGACGGCCACCGTCCGGCACCCGGCCGGCCCGGGGTACGCGTCGCTGCGGGCCACCGCCCGTGACGACGCCGGCAACACCGTGACCCAGCGGATCATCCAGGCGTACCGCCTGCGGTGAGCCGGCCGTCCGGGTCCGCGCGGTGAGCGCGGACCCGGACGGGGGTACGGCTCAGTCGTTGGCGTGCAGCGCGGCGTTGAGCGTGATGCCCTGGCCGGTGCGGGGCTTCGCCTCCAGCGCGCCGGTCACCGAGTTGCGCCAGAACAGCAGTCCGTCGACGCCGGACAGCTCGCGGGCCTTGACCACCCGGCCGTCCGGCAGCGTGACCTTGGAACCGGCGGTGACGTAGCAGCCGGCCTCCACCACGCAGTCGTCGCCGAGCGAGATGCCGATGCCCGCGTTCGCGCCGACCAGGCTGCGCTCGCCGATGCGCACCTTGTCGGTGCCGCCGCCGGAGAGCGTGCCCATGATCGAGGCGCCCGCGCCGACGTCGGAGCCGTCGCCGACCACCACGCCCTGCACGATGCGGCCCTCGACCATCGAGGTGCCCAGCGTGCCGGCGTTGAAGTTGCAGAAGCCCTCGTGCATGACGGTGGTGCCGGCGGCCAGGTGCGCGCCGAGCCGGACCCGGTCCGCGTCGGCGATCCGCACCCCCGACGGCACCACGTAGTCGGTCATCCGGGGGAACTTGTCCACCCCGTACACGGCCAGGTGGCGGCCGGCGGCCCGCTCGATGACGCGCAGCTCGTCCACCCGCTCCGGCGGGCAGGGCCCGGCCGACGTCCAGGCCACGTTCGCCAGCTTGCCGAAGATGCCGTCGAGGTTCAGCTCGTTGGGCCGCACCAGGCGGTGGGAGAGCAGGTGCAACCGCAGGTACGCGTCGGCCGCGTCCTTGATCGGGTCGTCCAGCGAGCCGATCACGGTGGTCACCTCGACGGTACGCAGGCCGGGCAGCGCCCGCTCACCGATCGCGCCCGGCGGCAGGTCGAGCACGTCGGCCTGGTCCTCGCCGGGCACCAGCGGCAGCTCGCCCAGGCCCAGCTTGCCGGTCGGGTACCAGGTGTCGAGTACCTGGTCCTCGGCGGTGACGGTGGCCAGGCCGATGCCCCAGGCGGATGGTGCGGACGTCACGATGTCACCCTTTCCTCCGGCAACGGCGTCCGCCGCTGCTCGCGGCCGCGGGCCTCGCCGAACGTGTTCCCTGGCCCGTCGAGGTTGACGGTACCGTGCGAGACATGCAGAACCCGTTGACCCCCGAGGTCCTGGCCGATCCGGTGGCGCTGACCCGCGCCCTGGTCGACATCGAGTCGGTCTCCCTCAACGAGAAGGCGATCGCCGACTGCGTCGAGGAGGTGCTGCGCGGTGTGCCGCACCTGACCACCTACCGGCACTCGAACACCGTCATGGCCCGTACCGACCTGGGCCGGGCGCAGCGCGTGGTGCTCGCCGGCCACCTGGACACCGTCCCGCTCAACGGCAACTTCCCCTCGACCATGCGCGGCGACCTGATGTACGGGTGCGGCACCTCCGACATGAAGTCCGGGGTCGCCTTCGCGCTGCACCTGGCGGTCACGCTGCCCGACCCGCGCTACGACGTCACGTACTTCTTCTACGAGGCCGAGGAGATCGAGTCGAAGTACAACGGCCTCACCCTGGTCGCGCAGAGCCACCCCGAGTGGCTGGAGGCCGACTTCGCGGTGCTGCTGGAGCCGACGTACGGGATCGTCGAGGCGGGTTGCCAGGGCACCATGCGGGCGGTGGTCACCACGCACGGCGAGCGGGCACACGCGGCGCGCTCCTGGCACGGGGTGAACGCCATCCACGGCGCGAGCGAGGTGCTGCGGCGGCTGACCACGTACGACGCCCGCCGGGTGACGATCGAGGGCTGCGACTACCGCGAGGGTCTCAACGCGGTGCGGATCACCGGCGGGGTGGCCGGCAACGTCATCCCCGACCGCTGCCAGATCGAGATCAACTACCGGTACGCCCCGGACCGCGACCCGGCGGGCGCCGAGGCGCACCTGCGCGAGGTCTTCGCCGGCTTCGAGCTGGAGGTCACCGACGCGGCGGCCGGAGCGCCGCCCGGACTGGACAGCGCGGCGGCGCAGGAGTTCCTGGCGGCGGTGGGTGCCGCGCCGATCGGCAAGCTGGGCTGGACGGACGTGGCGCGGTTCGCGGCCATGGGCATCCCGGCGCTGAACTTCGGCCCCGGCGACCCGAACCTCGCGCACCACAAGGACGAGCACGTCGAACTGACCAAGATCCGGGACGGCGCGGCGACGCTGCACCGCTGGCTGGCCCCGGCCTGACGCCCTGCGATCCGGGGCCCGCGCCCGCCGCACGGGCCCCGGATCGTCAGACGGTCGTCGTCGTCAGGGGTGCGTCCGCATCGCCGGTCTCGCCGGTCAGGTCGGACCGGTGGGTCTCCATCATCCGGGCGCGGCGGCGCTCGGCCACCACGTCACGGATCCGCCGCTGCATCTGACGGCGGATCCGGATCATCTCGCTGTTACTGATCAACGCTGGCTCCTCCCCCGAAGGCGCGTCGCCCGGGGTATACCGGGTATGTGAATAGTAAGACGTACGTGCGACCGAATTAGTTGCCCGGATCCCAAAGATTTCTCCGGCTCCCGGGCCTTCGCGCCGCGCCCGGGCCGCTCTACTACGGTGACCCCATGGGCGAGAGCAGGGGAATGGCGGCCGGGGACGGCCAGCGGGAGGAGCGGAACCGGGGAGAACGGCACCGCGGGGCGGTGACGCTGCGCAACCGGGCGATTCCGACGAGTACGGCTGATCAGCGGCTGCTCGACTCCCGGGGACGCAGCGACTGGAAGACCAAGGACGCCTGGCGTGCGCTGCGGATCCTCTCCGAGTTCGTCGAGGGCTTCGACACCCTCGCCGACCTGCCCCCGGCGGTGAGCGTCTTCGGCTCCGCCCGCAGCAAGCCGGACAGCCCGGAGTGCCGGATGGCCGAGGAGCTGGGCGGCGCCCTCGCCCGGGCCGGGTACGCGGTGATCACCGGCGGCGGCCCCGGCGTGATGGAGGCCGCCAACCGGGGCGCCGGTGAGGCGGGTGGCCTCTCCGTCGGGCTCGGCATCGAGCTGCCGTTCGAGCAGGGCCTCAACGACTGGGTCGACCTGGCCATCGACTTCCGCTACTTCTTCGCCCGCAAGACCATGTTCGTCAAGTACGCCCAGGCGTTCGTGGTGCTTCCCGGCGGCTTCGGCACCCTGGACGAGCTGTTCGAGGCGCTCACCCTGGTGCAGACCGGCAAGGTGACCCGCTTCCCGGTCGTGCTGATGGGCACCGACTACTGGCGCGGGCTGCTCGACTGGCTGCGCGGCACCATGGCTGCCGAGGGCAAGATCGGCCCGGTCGATCTCGACCTGATCCGCCTCACCGACGACGTCAACGAGGCGGTACGCCACATCGTGGAGGCCGAGGCGGTGCTCTCCGCCGAGCAGGAGGCGGTTCGCGAGGAGGCGGTCGCCCGGGTGGCAGCCGACCAGCGCGCCGCCGCCGAGGCCGCCCCCGAGGGCCCGGCGGGACGGAGCTGACCCGTGGCCAACGTCTGTGTCTTCTGCGCGTCCTCCCGCACTCTTGACGCCCGCTGGCTGGCGCTCGCCACCGAGACCGGTGAGGAACTGGCCCGGCGCGGGCACACCCTGGTCAGCGGTGGCGGCTGTGTCGGCATGATGGGCGCCGTGGTGCAGGGCGCGCGGGCGGCCGGCGGCCGCACCGTCGGCGTCATCCCGCAGTCCCTGGTCGACCTGGAGGTCGCCGACCTGGACTCCGACGAGCTGCTGGTCACCGACAGCCTGGCCAGCCGCAAGACGCTGATGGACGAGAAGTCCGACGCGTTCGTCGCGCTGCCCGGCGGCCTCGGCACGCTCGACGAGCTGTTCGAGGTCTGGACCACCGCCACCCTGGCCCTGCACGCCAAGCCGATGGTGATCGTGGACGTGGACGGGTTCTACCGGCCGCTGCTCGACTGGATCCGCGGGCTCGGCGAGCAGCAGTTCCTCAAGCCGGCCGCGCTGGACCTGCTGATGGTCGCCGACAGCGTTCCCGCCGCCCTGGACCTGATCGACGCCCGCCTGACCTGAGCCCTCTCGCTCTTGCCCCGTTTCCCTGGAGATCTTGGTAGTGAATGGCCCCTATGGGGGCACTTTCCTACCAAGATCTATGCGGATCTCGGTAAGCGGGAAGCTTTTCTCGAATGGTGGGTGTCGGCCGGTTCGCGTCGGGGAGGTGCCGGCCCGGGGTTGATCGCAGTCGCGGCGGCATGCGTCACGGCTGTCCTGGCCGGGGGCCGCCTCGGTATCCGATCGCTGTTCTGGACGCGGCGCTGCCTCGGCGTCCGACGCCTTCGCATCCTTCGACCGGAATCAGCAGGTGCGGTTGTCGCGTCACTCGAATGACCTGCGGCGCGCGGGGTGGACGTCGGTTTCCGGGTGTCGTACCGGCGTGGTGGGATGTCGGTGATGCAGGCGTACCGGTTGGTGCGCCGGCCCGGCGGCGCGGGGGCGGGGGTCACCCACGACGCCGGGGCGGGGCAGGGGGTGGGTCGGCCCGGCGGGCCGGCCGAGGTGGAGCCGCGATCCGGGGGGTCGGCGGGCGATGCCGCGCACCCGGCGACCGCCACGCCGCCCGGGAACGCCACGCCGCCCGGGAACGCCCTGCCGCGGACGGCGACCGGCGCGCCCTCACCCGGCAGCGCCTCGCCGCAGAGCGCGGCCGGGCAGCCCGCGAGCATCGGGCGCTGGGCCGATCCGGTGCAGGCGGAGGTGGTCGCGCACACCGACGGGCCGATGCTCGTCGTCGGTGGTCCCGGCACCGGCAAGACGACGACGCTCGTCGAGGCGGTCGCCGCCCGCGTGGCCGAGGGCGTCGACCCGGAACGGATCCTCGTGCTCACCTTCGGCCGGCGCGGCGCCACCGAGCTGCGCCACCGGATCGAGGCGCGGATCGCCGGGGACGGACACCGCGTGGTCCGCGAGCCGCTGGTGCGCACGTTCCCGGCGTACGCCTTCGGGCTGCTGCGCCGCGCGGCGGCCGAACGCGGCGAACCCTCGCCCCGGCTGCTCACCGGCCCCGAGCAGGATCTGATCATCCGTGAGCTGCTCGACGTGGTGGGGGACGAACCCGGCGACGACCCGGTCGGCTGGCCGGAGGACATGCGGCCGGCGCTGCGTACCCGGGCGTTCGCCCAGCAGCTCCGCGACCTGCTGATGCGTGCCGCGGAGCGTGGCGTCGGCCCGGTCGAGCTGGCCCGGCTGGGCGAGAAGCTGGGCCGCGCCGACTGGCCGGCCGCCGCGCGCTTCCTGCGGGAGTACGTCGCCGTGCTCGCCCTGCGCGACGTGAGCAACCGGGGCTCGGTGGCGTACGACCCGGCGGAGCTGGTGCGTGCCGCCACCGGCATGCTGCTCGACGATCCCGAGCTGCTGGCCGCCGAGCGCCGTCGGCTGGCCCACGTGTACGTCGACGAGCTGGCCGACACCGACCCGGCCCAGCTCGAACTGCTCGCCGTGGTGGCCGGTGGTGGCCGTTCCCTGGTGGCGTTCGCCGACCCCGACTCGTCCACGTATGCGTTCCGCGGCGCCGACCCGGCGGGCGTCACCACGTTCCCGCACCGCTTCCGGACCGCCTCCGGTGCGCCGGCCGCGCAGATCACGCTGACCACCTCGTACCGGGCCGGTCCGGAACTGCTCGCGGCCACCGCCCGGCTGGCCCGGCGGCTGCGAGGTCCGGCGGCGCACCGGCGGCTGCGCCCGCTTCCCGGCACGCCGGCCGGATCGGTGGAGGTACGGACGTTCCGGTCCGCCACCAGCGAGTCGGCGTGGCTGGCGCACGCGTTGCGCGAGGCGCACCTGCTCGACGGCGTGCCCTGGTCCCGGATGGCGGTGCTGGTCCGATCCACCGGCCGGCAACTGCCGTCGCTGCGGCGCGCGCTGCACACAGCCGGTGTGCCGACCGTCGTGCACGGCGAGGACCTGCCGCTGCACCTCCAGCCGGCGGTCGCGCCGCTGCTGCTCCTGCTGCGCTGCGCGCTCGAACCCGACCGGCTGGACGAGGAGTCGGCGGTCGCGTTGCTGCACTCGCCGCTGGGCGGCGCCGACCCGCTGGCCGAACGGCGACTGCGCCAGGGGCTGCGGGCGCTGGCGCTGGCCGGCGGAGACCGCCGTCCCTCCGGCGAGCTGCTGGTGGAGGCGCTCCGCGACCAGGCCGAACTGGCCACCATCGAGCGTCGCTGGGCGGCACCCGCGCAGGCCGTGGCGCACCTGCTCGCGACCGCCCGGGAGACGGCCGGCCGACCCGGCGCCACAGTCGAGGACGTGCTCTGGGCCGTGTGGCGGGAGAGCGGGCTGGCCGAACGCTGGGCCGGGGCGATCACCCGGGGACGGGCGGCCACCGGCGAGCACGAGACCGCCCAGCGCTGGCGGGCCGAGGCCGCCGACCGTGACCTGGACGCGGTGCTCGTCCTCTTCGACGCGGCGGCCCGGTTCACCGACCGGTTGCCCGGCGCGCGTACCGAGGTGTTCCTCGACCACGTCCTCGGGCAGGAGCTGCCCGCCGACACGCTCGCCGCCGCCGCCGACCGGGGCGACGCGGTACGCCTGCTCACCGCGCACGCCGCCAAGGGCCTGGAGTGGGACCTGGTCGCGGTGGCCGGGGTGCAGGAGGGCGTCTGGCCGGACCTGCGCCTGCGCGGCAGCCTGCTCGGCTCGGAGCGGCTCGTCGACGTGCTCGCCGGTCGCGCCGACGGGGCCGGGCTGCGGGCCAGCCTGGTCGGGCAGACGTCCGCGCTGCTGGACGAGGAGCGGCGGCTGTTCCACGTGGCGATCAGCCGCGCGCGACGGCGGCTGCTGGTCACCGCTGTCGCGTCCGCGGCGGTCGGCGGGGACGACCACGAGGAGCAGCCGAGCCGCTTCCTGCACGAGCTGGCCGCCGCCGACCCACCCGCCACCGGCGGAACCGGCCCGGCTCCGACCGGCCCCACCGGGAACGGGCCGAACCGTCCGACCGGTCCGGGCACGCCCGGGCGAGCCGCGGACGGGCCGGTGCCGCACGGGGACGAGCATCCGCAGGACGGGCCGCCCACCGCGCTCCCGGTCACCCTGCCGCCGCGTGGGCTCACCCTGTCCGCGCTGGTGGCGGAGCTGCGTACCGCGGTCACCGACCCGGCGACGCCGATCACCCGGCGGCACGCGGCGGCGGGGGAGCTGGCGCGGCTGGCCGCCGCCGGGGTGCCCGGCGCGCACCCGGACGACTGGTGGGGGTTGCGCGGTCTCTCCGACGACCGGCCGCTCGTCGACGAGGGCGAGCCGGTGCGGGTCACCCCGTCGGCGATGGAGAGCGCGTTGCGGTGCAGCCTGCGCTGGCTGCTGGAACGGCACGGCGGCAGCGGGCCGGCGAGCGCCGCGCAGGGCGTCGGCAACCTGGTGCACGCCGCCGCGATGCTGGCCGAGGACGCCAGCGTCGACCGGGAGGCGTTGCTGGAGTACGTGGCGGCCCGGTTCGACGCGATCGAGCTGGCCGCGCGGTGGATGGCCGGTCCGGAGCGGCAGCGCGCCGAGGCGATGGTGGACAAGCTGCTGCGCTGGCTGGCCGGCAACCCCCGCCGGCTGCTCGCGATCGAGCACGAGTTCGCGGTCCGCCTCGACGACCCGTCCCGCCCGATCCAGCTGACCGGCCGCGTCGACCGGCTGGAGGTCGACGCCGAGGGACGGCTCGTGGTGATCGACCTGAAGACCGGCAAGTCGACGGCGGTCACCGAGCGGGAGGTGGCCGAGCATCCGCAGCTCGGCGCGTACCAGGCGGCGGTGGAGGCGGGCGGGTTCGCAGAGTTCGGCGAGGAGCCGGGCGGTGCCGCGCTGGTGCAGCTCGGCACCGGCGCGCGGGACGCCAAGGAGCAGACCCAGGCCGCGGCGGGGGAGGGGCCGGAGGCGGGGTGGGCCACCGCGCTGGTGCGCCGTACCGCCGACACGATGGCCGCATCCACGTTCGCCGCGGTGGCGAACTCCAAGTGCCGGGTCTGCCCGGTACGCACCAGCTGCCCGGTCTCCGGCCAGGGCCGCCAGGTGGTCGAGCCACCGCCGGAGGGCTCGTGAGCGCGAGGAGTGAGCCGGTTTTGCGAGCCCCGCAGTCGCGAACAAGGACCGAGCCGTGAGCGTTCAGCCGGCGCTGTTCGGCGCCTCTGCCACGCCCGCGCCGCGCACCGCCGACGCCGGGCCCCGCTACACGCCGGTCGAGCTGGCCCGGCTGCTGCGGCTGCCCGCGCCCACCCGGGAACAGGCCGCGATCATCGCCGCGCCGGTGGAGCCGCTTCTGGTGGTCGCGGGCGCCGGCTCGGGCAAGACCGAGACGATGGCGGCGCGGGTGATGTGGCTGGTGGCCAACTCCTACGTGCGCCCCGAGCACATCCTCGGCCTCACCTTCACCCGCAAGGCGGCAGGTGAGCTGGCACACCGGGTCCGGACCCGGCTCGACCAGCTCATCCGGCGGCTCGGCCGGCAGGGGCGGGATCCGCACGACGACCCGCTGGCGGGCGAGCCGACCGTGTCGACCTATCACTCGTACGCCGGGCGGATCGTCACCGAGCACGGGTTGCGCGCCGGGTACGAGCCGACCACCCGGCTGCTCACCGAGGCGTCCCGCTGGCAGCTGGTCGACCTGCTGGTGCGCAACTACGACGGCGACATGTCCGAGGTGGACCGGATGCCGTCGACCGTCACCGACGCCGTGCTGGCGCTCGCCGGTGAGCTGGACGAGCACCTGGTCGACCCGGACGAGCTGGCCGCCTGGACCGGCCGGTTCTTCGCCGACGTGCAGTCCCGCCCGGGCCGCGTCTACGCGGACGTCCGCAAGGCGCTCCAGCTCCAGCGGACCCGGCTGAAGCTGCTGCCGCTGGTGCGCGCGTACGCCCGGCGCAAGGACGACTTCGAGGCGATGGACTTCGCCGACCAGCTCGCCCGCGCGGCCCGGGTGGCCCGCGACCACCCCGGCGTCGGGGTGATCGAGCGGGACCGGTTCCGGGTGGTGCTGCTCGACGAGTACCAGGACACCAGCCACGCCCAGGTGGTGCTGCTCAACGCGCTGTTCGGTGGCGGCCACCCGGTCACCGCCGTCGGCGACCCGTGCCAGTCCATCTACGGCTGGCGCGGCGCCAGCGCCGGCACGCTCGACCGGTTCCCCACCGAGTTCGGCCGTACCGACGGCAGCCCGGCTGACGTGCTCAGCCTGACCACGAGCTGGCGCAACCGGCCGGAGATCCTCGGCGTCGCCAACACGCTCTCGGTGCCGCTGCGGGCGGCCGGCGCGCGGGTGCCGGAACTGCACGCCGCGCTCAGCGTCCGCGATCCGATCCCGCACCGCACGCCGGGCGGGCAGGCCGGCGGCACCGTGCACTGCGCGCTGCTGGAGACGTACGCCGACGAGGCCGACTGGATCGCGGACAGCGTGCTGGCGGCCTGGCGGGGGGCGGCCGGGATGCCGGGCGCGCTGCCCGAGCACATCCCGGCCGACCGCCGCCCCACCACTGCGGTGCTGGTGCGGCTGCGCAGCCAGATCCCGGCGATCGAGGCGGCGTTGCGCGCCCGCGGGCTGCCGGTCGACGTGGTCGGCCTGGGCGGGCTGCTGGACACCCCGGAGGTGCGGGACGTGGTGTGCACGCTGCGCGTGCTGGCCGACCCGACCGACGGGGCGGCGCTGCTGCGGCTGCTGACCGGCGCGCGCTGGCGGATCGGGCCGCGTGACCTCGTCGCCCTGCACCGCCGCGCTCGCGCGATCGCCCGCGGGCGCCGGGAGCTGACCGGCGACGAGGGCCCGGAGATCACCGTGGACGCGCTGGACGAGGCCACGCTCGTCGAGGCGCTGGCCGACCTGGGGCCGGCGCAGGCGTACTCGGCCGAGGGCTTCGCGCGGCTGCGCTCGTACGGGATGGAGCTGGCGCTGCTGCGCTACCGGCTCGACCAGTCACTGCCGGAGCTGATCGCGGACATCGAGCGGACCATCGGGCTCGACGTCGAGGTGGCGGTCCGCGCCGGCCGGGACGGCGCGGGCGACGCCGGGCTGGCCCGTGCCCACCTGGACGCGCTCGGCGACGTGGCGGCCCGGTTCAGCGGCGAGACGCCCGGCGCCACGCTCGCCGGTTTCCTCGCCTACCTGGCCGCGGCCGAGGACGAGGAGCGCGGGCTGGCGCCCGGTGAGGTCGAGGTGGTGGCCGGCGCGGTGCAGGTGCTCACCGCGCACGCCGCGAAGGGCCTGGAGTGGGACGTGGTGGCGGTGGCCGGGATGACCCGGGGCGTCTGGCCGGGGCCGGTCCGCAACTCCGACCACTGGCTGGGCGGGCTGGGCGTGCTGCCGTTCCCGTTGCGCGGCGACGCGGACGGGCTGCCCGAGCTGGCCCTGCCGGAGGCTGAGGACCAGCGCGGGGTGGCCCGGGCACTGACCGAGTTCACCGACGCGTGGCGGGCGCACGACGAGCGGGAGGAGCGCCGGCTGGCGTACGTGGCGGTGACCCGTCCCCGCCGGCTGCTGCTTTGCTCCGGCTACTGGTGGGGCGAGGGGACCAAGCGGTTCCGCGGCCCGTCGGTGTTTCTGCGCGAGGTGCACGACGCCTGCCTGGCGGGTGCGGACGGGCACGTGGTGGACGCGTGGACGCCCGAGCCGGCCGGGGACGCGGTGAACCCGACCACCGAGACGGTGCTGCGGGCCGAGTGGCCGGCCGACCCGCTCGGCGCCCGCCGGCCGGCGCTGACCGAGGCAGCGGCGCTGGTCCGCCGGCACCTGGCCGACCCGGAGACGGCCCGCCGGGAAGCGGCAGTGCTCGCCACCAGCGGAGCGGCTGAGGACGCCGAGGTGGCCCGCTGGCGGCGCGAGGCCGATCTCCTGCTCGCCGAGCGGGCGGAGCTGGCCCGGCAGGCCGAGGCGGTCGAGGTGGAGTTGCCCGGCCAGCTCTCGGTGACCCAGCTCGTGGCGTTGCGCCGCGACCCGGAGGCGCTGGCCCGGACGCTGCGCCGCCCGATGCCGACCGAGCCGAACCCGTACGCCCGGCGCGGCACCGCGTTCCACGCCTGGCTGGAGCAGCGCTTCGGCGCCGACCGGCTGCTCGACGTGGACGAGTTGCCCGGCGCGGCGGACGAGGACGCGGCCCCGGACGAGGCGCTCGTCGAGTTGCAGGAGCGCTTCCTGGCCGGCGAGTGGGCCGACCGGGTGCCGGTGGAGGTGGAGGTGCCGTTCGCCACCGTCATCGCCGGGGTGGTGATCAGGGGGCGGATGGACGCCGTGTTCGCCCGGCCGGGCGGGCGTTACGACGTGGTCGACTGGAAGACCGGGCGGCAGCCGGCCGGCCGGGAGGCCGACGCGGCGGCGGTGCAGCTGGCGGTCTACCGGCTGGCCTGGGCGGAGCTGGCCGGGGTGCCGGTGGAACGGGTCGGCGCCGCGTTCCACTACGTGCGGGACTCCGCGAACGTTCGTCCGGCCGACCTGCTCGACGCGGAAGGGCTGGCCGCCTTGGTGGCCGCCGTGCCGGAAATCCCGGGGGATCTCCCGCGGCGCACGAATCCGTGATACGTTGAACGGGTTGCAGTTTTGGTTTCCAGAGACTCTGTGTGCGCCTGGCGGATTGTGGCCCCAGGCGCTCTTTGTTGTGTCCGGAGTTCTCCGGGCGGGGCGACCAGCAGCGACAGGCACGCCGCGTATTCCACGCGCGGGGTGCTCCTCTCCGGCCCGCAACACGTGCGGGCCGACCGTTCCGTCAAGGAGACGAAACACATGGCAATTGGCACCGTCAAGTGGTTCAACGCTGACAAGGGCTTTGGCTTCATCACCCCGGACGACGGCGGCGCCGACGTCTTCGCCCACTTCTCGGCGATCCAGACCTCCGGCTACCGGAGCCTGGACGAGAACCAGCGGGTCGAGTTCGAGGTGACCCAGGGCCAGAAGGGCCCGCAGGCGGAGAACATCCGCCCGCTCTGATCTTCGGATCAACCGGCACCACCACCGCGCCCTCTCGGGCGCGGTGCACGGGCCGGCCCGCCTCTGCTGGGCCGGCCCGTCCCTTCGGTTCGTGCTTGTGACCACCGGTGACGCCGGTGACGCGCCGTCTTCCGGCGCCCTTCCTCGACACGTGCCGCCTCGAGGAAGGCTTTTCGCATGACCACGACCCTGCCCACGTTCGCCGCCACCGGCCTGGCTCCGGCGCTCATCTCCGAGCTGGCCGCGCAGGGCATCGCCGCGCCGTTCCCGATCCAGACGGCCACGATCCCGGACTCGCTGGCCGGCCGCGACGTGCTCGGCCGGGGCCGTACCGGCTCCGGCAAGACGCTCGCGTTCGGGCTGCCGCTGCTGCACCGTACGGCCGGCCGCCGGGCCCGCCCGGGCCGCCCGCTCGCGCTGGTGCTCGTACCCACTCGGGAACTGGCCGCGCAGGTCACCGCCGCGCTCGTCCCGTACGCCGCCGCCCTCGGGCTGCGCTGCGCGACAGTGGTCGGCGGGCTCTCGCTGACCCGCCAGGCGGCCGCGCTGCGCGCCGGCGCCGAGGTGCTGGTGGCCACGCCGGGCCGGCTGCACGACCTGATCGACCGCGGGGACGCCCGGCTGGACCAGGTGACCATCACCGTGCTGGACGAGGCCGACCAGATGGCCGACATGGGCTTCCTGCCGCAGGTGACGAAGCTGCTGGAGCAGGTCGCCCCCGGTGGTCAGCGGATGCTCTTCTCGGCCACCCTGGACCGTGGCGTGGACCGGCTGGTCCGCCGCTTCCTGGCCGACCCGGTGACGCACTCCGTCGACCCGGGCACCGCCACCGTCACCGCGATGACGCACCACGTGCTGCACCTTGAGGCGGACGACAAGCAGGCCGCGCTGGCCCACATCGCCGCCCGCGAGGGCCGCACCATCGTCTTCATCGCCACCAAGCACCGCGCCGACCGGGTGGCCCGGCAGTTGCTCGCCAAGGGCGTACGCGCCGCGGCGCTGCACGGCGGTAAGTCGCAGCCGCAGCGCACCCGCATCCTGGAGCAGTTCCGCACCGGCCAGGTCACCGCGCTGGTGGCCACCGACGTGGCGGCCCGGGGCATCCACGTCGACGGGCTGGACCTGGTGGTCAACGCCGACCCGCCCGCCGAGGCCAAGGACTACCTGCACCGGGGTGGCCGGACCGCGCGGGCCGGCGAGTCGGGCACCGTGGTCACCCTCGTCCTGCCGGAGCAGCGCCGCGACGTCGCCCGGCTGATGAGCACCGCGGGCATCAACCCCAAGACCACGCGGGTACGCCCCGGCGACGGTGAGCTGAGCCGGCTCACCGGCGCCCGGGAGCCGTCCGGCGTCCCGGTGACCATCACCGCGCCCGCCGCCGCGCACCCCGCCCCGGCGACCCGCCCTCGCCGGCGCCCGCGCCGCCGCTGACCGCAGCCCGCGTCCGACCGGCCCTCCGTCTGGCCGGTCTCGCGTCTGTGCGGGCCGCGCCCGAGCGGCCTCGCGTCCGGCCAGCCTGCGTTGTCCGGGCCGGCCCCGCCTGACCGGTTCGCCTCCGATCGGGCCGAGCGTTCATTCCTGAGTCGGGAATCAGTCGATGTTCGGTCGGCTGCCCGACTGTGCGTCCGCCGCGTGACGGTGATGCTGTCGCGCGGAGAACCGGTCGGGGGGTCGGCCGGGCGTGGAGGGAGCGGTCATGGCGGGGGACGCCGGCTCAGGCGGAGCGCGGGAAGTGCTGCTGGTGCTCGCGGTGGCGGGCGCCGGCCTGGCGCTCGCCGCGGTGGCCGCGTTCGGGCCGTGGCAACCGTCCGGCGACGGCCCGCAGGACCGTGGCGCCGCCCGCAGCTTCACCCCCGGGATGAGCGCCCCGCAGGCCCAGTAGCGGCCCGGAAAGGGGCGATGCCCGGACTGGCCGGCCGCCTACGATGCGACGGTGGACTCTTCGGTGACCGTTCGCGGGGGCCGGGTCGAGGACGCCGCCCGGATGGCACGTGTGCATGTCCGGTGCTGGCAGGAGACGTGCGCTGTGGGTCGCCGACCCCAACCCCCGTGCCCAGGCGTTCTACCGCAGGCACGGCTTCGTGGCCGACGGCACGATCCAGGTTCAGGACGGTGTACGGGAGATCCGCATGGTCCGCGACGGGCAGGTGCGGCCGCCGGCACCGTGACCGGACGAGCGTCAGGGTGCCGCGGCCCTGTCGCTCAGCAGGTCGGCGAGCGTGGTCCGGTCCACGACGAGGGCGATCGCGCCGTCCACCGCCAGCCACACGTCCCGCAGGCCGGTGGCCACGCCGTGGTAGCCGGCCCGGTCGGCGGGGATGCCACGGACGCTCGTGATCGCGCCACCCACCGCGCGCAGCACGTCGCCCACACTGATCTCGTCCGGCGGGCGGGTCAGCGCGTACCCGCCCTCGGTGCCGCGATGGCTGTGCAGAAGTCCGGCCCGGCGCAGGTCGAGCAGAATCCCCTGGAGGAAGCTGAGCGGGATGTCCTGGCTCTCGGCCAGGCTCGCCGCCTTGACCAGCTCGCCGCCGCCGGCCGCCGGGTCGCCAGTGGTCCCGGCGACGTCGGCGACGGCGAGCATGGCCCGGAGCGCGTAGTCGGCGCGCGCGGAGATGTACACGACGTCAGTTGCCGGCCTGGTCCAGCACGCCCCAGCGGCGGCGGATCGCCTTGTCGGCGGCCCCGAACGCGGTGTCCACGAGCAGACCCACCACCAGGATGACGATCATGATCGCCATCAGGCGTGGCGCCTCGCTCAGCTCGCGCGCGTACGTGAGCTGAGCGCCGATCGAGGTGCGGGTGGCGATGACCACCAGCAGCTCACCGGCCATCAGGCTGCGCCAGGCGAACGCCCAGCCCTGCTTGAGTCCCGCCACGATGGCGGGGAGCGCGGCCGGCGCGATCACGTACCGGTAGAGGTTGAGCCCGCGCGCGCCGAGGTTGCGGCCGGCGCGGACCAGCAGCGGCGGCACGTAGTCCACGCCGTGGATGACGCCGTTGGCTACCGACGGCGCGGCGCCGAGCACCACCACGAAGAAGATCGCCTGCTCGCTGAGCTGGAACAGCAGGATGGCCAGCGGGAACCAGGCGATCGACGGCATCGTCTGCAACGCGGTGATCATCGAGCCGAGCGCGGCCCGGAGCACCTTGACCCGGGCCACGCCCAGGCCGAGCAGCAGGCCGACCGCGACCGCGGCGGCGAAACCGACCGCCGCCCGCCGGGCGGTGGTGGCCAGGCCCTCCCAGAGCGCCGAGCTGAGCAGGTACTCCCCGAGGTCGCCGAAGACCACTGCCGGGCCGGGCAGCGCCCACGGCTCCTTCCACCCGGACCAGACCACCGCCTGCCAGATCGCCACCGCGAGCGCGAGCGCGGCGAGCTTCGGCCAGGTGGCCGACCACAGGCGGCGTACCCGGGACGGGCCCTTCTCCCGGCCGGCGATCTCCAGCGCGTCGAGGCCGGAGATCTCCGCGTCGGCCCGCGCCGATGCGGACAGGGTGTCACTGGCCATGCCGGCCCACCTCCTTGCGCAGCCGGTCGGTGACCTCGGCGGCGATGGCCGAGACCTCCGGCGAGTCGATCCGCCGGGGGCGCGGCACGGCGACCTCGGTGGAGTAGATGATCCGGCCGGGCCGGCTGGAGAGCAGCACGATGCGGTCGGCGAGCCGGGCCGCCTCGCGGACGTTGTGCGTGACGAACAGGACGGTGAGCTTGCGCTCGGTCCAGATCCGCTCCAGCTCGTCGTGCAGGATGTCGCGGGTCATCGCGTCCAGCGCGCCGAACGGCTCGTCCATCAGCAGCACCGGCGTCTCGAGCGCGAGCGTGCGGGCCAGCGCGACCCGCTGCCGCATCCCGCCGGAGAGCTGGTGCGGCCGCTTACGGCCGAACTCGGACAGGTGGACCGTGCGCAGCAGCTCGGACACCCGCTCCTTGCGCTGGTCGCGGGGGAGTCCGCGCAGCTTCAGCGGCACCTCGACGTTGCCCTCGACGGTGAGCCACGGGAACAGCGCCGGCTCCTGGAACATCAGTCCCGGGTTGACGCCCTCGCCCAGCTCGATCGCGCCGCCGCTGGCCCGGTCCAGTCCGGCGACCAGGTTGAGAAGCGTGCTCTTGCCACAGCCGGACGCGCCCACCATGCAGACGAACTCGCCCGGAGCGACGTCCAGCGACAGCCCGTCCAGCGCCAGGACCGCCTGCTCGCCCTGGCCGTACACCTTCGTGACGCCGCGCAGCGCGACCGAGCCGGTCGCGCTGCGCGGGGTCGTGCTGGTCGACGTCACGGCTGGCTGACCTCGGCCTTGCCCTGCGCCTTGAGCACCTCGTTGAGGTACTTCAGGTCGTAGAGGCCGTTCAGGTCGGCCGGCTGGGTGAGCCCGACCGCGACCGCGTGGTCCAGACCGGTCTTCAGCGACGACGGGATCGGGTCGTTGGTGAACTCCAGCGTCGGCCAGGCCTGCTTGATCAGCTTGAGGTCCAGCGGCTTGCCGGTGATCTTGCCGATGTGGTCGGAGATGGCCTGCTGCGCCTCGTCCGGCTTGGTGTTGACGAACTCGTTCGCCGCTACCTGGCCCTCGACCAGCTTCTTCACCACGTCCGGGTGCGCCTTGAGGAACTTGGTGCTGACCAGCAGGTTGGTGATGACGAACTTCTTGTCCGGCCAGAGGTCGCGCTCGTCGACGAGCACCTTGCCGCCGGCGTTCACCAGACGGGAGACGAACGGCTCGGGCACCCAGGCGCCGTCGATGGCGCCGCTGCCGAACGTCTCGATCGTCTGCGCGTTCTCCTGCGGCACGATCTTGACGTCGCCGCCGCCCTCCTTGGTCGTCTCCAGGCCCTTCTCCTTGAGCCAGAAGCGCAGCGCCACGTCCTGGGTGTTGCCGAGCTGCGGGGTGGCGATCTTCTTGCCGCGCAGCTGCTCCACCGAGGTGATGCCGGGCTTGACCACGAGCGCGGCGCCGCCGGACGCGGCGCCGGAGACGACCCGGACCGCCTCGCCCTTGGACTTGGAGAAGGCGTTCACCGTCGGGTTCGGGCCGATGTACGTGGCGTCGAGCGCGCCGGAGAAGACGGCCTCGATGGCGGCCGGGCCGGCGTTGAACGTCTTGGTGTCCAGCTTGACGTCGCTGCCGAGCTTCTCGGCGAAGATCCCCTTCTCCACGCCGACCACGGCCGGGGCGTGCGTGATGTTGGGGAAGTAGCCCAGGCGCAGCGTCACCGGGCCGGACGCGGCGCCGGCGTCGCTGTCATCGCCGCAGGCGGCGGTGGTGCCGAGCGTGGCCGCGCCGACAGCGGCCAGGGCCGCCAGGGTGGCCAGGCGGCGCAGGGGAAGCCCTCTCATCGAATGTCCAATCCGCAGTATTCCTACTTAGTTGGTAGGAAGAGTGGGCCAGCGGTCCGGCGGCGTCAAGCCCCGTTCCGGGGGCCGCCCCCCCGCGACCTGGGATTTCCCGAGAATTCCCACCTGTTCGGTGGAGAAAGCGTGGCCGGTCGGACAACCGCCGGCACCGCCGTCCGGTGGGCCGCGGCACACCGGCGGTAGAGCCGGTACCGAGGCGCTAATGTCGATCTCGTGCCGACGCGGAGAGCGAAGATCCCAGCGACGAAGTACCCGGTCGAACGGTTCACCCTCGACAACGGCCTGCGCGTGGTGCTCACGCCGGACCGCAGCGCCCCGGTCATCGGGGTGGCGGTGGTCTACGACGTCGGCATCCGCTCCGAGCCCGAGGGACGCACCGGGTTCGCCCACCTCTTCGAGCACCTGATGTTCCAGGGCTCGGAGAACCTGGAGAAGTTGGCTCACTTCCGGCACGTCCAGGGCGCGGGCGGGACGTTCAACGGCTCCACCCACCTGGACTACACCGACTACTTCGAGACGCTGCCCGCCAACGCACTGGAACGGGCGCTGTTCCTGGAGGCCGACCGGATGCGCGGCCCTCGGCTGACCGAGGAGAACCTGCGCAACCAGGTCGACGTGGTCAAGGAGGAGATCCGGGTCAACGTGCTGAACCGGCCGTACGGCGGGTTCCCCTGGCTGACGCTGCCCCCGGTGATGTTCGACACCTTCCCCAACGCGCACGACGGCTACGGCTCCTTCGTCGACCTGGAGTCGGCCACCGTGGCCGACGCCGCCGACTTCTTCCACCGCTACTACGCCAGCGGCAACGCCGTACTGGCGGTGAGCGGTGACATCGACGTGGCCGAGGCGACCACGCTCGTCGAGCGGCACTTCGGGGACGTGCCGGCCCGGCCCGCCCCGCGACGGCCCGACTTCGCCGAGCCCGACCTGACCGCCGAGCGGCGCAGCACGTACACCGACGCGCTGGCCCCGCTCCCCGCGGTGGCCGGCGCCTGGCGGGTGCCCGACCCGATCAGCGACTTCGCCGGCTACCTGCCGTACGTGGTGCTGGCCGAGGTGCTCACCGACGGCGACGCCTCCCGGCTGGTCGAGCGGCTGGTGCAGCGCGACCGGTCGGTCACCGGCCTCGGCGGGTACCTCGGCTTCATGGGCGACCCGTTCGACGTGCGCGACCCCACCGCGCTGCTGCTCCAGGCCCACCTGCCGCCCGGCGGCGACGTGGACAAAGTGCTGCGCACCGTCGACGAGGAACTGGACCGGCTGGCGACCGACGGGCTGACCGATGGGGAACTGGCGCGTACCCAGGCCCGGATGGCCACCCACCTGCTGCGCGACACGGACGCGGTGCTCGGCCGCGCGTTGCGGATGGCGGTGCTGGAACAGCAGCGCGGCGAACCCGGCCTGCTCAACGACCTGCCCCGGCTGGTCGGCGAGGTGACCGAGGAGCAGGTCCGCGCCGCCGCCGCCACCCTGCGGCCGGAGCGCCGCGCGTCCGTCGAGGTCGTCGCCGGAGGTGGGCGGTGAGCGCGAGGAGTGAGCCGGTTTTGCGAGCCCCGCAGTCGCGAACGGAGATGGCCCAGTGACTACGACTACCGTCCGGCCGCTGCCGGCGCTCGGCCCGAACCGCCGCCTCAAGGTGCCCAAGCAGGCCGAGCGCACGCTTGCCAACGGCCTCACCGTGATCGCGGTACGCCGCTCCTCGGTACCGCTCGTCGAGCTGCGACTGTGGATGCCGTTCGGGCGCACGCACCTGGCCCGCGGCGGGATGCTGGCGCAGACCATGCTCTCCGGCACCGAGGCGCACAGCGCCACCGAACTGGCGGCCGAGCTGCAGAAGGTCGGCGGCGGGCTGACCGCCGGTCTCGACCCGGACCGGCTGATGCTCTCCGGCGCGGGCCTGGTCACCGGCCTGGACCGGATGCTGGAGCTGCTCGCCGAGGTGCTCACCGGGGCGACCTACCCGGCCGACTGGGTGGAGACCGAGCGGGACCGGCTGGTCGACCGCATCCAGGTCGCCCAGAGCCAGCCGTCGCACCTGGCCCGCACCGCGCTGCTCAAGCGGGTGTACGGCCGGCACCCGTACGCGGTGCAGACGCCCGACCCGGACCAGGTCCGGGCGGTCCGCCCGGCCGCGTTGCGCCGGCTGCACGCCGAGCGGGTGCATCCGGCCGGCGCGGTGCTGGTGCTCGTCGGCGACGTGGCGCCGGAGCGGGCGCTGGACGCGGCCGAGCAGGCGCTGGCCGGGTGGCGCGGTGACGGCCACGTCGCCGAGCTGCCGCCCGCGCCGCCGCTGGAACCCGGTCCCCTGCTGCTGGTCGACCGGCCCGGCTCGGTGCAGTCCTCGGTACGCCTCGCGCTCCCCGCGGTGCCGCGTACCCACCCGGACCACGCCGCGTTGCAGCTCGCCAACCTGATCTTCGGCGGCTACTTCTCCTCCCGCTGGGTGGAGAACATCCGCGAGGACAAGGGCTACACGTACGGGCCGCACTCGCTCGTCGAGCACTCGGTGGCCGGTTCGCTGCTCGTCGCCGGGGCCGAGGTGGCCACCGAGGTCACCGCGGCGGCGCTGGTGGAGACGAACTACGAGCTGGGCCGCCTGGCGACAGTGCCGCCGAAGGCCGACGAGCTGGAGCAGGCCCGCCAGTACGCGCTCGGCACGCTCCAGCTCGGCATGTCCACCCAGGCCGGTCTCGCGTCGCTGACCAGCGCGTACGCCGGCAACGGGCTGCGGCTGGACTTCCTCGCCGAGCACGCCGCCCGGCTGGCCGCCGCGACTGTGGACGACGTGGCCGAGGTGGCCGCCCGCTACCTGGCCCCGGCCCGCGCGGTCACCGTCGTGCTCGGCGACGCCGAGCGGGTGGCCGACTCGCTCGCCGCGCTGACACCGGTGCGTACGGAATCCGCATGAGCGGCGAATCCGCCCCGCCGTTGGCCCGGTCGACGCTCGACCGGGCCGCGCACCGGCGTACCGATCCGGGCTGGCTGACCGAGGCGTGGGAGCGGGCCCGGGTGCTGGTGCTGGACTCCACCGTCGAGGGGCGGGCGCTGGTCCGGGGCGCGTCGGCTCCGCCGGAGCTGGTCCTGGTCGGCCCCGGTGAGCTGTCCGAGGTGCCCCGGTCGGTGCCGATGTTCCTCGGCGTCGAGCCGGACGGCGTACCCGTGTTCGCGGTGGACGGGCCGCTGCCGGCGCTTCCCGAGACCCGTCCGGCCCACCTGCGCGAGGTCGGCCACCTGATGACCGACCGGGACGCGGGCCTGTTCACCACCGCGCTGGCGCTGCTCAACTGGCACCTGCGGCACGGGTACTCGTCGACGACGGGCAAGGCGACGAGCGCCGACGAGGCCGGCTGGTCGCGGATCGATCCGGACGGCGGACGGGTCTGGCCGCGTACCGATCCGGCCATGATCGTGCTGGTGCACGACGGTGTGGACGGCCCGGACGGCCGCTGCCTGCTCGGCAACAACGCGGCCTGGCCGCGCACCCCGGGACAGCGCCGCTACTCCTGCCTCGCCGGATACGTCGAGCCCGGCGAGTCGGCCGAGGCCGCCGTGCTGCGCGAGGTCCGCGAGGAGGTGGGCGTCCCGGTCGAGGAGATCGCGTACGTGGGCAGCCAGTCCTGGCCGTTCCCCGGATCGCTGATGCTCGGTTTCCTGGCCAAGGCCGACGCGGACGCGCCGATCCGGGTCGACCTGGCCGAGATCGCGCACGCGCGCTGGTTCACCCGCCGGGAGATCGGCGCGGCGCTCGCGGACGAGCCGGTGCCGGTGGGCGGGGGAGACCGGCTGGTCCTGCCGCCGCCGTCGTCGATCGCGTTGTTCCTGGTGCATCGCTGGCTCGACGGCCACTGCTGACCGCCTGACCGGCCGCCGTCGCGGGTGGACGCGGCCCCGACCCGGACCGTCGTTGCCGCGACGGTCGCGGGCCGGGAACACGTGCCGTCGAGGCCGGGTGAGGCGGGAAAGCGGCGGGGGAGGCCGGTCCGGCCACGACGGACGTCAGCGTCCGGTCATCCACCGTGCCAGCGGTACGGGTGCCCGGGGGCGGGTTCATCGATCGGCAGCACCTTGACCCGGTGCCGGCCCGCGCGCACGGCCCCGACTGCGGACAGTGCGCGGGCGAGCAGGAGGGCGGCGTCCCGGTCCTCGGCGTGGACGACCTGTCGGCGGGGCTCCGGCGTGCACGTCTCGTCCCGCAGGCGACCCCCGCCCGCCCAGGCGGCGGCGATGTCGGCGTCGGCGGCGGTACGGATCTCGGTGCGGACGATCAGGAACCGCATGGTGTCCCCCGGACAATCGGCGGTTACACGCTGGAACTTCCACGTCACTCCCGCGTCATGTTACGCCGATGTGTCCGCCCGGCAAGGGGAACGCGCCAGCTCGACCGATCGGGCGATCCCAGGTCAGCACCCTTGTCGGGGATGGACGCGCGAGGGGCCGCCGGCTCGCGCCGACGGCCCCCCGTGGTTCGCCGGATCAGTCCAGATCGAACTGACCGCTCTTCGTGCCGGTGAGGAAGCCGAGCCATCCGGCCCGGTCGAACAGCAGGACCGGTCCGCTCGGGTCCTTGCTGTCCCGCAGCGCCACGGTCGCCGGCCCGGAACCGAGCGGCGCGACCTCCACGCAGTTGGAGGTCTGGCTGCGGGTGCTCTTGCGCCAGGCGGCGCCGGCGAGCCGTCCCGAGAGGGCGGTCGTGCTGGTGTGGGTCTCGTTCATGGTGCTTGCTCCTGGTGAGGTGCTCCGATGGGACCGAGCGACGCCGGAGCGCGGGCGGTGTCCGTGCCGGATCACCGTTCCGTGGTGAGGCGCCCCGAGTCCCGGCGCCGCTGGGTCGGCGCCGTTGCCGCCCCGTACGCCACCGTGGACTCGACTGCCGTGCCGGTCAGCCGTCCCGTCGCCTCGATCAACCAGGAGAGGGTGTCCGATGCGGAGAGTGCCGACGAGCATAGCCACTCGAACACCACTTTATAGCGATTTAGGGTGTTTACCTCGGTCGACATGACGTCGGTGAACCCACCTTCGATCGCGAGTGTCTCCGGATCGAGGGGATCGGCGAACCGGTAGACCGAGAACGCGGTCGGCGGAAGGTACCAGTCACCGACCCGGGTGTCCCGCAGAAGCAGACGCAGCGTCACGTTCGGCAGCAGCGCCATCTCGCACAGGTGGACGAGCTGCTCGTGCAGCACCTCCGGCGGCCCGGCCCGCCGGCCGAGCGCGGCCTCCTCCAGCACCACCGTGTAGCGGGGCACCTCGGGGGAGCGGGTCAGCAGCGACTGCCGGGCCTGCCGCGCGCGTACCTCGGTCTCGGGATCCTCGCTCTCCGGGTCGCCGGCCTCGGCGGCGACCTGCGCGGCGGACATGATCCGGTGCCGGGCGTACCCGGGCGTCTGCAACAGCCCCGGCACCAGCACCGGGTTGTACTCGGAGATCTCCGCGCAACCGGCCTCCAGCTCGGCGAAGGCGCGCTGCTGCTGGGTCATCACCGGGAAGTTGCGCAGCCAGCCGCGCATGTCGCCGGCCTCGTGGGTGATCCCGGTCAGTTCCGCGCGCTGCTCCTCGTCGGCGCCGTAAAGCGTCAGCAACACGTCCACGTCGTCCGGGTCGGGACGGCTGCGGCCGTTCTCCAGACGGGACAACTTGGATGCGGAGGCCCAGCCGATCCGCTCGATGACCTGGTCACCGGTCAGACCGGCCTGTTCGCGGAGCCGACGCAGCTCGGTGCCGAGTCGACGACGGCGCAGAATCGGGCCTGGTACGGCAGGAGGCACGGCGTCCTCTTTCCCGTCGACCGTCGCTTGACGCGACGGTAACTGTATGAAATTCGCCCCCCACGGTCAGTATGGACGGCGCGACCGGCGTCGGAGGTTCCGGCAAGGGCGTGTCACGAGACAAAAAGAGGACTGTGGAGGGCGTCTTCACCAGCGCCCGCCCCCGACGCGCCCTGGTGGCGCACCCCGCCGGAGGGAACCCATGCGCACCGTCCTGCGCCGCCCCGACTTCCGTCTGCTGTTCGCCGCGCTCGTCGCGAGCATGGCTGCGGAGTCGGTCCTGCTGCTCGCCCTGGCCGTCTGGGTCAAGGATCTGACCGGTTCGGACAGCATGGCCGGGGCGACCATCTTCGCGGTCATCGCGCCGATGGCGCTCGCCCCGCTCGTCGGGTGGGTGGTCGACCGCTACCGCAGGCGACCCTTCTTCATCGCCGCCAACCTGGTCGCAGCAGTGCTGCTCGGCCCGCTGCTCACGGTCCGGGACCGCTCCGACGTCTGGGTGATCTACGTGGTCGCCGCGCTCTACGGACTCTCGTACATCACCCTCACCGCCGTGCTCAACGGACTGATCCGGCAGCTGGTTCCGGCCGATCTGCTGGCCGACGCGAACGGGCTGCTGCAGACCGTCCGGCAGGGGCTGCGGCTGATCGGGCCGCTGGCCGGGGCCGGCGTCTACGCCGCGGTGGGCGGCTGGCTGCTGGTCCTGCTGGCCATGACCGGCTTCCTGACCGCGGCGGCGGTGGTCGGGCGGCTGCGCGTGGAGGAGGGCGCACCGTCGCGGCCCGGTCGTCGCGGGCCGTCCGAGCTGGGCGCCGGGCTGCGCCACCTGACCCGGGAGCCGGCGCTGCGCCGGGCGCTGCTCGGGTACGGGCTCGGCTCGCTGGTGATGGGCTTCACCGAGTCGCTGATCTTCGCGTACGTCGATCTGGGCCTGCACCGCGACGCCGCGTTCGTCGGCGTGCTGGTCATGGTGCAGGGCGTCGGCGGACTGGTCGGCGGCCTGTTCTCGGCCGCCGTGGTCCGCCGGTTCGGCGAGGTCGGCGCGCTCGCCGCGGGCGTCACGTTCTTCGGGCCGGCCGCGCTGGCGCTGGCGTACCCCCGGTTGTGGCTCGGGGTGGTGGCGCTGCTGCTGGCCGGCCTCTCGCTGCCGCTGACGATGGTGGGGTTGAACACGCTGATCCAGCGGCGGACTCCGCCGCGGCTGCTGGGCCGGGTGACCGCCGCGGCGGAGGCGCTGGTCAGCGGGCCGCAGGCGCTCTCCATCGGCACCGGCGCGCTGCTCGTCGGCGTGTTCGACTACCGGCTGCTGTTCGCCCTGGTGGGGGCCGTCACCACGGCGGCCGGCGTCTACCTGTGGCGGGGCCGTCGGCTGACCACGCCGGTCACCGGGCCGGTCCGGATCCCGGCGCCCCGGCGGCCGGCCGACGACGGGGTGCTCAGTCGCGGGGGGTCCTGAACGACGGCGAGCGGCCGCACCCGGATCGGGTACGGCCGCTCGTGGTGTCGCGGGCGGATCAGCCGGGCAGCGCGGCCAGGTGCTGCTTGACCTGCGTGATCGAGGGGTTGGTCAGGGCGCTGCCGTCGGCGAAGCGCAGCGTCGGGACGGTCTGGTTGCCGCCGTTGACGCTCATCACGAAGTCCGCGGCCGCCGGGTCCTGCTCGATGTCGACCACCTCGTACGCGATGCCCTCCCGGTCGAGCTGCGACTTCAGCCGGTGGCAGTAGCCGCACCACGGGGTGGAATACATCGTCAGCATGGTCTGGTCCTCCAAGGGGTGGCTCGCGCCCGGTCCGATCAGGCCAGGCTAACCGCTGCAACGTCACACGATGCTGGGATGATTCCCTGCTGTGGGCGTTCACTCAGCGGCGGAACGGGTGCTGGCCGGGCTGGATCCGGAGCAGCGCTCGGCGGTGACCGCCCCGGCCGGCCCGGTCTGCATCCTGGCCGGCGCCGGCACCGGCAAGACCCGGGCGGTGACCTCGCGGATCGCGTACCGGGCGCTGACCGGCGACATCGCCGGCCGGCATGTGCTGGCGGTCACGTTCACCGCCCGCGCCGCCGCCGAGATGCGCAGCCGTCTCACAGTGCTCGGGGTGCAGGGCGTGCAGGCGCGCACGTTCCACGCGGCGGCGCTGCGGCAGGTCCGCTACTTCGCGCCCCGGCTGCTGGCCGGGCGGGCCATGCCGGAACTGCTGGACAGCAAGGTGCGGGTGGTCACCCTCGCCGCCGCCAAGGTCGGCCTGCGCGCCGACCGGGCCGCCGCGCGGGACCTGGCCGCCGAGATCGAATGGGCCAAGTCGTCGCTGGTCGAGCCCGGGGAGTACGTGGTCGCCGCGGCCAAGGCGCTGCGCGAGACGCCGTACGAGCCGGCCCGGGTGGCCGACGTGTTCGACGCGTACGAGCGGCTCAAGCGCGGCAACGGGGTGATCGACTTCGAGGACATGCTGCGCGCCGCGGTCTGGGGCATCGAGGAGCACCCGGACGTGGCCGAGCAGGTGCGCAACCAGTACCGGCACTTCGTGGTCGACGAGTACCAGGACGTCAACCCGCTCCAGCAGCGGCTGCTGGAGGCGTGGCTGGGCGGCCGGGACGACCTGACGGTGGTCGGCGACGCCAGCCAGACGATCTACTCGTTCACCGGTGCCACCTCGTCGTACCTGGTCGACTTCCCCCGCCTGCACCGGGGCGCGACTGTGGTCCGGCTGGTCCGTGACTACCGCTCCACCCCGCAGGTCGTCGGGCTCGCCAACGCGGTGATCTCGCAGGCCCGGGGCGCCGAGGCGCGGCTGCGGCTGGAGCTGCACGGCCAGCGCCGGCCCGGCCCGGAGCCGGAACTGCGGATCTTCACCGACGAGCCGGCCGAGGCGAACGCGGTCGCGGCGCGCTGCCGGGCGCTGGTGGCGGGCGGCACCCCGGCGCGGGAGATCGCTGTGCTGTTCCGCACCAACGCGCAGTCCGAGGCGTACGAGAAGGCGCTCTCCGAGGCCGGGGTGCCGTACGTGCTCCAGGGCGCGGAGCGGTTCTTCGAGCGGCCCGAGGTACGCCAGGCGATGATCGCGCTGCGCGCCGCCACCCGGTCGGCCGACGCGGGAACCCCGCTGCCGGCCGCTGTCGTCGAGGCGCTCACCGCTGTCGGCTGGGCGCCCGACGCGCCCCCGCCCGGCGGCGCCGCCCGGGAGCGGTGGGAGGCGCTCGCCGCGCTGGTCCAGCTCGCCGAGGAGTACGCGGCGCAGCCCGAGGCGGAGCCGGGCCTGACCGGGTTCAATGAGGAACTCGCCCGGCGGGCCGCCCAGCAGCACGTCCCCACGGTCGAGGGGGTGACGCTCGCGTCGCTGCACTCGGCGAAGGGGCTGGAGTGGGACGCGGTGTTCCTGGTCGGGCTGGCCGAGGGCACGCTGCCCACCACGTACGCGAAGACCATGGAGCAGGTCGAGGAGGAACGGCGGCTGCTCTACGTCGGGATCACCCGCGCCCGGGAGTGGCTCTGGCTGTCGTACGCCACCGCGCGCTCGCCGGGCGGGCGGGCCCGGCGGCCCTCCCGGTTCCTGCCCCAGCTCGACCGGTCCGGCGGCGGTGAGCGGGCGGGCGGCGCCGGGCCGGCGCGGCGGGCCGAGCGGCGCCGGCCGCAGGTGGTCTCGTGCCGGATCTGCGGCGCCACGCTGCTCGCCGGCGCGGACCGGAAACTGGGCCGCTGCCCGACCTGCCCGTCGGACATCGACGAGGAGCTGTACGAGCGGCTGCGCGAGTGGCGGCAGCGGGTGGCGGGCGCGCAGAAGGTGCCGGCGTACGTGGTCTTCACCGACGCCACGCTCACCGCGCTGGCCGAGCGGAAGCCCGGCCGCACGGAGGAACTGGTGGCGATCGCCGGGATTGGGCCCCGAAAAGTCGGGCTTTATGGGGATACGGTGCTCGCCCTGGTGGCGGGCGCCACGGTGGACGACGTCTGCCCACAGAAAACTTCTGAAAAGTAGCCGTAAATCGTTTGCCCTCGCCCGAGGGCGAGGAATAGCCTCATGACACACCTCGCGAGCGGCGCCGTTCTGGCTGCTCAAAGGGGATGAGTCCACGGTCGGCACGAGGAGAGTAGGGAGGTGGCACCAATGGTGATCTTCACTTATGAGCGTCTTGCGGCGATGCCGTCTGCCGTCGCTCCGCTGTCGGCCGTCCGGGTGGCCCTCGCTGCTCGACCGTCGGCTCCGCAGGTGCACCAGGTCCAGGTTCAGGCCGAGCTGAACCTGACCGTTGCGCCGATCGCCGGAGTCGAGGGGACCAGTGGCTTCGCGGGCATGGGCATCGATGGCGCCAAGAAGCGCACGGATGTCCGCGGCGTTCCACCTCGAGGTAGACCGGTCTGATCCATCAGACACCGGCTCACCTCGAGGCCGCGGAACCCGCTACCGGGATCCGCGGCCTCAGTTTTTTGCCCCGCCGAAGTACGTCGGAATGCGATCCACGAGATCGAAGTGAGAGAGAGGTGACCGGAGGATGAGTCTGGCGTTGGCCCCACTCGACGTGAGCGTCGAGGTGGAGGCGAACCTGCCCTGCCGGAAGTTCGACCCCGACCTGTGGTTCTCCGACTCGCCCGCCGAGCTCGAGCTGGCCAAGTCGCTCTGCGGGGACTGCCCGCTGCGCGTCGAGTGCCTGGCCGGGGCGGTGGAGCGAGCCGAGCCCTGGGGCGTCTGGGGCGGCGAGATCTTCGAGCGTGGCGCGGTCGTCCCGCGCAAGCGGCCCCGTGGCCGTCCGCGCAAGGAGGACCTCGCCCGTGACGCGCAGCTCCGGGTCGAGGCGGAGGCGCGACTGGCGGCCAGCGGGCTGTCCGAGTCGCGTAACTCCGTCCGGCTGGCAGCCTGACACACCTACGTTCCGAAACCGACCGATGCCGGTGTCCCTCCACCGGCCGACCTGAGAGAGAAATTCTGATGCTGAACCTGCCGAACGGATTCGAGATGCAACTACTCCACGAAGCGTTGTCCAGGGCCCGAATGCGCCGGCCTCAGGCCGGTCGCACCACCACGAGCACTGAGGCAACCCGTTCCGCCCGTACCGTCGCCATGCGGGGTCGCAGCCAGTCGGCCCGCGACCTGGGCGTTCTGTAGAACGATCGCGTGAGGAAGGGGCGGTGACCGACAGGTCACCGCCCCTTCGCCGTTGCTGGCCCTGGAGGCTCAGGGCACCGGCGCGAAGCCTGGCAGCCACCGTTCCAGGATCGACCGGTAGGGCGCCTTCGCCTCCAACTGGCAGAGCACCCCGATCGAACCCAGCGTGACCCGGTGGATCATCAGGTACGACGGGGGCAGGTTGAGCTGCCGGCTGAGCTGGTAGGCGGGGGAGCGAGGGCTGGCCAGTCGGGTCGCCTCGCCGCGCAGCCAGGCCCGGGTGAAGCGGAACTCGTCGGCGGCGATCGGCTCCAGCATCGGACGGAGGAAGTCGAGCACCGCCGGGGCGTCGATCGACTCGGTGCGGCTGACGAAGCCCTCGGAGCGCAGCCCCTCCACCACCGCGTCGGCGTCCCCGCGCAGCGCCAGCGCCGCGATCCGGCCGATCGGCTCCGGCGTGCCCTGCGGCATCCGGGCCACCGCCCCGAAGTCGATCACACCGAGCCGGCCGTCCGGGAGCAGCCGGAAGTTGCCCGGGTGCGGGTCGGCGTGCAGCAGCCCGGCCCGCTCCGGCGCTGACAGGTGCAGCTCGGCCATCAACCGGCCGGCCTCGTCGCGCTGCTCCTCGGTGCCCTCCCGGATGATCTGGGACAGCGGGATGCCCTCCACCCACTCGGTGATCAGCACCCGCGGCGCAGCGTCGAGCACCTCCGGGATGAAGATGTCCGGGTCGTCGGCGTACGCGGCGGCGAACGCGCGCTGCGACTCCGCCTCCAGTTCGTAGTCCAGCTCCTCGGTGATGCGCTCGCGCAGCTCGGCCAGGAGCGGCTTCACGTCCAGCCCCGGCTGGATGGCCCGGAACATGCCGCCGAGCCGGGAGAGCTGCTTGAGGTCGGCGAGCAGCGCGTCACCGGCACCCGGGTACTGGATCTTCACGGCGACGTCCCGGTGCTGTGGGCCGCCGTTCGGCCCGTACCCCGGGTCGCGCCAGACCGCGCGGTGCACCTGGCCGATGCTCGCCGCGGCGGCCGGGGTGTCGTCGAACTCGACGAACCGGTCGCGCCAGTCCGGGCCGAGCTGCTCGGCGAGCACCTTGTGCACTGTCGCAACCGGCAGCGGCGGGGCGGCCTCCTGGAGCTTGGTAAGCGCCTGCCGGTAGGGCGCGGCGACCTCCTCGGGCAGTGCTGCCTCGAACACCGACAGGGCCTGGCCGAACTTCATCGCCCCGCCCTTGAGCTGCCCGAGCACGCTGAACAACTGTTCGGCGGTGCGCTGCTGGATCTCGGCGGAGATGACGTCGGACGCGAGGCCGGTCACCCGCTTGCCCATGCCGAGGACGGTTCGACCGGCGAACCCGAGCGGCAGGGCGGCGAGTTTGGCGGTGCGGGACACGGCCCGGCGCGGGATGTCGGTCACCCGGCCATTGTTACTGACTCGGGGCCTCCGCTGCTGCCGTGCGGCGGGTAGCGGCCGGGGCCGACCGGATCGGGCGACGTCGGCAGCAACCGCAGGAGGGGTGTGGCGGCCACCGACGGTAGCGGATCCGGCCCGGACCGCGGATCTCCACCGCGCCTCCCAGCGTCTCCGGCTGGGTGCCGTCGAGCTGGGCCAGCACCTCGGCCGTCGCGAAGGCCGCCGCGGCGAGCCCGGTGGCGGCGGCGCAGGCCCGCTCGCCCCGGTCGGCGGCGAGCTGGGCGGCGAGCGCGGGCCAGTCCGGATCCCGGTCGCCGCGGTGCAGGTCGAGGCAGCGCAGGCAGGGACCGACGGGCGGGCGGACCAGCGGACCGACCACCGGTACGCCGCCGCGCAGGTCGAGCAGCAGGTGGGGCTGACGCCGGCGGGCGTACCCGGTGGCGAGCAGCTCGGCCGGACGGTCGACGCCGAGCTGCACCACGAGGTCCGGCCGGGTCGCCCGAGACGGGCCGGTGACAGTTCCGGGCGCACACCGCTCCAGCGCCGCGCGTACCGCCGGAGCCAGCGGCCGGCCCAGCTCCGCCGCGGTCAGGCCGGTTCCGACCAGGTCACCGGCACCGACCGGACCCGCCAGATCGGGTACGACGTGCCCGACGCCGGCCTGTGCCAGCGCGACGGCGACCGCCGCGCCGAGTCGTCCCGTTCCGGTGACCAGCACCCGGGCGGTACGGCGGCGGCGCAGCAGCCGAGCCGGTGTGCCGGGCAGGTCGGGCGACGCGAGCGCGAGCGCGGTGGCCTCGGCGGCCAGCCGGGCCCGGGCCGCTCCGGCCAGGTCACGGGGGAGCAGGGCCTGTGACGGCACCACCAGCCCGGCGTCCCGGAGCGTGTCGAGCAGGGCGCGTGCCTCGTCGGGCGGAACCCGGGCGGTGCCCGCCTCGGCCAGCACGGCGCGTTCGCTGCGGGTGCCGTCGAGCAGGTCGAGCAGGCGGGCCGTCCCCGGCGAGGACATCTCCAGCAGCACCGCGCGGCCGGGCGACTCGCCGAGCTGGAGCGTGTGCCGGTCGCGCCAGAGCCGGGTCAGGCCGGGCAGCAGGACGGGACGGACGAGCGGCGTCGGATCGGTCACGCCACTGATCGTGACCGTCTCCACTCGTTCCGTCGCTCGTTGTCCACAGGTGCGGCGAGCCGTGGCCAGCGTTGTCCACAGGATCTCGCCGGTTTTCCACAACCAGCCGGTAACTCTGTCGGCTACCCGACCGGGGAGGGCGGCCGACAGCCGCCCTCCCCGGGTCTGCCGTACGGGTCAGACCTTGGCCTTGCCCAGGATGCGGTTCACTGTTGTACCGCACACCGGGCACTTGCCCTTGGCCATGTTCATGCCGGTCTTCGAGACCTCCACGTGCCCCTCGAAGTCCCGCTTCTCCTTGCACTTCACGCAGTAACCGTTGTAGGTCTGGGCCTGGTCGGCCACGGTAGCCTCCTCGTCTCGTCCGCCGGAGGTGTCCCGGCGGGTCTCCCTGCGGCGGCCCACGCGTGGCACCGGCGCCGGGGGTTCTCCGCGGTCAGTCGCCTGACCGTGGTTGGCGGACCCTACCCAGGTACGGGCGGTTCCATGTCAGCTGTGCGCCGACTCTGTGAGCAAGTCGACGTCGAGAGTGTGCATGCCGAGTAACGTCGGATAAGTCAGTTTCGCGCGGACACGCCGGGTGAAGCGCCCAGATCCGCTTCGTGCGGCCCCGCCGACTGTCGCTCGTCGTAGATCACTTAACGTGAACAGGGCCGGTCAGGTGATGGTCAGCTACCGTCGCAAAGAATTTTTTCCGGACTCCTGACAATCAACCGCCACTTTCCGGGCGCGTGTCGTCGTGTTGACTCTTGCGGAGTCCTGGTCAGTACGCATTAGCTTTCCATCGTGACAGTCAACCGAGGCTGCGCGGACCGGTAATGACCGTGACGCGGAAGCCCGTCGTCGAGGTGCGGCGCAGCCAGCGTCGGCGGCGCACGGTGTCCGCGTACCGGGACGGGGAGCGCGTCGTCGTGCTGATCCCCGACCAGTTCTCCCGGGCCGAGGAGAGCGAGTGGGTCGACCGGATGCTCGCCCGGCTCGCCGCCCGCGAGGGCCGGCTGGCCCGCTCGGACGCCGAACTGCTCGCCCGCGCCGCCCGCCTGATCGACCTCTACCTGACCGAATATGGGTCGGCCGCCGCGCCGGCGAGCGTCCGCTGGGTGACCAACCAGAACGGCCGCTGGGGCTCCTGCACGCCCGCCGACCGCACCATCCGGATCTCGCACCGGGTCCAGGACATGCCCGACTGGGTGATCGACTACGTGCTGCTGCACGAACTGGCGCATCTCATCGTGCCCAGCCACAACGCCGAGTTCTGGGCACTGGTCGCCCGCTACCCGAGGTCGGAGCGTGCACGTGGCTACCTGGAGGGCGTGGCCGCCACCGCCGCCATCCCCTGACCTCTGCCGTGCGTCGATCATGAAGTTGACCCGGCGTTTCGTCCACTTCGTCACCGCCAACCTCGTGATCGCGCGCGGGTCCGCGTGGGGGTGGGGTTAAGGTCGGCGAATGTCGCGACGTGTGGTGGTGGCGCTGCTCGGCCCGGTGACCTGGTCGCCGCCCGGAGTCGAGCCGGCGCGATGGCGTACCGCGCTCGCCGAGGACGTGGTCGACCTGCTGGCCACGCTGAACGAGGTGGAGACCGCAGTCGCGGTGACGGCCCAGGACCGATGGCTGGCCGACGCGGTGGTCTGGCCCGGCACCGCCGTGTACGAGGTGACCGAGCCGACGCCGAACGCGGTGTTCGCGGCGGTGGCAGCCGGGCGGCACACGTCGAAGACGGGCGGCTACGACCAGGTGGCAGTGGTGGCGGCGGATGCGCCGGACGTGCCGGGGCTGACGCTCGGCAAGCTGCTGCGGCCGCTCACCACCCGGCCGGTGGCGTTGGCCCCGGCCGAGGGAGGCGGAACCGGACTGCTGGGGGTGGCGGCGCGGCTGCCCGTACCGGCGTGGCTGCCGGCGCTGGACCTGGACACGACCGAGCCGGCCGAGGTGCGGCGGGCGGCACCGAGCCCGGGGGACGTGGCGGTCACCGCAGGCTGGCGCCGGATGCGCGGCCCGGCCGACCTGGCCGCCCTCGATCCAGCGGTCGAGGGCTGGGAGACCACCCGCGCCCTGCTGTCCGGCCGCCCCGTCTGACACCCGTCGACGCGACGATCTTGGAGTTGTGGCACCTGACAAGAGCCGCACTCAGGACATCCTGGGCGCCACAACTCCAAGATCGACGGGATGGGCGCGGTCAGCGCTTGTCGTCGTCCTCGCCCGGGGACTTCTCCTCCGGGGCGCCCGGGGCGGAGAAGTCGAAGTTCGCCAGCTCGTCGTCGAGATCGGTGCTCGTCGTGGCGAACGCCTCCGGTGCGGCGAAGTCGTCGTCGGAGGGCAGCAGGTCCGGGTGGCCCCAGACGGCGTCCCGGCCGGCGATGCCGCGGTGCTCGGTCAGCGCCGCCCACAGCACCGTCGCCTCACGCAGGCGGCGGGGCCGCAGTTCGAGGCCGACGAGCGCGGCGAACGTCTGCTCCGCCGGGCCACCCGCCGCGCGGCGACGGCGGAACGCCTCGCCGAGGCGTACGACGTTGGGCAGGCGGTCACCGGCGGCGCTGTCGACGACGTGGCAGACCCAGCCCTCGACCAGGGCGAGCACGGTCTCCAGCCGAGCCAGCGACGCCTTCTGCGCGGGCGTGTCCTCCGGCGTGAAGATGCCCTCCAGCGCGATCGCCTGCATCGACTCCGGGTCGGTCGGGTCGACCCGGCCCATCGCCTCCTCGATCGCCTCCCGGTTGACCCGGATGCCCGCGGCGTAGTTCTCCACCGCGGTCAGCACGTGCCCGCGCAGCCACGGCACGTGCTGGAACAACCGCTGGTGGGCGGCCTCGCGCAGGGCCACGTAGAGGCGTACCTCGTCCTCGGGCAGCTCCAGGCCCTCGCCGTACACCTTGATGTTGGCGGGGACGAGCGCGGCGGTGCCGGCGGGGCCGAGCGGCAGGCCGATGTCACCGGCGGAGAGCACCTCGGCGGCGAGCGAGCCGAGCGCCTGGCCGAGCTGGCCGCCGAAGAGGGCGCCGCCGAGCGTGGCGACCATCGACTGCATCGGGCCGAGCTGGGCGCGGGCCTCCGGCGGCACCAGGTCGCCCATCGCGCCGACCATCCGGCTGGCCACCGGGTCGCAGAGCTTGCGCCACACGTCGAGCGTCTTGAAGATCCACTCGTTGCGGTTCCAGGCGACCGAGGTGCGGATGCCGGAGGGCCACGAGGTCGCCGGCTCCAGCCAGAGGTCGGCGATGCGCAGCGCCTCCTCGACCGCGTTGCGTTCGAACGGCGACACCGCCGGGTCGCCGGCGGCGGCGAGCTGGCTGGCGGCCACCTGCCGGGCGAGGTCCCAGTTGACCGGCCCGCTGCCCGGCGCCGAGAGCAGGTGCTGCAACTGCGACATGAACTGCTGCATCGCCGCGGGATCGTTGGGGTCTGGTGGTTGACCACCCGGGAGCGCGAAGCCGAACGGAATATCAGGCACGACGTCTACGGTACGCGGGCCGCGCCGCAGGTCGTGCCAGTCGGCGTTGCGCTGAGGGCGAAGTCCTCGGGTCACCGCGCCGGGCGGCGGGGTGCGGATCGGTACGCTCTGGCGCATGAGACGTCGCGGCGTGACCGTCCTTCTCGGTGCCCTGCTCACCGCCCTGCTCAGCGTCGGCGTGCTGAGCGTGCCGCTGCCGTACGTGGTGCTCGGCCCCGGTCCGACGGTGAACACGCTGGGCAGCGAGGACGGCAAGGAGGTCATCCAGGTGACCGGCCGCGCGACGTCCACCTCCGTCGGTCAGCTGCGGCTCACCACAGTCGGTGTCCAGCCCACAGTGCGGCTGCGGTCGGCGCTGGCCGGATGGTTCTCCTCGGACGAGGCGGTGGTGCCGCGCGAGCTGGTCTACCCGCCGGGGGAGTCGCAGGAGGAGGTCGAGAAGCGCAACGCGGAGGACTTCCAGAACTCGCAGACCAGCGCCGAGACGGCGGCGCTGCGCGAGCTGGGCTATCCGATCAAGGTGCTGGTCAAGGCGGTCACGCCGGGCGGCCCGTCGGTCGACGCGCTGCGGCCCGACGACGTGGTCACCTCGGTCGACGGGGCGCCGGTGACGAGCGCGGCCAAGCTCACCGAGCTGATCCGGGCGAAGCCGGCGGGCACCGCGCTGAAGATCGGCTACACCCGGGGCGGCACCCCGGGGACGGCCACTGTGACCAGCCGTGAGCAGGACGGCCGGCCGCGGATCGGCGTGGAGATCGACCAGCAGCAGTCGCACCCGTTCACCCTCAAGATCGACCTGGGTGACATCGGCGGGCCGAGCGCCGGGCTGATGTTCTCGCTCGGCATCATCGACAAGCTGGAGCCGGCCGACCTCACCGGCGGAAAGATCATCGCCGGTACCGGCACCATCGACGACGAGGGTCGCGTCGGCCCGATCGGTGGCATCGCGCAGAAGCTCGTCGGCGCCAAGGACGCGGGCGCGAAGGCGTTCCTGGTGCCCGCCGACAACTGCGCCGAGGCGGTCCGCAACCCGCAGCCGGGACTGCCGCTGCTGAAGGTCGCCACGCTGGGTGAGGCATTGAAGGCACTCGAGACGCTGCGCGCCGGGGGGCAGCCGACGCGCTGCTGAGGCGGGGCCGGGCGGCGGCCGGCGGGCGGATCGTGACGTGACCTTGACCCGACGTGCTCAGGAACACCCCGTACTCTTGGTGCCTGGTCGGAGCCGATCACATCGAGCGTGCGGAGCCAACAGTGGTCATGCGTAGCAGTCCCTTACCGAGGATGAGTCGGCGCGGACGCGTCACCATCGGTGTCCTGATCGGGGTGTTCATCTTGTTCACCCTCCTCGGGTGGGGGGTCAACGCCTGGACCGACTGGCTCTGGTTCGACGAGGTCCGCTACACCCAGGTCTTCACCGGCGTGCTCGCCACCCGGCTGCTGCTGTTCCTGGTGGTCGGCGCCGGCATGGCGCTGCTCGTCGGCGGCAACCTCTGGCTGGCCCACCGGCTGCGGCCCAAGATGCGTCCGCACTCGGCCGAGCAGGCCACGCTGGAGCGCTACCGGATGCTGCTGAGCCCGCGGCTCGGCACCTGGATCGCGCTCGCCGCCGTCGTCGTCGGGCTGTTCGCCGGTCTGTCCGCGCAGAGCCGGTGGGGCCAGTGGCTGCTGTTCCGCAACGGCGGCGACTTCGGCGTGAAGGACCCGGAGTTCGGCGTCGACGTCGGCTTCTACGTCTTCCAGCTCCCGTTCTGGCGCTACGTGCTCGGCGTCGGCTTCACCGCCGTGGTGCTGTCGCTGCTCGGCGCGCTCGCCGTGCACTACATCTTCGGCGGCGTCCGCCTTCAGGGCGTCGGCGACCGGATGACGAACGCCGCCCGCGCCCACCTCAGCTCGCTGGTCGCCGTGTTCGTGCTGCTCAAGGCCGTGGCCTACGTGCTCGACCGGCGGGCCATGCTGCTGGAGTACAACGAGGGCGCCAAGCTCTACGGCGCCGGCTACGCCGACGTGAACGCGCTGCTCCCGGCGAAGGAGATCCTCGCCTGGATCTCCGTCGTGGTGGCGATCGCGATCATCGTGTTCTCCAACGCCGTCATGCGGAACCTGGTCTGGCCGGGCATCTCGCTCGCCCTGCTCGGTGTCTCCGCGGTGGCGATCGGCGGCATCTACCCGTGGGCGGTGCAGACCTTCGAGGTCAAGCCGAGCGCCCGGGACAAGGAGGCGCCGTACATCGAACGCAGCATCAAGGCCACCAGGTCCGCGTTCGGTCTCGACGGCACGAAGACCACACCGTACGCGGCCAGCAATCTCGTTCCACCCGCCAGCCTCGCCACCGACACCTCCGTGGTGTCGAACATCCGGCTGCTCGACCCGCAGCTCGTCTCCGAGACGTACACGCAGCTCCAGCAGGTCCGCGGGTTCTACGACTTCGGCTCGAAGCTGGACATCGACAGGTACTCGGTCAATGACAAGACCTCCGACTACGTGGTCGGCGTCCGTGAGATCAACTACGGCGAGCTGACCGACCAGCAGAGCAACTGGATCAACCGCCACACCGTCTACACCCACGGATACGGCCTGGTCGCCGCCCCGGCGAACCAGGTGGTCTGCGGCGGGCAGCCGTACTTCGTCTCCGGCTACCTCGGCGAGAAGGCGCAGGAGGCGTGCTCCTCGCCGACCGAGGAGATCCCGGCCCAGCAGCCGCGGATCTACTACGGCGAGCGGATGGAGGCGAGTGACTACGCGATCGTCGGGCAGAACGGCGACCGCAACGTCGAGTTCGACCGCCCCACCTCCACCGGTGGCGAGCAGTACTACACCTACACCGGTGAGGGCGGCGTCAAGATCGGCTCGTTCCCGCGCCGGCTGCTCTACGCGATCAAGGAGCAGGAGTCGAACTTCCTGCTCTCCGAGGCGGTCAACGAGAACTCGAAGCTGCTGTACGTGCGTAACCCGCGCGACCGGGTGGAGAAGGTCGCGCCGTTCCTCACGCTCGACGGCGACCCGTACCCGGCGGTGGTCAACGGACGCGTCCTGTGGATCATCGACGGCTACACCACGGCGGCGACCTACCCGTACGCCGAGCGGGTCAACCTCCAGGCGGAGACCACCGACGAGCTGACCGGCCGGGGCACGTTCCAGCTCGCCCGGGAGAACGTCAACTACATCCGCAACTCGGTGAAGGCGACCGTCGACGCGTACGACGGCACGGTCAAGCTCTACTCGTACGACGACACCGACCCGGTGCTCAAGGCGTGGAACAAGGCGTTCGGCGGCGACCTGGTGCTGCCCAAGGGCGACATCCCGGCCGAGCTGGCCGAGCACTTCCGCTACCCGGCCGACCTGTTCAAGGTGCAGCGCAACCTGCTGACCAAGTTCCACGTCACCGACCCCGGCGACTTCTACTCCGGCCAGGACTTCTGGCAGGTGCCGAACGTGCCGGACGCGCCGGACAGCGGGCAGAAGCAGCCGCCGTACTACCTGTTCACCCAGTTCCCCGGGCAGGACGGGCCACGCTTCCAGCTGACCTCCGCGGTCACCCCGAACGGGCGGCAGAACCTCGCCGCGCTGGTCTCCGGGTCGTACGTCGACGGGCAGCCGAAGCTGGAGGTGCTGGAACTGCCGGATCAGACCCGGATCTCCGGGCCGACGCAGGTGCACCAGCAGATGACCAACAACGGCGACATCCGGCAGCAGCTCAACCTGCTCTCCTCCAACCAGGCCCAGGTGCAGTACGGCAACCTGCTCTCACTGCCGTTCGCCGACGGCATGCTCTACGTCGAGCCGGTGTACGTGAAGAGCAGCAGCCAGGACGCGTACCCGCTGTTGCAGAAGGTGCTGCTCTCCTACGGTGACGGCGGCTCGTACGTGGTGCTCGCCAACAACCTCGCCGACGGCATCAAGCAGCTCGTCGAGCAGGGCAAGCAGGCGCCGAACAACAACCCGCCGCCCAGCACCGACGACAACCCCACGCCGCCGCCGACAGGGGGCGACAACAACACGCCGCCGCCGATGAGCGGGGAACTGGCCCAGGCGGCTGCCCGGGTGCAGACCGCGATCGCCGAGGTCAAGGCCGCGCAGACGTCCGGCGACTTCGAGCGGTACGGGCGTGCGCTGAAGGCGCTGGACGAGGCGATGAGCGCGTTCCAGCAGGCCCAGGCCGCGGCCGGCGGCTCGGGCAACCCCGCGCCGTCGGGCAGCGTCTCGCCACCGGCGCCGACGTCACCCGCGCCGACACCGGGCGGCTGACGCCGAGCTGACACCACGAGCCCGTGGTCCGGGACCGCAACGGTCCCCGGACCACGGGCTCTGTCGTGAAGCGGACTTCCCGGCCGCAACCCCGCACCCCGCCGCGCCGTCAACAGTGCAGGTGAACGTGTGGGGGCGGGAGGGCACATGCGTGACGCGGACAGCTTCGACGACTTCTACCGCAGCACGTCGGGGCGGGCCGTCCGGTACGGCTACGCGGTGGCCGGCGACCCGGCCGAGGCCCAGGATCTCGTGCAGGAGGCGTACGCCCGGGCCTGGCGGCAGTGGGCGAAGCTGGCGGGCCATCCCGCGCCGGAGGCGTGGCTGCGGCTGGTGATCAGCCGGCTGGCGACCGATCGGTTCCGGCGGCTGCGCGGGTGGCGCCTCGCGGCCAGCCGCACCGGCCCGCCACCCGACGTCGGGCCGCCGGGCGAGGACACCGTGCTGCTGGTCGCGGCGCTGCGGCAGCTCCCGCCCCGGCACCGGCAGGCGCTCGCCCTGCACTACCTGTTCGACCTGCCGGTGGAGGAGATCGCCCGGGAGGCCGGCGTGCCCACCGGCACGGTGAAGTCCTGGCTGTCACGGGGACGGGCCCGGCTGGCCGAGCTGTTGCCCGGCGTCGCCGCCGAGGAGCTGGAGGTCAACGATGTCGCCTGAACTGCACCGCTACTACCGGTCCCTCGCCGCCGACACCGACGAGCGGGTCCTGCCGGCGCCGGACCGGCTGCGCCGCAGCGCCGACCGCCGGGCCCGACGCCGCGCCGCGCTCACCGTCCTGGCCGCCGCCGGCCTGGTCGCGGGCACGGTGGCCGGAAGCCAGCTGGTGCTCGCCGCCGGGCCGGGCCCCGACCCGGTTCCGCCCCCCGCGGGTACGCCCACCCCACGGCGTTCGTCCGCCGCGCCCTCGGTCGCGCCGTCGCCCACCACCGGATCGCCGACCCTCGGCCGTACTCCCGGCTCGCGGAGCCCGGTCGTGACCACCACGCCTCCGGCCGCCGCGGCCCCGACCACGGTCCCGGACCGGGCGTTCTTCGTGCTTCCCGCCGCTAACGACGCCGGCACGGGCAACTACTTCGGCCCGGGACCGGTGTTGCCGGCGCTGTGCGGGGCGACACCCGGCGACGAGCGGGTGGTGGCTCGGCGGGCCCGGTCGTTGCCGTACCGCCGGGCCGGCGCGCCGGCTGACGAGGTGCCGTCCGGCAACTACCGGCACAGCATCACGATCTACCGGTCCGGCGGCGCCGGCGCCGCGCTGGCCGAGCTGCGCGCGGCGGTCCGGGCCTGCCCCGAGCAGCCCGCCCGGGGCGCGCCGTCGGTGACGGTGCGGCAGCGTCTGCTGCCCGACACCGGGTACGGCGACGAGTCGGTGCTGTTCGAGACGCGGACGCCGTACCGGGACGCCAACGGCGATCCGAGCGGCGGCGACGAGGTGCACCTGGTGCGTGCGGTGCGCTCCGGCGACGTGGTGACGGTGCTGTGGGAGCAGGGCTGGGAGAGCACCTCGACCCAGCGTCCCCAGTTCGACGCGGACAGCCGCCGGGCGGTCGAGGCGATCCGGCGGTGGCTGGACTGAGTACCCGTTTTGCGCCTCCCCGGGTCGGTGCGCTACGGTTATCGAGCCGACGCGGGGTGGAGCAGCTCGGTAGCTCGCTGGGCTCATAACCCAGAGGTCGCAGGTTCAAATCCTGTCCCCGCTACTCATGACGAAGGCCCCGGAGTTCTCTCCGGGGCCTTCGTCGTTCCGGCCCGAGGCGCCCCGGAAACGGCCGGCGCCGGGATCGGGTACCCGGCTGATCTCCAGGATCGGGGTGCGATAAGCTGTATGAGCCGACGCGGGGTGGAGCAGCTCGGTAGCTCGCTGGGCTCATAACCCAGAGGTCGCAGGTTCAAATCCTGTCCCCGCTACAAAGGTTCAGGCCCGGAATCCACGGATTCCGGGCCTGAACTCATTCCGGCGCCGTCTCGGTGAGGGCGAGCAGTTCCGCGCGGGCCAGCCGGAGCTGCTCGTGCGTGACGTAGGCGGTGCCGATGCCGATGGCGATTCCCTCCGCGGCGTAGCGGACGGCCCAGACGCGGCCCGGCGGCAGGCCGTCGGCGGCGAAGGCGCGGTTCCAGCGTGCCGGGTCCTCGGGATCCACCGCGAGCACGTGCTCCATGCTGTCGACCCCGAGTTGCGCGAGCAGGCCGGTGGCGCTGTTCAGTTCCGCCAGGTACGCGCTGTCTCCGGTGAGGGCGCGCACGTACCCGCGGGTGAAGGCTCCGGGCCGGTCGTCGGCGGGGTCGACGTGGGCGTTCACCTCCGCCCAGAACCGGGTGATCACCTGCTCGACGAGGGCGGCGAACAGGTCCTCGCGGGAGGGGAAATGGTGCATCAGGCCGCTCTTGGTGACACCCGCCTCCTGGGCGATGGCGGCCAGGCTGACGTTGGCGCCGTGCTGGGTGACCACCCGTTCGGCGGCGTCCAGCACTGCTCGCCGGGTGCGTGCACGATCGCGGATCGGACGACGTTCAGTGGTTGACACGAACACCTCCACCGGACACGGGCTCGGAGGGAATGATCTTCCAGGCCACCACCGCGGCGCCGACCAGGATCACGGCGGCCACGAAGGTGGCGGACTGCATCGCCTGGGCGAAGGCGTCCTGTGCCGCGGCCACGACGCCGGGCGTCGGTGACCCGTACACGGCTGCGGCCAGGGAGTCCTCCGCCAGCGCCCGATCGGTGGCGGTGGCCCCGGCCGGGAGCGTCAGCGACGAGCGGTAGAGCAGTCCGTGCAGCGAGCCGAGGACGGCGATGCCGAGCGCGCCGCCCAGCTCGTACGCCGTCTCGGCCACCGCCGACGCGGCACCCGCGCGCCGCTCCGGGACGGCGCCGACGACGGCGTCCGTCGAGAGCGTCATGGCGACACCGATGCCGAGCCCGATGACGGCGAGGCCGACGCCCAGGCCCCAGTAGCTCCGCAGGTCGACGCTCATCCCCATGACGGCGAGTCCGACGGCGGCGGCCATCAGTCCCAGCCCGATCGCGCGGCCCGCACCCAGCCGCGCCAGCAGGACGCCGACCAGCGCCACCACGAGCACCGCGGCGAGTGTCCCGGGCAGCTCGGCGGCGCCTGCCTTCAGAGGGCCGAAGCCCCGGACCAGCTGGAGGTACTGGGAGAAGAAGAACAGCAGCCCCAGGAACCCGAAGATGGCCAGCACGTTGGCGGCCAGCGCGCCCGAGAACGCCGGCACCTTGAACAGCGAGACGTCGAGCAGCGGCACCGCCAGCCGGTTCTGCCGCCGCACGAACCACCATCCGGCCAGCAGCCCGGCCGCGGCTGCGGCCACGGTGAGGGCGTCGACCCCGTCACTGAACAGACGCTTGAGGGCGAAGACCAGCGGGACGATCGTGACGATGGACAGCGCCGAGGAACCCACGTCGATCCGCGCCGGCGCCTCGCCCTTCGACTCCGGCAGCAGCAGCCACCCCGCCACCAGCGCCAGCACCATCACCGGCACGTTGATCAGGAAGACCGATCCCCACCAGAAGCGCTCCAGCAGCGCGCCGCCCACCAGCGGGCCGAGCGCGGCCCCGGCGGTCGCCCCGGCGGACCAGAGCGCGATGGCCCGGGCCCGCTGAGCGCGATCGGCGAACATCGAGCGGACGATCGAGAGCGTCGACGGCATCAACGTGGCGCCGGCCAGGCCGAGAAGGGCACGGGCCGCGATCAGCACCTCCGGCGTGGAGGCGAAGGCCGCCAGCACGGACGCCGAGCCGAACCCCACAGTGCCGATCATCAGCAGCCTTTTCCGGCCGATCCGGTCGGCCAGGTTGCCCATCGTGATCAGGAGCCCGGCGAGGACGAAGGCGTAGATGTCCCCGATCCACAGGATCTGCGTGGCACTGGGCCCGATGTCCTCCGTCAGGGACGGGACCGCGAGGTAGAGGACCGTCCCGTCGATGGCGAGGAGAAGGACCACGAGGACGAGGACCACGAGGGCCGCCCATTCCCGCTTTCCGGCACGGGCCGGCGCGGGGTTGGAGCGCAGGGAGGAGGTCACCGGCCAACCGTAACAGTCCAAATGGACGGCTAATCGTGAATAACGCCACCCGGGCTGCGGCAGCGGCCCTTCGCCGCGTCCGGCGGCATCCTTCCGTCCGCCGTGCCCCGGTTGCGGGTCTCGGCGAGGATGGGGGCATGTCTGCATGGAACAAGTGGTGGGGCCGCCTGGGCGCGGTCCTCGGTACGGTCGTGCTCTCGGTCTTCGTGCCGGTCGCGGCCTGGGCGTCGTCGGGCACCGGCGAGATCGTGGTGGAGGCCGCGCGCCGGCGCTCCCGCGGCGGGTTCGGCTTCCTCGGCCTGCTCTGCTGCCTCGTGGTGGTCGGCGGCATCGTGCTGCTGGTGGTGCTGCTCACCCGCAACCGCCGCAACCGCCCCCCGCGCTGACACCCGCGCCCACCCCGCCCACGCCGAGAGGGCGAGCGGGTGGGGTGGGTCAGCCGGCCAGGGCGGCGTTCGCCTGGGCCATGAAGCGGGAGGTCGCGGTGCGGGCGCCGGCGCGCTTGCCGCGGATGCTCTCGGCCGCCTCGATCAGCAGCGTGCGCACCGCGGCGTGCCCCTTGGGCGGCGGCGCGGGTGACGGGCCGGCCAGGTCGTCCAGCTCGGCGCCGAGCGCCGCCATGCGCTTCTCGGCCCGGCCGGTCACCTCCGCGGTCACGAACGAGCGCACCTGCTTGCTGGCGTTCAGGCCGCGCTCGACGCCGAGGAGCCGGCCGGCGGCCACGTTCGTGGTCAGGAAGTCGAGCACGTCCACCACCGTCTCCGGGTGGCGGGTGCCCCGGAAACCGGCCCAGTACATCGACGCGCGCGGCCACTGCGCGGCGGGCGTGCCCGGGAAGGCGACCGCGCCCAGCTCGTCGTCGGTCAGGCTCTGCAGCTCGGGCAACTGGTGCGACCAGGCGAAGGAGGCCGCGGTGTGCCCGGTGACCACGAGCTGGCGGGCCAGCTCGCCGCTGTCGGCCTGCTCGACCAGGGCGGCGCTCGGTGTGGCCCGGTCGAAGCGCGCCACCTCCCAGAACTCGAACCAGGCGAGCAGTTCGGCGGAGCTGAAGCCGAGCTGCCGCCCCTGGTACAGCTCGCTGCCCTGGCCGCGCAGCCAGAGCCAGAACGCCCGGTAGTCGCCGGAGGCGTCCATGGTGCCCGCCACCCGGTTGCCGGAGGCGCGCGTGACGCGGGCGGCCCAGGTCACGTACTCCTTCCAGGACATCCCGGTACGCGGCTCGGGTTGCCCCAGCCGGCGCAGCAGCCGGCGGTTGAACACCAGCGCGGCGCTCGTCTGCGCGGCCGGCACGCCCACCGTGCGCTCGTCCACCCGGCCGTAGCGGGCCAGCTGCTCCGGTACCTCGCGCAGGTCGAGCCGCTCGTCGGCGACGTACCGGGTGAGGTCGAGCAGGATGTCCCGGCCGGCGTACTCGGCGAGCAGGGTGTCGTCGATCTGGAACAGGTCCGGCGCGTTCCCGCCGGTGGCCTGGGTGGCGATCCGGTCGTAGTAGCCGCCCAGCCCCTGCCAGGTGACCCGGAAGCTGACCCGTGGGTTCTGCTGCGAGTACAACCGCAGCGCCTGTTCGGTGGCCGCGGCCCGGCGGGCGCCGCCCCACCAGAACACGGACAGCTCGATCGGGCTCTCGTCGGCGGCCACCTCCTCCGGGCTGCACCCGGTGAGCAGCGGCAGTGCGCCGGCTGCGAGCGGCAGCCCGGTGAGCGCGCCGAGGAACCGTCGCCGGTCGAGCCCGGGACGGGGTACGGACTGCGGAGCGCGCACGAATCTCTCCGAAGGTGGGGTGGACGGATCATTTCACCGGCCCCCGGCCGGGTGTCAACGCCGGGCGGGGCGGCTGGTGGGCGCGCCCGGCGACCCGTGCCGGTCATGGTGTACTAGCGCCGTGGAACTTCTGCACTCGGGCAAGGTCCGGGACGTCTACGCCGACGGCGAGGACCTGATCCTGGTCGCCACGGACCGCGTCTCCATCTACGACGTGGTGCTGCCGACCCCGATCCCGGACAAGGGCCGTCTGCTCACCGCGCTGTCGCTGTGGTGGTTCGAGCAGCTGTCCGACCTGGTGCCGAACCATGTGATCTCCGCGACGGACGTACCGGCGGAGTTCGCCGGCCGGGCGATCCGCTGCCGGCGGCTCGAGATGGTGCCGGTCGAGTGCGTGGCCCGGGGCTACCTGACCGGCGGCGGCTTCACGGAATACCAGCGCACCGGCTCGGTCTCCGGAGTGCCGCTGCCCCGCGGCCTGGTGGAGGCGTCGATCCTGCCCGAGCCGATCTTCACGCCGTCGACCAAGGCGCCGAAGGGCGAGCACGACGAGCCGATCACGTACGAGCAGGTGGTGGACAAGGTCGGGCCGGAGGTCGCCGAGCGGTTGCGGCAGATCACCGTCGACGTCTACCGGCGCGGCGCGGAGATCGCCGCCGAACGGGGCATCCTGATCGCCGACACGAAGCTGGAGCTGGGCTGGGCGTCGGACGGCACGCTGGTCCTCGGTGACGAGGTGCTCACCTCCGACTCGTCCCGGTTCTGGCCGGCCGAGTCGTACCAGCCGGGCCGCGCCCAGTTCTCCTACGACAAGCAGTACGTGCGGGACTGGGCCACGTCGAGTGGCTGGGACAAGCAGCCGCCCGCGCCGGAGGTGCCGGCCGAGGTGATCGAGGCGACCCGGGCGCGCTACGTCGAGGTGTACGAGAAGCTCACCGGCAACCGCTGGGACTGACGCTCAGTCGACCCAGTCGAGCGTGCGCCGGACGGCCTTGTGCCACTGGCGCAGCTCGCGCTCCCGGTGCGCCGGGTCCATGGTCGACTCCCACTGCGCGTCCGAGCGCCACTTCTCGCGCAGCGTGGCCAGGTCGGGCCAGAACCCGACGGCCAGGCCGGCGGCGTACGCGGCGCCGAGGCACGTCGTCTCGGTGATCCGGGACCGCACGACCGGCACGTCCAGCACGTCGGCGAGGAACTGCATGAGCAGCTCGTTGCCGGTCATCCCGCCGTCGACCCGCAGCCGGCGCAGCGCCACGTCGGAGTCGGCGTTCATCGCGTCCACCACCTCCCGGGTCTGGAAGGCGGACGCCTCCAGCACCGCGCGGGCCAGGTGGCCCTTGGTGATGTAGCCGGTCAGCCCGGCGATGACGCCCCGGGCGTCGCTGCGCCAGTGCGGGGCGAACAGGCCGGAGAAGGCCGGCACCACGTAGCAGCCGCCGTTGTCGTCGACGGTGCGGGCCAGCTCCTCGACCTGCGGGGCCGTGGAGATCAGGCCGAGGTTGTCGCGCAGCCACTGCACCAGCGAGCCGGTGACCGCGATGGCGCCCTCCAGCGCGTACACGGCGGGCTGGCCCTCGATCCGGTACGCCACCGTGGTGAGCAGGCCGTGCCGCGACGGCACCGGGCTGGCGCCGGTGTTGAGCAGCAGGAAGCTGCCGGTGCCGTAGGTGCACTTGGCCTCGCCGGGCTGGAAGCAGGTCTGCCCGAACAACGCCGCCTGCTGGTCGCCGAGCGCGCTCGCCACCGGCACTCCGGCCAGCACCCCCTGGGCGGTGCCGTACACCTCGGCCGAGCTGCGGATCTCGGGTAGCACGGCGGCCGGGATCCGCAGCGCGTCGAGCAGCTCCGGGGCCCAGTCGAGCGTCTCCAGGTCCATCAGCATGGTGCGGCTGGCGTTCGTCACGTCGGTGACGTGCCGGCCGGTCAGCTTCCAGATCAGCCAGCTGTCCATGGTGCCGAACAGCACCTCGCCGCGCTCGGCCCGCTCGCGCAGCCCGTCGACGTGGTCCAGCAGCCAGCGCAGCTTCGGGCCGGCGAAGTAGGTGGCCGGGGTCAGGCCGGTGCGGGTCCGGAGCCGCTCCTCGTCGTACGTCCCGGTCAGCTCGCGCAGCAGCGGGCCGGTGCGCGTGTCCTGCCAGACGATCGCGTTCGCCACCGGGCGACCGGTCTCCCGGTCCCACACCACAGTGGTCTCGCGCTGGTTGGTGATGCCCACCGCGGCGAGCATCTCGGTGCCGATGTCCGCGCCGGCCAGCGCCTCGCGCACCACGTGCTCGACGTTCGTCCAGATCTCCTCGGCGTCGTGCTCGACCCAGCCGGGGCGGGGGAAGACCTGCCGGTGCTCGCGCTGGGCCACGGCGACGATCTCACCGGCCCGGTCGAAGACGATGCAGCGCGAGGACGTGGTGCCCTGGTCGATGGCGGCGACGAACTCTGCGGTCACGGCAGCACCGTACCCGCCGTGAGCGCCCACCGTCTCCCTCCTGCGGCCCGTACGATCATCAGACGTGCGTGACATTGCCGTGTTCAGCGGGTCGGCCCATCCCGACCTCGCCGCCGAGATCTGCGCCCACCTCCACGTCCCGCTGCACCCGGTGCGGGTGTCCCGGTTCGCCAACGACTGCCTGGAGGTGCAGTTGCAGGCGAACTGCCGGGAGCGCGACGTCTTCCTCATCCAGCCGCTGGTGCCGCCGGTGCAGGAGCACCTGGTCGAGCTGCTGCTCATGATCGACGCGGCCCGGGGAGCGTCGGCCGCGCGGATCACTGTGGTGCTGCCGCACTACGCGTACGCGCGGTCGGACAAGAAGGACGCGCCGCGCATCTCCATCGGCGGCCGGCTCGTCGCCGACCTGCTCACCTCCGCCGGCGCGCACCGGGTGCTGGCCATGACGCTGCACTCGCCGCAGGTGCACGGCTTCTTCAGCGTCCCGGTGGACCACCTGCACGCGCTGCGCGAGCTGGCCGCCCACTTCAAGGGGTACGACCTGAGCAACGCGGTGGTGGTCTCGCCGGACCTGGGCAACGCCAAGGAGGCCGCCGCGTTCGCCCGGATGCTGGGTACGCCGGTGGCGGCCGGCGCGAAGCAGCGCTACAGCGACGACCGGGTGCAGATCAGCACGATCATCGGCGACGTGACGGACCGGGACGTGATCGTGCTGGACGACGAGATCGCCAAGGGCAGCACGGTGATCGAGCTGATCTCGCACCTGCGCGAGCGGCAGGTCCGCTCGATCCGGCTGGCCTGTACGCACGGCCTGTTCTCCAGCGGGGCGCTGGAGCGGCTGAGCGCACAGGAGGGCGTCCTGGAGATCGTCTGCACCAACACGGTGCCGATCCCGGCGGACAAGCGGGTGCCGAAGCTGGAGGTGCTGTCGGTGGCGCCGGCGCTGGCCGAGGCGATGCGGCGGATCCACAACGGGGAGTCGGTGAGCGCCCTGTTCGCCTGACGGGCGGGTCAGCCGTCCATCGGGCCGGTGGCGGGCTGGCGGGTGGCGAGCGCGGCGGTGATCCGGACGACGGTGCCGGCGTCGCCGCTCTCCACCTCCATCGCGTCGCTCAGCTCCCGGGCCAGCCAGAGGCCCCAGCCGCCGGCGGTGTCCGGCGCGGGCCGGTCGCGGTCGCGCAGCCGCCGTTCGCTGATCCCGGGCCCGTGGTCGGCGACCTCGCAGACCAGTTCGCCGTCCCGCTCCCAGAGCCGTAGCCAGCCCTGCCCGCCGCCGTGCCGGACCGCGTTGGTGATCAGCTCGTTGACCGCCAGCACGAAGTCGTCCAGCCGTTGGCCGGACAGGCCCGACCCGTGCGCGCAGGAGGTGACCGAGTGCCGCAGCCCGGTCACCTGCGCCTGGTCGAAGGCCGTGGCGAGAAGCAGGGAAGGTTCGATGGGCACAACCGTACGCGGTGCGGGGAGTTCTGCGTCTGTCATGACCCCGTCCCGACGATGGTTCTCGACGACTTTCGCGGCATTTCCACCGTACGTCAGGGTTTCTCAAGCCGCACCGCCCGGGGTGCCCTGGACCGGCTGTGACAGGGTGACGCACATGCCGTCGTCCTCCGGCCTCGAGGGCCCCTTCTGGCGATCGATCGCGGTGTTCCGCTTCGCCGCGCTCGCGTACGTCGGACTGGTCGTGCTGCGCGACGCGGACCGCTACGCGCACCCGGTCGCCGCGGGCGGTGTCCTGCTGGCGATGCTGGCGTGGAGCGGCGTGACGGCGGCCGGGTACGGCCGTCCGGCCGGGCGGCGCTGGCCGCTGCTCCTGGCCGACCTCGGCGTGGTGCTGGCGATCATCCTGGTCACGCCCTGGGTGGTGGGCCGCGCGGCGCTCGCCGCCGGTGTGCCGATGCTGACCGCCGCCTGGCTGGCCGGGCCGGTGCTGGCCTGGGCGGTCTCCGGTGGCCGGCGGCGCGGCGCGGTGGCCGCGCTCGTGCTCGGCGGGGCCGACCTCGCCACCCGGGACCGGATCAGCCCGTCCGCGCTGACCGGGGCGATCCTGATGCTGCTCGCCGGTGTGGTGGTCGGGCACGTGGCGCGGCTGGCGGTGGAGGCGGAGGAGCGGTTGCAGCGGGCGGTGGAGTTGGAGGCGGCCACCCGGGAGCGGGAGCGGCTGGCCCGCGACATCCACGACTCGGTGCTCCAGGTGCTCGCGCTGGTCCGGCGACGCGGCGCGGACCTGGACGGCGAGGCGGCCGAGCTGGCCCGGCTGGCCGGCGAACAGGAGGCGGCGTTGCGGGCGCTGATCGGCCGGGCGGGCGCGCCGCCGGATCCGGGCGGTGACGAGCAGGACCTGCGCGACCTGATCGACAGGTACGCCTCGGCCACGGTCGTGGTGTCCGCGCCCGCCACACCGGTGCCGCTGCCGGCGCGGGCCGCCGGTGAGGTGGGCGCCGCGGTCGGCGCGGCGCTCGACAACGTGGCCCGGCACGCCGGCGGGCGGGCCTGGGTGCTGATCGAGGACGAGGAGGAGAAGGTGACCGTCTCGGTACGCGACGAGGGGCCGGGCATTCCGCAGGGACGGCTGGCGGAGGCCGCCGCGCAGGGGCGGCTCGGGGTGGCGCAGTCCATCCGGGGCCGGGTGGCGGACCTGGGCGGCGAGGTGCGGATCGTCTCCGCGCCCGGTGCCGGCACCGAGATCGAGCTGGTCGTGCCGAGGAGGCGTGGGTGAGCCTCCGGGTGATGGTGGTCGACGACCACCCGATGTGGCGCGAGGGCGTGGCCCGCGACCTCACCGAGGCCGGTCACCAGGTGGTGGCGACCAGCGGGGAGGGCCGGCAGGCGGTGCGGGTGGCCGCGGCGGCCCGCCCCGACCTGGTCGTGCTCGACCTCCAGCTGCCGGACATCTCCGGCGTCGAGGTGATCCGGGGTCTGCGCGCCGCGCTGCCCGAGGTGCGGGTGCTCATGCTCTCGGCCAGCGGCGAGCCGCAGGGGGTGCTCGACGCGGTCAAGGCCGGCGCCACCGGCTACCTGACCAAGTCGGCCGCACCGGCGGAGTTCCTGGACGCGGTGCGCCGCACGGCGGCCGGTGAGCCGGTGTTCACGCCCGGCCTGGCCGGGCTGGTGCTGGGGGAGTACCGGCGGCTGGCCGCCGCGCCGCCCGCCCCGCACGACGAAGCACCCCGGCTCACCGAGCGGGAGACCGAGGTGCTGCGTCTGGTCGCCAAGGGGCTGTCCTACAAGCAGATCGCCGACCGGCTGGGCCTGTCCCACCGGACCGTGCAGAACCACGTGCAGAACACCCTGGGCAAGCTCCAGTTGCACAACCGGGTCGAGCTGACCCGGTACGCGATCGAGCGGGGTCTGGACGACTGAGCGGTCAGTGCGCGTCCGGCGGCCGGGTCTCGTGCACCGCCAGCTCCTCCGCGCTGGCCCCGCCGCCGGCCGCGCCGGCGTCGTAGGCGACGTTGTCGGTCTCCTGGTCGGTGTGCGCGCCCTCGTCCGGCTCGACCAGCCGGCCCACCTGGTGGTCGGCGACGGTGCCGAGCTGGCCGTGGTCGTACACGGACACCGGGGAGTCCGGGTCCGAGACCGGGCCCGGGTCGATCACGTCGGCGTCGAGCTGGGCCTGCGCGGCGGCCTCCTCGCTGTCCGCCTCGGCGGCGATGTCCGGGTCGACCGGGCCGGCGAGCGGATCGTCGGCGGGACGCTCGTACTGCTCGCGATGGAGCTTGTAGTCCAGCGACTCGCCGTCGAGTTGCTCCTCCGCCGTGGTGCCGAACTGGTCCACGGCGACCGGCGTGCGGTCACCGGGGAGCTGGGCCGGCGCCGGGCCGTCCGCCTCGCGCCCGGTCAGCACGTCGTCGTTGGCGGTGGAGTCGTCGTCGGCGGTGTCGGGCAGACCCTCCGCCTCGGGATCGGACACGGGGGTGGGGTACTCGTCGTCGCGCATGCTCGGGAACTACCCACTGCGCTCCCCGCCCTAACCGCAACCGGCCGGGTGGATCGGGAGTAACGGGGCGAAAGGGTACCTCAGTTGCGGAACGCCGCCTCGTCCTCGGCGTACAGCACGCACCACACCACCTTGCCGTCGGGCAGCGCCGTGCTGCCCCAGCGCCGGGCCACCGTGTCGATGAGCAGCAGCCCTCGCCCACCCACCGAGTCCACCGGCGCCGGACCGCCGTACGCGGGCCGCCCGGACGCGTGGTCCCGCACGGCCACGTGCAGCGCGCCGCCGCGCGGGGCCAGCCGGAGCGTCATCGGCGTGACGGCGTGCGCGACCACGTTGTTGACCATCTCGGTGACCGCGATGCAGGCCGGCTCGATCAGCTCCGGCAACCCCCACCTGGCGCACCCGCCCGTCACCAGCATCCGTGCCTCGCGGGCCGCCTCGACCACCGGGGACAGCTCGACGTCGAGCGGCTCGGGCGGCGCGTCCGGTGGTGGCCCGTCCGGGTCGAGCACCAGCTCGGCGGCGGGCCAGTCGGCGACCGCCCGGCAGACCTCGTCCAGCGCGTCGCGTGCCAGCGGGTCGGGGATCCGCACCCCGGACAGGTCCACCAGCAGCACCCCAGGGCGCTGCCACAACCGGGCGAGCAGGGCGTCCCGTACGGCCTGCACCTCGGAGCGGTCGAGGATCCCGGTCAGCCGGACCGTCGGGGAGGAGTCGTCGGCCTCCACCAGGCAACGCGCATCCGTCGGCATGATCGCCCCATTGTGCACGTCGGTCCGCGCCCGCGCACCGGTCCGGTCGACGGGACTCACGGCCGGCCACCTCGGGACCGGCGGCTGATCGCCGCCACCGTGCCGACAGCGGTGCCGGCGGCCAGCCCGACCGCCGCCGTCAGCCGCAGCACCTGGCCGCGCCGGCCGGACCACCCGTCGGTCCGCTCCGCCGCCGAGTCCGGCGTGAAGACGGCTCCGGTGGAGTCGGCGCGTACGCCGGGGCCGAACTGGGTGCGCGCGGTGTACCAGCCCAGCACGCGCTCGGCCAGCGCCGGGGCGAGCCGCCACTGGAGCCCGATCAGCCGGGCCGCGCCGCCCGCGTACGCCTCCCGCCGGGGCCGGCGCAGCAGCTTGACGATCGTCTCGGCGACCATCTCCGGCGGGTACACCGGCGGCGGCGGGGTCAGTTCCCGGCCGGAGTGGTTGGCCGCGTGCCGGAAGAACGGCGTGTCGATGGTGGCGGGCAGCACCGTACAGATGGAGATGTTGCCCCGGCCGGTCACCCGCAGCTCCTGCCGCACCGTGTCGGCCAGCCCGCGGATCGCGTGCTTGGTCGCGTTGTACGCCGACTGGTACGGCATCGCCACCTCGGCCAGCACCGAGGCGTTGTTGACCAGCACCCCGCCGCCGGCCGCGCCCAGCCAGGGCAGCGCGGCGCGCGTGCCGTACACGGCGCCGAGCAGGTTCACGTCCACCACCCGGCGGAACTCGGACACCGGGATCTCGTCGAACAGCCCCACGGTGCCCACTGCCGCGTTGTTGATCCAGGCGTCGATCCGGCCGAACTCGGCCACCGCCCGTCCGGCCAGCCGCTCCACCGCCTCCGGGTCGGTCACGTCGGTGGGTACCACCAGGGCCCGCCCGCCCAGCTCCCGGCAGAACGCCGCGACGCGGCGCAGCGCGGACTCGGTACGGGCGGCCAGCACCACGTCGGCACCCCGGCGGGCCAGCGCGTACGCGGTGGCCGCGCCGATCCCGCTGGAGGCACCGGTGATGACGACGGTGGCGTCGGAGAGGCTGCGGGTCAGCGGCATTCCCCGTCGGTACCCCCGGTCCGGGCCGTCATGCCGACCGTTTTCGACGGTGATCGGGTCCGGTCGGCTGTCCCGTCCGCGGGACGTCCTGGCCGGGTGACCCCGATCTGTCAGGTTTGGGCGCACCGGGCCTGGGTTAATGGGACGCTCTGACCGGAGACCCCGCTCGCGAGAACGCATGGAGGTGCACCATGCGCGTCGGCCTTGTATGCGCGCACGCCGGCTCGTCCACCGACGGTCCCACCGTCGGGACCCAGGAGCACATTGCGCGCGTGGCGGCGGAACTCGCCGCCCGGGGCCATGACGTCCGCGTCTACGAGCGCCGTGCCGCGTCCGCCCAGCCCGCCCTGACCGAACTCGACGGCTACCGGGTGGAACGTGTCCCGGTCGGCCCGCCCGACATGCTCTCCACCGCCGAGCTGGTGCCGTTCGTCGCCGAGTACGGCCGCTGGCTGGCCGGGCAGTGGGCCGGGGACTGGACCCCCGACGTGGTGCACGGGCACTACTGGGTCGGCGGCCTGGCCGCCGCCCACGCGGTACGCGCCACCGACATCCCGGTGGTGCAGACGTTCCACTCGCTCGGCGTGGAGCAGTTGCGTCACCTCGGCCGTGAATACGGCGGGCCGGGCGAGCGCATCCCGCTGGAGCGGGCACTGACCCGGGCCGTGGACGTCGCGGTGGCCCAGTCCAACGACGAGGTCGACGAGCTGACCCGGATGGGTCTGCAACGCACATCGGTGGCGATGGTGCCGACCGGGGTGGACACCGGCCAGTTCCACCCGGACGGCGAGGCGGCGCCGCGGGACCAGCGGCCCCGGATCCTCTCCGTCGCCGGGCTCGCGCCCGGGCACGGCCAGGACGACCTGATCCGGGCGATGCGGCTGGTCGGCGACGCGGAGCTGGTGATCGCCGGCGGCCCGCCGGCCGAGCGACTGGACGGGCACGCCGAGGCGCGCCGGCTGCGCGAGCTGGCCGAACGCGCGGGCGTGGCGGAGCAGGTGAAGCTGGTCGGCGCGGTGCCGCACGACCAGATGGCCACCTGGTACCGCTCCGCCGACGTGGTGGCCTGCACGCCGCACTACGCGTCAGCCGGGCGGGTGTCGCTGGAGGCGATGGCCTGCGGCGTTCCGGTGGTCGGCTACGCCATGGGCGGCATCGCGGACGCGGTGGTGGACGAGGTGACCGGCAAGCTGGTGCCGCCGGGCGACGTGCGCACGCTCGGGGTCACGCTGCGCCGGCTGCTGTCGGACAACGCCGGACGGTTCGCGTACGGCCACGCCGCGGTGGACCGGGTCCGGTGCAGCTACACCTGGGAACGTACCGCCGCCGCGCTGGAGCGCCTCTACGAGCGGGTGATCGGGCGGCGCCGTCCGGCCACGCCGATCGAGCCGACGCCGGTCGAGGTGACGCCGCCGGTCGAGGTGGTCGTCTCGGAACGGGGACCGGTCGAGGCGGCCTGAACCGGCACCATCCCGGCGCCCACGATCGCCTTCTGGCGGGCGCCGGCATGGTGGTGCTGCGGTTCGGCGTATCGGGTCAGGCCCACCACCGCGGCCAGCGTCACCAGGAAGCCGAGCCCGGCCAGCCACTCCCGGCCGGGCCAGATCTTGTCGTTGAGCAGCAGCAGGCCGACGATCGCCGCGGGTACCGCGCCGGCGGCGTCCATCGCTGCCACCGCCGCCGTGGTCGACCCGCGCTGCATGGCCAGCCCGAGCAGCAGCTGACCGATCACCGAGTGGACGATCAGCAGGTAGAGCAGCGGGTCGCGGACGAACGCCTCCACCGACCCGGCCGAGGCGAGCGGCCGGGCCGCCACCGCCGCGGCGGAGAACGCCATCCCGGCCAGTGAGCCGAGCACCACCGACCCGAGCGCGCCGTGCAGCCGGGCGGCGAAGAAGCCGGAAGCGGCGATCGCGACCACCGCCACCGCCAGGCCGACCAGCCCGGCGGTGCCGAGCTGCCGCGACGGCGCGGGCTGGGCGGAGAGCACGAGCGCGGTGATGCCGGCGAACAGCAGCACCAGCAGCACCACCTCGGCGGCCGGCAGCCGCCACTTGAGCACCAGCACGCCGAGCACGGCGGTCACCCCGAGCCCGGCCGCCACGCTCGCCTGCACCAGGAACAGCGGCAGGTCGCGGCGGGCCAGGAACGCCAGCACGAAGCCGACGACCTGGCAGGCCAGGCCGATCAGGTACGTCCGGTGCCCGGCGAGGCGCAGCAGCAGCCCGGGATCGAACGTGTGGTGCACAGTGGTCCGCGCGGCCGCGACCGACTGGAGGAGGTTGGCGAAGCCGTACGCGATGATCATCGCCGCCAGGAAGCACCAACCGGAGGAAACCACCTGGCGAGGATAGAGGCTCTGCCTGGGTCAGCGCTCGGCTGGACGGCCGAGCCGGGCCAGGATGTCGTCGTGCAGCGCCCCGTTGCTGGCCACGGCGCTGATGTCGGCGGAGTCGGCACCGCCCGGGGCGGGCCGTCCGGCCAGGTCGGTGATCGTTCCGCCCGCCTCGGTGACGATCGGGACCAGCGCGGCGACGTCCCACAGCGACAGTTCCGGCTCCACCATCACGTCCAGTGCTCCCTCGGCCAGCAGCATGTAGCCGTAGAAGTCGCCGTACGCGCGGCTGCGCCAGGTGTCGCGCATGAGCTGGAGCACCGCGTCCAGCCGGCCGGCCTGCTCCCATCCTGTCAGCGACGAGTAACAGAAGCTCGCGTCGCCGAGCGCTGTCACGCCGGAGACCCGGATCGGCGTGCCGTCGGCCGGGCCGGTGCCGGCGAACGCGCCCGCGCCGAGCGCACCCCACCAGCGGCGGCCCAGTGCCGGGGCGGAGACCAGGCCGAGCACCGGCCGGTCGTGCTCCAGCAGCGCGATCAGCGTGGCCCAGACCGGTACGCCCCGGACGAAGTTCTTCGTGCCGTCGATCGGGTCGATCACCCAGCGCCGCCCGTCGGGGCCGGCCGGCGGCTGCTCGCCGTACTCCTCGCCGAGCAGGCCGTCGCCGGGACGGTGGGCGGCCAGCAGCGCGCGGATCTCCCGCTCCACCGCGGTGTCCGCGTCGGAGACCGGGGTCAGGTCCGGCTTCGACTCGACGCGCAGGTCGAGCGCGCGGAACCGGGCCGAGGAGACGGCGTCCGCGGCGTCGGCGAGCAGGTGGGCGAGGGCGAGGTCGTCGGCGTACCCGGTCATGACCGACACGCTAGTGGCGGCGGCCCGGCCTGCGACGGCGGGTCGCCGCCGGTCCGCCGGTCAGGAACCGGCGAGCGGGTCGCCGGGGTTGCGCTCCGGCTCACGCGGGTCGCCCTCGCCGCTGCGCGAGGCCAGCAACCGGCGGTACGAGGCGAGCCGGCGCGCGTCCGCCTTCCCGGCGGCCACCCAGGCGTCGAGCGCGCAGTCCGCCTCGTCCGCGGTGTGCGGGCAGTTGGCGGGGCAGTCCACTGTTGCCTCGACCAGGTCGGGGAAGCCGTGCAGCAGGCTCTCGGCGGACACGTGCGCCAGTCCGAAGCTGCGTACCCCGGGGGTGTCGACGATCCAGCCGGTGTCGCCGCCGGGCTCGGCGGGCAGGCGCAGCGCCACCGCGCTGGTCGAGGTGTGCCGGCCCCGGCCGATCGCGCTGACCGTGCCGACCGCCCGTTCGGCGTCCGGGACGAGGCGGTTGACCAGCGTCGACTTGCCCACCCCGGAGTGACCCACCATCACCGAGACCCGGCCCGCGAGCAGTGCCCGCAACGCGGCCAGGTCGGAGTCCGGGCGGATCAGCACGTACGGCAGCTCCAGCTCGGTGTAGTAGCCGAGCACCGCCTCCGGGCCGGCCAGGTCGGCCTTGGTGAGGCAGAGCAGCGGCTCGATGCCGGCGTCGTACGCGGCCACCAGGCAGCGGTCGATGAACCCGGTACGCGGCGGCGGGTCGGCGAGCGCGCTGACGATCACCAACTGGTCGGCGTTCGCCACCACGACCCGTTCCAGCCGCCCCTCGGCGGTGGTCTCGTCGTCGTCGGCGGTACGCCGCAGCACCGACGTCCGCTCGGCGATGCGCACGATGCGGGCGAGCGCGCCCGGCGCCCCGGAGCTGTCCCCGACCAGCCCCACCCGGTCGCCCACCACCACCGACTTGCGTCCCAGCTCGCGGGCGCGCATGGCGGTCACGAGCGGCGCGTCGGGCCCGGCCCCGGACAGCACGCAGGTGTAGCGGCCCCGGTCGACGGCGATGACGAAGCCCTCGACGGCGTCGGCGTGGCGGGGCCGGGTGCGCGTTCGCGGGCGCGACGACCGGCCCGGCCGGACCCGGACGTCGTCCTCGTCGTACTCACGCCGCTTCGTCGCCAGGACGTCCCCCGCTCTCAGTTCTTGCCGGTCACCATCCCCGACCATAGTGCCGGGAACTCGGGCATGGTCTTGGAGGTGCACGCCACGTCGTCGACCTCGATGCCGGGGACGGCCAGCCCGGCCACCGCGGCGGCGTGCGCCATCCGGTGGTCGGCGTACGTGCGGAACGTCCCGCCGCGCAGCGGGCGGGGCCGGATGTCCAGCCCGTCGCGGGTCTCGGTGATGTCCGCGCCGAGCGCGGTGAACTCCTTGGCGAGCGCGGTGACCCGGTCGGTCTCGTGGCCGCGGATGTGGCCGATGCCGGTGAGGCGGGACGGGCCGTCGGCGAGCAGCGTGAGCGCGGTCAGCACCGGGGTCAGCTCGCCGACGTCGGAGAGGTCGGCGTCGAGCCCGCGCACCGTGCCGGTGCCCCGGACGGTCAGGCCGTCGGTGCCGAGGCTCACCTCGCCGCCCATCCGGTGCAGCAGCTCCCGGAGCCGCTCGACCGGCTGGAGGCTGCTGCGCGGCCAGCCCTGCAGCGTCACCTCACCGCCGGTGACCAGGGCGGCGGCGAAGAACGGCGCGGCGCCGGACAGGTCCGGCTCGATCTCCCAGCCGCGCCCGGACAGCGGGCCCGGCTCGACCGTCCACACGTCGGGCGTGGTGTCGTCGACGGCGGCGCCGGCGGCGCGCAGCATCTGCACCGTCATCCGCACGTGTGGCGCGGACGGCACCGGCGGCCCCTCGTGCCGGACCACGACACCCCGGTCGAAGCGCGGCGCGGCGAGCAGCAGCCCGGAGACGAGCTGGCTGGACGCGGAGGCGTCGATCACCACGTCGCCGCCTGTCACCCGGCCCGCGCCGAGCACGACGAGCGGCAGGCTGCCGACCGGGGGAGCGTCGATGCGGACGCCGAGCGCGCGCAGCGCGCCGATCAGCGGCCCGAGCGGGCGGGTCCGGGCGTGCGGGTCGCCGTCGAACGTGACCCGCCCGGCGGCCAGCCCGGCCACCGGGGGCAGGAAGCGCATCACGGTGCCGGCCAGGCCGACGTCGACGTGCGCCGGGCCGGCCAGCGGATAGGGACGGACCAGCCAGCGGTCATCGTCCGAGACGGACATGTGCGCGCCCAGCGCGCGCAGGCCGCCGGCCATCAGTTCGGTGTCCCGGGCGCGCAGCGGCCGGGCGAGTGTCGACGGCCCGCCGGCGAGCGCGCCGAGCACCAGGGCCCGGGCGGTCATCGACTTGGAGCCGGGCAGGCGCAGCGTCGCGGCGACCGGGTCGCTCGCGGTCGGCGCGGTCCACGGCTGCGGCGGACGCGTCGCGGTCGGATTGCTCACGGTCACATTCTGCCAAGCTCGCGGGCCGGTGGGACCATCCGCCGCCGCTGCTCCCGTTGGGCGGGACAGCCGGAACGTCCGGATGCGGCTAGCGTGGGCGCCATGTGCGGGAGGTACGCCACGACCCGGAGCGCCGCCGACCTGAGCGCGATGTTCTCCTCGGCCGACGAGACCGGCGGGGTCGCGCCGGACTACAACGTCGCGCCGACCGACCCGGTGCCGCTGGTCCGGCTCGCCCCGGAGGGGCACCGGCTGCTCTCCCTCGGCCGCTGGGGCCTGCTCCCGCAGTGGTCGCGCAGCGCCGCCGGGGCCGCCCGCATGATCAACGCGCGGGCCGAGACGGTCGCCACCAGCCGGGCGTACGCGCCGTCCTTCGCCCGCCGCCGCTGCCTGGTCCCCGCCGACGGGTGGTACGAGTGGGTCCGCCTCGCCGACGGCCGGCGCCAGCCCTACTTCATGACCCCGCGGGACGGCTCGGTCCTGGCCTTCGCCGGCATCTGGTCGGTGTGGGAGTCGGCCGGTGCGGCCCGGCTCACGTTCAGCGTGCTCACCACCGCTGCGGTCGGCGAGCTGGCCGAGGTGCACGACCGGATGCCGCTGCTGCTGTCGCCGGAGCGCTGGGCGGGATGGCTCGGCCCGGTCGAGGAGCCGGCGGAACTGCTCACGCCGCCGGACGCCGGCCTGCTCGACGGGCTGGAGATCCGGCCCGTCTCCCGGGCCGTGGGGGACGTCCGCAACGACGGCCCGGAGTTGATCGCGCCGGTGGCTCCGGCGGGTGTCGAGACGGCCGCCGGACCGACGCTGTTCTGATCACGCTCCGCCACATTTGCGTGTACCCGTTTGTCGGGGTTGGGCCGCAAAAGTCGCCCGGACGTTCAGTCAGTTTCATCGAAGACTCTTGTCCTTACGCATGCGAATGCGATAGAACACAGCGCCGGTGATGGGCGTCTGTTCGCACGGGGCGGATGACACCCATCGATCTTGTAAAGATCTACGCCGGTTCCCACGGGGGAGGTGGGTGTATTGACACGGGCACGTATGCCGCGTCCGCACGAGGTAGCCGCCGCGCGGCGCGATCCGCGACTGCTGCGGGCGCTGAGCGAACGACGCCAGGAAGACGCGTGGCGCACCAGGGGCACCTGTCAGAACGTCGATCCGGAGACGTTCTTTCCGGCACCGAACGAACCGGCCGACGCGGCGGTGGCGCTCTGCCGCACCTGCGACGTCCAGGGCTCCTGCCTGGCCTGGGCCCTGGAGGTGGGCGACTGCCACGGCGTCTGGGGCGGCACCACGCCGCGTGAGCGGCGCGCCATGCTGGTGGCCTGGCGCAGCGAGGTACAGCCGGATCCGGACGCGCTCGACGACGCCGGCCCGCCGGTGCGCGACCGCCTGCTCACGCTGGTTCCGCTGAGCTGATCACGACGTCGCCCGTGGCCCGCTCCGGCAGGCCGCGGGCGACGTCCGTTTCCGCGCCCGAGCACCGGCGAACCGGCCGGACCGCGCAGAATGAGCCGGTGCGGCACGACGACGACATCGACACACCACGTGGGCCCGCCCGGCTCCGGTTCGCCCCACCCGCCGACGGCACGACGGTGCTGGTGCTCGGCCACGGCGCCGGCGGTGACGTGGACGCGCCCGACCTGACCGCCGTGCGGGACGCGGTACTCGCCGCCGGGGCCGGGGTGGCCCTGGTGACCCAGCCGTACCGGGTCGCCGGGCGACGCGCGCCCGCTCCCGCCGGGCACCTCGACGAGGCGTGGACGGCGGTGCTGGCCGAACTGCGCCGGCGCGCCCCGCGGGTGCGCCACTGGGTGGTCGGGGGCCGTTCCAGCGGCGCCCGGGTGGCCTGCCGTACCGCCGCCGCCGTCGGGGCGGCCGCAGTGGTGGCGCTGGCGTTCCCGCTGCACCCGCCGGGACGACCGGAGCGCTCCCGGGCCGGGGAGCTGCTCACCGGGCTGCCCACCCTCGTCGTCAACGGCGACCGGGATCCGTTCGGCGTACCCGAGCCGGGCCCCGGCATCGAGGTCGTGGTCCGGCCGGGGGAGCGCCACGACCTGCGCGGCGATCCGGCCGGCACGGCCGCCGTGGTGCGGGACTGGCTGCGCGTACACGGGTGGTCGTCCTGACCGGGCGGCGCGCGCCGTGACCGTCCGCCGCGGCGGGTCGTTGCACCGGTTGGTGCCGGCCGCCCGGTTCGGGCGCGCCGGGGCCACCCTCCCAGGCCCTTCCTGGTCCCAGCGTCGGTCGCGGCCGAGGCCGGGACCAGGATCGGGTGGGGCGGAGGAATGCCGCACCCCACACCTCGCGTTACCTCCCTTGGACGACGACAGAGCCAGCGCGAGGGGGGTGACCGGTGCCGATCGAGACACGGAGCCGGGAACGGGACGAACGGGACGAGCGCCAGCTCCGGCGGCTGCTCGACGCGCCGGAGTGGCCCGCGGCGGCGTCGGTCGTGAGCACCGGCACACACTCCGGAAGTGAATCTGCCGGCAAGCGGGTACGCGTATCCTCGGCGGGAAAGCATCCGACGCGAGGGGATGTGCGGTCGACCACCGAGAAGACGGACGAGCGCAGGGCCCGCTTCGAGCGGGACGCGATGCCCTTCGTCGATCAGCTCTACGCTGCCGGACTGCGGATGACCCGCAACCCGGCCGACGCGGAGGACCTGGTTCAGGAGACGTACCTGAAGGCGTACGCCGCCTTCCACCAGTTCGAGCAGGGCACGAACCTGAAGGCCTGGCTCTACCGGATCCTGACCAACACCTACATCAACACCTACCGCAAGCGGCAGCGCCAGCCCATCCAGGCGCCGACCGAGGAGATCACCGACTGGCAGCTCGCCGAGGCGGAGTCGCACACGTCCAGCGGCCTGCGCTCGGCCGAGACGGAGGCGCTCGACCGGCTGCCGGACAGCGACGTCAAGGAGGCCCTCCAGCAGTTGCCGGAGGAGTTCCGCCTGGCCGTCTATCTGACCGACGTCGAGGGCTTCTCCTACAAGGAGGTCGCCGACATCATGGGCACGCCGATCGGCACCGTGATGTCCCGTCTGCACCGTGGCCGACGTAATCTGCGGAAACTGCTGGAGCAGTACGCGGCGGAGCGGGGTTTCAGCGCCGCGTCGTCGAAGAAGGGTTCGACCGCCGCCGCCGGCCGGGAGGTGTGACCGTGAGCTGTGGACAACCGCACGAGACGGACTGCCGCGAGGTGCTCGCCGAGGTCTACCTCTACCTCGACCTGGAGTGCGCCGAGGAGCGCCGGGTCCTGATCCGGCACCACCTGGACGAGTGCGGGCCGTGCCTGCGCGAGTACGGCATCGAGCAGGAGGTCAAGGCGCTCGTGGCCCGCTGCTGCGGCAACGAGGCGGCGCCGGAGAAGCTGCGCGAGCGGCTGCGGCTGCGGCTGACCGAGCTGGTGGTCTTCGAGACCGCCGAGTCCCGCGAGTTGGCCGACTGACTTACGACGGAACGGCCCGGGTCCACAGGACCCGGGCCGTTCCGCGTGTCCGGCGCGTACGCCGGGGCGATCCGATGATCAGGAGTTGGGGCGCTTGCCGTGGTTGGCGGCGCTCTTCTTACGGGCCTTCTTCTTGCGGGCCTTCTTCGCCATGCTCTGCCTCCTTGTGCTGGTCACTGTTCCGTCCGCGGCTGGGCGCGGCGGAGGTCGCGGTGTGGCCCCTCCGGGCTCGCCGGTGGCCGACCCGCACGATGCTAGTGCCGTCACCGCCCGCCGGGGCGCGGCGGGGCGGATCGCGCGGCGGTGGTGCGCGGCCCGGCGTGACCGGCGTCATGATTGGATACCGTTCGCAGGATTGTCGGGGAGCTGTCGGGGAGAGGGAGGGCCGGAGATGGCCGAGGAGATCCGCGCCGAAATGGTGGCGAACGTCTGGAAGGTCGTCGTGTCGGCCGGCGACACGGTGTCCGAGGGCGACACCCTCGTCATCCTGGAGTCGATGAAGATGGAGATCCCGGTGGTCGCCGAGTCCGACGGCGTGGTGCAGAAGCTGGCGGTCAACGAGGGTGACGTGGTGCAGGACGGCGACCTGATCGCGGAGATCGGTTGACCGGCCTGCGGGTACGCCGCGCCGAGCCGGCTGACTTCCCGGCCGTGGCCCGGCTGACCGTCGCCGCGTACGAGGCGGACGGCCAGCTCAAGGACGAGAGCGGGTACGCGCCGGTGCTCGCCGACGTGGCGACCCGCGCCGAGACCGGCGAGGTGCTGGTGGCCGTCGACGACGCCACCGGTCAGGTGCTCGGCGCGGTGACGTTCGTGCTGCCGGGGACCCCGTACGCCGAACTCGCCGGCCCGGGGGAGGCCGAGTTCCGGATGCTCGCTGTGGATCCGGCCGCCCAGGGCCGGGGTGCCGGCGCCGCGCTCGCGGCCGCGTGTGTGGCGCGCGCGACGGAGCTGGGCTGCACGGCCGTGGTGATCTGCGTACGCGCCGGGATGGCGGCGAGCGCCCATCGCCTCTACGAGCGGCTCGGTTTCGTCAGGTACCCGGAGAAGGACTGGACCCCGCTGCCCGGTATCGACCTGCGCGGCCTGCGGCTGGACCTGACCCGGGCAGGCTGAATCCGGCCGCGGCCGGCTGAATCTCACCGCGGCTGACGCGGCGCGGCTCAGCCCTGGCCGTTCTCGCCGATCTTGGCGAGCAGTTCGTCGGCCACCTGGAGCGCGATCCGCTTGCGCTCGTCGTCGGTGATGCCCGGCGCGCGTACCGCGAACCAGCTGCTGTGCACCGCGAACAGCGTGAGCGCGGCGCGGAGCTGGGCGGCGGGTGACTCGTCGCCCCGGCACAGCTCGTGGGCCAGCCGCATCATCCGGTTGCGCATCTGCTGGCCGGCGACCAGGCTCTTGAGCACTGTCTGGTTCTGCTCGAAGAAGCGCATCACCTGGGGCAGGTCGCCGGCGAACATGCTGTCGGCGTACCGGCTGATCAGGGCGCGCCGGGTCGCCAGCGTGGGCGGCTGGTCGGCGGCCCAGGCGATCAGCTCGTCCATGCGGCGCAGCCGGTCGTCGACCAGGCTGGTGACGATCTCGTCCTTGCTCTTGAAGTGGTAGTAGAGCGCCGCCTTGGTCACACCCAGCCGCTCGGCGATCTCCCGCAGTGACGTCTTCTCGTAGCCGTGCTCGGTGAAGAGTTCCAAGGCGACGGCCTGGATCCGCTGCCGCGTGCCACCTGTGGTCTCCCTCACCGGCCGACATCCTTTCAATCCGCTTGACGTGCGCCCGTCATGAGCTTACCGTCCGGCTAGTAAGCAAACTAGCCGGGCGGCAAGTAAGTCGATCATCCGATCTGCGGGGGAGCCTACCGATGAGTCAACCAGCCCAGGTGATCACGAGACCCAATGTCCGGGTCGTCCTGTTCGGTCTGATGATCGCGATGATGCTCGCGATGCTCGACAACATGATCGTCAGCACCGCGCTGCCGCGGATCGTCTTCGAGTTCGGCGGCGCCGACCACTTCACCTGGGTGGTCACCGCGTACGTGCTGGGCACGACCGTCTCCACGCCGATCTGGGGCAAGCTCGGCGACCTCTACGGCCGCAAGACCGTCTTCCTCACCGCTGTGGTCGTGTTCCTGGTCGGCTCCGCGCTCTGCGGCATGTCCGGCTCCGGCGTCTTCGGCGGCACCGACACCGGCATGATCGAGCTGATCGCGTTCCGCGCCGTCCAGGGCCTCGGCGCGGGTGGCCTGATGGTCGGCGTCATGGCGATCATCGGTGACCTGGTCCCGCCGCGTGAGCGGGGCCGCTACCAGGGCATGATCGCCGGCATCATGGCCATCGCCATGGTCGCCGGGCCGCTCGTCGGTGGCTTCATCACCGACCACCTCTCCTGGCGCTGGGCGTTCTACGTCAACCTGCCGCTGGGCGGCGCGGCGCTGCTGGTCCTCGCCACCACCATGCACCTGCCGAAGTACCGCACCGAACACAAGATCGACTGGTTGGGCGCGGCGCTGCTGTCCGTCGGCATCACCGCGATCGTGCTGGTGACCACGTGGGGCGGCAACGAGTACGACTGGGTCTCGCCGCAGATCCTCGGCCTGGCCGTGCTGGCGGTGCTGGCGCTCGGCGTGTTCGCGCTGGTCGAGCGCCGCGCGCCGGAGCCGATCCTGCCGCTGAGCCTGTTCACCAACCGCAACTTCGCGCTGATCTCGGTGATCGGTTTCCTGCTCGGCTTCGCCATGTTCGGCGCGATGAACTTCCTGCCGCTCTACCAGCAGACCGTCCAGGGCGCCTCGGCCACCAACAGCGGACTGCTGCTGCTCCCGCTGATGTTCGGCATGCTCGTGGTGTCGCTCGTGGTGGGCCGGACCATCACCAGGACCGGCCGCTACCGCGTCTTCCCGATCGTCGGCGGCGTGGTGATGGCCGCCGGGATGGGCCTGCTCAGCCTGCTGGACGTGGACACCAGCAAGACGCAGTCCTCGCTCTACATGATCGTGCTCGGCGTCGGCATGGGCTTCCTCATGCAGACCTCGATGCTGATCGCGCAGAACAGCGTGGAACAGAAGGACCTCGGCGCGGCCAGCGGCGCCGCCACCTTCTTCCGGTCCATCGGCGGCTCGTTCGGCGTCTCCCTCTTCGGCGCGATCTTCGCCAACCGCCTGGCCGACTCGGCGGCCGGTCCCGCGTTCGCGGGCTCGGGCGGTGGTGAGGGCGGCGCGATGGACCTGGAGGCCCTCAAGAAGCTCACCGGCCCGATGCGCGAGGCGGTGCTCGGCGGCCTCTCCGACGCGATCTCGCACGTCTTCTTCTGGGCCGTCCTCTTCACGGTGGCCGTACCGGTGCTCGCCTGGTTCATCAAGGAGGTGCCGCTGCGCGCGACTAACGACGTGCCGCCTGCCGGCGCCACCCCGGAGGACCAGGCCGAGGCCGCGCTCGGCAAGGCCCCCGTCGCCTGACACGCCGTCCGTCGCGGCCCCGCCACCCCTGAGGGGTACGCGGGGCCGCGCCGTGTCTGCCGCTGCGCGGTCAGCCGCGGCGGAACAGGGCGGTGAGCCGTCGCCAGAGACGCCGCAGCGGGCCGCCCTCGGCACCGGCGATCAGCCGGTCGGCGGTGGCGCGTGTCGCCGCGTCGAGCGCCGGGGTGGCACGCGCCAGGTACGCCAGCGACACCGCCACCGGGGTACGGCGGACCGGCCCGGTTGCCACCCCGGCGATCCGCCCGGCCACCAGCGCGGCCACGTCGGTGCGGGTGTCCGGGTGCACCCAGGCGGCGGTGACCAGGGCGAACAGTGCCGCCTCGGCGGCCGGGCCGAGATCGCCGGCGGCCAGTTCCCCCAGCACCCGCCGCCGGGTCGACCGCTCCCACGGCTCGTCGGTGCGGTGGTGCAGCAGGCCGAGGCAGGCCCAGACCTGCGCGCAGCGCGTCCACAAGGCCGGATCCTGCCCGCCGAGCACCCGGCCCAGCGCGGTCGCCGGCGCCTCCGGCGGGTGTGCCAGCAGGGCGAGCAGGTCGGCGAGGTCCAGTGTGGCCAGCCCGACCGCGGCGTCGTACGCGGCCGGCGGGTGCGCCCAGGCGGGGTGCGCGAGCTGCTGGAGCCGCCGTGCCGCGGCCGCCGAGGGGGCGGGACCGTCCGGGGCCGGGTCCTCGTCGCCCGCCGGGGTCACCTGCCCGAGCCAGGGGCGCCCTCGGCAGCATTCGGCGAGGTCACCGTGCTCGTGCGTGTCGTCCGGGTGGTCGCGGACGAAGTCGGCGAGCGCCACCAGGTGGTCCACGTCCCCGTCGCGCAGGTAGCGCAGCCGGTGCGCGGTGTGCACGGCGCAGTCGAACGCCGGATCCCTCGCCAGCGCCCGGTCGACCCAGCCCAGCGCCGCGTCGAGCCGGCCGTGGTCGGCCAGCGTGCCGGCGATGTCCGCGTAGACCGCGAGGTCGTCGGGGTCGAGCGCGACAGCGCGTTCCAGTGCGGCGAGCGCTTCGGCGGTCCGGCCGGCGCTGCGGTACGCGTACCCGAGCCACACCTCGCCGAGTTTGGTGGGCTGCGCGCGTACCCCCCGGGTGGCCCAGGTGACGGCGAGGGTGACGTCGCCGAGGCGCCGGGCCAGCGCGGACGCCGCGCCCAGCAGCAGCGGGTGGGCCGGATGGACGGTGATCGCGTTGCGGGCCAGCGTGAGGTACGGCGCGAGCGGCTCGCGCAGCCGGCGCGGCGCGGGGTCCGGCGCCGCCGCGCAGACCTGCATGAGGATCCGGGCGGTGCGCTCGGGATCGAGACGTTCCGGCAGGTCGGCGGCGGTCACCCAGGGCACGGCGGCCCAGGGCGCGGCGGGCGCGTAGCCGGTGGCGGCGGCCAGAAGGTCGAGTCCCTCGGCGGGACGGCCGGCGGCGGCGAGCAGGTGTGCGCGGGCTACCACGGCGCCGACGAACGCCTGCTGGCCGAGCGGGAAGAGGTCGAGGTCGCCGCCGCTCGCCGCGTTCAGCCGGGCGAGCGTCTCGTGCGCCTCGGGCAGCGTGGGGGAGCGGACCAGCGCGGCGGCCACGTGGTCGGCGGCGTGCCGCAGGTCGCCCTCGCCCAGTGCCAGCCGGGCCAGCGCGAGTTCCTCCTCCGCGGAGAGCGCGGCGTCGTCCTCGGGCACGTCGTCCTCTCGCCGGGGTCGGTCGGTCAGCCGGGCAAGCCTAGGGGATCTTCCGTCGATTAGTGATCCACTGCGCACTCCTGCTCGTTGCGTTGATTGATACCGCTTAAACGTGCAAGACTGAGCATCGAACGCGCGGGAAACGCGCAGAAGGAGGTTCTGGAGTGACGCGTCCAGGGGCCGGTATGGCCGCCGACATCGACGAGCAGCCGGCCGGTTACGAGCGTCTGCTCTCCACCGAGCACGCGGCGGCCATCGCCGAGGTGGCGGCCGTCGTCGCCGAACGCCGCCCCCGGCACGTGGTCTTCACCGCCCGCGGCACCTCCGACCACGCCGCGCTCTACGCGGCCTACCTGACCGAGATCCGCCTCGGGCTGCCCGCCGGGCTGGCCTCACCGAGCGCGATCACCGTCTTCGGCGCCCGGCCCGACCTCTCCGACGCGCTCGTCGTCGGCGTCAGCCAGAGCGGCGGCTCGCCCGACCTGGCCGAGGTGCTACGGGTCGCCCGCGCCTCCGGCGCGCTCACCCTCGCGGTCACCAACAACCCCGGCTCGCCGCTGGTGGAGACCGCCGAACTGAGCGTCGACATCGCCGCCGGCCACGAGCGCGCCGTCGCCGCCACCAAGACCTACACCGCCGAGCTGCTCGCGCTGCTCATGCTCATCGAGGGCGTACGCGCCGGCGACGGCGTGCTGCCCGCCGAGGAGCGCGCCGCCCTGAGCCGCCTGCCCGAGCTGGCCGCGCAGACACTCGCCGACGACACCCCGGCCCGGCTCGCCCCGCGCTACCGGTTCGCCGCCCAGCTCGTCACCACCGGCCGGGGCTACGCGTACCCGACCGCCCGGGAGGCGGCGCTGAAGCTGATGGAGACCTCGTACCTCCCGGCGCTCGCCTTCTCCGGCGCCGACCTGCTGCACGGACCGCTCGCCATGACCGACCCGGACGTCCCGGTGCTCGCCGTGGTCGGCTCCGGCCCCGGCGGCACGTCCATGCGCGAGGTGCTGCCCCGCCTCGGCGAGCGCCGCGCCGACGTGGTCGTGGTCGGCTCCGCCGAGGTCGGCGAGACCCGGATGGCGGTGCCCGAGGTCGACGAGCGGTACGCGCCGCTGCTCGACATCCTGCCGCTGCAGCGGCTCGCGCTGTCCCTGGCGCTGGCCCGGGGCGAGGACCCGGACGCGCCGCGCGGCTTGAAGAAGGTCACGGCGACGATGTGAGGTCCGGCGTGGCACGCTGTGTGGCGTGTCCACCCTCCGTGACCTCGCCGAGGAGCACACCGCGCTCCGACCGGCCGACATCGACCACCTGCACCGGATCGCCGGCGACTGGCAGCTGCTGTCCGACCTGTCCTTCGCCGACCTGCTGCTCTGGGTGCCGGTGGACGGTGACGGCACGTTCCTCTGCGTGGCCCAGGTCCGTCCCACCACCGCGCCGACCGCCTACCTGGACGACCAGGTCGGGCGCATCGTCGGCGGGGCCGAGGTGGCCCACCTCGAGGTGGCCCACCGGCAGGGACGGATCTGGCGCGAGGGCGACCCGGTGTGGTACGGCGACGTCCCGGCCCGCCACGAGGCGATCCCGGTCCGGCTGCGCACCGGCGACGGTGAAGCCGGCGAGGTGATCGCCGTGGTGGGCCGGGACACCAACCTGTCCACCGCGCGCACCCCGAGCCAGCTCGAACTGAACTACCTGACCACGGCCGACGACCTCGCCCAGATGATCGCCGACGGCACGTTCCCGCCGCCCCGGCACCCGGGCGAGACCACCTCGGCGCCCCGCGTCGGCGACGGCCTGGTGCGGCTCGACGCCAACGGCAAGGTCACCTACGCCAGCCCGAACGCGCAGTCCGCGTACCGCCGCCTCGGCTACGCCTCCCACCTCGTCGGTGAGGACCTGGCCAAGCTGCACCGCCGGCTCGCCGGCGACCCCCTCGAAGGCACCGACGCGGGCAACGCCGTGCTCGCCGCGCTGCGCGGCGAGGCGCCACCCCGCCGGGAGATCGACGCCCGCGGCGCCACCATGCTCACCCGGGCGCTGCCGCTGATGCCCGCCGGAGTGCCGATCGGCGCGCTGGTGCTGGTCCGCGACATCACCGAGGTACGCCGACGCGACCGCGCCCTGATCACCAAGGACGCCACCATCCGGGAGATCCACCACCGGGTGAAGAACAACCTCCAGACCGTCGCCGCGCTGCTGCGCCTCCAGGCCCGGCGCGTCGCCATGCCCGAGGCGCGGGTGGCCCTCGAAGAGTCGGTACGCCGGGTCGCCTCGATCGCGCTCGTGCACGAGACGCTCTCCATGTCCAGCGACGAGGCGGTCGAGTTCGACGGCATCGTGGACCGCGTCGCCAGCGCCGCCACCGAGGTCGCCGCCACCGAGGTGAGCGTCGGGATGCGCCGCCGCGGCACCTTCGGCGTGCTGCCCGCCGAGATCGCCACCTCGCTGGTGATGGTGCTCAACGAGCTGCTGCTCAACGCCGTCGAGCACGGCTTCCCGCCGGCTGACGAGGAGGCCGCTGCCCCCGCGCCCGCGGACGCGCTCCGGCCCGAGGCCGAGGTCACCGCGCCCCGGCCCGAGGTGGTGGTCACCGCGCACCGGGCGCGCAAGCAACTGCACGTCTCGGTCACCGACAACGGCCGGGGACTGCCCGAACAGTTCGACGCCGAACGCGGCGGCAACCTGGGCCTGCAGATCGTCCGGGCGCTGGTCACCGGCGAGTTGCGCGGCACCATCGACCTGCGCAACAGCGCCGACGGCGGCACCGAGGCGGCCATCGTCGTACCGCTGGCCCGCGGCACCACCGACCGCCTCACCGGACGAGCAGGGCCACCGTGATCCCCGGGCGCGGCCACACCTGCCGCACCGTGTAGCCCGCGCGCAGCGCGTCGCCCTTCGCCCCCGGCACCGCCGCCAGCGGGTCCGCACGCCGGCCGGTGACCACCAGCCAGACCCGGTCCACCCCGGCCAGGCACCGCGCCGGGTCGTCGCACTCCACGGCCCAGAGGCTCGCGCCCTGACGCTGGTCGCGGACCACGAGCACGTCGCGCGGCAGCCTCGACCCCAGGTGGTACGCCATGCCGAGATCCGGGAACAGCCAACCGTCCCGGGGTGCGTAGACGATCGTGTCGCCCGGCCGCTGCCCGGCGCCGATGACGCCGGCCGCGCCCGCGTAGTCGACGGGGGAGCTGCGCGGCCACTCGTGGGTACGGCGCAGGGCCGCCTGATCGGGCAGCCCGAGCAGGCCCGCCAGCACCACGACCGCGAGTCCGGCCGCGAGCGGTCGCAGTGTCTTCTGTGGTGCCGTGATGTGCGAACCGGCCCGCGTTGTCCTCGCCGGTGCGGTCCGCGGCGCCCCCGCCGGTGCGGCGCCGGCCAGCAGGCAGGCGAACGGCACGGTGAAGACCAGGTAGCGGGTCACCCAGAGCGGCACCACCGTCCCGGCGGCGAACACCAGCAGCACCGGCAGCAGCACGGCGGCGGCGGGCAGCAGCGCCCGACGTCCCAGCCGGGCCGCGCCGAGCGCCGCGAGCGCGAGCACGAACCCGCCGACGGCGCCGCTCTGCGCCAGCGCGCCCGGTAGCGCCGCCAGGTCGGGCAGGCGCGCCGGATCCACCCAGTCGAGTTGCCGCCCACGCTGTCCCCGGGCCACGAGCGCCAGCGGCGTGACCAGCAGAACCGCCGGCAGCAGCGCCACCAGCCACCACGCGAACACGGCCGGCTTCCGCTGTGTGGCGGCCGAGTCCCGGTGGGCCGGGTCGTCGGAGTCGTCAGCGCGTGGCGGGTCGACGCCCGCGGCGGACGGGCCGTACGCGGCGACCAGTAACACCACCACCGCGTGCGCGGCGAGCAGCGTGAGCGCGAGCAGATGGAACAGGCCGAGCGCGGCGACCGCAGCGGCGTACCCGGCCCAGCGCCACCGTCCCGGCCGGCGCAGCGCCTCGACCAGCAGCAGTGTGGCCAGCACGGCGAGCAGCGTCGCGAGGGCGTACGGGCGGGCCTCCTGGCCGTACCGCGAGGTGACCGGCAGCACCGCGAACAGCAGTCCGGCCAGCAGCCCGGCGCGGCGGCCGACCAGCACCGCGCCGAGGCGGGCGGTGAGCGCGGCCGCCACCGCCATGGCCAGCGCCGAGGGCAGCCGCAGTGCCGTCGGCGACGTGCCGGCCAGCGCGGTCCAGCCGTGCATGAGCAGGTAGTAGGGCCCGGTCGCGGCGTCGATGGTGCGGGTCATCCGGACCAGGTCCGGTACCGGCCGGGTGGCGGCGCTCCAGGTGGCCAGCTCGTCCCGCCACGGCTGGGCGTGCCCGATGCCGGCCAGTGTCACCACGAGCGTGAGCAGTCCCGGAACCACCCACACCACCGGACCCGAACGGGCACGGCCAGGAACGGGCGCGAACCTCCTCACCCCCGCAGCGTCACACGCCGGTTGCCGTCACCCCGCCCGCTCCACCAATTCCCACCCACCCGGCCCCGCCCTCTCCCGCCCCCGGCCCGTCGCCGCCCCGTGCCCGTCGATCATGAAGTTGACGGCACTCACCGTCCCTTTTGTCCCCGCCAACTTCATGATCAACGGGGCGGGGTGGGTGGGGTTGAGTTTGTTGACCAAGGAGATTGCGGGCCCGGGGTGGTGGGCTGGGGGACGTTAAGTCCTTGATCGCCGCGGGAGGGGTAGGGGGCGGGGAAGGGCGGGGGTGGAAGGGGGGCGATCTTCGGGTGGGGCCCGTGATGTGGGATCACAGGGCGGAGCTGTGGTCGGGCGGGGCGGGGTGTGGCAGCATGAGGCACATGACCGCCGCTGTCGTCCGCCGCTTCGTGGCTCGTCGCCACGTCGATTACGGCCGCGTGCGCAGCGCGATCTGTCCGGCCCACTGACGACGCCCGACCCTTCCGTCTCGGGCGCGTACTCGCGCCGGCCGTCATCGACATCGCCGTCCACGGCCCTCTCCAGGGCCGGCCGCCGCGTCCGCGCTCCAGGCACCGCAGCAGACCCATGGAGGACGCCGCGATGGCGGTCAGCAGCACCCCGACCCGTCCCGACAGCCCGGCGCCTGCCGCCCGTGCGCCCCGCCGGCCACGCGGCGAGGGGCAGTGGGCGCTCGGGCACCGTGAGCCACTCAACCCCAACGAGCGGATCAAGAAGGACGACGACCCGCTGAACGTGCGGGACCGGATCGAGAACATCTACGCCCACCGCGGTTTCGCCTCCATCGACCCGCAGGACCTGCGCGGCCGGTTCCGCTGGTGGGGCCTCTACACCCAGCGCCGGGCCGGCATCGACGGCGGGCGTACGGCGGTGCTGGAGCCGCACGAGCTGGAGGACGAGTTCTTCATGCTCCGGGTGCGGGTAGACGGCGGCCAGCTCAACCTGGCCCAGCTCCGCGTGATCGCGGACATCTCCCGGGAGTTCGCCCGGGACACCGCCGACATCACCGACCGGCAGAACATCCAGTACCACTGGATCCGGGTCGAGGACATGCCGGAGATCTGGCGCCGGCTGGAGGCAGTCGGCCTGCAGACCACCGAGGCGTGCGGCGACTGCCCCCGGATCGTGCTCGGCAGCCCGGTGGCCGGGGTGGCCCGGGACGAGGTGCTCGACCCGACCCCGGCGATCGACGAGATCGTCCGCCGGTACGTCGGCGACAAGGCCTACTCCAACCTGCCCCGCAAGTTCAAGACCTCGATCTCCTGGCTGGTCGACACGCCGTACGAGGCGAACGACATCTCGTTCCTCGGCGTGGAGCACCCGGAGCACGGGCCCGGGTTCGACGTGTGGGTCGGCGGCGGGCTCTCCACCAACCCGATGCTCGCCAAGCGGCTCGGCGTCTGGGTGCCGCTGAACGAGGTACCGGACGTCTGGGCCGGTGTGGTCGGCATCTTCCGCGACTACGGCTACCGCCGGCTGCGCAACCGGGCCCGGCTGAAGTTCCTGGTCGCCGACTGGGGCGTGGAGCGCTTCCGGGAGGTGCTGGAGAAGGAGTACCTGGGCCGGACGCTGCTCGACGGTCCGGCCGCGGACCTGCCGGCGAAGCCGGTCGACCACATCGGCGTGCATCCGCAGAGCGACGGCGCGAACTACGTGGGCGCGGCCCCGGTGGTGGGCCGGGTCTCCGGCACCCAGCTTGCGCAGCTCGCCGACGTGGTCGAGGCGCACGGCAGCGGCCGGGTGCGGCTCACCCCGTACCAGAAGCTGCTCGTGCTGGACGTGCCGCCGGAGCGGACCGAGGAGCTGGTCGCGGCGCTGCGCGGAATCGGCCTGGAGGCCCGGCCGTCGGCCTGGCGGCGCGGCACGATGGCCTGCACCGGCATCGAGTTCTGCAAGCTCGCGATCGTGGAGACCAAGCGGCGCGGCGAGGATCTGGTCGCGCGCCTGGAGGAGCGGCTGCGCGACTTCGACGCGGACATCTCCATCCACCTCAACGGCTGCCCGAACGCCTGCGCCCGCACCCAGGTCGCGGACATCGGGCTCAAGGGCCAGCTTGTGGTCGGCCCGGACGGCCGGCAGGTCGAGGGCTTCCAGGTGCACCTCGGCGGCGGCCTCGGCATGGCGCAGGGGCAGACCGCCGGCTTCGGCCGCAAGCTGCGCGGCCTGAAGACCACCGCCGAGGAACTTCCGGAGTACGTGGAACGGCTGGCCCGCCGCTACCTGGCCGGCCGGACCGAGGGTGAGACGTTCGCCAACTGGGTGATCAGAGCCGACGAGGAGGAGCTCCGATGAGCGAGCGAAGCGAGGTGGCGCGATGAGCGATGCCCGATCCGCGCCTCTCTACTGCCCGTACTGCGGGGAGGAGGACCTGCGGCCGCACGAGGCCGGGCACGGCGCCTGGGAGTGCCACGCCTGCGCGCGGGTCTTCACGGTGAAGTTCACCGGCCTGCTGAGCCGGGCGGTGAACCGGTGACCGGCCTCGTCTCCGCCGCCGGCCTCGGCCTGATCGGCTCGGCCGAGCCGGCCCGCCGCGACCCGGAGGAGCTGCGCGCGCTGGCCGAGGAGGCCGGCCGGGAGCTGGCGGACGCGCCCGCGATCGAAATCGCCCGGTGGGCCGCGGAGACGTTCGGCGAGCGGTTCTGCGTGACCAGCTCGATGGCCGACGGCGTGGTGGCGCACCTGGTGTCCCGGGTCGCGCCCGGCGTCGACGTGGTGTTCCTGGACACCGGGCTGCACTTCCCGGAGACGCTGAGGGTCCGCGACGAGGTGGCCCGCCGGATGCCGGTGCGGGTGCGCTCGATCCGGCCCCGGATGACCGTGGGCCAGCAGGACGGCCAGTACGGCCCGCGCCTGTTCAACAGGTCCCCGGACGACTGCTGCCAGCTGCGCAAGGTGGAGCCGCTGGAGCGGGCGCTGTCCGGGTACGACGCCTGGGCCGCCGGGCTGCGCCGGGACGAGTCGCCGACCCGGGCGAACACGCCGGTGGTGGGCTTCGACGCGCGGCGCGGCAAGGTCAAGGTGAACCCGATCGCGGCGTGGACGCAGCGGGAGGTGGACGCCTACGTGGCCCGGTACGACATCCCGGTGAACGAGTTGTTCGCCCGCGGTTACGGCTCGATCGGCTGCTGGCCGTGCACCCGGCGGACGAAGGCGGGGGAGGACCCCCGGTCCGGCCGCTGGGCGATGTTCGAGAAGACCGAGTGCGGTCTGCACACCTGAGCGCCGGGCCACCGGTGGTGCTGGTGGCCCACGGCAGCCGTGACCCGCGTGCGGCCGAGGCGACGCGGGCGCTGGCCCGGGCCGTGGCGGACACGTGCCCCGGCCGTCCGGTGCTGCCGAGCTGGCTCGACCACACCGATCCCGGGCCGGCCGAGGTGCTGCGCGGGCTGGCCGCCGCCGGTCACTCCCGGGCGGTGCTGGTGCCGCTGCTGCTGACCGCCGCGTACCACCGGAAGGTGGACATCCCGGCGGCGGTCGCGGCGGCCGGCGCGGACATCGAGGTACGGGTGACCGACGTGCTGGGGCCGACCGGCGGCGGGGTGGACGGCGGGCTGTTGGACGGGCTGCGCCGCCGCCTGGCGGAGGCGACCGGTGACGGGCCGGGCGGGCTGGACGCGGTGGTGCTGGCGGCGGCCGGCACCCGGGATCCGGCGGCGCGTGCCTCGGTGGGGCGGGTCGCCGCGGCGTTCGGCGCGGGGCTGGGCGTGCCATGCCGCGTCTCGTACGCCTCGGCGGCGCCCCCGGAGGTCGGCGGCGCGGTGGCGCGACTGCGCGCCGCGGGTGCCCGCCGGGTCGCGGTGGCGGCCTACTTCCTGGCCCCGGGCCGGTTCCACGACGGGGTACGCATGTCGGCCCGGTCGGCCGGCGCGGTGGCCGTGGCGGATCCCCTGACCGACCTGCCGGAGCTGGCGGACCTGGTCCGGCGGCGGGTGGAGGCGGTGGCGGGCTGACCCGGTCCGGGACAGCAGAACGCCCCGGCCGGAATCCCGGCCGGGGCGTTCAGCGTGTACGGGTCAGGCGGAGTGAGCGCGCAGTACCCGGAGACCGCCGCGGCGCTTCACCGCGCGACGCTCCTCTTCGCTCATCCCACCCCAGACGCCGGCGTCCTGACCGGACTCCAGCGCCCACTGCAGGCACTGGTCGGTCACGGGGCAGCGCCGGCAGACGGCCTTCGCCTGCTCCACCTGCAGGAGGGCCGGGCCGGACGTCCCGATCGGGAAGAACAGCTCCGGGTCCTCGTCGCGGCAGACCGAATCGTGGCGCCAGTCCATGGCGGCAACACTCCTCATTCTTAGTGGGTGGCCAGATAACGCTTCGTTGCTATTTCTATTTGCGTCCGCATTGCCGAAAGGTGACGGTCAGCATCCATCAATTCGGCGCAGCGTGAGCAGGCTGTGGGGTGCCTGGACCTGCTGGAACAGCTCAACCGAACGAGCATATCCAGGCAATGTCCCGGCAACACGAGTTCGCTTGTGAATACTTTCACGAACTACAGCGATGTCAAGGGTGGCGCTCGGAAAAACTCCGAACAGTGAGCGGGCTCACCACCCATTTGTCCGGGTTTGCCAGAGCCCTGGTTACCCGGCGTGCCACAGTCGATAATCAATGTAGTACGGTCTGCGTGACGTTGCTGACATTTCCGGCACCCTTCCTCGGCGTGGCGGCCACCGCGCCCGCGCGGCGGGGGGTCCGCGTCAACCGACTGGGATACCCGAGACCTAGCAGATTACTCTCAGTGCGGCCGGAACGGATGTGAATCGGACTTTCTCCCGCTCGCCGAGGTAGTCCCCGTCCAACTGGAACGGCAACGGGCGGTCCGAGACCACGGTGAACTCCGCCACGTCGTGCAGCCGCAGCACCTGCTTGCCGTGCGGATCCGGTTGCCTGGAGAAGAACTGCACCGCCGTACGGGCCGTGCTGGCCACCCGCAGCCGCCGCAGCGCGAGCACGTCGAGCCCGAGGTCGAACGACGCCTCCGGGTTCGGGTTGATCTCCCGGTCGCCCAGGTACGTCCACGGCGCGGTGTTCTGGATTATCGCGGTGGCCAGTTCCGTCGCGGGCGCCTCACCCGGGCGCTCCAGCGTGATCGACGGGTGGCGGCGGTCCGAGCCGACGAAGTACTGACTCGCGGTGGAGCGGAAGTAGAGCGCCGGGGTGGAGACGCGCCCCTTCTTGCGGGCCTGTTCCACCCGGCGGATCACCGCCGCGTCCAGCCCGAAGCCGGCGCAGAACGTGAAGTAGCGGTCGTCGGCCCGGCCCAGCCCGATCGTGCGCGACCGGCCCAGCCGCAGCCCTTCGAGGATCATGCTGGTGCCGTCCGGCCACTCCCGGGGCAGCCCGAGCGCGCGGGCGAAGACGTTTGTCGAACCGCCCGGCACGGTGGCCAGCGCGGGCAGCCGCTCGGCCGAGGTCTGTCCGGTACGGAACGTCGGCGGCTCCGCCGCCATCAGGCCGTTCACCACCTCGTTGACGGTGCCGTCACCGCCGAGCGTGACGACCAGGTCGACGCCCTCCTGGGCGGCCTCCCGGGCCAGGTCCATGGCGTGGCCCCGTCGGCGGGTGTACCGCACCGACAGGTCGACTTCACTGCGCAACGCCCGGACCAGCACGTCCCGGCTGCGCTCGCTGGTGGTGGTGGCCTTCGGATTGACCACCAGGACGGCCCGCATGGGCGGCACTGTACCGCGACTACCCGCCGGTATCGTGGCGCCCGTGACGATCGACTCCGACCCGCTCCCCGGCACGCTGCGCGCCGCGGTGCTCCTGCTACGTGCCCAGGCGGTGGCGCTGGGGCTGATCGCGGTGTGGCTCATCTGGTCCGACCTCACCGCCGACACGACGGATCTGACCTCGGCACTGCTGGTGACCGTCTTCGCCGTCGGCGGCGCGGTGGCGCTCTGGGCGCTCGGCGGCGCGCTGTCCCGCCGCCGCGCCGGCGCCCGCGCGCCGGCCATCGTGCTGCAGCTCATGCTGCTGCCGGTCGGCTGGTTCATGATCGAGGGCGGCATGGGGTGGCTCGGGGCGCCGCTGATGGCGCTCGGGATCGGCATGGTCGGGCTGCTGGTGAGCGGTCCGACCAACCGCGCGCTGGGCTTCGGCGAGCAGGCCCGCTGAACGCCGGCCCAGGCACCTGAACGCAGGCCCGGCCCGGACACCGCCGGGCCGGTGACCGCGAAGACCGGTCAGAAGCCGGCGCGCCGGGTCAGCAGCGAGATGGTGGCCCGGCCACCGGACGCGTGGGCGTTCGCCCCGGTGGTCAGCGCGGTGAGCACCTTCCACGCGAACGACGACTCGGACGGGAGCGTGGCGCCCCGGACCGTCGGCACCGTCACCTCGACGGTGAGCGCGTCCTCGGTGACCGCGAAGCGGCACTCGAGTTCGGCGTCGCGGGTGGCGATGGCGAGCAGCATGGCGCACGCCTCGTCGACGGCGATGCGCAGATCCTCGATCTCGTCGAGGGCGAACTGGAGCCGGGCCGCGAGGCCGGCCGTGGCGGTGCGGAGCACGCCGAGGTAACCACCGTCGGCGGGCACGGTGAGGTGGACGACATCATCGTCCGTCGTCGGGTGCCCGGTCAGTTGAGTCACGGCTCCTCCCTCCGGTGCGGGACTCTACCCGGTCAGAGGGCGGGCCGCGTGGGCGCGGCCGTCGCGTGCGTGGCGAGCTCGTGCAACGCCGGCCCGGCCAGGCGGTACGGGGTCCACTCGTCCATCGGCGTGGCGCCGATCGCGGCGTAGAAGCGGGCCGCCGGATTCCAGTGGATCATCCACCACTCCAGCCGCTGGTAGCCGCGCTCCACGCAGATCGCGGCGAGCGTCGCCAGCAGCATGCGGCCCGCGCCGGTGCCCCGGGCGGCCGGGCGGACGTAGAGGTCCTCCAGGTAGATGCCGTGTACGCCGGCCCAGGTGGAGAAGTTGAGGAACCAGAGCGCGAAACCGAGCGGCCGGTCCGACGCGTCGACCGCGACGTGGCCGTACAGCGCCGGTGACGGGCCGAACAGGGCCGCGTCGAGCTGGTCCGTGGTGAGGTGGCACTGCTCGGGCGCGCGCTCGTACTCGGCGAGTTCGTGCACCATGGCGACGACGGCCGGTACGTCCTCGGGACGTACCGGCCGGATCGTCGGAGTGCCGTCGGGCGACGTCACGCCTGCTTGGTCTCCCAGAAGATCTTCGAGATCTCGTCGATCTTCGCCAGCAGCTCGTCGGCCTTGGCCGGGTCGGTGCCGCCCTTGGCGCCGGCCGCGCCGGCCAGCTTGGTGGCCTCGTTGAACAGCTGGTGCAGGTGCGGGTACTTCTCGAAGTGCGGTGCCTTGAAGTAGTCGGTCCAGAGCACCCACAGGTGGTGCTTGACCAGCTCGGCCCGCTGCTCCTTGATCAGGATGGCGCGGGTGCGGAACTCCGGGTCGGTGTTGGCCTGGTACTTCTCGCAGATCATTTTGACCGACTCGGCCTCGATCCGGGCCTGGGCCGGGTCGTATACGCCGCAGGGCAGGTCGCAGTGAGCGCTGGCCGTCACCCGGGGCGTGAGGATGCGGGGAAGGCGCATCAGGGTCCTCCATGGGTTGTTTGCGATGATCCAAGACGACATTACTCCTGGAGACGCCCTCAGGGGCTGGGAGGTGACATGGCGCCCACCGGTGGACCTCCGGCTCTGCGCGGCCCGCTGGTGCCGGTGCTGGTGACCGGCCCGTCCATGTCCCCGACGCTGCGTCACGGCGACGCGGTGCTGGTCCGCACCGGAGGCCGGCCGGTACGTCCCGGGGACGTCGTCGTCGCGGTGTTCCGCAGCCGTCCCGACCTGCTCGTCGTCAAGCGGGCGGTGGAACCCCGCGACGGCGGATGGTGGTTGCGCGGCGACAACGAGTTCGTCGCCGACGACTCCCGGGCGTACGGGGTCGCCGACGTCCGCGGCCGGGTGGTGGCCCGCTGGTGGCCGCGTCCGGGACGGGTCAGGAGCAGGTAACGACCGGAGCGGATATGACCCCGCTCACATACTGGGTGCCGAAGCGTGACTATGCTCGAAAAGTGCCCGGGTGACCCCCGCACCGCCGCGCCGCCGGTCGCTGACCACCGCTGACCACGCCGGCCGGTCCGTCTGCTCGACAGATCCTGGAGTCACCATGTCTTCGTCCACCCCGGACCCCGCCGATCCCGTCTTCCGCCTGCACGTCGGCGGCAAGATGGCAGTCGCCTCCACAGTGCCGCTGACCAGCCGCGAGGACCTCTCCCTCGCGTACACGCCGGGCGTCGCCCGGGTGTGCGAGGCGATCGCCGCCGACCCCGCGCTCGTCGACACCTACACCTGGGTGTCGCACACCGTCGCCGTGGTCACCGACGGTTCCGCCGTACTCGGTCTCGGCAACATCGGCCCGCGCGCCGCGCTGCCCGTGATGGAGGGCAAGGCGGTGCTGTTCAAGCAGTTCGCCGGCGTGGACGCGGTGCCGGTCTGCCTGGACACCCAGGACGTGGACGAGATCGTGGCGACGGTCAAGGCGCTCGCGCCCTCGTTCGGCGGGATCAACCTGGAGGACATCAGCGCACCGCGCTGCTTCGAGGTGGAGCGCCGGCTCGACGAGGCGCTGGACATCCCGGTCTTCCACGACGACCAGCACGGCACCGCGATCGTGGTGCTCGCCGCGCTGCGCAACGCCGCGACGCTGCTCAACCGCAAGCTCGGTGACCTGCGGGTGGCGGTCAGCGGCGCGGGCGCGGCCGGGGTGGCGGTCACCAAGATGCTGATCGCCGGCGGCGTCGACCCGGACCGGGTGGTGGTGTGCGACTCGCGCGGCATCATCGGCCGGCACCGCGAGCTGACCGGCACCAAGGCCGAGCTGGCCGAGATCACCAACGCCGAGGGCCGGCAGGGCGACATCACCGAGGCGCTGCGCGACGCGGACGTGCTCGTGGGCGTCTCCGGCGGCCAGATCCCGGAGGCGGCGGTGGCCGGCATGGCCCCCGGCGGCATCGTGTTCGCGCTGGCCAACCCCACCCCGGAGGTGCACCCCGAGGTGGCCGCCCGGCACGTGGCTGTGGTCGCCACCGGGCGCAGCGACTACCCGAACCAGATCAACAACGTGCTCGCGTTCCCGGGCGTGTTCCGTGGCGCGCTGGACGCCGGGGCCACCCGGATCACCGACTCGATGAAGGTGGCCGCCGCCGACGCCATCGCCGGCGTGGTGGCCGAGTCGCTGACCGCCGACGCGATCGTGCCGTCGCCGCTGGACCCGCGAGTCGCCCCGGCGGTGGCCGAGGCGGTCGCGGAGGCCGCCCGCCGCGACGGGGTCGCCCGCCGCTGACGTGTACGAGAAGGGGCCCGTCCTGTCGCGTTTCGCATAGGACGAGCCCCTTCTTAACTGCTGCTCAGCTTGTTACCGTGCCGATCATGCGTGCTGCCTTCGCCTCGGCCTTCGACGCCGACAACCCGCTCGCCGCGCTCGCCGTCGGCGACCGTCCCGAGCCGACCCACCCGCAGGACGACTGGGTCACGGTGCGGGTGCGGGCCAGCTCGCTCAACCACCACGACCTCTGGTCGCTGCGCGGCGTGGGTCTGACCGCCGACCAGCTCCCGATGATCCTGGGCTGCGACGCGGTCGGCACCGACCCGGACGGCAACGAGGTGGTCATCTACCCGGTGGTGCCCACCCCTGGCGACCCGCGTGGGGTCTCCATCCTCTCCGAGCACTACCAGGGCACGTTCGCCGAGCTTGTCGCCGTACCCCGGATGAACCTGCTGCCGTTGCCCGACGGCCTGTCGGCGACCGACGCGGCGTGCCTGCCGACGGCGTGGCTCACCGCCTGGCGGATGCTGACCACCAAGGGCCGGGTCGCCGACGGCGAGTCGGTGCTGGTCCAGGGCGCCGGCGGTGGCGTGGCCACCGCGGCCGTCGCGCTCGGCGTCGCGCTCGGCAAGCGGGTGTACGCGACCAGCCGCGACGCCGCCAAGCGGGAGCGGATCACCGAGCTGGGCGCGACCGCGCTGGAGCCCGGCGCGCGGCTGCCGGAACGGGTCGACGTGGTGATCGAGACGGTCGGCGCGGCCACCTTCGACCACTCGCTGAAGTCGGCCGCCCCGACGGCCCGGATCGTGGTCTCCGGCGCCACCGCCGGTCACGAGCCCAAGATCAACCTGCGCCGGGTCTTCGCCATGCAGCTGGAGATCCTCGGCACCTCGATGGGCACCCCGGACGAGCTGACCGAGCTGCTCGCGTTCTGCGCCGAGCACGAGGTGCGCCCGGTCGTCGACCGGGTGGTGCCGTTCAGCGAGATCTCCGAGGCGTTCGCCCGGCTGCACTCCGGTGAGGTCTTCGGCAAGGTGGTCGTCGACCACACCGCCTGACGCCTCAGAGCCGGTCGTCCAGGGTGGCCAGGCCGCCCCGGGCGGCGTCGGCCGGGAGGCGCTTCTTCGCCGCCGGGTCGCCGTAGAGCGTCCAGCGGAGGAACTCGACTGTGGTGTCGGCGACCACGCCCAGCGCCTTGCCGTCGCCGAGCAGCGCCCGGCCGTGGTCGCCCTTGGGCAGGCTGAGCATCGCCTTCGGCCACGGCACCGCGTCGTACACGGCCTTGCCGGCGGCGTACGACACCACCTCGTCGGCCTCCCCGTGCACGAACAACTGCGGCGCGGCGGCGCCGGCGAAGGCGGTGCCCACGCCGAGCGCGGTACCGGCGAAGACGATGCCCGCGTCCAGCCGCTCGTCCCGGCCGGCGGTGAACAGCCCGATCGTGGTCACGCCACCGGCGCTGTGCCCGGTCGCGGCCACCCGCTCCGGGTCCAGCCGGCCGCGCAGCGGATCACCCGCCTTCTCACCCAGCGCGAGCACCTGCGTCAGCACGTACGACACGTCGGCCGGCTGGTTGAGCACGTCCAGCGGGTTGCCGTCGGTGCCCCGGGAGGTGTGCGGGAAACGCGGCGCGGCGACCACGAAACCGGCCGCCGCCCAGCGCGTCAGCAGCGCCTGGTAGTCCTCCGGCCGCGCGCTCAGGCCGTGGCTGAACAGCACCACGGGGAACCGCCCGTCCGCCGCCGGGGCGGAACGCTCGACCGCGCCACGGGCAGCGCCCGCCGCCGGATACCAGAGCGTCACCGGCAACGGCCGGTCGCCGTCGCGGTTCAGCTTCACCTGGCGTACGCCGACCGCGAAGCTCTCCGCAGGCGCCTTGCCGGCGGGTACGCGCGGAGCGGGTGTGGTGGTGGTCGGTGGGGCGTCGGGTGCGGGCCGCCCGGCCGGGGCGGTGGGCTGCTCCGAGCAGCCGGTGAGGGCGGCGCCGAGCACGGCGGCGGTGAGCAGGGCGACGGGACGACGGCGCATGAACTCGATTGTGCCTCGCGATCGGGGCAACCAGGCCCGGTCAGCGCGCCGGGTGACCGCCCGCTGACGCCCGGAGACGCGCCAGGTCGGCGGCGTCCTTGGCCCGGCGGGGGCGCTCCGGCATCCAGACCGGGAACATCTCCTTGAACTCGATCTGCGCCGCGACGCTGATCACCGGCGCCGTGAGCGTGCCGATCCGGCCCGGCCGCCCGGCCAGCATGCCTTCCGGCAGGAGCGTGCCCGCCCACGGTCCGGCGCCGACGACGACCCGGCCGTCCGCGTCCCGGTCGAGGTACGCGAAGCTCAGTTCGACGTCGTCGCGCAGCAGGTCGAGCTGCGTCGTGGCGGGCATCCGGGGGTCGGGGCGCCAGCCGAGCGCGCCGAGCCGGTCGGCCAGCGTGTCGGCGTCCCGCCGCCAGCAGTACCAGTCGACGTCGACATGCGGCCGGGTCACTTCGCCGAGGTGGAAGTCCATCGCCCACCCCCCGCGCAGCCACACGTCCGCCCCGCAGGCGTCGCACACGTCGACGACCTCGCGGATCGCCCCCAGCTGCCGCCCGTCCAGCCCGTCCACCCCGGCACCCTACCCACCCCGCCCCGGGGCGCGTCGATCATGAACTTGGCGGCGATCGCTGTCCGGTTTGTCGCCGTCAACTTCATGATCGACGGTGCTCGGGTGGGGCAGGGGTCAGGTGGGGAGTGAGCGGGTGGTGAAGGTGGTCAGGTCGGGGGCTGTGGCGTCGGTGGGGAGGCGGCGCAGGGCGGCGCGGTCGGCGTAGAGCGTCCAGCGCAGGAAGTCGGTGGTGGTGGCGAGCACCTGGGCGAAGCCGGGTCGCCCGGGCGTCAGGTACTCGCCGTGGCCCTGACCGGTGAGGCTCAGGAAGGCGGCCGGCCCGAGACAGCGGGCGTACGCGGCCCGGCCGATCGGCTCCGGCACGATCCGGTCGGCGCTCCCGTGCACGAACAGCATCGGCGCGAGCGGCCGGGAGAGCCCGGCGACCATCCGGCCACCGGCGATCACGATTCCGGCCCGTACCGGGAACGGCTGCCCGGAGGCGAACATGCCGAGCGTGGTGTGCCCGCCGGCCGAGTGCCCGGCGGCGGCGAACCGGTCCACTGCCATGTGCGCGCCGAGCGGATCCCCGGGCCGGGCGCCCAGCCGGACCAGGTGTCGGATCAGTCGCCAGGCGTCGGCCGGCTGGTTGCGGACGTCGTCGCGGGTGAAGGCGCGGGCGCGCTGGTTCGTACGCGGATAGGTGGGCGCGACCACCACGAAGCCGGCGGCGGCCCAGCGGCTGGTCAGCGCCGCGTGCAGGGCGGGCAGGCTGCGCAGCCCGTGGCTGTAGAGCACCACCGGGAACCGGCCGGCGGCGAACGGGGCTCCCGGCCGGACGCGGGGTCCAGGGCTCGACGGTGTGGCGCGTCCGGAGCCGGACGGGGCCGCGGAGACGGACGGGCGAGAAGGCAGGGCCGAAGCGCGAGGCCCGCGCGGGCCGGACAGGACCGGCGCGAGATCGACACCAGCCGAGCCGGGACCAGCCGAAACAGGGCCGGCCGACACGGGGCCGGCCGTGTACGGCGGTGCGGAAGACTGCTGTGCCGGGTACCACACGGTGACCGGCAGCGGCCGCCTGCCGTCCGGATCGAGCGTGAACTGTCGCATCCCGACCGCGTACTGGTGCTCCGGCGCGGGCCCGACGGCGGCCGGGACCGGGTCGGACGTGGCCACGGCCGGGCCGCAACCGGCCAGCAGCGCCGTCATCAGCGCGGCGACCAGCCGCTGCCCCCTCACACCTGCACGGTAGGCAGCCGAGCGGTCGGCCCGCGCCCGCCGTCCGGGCCGGTCGGTGCCGCCACCCGGGCGGCTCCCGCCTCCACCGGGTGGCCGGGTTCGCCCGATCCCGCCGACCGGATCCGCAGGTGGCGGCCCGGCGGGACATTCCGGTCCGGGCGGCTTCGCTAGGGTCAGCCGCATGGCTGAGAACTACACCGACCCGAGTGGCAACACCGCGCAGTTCCGCGCATTCGTCGATTCTCCCGAGCCGGCCGCGTCGGCGTCGCCGCCGTCACGCCTGCCGCTGATCGCCGGCGTGGCCGTCGCCGCCGTGGTGGTGGTCGCCCTGGTCGCCTGGATCGCCCTGGGCTGACCCGGCCCGCGCGGGAAGCGAGGCGGCGAGCAAGCATGGTCCGGCCCCGGCTTACGCCGGGGATCCGGCGCACGTGACACGCGGTCAGACGCCCAGCACCTCGCGGGTCTCGCGGGCGATCTCCCGCTCCTCGTCGGTGCCGACCACGAGCACCGCCACCTCCGCGCCGTCCGGGGAGACGACCCGGTCGCCGTGGCCGTCGTTGCGCGCCGGGTCGACCGCGACGCCCAGCCGCTCCAGCCCGGCCAGCGACGCCGCCCGCACCGGTGCGGCGTGCTCGCCGACCCCGGCGGTGAACGCGATCGCGTCGACCCGGCCGAGCAGCGCGTAGTACGCACCCACGTAGCCGGTGATCCGGCGGCAGTAGACGTCGAACGCCAGCGTCGCTTCCGGGTCGCCGGCGTCGCGGCGGGCCAGCACCTCCCGCATGTCGTTGACGCCGGTCAGCCCGAGCAGGCCGCTGCGGTGGTTGAGCAGGTCGTCGATGTCGTCCACGACCATGCCGCCCTCGCGGCGCAGGTGGAAGATGACTGTCGGGTCGAGGTCGCCGCTGCGGGTACCCATCACCAGGCCCTCCAGCGGGGACATGCCCATCGAGGTGGCCACGCTGCGGCCTCCCTGGACCGCGCACGCGCTCGCCCCGTTGCCCAGGTGCAGGGTGATCGTGTTCAGCTCGTCGTACGGGCGGTCGAGCAGGTCGGCGACGCGACGCGAGACGTACGCGTGCGAGGTGCCGTGGAAGCCGTAGCGGCGGACGCCGTACCGCTCGGCGGTGGCCTTGTCGATCGCGTACGTGGCGCCGGCCTCGGGCAGCGTGTGGTGGAACGCGGTGTCGAAGACCGCCACCTGCGGGGTGTCCGGCAGCGCCTCCCGGGCCACCCGGATGCCGGCCAGGTTGGCCGGGTTGTGCAGTGGCGCCAGCGGCACCAGATCCTCGATGGCGGCCACGACCGCGTCGTCGATGCGTACCGGCGCGCTGAACTTCCGCCCGCCGTGCACCACCCGGTGGCCGACGCCGGACAGCCCGGTCAGGTCTAGCCGGCCGATGATCTCCCGGACCGCGCTCTCGTGGTCGGCCGGCCCGCCGCCGGGTTCGCCGATCCGCTCGACTGTGCCCTTGTCCAGGACGTCGTCGCCGTCGTACAGCCGGTACTTGACCGACGAGGACCCGCTGTTGAGGACCAGGATGCGGCTCATTCCGACGCCTCCGCGGCGGCCTGGATGGCGGTGATCGCCACCGTGTTGACGATGTCCGCCACGGTAGCGCCCCGGGACAGGTCGTTCACCGGCCGGCGCAGGCCCTGCATGACCGGCCCGACCGCCACCGCCCCGGCCGACCGCTGCACCGCCTTGTACGTGTTGTTGCCGGTGTTGAGGTCCGGGAAGATGAACACGGTCGCCCGCCCCGCGACCGGGCTGTCCGGCAGCTTGGTGGCCGCCACCTGCGGGTCGATCGCCGCGTCGTACTGGATCGGTCCCTCGACCAGCAGGTCGGGCCGGCGTTCCCGGACCAGCTTCGTGGCCGCCGCGACCTTCTCCACGTCGGCGCCGGCGCCGGAGCTGCCGGTGGAGTACGACAGCATCGCCACCCGCGGCTCGATGCCGAACCGGGCCGCGGTGTCGGCAGACGAGATGGCGATGTCGGCGAGCTGGTCGGCGTCCGGGTCGGGGTTGACGGCGCAGTCGCCGTACACCAGCACCCGGTCGGCGAGCAGCATGAAGAAGACGCTGGAGGCGACCGAGACGCCGGGCACGGTCCGGATGATCTCGAACGCGGGCCGGATGGTGGCGGCTGTGGTGTGGGTGGCGCCGGAGACCATGCCGTCGGCGTGACCGGTCTGCACCATCATCGTGCCGAAGTAGTTGGCCTGCGCCACGATGTCGTGCGCCAGCTCCACTGTGACGCCGCGGTGGGCGCGCAACTGCGCGTACGCCTGGGCGAACTCGTCCCGCCACGGGCTGGTCGCCGGGTCGACGATCTGGGCGTCACCGAGGTCGACGCCCAGTTCCCGGGTCCGCCTGGCGATCTCGTCCGGGCGGCCGAGCAGGGTGATCTCCGCGACGCCCCGGCGCAGCAGCACCTCGGTGGCGCGCAGGATCCGCTCGTCCGCGCCCTCGGGCAGCACCAGCCGGCGGCGCCGGGCGCGGGCCCGGTCGATCAGGTCGTTCTCGAACATCAGCGGGGTGACCCGCGCGGACCGGCTGACCCGCAGCCGACGGGCCAGGTCGTCGGTGTCCACGCAGCGTTCGAACGCGCCGAGCGCGGCCTCGACCTTGCGCGGGTTGGCGGTGCTGGGGCGGCCCTCGATGCGGCTGGACGCGGACACCGTGTCGTAGCTGTCGCTGGGCACCGACAGCACTGGGAGCCCGGTGTTCATCCGCTCGACCAGGCGCATGGCGCGCGGGTCGGGCTGTTCGCCGAGCGTGAGCACCAGCCCGGCCAGCGACACCTGCCCGGCCACGTGCGCGGCGCCGGCGGCGACCAGCAGGTCGGCGCGGTCGCCCGGGGTGATCACCAGCGCCCCGTCGGTGAGGTGGTCCAGCAGCGTCGGCACGTGCGCCGCGCCCACCACGTAGTCGAGCACGTCGCGGTCGAGCGCGGTCTCGTCGCCGGTGAGCACGGTGCCGTGCAGCGCCGCCGCCACCTCGGCCACCGTCGGCGCCGACACGGTCGGCACCTCCGGGATCGCGTACGCGGGCACCGGCAGCTCGGGCAGCGTCATGGGCTCCGGCACGCGGTTGGCCAGTGCCGCGATCACCGTCGCGCCGAGGTCGACCAGATCGTGGTACGCGCCACGCAGTGCCGCCGCGATCGAGTCGGGCGCCTGCCCGAACCCGTCCACCACGGGCACCACGACGCTGCCGAACTCGGTCGCCAGGCGGGCGTTGAAGGCCAGCTCGCGTGGCCCGGTGCCGTCGCCGTAGGCGAAGTCGCTGCCGACCACCACTATCGCCGGGCAGCGCCGTTCGACCTCCCGGTAGCGGGTGACGATCCGGGAGATCAGCTCCTCCCGGCGGCCGTCCGCGACGAGCGCGCTCGCCTCGGCGTACGTGGCGCCGTACAGCTCGTCGACCGGCAGTTCCATCCGGTAGCGCTCGGTGAGCAGGGCGAGGATCGGGTCGGCGCCGTCACCGGCGACGAGCGGCCGGAACGCGCCTATCCGTTCCACCTGCCGGGACAACAGCTCGGCCAGCCCGAGCGCCACTGTCGATTTTCCCCCGCCGGAGCCGACGCCGGTGAGGTACACGCTGCGAGCCACGGCACCCAACCTACAAGATCGAGGTCGGTGCTGTCCGTTCTGCCTGGTCAGCACGGCTAGCCGGGGGAGAAGGTGGGAATTTCTCGCATCTACACTTGGCTTGTGGAAGGCCCGACCGCACTGATTCCTGTCGTACCGGAATCGCCCCCCGTCTTCGTCGACCCGAGCGGGCGGCGACGCCGGCGGCTGCGCCGTCTCGCCTACTGCGCCGGCGCGGCGGGTGTGATCTACACGGTCATGGTCGGAGTCAGCTTCGCCGGCGGGCCGATCACCCCGGACACCGTCATCCCGTTCGTCGAGCCGAGCACCGAGCAGCGGCTGCCGTCGCCGGGCCAGCCGGCGTCGCCGTCACCCGCGGTCACCCGTGCCACGCCGGCGACGCCCACCGACGTCGGTACCGCCGCGACACGTGCGCCGGCCACCTCCGCCTCGCCCGCAAGCGCGGTCCCACCCAGCCCCGGGTATCAACGCCCGACCCGGCCCGCCCCGACCGCGCCCCGGACCACCCAGGCGCCGGCCACCACCGCGCCGCCCACCGCCCCCACCGACGAGGTGCCGCCGCCCGCTGTCGACCCGCCGTCCGTCGTCGACCCGCCCGCCGACCCCGCCGCGCCGGCCGCGCCCGCCGATGAGTGACGAGGCACCCACCCGCCCGTCGAACCGCGACCAGCCCACCGTCCCGCTGGGCCCCCGCCGCGTGCACGCCCTCCGGCGGCCCCGGGCCGGACGGCAGCCGGACGAGGCCACCGTCGTCCTGGACGTCCGGCAGCTCCCCGGCGCGCGCCGGTCCCGCGGCCGGCGTCTGCTGCCCCGGCCGAGCTGGGCCCTGGTCGCCATGGTCATGGTCGTCCTGGGCGGCCTGCTGGTCGTCGAGGCGTACACGAACGCCGCGTTCGTGCCCGACAACCGGGTGACGTCCGGCAGCCAGCGGGAGGTCCCCAGCTCGGTGATCGGAGGCGGCCCGATCGTCAACGTCGGCGCGGAGGGCCGCACCCAGTCGCACCGCCTGCCGCCGCGTACCGTCGCGCTCACCTTCGACGACGGACCCGACCCGCAGTGGACGCCGGAGGTGCTGCGCGTCCTGGACAAGTACCAGGTGAAGGGCACCTTCTTCGTCATCGGCTCGCAGGTCGTCCGCAACCCGGAGGTGACCCGCCGGCTGGTGGCCGAGGGACACGAGCTGGGCGTGCACACGTTCACCCACCCCGACCTCGCCGCGCTGCCGGAGTGGCGGCGCGAGCTGGAGTACGCGCAGACGCAGCTCGCCATCGCCAGCACCACGGGCGTCCGGCCGTCGCTGCTGCGGTTCCCGTACTCGTCCCGCGCCGACGCGTACACCGACCGGGACTGGCCGATGCTGCGGCAGGCGGGCGAGCTGGGCTACCTCACAGTCGTAAACGACGTCGACAGCCGGGACTGGGAGCTTCCGTCGGCCGAGGAGATGGTCGCCAACGCCACGCCCGACGGGACGGCCGGCACGATCGCGCTCTGGCACGACGCGGGCGGCGACCGGTCCGGCACCGTGGCCGCGCTGGACCGGTACATCCCGGCGATGCTGGAACGCGGGTACCGCTTCACCACGGTCAGCGAAGGGCTCAACCACACGCTCGCGGCCGCCGGAGTGTCCGGCCCGGTGGGCGGGCAGACGGCGGCCTCGCTCGACGAGCGGTTGCGGGGCCACGTGCTGGTCGGCGCGGTACGCGTGGCCGACGGCATGTTCGGGGTGCTCGGCGTCTTCTTCGTGCTCGTCGGGGTGCTCACCGTCGGCCGGACCCTGCTGCTGTTCGTCCTGGCCACACAGCACGCGCGCCGCCGCCGTCGCCGCGACTGGTCCTGGGGGCCGCCGGTCACCGAACCGGTCTCGGTGATCGTGCCCGCGTACAACGAGCGGGAGGGCATCGCCGCGGCGGTCCGCTCGCTGGCCCTGGGCGACCATCCCGGCGGCATCGAGGTGGTGGTGGTCGACGACGGCTCGACCGACGGCACCGCCGACATCGTCGCGGCGCTGGGGCTGCCGAACGTCCGGGTCGTCCGCAAGCCCAACGGCGGCAAGCCGAGCGCCCTCAACACCGGCGTCGCGCTGGCCCGGCACGACCTCATCGTCATGGTCGACGGCGACACGATCTTCGAGCCGGACTCGGTCCGCCGGCTGGTCCAGCCCTTCGCCGACCCCCGGGTCGGCGTGGTCGCCGGCAACGTCAAGGTCGGCAACCGCCGCGGCCTGATCGCCAAGTGGCAGCACATCGAGTACGTCATCGGCTTCAACCTCGACCGCCGCCTCTACGAGACGCTGCGCTGCATGCCCACCGTCCCGGGCGCGATCGGCGCGTTCCGGCGTCAGGCGCTGGAGCAGGTGGGCGGCATGACCGACGACACGCTGGCGGAGGACACCGACGTCACCATCGCCATCGGCCGCGCCGGCTGGCACATCGTGTACGAGGAGAGCGCCCGCGCCTGGACCGAGGCGCCGACCACCATCGGCCAGTTGTGGAAGCAGCGGTACCGGTGGAGCTACGGCACCATGCAGGCGATGTGGAAGCACCGGCGCTCGGTGATCGACAGCGGCCCGTCGGGCCGGTTCGGACGGCGGTGCCTGTCGTTCCTGACGCTCTTCGGTGTGCTGCTGCCGCTGGCCGCACCGGTGATCGATTTGCTCGCGATCTACGGGCTGATCTTCCTGGACCGCAGCGACACGGTGGTGGCCTGGCTGGCGATGCTCGCGCTCCAGCTCCTCACCGCGGTGCTGGCCTTCCGGCTGGACCGGGAGAAGCTCGGCGTGCTGTGGGTGCTGCCGTTGCAGCAGTTCGTCTACCGCCAGGTGATGTACCTGGTGCTGCTCCAGGCGGTCGGCACCGCGCTGACCGGCGGCCGGCTGGGCTGGCAGAAGCTGCGGCGTACCGGAGATCTCCAGGTGCTCGGGCGGGGCGCGACCGGCTGAGGCCCGGCCGCGCGGCGCGTCGGTCCGTCGCCCGGGTCAGTCGTCGTCCGGGTCGTCGAGACGGGCCAGCCAGGTGGCGAACCGCTCGATCGGGGTCTCGAACTCCGGGTTCAGGTCGACGAAGTCACGCAGCCGCTCGCCCAGCCACTCCATGCTGACCTGCTCGTCGCCACGGCGCTCGACCAGCTCCTCGATGCCACGGTCGGTGAAGTACACGGTGTTCCTCTCGTCGTCGTACGGCAGCGGCCCGCCCCGGGTCGGGACGGGCCGCTGCCGGTGGTGTCACGGGCGGGGGAGAGCCGCCTCGATCAGCGCGTTCTGCTCGACCTCGTGCATCTTCGCGGAGCCGACCGCCGGTGCGGCGGCGGCCGGGCGGGAGATGCGGCGCAGCCGGACCTCGGGCAGGTGCTCCAGCAGGTTGAGCGCGACGAACGACCAGGCGCCCTGGTTGGCCGGCTCCTCCTGGACCCAGGCGAAGTCCTCGGCGTTCGGGTACTGCGCCAGCGCGGCCCGGACCTCCTCGACGGGCAGCGGGTAGAGCTGCTCCATCCGGATGATCGCGGTGTCCGTGACGCCCCGCTCCTGCCGGGCCTGGAACAGGTCGTAGTAGACCTTGCCCGAGCAGAGCAGCACCCGCTTGACCTGCTCCGGCGCCGGAGCAGCGGTGTCGGCCAGCACCGGGGAGAACGTCCCGGTGGTGAAGTCCTCCACCGGCGACACGCAGAGCTTGTGCCGCAGCAGCGACTTCGGCGTGAACACCACCAGCGGCTTGCGCTTGGGCGACAGGGCCTGGCGGCGCAGCAGGTGGAAGTAGTTCGCCGGGGTGGTCGGGATGGACACCCGCATGTTGTCCTCGGCGCAGAGCTGGAGGAACCGCTCCGGGCGGCCGGAGGTGTGGTCCGGGCCCTGGCCCTCGTGGCCGTGCGGCAGCAGCAGGGTCACCGCGGATCGCTGACCCCACTTCACCTCGCCGGAGGAGATGAACTCGTCGATCACCGACTGGGCGCCGTTGACGAAGTCACCGAACTGGGCCTCCCAGGCCACCAGCGCGTTGATGTTCTCCACCGAGTAGCCGTACTCGAAGCCCATGGCCGCGTACTCGGAGAGCAGCGAGTCGTGGACGAAGAAGCGCGACCGCTCGCCGTCGGCGGTGAGCGACTTCAGCGGCAGGTAGTCCTCGCCGGTCTTGGAGTCGACCACCGAGGCGTGCCGCTGGACGAACGTGCCGCGGCGCGAGTCCTGCCCGGCGAGCCGGACGGTGACGCCGTCGTGCAGCAGCGAGCCGAACGCGATGATCTCGGCGAAGCCCCAGTCGATGCCGCCCTCGACGGACATCTTGCGGCGCCGCTCCAGCAGTTGCTGGATCCGCTTGTGCGGGGTGAAGCCCTCCGGCAGGTTGACGTGCGCCTCACCGACCGCCTTGACCACGGCGGCGTCGGTGGCGGTGTCGACCTGCGGCTCCGGCTCATCCTCCCGGGCCGGGCGGCTGAGCTGACGCGGCGCGGTCGCCGCGTCCCGGGTGGCCTTGAAGACCCGCTCCAGCTGCCCCTGGTAGTCGCGCAGCAGCTCCTCGGCGTCCTCGACGGTGATGTCGCCGCGCCCGATCAGCTCCTCGGTGTAGAGCTTGCGGACCGACCGCTTCGAGTCGATGATCTTGTACATCTCCGGGTTGGACATCGACGGGTCGTCGCCCTCGTTGTGCCCGCGCCGGCGGTAGCAGACCATGTCGATCACGACGTCCTTGTTGAACGCCTGCCGGTACTCGAACGCGAGCCGGGCCACCCGGACCACGGCCTCCGGGTCGTCGCCGTTCACGTGGAAGATCGGCGCCTGGATCATCCGGGCCACGTCGGTGCTGTAGAGGCTGGACCGGCTGTACTCCGGGGCGGTGGTGAAGCCGACCTGGTTGTTCACGACCACGTGCACGGTGCCGCCGGTGCGGTAGCCGCGCAGCTGGGAGAGGTTGAGCGTCTCGGCGACCACGCCCTGGCCGGCGAAGGCGGCGTCACCGTGCACCGCGAGCGGCAGCACGGTGTAGCCCTCCAGCTTGAGGTCGATGCGGTCCTGCTTGGCCCGGACGATGCCCTCCAGCACCGGATCCACGGCCTCCAGGTGCGACGGGTTCGCCACCACCGACACCTTGACCGCGTGCTCGCCGTCCGGGGTGGTGAACTTGCCGTTCTGGCCGAGGTGGTACTTCACGTCGCCCGAGCCCTGCGTGGACCGCGGGTCGAGGTGCCCCTCGAACTCGGAGAAGATCTTCTCGTACGGCTTGCCGACGATGTTCGCCAGCACGTTGAGCCGGCCGCGGTGGGCCATGCCGATGACGACCTCGTCCAGCCCGGCCTCGGCGGAGCACTCCAGCACCTCGCCGAGCAGCGGGATCAGCGACTCGCCGCCCTCCAGCGAGAAACGCTTCTGGCCGACGTACTTGGTCTGCAGGAACGTCTCGAACGCCTCGGCGGCGTTGAGCCGGTTCAGCACGTGCTTCTGCTCGTCGGAGCTGGGCTTCTCGTACTTGCGCTCGACCCGCTCCTGGATCCAGCGCCGCTCCTCCGGGTCCTGGATGTGCATGTACTCGATGCCGACCCGGCGGCAGTACGAGTCACGCAACACGCCGAGGATCGAGCGCAGCTTCATCCGCTGCTGGCCGGCGAAGCCGTTGACCGGGAAGACGCGGTCGAGGTCCCACAGCGTGAGCCCGTGCTGGAGCACGTCCAGGTCCGGGTGCTTGCGGATCTTGAACTCCAGCGGGTCGGTGTCGGCCATCAGGTGGCCGCGCACCCGGTACGCGTGGATCAGCTCGTGCACCCGCGCGGTCTTGTTGATCTGGCCCTCGCTGTCGACGGCCACGTCGCGCATCCAGCGCACCGGCTCGTACGGGATGCGCAGCGAGGTGAAGATGTCGTCGTAGAAGCCGCGCTCGCCGAGCAGCAGCTCGTGCATGACCTTCAGGAACTCGCCGGACTGCGCGCCCTGGATGATCCGGTGGTCGTAGGTGCTGGTCAGCGTGATGACCTTGCTGACCGCGTTCTCGGCCAGGGTGGCCTCGCTCATGCCCTGGTAGGGGGCCGGGTATTCCATCGCGCCGACGCCGATGATGGCGCTCTGCCCCTGCATCAGACGCGGGATCGAGTGCACCGTGCCGATGCCGCCCGGGTTGGTCAGCGAGATCGTGGTGCCGGAGTAGTCCTCCATGGTCAGCTCGTTGCGGCGGGCGCGCCGGACCACGTCCTCGTACGCCTGCCAGAACTGCCGGAAGTCCATCTGCTCGCAGCCCTTGATGGACGGCACCACCAGGTTGCGCGAGCCGTCCGGCTTGACCAGGTCGATCGCGATGCCCAGGTTGACGTGTTCCGGGCGGAGCATCGCCGGCTTGCCGTCGACCTCGGCGAAGGAGTTGTTCATCTCCGGGTGCTCGACGACCGCGCGGACGAGCGCGTACCCGATCAGGTGGGTGAAGCTGACCTTGCCGCCGCGACCGCGGGTCAGGTGGTTGTTGATCACGATGCGGTTGTCGACGAGCAGCTTGGCCGGGACGGAGCGCACGCTGGTGGCGGTCGGGACGGCGAGCGACGCGTCCATGTTCTGCACGATCTTGGCGGCGACGCCGCGCAGCGGCGTGGTGCCCGCGGCGCTCGCGGTCGGCGCCTTGGCGGCCGGCTTGGCCGGGGCGGACTTCTTGGCCGGCTCGGGCGCCTTCGCCGCCGGCTTGGCGGCGGGCTTGGCCGGGGCGGGCGCGGCCTTGGGGGCGGCCTTCGGCTCGGTCTTGGCGGGCTGCGCGGTGACAGTGGCCACCGCTTCCTGCTGCTCGGCCGGCTCCGGCTTCGCGGCCGGCTTGGCCTGCCCGTCCGGGCGCGGTGTGGCGGCGCCCGGGGCCGGCCGGTAGTCGGCGAAGAAGTCGTGCCAGGCCGAATCGACGCTCGAGGGGTCGGCGAGGTAGCGCTGGTACATCTCCTCGACGATCCACTCGTTCGGGCCGAAACCCGCCAGTGGGTTCTCCTGCGAAGTCTGCTGGGTCGACACGGCCGCTAATCGCCTCTTTCACGCGGTTGTGAATGTCACGGTGGCCCCCGGTGACCCCCGGTTGCCGACGCTGGGTAAACCGATGCCAAGGCTACGCCGTGCGCTGCGCGCAGGCATTCTCGCCTCCGGCTGGTGGTCCGTTTCACAGAAGATGCCAGAAGTTCGGCAAACGCTGCGTGATCCGCCGACTCCTGCTAGACGAGCAGGACCCCGGCCGACGACGTCCGTCATCGACCGGGGTCCGTTCCGACCGTGAGGTCAGGAGATGTCGCGCTTGCGGATCGTGGCGACGCCGATCGCGCCGGCCACCACCGCGTATCCGATCAGCACGAGGGCGCCGGCCCACTGCGGCGGGTTGCCCGGGATGTCGGTGTCGCCGCCCACCATGAGCCCGGAGGCGAGCGACGGGACCAGCAGCTGGAGCTTGTTGATCCAGTCGCCGTACCGCGCCGCGAGGAGGCTGAGGACGATGACCGCGCCGATCGCGCCGCCCAGGTAGAACAGGATGCCGGTCACCGTGGCCCCGATCTGGCTGCGGATCAGCACGCCGAGCCCGACGCCGAGTACCGACCAGAGCAGGTAGGCCAGGCCGTTGAGCGCGATCGCCCGCCAGACGGCGCCGCTGCCGAGCTGCGAGCCGACGTCCACCGAGTTGAGGATCACCGGCGAGATGATCAGGTTCAGCACGGTGGTGACGAGCCAGAACAGCAGCGCGAGCACGCCGGCCGCGGCCAGCTTGGCCAGCATCACCGCGGTGCGGTGCGGCGCCGTGAGGAACGTGGTGGTCACCGTCTGGTGGAAGAACTCGCTGGTCACCACCACGATGCCCAGCAGCAGCACGATGAGCAGCCCGAAGAACTGGCCGTTGGTGTAGAGGTTGGCCGCCAGGTTGTCGGCGGCCGAGATGGCCTGCAACTGGTCGGACTGGTCGGCCGGCACCTCGCCGAAGTCCCCGCCGGCCAGCGCATCGGTCTGCAACCAGTTGAAGAACAGCGTGAGCGCCCACAGCGCCAGGCTGATCAACCCGAAGATCCACCAGGTGCTGGTGGTACGGATCTTGAGCAGTTCGGATCGGACAAGCGTCATCGGATCTCCGCCTTTCCGGCCGTCAGCTCCAGGAAGACCCCTTCGAGGTCGGGGCGCTCGGTGGTCAGCTCGTGCAGCTCGACCTTGGCGGCCAGCGCGACCCGGCCCACCGTCGGCGCGTCCACGCCGGTCACCAGCAGCGCGCCGTGCGGGTCGGTGTCGACGGTGGCCGACTGCTCGCGCAGCGCCGCGGCCAGGTCGTCGGCCTGCGGGGTACGCACCCGCACCTGCACGTCGTGCGTCATCGAAGCCATCACCTGGTCGACCGGACCCTGCCGGACCAGCTTGCCGGCCGCGATGATCACCACGTCGTCGGCGAGCAGCTGCATCTCGGAGAGCAGGTGGCTGGAGACCAGCACCGTACGTCCCTCGGCGGCCAGCCCCTTGAGGAAGCCGCGCATCCAGCGGATGCCCTCCGGGTCCAGGCCGTTGGCCGGCTCGTCCAGGATCAGCACCTGCGGGTTGCCGAGCATCGCGGCCGCGATGCCGAGCCGCTGCTTCATACCCAGCGAGTAGCCCTTGAACTTGCGCTTCGCCGCGGGCGAGAGCCCGACCAGGGCGAGCGCCTCGTCGGCGCGCTCCTTCGGCAGGCCCGCCGCCGCGCAGATCACCCGCAGGTGGTTGATGCCGGTGCGGCCCTTGTGCGCGCTGGACGCCTCCAGCACCGCGCCGACCGTACGCAGCGGGTCGGTCAGGTCGGCGTACCGGCTGCCGCCGATGGTGGCCGTGCCGGCGCTCGGCGTCACCAGGTTGAGCAGCATGCGCAGCGTGGTCGTCTTACCGGCGCCGTTGGGGCCGAGGAAGCCGGTGACCCGGCCCGGCTCGACCGTGAACGACAGGTTGTCCACCGCGCGGACGGTCTTGTATTGCTTGGTCAGGCCGGACACGATGATCTGGCCGGTCCCGGCACTGGGGCGTGGCTGCCCGTCGGACATCATTCTCCTCTCCTGCCCCGGCGGGCTCGACGCGCGCCGGTGGGGGCGCCGTTGCGGGGCGCCCCGCAACAGCCTTCCAACCCGGCGCAAGGGGGTCAATCAGGCGGGACGCGTACGCGCCGTCCTCCTCAGGGAGGAGATCAGGCCGTCGGCAGCGCCACCCAGGTGGCCCGGGCGCGGCCGAGCAGTGCGCCGTCCGAACCGTACAGGCTGGTGTGCACCTCGGCCCTGCGTCCCTCGCCGCCGACCGCGAGGCCGGTCACCACGCACTCGTCGCCGGGCCGAGGCAGCGCCGTGACCTGCGCGGCGATCCGCCCCAGCACGTACGGCCGGCCGGGTGCCAGCACCGCCCAGCCGCCCGGGCAGTCCAGCGCCGCCCACACCGTCGCGGGCACCACAGCGGCCAGCGCACGGAACGGCGCGGCGGTCCGCCCGTCCGGCAGCCGTCCGGGGAAGATCCGCAGCCCGTCCGGGTTCGCCGGACCGCAGACGTAGCAGCGGGGGAACGGGTGGTCGACCAGGCCGGGGTACGCCCGCGCGGCCTCGGCCGCCGTCGTCAGGTCCACCGGCGGCACCATCGCGTCGAGCGGCTCGACCCGGCGTACCTGGGCGATCAGGTGGCCGTCCGGATCGCGTACCTCGCCGTCGGCGGCGGCCAGCGGGGTGTCCAGCGGTGGCGGCCGGCGCAACGTGACCTCCACCGGGCCCCGGTCGTCGATCAGCGCGGCGAAGATCCCGGCGCTCCAGCCTCCGTTGCCGGAGCCGTCCGGCCCCTGGAAGCGGGCCTCGACCAGCATGTGCACCTCCGGGTTCAGCTCCGCCGGCGCCGTCGCGGGCGGTCCGCCCGGCAGCGTCGCACACGCCGTCCCGCCCCGGCCGTCCCGGTTCGCACGCCGCCGCCGGCCGGCGTTCACCGGATCGACACCCCTCATCCCGTCCGGTGGCAACCCGCGGCACCTACACAGGAGCCATGGCCGTTCTGCACGCCGCTGGCGCACCGCTCACGACCAGCGGTTACACCCTGCTGATCGCCGACGACCCGACTCTGGTCGCGGCCGCGCAACGCCTGCGCCACGAGGTGTTCGCCGGCGAACTCGGCGCCACGGTGCCGACCGCCGCCACCGGGCTCGACACCGACGAGTTCGACGCGCACTGCGACCACCTGGTGGTGGTGCGTGAGGGCACCGGCGAGGTCGTCGGCACGTACCGGCTGCTGCCGCCCGGCCGCACCGACCGCCGGTACGCCGACGCCGAGTTCGACCTGGGCCCGCTGGCCCCGCTCCGCGACCAGTTGGTCGAGGCGGGCCGCTCCTGCGTCCACCCGGACCACCGCACCGGCGCCGTGATCAACCTCATGTGGGCCGGGATCTGCCGTTACCTGCACCTGCGCGGTGCCCGGTGGCTCGGTGGCTGCGCCTCGGTGCCGGTCGCCGACGGCGGGACCGCCGCCACGCAGGTGTGGGCCGAGGTCACCGCCCGGCACCTCGCCCCGCCGCTGCTTCGGGTCACCCCGCGCCGGCCCTGGTTCGCCGAGGCGCAGGCCGCCGACCTCGCCGCGCTCACCCCGGCGCAACGCCGGGCGCTCGTGCCGCCGCTGCTGCGCGGCTACCTGCGGCTCGGCGCCTGGGTGGCCGGGGAGCCGGCGTACGACAGGGACTTCGGCTGCGCCGACTTCTACGTGCTGTTCTCGCTGGACCGGATGAACCCGCGCTATCTGCGGCACTTCCTCGGCGAGGCCGGGTCGTGACCGCCGCCGCTGTTCCCGGGCTCGGCGCGGACCTGGGCGTGGGCGTCGAGGGGGAGGGCCTGTGGCGGCCCACCTCGGGCTGCGGGCCGTACTGCCTGCCGCCGCCGGCCGCCCCGGACGTGTCGCGGCTGCGCCGGGCGGGACGGCTGCTGGGCGTACTCGGCATGTTGCCGGCCGGGGTGGGTCTGGCCGTGCTGCTGCCGCTGCTGCCCGCCGGCCGGGGCCAGGCCGCGTTGCGCGGCTGGGCACTGTGGACGCTGCGTGCCCTCGGGATCCGGTTGCTGGTCGGAGGACGGGCGCCGCGCGGGCGCGCGCTGCTGGTCGCCAACCACGTCTCCTGGCTGGACATCCTGGCGGTGCTGGCCGTGTCACCGGCCCGGATGGTGGCGAAGCGTGAGGTCCGGAGCTGGCCGTTGGTGGGCGCGCTGGCCGCCTCGGCGGGCACCGTCTTCGTGGACCGGTCCCGGCCGCGTGACCTGCCGGCCACCGTCGCGCGGGTGGCCGGCGCGCTGCGGTCCGGCCGGTCGGTGGCGGTGTTCCCGGAGGGTACGACCTGGTGCGGCGCCGCGACGGACTGCCGGCCGGGCCGCGGCTTCCGCCCGGCGATGTTCGAGGCCGCCGTGGCGGCGGGCGCGCCGGTGGTGCCGTTGCGCATCGGCTACCGGTACGCGGGCGACCCGAGCACGCTGCCCGCCTTCCTGGGTGAGGAGACGCTCTGGGCCTCGGTACGCCGGGTGTTCGCCGCCCGGGACCTGACCGTGTCGGTGACGGTGAGCGCCGCGCTGCACCCGGCAGAGGGTGCGGACCGCAGGGCGCTGGCTCGGATCGCCGAGGCCGCGATCCACCCGACTCCTCGTCCCGTGCTCGCGACCCGGCTCGACCTGGCGGCCTGACCCGCCGGGCCGGAGACGCGACATAGTCGCGATAGTGTCTTGTTCAGTCGCGATGTATCGCGTTATGCTCCTCGCAACACCTGGCGCGCCGTCGATCGGCCCGCCGACGAGGGGAGCGTGTCATGGCCAGTTGGACGGTCGACAACCCGCAGCGGATCACGCTGGACGAGCCGATCACCCGGCTCGACGCCGAGCTGATCAGCGGTCGGCTCAACGTGGTCGGCGCCGACGGTCCGGCCCGGGTCGACGTGACCCGGATCAGCAACAGGCCGCTCCTCGTCGAGGTGCGCGACGGGCGGCTGACGATCCGGCACAAGCGCAAGCCCGGCCTGCTCGGCATCTTCTCCTGGTTCGGCAACCGGATCCGGGCCGAGGTGTCGGTCGCCGTTCCGCCGGACGTGCTCGCCACCCTGTCGGTGGTCAGCGGCGCGCTCGTCGCCTCCGGGCTGCGCCGGGAGACCCGGGTCGACGTCACCTCCGGCCAGGTCACGCTGCGCGGGCTGCGGGGGCGCACCAGCGCGAAGGTCATCTCCGGGCCGGTCGAGGCGCTCGGCATCGGCGGCGACCTGGACCTGGAGACGGTGTCCGGCGAGCTGATCCTGGCCGACAGCGCGCCCGAGCGGGTCCGCGCCCACGCCGTCTCCGGCTCGATCACCTGCGACCTGGACAACCCGCGCGGCAGCGAGATCCGGCTCAGTGCCATCTCCGGCAGCATCACCGTGCGGGTCCGCGAGGACAGCGACCTCACGGTGCACCTGCACACCACCTCGGGCAAGATCACCAGCGGCTTCCCGCAGGTGGACAGCGGTGGGCGCGGCCTGGGCTCGATCAAGGACAGCCACGGTGTGCTCGGCGGGGGTGCGGGTAGGCTCTGGGCCTCCGCGACCTCCGGCAGCATCGCGCTGCTCGCCCGCCCGGTCGCGCCCGCCGACCATGTGGAGGACGTGCCGTGACCGCCGTGTTCAGCCACGGCCGGCTCCGGCTCTACCTGCTGAAGCTGCTCGACGACGGCCCGAAGCACGGCTACGAGCTGATCCGTCTGCTGGAGGAGCGCTTCCTCGGCCTGTACGCGCCCAGCGCCGGCACCATCTACCCGCGCCTGCAACGGCTGGAGGCCGAAGGGCTGGTCACCCACACCGCCGCGGGCGGGCGCAAGGTCTACGAGATCACCGAAGCGGGCCGCGCCGAACTGCGGCAGCGCGCCGACGAGCTGTCGACGCTGGAGAGCGACATCGGCGCCGCCGTCGAGGATCTGTCCGCGCTGGCCGGGGAGATCCGCACCGAGGTACGCGGATCGGTGCGCGACCTGAAGCGGGAGCTGCGCGAGGTGGCCCGGCAGACCCGGCAGGGCGGCTGGACGGCGTCCGCCGGCGCCCGGCCGGCGGGCGACGGGGGATCGGCCCGCCCGGACGACTCGCCGCTGCTCGCCGACTTCGACCAGCGGTTGGCCGCGTTCACCGTCGAGGTCGGGGCGCTGGTCCGGGCCCGGCGGCTCAGCGACAACCAGCTCCGTACCGCGATCCGGCTGCTCGACGGCGCGCTGGAAGGGCTGCGGCGGCTGCTCCGCTGATCTCACAGGTTGTTTCCAGCCGGCACCCAGCGCGACCGCAGCCGGAGCGCGGATGATGGGTCGCATGGCGGCTACCCAGACCGAGGCCCGGCTTCTCGTCGTCGAGGACGACCCCAACATCCTCGAACTTCTCTCCGCGAGCCTGCGCTTCGCGGGCTTCGACGTGGCGACCGCGACCAGCGGCAGCGCCGCCCTGAACGCCGCCAAGGACCACCGGCCCGACCTGGTGGTGCTCGACGTGATGCTGCCCGACCTGGACGGCTTCGAGGTCATCCGGATGCTGCGCGAGGGCGGTACCCGTACCCCGGTGGTCTTCCTGACCGCGCGCGACGCCACCGACGACAAGATCCGTGGGCTCACCCTGGGCGGCGACGACTACGTCACCAAGCCGTTCAGCCTGGAGGAGCTGACCGCCCGGATCCGGGCCGTGCTGCGGCGTACCGCGACCGGCGAGCAGACCCCGTCCCGCCTCACCTTCGCCGACCTGGAGCTGGACGAGGAGACGCACGAGGTGCACCGGGCCGGCCAGCGCGTGCAGCTGTCGCCGACCGAGTTCAAGCTGCTGCGCTACCTGATGCTCAACGCCAACCGGGTGCTCAGCAAGGCGCAGATCCTCGACCACGTCTGGAACTACGACTTCCGCGGTGACGACAACATCGTCGAGTCGTACATCTCGTACCTGCGGCGCAAGGTCGACAACACCCAGCCCCGCCTGATCCACACGCTCAGGGGAGTGGGATACGTGCTACGCAAGCCGGCGGCGTGAACGTCGTCCACGACGCGAAGGGCAGGCTGCGCAGCGTCCCGCTCCGGCTGAAGCTCGTCGCCGCCGTCCTCGCGCTCGTGGCTGTGGCGCTCGTCGTGATCAGCGGCCTGACGGCGTTCCTGCTGCGCAACTATCTGATCGGGCAGGCGGACGACCAGCTCCGCGGCGGCGCGTACACGGTGGCCAACACGCTCGACAAGGCCGGCGGCGGCCCGATCAAGATCACCATTCCGTCGGACTACGTGGCGTCCGTCATGGCACCCGGCGAGCTGCCGGAGGAGCCGACGCGCTACGAGAACCTGCGCGAAGAGGAACTGCCCCGCTTCCCCACCGAATTCGCGGGCTACCAGGAGCGGGTGGGTGACCCGTTCACCGTGCGCTCCGAGGACGGCCGCAGCCGGTGGCGGATGCTCTACACCGCCCTGCCCGACGGGCGGATCATCGCGCTCGGGCAGCACCTCACCGGCGTCGACTCCGCGGTCGGGCGACTGGTGTGGATAGACCTCCTGGTCGGGGGCGCGGTGCTGATCTCGCTGGCGTCCGTCGGCGCCGGGATCGTCCGTACCAGCCTGAAGCCGCTGGTGGAGATAGAGCGTACGGCGGCGGCCATCGCCGGCGGTGACCTGACCCGGCGGGTGCCCGACCCGGAGGAGGGGCGGTCGTGCCCGACCTCGGAGCTGGGCCGCCTGTCCCGGGCGCTGAACGCCATGCTGGCGCAGATCGAGGCCGCGTTCACCGCGCGGGCCGCCTCCGAGGCGGCGGCGCGCAGCGCCGAGATGGGCGCACGGGACGCCGCCGCGTACGCGCAGGCGTCGGAGGCGCGGGCCCGCCGGTCCGAGGAGCGGATGCGGCAGTTCATCGCGGACGCCTCGCACGAGCTGCGCACGCCGCTGACCACCATCAGAGGCTTCGCCGAGCTGTACCGGCAGGGCGCGGCCCGCGCGCCGGAGCAGACCGCGGACCTGCTGCGCCGCATCGAGGACGAGGCGTCCCGGATGGGTCTGCTGGTGGAGGACCTGCTGCTGCTGGCCCGGATGGACCGGGAACGGCCGATCGCGTTGAGCCCGGTCGAGCTGCCGGTGCTGGCGTCCGACGCGGTCCAGGCGGCCCGGGTGGTCGACCCGGACCGGCGGATCGAGCTGGAGCGGGAGCCGGGCTCCGGCCCGCTGGTGGTGCTCGGCGACGACGCCCGGCTGCGCCAGGTGATCGGCAACCTGATGACGAACGCGCTCACCCACACCCCGTCCGACGCCTCGGTGACGCTGCGGCTGCGGGCGGAGGCGGGCAACCTCGCCGTGGTGGAGGTGGCGGACACCGGTCCGGGCCTCACCCCGGAGCAGGCCGAGCGCGTCTTCGAGCGGTTCTACCGGGTGGACGCGGCGCGTACCCGCCGGGCCGGCGGACCGATCAGCACCGGCCTCGGCCTGGCCATCGTGGCCGCGCTCGTCGCCGCGCACCACGGCACGGTCGAGGTGGCGGAGACGCCGGGCGGCGGGGCGACGTTCCGGGTGAAGCTGCCGCTGCTGCCCGAGGCGCCCGAGCCGGGCGAGTGACATTCAGAAAACTTCCAGGCGGATTCCAGGCTGGTGACAGTGCTACGGGGAAAGCTGGTGACATGACCGACCACGAGACCGATCCGCAGCGGTCGCCGGCCCCCGCCGACGCCGAGCCGTCGCACCACACCGCCGAGCTGCCCCGCGTCGAGAGCGGGACGTCGGACTCCTCCACCACCCCGGCCGCGGCGTCGGTTCCGGCCGACTCCCCGGCCGCCGGAACCAGCACGCCCGCCGGACACACGAACCCGGCGGAGAGCGCCGGCAACGCCGCGCCCGCCGGGCCGTACCCGCCGCAGCCGGCGACGCCGTCCGCGCCGCCGTACCCGGCCTCGGGGCAGCCGCAGCAGCCCCACCCGTGGTACGGGCAGCAGCACCAGCAGGGCGGCTGGAACCAGCAGGCCGCCGGCGGCTACCCGTCCACACAGCACGGCGGCCCGGTGCCGTCGTACCAGGCACAGCCGTACCAGACGCAGCAGGGCTACCAGCCCTACCAGCCCGGGCAGCCGATGCCGCAGTGGGGCCCGCAGCAGCCGGCCCGCCCCAGCCGTGCCGGGAAGTTCGTCGGCGCGGGCGCGCTGGCACTGGTCCTGATGCTCGGCTCCGGCGCAGCCGGCGGCGCGCTCGCCCTCGCGCTCGACGAGGGCGGCCCCACCCGCACCTACTCCTCCGCCCCGGTCATCAACAGCGCCGACCTGCCCAAGATCGCGGCCTCCGTCCAGGACAGCATCGTCACGATCATGACGAACAGCGGTGAGGGTTCCGGGGTGATCCTCAGCGCCGACGGGTTCGTGCTCACCAACAACCACGTCGTCGCCGGCGCGGGTGGCGACACCGTGCGGGTGGTCTTCGCCGACGGCAAGAGCGCCTCCGCGAAGATCGTCGGCACCGACCCGAAGACCGACCTCGCGGTGGTCCGGGCCGGCGGCATGAGCGACCTGAAGGCGGCCAAGTTCGGCGACAGCGACGCCATGCAGGTCGGTGACCAGGTGCTCGCCCTGGGCAGCCCGCTCGGCCTCCAGGGCTCGGTCACCGCCGGCATCCTCAGCGCCCGCGACCGCACCATCCAGGCGGGGGAGGGTGGCCAGCAGAACCCGCAGCAGGGCGCCAGCTCGATCTCCGGCCTGCTCCAGACCGACGCCCCGATCAACCCGGGCAACTCCGGCGGCGCGCTCGTCAACACCCGGGGCGAGGTGATCGGCATCAACACCGCCATCGCCACCGCCGGGCAGGGCAGCACCGGAAACATCGGCGTCGGCTTCGCCATCCCGAGCAACAAGGCCAAGGACGTGGCCGAGAAGCTCCAGCGCGGCGAGAAGATCAGCCACCCGTCGCTCGGGGTGAGCGTGAACGGCGCCGAGGACGGTGGGGCGCTGGTCGCCGCCGTCACGCCCGGCAGCCCCGCCGAGAAGGCCGGGATCCAGCGCGGCGATGTGATCACCAAGTTCGGCAACAAGGTGATCAACGACTCGAACGACCTGGTCGGCGCCGTGCAGGCCGGCAAGGTCGGTGACCGGGTCGAGGTGCAGTACAAGCGAAACGGATCCACCGAGAACGCAACCGTGACGCTCGCCGAGACGTCATAGTCCCGAGGACCTGCCTCCCTCCTGGGCGGCGGGTGACGGAGCCAAGGGGGTTGGCTCCGTCACCCGCCGCCCCTCCTCGTTTCTCACCCGGTACGGGTGAGCGCGCCTCACCCGTACCGGCGGCACGCTCGGGACATGACCACCACGTCCGCCGTGCGTACCGACCAGGAGATCCAGCGCGACGTCCTCGCCGAACTGGACTGGGACGCGCAGACCCGGGCCACCGAGGTCGGCGTGACGGTCTCGCAGGGCGTCGTCACCCTCACCGGGCAGGTGGACAGCTACGCCCGGCGGTGGGCCGTCGAGCGATGCGCCCACCGGGTACGCGGCGTACGGGCGGTCGCCAGTGACCTGGCGGTCGACCTACCCGCCACGGACCTGCGTACCGACGCCGACATCGCGATCGCGGCGAGCCGGGCACTGGAGTGGGACAGCTTCGTGCCCGCCGAGCGGCTGGACGTCACGGTGGCCGACGGCTGGGTGATGCTCCGCGGCGAGGTCGAGTTCGGCCTCCAGCGCCGTACCGCCGAACGGGAGCTGCGCCGGCTGCGCGGCGTACGCGGGGTGACGAACCTGGTCGAGGTGCGGCCACCGACCCCGCCGAGCGACGAGCAGAAGCGGCTCGACCTGCGCCGCCTGCTGCTACGGCGTACCGGAACCGAGCGGATCGACGCCCGGGTCGACGGCGACACGGTGGTGCTCGACGGCGTGGTGAGCGCCTGGTGGCAGCGGGAGGACGCGGAACGGGCCGCCTGGGCACTGCCCGGCGTACGGGAGGTGCACGTCGGGATCGTGGTGGCCGGCTGACCGGCTGTCGTTTACCGCGGGCCGGGTCGGGAACCCGCGCCCAGCGGGGTACGCCGGGGACCGACGGGGAGGACTCGTGGCCGTGAACCAGCAGTCCTCGGAGCGCGCGGGGGCCGGCGGTCCGTTGCGGATCGCCATGGTGGTGCCGCCGTGGCTGACCGTGCCGCCGCCCGGCTACGGCGGGCTGGAGACGGTGGTGGCGGGCCTCGTCGACGCGCTCGTCGACCGGGGGCACAGCGTCACGCTGTTCGGTGCCGGCACCGAGCACGGCACCGCCGCCGACTTCGTCTCCACCTGCGACGACCTCCAGTACGAGCGGATGGGCGAGTCGCTGCCCGAACTGGCGCACCTGGCCCACGTGGACCGCCTGGTCGACCCGGCCGACTTCGACCTGATCCACGACCACACCACGATCGGCCCGATGGTGGCCGGCCGCCGCCGGGTACCCACAGTGGCCACCGTGCACGGCAACCCGGTCGGCGAGTACGGCACGGTGCTCGGCAACACCGACCGTGGGGTGGGCCTGGTCGCGATCTCGCACGCCCAGCGCCGGGCGAACCCGGGGCTGCCCTGGGCCGGCACCGTGCACAACGCGATGCCCCTGCGCGACATCCCGCGCAAGCGCAGCCCGGGTGCGGGCCCGGTGCTCTGGCTGGCCCGGTTCAGCCCGGACAAGGGCCCGGACGTGGCGATCGCGGCCTGCCGGGCGGCCGGGCTGCCGCTCACGCTCGCGGGCAAGTGCAACGAGCCGGCCGAGCGCCGCTACCTGGAGCAGGTGGTCCGGCCGCTGCTCGGCGACGACGTGACGCCCGTGGTGAACGCCGACCGGGCGACCGCGCTGCGGCTGCTGCTGGACGCCCGCTGCCTGATCATGCCGATCCAGTGGGCGGAGCCGTTCGGCATGGTGATGGTGGAGGCGATGGCGACGGGTACGCCGGTGGTGGCGCTGGGCCGGGGCGCGGTGCCGGAGCTGGTCCGTGACGGGGTCACGGGTTTCGTCTGCGACCACCCGGGCGAGCTGCCGGCGGCGTTGCGGGCGGCGGCGGAGCTGGACCCGGCGGACTGCGTGGCGCACGTGGCGGAGAACTTCTCGGTGGAGCGGATGGTCGCCGACTACGAGGCGGTCTACCGGGGCTTCCTGGCCGCGCGGGCGCCCGCACGGCCGGCCCGGGCGGTGGTGCCCGCCGTCGCCGGCTGACCCGTCCGGCGGGGCCAGACCGTCGCCCGCTGACCCCCGTCAGGTCTGCCCGGCCACGAGCTCCGCCGCCGCGGCGTCGAGTCGCCGCGCGTACCCGGGGCTGATGCTGCCCTCGCGGCGGCGCTCGTCGATCTTGCCGCGGAGCCGGTCCACGGCGGCGGTCACCTCGGTCCCGCCGTTCGCGGCGACCGCGTTACGCAGCAGGTTGCGCAGGTCCACCCCGACGTCCTCGCGGATCTGGCCCTCGGTCAGCCCGGCCTCGATCAGCCCGTCCACCCGTTCGGCGGCGTCGGCCTGACCGGCGGCCGGCGGGCGGGCGCCGCCGGTCGACGGCGGAGTCGTCGGCGCGGCCGGCGGCGTGGTGGCCGGCGCCTCGGTCACCGGCGGTTCGGCGGGCGACGGCTGTACCGGCCCGGCGGTCGGCAGCACCCGGGGGTCGGCGGGCCGGTCCGGTGTCAGCGCGGGCACCAGCAGCGCCGCCGCGGCGACCACTGTCACGCCGACGGCCGCCAGCGTGAGGATCCGACGCCGGCCCGGCGCGGCGGCCGGGACCGGCTGCGCGGCGGGAACCTGCTCCGGGTCCGGGTCCGGGTCCGGGTCCGGGTCCGGGTTCGGGTTCGGGACCGGCTGCGCGGCCGGGGCCGACACGGGGGCCGGGTCGGCCGGCGGCGGGGAGGTCAGCGCGGGCAGCGTCACGGTCGGCGCCAGCATGGTGGCCGCCTGCGGGTCCGCGGGCAGCATCTGGTCGCGCAGCACGGCGGCGACCCGGCGCGCGGTGGGCCGGCGACGCGGGTCGCGGGCCAGGCAGCGCAGGCAGATGTCCGCGACCGGACCGGGCAGTCCCGGTACGTCGTCCAGTGTGGGCTCCGGGCTGTCCGCCAGCGCCGCGCTCAGTTGCTCCCAGGTCTCCGCCGGGTACGGCGGCTGCCCGGTCAGCGTCTCGAACAGCAGCACGCCGAGCGAGTACACGTCGGTGGCCGGCTGGGCGGGCGCGCCGTCGAGCCGTTCCGGGGCCACGTACGCCGGGGTGCCGAACGTGCCGCCGTCCTCGTCGTCGTCCGGCGTGCCGATCCGGGTGGCGATGCCGAAGTCGAGCACCTTCGCGCCGGTGCCGGTCATCATCACGTTGGCCGGAGTCACGTCGCGGTGCACGATGCCGAGCCGGTGTGCCGCGGCAAGCGCCTCGGCGACCTGCGCGCCCGTCTCCACCGCCGCCGGCCAGGGCAGCGGCCCCTGGGTCAGCAGGTGTTCCAGCTCCTCGCCGCTGAGCAGCTCCATCACCACGAACGAGGTGATCGAGCCGTCCGGGGCGACCGTCTCGCCGTAGTCGTGCACGGCTGTGACGTGCGGGTGGTCGAGCTGGGCGGCCGAGCGGGCCTCCTCGCGCACCATGTCGCGGAACCGGGCGTCGGCGGCGAGTGAGGGCGCGAGCACCTTGACCGCCACCACCCGGTCGAGCACCTCGTCGCGGGCGCGCCAGATCACCGACATGCCACCGGCGCCGATCCGGTCGATGAGCCGGTACCGACGGGCCAGCAGACGGCCGGCCTGGAGTGTCGCCATCAGCTCGCACCTGCCTGGGCTCGGGAGCGCTATCAGGTTGCGTGAATGTGTCTTACCTGTCAACAGTCCCCGCGGAGCCGATTGCGCGGCGCGCATCAGCCATGGCTCGCGGTGACGGCCGGGACCAGCGGGGACGGCCCGACCGGCCGGTTGTGGGCCGCGTGCCAGGATGAACGCATGGCAGCGGGTCCGGTGGCGTTCGTGCTCGGCGGCGGGGGAGTGCTCGGCGCGGTCGAGGTGGGCATGCTGCGTGCCCTGTTCCGCGCCCGGATCAAACCCGACCTGGTGCTGGGCACGTCGATCGGCGCGGTCAACGGCGCCCTGGTCGCCGCCGACCCGACCGAGGCGGTCACCGACCGGCTGGTCCGGCTCTGGGCGTCGCCCGAGGCCAGCGAGGTGTACGGCGACTCGGTAGCCCGGCAGTTGCGCCGGTTCGCCGCCCGTACCCACCTGCACTCGCCCCGGCCCCTGTACCGCCTGCTGGAGAGCACGCTGGGCGAGGAGACCACCTTCGCCGACCTGGCCGTGCCGTTCCGCTGCTGCGCCGCGAACATCGAGCGCGCCGCCGAGCACTGGTTCCACACCGGACCGCTGGTGCCGGCGGTGCTCGCGTCCGCCTCGGTGCCCGGGCTGCTGCCCCCGACCCAGATCGACGGCCAGCACTACATCGACGGCGGGGTGGTCAACTCGATCCCGGTCGGCGAGGCGGTACTGCTCGGCGCCAAGCAGATCTTCGTGCTCCAGGTGGGCCGGATAGAACGCGAGCTGAGCCCGCCGCGCCGTCCCTGGGAGATCGCCCAGGTGGCGTTCGAGATCGCCCGCCGGCACCGGTTCGCGCGGGAGATGGCGGCACTGCCCGAGGACGTCGAGGTGCACGTGCTGCCCACCGGCGGGCTGGAGCCGCGCGACGACAGCCCGTGGGCGTACCGGGACACGGCAGCGGTGGGCCGGCGGATCAGCCGGGCGTACACTGCCTCCCGCCGATACCTGGACACCGCGCTGGAGCGCTGAATGCCGCTGCCACCCCGCTGGCTACGCCGGCTGGTGCTCGCACCTGGAGTGGTGCTGCTGGCCTTCTTCGTGGTGACCACGCTGCCCGGCTGGGCACTGCTGGCGCTCGCCGCGTCCCCGCTGGTGCCGGGACGGCTGCGCCCGCTGCGGCTGCTCTGGATCGGCACCGTCTACCTGGTCTGGGACGCCGCCGCGCTGCTCGCCCTCTTCCTGCTCTGGCTCGCCTCGGGCTTCGGCGCGTACAAGCGCGCGCCGGCCTTCCAGCGGGCCCACTACGTCCTGGCCGGCTGGTTCCTGCGGATGATGTTCTGGCAGGCCCGGTGGACGCTGCGGCTGAGCATCGACGTGGTCGGCACCGACCCGGACACCGCCCTGCCGGGCCGCCCCGAACTGGTGGTCTGCCGGCACGCCGGGCCCGGCGACTCGTTCATCCTGATCCACGCGCTGGTGAACTGGTTCAAGCGGGAACCCCGGATCGTGCTCAAGGAGACGCTCCAGTGGGATCCGGCCATCGACGTGCTGCTCAACCGGTTGCCCAACCGGTTCATCGCGGCCGGGCCGGACGGGCGGGAGTCGGTGGTGCGGCAGATCGGGCACCTGGCCACCGGCCTGGACGACGACGACGCGTTCGTGATCTTCCCGGAGGGCGGCAACTTCACCCCGTCGCGGCGGCTGCGCGCGATCGACCGCCTGCGGTCGCTCGGGCTGGAACGGATGGCGCGGCGGGCCGAGCGGATGCGGCACGTGCTCGCCCCGCAGCCGGGCGGGCTGCTCGCCGCGCTCGACGCCGCGCCGGACGCCGGGGTGATCTTCGTGGCGCACACCGGCCTGGACCAGATGCTCACCGTCGCGGACGTGTGGCGCGAGTTGCCGATGGACAAGCGGATCGTGATGCGGTTCTGGTCGGTGCCGCCGGAGGAGATCCCGGCCGGCGAGCAGGCGCGCATCGACTGGCTGTTCGACTGGTGGGCCCGCATCGACACCTGGATCGCCGCCAACCGCAACGGCGCGGCCGACGCCTGAGCGGAATCGCCGCCGCGTGTTCAGCACGCTGGCAGGTAGGCCGCGTAGGGTGCGCTGGTGGAGCAGATCTGCGTGGTGACGACTGTGGTGGACGCCCGCGGGGTCGCGGACGTGCTGGCGGCCGCGGCCGTCGCCGGCCGGCTGGCGGCCTGCGCCCAGGTCGGCGGCCCGGTGGACAGCACCTACTGGTGGCAGTCGGCGATCCAGACCACCGCCGAGTGGCAGGTGCGGTTCAAGACCGCGCCCGACCGGGTGGACGCCCTGGTCCACCAGCTCCGCGCCAACCACCCGTACGAGGTGCCGGAGATCCTGGTCAGCCGGGAGGACAGCGGCAATCCCGGCTACACCGCCTGGGTACACGAGCAGACCCGACCCTAGGTACTCCTACTCTGTCCGTCCGCCCCGCCGTTGACGAAGCTGGCGAGGTGGAGAACACCGGCTACCCCTGCCCCGGTTGCGGCGCCCCGGCCGACCTCGTCGCCGGATGCCGCGCCTGCGGCCGTCCGCCCTACCCGCCCGCCGCCGAGGTGGTCCGGCTGGACCGGGAGATCACCGAGCTGACGCCGCGCGTCGAGGCGGCCCGGCTCGCGTACCAGGATCTGTCCGGCCGGCTGGTCACGGCCCGGCAGCGGCGGGCGGCGGTGGCCGCCCGGATCCGGCAGGAGATTCCCGCGCCGCGCGCCGCCGGTCCCGCGCCGCTCCCGGCGCCGACGCCGCCGCGGCCGGTTCCACCCACCCCCGCGGTACGCCCCGGCGGCGCGGAAACCTCCACCCGTGCGGTCCAGGGCCTGCTGTTCGTCCTCGGTGGACTGCTGCTCGGCACCGCCGCCGTGGTGTTCACCGCCGTCGCGTGGGCCACGTTCGGGGTGGCCGGCCGGGCGCTGATCCTGCTCGCCGTCACCGCGCTCGCCCTGGTCGCGCCGCTCGTCGCCCGGGCTCGCGGGCTGCGCGGCACCGCCGAGACGCTCGCCTCGGTGGCGCTGCTCCTGGTGGTCCTCGACGGGTACGCCGCCTGGTCGGTGGACCTGTTCGGGGTGACCGGCCTGCCCGGCAGCCGGTACGCGGCGCTGGTGACGGCGATCGGTGCGGCGGTTGCGGCCGGGTACGCCCTGGTCAGCCGCCTCACCGCACCCTGGTTCGCGGCGTGGCTGCTCGCGCAGCCGGTGCTGCCGCTGGCCGCTGCGGCGTTCCGGCCGACTGCTGCCGGCTGGGCGCTGGTGCTGACCGCCGTGGCGCTCGGCGATCTCGCGGTGGTGGTCGCGTTGCGCCGCCGTACCTCCGGCACGCGCGCGGCGCTGGTGGCCGGGCGGGTGCTGGGCTGGACCGGGCACGGCGTGGCGCTGGTCCTGGCGGCCGGCTGCGCGCTGGTGCCGCTGGCGCTCGGCCGCGCGGCGGGTACCCCGCTGCTGGCCGGCGGCCCGCTGCTGGTGGTGGCGCTGGCCCTGGTCGCCGGCGCGCTCGCCGCCGGTGGCCGCCTCTGTCGCGCGACGACCACCGGGCTGCTGGTGCCGGTGCTCGCGGTCGCGCTGGTCCGGCCGGTCGGCGAGCTGCGTGCCGGTCTGCTGCTGCTCGCCGCCGGCCTGGTGGTGGCGGCGCTCGCCGGTGCGGCCCGGGTGCTGCCGGCGTCGGTCCGGACCGGCCCGCTCGTGGGCGCGCTCGCGGTGGCCGCCGCGCTGGGCCAGGTCGCGGTCGTGCTCACCGGCCTGGTCGGCGCGGCCACCGCGAGTGCCGGCTTCCCGGCCTGGCAGGGCGGTCGGGACGTGCCGGTCCCGTCCTGGGGCTGGCAGCTTCCGGTGGCCCTGCTGCTGACCGCCGGGGCGGTCGCGCTGCTGACGCCCCGGGCCGTCCGGCCGATCGTCGGCGTGGCCGCCGCCGGGCTGGTTGCCCTCGCCGCGCCGGCCGTGACGGCGACGCCGTGGCCGCTGGTGCTGGTCGTGGACCTCGCGACGGCCACCGCGCTGCTGCTGGCGGCGGTGGCCCGGCCGCGCCCGGGCCGGGTGGCCGTCCCGGTCGCCGCCTCGGCCGGTGCGGTGCTGCTCGGGCACGCGCTGCTGGTCGGCTTCGCCGCGCCCGCCGGGGCGGTGGCGGTGCTCGCCGTGACGACGCTGCTCGGCGTGACGGCGGCCGGGCTGGGCCGGCGCGGGCTGGACGCGCAGCCGGTTGTGGGCGGTGTCGCCCTCGCGGTGGCGCTGGTCGCCGTACCGGCGGCGGTGGCCGTCGCGCTGCTCGGCCTGGGCGCGCCACTCTGGTGGCAACTGCGGGGCGCCACCGCCGCCGTCGTGGTGCCGGTCGTCGTCGTGCTCGGGGTCCGTCGCCTGTGGACCGATCTGAGCGGGTACGCCTCGACGGGGCTCGCCGTGGCGCTCGCCGGGGTCGGCCTCGTGCCGCTCGTCGCGCCGGGCGGGGAACCGGTGGCGCCGTACGCCGCGGCGGGGGTCCTGCTGGCGCTCGCCGCCGGGGGCGGCTCCCGGCCGGCGGTCGCCCCGCGTGCGGTGGGTGCCGCGCTTGCCGGGCTGGCTCTGCTGGCCGGCGCGCGGACCGTGCTGCTGGTGCTCGCGAACCTGCCGGTGCGGCCCGGGTCCGGGGTGCCCGCCGCCGCGACGGCGTCTGCCGGGACCGCCCGCGCCGGGCTGGTGCTGCTGCTCCTGGGTGCCGCCGCCGGGGCGTACGCCGCGACGGATCGCCGCGTCGCGTGGTGGCTCGCCGCGTCGCCGTTCGGCGCGGTGGCGCTGCCCGTGCTGGCGGAGGCGGCCGGCGCGCCCTGGCCGGTGGTGCCGGCGACGGCGTTCGGGATCGGGCTGGCCGCGCTGCTGGCCGCCGCGCTCACCGGTGCGCACCGGGCGGTGCTCGTGCCGCTGGGCGTGGTGCTGGCCGTTCCCGGGTTCGGCGGCCTGCTCGCCACCCGCGCCGGGACGCTCGCCGCGCTCGGTGTGCTGGTGGTGGCCGGTGCGGTGACCGGGGTGGCCGGACGGCCGGCGGTGGTCCGGATCGTGGGGTGGCTGGGCGCCGTCGCGGCGGCCACCGCGTTCGCTGTCGTCGCGTCGCTCACGGCCGGGCAGCCGCTGCGTACCGGAGCCTTCGCGGTCCTCGCCGTCGCGGCCGTGACGCTGCACGCGGCGCCACTGCTGCGCGTGGTCCGATCGGGCGGCCCGGGCGGCGTCGGCGCAGGGCGGGCCGGCGCGTGGGCGCTGGAGGCTGCGGCGCAGGCCGTGGCGCTGCTCGCGCTGCTGCTCGCGGGCGGCTCGTTGCGGCACGCGGCGGCGGTCTGCGTGCTGTGGGGCGTGGCCGTCGCGGTCCGGGTGCTGCGCCGGGGCGAGTCGCCGGACGGGCGCCGGGTGCTGGCCGCGGTCGCGGCGGGCAGCGAGCTGATCGGCGGCTGGCTGGTGCTCGCAGCGCGCGGGGTGGTCGTGCTGGAGGCGTACACGCTGCCGGCGGCGGCGCTCGCCCTGGGCGCCGGGGTGCTGGCGCTGCGGCGCCGGCCCGGGCTGACCAGCTGGCTGGCGCTCGGCCCCGGGCTCGGCGCGGCGTTGCTGCCGAGCCTCGTGTCGGTGCTGGTCCTCGGTGAGCCGCAGCCGTGGCGGCGGCTGGCGCTCGGCGCGGCGGCAGTGGCAGTGGTGTTCGCCGGGTCGGCCCGGCGCTGGCAGGCGCCGGTGGTGCTGGGCGCGGCCACGCTGGTGCCACTGGCGCTGCACGAGCTGGGCCGAGGCTGGGACCTGCTGCCCCGCTGGATCTTCCTGGCCCTCGGCGGGCTGCTGCTGATCGGGCTGGCCGCCACCTACGAGCGGCGCCGGCGCGACCTGGTCCGGCTGCGCGACGCCGTCGCCCGGCTCGGCTGACCCACGCGGCGAAGCCCTCTCACCCACAGTGGTGAGAGGGCTTCGCCGCGCCAAAATTGATCGACGGCAATTATTGCCCGCAGGGAATCGAAGGTTGTTGGATTCCCGGCCCGGATGAACCGGTGCGCCTCACCTGATCGGCGAACCACCGTCGACCGGGATGGTGTGGCCGTGGATGAAGGACGCGTCGTCGCTGGCGAGGAAGCAGACCGCGCGGGCGATCTCGTGCGGCTCGCCGTACCGGCCGGCGGGCGCCTGCATGGTCAGGTCGTAGAACGGGAAGTCGCTGGTGATCTCCGCGCCCTCGAAGGCGGCGGTCTTGATCACGCCGGGGCCGATGCCGACCGCGCGGATGCCCTGGTGGCCGTAGTCGTAGGCGATCTGCTTGGTGAGCCCGATGACGCCGTGCTTGGCGGTGGTGTACTCCGCGCCGACCTCGCTGGCGACCACGCCGGACGCCGACGACACGTTGATCACGACACCCTTGCCGCGCTCCAGCATGTGCGGCAGCGTGGCCTTGGTCGCGAGGAAGACGCCCTTCAGGTCGACCTCCATGACGCGGTCCCACTGGCTGTTCTCGATCTCCAGCAGCGGCACGTACGCGCCGAACACGCCCGCGTTGTTCACCAGCACGTCGATGCGGCCGTACGCGTCGAGGGCGGCACTCACCATGGCGCGTACCGAGTCCTCGTCGGTGACGTCGGCCGCCACCGCGACCGCGTCGCCGCCGGCTTCCTTGACGCGCGTGACGGTCGCCTCGGCGCGCTCCAGGGAGAGGTCGGACACGACGACCTTCGCGCCCTCGGCGGCCAGCTCGACGCACATGGACATGCCGAGTCCGGAGCCGACCTGGTCCGGGCTGAAGCCGCCACCCGTCACCAACACCACCTTGTCCGTCAATCCACGCATCGCGCTGTCTCCCGTCTGTCGATACCGTGTGGCCGACACCCTGTCCGTTCGGATGAATGACCCTCATCTTTACGTACATATTAGCTGGTCAGATGGGGTGCGCCCACTGGCGCGAGCGTCCGCTGCGGTGTGATGAGGATGTTTGCGTCGCTCCGGCCTGGAGAGGTAGGGACAGCACCACCCCGCAGCCGGGGGCCTGCGGGATTACCTAGGGCGACGACTGTCGCCAGAATTGGTGACGGAGAGTCGCGTACGAGAGCGTGGCTCGCGGCATCGGGGGCGACATGACTTCTTCCACGTCGACGGAACCCGCGGCACGGCGGGGCAGCGACTACGCGCGGTTGTCCCGCCGGATCGCCGAGGCGGGACTGCTCGAGCGGCGGCCCGGCCGGTACGCGCTGCGGATCGCGCTCACGCTCGGCGCGTTCGTGGCCGGCTGGGTAGTGGTGGCGCTCGTCGGTGACTCGTGGTGGCAGGTGCCGCTGGCGGTGGTGATGGCGGTGGCGACCACGCAGGTGGCGTTCCTCGGCCACGACGCCGGGCACCGGCAGATGTTCCGTCGGCGCGGGCCGAGCGAGGCGGCCGGACTGGTCGCCGGCAACCTGGCGGTCGGGCTCAGCTACGGCTGGTGGGTGGACAAGCACAACCGGCACCACGCCAACCCGAACCACACCGACGAGGACCCGGACGTCGGCGCGGGCGCGCTGGTCTGGACGTACGAGCAGGCGACGGCGACGCGCGGCCTGAGCCGGTGGATGGCCCGGCGCCAGGCGTGGCTGTTCTTCCCGCTGCTCCTGCTGGAAGGGCTGGCGCTGCACGTGGCGAGCGTGCAGGCGCTGGTCGGCCGGGAGCCGGACGGCCGGTGGCGGGTGCCGATGCGGCACCGGGCCGTGGAGGCGCTGCTGCTCGCCGCGCACGCCGCCGGTTACCTCGGTCTGCTGTTCGCGGTCATGTCCCCGGCCAAGGCGCTGCTGTTCGTCGCCGTGCACCAGGGACTCTGGGGGCTCTACATGGGCTGCTCGTTCGCCCCGAACCACAAGGGCATGCCGATGCCCACCGCCGACGACGAGCTGGACTACCTGCGCAAGCAGGTGCTGACCTCGCGCAACGTCCGCGGCGGCCGGTTCGTCGACCTGGCGCTGGGCGGGCTCAACTACCAGATCGAGCACCACCTGTTCCCGAACATGCCGCGCGGCAACCTGCGCCGCGCCCGGCCGCTGGTCATGGCGTACTGCGCCGAGCAGGGCGTCCCGTACGCCGAGACCGGGCTGTTCGAGTCGTACCGGCAGGCGCTGGCGCACCTGCACGACGTGGGCCGGCCGCTGCGCACGGCCTGAGCGGCACGAGCCGGGCGGGGGCGAGTGGGGGCGCCTCCGCCCGGCGTCAGGTCAGGACCGGGTGCCCGAGAAGGCCGCGGCGATCTCCGCCGGCGCCTCCTCCGCCGCACCGGCCGCGGGCGGGCTCAACCGCACCGGCGTGCCGAACTCGGAGTAGGTGACCGACATCTGGCCGAGCGACGCGTCGATGGGCGTCATGTCCATCGTGAAAGTGCTGAGGCGCCCCTGTTCGTCCACCGTCGCGGTGAACGGCAGGGCCTTCGCCTTGTCGCCCGCCGCCGCGAGGGCCTTCCCGTTGGCGCCGCTGCGCGTGTAGTCGAGCGTCCCGGCGTACGAGCGGTCACCTGAGCGGCGGACGTCGACCACTGCCGCGAGCAGCTTCTTCACCCCGCCCGGGTCGTCCACCGGCATCACGCCGTTGCCGGTGTCCATGCGCAGCCACTTCCGGGAACCGCCGAACTGCTCGCCCAGCTCGCCGTCGAACTTGACCCAGGTGTCGGCGCCGATGACCAGCATGCGCACCTCACCGAACGCGGCCATCGTCAGGGTGGTCTGCATGGTGCGGGCCCGCGGATCGGTCACACCGTGCGCGCTGAGCATGGCCGAGTCCAGCTTGACCCGCAGCGTCTGCTCGTTGAGCTTTTCGATGGCGGCGGTCAGTTCGTCACGCGGCGTCGTCGCCGGGCTCGCGGAGCCCGGCGCGGCGGCCCGTTCGGCTGGCGCGTCCGCTCCGGTCCGGTCGCCGCACCCGGTCAGACCGAGGCCGAGCACCGCGACGAGCGCGACCCCCGTGGTCGCCAGCCGTCGTTTCGTCATCAGTGATGTTCCTCCGCAAAAAGGGCCCCCACCGGGGCCGGACGATCAATGTAACGGCGCCCGCCGGGTGGCGTGCGCCCCTTTTCGGGAGTGCGCCGCGAGGCTGCCGGCGGGGGTGGCCGGTAGGGTCGTCGCTTGGTGGAGGGCGCGTCACGGTGGTGGCGCGCGGCGCGGCGGGCCGACCGGCCCCGGCCGCGTCACGGGACGACATCGTGCGGAGCTGCGGCATGAGATTCGAGATCAGCAAGGTGCTCGACGCCATCGAGGGTCGGGTCTGCACCGACCCGTCGCTGGCCCGGGCAGTGGTCGACCTGGCCGAGGTCATCCGCTGGCAGAACCTGGACGGCGGCCGTCCGGCCAGCCTGCTGCGGCTCGGCATGGTGATCGACGCGCTGTCCCGGCAGATCGGCGAGGACAGCGTCCCGGTCTACGCGATCGTGCACCGGGCGCTGCTGTCCGACGCCGACCTGACCTCCAACGAGCGGATGGTGGTGCGCCGGTGGGCCGACGACGGCCTGGTGGAGGTGCTCGACCAGCCCGGTGACCGGATGCTGGAGGTGGCCGACCTGCTCGGCCTGCCGGTGCTCACCCGGGCGCGGCTGGACGGGCTCGTCGGGCGGTACCCGTGGATCGGGCAGGCGGGCCGGGTGCTCGCCCCGGTGCCCGGCGCCGGCGGGCCGGTCTTCATCGCGCACGTCGGCGGCGGCCAGGACCCGGCCACCGGCAGCCGATCGCCGGCCGGGGTCAAGGTGCTCTCCCGGAAGTGGCGGTGCCCCGAGCCGGGCTGCGCGCTGTTCGGCGGCGGCGGGGGCGGTGGCGCCTTCGCCGACCTGGCCGCCGTGGACCGGGTGCCGGCCGAGCAGCCGCCGCCCACCCTGCGTACCGGCGCGCCGACCTGCCCCCGGCACGGCGCGCGGCTCTCCGACGCCGGCCCGCGCCCGCGTACCGCTGTGCTCGCCGTGCGCATCGGCGGTCTGGTCCGCAAGAGGTTCGCGCTCACCGAGACCGAGCCGGTGGCGGTCGGCCGGGCACCGGACGGGCCGGGCGGGGTGACGCTCGGCCAGTGGCTCAACGACGAGGCCCGGCGCTGGATCAGCCGCAGCCACATCCGGCTGGAGTTGCGGGTGGGCGAGGTGGTGGTCACCGACACCAGCACCAACGGCTCCGGCGTACGCCCCGGTGGCTCGATGGCGGAGCACGAGCGGCTCGCGCTGGCGCCGCAGCAGTCCCGGGTGCTCGCCGAGGGCGACCTGATCGAGCTGTACCCGGGCGTGCAGGTGGGCCGCGCCGACGACATGAGCAGCGACGCGAAGTACACCCCGAACTCGGTGATGGCCGAGGCGCCGACCATGGCGATGCGGCTGCCGCGTCAGTGACGGGCACGTGCGAAGGCGCCGGGACCGTCGCGGTCCCGGCGCCTTCTCGCGTACGGAGTGAGCCTCGTCGCGTACGGCCTCAGCCGGCCAGGACGGCGGCGAGCTGCGCCACCGCGTGGTCGATCTCCTCTTCGGTGATCACCAGCGGCGGGGCGAGCCGGATGGTCGAGCCGTGGGTGTCCTTCGCCAGCACACCCCGCTCCATCAGCAGCTCGCACGCCTGCCGGCCGGTCATCAGCGCCGGGTCGATGTCCAGCCCGGCCCACAGTCCGCGACCGCGTACCGCCACCAGGCCCTTGCCGATCAGGCCGCGCAGCCCGGCGTGCAGCCGCTCGCCCAGCTCGGCCGAGCGGCGCTGGAACTCGCCGGTGGCGAGCAGCCGGACCACCTCGGTCGCGACCGCGCAGGCCAGCGGGTTGCCGCCGAACGTCGAGCCGTGCTGGCCCGGCTGGAGCACACCCAGCACGTCGCGGTTCGCGGCCACCGCCGACACCGGCACGATGCCGCCGCCGAGCGCCTTGCCCAGCAGGTACATGTCCGGCTCGACGCCCTCGTGCTCGCACGCGAACGTCGCGCCGGTACGCCCCAGGCCCGACTGGATCTCGTCGGCGACGAAAAGCACGTTGCGCTCGGTGCAGACGCGGCGCACACCCGGCAGGTAGCCCTCCGGCGGCACCACGACGCCCTGCTCACCCTGGATCGGTTCCAGCAGCACGGCCACCGTGTTCTCGTCGATCGCCTCGGTCAGCGCGGCCAGGTCGCCGTAGGGGACCACAGTGAAACCCGGGGTGTACGGCCCGAAGTCGGCGCGCGCGTCCTCGTCGGTGGAGAAGCTGACGATGGTGGTCGTACGGCCGTGGAAGTTGCCCTCCGCCACCACGATGTTGGCCTGGCCCGGCGTGACGCCCTTGACCTGGTAACCCCACTTGCGGGCGACCTTGATGCCGGTCTCCACCGCCTCGGCGCCGGTGTTCATCGGCAGCACCAGGTCCTTGCCGCAGAGCGCGGCCAGCTCGCGGCAGAAGTCGGCGAACTGGTCGTGGACGAACGCGCGGCTGGTCAGCGTGAGCCGGTCGAGCTGCGCGTGCGCGGCCTCGATCAGCTTCGGGTGCCGGTGGCCGAAGTTCAGCGCCGAGTATCCCGCCAGGCAGTCCAGGTAGCGGCGGCCGTCCACGTCGGTCAGCCAGGCGCCCTCGGCCGACGAGATCACCACGGGCAGCGGGTGGTAGTTGTGCGCCGTGTGACGCTCCGCGTCCCGGACCGCGGACGGAGTCCGCAGCATGTCGTCGATGATCACTTGCTCGCCTTTCCCTGACGGAGTCGCAACGTGCAGCACTTCGGTCCGCCGCCGGCCTTGCGCAGCTCGGACAGGTCGATCCCGATGGTCTCGTAGCCCCGGTCGCGCAGCTTCGCGGCCAGGTCGGTGGCCTGCGCGGGCAGCACCACGTGCCGCCCGTCGCTCACCGCGTTCAGGCCCAGCACCTCGGCGTCGGCCATGGTGGCGTGGATCGCGTCCGGGAACAGCCGGCGCAGCACCGCCCGGCTGCCGGGGGAGAACGCCTCCGGCAGGTACGCCACGGTGCGCTCGTCGAGCACCGTCAGCGCGGTGTCCAGGTGGTAGAAGCGGGGGTCCACCAGCTGCATGGTGATCACCGGGTAGCCGAAGATCTCCTGGAGCTGCGCGTGCGACGCGTGCGCGGTGCGGAACCCGGTGCCGGCGAGCAGGTGGTCGCCGGCCAGCAGGACGTCGCCCTCGCCCTCGTTCACGTGCTTCGGGTCGTACATCTCGAAGCCGGCGCCCTCGAACCAGGCCCGGTACGCGGGCGCCTCGTCGGCGCGCTGCGGGTCGCGGAACTGCACCGCCATGGCCCTGCCGTCGATCACGGTGCCGCCGTTCGCGGCGAAGACCATGTCCGGCAGGCCGGCGACCGGCTCGATCAGGTCGACCTCGTGGCCCAGGTCCAGGTACGTGCGCCGAAGCTGCTCCCACTGCCGGATCGCCAGGTCGGCGTCGACCGGGGCGGTGGGGTCCATCCACGGGTTGATCGCGTAGTCGACGGCGAAGTACGTCGGCCGGCACATCAAAAAGCGCTGGCGGATGGCGTCCATCGTCATGTCGTGCTCCCAGTGTCGGGCGCGCCCGGCCACGGTCGGCCCACGGGCTGGCGCCGTGGTCCAACGTTATGCGGCCCGGGTAGACGACATCCACCGCGAGAAGTTGCGTTGAGCAGCGAATCGTTGCGTTGAATCGGTCAGCTGCGAGCGATCATTGCGTCGACGCCGGACACACTTCGGGGGCGGCGAACCGCCGCCCCCGAAAGAGGTGTTGCCCGGCCGGTGAACCACCGGAGCTGATCAGGCTGCCGACGCCCTGCGTCGGCGATCGGGACAGTGCCCGTCAGAACCAGTTGCCAAACTGTGAGTCGAGCCACTCGCGGAAGCGGCCCACCCAGTCGCCGTCGGTGGTCGGCCAGTCGAACTGGCCGGTCATCGCCACGATGCCGAGCACCACGGCGGCCAGGCCGACCGTGACGCCGATCAGCGCGTCGGTCTTGCCCGCCACGTGCCGACGACGGGTGGCGATCAGGCCCAGCACCGCCAGCACGGCACCGACCGCACCGACGCCGATGCCGTACCCGGCGAGCGTGCCGGAGAGCACGAACAGCGCCCCGACCACGGAGACGATCAGGCCGAGCGTGGCGAGCAGGCTGGCCCGGGGACGCTTGGTGGTGTACGGCTCCGGCCGGTCCACCCGGCCGTCGCGGTCGGCGTCCGTACCGTCGGGCCGGCCGTCCCGGTCGAGGTCGGTACGGCCGTCCCGGTCCAGGTCGGTGTGGTCCGGACGGCCGTCGCGGTCCAGGTCGGCGGTGCGCTCGGCGGCGGGCGTCGCGCCGACCGTCCGGGCGTCGGTCACCGGAGCGGTCCGCGTGTCGGTGTCGGCCCGGCCGCCGGTGACCGCACGCGCCGCCGCAGCCCGGTCCGCCGCCCGTCGCCGCGCCTCCGCGTCCCGCTCGTCGTCGGCCGCCGTGTTCGGGGCGTCGGTCGCCGCGGCCGTCCTCCGGCCGTCGGTGGTCGTGGTCGCGTCGAGGTCGCGCGCGTCCCGGCCGGCCGCCGCGTCCCGGGCGCGCTCGTCGTCGGTCGCGGCAGCCGCGCTGCGGTACGTGGTCCGCTCCTCGTCGCGGTCGGTGACCACGGGGCGGTCGGCCGGCTGCTCGGCGGTCCGGTCGCGCTCGTCGACCACGCCGTCGCCGTTGGTATCGGTACTGGTCGCCGAAGAGTTCCGGCGGGACAAGATCTTCACGATGGCACCTCCTGATCCAGGCGCGGAGGCCGCGCATGACATGCAGGAAGTACCCAGGTGTGCCGAAATCGACACCCGTGGCCCGCTCCGCACGCTCCGGCGGTCGGCATCGGAGCGTGCGGAGATCGCCGCCGGTCAGGACACGGTGCGTGACCACTGCTGGTTGGTGCCCGCACCGCAGGTGTACTGCTGGACGTCCGCGCCGTCGCCGGTGCCGGCGTTCACCACGTCCAGGCACTTCCCGCTGTGCCGGGCCCGCAGCTGGAACCAGTCGCCGAGCGCGGCCCACTGCCACTGCTGGTTGGCGCCGCTGCCGCAGGTGTACTGGATGATGTTGGCGCCGTCGGCGGTGGACGCGTTCGCGACGTCGAGGCACTTGCCGCTCGCGGCGTTGACGAGGCGGAACCAGCCGCCGCCGGCGTCCTGGAACTCCCACCTCTGGTTTCCGCCGCCGTTCCACCCCCACTGCTTGACCTCGGCGTTGTTCGCCGTGGAGCCGTTGATCACGTCGAGCACCCGGCCGCTGTGCCGGGCGGTGACGCGGTAGTACGCGGGCGAGTTGCCGGTGACCGTGCCCGCCGCCGTGTCGACGGTGACGGACGGGTACCAGGTCAGGCTCATGCTGGTGGCGGTCGGGAAGCTGATCGGCAGCCACACGTACTGGGAGTCGTTGGCCGGGCCGCCCCAGGCGCCCGCCCACCGGTCACCCAGGTAGAGGTAGCTGGTGCCGGACGTGCCCTGGACCGGCAGCACGAAGGCGGGCTGGGAGTTGAACGTGGTGCCGTTGCCCACGTCGGTCCAGCCGCTCCACGGTCCCGAGATGCTCGGCGCGGTGGCGTACCGGGCCTGGTTCGGGCTCCAGCCCGTGGCCCCCGAGGTCAGCAGGAAGTAGGTGCCGCCCCGCTTGAACATCGCCGGCGCCTCGCGGTGCGCACCGTCCCAGAAGTTGCCCACCAGAGCGGCGACGTTCAGGTAGTCCGAGGTGAGCCGGTAGATGTGCAGGTCGTAGTTGTCGTCGGCGGCCGAGATCATGTACGCGGTGCCGTTGTCGTTGTAGAGCGTGATGTCGCGGGACATGTGCTGTCCGAGCGGGCGGAAGCTGCCGTGGTAGGTGTAGTCGCCGTCCACAGTGGCCGACGAGGCGACGGCGGCCCGCGCCTCGTTGTAGTCCGACCCGTTCTCCTTGTGCATCCACATCACGAACCGGCCGGTGCCGGCGTTGTAGACGACCTTCGGCCGCTCGATGTTGGCGACCCGCAGCTCGGCGGCCGACGACTGGGTGAGCACGTTGTTGCGGAACTCCCAGGTGCGCAGATCAGTGGAGCGGTAGACCGACACCGCCCGGAACGTGTTGTCCGGGTTGCGGTTCTCGCCGAACCAGTAGTAGTAGTCGCCGACCTTGAGCACGCCGCCGCCGTGGGCGTGCACCACGGCGCCGTTGGTGTCGGTGAACTGGGTGCCGTTGGTGACCGTCACCGGCGCCGCGAGCGCGCCCGCTGCCGGTCCCACCACGGGTGCCGCCAGAGCCACCGCGAGCGCCAGCGCCGCCGCCAGGAGGCGGCCACCTCCTGGCGTCCGGTCGTGCCGCGCCGTCCATCGCATGCCGGTCACCGCCCGCAGACCGGCGTGATGGCGGCGGGCGTCGCGCTTGCCGCCACGAGCAGGCCGAACGTCGTCGAAGCGCCCGGCGCCAGCGACCCGTTCCAGGAGGCGTTGCGGACCGCGACGTCCTGGCCGGCACCCTCGGCCACGCCGCCCCAGACCGACTGGATGCGCTCGTCACCGGACCACCGCCACGAGACGAGCCAGCCCGGGACCGGCTCGGTGCCGTCGTTGCGCACTGTCACGGTGGCGACGAAGCCGCCGCCCCACCTGCTGTCGATCGTGGCCGTCGCGGAGCAGAGCGACAGCGTGCGTGCCGGTCCGCCGATCACGTACGGATCCCGCGTGCCCTTGGTGTCGCCGAACCGGAACCAGTACTCGGTGCCCGGGGTCAGGCCGCCGATGGTCACCGTCCCGGATCGTTCCGGCCCGGTGACGGCCTCGGCCACCGGGTCGCGCCACCCGGTGGCGTCCTCGCGGCTGGTGAAGAGGCTGACGAGGAGCGGCGGGTCGTAGCCGCAGGGCGGGCTGAGCACCATCCAGTAGGTGATGGTGACGCTGGTGGTGGTGGCGCCCGTCACCTGGCCGGTGACCGGCAGCGCCGGGGGGCACGCGAACGTGGGCGTCGGGGTGGGCGTCGCCGTGGTGGCGGGCGTCATCGCCGTGGTGGCGGGCGACCGGTCGGCGCCGGCCGAGGCGGCCAGGCCGGTCAGGGCGAGGGCGGCGGCCAGTGCCGCGCCGAGCGTACGGAGCATCTGTCTCTCCCGAGCTGGGGGCGGTCGGCGCCGGAGTGGTGGTGGACCGCGATGTCGCCGCCGCGGCGGCACGGCGGAGTGCCGGAGAGGACTGCCCGGCACCGGGGTGGCGCATCACCCCGCGCTTGTCCCTCCGGCGAGATCGAGCGGCTCGCGCTGGCTCCCGAGCACTACGGCCGCCAGTCTTTCAGTCGACGAACATCGATTCAACGTCGTCCCACGGCCCGCAGTCGCCGGTGGCGCGCTCTGCTGACTACGCTTGGCGGTCGTGCCAGAGGGACACTCCATCCACCGCCTCGCCGCCCGGCACGCCGAGCTGTTCGCGGGCGACAAGGTGCACGCCGACAGCCCGCAGGGGCGCTTCGCCGAGGGCGCGGCCCGCCTGAGCGGCACCGTCCTGGGCGGCACCGAGGCGTACGGCAAGCACCTGCTGCACCACTACGCGGGCGAGCTGACGTTGCACGTACACCTCGGCCTGTACGGCAAGTTCGCCGACGGGCCGGGGGAGCCGCCGGCCCCGGTCGGGCAGGTGCGGCTGCGGCTGCACAGCGACCGGCACTGGCTGGAACTGCGCGGCCCGACCGCCTGCGAGCTGCTGACCCCGCCCGAGGTGGGGGCGCTGCGGGACCGGCTCGGGCCGGACCCGCTGCGCGCCGACGCCGACCCGGACCGGGCGTACGCGCGGATCCGCCGCAGCCCCACCCCGCTGGCCGCGCTGCTGCTCGACCAGTCGGTGGTGGCCGGCACCGGCCTGATCTTCGTGACCGAGGCGCTGTTCCGGGCCGGCCTGCCACCGCTGCTGCCGGGGCGGGAGCTGACGCCGGCCGGCTGGGCCGAACTCTGGGCGGACCTGGTGACGCTGATGACCCGCGCGGTCGAGCGGGGCCGGATCGACACCGTGCGCGACGCCGACCTGCCGGAGGTGACCGGCCGCGCGCCGCGCGTGGACCGGCACGGCGGCGAGGTGTACGTCTACCGCCGCCCCGGCGCGCCCTGCCACGTCTGCGGCACGGCGGTCGGCCGGGGCGTGCTCGCGGGGCGCAACCTCTACTGGTGCCCGACCTGCCAGGCGGGCTGAGTCACATCTCGTGGAGCAGCCAGCGGGCCGCCTCGACGTTGCCGGGGAAGACCTGGTCGCCGCCGATGCTCCAGGCCACCGTCTGCCCGATCGCCCAGCCGCGTACCCGTTCCCGGTCCAGGCCCAGCTCGGTGCTGAGCCGGTCGAGCCGGTGCCGCACCGCCGCCGGGGAGTGGCCCAGCTCCGCGCCGCGCACGAGCGGCACCACCGCGAACTCCCGCTCGCCGACCAGCGGCTTCGGGTCGATCACCAGCCACGGCTCGCGCCCGGCGGCCAGGATGTTGCCGGCGTGCAGGTCCTGGTTCACGAGCACCTGCTCGCCCTGGCTCGGCGCCAGGTCGGTGAGTAGCCCGAGCGCGGCGTCGAGCAGGCGCCGCTCGTACGGGCGGCCGGCCCGTCGCCAGTTACCAGGCATCCGCTCCGCCCAGCCGGCCGCCTCCTCGGCCAGCGGCGTGAACGGCGCACCGGCCGGCACCGCGAGCCCCGGTAGCAGGCCGATCGCGACGTCGAGCGCCGCGTCGGCCGTCAGGGAGTGCAGCGGCGTGCCCGGGTCGCACCGCTCGACCAGCAGTGCGCGCCGGTCGGCGTCGTGGGCGAGCAGCCGGATCGCGCCCCGCCCGTCCCAGTGCGCCAGCGCGGTGGCCTCGTGGACGCTGTCGTCGTCCGGGTACTGGAGCTTCAGCACCGCACGGGTGCCGTCCGGAAGCGTCGCGGGCAGCGCCAGCGAGGCGAACGCGTACGCGAACGGTGGACCCGGTGTCAGCTCCCACCGCGCGACGCAGTGGGCCAGCCGGCCGGGCAGCTCCGCGAGCCACGCCCGGCCGGCCTCGGTCCGCTCGACCCAGCGCAGCCCTTCGGGAATGTCGCACCGCATCGGGACATCCTGACCGGTGCGACGACGATCCGCAGGCCCGGCCCGGCCGGTGTCTCGTCAGCGCAGCCGGCGGATGTCCCCGTACGCACGGTAGAAGCCGCCCCGGCCGGACTCGCGGACCTCGGTGACCAGGTAGCGCGCGCCCGGCTCGCGGATGCCCTTGGGGAACTGCACCGACCAGTCGCGCCGGTAGCCGTCGGCGAGGACGTGGACGCGCAGCCGGCCGCCCTGCTCGACGCACTGCACCAGCACGCCGTCGCGATCGTCGGTGGTCACCTCGACCGAGGTCCAGGCGGCCGTCTCGGGCATCCGGGCCGGCGCCTTGACGTCGACGACGTCGGGCACGCTGCCCGCCTCGGCCGCCCGGATCGCCGTCTCGCTCGCGTCGATGCAGGCCAGGTAGCCGCTCGTGGTGACCACGTAGAGCCGGTTGTCGTGGTACTGCATCGAGTACGCCGAGCCGCAGCCGGTGCCGAGCTTCCACAGCCGGTTGCCGGCCTGGTCGAAGCAGTAGATCGAGGAGGCGCTGTCGCCGGCGAACACGTACCGGCCGCCCTCGGCGGTGGCGCAGGAGAAGACCGCCGAGTCGCAGCGGTAGACCTGCTCGGCCCGGCCGTCCTTGCGCAGGCGCACCACCTCGCGGGTGCCCGTGCCGGCGAAGACGGCGTCCCGCTCCTGCCAGCCGAACAGCACCGCGCCGGTGCCGGTGTGCCACAGCTCGCGCCCGGTGCGCCAGTCGTAGCCGGTGACCCCCTGCGAGTGGCCGTGGTAGAGCGCGTCGGCGTCGCAACGCACCATCCACGCCGACCGGCCCCGCCCCGGCCGGCGCCAGAGGAACTCGTCCTCGTGGTCGATCGCCGAGATGCCGCCGTCGCGGTCGGACACGCCCAGCACGCCGTCGTGGATGTCCAGCCAGTAGATGTCGATCTCGGGCGCGATCGCGTACGCAGCGCGCGGCACCTTGCCGGACAGGTCGTAGACGTTGCCGTCGTCGCAACCGGCGTAGACCCAGGCGTCGTCGGCGACGATGCACTTCACCCCGTCGGGGAGCCGGACCTGGTTGACCAGCCGGGCGTGGTGGTCGAGCGTGGTGATCACGCCGTGCTCGTTGCCGACCATGCAGTGCCTGTCGTCGACGAAGATGCCGAAGGCGGGTGCGCCCGAGGCGTACCGCCACAGGACCGGGGCGGTGCGGGCGGTCGAGCGGGTGCTGACGATCTGGCGGCGCGACACCGTCCGCTTCTGGCGTACGCCGGGCACCGCGGGGGCGTACCCCTTGCGGACCTTCTCGCCGATCTTCTTCGCGGCGGCGGCGCGGGCGCGGGTGTTGTCCGGGTAGGTGCTCGTCTTCACCTGGCCCTGGTCGCCGATCCGCCCGTAGCGCACTGTCATCGCGGTGTCGTCGACCACCACCTCGTAGAACTTGTGTGCTCCACCGTCCACTTCGGACAGTTCGAGGTAGGTCGTCTCCTGCGACATGGGGGTTACCTCCGAGGGGAAGTGCCGGACCGGCAACGCGAGGGCGCGCACACGCTAACGCCGGCCACCGACACTTCTCATCTGCCGCCGGCGGCGAGCGCGTCGACGGCCTTGCGGGCCGCGATCAGCATCGGATCCCAGACCGGGGCGTACGGCGGCGCGTAGCCCAGGTCGAGCGCTGTCATCTCGTCCACCGTCATGCCGTTCCACAGCGCCACGGCCAGCGCGTCGATCCGCTTGGCCGCCTCGGACCAACCGACGATCTGCGCCCCGAGCAGCCGCCCGCTGGGCCGCTCGGCGATCAGCTTGACGGTCATCGGCCGCGAGCCCGGGTAGTAGCCGGCCCGGTTCGTCGACTGGGCCAGCACGGTGACGAACTCGAAGCCGGCCTCCCGCGCGTCCCGCTCGCGCAGCCCGGTACGGCCCACCTCCAGCTCGCAGACCTTGGTGACGGCGGTGCCGATGACGCCGGGGAAGGTGGCGTGCCCGCCGCCGATGTTGATGCCCGCGACCCGGCCCTGCTTGTTGGCGTGCGTGCCGAGCGGAATGTGCACAGGCATGCCGCTGACCCGGTGCAGGGACTCCACGCAGTCGCCCGCCGCCCAGACGCCGGACACGCCCGGCACCCGCATCCGGCGGTCGGTACGGACCGCGCCGGAGGGACCGATCGACAGGCCGGCGGCCTCGGCGAGCGCGGTGTTGGGGCGTACCCCGAGGCCCAGCACCACGACGTCGGCCGGGATCGGCCCCTCGTCGGTGACCACCGCGGAGATCCGGCCGTCGCGCTCCTGGAGGCCGGTGACCTCGAGGCCGGTGCGGACGCCGATCCCGGTGGCCCGCATCGCCTCGGCCACCAGCTCGCCCATGTCCGGATCCACAGTGGACATCGGCTGGTCGGCCTGCTCCACCAGCTGGACCGTCAGCCCGCGCTGCACGAGCGCCTCGGCCATCTCGACGCCGACGTAGCCGCCGCCGACCACCACCGCGTGCCGGGGCCGGGGCTCGCGTTCGAGCCAGTCGATCAGGGCCGCCCCGTCGTCCAGCGTCTGCACGCCGAACACGCCCGACACGTCGTCGCGCGCCCAGTCCGGCTGCACCGGGGACGCGCCGGTGGCGTACACCAGGGTGTCGAAACCGGCGCGGACCTCGCCACCGCCGTCCAGGTCCCGCGCGACCACCTCGCGGCGGTCCAGGTCGATGGCGGTGACCTCGTGCCGGGTGCGGACCTCGATGCCGAACTCGTCGCGGAAGGTCTTCGGATCGCGGGCGATCAACTCGTCCCGCTCCTGCACCACGCCGCTGACCCAGTAGGGGATACCGCAGGCCGAGTAGGAGGTGAAGTGCCCACGCTCGAACGCGACGATCTCCAGCTCGGACCGGTCGCGGCGGCGCCGCGCCTGCGACGCCGCCGACATGCCGGCGGCGTCGCCGCCGATGACGATCATGCGCTCGGCCACGTCGCCCATCCTGTCACGCCGGGCCGCGGCCGTGCGGCCGCTCAGCCACGGGTCTGCCGCGCCACGTCCGCGACCACGTCGACGAGGCTCCCGGTACGCGCGAACACCGCCCGCTGCCGCGCCGCGCCGCTGCCGTGCCGGCGCAGCCCGCCGAGCAGATCGGTCACCCGGTCCAGGTCGCCGTGCCGTTCCAGTTCCGGGCGCAGCCGGTCGACCAGCCGGTCCAGCAGCTCCCAGGCCGGCCGCAGCTCACCGTCGGTGAGGTCCACGCCCTCGCCCTCCAGCCCGTCGTGGGCCGCACGCCAGTGCGCAGCCACCAGCAGGTGGTGGTCGGTGTTGACCGCCGGACGGCCGGCGGCGATTTCGGTGAGCGCGGTGGCGACGAGCGCGCGGACCAGCGCCGCCACCAGCACCGCGTCGTCCACGGACGGGCAGACGTCGCCGATGCGGATCTCCACGGTGGGGTACTTGGCGGAGAGCCGGGCGTACCAGTAGAGCATCCCCTCGTCCAGCATCACCCCGCTGGCGATGAGCTGCCGGATCAGCCGCTCGTAGTGCTCGTGCGACTCCAGGAACGGCGTGGGCGCGACCGACGGCCAGCGTTCCCACTCCACCGAGCGCCAGCTCGCGTACCCGGTGTCCTCGCCCCGGGCGAACGGGGAGTTCGCGGTGACCGCCTGCAGGATCGGCAGCCACGGCCGGACGTGGTTGAGCACCTGCACGCCGGTGTCCGGGTCGGGGATGCCGACGTGCACGTGCATGCCGTTGTTGCCGGGACCGGGCACCAGCAGCCGGAACCGCTCGATCATCCGGTCGAAGCGCGGCTTGTCCACCACCGGCGGCACCGGACCGTCGACCGGCCCGGTGCCGATCGCCAGCAGCCGTACGCCCGCCCGCTCGGCCGCGTCGGCCAGCTCGGTCCGCAGCATCGACAGCGAGTGCCGGATCGAGGACAGGTCCAGCCCGGGCGGGCTGCCGATCTCGATCTGGCTGGTCTGGAACTCGCGTTCCACCTGACCTCGCAGCTCGGCCGGCACCTGCTCCATCACCAGGTCGACGGCGGGTACGGCGGTGCCGGTGTGCGGGTCGGCGAGCAGGAACTCCTCCTCGACGCCGACTGTCAGCAGGTCGGTTCCGCCCGGTTCGGCGCTCCGCTCCCGCTCCGCCACTGAGCCACTCATCGTCACCACCGTCTCTCCGGACCGCTCACGGCACCGTGCCGCGTGGTCGAGGGCCTGTTACCCACCGTGTCCGTTTCGGGAAACGTGCCGGTGGGCGTGTCGGCGCCGGTTCGCCCGTTCGGGTCGGCCGGGTGCGTTCGCGCATGGGCCGGTAGGGCGTGACAACGCGGGCTAGGGTGGTCCCGTGGCGGGGATGCTGGCGGTGCTGACGGGGGCGTGGGCCTACGCCCTCGCCCTGTTCGCCGACCGGCCGGCCGGGCTGCTCGCCGGTGCGGCGGTGGTCGCCGCGCTGCTGCTCGCCACCCTGCTCGCGCTGCGGGTCCGCGCGCTGCCCACGCCGCCCGGCACCCGGTTCGCCGCCGCACTACGGGCCCGCGCCCGCCGTCGCGGGGTGCCCCGGCAGGTCGACCCGGACGCGCCGGGACGTCCGCGCCCCCGCGCACCCGGCCTGCACCCCTCGGCCGCGTAGCCACCTCCCGGCCCGCGTCGGCGGGCCTCCATCCCCGGCTTTCGCGGCCGATTCCGTCGTCATCCGTCCCGCCGCGCGGCACGTCGCCGCCCGGGACACCCGGAATCGCCATCGAGGGGTCCACCCATGCTCGCCTTCGCACCGCTGCACTCCGCGGCCTCGGCCGCGGCCACCGTCGTCACCTGGCTCGCCGACGTGCTCGCCCCGCTCACCGGCGGCGCCGCGACGGCCGCCGCCATCGTCCTGTTCACAGTCGCCGTCCGGCTCCTGATCTCGCCGCTGACGGTGGCCCAGGTACGCGGGGAACGGCGTCGCGCGGCGCTCGCCCCCGAGGTACGGGAACTCCAGCGTCGGTACGCCGACGATCCGGCCCGCCTCCAGAGTGAGGTGTTCGCGCTCTACCGCAACGCCGGGGCCAGCCCGGTCGCGGGCTGCCTGCCGGCCCTGTTGCAGGCGCCGTTCTTCCTGGTCATGTACCGCGTGTTCGCGACCGGGGACGGGGCGCCGGAGTTGCTGGGGGAGCGGCTCGCCGGCGTACCGCTGGGGTGGCACCTCGGCGACGGGCTGGCCGGCCCGGTGCCGCTGGTGTTCGGGGTGCTGCTGGCCGCGCTGCTCGCGCTTGCCTGGTGGTCCTCGCGGCGGATGCGCCGGGCGGCGGCCGCCACCGGCACCGTGGCCGGTACCCCGACCGAGGGTCCGGGCGCGGCGGTGCTCGGGCGGCTGCTGCCGCTGCTGCCGTACGGCACAGTGCTCGTCGCGCTCGTGGTGCCGCTGGCGGCGGTGCTCTATCTGGTCACCACGACGGCGTGGACGGCGCTGGAGCAGGTGGTGCTGCGGCGGCCGCAGCCGGCGGCGGCCATCGACAAGCGTTGACAAGTGCGGGGGCGGGCGCGTAGAAATCGCTCTCAGAGAGCGCTCTCCCGGTCCCGTCCCCGCAGAGAGGCACCCCGCATGAACCCGATCCCGGCGGCTCCGGCCGCCTCCGCCACCGTGCCCCGACCGCGCCGCCGGCTCGCCCTGGCCGCCGGCGTCCTCGCGCTCACCACAGCCCTCGCGGGCGTCTCGATGACCGCCCAGGCGGCGGTGCCCCCGACGCCGTCCGGCTGGAGCCTGGTGTGGAGCGACGACTTCACCGGCTCCGCCGGCACCCTGCCCTCGTCCGCCAACTGGATCATCGACACCGGCACCAGCTACCCGGGCGGCCCGGCCAACTGGGGCACCGGCGAGATCCAGACCTACACCTCCAGCACCGCCAACCTGGCCCACGACGGCTCGGGCAACCTGCGCATCACGCCGCTGCGGGACTCGGCCGGCCGCTGGACCTCGGCCCGGATCGAGACGGTGCGTTCGAACTTCAAGGCGCCGTCGGGTGGCGTGCTGGCCCTGGAGGGCCGGATCCAGATGCCGAACGTGACAGGCGCGGCGGCGTCCGGGTACTGGCCGGCGTTCTGGGCGCTCGGCTCGCCGTACCGGGGCAACTACCAGAACTGGCCGGGCATCGGCGAGTTCGACGTGATGGAGAACGTCAACGGGATCAACTCGGTCTGGGGCGTGCTGCACTGCGGTGTCGCGCCGGGCGGCCCGTGCGGGGAGTTCAACGGCATCGGCGCGTCCCGGGCCTGCCCGGGCAGCACCTGCCAGTCGGCGTTCCACACCTACCGGTTCGAGTGGGACGCCTCGGTGAGCCCGCAGCAGCTGCGCTGGTACGTCGACGGCCAGCTCTTCCACACCGTCGGGCAGAACCAGATCGGTGAGCCCTACTGGAGTCAGATGACCAACCACGCCGGCTACTTCCTGCTGCTCAACGTGGCGATGGGCGGCGGCTTTCCGGACGGCGTGGCCGGCTCGGCGACGCCCACCGCCTCGACCGTGTCCGGCCGGTCGATGCTCGTCGACTACGTGGCCGTCTACACCCGGGGTGGCGGGAGCAACCCGTCGCCCACGCCGACCACGCCCCCGCCGGGCGGGGTGCGGGACGCGTACGCGACGATCCAGGCCGAGTCGTTCAACGCGCAGAACGGCGTGCAGGTGGAGACCTGTTCCGAGGGCGGGCAGGACATCGGCTGGCTCGCCAACGGCGACTGGGCCCGCTACGACAACGTCGACTTCGGCGCCACGCCGCCGCGCGACTTCGTGGCCCGGGTCGCGTCCGGCGCGGCGTCCGGGGTGAGCGGGCTGGTGGAGGTCCGGGTGGACAGCCCGACCGCGCCGCCGATCGGCAGTTTCGCGGTCGGCAACACCGGCGGCTGGCAGACCTGGCGCTCGGTGCCGGGCAACGTCAGCGCGGTGACCGGGCGGCACACCGTCTACCTGACGTTCAGCAGTGGCCAGCCGTCGGACTTCGTCAACGTCAACTGGTTCACCTTCCGCCGCTGAGGCGCGGCCGGGGCGCGGCCCGGACGTACCGGGCCGCGCCGAACCGGTGCTGGACAGAAACAGTTAACACTCCTAATAATAGGCGCACGTCGACGGTTGTGAATCCCTCTCCACCCCCCGCCCGTCCCCTGGAGGACGCCGTGAGACTCCGCCCCCGCCTGGCGACGCTCGCTGCCGCGCTGACCACCGCCGTGGTCGCCGGTGCCCTGCTCGCCGCGCCACCCGCCTCCGCCGCCACCGCCGCCTTCGTCCGCACCTCCAGCTGGAGCAGCGGGTACGAGGCACGGTTCACCGTCACCAACGACAGCTCTGCCGCGATCTCCTCGTGGAACGTCCAGTTCGACCTTCCGTCCGGCAGCACGCTCGGCTCGTTCTGGGACGCCCGCCTCACCACCTCCGGCCAGCACGTCACCGCCGTCAACCAGTCCTGGAACGGCGCGCTCGCCCCGGGCGCCAGCACCAGCTTCGGCTTCGTCGTCAGCGGCACCGGCGACCCGGTGAACTGCACTGTCAACAGCGCCTCCTGCACCGGCGGCGGCAACCCCGGCAACCCGGGCGCACCGGCCACGCCGGGCGGGCTGCGGGTCACCGGCACCACCGCGTCGTCGGTCTCGCTCGCCTGGAACGCGGTCTCCGGCACCGTCACCGGCTACCGGGTGTACGAGGGCAGCACGGTGAGGGCCACCGTCACCGGCACCTCGGCCACCGTCTCCGGGCTGGCCGCGTGCAGCGGGCACAGCTACACCGTGGCCGCGTACAACGGGACCGGCGAGTCGGCGAAGTCGGCGGCCGTCGCGGCGACCACCAGCGGCTGCACCGGTGGCGGCAGTGGCGCGATGGCCGCGGCGCCCTACCTCTACCCGGGCTGGGGCGACCCGCCCGCGCCCGCCACCGTGATGGGTGCGACCGGGATCAAGTGGTTCACCATCGCGTTCGTGCTCTCCGGCGGCGGCTGCACCCCGGCCTGGGACGGCAACGGCCCGCTGACCGGGGGCACGCACGCCGCCACCATCGCCGCGATCAAGGCGGCCGGCGGCGACGTCATCCCGTCCTTCGGCGGCTGGAGCGGCAACAAGCTCGGCCCGAACTGCTCGACCGCCGCCGCGCTGGCCGGCGCGTACCAGCAGGTCATCAACGCGTACGGGCTGAAGGCGATCGACATCGACATCGAGAACAGCGACGAGTTCGAGAACGAGGTGGTGCAGGACCGCATCCTGGACGCCCTGAAGATCGTCAAGCAGAACAACCCGGGCATCAAGACGATCATCACGTTCGGCACCTCGACCACCGGGCCGTCGTACTACGGCACCCGGCTGATCAACCAGGCCGCGGCCAAGGGCGCCGGGATCGACGTGTTCACGATCATGCCGTTCGACTTCGGCGGCGGCGCGAACATGTACCAGAGCACCGTGAACGCGGCCGAGGGCCTGAAGAACGCGCTGAAGAACGCGTTCGGCTGGTCCGACGCCACCGCGTACGCGCACATGGGCCTGTCCGGCATGAACGGCCTCTCCGACCAGCAGGAACTGACCTCGCCGGCCACCTGGACGCAGATCCGCGACTGGGCCAAGGCCCGCGGCCTGGCCCGGTTCACGTTCTGGTCGGTCAACCGGGACCGGCCCTGCCCCGGCGGCGGCGTGGTCGCCAACTGCTCCGGCATCGCGCAGAACACCTGGGAGTTCACCGGCATCACAGCGGGCTTCTGAGCCCGCGCGGCGGTCAGCGCCCGGTGGTCACCGACTGCCGGGCGCGCCGCCGGCGCACCTTCTTCACCGCCCAGCTCACGATCATGAAACCGAAGACGGCGAAGATCGCGTAGTTGAACCACTGGCTGTACCTGTCGACGTTCTCCCACCGCGACCCGAGGACGTAGCCGGCGCCGACGATCAGGGCGTTCCACACCCCGCTGCCGAGCGTGGTGAGCAGGATGAACTCGCCCAGCGGCATCCGGTTGGCGCCGGCCGGGATCGAGACCAGGCTGCGCACCACCGGCACCACCCGGCCGATCAGCACCGCCCACCGGCCGTGCCGCTCGAACCAGCGGTCGGCCTTCTCCAGATCCTCCAGGTCGACCAGCGGGATGTGGTCCAGCCAGCGCTTGAGCCGCTCCTCGCCGAGCGCCGCGCCGAGCCAGTAGAGCACCAGCGCGCCGAGCAGCGAGCCGACAGTCGCAGCGACCACGATCAGCACCACGTTGAACCGGCCCTCGGCGGACAGGTAGCCGGCCATCGCCAGCACGATCTCGCTCGGGATCGGCGGGATGATGCTCTCCAGCGCCACCAGCAGCGCCACACCGACCGCGCCGAACGAGTCGATCACGCTCGCCACCCAGCCGGTCAGCCCGGTGAACTGGTTCGGGTCGACGTCCTGGGCCAGGGCCATGGCGGTCCTTCCACGCGAGAGCCGGGAGATCCGAAGGTGTTACCCGGACCGGTGGCCGTCACACCTGTGACTCAGCCCTCCGGGTGCAGCGCGGCGTCCGCGGGACCCCGCCGCCAGCCGGTGAAGCGGACCACCAGGCCACCCCGGCTGGGCGAGCAGCAGTACGGCCCGGCCGAGGCCTGCGCCGCCGGATCGAGCGGGGCGACCCGGACCAGCCGCCACGGCTCGTCCTCGCACCGGGCCCGCACGGTGAGCGCGTCGCCGGCCCGGCTCACCCGGACCGTCACCTCCCGGCCCGACCAGTCCGGCACCGGCGCCACCGACCAGTCGGAGAACTCGTCGGTGACCACGGCTCCCACCTGCGGCGAACCGTCGCTCACCTCGACCCCGGCCTTGGTCCACCGCCGCTCGTCCACCCGCACCAGCACGCCGGCCTGGTCGAACTGGACCGAGTAGTCGAGCCGGAACGACACCTCGACGGCGCTGTCCACGCCGAACGGCGCGAGCAGCGCCGAGCCGTCGTCGTGCACGAAGCCGTAGCTGGTGCGCCGCCAGAAGTCGCTGCCGCCGCGCGGCTCGACCAGCAGGCCGCCGCCGGCCGGCTCGGCCCGCTCGGGCGGGTTCAGCCAGGTGCCCGCGGACCAGTCGTACGCCTCCTCGTCCATCCCGGCACCGTACCGGGTTTGCCGCCGTGCGCCTTCGGAGAAGTAGTAGCCGCATGGGTGACAGGTGGTATCAGGAGGCGGTCGTCTACTGCCTCGACGTCGACACGTACGCGGACTCCGACGGCGACGGGGTGGGTGACTTCCAGGGGCTGATCGGCCGGCTCGACTACCTGGCCCGGCTCGGGGTCACCTGCCTGTGGCTGAACCCGATCCACCCCTCGCCCAACGAGGACGACGGGTACGACGCGACCGACTTCTACAACGTGGACCCGCGCCTGGGCACGCTCGGCGACTTCGCCGAGCTGCTGCACCAGGCGAGCAACCGGGGCATCCGAGTGATCATCGACCTGGTGGTCAACCACACCTCGGACCAGCACCCGTGGTTCCAGTCCGCCCGGTCCTCGCCCGACTCGCCGTACCGGGACTGGTACGTCTGGGCCGACCACGAGCCCGCCGACCGCCACCAGGGAATGGTCTTCCCGGGCGAGCAGCACGAGACGTGGACCTACGACCGGACCGCCAAGGCGTGGTACTACCACCGCTTCTACAAGTTCCAGCCGGACCTGAACATCGAGAACCCGCAGGTCCGGGCGGAGATCAAGAAGATCACCTCGTTCTGGCTCCAGCTCGGCGTCTCCGGCTTCCGGATGGACGCGGTGCCGTTCATCATCGAGCGCACCGAGCCGGGCAACCCGAACTCACCGAAGGACTTCGACTTCCTCACCGACCTGCGCCAGCACGTGCAGTGGCGGCGCGGCGACTCGGTCCTGCTGGCCGAGGCGAACGTCGAGCCGGACGAGCTGCCCGTCTACTTCGGCGACGGCAGCGGCTCGGGCAACCGGATCCACATGCTCTTCGACTTCATGCTCAACGGCCGGCTGATGCTCGCCCTGGCCCGGGAGGACCCGGAGGTGATCATCGAGGCGTTGCGCGACACCCCGAAGCTGCCCACCGGCGGCCAGTGGGCGACGTTCCTGCGCAACCACGACGAGATCGACCTGTCCCGGCTCACCGCCGACCAGCGCAACGACGTGCTGGCGGAGTTCGGTCCGGACGAGAACATGCAGCTCTACGGCCGGGGCATCCGCCGTCGTCTCGCACCCATGCTCGGCAACGACCGCCGGCACATGGAGCTGGCGTACTCGTTGCAGTTCTCGCTGCGCGGCACGCCGGTGCTGCGCTACGGCGAGGAGATCGGGATGGGGGAGAACCTGTCGCTGGACGGGCGCGACGCGATCCGTACCCCGATGCAGTGGTCGTACGCGGACAACGCCGGCTTCTCCACGGCCGAGCCGGAGAAACTGGTCCGCCCGGTGATCGACAAGGGCGAGTACGGCTACCAGAAGGTCAACGTCACCGCCCAGCGCAAGGACCCGCGTTCGCTGCTCGGCTGGTTCGAGCGGATGATCCGGACGCTGCGGGAGGCGCCGGAGACCGGCTCGGGCAGCACCACCCACATCGACGTGCCGATGCCGCCGGGCGTGCTCGCGCACCGCGCCGACGGGCGTACCGGGACCATGGTGTTCCTGCACAACCTCGGCACCTCCGACGTCGAGGTCGACCTGAGCACGCTGGCCCCGGAGGCGGACCTGCCGATCGACGTGCTGAGCGACCGCAACTACGAGGACGTGGGCAAGCTCGACCGGCTCAAGCTCGGCGGGTACGGCTACCGGTGGATCCGGCTCTGCCGGGGCCACGAGCGGTAGGGGGCGGCGTACCGGCGGGTTAAGCTCCTTCGATCGAGCCACAAGTTACCGGGAGGTAAGCATGTCGGAGGAGCCCCGCGTCGCCATCGTGACCGGAGCCGCGCGCGGCATCGGGGCGGCGACCGCCCGCCGGCTGGCCGCCGACGGCATGGCCGTCGCCGTGGTCGACATCGACGAGTCCGCCACCAAGGAGACGGTGGACGCCATCGGCTCGGCCGGCGGCCGGGCGCTCGGCGTCGGCGCCGACGTGTCCGACCGGGCCCAGGTCGAGGCCGCCGTCGAACGGATCGCCGCCGAACTTGGCGCACCGACCGTGCTGGTCAACAACGCCGGTGTGCTGCGCGACAACCTGCTGTTCAAGATGACCGAGGGCGACTGGGACACGGTCATGGGCGTGCACCTGCGCGGGGCGTTCCTGTTCAGCCAGGCCGCGCAGAAGCACATGGTCGAGGCGAAGTGGGGCCGGATCGTCAACCTGTCCAGCACCTCCGCGCTCGGCAACCGGGGCCAGGCGAACTACTCGGCCGCCAAGGCCGGCCTCCAGGGCTTCACCAAGACGCTGGCGATCGAGCTGGGCCCGTTCGGCGTGACGGTCAACGCGGTCGCACCGGGCTTCATCGTCACCGACATGACCGCGGCGACCGCGGCGCGGATGAAGGTCGACTTCGACGACCTCCAGAAGCACGCCGCCGCCGAGATCCCGGTACGCCGTCCCGGCCGTCCGGAGGACGTCGCGCACACCATCTCGTTCCTGGTCGGCGAGGGCGCGTCCTTCGTCTCCGGCCAGGTCATCTACGTCGCCGGCGGTCCGAAGGACTGACCGGCCCTCACCCGGCGCGGGCCCGCTCAGGCGGGGTCGCGCCGGGTGCGCCAGAGCCAGAACAGGCCGAGCACCGGCAGCACCAGCGGTACGTAGCCGTAGCCGCTGCCGAAGTCGGACCAGACCGTCTCGTCCGGGAACAGCTCCTTGTCGGCGATGCTCAGCACGCCCACCCCGAGCACCCCGACGAGCTCGACGGTGCAGCACGCGAGCGCGATCCGGCGGCCGGCGTGCCCGGCCCGGGCCAGCCCGACCGCCGCCACGATGTAGATCAGCGCGGCGAGCGCGGAGAGCAGGTACGCCACCGGCGCCTCGTCGAACTTCGTGGCGATCTGCAGCCCGGCCCGCGAGGTCGCGGCGATGGCGAAGACGATGTAGACGGCGATCAGCAACCGGCCCGGCCCCCGGTTGGTGGCGCGCTGCTCGGTCGTGGTCTCAGCCACCGAGGGCCTCCCAGGTCTGCTGGAGCCGTACCGCCACCACGGGCGTGACCAGGCAGATCGCGCACACGATGCCCGAGCCCCAGCGGGTCGGCTCCATCCGGGCCAGCACCCAGGCCAGCGGCGGCAGGCAGACCAGCGTCGCCAGGTAGCCGAAGAACGCGCCCGGCTCGCCCGGCCGGTCCCCGCCGCCGAGCGCGACGAGCGCCGTCACGGTGAGGGCGAGCAGCGCCACCTCCAGCACGGCCAGGCCGACGAACTGGATCCGGTCCGGCGGCCGGTGGCGTACCGCCGCCACCAGGGCCCAGACGGCGACCGCCAGCGAGATCACGATCGCGACCGTGGCGAGCGGCCCGTCCACCGGGGAGGCGGAGGCGGCCGCCGCACTGGTCGTCGACACGGTGTCGTTCACCGGCACAGCCTACTAATCCGTGTAGTAGCGGCTCGCCCGCCGGGTCGTGGCGCGCCGGACGGGTCGGGGGACTAGCGTGGATCACGGTCCCGGCGTACGCCGGTGGCGACGTCGACGGCAGGGGGTCGGGGTGCGGATCGGGTTGTTCGGCACGGGTTACTGGGCGGCGCAGACGCACGCCGCAGCCATCGAGGCGCACCCGCGGGCCCAGCTCGCCGGCGTGTGGGGGCGCAACCCCGCGAAGGCCGAGGAACTGGCCACCCGGCACGGCGTACCGGCCTTCACCGACGTCGACGCGCTCATCGACGCCTGCGACGCGGTCGCCGTGGCGCTCCCGCCGGACGTGCAGGCCGACATCGCCGTCCGGGCCGCCACCGCCGGGCGGCACCTCCTGCTGGACAAGCCGCTGGCGCTCGACCTGGCCGACGCCGACCGGGTGGTCGCCGCGGCGCAGGCGTCCGGGGTGGCCTCGGTGGTCTTCTTCACCCAGCGCTTCCACCCGAACGTCACCGGCTTCCTCGCCTCGACCGCGGCGGCCGGCGGCTGGCAGCACGCCCGCGCCACCATGTTCGCCTCGATCTTCCAGCCCGGGAACCCGTACGGCGACTCGACCTGGCGGCGGGAGCGCGGCGCGCTGTGGGACATCGGCCCGCACGCCTTGTCCCTGATCCTGCCCGTGCTCGGCCGGGTCACCCGGGTCGCCGCGATGGACGGCCCGAGCGGCCTGGTGCACCTGCTGCTCACCCACGACGGCGGCGCGACCAGCTCGCTCTCGCTCACCCTGGACGCGCCGTCCGAGGCGGTCACCCGGGACTTCGTCTTCTTCGGCGAGAACGGCACCGAGACCGTGCCGCCCGGCGACGGCAGCGCGCTCCAGGCGTTCGGCGCCGCGCTCGACCAGTTGCTGGAGGAGGTCGACGCGGGCACCCGCGACCACCGCTGCGACGTGCGGTTCGGCCGCGAGGTGGTGGCGGTGCTGGACGCCGCGCAGACCGCCCGGGCGCAGGGACGCACCGTCGACCTGTAAGGAAGGGACGGTCACGAGCCGGGACGGCCGCGGTAGCCGATGGGTCCTTCCCCGGTGCGCTGGTACGTGCCCAGGAATCCGTCGTCGGCGAAAGCGACGGTGCCGTTGTTGCCGCTGCCGTGGCGCCAGCTCATCCTGGTGACCGCGTGCCCGGGCACACCCACCGCGACGAGCAGGTCCCCGGAGCGGTGCCACCCACCGCTCCAGCCCTCCTCCGTGGTGAACCGCCGGGCCTGCTCGGCCCTGGAGCCGCGCCCGGCGAGCCGGCCGCGGAACTCCCTCGGCCGCTGACCCGGCTGCCGGCGCCAGCCGTAGAAGGCGGTGTGCTGCTGCTCGAACGTGATCGCGTACTCCGCGCCGGACGTGTCCGCCCACGCCACCTGGTCGAGGAGGGCTTGTTCACCGCGGTCGATGAGAATGGTGACCTCCCCGGCGGCGGTCGCGTACCGCAGCACGGGCTCGGCGATCGCCTGCCGTGCCAGCGCCAGGCCCGCCTGGTCGTGCGCGTGCATCGGATCGATCGTCACCCGGTACAACCACAGCATGCTGCGGGCGTCGGCGCCGCTGTCGATCCGCAACGTGTTCCGGCCGGCGACCAGGTCCTCGGCGGGGACCGCGAAGACCAGACGCTGCGGCAGGCCACCGCCATTCGGGATCCGCATCCGGTCGGCCAGCGGTCTGCCGTTGAGGCGAACGGTGAGCGGGGCGTATCCGGGCTCGCGGGAGAACATCGACGTGAGCGCCCGCAGGGCGACACAGGCCTCCTGGACGACGACCGGGTCGGGCACGTCGAACTCCAGCTCGACCGATCCGCCGGCGCCGATTGCCAGGTGGTCGCCGGCAGCCGAGGACCGCTCGACACCGGTGATCGTGACGTTCCCGGTACGCGGCGGTTCGGAGCCGAAGTCGGCGTAGGTCGGTTCCATCTGGGCCCCGGCATATTTGTACATTCCACAAAGGATAGATCAACGGGCGTCGGCCGGCGCACCGCCGAGCGGGAGAAAACCGGTCGCCCGGGCCGGACCCGGGCGTTAGCGTGGCGGCATGTTCACGCATGCCCTGATCCGTGTGGCCGTCGCGCCGGCCGCGTGTGGGCTCCTCCTGGACGCCCGTCCGCGGTTCCGGCGCCCGGCCCTGGCCGGCCGGTACGCCGCCCGCGTCTGACCTGACCGCCGGTTCCCGACCCGCCCCGAGGGGCGCCGGTCGTGCCACCTCGCCGAGGTGGCGGCACCCGTGGTTCGACCACGCCACCTCGCCGAGGTGGCTGTCTCCGGCATGCGCCGCGTCCCGGCCACTCCCCAGGGTCGTCCGAGTCCCGATCCGCTCGGACCGCCCGCCCGATCCGCCCCACGCCGCCTCGACGGCGGGGGACACCCGCGCAGCGGTCCGTACCCGTCGCCGTCCGGCGACAGACAGGACGAACCCGTGGCGCCCCGCCGAAACACCGCACGCGACCGGTCCCATCGCGTACTGTCCCAGAACTTCCTCGCCGACCCGGCCGCCGTCGCGCGGATGGTCCGCGCGGTCCGGTCCGGCCCGGACGACCTGCTGTTGGAGGTCGGCGCCGGTCGCGGCCGGCTGACCCGGCCGCTCGCCGCGCGGTGCGGGCGGCTGATCGCGTACGAGGTCGACCCGGCCGTGCTGCCCGAGCTGACAGCGGCCTGCGCTCCGCTGCCGAACGTCGAGGTACGGGCGGCCGACTTCCTGACCGCGTCCCCGCCCGCCGGCCCGTTCTCGGTGGCGGGCAACATTCCCTGGTCGCTCACCGCGGCGGTGGTCCGCTGGTGCCTGGCCGCACCAGGGTTGCGTACCGCGACGCTGCTCACCCAGCTCGACTACGCCCGCAAGCGCACCGGCGACCACGGCCGGTGGAGCCGGCTCACCGTGCTCACCTGGCCCGAGTACCACTGGCGGCTGGCCGGGCGGGTGCCCCGGACCGCGTTCCGGCCGGTGCCGGGCGTGGACGGGGGCATCCTGCGGCTGGAGCGCCGGCCGACGCCACTCGTGGCGCCGGCCGCGCTGCCCGCGTACCGGCGGATGGTGGAGCTGGGCTTCGGCGGAGTCGGCGGCTCGCTCGCCGCCTCGCTGCGCGCGGGCCACCCCAGGCCGCGGGTCGACGGCGCGTTGCGGGCCGCGCGGATCGCGCCGGACACCCCGGTCGGGCTGGTCTGGCCGGAACAGTGGCTGGTGCTGTTCCGGCTGCTGCACGCGCCGCTCAACCGGCGAGCGTGACGAGCGCCTCGACCAGTTCGGCCGGGGTGTCGAACTCCTCGGCCGGCAGCGTGCGCAGTCGCTGGAGCGTCTCGGTGCTGGCGCCGTTCTCCTGGCCCCAGCGGACCAGGTCCTCCCGGGAGACCGGGTAGTCCAGCCCGGCCAGGAACTCCTGCAACTGCGCGCCGGTGACGGTCATGCCGCCCGGCTACCCGCTGGGCCCGGCGGCATGCCCGCCGCCGGGCCGCGGCGGCGGTTTGTCCCGGCGGGCCCCGGGTAGCCGCGGACATGCTGGTACAGCGGCTCGGCGCGCCGAGCGACTTCGACCCCTTGCTGGACCGCGTGCGGGACGCCCGGGTGGTGATGATCGGCGAGGCGACGCACGGCAGCTACGACTACTACCGGCTGCGGGAACAGTTGACCCGGCGGCTCATCGCCGAACAGGGGTTCGACTTCGTGGCGGTGGAGGGGGACTGGCCGGACTGCGACCGGGTGCACCGGTCGGTGGTCGGCGCGCCGGACGGGCCGGCCGATCCGCTCGTCGCGCTGGAACGGTTCGAACGCTGGCCCACCTGGATGTGGGCGAACGCCGAGGTGGCCCGCTTCTGCCGCTGGCTGCGGGCGTGGAACCTGGAACGCCCCGAGGGGGAGCGGGCCGGCTTCCACGGGCTGGACGTGTATTCCCTCTGGGAGTCGATGCAGGCCATCTTCGACTACCTCGGTGAGGAGGACCCGGCCTCGCTGGAGGCGGCCCAGGAGGCGTACCGCTGCTTCGAGCCGTACGGCAAGCGGCCCGAGGAGTACGGGATGGCCAGCCGGTTCGTCTCCGCCCGGTGCGAGGAGGAGGTGGTCCGGCTGCTGGCGCGTACCCGGGAACAGGCCACCGCGGACGGCCCGGACCGCTTCTCGGCCTGGCAGAACGCGGAGGTGGTGGCCGGCGCGGAACGGTACTACCGGGCCATGGTCGGCGGCGGCCCCGAGTCGTGGAACGTCCGCGACGTCCACATGGCCGACACGCTCGACCGGCTGCTCGACCGGTACGGGCCGGGCTCGCGGGGCATCGTGTGGGCGCACAACACGCACGTCGGCGACGCCCGGGCCACCGACATGGCGGCGGACGGCATGGTCAACATCGGGCAGCTCGGCCGGGAACGGCACGGCCCGGACGCGGTGGCGCTGATCGGGTTCGGCAGCTGGCACGGCAGCGTGATCGCCGCGCCGCGCTGGGGCTCACCGGCCGAGAAGATGGTGGTGCCGCCGGCCCGGGAGGGTTCGGTGGAGCATCGGCTGCACGAGCTGATGCCGGACCGGGCGGTGCTGGTCTTCGGCGGCGACGACCAGCCGGAGTGGGTGACCGGCGAGGCGGACCACCGGGCCATCGGGGTGGTGTACGACCCGAGCTTCGAGTCCTGGGGCAACTACGTGCCGACCCGGCTGGGTGAGCGCTACGACGCGTTCATCTGGTGCGACGAGACCACGGCGCTGCATCCGCTGCCGGCTTGCGTCACACCCGGTGAGATGGAGACGTATCCGGCTGGTGTGTGACGGGTGGGGCCCCGTAGGGCCCCACCCGTGCGGATCACACGTTCGCGTGCTGCTTCTCGGCGAGGTGGGCGCGCAGGCCCTCGCCCTCGACGTCCACGTTGGGCAGGATCTTGTTCAGCCAGCGCGGCAGCCACCAGGCGGCGTTGTTCAGCAGCGACATCACCGCCGGCACGATCGTCATCCGGACCACGAACGCGTCGATGGCGACACCGATGGCGAGCGCGAAGCCCATCGACTTGATGATCGGGTCCTCCAGGAAGACGAAGCCGCCGAACACCGAGATCATGATGAGCGCGGCGGCGGTGACCACCCGGGCGCCGTGCCCCATGCCGTTGATGGTGGCCTGCTGCGCGGTGTCGCCGTGCACGAAGTCCTCGCGCATCCGGGAGACCAGGAAGACCTCGTAGTCCATGGCCAGGCCGAACAGGATGCCGATGAGCAGGATCGGCAGGAAGCTGACCAGCGGTGCCGGCGTGTCCAGGCCGACCAGGTCGGCCAGGTGGCCCTGCTGGAACACCGCGACGGTGATGCCGAACGTGGCCGCCACGGTGAGCAGGAAGCCCAGCGCCGCCTTGACCGGCACCAGGATCGACCGGAACACCAGCATCAGCAGCAGGATCGACAGGCCCACCACCAGCAGCAGGTAGACCGGCAGCGCGTCGGACAGCTTCTCCGACACGTCGATGCCGACCGCGGTGACGCCGGTGAGCAGCACGTCGGCGTTCTGGATGCCCGAGACCTGCTTACGGATGTCGTGCACCACCGTCTCGGTGGCCTCGTCGGTCGGCCCGGTCTTCGGGATCACCCCGATCAGCGCGGTACGCCCCGACGGGTCGACCTGCGGCGGCGCCACCGCCAGCACCCCGTCGGTCTTCTGGACCAGCGCGGTCACCTGCGGGATGGCGGCCTGGGTGGCCTGCGGCGAGTCGGCGGTCACCACGACCGCGAGCCGGCCGGTGAAGCCGGGGCCGAAGCCCTCGCGGATCAGGTCGCTGCTGACCCGGGCGGGGGTGCCCTCGGCGGCGGCGGAGGCGTCCGGCAGCGCCAGGCGCATGTCCTGGGCCGGGATCGCGAGCAGGCCGAGGCCGAGCAGCCCGACGAGGATCACCGGGATGCGCAGCTTGGTCACCCACCGCGCCCAGCGGAAGCCGAAGCCGGAGCGGTCCTCCGAGCCGGTGGTCGGGTCCTCGACCGCCTTGCGGTCACGCAGCTTGCGCGGCAGCACCTTGTGGCCGGCGAAGCCGAGCAGCGCCGGGGCCAGCGTGATCGCCACCAGCACGGCGATCGTGACGGTGCCGGCGGCGGCCAGGCCCATCACGGTGAGGAACGGGATGCCCACCACGGCCAGGCCGGCGAGCGCCACCACCACCGTGGCGCCGGCGAAGACCACTGCCGAGCCGGCGGTGCCGACCGCGCGGCCGACCGCCTCCTCCGGGGAGAGCCCGTCGAGCAGGTTCTGCCGGTGCCGGGAGGTGATGAACAGCGAGTAGTCGATGCCGACCGCGAGGCCGAGCATCAGCGCCAGGATCGGCGCGGTGCTGGTCAGCTCGACCGCGCCGCTGAGCGCGAACAGACCGGCCATGCCGACACCGACGCCGATCAGCGCGTTCAGCATGGTCATGCCGGCCGCCACGAGCGAGCCGAACGTGATCACCAGGACGATCGCCGCGACCAGCACGCCGATCGCCTCGGTGGAGCCGACCTCCGGCTCGGCGTTGAGCACCTCGCCGCCGGGGGCGATCTGCCAGCCCTGCGCCTCGGCCTGCGCGCCGACCTTCTCGTACGCGTCGCGCTGCTCGTCGGTGACGTCGTCCGCACCGCCGGCGAACTGCACCTGGATCAGCGCGTACCGGCCGTCCGGGGTGAGCGCCTGCGCCTGGTACGGGTCGACCGCGCCGACCACGCCGGGCAGCGTGGCCGCCTCCTGCGTGACCTGCGTGACCACCGCCTGACCGGCGGGCGTGGTCAGCGCGCCGTCCTGCGGCGCCTTGATCGCGATCGTGCCGGTGGCGCCGCTGGCCGCCGGGAAGCGGTCGGCGAGCAGGTCGATCGCCTTCTGCGACTCGGTGCCCGGCATGGTGAAGTTGCTCGCCGTCGGGCCTCTCAGCGTGGCCGCGGCCAGGCCGAGGCCGACGAGTACGACGAGCCAGACGACGGCGACGAGTCGTCGCCGGCGCAGGGATGCCCGGCCGAGCCGGTACAGCAGGGTCGCCATGGACCTTCCTTGTCCTCGCAGGAACGGATCAGGTGGTGACTTCGAGCGCGCGGTACGCCACGGCGAGCAGCGCGGGTCGCAGCTGTTCGTCGGGGATGTCCAGGAACTCGCCGCAGGTCTCGGCGATGCCGGCGAGCACGACGAGCGCCGCGACGCGTGCCTCCGGACGGTCGGAGAAGCCGGCGAACGCGGCGACGAGTCGTTCGGAGATCTGCTGGATGTGGGCGAACGCGGGCTGCTGGAGCAGGTCGGGGAACTCTCCCCGGAGCAGCGCGATCTCCCGGCGGAAGCGGACCGCCAGGTCGACGAAGCCGTCCGCGGCGGCGCGCCGGGCCTCGGCGCCGGTGTGCGCGGCGATGCGGGCGTCCAGCTCCTCCAGCATCGTGATGGCCGGGGCCATCAGCTCGCAGAGCAGGGCGTCCTTGCTGGCGAAGTGGTAGAGCACCGTCGCCTTGGAGCAGCCGACGTCGCGGGCGATGTCCTGGAGAGAGGTGCCCTTGTACCCGGTGACGGCGAACCGGCGAGCGGCCGCGGCCAGCAGCTCGTCGTGGGTGGCGGTGGTGGGTCGCGCCATGTCCTCCAGCATGCCTGACCGATCGGTCAGGTGCTGACCGATCGGTCAGATCCGCAGCGTGGCCTTCGCCACAACGGCCTGTTTCCCCAGGTCAGCCTGGTGTTCCGGTCCAGTCGGCCAGCCATTCCCCGGACCAGGTCAGCGCACCCGAGCGCAGGTCGGCGACGAGCTCGCGCACCCAGTCCAGTTCGGCGCGGAGCACTGCCAGTTGGTACTCGTCCTCGACCAGAAAGAGCCGGGGCAGGTCCACCGCGCTCAGCGCCGCCTCCCGCTCGCGCAGCCGCGCCTCGATGACGCCGGCCCGCTGGTCGAGCCGCCGGGCGGCCTCCCCGGGCGGCAGGATGGGCAGGAACGACAGGGCGGCGGGGAACTCCGGGAACTCCCGGGCGGGAGTGGCGAGCGCGTCGGCGAGCCACCCGTCGAGCGTGCGCCGCCCGGCCGGGGTGAGCGCGTAGACGGTGCGTTCCGGCCGCCCCTCCTCGCGCGTGGTCTCGGCGACCCGGATCAGCTCGTCGCGGCGCAGGCGTTCGATGGTCTGGTAGATGCTGTTGCGCTGCGCCACGTTCACCACGTCGTGCTTCTCCCGCTCCCGGATGAGCTGCTGCATCCGGTACGCGTGCATCGGCTCCTCGACCAGGAGGGCCAGCACCATCATCGCCAGCGGCGAGCGACGAACCGTCATGCACACACCCTAGGTGGCCCCTGTCGACGCATAGTCATTCTATGTATAGTCATGGAATGACTAAAGCTGTTGTCGTCGGCGCCGGCCTGGCCGGCCCGGTCGCCGCCATGGCGCTGCGGCGCGCCGGCATCGACGCGTCGGTGTACGAGGCGTACCCGCGCGACGCCGTCGGGGTGGGCGCGTTCCTGACGCTCTCGGTGAACGGGCTGGACTCGCTGCGCGCGATCGACCTCGACACCCTGGTGGCCGGGCTCGGGCACCCGACACCCCGGATGGCCATGCGCAACCACAGGGGGCGCAGGCTCGCGGAGTTCGACGCGGCCGGCAGCCGTACGGTCGGTCGCTCCGAGCTCTACCGGGCGCTGCGCGACGAGGCGCTGCGCCGGGGCGTCGAGTTCGTCCACGGCGCGCGGCTGACCGACGCGGTGGCCGCGGGCGGCGGCGTGACCGCCCGCTTCGCCGACGGCCGGACCGCCCACGGCGATCTGCTGATCGGCGCCGACGGGCTGCGCTCCCGGGTCCGCACGCTGATCGACCCGGCCGCACCCGAGCCCCGCTACGTGCCGCTGCTGAACGCCGGTGGCTTCGCCCGCGGGCTGCGCCTGCCCGACGAGCGCGGCGTGATGCAGATGATGTTCGGCCGCCGCTGCTTCTTCTGCTGGATCGTGGTGGGGGAGGACGACGTCTGGTGGTTCGCCAACCCGCCGCAGCCGGCCGAGCCGAGCCGGGAGCAACTCGCCGCGATCGGCCCGGACGAGGCCCGCTCCCGGCTGCGCGCGTTGCTCGCCGACGACCCGGGGCCGGCGACGAGAATCCTCGACCACACCGCGCGGATCGAGTACGGCTGGCCGACGTACGACCTGCCGTCGGTGCCGGTCTGGCACCGCGACCGCATGATCGTGATCGGCGACGCGGCGCACACCGCCGCCCCCTCCTCCGGGCAGGGCGCGGCGATGGCCTTCGAGGACGCCGTCCAGCTCGCCCGCTGCCTGCGCGACCTGCCCGACGTGCCGGCGGCGTTCCGGGCGTACGAGCGGTTGCGCCGCGAACGGGTGGAACGGGTGGTCGCGCAGGGACGGCGGACCAGCACCACGAAGGTCGCCGGCCCGGTCGGGCGCGTGGTCCGGGACCTGGGCATGCCGCTCGCCGCCCGGTACCTGGCGCGCAACGGCGGCGCGGCGCAGGCATGGCTGTTCGGCCACCACGTCGACTGGGCGGAGCGGGTGGCGGGCTGAGTCAGGCGGGCGGCCGCCCGTGCGCGCTGTCGTACGCCGCCCGCGCCTCGCTGATCGCCTCGCGGTGCCGCTCCGCCCAGCTCGTCAGCGCCACCAGCGACTCGTACAGCTCCCGGGCCATCGGCGTCGCGGTGTACTCCACCTTCGGCGGCACCGTGGGATGCACGTGCCGGTCCAGCAGCCCGTCCCGCTCCAGGTTGCGCAGCGTCAGCGTGAGCATCCGGCGGCTGATCCCCTCCACCCGGCGCTCCAGCTCGGTGAAGCGGATCGGACCGGCCGAGGCGGCGATCAGGATGCCGATGGCCCACTTGCCGCCGACCCGGTCCAGCGCCTCCCGTACGGTGCACGCGCTGGCCTGCTCCGCCGCGCCGGGACCGCACCGGTCCGCCTCTGCCTCACCCACGCCCCGATCGTCCCAGGTGCGCGACGGCGAGGTGCGCCGGGCACCGTGTCGGGGTTGCCGAGCCGGGCCCGGCCCGGGATGGTGGTCCGATGGGCGCCGCCGACGAGACCCGTGCCGGAGTGTCGCTGACCAACCTCGACCAGCCGCTGTTCGACGGCGCCGGGGCGACCAAACGCGACCTGGTCGACTATCTCGACGCGGTGAGTGGCCGGATCCTGCCGGAACTGCGGGACCGGCCGCTGTCGGTGCTGCGGGTGCGGCCCGGCCAGGAGCCGTTCATGCAGAAGAACCTGCCGAAGTACACGCCCGACTGGGTGCGCCGCACCGAGGTGTGGGCGGAGGCGTCGCACCGGCGGATCTCGTACGCCCTCTGCGACGACCGCCGGACGCTGCTCTGGTTCGCCAACCAGCGGGCGGTGGAGTACCACCCGACGCTGGCCCGTACCGGCGCGCCCGAGCACCCGTCCCACCTGGTGCTCGACCTCGACCCGCCGGAGGGGGAGGCGTTCGGCGCCGTGGTGCGGGTCGCGCTGCTGGTGCGGCAGGCGCTCTCCGACGCCGGTCTGGCCGGGGCGGTGAAGACGAGCGGGGCGAAGGGGCTGCACGTGATCGTGCCGGTCGACCCGGCCACCACGGCGGAGGAGGCCGCCGCCGCGACCCGGGCGCTCGCCGCCCGGACCGAACGGCTCGACCCGGCGGCCGCGACCACCGCGTTCGTCGTCGCCGACCGCGGCGGCCGCGTCTTCGTCGACTCCACCCGGGCGTACGGGGCGACAGTGGTGGCCGCCTACAGCCCTCGGATCCGGCCCGGCGCACCGGTCTCGTACCCGGTGGGCTGGGCCGACCTGGAGAGCGCGAGCCCGGCCGACTTCACCGTGCGGAGCGTGCCCGCGCTGCTGGGCGACCGGGATCCCTGGGCGGAGGCGCTGCCCGCGCCGCAGCGGCTGCCGGTGGAGCTGGTCGAGCAGGGGCGGACCATCCCGGTGGCCCGGGTCCAGGCGATGCACGAGGGCAAACGCCGCGCCAAGGCCCGCCGCGAGGCCGGGTGAGCCCTGGGCGGACCAGCGCCGATTCCTTCCACGACTGACCGGTGACCTGAGCCACTTCTGTCACACGGTGCGCCCGGCCGGTGTCTTGGGTGCGAACCGTCAGCGGAAGGAGTTCAGGCATGACCGGGTACACCAGGGTGGTAGTGATCGGCGGCGGTTTCGCCGGTGTCATGGCGGCCAACCGGCTGATGCAGCGCGACGACGTCAGCGTGACAGTGGTGAACCCACGACCGGACTTCGTCGTCCGGCCGCGGCTGCACCATCTGGTCGCCGGATCGCACGAGGCGGTGGTGGACTACCGGGAGGTCCTGCACGAGCGTGTCCAGTTGGTTCAGGACGCGGTCACGGTGATCGACGCGACCGAGCGCCGCGTGGTTCTCGCGGAGATCGGCGCACTCGGCTACGACTATCTCGTCTACGCGGTGGGCAGCGCGAGCGCCGAGCCGCCCGTTTCCGGAATGGCCGAGTTCGCCTATCCGATGGCCACCATCGAGGCGGCGCAGCGGCTGCGCTCGATCATCGGCGAAAGCCCGGCGGGGGCCGCGGTCACGGTCGTCGGAGCGGGGCCGACCGGCATCGAGACCGCCGCCGAACTCGCCGGACGCGGCCACCGGGTGAGTCTGGTCTGCGGCGGTACGCTCGGCGCGTACCTGCATCCACGCGCGCGGCGCGCGGCCGCCAGGTCACTCGCCAGGCTCGGTGTGACGGTTCTCGACGGACCCGGCACCGAGGTCACCGCTGTCACGCGTGATGCCGTGCGGCTGCGTGACGATCGCGTTCTGCCGAGTGCGATCACCGTCTGGGCAGCGGGCTTCGGCGTGCCGGATCTGGCCGTGCGCAGCGGACTGCGGACCGACAGCATCGGGCGGCTGCTCACCGACGAGACACTGACCAGCATCGACGACGACCGCATCGTCGCGGCCGGAGACTCGACCGCACCCTCCGGCGTGCCCTATCGGATGAGCGCGTACACCGCGGGCTGCCTCGGCGCGCACGCCGCCGACACGTTGCTGCGGCGGATGGCAGGCCTCCGGCCTGAGCCGGCCAGCGTCTTCTTCAACGCGATGTGCGTCGGCCTCGGGCCGCAGGCCGGCATCTACCAGCTCGCCGGCCGGGACGACACCGCGATGAGACTGTTCATCGGCGGCCGGCTCGGCGGGAGACTCAAGGCGCTCACCTACAAGTTCGGCGTCGGCCATCTCACGAACGAGGCCCGCAAGCCCGGCTCGCACCGGTGGCTGCCCAACAACAAGCGCGGGCAACTGGTACAGGCACAAGCGAACCGGGATCCGGGCGTGGCCCGGCAGTCGGCGTAAGCCCGAGGGGACGGACCGGCCCCCGATGATCGGGGACGCGGGTGAGCCCCAATCACCGAAGGCCCTCGACCATGCTGGCCGGGGGCCTTCGGTGATTTGGTCTGTCAGCGACGCCGCGTCGCGGTGGCCGGTGGGCGTTTGCCCCAGGTGAGCGCGATCAGCACCACGGCCAGGGCCCAGGTGACGATCATCGTCCAGATCGGGCGGGTCTCGGTGGCCGCGCCGACGAACCCGCCGATCGCGTAGCTGACCAGGCAGAGCAGGCCGGTCGCGGCGAGCCGCCCGGCCGCGCTGCGGCCCTCCGGCTCGAACACCCAGTCGGCGATGCCCTTCGTGGTGCGCAGCACGGTGCCGGTCTGGTACGACGTGGCGGTCTGCACGCCGAAGGTGCGGACGATCAACCCGCCGAGGATGCCGACCGGGAACGCCAGCAGCGCGGTCAGGATCGTGCGCTCGGTCAGCGAGTCGCGCCCCGAGTCGAGGGACCGGTCCACCAGGCCCCAGAGCACGAGCAGCGCCAGCATGGCGAGCAGTTCCATGCCCGGCGGGGTGAGCGGGCCGGCCGGGCGCAGGCGGCGGATCCCGGCGCCGAGCAGGCCGCCGAGGCCGAACGCGACAAGCGACGCCACCGCGGCCGGCCAGGGCGGAAAGTGATCGGCGGCCCCCATTCCGACGAACGCCACGTTGCCGGTCTGAATACCCACGAACACCTTGTACTTGAGGAACGAGAATGCGTCGACCACACCGGCGAGGCCGGTCGCGAGCGCAAGTGCCAGAAACGGTACGTGGAAGTCGTATTCCCCCACCCGCCAGCGATCCTCCGCGTTGTTGGACATCGCCCTCCCTACCCCCGGTCGCACCCGTGAAACCGGTGCGGCGCGCGATGCGCGGAAGTGCCGGGAAAAGGGTTTCCCGTCCGTTCCGGTGAATGGCGCGATCGCGTTATTCACCGGGGGGATCCGATTCGGCAGCATCGCAATTGCGTCTCGACGGCGAGACTCGAAGCCGAAGGAGGCCGAGCGCATGTTCGTGCTCCCCGTCGCCAGAATCCGCGTCACGTTCTATTCGATCGCGGCGCTGGCCGTCGCCGGAGTCGCCACGGATGCTCCGGTCTGGAGCATCGCGGCGTCGCTGTTCCTCTGTGTCGCGATTCCGCTCGCGGTGGCCTTTCAGAGCCCGGAACACCTGCGGGCGTTGTTCGTCCCGTCCCGGGCCGCCGAATCGGCGGCCCACACCCGGAAGGAAATCCGTCATGCCCCGATCCAATGACCGTGCCGGAATGGGATCATCGCCCAAGGACCACCAGATGGTCGGCACGGTCCCGCGGAATCCCGCGATCGACCAGTCACACCCCGACCTGGTCAATCCGCCGTCGACAGACAACGGGCTCATGCCCAACCTGGTGTTCCCGTTCTCGCTGGCGCACACCCGGCAGGAGAGCGGCGGCTGGACCCGGGAGGTCACCAACCGTCTCCTGCCGATCGCCCACGACCTGGCGATCGTGAACATGAAGCTCAACCCCGGGGCGTACCGGGAACTGCACTGGCACATCCAGTCCGAGTGGGCCTTCGTCCTCACCGGCAGCTGCCGGATCGCCGCCGTGGACCAGGAGGGCCGCAACTTCCTGGAGGACGTCAAGGCCGGTGACCTCTGGTACTTCCCGGCCGGCATCCCGCACCACATCCAGGCGCACGACGAGGGCGTGGAGTTCCTGCTCGTCTTCGACGACGGCTGCTACTCCGAGGACGCGACGTTCCAGGTGACCGACTTCTTCTCGCACGTGCCGAGGGAGGTCATCGCCAAGAACTTCGGCTGGACGATGCAGCAGATGGCCAACTTCCCGGCCGAGTCGGAACGCTACATCTTCCCGGGCCAGAGCCCGCCGCCGCTGGCCGAGGACCGGGTCTTCAGCCCCACCGGCGACGTGCCCCGGACGTTCAAGCACAGCCTCCTCGCGCAGACGCCGGAGAAGTTCGAGGGCGGCAGCGTACGCATCGCCGACTCGAGCAACTTCGCCGCGGCGATCACCACCACCGTCGCCATGGTGGAGATCGAGCCCGGCGCGTTGCGGGAACTGCACTGGCACCCCAACGGCGCGGAGATGCAGTACGTCATCTCGGGCAAGGGGCGGATGGGCGTCTTCGCCAACCACGCCACGGCCCGCACCTACAACATGGAGACCGGCGACGTCGGCTACGTGCCGATCTCCATGGGCCACTACATCGAGAACATCGGCGACAAGCCCTTCGTCTACCTGGAGCTGTTCCGGACCGCGAAGTTCGAGGACGTGTCGCTCGCGCAGTGGCTGGCGAACATCCCGCCGGAGGTGGTCGCGGACACGATCAACGTGCCGCGCGAGCTGATCGAGGCGCTGCCGAAGACGAAGAGCCCGCTGCAACGGCACTGAGGACGCGGTGCTGAGCGCGGACGCCACAGGATCGTGGCGTCCGCGCTCAGCTGCCCTCCCGGGACTCCCAGACCAGCGCCAGCTCCACCCGGTTGTGGACACCGAGCTTCGCGTAGATCGAGCGCAGGTGGGTGTCGACGGTGTGGAACGAGACGAACAGGTCCCGCGCCGCCTCCTGCTTCGTCATGCCGACCGCGAGCAGTTCGGCCACCCGTACCTCGGCGGGCGTCAGCGCGGCCACGGCCGGACGGCAGGCCTCGTCGCCCGCCGGGCCGTCGTGCTCCCGTGTCCCGCCGGCACCCATCCGGGTGTACATCGCGTCGGCCTCGGCCAGCAGGTCGAACGTCTCGGCCGGCGGCAGCCCGGGCGACCGCGCCAGGTCGTGCAGCGCGTCGGCCAGGGCCGGCCGGGCGGAGGTGGTGCGCAGCAGCCGCACCGCCGCGCGCAGCGCCGCCGGATCGCCGGTCAGCAGCCCGTCGACCTGGTGCGCCACCCCGCGCCAGAGCGCGTTGTTCGTCATGCCGGCGGCCCGCTTCAGGTGGTCGGCGAGGATCTCGGCCCGCTGCCGGTCACCGAGCGCCAGGACCGCGCGTACCAGTCGCGGGCCGTGGTGCGGCACCAGCAGCAGGGGAGCCACCGAGCGGTCCGGCATGGCGAAGGCGGCGCCCAGCAGCGCGGCGTGCCGGCCCGGCTCCGGATCGCCGGCGGCGGCGCAGCCGAGCCGGAACCACTGCATCTCGTCCGGCCAACCCACGGCGGGGCGTTCGTCTGCCAGCAGATCCCGGGCCGCGGCCACCTCACCCCGGCGCAGCAGCACCTCCACGACCGTGGCGAGCAGGTCCACCCGGGCCTGCGCCGGCAGGGCGCCACCACGTTCGGTCAGCGCGAGACGGGCCCGGACCTCGGCCTCGGCCAGCTCACCGGTGGTCAGCCGCAGGACGCAGTCCAGCGCGGTCACCAGCGGCTGCGCCACCGCACCGAGCGTGTCGATCTCCGTGGTCACGCTGTCGAGCGCGGTCGCCGCGTCGACGTACCGGCCGAGCGCGATCTGGTTCGCCACCCGGTCGACGCGCAGGAAGATCGCCTGGGTGCGGGCGGCGGGCTCGCCCGCGTCCACCTCCCGCAGGATCCGCGCGGCGCGGGGCAGGTCGCCGGTGGCGGTGGCCCGGGACGCGTGCGCCAGGGCCAGCCGGATACCGCCGCCGGGGGAGGGGCTGCGCGCGTGGGCCCGCTCCGCCGCCGCCACCAGCTCGGCGGCGTCGGGGTGCCCGAACCGGGCCGCCTGCGACGCCAGCATGGTGAGCGTCCAGCTCCGCCCGGCGGCGTCCAGCTCCTGGTTGAGGGCCTGCCCGAGGTACGTCAGGGACAGTGAGGGGCGCTGCGTCGCGTAGTAGGCGCCGAGCCGCCCGAGCAGCAGCGCCCGCTGGCGTGGCCCGTATCGGTCGACCGCGACCTCCCGGTGCAGCATCCGCAGCGTCTCGTCCACCCGGCCGGCCAGATAGAGGTTGTCGGCGACGTCGACCAGCCAGGCCAGGCGCTCGTCGGCCTGGCCGGGCGCGGGTGTGGCGAGCAGCAGATCCGCGGCGAGGCTCGGACCGACCGCCGGGTCGGCCGCCAGCCGGGCGGCGAGCGCCCGGGCGGACCGGCTCACCGCCGGGAGCACCCGGAGGAGCTGCCGGGCGGCCTGGGCCGGGCGCCCGGCGTCGGCGAGCACCTCGGCTGCCGCCTCGCGCAGAGCCTGGCGTACCGACGGCGGGGTGTCCCGCAGGACGTCGTCGCGCAGAGCGATCGAGGCCAGCCGCAGGCCGGCGGCGGTGTCGACGAGAAATCCGCGCGAGATCAGCTCCTCCACCGTCGCGTCGACCGGCTCGTCCGGTGTGGTGCCGGTGCGCGTGGCCACCGCTTCTAGGAACCACAGGCCGCAGGGGGCGTCGGCGACGGCGACGCCGCGCAGGACCCACCGTTGCGTGGTGGTCAGCGAGGAGGGAACGCCTGTGTGCATCTTGGGGCGGTTGGTCAACGGCGTCTCGGGCAACTGGCTCACCTTCGCAGGTGCTGAGGTTCGACCCGTTCACCGCGAGGTTAGCCAGCTCGCGACCTGCCCATCCCCGAATCGAGGGACAAAGGTGAAAGCGGTTCGCCCGCTCGGTATCTAGAGGATCCGGCGCCGGACCCGCCACACCACCACACCGACCAGGATCGCCGCGACGGCGACGAACACTGCCGCCTCGATGAGCTGGAACGTCCAGAACCGGTCGGCCGGGTGGTAGACCCCGAACTGCTGGATGCCCCGCGAGTGCAGGAACTGGTTGACGTTGGCGCCGGCCCGGTTGGCGGCGTCCTCCAGCTCGTAGTACTCGACGCTGCTCAGCCTGTGCCCGGTGGCGTCCGCGTAGCCGCGTTCGATCACCCAGTCGGCGACGCCGGGCACGAACCGGTGCCCCGCCTGGTCCGTCGGGCCGCCGGCGGGGACCGGCTCCATGGCCGTGAGCGGCGTGGCGTACGCGGGACGGGCCAGCAGCGCCACCGACATCCGGGCGGCGAGGAACGCCCCGAACGCGACGCCGAACGCGGGCAGGCTGCGCCGCAGAATCGCCCCCGCCGCGGTGGCCACGGCGAACGCGAACAGCGCGTACGCCACCGGAACAAGTCCCTCCAGGTCGAAGGCGTCGTACTGGAACCGCCCCTCCCACGCGTCGAACGGCTGACGGAACCAGGTGAGCACCGCGGTGAACATCCCGGTGAGCACGACCGTGACGCCGGCCAGGGCCACGAGCTTGGCCGCAAGCCAGCGCATCCGCGGCACGGCCTGGGTCCAGGCGAGCTGCCAGGTGCCGTCCTCCAGTTCGCGCGCGAGCAGCGGCGCACCGAGGAACGCACCGATGACGACGGGCACCAGATAGAAGGCCGCCAGGAGGTTCTCGACGTACCCGTACTCGTCGTCGAGGCGGCGGAAGGAGGCCGCGCAGGCCTCGCCGACACCGGCCTCTCCCGCACAGCGGGCGGGACCGCCGGGGAACAGGTCGTGGGCCTGCGTCCCGAGCACGAGCAGGGCGATGCCGAACGCGCCGACGAGCAGGCCCAGGACGCAGACCTCGGTCCGGTGCTGGCGCCAGATCAACCACGTCACGCCGTCACCTCCGAGGGATCACCGGCGCTCGGCTCGGGCGGCCGGCGCAGGTACACCAGCACCAGCTCCTCCAACGCGACCGGCTGGGCCTGCCACCCGGGCGCGGCCGGGATCCCGCCGTCGCGTACCAGCAGGGTCGTGTGCCGGTCGCTGTGGACGGCCTCCACGACGGCGGCGGCCCGGTCGAGGTCGTTGGCCGTGCGCGGGCCGACGAGCAGCCGGTGCTCGGCGAGGAGGGTGTCGATGTCGCCGGCGAGCGTGACCCGGCCCTGGTTGAGCACGACCAGGTGGTCGCAGACGCGCTCCAGCTCGTGCACGACGTGGGAGGAGAACAGGACTGTCACCCCGCCGTCGGCCACCGCGCCCATGAGGACCTGGAGGAACTCGTGCCGGGCCAGCGGGTCGAGGCTGGCCACCGGCTCGTCGAGGACGAGCAGGTCCGGCCGCTTCGCCAGAGCCAGAGCCAACGCGACCTGGGCCTGCTGCCCGCCGGAGAGCGAACCGGCCCTGCGGTCGAGCGGGATGCCCAGCTTCGCCAGCCGGCGCTCGGCCAGCCCCTGGTCGAACCGCAGGTTGCAGGCCCGGCCGAAGCGGAGCATCTCGGCGACGGTGAAGCGCTTGTACAGCGGGTGGTCCTGGGCCAGGAACCCGACCCGGGACAGAGTCTGCGGGGTGCTCGCAGTGACGTCGCGGCCGAGGACCTCCACCGTGCCGGTGCTCGGCGCCAGCAACCCGACGACCAGGCGCAGCAGCGTGGTCTTGCCCGCGCCGTTCGGCCCGACCAGGGCGATCACGCCGCCCGCCGGCAGGGCCAGGGTGCAGTCGCGCAGCGCCCAGCCCTTCCGGTACCGCTTGCCCACACCGTCGGTGCGCAGCGCCAACCCGGTCGCTGTCACGCCACGTCCTCGTTCCTGGTCTGCTGGTGGACGGAGGTGAAGAGCGCGTCGACCGCCTGCTCGTCGAGGCCGGCCGCGTAGGCGCGGCGCAACCAGGTCGCGAGCCCGCGACGCAGCGACGTGTACGTCGATGCCGACATGGCGGCCGACTGCTGCTCGTTGACGAACGTGCCCTGGCCGGGACGGCCGGTGACCAGATTCTCCTGCTCCATCTGCCGGTACGCCTTGGCGACGGTGTTCGGATTGATCGCCAGGTCCTCGACCACCTCGCGGATGAGCGGGAGGCGGTCACCGGGCTGGAGGAAGCCCAGCAGCACCGCCTGGCGGACCTGCTGGACGAGTTGCAGGTACGGCGGCACGCCGGAGTGGGTGTCGAGCCGGAAGACGAACACGGTGCTCCTCACTGCTCTACTAGTAACGTAGTAAAGCAGCGAGTCGGTGGTCAAGGGGGCCGGCTCGCCCGGAAACGGAACGAGCCCGGCAGCCAGGGTGGCTGTCGGGCTCGTGAAGGTCTTCTAGTGCGATTTCTTAGCAAGTGTGCCCCCGGCAGGATTCGAACCTGCGCTCCCGCCTCCGGAGGGCGGTGCTCTATCCCCTGAGCTACGGGGGCTCAGCGACCCGAGAAGAGTAGCAAACCCCCTCCCGGATCACCGAATCGGTACCCCCGCCAGTCGATCTTCGTCGGATCAGGCCGCGGCGACGGCGCGACCGCAGCTCGGCAGCGGGTGCAGCACGACCCGGCGGGGCAGCCGGCGGGGCCACTCGTTGCGCGGCCAGGAGCCGTCAACGATCAGGTGCACGGTGCGCTCCTCGGCGCCACTGAGCCGCAGCACGAAGTCGCGGGGCAGCGGCGGGTCCACCGACGGCGTGGTGACCATGAACCGCACGCGCCCTCGCGAGGAGACCGCCGAGACCACGTCGGCGGCGGGCATGGTGCCGCGCAGGCGTACCCGGCCGATCCAGTAGACCTCCGCGGCGTGCTCCTGGGCCGACCGCGTGATCGCCGGGTACGCGCTGCGTACCCAGCGCTCGACCGCGCCGACGCACAGGCCGCAGGCCCGCTCGCGCGGCTCGCGCGGCCCCAGACCCCAGGCCCGGAGGTACGCCCCGACGGTGCCGGCGTCCATCGCCAGCCCGAACCGGCGCTCGATGAGGGCGGTCAGGCTCTGCCGTGTCCAGAGCTCCTCGTCGAGGCCGAACTCGTCGGGGTGGACGCCCCGGAGCACGTCGATGAGTTCGAGTTCCTGTTCGCGGCTGAGCGTTCCCGGCTCGCCCTGCCGCAGTCCGCGACGGACGGCTGCCACCGCTCCGTCACCGCCGATGGTGTGGCGTCGGCACCAGCTGGTCACCGACCGCCCTGCGTCTCTGAGTGCAACCCCCACGTCTTGGGCAACGAGCACGAATCGCAACTGGTCACGATATGTGGGTAGAAAACTCTCCAACCCCCACAATGACCCGTTAACCCCAAACCGTTACAAACCCCCAAACCAGGACATACCCGGCCTCATCTCGCCGTCACCCTCACGCGATCTTGCACTTACGGCCCTCCCGTAACGGGGCGAATCCGGCATCACCGGGGCGCCAACTGCAAGATCGCGGGGGTGGGGCGGGGAGGGCGGGGAGACGGCGAGGCCCGGTGCCTCCTGGGAAGGGGGACCGGGCCTCGGGAGTGGGGGCGGGGTGTTACGGGGTTCCGCCCAGGCGCTTCAGCGCGGCGCTCAGGTTGGTCAGGTCGTTCTGCTGGGTGTTCTTCATGATCTGGGCGACCGCCAGCACGTCGTCGTCGCCTCCCTCGTCGAGAATGCCGTCGATCATGTGCACCCCGCCGATGTGGTGGCGGATCATCATCTGGAGGAAGAGCACGTCGAACTCGCGGCCGCTCGCCGCGCGCAGCTTCGCCATCTCCTCCGGCGTCGCCATGCCCGGCATCAGGCCGTCCTTGATCAGCCCGCCGCCGTCCTTCATCCACGCCATCGGGGCCTGCTCGCCGGTCGGGTCCAGCTTCCAGGACCGCAGCCAGGTCTGCATGGTGCCGATCTCACCCTGCTGGCCGGTGGCGATGTCCACGCCGACCTGGCGTACCTCAGGGTCCTGGCCCTGGTTGAACGCCAGCAGACCCATCGCCACGGCCTGGTTGTGGTGGGCGGTCATGTCCCGGGCGAACCCGGCCTCCGCCGAGTTCTCACCCGGACGGGTGAGCGTCGGAGTGAGCAGCCCGCCCGCGTACCCGAGGACCAGCCCGACCACGAGGGCGGCGGCCACCGCCAGCAGGCCGTAGCGGCGCACCGCGCCCCGGCCGCCCTGGTCGGCGGCCGGAGCCTCGTCCAGTTCGCTGTCGGTGGTCACCGGAGCGGTCATCGCGGCGTCCTCACTGAGTGGGCTGCTGGGGCATGTTGTTCTGCAGGTTGTCGCGCGGGGTGGTGCCGGTGGCGGTGACGCCCTGGTCGCAGAGCGCGTTCGGGCCCTCGATGGAGGCGTTCACCCGCAGGGTCTTGATGAAGTCGTCGATCCGGCCGTCGTCGGCGTTGTCGACCTTGAGCTGGTAGCCCCAGGCCTGGAGCGAGATCGGCTTGTCCAGCCCCTCGAACGGGCTGAGCATCGTCTTCTCCTTGCCCTGCACCTTGGTGCGGAGCTTCTCCACCTGGTCGGCGGGCAGGTCCGGGCGGTAGGTGATCCAGACCGTGCCGTGCTCCAGGCTGTGCACCGCGTGCTCGTTGGCGATCGGGGCGTCGTAGACGTCACCCATGCAGTTCTGCCACGCCTGGTTGTGCGGGCCGCCGACCGGCGGGAGGATGTCGTACTTGATCGCGCCGGGCTGGTGGTTGCCGCCCTTGACCAGGTCCTTGTCCTTGGCGCGGTAGTCGACGATGCCGTCGATCGCCTCGGCCCGCTTCTGCCACGGCTGGCCGCCCTGGTAGACCGCCCAGGCGCCGACGCCGATGATGCCCACGGCCAGTACGCCGACCGCGACGAAGAGGGCGATCGGGCCCCACGAACGGCCCTGGCTCACCTTCACCGGGGCGACCGGCTTGCGGCCCTTGCCTCCGGCGCCCTGCCGTGGCGTGCCCTTGCCGCCCCCGGCCTTGCCCGAGCCGGCCTTCGCGGCGGGCTTGTCGGCAGCCGCGGGCCGGCCGGCGGCCGGCTTCTTGCCGGTGCTGACCACGGTGGGACGGCGTTCCGGGCCGCCCGGGGTGCTGATGCTCATCGTGCCTCGTCAGGTCGGTCGGTCAGGGGAGCGCGGGGCCGGTTCACATGCTGGGTCGCCTCCGCGGTGCCCGAGTCTACCCCCGATAACATGGATCAGTGACTCCCGCAGAACTCGCCGAGGTCGTCCTCGCCGCAGCCCACGCCGTCTTCGACGAGCGGGGACTGGACCGCGCCGCGCTGCCCGCGCAGACCACCGTCGAGCGACCCCGTAATCCCGATCACGGTGACTACGCCTCGACGCTGGCGCTCCAGCTCAGCAAGAAGGTGGGCGTACCCCCGCGGGAGCTGGCGACCGCGCTGGCCGACGAGCTGGCCAAGGCGCCGGGGATCAAGTCGGTGGAGATCGCCGGGCCCGGCTTCCTGAACATCCGCCTGGACGCGGCCGCCGCCGGCCAGCTCGCCAAGGTCATCGTCGAGGCCGGTCCGGCGTACGGGCGCAGCGACACGCTCGCCGGTCAGCGGATCAACCTGGAGTTCGTCTCGGCGAACCCGACCGGCCCGGTGCACATCGGCGGGGTCCGCTGGGCGGCCGTCGGCGACGCGCTCAGCCGCCTGCTCCGCGCCACCGGCGCCGACGTGGGCACCGAGTACTACTTCAACGACGCCGGCTCCCAGATCGACCGGTTCGCCCGCTCGCTGCTGGCCGCCGCCAGGGGCGAGCCCGCGCCGGAGGACGGCTACGGCGGGGCGTACATCGCGGAGATCGCCGCCGAGGTGGTCCGGCTGCGCCCGGATGTGCTCGACCTCACCGAGGACGCCGCCCAGGAGGTGTTCCGGAACGAGGGCGTCCAGCTGATGTTCGCCGAGATCAAGTCCTCGCTGCGCGACTTCGGGGTGGAGTTCGACACCTACTTCAACGAGAAGGACCTGCACGACGGGGGCGCGCTGGACGCGGCGCTGGACCGGCTGCGGGAGCAGGGGCACGTCTTCGAGTCCGAGGGCGCGACCTGGCTGCGCACCACCGAGTTCGGCGACGACAAGGACCGGGTGCTGCGCAAGTCCAACGGCGAGTGGACGTACTTCGCCGCCGACTGCGCCTACTACCTGAACAAGCGGGAGCGCGGCTTCGACCGGGTCGTGATCATGCTGGGCGCCGACCATCACGGCTACATCGGCCGGATGAAGGCGATGTCCGCGTGCTTCGGCGACGACCCGGCGCGCAACCTGGAGATCCTCATCGGCCAGCTGGTCAACCTGGTCCGCGACGGCGCCCCGGTGCGGATGAGCAAGCGGGCCGGCACCGTGGTCACGCTGGAGGACCTGGTCGACGCGATCGGCGTGGACGCCGCCCGGTACGCGCTGGCCCGCTACTCGGCCGACTCGCCCATCGACATCGACGTGGAGCTGTGGACCCGGGCCAAGAACGACAACCCGGTCTACTACGTGCAGTACGTCGCGGCCCGGACCGCCGGCGCGGCCCGCAACGCGGCCGAGATCGGGCTGACCCGTGGTGACGCCGCCGCGTTCCAGCCGGAGCTGCTCGGTCACGACAAGGAGAACGAGCTGCTCAAGGCGCTCGCGGAGTTCCCCGCGGTGGTGGCCACCGCGGCCGAGCTGCGCGAGCCGCACCGGGTGGCCCGCTACCTGGAGGAGAGCGTCGCGCAGGCGTACCACCGGTTCTACGACAACTGCCGGATCGCCCCGCAGGGCGATGAGGAGATCACCGACACCCACCGGGCCCGGCTCTGGCTCAACGACGCCACCCGGGTGGTCATCGCCAACGGCCTGCACCTGCTCGGGGTGTCCGCGCCGGAGCGGATGTAGCGTGCGAGCGCGAGGAGTGAGCTTGCGAGCCCCGCAGTCGCGAAGCGGAGACGAGTAGAGATGCGGGCACACGAGGCAGGCGCACTGCACGGCGAGATCGGCACCCGGGGGCCGGCCTGGCTGCGTACCCCGGTGGACGTCAACGCCCTGGTGCCGCAACTGTGGCCGCGCAACGTGGCGCGCGGCCCCGGCGGCGCGCTCACCGTCGCGGGCCTGGACGTCCGCGACCTGGCCGCGGAGTACGGCACCCCGGCGTACGTGCTCGACGAGGACGACCTGCGCGGGCGCTGCCGCGAGTTCCGGGCGGCCTTCCCGGACGCGGACATCTACTACGCCGGCAAGGCGTTCCTGTGCCGCGCCGTGGTCCGGATGATCGCCGAGGAGGGCCTCTTCCTCGACGTCTGCACCGGCGGCGAGCTGGCCACCGCGCTGTCGGCGGGCATGCCGCCTGCGCGGATCGGCTTCCACGGCAACAACAAGTCGGTGGCCGAGCTGACCCGGGCGGTGGACGCCGGCGTGGGCCGGATCATCGTCGACTCGTTCACCGAGATCGACCGGCTCACCGAGCTGGCCCGCGAGCGCCGCGTGCGCCCGAAGGTGCTGGTCCGGGTCACCGTCGGCGTGGAGGCGCACACCCACGAGTTCATCGCCACCGCGCACGAGGACCAGAAGTTCGGCTTCTCGCTCGCGGGCGGCGCCGCCGCGGCGGCCGCGTTCAAGATCCTCGACGAGGACGTGCTGGAGCTGCGCGGCCTGCACTCGCACATCGGCTCGCAGATCTTCGACGCCAGCGGCTTCGAGGTGTCCGCCCGCCGGGTGCTCGCCCTCCAGTCGCAGATCCGGGACGCCCGGGGCGTGGAGCTGCCCGAGCTGGACCTGGGCGGCGGCTTCGGCATCGCGTACACCACGCAGGACGACCCGGCGACGCCGCACGACCTGGCCAAGCGGCTCCGCAAGATCGTCGACGGGGAGTGCGCGGCGGAGAACCTGGCGGTGCCGCACCTGTCCGTCGAGCCGGGCCGCGCGATCGTCGGCCCGGCCGTGTTCACGCTCTACGAGGTCGGGACCGTCAAGTCCGTGCCGACAGGCACTGGCGGTGACGCAGCCGACGGTCGTGCTTATGTCAGCGTGGACGGGGGGATGAGCGACAACATCCGTACCGCGCTCTACGACGCCTCGTACTCGGCCACGCTGGCGAACCGCACGTCAACCGCACAGCCGATGCTCGCCCGCGTGGTGGGAAAGCATTGTGAGTCCGGGGACATCGTGGTGAAGGATGAATTCCTGCCCGCTGACGTGCAGCCCGGAGATCTTGTCGCGGTGCCCGGCACCGGGGCCTACTGCCGGAGCATGGCGAGCAACTACAACCATGTCCCGCGGCCCCCGGTCGTCGCCGTCCGCGAAGGTCGGGCGCGGCTGATCGTCCGCCGGGAGACCGAAGACGACCTGCTGGCATTGGATGTGGGATGACCTCACCGGTTCGCTTGGCGCTGCTCGGCTGCGGCACTGTCGGCAGCGACGTGGTCCGACTGCTGCACGAGCAGTCGGAAGACCTCGCCGCCCGGATCGGCGCCCCGCTGGAGATCGCCGGGATCGCCGTACGCCGGATCGGCCGTGACCGCGGTGACCTGCCGGTCGACCCGGCGCTGTTCACCACCGACGCGCTCGGGCTGATCAAGCGCGACGACGTGGACGTGGTGGTCGAGGTGGTCGGCGGCATCGAGCCGGCCCGGGGTTGGCTGGTCGAGGCGCTGCGCGCGGGCAAGAGCGTGGTCACCGCCAACAAGGCGCTGCTCGCCGAGGACGGCGCCGCACTGCACGACGCCGCCGCCGAGGGCGGCGCCGACCTCTACTACGAGGCCAGCGTCGCCGGAGCCATCCCGCTGCTGCGCCCGCTGCGCGAGTCGCTGCACGGCGACCGGATCACCCGGGTCACCGGCATCGTGAACGGCACCACGAACTTCATCCTCTCCGCCATGGACGCCACCGGCGCCGGGTTCGCCGAGGCGCTGGAGGAGGCCACCGAGCTGGGGTACGCCGAGGCCGACCCGACGGCCGACGTGGAGGGCTTCGACGCCGCCGCCAAGGCCGCCATCCTCGCCTCGCTGGCGTTCCACACCCGGGTGACCGCCGCCGACGTGCACCGCGAGGGCATCACCGAGGTGACCGCCGCGGACGTGGCCAGCGCCAAGGCCATGGGCTGCACGATCAAACTGCTCTGCATCGCGGCCCGGGGCGTCGACGCGGAGGGCCGGGAGACCGTCAACGTCCGGGTGCACCCGGCGATGATCCCGCTGACGCATCCGCTCGCGAGCGTCGGTGACGCGTTCAACGCGGTCTTCGTCGAGGCCGACGCCGCCGGGCAGCTCATGTTCTACGGCCGGGGCGCCGGTGGCGCGCCCACCGCCAGCGCGGTGCTCGGCGACGTGGTGGCGGTGGCCCGCAACCGCCTCGCCGGGGTGCACGCGGCGAGCGAGTCGGCGTACGCGGACCTGCCGGTGCGGCCGATGGGTGAGGCGCTCACCCGCTACCACATCAGCCTCGACGTGGCCGACCGGCCGGGCGTGCTGGCCGGGGTGGCAGGCGTCTTCGCCCGGCACGAGGTGTCCATCGCCACCGTCCGCCAGGGCCCGGCCGGCGGGGACGCCGAACTGGTCATCGTCACCCACGTCGCGCCCGATGCCGCGCTCGCGGCCACCGTCGGTGAGCTGCGCGGACTCGACATCGTCCGTTCGGTGACGAGTGTGCTGCGGGTGGAGGGTGGCGCGTAACCCACGCGTCCCGCCTGATGGTTAGAGCAGGGTGTGCCGGTGGCCGGCCGGGCAGGCTGGTCCACGCTGGTGACGGGCCCCGGAGCGGGGCGACAGAGGCGAGGAGCACGACATGTGGCGGGGACTGATCGAGGCGTACCGGGATCGGCTGCCGGTCACCGGGGCGACTCCCGTCGTCACGCTGCACGAGGGCAATACGCCGCTGCTTCCGGCGCCGGTGCTCTCCGCCCGGGTCGGCGCGGACGTGTGGCTCAAGGTCGAGGGCGCCAACCCGACCGGCTCGTTCAAGGACCGCGGCATGACGGTCGCGGTCTCCAAGGCCGTCGAGGCCGGTGACAAGGCGATCATCTGCGCCTCCACCGGCAACACCAGCGCCTCCGCCGCCGCGTACGCGGCCCGCGCCGGAATCACCTGCGCGGTGCTGGTGCCGCAGGGCAAGATCGCGCTGGGCAAGCTGGCCCAGGCGCTCGTGCACGGCGCGAAGCTGCTCCAGGTGCAGGGCAACTTCGACGACTGCCTCGGGCTCGCCGGCAAGCTCGCCCAGGACTACCCGGTCGCGCTGGTCAACTCCGTCAACATCGACCGGCTGCACGGCCAGAAGACCGCCGCCTTCGAGATCGTCGAGGCGCTCGGCGACGCGCCCGACATCCACTGCCTGCCGGTCGGCAACGCCGGAAACATCACCGCGTACTGGATGGGCTACTCCGAGGACCTGCGCGACGGCAACGCCACGAAGGCCCCCCGGATGTACGGCTTCCAGGCGGCCGGCGCCGCCCCGATCGTCACCGGGCAGGTGGTGCCGGAGCCGTCGACGATCGCCACCGCCATCCGGATCGGCAACCCGGCGAGCTGGACGAAGGCCATCGACGCCCGGGACGCCTCCGACGGTCTGATCTCGGCGGTCACCGACCGGGAGATCCTGTCGGCGTACCGGCTGCTGGCCCGCGAGGTGGGCGTCTTCGTCGAGCTGGGCAGCGCGGCCAGCGTCGCCGGTCTGCTCCAGCAGGCCGCCGCCGGGCGGGTGCCGGCCGGGTCGCGGGTGGTCTGCACCGTCACCGGGCACGGCCTGAAGGACCCGGAGTGGGCCATCTCCACCGCACCGGCGCCGATGACCATCGCCAACGACGCGCTGGCCGCCGCCCGCTCGCTCGACCTCGTCTGAGGGTTCCCGCCTCATCGGCGGTGGCATCGGCTGGGGCGGATGCCGGGAGTGTCAGGGCGTGCGGCAGACTCAGACACCCCCGCAGACACCTCTCCAGGAGTTGAGTCACGCCGATGTCGCTGCTCGCCAGATTCAGCCTCGCCAACCGGGGGCTGATCGCCCTCGTCGCGTTGGTGACCACGGCCTTCGGCCTGTTCGCCGTGCCGTCGCTGAAGCAGCAGCTCCTGCCGTCGCTGGAGTTCCCCGCCGCGTTCATCGTGGCGACGTACCCGGGCGCCGCGCCGGAGATTGTGGAATCCCAGGTCGCCGAGCCGATCGAGAACAGCCTCAAGGGCATCCCGGGCCTGGACAAGGTCACCTCGACCTCGCGCGAGGGCGCGGCGACGGTCCAGGTGCAGTACGAGTTCGGCACCGACCTGGACGACGTGGTCAACAAGATGGAGACCGCGCTCAACCGGATCGACTCCCAGCTCCCCGAGGGCGTCGACCCGCAGGTGATCGCCGGCAGCACCGACGACCTGCCCGCCGTGGTGGTCGCCGCGACCGGTGACGGCGACGAGCGGGCGCTGGCGGAGAAGCTGCGCAGCGCCGTCGTACCGGAGCTGGAGGCGCTGGACGGCGTCCGCTCGGTGGACGTCACCGGCGCCCGGAACCAGGTCGTGACGATCACGCCGGACCCGGCGAAGCTGGCCGCCGCCAAGGTCTCGCCGACCGCCATCGCCTCGGCGCTCAAGAGCAACGGCGTGGCGGTGCCGGCGGGCGCGCTCGCCGACGGCGACCGGTCGCTGCCGGTGCAGGTGGGCACGCCCATCCGTACGCTCGACGACCTGCGCGGCATCGTGCTGACCACGGCCCCCGCCGCCCCGGTACGCCTCGGCGACGTGGCAGCGGTGGAGCAGCAGCTCGCCCCGGCCACCTCGTTGACCCGCACCAACGGCAAGCCCAGCCTCGGCATCGCGGTGACCGCCGCTCCGGACGGCAACGCGGTGGACATCTCGCACGAGATCCGGGACCGGCTGGACGAGCTGTCGGCCGCCTCCGGCGCCGAGCTGACAGTGGTCTTCGACCAGGCCCCGTTCGTCGAGAAGTCCATCGAGAGCCTCACCACCGAGGGCCTGCTGGGCCTGGTCATGGCGGTCGTGGTGATCCTGGTCTTCCTGCTGTCGGTGCGCTCCACGGTGGTCACCGCGGTGTCCATCCCGCTGTCCGTGCTGGTCGCGCTGATCGTGCTCTGGTCCGGTGACTACTCGCTGAACCTGCTCACCCTCGGCGCGCTGACCATCGCCGTGGGGCGGGTGGTGGACGACTCCATCGTGGTGCTGGAGAACATCAAACGCCATCTGGAGTACGGCGAACCGAAGCGGGACGCGATCCTCACCGCGGTCCGCGAGGTGGCCGGCGCGGTGACCGCGTCCACGCTCACCACCGTCGCCGTGTTCGCGCCGATCGCCCTGGTGGGCGGCTTCGTCGGGCAGCTGTTCGCCCCGTTCGCGATCACCGTGACGGTGGCGCTGCTCGCCTCGCTGCTGGTGTCGCTGACCGTCATCCCGGTGCTGGCGTACTGGTTCCTCCGGCCGCGCGGCGGCGCCGACGACGCCGCCGCCCGGCACGCCGCCGAGGAGAAGGAGCTGCGCAACCCGCTGCAGCGGGCGTACCTGCCGGTGATCGACTTCGCCACCCGCTCGCGGAAGACCCGCTGGGCCACCGTCGGCCTCGGCCTGCTCGTGCTCCTGGGCACGTTCGGCCTGGCGCAGAAGTTGGAGACCAACTTCCTGGACGACTCCGGCCAGGACACGCTCGCGATCCGGCAGGAGATGCCGGCCGGCACCTCGCTCGCCGGGACCGACCGGGCCGCCGCGCGGGTCGAGGAGGTGCTGCGGCGTACCCCGGGCGTGGAGACCTACCAGGTCAGCGCCGGTGGCGGGGACAACCCGTTCGCCGGCGGCGGCAGCGACCGGGCCACCTGGTCGCTCTCGCTCTCGCTCTCCGACGACACCGACGCCGCGACGGTACGGCAGGGCCTGCGCAAGGAGCTCGACGCGCTCGGCCCGGAGGTGGGCGAGCTGACGTTCGGCGGCGGGCAGAACGCCTCCGCCAACCAGGTCGAGGTGGTCGTGCAGGCCGCCGACCAGGAGACGCTGACCCGGGCGGCCGAGGCGGTACGGGGCGCGATGGCCGGCACGCCGGGCGTGGAGGACGTCACCAGCAGCCTGGCCACCCAGGTGCCGCGCGTCGAGGTGACAGTGGACCGGGTGGCCGCGGCTCGCGCGGGCCTCACCGAGGCGGCAGTCGGGCAGCTCGTCGCGCAGACGTACCGGGGAGCGCCGCTCGGGCAGGTGACGCTCGACGGCACGGCGCAGAGCGTGGTGCTGAGCAGCGGCGCCCGGCCGCCCCTGACCGTCGACGAGCTGCGGGCGCTGCGGGTCGGCGCGGTGCCGCTGGACGCGATCGCCGACGTCGAGCAGGTCGACGGCCCGCAGCAGGTGACCCGGATCGACGGGGAGCGCAGCGTCTCGGTCACCGGCACGGCGACCGGCTCGAACCTCGGCGCCACCACGCAGGAGTTGCAGAAGCGGCTGGACGCGCTCGACGTGCCGGGCGCCACGTACGTGATCGGCGGCGTCAGCGCCGACCAGGCCGACGCGTTCGCGGACCTCGGTCTCGCGGTGCTGGCCGCCATCGCGATCGTCTTCCTGATCATGGTGGCCACGTTCCGCAGCCTGACCCAGGCGCTGATCCTGCTGATCTCGGTGCCGTTCGCCGCGACCGGCGCGATCGGGCTGCTGCTGGTCACCGGTACTCCGCTGGGTGTGCCGGCGCTGATCGGCGTGCTCATGCTCGTCGGCATCGTGGTGACGAACGCGATCGTGCTGCTGGACCTGATCAACCAGTACCGGGCCCGGGGCATGGACGTGACCGAGGCCGTGGTCGAGGGCGGCCGCCGCCGGCTGCGGCCGATCCTGATGACCGCCGTCGCCACCATCTTCGCGTTGCTGCCGATGGCGCTGGGCCTGACCGGTGAGGGCGGCTTCATCTCCAAGCCGCTCGCGATCGTGGTGATCGGCGGCCTGCTCAGTTCGACGCTGCTGACGCTGGTGCTGGTGCCGACGCTCTACACGATGGTCGAGCACACCAAGGGCTCGTTCCGGAACCGGCGGCGGGGCGGCGCTCCCGAGCCGGTCGAACCGCAGCCGGACCCGGTGCCGGTGGGGGTCGGCGGCGGGGAGCGCGCCGAGGAGCGGGCCGTGGTGGCGCCGCCGCCGGCCCGCCCGTCGGGCGCGCTGGTCGACGGCACCGACCAGTTCGAGGTGCTCCGCCTGCCCAAGAGCCGCCAGTCGCCGCTGCCGCCCACCGAGTGACGGACCGGGAGGGGCTCCGCGCGGGCCCCTCCCGGCACCTCGGCGCGCGGGACACACCGGAACCGCGTCGAACGGTACGCTCGGTGAGCTGCTGCCTACTTTCGGTTCGGGGGTGCGATGGCGGGGGGTGCGGGCCGGTGGGATCGGCGTGCCGTGCTGCGCCGCTCCGCGCTGCTGCTCGGCGGGGCCGCGGTCGGCTCGTTCGCTACCGCCGAGAGCACCTGGGTGGCCGACCGCCGGCTCCCGATCGCGGGCGGGCCGGCGAGTGCCACGCTCGGCAACCGCCACCAGGACGTCGGCACCGGCGGGCTGCAGGTCGTCTGGGGCGTACGCACCGAGGAACCCCTGGTGGCGCTCACCTTCGACGACGGCCCCCGCCCACAGTGGACCCCGATGGTGCTTGACACGCTCGACGAGCACCGGGTGCCGGCCACCTTCTTCCTGGTCGGTGAGCGGGCCCGCGAGCACGCCGCGCTGGTCCGCGGCCGGATGGACGCCCACGAGGTCGGCAACCACAGCTGGGCGCACCGCGACCTGGCCCGGATGGACGCCGCCACGGTCTACGACGACCTGCGCCGCAGCCACGACGCGATCACGGCGGCCACCGGTTCGGCGCCCCGGCTGCTCCGCCCGCCCTGGGGGCACCTGGGCGGGTCGGTGCTGTACGCGTCGGCCCGGCTGGGCTACCGCCTGGTGCTCTGGACGCTCCAGATGGTCGAGGGCGAGTTCCCGCACGACCCGGCCGGCCACGCCCGGCGGATCGTCGCCGACGTGCGCCCCGGCACGATCCTGCTCGGCCACGACGTCGGCAACGACGGCCGGCTCGTCGCGCTCCGCGGCCTGCCCGACATGATCAACGGTCTGCGGGCCCGGGGATACACCTTCGTCACGGTCTCCGACCTGCTGCGCCGCGCTGCCACGTCAGGGGCGGCCCGGTAGGGTGCCCGCGTGTCACCCACCCTGTCGGTCCTCGTCCGCAACCGCGACTTCCGCCATCTGTTCCTCGCCGAGCTGGTGGTCTTCGGCGCGGACTGGTTCGTCATGGTGCCGCTGCTGGTGCTGTTGCCCGACCTGACCGGCAGCGGCGTCTGGGGCGCGCTGGTGCTGGCGGTGGACACCGGCACCACCGCGTTGCTGCTCCCGTACGCCGGGACCGTCGCCGACCGGTTCGACCGCCGCAAGGTGATGATGGTGGCGAACGTGGGCGCGCTGGCCGGCGTGCTGCTGCTGCTCGGCGTGCGCAGCGCCGGTACGGCCTGGCTGGCGCTGGCGGCGATCGCGCTGGTGGCGGTGGCGAAGGCGTTCTACTCGCCCGCCGCCCAGGCCGCGCTGCCGAACGTGGTCGACCCGGAGGACCTGGCTGCCGGCAACGCGGTCGCCGGCTCGGCATGGGGGACGATGACCGTGGTCGGCGCCTCGCTCGGCGGCATCCTGAGCGCCGTCGCCGGCCCGTACGCCAGCTTCTGGGTGGCCGCCGTCGGCCTGGTCGCCGCCGCGGGCCTGGCCGCGCTGATCCGCCGGCCGTTGCAGGCGCCACGCGACCCGGCGGCGCCGGTGCCGCGCACCTGGGCGGCGATCCGGGAGGCCCTGCGCTACATCGCCCACCGCCCGCGCGTGCTGGCGCTGGTCACTGTCAAGTCGGCGGTCGGCCTGGGCAACGGCGTCCTCACCGTCTTCCCGCTGCTCGCGGGCGTGTACGGCGTCGGCGCGGTCGGTGCCGGGCTGCTCTTCGCCGCCCGCGGCGCCGGGGCACTGGTCGGCCCGATCATGATGCGCCGGGTGCTGAGCAACCGGGCCTGGCTGCTCACCGGCCTGGCGCTGTCCATGTCGATGTACGGCCTGGCCTACCTGGGCGCCTCGGTGGTGACCTGGTTCCCGCTGGTGCTGGTCCTGGTCTTCCTGGCGCACCTGGGCGGCGGCAGCAACTGGGTGCTGTCCAACTACGCGTTGCAGGGCGAGGTGCCGGACCGGCTCCGTGGCCGGGTCTTCGCCACCGACATGATGCTGGCGACGCTCGCCATCGCGGTGAGCCAGCTGGTGGTGGCGCTCGTGGTGGACCGGGTGGACGAGCGCACCGTGCTGGCCGGCTGTGGCCTGGTCACCGTCGTGTACGCGATCGGCTGGCGGTTCGCCACCCGGCGGCTCTCGCTCACCGACCCGGTCGACACGCCGGCCCCCGAGCGCGCCGGCTGACACGCCGGTCCCACGCTCCGGGCGGTCCGGCCGGACTGTCGGGGTGACGTCCTAGCATGAGCCGGTGCCGACCACATTCACCCCCGGCCCGGTGCGGGTCCAGGTGCCCGCGACCAGCGCCAACCTGGGCCCCGGCTTCGACGCGCTCGGGCTGGCCCTCGGCCGCCACGACGACGTCACGGCCGAGGTGACAGGTGGCGGCGTACGGGTGTCGGTCACCGGCGAGGGCGCAGGTGAGCTGCCGTCGGACGAGCGGCACCTGATCGTCACGGCCATGCGGGCCACCTTCGACGCGCTCGGCGCGCAGCCGGCCGGCCTGGCGCTGGAGTGCGTCAACCGCATCCCGCAGGCCCGAGGGCTCGGCTCGTCGTCGGCGGCGATCGTGGCCGGGGTGCTGGCGGCCCGCGCGCTGGTGGCCGACGGCGAGCAGCGGATGGACGACGACGCCGCGCTGCGGCTGGCGGCGGAGCTGGAGGGGCATCCGGACAACGTCGCGCCCTGTCTGCTCGGCGGCTTCACGATCGCCTGGACGGAACCGGGCGGCGCGCGGGCTGTCTCGCTGCCGGTGGCGCCGGCCGTGCGCCCGACCGTCTTCGTGCCGGCCGAGCGCGGCCTGACCTCGGTGGCCCGGGCGGCGCTGCCGGCCACCGTGCCGCACGCCGACGCCGCGTCGAACGCGGGCCGGGCGGCCCTGCTGGTGCACGCGCTGACGGCCGATCCCGCGCTGCTGCTGCCCGCCACCGTCGACCGGCTGCACCAGGACCAGCGGGCGCCGGGGATGCCGGGCACGGCGGCGCTCGTCGCCGCGTTGCGTGCGGCGGATGTGGCGGCTGTGGTCAGTGGGGCGGGCCCGACGGTGCTGGCGCTCTCCGAGGTCCCGGCGGGATTCCAGGCGGGAACAGATTGGCGCCGGTGGGAGTTGCCGATAGATGTCAGCGGTGCCCGGGTCATCCGGGGTAGACTTTGACACGCCGAGCGGGGCCCTGTTGCCGCAGGTCGGACGAGGCGATTACGCTCTAGACCTAGCACAGCCGCGAAGCATGCGATCTTCCTGCGGTTCGGCGCACCCCCGAAGCTCTCGGCGGTAGCCCGTCACCCCTGCTCAAGGCCCACGCCGCGCCGCAGTTTCCAAAGGTCGCCGCAGACGGCGAGACCTGCTCACCGATGGTGGTGAGTCGGGAAACCACCGGCTGCTGTGTCACAGACTCCCGCGACGCGTCATGCGAGGCGGGTGCACCGAGGCCGCCCGGCCACCTGGTTCCACGACTCCGGGCAGCCCGGCCTATCGAGGGAAGGAATCCATTGAGCGACACCACCGACGTGACGTCGGATGTTTCCAACGTCGCTGGCGATGCCACCACCGCCGCCCCCACGCGCCGCCGGCGGAGCGGCACCGGTCTGTCGGCGATGCTGCTGCCGGAGCTCCAGAGCCTGGCCGCGTCGCTCGGCATCTCTGGTACCGCTCGCATGCGCAAGGGCGAGCTGATCACTGCCATCACCGAGCGGCAGCAGGGCGGCGCCGCGGCCGGAACCCCTCGACCGCGAGCCGAGGTGGCGGCTGCGGCCGCTCCCGCCCGTGAGGAGGTGCACGCGGAGGTCCGTGAGGAGCGGGCCGAGGCACGCCCCGCCGAGCAGGCGCCGGCCGCCGAGGTGACCGAGGGTCGTACCCGTGGTCGCCGCAGCCGGGCAGCCGCCGCGACCACCGAGGCCCGACCGGTCGAGACGCCGTCGGCCGAGACCCGGCCGGCCGAGACGACGCGCGCCGAGGAGGCGCCCGCCGAGACCGGCGAGCGGTCCGAGCGTGGCGGTGACCGGGCCGAGCGCGGTGAGCGCAACGAGGGCCGGGGCCGTGAGCGTGGCGGTGACCGGGCCGAGCGTGGCGGTGACCGGGCCGACCGTGGCGGCGACCGGGCCGACCGTGGCGAGCGTGGCGGCGAGCGGGCCGACCGTGGCGGCGAGCGGGCCGAGCGCGGCGAGCGCAACGACCGTGGTGACCGCAACGACCGTGGTGACCGAGCCGAGCGGGGCGACCGCAACGAGCGGGCCGACCGGGGCGAGCGCGCCGAGCGCAACGAGCGCGGCGACCGCAACGACCGGGGTGACCGCAACGACCGTGGTCAGCGCGCCGAGCGGGACAACGACGACGACGACGAGGGCGGCGGCCGGCGCGGCCGGCGCAGCCGGTTCCGGGACCGCCGTCGCGGCCGTGGCGAGCGGGGCGAGGGCGACAGCGGTGGCGGTGGCGGCCGTGAGCCGCAGGTCGGCGAGGACGACGTGCTCGTCCCGGTCGCCGGCATCATCGACGTGCTCGACAACTACGCCTTCGTCCGGACCACCGGCTACCTGGCCGGCCCGAACGACGTGTACGTCTCGATGTCCCAGATCAAGAAGTACGGCCTGCGCCGCGGTGACGCGATCACCGGCGCCGTGCGGGCCGCGCGGGACGGCGAGCAGCGGCGCGACAAGTACAACCCGCTGGTCCGGCTGGACACCATCAACGGGATGGAGCCGGACGAGGCGAAGCGCCGGCCGGAGTTCTACAAGCTGACGCCGCTCTACCCGCAGGAGCGCCTGCGGCTGGAGACCGAGCCGCACATCCTCACCACCCGGGTGATCGACCTGGTCATGCCGATCGGCAAGGGCCAGCGGGCACTCATCGTGTCGCCGCCGAAGGCCGGTAAGACGATGGTGCTGCAGGCGATCGCGAACGCGATCACCCGCAACAACCCGGAGTGCCACCTGATGGTGGTGCTGGTGGACGAGCGGCCGGAAGAGGTCACCGACATGCAGCGGTCGGTGAAGGGCGAGGTCATCGCGGCCACGTTCGACCGTCCGCCGCAGGACCACACCACCGTCGCCGAGCTGGCGATCGAGCGGGCGAAGCGCCTGGTCGAGCTGGGGCACGACGTGGTCGTGCTGCTCGACTCGGTGACGCGGCTCGGGCGGTCGTACAACCTGGCGGCGCCGGCCAGCGGCCGGATCATGTCGGGTGGTATCGACTCCACGGCGCTCTACCCGCCCAAGCGCTTCCTCGGCGCGGCGCGCAACATCGAGAACGGCGGCTCGCTGACCATTCTCGCCACCGCGCTGGTGGAGACCGGGTCCATGGCGGACACGGTCATCTTCGAGGAGTTCAAGGGCACGGGTAACGCCGAGCTGAAGCTGGACCGGAAGATCGCCGACAAGCGGGTCTTCCCGGCGATCGACATCAACCCCTCCGGCACCCGCAAGGAGGAGGTCCTGCTCGCGCCGGAGGAGCTGGCGATCATCCACAAGCTCCGCAAGGTGCTGCACTCGCTGGACTCGCAGGCGGCGCTCGACCTCCTGCTGGACCGGCTCAAGCAGTCCCGCACCAACATCGAGTTCCTGATGCAGATCGCGAAGTCCACTCCGGGCGAGTGAGCTGACGGATCCGACGAACGAGGGGCACGGCCACATCGGCCGTGCCCCTCGTTCGCGTACCGGGCGGCCGACCGTGAAGTTTTTCTACGGTTAAGCCGCGAGGTATTGAAACTTCTGTTCACCGTCGGGTTGACTGTCGTCCATGCGAACCCGCAGTCGACCCGCCCATCTCGCCGGCGTCCTGCTGCTGACGCCGTTGCTGACACTCACCGCGCCGGTGCCGTCCGCCGCCACGGCCGCGCCGTCGGCTGTCGCGCCGTCGGCCGCCACCGCCACCTCCGCCGAGGACGCGCCACGCGCCTCGTCCCGTCCCGACTCCGCCGTCGCGCTCGCCGGTCTGGAACCGGCCGGCGGCCTGGAGACCGCCAAGACCACCCGGCCGGTCGCGCCCGGCCTCGACCTGACCTCCTTCGACAGGTACGACGCGGCCGGCTGGCTGCGCGCCGACGCCCTCACCGCCGACCTGGCCGGCGGGCTGACAGTGGACTACGTGAACTCCGGCGAGGTCACGAAGGACGAGCCGCTGCGCGCCGCGGTGGACCGGTCCCGTGCCGTCGCGGCGGTGAACGGCGACTTCTTCGACATCAACAACTCCGGAGCCGCCCAGGGCGTCGGCGTCCGCTCCGGCGAGCTGGTGCAGTCGCCCGTGGCCGGGCACCCCAACGCGGTCGGGATCAGCGCCCAGGGCATCGGCCGGGTCGTCGAGGTCGGCTTCGAGGGCACCGCGACGCTGCCCGCCGGGCCGGTGCCGCTCACCCAGTTCAACAACATCGTGCAGCGCGACGGCGTGGGCGTGTTCACGCCGCTCTGGGGGTCGTACACCCGCAAGCGGGCCGTGGAGGGCGCGGCCCGGACGGTCGAGGTGACGGTGACCGGCGGCCGGGTGGCGAGCGTCGCCACCACGGCGGGCGAGGGGCCGATCCCGGCCGGCAGCACCGTGCTGCTCGGCCGCGAGGCCGGCGTCGACGCGCTCGCCGCGCTGCGTCCCGGTGACGCGGTGGACCTGACCTGGCGGCCGCGGGCCTCCGACGGCGGCGACCTGCGCGCCGCCGTCGGCGGCGGCAACGTGCTGGTCCGCGACGGCGTGGTGCAGAGCATCGCCGACGAGTCGCTGGCGCCGCGTACGGCTGTCGGCTTCTCCGCCGACGGCCGGAAGATGATCATGCTGACGGTGGACGGGCGGCAGGTGGACAGCCGGGGCGTCACCCAGACCGAGATGGGCCGCATGATGGCCGAGCTGGGCGCCGCGAACGCGCTCAACCTCGACGGCGGCGGCTCCTCCACGCTGCTGGCCCGGGAGCCCGGCGCGGCCACGGTCCAGGTGGAGAACAGCCCGTCCGACGGCAGCGAGCGGCCGGTGCCGAACGGGCTCGCCGTCTACGCCCCGAAGGGCAGCGGCCGGCTCACCGGCTACTGGCTGGAGACCGCCAGCGACCCGACCGCCGCACCCGGCGTCGCGCCGGTGCGCGGCGGCCGGCCGGACCGGGTCTTCCCCGGCCTCACCCGCCGGCTCACCGCCGCCGGATACGACGAGACGTACGGCCCGGCGGCAGGCGAGCCGCGCTGGCACGCCACCCACGGCCGGGTGGACGGCGACGGCGTGTTCCGGGCCGCCGTCCCCGGCCGCAGCACTGTCACGGCCGCACGCGGCCGGGCCCGGGGGACGATCGAGCTGACAGTGCTCGGCCCGCTGGCGCGCATCGACGGGACCGTCGACCGGGTCGGCCTGGACCGGGCCGGCGACAGCGGCCTGTTCGGCGTGGTCGGCTACGACGCCGAGGGCAACACCGCGCCGATCGAGCCCGCCGACCTGAAGCTGGAGTACGACAGCGAGCTGCTCTCCGTCACCCCCACCGCCGACGGCAACCTCTCCGTCAAGGCGCTCGCCGCGACCGGCTCGGCGCTGGTCACCGCGCGGGTCGGCAACCGCAGCACGGTCCTGCCGGTGACCGTCGGGCTGACCGACGTGCCGGTGGCCGGGTTCGATGACGCCGCGTCCTGGAAGTTCAGCCAGGCCCGCGCCTCCGGGGCGGTCGCCCCGGCCGAGGGGCACACCGGCGGCGGGCTGCGGATGTCGTACGACTTCAGCCAGTCCACCGGCACCCGGGCCGCGTACGCCGACCCGCCCGCCTGGATCGACGTCCCCGGCCAGCCGCAGGCGTTCGGTATGTGGATCAAGGCCAACGGCACCGGCGAGTGGCCCAGCCTGCACCTGCACGACGCGCAGGACACCCAGTTCGTGCTGCGCGGCCCGTACCTGGACTGGACCGGCTGGAAGTACGTCGAGTTCGCCGTACCGCCGGGCGTGCAGTACCCGGTGCGGGTGCGCCGGTTCTACGTGGCCGAGACCGACCCGGCCAAGCAGTACCGCAGCGAGGTGGTGATCGACGACCTGGTGGCGCGGGTGCCGCCGGACGTGCAGGCGCCGCCGGAGCCGAACCGCACCGACCGGGTGGTGGTGCGCGACGGCACCGTGGATGGGGCGCCCTGGCGCTTCGCGGTGCTCTCCGACGCCCAGTTCGTCGCCGCGAACCCGGACAGCGACCTGGTCGCCCAGGCCCGCCGTACGCTGCGCGAGGTCCGCGCCGCCCGGCCGGACTTCCTGATCATCAACGGCGACTTCGTGGACACCGCCTACCCGGCGGACTTCGCACTGGCCAAGCGCATCCTCGACGAGGAACTGGGCGGCGAGGTGCCCTACCACTACGTGCCGGGCAACCACGAGATCATGGGCGCGCCGATCGACAACTTCCGCAGCGTCTTCGGGGACACCTCGCGCGTCTTCGACCACCGGGGCACGCGGTTCCTCACGCTGAGCACGGCCACCGGGTCGCTGCGCGGAGGCGGGTTCGACCAGGTGGAACTGCTGCGCCGTACGCTCGACCAGGCCGCCGCCGACCGCTCGGTGGGCTCGGTGGCGGTGTTCTTCCACCACCCGCCGCGCGACCCGAGCCCGGCCAAGGCCAGTCAGCTCGGCGACCGCAAGGAGGCGGCACTGGTCGAGCAGTGGCTGGCCGACTTCCAGCACCGCACCGGCAAGGGCGCGCTGATGGTCAACGGCCACGTCGGCACGTTCCACGCCGACCGGGTGGACGGCGTGCCGTACGTGATCAACGGCAACTCGGGCAAGGACCCGTCCACCCCGGCGGCGCTCGGCGGGTTCACCGGCTGGACCGAGTTCGGCGTGGACCCGGTGACGCCGGGGGAGGCCGAGCGGGCCCGCCGTGACCCGCTCGCCGAGGGACCGCAATGGGTTGCGGCGGAGATGCACGCCCACGTCGACCGGCTCGCGGTGACCGCGCCGGCCGAGGTGCGCCGGGGAGCGCCGGTGGACGTCACCGCCACGCTCACCCAGCCCAGCGGCCGGCAGGTGCCGGTGGCAGCGCCGGTCAGCGCCGACTGGTCCGGCTCGCCGAACCTGCACATCGGCGGCGCGGCGGGCGTACGCCCCTGGCACGCCGCCCGCTTCGACCCGGCCACCGGCACGCTCACCGCCCTGCGCCCCGGCGCTCAGGTGCAGCTGACGGTGACGGTGAACGGAGTGAAGGCCGAGACCCAGGTGACCACCGTCGCCACGGTCCGGACCCCCGCGGCCTGACCCCCCAGGGGCCGGGGCTCCTCGACCTGGGGGAGGAGCCCCGGCCCACCCACCCCACCCACCCCACGTCTCGATCTTGTCGATCATGAAGTTGGCCGGGACAAAAGCCACAGGAAACACCGTCAACTTCATGATCGACGGGGTGAGGCCGGCCCGAGGGCTGGGCGGTGGGGGAGTGGGTGGGGCGGGGGTGGGAATGCTGACGGGTGGGCCGGCGTTGGAGGTGGCGGACCTCCTGTGCCGGGTGGCAGACGCCCGTGGCAGACTGGTCAATCGGCCACCGGTTCCGGTTCACGCCCGAGCCCGTCCTGACGACGGGGAGCACCGACGGCGACCCGGCGACCACCGACGAAAGGACCGAGGCGACATGAAGCCCAACATCCACCCGGAGTACCAGACCACCGAGGTCCGCTGCTCCTGTGGCAACTCTTTCACGACCCGCAGCACCGCCAAGGGCGGCGCCATCAGCGTCGAGACCTGCAGCGCCTGCCACCCGTTCTACACCGGTAAGCAGCGCGTGCTGGACACCGCCGGCCGGGTCGCGAAGTTCCAGCAGAAGTACGCCAAGGTTCAGGCCAAGAAGGCCAAGTAGCTCCGTCGACGACGCCCGTGTCCGGCTCCTGCCGGGCACGGGCGTTCGTCCGTTTGCGCCGGTTTCATCCCCAAGGAGCATCCGCAGCATGAGCAGTGAGCGCCTGGCCGCCCTCCTCGACGAGTACGCCGAGCTGGAGCGGCGGCTGGCCGACCCGGCCATCCACGCCGACCAGGGCACCGCCCGGCGGGTCGGCCGTCGGTATGCCGAACTGGTCCCGCTGCACAAGGCAGCCGGCGAGCTGGAGCAGGCCCGGGCCGACCTGGTCGCCGCCCGCGAGCTGGCCGCCGAGGACGCGACGTTCGCCGCCGAGGCGGACACCATCGCCGCCTCCCTGCCGGCGCTCGAGGAACGGCTCGCGGAACTGCTCATCCCGCGCGACCCGCACGACGCCAAGGACGTGATCGTCGAGATCAAGGCAGGCGAGGGCGGCGAGGAGTCGGCGCTGTTCGCCGGTGACCTGCTGCGGATGTACACCAGGTACGCCGAGCGGCACGGCTGGGTCACCGAGGTGATCGACGCGCAGGACTCCGACCTCGGCGGCGTCAAGGACGTCTCGCTGGCGATCAAGAGCAAGGGCGTCCCGGAGGGCGGCAACGGCGTCTGGTCCCGGCTCAAGTGGGAGGGCGGCGTGCACCGGGTGCAGCGCGTCCCGGTCACCGAGTCGCAGGGCCGGATCCACACCAGCGCCGCCGGGGTGCTGGTGCTGCCGGAGGCGGAGGACGTCGACGTCACCATCGACCCGAACGAGCTGCGCATCGACGTGTTCCGCTCGTCCGGCCCCGGTGGTCAGTCGGTGAACACGACCGACTCGGCGGTACGGATCACCCACGTGCCGACCGGCATCGTGGTCTCCTGCCAGAACGAGAAGTCGCAGCTGCAGAACCGGGAGCAGGCCATGCGTATCCTGCGCGCCCGGCTGCTGGCCGCGGCCCAGGAGCAGGCGGACGCGGCGGCGTCGGACGCCCGCAAGGCGCAGGTCCGCACCGTGGACCGGTCCGAGCGGATCCGCACCTACAACTTCCCGCAGAACCGGATCACCGACCACCGCATCGGCTACACCGCGTACAACCTGGACCTGGCGCTGGCCGGCGAGCTGGACGGGGTGCTCGACGCGCTGGCCGAGGCGGACCGCGCGGCGCGGCTGGCCGGCGAGACCGAGCTGTCCCGCCGCTGACCTGGCGCGGCCTGCGCGAAGGCCGCCGCGCCGCCCGTGCGGACCCCGCGAAGGCGACCTTCGGGGTACGGCCTCAGCTCGCCCGCAACCGCGCCTTGGCGCGCAGCATCTCCCGGTCGGCCAGCTCGAACGCGGTGCCGAGCGCTTCCCGGACGCTCACAGTGGTGCTGCCGTCGACCTCGGCGAAACCGATCGTCACCCCGACCGGCGTGCCCGGCACGAGGGACTCCCAGTCCTCGGTGCGGACGGCCGCCTCGATCCGGCGGGCCACCTCGACGGCCTCCGGCATGACGGTGTCGGGAAGCACCACGACGAACTCGTCGCCGCCGTAGCGGGCCACGAAGTCGCCCCGCCGCATCACCCGGTTGATCACCCCGGCCACCCGTTGCAGCACCAGATCCCCGGAGTGGTGGCCGTGGCGGGTGTTCACCGCCTTGAACCCGTCGAGGTCGCAGACGCCGATCACCACCCGCTCGCCCCGGGACACCACAGCGCCCAGGTAGCGCTCCAGCCGGCGCCGGTTGGGCAGGCCGGTGAGCGGGTCGGTGAGCGCCTCGCCCTCGTACCGGGCCGCCTCGCGGCGCATCTCCTCGTGGTCGATCCGGGCGGCGATGCCGTCGATGTAGACGTCCCGCAGCCGGTCGCTGCGCCGTGCCGCGAGCCGGAACGCGTGCCTGTCGGCCCGGTGCGCGCCGGCGTGGTCACCGGCCCGGGCCAGCGCGACGCTGCGCAGCCGGGGCGCCTCGGCCGCGCCGAGCGTCTCGTCGGAGACCTGGAGCGAGTCCAGCCGGGTGACCGCCTCGATCGGGCGGCCGGCGGCCACCGCGAGGCAGACCTGACCGAGCTGGCGCAGGTCGCGGGCGCGGGCGCTGTCGCCGCCGTGGCCGAGCAGCCGGTTCGGGTCGGCGTCCCCGGCGGACTCCACCCGGTCGCCGAGCGCGGCCCGGCGGGCGGCGGCGTAGCCGTACGCGGCCAGGCTGCTCGGGCGCAGGTTGCCGGCGCCCCCGCCACGCAGGAACCGGGCCAGGTCACCGGCGACGTCGCGCAGCACCCGCAGGCAGCCGTCGCTGTCGCCGTTGTGGTCGAGCGCGACCGCGTTGCGCAGCCGGATCCCCGGGGCGGCGAACGTCTCCTCCGGGATGCCGGCGCTCAGTCCCACCTCGCGGGCGCGCTCGATCGCGCCGAGCGCGTGGCCGTGGAAGCTCAGGTACGAGTACGCCATCGCCAGGTCGTGCCAGCCCCAGGCGGTGTCCCGGTCGGGGGTGTCGTCGGCGCCGAGCGCACGGGCGGCCCGGACCAGGTGCATCACGCACCGGTCCAGCGCGCCCTGGTGGTGGGCGGCGAGCGCGGCCAGCGCGTTGAGGTGCCCGTGCAGGTAGGGCTCGGTCAGGTCGCGTACGGCGGCGGAGGCGTCCTCGACGGCCCGGGTGAACTCGGCGGTGCGGCCGAGATTGATCAGCGCGGACAGGCGTTGCACCAGGGCGTCCGCGCGCGCGTACGGGTCGTCGGTGGTGCGGATGACGCGGTCGAGCAGGGCGCACGCCTCCGCGGACCGGCTGGCCTCCTGCAGTGACCGAGCGCGGCGGAGAGCGTCAACCTGGTCCTCGACCTGGTCGAGCCAGCCCACTCGCGACCTCCCTGCGGTGTGCGCCCGGACGCACCCGCTCGTGAGGTGGGCCGCGACGCCTCATGATTATTGCGTGACCGCACTCCCGCAACACCCGTCCGAAGGGACAGAACGCGAACGCCCCTCGCTGGTGATCAACCGGGTGGCGCGCGCGCTCGCGGCGGCCGGCGTCGAGGCGCCCCGCGCCGAGGCCGAGCAGCTCGCCGCGTACGTCCTGGAAGTGCCGCGTGGCCGGCTGGCGCTCGCCGACGGGTTCACCCCGGCGCAGCGCGACCGCCTGGACGCGCTCGTCGGGCGGCGGCTGACGCGCGAGCCGTTGCAGCACCTGCTCGGCTCGGCCGGTTTCCGGCACCTGGAGCTGGCCGTCGGGCCGGGCGTCTTCGTGCCCCGGCCGGAGACCGAACTGCTGGCCGGCTGGGGGATCGAGCGGGCCCGGGAGTGCGCCGCGCCGCTCGTGGTCGACCTGTGCAGCGGCTCCGGCGCGATCGCCCTCGCGGTCGCGCAGGAGGTGCCCGCGGCCCGGGTGGTGGCGGTGGAGCGGTCCCCGGCCGCGCTGGCGTGGCTGCGGCGCAACGCGGCCGGCCGGGCCGCCGCCGGGGACCGGCCGATCGACGTGGTGGCCGCCGACGTGACCGATCCGGACCTGCTGGCCGACCTGGCCGGACAGGTGGACGTGCTGCTCTGCAACCCGCCGTACGTGCCGAGGTCGGTGACGGTGCCGCCGGAGGTGGCCGGGCACGACCCGGACGAGGCGGTGTTCGGCGGCGCGGACGGGCTGGACGTGATCCGGCCGGTGGTCGACCGGGCCGCCGCGCTGCTGCGCCCGGGCGGCGCGATCGGCATCGAGCACGACGACACGCACGCGGCGGCGGTGCCGGCGCTGCTGCGCGGCGACGGCCGCTACGACCGGGTCGCGGAACACCGGGACCTGGCCGGGCGGCCCCGCTGGGCGAGCGCGTCCCGGCGGGCGGACGGCACCCACGCCGACCCGGCCCCGGCGTGGCAGACTGACTCCTCGTGATGCTCTACGACTGTCGGTCGCCCGCCGACCGGGACCGCGGCATCGCCGCTGCCGTCGAGGCGGTCAAGAACGGGGAACTCGTCGTCCTGCCGACCGACACGGTCTACGGCATCGGGGCGGACGCCTTCACCCCGTACGCGGTGAAGGCCCTGGCGGACACGAAGGGTGCGGCCCGGCAGGCGCCCCCGGTGCTCATCGGTTCCCGGCACACGCTCGACGGCCTGGTCTTCTCGCTGCCCGGCGCGGCCCGCGACCTGGTCGAGGCGTTCTGGCCCGGTGCGCTGACCATCGTGGTGGAGCACTCGCCGAGCCTGGCCTGGGACCTGGGCGACAACAGCGGCACGGTGGCGGTGCGGATGCCGCTGCACCCGGTGGCGCTGGAGGTGCTGCGGGAGACCGGGCCGATGGCCGTCGCGTCGGCCAACAAGATCGGCCAGCCCGCCGCGCTCACCGCCGAGGAGGCACGCGAGCAGCTCGGCTACGGCGTCCGGGCGTACCTGGAGGCCGGGCCGGCGGTGGACCCGGTGCCGAGCACCATCGTCGACCTGACCGGCGACGTGCCGCGGGTGCTGCGCGAGGGCGCGGTGACGCTGGCGAAGCTGCGGGAGGTCGTGCCGGACATCCTCGACGAGCGGGGGGTCTGAGTGCCGCCCTTCACCGTCCTGCACGTCTGCATGGGCAACATCTGCCGGTCTCCGATGGCCGAGCGGCTGCTGCTGCTCGCGGTCCGCGAGCGGCTGGCCCGCCTCGACGTCGACCCGGCCGGGTCGGACGCGCTCGTGCACAGCCACAGCGCCGGCACCGGCGGCTGGCACGCGGGCGAGGAGATGAACCCGCCCGCCGCCCGGCAGGTGATCTCGCGTGGCGGTGACACCGAGGGGTTCGCCGCCCGGCGGCTGCGCTCCGACCTGATCGACGCCGCCGACCTGGTGCTCACCGCCACCGCCGATCAGCAGGAGTACGTGGTGGCGCTGCGGCCGGACGCCGCCGCGCGCACGTTCGTCCTCGGCGAGTTCGGCCGCCTGCTCGGCGGGCTGGACCGGTCCGCCCTGCCGCCGGCCGAGCCGACGCCGGACGCCGTGTACGCGCGCGGCGTCGCGCTGGTGGCGGCCGCCGACGCGGCCCGGCAGAACGCCTCCGCGCTGTCCACCGACGATCTGGACGACCCGTGGGGCCGGGGCGACCAGTGCTTCAGCCGGGTCGCGGACGAGATCGAGGAGACGGTGCAGCCGCTGGCTGCCGCACTACTGCCCTGAGATTCATCCTTCCTCGCGAACTTCCTGCGCATTTCGCGGAAGGTGTCGGCAAAAGCGAGCAATCCGGTCATTCTGAACGGGTCCGTACGGCCGGCTCCTGCGGGGAGAGCTGATGAACCGGGCCTATCTCGACAAGCTGTTCACCGTTGTGCTCGCCGGCGTGCTCGCCGGACTGGCCCTGGCCGCCGCCGCGCTGCCGGCCGCACTGGTCTTCGGGCTGGGCGTGAAGAACCTGATGCCGTACACGGTGCTGCCGGAGGCGCTCAAGACGCCGCAGCCGGCGCAGCGCTCCAACCTGTACGCCAACGACGGGCGGACGCTGATCACGTCGTTCTACGTCGAGGACCGGGTGGACGTGCCGGTCGGCGAGGTGGCGCCGGTGATGCGCGACGCGATCGTGGCCGCCGAGGACGTGCGCTTCTACGAGCACCACGGCGTCGACGTGCGCGGCGTGGCACGGGCGTTCACGGCCAACCGTCGCGAGGGCACCCGCCAGGGCGCCTCCACGCTGACCATGCAGTACGTGCGCAACGCGCTGGCCGGTGACCCCCGGCTGACCGAGGAGCAACGCGCCGCCGCCACCGAGATCACCGTCGGGCGCAAGATCCGCGAGATGCGGTACGCGCTGACCCTGGAACGGCAGGTCGGCAAGGACGAGATCCTCGGGCGCTACCTGAACATCGCGTACTTCGGTGCCGGGGCGTACGGCATCGCCGCCGCCAGCAAGCGCTACTTCGCCACCACGCCGGACCGGCTCACGCTGGCCCAGGCCGCGCTGCTCGCCGGGCTGGTCCGCTCCCCGGCCGACGACCCGATCAACGGGGACGCCGACTCGGCGCTGCAACGCCGGGCGTACGTGCTGGACCGGATGGTGGAGACCGGCCGGGTGAGCGCGGCCGACGCCGAGGCGGCGAAGGCCACGGAGCTGGCCCTCAAGCCCAACACCACGCCGAACGACTGCGCCGCCGTGCCCGCCGACCACAACGACTGGGGCTTCTTCTGCGACTGGTTCACCCAGTGGTGGAACGCCCAGCCGGCGTTCGGCGAGAACGTCGACGAGCGGCAGCGGACGTTGCGCCGCGGCGGCTGGAAGATCGTGTCCTCGCTCGACCCGGACGTGCAGGCCAAGGCGAGCGAGCAGGTGCGGGAGATCTACCCGGAGACGATCCAGCGCGCCGCGCCGACCGCCGTGGTGCAACCGGGCACCGGACGGGTGCTGGCCATGGCGGTGAACCGCACCTACGGCACGACCGCCAACCCGGACGGGCAGCAGAACTACCCGAACACGGTCAACCAGCTGGTGGCCGGCGGGGGTGGCATCACCGGCTACCAGGCGGGCTCCACGTTCAAGCTGTTCGCCCTGCTGGCCGCGCTGGAGTCCGGGCTGCCGCTGGACACCGAGTTCGACGCGCCGCGCGTCTACGTGACGCAGTACCCGGTCGGCGCCGGCCCGGCGAGCTGCGGCGGCCGGTGGTGCCCGGCGAACGCCAACACCTACTGGATGGACGGCGACCGGGACATGTGGGACGCGTTCGGCCGGTCGGTGAACACGTACTTCGCGTGGCTGACCGAGCGCGTCGGCGCGGACCGGGTGGTCGAGATGGCCCAGCGGCTGGGCATCGTGTTCCGCGCCCCGGCCGACGCCAAGATGGCCCGCGAGGGTGCCAAGAGCTGGGGGCCGTTCACGCTCGGCGTCTCCGCCACCACGCCGCTGGACCTGGCCGGCGCGTACGCCGCCGTGGCCGCCGAGGGCACCTGGTGCCGGCCCACGCCGGTCACCTCCATCACCGACCCGGCCGGCCGGAAGGTGGCCGCCGGGAACACCGACTGCCGGCAGGTGCTCGACACCGAGGTGGCCCGCGCGGCGGCCGACGCCAGCCGCTGCCCGGTCGGCGACCAGTCGATGTACCGGCGCTGCGACGGCGGCACGGCCGAGGAGCTGGCCCCGGGCCTGCGCCGGCCGGTGGCGGGCAAGACCGGCAGCTCGGAGCGGAACGCCACCGAGACGGTCGTCGCGTTCACCCCGCAGCTGTCGGTGGCGACGATCGCCGCGAACCCGGACGACCCGCGGGACGCGGTCGGCGGCGGCGTGCAGAAACGGCAGATCGCCGCAGTGGGCCGCATCCTCGCGTGGTCGCTGCGCGACGAGCCGGTACGCGACTTCGTCCCGCCCGGCCAGGCGGTCGCCTTCCAGCACACCAGCCCCCGAACCGGCAACTGACCCCGCCCGCCCCGCCGTCCCCGCCCCGCCCCGCGCCGATCTTGCACTTGCTGCCCGGATAGAAAGTGCATAACGGGCGCATCAAGGGCCGCAAGTGCAAGATCGCCGGCGCGGGGCGCGGGGCGCGGGGCGCGGGGCGCGGGGCGCGGGGCGCGGGGCGCGGGGCGCGGCGCGGGGTGGCGCGGGGTGTGGGGCGGGGCGCGGGGGAGGTCAGCCCGGGTGTTCGGCGCCTCGGGCTATGTTGCGGGCCATGCCGCCGAAGACGACGGCGTGGAACGGGGCCACCGAGGCCCAGTAGAGGTGACCGGGCAGCCCGCGCGGGAGGAACACGGCGCGCTGGACGTAGCGGCTGCGCCCGTCCCCGTCCGGCTCGGCGCGCATCTCCAGCCAGGCCCGCCCGGGTAGCCGCATCTCGGCGCGCAACCGCAGCAGCTCGCCCGGGACGATCTCCTCGACCCGCCAGAAGTCCAGCGCCTCGCCGACCTGGAGCCGGTGCGGGTCGCGCCGGCCCCGGCGCAGCCCGACGCCGCCGATCAGCCGGTCCATCCAGCCGCGCACCGACCAGGCGAGCGGGAACGAGTACCAGCCGTTCTCGCCGCCGACGCCCTCGATGACCCGCCACAACGCCGCCGGTGGCGCGTCCACCACCCGTTCCCGCAGGTCGGTGTACGCGGTGCCGCCGGACCAGCGCGGGTCCGACGGCAGCGGCTCGGCGGGGGCGTCCGGCCCGCTCGCGTTCGACCAGCGCGTCTCCACCTGCGCGTCGCGCACCTTGGTCAGCGCCAGCGCGACCGCCTGGTCGAAGCCGGTCAGCCCGTCCGGCGGGTCCGGCACGTACCGGGCGATGTCGTGTTCGTGCGCCACCGCCTCGTGCACCAGGCTCTCCACCAGCGGCCGGGCGATCGCGTTCGGCACCGGCGTGATCAGGCCGACCCAGTGCGAGGAGAGCGACGGGGTGAGCGGGCGCACCGGCAGGATGACCCGGGGCCGCAGCCCGGCCACCCGGGCGTAGCGCTGCATCATCTCGGTGAAGGTCAGCACGTCCGGGCCGCCGATGTCGAAGGCCCGGTTGACGTCGGCCGGCAGGTGCGCGCAGCCGGCCAGGTAGCGCAGCACGTCCCGGACCGCGATCGGCTGGATCCGGTTGCGCACCCAGCGCGGGGTGACCATCGCCGGGAGCCGTTCGGTCAGGTAGCGGAGCATCTCGAACGAGGCCGAACCGGATCCGATGATCACGGCGGCGCGCAGCACCGCAGTGGGCACACCGCTGGCCAGCAGGATCCGCGCGACCTCCGCCCGGGAGCGCAGGTGCGCCGAGGGCAGGCCCTCGCGCTCCGCCGGCTCCGGCCCGCCGAGATACACGATCCGGCGTACGCCCGCGGCGCGCGCCGCCTCGGCGAAGTTCGTCGCCGCCTCCCGGTCGGCCGCCTCGAAACCACGCTGGCCCAGCGAGTGCACCAGGTAGTACGCGACCTCGATGCCCGCGAACACGGCCGGCAGCGTCTCCGGCCGGCGCAGGTCGCCCTCGACGACCTCCGCCTCGGCCGCCCACGGCACGTCCCGCAGCCGCCCGGCGGTGCGGGCCAGGCAGCGTACGGTGTGCCCCTCGGCCAGCAGCCGGGGCGCGAGGCGTCCGCCGATGTAGCCGGTAGCACCGGTGACGAGGCATCTCACGGCCTCCAGTGTGCGGCTCCGTAGACTCCTTCGCTGTGGAGAACGCGAGGGACACCTTCTGGGGACCGGACTTCCAGCAGCTCAGTACCGTCGACCCGGAGATCGCCGAGGTGGTGCTGGGCGAGCTGGACCGGCTGCGCGGCGGCCTGCAGCTGATCGCCAGCGAGAACCTCACCTCGCCGGCGGTGCTGGCCGCGCTGGGCTCCACGCTCACCAACAAGTACGCCGAGGGCTACCCGGGGCGGCGCTACTACGGCGGCTGCGCCGAGGTGGACCGGGCCGAGGAGCTGGCCGTCTCCCGGGCGAAGGAGCTGTTCGGCGCCGAGCACGCGAACGTCCAGCCGCACTCCGGGGCGAGCGCCAACCTGGCCGCGTACGCCGCCCTGGTGCAGCCGGGTGACACGGTGCTGGCCATGGACCTGCCGCACGGCGGGCACCTGACCCACGGCAGCCGGGTGAACTTCTCCGGCAAGTGGTTCCACCCGGTCGGCTACACCGTCCGGCGGGACACCGGGACGATCGACTACGACGAGGTACGCGACCTGGCCCGCGCGCACCGGCCGAAGATGATCATCTGCGGCGCGACCGCGTACCCGCGACTGATCGACTTCGCCCGCTTCCGGGAGATCGCCGACGAGGTCGACGCGTACCTGATGGTGGACGCCGCGCACTTCGTCGGCCTGGTCGCCGGCGGCGCGATCCCGTCCCCGGTGCCGTACGCCGACGTGGTCACCGCGACCACCCACAAGGTGCTGCGCGGCCCGCGCGGCGGCATGATCCTCAGCCGGGAGCCGCTGGCGGCCCGGATCGACAAGGCGGTCTTCCCGTTCACCCAGGGCGGCCCGCTGATGCACGCCGTCGCGGCCAAGGCGGTCGCGTTGCGCGAGGCCGCGCAGCCGGAGTTCCGCACGTACGCCGCGCAGGTGGTCGCCAACGCCCGCGCGCTCGCCGACGGGCTGGCCGCGGAGGGGCTGCCGCCGGTTTCCGGCGGCACCGACACGCACCTGGCCCTGCTCGACCTGCGCGAGACCGGCGTGACCGGCGCCCAGGCCGAGGCCCGCTGCGACGCCGCCGGCATCACGCTCAACAAGAACGCCGTCCCGTACGACCCGCAGCCGCCGGCGGTGGCCTCCGGCATCCGGGTGGGCTCGCCGAGCGTCACCACCCAGGGCATGCGGGAGGGGGAGATGCGCCGGATCGCCACGTTGATCGGACGGGCGGTACGGACGGATCCGGAGTCTCCCGGGGGCGGCGACGAGCTGACCCGGATCGCCGCGGACGTGACCGAGCTGGTCACCGAGTTCCCGGCGTACCCCCGTGGCTGAGCCCGGGACGCGCGCGGCGGAGGAGACCGCGGACCGCGGCTGGCGACTGCGTCATCTGCCCGTGCTGCTGGCCGCGGTGGCGGTGCTCGCCGCTGTCGCGGCGGTGGCGGGCGGGGTGTGGCGCGGCGCGGACGGCGCGCTCGGCGCGGCGGCCGGGGTGGCCGTCACGGCGGCGAGCTACACGCTCACCACTGTGGTCCTGGCCTGGGCGGACTCCAAGGACCCGCAGCTCGTGCTGCCGTTCGGGCTGGGCCTCTACGTCGCCAAGATCACCGCGCTCGGCGGGGTGATGGTGCTGGTCGCCTCGACCGGGTGGCCGGGGCTGATCCCGTTCTGTCTCGGCATCGCCGCGGGCGTCGTCGTGTGGACCGGCGTGCACGTCTGGTGGCTGACCACGGTCCATGCCCGACGGATGCCGCGCTGAGCCGTCCCACCCTTCGGGCGACGCGTGGGTCTGTCCGCGATCGGTCATTCTCTCAGTGGCGGGGGAGGAGTACCGTGCCTCCAGACGACTTCGCCCGCCCGTGTCCCACACAACCAGGTTGTGCGGGGGGTGAGGCACAGCCTCTTCTGCTCGACTGATATCGTTCGCCCCGTCATGGCCGGTGACCAGAAACCCCCCGACACTGGCGGCCCGGGCGACGTTCCGTCCGGTGCCGGTCAGGGTTGGACCGCGCTCTCATACCTCATCGGGGGCATGCTCGTCTGGGGTTTCATCGGCTGGTTGGTCGACCGTTGGCTCGATACCGGCGGCGTCGCCACCGGCATCGGGGTCGTGCTCGGCATGGCCGGGGGCATCATCCTGGTCGTCCGCCGGCTGGGCACGCCTACTTAGGAAGGGACGCGGTGTTCGGACAGGCGAACGTCCTGGCTCAGGGCCAGGCGGAATTCCCACCCAGTGTGGGGGACTTCTACCTGCCCAGCATCCTGCCCTGGGGTGCGGAGAACTCGTACTGGTTCACCAAGATCACGGCGATGGTGTGGATCGCCGTCGGTATCTTGATCATCTTCTTCCTGGCGACGTACCGGAAGCCGCAGCTGGTCCCCACCAAGAAGCAGTGGTTCGCCGAGTCGATCTACGGCTTCGTGCGCAACAACATCGCGGTGGACATGATCGGGCACGCGGGAGTGCGGTTCGCGCCGTACTTCACCACGCTCTTCTGCTTCATCCTGCTGACGAACTTCTTCGCGATCGTGCCGTTCTTCCAGATCTCGCCGAACTCGCACATCGCGTTCCCGGCCATCCTCGCCGTGATCAGCTACGTGATGTTCATCTGGGTCGGCATCCGGCACCACGGCTTCGTGAAGTACGTCAAGGCCTCTCTGGTCCCGCCGGCGCCCTGGTACATCCTGCCGCTGCTGGTCCCGATCGAGTTCTTCTCGACGTTCCTGGTCCGGCCGTTCTCGCTGGCCGTCCGTCTCTTCGCGAACATGTTCGCCGGCCACATGCTCCTGCTGGTCTTCACGCTCGGCGGGTTCGCCATGCTCAGCGCCAACGTCTGGCTGGCACCGGTCTCGGTGCTGTCCTGGGTGATGACGATCGCGCTGACCTTCCTCGAGTTCCTGGTGATCTGTCTGCAGGCGTACGTCTTCACGGTGCTGACCGCCAGCTACGTGCAGGGCGCCCTCGCCGACGAGCACTGATCCGATCTTTCGCACCAACCGTTGTCGTCCCGCGTGACCGTCACGCGTGATAACCAGGAGGAACCAACCAATGGACATCTACGCCGCGGTAGAGGGCAGCACCGCCGCCATCGGCTACGGTCTCGCGGCCATCGGCCCGGGCATCGGCGTGGGCCTGGTCTTCTCGGCCTACATCCAGTCGACCGCCCGTCAGCCGGAGTCGTCCCGGATGACCCTTCCGTACGTCTGGATCGGCTTCGCCGTCATCGAGGCGCTGGCGCTGCTGGGCATCGCCTTCGGCTTCATCTGGGCCGGCTGAACCAGCCCCTTTGACCGGGAGGTTTTCCCATGTACTTCCTCGCCGCTGAGGGTGGTGAGACGACCCACAACCCGATCATTCCTGTCTGGCAGGAGATCGTGGTCGGGCTGGTCGCCTTCGGTGTCCTCTGCTTCGTGCTGATGAAGTTCGTCTTCCCGCGCATGGAGCAGACGTTCCAGGCCCGGGTGGACGCGATCGAGGGCGGCATCAAGCGAGCCGAGGCCGCGCAGGCCGAGGCGAACCAGCTGCTCGAGCAGTACCGGGCCCAGCTCGCGGAGGCGCGTACCGACGCCGCCAAGATCCGTGACGACGCCCGGGCCGACGCCGAGGGCATCCGCCAGGACATCCTCGCCAAGGCGCGCGAGGAGTCCGACCGGATCATCGCCGCCGGCAAGGAGCAGCTCGCCGCGGAGCGGGCCACCATCGTGCGCGAGCTGCGCACCGAGGTCGGCACCATCGCGGTGGACCTGGCCAGCAAGATCGTCGGTGAGTCGCTGGCCGACGAGGCGCGTCGCAAGGGCACCGTGGACCGGTTCCTGAGCGGCCTCGAGAGCACGGGGGCCCGCTGATGCAGGCCGCCAGCCGGGAGTCGTACTCCGCCGGGGCCGAGCGCCTCGACGCGTACGCCCGCGGCGCGGAGCCGTCGGCGGTGGCCTCCACCGCCGACGACATCCTCTCCGTCGCCGCCCTGCTGCGGCGTGAGCCGCGGCTGCGCCGGGCGCTGTCCGACCCGGCGCGCTCGGGTGAGGACCGCACCACTCTGCTCACCGGAATCCTGAGCGGCAAGGTCGGCGCGGACGCGCTCGACCTGCTCGCCGCGCTGGTCTCCGGCCGTTGGTCGGCCCCGTCGGAGCTGCTCGACGGCGTCGAGCGGCTCGGCGTGGAGGCGCTCCTGGCGAGCGCCGAGGCGACCGGCGACCTGGGCGAGGTCGAGGACGAGCTGTTCCGATTCGGGCAGGTCGTCTCCGGCTCCGGCGAGCTTTCCAACGCGCTCTCCGACCCGATGGCCCCTGTGCAGCGGCGGGCCGAACTGGCCCAGCAGCTGCTCGCCGGCAAGGCCCGCCCGGTCACCGTCCGCCTCGTCGAGGCCGCGCTCGCCGGCTTCGGGGGACGCTCCCTCACCGGTGCGCTCGCCCGGCTGGTCGAGCTGGCCGCCGACCGGCGGGAGCGTCAGGTCGCGTACGTGACCGTGGCGGCTCCGCTGAACGACGAGGAGGAGCGACGCCTCGGCGCCCGCCTCTCCCAGATGTACGGTCGGGAGATGTCCGTCAAGCAGACGGTCGACCCCGACGTGCTCGGCGGAGTGCGCGTACAGGTCGGATCCGACCTGTACGACGGGACCGTCCTGCGCCGCCTCAACGAGACCCGTAACGCGCTCGCGAAGCGCTGACCAGCGTCTTAGCAGCCCTGATTCGACGCCATCGGACCGGTCGGTACTAGGTATCCCGGGCCCCTGATACTTAAGGAAGCAGAGGATGGCCGAGCTGACCATCTCGACGGAGGAGATCCGCGGCGCCCTGGAGCGCTACGTCTCCTCCTACACGGCCGACGTCTCCCGCGAGGAGGTCGGCACCGTCGCCGACGCCGGTGACGGCATCGCCCACGTCGAGGGTCTCCCCTCGACCATGACCAACGAACTCCTGGAGTTCGAGGACGGCACGCTCGGCGTGGCGCTGAACCTCGACGTCCGGGAGATCGGTGTCGTCGTCCTCGGTGACTTCGGCGGGATCGAAGAGGGTCAGCGCGTCAAGCGCACCGGCCGGGTGCTCTCCGTGCCCGTCGGCGACGCGTTCCTCGGCCGCGTGGTGAACGCGCTCGGCGAGCCGATCGACGGCCTCGGCGACATCGCCAACGAGGGCTTCCGCGAGCTGGAGCTCCAGGCCCCGAACGTGATGTCCCGCAAGTCGGTCGACGAGCCGCTGCAGACGGGCATCAAGGCCATCGACGCGATGACCCCGGTCGGCCGCGGCCAGCGCCAGCTGATCATCGGTGACCGCAAGACCGGCAAGACCACCGTCGCGCTGGACACCATCCTGAACCAGCGCGAGAACTGGCGCTCCGGCGACCCGAAGAAGCAGGTTCGCTGCATCTACGTCGCGATCGGCCAGAAGGCCTCCACCATCGCCTCCATCAAGGGGACGCTGGAGGAGGCGGGCGCGATGGAGTACACCACCATCGTCGCCTCCCCGGCCTCCGACCCGGCCGGCTTCAAGTACCTCGCCCCCTACACCGGCTCGTCCATCGGACAGCACTGGATGTACGGCGGCAAGCACGTCCTGATCGTCTTCGACGACCTGAGCAAGCAGGCCGAGGCGTACCGCGCCGTGTCGCTGCTGCTGCGCCGCCCGCCGGGCCGCGAGGCCTACCCGGGTGACGTCTTCTACCTGCACTCGCGTCTGCTGGAGCGCTGCGCCAAGCTCTCCGACGAGCTGGGCGGCGGCTCGATGACCGGTCTGCCGATCATCGAGACCAAGGCGAACGACATCTCGGCGTTCATCCCGACCAACGTCATCTCCATCACCGACGGCCAGATCTTCCTGGAGACCGACCTGTTCAACCAGGGCGTCCGGCCGGCCATCAACGTCGGCACCTCGGTCTCCCGGGTCGGTGGCGCCGCGCAGGTGAAGCCGATGAAGAAGGTCGCCGGCTCGCTGCGGCTGAACCTGGCCCAGTTCCGTGAGCTGGAGGCGTTCGCCGCCTTCGCCTCCGACCTGGACCGGGCCTCCCGGGCCCAGCTGGACCGCGGTTCCCGCCTGGTCGAGCTGCTCAAGCAGCCGAACTACTCGCCGTACCCGGTGCAGGAGCAGGTCGTCTCCGTCTGGGCCGGCACCGAGGGCAAGCTCGACGACGTCCCGGTCGGCGAGGTCCGCCGCTTCGAGTCGGAGTTCCTGCAGTACCTCCGGCACAAGCACGAGGGCGTCCTGGCCGGGATCGCGGACAACAAGTGGGACGACGACATCATCTCCTCGCTCGACTCCGCGATCGCCGAGTTCAAGAAGGTCTTCCTGGGCAAGGAGGACGAGGTCCGGGTCAACGACGCGCCGGCCAAGCCGCTGGAGGGCGAGGAGACCCGCGAGACGGTGACCCGCTTCCGCGACGGCAGCACCGACCGCCCGGCCGAGAGCTGATCCGATGGCCGCCCAGGTACGCGTTCTCCGGCAGCGGATCCGTTCCGCCAAGGGGATGAAGAAGATCACCAAGGCGATGGAGCTCGTCGCGACGAGCCGCATCGCCAAGGCCCAGGCCAAGGTGGCGGCCTCGCTGCCGTACGCCGAGGCGATCACCGGCGTGCTGACGGCGCTGGCCTCGAACGCGCGGATCGACCACCCGCTGCTCACCCCGCGCGAGCGGGTGCGGCGGGCGGGCGTCCTGCTGGTCACCGCCGACCGGGGCCTGGCCGGTGGTTACAGCTCGAACGCGATCCGGACCGCCGAGTCGCTGATCGCCCGCCTGCGCGCCGACGGCAAGGAGCCCGTGCTCTACGTCATCGGCCGCAAGGGCGTGGCGTTCTACCGGTTCCGCAACCGGGAGATCGCCGCCAGCTGGACGGGCTTCTCCGAGCAGCCGACGTTCGAGGACGCCCGCGAGGTCGGTGAGACGCTGATCAAGGCGTTCACCGCGGGCGCGGACGACACGGACAACGACGCCGGCGCCGACGGGATCCTCGGCGTGGACGAGCTGCACATCGTCTACACCGAGTTCAAGTCCCTGATGACGCAGAACCCGGTGACCCGGATCGTCGGTCCGATGCAGGTCGAGGACCGGCCCCGGTCCGAGGGCCTGCTGCCGGCGTACGAGTTCGAGCCGGAGCCGGAGTCGCTGCTCGACGCCCTGCTGCCGAAGTACATCAACACGCGGATCTTCGCGGCGTTGCTGGAGTCGGCGGCCAGTGAGTCGGCCGCCCGCCGGCGGGCGATGAAGAGCGCCACCGACAACGCCGAAGAGATGATCGAGAAGTACACGCGTGAGATGAACTCGGCCCGTCAGGCCGGCATCACCCAGGAGATCAGTGAGATCGTCGGCGGCGCGAACGCGCTGGCCGCGTCGGGAAGTGAAGTGTGATGACTGTATCCGCAGTTGAGACCAAGACGGCCACGGGTCGCGTGGTCCGGGTCATCGGCCCGGTCGTCGACGCCGAGTTCCCGCGCGACGCCATGCCAGGGCTGTTCAACGCCCTGCACGTCAACGTGACGCTCTCCGGCGGCGAGAAGACGCTGACCCTGGAGGTCGCCCAGCACCTGGGTGACAACCTGGTCCGCGCCATCTCGATGCAGCCGACCGACGGCCTGGTCCGCGGCACCGAGGTGCGCGACACCGGTGCGCCGATCAGCGTGCCGGTGGGCGACGCGGTCAAGGGCCACGTGTTCAACGCGATCGGCGAGTGCCTCAACCTCGCCGAGGGCGAGACCATCCAGGCCGACGACCGGTGGGGCATCCACCGCAAGGCCCCGGCCTTCGCCGACCTGGAGCCGAAGACCGAGATGCTGGAGACCGGCATCAAGGTCATCGACCTGCTCGCCCCGTACGTCAAGGGCGGCAAGATCGGCCTGTTCGGCGGCGCGGGCGTGGGCAAGACGGTGCTCATCCAGGAGATGATCACCCGTGTTGCCCGGAACTTCGGTGGTACCTCGGTCTTCGCCGGCGTGGGTGAGCGCACCCGCGAGGGCAACGACCTCATCGCCGAGATGACCGAGTCGGGCGTCATCGACAAGACCGCGCTGGTCTACGGCCAGATGGACGAGCCGCCGGGCACCCGCCTGCGGGTCGCGCTGTCCGCGCTGACCATGGCGGAGTACTTCCGTGACGTGAAGAAGCAGGAGGTGCTGCTCTTCATCGACAACATCTTCCGCTTCACCCAGGCCGGTTCCGAGGTCTCCACGCTGCTCGGCCGTATGCCGAGCGCCGTGGGTTACCAGCCGACCCTGGCCGACGAGATGGGCGAGCTCCAGGAGCGGATCACCTCCGTCCGGGGCCAGGCCATCACCTCGATGCAGGCGATCTACGTGCCCGCCGACGACTACACCGACCCGGCGCCGGCCACCACGTTCGCCCACCTCGACGCGACCACCAACCTGGAGCGGTCGATCTCCGACAAGGGCATCTACCCGGCCGTGGACCCGCTGGCGTCCTCGTCCCGGATCCTCGCCCCGGAGTTCGTCGGCGAGGAGCACTTCGCCGTCGCCACCGAGGTGAAGCGGATCCTGCAGCGCTACAAGGACCTGCAGGACATCATCGCCATCCTCGGTATCGAGGAGCTCTCCGAGGAGGACAAGCTCACCGTCGGCCGCGCCCGCCGGATCGAGCGGTTCCTCTCGCAGAACACGTACGCGGCGGAGCAGTTCACCGGCGTGGCCGGCTCGACGGTCCCGATCGCCGAGACCATCGACGCCTTCCGCCGGATCAGCGAGGGGGAGTTCGACCACTTCCCGGAGCAGGCGTTCTTCATGTGCGGCGGCCTGGACGACCTTCGGGCCAAGGCCAAGGAGCTGATGGGCGAGGAGGGCTGAGAGCCCGCTCACACCCACGAGGGCCGTCCCGGCGAAAGCCGGGGCGGCCTTCGCCTGTTCAGGGCCCTGCACTACCAGATGCCCGGTTCTCCGGCAAGCGGTTCACCGCATCGCGCGGTACCGTTCCTGACACGACTTCACATCCCGGCCGTTGATCTCTGCAACCAAACGGACCCCCGCGCCCGTCTTCCTACCCGTGGGCGCGACGATTGGAGATGCTCGTGGCTGGTAAGGGCGGCGCGGATCGCGGGAAGCGGTCCATGTGGCGCGGCGTGCCCCGGTGGGCCCGCGTCTGCACGATCCTGGGCATCGTCATGGTGGTGCTCAGCGGCTCCGTGCTGATCGGCTCCCGCGCCCTGGTCGCCCGCTACGAGGGATCGGTGGGCAAGGCCGACCTCTTCGGTGACCAGGCCGCCGGCGCCAACGAGAAGAAGAGCGACATCAAGGGCCCGCTCAACATCCTGCTCGTCGGCGTGGACCCCCGGACGTCGACCGCCCGCCCGCTGGCCGACTCGATCATGGTCCTGCACGTGCCCGCCACCATGGACCGCGGCTATCTCTTCTCGCTCCCACGCGACCTGCGGGTGGACATCCCGGCCTTCCCCAAGGCCGACTACGCGGGCGCCAACGACCGGCTCAACGCGGCCATGTCGCACGGCAGCAACGTACCCGGGCAGAACCCCAGCACCGCACAGGGCTTCGAACTGCTCGCCAAGACCGTGCAGGACGTCACCGGCATCAAGCGCTTCGACGCCGGCGCGATCATCAACTTCAGCGGTTTCAAGAAGATCGTCGACGCCATGGGCGGTGTCGACATGTACATCGAGCGGGAGGTGCGCTCCGAGCACCTCCAGCCGGACGGCACGCCGCGCCAGCTCCGGCCCGGCGGCGGTGGCTACCTCGGCCCGCAGGCGGTGTACAAGAAGGGCAACGCCCACCTGGAGGGCTGGCAGGCGCTGGACTACGTCCGGCAGCGCTACCCGAAGAACGGCGTGCCGGACGGCGACTACGGGCGGCAGCGGCACCAGCAGCAGTTCGTCAAGGCGATGGCGAGCCAGGCGTTCAGCGCCGACGTGGTGACCAACCCGGTCAAGCTGGACCGGGTGCTGCGCGCGGCCGGCAAGTCGCTGGTCTTCAACGGGCGCGGCAACAGCGTGGTGGACTTCGGGCTGGCCCTGAAGGACATCCGCCCGGACGCGATCGAGACGATCAAGCTGCCGGGCGGGGGGATCGGCACCGGCAGCAACTACCGGGGTGAGCAACTGCTCGAACCGGCGGAGGACTTCTTCACCGCACTGCGTACCGAACAGCTCGACGCATTCCTGCTGGAGCACCCCGATTTCGTCCAGAAGACCAAGTAGCCTGAGCGGGTGCGGGGCCGTGGTGGTCCGGCTCTCACCACCCGCGTTGGGTGGGCTGCGGGGGCGCGACTAGACTTTCGGCAATCCGCCGCCGCAGCAAGGAGACAGCGTGGCACAACAGCTTCACGTCGAGCTCGTAGCCGTCGAGGAGAAGGTCTGGACCGGCGAGGCCGAGATGGTCGTCGCCCGGACGACCGAGGGTGAGCTCGGTGTGCTGCCGGGGCACGCACCTCTGCTCGGCCAGCTCGCCGAACCCAGCCAGGTACGCATCAAGCAGGCCGGGGGCCAGCAGGTCGCGTACGACGTGGCCGGCGGCTTCCTGTCGGTGACCGGCGAGGGCGTCACTGTCCTCGCCGAGAGCGCAACCCCCGCCACCCCGGCCCGCTGAGCCGACCCGCCGATGGAGATCGTCGAAGGGATCGGAATCGGCGTCGCGATCGTCGTCGTCGCGCTTCTGATCCTCTTCATCCGGCGGGCCCTGTTCACGCGTAGCGGTGGCATCATCCGGCTCAGCGTCCGGGTCAACACGATCCTCGACGGTCGTGGCTGGTCACCCGGGTTCGGTCGCTTCGTGGGCGACGAGCTCCGCTGGTATCGCATGTTCAGCTTCGCGCTGCGCCCCAAGCGGGTGCTCTCGCGTAAGGGGCTGGCGGTCGAGCGCCGTCGGCTGCCCGAGGCGCAGGAGCGCATGTCCATGCCCGCCGAGTGGGTGATCCTGCGCTGTACCAGCCACCACGCGCCGATCGAGATCGCCATGGCGCGATCCACCGTTACCGGATTCCTGTCCTGGCTCGAGGCCGCCCCACCCGGGGCGGTCTCGCCGCGTCTGGCCTCCCAGGACTGGCCCGCCGCCTGACTCCCGCCCCCGTCACCGGGTCGCGGTGAGGCCTTAGCTGCCGCCGATCTTGGGCTTCTGGCGCCCAGGATGCCCGCTTCGCGCCCTTCGCGAGGCACCACAACTCCAAGACCGCCGAACCGTCCCTGGCGGGCGTCCGCGATCTTGCACTTCGGTACCCCGCAAACCGTGCAAACAGGGCACCCGGCGGCCTCAAATCGCAAGATCGCGGATGCCCCCGAGTGCCCGCTCCCCCTCCCGCCCCCTCGGCCAGCCCTGCCCTGGGTGGGTCGATCATGAGGTTGGCGGCGTTTGGTGTCCGTTTTGTCGCCGTCAACCTCATGATCGACGGCGCAGGGAGGTGGGGTGTCCGGTTCGGGGGTGGTGGGCGGCACTCTGACGGTGGAATCGTCGGCGGGTGGGTGGCGTTGTAACCGGGTGAACGACCGAGCACCGGCCGAGCCCCGCAAGAGGCCGCGTTGCCTGCGGGAACAGCCCCGGGCTGTCGGTCGTTGAGTTCGGTTCTGGCGACGTGAGCCGCGGGGAATGATCCCGGTGGGCTGGTCGTTGAACACGGTTCCGACGACGTGAACCCCGCGCCGCCCCCTCGGGAATGGTGGCGGGTGGTGGGTCGTTGGACATGCTTCCGGCGCCGCGACGTGGCCCCCCTGCCCCGCGGGCAGCCGGATCCCTCAAGACTTTGAGCGCCTGACGGTGCCCGCGCATCCCGTCCCCCGGGTGCGTCGACCCCCGAATGGAGCATTTCTGATGAACACGATTCTGCGGAAGAGCATTCTGGGTGTTGCTGGTCTGGCTTTCACCGGTGGTGTGTTCGCCGGTCCGGTCGCCGCTCACGCGGCGGAGACCACCACGCATGCGAAGCCGGTGTCTGTGACGGTGCAGGGTGACAAGCTGATCCCGCATGGTGTGCAGGGCGCCCAGTCGCGTATCGACCTCGACGACGAGCAGACCAAGAATGTGAAGGCGATCATCGCGGCGACGAAGAAGGCGGGCATGGACGAGCGTGCCGCGGTCGTGTCGATCGCGACGGCGTTGCAGGAGTCGAAGCTGGAGAACCTCGGCCACCTCGGCGACCGCAACGACCACGACTCGCAGGGCCTGTTCCAGCAGCGTCCGTCCAGCGGGTGGGGCACGGTGGAGCAGATCACCGACCCCGAGTACTCGACCACGGCGTTTCTGAAGGGTCTGAAGCAGGTCGACGGCTGGCAGGACATGCCGCTGACCAAGGCCGCCCAGACCGTCCAGGTGTCCGCTTACCCGGACCACTACGCCCAGTGGGAGCAGCAGGCCGCCGACCTCGTCGCCCAGCACTGGAACAAGTAAGACACACGCGTGAAGGCCGGCACCCCGAACCCGGGGTGCCGGCCCTTTCACGTCTGCGCGACCAGTTCGACCTCGTACCCCTGCCCGTCGGTGAGGTAGGCGGCGTAGCTGTCCGGTCCGCCCGCGTGCGGGTGCCGGTCCGGGAACAGCAGCGTCCAGCCGTACTCTCCGGCGGCAGTGACCAGGCGCTCGACGGCGGCCGGCGGGCCGACGTGGAAGGCCAGGTGGTTCAGGCCGGGCGCGCACCTGTCGTGGGTGCGGCCGGTGAGCGCCGGTGACTCCTCCAGCACGATGTACGTCGCGCCGAGCCGCCAGGACCGGCCGGCGGGCCAGTCCTGGTAAAGCGTCCAGCCCAGCTCGCCGAGAAGCCAGCCCCAGGAACGACTGGCCGCCGCCAGGTCGGGTACCCACACCTCCACGTGATGGAGGCCGCCGATGGTCAGCGCTTCCCGCCCGGTACCCATAGCACGTCGCCGTCCGGATTTGCCGTTCTCGAGAGGATAAAGAGCAAATCGGAGAGCCGGTTGAGATACTTTGCCGGGAGGGGACTGGTCCGATCGGGGTCGTGTGCGACCAGCGCCCATGCCGCACGCTCGGCGCGCCGGGCGGTCGTCCGTGCCACGTGCAGCAGTGCCGCGCCCGCGGTGCCGCCGGGGAGGATGAAGGAGTCGAGCTTGCTCAGGCGCGCGTTGTACTCGTCGCACCAGCCCTCGAGGCGCTCGACGTACTCCTCGGTCACCCGCAGCGGCGGGTACTTCGGGTCCGGCTCGACCGGTGTCGCCAGGTCCGCACCGACGTCGAACATGTCGTTCTGCACGGACTCCAGTACGGCCCGCAGCTCGTCCGAGAGCTGCCCCAGAGCGAGCGCGACGCCAATCGAGGCGTTGCACTCGTCCACGTCCGCGTACGCGGCGATGCGCGGATCGGTCTTCGGCACCTGCTCGTTGTTGCTCAGCCTGGTCATGCCGGCGTCGCCGGCCTTGGTGTAGATGCGCGTGAGGTGGACGGCCATGACGCACAGCCTACGGATACCGGAACTGACGATCCCGGCCCGGCCGAGTCCGGTGGGGCCGGGTGACGCGGGAGATCCGGCGCTCAACGACGTCGACGTCATCCGGGTACGCGGTGACGCCCGGCTCGACGGCACCGTGCACGTGGTGGGTGCGAAGAACTCCGCGCTGAAACTGATGGCCGCCGCGCTGCTCGCGCCCGGCCGCAGCCTGATCACCAACGTGCCCCGGATCACCGACATCGCGATCATGGGCGAGGTGCTGCGGCGGCTCGGCTGCGGCGTACGGTTCGGCCCGGACGACCCGGTCGACCCGATGGTGGCCCACGGCGGTGTGGAGCGGTCCCGTTCGGTGCTCATCGACGTGCCGGAGCGGCCGGGCGCGGAGGCCGACTACGACCTGGTTCGCCGGCTGCGCGCGTCGATCTGCGTGCTCGGCCCGCTGCTGGCCCGCCGGGGGTACGTCCGGGTGGCCCACCCCGGCGGCGACGCCATCGGCTCGCGCGGGCTGGACATGCACATCGCCGGGCTGGCCCGGATGGGCGCGGAGATCTCCGGTGAGCACGGCTTCGTCATCGCCGAGGCGCCGGACGGGCTGCACGGCGCCGACATCGTGCTGGACTTCCCGAGCGTGGGCGCGACCGAGAACCTGGTCATGGCGGCGGTGCTGGCCCGGGGCGCCACGACGATCGACAACGCGGCCCGGGAGCCGGAGATCGTCGACATCTGCACCATGCTGACCCGGATGGGCGCGCGGATCGAAGGGGCCGGCACGTCGACGCTGCACATCGTCGGCGTACCCGAGCTGCGGCCGGTCCGGCACGCCACGGTGGGGGACCGGATCGTCGCCGGCACCTGGGCGTTCGCCGCCGCGATGACCCGCGGGGACGTGACGGTGACCGGCCTGGATCCGGCGTACCTGGAGGTCGCGCTGGACAAGCTGGTCGCGGCCGGCGGCCTGGTGGAGACCCGGGGCGACGCCTTCCGGGTACGCATGGACGACCGCCCCCGGGCGGTCGACGTGGTCACGCTGCCCTACCCGGGCTTCGCCACCGACCTGCTGCCGATGGCGATCGGGCTGGCGGCGGTCAGCGAGGGCGGCTCACTGATCACCGAGAACATCTTCGACGGCCGGTTCATGTTCGCCAACGAGATGATGCGGCTGGGCGCGGAGATCCGTACCGATGGTCACCACGCCCTGGTGTGCGGCCGGGAGCGGCTGTCCGGCGCCCCGGTACGCGCCACCGACATCCGGGCCGGCGCCGGCCTGATCATCGCCGGGCTCTGCGCCGACGGGCTCACCGAGGTCTCGCACGTGCACCACGTCGACCGGGGCTACCCGGACTTCGTGGCCGACCTGCGCGCGCTCGGCGTCGAGGTGGAGCGTGGCACCGCGCCGGAGGAGCCGGACCTGGCCATCTGACGGCCGGGGCTTATCCCTCGTTAAGTAGGGTTCTCCCAGACGTTGCAGAACACGGCGAGGGAGAAGCAGATGGCGGGTCGACTCGCGGTCGTCGGTGCCGGGCTGATGGGCTCGGGCATCGCCCAGGTGGCGGCGCAGGCGGGCTGGCAGGTGACGCTGCGCGACATCGACGACGCGGCCACGAAGCGCGGCGTGGACGGCATCCGGAAGTCGCTGACGAAGTTCGCCGAGAAGGGCAAGATCGAGGCGTCCGACGTCGAGGCGACGCTGGCCCGGATCACCCCGACCACCGAGCTGGAGGCCGCCGCCGACGCGGACATCGTGGTCGAGGCGGTCTTCGAGAAGATCGAGATCAAGCACGAGGTGTTCCGCGCGCTCGACAAGATCTGCAAGGCGGACGCGGTGCTCGCCACCAACACGTCGGCCATCCCGGTGACCCAGATCGCCACCGCCACCGAGCGCCCGGAGTCGGTCGTCGGCACGCACTTCTTCTCGCCGGTGCCGATGATGAAGCTCTGCGAGCTGGTACGCGGCTACAAGACCAGCGACGCGACGATGGACACCGTCAAGTCGTTCGCCGAGGAGATCGGCAAGACCGTTGTGGTGGTCAACCGGGACATCGCCGGTTTCGTCACCACCCGGCTGATCTGCGCGCTGGCGATGGAGGCGGTCAAGCTCGTGGAGTCCGGCGTGATCTCCGCCGAGGACCTGGACACCGCCTGCAAGCTGGGCTTCGGCCACGCCATGGGCCCGCTCGCGACGGTCGACCTGACCGGCGTGGACGTGCTGCTCAACGCCACGCGCAACATCTACACCGACACCGCCGACGAGAAGTTCTTCCCGCCGGAGCTGCTCCAGCGCATGGCCACCGCCGGTGACCTGGGCCGCAAGACCGGCCAGGGCTTCTACTCGTACTGACCGGCCCGTCCCGCCCCCGGCCCGCACGGCCGGGGGCGGTTCACGTCCGGGGCGGGCTGAGCGCGGTGCCGATCAGCGCGAACGCGTCCGGGATGACCGTGCCCCAGTAGCCGAAGTTGTGCCGCCCGTCGGCCCAGGCGGCGCGTACCGGCTCCTCGGGCAGCGCCCGGGCCAGCGCGCGGACGTCGGAGAGGAAGTTGTCCTGCCGGCCGCACCAGAGCCCGACCGGGGTTCCGCGCAGCTTCTTCACGCCGGTGAAGACCGCGTCGCCGGGGCTCACCGCGGGGGAGAAGGCCGCCGCCATCCGCAGCCACTTCGGGTACGTCTCGGCCAGCAGCAACGCGCCGAAGCCCCCCATCGACCAGCCCCACACGGCCAGCCGGCTGCTGTCGAACCCGCGCCGGGCACACCAGGTGGGTACCTCCTCGCGCACCATCCGCTGCGGGTCGTCGTCACCGGCCGCGCGCCAGGACAGCCGCCCGCCGGCGGCGCCCGCGAGCGCGAACGGCGGGGCGCCCCGGCGTACCGCGTCGGTGAGGAAGCGGGCCAGCCCGAACCGGCCGTAGTCGCGCGGGGTGGCCGACGCGCCGTGCAGCACCAGGCAGACGGGCAGGCCGCGGCCGTCGCCGTACCCCTCGGGCACCGCGGTCCAGAAGTCCACCTCGCGGCCGCGCGCGGCGGACGCGATGCGGATGAGCCGCTCGTCGCCGGGCGGCGCGTCCGGCAGGGCCGGGGCCGGTCCCGGGCGGGGGCCGGCCAGTTGCCGGGCGGCCAGACCGCCGACCAGGCCGACCCCGGCGGTCCCGGCGGCGGCGGTGAGCACCGTCCGCCGGGTCAGCGTGTGTGCCATGCCGGCGAGTGTGCCATCCGGTACGCGTCGCGGGGGAGCCGCGCGACCTCTCCTTCACGGTGCCGGGACGGCCGCCGCGGGCCTGCTGTCCGGCTCACCGGTGCCCGGCGCGGTCCGGCGCAGGCCGGGGGTGAGCACGACGGTGGCGGCCAGGGCCACGGCGGCGAGCAGCGCGACGGCGCGCGACGGCGTGACCAGGTCGGCGAGCGCCCCGGCGAGCGCGGCGCACACCGCCTGCGCGGCGAGCATGCCGTTGCCGTGCAGGCCGAGCACCTGGCCCCGGGCCTCGGGCGGCGAGTGGGCGATCAGCCGTTCCTGCATCGGCAGGGTGGAGGCGTAGCCGACCGACGCGACGAGCGCGACGGCCATGGCCACCGGCAGCGGCGGCGACAGCAGGATCAGCAGGTACGGCAGGGGGAGCAGCACCCGCAGCGGATGGATCCACCTCTCGCGGAGGGCGGGGGACAGGAACCGCCCCACCACCACGTCCCCGGCCAGCATGCCGAGTGCGGCGGCGGCGAGCAGGAAGCCGGCGCGGTCGGCGGCGTACGGGACGAACAGCGCCTCGCAGCCGACGATCAGGCCGCCCGGCACCCAGAGGTTGAGCAGGAGAGACCGGCGGCCGGGGTCGGCCCAGAGCACCCGGTTCACGCGCAGCGTGCGGGTAACCGTCACCCGCTCGCTGGTCCGGGCCGGACGCTCGGTGAGCCCGAACCATCCCACCGCGGCGGACACCGCCCGCAGGACCAGCGCCAGCAGGAACACCTGGTACGGGCTCAGCCACACCAGCAGGACGCCGGCCAGCCCGAATCCGGCGATCTGCATGACGCCGACGCTCGTGTTCATCGTGGCCCGGGCCAGCACGTAGGCGTTCACCGGCACGATGTCGGTGAGCAGCGCCCACTTGGCGCCGGCGGCGACCGAGCCCACGTACGCGTTGCCGAAGATGATCGCGAAGCGGGCCCACAGCGGCAGTCCGGGCACCGCCTGGAGCGCCGCGCCGACGGTGGCGAGCAGGGCGGCGAAGGCCATCGCCCGGCGCGGCGGCACGCTGTCCGCGGCGGACAGCAGCGTCAGGCTGCCGAGGACTCCGGCCAGCGGCGCCCCGAACATGCTCAGCGCGGTGAGCAGCGCCGAGCCGGTCGACGCGTAGGTCAGCGCGCCCAGGGCCAGCGCCGACGTGGTGTGTGCGGCGATCCCGGCGCAGTTGGCCAGGAACAGGTTGCGGAACTCCCGGACCGCGAACAGTTCTGCGTACGTTCTCACCCGGGCATGGTCGGCTGGTCGTCGGCGGAATCCATAGACTTACGTCTGGAGGCGAAACGTGGGCGTCTGGCAGGTGCCGTCCGACCTGGTCGCGCGGAGTCGTTTCACGGTGTCGCCGATGGCCGAGACCGTCGGCGCGCTGAAGGCGCTGCGCCATCCGAAGGTCCCCTGGGAGCAGGCCTGGCGACGGCCGCACGTCGACGCGTTCCGGGAGATGCTTGCTGCCCGACCGGTGGTCCGGGCGCTGGTGGAGGCGTCGTTCGGCCTTCGGTGGGTAGCGGACTTCCTCACCATCGCGCCCGCCTCGGCGGACCCGACGTTCGCCGGGGAACTGACGGCCGTCGAGCGGTTGTCCGACGAGCGGATCCGGGCCGATCTGCGTGCCACCCGGCCGGGCCCGCTGGCGGCCGAACTGCTCGCGGACGGGCTCACCGGGCAGGTCGTGGAACTGCTCGACTGGATCTGGACGCACACCGTCGCGCCGGAGTGGCCGGAGCGGGAACGCCGGCTGCGGGCGGACATCGTGGCCCGTACCGCCGCCCTGAGCACCCGCGGCCTGGCCGGGGCGATCGTCGACATCAACCGCAACGTTCGGTGGCTGGGCGACGGCCGCCTCCAGGTCAACGACTACCCGGAGCCGCCGCTGTCGCTGCACGCGGCCGAGCAACTGGTCTTCCTGCCGGCCCACTGCCGCCGCGGCTGGGTGGTCTGGGACGCGCCGGCCCGGTTCGGGATGGTCTATCCGGCGCGCGGGATCCTGGTCGACCCCACCTCACCGGCGCCCGGCGGCCTGGCCCGGCTGATCGGCGCGAACCGGGCCGGCATCCTGGCCCGGCTGGAGGCGCCGCTGAGCACCTCGCAGCTCGTGGTGGTGACCGGGCTGTCCCTGGGCACGGTCAGCGACCACCTGCGGGTGCTGCTCGACGCGGGCGCGGTCGCCAAGCGGCGGTCCGGGCGCGAGGTGCTCTACTGGCGTACGCCGCTGGGCACCGCACTCGTCGACGGCGAATGAGCGGTGATCAGCCGTCGCGCTTGGTGGTCCAGCGGAACGTGGTCAGGCAGAGCACCAGGCCGATGACGCACCACGCGCCGAGCACCAGCGCGACGGTGCCCAGCTCGAACGAGCCGCCCGGCTCGCGGGCGCCGAAGCTGTCCGGCAGGAAGACCGAGCGCAGCCCCTGGCACATCCACTTGAGCGGGAAGATCGCCGCGACCTGCTGCATCCAGGTGGGCAGGCTGGTGAAGACGAAGAACACGCCGGAGATGAACTGGAGCACGAGCGCGACCGGGGTGACCACGGCCGAGCCGCTGCGGGCGGTGCGGGCCAGGGACGAGATGGCGATGCCGCACAGCGTGCAGGCGGTGATGCCGAGCACGGAGACCCAGCCGAACGTCAGCCACTTGGCGGTGGTCTGCGGCAGGTCCAGGTCGAACATCGCCACCGAGACGGCGAGCAGCAGCACGGTCTCGGCGATGCCGATGACCACCACCATGATCACCTTGCCGGCGAACCAGACCCACTTCGGCATCGGCGTGCCGCGGTAGCGTTTGAGCACGCCGCGGTCCCGCTCGATCGGGATCCAGATGCCGAGGTTCTGGAAGCTCACAGTCATCAGGCCGGTCGCGATCATGCCGGTGATGAAGTACTGCGTGTAGCTGACCCCCGGAGCGATCTCGTCGCTGAAGATCGCCGCGAAGATCAGGATCATGATGATCGGGAAGCCCATCGTGAACACGACGGACTCCCGGCTGCGCAGGAACTGGGTGATCTCCAGCCGTCCCTGACGCAGCGCCAGCGCGCCGGCGCCGGGCCGCCGGGCCGAGGTGGCGACGACCGGGGCCGCCGGCTTCGTCGTGGTGGTCATGAGTGTCCGATCATCCGCAGGTAGACGTCTTCCAGGGTCGGCCGGGTCACGGTGAGGCCGGGCACCTCGCCGCCGAAGCGCGCGGCCAGGTCGGCCACCAGCGCCGTCGGCGTCGCGGTCTCCGCCGAGGCCGGCGTCCCGTCGGGGGTACGCCAGGAGACGGTCGCCAGCGACTCCTGCCGGTTGCCCAGCGCGTTCGGCGGCGCGACCTCGATCACCCGCCCGGCGGCGATCACGCCGACCCGGTCGGCGAGCGCCTCGGCCTCGTCCAGGTAGTGGGTGGTGAGCACGATCGTGGTGCCGGCGGCGGACAGGTCCCGGATCAGCTCCCAGAACTCGCGCCGGGCCTCCGGGTCGAAGCCGGTGGTCGGCTCGTCGAGGAAGAGCAGCTCGGGGCGGCCGACGATGCCCAGCGCCACATCCAGGCGGCGCTTCTGCCCGCCGGAGAGGGTGTGCGTACGCGCCTTGGCCTTGGCGCCCAGCCCGACCCGCTCGACCACCTTGTCCGGGTCGTCGGCGCCCGGGTAGAAGCCGGAGAAGTGGCGGACCACCTCGATGACGCTGAGCTCGTCGAACTCACCGGTGCCCTGGAGCACGATGCCGACGCGCGAGCGCCAGCCGGCGTCGGGGTGGGCGGGGTCGGCGCCGAGCACGCGTACCTCGCCGGCGTCGCGCTGCCGGTAGCCCTCCAGGATCTCGACCGTCGTGGTCTTGCCGGCGCCGTTCGGGCCGAGCAGGGCGAACACCTCGCCCCGGCGGACGTCCAGGTCCACCGAGGCGACGGCGACGTTGTCGCCGTACGCCTTGCGCAGTCCTCGCACGGAAATCGCGAGCTCGTTCTCCATGGCGTCAAGTGTGCGTCGTGCGGTCGCCCGTTCCACTGCCGGGTCGGCTATATACGCGAGGTATACACTCGGTGTAGTCTCTGGTCATGACGGTTCCCCTGACCCTGCTCGGGCTGCTCGAACGCGAACCGAGCCACGGCTACGACCTCAAGCGCGACTACGACACCTTCTTCGGGCGCGGCAAGCCGCTGCCGTACGGGCAGGTCTACTCGACGCTGAGCCGGCTGGCCCGCGACGGCAAGGTGGTGGTCGGCGACGTCGCTCCCGGGGCCGGGCCGGACCGCAAGCGCTACGTCATCACCGACGTGGGCGCCACCGAGGTGGAGCACTGGCTGACCGAGCCGGTCGAGCCGGAACCACACCTGCAGACGCTGTTGTTCACCAAGGTCGTGCTCGCGCTGATGCTCGACCGCCCGGCCGAGGAGTACCTGGACACCCAGCGTGCCGCGCACCTGCGCCGGATGCGCGAACTCACGGAGATCAAACGCAGCGGCGAACTCGTCGACGTGATGCTGGCCGACCACGGCCTCTACCACCTCGAGGCGGACCTGCGGTGGATCGAGACGACGGGCGCCCGGCTGGACGCCCTGAGAAAGGCGGTACGGCCATGAGCCCGATGATCGAGGCACGCGACGTCACGTACGCGTTCGGCGAGACACCCGCCCTGCGCGGCGCGAGCCTCGCCGTGGGGGCCGGCGAGGTCGTCGCCGTGATGGGACCGAGTGGCTCCGGCAAGTCGACGTTGCTGCACTGCCTGGCCGGCATCCTGCGCCCCGACTCCGGTGAGGTCCGGTTCGACGGTGCCCGGATCGACACGCTCGGCGAGGCCGACCGCAGCGCGCTGCGCCGCGACAGCTTCGGCTTCGTCTTCCAGTTCGGTCAGCTCGTGCCGGAACTCACCGCGGCGGAGAACGTGGCGTTGCCGCTGCTGCTGCGCGGTGTCCGCCGCACTCCGGCGCTGCGGGCCGCGCGGGGCTGGTTCGAGCGGCTCGGCCTGGCCGGCATGGAGCACCGCCGCTCCGGCGAACTGTCCGGCGGGCAGGCCCAGCGGGTCGCGCTGGCTCGCGGCCTGGTCGCCGAGCCCCGGGTGCTGTTCGCCGACGAGCCCACCGGCGCGCTCGACTCGCTCACCGGCGAGGAGGTGATGACGCTGCTGGTGGACGCCGCCCGCGAGAAGGGCACCACAGTCGTCCTGGTGACGCACGAGGCGCGCATCGCCGCGTACGCCGACCGGGAGGTCATGGTGCGGGACGGCCGGGTCAACGCCCCTGCCGGGGTCGCCTCGTGATCGGGCTCGCGCTCCGGCTCGCCGTCGCCGGTGGCCGGGAGGCGCTGCTCCGGCTGGTCGCCGTCGCCGCCGCCGTCGCGGTCGGCACCGGGCTGCTGCTCACCACGCTCGCCGGTGTGCACGCCACCGACGCCCAGCTCACCCGCTACGCGTCGATGTACCCGCAGGAGACGGCCGACGCGTCCGCCGACCCGCTGCTGTGGTCCACCCGCACCGACTACTTCCGGGGCGATCAGATCCTCCGCATCGACGTCGCCGCGACCGGTCCGGACGCGCCCACGCCGATCGGCGTCCCCCGCGCGCCGGGGCCCGGCGAGTACTACGCCTCCCCGGCGCTGCGGAAGCTGCTGGCCACCACCCCCGCCGACCAGCTCGCCGACCGCTACCCGGGCCGGGACCTCGGCGTCGTCGGGCCGGCGGCGCTCACCTCGCCGGACACCCTGCTCGTTCTGGTCGGCGGCACCCCGGAGCAGGTCGGGAAGCTGGACCAGGTCAGGAAGGTCACCCGGCTCGACGACAACCGGGCTCCGCTGCCGAGGGCGGCGATCGACCTCATCCTCGGCGTGGCCGCGGGCGGACTGCTGTTTCCCGTACTCGTCTTCATCGGCACGGCGACCCGGCTCGGCGCCGCCCGCCGGGAGCAGCGGTTCGCCGCCATGCGGCTGGTCGGGGCCACGCCCCGGCAGATCTCGGTCGTCGCCGCCGTCGAGGCCGCGCTCGCGGCGGCGGCCGGCGCTGCGGCCGGCTTCGCGGCGTTCTTCGCGTTCCGCGGGCAGCTCGCCGGCATCCCGTTCACCGGCATGCCGTTCTTCCCCGGCGACATGGCCATCGGTGCGCCGGAGGCCCTCCTGGTGGCGCTCGGCGTGCCGGCGGGCGCGGCGGCCGCGGCCTGGATCGCGCTGCGCCGGGTCCGGATCTCCCCGCTCGGTGTCAGCCGCCGGGTCACGCCCCGGCCGCCCCGGATGTACCGGCTGATCCCGCTCGCGCTCGGCCTGGCCGGGCTGGGCTTCGCCCTGGTGTACCGGCCGCCCACGTCGGACGGCCAGACGGCGCTGTTCCTGCCCGCCCTGCTGCTGGTCATGGTGGGGCTGATCACCGGCGGCCCGTGGTTGACCATGGTCGGCGCCCGGGCGATGGCAGCCCGGGCCAGCCGGCCGGCCGCGCTGATCGCCGCGCGCCGGCTCGCCGACAACCCGGCCGCCGGGTTCCGGGCGGTGAGCGGCGTGATGCTCGCGTTGTTCGTCACGACGGTGGCCGTGGGCGTGATGGGGACGATCGCGTACGAGCGCGGTCCGGCGCCCCGGGGTTCCCTGGAGGCCGGCCGGCTGTCGATGGTGCTGACGGACGACGCCCCGGCGCCGGGCACGCTGCTGGCCGATCTGGCGGCGGTTCCCGGCGTCCGCAACCCGGTGCTCGTCCGGGAGAACCCGGTACGCGGTGACGGCCGCGACTCCGGAGTGATCGCCTGCGCGGACATCCCGCCCGCCTACGGGCGGTGCGCAGCCGGGGCGAGCGTCGCCGAGGTGCCGCCGGGCCTGATCCCCTGGCGGGAGTCTGCCTCGGCCGACCGGGTCTGGCCGTCGTCCCCGGTGGACCCGGTGGCCCTCGCGGGACTCCCGGCTGATTCGGTGGCGGTCGACGCGGAGGACCCGGTGGCGGTGGAGCGGGCCCGGACGGTCCTCGAAGCCGCGTTCCCCACCTTCTTCGTGGCCCCGAACGTGCCGGGCGACTTCGAGGCCGACTTCGCGGACACCATGCGGGGCTGGCAGCGGCTGGCCGACCTCGTCGTGGTGGCCGGTCTCGCGCTCGCCGGATGCAGCCTGGCCGTGGCGGTGGCGGCCGGTCTCAGTGAACGGAGGCGGCCGTTCAGCCTGCTGCGGCTCAGTGGTGCCCCGGTGCGGCTGCTGCGCCGCGTGGTGACGCTGGAGAGCGTGGTGCCGCTGCTGACCGTCGCCGTGGTCGCGGTCGGGATGGGACTGGCCGCCGCGCACCTGTTCCTGCGCGCGCAGATGGGCTACGACCTGCGCCTACCGGGGATCGGGTTCGCGGCGGTCATGGCCCTCGGCGTACTGGGCTGCCTCGCGGTGATCGCCGCGACCCTGCCGCTGCTGGAACGGATCACCGGTCCGGAGACCGCCCGCAGCGAGTGACCCGTACGGTGGGCCGGCAGCACGCCGGCCCACCGGCGCGGGCATCGGGTTGTGTGGTTTTCCACACTCTCTTTTACTGAACGGTAACTTAAACTCCGGCCATGGACGACGCGATGCCGGGACGGCTGCCCGAGCGGGACCGCCCGTGGGTGATGCGCACGTACGCCGGGCACTCCTCCGCCGCGGCCACCAACGCGCTCTTCCGCCGCAACCTGGCGAAGGGGCAGACCGGCCTGTCGGTCGCCTTCGACCTGCCCACCCAGACCGGGTACGACCCGGACCACGAGCTGGCCTCCGGTGAGGTGGGCCGGGTCGGCGTGCCGGTGGCGCACCTGGGCGACATGCGGGCGCTGTTCGAGGGCATCCCGCTCGCCGAGATGAACACCTCGATGACCATCAACGCCCCGGCGATGTGGCTGCTCGGCCTCTACGGCACCGTCGCCGCCGAGCAGGGCGCGGAGCTGAGCCGCTGCGCCGGCACGACGCAGAACGACATCATCAAGGAGTACCTGTCCCGGGGGACGTACATCTTCCCGCCCGCGGCGTCGCTGCGGCTGACCGCCGACGTGATCGCGTACACGCTGCGTGAGATGCCCCGGTGGAACCCGGTGAACATCTGCTCGTACCACCTCCAGGAGGCGGGCGCGACGCCGGTGCAGGAGGTCGGCTTCGCGCTCGCCACCGCGGTAGCCGTGCTCGACACCGTCCGCGACTCCGGCCAGGTGCCGCCCGAGCGGATGGGCGACGTGGTCCAGCGGATCTCGTTCTTCGTCAACGCCGGAGTGCGCTTCGTCGAGGAGATCGCCAAGATGCGCGCGTTCGGCGCGCTCTGGGACGAGATCACCCGCGACCGATACGGCGTGGAGAACCCGAAGCAGCGCCGGTTCCGCTACGGCGTCCAGGTCAACTCGCTGGGCCTGACCGAGGCGCAGCCGGAGAACAACATCCAGCGGATCGTGCTGGAGATGCTCGGTGTCACGCTGTCCCGCGACGCACGTGCCCGGGCGGTGCAGCTGCCCGCGTGGAACGAGGCGCTGGGCCTGCCCCGCCCGTGGGACCAGCAGTGGTCGCTGCGGATGCAGCAGGTGCTGGCGTACGAGTCGGACCTGCTGGAGTACCCGGACCTGTTCGCCGGCTCGCACGTGATGACCGCGCTGGTCGACGAGATCGTCTCCGGCGCCCGGGTCGAGCTGGAGAAGGTGCTGGAGATGGGCGGCGTGGTCACAGCCGTCGAGACCGGCTACCTCAAGAGCGCGCTCGTCGCCTCGCTCGCCGACCGGCGCCGGCGGATGGAGTCCGGCTCGGACGTGGTGATCGGCGTCAACCGGTTCACCGAGACCGAGCCGTCGCCGCTGACCGCGGCCGGCGCCGAGGCCATCGAGCAGGTGGACCCGGCTGTCGAGGAGGCGGCCACCGACGGCGTACGCCGGTGGCGGGCCGACCGGGACGCGGCGGCGGTCGAGGCGGCGCTGGACCGGCTGCGCGCGGATGCCGCCACCACGGCGAACCTGATGCCGGCGACGCTCGGATGTGTCCGGGCCGGTGTCACCACCGGCGAGTGGGCGGGCGCGCTGCGCCAGGTGTACGGCGAGTACCGCGCGCCGACCGGCCTGGCCGGGGCGGTCGGCACGGCCGGTGACGCGACCCTCGCCGGGGTCCGCGAGCGGGTCGTCGCGACCGCCCGGGAGCTGGGCAGCGGGCGGCTGCGGCTGCTGGTCGGCAAGCCGGGGCTGGACGGGCACTCCAACGGCGCGGAGCAGATCGCGGTACGCGCCCGCGACGCCGGTTTCGAGGTGGTCTACCAGGGCATCCGGCTGACCGCCGGGCAGATCGTCGCGGCGGCCGTGGAGGAGGACGTCGACCTGGTCGGCCTCTCCGTGCTGTCCGGCTCGCACCTGGCCGCCGTGCCGGCGGTGCTGGACGGGCTGCGCGCGGCCGGACGGGGCGACCTGCCGGTGGTGGTGGGCGGGATCATCCCGGCCGCGGACGCCGAGGCGCTGCGGTCCGCCGGGGTGGCCCGGGTGTTCACGCCGAAGGACTTCGCGCTCACCGGCATCATCGACGAACTGGTCACCGTGATCCGCGAGGCGAACGCGCTGGATCCGGCACGCTGAAAGCATCACAAAGCCTAAAGTCGGGGCAAGACACCCACTGAAGGGCGAGATGATGACCGCGTCGTTGGAGATGCCCCGGGTCCAGGAGTGCGCCGTCCGGTCCTGCGCCTACAACCACACGAACGACTGCCACGCGTTCGCCATCACGATCGGCAGCAGCGACCACGCGCACTGCCACACGTTCGTGGAGATGCCCGTGCGCGGTGGCATCGACCAGCTCGTAGCCCAGGTCGGTGCGTGCTCGCGCGCGGACTGCCGGCACAACGCCGACCTGGAGTGCCACGCCCCGGCCATCACCGTCGGCCCGGACATGGACCTGGCCGACTGCATGACCTACGAGAGCCGCTGAGCCGCCGCGGTCAGACGCGGAAACCGGCCTCCCGGGCGGCGGCGCGTTCCCGGCGCCGCTCCCGGCGGCGGCGGAACAGCCAGGGCACGAAGATCACCAGGCCGACCACGAACACCAGCACCAGCACCGGCAGCACCAGCGCCACCACCGACATCACCACGCTCGTCGCGTCCTCGGCGGTGCTGGCCACCGGCGCGCCCACACCGGCGGTGGTGGCGTTGATGACCGGCCGGGCGGCGGCCTTGAGCAGGTGCACGCCGAGCGCGATGAGCACGCCGACCACCACCGGCACCCACTGGTGCGTGGAGAAGAACGTATCCGGGTCGCTGACGGTGACCGTCTCCGAGCCGGCGCCCGCGCCGAACGCGAGCCCGCCCGCGGTCGGCCGGACCACCGTCTGCACCACGTCGTTGACGTGGTCGACCACAGGCACCTTGTCGGCCACCACCTCCACCGCGAGCAGCACCGCGAGGATCAGCACCACCCAGCCGTTGCCGAGCCACTGCCAACCGCTCGGCAGCTCGACCAGATCGGTGTAGCGGGACAGCAGACCCATCAGCAGAAGCGGGATGTAGGCGTTGAGGCCCGCCGAGGCGGCCAGACCGGAACCGGTGAGGACTTCGAGCACGATCTCAATATGGCACCGGTACGCCAGTGGCGCTCGTCGGCGTCCGCCGGGGCCTCGGCTACCCTCGGCGGGTGCGGTTGGTCATTGCGAAGTGCTCGGTGGACTATGTCGGACGGCTCTCGGCCCACCTGCCCCCGGCGACCCGGTTGCTGATGGTGAAGGCGGACGGGTCGGTGTCGATCCACGCCGACGACCGGGCCTACAAGCCGTTGAACTGGATGAGCCCGCCCTGTCGGCTGGAGGAGGCGCCCGGCGTCTGGCGGGTGGTGAACAAGGCCGGCGAGGAACTGCGCATCACCCTGGAGGAGATCTTCCAGGAAACCTCGTACGAGCTGGGCGTGGACCCGGGCCTGCGCAAGGACGGCGTCGAGGCGCACCTCCAGGAACTGCTCGCCGCGAACCCGGCGACGCTGGGGGAGGGCTACACGCTGGTCCGGCGCGAGTACATGACCGCGATCGGGCCGGTCGACCTGCTCTGCCGGGACGCCAACGGCGGCGCGGTGGCGGTCGAGGTGAAGCGGCGCGGCGAGATCGACGGCGTGGAGCAGCTCACCCGCTACCTGGAGCTGATGAACCGCGATCCGCTGCTCGCGCCGGTCAGCGGCGTGTTCGCCGCGCAGGAGATCAAGCCGCAGGCCCGGGTGCTCGCCACCGACCGCGGGATCCGCTGCGTGGTGGTCGACTACGACAAGCTGCGCGGCATCGAGCGCGACGAGCTGACGCTGTTCTGAGGCGTCGCCTCAGCGGCCCCGGCCGTACATCAGCTTGGCGATCTTGACGATGCGGGCGACGTCGGCCGGGGTGCGCTCGAACGTCATCGCCGGCAGCAGCGACCGGGCCCGGCGGCGGGTGACCGACTTGGGCCGGCCGAACTCGCGCAGCCCCTCCTCGCCGTGGATGCGGCCGAAGCCGGACTCGCCCGTGCCGCCGAACGGCAGCGTCGACATGCCGGCGAACGTCAGCGCCGAGTTGACCGAGGCCATCCCGGAGCGCAGCCGCCGCGCCACCGCCACCGCCCGCGCCCGGCCGAAGACCGAACCCCCGAGCCCGTACGGCAGCGCGTTGGCCCGCTCGACCGCCTCGTCCACGTCGCGGACGCGGTTGACCACGAGCGTCGGGCCGAACGTCTCCTCCTGGACGGCGGCCGAGTCCTCCGGCACGTCCACGAGCACCGTCGGGTGCACGTAGGGCGGCTGGACCGCCTCGGGGCCGCCGAGCACCGCACGGCCGCCCCGGTCGATCGCGTCATCGATGTGCCGGCGGATGACGTCGATCTGCGACGGCATGGTGATCGGGCCGAGGTCGGAACCGTCGGCGCCCACCGTGAGCCGCCCGGCCTTGGCCACCACCTTCTCCACGAACGCGTCGAAGACCTGGTCGACCGCGTAGACCCGCTCGATGCCGATGCAGGTCTGGCCGGCGTTGGTCAGCCCGCCCCACACGCACGCCTCCGCCGCGGCGTCCAGGTCGGCGTCCGTGTCCACGATCATCGCGTCCTTGCCGCCGGCCTCCAGCAGCACCGGCGTGAGCGACTCGGCGCAGGCGGCCATCACCCGCTTCGCGGTCGCTGTCGAGCCGGTGAACGCCACCTTGCCGACCCCGGAGCGGCACAGCGCCGCGCCGACCGCGCCGAACCCGTGCACCACCTGGAACACCGGCTGCTCCGGCACCACCTCGGCGAACCGGTCGACCAGCCACTGACCGACCGCCGGGGTGTACTCGCTCGGCTTGAACACCACCGCGTTGCCGGCCGCCAGCGCGTACGCGGCGGAGCCGATCGGGGTGAAGACCGGGTAGTTCCACGGGCCGATCACGCCGACCACGCCGTACGGCTGGTATTCCAGGTGACCGGTGAACTCGGCCAGGATCAGGCGGGAGCGGACCCGGCGCGGCCCGAGCACCCGCCGGGCGTTGCGGGCCGCCCAGTCGATGTGCTCCAGCGCGGTGAGGATCTCCACCACCGCGTCACCGACCGGCTTGCCGCCCTCGGTGTGCATCAGGTCGGCCAGTTCCTCGATCCGCCGGGCGAGCACGCCGCGCCAGCGCTGGAGGCGGTCCCGCCGGCCGGCGAAGCCGAGCCCGGCCCACCAGTCGCCGGCCTCCCGGGCGCGGTCGACGGCGGCACGCACGTCCGCCTCGGCGGCCAGCGGGAATCGGCCCGCCTCGGCGCCGGTGGCCGGGCTGGTCGACACCAACAGACCCTCGGAGATGAGCGGGGCGCCCGGCACATGTACAGCGGTCATGGCCGAAGTCTAGACCCGAGGATTACTCGCCGGTAGGTGTCGAACGCGCCGTACGCTGCGCGGACGATCAGCCGGCGCATCGACGGAGATGCCGTCCGAAACGGCGAACGGGAGATGACCGGCCGGGGTCGCGGGGGTGACCGCGCGGTGGTGCAAGCCACTACGGTGAGGTGGCAGGCTGACGCCGCGGGGCGATGTGGGGTGGAGGTCGACTGTCCATGGAGGAGCATCCTGAGCTGATGCCGTTGCTGACGGTGTCCGGCGGGGCGATGCGAGGGCTCACGTTCCGGGTCGGCCAGGACGCGCAGGTGATCGGCCGCGCGCCGACTGCCGACATCGTGCTCGCCGACCCGCACCTGAGCCGCCGGCACGCCACCGTCCGGGCCACCCCGGAAGGGGTGATGCTCACCGACCTCGGCTCGACCAACGGCACCTGGCTCAACGACACCCGGGTCACCGGCAGCGTGGCGATCGCCGACGGCGACGTGGTCCGCTTGGGCCGCACCGACCTGCGCCTCTACGACCCGGGCGTGGCCCGGACCGACCCGGTCGGGATGAGCTTCGGCGCGATGCGCCGCGACCAGCGTCCCACCCTGCCGCTGCCCGTCCCCGGGCCGCGTCAGCCGATCGAGGCGCGCGAGGCCCAGCCGGCCGACGCCCGCTAGACCTCCGCACCCGCCGGCCCGCGCGCTCAGCCCGCGCGCCCCGCCACCCGCCACCCGCCGCCGTCGGCGGGGCCGGTGGACGGTGGACCGGGCGGGGTGGCGCCGGGCCCGGTCGATCATGAAGTTGGTGGCGTTCTGCGTCCGGTTTGTCGCCGCCAACTTCATGATCGACGCGCAAAGAGGGGTGGTGCGTGCGTGCGGTCCGCGAGGCGGGGGGTGTGCGCCACGTTTGGGGTGGGCGGTGTGGCCGTGGGGCACATGGTGCGGGGGTGGGGGCGCGTGCCAGCATGCGCGGATGCGCAGCGCACGGCTCACTGTCCAGGCCAACGGCATCACCCAGGCGGTCCGCGTGGCCGGCCCACCGGACGGCGTGCCGGTGCTGCTGGTGCACGGCAACGTCTCCTCCTCCGCGTTCTGGGAACCGTTGCTGGCCCGGCTGCCGGACACGCTGCGGGTGGTCGCCCCCGACCTGCGCGGCTACGGCGAGACCGACAGCGCGCCGGTCGACGCCACCCGAGGGCTGGACGACTTCGCCGACGACGTGGCCGCGCTGCTGGACGCCCCCGGGCTGTTCCCGCCCGGCGCCCGGCCGGTGGTGGCCGGGCACTCGCTGGGCGGCGGGGTGGCGATGCGGCTGCTCGTCGGCCACCCCGCGCGGTTGGCCGGGCTGCTGCTGGAGGCGCCGGTGTCCCCGTACGGCTTCGGCGGTACCCGGGACCTCGACGGCACCCCCACCACGCCCGACTTCGCGGGCACCGGCGCCGGTGGCGCGAACCCCGACTTCGTGGCCCGGCTCGCCGCCGGTGACCGGGGCGCGGACGGCCCGACCAGCCCGCGGGCGGTGCTGCGTGCCGCGTACGTGGCCGACCCGGCGTCGCTCGGCGACGACGAGGACCTGCTGCTGGAGAGCATGCTGACCACCGTCACGGGGGACGACAACTACCCGGGCACCGCTGTCGCCTCGCCGCACTGGCCGGGGACCGCGGCCGGGCGGCGCGGCGTGCTCAACGCGCTCGCCCCGGCCCACTTCCGGCTCGCCGACGAGCTGGTCGCCGTGCCGGGCAAGCCGCCGGTGACCTGGGTACGCGGCGACGCCGACGTGATCGTCTCGGACACCTCGCTGTTCGACCTGGCGTACCTCGGTCAGCTCGGTGTGGTGCCCGGCTGGCCCGGCGCCGGGGAGTGCCCGCCGCAGCCGATGGTGGGGCAGACCCGCGAGGTGCTGGAGCGGTACGCGGCGGCCGGCGGGACGTACCGGGAGGTGGTGCTGCCCGGCTGCGGGCACAGCCCGCACCTGGAGCGGCCGGCGGAGTTCGTCGCCGAACTGCTGGCGCTGGCCGGGGAGAACGCCACCGGCTGAGGCGCGGTGCGTGAAATATCCCACGGCGTCTCGACAACACAGCGTCACGTGGCAGACTCCGGCGCATAACCTTAGCGGCCGTTCATGTCGCGAACGGCGGAGTCGAGCCAGGGGAGGCCGGTCGTGGCGCGGGAGTTCACCAGGGTGGGCGTGGTGGGTCTGGGCACCATGGGTGCCGGCATCGTCGAGGTGTTCGCCCGCAACGGCGTCGACGTCACAGCCGTCGAGATCTCCGACGGGGCGCTGGAGCGCGGCCGGGCCACGCTCACCGGCTCCACGGACCGGGCCGTCGCCAAGGGCAAGCTCGCCGAGGCCGAGCGGGACGCCCTGCTGGCCCGCGTCGACTTCCGGGTCGGGCTGGACGCGCTGCACGACGTGGACCTGGTGATCGAGGCGGTGCCCGAGCACCTGGACCTCAAGCAGCGGATCTTCGCCGAGCTGGACCGGATCTGCAAGCCCGAGGCGATCCTCGCCACCAACACGTCCTCGCTGAGCGTCACCGAGATCTCCGTCGCCACCACCCGGCCCAACCAGGTCATCGGCATCCACTTCTTCAACCCGGCCCCGGTGATGAAGCTGGTCGAGGTGGTCCGCACGGTGGTCACCTCCGCCGACGTGGTCGCCGACGTGGAAGCGCTCTGCGAGCGGCTCGGCAAGGTCGACGTGACGATCAGCGACCGGGCCGGCTTCATCGCCAACGCGCTGCTGTTCGGCTACCTGAACCACGCGGTCGGCATGTTCGAGGCCCGCTACGCCACCCGCGAGGACATCGACGCCGCCATGAAGCTCGGCTGCGGCCTGCCGATGGGCCCGCTCGCGCTGATGGACCTGATCGGCCTGGACACCGCGTACGAGATCCTCGACACGATGTACCGGCGCGGCGGCCGGGACCGCCGGCACGCCCCGGCCCCGCTGCTCAAGCAGATGGTCACCGCCGGTCTGCTGGGCCGGAAGTCGGGTCGCGGCTTCTACACCTACGAGCGGCCGGGCTCGCCGAAGGTCGTACCCGACGAGTACACGCCGCTCGCCGCGGACGCCGCGCTCGCCGACGGCGCCCGCGCCATGGCGAAGGTCGGCGTGGTCGGCTCCGGCACCATGGCCACCGGCATCATCGAGGTGTTCGCCAAGGCCGGGTACGAGGTCGTCTCGGTGACCCGGGGCGCGGAGAAGTCCGCGAAGGTCTGCGAGGCGGTCAAGACCTCGCTCAACAAGGGCGTGGTGCGGGGCAAGCTCAGCGAGACCGACCGGGACGAGGCGCTCGGCCGGATCACCTGGTCCGCGACGCTGGAGCACCTGGCCGACGTCGACCTGGTGGTCGAGGCCGTGATCGAGGAGTTGAGCGTCAAGAAGGCGCTGTTCGCCAGCCTCGACGAGATCTGCAAGCCCGGCGTCGTGCTCGCCACCACCACCTCGTCGCTGCCGGTGATCGACGTGGCGATGGCGACCCAGCGCCCGGCCGACGTGGTCGGCCTGCACTTCTTCAACCCGGCGCCGATCATGCCGCTGGTGGAGATCGTGCAGACCATCCGTACCTCCGCCGAGACGTCGGCCACCGCCCGCGCGGTCTGCGCGAAGCTCGGCAAGACCGGCGTCGTCTGCGGCGACCGGTCCGGGTTCATCGTCAACGCGCTGCTGTTCCCGTACCTGAACGACGCGGTGAAGATGCTGGAGGCCAGCTACTCGACCGCCGACGACATCGACTACGCGATGAAGCTCGGCTGCGGCTACCCGATGGGCCCGTTCGAGCTGCTGGACGTGGTCGGCCTGGACGTCTCGCTGGCCATCCAGCGGGAGCTGTACCTGGAGCTGCGCGAGCCCGGATTCGCCCCGGCGCCGCTGCTGGAGCACCTGGTCACGGCCGGCTACCTGGGCCGCAAGACCGGCCGCGGCTTCCGCGACCACACCCGGCGCTGACCGCTGTCAACAGCCGGGCCCGGTGACGGCGTCTTCGAGGTGTGACCTTCGAGGAGTACGTCGGCAGCCGCGGCCCGGCTCTGTTGCGTCTGGCCCGGCTGCTGACCGGTGACGCGCACCGGGCCGAGGACCTGACGCAGGACGTGCTGGCGCGCGCGTACGTGCACTGGCGGAAGATCGCCCGCGCCGACCGGCCCGACGTGTACGTGCGGCGGATGCTCGTCAACGCGAACACGTCCTGGTGGCGGCGGCGGTCCAGCCGCGAGCTGGCGGTGGACACGTTCGCCGACCGGCCCGAGCGTGGCGACCTCGGCGGCGAGGCGGCCGATCGGGACGAGATGTGGCGGCTGATCCGCGCCCTCCCGGACCGTCAGCGCGCCGTGCTTGTGCTGCGCTACTACGAGGATCTGGACGACGCCACGATCGCCCAGATCCTCGACTGCTCCCCGGTCACCGTCCGCACCCACGCGATGCGGGCGCTCGCCCACCTCCGGGAGCGCTGCGGCGTCCCGATGACCAAGGGGAGCCGGCCGTGACCGACCTCGACCAGCGGATCGCCTCAGTGTTGCGGGAGCACGCCGAGGGCGCCGTGGACATCGACCGGCTGACCGCCGGGGCCGTGACGGGTGGCCGCCGTCGGCTACGCCGTCGCCGGGCCGTGTTCGGTGGTCTCGCCCTGGTCGCGCTGCTCGGCGGCCTCACCGTCGTTCCGGGCCTGCCGGGCGTGGACCGGCCGCTCACCGGCCCGGCCGCCCCGGCCGTGCCGGATGGGGCAGCGCCACCGCTGATGCGGGCCGCGCCGGGCGCGGCGGCCGCGCCGGAGGTCGTCGGCACCGACGCCGGGGTGCTGCACTTCGGCGTCGACACCACCCGGGTCCGCTACCTGAGCTGGGAGGCGTCGCAGGGCCGGGAGACCGTCGGGCTGGACGTCGGCGACGGGCGGAAGGTCACCGTCGAGCTGGCGCGCTCGTCGCAGACGCTGCGGGATGCCAGCGCCGAGGGGGTGCCGTTCGAGGTCGCTGCGCTCGCCGAGGAGGCGGCGTTCGACGGCCGGACCAGCACGCTGACCGTCGACGGGATGCCGATCCAGGTCCGGCAGTGGCGACCGGTGCCCGGGTTGTACGCGCGGGCCAGCGTGTCGGCGCAACAGGACACGGCGCTGACCGTCGCGGCCGAGGCGTTGCGGCTGACCGAGGCGCGCCGCTGTGGTGCTCCGGTCCGCGTCACGACCGTGCCGGACGGCGCCCGGGTCGCCAGCTGCCGGGTCAACGTGACCGGCTTCCCGCGGCTGGTGACCGCCCGGTTCAACATCGCCCGTGCCGACAACCACCAGATGAGCGTCTCCTACCAGTACGCGGCCGAGATCTCGCCACAAACCGTGGACCGCAACATGACGATCGGCGGGCGTCCCGCCCACCTCTACTCGGCACAGGACCGGATCGAGCTGCTGGGCGTGCCGAAGTCGCGCCTGCTCGCCGATTACGGCTGGCCGGAGCAGGGGTTCGACAAACTTGACGCGGCGCTCGTGCTGGGCGGCGTCCAGGTTGCGCCGGACCCGACCCGCCCGGAGACCTGGGACTGAGCGCTCGTCCGCCGGCCGGCCGCCCGACTCGGGCCGGTCCGGCCGGCGGACCGTACGCTTGGTGACCGTGAGCCCCCGTCGCAACCGCCCTCGCCGGGAAGAAGGCCCCGGCCTGGACGCCGAGCGTGCCCGCCACGGCGTGCCGACCGTGCAGCAGTGGCGCGACGGCGACTGGCAGGTACGCGCGATCAGCGGCGGCGCATCAGTCAAGACGTACCGCTGTCCCGGCTGTGACCAGGAGATCCGCCCGGGCGTGGCGCACTTGGTGGCCTGGCCGGCCGACGACCGGGGTGACCTGACCGACCGCAGGCACTGGCACTCCGGCTGCTGGCGGGCCCGTGACCGGCGCGGACCGAACCTCCAGCGCGGCCGGGGCGCCCCGCGCTACGGCTGAGCGATCTGGATCACCCGGTTCCCGTCCCACTGGGCGGCGGGGCCGCCGACGCGGGAGACTGGCAGGCGTGAGCACTCCGATTCGCGCGTCGTCGATCCTGCCCGGCCGCCGGGAGGACATCGAGCTGCACACGGCCGACGGGTTGACGCTCGTCGGCGAGCTGGCCCGGCCGCTGGACCGCGAACCGGCCGCCACGCTGGTCTGCCTGCATCCGCTGCCCACCCACGGCGGGATGATGGACAGCCACGTGTTCCGCAAGGCGGCCTGGCGGCTGCCCGCGCTGGCCGGCCTCGCGGTGCTCCGGTTCAACACGCGGGGCACCACCAGCGTCCGCGGCACCAGCGAGGGTGCGTTCGACGGCGCGGTCGGCGAGAAGTTCGACGTGGCCGCCGCGATCGAGTACGCCGAGTTCCACGAGCTGCCGAACATGTGGCTCGTCGGCTGGTCGTTCGGCACCGACCTGGCGCTCAAGTACGGCTGCGACCCGGCGGTGGCGGGCGCGATCCTGCTCTCCCCGCCGCTGCGCTACTCCGCGCCGGAGGACCTGGCGGTCTGGGCCGAGACGGGCAAGCCGCTGACCGCCCTGGTTCCCGAGTTCGACGACTACCTGCGCCCGGAGGAGGCCCGGGAGCGGTTCGCCGCCGTGCCGCAGGCCGAGGTGGTGGGCGTGGACGGTGCCAAGCACCTCTGGGTCGGCGACGCGGAGAAGGTGCTGGACGAGATCGTCCGGCGGGTCGCCCCCGGCGTACCGCTGCCGTTGCCGACGACCTGGGACGGCCCGATGGAGACCGGCGACGCCAGCGCGTACGCCGACCGCACCGTCGCCGCGTTCGCGGACACCCCGGTGCCCGGCCCGGCCCAGCGGAGCGCCGAGTAACGGCTCAGCGGGCGTCCTGGCGGGGTAGCACCACCTCGCGCAGGATCAGCTGCAACGCGGCGACGGTGGGGATCGCGATGAGCGCGCCCACCACGCCCAGCAGCGCCACTCCGAGCAGCGCGGCGAGCAACGCGGCCACCTCGTTGACCGACACCGCCCGGCGCATGACCTTCGGATAGATCAGGTAGTTCTCCACCTGCTGGTAGAGCACGAAGAACACCAGGCAGGCGATGCCCACGGGCAGGTCTGTGGCGAGCCCGACGAGCGTCACCACCACCGCGCCGAGCGTCGCGCCGATCTGCGGGATCAGGTCGGTCACCGCGACCACCACGGCGAGGGCGAACGGGTACGGCAGGCCGACCGCCAGCGCGAACACGAACGTGCTCACCCCGGCCAGCACCGCGATGGCCAGTGCGCCGACCATGTACGCGCCGACCCGGGTGAGGATCTCGTCGCCGATCAGCCGGACCCGCTGCCGGCGCGAGCGCGGCACCAGCGCGTACCCGAGTTCGCGCAGCTTGTCGAAGTACGCCAGGAAGTAGATCGTCAGCACCAGCACGGTGAGCAGGCGGAAGATCGTCCCGAAGATCAGTTGCGCGCCGCCGAGGACACCGCCGAGCGCCCGCCCGACCGTGTCCGCGTTCGCCGCCGCCTGGACCCGCTCCATCACGTCGTACCGGATGACGAGGTCGTTGACAGTGGGATTGCGGCGCAGCTCCTCGACGTAGCCGGGTAGCTGTTGGATGAACTGGCCGGACTGGGTCACCACCGGCGGCACCAGCGCCAGCAGACCGGCGACGATCAGCAGCAGCAGGGTGAGGGTCACCACCGCCACGGCCAGGCCGCGCGGCACGCCCCACTTGCACAGCCGGACCACCGCCGGGTGCAGGCCGACCGCGAGGAACAGCGCGATCACCACGAGCACCAGGATGCCGGCGGCGTTGCGGATGCCCAGGAACAGCGCGTACGCCAGCAGCACGCCGAGCGCGCCGGTGAACCCGATCAGGAAGGCGCTGCGCCGCAGCGGCCGCCCCGGTACGCCGAAGCGCCCGCTCGGCTCGAACTCACCCGGCTCGACATCCGCGGCGACCGCCCGGCTTTCCGTGGCGGTCCGGGCGCTCTTCGTGGCGCCGGTGCCCGCGTTCGCCTCGGCCGGGTCGGCAGCGTCGGCGTCTCGGGGCCGCGCGTCTTCGGCGGGGGAACGGGAGGCGTCCCCGTCCACTGACGAGGCGGCCTCGTCGTCCCGGGCGGCGGAGCCCTCCTGCGACACCCGTGCCTCCCCGCAGCCCCGGCCCGCGCCGGGGTAGACGTCCACGGCCCGCGCCTGCCGGCGTGCGGACCCCTGCCCGCAGGGTAGTCGCCGCCGCACGCGCGAGCCATCCCACTGCCACGCTCCGTCGGGCCGGTGGCGTCCGCCGAGGACGGGCACGCCACACCGCCGGGACGCGGAAGCGCCCGGCGATGGGGGTCAGTCCTTGTCGACGGTGACGGTGCTGGGCTTCGCGCTGCGCTCGTCGGTGGTCGGCTTGGTCGGGCGCTTGCCGTTCTCGCCGGTGCTGGTGATCTTCGTCGGGGTGGCGCCCCGGCCACCCTCGCCCGGTACGGCTGCGACAGTGGGCTCCCCGTCGACGCCCGCGCCGGCGGGGGAGTCCATCGTGGTCACCGGCTCACCGACCGGCTTCGCCTTGCCCGCCTCGGCCGGCTCGCCGTCGCCCTTCGCCGGTCCGGCGCCGTCGGGGGCCGTCGTGGCGGCGCCCTTCGCGGCCACCGGCGCACCGCTGCCGACCGGGATGTCGGCGGGCTCGCCGCCGTCGTCGCCGGCCCGCCCGGAGGCGGCGGTGGCGAGGTCGCCCGGGTCGACCGGGGTGGCCGCGATCCCGGCCGAGTCGGCGTCACGCCGCTGATCGGCGAGCCGTCGTTGCAGGTCGTCGGACTCCTGCCGCGACTTCCAGGTCTCGGTACGCAGGTCGGCCAGCTCCTGCTGGGCCTTGGCGATCTCCAGCATCACCCCGGCGAGCTGCTGCCGGCCGGCGGCCACCTCCTGCTGGGTGGCGGCCAGGTGCTGCTGCGTGGTGGCGAGATGCTGCTGGGTGGTGGCCGCGTACTCCTCGAACTGGCGGCGCGAGGCCGCGACGTGCTCGTCGGCCTTGCGGCGCTGCGCGGTGGCGTCCGCCTCGGCGCGGCGCAGCAGCTCGGCGGCCTCCAGCTCGGCCTGCTGCCGCATGCCCAGCGCGTCGGCCTCGGCGGCCTGCCGGACGTCGGCGGCGGTGCGCTCGATCTCGTCGCGCCGCGTGGCGTACGCCTGCTCCAGCTCCTCCTGCCGCTTGGCGTGCTGGTTGTCCAGCTCGTCGCGGCGCTTGGCGAACTCCTGCTCGGCGGCGGCCCGGCGCTGGGCCAGCTCCTTCTCCGCGCCGTCCCGCCGCTCGGCGACCTCCTTCTCCACCCCGGCCCGCCACGCGCCCAGCTCCTGCTGGGTCTGCGCGCGGGACTGCTGCACGTACGCCTCGGTCTCGGTGCGCATGCGCTGCACGTACGCCTCGACCTCGGCGCGGTTGCGCTTGCCGGCCTCGGCGGCCTCGGTGGTGAGCCGGTTGGCCTCGGTGCGGGCCCGGCCGCGGGTGGCCTTGGCGGCCTCCTCCGCGTCGTCCACGATCTTCTTGGCCTCGGCCAGCGCCTTGGCGTGTGTGGCCCGGCCGGCCTCGGCGGCGGCGTCGGTGAGCCGCTTGGCCTCCTGCTGGCCCTTGGCGTGCACCTCCTTGGCGGCCTCGCGGAGCTGGCTCGCCTCCTGCTGGGCCTTGGCCAGCGCCTCCTTGGCCGCCTCGCGCAGCCGCGCGGCCTCCTGCTGGGCCCGGGCGTGGATCTCCTTGGCCGTGTCGCGGAGCTGGGTGGCCTCCTGTTGTGCCTTCGCCAGTGCGTCCTGGGCGGTCCGGCGCAGCTTCTCGGCCTCGTCCTGTGCTGCCGTCCGCAGCTTCGTCGACTCGTCCTGCGCGGCCTTGCGCAGCTGCGCGGACTCGTCCTTGGCGGCCTTGAGCGTGGCCTCGGCCTCGGCCTTGCGGGCGGCGGTGTGCCGCTCCTCCTCGGCCCGGCGGGCGGCCAGCGCGATCTCGAAGTCCTTGAGCGCCTGGGCGGCCTGCTCCCGGGCCTCCTCGACGATGTGCTCGGCGGCGGCGCGGCGGGCCTCGATCTCCTCGTTGGCGGCGCCGAGGATCTCGTCGGCCTGTTCCTCGGCCATGGTGAGGATCTGCTCGACGCGCGGACCCAGGTGCCGGAACGACGCCCGGTCCACCACCGCCGCCTGCTTGCGCACCTGGGCCAGGTCGCGCTGGAGCACCTCGACCTGACCGGCCAGCTTGTGGATCTGGGTGTACGCCTGTTCCCGCTCGGTGGTCAACGCCGCGATCTCGTGCTCCGCGCGAGCGACGTAGCGGTCGACCTGCCGTTTCTCGTACCCCCGCAGGGCGGACTCGAAGCTGGGCTCCGTCGTCACGTCCCCGCCGAGCGCGAACAGTTCCTCGCCGTGCGACATGCCCCCATCCTCACACGCATCCGGCTCTGCTGGGGCGATACGGACGCCCCTTCTGGGAGCTACTTCACCCTCCTGGCGAAACGGGCCGCACAAGCATGACGGCGCGGGGCGACACCGGTCACCCGGCGTCACCCCGCGCCGTGGCTCATGCCCCCGACAGCGGGTGTTTCGATCAGCCGGCCGACTCGGCCGTCACCTTCTGCCCGGAGGCGTCCGCCTTCGGCGTCTCGGCCTTGGCGCCGGCCGGCACGCCCGGCACGATGCCGGCCAGGCCGGACAGCATCTGCCCGAGCTGCGAGGTGACCGCGTCCTTCTGGCGGGTGAGGTCCTCGACCTCGCGGCGGGCCGCCTGCGTGGTCAGCTCGGCCTCGGTGCGGGCCTCGTTGAGCACCCGCTGCGCCTCGGCGCGCGCCTCGTTGAGCGTCTTGTCGGCGAGCGCCTTGGCCTTGTCGACGGTGTCGTTGGCGGTGCGCTCGGACTCGACCCGCCGGGCCTCGGCCCGCTGCTCGATCTCCTTGGCCCGCTCCTGGGCGGCACGGGCCCGCTGCTCGGCCTCGTTGACCAGCTTCTGGGTCTGCGTGACCTGGGCGGCGTGCCGCTCCGACTCCTCGCGCTCGGCCTTCTCCCGCCGCTCGGCGAGCTGCAGCTCCAGGGCCTGGAGGTCCTTGTCGCGCTTGTCGCGCGCGTCGGTGAGCAGCTTGGTCGCCTCGGCCCGCTTCTCCTCGGCCTCCCGGGCGGCCTTGGCCCGCTGCTGGGTGATCTCCCGCTCGGCGGTGGCGCGCAGCGTGGCGACCTCGCGCTCGACGGTCGACTTCAGCTCGGCCACCTCGTGCGCGGTGACCGTACGCAGCTGCTTGGTCTCGCGGTCGGCGTCGGCGCGCAGCGTGTCGGCCTCGCGGCGGGCCTGCACCCGGACCTCGGCGGCCTCGCGCTCGGCGGCGGTGCGGACGCTGCCGGCCTCACGCTCGGCGGTCGCCTTCATGGCCGCGGCCTCGGCGCGCGCCTTGTCGGTGATCTCACGCGCCTCGAGGCGGGCGGCGGAGAGGATGCCCTCCGACTCGCGCTTGGCCTCGTTGCGGTGGTCGTTCGCCTGCTCCTCGGCCAGCCGCAGGATCTGCTCGACGCGAGTGCCCAGGCCGGACAGGGTCGGCCGGCTGTTCTCCTCGAGCTGCTTGTTGGTCTCGGTGAGCTTCTGCTCCAGCGCGCTCTGGCGCTGCTCGGCCTGCCGCAGGCGGCGCTGCGCGTCGTTCATCCGCTGCTCGGCCTCGGCGCGGGCCTGCTCGGACTGGCTCAGGGCGGCGCTGAGGCGGCCGATGAAGTCGTCGACCTGGTTGGTGTTGTAACCACGCAGGCCGACGGTGAAATCTGGCTGTGAGTTCGCGTTATCGAAGAACGCAAGAGGGGAGGACTGCTGCTGGGGCATTGGGACATAGTGGCAGACGCCCCAGGGTGGTTCGCAAGAGTGGTCGGCAGCTTTCGCGTCCTGTTTACATGGTCAACTCCGCTGGCCGCCTGGACCGGACCAATCGGCGATCTTGGCAGCTCCCGCGCGGGTCGGTCGAGTGGGGCGTCCCGGGGAAGGTGGCGCGAAAAGGGCCGCGGGTCGGAACCCGCGGCCCTTTGTTGCGTACGTCAGTCGAATGGTGCCCGGATCGACCGGAAAGGCAATCCGGTACGACCGTACGGTCAGTGACCGCGGAACCGGTTGATGGCGCTTTCGTGCCGCGAACGCATCTCGACGTCCCGGACGCCGAGCCCGTCGGCGGGGGCGAGGCACCGCACGCCGACCTTGCCCTGGTGCGCGTTGCGGTGCACCTCGTACGCGGCCTGGCCGGTCTGCTCCAGCGCGTACGTCTTCGACACGGTCGGGTGCACCTTGCCGAGCGCGACCAGCCGGTTGGCCTGCCACGCCTCGTGGTAGTTGGCGAAGTGGCTGCCGACGATCCGCTTGAGGTGCATCCACAGGTAGCGGTTGTCGTACTGGTGCATGTAGCCGCTGGTGGAGGCGCAGGTGACGATCGTGCCGCCCTTCTTGGCGACGTAGACGCTGGCGCCGAACGTCTCCCGGCCCGGGTGCTCGAAGACGATGTCCGGGTCCTCGCCGCCGGTCAGCTCGCGGATGCGCTCACCGAAGCGGCGCCACTCGTTCTGGTCCTGGGTCTGCTCGTCGGACCAGAACTTGAACCCCTCGGCGGTGCGGTCGATGACCAGCTCGGCGCCCATCTTGCGGCACAGCTCGGCCTTCTCCGGGGAGGAGACCACGCAGACCGGGATCGCGCCGCCGTTGAGCGCCATCTGGGTGGCGTAGCCGCCGAGGCCGCCGGAGGCGCCCCAGATCAGCACCACGTCGCCCTGCTTCATGTTCGCGCCGTGGTGCGAGACGAGCTGCCGGTACGCGGTGGAGTTGACCAGCCCGGGGCTGGCCGCCTCCTCCCAGCTCAGGTGGCGCGGCTTCGGCATCAGCTGGTTGGCCTTGACCACCGCCAGCTCGGCCAGGCCGCCGAAGTTGGTCTCGAAGCCCCAGATCCGCTGTTGCGGGTCGAGCATGGTGTCGTCGTGGCCGGCGGAGTCCTCCAGCTCGACCGACAGGCAGTGCGCGACCACCTCGTCGCCGGCCTTCCACTTGGTCACGCCCGGCCCGGTGCGCAGCACGACGCCGGCGGCGTCCGAGCCGACCACGTGGTACGGCAGGTCGTGGCGGCGGGTCAGCTCGGAGAGCCGGCCGTAGCGCTGGAGGAACTTGAAGGTGGGCAGCGGCTCGAAGATGCTCGTCCACACCGTGTTGTAGTTGATCGCGCTGGCCATCACTGCGACCAGGGCCTCACCCGGGCCCAGCTCGGGGGTGGGGACCTCCTGCACGTGCAGCGCCTTGCGCGGGTCCTTGTCGCGGGTGGCCATGCCCTCGAACATGCGGGTGTCCTCGGCACGCACCACCACGCCCCGGTAGCTCTCCGGCACGGGCAGGGCGGCGAGGCCGGCGAGCTCCCGCTCCGGCTGCGACGAACCCTCCGCCGCCATGATCGCTTCGAGGATGTCCTGCACGGTGACCTCCCGTTAGTCCACACCCGCACGACGCGGGCAGGGGTGCTGCCATCGTCGGCGCCGGTGCGACGGGACCGCCATGTCGGCAATCGACACATTCGGCAACCGGTCGCCGCTGCTGTTCGGGCGGACGTTACTGAACGGTAGCTAAAGCGGGAAGCCCTCTGTGAAAAACTGCATCGACCGATGCGTGGAGGTGTCCGTGGGAACGTGCAAGCGCGCACTGCCGCGCGCGTTCCCACATGCCGGGAGGGGGCCGTGACCGACCCCCTCCACGCACGTCAGGCCGGCTGGACCAGCTCGATCAGCACGCCGCCGGCGTCCTTGGGGTGCACGAAGTTGACCCGGGAGTTCGAGGTTCCGCGCCGGGGCGCGTCGTAGAGCAGCCGTACGCCGCGCTCGCGCAGCGCCGCGCAGGCCACGTCGATGTCCGCCACCGTGTACGCGACCTGCTGGATGCCCGGCCCGCGCTTGTCCAGGAACTTGCCGATCGTGGTGTCCGGCGAGAGCGGGGCGAGCAGCTGCACCATGCCGCCGGAGGCGTCCGGCCCGACCGCGAGCATCGCCTCGCGTACGCCCTGCTCGGCGTTGGTCTCGGTGTGCACGCAGCGCATCCCGAACGTGCGCTGGTAGAAGTCGATCGCGGCGTCCAGGTCGGCCACGGCGATCCCGACGTGGTCGATGCGGCGCAGGCCGATGTCTGTGACAAACTCGGCAGCGGGCTCGACGGGGGAGTTCTCAGCCATGACGCTAGTCTGACCGAACAATCGTTAAGGCGTACAGGTCGGCACCCCCTCGGAGGCAGGCAATGGCTTCGGTGATCGTCAGCGGCGCGCGGACCCCCATGGGGCGCCTGCTGGGCAACCTCAAGGACCTCCCCGCGACCAGGCTCGGTGGCATCGCGATCAAGGCGGCCCTGGAGCGCGCCGGCGTCGCGCCCGAGCAGGTCCAGTACGTGATCATGGGCCAGGTGCTCCAGGCCGGCGCCGGGCAGATCCCGGCCCGGCAGGCGGCCGTCGAGGCCGGCATCCCGATGTCCACCCCGGCGCTGACCATCAACAAGGTCTGCCTCTCCGGGCTGGACGCGATCGCGCTCGCCGACCAGCTCATCCGGGCCGGTGAGTTCGACGTCGTGGTGGCCGGCGGCATGGAGTCCATGACCAACGCCCCGCACCTGCTGCTCGGCCAACGCTCCGGCTACAAGTACGGCGACGTGACGGTCAAGGACCACATGGCTCTCGACGGCCTCACCGACGCCTGGGACTGCTGCTCGATGGGCGAGTCCACCGAGCGGCACGGCGCGAAGCACGGCATCACCCGCGAGGAGCAGGACGCGTTCTCCGCGGCCAGCCACCAGCGCGCCGCCGCCGCGCAGAAGAACGGCCACTTCGGCGACGAGATCACCCCGGTGGTCATCCCGCAGCGCAAGGGCGACCCGCTGGTGATCAGCGAGGACGAGGGCATCCGCCCGGACACCACCGCCGAGTCGCTCGGAAAGCTGCGTCCCGCCTTCACCAAGGACGGCACCATCACCGCCGGCAGCTCCTCGCCGATCTCCGACGGCGCCGCCGCCGTGGTCGTGATGAGCAAGGCGAAGGCCAAGGAGCTGGGCCTGACCTGGCTGGCCGAGATCGGCGCGCACGGCAACGTGGCCGGCCCGGACAACTCCCTGCACTCGCAGCCGTCCAACGCGATCAACCACGCCCTGAAGAAGGGCGGCCTGAGCATCGAGGACCTCGACCTCATCGAGATCAACGAGGCGTTCGCGGCGGTCGGCATCCAGTCCGCCCGTGACCTCGGGATCAGCGCCGACAAGGTGAACGTCAACGGCGGCGCGATCGCGCTCGGCCACCCGATCGGCATGTCCGGCGCCCGCCTCGTACTCACGCTCGCGATGGAGCTGAAGCGGCGCGGCGGCGGCACCGGCGCGGCGGCGCTCTGCGGCGGTGGCGGGCAGGGCGACGCGCTGATCATCCACGTGCCGAACGGCGCCGAGAGCTGATTGCTGATACCTGTGAACGATGCACAGAACGCCCCGGCGGCGGCCACCGGCCCGGTGCGCCGCAGCCGGGACGTACCCATGCTGGTGGAACGGGCCCGCGCGGGTGACCCCCGCGCGGTGGCCCGGCTGATCACGCTGGTCGAGTCCGGCGACGAGGTGCTGCCGCAGGTCGCGGCGGCCCTCGCGCCGTACGCCGGGCACGCCCAGGTGGTCGGCCTGACCGGCTCGCCCGGCGTGGGCAAGTCGACCACCACGAACGAGCTGGTCCGGGCGCTGCGGGCGCGCGGTCACCGGGTCGGCGTGCTGGCGATCGACCCGTCCAGCCCGTTCACCGGCGGCGCGATCCTCGGCGACCGGGTCCGGATGCAGGACCACGCGACCGACCCGGGCGTCTACATCCGCTCGATGTCCAGCCGGGGCCACCTGGGCGGGCTCTCCGCGGCGACGCCGCAGGCGGTGCGGGTGCTGGAGGGCGCGGGCTGCGACGTGGTGCTCGTCGAGACCGTCGGCGTCGGGCAGGCCGAGGTGGAGGTGGCCTCGCTGGCCGACACCACGCTCGTGCTGCTCGCGCCGGGCATGGGTGACGCGATCCAGGCGGTCAAGGCCGGCATCCTGGAGATCGCCGACGTCTTCGTGGTCAACAAGGCCGACCGGGACGGCGCGGACGCCACGGTCCGCGACATCCAGGGCATGATCGCGCTCGGCGAGCGCGCGCCGGGGGAGTGGCGTCCGCAGGTGGTGCGCTCGATCGCCGCCCGCGGCGAGGGCATCGACGACATCGCCGCCGCGATCGACAAGCACCGCGACTGGCTGGAGCGCCACGGCGAGCTGCGCCGCCGCCGGGAGGCACGGGCCGCCGCCGAGATCGAGGCCATCGCGTTGGGCGCGCTGCGCGCCCGGATCGGCTCGCTGCGCGACGGTACGCAGCTCCCGACGCTCGCGGCCAAGGTGGCCGAGGGCGCCATCGACCCGTACGCGGCGGCCGACGAGCTGCTGGCCCAGCTCGGCTCCTGAAGGGTCGGGCCGCCGGGTTCCGTCGGCCCGCCTCCGGGCTCAGAGTTCCGCGGCGGTCAGCGGATTGGGGGCTCCGGGCCGGCTGACCGGAGCCGCCAGCATGCCGGCGATGGCGTCGGCGAGGAAGTCCCCGACGTCCAGCCAGCGCGGGTCCTGCCCGTCCTGTTCGGCGCGGGCCTCGACCTCGGCGGTGGCGGTCATGACGATGCGGGCGATCAGGGCCGCCCGACCGGCCACCACCCCCGGATCGAGGTGCGCCAGGCGCGACGCCAGTGAGGCGCGGACCGGCAGGTCGACGAAGGCCGACTCGAACGCCTCGCGCATCAGCACCCGCAGCGTCGGGTCGTGCAGGGCCTGGGCGAGGAAACGTGCCCGCCAGCTCGGCCGGGGCAGGCTCGCGAGCACCGCCATGGACGGCTGCACGAGGCTGCGTACGTCGCCGAGGACCGAGTCGGGCTGCTCGGGCATCGCCCGGCGGGGTTCGGCGAGGGCGTCCATGTGCCGGGCGATCAGGGCCCGCAGCAGGCCCTCCCGGCCGCCGAAGTAGTAGCGCACCGCGGAGTGGTTGGTGTTGCCCGCCACCTCGGCCACCCGGCGGTCGGAGACCTGGGCGATCCCCTCCTCGGCGAACAGGCGTTCGGCCGCGTCGAGCAGCGCGACGCGGGCTGCCTCCGACCGTGCCATGACCGCACCTCTCCTCGTGGACCGCGACTGTGGCGCAGGCCAAACCTAGTCGTTTCGCCGTCCGGCGCCGTCGTCACCTACACTGCGTAAGTCAGTTGACTTACATTCTGGCCGCCGACGCGGCCGCGAACCCAGTCCGGAGCATGCCTGTGCCGTCCACCACCGACCCGGCGACCGCCGAGCCGAACGCCGCCGACCGCAAGGAGCGGATCATCCGCTCGGTCGCCCTCTTCGTCATGCCGTTCCTCATGGTCACGATGATGTTCGCGACCTACATGGCGACGATGCACTCGCCACACCCCCGGCAGATGCCGGTGGCGGTGGTCGGCAGCGGCGCCCAGGCGCAGGGCGTCGTGGACGCGCTCAACGCCACCCCGGGAGAGCCGGTCGAGGCCCGGCTGGTGACGTCCCGGGAAGCCGCGGTCGAACTGCTGCGGGACCGGGAGATCAGCGGTGCGCTGCAACTCCCGGCCGCCGGGTCGGACCAGGCGACGATCTTCGCGGCGTCGGCCGCCGGGGCCTCCGGCGCCGCCACCGCCCAGCAGCTCCTCGCCCCGGTCGCGGTGCAGCAGCAGTGGACGGCCACGACCGAGGAGGTCGCGGCGCTGCCCGACGAGGACCGGGCCGGTATCGCCGTGCTGTTCGCCGCGATGGGCATGATGCTCGCCGGCTACGTGCCGCTGAGCCTGCTCCTGATGGCCACCCCCCACCTGCTGCGCCTGCGGCGGTTCGTCCCGCTGGTCGCCGGCTGGTCCGCGCTGACCAGCACGATCGTCTGGCTGATCCTCGGCCCGGTCGTCGGCGCGGTGGACGGCCACTACCTCACGTTCCTCGGCGTCGGCATGCTCGCCACCGCCGCCGTCGGTCTCGCCCAACTGCTGTTCACCAAGCTGATGGGGCCGCTGGCGGTCCTGCTCGGGATGCTGCTCTTCGTCGTGTTCGGCATGCCCGCGTCGAACCTGGCGCTGCCCGTCCACACGATGCCCGGTTTCTTCCAGTTCCTGCACGGCGTACTGCCCCTGCCGGCGGCCGGCGAGGCACTGCGGTCGGCGCTCTACTTCGACGGGCGGGGAATGGGCGTCCACCTGCTGACGCTCGCCGCGTGGATCGTCGCCGCCGTGCTGCTCTGCCTGCTCAAGGAGCGCGGCGGGGCGCCCATCCCGCAGGCGCCGCAGGTCGACGGCCCGGACACGCCGCTGCCCGCGCTCGCCGGCGGGCCGCCGCGGTCCAAGCGATTCCGGTATGCGACGGTCGCGGCGTTCCCGCTGAGCATCCTCGTCGTCGTGGTGGGCCTGATGAGCTTCTCCATGCACAAGCCGGAGCCCCACGACATCCCGGTCGCGGTGGTCGCCGCCGTCCCGGAGCAGGCCGAACGGGCCGCCGCCGGGCTGCGGGCGGGCCTGAACGGCGTCGCCGACATCTCGGTGGCCGCATCGGTGGACGAGGCCCGGGAACGCATCCTCGCGCGTGACCTGGTCGCCGCGTACGTGCTGCCGTCCACGCCCGGTGGCGAGGCCGTGCTGTACTCGTCGTCGGCCGCGGGGTCCAGCCAGCACACCATGGTCCAGGCGATGTTCCAGCAGGTGGCGGCCGGGCAGCAGATGCCACTGGTGGTCACCGACGTGTCGCCGCTGAGCGAGACCGACACGATGGGCAGCAACAGCCTGTACGTCGGCATGTCCTGGATCATGTCCGGCTTCCTGATGCTGGCAGTGCTCCGCGGCGGGGCGCCGCACATCCGGCGGCTGCGCCAGTTCCTGCCGATCCTCGGCGGCTGGGCGATCGGCATGTCCGCCTGGCTGTGGCTGCTGTTCGACGTGATCATCGGCGCGGTCAACGGGCACGCCCTGGAGATGATCGGCTTCGGCGCGCTCACCATCTTCGCCGTGTCGCTGGTGACCGCCGTGTTCACCCGTACCTTCGGCCTCGCCGCGATCGTCCCGATGATGGTGGTGCTGATGATGGCCGGCGTGCCCGCGTCCGGCGGCGGCCTGTCGATCTACATGGTGCCGGAGTTCTTCCGGATGCTCCAGGGCGTCCTGCCGCTGCCCGCCGCTGTGGACACGGCCCGGTCGCTGATCTACTTCGGCGGGGTCGGCGTCGGGCGGAACCTGGCCGTCGTGGCGGTCTGGGCCGCGGTCGGCCTGCTGCTCAACCTCGGCGTCGACCGGTGGCTCCGGCGTCGCGAGCAGGCAGCGGGTGGCGGCGGGCCGCACCCGGTGCCGGGCACCTCCGGCGGGCTGGACGGGATCGGCGAGCCGGCGCCGGCCGGGGCGCGCTGAACCGGGCGGCTGTCCACTGCGGACCGCCTTCGTCCAGTACGCTCGCACCGCCCCACGCCGACCGCGTGGGGCGGTGCGACGGGTGGGAGAGCATGGCTGACGAGGCGACCCAGGAACTTCAGGTGACGCCGGACGCGGTGGCGGGCGGGACCACGCACGTCTCCGACGAGGTGGTGGAGAAGATCGCGGTGGCCGCCGCCAGAGGGGTGCCCGGCGTGGCGGAGCTGGGCGGTGACGTGGCCCGGTTCTTCAACGCGGTGCTCGACCGGGTCGGGCTCGACCAGGTCGGCGACGCCCGGCGGGGCTGCACGGCCCACGTCACCAACGGCGCGGCCGTGATCAACCTGGTCCTCGTGATCGAGGCCGGCCACCCGGTTCCGCAGGTGACCGACGAGGTGCGCATCGCTGTCGCGTCCGCCGTCGAGGCGTACGGCCTGCGGGTCGACGAGATCAACATCAAGGTCGACGACGTGGCGATGGGTACGCCCACCGCCTGACGCGCGCCGCCCGGCCTGCGTACTCGTCGCGACGGGCGGGGGCTGACCACCGGACGGGTCGATGCACCGTACCGTTGTTCCCAGCGGCGCGAGGCCGCCGCGCGTCGGGAGGTTCGCCATGCCGAAGGGTGTCTCGTTCGCTCCAGTGCGCACCGTGAGGGCGTACGAGGGGATCGTCCGGCAGGTCGAGGAGCGGATCGCCGCCGGGGATCTGCGGCCGGGGGACCGGCTGCCGAGCGAGCGCGAGCTGACGACGCAGTTCGACGTCAGCCGGTCCACGGTGCGTGAGGCGCTGCGCGTGCTGGAGAGCAGCGGCCTGGTCCGCTCCCGCCCCGGAGACCCCCTCGGGCCGCAGGTGATCGCCTCCACCGCCTCGGCGATGCGCAAGCTGTTCGCCCGGGTCGTGGACAGCCGGCGGCTCGGTGTGGCGGAGCTCCTCCAGTTCCGGATGATCATCGAGTCGGCGGCGGGTTCCGTCGCCGCCCGGATGGCGTCACCGTCCGAGTTGGACGAGCTGGAGCAGGCGCTGGCGGGTATGCGGGACGCGGTGGCCGACGGCTACGAGGCCTTCAGCGCGGCCGACGTCCGCTTCCACGAGCACGTCGCCCGGCTGTCCGGCAACGAGTTGCTCGTGCTCTGCCTCGACGCGGTCCGGAGCATGGTGCTGGACCTGATCTCCACCAAGCTCGCCGAGGCTCCGGACCGCGAGGCGCTGATGGAGCGCACGCTGGCCCACCACCGCCGCGTCCTCGACGCGATGCGTGCCGGAGAGGCCGACGAGGTCACCCGGCTGACCCGCGAGGAACTGCACCGCTACTACGCCGAGTACGTGCCGGAGGCGCGGCGCTCGATGGTGGACGTATTGCTCTGAATCCGCCTGATGTGGCCTGACCTCGGATTATCCGAGTCGGCCATTAGCTGAGCAGGCTCTTCCCTTCAACTGGTCTGACCAGTAGCCTCCCCCACATCTCGTCGTGTACCACGGGGGACCACCAGTTGCCCAATGCATCGACCGCCCCGGATCGGGGCGGAGGTCGCACCGCTTCACATGGGAGAAGCTGCATGAAGTCGTCCAGATTCGCCGCGCTCGCCGCGGCAGCCCTGGTCTGTCCGGGACTCGTGCTCGTCGCGTCGCCCGCGTCGGCCAACCCCGCCGCCGGCGCCACGGGCGCCCACAACGCCATCACCGACGTCCCCGGCATCCAGGTCGGTCAGGTCCAGTCCGACACCGCTCCGTACCTGACCGGCACCTCGGTCGTCTACATGCCCCAGATGTCGGTGGCGAGTGTGGACCAGCGTGGTGGCGCCCCCGCCACCAAGGAGACCGACCTGCTCAGCCCGCTCAACTCCAACCCGGGCGTCAACGCGATCCAGCTCGGCGGCAGCAGCATGTACGGGCTGTCGGCCACCAACGGCATCATCCGTTGGCTGGAGGACCGGGGCGAGGGCGTACGCGTCGGCGCCGGAGGCGTGGCCCCGATCGTGCCGGCCGCGGACATCTTCGACCTCGGCCGCGGCGGCGACCCGAAGGCCCGTACCTCCGCCGAGTGGGGTTACCTCGCGGCGCAGGCCACCTCGGACGGTCCGGTCCGTCAGGGCGGCGTCGGCGGCGGCACCGGCGCCCGTGGCGGCGGCATGCGCGGCGGCGTCGGCACCGCGAGCGTCCACCTCGGCGACGGCATCTACGTCGGCGCGATGGTGATCGTCAACCCGGCCGGCTCCCCGGTCGACCCGGCCGACTGCACCCTGTACGGCGTGAAGTACGGCATCGGTGACGAGTTCGCCGGGTACAAGGCTCCCAAGAAGAAGGAGTGCAACCCGCCGACCCCGCCGGCCGCCGCCGCCGAGCAGCCGGCCAACACCACGATCGCCGTGGTGGCCACCAACGCCCCGCTGGAGAAGGCCGCCGCGCAGCGCATGTCCGGCAACGCGCACGACGGCATGGCCCGCGCGATCAGCCCGATCCACACCCTCGGCGACGGTGACACCGTGTTCGCCGTGTCCACCGGCAAGGGCGAGGCGCTCCAGATCAACGACCCGGCCGACACCCGTCAGCTGAACGCCATCTTCAACGCCGGCGCCAGCACGCTGGCCCGTGCCATCGCCAAGGCGGTCCTCTCGTCCGAGAGCATCGGCAACACCACCAGCTACTGCGACCGCTACCCCTCGGCCTGCAAGGGCATGAAGCAGCTGAAGCAGTGGCGTACGCAGGGCAACGCCCCGGACGTGACCCCGCAGACCTTCGCCCAGGCGTCGCAGGCGCTGGCCCAGACCCCGGTCCCCGCGCCGGCCGGTGCCGACAACGGCAAGGACAAGCCGAAGCCGAAGCCCAAGGCCGCTCCGGCGGGCAACACCACTGAGCAGGAGTCGCAGAACGGCATGGTCCTCGCCTCCGGCAACACCGGTGGCCCCACGCTCTCCACGGGCGTGACCACGGGCCTGCTGGCCGCGGGCATCCTCGCTGTCGGCCTGCTGGGCATGCACCTGCGGGGTCGTCGCCGGGCGCCGTCCGGCCGGCTCAGCTGACACAACCGCTGTCTCACCTCACGCCGGCACCGTAGGCGCGTGACGATCGAGGCGGGTCCCGTCCACCCGGACGGGGCCCGCCTCACGTCGTTCCCGGGCCCGCCCGCCCAGCGCGCCTGTTGCGCTCGGGGCTGCGCTCGGGGGCTTTCTCGTCGATCTTGGAGTTGTGGCACCCCGCGCATCTCGCTCACGGGACATCCTGGGCGCCACAACTTCAAGATCGACGGAGTGGTGCGTTCACGGGCCGCACACCTCAGAGCAGGACAGCTCCTGGGCGTGCGTGCTGGACGTGCTGGACGCCTCGGCCAGGTGAGCGGGAGCGCGCTGTCCTCGGCCAGGTGCTGCGCCGCGCCGTCGCCGGACCCCGGGGCTGTCCAGCCCGGCTCGGAGATGCCCGTGTCGACGCCCCCGCGTCCGGGTAACGCGAGCCTGCTCGGCGATGCCCGTGTCGAGGCCCGGCGTCCGGACAACGCAAGGCTCCACGCCTGCGCCATCAACTCGACTGTCCTCGTGTGCGCCCCGGGCCGGCACGGCGCCTCGCTCGCCCCCGAAGGCCGTCGCCGCGCCGCCCCAGCAGGACGGCAGCTCCCCGGGATCCCCTCGACCCGTTGATCTTGCACTTTGTGCCCCGGCGAAAGGGGGTGAACCCCCCACGCCGAGGGCCGCAACTGCAAGATCGCGGGGAGCGGGGAGCGGGGAGCGGGGAGCGGGGAGCGGGGAGCGGGGAGCGGGGAGCGGGGAGCGGGGAGGGCGGGAACGCGGGAGGACCTGGTGGGCGGAGCCCACCAGGTCCTTCCGAGCATGGAACTGGGTTACTTCTTGGACACCTTGGTGACGTCGAAGGACTGGGTCACCGCGTCCTTCGGGTAGCCCTCGACGCCGTCGCGGATCACCGCGAGGTTCGGCAGCAGGAACAGCCAGTCGCTGGCGGCCTCCTGCGAGATGACCTTCGCGGCCTCGGCGAACTTCTTGTCCCGGGTCGCCGCGTCCAGGGCCGTGTCGGCCTCGTTCATGAGCTGCGTGACGGCCGGGTTCTTGTAGCGGTAGTAGTAGTCCGGCTGGCCGTAGCGGACCAGGTCACGCGGCTCGACGTGGGCGATGATCGACAGGTCGTAGTTGGCCTTGCCGAGCACCTTGTCGAGCCACTGCGGCATCTCGACGTTGTTCTGGATCACCTTGATGCCGACCTCGGCGAGCTGCGAGGCGACGAACTGCGCGGACGCGCGGGCGTAGCCGGGCGGCGGGACGTCCATGGTCAGGGTGAGCCCGCCTGCGTGACCGGCCTCGGCGAGCAGCTGCTTGGCCTTGGCGGGGTCGTGCGGGAAGTCGCCGGTGCGGTCCTCGTACCAGGGGTCGCTCGGCGGCACCATGCTGCCGATCTTCGTGCCGTACCCGGACCAGACGGTCTTGATCAGCGCGTCGTGGTCGATCGCGTGGCGGACGGCCTGGCGCACCCGGACGTCGGCCAGCGGGCCCTTGCCGTTGTTCATGGCCAGGACGACCTCACCGGTCGTCTTGCCCTCGACCACCTCGAACTGCTTGTTGCCCTTGAACACCTCGAGCAGCTGCGGCGCCTGGATGTTCGCCACGATGTCGAGCTGACCGGAGAGCATCGCGTTGTTCAGCGCGTTGGCGTCGGTGATGTACCGGAAGACGGCGGTGGCGACCTTCGCCTTGTCACCCCAGTAGCCGTCGTTGCGCACCAGCGTGATGCTGTCGCCGCGGTTCCACTTGTCGAACTTGAACGGGCCGGTGCCGTTCGGCTTCGTCCCCAGGTCGGTGGCGTTCTCCTTGAGGACCACGCCGACGCGGCCGGCGACGTCGAACAGCCAGCTCTGGCTGGGCCGGGACAGCGTCACGTCCACGGTGGACGCGTCCGGCGCCTCGACGGTCTTCACGACTGTCATCTGCGACTTGAACGGGTTCGTCGAGCCCTCGGCGGTCACCCGCTTGAAGCTCCACACCACGTCCTGCGCGGTGAGCTTCTGGCCGTCGTGGAAGGTCACGTTGTCGCGGAGCTTGAACGAGTACTTGGTGCCGTCGTCGGACACCTTCCACTCGCTGGCCAGCAGCGGCTCCACCTCGCCGGTGCCCGCGTTCTGGCGCACCAGGCCCTCGTACACGTTGTAGAGCAGGACCTGCGGGATCGCGGCGCCGGCCTCGGCGGTCAGGTCGAGGCTCACCGGCTCCAGGTAGGCGCCGAGGGTGACCGTACCGTTGCCGGAACCACCGCCGCCGGTGGTGGTCTCCGAGTCACCATCGCTACTGCACGCGGTCAGAGCCAGCGCCGTGGCGAGCAGCACGGCGGGCAGCGTTATCTTCAGCCGATTCATTCGTGTGTCCCATCGCGAAGAACGCCAAGGGCGCTCGTAGCCTGTGAGGCGGGACACTATGAGCGTGGTACCCGATGCAAAAGGGCCAGTTCAGCGGGGTCGGCAGGTACCAATCAGCCTCCGGCTACCGGGCCACCCGGAACCCGGTGTTGCCACTTGAGGAGTCAACGGTGGTCCGACTCCGTGCTGCCACGCGGTATCGGTTGCAGTAGGAGTCGTGGCAGAGGTACGAGCCACCCCTGATGACGCTCTCACCTGGTGAGATGCGGCCTCGATGGTCGCGCCAGGGTTCGGCCGTGAGTTCCCAAACGTTGCCCGCGACGTCGTACAGGCCGTAGCCGTTCGGCGGAAACGCGGTCACCGGAGAGGTGCCTGCGAACCCGTCGTCCGCGGTGTTGACAGCGGGGAAGGCGCCCTGCCAGATGTTGCACTGGTGCCGCCCGCCCGGGGTCAGCTCGTCGCCCCAGGCGTAGCGGGCCTGGGACAGCCCGCCGCGTGCCGCGTACTCCCACTCGGCCTCGGTGGCCAGCCGGGTACCGGACCACCGGCAGTACGCCTCGGCGTCCCGGTGCGAGACGTGGACGACCGGATGCCGCTCGCGTCCCCGTACGCCCGACCCGGGCCCGTCCGGGGCGGCCCAGTGCGCCCCCTCGACGGCCAGCCACCACGGCGCCTGCGGGACGGAGGCGTCCAGCACGTACGGGCGCGCGGACGGCGTCAGAAGCAGGTGGAAAACGAACGACCAGCCGTACCGTTCCGCGTCCGTGCGGTAGCCGGTGGCGTCGACGAAGCGGGCGAACTGCCGGTTCGTCACCGGTGTCGCGGCGATCTCGAACGGGCCCACGGTCACCGGGCGGACCGGTCCCTCCAGGTCCTCCGGGAAGCCCTCCGGGTCGTCGGTGCCCATGAGGAAGATGCCGCCGGGCAACGCGATCAGGTCGTCCGTACCCCCGTGTGCGGAGCGGACGGCGCTCGCGCCCGCCGCGGCGCCGGTGCCGGCGGCGGGCGGGCGCTTCGGCGCGCAACACGGCGACGGCGGGGTGCCGCCCCCGCCGCCGTCCGGATCCGATTCGGTGCTCACGCCCGCGTTACGCCGGCAGAACGTCCGCCTGGTACGCGCCCTCGCCGATGACGGCGGCGACGGCGTCGCCGAAGTCCTCGGTCGACATGCCCATCTCCGGCCCGCGCATGGCGCCCAGGCGCGGCAGCACCGCCTTCACGCCGTCCTCCAGACAGCGGGCCGCCTCGGGGTGGCCCAGGTGCTCCAGCATGAGGGCGGCGCTGAGGATCGAGCCCGCGGGATTGGCCCAGCCGCGGCCGGCGATGTCCGGCGCGGAGCCGTGCACCGGCTCGAACATGCTCGGCGCCGACCCCGTCGGGTTGAGGTTGCCGCTCGCGGCCAGGCCGAGACCGCCCTGCACCGCCGCCCCCAGGTCGGTGATGATGTCGCCGAACAGGTTGTCGGTGACCACCACGTCGAACCGCTCCGGCTGCGTCACCAGGTAGAGGCACATCGCGTCGACGTGCACGTAGTCCACCTCGATGTCCGGATACTCCGCCGCGACCTCCTCGAAGGTCCGCTGCCACAGGTCGCCGGCGTACGTGAGGATGTTCGCCTTGTGCACCAGCGTCACGTGCTTGCGGCGACCCAGGGCCAGCCGGAAACCGTGCCGGATGAGGCGTTCGACGCCCTTGCGGGTGTTCACCGACTCCTGGGTGGCGATCTCGTCCGGCCCGCCCCGGTGGACGAAGCCGCCGGCGCCGACGTAGGCGCCCTCGGTGTTCTCCCGCAGGATCACCAGGTCGCACTGCTCCGGGCGGAGCCCGCCGATGGGCGTGGGCACGCCGGGCAGCAGCTTGACCGGCCGCAGGTTCACGTACTGGTCGAACGCGGTCCGCAGGTGGATCACCAGGCCGCGTTCGAGCACGCCGGGCGGCACCGACGGGTCGCCGACGGCGCCGAAGAGAATGGCGTCCGCCTTGGCCAGTTCCTGTTCCACGTCCGGCGGCACGACCTGGCCGGTGATCCGCCAGTAGTCCGCGCCGAGTTCGTAGTCTTCCCAGACCAGGTCGATCCCGAACCGTCGGGCGGCGGCGTCGCACGCCTTGACCGCCTGCGCGGTGACCTCCGGTCCGATGCCGTCGCCGGGCACCAGCGCGATTCGCTGGGCGCTCATGAGTCCACCCCTGTCCGCGTGCAGGAGACCGTCACCTGCCATCGCCCGGCCAAGCGTGGCGGGAACGGGCCCTCCGCAACAGGTCCAGGTCTCCGGCTAGGCTAGTACCAGCGGGACGCATAGGGCGTGTGCAGGGCGTACGACGACGGGACGAGGCGAGACCCCCGCGGGAGTGGGAGGTCGAGGTGGCGGATTTCCTGCTGCCGGTCAACCCGCAGAGCGCGGTTCCGCTCTACGAGCAGATCATCACCGGGCTCGAGGACGCCATCCTCGCCGGGCAGTACGACGACGGCCCGCTGCCGAGCACGCGCCGCCTGGCCGAGGCGCTCGGCGTCTCCCGGAACACGGTGCTGACCGCGTACGACCGGCTCATGGAGCAGGGCCTGATCGTGACCGTGCCGCGGCGCGGCCTCTACGTCTCCTCCGACGCGGTGGTGCGGATGCGGGCCGCGCGGCGGACCGCCCGCTCCCCGATGCAGCCGATCGACTGGGCGGCGCGGCTGCCGGAACCGCCGCCCACGCCGGTGCACCGGGATCCGGCCTGGGCGCGGGCGCCGTTCCCCTTCGTGGTCGGCCAGCCCGACCCCTCCATGTTCCCGATCGGCGCGTGGGAACGGGCGCAGCGTGAGGCGCTGCGGCAGGACGGGCTGTCCCGGGTCATCGGGGACGCCGGCCAGGCCGACGACCCGGAGCTGGTGCGTCAGCTCTGCGAGCACGTGCTGCCGGCGCGCGGCATCTCCGCCCACCCGGACCAGGTGATGATCACGCTGGGCTCGACGCACGCGCTGCACCTGCTGGCGAGCGTCCTCGTCCGGCCGGGCAGCGTGGTGCTCGTCGAGGACCCCGGCTACCCCGACGCGCGGACGATCATGCAGATGGCCGGCGCCGACGTGGTGCCCGGCCGGGTCGACGAGGACGGACTGGTCGTCGAGGACCTGCCGGCGGACCTGCACGGTGCCCAGCTCGTGTACGTGACGCCGAGCCACCAGTACCCGACCGGCGCGACCATGTCGGCGTCCCGCCGTGAGGAGCTGCTGCGCCGGGCCGGCGCGGCGGACGCGGTCGTGATCGAGGACGACTACGACCCGGAGATGACGTTCCGGGGGATGCCCGCGGTGGCGGTGCGGGCGCTCGACGACGAGGACCGCGTCGTCTACCTCGGCAGCTTCAGCAAGCTGCTGGCGCCGGGGCTGCGGCTCGGCTACGTGGTGGCGTCCCCGGCGCTCGTGGACGCCATGCGGGCCCGCTCCCGCTACGTGCTGCGCCACCCGCCCGGCCCGATGCAGCGCGCCCTCGCGCAGATGGTCGCCAGCCGGGACCTGGCCCGCCACGTGCGCCGCGTCCGCGCCCACTACCAGGGGCTGTACGAGGAGATGGTGCGGGCGGTCGAGCGGCACGTGCGTTGGGGACCGCAGCCGGTGCCGCGCGGCGGGCTGGCCCGGTGGATCACCGGCCCGCCGGGGCTGGACGCCGGGGAACTGGCCCGTGAGCTGCGCCGGCAGGGTGTCCTGCTGGACCCGGGCGCGCCGTACTGGGCGACCCGGCCCGCCCCGCGTCACCACCTGCGCCTGGGGTACCAGGTGATGCCGCTGGACCGCATCGACGAGGGGGTGCGGCGGGTCGCCGCGGCCGTAGAAGACCAGGTCCGGCCGCGACTGGTACCCCCGCCGACCCGGAAACTGGACGTTCCCCTCCGGGGGCGGAGTTCGTAACCTCCGACGCCATGACGTCGGACACCCACGCCTCCCTCCGCGCCGGCCATCTCGTGGACGAGCAAGCCGTCGTGTCGCTCACCCAGGACCTGGTTCGCATCCCCTCGACCTGGGACGCGGGCCGAGGGCGTAGCGAGCAGCCCGTGGCGGAACTCGTCGCGCAGGTCATGCGGGGATTCGGCTGGCAGCCGGAGGTCACCGAGGTCGTCCCCGGGCGCCCCAACGTCGTAGCGGTGGTGGACGGTGGCCTGCCCGGCCCGACGCTGATGTTCGAGGGGCACACCGACGTCGTCACCGAGGGTTCTCCCGAGGAGTGGACGGTCGACCCGTTCGGCGGCGACATCGTCGACGGGCGGCTGTACGGTCGCGGCTCCGCCGACATGAAGGCCGGTGTCGCCGCGATGATCCACGCGACCCGGGCCGTCGAGCTGGCCGGGCCGTTCCCGGGCCGGATCGTGGTGGCGGCTCTGGTGGACGAGGAGGGCCAGATGCTCGGCGCGAAGCACTTCACCACGACAGCGCTGGCCCGCGAGGTGGACGCCGCGATCGTCTGCGAGCCCGAGGCGGAGGAGATCTGCGCGGTCGCCAAGGGCGCCGTCCGCCTGCTGGTCACCTGCACCGGCAAGATGGCGCACGGCGCGATGCCGCAGCACGGCCGCAACCCCGTCCCCGCCGTGGCCGAGCTGGTCGCCGCGCTGGGCCGGTTCCAGAAGGAGCTGCAGGCCGACCCGGGCGAGCACGTGCACCTCGGCCCGACGTACCTGACCCCCACGGTCCTGGACGCCGGCTCCGCCGACCAGCTCAACGTCATCCCCGGCCGCGCCGTGCTCGGCGTGGACTGCCGGACCGTGCCCGGTGTCGACCACGCCGCCCTCGCCGCACGCGTCCGCTCCGACGCCGACGCCATCGGCACCCGGCACGGCGTCACATTCGCCGTCGAGGTCGTCGACGACCGGCCGTGCGCGGTCACCCCCGAGGACCACCCCGTCTCGCTCGCCGTGGCCGAGGCGCACCGCGCGGTCACCGGCGCCGAGCCCGTCTTCGGCGGCGTACCCGGCGCGACCGACGGCACGATCCTGTGGCGTGACAGCGGCATCCCGAACGTGGTGTACGGCCCCGGCCCGAAGTGGATCGCCCACCAGCCCGACGAGTACGTCGAGGTCGACGACATCGTCCGCAAGACGAAGGTCTACGCCGAGGCGGCGCTGGCCTTCCTGACCGGCGCCACCGGCGCGCGGGCGGGTGCGGCGTCGTGACCGCTCAGGAACTGCTGGCCGCGCTGCCCGCCGGACTGCCGATCGGCGCCGGCTGGGCCACCACCGCGCAGACCGCGCCGGTGCGCTTCCCGTACGACGGCAGCACCGTGACCCAGGCGCCCTGGGGCGCCACCGCCGACGCCGAGGCGGCTGTCGACGCCGCGCGGGAGGTCGCCGCGGAGATGGCCGGCCTGCCCGGCCACCGGCGGCGCGCGATCCTGACGGCAGTCGCCGCCGAGGTGCGCGCCCGCGCCGACTCGCTGGCCGAGCTGCTGGTCCTGGAGACCGGCAAGCCGCTCGTCGACTGCCGGGTCGAGGTCGCCCGCACGCTCGTCACGCTGGAGACGGCCGCCGAGGAGGTCGGGCACCTGACCGGTGAGACGGTGGCGCTGGACATGCAGCCGGCCGGCGAGGGCATGCTCGGTTTCTGGGTACGTCGCCCGGTCGGCGTCGTCGTCGGCATCACCGGGTTCAACTATCCGCTGCTGCTGGCCGCGCACAAGGTCGCGCCGTCGGTCGCGGCGGGCTGCCCGGTGATCGTCAAGCCGGCGCCGAACACGCCGCTGGCCACGCTGGTGCTGGTCGACCTGTTCCGCCGGGCGGGCTGCCCGGCCGCCGGGGTCCAGCTCGTCACCGGTGGCGTCGAGGTCGGCAAGCTCCTGACCACGCACCCCGACGTCGCCGCCGTGTCCTTCACCGGATCGGCGCACGTCGGCCACCAGATCGCCCGTGCCGCGGCCCCGCGCAAGGTGCTGCTGGAACTCGGGTCCAACGCGGCGCTCGTCGTCGGCCGCGACGCCGACCTCGACCGGGCCGCCGAAGCAGTAGTACGCGGCGGGTTCTACGCCTCCGGCCAGGCGTGCATCAGCGTGCAGCGGGTGATCGTCGAGGAGCCGGTCCGCGAGGCGCTGCTGGAACGCCTCCGGCCGCTGCTGGCCGCAGTCACCACCGGCGACCCCCGGTCCGCCGACACCCGCGTGTCCGCCCTGGTGGACGAGGCGTCCACCGAGCGGGTGCACTCGTGGGTGGACCGCGCGGTCGCCGCCGGGGCCCGCTGCCTGGCCGGCGGTACGGCGCAGGGCCGGGTGCTGCAACCGACAGTGCTCGTCGACGTCCCCGAGGACGCCGAGTGCTGGGCGGAGGAGATCTTCGGGCCGGTGGTCTGCGTCCGGTCGGTGCCGGACATGGACGCGGCGGTCGAGCTGGTCAACCGGTCCCGCTACGGGCTCCAGGCCGCCGTCTTCACCCGTGACCTGGCTGTCGCCCTCGACGTCGTGCGCCGCCTCGACGTCGGTGGTGTGCTGGTCAACGAGGTGCCCGGCTTCCGCGCCGACAACATGCCGTACGGCGGCGTCAAGGACTCCGGCATCGGGCGGGAGGGACCGCGCTTCGCCATGGAGGAGCTGACCGTGACCAAGATGGTGATGATCAGGCCATGACTCGGAGTGGGAGCACACACGCATGGTGATCTACTTCGTCCGGCGGCTGGCCATCCTCGCGGTATCGCTGTTCGCCGCGTCCATCCTCGTCTTCACGATGCTGGCGCTGCTGCCGGGCGACCAGGCGCAGGCGATGCTCGGGGTGAACGCCACCCCGGAGGCGCTGGAGGCGCTGCGGGAGCAGTTCGGGACGAACCGGCCGTTCACCGAGCGGTACCTCGACTGGGCCGGTGGCCTGATCCGCGGTGACTTCGGCATCTCGCCGCTCAGCGGGGTGTCGGTCGGCTCGGAGATCGCCGACAAGCTCGGCGTCACGGTGCCGCTCATCCTGGCCGGGATGACGCTGGCGCTGCTCATCGCCGTGCCGCTGGGCATCCTCGCCGCCGTGAAGAGCCGTACCCCGGTCGGGACGGCGCTGTCCGCGCTGAGCCAGGTCGGCATCGCCGTTCCGTCGTTCTGGCTCGGCATCCTGCTCATCACCGTGTTCGCGGTGAAGCTGCAGTGGCTGCCCGCCGGCGGGTTCACCGGGTGGGACGACTTCGGCGGGGCCGTGCAGGCCCTGCTGATGCCGGCGCTGGTCCTCGGCGTGGCCCAGGGCGCGATCCTGATGCGCTACGTCCGGTCCGCGGTGGTCGAGGTCATGCAGGAGGACTTCATCCAGACCGCGCGGGCCAAGGGACTCAGCCGCTCGCAGGCGCTGACCCGGCACGCGCTGCGCAACGCGGCCATCCCGGTCATCACCGTCCTCGGTCTGCAACTCGCGACGCTGCTCATCGGCACCGTCGTGATCGAGAACGTCTTCGGCCTGCCCGGTCTCGGCCGGATGCTGCTGCAGGACGTGGGCAACCGCGACCTGCTGAAGGTGCAGGGCACCGTGATGGTGCTGACGGCCGCGGTGCTTCTGATCAACTTCGTCGTCGACGTGGTGTACCACGCGGTCGACCCCAGGCTGAGGAGCAAGGCATGACATCAGTCGCCGACGCCCCACCGGACGCCACCGCCGACGTCGTCGCGGCCGGCCCCGTCAAGCCGCGCCGCCGCTGGAACCTGACGCTGGTGATCGGCGCCGGCCTGGTGGGCCTGGTCGTCCTCACCGCGCTGGTGTCGTTCCTCTGGACGCCGTACGACCCCACCCGGGTCGACCCGTCGCAGACGCTGCTCTCCCCGGGCGGGGACCACTGGCTCGGCACCGACCACTTCGGCCGGGACATCGTCAGCCAGCTCCTCGTCGGCGCGCGGACCACACTGTTCGTCGGTGTGGTCGCCGTCGCGATCGCCGCCGCTGTCGGCGTACCGCTGGGTCTGCTCGCCGCCACCGGGCACCGCTGGCTCAGCGAGCCGGTGATGCGGGCGCTCGACATCGTGTTCGCCTTCCCGGCCATCCTGCTGGCGATCATCCTGGCGGCCGGCTTCGGCGCCTCCACGCTCACCGGCATGATCGCGATCGGCGTCGCCAACGTCCCGGTGTTCGGCCGCCTCACCCGGGCCGGCGCGATGCAGGTGCTGCAGAGCGACTTCGTGCTCGCCGCGCGCAGCTACGGCCGCCGGGGCGTGGTGCTCATGGTCCGGTACGTGCTGCCCAACATCGCCGCCCTGCTCATCGTGCAGGCGTCGGTGTCGTTCGCGCACGCGGTGCTCGCCGAGGCGGCGCTGTCCTACCTCGGGTACGGCACCCCGCCACCGACCCCCACCTGGGGCCGGATGCTCCAGGAGGCCCAGAACTACTTCGTCGTGCAGCCGATGCTCGCCGTCTGGCCCGGTCTGGCCATCGCCCTGTCGGTGCTCGGCTTCAACCTCATGGGCGACGGGCTGCGCGACGCCCTCGACCCGCGGCTGAGAGGACGGTGACCGGCGTGAGCGGGCTCGTGGTGGAGGACCTCGTCGTCAAGGTCCACGACATCCAGGCCGTCAAGGGCGTCTCGTTCGAGATCGGGCGGGGCCGGCGGATGGGACTGATCGGCGAGTCCGGGTGCGGCAAGTCCCTGACCGCGCTCGCCCTGATGGGCCTGCTGCCCCACGGCGTGACGGCGTCCGGGCGGGTGCTGCTAAACGGCCGGAACCTGCTCGACCTGTCCGACAAGCAGATGTGCGCGGTCCGCGGCAACGACATCGCCATGGTGTTCCAGGAGCCGATGACGGCGCTCAACCCGCTGATGCGGGTCGGCAACCAGGTCGCCGAGTCGCTGCGGCTGCACAAGGGGATGAACCGCGCGGCGGCCTCCGCCCGCGCCGTCGAACTGCTCGAACGGGTCCAGCTGCCCGAGCCCGACCGGACCGCGCGCAAGTACCCGCACCAGCTCTCCGGCGGCCAGCGGCAGCGCGTCGTGCTGGCCATCGCGCTGGCGTGCGACCCGGCCGTGCTGGTCGCGGACGAGCCCACCACGGCGCTGGACGTCACGGTGCAGGCGGAGATGCTGCGGCTGATGGACACGCTGGTGCGCGAGGAGGGCGCGTCGCTGCTGCTCATCACGCACGACCTGCCGGTCGTCGCCAGCATCTGCGAGGAACTGCTCGTCATGTACGGCGGCTCGATCGTCGAGCACGGCGACGTGGCGACGGTGTTCGACTCGCCCCGGCACCCGTACACGGCGGGCCTGCGGGCGTCCACGGTGCTGGAGAGCACCGACGGAAGCGGCCGGCTGTCGACCATCCCGGGCCGCGTCCCGTCGCTCGGGTCGTTCCCCACCGGCTGCGTGTACCGCAACCGCTGCCCGCGCGCCGACGACGTCTGCGGCACGGTGCCGCTGCTGACGGCGCCGCCCGGCAGCACCCAGCGGGCGGCCTGCCACCACCCGATCGAGAGCGACCAGCCCCTAGGAAGCGGGAAGGCCAGCGCATGACCACCACCCCGTTGCTGGAAGCCGTCGACGTGGTGCGCGAGTACCGCTCCCCGCGGCGGTCGCTGCGCACGCCGGGCCAGCCGATCCGCGCGCTCGACGGCGTGAGCGTGCAGGTCCACGAGGGCGAGGCGTTCGGCATCGTGGGGGAGAGCGGCTCCGGCAAGTCCACGCTGTCGCGCATCCTCATGGCCCTCGACCAGCCGACGTCCGGCACCGCGTTCTACCAGGGGCAGCGGATCAGCGGCGTACCGGAGCGGCGGCTCGGATTCCTGCGCCGCGACGTGCAGATGGTGCTCCAGGACCCGATGTCGTCGCTGAACCCGCGCATGCGCGTCGCGGACATCATCGCGGAGCCGATGCGCGCGCTGCGCCTGCCCGGCGACCACCGGGCCCGCGTGGCCGAGCTGATGCACTCGGTGGGCCTGCCCGAGGAGGCGGTGACCCGTTACCCGCACCAGTTCTCCGGCGGCCAGCGGCAGCGCATCGCGATCGCCCGCGCCCTCGCGGCCGGGCCGAAGGTCATCGTGGGCGACGAGCCGGTCAGCGCGCTCGACGTCTCGGTGCGCGCGCAGATCCTCAACCTGCTCACCGACCTGGCCGAGCAGTTCAAGCTGACCCTCATCCTGGTCTCCCACGACCTGTCCGTCGTCCGGTACCTGTGCGACCGGATCGCGGTGATGAACCAGGGACGGATCGTCGAGACGGGTGACACCGAATCGATCTACGCCGACCCCCGGCACCCCTACACCCAGAGGCTGCTGTCCGCGGTGCCCACCCTGAGCGGCGACCTCCTGGACCGATTCAACAGGAGCAGCACATGAGGTTGGTTGACCGCGTCGCCGTCGTCACCGGAGGCGCCAGCGGCATCGGACTGGCCACCGTCGGCCGGCTCGTCGAGGAGGGCGCACGTGTCGTCATCGCCGACCTCGACGGCGACCGCGCCGCCGAGGCGGCCGCCGGGTTCGGGTCCGCCGTCGTCGGCGTGGCCTGCGACGTCACCCGGGCCGCCGACTGCCGCGCCGCCGTGGAGACCGCCGTCGAGCGGTTCGGCCGGCTCGACCTCATGCACGCCAACGCCGGTACGCCGTTCACCGGCCCGCTCGACGAGGTGGACCAGGCGACGCTGGACCGCGTGGTCGACGTCAACCTCAAGGGTGCGTTCTGGACCGCGCAGGCCGCCGCGCCCGCGCTGATCGAGGCCGGTGGCGGCGCGATCGTGTTCACCGCGTCGCTGCAGGCCGTCATCGCCCGCCCCAGGTACGCGCCGTACACCGCCGCCAAGCACGGCGTCATCGGCCTGATGAAGGCGCTGGCGCTGGAACTCGCGCCGCACGGCATCCGGGTCAACGCGATCGCCCCGGCGGCGACCGAGACGCCGATGCTCTCGGCGTTCCTGGGCGGAATGGGGGACGTGCCGGACAGCGCGCGGGAGAACTTCCGGGCGTCGATCCCGCTGGGCCGCATGGCCACGCCGCGCGACTCCGCCGACGCGGTGGTGTTCCTCGCCAGCGACGAGGCGCGGATGGTGACGGGCCACACGCTCGTCCTCGACGGCGGCACCACGGCCGGCTGAGGCGCAGCGTGACCGGCCCTCTGGCGGACCCCCCGTACGAGGGGATCATCGGACGCACCTACGACGAGTCGACGGAGCACTGGAGCACGCCGCCGTCGGCCGCCGCGGGTACGCCGAACGTGGTGTACGTGCTGCTGGACGACGTCGGGTTCGCCGACTTCGGCTGCTTCGGCGCCGAGATCGACACCCCGACGATCGACCGGCTGGCCGCCTCCGGGCTGCGGTACACCAATTTCCACACCTCGCCGCTGTGCTCGCCGACCCGGGCCAGCGTGCTCACCGGCCGCAACCACCACAGCGTCGGCATGCGCATGCTGTCCAACTTCGACAGCGGCTTCCCGAGCGGGCGGGGGCGGATCACCCACGCCGCCGCCACAGTCGCGGAGATGCTCGTCGACGCCGGGTTCAACACCATGGCCGTCGGCAAGTGGCACGTCGCGCCGCTGGAGCACACCACGCCGTCCGGCCCATACGACCAGTGGCCGCTGGGCCGCGGCTTCGAGCGGTACTACGGCTTCCTGGAGGCCGAGACCGACAACTTCTATCCGGAGCTGGTGTACGACAACCACCAGGTGGACCCGCCGGCCACCCCGGAGGAGGGCTACCACCTCACCGAGGACCTGACCGACCGGGCCATCGGGTTCGTCCGGGACCAGACGTCGTTCACGCCGGAGAAGCCGTTCTTCCTCTACCTGGCGTACGCCGCCGCGCACGCGCCGCACCAGGCCCCGCCGGAGTACCTGGCGAAGTACCGGGGCCGCTACGACCGGGGCTGGGACGTCATCCGCGCGGACCGGCACCGGCGGCAGATCGGACTCGGCATCATCCCGCCGGACGCGCCGCTGCCACCGCACAACCCCGGCGTCGTGCCGTGGGACGACGTGCCGCCGGAGCAGCGGCGCCTGTTCGCCCGCATGCAGGAGGCGTACGCGGCGATGGTCGACCACACCGACGCCCAGCTCGGGCGCCTGGTCGACTTCCTGGAGCGGATCGGCCGGCTCGACGACACGATCTTCGTGGTCATGTCGGACAACGGCGCGAGCCCCGAGGGCACGCCCCTCGGCACGCTCAACCCCACGGCCTTCCAGAACCGGGTGCCGGAGAACCTCCAGGACAGCCTGGACCGGATCGACGAGATCGGCGGCCCGCGGGCGCAGAGCAACTATCCGCTGGGCTGGGCGCAGGTCAGCAACACCCCGTTCCGCCGCTACAAGCAGCACACCCACGAGGGCGGGGTCCGCGTGCCGTTCGTGCTGAGCTGGCCGGCCGGCGACGTACCGGGCGGGGAGGTGCGGACCCAGTTCCAGCACAGCATCGACGTCACCGCGACGGTGCTCGACCTCGTCGGGGTGCAGCCGCCCGCGGTGCGCCGGGGCGTACCGCAGATGCCGCTGCACGGCCGCAGCTTCCGCGACGGGCTGCGCGACCCGGCGGCGCCGCCGTCGCGGGACCGCCAGTACTTCGAGATGTTCGGCCACCGCGGCATCTACCACCAGGGCTGGAAGGCTGTCGCGTTCCACGAGCGGGGCACCTCCTGGGACGAGGACCGCTGGGAGCTGTACCGGATCGACGAGGACCCGACCGAGAGCCACGACCTGGCCGCCGAGCATCCTGAGGTGTTGCGGCGTCTCATCGAGGAGTTCTGGATCGAGGCGGCCCGCTACGACGTGCTGCCGCTGGACGACAGGGGATTCGCGATCCGGGCCCGGGTGCCGCGTCCCGGATCGGTACGGGACCGGCTGGACTTCACGTACCTGGCCGGGGTGCCGACGATCTCCGGTGCGGCCGTGCCGCCGACGATGAACCGTTCGCACGCCATCGCCGCGCGGGTGCACCGCACCGACGCCACCCAGGGCGGCGTGATCGTGGTGCTCGGCAACGTCAGCGGCGGGTACGTGCTGCACATCCAGGACAACCACCTGGTGTACGAGTACAACCACCTCGGCACCCACTACGTGCTGCGGTCCGAGGGCGAGCTGCCGCTGGGCCCGGTGGAGCTGACCTTCGAGCTGACGAAGACGGCCGACTGCCAGGGCACCGGCCGCCTGTACGTGGACGGCGAGGCGGCGGGCGAGGCGCTGTTCCCGCGTCTGCTGCCGTTCTTCCACGGCTTCGCGGGCATGGACATCGGGCGCAGCATCCACTCGCCGGTGTCGCCGAGCTACCCGGCCCGGCACGAGTTCTCCGGCGAGCTGGAGTACGTGCGGTTCCGGCTCGCGGCGTCCGAGGAGGTGGGCGAGCTGATCGCGCCGGCGGGCGGCGTCGCGCCGCGACCGTCGGCCGGCGTCGGGTTCGAGGTCGTGGACTGACGCGCGCCGCGCGTACGACGACGGCGCGTGAACGGACCTCCTTGTCCGTCCACGCGCCGTCCGCCTACCGGGGCCTCAGCGCAGGGCCAGGCCCCACAGCGGGTCCTCCAGGAACCGCCCGACGTGGGCCAGCACCCGGCTGCCCAGCTCCCCGTCCACCAGCCGGTGGTCGAACGACAGCGACAACTGCACGGTCCACCGGGGAACGACCTGCTCGTCGACCACCCACGGCATCCGGCGCAGCGCGCCGAGGCAGAGGATCGCCGCCTCACCGGGGTTGAGGATCGGGGTGCCGGCGTCCACCCCGAACACCCCGATGTTGGTGATGGTGATGGTTCCGCCGGACAGGTCGGCGGGACGGGTGCGGCCCTCCCGCGCGGTGGCCGCCAGCTCGTTCAGGGCGACCGCGAGGTCCCGTACCGGGAGGTGCTGCGCGGCCTTGACGTTCGGTACGAGCAGGCCGCGCGGCGTCGCGGCGGCGATACCCAGGTTGACGTCGGCGAACCGGACGATCTCCTGGTTGTCCTCGTCCCACCGGGCGTTGACGTCGGGGTACCGGCGGACGGCGTCCAGCACCGCGAGCGACGCCACGAGCAGCGGGCTGACCTTCACCCCCTGGAAGGCCGCGTCCTGCTTCAGCCGGTCCACGAACTCGACGGTGCCGGTCATGTCGACGGTGAGGAACTCCGTGACGTGCGGCGCGGTGAACGCGCTGGCGACCATGGCGGCGGCGGTCGCCTTGCGCACCCCGCGGACGGGCAGGCGCTCGTCCCGCCGGTGGTCGGTCACGGGCGCCGGGCCGGTGGTGTGGTCGAGCAGGTCCTGGCGCGTGATCCGGCCGTCGGGGCCGCTGCCGCGTACCTCGGTCAGCTCCACACCGAGGTCCTTCGCGAGCTTGCGCAGCGGCGGCTTGGTGAGCACCGGCGGCCGGGACGTGTGCGGCCCGCGGACGGGTTCGGCCGGGCGGACGGACGGCGTGGCGCGACGCGGCCGGCGCGTCCGCGCCTGGGCGGCCACCCCGTAGCCCACGAGCACAGCGGTGCGCTCCACCGCCGGCTCTTCGGCGGTCGGCTCGTCCTCGGCCGGCGGCGGGGCGGCGGGCTCGTCGGCGGCCGGGGCCGCCGGGCCGTCGCCCGCCGTCCGGATCGCGATGATCGGCGAGCCGACGTCGACGGTCTGCCCCTCCGCGGCGAGCAGGCGGTCCACCACACCGGCGTACGGGCTGGGCAGCTCGACCACGGCCTTGGCGGTCTCGATGTCCACCAGGACGTCGTTGAGGCGGACCGGATCGCCCGGGGCGACCCGCCAGGTGACGATCTCGGCCTCGGTGAGGCCCTCGCCGACATCGGGCAGGCGGAACTGCTGAACGGTCACGGATACCTCTCCCTTCACGCGGCCAGGACGCGGTCGACGGCGTCGAGGATCCGGTCCAGGTCGGGCAGGTACTCCTCCTCGACCTTGGCCGGCGGATACGGCAGGTTGAAGCCGCCGACCCGCTCCACCGGCGCCTCCAGCGAGTAGAAGCACCGGCTCGTCACCTGCGCGACGACCTCGGCGCCGAAACCGGCGAACGTGGGCGCCTCGTGGACCACCACCGCCCGGCCGGTACGGCGGACGGACTCCTCGACTGTGGCCACGTCCAGCGGGGAGATGGACCGCAGGTCGATCACCTCGATGTCGCGGCCCTCCGGTGCGGCGGCCTCGGCGGCGGCGACGCAGGTGGCGACGGTGCCGCCGTACGTCAGCAGCGTCACGTCGGTGCCCGGCCGCACGGTCCGGGCGCGGTCCAGCGGCAGTGGCGGTCCGGCGTCCTCGGGCGTCACCTCGCCCTTGACCCAGTAGCGGCGCTTCGGCTCGTAGAAGATGACCGGGTCGTCGCCGGCGACGGCCTGGCGGATCATCCAGTGCGCGTCGTCCGGGCTGGCGCAGTAGACGACCCGCAGCCCGGCGGTGTGCGCGAAGTACGCCTCGTTCGACTCGCTGTGGTGCTCGACGGCGCCGATGCCGCCACCGACGGGGATCCGCACCACCACCGGCAGGCCGGTACGGCCGCCGGTGCGGGCCCGCATCTTGGCGAGCTGGGAGACGATCTGGTTGAACGCGGGGTAGACGAAGCCGTCGAACTGGATCTCGCAGACCGGGCGGTAGCCGCGCAGCGCCAGCCCGATGGCGGTGCCGATGATCCCGGACTCGGCGAGGGTGGTGTCCACCACCCGGGCCTCGCCGAAGTCCTTCTGGAGACCGTCGGTGACCCGGAAGACGCCGCCGAGCCGGCCGACGTCCTCGCCCATCAGGAGGACCTTGTCGTCGTCCTCCATGGCGCGGCGCAGGCCGCTGTTCAGTGCCTGACAGAGGGTGAGCATGAACGAGTTCTCCGATCGCAGGCGGGCGTCAGTCGAGGAAGGAGGCGCGGTAGGCGACGAACGCGTCGCGCTCCTCCCGCAGGAGCTGGGGCACGTCGGCCAGCACCGTGGCGAAGGCGTCCGCGAGGTCCGGGGCCTCCAGCGCCAGGCACTCCCGGCGGGTACGGTCGGCGAGCTCGTCCGCCTCGGCCTGGATCTCGCCGAGGAACGCCTCGTCGCTCCAGCCCTCGGCGCGCATGAGCGCCTCGACCCGGGCCAGCGGATCCCGTGCCCGCCACGCCTTCAGTTCGTCGTCGGTGCGGTAGCGGGTCGGGTCGTCCGACGTGCTGTGCCCACCCATCCGGTACGTGGTGGCCTCGACGATCGCGGGACCGTTGCCGGATCGGGCGTGCTCGGTCACCGCGGACGTCACCGCGTACACCGCCAGCACGTCGTTGCCGTCGACCCACTCGCTGCGCAGGCCGAACCCGGCGCCGCGCCGGTGGATCGGCGTACGCGTCTGCGACGCCGTCGGCGTCGAGATGGCCCACTGGTTGTTCTGGCAGAAGAACACCATCGGGGCGGCGTTGACGGCGGCGATGTTCATGGCCTCGCTCGCGTCGCCCTCGCTGGCGGCGCCGTCACCGAAGTACGTCACGACGACCGTGTCGCTGCCGTCGCGCTGCACCCCGAGGGCGTACCCGGTGGCGTGCAGCAGCTGGGCGGCCAGGACCAGCGTGTAGATGTGGAACGAGTACGGCTCCGGATCCCAGCCGCTGTGCGCGACGCCGCGCCACTGGCGCAGCAGGTCGGCCGGGCCGATGCCGCGCCACAGCGCCGCGGCGTGCTCCCGGTAGCTCGGGAAGACGTAGTCGTCGGCGCGTACCGCCGCGACGGAACCGACCTGGGCGGCCTCCTGGCCGCGGCACTGCAACCACAGGCCCAGCTCGCCCTGTCGCTGCAACGCGAACGCTTCGTCGTCGAGGCGGCGCGCGAGCCGCATCCCCCGGTACAGGTCACGGGTGAGGCGGCCGAGGGCGTCGCGGTCGGCGTCGACCTCGGGGTGCAGGCGCCCGTCCGGGGTGACGAGCTGGGTCCAGCCCTCGGACGTACGCGGAAGTCCGGTGGTGCCGGTGAAGGGGTTGGTGACCGGTGGGTCGGCGAGATCTACGGTAGTCATTCGTCACCTTCTGGGTGCGTCGGTCTCCGCGTCACCGGGGTCGCCGGCCGTCTCGCGGATCTCGGATACGGGACCGCCCGCCGGGGTGGACCCGGCGGGCGGTGGTGGGCATTGCCTCAGACCGTGTGGCGGTCGGCGAGTGTCAGCGCCTCGTCGAGGATCGCCAGGCCCGTCTTGGCCTCCGTCTCCGACACGGTGCACGGCGGCACCACGTGGATCCGGTTGAAGTTCGCGAACGCGACCAGCCCGCCGCGCTTGCACGCGGCCAGCACCTCGTTCATCTCCGGCGACGACGCCCCGTACGGTGCCAGTGGCTCCTTCGTCTCGCGGTCGCGTACCAGTTCCAGGGCCCAGAACACGCCGAGCCCGCGTACGTCACCGACGCTCGGGTGCCGTTCGGCCAGCTCGCGCAGCCCCGGGCCCAGCACGTCGGCGCCGATCGTGGCGGCGTTCTCGACGATCCGCTCGTCCCGCATCACGTTGATGGTCGCGACGGCGGCGGCGGTGGCCAGCGGGTGACCGGAGTAGGTCAGGCCGCCGGGGTAGGCGCGGGTGGCGAACGTCTCGGCCACGTGGTCGGCGATCACCACACCGCCGAGCGGGACGTAACCGGAGTTCACGCCCTTCGCGAAGGTGATCAGGTCGGGCGTCACGCCGTAGTGGTCCAGCGCGAACCAGGCGCCGGTACGTCCGAAGCCCGCCATCACCTCGTCGGCGATGTAGAGGATGCCGTGCCTGTCGCACAGCTCCCCGACGCCCGCGAGGAAGCCCGGCGGCGGCGGCATGATGCCGGCGGTGCCCGGCACCGTCTCCAGCACGATCGCGGCGATGGTGGACGGGCCCTCCATCTCCACGACGCGTTCGAGGTGGCGCAGTGCGAGCGCGCACTCCTCCTCCTCGGTCGTGGCGCCGAACTCCGACCGGTACAGGAACGGGCCGAAGAAGTGCACCACGCCGGCGGTGCCGTTGTCGCTGGGCCAGCGGCGCGGGTCGCCGGTGAGGTTCACGGCGGTCTGGGTGCCGCCGTGGTAGCTGCGGTACTGCGACAGCACCTTCGGCCGGCCGGTGTGCAGCCGGGCCATCCGGACGGCGTGCTCGATCGCGTCCGCGCCGCCGTTGGTGAAGAAGACCTTGGAAAGGCTCGCCGGGGTCAGCTCGGTGATCAGCCGGGCCGCCTCGCCGCGGACGTCGTTGGCGTAGGACGGCGCGATCGTGCACAGGCGGGCCGCCTGCTCCTGGATCGCCGCGACCACCACCGGGTGCTGGTGGCCGATGTTGGTGTTGACGAGCTGGGACGAGAAGTCCAGGTAGCGGTTGCCCTCGCCGTCCCAGAAGTACGAGCCCTCGGCGCGCTCGACCACCATCGGGTCGAGCAGCGACTGGGCGGACCAGGAGTGGAAGACGTGGGCGCGGTCGAGTTCGTAGGTGCGCTGTGCGCTGGTGCTCATCGGCGTTCTCTCTCCGCTGCTCAGACGTTCTCGGGGAAGCCGAGGTTGATCCCGCCGTGGCTGGGGTCGAGCCACCGGGAGGTGACGACCTTGCCGCGGGTGAAGAAGTGCACGCCCTCGGCGCCGTGGGCGTGCGAGTCGCCGAAGAGGCTGTCCTTCCAGCCGCCGAAGGAGTAGTAGGCCATCGGCACCGGGATCGGCACGTTGACGCCGACCATGCCGACCTCGACCTCGTTCTGGAAACGGCGGGCCGCACCGCCGTCGTTGGTGAAGATGGCGGTGCCGTTGCCGTAGCGGTTCGAGTTCACCAGCGCGAGCGCCTCGTCGTAGCTGCCGACGCGCACGACCGACAGCACCGGCCCGAAGATCTCGTCGGTGTAGACGCTCATCTCGGGCGACACCCGGTCCAGCAGGCTCGGCCCGAGCCAGAACCCGGACTCGTCGCCGTCGACCCGTACCTCGCGGCCGTCCACCACCAGCTCGGCGCCGGCCCCGACACCCGCGTCGAGGTACGACGCGACGCGGTCGCGGTGCTCGCGGGTGACCAGCGGCCCCATGTCGCAGGAGCGCCGCCCGTCACCGACCTTCAGCGTGGCGATGCGCTCGCGGATCCGGGCCACCAGGTCGTCGGCGACGGGCTCGACGACCACCAGGGCCGAGATCGCCATGCACCGCTCGCCGGCCGAGCCGAACCCGGCGTTGACCGCCGCGTCGGCGGCCAGGTCCAGGTCGGCGTCCGGCAGCACCACCATGTGGTTCTTCGCGCCGCCGAGGGCCTGGACGCGCTTGCCGTTGCGGGTGCCGGTCTCGTACACGTACCGGGCGATCGGCGTGGAGCCGACGAACGACACCGCCTTGACCTCGGGGTGCTCCAGCAGCCGGTCCACTGCCACCTTGTCGCCGTGCACGACGTTGAACACGCCGGCGGGCAGGCCGGCCTGCTCCCAGAGCCGGGCCACGAGCAGCGACGCGGACGGGTCCTTCTCGCTGGGCTTGAGCACCACGGTGTTGCCCGCCGCGATGGCGATGGGCACGAACCACATCGGGACCATCACCGGGAAGTTGAACGGCGAGATGACGGCGCAGACGCCGACCGGCTGGCGGATGGAGTAGACGTCCACGTTCGTGGACACGCCCTCCGAGTAGCCGCCCTTGAGCAGGTGCGGGATCCCGCAGGCGAACTCGACGACCTCCAGCCCGCGGGTGACCTCGCCGAGGGCGTCGGAGACGACCTTGCCGTGCTCGGCCGTGATCAGCTCGGCCAGCTCCTGCTTGTGCTGGTTGACCAGCTCCCGGAACGCGAACAGCACCTGGGTGCGCCTGGTCAGCGACGAGGTCCGCCAGGAGGCGAACGCGGCGGCGGCCGAGGCGACGGCCTGGTCCACCTCGTCGACGGAGGCCAGCGGCACCTCCGTCCGGACCGCGCCCAGCGCCGGATCGTAAACTGGGGCCGTACGCTCGGTGACGCCGGCGAACGGCTTGCCGTCGATCCAGTGGGTCACCCGCTCCAGCGGGGCGGGAGCGGGCACGGTGCCGGGTGCTGTCTGGGTCATGCCCGGGATCATCTGCGGTTCCCCAGGTCCGGGCAATGGGCACTGTGTCGTTCCCGTCCGCGGGAAGCGCACATACTGTGCGCCGGAGGAGAGGGGGAGGCGCTCCGATGCCGATGACCGTCCGTGACGTGCTCGAACTGCCGGCGCTGCAGCAGGCCGGGCCGCGCGTCCTGGCGGGCCGGGACCGGCTCGACGCGCCGGTGCGCTGGGTGCACGTCGCCGAGATCCCCGAGGTCGCCGACCTGCTCCGCGGTGGCGAGCTGGTCCTGACCACAGGCATCGGGCTGCCCCCGGACGACGACGGACTGCGCCGGTGGATCGACGGCCTGGCGGCCGTCGGGGTGGCGGGGGTGGTGGTCGAGCTGGGCCGCCGGTTCGGGGGAACCCTGCCGGCCGGGCTGGTCGAGCACGCCCGCAGCCGGAACCTGCCCCTCATCGCGCTCCGGCGCGAGATGCGGTTCGTCGCCGTCACCGAGGTCGTCCACTCGGTGATCGTCGAGGAGCAGACTGCCGACCTGCTCGCGAAGGACGAGATCCACCGCATCTTCACCGAGCTGTCGGTGGAGGGCGCCGAACCCCGGCAGGTGCTCCGCGAGGTCACCCGCCTGTCCCGGCGTCCCGCCGTGCTGGAGAACCTCGCCCACCAGGTGCTGGCGTACGAGACCGGCCCGCTGACCGCCGAGGAGCTGCTCGACCGCTGGGAGACCCGCTCCCGCGCGGTCGAGGTCCCGTCCGGCACCGGCTACGAGCCGCGCTCGGGCTGGCTGGTGACGAGCGTCGAGGCGCGCGGCAACCGGTGGGGACGGCTCGTGCTGCTGTGCGACCAGGAGCCGCCGGCCCGGACCCGGGTGCTGCTGGAACGGGCCGCGTCCACCATCGCGCTGAACCAGCTCGTCGCCCGGGACTCCTCGTCGGTCGAGCGGCAGGCGCGCAGCAGCCTGCTGCTGAGCCTCGTCAACCACTCCGCGCCCACCCGGGACGTGGCGCTGCGGGCGCGCGGGCTCGGTGTCGTCCTGGAGCAGCGTCTGCTGCTCGGCGTCGTGGTCCGGCGACGCCGGCCGGTCCAGGCCACCGGCGGCGAGGCGAACGCGCGCCGGCGGGAACTGCTGGACGCGGTGGAGACGGCGGTACGCGAGTGCGGGCTCGCCGCGCTCGTCGGCGACGTGGACGAGGCGGCCGGCGGCACCGGCGTCACCCTCCTCGTCGCGCTCGACGGAACCGGCTCCGACGAGACCGCGCTGGGGAGCCTGTCCGCCGCGCTCACCCGGGCGGGTCACCGGGCCGGGTCGGACGTCGTGGTCGCCGCCGGATCGGTGGTCCGGACGCTCGACCTGGCCCGGCGCTCACTGGTCGAGGCGGCGCAGGTCGCCGACGCGACAGTGCACACCGCCGAGCCGCGCCCGTTCTACCGGCTGCACGACGTCCGCCTCCGGGGCCTGCTGTACCTGCTGCGCGACGACGTGCGCCTGCAGACGTTCGTCGAGCGCGAGCTGGGTCCGCTGCTCTCCTACGACCAGCGCCACGGCACGAACCACGTCGCCCTGCTGGAGACGTACCTGGTGGAGGGGCGCAACAAGCGGCGCGCCGCGGACGCGATGTCGCTGTCGCGATCAGCGCTGTACCAGCGGTTGGAGCTGATCGAGCGGGTGCTCGGCGTCGACCTGGATTCGAGCGAGCGGCGGCTGTCGCTGCACGTGGCGCTCACCGCGCGGGACGTCATGCGCGCCGGCGGCCCGGAGGCCACCGGCTGACCGGTCACCTGTGGGTGCTGCGGCCCGACCGGAGGCGCCGGGCGCCGTCGCGGGTCGGCGCGCTGTGCACGCTGACACTGACGACCGGTACGGCGTTCGCGACGCTCTTGCGGACCGTCTCCATCGGCGCCGCGGCGGGGGAGCACTCCACGATCATCACCGCGGACCGGTCGGGGCACTGCACGTACTGGACGTGTGAGACGGCGACCCGGCGGGAGTGCAGCACGGACAGCACCTTGAGCAGCCCGGTCGTGGAGTGACCCACGCCGAGGTGGATCACCATCGTGCACGGCGTGCCGTGCTCACCGGCGGTCTCGTCGTGCGGGCGGCCGGTGGCCGGCCGGGGAAGATCGACGGTTGCGGGGGTGGATGCGGACACGCTCAACGGGGGCCTCACTAGGACGAGCCGACAGGATCGCTTGGCCGGCGACGCACGCGGAGGCGTACGCCGCCTAGGTAATCAGCCGGGTCGCGATTCGATTGCCCACGGCCGGAGTCTGGCACGGGAACCCGGTCTCCGGGAGGTCGCGCCGGGCAGCCGTCCGCCACGTGAGACAGGACCCTGACCTGCGGATCGACGGTGATGGGTCGTCCCGGCGCGGCCCGTGGCGGGGTTACCGGCCGGTACGCGAGCCCTTAAGGATCGTTCAGGATCTCGCTCTACACTCGGACTCGGGACGACGACTTGAGAAGGAGCTCCGCGCATGGACGCTGACGAGATCGCCGCCGGTCGGGCCCGCTGGCAGGCCCGCTACGACGCCGCCCGCAAGCGCGACGCGGACTTCACCACGCTGTCCGGACTGCCGGTCGAGCCGGTGTACGGCCCGCCGGAGGACACCGCGTACCCCGGGTTCGAGCGGATCGGCTGGCCGGGCGAGTTCCCGTACACCCGGGGTCTGTACCCGACCGGCTACCGCGGGCGCACCTGGACCATCCGGCAGTTCGCCGGCTTCGGCAACGCCCGGCAGACCAACGAGCGTTACAAGATGATCCTCGGCGCGGGCGGCGGAGGTCTCTCCGTCGCCTTCGACATGCCGACGCTGATGGGCCGCGACTCGGACGACCCGCAGTCGCTGGGCGAGGTCGGCCACTGTGGCGTCGCGATCGACTCGGCGGCCGACATGGAGGTGCTGTTCGACGGCATCGACCTGGCCGGCGTGACCACCTCGATGACCATCTCCGGCCCGGCCGTGCCGGTCTTCTGCATGTACCTGGTCGCCGCCGAACGGCAGGGCGCCGACCTGTCCACCCTGGACGGAACACTCCAGACGGACATCTTCAAGGAGTACATCGCGCAGAAGGAGTGGCTGTTCGACCCCGAGCCGCACCTGCGCCTCATCGGTGACCTGATGGAGTACTGCGCGCGGGAGATCCCCCGGTACAAGCCGCTGTCCGTCTCCGGCTACCACATCCGCGAGGCCGGTTCGACCGCCGCGCAGGAGCTGGCGTACACGCTCGCCGACGGCTTCGGGTACGTCGAGCTGGGCCTGTCGCGCGGGCTGGACGTGAACACGTTCGCCCCGGGCCTGAGCTTCTTCTTCGACTCCCATGTGGACTTCTTCGAGGAGATCGCCAAGTTCCGCGCCGCCCGCCGGATCTGGGCCCGCTGGCTGCGCGACGTGTACGGCGCCACCAGCGAGAAGGCACAGTGGCTGCGGTTCCACACGCAGACCGCCGGGGTGTCGCTGACCGCCCAGCAGCCGGTCAACAACGTGGTGCGTACCGCCGTGGAGGCCCTGGCCGCGGTGCTCGGCGGGACCAACTCGCTGCACACCAACGCGCTCGACGAGACGCTCGCCCTGCCCACCGACGAGTCGGCCGAGATCGCCCTGCGTACCCAGCAGGTGCTGATGGAGGAGATCGGGGTGACGAACGTGGCCGACCCGCTCGGCGGCTCCTGGTACGTCGAGGCGCTCACCGACCGGATCGAGGCCGAGGCGGAGGAGATCTTCGCCCGGATCAAGCAGCTCGGCGGCGAGGGCCCGCACACCATCGGCCCGATGACCTCCGGCATCCTGCGCGGCATCGAGGACGGCTGGTTCACCGGGCACATCGCCGAGTCGGCCTTCGTCTACCAGCAGGCGCTGGAGAAGGGCGACAAGAAGATCGTCGGCGTCAACTGCCACACCGGCACGGTGGCCAAGGACCTGGAGATCCTGCGCATCTCGCACGAGGTGGAGCTGGAGCAGCGTCGGGTGCTGACCGAGCGCAAGTCGGCCCGCGACGACGCCACGGTCACCGCCGCCGTCAAGCGGATGGTCGATGTGGCGCGGACCGGCGAGAACATGATCCCCGCCATGCTCGACGCGGTCCGCGCCGAGGCCACCCTCGGCGAGATCTGCGACGCCCTCCGCGCCGAGTGGGGCGTCTACCGAGAGCCCGCCCGCTTCTGACCCCGCCCGTCCCCGCCCCCACCCCCGCTCCCACCCCCGCGATCTTGCAGTTCGAGCCCTCCGCGCGCGACATTCGTCGCATTTGCCGGGGCGGAAAGTGCAAGATCGCGGGGAGGTGCGGGTGGGGGTGCGGCGCGGGGGCTGAGCAGGGGTGAGAGTGGCGACGTGGGCGTTGCGGGTGGTCGGAGATCCTCGGGGTACGTGCGAGACTAGACAACCATGAGCGACCCACGGATCACCTCGTCGATCTTCACCCGCGGCGCGGTCGACCTCAGCGCGCTGCGCACCCCCGCACCGGCCGACACCTCCTCCGCCACACCGTCCCAGGGCGCCCCGCCCGCCGGGCTGCCGGGCAGCCCCGCCGGCTCTGCCGCCGTGATCGACGTGACCGAGGCGAACATCCAGTCCGAGGTGCTCGAACGCTCGCTCACCACACCGGTAGTGGTCTTCTTCGGCGCCGCCGGCTACCCGGAGAGCGACCAGTTCGCCCCGGTGCTCGAGCGGCTGGCCGCCGAGGGCGGCGGAGCGTGGCTGCTGGCCCGCGTCGACGTGCAGCAGCAGCCGCGGCTCGCGCAGATGTTCCAGCTCCAGACGCTGCCCACCACGTACGCCATCGTCGGCGGCCGCCCGGTCGACGCCTTCCCCGGCCCGGTGCCGGAGTCGCAGTTGCGACAGTGGCTCCAGGCGGTCCTCAAGGCCGGCGGCGTCACAGTCGCCGAGCCGGAGGACCCGCGCCTCGACGCCGCCGACGACGCGCTGATGAGCGGTGACCTCGACGCCGCCGAGGCGGCGTACCGGAAGATCCTGGCCGAGTCGCCCGCGGACGCGGCGGCGGAGGCGGGCCTGGCGCAGGTCGGGCTGGCCCGCCGGGTGGCCGGCGCGGACCCGCAGGCCGCGATCGACGCCGCGGCCGCCGACCCCGACGACGTGGACGCCCAGCTGCTGGCCGCCGACATCGAGGTGCTCAGCGGCCTCGCCGACCAGGCGTACAAGCGGCTGGTCGGCCTGGTCCGGCGCACCGCCGGGGACGACCGGGACCGGGTACGCCAGCATCTGCTCGGCCTGTTCACCATCGCCGGCCCGGACGACCCCGCCGTGGCCTCCGCCCGACGCGCCCTGGCCAGCGCGCTGTTCTGAGTCAACCCGTGCGGGCCGGCGCACCGCCGGCCCGCCCGACCACCGAGGACGGGAGCCCATGATGCGCCGGATCGCCGTCCTCGACGCGCCGACGAACCTCGGACTGCGCCCGCCCACGGCCGGCTCCGTCCCCGGCTGCGCCAAGGCGCCGGGCGCGCTGCGCGACCACGGCCTGCTCGCCCGGCTGCGGGCCCGCGACGCCGGCTGCCTCACCCCGGCCCGGTACGACCCGGGAGACTGGCGCCCCGGCGACGGCGTCTGCCACGCCCCGGAGATCTCCGCGTACTCGATGGCGCTCGCCGACCGGATCGGCGCGATCATCGACCGGGGCGAGTTTCCGCTGGTGCTCGGCGGCGACTGCTCGGTGCTGCTCGGCTCGGCGCTGGCCATGCACCGCCTCGGTGAGGCGGTCGGCGGGCGGATCGGGCTGGTCTTCGTCGACGGCCACTCCGACTTCCGGCACCCCGGCAACGCCTCCTACGTCGGCGCGGCCGCCGGGGAGGACCTGGCCCTGGTCACCGGGCGGGGACAGCCCGACCTGGCCGCGATCGAGGGCCGCCGGCCGTACTTCCGGGACGTCGACGTGGTGGTGCTCGGCATCCGCGCGCAGGACGAGTACCGCCTCGACCTCCAGGCCGCCGGCATCACCACCCGGCCGGTGCCGGCGCTGCGCGCCGAGGGCGCAGCCCGTACCGCGCAGTGGGCGCACGAGCAGCTCGTCGACTGCGCCGGCTACTGGGTGCACATCGACGTGGACGTGCTCGACCCGGCGGTGATGCCCGCCGTGGACGCGCCCGACCCGGGCGGCATCGCCTTCGCCGAGCTGGAGATTTTGCTCGCCGGGCTGGTCGACACCCCGCACTGCCTCGGCGTCGAGCTGACGGTCTTCGACCCCGACTACGACCCGGACGGTGCGTACGCGGCCGAGATCGTCAACACCGTGGTGGCCGGGCTCGCCCCGGTGGTCGCGCCGGGCGCCGTGCCGCCCCGGCTGCTGCCGGCCGGGCCGGTCGCGCCGACACAGGCGAGGAACTCGGTTCGCCGTCAGTCGAGTTCCGGCATCTCGGGAAGGACAGCCGAGCCGGAAGCCCAGAGTGCCCTGACGGATGATTCCTCACCGTCACCCGAAGCGGGCGCTCGTCTGGTCTACGAGACTCCGGCGCCGGCCGTTGCCGTCGAGCCGGTCGGCCCTCCGACGGCGGTCGGCCGGACGGGACCGGAGGCCGGGTGGGAGGGCGATGCCGAACCCGACACGGCCCAGTCATCGACGGGGATGGTCTGACGCTCGGACTGGAGAGACCAACTACCCGGTGGGAAGGAACGGACTGGGTAGGCCCGTCCAGGAGATGCGCAGGGCGTCGCGAGCACGGGTGCAGGCGACGAAGAGCAGAGAACGTTCTCGCATTTGGTCCTGCCGGTGTCTGGAAGCATCGATTCGCGCCGGCGTGACCGCCGCGGCGAGGGGGATCACGTCAGCGCCGGCGCCGTGGACGGCGATGCAGCGGAACTCCAGTCCTTTGGCCCGATGCATCGTCATGACCTGGATCGCCTCGCTGCGGCCGCGTACGGCGCCCTTCAGCCGGACCGTCGACAGGCCACTGCCGGCCAGGGCGGCTGCCGCCTCCTCGGCCTGACGTTTGGTCCGCGATAGGACGGCGATCTCACGTGCTTGTACTCCTGACTCCAGCCAGAGTCCCACTGCGGTGACCAACTCCCGTAACTCGGAGTCGCGGTCCGGGAAGCCGTCCAGATCCGGTCTGGGCCCGCGTAGCGGTGAGTAGTAGCCGGCGAGAGGATCGAGGCCACCGTCGAAGTTGTCGTACGACTGCTGATCGAGTAGGCGGGTGGATAGTCTGAGGATTTCAGCGGTCGTTCGGTAACTGACCGTAAGGCGATGCGAGCGGCCACGAATCTCCACACCGAGGGTGCTCAGCGTCACCCGGTTGTCATAGATCCGCTGGTGGGAATCGCCGACGATGAAGAGGTCGTCCGGGCCGGGCGGTACGGCGGCCCGCAGCAGTCGCCACTGGGCTGGATGAAGGTCCTGAGCCTCGTCGACGATGATGTGGGTGTACGGCGTGTCGATCGACCCGTTCTCCAGCAGTCGCGTTACGCGAACAGCCACCTGGAGCATCGTCGGCACGCCCGCCTTGAGCCGTTCGAACTCCTCGACGGCCTGCCAGACAACCTCTCGGTCGCTGCGGGTGAGCCGGACGCCCCGGCCGAATCGGCTGGCGTCGAGGTAGGCAGACAGGTCTGTGATGTCCTGCCCGAGAATGATCTGCCGCCATTCGTCGCGCAGGAATTCCGGCCCGAACCGGCCCTGCCCGGCACGTCGCCGTTGCGCGACGTTGGCCCAGAGCTTCATCTCGTCCCGGTCCAGGAGCACGCCCTCCGGCCCCTGCCCTGCCTGTCTCGCCAGGCCGTGAGCGAGCGCGTCGACGGTGCTCACCTGCACCCGATCCGCCAGATGTGCCCCGCCGAGGACGTGGAGCGCGGACCGTAGCTCTTCGGCGAGCGTGGTGGTGAAGGTGGTGAGAAGAATGGCGGCGCCCGGACGCGTGTCGGCGAGATGTTTAGCCCGATGGATGGCGAGGACCGTCTTTCCGGTGCCGGCGCCGCCGGTCACCCGGGCCGGACCGGAGTAGGAGGCGCGGTAGGCCACGCTCCGCTGTTGCGGATGCAGGAAGGTACGCCACAGGTCGAACGGCTTCTCCAACGCCTCGCGGAGACTGGCGTCCTCCGCCGACACCAGGAAGTTGCTCGCGCTCGTGGGCCGGGACAGCGCGGCGTCGATGTCCGTCACATCTACGTCTCCGCGAGGGGCACCGCCGGTGATCTGGTCGAGCACCGTGTCCACGTCGAGGCCGGCCAGCAGCAGGCTGACCGCTTGCTGCTGAAGCTCCGGAAGCGCGGGAAGGTACGAGAGTAGTTGTTCCTCGCTGCTGATGAGGCGGAGCATGGGGAGGTAGATGTCGTCGATTCCCACCGCACGGAGGGTGCCGTCGGCGATGCTGCTCAAGAGGCCCGGGGACGTGGCGGCCGTCGGCGCGGGAGGTAGCTGCTCGGCGGAGACCACGTCGATGATCTCCAGGGCCCCGTGCGTGGCGTTGACCTTGAACTCGTGCCGGGGGGCCCAGCGATCCGCCTCGTCGTGGGTGACGATCCGGGTGAGCACGTACGTGTCGCCGCTTTCCGGAGCAAGCACCAGCCCACGCCAGAAGTCGTCGACCCGGACGGTACGGAGCCGCGGATCCCGCGCGTTGCTGAGCTTTTCGAGGTGCAGGCCGGCGTACGTGTGGGTTCGGAACTTCGCGAAGATGGCGTCGACCTTATCCCGGATCGGTTTGGTCAGCTTCGCGTAGTCGCGCATGGCGTCCTTCGCCACTGCCAAGGTCGGCATGGATACCTCCGTCAGTTCTGTCCGGGCGTCACGGGTACGAGAACGGCGTTGGCGACAAGGGCGTCGAAGTGATCTCGTAGCCGGGCGGGCAGGTCTCCGCCGACGATGCGCACACCGACCTCAATGTTGGTGTCGAATGCGTTCCCCGAGAGGTTTGCGCTGGTTACAAAGGCGCTGTGGCGATCAGCCACGATGCCCTTGGCGTGCATGGACGCTCGCGCCCCCTGGCGTGGTCGCCGGTTCGGGTCCCAGACGAAGAATTGGGCGGGCAGGCCGGCCAACGCGTCCAGCGCCGGCGCATGCAGTGTCCCTCCGTCGGCCCGGGTGGTTTCCAGCAGCACCCGTACCCGTACACCGCGTTCGGCGGCGGCGGTGAGGGCGGTCCGGATTCGGGAATCCGTGTGGGCGGAGTAGGTCAGCACCAGCAGTTCCTCCAGTGCCGCCACGGCGACGCTTTCGAACGCCTGGCGCGTCGCCCGTAATGGCACGTGCCGGCTCTGTGGTCCGGTGACCACCGGCTCGACCCGTATCGTCTCCCGCTCCACGGCAGCGGCCCGATGTGCCGCGGCCAGCATGCCCGCGACCATCGCCCCGCGGATGCCCGGCGTCCCGCGCCAGGCATCGCAGAGCCGCTCCACCGCCGCCTGGACGACCGGAGTCCGGGCCGCGGCCACCCGCAGAGCGCCCACGGCCACCGGATCAGCACGTTCGCGTCCGGCGAGGGCCTCGGTCAGCGCCGCCAGTGCCTGCTGGTGCGGGACGAGCCGACCGACCGCGGCGACGGCCTCGACGATCTCCTTCATACCGTCGGGAAGTAGGCGCTGTCGCCGTTGCCGAACGTCGCGACGAGCAACGTGCGATCGAGGAAGCGGTTACCGCGCTCACAGGAGGTCTCCGCCGCGAACAGGCAGGCGTGGCAGGCAGCGCCATGGACGGTACGGTCGTTGTCCGGCCGGTGCTCCGCGCACATGGGGTCGGAGGAGCAGAGTGCCGCGTCTCGGAGGGCCTGCTTGAGCACGAGCGCCAGCATCTCCGGCTCGGCGAGCCGGACGAGCCCGCCCAGCGTGCCCTCGCTGTCGGGCGCGGCGGTGTAGAGCAGCACGCCCGCCATTCCCGACCGAGCGTAGATCCGCTCGCGGATGCCACTGGCGCTGTAGCCGCACTCCAGGGCGAAGGCACGGATCAGCGCGTGGGCCAGGGTGTGCAGAAGCGTGTAGCGCGGAGGGCGCCAGTCGTCGTCCGGGTTGACGCCGCGTTGCCCGCACCACTGACGGTGGCCCTGCCGCAACCGGCGGAGCGCTTCCCGCTCCTCGACGGATTTCTCCCAGGCGGCCACCCGCTCCTCGGGCAGCCGGAGGAAGACTCCCTCGCCACGGGTTTCCGCACAGGGAACCCAGTTCAACGCGGAGTTGGACAGCGGCGCGAACCCCGGCCCGGCACCGTACCGGCCGTCATGGAGTTCGTTCGGGGCGACGATGCGGGTGAAGCCGAGAAGCGCCGACACCTCCCGGAGCCTGGTCACCGCCAACACCTCTGCCACGTCGTCCTGCCACTCGGGGGCCACCGCACGGGCTTCGATGCGGAAGTCCGGATGGTCGCGGGGTGCCCGCGCCTGATGGGTGAAGGTCTCCCACTCCGGTGCGAGCACGTCTCCGGCGTCGTCCCTTCCGGTTCCGGTCGCACCCGCCCGGTACCGGTTGACCGCTGCCAGGATCTGCGCGTCGGTCGCCGCGCCGAAACCAACGAACTTCTCGGGTACGAACATCCGGGCTCCGGCGATCTGCTCCACGCTGGTCATCCCACTGAGCTGGGTCCACTGCCGCTCCACCTCGATCAGCAGCGGATCCTCCGCCTCGGGGATGGAGACCACGGCGACCTTGAAGGGGAACCAGAGGTTGGAGGCGCCCAGGCCGATTGCCCTCGGGGGCTGTGCGCAGCCGGAGTCAAACGAGCGCAGGTGGGGATGGCGGCCCCGGCACCGAGGCAGGTGGCTGGTGGCGTCCCGGCTGAAGGCGGGGGCCATGCTGCGCCGGGCCCGGCAACTGGTGCAGGTGACGAAGACGCTGGCCGCGTCGCCCGAGACACCGCGCTCACCGAACTGCAGCAGCGTCTTTCCACAGCTGGTGCCCTTGTGCACGTAGTAGTCCCAGGGGAAGTCGTCCAGATGGCCGGCCTCGCACGCCATCATGAAGCGGACCGGCATCGCTGCCGGCGACCTTCCCTTCGCCGCCGCGCAGTTCTCGTGGACGACGCGGACCAGGTCCGGGCGACCCGGGTTGGCGCGCAGCTTGAACAGGGTGCTCTCGATGGGCCCCAGATACCGGCAGTACGGACAGCGCAGGAACCTCGGGAACACCTCCACCGGTACGCCCACCCGGGTCCACTCGCCGAACATGTTGCCGTGCTCCTCCGGCACGTACGGCGGCAGCCGCAACGCCGTCGCCCGAGGTTCACGTTCCCGCACCGCCGACAGCAGGCGAGGCTCGCTGATGGCCTCGGTATGCGAGACGTCCCACTCGTCCAGCCCCATGACCAGCGCGGAGAAACGCGGTAGATCCACGATGGAACCGATGCCGAAGGTGTGTTGGAGTTGGCTCGGCCGAAGCTCACCGACCCGGTTGATCCGGGGCCCCTTGCCCTTCACTCGGCCTTCTCCTCGTTGCTCTCGTCGTCGGGCTCGAACGATGCCGTGTCGAGCAGTGTCGGTGCCTGGTCCGTCGGCCGGCGGTACGGGTTCTCCCGCTCCTTGCCGAGCGGTTCGCTCCCTTCACGGATCAGCAGGCGGATGCCGGGTTCGACGTTGCGCAGCGAGGTCGGGCATGTCCACTCGGTCCACTGGCCGGTGTCCGGCTCCGTCAACAGGCCGACGGTGCGCCCGTCCGCTACTCCCCGGTAGCCGAGCTGCTGATACATGGTGGCGGCCCGCTCCGCCCAGCGGTCGAGGCTGCGGTCGAGCCGGGCGCGGACGAGCTTGGCGACCGACGGGTCTCCGGTGACCACCGCGGCGCGGTCCACCACCGCCGCCACAAGCTCCGACACCTCGGGGGCGTGCCTGTCCACCCGTTCGGCGTCCCGGTTGGCATTCCAGGTCGCGTCGTGTTGGCGGACCAGGCTGGCCAGCACGGCGGTGAGTCCCCGATCGAGGGCGCGGTCGGCGAACGGGGTAACGGAGAGCGCCTCGACGTGACGGTAGGCCGAGCCATGGAAGTGTTCGAAGGTCTCGTAGTGCGACAGGTCGCGCGGACGGGCCCAGTTGAACGCGGTGAAGACCAGACCGGGCGCGGCGCGACCGACTCGGCTGGTGGCCTGAATGTACTCCGCCGCCGACTTGGGCTGGCCCGCGACGACCATCAGCCCCAGCCGGGAGATGTCCACCCCGACCGAGATCATGTTGGTGGCCAGCAGCACGTCGACGGGGTAGACGTCCGTGCCCTTCGGGTCCCGGGCGATCGGTACCGGTACCTCCAGCCGGCGCAGGATCTCGGGAATTTCGCTGGAGTGCAACCGGGAGGTGAGCTCAGCGACGTCCGGCTTCTCCCGACGGGCGAGGCCGAGCTGGCGGCCGTCGTAGAGGCGAGTGGCCACGTCGTCGTCGACCACCCGGCGCATCCCGCCGAGCTCCCGCAGGGACCCGAAGTAGCCGACCATGGTCATGTACGCGTCCGTCGCTGCCTGGCCGCCGTACCGTTCGTGCAGGAGTTGGGCCGCCGCCATGCCTGCGACGTAGAGGCGGATCAGCAGCGACTTGAACTTGCGCCCATGTGCGCAGACGCCCACGTAGCGTCGGCCAGGCAGCTCATCGGTGGGGCGGGTGCGGGCGAAGAACGAGTTCCGCGAGTCGGTGCCGGGCGGCGGGAAAATCGCCAGTTTCCGGGTGAAGACGCCGTTCACCTGTGCCTCGGCTCCCCGTACCGTGGCGGTCGAGGCGATCACCATGGGTCGGACCGGGGCCGCCTCCGGGAGGTCGGGGCACCAGGTGGCCAACTCGTCCACCACCGTCTCGTACAGGCCGACGAGGGAACCCAGCGGGCCGGAGATGAGGTGCAGCTCGTCCTGCACGATCAGGTCCGGCGGGCGCAGCGCACCGACCGGCTCGACCCGGGCAGCGGGATGCCGGCCCGACGGGCGGTGCTCCAGGCTGTCGCAACCGGGGGTCTCGGGTGTGCGGTAGCCGTGGCGGCTGCACCAACCGGTCACCTTGCCGAAGAGCGCCTGCACCGAGCCACGCCACGGAAGCTGGGCGAATTTGTCGACCGTGGCGATGACGAAGGCGGGCAGGAGACGGTAGATCTCCTCGTCCACGACCAGGACGGGGAGACCTTCGCCGGGGCTGCGCCGCAGAGTGAATGGGCAACGGCCGGTGCGGTCCCCGCAGAAGACGACGGTGCGGCCACGTACGGTGTCCACTTCGACGTTTTGGTCAGGCATCAGCATCGTGCCGCACCAGGGGCAGTTGGTGAGCTGGTGGGGCGATCCCTTGCCCCCTCCAGGGCGGCCCTTGAGCTGGCCGCGGGCCTCCTTTACAGCGGTTTCCGCATCCTCGGTGCGGTTGGGTGTCACGCTGCCGCCGACCCATAACCCCAACCTGAACGTGGTGTCTCCCCACTGGGCCGGGTCCTCGCGGCGGAGCGACTCGCATGCGCAGATCAGCGCCGCTGCGCGCTGGAACTGTTGCACCGTGAGCAGTCGCAACGTATACCGCATCAGCACCGCCACACCGTCCTCGGCGTAGAAGCCACCGAAGCTCTGCTTGCGCCGCCGGATCCCCATCGCGAACGCGGCCAGGCCGAGGTACGCCTCGGTCTTGCCGCCACCCGTGGGGAACCAGAGCAGGTCCGCCAGCCCGCTCTCGGCGCGCCGGTTCGGATGGGTGGGATCAGCCAGGGCGGGCAGCCCCATCAGCAGGAAGGCGAGCTGGAAGAGGCGCCACTCGGGACGCTGCTCGGCCTCCGCCGCGGCCACCGCGTCCTCCAACGACAGGTTCGGGTCGGCTCGTCGCGCCGCGGCGGCCATGGTGTGCAGCCGTTGGAGTCGCATCGCCCGGTTGGCGAAGCGGAACGCCGCCAAGGGCTCCGGGTCTTCGGGGTCGAGCAGCACCTGGATGCCCTCGCGGATCCGGTCGGCGGCTCTGCGGCACTCGTCGAGCGCCAGCTCGGCGTCGACGCGGAATCGGTCGAGCGACGGGTCGCTGGCCACCTCCTCGCTCCGATCGAGGATCCACTTCTGGTAGGCGACGACGATCGGTTCCAGGGCGTGGCGGAGACTCTCCCGGTCGGCCTCGGCGAGAGTCGCCATGTCCAGCTCCACCCCGGCGAGTAGTTCTTCGTCGCTGGGGCGGGTGGCGTCGGTCGCCGGCATCTCGTACCAGGGCATGGCCTCGGTACGGATGCTCAGCGCTCGGTTCGGGGCGTCCGGCAGCGTCTCGACCAGGACACCGACGCCGTGACCGACCGCGAAGGCCGGTGCGTGCCGGTACCGCATGGCGAGGGTGCGCAGCTCGCGTACGGTCGGGTCCGCCACGTGTTCGTCCGGCAGCGGGAGTTCGCGCGGGCAGAAGGGTGTGCTGCCCTTCTCGACGCCACGGACCTCCAGCTCCGCCTGGAAGATCCAGGTCGCATTCATCATCTTGCCGGTGGGATCGGTGGTGTTGACCAGGAAGAGCGAGACGATCCACTGCCCGTCGTGCCGGCGTACCCGGCCGCGTACCATGACCTCGGGCTGTTCGGCGTCGATCGGGAACGGCTTGATTTCGCCCTCGACGAGGGTGACCCGTTCCCGGCCGCCGCGTTGTTGACGCCGCCACACCATCGGTTGGCTGCCGTCGTCGAGCGGGGTGCTGGCGTGGTCCCGCAGGTACCGGCCCCACTTCGCCTCGACGAGGAGTTCGATGTGCCGGGTGCTGACCGCGAAGCTCAGCCCCATCGACGAGGGATAGAACGACGGGACCGCCGGCACCGCCTCGACGCCCCGGTCGTCGTCCCCGCTCGCCTCGCCTTCTTCGGCGAGACCGTCCAGGGCGGCCGGGTTGGTGAGCAGACCGGCGGGGGCCAGGCAGCCGACCGGGTACTTCTCGCGCAGCGCGACCTGTCGGCCTCCGGGCGGGCCGGTGATCTCTTCGGCGAGGTCGGTGGGGCCGACCAGGTCGCGCCGGACGAGTTCGGCCAACTCGTCGCGGATCTTCGCCCCGGAGGGCACGCCGAGCACCGGCGAATCGCTCACGCGTCCTCACCCTCGTCCGTCTTGCGCAGTTCGTCACGAAGCGCGGCCAGGGACCGCAGCCCCGCCGGGGTGTCGGCCAGCCAGTAGGCCCAGCCGTTCGTTCCCCCGCCGTGCGCCACGTCCCCGGCCGCGGACGGGGAGTCGTAGGGGACACCCTCGAACTCGATCCGGCCGCCGGCGACGACGCGGGCCTCCACGTCATCGGCGGTGTTGATGAGTACGGCATCCGCCGCCAGCAGCCCGGCGTCGAGCAGGTCGCTGACCCGTACCCCGAAGTAGGCGTGGGCCGGTGGGGCGGGCTGGGTCGGCTTGCCGGGGGCCGGGTAGACCGGCGCGTACCCCGAGTCGGCCAGCCGGTGGAACGCGTCCCGCACCACCTGCGCCATCAGCCTGCGGCGCTGGGCGAGGAACGTGTCGTACGGCAGCTTGGTCCACTTGTCGGGCAGCGCGTGCCAGCGCGCCTGGAGGTCCAGCGTGGCGCGACCGATTCTCTTCTTGCCGACCTGGTCCGGCCAGTACTTCGCCGGCGGCTGGTCCGAGATGCTGATGTTGTCGTACCACTCGACCAGCGCCATGTTGGCGATCTGGTTGATCTTCTTGGTGCTGTTGACGCCCTGCTTGCGCAGGTACGCCCGAGGGAAGAGGTGGTGCCGCTCGATGCCCTTCTTCGCGATGACCGCCGGGTCCAGCCGGGCGCGGACCTTGCCGGTGGAGAGCAGCGCATCGGCATCCACGATGTTCAACGCCGCGATGTACGCCAGCAGGGCCGGGGACTTCGCTGCCGAGCTGTCCAGGTCGTTGGGGAGGCGGATGTCCCAGTAGTCGGCGGTGAGGGTGTCGTTAACGATCTTGTTGAGCACCGCCACGAACCCGTCGGCGTCACCGGGCTTCAGCGGGCCGAACTGGGCGAGGTCGCGTTCGACCTGGCTTTCGAAGGAGCCGGAGTAGCGGGCGGTGGTGTGCGCCATGAAGAACCACCGGGCCATCACCTCCCGCAGCCGGGCGATCGGCACCTGGTAGTCGACCCGGCCGATGAGCCAGATCGCGTACGAGAAGATGATCGCGTTCTCGCTGGAGATCATTTTCTTGCTGCGGAAGCCGGCCCGCTCCAGGCAGAGCAGGAACTCGTGCCAGTGGGTCAGGTTGAGGACGTGCTCCTGGGCCTCGGCGAGCCGGTCGAACTGCGCCTGCCGCTTCTCCGGTGATTGCTTGCCGGTCTCCACGTCCTTGCCGCGCAGCAGCACGTAGATCTGCTTGAGCACCGCCCGGCGCAGCGCGACCGCGACGGTGGCGCGGAGCAGTTGCGGCGGCTGCGGCTGGATGTACCAGTTGAACGGGGAGGCGCCGCCGAGACTCGGCACCCGGCAGGCCCGGCAGAAGTCCTCCAGGTCACGCCGGCCCTTCTCCCAGAAGACCGACATCAGGGTGAGGATGAAGTCCGCCTGAACCAGCGCCACACCCTCGCTGTTGATCCGGACGAAGATCTCCGCGACCTGCTCCTCGTTGGCGGCGGCGGACAGCTCGATCACCTTGAACTGGTACTGCTGGAGTTCGTGCAGGCGGTGGATCGCCTCGTCCAGCCGCTGCTCCTCGGCGTCGTCGATCTCGCGGCGGGCGGCGACTGCCTTCAGGTGCGCCTTCTTGGTCGCCCACAGGCCACCGGGCTGCCAGAGCACGCTGATGTCGGGGATGAACTCCGGGTCCTTTTCAATCGCCGCGTCGGTGACCGCGAAGGTGTCGTCGCTGGGCCGGAACGCGATCCGGATCCGGGATTCGGAGTAGTCGTCGTGCAGCACCGTCGCCCCGGTCATCACGGCGAAGAGCGAGGTCAGGCGCTGCTGGCCGTCCACGATCAGGTGGTTGGGCACGGCCTTGACCGTGTCCACACCGATCTGCCGGGCACCGTGCTCCACGCCGGTCTCCCAGAAGAGCAGGTAGCCGACGGGAAATCCGCGGTACATCGAGTCGAAGAGCGCCCGTACCTTGGTGGCCTGCCAGACGAAGGGTCGCTGGATGTCCGGCAGGGCGATCTTCCCGGTCCTGATCAGCTCCACCAGCAGGGAGACCGGGTAGGTGGCGTCCTTGTACAGCATCTCGGCCATGCGGTTATCCCCAGTTGATCGGCAGTTGCTCGGACTCGGAGGCGGCGCGCGGCTTCGGCACCTTCGCCGGCTTGGCGCGCGCCGGCTTGCCCTTGTGGTGCAGGCCGCGCTTCTCTTCCTCTTCGAAACGATCGAAGTTGAGCTGCAGCAAGAGGTCGGCGATTTCCTGTCGACTGGTGGAATCAATGGTCCACCGGATGCCGTTCTTCGTTCTGAAGAACCCCCACTCTATTTTTATGTTCCAGTCGTACGCCTCAATTACGGCGTTATCGATCTCGGCGTGCGCCTCACGCAGCCCAATTATCTGCTGCGAGTTTTCTGCTGGGTTGTGGACCCGGTTGTATGTCGCAGTTAGCCCTTCGCTCGCGTTGCTCATGTATTCGCGCCGTAAGGTGTCCAGCCTTGCGCCAGCAGTCCTCATTCGGTTTGTTTGAGGAGGTCTCGGAAAGGTGCCAAATGCCTTGGCTGGAGTGTACCGAGTACGTGTCTCTAATGTTGAAGTGTGAGTCGTTGCCCAGAGGTGGTGTGGGGTGCTAGAGAGTAGGGCCAAGTCGGCGGGATCGCTCGTTGCAAAAACTCCAAGCATGTGTGAGAATATCTGCCCGGTCTGCTGAAAAACAGGCAGCGCTAGCTTGCTCGTTAGTGCGATCACGATAACTCGGTCAAGATTCTTGATTGCGGAGTAGAGGCCTGGTGCTCGCTCTGCGTACTGCCACCACCGATCTCGTCTTGTTGCGCGCTTGTTCGAGTCGCGCTTAGGTTTGACCAGTTCCATGACTCGCTGCAAGCAGTCGGGATACTTTTGTGCCTCCTCAAGTGGCCAGTCATGGAAATCGATGACCCATCGACTGGCTGAACAGTCGGGCCTTGACGTTACATCTTCGCCGTTAAGGTAGGGGAATAGAACTCGGGTGTTTCGCTGGTCCTGAGCTATAAGATTCAGGGCTTCCTGCGGCGGGAGAGTGAAGCCGATGCCGTCAATCTTCGAGCCGTCGAAGGCGATGCTCGCATTGGCTCGTAGCTTGTGGGGATTGCCGGTGATGCGGCCTGCTTCAGTTAACGCCGTGGTTATGTTTCCAGCGGGCTTATCATCTAGATAAAATTGCTCGTCCTTTCCGGGGTTCCCTATCCAGATTTTGGCGATCTCTACTGCGGCTTCGCCCGGCCATGGAGTGCTCTTGGTCGCGCGGTAGATCACCCGTTGTTGATGGTTCGTAATCTCATCGAGACACACGCTTCTGGTGGCGCCCTCGCTTATTGAGTTAGTTGATATGAATCCGATCCGTCCCTGGCTGGCCCGACTCATGCGATGGGTGAAGTAGCCCACTACATCTGAATTTCCTGTTTTTCGTGCCACCCACTGAACGAGATAACGCCTATAATCGATGCCAAGGTTTCCGGTAATTTTTGAGCCGTGCATAAAAGGAGGGTTGCCGACCACGGCGGAGAATCCGCCGTTCTCCATCACCTCGGGGAACTCCAGCGGCCAGTGGAAGCACTCCCGCTCCGGCGTACCCTCCGGCCGGCCCGCCTGCAACCACTCCTCCGCCTGCGCGCGGAGACCGTTCTTGGCCACCTCCCGCCCGTTCAGCACGCCACGCGTGAAGCCGCGGACGGTGGCCAGCGCGTTCTCGTACTCGATCGCAGAGCGGCCCCGCGCGAGCCCGGCGGCGACCACGCCATCGGCGATCAGCTTCAACGCCTCGGTGTGCCCGTCCGCCTTCGCCAGCAGCGCCGCCTTGTTTTCGGCGTCGTGGACGTCGCGGACCGGCATCCGCTCCAGCTCGTGCCGGTATTCCAGCGCCTCCTTGACCTCGCTGGACATCACCCCGGCGGTGTTCTCGAAGAACGTCACGTGACCGGCGATCTTCCTGCCCTGCACCGGGTCGAGGTGCAGGTGCAGGAGCTGGTCCAGGTCGGTGATGCCGAGCAGTGAGTCGCCCCGGCGCACCGCGTGGTCGAGGAACTCGAACGGCCGGTTCTTGGCCAGGGTCACCAGCCACATCGACATCTTGGCCATCTCCACGGCCATGTCGTCCCGGTCCACTCCGTAGAGGCAGCGGTCGGTGACCAGGCGGCGGGCATAGAGCAGTCGCTCCTCCTGGGCGTCAGGGGTGTCGCCGTCGGGCACGTCGTCCGGGAACCCGTCCCGCTGCCACGCCTCCACTAGCCGCTTCGCCAAGTAGCGGCAGGCGGAGACGAGGAACGCGCCGGAGCCGACAGCGATGTCGGCGACCCGCAGGGCCAGCAGCTCGCCGGCCGGGCGTACCCGCCACTCGTCGTCCGGGCCGAGCCCGTCGGCTGGGCCGGGGGAGTAGCAGAGCGGATCGAGGGTGTGCTTGACGATCTCCTCGGCGAGGTGCTTGGGGGTGTAGTGGGCGCCCGCCGCCCGCCGGTCACCCACCTGGGTGACGAAGACCGCGCCCGGCGCGTACACCAGCGGGCCGCCGCGCAGGTCGGGCCGGATCAGTCCCCAGTACGGCGCGACCCGCTCGGTCAGCGCGTCGTCGCCCCCGCAGGCGGCGCGCAGGTGGGCGTAGCTCGGGCCGTCCGGCTCCTCGGCGAGCCAGCGTTCCACCTGAGCCGGGTTGGCCTTGCGCTTGTTGCCGAGCGACATCTCCCGCGCCAGGTACGGGATCAGCTCCGCGTCGTCCAGCTCCTCCAGCGCGGAGAGAGGCACCTCCGGCTGGGCGGGGCCGCGCAGCGCCAGCACCCACTCCTCGGCGCGCACCCCGGAGTGGTCGAGTAGCCCCTCGTAGACGTACCCGATCTGTTCGACGTCGAGCGAGCGGTAGGAGAGCGGCATCGCCTCGATGCTCGCCCGCCCCTCGCGGCGCAGCATCAGCAGCCGGTCCAGCACCCGGAGCATGGTCCGATCGTCGACCCGGAGCCGCTCCAGCCAGTCGAACCGGTCCGGCTTAAACAGCGACCCGCCGTACGCCGGCAGCCGCAGCGCGTCGTGCCGAGACCCACCGTGCACCGCCCGGGAGGTCGCCAGCAGCCGGCCCCAGGCCGAGTGGCGGCGGTCCAGGATGTCCTCGGTGAGCCGGTCGGCGTCCGCCCGGAGCTGGTCGAAGAGGCTGTGCATGGCGTACGACTCGGCGTAGAGGCCCTGGAGCGGGAGCAGGCCGCGGTCCTCGGCGTAGAGCAGGAAGACCATCCGCATGGTGGCGGTGACTGCGCCCCGGTACACCTCGCGTGGCGGCACCTTCGCCAGCACCGTGCCGTCCAACTCCCGGTCGGCGCGCGACAGCGCGTCGACGAGATGCTCGACCGCGGCGCGCACCTGCGCGCCGAGCTGACCGGTCACGGCCTCCTCGCGGTTGGCGCTCTCCGCCAGGAGGATGTCGAGGTGTTCGTCGTCGGTCCGGCCGAACCAGCGTCCGCCACCCAGGAGTTCGGCGAAGGCGGCGAGGGTGACCGGCTCGTCCACCCAGATCTCGGCATCGAAGGTGGCCACGCCGACCGGGAGGTCAGCCGCGGCGTGCACCACCGACCAGCGCCAGCCGTTGGTTACCAGGCCGACCGGGTTGCCGGTCGCGCGGCACAGCTCCACCATCCGGTCCACCGGCGAGGCGGCCCAGGCGCGCTCCGGTACCACCTTGTCCAGCACGGTGGCAGCGGGCCACTGGGCGACGAGCACCTCGGGGGACCGGCCGGCCATCAGCACGATGTCCGGGCGGAGCGTCTCCCCGGCCGCCGGCGGGCGGTAGGCGAGCGTGCTCGGCACAGCCGAGTCCCGCACCGCCGCCCCGTACGCGGTGTCGCCGTCGACCTGCCAGTCGAGGATCTCGCGGAGCACGAACTCCACGAAGAGTTCCGCCTTGGCGGGCTCGGCACGCAGTTCGTCCACGGCTAGCGCGAGCCGGTCGCGCACGGCGGTGGCGACCGGAGCGCAACCCTGGGGCAGGGCGGCGTCGAGGACGTCCAGGTCGAGGAAGGGCTCGACCGTTTCGACCAGGGCCAGCCACTCGGCGTGCGGACTGATCCGCCGCCCGGCCCGTCCGTCGCGGTGGCCGGTGCGGCGGGACTTGCCGGTCATCGGGCGGCCCTCCTCGGGATCAGGAACTCCACGGCCACCGGGAAGAACCGGGCCGTCGGGTCGGCGTAGCGGCGGTGCACGGCCTCGCGGGCGAGTGCGATGTCCTCCGGGATGCGGTCGAGCCGGTCGAGAAGGGCCTCCCGGTCGCGGTGAAGCTGCATCCGCTCGTCGCTGGTCAGCTCGAAGAGCGCCAACTGCTCGTGCGGGTTCTCCGCCAGCGCCTTGCGGATCGCGGCACCCAGCTCACGCAGGGTCTCCTCGGCCGCGTGAGCCTCCTGCTCGGCGTTGGTCAGCAGCATCTTGTCGATGCCGCCCTGCCGTTCGTCCCGCCGCCGCTCCAACGCCTTGATCAGGGACTTGCTGGTCTTCGGCAGCAGACCGGCCAGGCGGTCGGCGATCTCGGGTGGGCACGGGATGCTGCTGTCGCGGGCCACTGCCACCGCGTGCTCGGTCTCCCGGACGCTGGCGAAGGACGCGAAGCGGCCCTGCCGGAGCCAGCCCCCGGCGGTGATGATCTGCTCGTGCAGGCGGGTTCCGGCGCGGCCGGTGACCACGAGCCGGCCGTGGGCCAGCACGGCCGGTTCCGCCAGCGCGTCGTCGGGCACCACCCGCGCGGTAACCCGGGACAGCCGGGCCTCCCGCCCACCCGACCACACCTCGGCGCGGAGCAACCGCAGGCACTGCTGTACCAGGGGGTGGCCCAGGTGCAGGTGCACCACGTCCTGCCGACTGCGCCGCCGGTCGACCGGCTTCGTCGCCCGGTCGTCGAAGGTCACCGGGCGGGCCTTCCCGGTGCGGGGATGCGCGATGCCGGCCACCGTGCGGGCCCACTCGTCGGCCAAGGGCGGCACGGTGAAGAACTCGCCGTCGAACCCGGACACCACGGTGGGCGCCAGTTGCTGCTGATGGCCCAGGCGCAGACCCACCTCCACCACCCGGCGCACCGCGTCGGGGGTGAGCCGTAGCCCGGAACGGCTCTCGTGCAGCTTGCCGACGAGTTTCTCCACCTCGGCCGCCAGCTGTCGTTGCAGGCTCAACACGGCGCGTTTCGCGGCGGCCCGCTCGGCGGCGGAGGTGTCCAGGGCCGTGCGCCGTCGGCCGAGCATCGCTTCGGTGACCTGGTCGGCGATGACCGGTCCCACGCTGCCCAGGTCGGTGCGGATCTGCTCGACCTTTCGGACGGCCTGGGCGAGGAAGTGCAGGTCACCGTCGAGGGAGCCGGGGCGGGCGTCGGCGTTCGCGCCCTCGGTCCAGCCGGCTCCCACGAAGTGGTGGATCAGCACCTCGTCCGCCTGCTGGCCGTGCCGGTCGATGCGTCCGTTGCGCTGCTCCAGCCGGTTGGGGTTCCACGGGATCTCCCAGTGGACCAGCCGGTGGCAGCGCTCCTGCAGGTCGATGCCTTCGCTTGCCGCGTCCGTGGCGAGCAGGATGCGGACGGGGGAGTCGGCCGCGAGGAACTCCTTCTTGATCCGGTCCCGGTCGTGGGTGTCCAGCCCGCCGTGCAGCACCTCGATGCGGTTGTCGACGCCATAGCCGTGCGCCTCCAACTGCTCCTGCAACCAGCGCAGCGTGTCTCGGTACTCGGTGAAGACGATGACCCGCTCGTCCTGCTCCGGCCCGGCGATCTCCGCCAACCAGGAGAGGAAGAGGTCGAGTTTGCTGTCCGCCTGGTACCGCGCGCGCTCCGCCCACGTGGACATCCGGTCGAGCCGCGCCCGATCCTCCGCGCTGAGGGTCGGTTCGACGTCGCCGGCGGCCACCAGCGCCCGCCGGGACAGGCTCTCGTAGGAGTTGTCGTCCGCATCGCCGGTGTCGAGGGCGTCCTCGACGGCGGCGAAGGCGTCCCGCAGGACGGTGACCGGTGGCCTCTTCTCCCGCGCCGGCCGTCCCCCCTCCTGGGAGGCGATGTGGGTGGCCAGGGTACGGGCGAAGGCCGCCGGGGAGGAGAAGAGGCGCTTCTTGAGCGTGGTCAGGGAGAACTCGACCGCCACCCGGGCCGCGTCGCCCTCGCCGTTGGCGCGCTGGACCCGCGACTCGGTGTATGCGCGTAGGTCCTCGTGGACCCGGCGCTCCTCGGCGGTGTAGTCGACGGGCAATGCGACGATCCGGCGAGGCGGGAAGAGTGGCCGGCCGTCGAACTCGGTCGTCAGCTCCGACTTCAGCCGGCGCACCATGATCTGCTTGAGCTGCCGCTCGTCCGGCGGTACGCCCCGGGCGAAGCGTTGATCGTCGAGGAGTTCCAGCAGAGCGGTGAACGACTCCAGGTAGCCGTTGTGCGGCGTGGCCGAGAGGAAGAGCCGGTGCTCGCAGTGGGGCGCCAGCTCCCGGATCGCCTTGGTGCGGAGAGAGTCGACGGCGTACCGGCCCTGCCCGGTGGGGGCGCAGGAGTGGACCTCGTCGACCACGAGCATGTCGAAGGCCCGGGGTAGCCGGAACTCCTTGGGCAGCACCTCCCGCAGCATCCGCATCGGTCGGTCCCGCTTCAGCCAGTCGACGCTCATGATCAGCCGGGGGAAGTGGGTGAAGGGGTTGACCCGTACACCGCGTTCCCGGCGCAGGCTCCGCACCATCTCGGTGTCGAGTACCCGGAACTCCAGCCCGAACTTCTCCTGCATCTGCTCCTGCCATTGGATGCAGAGGCTGGCCGGGCAGACGATCAGCACCGTGCGGGCCCGGTACCTGAGAATCAGCTCCTGAATGACCAGGCCCGCCTCGATCGTCTTGCCGAGGCCGACGTCGTCCGCGATCAGCAGGTTCGCCCGGGGCATCGACAGTGCCCGCACCAGCGGATCGAGCTGGTACGGCTGGATGTCGATGCCGCTGCGGAAGGGTGCCTGGAGGAGGCTCCGGTCAGCGCTGGTGAGCGCTCCCCAGCGCACGGCGTCGAGGAAGGCGTCGAGCGTCTCCGGAGCGTCCAGCGACTGACCCTCGGCCAGGCGGGGCAGTTCGGACGACTCGTGGGCCCTGGCGCCTGCCTCGACCTCCCAGACGACGCTTATGGTCTCGTCGAAGCTGTCGTCCTCGATGGAGGTCAGGGTCAGCAGGTTCTCCGGCGCTGTGGCTCCGCCTTGCGCCCGGTCGGACGTGATGCTGCTCGGGAGCTTGTCCGCCACCACCCATCGTCTGCCCCGGACGCTGACGAGTTGCCCCGGCTCAGGTGCCGAGACAGGCCCCAAGTCCCGTGCATGGGACTCTGCGTTTCGCAGAGCCGATGACTCGCCAGACATTCATGCCCTCCCCGCGGCAGATGAGGCGGGGGTGCCAATGAGATTAAGAAAACCTTTGCCCCCCGGGCAGGGCACGTTACCCCTGGGGCGGTGGTGCTACTAGAGCGTCAGATCGGCCGAGTGGTCAACGTTCACATCGGAGCGGCTGGGCGACCACACCATCCACCATGGAGACTGGCGGTTGATGAATGTTTGTACCGATTTCAGGGATCGGTTGAGTAGGAAGCAGTGACGACGAGCAACCAACTGGCGGATTTCTGACAGTGCACATACTGGGCATGCTTCCGCCGGCGATCGGTTGGCACCCGGGTACTCAGCCGACCGGGCCGCGCAGGAACTTCTCGGCGATCGGCGCCGCGACCTTCGAGCCCGCCCCGCCCTGCTCGACGAAGACGGCGAAGGCCACGCCGCCCTGCCAGCCGACGAACCAGGCGTGCGTGTGCGCCGGATTGTTGTCGTACTCCGCGGTGCCGGTCTTGCCGTGCACCGGCTCGCCCGGCACGTCCGCCAGCGCGCTGCCGCTACCCGAGGTGACCACCCCGCGCATCATCGACTTCAGTGCCGCCACCGACTCCGGCTTGAGCGCCTCGCCGGCCGGCGCGGGCTTGGCCGGCGCCGGGTCGAGCAGCAGCTTGGGCTGCTCGAACTTGCCCCGGGCCACCGCCGCCGTGGCGCTCGCCATCGCCACCGGGCTCACCAGCGTGGTGCCCTGGCCGATCGCGGCGGCGGCCTGCTCGGTGGCCGGTCCGTTGGCGGAGATCTTGCCGGTGAACGCGTCGGTGCCGAGATCCCACGCGGCCTCCAGGCCGAGCGTACGGCCGGCCTGGGCCAGCCCGTCCGGGCCGAGCTTCGGCGCCAGCGCGGTGAAGGCGGTGTTGCACGACTTGGCGAAGTCGGTGGCGAACGGCACCGCGCCCAGCTCGAAGTTGTCCGAGTTCTTGAAGACCCGGCCCTCGACCGTCGACGTCTTCGGGCAGTCCACTGTCGTCTGCGGTGTCACCGCGCCCCGGTCGAGCAGGCCGAGTGCGCTGACCATCTTGAACGTCGAGCCGGGCGGCACCTGGGCGGTGAAGGCGAGGTTGTCGCCCGCCGCGCCCGGGCCGTTCGCGGCGGCCAGCACCGCGCCGTCGCTGATCCGCACGGCGACCAGGGCGGAGCGGCGGGTCTGACCGCGCAACGCGGTGTCGGCCGCGTTCTGGGTGGCCGCGTCGATGGTGGTCTTCACCGGCTGGCCGGGCTTCGGGTCGCTGCGGTACAGCTCGGTGCCGGTCGGCTCCACCTTGCCGTCCGGGGTGGTCCGCTCGGTGATCACGGTGACGCCGGGGACGCCGCGCAGCCGCTCGTCGTACCGGCCCTGGAGACCGCCGTGGCCGACCAGGTCGCCGCGCGCGTACCGCTCGGGGTGGGCCTGGAGGTCGTCGGCGGTGGCCTGGTCGACCGAGCCGAGCAGCGCCCGGGCGAACTCGCGGGTCGGCGCCAGCATGAGCTGCTCGGAGACGAACCGGGTGCCGGGCAGGTCGTAGATGCGCGGCTTGATCTGCCGGTACGCCTCGTCGCGCAACGTCACCACCTCGACGAGCCCGTCCGGCTTCGCCGCCTTGAGCCGCTTGGGCAGGTCGCCCAGGTCGACCGGCGGGGTGAGCGCGGGCCGGATCGCCTTGAACGCGGCGTCCAGCTTCTTGACCAGGCCGGGCACGTCGGTGACCTCGCCGGGGACGACCTGCACCCGGACCACCGGGCGCGGCGCGACGATCGGCTGACCGGCCGCGTCCAGCACACCGGCGCGCTGCGCCGGCTCCCGCCGCAGCGCGATCTTGTCGCCGCTCTCCAGCTTCTCGTGCACCACCGACGGCTCCCAGATCACCTGCCACTTGTCGTCGCCGCCGCGCTTGAGGCGTACCGGATTCTCGTAGGCCCAGTCGCCGCCGCCGGGCAGCGCCCAGCTCACCTTGATCCGGGCGGTGGCGACGTCGCCCTTGGTGGTGATGTCGCCGGTGCGTGCCAGCTCCGGCGGGTTGGCCGCGAGCGCGCCGGCGAGCGCCTGGATCTGCTTGGTCACCTCGGCGGCGGGCACCCGCCCGCCGGCCGGCTCGACGAAGCCGACCGCCTGGAGGTCGCCGGAGCGCCAGCCGCCGAGGAACGCCTCGACGGCCGTATCCGGGCCGTCGTCCCCGGAGCATCCGGTCAGCGCGCCGGCTGTGACCAGCACGGCTGCCAGCGTCGCGAGGACGCGGTGACGGGTGTGGCGAGGGTGGCGGACGGGGTACGACACGGGCATGAAGCGGTCCCTCCGGTGCTCAACTGCCCTGCACGCTAGTACGGGCCGGCGCTCCCCACCGCCCCGCCACGGCCTCCGGCAGCGCGAGAAGCGGCGTGTGGCAGTGTGATGAACATCGCCAGCCGGGGTACTCCGCGAGCGGCCGACCACGGACCCGCAACGGGTGAAAGGACAGAGTCCCGATCCGGACGTCCGGCCAGTGGTCCGCCGCGGGAGGTACCGCGCGGTAGGGCCTAGGCTGGGCGGCAGAGTGACCCACAACGCGGTGGGTCGAGGGGAGTGGCACCGATGGACCGGCGTCCGGCGATCAAACCGGGACCCGACCTCCGGCAGGCTGACACCGGCCGGGACGACGACAGCTTCGATTCGGCGACCGACGGAGACGGTTTCAGCCGTCTCGACACAGGAGTGACCGGGATGACCGGTTCCAGCATCGACACCCTCTACGACCTGGGCCTGCCTGCGCAGGCACTGGCCGACGAGTCGGAGGACGCCGAGCTGGACGAGCCCGTTCCCAACGCGGAGCGGCTGGTCGCCCAGGCGGTCGCGCTGGCCGGCGACGACCACGACGCGGCCACACTGGTGGACCGCTTCTGGCGGTTCGCGCCGGACGAGGAGCTGATCGGCTTCACCGCCGAGGAGATGCTGGAGGCGGCCCGGGCCCACCGGGACCTGGCCCAGCAGCGGGTGCCGGGCGAGCTGAAGCTCCGCATCCACGAGCCGGACGCCGAGCAGCACCACACGGTCGTCGAGATCGTCACCGACGACATGCCGTTCCTGGTCGACTCGGTGACCGCCCTGCTGAACTCCCGTCACCTGGACGTGCACCTGCTGGTGCACCCGCTGGTCGTGGTGCGGCGCGAGCCGCTGGGCCGGCTCACCGAGGTCTCGGCGGACGTGGAACCGGACGACGCCATCGCCGGTGACCTGGTCGAGAGCTGGATGCGGATCGAGATCGACCCGGTCCGCGACCCGGCCGAGCGGGAGACGCTGCGCCGTGAGTTGCAGCGGGTGCTCACCGACGTGCGCGAGGCGGTCGAGGACTGGCCGAAGATGCGGCAGCGGGCCCTCGCGCTCGCCGACGAGCTGGCCGCCGCCCGGACGTCGGACAATCGCCCGCCGGTGCCGGAGAAGGACATCACCGACTCGGTGGAGCTGCTTCGCTGGCTGGCGCACGACCACTTCACGTTCCTCGGCTACCGGGAATACCGCCTGGTCCACACCGACGGCGCGCGCGGCGGGCAGGCCCTGGAGGCGGTGCTCGGCACCGGGTTGGGCATCCTGCGTTCCGACTCGCCCGAGGCCCGGTCGCTGAACTCGATGACGCACGAGGCACACGAGAAGGTGCTGGAGAAGCGCCTGCTCATCATCACCAAGGCCAACTCGCGCGCCACTGTGCACCGGTCGGCGTACCTCGACTACATCGGCTTCAAGATCTTCAACGAGGCCGGCGAGGTGGTCGGCGAGCGGCGCTTCCTGGGCCTGTTCTCCACCGCCGCGTACCGGACCAGCGTGCAGGAGCTGCCGGTGGTCCGGCGCAAGGTCGCCGAGGTGCTGGACCGCTCGGGCCTGAGCCTGCGCAGCCACTCCGGCAAGGACCTGTTGCAGATCCTGGAGACCTACCCGCGCGACGAGCTGTTCCAGATCAAGACCGACGACCTCTACCACGCGGTGATCGGCGTGCTGCGGATGGCGGGCCGCCGGCAACTGCGGGTGTTCCTGCGCCGCGACGCGTACGGGCGGTTCATCTCCTGCCTGATCTACCTGCCGCGGGACCGGTTCACCACGCAGAACCGGCTGCGCATGCAGGACATCCTGCTGCGCGAGCTGAACGGCGTCGGCGTCGACTACACCACGCGGGTGACCGAGTCCATGCTGGCCCGGGTGCACTTCATCGTGCGCACCGACCCGAACAACCCGCCCGGTGAGATCGACGCCGACCTGCTCGCCGAGGAACTGGCCGACGCGACCCGGCTCTGGGACGACGACTACCGGCTGGTGCTGGAACGCAAGCTCGGCGACGAGCAGGCCAAGCACCTGTTCGCCCGGTACGCCGACGCGTTCCCGGAGGGCTACAAGGACGGGCACACGCCGTACGAGGCGATGAAGGACCTGGCGAAGCTGGAGCTGCTGGAGGAGCCCGGCCAGCTGGAGATGCACCTGTTCCGCAAGCAGGCGCCGCCGCGTCCGTACGCGGCCCGCGCCGCCGACGCCGACGAGGCGATGGACGTGCGGTTCAAGGTCTACCGGTACGGCGAGCCGATGATGCTCTCCGCCGTGCTGCCGGTGCTGCACTCGCTCGGCGTGAAGGTGGTCGACGAGCACCCGTACGAGGTGGAGCGCGTCGACGGCCGGATCTGGCTCTACGACTTCGGTCTGGAGCTGCCCGAGCGGCACCAGGACCTGGCCGAGGTGCGCCCGCACGTGGAGAACGCCTTCGCCGCCGCCTGGCGGGGCGAGGCCGAGGTGGACGGCTTCAACGAGCTGGTGCTGCGGGCCGGGCTCACCTGGCGGCAGGTCGTCGTGCTGCGCGCGTACGCGAAGTACCTGCGGCAGGCCGGCACCGTGTTCTCCCAGGAGTACATGGAGCAGACGTTCATCGCGTACCCGCAGATCGCCGAACTGCTGGTGAAGCTGTTCGAGACCCGGTTCGCCCCGGGCGCGACCACGCTCGACGAGCGGCGGCAGCGCAGCGGCGAGCTGGTCGACGCGATCGGCGAGGCGCTCGACGAGGTGGCCAGCCTCGACCAGGACCGCATCCTGCGGGCCTACCTGACGTTGATCCAGGCCACGCTGCGGACCAGCTTCTACCAGAAGCCGGTGGGCGGCCGGCCCAAGGCGTACGTGGCGTTCAAGCTCGACCCGCAGGCCATCCCGGACCTGCCGGCGCCGCGGCCCAAGTTCGAGATCTTCGTCTACTCGCCCCGGTTCGAGGGCGTGCACCTGCGGTACGGGCCGGTGGCCCGCGGCGGCCTGCGCTGGTCCGACCGGCGCGAGGACTTCCGGACCGAGGTGCTCGGCCTGGTCAAGGCGCAGATGGTGAAGAACGCGGTGATCGTGCCGGTCGGCGCCAAGGGCGGCTTCGTGCTCAAGCAGAAGCCGGGCGACCGGGACGAGGCGGTGATCTGCTACAAGGAGTTCATCTCCGCGCTGCTCGACGTCACCGACAACATCGTCAGCGGCGAGATCGTGCCGCCCGAGGACGTGGTCCGGCACGACGGCGACGACCCGTACATGGTGGTGGCCGCCGACAAGGGCACCGCGACGTTCTCCGACATCGCCAACGAGATCTCCGAGGCGCACAGCTTCTGGCTCGGCGACGCGTTCGCCTCCGGCGGCTCGGCCGGCTACGACCACAAGAAGATGGGCATCACCGCCCGGGGCGCCTGGGAGTCGGTGAAGCGGCACTTCCGGGAGCTGGGGCACGACACCCAGACGCAGGACTTCACTGTGGTCGGCGTCGGCGACATGTCCGGCGACGTGTTCGGCAACGGGATGCTGCTGTCCGAGCACATCCGGCTGGTGGCCGCGTTCGACCACCGGCACATCTTCCTCGACCCGGACCCGGAGTCGGCCCGCTCCTTCCAGGAACGCAAGCGGCTGTTCGACATGCCGCGCTCGTCGTGGGAGGACTACGACCGCGAGCTGATCTCCGAAGGCGGCGGCGTGTACCCGCGTACGGCGAAGTCGGTGCCGGTCTCGCCGCAGGTCCGCGCGGTGCTCGGCCTCGACGAGGACGTCACGCAGCTCAGCCCGCAGGAGCTGATGAAGGCGATCCTCACCGCGCCGGTCGACCTGTTCTGGAACGGCGGCATCGGCACCTACGTCAAGGCGTCCAGCCAGACCAACGCCGAGGTGGGGGACAAGTCCAACGACGCCATCCGGGTGGACGGCAAGGGCCTGCGCTGCCGGGTGGTCGGCGAGGGCGGCAACCTGGGCTTCACCCAGCAGGGCCGGATCGAGTACGCCTCGACCGGCGGCCGCATCTACACCGACTTCATCGACAACGCGGCCGGGGTGGACTGCTCCGACCACGAGGTCAACATCAAGATCCTGCTCAACACGGCTGTGGCCGACGGTGAGCTGGACCGGCCGGAGCGCGACGAGCTGCTGGCCCGGATGACCGACGAGGTCGCCGAGCTGGTGCTGCGGGACAACTACGACCAGGCGCGGGCGCTCAACAACGCCCAGGCCCAGGCCGCCTCGTTGCTGCCGGTGCACCGGCGGATGATCAACGAGCTGGAGCGGTCCGGCGCGCTGAACCGTTCGCTGGAGGCGCTGCCGTCGGACGAGGAACTGGCGGTCCGCACCGAGAGCGGGCTGACGCCGCCGGAGTTCGCGGTGGTGCTCGCGTACGTCAAGATCGTGCTGGAGCGCGAGATCGTCGGCGAGGGCCTGGCGGACGAGGAGTGGACGACCGACGTCCTGGTCAACTACTTCCCGACGCCGCTGCGGCAGCGCTTCGCCGACCGGATGGGCCGGCACCGGCTGCGCCGGGACATCGTCACCACGGTCCTGGTCAACGAGGCGATCAACCGGGGCGGCATCTCGTTCGTCTTCCGGGTGGTCGAGGAGACGGCGGCGTCCGCGGCGGACGTGCTCCGGGCGTACGTGGTGGTCCGCGAGGTGTTCGGTCTGCGCGACCTGTGGGACGCGGTCGAGGCGCTGGACAACAAGGTCTCGCCCGAGTTGCAGACCGCCGTCTACCTGGACACCCGGCGGCTGCTCGACCGCGCGGTGCGGTGGCTGGTCACCAACCGGCGGTCGCCGATCGACGTGCCGGCGGAGATCGCCCGGCTGCGCGACGGTGTGGCCCGGCTCCTGCCGGACCTGGAGCACCGGTTCTGGGGCACCGAGCGGGAGGCCATCGCGGCGCACATCGAGTCGCTGGTCGGCCGCGGGCTGCCGCGTGACCTGGCCGAGCAGGCGACCCGCCTGATGTACAGCTTCGGCCTGCTCGACATCGTCGAGACGGCGCAGGCGACCGGGCGGGACGTGGGCGAGGTGGCCTCGGTCTACTTCGTGCTCTCCGACCGGTTCCGGGTCGACGCGCTGCTGTCGAAGATCTCCCTGCTGCCACGCGAGGACCGGTGGCAGACCCTGGCCCGGATGGCGCTGCGCTACGACCTGTACGCCGCGCTCGCCGCGCTCACCGCGGAGGTGCTCGGGTCCACGTCGGAGGACGTGCCTCCGGTGGAGCGGGTGCAGGAGTGGGAGCAGGCGAACGCCACCTCGATCCACCGGGCGCACCGGGCGATGGGGGAGTTCGACGAGTCCCGCGCCGACCTGTCCGCGCTGTCGGTGCTGCTGCGCCAGATCCGTACCCTGGTCCGGACCTCGGCGGCGGCCTGACCGCTCTGACGCGCGTGGCCCGGTGGTCGGTTCCCCGACCACCGGGCCACTGCCGTTCCCGCCCTCAGCTCGTCATCGCGGCGTAGACGACGATGTTGTTCAGGTAGCTGCCGGCCGTCTTGTCGAACACCCCGCCGCAGGTCACCACGCGCAGGGCGGGGACGTCCGACGGACCGTAGACCTGCGCGGCGGGAAAGGCGGTCTTCGGGTACGACCCCACCTCCCGCACCGTGAACGTGGCGGTCGAGCCGTCCTGCCGGGCGACCACGATCGTGTCGCCGGGCACCAGCGCGCCGAGGTTGAAGAACACCGCCGGGCCGAGCTGGGCGGAGTCGACGTGACCCACGATCACCGCGTTGCCGGCCTCGCCCGGGCTGGCGCCGGGGGAGTACCAGCCGGCCTGCATGGCCTGGTCCAGCGGGGGCACCTGGACCGTGCCGTCGGGATTCGTGCCGAGCGACATGATCGGGGCCTGCACCCCGATGCGGGGGATCGAGATGGTGACCGGCGCCGACCGGGGCAGCGGGGCCGGTGCGGGGCTGGTGGTGTCCGTCGCGCCCGGGGCACCTGGGGTGGCGGGCCCGGCCGGCAGGCCCGGCGTCGTCGGGCCGTTGCCGTCCCCGGCTGCCGGCCGGCCGGTGCTGCCGGGTGCGGGCTGCCCGGCGGCGTCCGGTGCCGGCTGCCCCCCGGCGTCCGGATCGGCGTACGTGCCGCCCGGGTCGGCCAGCGGGCCGGTGGTGACCGGGCCCGCCTGCGAGATCGGCTGCGGCGGTGAGGGTTGCGGGACGGTCCGCACGGACGCGCCGATCAGACCGGCCCCGGCCATGGCGAGCAGGACGACGACGGCCGCGCCGACGGCACGCCACGGACTTCCGTGACGGCCGCCGGCCCGGGTCGTCGTCCGGTCAGACCAGGCCACCGGCCCGCCGCCGACGCAGCAGCACCAGGCCGCCCAGCGCCGCGGCGCCGATCATGCCCGCGCCACCGGTGGCGAGGTCGCGGTCCACGCCGGTGGTCGTCATGCCACCGTCGCCGCCGTCGACCCCACCGCGCGGCAGGACCACCAGCTCGCCGTCACCGCAGGTGCCCCGCAGCTCGTACCGGCCCGGCCGGGCGTCGTGCGAGACGGTGGCCTCGCCGTAGTAGACGAAGTCCTTCCCGTGCTCCCAGCCGTCCTTGCCGTAGTCGCGCTCGGTGTCCTTGCCGTAGTCGCCCTTGTCGTCCTGCCAGGCGCCTCCGCTCGCCTGCCAGTCGTCCTTGCCGTCCTTGCCGTCCTTGCCCTTGTCGTCCTGCCAGGAGCCGTGCTCGTCCTTGGCGTCCTTGCCCTTGTCGTCCTGCCAGGAGCCGTGCTCGTCCTTGGCGTCCTTGCCGTACCGGTCCTTGCCGTCGGGGCCGTGCGCGTCCTTGGTCCAGTCCGGCGCGCCCCGCTGCTCCTTCTCCCAGCCCGGCTCGGCGTCCTGGCCGTACTCGTCGTGCCCCTGCCAGTCGCCCGGGTCGACGGCGGTGCCGGCGCCCGCGCCGCCCGGCTGCGGTTGTCCTTCCGGCTGGCCGGCCGGCGGCTGGGGCTGGTTCGCCGGAGGCTGCGGCATGCCGTCCCCGCCCGGCCCGTTCCCGCCCGGCCCGTTGCCGTCCGGGCCGTGTCCGTCCCCGCCCGGCTCGCCGCGGCCGTCCGGCCCCTTGCCGTGCTCGTCCTTGCCGTCCGGCCCCTTGCCGTGCTCGTCCTTGCCGTCCGGCCCCTTGCCGTGCTCGTCCTTGCCGTCGGGGCCCTTGCCGTGGTCGTCCTTGCCCTCAGGGCCCTTGCCGTGCTCGTCCCTGCCGTGGTCGTCCTTGCCGTCCGGGCCCTTGTCGTCCCAGCCCCAGGCCTTGTCGTCACCCCAGTCGCCGCCGCGGTCACCCCAGTCGCCGCCGTGCTCGCCGTCCCGGGCCGGGTGCAGGTCGACCTTGCCGGTCACCTTCGACCAGACGGTGGCGTGCTTCTGCGGCTCGGAGCAGATCGCGAGCAACTCGACGGTGTCTCCGGCCTTCACCACGTGCGGCTTGGCGATGATCTTGCCCTCGTCGTGCCCGCCCGCGTAGGCCATTCCCGGGGTGAACGCGAGAAGGCCCGCTCCGCCGAGAGCGGCGCCCGCGACCACCTTCCCGAGCATCTTCTTAGCCATGACCAGCGTCTCCATCCCTGTTCGTCCTGAGCCCGACGTCAGTCGCGCTAAGGCCGACGTTAGACCTTTTCGCGAGTTATCCGGGGAAAGATTCGCTTTTAGGGATTTGCTGGTGATGCGGCCCCGGCGCGTGCTGCCCGACCGGTAGCGCCGATCGGGCTCTCCGCGGCGGTCCCGCGACGCCGGTCCCACTCGCGCTGTTGCCCCCTCCGCGCGGTCCACGTGCCGAGTGGAACGTCATGGGTGTCTCCGGGCCGTTTTGACACCCATGACGTTCCACTCGAGTTGAGGGGCGGCGGTGGCGGCGGGGAGTGGGGGTGTGGTGACGCCGGGCGGCGGTAGGGTGGGCGGCAGGCGCATCGAGCCATTGCCATGGAAGCGCTCCCATGCAAGAATCGCTGCACGCGGTTCGGGGAGCCACACCGCGAGCTCAGACGTCGAGGGCAGCCGGCACCACCGGCCGACGTCCGGCTCCATCGGCCGGTCCTGCGGACCGGTCGGCACCACCACCCCCAGCGCCCGTCCGGGTCGGGCGTCCCCCGAAGAACCCCCTGGCGCGCACGGCCGTCCCCGCAGGACGACCGCCGCCGCCATTTGCGCCGGGCCGTACGCGGATCCGGTCTCGCCCAAGGAGATCAGTGGCATGAATCTGTGGAGAAGGCTGTCCGGCCGGAACCGGACGCTTGCGCTCACCAGCGCCGGCGTCCTGGTAGCCGGTGGACTGGTGACCCTCCCGGTCACCGCGGCGCAGGCCGCCACCCAGTGCAGCGTGACCTACACGACCAGCGACTGGCCCGGTGGATTCACCGGCAACGTCACCATCAAGAACATCGGTGACGCGCTCAGCTCGTGGACCCTCGGCTTCACCTTCCCGAACAGCTCGCAGCGGGTGGTGAACGGCTGGTCCGCGCGGTGGTCCCAGAGCGGCCAGAACGTCACCGCGCAGAACGAGTCGTACAACGGATCGCTCGCCAGCGGCGCCAGCACCACCATCGGCTTCAACGGCTCCTGGAGCGGCAGCAACCCGAAGCCGACCCAGTTCACGCTCAACGGCACGGTCTGCAACGGCGGCACGCCGTCCACCAGCACCCCGCCGACGAGCACGCCGCCGACCAGCACGCCGCCCACGAGCACGCCGCCCACGTCGACGCCGCCGACCTCGACGCCGCCGACGACCACTCCGCCGCCCGGGCAGCGGGTCGACAACCCGTACGCGGGCGTGCAGGGGTACGTGAACCCCGAGTGGAAGGCCAAGGCCGAGTCGGTTTCCGGCGGCAGCCGGGTCTCCAACAACCCGACCGCGGTCTGGCTCGACCGGATCGCCGCCATCAACGGCACGCCGGACAGCAGCTCCAACGGCGCGATGGGTGTGCGTGACCACCTGGACGCCGCGCTTGCCCAGGGCGCCGGCTACATCCAGTTCGTCATCTACAACCTGCCCGGCCGGGACTGCTCCGCGCTCGCCTCGAACGGTGAGCTGGGCCCGGACGAGCTGCCCCGCTACAAGTCCGAGTACATCGACCCCATCGCCGCGATCCAGGGCGACTCGAAGTACCGGAACCTGCGCATCGTCAACATCATCGAGATCGACTCGCTGCCCAACCTGGTGACCAACACCTCGGGCAACGCGGGCGGCACCGTCATGTGTGACACGGTGAAGGCCAACGGCGCGTACGTGAACGGTGTCGGCTACGCCCTGGCGAAGCTGGGTGCGATCGGCAACGTCTACAACTACATCGACGCCGCCCACCACGGCTGGATCGGCTGGGACAGCAACTTCGGCCCGGTCGCCGACCAGCTCAAGGCCGCCGCCGTCGCGTCCGGCAGCACCGTGGCCAACGTGCAGGGCTTCATCGTCAACACGGCGAACTACTCCGCTCTGAAGGAGCCGTACGTCAAGGTCACCGACTCGGTGAACGGCCAGACCGTCCGGCAGTCCAAGTGGATCGACTGGAACCAGTACGTCGACGAGCTGTCGTTCGCCCAGGCGTTCCGGCAGAAGCTGGTCTCGGTCGGCTTCGACAGCAACATCGGCATGCTGATCGACACCTCCCGCAACGGTTGGGGCGGCTCCGCCCGGCCGACCGGCCCCGGCCCGTCGACCAGTGTGGACGCGTACGTCGACGGTGGCCGGGTCGACCGGCGCTTCCACACCGGCAACTGGTGCAACCAGGCCGGCGCGGGCCTCGGCGAGCGGCCGCGGGCCAACCCGGAGACCGGGATCGACGCCTACGTCTGGGTGAAGCCCCCGGGTGAGTCGGACGGCTCCAGCAAGGAGATCCCGAACAGCGAGGGCAAGGGCTTCGACCGGATGTGCGACCCGACGTACACCGGCAACGCCCGCAACGGCAACAACCTGTCCGGCGCCCTGCCGGACGCGCCGATCTCCGGCGCGTGGTTCGCCGCCCAGTTCCAGCAGCTCATGCAGAACGCGTACCCGCCGCTCTCCTGAGCCGCGGTGAGGACCACCCGCGGCGGCGGGAGTGAGGCACCGCCGCGCGGGTTCCCCGGGCCCCTGGTCGACGCCCACGTCGGCCAGGGGCCCTCGGCCGTTCCGGTGTCAGGGAACGGTGCGCTCGATCGCTGCCCGGCCCAGCTCGGCCAGGTCACGCCGGGCCCGCTCCAGGTTCTCCGGCGTCACGTCCTGGCCCCGGGCCTGCACCAGGTCCTCCGGATCCCAGGGCTGTTCGGCGCCGGTACGGATGTCGTCCGGGGCGGCGCCGGTGCCGGTGCCGGTCGCGCCCGTCCCGGCCGCGTACGGGTCACCGATGAGGTTCGGCGACCCGGTGTCGGGCACCGCGCCGTCGGGCTCGGTGAAGGTGGGGTTGTCCGGGTCGGTGCCGCTGTTGCGCAACTGGGGCACCGTGCTGTCGTCGTCCACCGCCGCGGCCACCTCGGGGGTCTCCTCCAGCGGCCGCTCGCCACCGCGGTCACGATCGGTCATGCTGCTGCCCTCCTGTCCCTTCGCGTGATCCCCGTGGCCTACCCGGTGCGGGCCGCGCCATGCGGGCGGAGGGGGTCAGGACTCGTCGCGCTGCGGCTCCGGCGCCTCGGTCGGGCGCAGCCGCTGCCACAGCAGCATCAGCAGGCCGAACACCAGCATCGCCGCGCCGGCCCACAGGTTGATCCGGACGCCCTGCGCCTTGTCGATCTCGGCGGACGTGTCGAACAGCCCCATCAGGCCGACGATCAGCCCGTACACCACGAACAGGCCGCCGATGACCCGGCGGATGTCGAACAGCCGGGCCGCGGCGGAGCGTTCCTCCCGGGCGTCCTCGGTCTCGTCGACCAGCGGGTCGTGCGCCTCGCCGCCCTGGTAGTGACGGTCCGCGTTGTCTGCCATGGCGTGCGTCCCCTCCTCAGAAGACCGGGATGTAGAACAGGGCGGCGAGGATCACCGCGACGACGCCGAGCAGCACCGGGGAGCGGTACCAGGCGGTGTCGCCGGCCAGCGAGTCGTCGGCGAGCGTCGTGTCGCTGAGGCCGTACACCAGCCCGGTCAGCTCCCGGTCGGTCTTCGGCCGGGTCAGCGGCGTGACGATCGCTGCCACCACCGCGACGGTGGCGAAGGCCAGGCCCGCGCCCCAGAAGCTCTCCTCCAGATCCGAGTTGAAGCTGATCACGCCGCCCTTGTAGAGCAGGTAGGTGGCGGTCGCCACGACGGTGCCGGACAGCAGCGACCAGAATCCGGCCAGCGGCGTCATCCGCCGCCAGAACATGCCGATGATGAACGTGCCGAACAGCGGCGCGTTGAAGACCGAGAAGAGCGCCTGGATGTAGTTCATGATGTTGCTGAACCCGGCCGCGATGAACGCGGTGCCGATGCCGATCACGACCGCGACGACGGTGGCGATCCGGCCCACCTTCACGTAGTGCTCGTCCGGCTTGTCGCGCCGGAAGTACGCCTGCCAGATGTCGTACGTGAAGACGGTGTTGAACCCGCTGACGTTCGCCGCCATGCCGGCCATGAACGAGGCCACCAGGCCGGTGACCGCGATACCGAGCACGCCGTTGGGCAGCAGGTCGCGCATGAGCAGCGGGATCGCGTTGTTGTAGACCAGGTCGCCCTCGTCGGCGCCCAGCCCTTTCACAGTGACCAGGGCGATCAGGCCGGGGATCACGGTGACCGCCGGGATGAGCAGCTTCGGGTACGCGGCGATGATCGGAGTACGCCGGGCGGCGCTCATGTTCCGCGCGGACAGGGCGCGCTGCACCTCGGCGAAGTTCGTCGTCCAGTAGCCGAAGGAGAGCACGAAGCCGAGGCCGAACACGATGCCCAGCCAGTGCGCGCCGAGCGGGTTGTCGGTGCTGCCGGTGCCCTCCCAGGCGTGCAGTCCGGCCTCGCCGAGCTTGGAGTCGCGGACCGCGTCCATCAGGCCGCTCACGCCGCCGACCTTGACCAGCCCGATCACCGTGATCGGCACCAGACCGGCGATGATCACGAAGAACTGGAGCACCTCGTTGTAGATGGCGCCGGAGAGCCCGCCGATGGTGATGTACGCCAGCACGATCACCGCGCCGACGATGATCGCGAACCAGAGCGGCCAGCCGAGCAGCGCCTGCATGATCAGGGCCAGCGCGTAGAGGTTCACGCCCGCGATGAGCACCTGCGCGACCGCGAAGCTGATCGCGTTGAGCAGGTGGGTGGGGCGGTTGAAGCGCAGCCGCAGGTATTCGGGGACGCTGCGGACCTTGGAGCCGTAGTAGAACGGCATCATCACGATGCCGAGGAAGACCATCGCCGGTACGGCGCCGATCCAGTAGTAGTGCACGGTCATGATGCCGTACTGGGCGCCGTTGGCGGCCATGCCGATGATCTCCAGTGCGCCCAGGTTCGCCGAGACGAACGCCAGGCCGGTGACCCAGGCGGGCAGCGAGCGGCCGGAGAGGAAGAAGTCCACGCTGGTACGGATCGCGCGCCGGGCGGCGAAACCGACGCCGAGCACCGTGACGAAATAGAGCGCCAGGATCAGATAGTCCAGGGCGTTCATGTCCAACCGCAGGCCGCCACCGCCCATGCCCGTGCTCCCCTCGTGTGCACCGCTGCCCGCACGTACCCCGATTGCGAAGTTTCATACCTGCTGTTCGGTCCGGGCATGGGGAAGCCCCGGCCGGGTCACCGGCCGGGGCTTCGTCGCGGTCTCAGCGTCCGAGCACGCGGTCCAGGAAGTCGCGGTAGCCGCGCACGGCCACCCGGAGCTGCTCGGTGTCGGTCGAGCCGGACTCCTGCCAGGTGCCGAGCCGGGTGCGCTGCTCGCGCAGGGCGGTGGAGAGGGCCTCGATCGCCTCCTCGACCAGCGACTCCGCCTCGCCGACGGCCGCGCGCGGGTCGTCCACGAAGCGCAGCTGCACGTCGCGCCAGCGGTCCCGGAAGCCCTGGGCGGCCTCCGGCGCGAACAGCGTCGCCGCGTCGGCCGGTACCACGCCGGGCGTGGGCCGCTCCGCGCCGGCCAGGCCCGTGCCGGCGGCTGCCGCGCCCGCCGCCGCGGTGGCGGTGGCCGTGTCCACCCGGTCGGCGTCGTCGGTGGCGGGGACGGGCTCGGCGTCCGGGTCGACCAGGCCCGGCTCGGCGCTGCCGTACCCGACCGCGCCGTCGGCCGCCGCGTCGTCCACCTTGCGGTCGTCCCGGTCGTCCCGGTCGTCCCGGCCGTCACCGTCGAGGTCCTGGCCGGCGGTGCCGGAGTGCTCGGCGTCCCAGCGGTCCCGGTCGTGCAGGCGGTCTCCGGCGGTCGGGTCGGCCCGCTCGTCGTCCAGCGGGTCGGTGCGTCCCGGCGCGCCGTCGCCCGGCACCGCGGTGTCCTCGTCGCGCGCGTCGCGCTCGTCCTGCGGACGGCCGCCCGCCAGGGCCGAGGCGGCGACCGCGTCGCCCACCGTGGCCGCCCCGAACGCCGTCGGCAGCGGCGCCGGCTCGTGGTACGGGGGCTGCCCGTCGTCGTCGGTCCGGTCGGCCGCGTCGCGCAGCTCCCCGGCTTCGTAGGCACGGGTCTCGTCGACCTCGGCGTCGCGCCGCTGGTCGTCGACCGCCGGGTCGTCGAAGGTGCCCCGGTCGTCCAGCGCGTCCTCGGGCACGTCGGCCCGGTCGGCGTCGGTGTGCTCGCCCGGCTGCGGCACCGGTACCGGTGCGGACCGGACGGCCTCGGGGTGGTCCTGCGTGACCTGCTGTTCCTCCTGGCGCATGGCGGCGGCCTCCTCAGCGGCTCGGGACGTCGTGGTCGTGGTCGTGATCGGGGTGGCGCTGCTCCGGCTGCTGCGGGGCGACCGGGTCCTCCCCGAGCAGGTCGGCGAAGAGGGCCCGGTAGTGCACGAGCGCCTGCCGGAGGTCCTCGGTGCCGGCCTCACCGCGCTCGTTGCGCTGCCGGATCTCGTGGGCGTCGCGGTAGTGGGTGAGCGTGCGGGCGTGCTCGACGGAGAGGTGGGCGATCTGGTCCGAGAAGTCCCCGGTGGGGTATCCGCGCTCGGCGATCAGACGGCTGACCAGCTCGTCGGCCTCGCCGACGGTCTCCGCGGGGGAGTCGACGAAGCGCACCTGGAGTTCCTCCCAGGCGGCGGCGTAGCGGGCCCGGGACTCCGGGTCCAGCGGGGTCAGCTCCAGTTCGGCGTGCCGGCGTTCGCGTTCCCGCAGCTCACGCTCGGCGGCGCTGCGGCTGTCCTGCTCGGCGACGACCCGGTCGTACTCGGGGCCGAAGCGTTCCCGCAGCGCCCGGCGGCGGCTGGCGACCACGGCGACCGCGACGAGCGCGGCGATGACGGCGACGACGATGACTATGACGACTACCTGGGTGGACGACATGGCTCCTCCTTCGCACGTTGGTATTCCCTCGTGCGGGTGATCGCCAATCCCGTTGTGCGGCACTTTCCGCCCCGGCCGGGAAAAGGCGCGGTGCCGCGACCGCCGTCCGGTGCCGGAGCGGTGTCCGACTGAGCCCGTCGTGCCCGTCTCGGACCGTAGTGAGAGCCGAGACGGCCGGTAGTGCATCCGCCCCGGATTACGTATCCTGCCCAAGGCGTCCGGGCCGGGGCCCGGCGTCGTGGCCGGCGAACGTGACGGCCGCTGCCGGCGCCACCGAGCGACACCTTCCCGGGCGAGGTCTGATTGAACACCCGTGACTGGCCGATCCGCGCCAAGCTGACCGCGCTGGTCATCGGCCCGGTGACCGGGCTGCTGGCGTTGTGGATCTTCGCCACCACGCTCACCTTCGGGCCCGCGCTCGACCTGCTCTCCGCGCGTACCCTCCTCTACGACCTGGGCCGCCCGGGCGAGACCGTGGTGGCGGAGCTGCAACGGGAGCGGCGGCTGTCGGTGGTCCAGCTCGCCGGTGACCGCAACCTCCCCGAGCTGACCGAGCAGCGGGTACGCACCGACGACGCGATCGTCGAGCTGCGCCGCAAGGTCGACGGCGGTGACCTGCGCGACGTCGCCGACGCCCAGCTCGACAACCGGCTCGACCAGCTGGTCTCGGCGCTCGACGCGCTGCCCGCCGGGCGCGCCTTCATCGACGGCCGGAAGGTGGACCGGGCCGGTGCCGTCGGCCTCTACAGCGGGATGATCGGCTCGGCCTTCCAGGCGTTCGGCGCCATGGCCGCGCTGCCCGACGCGCAGCTCAACCGGGAGGCCACAGCGCTCACCGCGCTGGGCCGTTCCCGGGAGCTGCTCGGTCAGGCCGACGCGCTGCTGGCCGGCGCCGTCACCGCGGGCCGGTACGCCGAGGGCGAGCACGAACAACTGGTACGCACAGTCGAGAACCAGCGGTTCCTGGCCGAGATCGCGGTCGCCGACCTGCCGTCCGGGGAGCGGACCGCGTACCAGCGGATGACCGAGGGCACCGGGTTCCTCCAGCTGCGCGCGCTCCAGGACAGCCTGATCCGCTCGCCCGCGCTGCCCGCCCGGTTCGACATGCGGGCGTGGGAGACCGGTCACGCCGAGGTGTGGCAGAGCCTGCGTGACTTCGAGCTGCGCGGCGCGGACGCCCTCGCCGAGCGGTCGGTGCCGATGGCCACCCGGATCCTCGTCCAGCTCGCCGCCGCCGGTGTGCTGGGCCTGATCGCGATCGTGGTGTGCGTGCTGGTGGCGCTGCGGGTCGGCCGGTCGCTGGCGCGGCGGCTGACCGGCGTACGCGCCGCCGCGACCGAGGTGGCCGAACGCCGGCTGCCCGACGTGGTCGCGCGGCTGCGCCGGGGCGAGGAGGTCGACGTCGCCCGGGAGGCGCCCGAGCTGGACCACGGCGGCGACGAGATCGGCCAGGTGGCACGCGCCTTCAACGAGGTGCGCCGGACCGCGGTCCGTGCCGCCGTCGACGAGGTGACGCTGCGCCGGGGCTTCAACGAGGTGATCCTCAATCTCGCCCGGCGCAGCCAAGGGCTGGTGCACCGGCAGCTGGCGCTGCTGGACCGGCTGGAACGGCGTACCGAGGACCCGGACGAGCTGGCCGGGCTGTTCCAGGTCGACCACCTGGCGACGCGGCTGCGGCGGCACGCCGAGGACCTGGTCATCCTGGCCGGGGCAGCGCCCGGACGGGGCTGGCGGCGGCCGGTCGCCGCGGTCGACGTGATGCGCGGCGCGATCTCCGAGGTCGAGGCGTACGACCGGGTCGACGTGGGCGAGGTGGCGCCGGCCGGGGTGCTGGGCCGGGCCGTCGGCGACGTGATCCACCTGCTCGCCGAGCTGATCGAGAACGCGACCACGTTCTCCCCGCCCGGCACCCGGGTGGACGTCACCGGCCGGAGCGTCCCGGGCGGCTACACCATCGAGATCACCGACCGAGGGCTCGGCATGTCCGCGCCGGCCCTGGCCGAGGCCAACCGCAAGCTGGCCGAGCCGCCGGAGTTCGACCCGGCCGGCAGCGCCCGGCTGGGGCTGTTCGTGGTGGCGCGCCTGGCCGCCCGGCACGGCGTACGGGTCGAGCTGCGGCCGTCCCGCCCGGCCGGCATCGTCGCCGCGGTGTTCGTACCGTCGGAACTGATCACCGACGAGCCGCCGGTGGGCGCGGACGCCTCCGCCGGGCCGGAACGCCGGCGCCTGGCCAAGGTGACCCGGCTGACCACGGTGCCCCGGCCGGGGCGGCCGACCCGGCCGGGCCGCGACCGGTCGGAGAGCACCGTCGTCCCGTTGCAGTCGGCGCGCGCCTCGACTGTGGAACCACCCGCCGACGGCGACGGCCTGCCCCGCCGGATCCGGCGCCGCGGCGCGACCGCGCGTCCTCGGGCGGCGGCCGCCGACACCCCGGCCCACCGCACCCCGGAGGATGCCCGCCGGGCCATGTCGGCGTTGCAGGCCGGCACCGCGCGCGGACGCCGCGACGGATCGCGCGCCGCCGGAACCGGCCCGGCCACCCCCACCACCGAACCGCGCGACACCGGTACGCCGTCCACCCCCGTGGGGCCGGCCGTGGAGCCCGCCCCGGCGGCGCCGGACCAACGAACCGCGACTGAGAGGGACGCCTAGTGGTGCACACGACGCGGCAGAACGCCGATCTCGACTGGCTGCTCGACGACCTGGTGGAGCGTGTTCCCGCCGCCCGCCAGGCGGTGGTGCTCTCGGCGGACGGGCTCCTGCTCGGCGCCTCCACCGACCAGGACCGCACCGACGCGGAACACCTCTGCGCGCTGGCGTCCGGATTCTCCGGGCTGGCCAAGGGCGCCACCCGGCACCTGGGCGGCGGCGCGGTCCGTCAGACCGTGGTGGAGATGGAGTCGGCCTACCTGTTCGTGACCGCCGCCGGGCAGGGCGCCTGCCTGGCGGTGGCCAGCGACGCCGACGCCGACATCGGCCTGGTGGCGTACGAGATGGCGATGCTCGTCATCCGGGTCGGGGAGAACCTGGCCGCGCCGAGCCGGGTGGCGGGGGAGCGGACCGATGCGCGCTGAGTCGCCGGGGCCGCAGCACGAGTGGCTGGACGCCGACGCCGGGCCGGTGGTGCGTCCGTACACGCTCACCGGCGGCCGGGTGCGCCCACCCGTCGACGGCTTCGACCTGCTGGCGTTCGTGCTCGCCGCCCCCGGCGCGGACCCGGCCGGCACGCCCGGTCTCCAGCCGGAGCACCGCCGCCTGATCGAGCTGGCCCGGCGGCCGAAGGCCGTGGCCGACCTCGCCGCCGACCTGGACCTCGCCGTGGGTGTGGTCCGGGTGCTGCTCGGCGACCTTCTCGCCCATGGGCTCGTCGCGGTGCACCGGCCACCGGCGACCGCGTACCTGCCCGACGACAACATCCTCAAGGCGGTGGTCAGTGGACTCCGTGCGCTATGACCGGGAGCCGGGGGCGCCGCGGGTGCCGCTGGCTTTGAAGATCCTCATCGCCGGTGGCTTCGGCGCCGGAAAGACGACGCTGGTCAGCGCGTTGAGCGAGGTCCGGCCGTTGCAGACCGAAGAGGTGCTGACCGGGGCCGGGCTCGGCACCGACGACGTCTCCGGGGTCGAGCAGAAGTCGACCACGACGGTGGCGATGGACTTCGGCCGGATCACCATCAACGACGACCTCCAGGTCTACCTGTTCGGCACCCCGGGCCAGGACCGGTTCTGGTTCCTCTGGGACGAGCTGGCGTTCGGTGCGCTCGGCGCGGTGGTGCTCGCCGACACCCGGCGGCTGGCCGACTGCTTCCCTTCGATCGACTACTTCGAGCAGCGGGGCATCCCGTTCGTGGTGGGCGTCAACTGCTTCGAGGGTTCCCGCCGGTTCGGCCTGGAGGCGGTCCGCGACGCCCTGGACCTGGACCCGGACGTGCCGCTCGTGCTCTGCGACGCCCGTGACCGGCAGTCCGGCAAGCTGGTGCTGATCTCGCTCGTCGAGCACGTGGCGCGGCAGCGCGGCGAGCCGGTGCCGGTGGGCTGAGCGCCCCGTGCCCGATCCGTCGGGCCCGGTGGGACTGACCGGGCGCGTCACCGGGAAGCCTCTGGTTGGATCGCAGGCAGGACCGACGAGAGGTGGGAGCGGTGACCGGGCAGGACGAGATCGTCCACATCGGCGGCTACACGGCGGAGACGGGCGGGCGGGCCGAGGGTGTCGTGGCGGCCCGGCGGGACCGGGCGACCGGGGAACTGACCCCGCTGGGCGTCGTGGCCGTGACCCCGTCGCCGTCGTTCCTGGTGCGGCATCCGGCGCTGCCGGTGCTGTACGGGTGCAACGAGCTGCCCGACGGGCTGGTGAGCGCGTTCCGGGTGGCCCCGGACGGCGACCTCACGCCGCTGGGGGTCCGGGAGACCGGTGGCGCGGAGCCGTGCCACCTGGCGGTCGCCCCGGACGGGCGGCACCTGTTCGTGGCCAACTACGGCGGCGGCAGCGTGGCGGTGTTCGGCCTGGACGCCGACGGCGTGCCGGGGGAGCGCACCGACCTGGTCCGGCACGAGGGGCACGGTGCGGACCCGCAGCGGCAGGAGCACGCGCACTGCCACATGGTCTCGCCCGACCCGGCCGGGAGCGGGCTGCTCGCTGTCGACCTGGGCACCGACTCCGTCTACCGGTACGACGTCGACGCGTCCAGCGGCCGGCTGGCCGAGCGGGAGCCGCGGCTGCGGACAGCGCCCGGCACCGGACCCCGGCACCTGGCCCGGCACCCGGACGGGCGGCGCTGCTGGCTGGTCGGTGAGCTGGACGCCACCGTCACCGCGTACGAGCTGACGCCGGACGGGCCGCGGCAGTCGACCCGTGTCGACGCCAGTGGCCGGACCGGGCACGTCCAGCCCTCCGAGGTGGCCGTCGGGCCGGGCGGGCGTTTCCTCTACGTGGGCAACCGCGGCGTGGGCACGATCGCTGTCTTCGCGCTCGACGGCGCCGCGCCGGAGCTGGTGGCGGAGGTCGACACCGGCGGCGAGTGGCCCCGGCACTTCGCGTTCGCCGGGGAGCACCTGTACGTGGCCGACGAACGGGCCGACATGATCAGGATCTTCCGGGTCGATCCGGACGGCGGGGTGCCCGAGCCGGTGGGGGAGCCGGTGCCGGTGGCGAGCCCGACGTGTGTCCTGCCGTGACCGAACGGTCACCAAATGGCAGTCCGAAGTGGATTGACTTCACCATAAATGACTGACTGGTAACTTAGCGTATGGGTTAGGTGATCAACTGTTTCTGCTGCGTAACTTTCGTCCGAACGGTTGTGGTGGTAACCCCACGAGGTACGCAAGATGGTCACCGTGTCTGGCCGCCATCGCATGCGTTCTCACCTCCGCGGAGCAGGTGCCGCCGCCGTGGCGGCCACCCTGGTCGCCGTCGTAGCCGGCTCCTGGTTCGGCTACCAGCAGTTGGCCGGCCCGAACTGTTCGGGCCGGATCGAGCTGTCGGTGGCGACCGCCCCGGAGATCGCCCCCGCGGTGCGCGCCGCCGCCGACCAGTGGGTCTCCGACGGCGCGGCGGTGGGTGGGACCTGCATCGCGGTCAACGTCTCCTCGGCCGAGCCGGTCGAGGTGGCCGCCGCGGTGGCGAGCAAGCACGGCGCCACGCTCGCCGGCGTCGGGCAGGCCAGCGGCACCGCCGTCACCCCCGACGTCTGGGTGCCGGACTCGTCGACCTGGCTGGTCCGGCTCAAGAGCGGCGGGGCCAGCGCGTTCGCGCCGGCGAACGGCGCCTCGATCGCGCGCAGCCCGGTCGTGGTGGCGTTGCCCGAGCCGGTGGCCTCGCGGATCGGCTGGCCGGACAAGGAACTCCGTTGGTCGGACCTGCTGACCCAGGTCACCGCCAGTAAGCCGCTGCGGGCCGGGATCGTCGAGCCGACCCAGGATGCGGCCGGCCTGTCCGGCCTGCTGTCGCTGACCGCCGCGGCCAGCTCCGCGGGCGAGTCCGGCTCGCCGAAGGCCCAGGAGGCGATGGTCGGCGCGCTGCGGGCGCTCGCCACCAACCGTTCCTCCCTGCGGCAGGACCTCCTCGCGCGGTTCCCCCGCTCGTCGGACCCGACGGCGATCGCCAACGGGCTGGGTGCGGCGGCGCTGTCCGAGGAGGACGTGATCGCCTACAACAGCACCAAGCCGCCGATCCGGCTCGCCGCGCTCTACCTGCAGCCGCCGCCGATCTCGCTGGACTACCCGTTCGCGGTGCTGCCCGGCATCGAGCCGACCAAGGCGTCCGCCGCCCGGGTGCTCTTCGAGGTGCTGCGTACGCCGGCCTTCAAGGACCGCCTCGCCGCGCAGGCGCTGCGCGCGCCGGACGGCAACTGGGGCCGGGGTTTCCAGGCGCCGACCGGCGCGCCGAGCCCGGCCAACGGCGGCGAGCGCCAGGTGCCGCCGTTGGGTCAGGGCGGCGCGGCCGACCTCGACCCCGGCGCCATCTCGACCGCCACCACCACCTGGTCGGTGGCCACCCAGTCGGGCCGGATGCTCTGCGTCATCGACGTCTCCGGCTCGATGAAGAAGCCGGTCGCGACCGCCAACGGCGCCAGCCGGGAGCAGGTCACTGTCGCCGCCGCCAGCCAGGGCCTCGGCCTGTTCGACGACTCCTGGTCGATCGGCCTCTGGACCTTCTCCACCAACCTCCAGGGCTCGCAGGACTGGAGCGAGCTGGTCGGAATAAAGCCTCTGTCCAGCAACCGGGGCGCGCTCCAGCGCGGCCTGGCCTCGATCAAGCCCTCCAGCGGCAACACCGGCCTGTACGACACCACGCTCGCGGCGTACAAGAAGGTGCAGCAGGACTGGGAGCCGGGCAAGGTCAACTCGATCGTGCTGTTCACCGACGGCAAGAACGAGGACGACGACGGCATCTCGCAGAAGGCGCTGCTGGAGCAGCTGAACAAGCTGAAGGACGACGAGCAGCCGGTCCAGGTCATCATCATCGGCATCGGCACCGAGGTGAACCGGGCCGAGCTGGAGTCGATCACCAAGGTCACCGGCGGCGGCGCCTTCGTCACCACCGACCCCAGCAAGATCGGCGAGATCTTCCTCCGGGCGATCGCGCTGCGCCCGCCCGCCCCCCGCTGACCTGAAGCTCAGCGCTAGTCTTCCGCCGTACCGGGAAATCCGGTACGGCGGAAGGCTTCCCGGCTCAAGGCGTGGGATGGGAACTGACGGTAATGCGTCCGAATCAATCGGTAACCATAATTGTCCAGGCATGATGACGGGGTGCCTCGACCGCGGGCTCCACACCGGAGCCGGGCGGGGACGGGGCGGTCCTGAGCGAAGTGGGGAGGGCCGGTGACCTCGGCGACGCTGTTGACCCCTGCCACGTCGTCGCGACCCGGTGGTGAACGCCCGGGCAAGACGACGCGAGCTGCGGAGCGGGCCTACATCCGGGTCCTGGTGGTGCTCGACACCGCCGTGCTCGCCGTGGCCATCCTGGTCGGTTACCTGGCCCGGTTCGGCGACGAGGAACCGACCGGGTCCGAGATCCCGTACGTGGTGGTCGCCCCGGTGCTCCTGCTGGTCTGGCTCGTCTCGCTCAAGGCGATGCGGTGCTACGACGACCAGGTGCTCGGCTACGGCGCCGACGAGTACCGCCGGGTCAGCGCGGCCAGCATGCGACTCGCCGGCGGCATCGCCATCGCCGGGTACATCGCCGACGTCGGCGTCTCCCGGGGCTTCCTGGCCATCTCCTTCGCGGTCGGCACGATCGGCCTGGAGGTGGCGCGGTTCGCGGCCCGCAAGCGGCTGCACCGGGCCCGCGACCGGGGTGCCGGCTGGTCCCGCAAGGTGCTCGTGGTGGGCGACACCGCGCACGTGCTGGAGCTGGTGCACACGCTGCGCCGGGAACCGTATGCCGGCTACCAGGTGGTCGGCGCGTGCATCCCGGACGCGCTGCTCGCCCCGGTGCCGCAGCGGCTCGGCGACGTGCCGGTGGTGGGCAGCTTCCGGGGCATCCCGGAGGCGGCCACCGCGATCGGCGCCGACACGGTGGCGGTCACCGCCTCCGGCGAGCTGACCGCGACCCGGCTGCGCCGCCTCGGCTGGCAGTTGGAGGGCACCGGCGTCGACCTGGTGGTGGCACCGGCGCTCACCGACGTGGCCGGCCCCCGTATCCACACCCGTCCGGTCGCCGGCCTGCCGCTGATCCACGTCGAGGCGCCAGAGTTCCGCGGTGCCCGCAAGCTGGTCAAGGGTTTCGTCGACCGGTCGATCTCGTCGATCGCCCTGCTCGTGCTGGCGCCGCTGCTGATCGTGATCGCGCTGGCCATCAAGATCGACAGTCGCGGCCCGGTGCTGTTCCGGCAGACCCGGGTCGGCCAGGGCGGCGAGGAGTTCGGCGTCTTCAAGTTCCGCACCATGGTGGTCAACGCCGACGCCCTGCTCGCCGAGCTGGCCGCGCGCAACGAGACCGACGGCCTGATGTTCAAGATGCGCGACGACCCGCGCGTCACCCGGGTCGGCCGGCTGCTGCGCAAGTGGTCGCTGGACGAGCTGCCCCAGCTCGCCAACGTGCTGCTCGGCCAGATGAGCCTGGTCGGCCCGCGCCCGCCACTGCCGTCCGAGGTGGCCCGTTACGACGGCGACGTGGCACGCCGGCTGCTGGTCAAGCCCGGCATGACCGGCCTCTGGCAGGTCAGCGGCCGATCGGACCTGAGCTGGGAGGACGGCATCCGGCTGGACCTGTACTACGTGGAGAACTGGTCGTTGGCCGCCGACCTGACCATTCTCTGGAAGACGTTCGGCGCGGTGCTCAACAGCCGCGGCGCGTACTGAGGGGCAGGTCAGGGCTGCGGCCCCAGCCAGTCCAGGCAGACCACCACCGCGTCGTCCACCAGGTCACCGGAGACGAAGGCCCGCAGGTCGCCGAGCAGCGACCGGACCGCGTCCAGCGGCTCCATCGGCCCGGTCCGGCGCAGGAACCGGTCCAGCGCCACCTCGCCGTAGCGCGCCTGCTCGGTGGTGGCCTCGATCACGCCGTCGCTGACCACGAAGAGCCGGTCCTCGCGCTCCAGCCGGAACCGCTGCGGGCGGTAGTCGGTGCCCTCGAACATGCCGAGCGGGAACTGGTTGTCCAGCTCCTGCTCGGTCACCTCGCCGGCCCGCAGCCGCAGCAGCCGGGGCGAACCGGCGTCGACCACAGTCAGCTCGCCGGTGGCCAGGTCCAGCTCCATCAGGAGCACGGAGACGTGCTGTCCGCCCCGGTGCTGGGCGTAGATCGCCTGGTCGGCCAGCGCGGCCTGGTCGGCCAGGTCGAGCCCGGCCCGGCGCGCGTTGCGCAGCGCGTACGTGGCCAGCGAGGCGAGCAGCGCCGCGGCCACCCCTTCGCCGTAGCCGTTCAGCACCGCCAGCCAGAGCCGGTGACCGTCGTCGGACCAGTCGAAGCTGTCCCCGCGCACCGCGTACGCCGGCTCCAACTGCCCGGCCAGGCTGAACGACGGCCGGATCCGGCTGCGCCCGGGCAGCAGCTCCCACTGCATCTCGGCGGCCAGCGTGAGCCGCCGGCTGCGCCGGGCGGTCCGGTAGATGTCGCTGGTGGCCATGACCGCGCTCAACTCGTGCCCGAGCACCGTGGCGATGGTGTCCAGCTCCCTGCGGGCGTGCGGGTCGGCGGGCACCGGCGAGACCTGGAGCACGCCCCGGCGTTCGCCGCGCATGCCCACCGGGAACCAGCCGACGCCGTCGGCGATCACCGGCTCCTGGTGGTCGAAGGCGCGCCAGGCCGGATGGCCGGGGCCGGTGACCGGCGGGCCGTCACCCAGCGGCAGCAGCTCGGCGAGCCGGTAGTCGACCTGGTAGAGCTCGGTGCGGGTGACGCCGTACGTGCGCGCCAGCTCGGCGGCGAGCCGGTCCACGATGAGATCCGTCGGCGCCTCGGTCAGGACCCGGCGCGCGCGCCCCTCCGCTCCGCTCATCTTTGCTCCTTTGCACAGGTCGCCGGGCAGATCCGGGGAGTAGTCTCGGGCTCACCATGACCGAAGAGCGCGGTCCCCGGGGACCTGAAACGAGTACGTCCGCCGCCCTGGACGAGGCGGCAGGCACCTTGCTCGCCGTCTGGGAGGCCGCCCGGGAGCGCACCACCAGCCGGCTGTCGAGTGCCCAGCTACGCGCGATCATGGTCGTCGAGCAGTATGACGGCATCAACCTCCGCCGCCTCGCCACCCTCACCGACATGTTGCTCTCCTCCGCCAGCCGGTTGTGCGACCGGCTGGTCGCGGCCGGGATGCTGGAACGCGAGCCGGGCCGCTACGACCGGCGGGAGATCTCGCTGCACCTCACGCCCGCCGCCATCCGGCTCCTCGCCGAGCTGCGTGCCGACCGGCGGCACCGGCTGGAGCGGATCCTGGCCGGGATGAGCCCGGAGGGCCGGGCCGCGCTGGTACGCGGCATGCGCGAGTTCGACGAGGTGGGCCGGCGCGGCGAGGCCACTGTGGCGGAGGGCTGGCCGATGCTGCAACCCTCCGGGGAACGGATCGGCGACCCCGCCCGGCCGTCCGGCGAGCCCCCGGTGGCCCGTACCGCCTGACTCAGCCGGCGCCGCCGGGATCGGCCGGCGCGCCTTCGCGAGCGGCCCGCAACCGGGCCACCACCCGAGGATGCTCGGTGAGCGCCCGCTCCAGCGTGCCGAGCACCTCGTCCAGCACCGCCCGGCCGCCCCGGGACGTCAGTGCCTCCTCCTGCCACCCGACGAAGTCGCGCAGCAGCAGGTCGTCGTCCACCCGCACGGCCGCGATCAGCGCGTCCACCAGGTGCGCGATGCCGGCGGCGACGTCCTCGGCGTGATCCGGCGGCGGGTCCACCGCGGCGAGCGCGAGCCGGACCAGCTCACGCCGCCGGTGCAGCACCGCCACGTACGCGTCGTCGGGCGGGGGCGGCGGCGCGCCGGTGTGCTCGGCCGACAGCGGCCGTTCCAGCAGCGCGACCGCGTCCCGGGCGCTGGCGCCCCAGCCCGCCGCGCCGATCGCGGTGGCCCACCGGCCGTCCGGGCCGAAGCCGGGACCACCGGCCAGGACCGGCACCCCGGCCGCGCGGCTGGCCTCCACCATCCGCGCCGCCCGGACCAGCCGGTTCGGCTGCACGCAGCTCAGCAGCACCGCGTCCGGGCCGGTCTGGTGCAGGTAGGAGACCAGATGCCGGGCCGGCACGCTGGCGCCGAGGAACGTCACCCGCCAGCCCGCCGCGCGGACCACCTCGGTGACGATGCGGGCGGCCAGCGCGTGCCACTCGCCCTCCACGCAGGCCATCACCACGTGCCCGCGCCGCGGCGGGCCGGTCGTCGCGCCCAGCGCGTCCACCACCTGCTCGCTGACGTGGGTGGCGGCGTGCTCCTGGGCGACGCTCCACGAGCCGGTGAGCCAGCGCCGGCCGACCTCCCGCTGCGCAGCCGCGACCAGATCGACCAGGACGTCCGCGACCGAGAATCCGTCGGCCACCAGGCCGCGCGCCAGCGCGACCGCGCCGGTCCGGTCGGCGGCGTCCAGGTGGTCGAGGTACGCGGCGAGCGTCTCCGGTCCGATCCGGCGCTCGGGCGCGGGGGTGGGGCGGTCAGGCGGCGGTGTCACCCGGCCGCCACGGCGAGCATGGCGATGTCGTCGTGGGGCTGCCCGTCCAGCCACTCGTCGACGAGCTGGAGCACCCGGTCGACCAGCGCGGCGGGCGGAAGCCCGGCGCCGGTGGCGAGCGCCTGACGCAACCGGGCGTCGCCGAACATGGCCGGCTCGGTCGGGCCGCCCCGGGCCTCGGTCACCCCGTCGGTGTACGCCAGCAGCAGGTCACCGGGCGCCAGCCGTACCTCGGCGTCGGCGAACCGGGCGTCGGTGAGCGCGCCCACCGGCATGCCGCCGACCCGGACCGTCTCGACGCCACCGCCGGCGCGGACGACGAGCGGCGCGGGGTGCCCGCCACCTGCCACCCGGATCAGCAGTCCGCCGTCCGGCTCGCGGCGCAGCGCGCCGAGCAGGAGCGTGGTGAACTGGGCCCGGCGGGCCGCGTCGGGAGCGTCCAGCAGCGCCCGGTTGAGCAGCTCCAGCAACTCCCGGGGGCGCTGCTCGACCAGGCGCAGGGTCTGCAGCGACTGGCGGACCCGGCCGGTCAGCACGGCCGCGCCGACGCCCTTGCCGCAGACGTCGCCGAGCGCGAACAGGCCGCCGTCGCCGGTGGGGAACAGGTCGTAGAAGTCGCCGCCGATGCGCAGGCTGTCCCCGGCGGCGCGATAACCGCCGGCGAGCGTCATCCCGGGCAGGCGGGGCAGCTCCGGCGGGAGCAGGCTGTTCTGGAGCACCCGGGCCAGGTGTGCCTGCTCGCCGTACAGCTCGGCCGCGGCCAGCGCGGCGCCGGCCCGGCGGGCGAACTCCCGCGCCAGGCCGATCTCCCGCTTGTCGAAACCGGGCCGATCACGGCGGCGGGCCAGCACCAGCGCGCCGGCCGGACCGCCCGCGCTGGGCATCGGGCTGATCAACACGGTGCCCGGGCGGCCGAACCCGGCGGGCAGCACCTCGGCGAGGTCGGCCAGCTCGGCGTCCAACCAGGGACTCGGTTCGGTGAGGTCGCCTTCGAGCGCCTCGACCAGACCGGGGACGGACTCCACAGTGGGCCAGCCGGCCAGGCCGGTGACCGGGCCGGGGTCACCGATGGCGTACCGGAGCCAGTGCGGCTGGTCCTCGGCGGGCGGAGGCGGGCGGTGCACCACGACTGCCGCGTCGGCCAGGTAGGGCACCGGGAGCGTCACGGCGGTACGCAGCGTCTGCTCCCGGTGCAGGGACAGCCCGAGCCGGCTGCCCGCCTCGGCGAGGAACGCGGTGCGCGACCGTTCGGCGAGCAGCGCGTCGGTGCGCGCGTGCTCCTCGGTGACGTCCCGGACGTACCAGGCGCTGCGGTCGTCGGCCAGGGGGCGCCGCACGCCGCGCAGCCGCCGGCCGTGGTGGTCGGTCTCGAACGCGTCCGATCCGGCGGCGGCCGCCTCGGCCAGCGCCGGCACCGGGCACGCGGCCAGGTCGACGCCGGGCGCCACCTCGGGGAGCAGGTCGGCGGCCATCGCGTTGACGAGCGTCACCACCCCGGCCCGGTCGATCGTCACGACCGCCTCGGCGAGCCCGTCCAGCAGCTCCCGGGCCAGGTGGTCGTCAGCTGGCAGCGCGGCCTCGGCAACCCGCCGGGGCCGTCTCCGCGAAGCGTGTCCACCGCCGCTGACCGGCCCTGCGACACCGCCCCGGCGCGCGGCGGTCACCTCCGGTGGCCGGGCGCTTCGGTCGGTCGACCCCTGCGCATGCTGTCGGTGCACCCCTCGCTCGGCGGACATGTTGCCTGGCGGCAAGCGTACCGAGCGCAGGCACGGAATGCCCGTACAGGATCATCCCGGGTCAGGTGGTCCGGGCCAGCCAGCCCACCGGCCGGTCGACGATCCGGCGGACCACCGAGCCGGCCCCGCCGACCGCCGCGGACTGCGCCCCGAGCACGGCCGGGCGCACCGTCACCGGCGCCCAGGCGGCGGTGAGCACCCGCCGGGAGACCTCCGCCTCCACCGTCGGCCGCAGCCAGGGCGCGAGCCGGGCGTATCCGCCGCCGAGCACCACGGTGTCCAGATCCAGCAGGTTCACCACGCCCGCCACCGCGACCCCGAGGGCGGTGCCGGCGTCGGTCAGGGCGGCCAGCGTGGCCGGGTCACCGGCCTCGGCCAGGTCGGCGAGCCGGGTGGCGGCGGTGTCCGCCGGCAGTTCCGCGCCGGGCAGCCCGGCGGCGGCCAGGATCGCCTCCTGGCCCGCGTACCGCTCCAGGCAGCCCTGGCCGCCGCAGCGGCACGGCCGGCCCTGCGGCTGGACCGGGAAGTGACCGATCTCTCCGCTCCAGCCGCGGGCGCCCCGGTAGAGCGCGCCGTCGAGCACGATCCCGGCGCCGATGCCGATCTCGCCGGTGACGTGCAGGAAGCTGCGCGGGCCGGCCGGACCGGCGTACAGCTCCCCGAGCGCGGCCAGGTTGGCCTCGTTGTCGACCACCAGCGGCGGGATTCCGTCGACCGGCTCGGCCAGCGGGTGCCCGGCGAGCAGCGCCGGCACGTCCACGTCCCGCCAGCCGAGGTTCGGCGCGAGCCGGACCAGACCGCCGTCGCCCACCAGGCCGGGCACTGCGAGCGCCGCGCCGGCCAGGGTCAGCCCGTCGCGTACGGCGGCGGCGCGCGCCTCGGCGGCCAGCGCGGCGAGCCGGGCGAGCGCGTCGGCGGGGGAGGCCGGGCGCAGGTCGGCGCGGCGGACCAGGTGGTGCCGGACCGCGCCGGTGAGGTCGACGACGCAGGCGGCCAGGTAGTCGACGTTCACCTCCAGGCCGAGCCCGGCCGGGCCGTCGGAGGCGAGCACCAGGCCCCGGGCCGGGCGGCCCGCCCCGGTACGCGGTTCCGGTTCCGCCTCGGCGACCAGCCGGCCGGCGATCAGGTCGTCCACGACGGCGGAGACGGTCGCCCGGGTGAGGCCGGTGTCGGCGGCGATCCCGGCGCGCGAGGGCGGCCGGTCGGCGGCGGCGATCCGCCGGAGCACCACCGCGAGGTTCAACTCGCGCAGGCTGCCCTGCCGGACCGCCCCGGCGGTGCTGGCGCTTGTCACCTCTTGACACTGCCACATCGCCGCCATTTAATTCAACCGCTGAACAAATCGCGGACGACACCACCACCTGGAGGTCTGCCATGGCATCCCGCCCCACCCCCGCGGACAAGTTCTCCTTCGGCCTCTGGACGGTGGGCTGGCCGGCCCGTGACCCGTTCGGTGACGCCACCCGGCCCGAGCTGGACGCCGTCGAGGCGGTGCACCGGCTCGCCGAGCTGGGCGCGTACGGCATCACCTTCCACGACGACGACCTGGTTCCGTTCGGCGCGGACGCGGCCACCCGCGACGCCCGGCTGAGCCGCTTCCGCAAGGCCCTCGACGAGACCGGCCTCGTCGTGCCGATGGTCACCACCAACCTGTTCAACCACCCGGTGTTCAAGGACGGCGGCTTCACCAGCAACGACCGCGACGTGCGCCGGTACGCGCTGCGCAAGGTGCTGCGTAACATCGACCTCGCCGCCGAGATGGGCGCGAAGACGTTCGTCATGTGGGGCGGCCGGGAGGGCGCCGAGTACGACGTCGCCAAGGACGTCCAGGCCGCGCTGGACCGCTACCGCGAGGCCGTCGACCTGCTCTGCGAGTACGTCGTCGACAACGGCTACGACCTGCGCTTCGCGCTGGAGCCCAAGCCGAACGAGCCTCGGGGCGACATCCTGCTGCCCACGGTCGGGCACGCGCTCGGCTTCATCTCCACGCTGGCCCGCCCGGAGATGGTCGGGCTCAACCCGGAGGTCGGGCACGAGCAGATGGCCGGGCTGAACTTCGCCCACGGCATCGCCCAGGCACTCTGGCAGGGCAAGCTGTTCCACATCGACCTCAACGGTCAGCGCGGCATCAAGTACGACCAGGACCTGGTCTTCGGCCACGGCGACCTGCTCAACGCGTTCGCCCTGGTCGACCTGCTGGAGCACGGCGGCCCGAACGGCGGCCAGGCCTACGACGGCCCGCGCCACTTCGACTACAAGCCGTCCCGCACCGAGGACATGACCGGCGTGTGGGCCTCCGCCGAGGCGAACATGCGGACGTACCTGCTGCTCAAGGAGCGGGCCGCGGCGTTCCGCGCGGACCCGGAGGTGGTCGAGGCGCTCGCCGCCGCCCGGGTGGCCGAGCTGGCCACCCCGACGCTCAACCCCGGTGAGGGCTACCGCGAGCTGCTGGCCGACCGGACCGCGTTCGAGGAGTTCGACCCGGAGGCCGCCGGGGCGAAGGGCTTCGGCTTCGTCCGGCTCAACCAGCTCGCCGTCGAGCACGTGCTCGGCGCGCGCTGAGGCGGGCCGCCATGCCGCTCGTCGCGGGGGTCGACTCGTCGACCCAGTCCTGCAAGGTGGTCGTCCGGGACGCGGAGACCGGCGCGCTGGTCCGGCAGGGCCGCGCGCCGCACCCGCCCGGCACCGAGGTCGACCCGCACGCCTGGTGGGAGGCCCTGCGGGCGGCGGTTGCCGAGGCCGGCGGCCTGGCCGACGTGGCAGCCGTCTCGGTCGGCGGCCAGCAGCACGGCATGGTCTGTCTGGACGCCTCCGGTGAGGTGGTCCGCCCGGCGCTGCTGTGGAACGACACCCGTTCCGCCGACGCGGCCCGGGAACTGGTCGAGGAGGCCGGCGGCGGGGAGACCGGCCGTCGGTTCTGGGCCGAGGCGACCGGCGCGGTGCCGGTGGCCAGCTTCACCGCGACGAAGCTGCGGTGGCTGGCCCGGCACGAGCCGGACAACGCCGGCCGCGTGGCGGCGGTCTGCCTGCCGCACGACTGGCTCACCTGGCGGCTGGCGGGCGCTCCCGGCCTGGACGCGCTGCGTACCGACCGGGGCGACGCCAGCGGCACCGGCTACTGGTCGCCGCGCACCGGCGAGTACCGGCTGGACCTGCTGGAACGGGCCTTCGGCCGGCGCCCGAAGGTGCCGGTCGTGCTCGGCCCGGCCGAGGCGGCCGGGCACCTCGACCCGGCGGTGTTCGGCGACGGCGCGGCGGCCGGCCCGGTGCTTCTCGGGCCGGGCACCGGCGACAACGCCGCCGCGGCGCTCGGCGCCGGGGCCGGTCCGGGCGACGTGGTCGTCTCGATCGGCACCTCCGGCACCGTGTTCGCGGTGGCGGACACGCCGGCCGCCGACCCCAGCGGCGCGGTGGCCGGATTCGCCGACGCGACGGGCCGGTTCCTGCCGCTCGTGTGCACGCTCAACGCGGCCCGGGTGCTGGACGCCGCCGCGACGCTGCTCGGCGTCGACCTCGACAGGCTCGGCGAGCTGGCCCTGTCCGCCCCGCCCGGGGCGGACGGGCTGGTGCTGGTGCCGTACCTGGAAGGGGAGCGGACGCCGGACCGGCCGCACGCCACCGGCACCCTGCACGGCCTCACGCTCGGCACCTCGACCCCGGCGCACCTGGCCCGGGCCACTGTGGAGGGCATGCTCTGCGGGCTGGCCGACGGCCTCGACGCGCTGATCGCGCAGGGCGCCCGCGCCGACCGGATCATCCTGGTCGGCGGCGGCGCCCGGTCCGCGGCCGTACGGCGGATCGCGCCGCAGGTCTTCGGCCGCCCGGTGGTGGTGCCGCCGCCGGGTGAGTACGTGGCCGACGGCGCCGCCCGGCAGGCCGCCTGGGTGGCGCTCGGTGGCGACACCCCGCCGGCCTGGTCCGTCGGCGACACCGAGGAGTACGGGGACGAGGCCGTGCCCGCCATCCGCGAGCGCTACGCCAGAGCCCGGGAGCAGGTGCTCGACCGGGCGGCGTAAAACCGGGTGCCGGGCGGCTCCGTGCCGAGGATCATCGGGCCGTGTTTCCGACCCTCCCCGCGGACGGCGCCGCCCGGCGTACCCCGCTGCCCGTGTTCCAGTACGACGACGTGGACAGTCCGGGCGACGTCATCGACACCCTGCTGCTCACCGACTTCGTCACCGGCCGCCAGCCGTGGGCCCGGACGGTCCGCCTGGCCAAGGTCCGCCGGGGGGTGGTGTTGGTGCCGGAGCGGGCGACGGTCACCCGGACCGCGGTCGAACGCAACCGCGCCGCCCGCCTCGCCACCGGGGACGGGTGGACGTTGCGTGTGGTCACCTGGCGAGGGCGGGGTGCCGAGGTCACCGTCACCGCCGTCGACGAGGCGACCGGGACGGCCGTGCTGGACGAGATCGTCACGGCCGGCGCCGAGCCGGTCCGGCCGGGCACCGCGCCGATCGGATTCTGGCACCAGGACCCGCGGCGGGGCGCCCAACGGGACAACCGGCGGATCGACACGCCGGTCTGGTCGGCGATCCGGCCGAACTACCCAGCCGAGGCAGCGGCCGCGCTCGACGCGCTGATGACCACCACTCCCGAGACGATCACCGGCCGCCTGCTGCTGATGCACGGTCCGCCCGGTACCGGGAAGACCACCGCGTTGCGCGCCCTGGCCCACGAGTGGCGCCGGTGGTGCCAGGTGGACTGCGTGCTCGACCCGGAGACGTTGTTCGGCGACCCCGCCTACCTCGCCGAGGTGGCAGTGGGGGAGGACGACGACGGGGAGGAGGGCGAGGAGCGGACGCGCTGGCGGCTGCTGATCCTGGAGGACTGCGACGAGCTGATCCGGGGCGACGCCCGTGAGAGGGCCGGGCAGGCGCTGTCCCGCCTGCTCAACCTCACCGACGGGTTGCTGGGTCAGGGGCGCCGGGTGCTGGTGGCGGTGACCACGAACGAGGACCTGTCCCGGTTGCACCCCGCCGTCACCCGTCCCGGACGCTGCCTGGCCCGGATCGAGGTCGGGCCGCTGTCGCACACCGAGGCGGTGGACTGGCTCGGCGTCCCGGCGGGTGTCCCCGCCCAGGGCGCCACCCTCGCCGAGTTGTACGCGTTGCGGGCCGGCACCGCCACGGCCGGCGCGGTGCCGGTCGAGATCGGCGGCTACCTCTGATCGGCGGGTCCGTGTTCGCGACGTGACCTCCACCTGATTTGCTGCCCGGCATGAGCGGCACCAGGATCTCCCGGCGCGGGAACGCGGCACACCGGCTCTACAGCGTCGTGGTCTTCGTGGTGCTCGCCTCGCTGGACAATGTGGCGATCGGCCTGGTGCCGCCGCTGTACGGGCCGATCTCCGCCGCGCTCGACGTGCCGCAGCGCATGCTCGGCCTGGTCACCGCCGTCAGCTTCCTGGTCAGCGCGGTGGCGGCGGTGGGCTGGGCGTACGTGGGGGACCGCACCAACCGCAAGCCGCTGCTCATGGTGGGCACGCTGCTCTGGGCCGCCGGCACCGGGGGCAGCGCGCTCGCCGGGGGGTACGCGACGTTCCTGACCGCGCAGTTCGTCGGCGCGGTCGGGCTCGGCGCGGTGGGGTCGGTCGGTTTCTCGGTGGTCACCGACCTGATCTCACCGCGCCGTCGCGGCCTGGTGATGAGCTTCTGGGGGCTGTCCCAGGGCGTCGGCACGCTGGCCGGGACGCTGCTCGGCGGCGTGCTCGGCTCGACCGACTGGCGGCGGCCGTTCCTGCTGCTGACCGGCGTGGGCCTGGCCGCCACGGTGGCGTACCTGTTCACCTACGACATCCGGCGCGGGCAGAGCGAACCGGAGCTGGCCGGTGCGATCGACGCCGGGAACGAGTACGACTACCGGATCAGCCGCGCCGACCTGCCCCGGATCCTGGCCCGCCGCACCAACCGCTGGCTGATCCTGCAGGGGCTCACCGCCCAGGCCGCGTTCGGCTCGCTGGTCTGGCTGCCGGTGCTGTTCAGCCAGCGGGCCGAGGCGCAGGGCTACTCGCCCGCCACGGCCGTGGTGGTGGGCAGCGTCTTCGCCACGCTGTTCCAGCTCGGCGGCGTGCTGTCCATCGTGGGCGGACTGGTGGGAGACGCGCTGCAACGGCGTACGCCGAGCGGCCGGGCCATGGTCGCGGCCGTCGGCATCCTCGCGGCGCTGCCGTTCTATCTGGTCCTGTTCTTCGTGCCGATCCGCATCGACGTGCCCGACGGGGCCGGCTCCGGAGCGGTGGTGACTGCGGTGCTGTCCAGCGTGTTCACCGAGCCGTCGGTGGGGCTGAGCCTGCTCACCGCAGTGGTGGCACTGGCGCTGACGTCGGCGAACTCGCCGAACTGGTTCGCCCTGATCGCCGACGTCAACCCGCCCGAGCACCGGGGCACCGTCTACAGCCTGGGCAACCTGGTCAACGGCGTGGGCCGGGCGGCCGGCAACGGGCTGGTCGGAGTGGCGTTCGCCGGGCTGCGGGCGGCCTTCCCGCCGCCGCTGAACTACGCGGTCGGGCTGGCCGCGTTCCAGCTCTTCTTCATTCCGACCGGGATCATGTACTGGCTGGCGGCCCGCACCTCGCCCCGGGACATCGCGCAGGTGCACGACCTGCTGCACGCCCGCGCGGGCCGGCTGGAGAGCGAGGGCCGGCTGGAGAGCGAGGGCCCCGCCGAACGGTGACCGTCCGGCGGGGCCACTGGATCAGCTCCGGAACCAGGCCGTCACGTCGGTCGGCACCGCGTCGCCGTCGAGCGGCGCGCTCGACACCAGCACCTGGGCGCCGGCCGGCAGCGGCGCCGGCTCGGCGCCGAAGTTGGTCAGCACGGTGAGGTCGCCGTTGGTGAACGTGAGCACCTCGTCGCCGGAGGTCAGGAACCGCAGCGGGCCCCGGGCCAGCGCGTGCTCGCGGCGCAGCCGCAGCGCGCTCCGGTACAGCTCGTACGTCGAGCCGGGCACGCCGCGCTGCCGGTCCAGCGCGTACTCGGCCCACGTCGACGGCTGGGGCAGCCAGCTCGCGTCGGTCGGCCCGAAGCCGTACGACGGGGCGTCGGCCTCCCACGGGATCGGCACCCGGCAGCCGTCCCGGCCGCGCTCGGTGTTTCCGCTGCGCTTCCAGGTCGGGTCCTGCCGGGCCTCGTCTGGCAGCGTGGTGTGCTCCGGCAGCCCCAGTTCCTCGCCCTGGTAGAGGTAGGCGGAGCCGGGCAGCGCGAGCATCAGCAGGCTGGCCGCCCTGGCCCGGCGCAGCCCCAGCGCGGCGTCCGGCTGCGGGTCGTCCACGCCGACGCCGTTGGCCCGGCCGCCGGCGGTGCCGAGCCCGAGCCGGGAGGCGTGCCGGACCACGTCGTGGTTGGACAGCACCCAGGTGGTCGGGGCGCCCACCGAGTCGGTGGCCTCCAGCGAGCGGGTGATCACCGCGTACTGGGCCGGGGCGGTCCAGGCGGCGAGCAGGTACTCGAAGTTGAACGCCTGGTGCATCTCGTCCGGGCGCACGTACCGGGCCAGCCGCTCGGCCGGCTCCACCCACGCCTCGGCGACGAGGATCCGCTCACCGGGGTACGAGTCGAGCACCCGCCGCCACTCCCGGTAGATCTCGTGCACGCCGTCCTGGTCCCACATCGGCGGGCGCGGCTTGTCCACCTCGCTGCCGGAGAGGATCTCCTGCGGCTCCTGCCAGTCGGCGAGGTCCGCCTGCTTGATCAGGCCGTGCGCCACGTCCACCCGGAAGCCGTCCACGCCCCGGTCCAGCCAGAAGCGCAGGACGTCGAGGAACTCCTCGCGTACCTCCGGGTTGTCCCAGTTGAGGTCGGGCTGGCCGGAGTCGAACAGGTGCAGGTACCACTGACCGTCGGGCAGCCGGGTCCAGGCGGGGCCACCGAACACGCTCACCCAGTCGTTCGGCGGCTCGGCGCCGTCCGGTCCCTTGCCGTCGCGGATGACGTAGCGCTGCCGCTCCGGGCTGCCCGGCGCGGCGGCGACCGCCGCGTCGAACCAGCGGTGCGCCGACGAGGTGTGGTTGGGCACCAGGTCGACGATCACCCGCAGCCCGCGGGCCTTCGCCTCGGCGATCAGCTTGTCGGCGTCGGCGAGCGTGCCGAACAGCGGGTCGACGTCGCGGTAGTCGGACACGTCGTACCCGGCGTCGGCCTGCGGGGACGGGTAGAACGGGGACAGCCAGACCGCGTCGACTCCCAGCTCGGCGAGGTGGTCGAGGCGGGACGTGATGCCCGGCAGGTCGCCGATACCGTCGCCGTCGGAGTCGGCGAACGAGCGCGGGTAGACCTGGTAGATGACCGCCTCGGTCCACCAGCCGGTGCCCGGGGCCTGCTGCGTCGCGTCGGTGTTCAGCGCCTTACTCCTGTCTGGGTGGTGCGGTGACGAGCGAGTTCGTTCAGTGTGCCCGGGGCGGCGCGGTCGATTCGCGCACCACCAGGCGAGTGGGCAGGATCACCGGGTGTGGTGTCCCGTCGTCGGTGCCGGCGCCGCGCGGCGCGGGCACCAGGCCGGGGTACGGCTCGCCGGCCCGTACGCCGAGCGGGTCGAGCAGGATCCGGGCGGCGAGCAGTCCCTGCTCGGCGGCGGGCTGGGCGATGGTGCTCAGGCCGAGCACGCCGGCCAGGTCGTGGTCGTCGATGCCGACCACGCTCACGTCCTGCGGCACCCGCAGCCCGGCGTCGCGCAGCGCCATGACCGCGCCCATCGCCATCTCGTCGCAGGCGGCGAAGATGGCTGTCGGCGGCTCGCCCCGGGCCAGCAACTCGGCCGTGGCCCGGGTGCCGCCGTCGATGGTGAACCGGGACTCGACGTCGAGGCTCGGGTCGGGCGTGACGCCCGCGGTCCGCAACGCCTCCTGGTAGCCGCGCCGCCGGTCCAGGTGGGTGGTGAAGGCCAGCTCGTCGTCCGGGTCACCGGAGATGTGCGCGATCCGGGTGTGGCCGAGGTCGAGCAGGTGGCGGGTGGCGGTCCGGGCGGCGGCCACGTCGTCGATCCGGACGCAGGGCCACCCGGGGACCCCGCTGCCGGAGCTGATCGTCACGCCCGGCAGGTCCAGCTCCGTCAGCTCGTGCACGTCGGCGGCGCGCAGCGGGGTGGCGACCAGGATGATCGCGTCCACGCGCTTGTGCAGGCTCGCGGTGCGCAGCACCCGCTGGCGGGTCTGCTCCCGGCCGCCGAGGTTGTAGAGCAGCAGGTCGTAGCCGCTCTGCTGGAGGAACTCCTCGACCGCCTCGACCACCGTGCCGAAGAACCACCTGGTGATCCGGGGCACCACCACCGCGACCGTCCCGGTCCGTCCGCCGGCCAGCCGGCTGGCGCTCGGCGACACCGCGTACTGGAGTTGTTCGGCGGCGGCGAGCACCCGGCGGCGGGTCGCGGCCGAGACCGTCGGCAGGCCCCGCAGCGCCCGGGAGACGGTGGCCGTGGAGACCCCGGCCAGACGGGCGACGTCGTCAATCCTGGTCATCGTGAGCTCCCCGCTGTGACCCGGGTCCCGCCGCCGGCCGTGCCGGCGGCGGGGCGCCGGATCAACCCTTGACGCTGCCGGCGAGCAGACCTCGCACGAAGAAGCGCTGGAGGGACAGGAACACGACCAGCGGTACGACGATCGACACGAACGCGCCGGCCGTCAGCCGCTGCCACTCGTTGCCCCGGGTGCCGGCCAGCTCCGCGAGCCGGACGGTCATCGGGGCGGTCTCGTCGCCGCCACCGGCGAAGATCAGCGCGACCAGCAGGTCGTTCCAGACCCAGAGGAACTGGAAGATGCCGAACGCCGCCAGCGCGGGCGTGATCAGCGGCAGCACGATGGTGCGGAAGATCTTCGGGTGGGTGGCCCCGTCGACCCGGGCCGCCTCCATCAGGTCGCCGGGGAGCTGCGAGATGAAGTTGTGCAGCAGGAACACGGCGAACGGAAGCGCGAAGCAGGTGTGCGCGAACCACACCTGGGCGAACTTCTGCTCGTCGACCAGGTCCCACGCGGGCATGATCTGCACGCCGGCGACCGTGACGCCGGTGGAGAAGAACCGCAGCAGCGGCACCAGGGCCATCTGCAACGGCACGATCTGGAGCGCGAAGATCCCGATGTAGACCCAGTCCCGCCCCTTGAAGTTCATCCACGCCAGCGCGTACGCGGCGAGCGACGCGAAGGCCAGCGGGAAGAGCACCGAGGGGATGGTGATCGCCAGCGAGTTGATGAAGTAGCTGGCCAGCTGCCCGGACGAGCCCCGGCTGAACAGCACCTCCTGGTAGTTCTCCAGCGTGATCTGCGGGTTGCTGAAGAACGTCCACCACCCGGTGGTCTTGATCTCGTTCTCCGGCCGGATCGAGGAGATGAACAGGCCGAAGGTCGGGATCGTCCAGAGCACCGCGATCACGATCGACACGAGCGTGGCGGTACGGCTGTTCAGGCGCTTGCGCACCCGGGCGCCCCGGGTGGTCGGCTCGGTGGCCTGGGCGCCGACTCCGACGGTGGGCGTGGCGGTGGTCATCTCAGCCCTCCCGCTGCTTGCGCAGGTTGCGGATCTGGTAGATCACGATCGGGATCACCAGGATGAACAGGAACACCGCCAGTGCCGAGCCCTGACCGTTCTCCTGGTAGCGGAACGCCTGGTTGTACATCTCGGTCGCGATCACGTTCGTGTCGTAGTTGCCGTTCGTGGCGGTCCGGACGATGTCGAAGACCTTGAGCGTCGCGATGGACAGCGTCACCACCACGACGATCAGCGCCGGCCGGATGCTCGGCATGGTGATCCGCCAGAACATCTGCCACGGGGTGGTGCCGTCCAGCCGGGCCGCCTCGACGATGTCGGCCGGGATGGCCTTGATCGCGGCGGAGAGCACCACCATCGCGAAACCGGCCTGGATCCACACCATGATCACGATGAGCAGGAACGTGTTGAGTGGCGAGTCCAGCAGCCACTGCTTCGGCTCGCCGCCCAGGCTCACCACGATCTGGTTGAGCAGGCCGATCTGGTCGCCCTCGCCCCGGTAGGCGTAGACGAACTTCCAGATGATGGAGGCACCGACGAACGAGATCGCCATCGGCAGGAAGATCAGGGACTTGGCCACCGCCTCGAACCGGGCCTTGTCCACCAGGACCGCGTAGATCAGGCCGAACCCGGTTGCCACCAGCGGCACCAGGAGCACCCAGATCAGCGTGTTGATCAGGACCCGGACGATCGAGTCCTCGGCGAACATCCAGCGGTAGTTGTCCAGGCCCACCCAGTCATTGCTGCCGGAGTCCATGAAGGAGAGCAGCGTGGTGCGGATGGCGGGGACCACCAGCCCGATGGCGAGCAGCAGCAGCGTCGGCAACAGGAAGAAGAACGCGAACGCGCCTTCGCCCTGCTTGCGCCGGCGGGGCAGCGGCGCGCCGCTGGCCGAGGCCGCGACCAGCTGTGCCTCCCGGCGCCGGGCGAAGAACGACGGCACCACGTCGAGGAGCAGGAGCAGCCCGCCCACCACCGCGACGAAGGCGATCAGCCCGTACATCAGCATGAGGAACTTCGGCTGCTCCGCCGCGAAGTCGAACTCCATCGACCCTCCCTCAAGGGTTCGGCTAGCAGAGGTGGCCCGGTCCGGGGGAACCGGACCGGGCCACCCGCTAGATCACTTCCAGCTGCCCTCGATGTCGTTCAGGACGGCGGTGGTGTCCTTGCCGTTGATCCAGGCCACCATGCCCTTCCAGAAGGTGCCGGCGCCGACCGCGGCCGGCATCAGGTCCGAGCCGTCGAAGCGGAAGACCGTCTTCTCGTCCTGGAGGATGCCCACGGAGAGCTTGTCCACCGGGTTCGGGACGTTGTTCAGGTCCAGCTTCTTGTTCGCGGAGACCCAGTCACCGATCTTGGCGCGGCTGTTGGCGTACTCGCCGGAGGCCAGGTAGGTCTGCACCGCCTGGACCTCGGGACGGTCGGCGAACGCGCCGACGAACTCGCCGCCGCCGAGCACCGGCTTGCCCTTCGACGGGTCGATGGCCGGGAAGTAGAACGCGAAGACGTCGCCGTCCTCGGCCACCTTGGTGCCCTGCGGCCACTGGTTGGCGTAGAAGGACGCCTGGCGGTGCAGCGCGCACTTGCCGGCGGTGATGGGCGTGCCGCCCTCCTGGAACGAGGTGGTGGCGATGCTCTTCACGCCGCCGAAGCCGCCGTTGACGTACTTCTCGTTCTTCAGGATGGTGCCGGCCCGGTTGAGCGCGTCGGCCACCTGCGGGTCGTTGAACGGGATCTCGTGGGTGGTCCACTTGTCGTAGACGTCCGGGCCGCCGGTACGCAGCAGCACGTCCTCGATCCAGTCGGTGGCCGGCCAGCCGGTGGCGTCACCGGACTCGATGCCGGCGCACCACGGCTTGGTGCCGCTGGCCGCGATCTGGTCGGAGAGCTTGATCATGTCGTCCCACGTGGTGGGGACCGTCCAGCCCTTCTCCTTGAAGGTCTTCGGCGAGTACCACACGAAGGACTTCACGTTCGAGCCGAGCGGGGCGCCGTAGAGCTGGCCGTTGACGGTGCTGTACTTCAGCCAGTCGGCGGAGTAGTTCTGCTCGGCCATCGCCTTGGTGTCGGCGCCGACCGGCTTGAGCTTGCCCGCGTCGACGAACCGCTTCAGCAGACCCGGCTGCGGGATGAAGGCGAGGTCGGGGGCGTTGCCGCCGTCCACCCGCACGGGCAGCTGGGCCTCGAACTCGCCGGAGCCCTCGTGGTCGATCTCGATTCCGGTGCAGTCCTCGAACTCCTTCCAGGACTGCTGGAGGCGCTCGTCCTCGATGTCACGGATCGAGGAGTAGATGGTCACCTTCTTGCCGTCGTGACCCTCGTACTTCTCATATGCGCCGCACTCGGCCGAGCCCGCGTTGCCGCTCTTCTTGTCGTTGCCGGTGCCGCAGGCGGCGACGCCGAGCGCCAGCCCCAGGACGCCGGCGACCGCGAGCGCCTGGCGCGATCTGGCAAACGCCATGCCGATCTCCTTCCTTGCCGGCGCGTGGGGGGATCGAACCCGCGCCGGTCCGATGGTCGTCCTCACATGTAAGCGCTTGCATCGTGTCGGGTCCACCCCTGGCCGGACACGGGCCGGTAACAATCCCGAAACCCTGACCAGCGGTGGTGGGTGCGCTCCCACGAATCTTCCCGGGAACGGAACTTTCTGTCAGGATGTCCGCATCACATTGAAGACTTTCAACATCGGAGGCAGTGGATGCGTAAGCGATGGCTCGCCCTCGGGGCGACCGCGGCGGTCCTGGCGGCGACCCTCGTGCCGGCCGCGCCGGCGATGGCCGCGCCGACCTTCAAGGTCCCGTTCCCGTGCAACCAGTCCTGGTCCGGTCAGACCCGGACCAACCACAGCCCGGCCAACGCGATCGACTTCAACCGCACCGACGACCTGGGCGACCCGGTGGTGGCCAGCGCGCCCGGCACCGTGGACGTGGTCACCAACCTCGGCGACACCAGCTACGGCAAGTACGTCCGGATCAATCACGGCGGCGGTCACACCACGTACTACGCCCACCTGAACGCCTTCAACGTCTCCGTCGGGCAGACCGTCGGCTACGGCCGGGTGATCGGCTACGTCGGCACGACCGGCGGCTCCACCGGCCCGCACCTGCACTACGAGCAGCGCATCGACGGCAGCTCCGTGAAGATCAAGTTCAACGGGGTTCAGGCGCTCTACTGGGGCACCAAGAACTACACCAGCGACAACGGCTGCGGCGGGACGAACACCGGCGAGGGCACCGTCAACACGGCCGGCTCCCCGCTGACGGTCCGCTCCGGCCCCGGCACCGGCTACAGCTCGGTCGGCACGGTGGCCGACGGGGCGAAGGTGACCATCCAGTGCCAGACCAGCGGCACCAGCGTCAGCGGCACGTACGGCACCAGCTCGATCTGGGACCGGATCGGCTCCGGCCGGTTCATCTCCGACGCCTACGTCTACACCGGGTACGACGGATACATCCCCGGCGTACCCCGCTGCTGAGCCCGGCGGGCGCGGGGGCGAGCGGCCCTCGCGCCCGTACCGGTCAGGAGTTCAGCCGCCACACGGCGAAGTTCAGCGCGGACGCGAACGTCACCCAGGCCCAGTACGGCAGCATCAGCAGCGTGGCCGGCCGGGAGACGCGCCGGAACAGGGCCACTGTCACAGCGATCGCCAGCCACATCAGCACGATCTCGGCGAACGCCAGCCCGTAGGCCCCGGCGCCGAAGAACAGCGGGGTCCAGATCGCGTTCAGCACGAGCTGGACGACCCAGGCCCAGAGCGCGGGACCGAACCCGGCACGGCGCCAGACCAGCCAGCCGGCGATCGCGATGAGCACGTAGAGCACGGTCCAGACCGGGCCGAACAGCCACGACGGCGGCGCCCAGTCGGGCTGCTCCAGGCCCTGGTACTCGGCGGAGGTGCCCTGGACGCCCAGCCCGCCGATGGCTGCGGCGGCGAAGGTGGCGGCGCCGAAGCCGAGCAGCGCCCACCACTTGCGGGCACCGGCCGTACGCCGGGTGACACTCTGCGACATCTCCATGGTCGAGATGTTTCCGCTCGACCGGCCCGGCAAACGCCGTCACGCCCCCGGACCCGGACGCGGAGAAGCCGGGGTCACCCGGCCCGGACGCTCCGGTCGGCAGGACGGAACGCCCGGGCCCCGGTGACCCCGGCGGATACGGAATCGCTGTTACGTGTTGAAGATGCTGACGCCACCCGGGCCGACCAGCAGGCCGACGACGATGAGGACGATGCCCCAGAGGATCTGCCGGCGGAACAGGGCGAGAATTCCGGCGACCACCAGTACGACTGCGAGAATCCAGAGAATCAGCTCCATGTCGGCTGAATACCCGTGCGCCCGATACCGGAAACCTCCCCCTCAGTCGAGCTGATCACCGCCCAGGTGGAAGACGCTGTACGCCTGTTTGATCACCGGGTGGGCCACGTTGCGGACCCGTACCCCGCCCGGTGTGGTGCCGCGCTCGGTCCCGTGGTGGGCGTGCCCGTGCAGCGCCAGCGCGGTGGGTGCGGAGTCGATCGCCTGGCCGAGCTGGTAGCAGCCGAGGAACGGGTAGATCTCCAGCGGCTCGCCGGCCAGCGTGTCCGGCACGGGGGAGTAGTGGGTGAGCGCGACGAGCGCGTCGCACTCCAGCGAGAGCAGCGCGTCGGCGAGCGCGTCGGCGCTCTCCCGGGTGGTCCGCACGAACGCCTTCATCTCCGGCTCGCCGAAGTCGCTGGCGCACCGTCCGGCGAACCCGCCGCCGAACCCCTTCACGCCGGCCACGCCGAGCCGCCCGCCGGGCGTGTCCACCACGACGCCCGTGCCCTCCAGCACCGTGATCCCGGCGTCCTCCAGCACCTTCACCACCTGCGGCACCTCGTCGCACTGGTGGTCGTGGTTGCCGAGCACGGTGATCACCGGTACGCCGAGGTCGCCGAACTCCCGGGCCACGCACCGCGCCTCGGCCTCGGTGCCGTGCCGCGTCAGGTCACCGGCGAGCAGCAGCACGTCGGCGCAGCCGGGCAGCTCCTCCAGCGCCGGGCGGAACCGGCCCACCACGTCCTCGTCCAGATGCACGTCGCCCACGGCGGCGATCCGGATCACCATCGAACCTCCCTCACGGCAACTCCTCGACCTGGGTGGGCGCCTGCGTACGGATCACCCCGATGTCGCTCGTCACGGGCGTGTCCGGGAAGCGCTCGGCCACCCGCCGCAGGATCTCCTCCCGCCGGTGCGGGCTCTCCACCTCGCCGTAGAGCACCAGCCCGTTCTCCCGCCGCACCACGGTGATGCCCTGCTCGGCCACGGTCGGGTCCTCGGCCAGCATGCTCTGGATCTCCGCCTCGACGTACTCGTCGGGGGGAACGTCGCCGGACAGGCCGGTCACAGGGTCTCCCTTCCGCCGGGCGCGCCGCCGGGCAGCACGTCCAGCCGGTCGAGCAGCACCAGGAACGCCTCCGCGTACGGCGAGTGCTGCGTCTCCTTCCGTACCCGTTCCCAGTCGATCTGTTCCCGCAGCGAACGGGCCAGCGGCAGGGCGCGGGCGAAGTCGCAGTAGTGCTGGGAGAAGCTGAGCAGCTTGTGCACCATGAGCTGGCTGGCCGAGAGCACCGGCATGTGGATCGCGTCGACCGGGCGCACGATCGTGTCGGCGAACGTCTCCGCGGTGACCGGTGTCTCCACCGGCCGGTGGATCAGGTCCACCATCCGGTCCTCGTCGTAGACCTTGACCAGCCAGTCCTCCGGCGGGCGCTCGGCCGTGAAGCCGGCCTCGACCAGCGCCTCCAGCGCCCGGTCGACGTCCGCCTCGCGGAGCAGGAAGTCCACGTCGTGATCGCTGGAGTGGCCGCCGTGCGCGTACACCGCGAAGCTGCCACCGAGCGCGAACGGGATCTCGGACTGCTTGAGCACGGCGGCGACCTTCTTCAACGTGTGCACCAGGGTCTCGTCCCCGCGCTCGGCCATCTGCGGCTCCCTCGTCGTCATATGTGCGGTGGGACCACGATGCGTACCCGGCGGACGCTCCGGTCACACCTGTTGTGGCGCGATCGGCCCGTCAGGGCAGGAAGGCGACATACGGGCTCGTGTGAGCATCGGTCGGATAACCTCGGGAGGGTGGCCAGCTCACTGCGGACGCGGCGGGGCAGGGCCCGACTGCGCACCGTCGCCCTGATCGGCATCGACGGCTCAGGTAAGACCACCCAGGCCCACCGGCTCGCCCAGGCGCTCACCGCCGCCGGCCGTCCCGCCACGTACCACCGCAACGCCGGTGGCCGCCGCTGGCTCGGCCGCGTCGCCCAGCGGGTCGGCCGTCCGGACGCGCAGCGGCTCGTCGGGCGCGACGGCCTGCTCGTGGTCGAGTCGGTGCTGCGGTGGCTGGCCATCGCGCTCGCGCTGCTCAGCTGCCTGGTGACCGGCCGGACGGCGGTGATGGACAGGTGGTCCGCCTGTCAGTACGCCAGCATCCGGGCGCACGGCGGGCAGCGGTGGGAGCGGCTGGCCCGGGCCGGGTACCGGATCTTCCCGGCGCCCCGGGTGACGTTCCTGCTCACCGTCGACCCCGCCGAGGCGTACCGCCGGATCGAGCGGCGCGGCACCGACCACGAGACGATGGAGTGGCTGACCGCCGCGGCCGCCGCCTACCGAGGGCTGCCGGAGTACGCCGGCTTCGTGGTGGTGGACGGCAACGGCCCGCCGGAGGAGGTGGCCCGCCGGATCCGGGCGCACCTGAGCGAGTGGCTGCCCGACGACCCGTCCACCGGTCCCGGCCCGGCTCCGGCCGGCCCGCGCCGCCCGGCCGGTGGCGCCGGGCGGGACGGGCCGGTGCCGGTTCAGGCCCGCCCGTAGACCGGGATGCTCGCGCCGCTGGTGGGCGCGGACTCGGGGGAGGCCAGAAAGCGGATCACCTCGGCGATCTCGGCCGGCGGCACCCAGCGCCCGTGGTCGGCGTCGGGCTGCGCGGCGCGGTTGGCCGGGGTGTCGATGACGCTCGGCAGCACCGTGTTGCACCGCACTCCGCGCTGCCGGTACTCGACCGCCACCGTTTCGGCGAACGCCCGCACCGCGGCCTTGCCGGTGGCGTAGCCGGAGGCGCCGGGGAACGGCGAGACCGCCGCCCGGGCCGAGACGCAGACCACCGCGCCGTCGCCGGACGCCATGAGGTGCGGCAGCGCCGCGTGGGTGACCAGGTACGTCGGCCGCAGGTTGAGCCGCAGCATCTGCTCGAAGTCGTCGACCGGGGTCTCGTGCACCAGACCGCCGGCCGCGTACCCGCCGACGAGGTTGACCACCGCGCGCAGCGGCGCGGCCGGCTCGGCGGTCGCCGCCTCGACCGCCCGCGCGGCCCCCTCGGCCGTCAGCAGGTCGGCCACGACCCGGACCGGGCCGTCGTCCGTCCCGGCCTCCCGCCGGGGTACGACCACCCGCCAGCCGGCGTCGAGGAAGGCGGCGGTGACCGCGCCGCCGAGCCCACCCGTGCCTCCGGTCACCAGCACCGTGCGTTCCGTCATGGACACACGCTAGCCAACCGCCCCGCCGGCGGGGCGGTGGGCCGTCCGGCCCGTCGGGTCGAGGCCGACCAGGCAGGCCCCGCCGCGCGACGGTGGACCGGCACGTCGGGCGGCAGGAGTGACTCGACCGGAGCGGATGAGGCGGTAGGGCTGCGACAATGGGATCCTTGGCTCGGGCGGGCCCGGAAGACAGTAAATTTCCCGATACGCGGTGTCATGGTTGACGCTCACGCCTCGTGAAAGTAAGTTTCATCCGTGGCGAAGAGTCCGAAGATTTCTGCGAGTCACGAGCACGGTGGACTGATCGTCCACATCAGCGGCCTGCTGCCCTCGCTGTCCCCGGCCGAACAGCGGGTGGCCCGGCTGGTCGTCGCCGATCCGGCGGACGCGGCCCGGCGTACGATCACCGACCTCGCCACCGCCGCCGAGACGTCCGAGGCGACAGTGATCCGCTTCTGCCGCTCGGTCGGCATGGACGGCTACCCCCAGCTGCGGATCCGGCTCGCCGCCGAGGCCGCCCGCCGGGTCGAGCCGCCGGACGCGCGCGTGGTCGGCGGCGACATCCCGCCGGGCGCCGACCTCGCCCAGATCATCGCCACGATCGCGTTCAACGACGCCCGGGCCGTGGAGGAGACCGCCGAGCAGCTCGACCCGGCGGTCTGCGAGCAGGTGGTCGAGGCGATCGGCGCGGCCGGCCGGATCGACGTCTACGGCGCGGGCGCCAGCGGTTTCGTCGCCTCCGACTTCCAGCAGAAGCTGCACCGCATCGGCCGCATCGCGTTCTACTTCCCGGACGTGCACACCGCGCTCACCTCCGCCGCCCTTCTGGGCCGCGGTGACGTGGCGGTCGGCATCTCGCACACCGGCACCACGTCCGACGTCATCGAGGTGCTGGAGCAGGCGCGGGCGCGCGGCGCCACCACCGTGGCACTGACCAACTTCCCGCGCTCGCCGATCACCGAGGTCGCGGACCACGTGCTCACCACGGCCGCCCGGGAGACGACATACCGCTCCGGCGCGACGGCCAGCCGGCTCGCCCAGCTCACAGTGGTCGACTGCCTCTTCGTCGGGGTGGCCGCCCGCAGCCGGGCCCGGACCAAGAAGGCCCTGGAGGCCACCGCCCAGGCGGTCCAGTCGCACCGGGTCGGTCCCGGGCGGAGGCGGGGATGACGGCGGGCCGGGCGGAGCGCGACGGCGTGGCGGCGGTACGACCGGTGGTGCGCGTCGGCGCGCCCACCGAGCGGCGCAACCCGCACAGCCTCGACCTCGACCTGATGTCCACCCGGGACGTGCTCACCGTGATCAACGAAGCGGACCGGCGGGTGCCGGCCGCGGTCGCCGCGGTGCTGGACGAGATCGCCGAGACAGTCGACCTGGCCGTGGCCGCGCTGCGCGACGGGCACCGCGTGCACTACTTCGGCGCCGGCACCTCCGGTCGCCTCGGCGTGCTCGACGCGGCCGAGCTGGCGCCCACGTTCAACTCGCCCCGGCACTGGTTCTGCTCGCACCTCGCAGGCGGCCCGGACGCCATGTGGCGCGCCGTCGAGGACGCCGAGGACGACGAGCGCGCCGGCGCCGCCGAGGCCGCCGAGTGTGTACGCCCCGGCGACCTCGTGGTGGGCCTGGCGGCCAGCGGGCGCACCCCGTACGTCCTCGGGGCGCTCGCCGCGTCCCGGGCGCAGGGTGCCGGTACCGTGCTGCTCTGCGCGAATCCGGAGGCCGAGGCCGCCGCGTCGGTGGACGTCTTCATCGGGGTGGACACCGGACCGGAGGTGGTCACCGGGTCGACCCGGATGAAGGCCGGCACGGCGCAGAAGCTGGTGCTCAACACGTTCTCCACGGCCGTGATGGTGCGTCTGGGACGGGTCTACTCGAATCTGATGATCGACATGGTGGCCACCAACGCCAAACTGCGCGGCCGCATGATCTCGATCCTGATGGAGGCCACCGGCTGCGCCGAGGAGGTGTGCCGGGTCGCCCTGCGGGAGGCCGACGGCGACCTCAAGACCGCGCTCGTCGCGCTGGTCTCCGGCGCCGAGGTGCCGGCCGCCAGGGCCGCGCTGGCCCGCTCCGCCCATCAGGTACGCGGCGCGCTCGAACTGCTCGCCTCCTGAGGGTTCCGGCCCTCCGTCCCGCCCGATCCACCCGCCCGGCGCATCCGCCCGGCGGGTGCGACGCGTATCACGTGCAGGGAGGGGACGACTCCTCCCGCCCGGATTGTTCAACGAGGCGGAGGGTAATCCTTGAGCATGGCTGAACCGACCGGTCCGCAGACGCGTATCTCGCAGTGACCAGGATCGCAACGACTCGGTGACGCGGCTCGCTGTGTTCATGGAACAGGCAATGGTGCCATTCCATGGGCGAACGGCGATTTCGCAGCTCCGGTGTGCGCCGAGAACGGTGCCCGCGAGCCGCCCGAACCGGGCCGGTAACAGGAAACATGGACCGGGCTCTCAGCTACTACTCAGGCATTCGTGACAGTTTCGACTCACGACATGGAATCCCCGACGCGTCACATCTGTTGTGTAGGTGTCAGCACCTACGGGCACAGCGGAGGTTACGGGGAGGGCTGATGAACGTGGGGATGGCAAGGAACCGGGCAACCGGCGCGAGCGAGGGGACCGTGGCAATCGTGGACAAGAACATCGGCATGCGTACCGACGAGGTCGCCGAGGAGCGGGACCTGGTCGGCGTCTACCTGCACGAGATCTCCCGGACGCCGCTGCTCGACGCCGCCCGGGAGGTCGACCTCTCCAAGGCGATCGAGGCGGGCCTCTACGCCGAGCACCTGCTCGACGAGGATCGGATCCCCGACGGCGTCGACCGGGAGGACCTGGAGCGGCTGGTCGTCGAGGGTGAGCGCGCGAAGGACCTGTTCATCCGCGCGAACCTGCGACTGGTCGTGTCGATCGCCCGGCGCTACGTGCGCTCCGGCATGCCCATGCTGGACCTGATCCAGGAGGGCAACACCGGCCTGGTCCGGGCGGTCGAGAAGTTCGACTACGAGCGGGGCTTCAAGTTCTCCACCTACGCGACCTGGTGGATCCGCCAGGCCATCAGCCGGGCGATCGCCCAGCAGGAGCGGACCGTACGGCTGCCCGTGCACCTGGTCGAGGACGTCAACCGGATGCGCAACGTGGCCCGGCAGCTCACCCGTGAGCTGGGCGGCGACCCGGAGCCGGAGCAGATCGCGACCGCGCTCGGCGTGACCGTCGAGCGGGTCAACGAGCTGGTCCGCTGGTCGCAGGACACCGTCTCGCTGGACACCCCGGTGGGCGACGACGGCGACACCAACCTCGGTGACCTGGTCGCCGACAGTGACGCGCCCTCGCCGGAGGAGATCGTGCTCACCGGTCTGGAGCGGCAGCGGATCGAGGGTCTGCTCAACCACCTCGACGACCGTTCCGCCGGCATCATGCGGGCCCGGTACGGCCTGGAGGACGGGCGTGAGCACTCGCTGACCGAGGTCGCGTCGCGGTTCTCGCTGTCCCGCGAGCGCATCCGCCAGCTGGAGATCCAGGCCCTCGGGCGGCTGCGTGAGCTGGCTCGCGCGGAAGGGCTCCAGGCGGCCTGACCTGGTAACAATGAACGGCGAACGGCCGGCGTCCGACAGGGGGACGCCGGCCGTTCGCCGTCTTCGCCGTGCTCAGACCCGGCCGTAGCCGGCGATCGACATGATGTTCATGCCGCGCTTGCTGACGTTGCGTCCGGCGCTGGGCGCGTCGATGATCTGGCCGTTGCCGACGTAGAGCGCCACGTGCCCGAGCCCGGAGTAGAACACCAGGTCACCCGGCTGCAGCTCGCTGCGGCTGATCCGCGTGGTGGCGTGCCACTGCCGTGCCGCGCTGTGCGGCAGCGACTTCCCGGCCGCCCGCCACGCGGCGAGCGTCAGACCGGAGCAGTCGTAGCTGCCGGGACCGTCCTGGGCGTAGCCGTAGGGCTTGCCGACCGCGCCGTAGGCGTACCGCACCGCCACTCCGGCGTCGCCGGAGACGGCCGGGGGCTTGCCCGCCGAACTGGGGTTGCCGGGCGCCTCGTTGGCCCGCCCGTACGCCTTGCGCCGCATCTCGTAGAGGTCGGACAGGTCCGCCTCGATCCGCGTCTTCGCGGACTTGAGCTGCTTGGCCTGTGCCGCCTCCCGGGCGAGCGTGACGTCCAGCGCGGTCTTCTGGTCGATCAGCCGCTGCTGGTCGGCCGTGAAGCTGTTGATGGTGCGCTGCCGCTGGCGGGTGAGCTGGTCGAGCGTGCCCAGCCGCTCCGGCAGCGTGGCCTGGCCGCCCGGGTCCAGCAGGGCCGCCGCGGTGCGCATGCCACCGGTCTTGTACGCCGTCGCAGCCAGCACGCCCACGTCGGCGCGGCTGCGTTCGGCCTGTTCCTGCAACGGCCCGATCCGGGCCTCCAACTTGGCCGCGGTGGCCTTGTTGGCCTTGATGTCCTCGTTGAGCTTGTTGTAGGACTCGACGATTCGCTCCAGCTCAGTCGAGGACTTCTCGATCTGCTTCGTCAGCTCGGCGGGGGTGGGCTCGGCCCGGGCCACCTGCGCCGGGGCGAGCAGCGCGGCCGAGAGGCCGGCCACCGCCAGCGAGCGGAGCAGCATCCGTAAGGACGACAAGAGCGGAAAGCTCCTCTCCCACCGGTCGCCGGGCGCGTTCGCGACCCGGCGACACCGGCCCGGGGCCGTCCGAGTGGACGGCTGTCGACCGGGCCGACCTGGACAACCTAACCCGTGATCGCAGTAGCCGGGAGTTCAAGCAGGGGCGAAAGTTGGCAAAGTGGCGGAAAGTGACGAGGGGGAGCCGGTGGGTGGATGAGGTGACTCGCCCGATTCGTCGTTCTGGGCGGATGTCGCCAGGCAACGCCAGGCAAAGTCACGACAAAGGCGGAAATCGTTCTCTGTTTCCGGCGGGCACGGCCGGGCCGTCGACCCTCGCGACCCCCGAAACCCCGAGGTCAGGTGGCGCGAGGCCAACACAATGGAGCCCGGACGGGAAATCCCACCACGGGATCCCTGCTCCCGGGAGGCCGCCGTGCAGACCGACCGCTCCGCCACCCAGCCGCCCCGCTCGCCGCGACCGGCCGCACCCAGGCTGCTCTACGCCCGGCCCGGCATCGTCGTCACCGCCGAGAGCTTCACCGTTGGCCGCAACAGCTGGCCGGTTGCCGAGATCACCCGGCTCCGGACCGACCGTGGGCCGCACGACCGGCTCGCGATCCGGGCCGTCGCCGTGTCCGCCGCGATGATCGCCGCGGTCGGCCTGCTGATCGGCTTCACCGGCGGCCTGCACCGGCTCACCGCCGGGGCGTACCTCATGCTCGGCGCGGTCGGGCTGGTGCCGCTGCTGCTCGTCCTGATCGGCGACCGCGTGCGGCCCCCGGCGCACGAACTGTGGGGGCGGGTGCGGGGCACCGAGGTGCTGCTGTTCAGCAGCGACGACGAGCGGCAGTTCGGCCAGGTCGCCCGCGCCCTGGCGCGGGCCCGGGAGGCGGCGCGCCTGGGCGGCTGGGCCGACCCGCCGGCGGCCGAGCCGTGGCGGCCGGCCCGGTGAGCGGCGGTCAGCCGGCGACCGGCTCGGGCGTACGCGGGCGGCTCTCGGCGGCCACCCAGTGGCTCACCCGCCGCTCGGCGTAGAACGAGACGAACGGCACGGTGCCGGCGAGCATCACCAGCAGCATCCGCTTCAGCGGCCAGTTCGCCCGGCGGGACAGGTCGAACGTGAGCGCCAGATAGAGCATGTACAGCCAGCCGTGCGCCACGCCGACCACGGCCACCACGCTCGGGTTGTCGAAGCCGTACTTCAGCGGCATGCCGATCAGGACCAGCACCACGAGCGCCACGCCCACGATCCAGGCGATCACGCGGTACCGGGTAAAGGCTCCGCCCACCGTCGTCCGTCCTTCCGCACCGGCCTCAGCCGGGATAGTCGCCGGGCCGGGCGCCCGGATTGGCGTTCAACCAGGATAGGTAGCTGTTGTACGCGGCCAGCTCGGCGTCGTCCGCCCCGTCGGCCGGTGCGGCCGGCACCCGCACGACGCGCACCGGCCGGCGTACCGCCGGGGTGGCGGGGACGGTCACCGACGGCGCGGCACCGGCCGACGGCGCGGTGTCCTCCGCCGCGGCCGGGTCGGCGGCGCGCAGCGTCTGACGGACCTCACGCCACCAGACGAAGATCACGAAACCGGCGAACACCGGCCACTCGATCGCGTAACCGAAGCTGATCGCGTTCCCCCCGGCGGCGCGGGTGACCTGCCACCAGCCCATGCCGAGGCAACCCGCCACCAGCACGACCATGGCCACGTGGCGGACGATCCACGCCGGTGTCCAGAGCCGATTCATGCCAACGAGAGTACCGGGGCCGCCGGGCGTCTCCGACGCGGCGTCGTAGTCCGGGCGGGGTTTGGTGGCACGCCCACGGGGCATCCGGACAGGTGCCAGCCCGAACGAGACGAGGGGGCGACGATGACCGAATCGGTACGCCGGGACGCGAGCCCGGAACAGCGGGTCGCGGAGTGGGACGGCGACCACGCCCGAACCGTCGACGCGGACGGCGAGCAGCTCGGGGTGGACCCCGCGGAGCTGGGTGACGAGGACCTGGTCCGGGAGATGCAGAGCCTGCACCGCACCCGGCTGGACACGCTGCGCCACGCCACCGACTCGGCGCTCGCCAACCACCTGCGGCGCACCGCCGAACTGGAGACGGAGTACCTGGCCCGGCACCCCGGCCGGGAGGTCGACCCGAGCCGGCTGCGGGACGCCTGATGGCCAGCCACGCCGAGCGCGGCATGTCCGCGCCGCCGGAGGTGGTGTTCAACACCGCGACCGACCCGGACCGCTCCTCGGCCTGGCTGCCCGAGCGGCTGCGCAACTCCGGCACCTGCCGCGTGGAGGTCGTCGACGCCGACGACATGCGAGCCCGGTGGAGCGCGGCGGACTGGTCCGCCGAGATCGACGTGGAGCCGGCCGGCGCGGGCGGCGCCCGGGTGCGGCTGGACCTGGCCGGGCCGGACCACGACCTGGCCGACGAGATCCTGGCCAACCTCGACCGCGAGGTGGCCGACAACCTGACCGCCGGTTGAGCCCGGCCCGCACGACGAGCACGAGGAGGCCGGGTTGACCGGGAGTGGCCTGAAGCAGAAGGTGGCGCGCCTGCGCCAGGCGTACGCGCCGCACGAGCATCGGCCGCTGGAGGGCTACCTGAAGGCGATGGGCACGTACGCCGGTGTGACAGCCGCGCTCGTCGGCCTGGTCCGGGCGACCGGCCGGCCGGTGCCCGAGCGGCCCACGCCCGCGGACGTGGTGCTGCTCTCGATCGCCACGCATAAGCTCAGCCGGCTGCTGTCCAAGGACGCGATCACCAGCCCGCTGCGGGCGCCGTTCACCCGCTACGACCACCCGATCGGCAGCGGCGAGGTGATGGAGCAGGTCCGCGACGAGGGCAGCCCGACCCGGCACGCGCTCGGCGAGCTGGTCAGCTGCCCGTTCTGCCTGGCGGTCTGGGTGGCCACCGGGCTCACCGGCGGCCTGGTGCTGGCGCCCCGGCTGACCCGGCTGGTCGCCACCGCGCTGACCGCGGTGGCCGCCTCCGACTTCCTCCAGATGGGGTACGCGGTCGCCCAGCAGGCGGCCGAGGGCGGGCGCCACGAGGACTGAACCACTGACACGAAGAGGGCCGGCGCGCGCGCCGGCCCTCTTCTTCGCGTACGCCCACCGTCAGGTGGGGGTGGTGCCGTGGTCCTCGCCGGCCCAGCCGCGCGACGCCTCCGGCTCCCGCTCCTCCTCGTCCTCCCCGGTGACGATGTCCCGGTCCACAGCGGTGCGGTCGTGCTCGTTGGCGAAGTCCGGCTCCGGCAGCGTGTCGACGCCCTCCGGGGGCTGGCCGAGCGCCGCCAGGTGCTCGTGGTCGGGGTTGCGATCGGTCATGTCGCGTCCTCTCCGTCTTCCGGGGGTCAGGCGACCGTGCCGCCCAGCAGATCGGCCGCCTCGTCCGCCGCGTACTCGCCCTGGGGGAGCGCGGCGATCCGGGTGAGCAGCTCCGCGGGGAGTTCCGCGGCGACCGCCCGGCGGTAGATGTCCGCCTGGGTGATCCGCTCCTGGCCGTGGTAGAGGTCGTCGAGCAGGTCGTCGAGCGGCCTGGTGTCCGGCTGCTCGGTCACGGGCGCGTCATCGGTCACGCCGACCACCTACCCGGCACCGAACCGGTCAAACTCGCCCCAACCCCGCTCAGGCCGGCGCCGGGAGCGTGGCCCGGCGGGCCCGGACGGCCTGGGCCAGGTGCTCCAGCACCTCGGCGGTGTCGTCCCAGCCGATGCAGGCGTCGGTGACCGACTGGCCGTACGCCAGCTCCCGGGTCGGGTCCAGGTCCTGCCGGCCCGGCACCAGGAAGCTCTCCAGCATGATGCCGACGATCCCGCGCTGACCGGCGGCGAGCTGCGCGGCCACGTCGGCGGCCACGAGCGGCTGGTTGCGGTGGTCCTTGCCGCTGTTCGCGTGGCTGGCGTCGACCACCACCCGCTCCGGCAGGCCCGCCGCCCGCAGCAGCTCCAGCGCCCCGGCCACCGACTCCGCGTCGTAGTTGGGGCGGCCGCCCCCGCCGCGCAGCACCAGGTGCCCGTCGGCGTTGCCCCGGGTGTGCATGATCGCCGGGGTGCCGGAGACGTCGATGCCGGGGAAGACGTGCGGCACCCCGGCGGCCCGGATCGCGTCCACGGCGGTGGCGATGCTGCCGTCCGGGCGGTTCTTCATGCCGATCGGCATGGACAGCCCGGAGGCGAGCTGCCGGTGCACCTGGCTCTCCACCGTCCGCGCGCCGATCGCGCCCCAGGCCACCGTGTCCGCGATGTACTGCGGGGTGATCGGGTCGAGGAACTCGCAGCCCACCGGCAGGCCCAGCCGCAGCACGTCGAGCAGGAGCGCCCGCGCGGTACGCAGGCCCGTGTTCACGTCGCCGGAGCCGTCCAGCGCCGGGTCGTTGATCAGGCCCTTCCAGCCCACCGTCGAGCGCGGCTTCTCGAAGTAGACACGCATCACCACGAGCAGGTCGTCGGCGACCCGGGCGGCGGCCTCGCGCAGCCGGCCCGCGTACTCCAGGGCGGCGGCCGGGTCGTGCACGGAGCAGGGGCCGACGACGACGAGCAACCGGTCGTCGGCGCGGTCCAGCACCCGGCCGACGGCACGGCGGCCCGCCACGACGGCCTCGGCCAGCGGGGTGTCGAGCGGCAGGTGGTGGTGCAGCAGGGCCGGGGTGGTCAGCGGCACCACACGGTCGATGCGCTGGTCGATGACCCGATGGGCGTCCTGGGACGTGGTCACGGTGGGGATTCCTTCCGCCGACCGTGCCCCCGTGCCGGGTCCGGGGGATCGAGCCGGCTGCTCGCATACGAAAGGGCAGGGAAAAGAATCCCTGCCCGGCCGGCTCGAAGAGGTAAGTGACGTCAGCTCATGGTCGAGTCACCGGCTCCTCCAGCCGGCTGCCTAAACCATCGATACGACCGCGTCACGTCGGCCAGCGTACCCGACGCGGGTCGGAAGTCCCGCTGTCGTTCCGAAGTGCGGAACGCGGGGTATGTGATCGTCATGACCACGAGCCACGACCCCAGTGACCAGGAACGGATCGAATCCCGGGCGCACCTGCTGCCGGAGGAGGCGGCGGCGGGTAGCGACGACGCCCAGGCGCAGGCCGACGCGATCCTCACCGAGTCCGACATCCGCGAGGCGGACCAGAACGCCGCCCCCGACACGGTGCTGGAGCACCGCACCTCCGAGCAGACCGTCACCCCCGTCGAGCCGCCCGACTGACCGCGGCGCCCCGCGCCCGGCGGGAACCCCGGTAACTGTCGTCCCGCAGCCGGGCCAGCGGGCCGGTCAGACGCAACCCCGGCGGCACGTTGCCGATCGGGTCGAACGCGAGCGCGGCGTCCTCGGCGGCGCCGCGCTCGTCGTCGAGGCGTACCTCGCCGAACGGCCGCCACCGGCCCACCGCCGAGGCCACCGCCAGCACCAGCCGGGGCTCGTCGGCCGCGACCGCCGCGCCCGCCTCGGCCAGGCCGCGACCCAGGTCGGGTGACTCCGGGTCGGCCAGCACGGCCAGGAACAGCCGCCGCCCGCCGGCCCGGAACGGCATGATCGACGAGTACGTCCCGGTGAAGCGCCGCCGGGGCAGCGGCAGGTTCCGCAGCACCGGCGCGGCGCCGCTGGAACTCCACAGCAAGTCCACCGGCGGCTCCGGGTCACGGTGCAGCCGTACCGCCACGCCCAGCACGTCCGGCCAGCCGCCCGGCGTCGGCACGCCCTTGGACAGGCGGATCGTGGCCGGCCACCGGCCGGGCAGGTCGAGCAGCGGCACGCCCGTCGGCGGCCCCGGCGTACCCCAGATCCGGGCCTCGCCGGCGAACGTGCGCCCGGCCGGGTGCAGCAGCCGGGCGTGCCGGAGCCGGGCCAGCGCGGCGGCGGCGCGCTCGACGGCGGAGGGTGTGGTGGCGGTCATGCCCGCACGGGTACCCCGGCGCACACCGACGATGCTCCGGCGCGCGTGTCACCTTTCCGCCTCCGAGATCGGATAGCGTCGTCTCATGCCCGACAGCGGTTTCCCCTGGCCGATCGAGACGACCCGACTGGACAACGGCCTGCGCGTGGTGGTGAGCGAGGACCGCACCGCCCCGGCCGTGGCGGTCAACCTCTGGTACGACGTGGGCTCACGCCACGAGCCGGCGGGACAGACCGGCTTCGCCCACCTCTTCGAGCACCTCATGTTCGAGGGTTCGGTGAACGTGGCGAAGACCGAGCACATGAAGCTGATCCAGGGCGCGGGCGGCTCGCTCAACGCGACGACCAACCCGGACCGGACAAACTACTTCGAGACGGTCCCGGCCGAGCACCTGGAACTCGCGCTCTGGCTGGAGGCCGACCGGATGGGCGGTCTGGTACCGGCGCTGACCCAGCAGACGCTGGACAACCAGCGCGACGTGGTGAAGAACGAGCGCCGGCAGCGCTATGAGAACGTGCCGTACGGCGACGCGTGGCTGCGGCTGCTGCCGCTGCTCTACCCGCCCGGCCATCCGTACCACCACGCGACGATCGGGTCGATGGCCGACCTGAACGCCGCCGACCTGGCCACCTTCCAGGCGTTCCACAGCACGTACTACGCGCCGAACAACGCGGTCCTCACAGTGGTCGGCGACACAGAAGCGGCGGAGGTGTTCGCGCTCGCCGACAAGTACTTCGGCGGCCTCGACGCGCGCGCCGACATCCCGGCCGCGCCGGACGGCCGCACGGTGCCGGCCACCGGCCGCCCGGCGGTGGAGACGGTCACCGCCGACGTGCCCGCCCCCCGCGTCTACGTCGCGCACCGCACCCACCCGTTCGGCACCGAGGGGTACGACGTGACGACGGTGCTGGCCACCGTGCTCGGCAGCGGCCGGGGCAGCCGCCTCTACCAGCGGCTCGCCGACGGTGAGCGGATCGCCCAGCCGGACCTGGTCGGCGCGTACGGGGTGGATCTGGCGCACGCGCCCGCCCCGCTGATCGCCACCGCCACGGCCCGCCCCGGGGTGAGCGCCGAGCGGCTGCGCGACGGGCTGGCCGAGGTGGTCGACGAGCTGGCCACAGTGCCGGTGACCGCGGCCGAACTGGACCGGGCCAAGGCGTTGCTGAGCACCATGTGGTGGCGGCAGATGTCCACGGTGGACGGGCGGGCGGACACGCTCGGCCGGTACGCCACCCAGTTCGGCGACCCGGCCCGCGCGGCCGACCGGCTGCCGGCCTGGCTCGCGGTGACCGCGGAGCAGATCGCCGAGCAGGCCGCCGAGCTGCTCGGCGCCGCCGACCGGGTGATCCTGACCTACCTGCCCGAGGAGAACTGATGTCGCTGATCGCCACCCGTCCCGGCCCCGGCGCCGCCCGCGCCTACCGGTTCCCGCAGGTGGTCCGGCGGCCGGCGGCCGGCGGCCAGGTGGTCGCCGCGCACCTGCCCGGGCAGAACCTCGCCGTCGCGTTGCTGCTGCTCGACGGCGGCGCGGGCCGGGAGCCGGTCGGCAAGGAGGGCCTCGGCGCGGTGCTGGCCAAGGCGCTGGAGGAGGGCACCGCGCAGCGGGACGCCACCGCGTACGCGCTGGCCATCGAGGCGCTCGGCACCGAGCTGGCGACCGGGCTCGACTGGGACTCGTTCCAGGTGAGCGTGCAGGTGCCGGTGGACCGGCTGACCGCCGCCGTGGAGCTGCTGGCCGAGGCGGTCCGTACGCCCCGGCTCGACCCGGCCGACGTGCTGCGCGTCCGCGACGACGAGGCCACGGCGCTGCGGATGGACTGGGCCAACCCCGGGCCGCGTGCCGACGCGGTGCTGCGGGCCGAGCTGTTCGGCGCGCAGCACCGGTGGGGCCGCCCGCTCTACGGCGACCCGGACAGTGTGGCCGCGCTGGAGGTGGACGACGTCACCGTCTTCCACTCGGAGTGGTTCATCCGCCCCGGCACGCTCGTCGTCGCCGGTGACCTGGAGCGGATCGACCTGGACGCGCTCGCCGCGACGGCGTTCGCCGGCGCCGGCGGCGGCCCGGCGGAACGCGGCGGCCCGATCGACGTGCCGCTGGCCGGGCAGCGGCGGATCATCCTGGTCGACCGACCCGGCTCGGTGCAGTCCACGCTGCGGCTCGGCCACCCGTCCCCGCACCGGGCCCACCCCGACCACGTGCCGATGACCCTCGCCGGGACGGTGCTCGGCGGCGCGTTCACGTCCCGGCTCAACCACCTGATCCGGGAGGTGCGCGGCTACACGTACGGGATCCGGGGGGACTTCGCCTCGTCCCGGCGGTTCGGCCGGTTCGCCGTCAGCTCCGGCGTGCAGACCGCGGTGACCGCGCCGGCGCTCGTCGAGTCGGTGGGCGAGATCTCCCGTACCCAGCTCACCGGGGTGAGCGAGGAGGAGCTGGAGGTGGCGCGTTCCTGGCGGGCCGGGCAGCTCTCGGTCGAGTTGCAGAGCCCGCGGGCCATCGCCGCGGCCCTGAGCACGCTGGTCGTGCACGACCTGCCGGACGACTACCACGCACGGCTGCGGGAGCAACTGCTCGCGGCGACAGTCGAGGACGTCTCCGCCGCGGCCGCGACGTACCTGCACCCCGAGTCGCTGACGATGGTGATCGAGGGGGACGCGGCGGTCATCCGGGACGAGCTGGTCGCCAGCGGTCTCGGCGAGGTGGCCGACCACACGTGACCGGGTGGGGCGGCGGTCCTGTGATTCCCGTCGCCCCGCATCCGCGCGGTGGGAAACGTTTCCCACCCGCACCGCCCGGCTGGGTAGCCTCGCGGGCATGAGGATCGGCATTGTGGGAGCCACCGGTCAGGTCGGTGGCGTCATGCGGCAGGTGCTGGCGGAGCGCGAGTTCCCGGCGGAGCAGGTGCGCCTGTTCGCCTCGGCCCGGTCGGCCGGGCGCACGCTGCCCTGGCGCGACGGCGAGGTCACCGTGGAGGACGCGGCCACCGCGGACTACCGCGGCCTGGACATCGTGCTCTTCTCGGCGGGCAAGGGCACCGCGAAGGAGCTGGCTCCCCGGGTCGCCGAGGCCGGGGCCGTGGTGATCGACAACTCCTCGGCGTTCCGGATGGACCCGCAGGTGCCGCTGGTGGTGGCCGAGGTGAACCCGCACGCGATCGCGGACCGCCCGAAGGGCATCGTGGCCAACCCGAACTGCACCACGATGGCCGCCATGCCGGTGCTGCGCCCGCTGCACGACGAGGCCGGACTGGTCAGCCTCGTCGTCGCCACCTACCAGGCGGTCTCCGGCGCCGGCCTGGCCGGGGTGGCGGAACTGGACGAGCAGGTCCGCAAGGTGGCCGGGGACGCCGCCGGGCTCGCCTTCGACGGCCGGGCGGTGGAGTTCCCGGCGCCGCGCTCGTTCGCCCGCCCGATCGCCTTCAACGTGCTCCCGCTCGCCGGTTCGATCGTCGACGACGGCTCCGACGAGACCGACGAGGAGCAGAAGCTGCGCAACGAGAGCCGCAAGATCCTGGAGATCCCCGGGCTGAAGGTCTCCGGCACGTGCGTGCGGGTGCCGGTCTTCACCGGCCACTCGTTGCAGATCAACGCCCGGTTCGCCCGCCCGATCGACCCGGCCCGGGCCCGTGAGCTGCTCGACGGCGCGCCCGGCGTGGCGCTGCGCGACGTACCGACGCCGCTGGAGGCGGCCGGCCAGGACCCGACGTACGTGGGCCGGATCCGCGCCGACGAGACCGTCGAGCACGGGCTCGCGCTGTTCTGTGCCAACGACAACCTGCGCAAGGGCGCGGCGCTGAACGCCGTGCAGCTAGCCGAGCTGGTCGCCGCCGAGCGCTGACCCCGCGGGCGTCCGTGCCGGACTACCCGGCACGGACGCCCGCTCAGCGGGTATACGCGCCGGGTCGCCGGCTGCCCCACGCCGGCAGGGCGGGGGTGCCGATGACGGCCGAAGGGGACACCGGGGACGCCGGGATGCGCTCGGACACGGGCCGGGCGATCGGGTTCAGCGACGCGGTCTTCGCCATCGTCATCACGCTGCTGGTGCTCGACCTGCGGGTGCCCGAGACGGCGCCGGGCGGGATGCTGCGCGCGCTGCTCGACCAGTGGCCGGTCTACCTCGCCTACGTCACGTCCTACCTGTACGTGGCGGTCAACTGGCTGAACCACAAGGGGACGTTCCACCGGGTCCGCTGCGCCGACCGGGGACTGCACTGGGCGAACCTCGGCGTGCTGTTCAGCGTGGCGCTGCTGCCGTTCGTCACCGCGCTCGTCTCCCGGGCCGTGGAGGAGGGCGACGTCTTCGACGAGCGGGTCGCGGTGTCCGCGTACGCGCTGGTCGGCGTGGTCCTGTCGATCACCTGGCTGTGGCTCTACCACTACCTGAGCCGGCACCGGGAGCTGCTGGAGCCGCACGTCACCGCCCGGTTCTTCGAGGCCGAACGCGTCCGGGCGCTGCTCGGCGTCCTCGCGTACGCGATCGCCGGTCTGGTGGGCGTGCTGCTGAGCGTGCCGGCGGCGCTCGTGGTGCTCCTGCTGCTGCCGATCTTCTACGGGCTGTCCAGCAACGGCTTCTACGACCTGCGCCGGCGCCTGCGTCACCGGCGGTGACGCCCGCGTTACCCCGCCTGCGGCGGCGGGTACACCGCGGTGCCGACACCGAGAGGGGAGCACCATGACAACGGTCGGAGAGTTCATGACGACCCGGTTGGTGACGATGGACGGCAACGACACACTCATCGCGGCGGCGCAGGAGATGCGCGACAGCGCCATCGGCGACGTGGTGGTGACCGACGGCGACAACGTGGTCGGCATCGTGACGGACCGGGACATCACGGTGCGGGGCGTGGCCGAGAACATGGACCCCACCGCCACCCGGCTCAACCAGATCACCAGCAAGGACGTGGTGACCGTCAGCCAGAACGACGACGCCGTGGCCGCCGCCGACCTGATGCGCACGTACGCGGTCCGCCGCCTCCCGGTGGTCGACGACGGCCGTCTGGTCGGCCTGATCTCCATGGGTGACCTGGCGGTGGAGCGGGAACCCCAGTCGGTGCTCGCGGACATCAGCGCCGACGACCCCAACAACTAGACCTCTCTGCCGCGGTGACGCCGGCTCCCGGTTCGGGGGCCGGCGTCGCGCGTCCGGGCCGTGGTGCCGCGCTCACCCGGTTCGGGCGAGGTTGGCCCCGGACCGGGTGGGGACACGGAGCCTCGACAGGTAGACCGCGGATCGCGGGAGGAGTCGCCCGGATGGTGGACATGACCACGAGATTCTTCGAGGACCTGGACCGGCGGGGGTTCGAGCCGCTGCTGGTCAAGACATCCGGAACGCTCCGCTTCGACCTGCACGAGGGCCCGCACACCACGCACTGGTTGCTGGAGATCGATCGGGGAAACCTGCGGGTCCGGCAGGAGGACGGCGAGGCGGACACGGTGGTCGGCACCGAACCGCGCCTGTTCGCCGAGCTGGTCGGCGGTGAGGAGAACGCCATCGCGGCGCTGCTGCGCGGCGACATGACGGTCGTCGGCGACCTGCGGCTCGTGTTGCAGGTCGAGCGGGTCTTCCCCGGCCCGCCGGACTCCCGCGGACCGCATCACACGTTCAGCGGGAGGGGTGCCTGATGCCCGGCAGCAACACCGTCCGGATCCTGGACGGCAACACGTTCGTGGTGTGCGAGGACACCGGCGACATCGAGGCCACACCGAGCGAGCCGACCGGCCTGTTCTCGCTCGACACGCGGTACCTGTCGAAGTGGGTGCTCACCGTCAACGGCGAGCGGCTCAACGCGCTCTCCTACGACGACCTCCAGTACTACGAGGCCCGGTTCTTCCTGGTGCCCGGCATGGCCACGCACTACATCGACGCGAAGCTGTCGGTCATCCGGGAGCGGGCGGTCGGCGGCAGCTTCCGCGAGACGCTGACCATCCTCAACCACGACGAGAAGGCTGTCGACCTGGAGATCCGGATGGACGCCGGGTCCGACTTCGCCGACCTGTTCCAGGTCAAGGACGAGATCCTGAACAAGAAGGGCGAACACTACGCCGAGGCCGAGTCGGACCGGCTGCGCCTGGGCTACCGGCGCGGCAACTTCCGGCGCGAGACGCTCGTCTCCGCCAACCAGCCGGCCCGCTACGACCAGCGCGGCTTCGCCTGGAGCATCCGGCTGGAACCCAACGAGCAGTGGGACGCCGTCATCGACGTGCAGACGTTCGCGATCGGCCCCGGCGGCCGGGACCTGCGGATGGGACTGCGCGCGCACGGCACCGAGCGGCTCGCGCTCCAGCACGACCTGGAGGAGTGGATCAGCCGGGCCCCGAAGCTGAACAGCGAGCACGAGCAACTCGCCGCGACGTACCGGCGGAGCCTGGTCGACCTCGCGGCGCTGCGCTTCTCACCGCTGTCGCTCGGCGGGCAGACGCTGCCCGCGGCCGGCCTGCCCTGGTTCATGACCATGTTCGGCCGGGACAGCATCCTCACCTGCCTCCAGGTGCTGCCGTTCGCGCCGGAGATGTCGAAGACCACGCTGCGGATCCTCGGCGCGCTCCAGGGCACGCGGTTCGACGACTTCCGGGACGAGGATCCGGGGCGGATCCTGCACGAGATGCGGTACGGCGAGACCGCCGCGTTCGAGGAGCAGCCGCACTCGCCGTACTACGGCTCGGTGGACGCGACCCCGCTGTTCGTGGTGCTGCTCGACGAGTACGAGCGGTGGAGCGGCGACGGCGCGCTGGTCAAGGAGCTGGAACGGGAGTGCCGGGCCGCGCTGAAGTGGGTCGACGACTACGCCGACCTGCTCGGCAACGGCTACATCTGGTACGAGCGGCGCAACACCGACACCGGCCTGGAGAACCAGTGCTGGAAGGACTCGTGGGACTCCATCTCGTACGCCGACGGCACGCTGCCGCCGTTCCCCCGGGCCACCTGCGAGGTGCAGGGGTACGCGTACGACGCGAAGATGCGGGCCGCCCGGATGGCCCGGGAGTTCTGGGGCGACCCCACGTACGCCGATCAGCTGGAACGCGAGGCGGCGGAGCTGAAGCGGCGCTTCAACAACGACTGGTGGGTCGCCGACCGCGGCTTCTACGCGCTCGCACTGGACCCGGACGGGCGCCAGTGCGACGTGCTCACCTCCAACATCGGCCACCTGCTGTGGAGCGGGATCGTGGACGACGAGCGGGCGCCGAAGGTCGCCGAGCATCTGGTCGGCCCGCGGCTCTGGTCCGGCTGGGGGGTGCGGACGCTGGCCGAGGGCGAGGTCCGCTACAACCCGATCGGCTACCACAACGGCACGATCTGGCCGTTCGACAACTCGTTCGTCGCCTGGGGCCTGCGCCGGTACGGCTTCGCCGAGGAGGCCGCCACAGTCGCAAACGGCATCCTCGACGCGGCCACCTACTTCGAGGGCCGGCTGCCGGAGGCGTTCGGCGGCTACCAGCGCGAGCTGACCAAGTTCCCGGTGGAGTACCCGACCGCGTGCAGCCCGCAGGCGTGGTCCACCGGGGCGCCGCTGCTGCTGCTGCGCACCATGCTGGGGCTGGAGCCGCACGACAAGCACCTGGCGGTCGACCCGCGGCTGCCGGTGGGTATGGGACGGATCGAGGTGCTGGACATCCCGGGTCGCTGGGGCCGGGTGGACGCGTTCGCCCGGGGCCGGCTCGACCTCGACGAGCTGGCCGACTGAGCGGGCCGGCGCCGGGACGGCGGGTCGGTGCCGTGCTCGGGGCGGCGGTTCAGTGCCCGGGCGGCGGCGCGGTGTGTGCCTCGTTCGGCGGGAGCAGGCAGAACTCGTTGCCCTCCGGGTCGGCAAGCACGGTCCAGCGCGGCAGCTCGCGGACGACTGTCGCGCCCGCCTCCAGAACCGCGGCCCGCTCCTCGGCGTCGCCGACCAGGTCGAGGTGGATCCGGCCGGGCTCCGGCAACACGTCGGCGGGGCTGATCCACAGATCCGGACGCCGCCCGTGCGGATCGCGCAGCAGCACCGCCTCCGTCGGCGCGAGCGTGCCCTCGGCGAGCTTCACCCGGTCCGCCTCGACCACCGGCAGCCCGGTGACCGCACTCCAGAACGGGGCCAGCAGGTAGGGGTCGCGGCAGTGGATGACGATCGCGGCGAGGTCGGGCATGCCTCGAACCTAGTCGCCCGCGACGGCGGGCAGGACGCTGTCCAGGAACGCGGCGGCAGCCGCGCGCAGGTCGGGCCGGGCCAGGTCGAGCGCGTGACCGCCGTGGGTGAGCCAGAGGTGCGCCGGGTGCCCGGCGGCGAGCAGCCGGCCGGCCAGTTCGACCGGCTGGGCGGCCGGCACCGCGACGTCGTCGCGCCCCTGGACCAGCAGCACCGGCACGCCGGAGCCGAGGTGGGTGGCGACGGTCGCGTCGACGGTGGCCGGGTCGCCCGCGGCCGGCGGATGGCCCAGCAGGTCGGTCCACGGGTCGTCGCCGGGGGCGCGCCGGCGCCGCTGCTCCGGGTCGAGCGGGTCGACGGGGGCCCAGTACGCGAGCACCCCGGCCACGTCGCCGGGCCGGTCCACCCCGCGCAGGCCGAGCTGAAGGGCCAGCATCCCGCCGGCCGAGTCACCGCCCACCAGCAGCGGCAGGCCGCCCGCCTCGGCCCGGGCGGCCCGGGCCGAGACGCGGACGTCGTCGAGCTGGGCCGGCCAGCGCGCCTGGTGCGAGAACCGGTACGTGGCCGGCACCACGCGCAGCCCGAGGGACGCGAGCGCCGTCCCGTCCTCCTCGGCCCGGGCCCGCCAGCCTCCGCCGTGAATCCAGAGCAGCACAGCGCGTTCAGTCATGGCGCCATCGTCGCCGGGCCCGGGCCGGTGCGCGACCCGGGTCTGCCGAGGGCAGATCGGCCCTACGGTCGCGTAACCTACTCGGGGTAAAGTTTCGACATGTCGGAACTCGTGTACCCCCCTGTGATCACCGCCGCGAAGACGATGTTCCGGCTCCTCGACCTGCGCCTCGACGTGTCCGGCAGCGACCACGTGCCGCACACCGGCGGCGCCGTGCTCGCGTCCAACCACGTGAGCTACCTCGACTTCATCTTCTGCGGCTACGGCGCGCACCCGGCCAAGCGGCTGGTCCGGTTCATGGCGAAGGACAGCGTCTTCCGGCACCGCGTCTCCGGTCCGCTGATGCGCGGCATGAAGCACATCCCGGTCAACCGGTCCGCCGGCGCCGGCTCGTACGCCGCCGCGGTGAGCGCGCTGCGCGGGGGCGAGGTGGTGGGCGTCTTCCCGGAGGCGACGATCAGCCGCTCCTTCACCGTGAAGGACCTGAAGAACGGCGCGGCCCGGATGTCGCAGGAGGCGGGCGTGCCGCTGCTGCCGGTCGCGCTCTGGGGCACCCAGCGGCTGTGGACGAAGGGCCGCCCGCGCACGCTGACCCGCCGGCACACCCCGATCACCATCATCGTCGGCGACCCGATGGACCCGTCCGCCTACCCGGACGCCACAGCCATGACCGCCGACCTGCGTACCCGCTTGTCGGCGCTGGTCGACCGGGCCCAGCGGGAGTACCCGGACAAGCCGTCCGGCCCGGACGACACCTGGTGGCAGCCGGCGCACCTGGGCGGCAGCGCGCCGACCCCGGAGGAGGCAGTCGAGCTGGACCGGTCCGAGCGCCGCACCCGCAGCGCCTCCTGACTACGCCGGGTTCCGCTGCGGGGGAGCGTCAGCAGGCGGAGCCGGGTGGTCGTGGGCGGGGAAGCCGGACCACGCCCACGGCGACGCCTCGGCCTCGGCCTCGGCCTCGGGCGGACGGTAGTAGTCGTCGCGGGACAGGAACTCCACCGGCAGCGAGCCCGGCAGCGTCACGGTGCCCAGCGTCGGACCGGGGGAGGCGGCCCCCCGGACGGCGAGGACGTCCCGTTCCGGCGGGGACAGGTCCACCAGGTCGGCGTTGGCGAGCCGGAACCCGGCCACCGAGCGGCGTACCTGCCGGGCCAGCCCGGCGACCAGACCGACCGGGCCGGTCAGCGCCAGCGCCGGCTGCCGGATGGTGCGCAGCGCGTCGCAGACGATGCGCAGCTCGGCGATGCCGTCGCCCACCTCGGCCAGTTCCAGCCGGGACGGCCACTGCCAGCGGATCTGGCCGCTGACCAGGCGGGACAGCCGGACCGGACGCCGGTGCCGGGCACCCGCCCGGCTGTCCCGCCCGGAGACCACAGACAGTTCGGAACCGGTGCAGACGTACGCCAGCCGTCGCTCGGTCACGGTGATCGTCGCCGGCGAGGGCAGCGACCAGCAGCGGACGTCCTCGCTCGGACCGAGCAGGTGACCGGCGACGCGCAGGCAGTGCTGACCGAGCAGACGTTCGCCCGGCTCGGGCACCAGCTCGTAGCGCCGGTCGAGCACGGGACGGGTGGGGTCGTCGTCGGCGTCGAACCGATGCGGTCCGACGAAGAAGGGTGTGGCGTCCTCCGGCACGGTACGACCTCCCGATGACGGTTGGCGGTACCGGTCAGCCTGCCCGGTTCCTGGGGTGACTGTCATGACACCTGTTAGGGGGTCGGCCGGTCGGCCGACGCCTGCGACCGGTAGATGCCGATATCTTCCGGTCGGACGAGTCCGTCCTCGATCGCCCGGGCGAGCAGTGCCGCCTTCGTGGCGGCCGGGCGCCCCGCTCGGGTGTATTTGATCCGCGCACGGTCGACGTACTGCTTCACGGTGTGCTCACTGATCTGCATCCGGCGGGCCACCGACGCCTTCGACATCGACTGGAACCACAGCAGCAGCGCCTCGCGCTCCTTGTCCGACAGGGACGGACGATCCGGGCGGGCGTCACCCACCATCGCGCCGGCCAGAGCCGGCGGCACGTACGGCCGGTCGCTCGCCGCCGCCAGCACGGTGGCCACACAGTGCTCGCGCCCCTCGTGCTTGGCCAGGAACGCCACCGCCCCGGCGTCGAGCGCGGCAAGCATGGTCGTCGGGTCGCTGTGCTCGGAGTAGACCACCACCCGGCGCCCGGCCGCGCTCAGCTCGGCCAGCTTGTCCAGCACCATCCGGCCGTGCAGGCGCAGGTCGAGCAGCACCACCTCGGCGTCCGGCGCGGCCCGCAGCACCTCGTCCGGGTCGTCGCCGGTGGCCAGCACCCGCAACCGGGGTTCGCGGGCCAGCCAGGCGCGCACCCCGTCGATCACCACCGGATGGTCGTCCACGATCGCCACCCCGATCGGGGTTCCGGCGTTCACGTCCGCCGCCAGCGGGTCTGCGTCCATCTGATCTCCCCGTCCCGCTCGTGCAGGTGTTCCACCGGCCCGTCCCCGCCGGTCGCCGGCTCGTCCGGGCCGTCGTGCTCCGGTGTCACCAGGCTGACCACCACCTCGTCCGGGGCCGCGACCACTGTGAGCCGGGCCCAGCCCTCGGCGGCGGCGAGCGCCGCGGTGAGCGGGTCGGCCAGGCCGCGCCTGATCTCCACCGGCAGTTCCGGTGGCGTGCCGACCGACACCAGGTCGATCGGCAGTCCGTTGCGCTCGGCCAGGTCGGCCGCCGCACGCAGTTCGTGCAGCAGCGCGTCCGGAACGTCGTCCGACTCGGCGATCAGCCGGCGCAGCCGGGCCGCCGCCAGCACCGCGCGCCGCCGTACCGCCGGGTCGGCCGGGTCGGCGTCGCCCGCCGCCAGTTCGGCCAGCACCTCCTCTGCCGTGCCGCTGACCAGGGCCAGCCGCGCCTGCCGTTCGGTGCGGGCCCGCTCGGCCGCCTCCCGCTCCGCCGCCACGGCGAGCGTCGCCGCCGCGGTGGCCGCCCGACCCCGGGCCTGCGCGGTGAGCGCCGCCGCGCCGACGAAGACCGCCACCGGCAGGGTGGAGGTGCCGTAGACGTACATCGCGGCCCGGCTCAGGTCGGCCGGGGCGGTCGCCCCGTACAGCACCACCGCCGCCAGCGCCGTCGTGCCGTGCGCCGCGAGCATGACCAGCAGCCAGCGCACCGGCCGCTGCCAGAGCACCAGCAGGAAGAACCAGGCCAGGCCGCCCCACACCCAGTTGGCGGTGCTGAACAGGAACCGTTCGCCGGCCCCGGCGACCACCGCCGCGTCGACCACCAGCAGCACCGCGGCCAGCGGCCCGGCCGCCGGCAGCCCGCCGCGCAGCAGCCGTACGCCGGCCCCGACCCCGACCAGCGCGGTCACCAGCCAGCCCGCCGCCACCACGGCCGGGAAGGCCATCCCCGGTCCGGCCCGCAACACGGCCGGCAGCGCGACCGCCAGGTGCCAGGCCGCCGCGATGACGATCACGGCGATCCGCGCGCCACCGTCGGACGCGTCGGCCACCGCGTGCGCCTCCGGCGGGGCGGTGGCCGCTCCGGAGCGCGTCGCCGCGCGCGGCCGGGGCAGCGGGCGCAGCGCGGGGCCGGCCGACACGGCCGTACCCGACTCACTCGCCATCGGACCACTCCAGCCGAATCCGGGTGCCGGCGCCAGGGGCGGAAGTCACCACCGCCCGACCGCCCACAGTGCTCATCCTCCCGTGGATCGACTCGCGCAGCCCGTACCGGTGGGCCGGGACCGTGGACGGGTCGAACCCGGGACCGTCGTCGACCACCTCGACCACGACGGTGCCGCCCTCGCGGGCCAGGCACAGCGACGTGGCCGCGCCCGGCGCGTGCCGCGCCACGTTCGCCAGCGCGGCGGCGGCGCTGTCGGCGAGCGCCGTGGCGACCTCCGCCGGCAGCCGGCACGGCGCAAGCGTCGCGGTCACCGCCGGCCCGGGCGTCCCGGCCAGCACCTCGCGCAGACGTTCGTCCAGGTCGGCCTCGCCGGCCGCGGTCGCGGTCCGCGCACCCGCCAGGGCGGTGAGGGTACGCAGATCGTCTGCGCACCGCCGGCGCAACGTCGCCGAGTCCGGTACGGCGCCGAGGCCGACCATGGTGAGCGTGCCCAGGACGGTGTCGTGCAGGTCGCGGTTCTGCCGCCGTTCGTCCTCGCGGGCCGCACGCGCCACCACCGCCTCGCGGGACAGGCGCTGGTAGTCGGCGAACGCGGCGTCGGCGCGGCCGATCCGGCGGCGCATCACCGCCGTCATCACCGCCGTGCTGCCGGTCTGCACCAGCAGCGTCCCGGCGTGGGCCCGCGCCTCGGCAGGGTCGCCGGCCAGCGTGGCGCCGGTGACGTACGCGGCGGTGACCAGCAGACCGGCCGGCACGGACCAGCGGGCCGGGGCGGTGGCCTGCGCGTTGATGACTGTCGAGCTGGCCAGCACCGCGACCCAGCTCGCCTCGCCTGGCAGCACCTCCGGCGCGACCAGCCACGGCACGGCGAGCGCGGTGGCGGTGGTCAGCGCCACGTCACCGGCGACCAGCGCGCCGCCGATCCCGTGCCGGAACGCGCGGAACGCGTACCAGACCGACCAGGCGGTCAGCACGACGACCGCGGGGATCAGCAGCGCCACCCGCACCGGCGGCGTACGCACCGACAGCGCGACCGCAGCGCCGACCAGGCCGCAGGTGAGCCGAAGCAGCGCCGGCGTGGTCGTGAAGATCAGGCCGAACGCGTCACCCGCCGGACGGGCCGGCGAGGGCCGTGACAGGGGCATGGCGGCAGCGACCGGCATCGGGGGGATGTCCTTCCGGCAGCGACCCGGCCGGGTCCGCGCGGCATAGATTGACGCTGGAGAATAACATGGTTTGTCGCAACTGGTCACCCTTGGTGCTTGACGAGTTTCGTTCCGGCGTAAAGCAGGCGGCGGTCCGGCCCGACGGTCAGCGGCGCGCGGCGGCGAGCAGGTGGGCGCTGGCGCCGACGATCGCGGCGTCCCGCTCGAACGTCTCGGCGCAGGCCACCGCGTCGGCGAACAACCGCTCGTGCGACCCGGTGCCGAGCGCGTTCAGCAGCGGCCACAGCGGACCCTCCACCCCGTACACCTCCGGGGTGGGCAGTCCGGCCGCGACGAAGTCGGCGGCCAGTTCCTCCGGCCGATGGAAGAACGCGGTGGTGAACCCGGTGCGCGGATCGTTCACGCCGGTCTCGTACTCGGCGCGCAGCAACTGACGGTTGTGCTCGTCCACGCGGCCCTGCGCGCTCAGGTCGATCAGCGCGGCGTGGCGGCTGATCGCCGCCGCCACGACCGTCCCGCCCGGCCGGGTCACCCGCGCCGCCTCGCGCAGCGCCGCCACCCGGTCGGCCTGCCGCGGCAGGTGGTAGAGCGGGCCGAGCAGCAGCGTCGCGTCCGCCGCCGCGTCGGGCGACGGCAACGCGCGGGCGTCACCCACCGACGCGGTCACCAGCGGGTACGCGGACCGCGCCGCCGCCACGTGCGCGGGCACCAGGTCGACCAGGTGCACCCGGTAACCGGCCGCGGCGAGCGGGCCCGCGTAGGCCCCGGGACCGCCGCCGACGTCCAGCACGTCCGCGGGTGCGGCGGGCAGCAGCCGGGCGAGCAGATCCCGGGTACGCCGTGCCTCCAGCCGGCCCTGCGGTGACCCTTCCAGCCGGTCGGCCTCGACGTAGACCTCTGTGTAGTAGCGACTGATGTCCGGCTCGGCCGGGCGGTGTGCGGGCATCGATCGATGGTCGCCGAGAAGCGGAGCCGCAGCATCCGGTTTACGGTTGCCGGCGTTTCCTACCCTGCGGGGTATGGCATACCAGCCGGCCATGGTGCCGCCGAAGAAGTCCAAGCGAACCTTGTTCATCGTGCTCGGCGTGGTGCTGGCGATCTGTTGCTCCGGCGGTGTGCTCGCCGGTTTCTTCCTCTTCCGGGCCGTGCAGGAAGCCACCGGTCCGGCCCGGTCCACAGCGGAGACGTACGCCGAGGCGATCGTCGACCGCGACTATCCCGCCGCGTACCGGCAGTTCTGCTCCTCGGTGCGCGACCGGGTCAGCGAGGCGGACTTCACCCGGCAGCAGTCCTCCCAGCCGGAGTTCACCGGCTACGAGATCACCGGGCTCAACGTGTCGAACAACAACGGGCGGGTGAGCGGGTCGACGACCATCCGCTTCACGCCGGCGGTCGGCACGAACGTGACGCAGTCGTTCCCGATGGTCAAGGAAGACGGCGAGTGGCGGATCTGCGAGTGAGCCGGTCACGTGCCGCCGCGTGACACCTGATCCACTTGTCGCATGGCCTCATCTTTCGCCACACCGCTTCCGCCGGCCGTCGAGGACCGGCTCGCCCGCGAGCGCAACGTCTGGCTCTGCACGCTACGCCGTGACGGCTCCCCGCACGTCACGCCGGTGTGGTTCGTCTACGCCGACGGCGTCTGGTGGATCGGCTGCGAGGGGCGCAGCGTGAAGGCCCGCAACGTGGCGGCCGACCCCCGCGTCTCGCTCGCCCTGGAGGACGGTGTCCACCCGGTCGTCGCGGAGGGCGAGGCCCGCGTACACCGCACCGGCTTCCCGCCCGGGATCGTCGCGGCATTCGCCGAGAAGTACGGCGGATGGGACATCCGGCAGCCGGTCACCGCGGACGGTGACCGGGTGCTGCTGGAGGTGCCGGTCCGGCGGTGGCTGCTCGCCGGCACGGCACGCTAGTCCCCGGAGAACCCCAGTAGGAGATCTCGTTCGGGGCACCCGCGTCGTCGTCTGGCGGCGCACGCGATCATGCCCGAGACCACCGACGAAACCGGCGGGTCATCGCGGCCCGGATTCCTGTGCCACTCTCTGCGCCATGCGCTTGTCGTCGGGCCTGGGAGTCGCCGCGGTCGTGGCCGGGCTGCTGTCGGTCGGAGCGGCGCTGCTCGCCATGCGGGAGGCGTCGCTTCTGTGGGCAGTGGTCACGCTGGCGGCGCTGGCTGGCCACGCGCTCACCGCCTCCGGTACGCCCCGGGTGCGGTGGGGCGTCGCCGCCGGCGCCGGGGTTTTCGCCCTGGTGGCAGCGGCGAACCTGCTCTGGCACCGAGAACGGGTGGCTGACGCGGGCGGGCCGCGGGGGAGCCAGGCGGCGACGCGGACGTACTTTGTGGAGAGCCTGCGGGAGGGCCTGGACCAGCAACGCCTGACCGCGTGGGGCTTGGCACTCGGCGTACTCCTGCTTTCCGTTGCCGTGCCGGCGTTGCCGGCACGCGGCGGACGGCGGGGTGTGGTGACGACGGTCCTGGCGGTGGCCGTGCTCGTCTGGTGCGAGCTGAGCGTGGCGGCGACGCCCGGCGACCCGCCGCTGCCCGAGCTGCTCCTGGCGCTGCAGCCGGCGTTGCTCGCCGCGCTCGTGACCGCCGGGGTGCTGGCGTGGTCCGGATGGCGGGGCGACCGGCGCGGACTCCTCACGGCGGGGATGGTCCTGCTGGCGGTGGTCGCCGTGCGGGCCTGCGCGGACCTCGCCTCCGCGTGGGCGAGTTGGTGGAGGTTTGTCGAGCCCGCCAGGGACGCCTTCCTGCAACCGGGATTCATGGTGAGCGTGGGTGCTTCACCAGGAAGCGCCCTTGAGGTGTCCTCGGCAGTGGAGACAGCAGTTGCGCTCGGCGGCGTGGGGCTGGCGGTCGTCGGCGCTCGGCGTGCTCTCCGTGAGACCGAGGGCCGCGGATAACGGGCGCCTACGGGTGCGTGTCGGTGATGGCGATGACCTCGTCGAGGCGGTCCAGCGCGGCCCGCAGGTCGTCGACCTTGGCCTGGATGCGCTCGCGCTCGGCGCGCAGCATGGCCCGCTGTGCGGGGTCGGTGTGCCCGGAGTCCCAGCACGGCAGGAGTTCCGCGATCCGGCTGCTGGTCAGCCCGGCCGCGTACATCTGCTGGATGAAGCGCACCAGCGTGATCGTGTCCGGCCGGTAGAGGCGCTGGCCGGACGCGCTGCGCCGGGGGACGAGAAGACCCTGTTCCTCGTAGTAGCGCACGGCGCGCACCGAGACACCGGCGCCCCGCGCCACCTCACCGATGCGGATCAGCCGCTCGGCTGCGGTCGTGGTCATGGTGACCCCTCTCACCCCGATCCCGGCGATCGACACTTGCCTCTGACGTCAACGTCAGGTTTTAGCGTACCCGGCATGGACATCAACGACTCGATCGCTCTCGTCACCGGAGCCAACCGCGGCCTGGGCCGCGCCTTCGCCCAGCGCCTGCTCGAACGGGGCGCCCGCAAGGTCTACGCGACGGCCCGCCGGCCGGAGACCGTCGACCTGCCCGGGGTCGAGGTGCTGCCGCTCGACATCACCAGTCCCGCATCGGTACGTGCCGTCGCCGCTGCCGCCCCGGACGTCACGCTGCTCGTCAACAACGCGGGAATCCAGACCGGAACCGACCTGGTGACCGGTTCGCTGGACGCGGTGCGGCACGAGGTGGAGACCAACGTGCTCGGCCACCTGGAGATGATCCGGGCCTTCGCGCCGGCGCTCGCCCGCAACGGCGGAGGCGCGATCGTGAACGTGCTCTCCGCCATGTCGTGGTTCGGAACCAGGGGCGCCGGCGCGTACCACCTGACCAAGGCTGCCGCGTGGGCGATGACGAACGGCGTACGCCTGGAACTCGCCGACCAGGGCACGCTCGTGACGGCGGTGCACCTCGGCCTGGCCGACACCGACATGTCCGCGGGCTGGCCCGTCGACAAGATCGCGCCGTCCGATCTGGCCGACGCGGCGCTCGACGGCGTCGAGGCGGGTTCCGCCGAGGTCCTCGCCGACCAGTGGAGCCGCGACGTCAAGTCCCGGCTGACGCTGACGCCGGAGGAGTTCAACGCCGCGATGGACCGTGCCCTGGCGGCGCTGACGGCGGCCTGATCTGCCTACCGGCCGCGCTCCTCGACGGCCGGGCAGACGCCGTCGAGGAGCGTCGTACTCGCGTACGGGCATGGCTGTACTCTCCCGGTCGTGGCCGCCTTCGACGCGGAAGCCGATCTCAGCGGAGACCGGGCTTTCCGCCTCATGAGCAATACGCCGGTGACTCTCTTCTGGCGCTCGTCGATCCTCGATCGGACGACCGGGTGGCTGCGCGATCACGGCTACCAGGTCACCCACCTGGACGCCTCGGGCTGGACGACCGAGGAGGCGATGCACCGGGACATGGCCGCAGTGCTCGGGTTTCCCGGCTACTACGGGCACAACCTCGACGCCCTCAACGACTGCATGCGCGACGTGGTGAGCCAGGAGTACGGGTGGCCGCCCGAGGCGGCCGGCCTCGTCCTCGTGTTCACCGGCTACGACACGTTCGCCACGCACTGCCCGCGGTCCGCCCAGATCGTGCTGGACACGATGGCGCGTCACGCCCGAAGCGCAAGCCTGATCGGCCGCCGTCTCATGTGTCTCGTCCAGAGCAACGATCCGCAGACCCGGTTCCAGCCGGTCGGCGCGGTCCCCGCGCTCTGGAACGACGCGGAGTGGGCGGACGCCAACCGCCGACCGGACTGACCGGGAAGCTGCCTTTCAGTCGGCCGTCGGCGCCGGAGCGGCCTGCGAGAAGCGGTCGCCGTCAACCGGCGAGGTGACCGGTGGCCCGCAGCAGAGCCCGGGAGAAGCGGTTGAGATCGGCACCGGCTAGCTGCGATGGGGTGAACCAGTTCAGCTCGCTGATCTCCTTGTGGTCGGGGATCGGCTCTCCGTCGGCGATGGTCGCCTGGTAGACCGCGGTGACGTAGGCGACGCGGTCGCCGTTCGGGTAGGTCACCTCGTAGTCGGGGCCGCCCAGCACGTCCAGCAGCCGCGGCCGGCTGATCCGGACGCCGATCTCCTCGCGGATCTCACGCACGGCTGCCTGGGCCGGGGACTCTCCGATGTCGACCGCACCGCCGGGTACCGCCCATCCGTTCCCGTCCTCGGCATGACGTACCAGCAGGATCCGTGCGCGGTCGTCGTCGACGACGACCGAGACCGACGGCATCTGGATCACCTCGTGGCCGATCACCGCCCGCAGCCGGGCCACGTACGACGAGACGGCCATCAGGGCACGGTAGTCGCCGGGAGGACGCTCGTCATGGACCGGCGTCAGGCTCGGCGGCTCCGTCTCCGGGGCGGACGGGTTGGAACACCCCGTTCTCGTTCACCCGCCAGCGCGAGTGGGCACCGCCTGGTTGTTCGAGCACGCGTCGCACCTGGCCGGCGTCGTCCAGTCGAAACGAGCTGGGCCTGTGGAAATAGAGGATCCCGTCGAGATTCGTCGGGCGCAGTCCGAGCCTGGTCAGCAGGTGTTCTGCTGCGTCACATGTGTCCGCGGTCGGTACGACGTACGCGCGCCCACGGTCGTTCTCGCAACAGCTACGCGTCTCGCAGACAGCCCAGAGGCAGGCCAGCAGTCCGGCAAGGCCCGCATCGACACACGCCTCCCTGCCGTGCGCCCGGAGGTGAATCTGGCGGTGCTTGGCGGCGATGAGGCCGCCGTTCGTCTTCTGGCACGTCGGGCACAGCGGGTATGGCCCGAGCACGACCGGCACCACTACCTCCAAGAGCCCGGGAGGTGGAGAGTCGAGTCCCACCGTTCTGCTGTGGAGCGTAGTGGCCTGCGCCAACCGCCCACTTGCCCGACATCACTTCTCGGCGCGGCTGGGCGCCGACAGTGGCCTCGGGATCTGTGTCGATGGCTGTACGTTTGATCCATTGATCCGTGGCGGCGGCTGAGAGAGGAAGCACCGGCCGGCACCGACAAGCCGTTGACCTGCGGTGGGGATGGTGCGCCCGGCAGGATTCAAACCTTCTGCCGGCAGTCTTGGCTGTACAGATGGCTGTACGGGGAGGGTTCGCTGATGACGCTCTCAGCGGAAGACAAGTTGGCGGTCCACGAGCTGATAGCTCTGCACGGGCATCTCATGGACGCCGGCGAACTCGACAGGATGGACGAGCTGTTCGCTGTCGACGTGGTGTACGACGTGACAGCCTTCGGAGCTGGCGAGTTGCACGGCTGTGAGGCAATCAAGCAAGCAGCTCTAGCCCTAGGGGACAGGAATCCTGTGGGCCACCATGTCACGAACGTCTACGTAATCGAGGACGCGGACGGGACCGTCCGGGCTGTGTCGAAAGGGATTGGCATCAATTCCAACGGATCAGTCGGCAGCGTGGTTTACGAGGACATCGTTCGTCGAGAGGCCGCAGGGTGGCGGATCGCCTATCGGAAGGTGAAACCGCGACGGGCGCCGCTGCGCCCATGACTTCACCTTGTCGTCTGCGGCCCGCTTGCGGGCCGCCTCGACTGGCTCAGGCTGCACGACCTGCGGCACGCCTGCGCGGATGAGGCCGCGAACACCTCTTCGGCTGACTTGGCTGTACGTGGGCCGTGGTGATCGATTCGACCGAGCGGGAAGCCGTTGACCTGTGGTGGGGATGGTGCGCCCGGCAGGATTCGAACCTGCGGCCTTGGGATTAGAAGTCCCCTGCTCTATCCGCTGAGCTACGGGCGCGCGCGCCGACGGTCGTCGCGCCAAGAGGGTACCGCCGCTCCCGGCGTGCCCGGGGGTACGGGTCGGCGCGTCCGTTCCGCCGTCCAGCGTCCCACGCCGGGGCCCGGACCGGCACCACAGTTCCGGCGGGTCCGGCGCGGGCCGGGCGGGACGCGATCCGTACCCTCGTCGGATGCTGCTCGACCAGGAAACCGAGAACGAGATCGTCTTCGAGCTGTGTCAGCTCCTCGGGCGGGCCATCCTGCCCCTCACCGGCTCGGACGGACCGGGCACACCGCCCGGCGTCCTCGGCACCGCCTTCTTCTACAGCGAGCTGGTCGGCGCCACCGACGACGGCGAGATCGCGCACGAGTGGCTGCTCACCGCCGACGCGCTCACCGGCCGCGCGTACGGCGAGATCGGGTTGCGGCCGAGCGTCACCGAACCGGCCGAGGGGGCGGACGAGCCGATCGACCTGCCCGGTTTCGCCGACCACTGGCTGCACCTGCCGGAACTGGGGCTCGCCGCGATGCCGACCGGCGGTCTGCACGGCTGGGCCGACGACCGGGGCTGGCGCTGGCGTACCCAGCATGTCACCGAGGCGGTGGCCGCGCCGGCCGACTCGGTCGCCCGGATCGGCGCGGCGCCCGCCTCGGCGTTCGTGCTGGCCCTGGGCGTCGGCGACGGCGGGTCGCGGCCGTTGGAGGCGGTGGTCGAGCGGGTCGCCCGGGACGGCGGCGAGGTGCGGGTCACGACGGAGCTGCCCGCCGGGTACGTGGGCGCGCCGGTGTTCGCGGTCGAGGCCAGGCCGGACGGCGGACCGGCGCTGCGCTGCCTGGGCGTGGTCCTGCCCGCGCGGGCGGGCGGTCACCCGATCGCCACGTTCGACCGGATCCGGTCCGCGCTCGCGGCGGTCGTCGCCGACTGAACCGGCGGCGGGACCGGTCCGGCCTCAGCCCTCGGCGGTCGCGTCGGCCGGCCGCCGCGGGGCCGGCGGCGTCGTGGGCTCCGGCTCGGTCGGCCCGGCGCGCAGGAACCCCTCCGCCCACCGTCCGACCTCCGCGAAGACCTTCTCGCGTACGCCGGGACTGGACAGTGTGAGGTCGTGCAGCCCGCCGTCGAAGCGGGCCAGGGTGACATGCCGGCCGAGGCGGGGCGCCCAGCGCACCATGTGCTCGACGTCGAGCACCGCGTCGGCGCCGGTGGCGCTGTCGTGCCACTTCGTGCCCCGGAAGCTGCGCGTGGAGCAGGCGAGCAGCACCGGCACCGGGATGTCCAGCCCGGCCCGCAGCCGGCGCTGACCGGCGCGGATCGCGTTGATCCAGCCGGCCCGGACCGGGAATCCGGCGAGCGGCTTCCAGGCCAGGTCGTACCGCCACTCACCCCGGTGGTCGGCGTGCAGGCTCTCGCCGTACACCGTGCCCAGCCCGAACGGCAGGACACGCTGCGGCGCCCTGCGGCCCAGGCGGGAGACGGCGGCCGCGAGGGGCCGGCGGACCATCCAGGGCGCGTTGATGTCGAAGAAGGGGCTGTTGAGCACGATGCCGTCGACCAGGTCGGCGTCGCGGCGGTCGTTCGCCCAGAGCGAGATGATCAGGCCGCCGGTCGAGTGGCCCATGGCGAGCAGGGTGTCGTGCCCCTCCTCGGCGCGGATGATCTCCGCGGCGGCGTCCAGCTCGGGGAAGTAGTCGCTCAGGTCGCGGCAGAAGTTCGGGGTCTGGTGCGGGAGCAGGCTGCGGCCGTACTTGCGCAGGTCGAGCGCGTAGAAGTCCCAGCCGCGCTCGGCGAAGAAGTCGGCCACGTGGGTCTGGAAGAAGTAGTCGACGAAGCCGTGCACGTACAGCACGGCGCGGCCGGTCGGGCGGTCGGCCCGCCGACGCACCAGGGTCGCGACCACCGGCCCCTCGTCGTCGGTGCCCAGGTCGATCGTCCGCCGCTCGTATGGGGCGCCCAGCACGTCCGGTTCCACGACCGCGACGGTACGCCGCCGCGCTACCCGGCGGTAGCCCCCGCCCGCCCGCACCGGACGGACGGGGGCATGCGGCCTCAGGCGGTTTCGGCGTCCTCGCGCTCGGCGTCCTGCAACGGTGCACCCTCGGGCTGGTCGACGGCGCGCAGGTGCTTGTTGTGGCGCGGCTCCTGCCGGGTCTTCGCGTCGTTGAGCTTGCGGCGCAGGTCGTCCCGGACGTCGTTCAGCGCGGCGTGCAGATCCTCCTCGGTCGAGGTGGTGACGATCTTCTGCCGTCCGGCGATCCAGCACTCCAGGGTCACCTTCTGGCCCCGGGCCTCGCGGTCCTTGACGGACACCTCCAGCTCGGTGGCGTCGGCGTGGAAGCCGGCGAGCCGGGTGTCCAGGGTCGCGAACTGCTCGGCGATCCAGTTGCGGTCGCCCTGGGAGAACCCGGCGCCGACCCGCAGGCACTCGGCCACGGTCGCGGGGTTCGCCACGGCGCTCATCGCCCTGCCTCGCGGACGTCTCGGAGAAGCATGGGAGCTCCCTTTCTCTCGGTTGATCAAGTACTTACCCAACCGGCGTGATTCCGGAACGCCTGCCTGCCGGCTCCTTTCGATCATGCGTCGACGCAGGTCAGACCCGTAGGGCCGGTGGGCCTAGCAGATCGGGACCTTGATCAGGTGGTTGTCCACAGGGCGGCTCGTCATCCACAGGTCCGGGCCGGCGGGGTGGTCCGGGCAGGGCGACCGGCCGACGCTCACCGGGACAAGCGATCCCTGGGAGGGGCGATGTTCGATACGTACGTGACGATCGTCGGCAACGTGCTGACCGCGCCGGAGTGGCGCCGGACCACGCAGAGCGGAACGCTGGTGGCCAACTTCAAGGTCGCCTCGACCGCCCGCCGGCTCGACCGCGACAGCGGCCGCTGGGTCGACGGCAACAGCCTTCGGGTACGCGTCAACTGCTGGCGCCGACTCGCCGAGGGGGTGGCCGCCTCGGTGGCGGTCGGTGATCCGGTGATCGTCGCCGGCCGCCTCTACACCCGGGACTGGACCGACGAGGCGGGCACCCACCGCACGCTCTACGAGCTGGAGGCGGTCGCCGTCGGGCACGACCTGTCCCGGGGCCGCGCCCGCTTCCTGCGTAACCAGCCCCGCGCGGCCACCAGCACGGTCGAGGACGCGGAGGCCGAGCAGCGGGTGCACGGCGAGGCGACCGAGCCGGTGCCGGACGCGCAGGCCCCGGCGACGTTCGACGACCGGCCCTTCGACGACGACTTCCCGCCGCCGGAGTACGGGGGCGGCCGGGTCGGGCTCGTCGGCACCGTCGAGCGGGTGGGCGAACCTGACCCGTCCGACGACCGGCCCGGCGAGCCCGGTCCCGGCAGGGACGCCCGGTTCGGTGGTCCGTCCGTCGGCCTGCCGCGCGATCCGGTCGGCCCGTCGGGCATGCGGGCGGACGGTCCGTCCCGCACCGGCCCGGGCCTGCCGGCGGAGGACGACGAGCTGTCCCCCGAGGAGGGCGACGAGCCGGCCCCGGCGGGGGACGACGAGCTGGGTGAGGTCGTCACGGCACCGGGTGCCGGTGGACCGGGTGAGGGCGAGCCGGGTGGCGCGAGTCCGGCCGGCGCCGCCGGGACCACCTCCGGGCGCCGCGGCCGGCGGCGTACCCCGGTGCCCGCCTGACTCTTCGTCCGACGGGGGCGCGGGGTGGTGACGTCGGCGTCACCACCCCGCGGTACGACTAGGCTGGCCGGCCGGAGGTGGTGACGGGTGCGGCAGGCGACCGCGATGGCGAACGCGACCGGGTTGGTGGCGGGCTACGCGCTCGACGCCCTGCTCGGCGACCCCCGCCGGTGGCATCCGGTGGCCGGCTTCGGCACGGCGGCCGGTGCGCTGGAACGCCGGGTCTACCGCCCCGACCGGGCGGCCGGCACCGCGTTCACGGCGCTCGCAGTCGGCGGGCCGGTCCTGCTCGGCGTCGCCGCCGCGCTGGCGACCCGCCGCCATCCGGTGGCCCGGGCCGCGCTGGTGGCGGCCGGCACCTGGACGGTGCTGGGCGGGCGCACGCTGCGGCACGAGTCCAGGGTGATGGCACGGGCGCTGGGCCGGGCCGACCTGCCCGCCGCCCGGGCCCGCCTCGGCAACCTCTGCGGGCGGGATCCGTCCGCCCTCGACGAGCCCGAACTCGCCCGCGCCACAGTCGAATCGGTCGCCGAGAACACCTCGGACGCCGTGGTCGCCCCGCTGGTCTGGGGCGCGGTGGCGGGCCTGCCCGGCCTGCTCGGCTACCGAGCGGCGAACACGCTCGACGCGATGGTCGGCCACCGCTCGCCCCGGTACGCCCGCTTCGGCACCCCGGCGGCCCGGCTGGACGACGCGCTGAACCTGATGCCGTCCCGGCTCACCGGGCTGCTCACGGTGGCCGTCGCGCCGGTGGCACACGGCGACCGCGCCGCCGCCTGGCACGTGTGGCGGCGGGACCGGGCCGACCACCCGAGCCCGAACGCCGGTCAGTGCGAGGCGGCCATGGCCGGCGCTCTCGGCGTCCGGCTCGGCGGGCGCAACGTCTACTTCGGCCGCGCCGAGACCCGGCCCTTCCTCGGTGACGGCCCTCGCCCCGAGGCGCGGCACCTGAAGCGGGCCGCCCGGATCTCCGGCACCGTGGGTGTGGCCGCGCTCGGCCTGGCCGCGCTGTATCCGGTGACAGTCGGCCGCCTGGCCGGGGCCGCCGGGCGGGCCGCGCTGGGCCTCCTCACGCGTGCGGCCCGTCGGGGGAGCGGGCGGTGAGCGGCGGGCTGCTGGTCGCCGGCACCACGTCCGACGCCGGTAAGAGCGTGCTCACCGCCGGCATCTGCCGCTGGCTGCGCCGCCGGGGCGTCCGGGTCGCCCCGTTCAAGGCGCAGAACATGTCGAACAACTCCGCCGTGGTGGTCGGGCCGGACGGTCGCGGCGGCGAACTGGGCCGTGCCCAGGCGATGCAGGCCGCCGCCTGTGGGCTCGAAGCCGACCTGCGCTTCAATCCGGTGCTGCTCAAGCCGGGCAGCGACCACGCCAGCCAGGTGGTGCTGCTCGGCGAGGCGGTCGACACGGTCACCGCCGGCAACTACCACGAGGTGCGGTCCCGGCTCGCCACCACGGCGTACGCGGCGCTGGCCGAGCTGCGGGCCGAGTACGACGTGGTGATCTGCGAGGGCGCGGGCAGCCCCGCCGAGATCAACCTGCGCGACGGCGACTACGTCAACATGGGGCTGGCGCGGCAGGCCGGGCTGCCCACGATCGTGGTCGGCGACATCGACCGGGGCGGCGTGTTCGCCTCGATGTTCGGCACCGTCGCCCTGCTCGACGCGGCCGACCAGGCGCTCGTGGCCGGGTTCGTGGTGAACAAGTTCCGGGGCGACCGCGGGCTGCTCCAGCCGGGGCTGGACATGCTGCGCCGGGTCACCGGCCGCCCGACGTACGGGGTGGTGCCCTGGGCGCTGGACCTGTGGCTGGACGCGGAGGACTCGCTCGCGTACGGGCGGGTGCTCGGCCGGCCAGCCGCGCCCCGGGGCACCGACTGGCTCGACGTCGCAGTGGTCCGGCTGCCCCGGATCAGCAACGCCACCGACGTGGAGGCGCTGGCCACCGAGCCGGGTGTGCGGGTACGCCTCACCGTCGAGCCGGCCGAACTGGCCGCCGCCGACCTGGTGGTGCTCCCCGGCACCAAGTCGACAGTCGCCGACCTGGCCTGGCTGCGGGAGACCGGCCTGGCCGACGCGGTCCGGGCGCACGCCGCCGCCGGACGGCCGCTGCTCGGCATCTGCGGCGGCTTCCAGATGCTGGGCCGGGCGATCCACGATGCGGTGGAGAGCCGCCGGGGCACCGTACCCGGCCTCGGGCTGCTGCCCGTCGAGATCACCTTCGAGCCGCGCAAGACGGTCCGCCGGGCCGAGGGCACCGCCGCCGGCGACGTGCCGGTGCACGGCTACGAGATCCACCACGGCCGGGTCTCCGCCGCCGACCCGGGCCTCGCGCCGCTGCTGCGCTACGCCGACGGCACCGGCGAGGGCGCGCGCCTCGGCACCGTCTACGGCACGCACTGGCACGGCGCCTTCTCCTCCGACGCGTTCCGCCGCCGGTTCCTGACCGAGGTCGCGGAGGCGGCCGGGCGGACCGGCTTCAAGGTCGCGCCGGACACGTCCTTCGCGGCGGCCCGGGAGCGGACGCTGGACCTGCTCGGCGACATGGTGGAGGAGCACCTCGACACGGACGCGCTGTGGCGGCTGATCGAGTCCGGCCCACCGCCGGGACTGCCGTTCGTGCCACCCGGCGCGCCACCAGGTCAGTAGCGCACGTCGGCCGGGCGGTCGGACATCGGCAGTCCGGCCTCCCGCCAGCCCTGCACCCCGCCGATCATGTCGGTGGCCTGCCGCAGCCCCAGCGTCTGGAGGCTGGCGGCGGCCAGGCTGGAGCTGTACCCCTCCCGGCACACCACGACGACCTCGCGGTCGTACCCGGTGGCCTCAGGTATGCGCCACGCGCAGGCCGGGTCGAGCCGCCACTCCAGCACCGTGCGGTCGATGACGATCGCGCCGGGCAGCTCACCCTCCTCGCGGCGCTGCGCCTCGGTACGCGTGTCGATCAGCAGCGCGCCGCCACGGACCGCCTCGACGGTCTCGTGCGGAGTGAGCCGGCGGAGACCGGCGCGGGCCTGTTCCAGGAGGGCGTCGACGCCCGGACACATCACGTCATGGAGCACCCCCCGATGATGCCCAGCGCACCGAGTCGCCGCTCGGTGAAACGGTCCGCCCGGGTCGCAGGTTCCAGCGGACGGGGGAACGTTAGCGTCGGTCGGGTGAACGTCGCAGTGATCGAGGCGTACTCCGGGTTGGCCCACCGGGTGCTGGCCGGGCCGGCGCGGTTGGGGCGTACCCGACTGGTCGCAGTCGACGGGCCCAGCGGCGCGGGCAAGAGCCGGTTCGCGGCGCGCCTCGCGGACGCCCTCGCGGCGCACGCGGGCGGTGTCCGCCCGCCGCTAGTGCACACCGACGACCTGCTCGACGGCTGGGACGACCAGCTCAGCTTCTGGACCCGGCTGGAGGAGCAGGTGCTCGGCCCGCTGCGGGCCGGCCGGGTGGGCGGGTACCGCCGCTACAGCTGGGTGCGCCGCCGTTTCCTGGACCGGGTGGTGCCGGTGCCGGCCGGACCGGTGCTGATCGTCGAGGGGGTGAGCGCCGCCCGCGCCGCGGTACGCCCCGAGCTGACGCTGTCGGTGCTGGTCACCGCGCCGGCCGAGCTGCGGTTGCGCCGGGCGCTGGCCCGCGACGGGGAGCAGATCCTGCCGGAGCTGCGCCGCTGGCACGCGGGGGAGCAGGCGCACTTCGCCGCCGACGGTACGGCGGCAGCGGTGGACCTGGTCGTCGACGGCGCCCCGGACCTGCCGCACGACGGGGACCGCTACTACGTGCGCGCCGGAAGGCGATCGGGCTCGGGCGACGTGGCGGGGTAAGCCCGGCATACGATTCCGGTCATGACCACTCCGATCCTCTCCGAGTCCGAGGTGCGGGCCGCCGTCGAGCGGGAACTCCCCGGCGTCCGTGCCGACCTCGAGCGACTCGTCCGCATCCCGGGCATCGCCTTCGAGGGCTTCGACCACTCGCACGTGGAGCGTTCCGCCGAGGCGGTGGCGGAGCTGCTGCGCGGCTGCGGCCTCGACACGCGGATCGTCCGGTCCGGCGGCCAGCCGGCCGTGATCGGCACGAAGGCGGCCCCGCCCGGCGCCCCCACCGTGCTCATGTACGCGCACCACGACGTGCAGCCGGTCGGCGACCTGTCACTGTGGGAGTCGGACCCGTTCGAGCCGGTGGAGCGCGACGGCCGCCTGTACGGGCGGGGCGCCGCCGACGACAAGGCCGGCATCATGGCGCACGTCGCCGCGCTGCGCGCGTTCGGCGACCGGCTCCCGGTCGGCGTGGTGCTGTTCATCGAGGGCGAGGAGGAGTACGGCTCGGACTCGCTGGAGCGGCTGCTCGCCGAGCACCGCGACGACCTGGCCTCGGACGTCATCGTGATCGCCGACTCCACCAACTGGGACGTCGGCGTGCCGGCGCTGACCACGTCGCTGCGGGGCATCGTCAACTGCTTCGTGGAGGTGCGCACGCTCGACCACGCGGTGCACAGCGGCATGTTCGGCGGCGCCGTGCCGGACGCGCTCACCGCGCTGGTGAAGCTGCTCGCCACGCTGCACGACGAGGCCGGCGACGTCGCGGTGGACGGGCTGGCCGCCCGCGAGGGCGCCAGCGTCGACTACCCGGAGGACCGGTTCCGCGCCGAGGCCGGCCTGGTCGACGGCGCGAAGCTGTTCGGCACCGGCCGGATCACCGACCGGCTCTGGACCAAGCCGGCGCTGGCGATCCTCGGCGTGGACGCGCCGGCCACCGGCGAGGCCCCGAACGCGCTGGTGCCGTCCGCGAAGGCGAAGCTGAGCGTACGGCTGGCGCCGGGCGACGACCCGAAGAAGGCGTACGCGGCCCTGACCGCGCACCTGGAGCGGCACGCGCCGTGGGGCGCGCAGGTGTCGGTGACGTTCGAGCACGACGGCGCACCCTGCGTCATCGACGCCTCCGGGCCGATGTTCGACGCGGCCCGGTCGGCGTTCCGGACGGCCTGGGACGGCACCGACCCGGTGGACATCGGGGTCGGCGGGTCGATCCCGTTCATCGCCACGTTCCAGGAGATGTTCCCGCAGGCCGCGATCCTGGTGACCGGTGTGGAGGACCCGCACGCGCGGGCGCACGGGCCGAACGAGAGCCTGCACCTGGGCGAGTTCGCCCGGGTGTGCCTGGCCGAGGCGCTGCTGCTGGCCCGGGTGGCGGAGGCCGGAAACCGCGCCTGAGGTGTCGAAACCGTAACTTCGGGGCCGATGTCGGAGTTTGTGGTGTGTCGGCGGGCGGGGTGTTATAGCCTTTCGAACATGCGTACGAACGACGAGGTGGAGCGGCTTCAGGCCGCCGTCCGTGCTCTGGGGGACGTCGACGTCTCCGCGTGGTCCGAGGACACGCTCAACGAACAGATCGGCGAGCTCTCCGCCGCCCTGGTCACGCTCGACGCGCTGCTCACCCGGGTCGCCGAGGGCGTGCGCGGGCGCGGCCTGCGCATCGAGGAACCCGTCTCGGCCTGACCGTCGGCCCGGCGCACCCGTGCGGTGTGCCGGGCCGCCGGATCCGCCCCGATGTCACACGCGGCTGGCAGGATGTGGGCGTGCGTTTCGCGGAGCTGGCGGCCACCTCGGCCGCGGTCGGAGCCACCAGCGGCCGACGGGCCAAGGTGGAGCTGCTGGCTGCCGCGCTTCGAGGGCTGGAGCCGGGCGAGATCCCGGCCGGCGCCGGCTACCTCGCCGGTGAGCTGCGCCAACGTCAGACCGGTGTCGGCTGGGCGGGCCTGCGTGACCTGCCCCCGCCGGCCGCCGAGCCGACGCTCACCGTCGCCGCCGTCGACGCGGCGATCGAGGAGATCTCCCGCGTCGCCGGGGCCGGTTCGCAGGCCCGGCGACGGGAGCTGGTCGGTCGTCTCTTCGCCGCCGCCACCGCCGACGAGCAGCGCCTGCTGACCGGCCTGTTCCGGGGCGAGCTGCGCCAGGGCGCGCAGGCCGGACTGCTGGCGGACGCGGTCGCGCGCGCCGCCGACGTACCGGTCACGGCCGTCCGGCGGGCCCTGCTGCTCGCCGGTGACCTGCGGGCGGTGGCGGTGGCAGCGCTCACCGGGGGCGCCCCCGCGCTGGCCGGGTTCGGGCTCCAGGTGGGCCGGCCGCTCGCGCCGATGCTGGCGCAGAGCGCGCCCTCGGTCGACGAGGCGCTGACCGCCACCGGTGTGCCGGCGGTGGTCGACGTCAAGCTCGACGGCATCCGCATCCAGGTGCACCGCTCCGGCCCGGACATAGCGGTCTTCACCCGCAGCCTGGACGAGATCACCGGCCGGCTGCCCCAGGTGGTGGCCGCCGTCCGCGCGCTTCCCGCCCGTGAGCTGGTGCTCGACGGCGAGGCGATCGGGCTCGACGCCGCCGGCCGGCCGCTGCCGTTCCAGGAGACGTCCAGCCGGGCGGCCCGGCGCACCACGCCCAGCACCACCGGGCCGACGCAGGTCGCGCCCGCCGTGCTGGCCGCCGCCGAGCGCACCGGCGAGCCGGTGCTCACGCCGTACTTCTTCGACCTGCTGCACCTCGACGGCACCGACCTGATCGACGCGCCCGGGCGGGAGCGGTGGGCGGCCCTGACCGGCGCGGTCGACGCCTCGCTGCTCGTCGACCGGGTCGAGGTGGACGACGTGGCGCAGGCAGCCACGGCGTTCGCCGCGGCGGTCGACGCCGGGCAGGAGGGCGTGGTGGTCAAGGACCCGGCCGCGCCCTACGACGCCGGCCGGCGCGGCTCGGCCTGGGTCAAGGTCAAGCCGCGGCACACGCTCGACCTGGTGGTCCTGGCGGTCGAGTGGGGCAGCGGCCGGCGGGAGGGCTGGCTGTCCAACCTGCACCTCGGCGCCCGCGATCCGCGCACCGGTGAGTTCGTCATGCTCGGCAAGACCTTCAAGGGGCTCACCGACGAGCTGTTGCGCTGGCAGACCGAGCGGTTCCTGTCGCTCGCCGTGGAGAAGGGCGACTGGGTGGTGCGGGTGCGGCCGGAGCAGGTGGTCGAGATCGCGTTCGACGGGGTGCAGACCAGCAGCCGGTACCCGGGCGGCATGGCGTTGCGCTTCGCGCGCGTGCTGCGCTACCGCGACGACAAGACCGCCGCCGAGGCGGACACCATCGACGCGGTCCGCGCGATCCACGCCGGCCGGGTCACCGGCTGACGGCTCAGCCGGCCGACAACGACCGGGCGTAGTTGACCTGGTTGTTGAGCTGATGCACCTGGAACTGGTCGGTCACCGGGATCCGCGCCACGTACTGGTGCCCGCCGCTGCTCACCGTCACCTGCACGGTGCCGTAGTGCCGCGTCTCCTTGATCAGCAGGAACAGGAGGCTGAACACGGTCAGGCAGAAGAAGCCGAGGATCGCGGCGACGACGGCCCACGGGGCGATCTTCTCCTCCTTCTGCCAGTAGTCGGTCACGTACCAGGACGCGCCGGCGAGCGGCAGGACACCGGCCGGGGTGCGGATGACCGGCGGCGTCACCATGATCTCGGCGATCTGCACCGCCACCGCAGACTGCGCGGGTGGCACCGGCCCGGCCTGCGGGTACGGCCCGGGCGCGCCCGCCGGCCCGTGGAACGGCGCGACCGCCCCGGCCGGCGGCATCGGCGGCGCGGAGAACTGCGCAGGTGGCGCGGAGAACTGCGCGGGCGGTGCCGAGAACGGCGGCGCGGCCGAGAACGGCGGCGCGGCCGGGAACTGCGCGGTGGCCGGCGGGGCGGAGAACGGCGGGGCGGAGAACGGCGGCGCGGAGTGCGGCGGGGCCGCCGGTGGGGCGGGGAACGGCGCGGTGGGCGCGGGGGTGACGGGTGCCTCCGGCGCGGCGATCACCGGGAACTGCTCGGTGGGCGGCGCGACGGCCGACGGCATGGCCGACCACGGGTCGTACGCGGGCGGCTCGGCGGCCGGGGGCGTCGTGGCGTCAGAGGTCACCGCGACCCCTACGATTGACGATCATCCGCGGACCCTACAACGTCCCCGCCGCCCGGTGTGGCCGCCGGATCCGGGGCCAGCCCCTGCGCGGACTTCGTCGCTCAGAACGGATATGCCTCAGAGGCATAAATATGCCTCTGAGGCATATCGGTCGCGAGCAGTCGTTCGCCGACGGCGGCTACCGCGAGTAACGGGCACCTGTGCGGAGGATCGACGAGGCGGGCCGTGCCCGGTGAGGCTCGCTCAGGCGGAGGTGGGGGCGGCCGGTTCGGCGGCGCGGTCCACCGGCTCACCCGGGGAGTCCAGCCCGGCGCGGCGGCGGGCCTCCCGGCGTGCCACCCAGCCGTAGCCGAACAGGCTCATCACCGCGAAGATCCACCACTGCCAGACGTAGCCGAAGTTCTGCCAGTTGTTCGTGTGCCCGATCTGGACCGCCTGGAAGGCCGGGTCGGCGGCCGGCGTCTGCCCGTCGAGCAGCACGTAGCCGCCGGTCACCGGGTAGGGGAGCTGTTGGGCCAGGCGCGGGATGTCGATGCGCCGGGCCTCCAGCTTGCCGTCGCGCCGGCTGACCGCGCCGCCGCCGCTCTCGCTGCCGACCACCCGGCCGGTGACGGTCACCTCGCCGGTCGGCGCCGCCGGCACCTGCGGCTGGACTGTCGCGCCGGCACCCGGCACGGGCGGGATCCAGCCCCGGTCGACGAGCACCGCGGTGCCGTCGGCCAGCACCAGCGGGGTGAGCACCTCGAAGCCGACCGTCCGGTCGACGGTCCGGCCGCGGACCAGGACGGTGTTCGTGCTGTCGTACCGGCCGGTGGCGGTGACCCGGCTCCAGGTGAGCTCCTCGGACGGCGCGGGACCGACGTCGCCGCCGCTGGGCGCGGGGAGCGCGTCGCGCAGCGGCGCGGGCGTCATGGTGGCTCCGGCGTCGATGCGCTCGTTGACGGCCGTGCGGCCCCGGTAGCGGTCCAGCTGCCAGTTGCCCAGGAACACCATCACCGTGGCGGCGACGAGCGTGAGCGCGAGGTAGCCGAGCCAGCGCGGGGTCAGCAGGAACCGGTACACGTTGGCCAAGGCTACCCGTATGAGCGATGCCACTCGTCGCTGCCAGGCAGAAACGGCGGTGTGCGCGGCTCTCGCGCGCCGGGCCGGGCGGGTATGGTCACGCGGGCGGAAACCACCCACATCAGGAGTCGATGATGACCGACGTGCCGCGCGTCGTGCTGAGCGCGCCCTCTTCGGGTCACGGCACCGGCGCCGTCTCCCTCGGCCTGCTCGCGGCGCTCACCGACCGGGAGATTCCGGTGGCCGGGTTCAAGGTCGGGCCGGACCAGGTGGACGCGGCGTATCTGGGGCTCGCCGCCGGGCGCGCCGGGCGCACGCTGGACCCGAGACTGGTCGGCCCGGAGCGCATCGCCCCCCTCTTCGCGTACGGCGCGGCCGGCGCCGGGTTCGCGCTGGTGCAGGGCACGATGGGCCTCTACGACTCGGTCGCCGGACGACCGGAGAGCGAGTCCACGGCGGCCGTCGCCACGGCGCTGCGCAGCCCGGTGGTGCTCGTGGTGGACGTGGCCGCGATGGGCCAGTCGGTCGCCGCGCTGGTGCACGGCTTCCGGGCGTACGACGACGAGCTGTGGCTGGGCGGCGTGATCCTCAACCGGGTGGCCTCGCCCCGGCACGAGGCGCTGCTGCGCGAGGCGCTCGACGACGTGGGCGTGCCGGTCTACGGGGCGCTGCGCCGGCACGAGCTGCCTCCGGTGCTGCCCGCCCGCCGGTTCGGCACCGGTCCCGTGGTGCGCGCCGACGCCGACGCCGAACGCGGCGTACGCCGGCTCGGTGAGGCGGTGGCGGCCACCGTCGACCTCGACCGGCTGCTGGCGCTGGCCCGCTCCGCCCCGGCGCTCGCCGTCGAGCCGTGGTCGCCGGAGCCGGCCGACGCCCCGCAGCCGTCGGGGGAGCGGCCGGTGGTGGCGCTCGCCGGCGGACCGGCCGGCGCCTACAGCCATCCCGAGACCGCCGAGCTGCTGCGCGCCGCCGGCGCCGAGGTGGTCACGTTCGATCCGCTGCGCGACGAGGCGCTGCCCGCCGGGGCCCGCGCGCTCGTCATCGGCGGCGGGCTGCCCGAGACGTACGCGGAGCAGCTCTCCGCCAACCGCCGCCTCTGCATCGCGGTGGCCGAGCTGGCCCGCTCGGGCCGCCCGGTGATCGCCGAGGGGGCCGGCCTGCTCTGGCTGGCCCGGGAGCTGGACGGCCTGCCCATGTGCGGGGTGCTCGACGCGGTCGGCACGATCAGGGACGGCCTGGTGGTCGGCTACCGCACGGCCACGGCGGTCACCGACAGCGTGGTGGCAGCGGCCGGCGCCACGGTGACCGGGCACAAGCAGCACGCCGCCGTGCTCACTCCGCGCGCCGGTGACCGGCCGGCCTGGCGCTGGGAGGGTGGCAACCCGGAGGGCTTCGTCCGGCAGGCGGTGCACGCCTCGCAGCTCGTGCCGCACTGGGCCGCCCACCCGGACATCGCGGCCCGGCTGGCCGCCGCCGCGCTGGCGCCGGTGGGGGCGTCGGCGTGATCGGGCAGGTGGCGGTACGCCGGTTCCCGGCGCTCACCGTCTCCACCCCGCGCATCGAGGTCCGGCACCTCGTCGCCGCCGACGCGGAGGCGGTGGACGAGGTGTTCGCCGACCGGCAGACGCAGCGCTGGCTGCCGCTGGCCGAGGCGTCCGGGCAGATCGACGGGCGGGCGTGGTGCACCGAGCTGGCCCGGCAGCGGCGCGACAGCGGCGACGGAGACCACTGGGCGGTGGTCCGCCGGGAGGACCAGCGGGTGGTCGGCTCGCTCTGGGCCCGCCGTACCGACTGGGGTGCCCGGCTCACCGAGCTGTCGTACGCGATCGCGCCGCACGCCCGGGGCTACGGCCTGGCGGTCGAGGCGGTGGACGCGGTGGCCATCGCGCTGATCCTGGAGCACGGGTTCCAGCGGGTGGAGCTGCGGGTGGCGGCCGGCAACGTGGCGTCCCGGCGGGTCGCCGAGAAGGCCGGCTTCAGCTACGAGGGCCTGCTGCGCAACGCCGGTTTCGTCAGGGGCGCCCGGGTCGACCTGGAGCTGTGGTCCTTCGTCGCCGCCGACCTCCGCTGACCGCCCTGCGCCCCCTGCGCCCACCCGCCTCCGAACGTCGATCAAGGAGTTCGCGTCGGCGGATCGGGCGATCCCTGACGCAAACTCCTTGATCAACTACCCGGGCGCACCCCCGGGCGGATCAGGGGGTCAGCCGACTATCTGGTCCGAGGGTGGGGTGAACTGGCGGGTGGGCTGGCCCTTCAGCGAATCCCGCAAGGTCTGCGCCACCGCGTTCACCGGGATCTGCGACTGCCCGTCGCCCACCGCGTTGAACGGATTGTCCGGGTCGGCGATGAAGCTCGCCGCCGCCAGCTCCGGCGTGTAGCCGACGAACCACGCCGACCGGGTGCTGTCGGTCGTGCCCGTCTTGCCGGCGACCGGGCGGCCGACCGTACCCCGCACGCTGTCGGCGGTCGACCAGCCGCCGCAACTCCCCTTGGCCGGGGTGTCGCCGGTCGGGCAGCGGGCCGCGTCGGTGGCGGCGCGGGCTGCGTCGGCGTTCACCACCTGCCGGCACCGCGGCTTGGCCACCTCCCGCTGCACCCCGCCCGCCGTCGTGTACGTGGCGGGCGTGCCGTCCCGGTTCATGATCGCGTTGACCGGGATGGCCTCGCAGTAGCGCCCGTCGGCGGCGATGGCGGCGTACGCGTTCGCCATCTCCAGCGGGGTGGCGTCGGAGACGCCGAGCGTGAACGCGCCCCACTTCTTCGCCTTCCCCGGCGACGCCTGCTCCTTGTCCACGTCGGTACGCCAGCGCAGCCCCAACTGCTCGGCCAGGCGCACCCCGGTGTCCGCGCCGATCTTCTCCTCCAGCTGGACGAAGTATGTGTTCACCGACTTGCCGAACCCGGACCACATGGTCTGCCGGCCGGTCATCGCGCCGCTGGCGTTCGACGGCGCCCACCCGTCGTAGACGGCCGACTTGTACGTGTACGGGGAGTCGTACGCGGTGGACAGCGGCATCCCGGCGTTGAGCGCGGCGAGCATCGGGAACATCTTGAACGTCGAACCGGCCTGGTAGCCCGGGAGGGTCCCGCCGCCGAGCAGCGGCGCCACGGTGTTCGGATAGTTCGCCTTGACCTTCGGGCCGGCCTCCGGGTTCGAGCTGTTCGGGTTCTCGGCCAGGTCGAGCGAGTAGTTCCGGTTCACCGCCATCGCCTTGATCCGCCCGGTGCCGGGCTCGGCGACCACGATCCCGTTGGCGAACGGGCTGCCGGTGTTGTCCTTGGCGCCGACGTTCTTCTCCGCCGCCGCCTGGGTCTTCGGGTCGAGCGCGAGCACGATCCGGTAGCCGCCGCGGCGTAGCTTGTCCATCCGTTCCAGCCGGTTCTCGCCGAACGCGGGCTGCGAGCTCCACCAGTTCTTCAGGTAGTCGCAGTAGAAGCCCCAGCTGCGGTGCCCGCCGTCGATCGCGGCGCAGTCGTTCGGCGGGTCGGTCAGCTTCAGCTTGATCGGCTGGCCCTTCGCCGCAGCGGCGGCGTCAGGTGACAGGTAGCCGAGGCGGGTCATGTTGTCCAGCACGTAGTTGCGCCGGCCGGTGGCGTCCTTCTGGTCCGAGGTGATCGGGTCGTACTCCGACGGCGACTTCACCAGCCCGGCCAGCGTGGCCGCCTCGACCGGGGTGAGCGTGGCCGGTGTCTTGGAGAAGAAGATCTGCGAGGCCGCGTAGATCCCGTACGCGCGGTGACCGAAGTAGGCCGAGTTGAGGTAGCGCTCCAGGATCTGTTCCTTGCTCAGATGCTTCTCGATGTCCAGCGCCATGCGCATCTCCTTGACCTTGCGCAGGCTGGTCTGCTGGGTCGCCTCCTGGACCTCCTTGGGCGTGGTCGCGCTGTCCCGCAGCGCCATCCGCACGTACTGCATGGTGATCGTCGAGGCGCCCTGGGAGACGCCGCCGGACCGGGCGTTGGAGACGAAAGCACGCGCCACGCCCTTCGGGTCGACGCCGTGGTGCTGGTAGAAGCGGTTGTCCTCGGCGGCGACGATCGCCTGCTGGATGTTCGGCGACATGTTCTCGACCTTGGTGTACTGCCGGTACTCCTCGTAGAACATCGTCAGCACCGTCTTGCCGTCCGGCGCGTAGACGTACGAGGTCTCGGCCGGCAGCGCGGTCTTGAGGATGCTCGTCTTCTGTTCGATCGCGTGCGCGGTGGCCTTGGCCCCGATGCCGGTGACGGCGACCAGCGGGTACAGGGCGGCGGCGACCACGATGCCGGCGATCAGCCCGGCGCGGAGAAGGGGAACGAGACGGCCAGCGGAAGCAAGGGGACGACTGCTCACGGGGTCAAGCTATGACATTTCCGATTCGGAAATGAGAAGAACTCATAAACCGGCGGACCGTGACGCGACCCACGCCGGGATGCGCTGTCCCGGGCGGCGGCTACCCGGCAGGATCGCGGACATGCCCGCAGCACCGACCGGGAGCGCCGCCGCGCTCGACGAGCCCGACCTGGGCCACCACGGGGACGCCGAGGCCACCCCCGGCCTGGTGGACCTGGCGGTCAACGTGCGCCGCGCCCCGATGCCGGACTGGCTGGCCGACCCGATCACCGCCGCGCTGGGCGACCTGGCCGCGTACCCCGACCCGGCACCGGCCCGCGCCGCAGTCGCTCACCGGCACGGGCGACCCCCGGAAGAGGTACTCCTCACCGCCGGCGCCGCCGAGGGTTTCGTCCTGATCGCCCGCGCGCTGTCCGGCGCCCGCCACCCCGTTGTGGTGCACCCGCAGTTCACCGAGCCGGAGGCCGCGCTGCGCGCCGCCGGGCACCGGGTGGACCGGGTGCTGCTCGACCCGGCCGACGGCTTCCGCCTGGACCCGGCCCGGGTCCCGGACGACGCCGACCTGGTCATGATCGGCAACCCCACGAACCCGACCTCGGTCCTGCACCCGGCGGACACGATCGCCGCGCTGGCCCGTCCCGGCCGGGTGCTCGTGGTCGACGAGGCGTTCGCCGACACCACCGCCGCGCCCGGCGTCGACGGCGAGCCCGAGTCCCTCGCCGCTCGCCGCGACCTGCCCGGCCTCGTGGTGGTGCGCAGCCTCACCAAGACGTGGGGCCTGGCCGGGCTGCGGATCGGTTACCTGCTCGGCGACGCCGCGCTGCTGACCCGGTTCGCCGCCGCGCAGCCGCTCTGGGCGGTCTCCACCCCGGCGCTCGCCGCCGCCACCGCCTGCGCCGCGCCGGCCGCCGTCGCGGCCGAACGCGCCATCGCCGCCGACCTCGCCGCCGACCGCGACCACCTGGTGGCCCGCCTGTCCGGCCTGCCGGGGGTACGCGTGGCGGGCCGCCCGGCCGCCGCCTTCGTCCTGATCCACGTGGCCGGCGCCGCCGGCGTACGCGAGCGGCTGCGCGCGCACGGCTGGGCGGTACGCCGGGGCGACACGTTTCCCGGGCTCGGCCCGGACTGGCTCCGGATCGCCGTACGCGACCGGGGCACCACAGACGCGTTCATCGAGACGCTGGCACGGATCCTGGAGGCATGATGCTGGAGTCCACAGTCGCGGCGATCCAGCCGCTCGACGAGGCCGCCATGGCGGCGGCCCGCGAGTTGCAGGGACGGCTGACCAAGCCCGCCGGCTCGCTCGGCGCCCTGGAGCCGCTCTCGGTACGCCTCGCCGGGCTGGCCGGCGCCTGCCCGCCGCCGCTGCCCGAGCCGGCCGCGGTGGCGATCTTCGCCGGTGACCACGGCGTGCACGCCCAGGGCGTGACCCCGTGGCCGCAGGAGGTCACCGCCCAGATGATCGCCAACTTCCTGGCCGGCGGCGCGGTGGTCAACGCGTTCGCCCGTCAGGCCGGCGCCTCGGTCACGGTGGTGGACGTCGGCGTGGCCACCCCGATCCCCGGCGCCGACTCCGAGGAATCCGCCGATCCGGCCGGGCCGCGCCTGGTGGCCGCGAACGTCCGCCCCGGCACCCGCGACATGACGGTCACCGCCGCGCTGACGCGGGACGAGGCCCGCGCGGCCGTCGAGACCGGCATCCGGGTCGCCGGTGAGCTGATCGACGCCGGGGCGGGCATCCTGCTCACCGGCGACATGGGCATCGGCAACACCACCCCGTCCGCCACGCTCATCGCCGCGTTCGCGCGCGTGGACGCGGAGGCGGCCACCGGCCGGGGCACCGGGGTCGACGACGAGACGTACGCCCGCAAGGTGTCTGTGGTGCGGGCCGCGCTGGCCCGGCACGAGCCCGACCCGGCCGACCCGCTGGGCGTGCTGGCGGCCGTCGGCGGGCTGGAGCACGCCGCGCTGGCCGGCCTGATCCTCGGCGCCGCCGCCCGGCGGGTGCCGGTGCTGCTCGACGGCGTGATCGCGGTGAGCGCCGCGCTCGCCGCCGCCGCGTTCGCGCCGGACGCGGTGGGCGCCATGGTCGCCGGGCACCGCAGCGCCGAGCCGGGCGCCACGGCGGCGCTGCGGCACCTCGGCCTGGAGCCGCTGATCGACCTGGGACTGCGGCTCGGCGAGGGCACCGGGGCTCTGCTCGCCCTGCCGGTGGTCACCGGCGCGGTCCGGGTACTGCACGAGGTGGCGACGTTCGACTCCGCCGGGGTGGCGGAGAAGTGACCGGGCCGACGCCGCCGAGCCCGTACCCCCTGGGGTTGCGGCTGGGCGGGCGGCGCGTGGTCGTCGTGGGCGGGGGAGCGGTCGCCACCCGGCGGGTGCCCGCGCTGCTCGACGCCGGCGCGGACGTGCTGCTGGTGTCGCCCGAACTGACCCCGGCGCTGCGCGCGCACGTCGACGCCGGGCGGCTGCACTGGGAGCCGCGCCGGTTCGCCCCGGGCGACCTGGACGGCGCGTGGCTGGTCCAGGTGGCTGTGGACGACCGGGCCGCCGCCGCTGCCGTCAGCGCGGCAGCGGCCGAGCGGCGAATCTTCTGCGTCCGCGCCGACGACCGGACGGCGGCCAGCGCGTGGACTCCGGCGGTGACCCGGCACGGCCCGGTCACCGTGGCGGTCCTCGGCGGCGGCGACCCGCGCCGCGCGATGGGCGTCCGCGACGCCGTGCGGGATCTGCTGGGCGCGCGGACGGCCCCCGGCTTCGCGCCGTCCCCCGAGGCGGGAGGCGCCGCCGGGGGGCGCGTCGCGCTCGTCGGCGCCGGACCGGGCGACCCGGAGCTGATCACCGTGAAGGGGTGGCGGCTGCTCACCGAGGCCGAGGTGGTCGTCGCCGACCGGCTCGTGCCCGGCCTGCTCCTGGACGAGCTGCGCCCGGACGTCGAACTCGTCGACGCCTCGAAGATCCCGTACGGGCCGTCGCGTGCCCAGGAGGAGATCAACCGGATCCTGGTGGACCGGGCCCGGGCCGGCAAGGTGGTGGTACGGCTCAAGGGCGGCGACCCGTACGTCTTCGGCCGCGGCGGCGAGGAGCTGCTGGCCTGTGCCGAGGCGGGCGTGCCGGTGACCGTGGTGCCGGGTGTGACGAGCGCGATCGCGGTGCCCGAGGTGGCCGGCGTGCCGGTGACCCACCGGGGTGTGGCGCACGAGTTCACAGTGGTGTCCGGGCACCTCGCGCCCGACGCGCCCGCGTCGCTGGTGCGCTGGGACGCCCTGGCCGGGCTGCGCGGCACGCTCGTGATCCTGATGGGCCTGAAGAACCTCGCCGCGATCAGCGCCACCCTGATCGCGCACGGCAAGCCGGCGGAGACCCCCGCCGCGGTGATCCAGGAGGGCACCACAGCCGCCCAGCGCACGCTGCGCTCCACGCTGGGCACGGTCGCCGCCGACGTGGAGGCCGCCGCCCTGCGCCCACCCGCGATCGTGGTCGTAGGCGACGTGGTCCACACCCTCACCCCCACGCCCTGACCCCGAGGCCCTCGCCGACGCCCCCCGCCTGATTGCGTCGATCTTGCACTTGGCGCCCGCCACGTGCCCGTTACGGCCCATTTGTCGGGGCAGCAAGTGCAAGATCGCCGAGGGCGGGGCGGGGCGGGGCGGGGCGGGGCGGGGACGGAACGAAGGCGGCGGCGGGGCCCGGAAGGTCCCCGCCGCCGCCTTCGTACGGGCGTTACTGCTTGAGCATGTTGTCCAGCAGCAGGGCGCAGCGGATCAGGCCGAGGTGGCTGTACGCCTGCGGGTGGTTGCCCAGCCCGCGCTCGGCCAGCGGGTCGTACTGCTCCGGCAGCAACCCGGTCGGCCCGGCTGTGTCGACCATCTGGGTGAACAGCTCCTCGGCATCGCTGCGGCGGCCGGTGCGCAGGTACGCCTCGATCAGCCACGACGTGCAGATGTGGAAGCCGCCCTCCCGGCCGGGCAGGCCGTCGTCCCAGTGGTACCGGTAGACGACCGGGCCGCTGCGCAGCTCCGCCTCGATCTTGAGCACTGTGGAGAGGAAGCGCGGGTCGTCGCCGGCGAGCAGCCCGGAGATGCCGATCCACAGCGACGAGGCGTCCATCTCCTCGTAGCCGTAGGCGACGCTGTACGCCTCGGCCTCCGGGTGCCAGCCGTGCTCCAGCACGTTCGAGGCGATCCGGTCGCGCAGGTCGACCCACTCGGGCCGGTCCTCGCCGCCGTGCCGGCGTACCACGTGCAGCGCCCGGTCCACTGTCATCCAGAGCATGACCTTGGAGAAGACGTGATGCCGCGGGGGGAGGCGGGCCTCCCAGATGCCGTGGTCGGGCTCGTGCCAGCGGCGGCGTACCGCCTCGACCATGTTCTCCAGCACCCGCCACTCGTCGTCGCGGATCGAGCCCCGGGCGTCGGCCACGGCCGCGATCAGGTCCGCGACCGGGCCGAAGACGTCGAGCTGAAGCTGGTGGTTGGCGAGGTTGCCGACCCGTACCGGCCGGGAGCCGGCGTAGCCGGGCAGCGTGTCGATGACCGCCTCGGCGCCCAGCTCGAAGCCGTCCACCGTGTAGAGCGGGTGCAGCCGCTCCGGGTGCCCGCCGGTGCGCTCGACCACCCCGTCGATCCAGCGCAGCAGCCCTTCTGCCTCCTCGGTCGAGCCGAGGTCGACGAGGGCGCGTGCGGTCATCGCGGCGTCCCGCAGCCAGCAGTAGCGGTAGTCCCAGTTGCGGACACCGCCCAGCTCCTCCGGCAGCGACGTGGTGGCCGCGGCGAGGATCGAGCCGGTCGGCTCGTGGCAGAGGCCGCGCAGCGTCAGCGCGCTGCGGGCGACCAGGTCCCGGGCGGTGGCGGGCAGCCGCAGCGAGGCCACCCAGTCCTTCCAGGGCTGCTCGGCGGCGGCCTGCCGCTCGTGCAGCGGCAGGCGGTGCGGCTCCAGGCTCTGCGTGCCGAAGCGCAGCTCCAGCACCACCTGGCCGCCGGCCGCCGACAGGTCGACCACCGCCTTCGCGGTCTCGTACCCGGCGTCGTTTGTGACCTCCCACTCGACGCCGGGGGAGTGCAGCGCGACCGGCTCGTTGGAGCCGAGCACCAGCAGGCCGTCGTCGAGCGGCTGGAGCTGCACTGCCACCTGGCCGAACTCGGGGCGCGGCGCGAACTCGACCCGGGCCCGACCGGTGCCGCTGAGCACCCGGACCAGTGTCGAGTCGCCGCTGACCACGGCCGGGTCGTCCGGCGTGGTCTCGCGGACCGGCAGGTCGAGCCAGTCCGTCACGGTGAGGCCGGACCAGCGGGTCTCGACGGTCATCGTGTTGCTGCGGTACCGCTGGCCCAGCGGGATGCCGCCCCGCTCCGGGCCGACGGTGAAGTGCCCGGCCGGGCTGCCGCCGACCAGGTCGGCGAAGATCGCCGCGGAGTCCGGCTTCGGGTGGCACAGCCAGGTGATCTTGGCTTCCGGTGTGACGAGCGCGACCGTACGGCCGTTCGCGAGCATCGAGTGCCGCTCGATCGGCACCGCCCGCTCGCCGAACAGCCAGTGCCGCCGCGTCTCCAGCAGCAGCCCCAGCGCGCGGGCCGCCTCGATCGGCTCGGCCACCCGGTAGTCGGCCCGGGTCTCCCCGGGACCGATCTTGATGCCGACGTCCGGCCCGGTCAGGTTGCCGAAGGCGTTCTCGTCGGTGACGTCGTCGCCGATGAACAGCACCGCGCTCGCGGCGAGCTGGGTGCGGAGCTGGTCGACGGCGGTGCCCTTGTTGGTCACGACCACCGACAGCTCGATGACCTCCTTGCCCTGGGTGACGGTCACGCCCTCCCAGGTCGCGGGGCCGTTGCGGACCGCCTCGACGGCCCGGGCGGCGACGTGCGGGTCGACGCCGCGGGTGTGCACGGCCACGCTGGCCGGCTTGCGTTCCAGGCGGATGCCCGGGTGCTCCGCGGCGATCTCGCGCAGCGCCTCACGGAGCCGGTGCCGGACCGCGATCAGCTCGGGCGTGAGCCGCTCGACGAAGCCGATGTCGAACTCCGAGCCGTGGCTGCCGACGAGGTGCACCTCGCTGGGCAGCCGGGAGAGTGTGGCCAGGTCGCGCAGCGCGCGGCCGGAGACGACGGCGACGCTCGTCTGCGGCAGCGCGGCGAGCGCGCGTACGGCCGCCACCGACTCGGGCAGCGGCACGGCCTTGCTGGGGTCCTCGACGATCGGCGCCAGCGTGCCGTCGTAGTCGCAGGCGACCAGGAGTTGCGGAACCCGGGCGATGCGGCCGATGGCGGCGCGCAGTTCGGGATCCAGCACGCCGCCGTGAACGGCGGCGGGGGCGGGCGGGGTCACGCAGCCTCCGTATCGGGGACGCCGAGCTCGCTGAGGAACGACTTGGCCCAGTGGCCCACGTCGTGGCTGCGCAGATGGCGTTGCATGACGCGCATCCGGCGGCGGGCTTCGGGCTTCTCTACATGCACGGCCCGCAGCAACGCGTCCTTCACCGCGTCCGGGTCGTGCGGATTACACAAAAACGCCTGGCGCAGCTCGGTGGCGGCGCCGGCGAACTCACTGAGCACGAGCGCGCCGCCCTGGTCGGCGCGCGATGCGACGTACTCCTTGGCCACCAGATTCATTCCGTCTCGCAGCGGGGTCACCATCATCACGTCGGCCGCGACGTACATCGCGGCCAGTTCGGAGCGACTGTACGACTGATGCAGATAATGCACTGCAGGCACGCCGACCCGGCCGAATTCACCATTGATCCGGCCTACTTCGCGTTCCACCTTCACCCGAAGTGCCTGGTAGTGCTCCACACGCTCGCGGCTGGGCGTGGCGACCTGCACCATAACCGCGTCGGGAACTGTCAACTTTCCGTCAGCAAGGAGTTCCCGGAAGGCCTTCAGGCGAAGTTCGATGCCCTTTGTGTAGTCGAGCCGGTCGACGCCCAGGATGATCGTCTTCGGGTTGCCCAGCTCCTCGCGGATCTGCTTGGCGCGGGCCTGGATCGCCGGATCCTCGGCCAGCCGCTCCATCTCCTTGGTGTCGATCGAGATGGGGAACGCGCCCGCCTTCACCTGCCGACCGTCGACCTGGATCATCTGGCCCTCGTAGCGCAGGCCGAGCAGGTGCCGGGCCAGGCGTACGAAGTTCTGCGCCGCGAGCCGCTGCTGGAAGCCGACCAGGTCCGCGCCGAGCAGTCCACGCAGGATCTCGGTGCGGAACGGCATCTGCATGAACAGCTCGATCGGCGGGAACGGGATGTGCAGGAAGAAGCCGATCCGCAGGTCCGGCCGCAGCTCGCGGAGCATCGCCGGCACGAGCTGGAGCTGGTAGTCCTGGACCCACACGGTCGCGCCCTCGGCGGCCACGTCGGCGGCGGCCTCCGCGAACCGGGCGTTCACCAGCCGGTACGCCTCGCGCCAGCGCCGCTTGTAGGCGGGCGTCTCCACCGCGTCGTGGTAGAGCGGCCAGATCGTCGCGTTCGACTGGCCCTCGTAGTAGCGCTCCAGCTCCTCGGCGCTCAGCGGCACCGGGTGCAGGCGGATGCCCTCCAGGTCGAACGGCTCGGGCGCGGCGCCGGTGCCGCCGGCCCACCCGACCCAGGTGCCCTGGTGCTCGGCCAGCACCGGGTGCAGCGCGGTCACCAGCCCGCCGGGGCTGCGCCGCCACTGCCGCCCCTCGGGTGTGCTCACCTCGTCGACCGGCAGGCGGTTGGCCACTACGACAAAGGAGCTACGGACGGTCACGATCGGCCACCTCCGGGTACTGACGGGTCCACCGCGATGAGCGTACTGAGCGTAGCTGCGGCGTCTGATCCCCCGTGCCGGAGTTACCTACCCGTCCCAGAACCGCCGAACCCACCGCGTGATCTTGTCGACACCCGTGGTTCAGAGGTCGATGATCGGCCACTCCTTGGGCAGCACCTCACCGAGCAGTTCCCGCCGGTCGCTCATGATCGGCGTGGTGGCCCGTGCGGCCTCCAGCGCCACCTGGGCGAGGTCCATGCTCAGGAGCGTGCGCGACCGGCCGCCGAGGAACATGCTCCCCGACCGCCTCGGTGCCGTCCGAGTAGGCCAGCAGGCAGGCGGTGTCGAGCACCAACCCGGCGTCAGTCACGGGTCAGCCGTCCACGTGACGACTCGCTCAGCAACGCGGCGGCCCGGGCGCGCAGTTCCGGGGTGATCTTCGCCTGGGCCTCGTCGAGCGCGTGGCCCGCGTCGGCGAGCCCGCCGTCGGACAGCCGGAAGCCGACCTGCCGGAGCGTGTGCCGGGTGCGCTCGCCCGCCATCCGCTGCCGCACGCTCTCGGTGACGAACGCGGAGACGTTCGGCTCCTGGGCCAGTCGTTCGGCCACGTCGTCGGGGACGCTGACGGCGATTTTCTTGGTCATACTGTCGACGGCAATGAGTAGTACCGGTGCCGGCAACGAGGCTCGCCGCCGTACCCCTGGGTGGGGTGATGTGGGCGTGGCGGTCCGTACCTGTCAGGATTGACGGCGGCGTGCGCGCGGCCGGCTCCCGGCCGGCGGCGGCAGGCGCAGACGGCGCCCGCGCCCCGCACTCGACAAGCCCGCGATCGCAACCGACGGAGGTAGCCCGCACCGTGGCCCAGTTCATCTACGTCCTGGACAAGGCGCGCAAGGCGCACGGCGACAAGGTCGTGCTCGACAACGTGACGCTGAACTTCCTGCCGGGTGTCAAGATCGGGGTGGTCGGTCCGAACGGCGCCGGTAAGTCCAGCCTCCTCAAGATCATGGCAGGGCTGGACCGGCCGAGCAACGGCGAGGCCCGGCTCATGCCCGGCTACTCCGTCGGCATGCTCGCGCAGGAGCCGCCGCTCAACGAGGAGAAGACGGTCCTCGGCAACGTCGAGGAGGCGGTCGCCGCGACCAAGGCCAAGCTGGAGCGGTTCAACGCCATCGCCGAGCAGATGGCCACCGACTACTCCGACGAGCTGATGGAGGAGATGGGCAAGCTCCAGGAGGATCTGGACGCCGCCGACGCGTGGGACATCGACTCCAAGCTCGAACTCGCCATGGACGCGCTGCGCTGCCCGCCGCCGGACGCCGACGTCACCACGCTCTCCGGTGGTGAGCGTCGCCGGGTGGCGCTGTGCAAGCTGCTGCTGGAGGCGCCGGACCTGCTGCTGCTCGACGAGCCCACCAACCACCTGGACGCGGAGAGCGTGCAGTGGCTGGAGCAGCACCTGGCCAAGTATGCCGGCACCGTCCTGGCGATCACCCACGACCGGTACTTCCTGGACAACGTTGCCAACTGGATCCTGGAGCTGGACCGCGGCCGGGCCTACCCGTACGAGGGCAACTACTCCACCTACCTGGAGAAGAAGGCCGCCCGGCTCTCCGTCGAGGGCCGCCGCGACGCCAAGATGAAGAAGCGCCTCTCCGAGGAACTGGAGTGGGTCCGCTCGAACGCCAAGGCGCGGCAGACCAAGTCCAAGGCCCGCCTGGACCGCTACGACGAGATGGCCGCCGAGGCGGAGAAGACCCGGAAGCTGGACTTCGAGGAGATCCAGATCCCGCCGGGCCCGCGTCTGGGCAACACGGTCATCGAGGCGCAGAACCTCACCAAGGCGTTCGGTGACCGGGTGCTGATCGACAACCTGTCGTTCTCGCTGCCCCGCAACGGCATCGTCGGCATCATCGGCCCGAACGGTGTCGGCAAGACCACGCTGTTCAAAACCATCGTCGGGCTGGAGCAGCCGACCAACGGCTCGGTCCGGGTCGGCGAGACCGTCTCGCTGTCGTACGTCGACCAGAACCGGCAGGGCCTGGACGGCGACAAGACCGTATGGGAGGTCGTCTCCGACGGACTCGACCACCTCATGGTGGGCAAGGTCGAGATGCCGTCCCGGGCGTACATCGCCGCGTTCGGCTTCAAGGGGCCGGACCAGCAGAAGCCGACCAAGGTGCTCTCCGGCGGCGAGCGCAACCGGCTCAACCTGGCGCTGACGCTGAAGATCGGCGGCAACGTGATCCTGCTCGACGAGCCGACGAACGACCTGGACGTGGAGACGCTGTCCAGCCTGGAGAACGCGCTGCTGGAGTTCCCCGGCTGCGCCGTGGTGATCTCCCACGACCGGATGTTCCTGGACCGGGTCGCCACGCACATCCTGGCCTGGGAGGGCGACGACCAGAACCCGGCCAAGTGGTTCTGGTTCGAGGGCAACTTCGAGGCGTACGAGAAGAACAAGGTCGACCGTCTCGGCGCCGAGGCGGCCCGGCCGCACCGGGTGACCTACCGCAAGCTCACCCGTGACTGACCGGTGCTGACCCTTGTCTGACCGGTTCGTCTACCACTGCGCGCTGCGCTGGTCCGACCTCGACGCGTACGGCCACGTCAACAACGCCCGCTTCCTCACGCTCTACGAGGAGGCCCGGGTGGCGATGATGTTCGCCGGCGGCCGGGCGTGGGGAGTGGGCTCGTTCGCCGACGGTGTGGTCATCCGCCGGCACGAGGTCGACTACCTGCGCCCGGTGGACTACGCGCTCGGCCGGGCCAGCGCCGAGGCCGCCCCGACGGTACGGATCGAGCTGTGGGTGGACCAGATCAAGGCCGCCTCCTTCTCGGTCGCGTACGAGCTGTACGACGGCGACACGCTTGCCGGCACCGCCCGGTCGTTGCTGGTGCCGTTCGACCTGACGGCGCAGCGCCCGCGCCGGATCTCGCCGGAGGAGCGGGCGTTCCTGCTCCGCTACGCGCCGGGGCTGAGCGGATGACCGGGCACGGGTTGACCGGGACGGCGGACGCCGGGGCCTTCCTGGCCCGGCTGGTCCGGTTCGACCCGGCCACCCTGGTCCGGCTGCGGCCGGTGCCGGGTGCGGGCCGCACCGCCCTCTGGGCGCGTCTGCCGTGGGGCGTGCTCGTGGTCCGTACCGTGCCGGGCGCCGCTGCCGGGGACGCCACGGTCGCGGCGGGGGAGCTGCTGGCCGAACTCTCCGCCGGGGGCGGGGCGCTTCCGGTACGCCGGGACGACGGCTGGCGGTGGCAGCTCCCACCCGCCGCGAGCCGGGCGGTGGAGGTGTTGCCCGGGGCCGAGCTGCGCCGGATCGCGGAGGCGGCGGCCGGGACGCTGCGCGAGGCGGCCACGCACGGCGTGGCGGGCCGCGCGGTCGGGCAGCGGGTGCTGCGGGACGCTCTGCTGGACCACGTCGCCGTGGTGGTGACCCCGGACGAGGCGCCGCGCACACCGGTGGAGGTGTCGCAGCGGCTGGTGCAGGCCGTGGTCCGGATGGGTTTCCTCGGCGCCGGCGCGGACGACGTTCAGGTGCGGACGGCTGGTCGATGGGTCGGACTCGTCGGACCGTTCGGGGCGGCCTGGTCGCGTACCGTCGCTGATCTTGCACTCAGGCCGACGCCAGGTCATCCGAACGGATGATCCCGCGTCGTCCTTCCGGTTTGGGGCGGTCGTTGGGGGGATGCCTCACGCCGTCTGTCCGGGTACCGTCCATCCTCGGATCCAACGCACCGTAGGCGTCCGGATCCGCTGGGGAGTGAGGTGCGCGAGCGATGCCGTGGTGGTCATGGCGCCCTGGTCCCGCCGCTGGCGGGGAGCCGGAGACTCGAAGCGGGACCACATTGGATGACACCATCCGGGTCGGCCCACCGACCCCTCGCCAGCCGGGGGACGACGTGGTGCCACCCGAGCGGCCGGTCCTCGCGGACATGCCGGCCACCGTCGCGCCGGTCACCCTGAGCCGGGTCTGCGACGCGCTCGACCTGCTCGACGTCCGCTATCTGGCCGACGGCGACGGCAACCTGCTGGCCATGTGGGAGCGGCACGCCGTGCTCGTCGCGCTGGAGGGCCCGGAGGACGAGATCCTGGTGATGCGGGCCCGTCCGCACGCGACGGTCCCGCCGGACTGGGCCGACCGGGCCTACCGCGTGGTGAACGAGTGGAACCACACCCGGCGCTTCTGCAAGGCGTACATCGGTGACCCGACCGAACGCGGTCAGCTCCCGATCTACGCCGAGTTGCAGGTCCCGCTCGGTGCCGGCGCCCACGACGCGCTGCTCGTCGAGATGCTCGACTGCGGCGCCGCGGTCGCCGTCACGTTCGTCGACTGGCTGCACGACGAGGGCGCCCTGCTCTGAGCCGGCTCAGCCGGCGGCCGGATCCTCCATCACGTTCACCATGAAGTAGGCGGCCCGCTCCAGGTAGTCCCAGAGCGCGGCGGCGAGCTGCGGCGGCAGGTCGAGCGTGTCCACCGCCCGGCGCATGTGCAGCAGCCAGGCGTCCCGCTCGGCCGCGCCGATCCGGTACGGCGCGTGCCGCATCCGCAGCCGCGGGTGGCCGCGCTGCTCCGAGTAGGTGTGCGGGCCACCCCAGTACTGGATGAGGAACAGGGTCAGCCGGTCCGCCGCCGGGCCCAGGTCCTCCTCCGGGTACATCGGCCGCAGCAGCGGGTCGTCGGCGACACCGGCGTAGAACTCGTCCACCAGCTTGCGGAAGGCCGGTTCACCGCCGATCGCCTCGAAGAGGGTCATCGACTCGCCTGGGGAAGTCACGCTTCCATCCTGCCAGGTGCGGCCCGGCGCCCGCGCCCGCCCGCGGGGCGGCGCTGATCACGTCACCGCGTGCCGGCGCCGGCCGTGCTCGTGGTTCCGGTCACCCGACGCGGGGCCGCGCGAGTGCGCGTGCGCGGGTCCGGTACCGGCCGGCGACTCGGCGCGGGCCGTCGCGATGGCTTCGTGGATCACCTGCGGCCGGGGCCAGGCGAGTGCCGCCCCGGTCATGATCAGCACACCGGCGGCGCTCCACACGCCGACCACCGACGGGACCGAGAAGCGCTCGGCGAGCGCGCCCGTGGCCAGCACCGCGGCGCCCTGGATGATCTGTGTGCCGCTGGCCATGACGCCGAACGCCCGGGCCCGGAACCCGTCCGGCAGCGCCTGCACGAACAGGCCGTTGGCGACCGGGACGAGCCCGGCGACGGCGAAGCCGCACCCGGCGGCCAGCAGCGCCACCACCGCCGGCGGCGGATTGAACAGCGCGGGTACGAGCGTCGCCGGCGCGATGATCATTAACGGTCGCATCAGCGTGAGCCGCCGGTCCGGGCCGACCAGCCGGCTGATGGTCAGCCCGCCGAGGATGTATCCGACCGGGACGGCGGCCATGATCAGCCCTTGCGCGGTGCCGGCGTCCATCCGGCCGTCGGTCCGGTCGGCGGCCCACCCCGCGGCCAGTCCCTCGGGGACGATCGAGAAGAGCATCGCACTGAACACCAGCACCGCGATGGCGCGCAGCACCGGCCGCTCGAAGACGATCTGGAAGCCCTGGACGGTCTCCCGCAGCAGGTGGCTGCGGTGCACCTCGGTCATCGCCGGTGGTCGCTCGCGTACGCCGAAGCGGACTATCGCGGCCGACACGGCGAAGGTGACGGCGTTGACGAGCAGCGCGGTGTTCGGGTTGAGCGCCGCCACCGTGGCGCCGATCAGGTAGCCGACCACCTGGGCGGCCTGGCCGGCGCTGGTGAACGCGGACAGGCCCACGACCAGCCGGTCCCCGGTCAGGATGTGCGGCATCAGCGCCGACCGCGCCGCCTGACTCGGCGGGTTCGCGAGCGTGGCCAGGAAGATCAGCGCGAAGACCGACCAGGTCGGCATCCAGGGCATCGCGACCAGCGCCATCAGCGCCATCCGGAGGAGATCGCAGACCACCATGACGCGCCGGTAGTGGTGCCGCTCGGCGAGCGCGGAGAGCAGCGGGCCGCCGATCAGCCAGGGAAGGTAGCTGGCGGCGAACGCGGCGGCGGAGAGCGCGACCGAATCGGTCTCGCGCAGCACGAGCACGGTGACCGCGGCGCGGGCCAGGTAGTCACCCACCCAGGAAAGGGTGTTGGCGGCGAAGATGGCGCGGAACTCCGACTGACCGAAGACGTCCCGGAAGGTGGCCGGGCCCTCCCGGGCGGGTCGCGCGTCGGACACCGTCGCCTCCATCGTTCCTGGTCGACCACTTGTGATGGCCCGACCGGGAACCGTCGTCAGATCAACCGATCAGCGAGGACACGAGCACGCCCCCCGGTGGAGCGTGTGCACCGGATTCTGCCCGATCGTCTGACAACTGGCTAGGGCGAACGGATTGATCGTCGCATCTCCGACTGAACGAACGGACGATACCCGAGGGGCCGCGCGGTGCGGAACCCCGGAAAATAGTCCGGCTCGTCCGGCGGCTCAGGTGGGTCCGCCGGTACCCGTACCCTCGGCGGCGGGCGGCGCCGGCGGCTGGACCGGCAGGCCGGGGAACAGCCGGGCGGCCGCGATCTGCGCGACGATCCCCGAGTTCTCCAACGCCTCCGCGAGGCGTCGGCGCAGCTCGCGGCCGACCGCGAACTGCCCGTCCGCGGTCGTCTTCACCACGGTACGGATCACCGCGCCGTCGACCGTCATCTGCTCGACGCCCAGGACCTCCGGCTGCTCCACGATGCTCGGCGCCAGCTCCGGGTCCAGCGCCACGGACGCCGCCGCGGTACGCAGCACGGCGGTGGCCTCCTCCGTGCCGGCGAACCCGATCGGCAGGTCGACCACGACGAGCGCCCAGCCCTGGCTCTTGTTCCCGACGCGGACGATCTCGCCGTTGCGGATGTACCAGAGCACGCCGCGGCCGTCCCGGACGGTGGTGACCCGCAGCCCCACCGCCTCGACCACGCCGGTGGCCTCGCCCAGGTCGACGGTGTCGCCGACGCCGTACTGGTCCTCTATCAACATGAACAGGCCGGCGATCAGGTCCTTGACCAGGCTCTGCGCGCCGAAGCCGAGCGCCACGCCGGCGATGCCCGCGCTGGCCAGCAGCGGGGCCAGGTCGAAGCTGAACTCCTTGAGCACCATCAGCAGCGCGATGCCGAAGACGAACGCGGTGACCATGCTGCGCAGCACCGACCCGATCGCCTCGGCCCGCTGCCGCCGCCGCTCCGGCACGAAATGGTCCGGGTCGAGCGTGGCGCTGGGGATGCGTTCCCGCAGCGGGCGGAGCATGGTCGGCACCGCGCCCTGGGTGGTGGTCCGCACAAGCCGGTTGATGGTCCGGTGCAGCGCCCAGCGGGCGGCCACCGCGATCAACAGGATCAACGCGACCCGCAGCGGCTTCAGCAGGATCCAGTAGCTGCTCTCGGCGAACCAGGCGGAGCCGGTGAGCCGGTACAGGAACTCGCAGGAACTGCTGCCCTGGCAGTCCGGGCGCCGGTCGGAGAAGGCCGACAGCAGGGCGGAGATCAGGTCGGAGACGTTCACCCTGCTTTCGTACCGCACCGGTGACGGGCGGTGGACACCGCCACCTCCGCGAAGTGTCGCTACCGGAGGGGGTAGCCCGGATTAGTGCGTGCAATCCGGGGCGCGATCAGGGACTATTGGCGCAACGGACGTCGGTGATCCGGCCGGCGTCGGAGCCGTTCCGCGCTGTCCGCGGGGCGGTTCCGGCGCACACGAGGCGGGAGGACTGGACCGGGAGGGTGAGCGCGATGCCTGACATACGACCCACTGCGGGCTCCGGTGCACTCGTTCTCAACGCCACCTACGAGCCCCTGTGCGTCGTGTCGGTGCGTCGTGCCGCGATCCTCGTCCTCAGCGCCAAGGCGGTCTGCGTCGCCGACGGCGAGGGCATCCTGCACAGCGCGCGAAACGCGTTACCGGTGCCCTCGGTGGTGCGCCTGACCCGCTACGTCCGGGTGCCGTACCGCACCCACATCGGGTTGTCCCGGCGGGCCGTGTTCGCCCGCGACGGGTGGCGGTGCGCGTACTGCCGGGGGCCGGCCGAGACCATCGACCACGTCTTCCCGCGCAGCCGGGGCGGCCGGCACGCCTGGGAGAACGTGGTAGCCGCGTGCGCGCGGTGCAACCACACCAAAGGCGACAAGACGCCGGCCGAACTGGGCTGGCGGCTGCACCACCTGCCGGCCGCGCCCAAAGGAGCCGCCTGGCGGGTGCTCGGGCACCGCGCCCCCGACCCGCGCTGGGCGGACTGGCTCGACCTGCGCGAGCCCGAGCCCGAGGCGGCCTGACCGGCCCGCTCAGCGCGCCTTGACCAGCGAGGCGTAGACGACCAGGTTGTCCGCGTACCCGGTCTCGCCGCCCACCCAGCGCCCGCCGCAGGTGATCAGCCGCAGGTTGGGCCGGCTGAAGTCGCCGTAGACGTCCTCCACCGGCAGCTTCTCCTTGCCGTACCGCTCGATCGACGTCACCTCGAACACCGCCACCGAGCGGTCCTCGCGGGTCACCTCGATCCGGTCGCCGTCGTCCAGCTCCTTCAGCCCGTGGAAGACCGCCGGACCGGTGGTGGTGTCGACGTGCCCGACAAGCACCGCCGGGCCGTACTGGCCGGGCGTGGGGCCCTGGTCGTACCAGCCGACCTCGCCGGCCCGCTCCACATCCGGCACGGCGATGCTGCCGTCCGGCGCGATGCCCACCCGGTGCACCGGCGCGCGCAGGTCGAGCTTGCCGATGCTCAGGCCGGTCGGTGGACTGGCCGGCAGCACCGGGAACTTCTGCGGCGGCGGGCGCAGGCCGGCGACGATCCGATCCGGCAGCACGCTGACGCCGGTCACCCGTTCCACGCCGAGCATGGCCACGATCAGCGCCATCACGCTCGCCACCACGAGCACCGGGACACCCGGGCCGCGGCTCGGGGCGTACCGGCGGGTGGTGGTCCTGTCGGCGCGGGCCGTGACCGGCCGGGACTGCGGGTCGGCGGTGGCGACGCTGGCCGAGAACGCGTGCCCGGCGACGTGGGCGAACCGGCGCGCGGCCCCAGCGGTCAGCCGCAGCGCGGCCCGGAGCCGGCCGGCACGCTGCGGCGACCGGCGGCCGGGACGGGCGACGGCACGGCGGTTACGGTCCGCCGCCGGGCCGGTACGGTCCCGGCGGCGCGATGAGCGGGCCATTGCGGCACCTCTCGTCAGACGCGGCCGCCGGTCTTGCGGCGGGCGCTCACACCGGCCACCACTGCCACCGCGACCAGGCCACCGACCAGCAGCAGCGAGCCGGTGCCCCGGCTACCCGCGGTGCCACCACCGCCGGTCGCCGGTCCCTTGCTCGGCTGCGCCATGTTGAGCACGGTGAGCATGGTCGAGGCGGTGTTGCCGTTGGAGCAGTCCAGGTTCACCGGGTAGTCGCCCGGCGCCTTGTTGCCGGGCACGGTGACCGAGCCGGTGAGGAAGCCGTTGTCCGGCCGCAACGTCACCCGCCCGAAGGCGTCGGAGGTGACCTGCGCCTGGCGGTTGTTGCTGTTGTCGCAGCCCGCCCGCAGGTTGACCCGGGAACCGGCCTGGACGCTGTTCGGCGTCACCTCGATGAACACGCTCTCCCCGGCCCGCGCCGGCGGCGCGGTGGTCAGGACGAACGCCGCGACCAGGCCGAGCAGGCCCAACACGGACGACAACGCACGATGTGACACGAGCCCTCGCATGGTTCCCCCCTCCCGGCGCGACGGTGCGCCGGACCACTGACGGGCAGCGGCGCCTGCTTTCCCGGAGGGCGGGGGAAGCTAACGAGGTGCCTTGACCACGGGATGCCAGGCCAGCGGCGTGGAGAGCACCATCGTGCTGGACGGCTGCCCGTACGGTGCGAGACGGTCGATGACCTCCTCGAACTCGCCCATGTTGGTGGCGGCGACCTTGAGCATGCTGCACGCGTCCCCGGTGATCCGGTGGATCTCCATGATCTCCGGCCAGCCCGCGACATCGGGGTCGTTGAGGATGCAGCGCGCGCCGTAGCAGGACATCCGGATCAGCGCGAGCACTGTGCGCCCGGCCCGGGTGAGGTCGACGTGGGCGTGGTAGCCGGTGATCACACCGGATTCCTCCAGCCGCCGCACCCGTTCGGCGACCGCGGGCGGCGACAGATGGACCCGGCGGGACAACTCGCTGTACGAGAGCCGGGCGTCGGCCTGGAGCTCCCGCAGCAGCGCCCAGTCCATGTCGTCCACGCGCGGACCTTCCTTCCGTAAAGACGTCGACGCGAGATGGTTTCGGTTCGCGAAGTGAGACCACCATACCGCCGTTGAACAGGCATTCCATTCGGCCGCCCACCAGCGGGATCATGACGTCTACCCCGCGCACGGACGGAGAATGACTGTGGAACAGACGACGGCGGTGCGCCCGGTAACCCCCCAGGAACGGGCGGCTCGGGCGGCGCGCAACGGCGGCGAGCCGACGCTGGAGTTCGCCGACCGCGTGCCGTACGACGCGTACGTACGGGCCAGCACGCTGCACCGGCTCCAGGAGCCGCTCAGCGACGACCCGGGCGAGATGTCCTTCCTGATGGTCAGCCAGATCATGGAGCTGTACTTCGGCCTGACCTGCCACGAGCTGCGGCACGCCAAGCGCGAGCTGCGCGAGGACCGGATCTGGGAGGCCCTGCCCCCGCTGCGCCGCGCCGCCCTGCACCTGGAAGGGCTCAACGCCGCCTGGCACGGCCTGCGCTGGATGAGCCCGGCCGACTTCAACCGCTTCCGCGACCGGCTCGGTGAGGGCTCCGGCTTCCAGTCCGCCATGTACCGCCAGCTGGAGTTCCTGCTCGGCCTGCGCGACCGGGCGCTGATCCGCCCGTTCCGCCGGCAGACCGAGGTGTACGACGAGCTGACCGCCGCGCTCGCCACGCCGAGTCTCTGGGACGAGGTGGTGGCGCTGCTCGCCCGTAAGGGCTTCGACGTTCCCGCCGAGCTGCTGTCCCGGGACGTGAACGCCGAGCACGAGGCGCACCCCGCGGTCGAGGCGGCCTGGGTCCGGATCTACGGCGACAACGGCCCGGACAACCACCTGCGTCTGCTCGGCGACGCGCTGACCGAGATCGCCGAGGAGTTCGGCGACTGGCGCTGGAACCACGTCAAGGCCGTCCAGCGCACCATGGGCGCCAAGGTCGGCAGCGGCGGTTCCGCCGGACTGGCATGGTTGCAGCGCAGCATGGCCCGGGTGGTCTTCCCGGAGCTGTGGTCGGCCCGCACCGCGATGTGACGAGAGAGAACAGCATGCACACCCCCGAGAACGAAGCCCTCCGCCGCGACGCCGCCGACCCCGGCCACCGGCACCTGTTCCACGTCCCACCCGCCGACGGCGGGCGCTACCCCGACACGGCGTACCTGGCCGGCAACTCGCTCGGCCTCCAGCCGCGGGCCACCCGGGACGAACTCCTCGCCGACCTGGACGCCTGGAGTCGCCTGGGCGTCGAGGGGCACCTGGAGTCGGAGCGGCCCTGGCTGCCGTACCACGAGCTGCTGACCGCACCGGCCGCCCGCCTGGTCGGCGCGCTGCCCGCGGAGACCGTGGTAATGAACTCCCTCACGGTCAACCTGCACCTGCTGATGGTCAGCTTCTACCGGCCGGCCGGCGAGCGCACCCGCATCGTCATCGAGGACAGCGCGTTCCCCTCGGACAGCTACGCCGTGCGCAGCCAGGCCCGCTTCCACGGGCTGGACCCGGACACCACGGTGGTACGCCTCAAGCCGCGCCCCGGCTCCGACACGCTCGGCACCGAGGACGTGCTGGACTTCCTGGCCCGCGAGGGCCACACGGTGGCGCTGCTGATGCTCGGCGGCGTGAACTACCTGACCGGCGAGCTGATGGACATCCCCACCATCACCGCGGCCGGCCGGGCCGCGGGCGCGGTGGTCGGCTGGGACCTGGCGCACGCCGCGGGCAACGTGCCGCTGGCGCTGCACGACTGGGACGTCGACTTCGCCGCCTGGTGCTCGTACAAGTACCTCAACTCCGGCCCGGGTGCGCTGGGCGGCGTCTTCGTCCACGAGCGGCACCTCGGCGACCGGTCGATCCAGCGCTTCGAGGGCTGGTGGAGCACCGAGGCGGCCACCCGGTTCGAGATGACCCCGGTGTCCCGGCCGCCGGCCACCGTCGAGGCGTGGCAGATCTCCAACCCGCCGATCTTCGCGATGGGCCCGGTGCGTACGTCGCTGGAGCTGTTCGACTCCGTCGGCATGCCGGCGCTGCGCGAGCGCAGCCTGCGGCTGACCGCCTGGCTGGAGCAGCTGCTCGACGAGGTCACGCCGGGCCGTCCGCTGAGCGTGGTGACCCCGCGCGACCCGGCCCGCCGCGGCTGCCAGCTCTCCGTGCGGATCGGGGTGGGCAGCGCGAACGAGCTGACGAAGCGGCTGCGGCACGAGCACGGCGTGGTCGCCGACGCCCGGGAGCCGGACATCGTCCGGTTCGCGCCGGTGCCGCTCTACTCCACGTACCACGACTGCTGGCGGGTCGCCGAGGCGCTGGCGGCAACTGTTGAGAAGGAGGGCTCGTGAGCGCGAGGAGTGAGCGCGACGAGATCGCGGTGGTCGGCGCCGGGCTGGCCGGCTGCCTGCTGGCCTGCTACCTGGCCCGCCGCGGCTACCCGGTGGCCCTCTACGAGCGGCGGCCCGACCCGCGTACCGGCACCGTCGAGCGGGGCCGGTCGATCAACCTGGCGCTGTCCGAGCGCGGCCTGGACGCGCTGCGCCGCATCGGCCTGGAGGACGAGGTGATGGCGGACGCGCTGCCGATGCGCGGCCGCATGATCCACCCGGTCGAGGGCGAGCCGGAGTTCCAGTCTTACAGCGGCTCCGGGGACCGCGCGATCAACTCGATCAGCCGGGGCGCGCTGAACAACGCGCTGCTCGACGCCGCCGCCGCGCTGCCGAACGTGCGCGTCGCGTTCGACCACCGGCTGGTCGGGCTCGACCCGCTCGGCGGCGAGATGACGTTCGAGACGCCGCAGGGCAAGGTCACCGCCACCGCCTCGGTCGTCCTCGGCGCCGACGGCGCCGGCTCCGCGGTGCGCGGGCAACTGCTCGCGTACGGGGGCCTGACCGAGAGCCTGGACTTCCTCGACTACGGCTACAAGGAGCTGACCATCCCGCCGCTGGGCGGGGAGTTCGCGCTCGACCCGGGCGCGCTGCACATCTGGCCGCGCGGCACCTCGATGATGATCGCGCTGCCGAACCCGGACCGCTCCTTCACCTGCACGCTGTTCTGGCCCACCCACGGCACGCGCAGCTTCGCGTCGCTGAGCAGCCCGGCGGCGATCGAGCAGTTCTTCGCCACCCACTACCCGGACCTGGTCCCGCTCGCGCCGAACCTGGTCGACGACTACCAGCACAACCCGGTCGGTGTGCTCGGCACGGTGCGCTGCACGCCGTGGCAGGTGGCCGGGACGGTCGGCCTGATCGGCGACGCCGCGCACGCCATCGTGCCGTTCTACGGCCAGGGCGCGAACTGCGCGTTCGAGGACGTGGTCGAGCTGGACCGCTGCCTCGACGAGTGCGACGACGAGTGGGCGGCCGCGCTGCCGCTGTTCCAGCACCGCCGCCAGGAGAACGCGGAGGCGATCGCCCGGATGGCGCTGGCGAACTTCGTGGAGATGCGGGACAAGGTCGCCTCGCCGGTGTTCCGCACCCGCAAGCAGGTCGAGCACGCGCTGGAACGGGCGCTGCCGGGCCGCTACGTCTCCCAGTACGAGCTGGTCTCGTTCTCCACCACCCCGTACGCGCAGGTGCGCCGCCGGGTGCGCGCGCAGTACGCGGTGGTCGGCGCGGTAGCGGCCGGCGCGGTCGCGCTGCTGGCCGGTGGTGTCCGCGCGGCGCTGGGGCGGCGGCGATGACGCTCTGGGATCCCCGGCTGATGACCGGGCACGCGCCGGACGGCCCCGGCCTGCTGCGCAACTTCGTCGGCGGTGAGTTCGTCGACGCCGGTTCCCGGTTCACCAAGCGCAGCCCGGTCACCGGCGAGCCGGTGTTCGAGGTGGTCGAGGCGTCGCAGTCGACTGTGGACGACGCGGTCGCCGCGGCCCGGTCGGCGCTGCGCGGCCCGTGGGGCCGGATGGGGGAGCGGGAACGCGCCGAGGTGCTGCGCCGGGTCGCCGACGAGCTGGAACGGCGCTTCGACGATCTGGTCGCGGCCGAGGTCGCGGACACCGGCAAGGCCATCTCGCAGGCCCGTACGCTCGACATCCCGCGCGGCGCGGCCAACTTCCGGGCGTTCGCCGAGATCGTGGCGACAGCGCCGACGGAGTCGTTCACCACTGTCACCCCGGCCGGGGGCCGGGCGCTCAACTACGCGGTCCGCAAGCCGGTCGGCGTGGTCGCTGTCATCGTGCCGTGGAACCTGCCGCTGCTGCTGCTCACCTGGAAGGTCGCCCCGGCCCTGGCCTGCGGCAACGCCGTGGTGGTCAAGCCCAGCGAGGAGACCCCCGCGTCGGCCACGCTGCTGGCCGAGGTGATGGCCGCGGCGGGCGTGCCGGACGGCGTGTTCAACCTGGTGCACGGCTTCGGGCCCGGCTCGGCCGGCGAGCACCTGACCCGGCACCCGGGCGTGGACGCGATCACGTTCACCGGCGAGTCGGCCACCGGCAGCGCGATCATGCGCGCCGCCGCCGACGGGGTGAAGGCGGTCAGCTTCGAGCTGGGTGGCAAGAACGCCGGCCTGGTGTTCGCCGACGCCGACCTGGACGCGGCGGTCGCCGGTTCGGTGCGGTCCAGCTTCACCAACGGCGGCCAGGTGTGCCTGTGCACCGAGCGCATCTACGTGCAGCGGCCGGTGTTCGAGGAGTTCACCGCGCGGCTGGCCGAGCGCGCCGACGAGCTGGCGTACGGCTGGCCGGACGACGAGGCGACGGCGAACATGCCGCTCATCTCGCACGGGCACCGCGACAAGGTGCTCGGCCACTACGCGCTGGCCCGCACCGAGGGCGCCGAGGTCCGCGCGGGAGGCGGCACGCCGCGCTTCGGCGACGGCCGTGACGGCGGGGCGTACGTGCAGCCGACGGTGCTCACCGGCCTGGGGGCGGACGCCCGCACCAACCAGGAGGAGATCTTCGGACCGGTGGTGCACGTCGCGCCGTTCGACGACGAGGACGAGGCGTACGCGCTGGCGAACGGCACCGCCTACGGCCTGGCCGCGACGGTGTGGACGCGGGACGTGGGCCGGGCGCACCGGGCCGGCGTCCGGCTCGACGCCGGCATCGTCTGGGTCAACACCTGGTTCCTGCGCGACCTGCGCACCCCGTTCGGCGGGGTGAAGGCGTCGGGCGTGGGCCGCGAGGGCGGCGTGCACTCGCTCGACTTCTACTCCGAGCTGACAAACGTCTGCGTGGACCTGTCATGAGCGCGCGTGGTGGGCAGAATGGCCGGAATCCCCAGCGACGTAAGCGAGGAGCCGCCATGACCGTGGACATCGAGGCCGCCAACCGGGAACTGGCAGTGGCCCGGCAGGACGGGAAGCCCTGCCCGCCGCTGCGCGGCCGGCTGCTGCCCGAGGGCGACATCGAGGCCGCGTACCAGGTGCAGCAGGTCTACACCCGGCAGCGGCTGGGCAAGGGACACCGCCGCGTCGGCGCGAAGATCGGCCTGACGTCGCGGACCGTCCAGGAGAGCTTCGGCGTCTTCCAGCCCGACTTCGGGGTGCTCTTCGACGACATGGCCGTCGGCGACGGCGTCGAGGTGCCGATCGACCGGCTGCTCCAGCCGCGGGTGGAGGCGGAGATCGCCTTCGTGCTCGGCGCGGACCTGCCGGACGAGCGGGTCACCACTGTCGACCTGATCCGGGCGGTGGACCACGTGCTGCCGGCCATCGAGATCGTCGACTCGCGGATCGCGGACTGGGACATCTCGATCGTGGACACGGTGGCGGACAACGCCTCCAGCGGGCTGTTCGTGCTCGGCACCGCGCCCCGGCGGCTCGCCGACGTCGACCTGCGACTGTGCGGCATGGTGCTGGAGCACGCCGGTGAGCCGGTCTCGGTCGGCGCGGGTGCGGCCTGCCTCGGCAATCCACTGCACGCGTTGCAGTGGCTGGCCGGCACGATGGCCCGCGCCGGTGACCCGCTGCGGGCCGGCGACGTGGTGCTCTCCGGCGCGCTCGGCCCGATGGTGCCGGTCACGCCCGGCGCGGCGTACGAGGCGCGCATCTCCGGGCTCGGTTCGGTGCGTACCTGTTTCTCGAAGGAGGCCACCTCATGAGCGTCGGAGTGGCGGTGCTCGGGTCGGGCAACATCGGCACCGACCTGATGATCAAGGTGCTGCGGCTCAGTGAGAGCCTGCGCATGGTGGCGATGGCCGGCATCGACCCGGCCTCGGACGGTCTGGCCCGGGCCCGCCGGCTCGGCGTGACCACCACCGCCGAGGGCGTCGACGGCCTGGTGGCGCTGCCCGAGTTCGCGGACGTCCAGCTGGTCTTCGACGCCACCTCGGCCGGCGCGCACAGGCGTCACGACGAGGTGCTGCGGGCGCACGGCCGCACGGTGGTCGACCTGACGCCCGCCGCGATCGGCCCGTACGTGGTGCCGCCGGTGAACCTCGACGAGCACCTGGGCGAGCCGAACGTCAACATGGTGACCTGCGGCGGGCAGGCCACGGTGCCGATCGTGCACGCGGTCGGCCGGATCACCCCCGTCGCGTACGGGGAGATCGTCGCCTCGATCGCGTCGAAGTCGGCCGGGCCCGGCACCCGGGCCAACATCGACGAGTTCACCGAGACGACCGCCCGCGCCATCGAGGTGGTCGGCGGCGCCGAGCGCGGCAAGGCCATCATCGTGCTGAACCCGGCCGACCCGCCGCTGCTGATGCGCGACACGGTCTACTGCCTGTGCCCGGACGCGGACGCCGACCCGGGCGCGATCGCCGCCTCGGTGGCCGACATGGTGACGGCCGTGCAGGAGTACGTGCCCGGCTACCGGCTCAAGCAGGACGTGCAGTTCGACGCTGTGGACACGTACGCGCCGGTGCTCGGCCGGCACTTCACCGGCCTGCAGGTGTCGGTGTTCCTGGAGGTCTCCGGCGCCGGGCACTACCTGCCCGCGTACGCCGGGAACCTGGACATCATGACGTCGGCCGCGCTGCGTACCGCGGAGCGGCTGGTGGCGCTGCGCGCGACGGAGGTGAGTGCGCGATGACCGACCTCTACATCCAGGACGTGACGCTGCGCGACGGCATGCACGCCATCGGGCACCGCTACACGGTCGACCAGGTGCGTACCGTGGCCGCCGCGCTCGACGCGGCCGGCGTGGCCGCGGTCGAGGTGGCGCACGGCGACGGCCTGGCCGGCTCCAGCGTCAACTACGGGCACGGCGCCGCCGCCGACGCGGACTGGATCGCCGCCGCCGCCGAGGTGCTCACCACCGCCCGGCTCACCACGCTGCTGCTGCCGGGCATCGGCACCATCGCGGACCTGAAGGCGGCGAAGGCGCTCGGCGTGACGAGCGTCCGGATCGCCACGCACTGCACCGAGGCGGACATCTCCGCCCAGCACATCGCCTGGGCCCGGGAGAACGACATGGACGTCTCCGGGTTCCTGATGATGTCGCACCTCAACGACCCGGCCGGGCTGGCCGCGCAGGCCAAGCTGATGGAGTCGTACGGCGCGCACTGCGTCTACGTCACCGACTCCGGCGGCCGGCTGCTGATGTCGGACGTGGCGCAGCGCGTCGACGCGTACCGGCAGGTGCTGGAGCCGGAGACGCAGATCGGCATCCACGCGCACCACAACCTGTCGCTCGGTGTGGCGAACAGCGTGCTGGCGGTCGAGCACGGCCGGATCCTCGGCGACGGCCCGCTCGGCTCACCGTCCGGCCGGACCGTCCGGGTGGACGCGTCGCTCGCCGGCATGGGTGCGGGCGCGGGCAACGCGCCGCTGGAGGTCTTCGTCGCGGTCGCCGAGCTGCACGGCTGGAAGCACGGCTGCGACGTGTTCGCGTTGATGGACGCCGCCGACGACCTGGTCCGCCCACTGCAGGACCGACCGGTCCAGGTCGACCGGGAGACGCTCTCCCTGGGGTACGCGGGCGTCTACTCCAGCTTCCTGCGTCACGCCGAGCGGGCCTCGGCCAAGTACGGAGTGGACGTCCGCTCGATCCTGGTCGAGCTGGGCCGTCGCCGGATGGTCGGCGGCCAGGAGGACATGATCGTGGACGTGGCACTGGACCTGGCGGCTAAGGAGAACAACTCATGATCGGGCCGGACATCGCCGGCATCGCGGAGAAGCTGGGCGCGGCGGCCGACGACGCCACCGCGATCCCGCAGCTCGCCGCCGAGACCGGCCTCGACGTCGACGCCGCGTACGCGGTGCAGACCGCGCTGGTGCAGCGCCGCCTCGACCGGGGTGAGCGGCTGGTCGGCCTCAAGATGGGGCTCACCAGCAAGGCCAAGATGGCGCAGGTCGGCGTGGACGAGGTGATCTGGGGCCGGCTGACCGACGTGATGCGGGTGCCCGACGGCGGCGGTGTCGACGTCGGCGACTTCATCCACCCCCGGGTCGAGCCGGAGGTGGCGTTCCTGCTGGACCGGCTGCCCGACCCGGGCGAACCGGTCGGCTCGTTCACCCGGGCCGTGCGCGCTGTCGCCCCGGCCATCGAGCTGATCGACTCCCGGTACGCGAACTTCACCTTCTCGCTGCCGGACGTGATCGCCGACAACACCTCGGCCGCCGCGTTCGTGGTGGGGCCGTGGTCGCCGGTGCCGGACGGGCTGGACAACCTCGGCGTGCTGCTGGAGATCGACGGGCGGGTGGCGCAGGTCGGCTCGACCGCTGCCATCCTCGGCGACCCGCGCCGCGCGCTGGACGAGGGTCTGCGGCTGGCCGGCCGGCACGGCGTCCGGCTGCGCAAGGGCTGGGTGTTCCTGGCCGGCGCGGCCACCGCCGCGGTGCCGCTGCGTCCCGGCGCACACGTGCGGGCCACAGTGGAGAAGCTCGGGTCCGCCTCCCTGAAGGCCCTGCCATGACCGGCCGCGTGGTGGCCGGGAAGGCCGTGCCGCGGGGCGCGTTCCCGCACGTCAAGGTGGCCGGCGGGTTCGTCTTCGTCTCCGGTACGTCGTCGCGCCGGCCGGACAACACGTTCGCCGGGGTGTCGGTGGACGAGTTCGGCACCACCGACCTGGACATCCGGGAGCAGACCCGGGCCGTGGTCGAGAACATCCGCGACCTGCTCCGCTCGGTCGGCGCCGACCTGAGCGACCTGGTGCAGGTCACCAGCTACCTGGTCAACATGAACGACTTCGGCGGCTACAACGAGGTGTGGGCGGAGTTCTTCGACGCCACCGGGCCGACCCGGACCACAGTCGCCGTGCACCAGCTTCCGCACCCGCATCTGCTGATCGAGATGCAGGCCGTCGCCCTACTTCCGCCGGGAGGTTCCCATGAGTGAGATCGCCGAGCCGTTCAGCTTCTCCGGCTGGATCGGCGAGAACCAGCACCTGCTCAAGCCCCCGGTGGGCAACAAGGAGATGCTGCCCGGCAGCGACGACTTCATCGTCATGGTGGTGGGTGGTCCGAACCAGCGTACGGACTTCCACGTCGACCCGTACGAGGAGTTCTTCTACCAGGTCAAGGGCAACATGCACATCAACCTGATGCTGCCGGAGGGCCCGCGTACGGTGCACGTGCGCGAGGGGCAGATGTGGATGCTGCCGCGCAACACCCCGCACTCGCCGCAGCGTCCCGAGGCCGGCTCGATCGGCATGGTGATCGAGCGGGTCCGCGAGGAGGGCACGCTGGAGAAGTTCCAGTGGTACTGCGGCGAGTGCAACCACAAGGTGCACGAGGTGGAGCTGCAGGTCCGCGACATCGCCGCCGACCTGCCTCCGGTCTTCGCCGCGTTCTACGCCGACGAGAAGGCCCGCACCTGCGACAACTGCGGCGCGCTGCACCCGGGCAAGGGCTGACGCGTGCCGGTCGTGGACGTGCACACGCACGTCGTACCGAAGGGTTGGCCGGACCTCGCCGCGGCGTGCGGCGGGTCCGGCTGGCCCTGGCTGCGGGTGGACTCCGAGCGCGCCGCCATGATCATGGTGGGGGAGACGGAGTTCCGCCCGATCGGCGCCCCGTGCTGGGACGCGCCGACCCGGCTGACCGACATGGACGCCGACGGCGTGGACGTGCAGGTCGTCTCGCCCACCCCGGTGTTCTTCAGCTACGACCGCCCGGCCGACCAGGCGGTCAAGGTGGCCCGGATCTTCAACGACCTCACGCTGGAGGTCACCGCCGCCGGCGGCGGCCGGCTGGTGCCGTTCTGCCAGGTGCCGTTGCAGGACCCGGACGCGGCCTGCGCCGAGCTGGACCGCTGCCTGTCGGCGGGGCACGCCGGCGTCGAGATCGGTAACCACGTCGGTGACCGGGATCTGGACGACGAGGGCATCGTGCAGTTCCTCACCCACTGCGCCGAGGTCGGCGCGCCGGTCTTCGTGCATCCGTGGGACATGCCCGGCGGCCCCCGGCTGGACCGGTGGATGGCGCGCTGGCTGACCGGGATGCCGGCCGAGACGCACCTGTCGGTGCTCGCCCTGATCCTCGGCGGCGTGTTCGACCGGGTGCCGGAGACGCTGCGGATCTGCTTCGCGCACGGCGGCGGCAGCTTCCCGTTCTGGCTGGGCCGCGCCGACAACGCCTGGCACCGCCGTGGCGACCTGGTACGCGGCGCGTCCAGCGCACCGCCCAGCTCCTACGTCGACCGGTTCCACGTGGACTCGGTGGTCTTCGAACCGGCCGCGCTGCGGCTGCTGGTGGACACCATGGGCGCCGAGCGGGTGCTGCTCGGCAGCGACTACCCCTACCCGCTGGGGGAGCGGCCGGTCGGCCAGGTGGTGCACCGGGCGGACTTCCTCACCGACGCGCAGCGGGACGCGCTGCTCGGCGGCAACGCGCTGCGTTTCCTCGGCCGCTGACGGCCGGCGCGAATGCGTCAGTCGTCCCGAGCCGACGGACGCATTCCGAACCGCTGATGTCAGCCGGACACGGACCTGACGGCCGCCCGCCGGACGTGTCGCCCGGCCTCCGGGCCGCCGGACCGGCAGGATGGACGGCATGGCCGAGCCGCACGACCTGACCGCGCTGGAACAGGCCGCCGCGATCCGCCGGGGCGAGCTGTCCAGCCTGGAACTGGTCGAGCACCACCTGCGCCGGGTCGAGGCGCTCGGCGACACCGTCGGCGCTTTCGTCACGGTCACCGCCGACCGGGCCCGGACCGCCGCCCGTGCCGCCGACGCGCTCGCGGCCGAGGAACGCGGCCCGCTGCACGGGGTGCCGACCGCTATCAAGGACCTCACGCTCACCGCCGGGGTGCGGACCACCTTCGGCTCGGCCGCCTTCGCCGACTTCGTCCCGCCGGTCGACGCCGACGTGGTGCGCCTCCTGGCCGACGCCGGCCTGGTCAGCCTCGGCAAGACCACCACCTCCGAACTCGGCTGCTCGCTCTACTCCGAGGGGCTGGTGGCACCGCCGGCCCGCAACCCGTGGGATCTCGCGTACACCGCGGGCGGGTCAAGCGGCGGCGCGGCAGCGGCGGTCGCCGCCGGGCTCGTGCCGGTGGCGCAGGGCTCCGACGGCGGCGGCTCGCTGCGTATCCCGGCCGCGCTCTGCGGCCTGGTCGGCTACAAGCCGAGCCGGGGCATGGTCTCCGGCGGGCCGCTCGGCTTCGGCGGCTTCGGGCTGCCGGTGAACGGGCCGATCGGCCGTACCGTCGGCGACGTGGCCGCGCTGCTCGACGTGCTCGCGCGCCCGGTGCCCGGCGAACCGTACCTGCCGCCGGCCGCGCCCGCCGGCGGGTACCTCGGCGTCACCCGCGCCGCCCGCGTCTCCGGCCCCGGCCGGCTGCGCGTCGGCCGCTTCACCACGCCGATGCTCGCCGACGAACCGGTCCACCCGGACTGCGTCGCCGCCGTCGACCGGGCCGCCGCGCTGCTCACCGACGCCGGCCACGAGGTGGTCGACGTCCCCGCGCCGCTCGGCCACGAGGCGTGGCCGCTGTTCGAGACCGTCTGGTACGCGCTGGCGGTCACCCCGGTCCCGGCCGGGCGGGACGGCGACCTGCTGCCGCTGACCCGGTTCCTGCGCGAGCGCGGCGAGGCGCTCGGCGCGGCCCGGCTGATGGCCGCGCTCGGCGAACTCCAGGCGCAGGTACGCCGTGGCGTACGCCGTACCGCCGGTTGTGACCTGCTGCTCTGCCCGACGCTCGCGACCCCGCAGGCGCCGGTGGGCGCGTTCGCCGCCCTCGAACCGGCCGAGGACTTCGACCGGCAGCGGCGCTTCTCGCCGTACTGCGCGGTCTTCAACGTGACGGGCGATCCGTCCGTTTCGCTGCCGGTCGGACGGACCGCCGACGGGCTACCGGTCGGGGTGCTGCTCACCGGCCGGTACGGCGACGACGCGACACTGCTCGCCACTGCCGCGCAGCTGGAGCACCGGAGTGACGGATGGGATCAGCACCCCGCAATCTGGCGGGCCGCCGACTCCGCTAACGTGAACATCACAAGTGACGTGGGACGCGACCGGTCCTGACCGGCCGACCCGCACCATTCCTGGTCTCTCTTTCCGCCTGGGGGCGTTGGGATTGTCTGTTACCGAGACGTTGGTGGTCTTCGTCGGCATCCCGGCCGCCGCGGTGCTGCTGATCGCCGCCCTGGCGGCCGTCGGCAACCGCGGCAACGGTGGCGGCGCGAAGCGCTACCGGCCGGGCCGGCCCTTCGACTTCACTCCGGTCTGGTTCCTGGGCCGTCCGGAGCAGCTGGCCGACTCGGCCGGCACGGCGCTGGCCGCCGGGGCGCAGGCGCCGGCGTTGACCAGCCGCAAGCAGGAGCAGGCCGGCCGGGAGGCGCCGGCCGGTGGAACCGGAGGCGCAAGTGACCGTTGGTGAAGCGCGGCCCACGACGGGGACGGGCACCCCGCCCGACGTGCTGGACGGACCGTTCTCGACCCGTCAGCTGCTCCGCATCGACGAGGCGCTGCGCCTCGCCGACCAGGGCACCGGCCTGGTCTTCTCGGTCTACGTCGGCGGCCTCGACGAGCCGATCCGGGAGCACGCCGAGCGGCTGCACCGCCAGCTCGCCGACCCGGACCGCTCGGTGCTGATCGCGGTGTCGCCCAACCAGCGGCAGCTGGAGATCGTCACCGGCAAGTACGCGCGTAAGCGCATCCCGGACACGTACGCCAAGCTGGCCGCGCTCTCCATGGTGGCCTCCTTCGGCGGCGGCGACCTGGCCGGCGGCATCATCCAGGGCCTCGACCAGCTCGCCAGCCACGCCGGCAAGGGCTGATCCGCCCGCACACACGACGAAGCCCGGCCCGCGCTCACGCGGGCCGGGCTTTCTCGTTCGCCGGCGGCGCAGGGCCCACGACGGCGGCCGGGGCCGGCGCGGGCTGCAGCCCGCGCCGGCCCCGGCCGGCATGCCTCACTCAGGCGCTGCGGGCGTCCCGCTCCCGGGCCTTCAGCGCGCGGACCACGCCGTCGCGGCCCTCGGCCACCAGCCGGCGCAGCGACGCCGGCCGGCCGTCCTGGGCCAGCCACGCGTCGGTGGCCGCGACGGTGTCCTCCTCGACCAGGTACGCCGGGTACGCGAGCTGCACGAACTCCTGCGCCGGCTCGCTGTCGCGCTGCGCCCACACCTGGTCCACCGTGGCGAAGTACCGCTCCCGGTAGGGCGCGGTCAGCTCGACCTGCGCCGGGTGGGTGAAGCCCTGCAACAGTGCCCGGTTGCGCCAGTTGGGCAGCGCGTCCGGGCCGGTGAGCAGCGCCCACACCGCGGCCTTGTTCTCGGCGGTCGGCACCAACGCGTGCGCGTACGCGGCCTCCCGCTCGCCGCTGGCCGTACGGTCGGCGGCCAGCTCCGCGTCCACGTCGGCGGCACCGGCCGCGCCGTTGGCGACCAGCGACTGGAGCACCGTCCAGCGCAGCTCCGTGTCGACGGTCAGCCCCTCCGGCACGCCGTTGCCGTCCAGCCAGCCGCGCAGCGTGGCCAGGTCCTCGCCGGAGCGGGCCGACGAGGCGTACGCGCGGGCCCAGGCGAGCTGGAAGCCGCTGCCCGGCTCGGCCGCGGCGAGCGCGGTCCGGGCGGTACGGGACAGGTCGGCCCAGCCGGTCGGCGCCCACTCCGGGTCGGCGTAGAACGTGAGCGCGGTGGTGGCCTGCCGAAGCGTGGCCGTGACCAGGTTGATGTCGGTCTCCGCGGTCAGCCCGGCCAGCACCAGCGCCACGTAGTCGCGGGCCGACAGCTCGGCGTCACGGGTCATGTCCCAGGCGGCGGTCCAGCACAGCGCCCGGGCCAGCGACGAGTCGAAGCCGGCGATGTGCTGCACCACAGTGGCCATGGACCGCTCGTCCAGCCGCAGCTTGGCGTAGCTGAGGTCCTCGTCGTTGAGCAGCAGCACGTCGGCGGCGGGCCTGCCGTGCAGCTCGGACAGCTCGGTCAGCTCGCCGGTCACGTCCGTCTCGATCAGCTCGCGGCGCACCAGCCGGCCGTCGGTCAGGTCGTACAGGCCGACGCCGATGCGGTGGGTACGCAGCGTCGGGTAGCCGGCCGGCGCCTCCTGCCGGACCACCACCCGCTCGTACGTGCCGTCGGCGCCGATGGTCACCTCGGGGCGCAACGTGTTGACCTGCGCGGTCTCCAGCCACTGGGCGGCGAACTTGCGCAGCTCCCGGCCGGAGGCCGACTCCAGCTCGGACAGCAGGTCGTCGAAGGTGGCGTTGCCCCAGGCGTGCTTGCCGAAGTAGGCGCGCAGGCCGGCCAGGAACGGCTCCTCGCCCACGTACGCGACGAGCTGCTTGAGCACGCTCGCGCCCTTGGCGTACGTGATGCCGTCGAAGTTGACCTCGACGGCCTCCAGGTCCGGCATCTCGCAGTAGACCGGGTGGGTGGAGGAGAGCTGGTCCTGCCGGTAACCCCAGTTCTTGCGGATCGACAGGAACGTGGTCCAGGCATCGGTGAAGCGGGTGGCGTGCGTGTTGCACCAGTGGCTGGCCCACTCGGCGAACGACTCGTTGAGCCACAGGTCGTTCCACCAGCGCATGGTGACGAGGTCGCCGAACCACATGTGCGCCAGCTCGTGCAGGATCGTGTTGGCGCGCTGCTCGTACTCGAAGTCGGTGACCTGCGACCGGAAGATGTAGTGCGACTCGGCGTGCGTGACGCAGCCGAAGTTCTCCATCGCGCCGGCGTTGAAGTCCGGCACCCAGAGCTGGTCGTACTTGGGCAGCGGGTAGCGCACGCCGAACTTCTCCTGGAAGAAGTCGAAGCCCTGCGTGGTGATCAGGTGCAGGTCGTCGGCGTCCATGTGCGGGGCCATGCTGGCCCGGCAGAAGTAGCCCATGTCGATGCCGTCGTGGGTGTGGCGCACCTCGTGGTACGGCCCGGCGCAGAGCGCGGTGATGTAGGTGCTCATCCGCTCCGAGACGGTGAAGTGCACCGTCTTCAGGCCCTCACCGGCGGCCTCCTCGCGCTCCACCGGCATGTTCGACACGACCCGCCAGTGGTCCGGCACGGTGGCGTGCCAGGTGTAGACGCTCTTCAGGTCGGGCTGGTCGAAGCAGGCGTAGACCTTCTGCGCGTCGGCGGTCTCGAACTGGCTGTAGAGGTAGGTCTCGCCGTCCACCGGGTCGACGGTGCGGTGCAGGCCCTGCCCGCTGTTGGAGTAGCCGAAGTCGGCGTCGACCACCAGCACGTTCTCGGCGGCCAGGCCGCTGAGCGTGAGTCCCTTCTCGGCGGACCAGCCGGACAGGTCCACCGGCTCGCCGTTGAGCGTGGCCGATCGCACCGATTCGGCGGCTGTCTCGATGAACGTGGTCGCCCCCGGCTCGGCACAGCGGAACCGGACCTCGGTCACCGAGCGGAACGTGCGACCGGTGGGCTGCACCGCGGTCGACAGGTCAAGGCTGATGTCGTACCCGGTCACCTCGAGCAGGCGGGCCCGCTCGGTCGCCTCGACCTGGGTCAGGTTGCGCACTCCCGGCACTGTTCGTCTCCATCCCACTCGTCTCGCCGCGCCCCGCGGCGCCGGTCTTGCCCGGCCGCTCGTGACGGCCCGTCGAGAACCGAGTCTTCCATGCACGGACCGCTCTCGGTGGTCGAGGTCACGCTCTCATTCCGGTACCGGGCGACGGGGTACGGGGTGAGGATCGAGGTGACCGCGCCGGGTCCCCGGCGCGACGATGTCGTGAAGGGAAAACACCGTGACCGAACGTGTCACCGCGGACATGTGGTTCGACCCGCTGTGCCCGTGGGCGTGGATCACCTCCCGTTGGCTGCTGGAGGTCGAGCAGGTCCGGGACGTGGACATCCGGTTCCACGTGATGAGCCTGTCCGTGCTGAACGACGGCCGGGAGGTGTCGGAGGAGTACCGGGACCTGATGCGCGACGGCTGGGGCCCGGTGCGGGTGTGCATCGCCGTCGAGCAGGCGCACGGCGCCGAGGCGCTGGCGAAGCTCTACACCGCGATGGGCACCCGGATCCACCTCGGCAAGGAGGGCCTGGGCCGGGACATGCTGGTGGGCGCGCTCACCGAGGTGGGCCTGGACCCGGCGCTCGCCGACGCGGCCGAGTCCACCCAGTACGACGAGGCGCTGCGGGCCAGCCACGAGGCGGGCATGCGGCCGGTCGGCACCGACGTGGGCACCCCGGTGATCCACGCCCCGGGTCCGGACGGCGGTCAGGTCGCCTTCTTCGGCCCGGTGATCACCCCGGCGCCGAAGGGCGAGGCGGCCGGCCGCCTCTGGGACGGCGTGCTGCTCGTCGCCGGCACCCCCGGCTTCTACGAGCTGAAGCGCACCCGGGAGCAGGGTCCGATCTTCAACTGAGCGCGGGGCGCGACGCGCCCGGGCCCCGCACCGCCCGTCACCGGGCCGGTGCGGGGCTCGTTTCACCGGGTGTCCCAGCCGACGGCCCGCGGGGCCGCAGCACGGCAGCTCCTGGAGGCGTTCCCATGGCCAAGCACCGCCGCATGTCCGACGACGCGCCGCAGCAGGCGACCGAGGACTCCGGTGCGACGTACTGGTCGGTGACCGAGAGCGACTGGCCGGCCGGTCCGGCCGAGGTGGCCGATCTGCTGGCCCCGCCGATCGTGGTCGGCGTGGCCCGGGTGGTGGCCACCTCGCGGATGACACCGCCGGGCGAGACCGTCCGGCCCGGCCGCGCGCCGTCGCGGTCCGGCGCCGCCGCCGGTGCGACGACGGTACGCCTCAACGCCGGCTCCCGCCCCGCCCCGCCGGTGCGCCGCCCCGCCGCGGGCCGGCACCGCAACTCCACCGCCTGAGCCGTCCGGGGCCCGTCGCTATCACCTGGTGGTAAGCGGGTGAGTCCGGCGGCGGCGCCGATCGGGGCCCGGGTAGCGTCAGCGGACATGACGGTCGTGCATCCGATCACCCGGGCCTGGATCACCACTGGCGGCACCGGCGCGCAGAACTACGACGAGTTCGCCGACGACGCGGAGATCACCTCCATCGTCGAGGCGAATCCGCACAGCGCCCTGGGCATCGAGATGCCCCACCGGGCGCCCGGCAGCCTCGGGAAGTCCTTCCTCGACGCATTGCCCGACGCGGTGGCGCGCCTGACCGAGGCGAAGGCGGACGGCAGCTACACGCCGGCCGAGCAGGTGGTGGTGCTCTACCGGATCAGCGCGCCGGGCGAGGAGAGCGCGTACGGGCTGTGGGCCATGGTCGACACCGACCAGATCTCCACCCGCGCCGACGAGCCGGGCCTGGTGATCCGCAACGAGGACGTGTTCATCGCCAAGGTGCGTGAGCGCGTCGCCCTGGCCGAGGCGCTCGGTCACCTGCTCTCGCCCGTACTCCTGCTCCAGACCGGCAAGGGCGACGAGCTGCACGCCGCGCTCGCGGCGGCGACCGACGCGGCCGGCGCGCCCGCCGCGACGGACGTCGACCAGTCCGGCCGTACGCACGCGATCTGGCTGCTCGGGCCGGGCCCGGCGCAGGACGAGCTGACCGCGCTGGCCGGCGGCGGGGAGCTGGTGGTCGCGGACGGCAACCACCGCAGCCTGGCCGCGCAGACCGGCGGTTTCCCGCGCTTCCTCTCGGTGATCACCACGCCCGCGTCGGTCGCCATCCAGCCCTACAACCGGCTGGTCAGCGAGCTGACCACCACGCCGGACGAGCTGCTCGACCGGCTGCGCGCGGCGGGCGCGGAGGTCACCCCGGTGGACGGGCCGGTCGACGTCCCGGCGACCGGCGGCGTCGTGCACCTCCACCTCGGCGGCCGGGGGTACGCGGTGACGCTGCCGCACGTCGGCGCCGGCCGGCTGGAGAACCTCGACCACGCGCTCGTCGAGCGCCTGTTGCTGCGCGACGCGCTGGGCCTCGACCCGGGCGACAAGCGGATCACGTACGTGGGCGGCGACTACCCGGCGAGCTGGCTCGTCGGTGAGGTCGACGCCGGCCGGGCCGAGCTGGCGGTCCTCGTCGCGCCGGTGACGGTCGACGACTTCGTCGCGGTGAACCTGGCCCGGGAGAAGATGCCGCGCAAGAGCACCTGGTTCACCCCGAAGGCGCGGGCCGGCCTGGTCGTGGCCGAGCTGCCGCACTGACCGTGTGACGAATCCGCCTCCGGGTCGCCGCCCGCGCGCCGGCCCGGAGGCGGGCCTGTCAGACTGCGCGGTATGCGCGTCTACCTGGGATCCGACCACGCCGGTTTCGAGTTGAAGGTGCACCTCGCCAACCACCTGGCCAAGCAGGGCTACGAGGTGGTCGACGTGGGACCGCACGTCTTCGACCCGGACGACGACTACCCGGCGTTCTGCCTGCACACCGGTGACCGGGTGGTCGGTGACCCGGGCAGCCTCGGCGTGGTGATCGGCGGCTCCGGCAACGGCGAGCAGATCGCCTCGAACAAGGTCGCGGGCGTCCGGGCGGCGCTCGCCTGGAACGTCGACACCGCCCAGCTCGCGCGCGAGCACAACGACGCCAACGTCATCGCGATCGGCGCCCGGCAGCACACGCTGGACGATGCCACCGCGCTCGTCGAGGCGTTCCTGACCACGCCGTTCTCCGGCAACCCCCGGCACAGCCGGCGCATCGAGCAGGTGGCCGCCTACGAGCAGAGCCGCCGCCTGCCCGAGCTGCCCGCCTGAGCGGACACGTCGGGGCTCACCGCCCGTTGCGGGGCAGCTCCTCGCGCGGCACCCAGTTGCGGCGGATGAGCACCACCCGCTGTTCGGCCTCGGCCAGGTCGTCCTCGGTGGGGCGGGCCGCGTCGCGTGCCCGCAGCGCGGCCGTCACGCTCACCTGCGACGAGCCGGAGCCGACCAGCCCGCGCAGCCCGCGCTCGCCCTCCTCGGCGGGCGCGGCGGCGCGGCGTGCCCGGGGCTCCGGCTCGCCCGGCCGGCCACCGCGCGTGGGCCGGGGCGTCACGTCGTCGTGTACGGGTGCGGTGCTGGCGGTGGTCCCGCCGGCGCCGCTGCTGTCGGCGTCGGCCGGGGTGCCGGCCTCGCCGTGATGCCGCAGCCGTCGTCGCCGTCGCTCCGCCTCACCCATCCCCCGACCGTACCGCCCCCGACCCACCCGCGCTCCCGTGCGCGCACCCCCGCTCCCTCGCGCGCGATCATGAAGTTGGCCGGGACAAACCGGACTGTTCATGCCGCCAACTTCATGATCGGCGGAGTTGGGGGCGGTCAGAAGACCTCCATGGGGGAGGGGGTGCGGTGCCAGGTGAAGGCGGGCGTCAGCGCGGTCAGCGTGTTCGGGATCAGCTCCCGGACGCGGCCGGCGGCGGCCAGCGCGTACGGGTTCGCGCCGCCGAGGTACAGCTCGCCGAGCGCGCGTACGTCACATGCCAGCCCGGCCGGGGCGGTGGTGGGCGTGCACTGCGCGCCGTCGCGTCCGCCGACCAGCCGCCAGCGGCCGGTGTTCTCCTTCAGCAGCTCGTCGGTGACCTCGATCACCACGTCGACGTCGGTGGCGTAGCGCCGGGCGGAGAGCGCGGCCGGCACGTCCACCACCCGTACCCAGAGCGCGTCGGCGAGCTGCGGGGAGAGCTGGCGGGGCTCGTCCACCAGCCGCAGCAGCGGCTCGTCCAGGGCCGCGATCGGGAACGACAGCCGGCGGGTCAGGTCGACCGAGAGCAGCAACCGCCAGAGCGCCGTGTACGCCTCCGGCGTCGCCGCCACCACCTCGCCGACCTGCACCTCGGCCTGCGGCCCGGTGGCCGACGAGCAGTCCTTCGTCCGGTAGAGCGCGTACCCGTCGAGGCCGTCGGCGCCCTCGTGCAACAGCACCCGGCGCTCGGTGGCGCCGCCCCGGTGAGCCTTGAGGTCCGCCAGCACGTACGACCACCAGCGCTCGTCGCGCCGCGACCAGCCGGGACGCTCGGCGCGGACCCGCTCGTACAGCCGGGCCAGCTCGCCCCGGTGCGCGTCCGGACGGTCCAGTCGCAGCCTGCCCTCGGCGGGCGCCGGGGCGGGCAGCCTCAGGCCGGTGGTGTCCACCGACAGCACGTAGCGCGGGGCGGCCGACCCGTAGCCGAAGCGGGGGTAGATGCGTCCCTCGCTGGCCCAGAGCACCGCGATCGGCTCCCGGCCGGCGTCGCGGATGTCCCGAAGCTGGCGCCGCATCAGCCGGGTGAGCAGGCCGCGCCGTCGGTGCGTCGGCGCGACCGCGACCATCGTCACGTGCGCTGCGGGCACGTCCGCGCCCGGCACCGCGAGGTCGCGGCTGAACGCTGCGGCGTTCGCCACCGGGGCTCCGCCGTCGCGGACCAGCAGCGACCGGTCCGGTTCGAAGATCGGCCGTTCCAGCGCCTGCACCTCGGGGTCGAGGTCGCCGTGGAAGGCCAGCGCCAGCAGCGCCGCGATGTCGTCGAAGTCCTCGGCCCGGGAAACCACCACGTCAGTCACGGCACGTGTGTATCGCACCGCGACGGGGGTCGGCACCCTATTTGCGGGCTGGCTACCCTCGGAACGGAGACCGGTATCGGTCGAGGGGGAGGACGGAAGATGGCGGACCAGACACAGCCGTGGGCCGAGCGCACCGTGGAGGTGCCGCCCCAGCCGGGGGTGGTGCCCCCGCAGCGGGACGCGTTCCAGCGCGGGGTGGCGGCGGTCGGTCAGCCGCGCCCGTCGCGTACGCCGCGCACCGAGCAGTTCCCCACCGTGGAGCACGGCGACTGGGCGGCGGAGCCGGCGCCGCGCCGGCCGATGAGCTGGCACCTGGCCCAGGCGCGCAAGGGCGGGGAGCTGAGCGCCGCCGGCGCGCTGTTCACGTTCGTGTGCTGGGGCATCTGGGCGATCTCCGGCCGGGGCAACCTGGTCGCCCCGCTGCTGACGTTCGTGCTCAGCCTGCTCACCGCGGTCGGTCTGTTCGCGCTGGCCCGGCTGCTCGGCCGGCTGATTCTGGAGCGGCAGTTCGGCCGGGTGCGCCGCAGTGCCAGAGGTGCCCACCTGGTGACCGCGTTGTTCCTGGTCGGCGTCGGTGTGGCGTATCTCCAGCAGACCGAGTGGGTGGTCTCCGCCTGGAACTGGGTGACCGGCAACTGAGCCGATCGGTCGTCCGTCCGGTACGCGCCGGACGGACGACCCGGGGCGTCGGGTCAGAAGGTGGTCGGTGCGCCGGCCGTCTTGCAGGCGGCGTTGATGTCCTTGCTGGCCTTCTCCATGGCGGGATTGTCGGCGGCGGTGCCCGGGTCGGCGGCCGAGCCCGCCTTGCCGGCCTCCGCGCCGAACTCCTTGAGGGCGGTGGCCGCCTTGCCGTCGCCGGCGGTCCCGGCGAGCTCGGTCACCCGGTCGCCGAGCTCGGTCAGGATCGCGCCGGTCTGCTTCGTCAGGTCGCCGCCCCCCTGCACCACGGCCATGAGCTTCGCCCGCATGTCCTTGTTGATCTTTTCTGCGGCGGTGCACAGCTCCTTGTCGCTCACGGCGGCCGCCGACGGAGAGGGAGCCGCCGTGGAGGGGACTGCGGAGGCCGAGGTGGCCGCCGGCCCGGCCGTGGTCGAGGGCTTCTCGTCGCCGCACGCGGCGAGGCTCAGCACGGCACAGGTCAGGAGGATCGGGATGATCCGGTTCGTTTTCACGTCTGGGCACGCTAGTCGATGCCCGTCATTGATCAAACTCGGTTTGCCGGGGCGGTCCGCGGGACGCACGGGCGGGCGGCATGCGTGCCGCCCGCCCGTGCCCGGCCGCGGTACGCCGCGACACCGGTCGTCGCTCCACCAGGACCGTGCTGCCTTACCCCGCCCCACGGGCTTCATCCGTCGCCCGTTGGGCTGAGCGCTCAGCCCTGCTCGTCGGCCTTCGGCGACGCGACCCGGGCCGCCGGGTCCTCGACGCCCGGCTCGCCGCCACCGGGCGCCACCATGCCGTCGTAGTTGTAGACCACGGCGTCGTCGCCGTGCTGCTTGGTGGTCCGGATGTAGCGGTGGATCATCCCGTCGATCTCGATCTCCACCAGGGCCTTGCCGTCCGCGTCCTGGCTGCTGCCGTCGCGGGGACCGCCCACCAGGTACGCCTTCGTGTTCGTCTCCATGTGCCCGCCCTACCCCCGTCCGGACCGCCGGAAACGGCCGGGGCCGGCTACCGCCCACCGCCGTGAGCGGCCGTTCAGCGAGCCGGGGCGTGCTTCCGGCGCACCGGCCCCGCCCGGCCGTCGTGCCCGCACGTCGTCGCGGAGCAGCATGACGGCATGGGCGCGTATCGATCAGCGTACGAGCGGAGCATCGCCGACCCGGCCGGCTTCTGGCGGGACGCGGCGGCCGACATCGACTGGGTCATCCCGCCGGAACGCATCCTCGACGACTCGGCGGCGCCGCTGTACCGCTGGTTCCCCGACGGGGTGCTGAACACCTGCCACAACGCGCTGGACCGGCACGTCAATGCCGGACGGGGCGACCAGCCCGCGCTGATCCACGACAGCCCGGTCACCGGCACGGTCCGTACCCTCACCTACGCCGAACTGCTCGCCGAGACCGCCCGGTTCGCCGGTGCGCTGCGCCGGCTCGGCGTAGGCCGGGGCGACCGGGTGCTGCTCTACCTGGCGATGGTCCCGGAGGCGGTGATCGCCATGCTGGCCTGCGCGCGGATCGGCGCGGTGCACTCGGTGGTGTTCGGCGGCTTCGCCGCGCACGAACTGGCCGTCCGGATCGACGACGCGCGGCCGAAGGTGGTGGTGGCCACCTCCTGCGGCATCGAGGCCGACCAGGTGGTGCCGTACCACCCGATCCTGACCGCAGCGCTCGACGAGGCCGCGCACGCGCCGGAGCGCTGCGTGGTGGTGCAGCGCCCGCAGGAGCCGGCCCCGCTGGTGCCGGGCCGCGACCTGACCTGGGCCGAGGTGATGGCGGACGCGGAACCGGCGCCGTGCGAGCCGGTGGCCGCCACCGACCCGCTCTACGTCCTCTACACCTCCGGCACCACCGGCCGGCCCAAGGGCGTGGTGCGGGACAACGGCGGGCACGCGGTGGCGCTGCGCTGGTCGATGCGCAACGTCTACGGCATCGAGCCGGGCGATGTCTTCTGGGCCGCCTCCGACGTGGGCTGGGTGGTCGGCCACTCCTACATCGTGTACGCGCCGCTGCTCACCGGCGCGACCACCGTGCTCTACGAGGGCAAGCCGGTCGGCACCCCCGACGCCGGGGCGTTCTGGCGGGTCGCCGCCGAGCACCGGGTGGCCGCGTTGTTCACCGCGCCCACCGCGATCCGGGCGATCCGCCGCCAGGACCCGGACGGCGCGCACATCACCCGGTATGACCTGGGCGCGCTGCGTACCCTCTTCCTCGCCGGTGAGCGGCTGGACCCGGACACCTGGGCCTGGGCGGGCCAGCGGCTCGGCGTACCCGTGGTGGACAACTGGTGGCAGACGGAGACCGGCTGGCCGGTGGCGGCCAACCCGCGCGGCCTGGAGCCGCTGCCGATCAAGCCCGGGTCGCCGTCGGTGCCCGTGCCCGGCTACGACGTGCGCGTGGTCGACGGCGCGGGCCGGGACGTGCCGCCCGGCACGGACGGCTCGATCGTGATTCGGCTGCCGCTGCCGCCCGGCTGCCTGCCCACGCTCTGGGGCGACGACGAGCGGTTCGTCCGCTCCTACCTTTCCGCGTTCCCCGGCCACTACCTGACCGGTGACGGCGGCCGGTTCGACGAGGACGGCTACCTGTACGTGATGGGCCGCACCGACGACGTCATCAACGTGGCGGGGCACCGCCTGTCCACCGGCGCGATGGAGGAGGTCCTGGCGACGCACCCGGCGGTGGCCGAGTGCGCGGTGATCGGCGTGGCCGACGCGCTCAAGGGGCAGGTGCCCAGCGGATACGTGGTGCTCAAGGCCGGCGCCGACGTGGACCCGGACGCGCTCGCCGCCGAGCTGGTCGCGCTGGTCCGGCAGCGGATCGGCCCGGTGGCCGCGTTCCGCCGGGTGACGGTGGTGCCGGCGCTGCCGAAGACCCGCTCCGGGAAGATCCTGCGGCGCACCATGCGGGGCCTGGTGGAGGGGCGCGACGAGCCGGTCCCGGCGACCATCGACGACCCGGGCGCGCTCGCCGTCTTCCGCGACCTCGGCGCCACGAGCTGACGCGACCGGGCCGACCCCGCGCCGGACGGACGGTCCCCGGCCGGACTCCACCGGCCGGGGACCGCTTGCGGTCAGCGCCGGACCGGGTTGCCGGCGGCGTAGTCGCGGGCGACCCGGACCAGTTCCACCAGGCCGCCGGCGTACTCCTGCGCCTCGGCGTGCGCCTCGTCGAACGGCGGCTGGAAGCCGACGCCCTCCCACTGACCGGTGGCCTCGTTCCACCTGTCGTTGCCCACCTCGAAGTCCCAGGCGAAGATGCCCAGCTCGTAGTAGAGCTGGTCGGCCGAGTTGCCGGCCGCCGAGTAGAGCACGTCGGCGACCGGGCCGGTCTGCGACGGCCAGGTGACGGTGCCGCGCTCGGCCGCGATGGCGCCGACGATGCGCCGCGCGCTGCCCAGGAACAGCGTCGACTCGTCGATCGACGGGCGCGGCAGCGTCACCCGCCCGTCGGCCTTGTACGCCCCGGGCGGCCACATGAAGTAGCCGCCGTACGAGTGCACGTTCATCGCGAACTTGATGTTCGGGTGGGCCTTGGCCAGGTCGATCACGTTGCGGCCCTCCGGCTCGGACAGCTCCGCCGTGCCCGCGTAATTGCCGGACAGGCAGTTCGCGCTCGCGCCCACGTACCCGTCGAACAGGGATCCGACCGTGTAGTTGCGGTTGACGTCGACGCCCCACATGGTGCGGTACTTCGGGTCGCGGGAGGCCCCGGTGCAGTGGTTGACCAGGTTCTTGCGCTGGAAGTTGTAGTCGTGGAACGAGTAGTTCGCGCCGTCCGGGTTGACGGTCGGTACGACGAACACGTCCACCTGCTCCAGCAGCTTGCGGGTCGCCGCGTCGGTACGCGCGTTCGCCAGCAGCCGCTCGGCGAACTCCAGCGTCACGAGCGGTGTGGCCCATTCGCGGGCGTGTTCCTGCGAGTAAGCCAGCACACCGATCCGGGAGCCGTCGCGGTGCTTGCCGATCCGCAGCGCCTGCACCGTCCACGGCCGGGCCGGCACCTCGGTGCCCTGCAATCCGTCGTCGAGGCGTACCGGCCCGGCGACCGGCATCGGCAGCCCGGCCGAGCCGTCCTCCACGGTGGCCCGGAAGCGGGCGCCCCGCGGGGCGTTGATCAGGGCGGCGACGTCGTCGGTGGTGCTCGTGACCTTGCCCGCGCGGTCGGTGGCCAGCGAGATGGTGAGCACCCGGTCCCGGTAGCGCATGCTCAGCGGCCGGTTCGGCCGGCCCGGGTCGACGGTGCGTACCTGCACGCCGTTCATGCCCTGGTCGCCGAAGTGGACCGACTCCACCACGACGGCGGCGGCCGCCGGGTCGCCCAGGTAGGCGGCGGCGTTGCGGCGGTAGCCCTGGGTCTTGTTCGGCAGGTCGATCACGTCGACCAGGTCGCGGTACTGGCGGCCGAGCCGGGCGATGCGCGCCTTGATGTCCACGGGCGTCAGGTACGCGTCGATGAAGTCCTTCTGGTAGCCGGCCGGCTGCGGCGGCGGGGTCGCGTTCGGCCAGAGCGACGGCGTCACCGGCCGGCTCGTGCCGCCCAGCGTGGAGGTGGCGGTGAGCTGCACCGGCCGGCTCGGCACCGGCTGCGGCAGCGCGTAGTGGTACTGGTACTCGCCCGAGTCCTCGAAGCGGTACAGCGGGAACGAGCCGGTGGCGCCGTCGGCGGTCCGCCAGGTGACAGTGATCTCGACGTCCGGGTCGTCGGTGGCGGTGGTGGCGACCTGGGCCTGGAGGAACGTCCTGCCGCCGGTGGTCCACCAGTACGCCTGGAGGAACTGGAGGGTGTCGACGGCGGCGGCGCCGCTCGTACGCAGCCCGGCGCGGGTGCGGTCCTGCGCCGCGCGGCGGCTCTCGGCGATCCGGCGGGTGCCGTCGTCGGCGCGCTGCACCACCTGCACGGCGGTGGCCCCCTGCCGGGTGAGGTCGGCGAGCTGCCGTCCGGTGAGGACCAGGTCGGCGATCAACGCGCCGTCGCGCGAGCGGGGACGGTTGGCCAGGTCGGCGCCGCCCGCTACCAGGCGGTCGAGCTGCGCCCGGTCGGCGAGCCGCACGCGGACCAGAGCGGTCTCGGTGGTGGCGAGCGTGATCGCGGGGGAGGGCGGTGCGGCGGCGCCCGGCCCGGGATGGGCCAGCGCCGCGGCGATCAGGATGCTGGTGGTGGCGAGTGCGGTCCACCGTCGTCGGACGAACACGGGGCCTCCTGACGAACGTCGATCTCTCTGCCGTTCACACCAGCCGAGGCATCGATCGCTGTCAAGCTCACTTCCGGTCAGCCGGCGAACCGGTACAACCGGAACTCCTTGTCCGCGCCGCACATCAGCATCTCGGTGTTCCACGAGCAGGACTCGCTGCGGATCTGCTTCAACTGCCCCATCTCGACCGGCTTGCCGTCCACCGCCGTCCCGGCGAGGACCCGGTCGTCCTCGTACGCGCTCGGCGCCTCGGAGAAGATCAGCAGGTTTCCGGCGTCCAGCCGGACCGCGAACCCGTCCCGGTCGCGCATCACCACCGCGCCGTCCGGCGCGAACAGCGTCACCGCGTCCGGTGAGTCCCGCCCGGCCAGCACGTGCTCACCCACCGGCACCAGCGACTCGGCGCGCGGCGCCGGCCACTGCCGGGTGCCCGCACCCTCGGTCGCCGCCACCACCCGGGTGTCGTCGGCGCCGCTGCCGGGCGTCTCCAGCAGGCACACGCGACGTTCCCCGCAGGTGACGAGATCCTTCACCCGGCCGCCCTGCGCCGGTGCCTCGTACAGGACGTTCGGCGTGCCGAGACCGCCCAGGTCGTACGCGAGCACCCGCAGGCCACGATCGTTCTCCGCCACGTACAGCCGGTCGTCGCGGGCGGCCATCGGATCGTCGAGGCCGGCCATGTTGCCCCGCTCCTTGAGGATCTTCCCGCTGCGCATGTCCAGGACCCGGACCGAGCGGTCCGCGCCGACCTGCACGAGCCGGTCCGCCTTCCCCGCCCACGGCGCGAGGGGCGCGCCCTCGGCGTCGGCGGGGCCGTCCAGTGCCGCGCCCGTGCGTACCGGGACGACCTTCGTGCGCGCGTCGCCGTACTCGGTGCGCGGGTTGCGCCGCTCCCACCGCTGCCGGCCGTCGTCCAGCCGCAGCCCGACCAGGCGTTCGCCGGTGCGGTCCAGCCGGACGATCGTGTCGGGCCCGAGGTACAGGGTGTCGTCGCGGCCGACATCGGTCTGCCAGCGCTGCTTGCCGGAGTCGCCGTCGAGCACCGCGAGCACGCGCGGGGTGCCGCTGCCGGTGGCGTCGCCGAGGACGAGCAGCCCGTCGGGCAGCGCCCGGACCCCCGCCCACCGCTGCGCGGCCGCGTCGGTCCGCTTCTCCCAGACCGTCTTCCCGGTGGCCGCCTCGACGGCCGTCACGTGGAGATGGTCGTCGGGCAGCGAACGGACCAGGTAGGCGCGTTCCCCGAGCGTCGCGGTGAACATCTGGTCCGGCCGCGTGTCACCGGCGGCCACCGTCCTCACCAGCTCGGCGGTGTGGAAGTCCAGCGCCGGGTGCCGGTCCCGGAACACCCAGAGCAGCGCCGCCGCCGCCACGGCGACGACCACGAGACCCGCGCCGAGCGCGATCCACCGGCCGCGCCGTGGCCGACCGCCGCCGGGCCGGACACCGCCCGGGGCGGGGGAGAAGGGCGCCCCGGGTACGCCTGGACCGGGCCCCGCCGGCGGCCATCCTCCACCGGGCGGGGGCGGCGGCATCCCGGGTACGCCGGTTCCGGCGTGGTGCGCGGCGGGCGCTGCCCCCGGCGGCACGAAACCGTGGGCGCCCGGAGCGCCGTCGTACCTCGGGTGCGGGACCGGGCCCCCGGCGAGCGGCGTGCCGTCGTACCTCGTGGGGGACGTCGGTGGGACGGGCCCGTCGGCGACCAGCGTGCCGTGCGGACCGGCGGGCGCCGCGTCCGCTCCGCCGAACGGCGCGGTCGGGTTCGGCCTCGTCGCACCGGCGGGGACCGTGGCCGCGGTGGCGTCCGCAGCCGATCCGGGCGGGGTGGGCGCGGGTTCGGCCGGCTCGGGCCGGGTCGGCGCGGGTGGTGCCGACGCCGGGTGGGCGGGACGGCCGGACCGCCGGGGCAGCGGCAGGTCGGTGAGCGCGCCCTCGGCGACCGGCATCTCCGGCTGTTCCAGCACCGTCGGCGCGATGCCCAGCTCGGCGTGCAGCAGCCGGGCCACGAGCGGCACCCGCGTCGACCCGCCGACCAGGAACAGGCCGGAGAGCTGCTCGGGGCGCAGCCCGGCGGCGGCGGTCACCTCCCGGGTCTCCGTCACCGCCCGGGCCAGCAGCGGCGCGGCCAGGCGTTCGAAGTCCTCGCGGGACAGCGGGACCGCCGCCTCCACCCCCGGTACGGCGACCGGCGCCACCATGGCCCGGGACAGCATCTCCTTGGCGCCGCGCACGTTGTCCCAGAGCTGCTGGCGGTCCCGCCGCTCGGCGGTGGTCGCCGGGTCGGTCAGCCGGGCCCACTCGCGCGGGTGGACCGGGCCGACCAGCTCGCCGAGCCGTCCGAGCAGGGCCGCGTCCAGGTCGAGACCGCCGAGGTCGGGGATCCCGCCGGTGGCGACCAGCTGGAAACCGGAGTCGCCCCACGGGTCGGCGCCCTCGTTGCGCAGCACCGCCACGTCGAGCGTGCCGCCGCCGAAGTCGAACACCGCCACCGAGCCGCCCACCGGCACCGGCCGGCGCAGCACCTGCGTGAAGTAGCGCGCGGCGGCCACCGGCTCGCGCAGCAGGCGGGTGCCCGGCGCGATCGGCCCGGCCAGCGTGTGCTCGGCCGCGGCCGGCCAGCCGGCGAGTTCCAGCGCGTCGTGCAGCACCTGACGGCGGGCCGGCGTCCAGGCCGCCGGGTGGGTGACCACCGCCGGGGGCAGCATCCCGACCGCCGCCACCGCCGCGTCCGCGACCGCGCGCAGCGTCGCGGCCAGCAGCTCCGCCGGCCGGTACGCCCGCCCGCCCAGCTCCACCGTCTCCTCGTCGACCCGGCGCTTCGGGTTCGGCTCGTAGCCGGCCGGGTCGGCCTGGGCCAGGCGCTGCGCGTCCCGCCCGACGTGCAGGTGGCCGTCCGCGTCGGCGTGGACGCCGGACGGCAGGATCGGGTGGCCGTCCACGAGCACCGGCCGGGTCCGCCCGTCCGGCCAGCGCAGCACCGCCACGGTGTTCGAGGTGCCGAGGTCCACGCCGAGGGCGAAACCGTCCTGCTGGCCTGCCATCCGCGGCTACCTCCACCACCCGACGAGGATGTCCGGCCCGCATCGTACGCAGGCCGCGCCGCCGCGCCGTTCACCCGGCCCGGGAATGGACTGGCCGGTACGGCCCCCGGCCGCATACCGTCACCGTCATGAAGGTGATCTCCGTCAACGTGGGCCGACCGCAACCGAACCCGTGGAAGGGGATCGGGGCCACCGGCATCGACAAGCGGCCCGTGGACGGTCGCGTCGCCGTCACCGCGCCCGGCCCCAAGGGCACCGGTGACGTCGGGCTCGCCGGTGACCGGGTCTACGACGTCGCCCACCACGGCGGCACCGACCAGGCGGTCTACGCGTACGCGCGGGAGGACCTCGACCACTGGGAGGCCGAGCTGGGCCGCCCGCTCGCCGACGGCAGCTTCGGCGAGAACCTGACCACCACCGGGCTGGACGTCAACGGCGCGCGGATCGGCGAGCGGTGGCGGATCGGGCCGGACCTGGTGCTGGAGGTCTCCTGCCCGCGCATCCCCTGCGGCACGTTCCAGGGGTGGCTGGGCGAGCGCGGCTGGATCAAGCGGTTCACCCAGGAGGTACGGCCCGGGGCGTACCTGCGGGTGATCACGCCGGGCAGCGTCGGCGCCGGGGACCCGGTCGAGGTCGTGCACCGGCCCGACCACGACGTGACTGTGGCGCTGGTGTTCCGGGCCACGATGCTGGAGCCGGAGCTGCTGCCCCGGCTGCTGGTCGCTGACGCGCTGCCCGCGGAGGACATGGCGCAGCTCCGCCGCCGCCTGGCCTGACCGGCGGACCGTCAGGGGTGTCCGCCTCCGGCCCGCCGCCGGGCCGCCACCACCAGCCCGGCGACGAGTACCGCCACTGTCGCGCCGCCGACGATCCACCAGGGGCCGGGAACGTGCCGTGCCGCGACCTGCGTCCGCTCCGCCGAGACGGCGGACGGGGTGGCGGCGAGCGCCGGGGCCGAGATCTCGCGGATCCCGGCGCACAGCCCGGTGGCACCGGCGGACGAGTTCACCCGGTACCGCGCGCCGACGCGGAAGCCGTAGCCGCAACCCTCCTCGCTGCGCGACACCTTCAGGCCGAGCGTGTCCCCGACCCCGGCGCCGCCCTTCTCGACCGACTCGACGGTGATCCGGACCCCGCGGTCGGTCACCTCCGAGACGCTGCCGACGACGATGCTGTCCGCCCGCTCGTCCCGCTCGGCCGTGGACAGGGCGCACGAGCAGGCCCACGCGGGTTCGGCGGGTGACATGACCACGACCAGGCCGAGCGCGGCCAGGGCGACGACGAGCAGGGCACGAAGTCTCATGGCCGCTTCGACGCCGCCGGACACCAGTCGGTTCCGCGCCCGCTTGACGTCGACCGGACTTCAGGTCGGACGCTTGCGGACGTGCTGAACTCCGTACTCGACGAGGCGTACGAGCGCGTACGCCACACCGGTCCCGAGCGCGACGGGTGGCTGTCCAACCACGTGCCGATGGCGGCGGAGGCCCTGGTGCGCCACGGGCACGAGCGAGCAGTGCACCGCTGGATCGACGCGTACGCCGACCGGCTGGAGGAACGCCCGCGCGGCATCCGGCGCATCGCCGCCGACGAGTGGCGCGACCCGCTCGGCGACCCGGTGCGTACCGGCGACTGGCTCGACCTCTTCGACCGCGAGCTGGCCGGCGACCCGTGGCGCGACGTGCTGGCCCGGTGGTGGCCACGACTGCTGCCGGGCATCGCCGCCGGCGCCACCCACGGCGTCATCCGCGTCGGCCACGCCGTGCGCGCGCTGCTCGACGCCGAGACCGCACCGCGCGTGACCGAACTCGGCCAGGGGCTCGCCTACTGGGCCGCCCGCTGGCAGCCGCTCGCACCGCCCGGCGCCGGGCCGTACCCCGGAACCGACGCCCGGTCCGCGCTCGACGCGGTTCCCCGCGTACCCGACCAGCGGTTCGGCATCCGGTCGCGCCTGGCGCAGCTGGCCGACCTGGACCGGTGGCCGGCCGTCGCGGCGGCCGTGCCCGGCGACGCCGCCGACGACGTGCCCACCCGGCTCGCCGCTGTCGTCGACGCCGCGGTGGTCCGGCACGGCACGCACGGGTACGCCAGTCCCGTGATGCTCGTGCACGCAGCCACCGCGCCGAACGCCGTGCTGCGCACTCTGCCGGCCCTGCCACCGGCGCTGTGGCAGCCGAGCCTGGCCGCCGCCTGGGCCGCGACCGCCGCCGTCACCGCGGCCTACGCCCCGGCCGGGGCCCGTTCCCTCCCGCCGGCCGCCGGGCCGGAACTCGACGAGGTGATGGCGCGGGCGCTGGACACCGGGGACGCGCACGCGATCAAATTCATCGACACCCTGAGCGATGCGTACGCCCGCAGCGGCGACCCGGCCCTGCTCGCCGTCGCCACCCGATCCGTCGAGCAGATCGCCGCGGACTGAACACGTGGAGGGCCGATGACACCCGACGACGAAGCGTTCCTGCGCCGCGCCTTGGAACTCGCCGACCGGGCCGGCGCGTCCGGCGAACGGCCGTTCGCGTCGCTGCTCGTCGGCGCGGACGGCACGGTCCTGATCGAGGACCACAACACGGTGGTCTCCGACCGGGACGTCACCGCCCACCCGGAGCTGAAACTGGCCCGCTGGGCCGCCCGTCAGCTCGCCCCCGAGGCCGCGGTCGCCACCACCATGTACACCAGTTGCCAGCCCTGCCCGATGTGCACCGTGGCGATCAACGCATCAGGCCTCGGCCGGGTCGTGTACGCGCTGTCCACCGAGCAGTTCGAGCAGGTCAAACCGGCCACGCCCGCGCCGCGCCCGGTGCGGTACGACGGGCCGGCGCTGTTCGACGAGGCACGCCGGCCGATAGAGGACCACTACTAGGCACCCGGGCGACGGTGGACGCGCCACGGCGGAGCACCGGGTCGAGCGGCGCGGTGGCCTCCGGCGTCGCTACACGGCCGTACGGTGGCCGCCTCTGCTGCGAGGAAGCGGCTGGGCAGAGATGTGGAGATGGTGAAACCGTGACCGCACCGGAATCGGCGCGGCAGATCGCCGAAGAGTTCCTGGACACCGAGATCCGATACCGCTTCCCCCACCCGGTCGTCATCGTGGACGACGCCGTGAAGGAACTCGACGACGTGTACGTGTTCCCCTACGACGGGAAGGCATACGTCGAATCCGGCGACTGGCGCGAGGCGATGGCCGGCAACTCTCCGGTCGCGGTGGACAAGCGAACGGGCGAAGCCCGCTTCTCTGCCTGAACGCGGAGATCGCCTGCCCACGCACCGGGTGCCGGCACCGTCGTCACGCGGGGCGCCGCGGACGGTGCGCGACGCCTACGCTGTGCCGCACGGCGACAGGGGGTGGGCCGGTGGGGCGTCGGCCGGGGTACGTCGCGATGGCGCTGCTCGGCGCGCTGCTGTTCGGTACGGCCGGCCTGGCCCTCGGGTCCTGGTACGGCGGCCGGGGCGCCGAGCCGCTGAGCGCCGAGGCAATTCGGAGCGCGCCCGGCGAACTGCTTCCCGGTGTCGAGCCGAGCGGCGCGACGACAGTGCAGGGCTACCGGTACGGCGTCTGGCTGGCCGCCGACGACGTCGGCGGGAGCCGGATCGAGTTCCAGTACGGCGACGGCGTCGACTGCGCGCTGTCCGAGCTGATGCGGCGGGCCGCCGAGACGCGCGGATGGCGGGAAATCCGTCGGGTGCCGGGCGCCTCGTGCGACGGCTGGCGGGCCGAGCGAGACGGGATGACGGTCACGCTCACCCATCCGGCGCACGGGTCGAGGCTGAGCATCACGCAGTCCGCCCCCGGAGGATTCCGCGCCGCCACGATCACCGGCACCCTGCTCGGCGCCGTCGCCGGTGCGGTGCTGTTCCGGGTGGTGGCGCGGAGTCGTCGGCCCGTACCCCTGCTGGCCGGCACCCTGGTGACCGTCGCCCTGTTCCCGGGGGCCGCCCTCACCTGGACGGATCTGGCCGCGAATCGGCTCGCCGAGCCGGTGTGGCCCGTCTGGCGGGGGCTCGCTCCCGTGCTGGTGCCGCTCTGGCTCGTGCTCCTTCTGATCGGCGTGATCGTCCTTGCGAAGCGACGGGATCCGGCAGTGCCCGTCACCGATCCGGTCGCTACTGGTCATGCGGGCTGATCAGTGGATGCCCGACTCGTCGTACGGCACGCAGTTGCAGAGGGTGTTCGCACGCCCGCGGACGACCGCGAACACCGGCCGGGACAGCACTACGTCGCCCGCCCGCTGGACGCGCATGGGGCTCCTATGAAGCGCCGCCGTCGGTTCCTGGCCGCCGCGCTGGCTGTCATGCTGTGCACCGGCTATCTGGTGAGCACCCTGGGTCACCGCCTTGACCACGGCAGCTCGTGGTGGCACGGCGCCGACGCGGCGTCTCGCACGGAAGGGTCGACGACCGAAGTGCGCTTCGCCTTCAGCCCCGGCGGGCAGATCACCTTCGGTGTGTCCATCCGCAATCCCGGGCCGTGGCCCGTCACGATCACGGGGGTCGCGGTCGACGACGGTCCTGCCGACCGGCACGTGTTCAAGGTCGCTCGACTGACAGCGGGCAGTCCTGTCGGCGAGCCCGCTGCTCTCGTGTTCGACCCGGCTACGGCGTCACCCCTCCGGTCGGCCGAAGTAGGACCGGGAAGGGAACTGCCGGTCTTCGTGACGATCACGATTCCGGACGTCGAGCAGGCGCCCGGGGGAGGACTCGTCTTCGACGACCTCGCGATCGGCTACGACGTGCTCGGCCTGCCTCGCCACCAGCGGGTGCCGATGGGTTTCCGCTTGTTCGTCCATTCGCCGCGCGGCTACGTTCCCGGCGAAGACCGGAAGCGGCCCGGGAACTAGAAAAGAGGTGCTCTGGTGGCATCATCGATCCGTGCCTGTGATCGAAGTTGTCCTCGGTGACATCACCCGAGAGGACGTCGATGCCGTCGTTACCGCTGCGAATGAGTCGCTGCTGGGTGGCGGCGGTGTGGACGGGGCGATCCATCGTGCAGCCGGACCGCGGCTGGCCCGGGCGGGTGCCGCGCTGGCACCGTGCGATCCGGGCGAGGCGGTCGCCACGCCGGCGTTCGATCTGGACCCACCGGTACGCCATGTCATTCACACCGTCGGCCCGGTGTGGGAAGGCGGCGGCTACGGTGAGGCCGACGTCCTGGCGTCGTGCTACCGGCGCAGCCTTGAGATTGCCGATGAGCTCGCCGCTCGCCGCGTCGCCTTCCCCGCCATCGCTACTGGTGTCTACGGGTTTCCGGGCGACCAGGCAGCGGAGATCGCAATCTCGACCATCAGAGCGACACCGACGAACGTCGAGCACGTCCGCCTGGTCGCCTTCGACCAGGCCACGTACGAACTGCTGGCTTCGGCGCTCCAGCGGTCCGGCCGTTGAGTTCGTGAGGCGGATCCTCGCCGACGGCCAGAGCAGCTGACGGCCGCGGATGACCCGAGCGGGGGAGTCGCCGACCGGCTCAGGCTCGGGGGATGCATCCTCTGACCGGGGCCGGAGGTCGTGGAGCGGGCGACGGGAATCGAACCCGCGTAGTCAGTTTGGAAGACTGAAGCTCTACCATTGAGCTACGCCCGCGAGCACCCCACCACCGCGGGGTGCGCCGACAGCGTACCCAATCGTGGCGGAGGCCGCGCAGCGCGTACCCCGGCCGCGCCCCCGAACGCCGCCACACCGCGCACGCCGCGCCCCGGTCACCCGCGCGGGTGGCGGGACGGCATACACTCTTCGTCGCCACCGGGGTGTGGCGCAGCTTGGTAGCGCACTCGCTTTGGGAGCGAGGGGCCGTGGGTTCAAATCCCGCCACCCCGACTGTCGTTCGCGACCGGATCGTCCCGGGAACCGCCGGTTTTTTCCGCGCGGTGCCCGGGCCCTGCCGATGCCGTCGGCCGGCTCGCCTACACTCGATGCGCGCAATCACGCCCCAGAACCAACACCCAGATCCGTCAAGGAGTACGCCTGTGAAGAGCACCGTCGAGACTCTGAGCCCGACGCGCGTGCGGCTCGCCATCGAGGTGCCGTTCGTCGAGCTCGAGCCGAGCCTCAAGAAGGCGTACCGGGAGATCGGCCAGCAGGTCCAGGTTCCCGGCTTCCGCCGGGGCAAGATCCCCGCTGCCGTCATCGACCAGCGGGTCGGCCGGGGCACCGTGCTCAACGAGGCGGTGCAGGAGGCGATCCCGCAGAACATCCTCGCCGCGGTCCGGGAGCACGACCTGAAGACGCTCGGCCGTCCCGAGGTCGAGATCACCGAGTTCGCCGACGGCGACTCGCTCAACTTCACCGCCGAGGTGGACGTCCGGCCGGAGATCATCCTGCCGGACCCGGCCACCATCGAGGTGACCGTCGACGAGATCGAGATCGCCGACAGCGAGATCGACGAGCAGATCAACAGCCTGCGCGAGCGGTTCGCCACGCTGAAGACCGTCGAGCGGGCCGCCCAGGAGGGCGACTTCGTGCAGATCGACCTGAGCGCCACGGTCGACGGCGAGGAGGTCCCGGGCGGTTCGGCGAGCAACATCTCGCACGAGGTGGGCAGCAAGCAGCTCCTGCCGGGTCTGGACGAGGCGCTGGTCGGCCTGGCCGCCGGCGACAGCACCACCTTCACCACGCAGCTCGTCGGCGGCGACTACGCCGGCCGTGACGCCGACGTGGCGGTGACCGTCCGCACGGTCAAGGAGAAGGAGCTCCCCGAGCTCAACGACGACTTCGCGCAGATGGCCAGCGAGTTCGACACCATCGACGAGCTGCGCGGTGACCTGCGGGAGCGGGTCACCCGGGGCAAGCAGGTCGAGCAGATCTACGCCGCCCGCGACAAGGCCCTGGAGCAGATGGTGGCCGCCGCCGAGGTGCCGGCGCCCGAGGGCGTCGTCAAGGAGGAGGTCGAGAGCCGCAAGGCCGCGATGGTCGACCAGCTCGAGCGCATCGGCGCCTCCCTGGAGGAATACCTCGCGGCGGAGGAGAAGACCGAGGAGCAGATCGACACCGAGCTGACCGAGGCGGCGACCGACGGCGTCAAGATCCAGCTTCTGCTGGACACGCTGGCCGACGCCGAGGACGTGCAGGTCTCCGACGACGAGTTCGGTCACGAGATCGTGCACCGCGCGCAGCGCGCCGGCATGGCCCCGCAGCAGTACTACGACCAGCTGGTCCGCTCCGGCGCCGCCGCGGCCGTCTTCGGCGACGTCCGCCGGGGCAAGGCGCTCGCCGCGGTGATGGAGAAGATCAAGATCAAGGACGCGGCGGGCAACGAGGTCTCCCTCGACGCGCTGCGGGCCCAGAACGAGGCCGAGCACGACCACCAGCACTGATCATCGGGGGTTTCGGCCGCCGTCCCGCGCTGCGCGCCGGGAGGCGGCCGAAACCCTTTCCGGGGTACGCCGTGCGGGTGACTGCGCTGAGAGCGAACAGTGCCCCGACCGGGAGTACGCCTCCCGGCTGAGCGGTTAGTGTCGGGTAGGACGGTACGGAGAGCGAAGGGCTGCCATGACCGACATGCACATCCCCAAGAAGTCGCTCCGGGTGAACGAGGCCCGCGGTGGCGACTCCATTGGCAACCTCGACGACTCGGTCTACAACCGGTTGCTCAAGGAACGGATCATCTTCCTGGGCAGTGAGGTGAACGACCAGGTGGCCAACCGCATCTGCGCGCAGCTCCTGCTGCTCGCGGCGGAGGACCCGGACCGCGACATCTTCCTCTGGATCAACTCGCCGGGTGGCTCGGTCTACTCCGGCATGGCGATCTACGACACCATGCAGTACATCGACAACGACGTCTCGACCGTGGCGATGGGCATGGCCGCGTCCATGGGCCAGCTGCTGCTCTGCGCGGGCACCAAGGGCAAGCGGTACGCCCTGCCGCACGCGCGGATCATGATGCACCAGCCCTCGGGCGGTCTCGGCGGCACCGCGTCGGACATCGCGATCCAGGCCGAGCAGATGCTCTACACCAAGCGGATGTTCCAGGAGCGGGTCGCGTTCCACACCGGCCAGTCCCAGGAGCAGATCGAGGCGGACTCGGACCGTGACCGCTGGTTCACCGCCCAGGAGGCCATGGACTACGGCTTCATCGACAAGGTGATCATCGGGGCCGCGCAGGTTCCGGATGGCGCCGGGACCCTGAGCTGACCGAGGAGCTGACGATGACCGACCTGAGCCTGCCGCCCCAGTTCGCGGCCGTGCACAACCGCTACGTCCTGCCGTCGTTCGTCGAGCGCACGTCGTACGGGATGAAGGAGTCCAACCCGTACAACAAGCTCTTCGAGGACCGGATCATCTTCCTCGGCGTGCAGGTGGACGACGCGTCGGCCAACGACGTGATGGCCCAGCTGCTGACGCTGGAGGGCACCGACCCGGACCGCGACATCATCATGTACATCAACTCGCCCGGTGGCTCCTTCACCGCCATGACGGCGATCTACGACACCATGCAGTACGTCCGCCCGGACATCCAGACCGTCTGCCTCGGGCAGGCGGCCAGCGCGGCGGCGGTGCTGCTCTCCGCGGGCACCCCGGGCAAGCGGATGGCGCTGCCCAACTCCCGGATCATCATCCACCAGCCGGCCACCGAGGGTGGCTACGGTCAGGGCTCGGACATCGAGATCCAGGCGCGGGAGATCCTGCGGATGCGGACGCAGCTGGAGGACATGCTCTCCCGGCACTGCAACCGCCCGATCGAGCAGGTTCGCAAGGACATCGACCGTGACAAGATCATGACGGCCGAGGAGTCCAAGGAGTACGGGCTGGTCGACACGATCCTGACCAGCCGCAAGAAGGGTCTGCTGGCGTCGCACGCGGCGGGCTGAGCAACGTGTGGTCGGAGGTCGGTCGGGGTATCGTTCCCGGTCGACCTCTGACACACCCGTTTTGGGGGTCGGAGAAAACCCGGCCACCGGGTAACGTCGGGTCTGTACCGCTCCGCGGTCGGATCAGGTGAAGCCGACAGCATGGTGGGACGACAGGACGGACGGGCGCTCCGGCGCTCGCAGGTCAGGGCCGGCGTTCCGGCCGACGAGTGCAGGGAGAACGTAGGTGGCACGGATCGGTGACGGCGGCGACCTACTCAAGTGCTCCTTCTGTGGCAAGTCGCAGAAGCAGGTCAAGAAGCTCATCGCGGGCCCAGGTGTCTACATCTGCGACGAGTGCATCGATCTCTGCAACGAGATCATCGAAGAGGAGCTGGCCGAGTCCGGCGAGGTGAAGTGGGAAGAGCTTCCCAAGCCGATGGAGATCTGCCAGTTCCTCGACAACTACGTCGTCGGTCAGGAGCAGGCCAAGAAGGCGCTCGCCGTCGCGGTCTACAACCACTACAAGCGGATCCAGGCCGAGGCGGCCGGCGCGCCGGGCTCAGGCACCGACGGCGTCGAGCTGGCCAAGTCCAACATCCTGCTGCTCGGCCCGACCGGCTGCGGCAAGACGCACCTGGCGCAGACGCTCGCCCGGATGCTCAACGTCCCGTTCGCCATCGCCGACGCCACCGCGCTCACCGAGGCGGGCTATGTCGGTGAGGACGTCGAGAACATCCTGCTGAAGCTCATCCAGGCGGCCGACTACGACATCAAGCGCGCCGAGACCGGCATCATCTACATCGACGAGGTCGACAAGATCGCCCGCAAGTCGGAGAACCCGTCGATCACCCGCGACGTGTCCGGCGAGGGCGTGCAGCAGGCGCTGCTGAAGATGCTGGAGGGCACTGTCGCCAACGTGCCGCCGCAGGGCGGGCGCAAGCACCCGCACCAGGAGTTCATCCAGATCGACACCACGAACGTGCTGTTCATCTGCGGTGGCGCGTTCGCCGGGCTCGACCAGATCATCGAGGCCCGCACCGGCTCCGGCGGCACCGGCTTCGGCGCCCGGCTCCGGTCGGTCTCCGAGCGGTCGACGGACGACATCTTCAGCCAGGTCATGCCGGAGGACATGCTGAAGTTCGGGCTGATCCCCGAGTTCATCGGCCGGCTGCCGGTGATCACCAACGTGCGCAGCCTCGACCGCAGCGCCCTGGTGCGGATCCTGACCGAGCCGCGCAACGCGCTGGTCCGGCAGTACCAGCGCCTGTTCGAGCTGGACGGCGTCGAGCTGGAGTTCGAGCCGCCCGCGCTGGAGGCCATCGCCGACCAGGCCATGCTCCGCGGCACCGGTGCCCGCGGCCTGCGGGCGATCATGGAAGAGGTGCTCCTCTCCGTGATGTACGAGGTGCCGAGCAACCCCGACGCCGCCCGGGTGCTGATCACCCGTGAGGTCGTCCTGGAGAACGTCAACCCGACGATCGTGCCGCGCGAGTTCACCGGCCGGCGCCGGCGGGACCGCGAGGAGAAGTCGGCCTGACCGCCGTCGCGACCGCGCCCGGGTCAGCTCGGGCGCGGTCCGCGTGAGCGGGTCCGCCGATCCCACTCGCCCGACGGGGTGACCACCACCATCATCAGGCGCACCGGTTCGTCACCGGCCGTGCGGTAGCCGTGCTCCCGGTCGGCGTGGAACTCGACCGTCTCGCCGGCTCGTACCTCGTGGTCGACGCCGTCGACTGTGACGGTGGCGGCGCCGTCGAGCACGTGCAGGATCTCCCGGGTGCCGTGGGCGTGGTCGGGGGATTGCAACGCCTCCCCGGGTTCCATCCGCCAGTCCCACAGCTCGACCAGATCGGGTTCGCCGAGCCCACTGAGCAGACGAGCCAGGCCACCGTGCGGGCCGCGCCACAGCACCGGCGCCTCGTCCGCAGCGCTGACCCGTACCGTGCTCTGTTCGGCCGGCTCCAGCAGCCGGGCGATGCTGACGCCGAACGCGTCGGCGACCCGGCAGAGCGTGCCGATGCTCGGGTTTGTCCTGGCCCCCTCGATCTGCACCAGCATGCCCTTGCTGACCCCGGAGCGGCCGGCCAGTTCCTCGAACGACCAGCCGCGCGCGGCTCGTAGCTCACGTACCTGACGGGCGACCGCTGAGGTCACCGCGCCGACCCGTCTGCTTGCGTCGGTCATCACACTGTCCTTCACGGTCACTATTGTGGTACGACTGCTGAGTGCTACCCATTGTCCTCGCCGCCGTGTCCGCGCTCGCCTTCGGCACCGCCGACTTCGCCGGCGGCAAGGCGTCCCGGCGCGCCGACCCGATCGCCGTGACAGTGGTGTCGCAGATCCTCAGCGTCCCGCTGCTGCTCGTACTCGTCCTCGTGGTGCCCGGCTCGCCGAGCCCGCTCGACCTGGGGTGGGGACTGCTGGCCGGCGTAGCGGGCGCGGGTGGCGTCATGCTGCTCTACCGCGCGCTCGCCACCGGCGTGATGGCTGTCGTCGCCCCGGTCACCGCGATCACCGCGGCGATCGTGCCGATCGTCGCCGGCCTGGTTCTCGCACACTCCCCGGGCGCCGTCGCGCTCGGCGGCGCCGGGCTCGCCGTGGTCGCCATCGGCCTGGTCAGCCTGGGGGAGCGCGGTGCGACGCGCCGCGTCTCGGGCCGCGTGCTCGGCATGGCGCTGGCCGCCGGGCTGCTCTTCGGCATCTTCTTCGCGCTGCTCGGCCAGGCCGACGAGGCCGCCGGCATGTGGCCGGTTCTGGCGGTACGCGTCAGCTCGATCGCGTTCGGCCTCGCGCTCGCCGTCCGCACCGGCGCACGACTGCGCCTGGGGCGGCGGGTCCTCGGCTGGGCCGCGGCGGCCGGCCTGCTCGACTCCGCCGCGAACGCGCTCTTCCTCGCCGCGGCGGGCCGGGGACACCTGAGCGTGGTGGCCGCCATCGCCTCGCTCTACCCGGCGAGCACGGTCCTGCTCGCGCTCGCCGTCGACCGGGAACGACTCCGGCCGGCACAGGTCGCGGGGCTGGGCTTCGCCGCGGCAGCGCTCGTCCTCTCCAGCGTCTGAGCCCTGTCGCAGGCCTGCTTCCGCCCGTACCCTCTCCTCATGCGCGTCGCCGTCTGCCAGCTCAACGCCCGCGACGACCGGGCGGCGAACCTCGCCGCCGCCGAGGCCCTGCTGGTCAGGGCCGCGGCGGCCGGCGCGGATCTCGCCCTGCTTCCGGAGTACGTCGACTACCTCGGTCACGCCGACCGGATGCCGCCGGCCGAGCCGGTCGACGGCACGGTGGGGCGGTTCTTCGCGGAGGCCGCCCGCAGGCTGGGTATGTGGGTGATCGCCGGCTCGTTCCACGAGGCCGGTCCGGACCCGGCGCACACCTGGAACACCTCCCTGGTCTTCGACCGCGAGGGCGTGCTCGCCGCCGCGTACCGGAAGATCCATCTGTACGACGTGGAGATCCCCGGTCGCGTCTCCTACCTGGAGTCGGCAACCGTCGCACCCGGCGAGAAGCCGGTGGTGGTCGACGTCGAGGGCCTCCGGGTGGGCCTGTCCATCTGTTACGACCTGCGGTTCCCGGAGTTGTACCGGCAGCTCGCCACCGACGGCGGCGCCGAGCTGCTCGTCGTGCCGGCGGCGTTCATGATGCACACCGGGCGGGACCACTGGGAGGTGCTGCTGCGGGCCCGGGCGATCGAGAACCAGTGCTTCGTGGCGGCGGCGGGCCAGACAGGCGACCACGATCCGGGCCGGACCTGCTTCGGACGCAGCATCGTGGTCGACCCGTGGGGGACGGTGCTGAGCCAGGTCGCCGACGGTCCGGGGCTGGCCGTCGCCGAGATCGACCTGGAGCGGCTGCGGAAGATCCGCAGCGAGCTGCCCAGCCTCGCCAACCGCCGGCTCTGACCGCGGTCAGCTACCGAACAGCAGGCCCAGCGCGGCGATACCGGCGATCGCCGCTGCCGTGATCAGCAGGGCGGTGGTCATCCGGGAGGGGCCGCGCCGGGCCAGGCGTCTGACCGACAGCAGCAGTACGGCGAGCACGACGGCCCCGATCACCAACTGCCAGAACGGCAGCAGGAGGCCGAGCAGAGCGTCCTCGGCGACGGCCGGGACCGGGGACGGATCATCCATGCCGACCACTCTGGCACGGCGTCGCTGTTGGCGTCCCCCTTCGGCACTGGCCTTCCGCGGGCCGGCGCGCTCGCCCCAATGACGATCATTGATTTGCCTTCCGAGGCGGGTCCGCGTAACTTTCTCTCTGCACGAGGGAGGCCGGGCAAACCGGCCGAGAACGGGCACCAGGCTGGTGGCGGTGACGCCGAGCCAGACTGAGATTCGGGCGGTGCTCGACACTCCGGGACACGGAGTTGCGAATGCGAAGCCGACCGGGTAGAGTTCGGAAGCCGGCAGGGAGCCGGGCGGGTGGTCGCGAGAGCGACGCCGGCCGGTCCGCCGAAACCCACGAGAGCAACGACCACCGGAAACGGTGAGCGTCAGCGTGGGTCTGGTCGAACCAAGTTGATCACCTCGAACACGAGGTTGACGACGGAGGCAAGACCGAGTAGGTTTGAGGGGTTGCCCCAAACGGGGGTTCCGCTGAAGCGGGGCTTTCTGGTTGGTGTGTGGTTGTTCTTTGAGAACTCAACAGGGTGCTTGTAAAGCCAGTGCCAATTGTTTTATACCCCGGACTGGTGGCCATTCTTTTGGGAGTGGTTGCTGGTTGGGATTCCTTTGGCAACACTTTTGTTGCCAGGTTATGCTGTTCGACAAGTTTTTGTTGGAGAGTTTGATCCTGGCTCAGGACGAACGCTGGCGGCGTGCTTAACACATGCAAGTCGAGCGGAAAGGCCCTTCGGGGTACTCGAGCGGCGAACGGGTGAGTAACACGTGAGCAACCTGCCCCAGGCTTTGGGATAACCCCGGGAAACCGGGGCTAATACCGAATATGACCTTGCA
>NZ_FMCQ01000004.1 GCF_900091605.1 Micromonospora tulbaghiae
TTCGGCGGCGGCATCTACAACGGCGAGTGGCTCATCAAGATCGAGGACGGCTTCCTCGCCCGCGACCACGACAAGGACGACAACGCCACCCTCACCATCCGCGACACCGACATCAAGGGCAACACCGCCCTCAACGGCGGCGGCATCTTCAACAACAAGGCGAAGATCACCCTGACCAAGACCCACGTCACCAAGAACACCGCCACCGACTCCAGCAAGCTCCACCGGGTCGCCGGCGGCGTCCTCAACAACGAAGGACGCGTCAAGCTCGACGACAAGTCCCTCATCAGCAACAACGACCCCACCAACTGCGCCAACACCGTCGAGGACTGCTTCAACTGACCTGACGGTCCGCCGGTACGCGACCGGCCCCCTGCCACGTGACGTGGCAGGGGGCCGGTCGGCCGTGTCGGTCAGCTCTGGACGAACACCGCCACGCTGCGCGCGGGCACGGTGAACGTGCCGGCGCTGCGGTCGAACGACGCGGTACGCAGCGCCGGGTCGGCCGAGTTCCGCAGCACCGGATGCAGCGTCACGTCCGCGCCGCGCAGCTCGGTGACGGTCTGCTCCGCCGTCTCCGGCGTGGCGTTGAAGACGACGGTCACCGACTTCCACTTCCCGTCCAGCCCTCGCGCGTCGAGGGTCATGGTGAGCACGCCCGGGGTCTCCTTCGTCCCGGACAGCGGGAACGCCACCCGCTCCTGCACCTGCTCGGCGGTGTCGAGCCCGAACACCGGCGAGGACCGGCGGACACGCAGCAGCTCCGCGTACCGGGCGTCGGCCAACTCGATCGCCGCGCAGTCCGGCACCAGCGACGGATCGGCCAGCAGCGGCTTCGCGTACGACCACTTGTCCTTGTTGTCGGCCTCCGGCGGCAGGCCGGCGCCGAACCCGTTGCCCTGGGCGCAGTCCCACCGGATCTGGTTGAACCAGTCACCGGAGTTGTACGAGTTGCGGTCCAGCGACTTCGAGCGCAGCCGCTCCGAGCCGGTGGTGACGAACCCGGCGCCCTGACCGAGCGCCGTGGTCGCCAGCGCGAGCACCTGCATCCGGGCCCGGTCCTGCGCCGAGGTCCCCTGCGGCAGCTTGTACGCCAGCGCGTCGTACAGGATCTCGTTGTCGTGCGCGTCGACGTAGGTGACCGCCTCGCCCGGCGCGGCGGTGTACCCGGCCGGCGCGCCGTTGTAGTCGACCTGGGCCCCGGTGACCCGCTTGCCGGTGGAGTCGGTGAACCGGTAGCCGCGCAGGTTCCCGGTCAGGCCCACCTTGATCAGGTCGTGCTGGTGCAGCAGCCGGGCCCGCTGCTCGGCAGCCGAGCCGTTCACCTCGTCGCCGTTGGGGTCGGTGTAGAGGCCGGAGGCGAAGCCCTGCACCCGCGGGTTGGCGTCGAACGGACCGCCGCCGCGCACCGCGTCCCGGAGCCGGTCGTTGAACGTGCCGATGCCGGTGCCGGCCATGTTGGCCTGGGTGGCCTGCGTGAACCGGGCGTCGTCGGCGACCTCGCCGAAGTTCCAGCCCTCGCCGTAGAGCAGGATCTTCCGGCCGTCCACGCCGTCGCGGGCGAGCGTGAGCTTGTCCAGCGCGGCCCGTACGGCCAGGATGTTCGCCTTCGGGTGGTGGCCCATCAGGTCGAACCGGAAACCGTCGACCTTGTACGCCTTGGCCCAGGTGACGAGCGAGTCCACCACGAGCTTGCCCATCATGGCGTGCTCCGGGGCGGTGTTGGCGCAGCAGGTCGAGTTGGCCACGGAACCGTCGTCCAGGAGTCGGTGGTAGTAGCCCGGCACCACCTGGTCGAGCACCGACTTCGGGTCCGTGCCGGCGGCCGAGGTGTGGTTGTAGACCACGTCCATGACCACCCGCAGGCCGGCCTTGTTCACCCCGGCGACCATCTGCCGGAACTCGGTGGTGCGCTTCGCGCCGTTCGAGTCGGTGGCGTACCCACCCTCCGGCACGGTGTAGTGCAGCGGGTCGTACCCCCAGTTGTAGCCGTCGGTGTCGGCGACCGCCGCGACGCACTTCTGCTGCTGGTCGGAGTCCGGCGGCAGCGCGGCCAGGTCGCAGGCCGGCCGGGCCTGGTCGGCCCGCTTCTCCGGGATGGTGGCGAAGTCGAAGGCCGGCAGCAGGTGCAGGTGGTTGACCCCGGCGTCGCCGAGCGCCCGCAGGTGCTTCATGCCGGCCGTGTTCGGATCGGTGAACGCCAGGTAGGTACCCCGCCGTTCGGCCGGAACCGTGGTGTCGGCGACGGAGAAGTCCCGTACCGACAGCTCGGAGATCTGGACCTTCGACGCCGGCGGGGCGGCCGGCTTGCGCAGGTTCGCCCAGCCGGCCGGCGCGAGCGCCGGGTCGGTCAGGTCGACGATCTGGCTGTGCGTGGAGTTCGGCGCGAGCGCCACCGAGTACGGGTCGGTCACCGACGCGGTGACCATCTTCTGCGCGGCCGGCTGCCACGCCTGCACCTGGTAGCGGTAGTAGCGGCCGGTCCACGCCTTCGTGCCGCGTACCGACCAGACGCCGGTGCGGTCGTCGCGGCGCATCGCCACAGTGGTCGGCTGGGCCGTGGGCGAGTCGAACAGCTCCAGCGAGACGGTCCGCGCGGTCGGCGCCCACACCGCCAGGGTGGGCACCCGGCCGGCGAACGTCGGGCCGAGCTTCGCGCCGGTCGCGGCCGCGTAGACGTCGTCGAGCACGCCGGGGATCTGCACGCCGGTGGCGGCGAGCAGGGTGCCCTCGGCGTCCCGCTCGGTCACCACGAGCTGGCCGCGCAGCGCCGCCGGCACCTTGGCCAGGTCGCCGCGCGCGAGCGTGAAGGCGTGCGAGGCCCAGAGATGGGGGTACGCCTGCCGTTGCGCCTCGGTCAGCCCGTTGCGCTGCGCCCGCAGCGGAATGGTGGTGTACGTGCCGGTCAGCTCACCGTCGGCGAGGCCGATCCCACCGGCCGGGGCGACGGCCAGCGCGTACCGCCTGCCGTCGGTCGGCCCGGTCGCCCAGGCCACTGTCGACCTGTCGATCCACTGCGCCTTCTGCTTGGTCAGGTCGAGATCCTTCGCGGCGCCGGAGGTGGTGGTCGGCAGCAACCGGCCCTTGACGCCGGCGAGCAGCCACACCTCCCGCCCGGCGGAGGCGAAGTCGAGCCGCTGGTCCTCGGGCTGATCCTTCTCGTCGCCCGAGTGAATGATGTAGCTCAGCCCGCTCGCCCCGGCCGCGAGCGGAACCCGGAACACCGCGCCGTACGCGTCGATCTTCTCCGGCTTGAGCGGGGTGGCCCAGTCGGTCGGGTTCGCCGCGCCGTCCCACAGGTGCAGGCCCCAGCCGTCGTAGTTCCCGTCGGCCTTGCGCCAGTGGATCAGCGCCGTGTTCTGGTCCACCGGTGGGTCGGGTTCGCCGGTGGCGGCCTGCCGCGTCGGGTGGACCGCCGGGTCGCCCTGCTTGACCCAGACCTCGCCGGTGGCCGTCACGTCGATGGTGCGGTCGTTCGCCACGTCCTTGTTGCCGTCGCCGTCGATCACGAGGAAGCCGACCGTCTTCGCGCCGGGCTTGAGCTTGACCCAGGCGAACCGGCCGTACGAGTCCTCACCGGCGAACGGCTGCCCGGCGGGCCATTCGGTCACGTACGCCGGGTCGATGTCGCCCCAGGCGTACAGCCGCCAGTCGTCGTACCCGCCGGCCGGGCGCTGGTAGTGCACGATCGCCCAGTCGCGCGACGCGCCCTGCGCGGGGGTGCCGACGGTGCCGGTGGCGCGGGCGGTGGCGGTGCGGCCCTTGCCGTCGCGAACCACCGCCTTGTACTCCACGCGGGTCCCGCCGGGCAGGCCGGTCAGGTCGTGGTGCACGGTGTACGGCGCGCGCTGCGCGCTGCCCAGCAGCGTCCACTTGCCACCTGCGACCCGGGCGGCGAACGTGACGGTGGCGAGCGGGTCGCCGGTCACCTGGGCGGTGACGGCGGCCCTGCCGGGGACCGGGGTGTCGCCCGGCTCGGTGATCGTGATCTTCGGTGCCCCGGCCTGCGGGATCGCCCGGTCGGCCTTCAGCACCAGCGCCGACATCGCCGGCACCGTGACGCTCAGCTTGCCGTCCGCACCGGCGGTCGCGCCGATGGCGCCGCCGTACACGCCGGTGAAGCGGGCGCCGGCCGACCAGGTGTCCACACTGACAGTCTGCGGCGTCGCGGCGTTGTTCACCGCCGCCACGTACTCGATCCGCTCGGACGGCAGGACGCGGGAGAACGCGAAGACGCCCGGCCCGTCGGCCGCGTGCCGGGTCACCTGCACGCCGTCGCGCAGCGCCGGGTGCGCCGACCGCAGCTCGCCCAGCCCGGCGATGGTCCGGTAGAGCGGGTGGCGGGTGTCGTACTGGTCCGCGGCGTGGGTACGGGTGGTGCCGATCAGGTCGTCGTCGAGGTAGTCGGCGGTCCGGGAGGCGAACATGTCCTGCCGGGCGTCCTTGTCGCCGCCCGGGCCGGTGAAGCCCTGCTCGTCGCCGGAGTAGACGACCGGCTGGCCCCGGGTGAGGAACATGAGCTGGTGGGCGAGCCGGCTGCGGTTCAGCTGGGTGGTGTCGTCACCACCGGCGGCGGCGACGAACGAGCCGATCCGGCCCATGTCGTGGTTGCCCAGGAACGTGGTGAGCCGGTTGGCGTCGGTGTCCCGCGCCGAGTACAGGTCGTCCTTGGCGTAGACGTCGGCGAGCGCCTTGGCCGAGCCGTCGGCGGCGGCGTAACCGCGTGCCGCCTCCTGGAACGAGAAGTCGAGCGTCGCGGGCAGCCCGCCCTGCCGCACGTAGGTGGACTGGATCTCCTGCTCGGCGCTGTAGACCTCGCCGAACATGAAGAAGTCCTTCTTGCCGGCCTTGGCCGCGGCGGCCTCGACGCCCCGGGCGAACTGCGGCCAGAAGTCGAGGTTCGTGTGCTTGACGGTGTCGAGGCGGAACCCGTCCACACCGGCCTTGCCGATCCACTGGGCGTAGATGTCGGTCATGCCGCGAACCACCTCGGGACGCTCGGTCCACAGGTCGTCGAGGCCGAAGAAGTCGCCGTACTCGCTGTTCTCCCCGGCGAAGGTGGAGTCACCGCGGTTGTGGTACATGGTCGGGTCGTTCAGCCACGCCGGGACCTTGACCTTCGCGTCGGCAGGGGTGGCGAACACCGGTGTGTACGGGAACGACTTCTCGTTCACCGCCGGGAACTTCCGGGTGCCGTCGGCGTAGTTGCGGTCCTCGAAGGGGCGTCCCTGCGCGTCGCGGTAGGGGGCGGTCTTCTTGTCCACGTAGCCGTACTTGTCCTCGGCGTACCGGATGACGTCGGCGGTGTGGTTGACGATGATGTCGAGGTAGACCTTGATGCCCCGCCGGTGGGCCAGGTCGACCAGCTTCTTCAGCTCGGCGTTGGTGCCGAAGTGCGGATCGACCTGGGTGAAGTCGGTGATCCAGTAGCCGTGGTAGCCGGCCGAGACGTCCGCGCCGGTGCCCTGCACCGGACGGTTCTTGAAGATCGGCGCGAGCCAGATGGCTGTGGTGCCGAGGCCCTGGATGTAGTCCATCCGGTCGATCAGGCCCTTGAGGTCGCCACCGTGGTAGAAGCCCTTGTCCGTCGGGTCGAGGCCGGTGGTGAGCCGGCCGCCGGTCAGGCCGCCGGTGTCGTTGCGCTTGTCGCCGTTGGCGAACCGGTCCGGCAGGACGAAGTAGAACTGCTCCGCCTTCTTGGTGTTGGTGGCGGCCTTGAGCAGCGCGTCGGGGGACGGCTCGCGGTTCCACTGCGGAGCGTTGCCGGCGGCCAGGACGTCGGGGGTGGCGGCCGGACGGGTGGCGTCGGCGCCGAGCTGGTGGAGGGCCACCGGCACGCCGACGAGAGTGAGTACGAGGGAGGTGACCAGGGCGAGCAGCGCCTTGGGGGATATCGGCGGCGGTTTCATCGACGGCCTTTCTCTGGTCGCTGATTCGCCCGCACGCTAGCCCTTGCCGAAACATTCTGCAATACCTTGCAAACACTGCCGCAACAAAGCAGTCACCTTGCAAGAGGAGGCATCCAACGCCGGCCCTACCGGGCCGCGCGACCTACCGTTCGGCGCAGGGCGTGCCGTCGACGGTGCAGCTCACCGGCCGGGTGCCGGCCCGCTCGATGTGGAACCGCACCGGCAGCGACTGCCCCGGGGCCAGGTCGAACCCGCTGCGATAGGTGAACACGCCGTCGTCGAAGCGGAACACTCCCTGCTCGGCGCCCTCGACCCAGGCGGTGACCAGCCGGCCAGCCGGGAACACCGCGCGCAGCGTCCAGCCCCGCGCCGTACGCGCGGTGTTGACCAGCAGCACCTCACCGATGAAGCCGCCGTCGAAGACGCTCGGCACGCTGTACCGGCCGGTCACCGCCGACGGCGGCGTCGGAGGAGGATTCGGAGGCAGCACCGGCCGGGCCACACCCCGGGGGCTGGGAGTCGGCGCGGCCGGAGTCGGCCGGGCGGGCAGCACCGTGGACCGGGGAGACAGGCCCGGCACCACCGCAGCGGTGGCGGAGACCGGCGACGGGCCGGTGGGGGTGACCGCCGTGGGCGTCAGCGGAACGTGCGGCAACGACATCACCGGATCCGCCGGACCGGCCGCCGGGAACGTACTGCGGCCCCGCACCGAACCGAGCGCCACCACCAGCAGGACCACCATCACGACCACGCCCGCGGCGACGAGGATCCAGGGGGACGAGGCCATGGCGGCCCCGGGCTGCCGGCCGGGACGACGCGTGCGGGACATGGTCCTCCTGTCGGGGTCCGGGCCAGAGTAGCCACCCGGACCGGGTCGCGGCGAGCATTGCGCCCGAGCCCTGCCGTCCGGCGCCTCGCACCTGATACCTTGCACGCCGATCAATGACCACAATGGCTCGTCGAGCCGGTAGGACGGATAGCCAGTGACTGAGTGGCAGAACAGTATCCGGCGGGCGTCCGCGACGGACGCCGCCGTCGTGACGGCGATTCTCGCCGAGGCTTTCATGCGGGATCCGGTGAGCGGCTGGGTCTTCCCCGACGACGACCATCGTGCGCGGGTCCACCGCGCCTTCTTCGCACCGTTCGTCGCGTTCGCGCTGCGCACCGGTGAGGTGCACATCGCCGGCGACGGGCTGGGCGCCACGCTGTGGCTGCCCACCGGCGAGGGCCACGACGCCGAGGACGGCGACGAGTTCGACGAGATGGAGGCCGCGATCGGCGCGGAGGCCATGAAGCGATTCGCCGTGCTGGACCAGATGATGAGCGCGCGGCACCCGGGTGAGCCGCACTTGTACCTGCCCTTCATCGGGGTGCACCCGGACCATCACGGCAAGGGCGTCGGGTCGGCGCTGCTGCGTAACAAGCTGGCCGAGCTGGATCAGGCCGGCACCGCTGCGTACCTGGAGGCCAGTTCGCCGCGCAACGCCGCGCTCTACGAGCGGCTCGGATTCCGGCGCCGTCCGGTCACGCTGGACCTGCCGGAGGGCCCCAGCCTCTACCCGATGTGGCGCGACCCGGCCTGACCGGTGCCGTCCCGCCCCGGCTCGGCCCGGGGCGGGACGTCATCGCCGTACCGTCGTGGTGGTGACGTCGAGCGCGCCCACGACGGCGGCGAGCAGCCCTTCGAGCTGAGCCGGCAGGAACCGGCGGCAGTCGCGCATCCGCGCGGCCACCTGCGGGTCGAAGATGTGCGCGGCCAGCCCGACCGCCTCGGCGAGCGTCGCCAGCAGCAGCGTCCCCGGGTCCAGCTCGGACGGGGACGAGTGCATCAGCATCGCGGTCAGCCGCACCCGAGGCGAGGCCGCCTGGTTCGGGTCGATGGCCGGCCAGCGCACCGCCCGGCCGATCAGCTTGCCCTGCTCGCGGCGGAGCACGCCGGCGGTGACCAGCCGGGTGCCCACCCGCTCGTTGATGTTGAGCTGGGTCCGCAGGTAGCGGATCCACAGCCGGGCCGGATGCGCCCCCTCGCGGCGCAGGATCTCGGTGATCAGCAGGTCGGTGAGCGGCTCCTGCCACAGCCGCGGATCGACAGCGGCGATCCCCCCTCCGTCGAGGGCGATCCGGCCCTCGAACATCAGCTCGGCGAGCGCGGCGCCGGCCAGCCCGCACTCCAGCCGGTCAACAGCGACGTGCGGCTTGCCGGTGAACTCGTCGTGTCCGATAAGGAACAGCGCATCCGCAAGCCGGTAAGTGGCCTGCGCCCCGGGGTAGGTCATGGTCCATCCTCGAACGGTGGCCGTGATCGTCGACACGGGACGGTACGGCATGACCACGCACAGCTCAATTCCGGCCGTTCAGGCCGCACCCCAATCGATATCGAAGCGGGGTTGTCACGATACGTGATCACCAATACCCTGCTTCAGGTTGTTCCGAAGTAGACACCTCAATCCCCTCACCCCCTCCCCTGGAGAAGCCTTGTCCTCCGATCCGTTCTTCTCCGACGGTGGGCTGCGCCGCGGTCGTCTCGGCACCGCTCACCTCGTCTTCTTCACCGTCGCCGCGTCCGCCCCGCTGACCGTTCTCGGCGGCGGCGTCACCACCATGTACGCGGTCAGCGGCAACATCGGCGCCGCGCTCGGATACGTGCTCCTCGCAGCCGTGCTCGCCGTCTTCGCCACCGGCTACGCCGCGATGAGCCGATACGTCGCCAACGCGGGCGCGTTCTACGCGTACATCGCCAACGGCCTCGGCCGGGCCGGCGGGGTGGCCGGCTCGGCGGTCGCGCTCGCGGCGTACAACGCGATCCAGATCGGTCTGTACGGCCTGCTCGGCGCGATCCTGGGCGACTTCATGGACGCCAAGACCGGGATCACGCTCGACTGGTGGGTCTGGGCGCTGCTGGCGTGGGTCTTCATCGGCGCGCTCGGCGTCCTGCGCATCGACCTCAACGCCACTGTGCTCGCGGTGCTGCTCATCCTCGAGTGCGTGGCCGTGCTGATCTTCGACCTCGTCGCCTTCGCCAACCCCGACGGCGGCACCGTCACCACCGCCGGCATCAGCCCCGGCCACCTGTTCGGCGCCGGCTTCGGCGCGGTGCTCGCGTTCACCATCGCCTCCTTCACCGGCTTCGAGAGCGGCGCCATCTACAGCGAGGAGGTCAAGGACCCGCGGCGCACCGTGGCCCGGGCCACCTACATCGCTGTGGCGTTCACCGGCCTGTTCTACGCCTTCTCGGCCTGGGCGCTGACCGTGCTCACCGGTCCGGAGAACGCCCCGGCGGCCAGTGCCGAGGCGGGGCCCGGCATCATCTTCGGCGCGCTCGACCAGTACACCGGCGCCGTCGTCGCCGACATCGCCAACGTCCTGTTCATCACCAGCGTCCTGGCCGCCCTGCTGTCGTTCCACAACGGCGTGGCGCGTTACCTGTTCGCGCTGGGCCGGGAGCGGGTGCTGCCGGGCTTCCTCGGCGTCACCTCCAGCCGCAGCGGCGCGCCGGTCGCGGGCTCGCTGGTGCAGAGCATCCTCGCCGTGGTGGTGTTCCTGGCGTTCGCGATGACCGGCCGTGACCCGGTCATCGACCTGTTCACCTGGCTGTCCGGCGCGGCCGCGGTCGGCGTCGTGCTGCTGATGACGCTCACCTCGGCCTCCGTGGTGGGCTTCTTCCGGGGCCGTCAGGGTCCGGAGAGCGCGTGGCAGCGGGCGATCGCCCCGGCGCTCGGCACGATCCTGCTCACCGCCGTGCTGCTGGTGCTGCTGTTCAACTTCGACGCGCTGCTCGCCCCCGACACCGCGAGCTACCTGAAGTGGCTGCTGCCGGCGATCCCGGTGGCGGCGGGCGTGGTCGGCCTGATCTGGGGCGCGATCCTGCGTACCAGCCGGCCGGAGACGTACCGCCGGATCGGCCAGGTCACCGAGGAGGGCCTGCACGAGCCCGGCCTGCACCCGGCCCCCGAGGCCGACCGCTGGGCCGGCGCCCACCACCGCTGACGCCCGTCGGCGCGGCGGCCGGCCCGCGTGGCCGGCCGCCGCGCCAGCACGATCAGGCGGTACGGATGACTGTGCAGATCACCGGGCCGTCCTCGGTGGTACGCAGCAGATAGCGGTAGCGCTCGCCGGGCACCGCGCCGCCCTGGCTGTCCAGGAACTCCCAGCGCACCGCCACCTCGGTGAGCAGCGCCGAGATCTGCTGCACGTCCTCGATCTGCGCGTTCGCGGCGACGAGTTCCCGCTCCTGGTAGTCCGGCGCGGCGCCGACGAAGCTGAGCGCCACCGCCGCGGGCGAGGTGAACGAGAAGCTGTAGGTGTCGGCGACCACCAGCCCGGGCAGGGCGTAGCAGCCGGCGATGGCCGGCACGTCGGCAGTGGTCAGCGCCACGCCGTACCGGTCGAAGAAGTCGGTGAGCGTGTCGAGGTCGGTGGAAGCCGTCACGACGCTCCTCATTACCGGCCCGCCCCGGCGGCAAACCTTCCTCAGCGCGGCGGGATCCGCACCTCGATCTCGGCGCCGAGGCGCGCGCCGCCGCTGAGGGCCAGGTCGTCGCCGCTCCAGAACCGCCCGGGGTCGTACCAGTTGGGCCGTCGCCCTTCGGGTAGCAGGCCCATCGCCTCATAGGTCACCGCCACCACCTCGGCGCAGTACGCCGTCTCCAGCGCCGCGGCGTTCTCGCTGCTCGCGCCGCCGGTCCTGCTCGTGTCGCCGCTGTCGCCGGTCTTGTCCTGGTTGCCGATCGCACCCCTGTCGCCGGTCCCGCCCCGGTTGCCGATCTCGCCCAGGAGGCCGCCGAGGCTCAGGCGGCGCGGGTGCGGCAGCCGGCCCCGCGCCCACCGCCAGGCCAGCTGCGCGGTGGACGGGAACGGCGTCCCGTCCAGGCGAGCCACGGTACGCAGGACCGCCTCCTCCATCGCCGTGTCGGCCGACGGTTCGAGCTGGCGCAGCCAGCCCCGCTGGCCGTACCGGTTCGCCCAGACGCAGACCGCGTCCCGCAGGTCGTGCAACTGCACGCCACGCTGGTGGGTGCCGGTCCACATGTCCGGCAGCGAACGCCCCAGTTCGGCGTGCCACATCAGCGGCGGCATGTCGTCGAGCACCACGGCCATGCCGACGTGGTTCACCGGGCTGTTCGTGGTGAGCTGGATGGCCCGGTCGGGCACACTGCGGCCGCGGAACACCCACAGATCGCCGGTGCGGGTCAGCTCCACGGCCTCGTCCAGGCTGATGCTCATGGAGGACTACCCTATGCGGATGCGGCAACGAATGCGGTGGTGGAAGGTACTCGGTCTCGCGGGTCTCGCCGGCGTCGCGGCGACCGGAGTAGTGGTGGCCCGGGCCGAACGGCGGCGCCGGGCGTACACCCCGGAGGAGATCCGGGACCGGCTGCGCGAGCGGCACGCCAAGGCCTCGTCGTCGTCCTGACCGGACAGCCGGGGGCGGCGGATTCTCCTACCATCGCAACGATGGGAACCGTTTTCTGGGAGAGCCCGTTCGTCCTCGATCCCCCGCCGGCCGCCGTGGAGCGGCACGGCGACGTCGACCTGCACGTGCCCACCGGTGACGGCCGGCATCCCGCGGTCGTCGTCGTGCACGGCGTACCGGGGCCGCCCGAGGCTCCCGACGCGCGGGACTGGCCGCTCTACCAGGGCTACGGCGCGCTGCTCGCCGAGGCGGGCGTGCTGGCCGCGATCCCCCGGCTCACCGTGGCGAGCCCGGACGACCTGTACACAGTCGCCGCCCGGGTGAACGCCGCCGCCGAACTGCTCCGCGCCGACCCGCGCGTCGACCCCGACCGGCTCGGCCTCTGGTTCTTCTCCGGCGCCGGCCTGCTGCTCGGCGACTGGCTCCGCGACCCGCCCGCTTGGCTGCGCGGCGTGGCCGCAACCTATCCGCTGCTTGCCCCGCTGCCCGGATGGCCCCCGGTGGACCCGCGTTTCCGCCCGATGGACGCCCTCGACCTGCCCACGGAACAGGAGGCCACCACTGCCTCGGGCACGGCCTCCCCCGACGACGCCGGTGTCGACGTCCCGCGCCCGGAGGCGGCATCTGCCGACAGCGAGCGCGTCAACGCCCCGCAGCCGGACGCGACCTCTCCCGACGGCGCGAACGTCGACGGCGCGCAGGCGGAGGGCGCGGCGGGGCCGACGCTCGTGCTGACCCGGGCGGGACGGGAACGGCCCGACGTCGCCCCCACCATCGAGGCGTTCACGGTGGTCGCGCGGCGGCGCGGCATCCCGCTGCGCGTGGTGGACGTGCCGAACGGGCAGCACGGATTCGACGCGCTGGACCACAGCGAGGAGTCCCGGGCCGCGGTCCGCACCGCCCGCGACGCATTGGTCAACCTGCTCACCGCCCCCTGACCCCTGCCGCCGGCCCCGCCGAGATCCCGACGCATCCCACCCGCGCCGCCCACTTCCCAGGATCGCCGTCCCGCAGATCTTGGTAGGAAACGGCCCTCAGAGCGGCCTTCTCCTACCAAGATCTCGACCAACCCAGGGGTGACCGCGAGCAAGGCGTCCCAGAACCACCACAGCACCCAACCCACCGCCCCCACCGCGCGCCGATCATGAAGTTGGCGGCGACAAACCGGGCAACAACCACCGCCAACTTCATGATCAACGGGGAGGGTGGCCCTCGTTCACTCGGCTCAGCTGGCCCAGCGGTCCACCGCGCCCTGCCCCCGCGGTCGGCCGCCCGCCCGCGGCCCCAGTCCGCCCGAAATGCCCAGCCTGCCGGCCTACTCCGGTCCGCCATGCCCCACCCCGCCGACCTGGCCCACTCCGGTCCGCCACGCCCGGCCCGCCCCGATCCGCGCCGATGATCAAGGAGTTTGTGCCACTGCGGGAGCCCTCACAGCACACAAACTCCTTGATCATCGGACTGCGGGGAGCCCGGGGGGGCGGGCCGGGGCGGGAGGCAGGCGCTGTGTGCCCTGGACGGTGAGGCCCGGGAGGCGCTGGATCCGGCCGTCCGCCCTCAGTCGCGTACGGGGAAGCCGTCAGCGGTCGGCTGCGGGAACCGGGTCGGGCTGGTCGGAGGGCTCGGACACGTGCAGGCGCTTGGCACGGCGGCGCAGCCACGCGGTGCTGACCACGCCGGCCAGCACGGCCAGCACGAGCCCGGCCCAGGAGATGTCCTTGAGCCAGTGCTCGGCGGCCTGCCCGAGATAGAACAGCAGGTAGGTGGTGCCGAACGCCCACACCAGCCCGCCTGCGGCGTTCGCGACCAGGAACCGGCGGTACGGCACGCGCAGCGCCCCGGCCAGCGGCCCGGCGAGGATGCGCAGCAGCGCGACGAACCGCCCGAAGAACACCGCCCACACGCCGTGCCGGGCGAAGCTCAGCTCGGCGCGGGCCAGGTGTGCCGGGCCGAGGTGTTTCGGGAAGCGCCGGCCGAGCCGTTCCAGCAGGGGGCGGCCACCACGGCGGCCCACGGCGTACCCGATGGAGTCCCCGACGATGGCTCCGGTCGCCGCGGCGGCGGCCACCCATTCGGGCCCGACGGCGCCGGTGGCGGCGAGCAGCGCGGCGCTGACCAGCACGATCTCGCCGGGCAGCGGGATGCCCATGCTCTCCACACCGATCACCCCGCCCACGAGCAGGCAGATCAGGGCCGGCGGGAGCGCGGCGAGCCAGTGCTGTACGTCGACCACCCGCCGACCCTACCCGCGCCCGGTCACCCGGCGGGGGCCAAGAACTCCAGGCGGTTGCCGTGCGGGTCGTACGTGTGGAACCGCCGCATGCCGGGAATCTCGTCGTCGCCCCAGGTCACGGCGTGTCCGGCGGCGTCCAGGCGGGCGGCCAGCTCGTCCAGGTCGGGGCGCAGCAGTGCCGGGTGGGCCTTGCGAGCCGGGCGGAAGTCGTCCTCGACGCCCAGGTGCAGTTCCGCGTCGTACCCGGTGAACCAGCAACCACCGCGGGCGGCGAGGGCCGGGGGTTTGGGCTTCTCGGTGAGGCCGAGCAGGCCGGCGTAGAAGGAGCGGGACGCGTCCTCGGAGCCGCGGGGGCAGGCGAGCAGGACGTGATGGATCATGTGGCACCTCCTCGTCCCGCAGCGTGGCACGAGGTTGCACGAATAGCAAGACGGACGTACGGTTTTGTAGGGACCGACGCAGGTAAGTGTTGCCTAAGCACGGCAGCGCCCCGGTCGGTGCGACAAACTGCTCAGGACTACTCACGGTCGCTGGTGTGAAGGAGTACGACGTGGCGAGCCTCGACACCTTCGGTGCGAAGACCCAGCTACGCGTCGGAGACGCGAGCTACGAGATTTTCAGGATCGACAAGGTGGAGGGCCACGAGCGGCTGCCCTACAGCTTGAAGATCCTGCTGGAGAACCTGCTGCGGACCGAGGACGGCGCGAACATCACCGCCGACCACATCCAGCAGCTCGGCGCGTGGGACGCCACCGCCGACCCGAGCGTGGAGATCCAGTTCACCCCGGCCCGGGTGCTGATGCAGGACTTCACCGGCGTGCCCTGCGTGGTCGACCTGGCCACCATGCGCGAGGCCGTCCGTGACCTCGGCGGCGACGCCACCAAGGTCAACCCGCTGGCCCCGGCCGAGCTGGTCATCGACCACTCGGTCATCGCCGACCTGTTCGGCCGCGAGGACGCGTTCGAGCGCAACGTCGAGCTGGAGTACGAGCGCAACAAGGAGCGCTACCAGTTCCTGCGCTGGGGCCAGACCGCGTTCAACGAGTTCAAGGTCGTCCCGCCGGGCACCGGCATCGTGCACCAGGTCAACATCGAATACCTGGCTCGCACGATCATGGAGCGCAACGGCCAGGCGTACCCGGACACCGTCGTCGGCACCGACTCGCACACCACCATGGTCAACGGCCTGGGCGTGCTGGGCTGGGGCGTCGGCGGCATCGAGGCCGAGGCCGCGATGCTCGGCCAGCCGGTCAGCATGCTGATCCCCCGCGTGGTCGGCTTCAAGCTCTCCGGCGAGATGCCGGCCGGCACCACCGCCACCGACCTGGTGCTGACCATCACCGAGATGCTGCGCAAGCACGGCGTGGTCGGCAAGTTCGTCGAGTTCTACGGCCCCGGCGTCAGCGCGGTGCCGCTGGCCAACCGCGCCACCATCGGCAACATGTCGCCGGAGTACGGCTCGACCGTGGCGATCTTCCCGATCGACGCCGAGACCGTCCGCTACCTGGAGCTGACCGGCCGCGACGCGTCTCAGGTGGCGCTGGTCGAGGCGTACGCCAAGGAGCAGGGCCTCTGGCACGACCCGGAGCGCGAGCCGGAGTACTCCGAGCGCCTGGAGCTGGATCTCAGCACCATCGAGCCGTCGCTGGCCGGCCCGAAGCGCCCGCAGGACCGGGTGCCGCTCGGTAGCGCCAAGACGCTGTTCCGCTCCGCGCTCAGCGACTACGTGGCCGCCGACGAGACCGGTGGCGACCCGGGCCGCAAGCCGGGCGTGCCGCAGCAGGAGAAGCCGTTCGGCGCCGACGGCCCGGCCGACGAGGCGTCCGCCGAGTCCTTCCCGGCCAGCGACTCCCCCGCCAACGGCGTGAACGACCCGGCCGACGCGCCGCGCGACCTGGAGACCGCCGCGGTGGGCGCGGGCGGCCGGGCCAGCAATCCGGTACGCGTGACCGGCGCCGACGGCGTCGAGTACGAGCTGGACCACGGCGCCGTGGTGATCGCCGCGATCACCTCCTGCACCAACACCTCGAACCCGCAGGTGATGATCGGCGCCGCGCTGCTGGCCCGCAACGCGGTGGAGAAGGGCCTGGCCCGCAAGCCGTGGGTGAAGACCACCCTCGCACCGGGCTCCAAGGTCGTCATGGACTACTACGACCGCGCCGGCCTGACCCCGTACCTGGACAAGCTCGGCTTCAACCTGGTCGGCTACGGCTGCACCACCTGCATCGGCAACTCCGGCCCGCTGCCGGAGGAGGTCTCGGCCGCCGTCAACGACGGTGACCTGGCTGTCGTGTCGGTGCTGTCCGGCAACCGCAACTTCGAGGGCCGGATCAACCCGGACGTCAAGATGAACTACCTGGCGTCCCCGCCGCTGGTGGTCGCGTACGCGCTCGCCGGCACCATGGACATCGACCTGGCCAACGAGCCGATCGGCGAGGACGCCCAGGGCAACCCGGTGTACCTGCGGGAGATCTGGCCGAACAGCGCCGAGATCCAGGACGTCATCGCCTCCGCGATCGGCGCGACCGGCTTCAGCGCCGCGTACGCCGACGTGTTCGCCGGTGACGAGCGCTGGCAGTCGCTGCCGACCCCGACCGGTGACACGTTCTCCTGGGACGGCGAGTCGACCTACGTGCGCAAGCCCCCGTACTTCGAGGGCATGCAGCAGGAGCCGACCCCGGTGCAGGACATCGCCGACGCGCGGGTGCTGGCCAAGCTGGGCGACTCGGTGACCACCGACCACATCTCCCCGGCCGGCTCGATCAAGGCGGACTCCCCCGCCGGCAAGTACCTGGCCGAGCACGGCGTGGCCCGGCACGAGTTCAACTCGTACGGCTCCCGCCGGGGCAACCACGAGGTGATGATCCGGGGCACGTTCGCCAACATCCGGCTGCGCAACCAGCTCGTCCCGGGCGTGGAGGGCGGTTTCACCGTCAACCACCTGACCGGCGAGCAGTCCTCGATCTACGACGCCTCGATGGCCTACCAGGAGGCGGGCGTCCCGCTGGTCATCCTGGCCGGCAAGGAGTACGGCTCCGGCTCGTCGCGTGACTGGGCGGCAAAGGGCACCATGCTGCTCGGGGTCAAGGCGGTCATCGCCGAGTCGTACGAGCGGATCCACCGCTCGAACCTGATCGGCATGGGCGTGCTGCCGCTGCAGTTCCCGGGCGGCGAGACCGCCGAGTCGCTGGGCCTGACCGGCACCGAGACGTTCTCGATCAGCGGCGTCACCGCGCTCAACGACGGCGACACCCCGCGCACGGTGAAGGTCACCACCGACACCGGCGTGGAGTTCGACGCCGTGGTCCGCATCGACACCCCGGGTGAGGCGGACTACTACCGGCACGGCGGCATCCTGCAGTACGTGCTGCGCCGCATGATCGCGAGCTGATTCGCGTACGGCTGACACAGGGCCGCTTCCCGCTCCGGCGGGGAGCGGCCCTCGCCGTACCGTGGTCGTGCGGCCCGTTCGGTCATCGTCGCACTGCGAGGGCGTGTCGTCGGGCTGAAAGGGCCGCCCTTTCGCCCGTCCCACGCATTGAGAAAATTGCTATTCGATGAATTCCATCGCCCCCGATCGCACATCCGACACTGCAAACAATCGACGTCCATGATTCGTTGACACGCTCCGAACGCCGTCGATACGTTGCCGATATCGCGATGAACAACGGGGGCGCTCCAGTTTCGATCCGGGAATCGAACACTGGGAAGGATTTCATGAAGACGACGATCAGACTTCTGGCCCTGCCGGCCCTGATCCTGCCGGCGATCCTCGCCGGCACTCCGGCACTGGCCGACAACGGCACCACCGCAGGCACTGCTGCTCCGGCCGCGGTGACCTCGATCGAGCGCAAGGCGGGGTCGTCCTCGCAGGCCAGGGCCTACTGGACGGCCGAGCGCATGGCGGCGGCCACCCCGGCCGACGAGGTGGAGAAGTCCGCCGGCCCGGTCACCCAGAGCCCCACGGCGGAGCGGGTGCGACGCTTCGCCGAGGCGGTGGCGCCGAAGGACGGCAGCGGCTTCGGCACCCAGCTGAACGAGTCGATCACGGTCGGGAAGATCTTCTACACCAGTTCGACCGACGGCCTGGGCCACTACTGCTCCGCGAGCGTGGTGAACAGCCCGGCACGCAACATGGTCTTCACGGCCGCGCACTGCGTGCACGACGGGCCGGGCCGGGACTGGCACACCGCGAACTGGATGTTCGTGCCGTCGTACCGCAACGGCGCGCAGCCGTACGGCACCTGGGACTGGTCCACGCTCGCGGTGCCGAGCGGCTGGATCAGCACCCGCGAGCGGCAGTACGACGTGGCGGTCGCGCTCGTCTACGGCAGCCGGTCGATCGTGGACGCGGTCGGCGCCAACGGGCTGCTCACCGGTGGTGGGCGCGCGTACCACTACGACATCTTCGGCTACCCGAGCAACAAGGACAGCGGTGAGATCCAGTGGGTCTGCTCGGGCACGTCGCGGGACGCGGGCAGCAACCGGATCGAGATGAACTGCGGCTTCGGGGGCGGTTCGAGCGGCGGTCCGTGGTACTACAGCTACGACAACACCACCAGGCGTGGTGACGTGCACGGGGTGATGAGTTACTCGAGCGGCTCGAACACGAACGGCTCGCCGTACTTCTCCGCCGCGGTGGTGGGGACGCTCTACAACACGTACGCGAACGACACCTGGTGAACGACGGTCCGCCTGGTGTGCCACCCGGCGCACCAGGCGGACCGGCACCGGCCCCACGGCCCGGAGGAGGCGACATGTCACACCGTGTGCTGCTCGGCGCGGCCGCCGTCGCGGCGCTCGCCGTGGCCGCGGCCGTCGTGGTCGTCGCGACCCGCGACGGCGGCTCGGCGCGGCCCGCGCCCGGCCCGGTGGTCGCGACGCACAACCCGAGCCCCGGCGCCACCGATCCGTCCGAATACTGGACGAGGGAACGAATGCGGGACGCGATCGGCGACTGAATCACCGAATTGCGTTCGCCGGATTGCGTTGCCTGGAATCGAACGCTCGCGCACAGGTGCGCCGAATTCCTTCCGCTCACGACCACCGGCCGGGCTCGGGCGCAATTCCCATTCCCGTGGGGCGCGAGCGCCGGCGAGTGCTCACGGAACGGTGTCGGAGTAGACCTCGACGTCGTAGAGCAGTTGCACGTTGCGGCGGCCGTCGGTGATGCCGACGAAGACCGGGTCACCGGCCGGAGTGCGACCCTGGCGCCACACCTGTTCCCGGGCCGCTTCCCGCGACTCGTGATGGACACCGCCCTCGCGATGCGTCTGCAGGACGCGGCGGGCGGTGGTGGGGTCGCTGTCGAGGTGGATCCGCAGCAGGGGCACGGCGCGTCCTCCTTGCCCACTGTCGAGACCGGACTTTGGTCTGTTCAATCAGCTTACCGTTGTTAAGCTACCTGTCCAGTGAACTAGAGTGGCTCCATGACCACGACCGAGCCCGGTGCGGCGACGACACCGGTGTGGCTGCGGGCAGAGCCGCCGCGGGCGCGGCGCAAGCCGCCACTGACCCTCGGACGCATCGTGGAACTCGCGGTGACAGCGCTGGACGAGCACGGCGTCGAGGGCCTGACGATGCGCCTCCTCGCCCAGCGGCTCGACGTGACAGCCACCGCGCTCTACTGGCACGTGAAGACGAAGGACGACGTCCTGGATCTGGCCGTCGACCGCATCTTCGGCGACGTGCCGATTCCGGACGCCGGCGACGACTGGATGGAGGACATCCGCGTCCTCGTCCGGGCATGGCGCGACGCGATGCTGCGCCATCCCTGGGCACCCGGGCTCATCGGTCGTCCGATGCTCGGGCCCAACGTCCTGGCCCGTACCGAGTTCCTGCAGTCGGCGCTCGTGCGGGGCGGCTGCCGCGGTCTGCACCTCGCGGTCGCCACGAGAATGCTGGCCAACTACGTCATCGGGGCCTCGCTCACGGAGGCCACGTGGCGCCGGACCGCGGACCCGGGCGCGAGAGCCGCAGCCCGCGACCACATCGCCGCGAGCGCCGACACCTACCCGACCCTCAGCGCCTCCGGCCATCTCGACGACACCCGATGGGACGACGACCTGCTGTTCGAGGAGGGCCTCGACGCCGTTGTCCGGGCGGCAGCACAGACGGGGACGCCGGACTGAGCACGGGTATCGGTCAACCGGCGGCGCTCTCCAACACGGCCTTGAGCCGGGCCAGATCCGCCTCCACGAGCACGGTGTCCCGGTCGAAGTCCGCGTCGCTCATGCCCGGCATCCGCCGCAGGCTGAACACCACCTCGGTGGCGTCGCCGTCGGCGATCGCGCGCAGCGGCACGTACACCGTCTCGCCCGACGGCGTCAGCACCTCGTGGTCGAGCACGCCGTACTCGTTGGCCGGGGCGAAGGTCAGCCGCGCCCGCCCTTCGGGTGTGTCCACGAACCACTGGCCGTCGACCCGGGCCACCGAGCCGCCGAGGCCCGGCGCCCAGCGGGACAGGTTCCCCGGATCGGCGGCGAAGGCGTAGACCTCCGACACCGGCCGGTCGATGTGGACAGCGAGGTGCCGGGTGTCAGTGGCCATGCGCCGATGGTGCCATGCCTGTCGCACGCGCACGCTACGCTGCCGCCGATTCCGCCAGGCACCCCCGAGAGGCAACCCCATGGGCATGATCTTCAACGCACGCCGGCTGTCCGCCGAGGATCTGGCGGCGGTCCTCACCGACCCGGAGAAGGTCGGCACCCTGTTCCAGGGTGGCCCGGACGAGCTCGACCTCGACAAGGCGTGGCACGGGCTGCACTACCTGCTGAACGGCACCACGTACGAGGTCCGGGGCGACGCCGGCCCGGCGATCATCGGGGGCGACCCGATCGGGCCGGACCTCGGCATGGGCCCGGCCCGGCTGCTCATGCCCGACGCCGTGCGCGCCGTGGCCACCGGGCTCGACGCGGTGGACGAGACGACGCTGCGGGCCCGCTTCGACCCGGCGGCCATGTCGGAGGCCGAGATCTACCCGCACATCTGGGACGACGGCGACGACGAGTTCGACAACTACCTGCTGCCGAACTTCACCGCCCTGCGCGACTTCTACCGCGCCGCGGCCGAGCACGGGGACGGCGTGCTGCTCGCCATCACCTGAGCCGCCGGCAACGAGCCGCCGGAAACGGGTGCGCGCCGACGGCCGGGCGCCGGTAGCGTGCCGGCGTGGGACTCGACGCGTTCGTGTACTGCCGGTGCTGGCAGGACGGCCTCACCACGCCCTGCCCGGTCGAACCGGTCGGCATCGACGAGGAGGGCTGTCTCGCGCTGTTGCGGCCGTGGGAGGGCAACAAGGCCGCGCACCGCATGTTCGACGCCTGGCAGGCGGAGGCGTGCCCGCACAAGGCCATGGAGCAGGCGAGCGAGCACGTGTCCAACTGGGCCGGTGTGCGGCTGTTCCAGCAGGCGCTACGCGCCGCCGGCCCGGAGCGCTTCCCGACGCTCGCCACCGCGCTGCCGAACCTCAACGGCGGCTCGCTGCCGGCCGACCGGGCGGCGGTGGCGCTCGCCGAGCTGGACGCGTTCGTGCGCACCGACCGGATCAGCGACGAGGTCGAACTGATCGACGAGGCGACCGGCCGGGTGCTGATGCAGTACGTCGAGAGCTACCACGGGGTGTTCATGTTCGGCCCGGACTTCCAGGCCGGGGTCGATCCGAACGGCTTCTTCGTCCTCGACCGCGCCGACCCGCCCGCCACTCTGTTCCGGGCCGTCCGGTTCGGCCAGCGGCCGCTGCCCGGTGACCGGGTGGAGCTCACCGTCGGCGGGACGCGGACGGTGGTGACGATGCGGCCGGTGGGCGAGCACGGCGAGCCGCCGCCCGAACGGCTCGCGGTACGGACCCGGAGCCGGTCGGGCGAGGACTTCGCCTACATGGTGGAGCCGCTGCGCCGGCTGTGCGCGGCGTCGGTGGCGACCGGCAACCCGGTCATGTGGTGCTGACGAGCGGCGCTCACCACGGGATCACGCCGGCGTCCTCGAAGTAGCCGCCGGTCGGCCCGTCGTCCGGCAGCGTCGCCAGCCGGATTCCGATCGCCGCGCCCTGCTGCGGGGTTCGCACGCCCCGGAAGCCGTTCAGGTCGGTCGCGGTGAAGCCGGGGCAGCCGGCGTTGATCAGGATGTTCGTGCCTGCGAGCGCCCGCGCGTACTGGATCGTCACCGCGTTGAGCATGGTCTTCGACGGCGAGTACGCCACCGACAGCGGGCCGGTCTGGTCCTCGCCGGTTGACGCGCTCTGCCGGGTCAGCGAGCCGACGCCACTGGACATGTTGACGATCCGCGGCGAGGCTGAGCGGCGCAGCAACGGCAGCATCGCCTCGGTCACCCGGACCACCCCGATCACGTTCACCTCGACCGCGGTCCGGATGGTCGCGAGGTCGACGTCACCCGGGTGCTGGGGCATGCCACCGGTCACGCCCGCGTTGTTGACGAGCACGTCGAGGCCGCCGGCCTCCGTCTCCACCAGCCGGGCGGCGGCGGTCACGCTCGCGTCGTCGGTCACGTCCAGCGGTACGCCGAACGCGTCCACGCCACCCGCGCGCAGCTTCGCGACCGCTTCCGCGAGCCGTTGCTCGTCCCGGGCGCCGACGCCCACCCGCCAGCCCAGCGCGCCCAGGCCCGCCGCGATCTCGTACCCGATTCCCTTGTTCGCGCCCGTCACCAGCGCGATCGTCCGTTCGCTCATGCTCTCGATCCTGTCCGCGCGGCGCGCGGGCCTCCAACACCAGCTCGGTAGCGGGCGATACCCGACGGGTATCGATCCGGCGGTACGGTGGCGGGATGGAGACGCGGGAGCTTCGCTACTTCGTCGCGGTCGCCGAGGAACTGCACTTCGGTCGCGCCGCGCGCCGTCTGGGCATCGCCCAGCCGCCGCTGTCGCGCGCGATCCGGCAACTCGAACGGCGTCTCGGCGTGACCCTGCTGGAACGGGACAGCCGCAGCGTCGCGCTCACCGCGGCCGGGTCGGTGCTGCTACGGGAGGGCCGGGCCGCCCTGGACGCCGTGGATGCCGCCGACCGCCGTACCCGCCGCGCCGGTCAGGCCGTGAACGGCGGCCCCGGGCTGGTGCTGGCGACGAAGGCGGGCGCGTCGAGCGAGCTGCTGCCGAAACTGCTCGACGCGTACGCGGCCGAGCCGGACGCGGTCCCCGTCGAGGTGCTGTTGTGCGGCATCGGCGAACAGGAACGGCTGCTGCGCGACGGGCGGGCCGACGTGGCGCTGCTGCACCTGCCGTTCGACTCGACCACCGGCCTGGACACCGAGGAACTGGTCACCGAGCAGCAGGTGGCGGTCCTGCCGGCCGGCCATCCCCTGGCCCGGCGGCCGCACCTGCTGATGGCCGAGGTGGAGACGCTGTCCGGCCTGCCGATGCCGCGCTGGCCCCGGGCCGACGGGTCGTATCCGGAGGGCCTGGGCCCCGAGGTCCGCGACCACGCCCAGTTGTTCCAGCTCATCGCGCTCGGCCGTACCGCTGTGGTGCTGCCGGAGTCGGTGCGGACGCTGCTGCTCGCCGACCTGGCCGCCGTGCCGGTGCCGGACGCGCCGGCGGTGACCACCGTGATCGCCTGGCCGCCGCACAGCCGGTCCCGGCCCCTCGCCGCCCTGATCCGGACCGCCACCCGCCTGTAGGACGGCCCTACGACAGGTCCTTGCGCATCTGCTGGGTGACCACCCGGTAGCCGGAGGTCTCGTACAGCTTGCGCGCCGTCTCGTTGGCGCCGAAGACGTTCAGCTCGAGCGCCTGGGCGCCGTGCTCCCGGGCCGCCCGCTCCCCCGCCGCGAGCAGCGCCCGCCCCAGGCCCCGGCCCCGGTGCCCGGCGGCCACCTCGATGTCGTAGAGGAACGCGCAGCCGGCGAGCCCACGCGGATGGGTGAGGCCGATCCACAGGCGCCCTACCGGCGAGCCGTCGGCCAGCACGCCGAGCAGGAAGAGCATGCCGGGCGTCGCCATGCCCTCCGGCAGGAAGGCGGCACTTTCCTGCCGGGCCCGGTCGAGCGCCTCCTCCGGAGTCCAGTTGCCGGCGGCCACGTGCTCCTGCGCGTAGCCGGCGGCGAGTTCGTCCTGCCAGCGATCGAACTCCTCCGCCGACATCGCCCGCGCGCTCACCTCGGTCATGGCGCCCAGACTGCCATGGTCGACCGGCTCGCGCCGCCCCGCCGACGGCGCCGCGGATCAGTCCTCGGCGGCGCGGCGGCGCGCCTCCCGCAGCTTCATGGCGTGCTCCAGCAGCGTGATCAGCACCTCCTTGGCCGACTCCCGCTCGCGCGCGTCGCACAGCACCACGGGTACGTCCGGGTCCAGGTCGAGCGCGGCCTGCACCTCGTCGAGGCGGAACTGCTTGGCGCCCTCGAAGCAGTTCACCGCCACCACGAAGGGCGTGCCGCGTCCCTCGAAGTAGTCGATCGACGGGAAGCAGTCGGCGAGCCGGCGGGTGTCCGCGAGCACCACCGCACCGAGCGCGCCCAGCGCCAGCTCGTCCCAGACGAACCAGAACCGGTCCTGCCCGGGGGTGCCGAACAGGTAGAGCACCAGGTCGTCGCTGATGGTGATGCGGCCGAAGTCCATCGCCACCGTGGTGGTCGACTTCTCCTCGATGCCGGACAGGTCGTCGATGCCGATCCCGGTCTCGGTCAGCACCTCCTCGGTGCGCAGCGGCCGGGTCTCGCTGACCGCGCCGACCATCGTGGTCTTGCCGACGCCGAACCCGCCCGCGATCAGGATCTTGATCGCGGTGGGCAGCGGTGCGGCGCCCGCCGGCCGCTCAGAGCGCCCGTAGTCCATTGATTACCGCCTCGAAAACGTGCTCGTCGGGAAGGCCGGCGGTGGTCGCGCGCGGCTCGCGTACCTGTACCAGGCTGCGGGCGGCCAGGTCTCCGAGGAGTACCCGGACCGTGCCCACCGGCAGGTCGAGATGGGCGGCGATCTCGGCCACGGAGAGGATCCGCTGGCAGAGGCCGACGATCGCCACGTGCTCCGGGCCGAGCCCGGACTCCGACCCGACATCCGTGCGGGTCGAGGTGACCAGCGAGATCAGGTCGAACGTACCGGTGACCGGGCGTGCCCGGCCTCCGGTCACCGCGTACGGGCGCACCACCGGGCCGGCGTGGTCGTCCACCCACTCCTGCTCCGCGGAGTCCCCCCGGCCGGTCATCGTGCCGTGTTCTCGCCGAGGGGCTGTTCCCGGGTCGGTGACGCGACGAACCGGCCGACCCGGGTGACGAGCATGGCCATCTCGTACGCGATCAGGCCGACGTCCGCGTCCTCCGAGGCCAGCACCGCCAGGCAGGCGTTACGCCCGGCCGCGGTGACGAACAGGAAGGAGGACTGCATCTCGATGATGGTCTGCTGTACGTGTCCGCCACCGAACCGCTTGCCCGCGCCGCGGGCCAGGCTCTGGATGCCCGCCGCCATGGCCGCCAGGTGCTCGCCGTCGTCCCGGCTCAATCCGCGGGACGAGGCCATCAACAGTCCGTCGGTGGAGAGCGCCACGGCGTGCTCCGCCTGCTTGACCCGGCCGACCAGGTCATCCAGCAGCCACGTCAGATCCGCGCTCGAAGCCGTCTTCTGCGCCACTCGTCGTCCTCATCTTCCCGGCTGGTGTGCCGTCAACATCCGGTTTCCGTCGCGTCGACGTCCCGGTCAGGTAACCTGCTCGTCCGCGTCGGCCGGCCCGCCGCCGGACCCCTGCGCTCCGCCGAGCAGGCGCGCGGCATCGGTACGGCCGCGTCGCGTACCGCTCTGGTAGGAGCTCATCATCCGGCGCACCTGCTCCGGTGCACGCGCCGTGTCGTCGTCGGCGGCGTCGTCGTCCGCCCCGGTCTGGTCGTGCCGCAGCTCCGGCACGAGGCTGGCCTGGCGTACCCGGACCGGCAGTCCCGCGTCGGTGACCGTCTCCGGCTCCGTCGCCGGCGACGCCTCTGCTTCTTCCGTCGTGGCGGCAGGCCGACGCTCCACCACTGTCAGCTCCGTGGTGGGCGCCGCCACCGCGGGCTGCCGCTTGCGGGTACGCGCGGGCAGCCCGGAGGGGGTCAGCCGGGGCGCCCGCGTCACCGGCTCCGGCGGGGCGGACTCGGCCGGCTGGTCCGGTTCGGCGCCGCCGTCCGGGCCGGACGGGGTCGCCGGCCCGTCGCCGTCGCCGTCCGGCGTGCTCCGCGCCGGATCCGGTGCGGGCGCCGCCGGCAGGGCCGTCCCGGGGGCGGGCAGGGCGTCGGACGCGTCGGCGCCGTCGGCGGTGATCAGTTCCCGCGGGATCAGCACCACCGCCGTCGTCCCGCCGTACGCGGACTCCTTGAGCTGCACCTTGACGCCGTGCCGCTCGGTGAGCCGGCTGACCACGAACAGGCCGAGCCGGGCGGCGTCGGCCAGGTTCAGCTCGGACCGGTCGACGATGCGCGCGTTGGCGGCGGCCAGCTCGTCGGCGCTCATGCCGAGGCCGCGGTCCTCGATCTCGATGGCGAAGCCGTTGGCCACGAGCTGACCGCGGACCTCCACTATGGTCTGCGGCGGCGAGAAGGAGAGTCCGTTCTCGATCAGCTCGGCCAGCAGGTGGATCACGTCACCCACGGCGCGGCCGGTGAGCGACACCTCGCCGAGCGGGCGCACGGTGACCCGGGTGTAGTCCTCGACCTCGGCGACCGCGCCGCGGACCACGTCGACCATGGGAACGTTGCGCCGCCAGGCCCGGCCCGGCGTCGAGCCGGAGAGCACGATCAGGTTCTCCGCGTTGCGCCGCATCCGGGTGGCCAGGTGGTCGACCCGGAACAGGTCCTCCAGCTCCTCGGCGTCGTGTTCCCGCCGTTCCATCGCGTCCAGCAGCGTGAGCTGCCGGTGCACGAGCGCCTGGGTGCGCCGGGCCAGGCTGAGGAACACGTCGCGTACGCTTCGGCGCAGTTCGGCCTGCTCGACGGCGGTACGGACGGCGGTCTCCTGGACGACGTTGAACGCCTTGCCCACCTGGCCGATCTCGTCGTCGCCGAACTGCAACGGTGGCGCCTCGCGGGCGACGTCCACCTCCTCGCCGCGGCCCAGCCGTTCCACCACGCTCGGCAGGCGTTCGTGCGCCAGCTTGAAGGCGGCCTCGCGCAGCCGTTCGAGCTGGCGGACGAGCGCACGTGTCGTGGTGATCGAGACGACCACGGAGGCGATGACGGCGATCAGGCCGAGACCGGCGGCGAGCACCAGCCGCACGATGACGCCGATCGCGACCGGCATGGCCCGGGACACGATGTCCTCACCACCGGCGAGGATCACCTCGCGCAGGTCGGCCATCGCCTTCTCGGCGGCGGCCTGCCACGCCGCGGTGGTCACCGGCGGGCGCACCTCGGCGCCCTTGGCCGCGAGCACCTGGTCCTGGAGCGTGCGGAGCTGCTGGAACGCGTCGCCCTGGACCATCCGGTCGAAGCGGGCGCGGTCGCTCGGGGCGAGTTCCCGGGCGGTGCGGTCGGCGAGGAACCACTGCGCGCCGACCAGGCGGGCGAAAGCGGTCTGCTCGCCGACGGTGATCCGGTTGGCCGCGATCGCGCCGGTGAGCAGCGCGTCCTGTTGGGACAGCAGCTCCCGGGACCGGTTGAGGTCGATGAGCGCGGCGGTGTCCTGGGCGATCTCGTCGTCGTCGAGGCCGCCGAGGGCGTCGAAGACCGCGAAGATCCCGTCGACCGCCTCGTCGTACGCGATCAGCGTGGTGGTCCGGTCGATGGTCTTACGGCTGACGTCGGCGCGTACCTGGCCGAGCTGGTTCAGCTCGATCTTCAGCTCGTCGAGCCGGCTCATCAGTTCTTCGCTGGCCGGGATCTCGGTGCGCCAGTCCCGCACCGAGCGCCACAGCGCGCCGGCGGTCTCGTCGGTACGCGCCCGCTGGGCCTCCAGTTCCTGCAGCCGGCCCGGGTCGGACTCGCCGAGGTAGCGCAGCGACAGCCGGCGCTCGGCCTGCAGCTCCTGCAGCAGCGGGTCGCTCGGTTCGAAGACGCGCGCGTTGAGCGTCTGCACGCCGAGCAGGTTGAATCCGTCCCGTACGGTCACCCACGCGGCGAACGCCCAGAGCGCGGTCAGCGACGCCAGCAGCGCGATGATCTTCGTACGGAGATTCGTACTGCGGGAACCCATCACACCGTCCTGGCCCGGTCTTCGGTCGGTCCGAAATCCGATCGACTCCGGCGCACGCTAGCAGCCGTCGTGAACCTCATTCAAGCGATCCTGATCATGGTAGGTGCGACCCTGGTCCGGGTCGCCCGGGCGCGGCCGGAGGCCGCCAGCACCGCGGCCCGCACGATCCGCGTCGGGCGGTAGAGGTCCTTGTCGTGCCATAGTGCCGGTTCGGCGTCGCATCCGTCCAGCTCGGACAGTCGACGGCGGCCCCGCGCCAGCGCCGACGTGATCCGGGCGTCGCCGGGCCGGCCCGCGTCGGCCAGGGCGAGCACCGCGTACGCGGTCTCCTCGGCGGTGCCGTCCCACCGTCCCCAGGAGCCGTCCGGGCGCTGCGTGTCCAGCAACCAGGCCACTCCCCGCTCGACCGCGGCGCGCGCCGCGCCGTCCGGGGCGTGGTCGGCCAGCGCCAGCAGCACCGCGTAGGTGGCGTAGTACGGCGAGGCGTGCCAGCGGTCCTCCCACCGCCCGTCCGGCTCCTGCCGGTCCAGCAGCCACTCGGTGACCCGGCGCCGGGCGCCGGTGACGCCGGGCGCGCTCGGTTGCTCGCCGAGCGCGTCGAGCACGTGCGCGTTCGTGGTCAGCGACGCCCCGTCCTCCCCCGGCCAGGTGCAGAAGTGCGCTCCGGTGTCGAACCCGGCCAGCGGCGCGACGCCCGGCGCGCGGCCCAGCCGGGCCAGCGCGTAGAGCGTGACCGCTGTGGTGTCGGCGTCGGCGGGCAGGCCGGGCGCGGTGGCCGCGCCGGACGGTCCGGCCGCGGCGCGCAGCTCGGTCAGCACCGGCTCGGGCGCGCCGACCGGCACGCCGGCCCGGACCAGGATGCCGAGCACCCAGGCGCGTTCGAAGACGGTGATCGGGCTCGCGCAGGGCACCGGACCGGGCCGGGCGACAGCGTTCAGGTAGTCGAGCGCGGGTCCGGGCTCCGGCCCGCCCAGCCAGGCGGCGGTCGCGGCGGGTGAGGCGCCGACCGCGCCGCTGGCCGAGGGACGCACCCCGGGCGCGCGGTACGCCAGCTGGCCCGCCACCTCCAGCGCGTGCGTCAGCTTCTCCGGTACGGGTCCTCCGGTGGCGAGCAGTCCGCGTACCCGGGTCAGCCGGGCCGGGTCGAGACCGGCCGGCAGCGGCAGGCGGGGCCGGCCGGCCCACTCGGCCAGGCCGGGTGGCGGACCGGACGGCCCGTCGAGGTGCCGGTCCACCGCCGTCAGCAGCGCCGGCACGATCAGGTCGGTGGCCGGCAGGTCCGGCGGGGCGCCGGCACGCAGCGCGTCGGCCAGGTACGCCAGTCCCCGGCGCGCGGCGGCTGCGGGCGCGGCGGCCGGTCCGTCGCGGTGCAGCACGGTCAACAGCGCCTCGACCGCGCTCAGCGTCGGCACCAGGGCGTACCCGGCGGGGCCACCCCAGCCGCCGTCCGGACGCTGCCGGTCAAGCAGCCAGGCCACGCGCCGGTCGTGGCCGTCGAGCCAGGGCGCGAGCGCGACCAGCCGCCCGGTCTCGTAGACCGACGGCGACGTCTGTCCCTCCGGTTCGCCACCGAGCGCGGTGATCAGGTCGTGCGCGGTACCGGACCGGGTGGCGGGCACCGGTCGGGCGGTGAGCGTCACCGCACGCCCCAGAAGTCGGTGTTCCGGTAGAAGCCGGTGGTGAAGCCGAGCTGCCGGGACAGGAAGTCGGCCTCCCGGGGCACCTCGCCGGCCAGCTTCGCCAGCAGGACGCGGCAGTGGTCGACCTGCTCGACGAAACGCCGTTCGACCTCGGCCGGGTCGTTCACCAGCAGCAGCGCGTTGAGGTCGCCGGACTCGGCGTCGCGGCGGTGGGTGCCGAGGTCGTTGACCAGGCGCAGGGCCCGCTGGACCTCGTCGCTGACCTCGACGAGCCGTGCCAGCGTGGCCGCGTCGGACACCGATCCGGTGTGGATCCAGTGCGCCACGTTCACCACTGTCGCGGCGAGGTTGTCGGCGTTTGCGAGGTAGTCGGCGAGCGTGGGGCGGCCGGTACGCCGCCAGTCCCACTCGCGGGCCATCGCGCCGAGCATGCGTGCCATCGTGTCGCGCCAGTGGCCGCGCAGTACCGGGTAGGCGGGCGCGGCGGCGACGTCGTCGCGCAGCTCGGCGAGGAACCGGCCCAGCGGGTCGCCGGACTCGCTGCCGTCGAGCACGTCCAGGCAGACGCCGGTGATGCGGTCGACCTCGGCCCGGCTGGTCGCCTGGTGGTCGACCAGCCAGTCCACCGCGAAGCCCCAGAGCACCGCGCGGTTGGTCACGGCCAGCTCGGCGGCACTGTGCCAGGGGGCGCTGAACGCCATCGCCTGCGCGATGCTGCTGAACAGCGTCGCGTCGAACGGGTCGCCGGGGAACAACTCGGGGTGCGCAGCGGCGGCCCTGCGCAGGCCGCGCTGGCCCTGTGCGGCGAGCGCGCAGACCCGGCCCTGCTCCGCGGCGACGGCAAGCGGATCGGGTGTCGGCCCGTCGGTCATGCCCGCTCCGCCCGCCCGGCGGCGGCGACAAGCGTCAGCTCGACCCGCTCGCGCGGCCGCAGCGCCGCAGCCAGCCGCAACCCGGGTACGCCGGGGCGGTGCAGCCGGAACCGGTAGCGGCTGAGCATGGTGGCGAGGATGAGCTGGGCCTCCAGGTAGAACAGGTACATGCCGAGGCACTGGTGCGGCCCGCCGCCGAACGGGAAGTGGGCGTACCGGTGCCGGGCGCGGACCCGCTCGGGGCGGAACCTCTCCGGGTCGAACTCGTCCGGGCGGTCCCAGAACTGCCGCATCCGCTGGGTGATCAGCGGGCTGACCGCCATCGTGGCGCCGGGCTCGATCGGCACGCCGTCGATGACGTCCCCGGCAACCGCGCGGCGCGGGATGATCCACCCGATCGGGTAGAGCCGCAGCAGCTCGTCCAGCACCATCCGGGTGTAGGTGAGCCGGCTCAGGTGCTCGCGGCGTACCGGCTCGCCGCCGACCACCTCGTCGATCTCGGCGTAGAGCCGCTCGGCCACCTCGGGGTGCTGGTCCAGATGCGGCCACGCCCAGGTCAGCACGTTGATGGTGGTTTCCGTGGTGGCGGCGAACATCGCCACCGTGTCGTTGCGGACCTGCCGCTCGTCGAGTTGCCGCCCGTCGTCGGTGCGGGCCTGCCAGAGCGTCGAGATGACGTCGTCGCCCTGGTCGGCGGACTCCCGCGTCTCGCGGACCACCGGCACCAGCACGTCGTCGACGATGCGTACGGCGCGGGCGAACGTGCGGTCGCCGGGCATCGGCAGGGACAGCGGCGCGAACGGCACGATGATCCGGGGGATGACGGCGGTGGCGATCCGGTCCTGCGCCTCGATCACGCGCATCGCGTCCGGCACCGAGATCCGGTCGGCGAAGAGCACCTTCATGATCGCCCGGCTGACGATGCGCGCCTGCTCCACGCCGATGTCGACCGGCTGCCCGGCGCGGGCCGGCTCGTCCAGTTCCCCGACGGCGTCGCGGATCGCGTCGGCCATGCCGTCGACGAGCGCGTCGACCCGCTTGGCGGTGAACATCGGCTGGAGCATCCGCCGGCTGGCCGACCAGATCTGCCCCTCGCCGAGGATCCCCTCGCCGAACAGCCGCTTGACCGGGCGCCAGAACAGCCCGTCACCGGCCCGTTCGTAGTTGTCCGCCCGGTCACGCAGGACGTGCTGCACGTGCCTGGGGTGGGTGACCAGGTACGGCCGGAACGAGCCGAGGTTGAGCCGGACCAGTTCGCCTTCGGTACGGTTACCGATGTCGATGAGTGCCCGGGCGGGGTCGCGGAGCGCCGCCGGCAGGATCTGCCGCAGCGGCACGGTTCGGGGTCGGCCGGTGGGCCTCGATGTGTCCGCTGGTTCGGGCACCTGAACGCTCCCTCGGTTGACTCAGGGTCGCGACTCCGTATCGACCCGTGACGTTGCCCGCGAGCATGCCATCCTGAGCCGCAGATCAAAAGGCAGCTCGGAGGATATTTCACGTAACAACAATCCCTATGTCGAGATTGGAGCCCGTGGGATATGCGTCACTGACGTACACAGTGGCCGTTGCGGAGCGCGAGCGACGCTCACCTATCCGCGGACGGCGGCAGAACGCGGGCGCGGACCCGTCCGCTGTGCCAAGCTTCGGGCATGGACGACAAGACCATCCTCAGCCGGATCTCGGAACTCGTCGACGAGGAGCACCGGCTGCGCTCCGACGCGCAGCAGCACGAGGCCGCCACCGACGACGAGGCGCGGGAGCGGCTGCGCGCGCTGGAGGAGTCCCTGGACCAGTGCTGGGACCTGCTGCGCCGCCGCCGGGCCGCCCGCCAGGCGCACGGCGACCCGGACGCCCAGGGCGAGCGTCCGGTGCCGGAGGTCGAGCGCTACCTCCAGTGACCCGGACCGGACCTGCGTCCCGGGCGGTCTCCCGCCCGGGACGCCGGTCGGTCAGCGGATGCCCGCCTCCCGCAGCAGCGCCTCGGTCAGCGCCGCCGGATCGGTCACCGTCGCCGGCATCCCGCGGACGGTGAACCAGGCGGCCACCACCCGCACGTCGCGGGCCAGGAAGTCGGCCCCCTGCGGGTTGGCCACCACGTCGACCACCTGCGGCAGGTCGATCATCACCAGCCGGCCCGCGTGCACCAGGAGGTTGTACGGGGACAGGTCGCCGTGTGCGTACCCGGCCCGGGCGAGCACTGTGAGCGCCTCCACGAGCTGGTCCCACAGGTCGCGCAGCTCGTCGTCGTCGGGCCGGACCTGGGCCAGCCGCGGCGCGGCCTCCCCCGCCTCGGCGTCGCCGACGAACTCCAGCATCAACTCGGTGCCGAGCAGCTGCACCGGATAGGGCACCGCGATCCGCCCGGAGGCGGCCCCGATCTCCCAGAGCTGGGACAACGCGGCGAACTCGGCCGCCGCCCACTGCCCGGCGATCATCTGCCGGCCGAACGCGGTGCGGCCGGTCATCGCCCGCATCTCCCGGGACCGGCGTACCCGGCGGCCCTCCAGGTAACCGGCGTCGCGGTGGAAGAGCCGGTGCTGGGCGTCGCGGTAACGCTTCACCGCGAGCAGGCAACCGCGGTCGGTGCCCGGCACGGCGCGGCGGACCAGGTGGACGTCCGCCTCCTTGCCGGTCTTGAGCACCCCGAGCTCGGTGTCCCGGGCGGCCAGTTCGGTGACCAGCCAGTCCGGGTGCGGCTCGGGGCCGTGGACGGCCTGGTCCCAGGAGGACCAGGCGTCCTCCGCCTCGGGCTCGGCGTCCGGGTCGGTGCGGGTCGGCGGGGTGTGCCGCCCCCGCTTCAGGAAGTCGGGTTCGTCGTCGTCGAAGCGGCTCTTGCCGCGGCCACGGCGCTGCGGCGCCGGGAAGTCGTGATCGCGCACGGGTGGATCTGTCCTTCGATCGAGGCTGGTGGAGGCAGGTGGAACGACCCTGCGAAGACGGCCATGACCGACCTCCTCTCCTCGACCGGGCACACCCCGGCTGCGCACTCGCGCGGCACCATGCTCGTACCCCGCCCGGGGCAGGTCAACGGATTTTCCGGGCGGTCGCCGCGTCGCCACCTTGTCGCTGCGCCGCCGTCGCGCGGTCAGCCGGCCAGTACGGCCGCGACGGCCGCGATCAGCCCGTCCTCGATGCGGGTGGGCGCGAACCGCGGGTCGGACCAGCGGCGTCCCCGGTGCAGCCAGACGCTGGGCAGGCCCACCGCTGTCGCGCCGCCGATGTCCGCCTCCGGGCTGTCGCCGACCACCCACGCGCCGCGCAGCGGCATCCGGGCCCGCTGGGCGGCGAGCGCGAAGATCCTCGGGTTGGGCTTGCTGACGCCCGCCTCCTCGGAGATCACCCAGTCGGCGACGTAGCGGTCGAGGCCGGTTTTGCGGATCTTGGCGTCCTGTTGACGGGACGCGCCGTTGGTGACCACCACCGGCACCCAGCCGGCGTCGGCCGCGATCCGCAGCGCGCAGGCCACCAGCGGGTCGAGCCGCATGTGGGACACCACCCCGTCGTGCAGCTCGTCGACCAGGTCGATCGAGGGGATGCGCAGCGCGTACCGGTCGCGGATCGCATCCGCCACGTCCCACCTGTTGGTCAGCCCGTCCGCGTCCACGGACACCAACCAGTCGAGGTCGGCCGGCGGCGCGCCGATGCCGTCCAGGAAACGTTCTCCCCAGGCGCGGAACGGCCCGTCGCGGTCCAGCAGGGTGTTGTCCAGATCGAGCAGGAGCAACGGCACCTGGGCACCCTACGGGACGGGCCGGAGCACCGACAGGGCCGAGGGCCCCGCCACGGCGATCAGGCGACGAGGACGGCGCGATCCGCCCCGGCGTCGAGCGGACGGTCCAGCAGCATCGTCTGCGCCGCGCGGGTGGCGGCCAGCGCGTCCGGGTCCAGCGTGGCCACCAGCACGTCCTCGCCGGTGTCGGCGCCCCGGGTCAGCGGCCGGCCCTCCGGGTCGTACACCGCCGCGGCGCCGTTGAAGCGCCAGGGATCGGTGCCGCCGACCGAGTTGGCGAAAACCACGTACATCGTGTTGTCCAGCGCCCGGGCGGCGTAGTAGAGATCGCGGCGGTGCGCCGAGCCGGCCAGGTAGCCACCCGGGCAGAGGTAGCCGTGCGCGCCGTCGCCGGCGGCGGCCCGCGCGTGCTCCGGGAAGCAGCCGTCGTAGCAGACGCCCAGTCCCAGCCGCCACGTGTCGACCACGAGCGTGGCGCCCCGGCGTCCGGCGTCGAACAGCTCCCGCTCGCCGCTCCAGAGCTGCTGCTTGTCGTACGCGGCGGTGACCGTGCCGGCCGGATCCACGACGAGCAGGGAGATGGTGCGACGCCGGTCGGGGTGGCGGACGGCGGCGCCGATCACCACGGCGGCGCCCGCCTCGACGGCGGCGGAGCGCAGCGGGTCCAGCCGGGTGTCGGTCACCCGGCCGTCGGCGTCGGCGGCCACGTCGGTGGCGTCCGGATCGGCGCCGAGCGTCGGCGGGTGGTACGCCGGCAGGAACAGCTCGGGCAGCACCACGACGCGGGCGCCCTCGGCCCGGGCGACGAGGCGGGCCGCGGCACCGGCGTTGCCGGCGACGTCGCCGGGGGCGGGCTGGGCCTGGACGGCGGCGACGGTGAGCGGGCGCGCGGGAAGGGCGGTCACGCGCCGATCCTAACCACCCGACGGCGGCAGATGATCATCCGGAATCGCATCTCAAGCCGTACGTACGGTTTGCATCGGCCGGTTCCACCTGCAACGATCCGTTCGTGCCCAGAGTAAGTCAGGACCAGCTCGACGCGCGCCGGCAGGAGATCCTCGCGGCGGCGCGGGCGTGTTTCGCCCGGCACGGCTACGAGGGCGCCACCGTGCGGCGGCTGGAGGAGGCCACCGGCCTGTCCCGTGGCGCGATCTTCCACCACTTCCGGGACAAGGACTCCCTCTTCCTCGCCGTGGCCGAGGACGACGCCGCCGCCATGGTGGAGACGGTGGCCCGCAACGGTCTCGTGCAGGTGATGCGCGACCTGCTGGCCCGGGCCGTCTCGCCGGACACCACCGGCTGGCTCGGCAGTCAGCTGGAGGTGTCCCGCCGGCTGCGCACCGACCCCGCCTTCGCCAAGCGCTGGGCGGAGCGTTCCGAGGCCATCGCCGGGGCCACCCGGGAGCGCCTGCTGCGCCAGCGCGAAGCCGGCGTGCTCCGCGACGACGTACCGATCGACGTGCTGGCCCAGTTCCTGGAGCTGGCCTACGACGGGCTGGTGCTGCACCTGGCGATGGGCCGGCCCGCCGGCGACCTGGCCCGGGTGCTCGACCTGGTCGAGGAGGCCGTCCGCCGGCACTGAACCGCCGCCGGTCTCGGTCCGGTAACTACACCGCTCCAGGAGATCGACTCTGGCGCGCCTGCTCCACAATGAGCCGCGACCCCTCCTCGCGACAGGAGCAGACGATGACCCCCTCCGACACCTGGGGCATCCCCGGCCCCGTCTTCCTGCGCTGGTACCTCCTGCTCGCCGTCGTCCTGGTCATCGGTGCGATCGTGTACCGGCGGCGCATGCTGGCGGGCACACCCGTGACCGCGTACGGCGACCTGGGTCCGCAGCAGGTCGCGTACCTCAACGGCGGTGACCAGCTCGCCGTCTGGGCGGCGCTCGGCGGGTTGCGGCACACGGGCGCGGTCGGGGTACGGCCGGACCGGCGGCTCACCACGGGCGGTCCGCTGCCGGCCGGGGCCACCCCGCTCGACCAGGCGGTGCACCACGCGGCCAGCCGCGGTCTGCGTACCCGGGACCTGGCCGCCGACGAGTGGGTCCGGCGGGCGCTCGACGAGCTGCGCGACGGCCTGGTACGGCGGGGCCTGGCCCTGGACCAGGAGCGGCGCCGGACGCTGCGGCGCGGCGCGCTGCTGGTCGGAGCCCTGCTGGTCATCGGCATCGTGCGCGCGGTCTCCGGGCTGCTCAACGACCGGCCCACCGGCTGGCTGCTGCTCAGCCTGTTCCCGCTCGGCCTCGCGTTCGTGCTGCTCAACCGCGTGCCCTGGCGTACCCGGGCGGCCACCGCCGCGCTCGACGACATGCGCCGCCGGCACACGTGGCTGCGGCCGGCGGCCGGGCCCGCGTACACGACGTACGGCCCGACGGAGGTGGCGCTGGGCGTGGCGCTGTTCGGCACCGCCACGCTCTGGACCATGGATCCGGGCTTCGCGGAGCAGGCCGAGATCCAGCGGCAGGCGATGGGCAACACGGGCGGCGCCAGCTCCGGCACCTCCTGCGGCGGCGGAGCGACCGCCGGCGGCGGCAGCTCCTGCGGCGGCGGCAGTTCGTGCGGCGGAGGCGGTGGCTGCGGCGGAGGCGGGTGCGGCGGATGAGCGGCCCGTCCGGCGTCGGCATCGGCTGGCGCCCCGAGATCGCCGGGTTCGTCGCCGGGCTGCCAGGGCTGCGCTTCGTCGAGGTGGTCGCGGAGGCGGTCGCCCCGGCCGGGCCGCTCCCGGACGGGCTCGCCGAGCTGCGCGAACGCGGCGTCGACGTCGTACCCCACGGGGTGCGGCTGTCCCTCGGCGGCGCGGAGCCGGTCGACCCGGCCCGGGTCGCGCACCTGGCCGGGGTGGTCGCGGCCCTGGACGCGCCGCTGGTGAGCGAGCACATCGCGTTCGTGCGGGCCGGCGGTCTGGAGGCCGGTCACCTGCTGCCGCTGCCGCGCAGCCGCGAGGCGGTCGCAACGGTGGTGGCGAACGTACGGCGGACGCAGGCGGAGCTGCCGGTGCCGCTGGCCCTGGAACCGATCGCGGCACTGTTCGACTGGCCCGACGACGAGCTGGACGAGGCGGACTTCCTCGCCGAGATCCTCGACGCCACCGACGCGCTGCTACTGCTCGACGTGGCGAACGTGCACGCCAACGCCCGCAACCGGGGCGGCGACCCGGCCGCGCTGCTGGACCGGCTGCCGCTGGAGCGCATCGCCTACGTGCACGTCGCGGGCGGCGCCGAACACGGCGGCTTCTACCACGACACGCACACCGACCCCGTGCCCGCCGCCGTGCTGGACCTGGTCCGCGAGCTGTGCGCCCGGCGCCGGCCGCCCGCGCTGCTGCTGGAACGCGACGGGCACTACCCGCCCGCCGCCGAGCTGCGCGGCGAACTCGACGCGCTGGCCGCCGCGTCCGGCCACCCGGTGGTCACGTGAGCGGCGACCTGGCGGCCCGGCAGGCCGAGCTGGTCGCCGCGCTCGTCGCCGGTGGACCGCTGCCGCCCGGCTTCACCCCGGGCCCGGTCGAGGCGGCCCGCCGGGCGCTGCTGCGCAAACGGGCCGGTGACGTGGCCCGGCACTGGCCGCTGCTCGCCGCCGGGCTCGGCTCCGCCTGGCCGGCCACGTTCACCACGTGGGCCGACGGCCGTCCCACGAACGGTTCGCTGCGCGACGGCTGGGACCTGGCCCGCGACCTGCGCGACCGGGACGCGCTGCCGCCGCTGGGCGCGGAGGAGCTGGCCGCGCGCGAGGCCGCGAGCCGTTACGACGGCCGCCGCCCGCCCCGGCCACGCCGGCTGCCGGCCCTCGCCCGGGCCGGCGGCGCCGTCGCGGTTCAGGTCGCCGGCCGGGTACGCCTGCTGCGACCCGCCCCGCGCTGACAGGCACCCGCCGGTACGGCAGGATCGGTGTATGGATCTCGGACTCGCCGACCGGGTGTACGTGCTCACCGGCGCCTCCGGCGGCCTCGGCTTCGCCACCGCCGAACAACTCGTCGCCGACGGCGCCCGGGTGGTCGTCTCCGCGCGTACCCCGGAACGGGTGGCCGCCGCCGTCGAGGCGCTCGGTGACCCGCTGCGGGCGATCGGGCTGACCGCCGACCTCACCGACCCCGCCACGCCGGAGCGGCTCGTCGCCGCCGCCCGGGAACACTTCGGCCGCCTCGACGGCGCGCTGATCTCGGTCGGCGGCCCCCCGCCCGGCACCGCCGCCACAGTCACCGACGAGCAGTGGCGCGAGTCGTTCGAGACGGTCTTCCTGGGCAGTGTCCGGCTCGCCCGCACGGTGGCCGGGGCGCTCACCGACGGCGGCGCGATCGGGCTGGTGCTGTCCACCTCGGTACGCGGACCGCTGCCCGGCCTCGGCATCTCCAACGGGCTGCGGCCGGGCCTGGCCGGCGTCGCCAAGGACATGGCCGACGAGTTCGGCCCGCGCGGCGTACGCGTGGTCAGTCTGCTGCCGGGACGGATCATGACCGACCGCAACCGGGAGCTGCTGGCCGGCTCCGGCGACCCCGAGCGGGCCCGCGCGCAGGCCGAGGCGGCGATTCCGCTCGGGCGCATCGGCGACCCGGCGGAGTTCGGCAAGGTGGCCACGTTCCTGCTCTCCCCCGCCGCCGGGTACGTCACCGGGATCACCGTCCCGGTCGACGGCGGCGCGCTGCGCGGGCTGTGACGGTGGGTGCGGTGGACGGCTCTCCCGCGGCGACGGTTCCGGTGAGCCGGGTGCGGGTGGCCACGCCCGCGCCGGGCCGGTCACACGAGACGCCGGGCCGGTCACACGAGACGCCGGGCCGGTCACACGAGACGCCGGGCCGGTCACGCGAGACGGCGGGTCGGTGAGCGATCGACGGCGACCGGCCGGTGGGCGGCCCGAGGCCGCGCCCGGACCGGGCACGCCCGCCCGCCGTCACCCCCGGCCCAGCCGGGAGCAGCTCGCCGCGGCCGCCGACCGGCTGCTGCCCGACGTGATCACGCCCGGCCTGGACGTGCTGTTCGTCGGCATCAACCCGGGCCTGTGGTCGGCGGCCACCGGCTGGCACTTCGCCCGCCCGGGCAACCGGTTCTGGCCCGCCCTGCACCGGGGCGGCTTCACGCCGCGCCTGCTGCACCCCAGCGAACAGGACACGCTTCCGGCGCTGGGCCTCGGCATCACCAACATGGTGGCCCGGGCCAGTGCCCGCGCCGACGAGCTCACCGCCGGCGAACTCGTCGACGGAGCGGCCACGCTCACCGCGAAGGTCGAGCGCTACCGGCCGCGCTGGGTGGCGGTGGTCGGGGTGACCGCGTACCGGATCGGGTTCGCCCGGCCGAAGGCCGGTTTCGGGCCGCAGCCGGAGACGCTCGCGACGGCCCGGCTCTGGGTGCTGCCCAACCCGAGCGGCCTGAACGCCCACTTCACCCCGGAGACGCTCGGCGCCGCGTTCGCCGAGCTGCGCGCCGCGGTCGTCGCGGGTTAGGGCTTCTGTCCTCGCGGGTCAGAGCTTCGGTCGTCGCGGCTTGGAGCTTCGGTCGTCGCGGCTTGGGGCTTCGGTCGTCCGGTGCCACCGGTCCGGCGCCGGGGGTGTGGCCACGCCGCTGGGCTAGTTGGCCGTTGCCGGGGGCATGGCCTCGTGGGCGACGTAGGTGCCCATCGGCACTGTGGTCACCACCGGCTCGGGCTGCTCGGCCTCGGCGTGGGGCGCGGCCGAGTCGGTGACCGCGAACTGGGTGCGGTACAGCTCGGCGTACAGGCCGCCGACGGCCACCAGCTCGTCGTGCCGGCCCCGCTCCACGATCCGGCCCTCGTCGAGCACGAGGATCTGGTCGGCGTCGCGCACTGTGGAGAGCCGGTGCGCGATGACCAGCGCGGTACGCCCGGTCAACGCCACCGACAACGCCCGCTGCACCGCCGCCTCGCTCTCCGAGTCCAGGTGCGCGGTGGCCTCGTCGAGGATCACGATCGACGGGGCCTTGAGCAGCAGCCGGGCGATGGCGATGCGCTGCTTCTCGCCGCCGGAGAAGCGGTAGCCCCGCTCGCCGACTGTCGTGTCGAGCCCGTCGGGCAGCGCCCGAACCAGGTCGGCGACCTGCGCGCCGGCCAGCGCCGCCCAGATCTCGTCGTCGGTGGCGTCCGGCTTCGCGTAGCGCAGGTTCTCCCGGATGGTCTCGTGGAACAGGTGCGAGTCCTGGGTGACGACGCCGATCTCGTCGCGGAGGGAGGCGAGCGTCGCGTCCCGTACGTCGACGCCACCGACCAGCACCTGGCCGTCGCTGACGTCGTAGATCCGGGAGATCAGCATGGACAGCGTCGACTTGCCCGCGCCGGAGGGGCCGACCAGGGCCACCATCTGCCCCGGCTCGACGGCGAACGAGACGCCCCTGAGCACCGGCTCGTTGACCGTCCGGTCGAGGGTCGAGACCTCCTCCAGGGAGGCGAGCGACACCTCGGCGGCGCTCGGGTAACGGAAGCGCACGTCGCGGAACTCGACCCGGCCGTTGCCGCGCGGCACCGGCATCGCGTCGGGCTTCTCGGTGATGGACGGGCGCAGGTCGAGCACCTCGAAGACGCGGTCGAACGAGACGAGCGCGCTCATCACGTCGACCCGGACGTTGGACAGCGCGGTCAGCGGACCGTAGAGACGGGTCAGCAGCAGCGCCAGCTTGACGACGGTGCCGGCGCTGACCGCCCCGGTGACCGCCAGCCAGCCGCCGACGCCGTACGTCAGCGCCTGGGCCAGCGACGCGACGAGCAGCATCGCGACGAAGAACGTCCGCGAGTACATCGCGGACTGGATGCCGATGTCGCGTACGCGCTCGGCCCGGCGGGCGAACCGGTCGGCCTCCACCTCCGGCGCGCCGAACAACTTGACCAGGAGCGCGCCCGCCACACCGAACCGCTCGGTCATGGTCGCGTTCATCTTGGCGTCGAGGTTGTACGACTCGCGAGTGATCTCGGCCAGCCGCCGGCCGACCCGGCGCGCCGGGATGATGAAGATCGGCAGCAGCACCAGCGCCAGCACGGTGATCTGCCAGGACAGCACGAGCATCGCCGCGGCGGTGAGCACGAGCTGGATGACGTTGCTGACCACGCCCGACAGCGTCGAGGTGAACGCTCGCTGGGCGCCGAGCACGTCGTTGTTGAGCCGGCTGACCAGGGCGCCGGTCTGGGTGCGGGTGAAGAACTGCAACGGCATCCGCTGGACGTGGTCGTACACCCGGGTGCGCAGGTCGAGGATGATGCCCTCGCCGATGCGGGCCGAATACCACCGCTGGACCAGGGAGAACAGCGCGTCGGCCACGGCGAGCGCGGCGATGATCAGGGCGAGCCGGACCACTGTCGAGCGGGCGTCGGCGCCGCCCTCGGCGATCGCGTCGATGACGTCGCCGGCGAGCAGCGGCGTGGCCACGCCGATCACCGCGGCGACGATGACGGTGATCAGGAAGACGACGATGTCGCGCCGGTAGGGCCGGGCGAACGCGACGATCCGCCGGGCGGTGCCGCGCTTGAGCTCGTGGGCGGAGACCTCGTCGCGGTTACGCAGCGACCGGAGCATGCTCCAGCCGCCCATGCCGCCGCCGGCCATGGGGTGGGACACTCGTCACCTCCGGGTCGTCAGGGCAGCATGAACCGTCGGAGTCCATTCTCCCGACGCCTGTGACAACCTCGCGAGTAACCCAGATCTTCCCGGGCGGTCCTTACGAAATCGCCGTCCCGGCTATTCGCCCCGCCCGGCCAGGTCCCGGATCCGCCGGGTCTGCGCCTCCCGCTCGGCGCGCTGCTGCTCGGCGTGCGAGCGGCCGGCCGCGCCCGCGAGCAGCGCCTTGATCTCGATGATCGCGTCCCGGTTGTTCGCGAGCAGCCCGGCGGAGAGGTCACGCACGGCACCGTCCAGCTCGTCGTTGGGCACCACGAGCGTGGCCAGACCGATCCGGTCCGCCTCGGTGGCGTCCATCCGACGGCCGGTGGCGCAGATCTCCAGCGCCCGGGAGTAGCCGACCAGCTCGACCAGGCGGCGCGTGCCGGCCAGGTCGGGAACCAGACCGAGGGTCACCTCGGCCATCGAGAGCTTGGCGTCGGCGGCGAGCACCCGCATGTCGCAGGCCAGCGCGAGCTGGAAGCCGGCGCCGATGGCGTGGCCCTGCACGGCGGCGATCGACACCACGTCCGGCCGGTGCAGCCAGGTGAATCCGCCCTGGTACTCGGCGATCCGGTCGGCGCACTCCGCCTCCGGCATCGCGGCCAGCTCGGCGAAGGAGCCCGGCCCGGTCGCACCGGCGACCGCCAGGTCCAGGCCCGCGGAGAAGGCTCGCCCCTCTCCGCGTACGACGACGACGCGGACGTCGCCGGGCAGGTCGCGGGAGAAGTCGCTCATCGCGCGCCACATCGCCGGGGTCTGCGCGTTGAGCACGTCGGGCCGGCACAACGTCACCGTCGCAACCGGCCCGTCGCAGTCGAAGCGCACTCCGGTCGTCTCGGCGGTCACCGGACGCCCCGGAACGCGCTGGTGGACGACGCTGGGGGGCGGGTCACGCCTTCTTCCGGCGCCGGGCGCCGCCGCGCTGCCGCAGCTGCACCCCGGACTCGGTGAGCACACGGTGGATGAACCCGTAGGAACGGCCCGTCGAGGCCGCCAGAGCACGGATGCTCTCACCCCCGGTGTACCGCTTTACCAGGTCTTTGGCGAGCGTCTGGCGCTCGGCCCCGACGATCCGGCGACCCTTCTCAGTGCTGGTGGCTGTGCCGGTGGCTGCCATGCTGATTCCTCACGTCCCAGACTGTGCGGTTCGGATACGGTCCCACCTATTAGACCGCCTCGGACGATCATGCGCCAGATATCAACTATTCGCCAACCGACACGCTACGCAATGTCAGCTTCCCGATAGAGTGATCCTTTCGACCGGCTGATCCGTACCGCCCGGCCCGTACCCTGCCGGGGTGACCGAACCGATCACCGCCGCGGCCGCCGCGGCCGGCGTGTTCGCCGCCACCAACCTCGACGACGTCGTCGTGCTCACCGTGCTGTTCGTGGCGTCCCGGCACAGCGGCCGGCCCCGGCCCTGGCAGATCGTCGCCGGTCAGTACGCGGGCATCGGCGCGCTCGTCGCGGTCGCGGTGGTGGCCGCCGCCGGGCTGCTCGTGGTGCCGGACCCGTGGCCCGGGCTGCTGGGGCTGCTGCCGATCGCGCTCGGCGTACGCGCGCTGCTGACCCGGCGCGACGACGACGAGCCGGCGGCGGTGGTCGGCAGCCTGCTCGGCGTCGCCGGGGTGACGATCGCGAACGGCGCGGACAACATCGCCGTCTACGTGCCGGTGTTCCGCGCCCTCGACCCGATCACCGGCCTGATCTGGCTGCTGGTGTTCGCCGTGCTGGTGGCGGTCTGGTGCGCGGTCGCCGCCGCGCTCGGCGGTCACCCCCGGGTGGTGGCGCTGGTCGGCCGCGCCGGCCACTGGCTGGTCCCGGCGATCTTCATCGCCATCGGCGCGACCATCCTGCTCACCTCCGGCGCCCTCCCCCACCTGGCCGCCCTCTTGACCTGACCGCCCCACCCCGCCCGGCTCACCCCGCTGTCCTCACCCGGTCGATCATGAAGTTGGCGGCGGTGTGGATCTCCAAAAGTGCCGCCAACTTCATGATCGACGGGGACAAGGGGGGTGGGAGCGCGGGGACGGGGGTCAGGCCAGCTCTACCAGCTCCAGGAGGTCGTCGGACCAGGCGTCCTCGTCGCCGTCGGGCAGCAGGATGGCGCGGTCCGGCTTGAGCGCGGAGACCGCGCCCGGGTCGTGCGTGACCAGCACGATCGCGCCCGGGTAGCGGGCGATCGCGTCCAGCACCTGCTCGCGGCTGACCGGGTCGAGGTTGTTCGTCGGCTCGTCCAGCAGCAGCACGTTGGCGCCGGAACACACCAGCGTGGCCAGCGCCAGCCGGGTCTTCTCGCCACCGGAGAGCACACCGGCCGGCTTGTCCACGTCCTCGCCGGAGAACAGGAACGCGCCGAGGATCTTGCGCAGGTCGGTGTCGGTCTGGTCGGACGCGGCGCTGCGCATGTGCTCCAGGATCGTCCGGTCCACGTCGAGCGTCTCGTGCTCCTGGGCGTAGTAGCCCAGCCGCAGCCCGTGCCCGGGGTGCACCTCGCCGGTGTCCGGCTCCAGCAGCCCGCCGAGCATCCGCAGCAGCGTGGTCTTGCCGGCGCCGTTGAGGCCGAGGATGGCCACCCGGGAACCCCGGTCCACCGCCACGCTGACGTCGGTGAAGATCTCCAGCGACCCGTACGACTTGGACAGGCCGGTCGCGGTCAGCGGCGTCTTGCCGCACGGCGCGGGGTTCGGGAACCGTACCTTCGCGACCCTGTCCGCGACGCGGACCTCGTCGAGACCGGAGAGCAGGCGCTCGGCGCGCCGGGCCATGTTCTGGGCGGCGACGGTCTTGGTGGCCTTGGCCCGCATCTTGTCCGCCTGCGCCATCAGCGCGCCGGCCTTCTTCTCGGCGTTGGCCCGCTCCCGGCGGCGGCGCCGCTCGTCGGTCTCCCGCGCCTCCAGGTACGCCTTCCAGCCCAGGTTGTACGTGTCGACCACGGACCGGGTGGCGTCCAGGAACCAGACCTTGTTGACCACGGCCTCCAGCAGCGAGGCGTCGTGGGAGATCACGATCAGGCCGCCCTTGTGGTTGGCGAGGAAGCCGCGCAGCCAGGTGATCGAGTCGGCGTCGAGGTGGTTCGTGGGCTCGTCGAGCAGCAGGATGCCGCCGCCGTTCTCGCCGGCGTCGCGGAACAGGATCCGGGCCAGCTCGATGCGGCGGCGCTGACCGCCGGAGAGCGTGCCGATGGTCTGCGCCAGGGCGCGGTCGGGCAGGCCGAGGTTGGCGCAGATCCGGGCCGCCTCGGCCTCGGCCGCGTAGCCGCCGAGCGAGGCGAACTGGTCCTCCAGCGCGCCGTAGCGGCGGACCAGCCGCTCGTCGTCGGCGCCCTCGGCGAGCTTGTCCTCCAGCTCCTTCATCTGCGCCATGAGCACGTCCAGGCCGCGGGCGGAGAGCACCCGGTCCCGGCCGGTGACGTCCAGGTCACCGGTGCGCGGGTCCTGCGGCAGGTAGCCGATGGCGCTGCGCCGGTCGATCTGGCCGCCGTACGGCTGGCCCTCCCCGGCGAGCACCTTGAGTGTGGTGGTCTTGCCGGCGCCGTTACGGCCGACCAGGCCGATCCGGTCCCCCGGCTGCACCCGCAGGGTGGTGTCGGACAGCAGGATCCGGGAACCGGCACGCAGTTCCAGGCCGGTGGCAGTGATCATTTCGGAGTACTCGCTCTCGGGTCCGGAAAGGCTGATTCAGGGCACGCGAAAGCGCCGGCGGGTGGTGATTTCCCGTCGGCGCGGGGCCGTTCAGCCTTCGCAGCGCAGCACGGGAACAAGTGTACCGGGCTCCGCCGACCCCTTCCGCCGGATTACCGTGCAAGATCATCGGGTACGAAACCCGCCGTCCGGACCCGGTCCGGTACCGCAACCACCACATACGGACACATCGGTGATCGGGGTCAACATGGAGCTGAACGAGAACGCGCGGGTCGACACCAGCCAGGTGGACGACCGGCGAGGGTCCGGCGGAGGCGGCGGGATGGGTATTCCGATCCCGATCGGCGGCGGCCGCGGCGGGATCGTGGGCATCATCATCGCCGTGCTCGTCGCCCTGGTGGGCGGCGGGTTCGGCCTCAACGCCGCCACCAACGGCGGCGGTTCCGAGCAGGGCGACAACACGTCGCTGGAGCAGAAGTGCTCGGCGGAGGACGGGCTGAAGCAGCTCGACTGCCGCAACGCGCTCTACGTCAACTCGATCCAGGCGTACTGGCGTACCGCCATGCCGGAGGCGTTCGGCGAGCAGTACCGGCCGTCGAAGACGGTGTTCTTCAGCCAGAACGTGAGCACGGCCTGCGGCGCGGCCGACTCGGGCGTGGGCCCGTTCTACTGCCCGGCCGACGACCTGGTCTACATCGACCTCAGCTTCTACAAGCTGCTCGCCGACCAGCTCGGCGCCGAGGGCGAGTTCGCCCAGCCGTACGTGCTGGCCCACGAGTACGGCCACCACGTGCAGGACCTGCTCGGCACCGAGGCGCAGATGCGCCGTCAGCAGCAGCGCGACCCGCAGAGCGCCAACGCGCTCTCGGTCAAGCTGGAGCTCCAGGCCGACTGCTACGCCGGGGCCTGGGCGAAGAACGCCACCGGCACGGCCGACGACAAGGGCCAGAAGATCTTCAAGAGCATCACCGAGCAGGACATCTCGCAGGCCATCGACACCGCCGAGAAGATCGGCGACGACGCGATCCAGCAGCGGTCCGGCCGGCCGGTGAACCCGGACGAGTTCACCCACGGCAGCTCGGAGCAGCGCAAGCAGTGGTTCACCAAGGGCTTCACCACCGGCGACCCGAAGTCCTGCGACACCTTCGGTTCGGGGGCCTGAGCCGCTCCGCGCATCGGCCCGCACCGCTGACCTCGTCAGCGGTGCGGGCCGATGTCGTTCGTCCGGCCGGTCAGGCCGGCAGGGTCACCTGCCCCGGGGTGGACCGGTTGACTGTCGTCCCGTCGCCCAGCTGACCACCGCTGTTGTCACCCCAGCACCACAGGCCGCCGTCGGTACGGATCCCGCAGCCGTGGTCGGTGACCGCGAGGCCGCCGGTCCAGGTGGTGGCCGTGCCGGCCTGGGCGGGCGCGGACCGGTGGGTGGTGCTGCCGTCGCCCACCTGCCCGGCCGAGTTCTTCCCCCAGCACCACAGGCTGCCGTCGGTACGCGACGCGCAGGACGTGTCGCTGCTCGCGGCGATCCGGCTCCAGGTGGTGACGGTGCCGATCTGCACCGGCGCGGTCCGGTAGGTGCCGCTCACGCCGAGCTGCCCGTATCCGTTCTCGCCCCAGCACCACAGCGTGCCGGACCGGACCCCGCAGGTGTGCGCGTACCCGGCCGCGACGCCCGTCCACCCGGTCGCGGTACCGACCTGCGCGGGTGCCGTCTGGGGAGCCAGGTTGCCCAGTCCGAGCTGGCCGTCCGAGCTGGACCCCCAGCACCAGAGCGTGCCGCCGGTCCGGATACCGCAGGTGTGCCCGTAGCCGGTCGAGACGCTCACCCAGTCGGTGGCCGTGCCGACCTGCAGCGGGGTGTTCGCGACGTACGGCGAGACGCCGACGCCCAGCTGGGTGGTCCGGTTGAATCCCCAGCACCAGAGCGTGCCGTCGGTGCGTATCGCGCAGGTGTGCTGAGGGCCGGCGTCGACCCGGGCCCAGGTGGTCGCGGTGCCGACCTGCACCGGGGTGCTGCGGCTGGCGGTGGTCCCGTCGCCGAGCTGACCCCGGAAGTTCGAGCCCCAGCACCACAGCGTCCCGTCCGTGCGGACCGCGCAGGTGTGCCCGGAGCCGGCGTCGACGTTCGTCCAGGTGGCGGTGCCGACCTGCGCCGGGGCGCTGCGGTTCGTGGTGGTCCTGTCGCCGAGCTGACCGCCGTAGTTCGAGCCCCAGCACCACAGTCCCCCGTCGGTGCTGATCGCGCACGTGTGCGCGCCGCCCGCAGTGACGCTGGCGAGGGTGGGCGCGGCGAGCGCGGCGCGCTCGACCGGGCCGGTGGCCGCGTTCGCCGTGCCGGCCGTCAGTGTCGCGGTGAGCACGAGGGTTCCGGCGCTCATCGCCGCCGCTACGACGAGGAGTCTCGTCGCACGGCGCCACCGGGCCCGCAGGCGGCCGTCCTGATATCCGCTCATGAAGTTGTTCTCTCCCAACGATGTCGGCGCGTGATGGCGGAGGCGAAGCTGGCCCTGCGGGTCGCCCGGAGACCCGCCGCTTCGTGACACCGACCTTATGCATCGAGTCGATTCGATGCATCATCGAGGAGCGGGATTGAGCCGTCTTGAGGTGATCTTTCCTGTTCAGCGGACCAGGATGTGGACCGCCCGGGCGGCGGCGACGGCGGCCACCAGCACCGCGTGCCGGGGCTCCGGCACGTCGAGCAGGCGCGGCGCGCGCAGCTCCGCGAGCGGGGCCAGCCGCCGGTCGGCCAGCACCGTGTCCACCGCGCGCCGGTCGCCGCCGCACACCAGCGCCGCCAGCGTGCCCGCCTCCGGCAACAGCAGGCGCACGGCCAGCTCGGCCGCGTCGCCCAGCGCGGCCTTCGCCTGGTTGTCGCGCCGCCGGGCGAACCGCTGCTGGGACCAGCCGCCCGCCGCGGTACGCCCCTGCACGTACCGGGTGTCCACCTTGGAGACCACCAGATCGGTACCGTCGGCGATGCCGACCGCGACCGCGCCCTTGCGGGCCAGGAGCAGACCGAACCGGCGGGCCGCGCCGGCGGCGGCGACGAATCCGGGTACGTCGGCCGACGCGCTCGCGCCGGGCGGAGTGTGCAGCTCGGCGGTGGCGCCGTCCGGGGCGGTGAGCAGCAGTCCGTACTCGTGGACGGTGGTGGTCGGCGGGCCGTGCCGGCCGGTGAAGCCCTCGACCCAGCGGGTCACGCGGCCGGGGTCGACCTCGACCCACCGGCCGCCCCCGGCGGCGGGTCGGCTGCTCATGCCACCGACCCTACCCAAGCGGCCCGGGTTGCCCGGCGAACCACCCGCCCTGAATTCCGCGGCGAACCTGAGTGCGGATTAGCGATCTGGGCCGAAAAACGCAAGTACTTGACCAGTCAAATTTTGACTGATAACGTCGCTTGTCAATCGACAATTGTTTCGGAGGGTGCCCCCGTGCTGCTGAAATCCATCACACTCGCCGCAAGCCTGGCTGGCCTGCTCGCCACTGCCACCCCCGCCTCGGCAGCGGCGCCGGAAAGCTCCGACGAGGCATGGCCACCCGGAAACTGTCAGCCGGGAACGTTCTGCGTCTGGCCCAACTGGGCCTTCCCGGCGCCCGCACCCGTCGAGACTCCATCCCTGGTGACCAGCAGTGAATGGTCCGGCAGCGTCCCGGCCCTGACCTACTACAACTACACGTCCCGAAACGTCGACATGGAGTATGTCTATACCTGGCCGGACGGATCGACGAGCACCCGCACCACCTGCGTACCGAAGGGCGGAAACATCTTCTATCTGCCGATGGCCGTCACAAAACTGAATTGGCACGAAGGTTCCTGCCCGGCCTGAATCGAACTCAATCCGTTCACCGCCGGCCCACGGCTCCAATTCTGAAAAGCCGCCGGCCGGAAAAACGGAACGCGGGAGGACACCCGGTCCCGGTGTCCTCCCGCGTTTTCCGTGCGCGTCAGTGGACGGTGAGGTTGCCGCCCTTCAGCTTGACCTCGGCGGTCGCGCCGCCCGTCCAGTCGGACGACAGGAGCAGGGAGCCGCCCCGCCACAGGGTCACCCCGACGGTGTCGTTCCTGCCGGGGGCGCCCCGGTCGGTCACCGTCACGGCCAGGGTCAGGCCGGAGGCCACCAGCTTGCCCTTGTTGTCGTACAGGGCGGCCTGGTAGCGCACCTGGGCGACCTTGCCCGCCGAGGTGATGCCGAGCGCGTCGACGGTGCCTGCCTTGATCGTGTACGACTTCCCGCCGGAGCGGAACTCGACCTCGGCCTTGCCCGTGGCGGGCTTGTTCGCCTTGCCCGGCTTCGCGTTCAGCTCCACCTCGACGGTGGAGTTCACGTCGGCCGGGTAGGTCCCCGCCGAGCGGGTGGCGGTGAACTCGCCGCCGCCGGTGAGGAACCCGCCGTCGGAGACGGCGACAGTCACCTGGGTGGTGGTGCTGCCCGTGTAGTTGCCGTCCACGGTTGCGGTGACCGTGTGCGTGCCCGTCGGCAGGGTGGCCGTGCACGCCGCGGACGCGGTGGTGGTGGCCGTGCCGAGCAGGTCGAGCACACCGGTGCAGAGCGTCACGCCACCCTTGGTGAAGGTGACGGTGGCGGTACGGACGTCACCGGCTGTGGTGTCCGTCGCCCCGGGCAGCACCGAGCTGTCCCGGACCACGGCGCGCAGCAGAGCCTGGCCGGACGCGCCGCCGGTCGCGGTGTTGACGAGCGTGTCACCGGCCCAGCTGACGGCCGCGTCCTCGGCGGCGACGGTGACTGTGAACGACGTGCTGCCGGTCAGCCCGGAGCCGTCGGACACGGTCACGGTGACCGGGTAGTCACCCGGGGCCGCCGTGGTGGTGCCGGCGACCGTCCAGGTGCGCGACCCGGGCCGGGCGTCCGTCGTCGAGGTGCTCTCGACGGCCAGGGACAGGCCGGCGGGCAGCCCGGTGGCCGCAGCGGTCAGGTCCGCGCCGGCGGTGTCGCCGTCGGTCGCGGTGACCGTCACGGCCGGCGAGAGCGCGTCGCTGTACTGCACCCGTACGCCGCCGTCCGGGGCGGTGGTGGTGACGACCGGGGCGGACCGGATGGTGAAGTCGGCGTCGTTGACGTCGAAGAAGACGTTGCCGACCGCCTCGATCTTGATCCGGGCCTTCTCGGTCGCCACGTTCGGCAGCGTCACCGTCGCGGTGCCGGTGTTCGCGGTCTGCTCGGCCAGCACGTACGGGAAGGTCTGCCCGCCGTCGGCGGACAGCGAGATCTTCACCTGGGCGGCGTTCACCGGCGCCACGTCGGTGCCGGCGACGTCCCACGTCACGGTCTGGGTCGAGCCGCCGTCCAGAACGGCCGCGGTGTCCTGCGAGGTCACCAGGAACGGACCGGCGTCCGGCGCCAGCACCACGGCGACGTCGGCGCTGCCGATGCCGCCGCCACCCAGCCGCCCGTCCCGGGCGGTGAGCTTGAAGTGCAGCGTCCGGTCACCGGCCATGCCGACCCAGTCGCGGGTGGGCAGGAACTCCGAGTAGCAGTCGACCAGCTCGGCGGGCACGTTCGAGGCGCCACCGGTGGCCGGCGGCGCAGGCGGGGCCGGGCAGGTGCCGGTGGCGGCGTTGGTGTTGCCCGCCAGGATCTGCGCCATGTCCGGGAAGACCCGGGTCGAGTCGGTGGTGACCGAGTTCAGACCCGGCGAGTGGTACCTCAGCGTGTCGGTCGGCGACACGATCGCCGCCTCGCCGAACACCCGGAACAGCGGACCGTTGACCTTCGTGTTGTTCGTCAGCGCGGTGCCGGTCGTGGCGCCCCTGTCGTTCTGCTCCCACAGGTACGTGACCGTGTCGCCGTCGGCGTCGGTGGCGCTGCCGGTCAGCGCGAACGGCGTACGCACCGGAATGGTGACGGCCTCCGGGACGGTGACCACCGGGGCGTGGTTGGTGGTCTCCTCGACCAGCCAGCCGCCGTTGTCGATGGCGCCGCCCTTGGCCGTCTCGCCGACGAAACCGGAGGCGCCGGAGACGCCGGTAAGCTCCAGCGACGCCACGTTCGTGGTCGCCAGCGTGCCGCCGAAGGTCACCTGGAAGCCGTTGTCGTTGAGCGTGCCGCTGCCACCGAAGGCGGCCACGGTGACGGTCGCGCCGGCCGGCCAGCCGGCGATGCCCTCGATGGCGGCCTTGATGCCGGCGGTGGTGTAGTTGACGCCCCGAACGATCGGCGCCGAGCCGGTGCCCGCGTAGCTGATGGTGAACGAGTCACCGTCGGCGTCGAACCCGTACAGCGAGACGTTCTGCACCTCGTTGATCGCCGGACGGTTCGAGGTGACGTAGTTGGTGATCTCGGTGTAGCTGCGGTGCGACCAGTACGGGTCGCTGTGCGGCTGGAGGTTGTCCTGCTGGCAGATGCCCGCGTACGCCATGATCGACGAACCGCTGCCCGGCTCGTACGAGTTGGCCGCGCTGCGGTTGCCGCCCGAGCAGTTGTACTGGGTGCCGTTGAAGGTGTGGTTGCCGGCGAACTGGTGACCCATCTCGTGCGAGACGTAGTCGACCGCGTAGAAGTCGCCGACCGGCGTCGGCAGGCCGGTGCAGCCCTGCGCCTTGCCGTTGCCGCCGATCACGCCGAGGCTCGCCACGCCGCCGCCGTTGACGCCCAGGCCGACGTGGCCCACGTCGTAGTTGCTCGCGCCGACCAGCTGGCCGAGCACGATCCGGTTACGGCTGAGCGTGCCGCTGCCGCAGGAGGTGAGCTGCGCCGGCGTGAAGCAGGCCGCCGCGCCGCACGGGCCGTTCGGCTCGGTGGCCAGGGCCGGCGTGTTCAGGTTGGTCTTGTCGGTGTCGTTGATCAGGACGAGCCGGATCGCGGTCTCGTCCTCGTAGATCTGGGTGACCCGGTTCATCAGCGTCACCTTGGCGGCGGTGACGTTCTCCGCGCCGAAGTAGGTGGCGTACGACGGGTCGGTCACCAGCGCCACCCGGTAGGTGCGCAGCTTCACCAGCGGCCCGGCCGGGACCTCCGCCTCGGCGATCTCCTCGGCCAGGGCGTGCGCCTCCTGCGTGACGTCCTCACGCTCGACGAACTCACCCTCGGGGTGCTCCAGGTCGCGGGCGAAGTAGCTCGCGTACAGACTCTGGTCGCGCTGGTAGTACGGGTCGATGTACCAGTTGCCCTCGGTCGAACGGACCGAGGCGTGGAACCCGAGCGGGGTGAGGTCCGCGCGGATGGTCGCGGTCGGGTCGTCCAGGCCCTTGCCGGCGTACGTGGTGATCTCCGGATGCCTGGCGGCCAGGCCGGCCTCCATGACCGGCGAGTCGACCAGCTCGAAACGCTGGAACGTGCCGTCCGGAGCGGGCAGCGACACCACCTGCTTCGGCACGCGGGCCACCGCCACGCGCTTCTCGGCCGGCGCGTTGTCCAGCAGCCCCTTCATGGTGCCGCGGTCCAGCTTGTACGCGGCCAGCCGCTTGGCCTTGACAGCGGCCTTGCGGCCCGCCTTGGTGGTCGCCGGCTTGCCGTCCACCTTCTGCCACGGTCCGTGGACAGCGGGTGCGGCGGAGACGGGCGCGGGCGCCGCGAGAACGGGAAGCGTCGCCGCGGCCAGCGCGGCGACGAGGAGGGCAGCGGTCCGTCCGCGCCGCGGCAGGCCGGCGGGTTGCCGGTCGCGCGGCGGACGCCCCAGGGTGATCCTCAAGTCTTCCCCCTGTGCGGTCGGGTGTGGACCGACGCATGACCGGCGGAGATGACCGGACGTACGTGAACGGTCCACAGATTGTTCCGTGACCCTAGGACCACTCGCGACTCCGGACATCACCCGGAAAGGTGATGCGGTTCTACCTGGACGGTGATCTACTCCGTCCCGGCCTGCGGGATCCGCGCTTCGCAAGGGCGCGCCGGCCGGCCTGACGGGCGAGGGCACCTGTGGCCGGACGCGGGACCGGGAATGGATCTTTCCGCCGACCGGAGCTGCCGTCTCGGCCGATCCCCCGGTAACGGATCATGAACGGCCCGGTAATCGGGCCGACACAAACGTGGCCGCCCTCTTCGATCAGACACCGAGCACTGTGGCGACCGCGAGGGCCGCGATGATGACGCTGGACAGCAGCGCGGTGACCCGCCGCCCACGGGGACCGGTGAGGGCCCGGCCGATCAGCGTGCCACCCCCGGCGATCAGCAACTGCCAGCTGGCCGAGGCGACGAACACCCCGAGGGTGAAGGCGGCCGCGCCCGACGGGCCGGAGCCGAGCACGTCACCCCGGCCGAGGACGAGCGCCACGAAGTAGACCACAGTGGCCGGGTTGAGCAGGGTCAGGGCGAGAACCGCGGCGAACGCCCGTACCGGCGTGTCCAGGCCACCCCGCGCGCTCGGCTGTTGCGAGGTGGGCGGCGTGCCCGGCTGTTGCGTCGTGGGCGGCGCGCCCGGCTGTTGCGTCGTGGGTGGTGGGCGCAGCGCGCGCCAGGCGGTGAGGACGGCGAGGGCCAGCAGCACCCCCGCGGCGAGCAGCCGCAGCGGACCCGCGAACGGCGCGAGCCCACTCGCCACCGCGGCGCCACCGAGCGCCGCCACTGCCGCGTAGAGACCGTCGGCGGTGGCCACGCCGAGCGCCGCCGCCGACCCGACCCGGAACGAGGTACGCGCACTGAGCCCGAGGATGAGGATCGCGATCGCGCCGACCGGGATGGCGACGCCGTAGCCGGCGACCAGGCCGGCGAGGAACGCCCCGGTCACGACGACGGGTGGTGGGGCGAGGCGGCCGGCGGCAGGGTGCGCTGTCGGCGTGCGGCCATGGCCGCACGGACAGAAACCTGCTTCGGGTACGCCTCGATCACGCCCTCATCCTGCGACCCCCTCCCCCACCCCGCCACCCATTTCCACCCCGCCGCCGTCCCCCTCCCCCACCCGCCCCCTCTTCCCCGGCGATCTTGCACTTACGGCCCTGGAGACAGTCGGAATGTCCGATCCGCCCGGGCAGGATGTGCAAGATCGCCGGGGAGCTCCGGCCCGGACTGGAGATCTTGGTAGGAAAGGGCCCTCATAGGGGCCGTTTCGTACCAAGATCTTCGGGGTCCTGACGAGTGGACGCGGGCGCTCGGCAGCTGGGACGCGGTCTTGAAGGTGGGATGGCGGACCTGGTGGGACGGCGGAACGAAGTAGTGCCGAGGGATTCAGAAAGGAGACGGGACGGGGAGTCGGGGGGCGAGGGCGAGGGCGGGAAGCAGTGCGGGCGCGGCACCCCTTGGTAGGGGTGCCGCGCCCGCAGCGGTGACCGGGGAACGGTCAGACGTTGAAGCCGAGCGAGCGGAGCTGATCGCGCCCCTCGTCGGTGATCTTGTCGGGGCCCCACGGCGGCAGCCACACCCAGTTGATCCGGATGTCGTTGACGAGGCCGCCGCCGGGACCGGTGGTCAGCGCCTGCCGGGCCTGGTCCTCGATCACGTCGGTCAGCGGGCAGGCCGCCGAGGTCAGCGTCATGTCCAGGGTGGCGACGTTCTCGTCGTCGACGTGGACGCCGTACACCAGGCCCAGGTCGACCACGTTGATGCCCAACTCCGGGTCGACGACGTCCTTCATCGCCTCCTCGATGTCACCGATCGCGGCCTTGCCGCCGGCCGGCGCCGCCGCACCCGCGGCCGCGCCGTCAGCAACAGCCCCGTTGACGGCCGTGCCGTCCGTTGCCACCGCGCCGGCCTCGGGGGTCATGTTCTCGTCGCTCATGCCTTCACCTCCGGGCTCACGCCCACCCCGGCGCGTGCCGCGGCGTCCTTGAACGCCATCCACGACAACAGCGCGCACTTGACCCGGGCCGGAAAGCGCGCGACACCCGCGAACGCCACCCCGTCTCCGAGCACGTCCTCGTCCGGCGTGACCTGGCCCCGTCCGGACATCAACTCCACGAACGCCTCGTGCACCACAGCGGCGTCGCTCGCGGCCCTGCCGCGCAGCAGCTCGTGCAGGATGCTCGCCGACGCCTGGCTGATCGAGCAGCCCATCCCGTCGTACGAGATGTCGGTGAACACGCTGCCGTCGGTCGCCACCCGTACGGTGATCTCGTCGCCGCAGGTCGGGTTGACGTGGTGCGCCTCGCCGACCCGGGCGGCCGGGTCCGCCGCGTCCCGCAGGCCGCGGCCGTGCGGGTGCTTGTAGTGGTCCAGGATGATCTCCTGATAAAGAGAATCAAGTTGCATCAGGCTGAGCTCCTGTCGACTCGCGGACTCCTGCGTCGCCGCTCACTCGAACACCTTCCGCACCTGCTCCAGACCCGCCACCAGGGCGTCGATCTCCGCGGTGGTGTTGTACAGGTAGAACGACGCCCGCGTCGTCGCCGGCACCCCGAACCGGGTGCACACCGGCCGGGCGCAGTGGTGGCCCACCCGCACCTGCACGCCGAGCGAGTCGAGCACCTGCCCGACGTCGTGCGGGTGCACGTCACCGAGCGCGAAGGAGATCGTCCCGCCCCGGCCGACCGGCACCGTCGGACCGAAGATCCGCAGGCCGGGCACTGTGGCGAGGGCGTCCAGCGCGTACGCCGTCAGCTCCTTCTCATGCCACTGGATGGCCGGCATGCCGATCGCGGTGAGGTAGTCCACCGCCGCGCCGAGCGCCACCGCCTCGGCGATCGGCGGGGTGCCCGCCTCGAACCGGGCCGGCGGCGCGGCGAACGTCGAGCCCGCCATCGTGACCGTCTCGATCATCGAGCCGCCACCCATCACCGGGGGCATCGCGGCGAGCAGCTCGCCCCGGCCCCAGAGCACGCCGATGCCGGTCGGCCCGCACATCTTGTGCCCGGTGAAGACGATGAAGTCGGCGTCGTAGTCGACCACGTCCATCGGCAGGTGCGGCACCGACTGCGAGCAGTCGAGCAGCAGCAGCGCGCCGACCTCACGCACCCGCGCGGTGATCCGCGAGGTGGCGTTGACGGTGCCGAGGATGTTCGACATGTGCACCAGCGAGACGATCTTCGTCCGCTCGGTGACCAGGTCGTCCAGGCCGGACTCGTCGAGCCGGCCCTGGTCGGTGACCGGGAACCAGCGCAGGGTCGCGCCGGTACGCTCCGCCAGCAGCTGCCACGGGACGATGTTCGAGTGGTGCTCCATCTCGGAGATCACGATCTCGTCGCCGGGGCCCAGCCGGAACCGCGGGTCGCCGTCCGGGCGCAGCGAGGCGTTGGAGAACGCGTACGCCACGAGGTTGATCGCCTCGGTGGAGTTCTTGGTGAACACCACCTCGTCCACGCTCGGCGCGTTGATGAACGCGGCGATCTTCGCCCGCGCGCCCTCGTACGCCTCGGTCGCCTCGGTGCCCAGCGTGTGCACCGAGCGCGACACGTTGGCGTTGTGCATCGCGTAGTGCTCGGCGAGCACGTCGAGCACCTGCCGCGGCTTGTGCGAGGTGTTCGCGCTGTCCAGGTAGACGAGCGGGTGACCGTTGACCTCCCGGTCGAGGATCGGGAAGTCGGCCCGCACCTTCGCCACGTCGAAGCGCGGCACGTCGTCGTACTGCGGCATGCCCGCCGGGATGGCCATCGAGGTCATGTCGAGTCTCAGGCCCGCGCCGCGCCGGCCCCGGCGACGTACCGCTCGTAGCCCTCTTCCTCGAGCTTGTCGGCCAGCTCCCGGCCGCCCTGCTCGACGATCCGGCCGGCCACGAAGACGTGCACGAAGTCCGGCTTGATGTAGCGCAGGATGCGGGTGTAGTGGGTGATCAGCAGCAGGCCGGTGTCGCCGGTGTCGCGTACCCGGTTCACGCCCTCGCTGACCACGCGCAGCGCGTCCACGTCCAGGCCGGAGTCGGTCTCGTCGAGGATGGCCATCTTCGGCTTGAGCAGCTCCAGCTGCACGATCTCGTGCCGCTTCTTCTCGCCGCCGGAGAAGCCCTCGTTGACGTTGCGCTGGGCGAACGCCGGGTCCATCTGGAGCTTCTCCATGGCGCCGCGCAGCTCGCCGGCCCAGGTGCGCAGCTTCGGCGCCTCGCCGTCGATGGCGGTCTTGGCGGTACGCAGGAAGTTGGCCACGGACACGCCGGGAACCTCGACCGGGTACTGCATGGCCAGGAAGAGGCCGGCGCGGGCCCGCTCGTCGACGGACATGGACAGCACGTCCTCGCCGTCGAGGGTCACCTCGCCGCCGGTGATCTCGTACTTCGGGTGACCGGCGATCGAGTACGCCAGCGTGGACTTGCCGGAGCCGTTCGGGCCCATGATGGCGTGCGTCTCGCCGGAGCGCACGGTCAGGTCGACCCCGTGCAGGATCGGCTTGAGCTCACCCTCGGGCAGCTTGACCGACACCTTCAGGTCGCGGATCTCCAGGGTGCTCATCAGCGGGTCACTCCATTGCTCGGCAGCGGACGGCCGTCGCCGTCCACGGAAAGGTAGATGTCGCCGTCGCGGACTTCGACGGAATAGACGGGTACGGGTTCGGTCGCGGGCAGCCCGGTCGGCTCACCGGTACGCAGGTCGAAACGGGATCCGTGCAGCCAGCATTCCAGCGTGCAGCCCTCGACCTCGCCCTCGGACAGCGCCACGGCGGCGTGCGAGCACTCGTCGCGCACCGCGTAGAACACGTCGTCCTCGCCGTGCACGATCGCGACCTGCACGCCGTCCACGTCGGCGCTGATCGCGGTGCCCTTCGGCACGTCCTCGGTGGAGCAGATCTTGAGCATCAGGCGCCGGCCTTCGCCAGCCGGGCCTCGATGGCGTCGCCCAGGCGCTCGCGCAGGTCCTCGACCGGGATCTTGTTGATCAGCTCGGCGAAGAAGCCGCGCACCACCAGGCGCCGCGCCTCGGCCTCCGGGATGCCCCGGGCCATCAGGTAGAACAGCTGCTCGTCGTCGAACCGGCCGGTCGCGCTGGCGTGCCCGGCGCCGGCGATCTCGCCGGTCTCGATCTCCAGGTTGGGTACGGAGTCGGCCCGCGCGCCGTCGGTGAGCAGCAGGTTCCGGTTGATCTCGTACGTGTCGGTGCCCGTCGCCTCGGCCCGGATCAGCACGTCGCCGACCCAGACCGTGTGCGCGTCGTCGCCCTGCAGCGCGCCCCGGTAGCCGACGTTGCTGCGGCAGTCCGGCACGGTGTGGTCGACCAGCTGCCGGTGCTCCAGGTGCTGGCCGGAGTCGGCGAAGTAGACGCCGTACAGCTCGGCCTCGCCGCCGCGCTGGGTGTACTCCACCGACGTGTACTGCCGGACCAGGTCGCCGCCGAGGCTGACCTGCACGTGCAGGATCCGGGCGTCGCGGCCCAGCCGCACCTTGAGGTGCTGCGCCTGCACCGCGTCGTCGGCCCAGTCGGCGACCGTGACCAGGGTCAGCTTTGCCCCGTCGCCCACCGACACCTCGACGTTGTCGGCCAGCGTGGCCGAGCCGACGTGCTCGATCACCACTGTGGCCTCGGCGAACCGGTCCACCTCGACGAACGTGTGGCCGAAGGCGAGGGCCTCGGCGTTCTCGCCGACCACCCGCAGGCGCACCGGCTGCTCCACCACCGCGTCGCGGTCGACCCGCACCAGCAGCGCGCCGTCGGCACCGCCGTACGCGAGCGCGCTGACCCGGTCGAACGGGGTGAGCACGCTGCCGACCCGGGGGTCGTCCCGGCCGATCCGGTCGACGGTGACGCCCTCGGGCAGGTCACCGTACTCGTGCCGGACCGCGCCGGTCGCGCCCTGCGCCGACGCGGTCAGGCCGCGCAGGCGCTTGAGCGGGGTGAAGCGCCACTCCTCCTCCAGGCCGGTCAGGGCCGGGAAGTCGGCGACGTCGTACGAGCGGAGCGCCTGCGACTTGGTCGTGGGCGGCGCGGAAGCCTGGGTAGTCATCTCTTCCTTGGTCTGTTCTGAGACGAGGTGTCAGTGGGGCGGAGGGCGGCGGCCGGCGTCAGCCGACCGCGCCCTCCATCTGCAGCTCGATCAGGCGGTTGAGCTCCAGCGCGTACTCCATCGGGAGCTCCTTGGCGATCGGCTCGATGAAGCCGCGCACGATCATCGCCATCGCCTCGTCCTCGCTCAGGCCCCGGCTCATCAGGTAGAAGAGCTGGTCCTCGCTGACCTTGGAGACGGTCGCCTCGTGCCCCATCGACACGTCGTCCTCGCGGATGTCGACGTACGGGTAGGTGTCGGAGCGGGAGATCGTGTCGACCAGGAGCGCGTCGCACTTGACGGTGCTCTTGCTGCTGGTCGAGCCCTCCAGCACCTGCACCAGACCGCGGTACGAGGTGCGGCCGCCGCCCCGGGCGATCGACTTCGACACGATGGTCGAGGAGGTGTGCGGCGCGGCGTGCACCATCTTGGCGCCGGCGTCCTGGTGCTGGCCCTCACCGGCCATGGCCACCGAGAGCACCTCGCCCTTGGCGTGCTCGCCGGTCATGTAGACCGCCGGGTACTTCATGGTGACCTTGGAGCCGATGTTGCCGTCGACCCACTCCATGGTCGCGCCCTCGTGGCACACGGCGCGCTTGGTGACCAGGTTGTAGACGTTGTTCGACCAGTTCTGGATGGTCGTGTACCGGCACCGGGCGTTCTTCTTGACGATGATCTCCACGACCGCGCTGTGCAGCGAGTCGGAGGAGTAGATGGGCGCGGTGCAGCCCTCGACGTAGTGCACGTACGCGCCCTCGTCGACGATGATCAGCGTCCGCTCGAACTGGCCCATGTTCTCCGTGTTGATCCGGAAGTAGGCCTGCAGCGGGATGTCCACGTGCACGCCCTTCGGCACGTAGATGAACGAGCCACCGGACCAGACGGAGGTGTTCAGCGCGGCGAACTTGTTGTCGCCGACCGGGATGACCGTGCCGAAGTACTCCTTGAACAGGTCCTCGTGCTCCTTGAGCGCGGTGTCAGTGTCGAGGAAGACCACGCCCTGCTCCTCCAGATCCTCGCGGATCTGGTGGTAGACGACCTCGGACTCGTACTGCGCCGCGACACCGGCGACCAGGCGCTGCTTCTCCGCCTCCGGGATGCCGAGCTTGTCGTAGGTGTTCTTGATGTCCTCGGGCAGCTCCTCCCAGGAGGTGGCCTGCTTCTCGGTGGACCGCACGAAGTACTTGATGTTGTCGAAGTCGATCCCGGTGAGGTCGGCGCCCCAGTTCGGCATCGGCTTGCGGCCGAACAGGCGCAGGCCCTTGAGCCGCAGGTCGAGCATCCAGGCCGGCTCGTTCTTCTTGGCCGAGATGTCCCGCACCACCGCCTCGCTGAGGCCGCGCTGGGCGGACGCCCCGGCGACGTCGGGGTCGGCCCAGCCGTACTCGTAACGGCCGAGGGCCGCGAGCTGCTCCTCCTGGGTCAGGGGCTGGACGATCTGCTCGGTCATCTATCTGTCCTCACAGTGGTGACGGTGGAACCGGACTGGGCGGGAATGTGCGTGGTGCACACGCCGTCGCCGTGCGCGATGGTGGCCAGGCGCTGTACGTGAGTGCCGACCAGACGGGAGATCACTTCGGTCTCGGCCTCGCACAGCTGAGGGAACTCGGCGGCCACGTGCGCCACCGGGCAGTGGTGCTGGCAGAGCTGGCCGCCGGAGGCGATCGTGGACGCGTTGGCAGCGTAACCCTCGGCGGTCAGCGCGCCGGCGAGTGCCTCCGCCCGCGCGAGCGGGGCGTCTCCGGCGTCCTCCATGGCCGCCCGGCAGCGGGTCTCCAGCGCGGAGACCTGCTCGGCCGCGAACGCCGCGACCGCCTCGGTGCCGCCGGTGCGGGCGATCCACCGCAGCGCGGCGGTGGCCATGTTGTCGTAGTGGTGAGTGCCGCAGCGACCGCGGCCCGCCTCGGTGAGCGCGAAGACCTTGGCCGGGCGACCGCGCCCGCGACTGCCGCGGACGGTCTGGTCGCGGGCGACCACGTCACCGTCGGCCAGCATCGCGTCGAGGTGGCGGCGGATCGCGGCCGGGCTCAGGCCGAGCGCCGTGCCGAGCTGCGCGGCGGTGGTGGGACCACGCTCCAGCAGCAGCTGGGTGACCCGGTCGCGGGTCGACAGGTCGGCCGGAGCGGTCTCCCGCTCGCCGGGCCGTACGCCGCGACGTGCGCGCGAACCACCGGCGACCGGACCGGTCACCGGCGTTCGGGAGAGCGCCGCCGCGTTTTTCACAACGCCAACGTTACGTAATTCGCGGAGGGCCCGCAAACCCGGGGTCCGGTGATTCCGACCACCGGGGTGCCGGAGTCACCCGATCGGGATCAACTACGGTGCGTAGGATTCGCTCCGTGAAGCGATCCGTCCGGTTTCCGGTCTCCGCCACGCTGCTGCGCCGCCTCGCGCTCGCCTCGATCATCGCGAACGTCGCGATCGTGGTCACCGGCGGGGCCGTCCGGCTCACCGCCTCCGGCCTCGGCTGCCCCACCTGGCCCCGGTGCACCGAGGACTCCTACACCACGACGCCCGAGATGGGCGTGTACGGGGTGATCGAGTTCGGCAACCGGCTGCTCACCTTCGCGGTCGGGATCATCGCGCTCGCCGTGGTGCTGGCCGTGCTGGCGCACCGCCCGCGCCGCCGCGGGACGCTGCCGCTAGCCGTGGGCGTGCTGTTCGGCATCCCCGCCCAGGCGGTCATCGGCGGCATCACGGTGCTCACCGACCTCAACCCGTGGGTGGTCGGGCTGCACTTCCTCGCCTCGATGGCGGTGATCGCGGTCGCGTACGCGCTCTGGCGGCGCATCAAGGACCCGGACGGGCCGGTGTCCCCGACCGTGCCGGCACCGCTGCGTACGCTCGCCTGGATCACCACCGCGGTGAGCGCGTCGGTGCTGGTGGTCGGCACGTGGGTGACCGGCAGCGGACCGCACGCCGGCGACCACGGCGCGGCCCGCAACGGCCTGGACCCGGCGGCGATCTCGCAGGTGCACGCCGACGGCGTCTTCCTGCTGATCGGCCTCTCGGTGGCGCTGTACTTCGCGTTCCGGGCGGTCGGCGCGGCGCGGGCGGCGCGGGCCGCGGCGGTGCTGATCGCGGTCGAGCTGGGCCAGGGCGTGATCGGCTTCGTCCAGTACTTCACCCACCTGCCCGCCGTGCTGGTCGGCGCGCACATGCTCGGCTCCTGCCTGGTGCTGCTGGCCACGCTGGGCGTGCTCTGGGCGACCCGGGAGCGGCTGCCGGCCACCCCGGCCGCGCCGGCCGCGCCCGCCGTCGAACGGGTGGGCGCCGCCGCCTGAGCGGGGCGTTACCCCGCGGCGGGAGCGGGAAAGCGGCACGGGCCACCGACCGTCCGCCCGAGGGGAGCTCCCCGTGTCGCACAAGAGCCTCTCCACCACCACCCCGCAACGGCTGACCCCGGTCGCCGGCGCGCCGCTGTGGTGCGACGCCCGCGAGTACGGCCTCACCGGCGACGGGGTCACCAACGACCAGCCCGCCCTGGCGGCGCTGGTGGACCGCCTCGGCGCCGGGTACGACGCCGACGGCCGGGCCCGGGTGATCTACTGCCCGCCCGGCCTCTACTCGATCCGCGACGCCGGGACCGTCTGGCGCAGCGGCGTCTCGCTGCTCGGCGCCGGGCCGGCCGCGACCCGCTTCCTGCTCAGCAACGAGGGCAACCGCAGCGCACCGGTCCCGCTCGCCTACTGGACGACTGTGCAGCACGGCGCGGACCGGGACCGGCACATCGCCGACTGCTCGTTCGCCGACTTCGAGATCGACGGCTCCGGCGTGGCCCAGACCGCCTACGACTACCTGGCCAAGGGGCTGGGCCTGCAGTACGTGGTACGCGGAGTCTTCCGCAACCTCTACATCCACCACACCGGTGCGACCGGCCTGGGCTGCGACTTCCTCCAGGACAGCCTGATCGACGGGGTGGTCGCGGTCGGGTGCGGCCGGCTGGACAACGGCGACCAGATGGGCGGCGCGGGGATCGGCGTCGGCATCGGCGGCTGGGGCGACGTGGAGCGACTCACCATCGCCAACTGCACCACCATCGGCAACGGCACCAACGGCATCTTCCTGGAGCTGCAGAAGGACTACTGGACCCCGCCCCGCGGCATCCGGATCATCGGCTGCCACAGCCAGGCCAACCGGTTCGGCATCTCCGACTGGGGCGCGGACGGGCTGATCGTCTCCGGCTGCACCATGACCAACAACCTGGAGGCCGGGTTCGACGTGTCGGGCAACGGCACCGCCGGCGTGGCCGGGCGCGGCGGCCTGGTCACCGGCTGCGTGATCGACTACAACGTCGGCGACGGCATCAGCATGGGCAACACCCCCGGCCCGTACGCGGTCCAGGCCAACCGGATCAGCCGCAACGGCGGTTTCGGCTACCACGAGCACGACCTGGGCCACGGCTACCGGGGCGCGGCGGCCGACGTGGTGATCCAGGACAACGACATCCGGGACAACGCGCTGGACGGCATCCGGATCGACCGGCCGATGCTCGACACGTCGATCGTCGGGAACCGGATCCGGGACAACGGCCGCCGCTCCGCCCCGGCCGAATCCGGCTCCGGCGAGGCGGTGCGGTACGGCCCGCGCGAGGTCACCGACGGCAACGCCGACTGGCCGGCCGGCGGGCACCGGGGCAAGGTGGTGCGGGTCGGCTCCCGCGACGCCGTGGTGTCCGACAACAGCGCCGACCGGCTCTCCCTGGCCGAGGTGCGCCCGGACGGCTCCACCGGGTGGAGCGCGGCCACGCCGGGGCCCGGCACGGCGTACGAGCTGCCGGACGCACCATCGGCCTGCGGCGGAATCACGATCGCCGCGCCGTTCGACTCGGCCACCGTGCGCGGCAACCGGATCTGGCACCGGGACGCCGACACCCAGGCGTACGGCATCTGGGTCACCGAGGCGGGCAGTTGCGTGTCGTGCGCGTTCGAGGACAACGACCTGGCCGGCACGGAGGCCGCGCTGCGGCTGGACACGCCGCCGATCGGTGGCCGCTGGGCGCGCAACCACAGCGACCGCGACTGAGCGTCGCGCCGGTGCCGGTGCGGGCCGCCGCGGCGCTCATCCGGCCGCTGGCCTCAGCGGCGAGCCAGGTGGGCGAGCACCGCGTCGGCGAGACGATCCGGTGCGCCGTCGGCGTACCCCACGAACAGGCTCGGCTCGGTCAGCTCCAGCTCGACCAGCACGGGCTCGCCGTCCGGGCCGGGGATCAGGTCGACGCGGGCGTAGAGCAGGCGGTCCGGGCCGCCGGGCACCACCGCGAGCACCTTCTCGGCCAGGGCCCGCTGCTCCGCCGTGGCGGCGCGGGCGTCGATCCGCTCCTCCTTGTAGAGGGCGGCCTCGCCCAGGTCCGGCCCGGTCAGCATCGGGCCCTTGCGGATGGCGTGGCTGAACGCCAGGCCGCCGGGGCCGGCCAGGAACAGCAGCGCGGTCTCCCCGGCGGTGTCCACCGCGCCGAGGTACGGCTGGACCATGGCGACCCGCCCGGCGCCGGAGAGCCGCCGTACGTGGGCCAGCGCCAGCTCGCGGTGCTCCGGGTCGGTCAGGTCGTAGCGGCCGGTGTCCTGGCTGCCCGCGCTGACCGCCGGCTTGATCACGTACTCGCCGCCGGCCGGTGGCGTCCACGCCTGCCCCGGCTCGACCCATTCCGTCGGGACGGTGGGCACTCCGGCGGCGGCGAGCTCGGACAGGTAGCGCTTGTCGGTGTTCCAGGCGACCACGTCGGCCGGGTTGACCAGGGCCGGCACGGTACGCGCCCAGGCCACGAACTCGTCCCGGCGCAGCGCGTAGTCCCACGGGGAGCGGAGCACGACCAGGTCGTACCCGGGCCAGTCGACGGCCGGGTCGTCCCAGATCGCGATCTCGGCGGTGACGCCGCGGTCCGCGAGCGGGCCGAGTGCGAGCCGGTCGTCCGGGTCGAGGTCGGGCAGCTCGGCGCAGGTGACGAAAGCGACCCGGGGTCTCCCCCGGGTCGACTGGTGGTGGTTGGTCATTCGGTATATGTCAACGGGCCATCGTGCGCCGGGCCATCGACCGCCACAGGTCGTTGCTCGGACGCATCTGGTCCATCAGTTCACGCTCCCAGGCGTTCTCGACGTCGACCCCGGCCTTCGCGCAGGCCTGCCGCGCGACGTCCGTGCCGTCGGCGAACTGGTCTGCCCATACCCCGTCGGAACCCACGAGGACGATCCGTGCGCCGCGCTTGCCGACGTACTCGATGACCGCCTTCGCGCCGCCGTGCCCGGCGGCGAACGACTTGATGCCCGCGACCAGGCCGTTGGGGGCCTGCTCGGCGGTCTTGTCAGCCGTCAGCGTCGTATCGGAACCATCTGCCATGACGCGAAGCCTAAGCAGAGTTCCACCCGGATGTGCGAGAACCATGAACTGAATGTGATGCCAATTACCCATCGGTTTAAGACGAACCACAGGTAATTCGCCCGTACATGTCGCTTAAACCTGGGCGAAGCGGACGGGCAGGATCGTCACAATCTGTCCGGGTTGAACCCGTCCGGGGAAGCCCGAAAAAAATTTCTGATGAACCGCCGGACGGCGGGTCAGATGAGCGCGTCGAGTGCGACGGCCGCGAAGAGGATCGTGAGGTACGTGGTGGACCAGTGGAACAGCCGCATCGGCTTGACCGCCTCGCCACGCGTCGCGCGCCGGCACAGCTTGTGCGCCTCGACGAGGAAGATGCCGCCGACCACGAGCGCCGTCACCCCGTAGATCGGGCTCATCCCGAGCGGCCAGACCGCCAGCGAGGAGAGCACCGTCAACCAGGAGAAGCCGATGATCTCGGCGTTGACCCGCCGGACCGAGGCCACTACCGGCAGCATCGGCACACCGGCGCGGGCGTAGTCGGCCTTGTACTTGATGGCCAGCGCGTAGAAGTGCGGCATCTGCCAGAAGAAGACCACAGCGAACAGACCCCACGCGGCCGGCGCCAGCGAGCCGGTGACAGCGGCCCAGCCGATCAGCACCGGCGCGGCGCCGCAGATGCCGCCCCAGAACGTGTTGGCGGCCGTGGTCCGCTTCAGCCACAGCGTGTAGACCAGGTCGTAGTAGGCGATCGCGGCGACCGTCAGCACCGTCGCCAGCCAGTTCGTCGTCGCCGCCATCAGCGCCACCGAGACGGCCGCCAGCACCAGGCCGAAGACCAGGGCGCTGCGCGGCGACACGGTGTGCGCGGGCAGCGGGCGGCGCTTGGTGCGCCGCATGAGCTGGTCGATGTCGCGGTCGATGTAGCAGTTGAGGACGCTCGCCGCGCCGGCCGCGAGCGAGCCGCCGACCAGCACCACGGCGACCAGCCACAGCGACGGCATCCCGCCGTGGGCGAGCATCATCGCCGGGACGGTGGTCACCAGCAGCAGCTCGACGATCCGTGGCTTGGTCAGCGTCACGTACGCCGCCACCACGGCGCGTACGTCCCGCCGGCCGCTCGCCGGCGCCTCCGCCACCGTGCCCACCGGCGACTGCCCGGCAGGGTTGCTGACGGGGCGCTCGGTGATCATGCTCACGGATTGCCACCTTCCGGCATTCGGCGGGGGAGGTCGTTCGGCCCGGACCCCTGGGGTCCACACACCGCCCCACACACTACGCGGCGTCGTTTTCGCTGCCCCGCGGACCCGGCAACGGTGCGAGCCGTCACACCTGGGGTTGAACGACCGAACGTCCGCGATCCGTACAGAACAGCATGCTGAGATCCGCGGGCGGACGTTTAGGACCGCTCGATAGGGTCATCAGTGAGGGTTCCGCCCATCTGCCGAGGAGCACAACCATCGTGGCTGCCAACCGACCCGAGCTTCCCGCTCTCAACTGGTCCGACCTCGACCGCAGGGCCGTCGACACGGTCCGCGTGCTGGCCATGGACGCCGTGGAGAAATCCGGCAACGGCCACCCGGGGACGGCGATGAGCCTCGCCCCGGTGGCGTACCTGCTCTTCAACCGGGTCATGCGGCACAACCCGGCCGACCCGAACTGGGCCGGACGCGACCGGTTCGTGCTCTCCGCCGGGCACTCCAGCCTGACGCTCTACATCCAGCTCTTCCTCTCCGGCTACCCGCTGGCGCTGGACGACCTCAAGGCGCTGCGCCAGTGGGGCTCGCTCACCCCGGGCCACCCGGAGCACGGCCACACCCCGGGCGTGGAGACCACCACCGGCCCGCTCGGCCAGGGCCTCGGCAACGCGGTCGGCATGGCCATGGCGGCCCGCCGTGAGCGCGGCCTGTTCGACCCGGAGCCGGACCGCGCCGACTCGCCGTTCCGGCACGACATCTGGTGCATCGCCTCCGACGGTGACATCGAGGAGGGCATCACCCACGAGGCCAGCGCGCTCGCCGGTCACCAGCAGCTCGGCAACCTCTGCGTGATCTACGACGACAACGAGATCTCGATCGAGGACGACACCCGTATCGCCAAGAGCGAGGACGTGGCGGCCCGCTACGAGGCATACGGCTGGCACGTGCAGACCGTCGACTGGCGCCGGGGCGACGCCGACCAGGGCGACTACCACGAGGACATCGAGGCGCTGTACCAGGCGCTGCTGGCCGCCAAGGCGGAGACCGGCCGGCCGTCGTTCATCGCGCTGCGCACGATCATCGGCTGGCCCGCGCCGAACAAGAAGAACACCGGCAAGATCCACGGCTCGGCGCTCGGCGCGGACGAGGTCAAGGCCACCAAGGAGATCCTCGGCTTCGACCCGCAGCGCACCTTCGAGATCGACGAGGAGGTGCTCGGGCACGCCCGTCAGGTGCTGGAGCGCGGCGCGCAGGAGCAGGCGGAGTGGACCACCGGATTCGACGCGTGGGCGCAGGCCAACCCGGAGCGCAAGGCGCTGTGGGACCGGATGGCCACCCGTACGCTGCCGACCGGCTGGACCGACGCGCTGCCGACCTTCGACGCGGACGCCAAGGGCGTCGCCACCCGCGCCGCCTCCGGCAAGATCCTGGAGGCCCTGGCGCCGGTGCTGCCCGAGCTGTGGGGCGGCTCGGCCGACCTGGCCGAGAGCAACAACACCACCATGAAGGGCGAGCCGTCGTTCGTCCCGGCCGCGCACGCCACCAAGGACTTCCCTGGCGACGAGTACGGCCGCACGCTCCACTTCGGCATCCGCGAGCACGCCATGGGCTCGATCCTCAACGGCATCGCCCTGCACGGCGGCACCCGCCCGTACGGCGGCACGTTCCTGGTGTTCAGCGACTACATGCGCCCGGCGGTGCGGCTGGCCGCGCTGATGAAGCTGCCGGTGACGTACGTCTGGACGCACGACTCGATCGGCCTCGGCGAGGACGGCCCGACGCACCAGCCGATCGAGCACCTGACCGCGCTGCGGGCCATCCCCGGCCTGGACGTGGTCCGCCCGGCCGACGCCAACGAGACGGTCTGGGCGTGGCGGCAGGCGCTGGAGCACACCGACCGGCCGACCGCGCTGGCGCTCAGCCGCCAGGCACTGCCGACGTTCGACCGCACCGACCTGGGCGGCGCCGAGGGCGTCGCCAAGGGCGGGTACGTGCTGGCCGAGGCGTCGAACGGCAAGCCGCAGGTGATCCTGGTCGGCACCGGCTCCGAGGTGCAGCTCTGCCTCACCGCGCGGGAGCGGCTGGAGGCCGACGGCACCCCCACCCGGGTCGTCTCCATGCCCTGCCAGGAGTGGTTCTTCGCCCAGGACGAGGCGTACCGGGAGTCGGTGCTGCCTCGCGGGGTAAAGGCACGGGTGAGCGTGGAGGCGGGCATCGCGATGTCCTGGCGGGCGATCGTCGGCGACAGCGGCGAGTGCGTGAGCATCGAGCACTACGGCGCCAGCGCGCCGCACACCGTGCTCTTCGAGCAGTTCGGGTTCACCCCCGACCGGATCGTGGCCGCCGCGCACGCGGCGCTGGCCCGGGTGGGCGACATCACCGGTTTCACGACCGGCAACTGAGGGGAGCGTGGACGGCATGACGGACAGGCTGAAGGAACTCCAGGGCGCCGGGGTGGCGATCTGGCTCGACGATCTTTCCCGGGTACGGCTGAGCTCCGGCGGGCTGGACAAGCTGCGCCGGGAGAGCCACGTCGCCGGGGTGACCACCAACCCGACGATCTTCGCGAAGGCGCTGAGCGACGCCGACGAGTACGACTGGCAGCTTCGTGACCTCGCCGCTCGCGGCGTGGACGTCGAGGAGGCGGTCCGCATGCTCACCACGTACGACGTGCGGTGGGCCTGCGACGTGATGCGCCCGTCGTACGACGCCAGCGGCGGCGTGGACGGCCGGGTGTCGATCGAGGTGGACCCCCGCTCGGCGCACGACGCGTCGAAGACCGTCGCCGAGGCCAAGGCGCTGTGGTGGCTGGTCGACCGGCCGAACCTGTTCATCAAGATCCCGGCCACCGAGGAGGGCCTGCCCGCGATCACCGCGACGCTGGCCGAGGGGATCAGCGTCAACGTCACGCTGATCTTCGGCCTGGACCGGTACTCGCAGGTGATGGACGCCTTCCTGGCCGGCCTGGAGCAGGCACAGGCGAACGGGCACGACCTGTCGAAGATCGGCTCGGTCGCCTCGTTCTTCGTCTCCCGGGTCGACAGCGAGGTGGACAAGCGGCTGGAGAAGATCGGCTCGGACCAGGCCAAGGCGCTGCGCGGCAAGGCCGCCGTCGCCAACGCCCGGCTGGCGTACGAGCGCTACGGCGAGGTCTTCTCCTCGGCACGCTGGCAGAAGCTGGCCGACGCGGGCGCCCACCCGCAGCGCCCGCTCTGGGCCTCCACGTCGACGAAGAACCCGGACTACCGGGACGTCATCTACGTCGAGGAGCTGATCGCGCCCGGCACCGTGAACACCATGCCGGAACCGGTCATCCACGCCTACGCCGAGCACGGCGAGACGAAGCCGGACACCGTCACCGTCGCGTACGACGACGCCCGCCAGGTCTTCGCCGACCTCCAGTCGGTGGGCGTGGACCTGTCCGACGTGATCGCCACGCTGGAGCGCGAGGGCGTGGAGAAGTTCGAGGCCAGCTGGGTGGAGCTGCTGGAGGGGGTCAAGAAGTCCCTCGCCGAGGCGGCCAAGGGTTCGGGCAGCCCGCACCGGGCCGCCGAGGGCAACGCGCAGGCGGCCCAGCAGGCCGGCGGCAACGCGTGACCGACGGCGTCCGACGCGTCCCGGGGCCGGGCCCCGGGACGCGTCGCGCCGTACCGTGGAAGCGGTGACACGGGTGAGGGGATGCCGTGAGTGACCTGCTGGCCGGGCGGGCGGACATCGCCGCCGGTCTGGCCGTGCGCGGCGCGGACGCGGTCGGCGCGTCCGTGCGGGCCACGCTCGTCTCCCACGACGTCCCGGCCCGGCTCGCCGCCGCGGACCCGGCCCTCTGGGGGCCCGCCGCCGAGCCGGCGGCCCTCACCCGGCTGGGCTGGCTGCACGCCCACCGGCACAGCCGGGATCTGCTCCCCCAGCTCGCCGAACTGGCCGCCGAGCTGGACGACCTGGACCACGTGGTGCTGGCCGGCGCCGGCGGCGACACGCTCGCCGCCGAGGTGCTGGCCGAGTGCCTGGGCCGGCCGCTCACAGTGCTCGACACCGCCGATCCGGGGCCGGTGCGGGCCGCGCTCGCCGACCGCCCGGCACGTACCCTCCTGGTGCTCGCCGCCCGGCACGGCCTCGACCGGACCACCGACGCCCACCTGCGGGCCTACCGGCAGGCGTGGGCGGACGAGGGCCCGGACGCCGCCCGGCACGTCGTGGTGGTCACCGAGCCCGGCTCGGAACTCGCGGCACGCGCCGACGAGCTGGGCGCGGTGGTGATCCCGGCGGAGCCCGGCGTGGCCGGGCCGTGGGCCGCGCTCACCGCGTTCGGCCTGGTCCCGGCCGCGCTGGCCGGCGCGCCGGTGGCCGAGGTGCTGGACGAGGCCGAGGCGCTCACCGGCGCGCTCGACCGGGACCGGGACAACCCGGCCCTGGCGCTCGGCGCGGCCCTGGGCGCGGCGCCCGGAACCGGCCGGGACACGATCGCGCTGGTCCCCGACGGCACCGGCCTCGACGGTCTGGGCCGCTGGGCCGGCGCGCTGCTCGCCGACGCGACGGGCGGACGGGTGCTGCCGGTGGTCTCGGAGTCCCCGGACTCCCCCGGCGCCACCGGTCCGGGCGTGCTCACAGTCGGTCTCGGCGGTGCCCTCGGCGCCGGTGTCGGACCGGGCGTGGCCGCCGACGTCGCGGTCAACGGTCCGCTCGGCGCGCACCTGCTCACCTGGGCCTATGCCGCCGCAGCCGCCGCGGTGACGCTGCGGGCCGACCCGTTCGCCGCGCCGCCCGAGCCGGTGGACGACGACGCGGCGCCGGAGAGCGGGCCGCCGTCGTCGGTCGAGGGCCCGATCGAGGTGTACGCCCCGAGCGGCGCCCCGGCCGACCTGACCGGCGCGCTGCGCTGGCTGCTCGACGGGCTGGGCGAACGGGAACACCTCGTGGTGACCGCGTACCTCGACCGGCACGCCGACGCGGCGGTCACCGGGCTGCGCCCGCTGCTGGCGCGGGCCGCCGGACGCCCGGTCACCTTCGGCTGGGGGCCGCGCCGGCCGCAACACACCGACCCGCACGGCCGCCACCTCCAGATCACCGGTGCGGTCACCGATGATCTGGAGGTGCCCGGCCGTCCGTACACCTTCGCGCAGCTCCAGGCGGCCCAGGCCGCCGGCGACCGGCGGGCCCTGGCCGGCCGGGAGCGACCGGTGCTGCGACTGCACCTGACCGAGCGGGCGGCGGGTGTCGCCCAGCTCCTGGAAACGGCCGGACGGACACGCACGTGACGATGAATGACCTGGAATCAGCGGACCGAGACGCAGGAGGAGGTGGCCCGGTGAACCCGCTGCGCGATCCGCAGGACCGGCGGCTGCCCCGGATCCCCGAGCCGTGTGCCCTGGTGATCTTCGGGGTGACGGGCGACCTGGCCCGCAAGAAGCTGCTGCCGGCGGTCTACGACCTGGCCAACCGAGGGCTCCTGCCGCCCGGCTTCGTGGTCCTGGGCTTCGCCCGCCGGGACTGGGGCGACGGCGACTTCGAGTCGGTGGCGCACGACGCGGCCAAGAAGCACGCCCGTACCCCGTGGCGGGAGGAGGTGTGGGCCCGGCTCGCCGGCAACATCAAGTTCGTCGGCGGCTCGTTCGACGACGACGCCGCGTTCGACCAGCTCGCCGCCACGCTCGACGAGCTGCGCGACTCGCACGGCATCCCCGGCAACGCGGCCTTCTACTTCTCCATCCCCCCGGCGGCCTTCCCGGTGGTGCTCAAGCAGCTCGCCCGCACCGGCATGGCGGACAACGCCAAGTCCGGCGGCTGGCGGCGGGTCGTGGTGGAGAAGCCGTTCGGCAACGACCTGCCGTCGGCCAAGGCGCTCAACGACCTGGTCGACGACGTCTTCACCCGCCAGGACGTGTTCCGGATCGACCACTACCTGGGCAAGGAGACGGTCCAGAACATCCTGGCGCTGCGGTTCGCGAACAACCTGTTCGAGCCGCTGTGGAACTCCAAGTACGTCGACTCGGTGCAGATCACCATGGCCGAGGACGTCGGTATCGGCACCCGCGCTGCCTTCTACGACTCGGTCGGCACCGCCCGCGACGTGCTCCAGAACCACCTGCTCCAACTGCTCGCCCTGGTCGCCATGGAGGAGCCGACGAGCTTCGACGCCGACGAGATCCGGGCCGAGAAGCTCAAGGTGCTCAAGGCGATCACCGTTCCGCACGACGTCTCCGAGGACACCGTGCGCGGCCAGTACCTGCCCGGCTGGGTGGGCGGCGAGCGCGCCAAGGGCTACCTGGAGGAGGAGGGCGTCCCGGAGGGCTCCACCACCGAGACGTACGTGGCGGTGAAGCTGGGCATCCAGAACCGCCGCTGGGCCGGGGTGCCGTTCTACATCCGGGCCGGCAAGCGGCTGCCCCGGCGGGTCACCGAGGTGGCCATCATGTTCAAGAAGGCTCCGCACCTGCCGTTCAACGCCGCCGACATGGAGTCCCTCGGCCCCAACCAGCTCGTCATCCGGGTGCAGCCGGACGAGGGCGTGGTGCTGAAGTTCGGCTCCAAGGTGCCGGGCACGACGATGGAGGTCCGCGACATCGCGATGGACTTCCAGTACGGCGAGGCGTTCACCGAGTCCAGCCCCGAGGCGTACGAGCGGCTGGTGCTGGACGTGCTGATCGGCGACCGGACGCTGTTCCCGGACGCCGCCGAGGTGGAGCAGAGCTGGCAGGTCGTCGACCCGCTGGAGCACGCCTGGGAGGGCACGACCCCGGAGCCGTACCGGGCCGGTGAGTGGGGGCCCCGGGCCGCCGACGAGATGCTGGCCCGCGAGGGCCGGGCTTGGAGAAGAGCATGATCGGGCTGTGGGACACCACCGGCAACGAGGTGGTCAAGGCGCTGGCCGCGGAGCGGCGTAGCGCGGGCGGGGTGGCCAGTGGCATGGCGCTCACGCTGATCGTGGTGGTGGACGAGAAGCGGGTACGCGAGGCGGAGGCGGCGGCCACCATCGCCGCGGCGGCGCATCCGTGCCGGCTGCTCGTGGTGGTCCGCTCCGACGTGGAGCGCGACCGCAACCGGCTGGACGCGGAGATCGTCGTGGGTGGCCGGCTCGGGCCGTGCGAGGCGGTGGTGACCCGGATGTACGGGCGGCTCGCGCTGCACGCCGAGTCGGTGGTGATGCCGCTGCTGGTGCCGGACGTGCCGGTGGTGACGTGGTGGCACGGCGAGCCGCCCGCGGAGATCTCCACCGACTTCCTCGGCGTGGTCGCGGACCGGCGGATCACCGACTCGGCGCAGGCCGCCGACCCGATCGCCGCGCTGAGGCAGCGGGCCCACGACTACGCTCCGGGCGACACCGACCTGGCGTGGACCCGGATCACCCCGTGGCGCACGCTCGTGGCGGGCGCGTTCGACACCACTCAGGCCCGGGTCACCGAGGCCAGCGTGGTGGCTCCCCCGTCGGACCCGACGGCGGCGCTGATGCGCGGCTGGCTGAAGGCCCGGCTCGGCATCGACCCGGTCCTGACCGCCACCGACGAGTTCCCCCGGATGCGCCAGGTGCAGTTGCGCTGCGCCAACGGCGACGAGCTGACGCTCACGCGGGACGACAGCATCGCGGTGTTCCGGCGTACCGGGCAGGAGGACCGCACGCTGCCGCTGGTGCGCCGGCCGCTCGGTGACGAGCTGGCCGAGGAGCTGCGCCGCCTCGACGCCGACCAGGTGTACGCGGAGGCGCTCGGCGCTGCGGCCGGGATCACCGGGCTCGACGAGCGCCCGGTCCAGCGGGTGCACGTGTGGAAGGATCCGGCGACCGCCCAGCGGGCCGAGGCCGGCGTGACCGCGCACGCGGGCGCGACCGCGAACGAGTGACCGCCCGGATCGGGCGGTCGGAGGCACAGGTGACCGCCGGTGGGCGGTCGGAACACGAGGGCACGACGGATGACTGAGGCGAGTGTCGCCGTACACGCCGACCCCGACCTGCTGGCGCAGGCGGTGGCGGCCCGGCTGGTGGTGAAGCTGCTCGACGCGCAGGCCGAGCGCGGTCAGGCGTCTGTGGTCCTGACCGGCGGGCGGATCGCCGCGGCCGTGTACCGGGCGGTCGGGCAGCTGCCCGCCCGGGACGCGGTCGACTGGTCCCGGGTCGACGTGTGGTGGGGCGACGAGCGGTTCCTGCCCGCCGGCGACCTGGAACGCAACGAGACGCAGGCGCGGGCGGCGCTGCTGGACACGGTGCCGCTCGACCCGGCCCGGGTGCATCCGATGCCGGCGTCGGACGGCCCTGCGGGTGACGACCCGGAGGCGGCCGCCGCCGGGTACGCGCGGGAGCTGGCCGCCGCCGCCCGGCCCGGGAACGCGATCGTGCCGCACTTCGACGTGCTGATGCTCGGCGTCGGCGAGGACGGGCACGTGGCGTCGGTGTTCCCGGAGCACCCGGTGCACCACGACAACCGACCGGTCAGCGCGGTGCGGGGCAGCCCGAAGCCGCCGCCGGTGCGGACCACGCTGACCCTGCCGACGATCAACACGGCCGAGGAGGTCTGGCTGATCGCCGCCGGCGCGGACAAGGCCCGGGCGGTGGGCATGGCGCTGGCCGGGGCCGGGCCGGTGCAGCTGCCGGCCGCCGGGGTGCAGGGGGTCTCCCGTACCCTCTGGCTCCTCGACCGGGCCGCGGCGGCGAACGTGCCGCCACGCCTGCGTAGCCTCCGCTGAGCCGGCCGTGGAGGGCCCGGACGGGCCCTCCACGGCCGGCTCAGGCGCGGCCGCGGCGTCGGCGCAGCGCGTCGAGGGCCTCGGCGAGCAGCGCCTCACCCTCCTCCGGCGTACGCCGCTCCTGCACGTACGCCAGGTGGGTCTTGTACGGCTCGGCGCGCTGGCGGCCCGGCGGGTCGCCCGGGTCGGGGCCGGCCGGCTCGCCGCAGCGGGGGCACTCCCAGGAGGCGGGCGTCTCCGCCTCGGCGGCGATCAGGAACTCGACCCGGTGCCCGTGGCGGCACCAGTAGACGACCGGTCGGCGCGGCGCGGGCTCGACCCGCTGGTCGAACCGCTCGGGGGCGGACCCGACCCGGGTGCCGCGGATGACGTTGTTGCTGGGCACGGTTGCTCGCTCCCTGTCGTCGGAGGGGACCGCCGCCGGAGGGGGTGGGCGACGGGCGACGCGCGGAGAAACAAAACTGCGCGCGGTCCGTGACGGACCGCGCGCAGATTGTACGCTTCGCAGCGCCGGCTCAGGTGCCGCTGGCCATCTGCAGCCGCAGCCAGAGCCCGAGCCCGACGATGCACGCGAACCAGACGATTCCCACCAGAACGGTGTAGCGGTCGAGGTTCTTCTCGGCCACCGACGAACCGGCCAGGCTGGAGCTGACGCCGCCGCCGAACATGCTCGACAACCCGCCGCCCTTACCGCGGTGCAGGAGGATCAGCAGAGTGAGCAGGACGCTCGTGATGACCAGCAACGTGATCATCGTGTAGGCGAACCAGATCGGCATGGCGGGGGTCAGTCCTCTCGTTGCGATCACTGCCCGGACCTGTCGGGCACTGCGGCACCGACCGGTGGACGGGCAGCGTCAAGGATAGCGAGCGATCAGCGGGCGATGTGCTCCGGGAACCGGCAGATCTGCGCGAACTCCTCCGCGTCCAGGCTGGCGCCCCCGACCAGGGCCCCGTCCACGTCCGGCTGCGCCATGATCGCGGCGACGTTCGACGCCTTGACCGATCCGCCGTACAGGATCCTGACCTGCTCGGCGGTGCCCTCGTCGTAGGTCTCGGCGATGCGCTTGCGCACCGCGCCGCAGACCTCCTGGGCGTCGTCCGGAGTCGCCGTCTTGCCGGTGCCGATCGCCCAGACCGGCTCGTACGCCACGACGACCTTGGCGACCTGCTCGGCGGTGAGCCCCTTCAGCGCGCCGTCGAGCTGGTCGCAGCAGTGCCGCACCTGACCCGACTGCTCCCGGACCTCCAGGCCCTCGCCGATGCAGAGGATCGGGGTGAGCCCGTTCGCCAGCGCCGCCGACACCTTCGCGTTGACCAGCGCGTCGTCCTCGTGGTGGTACTGCCGCCGCTCGGAGTGGCCGACCACCACGTAACCGCAGCCCAGCTTGGCCAGCATCGGACCGGCGATGTCACCGGTGTACGCGCCGGACGGGTGCGGCGACAGGTCCTGCGCGCCGTAGCCGATCAGCAGCTTGTCGCCGTCCACAGCCGTCTGCACGGTACGCAGATCGGTGAAGGGCGGCAGCACCACGCACTCGACGTCGGTGAGCTGCTTCTCGTTCAGGCTCGCGGCCAGCTTCTGCACCAGCAGGTTGGCCTCGAGGTGGTTCAGGTTCATCTTCCAGTTGCCGGCCATCAGCGGCCGGCGGGTCGTGCTCGCCATTCAGTTCTCCAGGGCCGCGATGCCGGGGAGGGTCTTGCCCTCCAGGTATTCCAGGGAGGCGCCACCGCCGGTGGAGATGTGCCCGAACGAGGACTCGTCCAGGCCCAGCGCACGCACCGCCGCGGCCGAGTCGCCGCCGCCGACCACGCTGAACGCGTCGGCCTTGGTGATCGCCTCGGCCACGCCCCGGGTGCCGTTCGCGAACGCCGCCATCTCGAACACGCCCATCGGTCCGTTCCAGAAGACGGTCTTCGCCTGCGACAGCACGGCGGCGAAACCGGCCACCGTCTCCGGGCCGATGTCCAGGCCCAGCCGGTGGCTCGGAATGCCGTCGGCCGGCACGGTGTCGTGCGCGGCGTCCGGCGCGAACGCGTCGGCGGCCACCACGTCGACCGGGAGCATGATCTTGCCCGGCGCGCGCTCCATGAGGTTGCGGCAGGTCTCGACCATGTCCTTCTCCAGCAGCGAGGTGCCCACCTCGTGGCCCTGGGCCTTGAGGAAGGTGAAGCACATCCCGCCGCCGATGAGCAGCCGGTCGACGGTCGGCAGCAGCGCCTCGATCACGGCCAGCTTGTCGGAGACCTTCGAGCCGCCCAGCACCACCACGTACGGCCGCTCCGGCTCACCGGTGAGGCGGCTGAGCACCTCGACCTCGCGCAGCACCAGGCGGCCCGCGAAGTGCGGCAGCCGGGCCGGCACGTCGTGCACGCTGGCGTGCTTGCGGTGCACCGCGCCGAACGCGTCGTCGACGTAGGAGTCGCCGAGCGCGGCGAGCTGGTCGGCGAACGCGCCCCGCTCCGCGTCGTCCTTGCTGGTCTCGCCCTTGTTGAACCGCAGGTTCTCCAGCAGCGCGACCTGGCCGTCGGCCAGAGCGGCCACCGTGGACCGCGCCGAGTCGCCGACGGTGTCCTCGGCGAAGTGCACCGGGGCGCCGAGCAGCTCGCCGAGCCGCCCGGCGACCGGGCGGAGGCTGAACTGCGGGTCCGGCGCGCCCTTCGGGCGGCCCAGGTGCGAGCAGACGACCACCTTCGCGCCGGCCTGCACCAGCGCGCTCAGCGTCGGCAGGACGGCCCGGATCCGGCCGTCGTCGGTGATCTCCCCGGTCTGCTTGTCGAGCGGGACGTTCAGGTCGGCGCGTACCAGCACGCGCCGACCCGACACCCCCTCGGCGAGCAGGTCGTCGAGGTTACGGATCGTCACAGAGCCAGCCCTCCGTTCGTGACTGCGGGGCTCGCAAGCTCGCTCCACGCACTCACAGGGACTGACCCACCAGCTTGACCAGGTCCACCAGGCGGTTCGAGTAGCCCCACTCGTTGTCGTACCAGCCGACGACCTTGACCTGGTTGCCGATCACCTTGGTCAGCGGCGCGTCGAAGATGCACGACGCCGGGTCGGTCACGATGTCGGCGGAGACGATCGGGTCCTCGTTGTAGGTCAGGATGCCCCGCAGCGGGCCCTCGGCGGCGGCCTTGAGCGCGGCATTGACCTCGTCCACGGTGGTCTCCCGGCCGACCTCCACGGTCAGGTCGGTGGCCGAGCCGGTCGGGATCGGCACGCGCAGCGCGTAGCCGTCCAGCTTGCCCTTGAGCTCCGGCAGGACCAGGCCGATGGCCTTCGCGGCGCCGGTCGAGGTCGGCACGATGTTCAGCGCGGCGGCCCGGGCCCGGCGCAGGTCCTTGTGCGGCGCGTCCTGCAGGTTCTGGTCCTGCGTGTACGCGTGGATGGTGGTCATCAGACCCTGCTTGATGCCGAACGTGTCGTGCAGGACCTTCGCCATCGGCGCGAGGCAGTTGGTCGTGCAGGAGGCGTTCGAGATGATGTTGTGCTTGGCCGGGTCGTACTGGTCCTGGTTGACGCCCATGACCACGGTGACGTCCTCGTTCTTCGCCGGAGCGGAGATGATGACCTTCTTGGCCCCGCCGTCGAGGTGCGCCTTCGCCTTGGTGCCGTCGGTGAAGAAGCCGGTGGACTCGATGACCACGTCGGCGCCGACCTCGCCCCACGGCAGCGCGGCCGGGTCCTTCTCGGCGTACGCCTTGATGGTCTTGCCGCCCACGGTGATCTCGTCGGCGGTGGCCTTCACCTCGTGCGGGAGGCGGCCCAGGATGCTGTCGTACTTGACAAGGTGGGCGAGCGTCGCGTTGTCGGTCAGGTCGTTGACCGCCACGACCTCGATGTCAGCGCCGGACGCCAGCACTGCCCGGAAGAAGTTGCGGCCGATCCGGCCGAAGCCGTTGATGCCAACCCGGATGGTCACAGGTCCCATCTCCTCGCGTTCTGGTCCGCCGGCGTCAGAACGCGGCCGGCGGAGGTGTGTGCGCCGACCGTTGGAGCCGGCCGTCGACATGTCATCTCGGCCACCCCGCCGCGGTCACGGAGACCTGACCGCCCGAGGCGGTGAGCACGGCGAGGGATGCCTGTGCGCGGCCCCCTTGCCGTACGCAGCGACCATATCCGAGCGCACGGCGTCGCGCTGCGGCGGGTGGTGATCCCGCTCGCGGTGCGCCGCCGCCTGAGTCCTATCAGACCACGAGCATGTCCGGCGTGACTGCCGCTTCCGTATCCGGGATGCCCAGGTCGCGGGCGCGCTTGTCGGCCAGTGCGAGCAGCCGGCGGATCCGGCCGGCGATGGCGTCCTTGGTCAGCGGCGGCTCCGCGAGCGCACCCAGCTCCTCCAGCGAGGCCTGACGGTGCTCCAGGCGCAGCCGCCCGGCCGAGGTCAGGTGGTTCGGGGCGTCGTCGGCGAGGATCTCCAGCGCGCGGGTCACCCGGGCGGCGGCGGCGACCGCGGCGCGGGCGGAGCGGCGCAGGTTGGCGTCGTCGAAGTTGGCCAGCCGGTTCGCGGTCGCGCGCACCTCCCGGCGTACCCGTCGCTCCTCCCAGGCCAGCACGCTGGAGTGCGCGCCGATGCGGGTGAGCAGCGCGGCGATCGCGTCACCGTCCTTGACCACCACCCGGTCCACGCCACGCACCTCGCGGTTCTTGGCGGTGATGCCGATGCGCCGGGCGGCGCCGACGAGCGCCAGCGCCGACTCCGGGCCGGGGCAGGTGATCTCCAGCGCGCTGGAGCGGCCCGGCTCGGTGAGCGAGCCGTGCGCCATGAACGCGCCCCGCCAGGCCGACACGGCACAGCAGACGTTCGCGGCCACCACGTGCGGCGGCAGGCCGCGCACCGGGCGGCCCCGCACGTCGAGCAGGCCGGTCTGCCGGGCGAGCGCCTCGCCGTCCTTGACCACCCGCACGATGAAGTGGCTGCCCTTGCGCAGCCCGCCGGAGGCCAGCACGTGGATCTCGCTCGGGTAGCCGTACACCTCGGCGATCTCCCGCCGCAGCCGGCGCGCCACCGCGCCGGTGTCCAGCTCCGCCTCGACCACGACGCGGCCCGACACGATGTGCAGGCCGCCGGCGAAACGCAGCAGGGCGGCCATCTCCGCCCGGCGACAGCAGGGCTTGGGCACGTCGACCCGACTCAGCTCGTCCTTGACCGCAGCCGTCATCGCCATAGTGCGCCCCCTCACGGACCGGTTCCGGCGTGTCGCCGGTGATTACGTACGTGTCTAACGATCGGCGCGCAGGACAGGCACCAGCGCGGCGCCCAAGGCGGCTGGATCATGACGGGGCGTGCCGTCGAGGACGGCGACGGGAGCGAGGACCAGCCGGGCACCCAGCGATTCTGCCGCACGTTCGACCGCCACGGGATCAGCCACCGCCGTGGAGTCGGCGAGCACCCGGTCCACCTTCAGCTCGGGCAGATAGCGCCGCAGTGTGTCCAGATGGTCGGGCAGGGAGAGCCCCGAGGTCTCCTTCTCGGCCACCAGGTTGAGCGTCACCAGCCGCCGCGCCGGGCTGGACACGATCGCGTCGGCCAGGCCCGGCACCAGCAGGTGCGGCAGCACGCTCGTGTACCAGCTGCCCGGCCCGAAGATCAGCCAGTCCGCGGCGCGTACCGCAGTCACCGCCTCGGCGCACGCGGCCGGCGCGGACGGGTTGAGCCGCAGCGACTCGACGGTGCCCGGGGTGACCGCGACCTGGTGCTGGCCACGCACCGTGGACACCTCGTCCGGATGCTCCGGGTCGGCGCCGCGGACCCGGGCCTCGATGCCCACCGGCTGGCGGGACATCGGCAGCACCCGCCCCACCGCGCCGAGCATCGCCCCGGCGTGGTCGAGCGCGGCCACCGGGTCGCCGAGCAGATCGGTGAGCCCGTGCAGCAGCAGGTTGCCGACCGCGTGGCCGGCGAGCGAGTCGCCGACCGCGACCGGGACCGGCGTGGCGATCGTCGGCGCCGGCGGCACGGCGGCGGCGAAGCGGTGCTGGAACAACGCCGCGCTACGCCGGGTGGCCGGATGGTCGCCGGCCAGCGCGACGAGCGCCTGACGCAGGTCGCCGGGCGGCAGGCCGCCGCGCTCGGCACGCAACCGGCCACTGGAGCCACCGTCGTCACCGACGGTGACCACCGCGGTGATGTCCAGGTCCAGTTCGGGTACGCAGTGACGCAGCGCCCGCAGCGACGCCGAGAGCCCGTGCCCGCCGCCGAAGGCGACCACCCTGGTCGGGGTCACTCCCGCCCCAGGTCCCGGTGCTGGGCGTTGGCGGCGATGCCGGAGTGGCGCAGCCGGGAGGCCAGCTCCTCGGCGATGGCCACGCTGCGGTGCTTGCCGCCGGTGCAGCCGACCGCCACGGTCAGGTAGCGCTTGCCCTCCCGCTCGAACCCGGCGGTGGTGGCGTTGACCAGGTCGGCGTAGCCGGCCACGAACGCGTCCGCGCCCTCCTGGCCCAGCACGTACGCGCTCACCGCCTCCTCCCGGCCGGTGTGCTCCCGCAGCTCCGGCACCCAGTACGGGTTCGGCAGGAAGCGGGCGTCCATCACGAAGTCGGCATCCGGCGGCAGGCCGTACTTGAAGCCGAACGAGATCACGGTGATCCGCAGCCGGCGGGCGTCCTCGCCGCCGAACAGCTCCTCGACCCGGCGGCGCAGCTGGTTCACGTTCAGGTGGCTGGTGTCGATGATCACGTCGGCCTGCTCGCGGGCCTCCTCCAGCAGCGTCCGCTCGACCGCGATGCCGTCGGCCAGCCGCCCGTCGCCCTGCAACGGGTGCGAGCGGCGCACGCTCTCGAACCGGCGGATCAGCACCTCGTCGTCGGCGTCGACGAAGACCACCCGGGGCTGGAAGCCGCGCTCACGCAGCTCCCGGATCGCCCCGGCCAGGTCGGTGGAGAACGCGCGAGAGCGCACGTCCAGCACCATCGCCGTACGCCGGGCCGCGCCGCCGGCCTTGAACGCCAGCTCGGCCATGTCCAGCAGCAGCGCCTGGGGCAGGTTGTCGACGACGTAGTAGCCGACGTTCTCCAGCGCCCGGGCCACGGTGCTGCGCCCGCCGCCGGACAGGCCGGTCACCACCACCAGGGAGGTGTCCGACTCGGCCGACGCCGTCTCCCCCTCGGTCGGCCCCAGGTCACCCGCTGTACGCGCCTCGCTCACCCGCTACCCCCAGCCGTGGCGCCGCGGCCGGTCGGCCGCGCATGGTCAATCAGCGACTCTAACGGCTGCGACCCGGTCCGGGATTCCACGGGGTGACGACCGGAACAGTTCGCCGCGTTCGTGACGGCTCGCCGGGACGGGCGGTGTCGGGGGACGCTCGTAGACTGCGCGGATGGTCTCCCCCACCGACGAGCGGACCAACGCCCCGCAGACCGACGACGCGCTTCAGGTGCTGCGCCGGGTCTTCGGGTACGACGCCTTCCGCGGCTTCCAGCAGGAAATCGTCGAGCACGTGGTGGCCGGCGGCGACGCGCTGGTGCTCATGCCCACCGGCGGCGGCAAGTCGCTGTGCTACCAGATCCCCGCGCTGGTCCGCGACGGCGTGGCGGTGGTGGTCTCCCCGCTGATCGCGCTCATGCAGGACCAGGTCGACGCGCTCACCGCGGTCGGCGTCCGGGCCGGGTTCCTCAACTCGACCCAGGATCCCGCGCAGCGGCGCCGGGTCGAGGCGGCCTACCTCGCCGGTGAGCTGGACCTGCTCTACCTCGCCCCGGAAGGGCTCGCCGTGCGCTCCACGCTCGGCCTGCTGGAACGCGGCCGGATCGCGCTGTTCGCGATCGACGAGGCGCACTGCGTCTCGCAGTGGGGGCACGACTTCCGCCCCGACTACCTCAACCTGTCGATGCTGCACGAGCGCTGGCCGGACGTACCGCGGATCGCACTGACCGCCACCGCGACCCGGGCGACGCGCACCGAGATCGCCACCCGGCTGCGGCTCACCGAGGCCCGGCACTTCGTGGCCAGCTTCGACCGGCCCAACATCCAGTACCGCATCGTCCCCAAGCGGGAGCCCCGCCGTCAGCTGCTGAGCCTGCTGCGCGACGAGCACCCGGGCGACGCCGGCATCGTCTACTGCCTGTCCCGGGCCTCGGTGGAGAAGACAGCCGAGTTCCTGGTCGCCAACGGCATCCCCGCGCTGCCGTACCACGCCGGGCTGGACGCCTCGACCCGCGCCGCCAACCAGCAGCGCTTCCTGCGCGAGGACGGCCTGGTCATGGTCGCCACCATCGCGTTCGGCATGGGCATCGACAAGCCCGACGTACGCTTCGTCGCCCACCTGGACCTGCCGAAGTCGGTCGAGGGCTACTACCAGGAGACCGGCCGCGCCGGGCGCGACGGGCTGCCGTCCACGGCCTGGCTGGCGTACGGGCTCCAGGACGTGGTGCAGCAACGCAAAATGATCGAGACGTCGGAGGGCGACCTGGCGCACCGGCGCAACCTCGCCGCCCACCTGGACGCGATGCTGGCGCTCTGCGAGACGGTCCGCTGCCGCCGCGCCCAACTGCTCGAATACTTCGGCGAGACCGAGGTGGCCGACTGCGGCAACTGCGACACCTGCCTCGAACCGCCGGAGTCCTGGGACGGCACCGTCGCCGCGCAGAAGCTGCTCTCCACCGTCTACCGGCTCGACCGCGAGCGCAACCAGCGATTCGGCGCCGGGCACAGCATCGACATCCTGCTCGGCAAGCACACCGACAAGATCGATCAGCACGGCCACGACGCGCTGAGCACCTTCGGCATCGGCACCGAGTTGCGCGAGGCCGAGTGGCGTGGCGTGGTGCGGCAACTGCTCGCCGAGGGTCTGCTCGCCGTCGAGGGCGACTACGGCACGCTGGCGCTGACCGAGGCCAGCGCGGACGTGCTCGGCCGCCGCCGTACGGTCACCCTGCGCAAGGAGCCGGAGCGCCCGGCCGGCCGGTCCGCCAAGCCGCGGGGCGCGGCCACCGTCGTCGCCGACCTCTCCCCCGCCGCCGCGCCCGTCTTCGAGCGGCTCCGCGGGTGGCGCGCGGCCACCGCCAAGGAACAGGGCGTCCCGGCGTACGTCATCTTCCACGACGCGACGCTGCGGCAGATCGCCGCCGAACCGCCCACCTCGCTGGCTGAGCTGTCCCGGGTCAACGGGGTCGGCGAGAACAAGCTCGCCAAGTACGGCGAGGGGATCCTGGCCGTCCTCGCCGAGTCCTGACACAACACACGCACGACAGGGCCCGGCCCCTGTGGTGGGGTCGGGCCCTGTCGCGTGTTCTTGCTGTGCAGCTGTGTGCGCGGTGGGTGGTGGTCAGCTGGTGCTGTAGCCGCGGGTGGCGATCCAGTCGGCGAGGTTGTCGATGTTCATGCGGTAGGTGGCGGTGTTGGGGTTGGCGCTGTCGGCGATGGTGACGGTGTGGCCGTCGTCGCGGTAGCCGATGACGCTGATGTAGTGGCCGCCTTCGAAGGAGTGGGTGGTGCCGTCGGTGTCGGTGGCGGTGCCGGCGATGTTGGCGACCACGGCCCGGCCGGCGTCGACGGTCTTGACGACGTCGGCGCGCAGGGTGTCGGTCTGCTTGTCGTCGGCCTTGGGGGTGCTGATCTCGACGGACTTGTAGGCGTTGCTGGTGCCGGTTTCCTTGTTCAGTACGGGGGTGATGTCGTTGATGCTGTTGGTGCCGGCTTCGGTGGTGCCCATTTCGCGGGCCATGGCGTGGACGTCGATGTTCTTGCCCTGTACGGACAGGGCGTTGCGGGCGGCGGCGGGGCCGCAGAAGTAGAAGTTGGGCTGGGCCTCGTAGCGCACGTCGAGTTCCCGCTCGCCGTGGCTGCCCTTGCGGTCGGCCACCACGGGGGTGGTGCCGGTGGTGGGGGTGGCGTGGGCGGCGATGGCGGGGCCGGCGATGCCTGCGGTGGTGGCGGCGATACCGGCAGCGGTCAGAACGGTCTTGCGCAGCAGAGTGGTAGCCATGATGGTTGCCTCCCTGTTGGGGGATGACCGCGGCGGGGGCGCCGCGGAGGGGGAAAGTCTTCGGGGGTGCCCGTCGAAGAGGGGCTGTGGTGGCGCGGGCGGCCCGGCGGGGGCCTGCTCCGCGGCTCGGGGGTGTAACGACGTGCGGGCCGGGGCCATTCCCGCCGGTGGTGGCTCACCGGTTGGGGCGATACGGCCTGGGGGCTTGACCTCGCGGCTCGGCCTGGGGGTGTAACGGCGTCCGGGCCGGGCCGATTCCCTGAGCCAAGCGATCCGCTCGGGTGCCCGGCGAGCCGGTGTTCGGCACCGGAGCCCTGGTGCCTCGGCGGTCAGCCATGTACAACGCCCCGCGCCCGCCGCCGATTCCACCCTCACGATGGCACCGACCACACCCACGCCCCCGCACCGAACCGGACACCGCTCACCAAACCCGACGCGCCGTCGCCCGGGCTGGTTGCACCACCGCGATCTTGCACCTTGGTCCCTGGTGAACCCCCGCAAAGCGGACATTTGACGGGCATCAAGTGCAAGATCGCGTGAGTGTCGGATGCCGCCTGCGGGGCTAGAGGGGGCGCCTTTCCGCGACATGAGATCGGCAGGCCGCATGATGGGAGCCGGGAGAGATCTTGGTACGAAAGGGCCCTCATAGGGGCCGTTTCCTACCAAGATCTCCGAGGGCCTTGGAGCGAGGGGGTCGCGGCGTAGCGGCCTGCCGCCCCGGGGGCGGTAAGTGCAAGATCGCGTGGGCGTGGGCGCAGCTCGGGCGTGAGCGTCGGCGGCCACCCCTGTGCGGGAGCCCTGCATCCAGGAAGCGGCATGACGGATCGGCCCACCGACACAAGCCCCGCGCGGTGAGCGAGATCTTGGTACCGAATGGCCCCTATGGGGGCACTTCCGTACCAAGATCTGGCACGGGTCTCCGAGTGGGACAGAGTTCGCACCAAATGGGAAGCTCGACCATCAGTGGCACCTGATGGGTGTCAAACGGGGGCGGAGACACCCACGGGGTTCCACTCGGGCGTGACGGTGACGTCCGGCAAGCCGGACAGCGAGCAAAGCCGGACGGCGGACGAGCAGCGAAAGTCAGGAACGGGGGGCTGCGTCGGCTGGGGAGCCGTCCAGCGCGGCCAGGATCGCCTCGGCCGTACGCCTGCCCACCCCGGGCACCTCGGTGATCTCCTCCACCGTGGCGGCGGACAGCCGCTTCAGCGAGCCGAAGTGCCGCAGCAGCGCCCTACGGCGTACCTCGCCGAGACCGGGGACGTTGTCCAGCGCCGATTCGGTCATCCGCTTCGAGCGCCGCTGGCGGTGGAACGTGATGGCGAAGCGGTGGGCCTCGTCGCGTACGCGTTGCAGCAGGTAGAGCGCCTCGGAGGTGCGCGGCAGGATCACCGGGAACTCGTCGTCGGGCAGCCAGACCTCCTCCAGCCGCTTGGCCAGCCCACACAGCGCCACGTCGTCGATGCCCAGCTCGGCGAGCGCCTTCGCGGCGGCGGCGACCTGGGGCGGGCCGCCGTCGACCACGACGAGCTGCGGTGGGTACGCGAACTTGCGCGGCCGCCCTGTGGTCGGGTCGATGCCGGGCCGGTCGGGGTCGGAGGCGGTCTCCTCACCCAGCTCACCGGTCTCGGCACGGGCGTCGAGGTAGCGGGCGAAGCGCCGCCGCAGCACCTCGGACATGGCCGACAGGTCGTCGGTGGCGCCGCGCACGATGAACCGGCGGTACTCGCTCTTGCGGGGCAGCCCGTCCTCGAACACGACCATGCTGGCGACCACGTCGGTGCCCTGGATCTGCGACACGTCGAAGCACTCGATGCGCAGCGGCGACGTGTTCATGGCCAAGGCGTCGGCGATCTCGTCGAGCGCCTGGCTGCGGGTGGTCAGGTCACCGGCCCGCTTGAGCTTGTGCCGGGCCAGCGCGTCCTTGGCGTTGCGTTCGACGGTCTCCAGCAGCGACCGCTTGTCGCCGCGCTGCGGCACCCGCAGCGACACCCGGCTGCCCCGGCGGGCGGTGAGCCAGTCGGCGAGTGCGTCGGCGTCGCCGGGCAGCTCGGGGACGAGCAGCTCGCGGGGCACGTCGGCCTCGCCCTGCTCGCCGCCGTACACCTGGGTGCAGAAGTGGTGCACGAGGTCGCCGGTGGTCAGCTCCTCGGTCTTCTCCACCACCCAGCCACGCTGGCCGCGCACCCGGCCGCCGCGGACGTGGAACACCTGCACGGCGGCTTCGAGCGGGTCGTCGGCGAAGGCGACCACGTCGGCGTCGGTGCCGTCGCCGAGCACCACCGTCTGCTTCTCCATCGCCCGGCGCAGCGCCGCGACGTCGTCGCGCAGCCGGGCGGCCCGCTCGAACTCCAGCTGCTCGCTGGCGTCGAGCATCTCCTTCTCCAGCCGCCGGACCATGGTGTCGGTGCGGCCGGCCATGAAGTCGCAGAAGCCGTCGACGATCTCGCGGTGCTGCTGCGCGGTGACGCTGCCGACGCACGGCGCGGAGCACTTGCCGATGTAACCGAGCAGGCAGGGCCGGCCGACCTGCCCGGCCCGCTTGAACACCCCGGAGGAGCAGGTCCGCGCCGGGAAGACCCGCAGCAGCAGGTCGAGCGTCTCGCGGATCGCCCAGGCGTGCGAGTACGGCCCGAAGTAGCGCACGCCCTTGCGCTTCACGCCGCGCATGACCTGCAACCGGGGGTATTCCTCGTCGAGCGTGACCGCGAGATAGGGGTACGACTTGTCGTCTCGGTAGCGGACGTTGAACCGGGGGTCGTACTGCTTGATCCAGGTGTATTCCTGCTGGAGCGCCTCGACCTCGGTGGCGACGGTGATCCAGTCGACCGACTCGGCGGTGAACACCATCTGCCGGGTGCGCTGGTGCAGGCCGACCGGGTCGGCGAAGTAGGAGTTGAGCCGGCTGCGCAGGTTGCGCGCCTTGCCGACGTAGATCACCCGGCCGGTGCCGTCGCGGAAGCGGTAGACCCCTGGCGACTCCGGGATGGTGCCGGGCGCGGGACGGTAGGTCGAGGGGTCAGCCACGGCATCAAGCCTAGTCCGCACCCCTGACACCCGACCGTAGCCGCGCCCCCGCCGACCACCGGCCGACGGGGGCGCGGAACGGGTCAGGCCAGCTTGATCTGGTCGCCGTCGACCTTGATCTCCTTCGCCGCGAGCGGCTTGGTGGCCGGGCCGCCCTTCACCGAGCCGTCGACGATCGAGAACCGGCTGTTGTGGCAGGTGCAGTTGATCGTGCCGCCGTCGACGTTCGACACCGGGCAGCGCTGGTGGGTGCAGATCGGGTCGAACGCCTTGAACTGGCCGGCCTCGGGCTGGGTGATCACCACGCCCTGGCTGGCGAAGACGGCGCCGCCGCCGACCGGGATGTCCGAGGTGCGCGCCAGTGCGCTGCCGCCGTCCCGGTCGCCGCCGCCGGCGTCACCGGTCGCGGTGGCGCCGGGCGGGCCGCCGCTGGTCGGGGCGAGCCCGGGGGACGCGTCGTCGTCGCTGCCGCAGCCCGCGAGCACCACGGCCGCGCCGATCGCTCCGGCTCCGGCGAGCAGGGTACGGCGGCTCTGGGTGACCGGTCGGGTCAGCGCCTGATCATCACTCATGTCCGGCCTTTCTCTCGGCTTACTGCGGAAACACGCACCAGCGTGGGGCACGGTTCATACTGGCGCGTCACAGGCCGGGCATTCGCTGCCCGGCCTGCGAAAACGCGTACCGGACGGGTCAGCGCGCCCCGGCGGGGACGACCTTGCGGGCCCGCGACTTGGCGCTGCCGTTGGCCTTGGCCGCCCGGGTGGTGGCCGCCTTGGCGCCCTTGGCCTCGCCGTCGAGCTTGAGGATCGGGCGCAGGAACTCCCCGGTGTGGCTGTCCGGCACCTCGGCGACCTCCTCCGGTGTGCCGGTGGCGATGACGGTGCCGCCCCGGTGACCGCCCTCGGGGCCCATGTCGATGAGCCAGTCGGCCGTCTTGATCACGTCGAGGTTGTGCTCGATGGTGATGACCGTGTTGCCCTTGTCGACCAGGCCCTCCAGCACCATCAGCAGCTTGCGGATGTCCTCGAAGTGCAGGCCGGTGGTGGGCTCGTCGAGCACGTAGACGGTGCGGCCGGTGGAGCGCTTCTGGAGTTCGGAGGCGAGCTTGACGCGCTGCGCCTCGCCGCCGGACAGCGTCGGCGCGGGCTGGCCGAGGCGGACGTAGCCAAGGCCGACGTCGACGAGCGTCTTGAGGTGCCGGTGGATGGCCGGGATGGCGGAGAAGAAGTCGGCCGCCTCCTCGATCGGCATGTCCAGCACCTCGGCGACCGTCTTGCCCTTGTAGTGCACCTCGAGCGTCTCGCGGTTGTAGCGCGCGCCCTTGCACACCTCGCAGGGGACGTAGACGTCCGGCAGGAAGTTCATCTCGATCTTGATGGTGCCGTCGCCGGAGCACGCCTCGCAGCGCCCGCCCTTGACGTTGAACGAGAACCGGCCCGGGCCGTACCCCCGGACCTTGGCCTCGGTCGTCTCCGCGAAGAGCTTGCGGACATGGTCCCAGACGCCGGTGTAGGTGGCCGGGTTGGAGCGCGGCGTCCGCCCGATCGGCGACTGGTCCACGCCGACGACCTTGTCCACGTGCTCCAGGCCGGTGACCCGGGTGTGCCGGCCGGGCACCAGCCGGGCGCCGTTGATCTGGTTCGCCAGCACGGCGTAGAGGATGTCGTTGACGAGCGTCGACTTGCCCGAGCCGCTGACGCCGGTGACCGCGATGAGCTGGCCCAGCGGGAAGCCCACGGTGAGGTTGCGCAGGTTGTGCTCGCGGGCGCCGTGCACCACCAGCTCGCGGCCCGGGGTCTGCGGCCGGCGGGCGGCCGGCGTCGGGATCGACTTTCGCCCGGCCAGGTACGCCCCGGTGACCGACTCGGCGTTGTCCAGCAGCGCCGGCACCGACCCGCTGTGCACGATCTCGCCGCCGTGCTCGCCCGCGCCCGGGCCGATGTCGACGATCCAGTCCGCCACCCGGATGGTGTCCTCGTCGTGCTCGACCACGATCAGCGTGTTGCCCAGGCCGCGCAACCGCAGCAGCGTCTCGATGAGGCGGTGGTTGTCGCGCTGGTGCAGGCCGATCGAGGGCTCGTCGAGCACGTAGAGCACGCCGACCAGGCCGGAGCCGATCTGGGTGGCCAGCCGGATGCGCTGGGCCTCGCCGCCGGAGAGCGTGCCGGCCGGGCGGTCCAGCGAGAGGTAGTCCAGGCCGACGTCGAGCAGGAACTTCAGCCGGGCGTTGATCTCCTTGAGCACCCGCTCGGCGATCATCTTTTGCCGGTCGGTCAGCTCGATGCCGGCGAGCAGGTCGGCCGCCTCGCCGACGGAGAGGTTGCAGACCTCGGCGATGCTCTTGCCGGCCAGGGTGACCGCGAGCACCTCCGGCTTGAGCCGGGTGCCGCCGCAGGCCGCGCAGGGCACGTCCCGCATGTAGCCCTCGTACTTGTCCCGGGACCACTCCGACTCGGTGTCGGTGTGCCGGCGCTCGATCCACTGCACCACGCCCTCGAACCCGGTGTAGTAGGAGCGCTCACGGCCGTACTTGTTGCGGTAACGCACGTGCACCTGGTCGTCGGAGCCGTGCAGGATCGTCTTCTGCGCCCGCGACGGCAGCGCCCGCCACGGCGTGTCGATGTCGAAGTGCTCGGCCTCGCCGAGCGCCTCCAGCAGCCGCAGGAAGTATTCGAGGTTGTGCCCGGTGGCCCAGGGCTGGATCGCGCCGTCGCGCAGCGTGCGTTCCGGGTCGGGGATGACCAGCTCGGGGTCCACCTCCTTCTTGGTGCCGAGGCCGGTGCACTCCGGGCAGGCGCCGTAGGGGGCGTTGAAGGAGAAGACGCGGGGTTCCAGGTCCTCGATGGCGAGCGGGTGGTCGTTCGGGCAGGCCAGGTGCTCGGAGTAGCGGCGCTCCCGGGCCGGGTCGTCCTCCGGCAGGTCGACGAAGTCGAGCAGCACCAGGCCGCCGGAGAGGCCGAGCGCGGCCTCGACCGAGTCGGTCAGCCGCTGCTTGGCGCTCGGCTTGACGCTGAGCCGGTCGATCACCACCTCGATGGTGTGCTTCTCCTGCTTCTTGAGCTTCGGCGGCTCGGTGAGCGGGTGCACCACGCCGTCGACCCGGGCACGGGCGTAGCCCTTGGCCTGGAGCTCGGCGAACAGGTCGACGTACTCGCCCTTGCGGCCGCGCACCACCGGCGCGAGCACCATGAACCGGGTGCCCTCGGCCATCGCCAGGACCCGGTCGACGATCTGCTGCGGGCTCTGCTTGGAGATCCGCTCGCCGCAGATCGGGCAGTGCGGCTCGCCGATGCGGGCGAACAGCAGGCGGAGGTAGTCGTAGACCTCGGTGATCGTGCCGACGGTGGAGCGCGGGTTGCGCGAGGTGGACTTCTGGTCGATGGAGACGGCGGGACTGAGGCCCTCGATGAAGTCGACGTCGGGCTTGTCCATCTGGCCGAGGAACTGCCGGGCGTACGACGACAGCGACTCGACGTAGCGGCGCTGCCCCTCGGCGAAGATGGTGTCGAACGCCAGGCTCGACTTGCCCGAACCGGAGAGCCCGGTGAAGACGATCAGGGCGTCCCGGGGCAGGTCGAGACTGACGTCACGCAGGTTGTGCTCGCGCGCGCCACGGATGATCAGTCGGTCGGCCACGGTGCGTGTGCTCCCGGAAGAAGAATATGAGGCGGATCTGTGCACCAGACGCCGGGTCTGGGTGGTTTTCACAGGTTGTCGGGGCGCAGAAAAGACGCCTCGGCAACTCTAGCCCCGACGTATGACAACTTCCGTCGCGCGAACATTCCCCCAGCTCAGGCCGGTCGGGCGGGAACCACGCAGGTCCACCCGACCGGCCCGTGCGGGCTCAGAATGCCCCGGGAGCGGGCGGGGTCGCCGGACGTCCGGTGCGTCGCCGCCCGCCCCGCCGGCCGCCCCGCCGTTCGGCCGCCAGCCGGGCCGCGCGGCGACCGCCCTCGTACTCGATCTCCCGCTGGAGCCGGCGCCAGCTCTCCCAGCGGCGCACCGGCAGCGCGCCGTCGTCCAGCGCGGCCCGCACCGCGCAGCCCGGCTCGGCGTCGTGGGCGCAGTCGGCGTACCGGCAGCCGGCGGCCAGCTCGGTGATGTCGGCGAACGCCCGGTCCAGGCCGGACGCGCCGTCGAGCAGGCCGACCGCCCGTACGCCGGGGGTGTCCAGCACCGCTCCCCCACCCGGCAGCGGCACCAGCGACCGCCAGGTGGTGGTGTGCCGGCCCTTGCCGTCGACGCGGCGGATCGCCTGGGTGCGCATCACGTCCGCCCCGGCCAGCGCGTTGACCAGGCTCGACTTGCCGGCGCCGGAGGGGCCGAGCAGGCCGAGCGTGCGTCCCGGGGCGACGTGCCGGCGCAGCGGCGCCAGGCCGGTGCCCCGCTCGGCGCTGACCGCGAGCACCGGCACACCGGGCGCGAGGTCGGCCAGCTGCCGGGCCACCGCCGCCGGGTCGGCGGCCAGGTCGGCCTTGGTGAGCACGACGAGCGGCTCCGCCCCTGATTCGTGGACCAGGGAGAGCAGCCGTTCGATCCGCGCGGCGTCCGGTTCCGGGTGCACCGGCTCGACCACCGCGGCGGCGTCGAGGTTGGCGGCCAGCACCTGGCCGCTGGCGTCCTTGCCCGCGGTACGCCGCACCAGGGCGGTACGCCGCGGCAGCACCGCCTCCACCGTGACCGGGCCGTCCGGCCAGGTGGACAGCAGTACCCAGTCGCCCGCGCAGGGCAGCGCGGTGAGGTCGCGGGCGGCGGCGGACAGCACGCCGCCGCCGAGGCTGGCCCGCACCGGCCCCTGCGGGCACAGCACGGTGCAGACGCCCCGGTCCACCCGGGCGACCCGCCCGTGACGGTGGCCGGCGCGCCGGTCGAGATGGGCCGCCCAGCCGGCGTCCCAGCCGAGGGCGGTCAGATCGAGAGTCATGGTGTCCTCATCGGTGTCGAGGGGGAGGTACGGCGGAACACACGGGCTGCGACCGGCATGCGCACCACCTCCCCTCCGACTCCCGGTGCCGCGTTCGCGACGACGTGGACCCCGGCGCGTCCGGCGCCGGCGGCGATGTCGTCGGCCCCGACGGTAGGTGGCACGCCGACGCGCCGAAAGCGATTTCCCCCCGGGCACGGCCCGGTCCGGCCAGCTAGGGTCGGACGCGTGAGAACGAGATGACGAGCGACCCCCTGCTGCTGACCGGCGCGCTGGCCGAGGCGAACGACCGGCTGCTGCGTACCGTGTCCGGCCTGACCGCCGCGGACGTCGCGGCGCCCTCGCTGCTGCCGGGCTGGACCCGCGCGCACGTGCTCACCCACCTGGCCCGCAACGCCGACGGGTTCGTCAACCTGCTCACCTCGGCGCGCACCGGCGAGGAGATCCCGATGTACGCCTCGGCGCAGGCCCGCGCCGACGACATCGACGCCGGCGCCGGGCGCGGCCCGGCCGACCTGCTGGACGACGTACGCCGCAGCGGCCAGCGCTTCGACGCGGCGGTCGCGGCGATGCCCGTGGAGGCCTGGGGCGCCACCGTGCAGACCCGGCGCGGCCCGTGGCCGGCGGCGATGCTGGTCTGGGGCCGGCTGCGCGAGGTCGAGGTGCACCACGTCGACCTGGCGGCCGGGTACCGGCCGGCGGACTGGCCGGAGGCGTTCGCCCAGCGGCTGCTGCACGAGGTAGTGACCGGGCTGGCCGGCAACCCGGCCGCGCCCGCCATGGTGCTGCGTTTCGACGGCGCGGCGTCCGAACTCGTCGTGGGTGACCCCGAGGGGGCGCCCACGGTCACCGGCCCCGCGCCGGAACTCGCCGCCTGGCTGACCGGCCGGGGCGCGGGCGAGCTGCTCACCGTCGAACCCGACGGCCCTCTGCCGAACCCACCGGAATGGATCTGAACATCGTCATGACCTACACCGGAGACGTCACGCCCGGCGGTCCGCCGGCCGTGCGCGAGCTCGACCGGCTCACCGTCACCAAGTTGTCGGTGGGCCCGATGGACAACAACGCCTATCTGCTGCGCTGCCACGCCACCGGCGAGCAGGTGCTGATCGACGCCGCGAACGAGGCGCCGCGCCTGCTGGAGCTGGTCGGCGACGGCGGGCTGGCGGCTGTGGTGACCACCCACCAGCACATGGACCACTGGGTCGCGCTGGAGGAGGTGGTGGCCAAGACCGGGGCGCGCGCGCTGGTGCACGCCGACGACGCCGAGGGCCTGCCGATCGAGGCCGAGCGGCTCGGCGACGGCGACACGGTGCCGGTCGGTGACTGCGCGCTGGAGGTCATCCACCTGCGCGGGCACACGCCGGGCTCGATCGCGCTGCTCTACCGCGACCCGGCCGGCACCCCGCACCTGTTCACCGGCGACTCGCTCTTCCCCGGTGGCGTGGGCAACACGGACCAGGACCCGGAGCGTTTCGGCCGGCTCATCGACGACGTCGAGGCCAAGCTCTTCGACCGGCTGCCGGACGACACCTGGTTCTACCCGGGCCACGGCAAGGACAGCACCATCGGCGCCGAGCGGCCCGCGGTGCCGCAGTGGCGCGCCCGCGGCTGGTGAGCACGTCCGGCCCGGCCTCCCCCGTGACGGCCGGGCCGGGCGCGGTCAGCCGGTGACCGCCCGCAGCCGGCGCCGGGTGGCGAGCAGCACCGGGCCGGCCAGCAGCAGCCCGACCGCCATGGTCAGCACCGTGGGGTTGACCGCGCCGGGCAGCAGGCCGGTCAGCGTCCGCGCGGCGAGCCCCAGCGCCACGTAGAGCCCGGCCCACGCGGTGGCCCCCAACGCCGCGCAGGCCAGGAACCGCCGGTACGACATCCGCAGCCCGCCCGCGGCCAGCGGCAGCAACGCGTTGAACACCGGCAGGAACGGCGCCACCAGCACGATCCGTCCGCCGCCGCGGTGCAGCAGCGTCTCGGCGGCGGCCCAGCGGGACTCGCCGATCCAGCCGCCCACCCGGCTGTCCCGCAGCCGCCCGCCCCAGCGCCGGCCGGCGAAGAAGCTCAGCGACCAGCCGGCCAGGCAGCCGGCGACCACAGTCGCGACGGCCAGCGCCCCGCCGGCCGGACGACCCGCGCCGACCGCCGCGAGGACCGCGGCGTCGCCGGGCACCAGCACCCCGATCAGGGGTACGGCGTCGGCGAGCATGACCACGCCGAGCAGCCCCATCAGCAGGGTGGTGGGCAGCTCACCGGCGGCGGCCACGAATTCGGTCATGAGCTGCACGCTATGCGGCGGCTGCCCGCCGTCACATCGGGCATGATCCCCCAGTGGTCCCCGACACCCGTCCGGGCGGACCCCTGGGGTCGGCCGGGTCACCGGGGCCGGAGCACCTGCACCCGGCGCACCGGGGTGTCGACCGAGGGTTCGGTGGTCGGCACCGGATAGCTCGCCACCAGTTCCAGCCCGTCCGGTGGCAGGTGGCCCCGGTCCGGGTCGCCGACCAGCACCTGCACACCGTGTGCGGCGCAGCGCCGCAGGTAAGGCAGAACCCGGGCGGCCAGGCCGGCGTCGTAGAGCGCGTCCCCGGCCACCAGCAGGTCGGCGCCCGCCACCCCGTCGAGCAGGTCGGCACCGTCGACGGTCACCCGGACCCGGTTGGCCCGGGCGTTGAGGGTGACCGCCGCCACCGCGTACGGGTCGATGTCGTTGGCGACCACCTGGTCGGCCCCGGCGAGCGCGGCGGCGATGGCGACCAGCCCCGATCCGGCGCCCAGGTCGAGCACCCGCCGCCCGGCGGCCAGCTCGGGGTGGTCCAGCAGGTGCCGGGCGAGCGCCTGGCCACCGGCCCAGACCGACGCCCAGTACGGCGGCGGCAACGACCGCCCGGCGGCGGCCTCCATCCGCGCCCACCACAGGATGGCGTCCTCGGCCAGGTGCAGGCGTACCTCCGGCACGAACGGCGTACCGACCAGGCGCAGGCGGTCCGGGCCCGCGCCGGGCGCCGCGATCTCCTGCTCCAGGTCGGCCAGAGCCGTCTGCCTGCTCATCGGGGCAAGCATGCCGCGCCGCGCCGGACGCCGGGGTCATTTTGCCCGGCGCGGCACGTATTCACGGGCGCGCCGCGCGCTTCCGGCAGCGAATTCCGGTCCGGACGGTTACTGTCAGGGTGGTACAGGGCGATCACCGGCCGCGGAGCCGGTGCTCGCTCGCATTGAACAGGGAGAGACGCATGGCAACCGGCACGGTCAAGTGGTTCAACTCGGAAAAGGGCTTCGGGTTCATCGAGCAGGACGGCGGAGGCCCGGACGTGTTCGTCCACTACTCGGCCATCCAGAGCGGTGGCTACCGCGAGCTGAACGAGGGTCAGAAGGTCGAGTTCGAGGTGACCCAGGGGCAGAAGGGCCCGCAGGCGGACAACGTTCGTCCGATGTAACGCGTGCCGGTGGCGGCGGTCGGGCTCCGACCGCCGCCGCAGTACATCATCAGGACGGCGCGGTCGGCAGGTCGCGCCGTCTCCGTAGTGGCCCGGCGAGCAGGATCAGCGGGGTCAGCGCCAGCCAGGCGGTCATCGCCCGGATCGCGCCGTGCGGCCCCCAGGCCGCGCCCAGCGCCCCGGCGAGCAGGGCGGCCAGCGGAATCGTCCCGTAGTTGAGCAGGTGCATGCTCACCGTGACGCGGCCGAGCAGCCGGTGCGGCGTGTACGTCTGCCGGAAGCTGCCCTTTACGACGTTGCCGATCGCGACGCCCAGGCTCACCAGCATGCCGCCGAGCACCAGCCAGGCTGTCCGCGCGCCGGCACCGGCGAGTGGGATCAGCAGCGCGGGCGGCCCGGTCAGGGCGCCGGCGAACAGCAGCGTGCGGGCGGTTCCGAGCCGGCGGGCCAGGCGCGCGGCCAGCGCGGCCCCGACCACTCCGCCGAGGCTGGCCAGTCCGATCAGGAGGCCGACCAGCCCGGCGGGCAGCTCGGCCGAGCGGACCAGGAACACCACGAGCACGGCCTGGTAGCCGGTGAGCCCGATGTTGCTCGCCGCCCCGAAGACCGTCAGCACCCGCAGGTACGGGTCGCGGACGACGAACCGCAGCCCGGCGGCGACCTCCCGGCGCAGTGACGTCGTCCCGGCGCCCCGGTGCGGCCGCGCCTCGACCGCGCTGATGCGGCGCAGGCAGAGCGCGGAGAGCAGGAAGGTCAGCGCGTCCAGCGCCACCGCTGTCACCGCGCCGACGAGCTGGGCGATCAGGCCCGCCAGTCCCGGGCCGACGAGGTAGCTCGCGGTCTGGGTGGCGTGCAGCCGGGCGTTTGCCTCGGGCACCTGCTCGGGACGCAGCAGCGTGGGCAGGTAGACCTGGTCGGCGGTCTCGAAGAAGACCCGGGCCAGCCCGGCGCCGAGCGCCACGACCAGCAGGTGCCCGACGGTGAGCAGCCCGAGCAGGGCGGCCGCCGGGACGCTCGCGAACAGCGCGGCGGCGACCAGGTCGGCGGCGATCATCACGGGGCGGCGGCGGACCCGGTCGACCCACGCCCCGACCGGAAGGCCGGCGAACAGCCAGGGCAGCCACGCCGCGGCGGTGAGCACCGCCACCTGGAAGGTGGTCGCGTCGAGCACCGCGACCGCGACCAGCGGCAGCGCCACGGCGGTCATGTTGCTGCCCACGGCGCTGACCGTGTGACCGGTCCAGAGCAGCCGGAAGTCGCGGTGCCGGAACAGCCGGCCGGGCGATGCTTCGACCGGCCCGGAGGTGCGCGCTGGGGCGGTCACAACGGGCGCCCCGGTAAGGCGTTCGCGGCCGGCGCCGGAACGCCGTGGACGGTCACGGCCGGCCCGGGACGCCGTGGGCGAACACGAAGACCGGCTCGCGCCGCTGCCCGTCGTCGGGGACGGGCCGGTCCGACCAGCGGGTGAGCAGGGCGATCACCTCACGGCCGAGCGCGTCCAGCTCGTCCGGGGTCAGGTGCAGCCAGTGGTCGGTGCTGAACGGGGCGTCGTTCCAGGCTGCGTGCGTCTCGTCCGACGCGGTGTGCCAGGCTCGCACCAGCTCGGTGTGCCGCTCCAGGTTGAGCGACCCTGCGGCCTCGACGACCACTCGGGTGGACGGGTCGTCGCCGAAGTCGGACTCGGACCAGCGCACGCCCCGGTTGCGGGGCTTCCACCAGCGTTCCCGGCGGTCGCGGGCCAGTTCGGGCGCCTCGACCAGCAGGTCGGCTGCGGCGAGCACCTTGAGGTGGTGGCTCACGTTCGCCGGGGCCTGGCCGGTGTGCTCGGCGAGCATGCCGACGGTGCACGGGCCGTACACCTTGAGCGCGTCCATGAGCCGGCGGCGCAGTGGGTGGGCGAGCGCGGCGAGCACCCGCGAGTCGGTGACCTGCCGGACGGTGGGCTGTTCCATGCGGCGAGTCTGGCATTCGCAAGAGCTGTTGCGCAACAGCTCTTGCGAAATGGGCCGGACCACGGCGCCGCGACGCGAGGCCGCGGCGCCGGACGGTCAGGCGGTCAGCCGGCGGGACAGTTCGTCGGCCACGTCGCGGGCGATCTGCGGCGGGATGGCCTCGGCGATCTTCTCCGGCGGCAGCCCGGCCAGCACCCCGGAGACGATCTGTTCCTCGTCGGTGAAGTCCTTGCCGGACAGTTCGTTCACCTGCGCCACCAGCGCCGGCCAGGCGCGCAGCATCGCCAGCATCTGCTGCAACGGCGAGTTCGCCATGGGCGGGTTGACCAGGCCGGTGGTGTTCGCCGGCGAGATGAGCCAGTTGCGCAGGTTCTGCAGGTCGGCCAGGACGTCGCCGACCGTACGGCCCTTCGAGCCGGTGTTCCCGATGAGTTTGTCGGTCTGTTCCATGTCGTCCTCCGGTTTCACGACGGCGATCATCCCGATCGCGGTGAGGTAGCGGCGGAACAGCGGGGTCTGGTCCCGTCCCGCCTTTGTGGAGTCGCGGAAGAAGCTGAAGTGGGTGTGGAACTGGTGGCTGCTGTCACCGCTGGTCCGCCGCCCCAGCCGGTCCCAGCGGCGCACCGTCCGCCCGTCCGGGGAGTAGATGATCTCCCGGATGTCCCGGGTGTCGGCCGCGTTCGCCGCGCACTGCGCCACCATCCAGGCGGAGAAGGTCCGCAGGTTGTGCGTACCGCCGCCGGAGCGGACGGAGAAGGTGCCGACGTCCAGCGCGGACGCGTGCAGCGTGAGCCCGGACCGGTCCCGGCTGGACTCCACCACCGAGTAGTCGTTCTTGACGACCCGGTCGGAGCCGCAGTGGTAGCCGCCGCGATGGTTGACGTCGCCGACGATGCCGACCTCCGCCGGCTCCAGGTCGTCGGCGCGTACGGCCTTCTTGTCCACGTTGAGGTAGGTGAGTAACAGGTTCCGGACGGCCAGCAGGTTCGCCGGGGCCGACGTCATGGCAGCTCCCCTTCCGATCGATGACCGGCGAGGGCACGAAAATCACACCGCGTGATGACGTGCGATCCGCGGACGCGCCCCGCCGGATAACTGCACGGCACCGGGCACTTGCTCCGAGCTTAACCACGGTTAGGCGAAAGCGCCCAGCTCAGAGGGGGTTTTTTGAACTATCAGCCCGCTGTGGACGGTGCCGGCACGAGCGGCAGCACCAACGCCGAGGGATGCTCACAATCGTGGAGGATCTCCCGCCAGCCAGCACGGAGGGTCACAGCGGTGCCGAGTGGCTCGCCAGTGCCAGGGTTGCGCGCGTAGCGGGGGTGGGCACCGCCGGAGACCTGCACCCGCAGCCGGTGCCCGGACGCGAAGCGGTACGCCGTCGGCCAGAGCGTCACCGGCACGGTGACCACTCCGGACGGATCGCGCGGGAACCGTCCGGGCTCGACGCGGACCAGGCCGTCGCAGACGTTCCAGGAGCGTCCGCGCCGGTCCACGTCGCACAGACGCACGAAGACGTCCAGGTACGACAGTTCACTGCGCAGGTGGATCTCGGCGCGTACCGGCCCGGCCACCTCGACCGGGTCACGCAACGGCTCGCTGGTGTAGGTGAGCACGTCGGGGCGGGCCTCGACCGGCCGGTTGTCCACCGCGCCGGCCCGCTGGGCGACCAGCAGCGGGCCACCGAGCGACGGGGTGGGGTCGGCCGGGTCGTACCAGATCCGGTCCGGCGCGCTGCGCTCCTGCGGCTCCGGGGCCAGCCCGCCGGCGGAGCGCAGGTGCCACCGGGCGGGCGTGGCCGGTGGCGGCCAGTCCGGCAGGTCACGCCAGCCGCCGCCTTCGCCGCCGACGTGCACCCGCACCGGCGCGCGTTCCGGCCCGGGCCGCCCGGCCAGGTGGGTGTCGAGCCAGTCCAGGCCCTCCCGCAGCGAGGCCAGGAGCAGTCCCGGGCTGCCGTGCGTCCACGGCCCGACGACCAGGCGGGTTCGTGCCCCGGAGGCCCGCAGGCGGGCGTAGTCGTCGAGCTGGGCCGGCAGGAAGATGTCCTGCCAGCCGCCGACCATGGCGACCGGCGCGCGGACCTCGGTGATCCGGTCGCCGAAGACCCGGGTACGCCAGTAGCCGGCGTCGGGGGTGTGGTGGCGCAGCCACTCCTGGAAGAACGGCACCGTCACGCCGGTGGCGACCCGGTCGGCCTCGGCCAGCGGGAGGTGTGCCAGGGCGCGGGCGAGCCGGGGCTGGCCGCGCTTGAGTTCCCACTGCCGGGCCAGCCAGGGCACTGTCTGCGCCTGCAGCAGCTCGGCCCAGGTGAGCACCGTGTCCAGTGCGAACGACTCCCCCGCGTACGTGGAGTCGCGGGTGGCCGACGCGGTCACCACGGCGACCATCGCGCGCAGCTCGTCGCCCGCCTCGGCGGCGAGCGCCCACTGCACGAAGCCCTGGTAGCTGGCGCCGAACATGCCGAACGCGCCGGTCCACCAGGGCTGGCGGCGCAGCCAGTCCAGCGTGTCCAGGCCGTCGTCACGCTCGTGCACGAGCGGGGCGAACTCGCCGTCGGAGCCGAACGTGCCGCGGCACGACTGGATCACCACGTGGAAGCCCCGCTCGGCGATCAGGCGGCCCAGCAGGCGGATCGGCCCACCCCGCCCGTACGGGGTGCGGATCAGCACACACGGCGCGGCGGGCAGGCCGGGCGCGTAGTGGTCGGTGCGCAGCGTCACGCCGTCGCGTACCCGGACCGGGATGTCCCGGGTGACGGCGACCCGCCCGGTGCGGGCGGCGGGCAGTCGCAGCGCCGCGGTGGCGGCCCGGGTGACCAGCCGCATGATCAGTCGGCCGGGCCGGACGCGGCGCCGCGACGGGGGGCCGCGCGGATCTCGTCCCGGTGGGTCCGCATGGAGTGCACCATCTCGGCCATGAACCGGTGCACCACCGCCAGCTCGTCGTCGCTGAAGCGCTCCATCACCTCGTCGGTACGGCGGCCCAGCGGCCCGAAGAAGCTCTGCGCGAGCGTGGCGCCGCGGTCGGCGTAGTGCAGGAGGATCTTGCGGCGGTCGGCGGTGTCCCGGTCGCGCCGGATGTGGCCGCCGCGTTCCAGCCGGTCGACGAGCGCGGTCACCGAGCCGGAGGAGAGGTTGAGCGCCTCGCCGAGCCGGCCGGGGGTGATCGGGTCGCCCACCAGCTCGGCCTCCATGACCGCGATCAGGGCGTACAGGTCGGTGGCGTTGAGCCCGTGCAGCCCGGCGAACGCGTGCCCGATGTGCTGCGCGTCGACCGAGTAACGACGCAGGTCGTTGGTGATGTCGGCCACCATGCGACCGCGTGGGTCGTCGCGTCGCCGATACATCCTGTGCGCCGCCACCGCTTGCCGCCACCCCCTGTCGAACAGTTCCGGTTGCAGCATAGAACCACCCCGGATAATCTCGCTCATCAAGATACTCGTTAAGAGAGAATCCCCCGCGACCAATATGTGAGGGCATCAGATGTCTCTGTTCACCCGCGTCGTCCGGGGCCGGCTGGCCGCCTGGCTCACGCTGGCCGCCGCGCTCGTCGTCGGCGTGGTCGCCTTCGGGCTACCGAAGCCGGACAATCCGGCGCCCGTCTCCGACACCGGCCTGTCCGTGGAGTGGCAGTCGACACAGGTCGAGCGGCTCCAGGAGCAGTTGCCCTCCAAGGACGCCCAGACCGCCCTGGTCGTGGTCAGCCGCGCCGACGGGGGCCCACTCAGCGGCGCGGACCGCAGCACGCTCGACGGCATCTCCGGCGACCTCGGCTCGCTCGCCGCCGGTGGGCGGGTCTCCCCCGCCCAGGTCTCCCCGGACGGCACCGTGGCGCTGGTCGCGGTGCCGCTGTCCACCGAGGGCGGGCCGTCGGCGGTGGTCGACGAGGTGGAGAAGCTCCGCGAGGCCGTCGGCGACCTGCCCGGCGAGCTGACCGTCGAGGTCACCGGCGGGCCCGCGTTCACCGCCGACCTGGGCAAGGTGTTCCAGGGCGCCGACACCACGCTGCTGCTGGTCACCGCCGCCGTGGTGGCGGTGCTGCTGCTCGTCACCTACCGCAGCCCGTTCCTGTGGCTGGTGCCGCTGCTGGTGGTGGGCGCGACCGAGCAGATCACGCTGCGCGTGGTGGAGTCCCTCGTGCCGGCCTTCGGCATCTACCTGCCCAGCGGGCAGGTGACGGGCATCGCCAGCGTGCTGGTGTTCGGCGCCGCGACCAACTACGCGCTGCTGCTCATCGCCCGCTACCGGGAGGAACTGCGCCGCGAGGAGGACCGGTTCGCCGCCATGCGGTCCGCGCTGCGCCGCACCGCCGAGCCGATCCTGGCAAGCGGCAGCACGGTCGTCCTCGGCGTGCTCACGCTGCTGCTGTCCGAGCAGGAGACCAACCGGGCGCTCGCCCTGGCCTGCGCCACCGGTGTGATCCTCGCCATGCTCTCCGCCCTGTTCGTGCTCCCCGCCGCCCTGCTGCTGTTCGGCCGCGGCCTGTTCTGGCCGTTCGTCCCCCGCGTCGGCAGCGCCGCGCGCGAGGGCCGGATCTGGGGCCGCCTCGGCGAGCTGGTCGTCCGCCGGCCGCTGCCGGTCGCCGGGCTCGCCGTCCTGCTGCTCGCCGGCCTCGCCCTCGGCGGCCTGGGCATCCGCACCGGGCTGTCCGAGACCGAGCAGTTCAGCGAGAAGCCGGAGGCGGTCGCCGGAGCGGAGACGCTCGCCCGGGCGTTCCCGGCCGGCAGCACCCAGCCGGTGGCGGTGCTCACCACCCCGCAGGCCGCCCAGGCCGTCCTCGCCGCGGCCGGCGGCGTCGACGGGGTCGCCTCGGCCCGGCCCGGCGCCGCCGGGGACCGGGTCGCCCAGATCGACGTGGTGCTCACCGCCGAGCCGGGCAGCGCCGCCTCCGACCGGGCCGTGGTGGCGCTGCGCGACGCCGTGTCCGCCGTACCGGACTCGGCACCGCCCGCCGTGGATGGCGCGGACGCCCCCGACGGCGCCCTGGTCGGTGGTTCGGTCGCCGCCACGTACGACTCGAACGAGGCCAACACCAAGGACCTGCAGCTGATCCTGCCGCTCATCCTGCTGCTGGTCGGCGCGGTGCTGGTGCTGCTGCTGCGCGGGCTCCTGGCGCCGCTGCTGCTGGTGCTCACGGTCATCGGCTCGTTCTTCGCCAGCCTCGGCGCGGCCTGGCTGCTCTTCGACCACGTGCTGGACTTCCCGGCGCTGGACAGCGGGGTGCTGCTGCTCGCGTTCGTGTTCCTGGTGGCGCTCGGCGTCGACTACAACATCTTCCTGGTCACCCGGGCCCGGGAGGACGCCCGGCGCACCGGCACCCGCGAGGGCATGCTGTCGGCGCTGCGGGTCACCGGCGGCGTCATCACCAGCGCCGGCATCCTGCTGGCGGCGGTGTTCGCGGTGCTCGGCGTGCTGCCGCTGATCACGCTCACCCAGATCGGCATCATCGTCTGCATCGGCGTGCTGCTGGACACGCTGCTGGTCCGTACCGTCCTGGTGCCGGCGCTGGCGTTCCTGCTCGGCGACCGGTTCTGGTGGCCCGGCCGGATCACCCGGGACGCCGACGCGCCCACCGGGGCGCCGGCCGACCCGGTTCCCGCACGGGACTGAACCGGCGGGCGGGGGCCGGCGTACGCGCCGGCCCCCGCCCGATCGTCCGGTCGCTCAGAAGCTCAGGCACTCGCACTCGGTCATCAGCGCCCGCACGTTGCGCACGTACTGCGGGTTGGGGACGGCCAGCGGCTGGTCCTCCCGCGCCACCGCCCCGTGCCCGTAGTTGTAGGCGGCGATCACGGCGTTGAGCAGGCAGGAGTTCAGCTCGGCGGTGCACAGTGAGGCGTCGAGCCGGTAGTCGGACTCGAAGTACATGTCGCCGATGTACTTGGTCAGCCAGGCCAGGTAGGTGCCGCCCAGGTAGGCGTTGTCGCGGTAGGCGTCGATGTCGTACGACTGGCCGAACCGCTGGTTCATCCACTCCGCAGTGGCCGGCATGACCTGCATCAGCCCGACTCCGCCGTCACAGGCGACGATGTTGGACTGCCACCCGCTCTCCTGCCAGGCGGTGGCCTTCAGCAGCGCCGACGGGATGCGGATGTCCGGCGCCGAGGTCGGCCAGTAGGTGCGCGCCGCGGCGTCGGAGAGCGCCGCCTTGACCTGGCTCTGGGTGGCCTTGGTGCCCCGGTAGCTCGGCTTGCAGCCGTCGTCCACCGGCTTCGGCGGCGCCGGTGGCACCTGGGTCTCGGTCGGCGGCTTCGGCCGGGCCAGCGGCGCCGTGGTCTTGCGGGTCGGCTTCGCCCCCGGCTTCGGTTTCGCCGACGCGCTCGGACTGGGCCGCCCGCCCATCGCCGCAACCGCCGGTGGCTCCTCGCTCGGCGCGTCGGCCGGCCCCTCCTGCGGTTGCTCCGCCGGCGCCGCCGTGGGCAGTTCCACAGCGACCTCCCGGACCGGCCGTTCCTCCTCGCCGCACGCCGTCAGCGTGCCCGCCGCGAGCAGCGCCACCACTGCCACGGCCCACCGGCCGAGTCCTCGCCGCATCGGACCTCCCCGTAGTCCCCCGTCGGCGCACCCTAGCAAGGATCGACGGGTCCGGGGGGTACCCGAGACGCCGGCCGGCGGCGCCGGGGCCGGGGCGGCGACTCCGCCGGGACCGCGTCGGCCGGCCGATCGGCGCGTTCCACGTCGGCCGGTCGCTCGTCCGGGTCCGCCAGCCGGTCCCTAGTCGCCCACGCCACCACGAACACGGTCGTCCACGCGAGGCCGAGCAGGACCGCCGTGACGGTGCCGCTCGCCGTACTGAAGCCCAGGTAGAGCCGTGCGCCGGTGACAGTGACCACCCCCGCCGACGCGGCCGTCCACACCGCCGCGCCCACCGGCCAGCGGGCACCCCGCGACAGCAGCCAGGCGAGCGTGCCGAAGCTCGCGGTCACCACCGCGTTCTGGGTCGGGAACAGGTCACCCGACCGGTCCGGGCCGCCCGGACCGGTCAGGTCCGCGACGACGACGAGCAACACCAGCGGTACGGCGGCCCCGACAGTGCCGAGCACCCCGAGCGGGTCGGCCCGCCACGCCCGGCCCCGCCGCGCCACCACCGCGGCCACCACCGCCACCGCGGCGATCAGCACCCAGCCGCGCAGCACCGACACCGCGAGCAGCGCCGTGTCGACCACCCCCGGGGTACGCCGGGCGGCGAACCAGTCGGCGGCCAGCCCGTCGAGGACACCCAGCCCGCTGTGCGCGACGACCGCCTCCAGCAGCACCGCCACGGCCAGCCCGCCCGCGAACAGCAGCGCCAGCCCCAGCGCCAGGTTGATCAGCAGGCTCCAGGCCGGGCCCACCCGCATGGCGACCAGGAAGAACAGCACCCCGTACCGGGCCCGCAGCCAGCGCAGCGGCGGCAACGCGACGGCCCGCGCCGCCAGCGCGCGCACCGGGTCCGGGTTGCGCCCCAGCCAGCGGCCGGCGAGCACCACGGCGAGCAGGCACAGCAGCAGAGCCAGTACCGCGCCGGTGGCCTGGCCGAGCAGCTTCGACACCCGCTCGTACGACTCACCGGCCAGGTAGCCGGCCAGCACCGAGGCGCCGACCCAGCTCGCCACCCCGGCCAGGTTCCACGGCGCGAAACGCCGGTACGGCATCCCCGCCGACCCGGCCAGCCGGGGGGCCAGCGTGCGGGCGAACGCGATCCAGCGGGCGGCGAGCACGCCCCGGCCACCGAGGCGCTCCAGCAGCGAGTCGGCCCGCCGCCACCGGTGTGCGCCGATCCGGGCACCCACTCCCGAGGCGCGCAGCCGGGGGCCGTACCGGCGGCCCGCCCGCCACGCGAGTGTGTCTCCGATCACGGCGGCGGCGGTCATGGCCACCAGCACGGGCGCGAGGCGCAGCGTCCCCGCGTACGCTAGGAAGCCGACCAGAAGCAGGGTCGCCTCGCCGGGCATCAGCAGCCCGACGATCACCGCGGTCTCCGCCGCGACGATCGCCGCGGCGGCCACGTAGATCAGCAGGGGCGGCAGCTCCTGCAGCCAGCTCAGCAGGTCAGGCATCGGACACCCCGCACGGGTGTCAGCATGCCAGTCGCTGGAACGGTCGGCACAGCACTTTCGACGCAGATCCGGGCGATCTCGGGGTGACCCCGAGGCGTGCCCGGGCAACCGCAGACAGGAGTATGGAGGGTATGCAGCTACGCACCGACCTCCGCAACGTCGCCATCATCGCCCACGTCGACCACGGCAAGACGACCCTGGTCGACGCCATGTTGCGGCAGGCCGGCGCCTACGGCGCCCGTGGTGAGAACACCGAGCGGGTCATGGACTCGATGGACCTCGAGCGCGAGAAGGGCATCACCATCCTCGCCAAGAACACCGGCGTGCGGTACATGCCGGCGGACGGCTCGGAACCGGTCACCATCAACATCATCGACACCCCCGGTCACGCCGACTTCGGCGGCGAGGTCGAACGCGGCCTGACCATGGTCGACGGTGTGGTGCTGCTGGTCGACGCCAGCGAGGGCCCCCTGCCGCAGACCCGGTTCGTGCTCCGTAAGGCGCTGCGCGCGCGGCTGCCGATCATCCTGGTGATCAACAAGGTGGACCGTCCGGACGCCCGGATCAAGGAGGTCGTGGACGACACGTACGAGCTGTTCCTCGACCTGGACGCCGACGAGGAGCAGATCGACTTCCCGATCGTCTACGCCTGCGCCCGCGACGGCATCGCCTCGCTGACCCAGCCCGCCGACGGCGCGGTCCCGGACGACAGCAGCAACCTGGAGCCGCTGTTCCGCACCCTGCTGGACACCATCCCCGCGCCCGCGTACGACGATGGCGCGCCGCTCCAGGCGCACGTCACCAACCTCGACGCCTCGCCGTTCCTGGGCCGGCTCGCGCTGTGCCGGGTCCGCCAGGGCACCATCAGCAAGGGCCAGAGCGTGGCCTGGTGCCGCACCGACGGCAGCACCCAGCGGGTACGCATCTCCGAGCTGCTGATGACCGAGGGCCTGGAGCGCAAGCCGGCCGAGTCCGCCGGGCCGGGCGACATCATCGCCGTCGCCGGCATCCCGGAGATCATGATCGGTGAGACGCTCGCCGACGCCGAGAACCCGGTGCCGCTGCCGCTGATCACCGTGGACGAGCCGGCCATCTCGATGACCATCGGCACCAACACCTCGCCGCTGGTCGGCCGGGTCAAGGGCGCCAAGGTCACCGCCCGGATGGTCAAGGACCGGCTCGACAAGGAGCTGGTCGGCAACGTGTCGCTGCGGGTGCTGCCCACCGAACGGCCGGACGCCTGGGAGGTGCAGGGCCGTGGCGAGCTGGCCCTGGCGATCCTGGTCGAGCAGATGCGCCGCGAGTCCTTCGAGCTGACCGTCGGTAAGCCGCAGGTGGTCACCAAGGAGATCGACGGGAAGACCTGCGAGCCGGTCGAGCGGCTGACCATCGACGCCCCGGAGGAGTACCTGGGCGCCATCACCCAGCTCCTGGCCACCCGCAAGGGCCGGATGGAGCAGCTGGTCAACCACGGCACCGGCTGGATCCGGATGGAGTGGCTGGTCCCGGCGCGCGGCCTGATCGGCTTCCGCACCGAGTTCCTCACCGAGACCCGCGGCACCGGCATCCTGCACCACGTCTTCGAGTCGTACGAGCCGTGGTTCGGTGAGCTGCGTACCCGCAACAACGGGTCGCTGGTCGCCGACCGCGCCGGTTCGGTCACGGCCTTCGCCATGACCAACCTCCAGGAGCGCGGCCAGCTCTTCGTCGATCCGGGCACCGAGGTGTACGAGGGCATGATCGTCGGCGAGAACTCCCGCTCCGACGACATGGACGTCAACATCACCAAGGAGAAGAAGCTCACGAACATGCGCTCGTCGACCGCCGACGAGACGGAGAAGCTGATCCCGCCGCGCAAGCTGTCCCTGGAGCAGGCGCTGGAGTTCTGCCGCGAGGACGAGTGCGTCGAGGTCACCCCGGCCGCGGTGCGCATCCGCAAGGTGGTGCTGGACCAGACCCAGCGCGGCCGGATGGCCGCCCGCCGCAAGCACGCCGGCTGACCCACCCCACCCGCCCCACCCGGAGCCCGGCCCGCCCTGAGGCGGACCGGGCTCCCCCCTTCCCCCCGATCGCCGGTCGCCGGTCGCCGGTCGCCGGTCGATCATGAGGTTGACGGCAGTTCTGGAGATCAATTCCGCCGCCAACCTCATGATCGACGGGGGAGCGGAAGATCTTGGTACGAAATGGCCCCCATAGGGGCGCTTTTCTTCCAAGATCGCCGCGCGTCTCGTTGTGCGGACGCGGGATCCCGGTGCTCGGGACCGGGCGGCGACGAAGGGCGGCCGGTGTTGGCAGGGCGGGAGCGAGGTGAAGGGCGGGACTGGATCGCCGGGCTCAAGCGAGGGCATGGCGGCAGCGGAACCTCCACGCCCGACGGATGAGTCGGCGCCGGGCGTGGAGGTTCGACGCGACGGGTGCAAGGCTGCGCGACAGAGGCGAGACGCGCCACGAGCCACGAGCCCACACCGCGCGACCGGACGCGGGACGGCGTCACGGGCCCGCACCGCGCCATGGGCGCGAGACGCACCACGGGCCAGACCGTGCCTCGGACGCGAGACGCACCACCGGGCCGGTACCGCGCCTCGGACGCGAGGCGGCGTCACGGCAGCGGGGTCAGTGGGGCTTGGTGGCCTCCAGGGCCAGCACGTCGGGGACCGGACCGGAGCCGGACTCGACCACCCGCGTCACCACCAGACCGGCCGCGGCCACGGCGTTGAGCAGGTCGGCCAGGGGCAGGTGCCAGGCGCCGACACGCGCCCGCACCCCCACCGAGTTCCACGACCGCAGCGTGTGCTCCCGCGAGGCGTACCCGCCGTCGATCACGATCCGTTCCGGCTCGGACCGGTCCGCGAACGCGCCGACGTAACACGGGTGCACCCCGACGTGCACCAGCCGGCCACCGGGCGCCAGCACCCGCGCCGCCTCCGCGAGCGCGGCCGGATAGTCGGGCATGTCGGTGTGCGCGAGTACGCACACAGCGGCCGGCACCGCGCCGGTGGCCAGCGGCAGCGCTGTCGCGTCGGCCCGGGCCACCGGCAGCCGGGACCGGGCGTGGCGCAGTTGCCCGCCGGACAGGTCCACGCCCACCGGCGTCCATCCGAGACGGCGCAGCTCGGCCGCGTGCGCGCCGGTGCCGCAGCACAGGTCCAGGCAGCGGCCCGGGCCCTCGCCCAGCAGGCCGGCCAGCACCGACCGGATCCGGTCCATGTAGACCGACGAGGTCTCGCTGGCGTACTCCTCGTACCAGTCGGCGATGTCGTCGTACAACGGAGTCGTCATCTCCGCACGCTAGCCCCGCACCGGGCCCGCCGCTGCCCCGAAGATCGGCTACGGTGCCCCCATGACCTGGGAGGAGCTCGACGCGCACCTGGACAAGGTGCCCGGCACCGTCTCCGCCTACGTGGGCCGCCCCGGCGCGCGACCCACGTGGACGCGGCGGGCCGACGCCACCCACTACGCGGCGAGCACCATGAAGCTGGCCGTGCTGGTGGCGCTGTTCCGCGCCGCCGAGGCCGGCCGGCTCGACCTGGACGCCCCGGTGCCGGTGCGCAACTCGTTCGACTCCGCGCTGTCCGGCGCGCCCCGGTTCGCCAACGACCGCGACTACGACAACGACGAGGCGGTCTGGGACCGCGTCGGCGGCGAGGCGCCGCTGCGCTGGCTCGCCGAGCGGATGATCATCCGGTCCAGCAACCTCGCGACGAACATCTGCATCGGCCAGGTGGGGCTGCCCGCCGTGGCGCAGGCGTGGGCGCTCGCCGGGGCGCGGCACAGCGTCACCGGCCGCGGCATCGAGGACTTCGCCGCCCGCGACTCCGGCGTCGACAACCTGGTCACCGCCGCCGACCTGGCCGCCCTGCTCGGTGAGCTGGCGCTCGGCGCGACCCGGCCCGGCCCGCTCGCGTCGCCGGCCGGCTGCGCCGCCATGCTCGACGTGCTCGTCGCGCAGGAACACCGCGAGGACCTGGCCGCCGGGCTGCCCGACGACACCCGGATCGCGCACAAGAACGGCTGGGTGCGCGGTGTGCGCCACGGCGCGGGCGTGGTGTTCCCGGACGACGCGCCGCCGTACACGATCGTCGTCTGCACCACCACCGACCTGGCCGACGGCGGCGCGGACGGCGACGAGGTGGAGGACGACGCCTGCCGCCTGATCGCGCACGTCTCCGAGCGGGTCTGGGCCGCGCGGCACGACCTGGCCGGCTGACCCGGCTACTCCAGCAGCCGCTCGCGCAACGCGGCGCGGTCGGAGTCGGTCACCCCCAGACCGTCGCGGAGGTACGCCTCGAACGAGCCGTGCGCACGGCGCACCTCGTCGTAGGCGGCGTCCAGGTATTCCGGGCGCACCTCCAGCAGCGGCCGGGCCACCGCCGGGTCCAGGTCCGGCCGGCGCTGGATCATCGCCGACAGCAGCACCTCGCGCAGGCTCTCGGTCAGCTCGTTGTGCACCAGGTAGTCGGCGCGGATCGCCTCCTCCTCCACCCCCAGCGCGGTCAGCAGCACCACCGACAGCCAGCCGGTCCGGTCCTTGCCGGCCGAGCAGTGGAACAGCAGCGGCAGGTTCGCCTCCTCGACTGCCAGCCGCACCGCCGCGCCGAAACCGGCCCGCGCCGACTCCCCGGTGACGAACCAGCGGTAGATCGCCGTCATCGCCCCCGGCATGCCCTCGCGGGCCAGCGCCGCGTACGCGTTCAGGTCGTGGCCCTGCAACACCGCCGAGACGTACGTGAACACCGGGTGCGCCGCGTCGTAGACCGGCAGGTGCACCGTGCGGGGCTCCCCGGCCAGCCGGTCCGGCGGGGCCACCGCCTGCTCGTGGACGTCGCGCAGGTCCACCACGCACGCCGGGCCGAGCTTGCCCAGCACCGGCAGGTCCTCGTCGGTGAGCCGGCCCAGCGCGGGCGTGCGGATGAGCCGTCCCGCCCGTACCCGCCGCCCGTCGGTCGTCGGCAGTCCACCCAGGTCACGCGCGTTCGGCGCGCCCACCAGCTCCCAATCCCGCCCGGCCATCGGCCCTCCCCTGCTCGCCGCCAGTTGGCTATAGGGTGCCCCACATGACGATCGCCGCGGTACGCACCCACCGGCTCTCGGCCCCCTTACACACCCCGTTCGTCACCGCACTGCGCCGTACCACCACCGTGGAGACGCTGGTCGTGGAGGTGATCGACGGCGACGGGCGCCCGGGTTTCGGGGAGGCGCCGCAGGTCTGGCAGGTCACCGGCGCGTCGGTGGCGGGCGCCGAGGCGTGCGTACGCGAGATGCTCGCGCCGCTGCTCATCGGCCGCGACGCCGACGACCTCCAGGCGGCCTGCGCGCTGGTGCGCCGCGCGGTGGTGGGCAACGAGTCGGCGAAGGCGGCACTCGATGTGGCGCTGCACGACCTGGCCGCGCGGCGGCTCGGCGTACCCCTGGTGCGTCTGCTCGGCGGCACGGCGCTGCGCGTGCCGACCGACGTCACGCTGGCCGCCGGTGACGCGGTGGACCTGGCCGCGACGGCGGCGCGGCGCCGCGGCGAGGGGTTCACCGTGCTCAAGCTCAAGGTCGGCACGGACGCCCGCGGCGACCTGGACCGGGTCCGCGCGGTGCGGGCCGCGGTCGGGCCGGACGTGCGGATCCGGCTGGACGCCAACCAGGGCTGGACGCCCCGGGAGGCGGTCCGGGTGATCCGGGCGATCGAGGACGCGGGGCTCGACGTGGAGCTGGTCGAGCAGCCGGTGCACCGCCGTGACCTGGACGGGCTGGCCTGGGTCAGCGACCGGGTGGACCTGCCGATCCTGGCCGACGAGTCCGTCTTCGACGTGCGCGACCTGGTCGAGGTGATCCGACGGCGGGCCGCCGACATGGTGAATGTGAAGCTGGCCAAGTGCGGCGGCCTGCAACCGGCCCGCACGCTGCTCGACCTGGCCGCCGCGCACGGCATGGGAGCCATCGTCGGCTCGATGATGGAGGGCCCGGTGGGGGTCGGCGCCGCCGCCAGCCTGGTCGCCGCCCACGGCACCACGGCCGTGTCGGACCTCGACGCCGCCTGGTGGCTGGCCTGGTCGCCGGTCGCCGGAGGCATCCGGTACGAGGGCGCGAACGTGGTGCTGCCGGATGCGCCGGGGCTGGGAGTCACCGGGCTGCGTGAAGCTAAAATTCAGGCACATGCTTGAGCATCGTCAGAATTTTTCATATGGTCGCCCCGACGACCACCGCAGAGAGGGGTACGCGTGGCGCCTCAGCCCGGCCGCCGGGCCGTCGTACGGGTACCGGTGGCAACCCTCTGGACCGCGCCCGAGGCGGTACGCCCGATCGACTGTCCCGCCCTCGCCGGCTCCCCCGACGTCGCCGCCTGGATCGCCGGCATGGACCGCGACCAGCTCGTCGGTGACTGCGTCCTGACCCAGCTGCTGCTCGGCGAACCGGTGCGCGTCACCGAGACCCGGCCGGACGGCTGGGTACGGGTGGTGGCGCTGGGCCAGCCCGCGGCGAAGCTCGGGGCCGACGGCTACCCGGGCTGGCTACGGGCCGCCCACCTGGCCGATCCCGCCGACGCCGACCCGTCCTCCAGTCATCCGGCCGACGTCGACCCGCCCGGCCCCGCTCTGTCCGGCACCGCTCTGTCCGGCACCGCTTCGGCCGGACCGGCACCGGTCGGTACCGGCCCTTCCGGTCCTGGTCGTGCGAGTCCTGGTAAGACCGGTTCCGGCCCGGCCGCCGACCGGCCGCTGACCGTCGACGTCGCCCACACGGCGTTGCGCGCCGGGCCGGACGGCGACGCGGCGCTCACCGGCGTGGTCCTCGGCACCCGGCTCACCCCGGCCGGGCCGGCGGTGGACGGCAGGCTTCCGGTCCGCGTACCCGGGCGGCCCGACCCGCTCTGGGCCACGGCGGACGACCTGGTGCCGCTGCCCGCCGAGCGTCCCGAGGCCGAGAAGGTGCTCGCGGTCGCCGAGCGGCTGCGCGACCTGGTCTACGTCTGGGGCGGCATGTCCACCGACGGCATCGACTGCTCCGGGCTGGTGCACCTGGCCTGGCGGCGGTACGGGATCACGCTCCCCCGCGACGCCGACGACCAGGCGGCGGCGACCTCGCGGGTGCCGCTGGACGCGGAACGCCCCGGCGACCTCTACTTCTTCGCCCGGCCCGGCCGGCGCATCCACCACGTCGGGATCGTGTCGGCCGAGCCGCGCGGCGGCCGGCGCCGGATGCTGCACGCCTGCTACCTCACCCGCCGGGTGGTCGAGGAGGAGCTGCCCGCCGACCGGACCGCCACCCTCGTCGGCGCCCACCGCGTCTGACCCCCGACACGCCGCGGGGCGCCCCCCGGATGGGAGCGCCCCGACGGTACGAGTGGGTCAGCGACGGGCCTGGGCCAGTTCCCGGCGCCGGTCCCGTGACGACTTCACCAGGCTGGCGGCCGTGGCCACGGCCAGGGTGCCGAGGATGACCGTCAGCGAGAGCCAGATCGGGATGTGCGGGGCCCACGCCACGTGCTCGCCGCCGTTGATGAACGGCAGGTTGTTCTCGGCCAGCGCCTCCAGCACCAGCTTCACGCCGATGAAGCCGAGCACCACGGCCAGCCCGTAGCTGAGGTAGATGAGCCGGTCCAGCAGGCCGCCGAGCAGGAAGTAGAGCTGCCGCAGCCCCATCAGCGCGAACACGTTGGCGGTGAAGACCAGGTACGGCTCCTGGGTGATGCCGAAGATCGCCGGGATCGAGTCCAGCGCGAAGATCAGGTCGGTGGTGCCGATCGCGATCATCACGATCAGCATCGGGGTGAACAGGCGCCGCCCGTGCTCGTGGGTGGTCATCTTCGCCCCGTCGTAGTCCCGGGACAGCGGGAGCGCCTTGCGGCTCCACCGGATCAGCAGGTTCTCGCTGAACTCGCCCTCGTCCGGCTCGCCCTGCCGGGCCAGGTTCACGGCGGTGTAGATGAGGAACGCGCCGAAGATGTAGAAGACCCAGGAGAACTGGGAGATCAGCGCCGCGCCGGCCGCGATGAACCCACCCCGCATGATCAGCGCCAGGATGATGCCGACGAGCAGCACCTTCTGCTGGTACTGCCGGGGTACCCCGAACCGGGCCATGATGATCACGAAGACGAAGAGGTTGTCCACCGAGAGGCTGTACTCGGTGAGCCAGCCGGTGTAGAACTCGCCTGCCACGCGGCCACCCGCGGTCAGCCAGAGCACCACGCCGAAGAGCAGCGCCAGGCCGACGTAGAAGCCCACCCACAGGCTGGACTCGCGGACGCTCGGCTCGTGCGGCCGCCGGCCGATGATGAACAGGTCGGCGAGCAGGACCGCGATCATCGCGATCAGCGTTACCGCCCACACCAATGCGGACACGTTCAAATCCATCCTCCGGCAGACACGCTGCGTCGGGCACACCGTACGCCGGATGTGGTGCCGGGGTGCGTCGACGCTGACAGGGGTGACTGTCGGAGGTCTCTTCCGCCGGAGCCCGGGTGCCGGGTTCCGACCGGCGGAGCCGGGTCGGGCTACCGGGGGTGCCGGCGCCCTTCCGTGCTGACGACTCCGTCGCGGGGGAATACTCCCCTCCTCGGCCGCCATTGTTCACCATCACACCCAGGTGGCGCATCTCCGGGCCACCCGTCGATGTCCCGACGTGCCGCGGGTCACGTCCCGCAGGGCGTCCTAGGAGGCTAGCCATGTGCCCACGTGGGGCTCCGGGAAGTCACCCGGGACGTACCGGCGGCGGGCCGGCATGGCAGGCTGCCAGCATGGTTCTTGAGGTCGCGCTGATCGATGTCACGCCCGGACACGAGGACGAGTTCGCCGCCGCCTACGCGCAGGCGCGGCCGATCCTCGCCGGCGCCGAAGGCTGCCGCTCCGTGCGGATGACCCGGGGCGTGGAGTCGCCCACCCGGTTCGTGCTGCTCGTCGAGTGGGACTCGGTCGAGGCGCACGACGTGAACTTCCGCCAGACCGAGCGCTTCGCGCAGTGGCGCGGGCTGATCGGCCCGCACTTCGCCGGCCCGCCGCTGGTCGAGCACTTCATCGACGTTCCGGCCTGAACTGTCGTACCCCTGGCGTAGCCTGCGCGCTGCGCGGCCACCGATCCCGACGGGCATCGGGGGCGCCGGGCCCGGTGGTCGCGCCACACCGACGGCGGGCCGTGCGGCTCACTCCCGCTCGTGCGGATCGCGCGGCCGGGGCACCGGCGCCGCGCCGAGCCGCCGGGCCACCAGCTCGGCGGAGGCGTCCGCCGGCAGCGCCGCCGCCAACAGCCGCTCGATCACCCGCTCGTAGTGGGTCACGTCCGCCTCGGCGACCAGCCGCAGGTCGGTGGTGAGCGTCTCCACCAGCACGGTGCGCGGGTCCTCCGGGTCGGGGTAGGAGTAGTAGGAGAACGGCGCCAGCGGGTGCGGCCCGTCGCCGCTCGACGCCGTGGACCGCAGCACCCGGACGGTGACCCGGGGCCGTTCCGCGAGCGCGAGCAGATGCCGCATCTGGTCGCGCCACACGTCGGCGGGCAGGCCGTCCGGGTCGCAGACGCGCTCGTCCACCAGCGCGGTGTAGTGCGGCGGATCCGGCCGGATCAGCAGCTCCTGGCGCGCGACCCGGGCGCGCACGTCGGCCTCCACGTCCACCTCCCCGGCCAGCGCCGCGCCGGCCGACACGCGCAGCCGGGCGTACGCCGGGGTCTGGAGCAGGCCGGGCACGAGCACGCACTGGTACTCCACGATGCGTTCCGCGCCCGCCTCCAGCTCGGCGTACGCCCGCTGGCGCTCCCCCATCTCGCCGAGCGCCTTCGACCAGCCCCGGCCGGTGGCGGCGTCGCGGGCGATGACGATCAGCTCGTCGCGCTGCGGCGGCGGCACCTCGTAGACGTCGAGCAGGTCGAGCACGTCGGCCAGGTCGGGCCGGCTCTGCCCCAGCTCGATGCGGGACAGCTTCGAGGTGGACGCCCAGCCCAGCCGGGCGCAGACCTGCTCCAATGTGAGCGACTCGCGACGACGCAGCCGGCGCAGCTCCACACCGAGCCTCGCCCTCCGGACCACAGGACTTGCTGACAACGGCATGCACGCCTCCCGGGAGGGAGCGTACGCATCACCGTCACGCTCGGCAATACCTCGCCCACACAGCGCAACCGTACGGTCGGCGCGCTCAGGGCCGGTAGGTGCCGAACGACCAGACCAGCCCGGCCAGGTCGCGGGCGGCGTAGTCACGGGAGCCGTAGTCGGTGTCGAACGGCGCCCGGACGATCTCCGCCCCGGCCGCCCGGGCGCGCTCGTGGTGCGCGTCGACGTCGTCGAGCGCCACGTAGACCCGGTAGTCGTCGTCGGCGGGCCGGGCCCGCGGCGCCGGCCCCGGGCCGAGCATCACCAGGTCGCCGCCGTACGCCAGCTCGGCGTGGCCGATCGTGCCGTCGGGCAGCTCGTGGGCCTCGCGCACGGTGAAGCCGAACGCGGAACAGAGGAAGTCGACGGCGGCTCGCACGTCGGGATACCGCAGGACCGGATAGATGCTTCGCATGGCCGTCAGTCTGCCGCCGGGGCGGTCAGGCCGGATTGGACGAATGCGATCAGGGCGCGGTCAGCGCGGCCGGGGTGGCGCCGGCGAACTCGCGGAACTCCCGGATCAGATGCGACTGGTCGTAGTAGCCCCACCGGGCGGCCCGCTCCGCCCACCCGGCGTCGTCCGGCACGGCGGCCGGCGCGGTGAGCAGCGTGCGGCCCAGGCTCGCGTACGCCCGCTCGAAGCGCACCAGGCGGGCGGCAGTCTTCGGCGGCAGGCCGAACTCCCGCCGGAACCGGACCGACAGGTGGCGGCGGGACCAGCCCAGTTCCCCGGCGAGCGTGGCCACGCCGACCGCTCCCCCGCTGCCGTGCAGGCGCCGCCAGGCCGCCAGCAGGTGCGGGTCCACCGGCGCGGTCGACGCCAGCCGTGCGGCCAGGGCGGCGTCGAGCCGGGCGAAGCGCTGCGGCCAGCCCGGATCGCCGGCCAGCTCGTCGCGCAGCCGGGCCAGCCAGCCCGCCACCGCGTCGACCGGCACCGCCCGGTTGGTGAGCTCGGCCAGCGGCAGCCCGAGCAGGCGGCGGGCCGCCGGGGCGGTCAGCAGCACCTGCACCCCGGTGCCGGTCCCGGCCGTCCGGGTGACGCACCAGCCGTCGAACGGACCGGCCAGGAAGGCGTTGGCGGCGTACGCGCCCCGGCCGGGGGCACGCGGGTCGGTCACGTCCAGCGGGTCGCCCCAGCCGAGGATCAGCACGACGAACGCGCCCGCCACCTCACGGCGGACGAGCGGGACGGGCGCGTCCTCGCGGTAGCCGAGGTAGCGGTCCACCCACTGGCGCAGCCGCGGGTCGGGCCGCCCGATGACGGCCTCGGTCAGCATCGCGCCGCCTCGGCCGTCGCGCCGGTCACCGGACTCCTGCGGCGTCCATCCCCCGCAGCTCCTTCTTGAGGTCGGCGACCTCGTCGCGGATCCGCGCGGCCAGCTCGAACTGCAACTCGCGCGCGGCGGCGAGCATCTGGTCGTTGAGCTCCTGGATGAGGTTGGCCAGGTCGGCCCGGGCCATCCCCTCGCGCGACGGGGTCGCGGCGGCGCCCCGGCGGCTGCGCGTCTCCTTGACCGGCGCCTTGCCGCGGGACAGCTGGCGAACGGCCCCGCCGACGTTGCTGTTCTCGGTGTCCTCCGCCTCGCGGTAGATGTCGTCGAGGATGTCGTGGATCTTCTTGCGCAGCGGCTCCGGCTTGATGCCGTTGGCCTCGTTGTGCGCGATCTGCTTGGCCCGGCGCCGGTTGGTCTCGTCGATGGCGCTCGCCATCGACGGGGTGATCTTGTCGGCGTACATGTGGACCTGGCCGGAGACGTTACGGGCCGCACGGCCGATGGTCTGGATCAGCGACCGGCCGCTGCGCAGGAAGCCCTCCTTGTCGGCGTCGAGGATCGCCACCAGGGAGACCTCGGGCAGGTCGAGACCCTCCCGGAGCAGGTTGATGCCGACGAGCACGTCGTAGTCGCCCTTGCGCAGCTCGCGCAGCAGCTCGACCCGCCGCAGCGTGTCGACCTCGGAGTGCAGGTAGCGCACCCGGATGCCGTTCTCCAGCAGATAGTCGGAGAGGTCCTCGGCCATCTTCTTGGTCAGCGTGGTGACGAGCACCCGCTCGTCCCGCTCGGTGCGCAGCTTGATCTCGTGCATGAGGTCGTCGATCTGGCCCTTCGTCGGCTTGAGAACCACCTCGGGGTCGATCAGGCCGGTGGGCCGGATCACCTGCTCGACGAACTCGCCCTGGGCCTGCTCCAGCTCCCACGGGCCGGGGGTGGCGGAGAGGTAGACCATCTGGCCCACCCGCTCCAGGAACTCGTCGAAGCGCAGCGGCCGGTTGTCGGCCGCGCTCGGCAGCCGGAAGCCGTGGTCGACCAGCATCCGCTTGCGGGAGGCGTCGCCCTCGTACATGCCGCCGATCTGCGGGATCGTCACGTGCGACTCGTCGACGACCGTCAGGAAGTCGTCGGGGAAGTAGTCGAGCAGGCAGTGCGGCGGGCTGCCCGGCAGGCGGCCGTCGATGTGCATCGAGTAGTTCTCGATGCCGGAGCAGAAGCCCACCTGGCGCATCATCTCGATGTCGTAGGTGGTGCGCATGCGCAGCCGCTGGGCCTCCAGCAGCTTGCCCTGCCGTTCCAGCTCGGCCAGCCGCTCACCCAGTTCGGCCTCGATGTCGCGGATCGCCCGCTCCATCCGCTCCGGACCGGCGGCGTAGTGCGTGGCCGGGAAGATCATCAGGCTGTCGACCTCGCGGACCACGTCACCGGTCAGCGGGTTGAGGTAGTAGAGCTTCTCGATCTCGTCACCGAACAGCTCGATCCGGACCGCCAGCTCCTCGTACGCCGGGATGATCTCCAGTGTGTCGCCGCGGACCCGGAACGTGCCGCGCTGGAAGGCCATGTCGTTGCGCGTGTACTGGATGTCGACCAGCCGGCGCAGCAACTGGTCGCGGTCCAGCTCCTGCCCGACCTTGACCCGCACGGCCCGGTCGAGGTATTCCTCCGGCGTGCCCAGGCCGTAGATCGCCGACACGGTGGCGACCACGATGACGTCCCGCCGGGTGAGCAGCGACATCGTGGCCGAGTGCCGCAGCCGCTCGACCTCCTCGTTGATCGAGGAGTCCTTCTCGATGTAGGTGTCGGTCTGCGGGATGTAGGCCTCGGGCTGGTAGTAGTCGTAGTAGGAGACGAAGTATTCGACCGCGTTGCGCGGCAGCAGCTCGCCGAACTCCTTCGCGAGCTGGGCGGCCAGGGTCTTGTTCGGGGCGAGCACCAGGGTCGGCCGCTGGAGCCGCTCGACCAGCCACGCCGTGGTGGCGCTCTTGCCCGTGCCGGTCGCGCCGAGCAGCACGGTGTTGCGGTCGCCGCGCCGCACGCGACGCTCAAGCTCGTCGATGGCAGCCGGCTGGTCACCGGCCGGCTGGAACTCACTGACGACCTGGAAGCGGCCGTCGAGCCGGGGAATGTCGAGCGCCATGACACCAACCGTACGCCCGCGGTCCGACACTTCCGGCCACGACCACGGACCGTCCCTGATCGGCTTCGATATTCCCATTGTGTGGCTCATCTCACCGGTCTACCCTCGTACCGTAGGCCGCTCGCGGCGGCCGACCGGGCCGGTGATCGCCCCTCGCGGGCCGGTCGCCCCCGGCGCCAGGGCCGCAGCACCCGGGACGACCGGCGTGCGCGCCGACGGTGGTCGCGCGCAGCGCTGACCGGCCGCCGCGAGCGCCCCTGCTCGTCACCGAAACCCCGCTCTCGCGTTCTCCACTCGTGGGGACCTCTCCCGAGCGCCGGCCGCGACGCGAGCCCGACACCGGCACGCCCCCGCCCGCCGACGAGCCGGGCCGCCAGCGCGCCGCGAGCCGCCCGCACCGGCTCTCCGCGCGCGGCGACGGCGACCAGGCCGTACCCCGGGAACCGGGCCGGGGTCATCGTCGTGGCCGCACCAGCACACCGACCCGGCCCGCCACAGTGGCCGGCCGGCGCCGCCGCGCCGACCCGCTCGCCGGCCGCCGTCCCACGCTCACCACCCGGCCGGGCGGCGACCCGGAGCTGGACGGCGCCGACGACCCGCCCGACGGGCCGGACCGGCGCCGGATCGCGCTCACCGCGCTCGTGGCAGCCGCCGCGATCTCCGCCGCGACGCTCGTCGCCGGCCTGCTGACCTGGGTGCCCGACCCCGCCGACGAGAACGGGACGGCGCGCCCGCTCACCGCCGCCGAGGCCGACCGGGTGGCCGCGCTGCGGGTCACCAACCTGCGCGACCTACGCGCCGGCGTCCGGGTCACCGTCGGGGCCCACGCCGCCCGCACCGAACTGGTCGGCTGGGTGGACTGGGCGCGCCCCCTGGTCTACCTGGACGTCGGCGGTCCGGGCGCGGGCGCCGACCGGGGCCTGGTCCAGGCCACCGCGTCCGCGCTGCTGGTGCGGCCCGACCCCGGCGCGCTCCCCACCCCGGCCCGGCCTCCGCTGGTGCCGCCGGCGGACCGGTGGCGGATGCGGGAGCCGGCCGGCGGCCACGGCCTGGGCGCGGTACGCGACCTGCTGATCGGGCTCGGCGCCGACCGGGTCGACAGGCCCGCCGCCGACGGCCGTCGGCTACGCGACGACCGGGTGGGCGGCATCCCGGTGGACGTGTTCCAGGCACCCCTCGCACCGACTGGTGGCCCGCCGCCGACGCTGTGGGTGGACGCGGACGCCCGCCTGCACCGGCTCAGCGGCCGGATGGCCGACGGCACTCCCGTCACCGTCGACCTGACCCGCGCCGACCGGCCTGCCCTGCACCCGGTGGACGCCCTCGGCGGCCGGCCCGGGCAGCCCCGGGCGCTCACCGACGACGAGGCCGCCCGGCTGGCCGCGCTGCCCGCCCGGCTTCGGGCACTGGGCGGCGCGGCGGTGACGGTGGCCGCTCCGCTCGCCCCGTCGGCCAACCTGCGGGCCACCGGCACGGCGGACTGGACGAGCCCGTCGGCGTACCTCGCGGTGATCGAGGAGGGCAGCGGCCGGCGTACCCTCCGCTGGGCCCGGCCGGGGCGGGTGGCGCAGGTGCCGCGGTCCCCCGACGGGCCCGCGACGCCCCCGGCTCCCGTGCCGGCCGCGCTGCTCGCGGCCCCCGCGCACCCGCCCGGCGACGACCTGGACCGGCTGCTCGACGCGGCGCTGCGGGCGGCTCAGCGCCCGCCAGCCGGCGACGCCGTCCGGGTCCGGGAGGACCGGCTGGACGACCGGACGGTCGACGTGTTCGGGCTGCCGGGCGGCCGCCGCCTGTGGCTGGACCGCGGCGGTGTGCCGCGCCGGATGGAACTGCGGACCGGTTCGGGCGTGTGGATCCGGCTCGACCTCACACCGGGCCGTCCGTCGGGCAGCGGCGGGTCGCCGGCCCCGGCGTCCCGCTGAACCCCGGTGGGTCGGGACGCCCCGCTCAGGGCCGCCAGCCGGTCTGCGCGGCCCACTCCTCGGCGCGCAGGTGCTCCTCGTCGAACCAGGGATCGGTCACCGTGCCCCAGGCCGCGTGCTCCGGCGCGGCCGCCGCGAGTTCCCGCTTCACCTGGAGGTAGTCGGCGCGCCGCGCCGGGTCGGCGCGCAGGTGGTCGCGCATCAGCAGCGCGTACCGCCAGCCGGGCGAACCGGCCTCCCGCAGGTGCAGGCGCACCGGGCGCACCGGGTCCGCGCCACCGTGCAGCCGCTTGGCCCAGCGCACCGGCTCCGGCTGCCGCGGAGCGTCCCACCACTCGCCCGGCAGCCGGGGGAAGCCGGCATCGGCCAGCCGCTGCGCGAGCGGCCCGTCCGCCTCGTCGAGCGAGGACACCGTCACCTGAATGTCGATCACGTCCGGGGCGGCAAGTCCCGGCACGGCGGTGGAGCCGACGTGGTCGACGCGGATGTCGCGGCCGGCCGCGTGGCGGATCCGGGCGGCCAGCCGGGCGTACTGTTCGGGCCAGGTCGGGTCCGGCCCGACGAGCGCCGCCGGGTCGGGCGGCACGGCGCGGCGCTCGCGGACGTTGTGCTCGTAGGGCAGCAGACGGTCCCGCCAGAGGACGTCCACCGCGGCGTGCAGCTCGGTGAGCGTGCCGTCGTTGGCGAGCAGCACGTCGGCGACCGTGCTGCGGGTGGCGTCGTCGGCCTGCGCGGCGATGCGCCGCTGCGCCTCCGCCGGGGTCATGCCCCGGTCGCGGGTCAGCCGGGCCATCCGGGTCGGCACGGCCGTCTGCACCACGACCACCAGGTGGTACGTCGGCGCCAGTCCCACCTCGACCAGCAGCGGCACGTCGTTCACGACGATCGCGTCGGCGGGGGCGGCGGCGACCAGTTCGGCGCTGCGCGCGCGTACCCGGGGGTGGGTGATCCCTTCGAGGGTGCGGCGGGCGGCCTCGTCGCCGAAGACCAGCGCGCCGAGGGCGGCCCGGTCCAGCGCACCGTCGGCGTCCAGGACCTTCTCGGAGAAGGCGGCGACCACCTCGGCCAGCCCGTCGGTGCCGGGCGCGACGATCTCGCGGGCGATGCGGTCCGAGTCGACGATCACCGCGCCCAGCGCGGCGAGGCGGCTCGCCACCGCGCTCTTGCCCGATCCGATTCCGCCGGTCAGCCCCACCTTCAGCACCCGGACAGTCAACCGGATCCGGCCTCCGCATGCCAAACCCGCCCGGCGTACGACGCGGGCCCCGCCCCCGGCGCTCCGCTGGTGCGGAACGCGGGGACGGGGCCCGTCGTCAGAGGCAGTCGCCGGTTCGTCCGGTGGGACGAACAGGCGTCAGCGTCCGGTCACTTGCCGCCGGCGAGCTTCTCCCGCAGCGCGGCGAGCGCCTCGTCGGTCGCGAGCGTGCCGGCCGGCTCCTCGGCCTGACGGCTCGGGGCCGAGGTCGAGGTGGTGGTGCCGCTGGTGACGGGCGGAGCCGGGTTGGCAGCGGCCTCGGCGTCGGCGGCGCGGGAGGTCTGCACCTGCTTGGTGTGGGCCTCCCAGCGCTGACGCGCCTCGGCGTACTGCTGCTCCCAGGTCTCGCGCTGCTTGTCGTAGCCCTCGAGCCACTCGCCCGTCTCCGGGTCGAAGCCCTCCGGGTAGATGTAGTTGCCCTCGTTGTCGTACGTCGCGGCCATGCCGTAGAGGGTCGGGTCGAAGTGCTCCTCGCCCTCGACGAAGCCCTCGTTGGCCTGCTTGAGCGACAGCGAGATCCGGCGACGCTCCAGGTCGATGTCGATGACCTTGACCATGACCTCGGAGCCGACCTGCACGACCTGCTCCGGGATCTCCACGTGGCGCTCGGCCAGCTCGGAGATGTGGACCAGGCCCTCGATGCCGTCGTCCACCCGGACGAACGCGCCGAACGGCACCAGCTTGGTGACCTTACCCGGCACGATCTGCTGGATCGCGTGGGTGCGGGCGAACTGACGCCACGGGTCCTCCTGCGTCGCCTTCAGCGACAGCGAGACCCGCTCGCGGTCCAGGTCGACGTCCAGGACCTCGACCTCGACCTCCTGGCCCACCTCGACGACCTCGGACGGGTGGTCGATGTGCTTCCAGGACAGCTCGGAGACGTGCACGAGGCCGTCCACGCCACCCAGGTCGACGAACGCGCCGAAGTTGACGATCGAGGAGACGACGCCCTTGCGGACCTGCCCCTTCTGCAGCTTGTTGAGGAACTCGGTGCGCACCTCGGACTGCGTCTGCTCCAGCCAGGCACGGCGGGACAGCACCACGTTGTTGCGGTTCTTGTCCAGCTCGATGATCTTGGCCTCGAGCTCGCGGCCCACGTACGGCTGCAGGTCACGCACACGCCGCATCTCGACGAGCGACGCGGGCAGGAAGCCACGCAGGCCGATGTCGAGGATGAGACCACCCTTGACGACCTCGATGACCGAGCCGCGGACGACGCCGTCCTCGTCCTTGATCTTCTCGATCGTGCCCCAGGCCCGCTCGTACTGCGCCCGCTTCTTGGAGAGGATCAGCCGACCCTCCTTGTCCTCCTTCTGGAGGACGAGGGCCTCGATGTGGTCGCCGACCGAAACCACCTCGGCCGGGTCCACGTCGTGCTTGATCGACAGCTCCCGAGAGGGGATGACACCCTCGGTCTTGTAGCCGATGTCGAGCAGGACCTCGTCCCGATCGACCTTGACGACGGTGCCTTCGACAATGTCGCCGTCGTTGAAGTACTTGATGGTCTCGTCGATCGCGGCGAGGAAAGCTTCCTCAGAGCCGAGGTCGTCGTGGGTGACCTTGTTGGCGCTCGAGGTGGCCTCGATGCTGCTCGTCATGTGGGCGGTTGCTCCGGTCGGATGGGTTGTCACAGCGGGCATGGGTGTCGCAGTGACTCTTCCGCGCCAACGGATCCGTCGCCGGGCACACCGAACGATCGACGCGAGAAGATCATTAGTGGCTCCGGTGACCGCGCACCTGCTCCCTGCCGAGGCACACGATCCGCGAGCGCATCGTCTAGCCTACCCGCTGCATTACCACAGCGTGCAAGCCCTCCCGGGTCCGCGCGAACTCATCCGCTGCGAAAGCGGAGATTTTGCTCGGTAAGGTGCCACAGCTGTCTCGTCCGTCACATCCGTCCCAGCCGCCACCCCACCGCACCGCGGCCGCGCCGCCGGACCTAGCGTGAACCCGTGGACGACGACAGGGTGACCCGCCGACGGGTCGACGCCGGGGAGATCCGCCGCGCCAACCGCGGCTGGTGGGACACCGACGCCGACGCGTACCAGGCCGAGCACGCCGCGTTCCTCGGTGACGCCGACTTCGTCTGGTGCCCGGAAGGGCTGCGCGAGGCCGACGCCCGGCTGCTCGGCGACGTGACCGGCCGGCGGATCCTCGAACTCGGCGCCGGGGCGGCCGCCGCCGCCCGCTGGCTCGCCGCCCAGGGCGCCCGGCCGGTCGCGCTGGACCTGTCCGCCGGCATGTTGCGGCACGCCGCCGAGGCCGCCGAACGCACCGGGGTACGCGTGCCGCTGGTGCAGGCCGACGCGCTCGCTCTGCCGTTCGCCGACGCCGCGTTCGACACCGTCTGCACCGCGTTCGGCGCGATCCCGTTCGTCGACGACTCGGCGGCGGCGATGCGCGAGGTGGCCCGGGTGCTGCGCCCCGGCGGCCGGTGGGTCTTCTCGGTCACCCACCCGATGCGCTGGATCTTCCTGGACGATCCGGGCGAGGGCGGGCTGACCGCAGTGCACTCGTACTTCGACCGCTCCCCCTACGTCGAGCAGGACGAGCACGGCGTGGCCACGTACGTCGAGCAGCACCGCACCCTGGGCGACCGGATCCGGGAGCTGGTCGGCGCCGGTTTCCGCCTGCTGGACCTGGTGGAGCCGGAGTGGCCGGCCGGGCACGAGGGGATCTGGGGCCAGTGGAGCCCGCTGCGCGGCCGGCTGTTCCCCGGCACCGCGATCTTCGTCGCCGAGAAGCCGACGGACTGAGCGCGTCGCACGTCGCCGCCGCAGGGATTCCCTTCTACTGGCGGATCGAGCAGGATCCGGTGCACCTCTACGCGTACCGGATCGGCCCGGGCGGCGAGCGGCAGTACGAACTGGTGGACGACGGCAGCGAGGTGATCGAGCTGCCCGAGCCCTTCGCGATCAAGCTGCCGATCGCGGAGATCCGGCCCTGACGACGCCGTTACTCGATATCCACTCCGGGTAACCGGGCGGCATGGCCGAGAAGGAGTTCCACGCCGGTGACCACGTCTCCTGGGCCAGCCACAGCGGCCGGGCGTACGGCGTCGTCAAGGAGAAGCTGACCGAGCGCACCCACGTACGCGGGCACACGGTGAACGCCTCGCCGGAGCAGCCGCAGTACCGGATCACCAACGACGACTCCGGCCGCGACGTCGCCCACCGTCCGGAGGTGCTTCGCCATGAGTCGCGCTGAGGATCCGCAGCAGACGTACCGGGAATTCACCGACGCGGTGAACATGAAGCCGGGCGAGCTGTCCCGCTGGCTGGAGAGCGAGGAGTCCAAGCACGTCGGATGGCACAAGAAGGGCACCCAGGGCGGCGAGTCGGTCGGCCACGACTCCGGCCGGCGCATCGTCGACCTGCTGCGCCGCAAGCGCGCCGACCTCACCGCCGCCGACTACAAGCACATGCGCAAGGTGATCGGGTACGTCCACCGCCACCTGGCGCAGCGGCCGTCCGGCGACGTCCGGGACACCAGGTGGCGCTGGTCGCTGATGAACTGGGGGCACGACCCGCTCAAGGGCTGAGCCGGCCGGTCCGTTCGCCGCGCGTTGGTACCGTGCCGGCGATGACGACAGACGTCTCGACCGCCGGCCGTCATCCCCGCGCCGGAAGGGTGGTCCTCCTGGCGGGCCTCGGCCTGATCGCCGTCGCGGCAGTCTTCCTGGTGGCGACCGGCAACACCGGCGTCAGGTACAGCGCCGACCACGACGGCACCGTACCGATGTGGAGCCGGTGGATTCCGGCGCTCGCCGGGATCGCGCTGATCCGGCTGATCCCGCCCGCACCCGGCCCGAGATGGCCGGACCCGGTCGCGCCGTACCGCGAGGCGGTGCCGCTGCTGCTCGCCGGGATCGCGTTCGCCGCCGTCATGCCACTGCTGGGCGGCGAACCCGCGTACACGCTGTTGAAGCTCGCGCTGCTGCTCGGCGTACCGATGGTGGTGTTCCTGGCTGCGCGCCGGTGGCCGCCACGGTGGCGGCCGGGCCCGGCCCCGGCGGACGCCGCCCACCGGTGGGGTCCGGCGCTGCCGGGGGCGGTGTGGCTGGTGCTCAGCTACGCGACGCCGCTGGCCGTGCCCGCGAGCGACTGGGGACGGACCGTCACGCCGGTCGAACTGGTCGTCACGCTGCTGGTGGCCTTCGCGGTGAACGCGCTGCTGGAGGAGGCCTTCTACCGGCGGTGGCTGCAGACCCGGTGGGAATCCCTGCTCGGCCGGTGGCCGGCGATCGTGCTCGCGTCGCTGGTGTGGGCGGCCTGGCACGTGGCCATCCAGGGCAGCGGCCGGCCCGCCGTCGACCTGGCGTCGGTGGTCGTCAACCACGGCGTGATCGGGCTGTTCCTCGGCTACCTGTGGTCGCGGTACCGCCGGATGTGGCCGCTGCTCGTGGTGCACGGCGCGGTCAACGCGATGCCCGTCCTGCTCGGCCTCTGACCGGCCCGCTTGACCCTGCCGCAGGCGGCAGGGTCGGACGATGCCGGCATGGAACGCCGCACGCCACGCGTCGCCGTGGTCACCGGTGCGGGCACCGGCATCGGCCGGGCCACCGCACGCTCCCTCGCCACCTCCGGGTACGCAGTGGTCGCGGTCGGCCGGCGCGCCGCGCCGCTGACGGAGACCGCCGCCGGCCGGCCCGACATCGCCCCGCTGGCCGCCGACGTCACCGCGCCCGACGGGCCCGGCCGGATCGTGGACGCCGCGCTCGACCGGTACGGCCGCCTCGACGTCCTGGTCAACAACGCGGGCGTGGCCGGCGGCGGGCCGCTGGCGGAACTCGACGAGGGCGCCGCCCGGCGGCAGCTGGACACGAACCTGCTGGCCCCGATCCGGCTGGCGCACGCCGCCGTCGAGGCGCTCGCCGCGACGCGCGGCGTGATCGTCAACGTCACCACGTCGGTCGGCCTGCGCGCCTGGCCGGGCAGTTCGGTGTACGCGGCGGGCAAGGCCGCGCTGGACTCGCTGACCCGCAGCTGGGCGGTGGAGCTCGCGCCCCGTGGCGTCCGGGTGGTGGCGGTGGCGCCCGGCGCGGTCGACACCCCCATCGGAGTGCACAGTGGCCTCTCCCCCGAGCGGCGCGCGGCGGTGCGGGACTGGCAGCTCGCACACACGCCGGCGGGCCGGATCGGCCGGCCGGAGGACGTAGCCTGGGCGATCCGGCGGCTGTGCGAGCCGGAGGCGGACTTCGTCACCGGTGTGGTGCTGCCGGTGGACGGGGGCGCGGTGGTCGCGTGAGAGAACGGTGGCAGCGGTGCGGATCGGCGCGGTGGCGAAGGCGACGGGTTGCACGCCGCGTGCCCTGCGGCACTACGAGGAACACGGGCTCATCGCCTCGGCCCGGGCGGCGAACGGCTACCGCGAGTACGACGACGCCGTGGTCACCCGGGTCCGCAACATCCGTCACCTGCTCGACGCCGGGCTGACGTTGGACGACGTGCGGGTCTTCCTGCCCTGCCTGGACGGGGACGTCGCGTCGGCGCCGCCGTCTCCGGCCGGGCTGCGGGTCGGCCGGGAGCGGCTGGCCGTGCTGGAGGCCCGGATCGCCGCCCAGGTGGCCGTCCGCGACCGCCTGGCCGCCGCCCTCCAGGCCGCCGCCCCACCTGCCGCGCCTCCGCCTCTTACGCGGTGATCAAGGAGTTTGTGTCCCCGAACAGGCTCGGGCGTGACACAAACTCCTTGATCACCGCCGGGGTGTGGTGCAGGTCAGTGGTCGGCGCTGTTCCAGTCGCGGCCCTCGCCCACGGAGACCTCCAGCGGCACCGACAGCGGGTACGCCTCGCCCATCTCCTTGCGCACCAGCGCTTCCAGCGCCTCCCGCTCACCCGGCGCGACCTCGAAGACCAGCTCGTCGTGCACCTGCAACAGCATCCGGGACCGCAGCCCGGCGTCGCGCAGCGCGCCGTCGACGTGCAGCATGGCGACCTTGATGATGTCGGCCGCCGAACCCTGGATCGGGGCGTTGAGCGCCATCCGCTCGGCCATCTCCCGGCGCTGCCGGTTGTCGCTGACCAGGTCGGGCAGGTAGCGGCGGCGGCCCAGGATGGTGGAGGTGTAGCCGTCCTGGCGGGCGCGGGCCACCACCTCCTGGAGGTAGTCGCGGACCCCGCCGAACCCGGCGAAGTAGTTCTCCATCAGCCCGCGCGCCTCCTCCGCGGTGATGCCGAGCTGCTGGGACAGGCCGAACGCGCTGAGCCCGTACGCCAGGCCGTAGTTCATCGCCTTGATCTTGCGGCGCTGGTCGGCGGTCACGTCGCCGACCTCGACCGTGAAGACCGAGGACGCGGTGGCGGCGTGGAAGTCGTGCCCGGAGTTGAACGCCTCGATCAGCGCGTCGTCCGAGGACAGGTGCGCCATGATCCGCATCTCGATCTGGCTGTAGTCGGCGGTGAGCAGGCACTCGTAGCCCTCGCCGACGACGAACGCGCGCCGGATCCGCCGCCCCTCCTCGGTGCGGATCGGGATGTTCTGCAGGTTCGGCTCGGTGGAGGACAGCCGCCCGGTCGCCGCCACGGTCTGGTTGAACGTGGTGTGGATCCGGCCGTCGTCGGAGACGGACTTGAGCAGACCGTCGACTGTCGACTTGAGCTTCGCCACGTCGCGGTGGCGCAGCAGGTGGTGCAGCAGCGGGTGCTCGGTCTGCGCGTAGAGCCACTGGAGCGCGTCGGCGTCGGTGGTGTAGCCGGTCTTGATCCGCTTGGTCTTGGGCAGGCCCAGCTCGGTGAAGAGGATCTCCTGCAGCTGCTTCGGCGAGCCGAGGTTGAACTCCCGGCCGACCACCTCGTACGCGCCCTGGGCAGCGGCCTTCACCTCGGCGGCGAAGTGCGCCTCCAGCTCGGAGAGGTAGTCGGTGTCGGCGGCGATGCCGGTGCGTTCCATGGTGGCGAGCACCCGCATCAGCGGCAGCTCGACGCCGGCCATCAGCCGGGCCGACTGCTCGCCGTCGCGGGACAGCTCGGCGTCGATCGCGTCGGCCAGGTCGAGCGTGGCGCGGGCCTTGAGCATGAGGTTCTGCTCGGCCACGCCCTCGTCGCCGAGCCCGTCGAGCGTGAGCTGACCGCTCTCCGGCGCGTCGACGCGCAGCTCCCGGTGCAGGTAACGCAGCGCCAGGTCGGTCAGGTCGTAGGAGCGCTGGTCGGGGCGGGCCAGGTAGGCGGCGATCTGGGTGTCGCGGGCGATGCCCTGCAGCTCCCAGCCGTGCGCGGCGAAGGCCAGCACCGTCGGCTTGCTGTCGTGCAGCACCTTCGGGCGCTCGGCGTCGGCCAGCCACCCGGCCAGCGCGGTCTCGTCGTCGGCGGCCAGCCGGCTCGGGTCGAACCAGGCGCCCGCGCCGGCGGCGGTGGCCAGCGCCATCGCGGTCACGGTGGCGGTGTGCCGGCGGTTGGGGCCGGTGTCGAGCGTGACAGCCAGGCCCACCGGGGCACCCGCCGGGGCGTACGTGTCGAGCCAGCCCGCGAGCGCGCCCGGCTCGGTGAGCACCTCGCCGGCCAGATCGAAGCCCGCCTCGGCCTCCGGCTCGACCGCCTCCAGATATTGGTAGAGCCGGTCGCGCAGGATGCGGAACTGCAGCGTGTCGAAGACCTGGTGCACCGCCTCGCGGTCCCAGCCCTGCCAGCGGGCGTCGTCCGGGCGGACCGGCAGCTCCAGGTCGGAGACCAGGCGGTTGATCTCGTAGTTGCGGATCACGTCGGCCAGCCGCTCGCGCAGGCTGTCGCCGGCCTTGCCCTTGATCTCGTCGGCCCGGGCCACCACGCCCTCGACGCCGCCGTACAGGTTGATCCACTTGGCCGCGGTCTTCGGGCCGACGCCGGGCACGCCCGGCAGGTTGTCGCTGGTCTCGCCGACCAGCGCGGCCAGGTCGCGGTAGCGGTCCGGGGTGACGCCGTACTTCGCCTCGATGGCGGCCGGGTCCATCCGGGCCAGGTCGGAGACGCCCTTGCGCGGGTAGAGCACAGTCACGCGCTCACCGACGAGCTGGAACGCGTCCCGGTCACCGGTGGAGATCAGCACGTCCATGCCCTGGTCGCGGGCCTGGCAGGCGAGCGTGGCGATGACGTCGTCGGCCTCGTAGCCCTCCCGCTCGACCACCGGCACGCGCAGCGCGGCCAGGACCTCCTTGACCAGGCTGACCTGGCCCTTGAAGTCGGTGGGGGTCTCGCTGCGGCCGGCCTTGTACTCGGCGTACCTGTCCGTGCGGAAGGAGCGGCGGGAGACGTCGAACGCCACGACGATGTGCGTCGGCTGCTCGTCGCGCAGCACGTTGATCAGCATCGAGGTGAAGCCGTAGACGGCGTTTGTCGGCTGCCCCGTGGTGGTGGAGAAGTTCTCCACAGGCAGGGCGAAGAAAGCCCGGTATGCCAGGGAATGTCCGTCGACGAGGAGCAGGCGCGGCGTCGTAGCTGTCACGGCAGCGACTCTAGTCCGTACGCCCGACAACTCCGGCCTCCGGTGCGGCGCGCGCCGCACCGGAGGCCGAGGTCAGAGAACCTTGGCCAGGAACGCCTTGGTCCGCTCGTGCTGCGGCGCCGAGATCACCTCGCGCGGGTCACCCTGCTCGACCACCACGCCGCCGTCCATGAACACGAGGTGGTCGCCCACCTCACGGGCGAAGCCGATCTCATGGGTCACCACGATCATCGTCATGCCGTCGCGGGCCAGATCCTTCATCGTGTCCAGCACCTCGCCCACCAGCTCCGGGTCGAGCGCGCTGGTCGGCTCGTCGAACAGCATCAGCTTCGGCCGCATGGCCAGCGCCCGGGCGATCGCCACCCGCTGCTGCTGGCCGCCGGAGAGCTGACCGGGGTACGCGCCGAGCTTGTCGCCCAGCCCCACCCGGTCCAGCAGCTGCGCGGCGTGCTCCCGGGCCTGCGCCTTCTTGGCCTGGCGCAGCAGCACCGGGGCCTCCATGACGTTCTGCAGCACCGTCATGTGCGGGAACAGGTTGAACCGCTGGAACACCATGCCGATGGCGCGGCGCTGCGCGGCCACGTCCCTGTCCCGCATCTCGTACAGCTTGCCGCCGCGCTCCCGGTAACCGATCAGGTCGCCGTCGACCCGGATCCGGCCGGCGTCGATCTTCTCCAGGTGGTTGATGCAGCGCAGGAACGTCGACTTGCCGGAGCCGGAGGGCCCGAGCAGGCAGCACACCTCGCCGGAGCGGACCTCCAGGTCGATGCCCTTGAGCACCTCCAGCGGCCCGAACGACTTGTGCACCTGCTCGGCCCGCACCATCAGCCCGGACTCGGCGGTCGGCGTCTCCGGGGAAGCGGTCGTATCCGTCATTGCGCCGTCCCACTCGTCGTGCTGCCGCTCTCGGCGGCGAGCCCTCGCAGCCGCTGTCGAGCCCGCGTACTGCGCCCGAAACCCTTCGAGTAGTGCCGCTCCAGGTAGTACTGCCCCACCAGCAGGACGCTGGTCAGCAGCAGGTACCACAACGTCGCGGCGACGTACATCGGGAAGGGCTGGAAGGTCCGGGAACCGACGGCCTTGAGCTGGAAGAACAGCTCCATCGACACCGGCACGAAGGCCACCAGCGAGGTGTCCTTGAGCATCGCGATGGTCTCGTTGCCGGTCGGCGGAATGATCACCCGCATCGCCTGCGGCAGCACGATCCGCCGCAGGATCTGCGCCCGGCTCATGCCCAGCGCCTGAGCCGCCTCGGTCTGCCCCTCGTCCACCGACTGGATGCCGGCCCGGACGATCTCGGCCATGTACGCGGCCTCGGACAGGCCCAGCGCCAGCATGCCGGCGACGAAGCCGGTCAGGATGTCGACCGCGCTGAACCCGAACAGCCGGGCCTCGAAGTCGTGCAACCCGAACAGGGCGCCGATCTGCCGGTCGAACGGCAGACCGAACTCCAGCCGCGACCAGAGGATGCCGAGGTTGCCGAAGAGGATCGCCAGCACCAGCCGTGGCACCGCCCGGAAGAACCAGGTGTAGACCCAGGCCACGCCGCGCAGCACCGGGTTGGGCGACAGCCGCATGATCGCGATGACGATGCCCAGGCCGATGCCGATCACCATCGACGTGATCAGCAGCAGGACGGTGCCGCGCAGCCCTTCGATGATCGGCGGGCGGAACATCTCGTCCACCATGAACGACCACTGGAACGCGGAGTTCGTGACCAGCATGTGCACGAACATCGCGACCAGCACGGCGATGACCGCCACGCCGGCCCAGCGCCCGGGGTGCCGCACGGGCACGGCCTTGATCGGTTCAGGCCGTGCCCGTCCGGATGTGTCGGCCGACATGGTCAGACCGACGGGTTCAGTTCAGCGTTGGTGATCGCGCCGCCCTCGACACCCCACTTGCCGAGCGCGGCCTTGTAGCTGCCGTCGGCGATGACCGCCTGCACGGCCTCCTTGAGCACCTCGGCGAACGCCTGCTGGTCCTTGTTCACCGCGTAGCCGTACGGCGCCGACTCGTAGATGTCGCCGAGCACCTCCAGCTGGCCGTTGCTCTGCTTCACCGCGTACGCGCCGACCGGGGAGTCGGCCAGCATGGCGTCGTTCTTGCCGCTGCCCACGGCGGCGGTGGCGTCGCTCTGCGCCTGGTACTGATCGATCTTGATGGCCGGCTTGCCGGCGTCGGTGCACTTCTTCGACCGGGCGGTGATGTCGTCGAGCTGGACCGTGCCGACCTGCACGGCGATCTTCTTGCCGCAGGCGTTCTCCGGGTCGACCCCGGCCGGGTTGCCCTTCTTGGTCGCCCACTGGGTGCCCGCCGAGTAGTAGCTCACCATGTTGACCGTCTTCAGACGGTCGGGGTTGATGGTAAACGACGAGACGCCGACCTCGTACTTGCCCGAACCCACACCGGGCAGGATCGCGTCGAACGGCGCCGACTCGTACTCGGCCTTGAGGCCGAGCTTCTGGGCCACCGCGTTGAACAGCTCCACGTCGAAGCCGACCACGGTCTTGCCGTCGGAGTCGAGGAACTCGGCCGGGGCGTACGTCGAGTCGGTGCCGACCTTGATCACGCCGTCGGCCTTGATGGCGTCCGGCACCTTCGCGGCCAGGTTGGAGTCCGCCGTGGCGGACACCGACGGGCCGTCGCCCGGCTCGGCCGAGTTCTCCTTCTCACCGCACGCGGCGAGGGAGAGCAGCAGGACGGCCGCACCGGCGACGCCGAGCGCCGCCCGCCGTCCGGGGTTGGGGTGGAACATGGCTGTACTCCTTATTGCGAGGGGTCGGCCGGTCAGGCCACGCCGAGGTAGGCCTCTTTGACCGAGGGGTCGTGCAGCAGGTCCGTGCCGGAACCGCTCTTGACGATCCGGCCGGTCTCCAGCACGTACGCCCGGTGGGCGCGCGCCAGCGCCTGCTGGGCGTTCTGCTCCACCAGCAGGATGGTGGTGCCCTGCTGGTTGATCTCCGTGATGATCGTGAAGATCTGCTGGATCAGCATCGGCGCGAGACCCATCGACGGCTCGTCGAGCAGCAGCAGCTTCGGCCGGCTCATCAGCGCCCGGCCCACGGCGAGCATCTGCTGCTCGCCGCCGGAGAGCGTGCCGCCGGCCTGCTTGCGCCGCTCGGCCAGCCGCGGGAACAGCTCCAGCACCCGGGCCAGGTCCTGCGCGATGCCGGCCTTGTCCCGCCGGGTGTACGCGCCCATGTCCAGGTTCTCCAGCACCGACATGCCGGGGAAGATGCCCCGGCCCTCGGGCGCCTGGCACAGCCCGCGCCGGACCCGCAGGTCGGCGCGGAGCTTGGTGATGTCCTCACCGGCGAACTTGATCCGGCCGGAGGCGACCGGCCGGATGCCGGAGATCGCCCGCATGGTGGTGGACTTGCCGGCGCCGTTCGCGCCGATCAGCGCGACGATCTCCCCCTCGTCCACGGTCAGGCTGATGCCGTGCAGCGCCTGGATCCGCCCGTAGAGCAGGCTCACGTCCTCGATCTCAAGCAGCATCGTCCGGCACCCCCAGGTACGCCGCGACCACCTTCGGGTTGTCCCGCACCTCGGCGGGCAGCCCTTCGGCGATCTTCTTTCCGAACTCCAGGACCACGATCCGGTCGGTCACGCCCATCACCAGGCGCATGTCGTGCTCGATCAGCAGCACCGTCACGCCCTGGTCCCGGATCTGCCGGATGAGCTGGAGCAGCTCCTCCTTCTCCGCCGGGTTGAAGCCGGCGGCCGGCTCGTCCAGGCAGAGCAGTTTCGGGTCGGTGGCCAGCGCGCGGGCGATCTCCAACCGCCGCTGCTCGCCGTAGGACAGGTTGCGGGCGAACTCGTGCATCCGGTTGCGGATGCCGACGAACTCCAGCAGGCGCTCGGCCTTCTCCCGGCCCTCGCGCTCCTCCTTCCAGTGCCGCGGCAGGCGCAGCAGGGCGGAGATCACGCTGGTCTTGTGGTGCGCGTCCGCGCCGACCTGGACGTTCTCCAGCGCGGTCATCTCCGGGAAGAGACGGATGTTCTGGAAGGTACGGGCCATGCCCATCCGGGTGATCTGGTGGCGCTTCTTGCCACTGATCTTCTGGCCCAGGAACCGGATCTGCCCCTCGGTGGGCTGGTAGATGCCGGTCATCGCGTTGAAGCAGGTGGTCTTGCCGGCGCCGTTCGGGCCGATCAGACCGAGGATCTCACCCTTGTAGAGGGTGAAGTCCACGTCGTTGAGGGCCACCACGCCGCCGAAGCGCAGCGTGACGTGGTCGACCTCCAGCAACGGCTCCCGCTTGCCGACCGCCTCGACGGCGGGGGCCGCCGCCTGGACCGGAACCTTCGGGTTCTGCTCGGTGTCACTCACCGACGATCACCTCCTTGCGGCGGTCCTTGAACTCCGCCGCTCGTCGCCGGTTCGGGATCAGGCCCTGCGGCCGGAAGATCATCATCACCACGAGCACCAGACCGAAGAACAGGAACCGGTACTCGTACAGCTCGATGCCGAACAGCTCGATGCCGCGGAACCGCTCGATCATGTACGCCACCAGGCCGCCACCGACGATCGCGCCGACGATGTTGCCCGAGCCGCCGAAGATGACAGCGGCCAGGATGATGATCGAGTTGAGCAGCTCGAAGTTCTGCGAGTTGACGAAGTTCTGCTTACCGGCGAACAGCGCGCCGGCCAGGCCGGCGATGGCCGCGCCGGAGGCGAACGCCCACAGCTTGAACTTGAACGTCGGCACGCCCATCAGCTGGGCCGCGTCCTCGTCCTCGCGGATCGAGATCCAGGCCCGGCCGACCCGGCTGTGGGTCAGGTTCCGCACCCCGATCACGACCAGGATGATCAGCGTGAGCACCAGCCAGTAGTACGGGCGGGCGTCGAGCACGCCGAACCACGGCCGGCCGTCGGCGTACTGGCCGGGCGGGTGCGGGATCTGGTTGAAGCCGCGCTGTCCCTTGAGGAACTCGGAGCTGACCGCCGCGATCCGGATCATCTCGGCGAAGCCGAGCGTCACCAGCGCCAGGTAGTCGCCGCGCAGACGCAGCGTCGGCGTACCGAGCATGACGCCGGAGACCATGGTCAGGCCGATCGCGATCGGCACCACCAGCAGCCACGGCCACAGCGTCTTGATGTCGCTGCTCGGCGAGGTCAGCACCGCGACGGTGTACGCGCCGACGGCGAAGAAGCCGAAGTAGCCGAGGTCGAGCAGGCCGGCGAAGCCCACCACGATGTTGAGCCCGACCGCCAGCAGCACGTAGATCGAGACCGTGAACATCACCTGCGTGAAGTTCGCGCCGGGCGTCGGGATCGGCCCGAGGTACTGGTAGAACTCCTTGTTCGGCAGCGCGTAGAAGAACGCGATGACCGCGACCAGCAGCACCCAGCGCACCCAGCGCGGCGCGTGGTGCCAGCGCTCCGAGATCGCGTGCCGGCCCTGCCGCAGCTTGTCCGCCGCCGTCTCCCGCCGCTCCGGCGGGTCGATGGTGGTCGTCATGCGCGTGCCCTCCCCAGTGATTCGCCGAGCAGACCGGTCGGCCGGAACATCAGCAGCACGACCAGCACCGCGAACGCGGCGAAGTCCTTCCACTGACTGCCGAACAGGCCCGCGGCGTAGTTCTCCACGACGCCGAGCAGCAACCCGCCGACGAGCGCGCCGCGCAGGTTGCCGATACCGCCGAGCACCGCCGCGGTGAACGCCTTGAGGCCCAGCAGGAAGCCGACGCTGTAGGTGAGCGTCTGGATCCGCACGTCGTACAGCAGGCCCGCGACGCCGGCCATGGTGCCACCGGCGATGAAGACCATCAGGATGATGCGGTCCTTGTTGACGCCCATCAGCGCCGCCGTGTTGGCGTCCTGGGCGACCGCCCGGATGCCGCGGCCGGTACGGCTGCGGTTGATGAACTGGTCCAGCGCGAACATCATCACCAGCGCGGAACCGATCGTGAGCAGCTGCACCGCGTCGATCGGCACCCCGGCGATGTGGAACAGCGGCTCGGAGCTGACCAGGATGGGCGCGCCCTCCGGCCGGCGCCGGGTGTAGACGCCGAACGCCTCCGAGATGGCGATCGAGGCACCGATGGCGGTGATGAGGAACGCCAGCGGCGGCGCGTTGCGCTTCCGCAGCGGCCGGTACGCGACCCGTTCGATCACCGTGGCGGTGCCCGCCGAGGCGATCGCCGCCACGATCATCGCCACCAGCAGATAGAACAGGATCGAGCCGATGCCACTGACCTGCGAGTTCTGGTCGAGTCCGAAGCCGTTCCAGGTCCAGATCGCGGCGAACGCGCCGGCGATGAAGACCTCGGAGTGGGCGAAGTTGATGAGCCTGAGCACGCCGTACACAAGCGTGTAGCCGAGCGCGACCAGGGCGTAGATGGCGCCCTGCGTCAAGCCGGTCGTGGTGAGTTCCCCGAAGTTGGAGAACAATCCGTCGAAGTCCAAGGGAGGGACGCTCCGTCGCTCAAGAGAAAAAGAGGGTGCGGCCGGGAGCCAGCTCCCGGCCGCACCCGCGATCACTACTCAATCGCCAGTCCAGCGATCGAACGATCAGGACTTGGGGATCTCCTGGTCCGGGACGACCTTGCCGCCCTGCACCTTGAACGCCCAGACCTTGACCTGCGCCGGGTCGAGCTCGCCGCCCTCGACGAACTTGTAGCTGGCGGCAACGCCCTCGCCGCTGTAGCCCTTCACGAACTCCAGCAGGTCGGCGCGGCTGCTCTTACCGGCCTTGATGCCCGCCAGCAGGATGTTCGCCGCGTCGTAGGCGGTGTCGCTGTAGGTGCCCGGCTCGGTGCCGTTGAGCGCCTTGAAGTCGGCGACGAAGCTGCCGCGGGCCTCGGCGGACGGAGCGCAGGGGCAGGTGAGGATGGTGCCCTCGGCGGCGGCCGCACCGGCGGAGGTGATGTACGCGCCGTCGTTCACGCCGTCACCGGCGACCAGCGGAGCGGTGACCCCGGCAGCGGTGAGCTGCTTGCGGATCAGACCGGCCTCCTGGTAGTAGCCGCCGTAGAAGATCGCCTTGACGTTGGCGGCCTTGACCTTGGTGACCACACCGGAGAACTCGACCTGCTTGCCCTCGCCCTGGACCTTGTCGCTGCCCACGACCGAGGCGCCGAGGACCTTCTTGACCTCGTCGGCCAGGCCGGCGCCGTACGCGGACTGGTCGTCGATGACGTAGACCCGGTCGGCCTTCATCACGTTCTTGATGTAGTTACCGGCGGCGGGGCCCTGGCTCAGGTCGTTGCCGACCGCGCGGAAGAAGGTCTTCCAGCCCTGCTCGGCGAGGCTGGGACGGGTCGCGGAGGGGGTGATGGTGACCAGACCGGCCTCGTTGAACAGCGGGCCGGCGGCCTCGGACTCGCCCGAGTAGGCCGGACCCACGACACCCAGGATCTTGGTGTCGTCGATCGCCTTCTGGGCCAGACCCGGCGCCTGGTCCGGGCTGCCCTGGGAGTCGAGCTCGGCGAGCTCGACCTTGCAGTCCGCGTTCTCCTTGTTGTACTTGTCGACGGCCAGCTTGACGCCGTTCTTCTCATTGATGCCCAGCGCGGCCGAGCTACCGGTCAGCGCGCCGAAGAAAGCGATCTTGCTCCCGCAGGCGCTGCCCCCGGAACCCTCATCGTCGCTGCCGCTGGAACAAGCGGTGCCACCGGCGACGAGCGCCAGCATGGCGACCCCGCCGATCACGCGTGCGAGCTTCTGCCTCAAGGCCGAACCCTCCTCCGTCCATGATCCGAACCACCCGCCGCTGATTGGCCCTTGCGGGGTGGACGAACCAAGACCGTCGTCGCCGGTCTGGGGCGGGACGTTATCCCACCGTGGGCGGTGGCGTAAGACCTGGAAAGCGGGGTTGACCGAACCGTTACACGCCGTGGCGGATTCAAGCCCATCGGCGTAAGAACCGAAGGCGGGAAAAGACTTTCGCCGACTATTCCTCGGTAACGAGCCAGGACCTCCCCACCCCCTACCGATCGACGGCCGGCAACGTCCCCCACCAGGCACGGGATGCCTTTCCGTCATCGGCGACCACGAGCAGCCCATCGTCGCGGACGGCCACTGCCAGCGCCGCGTCGCCCCCGTCCGGCACCGGCACCGGCGTGATCACCGGAAGCCACGACGCACCACCGTCACGCGACATCCAGAGCCGTCGCTGAGCCCCGTCCCCGGTCACCGCGACCAGCCGCCCACCGGACGCCGCGAGCGCGTCCACCGTCGACACCCCGGGGCCCGCCGAACCGAACCCGCCGACCCGCCGCCACCCCTGCGCCGCACCCGCCGCACCGGCGGACGGCGAGCCGCAGTCGCCGCACCCGCGCCACACCCCGAAGCGGTCACCGAGCGGGCCGACCGCCACCGGCCCGCCGTCGGCCGGCACCACCCGCTCCGCCGCCCCGGCCGCCCCCGACGGCACCGGCAGGACCACCCGCCGCCATACCCGGCCGTCGGCCGAGAACCACGACAGCGGGGTTCGGGCCGTACCGCCGGGCGGCAGCAACGACCCCACCACCAGCCAACCCGACCCCACCGCCGCCACGTCGTACGCCGCCGTCCGGCCCCGGCCGTCGCCGGCCAGCTCCGCGACGCCCTCGCGCAGCACGAACCCCTCCGCGTCGGGCGACGTCCACACCGCCGCTCCGTCCGCGCGCGCCCCGGCGACCAGCCAACCGCCCGGACCAGCGGCCAGCCGCGACGCGCTCACCGCGCGCGGACCGCCGAACAACTCGAACGCCGCCGGCACCTCCCGCACCGGCCCACCCGGACGCCACACCCACGTTCCGGTACGCGGATTGCCGTGCACGCCACCCGTCTTCGCGCCCAGCGCCGCCATGCCGTCGTCGCGGCACGCCACCGCGTAGAGCACGTGCTGGCGGCCGTAGAACGTCTGTCCGCGCACCGGAATCGGCGCCCACGTCACGCCGTCCGACGAGGACCACGCCGCCGGTCGGGTCTCCCCCGCCGGATCGGCCAGCCCGCCCACCACGTACCACCGGCCGGCGCACCGCGCGGTGTCGCGCAGGACCGGACGCCCGGTGGCGCCGGCGGGAAGGGCCAGCTCGACGGGCTGCCACTGCGGGCGGACCGGCGCGGGCTCGGGCAGCGGCCGCGGAGTGGCGTGGCAGGCCGACAGGAGCAGCGCGGCGGCGACGGCGAGCACCGGCCGGACGCGCACGGGAGACATGGATCCGATCCTATCGATCGGACGCCTCCCCGGGAGGTCAGGACGCGGGTTGCTCCACCTCGCCGCCGGCGGTCTCGGCGAGGATCCGCTCGGCGACCTCCTTCATGGTCATCCGGTGGTCCATCGCGGTGCGCTGGATCCACTTGAACGCCTGCGGCTCGGTCATCCCGTAGGTGGTCATCAGCGCACCCTTGGCGCGCTCGACGGTCTTGCGGATCTCCAGGCGGTCGGTCAGGCCGGCGACCTCCGACTCCAGCGCGGCGATCTCGGAGTAGCGGGACAGCGCGATCTCCACCGCCGGCACCAGGTCGCTCTTCTGGAACGGCTTGACCAGGTACGCCATCGCGCCGGCCGCCCGCGCCCGCTCCACCAGGTCACGCTGGCTGAACGCGGTCAGGATGATGACCGGGGCGATGCGCGCGCCGGCGATCCGCTCGGCGGCGGCCAGCCCGTCCATGATCGGCATCTTGATGTCGAGGATGACCAGATCCGGCTTGAGCTCCTCGGCGAGCTTGACGGCGGTCTCGCCGTCACCGGCCTCGCCGACGACGTCGTAGCCCTCTTCGACGAGCATCTCGGCCAGGTCCAGCCGGATGAGCGCCTCGTCCTCGGCGATCAGAACGCGCTTGCGCTCGGCGTCCGCCTGCATCTCGCCCACGAGCCACTCCCACCGGTTCGAACTCGACACCCGCCCTGCCGGGTGTCGCCGCCTTCAGCCTAGCGGGTAGGCTGTCGAGGCCGAATCACGGAACGCCCTCGTAGCCCAACTGGCAGCAGGCAATGGATTCAAACTCCATACAGTGTGGGTTCGAATCCCACCGAGGGCACCAGAAATGTCATACAGGCGTTCGACCATAGGGTTGTGCATCCACCCGAACTGCGCGCCCGGGCGCGGCGTCTCTACCTTGACGGCGCGACCGTCGCCGAGGTGGCGCGGACCGTGGGGCTCTCCTATCCGACGGTCCGCCACTGGTGCAAGGATCGGCCGGTGCCGAAGCAGCAGGGCACCGCACTGCGATGCTTCCGCTGTCGTGACGACTTGCACGCTCCGACAGACCCGGCGGCCTACGCCTATCTCCTCGGCCTCTACCTCGGCGACGGGCACCTCGTCACCAAGGCCCGGGTGCCGGTGCTCCGGATCGCCTGCAGCGACTGCTGGCCGGGCCTGATCGAAGCGTGCGACCACGCCATGCGAGCGGTGCTGGCCGAAAAGGTGCAGCGGGTCTCAAAACCGGGCTGCGTCAATGTGCAGAGCTACGGCAAGCACTGGCCGTGCTTACTACCGCAGCACGGGCCCGGCAAGAAGCACGAGCGTCCGATCGTCCTTGCGGACTGGCAGCGCACCATCGTCGAAGCTCGGGCCGGCGACTTCCTGCGCGGCCTCTTCCACTCCGACGGGTGCCGCTTCGCCAACCGGGTCGTCGTCCGGGGCAAGGAGTACGTCTATCCCCGTTACATGTTCAACAACGAGTCGGCCGACATCATGGGCCTGTGCCAGCAGGCCCTCGACCGGCTCGGCATCGCCTGGCGGATGAACCGCCGCAACTCCCTCTCGGTGGCCCGCCGGGAAGCCGTAGCCGCCCTCGACCGGCACGTCGGCCCGAAGTCGTGACCCGACGACGCCAGGGTCGTGGGCGACCGGCCGCTGTCAGATCCGCGCCAGCGCCCGCGCGAGATCCGCCCGCAGGTCCTCCGGGTCCTCCAGGCCGACCGAGACGCGCAGCAGCCCGCCGCAGGGCTTGGCGTCACCCTCGACCGGCCGGTGGGTGAGCGAGGCCGGGTGCTGGATCAGCGTGTCGACGCCGCCGAGCGACACCGCGTGCGTGATCAGCTCGCAGGCGCCGGCGACCTCGGCCGCGGCGGGCGCGCCGCCGCGTACCTCGAAGGCGAGCAGGCTGCCGGTGCCCGACATCTGGCGGCCGACCAGCCCGGCCGGGTCGTGCAGCGACGGGTGGTGGACGCGCTCGACGGCGGGGTGCCCGGCGAGCCAGGCGGCGAGCTTCTCCGCGCCGGCCTGCTGGGCGCGGACGCGCAGCGGGAGGGTCTGGATACCGCGGTGCAGCAGGTAGGCGCCGAGCGGGTGCAGGACGGCGCCGGTGACGGCGCGGACCTGGCGCAGCCGGGCGGCCCACTCGGGTCCGCAGGCGACGACGCCGGCCAGGACGTCGCCGTGGCCGCCGATGCTCTTGGTGGCGCTGTGCAGCACGAGCGCGGCGCCGTGGCGGGTGGGCTGCTGGAGCACCGGGGTGGCGACCGTGTTGTCGACGAGCAGCGGAACGTCACCGGCGGCGTCGGCGAGCGCGGCGATGTCGACCAAATCGAGGCTGGGGTTGGCCGGCGTCTCGACCAGGACCAGGGCGGTGTCGGGGCGGATCGCGGCGGCCACGTCGGCGGGGGTGGCCCAGGTGACCTCGGTGCCGAGCAGCCCGGTGGCGAGGACGTGGTCGGTGCCGCCGTAGAGGGGGCGGACGGCGACGACGTGACGCTTGCCGTCGCGGGTGGCGGCGAGCAGGGTGGCGGTGAGCGCGGCCATGCCGCTGGCGAACGCGACGGCCTCGGCGGTGCCTTCGAGCTGGGCGAGCGCGGTCTCGAACCGGGCCACGGTGGGGTTCCAGAGACGCTGGTAGACGGCGCTGCCGCCGGCCGGGAGGGTGCCGCCGGTCGCGAGCGTCTCGTAGTCGTCACCGCCGCCGGCCACCGAGGGCAGCGGGTTGGTGGTGGACAGGTCGATGGGCGGGACGTGGACGCCGAGCCCGGCGAGGTCGGCGCGCCCGGCGTGTACGGCTGCGGTGTCCACGGAAGTCATGTCGGAAGCGTCGAACATGACGACGGTGGGAAGCAATAGCAGCGAACAATATTCTGGCAATCCCGCTTTCGCCCGGCGACGATTCGGTGAAGGATGGTCACATGCCTGCCGCACCGAATGATGTACGGCCGTTCGCCGGCCTGGACGACACCGACCGCGCGATCCTCACCGAGCTGGCGGCCGACGGTCGGCTGCCGAACAACGCCCTGGCCGAGCGGGTCGGGGTGGCGCCGTCGACGTGCCTGACGCGTACCCGGGCGCTGCGCGAGTGCGGGGCGATCCGCGGATTCCACGCCGAGGTGGACCCGGCGGCGGTGGGGCTGCCGTTGCAGGCGCTGGTCTCGGTGCGGCTGACCGCGCACGAGCGGGCCGCTGTGGACGCGTTCCGGGCCCGGTCCGTGCGGCTGCCCGGGGTGGTGTCGGTGTTCCACGTGGCGGGCGCGGAGGACTACGTGTTGCACGTGCGGGCCGCCTCCGGCGACGCGCTGCGGGACTTCGTACTCGATCATCTGGCTGTCGATCCGGCGGTGCAGCACACGCAGACCAGCCTGATCTTCGAGCAGGCCCGGGGTATGGGGTAGCGCACCCGGCGGAACAATTCCGGCACGTCGCGGGTTGCACCTCTCTGTGATCGACGTACCCATGTCTGTTCTTGATCTTGCCCCGGTGGCGGCTACCGGCAGTGCCGGTGAGGCGCTGCGGTACACCACGGAGCTGGCCCGCCGCACCGAGGAGCTGGGCTACCGCCGGTTCTGGGTGGCCGAGCACCACAACATGCCCGCCATCGCGAGTTCCGCGCCGGCGGTGCTGCTCGCGCACCTGGCGGCGAACACCAGCACGATCCGGCTCGGTTCGGGCGGCGTGATGCTGCCCAACCACGCGCCGCTGGTGGTGGCCGAGCAGTTCGGCACGCTGGAGGCGCTGCACCCGGGCCGGATCGACCTGGGCATCGGCCGGGCGCCCGGCACCGACCAGGTGACCGCGCTGGCGCTGCGCCGCACCATGGAGGGCCTGTCCGCCGAGCACTTCCCGCGCGAGCTGGCCGACCTGATGAACTACTTCTCCGGCGCCGAGCCGGGCCCGATCACCGCGACGCCGGGCCGGGGGCAGTCGCCACAGGTGTGGCTGCTCGGGTCCAGCGGGTTCAGCGCGCAGCTGGCCGGTCTGCTCGGGCTGCCGTTCTCGTTCGCGCACCACTTCAGTTCGCAGAACACGATTCCGGCGTTGCAGCTCTACCGGCAGAACTTCCGGCCGTCGCAGTGGCTGGACCGGCCGTACGCGATGGTGGCGGTGAACGCGGTCTGCGCGGAGACCGACGAGCAGGCCGAGTGGCTGGCCGGGCCGGCCGGGCTGTCGTTCCTGAAGCTGCGGTCGGGGCGGCCGGAGCCGCTCGTCACGCCCGAGGAGGCGGCGGCGTACCCGTACTCCGAGTTCGAGCGGGAGTTCGTGGCCCAGCGCCGCGACGGCCAGGCGACCGGCTCGCCGGAGACGGTTGCCCGGCAGCTCGGTCAGCTGCTGGAGCGCACCGGCGCGGACGAGCTGATGCTCACCACGATGGTGTACGACGTGGCCGACCGGATCCGCTCGTTCGAGCTGATCGCCGAGAAGGTGGCGGGCGGTCTGCGCCGGGAGGGCTGAAACACGCTCTTCATAGCCACGTCACCGCACCGTCGCGCGGGACGCATAACTTTGTCCTCGGTGGTGGTACGGCATTCCCGGTCGGGACGGGTCGGGAATGCTGCGGTGTGGTGCACCGGGTCGCCGGCGGAGCGGATTCCGCGGCCGGCGACCCGGTGCCTGCCGTTTCAGCGCAGGTAGATGTTCGGCGCCGGCGGGGTGCTCATGCCGTCGCCCAGGTAGAAGCCCGGGTGCGGCGGCTGGTTGTAGGCGGTGTTCTGCCAGGCCACCGCCACCCGGTACTGCGGGTCGTGCATCAGCGTCGGCAGACGCAGGCCGGTGGTGACCGGCGTGCTGTAGATCCGTAGCGCGGTGCTGTCGGAGGTGCGCCAGACCACGTCCTCGCGCCAGTCACCGAGCAGGTCGGCCGAGAGCGCCGGGGTGGACTTGGTGCCGTTGTTCGAGGCGACGCCGCTGCCGGTGAGGAGACGGGTCTCGCCGCCGGTGCCGTACTTGTCGATCTTCGTGGCGTCGAGCAGTTCCCGGACCGGGTCACCGTCCCACCAGATCAGGAAGTTCGCCGACGACGGCTTGCGCCCGACGTTCTGTCCCCGGGTGTTGAGCAGCCCGTCGACCGCCGACGACCACGATTCAGCCCCCGGGCTGCCCGCCCAGACGTCGGCGGAGACGCCCCGGCCGTTGTCGCCGTTCGGCGCGGTCTGCCAGATGATCTGCCCGGTACGCGCGTCGGCCATCCAGGAGCTGGGCTTGCTGCCGTCCTCGTCGACCTTGAACACCTCCAGGCCCGAACGGGCGGGGTCGAGGTCGCCGACGTGCAGGGCGTCGCCGTGGCCGTTGCCGGTGGAGTACAGCAGCCGGCCGTTGTCGTCGATGGTGGCGGCGCCGTACACGATCTCCTGGCGGCCGTCGTTGTCCACGTCGGCCACGGAGAGCTGGTGGTTGCCCTGGCCGGCGGCGGCGCCGTTGCCGGAGGCGTTCGAGTCGAACGTCCAGCGCTTGCGCAGCGTGCCGTCGCGGAAGTCCCAGGCCGCGACGACGGCCCGGGTGTAGTAGCCGCGCGCCATGATCAGCGAGGGGCGCTGCCCGTCCAGGTACGCGGTGCCGGCGAGGAACCGGTCGACCCGGTTGCCGTACGAGTCACCCCAGGAGGAGACGGTGCCGCGCGGCGGGTCGTAGTCGACAGTGGACAGGGCCGCGCCGGTACGGCCGTCGAACATGGTCAGGTACTCCGGGCCGGCGAGCACGTAGCCGCTGGAGTTGCGGTGGTCGGCCGAGCCGTTGCCGATCACCTGGCCGGTGCCGGAGCGGGTGCCGTCGGCGGTCTTCATGGCCACCTCGGCGTCCCCGTCGCCGTCGTAGTCGTACACCTGGAACTGGGTGTAGTGGGCGCCGGCGCGGATGTTGCGGCCGAGGTCGATGCGCCACAGCCGGGTGCCGGTGAGCGTGTACGCGTCGACGTAGACGTTGCCGGTGTAGCCGGACTGCGAGTTGTCCTTGGCGTTCGACGGATCCCACTTGAGCACGAACTCGTAGCGGCCGTCGCCGTCGAGGTCACCGACGCTCGCGTCGTTCGCCGAGTAGCTGTACCCCTCCCCGGCGGGGGTGGTGCCGCCGGGCGGCGGCTGGATCGGCACGTCCAGGTAACCGTTGGCGAACTGGAGCGCCGGGGCGGACGCCGCCTGCTCGGCGCCGTTCACCACGGCCCGCACGGTGTACGCCGATCCGGCCGCCGCGCCGCTGTCCAGGTACGTGGTGGCGCCCGTGATCGGGCTGGCGTTGACCTTGGTGCCGCCCCGGTAGAGGTTGAACGCCACACCCGTGGTCTCGGTGCCGAGCAGCCGCCACGAGACCAGGTTCCCGCTGCCGGAGCGGACGCTGACCAGGCCCCGGTCCAGGGCCTCCATCTGCTTCCCGCCGGCCGGCGGGGTGGTCGGCGGCGGCGTGGTGGGCGGGGGCGTGGACGGCGGTGGAGTGCTCGGTGGCGGCGTGCTGGGCGGGGGTGTGCTCGACGGTGGCGGGGTGGTGGACGGTGCGCCGGTGCAGGCGGTGCCGTTGAGCGTGAACGCGGCCGGGACCGGGTTCGACGCGTTGTTCCACGAGCCGTTGAAGCCGAAGTTCGCGGTGCCGCCGGTGCCGATGGCCGCGTTGTAACCGGCGTCGCGGGCGCTGACCTGGGCGCCGGACTGGCTGACCGTCGCGTTCCACGCCTGGACGACCTGCTGGCCGGCGGCGAAGCTCCAGCCGAGGGTCCAGCCGTCGACCAGGTCGCCGAGGTTGGTCACTGTCACGTCGGCGCCGAAGCCGCCGCTCCACTGGTTGGTGATCCGGTAGTCGACCCGGCAGGCGACGGCCGCCGCGGCGGCCGTCATCGTGGTGAGCGCGCCGGCCAACAGCGTGACCGCCGAGGCCGCGGCGAGCAGCGCGATCCGGCGGCGTGGTGTGGTGGGGTGCACGGGGATGCCTTTCGCGGAGGTCAGGCACGCGACGACGCCGGCCTGCCCGGACCGGCGGGGAAGGTACGTGCCCTGATGCGACGGGCGACGCCGATATATCGACGTCGGTGATTAGGCTCCGCGCTTCGCCAGCTTAGCCATCTGCCCGCGCCCCGACAAGCGCGGCGCCGAGAGCCCTCGCTGTGGGCGAGACCGGAGGCTCAGCCCTTTTCGACGGCGGTGGCGAGCCGCCGGGGCTCCTCGGGCTCGGCGACCGGCGCGGAGGCGTCCACCGAACCGGCGGCAACCGGCGCCGGGGCGTCGACCGAGCCGGCGGCAACCGGCACCGGGGCGTCGGCCGAGCCGGCCGCGAGCGCGGACTCCACAGTGGCCCGGGCCCGGCGGGTACGGCGCAGCGCCCGCACCGCCAGCCCGACGGCGACCACCCAGGCGGTGGCGAGCAGCGCGTACACCACCGCCGGCACCGAGCCGCCCAGGTCACCGGCGCGCAGCAGGGTGCGGGCGTTGGTCAGCACGATCACGCCGCCGATCACGGCGCCGAGCAACTGGGCGGGGACGATGCGGACCAGCCAGGCCGCGATCGGCGCGGCGATCAGGCCACCGACCAGGAGCGCGGCCACAGTGGGCAGCAGGAAGCCCTCGGAGCCCAGGCCGATCAGGAAGCCGATGCTCGCCGCGCCGGCCACCACGAACTCGGAGGTGTCCACCGAGCCGATGACCTTACGGGGTTCCATCCGGCCGGAGACCAGCAGCGCCGGGGTGGCGACCGGACCCCAGCCACCGCCGCCGGTGGCGTCGACGAAGCCGGCGACCAGGCCGAGCGGGGCGAGGAAGCGGCTACGCAGCCGGCCACCCGCCCGGTTTGCCCGCAGCGGCCGGGAGAACCGCACCAGCAGGTACGCGCCGAGCGTGAACAGGATGGCGGCCATCCACGGCGCCGCCGCCTCGGTGGAGATGGAGCTGAGGAACGTCGCCCCGGCGAACGCGCCGATCGCGCCGGGGAGCGCGATCCGGCCGACCACCTTCCAGTCGACGTTGCCGAAACGCCAGTGCGAGACGCCCGCGGCGAGCGTGGTGCCGATCTCGGCCAGGTGCACCGAGGCGGACGCGGCGGCCGGCGCCACGCCGGCGAACAGGAGAAGCGTCGAGGAGGTCAGCCCGTACGCCATGCCGAGCGCGCCGTCGACGAGTTGCGCGGCGAGCCCGACGAGGGCGAGGACCAGCAGCTTGCGCACGAGCGCCCCCTGACTTTTCGGTATCTCCTATCAACTTGGTCGACAATGCGGCACGGAGGCGTCCCGGGTCAAGTCCCCCATCCGGTTGGTAGGAGACGCCGGACGGTGTGGTCAGCTCCAGGCGCGCGGGTCGGCGGCCAGCTCGTTGACCCGGCCGGGCAGCGCGCCGGCGGCCACGTCGGCGATGGTGACCAGGTCGAGGATCTCCCGCTCGCTGGCGCGCAGCGCGATCCAGACGTCCTGCAACGCGCGGGCCGCACCCTGGTAGCCGAGCTGTTCCGGGCGGTGCCCGCGCACATGCGCGAGTGGACCGTCGATGACGCGGATCACCTCGGCCAGGGAGATCTCCCCGGCTGGCCGGGCCAGCCAGTAGCCGCCCTCGGGGCCACGCTGGGCGTGCACGATGCCGCCCCGCCGCAGCTGCAGCAGGATGCTCTCCAGGAACTTCGGCGGGATGTCCTGTGCGCGGGCGATCTGTTCGGCGGTCACCGGGCGGCTCCGCCCGGTGGTCCCTCCGTCCGCGACCGAGGCCAGCTCAGCGGCCGCGCGGAGGGCGTAGTCGACCCGGGCGGAGAGACGCATACGGCCAGGTTAGTCCGCTGCCCCGCGGACCGGCCCCCCGACCCGCGCCCGGACGATCACCGGCCGGGCGGTCAGCCGCCGACGCGCCGCAGCAGCCCCTCCTGTACGGCGCTGGCGATGTGCCGGCCGTCGGTGGTGAACATCCGGCCCGTGGCCAGCCCGCGGGCGCCCGACGCGGACGGGCTCCAGCAGTCGTACAGGAACCACTCGTCGGCGCGGAAGGACCTGTGGAACCACAGCGCGTGGTCGAGGCTCGCACCGACCACGCCGCCCGGGCCCCACACCTCGCCGTGCACCGAGAGCACCGAGTCCAGCAGCGTCAGGTCGGAGGCGTACGTGAGGGCGCACGCGTGCAGCAGCGGATCGTCCGGCAGCTTGCCGTCCAGGCGCATCCACACCCGCTGGTGCGGTTCGGCCGGGCGGTCGCCGGGGCGGACCCAGCCGGGCTCGCCGACGTAGCGCACGTCGATCGGGCGCGGGATCATCCCCCAGATACCCAGGCGCTCCGGGTAGCGGGAGAGCCGGTCGGTCATGGTCGGCACGTCGTCCGGGCCGGGTACGTCCGGCGGGAGCGGGGCGTGGTGGTCCAGCCCCTCCTCCTGACGCTGGAACGACGCGGACATGAAGAAGATCGGCTTGTCGTGCTGCAACGCCACCGAGCGGCGTACCGAGAAGGACCGGCCGTCCCGGACGTTCTCCACCTGGTACTCGATCGGCTCGGCCGGGTCGCCGGGGCGCACGAAGTAGCCGTGCAGGGAGTGCACGGCCCGCTCCGCGTCGACGGTGCGGCCGGCCGCGACCAGGGCCTGGCCGGCGACCTGCCCGCCGTAGACCCGCTGCGGGCCCACCTGCGGGCTCATCCCACGGAAGGTCATCTCCCCGGTACGGGCGAGGTCGAGCACCTCCAGCAGCTGGTCGACGGCCGCCTGCCCGGTCGCCACCGCGCCTTCACTCACTGCGTCACCTTCGTTCGCGACTGCGGGGCTCGCAAACCCGGCTCACTCCTCGCGCTCACTGAAGAGCTCGCGCCGAAGCGGCGTCGACCAGCGAGCCGAGCTGGTGCACGCGCAGCGTGTTGGTGGAGCCCGGGGTGCCGGGCGGGCTGCCCGCCACGATCACCACGTAGTCGCCCGGGTTGGCCCGGTTGAGGCCGAGCAGCGCCTGGTCGACCTGGCGGAACATGTCGTCGGTGTGCTGGACGAACGGCATCAGGAACGTCTCCACGCCCCAGGACAGCGCGAGCTGGTTGCGCACCTCCGGCACCGGCGTGAACGCCAGCAACGGCAGGTCGCAGTGCAGCCGGGCCAGCCGCTTGACTGTGTCACCGGTCTGCGAGAACGCGACCATGGCCTTGGCGCCGATGGCCCGGGCGATCGACGAGGCGGCGACGGTGAGCGCGCCGCCGTGCGTACGCGGGTCGTGCTGCAACCGCGGGACGGCGATCGAGCCGGCCTCGGTGGTGGTGACGATCTTCGCCATGGTGCTGACCGTGAGCACCGGGTACTTGCCGACGCTCGTCTCGCCGGAGAGCATCACCGCGTCCGCGCCGTCGAGCACCGCGTTCGCCACGTCGGAGGCCTCGGCGCGGGTCGGGCGGGAGTTCTCGATCATCGAGTCGAGCATCTGGGTGGCGACGATGACCGGCTTGGCGTTCTCCCGGCACAGCTGCACGGCGCGCTTCTGCACCAGCGGCACCTGGTCCAGCGGCAGTTCGACGCCCAGGTCGCCGCGGGCGACCATGACCCCGTCGAAGGAGAGCACGATCGCCTCGAGGTGGTCGACCGCCTCCGGCTTCTCGACCTTGGCCAGGACCGGGCGGCGCACGCCCTCCTCGTCCATGATCGAGTGGACGAGCTTGATGTCCTCCGGCGAGCGGACGAAGGAGAGCGCGACCAGGTCGACGCCGAGGCCGAGGGCGAAGCGCAGGTCCTCGGCGTCCTTGTCCGACAGGGCCGGGACGCTCACCGCGACGTTCGGCAGCGAGACGCCCTTGTTGTTGGAGACCGGACCGCCCTCGGTGACCAGGCACCGGATGTCGTTGCCGGTGACGTCGCTGACCTCGACCGCGACGCGGCCGTCGTCGATCAGCAGCCGGTCGCCCGGCTTCACCTCCTGGGGCAGCTTGCGGTAGGTGCAGGAGACCCGCTCCTTGGTGCCCACCACTTCGTCGCCGGTGATCACGACGGAGTCGCCGGTGCGCCACTCGTGCGGGCCGTCGGCGAACTTGCCCAGGCGGATCTTGGGACCCTGGAGGTCGGCGAGCACCGCGACCGGCTTGCCGGACGCCTCGGCCGCCTCGCGGACCAGCCGGTAGACCGACTCGTGGTCGGCGTGACTGCCGTGGCTGAAGTTGAGCCTCGCCACGTTCATGCCTGCCTCGACGAGTCCCCGGATACGCTCCGGGGACGAGGTGGCGGGGCCGAGGGTACAGACGATCTTCACGCGGCGTGTCACGCCCATCAGGCTAGTCTCTCCTCCGGGTCGGCCTCCCGGCCGACCCCTTGCGGACTGCGGAACATTTGTCCAACGACGCGCGTCAACCGCGTGGGCGGGGCGGTAGGCGTACCGCACCGGAACGTCGTGTGGCGGGCATCGGCGACCGCGCGGTGAGAAATCGTACCGCTCGCCGCCACGGGCCGGCCCGGGGCACTGTGGGGCCGCCGCGCCCGGCCGTCCGGCCGTGGGCGGGCACTGGGTACGCGGCAGCGGGCGGTGCTGCCGCAGGGGCGCGCGGGGAGTCTCAGCTCTCCGTCTTGACCAGCGGGAACTCCAGTGAGCCGGCCGGGCAGAGGAAGGTGAGCACCTCGACGCGGTAGAGACCGGCCTGCACCGCCGGGTCGGCCTCCATGACGCTGCGGACGTCGTCCACCGAGCCGGTCCGGGCCAGGCCGAAACCGATCGGCGGGTCGGGTTCCCGGGCCGGGCCGTCCACTGACCCGTCCACGAGCACGATGCCGCGCCGTTGCAGCGCCCGCATGTGCTGGAGGTGCTCGGCCTGCAGCCGCTGCACGGTCTCGTCCGGCAGGGCCCGCCCCGAAGGGCCGGGGTAGAGCACGATGCACTCGTACGTGTCGAGCGCGAAGTCGAGCCGTGGCGTCGCGGCCATGCGCACCTCCTGACCACCGTCCCGCCCAGCCTCCCACGGCGGCCCGGTGTGCCGGGGCCGCTCGCCGCAACTACCAGTGCTTCGCCGCCACGATTCAGGGAATGTCCAGGGGTCGGGGCGCAGTCCCGCCCCGCGAGGTACGAACGAGCACAGGAGGACCGCGAATGGCCACCAGCACCCAGCCCGCCAAGGCGTCGGGCAGCTACCGGATCGGTGGTGACCTGCCGGTCGACCGCCTCGGCTACGGGGCGATGCAGCTCACCGGCCCCGGCGTGTGGGGCGACCCCAAGGATCCGGCCGAGGCGGTACGGGTGCTGCGCCGCGCGTACGAGCTGGGCGTGACGTTCATCGACACCGCCGACTCGTACGGGCCGTTCGTCAGCGAGCTGCTGATCCGTGAGGCGCTGCACCCGTACGCCGACGACCTGGTCATCGCGACGAAGGCCGGGCTGACCCGCTCCGGTCCGGACGACTGGCGCCCGGTGGGGCGCCCGGAGTACCTGCGTCAGCAGTGCGAGCTGAGCCTGCGCCACCTGGGCCTGGACTGCATCCCGCTCTACCAGCTGCACCGCATCGACGCGAAGGTGCCGCTGGCCGACCAGCTCGGCGAGCTGGCGCTGCTACGGCAGGAGGGCAAGATCCGGCACATCGGGCTGTCCCAGGTCAGCGTCGAGCAGATCGAGGCGGCCCGGGCGATCGCGCCGATCGTGTCCGTGCAGAACCTCTACAACCTGGCCGACCGCGGCGCGGAGGACGTTCTGGAGCACTGCGAGCGCCACGACCTGGCGTTCGTTCCATGGTTCCCGATCGCCACCGGCAACCTGGCCCGGCCCGGCGGCCCGCTCGACGCGATCTCGACCGCGCACGGGGCCAGCCCGGCGCAGCTCGCGCTGGCCTGGCTGTTGCGCCGCTCGCCGGTGATGCTGCCGATCCCGGGTACGTCGTCGGTGGCGCACCTGGAGGAGAACGTGGCGGCGGCCGAGGTGGAGCTGACCGACGACGAGTTCGAGGCGCTGGCCAAGGCCACCTGAGCCGGCCGCCGCACCTCCGCCGCCCGGCCCTTTCGCGGAATGTGATCGAACAACTACTGTCAGAGGGATTCTCACGAGTGGGGGTCCGCTGTGGAGGAGTTCGACTACGTCATCGTGGGGGCCGGTGCGGCGGGGTGCGTGCTGGCGAACCGCCTCACCGAGGATCCGGGGACACGGGTGCTTCTGCTGGAGGCGGGCGGCTGGGACCGCAGCCCGTACGTGCGGGTGCCGAAGGCGTTCTCCCGGCTGATGGACGACCAGCGCACCGCCTGGCACTACCCCGCCACCACCGGGCCGGGCCGCCAGGAGATCTGGCAGCGCGGGCGGATGATCGGCGGCTCGACGTCGGTCAACGGCATGATCTGGAGCCGCGGCGCGGCCCGCGACTGGGCCGCCCTCGAACCGCTGGGCTGGGGCTGGCCGGCAATGCGCCAGGTGTTCCCGCGGTTGGAGGACCATCCGCTCGGGCCGGCGCCGCACCGGGGCACGGGCGGCCCGGTGCGGCTGTCCATCGCCACCGGCACCGACCCGCTCGCCGAGGAGATGGTGGCCACCGGCGCAGAGCTGGGCTGGCGCCGCACCGACGACCTGGACGCCCACGACGACGAGCGGATCGGCTACCCCACCGCCACCATCCACGCCGGACGCCGGGTCAGCACCGCGGACGCGTTCCTGCACCCGGTGCGGCGCCGGCCCAACCTGACCGTGGAGGTCGGCGCCGTCGTCCTGCGGGTGCTCGTCGAGGGCGGCCGGGCCACCGGCGTACGGGTGGCGCACGGCGGCCGGGAGACCGAGTACCGGGCAGCAGGCGAGGTGATCCTCGCCGCGGGCGCCCTCGCGACCCCGCACCTGTTGCAGGTCTCCGGCATCGGTCCGGCGGACACGCTGCGCGCGGCTGGGGTGCCGGTGCTGCTCGACCGGCCCCGGGTCGGCGCCGGGCTGCGCGAGCACCGGTCGATGGTGCTCCAGTACCGCCTCGCCGAACCGGGCGGCCACAACATGACCATCGGCAGCCCGCTCGGGCAGGCCCGGGCGACGCTGCGCTGGCTGCTCACCGGGGGCGGCCCGCTCGCCCTGCCGGTGCTCGACGTGGCGGCCCACCTCAAGTCCCGCCCGGAGCTGGAACGTCCGGACGCGCACCTGCTGATGGCGCCGTTCTCGGCCGCCCCGCCACGGCCCAGCAAGGCCCTCGAACTGGAACGGGAGCCGGGCCTGATGTGCCTGGGCACCGTCACGCGGCCGGACAGCGAGGGCAGCCTGACGATCACCGACGCGGACCCGCGTACGCCGCCGGCCATCGTGGCGAACTACCTCACCACCGAGCACGACCGGCGGGTGGCGGTGGACCTGTTCCGCCGGATGCGGGAGTTCTTCGGCACCGGCCCGATCGCGAAGCGCATCCGCTCCGAGACGGTGCCCGGGACGGCGACCACGACCGACGCGGAGATCGTCGAGGCGGCCGTGGCGCGCGGCTACTGCGGCTACCACGCCATCGGCACCTGCGCGATGGGCGCCGGCGACGAGCACGTGGTCGACCCCGAGCTGCGGGTACGCGGCGTCGACGGGCTGCGGGTGGTCGACGCGTCGGTGCTGCCGGTGATGGTGGCCGGCTGGACCAGCGCCCCGGTGACCGCGCTGGCCTGGCGGGCCGCCGACCTGATCACGGGACGGGAAGCGGACTGAACGACGGCACGCACGACGGCCCGGCCGGACGTGCCCGGGTCCGCGCGGCGGCGGGCCCGGGCACCTGTGTCAGACAGCGAAGCAGTTCGGCTGGACCGGGGCGCCGGCGAGCACCTGACGCACCGCCGTGTACGTGGTGCCGTCCAGCACCAGCCCCAGGTGGCCGACGACCCGCAGCGGGCACCACGCCTGCACCAGGATGTTCGTCGCGCCGTCGGCGAGCAGGGCGTTGTCCACCGGCCGGACCAGCTCGTCCTGCCAGGTGCGCACGGTGGCCCAGCGCACCGGGCCGGGGGTGTCGTCCCCAGCGTTGAGGTCGGCCAGGAAGCTCGACCCGATGGTCATCTGCTGACAGGCGATCACCCCGGCGCAACTGCCCAGCCCGAGGACGGCGACCAGGTTCGCGACGTAGGTGCCGTACTGCGGGCTGCCCAGGCTGACGTACTGGTCGACCGTGGCCGCGCCACCGAGGTACTTGACGTACCAGCGGCTGACCAGGCCGCCCTCGGAGTGGCCGACCAGGTCGACGCGGGCCGCGCCGGTGGCGGCGCGCAACCGGTCCACGTAGGACGACAACGCCCGGGCGGACTCGCGGATGTCTCCGAGGCCGAGGTTCGGCAACTGGAAGATCGAGACCCGGTAGCCGTCGGCGCGCAGCCGGGCGGCGATCGGCTCGTACGCGATGGAGATTCCACTCAGGCCACCGACCACGATCACCGGGTCGGCGGCGGCGGCGGCCCGTTCCGCGGCGGTGGCGACGGTGGCCGTGGTCGACGGGGCTGCGGGTTCCGCGGCGGCGGCCTGGGCGGCGGCCGGGACGAGCAGGACGGTGGCGGCGGTGGTGGCGGCCAGGATCGTTCGGAGCAGCATGGGCTGCACCTCCGGGGGGAGGCACCTGGGCGGGCCCGGGGGGACGGGTGGGATCCGATCGATCGTGGACACGATGATGCGTGTCCGATTTCACACACGTCAATGAAAAGTTACGCGGCGGTAACCCTTGTCGCGCCCTGCGCGCAAACCGGCATGCCGGACCGGCTCAGTTGCCCAGCGCCTGGACCTTCGCGATGGTCTCCTGCACGTGCTGCCGGGCCGGCTCCCCGCCCTGCGCGGCCTGCGCCAGCGCCTGCCGGTAGGAGTCGATGACGCCGATCAGTGGGCCCGCCGTGGCCCCCTCCAGCGCGCCCGCCACCAGCGCCCGCGCCTCGGCCGCGTCCTGCGCGGCAGCGGCGGTGCGCGCCTTGGCCTCGTCCAGCTTCTGTGCCGCCGCCGCCAGCCTGGCGATGATCTCCGCCGCGCTCACACGCCCTCCCCAGCTCACCCACCCGCGCGAAGCCTACCTTCCCACCCCCGCCCCCCGCCTTCGCGATCTTGCACTTCCCGCCCACCCGAAAGCCACATATGCCGCACCCTCGGGGCCGCAACTCCATGATCGACGGAGCGGGGTGGGCGGGGGCGGGGGCGGGGGCGGGGGTCAGCGGAGGAGGCGGAACAGGAGGAGGTAGAGGCAGAAGAAGGACGGGGAGACCAGCGCGCAGATCACGAAGCCGAGCGGCACGTACCGCCCGGCCGGCGGCGCCTCGCCCTCCACCACCGGGCGGCCCCACCGGGCGAGCACGACCTGACCGGCCACGAAGGACAGCAGTGGCACGCCCGCGCAGGACAGCGCCGCCACCAGGTCCAGCCCGGTCACCGGCAGCGACGAACCCACTATCGCGATCAGCATCAGCAGCGAACCGGCGAGCGCGCAACCCGCGTACACCACCACCGCCCGCGCCGGCGCGGACCAGGTGGGCAGCAACACCGGCGTGCGGGCCAGCGCGTCGGCCTGCTGCCCGAACCCGTCGGCTTCCTCGACGAGCCGGCCCGCCGCCGCCAGCTCCGCCGCCGGGTCGCCGGCCCGCGGCGCCGGAACACCCCCCGAGGGGTACGCCCCGACGTCCGGCCGCCCCGGCGCGTCGGCTGCGCCGCCGGGCATCCCGTCCCCCGGTCCCGGCGCGGGACCAGGCGCTCCCCCACCGGTCACCATCGCCGGCGCCGGCGCCTCCGCCGGGACCGACGTCATCGGCACGCCGATGGCCTGCCCGAGCCGGTCGAGGTGCTGCCCCTGGGCGGCGAGACGCTGCCCGAGCGTGTCGACGGCGCTCTGGAGGCCACGGCGGCGCTCCGCCTCGGCGGCGATTTCCCGCTCCCCGCCCCGCTGCCGGGTGGACAGCTCCCGCAGCAGCGCCGCGTACTCGTCGAATCCACTCATGGAACGTCTCCCCCGGCGGCGAACGGCACGATCAGCGCGGTGCGGTGCTCGTGCCGGTCAACGAGCAGGGCGCGGCCCTCGCGCGGGACGTACGCCAGGTCGTGCACGCCGAGGTGCAGGCCCAGGTCGGCGGCGGGGACGTTGAGCGCGACCAGGCCGGTCACGTCGTCGCGGTGCCCGCTGCCGCCGAGGTCGTCGGCGAGCCGGCGCAGCCCGCGCCACCAGCCGAGCACGTGCACGCCGCGCGCGGGGCCCTGGCGCAGCACGGCGCGCAGGTCGTCGTACCCGGAGCGGAACGTCGCCGGGTCGGAGGCGGCGAGCGTCGTGGCGGCGGCGTCCATCCCGAACACCACCAGGTAGGTGCGCCCGGTCGCCGGGTCGTCACCGGTTACGGTCTCGGCGAGCTGGGCGCGCAGCGCACCGGCGTCCAGGCGCCGGACCGGGTGCCCGGCGGCGGCCAGCGTCATGGCCAGGTCGTCGGCGGCGTCGGTGGTGCCCGGCGCAAGCGGCGCGAACAGGAACCGGGCGGTGCCGGGGGCGTGCTGGCGGGCCAGGGACAGGGTGGCCGACCGGAGCACGTCCGCGCCGGCCGCCGAGGTGCCGACCACTGCCAGGTGCCGGCCGGGGCTGGCGTCGAGCGCGAACCCGGCCGGGCTGCCGGGGACGTCGACCACGCGGCCGACGAGCGCGTGCGGCGGGTCGGCGCCCGGTGCCAGCGCCGTCCAGGCGGGGTCGTCGGTGAGCCGGGGCGTCTCGTGTCCCCGGAAGACGGCAGGCGGGCGCGACCCGGCGGGGCGGGCCGCGTGCAGCTCGTGGCGCAGGGCGGCGAGGTCGGCCGAGGCGGCGTGCGCGTCGGGGAACCGCACCTCCACGTCCGAGCCGGGCCCGCCCGCGCCGGTGTTCACCACGGCGGCGCCGACTGTGAGTCCGCGTGCAGCGTCGTTGCGGGGATCCAGCACGGCGTCGCCGCCGGGCAGCGCGATCCGCAGCGGGAACTGCCCGAAGATCGCCTCGGCCCGGCCGTACAGCGCCTCGATCCCGGTGGTGCTCTGGCTCGCCAGCACCATGTGCAGGCCGTACGAGCGGCCCTTGCGGGCCAGTTCCTCGATCAGGTCGACCGCCTGCCGGGCCAGCGCGTCGTTGCCGGCGAACAGCACGTGGAACTCGTCGACGACTGTGACGATCCGGGGCGGCCGGGCGTTCGGCGGCAGGTCGGCCAGCCGGCTGACGCCGTGCCGCTTCAGCAGGTCGGCGCGGCGGCCCAGCTCGGCGCGCAGCTCGCGCAGCACCGCCACGCCGTACTCGCGGTCGGATTCGATGCCGACCGCGTCGGCGTGCGGCAGCCAGGACGGGTCACGGTCGGTGGGCACGAACTCGGTGAAGCTGACGCCCTCCTTGAAGTCGAGCAGCATCAGCCGCAGCTCGGCCGGGGAGTAGCGGGCGGCCAGCCCGTAGAGCACGTCCAGCAGCAGGACCGTCTTGCCGGCGCCGGTCCGCCCGCCGATCAGCCAGTGCGGGGTGGCGTCGTCGAACGCCACGCTCAGCGGCCGGCGGCCGGCCCGGCCGAGCGCGGTACGCAGCCCGGAGGCGGCGGACCCGGCCCAGCGCTGCGCGGGCAGCAGGTCGGCGAACGTGACGTTGTCCTGGCCGGCGGCCTCGGCGTACCGGCGGGCCAGCGCGGTCACCGTGGCGTGCGACGGGTCGCCGTCGAGCACCACGGGCGCGGCCAGCCCGCTGCCGTCGGTGCTGAAGGGGCGCCCGGGCGGGTCGCCGACGAGCGTGTACCGCTCGGTGACGCGCAGCTGGGTGGTGGCGCCCAGCGGCGGCGCGGCGGTCGGCCCGGCCGGTGGGTGGCCGGCCAGCAGCACGCAGACCGCAGCGGCCGGGCCGGCGTGGGTGAGCGCGGCCAGGCGGGCGAGTTCCCGGGGCGGTGGCGCGGACGCGGCGACCACCACCAGCAGCTCGCGGTCCTCCGGCGCGGACCGCTGGGCGGTACGGGCGTGCCGCTCGGCCAGGTCGAGCAGGGCCGTCGTCTCCGCCTCGGTGGTCGCCGTCGCGGCGAGCACCCCGGCGTCGTGCAGCGGGCGCAGCGGCAGGAAAGCCGCGCCGAAGGCGGCCTGGTCGATGCCGGCCACCCGGATGGCGCCGGCCGGGGCGGCGGTCAACAGCCGTACCACCACCGCCCGCAGCAGCTCGCCGACGCGCGGGTCGCGGGCGTCCACGTCGACCGCCAGGTGCGCGCCCGCCCCGACCGGCACGAGCACCGGGAACGCGCCGTCGACTGTGGTCGCCGCGCCGAGGCGTACCGGAACGGGGTGGGTCGCGACGCGGGCCGTGCCGGGCACCGCGGCGGCCAGCTGACCGCCGAGGCGGGCCAGCCGCGCGACCAGCTCGGGGCTGCCCACGGGCGCCGGGCCGGCGGCGCCCAGCAGCCGCCGGGCCGCCTCCCAGTGCCGCACCGCCCGTCGATGCCGATCGACCGCCTGCCGGTACGCCGCCGCGAGTCTGCCCACCGTCCGCCCTCCGACGTTTGCGATCGAGGGGAACCCTAACGGACGCGCGCCGCACCGGCACGGGGCGCTCCGCACCGGGGATTCGTCCACTGTTCACCCGGCGTCGGGCGGGAGCACCGCCCACCGTTCCCCCGGCCCGGCTTGCCTTCCCTCAGCGAACCGTGCGCACAGGAAGGCGACGACGTGACCACCTCACCTCTCTCCCGGCGGTCCCTGCTGCGCGGCGGCGCGGCCGGCGGACTCGGCATCGTGGTGGCCGGCAGCCTGGAGGCCATCGCCGGACCGGCCGCGGCCCGGCCCGCGTGCCGCCCCGCAGTCGGCTACGGCGACCTGGTGCCGGACCCGGCGGGCCTGCTGGCGCTGCCGCCCGGCTTCTCGTACACCGTCGTCGCGCAGGCCGGCGCGACGCTGCTGGAGTCCGGGCAGCCCACCCCGAGCGACGCGGACGGCACCGGCTGCTTCCGCGGCCCGCACGGCTCGGTGCTGGTGAACAACCACGAGATCGGCGGCGACGAGCCGTACCCGGTGCCGGCGCTACCAGGCCTCACCTACGACCCGGGCGCCCGCGGCGGCACCACCACCATCGAGGTGGACCGGCACGGGCGGCGGCTGCGCGAGTACGTCGGCGTGGCCGGCACGCACAACAACTGCGCCGGTGGCATCACCCCGTGGGGCACGTGGTTGACCTGCGAGGAGACCGAGCAGCGGGCCGGTGGGCGGTATCTGAAGGACCACGGGTACGTCTTCGAGGTCGACCCGCACGACCCGTCCGCCAACACCGACCCGGTGCCGCTGACGTTCCTCGGCCGGTACTCCCACGAGGCGGTCGCGGTCGACCCGTACACCCACTCGATCTACCTGACCGAGGACGCGAGCGGGCCCAACGGCCTGTACTTCCGGTGGACGCCGCCGCCCGGCTTCCGGGCCGGCAAGGGCGCGCTGCGGGCGCTGGCCCAGCGGCCCGACGGCGGCACCGCCGGGAGCCTCGCCGCGATGCGCTGCCTGCGTGGCGACGCGCACGTGGCCGACCTGTCCGAGGCCACCACCCCGGGCACCCGGTATCGGGTGGAGTGGGTCGAGGTGCCGGACCGCGACGCGCGGACCGTGTCGGTCCGCAAGCAGTTCACCGACGCCGAGGTGACGCGCAGCCGCAAGCTGGAGGGCGCCTGGTGGGGCGACGGCGGCGCGTACTTCGTGGCCAGCTACGCCCGCCACGACGACGGGAGCGCGAACGAGCACGACGGCCAGGTGTGGTTCTACGACCCGCGCCGGCAGACGATCACGCTGAAGACCATCTTCGGGGTGAACACCGACCCGGAGGCCGACCACGGCAACTACGACGGGCCGGACAACATCACCGTCTCGCCGTACGGCGGGGTGATCCTGGCCGAGGACGGCGAGGGCGTGTCGCACCTGGTCGGCGTCACCGAGCAGGGCAGGGCGTACCCGCTGGCCCGCAACGACCTCAACGACAGCGAGTTCACCGGGCCGACGTTCAGCGCGGACGGGAAGACGCTGTTCGCCAACATCCAGTCGCCGGGTTACGTGTTCGCGATCACCGGTCCGTGGGGGCGGCCGAGCAACGGGCACCGCTGAGAAGACGCCGGCCGGCGGTTCCCGGAGAGGGGCCGCCGGCCCGCCGCCACAACGACACGTGGACGTGACGGCGCCTCTTCAGCAATCAGATCAACTCGGCAGTCAGGGCTGGGTCCACATCTCCTGCGCTGCTTGACGCGAACGCTCGCGCAGCATCACTCGGCGGCCGGGCGGCCACTGCTGCTCCACCTGAACGCGTTGCTTCCGTGCGCGAGCGCAGCCCTGGGCAGAGACGGCCATACCCCTCCGGGCCAGTTCGGCATCGAGATCCTCAGCCAGCGTCGGTGCTGGTGTCATCGGCGCTCGCTCGCGCCGATGACCTTGGCCAGACTGACGAAGCGCTGCCATGCTGCTGGCTCGAAGGCCAAGGTTCCCCCGGCTCGATCTTTAGAACTCCTAACTTTGGGTGCGTTGGAGTTGGCGCCAGCAGATGAGGGCGCAGGCGAGGCTGAGGAAGGACCCATCAGCGCTCTTTGTGCTCTTGCGCCATCGCGCACCGGTCATGTCCATGCTCTCGCCGCTTCCCTGATCAGGTCTAGTGACTGGGTTCGGGAAAGGGAGTCGCCTCTGATGCGCTCCCATCTACGGCTGAGCGTAGCAATGGCCGCAGCCTCATTTAGGAGCTGCGCGGACGCCTGACTGTCGACGTGCGCGACATGTTCGCCGGCGGGCAGTTCGGCGAGGATGAAGCCACCACCGAGCCCCGGATACATGCCGATGTCCCTCGGCACGAGGTGTAGCTGCACACCGGGCAGGGCTGCGCAGCGGAGCAGGTGCTCAAGCTGCTCTCGCATCAGCTCGCGGTCGCCGTAGGCCGACTGATGCAGCACACCCTCGAAGATGACCGCGACGACCAGGGGCGGGCGGTCCCGACGGAGGATCGCCTGTCGTTCGAGCCGCGAGGCGACCAGCTCATCGATCTCCGCCGAGGTCAGCGCCTCACCCCTGAGCGTGGCCCGCGCGTACGCCTCCGTCTGCAACAGTCCGGGCACCCAGGTGTGCTCGAACCAGCGGATCGACACGGCGTCCCGCTCCCAGTCGACCCACTCACGCAGCCACGGCGGCTCACGGCGCTTGAGGACATCGGGCCAAAGGTCCCCGACGTCCCGCCCGAGGAGCGCCGCCACCTGCGCACGTCGGCGGGGTTGCGGAACGCGTCCCGGAGAGATCCAACGAGCCGCCGTCTTCGGATCCACACCGGTCTGAGCTGCGAGGCTCTCTGCCGTTTCGCCAGCTTCGGTCATCGCCACCTGGAGTGCGTGATTCATCCTTCCTCCCCTATGGACGTCCAGGACACCCCGACACCATACGACAACGCTGTGTATTGGTCCGGTAGCCGTCGGCAAGGTGGGGCACAGGTTGATGCCGCCGATATCCCAAGGGGGAGAACTCATGCCCGACGACAGGCCGAAGGCGAGGCGTGCCGGCGCACCGCCGACCACGCCGACAAACACTCGACCGATCAAGGCGGGCGACCTCCTGCGCCTCGGCCGCGCGGCGAGCGTGCAGTTCTGCCGCCCGATCACGGTGCGCGTCATTCGGGAGATCGCCGAGCGCCACCCGTACGACGGTTGGGCGTGGATCGAGGCGTACGAGTTGAACGGCAAGGGCGTCGCGGTCGCCAAGCGAGAGCTGTTCGTGCGGCTCGCCGGGCTGCGCTGGCTCAATGCCGGTGCCGGGCAGGGGGCGGCCTTTGGGCACCGTGTTCGGATCGCCGCCCGGCCACAGGTGCCGGCGTGAGCACCGGCACCCGTCCGCATCTACCGATGCGTCCACTCTGGATCTGCAAGCGCTGCGCTCACCCGTGGCCGTGCGCGGAGGCCCGGCTGGCGCTGCTGACCGAGTACGCGGGTGACCGCCTCGCCCTGTCGGTCTATCTGTGCGGGCAGCTTTACGACGCAGCTCAGGAGCTGCATCGCCTCAACCCGCACGAGGCCCCGAGCCCGCAAGCGCTGTTCGCCCGCTTCGTCGGCTGGGCGCCCTTGCGCTCGCCGCCGTTGCCGTGAGGTCGAGCCCGCTAAACCTCCTAAAGTGCTCGCGCGACGGGCCGAAAAAAGTTGCCGCCCCCCGGCGGGGAAGCATTTCACGCCCTGTCGCGTGACCGAGCAGGGCAAGGCGTCCCCGCCAGCCCGCAATAAGCTTCAATCGACAGCGAGTTCACCGGGCCGAACTCAGCGGGGGCGGGAGATTGCCGTCACCAACACCCACTCCTCCGGGTGGCGCATGTTCGCGATCAACAGACCGTGGGTCTGCCGCGCGACGTACACAGTCAGGAACGCGAAGGCCGGCGATTCCTGATTGGAAGCCGCCGGCCCTTGCCAGCTCGGCCACTACGGCGGCCTTCGCAGCCGTCCATAACCGTCATGGCTACGGAGCGTTCAATTCGCTCGCGGCAACGTCATTGGTCTTCAAACTCACAGCAGCGGAGTTAGTTTACGCCCTCCGCCCGTCCGATTTCCTCCAGGAGACCTCGCCTTAACGCATCCGCGCGGATATCGAAGAGAGGCGTCAGGTTGCCACCCCGACGCACCTTCCACGCGCTCCAGCCATTCATTGTTGACTTACCGGTGACTGTCGAACCGGCAGGAGATGGGGATTCAAATACCTCGCCGCTATCCAGCTGAATATTACCCGCCTGGTTAATTCGCGCCGTGTGCGAAACCCGCTTGTAGGTCAAATGCAGCTGCTCGCCAACGGTTAGTGCACCGGCGGCGACAAGTCGGGCGACCGTTACACCACCGAAGTGGGCGCGGGTGCGCCTCGCGGCCCGGGACGGCACTTGCCGGACAGGCATAGCCAACTCCGCCTGGCTGGCTTCGACAGCCGTCGCTCTCATTCCGGGCGGCAGGATGAAGCCAAGATCTCCTGGGTTCCAGATGAGTTCACACAGCCGCTCGTAGAGCTGCTGTCGGACCTCAATCTCCGTTCGACCGAAATTGGGCATTGGGCGGAAAAGCCGACCCAATTCATGCTTCTTGATAAACCCTGCTGTAAACGGCTTGTTCCGCTGATGCGTGGCCGCATGCAGCGATGCGGCAAGATGGTTCTGGCCGCGGTACCACTCGACTTTCTGTTCGTACGGGGCATCCTGGTAACTTGCGTTGTGCGACTTCCTTAGCAGCAGAAGCGCTCCCACCCGGTTTCGAGCGACACGGAAGGCCGCTTCCGTCTTCACCTCCGGCTGATGGCGCTCGAACTTGTTCGCCCAAATATGCTCGATCTCGAAGGGTTCATCCTTGTCCAAGTATCGCGGCATCTCGTTGGGTCGACCGCTCTCGGTCTCCACGAATGCAGTCAAGCGGGCCAGCAGGTATCTGACCTGAGGCCGGTTGTCCGCACGGAGACCGTAGCCCTTGACCCCGGTGAAATCGACGTCAAGCAGAGCGATCCGACGTCCAAGTGCCTTGGCTACACCGTCGACGTCTCGGGTCGACCGCAGGTCGAGTAGGACGGGTATGCGATCCGCCTCGACTCCGCCTAGTTTAGTAAGACGGTTGTTGACGGCCATACGCACGAAGACCAAATCGAGATAGGCGGCAACAAGGAACACCTTGTCCCTGAACTGAGCCTCTGTGTCGTCCGGGTCGATCGCCGCCATCAAAAATGGCATCTGGTCAATTTCGTTCTTTGCGTTGTAGAAGACCGGTTCCAAACCTGCTTCGAGAGTGGCAGAGGCCGCCTTCAGCGTTGCATATCGGGTCGATAGCTTAACCAAGTCACGTTCGATGAAGCGAGCGAAGTCCGGTGCATTGATGAGGCCCATGCGGCTGGCGTGGTGCTCCTGCACCCATCCATGAAAGGACACCGAGATGTCCGCCGCCTCATCCTCATTTTGGGCATGACGGCCGATCAACAGCGACTGCAAGAATTTGGCCGCCGCCTGAGGGGCGCGATTGTCAATCCGAGTCAGGACGCGACCCCATGCATCGCCGAGTCGCGGCAGGTTGTCCCGGTTGCTGGCCTTTCGAAGCAGGAAGCTTTTCAGAAGATCTGCGGGGCCGAGTTGCACGCCCCGATCATTCATCGTCTCGAAGATCTCCCAGCCCTGTCGGCGATCGTTGGCATTGATGCCAACGAGGCATACCCGATTCAGTAGCCAATGGATGAAGAGTGGGAGCGCCTCATCCCGGATGGCCTCCGGGAGCAACTCGTACAACTCTTGGCTTCGCTTGTACAGGTTCTCCACCGAGGGCCCAGCATCAGCCGGTGGCACGTAGGGCTTGTCCTCAAATATCGCTTCCAGCACAGGAGTTCGCTTCTCAGAGCGGATGGCATAGGCCCGCTCTCCGTACGAGGTGCCAGCGATCAAGGGCTCCAGGGCGGCGAGGTCGTTCTGATACTCCGGTCGGTCAGCATCGATCGCAAGCCGGCGAAGCTGCAGCAATAGAAGGTGAAGCGTCGTGATACGTTGCTGGCCGTCGACCAAGGCGGCGAGGTCGTCATCGCGGTAGTAGACGAATGGTCCGAGAAAGTACGGGCGGTAATGCCGAACCTCACGACGATCGTCGCCCGGAGTCCAGTCCTCAATGAAGTGGCCGGTCAAATCATCGATGAGCATCTTCACGTCTTCGCGGGCCCAACTGTACTCCCGCTGGTAGGGGTCGAGCCGGAACTGGAACTGGTTAAACAGCTGCTGGATCGTAAAGCCGTCGCCACGGATCGGCGCTTCCGGCATGCGATCACCCTCCCCCAATGCACTCAGCGTGCCCTAAGTCCGCGACTAGCTTCTAGACCCAAGGGTCTCGGCGATGGCGGCGAACTCCGTAAGAGCCGCCTGGAGGTCGTCGACAATCTCCTGAGCGATTACCTCGGGCGGCAGTAGCGAGTCGGCGTCCTCCAGTGAGGCGTCCTTGAGCCAGGTGATGTCGAGGTTCACCTTGTCCCGGGCGATCAGCTCGTCGTACGAGAACGCGCGGAAGCGCTCGGTCTCCTCCCGCTCGGCGCGGTCCCTGCCCGGCAGGTAGCGGTCGATGAAGTCCTGGAGGTGCTCGCGTCGCAGCGGGTTCTGCTTGAGCGTGAAGTGCTGGTTGGTCCGGAAGTCGTACACCCAGAGCTTCTGGGTCCACGGTTCCTCACGGGCGCGCTTGCGCTCGAAGAAAAGCACGTTGGCCTTCACACCGCCCGCATAGAAGATGCCGGTGGGCAGCCGCAGCATGGTGTGCAGGTCGTACTGCTTGAGCAGCCGACGGCGGATGGTCTCCCCCGCGCCGCCTTCGAAGAGCACATTGTCCGGCAGGACGACGGCAGCGCGACCGTCGATCTCCAGCAGAGAGGCGATGTGCTGGACGAAGTTGAGCTGCTTGTTGGCGGTGGTAGCCCAGAAGTCGCCCCGCTCGATCTCCCGTTCCTCCCGGCTCGACCGGCCGTCCCCACCGACGACCCGAATCGAGGAGCTACGGCCGAACGGCGGGTTGGCCAGCACCAGGCTTACGCGGCGGGCGGGTTCCTTGCCGAGCGCGTCCTCGACAGCGATGAGCGACGGTCCGTTCGGCGCGCCGATGCCGTGCAGCAGCATGTTCATGGCGGCCAGTCGAGCCGTGCCGTCGACCAGCTCGGTGCCGGTGATCGCGCCGTTGGCGAGTCGCCGCCGCTGATCGGGCGTCAGCGCGCTGCCGTGGTGCCGCTGAATGTGCTCGTAAGCGGCGAGCAGGAAGCCTCCGGTGCCGCAGGCCGGGTCGGTGATCGTGTCGTCCGGCGTGGGCAACATGCAGTCGACCATCGCGACGGTCAGCGCACGGGGGGTGAAGTATTGCCCCGCGCCGGACTTGGCGTCCTCGGCCCCCTTGGCGAGCAGTTCCTCGTAGGCATCGCCCTTGACGTCGACACCGGTGCCCGACCAGGACTCTTTGTCGATCAGGTCCACGATCAGCCGCTTGAGCTTCGCGGGATCCTGGATCTTGTTCTGTGCCTTACGGAAGATGGTGCCGAGGGTGCCGCCCTCCTTGCCCAGCCCGGTGAGGATGTGCCGGTACTGCACCTCAAGCGCGTCACCGTCGGCATCGAGCAGGGTTTGCCAGCTCAGCTCGTCGGGCACGATCTGTTCGGGCTTCATGGCTCGCCGGGCGCGCTCGTCGGCCATCTTCAGGAACAACAGGTAGGTCAACTGCTCGACGTAGTCGATGGTTGAGACGCCGTCGTCACGCAGCACGTCGCAGTAGTTCCAGAGCTTCTGCACCAGCCGGCGCGAATCTACAGTGCTCACAGCGGCAGCGCCTCCTGCTGATAGTTGTCGCCGGTCACCCTGGTCGGCGGAGCCGCCAGCTCTTTCCGAGTACGCGTGGCGCGTGCTTTTTGCTTCGGCGCGGCGGTTGCCCGTTCGGCTTGAATCCGGGCAAGCAGCTCCGACGCCGGCTCGTCTTCCGGATCCTGCGGCACGAGCCGCCCGACAAACGCCTGAGTCAGCACCGACGAGCGCAGGCTACTCGCGCGGCGAGCAGCAACCCGAACGGAGCCGCTCAAACGGTCTATCGCACTAGCCGTCGACCTCCAACGACTTACAATCTCGTCTTGCTCACCCAATTGCGGTACAGGAATCTGGATTTCACCCAGGAGGGACTGGTTTATCTTGTAGATTCCCGCCGTGGTTCGCACCTTTGATTCGATCTGTCGCCGTACATACCGCGAATTCCAGATTATCGCGAGATACTCTTGTCGAATCTTCGTCGAGTCCGTTCGCACTCTGATCATGGTGTCAGGGAAGGCTACCGGGTATGGATCGGAGGCGACGAGGGCACCTCGACCAACAAGATGGATGGATCCATTGCCTCGACCAACAAGGAAGTCACCACGACGCACAAGATAGGGGGCTGCGGCGGCAGCATCCCATGCGCCCTCCTTCGACTGACCTAGATCAACCAAGCCGTCCTGCAATGCAGTCAAGCGAAGAACCGGGAAGCCCCCGGGCTGGGTTGGCACGGATTTACCATTGATCATTTTGCCATCAAGAAGTGAAATGAGTCCGCGCAGCGGCGCATCTGAGGCATCAACGAGCTGGGTAACGGCCGCAGCCCGGAGGACCGATAAACGGCGCAACGCCGACCTCACACTCGACTCGGCGGAAGCCAGCCTAGACAAGCGCTCCTCAAGAGCTGCGATGATGCGGCCCTGCTCACCAAGAGGCGGAACCGGCACCGGGAACCGCTTCATTGTCGCCAGACTGATCGATGCCAGGTTCACACTCTGCAGTCCGTTTTGCTCGAACCACCGCTGGCCGATGCCGTTTGCAAAGTGCGCCAGAAGTCGCGGCTCCAAAACGCGCTGACGAATACGCGCGCGAAAAACATGATTCTGATGTATACAGTCCTCGATTTGCTCGTCCCAAACCCAACCACGGCCAAGCTTGTTTCGGTCACCACCTTCGTTCAGCAGGACATCGCCGCGCGAAAGCTTCAGAGCCACCGCCTTTTGTGGCGGCACTCTAATTGACAACACATTGGAGAGGTCGAGATATCCGCGTTGCACATTGGCAACCCTGAGGTAGGGGACCTCCACGAAGCTCGGATCTTCCTGACGCTTCGCATCCTTGGTTACTCCGCCGACAACATCTGCAATTTCGCCAAGCGTTGTCCAAGCCCAACTTGCCGGGATGTCGAACGGATGGGTCACGCGGACAGCTCCTCGTTCAGCTCGGCCAGCAACGGCTCGGCCCGGTCACCGAACGCGCCCGCGTATCCGTCGATGCCACCCCGCTCGGTGAACGGCGCTCCCTCCAGGTCGTCCGGGCTGATCTCCACGCTGACCGCTATCACGTCCTTGATCCTCTCCAGCCACCACGCCTGATCGGCAGTGAACGTAGCGCCCGCCTGCTCCTGTCGCAGCAGCCACCCACGGAAGCGTTCCTCGACCAGGCTGCGGTACGGGCGCAGCTCCTGGTCCAGCCCCAACTCATACCGCACGAGGCTGACAAGATCGGTGATGCCCCGGTTGCCGGGGGCCTCGGCGGTGCGCCCGAGCAGCACGTACGATTTCCACAGCGACTCGGGCGTCCACGCCTGCGGCGGCCGGGCGATCCGCGCGGCCAGTTCCTTGAGCTGCTCGTAGCCGACTCGGCCCCGGCCCTCGTAGAAGACCTGCAAAGCGGTGATCTCGTCGCGGTGCTCCTCCAGGTAGTCGTGCCAGCTCTTGACGGTGACCTGGGCGCGTTCCTCGGCCGGCACTCCCTGCGCCGAGATCAGGCGGTCGGCGTTCACCTCGTCGATGGTGATGTCGTGGGCCCGGCGGATCTCCAGGATGCGTTCCCGCAGCGGCGGGTTCGCGGCGAGCGGGCGCAGCGCGCCGGCCAGCAGGTCCCGCACCGCAGCCGGGCCGGCCTGGGTGGCCGGGTTGAGCTGTTCCGGGGCCACCGCGTCGGTGAGGCCGTGCACGATGTCCCTGAGCGGCTGCCCGGCGAGGTCGGCCAGCTCGGCGCGTTCGTCGTCGGTGAGCTGCTGGTTGAGGCGGGACAGCCGTGAGGCGAGCGTGGCCACCTCGTCGGCGTCGGCGGTCAGCGTGCCGGCCTTGCGGAGCAGGTCGCGCAGCGAGATCTGGCGTTCCGTGTGGCGTTGCAGCGGGACCGCCTCGTCCAGGTCGGCCTCGGTGACACCGACCGCGTCGACGATGACGAACCGGTCCTTGACCTCGGCGTCCGGCGTGACGGCCTGGAAGTCGGCGGCGTCGATGGTGCGGGCGCCGCGCCCCTTCATCTGCTCGAAGTAGGTGGAGCTGCGCACCGGGCGCAGGAAGAAGACGCACTCCAGGGGCCGGACGTCGGTGCCGGTGGCGATCATGTCCACGGTCACCGCGATCCGCAGCTCGGGGCTGTTGCGGAACGCCTGGATCAGCGTGTCCGGGTTGTCGCCCTCGCGCCGCGAGGCGTACGTGATCTTCTTGACGAAGTCGTTGCCCCGGTTGAAGACGAGCCGGACCATCTGCACGATCTCCTCGGCGTGGTTGTCGTCCCGCGCGAAGATCAGCGTCTTGGGCACTGTCGACCGTCCCGGGAAGATCTCCTCGAAGAGCTTGTCGCGGAACGTCTCCAGCACCAGTTTGAGCTGACCCTTCGAGATCACCGACCGGCCGACCTGGCTGCCGCCGTACGTGAAGTCGTCCTCCAGCTCCTGGTAGCGCTCGGCGCGGGTGCGCCGGTCCCGCAGCGGCACGACGGTGCCGGCCTCGATGTCCGCGCCGCGCTCGGTGATCTCCGTCTTGATCCGGTAGACGTCGAAGTCGACATTGACCCCGTCGGCGACGGCCTGCTCGTAGGTGTACTCGGACACCAGGTTCTGCTGGAAGAAGCCGAGCGTCTGCTTGACCGGCGTGGCGGTCAGCCCGACCACGAACGCGTCGAAGTATTCGATGACCGCCCGCCACTTGCCGTAGATCGAGCGGTGGCACTCGTCCACCACGATCAGGTCGAACGTCTCCGGTGGGAGCTGCGGGTTGTAGGACACCTCGGCCGGCTCGTCCAGGTCGTAGCTGTCGTAGTCGCGGTCGTCCAGGTCGACGTCGGGCAGCTCGACCCCGCGCAGGGCGCCGTAGAGGCGCTGGATGGTGGAGATGACCACGGCGGACGAGTCGAGCATTCCGGTGCCGGAGAGCCGGTCGACGTTGTAGAGGTCGGTGAACTTCCGGCCGTCGTCGGGGGCCTGGTAACCGGCGTACTCGCGCAGCGTCTGCTTGCCGAGGTTGTTGCGGTCGACCAGGAAGAGGATCCGGGCGGCGCGGGCGTGCTTGAGCAGCCGGTAGCTGGCGGTCACCGCGGTGAAGGTCTTGCCCGCACCGGTCGCCATCTGGATCAGCGACCTCGGGCGGTCCTCGGCCAGCGACCGTTCCAGCCCGGCGACGGCGTCGACCTGCGCGGGTCGCAGACCCAGCCGGTCCAGCGCCGGCATCCGCCGCAGCCGGGCCCGCAGCGTCGGCACGGCCGGATCGTCGTCGGCCTCCCGCATCCACCGGGCGAGGGTCGCCGGCTGGTGGAAGGCGAAGACCTCCCGGGTACGCGGGAACGGGTCCAGCCGGTTGACGAAGGCGGTCTCCGTACCGGTGGCGACGTACCCGAACGGCAACGGCTCGTCCCGCCGCCAGGCGCTGAGCTTCTGCGCCGGGGTGAGCCCGCTCAGGTAGCGGTCGAGCTGCGCCTCCACGCCGCGCGGGGCGGTGCCCTCCCGCTTCGCCTCGATCACGCCGACAAGTCGCTGGTCCACGTAGAGCAGGTAGTCGGCGCGGCCGGTAGCGAGCGTCACCTCGCGGACAGCGACGCCGGTGGCCGCGAACAGGTTGATCTGGTTCTCGTCCTGCACCACCCAGCCGGCGGCCCGCAACTGCCTGTCGATCTCGGCCCGGGTCTGCACCTCGTTGAGCGGTTCGTGCGAGGCGCGACGGGCACGGGTGATGAACTCTTCCCGCCGGGCAGCGGAAACCCGCCCGGGCTTGCGCAGCTCGGCGGCTCGCTGGGCCTCCTGCGCCGCCGGCTCCAGACTCGCCACGAGGGCAGCGGCCTCGCCCTGGCGGGCGCTCGCCTCCCGGACCGCCCGTTCCGCCGCCGCCTGCGCGTCGGCCTGGGCCTGCACCAGCGACGGCTTGCCGTCGAGCAGCAGCTTGGTCTGCGCCAGCTCGTTCTTGTAGCGCTCAAGCTCGGCCGCAAGCGCGTCGGCGACGCTCTGGGGCACCTGCTGAGGGGGCGGCGTGGGCGGGACGAAGCCGATCGGCGAGCGGTCGCCGGTCAGCGCTCGGTGGAACCAGACGCCCAGCTCGAAGCAGGTCCGCAGCAGCTCCAGCGCGGCGCGCACCTCACCCAGATGATCGTGTACGGCGCGGTTGCCCTGGTCACGAAGCCGATCGAACGCGCGGTAGATCTCCGGAACGAGCGTGCCGTTGGTCTGGAGCGCCTGCACGCGGTGGAAGAACTTCTCCGACTGCGGCCGGGCGTCGGTGCGGCGCACCAGATCCTTCGCCAGCTCGTCGCCGAAGGCGCGGATCTTGAACATCGCCGCCTGCGCGTCGACGTAGACGAGCAGCTCGGCGCCGGCGCCGTACCAGACCAGGAGTGGATGATCCTTGAGGAAGCCGAAGTTGGCGGACTGCTCTGCCAGCCGTCGTACCTGTCGCTGATCCACAGCTCTCCACGCGCGTCGCCGGGGAATGAACACGTCAGGATAGGAACGATCGATGCTTCACGCAGCACAATCGAACGCCGGAATCAGGTATCCGACAGAACCCGTTGAGCCCCTTGTCGCCGTCGATCTTGGTACGCGCACGCCCCGCGAAGGGCGGGCGCGTACCAAGATCTCGCCTAGCGTGGTGCAACGCGGCAGCCGGTGTCGGGGCCGGTGTCGGCTACGCCGCAGTGGAACACCTCGACCGGGGCGGCGTCCACGTCGGGCACCTTCGCGACGGTGAGCAGCGCCAGCCGCTTCGCGACCGGTTCACCGGAGTCCGGGGCGTACCGGATGAGGCCGCTGACCCCCGGGTAGCCGCCGGCGGCGTTCTGCCGCAGCACCTCAGCGTGCACTCCGACCGGGTTGACCGAGCGGGGCTCCCAGCGGCGGCCGGTGTCGGCGTGGCGCAGCCGGGCGGCGAGGCTCTCCAGCGCGCGTACCGTCATCATGGTGGCGTCGTAGGCCAGGCTGACCCGCTCGCCGACCGGTGGGCCGGTCCCGGCGCGGCATCGGGGCGGGTCGAGCAGGCCGTCCGCGCCGATCCAGGTGAGGAAACTGCCGCGGGCGTCATCGCGCCCGGCCTGCGCGGCCCGCAGCGACGCGCAGGTGGCGAGGGCCGCCTTGGACACGTACGTGACCGGCAGGTTGCCCGGCGCGCTGGCGCGCAGCCCCGGGTTGGCCATGTAGCGGTTCACCGAGTCGTCGGCGACCAGGTGCCGGGGCGGGTTCGCGCCGCACTCCTTGAGCGCGCGCATGAACCCGTCGAACTCCGACCAGCGGCCGGCGAAGAAGAGCATCCCGGGGTAGCCGCACTCCTGGGTGAGCCGCCGTCCGCTGCGCCACTCGTCGAGCCGGCTGATGCGATCGCCGAAGCGCTCCCGCAGTCCGTCGACAAGCGTGGCGACGTACAGGTCGTCGGCGAGCGAGCTGCCCTCGCCGGTGGTCCAGTAGACGTGCGCCTCCCCCACCCGCAGCACCTGCCGGGCGTACGCCTCGACCATCCGGGCCTGGTCCCGGTTCGGCGCGGACATGGCCAGGTAGAGGCTGGAGTTGGCGTCCATCCGGTCGGCGGACAGCGTCGGGGCGAGCACCGGCAGGCCGACCCGGTTGAGTTCGCGCAGCGCCGCCGCCGTGCTGGTGCGGCTGTCCACCAGCCCGATCACGCCGAGCACGGTGGGGTCGTCGCGGGCCAGCCCTTCCAGCATCCGTACCGCGTTGTCGGCGTGCCGCATCTGCCGCCCGGCGTTCGCCACCACGATGTGCAGCAGCGCCGCGTCGTCCGCCGCCGCCGACTCCTGGAGCAGGGCGTACTGGGCGGTGGCCATGCCCTCCAGTTCCTCCCGCTCGGAGACGTAGGACTCCTCGTCCGCGCGGGTCCGGTTGCCGGTGAGGCTGCCCAGGTAGACCAGCGTCAGGTAGGGGCGGCGGTGCTCGCTGCGCCGCCACACCTCCTCGGCGGCCCGGTTCTGGGCGAAGATGCGCCGCTGCACGGCACGCAGCCGGTCCTGCCCGGGTTCGCTGTTGAAGACCTGCCCGGCGGTGTCGCTGTAGCCGACGCACTCCCCGGCCACGAGCCGGACGGCGACCCGGTCGGCGGGCCAGGGGCGGCAGTCCGGCGCCCACCGCCCGTGCGCCCACACACCCAGCCCGGCGACGAGCGCCAGGGCCACCGCTGCGGGCAGGAACCGCCGTGCCCACCAGGGCGGGTCGGGCGCGACCAGGGCGGGCGGGACGCCTCCCACCGGGACGTCGACGTCCCTGTCGTCCGCCTCCAGCAGCATCAGCCAGGCGCCGGGGCGGCGCAGCCGGCGGTTCTCCGGCAGCGCCTCGGCCCACTCCTCGTACGCCTCCTCGGCCTGGTCCAGCGGCCGGCCCGCTGCCGGTTCCGGCGGCGGGCCGGCGGCGACCGCGACGACGAGCAGCGGGTCGTTGCGGCCGGTCTCGTTGCGCACCTCGTCGACGAGCCGGACCAGCGTGTGCCCGACGTCGTCCGGCCGCGCGCCGTCGAGCACCAGCACCGGATAGGCGGTGCGGCGCCAGTCCCCGGGCCGCCAGAACCGCCGCCGGTACGCCAGGCGCAGGTCCTCCAGGAACGCGTGCAGCAGCAGCTTCTCCACCTGGGCGGGGTGTTCGCCGTCGCGCCATCCGGCGGTGAGCCGCTCGGCGAAGCCGAGGAACGTCACCGACTGCCGGGGCGCCAGGTACTGCTGGCGCATGAACCAGCGGTACTGACGCCCCACGAGCGGCACCCGGCCGGAGACGGCGATCCGGAACACGACGCTGGGGACGGCCCGCCACAGCAGCCAGAGCAGCAGGTGCAGTGCGGTGCCGAGGCCGGAGTCGCCGCCGACCTGGGGGTCCTCACCGGCCCGTCGCCCGCGCCAGTCCCGCAGCCGGCGCACCAGCGCGGCCCGGCCGCCGTCGGCGGCGTCCAGGTCCACGGCGAGCGTCTGGTGCATCAGCCAGTCGGCCAGCGGGTAGTGCCGGAACCGCAGCCGGGGCGCGCCGAACGCCTCCACGGAGAGCTGCCGGTGCAGCTCGCGCAGCACGGCCGCGACGTCGTCGCCGGCGGGCCGGCCGGTCAGGTCCAGCACCGCGTGCGGTACCCGGCGCCCGGCCCGGCGCGCCGCGAAACGCCGCAGCAGGGCCGCGACCGCGCCGTCCCCGGCGGGCCGGACCAGCCAGAGCAGCGGGAGCCGGCGGTCGCCGCGGCGGGGCCGCCGCAGCAGCCGGGCCAGCAGGGTGAGCAGTTCCGGGCCGGCGGCCGGGAGCTGCTCACGGACCGGCCGCGGCCGGGTCACCGGTTCGCGCATGGTCACCTCCGGGTCGCACGGGGTGTCGCACCATTGTCGATGCTCGATGCAACCCGGCAAGGGCGGGGCCCCGCTCGACGGACGGATGCCGAGCGGGGCCCTCTCCTCACATGCGGATCAGCCGATGGCGGCGGTCAGCGCGGCCAGGTAGCCGTAGCGGTAGCCGTCCGCGTTCGGGTGGTACGCCTCGATGACGCCGCTGACGTCACGGATCCACGGCTCGGCGGCGCACACGCCGTGCCCGGCGAAGAACGGCCGCGCGTCGACGAAGGTGCCCCCGGCCGCGGCGGCCCGGCCGGAGATGACGCCGTTGAGCGTGTCGGCGGCCTGGTTGAGGATGGTGCGCTTGTAGCTGCTCATGGCGAGCAGTCCACAGGAGCCGGTCTCGAACAGCCGCGGGTAGCCGAGCACCACCAGCCGGGCGTTCGGGGCCCGGTTGCGGATCGCGGTGTACGTGGCGTCGAGCCGGCCGGGCAGCGTCGCGGTGGTGAACGCCTTGGACTCGTTGACCGCGCTCTCGCAACTGGACGTGCTGCCGAAGCGGCAACTGGTCATCACGTCGGCGAAGCCGGCGTCGTTGCCGCCGATGGTGATGGTGACCAGCGTGGTGCTGCTGCTGAGCTGGCCGACCTGGTTGGCCAGCACGTCGGCGGTGACCGCGCCGCCGCAGGCCGGGAACTTGAAGCTGGTGACCGAGTGCGCCGCGGCCCAGAGCGGGGCGTACGACTTCTGGCTGCGCAGGCAGGTGGACAGGTCGTACGGGCTGGCGCCGACGCCGGAGGAGTAGGAGTCGCCGAGGGCGACGTAGTTGACGGTGGCCGCCCGGGCGGCGCCGGGCAGGAGCACGGCGCCGAGAACGGCCGCCAGTACGGCGGCGAGCGCGGTACGGACGCGACGGGACATGACAGAGCCTCCACGGGGCAGGGGTGGTGGAGCCCGTTGACCGCGCGCGTGGCCGAGGGATCGATGCTGTTACTGGTCGGTAATGCTATCGAAACATTCGCAGAAATTGAATAGCCGAGATGGCCGGACGGGACAGATATGTTCACATGTGTCGATTAGCTTGACGGTGACGACACCCGACGGAGGGAGTCCCACCGTGCGACGTGCACTCACGGCGGCCATCGCCGCCCTGACCCTCACCGCGGCCGGCACCACAGCGACCGGCGCACCCGCCCAGGCCGTCCCCGGCGGATGGGGCCGGCCACAACCCGGGGCGGCCACCCCGACGCCGGGTGGCCCCGGGCTGGGCGACAGCTACTTCCCCGACTACGGCAACGGCGGCTACGACGTCGGCCACTACGACATCCGGCTGCGCTACGAGCCGGCCACCGACCGGCTCAGCGGCACCACCACGATCCTCGCCACCGCCACCAAGGACCTGTCCCGGTTCAACCTGGACTTCGCACTCGACGTCGAGTCGGTGCGGGTGAACGGGTGGGTGGCCGGCTTCACCCGGGCCGGCGACCACGAGCTGGTGATCACCCCCGCCCGGCCGCTGACCAAGGGCCAGCAACTCACCGTCGTGGTGAAGTACGCCGGCGTGCCGTCACAGACCACCGTCTACGGCTACACCGCGTGGACGCGTACCGCCGACGGGGCGCTCGCGGTCAACGAGCCCGAGTCGGCCTGGTGGTGGTACCCGAGCAACGACCACCCGAAGGACAAGGCCACCTGGGACGTCTCGGTCTCGGTGCCCACCGGCGTCGAGGTGATCAGCAACGGCGTGCAGCCGCGTGACCCGCTGCCCGAGGCCGGCAACCGCACCCGGTGGAGCTGGCGCAGCGTCAAGCCCGGCGCGACGTACCAGGCGTTCCTGGCCATCGGGCAGTACGACATCGTCACCGACACCGCGCCGAACGGGCAGCCGGTGGTGAACGCGTACAGCACCACGCTGGGCGAGCGCCTGCCGGCCGCGCGGGCCAGCATCGAACGCACCGCCGAGATCGTCGACTGGGAGAGCGGGCTGTTCGGCCCGTACCCGTTCGAGGCGCAGGGCGGCGTGGCCGGGCCGGTCGACGGCATCGGCTTCGCGCTGGAGACGCAGACCCGCCCGGTGTACGGCCCCGGCTTCTGGCGGCGCGGCGCCAACCCGTACGTGGTGGTGCACGAGAACGCCCACCAGTGGTTCGGCGACTCGGTGTCGGTGGCCGACTGGCGGCACATCTGGCTCAACGAGGGCTTCGCCTCGTACGCCGAGTGGCTCTGGTCGGAGGAGCAGGGCGAGGGCACCGCGCAGGAGCTGTTCGACTTCACCTACGACAGCTACCCGGCCGACTCCGAGTTCTGGCGGGTGCGCCCCGGTGATCCGGGCCCGAGCGGGATCTTCGACGACGCCGTCTACGACCGGGGCGCGATGGCGCTGCACCAGATCCGGCTCGCCGTCGGCGACGCGGCGTTCTTCCGCATCCTGCGCACCTGGACCGCCAAGCGGCAGTACGGCAACGGCACCGTCGGGCAGTTCCAGGCGCTCGCCGAGCGGATCTCCGGGCGGGATCTCGACGCGGTGTTCACCACCTGGCTGTTCACGCCCGGCCGGCCCGACGTGGCCATCGCCGCGCGCACGACCGCCGCCCCGGCGCAGCCCGCCTCGTGGGCGAAGATCCGGGCGGCGCACGACCTGCTCGGCCGCTGACCGGCGCCAGCCGGACCGCTCCCCACGACGGGGGCGGCCCGGCCGGTGCGGGGTCAGCGCGCGGCGAGCGGCTGGCGGGCCGGGTCGACCGGGGCGGGCAGCTCGCCCACCCCGCCCAGGTACGCGTGGATCGCCGCCGCGGCGGCGCGTCCCTCGGCGATCGCCCAGACGATGAGCGAGGCGCCCCGGTGCATGTCGCCGGCGACGAAGACGCCGTCGGCGGCCTGCCAGTCCGGGCGGGCGTCGACAGCGCCCCGGCCGTTGCGGGTCACCCCGAACTGCGCCAGCATGGGCTGTTCCTCGGTGCCCTCGAAGCCGATGGCGAGCAGCACCAGGTCGGCCGGGATCTCCCGCTCGGAGCCGGGCAGCGGGGTGACGATGCGGCGGCCGTCCACCTTCTCCACAGTCACCTCGGCGATCCGGACCGCGCGGACCTGGCCGGTGCCGTCGTCCACGAACTCCTGCACGGCGACGGCGAACACGCGCTCGCCGCCCTCCTCGTGCGCCGGGTAGGTACGCAGCAGCCACGGCCAGGTCGGCCACGGGTCGCGGGCCGCGTCGCGCTCTGTGGGCGGCTGCGGGTAGAGGTCGAGCTGGTGCACGCCGGCCGCACCCTGCCGGTGCGCCACACCGAGGCAGTCCGCCGCGGTGTCGCCACCACCGATGATCACCACGTGCTTGCCGGCGGCGTCGATCGGCGTACCGTCGGGCAGCGTCGCGAGGGCGGGCCGCCCGTCCCCGGCGGCGGCCACCACCCGGTTCGCGGCCACCAGGTGCGACATCGCCTGGTGCACGCCGCGCAGCGCCCGGCCGGGCGTGGCCGGGGTGTCCCGGCCCTGCAACGCGCCGCACGCCAGCAGCACCGCGTCGTGCTCGGCGCGCAACTGCTCGGCGGTCACGTCGACGCCGACCTCGACGCCGGTCCGGAAGCGCACGCCCTCGGCGGTGAGCTGGGCCAGCCGCTTGTCGATGTGCTGCTTCTCCAGCTTGAAGTCGGGGATGCCGTAGCGGAGCAGGCCGCCGATCGCGTCGTCGCGCTCGTACACGGTGACCGTGTGACCGGCGCGGGCGAGCTGCTGCGCGGCGGCCAGCCCGGCCGGGCCGGACCCGACCACCGCTACCGACCGGCCGGTCAGGGCGGAGGCGGGCCGGGGCCGCAGGCCGTCGCGGGCCACCGCCGCGTCGGCGATCTCCACCTCGACCTGCTTGATGGTGACCGGCTGCTGGCCGCCGAGGCCGAGCACGCAGGCCGCCTCGCACGGCGCCGGGCAGAGCCGGCCGGTGAACTCGGGGAAGTTGTTGGTGGCGTGCAGCGACTCCACAGCGGCGTCCCAGTTGCCGGTGCGGACCAGGTCGTTCCAGTCCGGGATGCGGTTGCCCAGCGGGCAGCCGTCGTGACAGAACGGGATGCCGCAGTCCATGCACCGGGTGGCCTGCTCGCGGATCAGCTCCTCACCGGCAGGCGGGTACACCTCGCGCCAGTCGGAGATGCGCACCGGCACCGGACGGCGGGCCGGCAGCCGCCGGTCGTAGCGCAGGAAACCGTTCGGGTCAGGCACGAGCCACCTCCTGGGCGACCACCCGGGGCGCGGGCGGTACCGGCGCGGCCGACGGCACGCTGAGCGCGCTCATCACCGCGTCGTCGACGTCTCGGCCGGCGGCTTCGGCGGCCCGCATGATCTCCATGACCCGGCGGTAGTCCCGGGGCACCACTGCGGTGAACTCCTCCACCGCCTGCGGCCAGCGCTTGAGCAGGTCCTCGGCGACCGCCGAGTCCGTCTCGGCGAAGTGCCGCTGGACCAGCTCGTGCAGCCGGTCGCGTTCCTCGTCGCGCAGCGGCGACAGGTCCACCAGCTCGGCGTTGACCAGCCGCTGGTCGAGCCGGTGCACGAACGCGGTGCCACCGGACATGCCGGCGGCGAAGTTGCGCCCGGTCGGCCCGAGCACCACGACGGTGCCGCCGGTCATGTACTCGCAACCGTGGTCGCCGAGGCCCTCGACCACCGCCACCGCGCCGGAGTTGCGCACCGCGAACCGCTCCCCCACCCGGCCGCGCAGGAACACCTCGCCTCCGGTGGCGCCGTACAGGATGGTGTTGCCGGCGATGATCTGGTCCTCGGCGCGACGGCCCGCTGCGGCGTCCACGCCGACGAACGGCGCGTCGGCGTCCGGCCGGACCACGATCCGGCCGCCGGACAGTCCCTTGCCGACGTAGTCGTTGGCGTCGCCGTACAGGCGCAGCGTGACCCCGCGCGGCAGGAACGCGCCGAACGACTGGCCGGCGGTGCCGCGCAGCCGGAACTCGATCGTGTCGTCGGGCAGGCCGGCGCCACCGAAGCGGCGGGTCACCTCGCCGCCGAGCATCGCGCCGACGCTGCGGTGCTCGTTGCGGACCTCGACCTCGACCCGGACCGGAGTACTGTCGCGCAACGCCGGCCCGGCCAGCTCGATGAGCCGGTTGTCCAGCGCCGCGTCGAGGCCGTGGTCCTGGGCGCGTACGCCCCGGCGGGCCGCGCCCTCGGGCAGCTCCGGCAGGTGCAGCACGCGGCTCAGGTCGAGCCCGTGGCCCTTCCAGTGGTCGATCGCGCCGACCACGTCGAGCAGCTCGGTGTGGCCGATCGCCTCGTCGATGCTGCGGAAGCCCAGCTCGGCCAGGTAGCCCCGGACCTCCTCGGCGAGGAAGAGGAAGAAGTTCTCCACGAACTCGGGGCGGCCGGTGAAGCGCTCACGCAGCACCGGGTTCTGGGTGGCGATGCCGACCGGACAGGTGTCCAGGTGGCACACCCGCATCATCACGCAGCCCTCGACGATCAGCGGCGCGGTGGCGAAGCCGAACTCCTCGGCGCCGAGCAGCGCCGCGATCAGCACGTCCCGGCCGGTCTTGAGCTGGCCGTCGACCTGCACTGTCACCCGGTCGCGCAGCTTGTTGAGCAGCAGCGTCTGCTGCGCCTCGGCCAGGCCCAGCTCCCACGGGGTGCCGGCGTGCTTGAGCGAGTTGAGCGGGGACGCGCCGGTGCCGCCGTCGTGTCCGGAGATCAGGATGACGTCGGCCTTGAGCTTCGCCACGCCCGCCGCGACGGTGCCCACGCCCACCTCGCTGACCAGCTTCACGTGCACCCGGGCGGCCGGGTTGACGCACTTGAGGTCGTGGACGAGCTGGGCCAGGTCCTCGATGGAGTAGATGTCGTGGTGCGGCGGCGGGGAGATCAGGCCGACGCCGGGGGTGGCGTGCCGGGTCCGGGCGATCCACGGCCAGACCTTGTTGCCGGGCAGCTGCCCGCCCTCGCCGGGCTTCGCGCCCTGCGCCATCTTGATCTGGAGGTCGTCGGCGTTGACGAGGTATTCGCTGGTCACGCCGAACCGGCCGCTGGCGATCTGCTTGACCGCGGAGCGCCGGGCCGGGTCGTGCAGCCGCTCGACGTCCTCGCCGCCCTCGCCGGTGTTGGACTTGCCGCCGAGCCGGTTCATCGCGATGGCGAGCGTCTCGTGCGCCTCCGCCGAGATCGACCCGTACGACATGGCGCCGGTGGCGAAGCGCTTGACGATCTCGCCGGCCGGCTCGACCTCGTCCAGCGGCACCGCCGGGCGTACGCCGGTGCGCAGCGTGAACAGCCCGCGCAGCGAGCCCGCCTGCGCGGCCAGTTCGTCGACCTTCGCGGTGTACTGCCGGAACACGTCGTACTGGCGGCTGCGGGTGGCGTGCTGGAGCAGGAAGACGGTCTCCGGGTTGAACAGGTGCAGCTCACCCTCGCGGCGCCACTGGTACTCGCCGCCGACCTCCAGCCGGTCGCTCGCCTGCGCGCCCGGCGCCGGCCAGGCCCGCCCGTGCCGGGCCGCCACCTCGGCGTGGATCTCGGCCAGCCCGATGCCGCCGATGGTGCTCGGTGTGCCGCGGAAGTACCTGTGGACCAGGCGGGTGTCCAGGCCGACCGCCTCGAACACCTGCGCGCCGCAGTACGAGGACACGGTCGAGATGCCCATCTTGGACATGATCTTCAGGACGCCCTTGCCGAGCGCCTTGACGTAGTTGCGGACGGCCTTGACCCGGTCGACGCCGCTGAGCACGCCGGTGGAGATCATGTCCTCCACCGACTCGAACGCCAGGTACGGGTTGACCGCCGCCGCGCCGTACCCGATCAGCACGGCCGCGTGGTGCACCTCGCGGCAGTCGCCGGACTCGACGACCAGCGCCACCTGGGTACGGGTCTGCTCGCGGACCAGGTGCTGGTGCACCGCCGCGGTCAGCAGCAGCGACGGGATCGGGGCCAGGTCGGCGTTGGAGTCCCGGTCGGAGAGCACCAGGATGCGCACGCCGTCCTCGATCGCCTCGGAGACGTGCCGGCAGATCTCGGTCAGCCGGGCCTTGATGCCGGCGCCGCCGTCGCGGATCCGGTACAGGCCGGAGACCCGGACCGCCTTGAAGCCGGGCAGGTCGCCGTCCTCGTCGATGGACAGGATCTTCGCCAGCTCGTCGTTGTCGATCACCGGGTACGGCAGCACGATCTGCCGGCAGCTCGCCGGGCCCGGGTCGAGCAGGTTGCCCTCCGGCCCGATCGTGGACGCCAGGCTGGTCACCAGTTCCTCCCGGATGGCGTCCAGCGGCGGGTTGGTGACCTGGGCGAAGAGCTGATGGAAGTAGTCGTAGAGCAGCCGCGGCCGGGTGGACAGCGGGGCGATCGGGGTGTCCGTGCCCATCGAGCCGATCGGCTCCGCGCCGCTGCGGGCCATCGGGCCGAGCAGGATCTTCAGCTCCTCCTCGGTGTAGCCGAACGTCTGCTGGCGGCGGCGTACCGAGTCGTGGGTGTAGACGGTGTGCTCGCGCGGCGGCAGGTCGTCCAGCTCGATCAGGCCGGCGTGCAGCCACTCCTGGTACGGCTGCTCGGCGGCCAGCTCGGTCTTGATCTCGTCGTCGGAGACGATCCGGCCGTTGACGGTGTCGACGAGGAACATCTTGCCCGGCTGGAGCCGGCCCTTGGCGACCACGGTGGCCGGGTCCAGGTCGAGCACGCCCGCCTCGCTGCCCAGCACCACCAGGCCGTCGGCGGTGTGCCACCAGCGGCCCGGGCGCAGGCCGTTGCGGTCCAGCACCGCGCCGACGATCTCGCCGTCGGTGAACGCGACCGACGCCGGACCGTCCCACGGCTCCATCAGGCTGGCGTGGAAGCGGTAGAACGCGCGCTTGTCGGCGCGCATGTCCGGGTCGTTCTCCCACGCCTCGGGGATCATCATGAGCACCGCGTGCGGCAGGCTCCGCCCGGCCAGGTGCAGCAGTTCGAGCACCTCGTCGAAGTTGGCCGAGTCGGACGCCGCCGGGGTGCAGACCGGAAAGACCCGGCGGATGTTGCCGGGGATGCTCGGGCTGCGGAGGAGCGCCTCCCGGGCCTGCATCCAGTTGCGGTTGCCGCGGATCGTGTTGATCTCGCCGTTGTGCGCGATGAACCGGTACGGGTGCGCCAGCGGCCACGACGGGAACGTGTTCGTGGAGAAGCGCGAGTGCACCAGCGCGATGGCGCTGACCACCCGCTCGTCGGTCAGCTCCGGGTAGAACGCGGGAAGCTGGTCCGGGGTGAGCATGCCCTTCCACACCATGGTGCGGCCGGACAGCGACGGGAAGTACGCCGGCACGCCTCGCTCGGCGGTCTCCCGCTCGACCTGCTTGCGCAGGCAGAACGCCACCCGGTCCAGGTCGAGCCCGGTCAGCGGGGAGCCCGCCGGGCCGGCCGGCGATCCGGTCAGCCGGTGGGCGGCCACGAACAACTGCCGGACCCGGGGCATCGCCGCGAGCGCGGTCTCGCCCAGCCCGGACGGGTCGGTCGGCACCTCCCGCCAGCCGAGCACGTCGGCGCCCTCGACCAGCGCGTACTTGTCGACCACCTGGCGGGCACGGGCCTCGGCCGCGTCGTCGTCGGGCAGGAACACCAGGCCGGTGGCGTACTGACCGGCCGGGGGCAGCGGGAAGTCGACGGTGGCGCGCAGGAACGCGTCCGGCACCTGGATCATGATGCCCGCGCCGTCCCCGGTGTTGTGCTCCGCGCCCCGGGCGCCCCGGTGGTCCAGCCGGCACAGCGCCCCGAGGCCGTTCGCGACGACCTGGTGCGAGCGCCGCCCGTGCAGGTCGGCCACGAAGGCCACGCCGCAGGCGTCGTGCTCGTACGCGGGGTCGTAGAGCCCGGTCGCCTGTGGGGCCGACTGCGGGCTGTGAGGGTACGGAAAGGCCACCGGGCCTCCTGTCGTCACTCAGGATGGATCATGATGGGGACGACGTCGGCCCTCTGCGGTTTATTGAGTCTACGTTAGGGCTTCCGGCGCAAGGCCAGTTCAGATTGATCACACTTCCAGATGCTGGGACGTGTAGTCTCGCGCGGTGGATCTCGCACGTGCTGACGCACTCGCCCGGTTGGAGCGGTTCTACGACGCGGTGCCCCGCGACGGGGCCCGGACCGAGGAGTACGGCGCCCTGGTGCTGTTCGTCCGGAACGGCGCCGGATGGCCGTTCTACGCCCGGCCCCGGCTCGACGCCGACGAGCCGCCCACGCTCGCCGACGTCACAGCCGTCCGCGCCCGGCAGCGGGAACTGGGCCTGCCGGAGGCGTTCGAGTGGGTGCACGAGCACCAGCCGGATCTGCTCGCCGTGGCCCGCTCGGCCGGGCTCAGCGTGCTGGAGGCGCCGCTGATGCTGCTGGAACCGGAGCGGCTGCCCGACCCGGGGACGCTCAGCGACGTACCGGTGCGGGTGCTGGACCCCGGCGACGCCGGCTTCGCGGCGGACATCGCGCTGCGGCGGGCCGTCGCGGCGGTCGGCTTCGCCAACGGCGGCAACGCGCGCGGCGACGCCGGGCCGGCCGAGCGCGACGCCGCCCTCGCCCAGCTGGACGTGGCGGCGCTGGAGGAGGAGGCGACCCGGGTCGCCGACGGGCGGCGCATCTCGGTGCTCGCCGGTACGCCCGACGAGGGCGCGCTCGCCAGCGGCATGGCGATGCGGGTGGACGACGTGGCGGAGATCGCCGGGGTGGCCACGCTGCCGTCCGCCCGGCAGCGTGGGCTGGGCGCGGCGGTGACCGCCACCCTCGCGCGGGAGCTGCGCGCCGCCGGCACCGACCTGATCTTCCTGAGCGCCGGCAGCGAGGACATCGCCCGCGTCTACCTGCGGGTCGGGTTCCGCCGCGTGGGCACCGCCTGTATCGCCGAGCCCGCCGCCGTCATCTGAGCACCGGCCGGCCGCCCGCCCGCGCCGTCGTGGGGCGGGCCGCTTCCGGCCGGGCCCGCTGCGGGACGGTCAGCGTCGGGACGGTCAGGACGGCGGCTGCCAGGCGGCGGCCGCCGCGGCGGCGGTGTTGCGCAGTCGCGGGCTGATCGTGCCCAGGGCCGCGTCCCGGGCACGCAGCGCCAGCCGGCCCCGGGCCTGCAGGACCGCCGACATCCGCCGGGTCTGCCGGACCATCGTGGCCGCACGGGGGCGGCGCAACCTGTCGTACGCGGTCACCGCGTCCGGCAGCCGCGACTCCCGCAGCAGCCCGGCCAGCGTCGCCGCGTCCTCGAACGCCAGGCAGGCGCCCTGCCCGAGGTGCGGCGGCATGGCGTGCGCGGCGTCGCCGAGCAGCACCACGCCGCCCGGGCCGGCCGGGAAGCCGTACGCCTTGGGCAGCGGGCGCAGCTCGCGGATCTCCTGCTGGACGACGTCCTCCGGGTCGGTCGCCTCCAGCAGCGTCCCGATCGGGGCGGGCCAGCCCGCGAACCAGCGTTTGAGCAGCGCGAGCTGGATCTCCGGCGGCTCCGGCCGGGGCGCGCCCGCGGCGGTGGCGACCCAGTAGACGCCGCCTCGGCGGGACGCGCCCGCGGTGCCCCGCTCGCCGAGCGAGGCGGCCAGGAAGCGGTACCCGGCGCCGAGCGTCTCGCCGTGCACCGGCTGGTCGTCCGGCAGCTGCGGGGCCCGGTACCAGGGGATGACCGCCCGCCAGGCGGCGCACCCGGAGCTGACCACCGCGGTCTCCGGTGCGAGGTGCCGGCGGATCTCGCTGTCAGTGCCGTCGGCGGCCACCACCAGGTCCGCCTCGTAGGTGTGCCGGCCGTCGCCCACCGCCGGACGCTCGCCCGACGCCGCGCGTACCGTCCGCACGGTCACGCCGGTACGCAACTCGACCCGGTCGCCCAGGCCGGCGATGAGCGCGTCGTGCAGATCCTCCCGGTGCACCACCACCGGCATCCGCTCGGCCGGCGTGGACCGGGCCTGCACCAGCCAGTGGCCGTCCGGCCGGCGCACGCCGCCGTCGGGCAGCGGGGTGGCGATCGCGTCCAGCCCGTCGCCCAGCCCGAGGGCGCGCAGCGCGCGTACCCCGTTGGGCCAGAGCACCACGGCGGTCGCCTCCGGGCGGACCCGGTCGGCGCGTTCCAGCAGCGTGACCTGCCAGCCCGACCGGGCCAGCACACCGGCCGCCGCCATTCCGCCGAGGCCGGCGCCGACCACCACCGCGCTGCGCATGACTCCCCCGCTCAGCTGTCCCGGTCCGCCGGGCGCCCGCCGCCGTCGGCCCGGCCGGCGTTCGTCCGCTCGGCGTCCGCCCGCTCCGGTTCGGTGTCGTCCTCGGTGTCGTCCCCGTCCGCCCGGTCGGCCGTCGCGCTGTCGTCGTCCGTGCGGCCCGTCGCGGCGTCGTCGGCGGCGGACTCGGCCCGTGCCGGTTCGTCATCCGGCTCCGGGGGCAGCACGCCGGTCTCCCGGTACGCGTCGAACTGTTCCTCGGTCACCACCCGGTAGCCCTCGGGCGCGGCCGGCCCTGCGGTGGCCTCCCGGGCGGAGAGGTCGACCTGGGACACGTCGCCGGCCGGACCGGCCGCGGGGGCCGGCTCGCCCACCGGCACGAGGTATTCGCGGGGACCGCGGACCCGGATGAAGTAGGCCAGCGCGCCGAGGAAGACCAGCGCGGCGGTCCACACGTTGAGGCGTACGCCGAGGATCAGGTTCGCCTCGTCGGTGCGCATCAGCTCGATCCAGAACCGGCCCGCCGTGTAACCCATCACGTAGAGGGCGAACGCCCGGCCACGCCCGAGCCGCAGCTTGCGGTCGAGGAACAGCACCAGTGCGGCGACGCCGACGTTCCAGAGCGCCTCGTAGAGGAACGTCGGGTGGTAGAGCCCCGGCTGGAGCACCGGGTTGCCGGCGTCGTCACGCAGCGCGTGACCCGGGTTGTCCGGGTCCATCACGTGCACTTCCATGCCCCACGGCAGCGTGGTCCGCCCGCCGTACAGCTCGTTGTTGAACCAGTTGCCCAGGCGGCCGACGGCCTGCGCCAGGGGCAGCCCCGGGGCCAGCGCGTCGGCGATGACGGTGAACGGGACGCCGAGCTGCCGGGCGGCGAACCACGCGCCGACCGCGCCACCGGCGACCGCGCCCCAGATGCCGAGACCGCCCTCCCAGATGTAGAGCGCCTTGATCGGCTCGCCGCCGGCGCCGAAGTATTTCTCCGGCGAGGTGATCACGTGGTAGATCCGCGCGCCGATGATGCCCGCGGGCACGGCCCAGACGGCGATGTCGAGCACCGCGCCCGGCGCCACACCGCGGCGGCGCAGCCGGTACTCGGTGACCACGCAGGCCACCACGATGCCGAGGATGATGCAGAGCGCGTACGCCCGGATCGGAACCGGACCGAGCTGCCAGACGGCGGTGCTGGGGCTGGGCATGGCCGCCAGTGGGGTCATCGGGGCGAGGGTCACGGGTGCACACGGTACCGGTGCGGACTGTGTGTGCGGCACCCCGGGCCGCCTGCCGCGCGGGTCGGATGACTTCTGGTTTGCACGGTCGTAGGCTCTTTGTCCATGAGCCCGCTCACCTGGGCGGTCGCCGCTGTCGTCACCGACGGGTCCGGCCGGCTGCTGCTCTGCCGCCGGTCCGAGGGGGCCCGCCGCTGGGGGTTGCCGGGCGGGCGGCCGCGTCACGACGAGAGCCCGGCGGACGCCGCCGTCCGGGCGGTCCGGGCGGAGACCGGGTGGGCGGTGGACCTGGTCGACCTGGTCGGCCTCTACCGGGTCACCGACCCGGATGCCTCCCCGCCACCGGCCGGGCGGTGCGGCGGGCGGCCGGACGTGCTGGTGCACGTGTTCCGCGCCGCGCCGGCCGGTGTCGAGCCGCTGAGCGAGCCGGTGGCCGGCTGTCTGGTGCAGTGGTGGCACCCGGAGGGGCTACCCGGTGCGCTGACCCCCACCACGCGTGCGGCGGTCGCGGACGCGCTCGCCGGGCGCTCCGGCGTGCTGCGCCGCACCACCGTCGCCGACGGTTCGACGGCGGAACCCGCAGACGGTCCGCGCACCCCACCCGGCCAGCGCGCGTCCGGGCCGGTCGACAGCGGCAAGCGCTGACCGTCGAGGTTGCCCGACCGCTTTCCAGATCTTGGTACGAAGTGGCCCTCACAGGGGCCGTTTCGTACCAAGATCTCGGGCGGAGAGGCGGCCCGTCAGCGAGCGGGGTTGCGGACGCCGTCGGCCAGCTCGGCGCTGAGCTTGCGCAGCGCGGTCAGGCCGGCGGCCTGGTCCGGTGCGTCCAGCACGCAGCGGACCAGCGCGCTGCCCACGATCACCGCGTCGGCGTACCCGGCGACGGTGGCGGCCTGCGCGCCGGTGCCCACGCCCAGGCCGACACCGACCGGAATGTCGGTGACCTCGCGCAGCCGGGAGACCAGCACCGGGGCCGCCTCGGAGGTCTGCGCCCGGGCACCGGTGACGCCCATGATCGCGGTGGCGTACACGAACCCGCGGCAGTGCTCGGCGGTCATCCGCAGCCGCGCGTCGGTCGAGGACGGGGAGACCAGGAACGTGCGGTCCAGGCCGTGCGCGTCGGAGGCGGCCAGCCACTCGGCGGCCTCGTCGGGGATCAGGTCCGGCGTGACCAGGCCGGTGCCACCGGCGGCGGCCATGTCGCGGGCGAACGCGTCCACGCCGTACTGCTCGATCGGGTTCCAGTAGGTCATGGTGACCACGCTCGCCCCGGTCGCGGCGACCGCCTCGACGGCGCGCAGCGTGTCCGCGACGCGGACGCCCCCGGCGAGCGCGATGTCACTCGCCTTCTGGATCACCGGGCCGTCCATCACCGGGTCGGAGTACGGGATCTCCACCTCGATGACGTCCACGCCCGCCTCGACCATGGCCTTCATGGCGGCGATGCTGCCCTCGACGGTCGGGAAGCCCGCCGGCATGCAGCCGACCAGCACCGCCCGCCCGTCCGCCCGCGCCTTGTCGAAGGCGACCCCGATGCGGCTCACGCTGTCACTCCTTGTCGAGGATGCCGAAGTACGCGCCGGCGGTGTGCACGTCCTTGTCGCCCCGGCCGGACAGGTTGACCACGATCACCGGCTCCCGGCCCAGCTCCTCGGCGAGCCGGGGGGCGATGGCGCGGGCGCCTGCGAGCGCGTGTGCGCTCTCGATCGCCGGGATCACGCCCTCGGTGCGGCAGAGCAGCTCGAACGCGGCCATCGCGTCGGCGTCGTCGACCGGCAGGTAGGTGGCCCGGCCGGTGTCGTGCAGCCAGGCGTGCTCCGGGCCGACGCCCGGGTAGTCCAGGCCCGCCGAGATCGAGTGCGACTCGATGGTCTGCCCGTCGGCGTCCTGGAGGACGTACGTGCGGGTGCCGTGCAGCACGCCGGAGGAGCCGCCGGTGATGCTGGCGGCGTGCCGGCCGGTGTCGACGCCCTCGCCGCCGGCCTCGAAGCCGTAGAGCCGGACCCCGGTGTCCGGCACGAACGCGTGGAAGATGCCGAGCGCGTTGGAGCCGCCGCCGACGCAGGCCGCGACCGCGTCCGGCAGCGCGCCGGTCAGGTCCAGGCACTGCCGGCGGGCCTCCTCGCCGATGCCGCGCACGAAGTCCCGGACCATCTCCGGGAACGGGTGCGGGCCGGCGGCGGTGCCGATCAGGTAGTGGGTGTCCTCGACGTTGGCGACCCAGTCCCGCATCGCCTCGTTCATCGCGTCCTTGAGCGTGCGCGAGCCGGCGGTCACCGGGACGACGGTGGCGCCGAGCATCCGCATCCGCGCCACGTTCAGCGCCTGCCGCTCGGTGTCCACCTGGCCCATGTAGACGACGCATTCCAGGTCGAACAGCGCGGCGGCGGTGGCGGTGGCGACGCCGTGCTGGCCGGCGCCGGTCTCCGCGATGACCCGCCGCTTACCCATCCGTTTGGTCAGCAGCGCCTGGCCCAGCACGTTGCGGACCTTGTGGGCGCCGGTGTGGTTGAGGTCCTCGCGCTTGAGCAGTACCCGCGCGCCGATCTGCGCGGAGAACCGCCGGGCCTCGTAGAGCAGCGAGGGCGTGCCGGCGTAGTCGCGCAGCAGCGCGCCGAACTCGGCGAGGAAGTCCTCGTCGCCCATCGCCTTCCGGTACGCCGCGTCCAGCTCGTCCAGCGCGGCGACCAGCGCCTCGGGGACGAACCGGCCGCCGAACCGGCCGAAGTGACCGGCGGCGTCGGGGACCTGGCCGGTTGCGGGTGCGGCGCTCATCGCGGGCGTCCTCTCGGATCGGGTGCCCGGCGGCTCAGCGCACCGGGCGGGGCGTCGCCGGGTGGTTACCGGCGTTGACCAGCTCGGCGACCGCTTCGCGCGGGCTCTTCTGAGTGACCAGGCCCTCGCCCACCAGCACGGCGTCGGCGCCGGCGGAGGCGTACCGGATCAGGTCGTGCGGACCGCGCACCCCGGACTCGGCGATCTTGACGACGCTGCTCGGCAGGCCGGGCGCGATCCGCTCGAACACCGAACGGTCGACCTCCAGGGTACGCAGGTCACGGGCGTTCACGCCGATGACCTGGGCGCCGGCCTCCAGGGCGCGGTCCGCCTCCTCCTCGGTGTGCACCTCGACGAGCGCGGTCATGCCGAGCGACTCGATCCGCTCCAGCAGCCCGACCAGCACGTTCTGCTCCAGCGCGGCGACGATCAGCAGCACCAGGTCGGCGCCGTGCGCGCGGGCCTCGTGCACCTGATAGCTGGAGACCACGAAGTCCTTGCGCAGCACCGGCACGTTCACCGCGGCCCGCACCGCGGCGAGGTCGTCGAGCGACCCGCCGAACCAGCGGCCCTCGGTGAGCACACTGATCGCCCGCGCGCCACCTGCCGCGTAGTCCCCGGCCAGAACGGCCGGGTCGGCGATCTCGGCCAGCCGCCCCTTGGACGGCGACGAGCGCTTCACCTCGGCGATCACGGCCACACCGGGGCGGCGCAGGGCCGCGTACGCGTCCAGCGGTGGCGGCGCGGCGGCGGCCAGTTCCCGGATCCGCTCCAGCGGAACCTGCTCCTGGCGCCGGGCCACGTCCTCGCGCACACCGGCCAGGATCTCGTCGAGCACCCCTGCGGACGGCGCCGCTCCGGCGTCGTCCCCCTCCGCGTGCGCATGCTCAGCAGTCACCAACGGACTCCCCTCTCCGGGCGTCATGGGCCGATGCTAGGGGGCGCCACCTGGCGACGAGTGCCGGGGGGTATGGCGCACCTCACGACATGGGCTGTGGCATGATGCCCGACTTCTGGTGAACGCCATGTCACGCAGCGCCACCGATGACATCGACCGTCACCCATCCCCTATCTCACCACGATCGTTCCGGGCGCGCAGGACGGGTCCCGGCGGCCGCTGTGACCAAGCTCAAGGACCTCCGGCCCTGCCCAGGTCGCCCGCGGTGCGACAGCGTTGACCTGTGCTTCACGGCGGCGAAACGTCCGCCCGGAAGCATCGTCGTCGGGCACACTCGACGCCGGCGGCTGCCGACCGTCGCCAACGATCTCGTATGGGGTGACCATGAGCGCCAACGGGCCGACCGAGACCATCGGCTTGACCACCATCTCCCGTACCGTCGCCTCGCTCGCCGTCGGCGTGGTGCACACGCTCGAACGCGCGGTGGCCGGTGACGGCCGGATGCGTACCGCCCGGGGCAACGCCTGGGAGGCGGTCTGCGCCGACCGGGCCCGCGCCGCCCAGCGCCGCGAGCTGGAGCGGCTGGTGGCCGAGTTGGCCGCCGCGCGGGCCGCGGCCCGGCAGCGGCGCGACGCCCGCGAGGCGCAGCCGGTCAGCTGACCGTCGGGTCCTCGCCCCGGTCCAGCGCGTCCCACGCGTCCCGGGTGCCGCGCTCGACCGCCGGCCGGCCGGGCTCGTCCGCCGGAGCGGACCGCCGCTCGTACCGGGCGCCCATCGCCGGCCAGCCGTCGCCGCGCAGCGCGGTGAACGCGCCGCCGGCCGCCAGGGCCAGGCCGCCCGCCAGCACCAGCGCCGGCCACTGCCGGCTCACCCCGGCCTCGGTCAGGCCGATCCCGCCGCCGACCGCCACGGCCACGCCGACAGCGGCCAGCAGCACACCCAGCAGCCGGCGCAGCCGGCCCCGGGTGGCGAGCACCGCGCCACCGCCGGCGAGTCCCACGTACGTCAGTGCCAGCACCCAGGGCAGCAGCTCCGTACCGGTGCGCTCGGCCCGCCCGGACGGCAGCGACGCCCGGGCGGTCACCTCGACCGACCAGGTCCGGGTCACCGCCCAGCAGGCCAGGCCCGCGCCGGCCAGGCAGAGCAGCACCGCGTACGCGAGTTCGCGCCGCCCGCGGGCCGGCGGCGCGGTGGCGCCGGGCGCGCTCACCGGGCGGCCCGCAGCGTCTCGGCGGCCGCGATCGCGGCGAGGACGGCGGCGGCCTTGCTCCGCGTCTCCTGGTCCTCGGCGGCGGGGTCGGAATCAGCCACGATCCCGGCGCCGGCCTGCACGTAGGCGCGGCCGTCGCGGATCAGCGCGGTACGGATCGCGATGGCCATGTCCAGGTCGCCGCCGAAGGCGAAGTAGCCGACGGTGCCGCCGTAGACGCCGCGCCGCACCGGCTCCAACTCCTCGATGATCTCCATGGCCCGCACCTTGGGCGCGCCGCTGAGCGTCCCGGCCGGGAACGTCGCGGCCAGCGCGTCGAACGCGGTGCGGTCGTCGCGCAGTTCCCCGACGACTGTGGAGACGATGTGCATGACGTGGCTGTAGCGCTCGATGGTGGCGAACTCGGGCACCTCGACGGTGCCCGGCCGGCACACCCGGCCCAGGTCGTTGCGGCCCAGGTCGACGAGCATCACGTGCTCCGCGCGTTCCTTGGGGTCGGCGAGCAGCTCGGCGGCGAGCTTGGCGTCGCCGTCCGGGGAGCCGCCGCGCGGCCGGGTGCCGGCGATCGGGTGCAGCAGCGCCCGCCGCCGCCCGTCCGGCCCGGCGCTGACCTTGAGGTGCGCCTCCGGCGACGAGCCGACGATGTCGAAGCCGTCGAAGCGCAACAGGTACATGTACGGGCTGGGGTTCGTGGTGCGCAGCACCCGGTAGACGTCGAGCGGGTCGGCGTCGGTGGGGCGCTCGAAGCGCTGGCTGAGCACGATCTGGAAGCACTCGCCGGCCCGGATCGCCTCCTTGGCCGCCTCCACCGCCTCCGGGTAGGCGCCCGCGGGGGTGCGGCTGACCACCTCGCCGACGCCGGGCCGGCCGACAGTCGAGACCATGGGCGGAATCGGCCGGGACAACGCGCTGGTCATCGCGTCGAGGCGGCCGACGGCGTGGTGGTACGCGGCCTCGACCCGCTCGGCCCGGTCGGGGTCGTCCAGCGGCGGCAGCACCGCGTTGGCGACCAGGATCGCGGAGCCCTCGTAGTGGTCGAGGACCACCAGGTCGGTCGCGAGCATCATGCCCAGCTCGGGCACGTCCAGCTCGTCCTCGGTCAGCTCGGGCAGGCGCTCGAACCGGCGGACCAGGTCGTACCCGAGGTAGCCGACCAGGCCGCCGGTCAGCGGCGGCATGTCACCGGCCGGATCCCAGCCCGGCCCGGCGAGCGCGGCGACCGTCTCGCGCAGCACGGTGACCGGGTCGCCCTCGGTGGGCACGCCCGCCGGTGGCGTGCCGGTCCAGCTCGCCGTGCCGTCGCGCTCGGTGAGCGTGGCGCCGCTGCGTACCCCGATGAACGAGTAGCGCGACCAGGCCGTGCCGGCCGAGCCGACGCCCTGTTCGGCGGACTCCAGCAGGAACGTGCCGGGACCGCCGGCCAGCTTGCGGTAGACCCCGACCGGCGTCTCCGCGTCGGCGAGCAGCCGCCGGGTCACCGGCACGACCCGCCAGCGGGCGGCCAGGTCGGCGAAGGTGGACCGGTCCGGGTTGACCGTGCCGTCGGTCACGGGGTCGCCTCCGGGGAGCTGACCGGCAGTTCGGTGAAGAAGCAGGTGCGCTGCCCGGTGTGGCAGGCCGCGCCGACCTGCTCGACGCTGACCAGCAGCGCGTCGCCGTCGCAGTCGAGCGCCACCGAGCGCACGTACTGGTGGTTGCCCGAGGTGGCGCCCTTGACCCAGTACTCGCCGCGGCTGCGCGACCAGTAGGTGGCCCGCCCGGTGGTGAGCGTGCGGTGCAGCGCCTCGTCGTCCATCCAGGCGACCATCAGCACCTCGCCCGAGTCGTGGGCGCGGACCACGGCGGCGACCAGGCCGTCCGGGGTGCGGCGGAGCCGGGCCGCGACGGCCGGGTCGAGCCGGGACGGACGGGCCGGTCCGGGAGCGGGGGCGCCGGTCAGCGGCGCGTCAGGGGCGGGCACGGTTGACCATTCTCCCGCACGCGGTCCGGGCACCGCCGACGTGTCCCGGGAGGCGGGCGTCACCGTCCCCAGCGCCCGGCCCAGCCCGCCGAGGTAGCGGTCCACCCGGCCGTCGACCAGCGCCTCGGCCAGATCCGCGCCGTGGGTGGCGGCGATCTCGTCGGCGTACGGGCGGATCAGCGGGAGGATGCCGGTGACCAGCCGTCCGGCGGCGGCGCCGACCTCGGCCGGGTCACCGGCGCGCAGCCCGAGGCAGAGCAGCATGTCGTGGCGGTAGCCGGGCGGGGCGACCGGCAGGTCCAGCGCGGCGGTCAGGGCGGCCCGGCGGGACACCACACGGACGGTCGGGTTGGCCGGCCGCAGCACCGAGGGGCAGAGCCGGGCCAGGTCGGCCGCGGCGAGCCGGACCCCGACCGGGTCGTCGGCGACGCGGGCCGCGGCGACCTTGCCCAGCGTCGCGATCAGCTCCTCCAGGCGCGGCTCGTCGGCGGGCTGGCAGAGCACCGGCAGGTCGATCCGGCGACGCCATTCCGGTACGGCCCACAGCAGCCGGGCGGGCGCGGTGACCGGGAGCCCGAACGCCCAGTCGGCGGGCTGGCCCAGGCGGCGTACCCAGGAGCGGATGTCGCGGGCGGCCACGGAGACGTGCACGAGGCGACCGGCGAACTCGGTCAGGTACGCCCGCCGGGCCGCGTACGGCGTGCCGCGGCGGGACGTGGCCTGTCGGGCGCCCGCGCCGGCGGCCCGTCCGTCGTCGGCGGCCACGAGCACGTCCACGTCCACGTCGCTGTGCTCGGTGGCGGCCCGCCGGGCATGGCTGCCGCGCAGCATGATCCCGACGACCGGCCGGTCGGCGGCCTGCCGCAGGCGGGCGGCCCAGTCGTCGAGGAACGCGGTGTCGGGCAACTGCGCTGGACCCACGGCGCCATGGTGCCGAAATCCGATCTTCACCGCAATGACCGTTGCCGGACCCCGTGTCCGCCACTGGGGCGTTCAGCCGGATTCCTCCTCGGCCCGGCGGTACGCGTCGATCTTGTGTTCGAGGACCTTCAGGTCCTCCTCCAGCTCGGCCATCCGGGCCAGTACACGGGCCCGGTGCGCCTCGAACAGCGCCCGTCGCGCGCCGAGCGTGCTGTCGCCGTGCCGGGCCAGTTCGGCGTAGCGGCGCATGTCGCGCACCGGCATCCCGGTGCGGCGCAGCCGGGTGAGCAGGAACAGCCAGTTGACGTCGGACTCGGTGTAGCGCCGGCGGCCCGACGAGTCCCGCCCGACGCGGCCCACCAGGCCCTCCTGCTCGTACCAGCGCAGCGTGTAGGTGGTCAGGCCGACCCGTTCCGCCGCCTCACCCACGGTGAGGCTCATCTCCCGCGTGCTGATGTCCACGTCCTCCAGGCTTCCAGTTCGAGCGCACTCGAAGTCAAGTACCTCGTTGCCCTCGGGGAGGAATTCACCTACCGTTGAGTTCAACGGGCGATGAATTGACGGAGGCGAGCATGGACGACGCGGTGTCGGTCCGCGAGCTGGTGGTCGACCGGGGCGGTCGGCGGGTGCTGCACGGCATCACCTGCGGGGTGCCCCGGGGCACCGTGACCGGGCTGCTCGGGCCCAGCGGCAGCGGCAAGACCACGCTGATGCGCGCGGTGGTCGGCGTGCAGACGGTCGGCTCCGGCGCGGTCGACGTGCTCGGCCGCCCCGCCGGCTCCGCCGACCTGCGCCGCCGGGTGGGCTACCTGACCCAGGCGCCGAGCGTCTACGCCGACCTGACCGTGCGGGAGAACGCCCGCTACTTCGCGGTGCTCCAGGGCCGGGGCCGCGCCGAGGCCGACCGCGCGGTGAACGACGTCGGCCTGGCGAGCGCGGCCGACCAGCTCGTCGGCACGCTCTCCGGCGGCCAGCGCAGCCGCGCCTCGCTCGCCTGCGCGCTCGTCGGCGAACCGGAACTGGTGGTCCTCGACGAACCCACTGTCGGCCAGGATCCGGTGCTGCGGGCCGACCTGTGGGCCCGGTTCCACGCCATGGCCGCGAACGGCACCACGCTGCTGGTGTCCAGCCACGTGATGGACGAGGCCGCCCGCTGCGACCGGCTGCTGCTCATCCGCGAGGGCCGGCTGGTGGCCGACGACACCCCGGCCGCGGTCCGCGCCGCCACCGGGACCGACGACCTGGAGGAGGCGTTCCTGCGCCTGATCCGCGACGCCGAGGGAGAGGCGCGATGAACGGACGGATCCTGGCCGCCACCACCGGGCGCATCCTGCGCCAGCTCCGGCACGACCGGCGGACCGTGGCGCTGCTCGTGGTGGTGCCGTCGGTGCTGCTCACGCTCGTCTACTTCATGTACGTCGACCAGCCCGCCCCGCCCGGCGCGCCCGGCACGTTCGACCGGGTGGCCCTGATCATGCTGGGCTTCTTCCCGTTCATCATCATGTTCCTGGTGACCAGCATCGCCATGCTCCGCGAGCGCACCACGGGCACGCTGGAGCGCCTGCTCACCACGCCGCTGGGCAAGCTCGACCTGCTGTTCGGGTACGGGATCGCGTTCGGCCTGGCCGGAGTGCTCCAGTCCACTGTCGCCTCGATCGTCGCGTACCGGGTGTTCGGGCTGGAGACCGCGGGCAGCGCGTGGCTGGTCGTGCTGATCGCCGGTGTGAACGCGGTGCTCGCGGTGGCGCTCGGGCTGTTCTGCTCGGCGTTCGCCCGCACCGAGTTCCAGGCGGTCCAGTTCATGCCGGTGGTGGTGGCCCCGCAACTGCTGCTGTGCGGCCTGTTCGTGCCGCGCGACCAGATGGCCGGCTGGCTCCAGGCGGTCAGCGACGCGCTGCCCCTGTCGTATGCGGTCGAGGCGCTGCAGGAGGTCGGCGCGCACGCCGAGCCGACCGGGACGATGTGGCGGGACGTGGCGATCGTGGCCGGGGCGGCGGTGGCGGCGCTGGTGCTGGCCGCCGCGACACTGCGCCGGCGCAGCGGGTGAGCGCGCGGCGCACCGGGCGGCGGCCCGGCAGCCCGGACACCCGGGAGGCCATCCTCGCCGCGGCGCGGGAGGCGTTCGCCGAGCGCGGCTTCGACGCCGCGTCGATCCGGGCGATCGCCACCGCGGCCGGTGTGGACCCGGCGCTCGTGCACCACTACTTCGGCGGCAAGGAGGAGCTGTTCCGGGCCGCGACGGCGTTCCCGGCCGACCCGGGGCGGCTGCTGCCGGCGGTGCTGGCGGGCGACCGGGACGGCGTCGGCGAGCGGCTGGTCCGGGTGTTCCTGGAGGTCTGGGACTCGCCGGTCGGCGCCGCCGGGGTGGCGCTGCTGCGCTCGGCGGTGAGCAACGACTGGACCGCCCGGCTGCTGCGCGAGTTCCTGGTGACACAGGTGCTGCGCCCGGTCCTGGACCACCTCGCCGTCGACCCGGCGCAGCGCCCGCTGCGCGGCGGACTGGTCGCCACCCAGCTCGCCGGGCTGGCCATGATGCGGTACGTGCTCCGCTTCGACGCGGTCGCCGACGCCGAGCCGGCGACGCTCGTGGCCGCCGCCGGTCCGACGGTCCAGCGTTACCTCACCGGCGACATCACCTGAGCCCGGCCGGGCCTGCCACGTCACTCACCCGGGGGCAGAGCATCGGGTGCAGCAGGCGGGACAGCTCCGCCACGCCGGCGACGGGCCGGGGGAAGGCGAGCCGGGCGCGCCGGGTCGCGCCGGGCCGCCCGTGCGCGACCAGCAGCCCGTACCTGTCGATCCGGACCACCCGGGGAACCTGGTCGCCGGGCAGGTCGAGCCGCCGCCGCAGGTAGTCGCCGACCTGCTCGGCGTGGTGGTCGGCCAGGTCCGCCAACAGGTCGGCCTCGACCGGGTGCAGCGGGTCCGGCTCGGCCTCCGCGTACGCCTCCGGGTCGACCCGGCGCACGCGCCCGGCGCGCTCCCAGCGGGCCTCGGCCACCTCGAAGCGGTGCAGGTGGAACCGGCTGCCCACGTCGAGCAGGTCGCCGGCCGGGTCGGTGGCGGCGAAGTCGACCGCCGCGCCGCGCGCCTCGTCCCCGTTCAGCCGGGCGGCCCAGCCGGACACCCAGGCCCGGCCGAGCGAGGGCGCCCCGGCCGCGGGCGGCAGGTCGAGCACGTCGAGCACGGTGGCCACGTCGGTGTCCCCCGCCGGCGGCACGAGCGCGGCGGCGAGGTCACTGACCACGGGTACGAGCAGCAGCACCCGCCCGTCGGGGTCGAGGGCGTGCCGGACCTGGTGCGGGCCGGGATGCCGGGCCAGGTGGACGAGGGCGGGCAACCGGCCCGCCACCAAAGTTCGCACGATCTCCGCCGGGCTGGGCCGCATGATCCCGACCTCCTCAACATAGGTTAGCCTTACCTAAGAAGTAGGCTAGACGATCGGAGACGTCGACGTGAACCACCCCCGGCCCAAGGCCCGGCTCTCCCGAGCCCTCGGCATCCCGCTGACCCGCAAGTGCGTGCGGTACTTCGAGCGGCGGCCCTATCCCCCGGGTGTGCACGGCCGATCCCGCCGTACCACCTCCGACTATCAGGTGCGGCTCCTGGAGAAGCAGCGGCTGCGCCACCAGTACAACGTCAGCGAGGCCCAGCTGCGCCGGCTGTTCGACGAGGCCGCCCGGGGCGCCGGCAAGACCGGCGAGACGCTCGTCGCCCTGCTGGAGCGGCGCCTCGACGCGGTGGTGCTGCGCGCCGGGCTGGCGCGCAGCATCTACCAGGCCCGCCAACTCGTCGCGCACGGCCACATCACGGTCGACGGGCGCAAGGTCGACCGCCCGTCGTACCGGCTGCGTCCCGGCCAGGTTATCGGCGTACGCGAGCGCAGCCGCGCGCTGCCGCCGTTCCAGCTCGCCGCCGCCGGCGCGCACGTCGACGAGCAGCCCCGGCCGTACCTGTCGGCGCAGCCGGGCGAGCTGCGCGCCACGCTGGTGCGCGAACCGGCCCGGCACGAGGTGCCGGTGATGTGCGACGAGCAGCTGGTGGTGGAGTTCTACTCCCGCTGACCGGTTACCGGGTCTGCTCGAGCCAGGAGGCGTACAGCAGCGCGTAGACCGAGTCGGTGTCGCGGACCAGCTCCTCGTGCGGGCCGCGCTGCACGATCCGGCCCCGGTCCACCACGATCACCTCGTCCGCCGCCTGCGCGGTGGACAGCCGGTGCGCGATGGCGAGCGTGGTCCGGCCCCGGGTCACCGCGTCGAGCGTCCGTTGCAGGCGGACCTCGGTGGCCGGGTCGACAGCGCTCGTCGCCTCGTCCAGCACCAGCAGGTCCGGGTCCGCGACGTACGCCCGGGCCAGCGCCACGAGCTGCCGCTCGCCGACGCTCAGCGCCTCCCCGCGCTCACCGACCGGCGTGTCCAGCCCGGACGGAAGCCCGTCCAACCAGTCGGACAGGCCCAGCTCGGCGAAGGCGGCGGTGAGCCGCTCGTCGGTCAGGTCGGGGCGGGCGAAGCGGACGTTCTCCCCCACCGTGGCGTCGAACAGGAAGCCGTCCTGCGGCACCATCACCACCCGGGAGCGCAGGGAGTCGAAGCGCACCTGCCGCAGGTCGACCCCGGAGAGCAGGACCTGCCCCTCGGTCGGGTCCATCAGGCGGGTGAGCAGCTTGGCGAACGTGGTCTTGCCGCTTCCGGTCTCGCCCACCACCGCCACCCGGCTCTTGGCCGGGATGTCCAGGGTCACGTCGTGCAGCACCGGCGGCCCGCCCGGATAGGCGAACGTCACGCCGGCGAACCGGGCGTCCAGCGGCCCCGGCGGCAGCTCCCGCCCCTGCTCGCCCGGGTCCGCCACGTCCGGGGAGACGTCCAGCACGTCCAGCACCCGGCGCCAGCCGGCGATCGCGTTCTGCGCCTCGTTGAGCACCTCGGTGGCGATCTGCACCGGCTGGATGAAGAGCGTGACCAGGAACAGGAACGCGGTGAGCTGGCCGATCGACAGCGTGCCGCCCGCACCCAGGCTGACCCCGACCACCACCACGCCGGCCAGCGCCAGCCCGGCGGCCAACTCCCCCACCGAGCTGCCCATGATGCTGATCCGGATCGCCCTCTGCTGGGCCACCCGCTGCCCGTCGATGGCCGTGTCCAGCCGCCGCGCGGTACGCCCGGCGATGCCGTACGCCCGGATCACCGGCGCGCCCACCACGCTCTCGCCGATCGCGCCGAGCAACGTGCCGGTGCGCTGCCGCACCAGCCCGTACGCCCCGGCGAGGCGGCGCTGCAACCGCCGGATCACCAGCACCGCGGGCGCGAACGCGACGAGCACCACGAGCGTCAACTGCCAGGAGTACGCGAGCATCACTGCGGTGGTCACCAGCAGCTGGCCCAGGTTGACGATCAGGATCACGCCGCCCCACTGGAGGAACTGGGTGATCTGGTCGACGTCGCTGGTGACCCGGGAGACCAGCGACCCGCGCCGCTCGGACTGCTGGTGCAGCATGGACAGGTCGTGCACGTGCCGGAACGCCCGGGTGCGCACCCCGGCCAGCGCGGTCTCGCTCACGGTGAACAGCCGGCGCATCATCAGATAGCCGCAGGCGGTGGTGACCACCAGCACCCCGGCGGTGATCGCCACGGTGAGCGAGATGACGTTCAGGTCGAGCCCGCCGACGATGCCGTGGTCGATGCCTCGCTGCACCGCCACCGGCACGGCGACCCGGCCGACCATGTAGACCAGCGCCAGCGCCAGCGTTCCGGCGAGGCCGGTGCGCAGCTCCGGGGAGAGCGCCAGCCCTCGCCGCAACGTCTGCCAGGTGGTCTCGGTGCTCTCGCTGTTCTCCCCCGTGGTCGTACTCACCGGTCCACCTCGATCTCCAGGCCCGAGGGCAACGGGGTGACCTCGTCGTACGTCCGATTCTGCTCGCGTTCCTGCTCGGCCTGCTCGTACGCGGTGACCAGGTCGGCGTAGCCGGGCACGGTGGCCAGCAGCTCGGTGTGGGTGCCGCGCGCGACCACGCGGCCCTGCTCCACGTAGATCACCTCGTCGGCGAGCGCGATGGTGGCCCGGCGGTACGCCACCACCAGGATCGACGCCGGGGCGCCGCCGTCGGCGGGCGCGCGCAGCCCGGCCAGGATGGCCGCCTCGACCCGCGGGTCGACGGCGCTCGTGGCGTCGTCGAGCACCAGCAGCCGGGGTCGCCCGGCGAGTGCCCGGGCCAGTGTCAGACGCTGACGCTGTCCGCCGGACAGCGACGTGCCCCGCTCGCCGACCATGGTGTCCAGCCCGTCCGGCAGCGCGGCCACGAAGCCGTCCGCCTCGGCCAGCCGCAGCGCCGCCCACACCTCGTCGTCGCCGATGCCGGCGCGGTCGAGCGCGATGTTGGCCCGGACCGTGTCGTCGAAGACGAACGGCACCTGCGCCACCAGCGCCACGTTGCCGGCGAGCGAGGCGGCGGTCAGCTCCCGCACGTCCACGCCGTCCAGCGTGACCCGCCCGGCACCCGGGTCGACCAGGCGCACGGCGAGCGAGGCGATCGTGGACTTGCCCGCGCCGGTGGGGCCGACCAGGGCGACGGTCTTCCCGGCCGGGACGGTGAACGTCACCTCGCCGAGCACCTTGGCGCCGGGCAGGTGCGCCTCGGCCGGCTCGTACGCGAAGTGCACGTCGTCGAAGGCGAGCGTGGCCGGCTCGCGGGTGGCCGGGTCGAGTGTCGTCGTGCCGTACGGCATCTCGCCGGTCGCATCGAGCACCCGGCGGACCCGGTCCCATCCGGCGACGCTGCGCGGCAGTTCGGCCAGCACCCAGCCGATGGCGCGTACCGGGAAGGCCAGCACTGTGAACAGGAACGCGACGCTGACCAGCTCGGTCACGCTGATCGCGCCCTGCCGAAACCGGATCGCGCCGACCACCAGCACGGCGAGCGTGCCGAGGCTGGGCAGCGTCTCCAGCATCGGGTCGAACACGCCGCGCAGCCGGCCGACCGAGATCAGCGCGTCGCGCAACTCACCGGCGCGGGAGGCGAAGCGGGCCGTCTCCTGGGCCTCGCGGCCCATCGTCTTGACCACCAGCGCGCCGTCGAAGCTCTCGTGCGCGATGCCGCTGACCTCGGCCCGCAGCCGCTGTGCCCGGGCCTGCCGGGGCGCCATCCGGCGGGAGTAGACCACGTTGAGCGCGAACAGCGCGGGGAACACGGCGAGGCCGACCAGGGCCAGCGCCCAGTCGGTGAAGAACAGCGAGGCCACCGCGCCGACGAGCATCACCAGCGTGCCGACCGCGAACGGCAGCGGCGCGATCGGGTACCAGGCCGCCTCCACGTCGGAGTTGGCGTTCGACAGCAGCGTGCCGGTGGAGTTGCGGTGGTGCCAGGCCAGCGGCAGCTCCAGGTAGCGCCGGGTGACCCGGCGACGGTAGGCGGCCTGGAGCCGGTACTGCATGTAACCGGCGCCGAGCCGGCGGCCGAAGATGCCCACCACCCGCAGCACGCTGATGCCGAACAGGGCCGCCGCGGCCAGCGCCAGCGCCCCGCGGGCCGCCTCGCCGCGCTCCACGGCCGGCACGACCACGTCGCCGACCACCGCGCCGACCACGTACGCGCTGGCGATCACCAGGAGGCCGAACAGCACGCTGCCGCTGACCGCGACCGCGAAGATCCGTGGCTGTTCCCGGATGGCCTGGCCGAGCACCCGTAGCCCTCTGCCGAGCACGTCCCGACTTGTCCCGCTCGCCACGCTCTCCCCCGCCGTAAGCCGCATCGTTCTCCCCCATCCTTACCGCTCGCCGCCGGTCCCGCCGACCCGGCCGGGATATGTCCGCCGTCACGTTCCCGCCGGACCTGGGTCGAGGGCGGCCGGAATCGGTCCGGCGGCGCGATCCCGCCGGGCGCGGCGCGCCGATCGGCCGGAACGGGCCTACGATCGGGCCATGCCGCGGTACGCCCGAGCGGAGCGCGAGGCGCTCGCCGACCTGATGCTGGAACTGGGACCGGACGCACCGACCGTCAACGAGGGGTGGACCACCCGTGACCTGGCGGCGCACCTTCTGGTGCGGGAGCGCCGGCCGGACGCGGCGGGCGGGATCCTGCTGCCGCCGCTGCGCGGCTACGGCGAGTCGGTCCGCCGGCGGATCGCCGCCGGGCCGTACGCCGACCTGATCGGCCGGGTACGCCGTCCCCCGGTGTGGAGCCCGGTGAGCAACCCGCTCACCGACGAGCTGGCCAACGGGATGGAGTTCTTCATCCACCACGAGGACGTCCGCCGGGCCGGGCCGGGCTGGCAGCCGCGTGACCTGCCCGCCGGGCAGCAGGCGGTGCTGTGGAAGCGGGTGTCCCTGCTGGCCCGGATGGCGCTGCGGCGGTTCCCGGCCGAGGTGCTGGTGCAGGCGCCGGGGCACGGCGAGCTGCGGGCCGGTGGCGGCGGCGAGCGGCTGCGGCTCGTCGGCGCGCCGGGGGAACTCGTGCTGTTCCTCACCGGACGGCAGCGGGTGGCCCGGGTCCAGGTGGACGGTCCGGCCGACCGCGCCGAGCGTCTGCGTACCGCCGAACTGGGCTTGTGACCGAGGGTGTGTAGCCGGTCGGCGGCCGACAGTGGAATGTGGACACCCGAACGTCGATAACGGTTGCGTACTCCCGTACGCTCCTGCGCACCGGCCCGACCCCGCGGGGCGGCGGACAGGGGGACGACGATGCGCGACTTCGCCCTCTCGGCACTGCACGAGCCGCCCTTTCCCTCCCGGCGTCACCCCGCCGTCGACCAGGCGGCCGCGGAGAGCGCCGCCTGGGTACGCGACTTCGGCCTGGTGGAGGACCAGGCCGGACGCCGGCGGCTGGCCGGGGCGTACGCGGCGGAGCTGGCCGCTCGCGCCTGCCCCGAGGCGTCGCCGTACGGCCTGCGCCTGCTCACCGACCTGATCAACTGGCTGTTCGTGGTGGACGACGCCTGCGACGACGACGGGCTCGGCGCGGCGCCCACGCTGCTGGCACCCACGCTGGCCGCGCTGCTGGCGGTGCTCGACCGGCACGGCGACCCGGACGCGCCGGCGCCGGCCGACGGCGGGCCGATCGCCCTGGCGCTGCACGACCTGTGCCGGCGGGCCCGCGACCGGGGCCGGCCGGCCCACCTGCTGCGCCTGGTCAGCCAGTTGCGGGAGTACCTGCTGGCGCTGCTCTGGGAGGCCGCCAACCGGGAGCGACTGCGGGTGCCAGGGGTGGCCGAGTACACCCAGATGCGCCGCCACACCGGCGGCGTCCGCCCGAGTTTCACGGTGACCGACCTGGCCCGCCCGTCCGCGCCCAACGCCGACCAGCGGGTCGCGCCGGCGCTCACCGCGCTGGACGCTCTCGCCACCGACCTGATCTGCTGGTGCAACGACCTGTTCTCCTACGGCAAGGAGCGCGGCGCCGCCCCGGAGGCGCACAACCTGGTCACCACGATCGCGGGTGAGACCGGGCAGGACGAGTCGGCGGCGCTGTACGCGGCGGCGGACCGGTTCAACAAGGCCCTCGCCACGTACGCGGAGCGGGACGCGGCGCTGAGCGCCGTGGCCGACGAGGGAATGCGGGTCTTCCTGGACACCCGCCGGGACTGGATCAGGGCCACCTACGACTGGTCCCGCGCGGCCAGCCGGTACGCCTGAACGGGTCCAGCAGGCGGGACCGGGGGCGACTCGACCGATCGGGGCTAGCCGCTGGCCGGGTGCAGGCAATACCCTTCGGTAACCGCAGATCGGCGTGACCCCCGTCACGTCCCTCCACCCCTGAAGGCGGCTACAGCGATGGCTCTCGATGTACCGTACCGTTCCGTACCGGACATGTTCCTCAAGCGCGTGGCGGACTCCCCCGACCGGCACGCCTTCGCCCACCCCGCACCCGACGACTCGGGCCCGGTCTGGCTGACGTGGGAGCAGGTCGGGCAGCGCGCCAAGGCGATCGCTGCCGGGTTGCACGGGCTCGGTGTCGGCCTGGAGAACCCGGTCGCGATCCTGGCCAACACGCGCCTGGACTGGGTGCTCGCCGACTTCGGCATCATGTGCGCCGGTGGGGCCACCACCACCGTCTACCCCACCACCGAACCCGAGGACGCGATCTACATCATCGCCGACTCCGGCTCTAAGGTGCTGTTCGCGGAGAACCCGGCCCAGGCGGCGAAGATCGCCGGGGCGGACCTGCCCGCGCTGACCCACGTGGTGCTCTTCGACGGCACGCCCGACCCGGCGGCGGCCGTCCCGCAGCTCACCCTGGCCGAGCTGGAGGAGCGCGGCACAGCCGCGCTGAGCGCCGAGCCGGACCTGATCGACATGCTCGTCGCCGGCATCGGCCCGGACCACCTGGCCACGCTGATCTACACCTCGGGCACCACCGGCCGCCCGAAGGGCGTGGAGCTGCTGCACGGCGGCTGGTGCTGGGAGGGCGTGGCGCAGGCCGAGCTGGGCCTGCTGCGCGTCGACGACCTGCAGTACCTGTGGCTGCCGCTGTCGCACTCGTTCGGCAAGACGCTGCTCTGCGGCGCCACCCACGTCGGCCTGCCCACCTACGTCGACGGCCGGGTGGACAAGCTCGTCGACCTGCTGGGCGTGGTGCAGCCGACGCTCATGTGCGGCGCGCCCCGGGTCTTCGAGAAGGTCTACAACAAGGCGGTCACCACCGCGCAGGGCGCCGGCGGCGCCAAGGCCAAGATCTTCGCCTGGGGCGTCGGGGTCGGCAAGGAGAAGGTCGCGCTGGAGCAGGCCGGCAAGCCGGTCCCGGCCGGGCTGCGGATGAAGTACGCGCTGGCCGAGAAGCTCGTGTTCAGCAAGCTCCAGGCGCGGCTCGGCGGCCGGATGCGGGTGCTGGTCTCCGGCGCGGCGCCGCTGAGCAAGGAGATCGCCACCTTCTTCGCCGCCGCCAACCTGCCCATCTCGGAGGGCTACGGTCTGACCGAGACCAGCGCGGGCGCGTTCGTGAACCCGCCCGACGGGCTGAAGATCGGCAGCGTGGGCCGCGCCATGGGCGACCTGGAGTGCCGGATCGACACCGACGGCGAGGTCCTGCTGCGCGGCAAGCCGGTCATGCGCGGCTATCACAACCTGCCCGAGGAGACCGCCGCCGCGTTCACCGAGGACGGCTTCTTCCGCACCGGCGACATCGGCACGCTCGACGCCGACGGCTACCTGCGCATCACCGACCGGAAGAAGGACCTGGTCAAGACGTCCGGCGGCAAGTACGTCGCGCCGTCGCACATCGAGGGCATGTTCAAGGCGGTGTGCCCGTACACCTCGCAGGCGGTGGTGATCGGGCAGGCGCGCAACTACTGCACCATGCTCGTCACGCTGGACCCGGACGCGATCAAGGGCTGGGCCGCCGGCACCGCGCTGGAGGGCAGCGACTACACCACGATCGTCACCTCGCCGCAGGCGCGGGAGATGGTCGAGGGGTACGTGGCCGAGCTGAACGCGAAGCTCAACCGCTGGGAGACGATCAAGAAGGTGTCGATCCTCCCCCGTGACCTCACCATCGAGGACGGCGAGGTCACGCCGTCGCTGAAGATCAAGCGCCGTAGCGTGGAGACGAACTTCGCCTCCGAGATCGACAAGATGTACGAGGGCACGCTCGCCGAGCTGTAGCCGCACCGCCGTACCGTCGCGCCGGCCGTGCCCCACCGTCCCGGGGCACGGCCGCGCGCCGTTCACAAGTGCTTCTGCCGCCAGTGGCTCTGCTCGGCCTCGGCGGCGATCTGCTCCTCCAGCGCGAGCCGGCGTACCCGGCGCCGGAGGCCGTCCTCGCGGCGCGTCTCCCAGGTGACCCCGGCGCCGGTGATCATCCCGAGCACACCGAGCGCGATCAGCTCCGGGATGCGGAAGACGAACGGACCGACCACGGCCAGCGCCACCACCGCGGCCAGCAACGGCCAGTGCACCTCGCGCAGCGCGAGCCACCAGCACCCGGCGAGGCTGAGCAGGTACAACGCCACCCCGCCGAACAGGATCGCGCCCCAGAAGTCGCCCAGCGGCAGCCCCCAGGCGGGCGTGGCCGGGTCGGCGGCCTCGGCCAGCAGGTCCTTGAGGCCGAGCGCGTAGAGGATGACCCCGGCGACCATCGGCAGGTGCATGAACGTGTACACGTCCCGGGTGAGCCGGACCCGGGTTGCCTCGTCCCGGGCGTGGTGCAGCGCCTGTTCCATCGCGAAGGCGAGCGTGTCGAAGTACGCCCACCACAGCGCCGCGACGACCACGATGCCGAGCAGCGCCGACACCGCCACCGGCCCGGCCAGCGGCAGCCCGTGCTTCGGGCCGAAGCCGAGCGCGATGATCGACTCGCCGAGTGCGACCAGCACGATCAGCGCGTGCCGTTCCGCCCAGTGCCCGGCCGAGACCACCACCCACCACTGGCGGGCGAGCGTCACCCCGCCGACGTACTCGACGAGCAGCGCCAGCGTCCAGAGCGCCAGTTGCAGCGGGATCGCGAACCGCTCCTGCGGCAGCCGCGTCGGCACGGTTCCGGCGATGACCAGCAGCACGGTGGCGACGGTCGGGAACACGGCGCGCAGGAGCAGCCGGCGGCGCCGGACCGGGTCGGCGCGGTCCACCCAGCCGAAGACCGTGAGCTGGGCCATCCGGATCACGAAGTAGCAGCCGGCGAAGACCAGCGGGCCGGGCAGCCCGCCGGGGAGGTCCTCGAACGCGCTGGGCTCGCTGAGCACCAGCATGAACGTCGCCGCCACGGTGACGAAGCCGACCAGCGGCAGCACGCCCTGGTCGGCACGGAAGAAGTTGCCCATCCGGGCGAAGCCGGTCCACGACCACCAGAGCAGCGCCAGCACCAGCAGGAAGCGGTACAGGTTGGCCGGCGTGAGCTCCGAGGCGGTGAGCGTGGTGACGTTCAGGAACGCGAAGACGAAGACCAGGTCGTAGAAGAGCTCCAGCCGGGTGGTGCGGGAACCCGGGGCGGCGGACCGCACGGTCCACGACCGCCGGACTCCCCTCCCGTTCCCCACCCGGGCAGTCTGCGGGCACCGGACGGGCCGGAGCCGCACTTCGGGCCGATCACCACCGGATCGGGCGGCCGGGCGGGTCAGGCGATGACGCTCGGCTCCCGCCACTGCGGACGGCTGGTGCGGTCCAGGTCGTAGCGGACCGCCGCGAGGCGCCCGACCGCCTCCACCAGCTCGTCGGCGGGCAGGGTGAAGGGCAGCCGCAGGAAACGCTCCAGCGTCCCGTCCAGGCCGAACCGGGGACCGGGCGCCAGCCGTACGCCGACCTCCTCGGCGGCGCGGGCCAGCGCGCTGGAGATCGGGCCGTCCAGCTCGGCCCAGAGCGTGACGCCGCCGCTCGGTACCCGTACCCGCCAGTCGGGCAGCCGGTCGGCGAGCGCGGCGACCAGGGCGTCCCGCTGGGCGACGAGCTGGGCCCGGCGGGCCGCCACGATGGCCGGCGCCTCGGTGAGCAGGTGCACGGCGACGAGCTGGTCGAGCACCGGGCTGGCCATGTCCACCCCGACCCGGGCCGCGGCGAGCCGCTGCACCTGGGGCGCGGAGGCGCGGACCCAGCCGATCCGCAACCCGCCCCAGTAGGGCTTGCTCATGCCGCCGATGCTGATCACCCGGGAGTGCCTGTCGAAGACGGCCACCGGCGGCGGCAGCGTGGTGTCGTCCAGCGGCAGGTCGACGAAGGACTCGTCGACCACCAGGTCGGTGCCGGCCGCGTGGGCCGTGCCGACCAGCCGCTCGCGCAGGTCGGCGGCCATCAGGTGGCCGGTCGGGTTCTGGAACTCGGGGATCACGTACGCGAGCTTCGGCCGGGTCTGCCGGAGGCTGCCGAGCAGCAGTTCGGCGTCCCAGCCCTCGTCGGACAGGCCGTGGGTGGCGATCCGGGCCCGGCGGGCGGACAACGCGGCCAGCGCGTTGGGGTAGGTGGGCGACTCGACGAGCACGCCGCCGCCGGGCGACAGGGCCAGCCGCAGCACCAGGTCCAGCGCGTGCTGGGTGCCGCTGGTGACCATGATCTGTTCCGGGCTGGTGGGCAGGCCGCGCTCGGTGTAGGCGCGGGCCACCGCCTCGCGCAGCTCGATGATGCCGGTCGGGTGGTAGCCGGCGCCGCCGAGGTAGCGGGGCAGGTCCTCGGCCGCGGCCCGGGCGGCCGGGACGAGCTGCGGCGGCGCGGACAGCGCGGCCACGCCGAGGTCGATCATGTCGCGGTCGTCGAGCGGCGTCCACAGCCCGGTGCTGGCCACCCGGTGTCCGCCGGGCAGCATGGTCCAGCTCCCGGCGCCCCGGCGGCTGGCCAGGTGGCCGCTCTCCCGCAGTTCCCGGTACGCGGCGGTGACAGTGGTCCGGCTGATCCGCAGCGCCTCGGCCAGTTCCCGCTCGGCCGGCAGCCGTACCCCGAGTGGGAGCCGCCCGTCGGCGAGCAACCCGCGGACGGCGCCGGCGAGCGCGGCGTAGTCGGGGCTGCGCCGGCGGCCCGGCAGGGCGTGCCACTGGCCGAGAAGCCGCGCCAATTGGACGCCGCGCACCTGGCTGGTCATGGCCACACCTCCGGAATTGGCACCCTTGAGGACCGCGATTGGCCCCTAGGGTGGCATGCATGGCACAGCTTGGCAATCTCCGGCACCGGCCGGCGCGACGGCTCACCCAGCTCTACGCCGGGCTGGTCCTGTACGGCGTGAGCATGGCGCTGATGATCCGGTCGGAGCTGGGGCTGGACCCGTGGGACGTGTTCCACCAGGGGCTCGCCCGGCAGACCGGCCTGTCGTTCGGCACCGTCACCATCGCCGTCGGCGCGCTCGTGCTGCTGCTCTGGATCCCGCTGCGGCAGCGTCCCGGCCTCGGCACGGTCAGCAACGTGGTGGTGATCGGGCTGGTCGTCGACGCCACCCTGGCCGTGCTTCCGCCCGGGGAGGGCATGCCGGCGCGCGTCGCGCTGCTCGTCGCCGGGATCGTCGCCAACGGCGCCGCCACCGGCCTCTACCTCGGCGCCGGGCTCGGCCCCGGCCCGCGCGACGGCCTGATGACCGGGTTCGTCGCCCGCCACCCCCGGTTCTCGGTCCGGCTGGTCCGCACCGTCATCGAGATCACCGTGCTGGCGCTCGGCTGGCTGCTCGGCGGCACCGTCGGCCTCGGCACGGTGGCCTACGCGCTGACCATCGGCCCGCTGGCCCAGTTCTTCATCCCGGTCTTCGCGCTGCCCGCACGACCGGCGGCCGGTGCGTACGCTACGTGACCGCGGCCGGGCCGACCGCCACGGCCGGGCACGAGCCGCAACGCGCTGAGCTGCGACGACGCAGAACCGGGAAACCAGGTGTTTCCTCCGCCGTCGCCGCCGGGCATCATTCCTGCATGGGGGAGAACGGATGGCGTTGGAGCGACGCCTGGATCTTCGTCGCGTTGGTCATCGCCAGTGGCGCCGGCCGGCACCGGCGGGCCGCCGCGACACGCCGCCCCGAAGGCGTACGGCTGGCCGACGTCCTCTCCACCGCCGACCACCTCAACCAGGCCATCCCGGAGCGGCACGAGGTGGAGGGGGCGGTCCGGCGGCTCGTCGGCGCGGGCCTGGTCAGCGTCGCCGACGGCTGGTTCCGGGTCACCCCGGACGGTGAACGGCTCTGGCGCACCCGGCCCAGCGCCGGGCTCGGCACCACAGTCGACACGGTGCAGGGCGTGCTGACCCGGCGGCACCCGCCCGCCGAGTCCGAGTGGCAGCTCGACGAGGACGACCACGCCGCCGCCGTGCAGGAGTACGTGGTCCGGTCCATCCCGATGCCGCGCCGCTCCCCCGAGGGGCACTCCGGCCGGCAGTGACCGCCGCCTCAGCGCACCGGGTGCCCGGCGCCGCGCAGCGCGTCCTTGACCTCGCCGACCGTGAGTTCGCCGAAGTGGAAGACGCTGGCCGCGAGCACCGCGTCCGCCCCGGCGCCGATCGCCGGCGGGAAATGGGCCACCTCGCCCGCGCCCCCGCTGGCGATCACCGGCACGTCGACCACCTCGCGGACAGCCTGGATCAGCGGCAGGTCGAACCCGGCCTTGGTGCCGTCGGCGTCCATCGAGTTGAGCAGGATCTCGCCCGCGCCCAGCTCGGCGCCGCGCGCCGCCCACTCGACCGCGTCCAGCCCGGTGCCCCGCCGGCCGCCGTGCGTGGTCACCTCGAAGCCGCTCGGCGTCGTGCCGTCCGGGGCGCGGCGCACGTCGAGCGAGAGCACCAGGACCTGGCGGCCGAACCGGTCGGCGATCTCGGCGATCAGCTCCGGCCGGGCGATGGCGGCGGTGTTCACGCCGACCTTGTCCGCACCGGCGCGCAGCAGCGTGTCGACGTCGGCGACCTGGCGTACGCCGCCGCCCACCGTGAGCGGGATGAAGACCGACTCGGCGGTGCGCCGCACCACGTCGAGCATGGTGCCCCGGTCGCTGGACGAGGCGGTGACGTCGAGGAAGGTCAGCTCGTCCGCGCCGGCCCGGTCGTACGCCGCCGCCAGCTCCACCGGGTCGCCGGCGTCGCGCAGGTCGAGGAAGTTGACCCCCTTGACCACGCGCCCGGCGTCCACGTCCAGACACGGGATGACCCGTACCGCCACCGTCATGCCCCGAGCCTAACGAACGCGCGGGCGGTGGTGACCCGCCGGTGAGGCCGGTCACCACCGCCCGCGGTGGAGTGGTTCGCGCCGGTCAGAGACGGACCAGCATCTTGCCGAGGTTCTCGCCGCGCAGCAGGCCGAGGAACGCCTCGGGGGCCTGCTCGATGCCGTCGACGATCGTCTCGTCGTACGACAGCCGGCCCTCGCGCAGCCAGCCCGCCACCTCCTGCACGAACTGCTCCCGCAGGTGACCGTGGTCACCGACGAGGAATCCGCGCAGCGTCAGCCGCTTACCGATCACCAGCGCCAGGTTGCGCGGCGCGGCGGGCGGCTCGGTGGCGTTGTACTGCGCGATCATGCCGCAGATCGCGGCCCGGCCGTGCAGGTTCATCGCCCCGATCGCGGCCTCCAGGTGCTCGCCGCCGACGTTGTCGAAGTACACGTCGACGCCGTCCGGGGCGGCGGCCCTGAGCTGCTTGTACACGGGGCCGTCGTGGTAGTCGAAGGCGGCGTCGAAGCCGAGCGCGGTGAGGCGTTCCACCTTCGCCGGGGAACCGGCGCTGCCGATCACCCGCCCGGCGCCGCGCAGCTTCGCGATCTGGCCGACCATGCTGCCCACCGCGCCGGCCGCGCCGGAGACGAACACGGTCTCCCCCGGCTTCATCGCGGCCACGTCGAGCAGCCCGGCGTACGCGGTCAGCCCGGTCATGCCGAGCACGCCCAGGTACGCGGTGACCGGCGCCAGGCCGGGATCGACCTTGCGGACGCCCTTGGCGTCCACCAGCGCGTACTCGCGCCAGCCGAGCCCGTGCAGCACCGTGTCGCCGGGCTTGACGTCACCGGCCTCGCCGGCCACCACCTCACCGATCGCGCCCCCGTCGAGCGGGGCGTCGAGCGCGAACGGCGGCACGTACGACTTGACGTCGTTCATCCGCCCGCGCATGTACGGGTCGACGGACATGAACCGGTTGCGGACCACGACCTGCCCGGGGCCCGGCGTCGGCACCTCGGTGGTGACCAGGCGGAAGTTCTCCGGGGTCGGCCAGCCCTCCGGCCGGGACGCCAGGTGGATCTCCCGGTTCACCCGCGCCTCGCTCATCGTGCTCACAGGGCCGCGCGGACCGTGCGCGTGACCTCGACGTTCCCACGCGTCGCGTTGGAGTAGGGGCAGACCTGGTGGGCCGCGTCCACGAGCTGCTCGGCGGCGGCGCGCTCGACCGCGGGCAGGTCCACCACGAGCGTCACGGCCAGGCCGTAGCCGCCGCTGCCGTTCGGGCCGATGCCCACCTCGGCCTCGACGACCGAGCCGGAGACGTCCGCCTTGGCCTGGCGGGCAACCACGCGCAGCGCGGAGTGGAAGCAGGCCGCGTAGCCGGCCGCGAAGAGCTGCTCCGGGTTGGCCGCGCCGCCGGCGCCGCCCATCTCCTTCGGTAAGGCGAGATCCAGCTCGACCGTGCCGTCGGAGGTCCGGACGTGACCGTCGCGGCCGTCGCCGGTGGCGCGGGCGGAGGCGGTGTAGAGCACCTGCATGTCACTGCTCCTTCTGTCGGTGGATCGTCTCGGTGACCCGGGTGAGGATGCCGTGGAGGAAGACCAGTTCGGCCTCGGTGAGCCCGGTCGCGGTGGCCACCCGGCGCGGCACGTCACCCATCCGCTCCCGCAGGGCCCGGCCCTGGCCGGTGAGGCCCACCTCGACCCGGCGCTCATCGGCAGCCGAGCGGGTACGCACCACCAGGCCGGCCGCCTCCAGCCGTTTGAGCAGCGGGGAGAGCGTGCCGGAGTCGAGCCGGAGCGCGGCGCCGAGTTCGGAGACCGTGGGAGCGTCGTCGTCGCGCTCCCAGAGCACCAGCAGCACCAGGTACTGCGGGTAGGTCAGCCCGTGCTCGTCGAGGATGGGCCGGTAGACGTCGGTCAGGGCACGCGACGCCGCGTAGAGCGCGAAGCACACCTGCCGGCGCAGTACCAGATCATCGGCCACGCCCTGAAAGGTAGCGCGCAATCAAGTTGTGCGCAACTTATCGGGCTGCGAGGCGAGGCCGACCACTGCGGGCGGCACCGCTCAGCGGTCCGGCAGGTACGCCTCCAGCTCGACCTCGACCAGCAGATCCGGGTCGATCAGCCCGGCCACCACCACCATCGTCGCCACCGGGCGCACCGGGCCGAACACCGCGTTGTGTGCCCGGCCCACCTCGTCGGCGTAGATCCGGTCGGTCACGTACATCCGCGTCCGCACCACGTCACCCGGCCCGGCGCCGACCTCGGCCAGCGCGTCCAGGCCGATCCGGATCGCCTGCGCGGTCTGCGCAGCCGCGTCACCCGCGTGCGCCACCCGGCCGTCCACGGTGGAGGTGCAGCCGGCGGTGATCGCCAGTGAGCCGGCCCGGACCACCCGGGAATAGCCGTAGAGCGCCTCCCACGGGCCGCCAGAGCCGAGCCGGGTCACCACCCCGGCGTCCGCCGGCGTCCGGGCCGGCTCGGCCGTCACGCGCCGGCCCGCAGAGTCGCCAGCGCCTCGGCGACGGTGAACGCGCCCGCGTAGAGCGCCTTACCGGCGATCACGCCCTCCACACCCACCGGCTCCAGCGTGGCCAGCGCCCGCAGGTCGTCCAGCGTGGACACACCGCCGGAGGCGATCACCGGGGCATCGGTACGGGCGCACACCTCGCGCAGCAGGTCCAGGTTGGGCCCGCGCATGGTGCCGTCCTTGGTGATGTCGGTGACCACGTACCGCGCGGCGCCGGCGGCGTCGAGCCGGGCCAGCACCTCGTAGAGGTCACCGCCGTCGCGGGTCCAGCCGCGCGCCGACAGGGTACGGCCGCGCACGTCCAGCCCGATCGCCACCCGGTCGCCGTACTCGCCGCAGATCCGGTCGCACCACTGCGGGTCCTCCAGCGCGGCGGTGCCGATGTTGACCCGGGCCGCCCCGGTGCCGAGCGCCGCCCGCAGCGACTCGTCGTCGCGGATGCCGCCGGACAGCTCCACCTTCACGTCCAGCTTGCCGACCACCTCGGCGAGCAGCGCGGCGTTGGAGCCCCGCCCGAACGCGGCGTCCAGGTCGACCAGGTGGATCCACTCCGCGCCGTCGGACTGCCAGGCCAGAGCCGCGTCCAGCGGGTCGCCGTACGCGGTCTCGCTACCGGCGGCGCCCTGCACGAGCCGGACGGCCTGGCCGTCGGCGACGTCCACGGCGGGCAACAGGGTGAGGCTCAACGCTTCTCTCCTCGGATCCTCAACGACGGTCCAGCGCGATCACCACGACCGCGGGCAGGACCAGCAACAACAACACGACCAGCACCAGCCGCAGCGCGAGGTCGTCCACCAGGTTCCAGATGGCGACCACCGCCACCACGGTGAGCACCAGGATCGTCGCCCGCTCGCGGCGGGTGTGCCGGCGCAGCCGGCCGGTACGCCCGCGCCGCATCGACGGCGTCAGCCGGCGTACCAGGGAACGACGCCGCTCCCGGCGCGTCACCCGGCGGGCGCGGACGGCGCGCGCCCGCTCCTGCTCGGCCTCGCGCTCCGCGCGGCGGCGGGCCCGCTCCTTGCTCACGCGAACACTCGCGGGCGCCCCGCCCGCGTGCCCCGGACCGGTCCGGTCACAGCGTGCCGAGCCAGTTGCGCAGCAGCGCGGCGCCGGCGTCGGCCGACTTCTCCGGGTGGAACTGCGCGGCCGACAGCGGCCCCCGCTCCACCGCCGCGACGAAGTCCGCGCCGTGGTGCGCGGTGGTCACCGCGGCACCCGCCTCGGCCAGCGCCGCCGGGTCGGTCACGCCATAGGAGTGGACGAAGTAGAACCGGGTGTCGCCCGGCAGCCCGGCGAACAGCGTCGAGCCGGCCGGTGGCTGCACGGTGTTCCAGCCCATGTGCGGCAGCCGCCGGGCGGGCAGCCGGGTCACGCCGCCGGGCAGCAGCCCGAGCCCCTTGGTGACCACGCCGTGCTCCTCGCCGTGCCCGAACAGGATCTGCATGCCGACGCAGATGCCCAGCACCGGCCGCCCGGCGGCGACCCGGTCGGCGATGACCGGCCCGGCGCCCAGCGCCTCGATCCCGGCCATGCACGCGGCGAACGCGCCGACGCCCGGCACCACCAGGCCGTCGGCCGACGCGGCGGCGTCCAGGTCGTCGGTGACAGTCACCTCGGCGCCGGCCCGCTCCACCGCGCGCTCGGCCGAGCGCAGGTTGCCCGAGCCGTAGTCGAGCACCACCACCCGTGCCATCAGCTCTCCCCCGGCAGCAGCCAGAGCACCCCGGCGACGGTGGCCAGCACGGCCAGCAGGCCGGTGATCACCACGGCGGCGCGGGGCGCGCCCTGCTTGAGCAGCGACCACGTCCCGCCGACCAGCAGGCCGGCCAGGATCAACAGAAGTGTGGGCAGCACCTTCATCAGAGCCAGCTTCCGTTCGCGACTGCGGGACTCCGCTTCGCTGCGTTCCTCGCGCTCATCAGAGAGCGCCCTTCGTGGAGGGGACCACGCCCGCGTTACGCGGGTCCAGCGCGGTCGCCTCGCGCAGCGCGCGGGAGACGGCCTTGAACTGCGCCTCGACCACGTGGTGGGCGTCCGGGTGACCGCCGGGCCGGGCCGCGCGGAGCACGTCCACGTGCAGCGTGATCCGGGCCGACTGACCGAACGACTCCCAGATGTGCCGGGTCATGCTCGTCGGATAGACCGGCCCGATGTACGGGGCCAGCGCCGGCTCGTCGTGCACCACGTACGGGCGGCCGGACAGGTCGACGGCGGCCCGGACCAGCACCTCGTCCATCGGGACGGTGGCCGAGCCGTACCGCCGGATGCCGGCCTTGTCGCCCAGCGCCCGGTCGAATGCGGCGCCCAGCGCGAGCGCCGTGTCCTCCATCGTGTGGTGCGCGTCGATCTCCAGGTCGCCGACGGTGTGCACGGTCAGGTCGAAGCCGCCGTGCCGGGCGATCTGGTTGAGCATGTGGTCGTAGAAGCCGACGCCGGTGGAGATGTCGGCCTTGCCGGTGCCGTCGAGGTCGATCTCGACGAGCACCTTCGTCTCGTTTGTGACCCGCTCGATCCGGGCGATCCGGCTCATGAAACTGTCTCCATCGCGGTGAGGAAGGCGTCGGTCTCGGTCGGGGTCCCGGCGGTGACGCGCAGCCAGCCGGGCAGGCCGACGTCGCGCACCAGCACGCCGGCATCGAGCAGGGTACGCCAGGCCACCGCCTGGTCCCCCTCGACGGCGAACAGCACGAAGTTGGCGTCGCTGTCGGCCACCCGGTGACCCCGGGCGCGCAGCTCGGCGACGATCCGGTCCCGCTGCTGCATGATCGCGGCCACGGTGCCGAGCAGGGCGTCCCGGTGCGCCAGCGCCGCGCGGGCGGCGGCCTGGGTGAGCGCGGACAGGTGGTACGGCAGCCGGACCAGCTGCACCGCGTCCACCACCGCCGGGTCGGCGGCCAGGTAGCCGAGCCGGCCGCCGGCGAACCCGAACGCCTTGCTCATGGTGCGGGTCACCACCAGCCGCGGGTGGCCGGGCAGCACGGCGAGCGCGCTGACCGTGCCGGGCCGGGCGAACTCGGCGTACGCCTCGTCGACGATCACCATGCCGGGCGCCTCGTCCAGTACGGCGGCGACCACCGCCGGGTCGAGCGCGGTGCCGGTCGGGTTGTTCGGCGAGCAGAGGAACACCACGTCCGGCCGGTGCTCGCGGATCTGGGCCACCGCCTCGCCGGCGGTGAGACCGAAGTCCGCGCCGCGCCGGGCGGGCACCCACCGGGTGCCGGTGCCGAGCGCCAGCAGCGGGTGCATCGAGTACGCCGGCGTGAAGCCGAGCGCGGTGCGCCCGGGACCGCCGAACGCCTGGAGCAGCTGCTGCTGGATCTCGTTGGAGCCGTTCGCCGCCCACACGTGGTCCGCGGTGAGCCCGTGACCGAGGTATGCGGCCAGGTCGGCGCGCAGCGCCACCGCGTCCCGGTCCGGGTAGCGGTTGAGGTCGCGCAGCTCGGCGGCGACCGCCTTGCCGATCGCCTCCACCACCGGCTCGGGCACCGGGTAGGAGTTCTCGTTGGTGTTCAACCGCACCGGCACGTCGAGCTGCGGCGCCCCGTACGGCGTCCGCCCGCGCAGGTCGTCGCGGATCGGCAGGTCGTCGAGCGTGGTCACGACGCGCCGCCCTCGGGGAACCGGACGCTGACCGCCTGGCCGTGCGCGGGCAGGTCCTCCACCGTCGCCAGGGTGACCACGTGCGGGGCCACGTCGCGCAGCGCCTCCTGGGTGTATTCGATCAGGTGCACGCCGCGCAGGAAGGACTGCACGGACAGGCCGGAGGAGTGCCGGGCGCAGCCGCCGGTGGGCAGCACGTGGTTGGAGCCCGCGCAGTAGTCGCCGAGCGACACCGGCGACCAGGCGCCCACGAACACCGCTCCGGCGTTGCGCACCCGCAGCGCCCACTCGCGGGCGTTCTCGGTCTGGATCTCCAGGTGCTCGGCCGCGTACGCGTCGACCACCCGCAGGCCCGCCTCCAGGTCGTCGACCAGGACCACGCCGCTCTGCTCGCCGCGCAGCGCGGTGCCGATCCGCTCGGCGTGCTTGGCCGCCGGCGCCTGCCGGGCCAGCTCGGCGTCGACCGCGTCGGCCAGCGCGGTGGACGGCGTGACCAGCACGCTCGCGGCCAGCGGGTCGTGCTCGGCCTGGCTGATCAGGTCGGCGGCGACGTGCGCCGGGTCGGCGGTGTCGTCGGCCAGGATCGCGATCTCGGTCGGGCCGGCCTCGGCGTCGATGCCGACCACGCCGCGCAGCAGCCGCTTCGCGGCGGTGACCCAGATGTTGCCCGGACCGGTGATCATGTCGACCGGCTCGCAGCGCTCGTCCCCGGCCGGGTCGACGCCCGCGCCGTACGCGAGCATCGCGACCGCCTGGGCGCCGCCGACCGCGTACACCTCGTCCACGCCGAGCAGCGCGCAGGCGGCGAGGACGCGCCGGTCCGGCAGGCCGTCGTTGTCCTTCTGCGGCGGGCTCACCACCACCAGCGAGCGCACCCCGGCCGCCTGGGCCGGTACCACGTTCATCACGACAGTCGACGGGTACATGGCCAGGCCGCCGGGGACGTAGAGGCCGACCCGGTCGACCGGCACCCACCGCTCGGTCACCGTGCCGCCGGGCACCACCGTCGTGGTGTGGTCGGTGCGGCGCTGGTCGTCGTGGACCTTGCGGGCCCGGGTGATCGACTCCAGCAGCGCGGCGCGGACCTGCGGATCCAGCTCGCCCTCGGCGGCGCGGATCGTCTCGACCGGCACCCGCAGCCGCTCCGGGGAGACGCCGTCGAACCGTTCGCTCGCCTCCCGGATCGCCGGGTACCCATGGTCCCGGACCGCCTCCACGAGCGGGCGGATCCGCTCGACCGCCACGGAGACGTCGAGCTGGGCACGGGGCAGCAGGCGGCGCGGGTCACGGGCCCCGCCGCGCAGGTCGATCCGATTCAGCACGCCTGCGAGTCTAGGCCGCCGCCGGTGTCACCGGCCGGGCCCGCCCGCACGCCGGGACGGTGAGCCGGGACACGCGCGGGCGGGCCCGTTGGCGATACGCTCGATCACGTGAGCGCACGGCTGCCGGTGTTCCCGCTCGGGACCGTCCTCTTCCCCGGGCTGGTCCTTCCGCTGCACATCTTCGAGGAGCGCTACAAGGCGCTGGTGCGTCATCTCGTGGGGCTGCCCGAGGGCGCGCCGCGCGAGTTCGGCGTGGTGGCGATCCAGGCCGGCTGGGAGGTCGCGCCGGCCGGGCCGCCGGGGCGTTCCGGGCCGGCCGGCGGCGAGGTCACGCTGCACGAGGTCGGCTGCACCGCCGAGCTGCGGCAGGTCACCGAGCTGGCCGACGGCGGCTTCGACATCGTCACCGTCGGGCGGCGGCGGTTCCGGGTCGCCGACGTCGACGACTCCGCCGAGCCGTACCTCACCGCCGAGGTGGAGTGGCTGCCGGAGCCGGACGGCCCGGACGAGGTCTCCGACCTGCTGGCGGCCCGGGTGATCTCGGTGTTCCGGCAGTATCTGGGCCTGATCCGGCCGGACCAGCAGGAGATCACCGAGCAGCTGCCCGAGGATCCGACGGTCCTGTCGCACCTGGTCGCCGCGACCGCCGCGCTGACCGTCGCCGACCGGCAGCGGCTGCTCGCCGTCGACGACACGGCCGGCCGGCTGCGCGCCGAGCTTCGCCTGCTCAACCGGGAGACGGCGTTGCTGCGGCAGGTGCGCGCGGTGCCGGTGCCGCTCAGCGAGCTGGCTGGTCCCCCGGCGCCGAACTGAACCCGGGTGGGGGCGGCCAGGCCGCGTCGGGCTCCGGCTCCGGCCGCAGCGACGGCCACCGCGACCAGCCCGCCAGCAGCGTGTACGTGACTGCCGCGCCGAACGCGGCGAGCAGCAGGTTCCCGTGCGGCAACGGCAGCGGGCCGTACCAGTCGACGCCGCCGGCACGCAGGTCGACGGGTTTGGTGAACGCGGTGCCCGGCGGCGCGGTCTCCACCAGCCGCTGGAACGTCGACAGGCCGATCCGGCGGCCGACCTGCCAGGCCACCACCGCCGCGCCGAGGCCGCCGAGCGTCACCGCGAGCAGACCGGCCGGGCCGCGCCGACGGCGCAGCAGCACCCACAGGGCGACGGCGGCGAGCACACCGAAGCCGAGCGTCAGGAGGCTGAACCAGCCGTCCGCGGCGATCGGCTGCTCCGGCTGCGTGGTCGCGTAGACCGCGCCGGCCGGGGTCTGCCGCACCGGGGTGGCGGGCGCCGCCCACGCCCACAGCAGCCCCAGCGGCACGCCGAGCGCGGTGAGCAGCGCGACCACGCCGAGCGCGGTGACCAGCGGGCGGCCGGACCGGGCGGCGTCGGCGCCGGGCAGCTCCGCCACCACGCCGGGATACCCGGCGAGCGGGTCGGCGCCCGGCGCGGTGACCGGCGTGCCGGCGGGTACCGGCAGGCCACCGGGCCAGCCGGGCGGCTGCTCGCGCTCGGGCCACGCGGCGTCACCAGGCCACGGGGCGTCGCCGGGAGGCGGGAGGGCGTCGCCGGTACGCGCGTCGGTGCCGTCGGTGCGCTCGCGCGCCCGCTCGGGCTCAGGGGTGTCCGGACTCACCCGTTGATCCTCTCAGGCCCGGGCACGGCGCGGGGCGGTGGTCGGCGCTCAGCGCGCGAACGGTTCCAGCATCACCGCTGCCGCCTTGAGCCAGGCGTTGCGGGTCTCGGCCTGGAGCTGGTGGTACTCGATCGAGGAGCCGGTCTCCAGCGCCGGGTCGTAGGGCACCACGGCGACCGCCCGGGTACGGGTGGCGAAGTGCCGTTCCAGGTCGTCCTGCAACGAGGTACGCCCCGGCGTGGGGCAGGAGATCAGCGTGACCGCGTTGTCGGCCAGCTCGCCCATGCCCACCTCGTGCAGCAGGTCGAGCATCCAGTCCGCGCTGAACGCCGCGTCCTCACGCGGCACGGTGGTCACCACGAGCTGGTCGGCGGCCTGCATGACGGTGCGCCAGTTCGGGCTCTCCACGTTGTTGCCGGTGTCCACGCAGACCACCTCGTGGGTGCGGCGCAGCAGCTCCAGCACCCGCTTGACGGTGAACTGGTCGAGCCGCTGGGCGAAACGCGGGCTCTCCTCGCCGGCCAGCACGTCGTACGAGCCGTCGGAGGCGTGCCGCAGGTAGTCGTCGAGGTGCGACAGCAGCGTGTTGCCCTCGAGGATCTCGATCTGCGCCAGGTCGTGGATCAGGTGGCGGATGGTGCGGGCGTGCCGGGCGCTGCCGGCCCGCAGACCGAGCGTGCCGCGCAGCTCGTTGTCGTCCCAGGCGAGCACGCCGCGCCCGCGTACGCTGCCGACCGTCGCGGCGGCGAGCACTGTCGCGGTGGTCTTGTGCACCCCGCCCTTGGGGTTGGCGAAGGCGAGCACCCTCGGGGTGCCCAGCTCGCGGCGGAGCACGCTGGTCGCCCGTTCCAGCTCCGGGTCCGGCTCCGGGGCGCGCCACTGCACCTGGGCCGCGTCGACCCGGCCGGAGCGGCCCTCCAGCGGGCGGCGGGGCGCGGGTACCACCGGCTCCGGGGCGGGCGGCGTGTCCGGCCGGTAGCGACCCCGGTCGAGCAGCGCGTAGCGGGACTCGGGCGGCGGCGGCGCGGGCCGGTAGCCGCCGTCGAGAAGGGAGTACCGGGACTCGGCCGGCGCCTCGGCCCGGCCGCGCGGCTCCGGCCGGGCCGGCTCGGGCCGCCAGGACGGTTCCGGGCGCGGCTCGGCGGTGAAGGGCTGCTCGGGTGCGAACGACGGGTCGGGCGGGAACGACGGGTCGGGCGCGAGCGACGGGTCGGCGCGCCAGGATGGGTCGGGCGGGTAGGGCTGCCCGGCGCGCCAGGTCGGCTCCGGGTCGCTGCGGTACGCCGGTTCGGCCCGGTAGGCCGGCTCGCCGTCGTGCCGGGGATCGGCGCGGAAGGCCGGGTCGACCCGGAACGTGGCCTCGGCCCGGTAACCGGGCTCGGCGCCGTACGACCCGTCGGGGGCGCGGCCGACGGCGGTGGCGCGGCCGGTCCACCCGGTGCCCGCGCCACGGCGGGGCAGCGGGTCGGGCGGCGGCGCCGGTTGCTCCTCGACGTGCCGGTCGGCGTCGGCGTGCTCCGCGCCGCGACCGCCGAGCCGGGCCCGGTCGAGCAGCGCCCGCCACCGCGGTGCCGGCTCGCCCTGCCGACCCCAGCCGGTCTCGCTGCCGTCCAAGGATTCGCCCTCCCCCAGCCCATCGATCTCCGCCTGACAGGCTACGAACGAAACCCTATTCGGACCACTCCCCGCGCCGCACATCGCCCGGTGGCCCGCCGCACCATGGGATCGGCCCGGTAGCCGTGCGCCCCGATGTCTCAGGAGGTGGGAGCGGGATTGGGCGCTCCGGAGCCGGTCACGGACGCGGGGGCGGTGGGTGAAGGTCCGCTCACCGTCCGTGCGGCTTCCGACGAATCGCCCATTCCGCCTGCCTCGGCCGGTCCGGTGTCGGCCGGCGGCCGGACCACGTCACGCTGCTCGGGCAGCGGCGGGGTGAACACGGTCCGGTCCAGACGGGTCACCTCCGGCGCCGGGTCCACCACCCGCACGCCCGGACGCCCGGCGAGCGCGCGCAGGGCGTCCGGCGCGGCACCGACCACCGCGGCGTAGACGCAGGCGCAGCCCGCCCGGTACGCCTCCGCCTCGCGGGCGGCGACCTCGGCGCCGCTGTCGTACGCCCGGCGCAGCTCCGGATCGGCGGCGGCCGCGGCGGCGCGGGACCGGTAGTCCGCGGCCTCCCGGTCCTTGCGCGTCGCGACGCCGGTCATCCCGGCCACCACGTCCTGCGGCAGGCGCAGCGCCGCGATCCGGACGATCTCGGTCTGCCGGCCGGGCAGCGGCACCCGTGCCACCACCGCCGAGACCCGCGTGCCGTCCAGCGCGGCGGCCGCCCGCGCCGGGGTCAGGTAGTCGCCGAACGACACCAGCGCGTAGCCGTCGGGCGCGTCGAGGCGGGCCAGCTCGTCCCCGGCGGCGCGCAGGTACGCCGGGATGCTCGCGCCGTCGGTCACGCCGACCCGGGTCACCTCGCCGACCGTGCGGTCGCTCACCGGGCGGTCCCGCCGCTGCGCCACCGCCACCACCAGCACCACGAGCGCGCAGGCCAGCGCGAGCCAGGTCAGCGCGGCGGACCGGGACCGGCGCGGAGGCGCGGGATCGTCGCTCACGTCAGTCGCGCAGGATCTCCAGCGCCCGGGCCAGGTCGTCCGGGTACTCGCTGACGAACGTCACCTCGTCACCGGTGGCCGGATGCGCGAAGCTCAGCGAGCGGGCGTGCAGCCACTGCCGGGACAGCCCGAGCCGGGCCGACAGCGTCGGGTCCGCGCCGTAGGTCAGGTCGCCCACGCAGGGGTGCCGCATGCTGGAGAAGTGCACCCGGATCTGGTGCGTGCGCCCCGTCTCCAGCCGCACGTCGAGCAGGCTGGCGGCGGGGAACGCCTCGAGCGTGTCGTAGTGCGTGATGCTCGGCTTGCCGCCGGAGACCACGGCCCAGCGGTAGTCGTGGTGCGGGTGCCTGTCGATCGGCGCGTCGATGGTGCCGCGCAGCGGGTCCGGGTGGCCCTGCACCACGGCGTGGTAGCGCTTCTCCACCTCGCGCTCCTTGAACGCCCGCTTCAGCGCGGTGTACGCGCGCTCGCTCTTGGCCACCGCCATGATGCCGGTGGTGCCCACGTCGAGCCGGTGCACCACGCCCTGCCGCTCGGCGGCGCCGCTGGTGGAGATGCGGTGACCGATGCCGGCCAGCCCGCCGATCACGGTCGGGCCGGTCCAGCCGGGGCTCGGGTGCGCGGCCACCCCGACCGGCTTGTCGACCACCACGATGTCGTCGTCGGCGTACACCACTGTCAGGCCGGGCACCGCCTGCGGCACCACGGTCGGCGGGGCGGGCGGCGCGGGCAGCGTGACCTCCAGCCACGACCCCGCCTTGACCTTGTGCGAGTTGGGCCGGGCCACGCCGTCGACGAGCGCGTCCCCGGCGTCGATCAGGCCGGCAGCGGCGGTGCGGGAGAGCCCGAACAGGCGGGACACGGCCTGGTCCAGGCGCATGCCGTCGAGGCCGTCCGGTACGGGCAGGGAACGGGTGTCGCCGCCGGCGGCGAATGCGGAGGTCACGCGCTCTCCCGCTGCTCGGCCGGGGCGGCGGCGTCGCGCTTCTCGTCGCGCAGCCGGGAGCCGTCGCGCTGCCGGCCGGTCAACTCCAGGAAGACCGCGAGCACCACGCCGCACACCAGCGAGCTGTCGGCCAGGTTGAACACCGGCCAGACCTGGCCGTACGGGTCGAAGAGGCTGATCATGTCGACCACGTGCCCGACGAAGTGCCCGGGCGCGCGGAAGATCCGGTCGATCAGGTTGCCCAGCGCGCCGCCCAGCACCAGGCCGAGCGACACCGCCCACGGCAGCGAGCGCAGCCGCAGCGCCATCCAGGCGATCCACCCGATCACCACGAACGTGATGATCGGGAAGACCCAGGTGTGGTCGGAGCCGATGCTCCAGGCCGCGCCGCTGTTGCGGGTGAGGCTGAGGTAGACCGCGCCGCCGAGCAGCGACACCGGCTCCCGGCCGGTCAGCTCGGCGAGCGCGAGCTGCTTCGTGCCGAGATCCGCCAGCAGCGAGAACAGGGACACGCCGAGCAGCAGGCCGACGGCCTTACGGCGGGGCGCGCCGGCGCCCGACTCGGTGGTGCCGGCCCCGGCGGGCGGTGCTGCGGTCATCTGCTCCCCATCGACGCTTGCGACGGTGTGGTCACCGTCTGCCGTACGGCCGCCGGGGAGCGGTGATCAGCGCCGCTCCTCCAGCTGCTTGCACGTCACGCAGAGGGTGGCCGACGGGAACGCGGCGAGCCGCTCCACCGGGATCGGGTTGCCGCACCGCTCGCACCAGCCGTAGCCACCCTCGTCGAGGCGCTCCAGCGCGCGCTCGACCTGCGTGATCCGTTCCTTGATGCTGTTGGCGAGAGAGATCTCCTGCTCCCGCTCGAACGTCTTGGTGCCGGTGTCGGCCTGGTCGTCCCCGGCCGAGTCGGTCAGCCGGTCGCGCTGCAGCTCGGTGATCTCGCTCAGCGTCTGATCGTACTCGGCGTTGAGTTCGTCCCGCCGTGCCGCCAGGGCGGCCCGGATCTTCTCGGTCTCCGCGGCGCTGCGGGTGGCCTTCGGCGCGGGCTTGCGGCCGGCGGTCCTGGTGTCGGCTGGCTTCGCCATGTCAGCTCCCTCAGCCGCGTGGCGCGGCGGTCAGCGGTACGTGGGCGGGGACGCCTTCGTCGGCGTCGTCCGCGTACGGAAGGGTGCACGGCGAGCGAGTCCGCCGTGCACTCCGGAGGTTGGCAAGAATACGGAACGTACAGGCGTCCGACAACGTGCCGCACCGTCGTCCCACGTATCCGCCCCGGACTGCCATCAATCGGGGCAAAAGGAACGGTAGCAGATCAGCGGGCCTGCTCCTCGCCGTACTCCCCGAACCACCTCGCCAGCCGACCCCGGCGGCTCACCGCCCGCAGCCGCCGCTCGGTCTCGTCCCGAACGCCGGCGGTGGCGACGATGAGCAGGCTGTCCCCGACCTTGAGCCGGGTATCGGCGCCCGGCACGAAACCGACGCCGTCACGCAGCACGAGCGTCACCGCGGCGCCGACCGGCAGCCGCAGCTCGTCCACGTGCACCCCGGCCAGCCGCGACCCGGTCGGCACCTCCAGCTGGAGCAGATCCGCGCGCATCCGTTCCAGCGGCGCGGTCTCCAGCAGGATCTCGCTCGCCTCCGCCGGCGCGGTCACCCCCAGCCGGCGGGCGGCCGGCGCCAGCGTCCCGGCCTGGAGCAACGTGAAGATCACCACCAGGACGAAGACGGCGTCGAACAGGCGGTCCGCCCCCGGCACGTGCAGCGACAGCGGGATGGTCGCCAGCACGACCGGCACCGCGCCGCGCAGCCCCGCCCAGGACAGGAACAGCTGCTCGCGCAGGTTCACCCGGAACGGCAACGCGGACACCGCCACCGACAGCGGCCGGGCGAGCAGCAGCAGCGCCAGCCCGGTGATCACCGCCGGCAGCACCGCCGCGTCCAGCCGGCTCGGCGAGACCAGCAGGCCGAGCAGCACGAACAGGCCGATCTGGGCCAGCCAGGCCAGCCCGTCGGCGAAACCGAGGATGGCCTGGCGGTGCGGCAGCCGCGAGTTGCCGAGCAGTACGCCCGCGACGTACACGGCGAGGAAACCCGAGGCGTGCAGCATCGAGCCGGCCGCGTACGCCAGCACGGTGAAGCCGACCACCGCGATCGGGTACAGGCCGGCCGACGGCAGCGCGGCCCGGCGCAGCGCGTACCGGCCGGCCAGCCCGGCGCCGACCCCGACCGCCGCGCCGGCGCTCAGTTCGTAACCGAGCAGCAGCACCTCGTACCACCAGGGGTGGGCGGCCTCGACCCCGGCGCGGGACAGCAGCAGCACCAGCAGCACGACCGGGGCGTCGTTCACCCCGGACTCGGCCTCCAGCGCGGCCACCAGCCGGGGCGGCAGGCGCAACCGGCGCAGCGTGGCGAACACGGCCGCGGCGTCGGTGGAGGAGAGCACCGCGCCGTAGAGCAGCGACAGCCGCCAGTCCAGGCCCAGCAGCAGGTGCACCACCACGCCGACGACCACGATGCTGACCACGACGCCGACCGTGGACAGCGCCGCCGTCAGTCCCAGCACCGGCCGCAACGTGCTCCACCGCGCGGTCAGGCCGCCCTCCGCGATGATCACGATGAGCGCGCAGAAGCCGAGCACCCGGGTCAGCTCGACGTCGTCGAACCGGATGCCCAGGCCGGCCTCGCCGAGCAGCACGCCGAGCGCCAGGTAGACCAGCAGACTCGGTACGCCGAGCCGGGTGGAGAACCGCACCGCGCCCACCGCGACCAGCAGCACGGCGGCGCCCACGAGCAGCGCGACGTCGAGCCCCGGGGTCATCGCCGGCCGGCCCGACCGGACCTCACGCCGTGCTGCCGTCGCGCAGCCGGCGCAGCACCTCGGGCAGCCCGTCGTGCGGGCGCTCGACCAGGAACAGCTTGTCGCGGCTGGCCGCGCCGGAGCGCAGCGAGACGGTCGCCGGCCGGACGCCGAGCGCGTCGGCCAGCGCGCGCCGGGCCGCCTCGGTGGCGCGGCCGTCCACAGCGGGCGCGTGCACCGCGACGACGAGCGCGGGACCGTACGGCCCGTCGAACCGCCCGCCCACCCGGGCGCGGGAGGCCCCGGGCTTCACCCGCACCGCCACGGTGAGTGTGTCGTCCGCGATCGTCATGGTCAGCGGGGCCGGGCCTCGGCGAGCAGCGTGGTGGCGGCGGCGCAGCGCGCACACGGGGTGAAGCCCAGCGCGACCGCCTCGGCGACGGGCAGCGGTTCGTCCTGCCGGCCCACGAGGTGCGGGCAGTCGGGCAGGTGGAAGCGGGGGTGGCCGTCGACCACCAGGACCTCGTCGGGCAGCCGGACCAGCCGGGCGACCTCACCGGTGGAGAGGAACTCGGCCGGTGGGTCGCCGTCGAACGCCTCCCCCGGTGCGGGCGAGGTGGGGCGTGCGGTCTCCGGCACGCGCGGGCCGGGCGGTGAGTAGGGGGTCGCGTCCGCGACCACCGGATCCGGCGCCGTGTAGGGCTCGGCGTCGAACGGCTCGGCCGGCGGCGAGTACGCGGCCGGCGGCGGGGCGTCGTCCGGCTCGATCACCGGCGACCCGGGCGGTTGCCGCCACCCGGATCCGCCGGCGCCGACCGTGGACGTGTGGTGCGGGACCGGGCTCACCGGTTCGTCCGGGGACGGGACGGTGTGCGAGGTCCGCATTCGCGGCCCGGCCTCCCGGCCGGCCGTGGCCCGCGTCGCGGCGGCCTGGCGGGCGAACGCGACGAAGGCGACGGCGGACAGCAGGCTGGCCGCGATCGAGACGATGAGCAGGATGCTGGACCCGCCGGCGAGGCCGGCGACCAGCAGCACGACCGCGACGAGGATGAGCAGGATGCTGGCGGCTACCACGGCTCACCCCCGGCCGCGTCGTGTCGGTCTGGGCGGTCGGTGGCCGTCACGGGGACGGCCACCGACGCGGGATCAGCGGCCGGACTCGAGCGAGCCCGCGCGGCCACCGCCGTAGGAGCCGGCGAGGCCGGCCGCGGCGAGACCGTTGCTGCCGGTGGCACGGTTGCCCTCGGTGCGGTTCATCTCCACCTCGAGACCCTGGCCGCGACCGTCGAGGTCACGCAGCTGGCTCTCCAGGTACGCCTTGAGGCGGGTGCGGTACTCGCGCTCGAACTGCTTGAGCTCCTCGATGTGCTTCTGCAGCGCGGTGCGCTTGGCGTCCAGGCCGCCCATGGCCTCCTGGTGCCGCTGGCGGGCGTCCCGCTCCAGGGCGTCGGCCTTGGCGCGCGCCTCCCGGGTGACCTCCTCGGCCTTGGAACGGGCCTCGGAGAGCAGCTGGTCGGCCTCGCGACGGGCGTCGGAGACGTGGTCGTCGGCGGTGCGCTGGGCCATCATGAGCACCCGCAGCGCCTGCTGCTCGCCGTCAGCGGTCACGCCGGCCGGGCCGCCCTGCGTGCGGACCTGCTCCAGCTCGGCCTGCATCGCGCGGGCCGCCTGCTCGGCGGCCGCCTTGTCGCGCTGCACCCGGTCGAGCTGGGCCTTGACGTCGTTGAGCTCCGCCGCGAGGCGGGCGTCGCCGCCGGGGCCGGCGGGAGCGCCACCCCGACCGCCGCGCTCCACCTGGGCGCGCAGCTCGTTGTTCTCCTCGATCAGACGGGCCAGCTCGCGCTCGACCTCGTCCAGGAAGGCGTCGACCTCCTCCTCGTCATACCCCCGCTTGCCGATCGGCGGCTTTTTGAAGGCGACGTTGTGGACGTCGGCCGGGGTCAGCGGCATCGAAACTCCTCGGGTCAGTTGCGGCCGCGAAAGCGCTCTGGTCAGGCAAACGCGAAGATCAGGCGCCTAAACACGAACTCCATCAGCACGAACAGGATAACCAGGAGCACAAGGGAGGCCAGGTCGATGCTCACGGTACCAATTCGCAGTGGCGGGATCACACGCCTCAACGCTCGCAGGGGCGGATCAGTGACGCTCCACACGACTTCCAGTCCCGCCGACGCTCCCCGGCCCGGTTGCCAGCGGCGACCATAGGCCAGCACCGCCCCCATAACAAATCGCGCCAAAAGGACAATTAGGAAGATGTACAGCAACAGGTAGAGCACCTGGAACAGGATCGACAACACGGCAGGCGACGTCCCTCGGTCGTGCGGCTCAGCTCAGGCTGAAGAAGCCGCCCTCAGCGATCTTGGCCTTGTCCTCCGCGGTGACCTGGACGTTGGCCGGTGAGAGCAGGAACACCCGGTTGGTCACGCGCTCGATCGTACCGCGCAGACCGAACGCGAGCCCGGCGGCGAAGTCGACCAGTCGGCGGGCGTCCGCCTCGTCCATCTCGGTGAGATTGATGATCACCGGTACGCCGTCGCGGAAGTGCTCGCCGATGGTCCGCGCCTCGCGGTACGTGGTCGGGTGCAGCGTGGTGATCTGGTAGCGCTGCTCGTCCTCCGGCGCCACGCGCTCCCGCTCGCGCGGCTGGGCCTGCGGCGCGAGCGCGAGGTTGTCCCGGGTGTGGTAGGTCAGGGCGCCCGAGGTGTCACCGGCGGAGGACCGGGTGATCGACCGCACGCTGGACCGCTCGGCCCGCTCCGGGCGCTCGGACTCGGCCCGGTCGGCGTCGACCGCGCGGCTGGAGGCGCGCTCGGACAGCCGGCCCCGGTCGCCGAGCCGGCTCCGCGTCGTCGGCGGCTCCTCGGCCTCGTCGTCGTCCTCGTCGGCGAACTCCTCGGCGTACCGGCTCGACCGGTAGCGCGACGAGTCCCGGTAGCCACCCTTGTCGTAGCCACCGTCCTCGTACGCCCGCTCGTCGTCCTCCTCGACGAGACCGAGCCAGACCCCCGCCTTGCGCAGTGCACCCATCCCCGCGCCCTTCCGTCCGCCGTGCGGCACGCGCCCCCGTGCCGTGTCGCTTGATCACGAGTGGACGATCATGCCCACCGGACCGGATCGGCAATCCCCTGACGCGCGGTTCGCGGTCCGCCCGTCACGGCCCCCGGCTACGGGAACGCCGTCCTGAACAACACTGATGTAATTTGCTTCCGTCGTGCTGAGGCTACCGCAGCGCAGGGCGCATTCCGAGCAACGCGCTGCCGACACGGACATGTGTCGCGCCGTGCCCGATCGCGCTCTCCAGGTCTCCGCTCATGCCCGCCGACAGCACCGTCGCGCCCGGATGGTCGGCCCGCAGTGCCGCCGCCACCTCGGCCAGCCGGGCGAACGCCCGGTCCGGCTCCCAGCCCAGCGGCGCCACCGCCATCAGGCCCGCCAGCCGCAGACCGTCGGCGCCGGCCACCGCCGCGGCCACCGGGTCGAGCCCTCGCTGCGGATCGGCCGCGCCGGGCAGCGCCCCGCCCCGGTCCGGGTCGCCGTCGATGCTCACCTGCACCAGCACGTCCAGCGGCCGGTCCCGGACCGCGCCGGCGGCGGCGTCCAGCGCGGCGGCCAGCCGGACGCTGTCCACCGACTGGACCACGTCGGCGTACCGGACCACCGAGCGGGCCTTGTTGCGCTGCAACTGGCCGATGAAGTGCCAGCGCGGCGTGGCCCCGGCGTCGGCGACCGCCTCCGCCTTCGGCGCCGCCTCCTGGTCGCGGTTCTCCCCGACGTCGGTCACGCCGAGCCCGGCCAGCGCGACCACGTCCGCCGCCGGGTACGTCTTGGTCACCGCGACCAGGGTGACCTCGTCGCGCGGCCGCCCGGCCGCCGCGCAGGCGTCGGCGATGCGGGCCCGGACCCGGGCCAGGCCGGCCGCGAGTTCGGCGCGCCGCTCGGGCCGCACCGCCGTCTGTGACTCCGTCATCGGCGCGGCTCAGGACCCGTTCTTGAGGAAGTCGGGCACGTCGACGTCGTCGAAGAGCACCCGGCGCGACGGCTGCTGCGGCGCCGGCATGGTGGCCGGCGGACTCGCCGGCGCATTCGGCTGGGCCGGCGGGTTCTGGTTGCTCTTGCGCGGCGACTCGACCGCCTTGTACGCCGGCGTGCCCCCGTCGAAGCCCGCCGCGATCACGGTGACCCGCACCTCGTCGCCGAGCGCGTCGTCGATGACCGCGCCGAAGATGATGTTCGCGTCCGGGTGGGCCGCGTCGGTGACCAGCTGCGCCGCGTCGTTGATCTCGAACAGGCCCAGGTCCGACCCGCCGGCGATGGAGAGCAGCACGCCGCGCGCGCCGTCCATGCTCTGCTCCAGCAGCGGGCTGGAGATGGCCGCCTCGGCCGCCTCGACGGCGCGGTTCTCGCCCCGGGCGCTGCCGATGCCCATGAGCGCGCTGCCCGCGCCGCTCATCACGCTCTTCACGTCGGCGAAGTCCAGGTTGATCAGACCCGGCGTGGTGATCAGGTCGGTGATGCCCTGGACACCGGAGAGGAGCACCTGGTCGGCGGTGCGGAACGCGTCCATCATGGAGATGTTGCGGTCGCCGAGCGCGAGCAGCCGGTCGTTCGGGATCACGATGAGCGTGTCGCACTGGTTGCGCAGTTCCTCGATGCCCGCCTCGGCCTGGACCTGCCGGCGCTTGCCCTCGAACGAGAACGGCCGGGTGACGACGCCGATGGTGAGCGCGCCGAGCTTGCGGGCGATGTTCGCCACGACCGGCGCGCCGCCGGTGCCGGTGCCGCCGCCCTCGCCGCAGGTGACGAACACCATGTCGGCGCCCTTGAGGACCTCTTCGATCTCGTCGCGGTGGTCCTCGGCGGCGTTCTTGCCGACGTCCGGGTTGGCGCCCGCGCCCAGTCCCCGGGTCAGCTCCCGGCCCACGTCGAGCTTCACGTCGGCGTCGCTCATCAGCAACGCCTGCGCGTCGGTGTTGATCGCGATGAACTCGACGCCCTTGAGCCCAACCTCGATCATCCGGTTGACGGCGTTGACGCCGCCGCCCCCGATGCCGACGACCTTGATGACCGCCAGGTAGTTGTGCGGAGGTGTCATCTCCGGTCCTTTCCCTTCGAGATTGGCATGGGCCGACCCCACACGGCTTGGCCGGATCAGCGGCCTCCGACGGCTGAACCCTCACCCTCTACTAGAGGCTTAGAGTTATGTCAACCACTGATCTCTTCGGGGCAACGTATGCGCCGCCGCGCCAGGAGCCAAGGACCTGTTCCGGCGTGTCGCAGACCTAGCGACCGGGGACACAGCGCACACTCGCTGAGCCGCGGGTCACTCGAACGTGACCACGTCCGGCGCGCTGACGTCGATCCGGTCGGCCTTGCGGCTCAGCAACGCGGTGGCCACGGTGGACTTGTCGGTCCCCCGGGAGGCGTCGCCCCAGAACACCTGACGCTCGCCGCGCAGCATCAGCGTGATCCGGGCCAGCCCGGCCACGTCCACCGCGACCAGCTCCGCGCGCAGCTTCTCCCCCAGCGCGGCGAGCACCGCCAGCCCGGCCCGCGTACCCGGATCGTCGGGGCCCGGCCGAGCCACCTTGACCAGCGGCAACCCGTCCGGCGCCCGGTCCAGCCGCTGGAACACCACACCCGCGCCGTCGACCACCACGAAGCCGTCGCCCTGCGGCACCGCCGCCACCGGGGTGCGCTCCTGCACCCGGATCACGAGCGTGCCCGGCCACTCCCGCTCCACTGTGGCGCGGGCCACCGGGGGCAGCGTGCCGACCTTGCGCGCGGTCGCGTCCAGGTCCACCCGGGCCAGCGGCGCGTTGTCCGGCACCGCGGCGGCGTCGCGGATCTGCACCGGGGTGACCAGCCGCGCGCCGACCACCCGTACCTCGCGCACCCCGAACAGGCCGGTGCCCAGCACCGTCCACGTCACCAGGCCCGCGACGGCGAGCACCGCGGCGGCGACCGCCCAGGGCAGCGCGGCCCGCATCCGCCGCTGCCGGGCCCGGGCCATGAACCGGCGGGTCGACGGCGGCACGGCGTCCGCGTTCGCCCGAACCAGCTGCCAGCGCCGGGCCGGACTGCGCCGCCCGCCGCCGCCGTCCGGTCCGGGGGTACGGCCGCGGGCCGGACCGGGACTCATCCGGCGGGGGTCGCCGCGCCGTCCGGGTCGACGCCGGCGCCCAGCCCCGTGCCCCCGGCGGAGCGGGCGAGCAGGGCGTCGAGCAACTGGTCCCCCATCAGCGAGGTCGGCGGCGCGCCCATGGTCACCACCACGTCGCCGGTCCGCGCCCGCCGGACCACCTCGCCCGGCACGTCGTCCCACGCCTCGACGAACACCTTGCGCTCGACCGGCAGCGGCACCTCCTGGATCAGCGCGGCCGAGCCCTCGCCGGGGCGGCGCGTCTCGCCGGGGCCGAAGACCTCCAGCAGCACCACCTCGTCGGCGATGCCGAGCGCGGCGGCGATCTCCGCCTGGTTGTCGCGGGTGCGGTAGAGCCGGTACGGCTGGAACACCACGAGCAGCCGGCCGTCGCCGGCCACCTCGCGCAGCGTCTGCAACGCCAGCGTCATCGAGGTCGGGTGGTAGGCGTACTCGTCGTAGACCAGCACGCCGTCCGCGGCGCCCTTGCGCTCGAAGCGGCGCCGCACGCCCGGGAACGCGCCGAGCGCGGCCTCCGCCGCGGCCACCGGCAGTTCCAGCAGGTACGCGGCGAGCACCGCGGCGGCGCTGTTGAGCGCCATGTGCCGGCCCGGTACGGGCAGCCGGATCTCACCCAGCGGCCGGCCCTCGACCTCGGCCTGGTAGCGCACCCCGTGCGCGGACGACACGACCTCGCTCATCCGCAGGTCCGCGTCGGCGGACTCGCCGTACGTCCAGACCCGGCGGCCCTCGGCGCGCAGCGTCTCGGCCAGCCGGCGCCCGCCCGCGTCGTCGGCGCAGGTGATCACGAAGCCGGCCGGGTCGGTGAGCCGGGCGAACTCGGCGAACGCCGCCTCCAGGGTGGCCAGGTCGCCGTAGGTGTTGAGGTGGTCCGCCTCGATGTTCGTGACGATCGACACGAACGGCCGGTAGATGAGGAACGAGCGGTCGCTCTCGTCCGCCTCGACCACGAAGTGCTCGCCGGTGCCGTGGTGCGCGCCGGAACCCACCTCGGAGATCTCGCCGCCGATAACGAACGACGGGTCGGTGCCGGCCTGCTGGAGCACCATGGTGACCATCGAGGTGGTGGACGTCTTGCCGTGGGTGCCGGCCACCGCCACCGTGCGGCGGCCGGTCATCGCGGCGGCGAGCGCCTCGGAGCGGTGCAGCACCCGCAGACCCCGCCGGCGCGCCTCGACCATCTCCAGGTGGTCCTGCGGGATGGCCGAGGAATAGACCACCGTGTCCACCCCGTCGAGGTTGGACGCCTCGTGGCTGGAGTGGATGGTGCCGCCGAGCGCCCGCAGGCCGGCCAGCGACGGCCACTCCCGCAGCTCGCTGCCGGAGACCGGCAGGCCCCGGGTGAGGAAGAGCCGGGCCAGCCCGGCCATCCCGACGCCGCCCACCCCGATCAGGTGGATCCGGCCCAGGTCCTCCGCCGTCATGGTGCCGGCGGGCGTGAACTGCGCGGTGTTCATCAGACGTACCTTCCCGTCGCGGTTTCCCTCATCAGCGGGCGACCGCCTCGTAGACGAAGTTCAGCAACGCCACGTCGCCGTCGCGGCGGCCGTAGCCGGCCGCGGCCTGGCTCATCGCGTACAGCCGCTGCGGGTCCCGGATCAGCGGGATCACCGTCCGCTCCACCCAGGCCGGGGTCATCTCGGCGTCGTCGACCAGCAGGCCGCCGCCCGCCTCCACCACCGGCAGCGCGTTGCGCTTCTGCTCCTGGTTGCTGTGCGGGTAGGGCACGTAGACGGCGGGCAGGCCGATCGCGGCCACCTCGGCGCAGGTCATCGCGCCGCCCCGGGCCAGCATCAGGTCGGCCGCGGCGTAACCCAGCTCCATCTCGGACAGGTACGGCAGCGTGACGTACGGCACCGGAAGGTCGGTGGGCACGGACACCGGCTCGTTGCGGGCGCCGATGACGTGCAGCACCTGCACGCCGTTGCGCGCCAGCTCCTTCGCCGCGCCGGAGACGGCCAGGTTGATCGAGCGGGCGCCCTGCGAGCCACCGGCGACGAAGAGCACCGGCAGGTCGGGACGGAGTCCGAAGTGGGCGCGGGCGGCGTCACGCAGCGCGACCCGGTCCAGCCCGGCGATGCCCCGGCGCAGCGGCACGCCCACCACGCGGGCGTCGCGCAGCGCCTCGGCCTGGGCCGGCTGGTGCGGGAAGCCCACCGCGACGTTCTTGGTGAACTTCATCCCGAGCCGGTTCGCCACGCCCGGCGGCACGTTCACCTCGTGGATGACGATGGGCAGCTCCCGCCGCCACGCGGCCAGGTAACCGGGCACCGAGACGTACCCGCCGAAGCCGACCACGGCGTCGGCCTGGACCTCGTCGATCACCTTGCCCGCCGCGCGCGCCGCCTTCCACATCCGGTCCGGGGTCCGCACCAGGCTCATGTTGACCGACCGGGGAAGCTGGTAGGCCGGGATCTGCCGCAGGTCGTAGCCGGCCGGCGGGATCAGCTCGTTCTCCAGCCCCTTCGGTGTGCCCAGACAGGTGATCCGGACGCTCGGGTCGTGTCGGCGCAGGCAGTCGGCGAAGGCGAGCAGCGGGTAGATGTGCCCGCCCGTACCCCCTCCGCAGAGCACCACCGAACGCAGCGGACCCATCAGCGTCTCCTCTCGCTCGCCGCGCCGGAGCGCGCCCGGCCGGGCCGGGCGCCGCGGGGCGCGGCTTCGTCGTCCTGCCGCCGCTGCCGGGACCGGGGCACGGACCCTCGGTCGGCCGGGGGCGGCGCCGGCTTACGGCGCCGGCCGGGAAGCGGCGGCAACGGGGCCCACACTAGTCGGACCCATCGGGCGGGCGGACGGGCATGCAGCGCTCGCGCCGCGTCCGGCTCCGCGCGGGCGAACGAGGCGAGCATGCCGATCGCGGCGAGCGTCACCACCAGGGCGCTACCGCCGTCGGAGATGAACGGCAGCGGCACACCGGTCAGCGGCAGCAGGCCGGTGACGCCACCGATGTTGATGACGGCCTGGCCGACCAGCCAGGCGGTCACGCCGGCGGCGGCGAGCCGGCGGAACGGGTCCTCGACCCGGCGGGCGATCCGCATCCCGGTGTACGCGAGCACGGCGAACAGCGTCAGGACCACTGTGCAGCCGACCACGCCCAGTTCCTCGGCGACGATGGCGAAGATGAAGTCGTTGTGCGCCTCGGGCAGGTAGTTCCACTTCAGCGAGCTCTGGCCCAGGCCGACGCCGAACCAGCCGCCGTTGCCGATCGCGTAGCGGGCCTGCACGAGCTGGTAGCAGTAGTCCAGCTTCTGCTCGAAGCAGGTCTTCGGATCCGGCGGGTCGAGCCACATGGTGAGGCGGCCGAGCCGGTAGTTGTCCGCGTCCCGGGAGCCGGAGCCGGCGCCGAGCGAGGCGGCGGCCACCAGCAGGCCGATGCCGGCCAGGCCGATCGCGGAGAGCGCGGCGAAGACCCGGCCCCGCACGCCGGCCGCCCAGAGCAGCCCGACCACGAGCGCCAGCAGGCAGAGCATGCTGCCCAGGTCGTTGAAGCCGACCAGCACGAACAGCAGGCCCACCACCGGGAACAGCGGTGTGGCCAGTTCCTTCCACCAGCCCAGCGCGGCGCCCTTGCGGGCCAGCACGTGCGCCGCCCACAGCACCAGCGCGAACTTCGCCACCTCGACCGGTTGCAGCGAGATCGGCCCGAGGGAGAGCGAGAGGAGTTCGGCCCGCAGCGGCCCGATCGACGTCACCCCGAACAGCGAGTTGAGCGCGACGAACAGGTTGAGCGTGAGCAGCAGCGCCACCGCCACGCCGAGCGCCGGGCGGCTCACCGCCCGGAACGTGCGCGCGGGCAGCCGCTGGCAGGCCCAGAACGCGCCGATGCCGATCACCGCGAACACGGCCTGCTTGGTCAGCGACGCGGACGCGTCGCCGCCCTCGGCGAAGTCCTTCACGCTCGTGGCGGAGAAGACCATGGTGAGGCCGATCAGCAGCAGCAGGCCGGCGCTGGACAGCAGGAGGTAGTACGAGGCCAGCGGCCGGGCCAGCAGGCCGCGCAGCGCGGCCAGGCCACCGGCCGGATCCCAGCGCGCCGCGGGCGGGTCGGCCGGAGGCGTGGCAGCCGGAGGCGTGGCAGCCGGGGCACGGCGGGCCGGCGGGTCGCTGGTCACCTGGATGTCTCGTCCCTCCCCCACAGGCCCATCATGGCCGCTCGACCCGCCCGCCCGTGGCGCAACCGCCCGGTCGGCGTGTCGGAACGTGAGACGGCGGGGCTCCGGTGACAATCGGGAGCCCCGCCGTGACGCAGTGGTGCGGTCAGCTCACCGCGGCGAGGAACTCGCTGTAGAACAGGCCCAGCGCGATGGCCACGCCGATACCGGCGATGATCCAGAACCGGACCACGATGTTGACCTCGCTCCAGCCGGCCAGCTCGAAGTGGTGCTGCAACGGCGACATCCGGAACACGCGCTTGCCGGTGGTGCGGAAGGAGATGATCTGGATGACCACGGACATCGTGATGATCACGAACAGGCCGCCCAGGATCGGCAGCAGCAGGATGGTCCGGGTGGACATCGCCATGCCGGCGATCAGGCCGCCCAGCCCGAGCGCCCCGGTGTCGCCCATGAAGATCCGCGCCGGGGACGTGTTCCACCACAGGAAGCCCACGCAGGCACCGGCCGCCGCACCGGCGATCAGCGCGATCTCCAGCGGGTCGCGCACCGCGTAGCAGTACGACTCGGTGTAGTTCGGGTCGGCGCACCAGTGCCGGTACTGCCAGAACGCGATCAGCGCGTACGCCGCGAGCACCATCACCGAGGCGCCGGTGGCCAGGCCGTCGAGACCGTCGGTGAGGTTGACACCGTTGGTGGCCGCCATGACCACCATGATGATGACGATCACCGCGCCGATCTTGCCGATCTCCAGCGCCGGGATGTCCCGGATGAAGCTCAGCGTGGTGCTGCCCACCGTCTCGGTGTTCGTCGCGTTGCCGCCGGCGTCGGTCATGCTCGACGGGAAGTAGACGGCCACCGCGCCGAACACGGCTCCGACCAGGATCTGCCCGGCCAGCTTGCCCCGCTTGTTGAGGCCGCCGCTGTGCCGCTTGCGGACCTTCAGGAAGTCGTCGATGAAGCCGACCGCGCCGGAGAACACCATCAGCCCCAGCAGCACCAGCGCCGTGATGGTCGGCTCGACCTGGGCGATCTGCGCGTCCGGCAGCGTGGTCAGCGCCAGGTGCCCGGCGACGTACGCGATGACCGTGGCCAGGATGAAGACCACGCCGCCCATCGTCGGCGTGCCCTTCTTGCCCTCGTTGCTGGCGAGCCCGAGGTTCGATCGGATCGGCTGGCCGGCCTTCAGCCGCGCGAACACCTTGATCGCGATCGGGGTGCAGAACAGCGAGATCAGGAACGCGACCCCGATGGCGACGATGACCGCCCTCATGCGGCGCCGCCCTCCGTCGCACCCTCACCGGCGTCCGCGCGCAGCGCGTCGGCCACCTCCCAGGTCCGGTACCGGGAGCCCTTCACCAGCACCACGTCTCCCGGACGCAGCTCGCTCCGCAGCACCTCGACGGCCGCCGCCTGATCGGTGAGCAGCACCGACTCTCCTCCCCAATTACCTACCGCTGTCGCGCCCTCGTGGATCGGCGCCGCCGGCTCGCCCACCACGAGCAGCCGGTCCACTCCCAGTTCGGCCGCGAGCCGGCCGACCTGCTGATGCCCCTCCCGTTCGAAGTCACCCAGCTCGGCCATGTAGCCGAGCACCGCGACGGTACGCCCGTCGCCGCGCATGCTGGCCAACGCCCGCAGCGCCACGCCGGTGGACGCCGGGTTGGCGTTGTACGAGTCGTCGATCACGGTCACCCCGTCGGGACGCTCGAAGACGTCCATCCGGCGGGTCGAGACCAGGCCCAGCTCGTTCAGCGCCGCCGCCAGGTCGGACAGCGGCAGGCCCAGCTCCCGGCCGACCGCCGCGGCGGCGAGCGAGTTGGAGACCTGGTGCCGGCCGGTCAGCCCGAGCCGCACCGGCGCGCTGCCCTCCGGGGTCACCAGGGTGTACGAGGGCCGTCCCCGGCCGTCGAGCGTCACGTCCACGGCGCGCACGTCGGCACGCTCCGACTCGCCGTAGCGCACCACCCGGGCGCCGGTACGCGACGCCATCGCGTCGACCCGCGGGTCGTCGGCGTTGAGCACCGCCAGCCCGTCGTCGGGCAGCGCCTCGACCAGCTCGCCCTTGGCCAGCGCGATGGTCTCCACCGAGCCGAACTCGCCCAGGTGCGCCACGCCCACGTTCAGCACCACCGAGATCCGCGGCGGCACCACGTCGCACAGGTAGCGGACGTGCCCGACCCCGCGGGCGCCCTTCTCCATCACCAGGTAGCGGGTCTCCGGCGTGGCCTGCAACGCGGTGTACGGGTGCCCCAGCTCGTTGTTGAACGAGCCGGGCGGCGCCACCGTCGGGCCGAGCCGCACCGCCAGCTGGGCGATCAGGTCCTTGGTGGTGGTCTTGCCGGACGAGCCGGTCAGCCCGATCACGGTCAGCCCGGGCAGCCGGTCCACCACCGCGCGGGCCAGCCGGCCCATCGCGTCGAGCGCGTCGCCGACGAGCACCATCGGCACGCCCGGCACCTCCCGGGTGCCGAGCACCGCGACCGCGCCGGCCGAGATCGCGCCGGCCGCGTAGTCGTGGCCGTCCACCCGCTCGCCGGGGAAGGCGACGAACAGCCCGCCCGGGCTCACCTTGCGGGAGTCGAACTCGACCGTGCCGGTGACCCGGGCGTCCGGGTCGGCGCCGGCCAGCCGGCCGTCGACGGCGGCGGCCACCTCGGCCAGCGTCAGCGGGATCACTGCTGACCCACCAGGTCACCGAAGCGGGCGCGCAGCGCCGCCGCCAGCTCCACCCGGTCGTCGAACGGCAGCACCTCGCCGCCGATCTCCTGGCCGCGTTCCTGGCCCTTGCCCAGCACCGCCACCACGTCACCCGGTTCGGCCACCCGGACCGCCTCCTCGATCGCCGCCCGCCGCCCGGGCACCTCGATGACGCGGGCCGGGGTCGCGGCGGCGTACGCGCCGGTCAGCACCTCGGCCCGGATCGCGGCCGGATCCTCGGTCCGCGGGTTGTCGTCGGTCACCAGCACCACGTCGGCGCCGCGCGCCGCCACGCCGCCCATCACCGGCCGCTTGCCCCGGTCCCGGTCGCCGCCGGCGCCGAGCACGCAGATCAGCCGGCCTTCGGTCAGGCCGCGCAGCGCGGTGAGCACCGCCTCGATCGCGTTGGCCTTGTGGGCGTAGTCGACGACGCCGCGTACCGGGGCGTCGCCGCTGACCAGTTCCAGCCGGCCGGGCACGCCGCCGCAGGCGGCCACACCGCGCGCCGCGGTCCGTGCGTCCACCCCGGCGGCGACCAGCAGGGCGACCGCGAGCAGCGCGTTCGCGACGTTGTGCCCGCCGGGCAGCGCCACGCCGGTGGGCAGCGTCAGACCGTCCGGCCCGTGCAGCGTGAAGCGCTGCGCGTAGCCCTCGCCGTCGATCCCGTCGGCCCACCAGGTCGCGTCCGGGTCACCGGCCGCCGAGTAGGTGACGGTGCCCGGCTTGTACAGCGGGCGCAGCGCCGGGTCGTCGTGGTTGAGCACCTCGACCCGGCAGCGGCCGTCGAACAGCTTGGCCTTGGCCGCGAAGTAGTCCGCCTCGTCGGCGTGGAAGTCCAGGTGGTCGGAGCCGAAGTTGGTGTAGCCGCCCACGTCGAACCGGACGCCGCCGACCCGGCCCATGGCGAGGGCGTGGCTGGACACCTCCATGACCACGGTGTCCACCCCGTGCTCGCGGGCCACCGCGAGCATGGCGTGCAGGTCGGTGGCCTCCGGAGTGGTCCGGACGCTGTCGATCACCAGGTCGCCGAGGCGGGTCTCCACGGTGCCGATCAGCCCGGTGACGTGCCCGGCGGCCCGCAGCCCCGCCTCGACCAGGTAGCTGGTGGAGGTCTTGCCGGCGGTGCCGGTCACCCCGATCACGGTCAGGCCGGCGGTCGGGTCGCCGTAGACGGTCGCGGCCACCTCGCCGAGCGCGTCGCGCGGGTCGTCGACCACGACCACGGGCAGGCCGGTCCCGGCTGCGAGCGCCGCGCCGGCCGGGTCGGTCAGCAGGGCCACCGCGCCCGCCTCGGCGGCAGCGGCGGCGAACTCCGCGCCGTGGCGCCGGGCACCGGGCAGGGCGGCGTACAGGTCGCCGGGGCGTACCTCCTGGGAGGCGTGGGTCACGCCGGTGACGGCCAGTTCGGCGGCCTCCTCCGGCGGGGTCGCCGCCACGCGGGCGGCGAGGTCGCCGAGCCGTACGGGACGCACGGTTGTGGGACGTGGATTGCCGGGCACGGCGTCAGACCCTACCCGGTCGTCCGGTTCCGACCGCACAGCCGCCCCGGTGGTTCGTCGCCACTCACCGATGATGTCCCGCCGTCCCCGCTCAGCGCGGAAAGACCTCGAACTTCGGGGACTTGTTGGTGAGCGACGGCGGCACCCGGTAGTGGCGGAGAGTGAAGCCCATCATCTCCCGGAACGCGGGCGCGGCGACCGCGCCGCCCCCGCCGCCGGGGCTCCACACGAACACCGCGACGACGTACCGGGGGCTCTCCGCCGGGGCCATGCCGATGAACGAGCCGACCTCGCCGGGCTGCTGCTTGCCGCCGTCGTAGCGCAGCCCGGTGCCGGTCTTGCCGGCCACCCGGTAGCCGGGCACGGCCGCGGCCAGCCCGGTCGCCGGGCCGTCCGGGCCGTCGACGGTGGTGACCGCCTCCATCATCTGACGCAGTGCCGCCGCGTTGGCCGGGCTGAGCACCGATCGGGTGGTGGGCGCCGCGGCGGGGCTGCGCTTGCCATCCGCGCCGATGGTCTCCTTGACCAGGTGCGGCTGCACGTACGTGCCGTTGTTGGCGATGGTGGCGTACGCGGCGGCCATCTGCAGCGGGGTGGCGTCCACGCTGTGCCCGATCGGCACCGACCCGTACGCCGAGCCGCTCCACTGGTCCGGCGGGAGCAGCCGGCCCGCGGCCTCACCGGGCATCCCCTCTCCGGTCGCCTGGCCCAGCCCGAACCGCTTCTGGTAGTCGAAGAGACGGTCCTTGCCCAGCTTCTCGGCGATCTCGATGGTGCCGACGTTGGACGAGTAGGCGAGCATGCCGGGGATGCTCATGGTGCGGCCGTCGGCCGGATGGGTGTCGCGGAACGTGACGCCGCCGCGGACGATCGTGTTGGCGACCGGGAACGTGGTGTCCGGCGTGATCACGCCCTCCTGGAGCGCCGCGCCGTAGGTGATCGCCTTGTGGATCGAGCCCGGGTCGACCACGAACGTCGTGGCCGCGTCGTCCCGGTCGGCCGGGGAGCCCACCTTGGTGGGGTTGGCCGCGTCGTACGTCGGCTGGCTGGCCTGCGCCAGCACCTCGCCGCTCGGCACCTCGATGATCACCGCGGCGCCGACGCTGCCCTTCACCTTGGCCGTCTGCTTCGCCAGGATGCGTTGCGTCATGAACTGGAGGTCCCGGTCGACGGTGAGCTTCAGCGAGCTGCCCGGCTGCGGCTGGGTGGTGCGGCTGTAGCCGCCCGGGATGGGCGCGGCCAGGTCACCGAGGCCCACCTCGTAGGTCCGCTTGCCGGCCTGCCCGCGCAGCACGTCGTCGTACTTGGCCTCCAGCCCTTCCAGGCCGTTCATGTCCTGGCTGACGAAGCCGATCAGGTTGGCGGCCAGGTCACCGCCGGGCACCTCGCGCCGCTCGTCGCGGTGCACGTTGATGCCCGCCAGGTCGAGCGCCATGATCTTCTTCGCGGTGCCGATCTCCACGCCGCGGGCCAGGTAGACGAACTGCAACGGGGTGTCGGTGCCGGGCAGCGTGCGCTTGCGCATCTTCTCGGCCAGGTCGGACACGGGCACGCCGAGCAGCGGGGAGAGCAGGCGCGCGGTGGCGAACCGGTCCTTGACCCGGGTGGGGTCGGCGAACACGTACCGGGCCTCGACGCTGTGCGCCAGCGGCTCGCCGCCGCGGTCGAGGATCGCCCCGCGCGGGGCCGGCAGCTCGACCACGGCGAGCCGGTTGGGCAGGCCGCCGTCGGCGTACGCCGGGGTGTCCACGGTCTGGAGGTAGACCAGCCGCACGCCGATGCTGGCGAACAACGCCAGCGCCAGCACGGTGCCGAGCCGCAGCCGCCGGCGCGGGTCGCCGAGTCGCGGTGGCCGGCGCGGCTTGCGTACCGGCCGGCGGGGCTGGGCGGCCGGGCGGCGCGGCTGGGACCGGCGGCGCGGCGGCGGCGCGTCCTCGTCGTCGTCGTCGAACGGTTCCCGCACCGGCCGGGACGAGACGGTCCGCACCACGCCGGCCCGGCCGCCCGCGGCGGTGGACCGGCGGCCGGACCGGGCGCCGTCGGTCACGGGCTCGCGCGTGCCGGCCCGCCCGGCCCGGCCGCCGTCGAGCACCTGCAACGCGGGCCGGAACGGGTCGCCGGACCGGTTGCTGCGGGGGGTACGCCGTTGCTCGGCGCCGCCGCCCTCGCGCACGGTCCGCCCCCGCGGGGTGTACGCGCGGGCGTCGGAGATCCCGCCGAGGCCCGGCTCGCGCGGCTCCGACCCCCGCGACGATCCGCGCCGGGAGCCTGTGGCGTCCCGGCGCGGATCATCCGATCTCGGCGGCATGACTCAGCCTCCGTTGCCCTGCTGGCTGGTGACCGACGGGGCGCCCTGCGCGGGGTGCGGCACCCCGATGGTCTGCCCGTCCGGCAGCCGGATGTAGGCCGGGTCCTCGGACTCGACCAGGCCGAGCCGCCGGGCGTTGGCGGTCAGGTTGCCGGGCGCCTTCTGCTCGGCGATCTCCTTCTTCAGCTCCTGCTCGTCCACGTCCAGCTTGGCCTGCTGCTGCTGGAGCTTCTCCAGCTTGAACGCGTTCTCGTTGATCTTGGTGTTGACCGCCAGGATGCCCAGCACTCCACCGACCACCAGCACCAGGATCAGCGCGACGAACGGAGCCCGGGGCACCCGGATCGGCGCCGGCGGGGCGACCCGCAGGCGCGGCGCCGGCGCACCGGTGACCCGGGTACGCTCGGCCGGCCGCAGGGCGGCGGTGCCCTGCGTCGGGAACTCGCGCGCCCCCCGGCCGCGAGTCGCCTCCCGGCGGTCGGTCGCCGTCGTGTCCCGCGTGGTGCGCTGCGCCGCGGTCCGGCCCCCCGACCGCGGTGCGCGCTGCCCGACGGCTCCCCGGCCGTCGCGCTTCTCGACGTTCATGTCCCCTCCCCCTCCTCGTCCGTCCCGTTCGCGTCCCCCGGGGCCGACCCCGGGTCCTTGCCGGACCCCGGTGACCCCGTCCCCGGTTGGTGCATCGCCTTCACCCGGCGGCGGTACCGTTCGCGGTCGGTACGCCCCTGCCGGGCCGCCTCCGGGTCGAGCCGTTCCGCGGCCCGCAGCCGCACCGAGGCGGCACGCGGGTTCGCGGACACCTCCGCCTCCCCGGGCAGCTCGGCGCCCCGGCTCAACAGCCGGAACGTCGGGCCCGACCCGGGCAGTTCGACCGGGAGGTCGACCGGGCCCTTACTGCGAACCCGGTCGGCGAGCGCGTGCTTGGTGAGCCGGTCCTCCAGCGAGTGGTAGGACAGGACCACCATGCGGCCGCCCACTGTGAGCTTGTCCAGAGCAGCCGGCAGCGCCGTCTCCAGCGCTGCCAGTTCTCTGTTTACCTCGATCCGTAAAGCCTGAAACGTTCTCTTTGCCGGGTGTCCACCGGTTCGTCGGGCCGGCGCCGGAATGGCGTCCCGCACCAGCTCGGCCAGGCGGGCCGACGACGTGATCCGGGTCCGCTCCCGTTCCCGGATGATCGCCGAGGCGATCTTCCCGGCGAACTTCTCCTCGCCGTACACCCGCAGCAGGCGGGCCAGGTCCGGGTGGGAGTAGGTGTTGACCACCTCCTCGGCGGTCACCCCCCGGGTCTGGTCCATCCGCATGTCCAGCGGCGCGTCCTGCGCGTACGCGAACCCGCGGTCGGGCGCGTCCAGTTGCAGGGACGAGACTCCGAGGTCGAACAGCACCCCGTCGATCGCCGGGTAACCGAGCCGGTCGAGCACCTCGGGCAGCTCGTCGTAGACGGCGTGCTCCAGGTGGATCCGGTCGGCGAACCGGGCCAGGCGGACCCGCGCGTGGGCGAGCGCCTCGGTGTCCCGGTCCAGGCCGATCAGCACCGTGTCCGGATGCGCCGTGAGCACCGCCTCGGCGTGCCCGGCCAGGCCGAGTGTGGCGTCGACGTGCACGGTGCGACCGGGCCGGCCCAGTGCGGGGGCCAGCAGCTCGAGACACCGCTCGAGCAGCACCGGCACGTGCGTGCCGCGTAGCTCCCCCATCTCGACCCCCACCCCGTTCGCCAACCGCTCCGTCACGTGTCCGTCGTCGCCACGACGCCTCGCCATACCGCCAGATCCCCATCCGCTCCCGCCCGCCGGAGGCCGCGGCCCTCCGTGTCGGATCGTGCGCCTGGCACCGGGGAAGGGGTGCCAGGAACTCGAAAGCGGCTGGAGATCTCGCAGTACGTCGGGCGCCGTCACGCCCTACAGACCGCCGGGCAGCACCCCCTCCTCGATGTCGGCGAAGTCGTCTTCGCTCTCCGCGAGGTAGGCCTCCCAGGCCGCCTTGTCCCAGATCTCCACTCGGGTGCTCGCTCCGATCACGACCAGATCCCGGTCCAGTGCCGCGTACGACCGCAGGTGGCCGGGTATGGTGACCCGCCCCTGCTTGTCCGGCACCTCGTCGTGCGCGCTGGCGAAGAAGACCCGGCTGTAGGCCCGGGCCGCCTTGCTCGTCATCGGCTGCGCGCGCAACTGGTCGGCGATCCGCTGGAACTCGGGCATCGGGAAGACGTAGAGGCAGCGCTCCTGCCCTTTGGTGATCACGACACCCCCCGCCAGTTCGTCCCGGAACTTCGCCGGCAGGATCAACCGGCCTTTGTCGTCCAGGCGCGGAGTGTGGGTGCCGAGGAACATCGGCCCAACCCCCTCGCCCTGAGCGGCGTTCGCGGCGCCGCTGACCCCCCGGGCCGGTGTGGCCCTCCCGGCCTCACCATCGCGCCCCACTCTACTCCACTTCCCTCCACCTGCAACCAGAATCGCCCGCGCGGCGTGGCGTTTCCGCGCACAAAACCGCACGTCAACGCGGGTGGGGCCGAGTGGAGGGGGTGGGGCGCCCTCCACACCGTCCGCTACCCGACATCGACCGCCGCCGTCCGGCCCCGCGCGCTCCGGCCGTCCGCCGGGCCGTCCCCGGCCGAACGGTTCGCCGTCGGCGGCGATCTGGTGGAGGTGGCGGTCCGGTAACCTCGCTCGGGTGACGGACGCGAAGATGCCCTTGCGGGCAAAGGTGGCCAGCTCCGTGTCGCGCACCGCCGCGGCGCTGTCGCGGGCTGCGGGCCGTGGCGACGGCTCGGTGATCGGCGGCTGGATCGGCCTCAAGATCGACCCGGACCTGCTCGCCCACCTCTCGGCCGGGCGCGCCATCGCCCTGGTGTCCGGCACCAACGGCAAGACCACCACCACCCGGCTCACCACCGCCGCGGTCGGCGTGCTGGGCCGGGTCGCCACCAACTCCTTCGGCGCGAACATGCCCACCGGCCACACCTCGGCGCTGGCCAAGGCCGGCAGCACGCCGTACGCCGTGCTGGAGGTGGACGAGCACTACCTCGCCCAGGTGCTGGAGGCGACCGAGCCGCACGTGGTGGCGCTGCTCAACCTCTCCCGCGACCAGCTCGACCGCGCCAAGGAGGTCGCCATGATGGCGCAGCTCTGGCGCGCCGCCCTGGTCCGGCACCCGCGGATCCGGGTGGTCGCCAACGCCGACGACCCGATGGTGGTGTGGGCCGCCTGCCCGCCGGCCGACCCGGCCCAGGGTCACGTGCCGCCGCACGTCACCTGGTTCAGCGCCGGGCAGCGCTGGCACGACGACTCCTGGGTCTGCCCCGAGTGCGGCTCCACCATCCAGCGCTCCGGCGAGCAGTGGTGGTGCACCGGGTGCCCGCTGCGCCGCCCGGAGCCGAACTGGACGGTCGAGGACGACGGCGTGCTCGACCCCACCGGCGCCTGGCACAAGATCCAGCTCCAGCTCCCCGGCAAGGTCAACCTCGGCAACGCGGCCACCGCCCTGGCCGTCGCCGCCGAGTTCGGCGTACGCCCGGTGGACGCGGTGTCCCGGCTCGGCACCGTCACCTCGGTGGCCGGCCGCTACGCCCAGGTCGACCGCGACGGGCGCAACATCCGGCTGCTGCTGGCGAAGAACCCGGCGAGCTGGCTGGAGGCGTTCGACATGGCCGACGTCGCGCCGACACTGCTGTCCATCAACGCCCGCGACCCCGACGGCCTGGACACGTCCTGGCTGTTCGACGTGGACTTCTCCCCGCTGACCGGCCGGCAGGTGCTGATCACCGGCGACCGGGCGTACGACCTGGCGGTGCGGCTGGAGGTCAACGGCGTGCCGTTCCAGCACGTACGCAGCTTCGACGAGGCCGTCCGCGCCGTGCCGCCGGGCCGGCTGGAGGTCATCGCCAACTACACCGCCTTCCAGGACATCCGAGCGGAGCTGGACCGTGTCAACTGAGAGCCTGCGCATCGTCTGGATCTATCCCGACCTGCTGTCCACCTACGGCGACCGGGGCAACGCGCTGATCCTGGCCCGCCGGGCCCAGCTGCGCGGCATGCCGGTCGAGGTGCTCGAGGTCCGCTCCGACCAGCGGCTGCCCGCCACCGCCGACATCTACCTGATCGGCGGCGGCGAGGACGGCCCGCAGGCGCTCGGCGCCCAGCGACTGATCGCCGACGGCGGCCTGCACCGGGCGGTGGCCCAGGGTTCGGTGGTGTTCGGCGTCTGCGCCGGCTACCAGCTCCTCGGCACCTCCTTCTTCGCCAAGGGCACCCGCTGCGCCGGCCTGGAGCTGCTCGACCTGTCCTCCGACCGCGGCCCCACCCGGGCGGTGGGCGAGCTGGCCGGCGAGGTCGACCCGCGGCTGGGCATCCCGCACCTGTCCGGGTTCGAGAACCACGGCGGCCGTACCCACCTCGGCCCGGGCGTGTCCCCGCTGGCCCGGGTCACCACCGGGGTCGGCAACGACGGGGCCACCGAGGGCGCGTGGCGGGGCAAGCTGCTCGGCACCTACTCGCACGGCCCGGCGCTGGCGCGCAACCCCGACCTGGCCGACCTGCTGCTGCGCTGGGCGACCGGCATCCACCAGCTCCCCCCGCTCGACGACACCTGGGCCGACCGCCTCCGCTCCGAGCGCCGCACCGCGGTGGCCGCCGCCCCGAGGCCGTGACCGACGCCGCCCGGCCGGGGCGGCGACCGGTGGCCCGCCGGCTCGCCGGGTTGCTGCGGCAGCCCTCGGCGCGCCGGTTCGGGCTGCTCCTGCTGCTGCTCGCCGGGTTCGGCGTGACGCTGCTGCTGGTGCCCCGGCCGGACCCGGCCGACCTGCCCCGGCTCGCCGACTCGCTCGGCGGCTACGGTCCGCCCGCGGCGGTGGTCGGCGGCGCGCTGCTGCTGGTGGCGCTGGTGCCGCGGACGTTCGTCACGCTGGCCGCGGGCGCGATCTTCGGCCCGGTGCACGGCGCCGCGTACGCGCTCGGCGCGGCGCTGCTCGCGGCGGCCATCGGCTTCACGGTGGGCCGGGTGCTCGGCCGTGACTTCGTCGCCGAGCGGGTACGCGGCCGGCTGGCCCGCCTCGACGGCTGGTTCGCCCGGCAGAGCGTCTTCGGCGTGATCACCGTACGGCTGCTGCCGATCGCCGGGTTCGGGCTGGTCAGCTACGGCTACGGCACCACCGCCGCCCGGGTGATGCCGTTCCTGGCCGGCAGCGTGATCGCCTCCGCCCCCACCGCCATCGGCTACGCGGCGATCGGCGCGGCCGTGAGCACGCCCGGTTCGATCAACTGGTACGCGGCGGCGCCTGCGAGCCTCGGCCTGATCGCCAGCGTGCTGATCATCCACCGCTGGTGGCGGGCCGAACGGCGACGCCGGTCCGAGCCGGCATGACCGGCGGCGGGCGTGTCCCCGATGTGGACACGCCCACCGGCCCGGTCAGGCGACGACCGAGACCATCCGGCCCTTCACCACGATCACCTTGCGCGGCTCCTTGCCGCCCAGCGCGCCGGCCACGGCCTCCAGCGCCGCCGCGCGGACGGTCTCCTCGGTGGCGTCGGCCGGCACCTCGATCCGGCCCCGGACCTTGCCGTTGACCTGCACCGGGTACGTGACCGACTCGGCCACCAGCAGCGCCGGATCGGCGACCGGGAAGTCCTCGTACGCCAGCGAGGCGTCGTGGCCCAGCTTGTGCCACAGCTCCTCGGCCACGTGCGGGGCGAACGGGGCGACCATCAGCACCAGCGGCTCGGCCACCTCGCGCGGGGTACGCGCCAGCCGGGTCAGGCCGTTGGTCAGCTCGATCAGCTTGGAGATGGCGGTGTTGAACCGGATCCCGTCCATGTCGGCGCGGACCCCGTCGATCACCTTGTGCAGCAGCCGCCGGGTCGCCTCGTCGGCCGGCTCGTCGGTGACCCGCAGCTCACCGGTCTGCTCGTCGACCACGGTGCGCCAGACCCGCTGCAGGAACCGGTACGAGCCGACCACGGCCCGGGTCTCCCACGGGCGGGACACCTCCAGCGGGCCCATCGACATCTCGTACACCCGGAACGTGTCCGCGCCGTACGCCGCGCACATGTCGTCCGGGGTGACCACGTTCTTCAGGGACTTGCCCATCTTGCCGTACTCGCGCCGGACCTCGGTCTCGCCGTGGAACCAGCGGCCGTCGACCTCGACGACCTCCTCGGCGGGCACGTAGGCGCCGCGCGGGTCGACGAACGCGTACGCCTGGATCATGCCCTGGTTGAACAGGCGGCGGAACGGCTCGAAGGACGAGACGTGGCCCAGGTCGTACAGCACCTTGTGCCAGAAGCGCGCGTACAGCAGGTGCAGCACGGCGTGCTCGGCGCCGCCGACGTACAGGTCGGTGCCCCCGCAGTCGCCCGCGCCGCGCGGGCCCATCCAGTACGCCTCGTTCTCCGGGTCGGCGAAGCGCTGCGAGTCGGTCGGGTCCAGATAGCGCAGCTCGTACCAGCAGGAGCCGGCCCACTGCGGCATCACGTTGGTCTCGCGGGTGTAGCGCTTGGGCCCGTCACCCAGGTCCAGCTCGACCTCGACCCAGTCGCGCCGCCGCGACAGCGGGGTCTCCGGGTTGCTGTCGGCGTCCTCCGGGTCGAACGTCTTCGGCGAGAAGTCCTCCACCTCGGGCAGCTCGACCGGCAGCATCGACTCGGGCAGCGCGATCGGCGCACCGGTCTCGTCGTACACGATCGGGAACGGCTCGCCCCAGTAGCGCTGCCGGGAGAACAGCCAGTCGCGCAGCCGCCAGGTGACCGCGCCGGCGCCGTGCCCGTTGGCCTCCAGCCACTCGATGATCCGTGCCTTGGCGTCGGTCACGCCCAGGCCGTCCAGGTCGATGCCGCGCTCCGGCGCGGCGCTGTTGATCGCCGGGCCGTCACCGGTGTACGCCTTGCCGTCGAAGCCCTCCGGCGGCTGCACGGTCCGCACGATCGGCAGCTCGAAGACCTCGGCGAACTCCCAGTCCCGCTCGTCCTGGGCGGGCACCGCCATGATCGCGCCGGTGCCGTACCCGGCCAGCACGTAGTCGGCGATGAAGATCGGGATCTGCCCGCCGGTCACCGGGTTGGTGGCGTAGGCGCCGACGAAGACGCCGGTCTTCTCCTTGCTGTCCGCCTGCCGCTCCACGTCCGTCTTGGCCGCGGCGGCCTTCCGGTACGCCTCGACGGCCTCACGCGGGCCGGCGTGCCCACCGGTCCAGGCGTCCCGGGTGCCCTCCGGCCAGGTGGCGGGCGTCAGCACGTCGACCAGCTCGTGCTCGGGCGCCAGCACCATGTAGGTGGCGCCGAAGACGGTGTCCGGCCGCGTCGTGAACACGCGTACCGGCGCCGCGTCGGTCAGGAAGTCGATGTGCGCGCCGGTCGACCGGCCGATCCAGTTGCGCTGCTGCAGCTTGATCGGCTCCGGCCAGTCCAGCGTGTCCAGGTCCTCCAGCAGCCGGTCCCCGTACGCGGTGATCCGCATCATCCACTGCTTCAGGTTGCGCTTGAAGACCGGGAAGTTGCCGCGCTCGGAGCGGCCGTCAGCGGTGACCTCCTCGTTGGCCAGCACGGTGCCCAGCCCCGGGCACCAGTTCACCGGCGCCTCCGAGACGTACGCCAGGCGGTGGTCGTCGACGATCCGGCGCCGCTCCCCCACGGACAGCTCGGCCCAACCACGCCCGTCCGGGGTGGCGCGGGTGCCGCCCTCGAACTCGGCGATCAGCTCGGCGATCGGCCGGGCCTTGCGCGCGTCCGCGTCGTACCAGGAGTTGAAGATCTGCAGGAAGATCCACTGGGTCCAGCGGTAGAAGTCGGTGTCGATGGTCGCCACCGAGCGCCGCTCGTCGTGGCCCAGCCCCAGCCGGCGCAGCTGCGCCCGGTACCGCTCGATGTTCGCCTCGGTGGTGGTCCGGGGGTGGGTGCCGGTCTGCACCGCGTACTGCTCGGCGGGCAGGCCGAACGCGTCGAAGCCCATCGCGTGCAGCACGTTGCGCCCGGCCATCCGCTGGTAGCGGGCGTAGCAGTCGGTGCCGATGTAGCCCAGCGGGTGACCGACGTGCAGGCCCGCGCCGGACGGGTACGGGAACATGTCCAGCACGTACAGCTTCTCGGCGCCCGCGCGCGGGTGGCCCGGGTCGGCCAGCGGGCCCGCCGGGTTCGGCGCGTAGAAGGTGCCGTCCCGCTCCCAGGTGTCCTGCCAGCGGTGTTCGATCTCGTCGGCCAGGGCGGCGGTGTACCGGAACGGGGGAATGTCGGTCGCCGGTGCGGCTGCCTCACTCATGGCGTCTCCTCGGCGCGGATCAAATTCGAAAAATTGTGGGCGGTCTGCTGCGGGCACAAAAAAGCCCCTCGCGCAGGAGGGGCGGCCGTGCTGTCGCGCGTTCAGCGCATCAACACGGCTCGGTAAGAAGCAGGTAGAACCCGGCCATGCACGGCAGTGTACCTCGCCCGCCCGCCGGAGGGCTCGCCCGTTCCCGGGTCGACGCCCGGTCCCCCGGTCCGGCGAATATTCCGGGCGTAACCGACCGACCACCTGCGGGAGTCGGCAGTAACGACAAACATGGTTAGCCTGAGAGGCCAATGAGATTTCTGCGGCAGACGAGGCTCGGCGTCGCGAACCCAACGGCGGGTCCAGGTGCTCTATAAAGAGCTGCCGTCCAGGCGACGAGGAGGAGGCCCGTGACACAACAGACCTGGGACGAGGTGGGCGGTCTGCTGCCGCACGACGAGTTCCGCGCCGCCAGCGAGGCCATCGTGGCCAACATCGAGCAGGTCATCGAGGGCAAGACCGCCACCGTCCGGCTCGCCCTGGCGGTGCTGCTGGCCGAGGGTCACCTGCTCATCGAGGACGTGCCCGGCGTCGGCAAGACCAAGCTCGCCAAGGCGATGGCACGTTCCATCGACTGTTCGGTCCGGCGGATCCAGTTCACCCCCGACCTGCTTCCCAGCGACGTCACCGGTGTCAGCGTCTACAACCAGGAGACGCACGACTTCGAGTTCCGCCCCGGCGCGGTCTTCGCCAACCTGGTGGTCGGCGACGAGATCAACCGGGCCTCACCGAAGACCCAGTCGGCGCTGCTGGAGTGCATGGAGGAGCGACAGGTCACCGTCGACGGGGTCACCTACCAGTTGCAGACGCCGTTCATGGTGATCGCGACGCAGAACCCGATCGAGATGGAGGGCACCTACCCGCTGCCCGAGGCGCAGCGGGACCGCTTCACCGCCCGCATCGCCATGGGCTACCCGGACCCGCGCGCCGAGCTGGCCATGCTCGACGGGCACGCCGCGACCGACCCGCTGCCGGGGCTGCGTCCGGTCTCCGACGCGGCCACGGTCCGCCGGCTGATCGGCCACGTCCGGCAGGTGCACGTCGCCGACGCCGTCAAGCAGTACGCGATCGACCTCGTCACCGCCACCCGGGAGGCGCCCGACCTGCGGCTGGGCGCGTCCCCGCGCGCCACGCTCCAGCTGCTGCGCACCGCCCGCGCGGTGGCCGCCCTGGAGGGCCGCGACTACGTCCTGCCGGACGACCTCCAGGTGCTCGCGGTGCCGGTCCTGGCACACCGGATCATCCCGACCGCGGACGCCCAGCTGGCCCGGCGTACCACCGACGCGATCGTCTCCGAGCTGGTGCACCGCCTGCCGCTCCCGCACGACCGGCAGCGGTCGCCGTACGACACCCGGCCCGGCGCCGGCAACAACGGCCGCGGGCCGTACGAGCCGCGGAGGCCGTGACGTGCGTGACGGCCTGCGTGGGCTGACCACCCGCGGCCGCTCCTTCCTGGCGGCCGCGGTGGCCGCGGCGATCTCCGCCGGCATCCTGGGCGAGAAGGACCTGCTCCGGGTGGCGGTCCTGCTCGCCGTGCTGCCGCTGCTGGCCGCCGCGTACGTCGGGCGCAGCCGGTACAAGCTGGCCTGCAACCGGTCGCTGGAGCCGCACCGGGTGCCGGTCGGCGCCAGCTCCCGGGTGGTGCTGCGGCTGCAGAACCTGTCCCGGCTGCCCACCGGCACGCTGCTGCTGGAGGACCGCCTGCCGTACGCGCTGGGCAGCCGGCCCCGGGTGGTGCTGGAGCGGCTCGGCGCGCACCAGGCCAGCTCCGTGGCGTACACGGTCCGCGCGGACGTGCGCGGCCGCTACGAGGTGGGGCCGCTGGTGATCCGGCTGACCGACCCGTTCGGCCTGTGCGAGCTGACCCGGTCGTTCCCCAGCACCGACCACCTCACGGTGATCCCGCAGGTCACCCCGCTGCCCGCGGTGCGGCTGCCGGGTGAGTACGCCGGCAGCGGCGACAGCCGGGCCCGCTCGGTGGCGGTGCACGGCGAGGACGACGCCGCCACCCGGGAGTACCGGATGGGCGACGACCTGCGCCGGGTGCACTGGAAGTCAACCGCCCGCACCGGCGAGCTGATGGTGCGCCGCGAGGAGCAGCCGTGGGAGAGCCGGGCCACGGTGGTGCTCGACACCCGCGCCGCCGGGCACCGGGGCGAGGGCCCGACGGCGAGCTTCGAGTGGGCGGTCTCGGCCGCCGCCAGCATCGCCGTGCACCTGCGCGAGGCCGGCTACAAGCTGCGGCTGGTCACCGGCAACGGGGCCGACGTCGGGGCCACCGAGGCCGGCGGCGAGGGACTGCTGCTCGACCAGCTCGCCGACGTGCACCTGGACCGGCGCGGCGAGATCACCACGCTGGTGCAGCAGATCCGGCAGCGCGCCGACGGCGGTCTGATCATCGCGCTGCTCGGCACGCTCGGCACCGCCGAGGCGGAGTTGCTGGCCGGGCTGCGCGGCAACGGCGCCACCTGTGTGGCGTTCCTGCTCGACAGCAACACCTGGCTCAACCTCCCGCCGAACGCCCGGATCGAGGCGGAGCGGGCGCACGGCGCCGCCGCGCTCGCGCTGCTGCAGAGCGGCTGGCGGGTCATCGGGGTGGAGCACGGCACCCGACTGCCGATGCTGTGGCCGCAGGCCGGGCGGGGCTCGCAGGGCTTCGCGCTGCGAGCCGCCATGGCCGAGACGGTGGCCGGCGGACGGCGATGACCGGAAGGATGGTCCTGTGACCCCGCACCGCAACATCGGGTTCGTCGCCGCGGCGGCGACGCTGCTGGCGGCGGCCCCACTGTCGGCGATCTTCGAACGCTGGACCTGGCTGATCCAGGCCGCCGTCGTGGTCGCCGTGGTGGCCGGCTCGGCCGCGTTGAGCCGCCTGGGCCGGATGCCGCTGTGGGGGCAGGTGCTGGCCATGCTGGCCGGGCTGACCCTGGGCCTGACGTGGGTCTTCCCCGGCGGCACCGAACTGCTCGCGTTCGTGCCGACCCCGGCCACGTTCGGGCACTTCGGCGACCTGCTCCAGACGTCGTTGCAGGACATGCGCTCGTACGGCGTGAAGGTGCCGGACGTCGACTCGCTGCTGTTCCTCGCGGTGCTCGGCATCGGCGCGGTCGCCGTGGTGGTGGACGTGCTCGCGGTCGGGTTGCGCCGGCCTGCGCTGGCCGGCCTGCCGATGCTGGCCATCTACTCGGTGCCGGTCGCGGTGTACGTGGACAGCGTTCCGGCCACCCCGTTCGTGGTGGGCGCCGCCGGTTACCTCTGGCTGCTGGTCACCGACAACGTCGACCGGGTACGCCGGTTCGGCCGCCGGTTCACCGGCGAGGGGCGCGACGTGGACGTCTGGGAGGCGTCCCCGCTGGCCGCGGCGGGACGGCGGCTCGCAGTGGTCGGCGTGATCGTGGCGGTGGCGCTGCCGCTGGCCGTGCCCGGGATGACCGGCGGGCTGCTGAACAACGTCGGCGCCGGGCCCGGCGAGGGCAACGGGCGGCCGGGCCAGGGCGGCAGCTCCGGCAGGGTCGACCTGTTCGCGGCGCTCAGCGGTCAGCTCAACCAGAGCGAGGTGATCGATCTGGTCAAGGTCAGCACCAACGAGACGACCCCGTTCTACCTGCGCCTGGGCGTGGTCGACGACCTGCGGCCCAGCGGCTTCCAGGCACGTGTGCCCACCGGGCGGCCGATCACCCGCCCGCTGCCCGACCCGGGGGAACGCGCCCCGCGCGGCGTCGACCAGCAGCGCTACCGCGCCACCGTCGAGGTGACGAGGAACCTGAACATGCCGTTGATGCCGGTCTACGCCGAGCCGGTCAAGACCGACGACCTCAACGGCAACTGGCTGTACGACCCGAACCAGCAGGTCGTCTTCTCCAACCGGGACAACGCCCGCGGTAAGAGCTACTCCTTCGACTACGTCCGGTCCACCTTCAGCCCGGCGGCGCTGCGCGCGGCCCCGTCGCTGCCCTCGGACAGCCCGGTGATGCGGCAGCAGACCGAGCGGCCGTCCGTACCGGCCGTCGAGGAACTGGTCGCGGAGCTGGTCAAGGGCAAGTCGAACGACTACGACAAGGTCCGGGCGATCTACGACTACTTCTCCGTGGAGAACGGCTTCACCTACTCGCTGTCCACCCGCAACGGCAGCAGCGGGGAGGACATCACCGACTTCCTCGCCACCAAGGTCGGCTACTGCCAGCAGTACGCCGCGGCGATGGCGTGGCTGGTCCGCGCCGCGGGCATCCCGGCCCGGGTCGCCGTCGGGTTCACCAACGGCAGCAGGGCCGACAGCGGCACGTACGTGCTGACCAACCGCAACCTGCACGCCTGGACCGAGGTCAACTTCAGCGGGATCGGCTGGGTGCCGTTCGACGCCACCCCGGCGGCGGCCGTGGCGGGCTCGGTCCGCTCGGCCTGGGCGCCGGACATCGACGCCCCCGAGGAGGCCACCCCCTCGACCGGCAGCACCAGCGCTCCCGACGCGGCCGGCCCGTCGGCCGGGCCGAACGAGGCGGACCGGCTCGACAAGGACACCGACCAGGGCCTCACGCTCAACCAGGGCGGGCCCGCCGAGGAGAGCCCGGTCTGGCCGTGGTGGCTGGCCGGTGCGCTGGCGCTGCTGGCGCTGCTCGCCGTACCGGCCCTGCGCCGCTCCGCCCTGCGCCGCCGCCGGCGCGTCCGGGCGGTCACGCCCGCGGCCACCGCGTTGCCGGTGCCGGGCCAGCGCGGCGAGACACGGCAGGTCGTCGTCGGCGTGGACGCCGAGGCGGCCCGCGCCGACGCGCACGCCGCCTGGGACGAGCTGCTCGACACGCTCGTCGACTTCCACGTCCGGGTGGACCGCACGGAAACCCCACGGGCCACCGCCGAGCGGCTTGCCCGGGAGGCGCTCGCCGAGAGGGGAGACGCCGCGACCGGGGTACGCCTGCTCGGCCGCGCCGAGGAGCGAGCCCGCTACGCCCGTGACCCGCTGACCGACGCGGAGTTGCAGCCGGCGCTGCGCATGGTCCGGGGCGCGTTGGCGGCGGGCGCGGACCGCCGTACCCGGCTGCTGGCCGCGCTGCTGCCCCCGTCGGTGCTGCAGCGCTGGCGCACCGGTCTGGCCGAGCGGTCGGCACGGGTGGTGACCACGAGCGGTGAGGTCCGGCAGCGGATGACGCGCTGGAGCCCTCGCCGCCTCCTGGCCGGCCGCCCCGCCCGCTGACCCCATCCCCGCCCGCCCGTCCGCCTGCCCTTCCGCCCCCGGGCCTCCCGCCCTCTCATCGTTGATCAAGGAGTTTGTGTCCAGTTCCAGCCCCGCTGACGACACAAACTCCTTGATCACCGCTTCTGGGCCGCCGCCCCGCCCGGATGCACGCGAGATCTTGGTACGAAATGGCCCCCATAGGGGCGCTTTCGTACCAAGATCTACGGCGGCGCCCGGGATATGGGCGGCGAATCCCGCCTCTCGGGCGGCGCGTGATTGAGGGGACGGACGGGCTGGGCAGCCCGCCGCGGCGGTGGCGGTGGCGGTGGCGGTGGCGGTGGCGGTGAGCACGTTGTTCGCCCAGTCCGGGGTGATCCGCGATCTTGCAGTCTGTGCCCGGGTGAACGGGACATTCGGGGCACAGCTTGGGCCGAAAGTGCAAGATCGCGTGGAAGACATCGGGGCGCGGCGCGGGCCGGGAGTGCAAGATCGCGTGGGAGCGGGCCGTTGGGCTACGGCAGGTGGCCGGGCAGGTGGCGTCACGTCGAGGCGGGGAAGCTCTACGGTGACAGCCCGGGCGGGGTGCGAGCGGGGCGCGCATCAACGTGCTGACGGAGGCGCGGCGGTGTCCACGGGAGGCGGACCGCGAGGTGGTGCCGCCGCGGCGGGGCGGTGAACTCGATTTCGGGCACGACTGAGCGAGCGCCCTCGCCCGCGTGTGCCCACGGCGAACCGGCAGCCGGTCGCCCCGGCGGCGCTTGCCGACCTGTCACGGAGGCGCCGCCGGTTTCCCGCCCCGGTTCAGGGGCGGGACGCGGTCAGCGGTGGCCCTCCGGGCGCTGCCGCCAGCGGTCCTCCATCCGGTCGAGGAAGGAACCCCGGCGGCCACCACCACTGCGGCCACGGGGACGACGCCGGCTCGTTGTGCCGCCGACCACGTGCAGGTCGGGCGACTGGGATCGGCGGTGCGACTGCACCGCGTAGCCCAACGAGGCCAGCATGACGACGAAACCCGCCACGGCCACCGGGGGAATCTTGATCACGGCACCGTAGATCAACAGGGCCAGACCAGCGACGACCACGCCGGCAGCGACGAGCACGCGACGCCGCGCGTGGAAACGCGGGTCGCTGGCGCGCACGGCCGAGGCGAACTTGGGGTCCTCGGCAAGCGACCGCTCGATCTGCTCGAACAGCCGCTGCTCGTGCTCCGAGAGCGGCACGGCACTCCTCCCCGGTCACGTTGGTCGGCCCGGTCGGGCCGACAGACCGTGGCAGCCAACCGGCTGCTTACCCGCAAGTCTACGAGGGCCCCCGCGCGTCGGAAAGCGGGACGACCTACGGCCGGGTGGGTTTTTCGACTTGTCGTGTATCACGACGGCCGAGAAGACTGGCCGGACCTATGACGGACCGCCCGAATCGGGCAGCCGCGGCGTCGGCCGCCGCCTCCGCCTCGCGCCAGCCGCGCTCGGGCGCACCCAGGGTGAGCTGCTGCGGGGTCTCCCCCGCGGGGGCGAGACCTTCCATCCGGACACCGACGAGCCGGACCGGCTCGCCCGGGGCCAGCGCACCCCACAGCGCCCAGGCCGTGTCGAACATCTCCCGGGCGGTGTCGGTGGGCACGGCGAGCGTACGGGAGCGGCTGATCGTCCGGAAGTCGGCGAAGCGGACCTTCAGCGACACGGTACGGCCCACCTGTCCGGCCGCCCGCAGCCGAGCGCCGGCCTTGTCGGCGAGCGCGAGCAGGGACCGCCGGATCTCGTCCGGGTCGCTCACATCGGTGTCGAACGTGACCTCCGCGCCGATCGACTTCTCCACCTGCTCGGGCGTGACCCCGCGCGGGTCACGCCCCCGGGCCAGCTCGTGCAGGTGGGTGGCGGACGCCTCGCCCACGGCCCGGCGCAGCAGGCCGGCCGGCGCCTCGGCGAGGTCGCGCACGGTACGCAGGCCGAGGCGGCGCAGCGCGTCCGCGGAACGCTCCCCCACGCCCCACAGGGCGGACACCGGCAGCGGGTGCAGGAAGTCCAGCACCTGCGCGGCCGGGACCACGAGCAGGCCGTCGGGTTTGGCCCGGGTGGAGCCGAGCTTGGCCACGAACTTGCTCGGCCCCACGCCCACGGAACAGGTCAGTTGCTGTTCCTCGGCGACCCGGCGGCGGATCAGCGCGGCGATGTCGGCGGGCCGGCCGAACAGCCGGCGGGCGCCCGCCACGTCGAGGAACGCCTCGTCCAGCGAGAGCGGCTCGACCAGCGGGGTGACGTCCCGGAAGATCCGCATGACCGCCCGTGACGCCTCGGTGTAGGCGGCGAAGTCGGGCGGGAGGTAGACCGCGCCGGGGCAGAGCGCCCGGGCGCGGGCGGTGGGCATCGCGCTACGGACGCCGTACCGCCGGGCCTCGTAGCTGGCGGAGCTGACCACGCCGCGCGGCCCGACGCCGCCCACCACCACCGGCCGGCCGCGCAGCTCGGGTCGGCGGCGCACCTCCACCGAGGCGTAGAACGCATCCATGTCGACGTGCAGGATGGTGCAGCCGGTGTCGTCGGCGTCCGGCCCGAAGCGCGGGTCACCGCCCCGGGGCAACGACTGGCTACGGCCCATGTCAGCAGGCTAGCCCGCCGGTCCGACAACCCCACCGCCCAGGCCCACGGCGACGCCCACCGGCCCCGGACGAGACCCAGGCCGGCAGCCACCGCCCGCCGGCCGCGGACGAGGCGGGCCAACCAGGGCCCCAGCGCGGAGGCGCGGACGAAGCGGGGTCAGCCCCGGACCACCAGCAGCGGGACCGTCATCTCGGCGGCGGTGTCCGCGCCGTGGTACGCCACCAGCCGCGACGCCATCGGCGGCTCGGAGCGGGTGGCCACCACCGCGTACGTGTCCCGGCAGACCGCCACCACGTCGCCGATCCGGGTCAGGTGCGCCTCGGGCACCGGCCCGAACCAGCCGGTCGCCACCGCCTCGGCCCGGGTCAGCACGTGCGCGGCCGGGCCCAGCACCGCGGTCCAGGCGGCCGTCACGTCGGCCTCGGCGCCCGGCTCGACGTGCAGGTAGCGGACGCGGGGCTCGCCGGCGACCACCCGTACCCCGGCCCGCAGGCGGGGGTCGGCGTCCAGGTCGATCCGGTGCGCGGCGGGCACGTCGAGCTGGCCGTGGTCGGCGGTGACCAGCAGCGCGGCGGCCGGCGGCAGGCCGTCGACGAGCCGGGCCAGCAGCGTGTCCACGTCGGCGGCAGCGGTCCGCCAGGGAGCGGAGTCCACGCCGCTGAGGTGCCCGTGCCGGTCCAGGTCGGGGTGGTAGCCGGAGACGAGTGCGGGCCCGTCCCCGGCGGCCAGCGCCGCCAGCATCCGGGCGGCGAGCGCGTCGACGCCTGCCGCGCCCCGGTAGTCGCCGCCCCGGTTGGCGGCGAGCGTCAGGCCGCTGCCGGCGAACTCGGGACGGCTGACCACTGTCACAGCGACCCCGGCGGCGCGCGCCCGCTGGTACCAGGTGGGCACCGGCTGCCAGCTCGCCGGGTCCGGGTCGCCGGCCCAGTCGACGTGGTTGAGCACCCGGTCGGTGCCGGGCACCCGGACCGTGAAGCCGAGCACGCCGTGCGCGCCGGACGGGGTGCCGGTGCCGAGGCTGACCAGGCTGGTCGGCGTGGTGGACGGGAAGCCGGTGGTGAGCGGCCGGCCGACGGTGGCGGCCAGGCCGGCGAGCGTCGGGGCGTACGGGGCGGCGGTGGGGATCTGGTACCAGCCGAGGCCGTCGACGAGCAGCACCGCGATCCGGCGTACCCCGGCCAGGCGTGGGGCCAGGCCGAGCCGGTCGGCCGCGCCCGGTACGCCGAGCAGCGCCAGCGCGCTCGGCAGCACGTCGGTCAGGCCGCCGCCGTCGTAGCGCGGCGCCACCCGGTCCAGCGGGCCGGGAGCCGGATCGGGGGCCGGGCCGGTCATGCCGGGCGGCGGGCGAACAGGTGCAGCTGGGCGGCGAGATCGCGGTACGGGGACCGGGCCGCGAGCGCGCGCTCCAGTTCCACCAGGGCGGCCTGCTGCCCGTCGGCGACCGCGGCCGGGAGCAGGTCGGCGAGCACCCGTACCCCGTGGATCTCCTCCACGACGAGGCCGGCGGCGGTGAGCAGCGCGCTCGCGTCGGTGGTGTCGTAGCGGCGGCGCAGCGTGTCCCGGCCGCCGGTGGTGCCGCGCGGGTCGGCGGCGAGCGCGGCGGCGGCGTCCAGTTGCCCGTTCATCGCCCGGCCGAACACGGCGGCGGCCCGGCCGGCGACGAGCACGCTCGCGGCCCCACCCGGGCGCAACGCGGTGACCAGCGCGGACATCACCGGTTCCGGGTCGTCGACCACTTCGAGGACGGAGTGGCAGAGCACCAGGTCCACGGTGGCCGGTTCGACGAGTCCGGTGAGCGCGTCGGCGTCGCCCTGCGTCGCGCGTACCCGATCGGCGACCCCGGCCTCGGCGGCCCGGCGGGTCAGCGCGGCGAGCGCGTCGGGGCTGGCGTCGACCACCGTGACCCGGTGACCGGCCTCGGCGAGCGGGACGGCGAAGCCGCCGGTCCCGCCGCCGACGTCGAGCACGGAGAGTCGTTCGCCGGCCCGCCGGTCCAGCTCGGCCCGGACCACCGACCAGATGACGGCGGTGCGGGGGGTGAGGGTTCGGATCTGATCCACGCGCCGAGCCTAGTCACCCCCCGGCCCGGGTTCAGGACTCGCCGCCGCCGGCGGGGTCGTCCTCGGCGCGGGAGCGCTGGTTGTTGGCCACCGGGCCGTCGGTCACCTGGTATTCCCGCGGCTCGGCCTCGTGGGTGGGCGCCCAGTCGGCGCCGAGGCGGGTCCGTCGGGCGTTGGCCACGCCACCGGCGTACGTGCGGTGAAAGGTCATCTGTTCATCCCCCATACCCCGGGTGGGCCACTCTGCCCACCCGCGTCGGGAGTCTCCCGCCTCCGGCTCACGGAAACCGTAATGTGGATCACTCCATCAACGGAAATCCCTGGATGCCGGTGTGACGGGGGGCTCGATCGCGTCCAGCCGGTCCGCGGTGAGGTTCGTGACGCCCTCGTGCCGCTGCAGCCGGCCCCGCACCACAAGTGCTCCGCTGGTGCGGGCGATTCGACGGTATCTCTGCCACAAGCCCGGGGAGCAAGTGACATTGAGCATCCCGGTCTCGTCCTCCAGGTTGAGGAACGTGACGCCGCCCGCGGTCGCCGGGCGCTGCCGGTGGGTGACGATCCCGCCGACCCGGATCCGCTGCCCGGGCGGCACCTGGCCGAGGCGGGCGATCGGCACCGCGCCCAGTTCGTCGAGCCGGTCCCGGATGAACCGGGCCGGGTGGCTCTCCGGGGACAGGCCGGTGGCCCAGACGTCGGCGACCAGGCGGTCCACCGCGGCCATGCCGGGCAGGGTGGGCGGGTCCGCGCCGGTCACCGTGCCGGGCAGCCGGCCGGGCCGGTCCTGGGCCGCCGCGCCGGCGGCCCAGAGGGCCTGCCGCCGGGTCAGCCCGAAACAGGCGAAGGCGTCCGCGGTGGCCAGCGCCTCCAGCTGCGCGGCGGTGAGACCGACGCGGCGGGCCAGGTCCGGCATGTCCCGGTACGGCCCGTGCGCGGTCCGCTCCGCCTCGATCCGCTCGGCCACGTCCTCGCCGAGGGTACGGACGCTGCCCAGCCCGAGCCGTACCGCCGGGCCGCCCAGCCCCCAGGCGTGCGGCGGCTCGCCCGGCACGCTGCCCCACCGGGTCTGCGGCGTGGACTCCAGCACCGCCTTGGCGCCGCTGGCGTTGATGTCCGGCCGGCGTACCTCGACGCCGTGCCGGCGGGCGTCGTCGGCGAGCGTCTGCGGCGAGTAGAAGCCCATCGGCTGGGCGTTGAGCAGCGCGGCCAGGAACGGGCCCGGGTGGTAGCGCTTGAGCCACGAGCTGGCGTACACCAGGTAGGCGAAGCTCATCGCGTGGCTCTCCGGGAAGCCGTAGCTGGCGAACGCGGTGAGCTTGCGGTAGACGTCGTCGGCCAGCTCACCGGTGATGCCCCGCTCGGCCATCCCGGCGTAGAGCCGGTCGGCGATCTGCGCCATCCGCTCCACCGAGCGTTTCGCCCCCATGGCCCGGCGCAGCTGGTCGGCGCCGGCCGCGTCGAACCCGGCCAGGTCGATGGCGAGCTGCATGAGCTGCTCCTGGAACAGCGGTACGCCGAGCGTCTTCTCCAGCGCGTTGCGCATCAGCGGGTGCGCGTACGTGACCGGCTCCTGGCCGTTCTTGCGCCGGATGTACGGATGCACCGAGCCGCCCTGGATCGGGCCGGGCCGGATCAGCGCCACCTCCACCACCAGGTCGTAGAACTCCCGCGGCTTGAGCCGGGGCAGCGTGGCCATCTGGGCGCGGCTCTCCACCTGGAACACGCCCACCGAGTCGGCCCGGCAGAGCATGTCGTAGACCTCGGGGTCGTCCAGGTCCATGTCGCCCAGGTCGAGGCGGGAGCCGATCAGGTCGTAGCCGTAGTGCAGCGCCGAGAGCATGCCGAGGCCGAGCAGGTCGAACTTGACCAGGCCGACGGCGGCGCAGTCGTCCTTGTCCCACTGGAGCACGCTGCGGCCGGGCATCCGGCCCCACTCCACCGGGCACACCTCGATCACCGGCCGGTCGCAGATCACCATGCCGCCGGAGTGGATGCCCAGGTGCCGGGGGAACGTCTGCAACTCGTTGGCGTACGCGACCACCTGCTCCGGGATGTCCGCCACGTCGACCGCGGCGACCGAACCCCACCTGTCGATCTGCTTGCTCCAGGCGTCCTGCTGGCCGGGTGAGAAGCCGAACGCCTTGGCGACGTCCCGCACCGCCGACCGGGGCCGGTACGAGATGACGTTGGCGACCTGGGCGGTGTGCTCCCGGCCGTAGCGGGCGTAGACGTGCTGGATCACCTCCTCCCGGCGGTCGGACTCGATGTCCACGTCGATGTCGGGCGGCCCGTCGCGTTCCGGGGCGAGGAAGCGCTCGAACAGCAGCCGGTGCCGGACCGCGTCCACGTTCGTGATGCGCAGCGCGTAGCAGACCGCCGAGTTGGCCGCCGAGCCCCGGCCCTGGCAGTAGATGTCCTGCGCGCGGCAGAACGCGACGATGTCGTAGACCACCAGGAAGTAGCCGGGGAAACCGAGGTCTTCGATCATCCGCAGCTCGTGTTCCAGCTGCGCGTACGCCTCCGGGTGCGCCTCGGGCGGGCCGTAGCGCTCGCGGGCGCCGTCCATGGTCAGCCGGCGCAGCCAGCTCATCTCGGTGTGCCCGGGCGGCACCGGGTACACCGGCAGCTTCGGCGCCACGAGCTGAAGGTCGAAGGCGAGTTCCGCCCCGTACTCCGCGGCCCGCGCCACCGCGCCCGGGTACGCGGCGAACCGCGCCGCCATCTCCGCGCCGCTGCGCAGGTGGGCGGTGGCCGCGGCGGGCAGCCAGCCGTCGATCTCGTCGAGGCTGCGCCGGGCCCGCACCGCCGCGACGGTGGTGGCCAGCCGCCTCCGGCCCGGGGTGGCGTAGTGCACGTTGTTGCTGGCCACCGTGGGCAGCCCGGCCGCGGCGGCCAGCTCGGCGAGCGCGTCGTTGCGGTCGGCGTCGACCGGATGGCCGTGGTCGGTCAGCTCCACCGCCACCGTCTCCGCGCCGAACAGCGCGGTGAGCCGGTCCAGCTCGCGGGCCGCCGCGTCGACGCCCTCGGTGAGCAGCGCCGCCGGCACGTGCCCCTTGCGGCAGCCGGTGAGCACCAGAACATGGTCGCGCAGCTCGTCGGCGATCTCCTCCAGCTCGCCGTAGACCGGGCGGCCCTTCTCCCCGCCGCGCAGCTGGGCGCGGGAGATGGTGGCGGCCAGGCGCGCGTACCCCTCGTGGCCGTGCGCGAGCACCAGCAGGTGCCGGCCGAGCGGGTCGGGTTCGCCGTTCTGCGGGCCGGGCAGCCCGAGGGACAGCTCCGCGCCGAAGATCGTCGGCAGCCGCAGCGCGCGGGCCGCCTCGGCGAAGCGCACCACGCCGTAGAAGCCGTCGTGGTCGGTGACGGCGAGCGCGGTGAGCCCCAGCCGGGCCGCCTCCTCGGCCAGCTCCTCCGGGTGGCTGGCCCCGTCGAGGAAGCTGAAGTTGGAGTGCGCGTGCAGCTCCGCGTAGGGCACCACGCCGTCCGGGCGGGCCAGCTCCGGCGGCCGGTACTCCTGGCGTTTGCGGCTCCAGGCCGGTGAGTCGCCGCCGTCGGCGTCGACCGCGAGCGGGTCGACCACGTGCGGCTCCACCACGTGCAGGTGCCGCTCACCCTTGGCCCGCCCGGAGAGCACCTGCTCCAGCTTGGACCACGGCATCTTCGGGTTGTGGAAGCTCACCCGCGCCCGCCACCCGACAGCCCGAGATCTTGGTACGAGACGGCCCCTGGAGGAGCGCTTTCGTACCAAGATCTTCCCCGGCGTTCAGTCATAGATCGCCTCCACCAGCCACTGCCCGCCCTCGACCGCGAGCAGCAGGGCGGCGCCGTCGGCCAGGCACACCTGGAACCGGGCCCGGCGGCGCGCCTCGGCCGGCGCCCACCACCGCTCGTCCACCGGCCACGGGCCGGCCCACCCGGTGATCTCGGCCGGGCGGCCGTCGCCGACGGTGAGCCGGGCCGGCGCCGCGCTGACCGCCAGCCGGGCGCTCACCACGACCGGCTCCCCCGCGGCGTCACGCACGTCGGCCGGCAACGGGGCGGGCAGCACCACGGCCGGCGACGGTGGCGGGATCCGCCCCGGCCACGGCGGCTCGGCCACCGCCCGGCCCCGGCCGGCCCGCCGCCCGGCACGCACACCCGGAGCCGGTACGACGACAGAGGCGGACGCGGCACCCGGAGCGGCCCAGACGACCGGGACGAGCGACACGGCCGGAGACGACGGCCCTGCCGGGACCGGAGGCGCTACGGCGGGTGGCGGGCCGGGACGGGCGGGCACCCGCTCGTCGCCCCACGGCACCAGGCGCACCTGGTCGGCCGGGGAACGCCCGCCACCGAGCACCGCGGTGACCACCGCCTCGGGGCCGAGGATGCCCTGTACCCGGCTCAGCGCGCGGTGTGCCCGCTCCCGCTCCTCGCCGGTCTCCCCCCACAGCCCGGGTTGCAGGCCCGCCTGGGCGAGCACTCCGTCGGGCACCAGTCGCAGCCGGACGATCCCGGCGGTGGGCCGGGCCGGACGCGTCCCGCCCCGGCCGTTGCTGCCGGAGAGCCAGCCGTCGAGCTGCCAGCGAACCCGGTCGGCGATGGCCGCCGCGGTGAGCAGGCCGTCGTGCCGCCAGACCCGGTGCAGCTCCTGGCCGTGCGCGGTGACCGCCTCGATGCCGAGGCGGGTGCAGGCCAGCCCGTACCCGGCCAGCCGCTCGTGCAGCCGCTCGGCGAGCGTCCGGGCGGCGAACGCGGCGGCGTCGACCCGGTCGATCGGCTCGTCGTGGTCGGCGGTGACGGTGAGGTCGGCGGGCGGCTGCCGGACCGCCAGCGGGCGGTCGTCCCGGCCGCCGGCGAGCCGGTGCGCCAGCGCCCCGTCGAAACCGAACCGGGCCAGCACGTCCCCGGCCGGCAGCGCCGCGAACTCGCCGAGGGTACGGACGCCGAGCCGGCGCAGCAGGTCGGCCAGGGCGGGCCGGCCGAGCGCCTCGACCGGCCGGGCGGCCAGGAACTCGCGGGTGCCGCCGGGGGCCACGATCCGGCCCTCCCGGGCGGCCAGCCCGGCCGCGAACACCCCGTCGGCGATGCCGACCTGGCTCTCCACCGCGCAGCTCTGCGCGACGTGCTCCACGATCCGCTCGGCCGCCGCCTCCTCGCCGCCGAGGTAGCGGCTCGGCCCCCGGGCCGGCGTGGCGCAGGCGCCGGGCCGGATCACCTCGACGCCGGCGACCACCTCCTCCACGGCGGCCACCACCGGCTCGAACGCGCGCACGTCCCGGCCGGGGTCGTGGTCGACCACCGTGAGGTGCGGGCAGCGCCCCTGCGCCTCGCGGCGGCGCAGCCCGCGCCGGATCCCCTCGGCGCGGGCCCGCTCGGAGCAGGCGATCACCCGGTTGGCGTGCAGCACCACGACCGGGTCGGTGGCGGGCACCCCGTCGACGATCTCGGCGGCGAGGACCGGCCAGTCCGGGCACCAGAGCAGCAGCGTCCGCTGCGGTACGCCGCTCACGCCGGACCGGCCGCGGCGAGCGTACGGGCGGGAGGGGCGACCACACGCAACCGGCGCGACGGCGCGGCGGACGGGGCGCCGAGCCCGGCCGGGCGGGGGATCACCCGGGTCAGCTCGTCGCCGGGCAGCCACACCTTGATCTCCTTGGGACGGGCGGCGGCACCCCGGCCCCGGGCCGAGACGGTCACCTCGCGGCGGCGCAGCCGCCCGCGACCGGGGCCGAGCCCCTGCCAGACGCCCCGGACCACCTGGAGCGTGACGTCCGCGCCGTCCCACCTGCCGTACGGGACGAGCACGCTTCCGCGCTGCCGGGCGCGGGCGGCCAGCCGGGTGGCGACCGACGCGGAGACGGTGGCCGGCACGGCGGTGACCACCACGTCGACCCCGTCGATGAGCGCGGCGACCACTGTGGGCCACTCCGGCCCGGGGTCGGGCACCAGGGCCAGCCGGTCCAGGGCGATGCCCGCCTCGGCCGCCGCACCGGCCCCGAAGGTGGGTACGCCGACCACGGCGCACCACGAGCCGGCCCGGGACGCCTCGGCGAGCAGCGCGAGGATCAGCGAGGTGGCGCCGCTGCGGCGGGGCTGGCCGGCGCCGACCGCGACGGTGCTGCCGCGCCGCAGGCCGCGGTTGGGCAGCAGCCCGGTCAGCTCGGCCCGGACGGGAAGCACCCGGTGGCCGCCGGCCGGGTCGGGCGCGCTCGCCGGCCGGACCAGATCGGCCAGGGCGGCGGAACCGACCACCATGCGGCCCGCCATCGGACCAACCCCCCGTCGTGTTTCGCCACGGGCCTCACCCGTGGATGGTGCTGTGGATCGTGTCGTGCGCGGCACGCGTGTGCCGTGGGTGCGGCGCCCGGCCACCCGGGGTCCCGCCGGTGGTGGCCGGGCGCCACGAATCAGGCGGCGGCTGCTCCCGGCGGGGGCGGGGAATCGGAGGCGCCGAGCCGCAGCGGGCGGGGCAGGCCGTCGAGCGCCGGCTGGTGTGCCAGGCCGAGCGCGGTCTCCACCACCGTCACGAACTCCTCAGCGGCGCGCAGCAGGTCGTCGGCCTCCCGGGCGGTGACCACGCGGGGGATGCCGGCCTCGGCGGCGGCCCGCTTGCTCGCGCCGGCGGCGAAGTAGGCGGCCCACTCGTCCAGCTCGGGGGCGACGGTGGCGAGCAGCACCCAGACGCTGGTGATCCGGTGCCGGCGGGTGGGTGCGGGACGGGCCCGGGCGGCGAGCACGGCGGCGGCGGCGCGCAGCGCCGCGAGGTGGGCGGCGGCGTACCGGAGGCCGTCGGGACGGGTGCGGGCGGCCTCGGCCAGCCCGTCGCGGGCCACCGCGAGCAACTGGGCGGGGGTGCGGTGCGGCAGCACGTGCGCGGGCACCGTGGGCGCCTGGGCCGGACTGGTCGGCATGGGTCTCTCCTCCGCGTGTGGCCGGGGCGGGCGGTCGCGCGACGGGGAGCGTCGCCCGGTCGCCCGGAGCGGTCGGTGCGGAGGAAGACGCACCCTTTCAGGTGGCGGCCGGCCGGATGTGGACGCTTCCCCACACCCACACCCGGCCGGCGTGCCGGCGGGTCCGTCGCCCGCCGCCCGGGGGTCGTGGGCGGCGGGCGACGACCTGCCTGACGGGCCCGGACTCGCGACTGTCCGAGACCCGGTGCGGCCCGCGGTGCCGCACCTCCCGGAAGCCGGTGCCGCGAAACACCGCTTCCGGAGCGTTCGACGGGTGCGCGACCGGCTCGGATCAGGCCGGGCCAGCCGGGGAGCTGAGCCGCTGCCGTTCGGACTGAGCCGAACTTCGGGCCGATCGAACTTCGAGCCGGAATCGAACACTCGTTCTAACTACCCTGACAGTACACCTCCCCACCGACGAAAACGCAACGTGTGACGCGCCGGGGACGCACGGGAGGGCGACGGCCCCCGGCGGGGCCGTACCGGGGTGGGGGAAGAATGGGTGCATGCAGCCACACCCGAACGTGCAGGCGGTGCAGCGCGCGCTCGACGACGCGGGCGCGCGGAGCGGATCGGGCGAGGCCAGCCTCGTCCGGCTGCTGCCCGAGGCGGTGCACACCGCGGCCGCGGCGGCCGAGGCGCTCGGCGTCGCCGTCGGCGCCATCGCCAACTCGCTGATCTTCGACGCGGACGACGCGCCGCTGCTGGTGCTCACCTCCGGCGCGCACCGGGTGGACACCGCCGGGCTGGCCGCCACGCTGGGCGTGACCCACCTGCGCCGGGCCAGCCCGGAGTTCGTCAAGCGGCACACCGGGCAGGTGATCGGCGGCGTCGCCCCGGTCGGCCACCCCGCGCCGCTGCGTACCGTCGTCGACACCGCACTGGCCGGGTACGACGAGGTGTGGGCGGCCGGCGGCGTGCCCCGGGCGGTGTTCCCCACCACGTACGCGGAACTGCTGCGGATCACCGCCGGCACCCCGGCCGAGGTGGCGTGAACCCCGGACTCGTCACGCTGCACGTGTGGCGTGTGCCCCGCCGGGCCGTACCCGGTGTGCCGGCCCGGATGGCCACCCACCCGGCACGGCTGCGCCGGCTGCCCGGCGTGCGCTTCGCCAAGCTGCTCGGCACCGGGACCGGCACCGGCTTCGGCCCCGGCGACGCCGACCTGACCCGGTGGGCCGCGCTCGTGGTCTGGGACTCCCCCGCCGACGCGGACGGCTTCGACGCCTCCCCGGTCGCCCGCTCCTGGGCCCGGATCGCCCACGCCGCGGTACGGGTGGACCTGCGCCCGCTGACCAGCCGCGGCCGGTGGTCCGGCCGGGAGCCGTTCGGCGCGCCGTCGGGCGGACGGGTCACCGGGCCGGTGCTGGCGCTGACCCGGGCCCGGCTGCGGGCCCGCCGGGCGGCCACGTTCTGGCGCGCGATCCCGCCGGTCGCCGCCGAGCTGCACACCGCGCCCGGCCTGCTCGCCCGCTTCGGCGTCGGTGAGGCGCCGCTGGGCTGGCAGGGCACGGTGAGCGTGTGGCGCGACCCGGCGGACCTGGTCGCGTTCGCGTACCGTTCCCCGGAGCACCGCGCCGCGATCACCCGTACCCCCACCGAGGGCTGGTACGCGGAGGAACTGTTCGCGCGGTTCGCGGTGGGCGACGTGGTCGGCGACCGTACGGTGCTCGGCTGGGCCGCCGCCGAAGGCGACCCGGAAACATCGAGAGGGTACGCATGAGGCTGGTGCGGTGGACACCGGACGACCTGGTCCGGCGGCTGGACGACGTGGTCGCCGTCTACGGCGAGGCGATGGGCTACCGGCCCGACCTGCTGGAGGCCCGCCGCGGCTACATCGCCACCCACGTCCGCCGGCCCGGCTTCCGCGCCGTCGCCAGCCTGACCAGCGAGGGACACCTGGCCGGTTTCGGGTACGGCTACCGGGGCGCCACCGGGCAGTGGTGGCACGACCAGGTGCACCGGGCGCTGAACGCGCAGGACCGGCAGCGCTGGCTGACCCACCCGTTCGAGGTGGTCGAGCTGCACGTCCGCCCGCCCGCGCAGGGGCACGGCCTGGGCGCACGCCAGTTGCGTGCGCTGCTCGCCGTCGCCGAGGGCGACACCACGCTGCTGTCCACCCCGGAGGCCGACGAGGAGAAGTCCCGGGCCTGGCGGCTGTACCGCCGGTTCGGCTTCGTCGACGTCCTGCGCCACTTCCACTTCCCCGGCGACGAACGGCCGTTCGGCGTGCTCGGCCGGGACCTGCCGCTGCCCCCGCCGGACGCGTCATGAGAGCCGCACGGCTGCCCTGGGCGCTGCTGGCCGTGCTGGTGCTCGCCCAGATCTGCTACCCGCTCACCGGCGGCGCGACCCGGGCCGGCCTGACGGTGGCCACTGTGGTGCTCGGCTGGCTGCTCTCGGTCGGCCACGCGCTGCTCACCCGGGGCGCCCGTACCGCCGTCGCGCTGGTCGCGGTCGTCACCGGCGGCGGGTTCGCGGTGGAGGCGATCGGCGTGGCCACCGGGTTCCCGTTCGGCACCTACGACTACTCCGGCGAACTGGGCCCGAAGCTGGCCGGGGTGCCACTGATCATTCCGCTCGCCTGGACCTGGATGGCCTGGCCGGCATGGCTCACCGCGATCCGGCTGGTCCGCTCCCGCCTCGCGCGGATCGCGCTCTCCGCGGTCGGGCTGGCCACCTGGGACCTGTTCCTCGACCCGCAGATGGTGGCCGAGGGCTACTGGACCTGGCTCGACGCCACCCCGGCGCTGCCCGGGCTACCCGGCATCCCGGTCAGCAACTACCTGGGCTGGCTGGGCTTCGCGGTGCTGCTCGCCGTCGCGCTGCGCCCGCTCGCCGGGCCGTCGGTGGACCGGGTCGACGGCCGGGACGCCCCGATGTTCGCGCTCTACCTCTGGACGTACGCCTCCAGCGTGCTGGCGCACGCGGTGTTCCTGCGGCTGCCCGCGTCGGCGCTGTGGGGCGCGGCCGGGATGGCGGTGGCGGCGGTGCCGCTGGCGGTGACGCTGTGGCGGGCCCGCCAGGACCGGGCCGGCACGCCGGAGCCGGCGCCGCGCGTCGACGCCCCGGCATGATCGCCGCCCTCGCGGCGGCCGTGGCGGTCGCCGCGCTCACCGGGCACACGCTCGTCAACGCGTACACCTGGCTGCGCCGCCCCACTGACGGCCCGGCCGAGGTGACCGAGCCGGTGGCGGTGCTGCTGCCGTTGCGCGACGAGGCCGAGCGGGTCACCCCCTGCCTGCGCGCGCTGCTGGCCCAGTGCGGCGTGCCGGACCTGCGGATCGTGGTGCTCGACGACGGCTCGACCGACGGCACCGCCGACGTGGTCCGCGCGGTGTGCGGTGACGATCCACGGGTCACGCTGCTCACCGGCGTCGCCCCGCCGCCCGGCTGGCTGGGCAAGCCGCACGCCTGCTGGCAGCTCGCCACCCGTACCGGCCCGGAACCGGCCGTGCTGGCCTTCGTCGACGCCGACGTGGTGCTCACCCCGTACGCGGTGGCGGCGGCCGTGACCGAGTTGCGCGCGGCGGACGCGGCGCTGCTGTCGCCGTACCCCCGGATCGTGGTGCGGACGGCGGCCGACCGGCTGGTGCAGCCGCTGTTGCAGTGGTTGTGGCTGACGTTCCTGCCGCTGCGCGCGATGGAACGCTCGCGGCGGCCGTCGCTTGCCGCGGCGGGCGGGCAGTTCCTGGTCGTGGACCGGGCCGGCTACCTGCGGGCCGGTGGGCACGCGGCGGTGGCCGACAAGGTGCTGGAGGACATCGAGCTGGCCCGGGCGGTGAAGCGGGCCGGCGGGCGGATCGCGCTGGCCGACGGATCCCGGCTGGCGTCCTGCCGGATGTACGACACCTGGCCGCAGCTGCGCGACGGCTACACCAAGTCGCTGTGGGCGACGTTCGGGCACCCCACCGCCGCGGCGGCCGTGCTGGCGCTGCTGTTCGCGCTCTACGTCGCGCCGCCGCTGCTGGCCGCCGGGGCGCTGCTCGCGGGCGCGCCGGCGGTGGCCGCTGTGGCGTTCCTGGCCTACCTGGCCGGCGTCGCCGGACGGGTGGTCAGCGCCCGCGCCACCGGCGGGCGGGCGTGGCCCGACGCGCTGGGCCACCCCGTGTCGGTCGTGGTCCTCGGTTGGCTGACCGTCCGGTCGTACCATCTGCGGAAGCGACGCCGGCTCACCTGGCGGGGTCGCCCGGTCACGTAGGAGGGGCACGCCATGGCGCGCATCGTGGTCATCGGCGCCGGGGTGGGCGGGCTCGCCGCCGCCGCCCGGCTCGCGGTCACCGGGCACGAGGTCACCGTCCTCGAACGGGCCGGCACGGTCGGGGGCAAGCTCGGCCGGTACGCCCATCACACCCCCGAGGGGGTGTGGCACTTCGACACCGGGCCGAGCCTGCTCACGCTGCCGCAGGTCTTCCACGACCTGTTCGAGGCGACCGGGGCGAAGCTCGACGAGTACCTGGACCTGGTCCCGCTGGACCCGATCGTGCGGCACGTCTTCCCCGGCGGCGGTCCCACGCTCGACTCCTGCGCCGACCCGGACGAGTTCGCCGCCCGGATCGGCGCCGCGTTCGGCGACCGGTCCGCCGCCGACTGGCGGGGGCTGTGGCGCCGTGCCGACCGGGTGTGGGCGGCCTCGCACCGGGACATCCTTCGCCGTACCGTCGACTCGCCCCGTGACCTGGCGGCGCTGGCCTGGCGGCTGGGCGACCTGGCCGCCATCGGCCCCGGCCGCAGTCTGCGCGGGCTGGGCCGCCGCCACCTGTCCGACCCGCGGCTGCGGATGCTGCTCGACCGGTACGCCACGTACACCGGCGCGGACCCGCGCCGCGCCCCGGCCGCGCTCGTCGCCGTCCCCTACGCCGAGCTGGCGTACGGCGGCTGGTACCTGCGCGGTGGGCTGGGCACGCTCGCCGACGCGCTGCTGTCGCGCTGCCTGGACCTGGGCGTGGTGGTGCGCACCGACGCCACCGTCACCCGGATCGACGCCGCGGGCGGGCGGGTGCACGGGGTACGCGTGGCCGGGGGCGCCGCGCCGATCCCCGCCGACGTGGTGGTGGCGAACGTGGACGCGCTCACCGTCTACCGGGACCTGCTGCCCGATCCGCGCCGGCTGGCCGCGCTCGCCGACCGCAGCCTGGCCGGGTTCGTGCTGCTGCTGGGCGTACGCGGCGACTCCGGGCTGGCCCACCACAACGTCTTCTTCCCCCGCGACTACGACGCCGAGTTCGACGCCGTGTTCGGTGACCCGGGTCGCGGGGTGCGGGCCCGCCCGGCGCCCGACCCGACGGTGTTCGTCACCGCCGCCGACGACCCGGCGGTCCGGCCGGACGGCCACGAGGCGTGGTTCGTGCTGGTCAACGCGCCTCGCCACGGCACCGCCGCGAGCGCCGTGAACTGGCGGCGGCCCGGCCTGGCCGAGGCGTACGCGGACCGGATCCTCGACGTGCTGGCCGAACGCGGGGCCGACGTGCGGGACCGGCTGGTGTTCCGGGAGATCCGTACACCGGCCGACCTGGACGCGGCCACCGGCGCGCCGGGCGGGGCGATCTACGGCACGGCGGGCGGGCTGCTGCGCCCGGCCAACCGGGGGCCGGTCGCCGGGCTCTGGCTCGTCGGCGGCTCCAGCCACCCGGGCGGCGGCCTGCCCATGGTGACGCTGTCCGCGGAGATCGTCGCCGAGGCGGTCGGCCCGGCCTGGTGAGGTGCCGGGCGGGGACCCCCGCCCGGCACGCGTGGCGTCGTCAGCCGGCGTCGACCAGGGCGCGGCGGACGGCGGAGAGCAGCTGGCCGAGGCCGAACCCGGCGAGCAGCACCCAGACCGTGGTGGCCATGGTGATGGTGCCGGCGGTCAGGTCGGCGTCGATCAGCCCGGTGAGCCCGGCGACCAGCAGCCCGACCAGGGCCACGCAGACCCGGGTCGGCCGCTCCCCCACCGTCACCGCGCCGATCTCCCGCATCCCGGCCGACACCGCGCGCGCCCGCACGTACTCGTGCAGCCAGGACAGGCCACCGGCCGCCGCGACGAGCGCGCCCGGCGCGCCGAGCAGCCAGAACGCGACCAGCCAGGCCACCTCGCCGAGCCGGTCGGCCACCGAGTCGTACACGTAGCCCAGGCGGGTGGTGCGCCCGGTCGCCACCGCCACCGCGCCGTCGACACTGTCGGCCACGGCCGCCAGCAGCACGAACAACGCGCCCAGGAACGGCCCGTTGCCGGGCCGCTCCACGAACAGGGGTACGCAGAAGCAGAGCAGCACCCCGAACACGGTCACCGGGGTCGGGCCGACGCGCAGCCGGCCCAGCACATAGCCCACGTGGTAGGCGAAGCGCAGCCAGGCGCGCACCACCGGCGCGGCGGTACGCGGATCGAAGCCGCCGTGCAGCCGCGCCCACGCGGTAGCGTACTGGTCCCAGTTCAGCTGTGTGCCCACCACGGATCAACCGTAGAAGCACGGCGCTGGTGTCGTGTGGCGGGTGGTCACACCCGTGCGGCGGCGCGCAGCCGCTGCCACACCTCCCGGGTCGCCGTGGAGCGGTTGAGCGTGATGAAGTGGATCCCCGGCACGCCCTCGTCGAGCAGCTTCTCGCACATCTCGCTCGCCTGCTCGACGCCGAGGCGGCGGACCGCCTCCGGGTCGTCGGCCACCCGCTCGAACCGCTGCGCCAGCGCCGGCGGGAACGGCGCGCCGGACAGCTGCACCGACCGTTCGATCGTGCCGATCTGGGTCACCGGCATCACCCCGGCCAGGATCGGGGTGTCGCAGCCGGCCGCGGCCACCCGGTCGCGCAGGCGCAGGTACTCGTCGGCGTCGAAGAACATCTGGGTGATCGCGAACTCGGCGCCGGCCCGGCACTTGCGGACGAAGTGCGCGGTGTCGCTGTCCACGTCCGGCGAGCGCGGGTGCTTGTACGGGAACGCGGCCACGCCGACGCTGAAGTCGCCGCTGTCGCGGACCAGCCGGACCAGGTCCTCGGCGTACCGGACGCCCTCGGGATGGGCGATCCACTCGCCGCCCGGGTCGCCCGGCGGGTCACCCCGCACGGCCAGCACGTTGCGCACCCCGACCGAGGCCAGCCGGCCGATCACGTGCCGCAGCTCGGCCACCGAGTGGTTCACCGCGGTCAGGTGCGCCATCGGCAGCAGCGTCGTCTCGGTGGCGATCCGCTCGGTCACCGCCACCGTGGTGTCGCGCGTCGAGCCGCCCGCGCCGTAGGTGATCGACACGAACGAGGGACGCAGCGACTCCAGCTCGCGGATGGCCTGCCAGAGCAGCTTCTCCCCGGCCTGGGTCTTCGGCGGGAAGAACTCGAAGGAGAACGTGGGACGGCCGTCACGGATCAGCTCCCCGATGGCCGGCTGGGGATTGGGAAGGACCGAGGGAAGACCGAGCGCCACGGACCGACTGTAACCGGGACGGCACGCCGCACCGGGAATCTTCCCAGCCCGCGAACACCTGCCCGGGCGCGACGTCGTACCCCGGGGGTAGAAAGACGGCAGCGCGGTGGGGCGGCCGACGGCCGTCCCGGGGGCCCGCGCGGGGGTCGCCACGACGGCGACGCGCCGGCGCCACCACCTGGCCGGGCGTCCGCGTCGCCATCCGCGCCGTCGCCCCGGAGGTTCCGATGATCCCGTCCCCGCCACCGGGCCCGCGCCTGCTCGGGCCGCTGCTGGCCGAGTTGCGGGCCGCCCGTGGCTGGAGCCAGCAGCGGATGGCCGCCGAGCTCTGCGCCGCCTCCGGCGTGCCCACGCTGACGCGGAACGAGGTGTCCCGCTGGGAACGCCAGCTGCGGCTTCCCGGCGACTTCTGGGCGGCCTGGCTGGCAACGGTCCTGGGGGTGCCGGGCCGGCTGCTCGCCGAAGCCGCCGCCCGCAGCCGCCGGCTGGGCGTGGCGCCCGCGACGGTCGGCCCGGCCGGATCCCGCGCCCGGCTGGCCCTGCTCACGCTCGCGTACCGCTGGGCCGCCGACCCGGGCCGCCGCACGCTGGCCGGTCCGTTCGCCGCCGCACCGCCGCCGCTGCCCGGCCGTGGCGGACGGGACGACGAGCACCGGCCCGGCCGCCACGACCCGCGCCGGCCCGCCGCGGACGAGCCCTGGTCGCTCGGCGTCCACGTCCCGCGCGGTCCGGACGACGATCCCGCCGGCGGCGGGACCGGTCGTGGTCACCCGGCGGACGGGGTGGCGCTCGACACGCTGCGGCGCTGGGACGACCTGCTCGGCGGCGGCGACCTCGCCGGGCACGGCGCCCGCCGGCTGCGGCGGGTCGTCCGCGGCTACCGGCGCGCCGGGCCCACCGGCCGGCGCGCGATGCTGCCCACGCTCGCCGAGTCGGCGCAGCTCGCCGGCTGGCTGGCCGCCGACGCGGGCGACCTCGGCGGAGGCCTGGTCGCGTACCGGCTGGCCCTGCGGGCGGCGGTGGCCGCCGGGCAGCCGCCGCTGGCCGGGCACGTGCTCGCGTCGGCCAGTCACCTGCTGGCCGACGCCGGCGACCCGGCCGGCGCGCTGGTCCTGGCCCGGATCGGGTACGCGGCCGGCCGCGCCGGCTCTTCGCCCGGCCTGCGGGCGCTGCTGCTGCACCGGGTGGCGCTCGCAGCCGCGCTCGCCGGGCGTCCCCGCGCCGCCGGGCAGGCGCTGGCCGGGGCGGACCGGGCCGGCACGCCGGAGCCCGGCCGGGAGCCGCCCTGGCTCTACTGGCTCGACGCGGACGAACTGGCGGCGATGACCGGGCGCACGCTCGTTGCGCTGGGCCGCCCGGCCGCCGCCGTGCCGCTGCTGACACCTGTGGCCGGCGCGCGGGGCCGCCCGCGCCGGTCGGCCGTGTACGGCGGCTGGCTGGCCCGCGGGCACCTGGGCCTCGGCGCGGTGCCCGAGGCGTGCGCGGTGGCCGGCGAGGCGCTGCTCGACGCGGTCCGGTCCGGTTCGCCCCGGGCTGTCGGCCAGCTCACCGCGTTCCGCCGCGGCCTGGCCTACGCTCCGCCCGGTCCGGCCACCCGCGGGTACGCGCGAGCGCTCACCGCGGCCCGCCCGTACCTGCCGTCCGGTGTGCCGCGCCACCTGCGCGACCGTCCGTCCCGGTGAGCCACAAGGCACGCCGGGACGCCGGGCACGACGAGACCGGGCGCGAACCGCTAGCGTCGTGGCGTGACCCACGCTGCTCCCGTTTCCCCCGTCGACCGCGCCGGCCTGCGCCAGCGGATCGACAAGGCGCTCACCGAGTTCCTCGCCGGCCAGCGCGGCTGGCTGACCGCCGTCGACGACGGCCTGCTGCCCGTCGCCGAGGCGATCGAGGCGTTCGTGCTGGGCGGCGGCAAGCGGCTGCGCCCGGCGTTCGGCTACTGGGGTTACCGGGGCGCCGGCGGGGTCGACTCCGACCAGGTCGTCGCCACCCTGGCGGCGCTGGAGTTCGTGCAGGCCAGCGCGCTGATCCACGACGACCTGATGGACCGGTCGGACACCCGGCGCGGCGAGCCGGCGATGCACAGGCGGTTCGCCGCCCGGCACCGCGCGGCCGGCTGGGGCGGCGACGCGGGCTCCTTCGGCGACGCCGCGGCGATCCTGCTGGGCGACCTGTGCCTGGTCTGGTCGGACGAGCTGCTGCACTCCTCCGGCCTGCCGCCGGCCACCGTGGCCCGGGCCCGGCCGGTCTTCGACGAGATGCGCACCGAGGTGACCGTCGGGCAGTACCTGGACGTGCTGACCCAGGCCACCGGGGACACCTCCCTGGACCGGGCCGCGAAGGTGGCCCGGTACAAGTCGGCGAAGTACACGGTCGAGCGCCCACTGCTGCTCGGCGCAGCGCTGGCCGGCGCGCCGCCCGAGGTGCACGCCGCGTACTCGGCCTACGGGCTGCCGCTGGGTGAGGCGTTCCAGCTCCGCGACGACGTGCTGGGGGTGTTCGGCGACCCGGAGCGCACCGGCAAGCCGGCCGGCGACGACCTGCGCGAGGGCAAGCGGACGTACCTGGTGGCGGCGGCGCTGGAGACGCTCGACCCGGCCGGCCGGGAGGCGCTGCTGGCCGGGCTCGGCGTACCGGACCTGGACGCGGCCGGCGTGGACCGGCTGCGCGATCTGATCACCACCAGCGGCGCCCTGGATCGGGCCGAGCGGCACATCGCCGCGCTCACCGAGAGCGCCCTGGCCGCGCTCACCGCTGTCGACCTGGACACCGAGGCCCGCCAGGCCCTGGTCGACCTGGCCATAGCCGCCACTCGCCGCCCCGCCTGACCGCCCGTCACCCTTGGGGGCGTCGATCATGAAGTTGGCGGCGTAGTCGATCTCCGATCGTGCCGCCAACTTCATGATCAGCGGGCTCAGGGATGGGGTGGGCGGGGTTAGGGCGCTAGAAGGCGACGGCCTGGGCTCGGCGTTTGACCTCTCGGGCCAGGTCGCCGCCGAGGGCCACGGCGGGGGTACCGGGAAGACTGGGGTCCTCCCGGTAGAGCCAGCGCAGCGCCTCCTCGTCGTCGTACCCGGCGTCGGCGAGCAGGTTTAGCACGCCGGGCAGGTGCTTGAGCACGGTGTGGTTGGCCACCAGGTCGGCCGGGATCCGGCGGACGCCGTCGCGGCGCACCGCGATCAGCTCACGGTCACGGATCATCTGGTGCACCTTGCTGATCGACAGGTCCAGGTGCTCGGCCACGTCGGGCAGCGTCAGCCAGCCGGCCGGGTCGGCCGGTCCGGCCAGGTCGGGGCCGGTCTCGGCGGGTACGGAATCGGTCACCCGACCACCCTGCCACGTGCCCGCCGGAGCCGGTGCACGGCACCCCGTACCGCCGCCCGGAGCGCGGCGGTCCCCCCGTGTCGCAACCCGGCGGTAGCATCCTGTTCTACCTTCATCCTTCCGACACATAGACTGCCTGCCGATGGACACACAGGTCGCCGACACGTTGCTGGGCTCGCTGATCGAGGGGCGCTACCGCATTCGCGGGCGCGTCGCCCGAGGCGGCATGGCGACCGTGTACACCGCCACCGACGAGCGCCTGGAGCGCACCGTGGCGGTCAAGATCATTCACCCGACCCAGGCGCCGCAGGCCAAGGCCCGGATGGCCGGCTTCGTCGAACGCTTCACCGACGAGGCCAAGACGATCGCCCGGCTCACCCACCCGAACGTGGTGGCGGTCTACGACCAGGGCATCCACGCCGGCCTGCCGTACCTGGTGATGGAGTACGTCCGCGGCCGCACGCTGCGCGACGTGCTCGCCGAGCGCCGCCGGCTGAACCCGGACGAGGCGCTCGCGATCACCGAGCAGGTGCTCGCCGCGCTCGCCGCCGCGCACCGGGCCGGCCTGGTGCACCGCGACGTCAAGCCGGAGAACGTGCTGGTCGCCGAGGTGCCCACCGGCGGCAGCCGCAACCTGGTCGACAGCGTGGTCAAGGTGGCCGACTTCGGGCTGGCCCGGGCCGTCGAGGCCAGCGCCGAGGACGAGAACGGCAACCAGCTCATGGCGACGGTGGCGTACGTGGCGCCGGAGCTGGTCACCCAGGGCCACGCCGATCCGCGCACCGACGTCTACTCGGCCGGCATCGTGCTGTTCGAGATGCTCACCGGCCGGGTGCCCTACGACGGCGACCGTCCGGTGGAGGTCGCGTGGCAGCACGTCGACCGGGACGTACCGGCGCCGTCGACGCTGGTGCCGACGCTACCGCCGGCTCTCGACGCGCTCGTCGCGCGGGCCACCCGGCGCGATCCGGCCGGCCGCCCGGCCGACGCCGCGGCAATGCTGGGCGAGGTGCAGGCGGCCCGCGAGGAACTGGGCAACCCGCACGCGCACACCACCGTGCTGCCGCAGCTCAGCGACGACACCGCGGTCCTGAGCCAGCCGACCCAGATGGTGGCCGCGCTCCAGCCGGTCGAGCGCCCGTCGTGGGCCCGGCTGCCCGAGAGCGGCGCCGCGCCGCGCCCGCACCGGCGCCGCGCCGTCGAGGACGACCCGGGTACCGGGTTCGCCGCCCTGCGTACGCGGATCATGGGCTCGCCGCGCGGACGGCTTGCCGTCGCCGCGGCGGTCGTGGTGCTCGGCCTGGTCGCCGCGGTGGGTGGCTGGTGGTTCGGCGTGGGCCGCTACACGGTCGCGCCGCAGATGGTGAGCCTGACCAAGGCCGACGCGGAGGCGCGGGCCCAGCGCGGCGGCTTCACGCTGAAGTACGCCACCCCGCGCCACGACGAGCAGGTCCCCAAGGACACGGTGCTCGGGCAGTCTCCCGGCTCGGCCGCACGGATCGTCAAGGGCGGCACGATCACGCTGACCCTGTCGCTCGGTCCGGAGCGGCTGCCGGTGCCGGACGTGGTGGGCCAGGACTACGCGCTGGCCCAGGCCGAGCTGGAGGGCGCCAACCTGGTCGTGGCCAAGGGCTCCTCCCGGTACGACGACACGCTGCCCGCGGGTGTGGTGCTGGCCACCGACCCGAAGGTGGGCACAGTGGTCAAGCCCGGGGCGAAGGTGACGGTGATCCTCAGCAAGGGCCGCGCCCCGGTGACGGTGCCCAACCTGGTCGGCAAGAGCCTCACCGAGGCGCGCACCATCCTCGCGCAGCTCGGGCTGAAGCCGGTGGAGAACGTCAAGGACTCCGACAAGCCGAAGGACGAGATCCTCGGCCAGAGCCCGGCCGACGGCACCGGCGTGGAGAAGGGCGCCCAGGTCAAGCTGGAGATCAGCAAGGGCCCGCCGCAGGTGGCCGTCCCCCGGGTGATCGACATGCCCTGCCAGCAGGCCAAGCAGACGCTGGAGAGCCAGGGCTTCCCGGTCAACATCCAGCTCAACCCGAACGGCATCGCCCGGCTGCAGAACCCGGCCGAGAACACGCCTGTGCCGCCGGGTACGACGGTCACGGTGACGTGCCTGTGAACGCGTGTGACGGGCGCCGGCGGGTGGGGTCGCACACCCCCACCTCCGGCGGCCTGGCCCGGGCGGCCCTGCCGTACGCGGACGCGGCCGAGTCCGAGGTGATGCAGGTCTACGTCTCGAACTCGCGTGGCTGGGCGCTGCCGGCCGGTGACCCGGCGCAGGACGCGTTGTTCCGCGACGGGTGCGGCGAGCGCGGGCTGCCCGTGTTCATCCACGCGTCGCTGCTGGTCAACCTCGGCTCCCCCACGCCGGCGACGGTGACCCGGTCGGCGGAGACGCTGGCCCACGCGCTGCGGCGGGGCCGGGCGATCGGCGCAGAGGGCGTGGTGTTCCACGCCGGCAGCTCGGTCGACGCCGGCCACGACGAGGCGGCCCTGCGGCAGGTCCGGGAGGCGCTGCTGCCGCTGCTCGACGAGATCGCGGCCACCGGCGGGCCGATGCTGCTGGTGGAACCGAGCGCCGGAGGCGGCCGGTCACTGGCGTCCCGGGTCGAGCACCTCGGCCCCTACCTGGACGCCGTCGACCGGCACCCGATGCTCGGGGTCTGCTTCGACACCTGTCACGCCTGGGCGGCCGGTCACGACCTGGCCGCCGAGGGCGGCATGACCGCCACGCTCGACACGCTGGTCGCCACCGTGGGTGCGGACCGGCTTCGGCTGGTGCACGCGAACGACTCGAAGGACCTGTGCGGCTCCACGCGGGACCGGCACGAGAACATCGGCAAGGGCAGCATCGGCGAGCCCGCGTTCGCCGAGCTGATGCGCCACCCGGCGACCGCTGGGGTGCCCGTGCTGGTGGAGACCCCCACGGAGAAGCACATCGGCCACGCCGCCGACATAGCCACCCTGAAGCGCCTCCACCCCTGAGGGTCCGCTCCCGCCCTGTCCCTCCCCCGCGTCACTCCGGTGATCAAGGAGTTCGTGTCCCGCTCCGGCGCGGATTCGGACACGAACTCCTTGATCACCGTCGACTCGGGCGGGGTGCGGGCGGGGTGGGTCAGGCGCGCAGGGCGGTGTTCAGGATGGTGGCGGCGCGGTCGATCTGCGCGTCGGTGACGTCCAGGTGGGTGACCAGCCGGGCGGTACGCGGGCCGAGCACCGAGATCAGCAGCCCCTCCGCCCGCGCGGCCGCCGCCAGCGCGTGCGCGTCCAGCGGGTGCTTGGTCAGGTCCAGCGGCACGATGTTGGTCCGCACCACCGACGCGAGCACCCCGTGCGGGGCGACCGCCTCGGCCAGCCGGGCCGCCTTGACGTGGTCGTCGGCCAGCCGCGCGACGTGGTGCGCCAGCGCGTACCGGCCCGCGGCGGCGAGAATGCCGACCTGCCGCATGCCGCCGCCCATCCGCTTGCGCAGGAACCGCGCCCGGGCGATCTTCTCCGCGCTGCCCACGATCAGCGAGCCGACCGGCGCGCCGAGGCCCTTGGAGAGGCAGACCGAGAGCGTGTCGAACAGCACGCCGTACCCGGCCAGCGGCACCCCGTCGGCGACGTGCGCGTGCCAGATCCGCGCGCCGTCGCAGTGCAGGGCCACCCCGTGCTCGTCGGCGACCTCCCGCATCCGGCGCAGCGTCGGCAGCGGGATCACCCCGCCGCCGCCCCGGTTGTGGGTCTGCTCCACGGCGATCGCCCGCGTGGGCACCGCGAAGTAGCCGTCCGGCCGGATCATCCCGGCGACCACGTCGGGGTCCAGCTCCGCGCCCACCGCCGGCCAGGTCCGCGAGGAGATCCCGCCGTACGCGGCGGCGGCGCCGACCTCGTACGTGACCACGTGCGCGTCGGCGTCGCAGAGCAGCTCGTCGCCGGGCGGCACGTGCAACTGGAGCGCGATCTGGTTGGCCATCGAGCCGCTCGGGGCGAACAGCGCCGCCTCGTGCCCGAACAGCGCGGCGACCTCCGCCTCCAGCGCGGTGACCGTGGGGTCCTCGCCGTAGACGTCGTCGCCCACCTCGGCTGCGGCCATCGCCTCCCGCATCCCCGGCGTCGGCCGGGTCACGGTGTCCGTCCGCAGATCGATCAGCTCGGGGCTCGCAAGCTCACTCCTCGCGTCAGCCACGGAGCATCTCCGCCACCAGGAACGCCAACTCCAGCGACTGCTGGGTGTTCAGCCGGGGGTCGCAGGCCGTCTCGTACCGGTCGGGCAGGTCGAGGTCCTCGATGCCCTGGGCGCCGCCGAGGCACTCGGTGACGTCCTCGCCGGTCAGCTCGACGTGCAGGCCGCCCGGGTGGGTGTCCAGGCCGCGGTGCACCTCGAAGTAGCCGAGCACCTCGTCGACGATGCGGTCGAAGTGCCGGGTCTTGTAGCCGTTGGAGGACTCGTGCGTGTTGCCGTGCATCGGGTCGCACTGCCAGACGACCTTCGCGCCGGCGGCGGTGACCTTGGCGACGATCGGCGGCAGCGCGTCCCGGACCCGGTGGTTGCCCATCCGGCTGATCAGCGTGAGCCGGCCGGGGATGTTGTCCGGGTTGAGCTTCTCGCAGAGCTCGATCGCCTCGTCCGGGGTGGTCGTCGGGCCGAGCTTGACGCCGATCGGGTTGGCGATGCGGGAGATGAAGTCGATGTGCGCGCCGTCGATCTGCCGGGTCCGCTCACCGATCCAGAGGAAGTGCCCGGACAGGCCGTACGCCTTGCCGTTGGAGATCCGGGTCAGCGCCCGGTCGTACTCCAGCGCCAGCGCCTCGTGCGAGCAGTGCAGCGTGACGGTGCGCAGCGCCTCGTCGTCGGTCATCCCGCAGGCCCGGATGAAGGCCAGCGCCCGGTCGATCTCGCGGGCGATCGCGTCGTAGCGCTCACCGGCCGGGGACCGCCGGACGAAGTCCTTGTTCCAGTCGTGCACGGCGTGCAGGTCGGCCAGCCCGCCGGCCAGGTACGCGCGGAGCATGTTCATCGCGGCGGCCGAGTTGGCGTACGCCCGGATCATGCGCTGCGGGTCGGCGACCCGCGCCTCCGGCGTGGCCTCCAGGGCATTGATCATGTCACCGCGGTAGGCGGGCAGGCCGCGGGCGTCGGTCGGCAGGGACCGGGGCTTGGTGTACTGGCCGGCGACCCGGGCGACCTTGACCACCGGCAGCGACGCGCCGTAGGTGAGCACGATGGCCATCTGGAGCAGCGTGCGGGCGTTGGCGAGCAGGTGGCTCTCGGTGTTGTCGGCGAAGGTCTCCGCGCAGTCACCGCCCTGGAGGAGGAACGCCTTGCCCTCGCAGACCAGCGCGAGCCGCTGCCGCAACTGGTCGACCTCGTAGGGCGCGACCACGGAGGGCACCGTGTCCAGCACCCGGCAGACCTCGGCGACCTGGGCCGGGTCGTCCCAGGGCGGGGTCTGCGCGCGCGGCAGCTCCCGCCAGCGGTCGAGGCCGAGGGCCGCGTCCTCGGCGGAGTCGGCGGTCGGGCGGCTGGTCTGCAGACCTGGGCTACCCACGGCGGGATGACTCAGCTGATGCCACTCATGGCGCATGAAGGAAAGCGTACGGCGACCGTCGCGATCACTCGCCGCCGAGGGGGATGGTTCCGGTCACTGGGAGGACACCGGCGAGGGCGCCATCGCCGGCGGCGCCGGCTCCGCCGGGTCGGCGGTCGGCTCGACCGCGCGCTCGCCGGGCGCCTCGCCGGAGATGCACCAGTCCGCGCCGTTGCGGGTGACGGTGAACAGCAGCGACCGGGCGGCCTTGCGCGAGCCGGCGGCAACCGTGATCGAGGCGCTGACCTCCTGGCCGTTCGGGCCGGAGCGGACCTCGGTGATCGTCGCCTCGGGCACCGTGAAGTGGTCGGCGAAGTCGCCGTTCGGGCCGGTGGCGGCGGAGTCGAAGGCGGCGTGCATGGGCGCGCAGAGCTGGCTGCGGCCGGCGGCGGCGTCGCGGGCGGTCAGCGCGTCCAGGTACGCCTGCACGCGTTCCCGGCTCTTGGCCGCCGCCTCCTCGGCCGGCGCCTTCCCGCTGGGCGGGGTGTCGCCGCCCTGGCCGCCCGAGCCGCAGGCGGCCAGAGCCGCCGGCAGGAGCGCGAGGAGGGCGAGCCCGGCGAACCGGTCCCGGTGGCTGCGACCCATCTGTCCTCCCGTCGCGTGGACTCGTCGAGCGGCGAGTGTGCCACATCCGGCCCGAGCGGCCGGGTGACTCCCCATCCTGACCCGGATCGGCGCACTCGGCCAGGACGGCACGCGGGCGGGGAGGGGCCGGTACGGCCCCTCCCCGCCGGGTGGGTGGTGCGTCGGCCCTCGGCTCAGCCGAGACCGCCCTTGATGGCGCCGATCAGCTCACCGTTGCTGGTGTCACCGGAGAGCTCCCAGAAGAACGCGCCACCGAGGCCCTGGCTGTTGGCGTAGCTCATCTTCCCGCCGATGGTCGACGGGGTGTCGTAGCTCCACCAGTTGCTGCCGCACTTGGCGTACGCGGTGCCGGCGACGGTGCCGGTGGCCGGGCAGCTGTTCTTGAGCACCTTGTAGTCCTCGATGCCGGCCTCGTAGGTGCCGGGGGCCGCGCCGGTGGCGCTGCCGCCGGGTGCGGCCTGGGTCACGCCGGTCCAGCCGCGTCCGTAGAACCCGACGCCGAGCAGCAGCTTGCTGGACGGTACGCCCTTGGACTTCAGCTTCTGGATCGCCGCGTCCGACCAGAAGCCCTGCTGCGGGATGCCCGCGTAGGAGTAGAGCGGCGAGTGCGGCGCGGTCGGCCCCTGGGCGTTGAAGGCGCCGAAGTAGTCGTACGTCATCGGCATCAGCCAGTTGAGGTTGTTCGCGGCGCCGGCGTAGTCGGTGGCGTCGATCTTGCCGCCGTTGCTGCCGTCGGCGGTGATCGCCGCGGTGACCAGGAAGCTGGAGCCGAACTTGCTCCGCAGCGCCGAGACCACGTTCTTGAACGCGTTCGGGCCGCTGGTGTCGCACTGGAGGCCGCAGGCGTTCGGGTACTCCCAGTCGACGTCGATGCCGTCGAAGACGTCCGCCCAGCGCGGGTCCTTGACCAGGGAGTAGCAGGAGTCGGCGAACGCGGCCGGGTTCTGCGCGGCCTGGGTGAAGCCGCCGGACCAGGTCCAGCCGCCGAAGGACCAGAGCACCTTCAGGTTCGGGTACATCTTCTTCAGCTTGCGCAGCTGGTTGAAGCTGCCGCGCAGCGGCTGGTCCCAGGTGTCGGCGACGCCGTCGACGCTGTCCGCCGCGGTGTACGCCTTCTCGTAGTCGGCGTAGCTGTCCCCGATGCTGCACCGGCCGCCGGTGGTGTTGCCGAAGGCGTACAGGATGTGGGTCAGCTTCGCGGCCGAGCCGCTGGTGTGGATGTTCTTGACGTGGTAGTTGCGGGCGTAGACGCCCCACTCGGCGAAGTAGCCGACGATCTTCTTGCCACCGGGCGGCGGCGTGGTGGGCGGCTGGGTGGTCGGCGGGGCGGTCGTCGGCGGCGCGGTGGTGGGCGGCGCGGTGGTGGGCGGCGCCGTGGTGGGCGCGGTGGTCGTCGGCGTGCCGCCGCCGGTGCAGGAGCCGCCGTTGATCGTGCAGCTCACCGGCGCCTTGTACGCGCCGGTGCCGTTGTAGCCCCAGCTGAAGCTGGCACCGGGGGCGAGCGTCGATGCCCAGCTCTTGTTGACCGCCACGTAGCGGTCACCGCTGCGGGTGATGTCGGCGTCCCAGGAGCTGCTGATCGAGGTGCCGGAGGGCAGCGTGAACTCGATGCGCCAGCCGTTGATTGTGGAGCTGGTGCCGTTGGTGACGGTCACCCGCCCCTCGTGGCCGGTCCCCCAGTCCTGCACCTTGGCGAACGTGGCGGTGACGCTGCCGGCGGCCGACGCGGTGGTCATGGGCACCGCGGCGACCGCGAGCGCGACCACGGCGCCGGTGGCCCACAGGGCCCGGCGGAGCGATCTCTTCATACGGCGTCCCTCCAATAGTTAGGAAACTTTCCAAATTGATTGCTGAGACGCTACTCACGCCGTCACCACTTCGTCAAGTTGTAGATGCGTCGATTTCACGGGTGACGCGGGACGGTGGGTGCGAGGGCCCGTAGCCTCGTCCCATGACCGTTTTCGACGTCCAGATCGACGCCCTCACCGGCGGCCCGGCCGACCTCGGCCGCTACCGCGGCCGCGCCCTGCTCGTGGTCAATGTGGCCTCCCGCTGCGGCCTCACCCCGCAGTACGCGGGCCTTCAGGAACTCGCCGACACGTACGCCGGACGCGGGCTGACGGTGCTCGGGGTTCCGTGCAACCAGTTCGCCGGCCAGGAGCCGGGCAGCGCCGCCGAGATCGAGGAGTTCTGCCAGGTCAACTACGGCGTGACGTTCCCGCTGACGGAGAAGGTCGACGTCAACGGGCCCGACCGGCACCCGCTCTACGCGGAGCTGGTGTCCACGCCGGACGCCGAGGGGCACACCGGCGACGTGCGCTGGAACTTCGAGAAGTTCCTCGTCGCGCCGGACGGCACGGTGGCCGCGCGGTTCGGCCCGCAGGTCACGCCCGAGGACCCCGAGCTGCGCGTGGCGATCGAAAAGGTCCTCCCGGCCTGACGGACGCACCCGTCGCCGGGCACGGCGAAGCGGCACGCCCCCATGGGAGGCGTGCCGCTGCCGCGGACCGGGTCAGCCGGCGGCAGACCGGAAGACCGGGTAGTAGCCGCCGGACTGCCCGGCGGCCGTCGGGTGGTACGACTTGCTCAGGCTCAGCACGTTCAGCGCGTGCAGCCACTTCGTCCCGTAGCTGCAGAGCTGGTGGCCGACGAAGATGGAACGCACGTCGGCGAAGGTGAAGCCGGCCGAGACGGCGGCCGTGCGGGTGATGTCGTCGAGCAGGTTGATACCCTCGTTGATCTTCGCGCGGGACGTCGCGCTCAGGCCGACGCAGGTGGTGCCGAGCTGGTAGAAGACCGGGTAGCCGACCACCACGACGCGAGCCGAGGGCGAGCGGCTCTTGATGCCGTTGTAGACGTTGGCGAGGCGGCCCGGCATCGAGGTGCGGGCCACGTTCATGGCGGACTGCACGGCCGCCACGCACTGGGTCTCCCCCTGGAGCACGCAGGTGCTCATGATGTTGGCGAAGCCGACGTCGTTGCCGCCGACCGTCACACTGACAAGCGTGGTGGTCGAGGAGAGCGCGGAGAGCTGACTGTTGATGACGTCCGCCGTGGTGGCGCCGGAGCAGGCGACCGACCGGTACGACGCGGGCTTGATGTTGGTGTTGTAGAGCGCCGGATAGGCGTTCGTGCTGCGTAGACAGTTACCGCTCTCGGATGTGTAGCTGTCGGCGCCGACGCCGGAGGCGTACGAGTCGCCGAGCGCGACGTAGCGGTCGGACGGGGCCGCCTGGGCGGGGGCGGCCAGAGACAGGGTGACCCCGACCGAGGCGGCCAGGGTCAGGGCGAGGGTGGCAAGACGGGATCTCCGCACGTCGCACTCCTGGGGGCGTGAAGTGGTGGTGAGAGATAGATATCAATAAGATCACAGCGCATGGAAGATCACCGATTTGCGGTCGGGCGCGCATAGCGACTTACGCCTACAAATCGTTGCCAGGCTTGCGGAGCGGCATGAAGGATTGTTCCGCCGGGAACGTCAGCCGCATCGCCGGGTCGGCGGTCTCCCGGAAGCCCAGGGCACGGTAGAGCGGGCGACCGGCCGCCGAGGCCCGCGGATTGTCCCGGGCGACGTCCTGCCAGCGGCCCGGCGGCGTCGGCACCCCGCTCATGCCGGCGAGCATCAGCCCGCGCAGCCGCACCAGCTCGTCGGCGTCGGACGGCACCGCCCGGCGCGCGTCACCCCACGGGCCGGCTCAGACCGGGCGGCGGCCGGCGAACCCGCACTCGACCCGGTGGTACCACCGGATGTCGGTGTCCCCCTCCAGCCAGCACCAGAGCACCGCCCGGCCGTCGCGCTCACCCGGGAAGTCGAGCAGCACCGGGGCGATCCCCTTGACCGCGATGTCGTGCTGGTGGAACTCGTCCACCACGAGATGCAGGCGCGCCTCCAGCGCCTTCACCTCGGCGAGCCCGCCGAGCGCGCTGACGCCGTGGTCGGCCAGGTCGACCCGCAGCTCGGCCAGGTCGGCCCGCAGCCGGATCAGCTCGTCGACGCGCGGCCGCAGCGTGGCCACCAGGTGTCGCGCCTGGGCGAGAGTGAACACCGGGCCAGTATGCGGCACGACCGTCCACGGGAAAGCACCCACACGCACCGGTGGGTCGGGCACGCGTTGGTGCAGGCGTGGCACCGCGTCCGGTGACCGTGCCGGTGTCACACCGACGGGTCCCAGGCCGCGAGCTGATCGAAGATGCGACGGTCGCCTTCGAACTGCAGGGAATCCAGCGGTATGCGGCCGTAGAAGAACAGGACCAGGTCACTGGCTGTGCCCCGGGCGGAGACGTCGGCCGTGTCCGGGGCCTCGCCGGCAGCGGGCGTGAGGTGGGCGACCTGCGCCCCGTCGGCGGACAGCCGGAGGCGCCAGGAGCGGCCCTCGACGGCGTGGTAGTCGACGACGGCGGGCTGGTGCGGCCAGGCGACAGTCGTCGCGCAGAGGGTGAACTGGCAGTCGTCGAAACCGTCGAGGGCGACCTCCTCCGGCAGTGGCTGCGGGGCACCCACCGTGAGCTGGACGTCGTAGGTGTGCACCGCGATCTCGGGAACCTGGCGCCGCGCCCAGGCACCGGCGGTCTGCGGTGACGGCGAGTCGTCCCACCACGTCCAGCAACCGCGATCCGGGCCGGCCTCACGCAGCGTGCTCGTCAGCTGCGCGACGGACTCGGTCCACCAGGCGAGCAGCGTCTCGCGTTCCCGGGGCGCACCCACTCCGTCCTCCCAGGCCGACTTCTCCGGCGGCCCGTCCGCAGGCCCCGCGGCGACGATCGCGGCTGTCTTGCGGCGGCCCGTGCCCACGTGTCGGACGAGATCGAACAGCGTCCGCTCCGGGTGGGTCGGAACCTTCATGTCGAGGCTGGGCGCCGCGGCGACAGCGGCGCGGAACGCGGTCGACCGTTCGCCGATGAGCCGCAGATGATCGGAGAACGTCAACGTCTTGTGCACGTCGGCTTTCTACCAGTGCGCCCGGCAACCGGACAGCGGTTTTCGCAGCCGACTGTCAGGACTGCACGCGTTCCGCCTCCTGCACGAACGTGTCGGCCCTCCGCGCGCCCATCCGGTCCAGCTCGTCCAGCACCGCGTCCACCCCGTCGGCGCCGACCAGCACCGTGACGCGCAACCGGGCGGCGAGGGGCTGGTCCTGCCAGTAGCCACGCGGCAGCAGGCTCGCCTGCGGTGTCGTCGTCGCCACGGCGGCGTCGCTGACGATGACCGAGATCGCACCCGCGCGCAGCAGCGCGTCGCGCAGGTCGGCGCTGTTCGCGGCCGGGTCCGGCTCCAGCAGCGCGGTGACCACCCGTACCCGCTGACCGGGCGGCACGGCCGGTTCGCCGGCCGGCGCCCCTGCGGTGCGACGCCGGGGCGCGCCCGGCGCGGTCAGGCTGGTGACCCCACCCAGGTGGTACGCGTCGGCACCCTGCTGCGCCTGGTCGAGGCGCTCCTGGTCGGCCGGCGGCACGCGCAGGCCGATGAGCGCCTGCACCCCGGCGGCGATCAGCCAGGTGAGGACGAAGGAGAACGCGACCACGCTCACCACGCCGACGAGCTGGCGCCACAGCAGGCCGCCTCCGCCGCCGAGGAACAGCCCGTCGGCGCCGAGCGGGTTGACCCCGCGGTTGCCGAACAGGCCGAGCAGGAGTGTGCCGAGCATGCCGCCGACGAAGTGCACGGCGAGCACGTCGAGCGCGTCGTCGAGGCGCAGCAGGTACTTCAGTTTCAGCGCGAAGTGGCAGACCAGGCCGGCCAGCGCGCCGATCGCGACGGCCGACGCCGCGTTGACGTACCCGGCGGTCGGGGTGACAGTGGCCAGGCCCGCGACCGCGCCGGAGACCGCGCCCACGACGGTGCTGTGTCCGTCGGTGACGCGTTCCAGCGCCAGCCAGACGAGCATCGCCGCGGCGGCGGCGAGGTGCGTGTTGAGGACGGCCTGCGCGGCCAGGCCGTTGGCCTGGAGGCCGTCGCCGCCGTTGAAGCCGAACCAGCCGAACCAGAGGATGCCGGCGCCGACGATGGTCAGCGGGATCGAGTTCGGTGGCGCGGCGGTGTGCGGCCAGTTCCGGCGGCGGCCGACGACGAGCAGCACGGCGAGGACGGCGGCACCGGCGCTGGCGTGCACGACCAGTCCGCCGGCCCAGTCCTGGGTGCCGAACTTCGCCAGCCATCCGCCGGGGTGCCACAGCCAGTGCGCGATCGGCGCGTAGACCACTATCGACCAGACCGCGAGGAACAGCACCCAGCCGCCGAAGCGCAGCCGGCCCGCTGTGGCGCCGGTGACGAGCGCCGGTGTGATCACCGCGAACATCATCTGGAACAGCACGAACGCCAGCGTCGGGATGGTGATCCGGCCGTCGACCACGTGCAGGTTGGGTGCGGGCGGCACCTTCAGGTCGGTGAGCCCGAACAGTTCCAGGTTGCCGAACAGCCCGCTGCCGGCGTCGTCGCCGAAGGCGATGGTGTAGCCGACGAGCACCCAGGTCAGGCTGACCACGCCGAGCGCGATCATGTTCTGCTGCAGCATCGCCAGCACGTTGCGGGTGCGGACCATGCCGCCGTAGAACGCGGCGAGCCCCGGTGTCATGAACAGGACGAGGCCGGCGCAGACGAGCACCCAGGCGGTGTCACCCGCGTTCGGAGCGGACACGGTTTCCCTCCTTCTCTCGCAGGTGGACGGAGTCACGGACGGTGTGCAGCACGCTGTCCTTCACTCGTTCGTGGTTGGGCACCGGCGCGAAGTGCCGGTCGGGCAGCAGCAACAGCCAGGTGGCGATGTTGAACGGCCCGGTCAGCACCGGGATGCCCAGCGGCGTGAGCATGGTGGTCAGCGCCATCTGCACGAACAGCGTCAGCGCGATCCCGAACAGCGTGTAGACGGTCACCCACGCGCCGGGACGGTGCGCGACAGCGCCCACCACGATCGCGGTCAGGACCGCGTTGAAGGCGAACAGCCCCTTGTCCAGCGACGCGCCGTCGGCGCCGAACCAGAGCGCCAGCAGTGTCGCGCCGACGGCGCCGATGACCGCGAACAGCGCCGACCACCGGGAGTTGATCAGCAGGGCGACGAGGATGAGCAGGCCGGTGACCCAGCTCTCGATCAGGTAGATCTGGGACACGCCCTTGAAGAACGTCGGGACGAGGCCCCAGTCGAACGTGCCGCCGGCCGACGATCCCTCACCGGGGAACTTCGGCGTCAGCTTGGTGAGCACCGTGAACCTGTCGAACTGGTACGCCGCCATCAGCAGGAACCACGTCGTGAGCACGAACGGGAACGTGTAGGCGGTCAGGTTCCAGCGTTTGAAGACGGCGTTGAGGGCGAGCGTGACCACGACCGTGCCGATCGCGCCGAGCACGAGGTAGAGCCACATCAGCGGGCGCTGGTCGAGGAAGGTGGGCACCGCGAGCCCGGTCAGCAGCGGGCTGAACCCGAACAGGCCCTTGCGCCAGCTCGACATGTCGACCCGCAGCGCCAGCGCGGTCGCGGTGCCCACGACCAGGCCGAGCACGCCGCCGCCGAACACCCGTGGTGTCCCGTTCTCGAACGCGCCCCAGGCGAGCGCGATCAGGATGAGCAGGCCGCTGAGCGGGTTGTTCTGGAGCACCACCTGGGCGGCGCCGCGCAGGCAGGCGTCGACGAACCCGGCCGCCGGGTTCCGGTCGGCCAGGTGGCGCCAGCCACGTCCGATGTCGGCCATCTCGCTGTCCTCCTGGTCAACGCCAGCTGAAGACCGGCGGGAAGGTGCAGCCGGTCACCTCTTCGCGGGCGGCGACGCAGAACGCGCGTACCGCGGCGCGGACCGGTTCGGTCTCCTGCCCGAGCACCTTGAACACCAGGCCGGCGTCGTTCGGCAGCCGGCTCACAGCGGTCGCCAGCGGTGTCCGCTCGTCCCACACGGGTGTCGCGGTCCGTTCGAAGACCCTCGCCGCCCGGTCGGGGTCGGTGAGCAGCACGACGTTGCCGAAGACGTGGAAGCGGTCCATCATCCCGATCCGCGACACCGGGAAGCGGCCGGGAGTGATCACGAACTTCTCGACGAACAGCGGGCGTCCGTCGGGCCGCCCGGCGCGCAGCGTGGTGGAGAACAGGTCGTACGCGAAGATCTCGCCGTCGCGGTAGTACTTGCGGCCGGGCTGGAGCACCTCGGCGTACAGCATTGTCGCGGTCTCCGGCAGCCGGACCACGGTGTCGGAGACGAACCGGCTGCGCCGGAACGGGATCACCGGCTCGGGCAGGAACTCCAGGTAGGCGTCGTCGGCCAGGGTGAAGCTCTGGGTCTGGGTGCCGTAGTTGGCGTCCATCTCCTGGATCTTGGTGGCGGCCTGGGTGACCAGGTGCGCCTGTGCGCCGGGCCCGAGGTCGACGTCCATGCGCAGCCGGTCGCCCTGGAGCACGCCGCCGGAGGTGGTGAGGATCATGACGCAGGGCAGGCCCGGCATCTCCTCGTCCCAGTACAGCGCGCGCTGCACCAGCAGCGGCGACTGCCGGTAGACGTCGCGCAGGATGGTCCGGTCCTCGCGCCGCTCGAACCCCAGCCGGAGGATGCCCACCTTGCCGTTCGCGGCGGCCGGCAGCTGCGCCGGCTGGTCCTGGTACGGCGCGAGTTCCCGGACGGAGTCCAGAGTGGTCATGCGAGCACTTCGGCGTCGAAGAGCGCGTTGCGGCGGACCAGGTCCACCAGGGCGTCGATGCCCTCGCCGGTCTTGCAGTTGGTGAACACGAACGGCTTGCCGCCGCGCATCAGCTCGGCGTCGCGGGCCATCACGTCCAGGTCGGCGTCGACGTACGGGGCCAGGTCGGTCTTGTTGATCACGAGGATGTCGGACTTGGAGATGCCCGGGCCGTTCTTGCGCGGGATCTTGTCGCCGGCCGCCACGTCGATCACGTAGATGAAGTAGTCGACGAGCGCGGGGCTGAAGGTGAGCGTGAGGTTGTCGCCGCCGCTCTCGATCAGCACGACGTCGCTGTCCGGGAACCGCGCCTCCATGTCCTCCACCGCGGCGAGGTTCATGCTGGGGTCCTCGCGAACAGCGGTGTGCGGGCAGGCGCCGGTCTCCACGCCGACGATGCGTTCCTCCACCAGCACGCCGGTCAGGGCGCGGCGGACGTGCTTGGCGTCCTCGGTGGTGACCACGTCGTTGGTGATGACCAGGATGCGCAGGCCCTGCTCGACCAGGCGGGGCACGACGGCCTCGATGATGGCCGTCTTGCCGCTGCCCACCGGGCCGCCGACGCCGATCCGACTCGCTGATTTCATTTGTGAAAGTGCCCTTCAGGTGGTGAGCGGGAGCGCTCAGCTCATGAACATCCGTACGTGTGCGTGCTGGTGCGCGCCGGCAAGCACGTCGAGGTGCGGCGCAAAGCTCTGCATGTCGTCGAGCCCGGCGGTCCGCACCTCCTCGTAGTCCTCGCCGACCCGCTCGTTGACCGCGAAGAGGATCGACTGGGTGTCGAGGTGGTCCACCCGCATCAGCCGGACCGCCGCGCCGAGCACCATGGAGGCCGCGCCGTACTGGTGGGCGGCGAACGCGTCCGCCTCGGCCACGCCGAGTTCGGCGAAGAGCACGCCGAGCGCGACCGGGTAGGTGACCGGGACTCCGGCGCCGCTCTCCGCGACCCGCTTGCGCAGCAGGGACTCCCCCACCACCCGTTCGGCGGCCTCGGCCAGCTTGCGCCCCATGCGGACCGTCATCGTCCGCGTCTCCTCATTGATCTTGCGCAGGTGTACGGCCTCGTCGGCCGCCCGGATCCGGTCGAGGTCACCGGCGCGGGCGGCGCGGTGCGCCACGAGCAGCGCCACCCCGTCACCGGTGGCGGCGGCACGGGTGACGGTACGCACGAACTCCTGCAACGTGGTCCGGTCGTGCACCGCGCCCTGCTCGACCGCCGTCTCCAGCCCGTTGGAGAAGGAGAAGGCGCCGACCGGGAAGACCGAGTCGCCGAACTGGAGCAGCTTCAGGGCCTCGGTCACCGTGGACACCCCGGCCCCTCAGTTCAGGTCGGCGGGCAGGTGCGTGTGCGGGGTCGAGTCGGCCCCGCCGAACAGGCGCCGCGACTCGTGCGGGGCCAGGTACGCGATGATCTCGGTGCCGGGGATGAACTCGTGGGTGAGACCGGTGAACGCGTGCGTGCGCATCACCGAGTCCATGACCTTGCGGTCCACGGTGAGCGGGACGTACATCTTGGTGCCCTTCACGACCGCCGGCCAGTGCTGGTTGCCGATCGCGTGGCCCAGTTCGACGGCCGAGCGGATCACCATGTCCATCGACTCGCCGTGCAGCGTGTCGAGGTGCACCACCATCACCTCGCCGAGCGCGATCCGGGCCACCACGGCGGTCGCGGTGGCGTCGTCCCAGGCCAGCACGTCGCCGTCGCGCAGCCGTACGCCGCGGGCCAGGGACAGCGCCAGTTCGGTGCCGAGGCTGGTGGTCCGGCGCAGCCGGCTCTTCTGGGCGTCCCACTGGTCGAGGACCAGGTCGTCGACCTTGGCCTCCCGGAGCCGCTCGGTCCAGGCCGGCTCGTTCACGTTGCCGAGTACCGTTTCGACGAGCATGTGTTCTCCTTTCACGCGACCCCGCCGCCGGCTCGGCCGGGAGCGGGCGCCGTGCCGGGTCAGCTGAAGAAGTAGAGCTGGCTGAGGGGGAGGTTCTTGGCCGCCGGCACCGTGGCGTGCACGCCGTCCATCTTCACGGCGAAGGTCTCCGGGTCGACCTCGAGCTTCGGCGTACGGTCGTTGCGCACCATGTCGCGCTTGGTCAGGTTGCGGCAGCCGTAGACCGGGATGACCTGCCGTTGCAGGCCCAGCTGCTCGGCCACACCCGACTCGTGCGCGGCGCGGGACACGAACGTCACGCAGTTCTTGGCGACCTGCGAACCGGTGGCGCCGAACATGGGCCGGTAGTAGACCGGCTGCGGCGTGGGCAGCGAGGCGTTCGGGTCACCCATGATCGACCAGGCGATCATGCCGCCCTTGAGCACCATCTTGGGCTTCGTGCCGAAGAACGCGGGCTCCCAGAGCACCAGGTCGGCGAGCTTGCCCGGGCTGACCGAGCCGATGACGTGCGAGACGCCCTGGGTGATCGCCGGGTTGATGGTCATCTTGGCGACGTAGCGCAGGACCCGGAAGTTGTCGTTGGCGTCGGAGTCCTCGGCCAGCTTGCCGCGGACGTTCTTCATCTGCCCGGCGAGCTGGACGGTGCGCAGCCAGGTCTCCCCCACGCGGCCCATGGCCTGCGAGTCGCTCTGCATCATCGAGATGACGCCCTCGTCGAGGAGCACGTCCTCGGCGGCGATGGTCTCGGTGCGGATCCGGCTCTCCACGAACGCGACGTCCGAGGGCACCTTCGGGTTGAAGTTGTGGCAGACCATGATCATGTCGTACAGCTCGGACTGGCTGTTGATGCCGTACGGCACGGTGGGCGTGGTCGACGCGGGCAGGACGTTCATCTGGCCGGCGACCTTGATGATGTCCGGCGCGTGCCCGCCGCCGGCGCCCTCGGTGTGGAAGGTGTGGATGGTCCGGCCCTCGAAGGCGGCGATGCTGTCCTCGATGTAGCCGCTCTCGTTGAGCGTGTCCGTGTGGATGCTGATCTGGACGTCGTACTCGTCGGCGACGGCCAGGCAGGACCGGATCACCGCGGGCGGCGCACCCCAGTCCTCGTGGATCTTGAAGCTTGGCACCCCGGCCATGATCTGCTCGACGAGCGGCGCCCGGCCGCTGCTGTTGCCCTTGCCCAGCAGGCCGATGTTGATCGGCAGGTCCTCGAAGGCCCGCATCATGTTCTGGATGTTCCACGGGCCGGGCGTGATGGTGACGCCGTTGGTGCTGTCGGTGGGCCCGGTGCCGCCGCCCCAGAGGGTGGTGACGCCGTTGCTGAGCGCGGCCCACACCTGCTGCGGGGTGACCAGGTGGACGTGCGCGTCGATGCCGCCGGCGGTCAGGATCAGGTGCTCACCGGAGATCGCGTCGGTGCCCGGACCGGTCACCAGGCCCGGGGTCACCCCGTCCATGATGTTGGGGTTGCCGGCCTTGCCGATCCCGGCGATCCTGCCGTCCTTGATCCCCACGTCCGCCTTGACCACGCCGAGCAGCGCGTCGACGATTGTCACGTTGGTGATCACCAGGTCCACCACGCCCTCGGCGCTGGTGGCCTGGCTGGCACTGCCCATGCCGTCGCGCAGGGTCTTGCCGCCGCCGTACATGACCTCGTCACCGAGGACCCGCAGGTCCTTCTCGATCTCGATGTAGAGGTCGGTGTCACCCAGCCGGATCTGGTCGCCCGTGGTCGGGCCGTACATTCCGGCGTATTCCTGCCGTGAGATCTGACTCATGCGTTATCGCTCCAGCTCTGGCGCGTCTGAGAGTGGCCGGGCTACTTGCCCTTGCCCTTGCCTTGGTCCTGGCCCTTGCCCTGGTCCTGCTGCTGCGACGTGGTCTTGAAGCCGCGCGTCTGGGCCTGGTGGAGCGCCTCTTCCCGGTCCGGCCGGTAGCCGGGGATCGGCCCGTCCCCGGTCCAGCCCTGGACCAGGCCGTTGAAGCCGTACACCCGCTGGGAACCGCCGTACGGGACGAGCTGGACGGTCTTGCGGTCGCCGGGCTCGAACCGGATCGAGGTGGTGGCCGGGATGTTCAGCCGCTTCCCGAACGCCGCCGGGCGGTCGAACTCCAGGAAACGGTTGGCCTCGAAGAAGTGGAAGTGGGAACCGACCTGGATGGGCCGGTCGCCGGTGTTGTGCACGACCACCTCGGTCACCGGCCGCCCGGCGTTGAGTTCCAGGGGTTGGTCGCTGAGCTTGTAGCCGCCGATGGGCCGAAGGTGCTTGGAGTTCGGTCCCGGGTGTTGCTTCGCCATGTCGCCCCCGCTCTGCCGGAGACCGTGGCCTCCGGTCGCTGCTCTACTGGATGGGTGAGTGGACGGTGATCAGCCGTGACCCGTCGGTGAAGACCGCTTCGACCTGGAGCATCGGGATCATGTCCGCCACGCCGGGGATCACGTCGTCCGCGGTGAGCACGTGGCTCGCGTCGTTCATGACCTCCTCGACGGTCTTGCCCTCGCGCGCGCCTTCGAGCGCCGCGGCGCAGATCACCGCCACGGCCTCGGGGTGGTTGAGCTTGACCCCGCGCGCCTTGCGGGCGTTGGCGACCATCGCCAGCGAGTGAATCGTCAGCTTGTCGAATTCCTTCGGCGTGAGATGCACGTCGCGATCCCTTCACGTACTTTCGGCTATGTCGTCACATTAGGAGGGGTTTGCCGGGAAAGTGGACTTTCAGCAAGATCTCAGGACGCGGCGTGCGCCCGCTTGCGCTTGTCGTAGCCGGCGACCCACATCTGCTGGATCTGCTCCAGCGTCCGGCCCCTGGTCTCCGGCAGGTAGCGCCGGACGAACAGGAAGCCGAGCACGCACAGGCCGGCGAACAGCGCGAACACACCCGACCGGCCGAGCGCGTCGAGCAGGCTCAGGAAGAACTGCGTGATCAGGTACTCGGTGCCCCAGTGTGTGGCGGAGGCGATCGCCACGCACCGCCCGCGGATCGGGCCGGGATAGATCTCGTTGATCACGGTCCACGCGGCCGGGCCGATCGACACGGCGTAGAAGGCGACGAAGAAGATCACGCCGACCAGCAGGAACAGGCCCGCGGTGGTGATCCGGCCGTCGCCGCGCCCGGCACCCGCGCCGAGGAAGCTGACGCTCACCACGGCGAGCGAGACCGCCATCCCGGCCAGGCCGACCAGCAGCAGCGGACGGCGGCCGACGCGGTCCAGCAGACCCACCGCGACGAGCGCGAACGCCGCGTCCACCGCGCCGATCGCCCAGGTGGTCGCGGAGAGCTGCGCCTCCGGGGTACGGAATCCGGCCGCCGCGAAGATCGAGTCGGCGTAGTAGATGATGCCGTTGATCCCGGTCGTCTGCTGGAACAGCGCCAGCCCCACGCCCAGCGCGAGCGGACGCCGCCACTGCGGGGACAGCAGCTCCCGCCAGCTCGCCCTGCGACCGTGCAGGCTCTCCTCGATCTCGTGCAGGCGCTGCCCCACCCGGTGTTCGGGAACTGTCCGGCACAACGACTCCCGGGCGCGGCGCCCGTCGCCCCGCTTGAGGTACCAGACCGCCGAGTCCGGCACCACGACGGTGACCAGGATCAGCGCCACGCCCAGCACGACAGCGGCGCCGAGCAGGTACCGCCACGACTCGCCGCCGGTGAACAGCTCGTCCGCCAGGTAGCCGATGAAGATCGCGAAGGTGGTCGAGAACTGGTAGACCGCGAGCAGGCCGCCACGGATGCGTTCCGGCGCGGTCTCGGCCGCGAACATCGGTCCGGCGACCGAGGCGACGCCGATGCCCACCCCGAGGAGCAGCCGCGCGCCGAGCAGGGCGCCGATGGTCGGGGCCGCCGCCTGCACGATCGTGCCGACGACGTACGCGCCGGCGGCCACCCACAGCGCGCCCCGCCGGCCGATCCGGTCGGCGAGGTGACCGCCGGCGAGCGCGCCGGCCAGTGCGCCGAGCGTCACCCAGCTCGCCGCCACCTCCACCTCGAAGGTGTCCACGTCGAACGTGCGCCGGATGTCGTGCAGCGCGCCGCTGATGACGCCCTGGTTGTAGCCGAAGAAGGCGCCGGAGAGGACGACGATCGACAGGATCGCCACGAGGTTGTGGCGGGGCGGCCGGTCGGCCGCGCGTCCGCTCGCCGCCATGTCACCCCGTCCGTCGGCGACCGCCCAGCGAAACGGTCGTAAACCTACATATACGACATATAGTAGGTTCGCCGCAGCGGCCCGACGGCGAAACTCCGTGCCGCTCCTGCACACGGACGGGGGAAGGGTGAACCGGTCGGCGCCGTACGGCTCCGCGGACTCCTACCGCGAGTTCCGCCACCCGCTCGCGGCGCTCGTGCTCGCCGTCGTCACCGCCGGCGCGCTGGACGCCTTCGCGTTCCTGCGGTACGGAGCGTTCGTCGCCAACCAGTCCGGCAACGCCATCTTCCTCGGCATGGGACCGGCCGGTGGGCATCCCACGTGGCCGGTGTCGGCGGCCTCGATCGTCGCGTTCGCCACCGCCGCCGGACTGGTGAACCTGCTCCGCCGCCGGACCCGGCCGACGGCGGCGCCGCTCGTCGACATCGCGGTCACCGAGGCCGCCATGGTCATCTGGACGGTGCTCAACCTGACGCTCGCGTACGGCCGGGACGGCACGGCGTCGCGGGTGCTGCTCGCCGCCGCCGGCGCGGTCGCCATGGGCAGCCTGACCACTGTGGCGAGCCGTACCGCGGGCATCGCGACGCCGATCACCTACCAGTCGGACACCACGACGAAGACCGGTGAGCGGGCGGCCCGCTGGCTGTTCGGCCCCGCCGCCGGCCGGGGCCGGGCCCGCCGGGGCACCCTGCTCGGACTGCTCGCCCTGGTCAGCTACAGCGTCGGCGGCGCGGTCGGCACGCTCGCCCAGCACCGGCCCCGCTGGGTGCCGCTGTGGGGGACGCTCGCCCTGGCCGTACTGATCCTGCTTCTCCGCCGGCACGGGCGGCCGGGACCGGCGTCGCGGCCCGGCTGAGCGTCAGTCGGCCTGGGCGGCGAGTTGCCGGGCCCGGTCCCGGGCCGCCTCCAGCGCCGCCAGCATGGCCGCCCGTACGCCGTGGTTCTCCAGCTCGCGGATCGCCGAGATGGTGGTGCCGGCCGGCGAGGTGACCGCCTCGCGCAGCTTCACCGGGTGCTCGCCGGAGTCACGCAGCATCACCGCCGAACCGATCGCGGTCTGCACGATCAGCTCGTGCGCCACCTGACGCGGCAGGCCGAGCAGGATGCCCGCGTCGATCATCGCCTCGACCAGCAGGTAGAAGTAGGCCGGACCGGAGCCGGAGAGCGCGGTGACCGCGTCCTGCTGCGACTCGGGCACCCGGACGGTCGAGCCGAGCGGGGAGAACATCTCCTCCGCCAGGGCCAGGTGCTCACCGGTCGCGTACGCGCCCGCCGAGATCGCGCTCATCGCCTCGTCGACCAGCGCCGGGGTGTTCGTCATGACCCGGACCACAGGGGTGCCCTCGGGCAGCCGGCGGTTGAAGAAGGCGGTCGGCAGGCCGGCGCAGAGCGAGATGACCAGCTTGCCGGCCGGCACCTTCGGGCCGATCTCGTCCAGCAGCGCGGCGGCGTCCTGCGGCTTGACCGACACCGCGAGCACCTCGGCCTCGGCCACCGCGGTGAGGTTGTCCACCACCCGTACGCCGTAACGGTCGGCCAGCTCCCGAGCCCGCGCCGGCCGGCGCGCGGTGGCGAGCAGCCGCTCCACCGGCCAGCCGGAACGCAGCAGCCCGGAGAGCATCAACTCGCCGATCTTGCCGGCGCCGATCACCGCGACCGTGTGCACCTGGCGTGCCATCAGCCGTACCCCTCTTCCCGGGTCACGTGGGCACGGCGTGGCGGGCCGGGTCGCCGGCCCGCCACGCCCGTGCGCCGTCGATCAGCTGCCGAAGAAGACCTCGGCCTCGGCGTACCGCTCCAGCGGCACGGTCTTCAGCTCGCGGGTGGCGTCGGCGAGCGGGACGCGGACGATGTCCGTGCTCTGCATCGCGACCATCTTGCCCCAGTCGCCCTCGTGCGCGGCGTCGATCGCGTGGAGGCCCAGCCGGGTCGCCAGCACCCGGTCGAACGCGGTCGGGGTGCCGCCGCGCTGGATGTGGCCGAGCACCACGGTGCGGGCCTCCTTGCCGGTCTTCGCCTCCAGCTGCTCGGCCAGCCACTGGCCGATGCCGCCGAGGCGGACGTGACCGAACGCGTCCAACTCCTGGTTGTGCAGGACCATCTGGCCGTCCAGCGGCTGGGCGCCCTCGGCGACCACGACGATCGGGGCGTACTGGTGCTGGAAGCGCTTCTCGACGTAGCCGGCGACCTGCTCGACGTCGAACTGCCGCTCCGGGAGCAGGATCACGTTGGCGCCGCCGGCGAGGCCGGCGTGCAGCGCGATCCAGCCGGCGTGCCGGCCCATGACCTCGACCACGAGCGTGCGGTGGTGGCTCTCCGCAGTGGTGTGCAGCCGGTCGATCGCCTCCATGGCGATGTTGACGGCGGTGTCGAAGCCGAACGTGTAGTCGGTCGCACCGAGGTCGTTGTCGATCGTCTTCGGCACACCGATGACGTTGACGCCCAGCTCGTGCAGCTTGGTGGCGACGCCGAGCGTGTCCTCGCCGCCGATCGCGATCAGCGCGTCCACGCCCTGGCCGGCAAGGTTGTCCTTGATCCGCTCCACGCCGTTCTCGATCTTGAACGGGTTGGTGCGGGACGAGCCGAGGATGGTGCCGCCGCGGGGCAGGATGCCGCGCACCTCGGCGATACCGAGCGGCTTGGTCAGGCCCTCGAGCGGGCCCTTCCAGCCGTCCCGGAAGCCCACGAACTCGTGACCGTAGGTGGCGACGCCCTTGCGGACCACCGCCCGAATCACCGCATTGAGACCTGGGCAGTCGCCGCCGCCGGTGAGCACGCCGATACGCATGATCTGCTCATCCTCCTGGAGCATCAGGTGAAGCCCGGATAAGCCCCAGGATATGTGTCAGATCAGACCATCGGCGCCGTTGCCGGCCCGGGGCGGGCCGTCACTGCGCACTGTAGTCGGCGCAGGTGTACGCCGACACCGCACCCCGGGCCGTTCCGGACGGCGGACGGGCTACCCGTCAGTAGCTGACCTCGTGGTTCTCCCCCGCCTTCGGCGGCTTGCCGGTCACCGCCGCCTTGGCGAAGCCGAGCAGGTTGACCACGGTGCTGCCGGGCGAGTCCCAGTACTCCGCCGACCCGGCGTGCACCTTGATCAACGTGATCCCGGGCGTGTCCAGCCCGTCCGGGAACCACGCCTTGAGCAGCGGGTTCCACAGCTCCTTCGCCCGGCCGGCGTCCCACTCCTCGGTGGCGGTGCCGGCGACCGACACCCAGGCGTGGCGGCGCTGGTCGGAGAAACCGACGTTCACCTGCGGGTTCACCCGGATCTGCCGCACCTTCGCCGAGTCGGCGTACGCGAAGAACCACAGGTCGCCGTCGAACTCCGCCTCCTGCAACCCCATCGGGCGGCTGACCAGACGCCCGTCCACGCCGGTGGTGGTGAGCAGGCAGATCCGGGCGTCCCGGATCAGCTCGGTGACCCGGCGGCGGGCGTCCGCGGCGTTGGTCGGCTCATTGCTCATGGGGCACTCCTGTCTCGGATCGGCGCAGATGCCGCTCCCGTGCCCTGGGCGGAACCGGTCAAACCTCCCGCGCCGTCATCGCCCGCCACCGCGCCAGGTTGTGCCGGGCGTCGACGAGCGCGTCGTGCCGGTCGGCCTCGGCGTCCGGCAGCCGGGGGCGGCCCCGGTCGTCCCAGAGCTGGCGCAGTTCCTTGGTGAAGCGGGGGATCTCCCGGGGCAGCGCCGGCATCGCGCCCCAGAGCTGGGCCAGCACGACGTGGTCGTAGGCGGCGTACCAGGCCCACAGCTCCAGCTGCTCGCCCGGCCGGTCCCGCACCGGCTCCAGCAGGAACTCGTGCAGGTCGTCGCGGATCCGCTCCCGGGAGCGCCAGGCCCGGTCGGCCGGCGAGGGCAGCTTGTCCAGCACGTTGCGCCGCACCCAGGGCACCGCCCGGGAGTCGTCGAACTCGGTGGAGACCGCGTAGAACTCGCGGCCGTACTCGTCGACGACGCCGATCGACACCAGGTCGACGATGCGGCCGTCCTCGATGAATTCGCAGTCGTAGAAATAGCGGTAAACCATCGCCCCCATCCTCGCCCATCACCGGCACGGGCCGGTCGCCGGGGCGTCCACCGAGGTCGGCGGGCGTGCTGGCGACGGCCGGGCATGGTCACGGAAGTGTTTCCGGGGGTGTACAGCACGCGACGAGACCGTCATGATCTGATGTGTACCGCCGTCGGGCGCCGAACCGGTTGAGCTGCCTCGTACCGGGACTGACAGCTTCACCCGGTGTGCGAGTCGTGACTTCTGACCGGGGAGGGGTTGAGCCGTGGAGTCTCGCCTGCCGGAGCCGGGTGACGCACTCACGGGTGTGGAGATGTTCGCCGGGCTTGAGCCGGAGGTGCGGCAGCGTGTCATCGCCGCGGCCGTACCGCGCACCTACCGCAAGGGCCAGCTGCTCTTCGTCGAGAACGACCCCGGCGAGTCGCTGATCGTGCTGCGCCGCGGCGCGGTGGCGGTGTTCCGCACCGCCCCGACCGGCGAGCGCGCGGTGCTGTCGGTGATCCGACCGCCGGACGTGCTCGGCGAGGTGTCCCTGTTGGACGCCTCCACCCGCTCGGCGTCGGCCGAGGCGATCGAGGACTGCGCCGCGCTGGCACTGTCCCGGCCCGCGTTCATGGAGCTGGTGCACTCCAACCCGCGCATCCTGGACGCGGTGATGCGCTCCCTGGGACAGCTGATCCGCCGGCTCACCGAGCAGAACGCCGACCACGTCTTCCTCGACCTGCCCGGCCGGGTGGCCAAGACGCTGGTCCGGCTGGCCGGCGAGAGCCAGGCCCCGATGATCACCATCGAGTTGAACCAGAGCCAGCTCGCCGAGATGGCCGGCGGTTCCCGGCAGAGCGTCAACCAGGCCATCGGCTCGTTCGCCAGCCGCGGCTGGCTGCGGACCGAGGGACGCCGCATCGTGGTCACCGACGTGGCCGCGCTGCGCCGCCGGGCCGGCATGAACGACCGCTGACACGACGACGGCGGGGGCCGGCGGTCGTCCCGCCGGCCCCCGCCGCGTTCGTCGTACGCCCGGTCAGTCGCTCTTGGTGTCGGCCGGGGGCGCGCTCGGACCCGGGCCGATCTTCGACGGGTCGGTCTTCTTCGGCGGGGTCGTCGTGGTGGTCGTGGTCTCGGTCGATCCGCTACCCGCGGGCTGCTCCACCATGCCTTTTTCCTCCAGTTCGGCGAGGGTGACAGCGTCCACGTCGACCGTGTCACCGACGGCCCACACCGTCCCCCGTGGATCGGTCCATGAGGCGGACAGCCGGACGTGCACGGCAATCTCCCTGTCGACGGGACTTCCTGCTAGGGGACACTAGACCCGGCCGAACAGCCGTGACGTCCCGCCGACCCGTCGGGTACCCGACTGCACGGCCGCGCGGGACACTGGGGACCTCACGCGTACGGAGCCGGACATCGACCTCACCTGTGGACACTGCGCCCGGACCGCCGGGCCGGACGACCGTTTCTGCGGCGGGTGCGGCCGTCCGCTGGCGGCGGCCTGCCCAGGCTGCGGCCACGCCAACGACACCGGCGCCAACTTCTGCACCAACTGCGGTCAGCCGCTGCGCGACCACGCGGTAACGGTGCAGGAGGACCGCCGCCAGGTGAGCGTGCTCTTCATCGACATCGTCGACTTCACGACATACGCCGAACGGGCCGACCCGGAGCAGGCCCGCAGCCTGCAACAGGTCTACTTCGCCACGGTGCGCCGGCTGGTGCACCAGTACGGCGGCGTGGTGGAGAAGTACATCGGCGACGCCGTCATGGCGTTGTTCGGCGCGCCGGTGGCCACCGACAACGACGCGCTGCGCTGCGTACGCGCCGGGCTGGAGCTGCAACGCAGCCTGGCCCGGCAGCCGGCCGGACCGCACCCGCCGCTCGGGTTCCGGGTCGGCATCGCCACCGGCGAGGCCCTGGTCGACCTGGCCGCGGCGCGCGACGGCGGCCAGGCGTTCGTCACCGGCGACGTGGTGAACACCGCCAGCCGGTTGCAGGGGCTGGCCCCGGTCGGCGGCGTGGTGGTCGACGAGAGCACCTGGGCGGCCACCCGGCGCGAGATGGAGTACGACGACCAGCCGCCGGTGACGTTGCGCGGCCGGTCGTCGGTGAGCCGGATCTGGCTGGCCGTACGGGCGCGGCCCCGGCGCGACGGGCAGACCGCCGAGCTGACCCCGATGGTCGACCGGGACCACGAGCGGGGCCTGCTGGTCAGCGCGTTGCACCGCACGCTGACCGAGCGCACCTCGCAGCTGCTCACCGTCTTCGGCCCGGCCGGGGTGGGCAAGAGCCGGCTGCTGCGCGAGCTGGCCCGGCACGCCGCCAGCCTCCCCGGCAACCAGGTCACCTGGCTGACCGGCCAGTGCCCGCCGTTCGGCGAGAACGTCACCTACGCGGCGCTGGCCGACATCGTCCGGAGCTGGGCCGGGCTGACCGGCGCCGACGACCCGGCCACCATCCGGGACCGGCTGCGCGAGCGACTGGGCCGCCTCGCCGACCCGCACGCGGTACGGCTGGCCGAGGCGCTGGGTCCGCTGGTCGGCGTCTCCGGCGAACGGCTCACCTCGGCCGAGACCGAGGCGGCGTGGCGGCGCTTCCTGCTCACGCTGGCCGGGACCGGTCCCACGGTGCTCGTCTTCGAGGACATGCACTGGGCCGACGAGGCGATGCTGTCCTTCGTCGAGCAGCTCGGCGCGGCGGCCCGCAACGTGCCGCTGCTCGTCGTCGCGACCGCCCGGCCGGAGCTGCGCGAACGGCACCCGGCCTGGACCGGCACGATCAGCGGAGCGATGTCCATCTCGGTGCCGCCGATGCACGACGGGGACATCGACACGCTCTACTCGCTGCTGCTCGGCCAGGCCACGCTGCCGCAGGACGCGCGCGCGCCGCTGATCGAGTTCGCCGACGGCAACCCGCTCTACGCCCAGGAGTACGCGCGGATGCTGCTCGACGGCGGCCTCGCCGAGCGGACCGCCGCGCTCGCGCTCGTCGACCCGGTCGGCGGAGCCGGGATGCCGCGTACCGTGCAGGCGGTCATCGCCAACCGGCTGGACCTGCTCGACCCGGCCGACCGCGCCGTGCTCCAGGCCGCCTCGGTGGTCGGCGTGCAGTTCTGGGCGGCGCCGGTGGCGCTGGCGCTCGGCCGCCCGACGGAGTGGGTCGAACGGGCGCTGCACCACCTCCAGCGCCGCGACCTCGTCTACGAGCTGCCCGTCTCGACCATGCCCGGTCAGGCGGAGTACCGGTTCCGGCACGTGCTGGTCCGGGACGTCTGCTATCAGCGGCTGCCCCGCGCCGAGCGGGTCGCCCGGCACCAGCGCGCCGCCGACTGGCTGGAGCAGCTCGCCGACGGCCGGCAGCACGACCTGGCCGAGGTGCTGGCCAACCATCGCTGGGCGGCGCACGAGATCGCCCGTACGGTCGGGCTGGACCAGGCCCCGCACGCCGCCGCGACCCGGTCCGCGCTGCACCGGGCCGCACGCCGGGCGTACGACCTGCACGCGCTGGAGACGGCGGCCACGCTGGTGGACCGCGCGCTGAGCGTGGAGTGCGGTCCGGACCCGGCACTCGAGCTGTTCCAGGCCGAGCTGGCGTTCTACCGGGACCGGGACGGCTTCCTCGACGGCGGCGGGACGGCGCTGCTCACCACGCTGGCCGGCCGGCTGGCCGACGCGGGCGACCGCCCCGGCGCGGCGAAGGCGTGGCGGCTGCTGGCCACGGCGGCCTTCGCGCGGGCCGACCGCTCGGAGTTGATGCGCTGCCTGGACCGGGCGATCGGGCTGCACGCCACGCTGCCGGACAGCGAGGACAAGGTGGGCGTGCTGCTGGAGCTGGCCCGGGCGCACATGCTCGACGCGGAGACCGAGCCGGCGTGCGTGGCCGCGCGTACCGCCGCCGAGCTGGCCGAGCGGCTGGGGCTGCGGGAGGCCCGGGCGAACGCGCGGATCACGCTCGCGGTGGTCCGTTACCAGGCCGGCGCCGAGGAGGCGTACGCCGAGCTGGCCGACGTGACCGAGGAGTGCCGGGTGGAGCGGCTGACCAGCCGCCGCCGCGCGGTGCACAACCTGGCCTGGGTGCTCCAGGAGGAGGGCGACCTGACCGGCTCGGCCCGACTGGTCGACGAGCAGCGCTCGCTGGACATGGCCGGCGAGCACGCCCTGACGGTGAACTTCAGCGACCAGTGGGCCCGCTCGTACTACAGCGGGGACTGGACGGCGGCGCTGCGGATGGCCGAGGGGTCGACCCGGCGCCCGACCGACGAGTGGGACCTGCACATCGTGGCCGTGTCCGGCTGGATCCGGGCGCTCGGCGACGACCCGGCCGGCCCGGACACCGGCGAGGACCTGGTGGACCAGGCGCTCGTGGCGGCCCGGCGCAGCGGGTTCCAGCGCGTGCTGCGCTCCACGCTGGCGCACGCCGCGCTCTGCCGCGCGGTGCAGGGCCGCCGGGACGAGGCGGTGGCGCTGCTGACCGAGCTGGACGAGGACTGGCGGCAGACCACGATGATCCCGTTCGCCGAGTGGGTGCCGGCGGTCGGTCACGTCGCGGCGCTGCTCGGCGGCGACGCCGCGGTACTGGTGCGCGATCTGCTGGCCCACGCGCCACGGGTGACCCGCTGGGCGCGGGAGGCCGGGCGGTCGGCCGAGGCGGCGCTGGCCCGGGACGACGGGGATCCCGCCCGGGCGGGCCGGCTGCTCACCGCCGCGACCGAGGGGTACGCGGAGATGACCGACGTCACCGACCAGATGATCGCCTCCGCGCTGGCGGTCGGGCCGCTGACCGAGGCGGACCCGGCGGCCGCGGCGGCGACGCTGGACCGGGTACGCGCGTTCGCCGGTCGGCACGCCGCCGGCGGGCTGCTGCGGATAGCCGGGGCGGGCTGAGGGTCAGGCCGGGACCGGCTGCCGTGCCGGGGCGCTCTTGGCCTTCTGGGCGTACGTGTCGACGTACTCGCGGCCGGACAGCTCCATCAGCTCGTACATGATCTCGTCGGTGACCGCCCGCTCGACGAACCGGTCGCCGGCCATCCCGGCGTAGCGGGAGAAGTCGAGCGGCGGCCCGAAGCGGATCCGCACCCGGCCCAGGTTCGGGACGATCTGGCCGGTGGGCTGGATCGCGTCGGAGTTGAGCATGGCCATCGGCACGACCGGGGCGCCGCTCTCCAGCGCCAGTCGCGCCACGCCGGTCTTGCCCCGGTAGAGCCGGCCGTCCGGCGACCGGGTGCCCTCCGGGTAGATCCCGGCGATGCCACCGGCGCGCAGCACCGAGAGCTGGGTGTCGAGGGCGGCCCGGGCGGCCCGCCCACCGGAGCGGTCGACCGGGATCGTGCCGGAGCCGACGAAGAACATCTTGGTGAGCCGGCCCTTGAGGCCCTTACCGGTGAAGTATTCGGCTTTCGCGATGAAGGTGACTTTTCGCTTGACGATCAGCGGCGTGAAGATCGAATCCGAGAAGGAGAGGTGGTTGCTGGCCAGGATCACCGGGCCGGTCTCCGGAACGTGCTCCAGTCCCTCGACCTGCGGGCGGAAGATCAACCTCAGCAGTGGGCCGAGAACGACGTACTTCAGCAGCCAGTACAGCACCGGCGTCCTTCCCGTGTCGGTGGCGGCAGACGGGTCGCCGCGTGGCCCCGCGGGCGCCGGCGGCGCCCTCGGGAGTCCGGGAAGAGGGTACGAACGACGAGCGGCACGCCACAACGCACTCCCGGAACCGGGCTCCGGCGTGTCACGATTCAGGGCACGGGCAGCGAACGGCGAAGGGGGTGTCCGGTGTCAGGGGGCGGGCCCCGTCGGGGACGACGGGACAACGGGCTCGACGCGGCCGAGTACGCGGTCGCGGGCGACGTCGATCCACGCGTCGGCGAGCACCTGCTCGACGTGCTCGCCGCCGGTGGCATCGCGGCCTACCTCCAGCCCTCGGCCGACCTGAACCCGGTGACCCGCACCACCACCGTCCCGGCCCGCCCGGTCGACCGGCTCTACGTCGACAGGTCGCACCTGACCACCGCCCGGGACTACCTCACCCAGCTCGCCGACGAGGGCGGCGGCGACCAGCAGCGCGCCGACGAGCCGGACATCGAGGCCGAGTGGGCGAAGATCGTCGCCGGTTTCCACACCGCGCCGAGCGCCGGCACTCACCCCTGGCCCGCCGCCGAGGACGTGGACGACCCGCCCGCGCCGGGCGCCGCCGCCGGCAGCCGCGCCGAGGAGCCGGCCGGCCCGACCGCCACCGACGTGCGCCGGCTGCCGTACGCGGCCGACATCTCCGGCGTCTCGCTGAGCCGGGACCGGCACGACGAGCCCTCGCTGCTGGACGGCCTGGACACGTTCGGCAACAACCTGCCCGACGAGGCGTCGGACGAGGAGCACTACACCCCGCCCCCGCCGCCCCCGCTGCCCCGCTTCTCCAAGTACGCGGTGCTCGGCGTGGCCTGTATCGTGCTCGGCTTCCTGCTGTTCCTGTCCCCCACCGTGGTGTCGCTGGTCGACCCGTCGGTGGTCACGCTGCTCGGCTTCACCGGCATCCTGGCCGGCTTCGTGATGCTGATCTGGCGGCTGCGCCCGGGCGACCGGGACGACCACGACCCGGACGACGGCGCCGTCGTCTGACACCGCGTCCCCGGCGCCGCCCGGATGGCGGGACGCCGCCCGCCCTGGGCGAGGGCGTAACAAGCGTGTAACTTACAGTCAGTAGGAATAGGCCGAACGTCACGTCCCGCACCGGCTGTCCGGCTTGCGTCTCCTTCCGGGTCGCCGGTCCCCTGCTGAGCGGAATGCCCGAGATGCGACAGAGCCCCCTCGTGGTGGTGGCCAACCGCCTCCCCATCGACGACAGCGTGGCGCCGGACGGCGCCTTCGAGTGGCGCCGCAGCCCCGGCGGCCTGGTGAGCGCCCTGCACCCGCTGCTACGGCACACACCCGCGACCTGGGTGGGCTGGGCCGGCGGCACCGGTCCCGCGCCCGAACTGCCGGACGTGGACGGCGTCCGGATGCACACCGTGCCGCTGAGCGCCGAGGACGTCCGCGACCACTACGAGGGCTTCGCCAACGCCACCCTCTGGCCGCTCTACCACGACGCCGTCGAGCAGCCGGAGTACCACCGCCGCTGGTGGGAGGCGTACCAGCGGGTCAACCAGCGTTTCGCCGAGGCCGCGGCCCAGGTGGCCGAGCCCGGCGGCCTGGTCTGGGTGCAGGACTACCACCTCCATCTGGTGCCCGGACTGCTCCGCGAGCTGCGCCCGGACCTGCGGATCGGGTTCTTCCTGCACGTGCCGTTCCCGCCGCCGGAACTGTTCATGCAGCTGCCCCGCCGGGCCGAACTGCTGCGCGGCATGCTCGGCGCCGACCTGGTCGGCTTCCAGCGCGCCCAGGCCGCGCACAACTTCGCCCAGCTCGCCACCAAGGTGCTCGGCCTGCCCGCCACCGACCGGCGGATCGGCGTGGACGGCCGGGTGGTGCGCATCGGCGCCTTCCCGGTCGCCATCGACACCGCCGAGATGTCCGCGCTCGCCGCCCGCCCCGAGGTCGCCGAGCGGGCCCACCGGCTGCGGCAGGATCTCGGCCGGCCCGAGCAGGTGATCCTCAGCGTCGACCGGATGGACTACACCAAGGGCATCGAGCAGCGCCTCAAGGCGTACCGAGAGCTGCTCGCCAACGGCGACATCAAGGTCCGCGACACGGTGCTGATCCAGGTGGCGGTGCCGAGCCGTGACCGGGTGGCGCAGTACCAGATCCTGCGCGACCGGGTGGAGCACCAGGTCGGCCGGATCAACGGCGAGTTCGGCCGGGTCGGCGAGCCGGCGATCCACTACCTCACCCAGCCGTTCGACCGCGCCGAACTGGTCGCGCTCTACCGGGTCGCGGACGTCATGGCGGTGACGCCGCTGCGCGACGGCATGAACCTGGTCGCGAAGGAGTACGTGGCGGCCCGGGTCGACGGCACCGGCGCGCTGCTGCTGAGCGAGTTCGCCGGCGCCGCCTCCGAACTGGAGCAGGCGTACCTGGTCAACCCGCACGACCTCGACGGCCTCAAGCAGGGCTTGCTGGCCGCGCTGCGCGCCGGCCCGGAGGACGTCGCGGCCCGGATGCGCGCGATGCGCGAACACCTGGCCCACAACGACATCCACGCCTGGGCGGCGTCCTACCTCAGCGCGCTGGAGGAGAGCGGAACGCTGGTCGGCCGCCGCCCCGCCACCCGGTGACCGGTGTCCCGGCGCTCACCCGAGTGCGGGCGCCGGGTCCTTGTCCAGCCAGTCCAGGATCGCGTCGATCGGCTCGCGCCAGCGGGCGTCGAGCATCAGGTCGTGCCCCATGCCGGGGAACAGCAGCGGCGCCGAGGCGTACCGCCGGGCGGCGCTGGTCAGCGCCGTTGCCGGCAGCACCCGGTCGTCCGGGCTGCCGAGCACCAGCACCGGTGGGCGGCCCACCGCCGGCTCCGGCGACCGGCCGGTCAGCAGCTGCCACTGCGCCCGCCGCCCGGCCCGGCCCAGCCGGGCCAGGTGCCGCCGCGCGTCGGCGTCCGGCAGTTCCCGGCTGAACAACTGCCGCCGGTTGAGCCGCAGCCCGGCGCCGAAGACCGCCGGCACCGTGCCGACCGGGTTGCGCCGCAACGCCGTCCCGAACGTCCCCCAGCCGCCGAGCACCGGCGCCACCAGCACCGCGGCCCGCGCCGGGTAGCGGGCCATCGCGTGCGCCACGACCCGGGCGCCGGCGCCGTGTCCCACCAGCACCGCCTGCCGCGGCAGGCTCGCCGCCACCTGCGTCACGTCATGGGTGTACGACCGCAGCGTCGCCTCCGGCGCCGGCTCGCTGTCGCCGTGCCCGCGCAGGCTCAGCGCGTACGCCGGGAAGCCGCGACCGGCGGCGTGCCCCAGCCAGTGCTCGGCGAACGCCCACGCGCCGTGCCCGAACCCGGGCACGAACAGCAGCGGCGGCTTCGCCTCGTCCCGCTCCGGCACGGCGGCGAGCACCTCTCGGCGGGCGGGCCGCTCCGGCCGGGCCCACTCCCAGGACCGGACCACCCGCACCCGCTCGGCCGTCACCGTGCCCGCCTTTCGTTCGCGACTGCGGGACTCCGCTGCGCTACGTTCCTCGCGCTCACCGTGCCCGCCTTTCGTTCGCGACTGCGGGACTCCGCTGCGCTGCGTTCCTCGCGCTCACCGGGTGCCCTCCTCCAGCTCGTGCAGCGCCCGCTGGAGCGCGCGCAGGTAGTCGGCGTGCCCGACCTCGAACCAGTGCCGGGTGCTGTCCTTGACCTTCGCCGAGTACCGCTCGCCGAGGCCGGCGCGGACCTTGCGGTCGAACGCGGCGGCCCGGTCCGGCCGGGTGGCGCGCAGCGTGAGCAGCCGGGCGAACAGCACGCTCTGCCAGTGCGAGATCGGGAAGATGCCGGAGTCCGGCTGCACCAGGCCGACCACGGCGAGCGTGGGATGACCGGCGGTGAACGCGTTGAGCCACAACCGGGGCCGCCCGGATCCGTCCTCGTCGCCGAGCACCTGCCCCTTGAGGAACTCGAAGCGCGGCAGGTAGCCGGTGGCGAAGACGACGAGTTCCGGGTCGATCCGGCGGCCGTCGGTCAGCTCCACCGCGCGGTCGTCGAAGCGGGCCACGTCCGGCACCGGTGTGACCTCGCCGTGGCCGACGTAGTAGACGAGCTGACTGTTGGCGATCGGGTGCGTCTCGTAGACCCGGTGGTCCGGCTCGGGCATGCCGAACCGGGTCAGGTCACCGACGGTCAGCCGCAGCGTCCAGTGGTAGAGCCACTGCCGTACGCGCAACGGCACCCGCAGCGCCAGCAGCGTGTCGTTGACCTGGTCGGCGGGGCGGCCGAGGACGTACTTCGGGGCGTACCAGTAGCCGCGGCGGGTGGAGTGCCAGCAGTGCGACGCCTGCTGGGCCGCCTCCACCGCGATGTCGCAGCCGGTGTTGCCGGCCCCGACCACGAGCACCCGCTTGCCGCGCAACTGCGCCGGGTCCTTGTAGGACGAGGCGTGCATGACCTCGCCGCGGAACTCCTCCAGCCCTTCGTAGCGGGGCAGCTTGGGCGACCAGTTGTGGCCGTTGGCGAGCACCACCGCGGCGTACCGGGAGGTGCGCTCGGGGCCGTAGCCGCCGGTGCTGCGCGTGGTCACGTCCCAACGGTCCCCCTCGACCGGCTCGACACGGACCACCTCGGTGCCGAACCAGACGTGCTGGCGCAGGTCGAAGTGGTCGGCGTACCGCTCGAAGTAGGACAGCAGCTGGCTGTGGTGCGGGTAGTCCGGCCAGTCGTCCGGCATCGGGAAGTCGGGGAACTGGGTGAACGGCCGGGACGAGATCAGGTGGGTGCTGGCGTACACCGGGCTGCGGTCGTGCCGCCAGTTCCAGGCGCCGCCGACGCCCGTCTCCCGCTCGTAGCAGTCCACGCCGAAGCCGGCCTCGCGCAGGTTCTTCACGGCGGTCAGGCCGCTGGCGCCGGCGCCGATGACGCAGACCGTTTCGCCCCGGTCGGAGACCGGGCGGTCGTCGCGGATCGGGACGTCCGTCCGGTCCGGATCGGGGCGGCCGGGGTCGGTGGAGGAGGACACCGCGAATTCTCCTTTGTGCGGCACGCGTGCCGGGTCGGAGCGAAATCCTGCCGAGAATGCCCGCCGTTGTCCAGCCACCGGATCCGGCGCCGCGCCCACCCGTCCGGTCCCCCTGACACAGCGTCACGCAGGGCCGGTCACCGAGCGTGGCTGGACCGGCCGCCCCGGAGGCGCACCCTCGTGTGCCCTTTGCTCTGCCGCCACGGACGCAGCACCGCCGCGGGCTGCGCTTTTGTCTCGCGGCCGTCCGGCCGGGACGCGGCCCGCCGGTCACGGCGGGTAGCTGATGCACATATGGCGGCAGAGCAAAGGCGGCGAGGGGATGGTCCTTCCGGCCGGCGGGCACCTGACCGTGTGTCACGGCCCCAGGCGGGCGTGACGCCGGTGGACCGCCGGGTCCGGGTACTCCCCCGGCGGTCCGCTCCGGTCAGGCGGTGGGCAGCAGCAGGTCGACCAGGACCGGGAAGTGGTCACTGGCCCGGCGGGCCGCCGGCGTGTCCACCACGTCGTAGTCGACCACTGCGATCCGGGGGTCGACGAACAGCGCGTCGATGCGGCGGCGCGGGTCGGAGCAAGAGAACGTGAGCCGGTCGGCCCGGTCGGCGGCGAGCGCCGTGTCGGTGAGCCCTTCGGCGAGCGTCTGCCAGGCCGGCCCGTCCGGGCCCTCGTTGATGTCCGCGCCGGCCACCACCGGTAGCGTGGACGCGGCCAGCTCCCGCTTGAACGCCGCCGCCTGGGCCGGACGCTCGGCCGGGTCGGTGGACAGGTGCGAGCCGGCCAGCAGCACGTCGACGCCGCCGACGCGGCACTGCGCGTACGCGGCGCCGCGCATGTGCCGTCCCGGCGTCAGCGGGTACCGCTGGCACCTGGTGTCGACGACCCGCACGCGCAGGCTGGTCAGCAGCACGTTGCCCAGCGACGGCAGGCCACCGGCGGCCACGACCATGCCGAACGACTCGGCCAGCGCGGCGGTCTTCTGCCGCCACCGGAACCGGCGCGGCCCCTCCTGGACGATCACCACGTCCGGCGCCGCCGTCCGGACCACCTCGGCCAGCGCGGCGGTGTCGTCGCGCTGGCTGTGGATGTTGTACGACACCACCCGCAGCGGCACACCCGCATCCGTCATGTCAGATCCGCCGGGCCAGGTCGGCGGCGCCGATGACGCCCGCGGTGTTGCCCAGCTCGGCCGGGCGCACCTCGGCGACGGGCAGGCGGCTGCGCTGGGCCAGCGCGTCGGCGAACGACCGCCGGGTCGGGCCGAGCAGCAGGTCACCGGCGTCGATCACGCCGCCGCCCACCACCAGCACCTGCGGGTCGAGGATCTGCGCCATGTCGGCGAGGCTCGTGCCGAGCCAGCGGCCGACCTGGGCGAACGACTCGGTGGAGACCGGGTCGCCGCCCTTGGCCGCAGCGGTCACCATCGGGCCGGTGATCGTCTCGGCCTCGCCCCCGGCCAGCTCCAGCAGCGCGGTCGCCCGGTGCGGCTCCTGCCGGGCGGCGGCGCGGGCGAAGCGGACCAGGGCGCTGCCGCTGGCGTACTGCTCGATGCACCCCAGCCGGCCGCAGCCGCACTGGTGGCCGTCCGGCACCGTGAGCATGTGGCCCAGCTCGGCGGCGATGCCGTTGGCGCCACGGACCAGGTCACCGCCGAGCACGATGCCGCCGCCGACACCCGTGCCGATGGTGAACATGACCATCGAGTCGTCGGCGTCGCGGGCCGCGCCGTAGCGGAACTCCGCCCAGGCGGCCACGTTCCCGTCGTTCTCCACGATCACCGGCAGGCCGGTGGCGTCGCCGACGTACGTCCGCAGCGGCTCGTCACGCCAGGCCAGGTTCGGGGCGAACAGCACGGTGGAGCGGGAGGCGTCGATCCAGCCGGCGGCGCCGATGCCGACCGCTTCCACGGCGTGACCGGCGGCCAGTTCGGTGACCACCTCGATGATGACGTCGCGGGTCTTGGCCACGTCGTCGGCGGGGGTGTCCCGTCGCGTCTGCACGAGTACCGTGCCGGCGTCGTCCACGACACCGCCGGCCACCTTCGTGCCACCGACGTCGACTCCGATGGTCAGCGTCACCGCTGCCACTCCCCTCTGCTGTGCTGCCCGGGGACCGGCCGAACCGGCCGTACGGTCCCGGGATGTCCGGTGGTCAGGCCCCGTCGCCTGGTGCGTCCTCGCCCACCTCTCCGGACGCCCGCGAGGCGGGCACCACGGGACGGCCGGCCGGTGGCCGGCTCGTCGCCGGCTCCGGCGGCCCGGCGGCGTCGGCGGCGGCACCCGAATCGGCAGCGCCCTCCCCCCGGGTGGCGGCGGACCACACGTCCTGCTCGGGTGCCGGCTGAGAATCATGCCCGGTACGGGTCGCCTCGCGCCACACGTGGTCCCCGGATCCGTCCGGCGCGGCGGCGGCGCCGTCGGCGGGGCGCTCCGGTTCGGCCGGGGTGAAGGCGCGCAGCAGGCTGGCCACCCCGGCCGCCAGGTCCCCGGCGCCGGTGGCGAGCCGCTCGGCGAATTCCGGACTCGGATCCCGCAACGCGGCGATACCGCGACAGACGGGGCACACACAGCATTCCGGCGAGCCGGTGGCGAAACCGGCGGGCGCGGGCGCCTGCGGAGCAGGTCCGGCGCCCGGCGGGGTGTGACCGAGGACACCGGAGAGGATCCCACCGAGCGGACCCCAGGCACCGGAGCCCGGTGCGGCGGCGGCCATCTTCGCGCCGGCGAGCAGTGTGGCGACGAGGCGCTCGGCCTCTTCCCGGGCCGAACCCGGATCAGTGGTGCCCATGGTTCGGCTCCTCCAGCGTGACTACCGGGACGACGGTCGGGTCTCCTGCGCCGCACCGGGTGCTTCTACCCGGCGCTTGAGCTGCTTCAACGCCGCGTCCATGATCATTTTCTCGGCCTTGCGGCGGAACATGCCGAGCATCGCCACGGACAGCTCCACCTCGAGGGTGTAGGTCACCGTGGTCGTCCCGTCCGGGTTGCCCGCCAGGTCGTACGACCCGCGCTGGGAGCGCTGCATCTTCGACGGGGCGACCAGGTGCCATTCGATCCGGGAGATGTCCTCGGCGTACTCGTAGGCCAGCACGTACTCGTCGGCCATCACGCCCGCGTCGAGGGTGAACCGGACCTGGCTGGCGTAGCCGTCCTCGTACTCCTCGATCACCTCGGCCCGGCGTACCGCCTCGGCCCACTCGGGATAACTCGGGAAGTCGCAGATGACGGCCGCCACCCGGTCCGGTGACGCGCCGATGATGATCGACTGGGTGGAGGAGTCCGCCATGGGGGGAGGCTACCCGGCCGACTCCCGGCCGGTCCCGCTCCACCCGCCGGACGGCGTCCCACCAGCCGGGCGGGCAACCTCCCTGGCAGACCCCCCGGGGTGTGCGGGTAGGTTTCGACAGAGCCGACCAGGCCGGCCCCGCCGGTAGAGCACGAGGGAGTGCAGGTGCGCGAGTTCTCCGTCCCGCCGATCGTCACCGTCGGCGACGCGGCCAACCTGACCGACCCGGTCTGGGAAAACGCCGAGGTCGCCCCGGACACCGTGCAGTTCGTCCGCCCCGCCGCGGGGACGGACGCGCGCGAGGATGTCACCTGCCGCCAGTTCCGCGACGAGGTCGTGGCGGTGGCACAGGGCCTGATCGCGGCCGGCGTCTCCCCCGGCGACCGGGTCGGCCTGATGAGCCGCACCCGCTACGAGTGGACGCTGCTCGACTACGCGATCTGGGCGGCCGGCGCGGTGACCGTGCCGATCTACGAGACCTCCAGCGCCGAGCAGGCCGCCTGGATCCTCGGCGACTCCGGCGCCGTCGCCGTCGTGGTGGAGAGCACCGCGCACGCCACCATGGTCGCCGGCGTCCGCGACCGGCTGCCCGAGCTGCGCGAGGTCTGGCAGATCGACCTGGGCGCGGTCGACGACCTGGTCGCCGCCGGCGCGTCGGTCGACCGGGCCGAGGTGGAGACCCGCCGCTCGCTGTCGAAGGCCGACGACGTCGCCACGATCATCTACACCAGCGGCACCACCGGCCGGCCCAAGGGCTGCGTGCTGACCCACCGCAACATCTACTCCGACATCGCCAACGCGGTGCCGGTGCTGCCGAACCTGTTCCGCCAGGGCGCCTCCACCCTGCTGTTCCTGCCGCTCGCGCACGCCTTCGCCCGGCTCATCCAGGTCGGCGTGGTGCACGCCCGGGCCACCATGGCGCACTGCGCGGACCCCAAGAACCTGGTCGCCGAACTCCAGGACTTCAAGCCGACGTTCGTGCTCTCCGTACCCCGGGTCTTCGAGAAGGTCTACAACGGCGCGCGGCAGAAGGCCGAGGCCGAGGGGAAGGGCAAGATCTTCGACCGCGCGGAGAAGGTCGCCATCGCGTGGAGCGAGGCCCAGGAGCTGCCCGGCGGCCCCGGCCTGGGCCTGCGCGCGCAGCACGCCCTCTTCGACAAGCTGGTCTACCGCAAGCTGCGGGCGGCGATGGGCGGCCGGTGCCGCGACGCCATCTCCGGCGGCGCGCCGCTGGGCGCGCGGCTCGGGCACTTCTTCCGCGGCGTCGGGGTGACCATCTGCGAGGGCTACGGCCTCACCGAGACCTCGCCGGCCGCCGCCGCCAACCTGCCCACCGGCACCCGGATCGGCACTGTCGGCCGCCCGCTGCCCGGCGTCACCATCCGGATCGACGACGACGGCGAGGTCCTGATCGCCGGCGACATCGTCTTCCAGGGCTACTGGCACAACGACGCGGCCACCGCCGAGGCGATCACCACCGACGGCTGGTTCCGCACCGGCGACCTCGGGAATCTCGACGAGGACGGCTACCTGAGCATCACCGGCCGGAAGAAGGAGATCATCGTGACCGCCGGCGGCAAGAACGTCGCCCCGGCGGTGCTGGAGGACCAGGTACGGGCGCACCCGCTGATCAGCCAGTGCGTGGTGGTCGGCGACCGGCAGCCGTTCATCGCCGCCCTGGTCACCATCGACGAGGAGGCGCTGCCGAAGTGGCTGGCCGGGCAGGGGCGCCCGGAGACCACGAGCATCGCTGAGCTGCGCGAGGACGCGGCGCTGCGCGCCGAGGTGCAGTCCGCGGTCGACCAGGCCAACCAGGCGGTCTCCAAGGCCGAGGCGATCAAGGTGTTCCGGATCCTGCCGCAGGACTTCACCGAGACCACCGGTGAGCTGACCCCGTCGCTCAAGGTCAAGCGTCAGGTCGTGCACAAGACGTACGCCTCGGAGATCGCCGAGATCTACCGCGGCTGACTACCATCCGTCACGTGCCCGCCTCCACATCCCGCCAGCCGTCGACACAGCCGCTCGCGGCGGCGGCTCGCGCGGTCCTCCTCGCGCTGGTCGCCACCCTGACCCTGTTCGCCACCCGCGACGCCGCCCAGCTCTGGTGGATCGCGCTGCTGGGCGTCGCTGGCCTGCCCGCCGTGCTCGCCCCACAACACCGGTTGCTCGCACCGATCAGCCGCTTCGCCGAGGTGGTGGTGCTCGGGCTGGCCGCCAGCCAGGTCGCCGCCGACACCCATCTGTCCGGCGTGACCGGCGGGCTGGGCGCCTCGGCGGTGCTGCCGTACCTCGCCGTGCCGGTCACCGTGACCGCGCTGAGCCGCCGGTTCCGCGAGGGCGCCGCGTTGCTCGCCGTGGCGGCGGCGACACTGCTGGCCAGCGCCGCGTTCACGCAGGTCGACGGCGGGCCACAGCTCGGCCAGGTCGGCTACCTCGCGGTCTGCGCCCAGTGGCTGATCCTGGCCGGTCTCGGCCTCTACACCGCGGGCACGCTCCAGCGCGTCATGCGGGTGCGCGGCGAGGGCAAACCCCAGCCGTACGCCGAGGCGACCCGCCTGCTCACCCAGCTGCGTACCGTCGCCCGCCAGCTGCCCGGCGCCACCCTGGACCCGGGCGGCATCTCCGAGCACCTGCTGGAGGAGCTGCGGGTGGTGGCCAAGACCGACCGGGGCGCGGTGCTGTCCGCCAGCGGCGGCGGCCGGCTCGTGGTGCTCGCGCAGATCGGCGCGGACCGGGTCGACTGGGAGACCACGCTCGACGCCGACTCGGCCATCGCCGACGCCTGGGCCACCCAGCAGCCGACCGTCTCGGCCCGCTCGCAGGCCCGGTCCCGGCACTCCGGCGAGGTCTCCGCGCTGATCGTCCCGCTGGTGGCGGGCGTACGCACGGTCGGCCTGGTGGTGATCGAGGCGGACACCGCCGCCGCGTACCCGCCGCCGGTGGTGTCCCGGGTGACGGCGCTGACCGGCCCGGCGGCGCTGCGGCTGGAGGCCGCGCTGCTCTTCGACGAGGTGCGCTCGCTGGCGACGAACGAGGAACGGCAGCGGCTGGCCCGGGAGATCCACGACGGGGTCGCCCAGGAACTGGTCATGGTCGGGTACGGCATCGACAACGCGCTGGCCACCGTGCACGAGGACGCCGAGGAGACCGCCGACTCGCTGCGTACGCTGCGCCAGGAGGTCACCCGGGTGATCACCGAGCTGCGGCTGAGCCTGTTCGAGCTGCGCAGCGAGGTGGACCGCCACGGCGGCCTGGCCGCCGCCATCGCCGAGTACGCCCGCACCGTCGGCGCCTCCGGCGGCCTGCGGGTGCACCTGTCGCTGGACGAGTCCACCGCCCGGCTGCCGGCCGCCACCGAGGCCGAGTTGCTGCGCATCGCACAGGAGGCGGTGACCAACGCGCGCAAGCACGCCGGCGCGTCGAACCTGTGGGTCACGTGCGAGGTGGATCCCCCGTACACCCGAATCGAAGTGTCGGATGACGGTCACGGCATCGGTGACCAGCGCCCGGACGGGCACTATGGCCTTGCGATCATGGCCGAGAGGGCGGAACGTATCCGAGGCCGGTTGGAGATCAGGCCGCGACAGCCTAGTGGGACGACTGTGGCGGTGGTGCTCGGTTCGTCGCCCCGGCGCGATAAGGTGCGCGGCAGCGCCGCAGCAGCAGAAGGGGAGTAACCCGAGGATGACCAGCAGTCCGACACCGGCCACCCGTACCAAGGTTCTCCTGGTCGACGATCACGACCTCATCCGCAAAGGGCTGCGTCACGCGTTCGAGCGCGACCGCCAGTTCGAGGTCGTGGGCGAGGCGGCGACCGCGGCGGAGGGCGTGCGCCAGGCCGGCGCGCTCCAGCCCGACGTGGTGATCATGGACCTCCGTCTGCCCGACGGCAGCGGCCTGGAGGCCACCCGCGCCCTACGCAAGTCCAGCGCGTCGATGGGCATCGTCGTGCTGACCATGTACGCCGGCGACGACCAGCTCTTCGGCGCCCTGGAGGCGGGCGCGAGCGCGTTCGTGCCGAAGACCGCCCCGGCCGACGAGGTGGTGGCCGCGGCCCGGCACGCCGCCTCCTCCCCCAGCGCGTTCACCGCGGCCGACCTGGCCGAGGCGATGAAGCGCCGGCTGGCACCGTCCGGCCCGCAGCTGTCCCCCCGTGAGGGCCAGGTGCTGCGGCTGCTCGCCGACGGCATGAGCGTGGCCGGCATCGCCAAGCAGCTGTTCGTCAGCGAGTCGACCGCCAAGACCCACATCTCGAAGCTCTACGAGAAGCTGGGCGCGGCCAACCGGGCGCAGGCCCTGATGACCGCGCTGCGGCTGGGGCTGCTGGAGGCCCCGGACGCCCCGAAGTTCTGAAGGCGTACCGCCGGAAGAGGCCCCGTCCGTCACGGACGCGGGCCTCTCGGCGTTCCCGGCCACCGCGTGGTCGCGTACGGTGAGCGGCCGGACGCATAGCGACGGTGGTCTTTGCACCGCGACGGCGGAGGGGCAGAATACCCGGGTGATCCGCGCGGCGGTGACGACCGCGTGTCGCCGACATCCGAGGGGCAGGACATGCAGCGGCCGGACTGGGCACCCGAGACGATCGACATCGAGCGCCCCAGCGTCGCCCGCATGTACGACTACTACCTCGGCGGCTCGCACAACTTCGCCGCCGACCGGGCGGCCGCCCGCGCGATGGTGGAGGCGGTGCCGGAGGCACCGCTGATGGCCCAGGCCAACCGCGCGTTCCTGCGCCGGGCGGTGCAGTACCTCGCCCAGGCCGGCGTCCGCCAGTTCCTGGACATCGGTTCCGGCATCCCGACCGTCGGCAACGTGCACGAGATCGCCCAGCGGATCGATCCGGAGTCGCGGGTGGTCTACGTCGACGTGGACCCGGTGGCGGTGGCGCACAGCCACGAGATCCTGGCCGGCAACGAGCACGCCACGGTGCTCCAGGAGGACCTGCGCAACCCGGAGGCGATCCTGGCCCACCCGGAGGTCACCCGGCTGCTGGACTTCACCCGGCCGGTCGCCGTGATGATCGTGGCGGTGCTGCACTTCGTCCCGGATTCCGACCGCCCCGAGGAGGTCCTGCGGACGCTGCGCGGGGCGCTGGCGCCCGGCAGCCACCTGGTGCTCTCCCAGGCCAGCGAGGAGGGCCGCGACGGCACCGGCGAACGGGCCGAGGCGGAGCGGGTCTACCGGCGTACCGACAGCCAGCTCTGGATCCGCAGCCGGGCCGAGCTGACCGCGCTGTTCGACGGCTTCGAGCTGGTCGACCCGGGTGTGGTGTGGGTGCCGCAGTGGCGGCCGGACTCCCCCGACCAGGCGGAGAACGCCGAGCGGGCCGTCTTCATGGGCGGGGTCGGGCGGCTCGGTGGGTGACGACGCGACCCGCTGCCGGCCCGGCGCGTTCGCCCGGGCCTGGGCCAAGGCGGTGTCCGGCACCAGCTACCTGCCGATGGCGCAGGCGCAGCTGGAGGAGATGCTGCAACGGCTCACCGAGCGGCTGGCCCAGGCTCTGCGCGCCGAGCCGTTCGACCTGCGGATCGGCCAGCAGGTCGGCGCCGAGCTGGTGCAGGCGCACATCGCGTCCGCGGAAGGGCTGGGCCGCACCGTCGAGGTGATCCAGCTGCGCCTGGTCCGCGACCTCGACCTGGTCGTCGACGACGTCGAGGACCGGATGGCGCGGCTGCTCGCCACCGTCGCCACCGGGTACGCCCGCGCGCTGCGCGACCGTACGCTCGACGAGCAGGAGTCCATCCGCCGCGCCGCCATGATGGCCCGTGCGCAGGCCGAACGGGCGCTGCGCGACAGCGAGGCCCGGTTCCGGCACCAGGCCACCCACGACCCGCTCACCGGCCTGCCGAACCGCACGCTGTTCACCGAACGACTGACCGACGCGATCACCGCGCCGGGCCGGGGCGCCGACCGGGTCGGTGTGTGCTTCCTCGACCTGGACCGGTTCAAGGTGGTCAACGACTCCCTCGGCCACCAGGTCGGCGACTCGCTGCTGGTGACTGTGGCCCAGCGCCTGCACCGCGCGCTCGGCGAGCACCTGGTGGCCCGGCTCGGCGGCGACGAGTTCGTGATCCTGGTCGAGCGCACCGCCGGCACCGACGACGCGGTGAAGGTCGCCGAGGCGGCGCTCGCCGCGGTACGCGAGCCGGCGCTCGTCGACGGCCACGAGCTGACCGTGTCCGCGAGCATCGGCATCGTGGAGCGCCCGGTCGCGGGCACCTCGCCGATGGACCTGATGCGCGCGGCCGACAGCACCCTGCACTGGGCCAAGGCCGCCGGCGGGGCCCGCTGGTCGCTGTTCGACGCCGACCGCAACCGCCGCGAGCTGGCCCGGTACGCGCTGTCCGCGGCGATCCCCGCCGCGCTGGACCGGGGCGAGTTCTACCTCGACTACCAGCCGCTGACCTCGTTGCGCGACGGGCGGGTGCTCGGCATGGAGGCGCTGGTGCGCTGGCGGCACCCGGAGCTGGGTGTGCTGCGGCCGGACAGCTTCATCCCGCTGGCCGAGGAGACCGGGTTGATCGTCCGGCTGGGCAGCTGGGTGCTGGCCGAGGCGTGCCGCGAGGCGGGCACCTGGCCGGGCCCGGACGGCGACGCCCCGTTCGTCAGCGTCAACCTCGCGGTCCGGCAGTTGCACCGCACCGACCTGGTGACCGAGGTGCGCGGCGTGCTCGGGCGCACCGGCCTGCCGCCGCACCGGCTGCAACTGGAGATCACCGAGAGCACGATGATGAGCACCGTGGTCGAGCCGGTGCGCGCCCTGCGGGTGCTCGGCGACCTCGGTGTCCGGGTCGCCATCGACGACTTCGGCACCGGCTACTGCAACCTCGCGTACCTGCGGGACCTGCCGGTCGACGAGCTGAAGGTGGCGGGCGAGTTCGTGACCGGCCTGCGCGCGCCGGGCAGTGGCACCGACGAGCGGATCCTCGCCTCGCTGGTGTCGCTGGCGCACGCGCTGGACCTGACCGTCACCGCCGAGGGCGTGGAGACGGCCGACCAGGCGGACCGGCTGCGCGCGATCGGCTGCGACGCCGGGCAGGGCTGGCACTTCGGCCGTCCCGGCCCGGCCGCGCCGCACCTGGGCCGGGTGCCCGCCCACGTCGACGCGGCCCCCTGACCCGGCCGGCCCGCGGCCTTCTGAGCCTGGTCGGCCCGCGGCCTCTTGACCCGCTCGGCGCGCGGTCAGCCGGCCAGCAGGGCAGCCATGCGCTGCGCCTGCGTCTCCCAACGCCACTCCCGCTCCACCCAGGCACGGCCGGCGGCGCCGAACTGCCGGGCCAGGTCCCGGTCGGCGAGCAGCGTGGCCACCCGGTCGGCGAGCTGGGCCACGTCCCGGCCGCCGACCACGTACCCGGTCTCCCCCTCCCGGACCGCGTCCGGCGCGCCGCCGGAGTCACCGGCCACCACCGGCAGACCGGTCGCGCTCGCCTCCAGGTAGACGATGCCGAGCCCTTCCACGTCCAGCCCACGGTTGCGGGTGCGGCACGGCATCGCGTAGACGTCGCCCGCCGCGTAGTGGGCGGGCAGCTCGGCCGAGGGCACCGAGCCGGTGAAGACCACGTCGCGTTCCAGCCCGGTCTGCCGGGCCAGCTTCTCCAGCGTCGAGCGGTACGGGCCGCCGCCGACCACGAGCAGCGCGGCGTCGGGCACCCGGCGGCGGATCTCCGGCAGCGCGCGGATCAGCATGTCCTGGCCCTTGCGGGGCACCAGCCGCGACACGCACACCACCACCGGCCGGTCGGCCAGCCCGAGCCGCGACCGGACCCGCCCGCCGTCGACCTCCGGGTGATAGGCGTCCACGTCCACGCCGGGCGCGAGCCGCCGCAGCTCGGTCAGCCCGTCCAGCACGCGGGCCAGCCGCGCCCGGGTGTACTCGCCGAGGTAGGTGGTCACGTCCACGCCCCGGCCGATCCGGCGCAGCGCCGACCGGGCGCCGGGGAGCGCCGCCCAGCCGACCTCGTGCCCGTGGGTCAGCGCCACCGCCCGGCGGATCCCGGCCCGCCGCCGCAGGCCCGCGGCGAGCAGCCCCAGCGGGGCCGCCGCGCCGAACCACACGGTGTCGCAGTCGTACGCGCGGGCCAGCCGCGCCGCCCGCCGGGCGATCAGCGGGGTGGGCAGCAGCACCCGGGTCCGCTCCCGCACCACCTCGAACGGCTGGTCGGCGTCGAACTTCTCCGCCCCGCGCCAGCTCGACGCGTACACCACCACCGAGCCGGGCTGCTGGCGCACGGCGAGGTTGTGCACGAACGACTGGATGCCGCCGGGGCGCGGCGGGAAGTCGTTGGTGATCAGCAAGGTGCGGCTCATCGGCCCGGCTCCCTGGCGTAGGCGCGGGCGGCTGCCATCCGCTCGACGGTGGACGGGTGGGTCGCCGACCAGAGGCGCTCCCAGCGCGGCGGGTCGGGGTCGGCCAGGTTCACGCCGGCCAGCCGCCGCTGCATCGCCTCGAACGTCGCCGGGTCGCCGGTGAGCGCCAGCGCGTGGGCGTCGGCGCGGGCCTCGATCCGGCGCGAGACGAGCGCCTGCGCCGGGGTGGCGAGCAGGCCGGCGACCGTGACCAGCGCGATCAGCAGCGGGAACGCCCGGGGCTGGGCGATCGAGTCGACGCCGGCGAGCCGCAGCAGCGGCGTCCAGGACCCGATCAGGTAGAGCGCCACCACCGCGGCGGCGGCACCGAGCGCGCCGAGCACCGTGCCGGTCCACACGTCCCGGTCCTTGGCGTGCCCCAGCTCGTGGGCGACCACGCTCGTCACCTCGGCCGGCTCCGCCTCGCGCAGCAGCGTGTCGTAGACGACCACCCGCCGCGTCGGACCGAGTCCGGAGACGTACGCGTTGACCGCACTGGTACGCCGGGACGCGTCGGCGACGAGCACGTCGCGCACCGGTACGCCGTCCCGGGCGGCCATCGCGGTCAGCTCACTGCGCAGCGGACCCGGCTCCATCGGCGTGAACCGGTTGAACACCGGCTCGACAAGCACCGGCAGCACGAACGACAGGACCACCACCAGGGCCGCCGCGCCGGCCGCGCCGAACGCCCACCACCAGCGGGGGGCGAACCGGACCACCGTGTAGAACCCGAGCAGGACCAGCGCGCCGATCACCGCGCTGACCGCGTACGACTTGAGCAGGTCGACCGCCCAGCCGCCCCAGCTCTGGGTGCTCAGTCCGTAGCGGACCAGCACGGTGCGGCGCCAGGCCGCGAACGGCAGCGTGAGCAGGTCGGCGAGGAACATGACGGCCAGCCCGCCGAGCACGGCCTGCGCGATCCAGTGCCCGCCGAAAGGCCGGCCGACCAGTTCGACCAGGCGCCCGCCCAGCGGGGTCAGCCCGAGCAGCAACGCCACCACCAGCCCGACTGCCAGCGCCGACCAGGCCGCCGGGCGCAGCGCGCCGTGGAACGCCCGGCCCCGGGTCACCTGCTCGGCCGGGAGATCCCGCAGCGCCGCGAGCTGGTCGGCGCGGGGTGCCGGCGGCCGGCTCCACGGCACCAGCAGCGCCACCGCCACGAGCAGCGCGACCACCAGGCCGCCCAGGGTCAGCAGCGCCCAGGCGCGCGGGGTCACCGACCCACCCCGCCGTCGTGCCCCGTCCGCGTCATGCCGCTCCCCTCCCGCCGTGACCGCCCATCCTATTGCCCGGCCCCGATCGCGGCCGCCATGGCCGGAGCACAGCCTGGCGACGCGGCCGGATACGACTCCGGCAGTTTCCCCGCGCGGTGGCCGACACAGCTCACACATCGAGCTGGGCGTGGCGCCCGGGGTGGACAGGTGGCCGTGAGCGTCGGCGGGCGGGCGGCTTCGGCTGATCCTTCACGAGGCGTGCGGGCCGACCGGAGCGGCGGGTGACAGGGGAACCAAGAGCGGCGCGCGTGGAGCGCCGAGCAGACAGGCGCCCCCGGGCGGCAGCAGACGTGTCAGGCGATCCGGCGACGGGCGGTACGGCGGGGCGCCGGTGCCCGTGCCGGCGCGGGAACCGCGACGGGCGCGGGTGGCAGCACCTCCACCTCGAATCCGGCCCGCGCGAACACCTCGATCGCCCGGTGCTCGGCCGGGCCCAGGTCGGCCGGGTCTGAGTCGAGCAGTGCGGTCACCAGGCAGCCGGAGCAGCCGGCGCCGCGGTTGCCGCAGGTGTCGCAGTCGATCAGCATCAACGCCTCCTGACGGGTCGCCGGTAGCGGTCGGGGAAGGGACCACCACCGTCGGTCACCGCAAGGCTATGCCGCGGGTATGACAGAACCGGACAACGAGGCAGCAGCCGGCCTGAAAACGATCAACCGGTCAGGACCGGGCCAGGCGCCGCAGCAGCGAGTCGGCGCCCAGCGGGTACGCGCCGTGCCGGCGTACCCCGTCGGCGACCTCGCGGTCGGAGGAGACGACGACCACCGGCCGCCCGGCCGGCTCGGCGCGGACCAGCCGGCGGATCAACTCGTCCGCCGTCTCGCCCTTGCGGGAGAACAGCACCCGCACGCCGCGCGGCGCCGGGGGCAGCCCGTGGATCCGCTCGGCGCCGTCGAAGACGACAGTGACCTCGTCCCCGGTCTGCGCGGCGATCCCGCCCAGCCCGGTGATCAGCCGCTTGCGCTGCTGCTCCAGCGACATCTCACCGAAGCCGCGCTTGGTCACGTTGTAGCCGTCCACCACCAGGTGCGCCCGCGGCAGCGCGAGCAGCTGGTCGAGGCGGGCCGGGTCGTCGGTGTCGCGGGCCCGCGTCGAGGGTCCGGCCGCAGCGGCGCCCGGCTGCTCGGCGAACGCGTCGGCGACGAAGTCGGCGGGGAGCTTGTCCACCGGGTCGAGCGCCAGCTCCCGGCGCAGCCCCACAGCGGCCTGGCCGATCGTCTCCAGCAGCAGCCACAGCCGCGCGTCGTCGACCGAGCGGGCCTCCTTGGCGCTGGCCCGGGCCACCCCGGCCGCGGCCTCCGCCTCGGCCAGCCGGGCCCGGGCGCGGCGCAGCTCGGCGTCCGCGTCGGCGGCGGCGCGGGCCGCCCGCCCCCGCTCGGTGGCGAGCGTCTCGGTGGCCTTGCGCTCGCGGGCCTGGGTCTCCCGGAGGGTACGGGTCAGCTGGCGGGCCTCCTCGCGGAGCTGACCCAGCTCCTCGCGGACCCGGGCCAGTTCGTCGCGCAGCTTCTCCGCCTCGACCCGGGCCACCGCCCGGTCGTGCTCGGCGCGAGCGGCCCGCTGCTCGGCCTCGCGTACAAGTTCGGCCACGACCGCGCTGTCGGCCTCGGCGCGTACCGCCTCGCCGCTGGCCTCGATCAGGTCCCGCCAGCCGCGGGGCCGGGCCAGGTAGGCCAGGGCGGCCACCTCGACCGGGTCGGCGGCGGCCGGCGCGGTGCCCTCGACGACCGCCGCGCCCAGGTCGCCGGCGTCGGCGAGCACCCGGGCCGTGATCCGCTGGCGGAACAGCGGGTCGGCGGTGAGCTGGGCGGCGATCGCGGGCGCGCCGAGGCGGGCGCGACGGTTCGGGGCGAACTTGGCGACCCGCCGCAGCGGCACCGGCACCTCGTCGGCGGGCAGGCCGGGCAGCACGGCGGCGGTCAGCGTGACGATCCGCTGCCGGACCGGCTCGGGCAGCACGGGCTCGGGCTCGACCGGTGGTGGCGCGTCCTCACCCGCGGGCACGCCGACCACCGGCTCCTCCACGGAGGAGCGGTCGTCGTACGGCTCGGTGAGGGGCATGAGGCAAGTCTCCCACCCCGAACGGGCCCACCGCCCGGTGAGTGAGCCGATCTCTCATCGTACCCCCGTGGTATCTCCTGGGACGGCAGTGACAGGAGTGTCGGACCGTGCCGCTAGCGTCCCGCTGGTGACACGAGCGGAGTACGTCCAGGAGTCGCTGGCCGGCCTGGACCCGGCGGGCAGCGGCGTCGACCCGGCGCTGCCGCTCTACGCGACCACCTTCGTGGTGGTCGACCTGGAGACCACCGGCGGCGCTCCCGACGGCGGCGGGATCACCGAGATCGGCGCGGTGAAGGTCCGCGGCGGCGAGGAACTGGGCGTGCTCGCCACGCTCGTCAACCCGGGCGTGCCGATCCCGCCGTTCATCACCGTGCTCACCGGCATCACCCAGGCCATGCTGCTGCCCGCGCCGCCGATCGAGCAGGTGCTGCCCAGCTTCCTGGAGTTCGTCACCGACGCCGTGCTCGTGGCCCACAACGCGCCGTACGACGTGGGTTTCCTCAAGGCCGCCTGCGCGAAGCACGGCTACCGCTGGCCCAACCCCCGGGTGCTGGACACGGCCGCGCTGGCCCGGCGGGTACTCACCCGCGACGAGGTGCCCAACCGCAAGCTGGGCACGCTCGCCGCCTACTTCCGCACCGCGACCCAGCCCAGCCACCGGGCGCTGGACGACGCGAAGGCCACCGTCGACGTGCTGCACGGGCTGATCGGCCGCCTCGGCGGGCACCGGGTCGACACGGTCGGCGAGGCGATCGAGTTCGCCCGCGCGGTCACGCCCACCCAGCGCCGCAAGCGGCACCTCGCCGACGGGCTGCCCAAGGTGCCGGGCGTCTACATCTTCCGGGCCGCCGACGACCGGCCGCTCTACGTCGGCACGTCCGGCGACATCGCCACCCGGGTCCGCAGCTACTTCACGGCCGCGGAGAAGCGGGCCCGGATCTCCGAGATGCTCGCCGCCGCCGAGCGCGTGGAGGCGGTCGAGTGCGCCCACTCGCTGGAGGCGGAGGTCCGCGAGCTGCGGCTGATCGCGGCGCACGCGCCGCCGTACAACCGCCGGTCGAAGTATCCGGAGCGCCAGGTGTGGCTGAAGCTCACCGACGAGGCGTACCCCCGGTTGTCGATCGTGCGTGCCCTCGCGCCCACCGACACGGCCTACCTGGGGCCGTTCCGGTCCCGGCAGGCGGCGGAGCTGGCCGCCGCCGGCTTCCACGACGCGGTGCCGCTGCGTCAGTGCACGCACCGGCTCTCCCGGCGCACCACCATGCCGGCCTGCGCGCTGGCCGAGCTGGGCCGCTGCCCGGCGCCCTGCGAGCACAAGATCACCCCCGAGGAGTACGACGACCGCGCGGCGACCCCGTTCCGCACCGCCACCAGCGACGACCCCGCAGTGGTGGTGGACGCGCTGCTCGCCCGCATCGAGGTGCTGTCGGCCGCCGAGCGGTACGAGGAGGCGGCCGTGGTACGCGGCCGGCTCGTCGCGGTGCTGCGCGCGGCGGTCCGGATGCAGCGGCTGGCCGCGTTGACCGGCATCGCCGAGCTGGCCGCCGCCCGTCCGGCCGCCCGGGGCGGCTGGGAGCTGGCGCTGATCCGGCACGGCCGGCTCGCCGGGGCCGGGGTGTCCCCGCCGGGTGTCCACCCGCGACCCACGATCGCCGCGATCCGGGCCACCGCCGAGACGGTGCTGCCCGGGCACGGTCCGGTGCCGGCCGCGACCGCCGAGGAGACCGAGCGGATCCTGTCCTGGTTGGAACGACCGGAGACCCGGCTGGTCGAGGCGACCGACGGATGGGCCTCGCCGGTGGCCGGCGCGGGGCGTTTCCGCGACCTGCTGACGAAGGCGGAGAACGGCGGATCCGCCAAACTCTCGACCGAACGCTCATGACCAACTGACCGATCGGACTACCTCGACTCCCTTAGTCTGTTAAAGGAGTGCAGACCTGCCCGATTCGCGGGCTCTGCTCCCGGTCGCCGGTTCCCGGTGGCCGAGGGCCGGGGTGAGGAGGTGTCCCAGGTGGACGTCGACGCCGGACACGGCGCCGCCCTGGGTGGCGCGCTCCCGACCCAGGGCGAACTGCCGCTCACCCGCCGCCTGCGTTCCCTGCTCACCTGGCCGACCGCGGACGGCGACCCGGTCACCACACTGGTCCGGGCCCACCGCGGCATCCACGCGAGCGCCGACGCCTCGGTGCTGCGCCGGGCCTACACGATCGCCGAGAACATGCACCGCGGCCAGTTCCGCAAGAGCGGCGAGCCGTACATCACCCACCCGCTGGCGGTCGCGCAGATCTGCGCCGACCTCGGCATGGACACCATCACGCTGGTCGCCGCCCTGCTGCACGACACGGTGGAGGACACCCGCTACACGCTCCAGGCGCTCCAGGAGGACTTCGGCCGTGAGGTCGCCCACCTGGTCGACGGCGTGACCAAGTTCGACAAGGCGTTCTACGGCAAGGCCGCCGAGGCGGAGACCGTCCGCAAAATGATCGTGGCGGCCGGCAAGGACGTCCGGGTCCTGGTGATCAAGCTGGCCGACCGCCTGCACAACATGCGTACGCTCGGCGTCCGCTCGGCCGCCTCCCGGGAGCGGATCGCCCGCAAGACCCAGGAGGTGCTGGTCCCGCTCTGCGACCGGCTGGGCATCCAGACGCTCAAACGCGAGCTGGACGACGTGGTGCTGCTGCACCTGCGGCCCGAGGAGCACGCGCGGATCGCCCGGTTCGTGCACGACCGGCCCGGCTGGGACGCCTACCTCGCCGACGTGGTCGCCCGCACCCGGGCGGCGCTGCGCCGCAACCGGGTCGACGCCGACGTCTCCCCCCGCCCCCGGCACCTCTACTCGATCTGGAAGGACACCGTCGCCGGCGACCACGCCGCCCCGTACGACCTGCCCCGCATCGCGATCGTGGTGGACGGGCCGGCGACCGACTGCTACGCCGCGCTGGGCGCCGTGCACGGGCTCTGGCGGCCGGTGCCGGGCCGGTTCAAGGACTTCATCGCCTCCCCGAAGAACAACCTCTACCGGTCCCTGCACACGAGCGTCTGCGGCCCCCAGGACCGCACGGTCGAGGTGCTGATCCGCACCACCGAGATGCACCGCTCCGCGGAGTACGGCGTGGCCGCCCACTACCGCTTCCCCCGGGCTGCGGGCCGGGGCGCGGACCGGGCGGACGAACTGGCCTGGCTGCGCCGGGTGCTCGACTGGGAACAGGAGACCGTCGACCCGACCCAGTTCATGGAGTCGCTGCGCTGCGACCTGTCCGAGGCGCAGATCCAGGTGGTCGCCGACGGGCGGCAGTTGGTGCTTCCGGCCGGGGCGACCCCGGTCGATCTCGCGTACGAGCTGGGCGCCGAGCGCGGCGACCACTGCCTGGCCGCCCGGATCAACGGCCGGCTGGCGCCGCTCTCCTCCGAACTGGAGGAGGGCGACGTGGTGGAGATCTTCACCGAGAACGACGCGGAGAGCGGCTTCGAGGCGGACGCGGCCCCGCGCGGCCCGCGCCGGGAGTGGCTGGGCTTCGTGAAGTCCCCGCACGCCCAGATGCAGATCAACCGCTGGTTCGCCGAGCACACCGAGCCGGGCATCTCGATCGCCGACAAGGTCCGGCTCGGCCGGGCCTCGATCGGCCTGGCGTTGCGCAAGCACAACCGGGGCCTGGCCAGCGACCTGCCACTGCTGCGGCTGTCCGAGGAACTGGGCTACCCCGACCTGGAGACGCTGTTGGTGGCGGTCTTCGACCGCACGGTCGAGCCGGACACCGTGGTCCAGCAGTTGATCGATCTGGTCGACCACCGGCAGTAGACGGAGCCGGCCCGCGCCGGGACCACTAGCCTGGACGGCATGATCCCCCGCGCACGTGCCACCGGACGGGCCCTCGGCTACAAGCTCTTCTACCGGCTGCCGGTCCCGCTGCGGCGACGGCTGGTCCGGCTGGCCGTGCCGAAGTACATCGTCGGCGCGGTCACGCTGCTCCGGGACGCGGAGGCCACCGGCGCGGGCCGGATCCTGCTGCTGCGCCAGCCGCCGGGCTACAGCTGGACGCTGCCGGCCGGGCTGCTGCAACGCGGCGAGGCCCCGGTGGTGGGCGCGGCCCGCGAGCTGTACGAGGAGTCCGGCGTCCGCCTGTCCCCCGACGTGCTGCGCCCGGCGGTGCCGAACGCGGTGGTGCACGCCAAGGGCTGGGTCGACGTGGTCTTCGAGGCGGAGGTGCCGGCGTCGACCACCGAACTGAAGGTGGACGGCGCCGAGGTCCTCGAGGCCGCCTTCCATCCGCTCGACGACCTGCCCCGGCTCAGCCGCGCCACCGCCAACCTGCTCGGGTACTACGGCATCGGCCCGCGCGCCGGCGAGAACCGACCGGCCGCGTGAGCACCCCGCACTCGGGCACTCCGGCCGCGGGTGTCGAGGTGTGCGCGGTGGTGCTGGCCGCGGGTGAGGGCACCCGGCTGCGCCCGCTCACCGAGCGGGTGCCGAAGGCGCTCTGCCCGGTCGGGAACGTCCCCCTGCTGGACCGCGCGCTGGCCCGGCTGGCCGGGCTCGGCCTGACCGGCCCGCAGCGGGTCGCGGTGAACGCCTGCTACCTGGGTGACCAGGTGGTCGCGCGGGTGGGCGGACGGGCCCACCTGTCGGTCGAGCCGGACGCTCCGCTGGGCACCGCCGGGGGCGTGGGCCGGCTGCGGGACTGGATCGCCGGCCGGGGCGTGCTCGTGGGCAACGCCGACGCGTACCTGGCCGACCCGCAGGCACCCCCCGGCCCGGACATCGCCGCGCTGCTGGACGGGTGGGACGGGCACGGCGTACGCCTGCTCGGCCGGCCCGCCGACGACCCGGACGCCCCCGGCACCTTCGCCGGCCACGACTTCGTGGGTTTCTCGCTGCTGCCGTGGCGGCTGGTCCGCGACCTGCCGGCCACGTTCGGCGACCTGGTCCGGGCGGTGTGGCGCCCGGCGGAGGCGGCCGGCGCGCTGACAGTGGTGCCGTACCGGGGCACGTTCTACGACACCGGCACCCCGGCCGACTACCTCGCGGCCAACCTGCACGCGGCCGGCCCGGGAGGGCTGGTGGACCCGGCCGCGACGGTGGACGGCCGGGTCAGGGCCTCGGTGGTCGGCGCGGGCGCGCGGGTGCACGGCGACGTCGACCGGTCCGTGGTGTGGCCGGGCGCGACCGTCGCGGCCGGGGAGCGCCTGCGTGAGGTGATCCGGGCCGGGGACGACCTGACCGTCCCGGCGGCGCGGTGAGGGGCTCGGGCTCTAGCATGGGCCTCGTCGCCGACGAACGGAGAACCGTCCCGTGATCACCGCGATCGTGCTGATCGACTGCGCCACCGACTCCATCCCCGAGGTGGCCGAGACCCTGGCCAACCTGCCCGGCGTCAGCGAGGTCTACTCGGTGGCCGGGCACGTCGACCTGATCGCCATGGTCCGGGTCCGGGAGTTCGAGCAGATCGCGCAGGTCATCGCCGGCAGCATCTCGAAGGTGCCGGGTGTGCTCAACACCGAGTCGCACATCGCGTTCCGCGCCTACTCCCAGCACGACCTGGAGGAGGCGTTCGCGATCGGGCTCGCGAACGCCGACTGACACGAGCCGGTGACCGGCCCACCCTCGCGGGCGGACCGGCCACCGTCGACCGTGCGGTACGTCAGCTCTGGCTGGGCACCGGGGTCTCCGTGGTGCCCGGAGCGGGCTCCTCGGTCTCGGTGCCGCCCGGAGCCGGCGACTCGGTGCCACCCGGGGACGTGGTGCCGCCCGGGCTGGGCGTGCCGCTGGCGCTGGTCTGCGGAACCGGGACACCCAGCGTCTGGGCCAGGGCCACGAGCGCGTCGTAGTGCGCCTGCAGGACCGGCAGCGCGTCCTGGGCGATCTGCACCACCGACTGCTCCGAGCCCTGCGAGATCTCGGTCTGGGTGGCCTGGATCGCCTGCACGTGACCGGCGAGCTGCGCGGTCACCCACGCCTTGTCGAACTCGGCCCCGTTCAGGTTGTTCAGCTTGTCGAGGACCTTCTGCTGGTCGGCGGTCGGATCGGCCGGCAACTGGACGTTGAGCTGCTGCGCGGTCGACTGCACCGTCTGGTCCAGCTGGGTGTGGTCCGTCACGAACATCTTGCCCAGGTCCTTGACCTGCTGGTTCTGGCCCTTCTGCTGGGCCAGGTTACCGGCGGTGATCTCGAACAGGTTGACCTGGTGCACCGCCTGCAGGTACTGCGTGTCCTGCGTCGACGGCTGCGCCGCAGCCTGCGACGCGGCGGCGGGCGCCAGCCCCACGACCACCAGCGCGGCCAGCAGGCCCAGGCGTTTGATTCCCAACATTCGTTCCTCCCCCATGAGACGTCGGACCGCACGGATACCCGGCTGACCGGGGTTATTCCTGCGATTCCACCCGTCCGTGTCGGGGGCGACGGCCGTCGGCGCACCGGTCGCCCGGCGTGAGCGGGAGGCAACGGGACGACCGGGCGGAAACGGCAGTGGCGCCCGCCGGAAGATCCGGCGGGCGCCACTGTCAGTCGTACCGGGGAGGGTCAGCGACGGCTCTCGCCGCTGCCGATCTCCTCCCGCTCCGGCCGGGCCTCGACCGGCGGGTGTCCCGGCGAGACCGGCGCCTCGGCCGGCTTCTCGATCGGGTAGAAGAAGCCCCGGATGGCCGGGCCGAGGGCACCGAGCCGGTTCATCTTCTTCGGCACCACCCAGCCGACGTAGTCCAGCGCCGGCGGGTGACCGTCGTGGCCCTCCGCCGAGGTGAGCGGCTGGTGGACCTCGACGAACCGGCCGTCGGGCAGCCGCTTGATGATGCCGGTCTCCACGCCGTGGGCCAGCACCTCCCGGTCGTGCTGCTGCAGACCCAGGCACATCCGGTACGTGATGTAGTACGCGATCGGCGGCAGGATCAGCAGCCCGATCCGGCCACCCCAGGTCATCGCGTTCAGGCTGATGTGGAACTTGTCCGCGATGACGTCGTTGGCGCCGGAGAGGGTCAGCACGATGTAGAAGGCGAGCGCCATGGCGCCCACGGCGGTCCGGGCCGGAACGTCCCGGGGCCGCTGGAGCAGGTTGTGGTGCTTGTAGTCCTTGAGGCGGCGCGCCTCCAGGAACGGGTACATCGTCGACAGGCCGACCAGGATTCCGGGTAGCACCACCGTCGGCCAGAACAACGGTGGAATCACGTACCCGTTGCCGATCGGGATGTGGATCTCCCAGCCCGGCATGAGCCGGGTCGAGCCGTCGAGGAACATGACGTACCAGTCGGGCTGGCTGGCCGCCGAGACCACCCATGCCTCGTACGGGCCGAACAGCCAGATCGGGTTGATCTGGAACAGGCCACCCATCAGCGCGATCACGCCGAAGACGACCATGAAGAAGCCGCCCTGCTTGAGCGCGTAGCGCGGGAACATCCGCTCGCCGACCACGTTCTCGTTGGTCCGGCCGGGGCCGGGCCACTGGGTGTGCTTCTGCTTGAACACCAGGCCGAGGTGCACGCTGATCAGCGCCACCAGCAGGCCCGGGACGAGCAGCACGTGGGCGATGAAGAAGCGGCTGATGATGATGGTGCCGGGGAACTCCCCGCCGAAGATCGACGAGCTGACCCAGGAACCGATCACCGGGATCGACAGGATGATCGCGGAGGCGATCCGCAGACCGGTGCCGGACAGGCCGTCGTCCGGCAGCGAGTAGCCGGTGAAGCCGGCCAGGAAGCCGACCCAGAACAGCAGCGAGCCGATGATCCAGTTGGTCTCACGCGGCTTGCGGAACGCGCCGGTGAAGAAGACCCGCAGCATGTGGACCACGATCGCGGCCATGAACAGCAGGGCCGACCAGTGGTGCATCTGCCGCATGATCAGACCACCCCGGACATCGAACGAGATGTCCAGGCTGGAGGCGTAGGCGGCCGACATCGGGGTGCCCCGCAGCGGCGCGTAGCTGCCGTTGTAGATGACCTCGGTCATCGCCGGCTCGAAGAAGAACGTCAGGAAGACGCCGGTGAGCAGCAGGACGATGAACGAGAACAGCGCGATCTCGCCGAGCAGGAACGACCAGTGGTCGGGGAAGACCTTGTTCAGCAGCTTGCGCAGGGGCGTGGCCACCTGGAAGCGGTCGTCCACCGCCCGCGCGCTCTTGGCCGGCAGCGCGGCCGCATCAAACTTTCGGCGCTTCATGGCCGCTCCCAGAAGTCGGGACCGATGGTCTCGGTGTAGTCGGACTTCGCCACGAAGAAGCCCTCCTCGTCCACCTCGATCGGCAGCTGCGGCAGCGGCCGGTTCGCCGGGCCGAAGATCGGCTTGGCGTTGTCGGTGATGAGGAACTGGGACTGGTGGCAGGGGCAGAGCAGCCGGTTGGTCTGCTGCTCGTAGAGGCTGGCCGGGCAGCCGGCGTGCGTGCAGATCTTGGAGAACGCGACGTAGTTGCCCCACATGTAGTCGCCGTGGCCCTTGCGCTCGTTCGCGGCGCGCGACTTCTGCGCGTCGTCCTCCCGCAGGTGGATGAGCAGGGTGGGCGAGTCGGCGTGCAGGTTGCTGACGCCGCCGTCGATGCCCGGGAACACGGTGAGCTGGCCGCCGACGCTGACGTCGGCCGGGCGGATCGGGCGGCCGTCCTCACGGATGAGCCGGATCTTCTTGCCGCCCTCGGCCGGCTGGAAGCCGGTGGTGAACATCTGGTTGTTCTTGTGCGGCTGCTCGATCAGGCCACCGATCAGCGGGGCCGCGGCCACCGCGCCCACCGGCGCAAGGCCGGCGAGCAGCGAGATGCCGAGCAGCGGCCGGCGGCGTACGCCCATCTCGTCGGCCAGGTAGAGCATGGTCTCGCCGGTGATCTTGCGACCCTCCGGGTCGTCGGCCTGGTCGTGCCGGTCCTGGATCGAGACCTCCTTGGGCAGCAGCTTCTTGCCCCAGGTCAGGATGCCGAAGCCGATGCCCAGCAGCGCCAGGCCCAGCGTCACGCCGAGCAGCGGCGTGTAGAGCTTGTCGCCACCGGTACCCGGCTCCCACTGCCACGGCCACCAGATGTAGACCACCAGGAAGGCGGTCGCGAAGACGCCGGTCAGCAGGAACATCAGGGCGACCGTACGGGTCAGCCGGCGCTCGGCCTTGCTGCCCGGGACCACCTGCGGCTCGTAGTGGACGATCTCGATGTCGTCGCGCCGCGCGCCCTCCTGGACGATGTCGAACCGGGAGAGCCGGGGGTCGTTCACGTCGAGCGGCTCCGGGCCCTGCTGGGCCTGGTGCTCGGTGTGGGTGCTCATGCCGTCACCTCGCTACGGGTGACGCCGGGGGTCGGCGCCACAGCACTGGAAGCATTGATCCGTCCGGTCACGACTTGCCCGCGATCCACAGGCTCGCGAAGACCAGCGCGACGATGCCGACCAGGAAGATCGCGAGACCCTCGGTCGACGGGCCGTAGCGGCCCAGGTTGAAGCCGCCCGGGTCGCCGTCGTGCTTCAGCGTCTCCTGGATGTAGGCGATGATGTCCGCCTTCTCCTCGGGCGTGATCTGGTTGTCGCCGAACACCGGCATGTTCTGCGGGCCGCTCAGCATCGCGGCGTAGATCTGCCGGTCGCTGGCCGGCGCCAGGCTCGGCGCGTACTTGCCGGAGGACAGCGCGCCGCCGCCGCCGCTGAAGGCGTGGCACTGCGAGCAGTTGATCCGGAACAGCTCACCACCGGTGGACAGGTTGGCGCCCTCACGCAGGTCCCCGTTGGGCACCTCCGGGCCGCCGCCGAGCTCCTGGATGTACTGCCCGAGCTGGCGCACCTGCTCGTCGGTGAACTGCGGCGGCTTGCGCATGGCCTGGGCCTCCTGCCGGGCCATCGGCATGCGACCGCTGCTGACCTGGAACTCGACCGAGGCCGCTCCGACGCCGATCAGGCTCGGACCACGGCCCTCGACGCCCTGGGCGTTGCGACCGTGACAGGTCACACAGCTCACGTCGAACAGCGCCTTACCCTCGTTGCCTGCGGCGGTCAACGGAGGGTTGTCCTGCGCCTGCACGCCGGGGGCGAAGACGGTGTAGGCACCGCCGGCCAGCATCAGCGCGGCGAACAGCCGGACCGCGGCGCCCAGCCGGCGGCGGCCCCTGCTGCGCACTACGGGCCGCCCGCGCAGCCGCGCGAGCAGACCGCGTCGGCGGTCGTTGTCAGAAGTCATGACCTGTGTCCTTAACCGGTTGGACCTTGTCTCAGGGGACGGAGCAGCGGCGCGGTTCGTGACGCGCCAAGATCACTGGAGCCAGTAGATCATGGCGTAGAGCGCGATCCACACGACGTCCACGAAGTGCCAGTAGTAGGACACGACGATCGCCGAGGTCGCCTGGGCTGGGGTGAACCGGCCCATCGTGGTACGGACCATGAAGATCACGAAGGCGATGAGACCGCCGGTCACGTGCAGACCGTGGAAGCCGGTGGTCAGGTAGAACATCGACCCGTAGCCGTCTTCGTTGATCTTCACACCCTCGTGCACCAGGGTCCGGTACTCGTTCAGCTGACCGAGCACGAAGATCAGACCCATCACGAAGGTGATCGTGAACCACCGGCGCAGAGCGTGGACGTCACCGCGCTCGGCCGCGAACACGCCGATCTGGCAGGTGATCGAGGAGAGCACCAGGATCACCGTGAACGTGGTCGCGTACGGGATGTTCAGCACCTCGGTGTGCTTCTCCCACTGCTCCGGCGCAGCCGCGCGGATGGAGAAGTACATCGCGAACAGCGCCGCGAAGAACATGAGTTCGCTGGAGAGCCACACGATCGTCCCGACGCTGACCATGTTGGGTCGGGTCAGGGAGTGGATCCGGCTCTTGTCAATGGCTGGGGCCGCAGTCACGCGGTCATTATTGCCCCTGACCGGGACCGACGATCAGCGGGGTGCCAAACCGAGCCCTTCCGTGGCCCGATAGTGGAGGTCCGCTTCGCCTGACCTACCCTGAAAAGCGTGCTGCACGTCGATCAGATCCGCGCCGTCACCTCGGCTGTTCCGGCGACGCTGGCGGCGGGAGGCGAGGGCGCCCCGCCGCCGTTCACCGTGGCCCGGGTCCTCACCGAGACCCGGCTGGACAGCTGGCTCACGCTGGGCATCGTCCTGGCCGCCGGTCTCTACCTCTACGGGGTGCACCGGCTGCGGCTGCGCGGCGACCGCTGGCCGGTCATCCGTACCGTGTCGTTCCTCGGCCCCGGCCTCGGCGGCATCGCCCTGGTCACGCTCACCGGCCTCGGCGCGTACGACACCGCGCTGCTCTCGGTGCACATGGTGCAGCACATGGTGCTGTCGATGATCGCGCCGATCTTCCTGGCGCTCGGCGCGCCGGTGACGCTGGCGCTGCGCACGCTGCCCGTGCGGCCCCGGAAGCGGCTGCTCGCGATCGTGCACAGCAAGGTGATCCGGATCTACAGCTTCCCGCTTGTGGCGTTCGCCATCTTCGTGGTGAACCCGTTCGCGCTGTACTTCACCGACCTGTACGAGTTCACGCTGCGCCACGAGTGGGCGCACGAGCTGGTCCACGCGCACTTCATCGCCACCGGCTGCGTCTTCTTCTGGCCGCTGCTCGGCCTGGACCCGCTGCCCGGCCGCTGGCCGTACCCGGGGCGCGCGCTGCTCATGCTGCTCTCGGTGCCGTTCCACACCGTCCTCGGCCTCACCATCATGCAGAGCACCACGCTGTTCGGCGGCGACTGGTACCCGTCGCTCAACCTGTCCTGGTCCGACCCGTGGAACGACCAGGTGGTGGCCGGGGGCATCCTGTGGGCCGGCGGCGAGTTCGTCAGCGTCACCATGCTCGCCGTCCTGGTCGTCCAGTGGGTCAAACAGTCCGAGCGCGAGGCCCGCCGGCTCGACCGCGAGCTGGACCGCCAGGAGGCCCGCGAGCGCGCCGCCGAGGCGAGCGCCTGAGGCCCGTTCCGGGGTACGCCCCGAGCCCGCCCGGGCGGGGCGACAGGCCGGATGTGACGCCCGCTACGATCAGCGGGCAGCTACGAGGTGGGAGCCACGTCACGATGAGCGATCGTCTTTGCACCGTCCTGCTCTACAGCGACGACCCGAAGGTCCGCGACCGCATGCGGCTCGCCGTGGGCACCCGGCCGGCGCCCGGCATCGAGATCGAGTTCGTCGAGGCCGACGAGTACAACGCCTGCATCCGGCTGGTCGACGACTACGAGATCGACCTGATGCTGCTCGACGGCGAGGCGAGCCCGGGCGGCGGCATCGGCATCGCCCGCCAGATCAAGGACGACCGGGACGACGCGCCGCCCACCTGCGTGGTGCTGGCCCGCGCCGCCGACCGCTGGCTGGCCGCGTACGCCGAGGTCGACGCCACGCTGACCCACCCGCTGGACCCGGTGGTCGCCGGCAGCACCGTGGCGGAGCTGCTGCGCCGCACCCACGCCGCGGCCTGATCCCCCGGCCTTCGCGCGCCACGGCGACGCGGCCGTGGCGCGCCCCAACCGCTTTCCTCACGCCGCTCGGGAGGCCCGCCATGGGCGAACGGACCTGGCCGCTTCTGCTCAACGCGCTGCTGCGCGGCGAGGAGCTCTCCACCGCCGACACCGCGTGGGCGATGGGTGAGATCATGGCCGGCTCGGCCACCCCCGCGCAGATCGCCGGGTTCGCCGTGGCGCTGCGCACCAAGGGTGAGACCCCCGCCGAGCTGGGCGGCCTCGTCGAGGCCATGCTGACCCGCGCGGTGCCGGTGCACCTGCCCGAGGACGTGCGCGCCACCGCGCTGGACGTGGTCGGCACCGGCGGCGACCTCGCCCACACGGTGAACATCTCCACCATGGCGGCCCTGGTGGTCGCCGGGGCCGGGGTCCGCGTGGTGAAGCACGGCAACCGGGCCGCCTCCTCCTCCTGCGGCACCGCCGACGTGCTGGAGCAGCTCGGCGTACCCCTTGACCTGGCGCCCGAGCAGGTCGCCCGCTGCGTCACCGAGGCCGGCATCGGGTTCTGCTTCGCCGCCCGCTTCCACCCCGGCATGCGCCACACCGGCCCGGTCCGGCGCGAGATCGGCGTACCCACCGCGTTCAACTTCCTCGGCCCGCTGACCAACCCGGCGCGGCCCCGCGCGGGCGCGGTGGGCTGCTTCGACAAGCGGATGGCCCCGGTGATGGCCGCCGTCTTCGCGGCCCGGGGCGACTCCGCGATCGTGGTACGCGGCGAGGACGGCCTGGACGAGTTCAGCACCGGCGCTCCCACCCGGATCTGGGTGGCGCAGCAGGGCACCGTCACGGAGGCCGTGCTGGACGCGACCGAGCTCGGCGTGCCCCGGGCCACCCTGGCCGACCTGCGCGGCGGGGACGCGGTCTACAACGCCGACGTCGTGCGCCGCCTGCTGGCGGGCGAGACCGGCCCGGTGCGGGACGCGGTGCTGGTCAACGCCGCTGTGGCGCTGGCCACCCAGGGCCCGCTCGACGGCGACCTGTACGAGGTGCTCCGGGCCAACCTGGACCGGGCCGCCGAGGCGGTCGACTCGGGCGGCGCCGCGGCCGCGCTGGAGCGCTGGCTCGAGGTGGCGCGCGCCGCCTGACGGCGGCCTGGCGCGGGTGTTGTCGTACCCGCGTGCCAAACTACACGGGAGTTATTTTCCGTTTTCGGTCTTTCCGTTTTCGGTCTTCGATCCGCCGGCCGGCGCCTCCCCGCCTCGGCCGGTGCCCGGAGCGAGAGGAGCCACCCGTGTCTGACCGCGAGCTGCACTGTGACACCTGCGAAGGCGTCGTGCTGTTCGAGGCGCCGCCGTGCGGCGACGGGCACGGCGCCGACTGCCCCGAGCTGATCTGCACCGGTTGCGGCGCTGCAGTGGTGATCGCCACGTTCGCCTTCCGCGAGACCCGCCTGTCCGGCCGCCGCGCCCGCCGCCCGTCCCACCCTCAGGCCGCCTGACCTTCAGGCCTTTTCGCGTCTTCGTCCTTCCGCGCCCACCCTTCCCGCGCCGCACCGCGCTCTTCCTGAGCCACGTCGTTCCCGCGCCGGGCCCTTCCTGCGCCGGGCCCTTCCTGCGCGCTACGCCTCCCCTGTGCCACACACCTTCCGCGCCGCGGCCCTTCTGCAGCCTTCCCGCACACCGCGCCGCGACTGTCCGCGCCTCTTACGCCTCCGCGCCGCACGCGCCCGCCGCCCTTCCATCCCCGCCACGCACAGCCCAGCGGTCCGCCGCTCGTGATCAAGGAGTTGGTGTCCCCCGCGGCCGTCCGGGCGGACACAAACTCCTTGATCACCGCCCGGGTGACCGGCAGGTGGTGGTGCTCCCCCGGATCAATGAGGCAGGGCGGGCGCCGGGAGCGCATCGGGCGTTGGGCTCGGGCGTGAGTGTCGGCGGTGGCCCCGTGACAACACCCGCGCCTCGGGAGCGGACTGCGGTTCCGCCCACCCCGGCCAAGCCGCGCGACGAGATCTTGGAAGGAGACGGCCCTCATGGGGGCCGTTTCCTTCCAAGATCTCTTGGGGTCCTGGTAAGTGGAACGCCGCTCTCGGCGAATGGAACAGCCCAGCGTGAGCCGGTGGTGCGCGTCGGAGGTGAGCGGGAGAGCGCCAGGCCGACCACGTCGGGCGGTGATCATGAGGTTGGCGGGGACAAAAGAGACCGCCGGCACCGCTAACTTCATGATCGACGGGGCAAGCCCCGAGCTGAGGCAGGGCGGAGCGAGACCTGGGGCCAGCGCGGGAAGGCGCGGGCGGGGAAAAGCAGCAGGCCCGCGGCCCCGGGAAGGGGGTGCGGGCCTGCGGCTGGTGCTTCGGGTCAGTGCTCGGCGGTGCGGCGGGTGCCCGAGTAGTACTCGAACAGCAGCCCGCAGGTGGCGAAGACGACCGCCACCAGGCCCAGCCCCAGCAGCCAGAACTGCCAGAACACCAGGCCGAGACCGGCGATCGCGGCGGCCAGCGCCAGACCGAACGGCCAGTAGCTGCCCGGGCTGAAGAAGCCGACCTCACCGGCGCCGTCGGCGATCTCGCCGTCCGGCCGGTCCTCGGGGCGCAGGTCGATACGGCGGGAGACGAACCAGAAGAAGCCGCCGCACATCGCGCAGAGCAGGAAGGACAGCAGCAGCGCCACAGTGCCGATCCACTCCACGTGACCGCCGCTGTCGGCGTACGTCCAGGCGCCGTAGAGGATCGTCGCGCCGAGGAGGAACGTGGCGATGGTCAGGAAGATCTTCCACTCGGTCTTCATGCCGGACCCCTCAGCTTCCCGCGCCGGCCGTCGCGTCGGACGGGTTGAAGTTGTTCACGTCGCGCCGGGTGTCGAACGGCTTGGTCTCGGTGGCGTACTCCGGCTCGCCGATCGCGCCGAGCGCCTCCTGGGTCGACTTGCCGGCCTTCTTGGCCGCCAGGAACTGCTCGTACTTCTCCGGCGAGACGACCCGCAGCTCGAAGTTCATGAAGGCGTGGTAGCTGCCGCACAGCTCGGCGCAGCGGCCGACGAACGCGCCCTCCTGGTCGATGCTGGAGACCTCGAACGTGTTGCGCACGTTGCCCGGCATGACGTCCCGCTTGAACAGCAGCTCCGGCACCCAGAACGAGTGGATGACGTCGCGGCTGGTCTCCTCGAAGCGGATCGAGCGGCCGCTGGGCAGCACCAGCACCGGGATGACCTCGCTGGTGCCGAGCACCGAGGCGACGGTGTTGGCGTCGCGGCCCTGGCCGTCGCGGTAGTTGAACTGCCAGTTCCACTTGAACGCGACGACCTCGACGGTGACGTCCGGGTTCTTCGACTCCTTCACCACGTCGGTCTGCACGACCGCCGTGTAGTAGAAGAGCACGGAGACCACGAGGATCGGCGCGATGGTGTAGAGGAACTCCATCGGCAGGTTGTAGCGGGTCTGCACCGGCAGCTCGTTGCCGCGCTTGCGGTAGCGGACCACGCACCAGAAGATCAGGCCCCACACGAACACGCCGACGGCGAGCGCCGCGATGCAGGACGCGATCCACAGGTCGTACATGCGGTGCGACTCGGGCGTGATGCCGCCCTGCGGCCAGCCGAACCCGCCGAACGCCTTGCCGACGTCACAGCCGGTGAGCGAGAGCAGCAGCGCGGCCGCGCCGAGACCGAGCCCGGCGATTCGACCAGCACCACGCCGCCGGCGTCCACCGGCCCCCGGGGAAGCGCTGTCCTGTACGGCCGAGCGCCGTACCTCCGAACTCCTTGCGACCACCTGGTCCTGCCTCCCTAGCGCGCCGCGGCGGTTGTTCTCCCTGACACCGACGGCAAAGGCGTCACCGACGGTCGCAGATTACTCGACCATGACCGGCCAGGCCGTCTTGGGGTCGCTGTCCACCCCCATCGGGGGGATCTTGGGCGTAACCGGGCGATAGCGTGGAGCGTCATGAGCGTCTCCCCGGTCTACCTGGACGCCGCCAGCGCGGCGCCGCTGCATCCGGTCGCACGGCAGGCGATGCTGGCCGCCCTGGACGACGGCTGGGCGGACCCGGCCCGGCTCTACTCGGCGGCCCGCCGGGCCCGACAGCTTCTCGACGCCGCGCGGGAGGCCGCCGCGCAGACGCTCGGCGTCCGCGCCGACGAGCTGTCCTTCACCCCCAGCGGTACGGCGGCAGCGCACGCCGCAGTGCTCGGCGGCCTGGCCGGGCGGCGGCGGGCCGGGGCGACGCTGGTGCACTCGGCGATCGAGCACTCGGCGGTGCTGCACGCCGCGCAGCGGCACACGGCCGCCGGCGGCGCGGCGGTGTCCGTACCCGTGGACCGGCTGGGCCGGCTGGACCTGGACGCCTGGGCGGCGGCGGTGGCCGCGCCCGGCGTGGCCACCGCGGCGCTGATCGGGGCCAGTCACGAGGTGGGCACGGTGCAGCCGGTGCCCGCGGCGGCGGAGCTGTGCGCCGAGGCGGGCGTGCCGCTGTACGTGGACGCGGCGCAGCTGGCCGGCCGGGCGCCGCTGCCGGCGGGCTGGTCGGTGCTGACCGCCAGCGCGCACAAGTGGGGCGGGCCGCCCGGCGTCGGGCTGCTCGTGGTGCGCAAGGGCACCCGCTGGGAGTCGCCGTACCCGGCCGACGAGCGGGAGTCGGGGCGTACCCCCGGGGTGGTGAACCTGCCGGCGGTGGTCGCGGCGGCGGCGAGCCTGCGCGCGGCGGCGGCCGACGCGGCGGCGGAGGCGGCCCGGCTGGGTCCGCTGGTGGACCGGATCCGGGCGCGGGTGGCGGCGGAGGTGCCGGACGTGGAGGTGGTCGGCGACCCGGTGGACCGGCTGCCGCACCTGGTGACGTTCTCCTGCCTGTACGTCGACGGCGAGGCGTTGCTGCACGCGCTGGACCGGCGCGGGTTCGCGGTGTCCTCCGGCTCGTCGTGCACGTCGTCGACGTTGCGTCCGTCACACGTGCTGGAGGCGATGGGGGTGCTGTCGCACGGCAACGTGCGGGTGTCGCTGCACCGGGAGACCACCGAGGCGGACGTGGAGCGGTTCCTGGCGGAGCTGCCCGGGATCGTGGCGGACCTGCGGGCGGAGGCGGGGGTGACGGACCTGTGAGTGAGCCGGACGAGGTGCTGGACTGCCGGGGGCAGCGCTGCCCGCTACCAGTGATCAATCTCGCCCGGCTGGTGCCCGGCCTGCCGGCCGGCGCGGTGGTGCGGGTGCTCGCCGATGACCCGGCGGCGGCGGTGGACATCCCGGCGTGGTGCCGGATGCGCGGCCACGAGTTCGTCGCCGAGCGCCCGGGGCCCGCCTACGACGTCCGGGTGAGCGGCTAGCGCAGGTAGGCGAGGATGCCGGGCAGCGGGTCGGCTGCCACCGCGGTGTCGACCACCAGGCGCGGGCCGATCAGCGGCTCGTACTCGGCGCGGCGGCGCAGCGTCAGCTCCCAGGTGCCGTCCTCGGGCGGGCGCGCGTCGACCCGGCGGCGGTGCTCCGCCTCGTCGCCGCAGTGCACCTCGATCACCCGCAGCGGCACGCCCGCGCGTTCGGCCACGTCGTGCCAGAGGCCCCGGGCGCTGGCGACCGGGTTCACCGCGTCGACGACCACGCTGAGCCCGAGGCCGAGTTGCACCTCGGCCAGCCCGGCGACCGCGCCGTAGGCGGCCATGCCGGGTACGTCGCCGGTGAGGCCGTAGCGGTGCAGGGCCCGTTCGACCGGGTCGACCGGCAGCACCGGGGCGCGCAGGGCGGTGCCGACGCGGGCGGCCAGGGTGGTCTTGCCCACGCCCGGCAGCCCGGCGAACGCGACGAGCACGGGACCGCCGGAGCCGGGGCGGACCTCCGGCTCCACCCCGCCGGCCGGGGCGGTCACAGCAGGTGCGGCCGGACGTCCTCGGCGGCCGCGTCACCGTACGACTCGGCGAGTCGCTTCACGAACAGGTCCCGGCGGACCTCGTACTCCTGGCCGCCGAAGTTCTCCAGCACGAGCGTGGCCAGCAGGCAGCCGACCTGGGCCGCCCGCTCCAGGCCGACGCCCCAGTCGAGCGCGGCGAAGAAACCGGCCCGGAAGCCGTCGCCGACGCCGGTCGGGTCGACCGCCTGGATCTCCCGCGCGATCGGCACCCGGATCGTGCCGATCTCCCGGCCGGCGATCTCCACGCCCTGCTTGCCCAGCGTGGTGACCCGCACCTTGACCCGGTCGAGCAGCTGCTCGTCGGTCAGGCCGGCCTTGCTCTGCAGCAGCGACTTCTCGTACTCGTTGGTCATCAGGTAGTCGGCGCCGTCGATCAGGCCGAGCACGTCCTCGCCGTCCATCCGGGCGAGCTGCTGCGACGGGTCGGCGACGAAGGAGTAGCCGCGGTCCCGGCACTCGCCGGAGTGCCGGATCATCGCGGCCGGGTCGTTGGCGCTGACCAGCACCAGGTCCAGACCGCCGAGGCGCTGCGCCACCGGGGCCAGCTCGATGTTGCGGGCCTCGCTCATCGCCCCGGCGTAGAAGGAGGCGATCTGGCACATGTCGGTGTCGGTGGTGCAGACGAAGCGTGCCGTGTGCGCGACCTCGCTGACGTGCACCGAGTCGCAGTCGACGCCGTGGCGCTCCAGCCAGGAGCGGTAGTCGGCGAAGTCGGCGCCGACCGCGCCGAGCAGCACCGGGCGCAGCCCGAGCTGGGCCATGCCGAAGGCGATGTTCGCCGCGGTGCCGCCGCGCCGGAGCACCAGTTCGTCGACGAGGAAGGACAGCGAGACCTTGTCGAGCTGGTCGGCGATGAGCTGGTCCGCGAAGCGGCCGGGGAAGCTCATCAGGTGGTCGGTCGCGATCGAGCCGGTCACGGCGATCTTCATGTCAACCCTCGGGGTCGGGAGCACGGCGCGGTCAGCCTACCGGCCCCCGGACCGGCCGGACGGCGGTCGGTCGGCAACCGGTCGATCGGCGCACATCCGGACGTCAGGCGCGGGTACGACGAAACGGCGGGCCGCCCCACTCGGGGGCGGCCCGCCGTTTCCGGTCGGCCGTCGACTCAGCTGAAGGAGTCGCCGCAGGCGCAGGAGCTGCCGGCGTTCGGGTTGTCGATGGTGAAGCCCTGGGCGTCGATCCGGTCGGCGAAGTCGATGGTGGCGCCGGCCAGGTAGGGGGCGCTCATCCGGTCGACGACGACCTCGACACCGTCGAAGTCGGTGACGACGTCACCGTCGAGCGAGCGCTCGTCGAAGAACAGCTGGTACCGCAGGCCGGAGCAGCCACCCGGCTGCACGGCGACCCGGAGCCGCAGGTCGTCGCGGCCCTCCTGCTCGATCAGGGCCTTGACCTTCTGCGCCGCGACGTCGGTGAGGACGACGGTGCTGGGGGCCTTGGCCTCGGTCGACTCGGTCTGCGCTGGCGTGGTCACGTGGAAGTCTCCCTGCGCGGTATGAGGTCCGGACGTCCTGGCCAACGCCGCACGTCCGCCAGTGATTCCCGGTGTGGTCCGTCTTTCGATCGTACGCCGCCTCCGGCGTCACCACCCGGCGGCGTGACCAGCGGAGCCGGTCAGCGGCTCCACTGCCGCGCCAGGCGGGCGCCGAGCGCGCGCAGCCCCTCGACCGGGCGGGTCATCGCCGCGTCCACTCCCCCGTGCTCCTCGCCGCCGAAGTGCTCCAACAGGCTGTACGCGTCGGTGACACCGGCCGCTGCCGCCTCCCGCCGCCCGGTGCTCACCCGTCCCGCCAGCACCACGCAGGGCACGCCCCGGTCCCGGGCGGCGCCGGCCACGCCGGCGACCACCTTGCCGCGCAGCGACTGGTGGTCGAACGAGCCCTCACCGGTGATCACCAGATCGGCCGCGTCGAGCGCGGCGTCCAGCTTCACCGCGCGGGTGACCAGACCGATGCCCGACTCGCACCGGCCGCCCAGCGCCAGCACGGCCGCGCCGAGGCCGCCGGCCGCGCCGCCGCCGGGCAGCGCGCCCAGCCCGGGCGGGCAGCCCGGCAGCCGCTCGGTCAGCACCTCCGCCCAGCGCTGCAACGCGGCGTCGAGCAGCAGCACGTCGGCCCGGTCGGCGCCCTTCTGCGGGCCGAAGACGCTGCTCGCGCCGTGCAGCCCGAGCAGCGGATTGTCCACGTCGGTGGCGGCGACGAGCGTCACGCCGCGCAGCCAGGGCTCGCCGTCGAGCGCGGCCGCCGCGGCGAGCGCCGCGCCGCCGTACGGCAGGGCCCGGCCGGCGCCGTCCAGCGGAGTGACGCCCAGCGGGACGAGCATCCCGGCGCCGCCGTCGTTGGTGGCCGAGCCGCCCAGCCCCACCACCGCCGTCCGCGCGCCCGCCTCGACCGCGGCGGCCACGAGCAGCCCCAGCCCGTACGAGGTGGTCGCCTTCGGATCGCGTTCGGCGGCGGTGAGCAGGTGCAGTCCGCACGCCTGCGCGCTCTCCAGGTACGCGGTTCCGTCGCCGGTGAGCAGGATCTCACCGGCGGCCGGACGGCCCAGCGGGTCGACGGTGGGTACCGGCACCCGGCACCCGCCGAGCGCCCCGGCGAGCACGTCGACGAACCCCGGCCCGCCGTCGGCGAGTGGCCGGAGCAGCAGATCGTCCCCGGGGGCGGCGTCACGCCATCCGTCGGCCACCGCGGCGGCCACGTCGGGGGCCGACAGCGTGCCGGCGAACTTGTCCGGGCAGAGCAGCACGCGCATGCGCAGCAGTGTGGCAGGCCACATCGGGGACGGCTGCGCCGTGGTCGCGCTGTGGGACCATGGGGGCGTGACTTCGACCTGGGTTGAGCCGTCCAACACCGCCACGGCGCTGCTGCTCCTCGGCCGCGGCAGCGACCCCGCCACCGAGCGTGGCGTGGAGTGTCCGGGTGATCTCCCCGCGCCGAGCGACCCCGGCCTGGTGGCCCGCGCCGCCGCCGCGAAGGCCGCGCTCGGCACGAAGGTGTTCGTCCTGGGCCACCACTACCAGCGCGACGAGGTGATCCAGTTCGCCGACGTGACCGGCGACTCGTTCAAGCTGGCCCGGGAGGCGGCCGCCCGGCCGGACGCGGAGTACATCGTCTTCTGCGGCGTGCACTTCATGGCCGAGAGCGCGGACATCCTCACCTCGGACGCGCAGAAGGTGATCCTGCCCGACCTCGCCGCCGGCTGCTCGATGGCCGACATGGCGGTGCTGTCGCAGGTCGAGGCCGCGTGGGACACGCTCACCGACTTGGGCATCGCGGCGGACACCGTGCCGGTGACGTACATGAACTCCTCGGCCGACATCAAGGGCTTCGTCGGTCGCAACGGCGGTGTGGTCTGCACCTCCTCGAACGCCAAGCGGGCCCTGGACTGGGCCTTCGAGCAGGGCCGCAAGGTGCTGTTCCTGCCCGACCAGCACCTCGGCCGCAACACCGCGGTGCTGGAGATGGGCTTCTCGCTGGACGACTGCGTGCTCTACGACCCGCACAAGCCGAACGGCGGGCTGGCCCCGGAGCAGCTGCGGGACGCGAAGATGATCCTGTGGCGGGGTCACTGCTCGGTGCACGGCCGCTTCACGCTCGACAGCGTCTACGACGTACGCGAGCGGGTGCCGGGCGTGAACGTGCTGGTGCACCCGGAGTGCCGCCACGAGGTGGTGAACGCCGCCGACCTGGTCGGCTCGACCGAGTTCATCATCAAGACCATCGAGGCGGCCCCGGCCGGCTCGGCGTGGGCGGTGGGCACCGAGCTGAACCTGGTACGCCGGCTCGCGCTGGCCCACCCGGACAAGCAGATCATGTTCCTCGACCGGGCGGTCTGCTACTGCTCGACGATGAACCGGATCGACCTGCCGCACCTGGTCTGGGCGCTGGAGGAACTGGTCGCCGGCCGCGTGGTCAACCAGATCACGGTCGACCCGGAGACCGCCCGGCACGCCCGGTCGGCGCTGGACCAGATGCTCGCCCTTCCGGGAGCCTGATCACCGTCGGTGACACCGCTGGCACGGAAACGCACCGGACACCCCGGTTCGTGCCCTCGCTGGCGATGTGACCGATTCCATTCCCGTCACGGAGGGCTATGCTGCCGGGGCGACGACACACGCGGCCCGTTTTCCCATGACCGCGTTCCGGGTAGCGATGAACTTCGTGCACCCATCACTAGACACGGCAACACCCAACGCGCTGGAGGTTGCGTTGACCGACGACGTCCTGGTCGTACACGGAGGCACTCCGCTTGAAGGGCGGATCCGCGTGCGCGGCGCGAAGAACCTGGTGTCCAAGGCGATGGTGGCCGCCCTGCTGGGCGACACACCCAGCCGGCTGTTCGACGTGCCCCGCATCCGTGACGTCGAGGTGGTCCGCGGTCTGCTCGGCCTGCACGGCGTCAAGGTCAGCGACGGCGACGAGGAGGGCGAGCTCGTCTTCGACCCCACGAACGTCGAGAGCGCCAGCACCGACCAGATCAACGTGCACGCCGGGTCCAGCCGGATCCCGATCCTGTTCTGCGGCCCGCTGCTGCACCGGCTCGGCCACGCCTTCATCCCCGACCTGGGCGGCTGCCACATCGGCCCGCGCCCGATCGACTTCCACCTCCAGGCGCTGCGCGAGTTCGGCGCCACTGTCGAGAAGACCCCGGAGGGCCTGCACCTGTCCGCGCCGAACGGGCTGCACGGCACGAAGTTCTCGCTGCCGTACCCGAGCGTGGGCGCCACCGAGCAGGTGCTGCTCACCGCGGTGATGGCCGAGGGTGTCACCGAGCTGCGCAACGCGGCGGTCGAGCCGGAGATCATCGACCTCATCTGCGTGCTGCAGAAGATGGGCGCGATCATCAAGGTGCACACCGACCGGGTGATCGAGATCCAGGGCGTCAAGAAGCTGCACGGCTACACCCACCGGCCGATCCCGGACCGGATCGAGGCGGCCAGCTGGGCGGCGGCGGCGCTGGCGACCCGCGGTCACGTCGAGGTGCTGGGCGCCCAGCAGGCCGACATGATGACCTTCCTGAACATCTTCCGGTCGGTCGGCGGCGAGTACGAGGTCACCGACCTGCGCCCGCCGCGCGGCGGCAGCGCGGGCCAGGAGGGCGGCATCCGGTTCTGGCACCCGGGCGGCGAGCTGAACGCGGTGGCGCTGGAGACCGACGTGCACCCCGGTTTCATGACCGACTGGCAGCAGCCGCTGGTGGTCGCGCTCACCCAGGCCCGGGGCCTGTCGATCGTCCACGAGACGGTCTACGAGCAGCGGCTCGGCTACACCGAGGCGCTGAACACGATGGGCGCCAACATCCAGGTCTACCGGGACTGCCTCGGCGGCACCCCGTGCCGCTTCGGCCGGCGCAACTTCAAGCACTCCGCGGTGATCGCCGGGCCGAGCAAGCTGCACGCGGCCGACCTGGTCATCCCGGACCTGCGGGCCGGGTTCAGCCACCTGATCGCGGCGCTCGCCGCCGAGGGCACCTCCCGGGTGTACGGCGTGGACCTGATCAACCGTGGCTACGAGGACTTCGAGGCTAAGCTGGCCGACCTCGGCGCGCACGTCGAGCGTCCCTGACCGTCCCGTTCCGCGCCGCGACAGCGCCTCTGTCGCGGCACCGCAAGACGGAAGCCGCGCCCGGTGCACCCGTGATGTGCACCGGGCGCGGCCGGTTGGCTACCCTTGCCGCGTGCCGTCGCTGTTTCGCCGCAAGTCCGCCGACCTCGTCGAGGAGTCCGTCACCACTGTGACGACCGACGAGGAGTCCGCCGACCGCCCCCGGGGCTACACGCCCAGCAAGAAGGAACTCGGGCAGGTCACACCGAAGCGCCCGGTCGCCGGTCGCCGGCCGACCGCGCCGGCCAAGCCGCTGACCAAGGAGGAGGCCCGCGCGCAGCGCCGCGCCGCCCGCGCCGAGGCCGCCGCCGAGTTCCGCCGCGAGGGCGGCCCGCGTGACCGGGGCCCGGAGCGGCTGCTGGCCCGCAACGTGGTCGACTCCCGGCGGACGATCGGCACCTGGTTCTTCGGCGGCGCGCTGATCGTGCTGTTCGGCTCCAACCAGGCCATGCCGCCGATCGTGCGGCTGCTGTCGAACGTGCTCTGGGGCGCGCTGGCGCTCGGTGTGCTGATCGACTCGGTGCTGATCTCCCGGAAGATCAAGCGGCTGGTCCGCGAGCGCTTCCCGAAGAGCACCGAGAAACTCGGCTCGCTCTACTTCTACGCGATCATGCGGTCGATCACGTTCCGCCGGATGCGCGCGCCCGCGCCCCGGGTGAACATCGGCGACAAGGTCTGACCGGGGCGACCCGGGCCGATCGGCCCCTCCCCGCCCCGGCGGGAAGGGGCCGTTCTCGTGCGGGTCGATGCCGCTCTCAGGCCACGCCGAGCAGGCGCAGCACCGCGGTGGTGGCCGCCGCCGCGACCACTACCAGCACGAACGGCGCCCGGCGCCAGGCCAGCAGCAGGCCGACGAGCACACCGGCGGGCCGGGCGTAGCCGGCGAAGCCCCCGGCCTCGGTGAGCGCAGCGGTGGCGGCCAGCGCGGCCAGCAACGTGGCGGCGCCGACCGGCAGCAGGTGACGGGCCCACTCAGGCAGGTCCAGCCGGTCCCGCAGCAGCACCCCGGCGACGCGGAAGCCGTAGGTGCCGGCGGCCAGCGCGAGGATCACGGCGATCAGCACGAGACCTCCCCGGCCCGCACACTCCGGCGATCAGGTGCCTCGTCAGCGGTCTCGGACGGCGCGGCGGGTGGGCGGCGGCGGGCCAGCAGGGGCAGGGCCAGCGCGGCGAGCGCGAGCAGCACCGGCAGCCCGGCCGGCAGCAACGGGGTCGCCAGCACGGCGAGGCCGGCGCCGACGAGCGCCACCCGGCGGGTCTCCCGGTCGCGCAGGCTGGGCAGCAGCAGGGCGGCCAGCCCGGCGGGGAAGGCGGCGTCGAGTCCCAGGGCGGCCGGGTCGCCAGCCGCGCCGCCGGCGAGCACGCCGAGCGCGGTGCCGGCGTTCCAGGCCAGGAACAGAAGCACCCCGGCGAGCCAGAACGCCCGGCGCCGTTCCGGCCCGGCCGGGCGGGCCAGCGCGAACGCGGTCGCCTCGTCGGTCATCAGGTGGCTGCCGAGCAGCCGCTGCGCGCGCCGGGAGCCGAGCGCGCCGCCGAGGGCCAGGCCGAACGGCAGGTGCCGGGCGTTGAGGAGCAGGCCGGCGAGAACTGCCGCGAGCGGACTGCCGGCCACGACGAGGCCCACTGCCATGAACTGGGCGCCACCGGCGTAGACGAACGCGGACATGGCGAGTGTGGCCCAGGCGGGCAGGCCGGCGGCCACCGCCACGGCGCCGAACGACGCGCCCACGGCGAGCATCGCCGCGCCGATGGCGGCGACGTCGCGGAGCACCCGGGCGTCGCCCGTTCGGTATGCCGTACGCATGTCCATTATCCTGAACGGGAGCACGCTGGTTCGTCAAACCGAACAAACCGACCGATGGAGCGAACAGATGGCGATCGACCCCGCTCCCCCACTCGCCACCATCGCCGCCGCGCTGCGCCGCGAGCGCGAACGGGCGGGCCTGACGCTCACCGAGCTGGCCCGCCGCGCCGGAATCGCCAAGTCCACCCTGTCCCAGCTGGAGTCCGGGTCCGGCAATCCCAGCGTGGAGACGCTCTGGGCGCTCGGCGTGGCACTGGACGTACCGTTCAGCCGCCTGGTCGAACCGCCCACCGCCGCCGTCCGGGTGGTCCGCGCCGGGCACGGGCCCCGGATCCGGTCCGAACACGCCGACTTCTCGGCCACCCTGCTCGCCGCCGGGGCGCCGCACGCCCGGCGGGACGTCTACGTGATGGAGCTGGAACCCGGCGCGGTACGGCTCGCCGAGGCGCACACCCCGCGCAGCGTCGAGCACGTCGTGGTCGCCGCCGGGCGGATGCGCGTCGGCCCCGAGACCGACCTGGTCGAGCTGGAACCGGGCGACTACGCCACCTTCCCCGGCGACACCCCGCACCGGTACGAGGCACTGGCCCCCGGCACCTTCGCCGTACTCGTCATGGAGCACCCGTGACCGCGGACGCGGCACCCCCGGCCGGCGCCCGGTAGAGCCGGGTCACCACCTCCTCGATGTCCGGCTCCACGATCGAGATGTCCCGCAGCGTGGTCAGGCCGGCCAGCCCGGCCACCACCTCGGCGACGCTCGCCCGTTCCAGCGCGAAGACCAGCCGCCGCCCGTCCGCCTCCACCCGCTGCACCGGCGCCCCGGGCAGCACCGGCGGCTCGGGCAGCGCCACGTCCAGCTCGGCGACCACCATCCGGCGCGAGCCGTACCGGCGGTGCAGCTCGGCGATCGACCCGTCGTGCACCACCCGCCCGTGGTCGATCACCACGAGCCGCCGGCACAGCCGCTCGATGTCGGCCAGGTCGTGCGTGGTGAGCACGAGCGTGGTGTCCCCGGCCCGGCCCAGCTCGGCCAGGAAGCCGCGCACCGCCTGCTTGCTCACCACGTCCAGGCCGATCGTCGGCTCGTCCAGGAACAGCACCTCCGGGCCGTGCAGCAGCGCCGCGGTCAGCTCGCCGCGCATTCGCTGGCCCAGCGAGAGCTGCCGTACCGGGATGTCCAGGAACCCGTCCAGGTCGAGCAGCTCCCGGCAGCGGGCCAGCCGGGCCGCGTGCGCGCCGGCCGGCACCCGGTAGACGTGCCGCAACAGGTCGAACGAGTCCCGCAGCGGCAGGTCCCACCAGAGCTGCGAGCGCTGCCCGAACACCACCCCGATCCGCAGCGCCAGCCGGGTCCGGTCGGCCACCGGGCGCAACCCGCACACCCGGGCCCGCCCCGCCGACGGCGTCAGCACCCCGGTGAGCATCTTCAGCGTGGTCGACTTCCCGGCGCCGTTCGGGCCGATGTAGCCGAGCATCTCGCCGCGCTCCACCCGCAGGTCGACCCCGTCGACGGCGGTCACCGTCCGCTTCTCGCGCCGCAGCGGCCCGGCCTTCACCCGTACCGTGAACTCCTTGCGCAGCCCGTCCATCTCGATGACGCTCATGACCCCGTACTCCGGTAGTGACGGACCCCGACGCGCCAGGCCAGGGTGGCCAGCGCCGCCGCGACCACCGCGACGCCCGGCGCGGCCCAGCCCGTCCAGGGCGGCAGGCCGAGCGGGTCGGCGCGGCCCAGCAGCGCCAGCGCCGGGTGGTAACTGACGAAGGCGAACCCCATCCCGTACGCGAACAGCGCGCGGAACCACCCGCCGTAGACGGTGACCGGGTACGAGGTGAAGTCGCGCCCGCCGTACGTGACCGCGTTGGCCAGCTCACCCGAGTCGACCCAGTAGAACGACACCGTGGCGGTCAGCACGAAGACCGAGCCGAAGAAGACCACGGCGGCCAGCGGGGCGACCACCGCCAGCGCGACCCGGCCCGGCGTCCAGTCGATGCCGGCCGAGACGAGTGCGAAAAGCAGCACTGCGAGCCCGAACACGGCCCGGGACAGCTTGCGCAGCGGCAGGTCCATCAGCAGCAGCTGCGGCAGCGCCCCGAGCGGGCGTACCAGCACGGCGTCGAAGAGGCCGGTGCGCACGTACCGGGGAAGCCGTTCGATGTTGCCGACCAGCAGGTCGGCGGTGGCGAAGCCGCACGACGACAGGCCGACCACGACGAGCGTCTCACGCAACGTGAAGCCGCCCAGCTCCCGCGTCACGCCGAAGATCACCAGGACGGTGACCACGTCGAACACGGTGGCGCCCACGTTGCCGACCAGGTCCACCACGAACGAGGTGCGGTACGCGGCCTGCGAGCGCGCCTGCGCACCGAGCAGCGCCCGGTACGCCCGTAGTTCAGCCACCCTGGACGCGCTGCCGCGCTCAGCCACCCTGCACCACCAAGCGGCGCTCGGCGCGGCGCTGCACCAGCCGGCACAGCGCCAGCAGCAGCACCGCCCAGCCGGCCTGCACCCCGACCAGCGTGAGCCCGGTGGACATCGGCTCCCGCTCGACGAGCACGTCCAGCGGCACCTGGAGGATGCTGGGGAACGGGGTCGCGTACCGCAGGACCGCCTCCAGCGGGCCGGGCAGGAAGCCGAGCGGGAAGTAGAGCCCGGCCAGCACGCCGGAGCCGAGCGTCCACAGGATCATCGGGCCGCGGACGTCCTGCAACCAGTACGCGGTGGCGTTGACCAGGTAGCGGCAGCCGAAGCAGACCACCACCGCGAGCAGCGCGGAGAGCAGGAACAGCGGCACCGTGGCCCAGTGCCGGGGCACGTACACGGCGAAGAAGAACGGGCCGACCACCAGCGGCGGCACCAGCCGGGCCAGCGACGCGAACCCGGCCCGGCCCAGGTCGGTGGCGAGGTAGCTGGTCACCGGATGCACCGGCCGCAGCAGGTCCGCGGCGACCTCGCCGGTACGGATCCGGTCGGCCAGATCGGTCCAGCCCCAGATCGCGATGACCGCCAGCAGCCCCTGTCCGGCCCAGACGAACGTGGCGAGCTGCGCTCGGTCGTACCCGGCGACGGTGCCCGCCGCACCTGCCGCCGCGAGGAAGATGTAGCAGCGCAGGAAGCCGAACACGGTGTTGGTGCACAACCCCGCCACGGCGGCCTGACGGTACGTCGCGTGGCGCCGGAACCCGGCCGCCGCGATCGCGCCGAATGTCCGAAACCATGGGGTAACGTGTGCGCCGGTGGGTGGTGCCACAGTGGCGGTGACCGAGCCCACGCCGTTACCCTCCTTCCGCAGCCACGACGTGCTGGACCGGGCGACTGTACCGGCATGTCCGGCGCCCCAGCGCGAGAATTTCCAATGAGGTGACACCGCCGTGAGCGAGCGACGCGAGCCGGCCCCGGGGCCGTCCCGCGCGAGCGGCGGGAGGGGTTGCCGATGAGTGGCTGGGGCAGCTGGCGCGAGCCGGCCGAACCGGCCTGGGCCGCCGAGCCCACCCACGAGTGGCAGCCGCAGTTCCCCGGACAGCGCTACCCGGGTGACATCGGCATCGAGAACCTGACGCCGCGTCCCCGCGCCGTGGTCGGCCGGGCCGAGGTACGCCCGGTCAGCCCCGCGCCCGACGTGGACACGTACCCGGTGAGTCCGGCCGGTCCGCACGGCGCCTACCCCGTCAGCGCCGGTCCACGCGATGCGCATCCGACCAGTCCCGCCGGTCCACGCTGGGCGGACCCGGTCAGCCCGGCAGGCCCGCACGACGCGTACCGGCCCGGCCCGGACGGGTACCCGGTCAGCCCGGCCGGCGCCCGGGACGGGTACCCGATCAGCCCGGCCGGCGCATACCCGACCAGCCCGGCCGCCCCACGCGAGGCGTACCCGATCAGTCCCGCGGTCCCGCCCGGCGTACACCCGACCAGCCCCGCCGGGCCACGTGGCGCGCACCCGACCAGCCCCGCCGGGCCACGCGGCGGGCACTCAGGCGGGTCGGCAGGCACACGCGGCACGTACCTGGACGGGCCGGCCGGCTCGCGCGGGACGTACCCGATGGGTGCCGCCGGGCCCGGCGGACAGCGCCTCGCGGGGCCGGACGAGCGGCGCGGCCATCCCGACGGCCCAGGCGCGGACGGCCGTCGGCCCCACCGCACCGGTCCGCCGCCGGAGCGGCTCGACCAACGCTGGGTACACCCCGACGGCGCGCCGCGCCGGGGCGCCCAGCCGGGCTGGATGCCGGAGCCGAACGAGAGCCCGCACCCCGCCCCCCGCCGGCCCGACCGCCCGGCGGACGGCAGGCGCGCTCCGGCCGACGGTCGTCCGGCGGCTTCCGGCGACCGATGGGGCACGCCACCCGACACTCGCCACGACCACTCCCCCGGCGGGCGTCGCGAACCCCTGCCCGACGGACGTCGCGGCCCCTTCCCGGAGCCGTCAACGAACGATCCCGGCCGTGGTCGGCGCGGTCCCGGCGTCGACCGGCGCGACGACGCGGTGCCACCGTCGGAGCGGAGCGCGGCCGGATGGAGCGATCCGGGCCGGCGTGAACCCGGCTGGTCCGAGCCGAGCCGGCGTGAACCAGGCCGGGGCGGGCCGGGCCACGACGGTCGGCGTGAGCCCGGCCGTGACGGCTGGCGCGAGCCCGGCCGTGACGGCTGGCGCGAGCCCGGCCCACCTCCCCCGGCGGACCGGCGCGAGCCGGCGGGTGGCCGGTGGGACGACCGGACGCCGGGTCGCGAGGCCGCCGCGTACCCGGACACGCAGCGCCGGGCACCGGAGAACGGGCGACCCGCGCAGCAGGGCGAGCCCGACCGGTACAGCGCACAGCCGCACCGTCCGGCTGACCCGCAAGCCGCCGCCCCGGCCCGGCCGGGCGCCGACCAGCGTTGGGAGCGCCCGCCGGCCGACCGGTCCCGCCCCCACCAGGGCGAGTGGCCGATCATCGAGCCGCGCCCCCGGCCGGAACACGACGTGCACCGGCCGGACGAGCGGGACCGGCCACCCGCGGATCGGCCGGCACCTTCCCGGCACCCGATGCCGCCAGCCGACGGCCCGCGCCTCGACGCGCGCCGCCCGGCCCAGGACGGTTCCGTCCGCCCGGACTCGCGCGACGCTCGGCCTGCCGGTGCCGGCGGACAGCCCGACGGCGCCGGTCCGCGTACCCAGCCCCACGCCACCCGGCCACCCACCGCCCCGCCCCGCCCGGACACCGCCCCGTCCCGCCCCGAGGCCGGCCGGCCGCAGCCGGAGCAGGACCGTCGCCGGCCGGACGAGGCCGGCGCGCGTCCCGAGTCCCGGCCGCGGCAGTGGCCGGTACGGCCCGACGAGCGCCGTCCGGCGTCCCCGGACCGGAACACGGCTCCGGCCGAGTCGGCCGACCGCCCGCGTGCCGACGACCGCCCCCGTCCCGCCCCGGTGGCCCCGGATCCGCTGTCGGCACAGCGCGCGCCCGTACGCCCCGGCGACGGCGCGCCGTCGACCGGCAACGCCCCGCTGCGGCCCGTGCCGCCGGTTGACGCGGGCGAGCGGCACCGGATGCCGGCACCGGACCCGTACGGCGCGCCTCCCGGTCACACGTCCCGCGTACCGGCGGGCCCGACGGTCGGCACGCCTTCGGATTCCACCTCCGGCGTGCCCGCTTCCGCGAGCCCGGCGGCCGGCGCACCTGTCTCGGGGACGCCGGATTCCAGCAGGCCCGTCTCCGGCGCGCCCGCCCCGGGCATGCCGCTTGCCGGCGCACCGGTCTCCGGTTCGGCCACGCCGGTCGTCGGCGCGCCCAGCAACGGCGCGCAGGCTCCGATCGGCACCGCACGGGCAGAGCGAAGCGAGGAGCCCACCCGCCCCGCGCCGCCGCGGGGACGCACGGAGGAACGCCAGGGCCCGCCTCCAGCCGGTCCGGTCCAGCCGGCCCCTGCCGCTTCGGCCCGTCCCGCACCGCCCGCCTATCCCGGCCCCGCCCCTGCCCGTTCGACCACGCCACCACCGATCGAACCGGCGGAGCGACCCGCCGGTCCGGAAGCACAGGCCGTGCGACGGTCCGCCGTCGAGCCGCAGGCGGGTACGCCCGGCCGTCCCGGGGCCGACGCGGACCGCGGCTCCGTGCCAGCCACCGGCACCCGACCTACGCCGGACACGGACGCCGGCCGTCCCGGAGCCGACGCGGCCGCCCGGCCCACGCAGGCGACGGACCGGCCCGAAGCCGACGGGAACACTCGGCCGGCGCAGAGCACGGACCGTCCCGGGGCCGACGCGGCCGCCCGGCCCACACACGCGACGAACCGGCCCGAAGCCGACCGGGACACTCGGCCGGCGCAGAACACGGACCGTCCCGGAGCGGACCGGGACGCTCGGCCGGCGCAGAACACGGACCGTCCCGGAGCGGACGCGACCACCGACCGGAGCGACGAGCCGTCGAAGAACGGCCACTCGGCGGAGAAGGCACCTCCGCCCTCCCCCGGCGCCGAGGCATGGTTCCGGCCGGCCCAACCCTCCCAGCCGACGGGAACCCCGGAACCGTCGGAGATCTTGGACGATTCCGGCCCCTCCGGGGGCCGTTTCGTACCAAGATCTCTCCCCGGCCACGACTCGATCGAGCGGTCGGATGGGGACCGCGGCGTGCCGCCGTCCGTCGGGACCTCGGCGGCTCCCCTCGGCGCGCCGCTGCCAACCATGCGCACCGTCGACGACGACGCCGCAGCCGTGGCGGAGGCTCCGCAAGCCGTGGCAGAGGCGCCCGGCGTGACGGAGGCGCCGGGACTCGACGGCGCCATCACAAGCGGCACGTCGACCCTGCCGAACGCCGGCATCACAAGCGGAACGCCGACCGTGCCGAACACCGGCACCGTCCCCGCCACGGATCCGGACACACCCGCACCCGCACCCGCCAGCTCCGGCGGACCCGCAAGCACCCTCGACACACCGCCGACACCGACACCGACACCGGCACCGGCAGCCGCGCCAGTCGTCCCCGCGTCCGCCGACGGCGCATCGGCCGGTGCTGCGACGACCACCGGCTCGCCGTCCGCATCCGTCGGCACGCCGATCATCCCGGCGGCCGAGCGGACGACGGCAGAGGTCGACACCCCCGCAACCGAACCCGACAGGTCGGCCGCTGATCCCGTACCGCAGGTCGCGGTGGCGGCGGCACCCGGCCTGCCCGGCCCCGGTCCGGAGCGCACTCCGCACGATGTCGTCTCCTTCGGCACCGCCGATGTCCGGCAGGACAGCGCGGCACCGCAGACCACCGCCGCCGAGCCGGCACTGGAGAGCCTCACCGAGGACACGGCCGAGGAACCGACTGCGATCGACGGCACCGCCGATGCCGACCGCACCGGGTCCACACCGCCCGCTCCCCAGCAGGCCGGCACAACGGCCGGCGCCGACGACGCCACGGCCGCGCAGGCTGCGCCCACCGCTGACGGGATCGCCAGCACACCCGCGGAGCATGTCAGCACCGCAACCGACACCGAGGGCGGCGGCACCACTCCCGGCGAACAGCCGCTCGTCGGCACTCCTCCGACCGGCACCGACCACAGCGACACCGTCGACGACGGACCAGGGAGCGCCCACCACCAAGACCAAGACCACGACCACGCCACGCCCGCGCGACAGGGACAGCCGCAGGCGCCGGCCCACACCGACAACGGCGAACCAACCCCGACCGGCACCGACGACGCGCAGGATCCGCGTACCCCCGAAGCCGGAACCGACGACGACGCGGAACCGGCGGCGGACGCCGAGCCGCCGCCTCCGGTCGACCCGGAGCAGGCCCTCGCCGCGGTCGGCTGGGAACTCGATCCGCGTACGCTGCGCGAGCAGGCCCCGGACCCGGCGCAGTTGCGGGTCATCCGGGACGGGCTGACCGGCAAGCTGGACACCACGCTCGACAACCGCAGCCGGGCCCGGCTGCTCAGCCTGCGCGCCGTGGCGTCCCGGATCCTCGGCGACCTCGATGACGCGCTCGGGGACGCGCGGCTGGCCGTCACGTACGCGGAGGCCACCGGCGAGTTCCGGCGGACCGCGCTGGCCCGCGCACGTCTCGCCGAGGCGCTGCGGTGGCGGGGTGACCACGCGGAGGCCGACCGGATCTTCGCCGAGGCGAACTCGCCGGAGCTGCCGGACCGGCTGCGCGCGCTGCTGCACGAGCACGCCGGGCGGTGCTGCTACGACCAGGGGCGGCTGACCGAGGCGTGCCTGCACTTCGAGCGGGCGCTGGACCTGCGTCACGGCGAGGACGCGCAGCTGAACGCCCGGGTCGAGGTCGCGCTGGACGCGGTCGCGGAGCGGGCCGCCGCCGACGGTTTCGGTCCCCCGCCGCGCCGGCCCGAGGAGGTGCTCGGCACCCCGCGTCCGCCGGTGGCGACGTTCGACGAGGAGCAGCGGCTCTGGGGGTACGCGGACGCCGACGGCGAGATGGTCATCGCGCACCGGTACGCCGAGGCGCAGCCGTTCCACGAGGGACTGGCCTGGGTACGGCGGCCGGAGGCGTCCCGGTGGGCGCTCATCGACACGTCCGGCGCGGCGCTGATCGAGGCGAACAACGGCTACCGGTCGGTGGTGCCCTTCTCGGAAGGGCTTTCCTGGGTGTCGATGGACGGCAAGGGCCGGTGGATGGCGGTCGACCGGATGAACATCGTGAAGATCCCGCCCGGGTACGAGGAGGCCCGGCCGTTCCGCAACGGCCTGGCGGCGGTACGGCAGAACGGCGGCTGGGGCGCGGTGGACCTCACCGGCGAGGTGGTGGTGCCGACCCGCTACCACCGTCTCGGCACGGTGCTCGCGGACGGGCGGGAGGTCGACGGTTTCACCGCCGACGGACTGGCAGTGGTCGAGCTGGCCGGCCGCCGGGGCGTGGTGGACCGGACCGGCCGGGTGATGGTGACGCCGGCGTACCCGACGGTGGTGGTGCATCCGGTGGCGTTCCTGGTCGCCACCGAGTCGGGCCGGTGGGGCGCGCTGGACCGGCGCGGCGAGCCGCTCATCGACCCGGTGCACCCGGGCCGCGCGGCGGTGGTCGCGGAGATCGACCGGTTGCTCGCCGACGCCAGCCCGGTGCTCTGACCCGCGCCCGCCACGCCACCCGGACCGGCACGCCACCGGACCGGCGGGCGACCTCGCGCCGGCCCGCTCACGCCGCCGGCGGAGGGCCGAGCAGTTCGATGCCGTTGCGGGCGGCGGCGTGCCCGAGCGCGGCCGGGTCGATCGGCGCCGGGTCGGGCAGCCGGCGGTGCGGCGCCGGTACGCCGGCTTCGGCGGCGAACCGCTCGAACCCGGCCGGCGTGGTGATCTGGAGCGCGCGCAACGGCTCGTCCGGACCGACCACGAAGGTGTGCGCCAGGCCCACCGGCAGCAGGACGAAGTCACCGGGACCCGCGGTGAGCGTGTCGCCGTCGCAGTGGAACCGAGCGGTGCCGGAGAGCAGGTAGAACATCTCGTCCTCGACCTGGTGGCGGTGCAGTGGCGGGGCGAAGCCGGGCGGGTTCACGAACTCGGCGACGGTGAGGCGGTCCCGGGTGTGCCGGCCCCCGGCTTTCAGCGTGCACAGGTTGCCGAGGAACCAGTACGCCTCGCCGTCGTCGGGGCCGAGCAGGTAGGGGCGGACGGACATGGCGGCCTCCAATTTCAGTGAACCTGAGAATATTCGATAGCCATGAGTCTAGTGAATAGATTGTTAGTATCGCGAGGTCATGGCTGGAGTCAAGGACGGCAAGCCGACGCGCCCCTACCGCTCGGCGGTGCGTGAGGAGAGCGCCCGGCGTACCCGGCAGGCGGTGGTGCGGGCTGCGACCGACCTGTTCGTGACGCGCGGCTACGCGGCGACGTCGCTGGCCGACGTGGCCGCCGAGGCGGGCGTCGCCCGGCCCACCGTGTTCGCCGCGTTCGGCTCCAAGGGCGCCCTGCTGCGCCAGGTGCTCGACGAGGCGCTCGCCGGTGACGACGAGCCGGTGCCGGTGGCGCGCCGCCCGTGGTTCCAGCCCGTCTGGGAGGCACCCGACCAGGGCGCGGTGCTCGACGCGTACGCCGGGGTCTGCACGCTGATCGGCCACCGTGCGGCCGGCGCCTTCGAGACGGTGCGCCGCGCGGCGGACGAGGCGCCCGAGGTGGCCGACCTGTGGGAGACGCTGCTGCGCAACCGTCGCGCGGGCGCCGCCATGGTGGTCGACCGGCTGCTCACCCTGGACGGCCCGCTGCGGCCGGGCGCCGGCGTCGAGCGCGCGGTCGACGCGCTGTGGTTCTACAACGACCCGGCGCACTACGCGGCGCTGGTGCAACGGTGCGGGTGGGCGGAGGAGAGCTTCCGGCAGTGGCTCGCCGCCCGGATGCGAGACGCGCTGGCGGGGTGAGCGCCGGACGGCGTCCGGGACCGGGCGGGTCTAGGGTCGGGAGCATGGAATTCCGTCACCTGGGCCGTTCCGGCCTGATGGTCAGCGAGATCTCGTACGGCAACTGGATCACCCACGGCTCGCAGGTCGAGGAGGACGCGGCCGTCGCATGCGTCCGCGCCGCCCTCGACAGCGGCATCACCACCTTCGACACCGCCGACGTGTACGCGGGCACCCGCGCCGAGTCGGTGCTCGGCCGCGCGCTCAAGGGCGAGCGTCGCGAAGGGCTGGAGATCTTCACCAAGGTCTACTGGCCGACCGGTCCCGGCCGCAACGACCGGGGTCTGTCCCGCAAGCACATCATGGAGTCGATCGACGGCTCGCTGCGCCGCCTGCAGACCGACCACGTGGACCTCTACCAGGCCCACCGCTACGACTACAGCACGCCGCTGGAGGAGACGATGGAGGCCTTCGCCGACGTCGTACGCTCCGGCAAGGCGCACTACATCGGCGTCTCCGAGTGGAAGGCGTCCCAGCTGCGCGAGGCGCACGCGCTCGCCCGCGAGCTGCGCATCCCGCTGATCTCGAACCAGCCGCAGTACTCGATGCTGTGGCGGGTCATCGAGACCGAGGTGATCCCCACCAGCGAGGAACTGGGCATCGGCCAGATCGTCTGGTCGCCGATGGCCCAGGGCGTGCTGTCCGGCAAGTACCTTCCGGGCCAGCCGCCGCCGGCCGGCTCCCGCGCCACCGACGAGAAGTCCGGCGCCGGGTTCATCGCCCGGTTCATGACCGACGACGTGCTGACCCGGGTCCAGCGACTCAAGCCGCTGGCCGAGCAGGCCGGGCTGACCATGCCGCAGCTCGCCGTCGCCTGGGTGCTCCAGAACCCGAACGTCTCCTCGGCGATCGTCGGCGCGTCCCGGCCGAAGCAGGTGCACGACAACGTGAAGGCGGCGGGCGTGAAGCTCGACGCCGACCTGCTCAAGGCGATCGACGAGATCGTCGAGCCGGTCACCGAGCGGGACGCGGCGAAGACCGAGAGCCCGGCTCAGCGCCCGTGACGTCGCGTCGTTCCCGGGCCGGCTCGCACCGGCCCGGGAGCGACCGGGTGGCTACTCCCAGAAGCGGATCAGGGCGTAGCCGATCTGGTACAGCTCGCGCGGCAGGCCGAGCGCGTCGCCGACGGCGAAGACCGCGCCGAAGAACACCCGGTTGATCTGCGGGCTCCACAGCAGCGCGAACAGCAGGATGAAGCCGTACGGGGCGAACAGGTCGTACATCCGCCGGTAGGCGGGGCTGAGCCAGGGCTGGAGCATGTTGCCGCCGTCCAGGCCCGGCACCGGCAGCAGGTTGAGCACGCTGGCGGTGAGCTGGAGGAACGCGAGCAGTCCGACGCCGGCCCAGAACTCCAGCGGCCCGCCCAGCTCCGGCCCCCACGCCACGGCTGCCACCAGCGTCAGCGTGAACAGCACGTTCGTGGCCGGCCCGGCCAGGCTGACGAGCGTGTGCCGCAGCCGGCCGGGGATGGCGTGCCGGTCCACCCAGACCGCGCCGCCGGGCAGGCCGATGCCACCGAGCAGCACCACGACCACCGGCAGCACGATCGACAGCAGCGGGCTGGTGTACTTCAGCGGGTTGAGCGTGAGGTAACCCCGGTGCGCGATGTCCCGGTCACCGGACCGGTACGCGACCACGGCGTGCGCGTACTCGTGCAGGCACAGCGAGACCAGCCAGCCGGAGACGACGAAGAGGAACACGTCGAAGCCGACGTTGCCGTACCGGTTCCAGGTCATCACCCCGGAAACGACGAAGAGCGCCACCAGGGCCAGGAAGATCGGGCTCGGCCGGAACGCCGCCCGGGGCACGCCGAGGATCAGCGGCTCGCCCGGGCGGTCGTAGCCGGTCATTCGGCCGGGGGTTGCAGGCTCATCCGGTAGTCCACCCGGTCGTCCTCGACCAGCACGACGGTGGTGACGCCGGATGCCGCGAGCTCCCGCCATGCCTGGCCGATCCACGACTCGGCGTCCGCCTGGCTCGGGAACGACTCTTCCGGCCCGTCGGCCGGGTCGCCGTTCGTGCCCTCGTACCGCCAGCTCCACGCCATGCCGCGTCTCCCCTCGCCGCCGTCGTCCCGTGGGACGCCAAACCTCCGCAAGCCTAGTCGGCCCCGCCGACGACGGCCCGCCACCACGTGGATCATGCCCACCACCACCGCGGCCCGCACCGTCGATCTTGCGGTTTCCGCCCCGGCAGAGCGGTCATTCCCGGCATCCCGAGGGCCGCAACTGCAAGATCAGCGCGGAGGGAGGGCGGAGGGAGGGCGGGGAGGGGCGAGCTGCCCGGAACGGGGGCGGGCGAACTAAGGTACGGGCATGTCCGTTGACGGGTGGCACACCCTCCTGGTGCTCGGCGGTATCCGCTCCGGCAAGTCCGAGTTCGCCGAGTCACTGGTCGCCGACGCGCCCACGGTCCGGTACGTGGCCACCGCCCCGGCCGGGGACCCGGAGGACACCGAGTGGGCGATCCGCCTCGCGGCGCACCGCGCCCGCCGGCCGGGGAGCTGGAGCACCGAGGAGACCGCGGCGGACCCAGGCCGGCTGGTCGAGGTCATCGCCGCCGCCGGGCCGAACGAGACGCTGCTCGTGGACGACCTGGGCGGCTGGGTGACTGTGCTGCTCGACCCGGCCCACCAGCCCGCCGACGACACCGCGACGATCGCCGAGCTGGCCGCGGCGGTGCGCTCCAGCACGGCCCGGCTGGTGCTGGTCAGCCCCGAGGTGGGTCTGTCCCTGGTGCCCACCACGCCGCTGGGCCGGGCGTTCACCGACGCGCTCGGCGCCACCAACCGCGCGGTCGCCGACGCCTGCGACGCGGTAGCGCTCGTGGTCGCAGGTCAGACCGCGTGGCTCAAGCCGGCCACCCCGGCCCCCGCGCACGCCGTGCCGCCCGCGGCCACGTCGCCCGAGACCGTGCCGGGCCGCGCCGCGGCACCCCGCACCACGCACAACCAGGCCGCGCCGACCCACACCGCGCCGGCCCAGGCCGTGCCGGCCGACCTCGGCGCCGGGGACGTGACGCTGCCCGAGGTGCTCACCCCGGCCGCCGCTCCGGTACCCGCCCCGGCCACGTCCAGCGAGCCCGGTGCGGGCGACTGGGCCGCGCCCACGATGGCGCTGCCGATGATCGCCACCGGTCTGGTCATCCAGCCGGGCATGGAACTGCCGATGCCGGACGACTACACCGGACCGCAGGCCGTCGACCGGCTCGCCACCCTCGACGTCCCGGGCGCCGGACTCGGCGTGCTGGAGCAGGTGGTCGGTTTCGCCGCCGCCACCCAGGGCACCTCGACGCCGCGTCCGTGGGACTCGGTGCGCGTACTGCTGATCCAGGGCGACCACGCGGGCGGCGCGTCGGCCGGCGCGACGCCCGGTGAGTCGGCCCGCCGCGCCCGGCAGGCCCGCGTCGGCCGGGGCGCGCTGGCCCGGCTCGCCGCCGAGAACCGGGCCGGTCTCCAGATCGTCGAGGCGCCCGCCTCGGCGCCGATGGAGGACGGCCCGGCCCTGTCCGCCGACGAGGTCGAGGCGGCGCTGCGCTACGGCTGGCGGCTCGCCGAGCAGGCCGCCGACGCGGGGGTGCAGCTGCTGGTGCTGGCCGCGTGCGGTGCGGGCGCCGAGGCCGCCGCCGCGGCGGTGCTCGCGGCCACCGCGGGCGCGGAGCCGCCGACGGTGCTCGGCCGGGTGGTCACCGAGCAGGGCGAGATCGACGACACCGCCTGGATGGTCCGCTGCGCGGCGGTGCGGGACGCGCTGCACCGCACCCGGCGCTCCGCCCGGGAGGCCAAGGACGTCCTGGCCGAGCTGGGCGGCGGCGACATCGCGCTGGCCACCGGCGTGCTGCTGGGCGCCACCGCCCGCAAGGTGCCGGTGCTGCTGGACGGGCCGGTCGGCACCGCCGCCGCCATGGTCAGCCGCGATCTGGCCGGTCAGGCCCGGCACTGGTGCCTGCTGCCCGACCACGGCGGCCGTCCGGGCGTGCGGCTCGCCGCCGACGTGCTCGGCCTGACCCCGCTGGTGGACCTGCGACTCGACCTGGGCGAGGGGGCGACCGCGCTGGCCGCGCTGCCGCTGCTGCGCTCCGCGCTGACGCTCGCCGCCACGCTGCCGGTGCACCCGTCGCTGGGCGGCCCCGACGACGAGGGCGGCACCGAGGACCAGGGCGGCACCGACGACGACGGCCGCGACGCCGACCGGACCGACGACGAACCGGACTTCACCGAGCCGGAGCCGGCCGGTCCGGGACCGACCACCGTCGGGGCCGACGAGCCGGTCCACCCCGGCCGACGTGCCGACTGAGGCGCGGCTCGCCGACGGCATCCGGCTGGCGCTCACCACGTTCACCACCGCCCCGGTACGCGCCGGCCGGGTCGACCGGGCCGCCGCCGGCACCGCGATGGCGCTCGCGCCGCTGGTCGGCGCGCTGCTCGGCGCCGTACTCGGCGGGGTGCTCCTGCTCACCGGCGCGCTCGCGCCACCCTTCGTCGCCGCAGTGGTCACCGTGGGGCTGGGCGCGCTGCTCACCCGGGGCCTGCACCTCGACGGGCTGGCCGACACCGTGGACGCGCTCGGCTCGTACCGGCGCGGACCGGCCGCGCTGGAGATCATGAAGCAGCCGGACGTCGGCCCGTTCGGGGTGGTCGCGCTCGTGGTCGTACTCCTGCTCCAGAGCGCGGTGCTCGCGGAGCTGGCCGGCCGGGACGCCCTCGCCGCGTTCGCCGCCGTGGTCGCGGCCACCGCGGCCGGGCGGCTCGCCGTCGGCCTGGCCTGCCGGCGCGGCGTGCCCGCGGCCCGGCCGGAGGGCCTGGGCGCGCTCGTCGCCGGCACGGTGGGCCGGGCGGCGCTGGCGCTCGGCGCGCTCGCCGTCGCGCTGGCGGCGGTGCCCGCGGTGCCGGACCGTCCGTGGCAGGGGCCGCTCGCCGTGCTCGGCGCGCTCGCCGTCGCGGCCGGGCTCCTCCGGCACCTGGTACGCCGCTTCGGCGGCATCACCGGCGACGTGCTCGGCGCGCTCGTGGAGATCGTCACCACGCTGTCCTACCTGGGACTGGCGCTGACCGGCTGAGCGCCGGCGGTCCGGGCGGGTAGCGTTCGGGGCGAGTGCACCGGCACGGTCGAGGGGGACGGCATGCTCATCACGGACGACTTCCTGCCGGTACCGGTGCCCGAGTCGCTCGACGCGACCTACCTGGTGCCGATCACCGGGCTGCCGAAGGTGAGCCCGAAGACCGCTGTGGAGAGGCTGGCCGGCCGGCTCGCCGAGCCGGTGCACGGGCTGGCCCGGCAGATGCTCGACAGCCCGCTGATGACCGTGGACACCCGCACCGTCGACGAGTTCCCCGAGTTGCCGCCGGACCTGCTCACCGCGTTCGGCGCCACCGAGGAGCAACTGGCCCGGCTGGCCGCCGCCACCCACCTGGTGGTGGTGCAGGCCGAGTACCGGCCCGGCTGGCCGCCCGCGCACGAGTGGGCCGCCCGCGCGGTGGCCGCGGCGGTCGCCGAGACGGTGGGCGGGGACGTGGTGGACGTCTTCGGGCTCCAGTTCCTGGACCCGGCGGCGGCGTTGCGCTCGCTGCCGGACGAGCAGGGCCGGATCCGGCTCGTCGACTGGGTGCTGGTGCCCTACTCCTCGGACTCCGACGGGCTGTGGTTCACCACGAAAGGGCTGCGCCGGTTCGGGCTGCTGGAGTTGCAGGCCCAGGGCGTACCGGACCACCTGACCCGGGCGTGGGGCGCGGTGATGACCGGCGCGGCCCGGCGGCTGCTGCGGGACTGGACCGACGGGCTCACCGGCGAGGAGGTGCCGGCGTTCGTGCAGCTGCCGGTGCTCGCCACGGTGACCGGGCACGACATCGCCGTGGCGTACGGCAATCCGGAGCAGCACGGCGCGACCGCGCCGGTGCTGCTGCGGCTGGAGCTGGACCCGGCCACCGATCCGGACGCCGACTCGTTCCTGAGCCTCAACCCGCCGCCCGGGCACCCGGGCCCGCCCGGCCGCTACTTCGCCGCCGCCTGCGCCACGCTGTTCAACGGCATCCAGCCGGACGTGCGCTACACCCGCACCGGTGACGCGATGAGCCGCGCGGTGGAGACCGCCCGCGCCGCGCTGGGCGACATCCGGGCCCGTTTCCTGGCCGGGCGGCTGCCCGAGGAGAGCCAGCTCGTGGTCAAGTACGGCCTGCCGGGCGACGACGGCCCCGAGTACGTCTGGGCCGGGGTGACCTCGTGGGACACCCCGGAACGGATCGTCGCCGCCAGCGCCAGCGACGCCAACACCGACCCGAGCGTGCGGATCGGCTCCCCCGTGGTGGTGGAGGCGTCGGACGTGGTCGACTGGGCCGTGCTGGACGGCACCGGAGTGCTGGAGGGCGGCTGGACGCAGGCAGTCCTCGACGCCGGGGAGCGCGGCGAGGACTGACCCGCGCGGCTCAGCGCACCGAGGGCTTGACGAACGGCGGCCTGGTCAGGCGCATCCGGGCGCGGCGGCCACGGATGTCCACCTCCAGCTCGTCGCCGTCGGGCAGCTTCGGGTCGGTGTCGACCAGCGCCAGCGCGACGCCGTGCTTGAGCGTCGGGCTGAACGTGCCGCTGGTGACGGTGCCGACCTGCCGGTCGCCCGCGTACACGGCCATGCCCGGGCGCGGGATGGCCCGGTCGACCGCGGTCAGGCCGCGCAGCGTACGGGCCGGACCGCCGGCCTTCTCGGCGCGCAGCGCGTCGCGGCCCCAGAACGCCGCCTTGTCCCAGCCCACCGCCCAGCCGGAGCGGCCCTGCACCGGGGTGATCTCCGGGGACAGGTCCTGCCCGTGCAGCGGGTAGCCCATCTCGGTGCGCAGCGTGTCCCGGGCGGCCAGGCCGCAGGCACGCACGTCGTCGGCCGCGGCGAAGATCGCGTCCCAGACGGCGACCGCGTGCTCGGACGCCACGACCAGCTCGTAGCCCAGCTCGCCGGTGTAGCCGGTGCGGCACACGGTCAGCTCCACCCCGTCCAGGCCGGCGATGGAGAAGCTCATGTAGTCGTGCCCGGTGGGCAGGCCGAGCGCGTCCAGCAGCTCCGCCGAACGCGGGCCCTGGACCGCGAGCACCGCGTACGCCTCGTGCTCGTCGGTGACGGTGACGCCCTCGGGCGCGGCGGCGCGCAGGCGGCGGGCCACCTCGGCGGTGTTGGCGGCGTTGGGCACCAGGAAGACGTGGTCGTCGGCGTGCAGGTAGGCGATGATGTCGTCCACCACGCCGCCGGTGGCGTCGTCGCAGCAGAGCGTGTACTGCGCCTGACCGGGGGTGATCCGGCCGAGGTCGTTGGTGAGGCAGGCGTTGACGAAGTCCGCCGCGCCCGGCCCGGTGACCCGGATCTTGCCCAGGTGCGAGACGTCGAACACGCCGACGCCCTCACGGACGGCCGTGTGCTCCTTGAGCACGCCGCCACCGGCGTACTCCAGCGGCATCTGCCAGCCCCCGAAGGGGGCGAACTTCGCGCCGAGCGCGGTGTGCCGCTCGTGCAGCGGGGATCGGCGCAGCCGGGTCTCGGCAGCGTCGGAGGTCACCTCGGTCATGGGTGGCAACTTACCGGCCCGGCCCGCTGTGGTTAGCATCGGCGGGATCCCGTCGGCACGCATCGGCGGGACAGCCACGCCTCCCGGCGGGTAGGTTGCCGCCGGAGACACCTTCATCGCCGGTACGCGACGACGCGGCCGGCCCGGCCCGCCCGGAGTAGCTTTCGTGACATCGCCCCGCACCACCCTCAGCCTGGTCGACACCGACCCCGCCGAACTCGCCGTCGACGCGATCGTGATCGGCGTGCACAGCCAGACCACCGAGCCGGGCAGCGGCGCACCCGCCCACGCCCTGCTGCTGGCGACCGGCGGGGAGAGCATCGCCGCCGCGTTCGACGGAAAGCTGACCGAGACGCTGGCCCTGCTCGGCGCGACCGGTGGCCCGGGCGAGGTGATCAAGCTGGCCACGCTGGGCACGGTGACCGCGCCGCTGGTCGTGGCCGTCGGCCTCGGCCCGGAGCCGTCGGGCGCCGCTCCGGCGCCGGAGTCGCTGCGCCGGGCCGCCGGTGCCGCGGTGCGGGCGCTGGCCGGCGCCCCGCGCGTCGCGCTGGCCCTGCCGCTGCCCGACGACGCCGACGCCCCGGCCGCGCTGCGCGCGGTCGCCGAGGGCGCGCTGCTGGGCGGCTACCGGTTCGCCGGCTACAAGACCAAGCCGCAGCCGGCCCGGCGCGAGCCGGTGGCCGAGGTGCTGGTGGCGGTGCCGGACGCGGCCGACGCGACCGCCCAGGCCGAGATCGCGCGGGCGCAGGCGGTGGCCGGTGCGGTGCGGACCAGCCGGGACTGGGTCAACACCGCGCCGAACGAGCTGCGTCCCCCGGCGTTCGCCGACGTCGTCTCCGCCGCCGCCCGCGAGGCGGGGCTGGAGGTCGAGGTGCTGGACGAGGCGGCGCTGGCGGCCGGTGGTTACGGCGGCATCCTCGCCGTCGGCCAGGGCTCCGAGGCCCCGCCGCGGCTGGTGAAGCTCACCTACACGCCGGACGGTGGCGGCAACGGCAAGCGGGTCGCGCTGGTCGGCAAGGGCATCACGTTCGACACCGGCGGCATCTCGATCAAGCCGGCGCAGGGCATGTGGGAGATGAAGTCGGACATGGCGGGCGCGGCGGCGGTCGGCGCGGCCATGCTGGCGGTCGCGGCGCTCAAGCCGTCGGTGACCGTCACCGGCTACCTGCCGATGGCGGAGAACATGCCGTCGGGCACCAGCTACCGCCCGGGTGACGTGATCAGCATGTTCAACGGCAAGAAGGTGGAGGTGCTCAACACCGACGCCGAGGGCCGGATGGTGCTGGCCGACGCGATGGCGCGGGCCTGCGCGGACGGCGCGGACTACCTGTTCGAGACGTCGACGCTGACCGGCGGGCAGGTGATCGCGCTGGGCAAGCGGATCGCCGGTGTGATGGGCACCCAGGAGCTGTGCGAGCGGGTGCGGGTGGCCGGTGACGCGACCGGCGAGCCGGCCTGGCCGATGCCGCTGCCGGACGACGTGCGCAAGGGCATGGAGTCGGAGGTAGCCGACATCTCGCAGGTCAACGCCGGGATGGACCGGGCCGGGCACATGCTCCAGGGCGGGGTGTTCCTGCGCGAGTTCGTGACCGACGACGTGGCGTGGGCGCACATCGACATCGCCGGTCCGGGCTACCACTCGGGCGAGGCGACCGGCTACTGGACCAAGGGCGGCACCGGCGTGCCGGTGCGCACGCTCGTGCACCTGGTCGAGGACGTCGCCGCCAACGGCTGACCGACTCGTACGAGAAAAGGGCTCCCGGCGTCGCCGGGAGCCCTTTTCCGTGATCTCAGTACAGCTCGGGGCGGCGCTTGCGACGCTCGTTGTAGTCGCGCATGCGCTGCGGATAGCCCATCAGCCGCACGTCGTAGATCGGGATGGCGATCCGGTGCGCCCAGCGGCGGGCCTCGTCCGGCCCGCCGACGCGCCGCCGGGTCCACTCGCCGTCGTCGGCGATCAGCATGATCGTGGTCTCGGTGACCGTCGTGCGGGGCTCGATGTACGCCTCGACGCCCTTCCGGGTCCGGACGAAGTTCTCCAGATGGTCCAGGTCGGCACGGTCGGCGGCGCGGTCGCGGCTCGCCGGGACCGCGCGCTTGCGTCGTCGGAACAGCCCCACCGAATCCACTCCTCCCCCACCGCCGTCATCGAGAACGGTGCCAAGGGTACGTGTCACCGACGTGTCGTTGGGCACCTCGGTACGCGCCCGGTCCGTGGTGGTGACAAGATGACCGAGGTGGGGTGTGTCTGTTACTCCGCCGTAACCCCCGATGCAGTGACGCGACCTGGGAGTTGGATGTGAGCGAGCCGAACGACACGACCTTCGACATCGTCATCCTCGGAGGTGGTAGCGGCGGCTACGCGGCGGCGCTGCGTGCCGCCCAGCTGGACCTCTCCGTCGCGCTCATCGAGAAGGGCAAGCTGGGCGGGACCTGCCTGCACAACGGCTGCATCCCGACCAAGGCGCTGCTGCACGCCGCCGAGATCGCCGACCAGACCCGCGAGTCCGAGCAGTTCGGTGTGAAGGCCGAGCTGGTCGGCATCGACATCACGGCGGTCAACTCGTACAAGGACGGCGTGATCTCCCGCCTGTACAAGGGCCTCCAGGGCCTGGTGGGCAGCAGCAAGAAGATCACCTTCGTGGCGGGCGCCGGCAAGCTGGTCGGCAAGAACGTCGTCGAGGTGGACGGCAAGCGCTACACCGGCCGCAACGTCGTGCTGGCCTCCGGCTCGTACGCCAAGAGCCTGCCCGGCCTGGACGTCGACGGCGAGCGGATCATCACCAGCGACCACGCGCTGACGCTGGACCGGATCCCGTCGTCGGCGATCGTGCTCGGCGGCGGGGTGATCGGCGTCGAGTTCGCCAGCGTCTGGAAGTCCTTCGGCGTGGACGTGACCATCGTCGAGGCGCTGCCCCGCCTGGTCGCCGCCGAGGACGAGGAGTCGTCGAAGGCGCTGGAGCGGGCGTTCCGCAAGCGGAAGATCAACTTCAAGGTCGGCAAGCCGTTCGAGAAGGTCGAGAAGACCGACAAGGGCGTGAAGCTGACCATTCAGGGCGGCGACACGGTCGAGGCCGAGCTGCTGCTGGTCGCCGTGGGCCGCGGCCCGAACACCGCCGGCCTCGGCTACGAGGAGCAGGGCGTCAAGATGGACCGCGGCTACGTGCTGACCGACGAGCGGCTGCGCACCAGCGTGCCGAACGTCTACGCGGTCGGCGACATCGTGCCCGGCCTGCAGCTCGCGCACCGTGGCTTCCAGCAGGGCATCTTCGTCGCCGAGGAGATCGCCGGGAAGACCCCGGCCGTGATCGACGAGGCCGGCATCCCGCGCGTCACCTACTGCGACCCGGAGCTGGCGTCGGTCGGCCTGACCGAGGCGAAGGCCAAGGAGCAGTACGGCGCCGACAAGATCAAGACCTACAACTACAACCTGGGCGGCAACGGCAAGAGCCAGATCCTCAAGACCGCCGGCCACGTGAAGCTGGTCCGGGTGGACGACGGCCCGGTGGTCGGCGTGCACATGGTCGGCGCCCGGGTCGGTGAGCTGATCGGCGAGGCGCAGCTCATCTACAACTGGGAGGCGTACCCGGCCGAGGTGGCGCAGCTCGTGCACGCCCACCCGACGCAGAACGAGGCTCTGGGCGAGGCGCACCTGGCCCTGGCCGGCAAGCCGCTGCACGCGCACGCCTGACACGACAACCGCGGCGTCCGGCGACGGGCGATGATCCCACCAGGGGAATGAAGGAGTCTGGAGAACATGCCGGTATCGGTCACCATGCCCCGGCTCGGCGAGAGCGTCACCGAGGGCACCGTCACGCGCTGGCTCAAGCAGGAGGGTGACACCGTCGAGGTCGACGAGCCCCTGCTCGAGGTGTCGACCGACAAGGTCGACACCGAGATCCCGTCCCCCGCGGCGGGCGTGCTGAGCCGGATCGTGGTCGGCGAGGACGAGACCGCCGAGGTCGGCAGCGAGCTGGCGGTCATCGCCGGCGAGGGGGAGGACGCCGGCGCGGCTCCCACCGAGGAGGCCGAGCCGGCCACCGAGCCGACGGCCGCCGCCGAGGGCACCGGTCCCGAGCCGGAGCAGCAGGCCGAGCAGGCCGCCGCCGAGCCGGGCGCCGAGGCCGAGCAGCCGGCCGTCGAGGAGCCGGCCCAGCCCGCCGCGTCGTCGGGCGAGGGCACGCCGGTGACCATGCCGGCCCTGGGCGAGAGCGTCACCGAGGGCACCGTCACCCGCTGGCTCAAGCAGGTCGGCGAGACCGTCGAGGTCGACGAGCCGCTGCTGGAGGTCTCCACCGACAAGGTCGACACCGAGATCCCGTCGCCGGTCGCCGGCACGCTTCAGGAGATCAAGGTCGCCGAGGACGAGACCGCCGACGTCGGCGCCGTGCTGGCGATCGTCGGGGTGGCCGGCGCCGCGCCCGCGAAGGCGGAGCCGAAGCCCGAGCCCGAGCCCAAGGCCGAGCCGAAGCCGGAGCCGAAGGCCGAGCCGAAGCCGGAGCCGAAGGTCGAGGAACCGACCCCCGGCGCGTCCTACAACGAGCCGGCCGCCGAGACGGAGCAGGCCGCGAAGCCGGCCAAGGCCGAGGCGGCGGCCCAGCCGGCCGCGCCGGCCGCCACGCAGCGCCAGAGCGTTCCGGCCGAGTACGGCGAGGACGCCGCCGGGTACGTGACGCCGCTGGTGCGCAAGCTCGCCGCCGAGCACGGCGTGGACCTGGGCTCGATCAAGGGCACCGGCGTGGGTGGCCGCATCCGCAAGCAGGACGTGCTGGAGGCGGCCGAGAAGGCGAAGGCCGCCAAGCCGGAGCCGGCTGCGGCCGCGCCGGCCGCCAAGGCCGAGGCCCCGGCCAAGCCGGCCGCCAAGCCGGAGCCGAGCGCCAAGCGGGGCACCACGGAGAAGCTGCCGCGGATCCGGGCCACCATCGCCAAGCGGATGCAGCAGTCGCTGCACGAGACGGCGCAGCTGACCACCGTCGTCGAGGTCGACGTCACCAAGGTCGCCAGGCTGCGGGCGCGGGCCAAGGACTCGTTCCAGGCCAAGCACGGCGTGAAGCTGTCCTTCCTGCCGTTCTTCGCGCTGGCCGCGATCGAGGCGCTTCAGACGTACCCGATCGTCCAGGCCAGCATGGACCTGGACGGCGGGACGATCACCTACCCGGCCGCGGAGCACCTGGGTATCGCGGTGGACACCGAGCGCGGGCTGCTCGTGCCGGTCATCCACAACGCCGGTGACCTCAACATGGGCGGCATCGCCAAGCGGATCGCCGACCTGGCCGAGCGCACCCGGGCCAACAAGATCACCCCGGACGAGATGGCCGGGGCGACCTTCACGATCACCAACACCGGCAGCCGGGGCGCGTTGTTCGACACCCCGATCGTGCCGTCGCCGCAGTCGGCGATGCTCGGCACGGGCGCCGTGGTGAAGCGCCCGGTCGTGGTCAACGACCCGGAGCTGGGTGAGGTCGTCGCGATCCGGTCGATGGTCTACCTGGCCATGTCGTACGACCACCGGCTGATCGACGGCGCCGACGCGGCCCGCTTCCTCACCGCGGTGAAGGAGCGGCTGGAGGGCGGCAACTTCGAGGCCGAACTGGGTCTGTAGATCCGAGACGGCGAGGGGGCGCGCGGCGACATGCCGCGCGCCCCCTTCGCCGTTTCCGCGGTCAGCCGCGCAGGTGCTCCTCGGAGACGGTCCAGAGCTGCTCGGCGGCCTCCGGGTCCCGGGCGTACGCGGCCCAGCCGGTGCGGGTGCCCGGCTGGTTCGGGCCGGCCTCCTGGCAGTCCTCGAAGTACCGGCCGCCGACGCCGTCGAGCAGGGGCGAGGTGGCGACCAGGACCGAGGTCGCCGCGCCCTGCTCGGGGGTCTTGAAGGCGGCCGCGTTGCCGCTGCGCATCCGCGCCAGTTCCTCCTCGCTGATGTAGCGCTGGAGGTTGGTCCGGATCGCGCCCGGCATCAGAGCGTTCGTGTAGATGCCGTCGTCGGCCCAGCGGCGGGTCGCCTCCACCGCGAACAGCACGTTCGCGGTCTTGGACTGCCCGTACGCCAGCCACGGGTCGTACGGCCGCTGCCGGAAGTGGATGTCGGAGAACACCACCGGTGAGCGCAGGTGGGCCGCCGAGCTGACCGAGACGATCCGTGCGCCGTCGGCCGCGGCGAGCGCCGGGCGCAGCCCGGTGGCGAGCGCGAAGTGACCGAGGTGGTTGGTCGCGAACTGCATCTCCCAGCCCTGCTCGGTGCGCATCTCGGGCGAGGCCATGATCCCGGCGTTGTCGACGAGCATGTGCAGCGGCCCGTCCCAGGTGCGGACGAACGCGGCCACCGAGGCGAGGTCGGCGAGGTCGAGCGGGGCGACCAGGATCCGGTCGTTGCCGGTGCTGCCGGTGATGTCGTCGGCGGCACGCTGCCCGGCCTCGGTGTTGCGTACGGCGAGTGTGACGTCCGCTCCGGCGGCGGCGAGCGCGCGGGCGGTCTCCACGCCGATCCCGGAGGCGCCGCCGGTGACGACGGCCCGGCGGCCGGTCAGGTCCAGGTCGCGGACCACCTCCAGGGCTGTGGTCTCGGCGGAGAACGGGGTGGTGACTGGTGTCGGGGTTGTCATGGTCCATCCTTGTCGGCGGCGACGCGGACCGATGTCCGCCCGCTACGATGAGAAGCGGAGGATCCTCCGTTACTCCGCCAGCATAACCGGAGGGGGCTCCGGTTACCACGGTGCCGGGCCGGCGACCCGGTCGAGGGAGGAGGGCCCGTGCCCGACCGACCGCTGCGCGCGGACGCGCTGCGCAACCGGCAGCGGCTGCTGGCCGCCGCGGTCCAGGCGTTTTCCCAGGACGGCCCGGAGGTAACGCTGGACCGGGTCGCCAAGGAGGCCGGCGTCGGCATCGGCACGCTCTACCGCCACTTCCCCAGCCGGGAGGCGCTGATCGAGGCGGCGTACCGCAACGAGCTGGAGAAGCTCTGCGACGCGGCGCCGGCACTGCTCGCGGCCCAGCCCGCCGACGCGGCACTGCGCACCTGGATGGACCGGTTCGTCGACTACCTCGCCACCAAGCGGGGCATGGCCGACGCGCTACGGCTGGTCATCGCCTCCGGCACCAACCCGTACGCGCAGAGCCGCGACCGGCTGCTCGCCGCGCTCGGCGAACTGCTCGCGGCCGGTGCCGCCGCGGGCGTCGTACGCGCCGACGTGGCCGCCGCCGACGTGCTCGCCAGCCTCAGCGGGGTCTCCCTCGTAGCGGGCGAGCCGGACCAGCGCGCCCAGGCCGGACGCCTGCTCGACCTGCTGATGGACGGGTTGCGTCACCGGCCGGGCTGACCGGAATCGGCCCGCGCCCCGGACCGGCGCTGACAGACTCGGCCGGTGGGCTCGTACGGGTGGCGAGGACGCCTGGGGCCGGCCGTGCCGGTGGCCCCGGGCGCCCGGGTCGACCGGTTCGAGATCTTCTTCGACCTGGTCTTCGTCTTCTCGTTCTTCATCATCACCCGGGCCACCGCGCTCCAGGTGACCGGCGGCGCGCTGCTGCACGCGCTGCTGGTCCTCGCCGTGCTCTGGTGGTCGTGGGTGGTGCACAGCGTGGTCGCCACCCGGGTACGCCTCGGCGAGGGCTTCGTCCCGGTGCTCATGACGGTCGGCATGGCCGCGCTGTTCACGTTCGCGCTGTCCCTGCCGCACGCGTTCCGCGACCCGCGCGGCAGCGCGGCCGGGCCGATGGTCGCGGCGCTCAGCTACACCGTCCTGCGGCTGGTGCACCTGCTGCTCTACCGGCACGCCGTCCGGGACAGCCCGAACGAGCGCCGGCAACTGATCCGGTTCGCCCCCGAGGCGATCGGCAGCACCGCGCTGCTGCTCGTCGCCGCACTGCTGCCGCCGAGGATCGACGACCTGTTCTCCGCCGCGGTGCTCCGGGACGTGCTGTGGGCCGGGGTCATCCTGCTCCAGTACGGCACCGGCATCCTCGCCGGCACCTGGGGCTGGGGCGTCGCGTCCGCCGAACACTGGACCGAGCGGTACGACCTCATTCTGATCATCGCCCTGGGCGAGTCGGTCATCTCGGTCGGCGTGGGCAGCAACCTGCTCGGCCAGCCGCCCACCTGGCCGGCCGTGGCGGCGGCGGTGCTCGGCATCTTCTTCACCGCCGCGCTCTGGTGGGCGCACTACGACATGGTCGGCCCGGCCGCCCGGATCGCGTTGCACGCCGCGCAGGACGGTCCCCGGGTGGCGATGGCCCGGGACGCGTACGCGTACCTGTTCCTGCCGATGATCGCGGGCATCATCCTGTTCGCGCTCGGCGCCGAGACGATCGTGCACGGGATCGCCGACCCGAACGTGCCGCCGAGCGAACCGGCGCACGGCCCGGGCGTGCCGCTGCTGTTCGGCGGCGTGATCTGCTACCTCTGCGGCAACATGCTGTTCCAGCTCCGCACCCTGCACACGGTGAGCTGGACCCGGGTCGGCACGGTGCTGCTGCTCGGCGTGACCATTCCGGTCGCGGAGCGGGTGCCGGGGCTGGCCGCGCTGGGCATGCTGACCGCGATCACAGTGGGCATGGTGGCCGTCGAGGTGATCGTCTTCGCCGAGGGCCGGCAGGCGCTGCGCAAGCTGATCTTCGAGGAGCGCACCAGCCACGAGGCGCACGAGGCAGCCTGGCGGGCCCGCTGGCACGAGCAGCCCGAGGACCGCGACGAGAACGGGTGAACCACCTGCGCCTCTCCCCCGCCGACCTGGCCCGCCTCGACGCGGTGTGACGTTCGGCCGTCGGCAGAATCGGCGCGCACGGGGTGGCCGGCGGTCCGGGGCGCGCCGATGCTGGACCGATGGCGACCTTCTCCGTACAGGCCCATCCCACCGACGCGGCGAGCTGGACCGAGCTGGCCCGTACCGTCGAGGCAGCCGGTTTCGACGCGCTGTTCGCGGCCGACCACCCCGGCGACTGCGCGTCGCCGTTCGTCGCGCTCGCCGCCGCCGCGGCGGTGACCAGCACGCTGGGCCTCGGCTCGTACGTCTCCAACGCCGGCGTCCGGGAGCCGATCCTGCTCGCCGCCGACGTGGCCACCCTGGACGTGGTCTCCGGCGGGCGGGCCCGGCTCGGCCTCGGTGCCGGCCACACGCCGGCCGAGTGGCGGGCCGTCGGGCGCGAGCGCCCGGACGTCGCCGGCCGGGTCCGCCGCTGCGTCGCGGTGGCCGAGGCGGTCCGGTCGCTGCTGGCCGGCCACGAGGTCACTGTGGACACCGAGGAGCTGACCATGCACGCGGCACGCCTCAAGGAGCCCCGGCCGGTCCAGGACCGGATCCCGCTCACCGTCGGTACCGCCAACTCGACCTTGCTGCGCTGGGCCGGGGCGCACGCCGACGTGGTCGGCCTGACCGGCTTCGGCCGGACGCTGCCCGACGGCCACCAGCACACCGTCCGGTGGCGGGCCGACCAGATCGAGGCGCAGCTCGCGCACGTGGCTGCCGGCGCGGCCGGCCGGGACACCCTGCCGGTCCTGGAGGCGCTGGTCCAGCACGTCGCCGTGACCGACGACGCCGAGGCGGCCGCCGCCGTGACGGCCGCCGAGACCGGACTCACGCCGGCGGAGGTGCTGGCCACCCCGTTCGTGCTGATCGGCACGCCCGACGAGATCGTCTCGACGGTGGCCGGGCACGAGCGCCGCTGGGGCGTCACCCGCTTCGTGGTACGCGCCGGGGCCGTCGACGCGCTCGCCCCGCTCCTGCCGCGGCTGGCCGGAAAAGAGCTGGACTTCGAGCACACTCGAAAGTGAACACTGTGCTCATGACGACGACACGACGGCTGGGCCGCAGCGGCATCGAGGTCAGCGCGATCGGCATGGGCTGCTGGGCGATCGGCGGCCCGCTCTGGGACGGCACCCAACCGCTCGGCTGGGGCGAGGTGGACGACGACGAGTCGGTGCGTACCGTCCACCGGGCCCTCGACCTGGGCGCGACGCTGTTCGACACGTCCAGCAACTACGGCGCCGGGCACAGCGAGCGGGTGCTCGGGCGCGCGCTGGCGGGCCGCCGGGACCACGCGGTCATCGCGACCAAGTTCGGCTACCCCACCGACGAGGCGACCCGGCAGGCCCTCGGCGAGGACGCCACGGCGGACTACGCCCGGCGCAGCCTGGAGGGTTCGCTACGCCGGCTCGGCACCGACCACGTCGACCTCTACCAGCTCCACCTGGGCGGCCTGCCGGTGCCGCAGGCACTGGACCTCGTCGGCACGCTTGAGGACCTGGTCGCGGAGGGGAAGATCCGGGCGTACGGCTGGAGCACCGACGATCCCGCCTCGGCGCGCGCCTTCGCGGAGGCCGGACCGCACTGCGCGGCGATCCAGCACGACCAGTCGGTGCTGCGGGACAACGCCGCGATGCTCGCGGTCTGCGCGGAGTTCGACCTGGCCGCTCTGAACCGGGGGCCGCTGGCGATGGGCCTGCTCACCGCGAAGTACCAGGACGCACCGACCGCCCGGGGCGACGACGACGTGCGCGGCGTGGCCCCGGAGTGGCTGGACTGGTTCACCGGCGGCGTACCGCGCGCCGAGTGGGCGCAGCGGGTGGCCCGGGTCCGCGAGGCGCTCACCGCCGACGGCCGCACCCTCGCCCAGGGCGCGCTGGGCTGGCTGCTCGCCCGCAGCCCGCACACCCTGCCCATCCCCGGCTGCCGGACCGTCGCGCAGGCCGAGGAGAACCTCGGCGCGCTGGCGTACGGGCCACTGGCGCAGGACGCGTTCGCCGAGGTGGAACGCCTGCTCGCCGACCTGCGTACCGCCCCGGCCGACGCCTGACCGCCCGGTCCCGCCGCGGGCCGTCCGGGTGCACCGCCACGATGTCGAAGGACTTGAGCGACGGCTCGGGCTCGAATGCGCGGCGGGCGTGACGAGTGAGTGATTTCGCTCAACGCATCCGAATCGCGCTCCGTACTCGAAGATGTGAGTATGCGGATCCTCATGGCCGGCGCGTCCGGTTTCCTCGGCACCCGACTGGTCGACTGCCTCACCGCGGACGGCCACCAGGTCACCCGCCTGGTCCGCCGCCCGCCGCGCACCCCCGTCGAACGGCAGTGGAACCCGTCCGCCGCGCAGCTCGATCCGCAGTGCGTCGCCGACGCCGACGCGGTGGTGAACCTGGCCGGCGCCGGGGTGGGCGACAAGCGCTGGAACGACGAGTACCGGAAGGTGATCCGGACCAGTCGGGTGGACAGCACCACCACGCTCGCCATCACGATCGCCGGCCTGCCCGCCGCCGACCGGCCCGCGGTGCTGCTGAACTCCTCCGCCGTCGGCTGGTACGGCAACACCGGCGACCGGGCGGTCACCGAGGAGGCGCCGGCCGGTGAGGGGTTCCTCGCCGACGTCTGCCGGGTCTGGGAGGCCGCGAGCCGCCCGGCCGAGGACGCCGGCGTACGGGTGGTGCGCCTGCGTACCGGACTGCCGCTGCACCGCGACGGCGGCCTGCTCAAACCGCAGCTCCTGCCGTTCCGGCTCGGTGTCGGCGGCAAGCTGGGCAACGGGCGGCAGTGGCTGCCGTGGATCTCGATGCGGGACTGGCTCGACGCCGCGAAGTTCCTGCTGGCTCGCGACGACGTGGCCGGCCCGGTGAACGTCGTCGGCCCGGCGCCGGTCACCAACGCGGAGTTCACGCGGGAACTGGCCCGGCAGCTGCACCGCCCCGCGATCATGCCGATCCCGGCAGTGGCGCTGAAGGTCGCGCTCGGCGGTTTCGCGCAGGAGGCGCTCACCAGCACGCGGGTGCTGCCCGGTGTGCTCGACAAGGCCGGCTTCTCCTGGGCGCATCCGGACCTGCCGGGCGCGCTGCGCGCCGCCCTCACCGGGTGAGCGAGGGCGGCGCGACGTGACGGATCAGCAGCCGATCACCCAGTACGCGGGCCCGGTCTGCTTCAGCGTGCTCGTGTAGAAGGTGTTGTAGAGGCCCATCCGCTGCCCGCTGCCGAGCGCGTAGGCGTACCCGCCGGACTGGTAGGCCCGCCCGGCCACCACGTGCGCGTAGTTGCTGGCGGTGACGCAGACCGGCGCGCCGGTCGGCGACGCGGTCGGGGTGGGCGACGCGGTCGCCGTCGGGGTCGGGCTCGGCGAGGCGCCGCCACCGCCGAGCCCGAAGAAGACCGCGTCCCGGTACGTCGAACAGATGGTGTCGAGGAAGTACGCCCCGGCGGTGCCGCACTGGTCCGCGCCCGTACCCGGGTCGACGGGGGTGCCGTGGCCCATCCCGGAGACCCGGTAGAGGCGGACCTGGTCGCTGCCGTAGACCTCCAGGCCCGTACCGGCAGGCAGCGTGGACGTGCTGGTCGGGGTAGTCGACACGCCCAGCACGTTCGTCCACTGGTCCCGCGACTCGGCGGCGTTCGCGGTGGCCACCGTGGTGTCGCTGGTGCCGTGCCAGATCGCCACGCGGGGGCGCTTGCCGGTGTAGCCGGCGTACGCGCCGCGGACGAGGTCGCCCCACTGTGCCGGGGTCTTGTCCACGCCCGGGTTCATGCAGCTGAACGCGGTGACGGTGCTGGTGGCGCAGCGGTACGGGATGCCGGCGATGATCGAGCCGGCGGCGAAGACGTCCGGGTAGGCGGCGAGCATGGCCGCGCTCATCGCCCCGCCGGCGGAGAGGCCGCTGACGTAGACCCGGGCTCCGTCGGTGCCGTAGTTGGTCTTGGCGTAGTCGACCATCTGCTTGATCGACAGCGCCTCGCCCTGGCCGCGTGCGGTGTCGCCGGTCTCGAACCAGTTGAAGCAGGAGTTGGCGTTGTTGCCGCTGGGCTGCTGCGGCGCGATGAGCGTGAACTTCCACTGGTCGGCGTACTTCTGCCAGCCGGAGTTGGCGACGTACGTCGAGGCGTTCTGCACGCAGCCGTGCAGCAGCACCACGGCGGGCGCGCCGGCGGGCAGGCCGTCCGGGCGGTACGCGTACATGGCCAGGTTGCCGGGGTTGGAGCCGAACCCGGTGACCTGGGTCAGCGAGGCGGCCTGGGCGGGGAGGGCGGCGACCAGGGCGGTGGCCGCGGCCAGCACGACCCCGGCCGTCGCCCCGGCGACGCGGGCGATGAGGGATGAGGAGCGGGGCACGGGACCTCCCGATCGTGGAATGTGAACTGAGTCACCTCCGAGTTGCCGCGACGTTACGGCCGCGTTTCGTCACACCGGAATGGCCGCCACTCACACATTCACGACCGCCGAAGTGTGCGGGCGAGTTTCGTGTCCGGGCGGTCTGCCCAGGTCAGGTTGGTAACGTCCGCTGCGTGCCGTCCTCCCCGTTCCCGGCCACCGGGCCGTCGCCGAGCCGCGTCCGTGACCGGCGCGCCGACCTGCTGGTCACGCTCGCCGCGCTGGCCCTGGCCCTCTGGGTGACGAGTGGCCTGTGGCGGGATCCCAACAGCCGCGCGATCACCGTCAACTCCAGCGACCAGGCGCTGTTCGAGTGGCTGCTGGCGTTCGGCGGGCACGCGCTGACACACGGGCAGAACCCGCTGTTCACCACGTTGATCAACGTCCCGGACGGGGTGAACCTCGCGGTCAACACGTCGATCACCGTGTACGCGGCGGTCTTCGCGCCGCTGACGTACCTGATCGGGCCGCCCGCGACGTTCCTGGTGATCCTCACGCTCAACCTCGCCGCCACGGCGGTGGCCTGGTACTGGCTGCTGAGCCGGCACCTGGTGCGCAGCCGGCTGGCCGCCGGTGTGGGCGCGCTGTTCATCGCCTTCTGCCCAGCGATGGTGTCGCACGCGAACGCGCACCTGAACTGGACCGCCGGCTGGCTGGTGCCGCTGCTGATCTGGGGCGTGTTCCGGCTGCGCCGCCCCGGCCGGGCCGTCACCGGCGGGATCGTGCTCGGCCTGCTGGTGGCGGTCGCGTTCTCGATCGCCGCCGAAGGGCTCTTCTTCACCGCGCTGGCGCTCGGCGTGTTCCTCGCGGTGTGGGCGCTGCATCCGGCCCGCCGGTCCGAGGTACGTGCCGCGCTGCCCCGGATGGCGGCCGGGCTGGGCGTGACAGCGCTCGTCGCCGGGGTGCTGCTGGCGTACCCGCTCTGGCTGCACTTCCTCGGACCGCAACGGTTCCACGGCACCGGCTTCGACCCGCTGATCCACTCCGAGGACATCGCCGCGTACGGGTCGTACCCGCGCCGGTCGCTCGCCGGCTGGGCCGGCTGGGGCACCTCGCTGGCGCCCAACCCGACCGAGGAGAACTCGTTCTTCGGCGTACCGCTGCTCCTGCTCGCGGTCGCGTGCTTCGCGCTGCTGTGGTGGCGCGCGGACCGCGCGTTCCGGGCCACGCTCGCGGCGCTCGGGGTGACCGCCGTGGTCTTCGCGGTGCTGTCGTGGGGGCCGACTGTCAAGTGGAACGGCCGCCGCTTCGACCAGACGCTGCCGTTCGGGGTGCTGGACAACCTGCCGGTGATCAACGCGGCGTTGCCGTCCCGGCTGGCGCTCGTCGTCGCGCCGGTCATCGGCCTGCTGCTGGCGTACGCGATCGACACGCTGCGCGCCCGGCCGCCACGGCACCGGGTGAGCGGGCTCGCCTGGACGCTCGGCTTCGTCGCCGCGTTGCTGCCGCTGGTGCCGACCCCGCTGCTGACCAGCGTCCGCGAGCCGATCCCGGCGTTCATCACCAGCGGCGCCTGGCAGCGCTACGTCCCGCCCGACGGGGTGCTGACCCCTCTTCCGCTGACCGTTGACGTCTACCCGGACGGGCAGCGCTGGCAGGCGTACGCGCTGGCGAACCGGCAGGGCGAGTTCCGGATCCCCTCCGGGTTCTTCCTCGGGCCGGGCGGACCGGAGGGCCGGGGCCGGATCGGCCCGGTGCCGCGCACCTTCGACTCGCTGATGGACCAGGCCGGCCGGACCGGGCTGGTGCCGATCATCACCGACGGCAGCATCCGCGAGTCCCGGGCGGACCTGCGCTACTGGGGGGTGCAGGCGGTCGTGCTGCCGGACCGGGTGCACGGCGCCAAGTTCGACGTCGACGAGGAGGCGCTGCGTCGCACCGCCACCGCGCTGCTCGGCCCGCCCGAGCGGGTGGAGGACGTCTGGCTGTGGCGGGTGCCGGAGTGATCGTCGCAGCGGTGCGATGGCGACGAGGCTCACGGGTCCGGTTCCCGGAGGGCGGGACTAGGCTGGACGGGTGAGCGTGACGACTTCCGGGCTGACCGCCGTCCGCGCCGGCCTGCTCGACTACCAGGCCGCCTGGGACGAGCAGCGCCGGCTGCACGAGGCGGTGGTGGCCGGCGAGCAGGGCGACACCGTGCTGCTGCTGGAGCACCCCAGCGTCTACACCGCCGGCAAGCGCACCGAGCCGTGGGACCGGCCGATGGACGGCACCCCGGTGGTGGACGTGGACCGCGGCGGCAAGATCACCTGGCATGGCCCGGGGCAACTCGTCGGCTACCCGATCGTCCGGCTGCCCGACCCGGTCGACGTGGTCGCGTACGTCCGCCGCACCGAGCAGCTGCTGATCGACGTCTGCGCCGAGTTCGGGCTGGCCGCCGGCCGGGTCGAGGGACGCAGCGGCGTGTGGGTGCCGGAGGACGACCGGGGCCCGGCCCGCAAGGTGGCCGCCATCGGCATCCGGGTGGCCCGCGGCGTCACGCTGCACGGCTTCTCCATCAACTGCGACTGCGACCTGGGCTTCTTCGACCGGATCGTGCCCTGCGGCATCCGCGACGCCGGGGTCACCTCGCTGACCGCCGAGCTGGGCCGACCGATTTCAGTCGCCGACGTGCTGCCCGTGGTCGAGCGGCACCTGCCGACGCTGACGCGGGTCTGAGCCCGGTGCGGCTCGACCTGGTCACGCTCGTCGTGGCCGAGTACGACCCGGCCGTCGCGTTCTTCACCGAGGTGCTCGGCTTCGAGCTGGCGGAGGACAGCCCGTCGCTGACCAACGACGGCCGGCCCAAGCGCTGGGTCGTGGTACGCCCACCGGGTGGAGGCACGGGCCTGCTGCTGGCCCGCGCCGACGGCGAGCACCAGGCAGGTGCGGTGGGCGACCAGACACACGGCCGGGTGGGCTTCTTCCTCCAGGTCGACGACTTCGAGGCGGTGTATCGGCGGATGGCCGACGCGGGCGTCGAGTTCGTCCGGCCGCCCCGCACCGAGCCGTACGGCCGGGTCGCGGTCTTCCGCGACATCGCCGGCAACCCCTGGGACCTGCTCGGTCCGGCCTGACCGCTCCTCGTCCCCTCGCCTCCCGCCCCTTGCCTCTCGGCCAGTCGTGTCCGGGCCGCCCGCCCGGCCCGTCCGCGTGGTCTCGCCCCCGACCACCGCGCATCCGCTCGGTGCGCGGTGGCCGACGGTGCGGGCCGTCGCCCGCCCGGAACCGCCTCGCCATCGGTCACGGTAAGTAACAAGGCCGTGTCCGCGGCATGTGACCTCCTGCCGACTTTGCTCTGCAGCCGGATCCGCGACGGTCACTCCCGGTCGATCGTTGCGCCCGTGGCTGCAGAGCAAAGTGCGCAGACACCCTTCCCTCCCTCCCGAGGGCCGTTCGCTATAACCCCTGCTCAGCGGGATTCGTCGGCGTAAAGAGCATCTCGACGACTCCGGATGCCCCATCACCGATCGTGACCACAAGGCTGCGGGGCTCCTCATCACTCTCAGTGGCCAAGCTGGGTCGGCTGCGGAGGGCGGCGGCTCGACCGACGGCTCTGGCGAGCCCGCGCCCCGACACCGGGACCGGGGCCGGCAGAGAGGAAGTCCGCCGCCGCGGGCCCGGCACGGAGCAAGCCGTACCGGCCGCAGCCGTCAGGGCGTGAGGCGGTGCAGGTCGCGCGGGAAGGCGGTCACCTCCCGGACGTTCGCCGCGCCCGTGAGCCGCGCGACGAACCGCTCCAGCCCGATCGCGAAACCGCCGTGCGGCGGCATGCCGTGCCGGAACGCGTCCACGTACCCGGCGTACGGCTCGACCGGCTCGCCCCGCGCCGCCAGGGCGGCCAGGTAGTCGGCGTGCCGGTGCAGCCGCTGCCCGCCGGTCACCAGCTCCACGCCCCGGAACAGCAGGTCGAAACCGTTCGAGTACGCGGGCCGGGCCGGGTCCGGGTGGGTGTAGAAGGGGCGCTTCGCCATCGGGTAGCCGGTGACGAAGAGGAAGTCGCTGTCGTGCTCCCGAAGCGCCCACTCCCCCAGCGCCCGCTCGTGCGCCGGCGCCAGGTCGGGTTCGTCGGCCGGCGCTCCGGCGATCTTCAGCGCGTCGGTGAAGTGCACCGCCGGAATCTCGGCCGGCACCTCCGGCACCGTCACGCCGAGCGTGGCCAGCGCACCGCCGACCCGCTCGGCGACTGTCGCCACCATCCCGGCCAGGGTGCCCCGCAGCACCGCCATCACGTCCCGGTGGTCGGTCACGAAGCCCAGCTCGACGTCGAGCGACGTGTACTGGGCCAGGTGGCGCACCGTGTCGTGCGGCTCAGCGCGAAACACCGGCCCCACCTCGTAGACCCGTTCGAAGACGCCGACCATGAGCTGCTTGTAGAACTGCGGCGACTGGGCCAGGTAGGCGGGCCGCCCGAACCAGTCCAGCGCGAACACGTTCGCCCCGCTCTCGGTCGACGAGGCGACCACCTTCGGCGTGTGCACCTCGACGAACCCCTGCTCGTCGAGGGTGGCCCGGAAGCCGGACACGGCCGCCGCCGAGATCCGCAGCGCGGCGGATCGGCTCGGGTGCCGCAACGCGGTCGCCGCGTGGTCGAGCTGAGTGGGCAGGGTGGCGGTGAGCGCCGGCCGGTACAGGTCGAACGGGGGCGCGACGGCGGGCGGCCCGAGCGGACGTACCGTCGGCTCGACGACCTCGGCCCCGGCGGGCGCGGTGGGGCTCGCGACCACCGTGGCGACCACCTCGACGACCGTCTCCTCGGTGAGCGCCTCGACCTGCTCGCGCAGGGCGGGCGCGGCGACCACCACTTGGGCGAGCCCGGCGGCGTCGCGGAGGATCAGGAAGGCCACCGACTTGAGCAGCCGGCGGCGGTGGACCCAGCCGGCGAGCCGCACGGTGGTGCCCACATGGGCGGGGAGTTGGGTGGACAGGATGCGTTGCACGACGACTACCTCCTCGGACCAATCGCAACGCGATCCCAGGGAGGTGTGGGCGAGCGGGAACCTCGCGGTGCCACCACACCTTCGCCCCCGACGGAGCGGGAGCCTCATTCGACGCCTTTTCACCGGGGCCGGCCGGGCGGGCTCTACTGGGCGCGACACGCCGTTCTTCCCGCAGCTCGGGAGGGTCTTCACGAACCGGCGCCAGACCGCCTCGCAGCGAACGGCGGCTCTCTCGACTGGCGGGATCGGTCCGTTACTCGGCTCCGTCACAGCTCTGCCCGGCACGCTAGCACCGCACGTGCCACGCTGTGACCGGGTTTTTTCGCCCCTGGTGTCCGGTGTCACAGCGATTCCGGCGTGACGGCCGTCGCCCGCCGTTCATCGACCGCCGCCGACCGGCGTACGCTCGGTTTTGTGACGATCGAGCAATCCGCGCCGACGACTGAGCAGGCAGCGCGCACCGCGACTGTCGCCCCGGAGGGGCGGCGGATGCTGCGGATCGAGGCGCGCAACGCCGAGACGCCGATCGAGCGCAAGCCGCCGTGGATCAAGGTCAAGGCCAAGATGGGCCCGGAGTACACCCAGTTGCGCGGGCTCGTCTCGCGCGAGGGGCTGCACACCGTGTGCCAGGAGGCCGGCTGCCCCAACATCTACGAGTGCTGGGAGGACCGGGAGGCCACCTTCCTCATCGGTGGTGACCAGTGCACCCGGCGCTGCGACTTCTGTCAGATCGACACTGGCAAGCCGGCCGAGTTCGACGCCGACGAGCCGCGGCGCGTCGCCGAGTCCGTCGCCGCGATGGGCCTGCGCTACGCGACCATCACCGGCGTCGCCCGCGACGACCTGCCCGACGGCGGGGCCTGGCTCTACGCCGAGACGGTCCGGCAGATCCACGCGCTGCAGTCCGGCTGCGGTGTCGAGCTGCTGATCCCCGACTTCAACGCCGTGCCGGAGCAGCTCGCCGAGGTGTTCGGCTCGCGGCCCGAGGTGCTGGCGCACAACGTGGAGACCGTGCCGCGCATCTTCAAGCGGATCCGCCCGGCGTTCCGCTACGAGCGTTCGCTGGACGTGATCCGCCAGGCGCGGGCCGACGGCCTCGTCACCAAGAGCAACCTGATCCTGGGCATGGGCGAGGAGCGCGCCGAGGTGTCCCAGGCGCTGCGCGACCTGCACGAGGCCGGCTGCGAGCTGATCACCATCACGCAGTACCTGCGTCCCTCCCCCCGGCACCACCCGGTGACCCGCTGGGTCAAGCCGGAGGAGTTCGTCGAGCTGCGCGAGGAGGCCGAGGAGATCGGCTTCGCGGGCGTGATGAGCGGCCCGCTGGTCCGCTCGTCGTACCGCGCGGGCCGGCTCTACCAGCAGGCGCTCGACGCCCGCCGGGAGGTCACCGTCGCCGGCTGAGGCCGGCCGACCACCGCGTCACCCGCCGCCGGCCGCCCGCCGGATGCCATGATCACAGGCATGACTGCCGGGGTACGCGAGGAGCCACGCGAAGCCGTGCGCCCTCGTACGCCCCGGCGGCTGCCGTTGCCGACGCTGCTCGCCCTGCTCGTCGGGTTCGCCGGGGTGGGCTACCGGCTGGCGCTGCTGTTCGCCGACGTCCCGCCCACCAACAGCGACGAGGCGACGATGGGGCTGGCCGCCCTGCACATCGCCCGCGGCGACGGCTTCCCGGTCTGGTTCTACGGCCAGGCGTACATGGGCACGCTGGAGGCGTACCTGGCCGCGCCGCTGGTCGCGCTCGCCGGGCCGTCGGTGCTCGTGCTGCGGCTGCCCACGCTGGCGCTGTACGCGTTGTTCCTGCTGCTGTCCTGGCGGCTGACCCGGCGGCTCGGCGGTGACCGCTGGTACGCCCTGTTCGTCGTCGCCGTGCTGGCGCTCGGCTCCGACCGGGTGGTGAAGAACCAGCTCATCGCCGGCGGCGGCTATCCGGAGCTGAACCCGGCCGGCACGGCGCTGGCGCTGCTCACGGTCGGGCTCTGCGTGACCGGGCCGGGCGCGCGGCTGCCCCGCTGGGCGGCCTGGGGACTGATCGCCGGGGTGCTGCTGTGGGTGGACCCGCTGATACTGCCGTACGTGCTGACGCTCGGCGCGCTGCTCGTGGCGTGGCGCCGGCGGGAACTGGCCGGCCGGGCCGGGTTCGTGCTGGCCGGCGCGCTGCTGCTGGGCGCGGCGCCGATGCTCGTGGACAGCATCCGGCACGGCCGCAACCCGGTCACCGCGGTGCTGGCGGCGGGTGGCTCCGGCGCTGCCGCGGACTGGGCGGACCGGCTGCACGGCGCGCTGGTCCTCGGACCGCCGCTGGCGATGGGCTTCTGCTCACCCGGCCGGTGTGCCACCTGGCAGCTCTGGTGGGCCGTCGCGTTCCCGGTGCTGCTGGTGCTCGCCGCGCTCGCCGTGTGGCGCACCCTCCGCCGTACTCCCGGCCGCTCAGGCTCGGCGGAGCGGGTGCCGGCCGGGGTGCGGCTGGCGCTGCTCGGCGGCGCGACGGGGGTGCTGGCCGCGTACGCGGTGAGCAACGCGGCCGGGCAGACGCCGATCGAGAGCAGCCGTTACCTGTCCTGCCTGGCGGTCGCCGTACCGGCCCTGCTCTGGCCACTGTGGCGGGCCGCTCGCCGGCCGACGGCCCGGGTGGCGGGGATCGCGGCGGTGGCGGTGCTCGCGGGCGTGCTCGGCACCGGCGCGGCAGCCACTGTGGACGTGATCCGGGCGGCGCCCGCCGTGCACGCCGAGGCCGACCGGCACCGGTCGCTCGTGGACACGCTCGGCGCGCTCGACGTCCGGCACGTACGCGGCGGCTACTGGACGTGCAACCGGCTCACCTACGCGACCGGCGAGAACGTGGTCTGTGCCGTGGTCGACGACGACCTGACCCCGGGTTTCGACAGGCTGCCCGCGTACCGGCGGGAGGTGGCGGCCGACCCGGACGCGGCGTGGGTGGCACCGGCCGGCTCGCCGCTGGCCGCGCGGCTGGACGAACGCCTCGGCACCGAATCCGGCGCGCTCGACGTCGTCACGGTGGCCGGCTGGCGGATCTACCTGCCACGCCGCTGACGCAGACGCGGCGCTACCGGGCGCGGCGCTGTGCCGGGGCGGGCGGCGAAACGTCGAGCAGGCCGAGGCGGTGGGCCAGCGCGGCGGCCTCCACCCGGTTGGTCACGTCGAGCTTGGCGATGATCCGGGACACGTGCACACTCGCCGTCTTCGGCGAGATGAACAGCCGCTCGGCGATCCGGCTGTTGCTGTGCCCCTCGGCGACCAGCCGCAACACCTCCTGCTCCCGGCTGGTCAGCAGGTCCGGCCCGGGTCGCCCGGTGCCCCGCAGCCCGACCCGGCGGGCCAGCGTCGCCGCCTGCTCGCCCAGCGGGGTGGCACCCAGCCGGGCGGCCAGCTCGGCCGTCTCGCGTACCGCGGCGGCGACCTCGTCCCGCTCGCCCGCCGCGGCGGCCGCCTCGGCCAGCCCGAGCAACGCCCGGCCCAGCGGGTACGGCTGCTCGGCCGCCCGCCACGCCGCCACGGACTCCCGCCACGCGGCGAGCGCCTCGACGGGACCGGCGGGCCCGAGCCCGGTCAGGACGGCGGTGACGTGCGCCGCGTGGGCGCGCTCGGCCGGGTGCTGGGCGGGCAGCGCGGCGGCAACCGCCGACACCTCGGCGGCCAGCGTCGCGTCCCCGGTCGTCGCGGCGGTACGCGCCAGCGCGTTCAGCACCGGCCAGCCCTCGCGCGGCAGGTCGGCCAGGTGCGCGTCGGCCAGGGCGGCGCGCGCTGCGCGTACCGCCTCCAGCTTGTCGTCGGCGGCGAGCGCGGCCTCCACGCGCAGCTCGTGCAGCGGCAGCCGGTGGTTCGGCCAGAGGTAGGGCCGGCTGAGGAACGCGAGCGCCCGCCCGACGACCTCGTCGGCGCCGGGATGGGCGCGGGCCAGGTGGAGCCCGGCGCGCAGTTGCAGCCAGTGCAGCCCGGACACGCCGGGCGGGTCGATGCGGGCCGCCTCGGCGCAGGTGGCGTCCGCCTCGTCCCAGCGGCCCAGCGCGATCAGCGCCTCGGCCCGGTTCGACAGCAGGTACGCCCCGATCGAGCGGCTGATGCCGACCCGGCGCGCCTCGCTCACCCCGGCCGCGGCTGCCTGTTCGGACTCGTCGTAGCGGCCCAGTTCGTAGAGCACGTCGGAGAGGAAGACCAGCGCGCTGACCAGGGCCCACGAGTCACCGGCGGCGCGGGCCCGCGCCTCGACCCCGCGCAGCTCGGCCAGCCCGCGCTCCGGGGTGCCGTCGAGGCGGTGCAGCAGGGCGATCCGGGTGGGCAGCAGCACCAGGTCGGTGCCGACCTCGGACGCGCCGGCCGCGGCTTCGGCGGCGACCGAAGCGGCCTCGCGTGGGTCGACCTTCATCAGGTGCGACGCGATGTCGGCCAGCACGGCGAACCGTTCCGGGCCGTCGGGGGCGCCGGCCGCCAGCCGGTACGCCTCGCGCAGCTCGGCCGCGCCGTCGCTCTTGCCGAGCAGCGCGAACAGCCGGCCGCGATGGTCGAGCAGGCGGGCGGCGCGCAGCGGTTCGGCGCCGGGGTCGACCTCGGCCAGCGCGGCCCGGGTGAGCGTGAGCGCCCGGCTGAGGTCACCGGCGGTGACCGCGGCGGTCAGCGTGTCCTCCAGCACCCGCAGGTGGTCCATGCCGAGCCGGTCGGCGGCGTCGGGCACCTGCTCCCACAGTTCGAGGACGCGCTCCAGCAGGCGGCTCTGCTCGGCGTACGCGTACCGTTCGGCCGCCGCCTCGGCGGCGACCCGGGCCGTGGTGAGCGCGCGCGGGTGGTCGTGTGCCGCGTACCAGTGGTGGGCGATCTCGGCCGGGGCGCGACCGACGGCGACCAGGTGGGGTTGGGCCTCGATCGCGGCGGCGTACCGGGCGTGCAGCCGCGCGTGCTCGCCGGGCAGCAGGTCGTCGTGCACGGCCTCGCGGACCAGCGCGTGCCGGAACTCGTAGTCGCCGTCCGGGTCGGCCACCACGAGCTGCCCGGCGACGGCGGCGCGCAGCGCGTCCTCCAGTTCGGCCTCGGGCAGGCCGGCCACCTCGGCGAGGAGCTGATGAGCGAAGCGGGTGCCCCCGGCGGCGGCGATCCGCAGCACCCGCTGGGCCGGCTCGGGCAGCCGGTCCACGCGGGCCAGCAGCAGGTCGCGCAGCGTCTCCGGGATGGTCGCGCAGCCGACCGGGCCACCGGCGGCGGCCAGCTCCTCGATGAAGAACGGGTTGCCCTGGGTGCGTTCGTGCACGTCGTCGACGGTCCGGGCGAACTGCTCGGCGCCGAGCAGGTCGGCCAGCACGGCGGCGGTGCCGTCGCGGTCGAGGCGGCCCAGCTCGATCCGGTCCACGCCGCGGACCCGGTCCAGCTCGGCGAGGAACGGCCGCAGCGGGTGCCCGCGGTGCAGCTCGTCGGTGCGGTACGTGCAGACCACGAGCAGGCGGGTGGCGCGGGCGGCCCGCACCAGGAAGCCGATCAGGTCCCGGGTGGACCGGTCGGCCCAGTGCAGGTCCTCGATCACCAGCACCAGCGGGCGTTCCTCGGCGATCCGCCGGAACAGGTCGGCGACCAGGTCGAACAGGTAGCCGCGCGGGGTGTCGGCGAGGGCCGGCCCGGCGGGCGCGGCGACGCCTGCCGGCATCCGGGCCAGTTCCGGCAGCAGCCGGGCGAACTCCGCCTCGTAGCCGGCGAAGGCGGCCGGCCCGTCGTGGCGCAGCACGTCGCGCAGCGCGGCGGCGAACGGGGCGAACGGCAGGCCGGCCTCGCCCAGCTCCAGGCACTGGCCGACGAGCAGGCGCGCACCGGCGGCGTCCACCTGCGTGCCGAACTCCTCCAGCAGCCGGGTCTTGCCGACACCCGCCTCGCCGCCGACGAGCACCGTCGCCGGCTCGCCGGACCGGGACCGGGCCAGCGCGTCGCCGAGCGCGGTCAGCTCGGTCCGGCGGCCGACGAGGACGGTGCTGGCGGCGCGTACGGTCACGCCGTCGAGCATGCCACGCGCCCCCGACGGCCCGACCGGGCCGATCGGGCGGCGCGTTGCCGCCGGTCCGGCCGCCCCCGTGACGGCCGGACCGGCGAGTTCCCCTGCGGCACCGGCCGCGCCCACGATCCCGGGGACGGCCGGACCGGCGAGTTCTCCTGCGGCACCGGCCGCGCCCACGATCCCGGCGACGGCCGCCGGTGCGGTCACCGGCGGGCGTCGGTGGTGCGGGCGCTGTGCTGCCGGCGGCTGAGCCAGCCGCGCGGGTGCCGGCGTGGCAGCGACCGGGCGAGCCGGTCCTGCGCGGCGTCGGCCTGCAACTCGGCGGCGTGGCTGCGGTGGATGCTGAGGATGAAGTCGGCGTCGTTACCGAACATCTCGGATCTCCCTTGTCGTGCGGTGTCGTTCCCTGTCGAGATCGACTCTCCACGCGAAGGTGCCCCCGGGGCATGGGTACGCCGCCTGATCTTCGCCCGTCCGGCCTCCTTACCGGCGGGCCGGTTCGGGGCGGCGCGGCCGTAAGGTACTCAGCCCTCGGCGGAAGAGGCGGCCACGGATCAACGTGATGTGCGCCGACCACTAGACTCTGCGGTATGGCAAAGCCCCAGGAGAAGGTCTCGTTCGGCCAGCGGCTGAAGCAGATCGGGATGGTGTTCCGGTTCACCGCCAAGCAGGACAAGTGGTTCGCGCCGCTGACCGCGGCGGCGGTGCTGATCCCGCTCGCGCTCACCGTGGTCGCGGTGATCGCCTGGGGCTGGATCTGGCTGCCGATCGGCATTCTGCTCGCCCTGCTGGCCGTGCTGATCGTGCTCAACCTGCGCTCCAACAAGGCGATGATGAACGCCGCCGAGGGGCAGCCGGGCGCGGCGGCGCAGATCATGGAGAGCATGCGTGGCGACTGGCGGGTCACCCCGGCGGTCAGCTCCACCACCCAGATGGACATGGTGCACCTGGTGGTGGGCCGGCAGGGCGTGATCCTGCTGGCCGAGGGCAACCCGCAGCGCGTACGCGGCCTGCTCGGCCAGGAGAAGCGCCGCCTCGCGAAGGTGATCGGCACCGCTCCGCTGCACGACTACGTGATCGGGCAGGGCGAGGGTGAGCTGCCGGTCCGCAAGCTGCGGATGACGCTGATGCGGCTGCCCCGCGCCCTGTCCCCCAAGGACGTCAACGCGCTCGACAAGCGGCTCAAGGCGCTCACCGCGCGGCCGCAGATGCCCAAGGGCGCGATCCCGAAGAACATGCGGCCGGCGCGCGGCGCGTTCCGGCAGACCCGGGGTCGCTGACCTTCGGCGTACACGAAGAAGGAGCCGGTCCCCGTGCGGGGCCGGCTCCTTCTTCGTGCGGGTCAGCGGCGCGGGGCGTCGGTGACGACCGACCCGGAGAGCCGGTCGTGCAGGCCGCGCCGATGCTCGTCCATCAGCAGGGCCGGCACCACGAGGGCGAGCAGGAGGCCGCGCAGCAGCCCTCGGAGCAGCCCGATCCGGCCGCCGTCGGCCCAGGACACGCAGCGCAGCCGGGTCAGGTACATGCCGGGGGTCTGGGCGAACAGGCCGATGAAGAAGCCGTACTCCAGGATCAGCACCAGGACCGGAGGCCAGCCGTCGCGGACCGGGTCGGAGAAGGCCCGGGCGACCATCAGGCACAGCACCCAGTCGATGATCAGGGCGCCGAAGCGGCGGCCGAGGCTGGGCGGGGTGAAGGCGGGGTCGGTGGCGGGCGGCACCGGTGTGGCGGCGGTATCGGTCACAGCGGCCAGGGTAGCGCCGCCGCGACCTCTGACGAAAAATACGACATTCAGCATCAGAGTGTGCCGGGATGACGCTCCGCAAGCGACGTAACACGGCGGAAACAGACGAGACACGGCCGGGCAACCCCCCGGCCATAGCGTCGCCAGTAGCCAGCTACCGGAGTGGACCTGCCAGGAGGACGTGTGTTCGCCAATTCCGAGGAACTCCTGCGATACCTCGCCAACGAGGACGTGAAGTTCGTCGACGTACGTTTCTGTGACCTGCCCGGCGTGATGCAGCACTTCAACCTGCCGGTCGAGTCGTTCGACGACAGCGTCTTCACCGACGGCCTCGCCTTCGACGGATCCTCGATCCGCGGCTTCCAGGCCATCCACGAGTCCGACATGCTCCTGCTGCCGGACGTCGCCACCGCCTTCATCGACCCGTTCCGCACCCAGAAGACGCTCGCGCTGAACTTCTTCATCCACGACCCGTTCACCCGCGAGGCCTACTCCCGCGACCCCCGCAACGTCGCGAAGAAGGCCGAGGCCTACCTCGCGGCCAGCGGCATCGCCGACACCGCCTACTTCGGCGCGGAGGCGGAGTTCTACATCTTCGACTCCATCCGCCACGAGACCTCGGCGCACCAGTCGTTCTACTACATCGACTCGATCGAGGGCGCCTGGAACAGCGGCCGGATCGAGGAGGAAAAAAAAAAGGGTTACAAGACCGCCTACAAGGGCGGCTACTTCCCGGTGCCGCCGGTCGACCACTACGCCGACCTGCGCGACCGGATCGTGCGGCGCCTCGTCGACGGCGGCTTCACCGTCGAGCGCTCGCACCACGAGGTCGGCACCGCGGGCCAGTCGGAGATCAACTACAAGTTCTCCACGCTGCTGCACGCCGCCGACCAGCTCCAGCTGTTCAAGTACATCGTCAAGAACGAGACCTGGGCCGCCGGCAAGACCGCGACGTTCATGCCCAAGCCGCTGTTCGGTGACAACGGCTCCGGCATGCACACCCACCAGAGCCTCTGGCGCGGCGGCGAGCCGCTGTTCTACGACGAGACCGGCTACGCCGGCCTGTCCGACACCGCCCGCTGGTACATCGGCGGCCTGCTGCACCACGCCCCGTCGCTGCTGGCCTTCACCAACCCGACGGTGAACTCCTACCGGCGTCTGGTGCCGGGCTTCGAGGCCCCGGTGAACCTGGTCTACTCGCAGCGCAACCGCTCGGCCTGCACCCGCATCCCGGTGACCGGCAGCAACCCGAAGGCCAAGCGCGTCGAGTTCCGGGTGCCGGACCCGTCGAGCAACCCGTACCTGGCGTTCTCGGCCATGATGATGGCCGGCCTGGACGGCATCAAGAACAAGATCGAGCCGCCGGCGCCGATCGACAAGGACCTCTACGACCTCCCGCCGGAGGAGTGGGGCGACGTCAAGCAGGTTCCGGGTTCGCTGCCGGAGGTGCTCAACGCGCTGGAGGCCGACCACGACTACCTGCTCGACGGCGGCGTGTTCACGCCCGACCTGATCTCCACCTGGGTCGACTGGAAGCGGGCCAACGAGGTCGACCCGGTGCGTCTGCGCCCGACCCCGCACGAGTTCGCGATGTACTTCGACTGCTGAGCACGTACGTCAGCACCGGCCGGGGCCGGCTCCGCGATAGCGGAGCCGGCCCCGGCCGTTTCACGCAGTGCGGCGACGCAACGCGGCCCGGACACCGACGATCGCGACGACCACCACCAGCACCGTCATCAGCACCGCGCCCGGCGCCTTGCTGAACCGGGCCAGGTTGGATCCGTCCGGCAGCGTGAGCAGCGAGGCCACCGCGCAGGGGGCCACGAACCAGACCTGCCGGGCCAGCGGCACCGCCGCGACCGCGAGCACTGTCAGCGGCCAGATCGCGTACCAGGGGTGGAAGACCGGGGCGAGCAGCACTGTGGCGGCGAGCGCCAGGCCCGCGCCGAGCAGCGCCACCCGGGGCCGGGCCGACGTCAGCCGGGCCACCCGCTGCCGGGTGTCGTTGAGCCGGCGCAGCGTCGTCCACGCCCACCACCAGAGCGCGACGAGCGTCCCGGCCAGCAGCACCAGCGCGACCGCCCGGACCACCGGTACCGCCGCCGGCCGCTGCCCGGCCAGCTCACCGGCGTAGTCGACGACGAACCCGATCGCGGTCGGCGGGGAGGTCCACTGCTGCGAGTCGCCGCTGTGGCCGAGCCCTCCGACCCAGCCCAGCCCGAGGCCGGTGGCGAGCGACACGAGGAGCAGCGTGCCGAGCACCGACGCGGCCAGCTGCCCGCCGTCGCGCAGCAGCGCCCGCCAGGTGTAGCGGCCGAGCACGGCGGCGAGCGCCGCGAACGGCAGCGCCACGACCGCGACCGCCTTCACCGCCACGGCCAGGCCCAGCAGCACCCCGGCCACCAGCAGCGCGCGCGGCTTGCCCGGCAGGCGGACCAGCACCAGCAGGCCGAGCAGGAGCAGCCCGAGCGCGAGCGCGTCGTTGTGCGCGCCCGCCACCAGGTGTACGACGACCAGCGGGCAGGCGAGCACCAGCCAGGCGGCCCGGCGGGTGGGCACCCCGGCGGCACGGGCCAGACCGGGCAGGCAGAGCGCGGTCAGGAGCACGCCGGCCACCGCGACCAGCCGCAGCGCCACGATCGTCCCGATCAGGCCGCCACCGGCGAGGACTGCGAGCCCGGCCAGCAGCACGAAGAACGGTCCGTAAGGCGCGGGGGTGTCCCGCCAGATCGGCGACACCGAGTCGGTCCACGGGCAGCCGGCCGCCGCGACCCCCACCCGGTACGGGCTGAGCCCCTGCGTCCAGGTCCAGCCCTGGCAGGCGTACGAGTAGACGTCGCGGCTGCCGATCGGCGGCGCGGCGAGCAGCGGCAGCGACCAGAGCCCGGCGGTCAGGTAGGCCCACCGGCCGGACGGGGCGCCCCACCGCAGCGACCACCAGGCGCCCACCAGCAGCAGCGTCCCGGCCAGCCAGCAGGCAAGCGTCACCGGCCCGTACGGTGCGTGCCAGATCGTGGCGAGCGTGCCGCGCGGGGGCGTGCCGGGCAGCGCGCCGCCGAGCCATCCGGCGACGGTGAGCAGCACGGCCCCGGCGAGGCCGGTGTAGCGGGCGAGACCGGCGGCGATCGGCCGGACGGGTCCGTCGGGCTCGCTCACCGGCACACTCCTCAGTCCACGGGAACCGGCTGCCGGCCCTTGCGAGCCGACCGTACCAACCACACGACCAGCCCGATCACGAACAGGGTCATCAGCGGCGCACCGGGCATCTTGGAGTACCGGGCCAGCCCGGTTCCGTCGGCCAGCACCAGGAACGACGACACCACTGTGACGATCGAGAACCACAGCGTGCGGTGCGCGGTGGCGGCGAGCACCGCGAGCGGCCACAGCCAGTACCAGGGGTGGAACAGCGGGGAGAGCGCGACCGTGGCGGTCAGCGCCAGCCCGGCGTGCCAGAACGGCTCGCCTCGGTGCAGCGACCGGAACCAGAGCCAGATCAGCACGGCGATCAGCACGACCATGCCGATCGCCCGGGTCACCGGCAGCGCGTCGACGTGCACGCCGAACGGCGCCAGCAGGTAGCCGACGGTCTGCCCCACCGCCGTCGGCGGCGACGTCCAGGCCACCACCAGCCCGCCCTGTTCCAGCCCGCTGATGAACCCCAGCCCCAGGCCGGAGGCGACAGTCACCGCGGCGAGCGCCGCGAGCGAGCCGCCGACCACCCACCCGCCGTCGCGCACGAGCGTCCTGATCCGGTACGCCCCGACGATCGCGGCCAGCGCGGCGAACGGCATCACGACCAGCGCGGTGACCTTGACGGCGGCGGCGAGTCCGAGCAGCGCCCCACCGGCGAGCAGTGGTCCGGGCCGCCCCGGACGGGCCGCCACCACCGCCAGCCCGGCGACCAGTAAGCCGATCATCAGCGCGTCGTTGTGCGCGCCGGAGACCAGGTGCACGGGCACCAGCGGGCTCGCCAGCGCCAGCCAGAGCGCCCGCCGCGGGGGCACCCCGCAGCGACGGGCCAGCACCGGCAGCGCCCACGCGATGAGCGCCACCCCGGCCACGGCGAGCACCCGGAACAGCGCGACGGCGGCGAGCAGCGAGCCGGTCGCCTCCACCACCGCGCCGGCGAGCAGCACGAACAGCGGCCCGTACGGCGCCGGGGTGTCCCGCCAGATGTAGGAGATCGTGTCCAGCCAGGGGCAGGGCAGCGCTGACACGCCCTGCTCGTAGGGGTTGATCCCGCCCGAGAAGCTGGCGCCCTGGCAGGCGTACGCGTACACGTCCCGGCTGCCCAGCGGCGGGGCGACCAGCATCGGCAGCAGCCAGAGCGCGACGGTGACCAGCACCCAGCGGGACGACGGCACCCGGTCCCGCAGCGACCACCACGCCCACGCCAGCAGCGCGGTGCCGACCAGCCACAACCCGATGATCAGCGGCCCGTTCGGGCCCTGCCAGATGCTGACCGGGGTGGGACGCAACTCGCCGTCGGGCAGGGCGCCACCGAGGAACGCGGCCACGGCGAGCAGCACCGAACCCGCCAGGCCGATCCAGCGCGAGAGGTGGTGAGGCACGTCCGACATGCTGCCAGTACGGTGGTTCGCGATCAGGAGGTGGGCATGCGGGGCGGTCGGGTGGTGGCGGTCTCCGCCGTGTCGGCGCTCGTCCTCGCCGTGCTCTACCTCGCGCTGCCGGCGACCGGCTCGGACCTGTCCGCGCAGGTCGCCCGCGCCGGTTTCTTCGCCGAGCACGGGGCCGCCCTGGTCGACCTGCGCTGGTACGGCGGCGTGCACCCGTGGGGCTACAGCCTCGTCTCGCCGCCGCTGATGGCGCTTCTCGGGGTACGCGTCACCGGCGCGCTCGCCCTGCTCGCCTCCGCCACCGCGTTCGCCGCCCTGCTGGTGCGGACCCGGGTGCCCCGGCCGCTGCTCGGCAGCCTGGTCGGTGTGGTCACGATCGCCGGCAATCTGGTCTCCGGCCGGGTCACCTACGCCCTCGGCGTCGCGTTCGGCTTGGCCGCGCTGCTCGCGCTCACGATCCCCGCCCGCCGCACACGCCTCGCCGCCGACGCTGATGCCGCCGGCGAGCCGGCCGATCCCGGCGTTGCCGGTGCCGGGCCGGTCGGGCCCGGCGCTCCCGGTCGTGGCCGGAGCGTCTGGGCGGCCGTCGCCGCCGGTGCCGCCGCGCTGCTCGCGTCGGCGGCCAGCCCGGTGGCCGGGCTGTTCGTCGGGCTCGCCGGCGTCGCGCTGCTGCTGACCCGCCGGTACGCCGACGGCCTGCTGCTCGCCGTACCGGCCGCCGCGCCGCTCGCCGTGACCGGGCTGCTGTTCGGCGAGGGCGGCTGGATGAACATCAGCACGGTCGACACCGTGCACGCCGTGGTGACGAGCCTGGTGGTGGCGGCGCTCGTGGCGTACCGGCCGGTGCGGGTGGGGGCGCTGCTGTCCGCGGCCGGGGTGCTGGCGTCGGCGCTGCTGCACACGCCGGTCGGGCTGAACGCCACCCGCCTGGTGGTGATGTTCGCGCTGCCGGTGCTGGCCGCCGCCGCGACGCTCCCCGCCCCGCTCTCCGATCGGCTCCGCGCCACCGGCCGGCGCTCCCGGGTCGTCGGCGCGGTCGGGCTGGCCGCGCTGCTGGCGGTGGTCTGCTGGTGGCAGCCGCCGGTGGTCACCGCCGACCTGCGCAGCGCCGACGATCCGACGGCCGACCCGGCGTACTTCACGCCGCTGCGCGCGGAACTGGCCCGGCGCGGGCTCACCGGGCGGGTGGAGGTGCCGCCGACCCGCAACTACTGGGAGGCGGCCCACATGGGGGATGTGCCGCTGGCCCGGGGCTGGCTGCGGCAGGCCGACATCGACCGCAACGCGCTGTTCTTCACCACTGTGCCCGGGGCGGACGGCACCGGCGTCCCGCTGACCCCGATCACCTACCGGGACTGGCTGGCCGACAACGCGGTGCAGTACGTGGCGGTGCCCGACGCCGAGTTCTCCTGGGTGGGGGCGTCGGAGGCGAAGCTGGTGGAGACGGGCCAGCCGTACCTGACCGAGGTCTGGTCGGACCGGCACTGGAAGCTGTACGCGGTGGCCGAGCCCACCCCGCTGGTCGGCGCGCCGGGCGAGCTGGTCCGCCAGGACGGCGCCTCGATCACGTTCCGCGCCCCCGCCGCCGGCCCGATCCCGATCCGGGTACGCCACGACCGCTGGCTCACCGCCTCCGGCGGCGCCGAGGTCACCCGAGACGGCAAGTGGACCACCGTAACGGTCCCCCGGGAGGGCACCTACACCCTCACAAGCTGACCCACCCGCCCTCGCCCTCGTCCCCCTGCCCCGCCGATCTTGCAGTTGCGGCCCCTCGGGAGCCGGAAGTGCCCCTTTCGCCGGGGCCACAAGTGCAAGATCGACGCCGAGGGGAGGCGGGGGCGGCGAGGGGGGCTAGAGGGGGGACTCCAGGATTCGCTGGACGACTGTGCGGGAGTGGCGGCCGGTGCGCAGGTACTCGTCGAGGAACTCGCCCTGGTCCTCGCGCCCCAGCAGCCGCACCACACCGGCCAGCTCCACCCCGTGCCGGGGCAGCTGGTCGCCGGCCCGGCCGCGTACCAGCATCAGCGCGTCACGCACCTCGGCGGCGAGCGTCCAGCCGGCGGCCAGCTCGGCGGCGTCGGAGGGGTCGAGCAGACCGGCGTCGCGGGCGGCGGCGAGGGCGTCGAGCGTACGGGTGCCGCGCAGCGCGGGCACCTGACCGGCGTACCGGAGCTGGAGCAACTGCACCGCCCACTCGACGTCGGCGAGACCGCCACGGCCCAGCTTGGTGTGGGTTGCCGGGTCGGCGCCGCGGGGCAGCCGCTCGGTCTCCACCCGCGCCTTGATCCGGCGGATCTCGACCACCTGCTCGCGGCTCAGCCCTTCGGCCGGGTAGCGCACCGGCTCGATCATGGCCTCGAACTCGGCGCCGAGGTCGGCGTCGCCGCAGACGAACCGCGCCCGCAGCAGCGCCTGCGCCTCCCACACCCGTGACCAGCGCGCGTAGTACTGGGCGTACGCGGCGAGGCTGCGGACCAGCGGGCCCTGCCGGCCCTCGGGGCGCAGGTCGGCGTCGACGCCCAGCGGCGGATCGGGGGCGGGCGCGGACAGCAGCCGGCGCAACTCCTCGGCGATCGCCTGTGCGGCGGCGCTCGCCGCGCTCTCCTCCACCCCGGGCGGCGGGTCGTAGACGAACAGCACGTCGGCGTCGGAGAGGTAGTTCGACTCGTACCCGCCGAGCCGCCCCATGCCGATCACCGCGAAGCGCAGACCGGGCGGTCCGGGGTGGACGGTACGGGCGGCGCGCAGCGCGGCGGCCAGCGTGGCGTCGGCGACGTGCGACAACGCGGTGCCGACCGCCGTCACGTCCACCACCGTGGGCCGGCGTTCCCCGCCGCCGACCGGGCGGGGGGTGAGCGGGGCGAGCGAACCGGCGCGGCTGAGCACGTCGGCGGCGGCGATCCGGACCAGCTCCCGGCGACGCAGCGCGCGGACCGCCCGGATCGCCTCGACCGGGTCGTCGTGGCGGGCGGCAGCCGCGGCGAAGCCCTCGACGAGCGTCTCCCGGGGACGCGGGGTCAGTTCGCTGTCCTCGGCGAGCAGCCGCAGCGCCTCCGGTTCGCGGGCCAGCATGTCGGCCGCGTACCGGGACGAGGACAGCACCCGGGCCAGCCTGCGCGCGACCGGGCCGGAGTCACGTAGCAGGCGCAGGTACCACGGAGTGCTGCCGAGCTTGTCGGAGACCTGCCGGTAGTTGAGCAGACCGCGGTCCGGCTCGGGGGCGTCGGCGAACTCGTCGAGCAGCACCGGCAGCAGCGTGCGCTGGATGGCGGCGGTACGGCTGACGCCGCCGGTGAGCGCCTGGAGGTGCCGCAGCGCACCGGCCGGGTCGGCGAAGCCGAGCACCTCCAGCCGGTGCCGGGCCGCCTCGGGCGTGAGGCGCAGCCCTTCGGCCGGCACCCGGGCCACGGATTCCAGCAGCGGCCGGTAGAGCAGTTTGGCGTGCAGCCGGCGTACCTCGGTGGCGTGGGTGACCCACTCGGCGCGGAACTCCTCGACGGCGCTTCGGCCCGGCGTGGCCGCGTAGCCGAGCGCGGCGGCGAGCCAGCGCAGCGCGGCCGGTTCGGTCGGCACGGTGTGGGTCCGGCGCAGGGCCTGGAGCTGGAGCCGGTGCTCGACGGCGCGCAGGAAGCGGTAGCCGCGCAGCAGCGCCTCCCCGTCGGCGCGGCCCACGTAGCCGCCGGCGACGAGCGCGCGCAGCGCCGGCACGGTGCCGGGCACCCGCAGCGACTCGTCGCCGCGGCCGTGCACGAGCTGGAGCAGCTGGACGGCGAACTCGATGTCGCGCAGCCCGCCCGGACCGCGCTTGATCTCGCGTTCCAGCTCCTTCGGCGGAACGTTGTCGAGGATCTTGCGGCGCATGGACCGGACGTCCTCGACCGCCTCGGGGCGTTCGGCGGCGGTCCACACGAGCGGCGCCAGCGCGTCGATCCACTCCTTGGCCAGCTCCAGGTCGCCGGCCGCCGGGCGGGCCTTGAGCAGCGCCTGGAACTCCCAGGTGCGGGCCCAGCGCTTGTAGTAGGCGAGGTGGCTGGCGAGCGTGCGGACCAGCGGCCCCCGGTTGCCCTCGGGTCGCAGCGCCGCGTCGACCGGCCAGGCCACCAGCCCGCAGATCTGGATCAGCCGGGTGGCGATCTGGGTCGCGGCGGGCAGGTCGTCGTCGGTCGCGGAGACGAAGATGACGTCGACGTCGGAGACGTAGTTCAGCTCGTCGCCACCGCACTTGCCCATCGCCACCACCGCCAGGCGGGGGCGCGACGTGCCCTCGGGCAGCTCGTCGGCGGCGATGTCGTAGGCGGCGGCCAGCGTGGCGTCGGCCAGCCCGGACAGCGCCGCCATGGTCTGCTCCAGGCCGCGCCCGCCGGTCAGGTCGGCCGCCGCGATCCGCAGCAGCGCGAGCCGGTACGCCTGCCGCAGCAGCGGGACAGCGCCGGTCATCGTGGTCAGCCGGGCGGCGACGCTCAGGTCGAGCCGCCCGTCCGCCGTGGGGGCGAGCCCGTCCGGCTCGGTCGCCAGCACGGCCCACTGCCCGGGGTTGGCGACCAGGTGGTCGCCGAGCGCGGAGGAGGCGCCGAGCACCGCGATCAGCCGGCGGCGCAGCCCGGGGTCGGCGGCCAAAGCGTCGCGTACGGCCACCTCGTCGCCGGAGCGCCGCTCGGACTCGACCAGCCGGTGCAGCTGGCGCAGGGCCAGGTCCGGGTCGGCGGCCCGGGACAGCGCGCCGAGCAGCTCGGCGGCGTTCTCGTCGGCGGGCTCCTGGGTGTCGGGCCGCCACAGGGCGAGCCCGTCCGGGCCGAGCAGGTCGGCGGCGCGGGTGGCGCCGTCGCCCTCGGCGAATCCGTAGCGGGCCAGGCGCCCGCGGGCCGGCCGGGTCACCGTCAGGCCCCGAGCAGCGGCAGGCTGCGGCGCGGATTGTCGTCACCGAGTTCGCCGAGCGCGAGCGCGGCGAACCGGATCGCGAACGGCTGCCACGCCTCCTCGACGTCGGCCATCACCCGGTCGCAGGCGGCCACCACCAGCTCCGGGTCGTAGTCCAGCTCGGCCAGCACGGCCGAGTCGCGGGACCACTCGGCGATCATCGCGGTGTCGCACTCGATGTGGAACTGCAGGCCCCAGGCCCGGTCGCCGAGGCGGAACGCCTGGTGCGGGTAGCGGGTGGACGCGGCCAGCAGCGTCGCGCCGTGCGGCAGCTCGGTGATCTCGTCGGCGTGCCACTGGAGCACGTCGGGCATCAGCGGCACGTACCGGAACAGCGGATCGTCCTCGGCGGCGTCGCGGCGGCCCACGAGCGCCGGGCCGATCTCCGGCCCGGACGGGCTGCGCTCGACCCGGCCGGCGTGCGCGGTGGCGAGCAGTTGCGCGCCGAGGCAGATCGCCAGCGTGGGCACCCGCCGGCGGACCGCCTTGCGCAGCAGCCCCTCCAGCGCCGGGAACCAGGGCGCGCCGGGACCGCCGTCGGACAGCGGGTACGCCTGCTGGTCGCCGCCGAGCACCACGAGTGCGGCGTACCCCTCCAGGTCGGCGGGGAGCGGATCGCCGGCGTGCGGACGCAGCACGCGCAGCTCAAGGCCCCCTTCGGTGAGCCACTCCCCCAGGCGGCGGAGGTCGTCGGTCGGGTCGTTCTCGATCACCAGCGCGGTCGCCACGACGTCGAGGCTAACCGGTGCGGCCGACAGGGCACGGTCCGGCAGGCCCTAGGCTCGCGATCGTGCCTGACGACTGCCTGCGCCCACCGGCCCTGCGTCCCGGCGACGCGGTGATGCTGGTGTCCCCGTCCGGGCCGACCCGCCCCGAACGGGTGGCCCGCGGCATCGAGCTGCTCACCGGCTGGGGGCTGCGGCCGGTGCCCGCGCCGAACGCGTACGCCCGGCGGGGTTACCTGGCCGGCGACGACGCGTTGCGGGCCGCGGACCTGAACGCGGCGTTCGCCGACCCGGAGATCCGCGGGGTGATCTGCACCCGGGGCGGCTACGGCGCGCAGCGGGTGGTCGACCTGATCGACATGGCGGCGGTACGCCGGGATCCGAAGGTGGTGGCCGGGTTCTCCGACATCACCGCGCTGCAGTTCGCGCTGTGGCGGGGCGCCCGGCTGGCCGGGGTGCACGGGCCGGGCGCCGCCTGGCGGGACGAGCGCACGCCGATCCGCTCGGCGGAGTCGCTGCACGCGGCGCTGACCAGCACCGAGCCGGTGACGGTGACGGCGGTGGAGGCGGAGGAGACGTACCCGGTGCGGGTGCCCGGGCGGGCCGAGGGCCGGCTGCTCGGCGGCAACCTGTGCCTGATCACCGCGTCGATCGGCACGCCGGACATGCCCGACCTGACCGGGGCGATCCTGCTGGTCGAGGAGGTGCAGGAGCCGCCGTACAAGATCGACCGGATGCTCACCCACCTGCGCCGCTGCGGCGCGCTGGACGGGATCGCCGGGGTGGCGGTCGGCCAGTTCACCGAGTGCGCGGACGGCTGGGACACCACTGTCGTCGACGTGCTCACCGACCGCCTGGGCGACCTCGGCGTGCCGGTCCTCGGCGGCCTGCCCGTCGGTCACGGCCCCGGCCAGCTCACCGTCCCGGTAGGCACCCCCGCCACCCTGGACGCCACCACCGGCACCCTGACGGTCACCCCCGCCGTCCGCTGACCGCCGACCCGGCCCGCCCACCCCACCCCGGCCCGCCCCGCCCCGCCCCGCCCCGCCCCGGCCCGCCCCGGCCCGCCCCGGCGATCATGAAGTTAGCGGCGGTTTGGAGATCCACAACTGCCGCTAACCTCATGATCAACGCGGCGGGGGGGCGTGATCAACGCGGCGGGGGCGGCGCGGGTGAGACGGGGGGCGGGGTCAGATGGGCCACGGCGCCGATCTCCAGGGCCGCCCAGACCGCGCCGTCGGGGGTGACCGTCAGGCCGTGGGGTTCGGACGCCGGGGTCGGCAGGTCGTGGGCGGTGATGTGGCCGTCGGGGTCGACGTGCCCGATGCGGTTGGCGCCCCACTCGGTGAACCAGCAGCCGCCCGCCGGGTCCGCGACGATGGCGTGCGGACGGGCCGCCCGGTCCGGCAACGGGATCTCGTCGATCCGCCCGTCCGGCGTGATCCGGCCGAGCTGCCCGGCGACGATCTCGACGAACCAGAGCGCGCCGTCGCCGCCCCGGGCGATGCCGACCGGTCCGGCCGCCTCGGTGGGCAGCGGATGCACCGTCACCGACCCGTCCAAGCCGACCCGGGCGATCGCGTTCGCCTGGTTGAGCGTGAGCCAGAGCGCGTCGTCCGGCCCGGCCGCCAGCATCGACGGGAAGCCCTTCTCGACCGGCAGCGGGAAGGACGTGACCTCCCCGTCGACGCCCACCCGGCCGACCGTGTCGTCGTTCATGCCGGCGTACCAGAGCGCGCCGTCCGCACCCACCGCCAGCCCGCACGGGCCGCAGCCGGGCGGCAACGCCACCGAGCTGGTCTCGCCGTCGACGGTGATCCGGCCGAGCCGGTCGTCGCCCGAGCGGGTGTACCAGTGCGCGCCGTCGGGGCCGCCGGCGATGATCAGCGGACGGCTGCCGGGCGGGTCGTCGCGGTAGGTCCGTACCTCACCGTCGAGGCCGAGCCGGGCGACGCCGCCGGAGCCGGCCAGCGTCAGCCAGAGGGCGCCGTCGGGCCCGACCGTGATCGAGTACGGCCCGGAGCCCGGCCCGGTGAGCGGGATCTCGCGGATGACGGGCTGTGTCATCGAGTGGCCTTTCCTCGGTTTTCGCCCAGCCTTGCGGGCGCTCCGACACCCCGGCAACACGAATAAAAAGGGCCTTCCGGGCGGGATTGCCAGCTCGCTGACAGGTTCACCACGGGTTGCCCCCAGTTCCGGCGACCACTGTCGGTGACGTCATCGCACCACCACCGAACAGGAGAATCGCATGATCCGCACGATGTCGAAGAAGCACCTGCTGGTCGGCCTGGCCGCCGCCGGTGTGCTCGGCGTCGGGATCGCCGCCCCGACGGTGGCGCTCGCCGACGACAAGAGCCCGAACCCGTCTTCGAGCGCCAGCAGCAGCACCGACCAGGGTGACGACCGCCGCCAGAAGCACGCCGACCGGCAGGCCGAGTTCGCCGAGGCGCTCGCCGGGGAGCTGGGCGTCTCGACCGACAAGGTCACCGCGGCGCTGGAGAAGCTGCACGAGCAGCGGCAGGGCGACCGCCCGGAGCGGCCGGAGCGGCCGTCGACCGAGGACCGGCAGGCCGCGCTGAAGGAGCGGCTGGACCAGGCCGTCACCGACGGCAAGCTCACCCGGGAGCAGGCCGACGCGGTGCTGAAGGCCGCCGAGGCGGGCGTGTTCCCCGGCCCCGGCAAGGGTGGCCACGACGGCAAGCCCGGCCACCACGGCAAGGGCGGCGACAAGGCCGACAAGGGCGCCGAGGCCGAGCAGGAGGGCCAGGGCGGCAAGTGACGTGGTGGCCCCGCCGCCCCTCACCGGCCGTTCCCTCCTCCTGGCCGGAGCTGAGCGGGGCCACCCCCGGTGGCGGTGCCCGAACGGGCACCGCCACCGCGCCGTTCCCGGTGCGGTCGTCGCAGTCCCGGCGACGACCGCACCCGACACACCGTCAGCCCTCGGCGGGCGGGGTGAAGACGCCGAACAGGTTGCCCGACGGGTCACGCAGCGTGGCGCGCACCAGGCCGGCCGGCGTGGTCACCGGCGCGGTCAGTACGACGCCGCCGGCCTCCTCGGCCCGGCGGCAGGTCTCCGCCACGTCGCCCACCTGGGCGTAGAAGGTCGCGTAGTTGCCGTCGTCGGTGCCCCGGATCGCGCCGCCGATCCCCGGCTCACCGCCGGCCGCCGTCTGCCGGTACGACCCACCCGGGCCGCCCTGCTCGAAACTCCAGCCGAACAGCTCGGAGTAGAACCGCTGCGCCTCGTCCGGGCGGTCGGAGCCGATCTCGAACCAGGTCACGGGCGTGCTGGACATGCTTCCTCCTGGGATTCGCGCCGGCGGTCGGCCGGCGTCGTCAGGATTCAGCGTGCTGCCGGGTCACGACAGCGTCCTGTCGGTGTTTCCACCCGGATCAGACCAGGGTGAGCGGGCGCACCCGGTCGACGGGCACGTCGAGGTCGCCGGGACGCAGCTCCCGGGTCACCGGCTCGGCCAGCGGGTGCACCGACACGATCCGGTCGGTGCGGAAACAGCGCAGACCGTCGCGCAGACGGCACCAGGCGACCAGGTACCAGTGCACCGAGTTGCCCAGGTAGGCAAGCGGCTCCACGTCGCGCGCCGAATCGGCGCCGCCGCGGTCGGCGTACCGCAGGCGCAGCACCCGCCCGGCGGCGACCGCGTCGGCGACGGCGGCCGGGACGGGCGTGCCCGGCCCGTCGCCGACCAGGTGCACCCGGCCGGCGAGCCGGTGCGCCTCGGCCGCCGCTTCGGGAGGCATCACCGCGACCAGCTTGCGCAGCGCGGCGCCGGCCGCCGGGGCGAACGGGGAACCGCCGAGCCGGTGCAGCGCGACGGCCATCGCCACCGCCTCGGCCGGGGTCAGGTTGACCGGCGGCAACGTGCGCGCCCGGTCGACCACGTAGCCGCCGGTGCGGCCCGGCTCGGCCCAGATCGGCACCCCGGCGCCCTGCAACGAGGAGATGTCGCGCTCGACGGTGCGGGTGCTCACCTCGAAGCGGCGGGCCAGCCAGGTCGCGCTGCGCGGGCGCGGCGAGACCGCCCGCAGCTCTTCGACCAGGGCGTAGAGGCGGTCGGTGCGGTTCACCCCCGGACGCTAACCCGGGGGTACGACACCCCTCAGGCGATGCAGGCGCAGACGATCAGCGCGGCGCCGAAGTGCGTGGCGGCGCTGACCCGGGCCGCCGGGTGCGGCTCGTCGGCGGCGATGACGTCGCCCAGCCGGCCCGGGGTGAGCAGGTCCAGCACCAGGAACGCGAGCGCCATCACCAGCAGGCCGACAAGCCCGAACACCACTGTGGACGCGAGCCCCTTGGCGAACGAGCTGTAGCTGGTCAGCACGGCGGTGAAGACGATGCCGGCGATACCGAGCTGGTTGGCGGCGAGCAGCAGCGCGGCGTTGCCGTTGCGGCGTACCCAGATCAGCTCCCGCAGCTTGCCCGGGGTGAGCAGGTCGACGAGCAGGAAGCCGGCGGCCATCAGCGCCACCCCGACGATCCCGAACACGATGCTCTGCCACGCCCCGTCGAGCAGATCTCCCAGCACCAACGCCTCCCCGGCTCACGCCGCCCGGCGGAGGTGCCGGGACGGTGCCGCAGACGATAGCGGCACCACGCCAGCGTGATCTAGAGAGAGAGGTAGCGCTGCCGCTCGTACGGGGTGACCTCGCGGCGGTACTGCTCCCACTCGGAGCGCTTGTTGCGCAGGAAGAAGTCGAAGACGTGCTCGCCGAGCACCTCGGCCACCAGCTCGGAACCGGCCATCACGTCGATCGCCTCGGCCAGGTTCTCCGGCAGCGCCTCGTACCCCATGGCGCGGCGCTCGGCGCTGCTCAGCGACCAGACGTCGTCCTCGGCGCCCGGGGGCAGCTCGTAGCCCTCCTCGATGCCCTTGAGGCCGGCGCCGAGCATCACCGCGAACGCCAGGTAGGGGTTGGTCGCGGAGTCCAGCGAGCGGACCTCGACCCGGGCCGAGTTCGGCTTGCCGTACGCGGGCACCCGCACCAGCGCGGACCGGTTCAGGTGGCCCCAGCAGACGTACGCCGGGCTCTCGGTGATGCGGTCCGGCAGCGCCTGCGGGAACAGCCGCTTGTACGAGTTGACCCACTGGTTGGTGACGGCGGTGTACTCCCGGGCGTGGGTGAGCAGCCCGGCGATGAACGACTTCGCGACCTTGGACAGCTTCATCGGGTCGCCGGCGTCGTGGAACGCGTTGCGCTCCCCCTCGAACAGCGACAGGTGGGTGTGCATGCCGTTGCCGGGCTGGTCGGTGAACGGCTTCGGCATGAAGCTGGCCTGCACGCCGGTGGAGAGCGCCACCTCCTTCACCACGTGCCGGAAGGTCATGATGTTGTCGGCGGTGGTGAGCGCGTCGGCGTAGCGCAGGTCGATCTCCTGCTGGCCGGGGGCGACCTCGTGGTGGCTGTACTCCACCGAGATGCCGATCCGCTCCAGCGCCAGCACGGCCTGGCGGCGGAAGTCCCGCGCCACGGCGTGCGTGGTGTGCTCGAAGTAGCCGCCGGTGTCCACCGGGACCGGCACGGAGCCGTCCTGCGGGCCGTTCTCCAGCAGGAAGAACTCGATCTCGGGGTGGGTGTAGAAGGTGAAGCCCTTGTCGGCGGCCCGGGAGAGCATGCGGCGCAGCACGTGCCGCGGGTCGGCCCAGGACGGGCTGCCGTCGGGCAGCGAGATGTCGCAGAACATCCGGGCGCTCTCGCCGCTGACCCCGCCCTCGAACGGGAAGACCTGGAACGTCGTCGGGTCCGGCATGGCCACCATGTCCGACTCGAAGACCCGGGCGAAGCCCTCGATCGCGGAGCCGTCGAAACCGATGCCCTCGTCGAAGGCCGCCTCCAGTTCCGCGGGGGCCACCGAGACGCTCTTGAGCGTGCCGAGCACATCGGTGAACCACAGCCGGACGAAACGGATGTCCCGCTCTTCCAGCGTACGGAGGACGAACTCCTGCTGACGGTCCACTTCCACCCCTCGTGACACGTACGTCCGCACCGGTCGGGCCGGCCCGGCCTGACCGCCCAGTCTCCACCGGGCTCGTTACGCCGACGTTACGCCCTCCCCGGCCGGCCGTCCCGCCGTGTCCACGGGGCTGGGACACGGGGGGCCGCGGCACCCGTATGCCGCAACCGGTCGGATTCGGCCGGGACGCCTGGGGGAAGATGGGGACATGCCCACCCTGCGTCTCGCCCTGTGCCAGGTCAACCCGACGGTAGGCGACCTCGCCGGCAACGCCGGTCTGGTCCGCGCGTGGACCCGTCGGGCCGCCGACGCCGGCGCCCAGCTCGTCCTGTTCCCCGAGCTGATGCTCACCGGTTACCCGGTCGAGGACCTGGTGTTCCGCCGCTCGTTCGTCGCCGCGTCCCGCGCCGCGCTGCACCGGCTCGCCGCCGACCTGGCCGCCGACGGCCTCGGTGACCTGCCGGTGCTGGTCGGCTACCTGGACGCGGACGGCCCCCCGCAGGTCAGCTCCGACGCGGAGCCGGGCCGGGGCGCCCGCAACGCGGCGGCGGTGCTGCACCGGGGCGAGGTGGTGGCCACCTACTTCAAGCACCACCTGCCCAACTACGGCGTCTTCGACGAGGACCGCTACTTCGTCCCCGGCGACACGCTCACCGTGGTGCGTGTGGGCGGGGTCGACGTGGCGCTGACCATCTGCGAGGACCTGTGGCAGGCCGGCGGCCCGTTCGCGGTGGCCCGCCAGGCCGGCGTCGGGCTGGTGCTGAGCATCAACGGCTCGCCGTACGAGCTGAACAAGGACGACGTGCGGCTGCCGCTGGTGCGCCGGCGCGCCGCCGAGGCCGGGGCCGCCGTCGCGTACGTGAACATGGTCGGCGGCCAGGACGAGCTGGTCTACGACGGCGACTCGATGATCGTCGCCGCGGACGGCACGTTGCTGACCCGGGCGCCGCAGTTCGTCGAGCACCTGCTGGTGCACGACCTGGAGCTGCCGGCGGCGGCCGGGGCGCCGGGCGGGGCCGGCGCGCTGACCGACGGGATGCGCGTGGCCCGCCACGAGATCCCGGCGATCCCGGCCGCGCCGGCCGGCCCGGCAGTCGACGGCGGGATCATCGAGCCGGTCGCCGACGAGGCCGAGGTGTGGCACGCGCTGGTGCTGGGCCTGCGCGACTACATCGACAAGAACCGCTTCCCCTCGGTGGTGCTCGGCCTGTCCGGCGGGATCGACTCGGCGGTGGCGGCGGCCATCGCCGTGGACGCGGTCGGCCCGGACCGGGTCGTCGGCGTCTCGATGCCCAGCCAGCACTCCTCCGAGCACTCCCGCACCGACGCCGAGGACCTGGCGAAGCGCACCGGCCTGGACTACCGGGTCGAGCCGATCCAGCCGATGGTGGACACGTTCCTGGCGAACATGTCGCTGTCCGGTGTGGCGGTCGAGAACCTCCAGGCCCGGGTACGCGGCGTGATCCTCATGGCGCTTTCGAACCAGGAGGGCCACCTGGTGCTCACCACCGGCAACAAGAGCGAGCTGGCGGTGGGCTACTCGACGCTGTACGGCGACTCGGTGGGCGGCTACAACCCGGTCAAGGACGTCTGGAAGACACTCGTGTGGCGGCTGGCGACGTGGCGCAACGCCGACGCGGCGCGGCGCGGGCAGACGCCGCCGATCCCGGAGAACTCGATCGGCAAGCCGCCGTCGGCCGAGCTGAGCCCGGGCCAGCTCGACAGCGACACGCTGCCCGACTACGACGTGCTGGACCCGATCCTGATCGGCTACGTCGACGGTGACCTGGGCCGGGACGGACTGGTCGAGTCCGGTCACGACCCGGCGGTGGTGGACAAGGTGCTGCGGATGGTGGATACCGCCGAGTACAAGCGACGGCAGTCCGCGCCCGGCACCAAGATCTCCATGAAGGCGTTCGGGCGGGACCGGCGGCTGCCGATCACCAACCGGTGGCGCGAGGACGGCTGACAGCTCCCCGGCCGGGGAGTGACATCCTCCACTCCGACCTGCCCGCGGCCCGCCGCCCGGTGCGACGATCGCGGGGAACCCGGGGACCGCGTGCGCGGCCTCGAGGAAGGAGATTGTCATGGTGGATTCCACCCCGGCCGAGGTGACCGCCCTCTACGGCGGGCCGGCCACCCGGCGGGTACGCACCCGGGACCTGATCGCCGCCAAGGAGCGCGGCGAGCGGTGGGCGATGCTGACCTCGTACGACCAGTACACGGCCTCGATCTTCGACCAGGCGGGGATCCCGGTGCTGCTGGTCGGCGACTCGGCGGCGAACAACGTCTTCGGCTACGAGACCACGCTGCCGGTGACCGCCGAGGAGCTGCTGCCGCTGGTGCGTGCCGTGGTACGGGCCACGAAGCACTCGCTGATCGTCGGTGACCTGCCGTTCGGCTCGTACGAGGAGGGGCCGGCGCAGGCGCTGCGCACAGCGGTGCGGTTCATGAAGGAGGGCGGCTGCCACGCGGTGAAGCTGGAGGGCGGGCGGCGCTGCGCCGCCCAGATCGAGGCGATCACCGGCGCCGGCATCCCGGTGATGGCGCACATCGGCTTCACCCCGCAGAGCGAGCACACGCTGGGCGGCTACCGGGTGCAGGGCCGGGGCGAGGCGGCCGAGGAGGTGCTCGCCGACGCGCGGGCGGTGGCCGAGGCGGGCGCGTTCGCGGTGGTGCTGGAGATGGTGCCGGGTGAGGTGGCCAAGCGGGTCACCGCCGAGCTGTCCATCCCCACGGTCGGCATCGGGGCCGGCCCGGACACCGACGGCCAGGTGCTGGTCTGGCAGGACATGGCCGGGCTGCGTACCGGCCGGGCGCCGCGCTTCGTCAAGCGGTACGCCGATCTGGCCGGCGCGCTCACCGACGCCACGCGCCGGTTCGCCGACGAGGTACGCGGCGGCGAGTTCCCGGCGGCCGAGCACACGTTCTGAGGCGGGTACGGCGGGAGCCGGCGCCGGCCGGCTCCCGCCGCGCTCGTCAGAGGTCGGTGACCCGGATGCCGGCGTGCGCCTTGTAGCGCTTGTTGATCGCGATCAGGTTGGCGGTGAACGCCTCGATCTGGTGGGCGTTGCGCAGCCGCCCGGCGTAGATGCCCCGCATGCCGGGGATCCGCGCGGCCAGCGCGCCGACCACGCCCACGAGTTCGCGGTCCTCGGTGCAGATCAGCACGTCCAGGTCGATCCGGTCGATCTCCGGGTCGGCCAGCAGCGGCGCGCTGACGTGGTTGAACGCGGCGCAGACCCGGGACTCGGGCAGCAGCGCGGCGGCCTGCTGCACGGCGCTGCCCTCGGCGACGTCGAGCGCGTACGGGCCCTGCTTGTCGAAGCCGAGCGGGTTGACGCAGTCCACCACGATCTTGCCGGCCAGCGGTCCGGCGAGCGCGGCGACGGTGGCCGCGTGCCCGTCCCACGGCACCGCCACGATCACCACGTCGCTGCGCCGCGCGACGTCCTCGTTGTCGCCGCCGGAGACGACGGCGCCCTCCGGTACGTGCGGCAGGGCGGCGATCTCGGCGGCGGCCTGGGTGGCCCGCTCCGCGGTGCGGGAGCCGATCAGCACGGTCTGCCCGGCCCGGGCGAACCGGTAGGCGAGACCCCGTCCCTGGTCGCCGGTGCCACCGATGATGCCGACGGTCAGCCCGGAGACGTCGGGCAGCGTGGTCGCGTCGTAAGCCATGGGCTCATCCTCGCAAAGCGGGGGCGCGCGCGGTGCATCCCGATGCTGTGACAATGGCCGCGCTGGTCACGCCCGTTCGAAGGCGACCCGGCGCTGGGCCGGGTCGGCGACCGTGAGGCGTACCCGGACGCGTTCGCCCAGCGGCAGCTCGCCGGTGCAGCGGGCGCGCACCGGCGGCTCGTCGAGCGCGATGGTGCCGCCGGGAGGACGGCCGGGGCGGCCGTTGCCCGCCGGGCGCGGTTCGTCCACGTCGAGCACCGCCGCCTCGAACGTCTCCCCCACCCGGTGCGCGAGCAGCACCGCCTCGGCCAGTTCCACAGCGCCCCGGGTGGCGGCGCCCGCCGTCCGGTCGGTCGCGGCCATCACCTCGGGCAGCTTCGGCAGCGCGGCCCGGACCTGCTCGGGCACCTCGCGGCCCTCGTGCAACGCCAGGCAGACCTCGGTGGCGTAGCGGTCGGCCAGCCGTCGCAGCGGCGCCGTGACGTGCGCGTACGCGGCCCCCACCCCGCCGTGCTCGGGCTGCTCGGGCAGCTCCCCGTCGAAAGCGGTGTACGCGGCGCCACGCATCAGCTCGGCGGCCTGGTCGACGAAGGCGGCCACCCGGGGCTGGGAGGTGTCCAGCCCGTCGAGCACCTGACCCACTGCCGTGCCGTCCGGCCAGGACACGCCGAGCGGGCCTGCGGCGAGCCGCAGGCGCTCGACCGCCTCCGGGCGGGGGCGGGGCATGGTGCGCAGCAGCCCGATCCGGCCGGCCAGCATGATGTCGGCCGCGGCCATGCCGGTCAGCAGCGAGATCTGGGCGTTGTGCTCCTCCATCGGCCCGGGGCCGCGCAGCACCAGCCGCCAGCCGTCACCGTCGGGCTCGACGTCCTGCTCCGGCAGCGGCAGGTTGATCGCGCCCCGGCTCAGGCCGCGCGCGGTGAGCAGCGCCCCGATCTCGGGCAGCAGGGCGATCGGCTCGGGCAGCCGACCGGCGTCGGCGTCGCGCTGCACGCCGCCGTAGTCGAGCTTGGCCCGGCTGCGCACGATCGCCCGCTCCAGCGTGACAGCGGCGGTGCCGCCGTCGGCGTCCAGGTCGACGGTCCAGAGCACGGCGGCCCGGTCGGCGTCGGGCAGCAGGCTGGCCGCTCCCTCGCTGAGCGTGTGCGGGTGCAGCGGCACGTTGCCGTCGGGCAGGTAGACCGTCTGCCCCCGGCGCCACGTCTCGGCCTCCAGGTCACCGCCGAGGCGTACGTGGGTCAGCACGTCCGCGATGGCGTACCGGACGCGGTAGCCGCCGCCGGGACGGCGGGTGAGGTGCATGGCCTGGTCGAGGTCGCGCGAGGTCGCCGGGTCGACGGTGACGAACGGGATGTCGGTCCGGTCGGCGACCGCCGGTGGCGGCGCGGCGGCGGCCGCGTCGGCCTCGCGCTGCGCCGCGGCCGGGAAGCTCTCGGGCAGTCCCAGCTCGCGGCGCAGCGCGCCGAAGTCGATACGGGGCGCCAGTACGCGTCGGATCACCACGGGGTAATCCTGACAGCGCCCCGCACGTTCCGCTCCCCGGAGGGAGCGGTGTCCGGGCGTCAGGCGCGGCGGGCCGGCGCCTTACGTGCGGTGGTGCTCTTCGCGGCGGTGCTCTTGCGGGCCGGCGTCTTCTTCGCGGCGGTGGTCTTCTTCGCCGTGGTGGTGGTCTTGCGCGCGGTCGTGGTCTTGCGCGCGGGCGCCTTCTTCGCCGCCGCCGTGCGCGCCGTGGGACGCGTCGAGGCGGTGGTCTTCTTCGCCGGCGCCTTCTTCGCCGCCGTGGTCTTCTTGGCGGCTGTGGTCTTCTTCGCCGCCGAGGTGACCTTCCGCGCGCCGGTGGTCTTCTTGGCCGCCGTCGTCTTCTTCGCCGCCGTCGTCTTGCGGGCCGGCGCCTTCTTCGCGGTGGCGGTGGTCCGGGCCGTCGTGGTCTTCCGGGCCGCTGTGGTCTTCTTCGCCGCCGCCGTCTTCTTGGCCGCTGTGGTCTTCTTCGCGGTCGTCTTCTTCGCGGTGGTCTTCTTGGCCGGCGCGCTCTTGGCGGTGGCCCGGCCGGCCGGAGCCGTACCGCCCGCGGTCTTCTTCGCCGTCGTCCTGCTGGTGGTGGTCTTGGTGGCCGGCGCCTTGCGGGCCGCCGACACGACCTTCCTGGCGGCTGCCTTCTTGGCCGCCGCCTTCTTCGCCGGTGTCCGTCCGGCGCCGGCGCCCGAGGCGTTCGGCGACGCCTTGGTGACCGTCGTCGTCCTGCCCGCGGCGGTCCTCTTCGCGGTCGTCCGTTTCGCGGCCGGGCGGGTGGCCTGCTGTGCTTCGGCCATCTCGGTTCCCTTTCCTGGGGACGTGCTCCCGCCCTCGCGGGAGCACGGATCACCTCGACGCGGGCCCTCCCGCGCCGTCTAGCGGCCCTCCCCGGCCCAACGGGCGTCCTCGGCGTCCCACGCGTCGTTCCGCTCCCGCACCGTCTGCAGGGCGTTGTCCGCGTCGGCGGCTGAGGCGTACGGTCCGAGAACGTGCTTGGCGGGGCACACGTCGGCATCGGTCTCGACCCGGTGGTGTCGCGTGCACCAGTAGTAGTGCCCACCACTTCCGTCGTCGCTCATGCGATCACTGTGCACCGGGAACCGCCCGGCCGCCACCGGAACGGCACAAATAGTCACGTGCTTCTCCACATTAGACCTGGTCGGGGCGGTTACGGCGGGGAACGGTGGAAGACCCGGAGATGCCCGCACTCGTCCGAACGGCCGGTACCGGCGCCGGTGGGAACCGGACAGGATCGGCGCTCGTGATCACCACGACGACGGGCACGGGGGCCTGTCCGCGATGCGGCGCGACGCCGGTGTCGCTGGACGGGGCGTTGCCCTGGTGTGCCGGCTGCGACTGGAACCTCGACACCTACGACGCGCGCCGCGCGCCGCCCGAGTTCGGCTGGTCCTGGGTCGACCGGCGGACCCACCGGCTCGCCGCGCGGCTCACCCGTCAGCAGTACGCCACCCTGCTCGGCCGGTCGCTGGAGTCGACCGGGCCGGGGCTCACCGGCGTCCTCGTCGCCGGCATCTCGGTACTGCTCCTGCTGGGCGTGGCGGGACTCGCCGTGGCCGGGGTGTGGCTGCTGTTCGCGTACCCCTTCCCGAACCTCGCGGTGGTCGGCGGCGTGGCGCTGATCGCGCTCGCGGTGGCGCTGCGGCCGCGTTTCGGCCGGCTCGACCGGGACCTGGACGTGCTCACCGAACGGGAGGCGCCGGAGCTGCACGCCCTGGTCCGGGAGGTGGCCACAGCGGTGGGCGCGCCGATGCCGCACGTGGTCGGCGTCGACGGCGACATCAACGCGTACGCGACGTCGGTGGGACTGCGCCGGCGGCGCGTGCTCGGCCTCGGGCTGCCGCTGTGGGGCGCCCTGGACGGACCGGCACGGGTCGCGTTGCTGGGCCACGAGCTGGGCCACTTCGTCAACGGCGACGTACGCCGGGGGCCGGTGACCCAGCCGGCGCTGACCATGCTCGGCAACGCCGCCGACCTGTTCCGCCCGCGGGGCGGGTCCGACGGTGGCGGGCTGCTCGTGATGGTCGGCGAGTGGCTCGGGCACCTGGCGTCCTGGACGCTGTCGCGGCTGCTGTTCGCCGGGCACGTGGTGCTGGTCGCCACCGCGCTGCGGGAGAGCCAGCGGGCCGAGTACCTGGCCGACGAGATGGCCGCCCGTGCGGGTGGCACGGCGGGCGCGACCCGGCTGCTGGACACGCTGCTGCGTACCGACTCGGTGGCCACGGCGGTGCGCAACGCGGTACGCGGCGGCCACGGGCCGGACACGTGGCGGGTGGAGACGGGTCGCGCGCTGGACGCGGCGGCCGGGCGGCTGTCGCTGGAACGCCAGCTCACCGTCCGGGAGGACACCTCGCTGTTCGCCACCCACCCGCCGACCGGCCTGCGGCACCGGATGCTCGGCGCGCGGCCCTGGCAGGACCCGGCGGTGACGCTGACCAAGGCCCGGGCCGCGCGGATCGACGCCGAGCTGGCCCGGCACTACGAGCGGGCCGGCCGGGCGCTGAGCTGGAACGCCTGACCGTCAGGCGGGGGCCGGGACGGACTCCGGGCCGGGTACGGCGGCAGGCGCCGGCCGGGCCGCCGCGATCGCGTACGCCAGGGCGTAGGGCGTGCCGGCCAGGTGGAACATCGGCTCGACGAGCACCCTGTCGGTGATGAGGAACCGTTCCCACCCGGTCGGCCGGGGCAGCCCGAACGACGAGTCGGTCCAGCAGGTGAACAGCCGCAGCGGCGCGGAGATCCGGTCCACCGAGTCCGGTGGCAGGCCATCCGCCACGGGTGCGGTGGCCGGGATCGAGGTGACCACCGCGAGGATCACCGCCGCGTCGGCCGCGACAAGCGCGCCGAGCAGCCCGGCCAGCCACGCGGCTCGGACCCGGCCCCGGCGCGCCAGCGCCCCGGCGGCCCACAGCGCCGCCGTGAGCAGCGCCAGCCAGAGCAGCAGCCCTGGTGCGCTCTCCCAGACGCGGCTCCCGCCCCGGCCGGCGAAGAGCGCCAGCGTCGCGGTCACCGTCGCGGCGATCGGCAGCACCACACCGAGCGCGGTGGGCAGCGCCCCCACGCGTACGGTCCGGCGCGCGGCCCGGGCGACGACGAGCGCGAGCGCCACGCCGAGCAGCGCGGTGAGCGCCGACCAGGTCGGCAACTGCGCGGCGGTGGCCCACGGCACGCGCATCTCCAGCCACCCGTGCGTCAGGCCCATCACCACGCCCGCGAGCGCGAGGACCGCGACGCAGGCCGGCGGCGCGAGCAGCAACACCCCTGCGGTACGCCCCAACCGCCGCGACCCGGCCCGGTCGGTCAGTGGCGTGGCCGCCCGGCCGGCCGCCAGGCTCGCGGCGAACCGCAGCATCCCCCACCGCCGCCCGGTCCGGGCCAGCTCGTGCAGCTCGGCGGCCCATTCCCGGGCCAGGTCGGCGCGCAGCTCCGCCGGCCAGCGGCGCACCGCGACCCGCAGCAGCAGCGCCGCCACCCGCCGGGTCACCACGCCGGTGCCCCGGCCGGGTCCGCGCCGCCGGCACGTTCGGAGGGTACGAGGGCGCGCAGTTCCGCCAACGCCAGCCGGGCCGACCGGATGCCCTCGCCGGTCAGCCGGTAGTAGCGGCGGGCCGGGCGTCCGGCGGCGACCGGGTCGACGTCCTCCCAGTCGGCGGCGAGCCAGCCGGCATCCTGGAGGCGGTGCAGCACCGGGTAGAGCGTCCCGCTGGGCAGGCCGGTGAGCCGCATCAGGTCGAGGCCGTAGCGCGGCGCCTCGGGCTCGACGAGCAGCGCCGCGAGCACCTTCGCCACCGGGATGGTCAGTCGCACGGGCACACTCTATCGGAACTCTACATAGGGTGAGGCGCACCGTCGTAGCAGGACAAACGGTGATCGACAATGGGACGCCATGGTCCCTTTGCCGGGACCGGCGGCCGGTCCGGCGGGGACCGCTCAGGTGGATCACCGGTGGCCCGGATGCAGGTCGGGACTCCATATGCGAGCCTCGACGGACCGAATCCGCTGCCCGCCCGCTCCGGCGGACAGCGGCCCGAGCTGGGGAGAGAAAATCGTGGGCAACCTTGACATCGCGCTGAAGAACGCGATGAACATCGACGGCGCGATCGGGGCCGCGCTCGTCGACTACACCAGTGGCATGACACTCGGCGTCGCCGGGGGCACCGGCGAGATCGACCTGACCGTCGCCGCCGCCGGCAACACCGACGTCGTACGCGCCAAGCTGCGCACCATCGAGATGCTCAAGCTCGACGACGAGATCGAGGACATCCTGATCACGCTCGGCAGCCAGTACCACCTGATCCGCCCGCTGAGCAACCGCACCGGCAAGGGCCTGTTCCTCTACCTGATGGTGAGCAAGAGCCGGGCCAACCTCGCGATGGCGCGGCACCAACTGCGCACGATCGAGGAGAGCCTGGAACTGTGAGCCGGGTGGACGACCTCCCCCGCCGTACGCGCGCCCAGTCCGGCACCCTGCCGCCACCACGGGCGCTTCCACAGTCGCTGGCCGGCAACCCGGCTCTGCCGTACCCGGCCATCAGCCAGGAACTCTCCGCGCTGCGGTTGCAGATCCCCGGCGTGCACGGCTGCGTCCTCGGCGGCGTCGACGGCCTGCTCGTCACGCACAACCTGCAGAACGGCGCCGACCCGGACGACCTGGCCGCGCTCGCCGCCACCATGTACGGGCTCGGCCGCCAGGTCGGGTCGCGGCTGGGACAGGGCGAGTTCCAGCAGTCGACGGTCCGCAACGCGGGCGGCTACCTCAGCGTCTACGCGATCAACGGAGAGGCACTGCTCGCCGTGATCGGCACGGACAGCATCAACGTGGCGCGGCTGCACCTGCACGCCCCGACCACAGCGGCCCGGCTCGCCGAGCTGCTCGACGACGTCAGCCCGGCCACGTCCTGACGTACGCCGGTCGTCCCGGTCCCACCCGTCCGGACCGGAGGCGACCGGCGTACCCCCGGGTTCTGGGCGCGGCGGTCGCGCGCCTTGTGCGGTGGCCGCCTGGCGCGGTCGCGCGCTTTGGCGCGGCGGGCGCGCGGTGCGGCGGTGGGCGCGGCGGGTCAGAGGCCGAAGCGGCCGGCCCACGCGGTCACGTCGGCCACCGTCGCGTTGCCGCCGCAGACCACCAGGCCCAGCCGGGCGTCGTCCCCCACCCGCTCGATCACCCGGCGGGCGGCAGGCAGCAGGCACCCGGCGGCCGGCTCGGCCCACACCTTGGCGTGCTCGGCCAACTCGACAGTGCCCCGCACCGCCTCGGCGTCGGAGACCACCAGGACGTCGCTGACCAGCGCCGTCACATGGTCGTAGGTGAGCTGCGAGACACTCGGCGCGCTGAGCGTGGTGACGATCGACGACAACGGCACCTCGACCGGGCCGCCCTTCGCGATCGCCTGCGACATCGCCTGCGCGCCCTCGGTCTCCACGCCCCAGACGCGTACCCCCGGACGCCGCGCCCGCAGCGCCGCCGCCACACCCGAGATCAGCGCGCCCCCGCCGATGCTGACCAGCACGTCGGTCAGCTCACCGGCGTCGTCGGCGAACTCCAGCCCGACAGTGCCCTGCCCGGCGAGCACAATCGGGTCGTCGAACGGGTGCAGCAGCGTCACGCCCTCGTCCCGCAGCCGGTTCATCAGTGCGAACGCGCCGGCCATGTCCTCGGTCAGCCGCACGTCCGCCCCGGCCGCGCGGGCCACCTCGACCGCCCGCGCCGGCGCCGTGCGGGGCATGACCACTGTCGCCGCCACCCCGAGCGCGCCTGCCATCACCGCGACCGCGATGCCGTGGTTGCCGCCGCTGACCGCGACGACCCCGGCCGCCCGCTCCGCGTCGTCCAGCGCGAGCAGCTTCGCCGCCGCACCCCGGGCCTTGAACGAGCCGGTACGTTGCAGCAGCTCCAGCTTGGCGATGACCGGTGCGCCGAGCAGCTCGGTCAGTCCCGGGCTGGGCACGGTCGGGGTGTGCACGACGACGTCGGCGATCCGGTCGGCGGCCGCCTGGATGTCCGCAAGCTCGATCACCACCGCAGCGTGCCACACCAGCCCTCGCACCCCGCGCCGTCCCCGCCGCGCGCCGTCGTCGCTCCGCGCTCGTCGTGGCCCGCGCTCGTGGCCCGCGCTCGTCGATCTTGGAGTTGTGGCGCCCAGAATGCCTCATCCGCGAAGTTCGGGCGGTGCCACAACTCCAAGATCGGCGGCTGGAGCTGGGGGGCGGCCGGCCGTTCGGTCGCTGTCACGATCGGCTGGCGGTCACCTCGGCGTCGCCGCGGAGGATGCAGAACTCGTTGCCCTCCGGGTCGGCGAGCACCACCCAGCCGGTGCCGTCGGAGTTGCGCCGGTCGGCCACCACTACCGCACCCAGCCCGGTCAGCCGGGCCAGCTCCTCGTCGCGCGTCCCCTCGACCGGGCGCAGGTCGAGGTGGATACGGTTCTTGACCTGCTTCGCGTCCGGCACCTCGATGAACAGCAGGCGGTGCCGCCCGTCCCGTGAGTAGATCACGCACTCCTCGTGGCCCGGCTCGTTCGGGTCGTCCGGGTCCTCCCGGTAGTCGAGGACGGACGCCCACCAGCGGGACAGGGCGTAGGCGTCGGCACAGTCCACGGTGGTATGGGACACGTAGGAGGTCATCACTGGATCATCGCAAGGTCTGGCGGGAGATGTTCCACCGCGCCGAAGGCGGGTACTCCCGATCGTGCGCATCTACATCGACGAGCCGAGGGCCGCAGAACTGTTCTGGGAGGGCATGCGGGAGGTGGCAGCCGGCGCCGCCCGGCATCAGGACGACGACCTGTACCGGGCGATCGTCAAGATCGGTCGAGGTGCGCTGGCTCAGGGCGGCGAGCTGGTGCCGCAGTGCGGCCTGTTCCTCCAGTGCCCGGTCTGCCAGGCGGTGGCGGGCCAGCGGTGCATCAACGTGCCGCGTCATCCTCTCCGCGAGAACCTCCTGCATCCGGAGCGCACCGAACTGGCCCAGATGGCACTGCGGGAAGAAGTACCGCTTCCCCCGCCGCTACGGGATGAGTGACCTGCTCTGAGGTCGGACCACGACGCGACCACTCACCAGCGTGAATCGACCCGATCCGCGCGCTCGGGTCGACAGGCTCGACTGCTCACAACGCGTCGCCGGCCGCCAGTCCGGCATCGAGCGCGGTCAGGAAGTCCAGCAACTCACGCCGGGCGGCCTCGTCATGTGTGCGGTGGTTCAGGAAGTCCGACGTGACGCAACGGGAGCTGTCCTCGACCGCCTCGATCAGCTCGGCCAGCTGAGCCATGGCAGTCCGAGACGCCCTGCGAGCAGGGGCCGGCCGGGCCTCATCACTGCTGGTAGCACAGCAGCGGCTCTTGGTTCCGCTTCAACTCAACGCGAAGTCCTTGATGCCGGTGGCGATCGCCGAGACGGTCCCGATCAGACCCGTCACGGTGGCCAACCTGGCAGCTGGGGTCGCCCATGTCCCACGACTGAACTCGGCCCATCGGCGGTTCCAGAAGAGCAGCTTGAACTTCTGCCATCTGTGCTCGCGTATGTGGCACCCGAGCAGCAGTCCGTAGGAGTTGTTACGGCAGAAGGCTCCCCGCTTGCGGGTACCGGCACCACACCACGCGGGTGCCTGTAGCAGCGACCATACGACCACTCCGGCGGACAAGAAGTAGAGAAGCTCAGGACCGGCGTTGCCGGACCACCAGACGGCCATCAACGCCAAGAGAGCGAGCAGTCCCCAGTACCGGCGAAGGATCTTCATACCGGATCAGTAGTTGATCGATGACGACCAGTAAACAGCTCTGACGGATGTTGGTCGTCAAGTGGTCATCCGGTCGGATGGCTGCTCGTGGGCCCCCAACGACCAAGTGCACCCGAAGAAACACCAGGTCGACCACCGCACGTAGATGGTTGACCTGGTGGGCGACGGACGAGTCGACCTGTACGCCGGATTCTGTGACCGGCACGCCCGTAGGCGCACCGGCGGCGGCCATCCATCTCGGCCTGCCGTTGCCGGCAGGCTCCAGCGGCCTACCCGCAGACATCGGGCGGGCAGCCCTCAAGCGTCTGCGCGGGTCGTCATCTTGCGGTGACGGCCCTTTCTTGGCCTTGCTCCGGGTGGGGTTTACCGAGCCACCCCGGTCACCCGGGGTGCTGGTGGGCTCTTACCCCACCGTTTCACCCTTACCGTCCCGTTACGGGCCGGCGGTCTGTTTTCTGTGGCACTGTCCCGCGGGTCACCCCGGGTTGCCGTTAGCAACCACCCTGCCCTGTGGAGTCCGGACGTTCCTCGGCGACGGGCCGGAGCCCGTCGACGCGACCGCCCGGTCGACTCGTCCGTCGCGCCCTCATCCTAACGACGTACGCGCCGCGCCCATTTCCGCCCCGGCGGGCCGAGCGCGGGGCGACGCCGTGACACAACGGGGGCGTACTAGCCTCGGGGGACCATGGACCTCTCCGACGCCGCGCTCCTGATCGCCGCCGGTCTCGCCGCGGGCACTGTGAACGCGGTGGCCGGCGGCGGCTCGCTGATCACGTTCCCGGCGATGATCGCCACCGGCCTGCCGCCGGTGGCGGCGAACGTCTCCAACTCGGTGTCGGTCTTTCCCGGGTACGTGGCGAGCGTTGCGGGCAGCCGGGTGGACCTGCCGCGCGGGCGGGAGCTGTGGTCGCTGCTGCCCACCGCCGTGCTCGGCACGATCGCCGGGTGCGCGCTGCTGCTGGCCACGCCGGCTCGGGCGTTCGAGCTGGTGGTGCCGTTCCTCGTGCTGGGCGCGACTGCGGTACTGGCGTTCCAGGGGCCGCTGCGCCGCCTGGTCGGTCACCCGGAGCGGTTGGGCGCGCGCCGCCGTACCGTCACGGTGCAGACCATGGTCGCGCTCGGCACTGTGTACGGCGGCTACTTCGGCGCGGCCCTCGGGGTGATGCTCGTGGCCGGGCTGGCGCTGGTGCTGGACGCGACGCTGGCCCGGGTGTCGGCGGTGAAGAACCTGCTCTCCGCAGTGGTGGGGCTGACCACGCTGGTGGTGTTCGCCCTGTTCGGCCCGGTGAACTGGGCGGCCGTCGCGGTGGTCGCGCCGGCCACCCTGTTCGGCGGGTACGCGGGCGCGCGGCTGGCCCGCCGGCTTCCGCAGGTGGTGTTGAAGACGGTGATCGTGGTGTTCGGCACCGCCATCGGCTTCTACCTGCTGTGGCGGGCGCTGACCTGACGCCGGCAGGCCGGGGCCAGCGTCCCGGTCAGTACGCCTCCCCCACCGGCTCCTCCGGCGCGTGTTCGGTCCGGCTGGCGGCCCGGTTCCAGATGACCCGTTCGCCGTAGCCGGCCGCCATCAGGTGACCGAACGCGAGGTAGGCGAGCACACCGGCGGCGAGCACGCCGAAGCCGACCCAGAACGGAAGCGCCAGGCTGTGCTCGGCCAGCTTGCCGGAGATGATCGGCGCGGGCGCGGCGGCGCCCCAGCGGACCAGGTTGAACGCGCCGGTGGCGACGCGCCGGTCGGCGGAGCCGAGCCCGAGCGCCAGGTCGGTCAGGTTGGCGTTCGCCAGGCCCATGAACAGGCCGGCGACGACGAGGACGACGAGCGACATGGCGGTGCCGGTGGAGGTGGCGAACAGGACCATGCAGACCAGCAGGCCGAGCAGGGCGACGCCGACGGTCTGCACCGCGCCGATGCGGTGTGCCAGCCGGTGCCCGATCAGGAGGATGCCGGCGGCCAGGCCGAGGCCCCAGCCGGTGAACGCCAGGCCCAGCGGGATGACGTCGAGGCGCAGGAACAGCGGCGTGTAGCCGAGCACGACGAAGAAGACGAAGTTGTACGCGGCGGTGACCACGCACAGCGTCACGAACGCTGGTCTGCGGTACGTGGAGAAGATCTGGCCGAGGCGTACCGGGGACTGTTTGTTGGCGGGTTCGCGCAGCTTGCGGGCGGCGACGCCGAGCGCCAGCACCATGAACACGCCGCAGACGAAGAACGGCAGCCGCCAGCTCACCTCGCCGAGCAGTCCGCCGATCAGCGGGCCGACCGCGAAGCCGAGCCCGAGCGCGGTCTCGAACAGGCCGACCACCCACTCGCGGTCGTTCGCCAGGTTGACCAGCACCACCATGGCGGTGGCGAAGAACATCGCGTTGCCCAGGCCCCAGACGCCGCGCAGCACGGAGAGCTGCACGATGTCGTTGCTGAACGAGGCTCCGATCGCGGCCAGGCCGACCACCGAGACGCCGGTGACGAGCACCGGCTTGAACCCGAACCGCCCGCTGGCGAGCGTCGCCGGGATCATGCCGACGGCCATGACCGCGATGTACGCGGTGAAGAGCAGCTCGACCTGCCAGGCGGTGACGCCGATGGCCTCGCCGATGGCGGGCAGGATCGGGTCGACCACGGCGATGCCGGCGATGGCGAGGAACGCGACGAGCGCGGTGGCGTAGATGGCACTGCGGTTGGGCTCGGATCGGCGATCCACTCCGCAACCTCCCAGATAGCTGTATGGTACAGGTATTTTTCTTGTATGGTACAGCTATGAGCGAGGACGTCCACGCCGCCGAGGTCACCCTCGGCCGGATCGAAACCGAGGTCGCGCTGCTGATGCGCCTGGGCGAGGCCACCCGCCGGGGCACCGGCACGATGGAGCACCGGCTGCTCGACCGCGCCGCGTACGTGATCCTGCGGCACCTCGACGCGGCCGGCCCGCAGAACGTCTCGGCGCTCGCCGCGCGGCTGAACCTGGACGGCTCCACAGTCACCCGGCAGGTCTCCGCGCTCCAGCGCGACGGGCTGATCTCCCGTACCCCCGACCCGGCCGACGGGCGCGGCACGGTGATCTCCACGACGGCGGCCGGGCTCCAGCGGATGGCCGCCGTGCGGGCGGCCCGCACCCGGCTGTACGGCGACATCCTCGCCGCCTGGCCCGAGGCGGACCGGGAGACGCTGGCGGACATGTTGCACCGCCTCAACGAGGCGCTCGACGCGCGCAACCGCCGCCGCTGAGGCGCGAGGCGGGCCCCCACCCGACGGGCGGGGGCCCGCCTCCCCTACGCCACCGGCTCGCGCGCGGAGTCCGCGTCGCGGTCGGCGCCGGGCGTGACGCGCGGGTCGCCCTCGTCGGCGAAGTAGTCGTCCGGCGTGGTGCCGTCCGGCCCGTCGGCCACCTTCGCGGCGCGCAGCACCAGCGTGAGCAGCGCGGCCACCACCAGGTTCACCAGCACCGCCACGATGCCCACGTAGATGGTCTTCGGCGTGTCGAAGCCGAACTTCTCCAACGGGAACGCCGACCCGGCGAAGTGCTTCTTCCCGGTCGCCGGGTTGCCGATCTGGTAGAGCATCCACATGCCGAGGCCCATGCCGGCCGCCCAGCCGGCGATCAGCGCGCCCCTGTGGAACCAGCGGGTGTAGAGGCCCAGCGCCACCGCCGGCAGCGTCTGGAGGATGATCACGCCACCGATGAGCTGCAGGTCGATGGAGAACTGCGGGTCGAGGAAGACGATGCAGGCCACCGCGCCGACCTTCACCACCAGCGAGGTGATCTTCGAGACGTTCGCCTCCTGCGCCGGGGTGGCGTCCCGCTTCAGGTACTCCTTGTAGATGTTGCGGGTGAACAGGTTCGCCGCCGCGATCGACATGATCGCCGCGGGCACCAGCGCGCCGATGCCGATGGCCGCGTACGCCACCCCGGCGAACCAGTCCGGGAACTGCTGGTCGAACAGCAGCGGCACCACCGTGTTGCCGTCGGTCGTGCCCTCCTTCGCACCGGGCAGCGGCTTCACGTTCGCCGCGATGGCCATGTAGCCGAGCAGCGCGATCAGCCCCAGCAGCAGGCTGTACGCGGGCAGCGCGGACATGTTCCGCTTGATCACGTCGCGGTTCCGGCTGGCCAGCACACCGGTGATGCTGTGCGGGTAGAGGAACAGCGCCAGCGCCGAGCCGAACGCCAGCGTCACGTACTGGATCTGGTTGTTCTGGTTGAGCAGGATGCCGTCGCCGGGCGCGGGTGACGCCTGGAACTTCGCGTCGGCGGCGTCGAAGATGGCGCCCCAGCCGCCGAGCTTGTACGGCAGCCAGATCACCGCGACCAGGATCACGATGTAGATCAGCGAGTCCTTGACGAACGCGATCAGCGCCGGCGCGCGCAGCCCGGACTGGTACGTGTACGCGGCCAGGATCGCGAACGCGATGATGATCGGCAGGTGCCGGGCCAGCGCGCTGTCCCCGGTCACGCCCATGGTCTTGAGCACCGCCTCGATGCCGACCAGCTGCAGCGCGATGTACGGCATGGTGGCGACGATGCCGGTGATCGCGACCAGCAGCGCCAGGATCGGCGAGCCGAACCGGTTGCGGACGAAGTCGGCCGGGGTGACGAACCCGTGCCGGTGCGAGACCGACCAGAGCCGGCACAGCACCAGGAACACCAGCGGGTAGATGACGATCGTGTACGGCACCGCGAAGAAGCCCGCCGCGCCGGCCCCGAAGATCAGCGCCGGGACCGCCACGAACGTGTACGCGGTGTAGAGGTCACCGCCGACCAGGAACCAGGTGATCCAGCCGCCGAAGCTGCGACCGCCCAGCCCCCACTCGTCCAGGTGGGCCATGTCCTTCGGTCTGCGCCACCGGGCCGCAACGAAACCCATGGCGCTGACCAGCAGGAACAGCAGTGAGAAGACGATGATCTCGGTGAGGTGGTCCCGCCACATCACTGTGCCCCCTTCGTTCGCGACTGCGGGGCTCGCAGGCCCGGCTCACTCCTCGCGCTCACCGGTCACCCCGCTTCTTCGTCATCTGGTAGACGAGCGTGGTGGTGCCGACGCCCAGCAGGATCCAGGCCAGTTGCAGCCAGTAGAAACGCGGGAACCCGAACAGCCGGGGCGAGTCGGCGTTGAACAGTGCCGGGATCAGCGGCACCACGATCGGGATGAAGAGCAACCAGTTCCAGGGACTCTTGTCCTTCGCCCTGGATCGCGCCGTGTGAAGCGCCTCCGGTTCCGGTGCGGCCATGTGACACCCTCCGGGCATTCGTAGCGGGCCATGTGACGGCCGGAGGCTACGACCCTGTGACGGGGGTCACGTCCGATCGGAGGATGCCGATGCGCCAAACGGCCGCCGACATGCGCCGAGCGGCCGTCAGACGTCCGTGAGGTGCGAGGTGTCGTTGACCGAGCGGACCGCTACGCCACCGTCCGGGTACAGGTCCAGCACCGAGATGCCCGCCGTGTCCAGGTAGAGCCGGTGCAGGAACGCGTCGCCGGCGGCGAGCGCGTCGCGCAGCACCAGCTTGATCGGCGAGACGTGGGAGACCACCACGACCGTCTCCCCCGGGTACGCCGACCGCAGCCGGTCGACCGCCCGCCCGGTCCGCTCGGCGACTGTCACGAACGACTCGCCCTTCGGCGGCGCGACCCGGGTGGAGGCGAGCCAGGCGTCCAGTTCGGCCGCCCAGCCCTCGCGTACCTCGGCGAACGTGTGCCCCTCCCAGACCCCGAAGTCGCACTCGATCAGGTCGTCGTCGGTGCGTACCGGCGGATTTCCGACCTGCGCGGCGACCGCCTCGGCGGTGGCCGTACACCGGGACAGCGGGGAACTGACCACCGCGGCGACGGACGGCGCCAGCGCGGCCACCCGGGCGGCGGTGGCCCGGGCCTGGGCCCGGCCGCGCTCGGTGAGCGGCACGTCGCCCCGGCCGGAGTAGCGCTTCTGCACGGTGCGCTCGGTCTCGCCGTGCCGCACGAGGATGAGCCGGGTGGCCTCCTCGGTCGGGCGCGGCTCCCAGGAGGCGGGCGTGGTCGCCGGGTCGGTGCCGGTGGCCCGGACGACCTTCGCCTCCCGCGCCGCGGCCTTCCCGGTGACGGCCGGTACGACGCCGGAGGCGGCGGCGTCCATTGCCGCGTTGGCAAGGGCGTCGGCGTGCCGGTTGCGTTCGCGGGGCACCCAGGTGAACCGTACGGCGGCGAAACGGCTGACCAGCCCGGCCGCCTGGGCGGCGAGCGGACGCAGCCCGGGGTGCTTGATCTGCCAGCGGCCGCACATCTGCTCGACGACCAGCTTGGAGTCCATCCGCGCCTCGACCTCGGCCGCGCCCAGCTCGGCGGCGGCCTCCAGCCCGGCGATCAGGCCCCGGTACTCGGCGACGTTGTTCGTCGCCGTACCGATCGACTCGGACCGCTCGGCCAGCACCTCGCCGGTCTCCGGATCCCGGACCACAGCGCCGTAGCCGGCCGGACCGGGGTTGCCCCGGGAGCCGCCGTCGGCCTCGATCACGACCGCGCGCACCGCCACGGCGGCTACAGTCCCGACTCGTTGGTCCGGACCATGATCCGCCGGCACTCCTCGCAGCGGACCACGTCGTCCGGGTCGGCCTTGCGGATGCGGGCCAGGTCGGCGCCGGACATCTCCAGCCGGCAGCCGCCGCAGCGGCCACCGGTGAGCAGCGCGGCGCCCATACCGGTGTCCTCGCGGATCTTGTCGTAGAGGCCGACCAGGTCCGCCGGGAGGTCACCGGCGAGCGGCTGGCGGGCCGTGCGCTTGAACTCCTCCTCCTTGGCGATCTCCGCCAGGGTCTCGTCGCGGCGCTGCTCGGTCGCGGCACGGCGCTCGCGGGTCTCGGCGAGCCGGCTCTCGATGCCGTCGAGCACACCCTGCGCGGTCTCCCGCTGCTCCATCAGCTCCAGCTCGGCGTCTTCCAGGTCGCTCTGCCGGCGGTTCAGCGAGACCAGCTCGTGCTGGAGCGCCTCCAGCTCCCGGGCCGGGCCGCTGCCCGAGGCCAGGCGGGCCTCGTCCTTGCTCTTGCGCGCCCGCACCTGGTCGACGTCCTTCTCGATCCGGGCGATGTCCCGATCCAGGTCGTCGACTGCCACCTGGGCGCGGACCCGCTCGTCCTCCAGCGCGGACAGCTCACGCGCCAGGGCCTCCAACTCGGCGCGCTCCGGCAGGCTGCGGCGGCGGTGCGCGAGCTGGGCCAGCGCGGTGTCGATCGCCTGGAGGTCGAGCAGGCGGCGCTGCACCTTCGGGTCAGCCTTCACGTCGGGGCTCCTTGTCGTCCGGCCGGGGCGCGGCGGCGTGCACGGTCCACGGGTCGGTGTCCAGGTCGGACACCACGGTCTCGACGTCCAGCTCGGCGGCCAGGAAGGCGGCCAGGTCGTCCAGCCAGGGTCGCTCCGTCGCCCAGTGGGCGGCGTCCAGCAGCGCCGGGCCACCGGCGGCGAGGTGTTCCCCGGCCGGATGGTGGCGCAGGTCCGCGGTGAGGAACGCGTCCACCCCGGCCGCGGTCGCCTCGGCGAGGAAGCCGTCCCCCGAGCCGCCGCTGACGGCGAGGGTACGAACCATACGCCCGGGATCCCCGGCGGCGCGAACTCCCCAGGCGGTGACCGGGAGCACGGCGGCGGCCAGCCGGGTCAGCTCGGCGAGCGTCATCGGGGTGGGCAGCTCACCGATGCGGCCGATGCCCCGGCCGGGCCCGGCAGCGGGCGAGCCGGGGCGGGGCGGGTGCAGCGGGCGCAGCCCGGTGAGCCCGAACCGGGCGGCGAGCGCGTCGGACACGCCCGGGTCGGCCACGTCGGCGTTCGTGTGCGCCACGTGCAGCGCGACGTCCGCCTTGATCAACCGGTGCACGATCCGGCCCTTGTACGTGGTGGCGGCCACCGAGGAGACACCGCGCAGCAGCAGCGGATGGTGCGCGACGATCATGTCCGCGCCGGCGTCGAGCGCCTCGTCCACGGTCTCCGGGACCACGTCCACCACGCAGGCGACCCGGCGTACCGGGCGGTCGGGCTCGCCCAGCACCAGGCCGACGCGGTCCCACTCCTCGGCCCAGGCGGGCGGATAACGGCGGTCCAGGGCGGCCACGACGTCGGCAACGGTTGTGCTCACGGGCGGCCAGCTTACCGGCGTCCGGGCCGGTACACGCCGTCCGTCGCCGGGCGAGGCCCCCGGCGTCCGCCGAGGGCCGCGCCCATCGCAGGTCAGCCGACCGGGGCGACCGGCCGGTCCGCGCCGCGCAGGGCGGCCAGGCCGGCGTCCCAGGGGAAGGCGTCCGCGCGCCGCTCCCCCGTGCCGGGCGGGTGCAGGCGTACGACGTGGTCGCCGAAGACCACCCGCACGCCCCACTGCCCGAGCCGGTCGAGGCTGGCCCGGAACGCCGGGTGCGCGGCCATCGCCTCGTTCGTGTACGGCACGGCAGCGATCGGCACCCCCATCCCCTGCGCCTCGATCAGCAGGCCGAGCGCCAGGGTGTCGGTGATGCCGACCGCCCACTTGTTGATCGTGTTGACGGTGGCCGGGCACACCAGCATGGCGTCGGCCGGGGGCAGCACGTCCAGGTCACCCGGGTTCTTGTAGTGCGTACGGACCGGATGCCCCGTCTGCCGGGCCAGCTCCGTCCGGTCGACGAACTTCGCGCCGTCCGGCGTGGTGACCACGCAGACCGCCCACCCCTCCCGCTGGGCGAGGTCGACCAGCCGGCCGACGTGACGGGCCAGCGGCGAACCGCAGGCGATGACGTAGAGCACGCGCCGGTGCCCGTTGGCGGTCTCCGGACCGCTCATACTCCGACTCCCATGTGCTCAGCCAACTCCGCGATCGGCGAAGGCGGCGCACCACGTGTGCGACGGAGAATCTCGGACATCAATTCGTGCGCTATCGGCCGGCACCGGATCTCGGAGGGCGCGAGCCGGTCACCGCGCAGCAGCATGTCCGCCGCGTTGGCGACGTCACCGATCTGGGAGTAGCCCCGGGCCAGGTCGAGCAGGTGGTGCGCGCGCCGCTCCGGCAGCAACGCGTTGAACGCGGGCTCGGACAGGCGCATGTGGGTCTCCACCGCCCGGCCGCCGTCGCCCAGCTCGACCGCCGCCGCCGCACGGTGCAGCTCCAGGTTGGTCGGGCCGAAGGAGGTCCAGTAGTGGTTGTGGTCGCCGCCGAGCATGGTGGCCGCCTCACCGGCGCCCGCGAGCAGGTCGTCCACCGTCGCCGAGTCGCCGATCCGGGCGGCGGCCATCGCACCCTGCAGCAGCAGCATGCCGTACACGGAGAGCCGTTCCGGCCGGACGTCGTTGTCGCCGCCGGGCGCGAGCCGCCCCGCGATGCGGACGTTCAGCTCCAGCGCGGGGCGGGGGCGGCCCATCGCGACGAGCGCGTTGCAGACCCGGGTGGTGGCGATGCCGGCCAGCAGCGGGTCGTCGGCCCGCTGGGCCACCGCCATCGACCGGTCGGCGGCGAGCCAGGCGAGGTCGCACTCGCCGAGCTTGCGCAGCACCGAGGAGGCGATCTGGTAGACCTGCCCGAGCAGGTGGGCGGCCTCGCGTACCTGGTCGCCGGCGGCGTAGCCGGCGTCCGCCGCCTGGGCGTCGCGCAGCAGCTTGGGCAGCGCGCGGGTGAGCATTCCGTACCGGCCGTACTGGTAGGTGAGCCAGGCGTGGTTCACGGCCTTGCGCATGTCGGCCAGCGGCGGGGGGTAGGGCGCCGCGTCGAAGTAGGCGCTCATCGAGTCGTACCGCTCCAGGGCGGTGCGGATCTCCTCCACCTCGACCTGGTCGATGCAGTTGAGCGCATCGGTACGCCGCTCCGGGTCCTTGCCGTGCAGCAGCTGCACGTCGATCTGGAGGATGTCGGCGATCTCGTAGAGCACGGAGAACTTGTCCAGCCGGCGCACGCCGCGCTCCACCTTGTCCACCCAGCTCTTGGACTTGCCGAGCCGGTCGGCGAAGACCTGCTGGGACATCTTGCGGCGGCTCCGCCAGTACGCCACCCGCCGGCCTGTGGGCAGTTCGTCCATTCCCGCTCCCTCCCCCTCACGGCGCCGGCCGGTCCCCCCACGTCCATCAGGCTCGCGCCGATCGCACAGGTTGTGCGTCCACCGTCCAGCCAATTCTCGTAGTTTTCGTGCAAGTTGCACCGACCGTTAGTCACCTCAACGAGCGTGGGTTACGGCAGTGACGGCTTTCGACGTGTTGCTTGTGGACGGTTCGGCTTGTGGACGGCTCGGCGGGACCAGAGGGGACGGCAGACATGTGGAGGAACGTCCGACCGCGCGTCGCTCACCTGTCGCCGCTGGAACGGGTCCGGCTGCGCCGCGTCGCGGTGCGGTACGCGCTGCACGACTGGCCGGTCACCCCCGGCGCCTGCCTGGCGAACAGCCGGTTCGTCTGCGGCCGGGCCGGCTGTCCCACGGTGGGCTGCCACCCGGCGCTGGAGGACTGGGAACACGCCGCCAGCGCCGACCCGGCCCGGGTGGCCACCTGGTGGCGCAACCGCCCGCACGGCATCCTGCTGCCCACCGGCCGCGCCTTCGACGTGCTCGAGGTCGCCGCCCACCTGGGCCGGCAGGTCCTGGAGGCGGTCGCCACCCACCCCGCCGGCTTCGGCGTACGCGGGCCGGCGCTGGTCACCCCGACCGGCCGCTGGATGTTCCTGGTCCGTCCCGGCGACCCGCTGCGGCCCGAGCTGGAGCACTGCTTCCACGTCGTGCGCCACGGACCCGGCTCGTGGATCCCCGCCCCACCGACCCGGCTGCCCGAGGGGACGGTGCGCTGGGTGGTCGCCCCGGAGCAGGCCCGTTGGCAGCTACCCGACTCGTACCTGGTGCAGAACGCGCTGATCGCCGCGTTACGGGCGGCCGGCGTGACGCTCGGCGCCGACCTGTTCCCCGGCCATCTCCCGCTGCCCCGCCGGGGCCGCTGACCCCGCCTCGCGCGGCCGGTGACCCCGCAACGCGTGGCCAATGCCGAGCATCCTGACTGGTCACGGCCGGTCCGGTGACCCGGACGGGTGGCCGATGCCGAGCGTCCTCCCTGGTCATGGCGGGTCCGGCGACCCGGACGGGTGGCCGACAGCGACCTCCCCGGCACCGGACTCGTTGTCCCTGGTGAAGGCGCGTGTGCGCCAGAGCGGGGGTTTGACCATGTCCAGGGACGACGCTGCCCGCCACACCGGCGGTACCGAGCCGGCGCGGCCCCGCCGCCGCCTGCACCCGTGGGCCTTCACCCGGCCCCTGGGCGTCCGCCCCGGCCGCCCCCGCCCCACCGGCTCCCGCCCCGCGATCCTCCATCGCCCCCTCCGCTGACCCACCCAGCCCACCCGCCTCCCCCCTCCTCGCCCGCCGCCGGTGATCAAGGGGTTTGTGTCCGCCCAGAACGCTCCGGAGGACACAAACCCCTTGATCACCGCGCCGAGCGCGGGCCGGGGGCGGGCCGAGCGCGAGGCCGGAGGCGGGCCGGGCGCGGGGCGGGCGCGGGGCCGGAGGCGGGCCGGGCGCGAGGCCGGAGGCGGGCCGGGCGCGAGGCCGGAGGCGGGCCGGGCGCGGGGCCGGGCGCGGGGCCGGGCGCGGGCCGAAGGCACCCAAGAGGCACGGGCAGGGCTGACGCCGGAGCGCGGGCCGGAGGCGACCCGCGGCGGCCGGAGGCTGGCCGAGGCGCCCAGGAGGCACGGGCAGGAGTGCTGGCGCCGAAGCGCAGCCGGAAAATCGACCGCGCCTGGCTCCCCGACGCATCGTTGATCATGAGGTTAGCGGTGCGACACGCCGGGCGGCGGTGCCGCCAACTTCATGATCGACGGGGCGAAGGGCGGGGCCGGGGGCGGGGCGGGGGCAGGGCGGGGCGGGGCAGGGCGGGGCGGGTCAGGAAGGCGGGAGGGTGGGGAGGGTGCGGGAGTGGTGCAGGTGGGCTTCCTCCGTCACCACGGCGTGCTGCCAGGGGGACGGCAGGCGGTCCAGCCAGGCCAGGCCCGGTGCGCCCATTGCCACAGCGGCTGTCGCGTACGCGTCGGCCACGCCCAGGTCCGGGCCCACCACTGTCACCGAACGCAGACCGGTCGCCGGTACGCCCCGGCGCGGGTCCAGCACGTGGTGGCCGCGCTCGTACACGCCGGAGGTGGCGACCGCGATGTCGGTGCCGGTCAGCACCAGACAGGTCGCCGCCGCGTCCCAGGGATGCCGCACCCCGATCCGCCACGGCTCACCGTCCGCGTCGTGGCCGCGTACGCGTACGTCGCCGCCCGCGTTCACGCAGTGGTTCGGTGCGCCCGCGGCCACCAGCCGGTCCGAGGCGACCTGCGCCGCCCAGCCCTTGACGTAGCCGGACGGGTCGAGCCGGCCCGTCGCGTACGCGTCGAAGAACCCGTCGGTGGCGGTCCACAGGTCGGCGCAGGCGGCCAGCACGGCCCGCAGGTCGGCGGAGGCGTCGGCGGCCCGCAGCTCGCCCCGGTCGACCCGGCACACCTCGCTGTCGTCGCGGTACGTGCTGAACCGCGCGTCCACCTCGCGCAGCCAGCCGAACGTGTCCTCGGCCAGCTCGTGCAGGGTCTCCGAGGGCAGGTCGTCGGCGACGTCGAGGCTGATCGCCGTACCCATGATGTGTTCGACCAGGCGCAAGCCGGGCCGGGCGGCCGGACCGGGACCAACGACGGCGGCACCGGCATGAGCCGGGACTGTCACGCCTTGTCCAGCGCGGCCTGCAACGACTGCTTGTACGCGGTGCTGGTGTAGGTGGCCCCGGACACGGTGCTCAGGTTGGCGCTCTGCCGGGCCACCACCTCGCCGGAGGTGCCGCTGTAGCGGGCCTGCACGTCGTCGCTGCGCTGCCCGGACTGCCCGCCCAGCGGCAGTCCGATACCCGTGGCGTCGACGATCCGGCTGCCGCTGAGCGTGATCCGGACCTGGAGTGAGCCGTACTCGTAGGTGACCGACGGCCCGGTCACGGTGCGGGTGGTGGCCTTCGGCGCGCTGGTGGTGGTCCGCGGCGCCGCCGGTGTGGTGCGGGTGCGGGTGCCACCGCGGCTGGCGGCGCTGCGGTCGGCGGACGGCTTCGGTGTCGGCTTCGCCGAGGCGCGCGGCGACGGGGTGACGCCGGGCGCGGAGCCGGTGGGCGACGGCGGTTCGGGCGCGGCCGAGCCGCCGGGCACGACCGGGGCCAGCGCGGCCGGTACGTCCGGCGTGGCCTGCCCGGCGCCGGGCGCGCCCTTGAGCACCACCAGTGCGGTGGTGCCGGCGGCCAGGCCGGTGATCGCGAGCAACGCGCGACGCATGGCGGTGCCTCTCCTACAGCTCGAACGCGGTCAGGTGGATCTGGCGACGCGGCACGCCTGCCGCCCGCAGTGCGGCGACTGCTTCGTCCACCATGCCGCCGGGGCCGCACAGGTACACGTCGCGGCGGGTCAGGTCGGGCACGAGGTGCCGCAGGCCCTCCGGGTTCATCACCTGGCGAGGGCCGGGGTCGTCGCGGCGGCCGACGACGTACCAGACGGAGGTCTGCCGGGCCTGCGCCAGCCAGTCCAGCTCCTGGTGCAGCAGGACGTCGGCCGGGGTACTCGCCCGGTAGATCAGCGCCGCGCCGGGCGGCAGTTCCTCCAGCATCGCCCGCAGCGGTGCGATGCCACTGCCGCCGGCGATGAGCAGCGCCCGTTCCCGGGTGCGGTGGGCGGCGGTGAACGTGCCCGACGGGCCCTGCGCCCAGACCCGGGTGCCGGGCGTGAGGTCGCGCAGCTCGGCGGTGTACCCGCCGACGACCTTGACGGTGATCCGCAGCCAGCGGTCGTTCGCGGCGGCGGAGACGGAGAACGGGTGCGACTGCCACCAGCAGCCGGGGTTGAGGAAGCGCCAGCGGAAGAACTGCCCGCCGAGCAGGTCGATCTGGTTGAGCCGCTGCCCGGTCAGGTAGACCGAGACGGTGTCCGGGCTCTCCGCCACCACGTCGGCGACGCGCAGCCGGTGCCGCAGGTTGAACACCAGCGGCGCGAGCACCCGGCCCCACACCAGCGCGGCCACGACCAGCAGGTACGCGGCGATCCAGCCGGTACGCACCGGGCCCGGCTCGTAGAGCTGCGCGCCGTTGCTGAACTGGTGCGCGTACCCGAGCAGCAGCGTGAGGTAGCTGGCGGCGTGCAGCAGGTGCCACAGCTCGTAGGGCAGGCGTCGGCGCACGGCGCGTACCGCGGTGAACGCGACAGTGACCAGGATGCCCGCGGCGACGAACGCGGAGACCATGTCCTCGTAGTCGGTCAGCAGCGCGCCGACCTCGCCGAGCACCGTCTTGCGTTCCTGCCGGGAGTAGCCGACCACCAGCAGCGACATGTGCGCGAGCACCGTCACCAGCAGTGTCGCGCCGAGATCCCGGTGCAGCCGGGAGATCCGCTCGCCGCCGAGCGCGCGTTCCAGCACGCCGAGCCGGCTCATCATCAGCACCTGCACCAGCAGCAGGTAGCCGGCGATCAGGCCGGTGATCCGGCCGCCCGCGGTGAGCAGGTCGGCGGTGCCGGCGAGCGAACCGGCCGGGGTGTCCAGCCACCACGGCAGGACCACGGCGACCAGGCCCAGCCAGAAGACCACGGCGAGGGCACGCCGGCCGCCGGGTCCGCGGCGCGGACGACCCGGGGGTACGGGGGCAGCCGGACGGCCGCCGTACGGGGCGGGATGCCCGGTACGGCGGCCGGCGGCGCGGGTGTCCTGGTACGTCACGCGTAGATCTTGACCGGGGTGAACTTCTGCCGGGGGAAGACCTTGTCCACCTGCGCGGCGGTCAGGCCGAAGCGGCCCTGCGCGACGGATCCGTAGACGTTGAACATGTTGTTGTATTCCGGCACGTCGCCGCTGTCCAGCTTGTCCAGCCCGTTCCAGGTGCCGAGCAGCGAGTTCGCGAGCTTGCGGCCGGACAGCACGGTGACCACGCCGCCGTGCCCGTGGTCGGTGCCGCCGCCGTTGGAGCCGACCCGGCGGCCGAACTCGCTGGACACCATGATGGTCACGTCCGCCGACCGGTCGCCCAGGTCGGTGAAGAACGCGGCCATGGCGCCGGCCAGTTCGTTGAGCCGCCGCCAGAGCTGGCCGCCCTCGCGGGTGCCCTGGTTCTCGTGGGTGTCGTAGCCGCCCATGCCGACGGTGGCCACCCGCACGTTCGCACCGCCCTTGATGAGCTGGGCGAGCTGCTTGAACGCGTTCCCGACGCCCTGGTACTGGACGCCCTCGGCGGCGGCGTACGGCTTGGCGGCGAGCTTCTGGGCGGTGGCCAGCGCGCCCATGCCCTCCTGCACCGCCTCCTCGACCGGGTGGTTGATGCCGGTGAACAGGCCGCGGATCGCCTTCTCGGTGGCCGCCCGGAACTTGTCGTCGCCGTTGAGCCGCAGGTCGCCGACGCTGTTGAGGGAGATCGCGCCGTTCACGCCGACGAGCGAGCGGGGCAGCGTGCTGCCGATGCCGACGCTGCGGAACGCGGTGCCCTTGCCGAGCGAGTCGACCAGGCTGTCCAGCCAGCCCCGGCCGCCGGTCTCACCCGGCAGGCCGCCCAGGTTGCAGGCGTCGGCGGCCTGGAAGTGGCTGCGGGACAGCCGCGGGTCGGACACGGCCGGCACGAAGCCGAGCTGACCGGCCTTGAGCCACTTCTCCAGCGGCGCGAACGCGCTGGTGAGCTTGAAGCCGCGGGCCAGCGCCAGCGAGTCCTCGCCCAGCAGCAGGTCGGGGCGGGCCTTGGCGAGCACCGGGTCGTTCGCCGGCGCGACCAGGCTCAGCCCGTCCAGCCCGCCGTAGAGGAAGACGTGGATCAGCGTGCCGGTCTTGGTCGCGGCGAACGACGCCGACGTGGTGACGAACTGCGCGGTCGCGAGCGCGGTCGCGGTCGCGGCGGCGCCGGCCACGAAGGTACGCCGGGTGACGCCCCGGCCGTCCTGCTGCGCCTCCTCGACCTCCTCCAGCCGGCGGTACCGGTCGGCCTCGGCCGCGTTCTCGGCCGCGACGATGTCCGCCTCCGCGCGCAGCAGCGCCTCGGCCGGGTTGTCGGCCAGCCGCCGCAGGTCGGGGCATTCGGGGTGCAGGGGGTACGGGTTCACGGTCATCTCCATCGAATGCCTCACCGGAGGTGGTGCTGGGGGGACGCGAGGATCGTCCGCGCGACAGCGGCGATGGCCCCGTTGAAGGTGGCGTCGACCTTGGCGCTCTCGGACACGCCGGCCACGGCGAGCACCAGCTTCTTCTCCTTGGCGCTGAGCTTCTGCTGCACCAGCCGCTGGGCGAGCGCGTCCACGTACGCCCCGGCGGTGGCCGGCGGCTTCGCGACCAGCTTCTCCGGCTTGGCGAAGGTGAACTGCTTGCGGTAGCCGGCGATCAGGTCACCCGCCTCGTTCCAGCCGTCGATCATGGTGCCGGCCGAGGTCCAGGCCAGGTAGACGTCGGCGTAGCCGTCCGGGGTGGGCTTGCCCATCGGGTACTGGCCGAGCTCGCGCATCTTGTCCTGGATCTGCCGCAGGCCCTGCCCGAACGGGGTACGCCGGTTGTCGCCGGAGTAGCCGGGGGCCGCCTCCGGCGAGACACCCAGCGCCCGGTACGTGGCGACCAGGTACTCCATCGGGCGGCGTACCTTCTGGCCGATCGCGGCCCAGAACTCCGAGGAGCTGAACAGCGTCGCCAGCACCGGGCGGATCTGACCCTTGTTGGTCGTGTACGCCTTCGCCAGCCGGTCCACCACGGACTTGGGCGGCGTGTCGGAGACGAACCGGGTGGCGAGGTTCTGTGCCACGTACCGCGCGGTCGACGGGTGCATCGCGATGTAGCGGATGTACGAGTCGATCACCTTGTCGGCGGCGACCGGGTCGTCGGAGTTGTTGGCGTGGCTGAACCCGAGGATCTTCACCTTGCCGAGATAGTGCCGCTCGGCGAAGAACTTGTACTTGCCGTCGGCGACGCCGCGTCCGGTCTGGAGCAGCGCGGCCTGGCGGACGTCCTTCTCGGTGTAACCGCCGTCGACGCCGACCGAGTACAGCTCCAGGTTCTCCCGGGCCAGGTTCTCGTTGACCGCGTCCTTACGCGAGTCGACCTGGTTCAGGTAGAGCAGCAGCGCCGGGTGCTTGTTCGCGGCGACGAGCATCTCCGGGTAGCTGCCCAGCGCGTGCTTGCGGATGACGTCGCGGTCGAACGCGTTGCGGTAGTTCTCTCCGCCGTCGAAGTCGGCGGCGACGTGCAGGAAGTCGTTCCAGAAGTCGACCATCACCTCGAACAGCTGGCGGTCGGACCAGATCTGGCGGGCGATGGTGGCGTCCACCGTCTCCCGGGCCGGGTCGACGCCCTTCTCGTTGAGCTGCTCGCGCTGGTCGCGGAGCTGCGTCGGGCTGAGCTTGAGCGACTGCAGCTCGGCCAGCTTCATCTCGGCCTTCGTCGGGGCGATCTTTTCCGGCTGGAGCTGCTCACGCAGCCAGTCGTCGATGCCGACGCGCTTGACCTCGGCCATCATCTTCGGCGTCGGACCGAAGGTGGTCCGGCTCAACAGGTGCCGGATCGGGTCCTTGGCGAGGACCGTCTTCACCGTCACCTTGGTCGCCGCGGCGGCTTCGGCCGGGCTGCCGTAGAGCCGGCCACCGGACGGCGCGTTGCGCTTGAGCGCCTCGCCGGCCCGGGAGCCCATGTAGCTCTCGTTCTGCTCGGTGTAGGTCCGTACCGTGCTGGGCTGCTGCCCGCTGGGCCGGGCCGCGTTGCCGTCGGTGGTCACGGTGCCGGTGGCGTCACCGGCCGGCGCGTCGCTGAACAGGCCGCGCACCTGCGGGGACAAGGCCAGGGCGGCGCCACCGGCGACCACCACGGCGCCGCCGAGGGTGGCGAGCGCACGGCGCCGGCCCCGCTTCGGGGCCTCGTCGCCGTCGTCGTCCAGGTCGGGCAGTCCGCCGCCGGGCGGCGGGCCGTACCCGCCTGCGGGCTGGGCGTGGCCGCCGGGCTGGGGGTAGCCGGCGGGCGCCTGTGCCGCGGGGGCGAAGCCGTTCGGCCCGACCCACTGCGGGCCCGACGCGGGGTTACCGCCGGCGTACGGCGCGGCGTGCGGATCGCGGTACCCGTCCGGATGGGGGTGCTGGTATCCGTCCCAGCCGCGGTCGTCCCGGGGTCGACGCGGTGGCACGTTCAGGTCGGCCATGTACCTATCCCGTTTTCTTCGAGCGCCGGCACGCCTGCCACCCGGGGGGTCGGGTGTGGCGCAGGGGCGGCGACGGTTGCCGGAGAGTTGCTACGGGAAAGTAGCCATACCGCCCCGCCCGCTCAAGGCGCGCCGATCGCGCTCGTGAGCGCACTTAAGACGGTGCTCAGGCCAACCGGGCAGGGCCCGTTCCGGCGGCGGGGGCGCGGCGGCCTCCGGAGCAGGGCCGACCCGGGCGCGCACGACCCGGATGCGAGGTTTCGCACCCCGGCGACACCGCCGGGCGCGTTCACCACCTCACCGAAACTTAAGGTACGGATAAGTGTGCGCTGAGGTCTCCGCACGGGTGCGTCCGCGCCTGTCCGCTCCGGCGAAACAGCAGCAGCGGCGGCGCGTGACCGGCCTCCGATCCGGGTATGCCGCCGAACCGCTGAAGCCGTGAGGGGAAGGCACCGCCATGCTCAGCCAAGAGGATCAGCGCAGGTTCGAACAGATCACCCGCCAACTGCGGGAGAGTGATCCACGGTTCTTCACCCGGTTGGACAACCGGATCAAGGGCCGCCGGGGCCGGTACATGATGCTGTTGACGATCGTGCTGTGGGCTTCGCTGCCGGCGATGACAGTGCTCGTCGGGAGGCTGGCCGGGGCTATCTGCGCGGTGGTGCTCGTCGCCAACGCCGCGGTGATGTGGCGCTTCCGCCGCCGGTTGCTGTAGCCGCGGGGACGCTCACCGTTCCCCGTCGTCGGCCTCCCTGGGGGGCGCGGCTTCGCCGCGGCTGAACTCCCGGTACGCCCGGCGCAGCCGTTCGGCCAGGCCCGGCCCGCCGACCGCGGCCCCGGGTGGGCCGAGCTGGCGCAGCAGCAGCTCCGGGCCGGTGGCGAGCGTGGGCGGTCGGTCCGGCAACGCCACCGGCGCCAGCCAGAACCGGTCCAGCTCGGCGTCCGGCTCGACCGCCGGCAACCCGGCCAGGGCCCGTGCCGCGCCGACCACCGGCACACCGTTCGCCGCGCCCGCGACCGATTCCGGCCCGGCCTCCGCGTCGCCGCGTCCACTGCGGTCGGCCGCCCGGCCGTCGGTCCCGTCCACGTCGCCGGCGCCGTCCGGGCCATCGGTCCCGGACGAACCGCCGGTGCCGAGCACGCCGCTGGTCCCGAGCGCGCCGCCGGTTGCGGCCGCGCTGCCCGGTGCCGCGCCGCGCAGCGTACGCAGCCGGTCGAGCAGCTCGGCGCGGGACCGGCCACGCCAGTGCAACAGGTGGAACGGGTCGGCGTCGAACGCCTCGGCGAGCAGGTAGAACGTGGCCGCCAGATGTTTGCACGGCACCGCGAAGTCGGGGCAGCCGCAGCTCTGGTCCAGCTCGTCGATCGCGGCCGGGAACAGCGGCGCGCCCGCGTCGGCGAACAGCTCCTCCAACTCGGCCGGCAGGTCACCGGCGAGCAGCCGGGCGCTGAAGAACGCCTGCCCGGCCAGCTCGGCCTCGATCCGCCGCCAGGTCTCCTCCGGGTACGCGGCCAGCCCGATCCGTACCGGGTAGGGGCGCGGCCGGGATCCCTGCACCTCGGCGGTGACCGTCCCCGGCGACACGTCCAGCCGGAGCACCTGCCCCCGGCGCGCGTACGCCCGGCCGCGGGTGAGCCGGGAGCCGAGCGCGAACGACTCCAGCACCTCGACGAAGCGCCGGGACCACCAGGACTGCCCGATCGCGCCCCGGGTGCTGCGCGCCCGCAGGCCGCCCTCGACCCGCACCGGCGGCCCGTAGTCCTCGAACCGGTCGGACGGGCTCACTCGACCACCGCCCCGGACTCCAGCCGGAACAGGTCGCGCAGCGTCTCGGTGGACAGCTCGGTGACCCACTGCTCGCCGCTGCCCACCACCGACCGGGCCAGGCTGCGCTTGTCGGCGATCATCGCGGCGACCTTCTCCTCGACGGTGCCGGCGCAGACGAACTTGCGTACCTGGACGCGGCGGCGCTGTCCGATGCGGAACGCCCGGTCGGTGGCCTGGTCCTCGACGGCCGGGTTCCACCACCGGTCCACGTGCACCACGTGGTTGGCCGCGGTCAGGGTGAGCCCGGTGCCGCCGGCCTTGAGCGACAGGACGAACAGCGGCGGCCCCTGCGGCGTCTGGAACCGGGTCACCATGGCGTCCCGTTCGGCCTTGCCGACGCCGCCGTGCAACAGCAGCACCTCCCGGCCGGTACGCGCCGACAGGTGCCCGCGCAGCATGCCGCCGAACTCGGCGTACTGGGTGAAAAGCAGCGCCTTCTCCTGCGCCGCGAGCACCTCGTCGACGATCTCGTCGAGGCGTTCCAGCTTGCCGGACCGGCCGTCCAGCGCGGAGCCGTCGTGCAGCAGCTGGGCAGGATGGTTGCAGACCTGCTTGAGGCGGGTCATGGTGGCCAGCACCAGCCCGCGCCGCTCGATCCCGTCGCTTGACTCGATCTTCGCCATCATGTCGTCGACCACTGCGCGGTAGAGCGCGGCCTGCTCGGCGGTGAGGTTGCAGACCACCTCCATCTCCAGCTTCTCCGGCAGGTCGGTGATGATCGTCGGGTCGGTCTTGAGGCGGCGCAGCACGAACGGGCCGGTGATCCGGCGCAGCCGCTCGGCCACCTCGGCGTCGCCGTGCCGCTCGATCGGTTCGGCGAAGCGCTTGCGGAAGGTCGCGGCCGGTCCGAGCAGCCCCGGATTCGCGAACTGCATGATCGACCAGAGGTCGGCGAGCCGGTTCTCCACCGGCGTACCGGTGACCGCGACCCGGTGCCGCGCGGGCAGCGACCGGACCGCCTCGGCCTGCCGGGTAGCGGCGTTCTTGATCGCCTGCGCCTCGTCCACCACCACCCGGTGCCAGTCGACGCCGGCCAGCTCGTACGCGTCCCGGGCCGCCACCGAGTACGTGGTGAGCACCAGGTCCGCCTCCTGAACGGCGGCGGCGAAGCCCTCGCCCCGGGCACGTTCGGCGCCGTGGTGCACGTGCACGCGCAGCCCCGGCGCGAACTTCGCGGCTTCCCGCTGCCAGTTGCCGACGAGCGACATCGGACAGACCAGCAGTGTGGGCCCCGTCTCCGGCGGGTCACCGGCGAGCAGCGCGAGCAGTTGCACGGTCTTGCCCAGGCCCATGTCGTCGGCGAGGATCCCGCCGAGCCCGAGCGACTGGAGGAACGCCAGCCAGGCCAGCCCGCGCCGCTGGTACGGCCGCAGCGTCCCGGCGAAGCCGGGCGGCGGGTCGGCCGGGGTGAGCCGCCGTTCCGCCTCGCCTGCCAGCAGCTCGCCCAGCGCGCCGTCGGCGACCACGTCCAGCACCGGCAGCTCACCGGCCCGGTCGTCACCGGACAGTCCCATCCGCAGCAGGTCGGCCACCGTCAGCTCGCCCGAGGACCGCAGCAGCTTCAGCCCGGCCTCCAGCCGCTGCGGGTCCAGCTCCACCCACCGGCCGCGCAGCCGGACCAGCGGCGACTTCAGGTCGGCCAGCGACGCCAGTTCCTCGGCGGTCAACGGCTGGTCGCCGAGCGCCAGCTCCCAGCGGTAGTCGACGAGCGCGTCCAGCCCCAGCTTCCCGGCGGTGGTGGCCACAGCGCCCGGCGCGGTACGGCTGCGAGCCCGCAACCGCGCCCCCAGCCGCGACGAGGAACGCCGCCACCACGACGGCAGCAGCACCCCGAACCCGGCCGCGTGCAGCACCGGAGCGCCCTCGCGCAGGAACCGGTGCGCGCCCTCGGCGTCCAGCTCCATGCCTTCGGGCGCGGCGGTACGCAGGGCGGCGTCCACCTCGGGCCACAGCCGGCTGGCCCGGCCCAGCTCGGCCAGGAGTGTCTCCTGTGGCTCCACGCCGCGGGCGGCCAGCGCCGGCGCGGGCCGCTGCCAGATGTGCGCGGCGTCCACCACGAGGCCCGGCTCGTCGGCCGGGTGCAGGCCGAACTCGACCCGCCAGACGGCGTCCTCGACCAGTTCGGCGACCGGGTCGACGGCCGGCTCGACGAGGCGGAACGTGGCCCGTACCGCGCCGCCCGCCGCGTCGCGCTGCCAGGCGTCCAGTTCGTCGCGCAGCGTCGCCAGCGCGTCCGGCTCGGCCGGGAAGGCGCGTTCCGGTCCGGTGAGCGCGGCCAGCCAGCGCGGCACCGCGCCGACCGGGCGCATCCCCCGGTGCAGCCGGGTGTCGGCGAGCGCCACCCGGGCGGCCGCGTCGACGAGCCCGTCCAGCGCCTCCGCGACCAGATCACCGGCCCCGACGTCGTCGGCCCGCCCGGCCCACTCGTCGTCCGCCGGACCGCTCGCCCCGCCTCGCCGGGCCGCCCCTCCCGGCGGGCGCACGACGCCGCCGCCCGTCCGTGCATCTGCCAGCCCCGAGACGGCCACCGCGCCGGCTGCCGCCGCGACGGCAGCCGGCCCACCCGAAGCCTCCGGTCGCCATTCCCGGGCGGAGCGGGCCGCCGGTGGCAACGCCAGTGCCAGGTCACGCGCCCAGGCCGCGTCGGTGCCGGTGAGCAGCGGGCGCCAGAGCGCCCGCGCCGTCACCACGTCGTCCGCGCCCACCGCCCGCAGCCGCCGCCCGGACCCCGCCGCACCGGGCGGGCCGCCTCGGGGGTACGCGTCGAGCACGCCGGGCAGCAGCCGGCCGCGTGTGACCAGGTCGGCGGCGAAGTCGGCCAGCTCGCACAGGTGCCGCAGGCTCGCCCCGACCGGGCCCGGCATCGGCGCGCGCAGCAGCGCGTAGGCCTCGTCCGGGGCGTACCCCAGGGCGGGAGCCCGCCATCCGGCGCGGGTGACCGGGCCGCGGACCGGTTCCCCGACGGTGGCCCGGACCAGTTCCGGCGAGTCCAGCGGCGAGCCGGCCCGGGTCGGCAGGTCCAGCAGTACGGAGATCGGCTCCCCCGGCACGCCGAGCGCGGCGGCGAGCGTGGCGTGACCGGCGGCGAACGGGTGCGGGCGCTCGCGCGGGACGCGGCCGGGACGGCGGGGCGCGCGGGCCGGGAGTGTGCTGTCCTCGGCCCACAGGGCGAGCCCGGCGCCGGGCAGCCACAACCCGTGGATGACCAGCACTTCTCCCCCTCGCCGACGCCGGGGCCGGAAGACGGCGCCCGGGGAGTCAGGATAGGCCGCCGGGCGTCGCTATCGTCGGCGCCATGGTCGACCTCCTCGTGATCGGCGGGCTCGGCGTGGACGTCCGCGCCCGGGTGCCCGCCCTGCCGCCGCCCGTCGCCGACTCGCTGCTGGTGCCGCCGATCGACCTGCGGATCGGCAACACCGGCGCCGGGGTGGCCCTGGCCGCGCACGCGCTCGGCCTGCGGGTGGCGCTCGTCGACGTGCTGGGCGCCGACCCGGCCGGGGACGTGGTGCGGGCGGCGCTGGCGCGCACCACGATCCGGACCACGCTCGCCGACGCGCCGGCCGGGACCCGCCGCTCGGTGAACCTGGTCGACCCGGCCGGGCGGCGGATGTCGCTGCACGACCCGCGTCCGTGGTCGGGGCCGGCGCCGTTCGGCGAGGCGGAGCTTGCCGCGCTCGTCGCCGAGGCGGCCCACGTCCACCTGTCGATCATGGATTGGGCCCGGGACGCGCTGTCGGTGCTGCGCGCGGCCACGTCGGTCTCCACCGACCTGCACGACTGGGACGGCGAGAACGACTACCACCGCCCGTTCGCCCGGATCGCGGACCTCGTCTTCGTCAGCGACACGCGGCTCGGCGAGCGGGCCGCCACGGAGGCGGCCCGGCTGGCGCCGCGCACGGTGCTGGTCACCGGCGGGGCGGCCGGCGCGACGCTGCACACCCCCGGCGCGCCGCCCGCGCACGTGCCCGCCGCCACCCCGCCCGGACCGGTGGTGGACACCAACGGCGCCGGGGACGCCTTCGCCGCCGGGGTGATCGCCGCCCGGCTGCGTGGCGCGGGCGTCCTCGACGCGGCCCGGTACGCCGCCCGGGTGGCCGCCGCCGCGTGCACGTACGACGGGATGGAGTACCCGGACGGGCTGCTGCCGCGCGACTAGGACGTCACATCCAGCCGGTCTCGCCGTCGGTCAGCTCACGCAGGATGTCGGCGTGCCCGGCGTGCCGGGCGGTCTCCTCGATCAGGTGCACCAGCGCCCAGCGCAGCGACACCTCACCGAGCTGCGGGTGCGGCACCACGTGGCCGAGGTCGAACCGCGCGGCGATCTGGCGGGACCGGTCGCAGGCCGCCTCGTACGCAGCGGCCAGCGCCTCGACCGTCTCGCCGGGGCGCAGCGTGAAGCTGGCGTCGGCGTCGGCCTGGGAGTTCACGTAGACGTCGCCCGGCTCGGGAGCGAACAGGCAGCGGAACCAGTTCCGCTCGACCACTGTCAGGTGCTTGAGCAGCCCGGCCAGGGTGGTCAGCGAGGGCACCAGGCGTCGGGTTGCGTCGGCGTCGGTCAGGCCGCGCGCCTTGCTCAGCACGTTGGCACGGTGGAAGTCGAGGAACGCGTCGAGGATCGCCCGTTCGTCGCCCGTGCGGGCGAGGACCGGACCGAGTGCCGGATCGATCGTCGGGTGCGCCATCCCCGGACCCTAGTACGCGGTGTGTCCGATCCGCTGCCCCGCGTGATCCCCTGCGCGGGCGGGCCGGCCGGGGCACGATGGGCGCATGGCTTCCACGGTGCAGATCCCTCTGGTGGGCGGCGCGGCCGACGGCGAGACCGTCACCGTCGAGCTGGACAGCAACGGCCGCCCGCCGCTGACCCACCACCACCTCGGGTCGAAGGGACTCGCGGAGGCGCAGATCTACGAGCTGGAGTCGGACGACCAGCCGGGCCGGGAGTGGGTCTACGCCTGGCGCGGCCCGGCGGTCTGACGGCCCGGCTCACACCGCCGGCGTCAGTGTGCGGGCCCGGATGCTGTCCAGCACGCTGCGGGTCACCTGGGAGGTGCCGCGTGCCTGCTCGCAGACCTCCGCGACCCGGCGCGCGGTCTCGTCGGCCCGCGCCGCCCGCTCGTCCCACAACCGGTCCACCTCGGCCAGCAACGGGCCCTCCACCTCCCGTTCCACGCCGCGCAGCGCCGGCACACCGAGCCGCTGGGCCAGGTCGAAGACCTTGCCGGCGTACGGCAGCGGCAGGAACGGCGTGCCCATCATGGCCGCGAAGATCAGGAAGTGCAGCCGCATGCCGACCGCGAGGTCGAAGTGGCGCATCAGCCCGAGGATCTGCGCCGGGCGGTAGTCCCCGTGCAAGATCCGGCCCCGGTCGGCGGCGGTCATGTGCGACAGCACACCGTGGGAGTGCCGGATGTCGTCGCGCTCCATCGGCACGAACAGCACGTACGCGTCGATCCGGTGCACCAGGAAGTCACCGATCTGGGCGAGCAGGCGGTGGTAGCCGTCCACGTCGAGCCGTTCCGCCGCCCGGCCCGGCTCGCGCACGCTGAGCCCGACCAGCCGGGAGCCGGCCGGCACGCCCTCCTCACGCAGCCACTGCTGGGGGAACTCCTCCGGTTCGAGCAGGAACGCCGGGTCGGCGGTGACGGTGATCGGGTTCACCAGGCCGGCCTCCTCCAGCACCATCCGCGACTCCTGGTCGCGGACCGTCACCTCGACGGCCTGCGCCAGCGTCTCGCGCACCATGCCGCTGTCCAGCGTGTCGCTGAGCGGGCCGACCCCGACCGCGTAGGTGATCAGCGGCAGCCCTCGCTCCTGGGCGACCCGGACCACCCGCAGGTAGCGCCGGGCCTCCTTGTCGTAGAGGATCCCGCCGCCGCCGAGGATGAGCAGGTCGAGCTGGTTGAGCACCGGGGACGAGTCGACCCGGCTGACGCCCTCCCACGGCACCGCCTCGACCTCGGGGTGGGCCAGCGCGGTGTGCGCCGGGTTGCGGGAGAAGACGATGATCCGGGCGTTGGGCTCGTGACGGCGCAGATCGTCCAGCAGACCCGTGAGGATCGCCTCGTCGCCGAGGTTGCGACCGCCGTAGGAGCCGAGCACGCCGATGGTCAGTCCGGTGCGTTCCCTCATCCGTTGCTCCTTCCCAGGGGCGTCCGCGCCAGCGTTCCCGCTGGCCGCCCCGGCTTAACGTGCGCCGGGAGGGGCGAGGGCGCTCAGCCGGTGGCGCCGCCGACCAGACGGGAGACGATGTCGGAGACCACCTGATCGGTGTCGAACCCGGCGTCGATCGAGGTGGTGAGCAGGTCGAGCAGGAGCCCGTCGACCGCGTAGTGCAGCAGCGCCACCTCGTACGCCCCGCCGGGCAGGCCGGCGGCGAGGTGGTGGGCGACGTCGTCGGCGTACCCCTGGCGCAGCACGCCGCCGAGCGCGGACCGCAACTCGGGGCGGCGGGCGGCCTCCAGCCGCAGTTCGAACAGCGCCCGGGTGAGGCCCGGCTCGCGGGTGGTGCGCGCGACGATGTCGCGCAGGTAGTCGGTCATCAGCGCGAGCGACGGCTCGCGGCGCCCGAGGTCGGCGAGCACGGCCGGGTCGGGCGCGATCCGGGCGAAGATCCGCTCGGCCAGGCCGGCGAGCAGCGCCGCGCGGGACGGGAAGTAGTTCGAGGTGGTGCCGGTGGGCACGCCCGCCTCGGCGTCGACCGCCCGGTGGGTCAGCCCGCGCGCGCCCGCGTCGGCGAGCACCCGCAGGCCGGCGTCGGCGAGCAGGGTACGGCGTTCCGGATTCCTGGCCACGCGAACACACTAGCAACAACCACGACAGGTGTTGTACATTCATCTCCGAACCACGACAGCCGTCGTGGATCACCTCGGATATCGGAGCCGGTTTGCGCAAGCTCGTCTACTTCGTCGCCAGCACCCTCGACGGTTTCATCGCCGCGCCCGACGGGACGTTCGACTTCCTCCCACTGACGCCCGACCTGGCGCCCCACCTGGTGGCCGACTGGCCCCAGACGCTGCCCACGTTCGCCCACGCCCAGCTCGGCATCGACTCCCCGCCGAGCGGCCGCTTCGACACGGTGCTGATGGGCCGCGGCAGCTACGAGCCGGGCCTGAAGCTCGGCGTCACCAGCCCGTACGCCCACCTGGAGCAGTACGTGTTCAGCCGCTCCCTGCCGCCGGCCGACTACCCGGACGTGAACGTCGTCGACGGTGACCCGGTGGCCCTCGTCCGCGAGCTGAAGACCCGCCCCGGGCGCGACATCTGGCTCTGCGGCGGCGGGCAGCTCGCCGGTCAGCTCCTCGACGAGATCGACGAGATGGTGGTCAAGCTCAACCCGGTGGTCGTCGGCAGCGGGATCAAGCTCGTCGACAGCGGCTTCGATCCGCGGCGGCTCACGCTCACCTCGGCGCGCCCGTTCGACGCCGGCGTGGTCGTCCTTCACTACACGCGCAACGATTAACCCGGTTGCCCCGGACGGCGGGCGGCACGCACCGTGGGACCGTGACGAAGACCCGGCTGCACTGGCACGAACTGCCCGCACACGTACGCGACGGGGTCGAGGCCGTCCTCGGCGACCGGGTGGTGGCGGCGCAGTCCCAGTCGGGCGGCTTCTCCCCCGGCACCGCCGACCGCGTCCGCACCGCCGGCGGTGGCCGGGCCTTCGTCAAGGCGGTCAGCCCGGCGCAGAACGACCGCAGTCCCGACCTGCACCGCGCCGAGGCCCGCATCGCCGCCGCCCTGCCGCCGGACACGCCCGCGCCCCGGCTGCTCGGCAGCTACGACGACGGGCACTGGATCGCGCTGGTCTTCGCCGACGTCGGGGGCCGGCACCCGGTCACCCCGTGGCGGGCCGACGAGCTTGCCGCCGTGCTGTCCACGCTGGAGACGATGGCCGCCGCGCTCACCCCGGCGCCCGCCGCCGCGACCACCCCCACCGCCGCGGAACAGCTCGCCCACGACTTCGGCGGCTGGCGGCGCCTCGCGGCCGACCCGCCGGCCGACCTCGACCCGTGGACCCGGTCCCACCTGCCCGAACTATGCGCTGCCGCCGACCGGGGACTGGCCGCGCTCGACGGCGACACGCTCTGCCACGTCGACGTCCGCGCCGACAACCTGCTGCTCGGCCCGGACGGATCGGTCACCGTCGTCGACTGGCCGTGGGCGTGTCGCGGGCCGGCCTGGCTGGACACGCTGCTCACCGTCGTCAACGTGCAGGTGTACGGCGGGCACGACCCCGACGCGCTGCTGGCCGCCCGGCCGCTGACCGCGGGTGTCGACCCGGCCGACCTGACCGGAGTGCTGGCCGGGTTCACCGGGTTCTTCCTCGACGGCGCCCGCCAGCCACCGCCACCGGGCATCCCGACCGTGCGGGCGTTCCAGCGCCTACAGGGCGAAGCTCTGCTCCCCTGGCTCACCCACCGCCTGACCCCCTGACCGCCCCCGCCCCCGCCCCCGCCCCCGCCCGGCGATCTTGCGGTTTCGGCCCCTGGGATGTCGCTTTGGCGCGCTTTGTCAGGGCCGGAAGTGCAAGATCAACGCGATCGAGAGGGCTGGCAGCGTGGCGGTGCACGGCGCGGGCTCAGCTGGAAGCGGGGACGCCCAGGGGGTCGGCGAACAAGGGTGAGAAGCCCAGTTCGGCGGCGCCGATCAAGGTCGCGTCGTAGCCGAGCGCGGACACGCGCAGCCGGGCCTTGTCGCGGGAGATGGGCAGCACGTTCGCGGCGATGCGGCTGCGGACGTGACTGGCGCAGACCGGGAAGACCTCGCTGAGCGTGCCCCCGAAGATCACCACGCCGGGGTTGAACAGGTTGATCACGTTCGCCACGCCGATGCCCAGCCAGTCACCGATGTGCCGCAGCGCGTCCTGCGCGGCCGGTTCTCCGCGCACGGCGGCGGCGACCACAGCGCGTACCGCCTCGCGCCCCTTCTCCTGCGCCGGGCGGCCCGCGACGTCGAGCAGCGCCCGCTCACCGACCTCGGCCTCCAGGCACCCGCGCGAGCCGCAGCCACACGGCCGCCCCTGGTACGGGTTCACGAGCATGTGCCCCACCTCGGAGGCGTACCCGCCGTCGCCGTCGAGCAGTTCCCCGCCCACGATGATGCCGCCGCCCACGCCCACGTCGCCGTGCAGGTAGACCAGGTTCTGCACCCCGACGCCGGCGCCGCGCTGATGCTCGGCCAGCGCCCCCAGGTGCGCCTCGTTGCCGACCAGGACCGGCAGGCCGAGATCCAGTCGCCCGGCCAGCTCGGCGCCGAACGCCTGGTCCACCCACCCCATGTCCGGTCCGAACCGGACCATCCCGTCGCCCGGCCGGATCATCCCGCAGTAGGAGGCGCCCACGCCGACGCACACCGATCCGGGTGGCGCGGCGTGGTGCAGCGCCCGCCCGAAGTCGGCGAGCACCGAGACCACGGAGTCGAGGTCGGCCCCGGCCCGTGGCCGTTCCGCCTCCAGCCGCGCCGACACCACACCGCCGAGCCCGACGCGGGCGGCCACGAGACGGTCCACAGCGATGTCGAAGGCGATGACGTAGACGGCGTCCGAGGCCGGCCGGACCACATGCGAGGGACGTCCCGCCCGGCCGCTTCCGCCGGCCCGAACCTCCCGGACCAGGCCGGCCGCCGCGAGTTCCGCAGTGAGTGCCATGACCGTGCTGCGGTTGACGCCCATCCACTCGGCCAGCTCGACGCGGGTGACCGGGCCGGTCAGGTGGACGCGCCGCAACAGCGCGCCGAGGTTGGCTCTGCGGCTGTCCCCCTGCGCGTGCCGGTCCACTGCCAGACCTTTCAGCATCGACCACTCCGTCGGATGGCGACTGGCTCGTGGCCCGAGGATAGTTCCCACACATCGACGGGTGCCAGCGCCCGCCGCGGGGACGGCCGCCTCAACCATCGAGGGCCCGACCGGCGTTCATTGCGGTGAGGGGGTGGGCATGTCGGAGTCGTTCCGGGAGTTCGTGGTGCAGCGGTCACCCGCGTTGTCGCGGACCGCGTACCTGCTGACCGGCGATCACCAGCTCGCCGAGGATCTGTTGCAGAGCGCGCTGGCGCGCACCTACCGCCACTGGCGGCGGATCCGTGACGGGGATCCGGAGGCGTACGTACGCCGGGTCATGTACCACCAGCAGGTCTCCTGGTGGCGCCGTCGGCGGGTGGTCGAGCGGCTGGACGCGACGCCGGCCGAGCGTGGCGGCGGCGACCACAGCGAGGAGACGGCGCTGCGGCTGAGCGTGGTGGCGGCGCTGCGGCGGCTCACCGCGCGGCAGCGGGCCGTGGTGGTGCTGCGGTACTACGAGGACCTGACCGAGGCGCAGGTGGCCGAGACGCTCGGCTGCTCGGTGGGCACCGTGAAGCGGCACGGGCACGACGCCGTACGCCGGCTCCGCGACCTGGTCCCCGAACTCCTGGAGCGGACTCCGGAGAGGAGCGAGCGATGAGCGTACGGCTGCGGGAGGCGTTGCGGGAGGCGGCGGCCGAGGTGCCCGCGTACCCGGTCCACGACCGGGCGGTGCGGACCGCGCGGCGCACGCGGTGGCGGGCCGCCGCGACGGTCACGGCGGTGCTGGCGCTGGTGGCGGCCGTGCCGCTGACGGTACGCGGGGACGGCCGGACCGCGCCGGCGGGCTCGGACGGGGCGGCGCTGCCGGACCGGCTCGGGCTGCCGCCGTTCGGCGCGTTGCGGGCCACCGACCGGCCCGCGCTCGGCCCGGCGTCGGTGGTGTTCAGCGGGCAGGCGCGCGGGCTGACCGGCCTGCTCGACGAGAACGGCACTGTCGGCATCGTCGGGGCGGACGCGGACCGGTACCGGACGTGGACGGTGGGCTTCGAGGTGCCGGCCGGGGAGGGGGTGCTGCTGTCCCCGGACGGGCGGTTCCTCGCGGTGCCGGACGGGTCGCCCACCAGCCCCGGCGTGGACGTGATCGACCTGGCCCGCGGCACGGTCCGGCGGCTGCCCAGCCCTCGGCCGGGCAGTGTGGCGACCACGCCGGCCGGGTGGGCGCCGGACGGGTCCGCGCTGGTGGTCGTGGACACCACTCCGGCGAATCCGGAGGTCAGCGCGCACGTCAACACGCTCAGCCTGGTGCGGCTGGACACCGGCCGGGCGGTCCGGCTGCTGGAGACCACGCAGGTGCCGGTGTTCGGCTCGCCGGTGGCGTTCGACGCCGACGGGTCGCGGCTGGCCTACCAGGTCGGCACGAAGGTGCTCGTGAGCAGCCCGGACGGGCGGCAGCTCTCCTCGTTCGCGTTGCCGCCCGACACCGCGCTCGCAGGCAAGGGGGCCTGGCTGCCGGACGGCTCGCTGGCGCTGGTCGGGCACGAGGTGGCCGCCGACCGGTGGCGGCTGCGCCGGGTCGACACCGACGGCCGGGAGCTGCCCGCGCCCCCGCTGGCCGCCGTCTCGGGCGTGACGGCGATCCGACTGCTCGGCTGGCTGCCGGACGGGACCGCGTGGGTGGTCGCGTACCGGCCGGAGCCGAGCGCGCCGAGCTGGTACGCCGACGGGCTGGAGATGGACCAGCGGACCGCGTACGGCAACGTGCGGTCGATCCGGGTCCTGGGCCTGACACCCGGCGCCGCCGCTCCGGTCACGCTGCTCACCGCGCCGGACCAGGTGCTCGCCGTCGACGTGGCGGACTCGGTGGTGCACGCCGGCCGGGTCCGCGAGGCCGATCCGCCGTCGGGCCCGGGTGGCCGGGCGTGGTGGGGTGCGGGCCTCGTGGCGCTGGCGCTCGGCGGCCTGGCGGCGTACCGGTGGCTGCGCCGCCGGCATCGGTGACGCGGGTGGAACGCCACGGGTGTCTCCCGAGGCCGGGAGACACCCGTGATGTTCCAGCCGTCGCGGGCTGACCGCTACTCGGCTTCGCGGACCGGGCTCTGCGGGACCACCATCACCGGCCGGTGGGCGCGGTGCAGCGTGGCCATGGCGACGCTGCCGAGCAGGATCTTGCGGACCGCGGTCCGGCCGCGCGAGCCGACCACGACCAGGCTCGCCTTGCGCTCGGTGGCCACAGCGGAGAGCGCGTCGGCCACCGCGCGCCCGGGAGCGCCGCCGCCGGCGCGTACGCGGACGGTGGTCACCGGCTGCCCGTCGACCGTCTCCGGGACGGACGTGTCCCCCTCGTCGCCGTCCACGACGACCAGGACGATCTCCCGCTCGGGGAAGAGGCGGCGGGCGGTGCCGAGCGCGGCCTCGGACCCGGCCGAGGCGTCCCAGCCGACCACCACCGGCCCGGCGGCGAGCGCGTCGTACTCGTCGGTCAGCAGCGGGTGCGGCACGACCAGCACGGGACGCGGGCTGTAGTGCACGGCCATGTCGGAGACGCTGCCGAGCACCGCGCGGGCGCCGCCGAGGCCCCGCGAGCCGAGCAGCAGCACGTCGGCCTGCTTCTCGTCGGCCAGTTCGGCGAGCCGGAGCCCTTCGCCGCCGTAGCTGCGGCACACGAGCGGCTCGGCGTCCCAGCCGGCGGCCCGGCCCAGCATCACGCCGACGGACGTCATCCGGTCGGCCTCCCGGCCGCCCTCACGCTCGATCGCCTCGACGAACACGTTGATGTTGCGGGTGCCGGTCCAGAGCCGCTTGCGCAGTTCCTCGCTGGCGAACGGAGGCGTCCACAGATGCCCGATCCACGCGTGCGCGCCGGGGAACAGCAGCGCGCCCGCCTCGATGGCGGCGCTAGCGGCCGGAGACCCGTCGTAACCCACCACCACTTGCCTGCCGTGCTCGTCGCTCACCGCACCAAACCTCTCTCACCGACGACATCTCACAAGATCGTATCCGGGCCCGGACCGCGTCCGAGCCGGATCATCCGCCACGGAATCATCGGTACGCTGGGCGGATGAGCACCCCGGACCTGTCGTACCTACTCGACCACACCAGCCACGTGTTGCGTACCCGGGTGGCGGCGGCGCTCGCCGAGATCGGGCTGACCGCCCGGATGCACTGCGTGCTCGCGCACGCGCTGCCCGAGGAGCGTACGCAGATCCAGCTCGCCGAGATGGGCGACATGGACAAGACGACGATGGTCGTGACGGTGGACGCGCTGGAGCAGGCCGGGCTGGCGGAACGGCGTCCGTCGCGTACCGACCGGCGGGCCCGGATCATCGCGGTCACCGACGAGGGCGCACGGATGGCCGCGCGCAGCCGGGAGATCGTCGACCGGGTGCACGCCGAGGCGCTGGCCAGCCTGCCGGACGACGAGCGGAAGGTCTTTCTGCGTGCGCTGGAGCGCCTGGCCGCCGGCCACCTGGCCACACCGGTGCAGAGCCCGAAACCGGCCCGCCGAGCCCGCCAATAGTCCCTCAATAGATTGTCTGTAACGGAACTATCCGTTACGGTCTCTCCTGTCGCACCTCTCGACAGGAGGACTCCATGTCCGCTCCCCGCTCCCGGCGGCTCGCCCTCGGCGTGCTCGCCACCAGCGCCCTGATGACCATCCTCGACGGCAGCATCGTCACCGTGGCGATGCCCGCCATCCAGCGCGACCTGCGCTTCTCCCCGGCCGGCCTGAGCTGGGTGGTCAACGCGTACCTCATCGCGTTCGGCAGCCTGCTCCTGCTCGCCGGCCGGCTCGGCGACCTGATCGGGCGCCGGGCGATGTTTCTCGGCGGCACCGCGCTGTTCACAGCCGCCTCCGTGCTGGCCGGGCTCGCGGAGAACAGCACCACGCTCGTCGCGGCCCGCTTCCTCCAGGGCGTCGGCAGCGCGGCGGCCACAGCGGTGAGTCTCGGCATCCTGGTCACGCTCTTTCCCGACGCCGCCGAGCGGGCGCGGGCGTTCGCCGTGTTCGCGTTCACCGGCGCGGCCGGGGCGGCCATCGGCCAGGTCGCCGGCGGCCTGCTCACCGACGCGCTGGGCTGGCACTGGATCTTCCTGATCAACGTGCCGATCGGCCTGGCCACGATCGCGCTCGCGGTCCGCACGCTGCCCGCGGACCGGGGCCTGGGCCTGGCCGCCGGAGCCGACGTGGCGGGCGCGCTGCTGGTCACCACCGGGCTCGTGCTCGGCATCTACACCGTGGTCACGATCGAGCGGTACGGGGCGACGTCGGCGCACACGCTCGGCCTGGGCACGCTCGCCGTGGCGCTGCTCGCCGGTTTCGTGGTCCGGCAGGCCACCGCGCGCCGCCCGCTCATGCCGTTGCGGCTCCTGCGCTCGCGCGGCGTCGCGGTGGCGAACCTGGTCCAGGTCCTCACCGTCGCCGCGACGTTCGCGTTCCAGGTCCTCGTCACGCTCTACCTCCAGCAGGTGCTCGGCTACGACGCCACGCGCACCGGACTGGCGCTGCTCCCGGCCGCCGTCGTCATCGGCGCGGTGTCGCTCGGCGTCTCGGCCCGGCTCAACGCCCGCTTCGGTGAGCGGGTCGTGCTGATCGCCGGGCTCGTGTTGCTCGCCGCCATGTTCGCGCTGCTGACCCGGGTGCCGGTGGACGGCCGGTACCTGCGCGACGTGCTCCCGGTGATGCTGCTCGCCGGCGGGTTCGGGCTGGTGCTGCCGGCGCTCACCGCGCTCGCCATGTCCGCCGCCCGCGCCGAGGACGCCGGACTCGCCTCCGGGCTGTTCAACACCACCCAGCAGCTCGGCATGGCGTTCGGCGTCGCGGTGCTGTCCACGCTGGCCGCCGCCCGGACGGCGGACCGGGTCGCGCTCGGCGACGACCAGGCCGCCGCGCTGACCAGCGGATTCCACCTGGCGTTCGCGGTCGGCGCCGGGCTGCTCGTGGTCGCCGTCGTGCTCGCGTACGCGCTGCTGCGCCCCCGCACGGCGGAGCGCGCCGACGCCCCGGCGCTCGTGGGGTGAGTCAGCCGGGGGCGCGGGCCGGATGAGTGAGGAACGGCAGCACCGCCGCCGGCAGCGCCGGTGAGGCAACCACGTCGTAGTGGGTGAGCCCGGGCAGCACCGCGAGCCGGGACGCGGGACGGCCGGCGCCGTCGCCGCCCGCGTCCCGGTGGCCGCCGCCGAGCAGGCCGAAGAACTCCGCCGCATGGCTCACCGGGATCTCGTCCGCGTCGGCGAAGACCAGCAGCACCGGCATCGGCAGCGCGGCCACCTCGGCGGACCAGTCGTAGTCCCGCCGCAGCAGTTCCCCGCTGCGCGCCCAGAGCAGGGGCCAGTCCTGCGGGCGGGGCGCGACCCGCGCGTACCGCTCGTACGACGGGGTGCCGCGCATGCGTTCGGCGACGCGCTCGTCGTGGGCGGACATCGCGGCGACCGTCTCCGGGTACCAGCCGCCCCGCCGGAACGGCGTGGAGACGAGCACCAGGCGGCGGACCCGGGCGGGGTGCTGGATCGCGGTACGCAGGGCCACCCCGCCGCCGAGCGAGTAGCCGAGCACGTCGGCCCGCGGCAGGCCGAGCCGGCGCAGCAGGCCGGCCACGTCGTCGGCCATCGACTCGTACCGCAGCGGCCGGTCCAGACCGCCGGTGCGGCCGTGGCCGCGCAGGTCGACGGCGATCAGCCGGCGGCGCGCGGCGAGCGCCTGCCGGACCGGCGCGAACGTCTCCGTCGACCCGTATCCGCCGTGCAGCAGGACCAGCGGCCTGCCGGTGCCGTGCTCCTCGTACCAGATCCGCAGCCCGCCGACGTCCGCATAGGTCACCAGCCGATCGTCGCGCCCCCGGCGCCGTGGCGGGCCCGTTCGCGGACGCCCCTCAGCGGGACGCGCGGGGGCGGGCGCGCAGGTGGGCGCGTTCGCCCTGGCTGCCGAAGAGGCTGAGGAACTCCACCCCCTCGCTGTCGGCGCGGCCGAACCAGTGCGGTACGCGGGTGTCGAACTCGGCCGCCTCACCGGGTTCGAGCACCAGGTCGTGCTCGCCGAGCACGAGCCGCAGCCGTCCGTTGAGCACGTAGACCCACTCGTACCCCTCGTGGGTCTTCGGCTCGGGCTCGGACCGCCCGCCGGCCGGGATGATCAGCTTGTACGCCTGGATGCCGCCGGCGCGACGGGTGAGCGGCAGCATGGTCATCCCGAACGCGGCGACCGGCCGCAGGTGGACGCGCGGGTCGCCGGTGGGCGGGGCGCCGACCAGCTCGTCGAGCGTGACGCCGTGCGCGCGGGCCAGCGGGAGCAGCAGTTCCAGCGTCGGCTTGCGGCCGCCGGACTCCAGCCGCGACAGCGTGCTCACCGAGATGCCGGTGGCGGCGGAGAGGTCGGTGAGGGTGGTCTCCCGCTCGCGGCGCAGCGCGCGCAGCCGAGGGCCGACCGCGTCGAGGGCCTGGTCGAGGTCGTCGTCCATGCCCACCAGTTTGCCACATCAGCAACAGAGTTTGCGGTTCTGCCGGGCCTCGCCGCAATCTGGTCGCGGAGGTGGTCACGATGACCGAGAGCTACGAGGTACTGGTGATCGGCGGCGGCGCGGCCGGGCTCAGCGGCGCGCTGATGCTGGCCCGGGCACGCCGGTCGGTGCTGGTGGTGGACGGGGGCGAGCCGCGCAACGCGCCCGCCGACGGGGTGCACGCCCTGCTGGGGCACGACGGCGTGCCGCCGGCCGAGCTGCTGGCGCGCGGCCGGGACGAGGTGCGCCGCTACGGCGGGCACCTGACCGAGGGCCGGGTCGAGACGGTGGACCGCGACGGCGCCGGGTTCGCGGTGGTGCTCGCCGACGGCCGCCGGGAACGCGCCGGCCACGTGCTGGTCGCCACCGGCCTGGTCGACGAGCTGCCCGAGGTGCCCGGCCTGCGCGAGCGCTGGGGGCGGGACGTGGTGCACTGCCCGTACTGCCACGGCTGGGAGGTGCGCGAGCGGCCGATCGGGGTGCTCGGCACCGGCCCGATGTCGGTGCACCAGACGCTGCTGTTCCGGCAGTGGAGCGACGACGTGGTCTACCTGCGGCACACCGCGCCGCCGCTCACCGAGGAGCAGGCCGAGCAGCTCGCCGCGCGCGGCGTGCCGGTGGTCGAGGGTGAGGTCGCGGCCGTCGAGACGGACGGGGACCGGCTGACCGGGGTACGCCTGCGCGACGGCCGCACTGTCGACCGCGAGGTGCTCACCGTCGCGCCCCGGATGGTGGCGCGGACCGGGTTCCTGGCCGGACTGGGCCTGCACCCGCAGCCGCACCCCAGCGGGATGGGCGAGTACCTGCCGGCCGGCGAGGCGGGGCGTACCCATGTGCCCGGGGTGTGGCTCGCCGGCAACGTGACCGATCTGTCGGCGCAGGTCGGGGCCGCCGCGGCGGCGGGTGCCTGGACCGCGGCGATGATCAACGCGGACCTGGTGCAGGAGGAGACCCGCCGGGCGGTCGAGGCCCGGCGTGGCGCGCGGGAGGGTGGGTGACCACGAATCCTCCCTAACCTGACAATTCTTCCCCTAGGTTGAGTCGGAGAGGGCAGTCGGAACCTGGGGGGCGACGTGGAGGGCTATCCGGCGATCGAGGATCACGGGCTCATCGGCGACCTGCAGACCGCGGCGCTGGTGACCTGCGACGGCACGATCGACTGGTTCTGCGCGCCGCGCTTCGACTCGCCGAGCATCTTCTGCGCGCTGCTCGACAAGGACAAGGGCGGTTTCTTCCAGATCGCCCCGCACGAGGTCCGGTACGTCACCAAGCAGCTCTACCTGCCCGGCACGCCGATCCTGATCACCCGGTTCATCAGCGCGGACGGCGTCGCCGAGGTGATGGACTTCATGCCGGTGACCGGCGAGCGGGTCACCGACTCGCACCGCGTCGTACGCATGGTCAACATGGTGCGGGGCACCATGCGCTTCCGGGTGGAGTGCCGGCCGCGCTTCGACTTCGCCCGGGAGAGCCACGAGCTGGAGCGGCACCGCAACGGCTACCTGTTCCGGAGCCGGTCGGCGACGCTCGCCTTCAACCCGATCGATCCGGTACGGCAGCTCTGGGCCAAGACCGGCGAGATCCGCATGGAGGACGGCGACCTGATCGCCTACGGCACGTTGCAGGAGGGCGACACCGGCGGGGTGGTCCTGGAGACCGGCAGCGAGGAGCCCCGGATCATCCCGCCGGAAGAGGTCCAGGGCATGTTCGAGTGGACCCGGGACTACTGGCGGCGCTGGGTCGAGCGCTCCCGCTACACCGGGCGCTGGCGGGAGATGGTCGAGCGCTCGGCCATCACGCTCAAGCTCATGACGTACGCGCCGACCGGCGCGATGATCGCCGCGCCGACCGCCGCGCTGCCCGAGTTGGTCGGCGGCTCCCGCAACTGGGACTACCGCTACACCTGGGTACGCGACACCTCGTTCTCCGTGCACGCGCTGCTCGGCCTCGGGTTCACCGAGGAGGTCAGCCGGTACATGGACTGGCTGGACGAACGCATCCGCGAAGCCGGCGACCACCAGGACCCACTGAAGATCATGTACCGGGTGGACGGCTCCTCGGACCTGCACGAGGAGGTGCTCGACCACCTGGAGGGCTACCGCGGCTCCCGGCCGGTGCGGATCGGCAACGGCGCGGCCGACCAGATCCAGCTCGACATCCACGGCGAGGCGCTCTACGCCATGCACCTCGCCGACGAGCAGGGCATCCGGGTGTCGCACCAGGTGTGGAAGAGCACCGTGCGGCTGATCGACTGGCTCTGCCACAACTGGGACCAGCGCGACGCCGGGATCTGGGAGAGCCGCCACCACCCCCGCAACTACACGTTCGGCCGGGTGATGTCGTGGGTGGCGCTGGACCGGGCCATCCGCCTGGCCACCCGCACCGGCCGGCCCGGGGACATGAGCTGCTGGACCGAACAGCGCAACCGGATCTACAACCAGGTCATGGCCCGCGGTTTCCACCGGGAACGCGGCAGCTTCGTGCAGGCGTACGACGAGAACGTGCTCGACGCCGCTCTCCTCTACATGCCGGCGGTCGGCTTCGTCACGCCCACCGACCCGCTGTGGTTGTCCACCCTCGAGTCGATCGAGCGGGACCTGGTCTCGGACAGCCTGGTCCACCGGTACGACCCGGTCCACTCCCCCGACGGGCTCCCCGGCCACGAGGGCACGTTCAACATGTGCACGTTCTGGTACGTGGAGGCGCTGGCCCGCTCCGGCCGGCTGGACGACGCCCGGCTCACCCTGGAGAAGATGTTCACCTTCAGCAATCACCTCGGCCTCTACGCCGAGGAGATCGCCGCCACCGGTGAGCAGATCGGCAACTATCCGCAGGCGTTCAGCCACCTCGCCCTGATCAACTCGGCGCTGGCGGTGAACGACCTGCTCGACGCCGAGGCCTCCGCCCGCCTCCGCCGGTAACTGCGGTGATCTCCGGCCCGGACCCGGGTACTGTTGACCGCATGAGGTTCTACGCCGCTGTCATGAAGCCCTGGTCCCTCCGCTGACGGCGGCAGGGTGACCGGCTTCTTCTGACGTACCAGCTCTGCTCCGCCGTCCCGGCGTTCCCGCCGGGCGGTGTCCTCGCGCTGCCCGGCTCCACGACGAGCCGAAGAGCGGACTGTGCACAACCTCGACAACATTCCTTCCTTCCCATCCACCTCGGGCGGTTCGCTGCCCGCCGGGCACCGGGCGCACGTGCGGGCCGACTGCGTCCGCGTCGTACGCGGCGGCCGGGTCGTGCTGTCCGACGTCAGCGTGACCGTCTCCGCCGGTTCCCGGCTCGCAGTCGTCGGCGAGAACGGCCGCGGCAAGACCACCCTGCTGCACGTGCTGGCCGGCCTCATCGCGCCCGACCAGGGCGTGGTGGAACGGCTGGGCACGATCGGCGTCGCCCGGCAGAACCTGGAGTCGCGCCACGGCGAGACAGTGGGCACGCTCGTCCGGGAGGCGATCCGGGAGTCCGAACGCGCGCTGCGGGCGCTCGACGAGGCGACGATCGCGCTCACCGAGGGCCGGGCGGGCGCGGACGACGCGTACGCGGCCGCCCTCGACGCGGCGACCCGGCTGGACGCCTGGGACGCGCAGCGGCGCGTCGACGTGGCGCTGGCCGGCCTCGACGCATGCCCGGACCGGGACCGGCAGCTGGCCACGTTGTCCGTCGGCCAGCGCTACCGGGTACGGCTGGCGTGCCTGCTGGGAGCGCGGGTCGACCTGCTGATGCTGGACGAGCCGACGAACCACCTCGACGCCGAAAGCCTGGCCTTCCTCACCGCCCGGCTACGCGACCACCCGGGCGGCGTCGTGCTGGTGACCCACGACCGCGCCCTGCTGCAGGACGTCGCCACGGAGTTCCTGGACCTCGACCCCAGCGCGGACGGGCGCCCGCGCCGCTACGCCGGGGACTACGCCGCCTGGCAGGACGGGCGCCGCCGCGACTTCGCGCACTGGGTACGCGACCACGAGGCGCAGCAGGCCGAGCACCAGCGGCTGGCCGACGGGGTACGGGAGGCGCGGGACCGCCTCAGCACCGGCTGGCGGCCGGAGAAGGGGCACGGCAAGCACCAGCGCCAGTCCCGCGCGCCCGGACTGGTCCAGGCGCTGCGCCGCCGGCAGGAGGCGCTCGACGCGCACCGCATCACCGTGCCGGAGCCACCGCAGCCGCTGCGCTGGCCACCGCTGGACACCCGCGCCGGACTGCCGATCCTGCGATGCCACGACGTCACGGTGGCCGGGCGCCTGCGTACCCGGGTCACGCTCACGCTCGACGGCGGGGACCGCCTGCTGGTGACCGGACCCAACGGCGCGGGCAAGTCGACGCTGCTCTCCGTGCTGGCCGGCGACCTCACGCCGTCGACCGGGGAGGTCCGCCACCTGTCCGGCGCGCGCGTCGCGTACCTCGGTCAGGAGGTGCCCGACTGGCCACCGGCGCTGCTCGCGCACGACCTGTACGAGCAGCACGTGGGCCGGCTCCGCTCCAGCGGGCGCGTCGGCTCCGGCACGGCCCTGCCGCTGAGCGCGACGAACCTGCTCGACGCCGAGGCCCGGCGTACCCCCGTCGGCCGGATGTCGCACGGACAGCAACGGCGGCTGAACCTGGCGCTGCGCCTGGCCGAACGTCCCGACCTGCTGATCCTCGACGAACCGACGAACCACCTGTCGGCGCCGCTGGTCGACGATCTCACCGCCGCCCTGCTGACGACCCGGGCGGCGGTGGTCGTCGCCACCCACGACCGGCAGATGCTCCAGGACCTCGCGGCCTGGCCCACGCTGCCGCTCACCGCCCTGGCGCCGTCAGGTCGTCCGGTCACTTCCGAGCGATATGACTGGGAGTCATAAATATGCCTCTCAGTCATATCGACTTCTCGCCACCCCTTCCTCACCGGGCTGGACTCGCTGGCTACCGTGGATGTCCGGGGCAGTCGGCGAAGGAGCGGCGGGATGGCTGTCGACGGAGCAGGCGCCGGCCCCGTCGGCCGCCCCTCGCGCTACGAGGAGGTCGTCCTCGGCCTGCTACGGGGCGAGGGGGCGACCGTGCTGACAGCCGGCCTCTGGCTGCTCGTCACGTCCCTGTTCACCGCGCTGTTCCTGACCTTCGTCGGATGGCAGGTGTGGGAGAACCGCACGCTGGAGACCAGGGGCCGGATCGGCGACGCGCAGGTGGTGCGCGCCAACTACGAAGGGCGCGGCAAGTCCCTGAACGTCGTCTACCTGTCGGGGCCGGTGGGCACGGCGGCGATCCTGGAGAACCCGGTGCACCGGCCGGCCGCGGGCGACGTGACAGCGGTCCGGTACGACCCCCGGCACCCCACCCACCTGCGGGAAGCGGACGCGCCGATCTGGCGGTGGCCGGACTTCCTGGTGACCGTGCCACCCGCGGTGGCAGGCTGCCTCGTCGTACCGGCCGAGTGGATGCGGTTCCGGCGGCGGCTGCGGGAGCGACGCGTCTGAGCAGTCACCACCCCTGCGGACCGGCCTCCCGGGTCCACCCGACGAAACGGCGGTGCAGCGCGCCGGCAGGTGCCCAGGGCATGTCCTCGGAGGCTTGCACGAGATAGGCGCCGAGATACAGAGCCAGCGAGACCGGCGCACCGGCGTACTCCGCCCGCAGTTCCCGCCTGCGGGTGGGGCACGGCCACGGCAGGTCGCAGCCGCCGCAGCTCCAGACCGGCATGACCGGGCCGTGGGTGGTCACCGCGCACCCTCCAAGAACCGCGCGGTGATCGCCCGCGCCTGCCGACTCGTCGCCCATTCCGCCTGCCAGCATGGGTACGGCGTAAGCCGCGACCACCACGCCCGGCACCCGGCACACATGCCGTCGAGTCCCCGCACGTGTACCGCGAGGATCATCTCCTCCGGCCCGGCGATCACTTGTCGCTCGCCTGTGGCCAGTGACCACGATTGATCGGAAGCCGATGCCGCGAATGACAGGGCAGGTCGGCTCCGCACCGGCAGACCCGTCTCCACCGCCGCCAGCACCACACCGGCCGATGCCGCCGGGCGAACGTCAACGCGGCGGCGGACAGGTAAGCGTCGTACGAGACGCGGCGCTCCCGCGAGGCGTCGCCGTCCGGGGACCGTTGCCCGCCTCGCGCCTGGTCCAGCAAACGACGTCTGGCGATCTCCTGCTCCATCGCCTGGATGCGCTCGCCGAAGCCGGACACCGTCGACGGCGGAAGGTACCGACCGACGAGCCGTCGCAGGAGCCCAATGGTCACCGTCATCTGTCCGGCCCTCCGTGGTGAGGGCACGGAGGACACCTGCTGATGTGCCTATCCGCGCCCGGTGGAGATCCAGCGTCACGCCGAGCGCGTCCACGATCCAGGAGGTGACTGTCCGCTAACCAGGTGTGCTGTCCGCTGTCGATCGGCGGGTGGGGGCGTACTCGACGCACAGGTCACGCAACATCGCGGCCTCCGGCACGCCCGACTGCTCCACCTTCGCGAGCAGTTCCGCGGCTCGCCACCAGTTCGACGGCACCACCCGCCCGGACGCCACCGCCTGCGCCCCGAGCGCAACCGCCTCATCCGGCTGGTCGGCGGCGACCAGGGCAAGTCCGAGGTCGAGACGCGCCGACGCGGAACGGCGAGGACGCGCTCCCCCATCACCGTGCGGGTCCAGATCGGTCAGTACCGCCCGCGCCACCTGCTCGGCAGCCGGGTCACCGGCCCACGCCAACGTCGTGGCCATATAGGCGGCGGCCTTCGCGGGATCGTAGCGGTAGTGATGCTCGGCCCGTTCCGGAACGGGCAGATTCGCCGTCAACCGCTCCACCCGCTCCAGCGCTCGCCGGGTGGCGGCCACATCACCGATCCGCGCCCACGCGCGAGCTTCCTGGGCAGTCGCCTGAATCCTGGCCGAGCTGCCTTTCGGCGCGACCCGCTGTGCTTGATGAGACAGATCGAGTGCCGTCCGGTAGTCACCTTGCGTCAACACGTCCCAGGCCCGGGTCTCCAGACACCACGCCTGGATCTCCGCATGCTCGGCGTGTTCGGCAAGCTCACGAGCAGCACGCAGATGGGCAGCCGCCGCACCGCGCTGCCGCAGGTCGATGTGAACGGTGGCCCGCAGCACCGCCAACCAACCGCCCGCAACCAACAGCCGACGCTGCTGAGCAAGCGTGACCCGTCCGTCCAGCAGCCGCACCACATAGGCCAGATGTCGCCGCACCAGCGGCAACAGATCCGCCGGCGCCATAGTCGGATAGGAGGTGGCGAGGTCGTCGACGCCCTGCTCGATCCGTTCGAGCACCTCACCGCTGACATCACTGGCGGCAACCCTCGCCCGCAACTCGCCCGCCTCGGCCGCATGGTCGATCGGCGCATCGACCAGCCGAGCAAGCACACCTCCGGCGTCGAGAATCCGGTCCAAGTGGCGCGCCGTGTCGACAGTCGGAGCCTTGAGCCCTGCTTCCAGCTCGTGCAGATGGCTCTTGCTTCGATGGGCGAGCTGCCCGAGGGACCGAAGCGACAGACCACGCCGCTCCCGAAACTCGCGCAGAGCTGCCCCGAAGCGCGGATCGACGGAGGAAGCCATAGCCCAGCTCCAAGCTCAAGAGGCCCGGCGAACTCACCCGGCCGCCATTCTGTCGACCGTACCCCGAAACGCCGCTCGTCGATGACCTACGAGCCACGCACCAACGGTGACACCACTGCGACACAGCGCTATCGTGTCGCTCATGGCCGCTCCCGACACGGCCCTGGGCGCCCTCCATGACGGGATGCGCATGAGCCAGGACGACTTCGCACGCGCGCTGGAGGTCGTCACCGGCCTGCCCATCTCACTGCTCGGCTTCGCCGCGGTGCCCGGTGGGCACGTGGCCGACGACCAACAGGGTGGCCACGACCTGGCCTCACCCGTGTCGAACCTGGCCACGCCGACGCCGGCTGCCGAGCCCAGCACGGCGCACAGGTCGTACGAGGGCGTGTGGCTCAGCCGCTACCAGTACTACTCCAGCGGCCGGGAGGAGTCCTTCGCCGGACAACACTTCGTCGTCCTGCTGCAGCACGGTGACAGGCTGACCGCGCGCAGCCTGCCCGGATCGGCGTCCTCGTCTCTGTCGCTGGACCTGACCGTGGACGGTGCCGTTGTCACCGGCACCTGGGTGGAGCAGACCGACCCGGCCGGCTACTACCGGGGTGCCCACTATCACGGAGCGATCCAGCTTCTGGCCGAGCCGCCGGGCCGACGGTTGGCCGGGAAGTGGGTCGGGTTCGGCAAGGACATGGATGTGAACACCGGCCCGTGGGAGCTTGTCTTCCGCGACGCGTCGACCTCGAAGGCGACGCTGGACCGGTACAACACCTCAGCGACATAGCGCCGTGGCCTTGTTCTGGCGCCGACTACTCTGCACTCGGGGTTCAACACGGCACGGCGTCCGGATCCAGCGAAACGCCCGGTGCCCCCGACACAACAGGAGAGCGCTGTGACAATCCGCGCCACGGGCCACCCACTGACCCGACTGGAAGCCGCCCAGGCGCAGGCGGAGCACGTACTCGGTCCTCGCAAGGCGAAGCGGATCGCGACGTTCGGCAACGGCGGCCTGTACGTCCGGGCCGGCACCGGGGCACAGATCATGGCCTGGCTCGTCGACTTCACGGTGTTCCTGTTCGGTGTCGGGGCGGGCGTCGTCGCCCTGGCCCTGGTGGACCGCGCGGTCACCCTGTCCGACAACCTCGCCGCCGGGGCGAGCCTCTCGTTGCTCGTGGTGGTGCCGCTGCTCTACGGCCTCTGCTACGGCAACGGCCGGGCGCTCGGCGCGCTGCTCACCGGCACCCAACTCGTACGAGCCCGGGACGGCGGCCGGATCGGCCTCAAGGCGTGCTGGGCCATGCTGGTCCGGACGCTGTTGATGCCGGTGCTGGTCGTCGTGCTGGTGGTGACCGCGTTCAGTACCGGATCCTCAGACGCGCCCGGTTCGCTCGTGCGGACCACCATCGATCCGGGTGCCACCCGGCGGCTCCACGACGCGGGCATTCGCTGACCCGTCGCGCAATCGCGTCCCCATGGGCGGACACGGCCCCGCGTACCGCCTAGCCTCTCGGGGATGGAGCGACTGCGCGACCTTGCCGTCCGGCTGGCGATGGACGAGCCGGTCGGCGACGACCTGGCGATGGCAGCCGCGCATGCTCTGGCCCGTGGTGTCGACTCGCCGAGCCTGCGTGAGCTCGCCGGTCTGTCGAAGGGCCAGTCCCGGGAAGCCGTCGACCTGTTCCGGCAGGCGATGGAGGAACTCGGCTCGCCGGTCCCGGACGAGAGCGGCGCCCGGCTGCACCTCATGCGGGCGGCAGCGGCGAGCATCATCGACGGAGAGGGCGATCCCGAGGACCTGGCGCACGAGATCTACTGGCAGTCGTCCTACTTTCCCTCGGAAAAGCTGCGCGAGGTGGGCTACCGCTTCCTGCACCTGTACGCCGATTGCGGCGCAGCGCCGGATCGGACGGAGGAGGCGGTGGCGGCCATGAAGGAGGCGGCGCGGTCGTTCCTGCACGACCATCTATCACCTCCTCGTCCGTCAACTCGGGCTGGTTGAAGAACATCAGGGTGATGACGTCCGGGCAGCGCAGGATCCGCAGCCCGAAGGGTACGGCTCCAAGCCTGATCTCCAGCCATCCGCCGCTCGCCGGGCCTCTTGCTATCGGCGTTGCTGTCACCCCAAGAGCGATGTGCCCCTGACGCCAGATCAGCTTGTGTATGGTCCGCCGAGTGATCATCAAGAGGGCCAACCGCCGGCGAGGGTCGACGTCTCGATGGCCGCTGTTCGCACCGGCCGTCGCGGTCGGCCTACTGGTGCTCGGGTTGACGCTCAACGCCGTAACAGTCCTCTATGACCTCACGCACTGGGACGTCGTGTACCACGTGTCGCCGGAGGAGGCAGCGAACCGGAACGGGCTTGCCGACCTGAGGGCCGAGGTCGTCGGCCGGCTGACGGTGGTCCTGTCCGGTCTCGCTATGGCCGGCCTGCTCCTGTCGCTGGTGGGTCTCGTGCGAGGCAGAGCGTGGGCACATACGATGACCTGCATCCTGACCATTCCAATGGCCCTCTGCTGCGGCCAGGCGTTCATCGCAAATCGGGGCTCGTTCGCCGGAAGCCCTGACAACCCGAACGCGCCTCAGCACACCTCGGCACCGAGCGGGATCCGCCTCGCTGACTCGCTGGGGCCACCGTTACTCGTGGGAGCAGCGATCGTCGTCCTGATTCTGCTGTTCCTACCTGCCATCTACCGGCGGTTCCACCCGACGAAAACGACGTAGTAAGAGCGTTTCCGCTTGATCAACAGCGGCGCAGCCACCAGGGGTCGTGACCGGGCGTTTGAGGATCGTGATGGGTACGCCTCAACAGAGCGTCGTCCAGGCGGTCGACAACGGCTCGAAGCTCTCGGCTGGCATGGCTTGGCAGCGAGACGATTGCCTCTTCCAAGCGCAGTCGTGCCCAGGCTTCGCCACAGCAGGAACAGGCGAACTCCGCTTCCCACGGCTTCCACCGAAGCCGGCTGCCGTACGCATGCGCGCCCCAGATCCTGACGGCGGCGGCCACCGTGCCCGGGAGCCACCGCCGCCCTTCCACCAGACGGATGGCAGCGTTCGCGGGACCGGAGAGTCCAGGAACATCCCGATAACGGGCCCACGGGCTTCGCGTGATGCGCACGCGGCGGCGAAGTGATCGGGGCTGCGGCTGCCTACGAGGCACTGCCCCTTCGGTAGAGAATCACACCTCAGATCCTCGCATGAAGGTCAACAGGGCGCAGGTCGGTCGCCCCGAACCCATCGACGTCAGAAATGGCGGGGTCGCGCAGTTCTCGAACGAGGACCAGTGCCCTGCCCCACGATGCATCGTCCAGTTCCACAGCCCCGGAGGGTACGGCTCCGAGCCTGATCTCCGGCGGCTCATTCGTTGTCGAGGCGCCCTGGAACCAGCCTTGACCGGCTGCCTCACAGTGGGGGCAGGCATCTCACCCAGGGAGGTCGAAGTGCGCTGGCTCAGCGTTCTGATCATCATCGCGGCGGCCGTCGCTGCGGTCGCACTGTGGCGCCATAGCCGGAAGACACCAGTCGACGGCGGCCAGGTGCGTGACCTCCAGGCATCCGCCGAGGCCCGCCGCAGGCTCGACGACCATCGGAACCGGACGGACGGCGGCAACACCGGCAGCGGTGGCGTCGGTGGCTGGAGCGCCTGACCTCATTGCAGGTCGTCAACGGGCTACTCGTGCTGTCACCGCACCGGCGGTTTGGCTGGCGTGAGCGGCGGGTGCGGCCGGTTCGGAGCTGCGAGCTGTCGCTTGCTCTCCCGTGTCGTCCGCCGCTAGTCGCGGCTGCGGCTTCCGCAACGCGGCAAGAACACCTGTTGTTGAATCAGCTCGAGTCGGCGGCCAACCCCGCCTGCTGATTTGCCTCTGCCTTTGGCAGTCCGGACGCTTGAAGCACGTCGCTGATGGCAAGGCGCAGCCGGGAAATGAGGACCATCTCGCAGAATCCGATCTCTTCGGCGCAGGCCTGGTTGACCTCCTCGATGGCCTGTTGCGCCCGCGCGCGTGCAAGGTCGGGCTCTCGGCCGGCGACGAAATCGCGATGCAGCAGCCGCACCGCTTGGCCGAGGTGCTCGATCGACGCTGAGAGGCCGGCGGGTACGGGTTCACGCAGCCGTACCGCCGATACGACCCAGTGCGCCAATTCGCGGCTGTTGGAGTAGGCGGATTGGAGGTGCTCGGAGGCGCGCTGATACCGGCGCAGGATGCCCAATCGTCGCCACCGCCAGGGTGAGAGAAGCGCGATCTCCCCCGCCGCGGCGACCATCTCGATCGTCTTGTCTCTTTCCTGCTCTACCGCGATCAGGCGCTGCAAGGCGTCGTCGGCCTGTTGAACCTCACGCCGATCCAACGCCTCGGCGACAGCCGTGAGAGCACGGGCGAAAACATCCAGCGACGGACCGGCAGAGCGGTGCACGACGCGCACAGGGTTGGCCGGCAGGATCAGCAACGCCACGGCGATGGCCGTCGCGCCCCCGATCAACGCGTTGACCGTCCGCGCCACAGCCAGGTGGGATTGCTGCGCAGTCAGCGTCCCCAGCAGCACCGCGGTGCTTCCTGCGTGCACCATCACGGCGCCGCCCCCGCGAATCACGGCTACCGACGAGATCGCGAATGCCACGATCACGGCGATCTGTATCGGCCCCGTCCCGATGGCGAAGATGATCAACTGCCCGGCCGCCACCCCGAGGATCACCCCGGCGATGAGTTCCGCCGCTCGCCTGATCCGATTGCCGAGGGCTGCTGCGACCGTGCCGATCGAGGCGGCTGGGGCGAACAACGCCTGTGGATTGTGCAGCACGTCGCTGGCGATGAACCAGGACAATCCAGCGGCCACACCCGCCTGAACAGCGATTATGGAGTACGTGCGAAGCCGCTCGAAAGCTTCCCGGCCTTCTCGTTGCACCATCTCTGGCCGCAAACCCGGGTCCACGGTAGCCACGTCTCACCTCCGAGGAGCAGTGCAGGCGAGGGTTACGTCTGCGGCAACCGCTCGGGGGAGGTAGCGGTCCTGCGAGGTGTGGCCTGGCAGCGTAATGCAGCGCCGGCCCGGTAGGGCATTCCCGCAGGCGCGGAAGCGCTTCCTGGTCAGAGGCCACAGGCTCATTCTCCCGGACCCCAGCCGCCCTGGTCCCGGCATCAATGGCAACGGATCTAACACGTGGAGCCCGTCGAGTCACCGCCCCGGGGAGTGATCTTCTCGGGACGGTTCCCGCTGATGTGAAAGGTGGGCGCGGCAGGTTTCGAACCTGCGACCCCTCGCTTGTAAGGCGAGTGCTCTCCCACTGAGCTACGCGCCCGGAACGCCCGTACGGCGGGCCGGAGCGGCCAGCTTACCTGCCCGCCTCCGGCCCGGTCGAACGACGTACCTGGGTGTGGGACTCAGGCAGCGGCGGCCTCGGCCAGCGCCTTGCGCCAGCCCTGCTGATCGCGCGCCTCGCCGGGCATGTTCATCTCCGCGAAGCGGACCACGCCGGCCTTGTCGATGACGAAGGTGCCCCGGTTGGCGATGCCCGCGACGTCGTTGAAGACGCCGTACGCCTGGGCGACCGCGCCGTGCGGCCAGAAGTCGGCGAGCAGCGGGAACTGGAAGCCCTCCTGCTCGGCCCAGATCTTGTGGGCGTACACGGAGTCGACGCTGACGGTCAGCACCTGGATGTCGTCGTTGGCGTACTCGTCGAGGTTGTCCCGCACCTCGGACAGCTCGCCCTGGCAGACGCCGGTGAACGCGAGCGGGTAGAAGACGAGCAGCACGGTCTTGCGGCCACGGAAGTCGGCGAGCCGTACCTCCTGGTTGTTCTGGTCCTTGAGCAGGAAGTCGGGCGCTTCGGCGCCAACCTCGACGGGCATGTGCGCTCCTACTTCTTGCTCTTGGAGCCGCGCCGCATGACCAGGCGGGCTCCGCTCCAGTCGCGGCCGGCGTTGATGGTGGAGGTCTGCTGGAGGCCGGCGGTCTGCGCGCTCTCCGCGACCTCGCTCGGCTCGACGTGGCCGTCGCGGCCGGCCTTCGGGGTCAGGAGCCAGACCACGCCGTTGTCGGCGAGCGGCCCGAGGGCGTCCACGAGGAGCTCGAAGAGGTCACCGTCGCCGTCGCGGTGCCAGACCAGAACCGCGTCGACCACCTCGTCGGTGTCCTCGTCGACGAGTTCCCCACAGCGGTCGGTCAGGGCGTCCCGGAGATCGGTGTCGACGTCGTCGTCGTAGCCCATCTCCATGACGACCATGCCCGGCTCGATACCGAACCGGTCCGCCAGGCTGCGTACCCCGTCGGCCTGGCCAGCGGTCGCGCTCACTGTCGCGTGCCTCCTCATCTATCCCTGCTCGTGGCGTCGGGTGACACCGTCGGGCCCAGTCCACACAGTTGCGGCTCGCCGCGCAAGTGGCGCACCGGGTGGAACGGAATTTACCGTGCCAGCAGCGTACGGGCACCCTGGGTGATGGCTTCCTCGGAGACCAGAACCTGACGAGCGGCCGGACCTAATGGTACAAACGAGTCAAGTCCGGCCACACGGCGCGCGGCGCCGACGTACCCGGTGTCGACGAGCGCGGACACCACGCCCTCGCCCACCCCGCCGGAGCGTCGCGTCTCGTCCACCACCAGCACCCGGCCGGTCGCCGAGGCCTCCCGGATGATGTCGGCCACCGGCAGCGGGGCCAGCCAGCGCAGATCCACCACCCGGCTGCCCACGCCCTCCGCGGCGAGGGTGGCCGCCGCGCGCAGCGACATCCGCACCCCGCTACCGAAGGTGATGATGGTGAGGTCCTCGGCCGAGCCGATCCCGTAGACGCGGGCCCGCCCGATCGGCACGTGCCGGTCCGCCCAGGCACCCGGCTCGGCGTACTCGGCGGTCCACTCGTCGTCACCGTCGGTGTACAGGTCGCGGACGTGGTAGAGCGCGATCGGCTCCACGAAGACGCAGACGCTGCCGTCCACGCGGGCCGCCGCCAGGCAGGTACGCAGCATCGGCGCGGCGTCGTCCGGCCGGGCCGGCACGGCCACCACCAGCCCCGGCACGTCCCGCAGCGCCCCCAGCGAGCTGTCGTTGCGGTCGTGACCGCCGAGCCCCTCCGGGCTCGCCAGGCCGGGCACCCGCACCACCATCGGGTTGCGGAAGGCGCCCCGGGACAGGAACCGCAGGGTGGCCGCCTCGCCGCGGAGCTGGTCCTCGGCGCCGTGCAGCGACGTGAGGTGGCGGATCTCGGGCACCGGCAGCAGTCCGGCCAGCCCGGCGCCCAGCCCGAGGCCGAGGATCGACGTCTCGTCCGGCAGCGTGTCGAACACGCGCGCCGCCCCGAACCGGTCCCGCAGCCCCTCGGTCACCCCGTACGCCCCGCCCCGGGCGGCCACCTCGTGGCCGAACACCGCCGTACCGGGATGGTCGAGCATGCCGTCGGCGAGCGCGGCGTTGATGCTCTGCGCCAGCGTCAGCGGGCCGGTCAGCTCCGGCGGCTTGCCGCCGAACGCCTCCGCCCGCGCTCCGGCGCCCGGCCCGGCCGCGTGTGCCGCCGCCTCGGCGACGGCGCGGGACACCCGGACCGGCCGGCGCGGCGCCAGTTCCCGCACGATCTCGACCGGGGACGCGAGCTTCGGCTCGTCCAGCACCTCCTCGGCGACGCGGCGCAGTTGCCAGCCCCGCTCGTCGTAGCGGGCCAGCAGTTCCTCGCCACTGGCGTACCCCGAGGTCACCAGCAGCCGCGCGGTGGCCAGCAGCGGGTCGCGGGCCGCATCGCCGCCGTCCTGGCCCATCAGCCGGACGGTGCTCAGGTGCAGCACGGCGGGCCGGCGCTGCCGGCGTACCCAGTCCGCCGCCTCCGCCGCGACCCGGTAGGCCGCGGCCACGTCCGTGCCGTCGGCGGCGAAGTACCGGATGCCGGGCCGCGACCGCAGCGTGGCGGCCACCCAGCCCTCGGCGGAGGCGCCGCTGTCCGCGCAGACGAACAGCACCGGGATCCGCAGGCCGGTGTGGTCGTACCAGCCGGTCGTGTTCAGCGCGGCGGTCGCGGTGGCGTGGTCGACCGCGCCGTCGTCGAAGGAGCAGACCACCACGGCGTCGGCGGGCCAGGGGGCCGCCTCGGCCTCGCCGTCGGCGGGCCGCGCGCCGCGGCGCAGCCGCTCCAGCGCGAGCCCCAGGCCGACGGCGCGCGGCAGGTGCGAGCCGGCGGTCGGGGTGGTCGGCACGACCGCCAGGTCGGCGCGGCCGAAGACCTTCGCCCGCCCGCCGGCGGCCGGTTCCTCGGCGGAGGCGACGATGCCGCGCAGCACGTCGCGCGCCGCCGCCGCGTAGGCGTCGTCGGGCGCGGGCTGCGGCAGATCGGGTACGACGACAGTCGCGTCCCCGTCCGCGTCCACGACGATCCCGGCGCCCACGGGAAGGCTCCCCGCCTCCTTCTCCCCCGGGTCAGCGTCCTCCCCCGGGTCAGCGTCGAGATCTTGGTACGAAACGGCCCCCATAGGGGCACTTTCGCTCCAAGATCTTTCCGGTCCCGGAGAGGCGGCGGGGTCGGGGTCGGGGGTGGCGGGGGACGACGGGGTGGCGGGAAAGGCGCCGGCGGCCTGGGCGGCGCGCAGGCAGTAGAACGCGCCGGAACGGGCGTGCAGCAGCGCCGGGTCGGTCGGCCGCAGCGCGGCGGCCACCGCGGCGTCGCCCTCGTGACCGGCCGACTCGACAGTGAAGTACCCCTCACCGAAGCCGGACAGCCACCGCCCGGCCAGGTCGAGCAGCCGGCTGGTCAGCTGCGCGTCGAACAGGGCCAGCGCCTGCGCCCCCGTCAACGGCCCGCCGTCGGGCAGCGGTTCGCCCAGGTCGCGCCGCTGGTCGGGCGCCCCGAGCGCGGCCAGTTCGGCTCGGAGCCGGTCGTCGAGATCGTGCGGGGTGGTCACGCGGACAGCATTACCGACTCGGGCCCGCCTCGCCCACTCGGACACGTTCCGCCCGGCGTGGCTCAGACCTGGCCACACTCCTGCGGGCAGCCTCCGTCGGAGATCTTCAGCACCAGGTCCCGCAGTGTGGCCAGTTCGTCGGTGCTCAGTCCGTCGAGGAGTCGGGAGTCCGACATCACCTGGCGGAGCCGGTCGCGTACCTGCCGCCCCCGCCCGGTGACCACGAGCGCCTTCTGCCGCCGGTCGGCCGGGTCGGTACGCCGTTCCACCAGCCCGGCCTGCTCCAGCTTGTCGGCCAGGCCGGTGACGTTGGACCTGTCGCAGCCGAGCTGCTCGGCGAGGTCCCGGGCCGGGAGGGGGCGGTCCGGGTCCAGCTGGTGCAGCGCCCGGGCGACCGCCGGGGTGAGACCCAGCGCCGCGATCCCCTCGTCCTGGTGGTGCCGCACCGCGGCGGCGACGTGCAGGATCCGGCGCATGGTCTCCCCGGCCAGGCCGGCCCGGTCACGGGCGGTGGGAACGATGGAATGCGCCATCCGTTCATGTTATGGCGAAGTCGATCTTCGATCAGCCGAACGGTCAGGCACCTCGTGCAACCGATTGCCGATCATGAAGCGCTGTTCGGCGAGAACTCACGGCCGGTCGTCCGCGCGCCACGTTCCGGCCACCGACGTCCGTGCGACGGCCCGGAACTCGGCGCGGCCGGGCGCGCGAGGCCGGTCCGGCCGGTCAGCCGGCCAGGAACGAGAAGCGCACCTGACGGTCGGGGTTGTCCCCGTTGGTGTCGACCAGGCAGATCGACTGCCAGGTGCCGAGCTGGAGCCGCCCGCCGAGCACCGGCAGCGTCGCGTACGGCGGCACGAACGCCGGTAGCACGTGGTCGCGGCCGTGCCCGGGTGAGCCGTGCCGGTGCCGCCACCTGTCGTCGGTGGGGAGCAGGTCGTCGAGCGCCCGCAGCAGGTCGTCGTCGGACCCGGCGCCGGTCTCGATGATCGCCAGCCCGGCGGTGGCGTGCGGGACGAAGACGTGCAGCAGGCCGTCGCCGGCCCCGGACACGAACCGCTCGGCCTCGCTCGTGATGTCCCGGACGGTCGGCCGGGAGCCGGTCCGGACGGTGATCACCTCACTGCGCATACGGCGCATTCTGCCGCAGTGCCCGGTTCGCCGCCGCGTCCGCCGATAGCGCATCCGGTGATCGCGCAAAGTTACTGATGGGTACCTGTGTTCAGCGTCGCGTCTGGGGGTGGGAGAGGTGACGACACGCGCCACCAGGGGGCAGGATGGCGCTAGAGACCTATCCCACACAGAACCGAGGGAACGCCTGTGGCTACGGAACGCAAGCGCCCGGTGATCACCGCTGGTCTGCCGAGCCAGCTTCCGGACATCGACCCTGAAGAGACCAGCGAATGGGTCGAGTCGCTCGACGGTGTCATCGACGAGCGCGGGACAAAGCGAGCCCGCTACGTCATGCTGCGCCTGCTGGAGCGGGCCCGCGAGCGGCAGGTCGGGGTGCCGTCCCTGACCACCACCGACTACATCAACACGATCCCGCCGGAGCGCGAACCGTGGTTCCCGGGTGACGAGCACGTCGAGCGGCGGCTGCGGGCGTACATCCGGTGGAACGCCGCGATGCTTGTGCACCGGGCGCAGCGCCCGGAGATCGGCGTCGGTGGGCACATCTCCACGTTCGCCAGCTCGGCGTCCCTCTACGAGGTGGGCTTCAACCACTTCTTCCGGGGCAAGAACCACCCGGGCGGCGGTGACCAGATCTACTACCAGGGTCACGCCTCCCCCGGCATGTACGCGCGGGCGTTCCTGGAGAGCCGGCTCAGCGAGGGCCAGCTCGACGGCTTCCGGCAGGAGCTGTCGCACCCCGGTGGCGGGCTGCCGTCGTACCCGCACCCGCGGCTGATGCCGGACTTCTGGGAGTTCCCCACCGTCTCCATGGGCCTCGGGCCGCTGAACGCCATCTACCAGGCGCGCTTCAACCGCTACCTGCACCACCGGGGCATCAAGGACACCTCCCAGCAGCACGTCTGGGCGTTCCTGGGCGACGGTGAGATGGACGAGGTCGAGTCGCTCGGCGCGATCGGCGTGGCCGCCCGCGAGGAGCTGGACAACCTCACCTTCGTGATCAACTGCAACCTGCAGCGCCTGGACGGGCCGGTCCGCGGCAACGGCAAGGTCATGCAGGAGCTGGAGGCGTTCTTCCGGGGCGCCGGCTGGAACGTCATCAAGGTGGTCTGGGGCCGGGAGTGGGATCCGCTGCTCGCCGCGGACACCGACGGCGCGCTGGTCAACCTGATGAACACCACGCCCGACGGTGACTACCAGACCTACAAGGCGGAGTCCGGGGCGTACGTCCGGGAGCACTTCTTCGGCCGTGACCCGCGGACCCGCAAGATGGTCGAGGGGCTGACCGACGACGAGATCTGGAACCTCAAGCGGGGTGGCCACGACTACCGCAAGCTCTACGCGGCCTACAAGGCGGCCACGGAGCACACCGGCCAGCCCACAGTGATCCTCGCCAAGACGATCAAGGGCTGGACGCTCGGTTCGCACTTCGAGGGCCGCAACGCCACGCACCAGATGAAGAAGCTGACGCTGGATGACCTGAAGCTCTTCCGCGACCGCCTCTACCTGGACATCCCGGACAAGCAGCTGGAGGAGAACCCGTACCTCCCGCCGTACTACACCCCGGGCGAGAAGTCGGACGAGATCACGTACCTGAAGGACCGGCGTCAGCAGCTCGGCGGCTACCTGCCCACGCGCAGCACCGCGCGCAAGACGCTGACCATCCCGGGCACCGAGCGGTTCTCCGACGTCAAGCGCGGGTCCGGCAAGCAGAAGGTCGCCACCACGATGGCGTTCGTCCGCCTGCTCAAGGACATCATGAAGGACAAGGAGTTCGGCAAGCGCTGGGTGCCGATCATCCCGGACGAGGCCCGTACCTTCGGTATGGACTCGCTCTTCCCGACCCAGAAGATCTACTCGCCGCACGGCCAGCGCTACACCTCGGTGGACCGGGAGCTTTTCCTGTCCTACAAGGAGTCGACCACCGGCCAGATCCTGCACGAGGGGATCAACGAGGCCGGGTCGGTGGCCTCGTTCACCGCCGCGGGCACGGCGTACGCCACCCACGGCGAGCCGATGATCCCGCTGTACATCTTCTACTCGATGTTCGGCTTCCAGCGCACCGGCGACGGGTTCTGGGCGGCGGCGGACCAGATGGCGCGGGGCTTCGTGCTCGGCGCCACCGCCGGCCGGACCACGCTCAACGGTGAGGGCCTCCAGCACGAGGACGGCCACTCGCTGCTGCTCGCCGCCACCAACCCGGCGGTGGTCTCCTACGACGCGGCGTTCGCCTTCGAGCTGGCGCACATCGTGGAGAACGGCCTGCACCGGATGTACGGCGAGGAGCAGGAGAACATCTTCTACTACCTCACCATCTACAACGAGCCGATCTTCCAGCCGGCCGAGCCGGAGGGCGTGGACGTCGAGGGCATCCTCAAGGGCATCCACCGCTACTCCCCCGCGCCGCAGGTCGGCGACGACGCGCCGAAGGCGAACATCCTCGCCTCCGGCACCGGCATGCAGTGGGCGCTCAAGGCCCAGCAGCTGCTCGCCGAGGACTGGGGCGTATCAGCCGACGTGTGGTCGGTGACGTCCTGGACCGAGCTGCGTCGCGACGCGGTGGAGTGCGAGGAGCACAACCTGCTCAACCCGGGCGAGGAGCCGCGGGTGCCGTACATCGCACGGAAGCTGGCCGACGCCGACGGGCCGAAGGTCGCGGTGAGCGACTGGATGCGCGCGGTACCGGACCTGATCGCCCGCTGGGTACCCGGGGACTACACCTCGCTCGGCACCGACGGCTTCGGCATGTCGGACACCCGGCACGCGCTGCGCCGCCACTTCCACGTGGACGCCGAGTCGGTCGCGGTCGCCACGCTGCGCCAGCTCGCGCTGCGCGGCGTGGTGCCGGCCCACGTGCCGGCCGACGCGGCCCGCAAGTACGCGCTGGACGACGTCAACGCCGCCCCGGTCGGCGAGACCGGCGGCGACAGCTAGTACCCGTCACACGAGAAGGGCCCGGCGCCAGGCGCGCCGGGCCCTTCTCGTCCCCCGATGCGACGACGGCCCGGCGTCCCTGGCGGGAACGCCGGGCCGCCACCATCGCGGGCGACGCCGGGACGGGCTCGGTCAGCCGACGGCGGCCAGGTCGGTCAGCCGGGCCAGCGAGTCCTCCAGGTCGGCGCCGACCCGGCGCAGGCCGAGCCGGAGCAGGGCCGCCTTGACGGGTCCGGCGGGCCACCGCACGACGATCAGGCGTACGACGGTGCCGCCGGCCTCCTCGTCCGGGGTCAGCTGGACGTAGATCTCGGTGCGCGCCTCGGCCCGGGCGCCGGCGCCCTTCGCGCGTTCGCGCCAGCCGATCAGGGTCGGCTCCTGGAAGGCGATCACCTCGGCCTCGTGCGCGGCGCCGCGTCCGGCCTGGACCAGCTGCCGCCGCCCGAATCCCTCCCCGGACAGGACTTCGGCCGCGCGGACTCCCGCCAGCCAGGCCGGCAGCTGCTCGGCTCGCTGCACGACGTCCCAGACCACTTCCACCGGCGCCGCCACGTGTGCGCTGCGTTCCACGAGGATCATGAGTATCTTTCCCCCACTTAAATCACATCCGCGATATTCGGCACTCTATGTGTAAATCGGACTTAAGCGGACGGGTTCGGATAAGACACGCCGAACGCCCTTGCGCTGCCCACTCATCCCGGCCTATGGCGCGGCGGTCCGTCGAGCCCTAGAGTCGCGAGCACGCTTCATGTCTTGGAGGGTGCCTTGACGACCGCGCCGATGCCCGAGTTCCCCGCCGGCTTCCGCTGGGGTGTCTCCACCTCCGCGTACCAGATCGAGGGTGCGACCACTGCCGACGGTCGCGGGCCGTCCATCTGGGACACGTTCGCCCACGACCCGGGTCGGATCGCCGACGGCAGCACCGGCGACGATGCGTGCGACCACTACCACAGGTACGCCGAGGACACCGCGCTGCTGGCCGGGCTGGGGGTGTCCGCGTACCGGTTCTCGATCGCCTGGCCCCGGATCCAGCCGGCCGGCACCGGGCCGGCCAACGCCCCCGGGCTCGACTTCTACGACCGGCTGGTGGACGGCCTGCTCGACGCCGGCGTGGACCCGGTCGCCACACTGTTCCACTGGGACCTGCCGCAGGCTCTGGAGGACGCCGGCGGCTGGCTGAACCGGGACACCGCCGCCCGCTTCGCCGAGTACGCCGACCTGACCGCGGCCCGCCTCGGCGACCGGGTGAAGCTCTGGATCACGCTCAACGAGCCGTTCATCCACATGAGCCTCGGCCACGGCACGGGCGAGCACGCCCCCGCCCGGACGCTGCTGTTCGACGCCTTCCCGGTGGCCCACCACCAGCTCCTCGGGCACGGTCTCGCGGTCGCCGCGCTTCGTGCCCGCAGCACGTCCCCGGTGGCGATCGCCAACAACTACTCCCCGGTGCGGCTCGCCGGCGACACCGACGCGGACCGGGCCGCCGCCGCGGCGTACGACGCGCTGCACAACCGACTGTTCACCGAGCCGCTGCTCGGACGCGGCTACCCGGACGCGCTCGGCCCCGACCCGGCCGTGGTGCGCGACGGCGACCTGGACGTCATCGCCGCCCCGATCGACGTACTCGGCGTCAACTACTACAACCCGACGGGCATCGGGGCGCCGGAGGCGGATTCGCCGCTGCCGTTCGAGATCGTGCCGCTCGACGGCTACCCGCGCACCGCGTTCGACTGGCCGGTGGCCCCGGACGGGCTGCGTGAGCTGCTGCTCCAGCTGCACGAGCGGTACGGCGACGCGCTGCCGCCGATCCAGGTCACCGAGAGCGGCTGCGCGTACGACGACGCGCCCGGCGTCGACGGCCGGGTGCACGACCCGGAGCGGATCGCGTACCTGGACGGGCACGTGCGCGCCGTGCACCAGGCGATGGCCGAGGGCGTGCCGGTGACCGGGTACTTCGTCTGGTCGCTGCTGGACAACTGGGAGTGGGCCGAGGGCTTCACCAAGCGGTTCGGCCTGGTGCACGTCGACTTCGACACGCAGCGGCGGACGCCGAAGTCGTCGTACACATGGTTCCGGGACCTGGTCCGGCGATGACCACCGTGAACCCGACGCCGGCCTCGCTGCCGGCGGCGCTCGCCGAGCCGACCGTCCCGGTGCGGCGGGGCTGGATCGCGCTGATCTTCGCGGCCAACCTGGGCGTCTGGATGGCGTTCTTCACCCCGATCCAGGTGCTGCTGCCGCAGCAGGTGGAACGGATCGCCCCGGCCGACAAGGAGGCCATGCTGGCGGTGGTCACCGGCTTCGGCGCGCTCGCCGCGGTGCTGGCGAACCCGCTGGCCGGGGCGCTGTCCGACCGCACGTCGCTGCGGCTGGCCAACCGGCACTTCGGCCGCCGGCACGTCTGGACCGCGCTCGGCGCGGTGATCGGCGCGCTCGCCCTGGTGCTGCTGGCCCGGCAGAACACCATCGCCGGGGTGGCGGTGGCCTGGGTGGCCGCGCAGGTCTGCTTCAACGCGATGCTGGCCAGCCTCACCGCCGCGATCCCGGACCGGGTGCCGGTGGCGCAGCGCGGCGGCGTGTCCGGCTGGGTGGGCATCCCGCAGGCACTGGGCCTGGTGCTCGGCGCCGTGCTGGTGACCGCCGTGGTCACCGGGAACGCCGCCGGGTACGCGGCGATCGCGCTCGCCGTGCTGCTGCTGTCGCTGCCGTTCGCGCTGCTGACCCAGGACGACCCGCTGCCCCGGGAGCACCGGCCCCCGCTGCGCCTGCGGTCCCTGTTCGCCTCGATGTGGATCAGCCCGCGCCGCCACCCCGACTTCGCCTGGGCCTGGTTCACCCGGTTCCTGGTGCAGACCGGCAACGCGCTGGGCACGCTGTACCTGCTCTACTTCCTCACCGACGGGGTACGGGTGGCCGACCCCGAGGGCTCCCTGCTGGTGCTGATCCTGCTCTACACGGTCGGCATGATGCTCACCGCTGTGGTCGCCGGGCGCATGTCCGACCGCTCCGGCCGACGCAAGGTCTTCGTGATCGCCTCCGGGCTGATCATGGCGGTGGCGGCGGTGCTGCTCGCGGTGGCGCCGACCTGGCCGATGGCGATGGTGGCGGCGCTGCTGCTCGGCGCGGGGTACGGCGTCTACCTGGCGGTGGACGCCGCGCTGATCACGCAGGTGCTGCCCGCCGCGACGAACCGGGCAAAGGACCTCGGCGTGATCAACATCGCCAACTCGGCGCCCCAGGTGCTCGGGCCGGCGCTGTCCGCGCCGATCGTGGTGCACCTCGGCGGCTATCCGACCCTGTACGCGGTCACCGCGGCGGTCACGGTGCTCGGCAGCGCCCTGGTGGTGAAGATCAAGGCGGTGCCCTGACCCGGCCCCCTGCCGGAAACCCGTCGCGGCCCGCCGTAGGCTGGGGGGCGTGACGGTACGTGTACGCTTCGCCCCTTCCCCGACCGGTATGTTCCACGTCGGCGGCGCCCGCTCGGCGCTGCAGAACTGGATCTTCGCCAAGCAGCAGGGCGGGGTGTTCGTGCTGCGCATCGAGGACACCGACGCGGCACGTAACCGGCCCGAGTGGACCGAGGGCATCCTCTCCGCGCTCGACTGGATCGGCATCGCCCGGGGCAGCTACGAGGGCCCGTACTACCAGTCCTCGTACGCGGGCGAGCACCGGGCCGCCGCGCAGCGGCTGTACGAGGGCGGCCGGGCCTACTACTGCGACTGCACCCGCGAGGACGTGCAGGCGCGTACCGGCCCGCAGCAGCGCGGCTACGACGGGTTCTGCCGCGACCGCGGCCTGGAGCCGGGCGAGGGCCGGGCACTGCGCTTCCGTACCCCGGACGAGGGCGAGACCGTGGTGGTCGACCTGGTGCGCGGCGAGCCGACGTTCGAGAACAAGCTGATCGAGGACTTCGTCATCGCCCGCGGTGACGGCTCCCCGGTGTTCCTGCTGGCTAACGTGGTCGACGACATGTCGATGGGGATCACCCACGTGATCCGGGCCGAGGAGCACCTGCCGAACACCCCGAAGCAGCAGCTGCTGTGGGACGCGCTCGGCGTCAAGCCGCCGGTCTGGGCGCACGTGCCGGTGGTGGTGAACGAGAAGCGGCAGAAGCTGTCCAAGCGGCGGGACAAGGTCGCGCTGGAGGCGTACCGGGACGAGGGCTACCTCGCCGACGCGATGCGCAACTACCTGATGCTGCTGGGCTGGGCGCCGTCGGGCGACCGCGAGATCGTGCCCTGGTCGGTGATCGAGGAGGAGTTCCGGCTGGACGAGGTCAACCCGTCCCCGGCGTTCTTCGACGAAAAGAAGCTGCGCGCGTTCAACGGCGACTACATCCGGGCGCTGCCGGTGGCGGACTTCGTCGAGGCGTGCCGGCCGTGGCTCACCGGCACCGGCACCATCGCCCCGCCGCCGTGGCAGCCCGACGAGTTCGACCCGGCCGCGTTCGCCGCGGTGGCCCCGCTCGCGCAGACCCGGATCGCGGTGCTCAGCGAGATCGTGCCGAACGTCGACTTCCTGTTCCTGGCCGACCCGCTGATCGACGAGGCGGCCTGGGCTAAGGCGATGAAGGAGGGCGCCGCCGACCTGCTGGACGCGGCGATCGGCGCGTTCGAGGCGCTGGAGTCCTGGGACGCCGAGTCGCTCAAGGCCACGCTGGAGGCGGTCGGCGCGGAGCGCGGGCTGAAGCTGGGCAAGGCGCAGGCGCCGGTACGCGTCGCGGTCACCGGGCGCACCGTCGGCCTGCCGCTGTTCGAGTCGCTGGAGGTGCTCGGCCGCGACCGTACGCTGACCCGGCTGCGCGCCGCCCGCGTACGCCTGGTCTGAGCGGTCAGCGGCCGGCGGCGCGACGGCGCAGCAGCAGTCCGCCGCCCAGCGCGGCCAGCACCACCACGGCTCCGGCCGCCCACAGCCAGCCCGTACCCCCGTCGTCGTCCGTCCCGGCGGCGGCCGGGGTCGGGCTCGCCGGGGTCGGCGCGGCGCTGGTCGGCGCGACGGTGGTGGGCGCGACGGTGGTGGGCGCCGCGCTCGCCGACGGCGACTCCGCCGGGGTGCCGGTGGTCAGGGTGAACCGGATCTCCCCCTTGACCGGATGGCCGTCGTCGGACGCCAGCCGGTAGGTCACGATGTAGAGACCGGCCGCGCCCGGCCGGAACGGGACCGTCACACGCTTGCCGGAGAAGGCCGGCGGGCCGCCGGTCGCGGCCACGTTGTCCGGGCCGGTGACGGTGACCTCGGTGGTCGCCTCCTTCGGCGTGGCGAGGAACCGCAGCTCGATTCGCTCCGGTGCGACGGCCAGCCGGGCCCCGTCGCGCGGATCACTGCCGGTCAGCGAGTTGTGCGCGGCGGCTGGCGCGGCCGGCAGCAGCGTCGACGCCACCACCACCCCGAGCACCACCGCCCAGGTACGCGCCACACGGGCGACCCTGCCCCCCATGGTTCCCTCCGTCCGGGTAGGATCCGGCCGATGATCATCGACCGTTCATTGGTCGGTCTCAGCTCGCAGATAGTTCCAAATACTCTTCCACCAGCTGCAACCGAGCGCCGTTCTGCGGAGTCTTGTGGTGGACACCGGTCCAGTGTGACCTGCAGCGGAAGCCAGCCATCGAACGGGGCGAGGAGGCGGCGATGATCCGAAGGGTGAGACGGCTGCTGATCGCCGTGACCGGGGGCGTGGCGGCCCTGGCGTGCACGCTGGCCCTGGCCGGCACGGCGGCGGCCCAGGCGGCGCCCAAGCCGAAGCCGGCTCCGACCGGCGTCGACATCAGCGGCGAGCGGCTCGACGCGCCGCTGAAGCTGCGCACCGACACCAGCCCGAACGAGGTCAACCTGGTGATCGACCAGGTCAGGTGGCTGGGTACGACCGGCCAGTTGCGCGGCCCGGCCGCGAAGGATCTGGGTCCGAAGTACACGGTGGTGGTGCTCGCCGCCGCCGGTCCGCAGCGCACCTACGACCTGTTCCCGCTGGCCAAGGGCGGTCCCCGGATCTACCGGCCGGGCAAGCAGCCGGACCTGAGCAGCACCCGGGCCGGCTGGTTCTTCGGCCGGCTCAACATGCCCGAGACGCTGCGCTCGGTCGGCGTGCCGATGCCGGCGCAGTTCGACACGCTCGCCGGCGGCGTCGGCGGCGGCGAACGGGTGCTTCCGGAGGAGGCGCTCGACCCGGTGCACAACCTCGACACCGCGCTCGGCGAACTCCAGCGGCTGCTGCTGCTCAACGTGGGCATCGTGCTGGTCATCACCGCCGGGCTGGCCGGCATCGCGCTGCTGGTCCGCCGCCGCACCCGCTGAACCGCGGCAGGCGCCGCGTCAGCACCAGCGGCGCGGCGGGCGCTCCCGGCGGGTGGTCCGGTTGCTCGGGCGTACCGCGCCGTGACGGTGGCCGCCCGCCCAGCCCGCCAGGCCGCTGCGGCAGCTCCGGTCGGCCGGTTCTTCGTCGGCCGGGTGCGCCGGCTCCGCCGCCCGCTGCCGGGGCACACCCGGCTCGTCCTCGGCGCGCTCCGGCGCCCGGCCGGCCGGCTGCTCCCCCTGCTGGTTGAGGCACGGCCGGCGCGGGTGTGTGGCAGTCGCCGGCTGGTCGTGGCCCCGTCGGCATGCTTCACCCTGGGCGCAACCGTGCTCGGCCTCCCCCTGCGCCATCCCGGCCCCCCTCACGCGTCGCCCTCGCCCGCCCGGCCGGAGTCTGGCCCGGCGTGCCCTGACACCGTACTGGCCCGGCCGAACAAGATCGTCAGCGCGTACCGGTGGAGATCCTCACGCGGCGGCGGGCCCGTCACCTCGATGTGGATCCGCTGGTCACGCCGTGTCAGGCTGGTGCGGTGAGCGAACCGGGCGGAACGGAGACGTCGGCGACGCTGCGCCGCATCGAACGGGCGGCGGGCGGGCTGGCCACCGCCAGCGTGGCCCGGATGGACGAGACGCTGCCGTGGTTCCGTGAGCTGCCCGCCGACCAGCGCTCCTGGGTCATGCTCGTCGCCCAGGCCGGCGTGCGCTCGCTGGTGCAGTGGCTGCGCCAGGGCGGCGGCGCGACCGACCGCACCCAGGAGGTGTCAGACGAGGTCTTCGCCGCCGCGCCGCAGGCGCTGGCCCGCTCGATCAGCCTCCAGCAGACCGTGGCGCTGATCAAGGTGACCATCGACGTGGTCGAGGAGCAGGTGTCGGAGCTCGCCGTGCCGGGCGAGGAACAGTCGCTGCGGGAGGCGGTGCTGCGCTTCTCCCGGGAGATCGCGTTCGCCGCCGCGCGGGTCTACGCCCGGGCCGCCGAGAGCCGCGGCTCCTGGGACGCCCGGTTGCAGGCGCTGCTGGTCGACGCGCTGCTGCGGGGCGACTCCCCGGACGTGCTGGCCAGCCGGGCCGCCGCGCTGGGCTGGACGGACGCGCCGCCGGTGGCGGTGGCGGTGGGCCGCTCACCCGGCGGCGAGGTGGCGGCCGTGCTGCACACCGTCTACCGGCAGGCCCGGCGGATCGGCGTCGAGGTGATCGGCGGCGTGCACGGCGACCGCCTGGTCATCGTGCTGGGCGGGGCGGCCGATCCGGTGGCGGCCACGGAGAAGCTGCGTACCGCCTTCGGCGAGGGGCCGGTGGTGGTCGGCCCCGCGGTGCCCAGCCTGGACGAGGCCACCGAATCGGCGCGGGCGGCGCTGGCCGGGTTCCGGGCCGCGCCGGCCTGGCCGACCGCGCCGTGCCCGGTCGCCGCCGACGAACTGCTCCCGGAACGCGCGCTGGCCGGCGACACCGAGGCCCGCCGCCGGTTGCGCCACGACGTGTACGCGGCACTGGCCCGCTCCGGCGGCGAACTGCTGGAGACGCTCGACGCGTTCTTCGCCGCCGGCGGCACGCTGGAGAGCGCGGCGCGGGCGCTGTTCGTGCACCCGAACACCGTGCGCTACCGGCTGAAGCGGATCGCCGAGGTGACCGGCTTCTCGCCGCTGGCCCCGCGCGACGCGTTCGCGTTGCAGGTCGCGCTGACGGTGGGACGCCTCGACCCGGTGGTGCCGACGGTCTCCGATCGGCGATGATCGCCGACGATCTTTGTAGGTTTCCTCTAAAGGTTCTAGTGCGGTTTCGTGCCGTACGTTACAGCGCGGCACGCCGGTATCCGTCAGAGTCGTACACGTGCTCGCCGTACTCTCTCCCGGACAGGGTTCCCAGAAGCCCGGCTTCCTCACGCCCTGGCTCGACCTCCCCGGCGCCGAGGCGCGTCTGCGCTGGTGGTCGGCGCTGGCCGGGGTGGATCTGATCCACCTGGGCACCCGGGCGGACGCGGACGAGATCAAGGACACCGCCCGCACCCAGCCGCTGCTGGTCGCCGCCGCACTGCTCGCCGCCGAGCACCTGCCGATGCACGACGTCGGGCTGGTCGCCGGGCACAGCGTCGGTGAGCTGGGTGCCGCCGCGCTGGCCGGGGTGCTGCCGGCCGAGTCCGCCGTGACGCTCGCCGGCGTACGCGGGCGGGAGATGGCCGCCGCCTGCGCGCTGGAGCCGACCGGGATGGCCGCCGTCCTCGGCGGTGACCCGGACGAGGTGATCGCCGCGCTGACGGCGCACGGGCTGCACCCGGCCAACCGCAACGGGGCCGGTCAGATCGTGGCCGCCGGCGCGGTCGAGGCGCTGGACAAGCTGGCCGCCGAGCCGCCGGCCCGGACCCGGGTCATCCGGCTCCAGGTCGCGGGCGCGTTCCACACGCCGTACATGGCGCCCGCCGAGACCGCCCTCGCCGCGGTGGCCGCCGGTGTCCCGGCCTCCGCACCGGCCCGGATCCTGCTGTCCAACCTCGACGGCGCACCGGCCGGGCACGGCCCGGAGACGGTCCGGCGGCTGGTCCGGCAGGTGACCGCGCCGGTCCGCTGGGACCTGTGCATGCGGACGCTGGCCGACCTCGGCGTCACCGGCGTGATCGAGCTGCCGCCGGCCGGCACCCTGGCCGGGCTGGTCAAGCGGGAACTCAAGGGCGAGGGCGCACCCGAGATCGTCACCCTGAACACCCCGGCCGACCTGCCTGCCGCGCACCGCCTGATCGCCCGGCACGCCGGCCCCGCCGCCCGCCCGGCCGCGCCGTCGTTCCGGGTGGTCGTCTCCCCCGCCGCCGGTCGCCTCGACCGCTCGGCCGGACCGGCCGAGGGCACCGAGGTACGCGCCGGACAGGTCCTCGGCCACGTCGCCACCGGCCGGGGGCCGGTCGAGGTGACCGCGCACGACAACGGGCCGCTCGTCGAGTGGCTCGCACACCACGACGACCCGGTCGCACCGGGCCAGCCCCTCGTCCGCATCGGAGGAACGCACTAAATGGCCGGCAGCCGGATCGTCGCGATGGGGCACTACCAGCCCTCCCGCGTCGTCACGAACGACGAGATCGCGCAGATGGTGGACACCAACGACGAGTGGATCCGGGACCGGGTCGGCATCGTCACCCGGCGGATCGCGGGCGACGAGACGGTGGCCGACATGGCAACCGCCGCCGCCGGCAAGGCGCTCGCCAACTCCGGCCTCACCGCCGCCGACATCGACCTGGTGGTGGTGGCCACCTGCTCGTCGGCGGACCGCAGCCCCAACGTGGCCTGCCGGGTCGCGGCCAAGCTGGGCATCAACGCGCCCGCGGCCTTCGACCTCAACACCGCCTGCTCCGGTTTCGCGTACGCGCTGGGCACGGTGGACCACGCGATCCGGGCCGGCGCGGCGCGTAACGCGATAGTCGTCGGCGCGGAGAAGCTCTCCGACCTGACCGACTGGACCGACCGCTCGACCTGCATCATCTTCGCCGACGGCGCCGGGGCGGCGGTGGTCACCGCGACCGCCGACGACGAGCCGGCCGGGATCGGGCCGGTGGTCTGGGGTTCCGCGCCGGAGAAGAGCGACGCGGTACGCATCGAGGGCTGGCAGCCGTACATCACGCAGGAGGGGCAGTCGGTGTTCCGCTGGGCCACCACCGCGATCGCCCCGCTCGCGCTGCAGGCCTGCGAGCGCGCCGGTGTGCATCCGTCGGAGCTGGCCGCGTTCGTGCCGCACCAGGCCAACGCCCGGATCATCGACGGCATCGCCAAGCGGCTGAACATCCCGGACGCGATCATCGCCAAGGACATCGTCGAGTCCGGCAACACGTCGGCGGCGAGCATCCCGCTGGCCCTGTCGAAACTGGTCGAGCGGCGCGAGGTGCCCTCGGGCGCCCCGGTGCTGCTGTTCGGCTTCGGTGGCGGCCTGACCTACGCCGGTCAGGTCGTGCGCTGCCCCTGAGACCCCCTCGGGCGCGAACGCGCCGAGGTGTGTGACCGGCGACGCCGGTGACACGTGACCCCCGATGAGAGGAACCAACCGCAATGACCCGTGACGAGATCACCGCCGGCCTCGCCGAGATCCTCGAAGAGGTTGCCGGCGTGAACCCGGACGACGTGGCCGAGGGGAAGTCCTTCACCGACGACCTCGACGTCGACTCGCTCTCCATGGTCGAGGTCGTGGTGGCGGCCGAGGAGAAGTTCGGCGTCAAGATCCCGGACAACGAGGTGCAGAACCTCAAGACCGTCGGGGACGCGGTCAGCTACATCGAGGCGCAGTCCTGATCATGAGTCGTCCCGACGTCGTCGTCACCGGGCTCGGCGCGACGACCCCGCTCGGCGGGGACGTCGCGTCGACCTGGGACGCCATGCTCGCCGGCCGCTCCGGGGTGAGTGCGCTCACCCAGGAGTGGGCCGCGCAACTGCCCGTCCGGATCGCCGCCGAGCTGGCGGTCGACCCGTCCGAGGTGCTGGACCGGGTGAAGCTGCGCCGGCTGGACCGCTCGGAGGCGATCGCCATCATCGCCGCCCGGCAGGCGTGGGCCGACGCCGGTCTGGACGAGGCCGGGCCGGACCCGGAGCGGCTGGCGGTCAGCGTCGGCTCGGGCATCGGCGGCGCCACCACCCTGCTCGCCCAGGACGACATCCTGGAGGCGTCCGGACCGCGGCGGGTCTCCCCGCACACCATCCCGATGCTGATGCCGAACGGCCCGGCCGCCTGGGTCGGTCTGGAGCTGGGCGCCAAGGCCGGCGTGCACACGGTGGCCAGCGCCTGCGCGACCGGCGCGGAGGCGATCGCGCTGGGGCTGGACATCATCCGCGCCGGCCGGGCCGACGTGGTGGTGGCCGGCGGCACCGAGGCGGTCATCCACCCGCTGCCGATCGCCGGCTTCAGCTCGATGCGGGCCATGTCGACCCGCAACGACGAGCCGGAGCGGGCCTCCCGGCCGTGGGACTCCGGCCGCGACGGCTTCGTGCTCGGTGAGGGCGCGGGCGTGGTGATCCTGGAGCGCGCCGACCACGCCGCCGCCCGGGGCGCCCGGGTGTACGCGCGCCTGGCCGGCGCGGGGATCACCTCCGACGCGTACGACATCGTGCAGCCGCACGCCGAGGGCGAGGGCGCGATCCGGGCCATCGCCCGGGCGGTCGCCGACGCGGACGTGGCCCGTACCGACATCGTGCACGTCAACGCGCACGCCACCTCCACCCCGGTCGGGGACATGCTGGAGATCGGCGCGCTGCGTCAGGCGGTCGGCGACCACCCGGTGCTCACCGCCACGAAGTCGATGACCGGGCACCTGCTCGGCGCGGCCGGCGCGCTGGAGTCGATCGCCACCATCCTGGCCATCCGGGACGGCGTGATCCCGCCGACGATCAACCTGGACGACCCGGACGAGGGCCTGACCCTGGACGTGGCCGCGCACAAGGCGCGTCACATGGAGATCCCGGCGGCGCTGAACAACGCGTTCGGCTTCGGCGGGCACAACGTGGCGCTGGTCTTCACCCGCCCCTGAGCGGACGTGCGAAAGGGCCCCTTCTCCGTCGAGAAGGGGCCCTTCCCTATCTCTCAGCCGCGATTGCGGGGGTGCTGCCGGGCGGTCCGCTCGTTGCCCCGCCGGTAGTTGCCGGTCCACCGGGCCATGGTCAGCTGCGGGTCGTCGCCGACCTCGGCCAGGAACTGCGCGGCCCGGCCGCCGCGCAACGTGCCGGCGACCCGGCCGTGATGCGTGATGACCACCGTGCCGTCGGCGCGCTCGACGTAGCGGAAACCCTGTGCTGCCTCTCCCATGGGCGCCACCCTGCCAGCCGGGGCCGCCCGGACGCACCCCGGTTTCGGCGCGGCCGGGCGGGCGGCCGGGTCAGGTGCGGCAGGTGGTGGCCGGCAGGCCGGAGACCGGCACCGGGGAGCGCCCGGCCGGGCGGGCCTTGCCGGCGAGCACCGCCGCGAGCCCGGCCATCGAGGCGCGGGTGGACGAGTAGGTCGCCATCAGCGTCGGGGACTTCGCCCCGGACAGCACGTACGGCATGTCCATCGCCACCGTCACGGCGGCGTCCGCGCGCAGGTCCTTCGCGCCGTCGCCGTACCCGACCAGGTGCACCACCGTGCCACCGGAGGGCACCACCTTGACCCCGGCCGCGGTGAGCGCCTCGGTCAGCAGCTTGCGGGTGCGCTCCCGGCCGCCGGAGGAGGTCACGCTCACCGGTCCGCTCACCGCGCCCCCGCACTTGCCGCGCAGCACCGTCACGGCGGCGGTGGCCAGGTCGTCGGCGGCCTTGCGGTGTGCCGCGCCGTCGAGCGTGGACAGCGCGGGCGCGTCCCGCCCGGCCAGCCGGAACTTCATGGTCAGCACCCGGGTGACCGCCTCGACCAGGCGGGCGCGGGGCAGCGAGCCGTCCTTGAGCGCGGCGAGCAGCCCGTCGTACGCCTGCTTGACGTTCGGGGTCATCAGGATGAGGTCGTTGCCGGCGTTGAGCGCGCGCACGGCTGCCTCGCCCGGCGACCACTTCTTCGCCGGGGCCATGTTCATCCCGTCGGTGATCACCACACCTTGGAAGCCCATCTGGCCGCGCAGCACGTCGGTGAGCAGCTTGCGGGAGAACGTCGCGGGGGTGCCCGGATCGACGGCCTTGACGTCCAGGTGGGCCGACATCACCGCCATGGCCCCGGCCCCGATCCCGGCCCGGAACGGCGGGAACGCGAGGCGGTCCAGTTCGGCGCGGGACTGCTTGATCACCGGCAGTTCGGTGTGCGAGTCCTCGGCGCTCAACCCGTGCCCGGGGAAGTGCTTGACCGCGGCGCCGACGCCCTCCGCCTGCAGGCCGCGTACCGCGCCCGCCACCTGCGGGGACGCGGTCGCCGGGTCGGCGCCGAAGGAGCGGGAGCCGATCACCGTGCTGCGGGCCGCCAGCACGTCGGCGACCGGGGCGAAGTCGAGGTTGATGCCCATCGCGGCCAGCTCGGCCCCGGCGGCACGCCAGGCGGCCTCGGTCAGCGCCGGGTTCCCGGCGGCGCCGGCGGCGAGCGGGCTGGGCAGCAGCGTCACCCCGTCGGTGATCCGGGTGACCACGCCGTACTCCTGGTCGGTGCCGATCAGGAAGGGCGCGCCGCCGGCGGGCAGCTTGCCGGCGGCGGCGCGCAGCCCGTCGGTCAGCGCACGGACCTGCTTGGGGTTGTCCACGTTCGTGGTGGCCTGGTTGCCCGAGGTCGGGTCGTCGGCGCTGAAGCCGACCAGGATCAGCCCGCCGAGCCGGTACTTCGCCACCATCTCGGCGGGGGTGTCGACCCCGGCGAGCGCCCGGTTCCCGGCCGCCGACCCGGCCGAGACCTCGGTGGCCGAGCTGCCGTACGCGTACGGCATCAGCACCTGCCCGACCAGGTCCTCGTCGCTCAGCGTGCCGGCGAGCGCGGTGGCCCGGGCGGCCGGATCGGCGGCCGGCGGGTCACTCGGCGCGGGCCCGGCCGACGACGGCGCCGGACTCGACGGGGCGGGCCGGGGCCGGTCCGGCCCGTCCGAGCACCCGGAGACGAGCAGCGCGGTCAGTGCGGCGAGCGCGACGGCGGAGCGCCGCGGGGAAATCGACACGCGGCCCACCGTATCGGGGCAACTCGGCCGCCGTCACCCGACCCGGGTGAGCAGCGTCACCGGCGCGCCGTCCCCGGCGTACCGGTAGGGCTCCAGTTCGGCGTCCCAGGCGGTGCCGAGCGCCTTGTCCAGGGCGTGGGCCAGCGCCTCCGGGCTGCGCGCGGCGGCCATCAGGCTGCGGAGCCGGTCCTCGCCGAGCTGGATGTCGCCGGCCGCGCCGACCGCGGCGCGGAACAGGCCGCGGCCCGGTACGTACATGAAGCGCTCGCCGTCGACGCCGGGACTGGGTTCCTCGGTGACCTCGAAACGGATCATGGGCCACTGCCGGAGGGCAGCGGCCAGCTCCGCGCCGGTCCCCGGGCTGCCGGTCCAGCCGCACTCGGCGCGACGGGCGCCCGGATCGGCGGGCTGCGCCGTCCAGTGCAGGTTGACCGGCGCGGCGAGGACGCGCGCGATCGCCCACTCGACGTGCGAGCACACGGCGAGCGGGGTCGAGTGGACGTATACGACGCCACGCGTTGGCACGGTGACCTCCCGGTGAGCCGAGGTGCGTCTTCCCCTACGACCTCGTCCTACCGAGTGGTACCTGGCACACATGATGACTCTTGTGACTGGTGGTGCGCCAGCGAATCGGAAAATTCGCCGGGCCGCGGGGCGGGAAATACCCGGGTGGTGGACCCGGTTATGCCCTCTGACGCCGCGACGACCAGCCAGGTGTCGTGGTCGTGTACAGTTCTCTGGGCGGTTCTCTGTGCCGCCGTACATCTTCGCGGGCCGGCGCCCACCCGGGCGTCACTCGCACAGCCCCCGGACGGCCTTCCGTCCCCACCGTACGTCTGCAAGGAGTACCTCCGTGGCGAGCAACACCTCTAAGACCGCGCGCGCGTCCGTCCGGGCCGGCCAGGCTGGCCAGGGTGGCGCCCTCAGCGTGCTGGGCGAGTTCAAGTACCTGATCCCGCTCAACGGCGGCAAGCACGCCTACGTGCGTAACCTGACCAACGGCAAGACCGCGCACCTGCGCACCGACTCCGACGCCTTCGTCGAGGAGATCCGGGTGCTGGCCGCCGCCGGCCACGCCGCCAAGATCCGCGCCGAGATCAACGGCCTGGCCGCGTCCTACCCGGACCACGGCTGGGACGCCACCGAGAAGCGCCTGGTCGAGGCCGGCGTCTTCGAGGGCTGAGCGCCCTCACCCGCACCACCGCGACCGCCTGCCGGGATCACCCCGGCGGGCGGTTTCGCGTCTGCTCCTGCGGCAGCAGTGTGACCTCGCCCGTGGCCAGGTCGTAGAGCGCGCCCTCCACAGCGATTTCACCGGCCTCCACCGGCCCGGCCAGCCGGTCGTCGGAGCGCAGCGCGGCCACGGTGCGCCGGACGTGGCGGCGGATCGCCAGCGGGTGCGCGTCCGGGTCGTCCACCCCGACGTCGATGACCGCCGGGGCGATCCGGTCCACCACGTACGCCAGGTCCCCGCCGGGGCGCCGCCCGGTGCGCAGCGCCTCGACCGTCGAGCCGACCGCGCCGCAGCGCTCGTGGCCCAGCACCATCACCAGGCGTACGCCGAGCTGCTCCACCACGTACTCGATCGAGCCCCGGACGGCCCGGTCCAGCACGTGCCCGCCGGTACGGATCACGCAGATCGAACCGAACGTCTGGTCGAAGATCGCCTCCAACGGCACGCGGGAGTCGATACAGCCCAGCACCACCGCGTACGGCTGCTGGTCGCCGGAGGCCACCGCCGCGGCGGCGGTGACGTCGTGCCCGTGCACCGGCTGCCCGCTGACGAAGCGGCGGTTGCCGGCAAGCAGCTCGGACAGCGCGGCGCGCGGGCTGCGGGCGGTGGACGGCATACCTCCCAGCCTGGTCACCGATCCGACGCCGTGGGGCCGGACGGGAATCTTCTCTCCGGGCCGGTTGCCGTGGTCTCATGGCGGGTAACGCCGGTGTCACCGCCGGGTCATCCGGTGGACACACATCGGCGGGCCCGGGAGGTGGACGATGCCGGACCTGGAACTGCGGCTTCCGGACGACGTACGTCTGCACGTCACGGTCACCGGGCCGCTCGACGCCGAGGTCACCGCAGTCCTGCTGCACGGCTGGACGCTCGACGGGCGCAGCTGGCACCGCCAGGTCGCGCAGCTGCGGGAGCGCTTCGGCGGCCGGGTCCGGGTGGTCACCTACGACGCGCGCGGCCACGGCCGGTCGAGCTGCCTGTCGCTGCGCGACGCCACCCTCGCCCAGCTCGGCGACGACCTCGCGGCGGTGATCGACGAGATCGTCCCGTCCGGTCCGGTCGTCCTGGTCGGGCACTCGATGGGCGGGATGACGGTGATGGAGTACGCCCACCGCCACCCCGACCGGTTCGCCGCGCGTACCGCCGGTCTGGTCTTCGTCTCCACCACCGCGGAGGGGCACACGCACACCGCGTACGGCCTCTCCCCCCGGATCACCCGGCTGATCCGCCTGGCCGAGACCACCGGCGCCGGTGTGCTGGCCCGGTGCGGCGGCTGGCGGCCCCCGCACGCGCTGCTGCGCGCGCTGCGCCCGAGCATCCGCTGGATGCTGTTCGGCGACCGCTGCGACCCGGCGGACATCCGGCTCGTCACCTCGGCGGTGGCCCGGGCCACGCTGCGCTCGATCGGCGGTTTCCGCGCCTCGATCGGCGCCCAGCACCGGCTGGAGACGCTCGCCGCGCTCGGCGGGCTGCCGGCTGCCGCGCTGGTCGGGGACCGGGACCGGCTCACCCCGCCGCCCTGCGCCGAGTCGATCGCGGCGGCGCTGCCCACCACGGAACTGACCGTGTGCCCGGGCGCCGGGCACATGCTCATGATGGAGCGCCCCGACGAGGTGAACGCCGCCCTCTCCGGCGTGCTGGACCGGGTGCTGGCCGGCCGCCCCGCGACCCGCATCTGAGCGTCCCCGACCCCGGGCGGCACCGACGTACGCCACGTGCGCGGCATGCCCCGGCGTGCCGGTTGCCGGCGGCCCGTACCCTCATTCAGCCCGTCGTGCCCTCCGAACACAGGAGCATCCGCGTTGACCGACCAGACCACGCTGGACCGGGAGATCGCCGCCGAGCAGCGCCACCTCGACCGGGTGTACGCCCGGCTGGCCGAACTGCGCCGGTCCGCGGCCGAGGCTGAGCGGGAGGGCTACCGGCTGGCCCGGGTCGGCAACTTCGGCGCGCTGGTCGAGCGGGATGCGATGGTCTTCCACGCCGCCCAGCGCCGGCACGTGCTGGACGCCGAGCACGAGGGGCTGGTGTTCGGCCGGCTGGACCTGCGTACCGGGCAGGTGCTGCACGTCGGCCGCCTCGGTGTGCGGGGCGTGGAGGCGGAGACGCTGGTGGTGGACTGGCGGGCACCCGCCGCCGCCGCGTTCTACCAGGCCACGCCCGCCGAGCCGCGCGGCGTGGTGCGCCGGCGCACGATCCAGTCCGCCTCGGAGAAGGTCACCCGGATCGAGGACGACCTGCTGGACCCGGAGGCCGCGCCGCCGGACATGGCGGTGGTCGGTGACGGGGCGCTGCTGGCCACGCTGTCGCGGGCCACCGGCCGGGGCATGCGGGACATCGTCGCCACCATCCAGCGCGAGCAGGACGAGGCGATCCGCTCCCCCGGCAACGGCGTCACGATCGTCTCCGGCGGCCCGGGCACCGGCAAGACGGCGGTGGCGCTGCACCGGGCCGCGTACCTGCTCTACTCCGACCGGGCCCGGTACGCCGGCGGCGGCATCCTGGTGGTCGGCCCGTCCGGCGTGTTCGTCGAGTACATCGCCTCGGTGCTGCCCTCGCTGGGCGAGGAGACCGCCACGCTGCGCTCGCTCGGCTCACTGTTCCCGGGCCTGTCCGCGTCCCGGACCGACCCGCCGGACGTGGCGGCGGTGAAGGGGTCGCTGCGGATGCGCCGGGTGCTGGAACGCGCGGTACGCGACGCGGTGCCGGACTCCCCGGCCGAGCTGCGCCTGCTCTACCGGGGCGAGCTGCTGCGTCTGGAACGCCCCGCGCTGGACGCGATCCGGGACCGGACGCTGGCCCGGGGCGCGCGCCGCAACGAGGTACGCCGGGCAGCGTTCGACGCGGTGCTCGCCGCGCTCTACGCGCAGGCCCGCACGCTGCGGGTGGGCCGGCTGCCGGAGCAGCCCGCGTTCGAGGACGAGATCATCGAGCGGCCGGAGTTCCGCGAGTTCCTCAAGGCGTGGTGGCCCCGGCTGCACCCGCGGCACGTGCTGGACTGGCTGGCCCGCCCGGACCGGCTTCGCCGCTACGCCGGGGGGATCCTCTCCTCGGCGGAGGTCCGGCTGCTCGGCGACGCGTACCGGAGCCTCGCGAGCGAAGGGCTGACGGTGGCCGACATCGCGCTGCTGGACGAGCTGGACGCGCTGCTCGGCAAGCCGGTGCAGCGGGCCCGGCCCAAGCGCGACCCGTACCAGCTCGCCGGTGGCGTGCGCGAGCTGAGCACGTACGCCGACCGGCAGCGCGCCGCCCGCGCGGCGGCACGGGAGCGTCCGACCGACTACCGCGACTACGCGCACGTGGTGGTGGACGAGTCGCAGGACGTGTCGCCGATGCAGTGGCGGATGATCGGCCGGCGCGGGCGGCTGGCGTCCTGGACCGTGGTCGGCGACCCGGCGCAGACCGCCTGGACCGGCGATCCGCAGGAGCTGGACCGGGCCCGTGACCAGGCGCTGGGCCGGCGCAAGCGGCACCGCTACGAGCTGACCACCAACTACCGCAACTCGGCGGAGATCTTCGCGGTGGCGGCGGCGGAGATCCGCCGGCTCTACCCGGACCTGCCGCTGCCCGACGCGGTGCGGTCCACCGGTGTGCCGCCGGTCGAGCGCACGCTGCCCGCCGCCGACCTGCCGGCGGCCACCGTCGAGGCGGCCGAGGCGCTGCTCGCGCAGGTGGAGGGCACGGTCGGTGTGATCACGCCGGTGCCGCGCCGGGACGAGGTGGCCGGCTGGCTGGGCGCGCTCGGCGCGGGCCGGCTCCAGGTCGTCACCAGCCTTGAGGCCAAGGGCATGGAGTACGACGGCGTGGTGCTGGTGGCGCCGAGCGAGATCCGGACCGACCCCGGCTCGGGTGTACGCACGCTCTACGTGGCGCTGTCCCGGGCGACCCAGCGTCTCACCACGCTCGACCCGGTGGGGTGAGTGGCCCCGCCGCCACCCGCCGTTCACTTGCATACATAGCGATGTGAACATACATTGGGCCGGGCCGGTACGCGGCAGGGAGGGTGTTGGCGTGGGCGCAGGTCATGACCACAGCGGCGCGGTGGCCAACGCGGCACACCGCCACCGCGGCCGCCTCTGGGCCGCGTTCGCGCTGCTCGCCGCCCTGATGGTGGTCGAGGCGGTGGCCGCCTTCACGACCGGCTCACTGGCGCTGCTCTCCGACGCCGGGCACATGTTCACCGACGTCCTCGGCATCGGCATGGCCCTCGCGGCGATCACCGCCACCCGGCGCGCCGGCACCGACCCGCAGCGCACGTTCGGGCTCTACCGGCTGGAGGTGCTCGCCGCCCTCGCCAACGCCGTGCTGCTCGGCGCCGTCGCCATCTACGTCCTGGTCGAGGCGGTACGCCGCTTCGGCGAGCCGCCGGAGGTGCTGGCCGGCCCGATGCTCGTGGTGGCGGTGCTCGGCCTGCTCGCCAACATCGTGGCCTTCGCGCTGCTGCGCGCCGGGTCGAAGGAGAGCATCAACCTGCGCGGGGCGTACCTGGAGGTGCTCGGCGACCTGCTCGGCTCGCTCGGCGTGATCGCCGCCGCGCTGGTCATCACGGTGACCGACTGGTGGTGGGCGGACCCGCTCGTCGCCGTCGGCATCGGCCTGTTCATCCTGCCGCGCACCTGGCGGCTCGGCCGGGCCGCGCTGCGCATTCTGGTGCAGGCCGCGCCGGAACACCTCCAGGTGACCGCCGTGCACGACCGGCTGGCCGCCGTGCCCGGCGTGGCCGAGGTGCACGACCTGCACGTCTGGACGCTCACCTCCGGCATGGAGGTGGCCTCGGCGCACCTGACCACCGACCCGGGCGTGGACCCGGCCGGGGTCCTGGCCGCCGCGCGGGCGGCCCTGCACGAGGACTTCTCCATCGATCACGCCACGTTGCAGGTCGAACCCGGAGCGTCGGCCGGAGTGTGCGGACAGACCGAGTGGTGATTAGGACACACTTAAATCACTGTGGTTATTGTAGTCTTATGCCGGTTTTGCCCCGCCTAGTGGCACTACTCCACGGAGCCGTGCCCGGGCAGCGCCGGTAGTCTCGGTCGCGGCCGCACCCGCGGGCGCCACCGGCCCCGGTGGGGCGGCCGTCGCCTAATCGTCCGCAGGGACGAGCCGGGGAACCACGTACGTGGGGTGCATCCGCGTCAGCGGTAGGGATCTTCCGTCCCGAACCCGTCAGCTAACCCGGTCGGCGCTGACGGAAGGACGTGTGAATGCCCCCAGTGGCACCTGTACGACGGACGGCCGCCCGGTTGGCGGCCCTGCTCGTCGCGACGCTGACCCTCGGCGTCGCGACCGTTCCGGTCTCCCCCGCCTCGGCGGCCCCGGCGACCGGCCTGCTCGCCGCCGCACCCGGTGACGACGAGGGCGGCACCCCCGAACTGCGCGCACAGCTCGACGCGGCCAGCAAGGGCTGGCTGGAGGCGAAGGCCGCGCTGAACCGGTCGGTGAGCCGCCAGAAGCAACTCAACGAACAACTCAAGACGGTCGGCGCCGAGCTGGCCGTCCGGGACGCCAAGGTCGGCGAGATCGCCGCTGTGGCGTACCGCAACGGCCGCCTGGGCACCGCCGGGGCGCTGCTCGGCAGCAGCAGCCCGGAGGGCTTCATGGACCGGGCCGCCGCGCTGGAGCAGGTCGCCGCGCACGAGGACCGCACACTGCGCGACCTGATCACCACCCGGGACGAGGCCACCCGCACCCGTGCCCAGCTCGACGGCGAGATCCGCGAGCAGCGCAAGCAGGTGGCGGTGATGGGCAAGCGCAAGGAGCAGGCCGAGCGCGCCCTGGAGGTCGCGAACGACCGTGCCTCGCGCAGCAGCAGTGGCGGCGGCAGCGTCCAGGGCACCTCCAGCAAGAACGCGAAGCCCGCGCCGCGCAACTCGGACGGCTCCTGGCCGTCGGAGTCGTGCAGCGTCAACGACCCGACCCCGGCGAACGGCTGCATCACGCCGCGCACGCTGCACGCGCTGCAACAGGCCAAGGCGGCGGGCTTCACCCGGTACGTCTCGTGCCACCGGCCCAGCGGCTCGGGTGAGCACCCGAAGGGGCGGGCCTGCGACTTCGCCGCGCAGAAGAGCGGCTTCGGCGGCGTGGCCACCGGCGGCGACCGGACGTACGGCAACAACCTGGCCGCGTACTTCGTGCGCAACGCCGACCCGCTCGCCGTGCTCTACGTGATCTGGTTCAAGCAGATCTGGCTGCCCAGCAGCGGGTGGAAGGCGTACAGCGGCGGCAACGGCGACCCGTCCAGCGACCACACCAACCACGTGCACCTGTCGGTGTACTGAGCGCACCCCGAGGGCCGGCCGGATCAGGCCGGCCGGCCCTCCAGGGTCGCTCCCAGACGCGCCGCCAGGCCCAGGTGAGCCGCCCGGGCCTGGCGGAACGCGTACCCGAACAGCGGCGCCGGCGCGCTGAGCGTGATCTCCACATCGATGCGTACCGTGCCGTCGGGCTCGTCGCGCAGCCGGGTGTGGTTGCGTACCGTCGTCGCGGGCTGCTGCCGCGCCACGGTGACCACCTCGTCCTCGCCGGCGATCAGCACGTCCGCCTGGTACGTGACCGGGAAGTGCAGCGGGCCGAGTTGCAGCCGGTCGGTGATCGCGTAGCTGGCCAGCGCGCCCGGCCGGGCCGGCAGCTTCCGGACCCGGACGATCAGCGGATGCAGCTCACCCTGGCGACTCAGGTCACCCAGCAGGGCCACCGCTTCGGCCCGGCTGCAGCGGGCCTGCACGGTGTAGCTGAAGCTGTCGCTGCTCTGCAAGCGGGCCCCCTCGCCGTCGTGCGTCGCGACGATCGTCCCGTACCGACGCCGGACTGGCAACGGGTAGAAGGTCCCCTGGCCGCAGGGGGTGTGAACGGCGCTCAAGCGCCGGGCAGCACCTCGGGGGTGTCGTCGGCGAACCACGGCTCGGGCGCGCCGAACAGGCCGAGCAGGCCGGTCACCCAGAGCTGCCGGTGCACGAACCGGCTCGGCTCGGTGACCACGAGCTTGACGCCGCTGACCTCGCAGGTCTGGAAGCCCGCGACCATGGCGCTGATGCCGACCGAGTCGATGAACGTGACGAGCCGCATGTTCAGCTCGATCCGCGCGGGTCGGCCCTTCGCGAGCACTTCGGCGACCGCTTCCCGCACCTCGTACGCGGTGTCGACGTCGATCTCCCCACGGGGCGAGATCTGGACGACACCACCCGGCCGCACCGACTTCACGATCGACAGGCTCACGCGAGCACCTCCACTCGCCCATGACGGGCGCCTCATCAGTACGCGGGCCGCGACCGAGAGTATTCCTCCAACGGCCCGGTCGCCACCCCCCGGGATGAGCAATTCGCGAACTGGGCACACCTGGGCGTACCAATCCGGAACTCCGGGTTCCAGTTTCCTCTGTATGGCGGGTCGCGGCCAACCGTGCGACCGGGCGGTCCCGCCGATCCGCCGACCAGGGTAGCGGGCGTACGCACGTCCCGTCGGCACCGGTCCCGGCGCGTTCGAGTGGTTCGTCCCGTTCACCGCCCGGGCCGCCCGTGACACGGGGCATGGTTTGCCGGGCGCGCCGGTGGGGCACTGCCCGAGACAGTGAACCCGCCGGATGGACACCGGAGTCCGAAGTGGCCGCCGGCCTTCGGCACCCGAGGAGGTAGAACGATGTTCGGATCCAACCTGCTGGACCGCCGGGGCAAGGCCGAGCGGGTCGCCGACCAGGCGTGGCAGCATCTGCTCTCCGCCGCCGGTTCCGCCGGTGACAGCGTGCGCGACGCCACCCGTACCGCCCGCCGCAGCTCCTCCGGCCTGGCCGACGACGCCACCGACCTGGTCGGCTCCGCCGCCGAGGAGGCACGCCGCCGGGCCGGTCTCGCGTTCGACGCGCTCGCCGGCCGCCGGCCCGCGCTGCCCTGGACGCTGCTGATCGCGGCGGCGCTCGCCGGCGCGGCGATCGGCTGGGCTGCCGGCACCGCGGCGCGCGCCGCCGGCAGCCGGGACCGCGCCGCGGACGAGATCGAGTTCGTGGACGTGGACCGGCCGAACTCCCCGGCCGGCCTGGACGGCTGACCCACCCGTACGACACGACGACGGCCGCTCCCGGGACTCCCGGGGGCGGCCGTCGTGCTCCCTCACCCGGACCGGGCGAGGGCGGCTCACCCGGGACACGCGCAGGATCGCGGGTGCGGGACCACGTGCCCGCGCCGCGATCGACGGAGAGGGAGAGCCGGATGGCCACCGACACGATCACGCGTACCGACCGGGACATCCAGTCCGCCGTGCTCGACGAGCTGACCTGGGAGCCGCGGGTCGGCCCGGACGAGATCGGGGTGACCGTCACCGAGGGCGTGGTGACGCTCACCGGCCGGGTGGACAGCTACGCCAAGAAGTGGGCCGCCGAGCGGGCCGCGCACCGGGTCGCCCGGGTCCGCGCGGTCGCCAACGACCTCGCCGTCCGGATCGACACCGCGGCCGGGCGGGAGGACCCGGAGATCGCCGTCGCGGCCGTACGGGCGCTGGAGTGGGACGCGTTCGTGCCGATTGAGGCGTTGCAGGTGACGGTGGCCGACGGCTGGGTCACGCTGCACGGCGAGGTCGAGTGGGAGTACCAGCGGCGGGCCGCCGAACGGTCGGTCGCCCGGCTCACCGGCGTACGCGGGGTGAGCAACGGGATCGCCGTACGCCCGGCGGTGCACGCCGACGGCCGCGACCTGGCCGAGCGGATCGTGGACGCGCTGGCCCGCAACCGCGCCACCGAGGCCGAGGAGGTCGACGTGCGGGTGCACGGCGACACGGTGATGCTGGACGGGCAGGTCCACTCGGCCGGCGAGCGCGAGGAGATCGAGCGGGTGGTGTGGAACGCCCCCGGCATCCGGGAGGTGCACAACCACCTCGTCGTGCGCTGACCGGAACCACCCCGCCCGGGTGAGCCCGCCTCACCCGGGTCGCGGCCATGGTGGGAGGCATGAGTGATCCGAACGGGCTGATCACACCCGGGCAGGCCGCGCCCGGGTTCACGCTGCCGGCGGCGCCGGACGGGCGCGAGGTGGGCCCCGGGCAGTTCCGGGGCCGTCCCGTGGTGCTCGCCTTCTACCCGGCGGACTGGTCACCGGTCTGCGGCGAGCAGATGACCCTGTACCAGGCCGCCCTGCCCGAGCTGGAGCGGTACGACGCGGTACTGCTCGGCATCTCGGTGGACAGCGTCTACTCGCATCGGGCGTTCGCCGAGAGCCGGGGCATCCGGTTCCCGCTGCTCGCCGACTTCGAGCCCAAGGGTGAGGTGTCGCGCCGGTACGGCGCGTACGCGCCGCACGGGCAGTCGGACCGGGCACTCGTGGTGATCGGCCCGGACGGCCGGGTGGCCTGGAGCCACCTGTCCCCGCCCGAGGTGAACCCGGGCGTGGACGGGATCCTCGACGCGCTGGAACGGCTGGACTCGGATCGGCGGGTGAGTGCCGGATGACCACGCCCCTTCAGGTCACCACCGCACGACTGCGGATCCCGGTGACCGAACGCGACCACGTCCGAGGTCCGGCGGACGCGCCGGTCACCATCGTCGAGTACGGCGACTTCCAGTGCCGGTTCTGCGGCGCCGCGTACCCGAACCTGACCGAGGTGCTGCGCCAGCGGGCCGACACGGTGCGCCTGGCGTACCGGCACTTCCCGATCACCAACGTCCACCCGTACGCGGAGAGCGCCGCGGAGACCGCCGAGGCCGCCGCCGCCCGGGGCCGGTTCTGGGAGATGTACGACTGGCTCTACCAGCACCAGGACCAGCTCGACCCGGTGCACCTGTCGCTGGGCGTCGAGCAGATCGGCCTGTCGCCGGAGGAGATCGCCGCGGAGGTCGGCCGGCAGGACTACGCCGACCGGGTCCGGCAGGACTTCGTCGGCGGCATCCGCAGCGGCGTCAACGGCACCCCGACGTTGTTCGTCAACGACGTCCGCCACGACGGCGGCTACGACCTGGCCGAGCTGCTCGCCGTGGTGGACGCCGCCACCGACGACGGCTGAGCGACGGTCAGATCAACCGCAGCTCGCGCGCCCGCCGGACGGCGTCCCGCCGGCGGGTCGCGTCGAGCTTGCGGTAGATGTTGCGCACGTGCGTCTTCACCGTGTTGACCGACAGTGACAGCTCGGCGGCGATCTCCACGTTGGACAGGATGCTCTGCAGGTAACGCAGGATGGTCAGCTCCCGCTCGGTGAGCGGCTCGTCGAGCGTCCGGGCCGGACCGTCAGCCGTCGCGGTGACCGGCTGCGCGTCCACGCCCCGGACCAGCTCGCTCACCGTGGCCCAGTACGCGGTGCCGGCGTCCAGGCGCGCGGCGAGCAGGTCCCGCACGCCGGGGTCGGCGCGGGTGAAGACGCGCCGGAAGCCGTCCGGCTCGGCGAGTGCCAGCACCTCCTCCAGCAGCCGCCCGGCGCGCCGGGCGTCACCGGAGGCGTCGGCGACCGCCGCGTCGAGCAGCCCGGCGCCCAACCGCACCGGCAGCGGCCAGTCCGCCGCGCCGGACGCGGTCCAGTCGGGCAGCGTCCGCTCGGCCGTGCGGGCGTCACCGGCTCGCAGCCGCAGCCGCGCGGCCACCAGCGCCGGCGCCGGCCCGCCGCCCGCCGCGTCGAGCAGTGCCCGGGCGCCGTCGACGTCGCCGACGACGGCGCGTACCTGTGCCTCGTCGGCGGCGAGCCATTCGCCCAGTTCCCGTCCGGGCGCGACGGTCCGCGCCCCGGCGAGCGTGCGCAACGCGCCGCCCGGGTCGCCGCCGTCGGCCAGCAGCCCGGCCCGGCACAGCGCGGTGAGCGCGGCGCCGCCCGGCTCCGCGCCGGCCGGACCGGCGAGCGCCAGGTGGGCCGTGGCCTCCGCCGGCCGGTCCCGCTGCCAGTCCACGAGCGCCAGCGCCAGGTACGCGTAGCCGCAGTCGGACCGGGACGACCAGCCCTGGCAGGGCGGCATCGCCAGCGCCTCGCGGGCCAGCTCCTCGGCGGCCCGCAGCGCGCCCCGGGCCGCCTCCAGCAGGGCCGAGCGGCTGACGCAGAGCAGCTCGGTACGCGGCCGCCCGGCCCGCCGTGCCGCCTCCCGCGCCCTGGCGAACCGGTCCCGGGCGGTGGACAGCTCCCCCTCGGCCAGCGCGGCCAGCCCGTGCGCGGCGCCGGCCACCGCGCGCACGTCGTCCCGCTCGGCCGTCCCGGCGCGCGGATCGCCGGCATCACCGGCAACGGCACCGTTGGCGTCCGGGCTGCCCGGGGACTCGTCCGCGGGGATGGTGGCCAGCAGGCGGTCGGCGGCCCGGCGTACCTCCTCGTGGTCGCCGCCGAGCCGGGCGAGGCTCAGCTCCACGGCGGCGGCCAGCCGGCCGAACCGGTCGCGGCGCGGCTCGGGCAGGTCCGCGGCGTCGGCCAGCGACCGCCGCAGCTGCACGTCGGCGGCGGCCGGATCGCCGGCGTACGCCCGCTCGGCGGCCGCGGCCAGCGCCAGCTCCGGATCCCGGCGGACCGCCTCGGCGGGCGGCTCGGGTGGGGCCGGTACGGCGGCCGGTTGGTCCGGGGCCAGCTCGGGCCAGCGGGTGACGAGCAGCTCGGTGGCGTCGGCCCACTCACCGGCGAGAAGCGCGTGCCGCAGCGCCTCGGCCGGACGGTCGTGGGTGCCGTACCAGCCGGCCGCCCGCCGGTGCAGCTCGCGCACCTCGTCGGCGGGCAGCCGGTCCAGTTCGTCGCGCAGCACGTCGGCCAGCAGCGGGTGCGGCCGGTACCACTGCGGGCTGCCGCCGTCCTGGTGGAGGAAACCGCCCTCCCGGGCCGCCTCGGCGAGCAGGTGCCCGGCGTCGGGCCGCCCGGTCAGCGCGGCGGCCAGGTCGGCGTGGACCGCGACGGCCACCGCCACCCGGCGCAGGACGTCGCGGGTCGCCGGTTCCAGCGGGGCGAGCACCTCGTCCCGCAGGTACGCGGCGACATCCGGCTGGTCACCGGCGAACCGTTCCACGGCGCGCGCCGGGTCGGCGCCGTCCCCGAGCGCGAGCGCGGCGAAGCGCAGCCCGGCCGGCCACCCGGTGGTGCGCTCGGCCAGCCGGGCCACGGCCGGGGCGGGTACCGCCACGCCGTGCGCGACGAGCAGGTCGGCCACCTCGTCGGCGGTGAACGCCAGGTCGTCGGCGCCGATCACGGTCAGCTCGCCGGCCAGCCGCCAGCGATGCAGCGCGAGCGGTGGTTCGCTGCGCGCGCCGGCCACCAGCCGCAGCCGGCCGTCGGTGTGCCGGAGCAGGAACTCCAGCCCGGTCAGGGCGGCCGGGTCGGTGACCCGGTGCAGGTCGTCCAGGACCAGCAGCACGTGACGTTCCCGTGCGGCGAGCGCGGCGGCGAGCGTTTCGAGCTGCTCGGGCCGGGGCGGTCCGTCCGGCACCGGTGGCGGCCCGTCGTCCGGGTCCTCGGCGGCGGCGGTACGCAGGGCCGCCGCGAGGTAGCCCCAGAGCCGCCGGGTGGTCTCCCCCTCGGCCACCGTCACCCAGGCCGGCGCCGGCCCGTCCCGCTCCCCCTGCGCCCAGGTCGACAGCAGCGTCGTCTTGCCCCAGCCGGCCGGCGCGCAGACGAGCGTCACCGGCCCGGACGCGCCCTGCTCCAGCCGGTCCAGCAGCCGGGGACGCAGCAGGACCGGCTCGGGCGGCACGGGCGGCGTCAACCGGGACGCCAGCAACGGCGGGCCGCCCGACAGCGCACCACCGGCGACATCGGGTGAATCGAGGCCGGTGGTGAGCAGATCGGGCGTACCGGTGATGTCGCTTGTGCCGCTCGCTGTGGCGACGACCTGGTCTGCCTCCTCCGGCATGCGTCCCTCCCCCCGTCGGTGCGGGCAGCGGTTACCCGGACCGCGCCGGTTCACCCCTTCCGGGCGAACCCCGCTCACCCGGGCGGCCCGCACCCTGTAGACACGCGGGGCGGCCGGCCGGTTGACGCCGGCCGCCGGGGGAACGGCGGGAGGTCAGGTGGCGCGGAGCAGACGGCTGGCGGTCGGCGCGCTGGCGCTGGCGGCGACACGGGTGCTGGCTCCGGCGGGCGTGCGGGCACTGGCGCGCCGCCGGGCGCGGCGGGCCGGCGCCGATCCGCGGCCCGGCCGGTGGCAGGTGGTGACGGTGGCCACGGCGCCCGAGCAGGCGCTACCGGCCGGGCGGTGGCCCGAGCCGCTGCGCCGCCTCGACGGCGCGGTCGAGGTGTGGGCCCGTCCCGCCCCCGGCGGGCGCGGCACCGAGCTGGCGGTCCGCCCGCTGGGCGGGGAGTGCACGCTCCCGGGATTCGCCGCGCACCTGGTCGGCGACGATCCGGGCCGGTTCCTGCGCCAGGTGCTGCGGCAGACCAAGCAGCTCCTGGAGACCGGCGAGGTGCTGCGTGCGGACCGTTCGCCGCTGGACCGGCCGGGGACCGCGACGTGAGGGCGCTGTGCTGGGCCGGCGCCGGCCTCGTGGAGGTGCGCCGCGTCCCGGACCCGGAGCTGCGCAACGCCCAGGACGTGATCGTCCGGGTCCGGCGGAGCACGACCTGCGGCGCGGACCTGCCGCTGCTGGCCGGGCGGGTGCCCGAGGCGTCCGCCGGGGAGGTGCTCGGACGCGAGTTCCTCGGCGACGTGGTCGAGGTCGGTCCGGAGGTACGCCGGCACCGGGTCGCCGACCGGGTGGTGGTGGGCGCGGCGGTGGCCTGCGGGGCGTGCTGGTTCTGCCGGCAGGGGCTGCTCGCCTGCTGCGACAACGGCACGAGCGGCGTCGCGGCCGAGCCGGAGTGGGGGCAGCCGTCCGCCGGCGGTTACGGCCGGCCGGCCCGGCTGGGCGGCTTCGCCGGTGGTCACGCCGAGTACGTGCGGGTGCCGTACGCCGACGTGGGCGCGTTCGCCGTGCCGGAGTCGGTGAGCGACGAGCGGGCGGTATTCGCCGCCGACGCCGCGCCGGCCGGCTGGTACGGCGCCGAGCTGGGCGAGGTCGCCCCCGGCGACGTGGTGGCGGTCTGGGGTGCGGGCGCGGTCGGCCAGCTCACCGCCGACGCGGCGGTGGCCCGGGGCGCGGACCGGGTGGTGGTGGTCGACGACCGGGACGACCGGTTGCTGATGGTCACCGGGCACGACCGCGTGGAGGCGCTCAACCACAGGTACGTGGACGTGCTCGCCGAACTGCGCGAACGCAGCGGCGGCCGGGGGCCGGACGTGTGCGTCGACGCCTCCGGGATACCGGCCGCGCCGGGCCGGTGGCCGGTGGCCGAGCCGGACGTCGGGGCGGCGCTGCGCGAGGCGGTGCAGGCCTGCCGCAAGGGTGGCGTGGTGGTGGTGCTCGACGCCCGGCCCGGGTTCGTGGACCGTTTTCCGCTCGGCGCGCTCGCGGACAAGGGGCTCGCCGTCCGCGCCGCCCGGCGCCGGGGCGGTGCCGCGATCCCGGCGCTGCTGGAGCGGATGGCCCGCGACGAGCTGGTCACCGAGCACCTGGCCACCCATCAGATGCCGCTGGAGCGCGGCGCCGAGGGGTACGCGTTGTTCCGGGACCGGGCCGACGGATGCGTCCGGGTGGTCTTCACACCGTGAAGGTGAGCGCTGTGGATGGCACACTCGGCGGATGCGCGCAGACCGTCCGTACGACCTCGTCCTGTTCGGCGCCACCGGCTTCACCGGCGGGCTGACCGCCGAGTACCTGGCCCGGCACGCGCCGGACCGGCTGCGCTGGGCACTCGCCGGGCGTAACCCGGACAAGCTGGCCGCGGTGCGGGAGCGGCTGGCCGCGATCGACCCGGCCCTGGCCGACCTGCCGCTGCTCACCGCCGACGTGACCGACACGGCGTCGCTGCGCGCGGTGGCGGAGAGCGCCCGGGTGGTGGCCACGACCGTCGGCCCGTACGTGCACCACGGCGAGCCGCTGGTGGCCGCCTGCGCCGCGGCCGGCACCGACTACCTCGACATCACCGGTGAGCCGGAGTTCGTCGACCGGATGTACGTGCGGCACCACGCCGAGGCGGTACGCACCGGGGCTCGCCTGGTGCACGCCTGCGGCTTCGACTCGATCCCGCACGACCTGGGCGTCTGGTACACGGTCAGGCAACTGCCGGCCGACGGGCCGATCGCCGTGGACGGGTACGTCCGGGCCGGTGGCCGGTTCTCCGCCGGGACGTACCACTCGGCGCTCACCGCGTTCTCCCGTACCGGTGAGATGAGCCGGGCGGCGCGGGCCCGCCGGGCGATGGAGCCCGGCCCGGACGGACGCCGGGTCCGCGCGCTGCCGGGCAAGGTCGGCCGGGTACGCGAGTTCGGCCAGTGGGCGGTGCCGCTGCCCACCATCGACCCGCAGGTGGTCCGGCGGTCTGCGGCGGCCCGCCCGGAGTACGGCCCGGACTTCCGCTACCGGCACTTCGCGGCGATGAAGCGGCTGCCGACGGTGCTTGTGGCCGGCGTCGGGCTGGCCGGTGTGGTGGGGCTGGTGAAGGTGGCGCCGACGCGGCGCTGGCTGCTCGGGCGGCTCGCCTCCGGGCAGGGGCCGACGGCCGCGCAGCGGGCGAAGTCGTGGTTCCAGGTGCGGTTCGTCGGCACCGGCGGCGGCTGGCGGGTGGTGACCGAGGTGGCCGGCGGCGACCCGGGTTACGACGAGACGGCCAAGATGCTCGCCGAGTCGGCGCTCTGCCTCGCCTTCGACGATCTGCCGGAGACCGCCGGGCAGGTCACGCCGGTCGCCGCGATGGGCGACGCGCTGCTGGACCGGCTGGTACGCGCGGGCATCACGTTCCGCACCCTGTCGGCGTGAGGTTGACCCTCGACCCGCTTGAGGTCACAGGATGACGGCCGTGGAGAGCGAGCTTCGCAGTATCGGCGAACTGGCCCGGGCCAGCGGGTTGACGGTCAGCGCACTGCGGTTCTACGACCGTTCCGGCGTGCTGGCCCCGGCCCGGGTGGACCCGGTGACCGGCTACCGCTGGTACACCGAGGAGCAGGTGGGCCCGGCCCGCCTGGTGGCCGGGCTGCGCCGGGTGGGGATGCCGCTGACCGGCATCGCCGAGGCGCTGCGGCACCGGCACCGGCCGGCCGAGGTGCACCGGCTGCTGGACGCGCACCTGCGCCGCCTGGAGGACGGCCTGGCCGACGCCCGTCGCGAACTCTCCCGGATCCGAAGCCTGGTCGACCCGGAGGAGACCATCGTGACCACCCGCCTCGTACTGTCCCGCACCGACCTCGCCGCCGCCGTGGACGCCGTACGCTTCGCCGTCGGCGCCGACCCCGGCCTGCCGGTCCTGTCCGGTGTGCTGGTGGAGGTCGAGCCGGACGGGGTCCGGCTGGTCGCCACCGACCGGCACCGGCTCGCCGTGGCCCGGGTCGGCGGCACCGTCGACGGCCCGCCGGTGAGCGCGCTGCTGCCGGTGGCATCGGTGGACGAACTCCGCGCGCTGCTGGACCTCGACGGCGCCGACGGCGCCGAGGTCGTCGTGGCCACCGACCGTGTGACGGTCACGGTGGCGGGGCGGCCGGTGACCGCCGTGCCTCTGCCGTACGACTTCCCGGACTACCGGAGGTTGCTGCGGGCGCAGCGCGGTGACGTGCCCACGTACCGGATCCCGTTCGACGCCGCGGCACTGCGCGCGGCGCTCACGGCCGACGGCGTGCCGGTCTGCCACCGCGCCCACGAGGGCGTCGAGCACGAGGTGGTGGCGCTCGGCCTGGACGGCCGGGGCGAGCTGCGCCTGGTCGACCCGAACGCTGTGGACGGCGCGGTCGACGTGGGCGGCGCGGCGAGCGCGGGCGGCGCGGCGAGCGCGGGCGGCGCGGCGAGCGCGGGCGGCGCGGCGAGCGCGGGCGGCGCGGCGGGCGCGGGCGGCGCGGGCGGCCCGGATGCGCTTCGGGTGGCGGTGAACCGGGAGTACCTGCTGGACGCGCTGGGGTCCGGTGACGGCCAGCTCGTGCTGGAGCTGGACGGCCCGATCGCCCCGCTGGCCGTGCGGCGGGCCGACGACGCGCACGCCTTCTCGGTCCTGATGCCGGTTCGCCTCTGACACTCCGGCTTCAGGCCCGCGCTCGCCGGTCCCGGCACCGCGTCGCGGCAGGAATCAGTGACCGTGCGTGACGCCACCGTCGCCCCCAACCCTTCACCCCTTGCCGACTTTGCTCTGCAGCCATCCGCGCAACCCTGACGTTCCGTCGAACGCCGCCTGGGTGGCTGCAGAGCAAAGTCGCCAGAGGGGCATGTCGACCGGAGGGCGGATCCGCGAGATTGACCAGGTCAGCGGGATGACGAGCGGTAACTGTGCGGCACGGGCACCGGAGCACCATCACGGAATGTGAGCGCGACCGACCGACTGCACCACCACTACACGCCGTCACCGGAAAGGGCGTCGCGGCGGCGGGCTGCTCGGGCCGGGCCGGGGCGGCGGGGGCGCGACGGTAGCATCTGGAGGTCCCACCTGACTGCCTGGACGGAGGCGTACGAGCAGCATGCTCGACATGGAGTTGATCCGGAAGGATCGCGAGGCGGTGGCGACCGCGCTGGCGAAGCGTCTGGATCCCGCCGAGGTCACCCGGGCGCTGGACGACATCCAGCGGCTCGACCAGGAGCGACGCGCCCTGATCACGGAGATCGACGCCGAGCGGCAGCGCCGCAAGGCCGAGGCGCGCGCGTACGCGGAGGCGAAACGGTCCGGTGGCACGCCGCAGCCGGTCGCCCCGGAGGCCGAGCGCAAGCAGCTCGCGGAGCTGGAGTCCCAGCTCGACGAGGTGCAGTCCCGGCTCCGCTCGGCGATGAGCGAGCTGCCGAACCTGCCCGCCGACGACGTGGTCGCCGGGGGCAAGGAGGCCAACCGGGTGGTGCGCACGTTCGGCGAGGCGCCGGCCATCGAGAAGGTACGCGACCACGTGGAGCTGAGCCGCGCGCTCGGCCTGGTCGACCACGAGCGGGGCGTGAAGCTCGGCGGCTCGGGCTTCTGGATGTACACCGGTCTCGGCGCCCGGCTGGAGTGGGCGCTGGTGAACTGGCTGATCGAGCAGAACATCCAGGCCGGTTACGAGTTCCTGCTCCCGCCGCACCTGCTGCTGGAGAGCGCCGGTTTCGCCGCCGGGCAGTTCCCGAAGTTCCACGACGACGTCTACCACATCGACAAGCAGTCGTCCTCGCGCGGCCAGTTCCTGCTGCCCACCGCGGAGACGGCGATCCTCGGCGCGTACCAGGACGAGATCCTGGAGACGCCGAAGCTGCCGTTGAAGGCGTTCGCGTACACGCCGTGCTACCGGCGTGAGGCGGCCGGTTCGCACTCCGACGAGCGCGGCACCGTGCGCGGCCACCAGTTCAACAAGGTGGAGATCTTCCAGTTCACGCTGCCGGAGCAGGCGGGCGCGGCGCTGGAGGCGATGGTCGGGCACGTCGAGGGCCTGGTCGGCAAGCTCGGTCTGCACTTCCAGACCAGCCTGCTCGCCGCCGGTGACGCGAGCGCCTCGATGAAGAAGACGCTCGACGTCGAGGTGTGGATGCCGAGCACCGGCAAGTACAAGGAGGTGTCGTCGGTCTCCTGGGCCGGTGACTACCAGGCCCGCCGGGCGGCCATCCGCTACCGCGAGCCGGGCGCGAAGCAGACCCGTTTCGTGCACACGCTCAACGGCTCGGCGCTCGCCACCAGCCGCCTGTTCCCGGCCATCCTGGAGCAGCACCAGCAGCCCGACGGCTCGGTAGTGGTCCCCGAGGTCCTCCGCGACAAGCTCGGCACCGACCGCCTCACCCCGCGCTGACCCGCTCCCCCGCCTCCGCCCCCGCCTCTCCCCCGCGATCTTGCACTTCCGGCCCGCCAGCAGTCCGGTTCGCCCCTTCTGCCGGGGCCCCAAGTGCAAGATCGCGGGAGCGAGGGCGGGGGCGGGGGCGGGAGCGGCGGGTGAGGGCGGCGAGGAGGAGCGCGGCCAGGAGGGCCGCGAGGACGGCGGGACCTAGAGTGTCGACGGCGTTCACCACGGTCTGCTGGGCTCGGGCGGCGGCGCGGATCACCGGGTCGGTGAAGGCGTCGTACCGGCCCTGAGCGAGGCGCACCTCGTACCAGCCGTACCAGGCGACGTAGCCGCCCGCGACCAGCAGCACCAGGCCGCTCAGCCGCGGCACCCACGCGCCCGCGCCGCGCAACCGCGCCACCACCCGCCCGCGCAGCAGCGCCACGGCGAGCGCGGCCACCCCGACCACGAGCGCCATCCCCAGCGCGTACGCGCCGAACAGCGCCAGCCCGCGCAGCGGCGACCCGGCCCGCAGGCTGGTCACCACGATCGCCAGGAACGGCGCGATCGCGCAGGTCAGCGACGTGAGCGCGTACGCCGCACCGAACAGCGCCATGGACGGCCAGGTGCGGGTGAGCCGGGGCGCGAGCCGCAACGGGCGCGGCGCGGGCAGCCGACGGCCGGCGAGCAGCCAGCACCCGGCCAGCGCCAGCAGCACGCCGAGTGTCACTGTGAGCCACGGCAGCCGCGGCCGCAGCCAGTCCGCCGCCGGCGCCAGGGCCAGCCCGAACGCGCCGAACACCAGCACGTACCCGAGGGTCAGCCCGGCCGTCGCGGTGAGCGCGCGGCCGACCGCGCCGCGCCCACCGTCGGGGCCGGCGACGAGCAACGAGAGGTACGCGGGCAGCATCGCGAAGCCGCACGGGTTGACCGCGCCGAGCATGCCCGCGGTCAGGGCGAGCAGCAGCGCGCCGGTCATCCCCGGGCCAGCGTCTCGATCTGCCGGGTCAGCGCCTCGCCGTCCAGGAATCCCTGGTGGACTACCCGGCCGGCACGGTCCAGGACGACGAAGGTGCTCTGCTCGGCCACCTTGAACCGGCGCCACAGCGCGCCCGCGCGGTCGTCGATCTGCGTCGTGCCGCCCAGGTCGAACTCGGTGACGAACGACTTCATCGCCTTCTGCTCGCCGAGCCCGGCGACGCCGACGATGGGAACCGTGTCGCGGTAGGCCGGGGCGATCTCGGCCACGGTCCACGCCTGGCTGGCGCAGGTGGCGCACCAGGGCGCCCAGAACCACAGCACGACCGGCCGCCCGGCCAGGGCGGCGGCGTCGAACGCCGTACCGTCGAGGGTCTTGCCGGTGAACGACAGCGTGGCCGGCACCCGGGCGGGTGACGCGGACGCCGGGGAGGCCAGAGCCGGAGACGCAAGGGCCGGAGACGCAGGGGCCGGGGAAGCGGGGGCCGCCGCGCCCGCCGGTGCGCCGCCCTCGGGTCCGGCCGCGCAGGCGGTAGCGGCGGCGAGCGTGACGGCCAGCAGGGCGGCGGCGGTCACACGAACGGCGGTGCGCATCGGCGGCTCCTGGGTTCTACTCGGCCCGGACCAGGCGGAGCGCGAGTTCGGGACAGACCTTGACCGCCTTGAGCGCGCCCTCGCGCAGCCACGTCGGCACCGGGGTGGGCGGGAACGCCGGGTAGCCGTTGCCGTCGAGCCGGATGAAGTCCGGCACCACGTGCGCGCAGAGCCCGTGCCCGTCGCAGCGCGACCAGTCCAGGGTGAGCTTCTGCGGGTTGGCGTCGGGCGCGCCGGGCAGGCCCATCATGCCCTTGACCCGCTTGCCGCAGCCCTCACCGGTGGCGTGCAGCCGCAGGTCGTCGGCGAACACCTCCATCGCGGACAGCGCGAACCGGGCGGTGCCGTCCGGGTGGCTGCACGCGCCGCGTCCCTTGACGTCGCCGGCCGCGGCCCGGACCAGCTCGACCGGGGCGCTGCCGGAGACCGCGAGGTCGACCGAGCGGGCCAGGTCGGGCAGGCCCATCTTGCACGGACCGCACTGCCCGGCGGACTCGCCCGCCAGGTACCGCACCACCTGCGCGGCCTCGCCGAGCGGGCAGGTGTCGGCGCCGAGCGGCACGATGATGCCGGCGCCGAGCGTGCCGCCCACGGCGGTGAGTCCCTTGCGGGACACCTCGGCCCGGTCCGCCGCCGCCGCGGTGATCCACTTGCCGTGGTAGCCGCCCATCAGGATGCCCGGCCCGGGCGGCACCTCGCACAGGTCGAGGATCTCGCGCAGCGGGGTGCCGGCGGCGCACTCCACCACGGCGGGGCGCTTCGCGGACCCGGTGACGGTGAGCAGCACGGTGCCCGGCTCGTCGTCGGTGCCGAGCGCGGCGTACTCGTACGGGCCGATCCGGGCGGCGACGGCGAGCTGGGAGTACGTCTCGGCGTTCGACAGCAGCGTGGGCAGCCCGCCGACGCCGGAGTCGCTGGACCGCTTCTTGGTGCCGGGCGGGATGTGCGGCAGGCCGTTGATGCCGTTGACGAGCGCGCCGCCCTCGCCGGAGATGAACCGGTGCGGCACCGTGACGATCGTGGTCGGCACCGGCATCCGCCGCTCCTGCAACGCCTCGGTCAGCGAGGGCCGGCCCACGTCGTCGTCGGCCACCCCGATCACGATCTCCTCGGCGTCGAGCGCGAACGCGGCGAGCGCGGCGCCGTCGAGGATGAGGTGCGGGGCGCGGGTGAGCAGCACCTTGTCCTTCCAGCTCGCCGGTTCCCCCTCGGTGGCGTTGACGACCACCACCGCACCGAGGTCCTGCCGTTCGCAGGACTCCAGCACCGCGCGCAGCTTGCGGGCGAACGGGAAGCCCGCTCCGCCCTTGCCCTTGAGGTCGATCGCCTCGGCGAGCCGCAGCAGCGCCGCCGGTTCCATCGGGCCGATCGGGCCGTGCACCTCCTCGTGGGCCAGCAGGTCGAGCCGGCCGAACTCGGCGAACCCGGCGGTCAGGCGGGGCTCGCCGACACAGGCGACCGGCGGGACCGTCGTGCGCGTCACCGGGCCTCACCCCGCAGCCCGGCCCAGTACGCGCCGTCGACGGCGTCCGCGTCGGCCCGCTTGCGGCGGCCGGAGCGGCTCTCCTTGCCGGCGCGCATCGCCCGGCGGGACGCGAGGTCGACGAGCGTCGGCGTGTCGTCGACGAACGCCTCGTCGGCGGCGTAGCGGGCCGGCGGACGCCAGTAGTCCGGCTCCTCCGGCACCTCCTCCTCGTCCCGGTAGCGCCGGCCGGACCCGCTGAGCGGTTCCGCCGTGACCGGGGTGCCGGAGATCGGGCCGGCCGAGATCGGCTCACCGGAGACCGGGCGGGTCTCCCAGCGGCGCGGGCTGTCCCACGGCTCCTCCGGCTCCTCGGTCGCGCGCGGCGGCGCGGAGTAGCGGGCCACCTCGGCCGCGGTGGCGTACCGGCTGCTGTCCGGGGGTGCGGAGTGGCGACCGCCGGTGTCCGGCGGCGCCGAGTGCCGGCCGCCGCTCTCCGGCGGCGCGGAGTAGCGGGCGACCAGGTCCTCGTCGTCGCGGGACCGGCGGCTCACCCGCTCCTCGGTCCGGGAGCGGCGGGTCACGCGTTCCTCGTCGTCGCGGCGACGGCGGCGGGGCCGCTCGCCGTCGGTCCGGCGGGCAGGCACGTCCGGCTCGGCGTCGCGCCGCCGGGCGGCCGCCGCGCGGACGGGCTCGCGCAGCGATCCGGGTTCCGGCACCACGGGTACGGCGAACCGTTCCGGATCGCGCCGCCGGGCGGTGCCGGCCGGTGCGGTCCAGGTGGCGGTCGCCTCGGCCCAGCGGCCCCGGCCGGCGCCGGTGTCCTCCTTGTCGGCGGCCTTCTTCCGGGTGAGCGCGGCGAACACGCCGGTACGCTCCTCGACCTTGCCGGCCATCGCCTTGTTGAGCGCGACCGCCTGGTGCTGCTCGCGGCTGCGCTTGCCGAGGTGGACCGAGACGCGCACCAGCAGCGCCATCACCACGAGCACCACGCAGGCGAGGTAGCTCAGCATCACCCAGGCGGCGGCGGGCCGGCCGGCGTTGAGGCCGTGCACCAGCGCGAACGGCCAGGACACGTACGCCATCGAGTGCAGCGCGCGCCAGAACCACTTCGGGCCGACCCCGGCGAACCGGACCCGGATGATGCCGGTCCAGAGCACGCCCACCATCAGCAGCGCGGCGACGGTGCCCAGTCCGACGTAGAGGCCGCTGCCGCTGAGGAACGGCACCACCGCGTCGGTCGGCCCGGCCCGGCCGATCGCGACCTTGGTGATGACGTGGAAGAGCAGCCCGGCCACGCCGAGCACGCCGGTGGCCCGGTGCGCCGACTGGAGCAGCACGCGGTGCCGGATGAGCAGCACCAGGCGGTCGGTGGCGAGCAGGCCCAGCATCACCGTGATGCTGAGCGAGACCAGGGCGATCACCCCGGCGAAGAACTCGGTGAAGAAGAATCCGTACGAGTACATGACGCCGCCGGCGCCGGCCAGCTCCACACCCGCCCACGCGAGGCCGAGTGCGGAGGCGGTCAGCGCCACCATCGCGGACTTCGACATCGTCCGGGCACCACGGCTGGTGGTGGTGGTCCGGACGGTCGTCGCCTTCTCGTTCTGCTGTGCCCGGGCCATCTGCTCCTCGATCGTCTCGCGGCGGCGCCCCCACCGGCCGACCCTGCTCCCCACTCAGGTACGGAGGGACGGCGCGGACGGATCACCTCCGGTGGCGAATTTCTCGGCCGGATTCTCGAACCGTCCGGCCCGGACGCGCGTGTGGCGCCTGACGCAACGACGGATGCCCATACGTTGACAGACTTTGCAACAGGCTCGTAACCTTGCCGCAAAATTTCAGGCTGGTTGCAAAAAGCCAGCACTGATCCAGGCTCCACTCCCCCGCATCCCCGCACCCCGCAGGAGTCCTGATGCATCGACGCCGATGCCGCGCCGCCGCGCTCGCCCTGAGTCTGGCCGCGAGCCTGCTCGTCCCCGTCACCGCGGCGGCACCCCCGGCCGCCGCCGCCACCCCGGGCGCCAAGAAGGTCATCGTCCAGCTCTTCGAGTGGAACTGGACCTCGGTGGCCGCCGAGTGCACCAGCACGCTGGGCCCGAAGGGCTACGGCTACGTCCAGGTGTCCCCGCCGCAGGAGCACGTCAACAGCAGCCCGTGGTGGGTGTCGTACCAGCCGGTCAGCTACCGGATCGAGTCCCGCAAGGGCACCCGTGCGCAGTTCCAGTCCATGGTGAACACCTGCCACGCCGCGGGCGTCAAGGTGATCGTCGACGCCGTGGTCAACCACATGTCCGGGCAGGAGAACGGCGGCACCGGCTGGGCCGGCTCGTCGTACGGCCACTACAACTACCCGGGCGTCTACTCGGCGCAGGACTTCCACTACTGCGGCCGCAACGGCAACAACGACATCGCCAACTACAACGACCGGTACGAGGTGCAGAACTGCGAGCTGGTCAACCTCGCCGACCTCAAGACCGAGTCGGAGTACGTGCGCGGCCGACTGGCCGCGTACCTCAACGATCTGCTCTCGCTCGGCGTCGACGGTTTCCGGCTGGACGGCAGCAAGCACATGCCGGCCGCCGACATCGCGGCGATCAAGGCCAAGCTGTCCCGCAGCGCGTACCTGGTGCAGGAGGTCATCTACGGCGCCGGCGAGCCGATCCAGCCGACCGAGTACACCGGCAACGGCGACGTGCACGAGTTCCGGTACGGCAAGGACCTGGCCCGGATGTTCAACAACGAGCGGCTCGCGTACCTGAGGAACTTCGGCGAGTCCTGGGGCTACCTGTCGAGCGCGAAGGCGGTGGTCTTCACCGACAACCACGACACGCAGCGCGAGGGCGGCGTGCTCACCTACCGCAACCGGGGCACGTACGCGCTCGCCAACGCGTTCATGCTGGCCTGGCCGTACGGCACCCCGGCGGTGATGTCGAGCTTCACGTACAGCGGCCGGGACCAGGGCCCGCCCGCCGACGGCAGCAACCGGATCACCAACGTCACCTGCTACTCGGGCTGGGAGTGCGAGCACCGCTGGCCGGTCATCGCCAACATGGTCGGCTTCCGCAACGCCACCGAGGGCACCGGGGTCTCCAACTGGTACGACAACGGCTACCAGCACATCGCGTTCAGCCGTACCGGCAAGGGTTACCTGACGATCAACGACGAGGACACCGCGGTGAACGGCCGGTCGTACCAGACCGGGCTGCCGGCGGGCCGCTACTGCGACGTCGTCCACGGCACGTTCAGCAACGGCTCGTGCAGCGGCCCGGTGATCACCGTGGACTCGGCCGGCTGGTTCGCCGCGAACGTCCCCGCGCACGACGCGATCGCCATCCACATCGGTGCGAAGCTGAGCTGAGCCACCCGCGCCGCGAAGCCCTCGTACCCGTAGTACCGGGTACGAAGGCTTCCGGTCGGTTACAGTCGGTTTCGTGCTGTTCGACCGGTTCGCCATGCGCCGGCCTCCCGGCTGGCTGATCGCCGCGCTCGCCGTACCGCTGCTGCTCGTCACCGCGCTGCTGGTCGGCCGCGCGCTCACCGCCACGCCCGCGCGCCCGTCCGCGCCGCCCGCCGCCGCGCCCTCGGCCACGACCGCCGCGCCGAGTCCGTCGCCGGTGGAGTCGGTGCCGCCCGCCGCGCCCGCGCCGGACGACCTGCCAGTGGTCACCTACGACCCGGCGCCGCGCGGCTTCCCGCCCGACCCGGACCCGGCCGACACCCGCCCGCTGGCCGAAGGGCTGCGCCCGAACCGGAACGTGGCCGCCTACGACGCGCCCGGCGGCCGCCCGGTGGCGTTCCTCGCGCCGACCATCAGCGGCGTACGGCTGACGGTGCCGATCGTCGAACGCCGCTCCGGCTGGACGGCGGTGCTGCTGCCGTCGGCCAACCGGACCATCGCCTGGCTGCCGTCCGGCGGCTGGACCACTGTGGTGCTGCGCGACCAGATCGTGGTGGAACGGCGCACCCACCGCCTCACCTGGAGCCGGGACGGGCGCGCGATGCGCACCTGGCCGGTCAGCCTCGGCATGTCCGGGCAGCTCACGCCGCTCGGCCGCACGTTCGTGCTGGGCCGCACCCCGCCCCCGCAGGCCGTCTACGGCGGCGTCGACATCTTCGCCCTCGGCGCGATCCCGGACGACCCGGACGCGGTGCCGACCGGGCTGCAGGGTGCCCACATCGGACTGCACAGCTGGTACAACGACGACACGCTCGGCAAGAACGTCACCAACGGCTGCATCCGGCTGACCCGTAGCGCCCAGCGCCTGCTCCTGACCGAGGTCGAGCCGGGCACCGCCTTCGTGGTGGTCGACCGCCTGCCCTGACCGGGCTCAGCCCAGCAGCCAGCCGTTCGCCTCGGCCACCCGCACGGCGTCGGCCCGGTTACGGGCGCCGGTCTTGCCGATCGCGGCGGAGAGATGATTGCGAACGGTCCCCTCGGACAGGTGCAACGTCGCCGCCAGCTCGGCCACCGTGCCGCCGCCGCGTGCCGTACGCAGCACCTCGGTCTCCCGTTCGGTGAGCGGGCTCGGCCCGGTGGCCAGCGTCTCGGCGGCGAGCGCCGGGTCGACCACCCGCAGCCCGGCGTGCACCCGGCGGACCGCGTCGGCGAGCTGCCGGGCCGGGGTGTCCTTGACCACGAAGCCGTTCGCACCCGCCTCCATCGCCCGGCGCAGGTAGCCGGGGCGGCCGAACGTGGTCACCACCAGCACCCGGCAGGACGGCAGCGCGGCCCGCAGCGCGGCGGTCGCGGCCACCCCGTCCAGGCCCGGCATCTCCACGTCGAGCAGCGCCACGTCCGGGCCGGTGCGCAGCGCCTCCGGCACCACCTCGTCGCCCCGGCTCACCTCGGCCACCACCGTCAGGTCCGGCTCCAGCGACAGCAGCGCCGCCAGCGCGCCCCGGACCAGCGCCTGGTCGTCGGCGAGCAGCAGTCTGATCGGCTCGGTCACGGGTGCGCCCCTCCCTCCGGATCCGCCGCGGGCACCGTCACCCGGAGCAGGAAACCACGCCCGTCCTCCGGCCGCGCCACCGTCACCGTCGCGTCCAGCCGCCGGGCGCGCTCCCGCAGCCCGGCCAGGCCGTGCCCGGCCGTACCCCGCTGATCCGCCGGACCCCGGCCGTCGTCGCGTACCTCCACCGCCGACGGCTCGACCCGGATGACGCACCGGCGGGCGCCGCTGTGCCGCACCACGTTGGTCACCCCCTCGCGGACCGTCCAGCCGAACAGCTCGTCGCGGTCCGCCGGCAGCGGCGGCACCGACTCCGGCAGCTCCGCGACGACGCCCGCGGCAGCGAGCGCCGACCGCGCGCCGGCCAGTTCGGAGGCCAGATCCACCCCGCGGTACGCCCCGACGGTGCCCCGCACGTCAGCGAGCGCCTCCCGGGCCAGCCGCTCCACGTCGGCGATCTCGGCCGCGGCCCGGGCCGGGTCCAGCTCCATCAGCCGCCCGGCCAGTTCGGCCTTGACGGCCACCACCGTCAGCGAGTGCCCGAGGATGTCGTGCAGGTCGCGGGCGGCGCGGGCGCGCTCCTCCGCCACCGCCAGCCGGCGGATCTCCTCCTGCGCGGCCTGGAGTTCACTGTTGCGCTGGGCCAGCCGGCTCACCCCGAACATCGCGAAGGAGGCGAGCAGCACCGCGAAGACCAGGGTGCTCTCGTGCTCCCAGCCGGGCACCAGACGTGCGGTCACCGGTGGTGCCGCCGCGGCGAGCACCACCACGACCAGCGCCTCCACCGACGGCAGCAGGAACACCGCGGCTGCCGCGACGAAGACCAGTGTGGTCAGCCAGTCGCCGCCGGTGCCGGGGATCCCGGCCAGCCCGAGCGCGAGCAGCACGGCGATCAGCAGCCGGGCCCGGCCGGGCGACACCGGCAGGTTGCGCTGCCGGCGGGCCCGGGACCACTCGAAGATCAGCACGTACGCCACGGCGAACGCGACGAGCGAGCCGATCCCGGCCAGCCGCCGCCACATCTGCGGCTGGTGCAGGGCGGTGGTGAACGGGATGTTCAGGAAGAACAGCCAGACCGCCGCCAGCAGCCAGCCGGTGAACCGCCAGTGGCGGTTCACCGGCCGGGGCGGGCCGGGCGGCGACGTCACGCCGATCACGCTAGTGCCACCTCAGACGCGTGTGGTGTCCCGGCGGAACAGCCGGGCCGCGCCGAGGCCGAAGAACGCGGTCCAGGCGGTCACGTTCGCCACCGCCGCCCAGTCCACCCCGGTGCCGGTCAGTGGCGCGCGGGCGAGCTGACCGACCCCGTACACCGGGGTGAACTTGGCGATCTGCTGCATCACGTCGGGCAGCAGCTCCAGCGGGACGAACAGGCCGCCGAGCATGGCCAGGATGGCCAGCGCCGGGCCCATGAACTGCATGACGTTCTCGGCCGGGGCGAGGTAGCCGACGAACAGCCCGAACGCGGCGAACACGAGCGCGCCGATCCAGGCGGTCAGCCCGGACTCCACCCAGACATGGGCCGGCAGCCGCACCCCGGAGGCGGCGCCGACAGCGAACTCCACGAGGACGCCGAGCAGACCGAGCACCATCGCGGTGGCCACCTTCGTCGCCACGTACGCGGCCGGACGCAGCGGGGTCAGCCGCAGTTGCCGGCTCCAGCCCAGCGCGCGTTCGGTGGCCACCGCCGCGCCGGCGCTCGTGGTGGCCACCATCGCCGCGTACACGGCCAGGCTGATCATGATCCAGCCGGTGACCGGCAGCCCGTTGTCCAGCTTCTCGCCGCGCGTGGGCAGCCCGAACAGCAGGAAGAACACGGCCGGCATGACCAGGATGAACAGCAGCGTACGGCGGTTGCGCAGCACCCGGCGTATCTCGATGCCGAGCACCGGCGCGCAGAAGCCGCCGAGCGCGGGCGGTCGGCGGGCGGCCGTGCGGGCGCCGGTGGTGGACGAGGTCGTGGCGGTCATGGCAGGGCTCCCGGCGGGTCGGTTCAGGCGGAGGCGGTCAGGGTGAGGAACGCGTCCTCGAGGTTGCGTGAGGTGATCTCCAGATCCCGGGCGCCGGTACGGGTCAGCAGGTGCCGGGCCACCACGTCGGAGTCCTCGCTGTGCACCAGCACCACGTCGCCGCGTACCTCGACCGACCGGACGCCCGGCAGCGCGGCGAGCGCGGCCTGGTCGGCACCGGGCAGCGTCGCCCGCACGACCCGGCCGGCGGCCAGGTTCTTGATCTCGGCGGTGGTGCCGTCGGCGACCACGCAGCCCTGGCGGATCAGCACGATCCGGTCCGCGTACGCGTCGGCCTCGTCCAGGTAGTGGGTGGCGAACAGGACGGTCCGGCCGGAGCGGGCGTCGGCCCGGATCGCCTGCCAGAAGTCGCGGCGGCCCTCGACGTCCATGCCCGTGGTCGGCTCGTCCAGCACCATCAGGTCCGGGTCCGGCAGCAACGCGAGCGCGAACCGCAGGCGCTGCTGCTGACCGCCCGAGCACTTGCCCACCGCGCGGTCGGCGATCCCGGTGATGCCGGCGCGCTCCAGCACCTCCGCCACCGGCCGGGTGTGGCCGTAGAAGTGCGCGGTCATCCGTACCGTCTCGGCGACGGTGAGGTCCTTGAGCAGGCCGCCGGTCTGCATCACGGCGGCGACCCGGCCGAGCCGGACGGCGTCCGCCGGGTCACCGCCGAAGAGGCGGACCGTGCCGGCGTCCGGGCGGGCCAGCCCGAGCAGCATGTCGACGGTGGTGGTCTTGCCGGCGCCGTTGGGACCGAGGAACGCCACCACCTCACCGGGGGCGATCCGCAGGTCGAGCCCGTCGACGGCGGTCACCGCGCCGAAGGTCTTGGTGAGTCCGGCCAGGTCCACGGCCGGTACGGAATCGGTCATGTCCCGATGCTCCGGCGCGCGGTGTCCGGTTCCCCGGAGCGGCAGTCACCTTCCGGCCGTGACATTTGTCAGGCGGTCACACCGCCGACGCCGGACGTTCGGGATCCGCTCAGGCTGTCGCGCCGCCGTCGACCGCGATCGACGCGCCGGTGATGTGCCGTCCGCCGGCGCCCACCAGGTGACTGACAGTCGCCGCCACGTCTTCCGGATCCGCGTACCGGCCGAGGGCGATGTGCGACCGCTGCCCGTCCGCGCCCGCGCTGTCCGCCGGGTTCATGTCGGTGTCGGTCGAGCCGGGCAGGATCAGGTTGACGGTGATCCCACGCGGACCGAGTTCCCGGGCGAGCGCCCGGGTCAGCCCGTTCACGGCGCTCTTGGTCATCGCGTACGCGCTCACCCCCGGTGCCGGGACACGGCTGGCGAAGCTGCTGCCGATGTTGACGATCCGCCCACCCGCACCCATGTGGCGTACCGCCGCCTGGGTGGCGAGGTAGACCCCGCGCACGTTCACCGCGATCGCCCGGTCCAGGGCGTCGAGGCTGACCGACTCGATCGGCCCACCCGCGAACACCCCGGCGTTGTTGACCAGGACGTCCAACCGCCCGAACTCGGCGACGGTCCGTTCCACGGCGCCGACCACGGCCGTCGCGTCGGTACTGTCCGCATTGATCGCCACGCCGGTCCGGCCGTACGCCTCGATCTGGGCCACCACGGACTTCGCGCTGTCCTCCGCGGTGCGGTAGGTGAACGCGACGTGGTGGCCGTCCTCGGCCAGCCGGCGCGCGACGGCGGCGCCGATACCCCGGCTCCCGCCCGTTACCAGGGCAACCCTGTCGGCAAGTCTGACCGTCATGCCGTCATCCTGACAGTCGACTCAGGACCCTGATCGTCCGGGTCACCCGTCCATTTCCTGTCCGTCCGATCAGACAGGATTGCCGGCACCCAGTCCGGGTACGCGCGGGCCGTCCAGCGGCGAAACGGGGAGACCAGACATGAGCGCACCGACGGGACGGGTCGACACGATCGTGCTCATCCACGGCCTCTGGATGACCTCACGAAGTTGGGAGCACTGGGCGCAGCGGTACGCCGCGCGCGGCTTCCGGGTGCTCACGCCCGCCTGGCCCGGCATGGACCGCGAGGTCGAGGAGCTTCGGGCCGACCCGGCGCCGATCGCCGCGCAGCGCATCGCCGACATCGCCGACCACTACGAGGCGATCGTCAGGGACCTGCCGCGTCCGCCGATCATCATGGGCCACTCGTTCGGCGGCCTGGTCGCCCAGGTGCTGCTGGACCGGCGCCTCGGCGCCGCAGTGGTCGCTGTGCACCCCGCGCCGGTACGGGGCGTGCTCAAGCTGCCGCCGAGCACGCTGCGCTCCGGGTATTCGATCCTGCACAACCCGGCCAACCGGCACCGCGCCGTGCCGTTCACCCCGGAGGACTTCCGGTACGCCTTCGGCAACACCATCAGCCAGGAGCAGTCCGACGCCGCCTGGGAGCGGTACGCCGTACCGGGCGCCGGGCACGTGCTGTTCGAGGCCGCGTTCGCCAACCTGGACCCGAACTCGGCCACCGAGATCGACAAGAAGCGCAGCGACCGTGCCCCGCTGCTGATCACCGCGGGCGGTGAGGACCACGTGGTTCCCGCAACCTTGGCCAGCTCGATCGCCAACCTCTACCGGAGTTCGACGGCGCTCACCGGCTACCGGGAGTTCCCCGGCCTGTCGCACTTCGTCGGCGGCGAACCGGGCTGGGAGGAGGAGGCGGACTTCGCCCTGGAGTGGGCGGTGGAGGCGGCGAACGAGTTCTCCCCGACGGTGGTCGCCGAGGCCCCGCGACGACGCTGACCCACGGGGGGTGGGGCCGCCGGGAGTAGCGCCGAGGTGTCCAGGACGAGCCCGTTCACGCGCCAGCCGCCCTGTCGCCCCCGAATTGGCGCAGCCACTCCATGTTCCGGTCGTGCTGCTCGTCGGTGATCGGCGGCTGTTGTGCCAGCCTCCGGCGGGCCCGCTCGACGTCCTCGTCGGTCACTGCATAACCGATGTTCTCGACCGCGGCTCGTGCATATTCCGCTCCCGGTTGCGGGCGTCCGACGCTGCTCCGGCGCATGCTCATCGCGGCCGGAACCGCCGGGAGCACTCACCGTCGTGTCCGGGCCGGAGTAGACACCGCTGCCCGCCGGGCAGTAACCGGTCGCAGAACACCCAGTGGCGGACGTTCTGGTCGTCCTCCGCCGAGACAGTGGTGCCGCCGGGCTCGGTCTGCGGCAGAACGTGGGTCCAGTGCGCCACCACCCGGGCCAGCCGCTGAGCGGAGAGCAGGTCGTTGACGACGACCGGCAGGTGGATCACCCATCGCTCGGTCACCTGTCGTATCCCCGTTCGTTTCGGGCCTGGGCCTGCTCCGACTGCCAGCGACGCAGCGCGTTCTTGATCCGGTCGGTCTCCCGGCGGCTCTGGGCCAGCGCGTCGTAGACCGCTGCCAGGTCGCCGGCGACGCGGTCGAGGAACTCCCGCACCTCCTGCGGGTCGAGCCCGCGCCGGCCCAGCGGGGTCGTCCGGAAGCTCCGCTCACGGACCTGCCAGGGACGCAGCGGGTGGTAGGCCGACGAGCGGTAGCAGGTCGATCCGAGGACCGACCGCCGGCGACGCCGGACACGCCGAAGGAAGACGCGCATGACAGGACCTGCCTCTCACCGTCGAGATCGAACCGTGGAAGGGGTGGGTCCGTCGGCCCGCCCCGCACCGGCGGACCCACCCCGGCACCTGCCACCGCAGCCTTCGACCAGCAGTACGTCAGCAGGGCACAACGCGTGGCCCAGGTCGACACCCGATGACCCAGCCGATCCGGCCACTCACTCATCGTGCAGTGGACCGCCCCCTGTGCGCAACTCCCGATTCGGGATGATGTCATTGCGAAGCTCGTCCGCTTCCGCCACACTGACCGGCATGACTGGAAGCCCGACCGTCCGACGTCGACGCCTGGCCGCTGCCCTCCGTCGCCTCCGTGAGCAGACCGGCATGACCGCCGACCAGGCCGCCAAGGAGGTGGGGATCTCGAAGTCGGCGATCAGCCGCATCGAGAACGCCCAGGTGTCCGTCATGCCGCCGGTCGCCCGTGGACTTCTTGAGCTGTACGGGGTGGAAGGCGACGAGGTGGACGCACTCGTCCAGGTCGCCCGCGATGCCCGCAAGCGCGGCTGGTGGCAGGCGTACGACGACGTGCTGCCGGACTGGTTCGAGGTCTACGTCGGGCTGGAGGCCGAGGCGGCCGAGATCCGCACCTTCCAGCCGCAACTGATTCCGGGTCTACTCCAGACCGCCGACTACGCCCGCGCGGTCATCCGCGCCGAGCACCCGGACGCCCCGACCGACGAGGTGGACCGGCGGGTCGAGTTGCGCATGCGCCGTCAGGACACTGAAACTCCGCCGAAGCTCTGGGTGGTGCTGGACGAAGCCGCACTACGGCGCCCGGTCGGCGGCGCGGAGCTGTTCGCGGCGCAGTTGCGGCGACTGGCCGAGGAGGCGGACCGGCCCGGCCGCACCATCCAGATCCTGACCTTCGGCGCGGGCGAGTACGGGTCGATGGGCAGCGCCTTCAGCGTGCTGACCTTCCCCGAGCCGGCCGATCCGGGGGTCGTCTACGTCGAGACCCGCGCGGGTAGCCTCTATCTCGAAGGCCAACAGGTGAGGGAGTACAGCCGCGTCTTCGAGCACCTGGTCGCCACGGCGGCCGGCGCCCGGGAGTCGCGCGACCTCATCTTGGGGGCGATCGACGAGCTATGAGAGGACGGCGCGGGTGGAAGAGGCCAACCAGGCGACGATGACCTGGCGCAAGAGCACCCGTAGCAACGGTTCCGGCGACTGCGTCGAGGTCGCCGACAACCTGCCCAGCGTGGTCGGGCTACGCGACAGCAAGGACCCCAACGGACCCATCCTCATATTCGCGCCTCACGCATGGGTCGCATTCGTGGAGTGCCTGAAGGGCAGAGCATCCGGTCATTCATCGACATGTGCAGCTTAGAAAATAAGAGGGTGTTCACCTGTTCGGGCCGTCAAGCGGGTTGAGGTTGCGGCGTTTTTGATGGGTGGCACGCCACCTCGGGTGAGGTGCCCCGAGATTGCGCCATCATCGTCATCCTGATAGGTACTCAAGTACTGCAGCAACCGCCGCATTACGCATTTGACGTGCTCTCACCAAACCGACGTAGTGCGCTTGCCTGAACGTACTTTCGTCAGAAGCAAGCACTTTCCCAATCGTTTCCAACCCGAGTCCTCGCAGCTTGCCTCGCTGAAAATCGGTAAGGTCCAGAATTTCTATGGACGCTTGCAAGCGAGCCTGGAGAGCTTGATTATTCCCATCTTCGAATTTTTCTAGCGACATTTTGTCAATAGGGCGGTACGAAGCGTGGTTAGCACCGTATTCGATCATCCTCTTCACAGACAGGGCGCGCCTCAGCGTCATGCCATATGCAACCGACTCCGGGTCGAGCGCGATCTGACAACCAAGATTGACCATGTAGCGCGTTCCAACCTCGCTTCTGGTAGCTCGAACCCCAGAAACACCTTCCTGAAGGATCCCGCTATAGCACAAGAGACGAAGCGCTTCTCGAACAGCCTGCGGAGCATCGCGATGGATCCATAGGTAAGATGAAGCCTCACCGGCCCCACCACGTCTTTGATTACGGGAATAAAGGTCAGGGAGAACCTGGCTTTCAATGAAGCTCCGGCCCCAGTCAATCAATTCCCTGTGACCCGGATAACGCTCAGCGAGGCTCGAATGCTCCCCCCAGATCTCCTCACGGTAGTACTGCCGAATCGTTTCCTGGGCATTCCGTCTATTGAACGGCGAACTGCGGGCAACCGTTTTCAACAGGATGCGAGGGTTGCCCGTTGATGCATATGCCAGCGCGTCGAATACCTCCCCATACTGGCCAATAGCTTTAGCAAGCGAACCGTCCTGCCTTAAAACCAGCTCCCGCATAGCCCGCGCATACCCCTCACCGGTCACATTCCGATCCAGGCTGTGGAGGGTGGCATCGTGAGTAGGCTGAAACGATTCACCGAATGCGGTCGCCCCCGGGTAGACGGCTGCCTTCACAGAAAGATAGGGACTCCTGAGGTCGCGCATCAAGGTGAAGAATTGACGTTGCTGCTGCGGAATGAATACATGGGCAGCCTCATCCACGAAGAGAGCGACACGCTTGAGTCCTGTATGCCTACAAAGGTCCTCAACCGCGTCCCGCAGAAGCTCCGGGCCCGGAATTTCGGCGGCCGGGTCTTTTTCCGAGTTGGTTCTCCATGCGTCCTCGAAAAGCTGCTCGACTAGCTCCATAGCCGACGGATCAACTTCACTGCCACCTCGCATAGCAGCAATAGCCGAACCTCCAGGAAGTCCAAGTCCGGCCGATGTTGCTGCGCGGATTATGCGATTGCAGATCTTGGCAATCATCCATGCCAAGAACCTTTCGGCCGTAGGGTTCGTTATCAGCGAGGCACGCGCAAAAGTGACGTAAACAGGCAGTATTCGCTCCTCGGCAAAGTCTCTACCCAACTCCGCCTCTGCGGTTCTCAAAAGGAAAGACTTCCCAACCCCACGGCTTCCTCTAAGAATAACAGGGGAACGGCCCTTCAAACTGTCGATGATCTGGCGGTCCGTGGGGGTTTCGACGAGATACCCCAGTACCTCGTCAACTCGGATGTCCTCAGTTCGGAAGAACAGCTCGCCGGCCATTTGCCTATTCCCCTTCGATAGGCAGGCCAAACCGCCTGCGCACTTCCTTTAGGTGCCCAAACGAGGACTCGACAGTGAAGGCTAGACGTCCACTTTGGTCGCCACCCCCTAGCAGTTCATCACCATACCTGGCATAGAGAAGGAATAGAACGGTTCTCGCGGACTTGACGGCCGTCGCCAACCAGTCTTGCAACACCAGAGGGGAGAACTGCATGGCATCCGGCAGCAGGCTTGTTACAGCCACTTTACCGTGAATAAATTGAGAACAATGCCGGTAGGCGCTAGCAGCATCCTTGGCAAATTGAGCCGCATCCTTCGCGGCAGTTTCGCTGAACTCTCGGACGAATGAAGGGGCCATGACGCCGTCATTCTCATCTAGCGCCTTCGCCCATGAGAAGTCGGCTCGGTCTGCCACCCATCTCCGCCTGTGTAGTTCATTGGCGGAAAAGTACACCGAGGCAAAACTGAGCTCAAGGAACAGCCTTAGGCCGGCGTAGGCGTGGAGGTAGAGGCCCGCGCTTGCGGCGTAGATGGCGAAGCCCAGCTCGCGGCGCGCCGCCGTCAACTGACCAACCTCCGGCCGTCCGAGAAGTTCCTGCTCCCAAGCCATAACATCCAGGTCCAGCTGTAGTAATTGACCGAGACTCGAGCCATGCCCGCCGGTGGCTTGCCGGATGTTTTTTTCGACTTGGTTGTGCAGTTCCAGTAGGTGGATGTCAATAGCCGACTGGGGATTGGTCACAGTGTCCTCCGAAGATCCTCAGTCGCGATTGCTCAATCATCTAGGCCTGCGCACGCCATACCGACCGCACGCCGCCCGAATCATAGAGGCACCGCCACCGGCGCAATTGTCAAATACCCGACACGATAAGCAATCGTCGCACCTAGTGAGGCAAACGTAGATGGGCTAGAGCCCACGCGCTTCCGGCACATGGAGGAGGTCTAGGGCCGATAGGGCCGAGATGTCCGAGTTGTAGCATGTCATCTCGCCGTCGAGGTGGTGAGGAAGCAGCGCTGAACCCATACAGGCGGGCTACATGAAGGGGTGCACTGATCCCGCAGGGCTCAATCTCCACCAAACTGTTGCACGGCAGCAGCAACCGCTTCGCCGGGCACGCCGGGCTGGCTACCGAGCCGTGTCAAGCCGGTGTCAAGGCGCTCGCTGGCAAACCCATGGCCGGCCGCGCATCCCGGTTCGGGGACTACCGCATTGTCTATACCGGCCGCGATAGGAACTGATCGTCCTCGTTGTTCACCTTGGCCACCGCAGCGATGTCTACGACACGCCTTGAGCATGAGTCCGGCCAGCCATCCAGACTCGCTGCCTCAGGCTCGGCAAGCTGGACGCGCCGAGGGAACGCCCATCTCGTACAGGCAGGCAGGGAGCGGGACAGCTGCGGTGTGAGCTGCTCAGCTCGGTGGGGTGGACTCCGGCACAGGAGCTAGCTGGCGGGCGTCCCTCCCGAAAGGACAGGGGCGAGGGCAGCGACAAGCGGGCTGCACGGGCAGATCGAGCTTGCGCAAAAGTTGGCAGCGGCTCGATCGACATGTACAGCGAAGGCCGGCCCGGGTGGCAGGGTCAAAGTTCGAGTTCGTCGCGCAGGTCGGCCAGTGGGACAGGGCCCTCACCAGCGTCGATACGGGCCAGCGCATCGCGGGCCGCCGAGACGTCTGCGGCATCCTCAGCTCGCTCGATCGCCTCGGCAAGCTCGGCCGGGACGATAGCGGCCAGGCGCTGCCCCCGGCGGGTCACGTAGGTGATCCGCCCGGCGTAGTAAGCACGCGACACGACATCCGCGAGCCTGTCTCGGGCGTCGGAGATCGGAAGTTCGGCAGCGGGCTCGCTCATATTCCCGATCGTACGACTCGTACGACTCGTGCAAGTCGCCATCTGCCCGTCCGTCCGGCCCTGGTGTGCGGGTGGGTCCGCCGGGTATGACGGGAACATGAGGGCGAGTTTCCGTCTGGGTCGGATCGCTGGCGTACCGGTCGGCGTCAACTGGAGTGTCCTGGTCATCTTCGTGCTGATCGCGTGGGCGCTGTCGGCCAGCCTGTTCCCCGCCTCGTACCCCGGTCACTCCCCCGTCGCCTACATCGCGGCCGGCCTGGCCGCCGCCGTGGTCTTCTTCCTCGGCCTGCTCGCCCACGAGGTCGCGCACGCGGTGGTCGCCAAGCGCAAAGGCATCGAGGTCGAGGGCATCACGCTGTGGCTGTTCGGCGGCGTCGCCGAGCTGAAGGGCGAGGCGAAGGACCCGGGTGCCGAGTTGCGGATCGCCGGGGTCGGGCCGCTGGTCAGCCTGATCATCGGCGTGGTCTTCGCGGCGATCGCGGTGGCCGTGGCCGCCGCGGGTGGGCACGGGCTGCTGCTCGGTGCGCTGGCCTGGCTGGCGGGCATCAACGTGCTGCTGGCGATCTTCAACGTGCTGCCCGCCGCGCCACTGGACGGCGGACGGCTGCTGCGCGCGGCGGTGTGGAAGTTCACCGGCGATCGGACCAAGGCGTCGGTGGTGGCGGCGCGTGCGGGCTGGGTGCTCGGCGTCGTGCTGATCGGGCTGGGGCTGTGGCGGTTCTTCACCGGCGCCGGGTTCGGCGGGCTGTGGCTGGCGCTGATCGGCTGGTTCCTGCTCGGCGCCGCCGGCCAGGAGGAACGCGCCGCCCGGATGGGCGACGCCCTGCGCGGCGTCCGGGTGGGCGACGTGATGACGCCGCAGCCGCAGACCGCGTCCGGCGACCTCACAGTGGCCGACTTCGTCGACCACTACCTCTTCGCGTACCGGCACTCCGCGCTCCCACTGACCGTCGACGGCAAGCCGGTCGGTCTGGTCACGCTCGATCGGGTACGCGGCATCGCGGCGGACCGCCGCGCGTCGACCACGCTGGCCGAGGTGTCCTGCCGGGCCGACGAACTGGTGCTCGCCCGCCCGGAGGAACAGCTCACCGACCTGCTGCCCCGGCTCAACGAGTGCACCGACGGCCGGGCGCTCGTGGTGATCGACGACCAGTTGGTCGGCATCGTCTCGCCCAGCGACATCAGCCGCGCGGTGCAGCGCGGCAGCCTGCGCCAGCAGGTGCCGGCCGGGCGCTGACTCAATCTCGGGGGAAGTAGCGGTCCATCTCGGCGGTGCGGAACTTCCCCTTCGGGTCGAACTCGCGCAGCAGCGCGGCGAAGTCGGCGTGCCGGGGGTAAGCGGCGGCGGGATCGCGCTCGAACAGCTTCCCCCAGTGCGGGCGCGGCGCGAACGGGGCGAGCCGCGCCTCCACCTCGGCCAGCACCGGCGCGACAGCCACCGGATCGCCGATCCAGGTGAAGTGCAGCGCCAGCGAGTCGCGCCGGTAGTTCGGGCTCAGCCACAGCTCGTCGGCGGCGATCGTCCGCAGCTCGCAGATCTGGAGTACGGCGGCGATCCGCTCGGCGACCGGGTCGAGCGCGGCGAGCGCCGCCGCCGCGTCGGCGCGGGCCACGTGCCACTCGGACTGCAACTCGTCGCCGCTGCTGGGGGTGAAGCCGAGCCGGAAGTGCGGCAGCCGCTCGTGCCACGGCCCCGGCTCGCCGAGCTGCGCCGTGCAGTGCTCCGGCGACATGCCGGGCACCGGGTGCCGGGGCGAGTCGGCGGCCACCGTGTCCAGCCAGTCGGCGGGCGGCGGCGCCTGGTCGGCGTACTGCTTCACCCACACCTGGTCGAGGCGCTCCGAGCGCCACGAGGTGAAGACGCTGACGCTGTACGCGGCGTCCAGCGCCTCGTCCAGCGCCGCGCGGGGCAGGCCGAGCCGGACGTGCTGGCGCACCGCGTACGTGGGCACCACGTCGAGCGTGAGCCGGGTGACCACGCCCAGCGCGCCCAGGTTGACCACCAGCCCCGCGAACCACGGGTCGGTCCGGTCGACGGTGATCAGGTCGCCGTCGGCGGTGACCAGTTCCAGCGCGGCGACGGCGGCAGCGAGGTTGCGGTTCCGCGCGCCGGAGCCGTGGGTGGCGGTGGCCACCGAGCCGGCCACCGAGATGTGCGGCAGCGAGGCGAGGTTCGCCAGCGCGTACCCCTGCGCCTGGAGCGCGGTGGCCAGGTCGCCGTAGCGCAGGCCGGCCGCGACGGTGACGGTGCCGCGATCGGGGTCGAGCGCGACGGTGGGCGGCAGGCCGTCCAGCGCGATCTGGGTACCGGTGGTGTCGCCGAGCCGGTTGAACGAGTGGCCGGTACCGACGGCCCGGACCAGGTCGGCCTCCGCGACCAGCCGCCGCAGCTCGTCGGTCGAGGTCGGCCGCGATCGGGTACGCGCCGACCAGCTGACGTTTCCGGCCCAGTTGGTGTCCGTCATGCGCTGCATCATGCGCCATCATGCGCCGGCAGGGTTGCCCCGGCCACTCGGCGGGAATCCTGGCGGGATGAGCAGCTACCGCGACCCGAGCCTCCGCGGCGACGTGTACCCGTCGGAGGAGGAAATCGACCCGACCGGCGTGGACCCCGACGCTGCGGAGATGCCGCCTGCCGCTGTGGAGGTGGCGCCCACCGCTGTGGGGGTGGGGCCCGTGGCGACCGCGCCGGTGCCGGGGCCCACGCCGGAGCCCGAGCCGGCTCCGGTGCCCCACCCGGGGCCGCCGCCGCGCCAGGGGGTGGCCAGGTCGATCGTGACCCGGCACCTGGACGGTTCCGTCGAGGTGGTGACCGACCTCGACGGCGACGGTGTGGCCGACGTGGTGCAGGTCGACCTGGACGGCGACGGCGTGCCCGACGTGACGCTCCTGGACAGCGACCGCGACGGCCGCCTGGACACGGTTCGCCGCGCAACCCCACGCTGACGCGCCCGGCGCACGCGCGACTCCGCGACGATCTTGGAGTTACTGACGCCCGGATTGTCGGTGCGCGAGGCTTGGCTCCACGATCTCGGGGCGCCCACACCGTTGATCATGCAGTTACGGCCCCGACAAGAGCCGTAAATCCGGCACCGAAGGGGCCGCAACTGCAAGATCGCGGGTTTGGTGGGGGGGTGCGGGAGGGCGCCTCCCGTAACGCGAGATGTCGTTCCGCAAGGTGGGACCGATGGAGATCTTGGTACGAAAGGGCCCCTATGGGGGCCGTTTGGTACCAAGATCTCGACGGGAGCCGGAAGGCGGGACGGGCGGCGGGCAGGGGCCCGGTCAGATCTGGGGCATCACCTCGGCGGCTACCAGCTCCAGGTGGTCCAGGTCGGCCAGGTCGAGCACCTGGAGGTAGACGCGCGAGCTGCCCGCCTCGGCATACCGGCCGATCGTGTCGACCACCTCGGCGGGCGTGCCGGCGGCGCCGTTGGCGCGCAGCTCGTCGGGGTCACGGCCGATCGCCTCGGCGCGGCGCTTCACCTCGGCCTCGTCGCGGCCACAGCAGAGCACGAGCGCGTTCGACCAGGTCATCGTGGACGGATCGCGGTCGATCTCGGCGCAGGCGTCGCGCACGCGCCGGAACTGCGCCACGGTGTCCTCGACGGAGGCGAACGGCAGGTTGAACTCGTCGGCGTACCGGGCGGCCAGGCGGGGCGTGCGCTTCGGTCCCATGCCGCCGAGCAGGATCGGCGGGCGGGGGCGCTGCACCGGCTTGGGCAGTGCGGGCGAGTCGCTGACCGGGTAGTACGTGCCGGGGAAGTCGAACGTGGAGCCCGCCGGGGTGGACCAGAGCCCGGTGATCACCGCGAGCTGTTCCTCCAGCCGGTCGAACCGCTCCCCCAGCGGTGGGAACGGGATGCCGTACGCGGTGTGCTCCTCGGCGTACCAGCCGGTGCCGATGCCCAGCTCGATCCGGCCGCCGCTCATCTGGTCGACCTGCGCCACGGTGATCGCCAGCGGGCCGGGCAGCCGGAACGTGGCAGCGGTCATCAGCGTGCCGAGCCGGATCCGGGTGGTGTCGCGGGCCAGGCCGGCGAGCGTGGTCCACGCGTCGGTCGGGCCGGGGTCGCCGCTCACCGAACCCATCTTGAGGTAGTGGTCGGAGCGGAAGAACGCGGCGAAGCCGGTCTCCTCCGCGCGGCGGGCGACCGCGAGGAGCTGGTCGTATGTGGCGCCCTGCTGGGGTTCGGTGAAGATCCGCAGTTCCATCCCCCGAGCATATGGAGCCGGCCGGGCCGGGGCAGCGCGACCTGTCATTCCTTGCCAGGCATATAACTGGTAAGGCATATTGCGAGGGTGACCGTCGACGCCTTCACCGTGCTGGCCGAGCCCTCCCGCCGCCGCATCCTGGACCGGCTGCGCCGGGCGGAGAGCAGCGTGGGCGAGCTGGTGGACGCGCTGGGCATGAGCCAGCCGGCCGTCTCCAAGCACCTGCGGGTGCTCCGCGACGCCGGCCTGGTCACCTGCCGTACGGCCGCGCAGCGGCGGATCTACCGCGTCGACGTCGCGCCGCTACGAGCAGTCGACGACTGGCTCGGGCCGTACCGGTCGATGTGGACCGCGCACCTCGACGCCCTGGAACGCCATCTCGACAGTCAGGAGTGACAGATGGACCGCGACACGTTCCGTCCCGGCCCGCTCGCCCGGGTGGAGCTGGCACCCGAAAACGAACTGGTCTTCGTCCGCGAGCTGCGGCACCCGCCGGAGAAGGTGTGGGCCGCGCTCACCGACCCGGATCGGCTCGCCGAGTGGGCGCCGTTCCTGGCCGACCGCGACCTGGGCCGTACCGGTGACGCCGTGCTCAGCACCGTCGACGGCGACCAGAGTCACCCGGCACCGGCCCGGGTGCTGCGCGCCGACCGGCCGAACCTGCTGGAGTACACCTGGGGCGACGACCTGCTCCGCTGGGAGCTGACCGCCACCGGTGACGGCACCACGCTCACGCTGCGGCACCGGGTCGACCGGCCCGGCCTCGCCCCGATGACGGCCGCCGGCTGGCACCTCTGCCTCGACGTCGCCGCGCACCTGCTCGACGGCGACCCGGTCGGCCCGATCCGGGGCGCGGAGGCGAAGGACTTCGGCTGGGCGGAACTGCGCGACGCGTACGCCGAACGCCTGGACCACGGCTGACGCCGGCCGTCACCCGGCCCGGCGGCGCAGCCAGCCGGCGGCCCCGCCGACGAGCGTCGTCCCGATGGTGGTGCCGATGGCCACCAGCGCCGCCCCGACCGCCCACAGGCCGGTGTCGTCGGTCGAGGCGGCGTGCACCGCCCACGGGACGGTGAACGCCACTGTCATCACTGTCGCCACCAGCCAGATGTTCAGCCACCAGCCGGCGACGGCGGCCAGCGCGCCCAGGGTCAGCACCGCGGCGGCGACCTGCCAGACCGCGTACGGCCCGCTCATGTCGCCGGTCTGCGGGTCCACGGTCCAGCCGGACTCCCAGCTCAGCCAGGCCGCCCAGGCACCGGCCGTGGCCAGCGCCAGGAACAGACCGCCGAGCAGCGTACGTCTCGTCGTCACGCCACCGATCCTGCCCGGCCGGCGGGGCTGGGCGAATGAGCACGCGTACTCGATTCCGCCGCCGCGCACACGGCGGTGTGCGCGGCGTGTGCGCCCGGTGCCAGCGACCCCGGTCATCGTCGGCGTCATGAGTTACGCATTCGAGGCAGAGGGCCTGGTCAAGCGGTTCGGTACGACGACCGCGCTGGCCGGGATCGACCTCGCCGCACGCCGGGGGACCGTGCTGGGAGTGCTGGGGCCCAACGGCGCCGGCAAGACCACAGCGGTGCGGATCCTCGCCACACTGTTGCGCCCCGACGAGGGCCGCGCCACTGTCGGCGGCCACGACGTGGTCACCGACGCCGCCCGGGTACGCCGGCTGATCGGGCTGACCGGCCAGTACGCCTCGGTCGACGAGGACCTGACCGGCACCCAGAACCTGGTGCTGATCGGCCGGCTGCTCGACCTGAACCGCCGCGAGGCGCGGGCGCGGGCGGCGGAGCTGCTCGCCTGGTTCGGCCTGACCGACGCGGCCGGGCGCCCGGCCAAGACGTACTCCGGGGGTATGCGCCGCCGCCTGGATCTGGCCGCGAGCCTGGTCGGCCGGCCGGAGGTGATCTACCTGGACGAGCCGACGACCGGCCTGGACCCGGCCAAGCGGGAGGAGATGTGGGGCGTGGTCCGCTCGCTGGTCGACGACGGGTCGACGGTGCTGCTGACCACGCAGTACCTGGACGAGGCCGACGCGCTCGCCGACGAGATCTCGGTGATCGACCACGGCCGGGTCATCGCGCACGGTACGCCCGGCGAGCTGAAGCGGATCGCCGGCAGCCAGACGATCGTGGTCCGGCCGACCGATCCGGGCCGGATCGGCGCGGTCGCCGAGATCCTGCGCGCCAGTACCGGGGCGGATCCCGAGCTGCCCCGGCCGGGACTGCTCACCGTGCCGGTGGACAGCGACGCCACGTTCACCACTGTGGTCCGCCGGCTCGACGAGGCCGGCATCGGAGTGGTCGAGCTGGCGTTGCGGCTGCCCAGCCTCGACGAGGTGTTCTTCACGTTGACCGGCCACGGCGCCGAGGAGCCCACGGAGGTGGCGGCATGACCACGACCACACGTACGGCGGCGGCGACGCCGTCCCGGGCCGGCGCCGCCCACGCCGCCGGCCGTCCGTTCGGGATGGCCCGGCACAGCCTCGCGCTGGCCGGCCGCAGCCTGATCAAGACGATCCGGACCCCGGAGCAACTGCTGGACGTCACGCTCCAGCCGATCGTCTTCGTGCTGATCTTCGTCTACCTGCTCGGCGGCGCGGTCGCCGGCTCGCAGCACGAGTACCTCCAGTTCCTGCTCCCCGCGATCATGGTGCAGACCGTGCTGTTCGCGTCCATCGCCACCGGCGTCAGCCTCAACACCGACGTCGAGAAGGGCGTCTTCGACAGGTTCCGCAGCCTGCCGATCGCCCGGTCCGCGCCGCTCGTCGGCTCGGTGGTCGGCGACCTGGTCCGGTTCGTGGTCTCCATCGTGGTGCTGCTGGGGTTCGGGTACGCGCTCGGCTTCCGGATCGGCACCGACCCGCTGTCCGCGCTCGCCGCCTGCCTGCTGACCATCGCGTTCGCGTTCGCGGTCAGCTGGATCGGCGTCCTGCTCGGGGTGCTGATGCGCAGCCCCGGCGCGGTGCAGGGCACGGCGTTCCTGCTGCTGTTCCCGCTGACCTTCGGCACCAACATGATGGTGCCGACGGACACGCTGCCCGGCTGGTTGCAGTGGTGGGTGGGGGTCAACCCGGTGGCCGACGTGATGGAGGCGGCCCGGGGCCTGATGGTCGGTGGCCCGGTGGCCGGGCCGGTGAGCCGGTCGCTGCTCTGGACCGTGGCGATCATCGCGGTCTTCGCGCCGCTCGCGGTCCGCGCCTACCGACGCCGGGCGTGACCCGGCCCGCCTACCGACGCCGCGCCTGAGCCGCCCGCGCCGCTCCTGACCGGGCGGCACGCCGGTCACCGAGCCGGGTCGCCGCCCACGAACGCGAGGGCGTCGGCCCGGCTGCGGCCGTTGCCCCGGGCGTACGCGGCGGCGTAGCCCTCCTCGCCCAGCTCGGCGCGCAGCCGCTCGGCGAGCCGCTGCGCGTCCGGGTTGGACCGGTCGGGCCGGCCGCGCAGCGAGTCGGAGACGCCGAGCAGTTCGGCGGCCGGCCCGTACCGGCCCTCCGCCGCCGCCAACGCCACCCAGCCGACAGTGACGATCGCGATCACCGGCATGTCCCGGGCGGCGAGGGCCGGCGTGGTCGCCTCGTCGAGGTGCCGGCGCGCACCCGCCAGGTCATCGCGGGCCAGCGCCAGGTGGCCCATCTCGGCCAGCAGCAGGCCGCGGAACTGCGGGGCGACAAGCGGCGTCTCGGCCTGGCGGCGCATCGCCTCGTCGAGGCACTCCTGCGCCTCGTCCAGCGAGCCGTCGGAGCGGGCGATGCTGCCGAGCATCATCAGCCCGAACGCAGCGTCCCGGCCGTCCCGGTCGGTCACGAACCGGCGCAGTTCGGCCTTGGCGCCGGCCACGTCACCGGCGCGGGCCCGGATGGCGGCGAGCCAGATCAGCTGGAAGCCCGGCTCCGAGGCCGGGTTGAGTTCCCGGGCCAGCCGCACCGACTCCTCCAGTGCCGCGGTCGCCGCGTCGAAGTCGCCGCGTTTGGTGAGCGCGTCCGCGTACTCGCTGAGCACGTGCGACAGACTCATCCGCTCGCCGACCGCGCGCAGCTCCGCGGCGGCGTCGGTCAGGTCGCGGAGCATGCCCTCGGCGTCGCCGTCGTTCTCCTTGAACTTGCCGCGTATCCCCAGCAGCGTGCCGTCGGTCCACGGGTCGGGGTGCCCGCGCGCCCGGTCGATCGCCGCGATCCCGGCCGCCGTGTCGTCGCCGAAGATCGACAGCATCGGTGCGAGCAGCCCCACGATCGGGTGCTTGGTCCCCTCCGCCGCCCGCAGGGTCGTGGTCAGCTCGGCGATCTGCTCCGGCGTCGGCCCCTGCTCGCCGCGTGCCAGCTCCGAACCGATGCGGATGGCGAGCACCACCGCCCGCTCCTCCGCCGGTGCCGGGCCGGGCAGCGCCAGCGCCCGGGCCAGCACGTCACCGCCGATGCCACCGTCGTCGCCCCAGATCACCAGCGGCAACGCGAGCCCCGCGCCGATCCGCAGCGCGGTGTCGGCGTCACCGGCGTCGCAGGCGTAGTGCAGCGCGCCGACGACGTTCTCCCGTTCCGCCTCCAGCAGCCGCAGCCACGGCAGCTGACCGGCGGTCCGCAGGTGCGGCTCCGCGGTCCGGACCAGCTCCCGGAAGTACGCCGCGTGCGCGGCGCGCGCCCCGGCCACCGCCCCGGCGGCGGCGAGCCGTTCCAGCCCGTACTCCCGGATGGTCTCCAGCATCCGGAACCGCCCGTCGCCGACGACCTGGAGCAGCGACTTGTCGACGAGCGCGTCGAGCAGCGCGGCGGCGGCCGGGCCGGCGACGCCGGCCGCCGAGTCGGCGGTGACCGACGCCGGAAAGACCGCGAGCCGTTCGGCGAGCCGTCGCTCGTCGTCGGTGAGCAGCCCCCAGCTCCAGTCCACCACCGCCCGCAGCGTGCGGTGCCGGGGCAGCGCGGTGCGGCTGCCGCCGGTGAGCAGCCGGAACCGGTCGTCCAGCCCGGCCGCGACCTGCTGCGGCGACAGCGTCCGCAGCCGCGCCGCAGCGAGTTCGATCGCCAGCGGCAGGCCGTCGAGCCGCCGGCAGATCTCCAGCACGGCCGCCACGTTGTCGCCGGTCACCGCGAACCCGGCCCGCACTGCCGTGGCCCGGTCGCGCAGCAACTGCACCGACGGGTACGCGAGCGCGTCGCCCGGCGTCGCGTCCGCCGGTGGCAGGCGCAACGGCGGTACGGGGTCCAGCGCCTCACCGACGATGCCCAGCGGCTCCCGGGAGGTGGCCAGGACGCGCAGTCCCGGGCAGTGCCCGAGCAGTTCCTCGGCGAGCCGGGCGGCGGCCTCGACGACGTGTTCGCAGTTGTCCAGCACGATCAGCGTCTCGTCGGTGGCGATCGTCTCCACCAGGCGGCCGAGCGTGTCGCGGGCCGGTGGGCGTACCGGTTCCAGCGTCCGGTCCCGGCGGCCGAGTGTGTCGAGCACGGCCCGGGGCACGTCCGCCGGATCGGTGATCGGCGCCAGCTCTACCAGCCAGGCCCCGCCGGGTACGCCGTCCGCCAGCCGGCCCGCCGCCACGCTCGCCAGCCGTGTCTTGCCCGCTCCGCCCGGCCCGAGCAGGGTCACCAGCCGGTTGCCGGCGAGCAGCCCGGTGAGCCGGGCCAGGTCCTCGTCGCGCCCGACGAACGTGGTGAGCGCCGACCGCAGGTTGCCCCGCCGCGCGGGCGCCGGCTGCTGCGGGACCGCCTCGCCGCGCAGCAGTTCCAGGTGCGCGGCCCGCAGCTGCGGCGACGGGTCGACGCCCAGTTCGTCGGCGAGCCGCTGCCGGATCCGCTCGTACGCGGCCAGCGCCTCGGCGGGCCGTCCGGCCGCGGCGAGCGTGCGCAGGTGCAGTTCGGCCAGCCGCTCCCGCAGCGGATGCGCGTCGGTCAGCTCCCCCAGCTCGGCGACGATCAGCTCCGGCCGCCCGGTCCGCAGCTCCGCCTCGATCCGGTCCTCCTGCGCGGTGAGCCGCAGCTCCGCCAGCCGCACCACCGCTGCCGCCGCGTACGGCGCGTCGGCGACCTCGGCAAGCGCCGGTCCCCGCCACAGCGCGAGCGCGTCCCGCAACGTCGTCCGCGCCGCCGACGCGTCTCCGTCGCGCAGCGCCGCCCGTCCCTGCCGGGTCAGCCGCTCGAATCGCCCGGCGTCCACGTCGTCCGGGTCGAGGTCGAGCCGGTAGCCGGCCGGGCCGCTGCGTACCCCGAGCCCGGGCACCGCCCGGCGCAGCCGCGACACGAGCGTCTGCACGGCGTTGGCGGTGTCGGTCGGCGGCTCGTCGCCCCAGAGCGCCTCGGCCAGCGCGGGCACGCTCACCGGCCGGCCCGGGTCCAGGGCGAGGCGGATCAGCAGGGCCCGCAGCCGCGCCCCGGCGACGTCGACGAGCCGATCGCCGTCGCGGACCTCAAGCGGCCCGAGGATCCCCACCCGCACCGTGCCACTCTCTCATCCTCAGTCGACCCGAAGGTGGCAAGATCGCGGGCGTGACGAGTGTGTCCCGCCCGCTGCCACGGCTCGTGCCGGCCGAGGCGTTCGCGGACGTCCCCGCCGACCGGCTCCTGGCGGTGCTGGAGGCGGTCACGATGGTCCTCACGCTCCCCCACCGCGCCGCCGAGCGGGTGGACGCGCTCGTGGTGCCCACCGGCCAGGGCGAGGACTGGCGCCTCACCGAGGCGATCCGCGCCTGGGAGACCGGCCCGGCACTGCGGCACCTGCTGGTGGCGAACACCGATTCGGCCGAACGGACCTACCGCCCGCTCACGCTGGACCGGTTGCGCGGGCTCGGGCTGCGCCGGACCGACGGGGTCGTGCTCCAGGCCGAGCCGGTCACCGGCACCGGACGGCAGGCCGCGTGGATCGTGGAGCAGGTGCGGGCGCTGGGCGTCGGCAGCGTCGCGGTCGTTGTCTCGCCGTACCACCTGGTCCGGGTCTACCTCACCGTGCTGCGGGCCTGCGACGACGCGGGCCTGCGGATCCCGATGGTCCCGCTGCCCGTGGCTGTCGCACCGGACGCCCCGGTGCCGGAGACCGGCGCGGCCGGGTACGACCTAGTGGCCGGCGAGGTCAGCCGGCTGCTTCGCTATCCCGGCCAGGGTTGGATCGCCACCCCGGAACGGCTGCGGGACTACCTGCGCTGGCTCTGGTCCGAGCACCGCCTTCTGCTCACCGGCGCCTGACGGTCGGCCCCTGACCTTCAGTCGGCGCCGAACACGTCGTCGAGCACAAGCCTTGCGCGGCCCGGCACCTCTTCCTCGGGAAAGATCTCGGCGCACAGATCGAGCACCTGCTCGGCACTCGTCAGCCCGAGATGATCAATGAGGAAGCGGATGTCTTCGGCGTCCCGCCGCCGAGCCGCGAGCACCTTCATGGCCAGCAGATGCTCCGGAGACGCAGCGGCGACCCGAAGGCCCGGGTGGTCGAAGACACGTGGAGCGGATGCGTCACCGCCAGGAGCGACATAGGCGCTCGCCTGTTCGTTGAGCCACCAGTGCGGAAGACCGAGTTCGTTCGCGACGGCTCGGGCCTCGTCGAGTACCACCCCGTGCGGCTGGAAGACCGCGTCGATGTCACGCGTCGACCGCCGCGCGTCGTAGGCCAAGGCCATCGCCGCACCGCCGAAGATGTAGAGGTCCGCGATCACCCCCCGCTTCGCGAGCCGGTCGCCCAACCTGCGGAAGGCGTCCTCGATCGCGGCGCGATCCAGAAGGGGATCTTCCGGCCTCATGCCACATCCAGCTCATGTGCGGAGACGTAGACGCCCCGGCGACGGAACGCCGCCGGGGCATGAACGACCGCATCCACTCGAGCGGCTCTGGTGTTGAACGGGAACCAGAACCGCCGTAGCGACCGTGTCTCGACCCACCGCGGCGCGCCGCGCCCGTCCTTCGCGCTCAGATGCTCGACCAGCGCTGCAAGGAACACGTCCCAGTGCTCGTCTCCGGTGGGTGCCGGCTCCTCCTGCAACAACCGCATGCGGGTCTCGCGCGGCTCCCAGCGGAACTCCTCCAGGAACTCCGCCACCAACCGCCAACGCCGGCTGTCGTCCGCCTGGACGAGCAACGCGCCCAGCCGCGCCACCGTCAACGGCTCGTAGCTCGCAGCATGCTTCCCCACCCAGCCGACGCTAGTACACGCAAGGGACCACGGCGGAAACGGCGCGACGACGGCGAACCACCCAGAGGCATCGGGCCGAGCGTTCACGCGTCCGGGATTCGGACCGTGAGCACCCGGGTGAGGACGCGGAAACCGGCCGCGTCGTACATCCGGCGGGCCGGGTTGCCGTCGACCACTGACAGGCCGACGGACGGCAGGCCCGCCTCCCGCGCGCCGCGCAACGCGTGGACGAGCAGCGCCCGGCCGAACCCGCGGCGCTGCGCGCGGGGCGCCACGCCCAGATTCAGGATCCAGACGCAGTCGTCGTCGGTCCACGGCACCGGCCCGGCGCACAGCACGTGCCCGGCGCTGCGGCCGTCCGGGTCGATCAGCCGGGCCGAGGCGGGGATCAGCGGCGGCACCGGCTCACCGGTGTCGAACATCGCCCGCACCTCCCGGGTGTCGCTGGGCTGCCAGCGGCCGTCCGGGTGGTCCGGGCCGTACGCCGCGTCCAGCCCTTCGGCGAGGTCGTCGTCCCAGCCGGGTGCGCCGAGCGACCAGCCCTCCGGCAGCGTCACCGGTTCGGGTACGTCGGTCAAGTAGTGCCGCATGTCCGTGGCGGCCCGGCTCAGCTTCAGCCCGTCGGCCACCAGTGCCGCCGCCAGCGACTCGTCCGGCGTCTCCAGCCGGTGCCCGGCGAGATCGCGCCGTACCTGCGCGACGAGCCGGGTGAGCGGCACCTCGGGCAGCGCCCGGACGTCGGCCGCGACCCGGGTGCCGTCGTCGTCCCGCAGCCGCAGCCGGGCCAGCGGCGTGTCGTCATCCCCGAGCAGCAGCGAGTCGTGGAGGTGCTGTCGTACCGGCATTCGCGGCAGCGTACCGGGCGCGCCCCGCTCCCGCTCCCCGTCGATCTTGGAGTCGTGGCGCCTGAATCGCCCCTCTCGGCCGCATTCGTTCACTGCCGCAACTCCAAGATCGACGAGGAGCACCCGCGGGCGGGAGGGCGCGGGCCTAGGGTTGGGGGGTGAGCAGGATCGATCGGGGCAGCAGGACGATCGGCGCCACTCCGGCGGCGGTCTATGACGCGCTCGTCGACCGGGGCGCCCTGGAGGCGTGGTTGCCGCCGGACGGGATGCGCGGGCGGATCGAGCGCTGGGATCCGCGCCCCGGTGGTGGGTTCCGGATGGTGCTCACCTATCTCGACCCGACCGGCAACCCCGGCAAGACGTCGGACGCCACCGACGTGGTCGACGTCGGGTTCGCCGAACTCGTACCGGCGCACCGGGTCGTGCAGACGGCCGTGTTCCAGTCCGACGACCCGGCGTACGCGGGCACCATGACCATGACCTGGCAGCTCGCCGCAGTCGGCGACGGCACCGCTGTGACAGTCAGCGCCACCGGCGTGCCGCCGGGCATCGACCAGGCGGTGCACGAGGAGGGCATCGCGTCCTCGCTGGCGCACCTGGCCGCGTACCTCGAACCAGGCGGCTGACCACGACGGACGCCGGGATTGCCGGCGGTTTTTGCGGGTAGCCGCCGACGGTGGCCGGGCAACGGGAGGGTCGCGGCGGCCGGCGGGGGTCGTCGCGGCGCGCCGGCCTGGACGCGGAACGGTTCGACGAGGCGTGGGAGCGCGTGAACGAGCGCGGCCGCGCCGCCGGCCGGGACCGGATGCAACAGCTGCGGATCAAGTCCGTACTCGCCGTGCAGGCCGGTCTGGCGGCGGCGCTGGCCTGGGCCGTCGCGCGCTGGCTCACCGGCATGCCGAGCCCGATCTTCGCCCCGGCCGCCGCGGTCGCGGTCATCACCTCGTCCTTCGGGCGACGCCTCTCCAACACGGTCGAACTGCTCGCCGGGGTGACGCTCGGCATCATCGTGTCGGATCTGCTGATCGGCGCCGTCGGCGCCGGCGTGTGGCAGACCGGCGTGATCGTCACGGCGTCCGTGCTGGTCGCGCTGGCATTGAGTACGCGGGGCGGGATCGTGGGCAACGCCAGCGGTACGGCGGTGCTGCTCGGCGCGCTCTCCTCCTCCCGGCACACGCTGGAGTTCCCCCGCTTCGTCGACGCGCTGATCGGCGGCGGCGTGGGACTGGTGGTGACGTTGCTGCTGGTGCCGATCAACCCGCTGCGCGTCGTGCGGCGGGTGGCCGCGCCGACGCTGCGGCAGCTCGCCGGCCAGCTCGCGGCGACCGCTGCCGCGCTGCGGCGACGTGACCACGACCTGGCCGACCGGGCGCTGAGCCGGTCGCAGGCGATCGGCGCGGACCTGGGCCGGTTCTGGGACGTCTTCGGCGGCGCGAAGGAGACGGTCGACCTCGCCCCGGCGCGCTGGCCGAGGCGGCGTTCGGTCCGGCACTACCAGCTCGGCGCGCCGGACGTAGACCAGGCGGTCTGGAACACCCGCGTGCTGGCCCGGCGGGCCGTCGTGCTGATCGAGGACGGGGAGCCGATCCCGGAGAGCCTGCCCGACGCCGTGGAGGCGCTCAGTGAGGCAGTGAACGCCGTACAGGAGGAGGTTCTCGCGGACCAGGGCCCGGAGGACGCCCGCCGGCACGCGCTGCGTGCGGTGGCGGCGGCGACGCGCGCGGAGCTGGCCGGGACCGGGCTGTCCGGCACGGTGATCGTGGGGCAGGTCCGGACCGCCGCGAGCGACATCATGCAGGCGACCGGGATGGACCGGGAGGAGGCGCTGCGGCGCATCCGGGACGTGGCCGCCGCGCAGTCGTGACCCGGTTCAGTCGTCCCCGCGGACGCGGGCGTGCAGGTGCATGTCGTGCCGCCCGTCGTCGTGCACGGCCGCGCTGCGCTTGGTGCCCTCCAGCCGGAACCCGGCCTTGACCGCCACCCGGCACGACGCGACGTTGCCGGTCGAGTGGTCCAGCCAGAGCCGGTGCAGCCGGCCGTCGCCGAGCGCCCACGCGCTCAGCGCCCGCAACGCGCCGGATGCCACGCCGGCGCCGCGGGCGGCCGGAACCACCCAGTACGCGCACCCGGCCTCGCCGTCGTCGAGGTTCACCCCGCCCAGCACCATGCGGCCCACCACCTCGCCGTCGCGGGTCACCGCCCAGCTCGCGCCCGTCGCCTGCCGCCAGGCACGGCGGAAGTGCGCGAACCATTCCCGCACCTGCTTCTCCGACGCGGGCCGGCGGGTGTGCCAGCGGCGGATCTCCGGATCCTGGTACGCGGCCAGCACAGCCGGTGCGTCCTCGTCCGCCCAGGGGCGCAGGACCAGACCGTCGGCCGCGAACAGCGTGGGTTGCGGGCCGGTGGTGAGCGTGCCGGCGGGAACGGCGGGCGGTGTGGACGCCGGAAAGCGCATCCCCGACTGTCCATCGCCACCCGCCCTTGGTGTCAAGTGACCTGGTGTCGCTAGTGTGCGAGCCATGGCGGTGACCGCGACGGGCGTCTTCCGGCGTACGCCACGGGAACGGGCCGACCAGCGACTCGCGTGGGAGCGCGCCGACCAGCCGTTCTTCGCCGCCGGGGCCTGCCACATCCTGGCCTGGGTGTGCCGGGACACCTACCCCGACCGGCCGATCGGCCTCGCGGGGTTGCGGTTCGCGGGCGAGCGCCAGGTCTTCCACGTGTACGCGACCTGGGCAGGCTGGGCGTTCGACCACGCCGGATGGAACCCGGAGGCGGATCTGCTCGCCGCCAACCGGGAGTTCGAAAGGCGTCCACTGGACCGGATCACGATCGTCGACGACCTGGCCGCGTTCTGCGAGTCCCAGCGTCACCGCATGCCGCACCGGTACTGGGGTGATCCGCTCCCCCGCGCCCGCGACTACGTGAACCGGCATGCCCCGCCGTGGGAGTGACGCCGTCCCCGCCGGGATCCCGGTCGGCCGGCGCACCCGGCCCGGGATCTGTACGGCGTGCCGGATCCGGCTGACCGTCCGCGATGTGCGCGGGAGGGCTGGGCCGGTGAGTCCAGCCCTCGTACCGGCGGGCCGGTGCGCGTCGATCAACGCCTGACGGGACTCGGCGGCGGGCCGGCGGGGTCGTCCGACCGCGTGTCCGGCGGAGCCGGGACCGGACTGGCCGGCATGCTCGGGTCCGCCGGGTCCGCCGGGTCCGCCGGGTCCGCCGGGACAGGCGACGCCACGCCCGGCGGGGCCGGAACGGGCGACGGCGTACCCGGTGCCGCCGGGACCGGCGACGCCACGCCCGGCGGTGCCGGGACCGCACTGTCCGGCCTGGTCGGGTCCTCCGGGCTGATCGGCACGGGCGACGCCACGGCCGGCGGGGCCGGAACGGGCTCGCTCCGGTCCGGCTGGGGGACGCTCGTGCCCGGCTGCGGCGAGATCACTGTGTCCTCGCCCCGGCTGGCGTAGGCGAACGGCGCCCCGATCACGAGCACCGCCAGGATGCCCGCCGCGCCCGCCGCCACCGTGTTGCGTCGACGGCTGCGCGCACGCCGTTCCGCCCTGGTCAATGAGTCCCGCACAGTCGGTGCCTCCTCGGCTATGTCGGTGAGGGTGGAGCGGAGCAGACCTTCGAACGGATCACTCATCGCTGCATCTCCAGAAGCTCGCTGTCCGGCAGGATCTGACGCAGTCGGGTGACCGCGCGGTGGGTCCGGCTGCGCACCGTGCCGACCGAGCAGCCCAGCAGTTCGGCGACCTGGGCCTCCGGCAGGTCCTCGTAGTAGCGCAGGACCACGACGGTGCGCTGCGCCGGTGGCAGTTGCCACAGCGCCGCCCGCAACGCCAGCCGCAGATCCGTACCGCCGGCCGGGTCGGCCACCACCGGCTCGTGCACGCCGACCGGTGACTCCCGACGACGACGCAACCGCCGCCACCAGCTCACCTGCTCCCGGTACATGACGGCACGCAGGTAGCCCTCCGGGTCGGCGTGCCGAATGCTCCGCCACTTCGGAATGATCTTCGACAGCGCCGACTGGAACAGATCCTCGGCGCTGCTTCGATCACCGGTGAGCAGGTAGGCGACCCGTATCAGCGCCGGCGCACGGCTCGCCACGAACTCGGCCAGCACCGCCCGCTCGTCCTCGTCCACCGCACCACCCTCGTCTCCTCGTTCACCAGTGACAGACGCGCGGGGACGCCGCCGCTATCCCGAGATCGGCGAATCGGTTTCCGCGGGCGCGGGCACAGTCCCCGGTGCAGGCTCGGCCCCGCCTACACTGCGCCGCGTGGACCAGGCCGCACCGCACACCGTCAGCTCGCTCGCGTACGACCTGCGGGTGCTCGGCATCGTCCCGGGTGACGTCCTGCTGCTGCACTCGTCGTACCGGAGTCTCGGGTTCGTCGCCGGTGGCACCGAGGCGGTGGTCCGGGCGCTGCTCGACGCGCTCGGACCGGAGGGCACCCTCGTCGTGCCGACGCACACGCCGGACAACACGGACCCGGCCGGGTGGCGGCATCCGCCCGTACCCGAGGCGTGGTGGCCAGTCATCCGCGAACAGACGCCCGGCTTCGACCCGGCCCGCACGCCGAGCCGGTGGATGGGCGCGGTCGCCGAGACGGTACGCACCTGGCCGGGCGCCCGCCGCAGCAATCACCCGCAGGTGTCCTTCGCCGCGCTCGGCGCGCACGCCGCCGACATCGTCGAGGGCCACCGACTCGACGACGCGCTGGGCGAGCACTCCCCGCTGGGCGCCGTGTACCGGCTCGACGGCAAGGTGCTGCTGCTCGGCTGCGACCACAGCTCCAACACCTCGCTGCACCTGGCGGAATGGCGGCAGGCGGCGGCGCCGCGGGCGGTGACGGGCTCGGCGGTACGGCTGCCGGACGGAACGAGCCGGTGGAGCACGTGGACCGACGTCGTCACCGACGAGGACGACTTCCACCAGCTGGGCGCCGACTTCGAGGCGACAGGCGCCACGACGACCGGCCGGGTGGGCGGCGCGACGGCCCGGCTGATGCGCCAACGCGCCCTGGTCGACTTCGCCACCGCCTGGATGGCCGCAAACCGCGAGCAGTGACCGCCCCACCGCGACGGAGCGCTTGTTCAGTCCGGCTTGGGAGCGAAGGGGGTTACGGCGGGGTTGGCGTAGATCCCACTCCGCCGGGCAGAGGTGGGTCCACGCGGCTCCCGTCACCGATCTCCGATCGGGCAGCTCATTGCCCAGGCCGGCGAGCGGTTCTCGACCTGCCGGACGTAGCGCTCGAAGACGACCATCTCGCGGACGCCACGCCACGCCGAATACGTCTAGCCGTCCTGGTCGACAGCGAACGGACGGTACCCCGGCGGCGGTTCACCGACCTGTAGGTCCGAGAACAGCAGCGTGAGGTCGTGGGTATTGGTCTCGATCCGCACCTCGTGGAATTCAAGCCCGATCGCCTCAGCCCAGCGCTGAGCCGCCGGCGACTCCTCCACGATCCGGGCACCCGGATAGAGCGACTGCCACTTCACGCCCCAGACATAGCCTTCCAGGTCGACTCCGGTCCGGTGGTCGGTCAGGCGGTCGTCGAGCGACTCGCGCCACGTCGACGGCGCCACTGAGGTCCGACAGCGCGCCTCGACGCAGTACCGGAACAGGTAACGCAGATACTTCGGCGCCACCCCGGTGCGAGGATCCGCAGTCACGTAGACGATGGCCTCGTAGTCCCGCATGTAATCGGTGAACCCGTGGTAGACGAGCGCCTGGTCGAACATTTCGTCGAGGGCACGACCGAGCACCAATGGGTCCACGGCGTAGTTCTACACCGTCGGGGACGGTCGGTTCCTGCCGAGCCCGTGCGCGAAGGCGATCGAATGGGCTGCGCTCGTGCGGCGACCCGCTGACGCGCCGTCCAGCCTGAGCGCTCGGGCTCGCCGCTTCCTAGCGGTCCCTTGGGTTCGGCTCGAAGTGCCCGCTGTCAGCAACCGGCGCGAACAGTGGGAAGCCGACGGCATCGCGCCGGAAGCGTAGACCGGGCGGAGAGCTGTCAGGCTTGCCGTACTCCTTTCTGATCGGGGCCGGACGGAAGGGGCAGAGACCGTCCACACTCTCCGGCGACGCGGTTGCCGCCTACTGCCGGCGCTCAGGAGCGGGGATCTCCCGCGGCGGGCCCGGCTCGGCCCGGCACCAACCGCCTCGGAACTCGACTCCGGGGACTCCCTCGATCAGGCGGCTGATGTCGACCATCGCCCCGAGTGAGTCGGCGACGCTGCCGCGCAGTTCTCCGACCGCCGATTCGAGGTCGTCGTCTTCCGTCGACCAGTCGACATCCGCGTCCCGCAGCTCGGCGACTGCGCGATCGGTGAGAGCCTCCGCGTTGGTGACCAGGACGTCGACTCTGCAGTACAGGTGCAGAGCGAGCGGCGCCGACACGTGCAGGTTCTCCATTCGATCAGCATGCCGAAGCAAGCACGAGTTAGGAAGAGCGCACCCGACGGGCCGTGCTGCCTGGCCCTGGCGTCCGTGCCGACGGGCACGCTACGGGCTGACAGACGGGAATACTGATCAGGTGGACGATCCCGCTGAGTCAGCGATCGAAGGAGTCCGAGGCTACGCAGCCGCTCTGAAGCGCATTCGGTCGCGTTTGCTCGACGCGTACGCGGATCTCGGATGCGTCTCGGATCTGATGGCGGCAGTGAGGCATACGCGAACGATGCCTCGGGAGGGCACGTCGAGCACGGGTATCGAGTACTCCGTCCATGGGGCCGGCTGCCGGATGACGGATCAGCATGGCCAGGAGGTCGACGTCGACCTGGTCGACGGCGCCGAGGCCTTCGACGCCTGGCGGATCACGCGCTTCCTGGACGGGAAGTCGGGCGCGCGCCCCTCGGTCGAGGAGTTGCGTACGGCATGCGTCCACCTGTCCGAGCTGGGCGAACTGCGAGAGATACGGGCCGGCCGCTGGTACGCCCTGCCCGATCACTGATTCGACCGCTTCCATCCAGCCCGTCCGCGGGAGAGCCGGCTACCTACCGCGCGCCTTCCGCCGAGCTGACAGCTCCCACCGAAGCCGCCTCACGTCTTCGGGAGGGGCGTCCGGGAACGGCGGCACTGCCGCAGCGATCTTCTCCACCGCCTCCTCGCCGATCGCCTGACTGATGGCATCCCACAGGCCCCTTCGCGCCCGAGACGCTTGAGGACCGATCAGTCACTCGGTGATGTGCCGTCACGCTCCCGCAAGATCGCGAGATGGGATACGACGTGACGGTACGACGGTTCGGGCTCTGCGTGGCGGTCGCGCGACGCTGCTCACCGTCGGCGTGTGGCCGCGCCGCTCGATCAAGCCCACGCTCTCGAATGCGGATGGGCTCGTGAAGGTGGCGAGCGACACGGGCGACCTGGAGAGCGCGGTCGACAAGCTCGAGCCGACCTGCGGCAGGTACTGGTAGCTCGGCTGAGCAGGGCGTCTCGCGTGGCAGGGCGGGCGGCATCGAACGCATCCCGCCTTTCGGTACGGTGACGCTTCACGGGTCGCGCCCTAACCGACGAAGGCCTCGCCGTCCAGGAGGTGACGCGCGTGCGATGGACCAGCCGCATGTTGTGGTGGCCGCTCAGCGTCTGCCTGATGGTGACGCCAGCAGCCTGTACGTCCTCAAGTGGTTCCGGCCAGGGTGAGGCCCGACCACCCGCACCAACTGCATCTCTGGGTACTGACCCGAGCGCGTCCCCGTCAACTGACGTGAGCGCCAGGCAGGAGTCATGCACTGTATCGATCGATGCGATGCAGGAACCGCCGGCGGGTTATCGGCTCGTGGGAGAGGACGTCGCGGTACCTGACCGGCCGGTGCTTCAAGCAGAGGAATCGGGGCAACCGGACCCGGCAGCCCGGCTGTTCGCCAAATGGGGATTGGTCGTACGCGGCGGCGCAGTGGTCGATCTTCGGGTGGCATCCGGCTGGGAGGACAGGGCGCGTCTCGGATGGGGCTCGTCAGTGGTGCCAGCCGTGCGCGCCCGTGTGCGCGCCTGCGCACCTGTCGACGACCAATCTCAGTGGCTGGCCTTCGTCGGCGGCACGTGGGTTGCGCGGGCAACCTGCCTACCGCTCACAATTCGGTCGCGGGGGCAGACGGCGCAAGTACAGCTAGGTATCGGTGTCCCGTGCGACGGAACCGACCCGCCAAGTTCCCAGGAAGGCGCCGCCGGCATGGCCGAGCACGGAAAACGGGTAGTGGGGCGGGCGGGGTTCGAACCCGCGACCGAGGGATTATGAGTCCCCTGCTCTAACCGGCTGAGCTACCGCCCCGTGACCGCGCCGGATCGTAACCCGCCGATCGTTGCGCGGACCACCACCTACCGGGCGGAAACACGGCCGCGACAGCACGATGGGCAACGCGAGGATAACAACGCGCAACCCGTCGACGAACGGCTCACGCGCGCCGCAACTCCGCGAGGACCGCGCCGACCGCACGCCACCCGCTGGCGAGCGCCCCCTGGATGGACGGGCTGTCCCGGTGGTCCCCGGCCACGTACAGGCCGTCGCCGAGCGCCACCGGCTTGCGCAGCCGGCCCTGGGGCGGCGGTGCGGCGGGCAGCGCGTCCGGCACGGCGACTGTGGTGAGGTGGGTCCAGTCGGCGGTGGAGCGGCCGTAGAGGCGGTCCAGTTCGCGCCGGATCACCGGTTCGGGCGGGGCCTGCGGGCCGACCACGGAGGTGGCGATCAGGTGCTCGCCGTCCGGCGCGTACGTGGGCGCGGCCCGGCTCACCACCACCGTGTTGGCGACGAGTTCGCGCCGGTCGCCGTCGAGCAGCAGGATCGGCTCGTCCAGCGGCGCCGTGTCGGTGCGGTGGTAGTAGGTCGTGTACGCGTGCATGCGTACCCGTGGCAGCCCCGGCAACAGAGTGGCCGCCGCGGGCGGGTCCACCGCGACCACGACGGCGCGGCAGGTGATCTCGCCGGACGGGGTGCGGACCCGGCCGGGCGCGACCTGGGTGACCGGGGTGTTCAGCTCGATCAGCTCGGCGGGCAGCGGCGCGGCGAGCGCCCGCGGCAGCGCCGCCATGCCGTCCGCCGGCAGGCCGATCCGGCCGCGGGCGAAGGAGCGCATGACGACGGCGAGGACGTGGCTGGAGGTGGCCAGTTCGCGGTCGAGCAGCACGCCGGACAGGAACGGCCGGAGCAGTTCCTCGATGATCGCGTCGGAGAGCCCGGCCCGGCGCAGCGCCTTCTCGGCGCTGGTCTCGGGCGTGTCCAGCAGCCGCCCGACCGGCACTGTGGCGTAGCCGGCGGCGAGCGCGGCGAACCGCAGCCGGTCGGTCAGCGACCCGATGCCCGCGGTGAGCGTGCCGGGCGCTCCGGTGGGTTCGCGCAGCGGGTTGACGAGGCGTTCCAGCCGGTCGCCGCGACGGACCAGCACCCCGGAGGTGAACCAGCCCAGGTCGAGCGCGCCGAGGTCGACCAGGCCGGTGAGCCGCGGGTACGCGGTGTTGAGCACCTGGAAGCCCCGGTCCAGCAGGAACCCGTCGACGCGGTCGGTGGCGACCCGCCCGCCGAGCCGGTCGCCCGCCTCCAGCAGCCGCCACGGCACGCCGGCGCGGTGCAGCCGCCGGGCGGCGGCGAGACCGGCCAGGCCGCCGCCGACGACCACCACGTCGGTGTCAGGCACGGTCCACCCCCGCCCCGGCCCGGTCGCCCTCGCGGTGCGACCGCGACAACCGGCCCGGCCACCAGACCTTCGGCCCGATGTCGTACGCGAGCGCGGGCACCAGCAGCGAGCGGACCACGATGGTGTCGAGCAGTACGCCGACGGCGACCGCCACGCCCAGCTCGACGAGCACCACGAGCGGCAGGACGGCGAGCGCGGAGAACGTGGCGGCGAGCACGATGCCGGCGGAGGTGATCACGCCGCCGGTGACGGCCAGCCCGGCGAGCACACCGGCGCGGGTGCCCCGGCGGACCGACTCCTCCCGGACCCGGCTCATCAGGAAGATGTTGTAGTCGATGCCGAGCGCGACCAGGAAGACGAACGCGAACAGCGGGAAGGACTGGTCGACGCCGGGGAAGTCGAAGACGTACCGGAACAGCAGCGCGCACAGGCCCAGCGTGGCCAGGAACGACAGCACCACAGTGGCGATCAGCAGCACCGGTGCGACGAGGGCGCGCAGCAGCAGGGCCAGGATGACCGCGATGACCAGCAGCACCACCGGGATGATGACGTCGCGGTCGCGTACCGAGGCGTCGGCGGTGTCCACGTTGATCGCGGTGAAGCCGCCGACCACGGCGTCGGCGCCGGGTACCCGGTGCACGGTCTCGCGCAGGTCGCGGATGGTCCGCTCGGCGCCGTTGCTGTCCGGCGGGTCGGCGAGCGTGACGTCGAGCTGGACCCGCCCGTCGACCACCTTGGGGGGCGAGTCCGGGTCGGGCGGCGCGTCCTCGCCCCGCTGGCCGAGCGGCAGCACCGAGGCGACCCCGGGCACGCCCTGCGCCACCTGGGCGACCTGCCGCGCGGTGGCCTGGGTGGTGAAGATGGTGGCGGGGCTGCCGGTGCCGGCCGGGAAGTGCCTGTCGATGACCTCCTGCCCGGCCACCGAGTCGGTGCGCTGGGTGAACAGCTGGGACTGGCCGAGCGTGGTGGCGCCGAGCTGGGTCACCCCGATCGCGAGGGCGGCGAGCACCACTGCGGTGACGACCCAGACGGTACGCGCGCGCCGGGCCACGAAGCCGGCGATCCGCCCCCAGATGCCGTGTTCGGTGCGCGGGTCGGCCTGGTCGTACCGGGGTCGCCGGGGCCAGAACGCCCAGCGGCCGCCGAGGACCAGCAACGCGGGCAGGAAGGTGAGCATCACCAGCAGCGTGGCGGCGATGCCGACGGCGCTGACCGGGCCGAGCGCCCGGTTGGAGTTGAGGCTGGACAGCAGCAGGCAGAGCAGGCTGACGATGACTGTGGCGCCGGAGGCGATGACGGCCGGTGCGGCGCCCTTCCAGGCGGTCCGCATCGCGTCCCAGGGGCGCTCGTGCCGGTGCAGCTCTTCCCGGTAGCGGGCGATGAGCAGCAGCGCGTAGTCGGTGCCGGCGCCGAGGACGAGCACGGTGAGGATGCCCTGCGCCTGCCCGTTGAGCTTGACGATGTCGTGGTCGGCGAGCAGGTAGACGAAGACGGCGGCGAGCGAGTACGACATCCCGGCGGCCAGTAGCGGGAAGATCCAGAGAACCGGGCTGCGGTAGACGACGAGCAGGATGACCAGCACCACTGTGAGCGTGACCAGCAGCAGCGGCCCGTCGATCGCGCTGAACACCTCGATCAGGTCGCCGAGCAGCCCGGCGGGTCCGGCCACGTCGACGGTGAGTCCGTCGCGGTCCGGGCCGGCGATGTCGCGCAGGCGTTCCACAACGGACCGGACCTGTTCGCCCTCGGCGCTGTCGATCGGCACGATCACCTGGGCGGCCTGCTCGTCCTGGCTGACGACCGGTGGCGGCAGCGGGCCGACCACGCCCGGCACCTCGGCGAAGCGGGCCGCGTCGGCCTGGATGCGCTGCTGGTCGGCCGGGGTGAGGCCGCCGGGGCGTTCGTAGACCACGAGGGCCGGGGTGGTCTCCCGGTCGACGAATCCGGCGGCGAGGTCCTGCGCCCGGGTGGCCTCGGCGTCGGCTGGCAGGAAGGAGGCGTTGTCGTTGGTGGAGACCTCGCCGAGCTTGCCGGAGTAGGGGCCGGCGATGCCGCCGACGACCAGCCAGCCGAGCACCACCGCCACCGCGATCAGCGTCGCGGTCCAGCGGCTGCGTCCTGCGGCCATCTCCACCGTCCTCGAATCGACGCATCAATCGACGCAGCGGGAGTCTAGGTCGACGCCGACCATCCTGCCGGGCGAACGGTGACTCGCGGGCGGAAACCAGGCAGCCGGAGCACATACCGGGGCACGGGAACGACGAACGCCCGCCGGCGATGCCGACGGGCGTGAACGCGTAGTGAAGCTCCCCCGATTGGACTCGAACCAATAACCTGCCGGTTAACAGCCGGCTGCTCTGCCAATTGAGCTACAGGGGACCGTGCACCGCTCGGTCCGGATCTCTCCGCTCCGTGCGACGGGGACAAGAGTACAGGACATCGGGGGGTGGCGCGCCAGGGGGTTACCGGACCGGACCTGACCGGCTGACGCGCCAGAATTACGGACAAATCGTCATCTCGGCACAGGGAGGCATGAGCGGAGAGCAGGATGGGTAGTTAGCCGTCGACAGAGAACGCAGGCGCGAGACGGTCGTTCCGCCGAACCGGCGGAGACCGGCGAGAGCGTCAGGTACGGAAGGAGCCGCCATGCGCGGAAAGATCATGTTTCTTGGCGGGCTGGCTGCGGGATTCGTCCTGGGCGCCCGTGCCGGCCGGGAGAAGTACGAGGAGCTGGTGGTCCGCGGGCGCAAGGTGCTCGACCACCCGACCGTCCAGGAGGCGGCCGGGGTCGCGCAGGCCCAGGCGACCCGGCTCTACTCGGAGGGCAAGGACAAGCTGGGGCAGACCAAGATCGGCGAGAAGCTCGCCACCGGCAACGGTGGCAAGCAGGGCATGACCGAGGCCGACAAGCCGTTCGCCGGCACGCCGGCCGCGGTCGGCAGCCGCAGCGCCAACGGCACGGGCTCGACCAGCTCGACCGGGTCGGCCACGACCGGCACGAGCAGCAAGCCGTCCACCGGCAACACGCTCTGACGCAAGCGGACAGCGGGCCGGTCACCTCCGGGTGACCGGCCCGCTCCCGTGTGCGCGGGCACGGATGTGGCACATTCTCGGTGGGGAGGTGACCACATGCCGATGGTCGGACCGGAGACGGCGGATCAGGCGCGGCTGCTGCGTCTGCTGCGCGACGACGGCCCACGCTCCCGGGTCGAACTGGCCGACCTCCTCGGCCTGCCCCGGGCCCGGTTCGCCGCCGAGGTGGACCGGCTGACCACGCTCGGCCTGGTGGAGAGCGCCGGGCCGGCCGCGTCGCGGGGCGGCCGCCGGTCGTCGCTGCTGCGCGTCGGCGCGCAGGTCCGGTTCGGCGCGGTGCTCGTCGGCGACGGCCTCCTGCGGGTCGCGCTCACCGACGGCGAACTGAACCCGCTCGCCCGGCACGACGAGCCGGTGGACGTCCGGCTCGGCCCGGACATGGTGGTCGGGCGCATCGTCGAACTGCTCGGCAAACTGCGCGGCGAGGCGGGACTGTCGTCGCTCACCGGCGTCGGCGTCGCGCTGCCCGCGCCGGTCGAGGTCCGCGACGGCTCGCCGGTCTCCGCGCCGGCCCTGCCCGGCTGGCACCGCTTCCCGGTACGCGACACGCTCGCCGCCGAGCTGGGCTGCCCGGTGCAGGTGGACAACGACGCCAACGCGATGGCCCTCGGCGAACGGCACGCCGGCACCGGCCGGCCGTTCGACGACTTCCTCTACGTCAAGCTGGGCGAGGCGATCGGCTGCGGGCTGGTGCTCGCCGGATCGCTCTACCGTGGTGCGGCCAGCGGGGCCGGCGACATCGGCCACTTCCAGCTCACCGAGGACGGGCCGCTCTGCGGGTGCGGCAACAACGGGTGCGTCGAGGCGTACTGCGGGGATGTCGCACTGGTGCGGGAGGCGGTGACCGCCGCGCGGGCCGGGCGCTCGACGGCGCTGGCGGACCGGCTGGCGGCGGCCGGGACGCTGTCGGTGGCCGACGTGGCAGCGGCCGCGACGGAGGGCGACGCGGCGGCGCAGACGCTCGTCCGCGACGCCGCCCGCCGGCTCGGGCGGGTGCTGGTCGGGCTGGTCAGCTTCGTCAACCCGGCCATCGTGATCATCGGCGGCGCGCCGGCCGGGATCGGGCCGGTCCTGCTCGCGGAGATCCGGGGCGTGGTCTACCGGCGCTCCACGCCGCTGGCCACCGGCAGCATGCCGATCGTCCTGTCCGACCTGGGCGACACCGCCGGCCTGATCGGCGCAGCCCACCTGGTCAGCACCCAGTCCTACGCCGCCCGCTAGCCCCCCGCGCCCCGCCCCCGGCGCCGCCGATCTTGCAGTTGCGGCCCACGGGATGTCGGTTACACCCCGTTTTGGGAGGGCCACAACTGCAAGATCGCGGGACAGGGAGGGGCGGGGGCGGGAGGGGCCGGGGGGTCAGTCGCGAGTGCTGAAGGCGGCGTCGAAGGCGGCGCTCGGGGCGTCGAAGGCCAGGCGGCGGACGAACTGGAGCGCCTCCGGCGCGCCGACCAGGCGGTCCATGCCGGCGTCCTCCCACTCGACCGAGATCGGGCCGTCGTAGCCGATCGCGTTCAGCGCCCGGAAGCAGTCCTCCCACGGCACGTCGCCGTGGCCGGTGGAGACGAAGTCCCAGCCGCGCCGCATGTCGGCCCAGGGCAGGTGGGAGGAGAGCCGGCCGCGCCGCCCGTCCCCGGTACGGACCTTCGCGTCCTTGCAGTCCACGTGGTAGATCCGGTCGGCGAAGTCGAAGATGAAGTTCACCGGGTCCAGCTCCTGCCAGACGAAGTGCGACGGATCCCAGTTGAGCCCGAACGCCTCCCGGTGCCCGATCGCCTCCAGCGTGCGCTTCGTGGTCCAGTAGTCGTAGGCGATCTCGCTGGGGTGCACCTCGTGCGCGAACCGCACGCCCACCTCGTCGAACACGTCGAGGATCGGGTTCCACCTGTCGGCGAAGTCCTGGTAGCCGCGCTCGATCATGGCCGGCGGCACCGGCGGGAACATCGCCACCGTGTGCCAGATGGACGAGCCGGTGAAGCCCACGACGGTGCGTACGCCGAGCTTCGCCGCCGCCCGCGCGGTGTCCTTGATCTCCTCGGCGGCCCGCTGCCGCACGCCCTCCGGCTCGCCGTCACCCCAGATCCGGGCCGGCAGGATGTCCTGGTGCCGCTCGTCGATCGGGTGGTCGCAGACGGCCTGCCCGACCAGGTGGTTGGAGACGGCGAACACCTGGAGGTTGTGCTTGGCGAGGGTGGCCCGCTTGCGCTCCACGTACGAGTCGTCGGCGAGCGCCTTGTCCACCTCGAAGTGGTCGCCCCAGCAGGCGATCTCCAGCCCGTCGTAGCCCCACTCGGCGGCGAGCCGGCAGACCTCGTCGAACGGCAGATCGGCCCACTGGCCGGTGAAGAGCGTGATGGGTCGCGCCATTGTCCTTCTCCCCTGTGGTGATGGGGGATTCCGTCGCGGACCGGGGCGAGGACGACCGGAGGCGGCGGCACGTGGGAACCGGTGGACGCCGGAGCGTCTGCTCCCGGGCGGGTTGCGCCTCCCGCCGGGTCACCGGCCACCTCGCGGTCGCCGCCTCCACTCTATGGCCTCCGTCAGGGCAGGGTCCAGCGCTGGTTCGCCGCGCCGGTGCACGTCCACAGGTGCACCGCCGTGCCGTCGGCCGAGTTGTTGCCCGACACGTCCAGGCACTTGCCCGACGACGGGTTACGCACCGTCCCGTCCGCCTGCGCCGACCAGTTCTGCGCACCCGTGCCGTTGCACGAATACAACTGGATCTTCGTGCCGTCCGCGCTGCCGCCACCGGAGACGTCCAGGCACTTGCCGAGCGCCTTCACCGGCCCGTTGGGCGTGACCGTCCACGACTGCGCCGACGAGCCGTTGCAGGTGTAGAGCTGGATCTGCGTGCCGTCGGCCGACGAGCCGCTGCGCACGTCCAGGCACTTGCCGGCCAGGCCCTTCACCGGGCCGGAGCCGCCGGTCCCGGTCGAGCGGACCAGCGTGAAGTCGTCGACGTCGAACAGCCCGGAGCCGCTGCCGGTGAACGTCAGGTGGACGCTCTGCGTACCGGACGGCACACCGGTCAGCGCGGTGGACACGTCGGCGAACGTGGTCCAGCCACCGGTGTTCGGCACCGCCACCTGGCCGAGCAGCGGGCCGGTCGGCGAGCCGGTGCGCACCTGGAGCGTGCCGCCCGGGCCGCCGGAGACCACCCGGGCCCGCAGCGCCGTCACACCGGTCAGGTCCAGCCCCGGGTACGCGGCCCAGTCGCCCGGGTCCACGTACCCCAGGGTCTGGCCGCCGTTGGCACCGGCCTTGGGGTACGCGCTGACGCCGCTCGCCGTGCCGAACGCCTCGGCCTGGACCGTGGTGTTGCCGGTCGGCGGCGGCGTGCCGCCGAGTTCCTTGATCCGGATGTTGCGGAACGACACGTCGTCGCCGGTGCCGTGGTTCTGGATGCCGACGTGCCCGGCGAGCGACCGGACCGGGTCGGTGTTGGTGAAGTCGTTTATCCGTACGCCGTTGAGGAAGACCTGGAGCCGCTCGGACTCGACCAGGATCTCGTAGGTGTTCCACTCCCCCGCCGGGTTGAGCGCCGCGTCCCGGGCCGCCAGATCGGCGGAGGAGAACCCGTAGATCGCGCCGGTGGTGCGGTCGGCCGCGTCGGTGGGGTCGATCTGTACCTCGTATCCGTTGTCCACCGCCGAGTTCGGGTCGCTCGACGGCGGGAAGCCGACGAACACGCCCGAGTTGTCGTCACCGGCCAGCCGCCAGTCCAGCTTCAGCGAGTAGTTGGTGAACTGCTTCGCGCTGTACCAGTAGAGACCCATGCCGCCGACCGAGGTGAGCGTGGCGTCGGCGCTGGTGAAGCTGCCCGGCCCGGCCTGGGACCAGCCGGTGGTGCCGCCGTTGTAGAGCGCGGTGTAGCCGGTCTCCGGCCGGCAGTCGGCCTTCGTGCGCCCGGCGGCGTAGCGGATGCCGCCGAGCAGGTGCGCCCGGAACGCCGCGTCGGCGTAGGACGCCTGGGTGTGGCCGCCGCCGGTGTAGAAGGACCGGCCACCGCTGTACGTCTTGCACCAGGCGTGCGGGTGGTCGCCGCCCATCGAGCCCCCGGAGTACGAGGATTCGTCCAGGCTCGCCAGCACGTGCGCGGTGGAGCGGGCGTTGGAGCGGTAGTCGTACCACTCGTCGGTGCGGTTCCACCGCTGGGGCAGGTGCGCGGTTGCCGCGTGCGCCCGGTCCTCCACCTTCACGACGGCCGGCTGGATGGCCGGGTGGGAGGCGAACCAGGCGCCGACCAGGTTGCCGTAGAACGGCCAGTCGTACTCGGTGTCGGCGGCGGAGTGCACGCCGACGTACCCGCCGCCGGCGCCGATGTACGCCTCGAACGCCGACTGCTGGCTGGCGTTGAGGACGTCCCCCGTGGTGTTGAGGAAGATCACCGCCTCGAAGCGGGCCAGGTTGGCGGTGGTGAACTGGGCGGCGTCCTCGGTGGCGGTGACGGTGAAGTTGTTCGCCGTGCCCAGCTCGCGTACGGCCTGCACGCCGGTGGCGATGGAGTCGTGACGGAAGCCCGCGGTCTTGGAGAAGACGAGCACGTCGTAGGGGGCGTCGGCGGCCGCCGCCGGACCCGCCGGGACCGTGCAGGCGATGGTGGCGAGGACGGCGGTCACCGCCCCCAGTGCGGAACGCAGGAGTTTCATCTGGTTCTCCTTCATCCTCACGGCAGGGTCCAGCGCTGGTTCGCCGCGCCGGTGCACGTCCACAGGTGCACCGCCGTGCCGTCGGCCGAGTTGTTGCCCGACACGTCCAGGCACTTGCCCGACGACGGGTTGCGCAGCGTGCCGTCCGCCTGGGCCGACCAGTTCTGCGCGCCCGTGCCGTTGCACGTGTAGAGCTGGATCTTCGTGCCGTCCGCGCCGGCGCCGCCGGATACGTCCAGGCACTTGCCGAGCGCCTTCACGGTGCCGTTGGGCGTCACGGTCCACGACTGCGCCGTCGTGCCGTTGCAGGTGTAGAGCTGGATCTGGGTGCCGTCGGCGGTGGCGGCGTTGCGGACGTCCAGGCACTTGCCGGCCAGGCCCTTGACCGGGCCGGTGCGGACGGCCGACGTGGTGAGCGTGAACGCGTCCAGGTCGTAGAGCGCCCCGGTGCCACCGGCGAACGTCAGGTAGAGCGTGGTGGTGCCGGCCGGCGGATTGGCGATCGTGCCGGTGACTGTGGCGAACGTGTCCCAGGCGCCGGTGACCGGGACGGTGGCCGAGCCGAGCACGGTGCCGGTGGCCGAGCCGGCCCGCACCTGGAGCGTGCCGCCGGCCCCGGCGGACGAGACCCGGGCGGTGAATCCGGTGGCGTCGGCCAGCAGGTACGGCTGGAACGCGATCCAGTCGCCGTTCTGGATGTCGCCGACGGTCTTGCCGCCCTCGGCGGTGGCCTTGTCGAACGTGTTGATCCCGGACGACGTCCTGAAGTGCTCGGCCTGCCGGTGCCGCGGCTGGAGCGTGTGCTGGGTGTGGGTGGTGAGGCCGCCGGAGTCGGTGTACTCGGCGTCGAAGACGGCGAAGATGTTCGCCGCGTCGTCGTGCTCACCGTCGACGGGTACGGCGATCGAGCCGGTGCAGCCGGTCGCCGAGGTGATCTGGTGGCCGTGCTGGTCGTGCCCGAGCACGTAGGTCATCTTGACCTTCGTGCAGTCGATCGTGGCGTCCTCCGGGTCGGTGACGGTGATCCGGAACGGCACGGTGTCGCCGAAGGAGAACAGCTTGCCGTTGCCGGGCGTCTCGATCACCACCGTCGGCGCGGTGTTGCCCACTGTGACCGTCACGCTCGCGGTGCCGCTGGCGCCCTGCGGGTCGCGGACGGTGAGCGTGGCGGTGTACCTGCCGTTCGCGGTGTAGGTGTGCGAGGGGTTCGCCGCGGTGGAGGTGCCGCCGTCGCCGAACGTCCAGGCGTACGTCAGCGCGCCGCCCTCCGGGTCGGACGAGCCGGCCGAGGAGAACGCCACTGTGAGCGGCGCGGCGCCGGAGGTCCGGTCGGCGGCGGCGCGGGCCACCGGGGCGCGGTTGGCGCCGCCCAGATAGTCGAATCGGTACAGCGCCGAGTTGGCGTCGCCGTTGAAGTAGCCGGTGCCGTAGTCGAGCACGTAGTACGCGCCGTCCGGGCCGAACGCCGAGTCCATCACCTGCTTGCCGGTCCACGGGAAGCTGTCGATGGTGCCGGGTGAGCCGTCCGCGTCGACGTGGATCGGCTTGATCCAGCCCCGGCCGAACTCGGTGGCGAAGAACTGCCCGTCGAACGACTGCGGAAACTTCGTGGTGGAGGGGTTCGCCGCGTCGTACCGGTAGACCGGGCCGCCCATCGGCGACTCGGAGCCCCCGCCGAACTCGGGCGGGCTGCCGGCGTCACCGGCGTAGCGGATCCAGGACGGCTTCGCCGCCGGCAGCGTGGCCAGGCCGGTGTTGCGGAACGAGTTGTTCGTCGGCCCGCCCGTGCAGTTGAACTTCGGGCCGGCGGTCCCGGTGGCGAAGTCCCACTCGGCGTACGTCTCGGCCGCCGTGTTGGTGCCGGTGCAGTACGGCCAGCCGTAGTTGCCGGGCGCGGTGACCCGGTCGAACTCGACCTGCCCGGACGGGCCGCGGGCCGTGGTGGTGCCGGCGTCCGGCCCGTAGTCGCCCACGTAGACGACGCCGGTGGCCTTGTCGACACTGATCCGGAACGGGTTGCGGAAGCCCATCGCGTAGATCTCCGGGCGGGTCCGCGCGGTCCCGGGCGCGAAGAGGTTCCCGGCCGGGATCGAGTACGTGCCGTTGGCGTTCACCTTGATCCGCAGGATCTTGCCCCGCAGGTCGTTGGTGTTGCCGGCGCTGCGCTGCGCGTCGTACCCGGGGTTGCGGTTGGTCCGCTCGTCGATCGGCGCGTAGCCGGCCGAGTCGAACGGGTTGGTGTCGTCGCCGGTGGACAGGTAGAGGTTGCCGGCGGCGTCGAAGTCGATGTCGCCGCCGACGTGGCAGCACAGCCCCCGGTCGGCCGGTACGTCGAGCACGTCGACCTTGCTGGCCTGGTTGAGCGTGAAGTCGGCGTTGAGCGTGAACCGGGAGAGCCGGTTGACGCCCTGCCAGGCGGAGAAGTCGGTGCCGGTGGCGGGCGCGTCCCCGGCCGGGGTGGACAGCGGCGGGGCGTAGTAGAGGTAGATGTGCCGGTTGGAGGCGAAGCCGGGGTCGACGCCGACGCCCTGGAGCCCTTCCTCGTCGTGGGTGTAGACCGGCAGCGTGCCGACGACTGTGGTGGCGCCGGCCGCGTCGGTGCGGCGCAGCGTGCCGTTGCGGGCGGTGTGCAGGACCGACCGGTCGGGCAGCACCGCGAGCGACATCGGTTCGCCGGTCTCGGCGACACCGCGGGCGAGTTCGACCTGCTGGAAGTCGCTCGCCGAGATCGGGTGGGCGGACGCCGGGACGGGCGCCGCGGCCGTGGTGACGATGCCGGCGGTGGCAGCGAGCAGCAGCGCTGCGGCAGCGGCGATCGGTCGCCGGGCACGGGGGTGGTGGGGGTGGCTGGACATGCTGTGCTGTCCTTCCTGACGCGCGCAGCCAGGACCGGGCGCGCGTCGCGCCGGATGCCGAGCAGGGGATGCTGCGCCGGCCTGCCGGGGAGGTCGGCGGGCCGCGACCTCCGGTCAGGACCGGGGGTCACCTCGCCGAGGCGGGCGGTGCGGGGCGGTCACCTCGGCGAAACAGCGTTGTGCTGGGCACGACATTAAAACCTTTCGATCAGTCTGTCCATAGCTTCTGATCGATCGGCTTTGACTTTCGGCGCTCAGCGACAAAAGTGGGTGTCACTCGTGGCGGTCGACCGCCCGCTCCGCGAGCGCCGCCAGCACCCGTCGCGCCGGCTCCGCAAGCGGCAGCGCATCCAACGCGACCAGTGCGGCGTCGGCCCGGGTGCGGATCATCCGCTCCACCGCCTCCCGGGCGCCGGACTTCTCGACGATGCCCCGCACCTCGGCCGCGCCCGCCTGGTCGAGGCCGGGATCGCCGACCAGCTCCCCCAGCCGGGCCGCGCCGGCCGGGGAGGCGGACGCCCGCGCCAGCGCCAGCAACACGGTCGGCTTGCCCTCCCGCAGGTCGTCCAGGTTGGACTTGCCGGTCACCGACGGGTCGCCGAAGACGCCGAGCAGGTCGTCGCGGAGCTGGAACGCGTCCCCGAGCGGGTCGCCGAACCCGGCCAGCGCCGCCACCTCCTCCGGAGCCGCACCGGCGAGCGCGGCGCCGATCTGCACCGGACGGGTCACCGTGTAGCGGGCCGTCTTCAGCCGTACCACGGTGAGCGCGTTCGCCACCGAGCCGTCCCCGGCCGCCCCGACCACGTCCAGGTACTCCCCCGCAATCACCTCCGAGCGCATCCGGGCCAGCAGCCCGTGCCCCCGGCGCAGCCACTCCGGCGGCAGTCCGCACCCGTGGAACATCTCGGCCGACCAGGTGGCGCACAGGTCGCCGCAGAGCAGTGCCGCCTGCCGCCCGTACGCCGCCGGGTCGCCCTGCCAGCCGCAGCGGGCGTGCAGGTCGGCGAAGAGCCGGTGCAGCGTCGGCGCGCCCCGGCGGCGGTCGCTGCGGTCCACGATGTCGTCGTGGATCAGCGCGAACGCGTGGAACAGCTCCAGCGACGCCGCGGCGACCACGATCGGCGAGGCGTCCGCGCCGCCGAACCCCCGCCAGCCCCAGTAGCAGAACAGCGGGCGCATCCGCTTGCCGCCGGCCAGCACGAACCAGCGCAGAGCGGTGTGGACGGCCCCCGTACCGTCGTCCGGCCGGCCCGGCTCTCTCGCGTCCAGGAACGCGGCGAGCGCGGCGTCGAAGCGGCCCCGCAGCAGGGCCGGGTCGGTCGGTGCGACGGTTACGGTCATGGTGCCTCCCAGGCCGGTCCGGCGAGTTCGAGCAGCAACGCCTGCACGTCAGCGGCCTCCACCCGGGGCCGGATCGCGGCCCGGTCGAGGCAGAGCAGCACCGGGCCGAACGCGGTCAGCTCGTCGCGGGCGAACGGCGGGCCGGCAGCCGTGCCGGGAGCCGTCTCCGCGTCGTCGCGCGGCCGCCGCGTCTGCGGCAGCACCCCAGAGGTGTACGTCTCGACGTCGAGCTGGTCGCAGCGGGCGACCGGACGGGCGGACAACGCGGCGAACGCCTCGCGCGGCACCGGGCCGGCCGGATCGGGTGCCTCGACGGCCGCGGGCACCGGGACCTCGACCGCGGGCAGGCCGGCGGCGCGCAGCCCGGTCAGGACCTCCGCCGGCTGCTCCCAGGCACACACCAGGTGCGCGAGATCCGGGAAGATCCCGAGCCGGCCGGTATCCATGTCTGAGAATACCTCGCGTGCTTGTCCCGTCGACTCCACCGGACAGCCCGGTTCGGGCTCGAAGCCGGCCCGGCGACGGCGGGCGCGGCGGCCACCGGTGTGGCCGGCCGGAGCCCGAGCAAGAAAGCCGGTCCGCCGGTGCGGCCGGGGAATCCCGGTCCGGCCGCACCGGAGGGCCGTGCTGGTCGTGCCGGCGGATACCGGCGGCACGCTCCCGGAGCCGGCCTCGTCCCCGCCGCGGGGCGCAACCGCGGCGGGCCCTCGCCGGCCGGCGCCGGTGAGTGTCGGCGGACCCCGCGGGGTCCGCCTCGGGTCAGGCGGAGGCTTCGGCCAGTGCGGGCTCCACCTCCGTCCAGGCGGCCCGCTCGGCCGAGCGGGTCACCGCGTCGAGCACGAGCTGGACCTGAAGCGCGTCGGCGAACGACGGGGCCGGGTCGGCGCCGGTGGCGACCGCCTCGACGAAGTCGCGCGCCTGGTGGGTGAAGGAGTGCTCGTAGCCGATGATGTGACCGGGCGGCCACCACGCACCCAGGTACGGGTGGTCCGGCTCGGTCACCAGGATCCGGCTGAAGCCCTGCTCGGCAGCGGGCCGGGTGGCGTCCAGGAACTCCAGCTCGTTGAGGCGTTCCAGGTCGAACACCACGCTGCCGCGCGAGCCGTTGATTTCGACCCGCAGGGCGTTCTTGCGGCCGGTGGCGAACCGGGTCGCCTCGTACGTGGCCAGCGCTCCCCCGTCGAGCCGGGCCACGAACACCGCCGCGTCGTCCACAGTCACCTGGCCCGTCGCGCTGCCGTTTCCGTCCGCCCGCGCGGCCAGGCCGCTCGACCCGGCGACGAGTGGCCGCTGCCGCACGAACGTCTCGGTGAGCGCGCTGACGCCGCTGACGAGCTGACCCGTGACGTACTGGGTCAGGTCGATGATGTGCGCGCCGATGTCACCGAGCGCGCCGGAACCCGCCCTGTCCTTCTGCAACCGCCACACCAGCGGGAACTGCGGGTCGACGATCCAGTCCTGGAGGTAGGTCGCCCGGACGTGCCGGATCTCGCCGATCCGCCCGTCGGCCACCAGTTGCCGCATCAGGGCGACAGCGGGCACCCGCCGGTAGTTGAAGCCGCACATCGCGCGTACCCCGGACTCGCGTGCCCGTGCCGCGGCCTCGGTCATCTCCCGGGCCTCGGCGACGCTGTTCGCCAGCGGCTTCTCGCACAGCACGTGCTTGCCCGCGGCGAGCGCGGCGAGTGCGATCTCGCCGTGGCTGTCCCCCGGTGTGCAGATGTCGACCACGTCGATCTCGTCGGACTCGACGAGCCGCCGCCAGTCGGTGGTGTAGCCGTCCCAGCCGAGCCGGTCGGCGGCCTCGGCCACCTTCGGTTCGTCCCGGCCGCAGACGAGCGCCATCCGTACCCGCGCCGGCAGGTCGAACACCCGGTTCACTGTGCGCCACGCCTGGGAGTGCGCGGCGCCCATGAACGCGTAGCCGACCATGCCGACCCGCAGGATGCTGTCGTGACTGGACAAGGTGGGTCTCCCCCCGTGTGTCAGAACCCGAGCTTCAGGTAGTCGCTCGCGTTCTCCTTGGTGATCGTCTCGGAGGCGAGCACGATCTCCTTCGGTACCTGGAGTTCGACCAGGTCGGACATGCCCTTGCCCTGGCCGATCAGGCGGGCCAGGGAGATGGCCGAGGAGGCCATCGACGGGCTGTAGGTGACTGTGGCCTTGAGGACCGTGTTGTCGGCGGCGATGTCCTCCATGGCCTTCTTGGAGCCGGCGCCGCCGACCATGAGGAATTCCTTGCGGTTGGCCTGGTTGACCGCCGCGAGCACGCCGATGCCCTGGTCGTCGTCGTGGTTCCAGACCGCGTCGATCTTCGGCAGCGCCTGGAACAGGCCGGTGGCGGCCTGCTGGCCGGAGTCGACAGTGAACTCCGCCGGACGCCGGTTGGCGACCTTGAACCCGTACGAGGCGAGCGTGTCGGCGAACCCCTTGGACCGTTCCTGGGTCAGCTCCAGCGACTCGATGCCGGGGATCTCGCCGATCACCGGGTTGCTCACGCCCTTGGCCTTGAGCTGCTCGGCGATGTAGGTGGCGGCGGCCACCCCCATGCCGTAGTTGTCGCCCTTGATCTGCAGCCGGTAGGCGCGCGCGTCCGGGAAGGCCCGGTCCAGGTTGACCACCGGGATGCCGGCCTTCATCGCCTCCAGGCCGAACGCGTTGAGTTCCTTGCCGTCGTGCGGCAGCAGCACGATCACGTCGGGCTTCTGCGAGATCAGCGTGGACAGCGCCGCCCGCTGGGCCGCCGCGTCCGCGCCGGCCTCGACCGACTTCAGCTCCACGTCCTGGTACGCTCCGGCCTGCGCCTTGGCGTTGTTGGTGATGGCGGCGATCCAGCCGTGGTCGGCGGCCGGGGCGGAGAAACCGATGCTCACCTTCTTGCCCGGCTCGGTGTTGGCGCCGGAACCGGCCGCCTTGGTCTGCGCCTCGGTCGGGCTCTGCTCGTTGCTGGTGCAGCCGGCGAGCAGTACCCCGGCGGAGACGGCGGCCCCGCCGAAGAGCAGCCGGCGGCGGGACAGGTCATGGCGCGGTGTTCTCATGACGCCTCCTGGGATGAGGTGGTGGGGTGGTTTCGGGTGTGGCGGGCCGGACCACAGTCGGTACGACGGTGGCCTGGGTGTGTGCGAATGGGGTCAGGTGGTGGTGGCCCGGTTGCGGGCGAGGAACTGGGTCAGGCTGCCGAACTGCACCTGCTGGACCAGGACGGCGGCGACGATGATGCCGCCCTTGACCATGTTCTGGGCCTCGGCGGAGAGGTTGTTGATGGCGAACAGGTTGGTGATGGTGGAGAAGATGATCACCCCGAGCAGGGAACCGATGATCGTGCCCCGCCCGCCGCTGAGCAGCGTGCCACCGATGATCGCGGCGGCGATCGCGTCCAGCTCGTAGAGGTTGGCCATCGCCGCCTGCGCGGAGGTGGCCTGCGCGGTCAGCATTACCGCGGCGATGCCGCAGCACAGGCCGGAGAGCGCGTAGAGCAGCACCGTGTGCCGGCGTACGTTGATGCCGGCGAGCCGGGCCGCCTCCGGGTTGCCGCCGACCGCCACCGTACGGCGGCCGAACGTGGTCCGGTTCAACAGCACCCAGCCGGCCGCCACCACCGCCACCAGGATGTAGACCAGCAGCGGGATGCCGAGCACGTTCGTGCTGGCGATGCCGTTGATGAACGTGTTGCCCGACACCTGGGTCTGCTTGTCGGAGATCTCCGCCGCCAGCCCTCGGGCGGCCACGAGCATGGCGAGCGTGGCGATGAACGGCACCAGCCGGCCGTACGAGACGAGCAGCCCGTTCACCACGCCGACGGCGAGTCCGACGGTGAGCGCGGTGAAGATCATGCCGCCCGCGCCGTAGCTCTGCGTGGCGACAGTGGTGCACCAGACCCCGGCCAGCGCCACGATCGCGCCGACCGACAGGTCGATGCCGCCGCCGATGATCACGAACGTCATGCCGACGGTGACCACGCCGACCACCGAGGCCAGCTTGAGGATGGTGAGCGTGTTGCCCCACACCCAGTTCGGGTCGCCGTAGAGGTCGGGGCGGGTCAGGATGCCGATGACCACGAGCACGACCAGCGTGGCGAGCAGGCCGAGGTTGCGCTTCGCGCCCTCCCCGCCGTCGCCGCGCCACCAGGAGAGCTTTGCCGGCGCGTCGACCTTGGCGGTCTCCGCCCGCTCCACCGGCGGCGACTGCGCGGGCAGCGAGGACTCTCTGACATCGCTCATGCCGGCGCCCCGCTTCGCGCGGCGCCGCCACGAGGCTCTCCGGCGCTGTGTCGATGATTCGCTCGCTGTCGCTCGCTCATGCCGGTGCGCCTTCCATGAGAGACCCCGCCATGACGAGGTCGAGCACGGTGTTCTCGTCCAGTTCGCCGGCCGGGGCCTCACGGACCACCCGGCCCTCCCGCATCACCAGCACCCGGTCGGCCAGGCCCAGCACCTCGGGCACCTCACTGGAGACCAGCAGCACCCCGACGCCACGGGCGGCCAGATCGCGGATCACCTGGTAAAGCTCGGCGCGGGCGCCCACGTCCACGCCCCGGGTCGGCTCGTCGAGCAGCAGCAGCCGGGTGTCCCCGAGCAGCCACCGCCCGACCACGACCTTCTGCTGGTTGCCGCCGGACAGCGTGCGCACCGGCCGCCGTACGTCCCGGGGCCGCAGCTCCAGCGACTCGGTGATCCGGTCCGCCTCGGCGCGTTCCCGTCCGGCGTCGGTGAAGCCGAGGCGGGCGTACCGGCTGAACGTGGCGAGCGTGACGTTGCGGTAGATCGGTTCGCCGAGCAGCAGCGCCTGACTCTTGCGCTCCTCCGGCGCCATGCCCATCCCGGCGCGCACCGCCGCGCCCACACTGCCGGGACGCAGCGCGCGGCCGTCCACCCGGACCGTCCCGGCGTACGCCCGGCGCGCGCCGAAGATGGTCTCCAGCAGCTCCGACCGGCCCGAGCCGACCAGTCCGGCGATGCCGACGATCTCCCCGGCCCGGACCCGGAGCGAGACGTCGGCGAACTCGCCGTGCCGGGTCAGCCCGTCCACCCGCAGCAGTTCCGCGCCGCCCCCGTCGCCGGGCGGACGCTGCGGGAAGACGTACTCGATGGTCCGCCCGGTCATCCGGGCGACCAGGTCGCGGGTGGGCGTCTCGCGGGCCGGCAGGCTCGCCGCCGTGGTCCGGCCGTCCTTGAGTACGGTGACCCGGTCGCCGATCTCGCGGATCTCCTCCAGCCGGTGCGAGATGTAGATGACCGCGATGCCCTGCGCGGTGAGTTCCCGGATGATCCGGAAAAGGTTCGCCACCTCGTCGTGGGCCAGCACCGCGCTCGGCTCGTCCATGATGATCAGCCGGGCCTCGTGGGACAGCGCCCGGGCCATGCTGACGACCTGCTTGCCGGCGGCCGGGAGGTGCCGCACCAGCCGTCCCGTCGGGATCTCCGCGTGGCCGAGCCGGGCCAGGATCTGCCGCGTACGCCGGGCCATGTGCCCCCGCCGGACGAAGCCGAGCCGGCGCGGCTCGTGGCCGAGGAACGCGTTCTCCGCCACCGACAGGTCGTCGACCAGGTCGAGTTCCTGGTAGATGGTGGCGATGCCGGCGCGCATGGCGGCCTGCGGGTTGGCGAACGCCGCCGCCTCGCCGCGCCAGACCACCTCGCCGGAGTCCGGCCGGTGCGCCCCGGCCAGCACCTTGATCAGGGTGGACTTCCCGGCGCCGTTCTGCCCCAGCAGGCAGTGCACCTCACCGGCCCGCACCTCCAGTTGCACGCCGTCGAGCGCGCGTACCCCCGGGAACGTCTTGACCACGTCGGTGAGGCGCAGCACCACCTCGCCAGCGACGGCGTCGGCGGGCGCCTCGACCAGTGGTTCGCCGGTGTCGCTCATGCTGCTTCTCCGAACGCGAGGTCGCTGGCGAGCACGGCGGCGCCGGCGACGCCGGCGCGCGGGCCCAGCTCGGACAGGACGACAGGCAGGTTGCCGGTGGCCAGCGGCAGCGAGCGGCGGTAGACCACGCTGCGGATCTCGGCGAGCAGGATGTGGCCGAGCTGGGCCAGCCCGCCGCCGATGACGATCATCGACGGGTTGGTGAAGCTGACCAGCCCGGCCAGTACGCTGCCGACCCGCCGGCCGCCGTCGCGGATGAGCTGAATGCAGGTGACGTCCCCCTCGATCGCCCCCTGCGCCACGTCCAACGCGGTCACCGCGCCCCGGGCGGCGAGCCGCTCGGCCAGCGCCGGGGACACCTCGGTGCGGGCCGCGACTGTCGCCTCCCGGGCCAGCGCGGCGCCGCTGAACACGGCCTCCAGGCAGCCGAGGTTGCCGCAGCTGCACATCGGACCGTTCGGATCGACCTGGATGTGGCCGATGTCCCCGGCGCATCCGTCGGTGCCCCGGTAGACCTCGCCGTGCAGGTAGATGCCGCAGCCGATACCGGTGCCGATCTTGATGAACAGGAAGTCGTCGACGGAGTGGGCCACGCCGCCGTGCCGCTCCCCGATCGCCATGATGTTGACGTCGTTGTCCACCACGGCCGGGCAGCCGTGCTCGCGGGTGAGCAGTTCGCGGACCGGGAACCGGTCCCACCCCGGCATGATCGGCGGGGAGACCGGCACGCCGTCGCGGAAGCTGACCGGCCCCGGCACGCCGATGCCCACCGCGTCGAGCCGCTCGTACGCGCCGTCCACCTTGGCCTTGTGCAGCAGCTCGTTCACCCGCTGGAGCGTCACCTTCGGACCGGAGCGGATGTCGGCGGCCTCGGTGTAGGCGGCCACCGTCTCCAGCCGGCCGTTGACCACCTCCACGTCGATCGAGCTGGCGCCCAGATCGACGGCGGCGAACCGCAGGTGCGGGCTCAGCTCGACGAGGGTGGAACGCCGCCCGCCGCGGGAGGCGGCAAGCCCGGCCTCGGCGACGTATCCGAGGGAGACGAGGCGTTCCAGCTCGGCGAGCAGGCGCGGACGGGGCATCTGGAGCCGGTCGCCGAGTTCCGCGCGGGACACCGCGCCCTCGTCCCGGAGCAGCCGCAGGAGCCGTACGTGCAGGGGGTCGACCGTCCGCACCGGCAGTCACCTCCGCCATCGGAGTCCGTCACATCGACCACGGCGATGTGTTGTGTCCGACACAGTAGGAGCCTTCCGGGCCGCATGTCCATAGCTTCGGCACGTCCGTTGCAAACTTTTGTCCATACGAACAAAAGCGGGTTCCGGATCATGAAAACGCGCCGCCCCGCCCGGGGTTCTTCCGGGCGGGGCGGCGCGTTCTCGGGTCAGACGCCTTCTCGGGGTCAGACGCGTTCTCTGGTCACCGGGAGGGCGTGCGGCCCTTCTTGCGCAGCTTCCGGTCGTCGCGCAGCTCGACGTAGGGCTCCTCGTCGGCCGGGTGCCCGGCGGCGATGGCCCGGCTGCGCTCCAGTTCGGCGTCGAACTCCGCGCCCAGCAGGATGGCGACGTTGCTCAGCCACAGCCACACCAGGAAGATGATCACGCCGGCCACCGCGCCGTACGTCTTGTTGTACGAGCCGAAGTTGCTGACGTAGAGCGCGAACAGGCCGGACACCACCAGCCAGAGCACCACCGCGAGCACGCCACCGGGGCTGACCCAGCGGAAGCCGCCGTGCCGGGCGTTCGGCGAGGCCCAGTAGAGGATCGCGAACATCAGGCTCACCAGCACCAGCAGCACCGGCCACTTGGCGATGTTCCACACCGTCACGGCGGTCTCGCCGAGCCCGATCGCGTTCCCCGCCTGCTCGGCCAGCCCACCGGTGAACACCACAATCACGGCGCTGATCAGCAGCATCACGCCGATCACCGCGGTCACGCCGAGGCGTACCGGCAGCGTCTTCCAGATCGGCCGCCCCTCCGGCACGTCGTAGATGCTGTTGGAGGCGCGCATGAACGCGGCGATGTAGCCGGAGGCCGACCAGAACGCCGCCACCAGACCGATGATCGCCGCGATGCTGGCCAGCCCGCCGGACTGGCCGGCCTGGTCGATCGCGCTCTCGATGATCTTGCGAATGTTCTCTTCCGGCACCGCCTGCCCGACGGTGTCCCGCACTCCTTCGGTGGCCCGGTCGCCGAGCAGGCCGAGCAGCGAGATCAGCACCAGTACGCCCGGGAAGATGGAGAGCACGCCGTAGTAGGTGAGCGCGGCGGCCCAGTCGGTCAGGCTGTCGTCCTGGAACTCCCGGACGGTCCGCTTGAGGGTCGCCATCCAGCCCGTGGCCGAAAGGTCGGCCGGGCTGTCCGGCCCGTCGTCCGGCCCCACCGGGCCGGCGCGCTTCCGCCCGCCGGGCCGGTCCTGCCCAGCGGTGACGTCGTCGCGCGCAGCGGGGGCGTCGTCGCGGGTGTCGTCGTGGACGTCGTGGGCGTCGTCGCGGGCGGCCATGGCACCTCCTCGTCGTCATGTCGTCCCGCACGACATGCCCTGACGAGGGCAGCGATAACCACCGCATCCGCGAACCGACCACTCGGCGGCCGGTCCCCGCCTACTTCCCCGCCGACCCGCTCCCCGGGCCGCCCCGCCCCCGACTTCCGCTCGCGCTCGCCGTGCCACTGCCCGCGCTCTGCCGCCGCCTCCTCCGTCGGCGCCTTCAGTCCCCCGCCGCCCTTTGCTCTGCAGCCACGCGCGCGACAGACACGCTCCGTAACCATGTGCGCCGATGGATGCAGAGCAAAGGAGGCGGGGGCCGCACTCCCGTCGGCACCCCACCGCGCTCCGCCCGAGACCTCGGCGAGCCGTCGTTCACTGCGACCGCTGATCGCCGAGATCTCGACGACCGTCACGGCGAGTGGAACGGCATGGGTGTCAAACAGGGCCGTAGGCACCCATGGTGTTCCACTCGGCGAGGGCCGCTCGACGGCCGTCCGCCGGCAGGCGCGCGAGCGAGGCACGGTGTATGGGCGGCGGATTTTCAGGGCACCGAAATGACGGCGTGGCCGTCTTCCGATGCCACCACCTCGGCGAAGTGGAGTGGACCGTGGAAACGCTGGACGGCGAACGCGCTCCCCCGACATTTCCCGCCCGGGTGAACGCGGCGGGCACGAGCGCGCACAATCCGGCGCGAGCCGGTGCGACGGGCGCTGTCCGAGCGAACCGCCGCGGCGCGGGAACCCGCCTGAGTGGACACGTTGCGTGACGACAAGCATCCCGGGCATGTCCATTCTTCATCGTTGTAAACGGTATCGGGGGTGAGCCCCCAGAGGCCACCTACCATCATTGCGAAACAGTTTCAAGAAATGGGTGCCACGAGTGAGCGGAGCGCCATTTCGTCACTCATTGCAATCACGATCAGCAATGTTCCCAAGATGCGCGCTATTCGCGTATCGTGCCCCCTCGTGCCGCCCGTTCGCCCCTCCGACGCGACTCCCCCCAAACCCCGGCCGCCGTCCGGCGGGCGACCGGGGTCCGACGTGGACGCCGAGGTGGTGTCGCTGCCGCCGGACGAAGGAAGCGTGGGCGGCCCCGAGTGGGCCGACGACGGGCCGGGCGAGACGCTCCACCACAGCCGAGCCGAACACCACACCTCGGACGAGCGGCGCAGCCGCCCCGAGGACACGACCCCGGGCGAGAACGAGACCCACACCCCGGGCGAGGGCGAAAGCCACCAGGAGCAGACCCCGGAGCAGGCCCACCAGGACGCCCGCGACCTGGCCGCCAGGTTCGAGGAGGAGAAACCGGGGCGGGTGCTCGCCGGGCCGGTCGGTGTCCTCTTCACCGGCATCACCGTCGCGGTCGGGCTGCTGACGCTCTGGCAGGTGTTCTTCCCGCTGGCCCAGGGCAGCAAGTACTACCTCATCTTCTTTCTGGCCGGCGTCCTGCCGATGGTGTTCCTCGCGTACCCCTCGGGGGTGCGGCTGCGGCGCACGGCGACCGACGCGGACGACCGGCGCGGACCGACGCCCGTGGACTGGCTGCTGGCCCTCGCGGCGCTCGTGGTCTGCCTCTACCCGGTGCTGCCGGTCACGATCGGCGCCGGTGGCGGCGGGTACGACGCCTTCCTCGACCGGCAGGGCCTGCTCGATCCGCTGGACCTGGCGTTCGGCACCGGGCTGCTGCTCCTGCTGCTGGAGGCGTGCCGGCGTACCACCGGATGGATCCTGCCGGCGGTCTGCGTGCTGTTCCTCGGGTACGGCTACTACGGCGGGCTGCTGCCGCAGGCCTGGCCGGTGGCGCACGCGGGGCTCGACTTCGGGCAGCTCGTCGACGCGTTCTACAACTCCGACAGCGGCTTCTACGGCACCCCGCTGGACGTGGCCGCCTCGTACATCGTGCTGTTCACCATCTACGGCGCGGTGCTCGACCTGTCCGGCGCGGGCCGGTTCTTCGTGGAGCTGTCCGCCGCCGCGTTCCGCCGCTCCCGTACGGCCGCCGGGCGCACCGCCGTCGCCTCGGGTTTCCTGCTCGGCACGGTCTCCGGCTCCGGTGCCGCCACCACCGTCAGCATCGGCGCGGTGACCTGGCCGATCCTGCGCCGCGCCGGCTACCCGGCCGAGCGCGCGGGCGGCATGCTCGCCGCCGCGGGTGTCGGGGCGATCCTGTCGCCGCCGACGCTCGGCGCCGCCGCGTTCATCATCGCCGAGTACCTGGGCGTGTCCTACCTCCAGGTGCTCGGCTGGGCCACCGTGCCGACGATCCTCTACTACCTGGGCATCCTGCTCTCCGTCGAGATCGACGCCCGGCGCTCCGGCGTGCGGCCGGTGGTCATCGAAACCGGCTCGGCGTGGCGGCTGCTGGCCCGCTTCGGCTACCACTTCCTCTCGCTCTTCGTGATCATCGTGGTGCTGGCGCTCGGCGCGTCGGCGATGCGCGCGGTGGTCATCGCGACCGCGATCGCGGCCGTGCTGTCCTTCCTGGACCGGCGGCACCGCCTCACACCGGCCCGGCTGGTGGCGGCGCTGCGCGACGGCGTACGCGGGGTGCTCGCGGTGAGCGCCGTCTGCGCCGCGGCCGGCATCATCACCGCCACCACCACGAAGACCGGACTCGGGCCGCAGGCCGCCGCGCTGCTGATCGACGGCGCGCAGGCGGTCAGCTCGGAGCCGGCCGTAGTGCTGGCGCTGACGGCGGTGCTCGCCGCGGTCGCGCTGAGCCTGCTGGGCCTCGCCGTGCCGGTCACCGCCTCGTTCGTCATCGGCTGGGTGATCATCGGCCCGGCGCTGCTGAACCTGGGCGTCGAGGCGCCCGCCGCGGCGATGTTCGTCTTCTACTTCGCGGTGCTGTCCGAGGTCTCGCCGCCGACCGCGCTGGCCGCTGTCGCCGCCGCCGCCGTCACCGGCGGCCGGCTGGTGCCGACCATGTGGCAGACCCTGCGGTACGCGCTGCCGGCGTACCTGATCCCGCTGGCCTTCGTGGTCACGCCGACCGGTCTCGGGCTGCTCGGCATCGGCGGGCCGGGCCGGATCGTGACGGCCGGCCTGGTGTCGGCGCTGGGCGTCGCCGTGCTGGCGGTCGCGGCCGGCGGCTGGCTGCCCGGTGTGGGCCCGGCCGGCGTGCCGGAGCGGATCGTCGGCGCGATCGCCGGACTGGTGCTGCTCTGGCTGGAACCGCTGCCCATGGCGATCGGCGCGGCGCTCGCCGCGCTCGCGGTCGCGGGCGTGTACGTCCGACGTGGCGCCGCCGGGCACGCCGGCCGCCCGGCGGTCGAAGAATCCGTGGACCTTGGGGAGGAGAGAGAGTGGGACGGATCGACGCGAGGATAGTGGCGGGCGTAGGGGCACTTGTCCTGGTCGCCGCCGGTGCCGCCGGCTGCGGGGGCCGTCAGGACGGCGCGGCGAAGGACGACGCCGCCCGCGAGGTCAGCTGCAAGGTCACCAAGGACACCCGGGTCGGCATCGCCACCGGCAACGCCACTGGCGTCTACTACGTGGTCGGCAACGCGCTCGCCGGTGAGCTGAGCAAGTCCACCGACGGCAAGCTCACCGGGACGGCCGCCGAGACCGGCGCCTCGGTGCAGAACGTCGAACAGCTCGTCGCCGGCCAGTACGACGTGGCGTTCTCGCTGTTCGACACCGCTGTCAACGCGGTGCAGGGCAAGGGGAGCTTCACCGCGCCGCAGCCGGTCAAGGCGCTGGCCCGGATCTACGACAACTACACGCAGGTGGTGGTCCGCGCCGACGCGGGGATCACGTCGGTGGCCGACATGAAGGGCAAGAAGATCTCCACCGGCTCGCCGAAGTCCGGTACCGAGGTCATCGCCAACCGGCTGCTCACGGCCGCCGGGCTGGACCCGGCCAAGGACATCCAGGCGCAGCGGCTGGACCTCACCAAGACCGTCGACGGCATGAAGGACGGCAGCATCGACGGCTTCTTCTGGTCTGGCGGTGTGCCGACCGGCGGGGTCACCGACCTGTTCACCACGTCCGGCGACAAGGTGAAGTTCGTCGACATCAGCCCGCTGTTACCGAAGATGGCCGAGCTGAACCCGGCGTACCAGGCGGGCACCATCGGCAAGGACATCTACCGGACCCCGGCCGACGTGCCCACCATCGTGGTGCCGAACGTGCTGCTGGTGCGCGACAACCTGGACGCCGACGTGGCCTGCGCGATCACCCGGACGGTCTTCGACAAGAAGGACGCGCTGGCCCAGGCGAACCCGGCGGCGAAGGGCATCGAGCTGGGCAACGCCCGCAAGACCGACCCGGTGCCGCTGCACCGCGGCGCGGAGCGGGCGCTGAGCGACCTCGGCGCGAGCTGACCTGAACGGGCCGGGCCCGGACGCGCGTCCGGGCCCGGCCCACCGACCCGACCCGGAGACCCCCGTGCCGCTGCCCCACCCGGCCCGCGTACGCCGGCATCACCGCTCCGCGGACCGCACCGGACGCCTCCGCTCGGTCCGCGTCCAACTGCTGGCGCCGATCCTGGTGGCCACCGCCGGCCTGGTCGTGCTGGGGGCGGCGCAGACCGGCGCCGCGCTCGACTCGTCCGCCGACGCCGACCGGGCCCGCGTGCTGGCCGGCACCGCCACCGCGACGGTACGGCTGGTGCACGAGCTGGAGCGCGAGCTGGGCGAGACGGCCGCGTTGCGCCAGCGCGGCGGTACGTCCGGCCGCCCGCTCGTGGACGCGCAGCGTCGCCGGGTGGACACGGCGGTGGACCGCTACCGCACGGCGCAGGGTGACGCGCGCCGGGCCGCCCCGGATCTGGCCGGGGTGCTGGACGACGCGCGCGGGCGCCTGGAGCAGCTCGCGCCGACCCGGGACCTGGCGCTGGCCGGTGAGCGCGGCGACCCGGCGTACGTGTCGCTGGTGGAGTCGCTGCTGGCGGTCGCGGACGCGCTGCCGAGCCAGCTCCGCGACGCCGAGCTGGCCAACCAGGCGCGCGAGGTGGCCGCGGTGGCCGCCCAGGAGCACCTGTCCGCGCTGGAGCGCGACCTGCTGCGGGCGGTGTTCGTCCGGGGTGGACTGCAAAGTGGCGAACTGGCCCGGCTGGGCCGGCTGCGGGGTGCCCGGGAGCAGCGGCAGGCCGAGTTCCTGCGGATCGCCTCCGCCCCGGCGAACAGGGCCTGGTACCGGCTGGTCGACGGCACCGACGTGACCACTGCCCGCCGGATACGTGACGCCGTGCTCGACTCCGACGGCGCGCCGGGCACGGTGAAGACCGACGGTGACGCCTGGTACGTGGCGCAGAGCGGCGCGATCCGCCGGTACAACCTGCTCGGCCGGGACCTGACCGACGGGCTGGACCGGGACGCGGCGGACCTGGCCGCGGCGGCCCGGTTGCGTGCGGTGGTGACCGCGGGCGCGACGAGCACCGTCGCGCTCGGGTCGCTCGTCACGGCCGTGCTGCTGGCGGTACGCACCAGCCGCCGGTTGCGCCGGCTGCGGGTGGCCGCGCTCACCATGGCCAACCGGGAACTGCCGGAGCGGATCACCGCGATCGCGGCGGGCGAGCGGACCCCGGCGGAGGGCCCGGCGACCCGGATGACCGACGGGATCCGCCGGGGCCGGGACGAGGTGGCGCAGGTCGCGGAGGCGTTCGACACGGTGAACCGGGCGGCGTTGCGGCTGGCCGGGCAGCAGGCCGAGTTGCGGCTGGACGTGACCCGGATGGCGGAGGCGCTGGCCCGGCGCATCCGTACGCTCATCACCCGGCAGCTGCGGCTGCTCGACGACTTCGAGCGCGAGGAGACCGACCCGGACGCGCTGGCCCGTCTGTTCGCGCTGGACCACCTCGCCGCCCGGTTGCGCCGCAACGGGGAGAACCTGCTGGTGCTGGCCGGTGGCGAACCGGGCCGCGGGCACGAGGGCGCGTTGCTGCTGGACGACGTGGTCCGGGCGGCGGCCTCCGAGATCGAGGACTACCCGCGAGTGGAGATCGACGTGCCGACCGCGGCGGTGCACGGCACGGCGGCCGGCAACCTGGTGCACCTGCTGGCCGAGCTGCTGGAGAACGCCACCGTCTACTCGCCACCCGAGGCCCGGGTGGTCGTCGACGGCCGGCGCACGGTCGACGGGCTGATGTTGCGCGTCCACGACCAGGGCATCGGCGTCAGCGAGAGCCGACTGGCCGAGATCAACGAGCGGCTGGCCGCGCCGGCCATGCTGTCCAGCGCCGCGGCGGGCAGCATGGGCCTGCACGTGGTGGCCCACCTGGCCGCCCGGCACGGGATCCGGGTGCAGTTGCACAACCCCGGCACGGGCACGGTGGCGCAGGTCGACGTACCGGAATCGGTGCTGACCCGGGTCGAGTCGGTGGCGTCGCGGCCGGCCGCGGAGCGGCGACCGCGCGCCGCGGCCTGGTTCAAGTCCGGGCCCGCCGGACGGCCGGCGGCCGGCGGCCGCAGCCTCGTCACCAGCGCCACGACCGTCGGCCCGGTGCGCGGCGTCGCCGCCGTCCGCACGCCCGGAGGCGCGTTGCTGGCGCCGAGCACGGCGCGGATCCGGCCGGTGAGTGTGCCGCCGACGCCCGTCCCGACCACCGCCGCCGGGCTGCCCCGGCGGCAGGTGGGCGGCCACCTGCCCGAGCCGATGCCGGACGCCACCGCGCCGCCGCCGGCCACCGACCTGCTGGACCCCGAAGTGGTACGTGCCCGGCTGTCCGCCCTCGCCGAGGGGGTGGCCAGCGCGACCCGCCGTGCCCCGAACACCACCAAACCCAACGGGAGAAGACCATGACCTCACCGTCCTCCGCCGGCCTGGACTGGCTGCTGGCGAACTTCGCCGAGCAGGTGCCGGACGTCTCGCACGCGCTCGCGGTCTCCGAGGACGGGCTGCGGCTGGCGTCCTCGCCGGACCTCGCCCCCGACCAGGTCGACCAGCTCTCGGCGGTGATCAGCGGGCTGGCGAGCCTGACCGTGGGCGCGGCCCGGCTGATGTCCGCCGGCCGGGTGCGTCAGCAGATCGTCGACATGGACGGCGGGGTCATGCTGGTGATGGCGGTGGGCGAGCGGGCACTGCTCGGCGTGCTGGCCGCGCCCGGCTGCGACCTGGGCCAGATCGGCTACGAGACGGCGACGCTGGTGCAGCGGGTGGCGGAGGCGCTGGAACCGGCGGTCCGACGGTGACCGGCCGCCCGCTGCGGCTGCTGGCCGCGCTGATGACGGCGGTCCTGGTGGCCGGCTGCGCGGCCGAGGACTCCGCCCCGGAGGCGTGGCACGGCGGGCGGATCTTCCTGGCCACCGGCAACACCACCGGCGTCTACTACCAGCTCGGCGGCGGGTACGCCGACCTGATCACCCGCCACCTGCCCGGGTACGAGGCGCGGGCGGAGCCGACCGGCGCGTCGGTGGAGAACATCACCCGGGTGGCGAGCGGCGACATGGAGATCGCGTTCAGCCTGGCCGACACGGCGGCGGACGCGGTCGACGGGCGCGGGGCGTTCGACAAGCAGCCGCAGCCGGTGCGGGCGCTGGCCCGGGTCTACAGCAACTACACCCACGTGATCGTCCGCGCCGACGACAAGATCGGCAGCTTCGCCGACCTGCGCGGCAAGCGCATCTCGACCGGTTCGCCGAAGTCCGGCACCGACATCATCGCCGGGCGCCTGCTCACCGCCGGTGGCATCGACCCGAACCGGGACATCCAGCGGTTCAACCTGTCGCTGCCGGAGACGGTCAAGCGGATGCGTGCCAAGGGTCTGGACGCCATGTTCTTCTCCGGCGGCCTGCCCACACCCGGCGTCAAGGACCTGCTCTCCTCCGCCCCCGGCACGTTCCGCCTGCTGCCGCTCGACGAGCTGATCGAGCCGTTGAGCGCCCGCTTCGGCGCGGTCTACACCACAGCGACGCTGCCGAAGGAGGTCTACGGCACGCCCGAGCCGACGCCGACGATCACTGTGGCGAACGTGATCCTGGTGGCGGCGGACATGCCCGAGCAGCTCGCGTACGACCTGACGCGGGTGCTGTTCACCTGGCAGGGCGAGCTGATCCAGGTGCACCCGGAGGCGGCGAACTTCAACCGGTCCAGCGCCGCGGCGACCCGGCCGATCCCGCTGCACCCGGGCGCGCAGCGGTTCTACCGCACCGGCTGAGCGCGGGAACCGTGCCGCCTCGGCCCGAGCCGGGGCGGCGCCACGCCTGCTACGGCGTCCAGTCGCGCCGCAGCAGGCCGTAGATCACCAGGTCGGTGAAGCCGTCGCCGTCGTACTCGCGGTCCCGCTGGGTGCCCTCGTGGACGAACCCGCACCTCTCGGCGGTGCGCCGCATGGCCGTGTTGCCGGCGAGCGTCTCGATCTCCAGCCGGCGCAGGTTGCGGTTGCGGAACCCGTACCGGCAGAGCAGCCGGATCACCTCGGTGCCGTAGCCCTGGCCGCGCGCCTCCGGCAGCAGCGTGATGCCGAGGTGGGCGTACCCGTTGAAGGCGTTGATGCCCCAGAGCACGCCGGTGCCGAGGAACGTGCCGTCGGCGACGGTCTCGGCCAGCAGCGACACCGGAGCGGCGGCCTCCGGCTGCTCGGCGGCTCGCTTCTCCAGCCGGGCCCGGACCTGCCCGACGTGGTGCGGCAGGAACGGCTCGTCGTCGGTGACCAGGTGCAGCTCCGGGTCGCTGTGCAGCCGGAACATGTCCGGCGCGTCGTCGGGGGTGGGCGTACGCAGGCGGACCCGGTCGGTGGCGAACATGCCGCGACGCTAACGGTGGGTGGGCAGGGCGACAACCGGATTTGGCCACCCTACCGACCGGTCGGTAGGGTGGTGGCATGACCCCGCTCGTGCTCGCCACCGCGCTGACCAAGACCTACGGAACCCATGACGCCCTGCGCGCGCTCGACGTGACAGTCGCGCAGGGCAGCCGCTTCGTCGTGCTCGGCCACAACGGCGCCGGCAAATCCACGCTGCTGGAGATCATCGCGACGCTGCGCACCCCGACGTCCGGCTCGGTACGCGTCGGCGGGTTCGACACCGTCACGCAGGCACGGGACGCGCGACGCCTGATCGGCCTCGCGCCGCAGTCGAACGCGCTCGACCCGCTCGCCTCCCCCACGGAGGTGCTCGACTTCCAGGGCGTGGCGCTCGGGCTGGGACGCCGCCGGCGAGCACGCCGCACGCGGGAACTCGTCGACCTGTTCGGCCTGGGCGAGCACCGCTCGGCCCGGGTCGCCAAGCTCTCCGGCGGCACCCGCCGCAAGCTGGACCTGGCCGTGGCGCTCGTCGCCGAGCCCGCCGTGGTGATCCTGGACGAGCCGACCACCGGCCTGGACCCGCTCGCGCGCATCGACTTCTGGACCGAGCTGACCCGCCTCAACCAGGCCGGCACCTCGCTGCTCATCTCGACCCAGGACCTGCACGAGGCGGACGTGCTCGCCACCGACATCGCCGTGCTCCGGGAGGGCCGGGTGGTCGCCCAGGGTCCGCCGGCGTCGCTCAAGCAGCGCGTCGGCGCCCGTACGCTCACGCTCGACCTGTCCGGCGCCGCCGCCGCTGCCGCGTTCGCCGCCGCGTCCGAGGCCGGGTTCCGCGCCGACCCCGACCGTCCGGACCGGGTACGCCTCAGCGTTCCCGACGATCCGCGGGCCCTGGCGAAGGCCCTGACCGAGGCCGGCGACGCCGCCGCCGAGATCACCCGGCTCCACCTCGCCGAGCCCTCCCTCGACGACGTCTTCGTCGCCCTCGCCGCCCGCTGAGGCGTGACCCCACCGCACCCCGAAAGGCCCGAACCCGTGCTCCCGCTGGCAGTCGCCCCACCCCGCCGCTCTCCGGCCCCGGTCGTCCTCGCGGCGATCAGACGCTCCACGCGCGCCGTGCTCCGTACGCCCGCGCTGCTCGTCGCCCCGGTCGCCCAGTCCCTGTTCTTCCTGCTCGTCTACGCCGGGCAGCTCGACGCCGTGGGCGGCACCTACCTGGACGGCACGAGCTTCATCGCGTTCCTGCTGCCGCTGATCCTGCTCACCGGCGTCGCCACCGGCGCGGGCGCCGCCGGCACGCTGGTGCTGGGCGACATCACCAGTGGCTACCTCGACCGCCTCCGGCTCGCCCACGGGAGCACCACGCCGTTCCTCGTCGGCCCGGTCGTCGCCGCGCTGATCGCCGTCGTACTCCAGATGGCGGTGACGGTCGCCGGGGCCGCACTGATCGGCTACCGGCCGGCGAGCTGGCCCGGCGTCGCCGGGATGCTGCTGCTGATGCTGGCGCTGGGCCTCGGTGTCGCACTCCTGAGCATGGCGCTCGCGATCCGGTCGGCCTCGGCGCCGGCCACCAACCTGGTCACGCTCGCCGTGTTCGGCCTGTCGTTCTTCACCGGCGTGTTCGCGCCGGTCGACCAACTCGCCGGCTGGATGCGGGTGATCGCCACGGTCAACCCGCTCACCTATATCGTCGACACCGCCCGCCAGCTCGGCGGCGGCACGTCGCTCACCGCGGCCCCGGTCGGCGTCGCGGCGATCGTCACCCTCGCCGTCGCCGGAACCGCCGCCTGCGCGCTCGCCCTCCACCACGCGAGAAAGAACCGATGAGCCCCACCGACACGCGCACCCAGATCATGGACGCCTTCGCCGAGCAGCTCGCGGCGACCGGCTACCAGGGCATCTCCCTGGTCGGCGTGGGCCGCAGCGTCGGCATCCAGAAGCCGTCCATCTACCACCACTTCCCCGGCGGCAAGGAGGACCTCTACATCGCGGTGGCGGAACGGTACATCCGGGACGTCGGCGGCCGGATCTCGGCGGCGCTGTCCGAACCCGGCGACGTGGCGCACCGGCTGCACGCGCTCGCCACCGTCGCCGCCGGGCAGCACGGCGACGCGATCACGTTCGAGCAGCGCATCTACGACACGCTGCCGCTCGTCTCCGCCGGGACCAGCGAGCACGTCTCGGGCCTCTACGTCGCGCTGATGCTGGCGCCGGTGACCCGGTTCTTCGCCGATGCGAAGGCCGAGGGCGCCGTCACCGGCGAACCGGAGTTCCTGATGAACGCGTTCCTGCACCTGGCCCGCGCCGCCGACCTCACCGACGAGACCGGACCCGCCCGGGTCGTCGCGCTCTTCCTCGACGGGGCCCGCCCACGTGCCTGACCCCGCGTGACTCCGGGCGTGGCGCGGCCTCAGGCGTCTGCGGGCGCGGTGGCGGCGCGCGCCGCCGCGACCAGCCGGGCGGTCTCGGCGGCCACCGCCTCGTCGTCGGCGGGCGTCCCCGGGTCGTAGCGGACCGTCCAGGTCAGGCCGTCGACCCCGGCCACCCGCCGGGCCGCGATCCGCCCGGAGCCGCCGGGCACCTCGTGGTGCGAGGTGTACGCCACCGAGCCGGTGACCCGGGCCCGGACCTGGTGCGGCAGGTCACCCGGGTCGACGAGCAGGTACGTCCCGGGGAGACCGTCCGCGACCACCAGGTAACCGTCGCGCTCGGCGACCGGCTCGGCCGGGGTGACTGTCAGCTCGCGGCCGGACCAGACCGCCTTGAGGATGTCGTGCCAGCCGAGGCGGTCGACGCGGCCGGGCAGCCAGAGACCGCGGTTACTGGCGACCAGCACGCCGTCGTTGCCGCCCTCGCCGGTGCCGGCTGCGGCCCACGCGAGCACCCGCTCGTCGGCGGCCAGCGGCGGCCGGTCGGCCGACGGCAGTTTCGGCCGACGGTTGAACAGAGCCATCACAAACCTCCGGCGGCCTGCTCGCGCAGTGCCCGTGCGTGCTGTTCCAGCGAGAGCAGTTCCCCGAACAGGGCGAAGTACTCGTCCTTGTTGCTCACCGGGTTGATCCGCTGGATCTTCGACTTCAGGTCGCGGATGCGGCCGGTGACCGAACTCCACTGGAGCCGGGCCATGGTGATCGAGACGTACCTCGGGTCGGGTTCGCCGTCGATGCGCAGCGGCTCCACCGCCAGCTCACCGATCAGCGCCTGCCCGGCCAGGTCGTCGCAGGCGTCGCGGACCCGCTCGATCCAGACCGCGCCGCCGGTGGCGCCGGACGCACCGCCGGCGGCGGCCACGGCGGCGCGTACCGCGACGTGCACCGGGTGCTGGTAGTCGGTCGCCTCGACCGCGTCGAACATCGGACCGGCGAGCACCGGCTCCTGCAACGCCAGCTTCAGCGCCTCCCGCTCCACCATGGAACGCGGACTGTCCACAGCGGGCGAGGCCGGGCGCGAGCGGGCCGGGGCGGCGGGCGCGCTGCCGGCCTGCGGCCCGTGCGCGGCGGCCAGCACCGCACGCTGCACCGGCTCGATCTCCATGCCGAGGTCACCGGCGAGCTTGCGCACGTACTCCGGGCGCTTCTCCCGGTCCTTGATCTTCGCCACGAGCGGCGCGGCGCGGCGCATGGCCTCGACCCGGCCGTCGACGGTGTCCAGGTCGAACCGGCTGATCACGTGCCGGAGCGCGAAGTCCACCAGCGGCTCGCGGCGGGCCACCAGGTCGCGTACGGCCAGGTCGCCCTTTGCCAGGCGCAGCTCGCACGGGTCCATGTTGTCGGGGCTGACCGCGATGAAGGTACGCCCGACGAAGCGCTGGTCGTCCTCGAAGGCGCGCAGCGCGGCCTTCTGGCCGGCGGCGTCGCCGTCGAAGGTGAAGATGATCTCGCCGGCCCGCTCGTCGCTGTCGAACAGCACCCGGCGCAGCACCGAGATGTGGTCGCCGCCGAACGCGGTGCCGCAGGTCGCCACCGCTGTCGGCACGTCGGCGAGGTGGCAGGCCATCACGTCGGTGTAGCCCTCGACCACCACCACCTTGCCCTGCTTGGCGATCTCCCGCTTGGCCTGGTCGATGCCGTACAGCACGTGCGACTTCTTGTAGATCGGCGTCTCGGGGGTGTTCAGGTATTTCGGGCCGTCGTCGTCGTCGAAGAGCTTGCGGGCGCCGAAGCCGATCACGTCGCCGGTGATGTCCCGGATCGGCCACATCAGGCGGCGGCGGAACCGGTCGATCAGCGAGCCGGAGCGGGCCGGGCGGGACAGGCCGCCGGTGACCAGCTCGTCGTGGGTGAAGCCCTGCTGGCGCAGGTGCTTGGTGAGCAGGTCCCACCCGTCGGGGGCGAAGCCGCAGCCGTACCGCTCGGCGGCGGCCCGGTCGAAGCCGCGCCCGGCGAGGAACTCCCGGGCCGGACGGGCGCCGGCGGTGGTGAGCTGGGCCCGGTAGAACTCGGTGGCGGCGGCGTGCGCGGCCACCAGGCGCTGCCGCTGCCCCTGCTGCGGGCGGGGACGCGGCGTGGACCGGTCGTCCTCGACGTAGCGCAACTGGATGCCGGCGCGGGCGGCGAGCCGCTCGACGGACTCGACGAAGCTGAGGTGCTCGGCGTCCATCAGGAACTTGATCGCGTCGCCGCCGACCCCGCAGCCGAAGCAGTAGAACACGTTGCGGGCGGGCGAGACGTTGAACGACGGGCTCTTCTCGTCGTGGAACGGGCACAGCCCTTTGAGGTTGCCGCCGCCCGCCGACTTGAGGGTCACCACCTCGGAGATGACGTCCGCGATGGCGGTGCGCTCGCGGACCAGCGCGATGTCCTCGTCCCGGATCCGCCCCGCCATGACCGCCACCCCCTCGGCGTACATCCTGCCCTGCCGGACCGACGTTCCGGCGGCCGGGGGGACGGGCGTGTGGCCGACCACGTCCGTCCCCCGGCTCAGGCCGAACGGGCCGTCGCGGGGTCGCCGATACGCGGGAACGGCTCGATGGAGAAGACCACCTCGACCGGCACCTCGAAGTACGCGGCGATGCGCAACGCCAGGTGCAGGCTGGGCCGGAACTCGCCGCGTTCCAGGTAACCCACGGTCTGGTAGTGCACACCGAGCGCGTCGGCCAGTTGCCGGCGGGAGATGCCCCGTTCGGCGCGCAGCACCGCGATGCGGTTGTGCACGGTCTCGCTCATCGACGCCCTCTCATCCGACCCGCTGCATGGCCCGCTCCCGCCGGGCCGCGACCCGCGAGCCGGACTCCCGGCGGGCCATCCGGCGCAGCACCACCGGGGCCAGCACGAGCCCGAGCAGCGCCCAGGCGCCGAGCACGCCGACCGTCTCCAGGTGCCGCCAGGAGCCGCCGAGTTCGACCGCCGCCAGGTCGCCCGGGAGCAGCGCCGAGCGCATGCCCAAGCCTAGCCAGTAGAGCGGGAAGACCTGGGCGACGCCCTGGAGCCAGCCGGGCAGGCCGTTGATCGGGTAGAAGATGCCGGACAGCGCGATGAGACCGAAGATCGGCATCACCACCAGGCCCATGTTGCGCGGGTTCTCGACCAGCGAGCCGATCACCGCGCCCAGCGGCAGCGTCGCCACCAACCCGAGCGGCACCACCCAGGCCAGCGTGAGCCAGGCGCCGGGGTCGCCGAGCCGCAGCCCGTCGAGGAAGAACAGTCCGGGTGTGAGCTGGAGGACCACGCCGATCAGCGCGACCGCCGAGACCAGCACGATCTTGCCGACCAGGTAGCCGAGCATGCCGTCCGGGATGGCCTTGGCGCGCAGCAGCGTGCCGTCCTCCCGGTCGATCACGAGCTGGTTTGCCAGCCCGAGCAGGCCGCCGAAGAGCAGGCCCATGCCGAGCGCGCTGGGCAGCGTACGGGCGCCGAGCGAGAAGTCGGTGCCGGGCACTGTCGAGCCGCGCATCCAGAACACGGCGACCAGCAGCACCACCGTGGGAAAGAAGTAGGTCCAGAGATCCTGGCCGTTGGTGAACGTCGCGCGCAGCTCGATCACGCCGCGCCGCAGCCCGGTCCGCAACGCGTTGGTGGTCGGGTTCATCGGTTCGCCTCCTGCTGCCACACCCGCTCGGCCCGGCCGGTACGGATGCCGGTCTCCTCCTCGTGCACCAGCGCCAGGTACGCGTCCTCCAGGCTGGCCCGGCGCACCTCCAGCTCGCGTACCCGGTCCCCGTGTTCGCGGAGCAGGTCGCGCAGGAACGCGGTGGCGTCGGCGGTGGCGTGCACGTACCGCTCGCCGTCGCGGGTCCAGCGCACCTCGGCGTCCCCCGCGACGCGCCGGGCGAGCTGGTCGGGCGACCCCTCGGCGATGATCCGGCCGTCGGCCAGGATCAGGATTCGGTCGGCCAGCTTCTCCGCCTCGGTCAGGTCGTGCGTGGTCAGCACGATCGTGGTTTCGTCCAGGTCGGCCAGGCGGTGCACCAGCTCGTGGAACTCACGCCGGGCGGCCGGGTCGAACCCGACGGTGGGCTCGTCCAGGAACAGCAGTTCCGGCCGGCCGACGATGCCGACCGCGACGTCGAGCCGGCGGCGCTGACCACCGGAGAGCCGGGCCACCCGGCTGCCGGCGTGCGCGGTCAGGCCCACCGTCTCCAGCAGCTCGTCGACCGGCCACGGGCGCGGGCTCCGGTCGGTGGCGTACGGCGCGTAGAAGTCGCCGAGGTGGGCGAGCAGCTCCCGCACCCGCCACTTGCCGTGGTCGCGCCAGGACTGGAGCACCACGCCCAGCCGCGCGCGCCACCGCTCGTCGCCGCGGGCCGGGTCGGTGCCGAGCACGCGCACCGTGCCGGCCGAGGGAACCCGGAAGCCTTCGAGGATCTCGATGGTGGTGGTCTTGCCCGCGCCGTTTGGCCCGAGCAGCGCCACCACCTCGCCCCGCCGGGCGGTGAGGTCGACGCCGTGCAGCACGTCGACGGCGCCGTAGCGCATACGCAGGTCCCGCACGTCGAGGACGAGATCCTCGTCGGGAGGGCGGGGGGACGCGACGGCCCCCGGGAGTTCGACCGCAGTCATGCCCCGGAATGTAGCACTCCTACTACAGATCGAGGTACCACCACTCAGCGGCGACGGCTGTGGAACCAGCGCGTGACGGGGGCCGGATCCTCCTCCTCGTACGACCGGGCCGCGTTCACCGCCGCGGCCAGGCCGGAGCGGCGGGGCCGGGGCCCGGCGCGCAGCATCGGATCGGCGGCCATCTCCCGGAGCACCGCGACGGCCAGGCCCAGCATCACCACGACGAACGGCAACGCGACCAGGATGGTCGCCTGTTGCAGCGCGGCCAGCCCTCCGGCCAGCAGCAACGCCGCCGCGACCGCGCCGATCAGCACGCCCCAGAGCACCACCACCCCGCGATGCGGCCGCAGCGCGCCGCGCGAGCTGAGCGAGCCGAGCACCAGCGACGCCGAGTCCGCGCTGGTGACGAAGTAGAGCGCGATCAGCACCATGGCGAGCACGCTCGTCAGCGTGGCCAGCGGCAGCGCGTCGAGCAGCCCGAACAGCGCCTGCTCGGAACCGGCGCCCACGTCCGCCACCAGGTCCCGGGTGCCGGTGGTCTGCGTACGCAGGGCGCTTCCGCCCATCACCGCGAACCAGACGGTGCTCGCGCCGCTGGGCACCAGCAGCACCCCGACCAGGAACTGGCGGACCGTACGGCCGCGCGAGATGCGGGCGATGAACGTGCCCACGAACGGCGCCCAAGAGATCCACCACGCCCAGTAGAAGATGGTCCACGAGCCGAGCCAGGCCGGATCGGAGAACGCCCCGGTACGCGTCGACATGCGCACCAGGCCGCTCAGGTAGTCACCGACCGAGGCCGGCAGCACCTCCAGCGTGTAGACGGTCGGACCGACCACGAACACGAACAGCATCAGCACGACGGCGATCAGCACGTTCGTGGTGGACAGCCACTTGACGCCCCGGTGCAGGCCGGAGAAGGCGGAGAGGACGAAGGCGAGCGTGAGCGCGCCGATGATCGTCAACTCGACGGCCCGGCCGTCCGGCACGCCGGCCACCAGGTCCAGTCCGGCCGCCACCTGGAGCGCGCCCAGCCCCAGACTGGTCGCGGAGCCGAACACTGTGGCGAAGACGGCGAGCAGGTCGATCGTCCGGCCGAGCGGGCCGTCGGTCCGGTCGCCGAGCAGCGGCGCGAACGCCGACGAGATCCGGTTGCCCCGCCCCTTGCGGAACGTCGAGTACGCCAGGGCCAGCGCCGCGACCGCGTAGATGCCCCACGGGTGCAGCGTCCAGTGGAAGAGCGTGTACTGCATGGCCGCCGCGGCGGCGGCACCGGTCTGCGGCTCCACGCCGGAGGCCGGCGGCGGCGCGGCGTAGTGCTGGATCGGCTCGGCGACGGCGAAGAACACCAGGCCGATGCCCATGCCGGCGCTGAACATCATCGCGATCCAGGCCAGCGTGTCGAACTCCGGCTCGTCGTCGTCGGCGCCCAGCCGGATCCGGCCGAACCGGGAGGCGGCCACCACGACCGCCAGCACCAGGAAGGCGTCCGCCGCGACCACGAAGAACCAGCCGAACGTGCTCACCGTCCAGGCCAGGCCGGACTCGCCGAAACGGGCCAGTGAGCCCCGGGCGAACACGCCCCACAGCACCACCGCGAGCACACCGGCGACCCCGGCGCCGAGCACCACCCGGTCGACCGGCTGGGTCGCGGGCCGCTGTCCCACCTGTCCCGTCATGCCCCCATCGTCGGCGGGCCGGGCGTACCGGCGGGTCGGAACGCCGCAGGATCCGCGTCAGGACACGACGGTGGCGGCCTCCTCGGCCTCCACGGCGGCGTTCCAGGCCGGCTTGGTGGACCGCCAGCCCTCGTCGTCCATGCCGCGCCGCCAGTAGCCGGAAATGGACAGGTCGCCCCGGGGCACGCCGCGCTCGACGCGCAGCAGCCGCCGCAACTCCTTCATCGCGCCGGCCTCGCCGTGCACGAACGCGTGCACCCGGCCGGGCGGGAACTCCAGCGCCCGGACCGCCTCCACCAGCGGCTCGCCGTACGGACGGCCGTCGCGGTGCAGCCAGCACAACTCGACCTCGCCCGCGCTGGTCAGGGGCAGTTCGTCGGCCGGGCCGCCGACCTCGACGTACACCTTGGCGGCCGCGCCCGCCGGCAGCCGCTCCAGGGCGGCGGCGATGGCCGGCAGCGCGCTCTCGTCGCCCGCCAGCAGGTGCCAGTCGGCCGCCGGGTCCGGCACGTACGCGCCGCCCGGCCCGGCGAACAACACCCGGTCGCCGGGACGCAGCGCCGCCGCCCACGGCCCGGCCAGCCCTTCGTCGCCGTGGTGCACCACGTCCACGGTCATCTCACCGGCCGCCGCGTCCCAGGCCCGCACCGTGTACGCGCGCAGGCGCGGCCACTGCTCCGCCGGGAACTCCCGCTTGATCGTGGCCAGGTCGACCGGGTACGGGTAGGTCACCCCGGCCGGTGGGAAGACGAACTTCACGTAGTGGTCGGTGTACGCGCCGACCGGCAGGCCGGCCAGCTCGGGACCGCCCAGGACCAGGCGGATCAGGTGCGGGGTCGGCCGCATGGTCCGGACGACCGTGGCGGCGGTGAGCTTCTTCGGGCGATCCGTCATGCCGCTTAGGCTAGCCTAAGTTCTCGGGTCCGCCCCCGGGGTGACCCGGTCGGCTCGACGACACCAGCCGGGCGTGCCAGGCCAGCGCGGCCGGATCGGTGAGCGAGGCGACCTGGTCGATCACCACGCGCAGCCGCGCGACGTCGTCCGCCGCGTCCCGCCACAGCGGCGCGAAGACCGGGTCGAGCGCGTCAGGAGCCCGGTCCAGCAGCGCCGCGACCAGCCCGGCGAGGACGTCGCGCTGCCGCGCGTAGCGGTCCTCGGCACCGGGACGGCGCATCACGTACCGCAGCGCGATGCCCTTGAGCAGCGCGCACTGCGCCCGGATCCGGCGCGGCACCTCCAGGTCGGCGGCGTAGCGGCGGTGCGGGCCGGGACCGTGGCGCTGCTCGGTCGCGGCCACCACGCCGGCGACGAACCGGCCGGTGAGCACGCTGGTGGTGGCCTTCAACGCGGCGAGGGCGCGGTGGCTGCCGTCGTACGCCGCCAGCGGGGCGAGCACCGGATCGGCCAGCAGGTCGGCGAGCACCTCGCCCAGGTCCTCCGGCGCCTCCCCGGAGTACTCGGCGGCCACGTCGGCGCAGAGCGCCCGCCGCTCGTCCGCGTCGGCCAGCAGCGGGCGCAGGTCGACGTACCCGCCGTGGATGCCGTCCTCGACGTCGTGCACCGAGTACGCCACGTCGTCGGCCCAGTCCATCACCTGGGCCTCCAGGCAGCGCCGGGCACCGGGCGGGGCGCCTTCGCGCAGCCAGTCGAAGACCGGGCGGTCGTCGGCGTACACGCCGAACTTGCGTTCGCCGGGGCGACGCGGCCACGGGTACTTGCTGACCGCGTCCAGCGCGGCCCGGGTCAGGTTCAGCCCGGCCGAACGCCCGTCCGGGGCGAACACCTTGGCCTCCAGCCGGGTGAGCTCCCGCAGCGTCTGCGCGTTGCCCTCGAAGCCGCCGCAGGCGGCGGCCAGTTCGTCCAGGGCGTACTCGCCGTTGTGCCCGAACGGCGGGTGACCCAGGTCGTGCGCCAGCCCGGCGGTGTCCACCACGTCCGGGTCGCAGCCCAGCCGGGCGCCCATCTCGCGGGCGATCTGCGCGACCTCCAGCGAGTGGGTCAGCCGGGTACGCAGGAAGTCGTTCGTCCCGGCGGTGTGCACCTGGGTCTTCGCGGCGAGCCGGCGGAACGCCGCCGAGTGCAGCACGCGGGCGCGGTCCCGCTCGAACGGCGACCGGCCGTACCCGGTGTCCTTGGGCGCCTCGTCGACCAGCCGGGCCGCGTCGCCGCTCATTTCTCCCGGACTGGCAGATGGTCGCAACTGCGGGGCTCGCAAGACCGGCTCACTCCTCGCGCTCCCGGACCGCGTAGGTCGCGACTGCGGGGCTCGCAAGACCGGCTCACTCCTCGCGCTCCCGCAACACGCAGAACTCGTTGCCCTCCGGGTCGGCGAGCACCGTCCACGCCACGTCCCCCTGGCCGATGTCGACGTGCCGGGCGCCCATGTCGACCAGGCGCTCCACCTCGGCCTCCATGTCGGCCGGGCGCAGGTTGAGGTGCAGCCGGTTCTTTCCCTCCTTCGGCCCGGCGACCGGGACGAAGACGAGACCGGGCATCGTGTCGGGGGTCCGGCGGATCTCCACCTCGGCCGGCTTGTCGGTGATCACCTGATAGCCGAGCGCCTCCGCCCACCAACTGGCGAGCCGGGACGGATCCCGGGCGTCGATGGTCAGGTTCTCCCAGACGGCGGTCATGCGGCCACCCCTCCTGATCGACACGTGGCGGAAGCTCAGGTTACGCCGAGGAGGCCGGAAAGGCGCGCCGGGCGTACGCGGGGCCGCCGGCGAGCACCGGCGGCCCCGCGCCCGGTCAGCGGGAGTCCGAACCGGTGGTGGTGATGGCCGCGCGGCCCGCCTCCAGCCGGGCCACCGGCACCCGGAACGGCGAGCAGGAGACGTAGTCCAGTCCGACCTCGTGGAAGAAGTGCACCGAGTCCGGGTCACCGCCGTGCTCGCCGCAGACGCCGAGCTTCAGCCCCGGACGGGCCGCCCGGCCCTCCTCGGCGGCAATGCGGATCAGCCGGCCGACGCCGTCGGTGTCGATCGACTCGAACGGCGAGATGCCGAAGATGCCCAGTTCCAGGTAACGCCAGAAGAACGCGCCCTCCACGTCGTCGCGGGAGAAGCCCCAGCCCATCTGGGTCAGGTCGTTGGTGCCGAAGGAGAAGAACTCGGCCGCCTCGGCGATCTGCCCGGCGGTCAGCGCCGCCCGGGGCACCTCGATCATCGTGCCGATCAGCACCTCGACGCCGCTGTCCCCGACCACCTCGGCGATGATCCGCTCGGCCTCGGCGCGTACCGTCTCCAGCTCCTGCACGGCCCCGACCAGCGGCACCATGATCTCCGGGCAGGCCGTGCCGCCGTCGCGGACGACCGCGACGGCGGCCTCCGCGATCGCGCGGACCTGCATGGCGAACAGGCCCGGGATGACCAGGCCGAGCCGGACGCCGCGCAGGCCCAGCATCGGGTTCTCCTCGTGCATCCGCCGCACGGCGGCGAGCAGCGCCTCCTCCTTGGCGACGTCCTCGCCGCGCTCCTGGGCCACCGCGACGTTCACCGCGAGCTGCTCCAGCGGGGGCAGGAACTCGTGCAGCGGCGGGTCGATCAGCCGCACCGTGACCGGCAGACCGTCCATCTCGCGGAAGATCTCGATGAAGTCGGCCCGCTGCAGCGGCAGCAGCGCGGCGAGCGCGTCCTCCCGCTCCCGCTCGCCGGAGGCGAGGATGAGCCGCTCGACCAGCTCGCGCCGGTCACCGAGGAACATGTGCTCGGTGCGGCACAGGCCGATGCCCTCGGCGCCGAAGCGCCGCGCCCGGGCCGCGTCCGCGCCGGTGTCGGCGTTCGTGCGTACCCGCAGCCGCCGCGCGGCGTCGGCGTGCGTCATGATCCGGTGTACGGCGCGGACCAGCGCGTCGTCGATGGTCTCCGGGTCGAGTTCGCCCTCGAAGTACTGCACCACCTCGGACGGCATGACCGGCACCTCGCCGAGGTAGACCTTGCCGGTGGTGCCGTCGATCGAGACCACGTCGCCCTCGTTCACCACGTGGTCGCCCACTGTGAACTTCTTCGCCGGGACGTTCACCTCCAGCTCGTCGGCGCCGGAGACACAGGTCTTGCCCATGCCGCGGGCCACCACCGCGGCGTGGCTGGTCTTGCCGCCCCGGGAGGTGAGGATGCCCTTGGCGGCGATCATGCCGTTGAGGTCGTCCGGGTTGGTCTCCCGGCGGACCAGGATCACCGATTCGCCCTCGGCGGCCAGCTCGACCGCGCGGGCCGAGGTGAAGACGACCTTGCCGGACGCGGCGCCCGGAGAGGCGCCGATGCCCTTGGCGACCGGCTCGAACTCGTGGTCGAGCTGGAAGCGCGGGAACATGAGCTGGGCGAGCTGCGCGCCGTTGACCCGGTGCAGCGCCTCGTCCAGGTCGATCAGGCCCTCGTCGACGAGCTGCCCGGCGATGACGAACGCGGCGGCGGCGGTGCGCTTGCCGACCCGGGTCTGGAGCATCCAGAGCTTGCCGCGCTCGATGGTGAACTCGATGTCGCAGAGGTCCTTGTAGTGCTCCTCCAGCCGGGCCATGATGCCGAGCAGCTGGTCGTAGGAGGTCTTGTCGAGCTGCTCCAGCTCCTGCAACGGCACCGTGTTGCGGATGCCGGCGACCACGTCCTCGCCCTGGGCGTTGGCGAGGTAGTCGCCGTAGATGCCCTGCGCCCCGCTGCCCGGGTCGCGGGTGAACGCGACGCCGGTGCCGGAGTCCGGACCGAGGTTGCCGAAGACCATCGTCACCACGTTGACGGCGGTGCCCAGGTCGGCCGGGATGCGCTCCTGCCGGCGGTACAGCACCGCCCGCTCCGCGTTCCACGAGTCGAAGACCGCGCGGATGGCGAGGTCGAGCTGCTCGCGCGGCTCCTGTGGGAACTCGCGGCCGGTGTGCTTGGCGAAGATCTGCTTGTACGCGTCGACCAGCCCGCGCAGGTCGTCGGCGTCCAGGTCGAGGTCGTTGTGCGTACCCTTGGCGCGCTTGATCTCGTCCAGCGCGTGCTCGAACTCCTCGCCCGGAACCTCGCAGACGGTCTTGCCGAACATCTGGATCAGTCGCCGGTAGGAGTCCCAGGCGAACCTGTCGTTCCCACCCGCTTGGTTGCTCAGGCCGACCACGCTTCGGTCGTTGAGTCCCACGTTGAGGACGGTCTCCATCATGCCCGGCATGGAGAACTTGGCGCCGGAGCGTACCGAGACCAGCAGTGGGTCGTCCGGGTCGCCGAGGCGGCGGCCCATCTCGCGCTCCAGCGACTCCAGGTGCGCCTCGATCTGCGCGGCCAGGCCGTCCGGCTCGCGCCCGGTCGTCAGGTACGCCTTGCAGGCCTCCGTGGTGATCGTGAAGCCGGGCGGGACCGGCAGGCCGAGATTCGTCATCTCGGCCAGGTTGGCCCCCTTGCCGCCGAGCAGATCCTTGAGATCCTTGTTGCCCTCGGCGAAGTCGTAGACGTACTTGTGCTCGACCGGATCGTGCGCTGCCACCAGAGCCTCCCACGCGCGCCATTGACACTTAACGAAGGTTCAGTTCGGACATACCCCGGTAGTGACCACCGGTAATCCCGGCTCGTCAGCGTCGGTGGGGCGAAGGCTAGGCGAGTTTCGAGAAACCTGGGAGCGTTCGGTGACTTTCGGCACAACGGTCACCACAATCCGCGTTCGTACGGGTTTTTGGGAACGCTTCCACGAGCACGATCACGCAATTCCGATCCCTCTCGTACTCTTGACGTCACTGCATCTCGCGGAACCTGACCTTTGCCATATCCCGCGCGAATACACCCCTCGGAGGCGTCGCCGTGCCGACCAACCCCGCCGCCCCGGAGACCGAGCCGGAGCCGTCCGGCACCCGTCCCACCAGCCCTTCCAGTGACGTACCCGCGGTGTCGCTGCCCGGCGTGCCGGCTCCCGCGGCCGAGCTGGCCCGGGCCGCCGCGGGCCGGGCCGCCGGGGCGCTCGCCGGACCGGCGCCGGTCCGGCTGGGCGACGTGGTGCCGGCGCCCGAGCAGGTGCTCCCGGACCCGGCCGGTCACTTCACGCTGAGCGCGGACGCGGTGCTGCAGGTCAGCGCCGCCGGGCGGGACGTGGCCGAACAACTCGCCGGCTGGCTGCGCCCGGCCACCGGCTTCCCGCTCCCGGTCGCCGACACCGCCGAGGGCGGCCCGCTGACGCTCACGCTGTCGCCGGCGGACGCCGCCGTGCCCAGCGGCGCGGTCGCGACCGCCGCCTCCGGTCCGGTGGACCACGCGCGGCTCGGGGATGAGGGCTACCGCCTCGACGTGACCGCCGGCGGCGTCCGGATCACCGCCGTCACCCCCGCCGGGCTGTTCCGCGGCGCGCAGACGCTGCGGCAGCTGCTACCCGCGCCGATCGAGAGCCCGACCGTGACCGCCGCGCGCTGGGCGGTGCCCGGCGGCACGATCGTCGACCGGCCGCGCTTCGCCTACCGGGGCGCCATGCTCGACGTCGCCCGCCACTTCTTCCCGGTCGAGGACGTACTGCGGGTGGTCGACCACCTGGCCCGCTACAAGCTCAACCACCTGCACCTGCACCTCACCGACGACCAGGGCTGGCGGATCGCCGTCGACTCCTGGCCCCGGCTCGCCGAGGTCGGCGGCGCGACCGAGGTCGGGGGCGGCACAGGCGGCTGGTACACCCGGGACGACTACCGCCGCATCGTCGCGTACGCCGCCCGCCGCCACGTGACTGTGGTGCCCGAGATCGACCTGCCGGGCCACACCAACGCGGCGCTGGTCGCGTACCCCGAACTGGCACCCGGCAAGGTCGCGCCGCCGCCGTACACCGGCACCGAGGTCGGCTTCAGCTTCGTCGACCCCGCCGACGAGCGGACGTACGCCTTCGTCGCGGACGTGGTCGGCGAGGTGGCCGCGCTGACGCCCGGACCGTGGCTGCACCTCGGCGGCGACGAGGCGTTCAAGGTGCCGGCGGACAGCTACCGCACCTTCGTGGAGCGGGCGCAGCGGCTGGTCGCCGCCACCGGCAAGACAGTCGTCGGCTGGCACCAGCTCGCCCCGGCCGAGCACGTCGACGGGCGCGTCCTGCAGTGGTGGGGCACGAACGGTGACGACCCGGAGACCGCCGACGCGGTACGCCGGGGCGCCCGGCTGATCCTCTCCCCCGGCAACCACGCGTACCTGGACATGAAGTACGCCCCGGACACCCCGATCGGGAACGACTGGGCCGGTCTGATCGACGTACGCCGGGCGTACGAGTGGGATCCGGCGACCCACGTGCGGGGCGTACCGGCCGAGGCGGTGCTGGGTGTGGAGGCGCCGCTGTGGACCGAGACGGTCACCAGCCGCGCCGAGATCGAGTTCATGCTGTTCCCGCGCCTGCCCGCGATCGCCGAACTCGGCTGGTCACCGCGCGAGACGCACGACTGGCCCCGGTTCCGCAGCCGGCTGGCCGCCCAGGGCCCGCGCTGGACCATCGCCGGCATCACCTTCCACCCCTCCCCCAAGATCCCCTGGCCCCCCACGACCTCGACCCAGATCCCCACCCAACCCACCCCCCACACCACCCCCACCCCCTGACCCCCTGCCCCTCCCTCCGGGCGCACCCCCGGGGTCGATCATGAAGTTGACGGCGACAAACCGGACACGAACTGCCGCCAACTTCATGATCGACGCACCGATCCCCGGCGCGGCGCGGGCGGACGCCCTCGCCCGGCGCGTGCCGCCGCCCGATTGCCGAGATCTTGGTACGGAACGGCCCCCAGAGGGGCGCGGATCTACCAAGATCTCGAAGCCGAACCGGTCCGGACCCCGAACTCAGGCGCCAGATGGGCCCGGTGGCCAACTCCTCCTCCCATCGCATCGGTGATCAAGGAGTTTGCGGCGGGCGCGAGGCCTCAGACGGGCACAAACTCCTTGATCAACGGGGTGGTGGGGTCAGGCCCGAGGGCCCGAGGGCCCGAGCGCCCCAGCGCCCGGGCGGACCCGGAGCGGGCGGGGTGGGCGGGGTGGGCGGGGTCTGGTGTCGGGGGCCGCCTCGGTGGGGTCGGTGTCCGGAATCGGGGTGGTCGGGGTCACCGGTGGGGTGGAATCGGCGGCGGGTGCGGGGCGTTGTACATGGCAGACCGCGCCGCACCCGCCGACCGCCCGCCCAGCGGGCCGGGAATCAGGCCGGGACGCCGGTCGTTACGTCACCGGGCCACCGAGCAGGTCGACAGCGCCTGTCGAGCAGGCCGCACCGCCGGGCAGCGCCCCGGGAATGACCCCGGACCCCCGGTCGTTACATCACCGAGCCGCCGGAGCAGGCCGTCCCCTGGTCGCCCGAGCGAGCCACCGGCCCGACGCACATACCGGGCCACCTGATCTTTCTTCGCGGCATCCCCCATCGCCGCGTACCCCCGACGGAGAGGCAACTGATCATGGCTACCACTCTGCTGCGCAAGACCGCTCTGACCGTCGCCGGTATCGCCGCCACCGCTGGTGGCATCGCCGGCCCCGCCATCGCCGCCCAGGCCACCCCGGCCGAGCGCGCCGCCCAGGTCGTCACCAACGACCGCAAGCACGGTGAGCGGGAGCTGGGCGTGCGCTACGAGGCTCAGCCCAACTTCTACTTCTGCGGCCCGGCCGCGGCCCGTAACGCGCTGAGCGTGCAGGGCAAGAACATCGACGTGCACGCCATGGCCGAGGAGATGGGCACCACCGAGGACGGCACCAACTCCATCAACGACATCACCCCGGTGCTGAACAAGGAGACCGGCAAGGACGTCTACAAGTCGACCGAGATCCCGGTGGACAAGGCCGGTGAGAAGGTGGAGAAGCTGCGCGCCGACGTGGTGCGCACGGTGGACGACGGCCGGGCCGTGGTGGCGAACATCGCCGGCACCGCGACCGACACCGACGGCAACACCCACTCGTTCGAGGGTGGCCACTACATCAGCGTGGTCGGCTACCGCGACGGCGGCAAGGTCGTGACGATCGCCGACTCGGCGAACCCGGACCAGGCCTCGTACCGCATGGACGTGGACGCCCTGGCGCACTGGATCGCCAGCCGCGGCTACAGCTCCTGACCGAACACGAAGGGCCCGACCCCGAACGGGGGTCGGGCCCTTCGGCGTGTCCGGGGTCAGCCGCCGGAGTCGTCCAGCTCGGCGCCGTCGGGCGGGGTGTCGTCGTCGCGGCTGGCCAGCCATCCGTCGGGCAGGAACACCTTGCCCGGGGAGTTGGTGCGGCCGCGCGGCTGGCCGAGGTTCTCCACCGGGAACGGTACGGCCGGGTCGAGCTTGCCGAGCAGGTCGTCGAGCTGGGCCAGGCTCTCGATCATGGCGAGCGACCGGCGCAGCTCGCTGCCGATGGGGAAGCCCTTCAGATACCAGGCGACGTGCTTGCGGAAGTCGGTGCAGCCGTCCCGCTCGCCCCGGGCCGGGTTGCGGGCACCCGCCACGAACTGCTCCACCAGCAGCTCGGCGTGCCGGCGCATGGTCACCGCCACCTCGCCGAGGCTGGGCAGCCGCCGCTCGGGGCTCCCGTTGAACGCGGCCTCCAGGTCGGCGAACAGCCACGGCCGGCCCAGGCAGCCGCGCCCGATCACCACACCGTCGACGCCGGTGTGCGCGACCATCCGCAGCGCGTCGTCGGCCTCCCAGATGTCGCCGTTGCCGAGCACCGGCACGTCGAGCGCCGCCTTGAGCGTGGCGATGGCGTCCCAGTCGGCGGTGCCGGAGTAGCGCTGCGCGGCCGTACGCCCGTGCAGGGCGACAGCCGCGACGCCCGCGTCCTGGGCCGCCAGCCCCGCCTCGACGTACGTCAGGTGGTCGTCGTCGATGCCCTTGCGCATCTTGACGGTGACCGGCACCCCGGCGGGTGACGCGGCGTCCACCGCGGCCTTGACCAGCCGGGCGAACAGCCGGCGGCGCCACGGCAGGGCCGAGCCGCCGCCCTTGCGGGTCACCTTGGGCACCGGGCAGCCGAAGTTGAGGTCGATGTGGTCGGCCAGGTCGCGTTCGACCACGATCCGCACGGCGGCGGCGGTGATCTCCGGGTCGGTGCCGTAGAGCTGGAGGCTGCGGGGCTGCTCCTCGGCGCCGAAGGCGATCATGCGCAGCGTCTTCGGGTTCCGCTCGACGAGCGCCCGGGTGGTGATCATCTCGCAGACGTAGATGCCGCCGCCCTGCTCACGGCAGAGCCGGCGGAAGCCGACGTTGGTGATCCCGGCCATCGGCGCGAGCACCACCGGCGGCCACACCCGGTGCGGGCCGATGGTCAACGCGGGCAGGGTCGCAGCGGTCACCTGACCAGTGTAGGGAGGCGTTCCCGGGTATCGACGCCTACCGGGCCGCCGCCCGCTGCGGCGCGGGCGACGGCGTGGTCCCGGACTTCCCCGCCGGCATGATCAGCAGCAGCGCGAGGACGCCCAGCCCGCCCGCGACGGCGCCGACGAACTGCACGACGCCGTAGCCGACCCCGGCGGCGAGCAGTGTGAGGAAGACCGCCACGGAGATCGCCCCGGCCACGTGGGTGGTCGACTCGAACACCGCCGAGGCCGTTCCCTGGTCGCTCGGCGGCGCGTCGCCGACACACACCCGGGTCAGCCCGACGTAGATCGGACCGGCGCTGAGCCCCCAGGCGACCAGGATGGCCGTGACGAGGATCAGCGGACCGCCCGCGTTGACCGCCACCAGTGCGAGCGTGACCGCGCACAGGGCCAGCGCCACCGCGACGACCCGCCGCGCGCCGAACCTGCGGATCAGCGCGCCCGCCGGAGCGGCGCTGACCAGCGCGCCGAGCAGCACCGGGGCCAGCACCAGCCCGGCGCCCGCCGGGGACAGGCCGTGGACCTCCTGGAGGTAGAGACTGCCCACGACCACCACCACCGCGTACGCGGCCGAGTGGGCGGCGAAGGCGAGGCAACCGGCGACCAGCGGGCGCGACCGGAGCAGGGACGGCCGGACCAGCGGGTCGGCCACCCGCCGCTCGACGCGCACCAGCAGGAACAGCAGCACCAGGGAGCCGGCGACCGCGCCGAGCGCGACCGGGTCCGGACCCGACTCGGCGATCCGGTTGGCGCCGAAGATCAGCGCGAGCAGCATGCCGGTGGCGAGGACCGCCCCGGCGAGATCCAGCCGCTGCCGGCCGCCCGGGTCGGGCCGGCTCGCCGGCAGCAGCAGCCGGGCCGCCACCATCGCCACCAGTCCGACCGGCACGGTGGCCAGGAAGACCCAGCGCCAGCCGAGGTGTGACGTGATCAGGCCGCCGACGATCGCCCCGGCCAGACCGGCCGTGTTCGCGGCGGCGGCGACGACCGCGAACACCCGGCTGCGCCACGGCTCGTCGGGGAAGTACGTGGCCGCCGACGCCAGGGTCGCCGGAATGGCGAGGGCCGCGCCGGCGCCCTGCAACACCCGGCCGAGCAGCAGCGGGGACAGCGCGGTCGCCAGCCCGGCCAGAGCCGAGCCGAGAGTGGCCAGCGCGAGGCTGACGACGATCAGCCGGCGTCGCCCCCACAGGTCGCAGAGCCGGCCCCCGAGCAGCAGCAGGCCGCCGATGCTCAGCGAGTACAACGTCACGACCCACTGGAGGCGGCCCGGGCCGAGGTGGAACTCGGCACCGATGCGCGGCAGCGCGGTGGCCACCGCCAGGCTGTCGAACAGCACCAGGAACATGGCGCTGGCCAGGACGAGGGCGGTGGGCCACCGATGCGCCACCACCGCGGGCGCCGGGGTGGCGGACGGTCCGGTGGTCGCCTGCCGCATCTCGCCCCCTCCGCTGCCGCTGAGGGATCTGCTACCCGGCGCTCCCGCCGGCTAACGACACCGGGCTCGCGGGATTCAGACACGTCGACGCGTCCTCCGGCTCGGGAGACGCGAAGAAGGGCGCCGTCGGCGACGGCGCCCTTCTCGGTGATACGTCAGCAGCCGGGCAGGCGCTCGATCAGGTAGCGCTCGACCTGGTCCAGGGAGACGCGCTCCTGGGCCATGGTGTCCCGGTTCCGGACCGTGACCGCGTTGTCGTCGAGCGTGTCGAAGTCGACAGTGACGCAGAACGGCGTGCCGATCTCGTCCTGCCGGCGGTAGCGGCGGCCGATCGCCTGCGAGTCGTCGAACTCGACCACCCAGCGCTTGCGCAGGTCGGCAGCGAGCTGCTTGGCCTTCGGCGACAGCGCCTCGTTGCGCGACAGCGGCAGCACCGCGACCTTGACCGGGGCCAGCCGCGGGTCGAAGCGCATGACTGTGCGCTTGTCCACGCCGCCCTTGGTGTTCGGCGCCTCGTCCTCGTCGTACGCCTCGAGCAGGAACGCCAGCACCGCGCGGGTGAGGCCGGCGGCCGGCTCGATCACGTACGGCACCCAGCGCTCGCCCTTGCCCTGGTCGAAGTACGACAGGTCGACGCCGGAGTGCTTGCTGTGCGTGGACAGGTCGAAGTCGGTGCGGTTGGCGATGCCCTCCAGCTCGGCGAAGTCGGTGCCGCCGAACTGGAACCGGTACTCGATGTCGACCGTGCGCTTCGAGTAGTGGGAGAGCTTCTCCTTGGGGTGCTCGTAGAAGCGCAGGTTCTCCTCGGACAGGCCCAGGTCGAGGTACCAGTTCCAGCGCTCCTGAAGCCAGTACTCGTGCCACTGCTCGTCGGTGCCGGGCTCGACGAAGAACTCCATCTCCATCTGCTCGAACTCGCGGGTCCGGAAGATGAAGTTGCCCGGGGTGATCTCGTTGCGGAACGACTTGCCGGTCTGCGCGATGCCGAACGGCGGCTTCTTGCGTGCGACCGTCTCCACGTTCTTGTAGTTGACGAAGATGCCCTGGGCGGTCTCCGGGCGCAGGTAGTGCATGCCCTCGTCGCTCTCCACCGGGCCCAGGTAGGTCTTCATCAGGCCGTTGAACATCTTCGGCTCGGTGAAGGTGCCCTTGTTGCCGCAGTTGGGGCAGTTCAGCTCCGTGAGCGAGGTCAGCGGCTTGCCGTGCTTGGCCTCGTACGCCTCTTCCAGGTGGTCGGCCCGGAACCGCTTGTGGCAGGACTGGCACTCGGTCAGCGGGTCGACGAACTCGGCGATGTGGCCGCTGGCCTCCCAGACCTTGCGGGCCAGGATGACCGCCGAGTCGAGGCCGACGACGTCGTCGCGCTGCTGCACCATGGTCCGCCACCACTGCCGGCGGACGTTCTCCTTCAGCTCGACGCCGAGCGGACCGTAGTCCCACGCCGACCGGGTGCCCCCGTAGATCTCGCTGGAGGGAAAGACGAAGCCCCGGCGCTTGGCGAGGCTGGTGACGGCGTCGATACGGTCGGCTGGCATGTTTCCTCCTACGCCGGCTGGCGGTCGGCGCGGTTGAGATGGATGGAACCGGGCTGTTCGGGACAACGGTACGACCGTGTCCGTCCCGAGCCCAGCAGAATACCGGGGCCCGGTCAGCTCACCCCGCAGACCTCCACGCCGCCCGTCTGCTGGTCCGCCGCCAGCGTCACGGTCTGCGCCTCCCGCCGGCCGCCGGCCAGCGTGACGTCCACCGGCACGGTGAGCGTGGTGAGGTCGACCTCGCCCACCCGGTAGCCGGAGATCTGCGGCTCGGTGGACACCCGTCGCTCGAACTCCCGCCGGGGCTCGCGCCGGCGGATGTCGTCGCAGAGCGTGTCGTACGCCTTGGACCACTCCCGCGCCACGAGCGCCTGGTAGTAGTCGTTCGTGACCGCCCGGCCCTGCTCGCCGATCGCCTGGGCGTTGCTCACCGCCAGGCCGAGCACCGCCGCGCCGCCCCCGCCGCAGCAGATCAGCACCGCGAGCGCGCCCGCGCCGAGGCCGAGCCAGAGCCGGGTCCGCCCGCCCTCGGTCGGCGGGGCGGCGAACGGCGGCGCGGCGCCGGGCCCCTGCGGCGGCGCGGGCACCCCGGGGTCCGCCGGCGGCGCGGGCGGAACGGATGGCGGGGGTGGCGCGGCCGGTCCGGGAGCGGTCATACGCGCCAGGGTAGTGCCCCGGCACTCAGCGATACGGACCTGCGGCACGATCGCTGGCGACGACGACGATCTCCCCCTCGGGGGCGGCGCCGGCGAGCGTCTCGTACGCCGACGGCTCGTCCACCGATCGGGCGAGCAGCGGCACGGCGGTGACCTTGACGTCGAACCCGCCGAGCGCCCGCCGGTACGCACCGACCGACTCCCACTCGGTGACCAGGAGCCAGTGGTCCGGATCGTCGAGCGCCCGCAGCAGTTCGCCGCGCAGGTAGCCGGGGCGGGCGGCGAGCGCGGTCAGCGCGGCGTGCGCCTCCCGGGTGAACTCGTCCACCGTTTCGGCTTCCACCACGAACCGGTTGGTGACCAGCACGGCGTTCCTCCTCGTAGAGTTTGTGGCATGCAGCGTACGCAGAGTCCTGTGCTGTCCCGGTTGGCACGGCTCAACCCGACGGCGGTGTTCCTGGCCGCGCTGGCCCTGGTGCTTGTCGGCCTCTTCGCGCCCGGCCCGGCGGGCGGCCTCCTGCTGCTCGTGCTGGCCGGCGGGCTGGTCTGGCTGATGTCGGTCACCTGGCCGGTGCAGGCCCCGGCGACCCGGATGCTCCGGCTGGTGATGTTGACCTTGTTGATCGCGGTGGCGCTGGCGAAGCTCATGGTCGGCTGACCTGACGAAGCCGAGCTGACCTGCGCTGACATGCAATCATGCGTTTTTGACAATAGTTTTCGTTGTCGCGGACAGTTGAGCCCATGACCGTTCGTGCACCGCGCCGCATCCTGACCGCCGCAGCCACCGCCCTGCTCGCCACCGGCGGCCTGACCGCCTGCGCGGACGGCACAGGCGGCGCGAGCGAGCCGGGCAAGGTCGACGTGGTGGCCGCGTTCTATCCGCTCCAGTTCCTGGCCGAGCGGATCGGCGGCGACACGGTCGCGGTCAGCAACCTCACCAAGCCCGGCGCCGAGCCGCACGACCTGGAACTCAACCCGCGGCAGGTCGGCCAGGTCGTCGACGCCGACGTGGTGGTCTACCTCAGCGGCTTCCAGCCGGCGGTGGACGAGGCGGTGGAGCAGAACGGCGGCGACCGCGCGTTCGACGTGGCGGGCGTGACGCCGCTGCTGGACGCGGCCGCCGGTGGCCACGACCACGACCACGAGGGCGAGGCCGGGCACGCCGACGAGAGCGGCGGCAAGGACCCACACGTCTGGCTCGACCCGACCCGGCTGGCCACCATCGGCGACAAGCTCGCCGAGCGGCTCGGCAAGGCCGACCCGGACCACGCCGCCGACTACACCGCCCGCGCCGGCGCGCTGCGCACCGAGCTGACGAAGCTGGACACCGAGTACGCCGACGGCCTGCGCACCTGCCAGCGCCGGGAGATCGTGACCAGCCACACCGCGTTCGGCTACCTGACCGAGCGCTACCAGCTGGAGCAGATCGGCATCAGCGGGCTCACCCCGGAGTCCGAGCCGTCCCCCAAGCGCCTCGCCGAGGTCGCCGAGGAGGCCCGGGAGCACCAGGCCGGCACGATCTTCTTCGAGACGCTGGTCAGCCCGAAGGTGGCCGAGACGATCGCCCGTGAGGTCGGGGCGAAGACGGCTGTCCTGGACCCGCTGGAGGGTCCGCCCGCCGACGGCGACTACCTCTCCGCGATGCGCACCAACCTGCAGACCCTGCGAACCGCTCTGGACTGTTCATGACCCCACCCGTGATCGAGATCGCGCACGCCACGGTCGGCTACGACGGCCGCCCGGTGCTGCGTGACGTCTCGTTGACAGTGACCGCTTCCGAGGTGGTCGCCGTGCTCGGCGCCAACGGCTCCGGCAAGTCGACGCTCGTGCGCGCCGCGCTCGGCCTGGTGCCGGTCGGCGCCGGGTCGGTCGCCCTGTTCGGCACGCCGCAGCGCCGCTTCCGGCAGTGGCACCGCATCGGGTACGTGCCGCAGCGACTCGGCGCGGGCAGCGGAGTGCCGGCCACAGTGCGCGAGGTGGTGGCGTCCGGGCGGCTGGCCCGCCGGGGCGTGCTGCGGCCCGCCGGGCGGGCGGACCGGGAGGCGGTGGAGGCGGCGCTGGACGCGGTCGGGCTCGCCGACCGGGCCGGTGACCCGGTGTCCACGCTCTCCGGCGGCCAGCAGCAGCGCACCCTGATCGCCCGCGCGCTCGCCGGCGAGCCGGAGCTGCTGGTGCTCGACGAGCCGACCGCCGGGGTGGACGCGGCCAGCCAGGAGGCGTTCGCCGGGGCGCTGCGCACGTTCCGCGACGGTGGGGGCACCGTGCTGCTCGTCGCGCACGAGCTGGGTCCGCTGCGCCCGCTGATCAGCCGGGCCGTGGTGGTGCACCAGGGCGGGATCGCCCACGACGGCGCGGTGCCCGAACCGGCCGGCCACCACGCCGACCCGGACCACGAGCACGTGCACCCGCACTGCGACGAGGAGCCCGCCCGGCTCTGGACAGGCATCTGAGATGGATCTCTTCCAGTACGACTTCATGCTCCGCGCCCTGGTCGGCGCGCTGATCATCGGGCTGGCCGCCCCGGCGCTCGGCATCTACCTGGTGCAGCGCCGGCTGGCGTTGATCGGCGACGGGCTCGGGCACGTGGCGCTCACCGGCGTCGGCGCGGGACTGCTGCTCAACCGCTCCCCCGTGCTGGTGGCGGTGATCGCCGCGACGCTCGGCGCGGTGGTGATCGAGCTGGTCCGCGCGTACGGGCGCACCTCCGGTGACCTGGCGCTGGCGTTGCTGTTCTACGGCGGCATCGCCGGTGGCGTGATGCTGGTCGGGCTCTCCGACGCCAGCAGCGGGTCGCTCAACGCGTACCTGTTCGGGTCGCTGACCACCACCTCCCGGACCGATCTGATCACCATCGGCGTGCTCGGCGTGGTGCTGCTGGTGACCATGCTGGTGCTGCGCCCGGCGCTGTTCGCGGTGTGCCACGACGAGGAGTACGCCCGGGTGTCCGGCCTGCCGGTTCGGGCGCTGAACCTGCTCATCGCGGTCGGCACCGCGGTCACCGTGACCATCGCCATGCGGGCGGTCGGGGTGCTGCTGATCAGCGCGCTGATGGTGGTGCCGGTCGCCGCCGCGCAGCAGGTGACGAGGGGCTTCCGGTCGACCATGACGGCGGCCATGGCGCTGGGCCTGTTCGCCGCCGGTGCCGGGGTCTGGGTGGCGGCCACCGCCGACACCGCGCCCGGCGCGTCGGTGGTGCTCGTGGCGATCGGCTCGTTCCTGCTGGTCGCGCTCGCGGCGGCCGGTGTGCGGGCGCTGCGGCGGCGGGCACGGGCCGACCGGGTCACGCCGCCGTCCGAGCCGGCCGAGCACGAGGTGCTGCTGCGATGAGGCCCTACCCGCCGGCGCAGCTGGGATTGGTTACCGTTACAGGGTGACCGGCACGAACGGGTACGACGCCTTCGAGGGTGCGGGTGACCTGCTGCGCGCCCTCTCGGCCCCGATCCGGCTCGCGATCGTCAGCGAGCTGGCCGAGGGCGAACGCTGCGTGCACGAGCTGGTCGAGAAGCTCGGCGCCCCTCAGCCGCTGGTCTCCCAGCACCTGCGGGTGCTGCGGGGCGCCGGGGTGGTGCGCGGGTCGCGGCGCGGCCGGGAGATCGCGTACGCCCTGGTCGACGACCACGTCGCGCACATCGTGGCGGACGCGGTCAGTCACGCCGGCGAAGGGTCGCACTGAGCGGGAAATCGGCCAGGTGCCGACGCGCCCGTCCCGTGGGACGCTGTCCGGCGTGAAGATCTACGCCGACCGTTTTCCGACCGCCGTCCGCCAGTTCCTCACCGACCTGCTCGTGGTCGTCTGGGTGTACGCCGCGATCCGCTTCGCGCTGTGGCTGCACGACCTGGTCGAGAAGCTCGCCGTACCCGGGCAGAAGCTGGAGGGGGCCGGCGGTGGACTCGCCGACAACCTGGCCGACGCCGGCGGCAAGGTCGGCCGGGTGCCGATCGTCGGCGACGAGCTGACCGCGCCGTTCACCCGCGCCGCCGAGGCCGCCCGGTCGGTCGCCGAGGCGGGCCGCGACCAGCAGGAGCTGGTCGGGCAGCTCGCGCTCGCGCTGACCATCGCGGTGCTGGTGTTCCCGCTCGGCCTGGTGCTGTTCGGCTGGCTGCCGCTGCGCCTGCGCTGGATGCGCCGGGCGGGCGCGGCGAAGGCCCTGGCCGGCGCACCGGCCGGGCGGGACCTGCTGGCGCTGCGCGCGCTGGCCGGTCAGCCGCTGTCGAAGCTGACCCGGATCGCGCCCGACGTCGCCGAGGCGTGGCGGCGCGGCGACGACGCGACAGTCGACGCGCTCGCCGCGCTGGAGCTGCGCGAACTGGGGCTGCGCGGCGGCCGGTAAGGTGTGCCGGTGCTGTACTTCCTGATCGTCGTCGCCGTACTGCTGCTGGCGTACGCGGGCGTGCTGGTGAGTTTCGTCCGCAAGGGCCGCAAGATCCCGCCGTCGGCGTACCTGGTGCTGGCCGGGCTCAACGGCCTGATCCTGGCCGGCATCCTGGCCTGGGCCATCGCGCGCTGACCGCCGCGGCGGCCGTCCGGGCGGGACGGCCACCGGGGCGCTCCGGTCAGCCGGCGGGCGGGATGCGACGACGGACGTCCTGCTCGGTGGACGGCCCCGGTTCCCAGCGGGCCACCCACGGAAGGTCGGCGGGCGGGGTGACGACACCGTCCTCCAGCGAGGCGTACCGGCCGGCGACGATGCGCTTTGCGGCGGCCACGTCGACCGAGTCGGTGTTCGACCACAGGCCGGTGAACAGCTCGTCGACACGCAGCCGCGCCTGACGGCAGAACAGGTCGGCCAGCTCGACGTTCTCCGGGTGATCGTCCCGCTCGGCGTAGGCCCGGACGCAGACCGCGCTCATCGCGAACAGCTCCGCGCCGATGTCCACCACCCGGCCGAGGAACGCCTGCTTGCGCTCCATCTTCCCCTGCCACCGGGACATCGCGTAGAACGTCGACCGGGCCAACTTGCGTGACGCCCGCTCGACGTGGCGCAGGTGCCCGGCCAGCGGCCCGAACTCCTGGTACGCCCCGGGCGTCTGCCCCTTGCCGACGGCGAGCGTGGGCAGCCACTTCGCGTAGAAGGCGCCGGCCCGCGCGCCCGCTCTGGCCTTGCGGCCCAGCCCCGCGTCCGGGTCGATGATGTCGCCCGCCACCGACAGGTGCGCGTCGACCGCCTCGCGGGCGATCAGCAGGTGCATGATCTCGGTGGAGCCCTCGAAGATCCGGTTGATCCGCAGGTCGCGCAGGAGCTGCTCGACGGCGGCCGGCCGCTCTCCCCGGGCGGCGAGCGAGTCGGCCGTCTCGTAGCCGCGGCCACCGCGGATCTGGATCAGCTCGTCGGCGATCCGCCAGGCCATCTCGCTGGCGTAGAGCTTGACCAGCGCCGCCTCGATCCGGATGTCGTTGCGGTCGTCGTCGGCGAGCATGCAGGACAGGTCGAGCATCGACTCCATGCCGTACGTGGTGGCGGCGATGAAGGACAGCTTCTTCGCCACCGCCTCGTGCTCGCCCACCGGACGGCCCCACTGGACCCGGTCCGCCGCCCACTCCCGGGCCACGTTGAGCGCCCACTTGCCGGCCCCGACGCACATGGCGGGCAGCGAGAGCCGGCCGGTGTTCAACGTGGTCAACGCGATCTTGAGGCCCTTGCCCTCGCCGCCGATCACGTTCTCCTCGGGCACGAACACGTCGTGGAACCGGGTGAGGCTGTTCTCCAGGCCGCGCAGTCCGACGAAGGAGTTGCGCCGCTCCACGGTGATGCCGTCGCTGTCGCCCTCCACCACGAACGCGGTGATGCCGCCGCGCCGCCCCTCGGAGGCCGGCACCCGGGCCATCACCACGAGCAGTGTGGCGAGCGTGCCGTTGGTGGCCCAGAGCTTCACCCCGTTGAGCCGGTAGCCGGTGCCGTCGGCTGTGGGCTCGGCGGTGGTGGCGAGCCGGGCCGGGTCGGAACCGACGTCCGGTTCGGTGAGCAGGAACGCGGAGACCTCACCGGCGGCGAGCCGGGGCAGGAACCGCTCCTTCTGCTCGGGTGTGCCGAACATCTTCAGCGGCTGCGGCACGCCGATCGACTGGTGCGCGGAGAGCAGCGCGCTGACCGCCGGGTTCACCGAGCCGACGAGCATCAGCGCCCGGCAGTAGTGCAGGTTGCTCAGCCCGAGCCCGCCGTGTCTACGGTCGATCTTCATGCCGAACGTGCCGAGCCCGGCCAGGCCGTGGAACACCTCGTCGGGGATGCGCGCGTCCCGTTCGATCGCCTCACCGTCCACCTCTGACGTCAGGTACGCGCGCAGCGCGCCGAGGAACTCGTCGGCGCGGGCCACCTCGGCCGGGTCGGGGCGGGGCCACGGGTCGATCAGGTCGAGCCGGAACCGGCCGAGGAACAACTCCTTGCCGAAGCTGGGCCGGTCCCAGGCCGACTCGCGGGCCGCCTCGGCGACCTGGCGGGCCTCCTTCTCGGAGACCTGGCCCGCCTCGGTGGGCAGCGGTCCCGCGCCGTCGGGTGACTCGGGCCGGCTGTTCTGTGTCGTGGTCACGGCTGCCTCCTCGTCGGTCCGGCTGCGTCGACGCGCTCGACGAAAACGACGCTACCCCCGGGTGTTACCCAGGGGTAGCGCTGCGTGCACGTCCGATTTGGCGGACGTCAGTCGGTGAGCGACTGAGGGTTGTCGTCCTCGTCGTCGATGTCGTCCTCACCCCAGTTGCGCCGGCTGAACGGCAGGATCGCCCAGAAGATCAGGAACCACAGGCCGGTGAGCGCGCTGAGCAGGAACGCGATCGGCCGGTCCAGCACGAAGTCGGTGACCAGCAGGACCGAGCTGACCATCGCGATCAGCATGAAGAACAGGCCGCCGGTGGCCATCCGGTGGGCGAACCGGACCAGCTCCGGCTTGCGGCCCTGCCGGAACAACGCCCGGTGGAACGCGACCGGAGAGATGATCATCGCGGCGGACGCGGCGGCGGTCAGCAGCGCCAGGATGTAGACGTCGCGCTGGAACTCCGTGGTACGGCCGAACCCGTTGCTGAACGGCAGCGTCAGCAGGAAGGCGAAGAGGATCTGCACGCCGGTCTGCGCGACCCGCAGCTCCTGCAACAGATCGGCGAAGTTGCGCTGCCAGCGCTGCTTCTCGGATTCCTTCGACACTCGCGGACCTCCCCGGGAGACGGCACGGCCGGCGGGTGAACGCCCACCGGCAGCACCGGCTGTGCCCCGTACGGCTGATCACGAAACCGGTTCAGGATCCCCGGCGGATGCGGCCCGCGTACCGTGCCTCCAGCTCGGCGTTGTGCTCGTCGCCGCCGGTGATGTTCGCGGACAGGTAGACCGGCGGGCGCTGCCCCGCCGCGACCAGCCGGGCCACCACCTCGGCGACGATCTGCTGGGCGAGCAGCGCCGCCGTGATCGAGGAGACCGCGCCGACCGCGCCGCCGCCGGGCAGCGGCAGCGTGGCGTCGCCGTACGGGGCGCCGTTGTCCAGCACCACGTCGGCGAAGTCGGCGAGCTTGCGGCCGGACGGGTGCCGCGACGTCATCCGGCCCGAGTGCTGCGCCGAGGTGATCGCCACCAGGCCGTGCCCGCGTTCCTTCACGACGGACGCGAACTCGACCATCGCGCCGTTCACCCCCGAGTTCGAGGCCAGCACGAACACATCCTGCGGCCGGATCGGCGCCAGCTCGTAGAGGCGGTGCGCCACCGCCGGGTCGCGTTCCAGCTTCGGGCCGAGGACGTCGGCCGGGTCGCCGCCGACCAGCACCAGGTCACGCAGCGCGATCCGGTTGGTGGGCACCAGGCCGCCGGCCCGCCCGGCGATCTCCATGGCCAGCGCCTCGGAGTGCCCGGTGCCGAACGCGTGCACCACGCCGTCGGCCTGCAGCGCCGCCGCGATCAGGTCGGCCGCGTCGGCCACGTTCTGTCGCTGCTCGGCCGCGACCCGGCCGATCGTCTCGGTCACCACCGCCAGGTACGCGTCGGCGCTCACCGTCATGCTTCCTCCGTTCCTGCGCACCGGGCGAGGATCGCCTCGGCCAGCGGGCCGGGCGCCTCGTCCGGGATCCAGTGACTGACCCCGGGCAGCACCACGAACCGGTAGTCACCGGTGACGTGCGCGGCGCACGCCTGCGCGGCCGTCCGGCCGATCGCCACGTCCTTGTCGCTCCAGACGAACGTGGTGGGCACCCCGACAGGGGCGACCGCCTTCATGTCCGTCCCGGTCATCGCGCGGTACCAGTTCAGCGCCGCCGTCAACGCCCCCGGCTCGCGCATCGGCTCGGCGTACCGGGCCACCTCGCCGGCGCCGCCCACTCCGCTCATCAGCTTGCGCAGCGTCGCGCCGTTCCACGCCAGCAGCACCTTCTCCGCCGTACCGGGCTTGCGGAACAACGCGATGTAGGCGGACTTGACCTTCTGCCGGTGGTCGGTGGCGAGCGCGTGGCCCATGGCGGCCGGGTGCGGCACCGACACCGCGGTCAGCGTCCGCACCCGCTCCGGGTGCGCCGCCGCCAGGCCCCACGCCACGATCGCGCCCCAGTCGTGGCCCACCACGTGCGCGCGGGTCACCCCGAGCGCGTCCAGCACCGCCGCCGCGTCGGCCACCAGCTCCGGGATCCGGTACGCCCCGACGTCCGCCGGACGCGCGCCGGGCGAGTAGCCGCGCTGGTCGAGCGCGTACGTGCGCAGCCCGGCGGCGTGCAGCGCGGGCGTGACCGCGTCCCACTCGCCGGAGTGCTGCGGGAAGCCGTGCAGCAGCAGGACGGGGTCACCGCCCTCGGGGCCGCCGGCGCGTACCTCGAACGTCAGTCCCCGCGCATCCACCAGCATGATCGCCACCATACCGACACTCGCCCTGCTGGGCCGGGGCCCGTCGTCGGTGCTAGCGTCTGCGACGAGACAACTTCACATCCGACAGGGGAGCGCACAGCGCTGAGAGTGCGGGCCGATGCCCGCAGACCCTCGAACCTGATCTGGGTAATGCCAGCGCAGGGAGTTCGGTCGACCTCCAGCCGCGTCGCCGTCCGGTGACCACCGGGCGCGGCGTGCGTCTTCTCCTGGTTCACCTCGACGAACTGGGAGCCAACCGTGAACCGTACCGACAGCAACCGCTGGCGTACCGTCGACATCGTCGTCGCCTCGGTCATCGCCGTCGCCTTCGGCGTTGTGTTCCAGCTCTGGAACATCCTCTGGAAGGGCAGCGACGGGCCGTTCGCCTTCTTCGCCCCGCTCCAGTCGGTGATGTACGGCGTCTGGCTCATCCCGGCCGTGCTGAGCGCGCTGATCGTGCGCAAGCCGGGTGCGGCGCTGCTCACCGAGACCGTCGCCTCGACCGTCTCGGTGCTGCTCGGCTCCCCGTACGGCGCGATGGCGATCCTCCAGGGCGCGGTGCAGGGCCTGGGCGTCGAGGCGGTCTTCGCGGCCACCCGGTACCGCCTCTACCGGCCGCTCACGGCGGCGCTCGCCGGCGCGTGCGGCGGCCTCTTCGCCACGCTGTTCGACGCCCTGTACTGGTACCCGGGCACGAGCTGGACGACCTTCCGGCTGCCCTACATCGCCTTCGGTGTGCTCAGTTGCCTGCTGGTGGCCGGCCTGGGCGCGGTGGCCCTCACCCGCGCGCTGGCGAACACCGGCGTCCTGGACCGTTTCCCCGCCGGCCGCGACCGAGCCCTGGTCTAGCTCCCCATCATGTTGATCATGAAGTTGGCGGCCGTTCCGGCACCCGTCATCGCCGTCAACCTCATGATCGACGGAGGAGAGGGGGTGGGTGGGCGGTGAGCGCTGTGGTGCTGCGGGGGTTCGGGTGGCGGCACGGGGGGCGCAAGGCGTGGGCTCTTCGCGGGGTGGACCTGCGTGTGGAGAGCGGGGAGCGGGTGCTGCTCCTCGGTGCCTCCGGGGCCGGTAAGAGCACGCTGCTGGCCGCGCTCGCCGGGCTGCTGCCGGAGGACTCCGGCGAGCAGGAGGGCGCCGTCGAGATCGACGGGCTGGACCCGCGCAAGGCCCGCGAGCGCGTCGGCATCGTCTTCCAGGACCCGGAGACCCAGCTCGTGATGGCCCGCTCCGGCGACGACGTGGCGTTCGGGCTGGAGAACCGTGGCGTACAGGCCGGGGAGATCTGGCCCCGCGTCGACGAGGCGCTGGGCCGGGTCGGCTTCCCGTACCCCCGGGACCGCCCGACCGCCGCGCTCAGCGGCGGCGAGCAGCAGCGACTGGCACTGGCCGGCACGCTCGCGCTGCGCCCGGGGCTGCTGCTGCTGGACGAGCCCACCGCCAACCTCGACCCGGCCGGCGCCGCGCTGATCCGCCGGGCCGTCGCCAACGCGCTCGACCCGGACACCACGATGATCCTGGTCGAGCACCGGGTCACCGAGGCGCTGCCGCTGGTCGACCGCGTCGTGGTGCTGGAACCCGGCGGCGGGGTACGCGCCGACGGGCCACCCGAGACGGTCTTCGCCGCGCACGGCGACGCGCTGGCCGCCGCCGGGGTCTGGGTACCCGGCCACGTCGCGCCACCCCGGCACGCCACCGCGCCGCCCGGCGACGTGCTGCTCACTGCCGACCGGCTCGGCCTGCCGCCCCGGCTGGACCCCACCGATCTCCGGGTACGCGCCGGCGAGACGCTCGCCGTCCTCGGTCCCAACGGGGTCGGCAAGTCCACACTGGCGCTGCTCCTGGGCGGCCTGCTGAAACCCGGGGCGGGGGCCGTCACCGCGTCCGCCGAACTGGCGGGGCGGGACGCGCGCACTCCCCCGCACCGCTGGCGGGCACCCGCGCTGGTACGCCGGATCGGTTCGGTGTTCCAGGACCCGGAGCACCAGTTCGTCACCGCCACGGTCCGCGACGAGCTGGCGCTCGGCCCGCGCCGCACCGGCCGGCCCGAGGCGGCGGTGACCGCCACCGTGGACGAGCTGTTGCACCGGCTGCGGCTGGACCGGCTGGCGGGCGCCAACCCGTACACCCTCTCCGGTGGGGAGGCGCGGCGGCTGAGCGTGGCGACGGCCCTGGCCACCGCGCCCCGCCTGCTGATCTGCGACGAGCCCACGTTCGGCCAGGACCGGCGCACCTGGTTGGAGCTGGTCGACCTGCTCGCCGAGCTGCGCGACGCCGGGCACGGCCTGGTCACGGTGACCCACGACGAGGACTTCGTGGCCGCGCTGGCCGACCGGACGTTCACCCTGGACCGTTCCGCCGGGGCGTCCTCGTGATCAACCTCGAACCGGTCGCCGCGCCGGGTGCCCCGCTGGCGCGGCGCAACCCGGTGGCGAAGCTGGCCGCCGCGCTGGTCTTCACACTGATCCTGGTGGCGACGCTCGATCCGGTGGCACCGGCCGTCGCCATCGCCGTCGAACTCGCGGTGCTGCCGCTGTTCGGTGTCCGCTACCGGGTGCTGGCCCGCCGCGCCTGGCCGCTGCTCGCCGGTGCCGTCGGCATCCTGGTCACGCTCGTGCTCTTCGCGGCCGACCGCTCCGGCCCGGTACTGCTCCAGGCCGGGCCGATCCTGGTCACCCAGGGCGTGCTGATGACCGCGCTCGGGCTGGTGCTGCGGATGCTCGCCGTGGCGCTGCCCGGCATCGTCGTGTTCGCCACCACCGACCCCACCGACCTGGCCGACGCGCTGATCCAGAACGCGAAGGCGCCCGCCCGGTTCGCCGTCGGGGCGCTGGCCGCGTTCCGCATGGTGCCGCTGCTGGAACAGGAGTGGCGGATGATCAGCATGGCCCGCCGGGCCCGCGGCGTGGACGCCGGCCGCAACCCGGTGGCGAAGCTGCGGCTGTTCGCGTCCACGGCGTTCACCCTGCTGGTGGGCGCGATCCGGCGGGGCACGCGGCTGGCGGTGGCGATGGACGCCCGGGGCTTCGACGCGGGTACCCCGCGCACCGTGGCCCGCCCGCAGCGCTTCACCCGCGCCGACGCCCTGCTCATCGCGGGTGCCGCGCTGCTGGCAGCCGGCGCCCTGGCCACAAGCATCGCCCTGGGCACCTTCCGCCCCTTGATCGGCTGACCCCCTTTCCCTTTCCCTCTCCCCCACACCCTCCCCTCGCCCACCGCCCCGTTGATCATGAAGTTGACGGCATCGGTTGCCCGATTTGCCGCCGCCAACTTCATGGTCAACCAAGACCGGGCGAGATCTTGGTACGGAATGGCCCCTATGGGGGCCGGAATCTTCCAAGATCTTCGGGGACGGCCGCGCGGGCCCCGGATGAGGGCCTGCCCGGTGGGCGGAGCTGTCGGTCAGCTGCGGCGGAAGGCGTAGAACCGGGTCTGGCCGGCACGCTGGCTGCGCCCGGTGAACCGGGCCTGCCGCCCTGCCGGTGGGCCCGATCTGGGCGGCGTCGCGGATGCGCCCGGCAGGACCGGGGTCTCCAGAGACTCCGAGGGCGACACCGTCGGCGCAGCCAGCACTGGCGGCACCGCATCCGGAGACACGGTGGGCGCCGCCGGCTCGGTGGGGAGCCCCATCGGAGACACGGTGGGCGCCGCCGACTCGGTCGGGAGCACCACCGCAGACACGGTGGGCGCCGCCGGCTCGGTCGGGAGCACCACCGCGGGCGGTGCCACGGTGAGCGCGTCGAGCTTCGGCGGGGTCACCTGCGACGCGGACTGCTTGCGGGACTTCTTCGGATTGCGCTTCGCGGGCATTCGCGGGCCTCCTGTCGTGCGGGCGCGCCGACCGGGACGCGCCGAGCGAGGGCTCCGGTGCGTTCCGATCACGACAGACACCGCGACCGACGGTGGCGGGGAAGGGATGCGGACGCCCGGAGCAGGACGGATCCACGGCACTTCGGCGGTGGACCGGGCTCGGAGGTGGGGCGTCACTTACGCATGCGGTAACGCTATCCCGCCACCGGGGCGTCCCGCATGCGAATTACGCGCGAGACGCACGGCCACCCGCCGGTCACGCCCTGTCGACGTCCCCGCCCACTCCCCCGACGACCGCGATACGGTCGCAGAACGGCAGCACGGACGAGAGGTGGCGGTACGCATGGCAGAGCAGGCGACGGCGCAGATCGGGGTCACCGGTCTGGCGGTGATGGGCCGCAACCTGGCCCGGAACCTGGCCCGCAACGGCTTCGCCGTGGCGGTGCACAACCGGTCGCCGGAACGTACCCGCAGCCTCGTGGCCGAACACGGCGACGAGGGCACGTTCGTGCCGTCGGAGTCGCTCGCGGACTTCGTCGGCTCGCTGGAGCGGCCCCGCGCGGTGATCGTGATGGTGAAGGCCGGCGCGCCCACCGACGCGGTGATCGACGAGCTGGTTCCGCTGCTGGAGGAGGGGGACATCGTCGTCGACTGCGGCAACGCGCACTTCGCCGACACCCGCCGCCGGGAGGAGGCGCTGCGCGCGCACGGGCTGCACTTCGTCGGCACGGGCGTGTCCGGCGGCGAGGAGGGCGCGCTGCTCGGGCCGAGCATCATGCCGGGCGGTTCGGCGGAGTCCTACCGCAAGCTGGGGCCGATCTTCGAGAAGATCGCCGCGCAGGTGGAGGGCGAGCCCTGCTGCCGGCACATCGGACCGGACGGCGCGGGCCACTTCGTGAAGATGGTGCACAACGGCATCGAGTACGCCGACATGCAGCTCATCGCCGAGGCGTACGACCTGTTGCGGGCCGGTCTGTCGGCGAGCCCGGCGGAGATCGCGGAGATCTTCCGGGAGTGGAACGGCGGCGAGCTGGGGTCGTTCCTCATCGAGATCACCGCCGACGTGCTCGGTCACACCGACGCGGCGACCGGCCAGGCGTTCGTGGACATCGTGCTCGACCAGGCCGAGCAGAAGGGCACCGGCCGCTGGACCGTGCAGAGCGCGCTCGACCTCGGCATCCCGATCACCGGCATCGCCGAGGCCACGTTCGCCCGGTCGCTGTCCGGCCACGCCGACCAGCGGGAGGCCGCCCGCCGCGTGTTCGGTGACGCGGGCGAGAAGTGGCAGGTGGACGACCGGGACGCGTTCGTCGAGGACGTGCGCCGCGCTCTGCTGGCCAGCAAGATCGTCGCGTACGCGCAGGGTTTCGACCACATCCGGGCCGGCAGCCGGGAGTACGACTGGGACATCGACCTGGGCGGTACGGCCACCATCTGGCGGGGTGGCTGCATCATCCGGGCCGGTTTCCTGGACCGGATCCGGGAGGCGTACGACGCGGAGCCGGACCTGTCGACGCTGCTCGTCGCGCCCTGGTTCGCCGAGCGGGTCAGCGCCGGCGTACCGGCCTGGCGACGGGTGGTGGCCGACGCGGCCCGGGCGGGCGTACCGGCACCGGCCTTCGGGTCGTCGCTGGCCTACTTCGACGCGCTGCGGGCGCAGCGACTGCCGGCCGCGCTGATCCAGGGCCTGCGGGACAACTTCGGCGCGCACACCTACCACCGGGTGGACCGGGACGGCTCGTTCCACACCCTCTGGGCGGGCGACCGCTCCGAAGTGGAGGCGTGAGCCGCACCGGCATGGGCCGCACCGGCACCAGCCCGGGCCGTCCCAGCCCCGGCGTGCGGCTCACCAGGCGCGCTGACCGTCCGGCTCGGGCGCCCATCCGGCGGCCGGCTCTCCGGCCGCCAGCTCGCCGATCTCACCGGAGCGGACCGCCGGGGTGTGCCCCAGCTCGGCGCACCACCGCTGCGCCACGTCGGCGCACAGTGCGGCCACGGCGTCCCGGCGGGCCGGCTCCACCAGGTCGGCGGCGGCCAGGGCAGCAGTCATCTCGTACCGGAGATCGCGCATCCTCCACCCCCGTGGTGGGCGCAAGCGCGCCCTGCGCCGATCGTAGAGCGGAACGCCCCGCGCCCGGCGGGAAAGCCGGATGCGGGGCGTTCGGTCGGGCCGGACGTGATCGCCGGGCTCAGAAGAACCGGCGACGCTTGGCCTTCTGCGGCCGGACCAGGTCGGCGCCCTTGGTCAGCAGACGGCTCACCCCGGACGGGCCGCGACGGGCCTCCAGGGTGTGGCTGAGCCGGCGCGCGCCGGCTGCCGCCAGCGGCACGGCGACCGCCATGACCGCCCACTGCGCGATCCGCTTCTGAATCATGTGGTTCACCTCCGCGTTTGTCGTCTGCCGGTATCGGTACCCAGCGCGGCGCGTCGGTAAGCGTGACCTCAGGCTCCTGGTGCCACCGGGTTGGGCAGGGCACCGCCGAAGCGGCGGTCGCGCTGGGCGTACAGCTCGCAGGCGTACCAGAGGTGGCGGCGGTCGAAGTCGGGCCAGAGCGTGTCCAGGTAGACCAGCTCGGCGTACGCGGTCTGCCAGAGCAGGAAGTTGGAGATGCGCTGCTCGCCGGAGGGTCGCAGGAACAGGTCGACCTCGGGCACCTCGGGGTGGTAGAGGTAACGCGCGACCGTCTTCTCGTTCACCTTGGCCGGGTCGAGCCTGCCGGCGGCGACGTCGCGGGCGATCCCGGCGGCGGCGTCGGCGATCTCCGCCTGGCCGCCGTAGTTGACGCAGAACTGGAGCGTCAGCGTCGAGTTGTCGCGCGACATCTCCTCCGCGGTCTGCAGCTCGGAGATGACGCTCTTCCAGAGCCGGCCCGCGCGGCCCGACCAGACCACGCGTACGCCCAGGTCGACGAGCTGGTCGCGGCGGCGCCGGATGACGTCGCGGTTGAAGCCCATCAGGAAGCGGACCTCGTCCGGCGAGCGCCGCCAGTTCTCGGTGGAGAACGCGTACGCCGAAAGGTAGGGAATGCCCATCTCGATCGCGCCCTCGACGGCGTCGAAGAGGCTGTGCTCGCCCTGCTCGTGCCCCTTGGTGCGGGGCAGGCCGCGTTCCTTGGCCCAGCGGCCGTTGCCGTCCATCACGATGGCGACGTGCCGGGGCACCGCGGCGGGCGGCAGCGCCGGCGGACGGGCGCCGGACGGGTGCGGGGTCGGCGGCACCGGCTCGCGGCGGGTCGCCCTCGTCGATCGGATCACTCGGTCATCTCCCTGTTCACACCGGCGACGGGCCCGGCGCCGGAGCGCGGCGGGACCACGTCCGGCCCCGCGCCGCCGGGCGCCGGGACCGCGCCGGCCGCCGGGGCGCCCCGGTCGACCAGCGGCAGCGAGCGTAGCGCGCGCTCCAGATGCCACTGGAGGTGCGCCGCGACCAGCCCGCTGCACTCGCGTCGTACCCCGGTCTCGGCGGCGTCGGCGTACCCCCAGTCGCCGGAGGTCAGCGCGGACATCAGTTGCAGCGTGGCCGGCGCGGGATGGGCGGCGCCCGGGGGCCGGCAGTCCGGGCAGACCGCGCCGCCGGCCGGTACGGAGAACGCGCGGTGCCGGCCCGGCTCGCCGCAGACCGCGCAGGCGGCGAGCGCCGGCGCCCAGCCGGCGAACGCCATGCCGCGCAGCAGGTACGCGTCGAGCACGAGCGTGGTGGCGTGCTCGCCGCGGGCCAGCGACTTCATCGCGCCGAGGGTGAGCTGGAACAACCGCAGCGACGGCTCGCGCTCGACCGGGGTGAGCCGCTCGGCGGTCTCGGCGATCGCGCTGGCCGCGGTGTAGCGGGGGTAGTCGCCGAGGAACCGCTTGCCGTACAGCTCGATCGCCTCGACCTGGCTGACGGTGTGCAGCGAGCTGCCGTGGTTGCCCTTGGGGTCACCGGCGAGCTGGAGGTCGACGTGCCCGAACGGCTCCAGCCGCGCGCCGAACCGACTCGTGGTGCGACGCACGCCCCGGGCGACCGCGCGCAACCGGCCGTGCCGGCGGGTGAACAGCGTGATGATGCGGTCGGACTCGCCCAGCTTCTGCACACGCAGCACCACCGCGTCGTCGCGGTAGAGCTGTCGGCGGTACCCGGCCATCAGGCCATTCTCCCTCCGGGTGCGATCTCAGGGTCGGCTCGGGGTGGACCGTCGGGCGATCCCCGATGTGCCGGGTGCTCGGCCGGACCTAGTGTGCTGGCCATGGCTTCGCTCCGCACCGCTCCTCGGCCGCGCACGGGCTTCCGGCCGCGCAACCCCTTCCGGCCGCGCACGGGCTTCCGGGCACGCGGCGTGGTGGCCGCCACCGCGGCCACCACCCTCATCGTCCTCGCCGGGTGTGACACCCTCTCGTTCCGCCGCCTCGACTTCGACCAGACCGAGCGGACGAAGATCACCAAGATCACCGTGGACGACGACGGCGCCGGCGACGTCGTGGTCCGGGCCAACGGTCCCGCGGACCAGGTACGCGTCAAGCGCGTGGTCCGCTACCAGGGCGACGAGCCGAACAGCCGGTACGAGATCAAGGGCGACGAACTCGTCCTGCCCACCGACTGCGGGCACCGGTGCAGCATCTCCTGGGAGGTGACCGCGCCGCCCGGCGTGGTGGTGCGCGGCGGCACCGGCTCGGGCAACGTCGACCTCAGCGACGTCGGCGCGGTGGAGTTCACGCTCAGCTCCGGCGACCTGACCGTCCGGGGTGCCACCGGCGAGGTCCGCGCGTCCACCACGTCGGGCAACATCCGGGTCGTCGAGGCGGCCGGCCCGGTGCGCCTGCGGGCCCGCTCCGGCGACATCGAGGCCCGCCGGCTCGCCTCCGCGATCGACGCGGAGACCACGTCCGGCAACATCGTCGTCGAGCTGGACGAGCCGGCTCCGGCCCGGGTGCACGCCACGAGCGGAGACGTCGACCTGGCCGTACCGGCGGGCCGCTACCGGGTACGCGCCACCGCGACGTCCGGCGACACCGACGTACGCGTCACCGACGACCCGACCGCCTCGGTGCAGCTCGAAGCGTCCGCCACCAGCGGCAATGTCACGGTCAGCACCCGCTGATCCGACGGCGTCCGGCCGGGCGGTCGCGGCGGACGCGGACGCCGCGGGACCGTGGCCGTACCCGGTGGTGGCTCAGCCGGGCGCGTCCCGCCGGGACGCCGGGACGCCGTCGCCCCGGCCGGGGCGCACGGGGGTCTCGGCCGCGCGGCGCGGCGCCGGCACCCGGGCGCCGACGCTGACCAGCGCGTCCTCCGCCCCGGCGGGGGCCGGGCTGGCCGGGGCGGCCGCCGCCCGGTCGGCCACGGTCCGCCGCGGCTTGCCGGGGATCAGTTCCGGGGTACGCCGGGCGGCCACGTCCTCGACCCAGCCGACCATGAGCGTCACCACGCCGACGAGCGCGAAGACCAGCCCCACCCGCAGCCACAGGCCGACCGGGTCACGCGGCGACCAGCCGACCAGGCCGACGAGCGGGGTGAGCAGCACCACGAACGGCATGTGCCAGAGGTAGACGGTCAGCGCCCGCCGGTTCACCACCGTGACCGCCCGGCCGAGCGCCGGCACGCGGTCGACCCAGGTCACCCCGGCCGGCGCCCGGCCGATCGCCACCAGGATGAACGCGGCCGACCAGAGCGCGTTGCCGAGCGGGATGTCGTTGATGTCGTACCCGCGCGGGCCCGGGTGGGTGACGATCCAGGCCAGCCCGGCGGCGCCGACCACAGCGGCCGCCGGCAGCAGCACCCGGTTACGCATGCGGCGCAGCAGCCCGTCGTGGTGGGCGAAGCCGAGCAACCAGGCGCCGAAGTAGAGGCCGAATTCGCGCAGCACCGTCGGCGGGTTCGCCAGGACGCCGGCCTCGATCGCGACCAGCAGCAGGTACGGCGCGGCGAGCGTGGGCAGCGGCGCCCGTCGGAACAGCCACAGCACGAGCGGCGAGGCCAGTACGAACCACAGGTAGTCCCGCAGGTACCAGATCGGGCTCAGCGCCAGCCCACCCCAGTAGTTGGCCGGCGGATCGCTGATCGGGAAGAGCCAGAGCAGCACCCTCGGGCTGAACGTCAGCCCGGTGAGCAGCATGGCCGGCACGAAGACCGCGGCGACCACCCACAGCGACGGCAGCAGGCGGCGCAGCCGGCGCCCGACCGAACGCACCCCGCTGCGGTCGAGTGACGCCGCCATCAGCGACCCGGCCAGGGCGAACATCACCGACATCGCCGGGAACACCAGCGTGAGCGTGGCGTAGCCGGTGACGTGGTAGGTGACGACTCGCAGGATGGCCAGGAAGCGGAGCAGGTCCAGATAGCGGTTTCGCATCAGCTCACGGCGGGGTCCGGGGGCAGAGACAATGGTCCCTACCCTGCTCCCGGATGCTGCGAAACAGCCACGAACACCCATGGAAAGTGAGATGTCCCATAGGTCTGGCTGATCCTGATCACCCGCCGCCGGACCTGCCCCGGCCGCCGGTCAGAAGCCGAGCTTGCGCAACTGCTTCGGGTCGCGCTGCCAGTCCTTCGCCACCCGTACGTGCAGGTCGAGATAGACCCGGGTGCCGAGCAACTCCTCGATCTGCCGCCGGGCGGTGGTGCCCACGTGCTTGAGGCGGCTGCCCCGGTGGCCGATGACGATGGCCTTCTGACTCGAGCGCTCCACGTACACGTCGGCGTAGATCTTGGTGAGGTTGCCCTCCGGGATCATCTCCTCCACCACCACGGCGATGGAGTGCGGCAGCTCGTCGCGTACACCCTCCAGCGCCGCCTCGCGGACCAGCTCCGCCACGAGGACCTGCTCCGGGTCGTCGGTGAGCATGCCGTCCGGGTAGAGCTGCGGTGACTCCGGCAGGTAGCCGGTCATCACGTCCACGAGCGTGTCGACCTGGTGCCCGGAGACCGCGCTGACCGGCACCACTGCGGCGAACTCGCCCAGCTCGCTCACCGCGAGCAACTGCTCGGCCAGCCGCTTCTTGTCGACCAGGTCGGTCTTGGTGACCACCGCCAGCACCGTGGCCTTCAGGCTGGCCAGCTCGCCGGTGATGAAGCGGTCGCCCCGCCCGACCGGCTCGTTCGCCGGGACGCACAGGCCGATCACGTCGACCTCGCTCCAGGTCTCCCGGACCAGATCGTTGAGGCGCTCGCCGAGCAGCGTCCGGGGACGGTGCAGGCCCGGGGTGTCGACCAGCACGAGCTGCGAGTCCGGCCGGTGCAGCACCGCCCGGATGATGTGCCGGGTGGTCTGCGGCTTGTTCGAGGTGATCGCGATCTTGGTGCCGACGATCGCGTTGGTGAGCGTCGACTTGCCGGCGTTCGGCCGCCCGACGAAACAGGCGAAACCGGCCCGGTAGGGACGCGCCTCGGGCGTGGTCACTCGACCACCGTGCCGAGGACGGTGCCGTCCGGCGCGGCCACGTGCACCGGCGCGTCGGCGGAGAGGTCACGCACCGCGGCGTGCCCGGCCCCGTCCAGCGTCGACGCCTCGCTCACCACCACAGCGGCCTCCAGCCGGCTCGCGCCCGCCGCCACCGCCGAGGCCACAGCGAGCTGGAGCGCGGTCAGGGTCAGCGACGGCAGCGCCACGCTCGCCGCCGCGTACGTCCGGCCGTCCTGGTCGCGGACCGCGGCGCCCTCCACGGCCGCCACCCGGCTCCGCGCGCCCCGGGCCAGGACGACGAGCTTGGCGTCCTCGGCGCTCAGCTCCGCCGGGTCGGCGGGGGTGGGCAGGGCAGCCGGTACGGCGGGTGACTCAGGCATCGGCGGGTTGCCTCTCCTCAGAACGGTTGTTGTCGCCACGCGAATCGGGCGGCTCGCTTCGGTTGGTGCCCTCCGGCGCGTCACCCCGGTCGACCCGGCTCACCAGAACCGTGTCGATCCGGTTGCGCCGGCCGGTGGTGCCCTCGGCCACCAGCCGCAGGCCGGCCACCTCGGCCTCGGCGCCCGGGATGGGCACCCGGCCGAGCGCCTGGGCGAGCAGGCCACCGACCGTCTCCACCTCGTCGGTGGGCAGCTCGGTGTCGAACAGCTCACCCAGATTCTCCACCGGCAGCCGCGCGGTCACCCGCACGGCCCCGTCCGGCAGGTGCTCGACCGGCGGGCGCTCGACATCGTACTCGTCGGTGATCTCCCCGACGATCTCCTCCAGGATGTCCTCGATGGTGACCAGCCCGCCGGTGCCGCCGTACTCGTCGACCACGATGACCAGGTGGTTCCGGGCCGCCTGCATCTCCGAGAGCAGGTCGTCCACCGGCTTCGACTCCGGCACGAACGTGGCCGGGCGCATCAGCTCGGCCACCGGCATCTGCCGGGCCTCCTGGTCGCCCTGGACCCGCCGGATCAGGTCCTTGAGGTAGAGCACGCCGAGCACGTCGTCGACGTTCTCTCCTATCACCGGGATGCGGGAGAAACCGGAGCGCAGGAACAGCGCCAGCGCCTGCGCGAGCGTCTTGCTCTCCTCGATCCACACCATCTCGGTACGCGGCACCATCACCTCGCGGGCGATGGTGTCGCCGAGCGCGAAGACCGAGTGGATCATCTGGCGCTCGCCGTGCTCCACCACCCCGCGCTGCTCGGCCAGGTCGACCAGCTCCCGCAGCTCCACCTGGGTCGCGAACGGCCCCTCGCGGAAGCCCTTGCCGGGGGTGACCGCGTTGCCGATCAGGATCAGCAGCGACGCCAGCGGGTTGAGCGCGCGGCCCAGCCAGCGCACCAGCGGAGCGACCGCGCGGCCGACCGCGTACGCGTGCTGGCGGCCGATCGTGCGCGGGCCGACGCCGACCACGACGAAGCTCACCACTGTCATCGCGCCGGCGGTCACCAGCGCCGCCCGCCAGCCCGCGCCGAACGTGTCGACAGCGACCAGCGCGACGAGCGTGGTGGCGGTCAGCTCGGCCAGCAGGCGCAGCAGGAGAAGCAGGTTCAGGTGGCGGACCACGTCACCGGCGACCACCTGGAGGGCACGCCCGCCGCGCGCGCCGTCCCGGGTCAGCTCGGCCGCGCGGGCCGGGGATACGGCGGCCAGCGCCGCCTCGGTCATCGCGATCAGGCCGGCGAGCACCACCAGCCCGGCGGCGAAGAACAGGAGTTGAAGATCGGGCAGACCGGCGGGGGCACGGACCGCCGCCAAGGCGTCCATCACCGCGACCGGGTCGACCGCCAGCTGGCCAGCAGCCGGGCCTGGAGGCCGAACATCTCCCGCTCCTCCTCGGGCTCGGCGTGGTCGTAGCCCAGCAGGTGCAGCACGCCGTGCACGGTGAGCAGGTGCAGCTCGTCGGCGGCCGAGTGCCCGGCCGCGGCGGCCTGCTTGGCCGCCACCTCCGGGCAGAGCACGATGTCGCCGAGCAGGGCCGGCTCACCGCCGGCCGGGCTGCTCTCGCCCGGGCCGTGGTCGACGCTGCCCTCGTCCATGGGGAAGGCGAGCACGTCGGTCGGGCCGTCGCCACCCATCCACCTGTGGTTCAGCTCCGACATGTATTCGATGTCGACGAGCAGCACGGACAGCTCGGCGAGGGGGTTGACCCCCATCTCGTCGAGGGCGTGCCGCGCGACGGCGAGCACGGCGTCGGTGTCGACGTCGACACCCGACTCGTTGGCGATCTCGATGGACAACTGTCTTCCTCTGATGATGTGACGGCTTGCGCCGGCAGGTCAGCGGCGCCGGCCGGCCCGGCCGCCCTGGGCGGTCCGCCCCGGTACGGCGTGCACGCTCTGCGCCTGCTGGTTCTCCCGCTCGGCGTCCCAGCGGGCGTACGCGTCGACGATCTCGCCCACCAGCTTGTGACGGACCACGTCGGAGCTGGAGAGCTGGGCGAAGTGCACGTCCTCGACGTTGTTCAGGATCTCCCGGACCACCCGCAGGCCGCTGGTCGTCCCGCCGGGAAGGTCCACCTGGGTGACGTCACCGGTGACGACGATCTTGGAGCCGAAGCCGAGCCGGGTGAGGAACATCTTCATCTGCTCGGGCGTGGTGTTCTGCGCCTCGTCCAGGATGATGAACGCGTCGTTCAACGTCCTTCCGCGCATGTATGCCAGCGGCGCGACCTCGATCGTGCCGGCGGCCATCAGCTTCGGGATGGTCTCCGGGTCGAGCATGTCGTGCAGCGCGTCGTAGAGCGGGCGCAGGTAGGGGTCGATCTTCTCGTTCAGGGTGCCGGGCAGGAAGCCCAGCCGCTCCCCCGCCTCGACCGCCGGCCGGGTCAGGATGATCCGGTTGACCTGCTTGGCCTGGAGCGCCTGCACGGCCTTCGCCATGGCCAGGTAGGTCTTGCCGGTACCCGCCGGGCCGATGCCGAAGACGATGGTGTGGGCGTCGATCGCGTCGACGTACTTCTTCTGCCCCAGCGTCTTGGGACGGATGGTGCGACCGCGCCGGGAGAGGATGTTGAGCGTCAGGACCTCGGCGGGCCGCTCGGCGCCGCCCTGCTCGAGCATGCCGACGGTACGCCGTACCGCGTCTGTGGTCAGTGTCTCGCCTTTCTCGATCAGTTCGAGCAGCTCACTGAAGAGACGCTCGGCGAGGGCGTTGTCGGCGGGGGCGCCGGTGATGGTGATCTCGTTGCCGCGCACGTGGACGTCGCTGTCGATCGAGCGCTCGACGAGCCGCAGGATCTCGTCGCCCGCACCGAGCAGATTCACCATGATCTTCTGGTCGGGAACCGTGATCCTGGTCTGCACACGTGGCGTGCCGGGAGGTGGGGTGCCGGTCATAGGTCGGGCCCGTCGGGCCCTGCGCCACCTGCTCTCCGCTTCTCGGGTGCCGAGCCCTGCTGGCGCGGCGTACGGTTACCTCCATCGTATCGGGTCGGCACCGTACGCACCGCGCCCATTTCCGGTGCTCGCCGGTCAGTCACCGACGCGGAAGTCGTACCCGTCGAAGGTCTCCTGGGTGCGGGTGAAGCGGTAGGTCGCCCAGTGCATCCGGACCACCACGCCGCGCTCGTCGCGGGTCAGCCGCAGCAGCTCCCCCACCTCCCGGCCGGAGACCGTCCGGAACACGTCCGGCCGGTCCGGCAGCGGCGCGAACACCGCGGGCGGCTTCCCGGCCGGGTCGTCCGCGCCACGCGCCCGCAGCGTCCCGTCGTGCCAGGAGAAGACGTACTCGAAGCCCTCGCCCCACCAGCGGCCCGGCACGCCGCGCAGGTGGTCCGGCGCGGGCGGGCCGGGACGCCACGGCTCGATCTCCGCCGGGTCGTGCTCGGCGGCGGCGGCGAGCAGCCGGTGTGACAGGTCGAACACCTCCACGCCGGTGCCGGACGAGCCGAGCACCGCGCAGCCCATCGCCCCGGCGGTGCCCTGCCCGCCGCGCCGCCCGTACACGGCGGCGAGGAATCCGGGCATCGCGCCGTCGTGGCCGACGTGGGTCACCCGCTCCGGCTGCGGGACCAGGATCAGGCCCAGCCCGAAGCCGGCCGCCCAGACCGACTCGTCGGTGGGGGTGAGCGGCCAGCGCATCTCCTCGACCGTCGCCGCGGAGAGCACCGCGCCGTCCGGGTCCACCGCCGCCGGGTCGGCCAGGAACGCGGCCCAGCGGGCCATGTCCGTCGCGGTGCTCCAGAGCTGCGCGGCGGGGGCCACCGCGCCGAAGTCGGCGGGTGGTTCCGGGTGTGCCTCGTCGGAGTACGCGTCGACCAGGAACCCGGTCGCGGCGCGCTCGGTCGGGTGCGGGCCGGTGGCGGTCAGCCCGAGCGGAGTGAGTACCCGGTCGGCCAGCACCTCGGCCCAGGTGCCGCCGCGCAGCCGGGCGACAGCCTCGCCGAGCAGCGCCAGGCCGAGGTTGGAGTAGTGGAAGCGCCGGCCGGCGGGCAGCACCCGCTCGACCCGGGCCAGATCCGCCAGCATCTCGTCGACCGCCGGGGCGCGCAGGCTGTCCCACACGTCGCCGTGCGGCTCGCGTTGCAGGCCGGCGGTGTGCGACAGCAGCCGGCGTACGGTCGCGTCGCCGTGCGCGGGCAGGTCGAGGTGCCGCCCGATCGGGTCGTCCAGGTCGAGCAGGCCGTCGTCGCGGCACTGCATGACGAGCGCCGCGGTGAAGGTCTTGGTGACCGAGCCGATCCGGAACACCGTCTCCGGTCCCAGCGGGGTGTCGTTGCCGGTGTCGCCCACGGTGCAGGTCCAGAGCGGCCGGTCGGCCCGGTGCAGGGCGGCCGACACCGCCGGGATCCGGCCGGTGGCCTGCGCCTGGCGCACCATCCGGCCGAGCCGGTCGGGGACGTCGGTCATCGGCAGAGCATCGGACCGAGCGGCGCGCCGCCGAGCAGGTGGGCGTGCACGTGGAAGACCTCCTGGCCGCCGTACGGGCCGGTGTTGAACATCAGCCGGAACCCGTCGACGGTCAGGCCCTCCTCCTCGGCGACCACGGCGGCGGTCTGGAGCACCTCGCCGGCCAGCTCGGGTGCGCCCTGGGCCAGCGTGGCCACGTCCGCGTAGTGCTCCTTCGGGATCACCAGCACGTGGGTGGGCGCCTTCGGGTCGATGTCCCGGAAGGCCAGGGTGGTGGCGGTCTCGCGGACGATGGTGGCCGGAATCTCCCCGGCGACGATCCGGCAGAAGAGGCAGTCCATCGCAGCAGTGTAAGGACGGGCGCCCGGAGCGTGCCGGGGGCACCGCCGGGCGGACCGCCCCGATGCGGCAGGATGGCCGCCATGTCGGGACGGGCGGTGCTGGTGACGGGGGCCTCGCGGGGCATCGGGCGGGCGGTGGCGCGGGCGTTCGCCGCCGGTGGGGACCGGGTGGCGATCCACCACCGGGACTCGGCCGAGCTGGCCGAGCGGCTGCGCGCCGAACTGCCCGGTGACGGGCACGTCGTGGTACGCGCCGACCTGGCCGACCCCGACGCGGTACGCGCCATGGTGGACGAGGCGGCCCAGCGGCTCGGCGGTCTCGACGTGCTGGTGAACAACGCGGGCGTGTTCGGGCCGGCCGATCCGCCGCACCCGGTCTTCGAGAGCAGCTACGAGCAGTGGCGGGCGCGGTGGCGGGAGGTGCTGGACACCAACCTCGTCGGCGCCGCGAACGCCGCCTGGTGCGCCGCGCAGCACATGCGCGAACGCGGGGGCCGGATCGTGAACGTCTCGTCCCGGGGCGCGTTCCGGGGCGAGCCGGCCAACCCGGCGTACGGGGCCAGCAAGGCCGGGATGAACGCGATGGCCCAGTCGCTCGCGGTGGCGCTGGCGCCGTACGGCATCGGGGTGGCCTGCGTGGCGCCCGGCTTCGTCGAGACCGACATGACGAACGAGCACCTGAAGAGCGAGCGGGGCGAGGCGGTACGCGCCCAGTCCCCGTTCCACCGGGTGGCCCGGCCGGAGGAGATCGCCGCGGCGGTGCACTGGCTGGCGAGCCCCGAGGCCGAGTGGGCGTCAGGCACCATCATCGACCTGAACGGCGCCTCCTACCTCCGCTCCTGACCCGCGCCCCGGCTCCGCGATCTTGCAGTTTTGGCCCTGGCAAACCGCGCTGAAGGGACATGGCGAGGGCCGTAACTGCAAGATCGGCGCGCAGGGCGGGGCGCGCAGGGCGGGGCGCGCGCGGGCGCGGCGGGCAAGACCGCGGGGCGGGCGGGTTACCAGTGGGTCAGGCGGGTGGCCAGGACTGTCAGGGCTGCCACGCCTGCTGTCGACGTGCGCAGGACCGTCGGGCCCAGGCGGACCGTGCGGGCGCCTGCTTCGGCGAACGCGGCCAGCTCGTGGTCGGCGATGCCGCCCTCCGGGCCGACCACCAGCACGATCTCGCCGGCCGCCGGCAGGTCGACGGTGGTCAGCCGGTCCTGTGCGCCCTCGTGCAGCACGAACGCTCCGGCCGCGCCGGCGATCCGGCGGGCCACCGAGGCGGTGGACTCGTCCGGCGCGCCGGCCACCACCGGAAGCCACGGGCGGCGGGCCTGCTTGGCCGCCTCCCGGGCGGTGGCCACCCACTTCTGCCGGGCCCGTTCGCCCCGTTCGCCGCGCCACTGCGCCACCGAGCGGGACGCCGCCCAGGGCACGATCTCGTCCACCCCGACCTCGGTCATCGCCTGCACGGCGAGTTCACCCCGGTCGCCCTTGGCGATGCCCTGCACCACGACCAGCCGGGGCACCGGCGCGTCCGCGTACCCCCGGCTGGTGACCCGCAGGTCGAGCGTGCCGCGGCCGACGGCGGTGACCACCGCGGCGGCGGTGCCGCCCCGGCCGTCGGCGAGCACCAGTTCCTCGCCGACGCGCAGCCGCTGCACGGTGGCCGCGTGGTGGCCCTCCGGGCCGTCCAGCGTCAGCGTGTCACCTGTCGGCAGCGCCTCGACCAGGAACAGCGGCGCGGACACCTCAGGCGTGCCCGTTGAAGGCGTCGCGCATCCGGGAGAAGAAACCGCCCTGCTTGGTCAGCTCGGCGACCTCCTCGCCGCGTGTCTTGGCGAAGTCGCGCAGCATCCGCTCCTGGTCGGCGTCCAGCTTGGTCGGGGTACGCACGTCCAGGTGCACGTAGAGGTCACCCCGGCCGGTGCCGCGCAGGTGCGGTACGCCCCGGGCGCGCAGCCGCAGCGTGCTGCCGGGCTGGGTGCCGGGCTTGACGTCGACCGTCTCCTCGCTGTCCAGCGTCTTGATGGTCAGCCGGGTGCCGAGCGCGGCGGCGGTCATCGGCACTGTGACACGGCAGTGCAGGTCGTCGCCCTTGCGGGAGTAGACGTCGTGCGGCCGTTCGTGGATCTCGACGTACAGGTCGCCGGCGGTGCCGCCGCCCGGGCCGACCTCGCCCTGCTGGGCCAGGCGGATCCGCATGCCGTCCTCGACCCCGGCCGGGATCTTGACGGTCAGCGAGCGCCGGGTGCGCACCCGGCCGTCACCGGCGCAGGTCGGGCAGGGGTGCGGGATGGTGGTGCCGTAGCCCTGGCAGACGGTGCACGGCCGGGCGGAGACCACCTGACCGAGGAAGGTCCGCTGCACCGACTGCACCTCGCCCCGGCCGCCGCACGCCTCGCAGGTGGCCAGGTGGGTGCCGGCGGCGGTGCCGGCGCCGGAGCAGGTGGTGCAGAGCACTGCGGTGTCGACGGTGATCGGCGCCTCGACGCCGAACGCGGTCTCGTTGAGGTCCAGTTCCAGGCGCAGGATCGCGTCCGCACCGGGGCGGGTACGCGGACGCGGGCCCCGGCTGCCGCCCGCGGCGCCGCCGAAGAACGCGTCCATGATGTCCTGGAAGCCGACGAACGGACCGGCGCCGCCCGGGCCGCCGGGACCGCCCATGCCACCGCCGCCCGGAGCGAGCGGGTCGCCGCCCAGGTCGACGATCTGCCGCTTCCGGTCGTCCGAGAGGACCTCGTACGCGGCGTTGATGTCCTTGAACTTCTCCTGGGCCTCCGGGTCCGGATTGACGTCCGGGTGGAACTGCCGCGCCAGCTTGCGGTAGGCGCGCTTGATCTCGTCGTCGGAGGCGTCCCGGCTCACGCCGAGAATGCCGTAGTAGTCCCTGGCCACTGCGTTAGGTGTCCTCATGTTCGTCTCGCGTCGCTCCGGTCGTCGGCCGGAACCGGCCGTCGGCCCTGACTGGTCAGTTCTGGGCCAGCAGTTCGCCCACGTAGCGTGCCACGGCCCTCACCATGGCGATATTGCCGGGGTAGTCCATCCGGGTCGGCCCGAGCACGCCGAGCCCGCCGACGATCGTGCTGCCCGGTCCGTAGCCGGTGCTGACCACCGAGGCGGCCCGCAGGTTGTCGAACTCGTTCTCGTCGCCGATGAGCACCCGGGTGGTGCTCGGCTCGGTCTCGCCGATCAGCTTGAGCAGCACGACCTCTTCTTCGAGCGCCTCCAGGATGGGCCGCAGCGAACCCTGGAAGTCGAGCAGGCCACCCCGGGTGAGGTTGGCCTGCCCGGCCAGCGCGAGCCGCTCCTCGTGCCGTTCCACGAGCGTCTCCAGCAGCACGGTGGAGAGCGTGGTCATGGCCGGGCGCAGATGCGGCGCGGACTCCTCGACGAGCGCCTGCACCAGCGGCGGCGTCTCGGCGAGCTGGCTGCCGACGAGCTTCTCGTTCACCAGCCGGCGCAGGTCGGTCACGTCGTCGGCGGGCACCGGGGCGGGCAGCTCGACCAGCCGCTGCTCGACCCGGCCGGTGTCGGCGATCATGACGACCATCAGCCGGGTGGTGGAGATCGGCACCAGCTCCAGGTGGCGCACCTTGGACCGGGCCAGGCTCGGGTACTGCACCACGGCGACCTGCCGGGTGAGCTGGGCGAGCAGCCGGACGGTGCGGTGCACCACGTCGTCCAGGTCGACGGCGCCGACCAGGAAGCGCTCGATCGCCCGGCGCTCGGCCGGGCTGAGCGGCTTGACCCGGGAGAGCCGGTCGACGAAGAGACGGTAGCCGCGGTCGGTGGGCACCCGGCCGGCGCTGGTGTGCGGCTGCCGGATGTAGCCCTCCTCCTCCAGCACCGCCATGTCGTTGCGCACCGTGGCCGGCGAGACGCCGAGCTGGTGCCGCTCGACCAGGGCCTTGCTGCCGACCGGCTCCTGCGTGGCGACGTAGTCCTCGACGATCGCGCGCAGCACGGCGAGTTTGCGGTCGTCGAGACCCATTCCCCACCTCCTGACGCACCTCGGTCGGGCCGTCGCGCGGCATCCGCCGTGCGGCTGGCACTCGACTGTAGCGAGTGCCAGTCTACGTCGGCACCCCCGCCGACGCGATGATCGGCTGACGGACCTGCGGTGCGGCCCGCCCCACAGCACGGCCCACCAGGGCCGAACAGCCGGTCATCGTCGGTCTGTGTCGCTCTGGTGCCGGTTGACGGCTGCCCCTACCGTGGCGACCATGACTGAACCTCCTCGCCCGCCCGGGGCAGGGGACTCCGGCCCCCAGCCCGACCCGTCGGCGCCCTACGGCTCGCCGGCCGGCGAACCGCCCACCGCTCCACTGTCCGGCGCGCCGGACGCGGGCGGCTATCCCCCGCCCGGTGACTATCCGCCCCCGGGTGGCTACCCGCCTCCGGGCGGTCAACCTCCGCCGGGCGGCTACCCGCCCCCTGGTGGTTACCCCCCGCCGGGCGGCACGCCGGGCTACGGCGCCGCCGGCTACCCGGCCGGTGGCGGATACGGCCCCGCGGCGTACGCCGACAACGACGAGAAGACCTGGGCGCTGGTGTCGCACTTCGGTGGCGCCGCAGGCGTCATCGTCGGTGGCGGTCTGCTCGGCTGGGTCGCCCCGCTGATCGCCATGATGACCCGCGGTCAGCAGTCGCCGACGGTCCGCGCCCACGCGGTCGCGGCGCTGAACTTCCAGATCACCTGGACTATCGCCAGCGTGCTCGCCTGGGTGATCACGGTCATCACCTGCGGGATCCTGTTCTTCGTCCCGATGCTGGTCTGGCTGGTGCCGCTGATCTTCGGGATCATCGGCGGGATCAAGGCCAACGAGGGTGTGCTCTACCGCTACCCGATGACCTACAACTTCATCAAGTGACACCGCCGGCCGGCCGAGGGGGCGGCCGGCCGGTGCCGGTCACGGCAGCAGGTCGCGTACCACCGCGTCGGCCAGCAGCCGGCCGCGCAGCGTCAGCACCACAAGCCCTCGCGCGTACGCCCCGTCGTCGAGCAACCCGGCGTCCCGGGCCCGCTCGGCGCCCGCCCGTCCGGCGGAGTCCAGCACGTCCAGCGGCAGACCGGAGGCGAGCCGCACCCGCAGCATCACGTCCTCCATGTGCTGCTCGTCAGCGGTGAGCTGTTCCCGGGCCAGCGCGGGCGAGGCGCCCTCGGCCAGCCGCGCCGCGTACGCGCTCGGGTGCTTGACGTTCCACCAGCGCACGCCGCCGACGTGGCTGTGCGCCCCCGGGCCCAGGCCCCACCAGTCGGCGCCGGTCCAGTAGAGCAGGTTGTGCCGGCACCGGGCCGCCGCCGAGCGGGCCCAGTTCGACACCTCGTACCAGGAGAATCCGGCCTCGCCGAGCGCGGCCTCCGCGGCCAGGTAGCGGTCCGCCGCCACGTCGTCGGAGGGGTACGGCAGCTCGCCCCGGCGCATCCGCGCGGCCAGCCGGGTGCCGTCCTCCACGATCAGGGCGTACGCGCTGACGTGATCCACGCCCGCGTCGACCACCTGGGCCAGCGAGGCGGCGAAGTCCTCGGCCGTCTCGCCCGGCGTGCCGTAGATCAGGTCCAGGTTCACGTGCTCGAACCCGGCGTCGCGCGCCTCCAGCGCGGCGGCGGTGGCCCGGCCCGCGCTGTGCCGCCGGTCGAGCACCGCCAGCACGCCGGGTGCGGCGGACTGCATGCCCAGCGAGATCCGGGTGTACCCGGCCGCCCGCAGCGTCTTGAGCGACTCCGGGCCGACCGACTCGGGGTTGGCCTCGGTGGTCACCTCGGCGTCGGCGGCCAGCCCCCAGACGCGGTCGATGCCGTCGAGGATCCGGGCCAGGTCGTCGGACGGCAGCAGGGTGGGCGTGCCGCCGCCGACGAAGACGGTGTCGACCCGGGGCGGCGGCGAGTCGCCCAGCACCCGGGCGGCCAGCTCCAGCTCGGCCAGCACCGAGTCGGCGTACGTCTCCCGGCTCGCCCCGCCGCCCAGCTCCGACGCGGTGTACGTGTTGAAGTCGCAGTAGCCGCACCGGCTGGCGCAGAACGGGACGTGGACGTACACGCCGAAGCCGCGCGCGCCGACGGCGCGACGGGCGGTGGCGGGCAGCGATCCGTCACGCGGGACGGGTTCGCCTTCTGGAAGGACGCCGGGCATGGCCACTAGTGTGCCCGGCATGACCTCTCCGGACGCTCTCGTGCGAGTCGCCACGGCCCGTGGGGTGACCACCCTCACCCTGGACAGCCCGCACAATCGCAACGCGCTCTCCACGCCCCTGATGACCCAGCTGCTGGCCGGGCTGGCCGACGCGGTCGCCGACGGCGCGGTACGCGCGATCGTGCTCGACCACACCGGCCCGGTCTTCTGCTCCGGCGCCGACCTGAAGGAGACAGCCGCCGCGTACGCCAGCGGCACGGTGCCCGCCGGGATGCTCGGCGACGTGCTCGTCGCGGTACGGGAGTGCCCGAAGCCGGTGGTGGCGAAGGTGGCCGGGCCGGCCCGGGCCGGTGGGCTGGGCCTGATCGCCGCCGCCGACCTGGCGGTCTGCGCGCAGGAGGCGACGTTCGCGTTCACCGAGGTGCGGATCGGGGTGATCCCGGCGGTGATCTCGGCGACCGTGCTGCCCCGGCTGGGTCAGCGGGCCGCCGCCGAGCTGTACCTGACCGGCGACACGTTCGACGGCCGCCGGGCCGCCGAGATCGGCCTGGTCACCGCCGCGGTGCCGGGCGACGAGCTCGACGCCGCCGTCGAGCGCTACTGCGCCTCGCTGGTCAAGGGCGCCCCCGGGGCGCTGGCCGGGGCGAAGGAGCTGCTGCGCCGGACCGCCGGGCCGGACCTGCGGGCCGAGATCGCCGAGTTGGCCGCGCTGTCGACCGGGTACTTCCTCTCCGACGAGGGGCGCGAGGGCGTGATGGCGTTCCGGGAGAAGCGACCCGCCGCCTGGGTGCCCGCCGAGGACTGAGGTGCGCGGCGGGCCCTGCGTGAGCCACTCCGGCCGACGTGGGGCCCGCCGGTCGGCCGAGAGCCGCCGTGGCGGGTGGGACGTACGCTTGTCGGACTGTCGGGACAGGGGGTGCGGGTGCGGACGCGAGCGGCGATCGTGGCATCCGGGGTGGCGGTGTGCGTGCTGGCACTGCTCGCGGTCTACGTCGTGACCAAGCAGTTCGGCGAGCACCTGCGGCTGCCGCTGGCCAGCCGGACCTGCACCGTGAAGGCGGACGGCGAGGTGGTGCTCGGCGCCGACCAGATGGCGAACGCGGCCACCATCGCGGCCATCGGGATGCAGCGCCGGATGCCCGAGCGGGCGGTGGTGGTGGCGCTGGCGACCGCGTACCAGGAGTCGCACCTGCGCAACATCGCCCACGGTGACCGCGACTCGCTCGGCCTGTTCCAGCAGCGCCCGAGCCAGGGCTGGGGCACCCCGGAGGAGATCCAGGATCCGCGGTACGCGGCGAACAAGTTCTACGCCGCGCTGAAGAAGGTCAAGGGCTGGGAGCGGATGCGGATCACCGACGCCGCCCAGCGGGTGCAGCGGTCGGCGTTCCCCGAGGCGTACCAGAAGTGGGCGGACGAGTCGGAGGTCCTCACCCGCGCGCTGCTCGGCCACGCGACCGGCGCGGTGGCCTGCACCGTCTCCTCGCCGCCGACGATGCGCGGCCCGGCCGCCGCCAGCGCGGTGCTGGAGAGCCTGTCGCTGGACTGGGGGCTGCCCCGGCTGGCCACGGCGACCGATTTGACCGCGCTCACCGTGCCGGCCGGTGACGACCGCAACGGCTGGCGGTACGCGCACTGGCTGGTCTCGCACGCCGACGACCACGGCGTGAAGAAGGTCCGCTTCGGCAACCTGGAGTGGACCGCCGAGCAGGGCTCCTGGGCCCGGGTGAAGGGCGACCCGGCCTCCGAGGTGCGCGCCGAGGTGTTCGCCGCGGCCTGACCGGCGCCGCCGGGTCAGCCCTTGACCGCTCCGGCGACCAGGCCGGAGACCATCCGGCGCTGCACCAGCAGGAAGAAGACGATCACCGGCAGGGTGAACAGCGTGGACGCGGCCATCACCGACCCCCAGGCGGTGTCGTCCCGGCCGAAGAAGAACGTCATCGCGACCGGCAGCGTGTATTTCTGCTGGTCGTTGATGAAGGTCAGCGCGAAGATCAGCTCGTTCCACGCGGTGATGAACGAGAAGATGCTGGTGGCGACCAGGCCGGGCGCGACGAGCGGGAACAGCACCTTGCGGAACGTCTGGGCCCGGCTGGCGCCGTCGATGGCGGCGGCCTCCTCCAGTTCCTTGGGCACCGCCGCGACGAAGCCGCGCAGCATCCAGACCGCGAACGGCAGCGAGAAACCGAGGTACGTGAGGATCAGGCTGGGCAGCGTGTTGTAGAGGCCGAGTCGCTGGATCATCAGGAACAGCGGGATGACCAGCGCCTCCAGCGGGATCATCTGCACCACCAGCAGCATGATCAGGAACGTGGTGCGCAGCTTGAACCGGAACCGGGCCACGGCGGTCGCGGCGAGCAGCGCGACCAGCCCGCTCAGCAGCACCGTCGCCAGCGCGACGAGCGCGCTGTTGAGGAAGAAGTCGGCGAACGTCACGCCCGGGATCAGGTTGCCGGTGAGGATCTCCCGGTAGTGCTCCAGCGTCGGCTCCGCCGGCACCGGCCGGGGGGTGGACGAGAAGATCTCCCGGTTGGGCTTCAGCGAGGTCGCCACCATCCAGTAGACCGGGAACGCGGCGAAGAGCGCGACCAGCAGGCCCGCGCCGTTGAGGGCGACCTTCTTCATCATTCGTCCTCCTGCCGCAGCACCATGCGGACGTACAGGGCGGTCACCACGAGCAGGATCACGGTGAGGATGACCGCGATGGCGGAGCCGAGGCCGTACTTGGGCGGCGGCGAGAACGCCTCCGCGTACGAGTAGATCGACAGCATGAACGTCGACCGGTCCTGGGTGCCGCCGGCCAGCACGAACTGCTGGGTGAAGACCTTGAAGTCCCAGATCGTGGAGAGCACCACGAGGATGCCGAAGACCGGCCGCAGGACCGGGAACGTGACCGACCAGAACACCTTCCACGGCCCGGCGCCGTCGACCCGGGCCGCCTCCTGCAACTCCGTCGGCACGCTCTTGAGCCCGGCCAGGACGCTCACCGCGATGAACGGGAACGAGTGCCAGACCACCACGAGCGTCAGGATGGCGAAGAACATCAGCGGGTCGTTGAACCAGCCGTACCCGGTCCAGTCGCTGCGCCCGAACAGGGCCGTGGAGAGCCCGTCCGGGAGCTTGTTGAACAGCCAGGTGACCAGGCCGCTCGTGTCGTCGAAGATCCACTTCCAGACGATCGTGCCGGTCAGCGCCGGGGTGGCCCAGGCGAGCATCACGCAGCTCGCCACGAACGTGGCCATCTTCTTGCCCAGGCGGTTGAGCAGCAGCCCGACCAGGGTGCCGAGGATCATCGTGAGCGCCACGTTGGCGAGCGCGAACAGCACGGTGTTGCGCAGCACCGTACGGAAGAACGGGTCGCCGAGGATCTGCGCGTAGTTGGCCAGGCCGACCCACGGCCACTCGCGGTCGCCGCGCAGCTGCCGGACGCTGTCCAGCTTGTGGAAGGACATCCACACGACCTGGCCGAGCGGCCAGAGCAGCAGCACGGCGATGATCGCCAGGCAGGGCAGCAGGAGCAGGTACGGAAGGTGGTCCACCCGGCGACGGCGCCGCCGCGCGGGGGTCTCCCGCGCGGCGGCCTCGCCGGTGGCCTCGGTCAGCGTGGTCACTTGGCGTTGAGGATGCTTTCCATCTCGGTGGCCGCGTCGGCGGTGGCCTTCTCGACCGTCTTCTGGCCCTTGATGACCGAGCTGTTCATCGCCTGGGTCACCGTCTTGGTGCGGCTGACCTCGACCCACTTCGGGGTGAGCGGGGTCAGCTTGGTGTTCTGGATGGCGGTGGCGAACGCGGCCATCACCTTGTCGTTGGCGTAGTCGCCGCTGCTGACCAGGTCCTGGTAGACCGGGAAGAAGCCGAGGCTGCTGGCGAACTCCTTGTCCTTCTGCTTGCTCAGCAGCACGGTCATGTAGTCCCAGGCCAGCGCCGCCCGCTCGCTGTCCTTCCAGATGGCGATGTCGGAGCCGCCGGCGAACGCCGGGGCGGGCTTGCCATCCGGGCCGGGGATCGGGAACGTGCCCCACACCTTCTCGATGTCGGGGTTGTCCTTCTTCATCGCGCCGCCCTGCCAGCTACCGGCGAACGCCATCGCGGCCTTGCCGGTGGCGAACTGGGTACGGGCGTCGACCTCGTTCCACCCGGCGGCGGCCGGCGGGGCCACCTTGTGCACGGTCACCAGGTCGGTCCAGAACTTGACCGCCTTCTGCGCCTCGGGGGTGTTGTAGCCGGACTTCCAGCTGTCGCCGTCCTTGGTGGCGATCTCCGCGCCGGCACCCCAGAGGAAGGAGTAGAACGGCAGCTCGGAGTTGCCGGGCAGGGCGATCCCGTAGGTGCCCGGCTTCTTGGCCTGCACGGCCTTCGCGGCGGCGACCATCTCGTCCCAGTTCGTCGGCGGCTTCACGCCGGCCTCGGCGAACCAGTCGGTGCGGTAGTAGACGGCACGCACACCGGCGTACCACGGCACGCCGTACTGCTTGCCGTCGAGCTGGGCGTTCTTGACCAGGTCGGGCAGGATGTCCTTGCCCTCGGACCAGCCGTTGAACTTGTCCGAGACGTCGGCCAGGGCCTCCTGCGCGGCCCAGCCCTGGGTCTCGGTGTTGCCCAGCTCGGTGACGTCCGGGCCCTCGCCACCGGCGAGCGCGGCCTGGAACTTCTTCGGCGCCTCGAGCCAGGGGATGTACTGCACCACGACGTCGGTCTCGGGGTGCTTCTTCTTGAACTCCGCCTCGACGCTGTCGAGGAACTTGGTCTGGGCGTCGCCGCCCTCACCCATCATCCACACAGTGAGCTTGCTGTTGTCGGCGGCCTTGTCGTCGTCGCCGGAGCCACCGCACGCGGTCAGCACCAACGCGGCCGACGCCACGATGGCGGTGACCGGAGCCAGCCGCTTCCACCTGTTCACGCCATATCTCCCTCAGGGCCGTTTGGCACTAACCTTCTCCGCCGCACCTTAGTAGGAAAATTTCCTTTACAACAGGGGGTGTTCGTGACGGAGGGCACAGGCGACCGTATCGCAGCCGAAGGCCCGGCCGACATCGATGCCGTCCGGGCAGTTCAGTGCCTACGTACGCCGACGGGCGCCCGGCCGGTGAGGCCGGGCGCCCGTCGAGGCGCGTGGTGCGGGGTCAGTAGCGCGAGACGCTGCGGCGACGGCCGATACCGGCCACCAGGGCCACACCGATCGCGGCGAAGAGCACCTGCAGCATCAGCTCGCGCCAGTCGATACCGGCGGTCTCGGCGAAGCCGGAGGCCCGGGCCACGATCGTGCCCAGAAGCGCGGCGCCGACACCGATCAGCATGTGCAGCCAGATCGGCATGTTCTGCCGGCCCGGCACGACCAGCCGGCCCAGCGCGCCGACGATCAGACCAACGACCAGCGCGGTGATGATGCCCCAAACGGTGAGCTCCATGGTCGCCCTCCTCCTTAAGAACCGGTCACACGTTTTTGTGTGGTTACTGTCGTGATCGCTAAGTTCCCGACCGCCCCGAAATCCAAACCGACTCCGATGACGAATTGTTCAGACGTACCCTGACCTGCTGTTTCTCCCCGAAGCCCGGCGCGGCGGGCGTCGCCGGCGCACCGACGGGGTTCAATGCGCCGAATACGCCGACGGGCGCCCGGCCGATACGGCCGGGCGCCCGTCGAGGCGCGTTCGTGCGTCGGTCAGTAACGCGAGACGCTGCGGCGGCGGCCGACGCCGGCCACCAGGGCCACACCGATGGCGGCGAGCACGACCTGCACGGCCAGCTCGGCCCAGTCGATGCCGGCGGTCTGCGTGGCGATGCCGAGCGCGCGGGCCAGGACGGTGCCCAGCAGCGCCGCGGCGACGCCGATCACCATGTGCAGCCACATCGGCATGTTCTGCCGGCCCGGCACGACCAGCCGGCCCAGCGCGCCGACGATCAGACCCACGACGAGCGCGGTGACGATGCCCCAGACGGTGAACTCCACGGTCGGTCCTCCTAAAGCGATTTCGCACGTTCTGTGTGCGTTTGCTGTCGTGCCCGCTAAGTGCCCGACGCATCGAAAACCGAAACCGGCGGCATCGACCGCCGCTCCCCCCGCCGGGACGAACCCGCAGGCGGGAGCGCTGCCAGAGGCTGAAAATTTCCTGGGTACGCGAACCGGCCGGCGCCCTGAGGACGAGGACGCCGGCCGGTTCGTGGAGCCTGACTGCTACTTCTTGCCGGAGGGCTTGCCGTCGCCGGAGTCGGACGACAGCGCCGCGATGAACGCCTCCTGGGGAACCTCCACCCGGCCCACCATCTTCATCCGCTTCTTGCCCTCCTTCTGCTTCTCCAGCAGCTTGCGCTTACGGCTGATGTCACCGCCGTAGCACTTGGCGAGCACGTCCTTGCGGATCGCGCGGATGGTCTCCCGGGCGATCACCCGGCTGCCGATGGCCGCCTGGATCGGCACCTCGAACTGCTGGCGCGGGATCAGCGAGCGCAGCTTCGCCGCGATCGTCGTGCCGTACGCGTACGCCTTGTCCTTGTGCACGATCGCGCTGAACGCGTCGACCGGCTCGCCGTGCAGCAGGATGTCCACCTTCACCAGGTCGGACGCCTGCTCGCCGGAGGGCTCGTAGTCGAGCGAGGCGTAGCCCTTGGTGCGGCTCTTGAGCTGGTCGAAGAAGTCGAAGATGATCTCGGCCAGCGGCAGCGTGTACCGCAGCTCCACCCGGTCGGCGGAGAGGTAGTCCATGCCGAGCAGGCTGCCCCGCCGGCCCTGGCACAGCTCCATCACCGCGCCGACGTAGTCGTTCGGAGTCAGCACCGTGGCCCGCACCGTCGGCTCGTACACCTCGGCGATCTTGCCGGTCGGGTACTCGCTCGGGTTGGTGACCACGATCTCCTCGCCGTCCTCCTGGATGGCCCGGTAGACCACGTTCGGGGCGGTGGAGATCAGGTCGAGGTTGAACTCCCGCTCCAGCCGCTCCCGGATGATCTCCAGGTGCAGCAGGCCGAGGAAGCCGCAGCGGAAGCCGAAGCCCAGCGCGCCGGAGGTCTCCGGCTCGTAGACCAGCGCGGCGTCGTTGAGCTTGAGCTTGTCCAGCGCCTCGCGCAGGTTCGGGTAGTCCGAGCCGTCGATCGGATAGAGACCCGAGTAGACCATCGGCTTCGGGTCCTTGTAGCCGCCGAGCGCCTCCTTGGCCGGGTTGTTGTTGATGGTGACCGTGTCACCCACCCGGGACTGACGCACGTCCTTCACGCCGGTGATCAGGTAACCCACCTCGCCGACGCCGAGCGCGTCGGCCTTCACCATCTCCGGTGAGATGACGCCGATCTCCAGCAGCTCGTGGACCGCGCCGGTGGACATCATCTTGATCCGGTCCCGGGCGGAGATCCGGCCGTCGATCACCCGGACGTACGTGACCACGCCCCGGTAGACGTCGTACACCGAGTCGAAGATCATCGCGCGGGCCGGAGCCGCAGCGTCGCCCACCGGCGGCACGAACTGGCGGACGATCTCGTCCAGGAGGTAGGGCACGCCCTCGCCGGTCTTGCCGGAGACCCTGATGCAGTCCGCCGGGTCGCCGCCGATCAGGTGGGCCAGCTCCTCGGCGTACTTCTCCGGCTGGGCGGCCGGCAGGTCGATCTTGTTGAGCACCGGGATGATGTGCAGGTCGTTCTCGAGCGCCAGGTAGAGGTTGGCGAGCGTCTGCGCCTCGATGCCCTGCGCGGCGTCGACGAGCAGGATCGCGCCCTCGCAGGCGGCCAGCGAACGGGACACCTCGTAGGTGAAGTCCACGTGGCCCGGGGTGTCGATCATGTTGAGCACGGCGGTCTCGCCGGTCCGGTCGCCCTCGCGGATCGTCCACGGCATCCGCACGGCCTGGCTCTTGATGGTGATGCCGCGCTCGCGCTCGATGTCCATCCGGTCCAGGTACTGCGCGCGCATCTGCCGCGGGTCGACCACACCGGTGAGCTGCAACATCCGGTCGGCCAGGGTCGACTTCCCGTGGTCGATGTGGGCGATGATGCAGAAGTTCCGGATGCGCGCCGGGTCGGTGGCACCAGGAGCGTTCGCGCCGGGATCGAGCGTCGGTGGCACAGCGGTCCGTTCTGGTCGGCTGACGTGAGCGGGCCGGCGCGCCGCCGGCCCCCTCCATGGTCCCACGTCGCCCGGGGCGCGCCCGGGCTCCCCCTTCACTCCACGGCTATTCCATCGGTGGCTCGACGAACAGCGCGGCCAGCCTCGGCAGCCGGCGACGGGCCTCATCCTCGTCGTCGAAGTCCCAGAAGTCGTTCAGGTCGGGCACCGGGACCGGGTCGCGCTCGGCCGGCAGGTCGGACGCGGTCGCCTTCCGGTACGCGTCCCACGGCACCGCCACCATCTGCTCGCACTCGAACTCCTCGCCGCTGAGCGCCGCGGCCCGGACCTGCGGCAGCTCGGCCAGCGCGTCCGGGTCGCCGACCGCCCGCGCGAACACCGCCCGGCCCTGGGTCATCAGCCAGCCCCGGAAGTATTCGAAGCCGTCGTCCGAGGCACCCCCGTTGATGAGGTAGGCCGCGCCCCAGAGGTCGACCTTGTAGGAGGCGGCGAGCACCCGTCGCTGGTGGTGGGCGTAGCCGACGATCTCCTCCGGGTCGCGCTCGGCCAGCAGCGCGACCGCCCGGGCGGCGACCGCGTCGGGCTCTCCCCCGGCACCGGCGCGGGCGTCGTCGATCAACTGCCAGAACTCGTCGGTCCTCATGGCAGGCAGTCTGGCAGAGCCCACCGACGCGCCGGTTCGCCGCGCGCCGCCGGTGCGGCAGCATGGAGCGGTGCGTGCGATATCCCTACCGCCGGTTCCGTACGGGTCGACAGCCGTCCGGCCCGGCTGGGCCGACCTGCCGGCCGGGCTGCGCGACGCGCTGGCCGCCCGGGTCGGCGGCGAACCGGCGGCGGCCCGGGTGGCGGCCGGCGGATTCACCAGCGGCTTCGCCGCCGTACTGACCGGCCCCACCGGGGAGCGCGCGTTCGTCAAGGCGGCGGCACTGCACGGGCAACGGCACCTGGTCGACTGGTACGCCCACGAGGCGGCGATCCTGGCCCGGCTCCCGGCCGGGCTGCCGGTGCCCCGGCCGCGCTGGGCGCTCACCGAGTCCGGCTGGTACGCGCTCGCGCTCGACGCGATCGACGGGCACACCCCACGGCTGCCCTGGGCGCCGGCCGAGCTGGACGCCGCCCTCGCCACGTACGCCGAAGTCGCCGCCGCGCTCGCCGAACCGCCCGCGGAGCTGGCCGCGCTCCGGCTGCCCCGCCTCGCGGACCTGGCCCGCGACGACATCCTCTGGTGGGGCGAGGTGGCCGCCGGGCGTGAGCCGCTGCCCGAGCCGGCGACCGGCGCGCCGCTGGCCGAGCTGGTCGCGCTGGAGTCGCGCCTGCCCGGGTACGCCGATGCCGCGCCCGGCCTGGCCCACGGCGACCTGCGGGTGGACAACCTCCTGATCGACTCCGACGGGCGGGCCTGGCTGTGCGACTGGCCGTGGCTCTGCCACGGTCCCGCCTGGTTCGACCTGGCCGGGCTGCTGCTCACCGCGTACGCCAGCGGCCTCGACGCCGACGCCGCGTTCGCCGCCCACCCGGCGGCGGGAGGGGCGCCCGGGGACGCGCTCGACGTGACGCTCGCCGCGCTGGCCGGTTACTTCCTGACCGGGGCAGCGGCCGGGCCGTCGACCGGCTCCCCCCACCTGCGCGCCCACCAGCGCTGGAGCGGGAGGCAGGCGCTCGGCTGGCTGGCCGAGCGGCGAGGCTGGTCCTGGGCACGCCGCTCGCGCCCCTCGTGATCCGATCCGCTCGGCCCGCGTCGCTCGGCCCGGTCCGGCGGTGGGCTTCCAGCCGGCCACGGCTGGCGGGGGGCTCCCGGCCGGTGGCGGCTGGCGGCGGGCTGGTGGACGGCGGCGGGGCTGGTGGAGGGGCGTCGGACCGGCCCGGGCTGGAGGCGTTTTGGCTCATCCGGGGCCGACCTGGTAGCCTGGCTTTTCGCGCGGCGATGACGCATGCTCGTCGTGCGCGAAAGCAGACCAACCCGAGCTATCAAGACGAGGCTGTCGCGTGGCGAACATCAAGTCCCAGATCAAGCGCAACCGGCAGAACGAGAAGCGCCGGCTGCGTAACAAGTCGGTCAAGTCGTCGCTGAAGACCGCCATCCGGAAGTTCCACGAGGCTGCCGAGGCGGGCGACACCGAGAAGGCCACCGTGCTCATGCGCGAGGCCACCCGCAAGCTGGACAAGGCTGCCAGCAAGGGTGTCATCCACACCAACCAGGCGGCCAACCGGAAGTCGGCGATCGCCAAGCGCGTCGCCTCGTTCTCTGCCTGACCAGCGCTACAGATCCCATCGGAAGCCCCGGGGCCACCGCGCCCACGGGGCTTCCGCCTGTCCGCACTCCCCCTTGACACCGCGCTGCGGTGCGGGGCGGTGCGCTGCGGTGCGCTTGAAGATCTTGGAAGATTTCGGCCCCCATAGGGGCCATTTCGTACCAAGATCTGCGGCGTGATCGATCGGTGACCGCTGCGGACAGCGGCGGCCCGGACTCGGTGCATGTGGGTCGACGTGCCGATGATCACGTCGGCCGGGAGGATGCGGACCTCGGGAGGCGCGGCGGGCGGCTCTGGTGTGCCGCAGCCCACCGCGGCCGAGGCGAGCTGGGGGTCGGCGCACACCGGTGCCGCCGTGGCTTACCGCTCGCCGGGGCGGTCGAACGTCGAGCGTCGCGGCTGGTGGTAGCGGACGCCCCGAGGGTCGGCGACCGGCGTCGGAGCGCCCGGAAACGCCCGCCCGCTCGTCGGCGCCGCGCCGCCTGACAACGCGCGGGCGCTTGCCGATGTCGGCGCGCCCGGCAGTGCGCGGGCGCCGGCGGGCACCCGAGCCCGCCCGACCACCGGCTCCATCTGGCGGCGGAAGCGGTCCCGCTCCTGCTCGGGCACCTGCGCGGCGGTGCGGATGACCATCTCGGCCACCACGTCGTTGAGCTTGACCATCGCCGCCACCGCGATCGGCAGCACCAGCACCGCCCACCAGCTCACCAGCTCGGCGAGCGCGAGCAGAACGGCCAGCGCCACCGCACCCTCGAAGAAGAGGAAGCAGAGCACTCCACCCGGGTTGACGAAGCGCAGTCCCAGCACCCGGGCGTAGAGCGGACGGTACCGCTCCTCGTCCCTGGCCACCGTCGACCACGCTCGGGTCACCGGGCGCCGCCCTGCCGGGCCGCCGCCACCGAGAACACGGCCCGCTCCAGCGCGTACGCCCGGTCGTCGGCGCCACCCTTGACCGCCGCGTTGCACTCGGCGGCCACCCGCATCGCCTCGACCAGGCCCTCCGGCGTCCAGCCCCGGGCGCGTGCCTGGGCCTTCTCGATCTTCCAGGCCGGCATGCCGAGCGTCTTGGCGAGCTGGAACGCGCTGCCTCGGCCGGCGGCGGCGACCCGGGCCACGGTCCGTACGCCGTCGGCCAGCGCGTCGGCGATCGGCACCGGGTCGACGCCGACGTGCAGCGCCCACCGCAGCGCCTCCAGCGCGCCGGGGACGTCACCGACCATCGTCGCGTCGGCGACGGTGAAGCCGGTCACCTCGGCCCGTCCCCGGTAGTACCGGGCGACCGTGTCCGCGCCGATCCGCCCGTCCGTGTCGGCGACCAGCTGCGAGCAGGCGGCGGCCAGCTCACGCATGTCGTTCCCGACGGCTGCGACCAGGGCGTCGGCCGCGTCGGGCGTGCACTTGCCGCCGATGCGGCGGATCTCGTCCCGCACGAACGCGGCCCGCTCGCGGTCGCCCTTGAGCTTCACCGCCGGCACCACAGTGGCGCCCGCCGCACGCAGGCCGTCGGCGAACGCCTTGCCCTTGGCCCCGCCCAGGTGCAGCACCACGAGCTGCACGTCCGGGTCGGGATTCTTCGCGTACGCGAGCAGCGCGGCGGACAGGTCCTTGCGGGCGTCCTGGCCGGAGCGGAGCACGAGCACCCGGCGACCGCCGAACAGCGACGGGCTGAGCATCTCGGCGATCTCGCCCACGGTGAGCGTGCCGGCCTGGTATTCCCGCACGTCCACGTCGGGGTCGACCTGACGGGCCCGGGCGACGGCTTCGGTGACCGCGCGCGTGGCGAGCAGCTCCTCGTCGCCGAGGACGAGCACAATAGGAGGCAGGTCGGCGGGGGTCACGTCGCCCATACTCGCACGCCCTCCGACCCGGCCGGGCCTGCTCATCGGGGACTGTGACGGCGCAGCCCGCACACAGCGCAAATCCAGACATTTGCCTTGATTCCCCATCTACTGCGACAAGATCCCCCGGCTATCGCGACGGCCGCGACTCGGCGCCACGTTTCACCACCGCGAGACCAGCACCTATCCGGACCGCCGCGATGTCCCCGTCGGTGTCGGTACGCAGCACCCGCGCGCCGCCCCGGGTCAGCCGGTCCAGCAGCCCGGCGTTGGGGTGCCCGTAGTCGTTGTCGACCCCCACGCACACCAGCGCCACCGCCGGACGCACCGCGGCCAGGAACTGCGGCGCCTGATACGCCGACCCGTGGTGGGCGACCTTCAGCACGTCGGCCCGGATCTCGGCGGCCGGCGTCGTCTCCAGCATCGCCCGCTGTTCCTCCGTCTCGGCGTCACCGGTGAGCAGGATCCGTACACCGCCCACGGTGGCGGCCAGCACCAGCGAGTTGTTGTTCGGGTCGGACCGGCTGCCCCGCAGCGGGTACGGCGGCCCGACCGCGACCAGGTCCACCGCGCCCGCCCGCCACCGCCAGCCCGCCTGAACCGGGGACAGCGGTGCACCGGCCCGGCGGGCCGCATCCCGTACCTGGGCTGCGCCGTAGGGTGGCTCGGCCCAGGACGGCCCCACCACCGCACCCACCCGACGGCCCCGGAACACCCCGGCCACGCCGCCGACGTGGTCGACGTGGAAGTGGCTGACCACCAACAGCGGCACCTCGCGTACGCGAAGGCGGCGCAGGCAGGCGTCCACGCCTGACGGCTCCGGGCCGGCGTCGACCACCACGGCCCGGCCGGCGGCGATCGGCAGCACCACCGCGTCCCCCTGCCCCACCGCGCACGCCACCACCACCCAGCCACGCGGCGGCCAGCCGGAGGCGAGCAGACGGACCGGCACCGCGCCCAGCACCACCGCCACCGCGACGACAGCGATCAGCCGCCTCGCCCGGCGTCGGCGAAAGGCGAGCAGCAGCGCCACGCTCGCCGCCGCCAGCAGCAGGGCCCCGGCCACCCCGCCCGCCCACGGCAGGTTCCCGGCCGGCAGGTCCGCCCCGTACGCGGCCACCGCCACCAGCCAGCGCGCCGGCCAACTCGCCAGCCAGGCCAGGAACTCCGCGCCGCCCGGCCACACCGGCGACAGCACCGCCGCCAGCACGCCGAGCACGGTGGCCGGCGCGACGGCCGGCACCGCCAGCAGGTTCGCCGGCACCGCCACCAGGCTCACCGTCGCGGACAGCCCGGCGATCACCGGGCCGCAGGCCAGCTGCGCGGCCGCCGGCACCGCCAGCGCCTCGGCCAGCCCGGCCGGTACGCCCCGGCGCCGCAACGCGTCCCGCCATCCCGGCGCAAGCAGCAGCAGTCCGCCGGTGGCACACACCGACAACGCGAAACCCGGATCACCCGCGAGGTCCGGGTCGAACAGGACCAGTCCGGTGACCGCCGCGGCGAGCGCGGGCAGCGCCGACCGGGACCGCCCGGCGGCGAGCGCGGCCAGCCCGATCGCGCCCATCGCGGCGGCGCGCACCACGCTCGGCGAGGGCCGCACCAGGATGACGAACCCGACGAGCGCGAGTACGCAGAGCGTGGCGGCGGTACGCGGACCGGCACGCGCCCAGCGGGCCAGCAGCAGCACCGCCCCGACCACGATCGCCACGTTGGAGCCGGACACCGCGTTGAGGTGCGTCATCCCGGTGGCCCGGAAATCCTCCTCCACCTCCGGAAGCAACCGGCTCGTGTCTCCGACCACCAGACCCGGCAGCAGCCCGCCCGGCGCGTCGGGCAGCGGCTCGCAGGCCCGTTGCAGGCCGGCCCGCAGCACGCCGGCGGCCCGCTGCGGCCACGACGCGTCGCCGCGCAGCGTAGGCGGGTCGGCGGTGGAGAGCACGGCGGCGGTCAGGTCGCCGCCGCGCGGGGCGGACAGCCGTCCCCGGCTGGTCGCCCGCTGCCCTGGCAGCAGTGGACGCCAGGCCGGGTCGGTGGCGAGCACCAGCGCGCGTACCGGGCCGGTGACGCGAGCGCCGTCGGGTCCGGTGAGCCGGACCAGATCCACGCGGACCAGCAGCATCGGTGGGCGGCCGGGCGCACCGCGTATCGGACGGGGGTCGTCGCGGAGCACCAGCTCGGCGGTGACCGGAACACGGTCGGTGACGAGCGCGCGGACCGGGGCGGCGTCGCGGACCGCGACCCGGGCGCCGGTGGCCGCCGCGCCGCAGAGCACGCCGAGCAGTACGGCGACCGCGATCCAGCCGTAGCGGCGGGCCACCACACCCGGCCGGCCCAGCACGCCGCACAGGTGCAGGCCCGCGAGCAGGGCGAGCGCGGCGGCGACGGCGGCCACCCACACTGTCGCCCGGACGGTGAGGTGCAGCCCGGCCAGCGCGGCGAGCCAGGCCGCCACCGCCAGCCCGGCCAGCCGGAGGTCGGGCACGTCGCGGCCGGCCGCGTCACCATCGAGGGGGCGTCGGCCCTTCACACCGTCACCAGTTCCTTGAGCTGCTCGTACCGGGCGTCGCCGATGCCGTCGACCTGGCGCAGGTCGGACACGGACCGGAACCCGCCGGTGCGGTCCCGGTGGTCGAGGATCCGCTGGGCGAGCACCGGCCCGACGCCCGGCAGCGCGTCGAGCTGGGCCAGCGTCGCGGTGTTGAGGTTGACCGGTCCGGCCGGCGCCGCCGAGCCGCCCGGGGCACCGCCACCTGCGGCCGGGCCGGGCGCGGCCTGCCCCGGTGGGGCGGTCACGCCGACCAGGATCAGCTCCCCGTCGGTGACCTTGCGGGCCGGGTTGAGCAGCGCCACGTCGACGCCGGGCAGCGCGCCGCCCGCAGCCTCGATCGCGTCGGCCACCCGCGCCCCGGCCGGGAGGCGGACGAGGCCGGGACGCCGGACCTTGCCGGCCAGCGCGACGACCACCTGACCGGCTGAGCCGGCCGGCGCGGGCACCCCGGCGGCCGCTTCGGTCGCCGCGCCCACCGGTGCCTCGGAGGACGCCGCGACCGGCTGGACGGGCTCGGCGCTGGGACGCGAGCGCCACGCCCAGACGGCGGCCACCACGACCACCACTGCCGCCACCGCCGCGAGCGCACGCACACCCCGCCGGCCGGGGTCGAACGCCCCGGCACCGGGCAGCCGGGACACCAAGCCTCCCCCGGTTGCCGGGGCGTCGTGGATTCCGCCGGCGTCCGGTTCGGCGGAGGCCGGCTCGGCCCCGAACGGATACTCCCGACCGCCGTACCGCTCCGGGAAGCCGCGGCGCAGCCCGAAACCCGACTCGATCTCGTCGGGCACCGGCCCGAGCCCGCCCCGGACATCCGGCCCAGCCCCGCCGGCGGCGTGCCCAAGGGCCGCAACGGACCCGCCGTTGAAGACCGGCCCGGCTTCGTCAGGCCAAGGGTCGGGGGCCGGTCCGGACAGGGAGAGCCCGGGCCGCCGGGAGGACCGCGCCGCCGGGCCGCCCTGCTCGACGAGATCCGGGTCGGGCTGGGCCTCTCCGGCACGGTGGCCGGACTCGCCCACGCGGTCGGCGGGGAACGGCGGGACGGCGGCGGCATCCGTGAACCCGAACAGCCGGGCGAGCCGCCGCCGTACCGTCGTCTCCTCGTCGTCTGGCACGGCTCGGGACGCTACGGCGGCGGCTCGTCACCCGTCGGCCGGTGAACTCTCACCTGTGGACGACGGGAGCGCTGTGGACAGGAACCCGATCAAGCCCTGACTGTGCTAAGGCGGCCGGGAGGCGAAGCTCAGCGCGCCTCCGGGTCCAGGCCGAGCGCGGCCCGTCCCCCGTCGACCGGCACCGTCGCGCCGTTGACGAACGAGGCGCGTTCGGAGAGCAGGAACGCGACCACCTCGGCCACCTCGCCGGTACGCCCGATCCGGCCCACCGGGTGCAGCCGGGCCATCTCCGCGTCGACGTGCTCCACCCCCGCCGGGTCGAGCCCGGCCAGGTAGGCGGCGTGCCGTTCGGTGTGGATGGACCCGAGCGCCACCGCGTTGGCGCGGATCCCGCGCGGACCGTAGTCGACAGCGAGCGCCCGGGTCAGCCCCTCCAACGCGGCCTTGGCGGTGGCGTACGGCAGGGCACCCGGCACCGCCCGGCGGGCCTGGTGGGAGGAGACGTTGACGATCGCGCCGCCGGAGCCGGCGGCCAGGAACCGGCGTACGGCGGTGCCGGCCCCCGCGACGGCTGGGCGCAGGTTGAGCGCGATCAGGTCGACCACCTCGCTCGCGGGCGCGCGGTGCAGGTCGGCGTCGCGGAAGACGGCGGCGTTGTTGACCCAGCCGGCCAGCGGCGCGTACGCCTCGGCGCGGTCGGCGGCCCGGCCGGTGACCGCCTCGTCGCCGGCGTCCCCGGTCACGGCGTGCAGCCGGTCGGCCAGTGGATGCCGGGCCAGCCAGTCCACCGCGCTGGTGTCCCGCTCGACCACGACCACGGTGCCCCCGTCGGCGGCCAGCCGTTCCACGATGGCCCGTCCGACGCCGCGCCCGCCGCCGGTGACGACATACGACAGTGGGGTCATCCGGCAACCCTAGGGCGTGCGGCGGTGCACCACCACGCACGCCAGCCCGGGTCCGGCGTGCGCGGCGACGACCGCTCCGGCCTCGGTGACGTACGTGTCGTGCAGGCGGTCGCCCAGCCGCTCGGTCAGCGCCGTCAGCAACTGCTCGGCCCGCTGCGGCGCGGCGAGGTGGTGCACGGCGAGGTCCACAGGGGCTTCGTCCGCCGCCTCGACGGCAAGGTCGACCAGGCGCGCGACGCCCCGGCTGGCGGTACGGACCTTGTCCTTCACCACGATCGCACCGTCCGGCATGTGCATGATCGGCTTGACCGAGAGGGCGGTGCCGAGCAGTGCCTCGGCCGCGTTGATCCGGCCGCCCCGGCGCAGGAACTCCAGCGTGTCGACGTAGAAGTAGATGGTGGTCCGGGCTACCGCATCCAGCGCCGCGTCGCGTACCCCGGTCAGGTCGGCTCCCCCGGCGGCGGCCGCGGCGGCGGCGAGCGCCGGGAAGCCCAGGCCCATGCCGGTGGATCGGCTGTCCACGACGGTGATCCGGTCGTCGCCGACCTCGGCGGCGGCCAGCCGGGCGGCCTCGACGGTGCCGGACAGTTCGGCGGACAGGTGCACCGACACCACGCCGTCGGCGCCCTCGGCGAGCAGCGTGCGGTAGACCTGCGCGAACTGTTCCGGCGCGGGCCGGGACGTGCTCACCGAGACCCGCCGGCCGCTCAGCGCACGGGTGGCGTCGGCCGGGGAGGTCTCGACACCCTCCAGCCCTTCCGCGCCGTTGAGGACGACTGTCAGCGGGACGACTGTGAGCCCGCGTGCGCGGACCAGGTCGGGGGGCAGGTAGGCGGTGGAGTCGGTGACGACCGCGACGGACATGACCGGCACGCTAGCCGATGGCGCTGTGACGTGCCGGGGCCGGAGGTGTCAGACCGCGTCGGTGAGCGCCGGCTGGGTGATCAGGCCGACGTTGTGCGCGCGCAGGTGCCAGCCCCGGACGTCGTCGTGACGCAGTTCGGTCCAGTGGCAGTTCGCCAGCGCGCCGAGGCTGCGCAGCACCGTGTGGTCCCAGCCGAGCAGGTGACCGACGCCCTGCCGGGCGCCGCCGCCGTGGGTGGTCACCACGACCGTGCCGCCGGTGGCCAGGTCGGCCGCGTCCTGGAACCCGGCGCCGAGCCGGGCACCCAGGTCGCCCAGGGGCTCGATGCCGGCGCCGGGGTCGGGATCGCCGGCCCGCCAGCGGGCGTACTCGTCGGGGAAGCGCTCGGCCACCTCGGTCAGGGTGAGACCCTGCCACTGGCCGAACTGCCGTTCGCGCAGCCGGGCGTCGGAGCGGACCGGCAGCCCGGTCAGCGCCGACAGCGCGGCGGCGGTGTCGGCGGCCCGGCGCAGGTCACTGGCGACGATCGCGTCCGGGCGCAGCGCGGCCAGCACCGGCGCGGCGGCGCGGGCCTGCTCCCGGCCGAGGTCGTTGAGCGGCACGTCGGTCTGACCCTGGACCCGGCTCGCGGCGTTCCAGTCGGTGTTGCCGTGCCGCCAGACGATCAGGCGGGTCATTCGGCGGTGGCGGTGCCGGCGGCCGAGTCGGCCAGGTCGCGATCGGTGAACGGGATCTGCGGGCAGTCCTTCCAGAGCCGGTCGAGCGCGTAGAACTCGCGCTCCTCGGTGTGCTGGACGTGGATCACGATGTCGACGTAGTCGAGCAGCACCCAGCGGCCACCCCGCTCGCCCTCGCGGCGCAGCGGCTTGGCCTTCTCCGGCAGCTCCAGCAGGCGCTCCTCGATGGCGTCGACGATGGCGAGCACCTGACGCTCGTTCGGAGCGGCGGCCAGCAGGAACGCGTCGGTGATCGCGAGCTGGTCGCCCACGTCGATGATGACGATGTCCTGTGCCTTCTTGTCGGCCGCGGCCTGGGCGGCGGCCATCGCCAGCTCGTGCGCGCGTTCGGAAACTGTCACCGTTCTCCTTCGATCAACCGTGCGACCCTCCAAGCCTCTCACACCCGGCGGTGTGCCGACTTGTCAGTTCTAGTCGATTTCAGGCATGAACTGGGACATACAGGGACGGATTCACCGCTGATAGAGGCGCCGTTTCGCGATGTACTGCACCACACCGTCGGGCACCAGGTACCACACCGGCTCCCCCCGGGCGACCCGCGCGCGGCAGTCGGTCGAGGAGATCGCCATCGCGGGCACCTGCACCAGACTCACCGAGTCGGCCGGCAGGTGCTTGTCGGTGAGTTCGAAGCCGGGCCGGGTCACCCCGATGAAGTGGGCCAGTTCGAGCGCCTCGTCCAGGTCCTTCCAGGACAGGATGCGCTCCAGCGCGTCCGCGCCGGTGATGAAGAACAGCTGCGCCTTCGGGCCGTACTCGGCGTGCAGGTCGCGCAGCGTGTCGACGGTGTAGGTGGGGCCGCCCCGGTCGATGTCGACCCGGCTCACCTGGAAGCGGGGGTTGGAGGCGGTGGCGATCACCGTCATGAGGTAGCGGTCCTCGGCCGGGGTGACCGCTTCCTCCGCCTTCTGCCACGGCTGTCCGGTCGGCACGAACACGACCTCGTCCAGACCGAACCGGTCGGCCACCTCGCTCGCCGCCACCAGGTGCCCGTGGTGGATCGGGTCGAACGTGCCGCCCATGATGCCGACCCGCCGGATGTCTTCCTCCACCCAGCGATCGTAGGCCGCGCCCCGGACGGGCTCGGGCGGGGTCGGCCACGCCGGGCGGATGAGCCCGCCCGGCGTGCCCCGGTCAGGCCGACACGGCGGCCACCGCTGTCCGGGCCACGAGCGCCCGGCGCATGTCGTCGTCCAGGTCGGTCACCCACCGCCGCAGGCCGGGCGTCAGGTCGTCGCGATCCAGCAGCGCCGCGGCCATCTCCCGGGTGGTCTGCGCCACGGCGTAGCGGGGGTACGCGGCGACAGTGACCGCGTCGGCCACCCACGCGGTACGCAGACGCGCCGCCGCCGGCATGTCGGCGAAGTAGCGCTCCACGTAGCCGGCGGTCAGCTCGGCCTGCTCGGGCTGCCAGAAGCCCTCGGCGGTCGCCTCGACGAGCCGATTGGACAGCTCGGTGCTGCGGGTGACGATCTCCCAGGCGGCCCGCTTCGCGTCGGCGTCGGGCAGCGCGGCCCGGCACGCGGCGGCCTGCTCGGCGCCGGTGGCGCTGCGGTCGGTGTCGGCCTCGGCGTCGATGTCCGGCGCCCCGGCCGCGCCGAGCACCACGAGCCGGCGTAGCACCGCCCAGCGCAGGTCGGCGTCGATCGCCAGCCCCGGCGGCACGCCCTCCCCGGCCAGCCAGCCGGTCAGCATCGCGGTGTCGGTGGTGGCGCCGATCAGACCGCGCGCGGCGGCGAGCTGCAACGAGCCGCCCGCGGGCGCCGAGTCGAGCAGCGCCGCGCAGGCGGTCGCCACCCGCAGCAGCGCCGCGTCGCGGGCGAGCGGGTCGAGGTAGCGGTCGATCAGCCGGCGGCTGAGCAACAGCACGTCCTCGACGATCGTCACCTCGGTCTCGGCCGGAAGCGCCGCCCCGATCAGCGCAGCGAGCACGGCGGCCGGGCGTTCCCCGTCGGTGACCGCGTCCAGCGTCTCGCCCCAGAGCAGCGCCCGGGCCAGCGAATCGTCGAGCCCCGGCAGCAGCAGCGGCACCGCGTCCGCCGAGGCCGGGTCGAGCCGGATCTTCGCGAACGTCAGGTCACCGGCGTTCGGCAGCACGAGCCCGGTGGCGGGCCGCCCGACCAGCTCGGGCAGCGGCGTACGGCCGCCGTCGGCGTCCGGGTCGAGGTCGAGCTCGAACCGGTACGCCGGGCCGTCCGCGGTGTGCTGGGCCACGCCGATGCGGTGCGGCCGCAGCACCGGGTGGCTCGCCGGGGCAGTCTGCACGATCGCCACGTCGGTCCACCGCCCGTCGGCGTCCACGGCGGTGTCGACCCGCAGCGTGTTCACCTGCGCGCGGCGCAGCCAGCGCTGCGCCCAGCCGTCCAGATCGCGGCCGCTCGCCGCGCCCAGGGCAGCCAGCAGGTCGGCGAGCGTGGCGTTGCCGAACCGGTGCGCGGCGAAGTGCGCGTTCAGCCCGGCCAGGAACGCCTCGTCGCCGAGCCAGGCGACGAGCTGACGCAGCACGCTGGCGCCCTTGGCGTACGAGATGCCGTCGAAGTTGAGCAGCGCCTGAGCGGCGTCGGCGACCTCCTCCGGCGCCACCGGATGGGTGGAGGGGCGCTGGTCGGCGGTGTAGCCCCAGGCCTTGCGACGGCTCGCGAACGTGGTCCACGCCCGGTCGAACCGGGTCGCCTCGGCGGTGACCCGGGTGCCGAGGTAGTCGGCGAAGGACTCGTTGAGCCAGAGGTCGTCCCACCAGCTCATGGTGACCAGGTCGCCGAACCACATGTGCGCCATCTCGTGGGCGATGGTGGTGGCGCGCAACTCCCGCTGGGTGTCGGTGACCGCCGAGCGGAACACGTAGTCGTCGCGGATCGTGACCAGGCCCGGGTTCTCCATCGCGCCCGCGTTGAACTCGGGCACGAACGCCTGGTCGTACTTGCCGAACGGGTAGCGCTCGGCGAAGAGCTGGTGGAAGCGGTCCAGGCACTGCCGGGTGACGGTGAAGATCTCGTCGGCGTCGGCGTCCAGGTGGGCCGCGAGCGAACGCCGGCAGTAGAGGCCGAGCGGGATGCCGTCGTGCTCGGCGCGCAGCACGTGCCAGGGCCCGGCGATCAGCGAGACGAAGTAGGTGGCCAGCGGCTCGGTGGGGGCGAACTCCCAGCGCCCGGCCGCGGGCCGGCCGGCGAGCGGCCCGTTGGCGGCGACAGTCCACTCCGGCGGCGCGGTGACGGTCAGCGTCACCGGGGCCTTCAGGTCGGGCTGGTCGAACGCGGCGAAGATGCGCGGACCGTCGTCCAGGAAGGACATCGCGTAGAGGTAGGTCTCGCCGTCGGCCGGGTCGACGAAGCGGTGCAGCCCCTCGCCGGTGTTGGAGTAGGCCATCTCGGCCTCGACGGTGAGCGTGTTGGTCGCGGCCAGGCCGGTCAGCGGCAGCCGGCCGCCGGCCAGCAGGGCCGGGTCGAGGTCGCGGTCGTTGAGGCGGGCGGCGAGGAGTCGGCGCGGCTTGACGTCGACGAAGGTCTCGGCGCCGGGGGTGGCCCGGAACCGGATGGTGACGGCGGAGCGGAACCGCTCGGCGTCGCCGGTCAGGTCGAGGTCCACATCGTAGGACTCGACGCTGATCGACGCGCGGCGCGCGGTCGCCTCTGCACGGGTGAGGCTCGGCATCCGCTTATCCTGCCCGATGAGGTCCGCTCGGGCCGTCTCGTTACGCATGGCGATGGAGGAGCAGCGATGGGTCAGCATCCCAAGGGCGATTTCGACCTCTCCCGGGCGGTTTGGCAGCGGGCAGAGGGCGACACCTCCGAGGGAGCGGTCGAAGTGGCCTTCGTCGACGACCTGATCGGTATGCGCAACTCCGCCGAGCCGGACGGGCCCGTGCTGGTCTTCACGCAGGCCGAGTGGGACGCGTTCGTCGCGGGCGCCCAGGACGGCGAGTTCGACCTGGACTGAGCGCGCCTCAGTCACCGTCGCCCCAGCCGAGGCCCCCCGGACCGGGCGCGTGGTGGAAGCCGGGGTGACCGGCCACGTCGGCGCAGCGCTCGCCGTCGGGCCCGACGGAATCGCAGAACAGCCGCTCCGCGCGGTGCCAGGCGTCCGCCGGGGACAGGGCCGCCGCGCCGAGCGCCAGCTCCGGGCGGAGCAGGCCGAGCGCTTCGGCGTACGCCACGGCGTGCTCCCGCGCGACGGCGGGATCGGCGGCGACGAAGCCCAGGTGCACGGTGAAGTGGCGCGGCGGGCGGGGTGCGGGGCGCCGGGGCGCGCCGATCAGCGGCCCATCGCGGCCGTCGCCGTGCAACCGGGCCGTTGCCTCGCGGTGCCGTCGTGCCGCCCTGTCGTCACGCATCCGTGCCCTCCCCCGTCGCCGGTGACGCCCCCGGACGCCGCGCCGGCGGGCGGCGGACCGGTCGCCGCGGGTCCGCGAATCCGAGCCAACCAGCTTTTCCGCGCCCGGGGAGGGGCCAGCACCCGCCCGCGTGGCCGGCCCCTCCCCCGAAGGGCCGGAGCTGCTGGAATGGAGGGTTCGGCCGCGCCGGCCCGGGTAGGTAGGCAGGGTCGCCGAACCGCGTCAGGAGCCGCCGAGATGAGCACCATGCCGAGCGACCGGAGCCCGGACAGCACGCTCGCGTTCCTGCGGGAGGGCTACCGCTTCGTCGGCGACCGCTGCGATCGTCTCGGCACCGACGTCTTCCAGACCCGGCTGCTCCTGGAGCCGACGATCTGCCTGCGCGGCCGGGACGCCGCCGAGCTGTTCTACGACGAGGAGCGGTTCGTCCGGCGCGGCGCCATGCCGATGCGCGGGCAGCGCACGCTCACCGGCGTTGGCGGCGTGCAGGGCCTCGACGGACAGGCGCACCGGGCCCGCAAGGCGATGTTCATGTCGATCATGACGCCGGCCGCGATCCGGCGGCTCGGGGAGATCTTCGACGAGCAGTGGCGGGCCCGGATCCCCGACTGGGCCGAGGCCGGCCCGGTGGTGCTCTACGACGAGGTGGGAAAGATCCTGACCCGGACGGTCTGGGCCTGGGCCGGGGTGCCGCTGGCCGAGGCCGACGTGCCGCGCCGGACAGCCGAGATGCACGCGATGATCGAGGCGCCGGCCGCGCTGGGCCCCCGGCACTGGCGCGGACGGCTCGGCCGCCGGCACGCGCAACGCTGGGCCGGTGAGCTGATCGAGCGGGTACGCGCGGGCGCGGCGCCCGCCCCGGAGGGCAGCGCGCTGGCGGTCGTGGCCGGGCACCGGGACGAGCGGGGTCTGCCGCTGCCGCGCCGGATCGCCGCTGTGGAGCTGCTGAACGTGCTGCGCCCCACCGTCGCGGTGGACCGGTACGTGGTCTTCGCCGCGCTGGCGCTGCACGACCACCCGCACTGGCGGGACCTGCTGCCAGGCGACGACGCCGCGACCGAGCAGTTCGTGCAGGAGGTACGCCGCTACTACCCGTTCTTCCCGGTCGCCGCGGCCCGGGTGCGCCGCTCGTTCCAGTGGCGGGGGTACGCGTTCCCGCAGGGCCGGCGCGTGCTGCTCGACCTGTACGGCACGAACCACCACCCCGACGCGTGGCCCGAGCCGGAACGGTTCCGCCCGGAGCGCTTCGCCGGCTGGCGCGACGACCCGTTCGGCCTGGTCCCGCAGGGCGGCGGCGATCACTACACCGGCCACCGCTGCGCCGGTGAGTGGATCACGATCGAGCTGATGAAGCGGGCGGTGACGAACCTGACCGGCGCGATGAGCTACCGCGTACCGCCGCAGGACCTGGCGCTCGACCTCGGTGCCATGCCGGCGTTGCCGCCCGGCGGGCTGGTGCTCGACGGGGTACGCCCGGCCGGCGGGGTACGCCCATTGCGCTGAACGGGCGCACCCCGGTGGGCGGTCAGGCGGCCTGCGGGTGCAGCACGCTGCGCAGGCAGCCGTCCTCCTTCTTCTCGAAGATCTCGTAGCCCCGGGCGCCCTGCTCCAGCGACATCGGGTGGGTGGCCAGGTAGCCGGGGTCGATCTCGCCGGCCGCGACCCGGTCCAGCAGCATCGGGATGTAGCGCTGGGCGTGCATCTGTCCCATCCGCAGCACCAGGGCCTTGTTCATGGCCGCGCCGAGCGGGAACTTGTCGACCAGGCCGCCGTACACGCCGACGATGCTCACCGTGCCGCCCTTGCGGGCCGCCATGATCGCCTGCCGGACCGAGGTGGGCCGGTCGGTCTGCGCGCGTACCGTCTGCTTGGCCTTGTCGTACGCGTACGCCGGGCCGACGTCGTGCGACTCCATGCCGACAGCCTCGATGCAGGCGTCCGGGCCGCGCCCGGCGGTCATCTCCCGCAACGCCTCCAGCACGTCGGTCTCGGCGTAGTTGATCGTCTCCACGCCGAGGCGCTGCGCCGCGGTGGCGAGACGCTCCGGCAACCGGTCGATGACCACGACCCGCTCGGCGCCGAGGATCTGCGCGGACCGGGCCGCCATCTGACCGACGCCGCCGGCGCCCCAGACCGCCACCACCTCGCCGCCCTTGAGGTTGCAGAAGTCGGCGGCCATCCAGCCGGTCGGCATCGCGTCGGAGGCGAAGACCACCGAGTCGTCCGGCACCCCGTCCGGCACCGTGAACGCGCCGACGTCGCCGAACGGCACCCGGATGTACTCGGCGTGGCTGCCCGAGTAGCCGCCGGCCGCGTGCGAGTAGCCGAGGATGCCCGCGGGCGAGTGGCCCCACAGCTTCTCGGTGAAGACAGGCTGCGGGTTGGAGTTGTCGCACAGCGAGAACTGCTCGGTGCGGCAGTACCAGCACGAGCCGCAGGCCACCACCGAGCCGACCACCACCCGGTCGCCGACCTTGATACGCCGCACCTCCGGGCCGGTCTCGACCACCTCGCCCATGAACTCGTGGCCGAGGATGTCACCCTCGCGCATCGCCGGCAGGTAGCCGTTGATCAGGTGCAGGTCGGAGCCGCAGACGCTGCTCGCGCGTACCTTGACGATGATGTCGCCGCCGGACCTGACGGTCGGCTCCGGCACGTCCCGCACGGCCAGCTTGCCGACGCCCTCCCAGCACAACGCCCTCACGGTCGTCCTCCCGCCATCAGCTTCTCGCGTACCTTGTCCGTCGCCCGTTCCTGCCGCGGGCTGCGCCCGGACGGGTCGTGCCGGGTGTCGAGCACCTGCCCGGTCTCGATCAGCGACTTGATCCGGCGCAACGTGGTGCGCAGCCCCAGGTCCGGGTCGCTGCCACCGACGAGGCCGACCGCCCGCCGGATCGGTCCGGAGCGCCACCGCAGCTCGGCCCGGATCTCGGTGCCCCGGTCCTGCGGCGCGGCGGCCAGCTCGACCCGGCCGCGCTGGGCGACCGGACCGTCGGTGACCCGCCAGCTCAACCGGCCCGGCCCGTCGACGGTGATCTCGGCCCGCCACTCGGTGCCACCACCGGCCGGGTCGGCCGCCACGCAGCGCCACCGGTTCGCGTCGAGCTGCTCCAGCGTCGCCCACTCGGCCAGCCCTCGGTCCAGCCGCTCGCGGTCGGTCCAGAAGCCGATCACCTCGTCGACCGGCCGGTCCACGGTGATCCCCCGGCGCACCACGTACCAGCCGTCCTCCCGATCGGGCTGGTGCCGGTGCCGCCGGCGGGCCACCGCCCGGGTGACCCCGAGCGCGGTCACCGCGGCGGCGCCGGCCAGCACCCATCTCGTCGCGTTGCTGGGCATCACGTCTCCTCCCGACTCGGACCGTCCGTATCCGGCTGCGCTACCCGACGCAGGGCGCCCGAAACGGTTTCAGCAGCCGCATTCCGGGCAAGTCGCGTGACCCGACACGAGGGGAGGCGACGTGACCCGACCGACCGCCGCACGACCGCATGACGAGGGCGCCGCGTCCGCGCCGGTCCGGCTCCCGATGGCGTACGTCCTGCCGCTGCGCGCCCACGACGACAGCGGCCTGGACGAGCTGACCGGGTATCTGCGGGAGCTGAGCCGCTGGGTCGACGTGGTGGTGGTCGACGGATCGCCGCCGGAGCTGTTCGCGCGGCACGCCGCCGCCTGGCACGGGCTGGTGCGGCACGTACCGCCGGACCCGGCGCTGCGCGGGCGCAACGGCAAGGTGCTCGGCGTGCTCACCGGCGTCGCGCTGGCCCGGCACGAGCACGTGGTGATCGCCGACGACGACGTCCGGTACGACCGGGCGGCCCTGTGCGCCGTGCACCAGATGCTGGACGGGGTGGACCTGGTCCGGCCGCAGAACCACTTCGACCCGCTGCCCTGGCACGCCTGGTGGGACACCGGCCGGACGCTGCTCGCCCGCGTGTTCGGCGGCGACTGGCCGGGCACGCTGGCGGTCCGGCGGAGCACGTTCCTGGCCATGGGCGGCTACGACCCCGACGTGCTCTTCGAGAACCTGGAGCTGGTCCGGACCGTGCGCGCGTACGGCGGCAGCACCGCCACCCCCGCGTGGCTGTACGTGCGGCGGCTACCGCCCACCGCCGCGCATTTCCTCGGGCAGCGCGTCCGCCAGGCGTACGACGAGACGGCCCGGCCGGTGTGGCTGCTGGCCGCGCTGGCGGTGCTGCCGGCGACGGCGGTCGCGCTCGCCACCCGCCGGCCCGGGCTGCTGCTGCGCGCCGGACTGGCGACTGTGGCAGTGGCGGAGCTGGGCCGGCGACGGGCCGGCGGCACCCGGGTCTTCCCGGCGCACACCAGCCTCGCCGCGCCCGCCTGGGTGCTGGAACGCGGCCTGTGCGCCTGGCTGGCGGTGGGCCGGCGGCTGCGCGGCGGGGTGCCCTACGCGGGCGCCCGGTTGCGGACGGCGGCCAACCCCACCCGTCTCCTGCGGCGGCGGATGACGCGGCGCCGCCCCGACGACCTGGTGCTGTGGGTGGAGACCGGGGCAGTGCCCCCACCGCTGCGCGCCGAGGTGTAAGGAAGGGCCCCCTTTTATCGCCTGGGCGATAAAAGGGGGCCCTTCCTAACCGGAGGCGCGGACCTTCAGGACCGCGCCTGCTCGGCGCTGTGCCGGACGTCCTGGGCGGCGGCGCGGCCGTCGTCCTTGACCGCGTGCGCGGCGTCCTGCGCGGTGGCCTTCACCGACTCGGCGGCGTGCTGCGCCGGCTCGCGCAGCTCCTCCTTCAGCTCGGTGGCGACCTCGCCCAGCTTCTCCTTGACGACGCCGCCGTGCTCGGCGGCCTTCTCCTTGACCTGCGCGGCGACCTGCTGCTCGCGGCGGGTGGCCGGGATCAGCGAGGAGACCAGCATGCCGACGCCGAAGGCGATCACGCCGGCAGCGATCGGGTTGCCCTCGGACTTCTGCCGCACCACCTGCGGTGCTCGGTGGGCGGCGTCGCTCACCGTGGCGGCGGCGGACTGCGCCTTGTCGCCCACGGTGGAGGCCATCGAGGAGGCGTGGTCGCCCACCGAGTGGGCGGCGTGGCCGGTGCTGTGGCCGAGGTCCGATGCGGTTCCCATCACCTTGTCCTTCACGTTCGTCAGCGCGCTGCGTACGCGCTGCTTGCGGTCGTCGACGATGCGGCTCGGGCTGACCTTGTACGCCAGGGCGTCCACGTCCGAGCTGAGGTTGTTGCGGGTGGCTTCGATCTCGCGGCGGATCTGCTCGGGATCGGTGCTCATCGGATGACTCCCTCCGGGTGCGGCTTGAGCGCGTCGGGGATGCGCTGCACGCTGTCGTTGGTCTGCTTCAGGCCGCGGATCCGCTCGGCGTTCTTCTTGCCCATCGAGTACAGAACCGCGGCGACCGCGGCCCAGATGACGGCCACGATCAGCGCGGCCAGCCCGGAGTCCATGACGTTGTCGAGGAACTGCCAGATCGCGATCGAGACGAAGAGCGCCACCATGTAGCCGCCGAAACCGGCGCCGCCGAACAGTCCGGCGGCCTTGCCCGCCTTCTTGCCCTCCTGGCGGATCTCGGCCTTGGCCAGCTCGACCTCCTGGCGCATCAGCGTCGACAGGTCGGTGGTGACCTGACGCATCAGGTCGCCGAGCGAGCTGCCGCGCACCTCGTCGGCGTGGGGCGGGGCGCCCGCCGCCTGATAGCCGGGGTCCTGCGTGGGTACGGTCATGCCGTCGCCTCCCTTCTGCCGGTGCGGCCGGTCACGGGCGGGGAGCGCCGGTCGACGGGACGCCCGGCAGCGGGTCGGTGCGCTCCGGCGGCGGCAGCGGCTGGCCGGTGCCGCCCACCGGGTCGGCCCAGGTGTTCGGGGCGCCGCCACCCGGGTAGGTCGCGCCCGGCGCGGAGTAGCCCGGGTCCGGCTCGGCGTAGCTGCCCGGCGTCGGGTCGAGGTAGCCGCCCGGCGGCACCTGGTCCGGCACCTCGCGCGCGGCCGGGATGACGGCGGTGCGGTCCGGGTCGTACGCCGGCCGCGCCGTGCTGTCGTCGCCGAGTGCGGTGATGTTGCGGGTGAGCCGCCCGGCGACCACGCCGAGCAGCGCCGCGCCGACGAGGAACGTGCCCGGGTTGCGGCGGGCGTAGCTCTTCACCTCGTTGAGCAGGTCGCCCGGCTCGCGCTGCTCCAGCCAGCCGGCCACGCCCTGCACGCGCTCGGCCGCCTGGTGGGCCAGCTCGGTCACCGGCCCGGAGCCGCCGCCCTGCTGCGCCATGGTGCGCATCTCGTCGGCGAGCGACCGCAGGCCGCTGGCCGCGCGCTGCTGCTGCTGACCGGCCTGCGTGGTGACCTGTCCGCGGGCCTCGCCGTAGAGGTCGCGGGCCTGCCGCTTGGCCTCGCCCACCACCTCCCGGCCCTGCTCCTTGGCGGTCTGCGCGACCGCGCCGCCCGCGTTCGCGGCGTCGGAGCCGACCTGGCGGGCCTGGTCACGCACACCGCCACCGTTCGTCGACTGGTACGTGGCCGAACTGGGAGAAAGATCCTGAGTCATGGTGTCCCTTCCGCTCGTGTGTTCCCAGCGGGTGTCTTCGGGGGGTACGCGGATTGTTTCCGCGTGACAATCGCCCTACCCCAGGTCGACGGGTCCATGCCTGTTTCCTGATTTCTCTGCGGGAGCGGCCCGTCCCGGTCAGACAATGGAATGCCTGCCCGCCCGGGCGGCGGCGACTCCCACGGGGGTGACAGGGATGGCACGTGACCTGCGCGAACACGCCTCCGCCCGGCCTGCGGTGCAGAAGGTAGCGCTCGCGGCGGCCGCCCTCTTCGCGCTGATCGGCGTGCTCGGTTTCGTGCCCGGCATCACCACCCACTACGGCGACATGACGTTCGCCGGGCACCACTCCGAGGCGAAGCTGCTCGGGGTGTTCCAGGTGTCGGTGCTGCACAACCTGCTGCACCTGTCGTTCGGGCTGGTCGGTCTGGTGATGGCCCGGCGGCTGGGCGGAGCGCGGGTGTTCCTCGCCGGTGGCGGCGCGCTCTACCTGGTGCTGTGGCTGTACGGCTTCGCCATCGACCGGGACACCGCTGTGAACTTCGTGCCGGTGAACGACGCCGACAACTGGCTGCACCTGGCCCTCGGCTTCGGCATGCTCGCCGCCGGCCTGCTGCTGAACAACAACCTCGGCACCGGCAGCCGGGTGGAGGCACCCTTCGACCGCCCCTGACCAGGCGCGACACGCCGATCAGGCGTTTGCCCCGGCCCGTCGCCGGGCAGGAGGGCAACCGCGAACGGGTCGAGGAGGTCCGGCGATGCCACGGTGGTTGCGCGACAACATGCTCTCGATAGCCATGCTCGGCGCGTTCCTGGTCTTCCTGCTGCTGCAGAGCGTCTTCGGCTGGCAGGTGCACAACGAGGAGCTGAGCCAGTACGGCGCCGAGCCGCTGAGCTGGTGGGCCTATCTCGGCACCGGGCACTTCGCCGAGGCGGTGTTCGAGAACTGGGAGTCGGAGTTCCTCCAGATGGGCGGCTACGTGCTGCTCACCGCGTACCTGGTGCAGAAGGGCTCGGCCGAGTCGAAGCCGGAGGACCAGACGGACCGGCCGGAGGACAACCGCGACCACGCCCGCCCCGACTCACCCTGGCCGGTACGCGTCGGCGGGCTGCCGCTCGTGGTCTACCGGAACAGCCTCGCCATCGCACTCCTGATGATCTTCGGGGGCGCGTTCCTGGGGCACCTGTTCGGCGGCGTGGCCGCCTACAACCAGGAGCAGGCGCTGGAGAGCGGCGCCGCCCCGATCAGCGCGTGGCAGTTCCTCGGCACCAGCGACTTCTGGTTCCAGTCGATGCAGAACTGGCAGAGCGAGTTCCTCGCCGTCGGCGTGCTGATCCTGCTCAGCATCGTGCTGCGCCAGCACGCCAGTCCCGAGTCGAAGCCGGTCACCGCGCCGCACGCGCAGACGAGCGCCTGAGCGTCGGGCCGCCGATCAGGCCGCCACCGGCAGCCGCTTGGCGAAGCACACGCTGTACGGGTTGTCGACGTACTCGCCGTAGACCGGGATCGGCTCGTAACCGCTGGACCGGTAGAGCCCGATCGCGGCCGGCAGGTAGGTGCCGGTCTCCAGGCACACCGTGCGGTGCCCCTGCTGGAACGCCAGCTCCTCCAGCGCCACGAGCAGCTGCCGGGCGATGCCCCGACCTCGGTACGCCGGCCGCACGTACATCCGCTTCAGCTCGCCGGTGTCCGCGTCGAGCGCCTGCAGGCCGCCGCAGCCGACCGCCCGGCCGCCCACCACGGCGGCCAGGTAGCGGACGTCGGTGTGCACGACTGTGACCTGTCCGTCCAGCCCGCCGTCGGCGTCGCGCAGCTCGCGCTGCTGGGCGACGACGAGCGCGGCGATCTCCGGATCGGTGGCGGGACGGGTCTCGATCAACATGCCCGTACGCTAGATCGGCCGGATTTCGCGCAGGTTTCCCGCCACCGACCCGGAAACGGCTACTCGGCGTCCGCCTCCGCCGCGGGCGCGGCCTCGACCTCGTCCTCCGGCCGCACCCGGCGGGCCTTGCGGGCCGCGAGCCGGTCCGAAGCCGACGGGCGGTTCGACTTCTCCTCGAGCCGTACGTCGGTGCCCCGGTTACCCGGCACGAAGTCGACACCGGCGTAGAGGGTCGGCTGCCAGTCGAACTCCCGGTCACCGATACGCACCAGGTCGCCGGGCTGCGCGCCGGCCTTGGCGAGCTTCTCCTCGACGCCGAGACGGGCCAGCCGGTCGGCCAGGTAACCCACTGCCTCGTCGTTGTCGAAGTTGGTCTGCTTCACCCAGCGCTCCGGCCGGCTGCCGCGCACCGTGTACGAGCCGTCCGGCTCGGCCTCGATGGTGAAGCCGGCGTCGTCGACCGCCTTCGGGCGGATCACGATCCGGGTCGGCTCGGCCGGCGGGGCGGCGCGGCGGCCCTGGTCGACCAGCTCCGCCATCGCGTACGTCAGCTCGCGCAGACCCTCGCGGGTCGCCGCCGAGATCTCGAAGACGCGCAGGCCGCGGGCCTCCAGGTCGGGGCGGACGATGTCGGCCAGGTCCTTGCCGTCCGGCACGTCGACCTTGTTGAGCGCGACCAGCCGGGGCCGGTCGGCGAGCCCGCCGTACTGGGACAGCTCCGACTCGATGGCGTCGATGTCGGCGAGCGGGTCGCGTCCGGGCTCCAGCGTCGCGGTGTCGATCACGTGCACCAGCACGGCGCAGCGCTCGACGTGGCGGAGGAACTCCAGGCCCAGGCCCTTGCCGCTGGCCGCACCCGGGATCAGCCCGGGTACGTCGGCGACGGTGAAGGTGTGGTTGTCCACCCGGACCACGCCCAGGTTCGGCACCAGTGTGGTGAACGGGTAGTCGGCGATCTTCGGCTTGGCCGCGGAGATCACCGAGATCAGCGAGGACTTGCCGGCCGACGGGAAGCCGACCAGGCCCACGTCGGCGACGCTCTTGAGCTCCAGCACCACGTCGAGCCGGTCGCCGGGCTCACCCAGCTCGGCGAAGCCGGGCGCCTTGCGGCGCGCGTTCGCCAGCGAGGCGTTGCCGCGCCCGCCCCGGCCGCCCCGGGCCGCCTCGAACGTGGTGCCGACGCCGACCAGGTCGGCCAGCACCTCACCGTCGAGGCTCTGCACCACGGTGCCGTTCGGCACCTTGATGACCAGGTCACGGCCGTTGGCGCCGTCCCGGTTCGAGCCGGCGCCGCCCTTGCCGTTCTCGGCCTTCAGGTGCGGCCGGAAGTGGAAGTCGAGCAGCGTGGTGACCTGCGCGTCGACCACCAGGGACACGCTGCCGCCGTGGCCGCCGTTGCCGCCGTCCGGCCCGCCGAACGGCTTGAACTTCTCCCGGTGGATCGAGACACAGCCGTGCCCGCCGTCGCCGGCCTGCATGTGCAGGACGACCCGGTCAACGAACGTCGTCACGACGCCAATCCTTCCAGCGGGGTCCGCCCCGCGCGTGAAAAGGCGAAGCGGGCCGGGACTCAGAGGTCCGCGGCCCGCTTCGCCAGAAAACTACTGCTGAGGCACGATGCTGACGGTCTTGCGACCGCGCTTGGTGCCGAACTGCACCGAACCGGCGGCCAGCGCGAACAGCGTGTCGTCGCCGCCACGGCCGACCAGGTCACCGGGGTGGAACTTGGTGCCACGCTGACGGATGAGGATCTCACCCGCGCTGACGACCTGACCACCGAAGCGCTTCACGCCGAGTCGCTGGGCCGCGGAGTCACGGCCGTTACGCGAGCTGGACGCACCCTTTTTGTGAGCCATTGGAGGACGACCTACTTCCCGCTGGAGATGCCGGTCACCTTGACCTGGGTCAGCGGCTGGCGGTGACCCTGGCGCTTGTGGTAGCCGGTCTTGTTCTTGAACTTGTGGATCCGGATCTTCGGGCCCTTGGTGTGCGCGGCGATCTCGCCGGACACCGCGACCTTGGCGAGCTTCGCCGCGTCGGTCACCAGGTCGTCACCGTCGACGAGGAGCACCGCGGTGAGCTTCACCGCGTCGCCGGGGGAACCGGCGAGCTTCTCGACCTCGATCACGTCGCCCTCGGCGACCTTGTACTGCTTGCCGCCGGTCTTGACGATCGCGTACATCGGAGGCGGACTCCCTGTCGTTGAGGCTGCTGGCGTCTATTGCACCGTTGTCGGCTGTCACACCGTCGACGGTCGTTCCCACGGCGTCTCGCCGGGAGCCGTGACACCGGCGGCGCGGGCACGCGGGAACTCGGCACACCAAAGTGCGCCGCAGGCAAGCGTACGGCATACCCCGCCCGCCCCCCAAACCGGGCTGCCCGATCACGCCTCCCCCGCGCCCGGGGCGCAGGGCCCGACGGACACGACAGGGCCCCCGCTCCGCACGATCTCGGCGGAGCGGGGGCCCTGTTCGCGCAGGTCAGCGCCTCACGGCCGGGTACGCCGCCGGGCTCCGCCACGGCGCGCCCGCCGACGCGGGGCGCCGCTGTCGTCGTCGTTGTCTCCGTCACCGATCGCGTCCGGGTCGTCGGCGGCGGCCAGCCGGGCCGAGTCGCCCTCCTGGCTGTCCGCGACCGCCGGGGCGGCGGGCGTGTCCGCCTCGAACCGGGACAGGTCGTAGCCCTGGGTGTCGTAGTAGTCGTCGTCGGTCTCGACCACCTCGGCGACGGTCCGCTCCGGCGCGGCGGGCGCAGCCGCCGGCTCAGCGGCGGCCTGCGCGGCCGGCTGCTCCGGGGCGGCCTCCACCGCGGGCTTCTCCGCGGCGGCCTTGCGACCCCGGCGACGGCCCTTCTCCTCGGCCGGCGCGGTGACCGCCGAGGCGACCGCCTTGACCTTCTCCCCCGCGCCCCCGCGCGGCTTCTCCGGCACCGGCTCGGTGTGAATGATCACGCCCCGGCCCTTGCAGCACTCGCAGGTCTCGCTGAACGCCTCCAGCAGGCCCGCGCCGATGCGCTTTCGCGTCATCTGCACCAGGCCGAGCGAGGTGATCTCGGTGACCTGGTGCTTGGTGCGGTCCCGGCCGAGGCACTCGGTGAGCCGGCGCAGCACCAGCTCCCGGTTCGACTCCAGCACCATGTCGATGAAGTCGATCACCACGATGCCGCCGAGGTCGCGCAGCCGCAGCTGGCGCACGATCTCCTCGGCCGCCTCCAGGTTGTTGCGGGTGACCGTCTCCTCCAGGTTGCCGCCGGAGCCGGTGTACTTGCCGGTGTTGACGTCGACGACTGTCATCGCCTCGGTGCGGTCGATCACCAGCGAGCCGCCGGAGGGGAGGAAGACCTTCCGGTCCAGCCCCTTGAGGATCTGCTCGTCGATCCGGTACTCGGCGAACACGTCCGCCACCCCGGCGTGCCGGCGCAGCCGCGCCACCAGGTCCGGGGACACGTGCGACAGGTACGACTCGACCACGTCGTACGCGGACTCGCCCTCGATCACCAGCTCGCGGAAGTCCTCGTTGAAGAGGTCCCGGACCACGCGGATGACCAGGTCCGGCTCCTCGTAGAGCAGCACCGGAGCGCCGCCCTCGGTCGCCTTGGCCTGGATGTCCTCCCACTGCGCCTGGAGCCGCTTGACGTCGCGCGCCAGCTCGTCCTCGCTGGCACCCTCGGCCGCGGTCCGGACGATCACGCCGGCGCCGTCCGGCACCAGCTTCTTCAGCACGTCCCGCAGCCGCTTGCGCTCGGTGTCGGGCAGCTTGCGGCTGATCCCGGAGGCGTTGCCGTTCGGCACGTAGACCAGGTGCCGGCCGGAGAGCGCGATGTGGCTGGTCAGCCGCGCGCCCTTGTGCCCGATCGGGTCCTTGGTCACCTGCACCAGCACCGAGTCGCCGGAGCGCAGCGCCTGCTCGATCGAGCGGGCCCGGCCCTCCAGGCCGGTGGCGTCCCAGTTGACCTCACCGGCGTACAGGACCGCGTTGCGCCCGCGCCCGATGTCGACGAAGGCCGCCTCCATGCTCGGCAGGACGTTCTGGACCTTGCCCAGGTAGACGTTGCCGGCCATCGTGCCGGACGAGTTACGCGTGACGTAGTGCTCCACGAGCACGCCGTCCTCGAGCACGGCGATCTGGGTGCGGTCGCCCCGCTGGCGGACCACCATGACCCGGTCCACCGCCTCGCGACGGGCCAGGAACTCCGACTCGCTCAGGATCGGCGGCCGGGTACGCCGCTGCTCACGGCCGTCACGCCGACGCTGCCGCTTGGCCTCCAGCCGGGTCGAACCGGAGACACCCTGCACCTCGTCGACCGGCTTGCGCGGCTCACGGATCTTGACGACGGTCGGCACGCCGTCCTCGGCGGCGGTGTCCGCCTCCCCGGCGCCCCGGCGGCGACGACGGCGACGGCGGCGGGTCATCCCCTCGCCCTCGGCCTCCTCGTCCTCCGCGGGCTCCTCGGCCTCACCCTCGGCGGTCTCGGCCGCGCCGGGCTCCTCGACGTCCTCGTCGTCGGCCTCGTCCGCGCCGCCCTTGCCCCGGCCACGACCCCTGCGGCCCCGGCGGCGGCGACGCCGGGCCGCGGCCGTCTCGTCGTCCTCGTCCGCCTCGTCGGGCTCCTCGGCCTCGGTGGCCGGCTCCTCCTCGGCGGCTTCCGGCTCGACCTCGGCCTCGACCGGCTCGACCTCACGGCGGCCGCGACGGCGGCGCCGGCCGGTCTCGACCGCTTCCTCGATCGGCTCCTCCGCCGCCGGGTACGTCACCTGGACGGCCGGCGCCTCGTCGGGCTGCGGCGCCATGAACAGGACGGTCGGGGCGGAGAGCGCGGCACGACGCCGGCGGCTCGTGGCCGGCGGCGTCTCGGCCGGCTCCTCGGCCGCGCGCGGCACGGCGGCGCCTGTCGACACCACGCCCGTCGCGTCCGCCGGGCCACCGCCGCGGGCCAGGTTGACCTCTTCGGTACGCGCAGCCGCGGCGCTCGCGTCTCCAACGGTCCCGCCGGTCTCGGTCTCGGCGTCCTCGTCCTCGTCCTCGAGGTCCTCGCCGGTCTCACCGATGCCGGCCGTGCCGCCGGTGCTCACCGTGCCGCCGGCGGCCTTGTTCCCGCCGGCGGTGGCCTTGTCGCCGGCGGCGGTGGCCTTGTCGCCGGCGGCGGTGGCCTTGTCGCCGGCGGCGGTGCGCCGGCCGGCGGCGGTCCGGTCGCCGGCGCGGGCCCGACCAGCGGTCCCGGCAGGGGCCTGCCCGGCGGTCTCCGCGGTGGCTGCTCCGCCCGTGGCGGCCTCGCCGCCGTCGATGTCGGCGCGTCCCTCGGCGATCAGGTCGCCTCCGGGCACGGAGACCGGCCCGTCGATCGCCCCGTCCGCGGGCGCCTGCCCCGCGGCGGCGGACTCGTCCGGCGCGACGGTCTCGGCAGCCGGAGGCGTGGCCTTGCGACGACGGGTCCGGGTGACCTTGACCGGCGGCACGACCTCCTCCGAGGCGGCCTCCACACCGGCCGCGGCCACCGGCTCCTCGACCGCCTTCGCCGGCGTCGCCTTACGACGCCGCCGGGTGGTCTTCGGCGCGGTGTCCAACTCGCCGGCCACCGGCGCGAGCACCTCGGCCTGCGGCGACTCGCCGCTGCCGGTCACTGTCGTGGACGCCTCGACGGGCGCGTCGGTCTGCTCCGGCTGGTTCAGCGGAGCGGCCTTGCGGCGGCTGGCCCGCTTACGGGCCGGCGGCTTGGTCTCGGCGACGCCTTCCGCAGTGACGCCGCCTTCCGCAGTGACGCCACCCTCCACCGCGGCGACGCCTTCCACGGTGGCGCCGTGGGCACTGCCGGAGGAGGCACCCTCCGTGCGGGCAGAGGCGGCGCTGTCAGCGCTGCCGGAGGCGGTGGCGGCGCTGTCGGCGGTCGTCCCGGCCGGCTCTGCGCCGGTCCGTTCGCCGCCCTCGGGCTCGTTCTCGAGCATGGACGTTCTCCAGTTCTGGCCGCCCCGGGCGCGGGTGAGCGCTGCCACGCAGGGTTGCCGCAAAGGTGTTTCCGCCGGGCACGCAAACGCGCGACCGCCGAAGTCTGCCTGCCAGAGCGCTGACCGACGGTCAGCGCTCTCCGATGGTTGCCCCGTCGCGATCCGCGTCCAACGGATCGACGATCTCGCCCTGCGCGGTCAGCGTGCCCTGCGCCAGCCGGATCACCTTCGGGGTGACCGGCGGCTCCAGGGCGGCCACCGCGCGGAGGCCGGCCAGGACGTCATCGGGCCGAACGGACGGGGTGACCTGCCGCACGACCAGTTCGAGTATCGCACACGGTACGGCCGCCGCCCCGGAAGGCGTCTCAGCCGGAGCCATGGCATCGATCGATGCCACTGCCGCGCGGGTGTCGAACGTACGCCGCCCCTGCTTGGTCATCCGCTCGACCTGGATCTCCTCGGCCGCGGTGAAGGCCGCCACCGCCCCCGCGAGCACCTTCGGATCGACCTCGGGCAGCTCGATACGCCAGTACGACGCCTCGATCCGGTCCGCCAGGCTGCCGCCGGTGGCCTCCACCGCGTCGAGCACGTCGAGCCCGGGCGAGAGGGCGGCGTCGAGGGCCGCGCGCAGCCGCGCCGGGTCGACCGGCTCACGGAGCCCGATCTCCAGGTACTCGGCCTCGCTCGCCACGCCCGTCGGAGCGGCCGAGGCGTACGAGATCTTCGGGTGCGGGGTGAACCCCTGGGAGAAGGCGATCGGCACGCCGGCCCGGCGCAGCGCGCGCTCGAAGGCCCGGGCGAAGTCCCGGTGCGAGGTGAACCGCAGCGGCCCACGCTTGGCGTACCGGATACGGATCCGCTGGACGACGGGGGCCTGGCCGCCCTCGGGTTGAGGCTTTCTGGCGATCGTGAGCTCCTCGGCTGTGCCTGCGTATCGGTCTCATCCTGACGCAGCGCCCACCGCGCCCCACACCCGGGGCCACCCCACCCACCCCAAACCCCCGCAAAACCAGCCCACCCCCGAACCGGCTCACCCCCGCCCCACCTCGCCTCACCCCGCTGATCATGAAGTTAGCGGCACAAATGGAGATCGACTTCGCCGCCAACTTCATGATCGGCACGCTGGGGCGTGCGGGCCGGGGTGGGGTGGGGTGGGGTGAGGTGGGATGGGTCAGGGGCGGTTGTCGCCGGGTGGGGCGTAGGGACTCTGAGCCGGCGGGGTCGGATGGGCCTGGCCCTGGGGCGGATAGGCGCCCGCGCCGGGCTGGGGGGACCCGCCCGACTGCGGGTACGCACCGGACTGGGGGTAGCCGGCCTGCTGGGGGTATCCGCCCGGCCGGGAGTGCGCGGCGGGTGGCGGGTAGCCGCCGGGTGGGCCGTAGCCGGGCGGCGGGGCGGCGGCGTGACCGGCGGGTACCGGCGGGCCCTGCCCACCGCCGTCCATCCGGTCCAGTGCCTCGTCCGGGATCGAACCGGCCCGGGCCAGTTCGCGCCGGTGACGGCGGCGATTCCAGATCAGGAACGCCACGAGCGCCAGCAGCACCACGAGCGCCACCGCGATGCCGATGCCGATCACCATGACCTGCTGGTCGCTGGGGCCACCCCGGTCGCCGTACTTGGTCACGTCGAAGTTGTCGTCCTCGGCGGCGGCCGGCGGCGCCGAGGCGCTCGGCGCGGCGGCCCCGAGAAGCGGGTTCGCCGACACCGACGGCACGTCGGCGGTGAGTGCCGCCACCGGGTCGATCCGGCCGAAGCCGAACCGCGGGTCGCGGCCGGGCGGGCCGGCGTCCCGGGCGGTACGGATCATCCGGTTGATCACGTCGGACGCGGAGAGCTTCGGGTACTTCGACCGGATCAGCGCCGCGACGCCGGAGACGACGGCGGCGGCGTCGGAGGTGCCGTCCCCCCAGCCGTAGCCCCGGTCCGGGCCGATGTTGTAGACCTCGTCGCCGGGCGCGGCGATCACCGCTTCCGGCCCCTGGGCCGAGCCGGACCAGAAGCCCCCGCCCCGGACCGTGCCGGTCACCGCGATCACGCCGGGGATCTTGGCGGGTGAGACGACGTCCGGGCCGACCGAGCGGACGTTGCCGGCGGCGGCGACCACGACCACGTCGCGCTCCAGCGCGTACCGGATCGCGGCCGCCTCGCTCTCGTCCACGGCTCCGGCACCGCCGTACGACAGGTTGAGCACCTTCGCCCCGCCGTCGACGGCCATCCGGATGCCGGTCGCGGAGTCGTCCTTGGTGGCCGCCGCGCCGACGGGCTTGCGGACGGGCAGGATCCGGGCGTCGGGCGCGATGCCGACCACCCCGGTGCCGTTGGCCGCGATGATCCCGGCCATGTGGGTGCCGTGGCCGTCCGGGTCGCGCCGGCCGTCGCCGGAGTCGCGGGTGCTCCCACCGGCCAGGACCTGGCCCCGCATGTCGGGGTGCCCGGCGTCGACGCCGGTGTCCAGTACGCCGACGACGACGCCCCGCCCGGTGGAGATCTGATGCGCCCGGTCGATCCGCAGCTCGTCCAGATACCACTGCTCGGCGCGGCGCGGAGCGGCGACCGCCGGCTGGGCGGTCCCCAGCAGCATCAGTCCGGCAAGCAGACCGGCCGCCACCGGCCGGAGCGCGCCGACGTGCACCTTCATCCGTCCGTCCTCATCGCAGGATGCCCGGGGACGCACCGTCACCGGTGCCCCACGGATCGTCGTCCTCAGTCAACCATGACGAGTGCTCCGCAGCGCCGCCGCCGTGCCCGGCGCCGCCGTGACCACCCATCATTCCGCCACCCATCATCCCGGCGCCGGCCATCCCGCCGCGCATGCCGCCCGCACCGCCCGGTCCCGCCGCGGACGCGGCCTTCAGCGCGCTGGCCGCGCTGGTCAGTGGCGGAACCTTGCCGTTACCGCCGCCGACCATGCCGGGCAGGCCGCCCATGGCCATGCCGCCGGCCGCACCGATCCCGCCACCGCCGATCCCGCCGGCCGAGCCCAGGCCGGCACCACCGCCGCCGAAGCCGCCGCCACCGGCGCTCAGTCCGCCCGCGCCACCGCCACCGCCCAGACCGAGCGTGCCCGGTCCACCCGCGGTGATCGTGCCGGGCCCGCCCGCGCCGGCCAGACCGCTGCCGTACTCCGGGCTGCCCGAGCCGGGCGCGCCGCCGAGCTCGGGGATCCCCCCGGTGCCCGGCGGGGTGTAGGAGCCGCCACCGGGGATGCCGCCGCCGGGCACGCCGGTGCCCGGCGGCGTGAACGAACTGCCACCGGGCGTGCCGCCACCGGGGATGCCGGTGCTGCCCAGGGACGGCATCGGGCCGCCGCCGGGCATTCCACCGCCGGGCATGCCGCCGCCGGGGGCGCCGCCACCCGGCAGGCCGCCGCCGGGCACACCCGACGGGGGAACCCGCGGGTCGCCGCGGTAGCCGTCACCCAGGTCACTGTCGGTGGGGCGGGGTACGACCAGCTTGGGGCGCTCGGCCTCGACCGCGGCCGGCAACGGCGACATCGCCTTGTTGGCCGCCTGCTGGTTGTCGCGGTACCAGTTGTCCAGGTGCGACTTGGTGTCCCACCAGCCGCCCCGCTTCTGGTCGCTGGCGTTGCCGTCGATCTTCATGGTGGCTTCGAGGTCGTCGGCCTTGTCGCGGAACGCGCCGTCGGCGTAGAGCGCCTGATTGGCCTGGTAGTCACCGCGCAGGGCGGCCAGGAAGCCGGACTGGCTCTCGCCGTCGCGGGCGTCGTCCAGCTCGGTGCCGCCGGGCAGGCTCCACTCGTTCCAGCCGAAGTTGTCCATCAGCGGGATCGGGATGCTCGCCACCGCCGTACGGATGTCACCCTCGATCCGCGTCAGCGCGCCACTGACGTTGCTGGCGTGCGTGATGAGTTCCTCGATCTCCTTGCCGATGTCGCCGAGGTGCTCGCGGTACGCGTCGCCGCCGCTGCCCTTCCAGCCGGCGAGCATCCCGGGGAGGCCGCCGGTGTGCGGGCGCTCCTGCCCGGCCGCGATCGGGCCGACGAACGAGCGACCGACGAGCGAGTCGCGCAGGTGGCCGAGCGCGGTGGAGAGGTTCTTCCAGCCCGCGCCGACCGATCCGACGGTTTCCGGGTCCGCCGAGAGCGTCACCTCACGGACGCAACGCTCCCAGGTGCCTCCTGCCATGACCGTCTCCCCCTCAGGCCGTGTACGGGTAGGTGGGCTGCTGCCCGGCGTCCGGCGGCGGGGCCGCGGACTCCAGCAGCCGCTCGATGTCCTTGCCGTTGGCCGCGTTGCGGGCCTCGGCGTCGCGGAACGCCTTGGCGATGTCCTGTGTGCCCTGCTTCAAGCCGGCCAGCTTCATGGAGATGGCCTTGAGGTGGGCTTCCATGCTGGCCGTGGACGTGGTCAGCGCCTGCCACTGCATCCGGGCGTCCTCGTACGCGCCGAACGGGGTGCCGTTGGGCACCGTCTGCGCGTTGCCGCTGTCGCCCTTCATCCGCTCCTTGATGCGTTCCATCTCCCAGCCGATGGTGTCGTCGACGTACTGCTTGAGACGCTCGACGTACTCCGCTGCGGCGTCCAGGTCCTCGACGCTGACGTGCAGATCGCCGGTGTCCGGCGGATTGATGCCCATCCTGACTGTCCTCCCCGCTGCCGGCCCCGGCCGGTCCACTACGGACGCAGCGTATCGAGGAAGGACCAGTCGGGGCACCCCCGCCCCACGTATCGCGACGGTCACCGGGAAAAGACGACGGAGCGCGGGAACCCGGTCGGGTTCCCGCGCTCCGGTGCGTGCCGGTGGCCTCAGCCCTGCGCGGCGGCGGGCAGCTTCAGGCCGTTGACCGGGGTGAGCGGCAGCAGCTTGCGGCCGGTCGGGCCGATCTGGATCTCGGTGTCCATGGACGGGCACACGCCGCAGTCGAAGCAGGGCGTCCAGCGGCAGTCGTCCTGCTCGTACTGCGACAGCGAGTCCTGCCAGTCCTGCCAGAGCCAGTCCTTGTCCAGGCCGGAGTCGAGGTGGTCCCAGGGCAGGACCTCCAGCTCCTCACGCTCGCGGGTGGTGTACCAGTCGAGGTCCACGCCGTACGCCGGCAGCACCTCGGTGGCGGCGTCCACCCACCGCTGGTACGAGAAGTGCTCGCTCCAGCCGTCGAACCGGCCGCCGTTCTCCCAGACCCTGCGGATCACCGCGCCGACCCGGCGGTCGCCCCGGGACAGCAGGCCCTCGATCAGCGACGGCTCGCCGTCGTGGTAGCGGAAGCCGATCGCCCGGCCCAGCGAGCGGTCGCTGTTGATCGCCTGCTTGAGCAGCTTGAGCCGGCCGTCGATGACCTCCGGCCGCTCCATCGAGGCCCACTGGAACGGGGTGTGCGGCTTGGGCACGAACCCGCCGATGGAGACGGTGCAGCGGATGTCCTTGGATCCGGTGGCCGCGCGGCCGGCCCGGATCACCTCGTGCGCCATGTCGGCGATCTCCAGGACGTCCTCGTCGGTCTCGGTGGGCAGGCCGCACATGAAGTAGAGCTTCACCTGCCGCCAGCCGTTGGAGTACGCGGTGACCACCGTACGGATGAGGTCTTCCTTCGACACCATCTTGTTGATCACCTTACGGATCCGCTCCGACCCGCCCTCGGGGGCGAAGGTCAGACCGGTCCGGCGCCCGTTGCGGGACAGCTCCTGGGCCAGGTCGATGTTGAACGCGTCCACGCGGGTCGACGGCAGCGACAGCGAGACGTTGGTGCCCGCGTACTGCTCGGCCAGGCCGGAGCACATGTCGCCGATCTCGGAGTGGTCGGCCGACGACAGCGACAGCAGGCCGACCTCGTGGAAGCCGGAGAACTCCAGCCCCTGCTGCACCATCTGGCCGACGGTGGTGATCGAGCGCTCCCGCACCGGGCGGGTGATCATGCCGGCCTGGCAGAACCGGCAGCCCCGGGTGCAGCCCCGGAAGATCTCCACCGCGTACCGCTCGTGCACCGTCTCGGCGAGCGGGACCAGGGGCTTCTTCGGGTACGGCCAGGCGTCCAGGTCCATCGTCGTGCGCTTGTGCACCCGGAACGGCACGTCCGGGCGGTTCGGCACGACCCGCTGGATCCGGCCGTCGGGCAGGTAGTCGACGTCGTAGAAGCGCGGCACGTAGACGCTCTCGGTGCGGGCCAGCCGCAGCAGCAGCTCGTCCCGGCCGCCCGGGGAGCCTTCCGCCTTCCACTCCCGGACGATGGCGGTGATCTCCAGCACCGCCTCCTCGCCGTCGCCGAGCACCGCGGCGTCGACGAAGTCGGCGATCGGCTCCGGGTTGAACGCGGCGTGCCCGCCGGCCACGATCACCGGGTCGGCGTCGGTGCGGTCGGCGGCGAGCAGCGGGATGCCGGCCAGGTCGATTGCGGTGAGCAGGTTGGTGTAGCCCAGCTCGGTGGAGAACGAGACGCCGAACACGTCGAAGTCACGCACCGGGCGGTGGGCGTCGACGGTGAACTGCGGCACGCCGTGGGCGCGCATCAGCTTCTCCAGGTCGGGCCAGACCGCGTACGTCCGCTCGGCCAGCACGTCGGGCAGCTCGTTGAGCACCTCGTAGAGGATCTGGACGCCCTGGTTGGGCAGGCCCACCTCGTACGCGTCCGGATACATCAGCGCCCACCGGACCGTCGCGGCGTCCCAGTCCTTGACCACCGCGCCGAGTTCTCCACCCACGTACTGGATGGGCTTTGTCACCTGCGGCAGCAGCGGCTCCAGCCGGGGCCAGACCGAGTTGGCGGCGGCGGGACGCGGGGTAGTGGACGGGGCACTCATGATGCCCAAGCGTACGCGGTGTCCCCGCCCTCTCCCGCGCCCGCGCCCGGGTCCGCCGCGTTGATCAAGGAGTTTGCGGGCTGCCCCGCTCTCCCACCGGACACGAACTCCTTGATCACCGGGGTGGGGGCCGGGCACCGGGCGGAATTCGTCCTGGGTGGCGGGGCAGTACTAACCTCGCAACGGGCGCGAGAGGAGATAGCCGCGATGCCGCAGCCGCAGCCGGGGGCGGACCGGCCGGCCGACGGGGCCGAGATGCCGTCCGTCACCGAGCCGGCGACCGCCGTCGACACCGAGGACGCCACCGGCGCCTCGGCTCCGGCGTCCCCGTCCACCGGGCCGGAGGCCGCCGACGACCGGACCTCCGCCGACGTCTCGGCCGAGCAGCCGTCCGGCGACGAGGCACCCGTCTCCGCGCCCGACGTCCCGGCCACGCCAGGCCCGGCGGCCTCGGCCCCCGGCCCGCAGGCGGCACCGGCACCCGACGAGCAGTCGGAGCAGGACGAACCGGCACGGCAGGACGAACCGGCCGAGCAGGCGGGCGAGCCGGCAGACCCGGCCGACACCGCCGCGCTCGACGACGGAAGCCCGCACTCACCGGCTGGCGACGCCGACCCCCGCACCGGCGACGCCGGAACGCCGGCCGACGCGCCCACCGACAGCGAGGCCCCGACCGCCGACGCCGGACCACCTGCCGGCATCGACGCCACCCCGCCCGCACCGGTGACCCGGGCGCGGGGATCCGCGGCGGTTCCCGGTCGCACCACGCCCGTCCCCACTCCGCGTACCGGGCGCCGGCCGGATCCGACCCGCATCGATCTCGCGCCGCAGCCACCGCAGGGCGTGACCACGCCGGATCCCACGAAGGTCGAGAACGCCCCGGCCCCCATCCGAGCCGGGAACACGCCGGACCCGACCCGCATGGAGAGCACACCGGATCCGACCCGGGTCGAGGCGTCCGCGCCTCGCTGGAGCGGTTCCGCCGCCGTCCCGCCACCGCCGCCGCGCCGGCCTGCCTGGGGCGAGTCCGCCGAGCCCACGCCGGTGCCGCCGCACGCGTCGCCGGAACACGCCACACCCGTCGACCCGTGGGCGGGGGTGGACACCACCGGCTGGGAGCTGCACGCCCCCGAACTGCCGCCGCTGACGCCGACGCTGCCGTACACCGCGCCCTGGGCCGCGCCGGACAACCCCCACCCGGCCCATCCGGCGCCACCGGCGGCCCACCCGGCCCAACCCGCTCCGCAGTCGGCGCCACCGGCCCATGCCGCGCCGCCCGCCGCCCGCCCGGTCTCACCGCCGCCGCACAGCCCGCCGTACCCCGGGCCCGCCCGGCCGGTCTCGCCACCGCCGCACAGCCCGCCGTACCCCGGACCGGCCCGGCCGGTCTCGCCGCCGCACCACCCCGGCCCGCCGGCCGCCCGGCCCCTGCCGCCGCCGACGCCGGTCGCGCCGCCGGCGAAGCCCGGCCGGCCGCCGAAGCAGCGCCGGGGCAAGGCCGGACCGCCGGTCGCGCCGCCACCGGGCTGGCAGCAGCCGCCCAAGCGGACCCGCCGCCGGCGCCGCTGGCCCTGGGTGCTGCTGCTCTCCGTGGCCTGCTGCTGCGGCCTCCCGCTCTGGTGGTTCCAGCCGATCTCCAGCCAGTACCCGGCCAGCGCCACCCTCCCGGACCAGATCGACTCCATGCGGCTACGCCAGGACGACAGCAGCCGGGCCGCCGCCGAGGAGCTGAAATCCCAGGTACGCGAGTCGAACCTGCTCGCCGAGGACACCTTCGCCGGCATCTACAGCACGAGTGACGGCAAGCGGGTGACGTTGTTCGGCAGCACCGGCCTGCGGTTCAGCCCGGAGTCGGACGCCAAGGCGGAACTCGACCGTCTGGCCGGGGACTACGCCCTGAAGGAGTCGGTAACCGTGGACACGGGCGTACGGGGGCGCCACGAGCGCTGCGCCGTCGGCCGGGCGGACGGCGACTCGGTGGTGGTCTGCGTCTCGGCCGACCACGGCAGCCTCACCACCGGTGTGTTCACCCGGCTCTCGGTGGACGACAGCGGGCGGCTGCTGAACGACCTGCGCCAGCGCGTGGTGGTGCCGAAGTCGTGACCGCTCAGGCGGTCTGCTCGCCGCCGGTCTGCTCCCCGCCGGTCTGGTCGCCGGTGGCCTGGTTGGCGCGCTTCGGGGCGTAGCGCGGGACGTACTCCTGGCCGCTGAGCTCCTGGATCTCGGCCATCATCTCGTCGGTCATGGCGCGCAGCGACGTGCGGTCGTCGGGACGGCCGCTGAAGTCCAGCGGCTTGCCGAACTTGATGGTGATCTTGGCGCGGCCCGGTCGCGGGATCCGCGTACCGATCGGCTGGGCCTTGTCGGTGCCGGTCACGCCGACCGGGATGATCGGCACACCGGCGGCGATCGCCAGCCGGACGGTGCCGGTACGCCCGCGGTAGAGCCGCCCGTCCGGGGAGCGGGTGCCCTCCGGGTAGACGGCGACCAGGTCGCCGGCCTTGAGCACCGGGATCGCCGCGTCGAACGCGGTGAGCGCGGCGCGGCCGCCGGCCCGCTCGACCGGGATCGCGCCCAGGCCGGTGAGCACGAACTTGGAGAAGCCGCCCTTGAGCCCGGTGCCGTTGAAGTATTCCGACTTGGCCCAGAACGCCAGGTGGCGGGGCACCACGGTGCCGAGGAGCAGTTCGTCGGCGACGGAGAGGTGGTTGCTGGCGAAGATCGCGCCGCCGGTCGCCGGGATGTGCTCCAAACCCTCCACGTGCGGACGGAAGGCCAACCGGAGCGTGGGCGCCACGGTGAGCTTGCCGATGGTGTAGAGCAGGGGCACGGGTCCTCCGGCGGTCGTACGTGAAACAGGCGCTGTCACGGTAGCCGACGCGGCCGTCCGCCACCGAGCGGGTGGCTCGCAGTCCACTCGCTGGGGCCGGGCCCTCCTCCACCCGAGGGGTGCAGGAGGGCCCGGTCCGCTCACACCTTGCGGACCGTCACGGTCACGCGCTCGCCCTCGCCCGCCTCGCCGTCGAAGCCGTCGAGGCCCTCGGCGAAGTCGATGCTGTCGGCGAGCACCTCCCGGGCCACGAACTCGGTGTACGCGGCGACCGCCGCGCGTACCTCCTCGGAGGCGGAGACGGCCACCGTGATCCGGTCGGAGACGTCGAGGCCGGCGTCCCGGCGGGCCTGCTGCACGACCCGGACCACGTCCCGGGCCAGCCCTTCGGCGGCCAGTTCCGGCGTGACCTCGGTGTCCAGCACGACCACTCCCTCACCGCCGGGCAGCGGCGCGGAGTGCTCGGCGTCGGCGGCGACCAGGCGCAGCTCGTACTCGCCCTCGGCGAGCGTGACCCCGGCGGCGACCGGGGCGCCGTCGCGCAGCTCCCACTCCCCCGCCTTGACCGCCTTGATCACCTGCTGGACGGCCTTGCCGACGCGCGGGCCGAGCGCCCGCGGCACCACGGTGAGCACCTGCTGGCAGTACGCGGACACCTCGTCGGAGAGCACGACCTCCTTCACGTTGACCTCGTCGGCGACCAGGTCGGCGAAGGGCCGCAGCTGGGCGGCGACGGGCGACGCCACGGTGAGCGTCGCCAGCGGCAGCCGCACCCGCAGGCCCTTGGCCTTGCGCAGCGACAGCGCCGCCGAGGCGACCGCCCGGACGTTGTCCATCGCGGAGACCAGCTCGTGGTCGGCCGGGAACTCCTCGGCCTGCGGCCAGTCGGTCAGGTGCACCGACCGCTCGCCGGTCAGCCCGCGCCAGATCTCCTCGGCGGTCAGCGGCGCCAGCGGCGCCACCACCCGGCACAGCGTCTCCAGCACGGTCCACAGCGTGTCGAACGCGTCCGCGTCGCCGGCCCAGAACCGGTCCCGGGACCGGCGCACGTACCAGTTGGTGAGCGCGTCCAGGTAGGACCGGACTGTCGCGCACGCGCCGGAGATGTCGTACGCGTCCATCTGCGCGCCGACGGTCGCCACCAGCTCGTTCGTCTTCGCCAGCACGTACCGGTCGAGCACGTGCGTGGAGTCGGTGCGGCGACGGGCGGTGTGGCCGTCGGCGTTGGCGTAGAGCGAGAAGAAGTACCAGACGTTCCACAGCGGCAGCAGCACCTGGCGCACCGCGTCCCGGATGCCCGGCTCGGTGACCGCCATGTCGCCGCCGCGCAGCACCGGCGAGGACATCAGCATCCACCGCATCGCGTCCGACCCGTAGGAGTCGAACACGTGGTAGACGTCCGGGTAGTTGCGCAGGCTCTTGGACATCTTGCGCCCGTCCGAGCCGAGCAGGATGCCGTGGCTCAGGCAGTTGCGGAACGCCGGCCGGTCGAACAGCGCGGTGGCCAGCACGTGCATGGTGTAGAACCAGCCGCGGGTCTGACCGATGTACTCGACGATGAAGTCACCCGGGTAGTGGTGCTCGAACCACTCGCGGTTCTCGAACGGGTAGTGCACCTGCGCGAACGGCATCGAGCCGGACTCGAACCAGCAGTCCAGCACCTCCGGCACCCGGCGCATCATCGACTTGCCCGTCGGGTCGTCCGGGTTCGGGCGGACCAGGTCGTCCACCGCCGGCCGGTGCAGGTCGGTCAGGCGTACGCCGAAGTCACGCTCGATGTCGGCCAGCGAGCCGTACACGTCGACCCGCGGATAGTTCGGGTCGTCCGAGCGCCACACCGGGATCGGCGAGCCCCAGAACCGGTTCCGGCTGATCGACCAGTCCCGGGCGTTCGCCAGCCACTTGCCGAACGAGCCGTCCTTGATGTGCCCGGGGGTCCAGTTGATCTGCTGGTTCAGCTCGACCATCCGGTCCTTGAACTTCGTCACCGCGACGAACCACGACGACACCGCCTTGTAGACCAGCGGGGTGTCGCAGCGCCAGCAGTGCGGGTACGAGTGGGTGTAGGTGTCCTGCCGCAGCACCACCCCCCGCTCCTTCAGCTCCCGGATCACCGGCTTGTTCACGTCGAAGACCTGCTCGCCCTGGTACGGCGGGACCAGCGCGGTGAACCGGGTGTGGTCGTCCACGGTCACGACGGTGGGGATGCCGGCGGCGTTGCAGGTGTTCTGGTCGTCCTCACCGAAGGCGGGGGCCAGGTGGACGATGCCGGTGCCGTCCTCGGTGGTGACGAAGTCCGCGCCGAGCACCTGGTAGGCGTTCGGGCCGGCCGGCTCGACCAGGAAGTCGTAGAGCGGCGTGTAGCGGCGTCCGACCAGGTCGCGGCCGTACACGGTGCCGACCTGCTCGTACCCCTCCAGTTCCTTGGCGTACGCGCCGAGGCGCGCGGCGCCGACGACGTAGCGCTCGCCGTCGCGCTCCAGCAGCGCGTACTCGATGTCGGGGCCGACGGCGAGCGCCAGGTTCGACGGCAGCGTCCACGGCGTGGTGGTCCAGACGCCCAGCTTGACCGGCCCGCGCAGCGGCTCCGGCGCGTTCTCGTCGGCGGTCAGCTCGAACCAGACGGTGAGCGTCGGGTCGTGCCGGTCCCGGTAGACGTCGTCCATCCGGGTCTCGGTGTTCGACAGCGGCGTCTCGCACCGCCAGCAGTACGCGAGCACCCGGAAGCCCTCGTAGACCAGGCCCTTGTCGTGCAGGGTCTTGAAGGCCCACATGACGCTTTCCATGTAGTCCAGGTCGAGCGTCTTGTAGTCGTTGGCGAAGTCGACCCAGCGGGCCTGCCGGGTGACGTACCGCTCCCAGTCGTGGGTGAACTCCAGCACCGAGGTGCGGCAGGCGTCGTTGAACCTGGCCACGCCGAGGTCGAGGATCTCCGCCTTGCTGGTGATGCCGAGCTGCTTCTCGGCCACCACCTCGGCCGGCAGGCCGTGGCAGTCCCAGCCGAACCGGCGCTCGACGTGCCGCCCGCGCATGGTCTGGTAGCGCGGCACCACGTCCTTGACGTAGCCGGTGAAGAGATGGCCGTAGTGCGGCAGGCCGTTGGCGAACGGCGGGCCGTCGTAGAAGACGTACTCGTTCTCGCCGTTCCGGCCGGCGTCGCGGGCCTCGACGGACGCCTCGAAGGTCTTGTCGGCCGTCCAGTGCTCCAGCACCCGGCGCTCGACCGCGGGCAGGTCCGGGCTCGCCGGGACACCGGCACCGGTCGGGTCGTGCAACGGATAGGCCATCGCCTGTCGCTCTCCCTCAGCAGCTCACTCGTCTGTGGTCTGCGAGGACGAGCCGAATCCGGTACGCCGTGACCGGCGTTCCGGGCGTGGCCCGCGGTACCACCCCGCTTGGCGGCCGAGGTGCGACCGCCCGCTCGTTGGCCGGCTGTGACGGGCCGTCCCGTCCGGTTCTACTGAGCCGGTGACCCGGCCGTTCTTCCGGAGGCTCGCCGGTGATGGCCGGGTCGTCGCCTGTGCCCGTCAAGCGTACTCGACCCCCACCCGCCGCGCCGCCGAGTATCCCGACCCCCGGCTCGCCCCACCCCTGCCCCGTCGATCATGAGGTTGACGGCGATGTCGATCTCCGATTTCACCGCCAACCTCATGATCGACGCAGTCTCCGGCGCCGACGGCCAGGCTGACGCGGGGCACGCCATGACCACCGTCACACCGCTGTGCCGTCACACCGCACCCGCCGCGCCCCGTCCTGTCCGCGTACCCGAACCTCAAGGAGGCGGCGATGAGCCGGATGGACATGGCGGCGGTGGCGCCCGAGGCGTACCAGGCCGTGCTGGGCATGGAGAAGTACGTCCGGGCGAACGTGGACCACACCGTGCTGGAGCTGGTGAAGCTGCGGGCGTCGATGCTCAACGGCTGCGCGTTCTGCGTGGACATGCACAGCCGCGACGCGCTGGCGGCCGGTGAGGACAGCCGCCGGCTGTTCGCGGTCGCGGCGTGGCGCGAGGCCCCGTTCTTCGACGAGCGGGAGCGGGCCGCGCTGGCCCTCACCGACGCGGTGACCCGGCTCGGCGAGCACGGCGTGCCGGACGACGTCTGGGACGCCGCGGCGAAGGTGTGGTCGGAGAAGGAGCTGGCGGACCTGGTGATGGCGATCGCCACCATCAACGTGTGGAACCGGGTCGCGGTGACCTGCCAGACGCAGCCGCCGGCGTCGGTCTGACGGCTGACACACGACGGCCCCGGTCCCGCCAGTCGCGGGCCGGGGCCGTCGGCGCGTCGGTCAGGCCAGCTCGGGGAACCAGAGCGCGATCTCGCGCTTGGCGCTGTCCGCCGAGTCGGAGGCGTGCACCAGGTTCTCCCGGTTCGACAGCGACAGGTCACCCCGGATGGTGCCGGCGGTGGCCTTGCGGCCGTCGGTGCTGCCGATCATCGCGCGCACCACCTCGATCACCTGGTCGCCGGAGAGCACGAGCGCCACGAGCGGGCCGCTGGTCATGAACGTCTTCAGCGGCGGGTAGAACGGCTTGTCGACGTGCTCGGCGTAGTGCTGGTCGGCGAAGCCGCCGTCCATGGTCCGGCTCACCATCGCGTCGATCCGCAGGCCCTTGCGCTCGAAACGGGACAGGATCTCGCCCACCAGACCGCGGCGGACCGCGTCGGGCTTGATCAGTACGAGCGTCCGCTCGTCCGGGCTGCTGCTGGACACGCTGGGTTCCTCCTGCGCACTCAAACGGGGTTCGGCTGGGTACGGTCAGCGTAGCGACCCGGTCCCGGCGCCGGCGCGGCGGCTGCGTCTTCCCTGGCCCGCCGCGGCGGCCTAGCCTGGCCCTGGAACCCCTGGGAGGTCCACTGTGGCGAATGGCGGGAACCGCACGATCGCGCCGGTACGCAAACTGATCGGGGCGGTGCTGGGCACCGTCGCCACCTTCGTGACCGTGTTCGGGCTCGGCATGACCAGCTGGGCCATCGTGGCGCTCGGCCTCGCGCTGCTGGTGCTGGCGATCGCCCTGGCCACGGTACGCGGCGGCGGCCGCACCTGGGTGATCGGCCTGGGGCACGTGCACAGCGCCTCCGAACCACCCACCCAGTACGCGTTCGGCCGCTGCGAGCTGCAACTGGTCATCGACGCGCCGGGGCTGCCGCCCCGCTCCAAGAAGATCATCGAGCCTCGGGTGCCGGTCGCCAAGTGGCCCTCGCTGGGCCAGGCGCTGCCGGTCCGGGTGGCGCTCGACGACCAGCGGCACGTACGCGTGCTCTGGGACGAGGTGCCCACGCACGCGGAGAGCGCCGCCGCGGTCGCCGACCTGCCGCCCGAGTACGCCGCCGAGCCGGACCCGCTGGACGAGCCGCTGATCGCGCAGGAGGCGCCCCCGTGGGCCGGGCGCGCACCGGAGGACGACTTCCGCGACGACTACCCGCCCGCGCCGGACCCGTACCTGGACGACGTGCCGCCCCGGGCCGAGGAACGCGAGCCGGTGGTGCTGCACCAGAGCCCCGGCGGCCCGGTGGTGCTGGAGGGACAGCTCGTCGAACGGACCGACCGCACGGCCGGCCCCGGCCCGCTCCCCCGCCGCGCTCCGGCGCCCCGCTCCCCGGCCGAGGAGCCGGCCGACACGGTGCCGGTCGAGACCGTGCTCGTCGACAGCGGGCCGGTCGCCAGCGGGCCGGGCGACACCGGGCCGGGCGACACCGGACCGGGCGACACCCTGCCCGACCCGATCGACGTGCCGCTGGACGACCCCTCGGACACGTCTCGGCGCTCCGAGGCGCCGCCGACCGCCGAGGAGCTGGACGAGGCGATCTTCGGCCCGGCGGGCGCGGCCGAGCCCGACGAGCTGGCCAGCCCGATCAGCGGCGTCGGCATCACGCTGCTCGTCGCCGACCTGGACCGGTCCCTCGGCTTCTACCGCGAACTCGGCTTCGACGAGCTGGACCGGGGCGAGGGCAACGCCGTGCTCTCCTCCGGGCCGACCCGGCTGGTGCTGCGCCGGGTGACCGGCGCCGCGCCGATCAGCCGCCGCCTGGTGCACGTCAACCTGGAGGTGGACGACATCCAGGGGGCGTACGAGCGGCTGCGCGACTCCGGCGTCCGGTTCACCTACGCGCCGCGCGTGGTCAACCGGGGCACCAAGCTGGAGGTGTGGGCGGCGGCCTTCCGCGACCCCGACGGCCACGGCGTCGCGCTGACGCAGTGGCGCACGCTGGCCGACGCCTGAGCCGTAGGCGGCGGCCGTCCTCAGCCGAGGATGACCCGCCGCACGTGCAGCGCGTACGCCCACACCAGCGCGAACATCACCCCGAGCGCGAACAGCGACCAGTGCAGCAGCCCGGAGAGCAGCAGCAGGCCCTGGAGCACGGTGCCGGCGTGCCACGCCCAGGGCCGGCGCATCATGCCGGCGAGCACCACGCAGGCGACCGCCAGCGCCACGATCGCGCCGATCGCCGCGCCGCTCAGGTCACCGCCGACCACCCGGATCGGCTGGATGGCCAGCAGCAGCACCAGCGCCTCCAGCGACATGGTGCCGGCGCCCAGCCCGCGTACCGCCTTGTCCGGGTTCCGCAGCCCGGACCGGCGGACGCCGTCGGGCTGCTCCGGGCCGGTCATCGCTTGAGCAGCCGGCGGGCGTCGGCCACTGTCACCACCGATCCGGTGACCAGCACGCCCACACCGGACAGCTCGCCCGGCACGTCGGACTCGGCCTCCGCCACCGCCGCCTCGATGGCGTCCGGCATCTCCCGGGTCGCCTGCACCCGCTCCGGCCCGAAGATCTCCCGCGCCAGCTCGGCCAGCTCGTCCACGGGCATCGCCCGGGGCGAGCTGTTCTCCGCCACCACGATCGAGTCGAGCACCGGTTCGAGCAGTTCGAGCAGGCTCGCCGCGTCCTTGTCGCCGAGCACCGCCAGCACGCCGACGAGCTTGCTGAACGCGAACTCCTCCTGCACGGCGGCGACCGTGGCGGCCATGCCGTGCGGGTTGTGCGCGCCGTCGAGCAGCACCGTCGGGGCGGTACGCACCCGCTCCAGCCGGCCCGGCGAACTGGTCGCGGCGAAGCCCTCGCGGACCGCCTCGATGTCGAGCTGCCGCCGGGCCCCGGCACCGAGGAACGCTTCCACGGCGGCCAGCGCCACCGCCGCGTTCTGCGCCTGGTGCGCGCCGTGCAGCGGGATGAAGATCTCCTCGTACACCCCGCCCAGGCCCTGGATGGTCAGCACCTGGCCGCCGACCGCGACCGCGCGGCGCAGCACGCCGAACTCGGCGCCCTCGCGCGCGACGGTGGCGTTGACCTCGGCACAGCGCTCCAGGATCGGGCGGGCCGCCTCCTCCTCCTGCGCCGCCGCGATCACCGTGGCGCCGGGGTGGATGATGCCCGCCTTGTGCAGCGCGATGTCCTCGATCGTGTCGCCGAGCCACTCGGTGTGGTCCAGCCCGATCGGGGTGATCACGGCGACGCCGGCCTGGATCACGTTCGTCGCGTCCTCCGCGCCACCGAGCCCGACCTCCACCACCGCCACGTCGACGGGCGCGTCGGCGAACGTGGCGAACGCCAGCGCCGTGGTCATGTCGAAGTACGTCAGCGGCTCGGCGAACCGCTGGTCGACCAACTCGGCCAGCGGCGCGATCTCGCGGTACGTGGACACGAACCGATCCTCGCTCACCGGCTCGCCGTCCAGGCTGATCCGCTCCCGGACGGTCTCCAGGTGCGGGCTGGTGTAGCGGCCGGTGTGCAGCCCGAACGCCCGCAGCAGCGAGTCGATCATCCGGGCCGTCGAGGTCTTGCCGTTGGTGCCGGTCAGGTGAATCGACGGGTACGCCCGCTGCGGGCTGCCCAGCAGGTCGAGCAGGGTCTCGATCTTCTCCAGCTCGAAGCGCATGCGGGTGAAGCCGCGCGCGGTGAGCGCGGCGTCCACCTCGGCGAACGCGGTGCGGTCGGTGCGTTCGCTCATGAGGGAAGCGCCTCCAGGGCGGCGTCGATCCGGACCAGGTCCGCCTCGGCCACCGCCAGCCGTTCACGGATCTTCGCCACCACCGGCTCGGGCGCCTTGCCGACGAAGGCCGGATTGTCCAGCTTCGCCCGCGCCTGGGTGGCCTCCTTCTCGGCTGCCGCCCGGTCCTTGGTGAGCCGGGCGCGCTCGGCGGCCACGTCGATCGAGCCGCGGGTGTCCAGCGCGACGCTCACCGCGCCGGGCATGGCCAGCGTGGCGCTGGCCTGGAAGTCGTCGCCGGGCGCGTCGAGCCGGGCCAGCGCGCGGACCAGCGGCTCGTGCGCCGCGATGCCCGCGCCGGCCAGGCCGTCGAGCCGGGCGACGACCCGCTGGGTCGGCCGCAGCCCCTGGTCCGAGCGGAACCGCCGGACCTCGGTCACCACCCGCGCAAGGGTGGCGACCTCGCCCTCCGCGGCGTCGTCGATCAGGGTACGGTCGGTGACCGGCCAGGACGCCGTCAGCACGGTCTCGCCGCCGCTGAGCGCGGACCACAGCTCGTCGGTGACGAACGGGATGACCGGGTGCAGCAGCCGCAGGAGCTGGTCCAGCACGTGCCCGAGCACCCGGCGGGTGGCGTGGGCGGCCGGGCCACCCTCGGCGAGCACGGGCTTGCTCAGCTCCACGTACCAGTCGCAGACGTCGTCCCACGCGAAGTGGTAGAGCAGGTCGCAGACCTTCGCGAACTCGTACGCCTCGAACTGCTCGTCCACCTCGGCGGTGACGTGCGCCAGCCGGGACAGGATCCACCTGTCGACGGTGGAGAGGTCAGCGGCGTCCGGCAGCGGGCCGTCGGTGTGCGCGCCGTTGAGCAACGCGAACCGGGTGGCGTTCCACAGCTTGTTGCAGAAGTTGCGGGAGCCCTGGCACCACTCCTCGCTGACCGGCACGTCCTGGCCGGGGTTGGCGCCCCGGGCGAGCGTGAACCGGGTGGCGTCGGCGCCGAACCGGTCGATCCAGTCGAGCGGGTCCACCACGTTGCCGAACGACTTCGACATCTTCTTGCCGTGCTCGTCACGGACCATGCCGTGCAGCGCCACCACGTCGAACGGCTGCACACCGTCCATCGCGTACAGGCCGAACATCATCATCCGGGCGACCCAGAAGAACAGGATGTCGTAGCCGGTGACCAGCACGCTGGTCGGATAGAACTTCGCCAGGTCCGGAGTCTGCTCCGGCCAGCCGAGCGTGGAGAACGGCCAGAGGCCGCTGGAGAACCAGGTGTCCAGCACGTCCTCGTCCTGCCGCCAGCCCTCGCCGGACGGCGGCTCCTCGTCCGGGCCGACGCAGACAATCTGACCGTCCGGGCCGTACCAGACGGGGATGCGGTGGCCCCACCAGAGCTGGCGGGAGATGCACCAGTCGTGCATGTTGTCGACCCAGGCGAAGTAGCGCTTGGCCAGCTCGGCCGGCTCGATCTTCACCCGGCCGTCGCGCACCGCGTCGCCCGCCGCCTTCGCCAGCGGCGCGGTGTTGACGAACCACTGCAACGACAGCCGCGGCTCGACTGTCGTCTTGCACCGCGAGCAGTGCCCCACGGCGTGCAGGTACGGCCGCTTCTCGGCCACGATCCGGCCCTGCTCGCGCAGTGCCGCGACGATCGCCGGGCGGGCCTCGTACCGGTCCAGGCCCTCGAACGGGCCGGGCGCCGTGATGACGCCGCGCTCGTCCATGATCGTCAGCGCCGGCAGGTCGTGCCGCTGGCCGATCTCGAAGTCGTTCGGGTCGTGCGCCGGGGTCACCTTGACCATGCCGGTGCCGAAGCTCGGGTCGACGTGCTCGTCGGCGACGATCGGGATCCGCCGGTCGGTGAGCGGCAGCTCCACCTCGGTGCCGATCAGGTGCCGGTAACGCTCGTCGTCCGGGTGCACCGCCACCGCGGTGTCACCGAGCATGGTCTCCGCCCGGGTGGTCGCCACCACGACCTCGTCGCCGTAGCGGATCGAGACCAGCTCGCCCTCGTCGTCGGTGTGCTCCACCTCGATGTCGGACAGCGCGGTGAGGCAGCGCGGGCACCAGTTGATGATCCGGTTGGCCCGGTAGATGAGCCCGTCGTCGAAGAGCTTCTTGAACATGGTCTGCACGGCCCGGGACAGGCCCTCGTCCATGGTGAACCGCTCGCGGTCCCAGTCGACCGCGTCGCCCAGCCGGCGCATCTGGCCGAGGATCGCGCCGCCGGACTCGGCCTTCCACTGCCAGACCCGCTCGACGAACTTCTCCCGACCGAGGTCGTGGCGGGACAGCCCTTCGCCGGCGAGCTGCCGCTCGACCAGGTTCTGGGTGGCGATGCCGGCGTGGTCCATGCCCGGAAGCCAGAGCGCCTCGTATCCCTGCATCTTCTTGCGCCGGGTGAGCGCGTCCATGAGCGTGTGCTCGAACGCGTGGCCCATGTGCAGCGAGCCGGTGACGTTCGGCGGCGGGATGACGATGGTGAACGGCGGCTTCTCGCTGTCCGCCGACGCCCGGAAGTGCCCGCCGGCTACCCACTGCTCGTACCGTCGCTGCTCTACCTCGCCGGGCTGGTACTGGCCGGCGAGGGTCGGGGCGTCGGGGCGTCGGGCATCCAGTCTCTCGGTCACCCTGAAAGTCTACGGAGCGCTTTCGGGGACCCGACGTGCACCACCTGTGATTCGCGTACGGTGGCGGTCATGTCCGACGCGCATCTCACCGAGCGTCCGGTCGACGGGGGTTCCGATCCGGTCGAGCTGACCGAAGAGCCGATCGAGCTGAGCCGCCGCGATCCCGCGCAGGAGCCCGAACGCCGTCCCGTCTCGCGGCGTCGGAAGATCATCATGGCTGCCCTGCTCGCGGCCGGGCTGGCCGGCGCCGGCGCGCTCGGGCTGGGCGGCTGGCGGGTGCTCCAGCAGAAGGACACCACGCTCGGCCAGCCCGCCGAGGTGGCCGGGCTGGTGCGGGACGACAGCGAGCGGGCCCGCAGCACAGCCGACTACCTGCGCGACGGGCTGGCCGCCGACATCGAGCTGGACCGCGGCTTCGGCGCCGTCTACTCCGACCGCGGGGACGCCAAGCGCTCGGTGCTGCTGTTCGGCGGCACCACGCTGCTCTGGCAGCCCGAACGCGACCTGGACACCCTGTTCGGTCTGATGGCCGACGAGACCGGCCGGGTGGCCGGGCTGCGCGAGGTGGATGCGGGCCGCCTGGGCGGCGTGATGAAGTGCGGCACGACGAGCGGCGACGGCGGCGACTTCGCGGTGTGCGGGTGGGCCGACCACGGCAGCGTGGTGATGGGCATGTTCCCGGGCCGCCGGGTCGACGACGCGGCGGCGCTGTTCCGCGACATCCGCGAGTCCGTCCAGAGCCGCTGAGCCCGCTCGTCCGGGAGCCGGCTCCGGCCGGCTTTCCGGCTGGACGCAATTCAGGGCCACCCCGTGTGGGGTGGCCCTGAATGAAAGATTGTCCGGCGGTGTCCTACTCTCCCACACCCTCCCGAGTGCAGTACCATCGGCGCTGGAGGGCTTAGCTTCCGGGTTCGGAATGTTACCGGGCGTTTCCCCTCCGCCATGACCGCCGTAACTCTATGAACATGTCAACCAACCCAACAACATGGGTGGTGGTTTGTTCAGAGTTGCACAGTGGACGCGTAGCAGCTTAGTAGTCAAGTCCTCGGCCTATTAGTACCGGTCAACTGAACCCGTTACCGGGCTTACATTTCCGGCCTATCAACCCAGTCGTCTAGCTGGGGGCCTTACCCCA
>NZ_FMCQ01000006.1:0-47929 GCF_900091605.1 Micromonospora tulbaghiae
GTATGGACGACATCATCACCTTCACCCAAGGCCCCGCCACCGCAGCCGACGTCATCGTCGCCCTGTCCACCGGCACCTCGTTCGGCCCACCCCAGAAATGGCACGACCTGTTCGCCGTCGGCACCGAACAACCCCGCGTCGCAGACATCAACGGCGACGGCCGCGACGACATCATCACCTTCACCTGCAACACCGACGCCGACGTCTACGCCGCCACCTCCACCGGCACCACCTTCACCGGCACCACCATCAAATGGCACGACTTCTTCTGCCTACCCGGCGAATTCCCCTACCTCGCCGACGCCAACGGCGACGGCAAACACGACCTCATCGTCTTCACCAAGAACACCACCAACGACGTCTACGTCGCCCTGTCCACCGGCACCACCTTCGCCCCCTCCACCAAATGGCACGACTACTTCGGCCTCACCGGCGAAACCACACTCTGACGGCCGACAGCGAGCGACGCCGGCCCGATCCGGGGGCCGGCGTCGCTCGTCGCCGTTCGCCTACCGCTTCACCAGGTTGCGCAGCGCCCCGAGGATCGACCGGTGGCTGACCTCGGCGTAGATCTTCTTGTCCTGGCCGTACAGGACCACGTACGGGCAATGCTGGTCGTCCCCGCCCATGGTCTTGTCCAGCAGCTGGCGACCGGTCGCCACCTCGTACACCCGCAGGCGGTAGGTGGCCTTCAGCAGCGTCAGCGTGTCCGGCTCCGGGTCGTCGTAGCGGCACTTGCGGATCGTCGCGCCGGTGCTCGTGCGATCCAGGCAGGCGACCATCTGCACGACCTTCGGGTCCTCCGACGCCCAGGTCCGCTCCACCCGCTTCGACAGGCCCTCGTCGTAGTAGTAGACCTGGTCGTGGCGGCGGCTGCCCGTGCCCAGGTCGGTGCCGACGAGCAGTGCCACCGGGTGCGGCGCCGCTCCGGTGCGCTTCGGCGACTGCGGGAAGTAGAGAACCCCGTCGCACACGTCGTTCAGATCGGAGATCTGCGCCGCCGGGAAGTCGCTCGGCTGCGGCCCGCGCGCCGACGGCTCCGCGCTCGCCGTCGCACCCGGCGTGGGCGTCGCGCCGGACGACCGCCAAGGCGCCGCCGGTGGCGCGGCCGGCTCCCGCTCGGCCACCTCGCGGGGCGAGGAACCCAGCAGGAACGCGCCGCCGATCAGGCCCGAGCACGCCACCAGCAGCAGCACGCTCAGCACCGCGACGGCGACGACCAGAGCGCGGCCGGATGACGGCGGGCCGGGTGGCGGGTACGGCCCGTACGGCGGACCAGCGGTGGGCGGCCCGTGACCCGGATCGGGCGACCCGTGACCCGGCCCGGTGGCGGGCGGTGGTGGCGGCCCGGGAACGCCGGGCGGCTCGCCGGCCGGCCGCATCCCGGCGGTCTCTCCCCGCTGCTCCGCGTCCCCCGCCGGTCCCTGCTCGGATCCGGCCCCCGTGTCGGACATGCGCATTCCCCCGTCGAACCCGTGCGGAGCGCGCAACCTATCAGCCTCGCCGGGCCGGAGGAGGCCCACTAGATGGTTGCGCTACCTAGATGGCGGCGCTACCGTCATCGCCGGATGTCGTCCGATCGGGACAGTGCGGAGCGGAATGAACCAGGAACGGCGGGCGCAGTGGTTGCGCGGGGTGCTCGACCTCTGCGTGCTCGCGCTGCTGAGCCGCGGCGAGTCCTACGGCTACGAGCTGTCCCAGGCGCTGCGGGCCCACGGGCTGGGCACCGTGCAGGGCGGCACCCTCTACCCGGTGCTGCTGCGGTTGCAGCGCTCCGGCCTGCTCACCGCGCACTGGCGGGAGGGCGGGACCGGGCCCGCGAGAAAGTACTACCGGATCAGCCCGGCCGGCAGCGCGGCGTTGCGGGCCGCCGCGATCGACTGGAGCGCCTTCGCGTCGAGCGTGGGCACGATACTGCGCGAGGAGCCGAAGCGGTGAACCACGAACCCTGGCTCGCCGCCCTGACCGGCGAGCTGCGCCGGCACGGGGTGGGGCCCGACCTGACCGGTCACGTCGTCGCCGAGGCGGCCACCCACCTGCTCGACAGCGGGGAATCGCCGCTGCGGGTCTTCGGCGCGCCGGAGACGTACGCCCGGGCGGTGGTCGACAGCCTCGGCGGCCCCGACGTGCGGCCGCCGCGCCGCCAGCCCGGACCGGTGCGGCTCGCCGCCCGGGGCGTCACCAAGCGCTACCGGGGACGCACCGTCCTGGACCGGGTCGACCTCACCGTCCGGGCCGGCCAGATCGCGGCGGTGGTCGGCGCCAACGGCGCCGGCAAGAGCACGTTCCTGCGGATCTGCGCCGGTCTGCTGAGCCCGGAGGCGGGCACCGTCGAGGTGCACGGCACGCTCGGATACTGCCCGCAGGACGGCGGCACCGCCGAGTTCCTCAGCCCGGACGAGCACTTCGTGCTGATCGGCGCCGGCCGAGGGCTGGGCCGGACGGCGGCGCGGCGGGCCGGGCGCGCGGAGGCGGCCGGGCTGGAGTGGACACCGCCGCGGCGCACCCAGGCCCGGCACCTCTCCGGCGGCACGCGACAGAAGCTCAACCTGGTGCTGGCCCGGCTCGGCGAGCCGGACGTGCTGCTGCTCGACGAGCCCTACCAGGGGTTCGACCGGGGCACCTACCTCGACTTCTGGCACGAGGTGTGGCGGTGGCGCGACGCCGGCAAGGCCGTCGTGGTCGTCACCCACCTGCTCAACCAGCTCGACCGGGTCGACGTCGTGCTTGATCTTTCCGGGGAGCGGAACGCATGAGCCGGACCCTCGTGGTGGCCGAGGCCGCCCTGCGCGAGCTGCTGCGCCGCCGTACCGTGCTGGTCATCCTGCTGCTGATGCCGCTGGCCTTCTACCTGAGCCGCCGCGGCGACTTTCTCGGGCAGTCGATCCGCTTCGTCTGTCTCGGCCTGGCCTGGGCGCTCAGCACCGCCGCGCTGTTCGCGGGCAGCGCGGCGCGGGGCATGGAACCCCGCCTGCGGCTCTCCGGCTACGGCAGCCGGCACCTGGTGCTCGGCCGGCTGCTCGCGCTCTGGACCGTCGGCGTGCTGCTCTCCACCCCGTACTTCCTGCTCGTCCTGGCCGACCAGCGCGACGTGCGGTACGGCGCGATCGCGCTGATCATGGCGCTGACCGTGTTCGTGTCGGTGCCGTTCGGCCTGCTGCTGAGCGCCGTGCTGCCGCGCGAGCTGGAGGGCACGCTGGTGCTGCTGACGGTGGTCGGTCTCCAGATGGTGATGGACCCGGCGGGCAGCGCCACCCGGGCGCTGCCGTTCTGGTTCAGCCGCGAGCTCGCCACGTACGCCGTGGACCACACTGACGGCGGCTACCTCGTCCGGGGCCTGACCCACGGGCTGGTCTTCGCTGTCGCGCTCACGGTGCTGGTCGTGGTGGCCGCAGCGGTGCGACTGCGGCAGCGCCGGCATCTGCGCCTGGCCACCTGACCGGCGGGGGCGGCGGACCGGACCGGGGCGCCGGCCGTGGCAGGATCGGCGCGTGCAGATCGGGTTGCTCGGGCCGTTCCAGGTCACCACGGACGGCGGCCTACCGGCCGACGTGCCGGGCGCACGGCTGCGCGGACTGCTGGCCGCCCTCGCGCTCCAGCCCGGCCGGGTGGTCCCGAAGGCGACGCTCGTCGACTGGATCTGGGGCGAGCAGCTGCCCGCCGACGCCGCGAACGCGCTGCAACGGCTGGTGTCCCGGCTGCGCAAGGCGCTGCCGGCGGGCGCCGTCGACGGGCTGCCGGACGGCTACCGGCTCGCCGTCGAGCCCGACGCCGTCGACGCCGTGCGGTTCGAACGTCTCGTCCGGCGGGCCCGCGACGGCGACGGGCCGCAGCGGGTACGGCTGCTGCGCGAGGCGCTGGGCCTGTGGCGCGGCGACGCGCTGCGCGACGTCGGCCTGCCCGACAGCCCCGCGCTCGACGCGGCGGCGACCCGGCTGGAACGGCTGCGCCTGACCGCGACGGAGGACCGGTACGACGCCGAGACCGGGCTCGGCGGGGAAGCGGACCTGATCCCGGAGCTGACCGACCTGGTGGCCGCCCATCCGGTACGCGAGCGGCTCGCCATGGCACTGATGCGTGCGCTCGTCGCGGCCGGCCGGGACACCGAGGCGCTGCTGGTCTACCAGCGCACCGCCGACGCGCTCGCCGACGCGCTGGGCGCCGACCCGTCGCCGGAACTGTCGGCGCTGCACGTCGCCCTGCTGCGGGGCGAGACGGCACGCCGCGACGACACCCGCCGGACCAACCTGCGCGCCGAGCTGACCAGCTTCGTCGGCCGGGACGCCGACCTCACCGCCGTCGGCGCGCTGGTGGCCGAGCACCGGCTCACCACGCTCACCGGCCCGGGTGGCTCCGGGAAGACCAGGCTGGCCACCGAGACCGGACGCCGGATGACGGGCGACCTGCCGGACGGTGTGTGGCTGGTGGAGTTCGCCGCGATCAGCGCCGACGGGGACGTGGCACAGGCGACGATCTCCGGGCTCGGCCTGCGCGACGCGCTGCTGGGCGACGCGGGCAGCGCGGAGCCGGACGACCGGCTCGTCGCGGCGATCCGGGACCGGGAGATGCTGCTGATCCTGGACAACTGCGAACACGTCGTGGAACAGGCGGCGGCGCTGGCGCACCGGCTGCTCGGCGAGTGCCGGCGGCTGCGGATCCTGGCCACCAGCCGGGAACCGCTCGGCATCACCGGGGAGGTGTTGTGGCCGGTCGCGCCGCTGGGCCTGCCGGACGGCGACGCCGCGGTCGCCGAGGTCGAGTCGTCGCCCGCCGTCCGCCTGCTGCGGGACCGGGCCGTCGCGGTCCGCCGGGACCTCGCGTCCGACGCCCGCACGGCGATGACGATGGCGCGGATCTGCCGCGCGCTCGACGGCATGCCGCTGGCGATCGAGCTGGCCGCGGCACGGCTGCGCGCCATGTCCGTCGACCAGCTCGCCACCCGGCTCGACGACCGGTTCCGGCTGCTCACCGGTGGCAGCCGGACCGCCCTGCCCCGGCACCGGACGTTGCGCGCGATGGTCGACTGGAGCTGGGAACTGCTCACCGACGCCGAACGCGCGGTGCTGCGCCGGCTGTCGGTGTTCTCCGGCGGGGCGGGCCTGGACGCGGCCGAGCGGGTCTGCGCCGGCGGCGCCGTCGAGCCGGGCGACGTGCTCGACCTGCTCACCGCGCTGACCGAGAAGTCGCTGCTGGTCGCCGCCGGCGACGTCGCGCCGCGCTACCGCATGCTCGGCACGATCAAGGAGTACGCCGCGCAGCGGCTCGCCGAGGCCGGGGAGGAGGACCTCGCCCGCCGCGCGCACCTGGCGTACTTCACCGAGCTGGCCGAGACCGCCGAGCCGCGGCTGCGCCGCGCCGACCAGCTCACCTGGCTCGCCCGGCTCGAAGCCGAGCACGACAACATCACCGCCGCGATGCGCGGTGCGCTCGCCGCGGGTGAGGGGCGCGAGGCGATGCGGCTCGCGGCCGGTGCCGGCTGGTACTGGTGGCTCGGCGGCCACCGGACCGAGGGCATGGAACTGATCATCGCGGCCACCGAGGCGCCCGGCGACGTGCCCGACCACATCCGCGCCGTGGTGTACGGACTCGTGGTGCTGTTCCTCAGCTCCGGCCCGGGCGACGCGCAGCACGCGGCCGAGTGGATCCACAAGGCGTACCGGTTGAGCGGGGAAGGCCGTGGCGGTCACCCGGAGCTGGCCCTGGTCGTGCCGATGGAGCGCATGCTGCGGGAGCCGGACGCGCTGCTGCCCGCCTGGGAGTCGCTGCTCGACCACGAGGACCCGTGGGTACGCGCGCTGGCCCGGCTGCACCTGGGCAAGCTGCGGGTCATCCTCGGCATCGAGGCGGCGCAGGCGGAGGCGTGCCTGCGGCATGCGCTCGCCGAGTTCCGGGAGGTGGGCGAACGCTTCGGGATCTCGTTCGCGCTCAGCGAGCTGGCCGAGCTGATCGCCGTACGCGGTGACGTCGCCGCCGCCTGCGCGTACTACGAGCAGGCCGTCGCGGCGGTCACCGAGGTCGGCGCCGTCGAGGACGTGATCCGGATGCGGGCGCGGCTGGCCTGGCTGTACCGGCTGGGCGGCGAGGAGGCCGCGAGCGCCGCCGCCGTGGCCGAGGCGCACCGGCTCGCCGCCCGGGTCGCCTGGCCGGGCGCGCTGGCCGAGCTGGCGCTGGTCCGGGCGTACCTGGCCCGCCACGACGGCGACGCGGACGAGGCGTACGCGCAACTGCGGTCCGTGTCGGCGCTGCTCGGCGACGAGGCGGACCTGGCCGGCGTCCGGGCGGGCACCCAGGATCTGCTGGGCTACCTGGCCGAGGACGTCGAGCAGGCCCGTACCCATCGGGCGGCGGCGTGCCGGGCGGCGCGCGAGGGCGGCTACGCGCCGCTGACCGCGCAGGTGCTCGTCGGTGTCGCCGACCTGGCGGTGCGGCTCGACCGGCCGGACCAGGCGGCGCGGCTGCTCGGTGCCGCCACCGCGGTACGCGGGCTGCCCGACCGCGCCCACCCCGACGTGCCCCGGATCGAGGCGGCAGCGCGCGACCGCCTCGGCGACGCGGGGTTCGCCGAGGCGGTCGCACAGGGCCGGGAGACCGGCTGGGAGCGGCTGGTCGAGGTCACGCTCGCTTCGTGAAGGTGGACCGCGCCCACAGGTAGCCGATCACCGCGATGCCGGCGCACCAGGCGATCGCGGGGACCACGTCGCCGGCCGACGGCGCGCCTTCGAGCAGGCCGCGCAGCGTCTCGATGATCGGCGTGAACGGCTGGTACTCGGCGAACTGCCGCAGTCCCGGCCCCATCTTGTCCGCCGGCACGATCGCGCTGCTGAAGAACGGCAGCAGGACCAGCGGCACGGCGGCCATGCCCGCCGACTCGGGTGACTTGGCGAACAGGCCCAGCGCGACGGTGAACCAGCTGACGGCGACGCTGAGCAGCACCACCATGCCGGCCGCACCGAGCCAGTGCAGGGGATCGGCGGCCGGGCGGAAGCCGAGCAGGAACGCCACCCCGACCAGGGCCGCGACCGCGAGGACGTTGGTGAGCACGGTGGCGACGACGTGGCCGGTCAGCACCGCGCCCCGGGAGACGTGCATGACCTTGAACCGGTTGATGATGCCCTTGGTCATGTCGGAGCTGACCGAGGTCGCGGTGCCGCCGAGGCCGTAGCAGACCGCCAGCAGCATCAGGCCCGGCGTCGCGTAGTCGACGTAGTCGACGCCGACGGAGAACGCGTCGCCGAGCATGTAGACGAACATCAGCATGACGATGATCGGCATCAGCACCGCGTTGAACACCGAGGTCGGGTTGCGGCGCAGGTGCGTCAGGTTGCGGCGCAGCATGACGACCGAGTGGTTCCTGCTCATTTCGCGGCCACCTCCGGGGCGCGGCCCGTCAGGGCCAGGAAGACGTCGTCGAGGTCGGGGGTCTGGACGGACAGGTCGCCGGCGCTGATCGCGTGCGCGTCGAGCCGGTCGAGCAGGGCGCGCAGCGCCGCGGTCCCGCCGTCGGTGGGCACACTCAGTGCCAGCGCCTCCTCGTCGCGTACCGCGTCGGGCAGCACGAGCGCCGCCGCGTCGAGTTCGGCGACGGTGCCGAACCGCAACCGCACGTGCGTGCCGGGGATCCGGCGCTTCAGTTCCTCCGGCGTGCCCTGGGCGACCAGCCGGCCCTGGTCGAGCACCGCGATCCGGTCGGCGAGGCGGTCGGCCTCGTCGAGGTACTGGGTGGTGAGGAAGACCGTCACGCCGCCGGCCACCAGCTCCCTGATGATCGACCACATGGTGCGCCGGCTGCGCGGGTCCAGCCCGGTCGTCGGCTCGTCCAGGAAGATGATCCGCGGCTCGCCGACCAGCGTCATCGCCAGGTCCAGCTTGCGGCGCATGCCCCCGGAGTACGTCGACACCAGCTTGTCGGCGGCCTCGACCAGGTCGAACCGTTCCAGCAACTCGGCGACGACCCGCTTGCCGGTAACGCGGTTGCGCGGGCCGAGGTCGAGCATGAGTTGCAGGTTCTCCCGCCCGGTCAGCAGTTCGTCCACCGCCGCGAACTGCCCGGTCACCCCGATCGCCGCGCGCACCGCCCTGGCCTCGGTGACCACGTCGTGCCCGGCGACACGTACCGACCCGGCGTCGGCGCGGATCAGGGTGGTCAGGATGTTTATGGCTGTCGTCTTGCCGGCCCCGTTCGGGCCGAGCAGCGAGAAGATCGTCCCGGCGGGGACGTCCAGGTCGATGCCGTCGAGCACCACCCGGTCCTTGTACGCCTTGCGCAGTCCGGAGACCGCTATCGCTGAACTCGTCATGCGCCCACCATGGGCGGCCGTACCGCCACCGCCCTGACACGGCGCTGACACGGCCGCTGACAGCTTGTCGGTGGGGCGGCGTACGGTCCCGCCGTGGATCGGGAGACGTTCTGGGACATCGTGGAGCGGGCGCGCCGTGCCGCGGGACGCGAGACGGTCACCGCCGAGGGGGCCGACGTCGTGGCCCGGCACCTGGTCGCGGAGCTGTCGGTGCTGAGTCCGGCGGCGATCGTGGGCTTCGAGCAGGCATACGACGACGTGACCGAGGAGGGGTGGCGCTGGGACCTGTGGGCGGCCGCCTACCTGATGCGCGGCGGCTGCTCGGACGACGGGTTCGACTACTTCCGCGGCTGGCTGGTCGCGCAGGGGCGGGCGGTCTGGGAGCGGGCCGTCGCCGATCCCGACTCACTCGCCGGGGCCGGCGTCGACCCGGACGACGACGCGGTCGAGTGCGAGGCGGTACTGAGCGCGGCGGGCGACGCCTACGCCCAGGCGACCGGCGGCGGCACCGACGCGTTCTGGGAGGCGCTCGACGCCGCCGACCGGGCTGCTCCCGTCCAGGCGCCGGCCGACCCGGCCGGTGAGGACTTCGACTTCGACGACGACGAGCAGATGCGCGCCCGCCTGCCGCGCCTGAGCGCGATCTACCGGCCGGTGGAATGAGGCGTCACGGCCCGCCGCCGAACCGATCCGGGTTAACCGCTGGTCCGCCGCGGGCCGGGTGGGCGAGCATGGTCGGCATGGCCGGGTCGACGGGTGCGAGGCTGCCGCTCCAGGGCGGGCTGCCACCCGGCGAGGCGCTGACCGGTGCGGTGCTGGAGATCGCCTGCGACGAGTCCGGCTTCTCCGGCACCAACCTGCTCGACCCGGCCACCCCGGTGATCGTCCACGCCAGCGTCGACCTGAGCCGTGACGAGGCGGCCGCGTTGATCGGTACGCTGCGGTCCGGGTTCCGGTTCTCGCCCGACGAGGTCAAGTCCCGGCAGTTCCTGCGCCGCCGCGAAGCCGCCGAGGCGGTGGAGTGGTTCCTGTCGGCGCTGCGCGGCCGGGCGCACGTGCACCTGGTCGACAAGGAGTTCTTCCTCGCCACCCGGGTCGTCGACCTGCTGCTGGCCGAACCGTCGTACGCGGCGGGCACCCGCCTCGCCGGTGACCGGCGTCCGGCCGCGACGGCGCTGCACCGGGCCGGGCGGGCGGCCGGACCCGACTGGGCGGTCTTCCTCGCCGCCGTGGTCGAGATGCTGCGCACCAAGCGGCGGGACCGGGCGGACGACCGGAGCGTGGCACGATTCTTCGCCGCGCGGGACGCGCTGCGGCGCCACGTCCGCGACGACGCGCAGGCCGGCGCGGTTCTCGACGCGCTCGACCCGGCCCGGGTGGCAGCCGTGCAGGCCCGGTTGTACGCGGGCGACCGGACGATCCCGCCGCCGCTGGAGCCGCTGCTGCCGGCGCTGGCCGAGACCGTCCTGCACTGGAGCGGCGGCCGCCGGCGGGTGCTGGTGATCCACGACGAGCAGAGCGCGCTCACCGAGGACCGGCTGCGCCGCCTGCAGGCGGCACTGGCGGCCGGCGATCCGGCCGGCCCGTCACCGCTGGCCGGGCTGGTGATGACCGATTCGCGCGACGACCCGCGCGTCCAGGCCGCCGACCTGCTCGCCGGGGTGGCCCGCCGGATGCCCGGCGTCCCCGGCGACGGGCCGCTGCGCCCGCTGCTCTCCCCGGCCCCCGGCCACGACCCGGGCGCCGCAGCCGTGGCGCACGACCCGAACGCCGTGACGGCGGAACAGGAGTCGACGTGATCCTCGACGACGTGACGCCGACCGGTGGGGCGCACTGCGAGACCACCACGCTCGGCGTGCTGACGCGGCACGCCGGCCTGGACCTGTCCGAGCCCATGCTGTTCGGCCTCGGCGAAGGGCTCGGCTTCGTCTACTGGGACGCCAAGAGCATGGACGTGCCGTTCCTCGGCGGGCGCACCAAGCCGCTGTGCGTGACCCGGGCCGCAGCCGGCCGCCTCGGCCTGGACCTGCGCGTCCGCGAGACGACGTCGGCGGCCAAGGCGTGGCGCGACGTCACCGACGCGCTGGACGCCGGGCATCCGGTCGGCCTGCAACTGGACTCGTACCACCTGGACTACTTCACGACGAAGGTCCACTTCGGTGGGCACACGGTGGCGATGTACGGCTACGACGACACCCACGCCCACCTGGTCGACACCGCCCAGCAGGGCGGTGCGGTGACCACCACGCTGGAGAGCCTGGCGCGGGCGCGCGCCGCGCGCGGACCGATGACCGCGCGCCACCTGTCGTACACGCTCACCGCGCCCGGCGCCCCGCCGGACCTGGACGCCGCCGTCCGCGCGGCGGTACGCGCCAACGCCGGGGCGTTCCTCGACCCGCCGATCGCCAACCTCGGCCACCGGGGGATCGCCACCGCCGCCGCCCGGGTGACCCGCTGGCTGGACCGCGCCGCCGATCCGGCCCGCGACCTTCCGCTCGCCGCGACGCTCATGGAACGTGGTGGCACCGGCGGCGCGCTGTTCCGTGCCGTGTACCGCGACTTCCTCGCCGAGGCCGCCGCCGTCACCGGCGACGCGCGGGTGCGGCGGGCACAGCGGATGTACGCCGACATCGCGCCGCTGTGGACCGCCGTCGCCGACCACGTCGCCACCGCCGGCCGGACCGGCGACGCCACCCACCTGACCCGCGCGTCGGCGGTCCTGGCCGACCTGGCCGTCCGTGAACGGGAGGCGATGACGGTGCTGGCCGCCGTGGACGCCGGGTAGCCGTCAGCCGAGCTGCTCGGCCAGCGCCACGATGACGCCCGCCGGGCCGCGCAGGTAGCAGAGCCGGTAGACGTCGCCGTAGTCCGCCACCTCACCGATCAGCTCGCCGCCGTGGGCCCGCAGCCGGGCCACCGTGTCGTCGACGTCGTCCACGGCGAACATGACCGATCGCAGGCCCAGCGTGTTCGGCGGCGCGTCCACCGGTTCGGCGGCGACCAGCGCCGGCGCCCGGAACCGCGTCAGTTCGAGCTTGCCGTGGCCGTCCGGCGTACGCATCATCGCGATGTCCACCCGTACGCCGTCCATGCCGTTGACCCGGTCCACCCAGGCGCCCTCGACCGGCATCTCGCCCTCCACCTCCATGCCGAGTTCGGTGAAGAAGGCGATCGCGGCCGGCAGGTCGTCCACCACGACGCTGACGTGGTCCATCCGCTGAAGCGTCACGCCCCGAGCATAGGGCGACGTCCGGCGTGGTCAGCTCATGTCGAGCGTGTACGCGGCCTCCCGCACGTCGGCGTCCGGGTGCCGCCGCAACCCGAGTAGCAGCTCCCGCCACGGCGTCTTCCAGCCGAACTCCGACCCGTGCGCGACGAGCGCCACCGCGAACAGCCCGCCGGCCAGGTCGCCGCGCCCGGCGAGGCGGGCCACCGTGCCGGCGAGGGCCGCCGGGTCGGGCCGCCGCCGCGTGGTGAGCAGGCGATCGCCGACGCGTTGCGCGGTGCGCACCGCGACCACGGGCCGGCCCGCGCAGAGCGCGGCGACCTCGTCCAGGTCGTCGAGGCGGCCGAGATCGACGAGCAGCCCGGTGGCCGTACCCAGGAAGGTGTCCCGGCCGGCGAGCCACCGCGCGGCCTCGACCAGCCCGGCCCGGTCGGCGGCGGCCGGGCGGCTGTCGGACCACAGGGCCGCGCCCTCCGCGAGCAGCTCGACGCGCCGCCGGGCGGGCCGGTCGGCGGCCGGACCGCCCGGGTCGTCGTCGGCGGCGTCCCGCTCCACCAGCCGGGTCAGCGCGGCCCGGAACGCGGCGTCGCCACCGGCCCGCAGCAGGTTCGCCACCCCGATGCCCGGCGTCGTCTCGTCCGGGTCGGTGAGCCGGTCCACGACCAGGTCGGTGACGCCGGTCAGCCACGGCCACCACTCGCCGAGCGCGTCGAACGCCGCGCGGCGGACCTCCCGGTCGTCGGCCCGGCACGCCTGCACCACGAGCGCGGCGTAGGTGCGGCGGTGGCGCTGCGAGATCCCGGACGGGTACGCGCCGAGCACCGCCCGCCGCTCCTCCCGGCCGGCGTGCACCGCCGCGCGCAGGACCGCCCAGCCCGCCTCGGAGCCCAGCCGCTGCCGGGCGGCGGAGACGATCGCCGCGCGCACGTCGCGGTGCGTGCCCGGATCGGCGTACGCCTCACCGAGCGCCGCCATCACGTCCACGTGCGCGTAGCGGGCCAGGAGCCGGGCGGCCTCCTTGCGGCTGGTGACCTTCGCGGCGCCGGTCAGCACCCCGCCCAGCAGCTCGGCCAGCCGGGCCGGTGGGACGTACCGGGCGGCCCGCCCGGCGGCGTACAGCGCGACGCGTGCCCGATCGCCGTCGGCGTACCCGAGCAGCACCGGGAACGCCTCGTCCGGCCGGTCGGTCCAGACCAGCGCGCCCAGCGCCGCCTCGGCGACCGGCACCTCGGACGCGTCGACGTGGCGCAGCACCAGCTCGCGTCCGGCCGGGCCGGCCCCGGCGGCGGCCTGGATCGCCGCCGCCCGCTGCCACACCCGGTGACCGGAGTCGGCGACGACGCGCGCCTGGAGCGCCACGAAGCGTTCCTGGTGGCGCGGGAGCCACCGTTGCGCGTGCCGCGCCGGGCCGGGGACCCACCGCTTCCCGTTCTCCACGAACCGGCCGCGCGGGGGCCGGTCCAGCACCCGGTCGAGCAGGTCGGTGCGGGACGTGCAGACGATCGCCCACACCTCGCCGATCGCGATCGCCGACGCGTCGATGTCGAGCACCTCGGCGACGCGCCGCGAGCGGGTACGCGGATCGGCGAGCCAGAGCCCGGCCGCCGTACGGGCCACCGAGGGCAGGGTGTCCGGCCCGATGGTCCGGCGCAGCATGTCCTGCAGGTCCGGCAGACGCCAGGCCCGCCGGCCGAGCGCGTGGGTGAACGCGAACAGCAACCCGTACCGGCCGCGCGCCATGCCGGCCTCGATCCGGCCGCGCAGCCGGTCGAACACCACCGCCTCCTGGCCGTGCCGCAGCACGGTGTCGAGCCGGCGCAGCACCGGCACCGTCGCGTCGCTGCTCACCACGTCGATCGTGAGCAGTGCCCACTCGACCAGCTCCGGCACGTCCACGTGATGCGTGAGGACGTCGACAGCGAGCCGGCTCAACGCGGTGGTGGTGGTCGCCGAGGTGTCCCGGGCGTCGACCGCGTCGGTGGTGAGCCCGGTCAGCCCACCGGCACTCGTGGCGGTGAGCAGCGGCGCCACAGTGGCGAGCGCGGTGAGCGCGGCCGCGCGTACCGGGTCCTGCTCGTTGCGCAGCCGGCCGAGCCGGACCACCACCTGGGCCACCGTGCGCGGGTCGCGGGAGCGTCGCGCGGCCGCCACCAGCAGCCGCCAGCCGTCCGCCCGTTCGTCCGCGTCACCCGAGCGCAGCGCCGCGCTCGCCGACGCGGACGCCTCCGGCCAGGGCAGGTACGCGCTCCAGAACCGCACCTGCTCCTCCCGCTCGCGGACCGACGGCAGGGTCAGCACCCGGGCCGCCTCGCGCGCCCGTACCGCCGCCGGCAGCACCTCCATCACCTGGGCGCCGGGCAGCGACGCCGTGGTGTCGGTGTCGGCCAGCGCCCCGTCGTACAGCTCGGCGCGGCGGCTCGGTGCGACGGCGCGCAGCAACGCGGCCAGCGCGCGATCGTGCTCCCGCAGCCGGGCGGCCAGCGGGACCAGTTCGCCCGTGGGCAGCGCGGCGAGGCGGTGCAGCAGCGCCCGGGGCAGCGTGGTCCGTGCCAGCCAGGCCGCGCGGGCGGGCGACGTGAGCAGGCGTACGACCCGGCGCGCGTCGTATGCGGCGAGCCGCCCGTACGCGACGAGCGGGCCGGGCAGCGACTCCTCGGGCGCGTACCCGTCGAGCAGGTCCAGCGCCCGCGCCGGATCGCCGCGCAGCACCGCGCCGGCGACCTCCGCCCAGATCCGCCCGCGCGACTCCGGCGGGGCCACGGCCATCCGCTCACCGGTGCGCGCCAGCACGATGTCGGAGTGCGACCGCATCAGCCGTTCGGCGTTCAGCGCGTGCTCCAGGTCGGGCAGCCAGGCCCGTACCGTCTCGGGGCCGCAGGCCGGCAGCAACGCGGCGGCCTCGTGGTCACCGAACCGCTCGCGTACCCCGATGATCAGCGCGTCGGCGACGGCCGGCGCCGGGTTGCGGCGCAGCGCCCGGTAGACGCACCGCCGCGCGTTCGCCGGCCGGTCGGTCAGGTCGGAGGGCGTTACGCCGGCCCGCACGGCGGCGCTCAGCGCGGTGGCGGCGATCGACGGATCCGGATCGAACGTCGCGGCCAGGACGGCCGCGGTGTCCCGGGTCGCCAGCGCGGCGAGCAGCGCGAGACGCCGCTCGTACGGTCCGTGCCGGCGCAGGTCGGCGCAGACCTGCGCCCGTTCGGGCGCGGTGCGTGCCCACGCCACGAGGTGCCGCGTCCGATCACGGTGGGGCAGCGGGTCGAGGGCGGTCAGCAGATCACGGGTGGCGGTGAGCACGGCGCTCATTGTGCCGGTGTGCGGGCGGGCGCTGCTGTCCCTCACGCTTATTCCGCAATTCCTATGGAAATTGTAGATTTTCAGCTTTCTCCCAGCTGTCCGGGATTGACATCAATCGGACCGTCGGGGATATTCCTAGCGGCGCGTCGGGGCGCGGGGCGGAGCAGGCGAGGTCTGCGGACTTCACCTGCGTGACGTGCGGAAAGGTGTTCGTGCTGCCCCTGCTCCGCGGGGTCCGGATGAGGTTGGGAAATGATTAATCGGGCCGTCGAATTCGCCAAGCACAATTCGCCGAATTCTCTGCGGGTCAAGGCCCGGCGGGCACAGATGGAAGCACGCAACGCCCGAATGCGACTCACCGTTCCGGTGGTGGAACGCAGCGAGTTCGACAACATCTTCCACTGCACCGTCCGCAAGACCGGCAGCCAGTGGATCAAGGCGCTGTTCAGCGACCCGGCCGTCTACCGCCACTGCGGGCTGCTGCCGTACGACCCGCGCTTCTACTCCGGCGGCGCGACCGCGCCGGTCCCGGCCGGGCGTGTGGGCCTGGCCATCTTCCTCTCCCACAAGCGGTTCGAGGCCGTCCCCAAGGCCGGCAGCTACCGCGCGTTCTTCGTGATCCGCGATCCGCGCGACGTGGTCGTGTCCAGCTACTTCTCGCTGCGCAACTCGCACGCCCCGATGGGCGACATCCCACAGGCGCGCAAGGCCCTCCAGGAACTGCCGAAGAAGGAGGGCATGCTCTACGTCATCGACCGGCTGCGCGACAAGAAGCAGTTCGCACAGATGCGGTCCTGGGGGGTCGCGCCGAGCGACGAGACGTTCCGGCTGTTCCGCTACGAGGACCTGACCGGCGAACGGCAGACCGAGGAGGTCGACCAGCTCATGCGGCACTGCGGCATCACCCTGCCGCCGGCCGAGCTGGAGGCGCTGCTGACCCGCTACAGCTTCACCAAGATGAAGAAGTCGAAGGAGACGCCCGGGCGGATCTCCCACTACCGCAAGGGCGCGTCCGGCGACTGGCGCAACCACTTCGACGACGACATCTACGCCGCGTACACGGCCGCCGCCGGCGACCTCGCCGAGATCCTCGGCTACCCCGCCCGGGACGAGGAGCGGAACGGGCAGGAGTCCGCCGCCCGGTAGTGCGGCCGACAGGGCTGGGTGAGAAGAATGCCGAACCGGGAGAGGATCATTGCTTCCCTGGATACCGCCGGGGTGGAGGTGGTCGACTTCCATTGGGACTCCGCCGGGCTGCCGGCCTCGGCGGCCTGGATGCTCTCCGCCTGCTCCACCGAGGACGGCAGGGAGGAGGTCGGATTCATGTTCGACGACTCGTCTCTGATCGAGGGCGCCAACGCGGCTTGGTGGGACTTCGCGTACACGGGCCGGTTGTTCGACGAAGAGGGGTGCTTTCTCGTCTCGGTCGGGCCGGTCGATGGAGAGCCGTCAGCGGGGCCGCACTGGGCCCGGGTACGGCTGCGCGACGCGTGGGATGTCATTGGCAAGGGAGTGGACTGGGGTGTACTGGGGGGCCCTCCTGGGCGACCTGGCTTCGTCATGATGGCGCTGGACGAGCGTGTGGTCATCGGCGCGACCACCTGGAGCGGATTCATCAGCGTCATGAGGCTGGCAGATCCGACGACGGCCGAGCCGATCCGCCGGGCGATGGGTTTGCACAGCTGAGTCGGAGAGTCAGACCGGCCGTTCCTCAGGCGCCCGGCTACTCGTACCCCGCGGCCGCCGTATGCTCCTGCCGTGGAGCTGCGGTTCACCACGCGGGCGTCCGACTCGGCCTGGATCGACACCGTGTGGACCTGCACCAGCGATCGGGTCGACGAGATGACCTCGGTGGCGACGCCGTGCTGGGGACTGGTGTTCTGGCAGCGCGACGGGCGCTCGTACGCGGCCGTGTCCGGCCCCGAGACCGCTACCGGCACCGCGCCGGTGCCCGAGGGCGCGACATTCGTCGGCATCGAGTTCGCGGTGGGCACCTCGCTGCGGGCCGTACCCACGCCCGCGCTGGTCGACGGCGGCGCCGAGCTGCCCGACGTGGGCCGCCGGACGTTCCGCCTCGACGGCGGCCGGTGGGCCACGCCCGGCCCGGACGACGCCGAGGCCCTGGTCGACCGGCTGGTCCGCGCCGGCGTGGTGGTCCGCGACCCGCTCGTCACCGAGACCCTGCGCGGCGGCCGCCCACCGGCCTCACCGCGGACCCTCGAACGCCGTTTTCGCGCGGCGACCGGGCTGACCCGGGGCGCGGTGCGGCAGATCGACCGCGTGCGCCGCGCCGCCGTGCTGCTGGCCGCCGGCGGCCAGCCCGCCGACGCGGTCACCACCTTCGGGTACGTGGACGAACCGCACCTGGCCCGCGCGCTGCGCCGGTACGTCGGGCGGACGGCCGGTGAGCTGCGCGCGGGCGCCGGTGGTGCGATAGCGCTGGACCCCGCTCAGCGGGTCACGTCGTAGATCAGCTTGACGACACCGTTGGGGTAGGCGGCGCAGTCGCGCAGCCGCAGCGCCTGCTTGTCCCGGTCGGCCTGGCTGAACAGGCTCTTGCCGGCGCCGAGCAGCACCGGGAAGACGAGCAGGTGGTACCTGTCGATCAGGTCCGCCTCGGCGAGACGGCGGGCGAGTTCCGCGCTGCCGTGGATGAAGATGTCGCCGCCGTCGCCCTGCTTGAGCGCGGCCACGTCGGCGGTGGAGCGCAGGACCGTCGTCGGCCCCCAGCCGTCGACCAGGGCGTCCTCGGGCAGGCTGGACGACACCACGTACTTCGGCAGGTCCCGGTAGGCGGCGTGGTCCTCGGAGTCGCGCCAGGTCGGCGCGAACACCTCGTAGCTGCGTCGGCCGAACATCAGCGCCGTGGTCTGTTCCAACTCCTCGCCCTTGAGCGAGAACGCCTCCGGCAGGAACTCGACGTCCTTGACGACCCAGCCGCCGCTGCGGTGCTCCTCGCCCGGCCCGCCGCCGGGGGAGTCCAGCACGCCGTCGAGCGACATGAATCCGGTGTAGACAAGATCACGCATGCGGCCATGCTAGGAACGGCCGTCGGCCGGCGTCTTGTACGGAACCGACACGCCTCAGCAGCCGCACGACGCGCCGGCCGGCGCGGTGAGGTCGTCGGCGGGCCGCCGCACGAGTCCTGCCTCGGTGCGTACCGGGAAGCCCTCCCGCACCCAGTACTCGTACCCGCCGATCATCTCCTTGACCGGGCGGCCGAGCCGGGCGAACTCCAGCGCCGCGCGGGTGGCGCCGTCGCAGCCCGGCCCCCAGCAGTAGGTGACCACTGTGGCGTCCGGCGGGACCAGCTCGCCCGCCCGGACGGCGATCTCAGCGGTGGGCAGGTGCACGGCGTCGGGGATGTGCCCCTGTCGCCACGCCGGAAGGGAGCGCGAGTCGACCACGACCAGGCCCGGGACGCCCGCCTCCAGGTCGGCGTGCACGTCGCTCACGTCGGCCTCGAACGAGAGCCGGGCCGCGAAGTGGGCGAGGGCGTCGGCGGGGCGGGCAGGGGGAGTACGCAGAACGTTCGCCATGGCACCCATCGTGGTGGCCGCCGCCGGGCCGCTCCAGTGGCGCGAGCGACACCCTTCGCTAAGATCCCGCCATGAACCGCACCACCGTGTCGGTGCTGGCGTACGAGGGCATGTCGGTGTTCGAGACCGGCATCGTCACCGAGGTCTTCGGCCTGCCCCGCCCGGAGTTCGACGTGCCCTGGTACGAGCTGACCGTCTGCGCGGAGACCCCCGGCGTGGTGCGGCTGGTGGGCGGCGCCACGCTGCACACCGGCCACGGCCTCGACGCGTTCGCCGCCGCCGGCACGCTGATCGTGCCCGGGGTCGCCGACGTGCACGCCGACCCGACACCGGCGCTCACCGGCGCGCTCCGTGCGGCCCACCGGCGCGGCGCCCGGATCGTGTCGATCTGCTCGGGCGCGTTCGCCCTGGCCGGCGCGGGCCTGCTCGACGGCCGCCGCGCCACCACCCACTGGCGGTACGCCGACCTGCTCGCCCGGCGCCACCCGACGGTACGCGTCGACCCGGACGTGCTCTACGTCGACGACGGCGACATCCTCACCAGCGCCGGCAGCGCGGCCGGTCTCGACCTCTGCGTCCACCTGGTACGCCGCGACCACGGCCCGACGATCGCCAACGCGGTGGCGCGCCGGCTGGTCGTACCGCCGCACCGCGAGGGCGGCCAGGCGCAGTTCATCGAGGCGCCGGTGCCCGGCGACCCGGAGGACGACCGGCTCGCCGCGAGCATGTCCTGGGCGCTGGCGAACCTCCATACCCCGATCACCGTCGACCGGCTGGCGAGGCAGGCCCACATGTCGGCCCGTACCTACCTGCGGCACTTCGCGCGGGCCACCGGCACCACACCGATCCGGTGGCTGATCGACCGGCGCGTGCAGGCCAGCCTGCCGCTGCTGGAGACGACCACCGCGCCGGTCGAGGAGGTCGCCACGACCGTCGGGTTCGAGACGGCGGTGACGTTCCGGCACCACTTCACCGCCGCGATGCGGACCTCGCCGTCGGCGTACCGCCGGGCCTTCACCCGGCCCGGCGTCCGCCGCTCTCAGGACCCGGCGGCCCCCAGCGGTACGACGTAGGAGTCGACGCGGGCGATGAGCCCGTCCCGGAACGTGAACAGGTCGTTGAAGGCGAAGCGGAACGGCCCGTGCTCGACGCTGACGCCCCGGCCCTCGCCGGTCACCACGACGACCGGCCCGTCCTCGTGCACGCGCTCGACGTCGAGCCGCGGGCTGCCGGTGAACGCCGGATTCTCGATCTCGCCGTCGAACTCCGCCCGGCCCCGCGTGGTCCGGTGGCCGTGGATGACCCACTCGACGTCGTCGGTGAGCGTGGCGAGGATGCGCTCGTGGTCGCCGGCCCGGAAGCCGGCGAAGTATTCGGCGACCAGGTCACGCTGGGTTGCTCGGGTCACTGTGGTCTCCATCGTCGTGGTGTCGGAGGTGGGCGGCGAGGGCGTCGAGGATCGAGGCGAGCCCGTCGGCGGCCTGGTCGGTGCGCAACTCGGGCGGGAGTTTGCGCTGGTGCACCGTCAGGTCGGTGCCGTCCCCGGCGGGCCGCAGCGTGACTGTCGTGCGCAGCCCGGTGACCGGCTCGTCGAACACCAGCTCACGTGGCCTGTCGATGCGTACATAGACGAACCGGAGCCGCCCGGTCCGGCCGTCCGGGGCGCGGGTGCCGAGCGCGAACTCCCCGCCCGGTCGCAGGTCGACAGTCACCGACGCCCGCGGCACCGTGGCGTGCGAGCCGCCCCAGAACGCGGCGATGCCCGCCGGCGAGGTGAAGGCGGTCCACACCCGATCCGGGCCGGCGGGCAGGTGGCGCCGGGCGATCAGCTCGTCCCCGTGCCGTTCGGTGCGCGCCCTCACCGGGTCGCCTCCGGATCGGCGAGGTGGGTTTCGAGTGCGTCGAGACGGTCGTCCCAGGCACGGCGCTGCTCGTCGATCCACGTACTCAGCTGCGCGAGCCGGTCGACGCGCAGCCGGCAGGGTCGCCGCGTGCCCTCCCGTCGCTGCTCGACCAGGCCGCACCGGCGCAGCACGCCGACGTGGTGGGAGATGGCCTGCGGCGTCAGGTCGAACGGCTCGCCCAGCTCGCCCACAGTGGCCTCACCCTGGGCCAGGCGGGTCACCAGGGCGCGGCGGACCGGGTCGCCGAGGGCGGCGAAGGCGAGGTCGAGGACCGGATCGGAGCGCATGCCCCGCACACTATCGCAAACACGCGCTTGCACAAACAATCCTTTGCGAATACCTGACCGGCGAGTGACCTCCGCGCCGGAACGTGGCAGGGGGTGTGGGCGTTGGGGAAGCAGGGGGACGGGAGGTGCCGTTTCGGGTGGCGTGGCATCGGGAACGTCGTCGGGACGGGCACGGGACGGAGGTCGACGTGAGGACACCGAGCCGCCGTAGGCGGATGCTTGGCGTACCCCTGCTCGTCACCGCGCTGCTGGCCGGCGCGTGTGGCGACGGCGGTGAGGACGACGGCGGCGGCGACGCGGGCCCGGGCGCGACCTCGGCGGCCGCGGCGCCCACGGCCGCCACGCCGTCGGCGTCGCAGTCGTCCGGCGGGCGCGTGACGATCCCGAAGTCCGCCTTCGCCGACCTGCCGCCGGAACTGCGCAAGTCCGACGCGCAGCCGATGGAGGTCACCGACGCGCTGCCCGGGTTGTGCGACCAGGAGTTCCGCAGCGGCGGACGGTCGGTCACCGCGAGCGCCGCCATGACGAGCGCCTACAAGCAGCCGAAGGACCCGCCGGAGAACGTCCCCTACGGCACGCTGCACCAGACCGTCTTCGCCTTCGAGGGCACCGGCGCGGCCGACTACCTGCGCCGGGTCCGCGGCGCGGTGGCGGACTGCCGGTCGTTCCAGGCCTCGGGCGGCACCGTCACCGTCCGGTCCCAGCCGATGGCCGGGACCGGGGACGAGGCACTGCTGGTCACAGTGAGCCGGCCGGCGACCGGCCTGGACGGCAGCCCGGCCGAGGGCCGGACCACCAGCCAGATCCTCGTGATCAGGGTCGCCGACGCGGTCACGGTCGTGCACGACCAGGGCTGGGAGGGCACCAGTAACGACCCCGGCCTGGCCGACGACGTCGCCCGGGCCGCGGTCCGCGGCCTCGACTCCTGGCAGCGTTAGCGACGGCGGCGCGCCACCCGGCGTACGAGCAGGAACGCGACGCCTCCGGCCAGCACCCAGGGCGCGGCGACCACGACCGGGTCGAGCGGGTGGTGCACCTTGTCGACCCGGTTGCCGCGCCGGGACGACAGCCCGTGGTGGGTGAACTCGCTGCGTACGCCCGTCTCGGCCACCGGGTTGTCCGGGTTACGGCTGAACAGCGACCCCAGCCTGCTCTCCGCGGTGTCGACCCGGTCGGCGGCGAGCAGCAGCAGCCAGTGCGCCGCACGGCCCTCGCTGAACCGGCGGTACGAGTAGCGGCGGATCACGCCGGAGAGCCCCTTGGGCGGGCACGAGGTGCCGAAGACCGGGGTGAGGAACTTGTGCTCGATCGACCGCTCGCGCGGCCACTTCTCCGGCTGCCGCTCGGGGAACTCCCAGTGCGCGCCGGTGATCTCCGGGGCGAAGCGCTCCTTCGGTACGGCGGGCCGGTCCGCCGGGTCGAGGTCGGCGCCCCACCCGGGGATACGGGCACGCAGCTCGTCCGGGGACTCGGCGAGTTTCGGCTTGTCCGGCGTGTACGGCATGGTCGGCACCCGGTCCTCTCAGGCGGCGTTCGGGACGATGAGCGGCTTGATGCAGCCGTCGAGCTTGGCGGAGAAGATGTGGTACGCCTCGGCGACGTGCTCCAGCGGGATCCGGTGGGTCACGATGTCGCTGGGCTTGAGGTAGCCGTTGCGGATGTGCTCGAACAGGCGCGGCCACTGCCGCTTCACCGGGCACTGGTTCGTCCGCAGCGTGAGCCCCTTGTTCATCGCGTCGCCGAACTTCACCGCGCTGAACATCGGCCCGTACGCGCCCATCACCGAGATCGTGCCGCCCTTGCGTACCGAGTCGATGGCCCAGTTCAGCGCCACCGGCGAGCCGCCCTGCAACTTCAGCTTCGCCGCGGTGACGTGCTGGAGCAGGTTGCCGTCCGCCTCCGCGCCGACCGCGTCGATCGCGACGTCCGCGCCCAGGTGATCGGTGATCTTCTTCATGTGTACGACGATGTCGTCGTACTCGGCGAAGTTGTACGTCTCGGCGTGGGCGAAGGAGGCGGCCTTCTCCAGCCGGTAGTCGAGGTGGTCGATGACGATGACCCGGCCGGCGCCCATCAGCCACGCCGACTTGGCCGCGTACAGGCCGACCGGCCCGGCGCCGAAGACCACCACCACGTCGCCCTCGGCGATGTCGCCGAGCTGCGCGCCGAAGTAGCCGGTGGCGAGCGCGTCGGTGAGCAGCACAGCGTCGTCGTCGTCCATCCACTCCGGAATCGGGCTCGGCCCGACGTCGGCGAACGGCACCCGGACGTACTCGGCCTGGCCGCCGTCGTAGCCGCCGCAGGTGTGCGAGTAGCCGTAGATGCCGCCCACCGCGGTGGCGTTCGGGTTCACGTTGTGGCAGTTGCTGTAGAGGCCCCGGGCGCAGAAGAAGCACGACCCGCAGTACACGTTGAAGGGCACCATCACCCGGTCGCCGGGCTTGAGGTTGCGCACCGACGGCCCGACCTCGTCGACCACGCCGACGAACTCGTGACCGAACGTCATCCCGACCCGGGTGTCCGGCATCATCCCGTGGTAGAGGTGCAGGTCGGAGCCGCAGATGGCGGCCCGTGTCACCCGTACGATCGCGTCGTTGGGGTGCTCCACGACCGGCCGGTCCTTCTCCTGCACCCGCACCCGGTACGGACCGCGGTAGACCATTGCTCGCACTCGACGCCTCCCGGATGCCCGTGCCGCTGTTCGACTCGCCCCGGATCGTCCGGCGCAAGAAAAGGCCTACCCGCGAGGATCGGGGACAAACAGGCGGGTCCGCCGGGTGCAGAAGGGGCCGGCGGCCACGATCGTCGAGCGGATGGAGCCCGCGATGACCACACGCCCGGACGTTCTCGTCATCGGCGCCGGGGTCAGCGGGCTGAGCACCGGTCCGGCTGCCACTGGTCGACATGCCGGTCTACCTCGCGTACCTCCTGGAGCGCTTCCGCGACGCCGGCGGCGAGGTGCGGGTCGCGCCGGTGGGCTCGCTCGACGAGGCGCCGACATGGGCGTCGATCTTCCCGCACGGCGACCACGTGGTGCTCGGCGGCGGGCAGCGGCGCAGCGACGACACGACTCCCGACCCGGCCGAGGAGGCTGACGTGATCGCCCGGTGCGCCGCGATCGAACCTTCCCTGGCCGGTGCCGAGGTCCTCGAACACCGCGTCGGGTTGCGTCCCGGCCGGGCAGCGCCACGCGTGGCGGCCGAGTGGCGTGGTGACGCGCTCGTCGTGCACAACTACGGCCACGCGGGCAACGGCGTGATGCTGTCCTGGGGCTGCGCCCGCGACGCCGCGGCGCTCGCCCTCGGCGCGGCGCCCGCCGCCTGACGGGGCCGCCGGTCCGGCGGCACGGTCAGGAGACGGCGGCCCGCACCAGCTCGGTGATCCTCTTCTCCACCTCCGGGCTCCACTTCACCAGCGCGAACGACGCCGGCCACATGTCGCCGTCGTCGAGCTTCGCCGCCTCCTGGAAGCCAAGCGTCGAGTAGCGGTACTTGAACTTCCCCGCGTCCTGGAAGAAGACGACGATCTTGCCGGCCGCGTCGGCGTACGCGGGCATGCCGTACCAGGTCTTCGGCGCCAGCTCCGGCGCGGCGGAGGTGATGGTCATGTGCACGCGCTCGGCCAGCTCGCGGTCCTCCGGCGCCATCTGCGCGATCCGGTCGAGCACCGCCTGGAGGTCGTCGGCCTTCTTCGCGCCCTTCTTGCCCTCGGCGCGCAGCTCGGCCGCACGCTCCTTCATCGCGGCGCGTTCCTCGGCGCTGAAACCGTCGGACATCTCGATCCCCCTCGTGGCTCGCGGTCCGCGTGGTGCCGACCGCCCGGGGACAACGCTATGGCGCGGCGGTGACGGTGCGCTTCTCGATTCCTGATCACCTGCCGGGCACACGCCGACGCGGCCAGGGTCCTAACATCGCGGCCATGGCAACCCGGCTCGTACAGATCAACATGAAGGCGCACGACGAGGTGGCGCTGGGTGACTTCTGGGCGAAGGTGCTCGGCTGGGAGATCTCCAGCGAGGCACCCGGCGTGACGAACCTCGAACCCGTGGGCTTCAACTACCCGGACCCCAGCGCGGTCTGCATCGACCTCGTCGTCTCCTCCGCACCGAAGACGGCGAAGAACCGCGTACACGTCGACCTCGCGACCACCTCGGCCGCGCACCACGCGGAGGTGGTCGCGCGCCTGACCGCGCTCGGCGCCACCCCCGCCGACGTGGGCCAGGGCGACGTGCCGTGGACGGTCCTGGCGGACCCGGAAGGCAACGAGTTCTGCGTACGGGAGCCGGACCCGCGGCACGCGGACACCGGGCCGATCGCCGAGGTGGTGGTCGACTGCGCCGAGCCGCGCGCCATGGCCGGCTTCTGGAGCCGGGCCACCGACTGGACCGTGCACGAGGTGACCGACCAGCAGGCCGTGCTGCGCTCCGCCAAGGGCGTCGGGCCGTACCTGCGGTTCGCCCGCAGCACCGACGCGAAGACCGGCTGGAACCGCGTCCACCTCGACGTCCGCCCCTACCCGGGCGACGACCTGGACGCCGAGGAGGCCCGGCTGCTGGCGCTCGGCGCCACCGCCGCCGACGTGGGTGGGGCCGACATCCACTGGCGGGTGCTCGTCGACCCGGAGGGCAACGAGTTCTGCCTGCTCACCCCGGGCTGACCCGCGGACCGCGGCGCCGGGCGGGTACGACCGCCCGCCCGGCGCCGGTCAGGCCGGCCGATTCTCCGCCCGGAACTCGTGGACCACCTCGATCGGCCCGACGATGTGCCGATTGAACTCGTCGAGCTCCTCGGCCGGCACCCACAGCTCCAGGATGTCCCGGCCACCCACCTGCCGGACCGGGTAGCGGGCGGCGAACGCGCGCTCGACGTGGAAGCGCGTCACGTAGCCGGCGCCGGACGCCGGCACGTTCCAGTCCCGGGCGATCATGACGGCGTACTGCTCGTTGAGCACCGGATAGAAGATCGGCTGGTCCGGCAGGCGCGGTGGCCAGGCCCGCCAGCCGGAGGCACGGACGAGGTCGAGTTCCCGTGGGCCGGTCGGGCGCCACAGCGTCGTCGTCTCCGTCATCACGTACCCCTCTCGCGTCCGTCCCGGGCACCGTACCGACGGACCGTCGCCGCCCCCCACGGATTTCGCCGGCTGCCTATGCTTCGGCGATGGACGACGCGACCACCGAGACCGAGGCCGAGGCGCTGCTGGCCGTCCTGGAACGCAACCGGCGGACCTTCGCCTGGAAGACCGACGGGCTCGACGAGGCGGGCCTGCGCGCCGTCACCGCCGCCAGCACCATGACGCTCGGTGGCCTGATCGCGCACATGGCCCTGGTCGAGACGGACTGGCTGGCCGTGAAGGTGGCCGGTCAGGGGTACGGACCGCCGTGGGAGGGCATCGACTTCGACGCCGAACCCGACTGGGAGTGGCGTTTCGGCGCGCAGGCCGCGCCGGACGACGTGTACGCGCTGTGGCGAGCCGCGGTGCAGCGGTCGCGCGGGCTGATGGATGCCGTCGTCGCCGAACGTGGACTGGCCGGGCCGTCGTCGTTTACCTGGCCCGACGGGCGTTCCCCCACCGTCCGCAAGATGCTCCTCGACGTGATCGAGGAGTACGCCCGGCACACCGGGCACGCGGACCTGCTCCGCGAGGCGGTCGACGGGCGGGTGGGCGAGGGCGCTCCGCCGGATTTCACGTTCTGACGCCGGTGACGTCGTCGCGGGTCGATGAGTTTGACACGGTGCGGCGGTCAACCCGTCGAACCCACTGACAAGGAGCACCGCGATGGCCAAAGTCATCTCCACGCTGTTCATCTCGGCCGACGGTGTCGCCGAGATCGACCCCGACTGGCACTTCCCGTACTTCGACGACAACATGGGCCGCGCCGTCACCGAGGACTACGACACCTCCGACGTGCTGCTGATCGGCCGGGAGACGTACGACAGCTTCGCCGGGGCCTGGCCCGACCGGGAGGCCGCCGGTGGCGAGGACGCCGGATTCGCCAAGCAGCTCGGCGACATGCGCAAGGTGGTCGTGTCGCGCCAGCCGCTGGAGTTCTCCTGGCGCAACTCCGAGCTGATCCAGGGCGACCTGACCGACGCCGTGCGCGCGCTCAAGGCGGACAGCGGCATCAAGGGCATCCTCATCCCCGGGTCGATCTCGGTGGTGCAGCAGTTGCTCGCCGCGGGTCTGGTGGACGAGCTGCGGCTGCTCGTGCACCCGGTCGCCGCCCGCAAGGGCCGCCGGCTGTTCGACGAGGGCGACGCGCCGTACCACCTGCGGGTGGCCGCGACCGAGGCGTACCCGACGGGCGTGATCCGGGTGATCTACACCCCCGCGCCGGCGCCGGGCGCTGTCGGCTACGACGACGTCAAGGATCAGGTGCCGGCCGGAAGCTGACGATCACGGGGCGGCGACGGGCCGGTGTGTCGTGAAAGGATCCGCCGGTGCGTCGCGCTCCGCTGCTGCTGATCCTCGCGGCGGTGTCCGCCGTCGCCCACGTCGTCGGCGTCCTGGTGGCCGCTCCGCTCTGGCGCGGCGCCGAGGTGCTGAGCCTGGCGCTGCTGCTCGGCTACGCCGTCGCCGCCGGACTGCCGGTCCCGCGCTGGGCGGTGCCGGCGGCGCTCGTACCGCTGCTCGTGGACGCGGTCCGCGCCATGCCGGCCGAGCCGGGCGCCGGGGACTTCGGCTGGACGGTGTACGGCAGCGGCGACAGCGGCTTCGACGTCACGGCCGGCTTCGACGCGGCGTTCGCCGGGAGCTGGGCGGCGCTGGTCGCGGTGGCGGTGCTGCTGGTCGCGTTCCGGGGCCGTGGACGGCGCCGGCACCTGATCGCCGCGACGGTCGCCGCCACGCCCGTCGTCGGGTATACGGCCGTCCGGGTCGCCGACGTCGGCGCCGCCGTGGCCGCCAGCACCCGGGTCGTGGAGGTCCGCTCCGAGACCACGCTGACCCGGGTGGGCGGCCCGGGGTACGACCGGGCCGAGGTCGTGCCCGCGCTCGTCCTCGCGGTGCTGCCGCCGCTGGCGCTCGCACTCGCCGCGCTGGTGCTCGCCGTGCTGCTGGCCGGGCGGGGCCGGCGGCTCGCCGCGACCGGCGCGGCACTGCTGGCGGTGCTCGCGTTGCCGCTGCTCGACGCGGCGCTGGCCGCGGTGCCGCATCCGTTCGAGGCCGACGGCACCGCCCTGTTCGCCTGGTACGCCATCACACCCACCGCGGCGATGCCACAGCCGGTGGCGGCGCTGACGGCGGCGGTGGAGCTGGCCGCGTACCTGCTGCTCGTCGCCGGCCTGACCGGTTCGCACCGCGCGGCGGTGCCCGCCCCGGCGGCGGCCGGTTGACGTCAGGCGGTCGACTCCAGCTCGTCGAAGGCCATGTTCCACCACGACTCCGGATCCGCGAACGCGGCCGGGTCGACCGGGCGCAGGTCGTCGCGGATCGCCGCGGCGCGCGCGGCCCGCTCCCGCCCGCCCGGGTCGGTGGCGATGAGCTGCCCGAGCCGGTAGAGGAACTCCACGAACGCGGCGAACGTGCTGTTCACCGTCTCCAGGTTCGGTGTCTCCAGGTCCAGCAGGATCACCGCGCCGGTGCCGGCGTCCAGGCAGAACAGCAGTGCCGGGTCCTCCGGGGAGGCGCCGAGCACGACGTACGGGCGAGGGCCCTGGTCGCCCAGCTCGATCGACAGCGTGGAGAACAGCTCGACGTCGGGGACCGAGACGTCGACAGTGAACAGGATCGGCACCTCGACCGGCAGCGCCCCGTCGGGCGGGAAGACCTCCGGCCCGAGCGGCCCGAGGATCGCGTCGAAACGCTGGTCGGGGAAGTAGATGACGCCCCGCTCACCCCAGAGTGCGGTGAGCTGCTCCCGGGTGACGGTCACGGCTGCGCCTCGTCCTCGTCCACGTCGTCCGACTCGTCGAGCAGACCCTGCCGGTCGAGGAACGCGTACCACCCGTCGTCGTCGGTGACCAGCTCGGCGTAGCCGGGGCCGAGCACGTAGTAGTGCACGAACGAGTCGAGGTCGGGCGCCAGCTCCTCGAACGCGTCGCCCATGAACCACTCGGTGCCGGTCGGCGGGAAGTACCAGACCGCGCCGGTCGCCCGCTCCAGGAAGATCGGCTCGTCGCTGCGGGTGCCGACGACCAGCCAGCCGGTCTTGTCCTGCGGGATGGGGGAGAAGTCGGGCGCGTAGTCGAGGAAGTACTGCACGCCCGCGAGCCGGCCTGCCGAGGCCAGCTCGAACGCGCCGGCCCGCAGGCCGTCGGCGGCGAGCAGCAGGTCGCGCAGGCTCGCCGGCAGCTCCGCCGGCACGTCACCGTCGTCGGCCGGGTCGCCGATCTGCGCGTACGCGAGACTGGCCGGCTCGTCGGCGGCCAGGTCGGCGCGGAGTTCGGCGAGAAGCTGCGCGAGATCGGAAGTCAATCCACTACCTCTATTCGGATCGGGGTTCCGTCCGGCAGATTCTGGATCTGGCCCCAGATCTGGGAGCCGATGTCCGTGTTGGTTCTACCATGCAGCAGCTTGAGGTTGTCGACGGTGTCCGGCCCGCCGAGCTGCAGTTCCCATACGTGGTCGGGATGGTAGTCGCTGAGCCGTTGACTGAGCCGGTTGGCGAGGTCCTTGTCGTGCGGCCAGTACTTGTCCCAGATCTTCTGCCGGATCCGGTCCTTGTACCCGTCGGTGATGCTCTTGTCGCGCTGCACCGGGTTGGTGGCCTTGTAGAGCTTGCCCTCGTCGCTGAGCTTCTTCAGCGCGGCCATCTTGCGCCGGAACTGGGCGGTGGCGTGGAAGTTCTTGCGCTCCACCCGCACGACCTTGGTGGGCAGGCTGTGGTTGGGCCCGGTGACCCGGACGATCGGCTTCTCCAGCTTCTCGACCGCCTTGCGGACGATCTTGCCGGCCGCCGGTTTCGCGGCGGCGCCCCGGCCGCGCTTCGGGCTAGGCATCGAGCAGTCTTCCGATGACCTGGTCGATCAGCGCGCCGACGATCTCCCGGGTGATGATCTGGAAGATCGGGATCTCGGCCAGCGAGGCGCCGAACGTGACCACGGCGGTGGCGATGGCCTGGGCGACCTCGAACGCGAGGATGGCGAGCTGCACGATCACCGCGATCTTCAGCGCCAGCACGATCGCCGCGCAGATGATCAGCCCGGCGCCGAGCAGCATGGCCGCGGGCATGCTGTCGTGCAGCACGAGCGGCCCGTTCTGCTCGCCGCCCCACCACTTCTGGAACGCCGCGATCGCCGGACCGACGTTCTGCGTCCAGACCTGTGCGGCCGCCGCGTCCACCTCACCGGCCGCCGACCCGATCCGGCCGCCGAACTCGAGCCACGCCTGGCCCATCTCGAAGAGCTTCTCCTCGTCGGCCTGCGGCCAGGTGTAGCCGATCCAGCCGAGCGCGGTGATCAGCTCACCGGGTAGTTGCAGTCCCACGGCTCACCCCAGCCCGCCGGCGAGCGAGCGCATGGTGCCCGCGCCGTCCTCGTCGACCCGCTCGTACGCGTCCGCCATCCCGGTGATGTCGGCGCCCGCCGAGGTGAACTCGTCGGCCGCCATGCCGACGCAGTCGAAGATGTAGTTCGCCACCTCCGTGTAGGCGATGCCGATCAGCGAGCCGATGTCGTCGGCGCCCCACGGTTCGCCGTAGCCCTGCATCCGTGCCTCGAACGCCTCCAGCTCGCCGTTGAACCGCTTGGCGAGGTCGGTGACGCCGCGCCCGGCGGCCCGGATCAGCGGCGGGTGCACCTCGAAGCCGTCGCCGCTCATCGCTGCCCGCCGCGCGCCAGCCGCTCCTGCGCCTCGGTGAGCGCGTCGAGGAACGACCCGAGCCGGGGTACGGCGGTGTCCCGTACCTCCTGCAACTGCTCCCGCAACTGCGACGTGTCCGCGACCTGCGGCGCCGGGCCGGTCCGCAGCCCGTCGATCGCAGCGTTGACGGCGGTGACGATGTGCGCGGTCAGCTCCTCGGAGCCGAGCCGCATCAGCCGCGGCTCGACGTGCAGCGACTGGAGCTTGCCGTCGCGCCCCATCTCGGCGCGTACCTGCCCGTCGGCGGCCTCGCCCACCGCCGGCGTCTCCGCCTCTTCCGCCGGCGGCGGACCGACCGTCCGAAGTGCCGCCATCGTCGCGTCGAGCATGCGGGTGAAGTCGCCGCTCATCGAAGGATCCGCACTCATGAGCCCTCCCCAAGGCCAAACGCCACGAGCGTAACCGAGAGGGACAAAGCGATTCCGCCCCTGTATTGCCCGACGGCGCCCGATCCGTCTTGGACACCGGGCACGTGGGCAGCGACGATCGGCGGGACGACTGCGGTACGGACGAGGGAGCGGATCATGACGAAGGCGGACGTGGTGGTGGTCGGCGGCGGGGTGATCGGGATGACGACCGCGCTCACGCTTCAGCGGCGAGGTGCCCGGGTCACCGTGCTGACCGCCCACGACCCCGCCGACACGGTGTCGACGGTGGCCGCGGCCGTCTGGTACCCGAGCCACACCGAGGAGGATCCCCGGGTGCTGCGCTGGGCTCGGGACACCCACGCCGAGCTGCGCCGCCAGGCGGCCGACGGCGTGCCGGGCGTGGTCGACCGGCCCACCCGGATGTGGCTGCGCCACCGCTACGCCGGGCCGCCCTGGTGGGCCGACGCCTGCGGGGACCTGGTGGCCGAGCCGGCGGAGCCGCCGTACACCGCGCTGCTGCGGTTCACCGCCCCGTCGGTGGAGATGACCAGCTATCTCACCTGGCTGCGGAAGCGCCTGGAGGCGGGCGGCGGCCGGATCGTCAGACGCGCGCTGGGCGCGCTCGCCGAGGCGTACGAGGTCGCGCCGGTCGTGGTGAACGCGACCGGCCTGGCCGCCGGCCGGCTCGCCGCCGACCCGGCCGTGTACCCGGCGCGCGGGCACGTCCTGCTGGTGGCGAACCCCGGCCTGACCGTCTCGGTCCGTGACGAGGACGACCCGGCCGGCATCACGTACGTGCACCCGCGCCGCCACGACGTGGTGCTCGGCGGCACCTACGAGGCCGGAGTGGGACACACCCGCCCCGACCAGGAGGAGTCGGCGGCGATCCGGCGCCGGTGCGTGGCGCTGGTGCCGCAGCTCGCGGACGCGCCGGTGCTGGGGGAGCGGATCGGGCTACGCCCGGCCCGGCACGGCGGCCCCCGGGTCGAGGTGGACGCGGCGGACCGGCGGCTGGTGCACGCGTACGGGCACGGCGGCGCGGGGGTGACGCTGTCCTGGGGCTGCGCCGCAGAGGTCGCCGATCTCGCCCTGAGTGTCTGACCGTCTCGGCGCAGGCAGGCCGGCGGCCCACCGCTGGAGCGCGCGGGCGGTAACCTCGGCCCGGTGTCCGCCCGCCGCGCCGCACTGTCCGCCCTCGTCGCCCTGATCGCCGTCCACATCGGCTGCACCCTGGTCGCGCTCGCGGCCTACAGCCACCGCATCGGCGTGGTGACCCACGACGGCGCCAGTTTCCCGGTGGAGCTGCTCGACGCCGTGGTGCCCCTCCGCGACCTGCTGCCCGCCGTGCTCTGGCTGCTGCCGGTCACGCTGCTCGTCACGTTCGCGGCCCTCGGCTCCTGGGCCGCCCGGCGGACCGTCCGTCCCGACGACGAGCGGCTGCCGAGGGCGGCGTGGACCGCCGGCATCGCCGCGGTGCTGCTCAACCCGCTCGCGGCCGTGCGCTACGCGTCCGCCACCGCGAACGGCGGCGAGTACATGCGTACGGTGCAGGTGGAGACCACCCTCCTGGTGCTCGCCGCCGCCGTGGCCACCACGATGAGCGCGCTCGCCGTCGCCGGGTTCGTGCGGCGCTCCGACACGGCGAGCCCGGCGTCGCGGCGGATGCGGGACTGGTCCGCGGACCCGGCGGAACGCGAGTGACCTGCCGCTCAGGCGCGCGGGCTGGCGGCTGACTGACCAGGAGCAGCGCGGCGTGGACCGGTCAGGAATCGAGAAGCATCGCGCGGGCGGGCGGACCTAGCGTTTCCGGCACGGGCCACCCGCCGGGGCGGCCACCGGGGAAAGGTCGCCGACCCATGGACGCACGCATCCGTCAGCTGCACCGCTGGTTCTCCGTCGCCTTCACCGTGACCGTCGTGGTCACGTTCGTGGCGCTGGCCCAGAAGGACCCGATCGTGTGGGTCTCCTACGTGCCGCTGCTCCCGCTCGCCCTGCTCCTGATCAGTGGCCTCTACCTGTTCGCGCTGCCGTACCTGCGGCGTCGCCGCGCCGCCGCACGCCCGCGCTGACCTGGGGGATTACCGGGGCCGGTCAGCGGGCAACACTGGCGGATGGACCAGAAGGTGATGGTGTTCGCCCCGGCCCCGCTGCTGACAGTGACCATCGAGCAGCAGGGGGAGGCGACCGAGCTGCATCTGCACCCGGGCGGGCAGGGGGTGTGGCAGACCCGGATGATCGCTGCGCTCGGTGTGCCGGTGACCATGTGCGTGGGCCTCGGCGGCGAGGTCGGCGACGCGGTCCGCAAGCTGCTCGACGACGAGGACGTCACGGTACGGGTGGTGCGGCGGGAGTCCGGCACCGGCTGGTACGTGCACGACCGGCGCGACGGTGAGCGGACCGAGATCGCCGAGCACCCGGGCGCGCCCATGGTGCGGCACGACATCGACGAGCTGTACACGGTGACGCTCACCGAAGGGCTGCGCGCGCCGGTCAGCGTGCTCAGCGGACCGGCCGATCCGCAGGTGGTGGATCCGGACATCTACCGCCGGCTCGCCGCCGACCTGAGCGCCAACGGCGGGACGGTGGTGGCCGACCTTTCCGGGCCGTACCTGGAAGCGGTGCTCGACGGCGGCGTGAGCGTGCTGAAGGTCAGCCACGAGGAACTGCTCGACGACGGCCTGGCCAAGGACGACAGCGTCGAGGCGCTGCGCGACGCCGGCCGCCGCTGCCAGGAACGGGGCGCGCGGACGGTGCTGATCAGCCGGGCGGGGGAGCCGGCGCTGGCGCTGCCGGAGGACGGCGAGGCGCTGCTGGTGCACGCCCCGCCGCTGGAGCTGGCCGACCACCGGGGCGCCGGTGACTCGATGACCGCCGGGGTCGCCGCCGTGCTGGCCCGGGGCGGGGACATGCGGGAGGCGCTGCACGTCGGCGCCGCCGCCGGCGCGCTGAACGTGACCCGGCACGGGCTCGGCACCGGCCGGGCCGAGGCGGTACGCGAACTGGCCGGCCGGGTGCGGTTGACCCCGCTGGACGGTGGCGACGATGACGGCTGACCGGCCACCCCGGGTGCTGGTGACCAACGACGACGGCGTGCACGCCCCCGGCATCCGCGCGCTGGCCCGGGCCGCGTACGAGCGTGGGCTGGACGTGGTGGTCGCCGCGCCGGAGGCCGAGGCGAGCGGGATGAGCGCGGCGCTGTCCGCGGTGACCGAGGACGGGCGGCTGGTGTTCCGCGAGACCGAGCTGGACGGCCTGCCCGACGTGCCCGCGTACGCGGTGGCCGCCTCACCGGCGTACATCGCGGTGCTGGCCGGCCTCGGGGTGTTCGGGCCGGTACCGGACCTGCTGCTGTCCGGCATCAACCGGGGCGCGAACGCGGGCCACGCGGTCCTGCACTCCGGCACCGTCGGCGCGGCGCTGACCGCCGGCAACAACGGCATCCGCGCGCTCGCCGTGTCGCTCGACGTGCTCACCCCGGCGGCGGCGAGCGCCGGCAGCGGTGGCGCGGCGATCGCGGTGCTGGACAGCGTGGACGACGAGTCCCGCCACTGGTCGACCGCCGCCGAGCTGGCCGCGACGCTGCTGCCCTGGCTGGCCGCCGCGGATCCGGGCACCGTGCTCAACCTCAACGTGCCCGACCTGCCGGCCGATCAGGTGGCCGGTCTGCGCCAGGCGACGCTGGCCCCGTTCGGTCAGGTACAGGTGTCGGTCGCCGAGCGCGGTGAGGGCTTCGTGCGTACGGCGGTGGAGGAGAATGCGGTCCGCGCGGTCCCCGGCACCGACATCGCGTGGCTGGCCGAAGGGTACGCCGCGGTCACAGCGATCCGGGCGCTCGGGCACCTGCCCGACGTGGAGCTGCCGGTCGACGGCTGAGGACGGCTCCGCCCCGCCACCGTGACACGGGTGGCGGGGCGGAACCGGTCGTTCACTCGCCGGCGGCGCGGCGGCGGTCGGCCTCGGCGTCGGCGGCGCCCACCGGGGTGCCGTCGCTGTCCCGGTCGGCCCGGGACAGATCCACGTCGGCGCCGGCCCGGGCGGCGTCGGCAGCCGCGTCGTCAGCGCCGACGACCTCACCGCCGCCGGTCTGCCCGTCGTCCGGGACCAGCTGCCCGGCAGTGGCCAGCCCGATCGGTGCGTACCTGGGGTCGGTCATCTCGTCCTCCTCACCGGTGCTCCTGGTGAAGCGGTACCCCGGGACGGGACGCGGCAACCGCGCGGGGCCGGCGTCAGCGGTCGAGGAAGGCCAGGGTGACCGCGGCGAACAGCGGCGACTGGTCGATGTCGTAGTGGGTCAGGCCGGGCAGGATCGCCAGCGCGTGCCCGCCCGCGGGCCGGCCCTCGCCCGCCCAGCCGCCGTCGCGCAGCCCGCCGTCGAGCAGCCCGAACACCTCGACGAAGTGGCTCGGCGGGGCCATGTCGGCGTCGGCGGCGACGACGAGCGTCGGCACCCGCAGGGCGCGTACCTGCTCGGTGAAGTCGAAGTCCTTCCGCATCGCCTCGCCGATCTTGTCGAGCAGCCGGGGAAAGTCCTCCGGGCGGGGCGCGACCCGCTGGTACAGCTCGTACATCGGGGTGTCCTTCATGTACTCGGCGGCCGCGGCGTTGACCTGGCCCTGCTGCGCCAGCAGCTCCGGGTAGACGGCGTCGCGGCGGATGTGCGCGGACGCCGCGACCAGCCGCCCGACCTTTTCCGGGTGCCGGAACCCGGTGTGCAGGGCGACGCCGCCGCCGAGGGAGAAGCCGACCACGTCCGGCCGGTCCAGGCCGAGGTGGTCGATCAGCGCGGCGACGTCGTCGGCCATCAGCGCCATGTCGAGCGGCCGGTCCACGTCGGCGGTGCGGCCGTGGCCCTGGAGGTCCACCAGGATCACCTGGTGCTTAGCGGTCAGCGCGGGCAGGATCGGCGCGAACATCTCGCCGGAGCAGAGCCCGCCGTGCAGCAGGATCATCGGCCGGCCCTCGCCGTGCGTCTCGTGGTAGAGATGAACGCCGTTTACGTCGGCGTACCGCCCCGGGGCGTGGGTCTCGTCGCGCTGCGCAGTGGTCATCGGTGCTCCTCGGACGTGGTGACCTGACGACTGTCGGACCGGGCGGGCGGGGCGTACTCATCGGCACGGGCTCGAACGTGCTCGCGTCGACGCAGCATGTGGGCTAGTTTCAGCCAGGTGAGCGAGGTGGCGAGCGTCCCCGTCGAGGCGCAACTCGAGGCGTACCGGTCGGAGCTGACCGGTTACTGCTACCGGATGCTGGGTTCGGCCTTCGAGGCCGAGGACGCGGTGCAGGACACGTTCGTCCGGGCCTGGCGCAACTTCGACAAGTTCGAGGGGCGGTCCGCGCTGCGGACCTGGCTCTACCGGATCGCCACGAACGTCTGCCTCACCATGTCCACCAGCGCGCAGCGCCGGGTCCGGCCGATGGACCTCGGCCCGGCGGGCATCGGCACCGCCACCCATCCCGGCGAGCCGCGCCCGGAGCAGATCTGGCTCGGCCCGGCGCCCGACGGCCGGGTGCTGCCCGAGGTCGCCGACCCGGCCGAGGTCGTCGCCGGCCGGGAGTCGGTCCGGCTGGCGTTCGTCGCGGCGTTGCAGCACCTGCCGCCGAAGCAGCGGGCCGTGCTGATCCTGCGCGAGGTGCTGGCCTGGTCGGCCCAGGAGGTCGCCGACCTGCTCGACACGTCGGTGGCGAGCGTCAACAGCGCGCTGCAACGGGCGCGCGCCACGATCGCCTCGGCCGACACCGGGGCCGACGTACGCCGGCCGCTGGACACCGAGCAGCAGGCGCTGCTCGCCCGCTACGTGCGCGCCTTCGAGGCGTACGACCTGGCGGCGCTCACCGCGCTGCTGCACGAGGACGCGACGCTGTCGATGCCGCCGCTGCCGCTGTGGCTGCGCGGACCCGAGCACATCGCCGCGTGGATGGCCGGCACCGGTAGCGGCTGCCGCGGCTCCCGCCTGGTGCCGACCGCCGCCAACGGGATGCCGGCGTTCGGGCACTACCGGCGCGACCCCGACGGCTCAGGCCACGTGCCCTGGGCGCTGATCGTGATCGGCGTCTCCGGCGGCCGGATCACGTCGCTCAACAACTTCCTCGACGTCGACCGCCTGTTCCCGCTGTTCGGGCTGCCCGCCCGGCTGGAGGAGGGCGCCGGCCAGCCCGAGCAGGCCCGCGAGCTCGCGTAGGTCGTCGCCCGCGCCGCGTACCTCCAGCCGCCAGCCGAACCGCCGGGCGGTCAGGCGCATCCGGGCCAGCACCTCGACCGTGACGAGGTCGGGCGCGGTCACCGCGGACACGTCGCACACCACCACGCCCCGGTCGCGGCCGCGCAGCGCCTCGGCCAGTTCGGCGCAGCGGGCCGCGATGTCCGCGCGGGTCGGCGTCCCGTCGCCCAGGCAGAGCATGTGGGTGATCACACGCATTGGACCGCCGTACGTCCCGGCTCTCATCGGTACGCGCGATGCCCGCGCAATTTGCCTCGAACACCTTGTTGCAGGCCGTTACATCGACGTTAACTGCTATACCAATCATCGGTGCTCGGCTATATGATCCCGGTAGTTCACCCCGAAGCCTCACGAAATCGCAGCTCCCGCACCCCTCGGGTCGAACTCCGCAAGCCAGGCGCCTCCGCATCGTCGTGCCTGGCGACCGCCCGGCGTTGTGGTTCGGCCTGCCGGAAAGGTGGGAACGGATGACAGGGCTCCCGTCCTTGGTCATCGGCATCGCGTCCTCGTCGGCCGAACGCCGGCAGCTCGCCCAACTGCTCGGCGGCACCGAGTCGTTCCTGATCGTGTCCAGCGCCCATCAGGCCCGCCGCTTCCTCGACCTGGTACGCCGGCCCGCGCTCGCCCCGGCGCCGCATCCGCCCGTGGCCGACGAGGCGCCGGCCGAGCCGCCCGGGCGGGGGCTGGCCGTCGACTCCGACCGGCGGGTGCTGCGCTGGCGGGAGCGGGAGATCGGGTTGACGCCGCTGGAGCACGACCTGCTCGTCTGTCTCACCGGTACGCCCGGCCAGGTGTGGACGTACGCCCGGCTGCACCGCGCCGTATGGGGCAACGACCACCTCGGGCGGGGCTCGGACATGCACTCCGTGGTACGCCGCCTCCGCCGCAAGCTGGGTCGCCTGGACGCCCCCGCCACCATCCACGCGGTGAGAGGCGTAGGTTTCCGCCTCACCCCCTGACGCGCCAGCTCTCCCCGTCGATCTTGCACTTGCGGCCCTCAGGGTGGGGCATTTATGTGCCTTGTCCGGGCAGTAAGTGCAAGATCAGCGGGAGCGGGAGCGGGAGCGGGAGCGGGGGCCGAGAACGTGGGGCGGCCCGCCCGGTGCGCTTGCGCCGGGCGGGCCGTCCTCGTCGGGTGCCGGGTCAGCAGCGGGTGGGGGAGAGGGTGAAGTCCTCAACGGTGGGCGTGCTGCTGTTGATCTTCGTCTGGCGCGTCTGGGGCTTCCAGCCGTCCTTGGCGACGATCAGCGTCAGCGGGTTGTTGCGCCGGTCCATCCAGTAGGCGTACCGGCCCTGGGCGTCGGTGGTGAAGGTGTACGAGCTCGCCCAGGAGTCGACCTGCACGGTCACGCCCGCCAGTGGCGCGGTGGCGCCCTGGCAGCTCTTGCCGGAGACCGTGCCGGACAGCTTGCCCCAGGTGGTCGGCGGCTGCGCGATCATGGTCACCGCCACCGGCTCCACCGTGTACGGCGTGTTCTCCTTGATCACCACGGACGCGGAGTACGTGCCGGGCTGGTCGACGTTCGCGGTCATGCCGACCGTGACGGTGACCTTCTCACCCGGCGCCAGCGTGACCTTCGACTTGTCGACGGTCAGCCAGCTCACGTCCGCCGCGCCCTCGGCGCACTCGCCGAAGCCGGGCAGGACCTCGCTGTCCTTGGTGGCCGTGAAGCCGCCCGACGAACCGCCGACCTTGTAGAACCCGCAGGCCGCGCCGCCCCGGTAGCGGGGGGCGTTGGCGTTGGGCAGGTTGGCCCACGAGTTGGTCGCCGGGTCGAAGGCGAAGCCGGCGTTGGTGATGGCGCCCCCCTGCGACCCGCCGACGACCAGGAGCTTGCCGTTCGCCACCGCGTACGAGGCGGCCCAGCTGTCGGCCGGCGCGTCCGGGATGGCGGTCCAGGCTCCTGCGCCCGGGTCGAAGGCGTAACCGACCTTCTGCGACGTGGTTCCGTCGTTGCCGCCGGTGCAGTAGACGGTCCCGTCGATCCCGCCGCAGGACAGGAACGCCACCGACTTCGGGTACGCCGGCAGCGTCTCCCAGGCGTCGGCGCCCGGGTCGTACCGGACCACCGAGTTGGCCATCGGCGTGCAGCTCGCCGTGGTGCAGCCGCCGATCGCGTACAGCTTGCCGTCCGCGACCGCCTGGCCGGCCGCCGCGCGCGGCACCGGGTTGTCGGCCTTGCGGGTCCAGGTGTTCGCCGCCGGGTCGTACGAGAAGGTGGCGGCGTCCGGACCGGCGGCACCCCAGCCGCCGGTGGCGATGATCTTGCCGTCGATCACGCCGACCGTCATGGCGTTACGCGCGCCGGGCAGGTCGGCGATCCCGGTCCACGTCTGGGCGATCGGGTCGTACTTGTAGTTCTTGGCGCTCGACGCGGTGCCGTCGCCACCGGCGATGGAGTAGACGGTGCCGTCGACGTTGACGACCCGGTTGTCCATCACGTTCGCCGGGTAGCCCGGGATGGTGGTCCAGGGGTCCGCCTGGGGTGCGGCGGCGGTGATCGCGTTCGACGACTTGCCGGACGAGCGCGCCGCGAACGACGTGGCGGCGGTCAGCCGCTGGACCGGCGCGCCGGTGGAGCCGAGCAGCGCCTGCTCGGACAACTGGGTGCCGTCGGCCCGTTGCAGCACGAAGCCGCCGTCGCGCTCACTGAACTCGGCGGTGACCGGGGCCCCGCCGGTGTTGGTCACGGTGAAGGTCTTGCTGACCTTCCCGCTGGGCATCCGGACCGTGCCGGTGATCGAGGTCGGCTTCACCGACAGCCGGCCGGCGGCGAGCTGGAAGTTGGCCGCTGTGGCCCAGTCCTCCTCGACCGCCACCTGCTTGGTCTGGCTCACGTAGTTGCCGGCGCTGGCGGTGAACGGGTGCGTCCCGGTCAGCGACGAGAACATCCAGTAGAAGCCGTCGGGCAGCTCGGTGTCGTCCGGCGTGGCGACGGTGGTGGCCTTCTCCGCCGGGCGGTCCTTGCTGGTCACCGTGGCGCCGTTGACGTAGCCGTTGTCGTTCTTGTCACGGACGTGGCCGAGGACCAGGCCGCCCTTGACCGGCTTGCAGACGAGCTTGCTGCCGATGAGCACGTTGTCGACCTGCCACCACCATTCCCAGCTCGCCTCGTAGTAGTGGAAGCGCACCCGCACCTGCGACTGGTCGGCCGCCTGCGGGATCGGCACCTCGGTCACCCGCGGGCCGCGTACGTCGGCGGCCTGCCGGAGCACGTTGCTCCACGTGGTGCCGCCATCCAGGCTCAGGTCGACGTCCGCGCGGTCGCTGTTGAGCCAGTTGTAGTCCTGGTTGAACCGGATCACCGGCGTGGTCACGCCGGTCAGGTCGACCACCGGGCTGACCAGCGACGTGTCCTGCCGACCGCCGCTGCCGTAGTTGTCGCTGTCGATGATGGCGAAGTTGCCGCTGCCGCCGGTCAGGTTGCCGCGCTCACCGGCGTCGGTGAACTCCCAGACCTGACCGGTGCCGGCGTTGTCCACCACGGTCCAGCCGTCCGGTACGCCGGTGCCGTCGAACGTCTCGTACTCGCCGTCGGAGCTGACGGTGTAACCGGGGGCGGTGGTGCACGCCTCCGGGTTCGCCTGCACCGCGATGTTGGCGGTCACGTTGGCCGTGCCGACGGTGACCTCCTTGGTGGTGGTCAGGTAGCCGGCGTACTGCGGCTCGACCTTGAGCCGGTAGGTCGCCCCGGACGGCAGCGACAGGCTGTAGCGGCCGGTCGACGGCGTGGTGTAGTCGGAGATCGGCGTGCCCTCGACGCTCACCTTCGCGTACAGCGGCCAGCCGTGCCCGGAACCGTCGGTGACCTGCCCGCTGACCGTGACGCTCGCCACCGCGGTGAGCGCGACGTCGAGCGTGCTGGTCGTGTTCGCGGTGATCGTCGCCGACAGCGTGCGAGTCGCGTACCCGAACGCCGAAACGACCACCTGGTAGTCGCCGGCCGGCAGGAGCGAGGAGTACGTCCCGTCCGCGCCGGTGGTCAGCGTGCGGTCCGTCGGGCCGGTCAGCGTGACGGTCGCCCCGGCGATACCCGCGCCGGTGGCGGCGTCGGTGACCTTGCCGGCCAGGGTGCCGTTGTCCCCGATCGGGGCGGCGGCGAGCAGCGCGAGCGCGTCCAGGCGGCCCTCACCGTAGACGTTGTTGTCGTCGGTGGTGCCGCCGCACTGCGAGTCGCCCTTGTCGATCGCCGTGTCGTTGAGCAGCGCGCGGGTCGCCGTGACGTCGCCGACCAGTGTGGGCGCCGCCGACCAGAGCAGCGCGATCGCGCCGGCCAGGTGCGGTGCCGCCATCGAGGTGCCGCTGATGCTGGCGTACGAGTTGGTCGGCACGCTGGAGCGCACGTTCACACCCGGCGCCGAGATGTTCGGCTTGATCTCGCCGTTCTGCCCGGTGCCCCGGGACGAGAAGCTGGCGATGTTGTTGTTGACGTCGTACGCGCCGGCCGAGTAGTTGCTCGCCAGGCTGCCCGGTGAGCCGCTGGTCTGGCAGGACGGGCCGTTGTTGCCGTTGGACCAGACACCGAAGATGCCGGACGCGGTCCAGGCGTCGGTGACGTCCTCCATGAACGGCTCGTTGGACGGCGCCGTGGTGCCCCACGAGTTGTTGATGATGTTGGGCCGCTTGCTGGCGTCCGGGTTCTGCCCGTTGAGGTCGGTGGGCTCCAGCATCCACTGCCCGGAGGAGATGAGCGCGGCGTCGGACGGGCAGCACCCGTTCGCGGCGATCCACTTGACCTCGGGGGCGACACCGATCTGGTTGGCCCCGTCGGCGCCGGCCATGGTGCCCATGGTGTGCGTGCCGTGGCCGTCGGAGTCGCACGGCGCGGTGGCGCACTCGCCGGCCGCGTCGAACCAGTTGTAGTCGTGGTCGAAGGTGCCGTCACCGTTGTTGCCGCGGTAGGCGTTCACCAGCGCCGGGTGGTTGAACTGGACGCCGCTGTCGATGCTCGCCACGGTGATCCCGGCGCCCTTGACGCCGTACTGGGACCAGACGTCGTCGGCGTTGATGTTGGCGATGCCCCACTCCAGGGCGTTCGCCGACTTCTCGTCGGTGCCCGGAGTGGTCTCCGGCAGCTTGTACTCCACCGGCGCGTACAGGCCGTCCACCTCGGAGTGGGCGGCGAAGTTCTGCGCCATGGTCAGCGAGCCGTCGGTGACCTTGATGGCGTTCGTCGCCCAGAAGGTCCGGTACTTCGTGCCCGAGCGGTCCAGCTCGGCGCGGATCTTCGACTGGCTGTCGGCGGCGGTCTTCTTCAGCGCCGCCGCGACGGCGGCGCCGCGCTCGTTCCAGTCCTTGATCGCGGTGGCCTTGCTCAGGTCCGCCTTGGCGGCGAAGTGGATCCAGAAGTCGCCCTCGCTCTTGCCCTGGAGCTGACGGGTCAGCTCGGGACGGATCTTGTCGCCGGTCGACGCGCCCGCGCCCGTCTCGGCCTGTGCCGCCGTGCCGGTAGCGGCCAGCGCGGTGGCAGCGAGCACCAGGGCGGCGCCCGCGCTCACCAGCCGCCGGGCCGGGCCCCATCTGTGTGGACGTCTCAGCATCGGTGCTGCCTCCTGTTCCGATGACCCGCGGATGATCGAGCCATGGCAGAAGGGCCAGGAGACATGCTCTCCCGACTGCTACACCGGTGTGAAAAGAACCCCCCAGGCCCCCTAGGCGCCGTGCGGGTCTGCGCCGGACGCCTGAGTGGACACTATGATCGACAGTAAGGAACGATCAATAACCGTACGTGAGCAACATGTCACCAACAGGCCCCCGGATCGGGCGGCCTGTTGACAGTTTTTGTCACGGTGGGGCGCGGTGACGACTGACGGCACGAACGCGGCGAACTCCGGCACCGACCCGCCGGAGCGCCCCTTCTCGCTCGTCATCGGGGTGACGTCGTCCCCGGCCGAGCGGCTGCGGCTGACCGAGCTGCTGGACGGCGTCGCACCCCTTCTGATGGTCGCCGATCTGGACGAGCTGCGCGAGTTGATCACGGAGGCGCCGGCCCCGGCCGACGCGCCGGCCCCGCCCGTACCCCGGGACAGGCCCGCGCCGGACGGCGCGCTGGTGATCGACGCGGCCCGGTCGACCGCCCGGTGGGGCAACCGCGAGACCGCCCTGACCCGGCTGGAGCGTGACCTGCTGACCTGCCTGACCGCCGAGCCGGTACGGGTGTGGAGCTACGCCGAACTGCACCACGCGGTCTGGCACGACGCGCCGACGCACGGCCGGGCCGACGTGCAGTCCCTGGTCAAGCGGTTGCGCCGCAAGCTCGACGAGCTGGGCACCGGCGTCACCATCGCGGCGGTACGCGGGGTCGGCCTGCGGCTCACCGACCACCGCCACCCCCGGGTGCGGGGCGACTGACCCGCCCCTGGGTCCGCTGTGGAACACCGCACGTCGCGGCCCGGGGCGGCGCGTACGGCCGGACGGTGACAGCCGGTGACCCGATCGGCGGAGCCGCGCTGCCGGTGTGGCCGGAATTGATGGCAACCGGTCGATTACCGGTGCGGCACGTATCGCGAGATGTCTTTGCCTCCTACGGTGGCGTCCGGCACGCGGACGGAGGGGACTCGGGAATTCACCCGAGGGGGCCGTCCCGGCGGACAGGGAGAGTTGTCTCGATGCGAGTTTGGCTTCGCGCGGTGGCGGTGCTCGCCGCCGGCGCGGTCGTGGTGGCGGGAGTGCCGGCGCTCGCCGCCACCGTCACCGTGCGGGACGCCGGCGTGGCCGGCCAGACCGGCGCACAGGCGACGGGAAGCAGCGCCGCGCTGGGCGCCGCGCGCACCACCGCGACCCGTGCGCTGGTCACCCCCGGGGACACCCGGCTGATGCCGACCACGCCCCGCACCGACACGCCGCGGATCAACAACGGCGAGATCACCGACATCGAGGTGATCGGCAACCGCGTCTTCATCGCCGGCACGTTCACCTCGATCGCGAACGTCGGCGGGTCCACGATCGCGCAGCGGTCCCTCGCCTCGTACAACCTGGACACCGGCAAGGTCGACACCGCGTTCAAGCCGACGATCGACGGCGCGGTCGCCGCGGTGGAGGCGTCGCCGGACGGCTCGTCGCTCTACATCGCCGGCTCGTTCAACACGATCAACGGCGTCACCAAGCGCAAGATCGCCCGGCTGAACCCGGCCACCGGCGCACCGGTCGCCGCGTTCACCGCCACCGCGAACGCGCGGGCCACCGCGCTCGCCGTGAGCACGAACGCGGTCTACGTCGGCGGCCAGTTCGCCACCGTGAACGGCGTCAGCCGCAGCGGCCTGGTCGCGCTCAACCCCACCACCGGTGCCGTCGACACCGGCTTCAACCTGCCGCTCACCGGCGGCATCGGCGTCGGCGGCATGCTCACCGTGCAGCAGCTCAAGCTCACCCACGACCGCAGCAAGCTGCTGGTCGTGCACACCGGCCGCCAGATCGCCGGCCAGGACCGCTACGGCGTCGCCCTCATCGGTACGGCGAGCAAGGCGCTGCTGCCCTGGCGTACCCGGCTGTGGGAGGACAACCTCTCCTTCGTCGGCGGCATCCAGCGGGTCTTCGCCGGAGACATCGCGCCCGACGACTCGTACTTCGTGGTCACCAGCGGCTCGGGCGGCGACCGCCCGCCGATCAACGACACCGCCATCGCGTACCCGCTGACCGGTAACGACCACGTCGAGCCGCTCTGGATCTCCCGGCACTTCGACAGCATCTACTCGGTGGCGATCACCGACACCGCCGTCTACGTCGGCGGCCACTTCAGCTGGCAGGAGTCGCCCACGTCGAACGTGCCGTGGCCCGGCCTGGACAACGTCGGCTACGGCACCGGCCAGGGACTCAGCGGCTACGGCCTCGGCGACCAGGTGGTCCGCCGTGACCACCTCGGTGCGCTGGACCCGCTCACCGGCACCGCGCTGGAGTGGAACCCCGGCTCCAACTCGTACGAGGGCGAGAAGGCGATGCTCGCCACCTCGCGCGGCCTGCTCGTCGGCGGTGACGGCAACGTCAAGGGCGGCAAGACCACCGGCCGGGTGGCCTTCTTCGACCTCTCCAAGGAGCCCGCGCCCGCGCCGCTCGACACCACTGTCACCACGCCGATCGAGGGTGCGGTGAAGTCGGCCGGCGAGTCGTTCACGATCAGCGGCCAGGCGCTCGCCCCGGCCGGCGTGGCCCGCGTCCAGCTGGAGATCCAGGACCGCAACAGCGGCAAGTACCTCCAGGCCGACCTGACCACCTGGGGCGCGTTCAAGGCGATCAACACGACTGTGGCCGCGCCGAACGCCACCTCCACCACGTGGAGCCTGCCGGTGACGCTGCCGGCCGGGATCTACCAGTTGCAGGCCAAGACGTTCGACCGCAACGGGGCCGGCGACACCACCAAGGCGGTCAAGAAGATCGAGGCGTTCCGCTTCGACGACCTGCCGCCGACGACCCGGATCAGCTCGCCGTCGGCCGGCCTGCTCGCCACGCAGACGTTCGTGGCCTCCGGCACCGCCACCGACGACAAGGGCGTCAACTCGCTCATCTACTCGTTCCGCACGGCGGACAACCGGTACCTCCAGGACGACGGCACCGTCGCCGCGGTCTACAACACCTTCCGCGGTGAGCCGGACGTGATCGGCGCGACGTCCACCACCTGGCAGTACGAGGTCACGCTGCCCGTCGAAGGGCAGTGGAAGATGACCGCCACCGCCGTCGACACGACCGGGCAGAGCGACCTGCGCGGCGACACCCGCGACTGGACCGTCTCCGCCAACGGCGTACCGCCGACAGTGGCGATCACCTCCCCGGTGGCGATGACCCCGCCGGGCAACCCGGCGCCGTTCACCGTCGCGCCCGGCGGCACGATCACGTTCGCCGGTACGGCCAACGACGACGACGCCCTCAAGTCGGTCGAGATCTACCTGCGCAACAACACCACCCGCGAGGCACTGGCCAGCGACGGCACGTGGGGCGCCGACTCGGTCGCCGGCTACCACCGGATCTCCCCGGCCAACCTCGACGCCGCGACGTTCGACTGGTCGTTCACCACCGTGCCGCTCACCCCCGGCGTCTACGACTTCCGGGTACGGGCGACCGACAAGCTCGGCCTGACCACGTCCAGCAACAACATGGGCCGGCTCACCGTCACCGCCCAGGTACCCGGTGACGCCTTCCCGAACGGGCTGCTCAGCTTCACCGGCACCAACCAGGACATCGACCGGCTGCACCTGGACCTGACCGGCACCGCCACCGACGACAAGGGGGTCCAGGCGGTCCGGATCGCGCTGCGCGACCTCGACACCGGCCGGTACGTGCAGCCCAACGGCACCATGGCCGCCGCGTTCGCCACAGTCGACGCGACGCTCGCCGCGCCCGGCGCGACCAGCACCGCGTTCACGCTCTCGATCGACCTTCCCACCCGGGGCACGTACAGCGTCGAGGCGTGGGCCGTGGACACCGCGGGCCAGCAGGACAACTCGACGAACGGCGCGACCGCCCGCTACCTCGTCTACCCGGGTGACACCGACCCGACGCTGGAGCCGAGCATCACCCCGGTCGAGGGGCAGGCGTACACCGGGGGCCGGATCGTGATCACCGGCCGGGCGGTGGACGACGGCGGGATGCAGAAGGTCGAGGTGCAGATCGGCAACAGCGCCGGGCAGGGCATGAACTCCGCCGGCACGTTCGGCCGCGCGGGCGCGCCGAGCAGTTGGCCGTGGATCGCCACGTTCCTCACCAGCCCGGGCTCGCCGGGGTCGAACTTCGCGTACACGTCGCCGGTGATCCCGGCCGGCACGTACACGGTGACGGTCCGCGGCATGGACAACCGGGGGCAGTACCAGCAGCCGCCCCGTACCGTCACGGTGACCGTCACCGACTGATCGGGCAGGCTCGCGGGCCGGTCCGCGCCGGGTCTCCCGGCGGCGGGCCGGCCCGTGCCCGTTCAGGGACGGATCAGGCACATCCCGGCGGTGGCCGGCCGGTCCATGGTGGCCAGCGCGTCCGGCGCGGCGGCCAGGTCGACGGTGCGGGTGACCAGCTCGGCCGGGCGCAGCACCCCGGCGGTGACCAGCCGCAGCATCTCCGGGTACGCGTGAGCCGGCATGCCGTGGCTGCCCCGCAGCTCCAGCTCGTACGCGATCACCAGGTCCATCGGCAGCGCCGGGCGGCCCTGCGCGGCCGGCAGCAGCCCGACCTGCACGTGCCGGCCGCGCCGGCGCAGGCCCTCGATCGACGCCACACAGGTGGCGTGACTGCCGAGCGCATCCAGCGACAGGTGGGCACCCCCGCCGGTGGCCTCCCGGATCGCGGCGGCCACCTCGCCGGGACCGCCCAGAGCGCTCGCGTCCACGCCGACCGCGGCGCCGCAGCGGCGGGCCAGCTCCAGCGCGCCGGGCGAGACGTCCACCGCCACCACCCGCGCCCCGCTCGCCGCCGCGATCATCACGGCGGACAGACCGACCCCGCCGCAGCCGTGCACTGCGACCCACTCGCCGGCAGCCACCCGGCCCTGCGCGATCACGGCCCGGAACGCGGTGGCGAACCGGCAGCCGAGCGCCGCGGCTGCTGCCTCGTCCAGCTCGTCCGGGAGGCGCACCAGATTGACGTCGGCGTGCCGCACCGCGACCAGTTCGGCGAACGAACCCCACCCGGTGAAGCCCGGCTGGGTCTGCCGCTCGCAGACCTGCTGGTCGCCCGCGAGACACGACGGGCACCGCCCGCAGGCGCAGACGAACGGCGCGGTCACCCGGTCGCCGGGCCGCCAGCCGCGTACGTCCGCGCCCACTGCCACGACCACACCGGCGAACTCGTGCCCCGGCACGTGCGGCAGGCGGATGTCCGGGTCGTGGCCCTGCCAGCCGTGCCAGTCACTGCGGCACAGGCCGGTGGCGCCGACCCGGACGACCACCCCGTCCGGCGCCGGCGCCGGGTCGTCCACCTCCCGGACCTCCGGCCGCACCCCGAACCGCTCGAACACCACCGCACGCATGCCCCCGATCCTCACACCAACCCCACCCGCCCTCCCCCCGCCCCCC
>NZ_FMCQ01000006.1:47939-441189 GCF_900091605.1 Micromonospora tulbaghiae
CCCCCGCCCCCACCCCCCGCCCTCCGCCCTCACCCACGCCCACTCTCCGTGATCTTGCACTTGCGGCCCTGTCGATGTCGCAGATGTCCCATCTGACCGGGCAGAAAGCGCAAGATCGCCGACGAGGGCCCGCCCCGGCCGACCGGGTCCCCGCCTCGCCCGCGGGATCCCGGGCGCTCGGGTCGTCGGGACGGGGGAGGGTGCGTGGGGCGGCTCGGGCCGGCGAACCGAGGAGTTCGGGGCGGGATCGGCCTCACGCCTTGCCCTTCCCGACGCCGGTGATCAAGGAATTTGTGTCCTCACGAGGGCCGGGTCAGTCCGCAAACTCCTTGATCACCGGGGAGAGGGGGAGGGAGAAGGGGAGAGGGTGGGCTACAGGCGGTGGCCCTGGGGGTCTCGGGCGATGATGCCGTCCAGCGGGGTTCCCGGAGTGAGCGTCTCCGGATCGAACCAGAAGATCACCACCTCGGGGTCCTCGCTCCACCTGGCCAGCTTCGCCTCGACCTGCCGGCCGTCGACTGTCCCGACGATGCGTGCCGCCGGGCCGACGAAATAGCCGAACGTCGGTATCGACGTGTCGGTGGGCACTCGCTGCTGGTCGTACCCGATCTCGTGGAACCCGGCCCGGCGGTCGCTGCCGGACACGTCGTTGACCAGGAAGTCGGAGGTCAGGTGGCCGTCCGGCGCGCGCCGCCCGGCGACCAGGCCGATCGTCACGCGCGGCAGTTCCGGCACGTCGACCGGGACCATGAAGAACACGCGCGCGTCGGCGCCGTACCGGATGCCGCTGTCCACCACCGTCCCGAGCGGCCGCAGCGGCGACTCGGTCGGGGCCGGCGCGGCGGTCGGCGTGGGTGGGGGAGTGCCGGTGGACGCGGTGGCGACCGGCTCCCCGGCCGGGAGGTCCGGCGGGCCGGGCCGCGTCGCCACGGCGTCGACCCCGACGGCCACAGCGATGGTTGCCACCGCCGCCGCGACCCCGGCGCCGATCCGCCGGCGGCGGCGCAGCCGACGTCCCCGGCGCATGATGTCCGCGATGTCCAGGCCGTCGGCCCGCTCGGTCGCCCGCATCGCGCGGCGCAGTTCGTCCATCTCGGTCACCGGCACGTCTCCTGCGGTCGAGGCGCGGACAGACCGGCGGTACGCAGCTTCTCCAGCGCCCGGGACGAGGTGCTCTTGACGGTGCCGACGGACACGTCGAGTTCGCGGGCCACCTGGGCCTCCGGCAGGTCGAAGTAGTGGCGCAGGACGACGACGGCGCGTTCGCGCGCGGTGAGCGTGCCGAGCGCGGTGACCAGCCACCGCCGCGTCGCCACCTCCTCGGCCATGTCGCCGCCGCGCCGCTCCGGGAGGTCGTCGCTCGGGTACTCGCGGATCGGCCGCCGCCAGGTGTCGACGAGGTGGTTCACCAGCACCGACCGGGCGTAGCCGTACGGGTCGCCGTTGCGGATCCGGGACCAGGACGCGTACGTGCGCACGAGCGCGGTCTGGGCGGCGTCCTCGGCGTGGTGGTGGTTGCCGGTCATGAGGAAGGCGGCGTGCGTCAGCCGCGCGGAGGACGCCCGCGCGAACTCGACGAACTCCGCGTCACCCCGGGCCATGCCGGTCCTCTGCACCTCTCACCCCGGTAGGGACGTGCGAGACGCGGAAAAGGTTGAGTCCCCGCCGGACCAACTTTCGCGACGGGTCACCCGTCCTCATCCCCGCGCCCCCGACCGGGCGCCGAGGGGAGACGAGATGACCAGGACCGTGGAGCGGACAGGCGGCGGCGCGGCGGTGATCGCGCTGGCGGTGTCGCTGGCCGGCTGCACACCGGCGGTCGCCGACCAGCCCGCAGTCGCGCTGTCCGGGCCGACCGGGCCGTCCGCCGCCGCGCCGGCCGCGTCGGCGGCGGCGCCCGCCCGGTCCCGGCCGGCGCGGATCGGCTATCCCGCCGACGGCGGCAACCGATGGCGGTTCGCCGCCGCCGAGCCGGCCACCACAAGGGGTACGGGCCGGCTGCTGCGCTACCGGGTGGCGGTGGAGCGCGACATCACGGGTCTGCCACCGGCCGATTTCGCGGCGCAGGTCACCGGCATCCTCACCGGCCCGGGTGGCTGGACGACGGACGGACGGATCGCCCTGCGTCGCGTCGGCACCGGCGGGCCCGCCGACTTCACCGTCTACCTCGCCACCCCCGGTACGCGCGACGACCTGTGCGGGGACGGGCCGGACCGGTACACGTCCTGCCGGCGCGGGGACCGGGTGGTGGTGAACGTGGCCCGCTGGGTGCGCGGCGCGCCCGCCTACGGGAGCGACATCGCCGCGTACCGCCGGTATGTGGTCAACCACGAGGTCGGCCACCGCCTGGGTCACGGGCACGAGCGCTGCCCGGGGCGGGGACGTCCGGCGCCGGTGATGCAGCAGCAGACACTCGGCCTGCACGGCTGCACCCCGAACCCGCTGCCGTTCCTGCGCGGCGAGCGGTACGCGGGCCGGTCCGGCGTGTACGACGACCGCCTGCCCCCGCCCGAGGGCGGCCGGCCGGGCTGAGGTCCGGCGCCGGGTCTGCGGGGCCGGGCTGCGCGGGCCGTCCGGCCGGGTGCGCGTGTGCCCGGCCGGGCCGGCGATCCCACCCGGCGCTCAGCCCGGCCCGCGGTGTCCACGGCCCACGCCTCGACACAGCCCGGCCGCGCCGGCGATGCCACCCGGCGCTCAGAACAGCGTGGCCGGGCCGACCGGCGCCGGCTCCGGCAGCGGCGCGAGCCCGGGCACCCGCTCGCGGACCTGGTCGTGGAAGCGACGGGCCAGCTCGGGAGCGTCCGCGTTGTCCGGCGTGTGCACGAACACGGTCGGGGAGCGGCCCTCGCGCAGCCAGCCGGTGACCACGTCCAGCCACGGCTGCCAGCCCTCGACGGTGCGGGCCGGGTCGTCCCGGCCCAGGTAGCGCACGATCGGCCGGTCGGTCAGCGCCCGGGTACGCGGGGGCAGGCGAGGCTTGCGGGTCCACGCCTCCCGCTCCGCGTCGCTCGTCGGCGGCGTCCGGAAGAACGCTGTGGTGTCGAACGGGATCCACTCCGCTCCGTGCTGGTGCAGCGTGGCCTCCAGCGCGCGTACGGCACCGGCCTCGGTGAAGAAGGCGGGATGGCGGACCTCGACGGCGTACCTGTGGGTGGCGGGCAGCGTGCGCAGGAACCGGTCCAGGTCGGGCACGTCACCGGGGCCGAACGAGCCGGGCAACTGGATCCAGAGCGCGTCCGCCCGGGGACCGAGCGGCTCCATCGCGTGCAGGAACGCCCGCAGTTCCGCCTCGCCGCCGGTGAGCCGGCGCTCGTGCGTGACCACCTTCGGCAGCTTCGGCAGGAAACGGAAACCCGGATCGGTCTGCTCGGCCCAGGACGCCACCGTCTCCCGGGCCGGGGTCGCGTAGAACGTGGTGTTGCCCTCCACGGCGTCGCACCACCCCGCGTACGCGCGCAGCCGCTCGTGCGCGGGCAGCGGGTGCGGCAGGAAGCGGCCGGACCAGGACTTGTGCGTCCACATCGCACAGCCCACGTACAGGCGCAGCCCGGTCACCGGTAGGGCCAACTCGTCGAGCCGCCGCGCAGCGCCGCCTCCCGGTTCCACTTCCGGGTGAGGTACAGCGCGAGGCAGCCGAGCCCGGCGAGCACCGGGGCGAGCAGCATGAGCAGCAGTCCGGCGCCGAGCCGGAACGTGTCGCTCTGGATGCCCTTGGCGGTGGTCAGCGCGAACGCCTCCGCACCGGCGCCGGTGCAGCTCACGAAGTCGGTCTCCATCCAGCCGGTGCCCTCGGTGGCCAGCACCGGAGTGAACTGCCGTGCGTCGCCGCGGTCGCGCATCACCGCCGCGGTCCCCTCGGGCCGGGCCCCGGTCAGCTCCCTGGACCGCTGCTCGCCGGTGGAGTAGACCCGGCTCTTCGCGGTGCACCGGACGGTGGCGGGATCGACTGTGGCGGGGGTGGCGAGGATCAGGATGTTGCCGGGGCGTACGCCGGTGTCCCGCACCTTGATCTCGGCGCCGGGGGCGAACTCGGCGGCGGCGGAGAAGGTCGACGCGGCCGCGAACGGACCCGTCTGGGTGAGCAGGGCGAGGCCGAGGAACCCGGCCAGCAGGAACCCGCCCCAGCCGACGAAGATCCACATCGCGACCACGGCGCGGAAACGCTGCACGAGCGGGTTCACCGGACGCGGTCCATGTCGCAGGCGCCGTCGGCGACCTGTCCGGGGTCGGCGGAGTACACGCTGCGCTTGGCGTCCGGCACGGACAGCTGCACGCAGAGCGCGGACGCGTCGTTGTCGGTGACGAACGTGACGACGCCGACGCCGTCGTAGTCCCCGACCGACAGATCGCTCACGCCCCGGGGGAACTGCCCGGTCTCCTGCTTGACGGACACGGCCTCGCGCATCGCGTCGCGGAGGTAGGTCTCGGGATCGGTGCCGGCATCCCCGCCGCCGCAGGAGGCGAGCGAGAGGACCCCCGTCGCCAGCGCCGCCATCAGACCGGTCCTTCTCCGTCGCATCCGTCCTCCTCGCGCGCCACGTCGGCGGGCCGGGGCCGCCCGTCCGCCGCGCCCACGGTAGCCGGACCGGTCAGCGACGACGGATCGGGCCGCGTCAGGGCCGCTCCACCCGTACCGGGTCGCCGCGCACCAGCTCGTCGTGGATCCGCCAGCGGGCGTCGACACCCGCGCGCCGGGCCGCCTCGTCGTCGGCGGCGATCCGCTGCCGCAGCAGCTCGACCGCGATACGGCGGTTGAGGTGCAGGTGCCGTTCGGTGTCGACCACCACGGTCCGCCCCGACGGGCGGTGCGTGGCACGGACGGCGGTGCTGGCCTTGTTGCGGTGCTGGCCGCCCGGCCCGCCGGTGCGGCACGGCACGAACTCGACGTCGGCCTCGTCGAACGGCGTGACCAGCACGTCGGTCCGGCACGTCCTCGCGGTGACGTACCAGTTCTTCCGTCCGTGGCCCGTCCGGTACGGGCTGGGCGCCTGCCAGCAGAGCGTGCCGGTCCACCCGGCCGCGAAGCCCTCCGCCCCGGCGCCGGTGATCCGGACCAGCACCGACCGGTAGGTGCCCGCCCGGTCGCCGGCCACCGTCTCGACCCGGTCGGTACGCAGACCCCGCCGGGTCGCCTCGCCCTCCAGGCGGGACAGCAGCCGGGCCAGTGCCCACGCGCACTCGGCAGGTCCGCGCCCGGCGGACAGCAGCAGCTCGGTCACCGGCGGCCCTTCCGGCGCTCGTCGCGGCGGCCCACGTCCGGCGTCTTGTACGTGACCAGCGGAATCGTGGTCGTGACCGGAGTGGCGAGGTCGTGTGCCACCAGGTCGCCGATCACCTGCTCGATGCGCTTGTACGCGGTGGGCGCCTCCTCGAACAGCAACTGCCGGTCGCCGCACACCACTATCGAGCCGACCGGCGTACGCCGCAGCTCCTGGACGGTGTGCTTGGCCCGCCCTCGGCGCAGCGCGTCGGCGCGGGACATCTTGCGCCCGGCGCCGTGCGCCACCGAGTAGCCGGCGTCCGGGCCGGCGTGCGCCGCCACCAGGTAGGAGGGCGTACCACGGGTGCCGGCGATCAGCACGTCCCGGCCGTCGCCCGGCGCCGCGCCCTTGCGGTGCAGGTAGCGTCCGTCGCGGACCTCGACCAGGTTGTGGCACTGGTCGACGACCGGCTCGGCCGGTTCGGCGCCGAGCGCGTACGCGACCCGCGCGGCCAGCAGCCGCCGGTTGAGCGAACCCCACCGTACGGCGGCGTCGTGCCGGGCCAGGTAGGCGTCCGGGTCGGGCGCGGGACCGGCGCCGTGCGCCTCGGTGTGCTCGCGCAGGATCCGTTCGCCCAGCCCGCGCGAGCCGGAGTGCACGACGAGCACCAGGTCGCCGGCGGCCAGCCCGAGCCGCGCGGCGTGCTCCGCCGCGAGGACCGGCCCGACGCGGGCCAGCTCGACGAAGTGATTGCCGCGCCCGACCGTGCCGAGCCCGTCGAGGTGGCCGTCAGGGATGTCGCCGTCCAGCACCGACCAGGCCGGGTCGTCGGCGTCCGGGTCGAGCGCCCGGTCCAGGTCGGGGAACCGGGCCGCGAGCCGTTCGGGTACGACCCGGCGCAGCGCGATCGGGAACACCGCGATGCCGCACCCGATGTCGGAGCCGACCAGGAACGGGTAGAGCACCGTCGAGGACATCGCGGCGCCGATCGGCGCGCCCTTGCCGGGGTGCAGGTCCGGCATGGCGGCGACGTGTGCCATGCCGTCCAGGGCGGCGACCTGGCGGCACTGGTCGAGCGCGGCCGACTCGATCCAGCTGCCGGGGGAGGAGAAGACGGAGACGGTGGCGGGCACGACGGCCCGCCCGGAGGGGTACGCGGACACAGACGCTCGTTTCTGCGGAAAGAGAGGCGGGGAACGGCAGGCGGCGAGGGCCTGCGGGCTGGGTGCGATCCGTCAGAACGTCATGCGGCTCAGCCTCCCGGAGGTGGCCCCGGCCGGCAACCGACTTTCCCGCCGACCCGCCCCGCGTTCGCGTCGACATCGTCGCACCCGGTCCATAGACTCCGGTCGTTCTGGTACCACGAGTCCAGGGAGGACCACCGTGTCGAGCGAAACCCGAACGCACGCCGCCTTACCCCTGCTGGCCCGCCTCGCCGGGGTGAGCGTCGCCGCCGCGACGATCGTCGCCGCCGCAGGTGTCGCCGCGACGGCGGCACCGGCTGCCGATCCCGCGCCGACCAAGGGGCCGTGCGCGTACACGCCCACGCCGGACGAGCCGGCCGCCCGTCCGGTGCCGCTGCCGCCGGACCCGCGCCGGACGCCGGACCGGGGCACCGTGCGGGTCACGCTGCGCACCAACCAGGGACCGATCGGGCTGACGCTGGACCGCGAGCAGGCGCCGTGCACGGTGCAGAGCTTCCTGCACCTGGTCCGCAAGCGCTTCTACGACCGGACGCCCTGCCACCGGCTCACCGCGTACCCGACGCTGACGGTCCTCCAGTGCGGCGACCCGTCCGGCACCGGCGAGGGCGGCCCGGGCTACCGCTACCGCGACGAGCTGCCCACCGACCTGCCGCCCGCGCCGACCGACCCGACCGGCGTACGCCGCCTGTACGCGCGCGGCACCCTCGCCATGGCCAACGCCGGCCCGGACACCAACGGCAGCCAGTTCTTCCTGGTCCAGGCCGACTCGGCGCTGCGCCCGAACTACACCGTCTTCGGCCAGGTCGACGCGGCCGGGCTGGCCACGCTGGACCGGATCTCGGCCGGCGGCATCGCGCCCACCCCGGAGGACCCGGCCCCGGTCGACGGCGCGCCGGCGGTGCCGGTGGAGATCTGCCGCGCCAAGCAGGGACGCTGACGCGACGGCCCGGCGGGACGGCCGCCCAGGCCGCCCGCCGGGCCGTCGCCGTCGTCGGTAGCCTGCGGCGATGACGCATGAGCGGGAGATCACCGAGCCGGTCGACCTGTGCCGGCCGGACGGGCGGCTGAACCCGGACGCGGTCGGCTGGAGCCGCCGGCCACTGCACCGGTCGAACCTGCGCGGCTGGGGCCGGGCCAAGCGGTGGGAGCACTGGGGCGTGGTCACGCCGACGCACATCCTCGGCCTGGTCGCGTCGTCGCTGGACTACGCCGGGGTGCAGAGCCTCTACCTGCTCGACCGGCGTACCGGCCGGGAGACGACGGCGGAGGCGGTGGTGCCGTTCGCCCGGGGCACTGTGCTGCCGCCGGTCAGCGGCTCCGGTGCGGTCCGCGCCCGGGGCGGGAACCTCACCGTCGCGGTGGACCAGGGCCCGGACGGCAGTACGCTGCGGGCCGCCGCACCCGGCGTCGAGGTGGACCTGACCGTGCCGCTGCCGCCGGGGCACGAGTCGCTCGGCGTGGTGGTGCCGTGGAGCACCCGCCGGTTCCAGTACACGGTCAAGGACATCGGCCGGCCGGTGCACGGCACGCTCACGGTGGACGGCACGGCGCACCCGGTGGGGGAGGGGTCGTACGCGGCGCTCGACCACGGCCGGGGCAAGTGGCGGTACGCGGTGCGGTGGAACTGGGCGGCCGGCAGCGGGCCGGGCCGGTCGATCCAGCTCGGCGGCAAGTGGACCGACGGCACCGGCTCGACCGAGAACGCGGTGTTCGTCGACGGGCGGCTGCACAAGATCGGCGCGGACCTGACCTGGGAGTACGACCGCGCCGACTGGCTGCGGCCGTGGCGGATCACCGGCGACCGGGTGGACGTGGCGTTCCACCCGTTCCACGAGCGGGTGGCGCGGACCAATCTGGTGGTCCTGGCCGGGGAGACGCACCAGTGCTTCGGGCACTTCACCGGCTGGGCGGCGACCGACGACGGCGAGCGGGTGGATCTGGACGGCCTGGTCGGCTGGGCCGAGGAGGCCCGCAACCGCTGGTGAGGCCGGTCCCCGCCGGGCCGGGCGGCCCGGCGGGGAAGCCGCGGTCAGGCCGGCAGCCGCCAGACCTGGTTGGCGCCGCCGAAGCAGTCCCAGATCTGCAACCGGGTGCCGTTGGCGGAGCTGTTGCCGGTGGCGTCCAGGCACCGGCCCGACGCCGGGTTGCGCAGCGTGCCGTTGCTCTGCGCCTGCCACACCTGGGCGCCGGTGCCGTTGCAGTCCCAGAGCTGGATCGTGGTGCCGTTCGCGGTGCCGGCGCTCGTCACGTCCAGGCACTTGCCCAGCGCGCGCAGCGTGCCGTCGCCGCCGACGGTCCAGCTCTGCGCGGCGGTGCCGTTGCAGCCGTAGAGCTGGATCGCGGTGCCGTTCGCGGTGCTCGCGGCCGCCACGTCCACGCAGGCGCCGCCGATGCCGGTGATCGGCCCGGTACGCCCGGACGGAGGCGGCGTGCCACCGCCGGTGACGGTGTCGTAGATCGCGCTGACCAGCGACGTCGAACCGGTGGTGTCCTGCGACAGCTCCCAGTTCATCATCCCGCCGGCGTTCGCCATGGCCCACTGGGTCTTGCGCTTGACGGTCGGTACGCCGTTGTAGCACTGCTGCGCGCCGCCCACAGTGGTGCAGTCCCGGTTGGCGTTCGCCGGGTCCATGCCGACCAGCGTCGAGTAGGTGTAGTAGCCGGGTCGGCTGTAGAAGGGCACGCCGAGCACCGCCTTGGCGGCGGGCAGGCCGCGTGACTTCCACCTGTTGATGCTGGCGATCGACCAGTCGTAGTTGGCGTGCGGGCTGCCGCCGTCGTACGCCATGATGTTCAGCCAGTCCACCGAGCCGAAGACGGCTGTGGGCACCCCGTCGACGTAGTAGCCCTCGGAGACCACGGCGGCGGTGAGCAGCTTGCCCCGGCTGTGCAGGGCGCTGCCGAGTTGCTGCATGAGGAGCGTGTAGTTGTTCGCCGAGGCGCCCGGGTCGGGGTACTCCCAGTCCATGTCCACGCCGTCGAGGTTGTACTGGCTGACGAACGCGATCAGGTTGTTGACGAACGCGCTGCGCGAGCCGGAGTTGGCGGCGAGCGCCTCGAACGCGGAGTCGTCGCCGTCGTTCCAGCCGCCCACGGCGATGGAGACCTTGACGTTGTCGGCGTGCCCGAGCGACACGAGCGAGGAGAGCTTGGACGGGTTGTCCACCGGGCGCAGGCTGCCGTCGCCGTTGGGGAGCACGAACGCGTAGTTGATGTGGGTGAGCTTGCCGTACTGGATGGTGTTGACGTTGCCGCTCCAGGACGGCATGTAGCCGACGCTCTTGAAGTTGTTCGGCAGCACCGCCGCCTCGGCGGCGGTCGGGGTGAGGGTGAGCGTCGCGGCGGTGGTGGCCAGCGCGAGCGCTCCGGCGGCCAGGCGCCGCCGGAGGTGAGGTCTGGGCATCGAGGGCCTTCCCGGGGGACGGGGGCGGATGGGGGTCTTCCTCGAGGTGGCCCAAATATTAAAGAGTATTAACTAAGCCGTCAACGACGCACTTCGATACGTGACGCGTCGTGCGCCCTCGGTCAGCGCAGCAGCACCGGCCCGGCGCCGATCGGCACCCGGAACAGCGCGTACGGCTTGCGCCGCAGATCCCGTCCGCCCTGGTAGGTCGCCTGCCGGTGCAACTGGTTCGCGGTGACGTAGAGGTGGCCGTCGACGGCGACCGACATGGTGTCCGGCCAGAGCAGGCGCGGATCGTGCGCCACTGTCTCGAACTCGCCGTCCGGGCGGCGTCGCAGCACCGCGTCGTGCTCGTACGCGGTCAGGTAGAGCGCACCGGAGTCGTCGGTCTCCAGACCGTCGGAGCCGGTGCCCTTGTCACCCTCGTCCACCACCGTGGCGGCGACCTGGTCGTCGCCGAGTGACCGGTCGGCGAGCGCGTCGGTGGCCACGCTGTACCAGCGGCGCGAGGCGAGCGGGCAGTAGTAGAGCCGGGCGCCGTCGGCGGAGATCGCGATGCCGTCCGCGCCCATCGACACCGGCTTCGCCGGCCCGTCGGCCGGGCGTTGCAGGAACGGGCGCCCCTCCACCACCGGCCGGAACGACGACAGCGGTTCGGCCTTGGTGGACGGGTGCTCGTGCAGCCGGCGCCAGGACTCCCCGGTGGCGAGGTCCACCACGACGAGACCGTTCGGACCGGAGTCGGAGGAGTCGGTGATGTAGGCCAGGCCCGCCTCGCCGCGGCGCAGGTCGAACCGGACGTCGTTGAGGTACGTCGTGGGCAGCGCCACGTCGGCCGGGAAGGTGATCACCTGTCCGACGGAGTCGGTGTCCAGGTCGACGCGGACCAGCTTCGGCCCGCCCGGCTTCGTGGGCTGGAACATCGGGCTGCCGGTGTCGAGCACCCAGAGGCGGTCGGACGGGTCGACCACGATGCTCTGCACCGAGACGAACGCGCCCGCGTCGTCGTCGCCGGACGGGTCGTTCCAGTCCGCGTCCGGGAACGGGACCTCACGGCCGTCGCGCAGCTCCACGACGGTGGCCGGCACCTCGTCGCCCCACTTGGGGAAGTTCACGAAGATCCGGCCGGTGTGCGACACGCTCACCCCGGTCGGCATCGCCCCGGTGAAGGTGTGCACCAGCTCCAGCTCGCCGACCGGTTCGCCGGCCACAGGCCCGTTCATCCACTGCTCGTTCCCGGGCGGGGCCACGGCAAACGTGGGCGTGGGGCGGTCCCGGATCCGGGACCGCCCCACGCACGGAACGAGATCAGGCGACCGAGGCCGGGAACCTCTCCCAGACCCGGTGCGCCGCCATCAGCCGCTGTACCTCGGTGAGCACCTCGGCACCGGAGCCACCGGTCACCACACCGGGCGTGCCGGTGACACCGGCCTGGTGCAGCACCTCGGCGCCCGCGCCCCAGGCGCCGATCACCTTGGCGTGCCGCCACGCCTCCTCGACCAGCAGCAGCACCCGCGGGTCGACGGTGGGGGAGCCCGGCGCGCCGGCCTTGGCGTCGCGGGCCGGCAGCGCGTCCGGCGCCGGGGCCGGCGAGCCCGCCAGCAGCACCGCGTCGAACTCGACCGAGCGGCCGGTGGCGAACGTGCGCTGCACCGGCAGCCCGTCGACGGTGCCGCCGTGCGCGGCGATCAGCAGCGGCACCATGCCGGCGGCGAACACCGCCCGGCGTACCTCGTGCACGTCGCCCATGTCGCCCTGGGCGTCGACCACGATGCCGACCATCCGGCCGTCGGCCGGCCACTCCCGGCCCACCTGGGACAGCGCCGGGCTGGGCTGCACCTCCGCCGGCGGCACCGTGGGCCGGGGCACGGGCAGGCCCAGGCCGATCGCGACCTGCTCGCACAGCACCGGGTCGACGTTGGCCAGGCACTGGAGCTGCCGCTCCTTGATCGCCTGGTGGTAGCACTTGCCCAGCTCGAACGTGTACGCCCGGATGATGTGCTCCTTCTCCACCGGCGACATGCTCTGCCAGAACAGGCGTACCTGGCTGTAGTGGTCGTCGAAGGAAGCCGGCGAGGCGCGCACCTTCGGCGCCTCGGCCACCGTCACCGGCGTGTCCACGAAGGCGTGCTCCCGGTCGCCGGCCGGGAACGGGTTGCCGCCGTCGAGCGAGTTCGGCCGGTACGGCGCCACGCCCGCGTGGACCGCGTGCTGGTGGAAGCCGTCACGGAACATGTCGTTGACGTCGGCGTGCGGCCGGTTGATCGGGATCTGGGTGAAGTTCGGCCCGCCGAGGCGGGTGAGCTGCGTGTCCACGTACGAGAAGAGGCGGCCCTGCAACAGCGGGTCGTTGGTGACGTCGATGCCCGGCGGCAGGTGCCCGACGTGGAACGCCACCTGCTCGGTCTCGGCGAAGAAGTTGCGCGGCGTCTTGTTCAGGGTGAGCTTGCCGATCGGCTGCACCGGCGCCAGTTCCTCCGGCACGATCTTCGTCGGGTCGAGCAGGTCGATCCCGGCGAACGTCTCCTCCGGCGTGTCCGGGAAGACCTGGATGCCCAGCTCCCACTCCGGGAACGCGCCGGCCTCGATCGCGTCGTACAGGTCGCGACGGTGGTAGTCCGGGTCGATGCCGCCGATGAGCTGCGCCTCCTCCCAGGTGAGGGAGTGCACGCCCAGCTTCGGCTTCCAGTGGAACTTGACCAGCACCGTCGCGCCGGCCTCGTCGACCAGGCGGAACGTGTGCACGCCGAAGCCCTCCATGGTCCGGTAGGACCGCGGGATGCCCCGGTCGGACATGTTCCACATAGTGTGGTGCTGTGCCTCGGTGTGCAGGGAGACGAAGTCCCAGAACGTGTCGTGGGCGCTCTGCGCCTGCGGGATCTCCCGGTCCGGGTGCGGCTTGCCGGCGTGGATGACGTCCGGGAACTTGATCGCGTCCTGGATGAAGAAGACCGGGATGTTGTTGGCGACCAGGTCGAACGTGCCCTCGTCGGTGTAGAACTTGGTGGCGAAGCCGCGGGTGTCGCGGACCGTGTCCGCCGAGCCGCGCGAGCCCAGCACGGTGGAGAAGCGGACGAAGACCGGCGTCTCGCGTCCCTTCTTCAGGAACCCGGCCCGGGTCACCTCCTCGGCGGTGCCGTACGCGACGAACGTGCCGTGCGCGCCCGCGCCCCGGGCGTGCACCACCCGCTCCGGGATCCGCTCGTGGTCGAAGTGGGTGATCTTCTCCCGCAGGTGGTGGTCCTGCAGCAGGACCGGGCCGCGCGGACCGGCCTTCAGCGAGTGGTCGGTGTCGCGCAGCCGGGCCCCGTTGGCGGTGGTGAGGTACGCGCCCTGCTGCCCCTTGGCGATCTTCGGCACGCCGGTCTCGGCGCCGGTCGGGGTCCGGGTGTCCGGCGCGCCCTGCTCGTCCTTGGGCGGCAGCGGCCCGTGCGGCGTGGTCGGCTCCTCCAGTGGTGGCGGTGCGCTGCCGGGTGCGCCCGGCACGTCCGGAGTCAGCGCGTCGCCGACCTTCTCCACGGCGGCTTCGACGACACCCTTGACGATCTGGGTGGGCTTGCTGGATTCCATCAGGACGTGTCCTCCTACAGCGAAATGTCCAGGCCCCTTCGGCCCTACCCCAGGTCGGGGCGGGCAAACCGGAACAATCGCGGTATCGCCGGTCAGGGTCGGTGCGGCACGGCCACGGCGGTGAGCAGCAGCCCGCCGGCGACCAGCCAGCGGCCGTCCAGGACGTCCAGCGGCGGGCCGCCGTCGGTGCGGGTGCCGTCGACCAGGATCCGGGCGGTGAACCGGCCGGACCGGTCGAACGTCAACTCCGCCTCCTCGAACCCGAGCCAGCGTCCGGTCAGCGGGTACCACGCCTTGTAGACCGACTCCTTGGCGCTGAACAGCAGCCGGTCCCAGTGCGTCGCCGGGTCGACGGCACGCAGCGCGGCCAGCCGCTCCGGCTCGCCGGCGGTGAGAACCACGCCCGCCACCCCGTCGGGCAGCGGCTCGTGCGGCTCCGCGTCGATGCCCAGCCCGGCCAGCGTCCCGGCCCGGGCCAACGCCGCCGCCCGGTAGCCGGTGCAGTGCGTGATGCTGCCCACCACGCCGGCCGGCCAGACCGGCTCCCGCCGGGGACCGGGACGGATCGGCGCCGGGGCGTACCCGAGGCGGGCCAGCGCCTCCCGCGCGCAGCGGCGGGCCGTGACGAACTCCTGGCGGCGGCCCGCGACGGCGCGCGCCACCAGGTCCTCCTCGCCCGGGTACGGCGCCTCGTCCGGCACGTCGGCGAACGCCTCGACGGCCAGCGCCCCGGCCGGCAGCAGCGCCCCGATCATCCGAGGATCCGCTTCATCGGCGCCGGCTCACCGCCGCGGCGTCGCCACTCGCGCGGGTAACCCAGCGACACCTCCTCGAACCGCACCCCGTCGTAGTGGGTGGTGCGCGGGATGTGCAGGTGGCCGTAGACCGCGACGGCGGCGCGGTGGCGCACGTGCCAGTCGGCGGTGCGGTCGGTGCCGCACCACTGCGCGAACTCCGGGAACCAGAGCACCTCGGTGGGCTGGCGTACCAGCGGCCAGTGGCTGGCCAGCACGGTGGGCAGCGCCGGGTCGGTGGCCTCCAGGCGCAGCCGCGTCTGCTCCAGCCGGGCCGCGCACCAGGACTCCCGGTCCGGGTACGGGTCGGGGTGCAGCAGCATCTCGTCGGTGCACACCACGCCGGCGTCGTACGCCGCGCGCAGCGACTCCTCCTTCGTCGTGGTGCCGGGTGCCCGGAACGAGTAGTCGTAGAGCAGGAACAGCGGCGCGACGGTGACCGGCCCGCCCGCGCCCCGCCACACCGGATAGTCGTCCTCCGGGGTCAGCACGCCCAGCTCACGGCACATCGCCACCAGTGCGTCGTAGCGGGCCACCCCGCGCAACGTCACCGGGTCGTTGGGATGGGTCCACAGCTCGTGGTTGCCCGGCGCCCACACCACACGTGCGAACCGGTCGCGCAGCAGCCGCAGCGTCCGTTCGATGTCGGCGAAGACCTCGCCGACGTCGCCGGCCACGATCAGCCAGTCGTCCGCCGTCTCCGGCCGCAGGCCGTCCACCACCGCGCGGTTCTCCGCGTACGACACGTGGAGGTCACTTACCGCGTACAGCGCACCCGTCACCCGGCCGATCCTGCCAGCGACGGTCGCCGATGACCAGGCGCGGACCGGTGGGGGTCCGGCGCCGGTCAGCCGACCCTCGCGGTCACCTCGTCCAGGGCGCGCAGCACCTCCCGGGTCACGCCCGGCTCGGCGGCGGAGTGCCCGGCGTCCGGCACGATCCGCAGCGTCGCCTCCGGCCACCGGCGGGCCAGGTCGTACGCGGACACCGGCGGGCAGCACAGGTCGTAGCGGCCGTTGACGATCACGGCGGGCAGGTGCCGGATCCGGTCCACGCCGTCGAGCAACTGGCCCTCGGTGAGGAAGCCGCCGTGCACCGCGTAGTGCGACAGGATCCGGGCCACAGGCAGCGCCTGGTCGTCGGCGGTGAAGTGGGCGAGCAGCTCCGGGTCGGGCCGCAGCGACGAGTTGACCGCCTCCCACCGCCCCCAGGCCCGCGCGTACTCCCGGGCCTGCGCCTCGTCCGGGCCGTGCAGCCGCCTGTGGTACGCGGCCAGCACGTCGTCGCGCTCGTCGGGCGGGACCGGCGCGACGAACCGCTCCCACTCCTCGGGCTGGAGGTGGCGCAGTCCGCCCTGGTAGAACCAGTTCCGCTCACTGCGCCGCAGCAGCAGCACGCCGCGCAGGACCAGGCCGGTCACCCGCTCCGGGTGCGTCTGGGCGTACGCCAGGCCGAGCGTGGTGCCCCACGAGCCGCCGAACACCAGCCAGGAGCCGATGCCCAGCCGCTGCCGGATGGTCTCCACGTCGGCCACCAGATGCCAGGTGGTGTTGGCGCGCACCTCGCCGTGCGGGGTGCTGCGCCCGGCACCACGCTGGTCGAACAGCACGGCCCGATGGCGCGCGGGGTCGAAGAACCGGCGGGCCGCCGGCACCAGGCCGCCGCCGGGCCCGCCGTGCAGGAACACCACGGGCACGCCGTCCGGCCGGCCGACCTCCTCGACGTAGAGGACGTGGCCGTCACCGACCGGGATCCGGTGGGTGGCGTACGGCTCGACGGGCGGGTGCAGGCCGTTCATGCCCGGTCATTCTGCCCGCTCCGGGCACGCCGGGTGGTCCCGGTCAGCAGGCGACGTTGCCGCCGAGGTTGTCCAGCAGCGCGTCGGCGACCCAGCCGGAGACGCCGGTGGTGACGTCCCGCAGGTACGTCCACGTGTAGGTGGTGTGGCCGTTGGCGCTGACCCGGTCGCCGCTGGCGAAGCAGTGGAAGTCGACAGTGTGACTGAGCTGCCCGTAGCCCAGCGAGGCGCAGGTGGTGTGCGGGCCGGTACGGATGTTGACGTTCGTGGCGTTGAACAGCTGGCCGAACTTGCCGTCCACGTTGGAGTGCGAGTGGCTGCACCCGGCGCTCGCCGGTCCGGCCGTACCGGCCACCACGGCGCCCGCCGCGGCGACGGTCAGGACGACGGCGGCGCCGATCGAGGAAATCTTCCGCATACCCGTCAACCCCCGAATAAGGATCGAGACGCACCAGCAGATCGATCCAAATATTTGCATATAGCAAGGTCGATGGGCAAGATGCGACGCCGCCGGCCCGGCCCGGACCGGCGGCGCCGGTCGCTCAGGCGGTAGCCGGCACGCCGTTGTCCGTACCCGTGGTCTCCGCCTCGGGCACCCCGCGCGGGGCCGGCGTGCGAACAGCGAACGCGTCGAAGCTCGGCCCGTCCAGCCGCTCGACGATCGGCTCCACCGCGGGCGGCTCCGACCGGTCCGGCTCGATCGCGTCCGGCTCAATCCGCCCGTCCACGGCCCGGGGCGTCACCTCGGCCGGGACGGTGATCGGAGGGCGCACCGCCACCTGCGGATACTCGGCGGTCTCCCCGCCGCCCGCCGCGGCCGCCATGACCGCCGCCGCGGCCAGGTCGGCGACCCGCTTGGCCTCCCGCTGCACCCGGGCCCGGGTGTCCTTGGCGTGCTGCTCGGCCAGGTCCGCCGCGCGCCGCGCCTCGTCGAGCCGCTTGCTCTCCGTGGTCAGCTCCCGGCGTACGCCGACCAGCCGCTCCTCCAGCTCCGCGCCGGTCCGCTCGATGGTGTCGATCTCCCGGCGGGTGTCCTCCAGCTGCCGGGAGACCGTCTCCAGCTCCGCCTTGAGCCCGGTCAGCGTCTCCTGCCGCTGCTGGATCTCCCGCTGCACGCCGGCGAGCTGCTCCTGGTGCGCCGCCGTCTCCTCGTCGGCCCGCTCCCGGACCTCGGTGGCGTACTGCTGCGCCTCGGCGACCAGAGCGGCGATGTCCTTCTCGGCGGCGGCGGCCCGATCGGCCAGCTCCTGCTCCGCGGCGGCCCGCCGCTCGTCCAGTTCCTTGGCCATCGTGGCCTGCCACTGGGCCAGCTCCTGCTGGGCCTTGCTGCGGTTGGCCTGGACCTCCTGCTGGATCTGCGTCCGCGCCGCCTTCACCAGCGCCTCGGACGCCGAGCGCGCCTGCTCGACCTGCTGCGCGCTCTGCTCGCTGATCCGCTTCGCCTCCTGCTGGGCCCGGTCGTGCACGGCCTGGCCCTCGACGCGCAGCTTCTCCGCCAGCTCCCGCACCGCGGTCAGCTCCGCCTGCGCGGCGGCCCGCCGCTCCTCGTCCACCCGCTCCTGCTCGGCCCGGCGGGCGGACAGCTCCTCGTCCAGCTCACGCCGCTCCCGCGCGGCCTGCTCCTGCGCCGCCGCGAGCAGCTTCTCCGCCTGCCCCTGGACGTCCTCCGCGCGCCGGTTGGCCAGGTCGGTGATCTGGCCGGCCTGCTTCTCGGCCAGGTCCAGGATCTGGTCGACCATCGGGCCGAGGTCGCGGAAGGACGCCCGGTCCACCGCCGTCGGACGGTCGCGCAGCTCCACCGCCTCGGCCTGCGCCCGCTGCACCTGCGCGGTCAGGTCACGCACCTGCGCGTACGCCCGGTCCCGCGCGGCGGTCAGCGCACCGACCTCGGCGTCGACCTGCTCGACGTACCGGTCCACCTGACGTTTGTCGTAGCCGCGCAACGCCGGATCGAACCGCGGTCGCGCGGACAGGTCGTCGTGGGATGCGAACGGCTCGGCACCGTTGGACATGCGCCATCCTCCGTCGGTTCGCCAGCGCCAGGCCGGCGGATGACCGCCCCGCAGGGCACGATGAGGCGCTACGGTACCGCGTCCGCGCGCGGGGCTCGCCCCGCCCCGCCCCGCTGCCCGCCGACCGGCGGCGCGGTCAGACCGGGAAGTGCGGGTTGCCCGCCGTCAGGCGGATGGTGAAGCCGCCCGCGTCCCGGTGGTACGTCACGTGGTCGCAACTCTGGTGGCTGATCCACAGGCCCAGCCCGCCTTCGGAACCGTCGCCCGCCGGCAGCAGCCCGGCGTACGGGTCCTTGGGGCCGCTGCCCCGGTCGTGGACGGTCACCACGATCCGGTCCGGCGCGCGCCACAGCCGCAGGGACACCGGCGGCTCACCGTGGCGCAGCGCGTTGCTCACCACCTCGCTGACGGCGATGACCAGGCCGTCGAGGCCGTCCGGCGTCAGCAGGCCGCGGTCGGCGGCGCGTACCTCCGCGCGGGCGCGGGCCGGCGTCGGGTCGGTCAGCTCGACGAGCGGCGCGGTCCGCTGCACCGGGTCCGCCGGCGCCGGCCGGAGCTCGGTCAGGTAGCTCGTCGGCTCGGTGTAGAGACCCGCCGCCTCGTGCCCGCCGTCCGGCCGCGCCACCAGCGGATGGGTACGCGCCACGTCGGCGAGCACGTGCGCGGGCGTGTCCCGGCGGTCGTAGGCGCAGATGCCCCAGAGCGGGAAGTCGTCGTAGGCGTGGTTGATCGCCGACTCGTAGCGCGCCCACCAGTCCCAGGTCGCGCCGAGCAGCACCGGTGGCAGTTCGCCGACCACCCGGATCTGCGCCGCTCCCGCCGCCACGTACGAGGCCAGCAGCTCCCGATAGACGCGCAGCGCGACACTGGGCCGGCCGTAGAGGTCGCCGACCGGCAGGAACGTGACCTCGGCGCCCGGCGGCAGCGCCCGGCGCACCAGCTCGGCGTTGCGCTCGTCCAGGTTCACCGCCGTCGGCTCGCCGGCCGCGACCCCGTCCAGCAGGAACGGCAGCGCCACCGCCAGCAGCTCCTCGTCGGAGTCGTAGACGAACGCCTCGTGGAAGTAGCCCACGTGGCCGGAGGCCGCGCCGCTCCTCATCGGACGACCTCCACCCGTACCTCGGACAGACCGAGCAGGTCGACCAGCCGGGCCGGGGCGCGGCTCGGCGTGCGCAGCACCGCGACGGCGTCGTGCCGGCGGGCGTGGTCCCGCAGGTGCAACAGGCTGCGGTGGTCGACGAAACGCAGCTCGGCGGCGTCGAACACGAGCCGGCCCGCCACCGGGCGCGGGTCGGCCCGCTCCAGCGCGGCGGCGAAGTCCCGGTGGTTGGACGGGTCCAGCTCGCCGGCCAGCGCCACCACCGAGTCGCCGCCGCCGGCGTGCAGCCGGAACAGCACGTCGGCGTTGGTCTCCGGGTGGAGGCAGGCCAGCTCGGCGATCGCCGCGTCGTCCAGTTGCCGGCGGTCGTAGGCGCAGACCGCCGACATCGGCCGGTGCCGCATCCAGTGGTCGATGCGGTGCTCGTAGCGGGCGAAGGCGTCCCGCTGGGCGGTCGTGCGGACCAGGCTGGTCGCCTCGGCCAGCACCCGCAGGCCGGTGTGCCCGGCGGTCAGCGCCTCGGTGGTGGCCCGCACGTACGCCCGGACCTGCCGCTCCGGGTCGACGACCTCGCCGTGCCGGTACGCCTCGCCGACGGGAACCAGCCGGAGCGCGTCCCGCCGGCGTGCGGCGTCGATCCCGGGGACCGAGGCCAGCCAGCCGGTGACCGTGGCGCGATCCTCCGGACAGACCACCCAGACCTGCTCACCGGCGGCCAGACCGGCGGTTACCTGCGCGACCGCCAGCGCGCGCAGCGTGGCCGGGTCGTCGTAGGCGAGGCAGCCATGGGTGTAGCCCGGGTGCGTCACGCTCCCGCTGGTCACCGGCTCCGCCCCATGGGCCCAGTCTATGCCCAGCCCAGCGAGGGGCCGCGCCAGGCCATGGCCGCCCGGCGACGGGTCACCCGGGGCCGGGCCGGCGGTGCGAAACCCGATCGCGGCCATGCCGGCTCCGCGCGCACCCTGGACCGATGTCGATCACCGTACGAGAACTGCGTGTTCCGGACTGGCCGGCGCTCTGGCCGATGTTGGCGGACATGGGCGTCGGCGACGACCCGCCGGAAGCCCACCGGCTCCGGTTCGCCGCGCTGCTGGCTGATCCCCGCTGGGCGCTGCTCGGCGCTAGCGACGCGGGCGGGTTGATCGGGTACGCCGCCGCCCAGGACCACGGGCCGCACCTGCGTTCCGGCGACGCGCACCGCACCGTACGCCTGCACGACCTGTACGTCCGGGCGGACCGCCGCCGGGACGGGGTGGGCCGTTCGTTGTTCACCGCGGTCCACCGCTGGGCCGGCGGGCGGGCCCGGCACCTGGAGTGGCAGGCCCACCACGAGCGGGCGGCGCCGTTCTACGAGCGGCTCGGCCATCGGGGTGACCCGTGCCCCGCAGCCGGACTACCCGACCTTCCTGCTCGAGCTCACCCGCACCGACCCCGCCTCCCCCTGACGTGACCGGCTCACTGCCCCTCATGATCGACACCGGTTCGGGGAGGTGGCGGCATCGGCGGGGGTCTGATGTCACCGTTTCCCCGACCTGGTGTCGATCATGGGGTGGGAAGGGTGTCAGGGGAGGGGGTGGGAGATGTCGCGGGCGTGGTCGGCCACCGCCGCGCCGACCACCGTCGCGGTCAGCGGCAGCACCTCCAGGCACCGGCGTACCGCCGCGCCCATCAGCGGGTTCGGCACCCGCATCGACAGCGTGCAGTGCGGCACCCAGCGGCCCGGCCGGTAGTGCTCCACCACCTCGACGCCGGCCCGCGCCAGCCGCTCGTGCACCCCGGCGTGGTGCGCCAGCAGCTCGGACGTCGGCGCCGGCCCCAGCCAGAGCACCCGCCCGAGGAACTGCCCGGCGTGCTGGAACTCCAGCCGCAGCGGCGCGGCCACCACGGTTCCGGCGAGCGCCTCGGCGACGCGGTGCGGGTCCAGGCGGGGCGCGACCGCCAGCGAGACGTGCGGGCGGTGCCGCTGCGCCAGCAGGGACCGCATGCTCGGCACCCCGTCGGACTCCAGCAGTTCCCACAGCACCCGGATCCGCCGGGTGGCGTCGGTGTCCAGATACAGCTCCAGCGCCGCGACCACGCGATCACCCTAGATGTGCGGCCCCGCGGCGAGGTTTGCCGGGCACGCTGGGCGGTACTGCCCGAGTGAACTGCAGCAGACGGTGAGGGAGTGAGGCGCACGTGGACGCGACGGACGTGCTGACCGAGGCGTACGGGCGGCTGCCCGATCTGGTCGCCGGGGCGCTCGACGGGCTCGACGCGGCCCAGCTGCGGCGGGCGCCGGCCGACGGGGCGAACCCGGTCGGCTGGCTGGTCTGGCACCTGACCCGGATCCAGGACGACCACGTCGCCGACGTGATGGGGGAGCCGCAGCTCTGGGCCACCGGCGAGTGGGCGGAGCGGTGCGGCCTGCGGCCCGACCCCGCCGACACCGGCTTCGGGCACGGCCCGGAGCAGATCGCCGCGGTACGCCCCGAGGACGGCGACGTGCTGCTGGACTACCACCGGGCGGTGGTGGACCGGAGCCTCGCGTACCTGCGCGGGCTGCGCCCGGCCGACCTGGACCGGGTGGTCGACGAGAACTGGGATCCGCCGGTCACGCTCGGGGTGCGGCTGGTGAGCGTGCTCGACGACGACTTCCAGCACGTCGGCCAGGCCGCGTACGTGCGCGGGCTCATCCTGCGCTGAGCGCCGCACCGGCCCGGCGCAGCGCGGCGAGCCCGAGCAGGTGACACGCCTGCGCCTCGGGCGAGGTGCCGGGGCGCTCGAAGTCCGGCGCCCCGCTGACCCCTGTCACCCGGCCGTACGCGTCGACGCGCCGGGCGGCGGCGGCCAGCAGGTCCGCTCCCACGTCGTACCAGGACCGGGACAGCCACCCGCCGGCCACTCCGGTGAGGGCCGCGTACCCGAGCAGCTGGGCGGTGTTGGCCTCGCGGAACGCGCCCGGCTCGTCCAGCACGTCGGGGAAGAGCCCGTCCGCGCCCCGGTACGCGAGGCAGGCGGTCAGCACCTCCTCGACGTGCCCGGCCAGCTCGGCGCGGAGGTCGCCCGGCCGGTCCGGCGCGAGGCGCAGCGCGCGGGCGATCCCGGCGACCACCCAGCCGTTGCCGGTGCCCCAGTGCCCGGGCCGGTCCAGTTCACCCCGGTCCTCGTCCCAGCGGGCGGCGTACAGGCCGGTGCGCGTGTCGTACAGCCGTCGCCGGTGCCCCGCGACCTGCGCGGCGGCCGCCTCGGTCCGGCCGGTCAGCGCCAGCAGCGGCACCACCATGTAGACCGTGTCCGCCCACACCTGGCGGCCGTCGAGCAGGTGGAACAGCGTGCCGTCGGCGGCCCTCGGCGCCCGCCGGGTCAGCCAGTCGAGCTGGGCGTCCAGCGCCGCGGCGTACCGCCGGCCGCCGGTGCTCCGCGCGGCGTGCCGGACCACCTCGCCGCACGCGGCGCCGTTCACCGCGCCCACCGAGCCGGCCGGCTCCCCGAGCCGCCCGTCCGGCCGCTGCCGGGTCACCACGGCGTCGGCGACCAGCACGGCGGCCTCGTCCAGGCCCAGGTCGAGCAGCGCCTGACCGAGGATCCCCTGCTCCCAGGACTCGCGCTGCATGGTCAGCAGCGCGAGCAGCACCCGGTCGGCGGTGGCGTCCCCGGTCGTCGGCACGGCTCAGGGATACCCGCCGGGCAGCCGCGGCTCACCCGGACCGGGTGAGTTCGCCTCACCCGCGGCGCGGGGACGCTGCGGGACGAGCGGCGCCGGCCGCGACCACCGACGAGGAGGGCCCGATGAGCGTCTCGGCCGTGGAACACCTGGCCCGCGGGACCGCCGGCCGGCACCCGGAGCTGCCCGAGACCACCTCCGGCACCATCCGCCTGGACCTGCGCGACGACGGACACACCGAGCACTGGTACCTGACCATCGACCGGCAGGACGTCCGGGTGGAGCGCCTGGCCGAGGAGGCCGACCTGGTGGTCGGCGCGAACCGGGAGGTGTTCGACCGGATCGCGGCGGGGCGCCTGCACCCGGCCGCCGCGCTGCTGCGCAACGACCTCGCCGCGCGGGGCGAACTGAAGCTGCTGATGACGCTGCGCCGGATCTTCCCCGGCCCGCCGGACGCCCGCGATCCCCGCGACGTGCCCTGCGAGCGGGCGGCGGCCCGATGAGGCAGGAACTGGTCCACGTCCTGGCCGGCAACGCGTTCGCGTTGAGCGACGCGCAGGGCGACATGGAACGCGACCCGTCCGCCCCGATCGGCCTGTTCTCGTTCGACACCCGGTTCCTGTCCCACTGGGTGCTCACGATCGACGGCGAGCGGCTGCACGCGTTGTCCCGCGACGACCTGACCTACTTCGAGACCCGTTTCGTGCTGGTGCCGGGCGCGGCCAGCCACTACGTGGACGCCGACGTCTCGGTGATCCGGCACCGCTCGATCGACGAGGCGTACCACGAGAGCATCACGGTGCTGAACCACTCGGCCGAACCCGCCGAGTACACGGTGCGGATGGAGATGGCGGCCGACTTCGCCGACACCTCCGAGATCCTGCGTCCCGGCCCGCGCCGCCCCACTGTCGTCCCCGACCCGGAGGGGCGGCGGTTGCGGATCCGGTACGAGCGCGGGCGGTTCGCCCGGGAGACGTGCGTCTCCAGCTCCGCCCCGGCCGACGTGGACGCGCGCGGGATGACCTTCCGGATCCGCGTCGAGCCGCAGGGCGAGTGGCACGTCGACCTGCACGTCGCCATGATCATTCAGGGTGCGGGAGGGCGGGACCTGCGGGCCGACATCGAGTCGCACCGGCAGCACGTCCGCCAGGACATGCGGGACGACCTCGAACGGTGGCTCGACCGGGCGCCGCACCTGGTCTCCGACCGGCCCGGGCTCACCGCCGTGTACCGGCAGGCACTGACCGACCTGGCCGCCCTGCGCTACATGCCGCTGGCCTACACCGACCGCGTGCCGGTGGGCGGGATGCCCTGGGCGATGACGCTGTACGGGCGCGACGCGCTGATCACCTGCCTCCAGACGCTTCCGTTCACGCCCGAGCTGACCTCGGCCACGCTGCACATGCTGGCGATGTTGCAGGGCGGCCGGCTCGACGACTACCACGAGGAGGAGCCCGGCAAGATCGTCGCCGAGCTGCGGTACGGCGAGGCGGCCGCGTTCGACGAGCAGCCCACCGCGCTCTACTACGGCGCCGCCGACACCACGCCGCTGTTCGTGATCCTGCTCGACGAGTACGAGCGCTGGACCGGTGACGCCGACCTGGTCCACGAGTTGCGGCACCCGGCCCGGATGGCGCTGGACTGGCTGACCCGCTACGGCGACCAGTGCGGCGACGGCTACCTGCGCTACCGGCCGCGCAACACCGACAGCGGGGTCGCCAACCAGACCTGGCGCAACTCCCCGGAGGCGATCGTCGACCGGTACGGCGGGGAGCCGCCGTACCCGCGCGCCACGTGCGAGCTCCAGGGGTACGCGTACGACGCGCGGATCCGGGGCGCCCGCCTGGCCCGGGAGTTCTGGGGCGACCCGGGCTACGCCGAGCGCCTGGAGGCCGACGCGGCGCGGCTGCGGGAGCGGTTCGACAGGGACTTCTGGCTGCCGCAGCGCGGCTACTACGCGCTGGCGCTCACCCCGGACGGCGAGCCGGTCGACGCGCTCACCTCGCACCTGGGGCACCTGCTGTGGAGCGGCATCGTGGAGCCCGGCCGGGCCGACGCGGTGGCCGGGCACCTGTGCGGGCCGGACCTGTTCTCCGGCTGGGGTGTGCGCACCTACGCGCAGGGGCAGCGGCCGTACAACCCGGTCGGCGCGCACCTCGGCGCGGTCTGGCCGTCGGACAACGCGATCGTCGCGGCGGGCCTGCGGCGGTACGGCCCTGCGGGAGCACGACCTCGGGTACGCCTGTGTGGACATGCCGCAGGGGCATGTCTCCTCGGTCCCGCCGATCCTGGTCGCCACCACCGACCTGGCCGTGATCCGGTTCCACGGGCACAGCACGGCCTGGGAGAGCGGGGACAAGCAGGAGCGGTTCCGCTACGCCTACGGCGAGCGGGAGCTGCGGCACTGGTCGGTGCTGCTGCGCGAGCTGGCCGACCAGTGCGCCGAGCTGCACGTGCTGATGAACAACTGCTGCGGAGACCAGGCCCAGCGCGACGCCGCCCACCTGGCCGACCTGCTCGGGGTCGCGCCCGCCGCCGCGCGCGCCTGACGTTTCCTCAGCCGTCGTCCGGGTACCGCCGGGTGCATGGACGAGCGCGAAGGGGGATCTGTGGAGAAGCGGCGCGGCGAGGACGAGCGGAACCCGCGAGCGACCCGGGAGGCCGAGGAGGCGCACGGCGGCAGCATGGCGCCGGGTCTGGTCGACGACACCGGGCACCCGGTGGCCGAGTCACCGGTGCCGGACAACGAGCCGTCGGCGCCGGGCCGGCCGGGTGAGGACGGCACCGGCTCCTGAGCTGTCAGGGACGCGTCTCCGGGTGCATGCCGGTAGCCTCCTCCAGCGCGTTGTCGCCGAGGTCGCCGTCCGCGCTGTCGTCCGGGAACGTCCGCCCCGACGGGGCCGGATCGGGCGGCGCGCCCGGCCCGGCCTCGGGCGTCCGGGTCGGTTCCACGGATCCGAACCCGTGCCGGCCCGCCTTCGGCCCGCCCGGCCCGGCGCCGGCCGCCCGGCGTTCGCCGAGTCGCCCCTCGGGCACGGCGGTCTCCTCGCTGCCCTCGTCCATCGGGTCGCTGTCGCCGGCGCCCCACGGCGGGTCGGCGTCGAAGCCGTCGGTGGTGCCCCACGGCGCGGCCGACTCCGGCCCGCGCCCGTCACCCGTACCCGGCCGGTTCCTGCTGGTCATGGTCACCTCGCCTGGCTGCTGATGTCCGTGCCGTCCGACGGCGGACGGCCTGTCCCGGTGCACCGCGCGGCCGGTGGCCCACCCCGATGTGGGTCGCCGGCCGCGCGGTGGTCAACGGGCCGCCCCGACCAGGGAACGTCCGGCGGCGCCCACGGCGGCCACCTTGCCGATGTGCTTCGGCGCGGACATGATGCCGCCCGCGCGGTCCAGCATGCCCCGGAACACCTGGCCCGGTTTCTGCTGCTCGCCCATGTACGCCGACACCACGACCAGCGCGCCGGTCAGTGCCGGGACCGCCCACTGGAGCAGCTTCATCTGCCGCTGGCTGGCGGCGACGTTCGCCGGGGTGTGGTGGCTGGGCTCGGTGGTCCCCTCGACCGGCGGCCCGCCGGCCTTCTCCAGCCGCATGCCGACCAGCCGGCTGTAGCCAGTCACCGCCAGGGCGCCGACCGTCAGCGCGGTCTTCACCGCGCTGATCCGTCCCACGCCCGCCTGGCGGGCCATCCGCGGGCTCTCGGTGACCAGTTCACCGACCGCGCCGGCCAGGTGCGCGCCGATCGCCGCCGCGTTGACGGGCGTCCACCGCGCCCAGCCGGCCGAGGCCACCGGCAGCCGCTCCGTCGTGTCGTTGATCCGTGCCGCCGCGCCGTTGACGCCCAGCGCCCCCATCAGGGAACCGCCGAACCAGGCCGCCAGGCCCAGGTCGTGCATCGAGCGCAGCGTGGTGTGCCGTTCTGACATCAGATCCCCCTCCGCCGTGTTCGGGCGGTGCGGCATACCCACGATCGGGCGATTCACGCCCGGCGTGGCGGGGAGGGGGAGGGTTCAGCGCCGGGGGAGCGTGCCGGCGAACGCGGCGATGCGGGCGGCCAGTGGAACCGACGCGCGTACCCAGGTGAAGTGGTCCAGCGGCGCGCCCGCCTCGGCGACCGTGTAACGGTGCCGCGTCACCGTCGCCGCGGTCAGCTTCTCGCAGAGGTGGTCGAGCGTCTCGTGCGGCGTGTACTGGTCGTCGTCGACGCTGACCGCGAGCACCGGTGTCCGGATCCGCCGCACGGCGGCCTCCGCGTCCACCCCGTCCAGCGCGGGGAACCGGCCGGTGCGGGCGGTGTGCGCCCAGTCCCGGATCACGCCGGCGGCCTGCCGGCCGCCGAACCCCCAGCCGGGCCAGACACCGAGGAGCCGGGCCGTCGCCGCGATCGCCTGGGTGTACGGCAGCACGCCCCACCCACGCAGGCCCGGGTACCGCCGCCACCACGGCAGCCCCACCGCCACCAGGGCCAGCCCGTCCACCCGGCCGTCGTCGTGCAGCGCCTGGTGCAGCACCGCCACCTGACCGCCGAGGGAGTGCCCGAGCAGCAGCCGGGCGCGGCCGTCCAGCCGGGGCTTGAGCGCGTCGAGGACGGCGCCGATGTCGGCGGCCATCTCCTGGTAGCCGTAGCGGCAGGCGCGCGACGGCGCGGGCGTGCTCTCGCCGGTGCCGCGCAGGTCGGCCACGATCACCGCGAGCCCGGCGTCGCGCAGCGCGGCGGCGAACGGCCGGTAGTAGCGGGCGCGCACGCCCATGGCCGGCCAGATCAGCACCACCGGCGCGCCGGGCGGACCGGCCGGCTCCGGGTAGATCTGCACGCCGATGCGCGCGCCGTCGACGTCCACGTACTCCTGGGTGTAGTCCCCGCTCACCCGGATCAGCGTACGGCCCGAACCTACCGGCGGGTAGTAAGGGGTGTCCGCGTCTGCTGCACCGGCACGCGGTCCGGCAGCGGGGCCGCGGCCAGCCCGGTCAGGTGCGGGTTTCGAGCGGGCCGGGACCGGCCATCACGCCACCGCCGGTGTGGGCCGGGCCGCGCTGGTCAGCGCGTCGTAGACCGCGCCGAGCTGCTCGGCGCACCGCTTCCAGGAGTACCGGCTGCGGATGCGGTCGAGCGCCGCGGTCGCGTACGTGAACCGGCGCACGTTGTCGCCGAGCAGCCGGCGCAGCGCGGTACCGAGCGCGCGGGGATCACGCGGCGGCACCAGGTCGCCGGTGAGTCCGTCCACCACGCTGTCGGCGATGCCGCCCACGTTCGTGCCGATCACCGGTACGCCGCAGGCCATGCCCTCCAGCGGGGCCAGCCCGAACGGCTCGTACCAGGGGGCGGCCACGAGCACGTCCGCCGACCGGTACCAGGCGCCCATCTCCTCGCGCGGCACGCCGCCGAGCAGCCGTACCCGGTCGGCCACGCCGCACGAGTCGGCGAGCGCGGACAGCCGGCGGGCGAACGTGTCGGCGGGCAGCAGATGAGGCGGCGGGCCGCCGACCACCACGCACTCCGCGTCCGGCACCGCGGGCAGCGCCCGGACCACATCCAGGAAGCCCTTGCGCTCGACCATCCGCCCGACGGTGAGGATGCGCGGGCGTGCCGGGTCGCGGGGCGCGACCGGGCCGTCCGGGCGGAACACCGCCTCGTTGACGCCGGGCGGGACGAGCGCCATCCGGGACCGGGGTACGCCCATCCGGACCAGCTCGGCGACCTCGTCCGAGCACTGCACGACGACCCGGTCAACGGCCCGGCCGAGCGCGCGCTCGTAGCCGGCGCGCCCTGGCGGACTGGTGTCCCGGGCGCCCTGGTGGCGGCGCTTGACGGTGCCGAGCGCGTGGTACGTCAGCACTGTCGGGACGCCGGTGCGGCGGCTCGCGTGCACGGTGGCCAGTCCGCTCATCCAGAAGTGCGCGTGCGCCACATCCGGGGTCCAGCCGCCGTGCCGCCAGGTGTCGGCCAGCCAGCTGCCGAATTCGCTCATGTACGGCAGCAGTTCGTCCTTCGGCACCCGCCGGTCGGGACCGGCCGGCACGTGGCACACCTGGTAGCCGTCCGGCGCGCTGACCGTCTCCGGCAGTGCGGGGGAGTCGCGGCGGGTGTAGACGCGGACGTCGTGACCCGCGCCGGTGAGCGCGGACGCGAGTTCCGCCACGTGCGTGTTCTGGCCGCCGGCGTCCTCCTCGCCGAGGGCGGCGAGTGGGCTGGCGTGCCCGGAAATCATCGCGATGCGCATGTCTTCTCCTCCAGGATCCGGTCCCAGTCGGCGAGGTAGCGGTCCAGACCGAACCGTTCCTTCGCCACCTCGCGTGCCCGTGCGCCGAGCCGGTACGCGGCGTCGGCGTCCTCGGTCAGCCAGCGCGCCGCCTCCACGAGCGTGTCGACGCGGGTGGACAGCACCCCGGCGTCCGGTGGGACGGCGTCCACCGCTTCCGTGGTGGCCGGTGCTCGACGTAGATCGCGGGCACGTCGCGGCCGGGTCGGCGGCCGAACCACTCGGCCAGGCCCGCCCAGTCGATCGGCTCGGCCCGGACGCCGCCGTTGTCAATGGCCTGGACCAGCTCGCGCAGTACGTCCAGGTGCTTCGGCGTGCCGGACGAGGCCAGCGCCATCACCTTGTACTCGTCGCGGCGGCTGAATCGCTCCTCGTCGGCGGCGGCCACCACCCGGCCGTCGACCACCGGGGCGGCGGCCGGGTCGTGGAAGATCGCGTTGATGCCGAGGACGCGCATGGGTGGACCCCTACCCTCGGGTTCCGCCCCTAACCAGTAGATCACCGACTTCTCCGCGGGCCCGCCGCCTCCGCTGTGGAGGCTCCGGGCCCTGGCCAGGGCATCGACGCGCGTCCCCGTACCGAAAACGGGTCTGTGAAGTCCTGTTTCGCGGCGGGGCGTCAGCCCGGCAGAATGCCGGGGCCGAACACCTCGTAGGCGATCCGATCGGCCGGCACACCCCGGCGCAGCAGGTTGGCCCGGACCAGGTTCATGAACGCGACCGGGCCGCACAGGTGCGCGGCGACCGCGGCGGGCAGCGGGAGCCGGTCGGGGTCGATCAGCCCGGCGGACACCTCCGCCTTCAGGCCGGGCAGGTCGGCGCCGGCGGCGTCGAGATACCAGAGGTGGACGGCCAGGTTCGGCAACCGCTGCTGGAGCGCTGGGAGTTCCGCGCGCAGCGCGTGCGCCTCGGCGTCCCGGTCGGCGTGCGCCAGCGTCACCTGGCGTCCGGGATCGCGGTCGGCCAGGTGAGCCAGCGCCGCCATCGCCGGGGTGAGCCCGATACCGGCGCTGACCAGCAGCAGCGGCCCGTCGCCGCCGGTGGCGTCGACCTCGCCGAACGCCGGGCTGAGCCGCAGCGTGTCGCCGACCGCCACCCGGTCGTGCAGGTGACCGGAGACCATGCCGTCGGGCGCGCCGCCCTCCCCGCGTACCCGCTTCACAGTGATCCGCCACTGGTCGGCGCCGGGGCGGCCGGAGAGGCTGTACTGGCGGATCTGCTGCCCCCGGCCGCCGTCCAGGTCGACGGCGACCGAGACGTACCGGCCGGGGGTGAAGCCGGGCGCGGCATCCCCGCCGGCCGGCGCGAGGGTGAGCGAGACGACGTCGGCGCTCTCCCTGGTGCGGGCGGTCACCCGCCAGTCCCGCCACACCGGGCGGCCCTCGGGCACGCCGGCGCCGGCGTAGAGCCGCGCCTCGCGGGCGATCAGCTCGCAGGCCAGCAGCCAGTAGACCTCGTCCCAGGCGGCGGCCACCTCCGGGGTGACCGCGTCGCCGAGCACCTCGCCGACCGCGGCGAGCAGGTGCCGCCCGACGATCGGGTACTGGGTGGCGGTGATGCCGAGCGAGGCGTGCTTGTGCGCGATGCGGTCCAGGACCGGCCCCCACGGCATGCCGGTGTCGCCGGTCAGGTGCGCCGCGTACGCGACCACCGCGGAGGCGAGCGCGGCCTTCTGCGCCCCGGTTGCCTGGTTGCCCCGGTTGAACAGGTCCAGCAGGTCCGGGTGGGCGTCGAACATCCGCTGGTAGAAGCAGCCGGTGATGGCCTCACCGTGCGCCCGCACGACGGGCAGGGTGGCGGTCACGACCGATGCTGAGGATTCCGAGAGCACGACCGAATCTCCTTCCGGGGCTCGAACAGGTCGATCCTTACGAAACAGGAATAAGCAATTCCTGTTTTAGGGTCGAAAGTCCCGGTGCCGTGGTGGCATGGGTCACCGTGAATCTGCCGGTGTGCTGGACGGCACCGAGTGGCTAGGGTCGGTGCGTGAGGCTCAACCGGTCGACCGACATGGCGCTGCGGATCGCCATGCTGACCGCCGCGTCCCCGGTCCGGGCCACGGTCGACGAACTCGCCACCCGGCTCGCGCTGCCCCGCAGCCACGTCGCCAAGGTGGTGCAGCGGCTGCAACGCATCGGGGTCCTGGTGACCATCCGGGGCCGCTCCGGCGGCGTGGCCTTCGCCGAGCACGCAGCGGACATCACCGTCGGTCAGGTGGTCCGCGCCTTCGAGGGCGACGGCGAGGTGGTCGACTGCGCGCAGCCGGTCTGCCCGCTGATTGCGGAGTGCCGGCTGCGCGGTGAGCTGCGCCGCGCGCAGGCCGCCTTCCTCGCCGTGCTCGACGGGGTACGCCTCGGCGACCTGGTCGACGGATCCGCCGGCCCGCTCCTGCTCAGCCTCGGCGCGCCACCGGCCGGTCGCTGATGGCCGTCTCCCACCCGATCTTCTCCCGGCTGTTCGCCCGCGCCAGCGTCGCGATGGACCAGGCCGGCATGGCCGAGCACCGTCGCCGCCTGGTCGCCGGGCTGCGCGGCCGGGTGGTCGAGGTCGGCGCCGGCAACGGGCGCAACCTCGCCCACTACCCACCGGGGGTGAGCCGGGTGGTCGCCGTCGAACCGGAACCACGCCTGCGTGCCCTGGCCCGCGCCGCAGCGCCCGGCGCCCCGGTCCCGGTGACCGTCGCCGCCGGTCTCGCCGAGGCGCTGCCGGTCGCCGACGGCGCCGCCGACGCGGTGGTGCTGTCGCTCGTGCTCTGCTCGGTGCCGGACCAGGCGGTCGCGCTGCGCGAGGCGCGCCGGGTGCTGCGGCCCGGCGGCGACCTGCGCTTCTACGAACACGTGGTGGCCGAGACCCCCGGCCTGCGCCGGGCCCAGCGCCTGGCCGACGCCACGCTCTGGCCGCTGTTCTGCGCCGGCTGCCACACCGCCCGGGACACGGTGGCCGCGATCCGGGCCGCCGGTTTCGAGGTGACCGAACTGGACCGGTTCCGCTTCCCGCCGACCGGCCTGCCGGCCCCGGCCTCGCCCCACGCACTGGGCGCCGCGATCCGGGCCTGACGCCGGACCGGGCCGGTCCTTCCCGGCCCGGTCCGGCGCGCTCAGCTCACATTCACCGTGCCGTCCGGGGCGCGGACGCAGGAGACGGTACGGGCGCCGGTCGCCGCCGCCCCGGCCAGACACCGGCCGAGCACCTTGTGCCCGGCGGCGCTCGGGTGCCACGACTCCTGGCAGGTCTGGAAGTACGTGCCGCAGGCGTTGGCGATCCGCTGGATGTCGAGCTTGTCGTACCCGGAGAGGCTGGTGACGAACGTGCCGGTCGGGCCGTCCATCAGCCGGATCGGCGTGGCGAGGGCGTTGCCCGGGCTGCCGGTCGACTCGCAGAGCCGGGCGCCGTCGAACGCGCGCTGCACGTTCAGGTAGACCAGGTCGTCCTGCGGGAACTCGGCGGCGAGCGTGCCGCGTACCGAGCTGACGAGCGTGCCGAGCCCCTGCGAGAAGCGGTGTCCGGGCGCCAGGCTGGCCCGGTGGATCGGGCAGCCGGCCGCGTACCGCTCGGCGCCCAGTGCGCGGAACTTGTCCCGGGTGTCGTCGCGGCTGTCCTCGGTCCAGTAGCTCTGGTCCAGCTCGAACGGCAGCGGGTTGGTGTAGTCCTGGAAGACGACCCGGTGCTGGCCGTCGGCGTCGATCTCGTCCAGCGTGGACAGCAGCCGCCGCAGCGCCGTGGTGGTCTCCGCGGTGGCGGCGGTGAACTGCGCGGCCGTGCCCAGGTCGGCGTCGGTGCACGGCTTCTGCTCCACCGGCCCGCCCAGGTACGCCCAGAACTCCCACCAGCCGGTCCAGGCGTCGGCGATGAACCGGTTGGCGCACTTCTCCGCCACGCTGCCGAAGGTGAACGAGCTGTTGTTCGAGCCGAGGCCGACGAGCACCAGGTCGATGTCGTGGGTCCGGGCCACCGTCCGGAGCTGGTCGAGCTGGGCGGCCACCTGCCGTCCCTTGGCCCGCGTCGACGAGGCGTTCGCGATGTCGTACGGCTGGCCACCCGAGCAGGCCAGGTTGAACCGGGCGGAGATGCCCGGCAGGTTCGCCTGGAACAGCGAGGCGTTCGGCGAGCGGTGGCAGAAGTAGGCGTTGGCGTTGGCGGCGGACCAGCCGGGGAACCCCTGCGCCACCCCGTTGACGTCCACCACCGGCGCGTACGCTCCGGCGCCCTCACCGCTGATGAAGCTGTCTCCCAGCGCCACCGCGGCGGTGGGCAGCGCGGCGGCGGCCGGCCGGGCGGGCGCCGCGGCGGCGGGTAACGCCACCGTGGCGAACGCCAGCGCCGCCGCGAGCACGGAACGACGGAACACGGACATGCCCGACCTCCCTCTTTCCCAGACATCGAAATGTGAAAGATTCTTCAGGGTGGCGATCAGATCACGCGCGTGTGACGGGCGTCAATGCCTGGACATCGGCGATCCCTCGCCGGGGAAGACATCCGGTTCACCCGTCGTTGTGCCGCCTGGACACCCCGTCCGCCCGCCGGGCCGCCGTACGCGGCCCCGGCGGGCACCCGCACGTGAGGTCGATCGCGCAACGCACCGCACCGGTGCCGCCGACCTGTCAGGGCACCCGGCTAGGCTCGCTCCGGCGCGCCGCGCCCGGCGATCATCGTGGGGGAGTCACACGGTGAACGGCACCACACCGCCGAGACCTGGGAGTACGACCAGTTGACCGCACAGCCTGACACCCTCTACGGGGCCGACGACCTGACGCATCTGGAGGGCCTCGACGCCGTCCGCAAGCGCCCGGGCATGTACATCGGCTCGACCGACAGCCGTGGCGTGGGTCACCTCGTCAACGAGATCCTCGACAACTCGACCGACGAGGGTGTCGCCGGTCACGCCACCAGAGTCGACGTGATCCTGCACGCCGACGGCTCGGTCCAGGTCGACGACGACGGCCGGGGCATCCCCACCGACGTGCACGCCAAGTCCGGCATCTCCGGCGTCGAGCTGGTGCTCACCCGCCTGCACGCGGGCGGCAAGTTCGGCGGCTCCGGCTACAAGACCTCCGGTGGCCTGCACGGCGTCGGCGCGTCGGCGGTCAACGCGCTGTCCCGCCGCTTCGACGTCACCGTCCGGCGCGGCGGCAAGGTCCATGCCATGTCGTTCCGCCACGGCGCGCCGGGCGTCTTCGACGGCGACGGCCCGGACGCGCCGTTCACCCCCGGCCCCGGTCTTCAGATCGTCGGCGCGATGAAGCGCGGCCAGCGCACCGGCACCTCGATCCGCTGGTGGCACGACCCCCGCTACTTCGAGACCGGCGCCGCGCTCGACACCGAGACGGTCCGGCTCAAGCTGCGCAACACCGCGTTCCTCGTCCCCGGCGTGGCCTACCGGCTGCGCGACGAGACCGGCGAGGAACCCGTCGAGGAGAGCTTCCACTTCCCCGACGGCCTCACCGACATGGTGGAGTTCCTCGCCCCGGCCGGCGACCGGGCGGTCTCCGGCACGCTGCTGGTCACCGGCGAGGGCACCTACCGGGAGAACGCCGCCGACGCCAACGGCGTCATGCAGTCCAACGTGCAGCGCCGCGCCGAGGTCGAGGTGGCCTTCCGCTGGGGCACCGGCTACGAGCGCACAGTCGAGTGCTTCACCAACACCATCCGCAACGCCCACGGCGGCACCCACCGCAAGGGCTTCGAGCGGGCGCTGGCCCGCACGCTCGCCGAGGCCGCCCGCAACGCCCGTGGCCTGCTCAAGCCCAAGGAGGACGCGCCCACCCTGGACGACGTCCTGGAGGGCATGACCGCCGTGGTGCACGTGCGCATCCCCGAGCCGCAGTTCACCTCGCAGACCAAGGACGAGCTGTCCACCGCCGGCATCACCAAGGTGCTCCAGGGCCTGGTCGAGGCGCACCTCAAGAGCTGGCTGGACGACCGCCGGACCAAGGCCGAGGCCCGTACGGTGCTCCAGAAGATCGTCGACGCGGCCCGCGTCCGGCTCACCCAGAAGCAGCAGAAGGACGCCGCCCGCCGCAAGACCGCGCTGGAGGGCGCGGCCATGCCGGCCAAGCTCGTCGACTGCCGGGCCACCGGCGTGGAGCGCAGCGAACTGTTCATCGTGGAGGGCGACAGCGCGCTGGGCACGAGCCGCATGGCCCGCTCGTCGGAATACCAGGCGCTGCTGCCGATCCGCGGCAAGATCCTCAACGTGCAGAAGGCCAACCTCCAGCAGGTGCTGGACAACGCCGAGTGCGCCGCGATCGTGCAGGTGCTCGGTGCCGGCTCGGGCCGGACGTTCGACCTGTCCGCCCTGCGCTACGGCCGGGTGCTCATCATGGCCGACGCGGACGTCGACGGCGCGCACATCCGTACCCTGCTGATCACGCTGTTCGCCCGCTACATGCGGCCGCTGATCGAGGCCGGGCGGCTATACGCGGCGATGCCGCCCCTGCACAAGATCACCACGAAGGGGCGCAACCCGCAGACCGTCTACACCTACACCCAGGCGGAGATGGAGGCGACCGTCCGCAAGCTGGAAAAGGCCGGCAAGCAGATCGTCACGCCGATCCCGCGTTTCAAGGGCCTCGGTGAGATGGACGCCGACGAGCTGTGGGAGACCACCATGAACCCGGCCACCCGGGCGGTCCGCCGGATCACGCTCGACGACGTCGAGGCCGCCGAGCGGATCCTCGAACTGCTCATGGGGGAGAAGGTCGAGCCCCGCCGCAACTGGCTGATCGACTCCGCCGACCGGGTCGACCGCGACGCCATCGACGCCTGACCAACGGGTTCGTCTCGGAAGGAAACCGCACACCATGGCACGCCGCAAGGACGACCGCGCGAAGGCGGACCTGGCCGCCTTCGACCAGGCCGGCGCCCGCGTCTTCGACAACCCGCTGGTCACCGAGGTCTCGGACTCCTACCTGGAGTACGCGTTCTCGGTCATCCACTCCCGCGCCCTGCCCGACGCGCGCGACGGGCTCAAGCCGGTGCACCGGCGCATCCTCTGGTCCATGCACGAGCAGGGCCACCGCCCGGACCGCGGCCACGTCAAGAGCGCCCGGATCGTCGGCGACGTGATGGGCAAGTACCACCCGCACGGCGACACCGCGATCTACGACGCGATGGTGCGGCTGGCGCAGGACTTCTCGCTCAACGTCCCGCTCATCGACGGGCACGGCAACTTCGGCAGTCCGGACGACGGCCCGGCCGCGGCCCGCTACACCGAGGCCCGGATGTCCCGGGAGGCGATGCTGCTCACCGGCGAGCTGGGTGAGGACACCGTCGACGTCGAGCCGAACTACGACGGCTCGCTGACCCAGCCCACGGTGCTGCCGGCGGCGTTCCCGAACCTGCTGGTCAACGGCGCTTCCGGGATCGCGGTCGGCATGGCCACCAACATGATCCCGCACAACCTCGGCGAGGTGGTTCAGGCCGCCCGGTGGCTGATCAACCACCCGGACGCCACACTCGACAGACTCATGGAGTTCGTGCCCGGCCCCGACCTGCCGACCGGCGGGCTGCTGCTCGGCCTGGACGAGGTGCGCCGCGCGTACGAGACCGGGCGCGGCGTGGTGCGCATGCGCGGCCGGGTGGAGATCGGCCCGCTGGAGGGCAGCCGCGGCCGGCAGGCCATCACCGTCACCGAGCTGCCGTACGGCGTCGGCGCCGAGAAGGTCATCGCGGCCATCACCAACGAGGTCAACAAGACCAAGCGGCTCACCGGCATCGCCGACGTCAAGGACCTCACCGACCGGGAGAACGGCACCCGCCTCGTGGTGGAGTGCAAGGTCGGCGTGAACCCGCAGGCGCTGCTGGCCGACCTCTACCGGCTCACCCCGCTGGAGCAGTCCTTCGGCGTGAACAACCTGGTGCTCGTCGACGGCCAGCCCCGCACGCTCGGGCTCAAGGAACTGCTCGACGTGTTCCTGGCACACCGGTACGAGGTGGTGACCCGGCGCAGCGCGTACCGCAAGCGCAAGCGGGAGGAGCGCCTGCACCTGGTCGACGGACTGCTGATCGCCCTGCTCGACATCGACCGGGTGGTCAAGCTGATCCGGGCCAGCGAGGACGCCCAGGCCGCAAAGGACGGCCTGATGCAGAAGTTCAAGCTCTCCGAGATCCAGGCGGCCTACATCCTGGACACTCCGCTGCGCCGGCTGACCAGGTACGACCGGCTGGAGCTGGAGGCCGAGCAGGAGAAGCTGCGCGGTGAGATCGCCGAGCTGTCGAAGATCCTGGACGATGAGAAGGTACTGCGGAAGGTGGTCTCCGACGAGCTGGCCGCCGTGGTCAAGCAGTTCGGCGCGCCGCGGCGTACCACGCTCGTCGACGGCGACCTCAAGGAGGTGCTCGCCGCCTCGGTGCCCGCCGGTCCGCTGGAGGTCGCCGACGACCCGTGCCAGGTGATCCTCTCCGCCACCGGGCTGGTCGCGCGGACCGCGGCCGAGTCGGAGGAGGCCGCCGAGGCGCGCCGGCGCAGCGGCCGGGTCAAGCACGACGCGGTACGCGCGATCGTGCACTCCACCGCCCGCGGCCGGGTGCTGCTGGTGACCAGCGCCGGCCGCGCGTTCAAGATCGACGTGTTGCCGTTGCCGGTGCTGCCCGAGCAGTCCGGCACGGTGTCGCTGCGCGGCGGCATGTCGGCGGCGGAACTGGTGCCGCTGGAGCCGGGCGAGACGGTGGTCGGGCTGGCTCCGCTGGGGCCGTCCGCGCAGGGGTCGCCCGGTCTTGCCCTCGGTACCCGGGCGGGCGTGGTGAAGGTGTGCGCCCCGGACTGGCCGGTCCGCTCCGACGAGTTCGAGGTGATCTCGCTGCGCGACGGCGACGAGGTGGTCGGCGCGACCTGGCTGACCGACGGCGCCGAGACGCTGGCGTTCGTCTCCTCGGAGGCGTCGCTGCTGCGCTTCGCCGCGACCGTCGTGCGACCGCAAGGACTCAAGGGCGGCGGCATGTCCGGCATCAACCTGCCCGACGGGGCGCGGGCGGTCTTCTTCGGCGCGATCCGCACCGACGACGCGAAGCACGGTGAGCCGATGGTGGTCACCTCGACCGGCGCCACTGTGAAGGTGACGCCGTTCAAGGCGTACCCGGCGAAGGGCAGGGCGACCGGCGGCGTGCGCGCGCAGCGGTTCCTCAAGGGCGAGGTGGAGCTGTCGGTGGCCTGGATCGGCCCGCGGCCGGTGGGCGCGACCGCCACCGGCGACCCGGTGGACCTGCCCCCGGCCGATCCGCGCCGAGACGGCTCCGGTTTCGCCGTGATGCTCGGCCCCACCGTCGTAGGCCACCACATCGACCGCGACTGACAACCGGCTGGGGAGCGGGCGGCGGTAGACCGCCCCCTCCCGCCTGCCCGCCCCCCGACACGTTGATCAAGGAGTTTGCGGACTTCTCGCGCCTCTTCAGACCCCAAACTCCTTGATCACGAGGTGAGCGCGTCAGCGGACCGGGCACCCGGAGCTGCTGACAGGATCCGTGCGCTCGTGTGCCCGTCTACCCCCTGTCGCGCGTTGATCAAGGAGTTAGCGGCCTTTTCGCGCCCTCCGCAGGCCCTAAACTCCTTGATCACCGCGCCAGGGGCACCCCGGGGGCAGGGCTGCCTGCGGTTGCTGGGGCACATTCCGGGCTTTTGGGCAGACCCGCACGGCCCTGCACGGTCGATCATGAGGTTAGCGGCGACAAAACGGACACCGAACGCCGTCAACCTCATGATCGACGCAGTTGGGCGGGGCTGGCCCTGGCGGCGAGAGCGTCGCGCCGCTGGGCCCACCGCGATCTTGCAGTTCGGGCCTTTGGGGTGTCCCGCTCACGTGGGCCCGCACGATCGCGCCCCCTGAGCCACGTTGATCATGAAGTTAGCGGGCATGAATCGGACAATTTGTGCCGCTAACTTCATGATCAACAGGGCGGGGCGGGGCCTGGCGGGTCCGAGGGGCGGTGGGGTCAGAGTTCGGGGGTGGGGGACTGGCGGGACTCGGGGGTCGTGCCGCGTAGGCGGGCGATCAGGCGCATGCCGTGGTAGATGACCAGGGCGGCGGCGGTGCCCAGGGCGATGCCGTTGAACGACAGGTCGCCCGCGGTCAGCGTGTAGTTGGCGGCGCCGATGATCACCGCTACCGCGGCGGTGAACAGGTTGATCGGGTCGTGGAAGTCGACCCGGCTCTCGATCCAGATCCGGGCGCCCAGGATGGCGATCAGGCCGTACAGGGCGGTCGTGGCGCCACCGAGCACGCCGGCCGGGACGGTCAGGATCAGCGCGCCGAACTTCGGGCAGAGCCCGAGCAGGATCGCCGTGCCGCCGGCCACCCAGTACGCGGCGGTGGAGTAGACGCGGGTCGCCGCCATCACGCCGATGTTCTCCGCGTACGTGGTGGTGCCGGAACCGCCGCCGGAGCCGGCCAGCACTGTGGCGACGCCGTCGCCGAGCAGCGCCCGGCCCATGTCGCGGTCCAGGTTGCGGCCGGTCATCGCGGCGACCGCCTTGACGTGCCCGGCGTTCTCCGCGATCAGCACCAGGATCACCGGGATGACCAGCACGACGGCGCGCGCGTCGAAGCTCGGCGTGTGGAACTCGGGGAAGCCGACCCAGGCCGCCTGGCGCAGGCCGCTGACCGCCTGCTGGTCGAGGTTGCCGGTCAGCGCGGCGAGCACCCAGCCGACCACCACGCCGATGAGGATCGACAGACGCGCCACGAAGCCGCGGAAGAGCACAGTGGTGAGCAGGATCGCGACGAGCGTGACCACGGCGATCAGCGGCTGGGCCTTCACGCCGGTGCCGGAGCCGTCGCCGTCCCAGGCCACCGGCGCGAGGTTGAGGCCGATCAGCATGACGATCGCGCCGGTGACCACCGGCGGCATCAGCGCGTCGATCCAGCGGGAACCGGCCACCTGCACCACCACGCCGACGATCGCGAGCGCGACACCCGCGACGACGATGCCGCCGAGGGCCGCGCCGATGCCGCCGTCGGTCTTCGCGGCCAGCACCGGCGCGATGAACGCGAACGACGAGCCGAGGTACGAGGGCAGCCGGTTGCCGGTGATCAGCAGGAACAGCAGCGTGCCGAGCCCGGAGAACAACAGCGTCGTGGCGGGCGGGAACCCGGTGATCAGCGGGACGGTGAAGGTGGCGCCGAACATGGCGACCACGTGCTGCACGCCCACGCCGACGGTGCGCGGCCAGGAGAGCCGTTCGTCCGGCTGGACCACGTCGCCGGGGCGTACCTGGCGGCCGTCGCCGTGCACGGTCCACGGGGACCAGCGGGAGGAGGTGGGGGACTGGGTCATGGCCGCCCTTCGCGTCATCGGGTGACGGGGGCGTGATCGACCCTGGGGGTTGTTTCTAGCACGTGCCCTGCCCGGATGTGGGCCCGGCCCGGGCTCAGGCGACGCCGGTGGGACGGAACTGGACGCTGACCCGGGGGCCGACCGGGCGGGTGGTCTTCGGCACGGCGTGCTCCCAGGTGCGCTGGCAGGAGCCGCCCATGACCACGAGGTCGCCGTGGCCGAGCGGGAACCGAAGGCTGCCGCCGCCTCCGCCGCGGGGGCGCAGCAGCAGCGCGCGGGGGGAGCCGAACGAGACGATCGCGACCATCGTGTCGGTGTGCGCGGAGCGGCCCAGGGTGTCGCCGTGCCAGGCCACGCTGTCGCGTCCGTCGCGGTAGAGGCACATGCCGGCGGTGACGAACGGCTCGCCCAGCTCGGACGCGTAGTGCCGGGTGAGCGCGTCCCGGGCCGCGCTGAGCACCGGGTGCGGCAGCGGCCGGCCGGCGGCGTACCAGCAGAGCAGCCGGGGCACGTCGACCTCGGCGTCGTACATGGTGCGGCGCTCGGCCCGCCAGGGCACGTCGTGGCGCAGCGTGTCGAGCACCTCGTCGGAGCCGCGTACCCAGCCGGGCAGGTGGTCGACCCAGGCGCCCCGGCTCAGCTCGTGCCGGCGCAGTCGACCGGCGAGCGGGCCCAGGGTCGGGCCCTGCTCGGCCAGGTCGAGCATCGAGGGCTGGTACGCGTCGGACACGCAGCCGATCGTACCGCGCTCTCGAACAGGCGTACGACGGTCAGCGTCGCAGCATCCGGCGGACCTTGCCCGGGACGGCCTGCTTGATCCGCTCGCGGAGCTGCTGCGAGCGCAGCGCGTCGATGGTCCCGGTGAGCTTGGCGTTCTCGTCGCGCAGCCGCTCGATGCGGGTCAGCAGTTCGGCCGGCGTGGTGGCGGCGGCGGGCCGGACGGCCGGCGGGAAGACCGTCTCGCTCACCTGGCGGTCGAAGCGGGCCGCGCTGTCGCCGTCGGCGAACGAGGTGCCGAGGTCGTGCTTGGCCAGGAACGCCGTGATGGTCTCGAAGCGGGCCTTGTGGCCGTCGTTGAGCGCGGTGTAGTCGGCCTCCGCGTAGAGGTCGGCGGCGTCGACGTCGGCCGGCACGTCCCGCATGATCCGGTGCGGGATGCCGAAGTAGCGGGCCAGTTCCAGCGTGCGCGAGTCGTGGGCGAACAGGTAGCCGGGCGTGCCGGCGACGAGCGCCGTGATGGTGCCGTGGATGCGGGTGCCGAACGCGAAGTCGTACCCGGACAGGTGCGACATCCAGGTCCACGGGTCGACGAACATGCGCACCTTGTCCTCGGCGAACAGCGGGTGCGAGGTGTGCAGCGGGATGTCGCTGCTCTGGCCCCGGTGCTCGGGCGCGTCGCCGTAGAGCAGGGTGCCGAGCGTCCGCAGGTCCTGCGGCACGTAGCAGAGGTTCGGGTAGCGCTCCTGGTGGTGGCGGACCACCGAGGCCATCGAGCGGACGTACGGGGAGATGGTGAGCGCGACCTTCGAGTCGGCGGTCAGCTCCGGGCGGGTCTTCTCCAGCTGGAACGTGTCGCCGTGCAGGAACATCGACGGGCAGCCGATCTGCTCCACGGCGGAGAAGCCCAGCGCGTTGAGGTAGCTCTCGGTCACCTCGCCGCGTACGCCGATGCTGTGCGACCGGTCCAGCACGGCCTTGCAGAACGCGCGGACCGGCTCGTCGATCGGCCGCAGGTACTCGCGGTCGCCGTCGACGTTCGTCTGCACGCCGACGCCGAGCACCACCACCGGGATCTTCAGCCGTTCGATCAGCCGGGTCAGCGGGGTCAGGCGGTGAATGAAGCTGCGCCGGAACGCGTTGGCCAGGGGTACGACGAAGACGTCGTGCCGCTCGTTGATCTCGTCGGCGAGACGCGGGTCGGCCGGGGTGCGGGTCGGTGTGATCTCGGCCGTGGAGGTGGCGAGCAGCTTGTGCGCGGCGTGGCTGAAGACCAGGTTGCCGCTGTTGTCCCCGATCCAGTTGCCGGCGAACGTCTCCTCGGGCGTGAGGACGTCGAACGGGCCCTTGCGGGCGCGGAGCAGGATCCGCTGGTGCATCCGGTTTCGCTCACCTTCCGTACGGCACGGCGTGCGGGCGGGAGCCGTGGTGGGGTGCCCGCGCGTGCAGGAACGGAATCCTATCCGCCGCTCCTGGGAGACCCGGCGGACGTCGGCTCGCCGGGAACGTCCCGGTTCCCCGGGGGTAGGGTGCCCGGAATGACCAGCGCGCCGACCGTCACCCGTGCCCCACGACTGCCGTCGCTGACCGGATTGCGGTGGGTCGCCGCGCTGCTCGTCTTCGGCTTCCACGCCGGGACCATGGGGATCGTCGCCGAGCCGCACCTGAAGCCCTTGATCGACAAGGCGTTCAGCCTGGGCCTGTCCGGCGTCGAGTTCTTCTTCATCCTCAGCGGGTTCGTGCTGGTCTGGTCGTACCGGGACGGGGAACGCGCGTGGACGTTCCTGCGCCGCCGGTTCGCCAAGATCTACCCGAACCACGTGGTGACGTTCGTCGCGGCGGTGGCGATCGCCGCCTGGTTCGCCGACCCGATCGTGCCGTGGGCCGCGATCGCCAACTTCTTCCTGGTCCAGGCGTGGATCCCGCTGGGCGGCTACTTCTACAGCGTCAACAACGTGAGCTGGTCGCTCTCCTGCGAGCTGGCCTTCTACCTGTGCCTGCCGCTCGTGGTGCCGTGGCTGCGCCGGGCCCGTACCGGCGTGCTGCGGACCGTGCTGGTCGCGGCGCCGCTGCTCATCCTGGCGCTGTGGCCCGGCCAGCAGTTCGTGCCGGAGGAACAGCGGTGGTGGTTCACCCAGATCTTCCCGGTGACCCGGTCGCTGGAGTTCTGGATGGGCGTGGCCGCCGCCGAACTGATGCGCCGGCACCGCTGGCGCGGCCCGAACCTCACCGTCGCCACCGGCGTCTTCGTCACCACCTGGGTCGTCGCCGCGCTGTGGATCCCGGCCGAGTTCTGGGCGGCGCTGCTCGCGGTCGCGTACCTGCTGGTCATCGCCGCCGCGGCGGACGCCGACGTGCGCGGCCGGCCCACCCCCTGGCGGTCCCGCGCGATGGTCTGGCTCGGTGAGGTCTCGTTCGCCTTCTACCTGGTCCACGTGCTGGTCATGGTCACCGTGTTGCGGCTGACCGGGCACTGGGGGACCGGGCTGCCCGGCTGGCGCGGCCCGCTCGCGGTGCTCGGCTTCCTGGTGGTCACGCTCGCGCTGGCCGCCGCGCTGCACCGCTGGGTGGAGGTGCCGATGATGCGCCTGCTCGGCCCGTCCCGCCGGGCCCGCGCGGCGTCGCGCGTGCCGGCCCCCGCGCCGGCGGTGCCGGCTCCGCGCGGGGCCGCCGACGACGCCGCCACCCCGGCCGCCGACGGCGGCGCGACGTCCGTCGCCGGTCCGGGCGAGGGCATCGAGTACGCCGGGCGGCGTCGCCCGGACTGACACGCGCACCCGTCGGCCGGTCGATCGCGACACGCCGTGCGGCGGTGCGTTCGTGGGGGATCGGCGGTAATTTGTACCCGTGCTTCCGATCGCGCTCACCTGCCCCGTGTGGTGGGTGGCGCGCTGGACCGCCCGGATGCTCGCCAGTCTCGCCGTGGTCGTCGCCTGTTCGTTCGGCGCCGCCACGCTGCCGTCGGGTGTGGCCGCTGCCGCCCCGGCCCCGGCGGCGGCCGTCTCGGCGTACCCCGTCGCCGGTGCCTCGGCCACCGCGCGGCCGGAGGCCGACCGCGCGGCCGAGCGGCAGGCCCTTCCCGCCGGTGTCCCGGCGCCCGCTCCCCGGGCCGTCGAGGCGGCCGCACCGCAGCCGGTCCCGGCCGGCCGGGTCGCCGCGCCGGCCGGCCCGCGGGCCCCGCCCGCCCGCTGATCCGCCCACGGGCCGCGCCCGTTCACCGCACCCACCGAACGTCATCCCCGCACCCGCCCCGGCGGCCCGTTCCACCGGCCCGCCCCGGCGAGGTCGTGCGGGTCCTCCCGCCAGGTTCTTCCCGTGAGGTGCCGACCATGTCGCAGACCGCTCTGTACCACTTCCTCACCGCGGTGCCCGAGGCCGCCGCCATCTGGTCCTTCCTGCTGCTGCTCGCCCTGGGCCTGCTCGCCGCGCTCGTCGCCCGGCCGGAACGCGACCCCGAGCCGGAGGCCGCCCCCGAACCGGCCGACGCCGACGCCGTCCGCCGCGACGATCTGGTCCGCTACGCCGAGGAGGTGGCGGTGGCCGCGGCCGGGGCCGCCCAGACGGCCCGTCGCCGCCGGGAGCAGTGGATTGCCGCGCAGGACGAGGCGGACCGGGCCTGGACCGCGTACGACGAGGCGGACAGCGCCGCCCGCCGCCTGGCCGGCGCCGCCGCGCTGGGCGCCCCGCGCACCCCGCGCACCCCGGGCGAGTACGCGGCCCGGGAGCGCTGGCTGCACCACGCCGCCATGTCGGCGCACTGGCGGGGCGACCTGACCGCCCGTCAGCTCGCCGACGTGCTGGCGCACCGCAACGGGTGGGATCCGCGCCGGCACCCGGCCGAGCAGGAGATCGTGCTGGCCCGCACGGTCAGGGACGGGCGACGGGCCGGATGGGAGCGCGCCGCCGCGCGGGAACGGACGGCCTGGCGGGACGCGGAACTGGCCGCCGAGGCCGCCCGGACGCTCGCCGCCGAGGCGTACGCGGCAACCGTGGCCCTGCGGCCCGCTCTGCCGTACCGGAGTGCGACGACGAGCGCCCTGCCGGTGCCCGCTGCGGTCCGGAACGCGCGGTGGCGCCCGGCCCGGGTCGGCTGACACGCCTCGTCTCGACCGAATCGTTACCCGGAATATGGTGAGCCCGGTCACCCGGGTCACCGAATCGGGCGCGGGGCGCAGAACGGGTCATCGAGTCGCGCAATTGCCGGTCGGCTGCTCGCCGTCTGTCCTGTTTCCGCCGCCGGGCGCCGTCGAAACTGCTTGTCCCATTGAGTGAAGTCAGTAACCGGGTGTTCCGAAATCTGTTACCGCGGATCACGTTTACGCAGGTGGGAGCGCTTGGCATGGGACATACCCACCGGTAGTGTCGGCGCGTCCGATGCGGTAATCGATCGCCGACGGCGACGCCGCACCGACCCGCCTAATCGAGCTCCACGAACCGGGGACCCATGAGCAACATCGGGGTGAATCCGCGAGCCCACGGCCCGCGGTAGGGCGTACTTCCCGCCCGAATCCGTCAGCTAACCCGGTCGGCGGCCACGGAAGGAGTTACCCCTCTTGCCCACCCCTCGATCGTCCCCCCGCCTCCACGGCACCGCGGTGCCCGCGCTCGCCTGACGCGCGACCGGCAACCGCCCCCTGGGCGCCCGGCATCACGGGCGTTCCCGATCCCCCGGCCATCCGGCCCCGCCAGCACGTGTGAGTTCCTCCGCGTGCCGGGCCGGCGTGTGCCGCTCACGCCCCGTGGAGGATTTCGTGAAGCACCACCTGAAGCGTCAGCTGCGACGGATCGTCACCGAACGCCCGTACCAGATCATCGCCGGATCGGCCGCCGCGCTCGTGCTGGCCGCCGGTGCCGGCACCGTCGCCGCCGCCGGTGACGACGCCCCGGTCCAGGAGAACACCGCGGCGGTCGCCGATCTCGGCGCCGCCCGCCTCGGCGAGCAGCCCGCCAGCCGCGGCGAGGCCCGTGTCGCCGTACCGCAGGCGTCGCCCAGCGCCTCCGCCGCGCCCAGCGCGTCGCCGAGCGCCTCCCCGTCGAAGAAGGCGGCCGACCCGGACACCACGGCGAAGGCCAAGCCGAAGCCGCCGTCGAGCAAGTCGCTCGACTACGACTACCAGGCGCAGATCAACTACTTCTACTGCGGTCCGGCTGCCGTGCGCAACGCGCTCAGCGCCGCCGGCATCGAGCGCAGCCAGGACGCGCTCGCCGGCCCTCTCGGCACCACCGAGATGGGCACCAACTCGGCCGAGGACACCACCCGGGTGCTCAACCAGCAGGTCAAGGGCAACCCGTACCGGACCCGCATGATTCCCGGCACTGCCACCCCGGCCCAGATGGACCGGCTCCAGGCCGACGTGGTCGAGGCGATCAGCAACGGCCGTGGGGTCGTCGCGAACGTCGCCGGTACCGCCACCGACACCAACGGCGGCTGGCACTCGTTCCCGGGCGGCCACTACGTCGCGGTGGTCGGCTACAAGAACGACGGCCGGACCGTACGCATCGCCGACTCGGCCGACCCGTCGCTGCCCTCGTACTGGGTCACCACGATCGACCTGGCGCACTGGGTCTCCACGCGCGGCTACTCCGCCTGAGTCCCGCCCGCCCGCCCCGCTGATCTTGTAGTTGTGGCCCCGTTACAACGGGCAATCGGGGCATCCCGAGGGCCGTAACTGCAAGATCGACGGGCTGGTGGGGCGCCGGCTCGGTGGGTTCGGTCTCGCGTGTCGTGTGCGGGCGGTGGCAGACTGCGCCAATGGGCGACGCGACGGGGAAGCGGCATCTGATTCTCCTGCACGGCATGGGTGCCACCGGCGAGGTGTGGCTGCCCTGGGCGCCGCTGCTGGAACGCCGCTGGCCCGGCCGCTGGCTCGCCCCCGACCTGGCGGGACACGGCTGGTCGCCGCCGCTCGACGGCTACTCGTTCGAGGCCGTGGCGCAGCGCGTGGTGGACGGACTCGGCCCGGTCCGGCTCGGCCCCGACGACCGGCTGGTGCTGCTCGGGCACTCGCTCGGCGGGGTGGTGGCGCTGGCGCTGGCCGCCCGGCGGCGAGGGCTTCCGGTCGACGGGGTGGTCGGACTCGGCATCAAGGCGGTCTGGTCCCCGGCCGAACTGGCCAAGTCGGAGGAGCTGGCCGCCCGGCCGGTCACCTGGTTCGCCACCCGCGACGAGGCGGCCCGCCGCTACCTGCGCGTGTCCGGGCTCGCCGGGCTGTTCGCCCCGGACCACCCGGTGGTGGAGGCGGGGCTGCGCCGGGTGGACGGTCGCTGGCGGCTCGCGATGGACCCGGCCGCGTTCGCCGTCGGGGAACCCCGGCTGCCGTCCCTGCTGGCCGCCACCGATGTGCCCGTGCTGCTGGCCCGGGGCGAGACGGACCCGATGGTGACCGACGCGCAGCTCAAGGAACTGGGCGTGCCGGTGGCCACGCTGCCGGGGCTGGGCCACAACGCGCACGTCGAGGATCCGGAGGCGGTGCTCGCCCTGCTCGACCCGTACCTCTGAGCGGGCCTACACCTCGGCGCGCGGCGCCGGGACCGCCCAGTCGGGTTCCAGTTCGCGGCGGGCGGCGGTGAGGAACGCCTCGGCGTACCCGTCGGCGGGGAAGTCGCCCAGGTAGCGGGTCCGGGCCGCCCAGCGCTGTGCCGCCTTCGGGTCGGCGTCGAGCAGGTCGGTGAGCACCTCGTCCACGTTGGACATGTCACGCCGCAGCACGTAGCCGGACGCCGCCAGCGGGAACCGCTCCACGAAGTGCTCGCCGTCGGCGCCGGTGTCGGTGACCGCGTACGGCTTGCCGGAGTAGAGCCAGTCGGAGATGACCCCGGAGACGTCGGAGACCAGCGCGTCGGCGCGGTTGACGCACTCGGTGAGCGTCAGCTCGCGGCTCGCGGCGGCGCCCCACAGGTGCGGCCGGCCGGTCTTCGCCCGGTCGGCGGCGAGCAGTTCGGTGAGCCGGGCGAGCTGGCGGGCCGAGGCCGGGTTCTTGCCGGTGTACGGGTGGGCGCGCAGGACCACCGCGGCGCCCCGGTCGATCAGCCGGCGGATCAGCGTCTCGGCCACCGGCAGCGAGCAGTAGTTGGCGTCGGCGTGGTGCCCGGTCCAGGTCGGGGTGTAGAGGACCGTGGGGTGCGCCGGTGCGGTGACCGGCTCCCGGCGTACCTCGATGGCCTCGACCTGGGGGCGGCCGACCACGACGAACTTGTCGGCGGGGATCTCCACGCCGGCGCGGGCGTACCTGTCGATCGCGGCCTGCCCGGCCACGAAGATCTTGTCGAAGATGGCCGAGACCGGGTTGGCGCTCGGGGCCTTGTCGCTGTCGCCGTGGTGCAGCTGCACGTGGGTGAGCTGGTTGAACCGGATCACGTGGGCGTTCTTCGCGCCGTGGTTGACGTAGAACGCCACCCGCAGGCTCGGCACCAGCGCCTCGTCGAGCGCCTTCAGCGTGGGGCAGAGGACGACCGGGGCGCGGGTGGCGGCGGCCACCGCGGGCAGGAGCTCCGGTTCGCGCAGCACCACCACGAACGGGCGGCCGATCCGCTCCAGGTACGGCAGCCACATGGTGACCTGGTACTCGGAGCCGGGCGGGGCGGAGAAGTGCAGCACGAACTCGGGCTGGTGACGGCGCAGCGCGCGGCCGACCGGGCCACCTCCGGCGGGCGGGCGGAACCGGCGCCGGGCGAGGTCCAGCGCGACCGCCCCGCAGCCGGCGCCGACGAGCAGCGCGGCGACGAGCGCCGTCCAGGCGGGCAGCGCCAGGGCGGCGGCGAGCGCCACCACGGCGAGCAGCACCAGCAGCGCGTCGCCGAGCCGGGCGGCGACGACCGGTGTCCACGTGCGGACCGGAAGGTTCGCCGCCCGGATCTCCAGCGCGCCGGCCTGCCGCAGCGGCCCGACCAGCAGCACCAGCCCGAGCAGGACCAGCGCGGTGGCGGCCAGCGCCGGGTCGAAGCCGTCGTCGAGCCGCCGCGCGTAGCCGACGAGGATGCCGGCGGCGACGAGCACCGTCTCGGCGAGGCCGTCGGCGGACGGCCGGACCCGGCGCTCCCAGGCGGTGGCGGCGAGCGCCGCGACGGCCAGGGCCAGGCCCCAGCCGGTCGCCCCGGTGAGCGCCACGACGAGGAAGGCCAGCACCGCCAGCCCGGTGGTCAGCACCCGGGCGAGCAGCTTGCGGACCAGGTCACCACGCATCTGGTACGTCCCGTCGGGTTCAGGCGTCGGCGGACAGCTCGGACCGGTGCGGGCCCGGCTGGGCCGGTACGGCGGCCACCTGCTCGCCGGGGGACCGGCGCACGTCGACCACCTGACCGGTCAGTTCGGAGATCAGCACGTCCAGGGATGCCTGCGCGACCGCCTCGGAGGAGAGCAGCGTGTGCTCCGGCTCCTCGCCGAACGCCCGCGTCCGCATGGGGGTGGCGGTGCGTTCCGGGTTGACGCAGTTGACCCGTACGCCGAACTCGGCCCACTCGTCGGCGAGCGCCTGGGTCAGGTTGACCAGCGCGGCCTTGGTGGCCGAGTAGAGCGCGTAGCGGGCCCGGCCCCGGGTGTACGAGCTGGACGTGTAGAGCAGCAGCTGGCCCTTGGTCTGCTGCAGGTACGGCAGGGACTGGCGCGCGATGGTGACCGGGCCGACGAAGTTGACGTGCAGGAGACGGTCCATCGTCTCCGAGTCCATCTCGGCGAGCGCGCCCTTCTCCAGGATGCCGGCGGTGACCACCACGTGGTCGATCCGGCCGGTCGCCTCGAACGCGGTCTTCAGCGCGGCGGTCACGTCCTCGGCGCGCTCGACGTGCGTGCCGGTGGTGGAGCGGCTGAACGGGAAGACCTGGGCGCCGTAGCCGCGGGCCAGCTCGGCCAGGTCGTGGCCGATGCCGTAGCTGCCGCCGAAGACCACGATGGTCCGGCCGGTCAGCTCCTCGGCGTAGCTGCGGTGGTCGGTCAGGCGGGGCGCCTGGGCGGCGGCGAGCTGGAACAGCTTGTCGGCCAGGTGCACGTCGACCGGGTGAGTGACCTTGATGTTCTCGTCCGAGCCGTCGATCACCTTGATCGGCGTGCCGGGCAGGTAGCGCAGCACCACGCCGCAGTCGTCGGTGGCGGCGAAGTCGGGATCGCCCTCGGCGCGGCGGTACGCCTCGCGGATGGTGCCGGAGCGGAACGCCTGCGGGGTCTGGCCGCGGCGCAGCCGGGAGCGGACCGGGATGTCGGTGATGCAGTCGTCCGCGTCCACCTGGACGATCGTGTCGGCGGACGGGATGGCCACGTCCACGGCCGAGTACGTCCAGAGCGCGTTCACGCACTCGCGCACGATCCGGGCGCTGACCAGCGGGCGGACCGCGTCGTGGAAGAGGATGTTGACGTCGCCCTCGCCGACCGCGTCGAGCGCGATCCGGGTGGTGTCGTTGCGGGTCTCGCCACCCTCGATCACCTTGGTGACCTTGCGGAAGCCGGCGCCGGCGACGATGCGCCGCGCGTCGTCGACGTGACCGGTGGCCATCAGCACGATGATCTCGTCGATCTCCGGCGCGGCCTCGAAGACGGCGAGGGTGTGCTCGATGATCGGCTTACCGGCGATCTTGAGGAGCTGCTTCGGGATGCCCAGCCCGAGGCGCGTGCCGGTCCCCCCGGCGAGGATCACGGCCACCGTACGCGCGGGGCGCCAGGGTGCCGGGCTCGCCGGCGCGGCGTCCGGTGCGGTGGTGTGGTCCTGCGTCATTGCCGTACCTCACTCTGGGTGAAAGGGGATGGATCCGAAAACCTTAACGCGTACGCGGGAGCGCACCGCTCCGGGCGGAACCCGGTGCGGTGCGCTCCAGAAGCGCTACTTCTGGTTCTCGTACGCGTCGCAGACCTCCTTGGTGGGGCCGTCCATCTTCAGGACGCCGCTCTCCAGCCAGATGGTCCGCTCGCAGGTGTCCCGGATCGAGCCGATCGAGTGGCTGACCAGGAAGACCGTGCCGGCACTGTCGCGCAGTTCCCGGACCCGCTGCTCGCTGCGGACCCGGAACTTGCGGTCGCCGGTGGCCAGCGCCTCGTCGATGAGCAGCACGTCGTGCTTCTTCGCCGAGGAGATCGCGAAGCGCAGCCGCGCGCCCATGCCGGAGGAGTAGGTGCGCATCGGCAGCGAGGCGAAGTCACCGCGCTCGTTGATCCCGGAGAACTCGATGATCTCCGGGGCGATCTTCTTGACCTCGTCCGGGTGCATGCCCATGGCCAGGCAGCCGAGCACCACGTTGCGCTCGCCGGACAGGTCGTTGAGCAGCGCGGCGTTCACGCCGAGCAGCGACGGCTGGCCCTGGGTGTAGACGGCGCCGCGGGCCGGCGGGAGCAGCCCGGCGATGGCGCGCAGCAGTGTGGACTTGCCGGAGCCGTTGCTGCCGATCAGGCCGATCGCCTCACCCTCGTACGCGGTGAAGCTCACGCCCTTGACCGCGTGCACCTCGCGGATGTTCGGCGCCTTGGTGCGGGAGACGATCCGCTTGAGCGCGGAGACCGGGGTGGTGCCGCCGCTCGCGCCCTTGTGGATCCGGTAGATCACGTGCACGTCGTCCACCACCACTGTGGGGACGCGACCCGAGTCGGTCACCGGGCCGGCGTTCAGCGGCAGGGTCTGCTCAGCCACGGCCGTACTCCTTCTCTCCGCGCCAGAAGTAGACGAACCCGCCGATGCCCATCACGACCGCCCAGAACAGGCCCATCGCCCACAGCTTCAGCGGGGAGCTGATCAGGTTGGGCTGGTGCGAGTCGAGCAGCGCGTAGCGGGCCAGCTCGATGAAGACCAGCGGGGGGTTCCACTCCAGGATGTTCGCCGCCCAGTTCGGCAGGTGCTCGCGGATGAGCGCCACCGGGTAGAGCACGCCCGAGGCGTACAGCCAGGTGCGCATCACGAACGGCATGACCTGCTTGAGGTCGGTGGCCTTGGAGCCGAGGCGGGCCATCACCATGCTCAGCCCGACGTTGAAGATCGTCTGGAGCAGCAGCATGGGGACGATCAGCACCCAGCGGAAGGTGATCGGCTCGCCGGTCAGCAGCACGATCGCGGCCAGCACGACCATCGACATGAGCAGCTGCTGGAGCTGGACCAGCGTCACGGTGATCGGCAGCGCGGCCCGCGGGAACTGGAGCGCCCGGATCAGGCCCAGGTTTCCGGTGATCGCGCTGGTGCCGTTGGACGCCGCGGTCTGGGTGAAGATGAAGATGAAGATGCCGGTGCACAGGTACGCGATGAAGTTCGGCACGTTCCGGTGCTGGGCCAGGATCACGCCGAAGATCAGGAAGTAGACCGCCGCGTTGGTGAGCGGTGTCAGCACCTGCCAGAGCTGACCGAGCTGGGTGTTGCTCAGCGAGGAGGCGACCTTCGCCCGCGAGTACGCGGTCATGAAGTGCCGGTACGCCCACAACCTGCGGGCGTACTCACCCAGGGCGGGTCGTTCCCCGGCCACCCGTAGCCCGTACCGCTGGGCCAGCTGGGCCCGGGTCAGTCCGGATTCGGGGTCGGCCACCGCGGTGTTGGCCATGTTCAGGCGCTCCGATCTTTCGTGCTGATGGGGAGCAGTGCGGTGAAAGAGATCCAGCGTGGCCGGGCGGGGAGGAGCCGCCTCGCTGCTGCATGGAAGGTAGTCCACCGAACGTCGGGACGCAACCGTACCGTCGTTGCGCTACATTGTTCCACGTGATGACCGAGAAGAGGCGTGCCCCGGCCGGCGCGGCGGTGCTGCGCGGGGAGATCACCAGTGCCATTCGCGCCGCCGTGATGCAGGAATTGGCCGAGGTGGGCTACGGTCGCCTCTCCATCGAGGCGGTGGCCCGCCGGGCCGGTGTGAGCAAGACCGCCATCTACCGCCGTTGGCGTTCCAAGCTCGACCTGGTGCTGGACATGGTCTCGGCGGTGGCGGGGCGGAACATCCCGCTGCTGGACACCGGCAGCCTCCTCGGTGACCTGGAGATCCTGCTGCACGTGATGGCGCGCGCGTTGCGTCACCGGCTGGCCGCGCAGATCATCCCGGACCTGCTGGCCGAGGCCGCCCGCAACCCGCAGATCGCGGAGAAGTTGCAGGCCGCCCTGGACGACTACCAGCAGGCCATCGGGCGGATCCTGATCGGCCGGGCGGTCGAGCGCGGTGAGCTGTCCCCGGACACCGACCGGCGCGCCGCCGTCGATCTCATCGTCGGTCCGGTCTACTGGCGGATGGCGATCTCCCGGGCCCCGCTGGAGTCCACCGAGGTGCCCCGGATGGCGGCCGCGATCGTCGCCGCGCTGCGGGTAGCATGCGTGGGGCCTGTACGCGACGAGGTGGAAGTCTGAACCCCGGGCCGCCCCCGGAGGGCCGTCGTCGATCATGAACAGAAGGTCACATCCGGTCGGACAATCAGTGCAACCGGCTGGTTTTCCCGACAGACCGGTACCATCCCCCGAAATGTCTCTCATGAACCACGCGTCGACAGGAGGAAGCCCCATGGCCGGGCCGCATCCAGAGTTCATTCCCCCCGCACGGCCGATCATCGGCGAAGCCGAGATCGAGGCGGCCGTCCGGGTGCTGCGGAGCGGCCGGGTCGTGCAGGGCCCCGAGGTCGCCGCGTTCGAGGAGGAGTTCGGCGACGTCGTCGGCGGCCGGCACTGCGTCGCTGTCAACTCCGGCACCTCCGCGCTCCAGCTGACGCTGATGGCGCTCGGCTTCGGCCCGGGCGACGAGGTCATCGTCCCGTCGTTCTCGTTCGCCGCCAGCGGCAACGCGGTCCGGCTGGTCGGCGCCGAGCCGGTCTTCGTGGACATCGAGCCGGGCAGCTTCTGCGTCGACCCGGAGGCGGTCGCCGCCGCCATCACGCCGAAGACCGTCGCGATCATGCCGGTGCACCTCTACGGCCACCCGGCCGCGATGGACCGGATCATGGAGATCGCGCAGCAGCACGGCCTCGCCGTGGTCGAGGACGCCGCGCAGGCGCACGGCGCCGAGCGCAACGGCACCCCGGTCGGCGCGTTCGGCACCGCCGGTTGCTTCAGCTTCTACCCCACGAAGAACATGCACTCCCTCGAGGGCGGCATGATCAGCACCGCCGACGCGGACCTCGCCCGCACCCTGCGGCTGCTGCGCAACCAGGGCATGGAGCAGCGGTACGCCAACGAGATCGTCGGCGCCAACATGCGCATGACCGACGTGGCCGCCGCGATCGGCCGGGTGCAGCTCACCCAGCTCGCCGAGTGGACCGAGCAGCGCCGCGCCAACGCCAAGTTCCTCGACTCGGCGATCACCGGCATGGTGACCCCGCCGGTCGCCGACGGCGCCAAGCACGTCTACCACCAGTACACAGTGCGGGTGCGGGGCGACCGCGACGCCGCCCAGGCCCGCCTCACCGAGCTGGGCATCGGCAACGCGGTCTACTACCCGACCCCGATCCACCGGCTCAAGCCGTACCTCACCGCCGACGGCAAGCCCGGCCCCTGGGATCTGCCGGAGACCGAGCGGGCCGCCGCCGAGGTGGTCTCGCTGCCGGTGCACCCGTCGCTGAGCCAGGCCGAGCTGGAGCGGATCGCCGAGGGCGCGAACCTGGCCGGCGGTGCTCGGTGAGCGCGAGGAGTGAGCCGGGTCTGCGAGCCCCGCAGTCGCGAACGAAGGAGAGCTCAGTGAGCGACGGCGGACGGAAGCTGCGGGCCGGCCTGATCGGCCTCGGCGCGATGGGCCGTAACCACGCCCGCGTGCTGTCCAACCTGGACGGCGTCGAGCTGGTCGGCGTGGTCGACCCGGCCGGCGACGTGACCGGCACGCTGCGCGCGCCCGTCGTACCCGAGCTGAGCGACCTGCTCGCCCTCGGCGTCGACTACGCGGTGGTGGCCTGCCCGACGGCGCTGCACGAGCCGATCGGCATGGAGCTGGCCGCCAACGGGGTCTGCGCGCTCATCGAGAAGCCGCTCGCCCAGTCCGTCGACGCCGCCACCCGTCTGGTTGAGGCGTTCGAGAACGCCGGCCTGGTCGCCGGCGTCGGTCACATCGAGCGCTACAACCCGGCGCTGCAGAGCCTGCGTACCCGCCTGGAGGCGGGCGAGCTGGGCGAGGTGTTCCAGGTCGTGACCCGGCGCCAGGGCCCGTTCCCGCACCGGATCGCCGACGTCGGCGTGGTGATGGACCTGGCCACCCACGACATCGACCTGACCGCCTGGGTGACCGGCCAGCAGTACAGCTCGGTCGCTGCCCGCACCGTCTCGCGCAGCGGCCGGCTGCACGAGGACATGGTCGCCGTGGTCGGCCAGCTCGCCGACGGCACCATGGTCAACCACCTGGTGAACTGGCTCAGCCCGCTCAAGGAGCGGTCGACCGTGGTCACCGGTGACAAGGGCTGCTTCGTGGCCGACACGCTCACCGCCGACCTGACGTTCTACGCCAACGCCGCCATCGACACCGAGTGGGAGGCGCTGCGCGCGTTCCGCGGCGTGGCCGAGGGCGACATGGTTCGCTACGCCATCCCGAAGCGGGAGCCGCTGCTGGTCGAGCACGAGCGCTTCCGGGACGCGGTGGAGGGCAAGCAGAGCGACATCGTCACGCTGCGGCAGGGTCTGCGTACCGTGCAGGTCGCGGCCGCCCTGCTGGAGTCGTCCGCCGACGGCAAGGTCGTGTCCGTCGCGGCCAGCGGCAGCGACGCGGAGCCGGCACTGCGATGAGCCCGGCGCCGGTGCGGCGGACGGTCACCGCGGTACGGCGGCGGATTCCCCGGCGGTGGCGCATCGCGCTCCGCCGGGCCGCCGCCGGCGCGCGGCCCTGGCAGACCCCTTCGGTACGCGAACTGTGTGAACTCCCCGCCGGCACGCCGCTGCTGGTGCACGCCGGCGGGATCACCGGCGACCGGGCGCTGGACGGCGTGCTGCGCGCGCTGGCCCGGCTGCCCGAGTTCCACCTGGCGCTGGTCTGCGACGCGGCGGAGCAGGCGGCCGCCCAGGACCTGGTCCGCCGCGCCGGCAAGGCGCGCCGCCGGGTCCACGTGGTGCCGCGCCCGCGTACCGTGACGGCCGCGTTCCTCGCCCCGGCGGACGTGGCGGTGTTCGGGTTCGACCCGGACGCCGGCCTCGACCTGCTGGACACCTTCCTCGCCGCCGGGCTGCGGGTGGTCGCCGCCGACAGCCGGGCGGCGCGCGAGCACCTGGCCCGGCACGGCGGCGGCGACCTCTTCGCGCCCGGCTCGCTGCCCTCGTTCACCAGGGCGGTGGAGCGGGCCCGGCAGCGCGGCGGCGACGAGACGCCGCCGACGCAGGAGCCGCCGGTCGCGCCGATCGAGGCCGGCACACCCGGCCCCTGGCGTCCGCTCGGCGCCGGGCCGATCCGGCTGGGGCTCGGCACGGCGAACTACGCCGGGCAGCTCTCCGCCCTGGCGGTGGCGATCACCGCCGCCCGCGCCGACGTCGGCGTGGAGCTGGTGATGGCCAAGCCACCGGCCACCTACCGCTACCCGGCCGACCGCTACCTGAACTACCCCGGCGAACACCGGCTCGACGTGCAGATCGCGCGGGCCGAGCGGGTACTCGGCTGGTACACCCACCTGATCGTGGACGCGTTCCGCCCGGTGCTCGGCCGGGCCAACGGCGACGACATCGCCGCGGACCTGCCCGCGCTGCGCCGGGCCCGGCTCAAGGTCGCGCTGCTGGCGCACGGCAGCGAGATCCGCCACCCGGGCGCGCACCTGGAGCGGCACGCCGAGTCCGCGTTCCGGGACGCCCCGGAGGACCTGATCGGGCAGCTCACCACCGTGGCCGAGCGGAACCGGCGCACCGCCGAGGAGAGCGGCCTGCCGTTCTTCGTGACCACGCCCGACCTGCTGGACGACGTGCCGTCCGCCACCTGGGCGCCGCTGATCGTCGACGTGGACGCCTGGGCGTGCGACCGCCCGGTGCTGGAACGCGCCCGGCCGGTGGTGCTGCACGCGCCGTCGAAGCGGTGGACCAAGGGCACCGACCGGCTCCTGCCCCGGTTGCAGGAGCTGCACGATCGACGGATCATCGAACTGCGCCTGGTGGAAGGGCTGCCGCACCACGAGATGCGGCGCCAGGTGCAGGAGTGCGACATCGTGGTCGACCAGCTGGTGATGGGCAGCTACGGCACCTTCTCCTGCGAGGGGATGGCCGCCGGCCGGGTCGTTGTGGCATACCTCACCGAGGGGCCGCACCGGGCCGCCGGGGTCCAGCCGCCGATCGCCAACGCCACCCCCGGCACGCTCGTCAAGACCATCGAGTCGCTGCTCGACGACAGGCCCGCCGCTGTCGCACTGGCCGCGGAGGGCACCCGTTACGTCCGTGACCACCACGACGGGCGACGCACCGCCGAGGTCTTCGACGCCTTCCTCCGGTGACCAGCCCACCCACCACCCACGCCGCACCGTCAACGAGGAGAAACACCCGATGCAAGCTGGCGCTAACAGCGATGCCCGACCGACCCGGGGCCGGGTGGTGATGCTGGTCGACAACGGCGTCCACGGCGACTCCCGGGTGCAGAAGGCAGCGCGTTCGGCCGCCGACGCCGGCTGGGAGGTCTTCCTCCTCGGCATCCGCAACGCCCGCTCCGACGTCGACACCTGGCGCATCGGCGGCGCCGAGGTGCGGCTGCTGCGGGTGCCCAAGCCGCTGCACCGGCTGCCCCGGGAGTACAGCCGGTCGCTGCGCCGGCCGCTGGCGTACGCCTCGACCACCAAGGCCGCCTACCGGGTCCAGGAGATCAAGGCGTGGCAGGCCGATCTGTACGAGCGCCGCGTCCGCGCCCAGGCGCTGGGCGGAGGGCTTCCGGCCGCCGTGGGACGGGCGGCCCAGCTGCCGTCCCGCGCCGCCGCCACCGCGCTCGCCCGCTGGGTGCGCTTCCGCAGCGGCGAGACCCGCCGCCTGCGCAAGGCGCAGACCGACCCGGCGGCGCTGTTCAGCCGCCTGCCCGTGCGGTTCTGGCAAGGGCTGCTGGGCGACCGCGCCTGGCGCCGGCTGGACCCGGGCCTGTGGGACTTCGAACTGGCCTTCCGCAGGACGCTCGACGAACTCAAGCCGGACATCATCCACGCCAACGACTTCCGGATGCTCGGCATCGGGGCGCGGGCGACGCTGCGGGCCCGGGCCGCCGGCCGTCGGACCAAGCTGGTCTGGGACGCCCACGAGTTCGTCGGCGGCATCACCGGCCGGGCCGACAACCCGCGCTGGCTGCCGGCCCAGATCGCCTACACGGCCGAGTACGCCGCCTACCCGGACGCCGTGGTGACCGTCTCCGACACGCTCGCCGACCTGCTCCAGGAGACCCACGGCCTGCCCGACCGGCCGGCCGTGGTGCTCAACGCGCCGATGGCGCCGCCGGCCGAGGCCGACGGCGACGTGCCGGACCTGCGGGCGCTGTGCGGCGTGGACGACGGTACGCCGGTGCTCGTCTACTCCGGCGCGGTGAACCCGAGCCGCGGCTGCCAGATCATGGTGGAGGCGCTGCCGGAGCTGCCCGAGGTGCACGTCGCGTTCGTGACCATGAACCCGAACGGCGACAACCAGTTCTCCGAGGCGCTGCGGGAGCGCGCCGCCGAACTCGGCGTCGCGGACCGCGTGCACCTGCTGCCGTACGTGGCGCACTGGCAGGTGGTGCCGTTCCTGTCCGGCGCGGACGCCGGGGTCATCCCGATCCACCACAAGCCCAACCACGAGCTGGCGCTGATCACGAAGTTCCTGGAGTACTCGCACGCCCGGCTGCCCATCGTGGTCAGCGACGTGAAGACCATGGCGCAGACCGCGCGGGCCACCGGGCAGGGCGAGGTGTTCACCGCCGAGGATCTGGCCGACTACGTCCGGGCCGTCCGGGCCGTGCTCGCCGACCCGGAGCGCTACCGGGCCGCCTACGACAAGCCCGGCCTGCTGGAGGGCTGGACCTGGGAGGCCCAGGCCCGGATCCTCGACGAGTTGTACGGCTCGCTGCTGGGCACTTCCGCCGCGAGCGGGGCGCGTCCGCCGGCGTCCCGGCGCCCCGGCGACGAGCGGGAGTACGCGGCCACCTCGCGCTGACCGCCGGCACGAAACGGTTCGGCCGGCTCCCCGTGCGGGGGAGCCGGCCGATCACGTGTACGGCGGTCAGGCGGACGTGGCCGGCGGCTCGAGCAGCAGCCGGTCGAAGTCCTTCTGCGTCACCGACCAGTCCCAGGTGCTCAGCACGTGCGATGCCGCGGCCCGGCCCGCCTCACGCCAGACCTCCTCGGCGGCGGTGAGGGCCAGGATCCGCTCGGCGGCCTCCTGCGGCGTACCCACCACCCAGTCGCTCGGGAACAGGCTCCGGGCGCTGTGCGGGCGGCCGGCGAAGAACGGCCAGTCGCGCACGACGGGCACCGCGCCGCTGGCCGCGCCCTCGACGAGCGCACAGTGGAAGCTCTCCCGCAGCGAGGTGCTGAGGATGACCCCGACGTCGGTGAGCGCACCGGGCACGTCGTCGGTACGGCCGGTCCGCACCACCGCGCCGGACGGCTCCAGCTCGGCCAGCTCGGCGTCGAGTTCCCGGACGTAGGCCGCGACGGCCGGGCTGAGCTCCGGGTTGAGGTCGTCGCCGACCAGCTTGAGGCGGTACCTCTCGTCGTGCCGGCGCAGCTCCCGCAGCACCGCCAGGGCCCAGCGCGGGTCCTTCGCCAGCGAACTCAACCCGACCAGCCCGAGCGTGAACCGGCTGTCGGCGGAGACCTTCGGCGCCACGTACCGGTGCAGGTCCATCGCGTTGCTGATCATGTGGGTCCGGGGCCCCTGCGGCGCGCGCAGCCGCGGAACCGCGGCCAGCGCCAGGTCGCGCAGGTGCTCGGAGACGAAGACCACGTCGTCCACACGCGACCAGTCGGTCAGGTGCGGCCACCAGCTGAACGCCTCGAAGCTGTGCAGGCGGACGATCACCCGGGTGGTGCCCGGGTCGATCATCGTCAGCATCGCGGCCCCGAGGTTGCACCAGTCCACGAAGACCGTGTCCGCCCACTCCAGGTGAGGGCCCCAGGCCTCCTGGACCTCCCCGGCCCGCTTGGAGGCCCCGGCGAGCATGTGGAGCGCCACGTTGGTGCGGCCGTTGCTGAGCACCGGGAGGATCGACTCCTCCATCAGGTTCAGCCGGCGGACCTCCACCCCGGGCATCGCCTCGTAGCGCTCCAGGATCGGCCCGAGGAAGTTGTCGTTCAGCCCGGTGAAGAAGAGCATCCGGTGCGGCCGGCCGGCGGGCGGGAACGCCGCCGGGCTCTGCCGCCCGCGCGGCGTCGCCATCGCCCGGCCGGCCTCGCTGTTGTGCAGCGGCGCGAGGAACTTCTCCGGGTCTTCGGCCAGCGGCGAGGTGGTTCCGTCGAACTGCACGATCCGGTGGAACATCAGGTTGAACGCGCGCAGCACGTGCGGAGCGGCCTTGCCCGGGTTGCGCTTCTTGAGGAAACCGTCGGCCAGCTTGAGCTGACCCCGCACCACTGTCATCAGGTGCTCGGGCACCTTGCCCTGGCCCAGCTCCGCGTCCACGATCGGGCCGAGGAGCTGCCCCTTGGTCGCCGGGCTCTTCAGCCGGCCCTGCGCCGCCAGCGCCAGCCGTTTCGCGCTGGCGCCGTGCCCGGTCTTGAGCATGTTGCCGGTGACCCGCCGGGCGATCTTGCCGCGGTGCCGCTCCGGCAGGCCGGGCGCCGTGACGGCGCCCTGCCAGAACCAGCGCACCGGGCCGAGCTTCATGGCCCGCTTGCCGGTGCTCATCTCGAACACCCGCTTCGCCAGGTCGACGGTCTGGTTGCGGGTGGCGCTCGCCAACACGGTCGGGGCCGGGCCGACGGTGTTCAGCCGGGGCCGGCGGTAGCGCGCCGGGTCGGCGGACCGCTTCTCCACCGCCCGCAGCGCCGGGGCGATGCCGTAGACGGCGTCGGCCCGCCGGTAGCGCTGCGCGAGCTGCCAGACGGTGTGCAGGGCCTGCGCGTCGAGCGCGACCAGGACGTCGGCCCGCTTGGCGTGCCGGCGTACCCACGGGTCGCGCTGGGCGCGCAGCCACGGGCGCCGTGCCGGGGCCGCCCGCTTGACCGCCCGGCCGAAGCGGGGGCCCAGCTCGGTGGCGGTGGGCAGCAGGTGCACCTCGGCCAGCTCGGTCGCCGCCGGGATCTTCTCCACCGGATCGAAGGTGGTGGCCACCCGTACGGTGACGCCCCGGTCGCGGAACTGCTGGAGCGCGTCGGTCAGGACCGCCACCCGCCCGGGGACGGTGCCCATAACCATCAGGACCTCGATCATGACCTACCTTCTCGGGCCAGGACGCGCGCGCCGGCGGGGGAGGGCTGTGGGGCGCCGGCCGGACCGCCGGCGCCCAGCACCAGCTCGGTCACCTCCCGGACGGCGGGGATGAGCTGCCCCTCGCGGGCGTACTGCCGTGCCTCGGCGCGGGCCTTCTCCCGCTCCGCCGCGTCGGCGGTACGGGCCATCGCGGCGGCCCGCCGGAAGGCGCCGGTCAGCTCGGCCGGGTCCAGCCCGACCGCGCCGGTCCAGAGGGGATAGGTGGACAGCACAGTGGAGGCGTCGTGGTCGGCCTCGTGAGCGGAGACCACCGGCAGGCCGGTCGCCATGTACTCGTAGACCTTGCCGGAGGTCATGTACCGGCCACCGGTCACCATCAGCACCACCGCGTCCCAGCGGGAGTAGAGGTCGACCACCTCGGCCTTGGGCACCGAGCCGCCGACCAGCACGCCGTCGACGGCGGCGGCCTTGAGCAGCTCGGCGTGCGCGTTGTCGCCGCGCGCCCAGGCGGCGCCGATGTGGCCCCGCACCTCGAAGCGGGCGTCGGCCAGCGCCGGGTCCTGGGCGCGTGCCGTGCGCCAGCCCTCGAGCACGGCGCTCAGCAGCGGTACGGGGAGGTTCAGCGCGCCGAGGTAGCCGAAGGTCAGCGGCCGGTCCGGCGGGGCGGGGCGGACCTGGGCCGGGATGCTCGCCGCGTCGTAGCCGTTGCGCACGATCCGCATCTTGTGCGCCAGCTCGGGGTAGCGCTCGCGGTACCAGCGGGAGATCGGCTCGTTGACGTTCCAGATGGCGACGGCGTTGGTGAGCAGCTTGATCTCCCACTGCCCGGAGACCGACTCCCGGGTGAACGCCTCACCGTTGTTGATCACGTCGACCGACCAGCCGTCGCGGAAGTCCACCACGTACGGCACCCGGTGCGTCTCCCACAGCTTCCAGGTCGCGGACAGGTTGACGTACGGCGCGCAGGTGGTCACCAGCAGGTCGACGGGCCGCTCCCGGTGGATCCGGAGCAGGGCCTTCTCCAGCGCCGGACGCCAGCCGCCGAAGACCGGTTCGGGGAAGACCTTGAGGTTCTGCTTGCGCAGGTCGGCCAGGTAGTCCTTGTGCGCCAGGGCACGCTGCTCGGTGAACGTGCGGATGTCGGTCTCGAGGTCGTCCCGGAACAGCGGCAGCTTCACCACGCGCACGCTGGGGTCCACCCCCTGGGAGAGGGTGTGGTCGAGTCCGTACTCCCGTTCCCAGGCCTCGTCGGCGATGGTGACCGCGGTCACGTCCCAGCCCGCGGCGGCGAACTGGTTGGCGGTCTCCCGCATGCGGTAGGCGCAGCTCTTGGCCGCCGGTGGGAAGCCGATCGCGAGGTAGACCATGTGCGGCCGGGACCCGGACCGTCGCGGCCGGGGGAGTTTCAACGAGTCCCAGAGAGTTCGCCCGTTGTTCATCGATTCCGATCCTGGGGAGGTGGGGAGATGCCGTGTCGCGGCCTGGACGGCTCGGCCGGACGCGGTACCTGCTGTGCCGGTGGCCGCGTAACGACCGCCGGAGCGCGTGCGGACACTACAATAACGCCGTTCCGCGCGCCGGACCTGCCGCCGCCGGGCGGCCGGCGGGTGCGCCGTGCCCCGGATCACCGGGTCCGTCACCGGCGCCGGCCGGCCGAACACGCCGTCTCGGCCGGTCCTCGACCGCGGCCTCCGCTTTCGTAGACTCCTACGCCATGACCGCGCCTGCGCCCGACACCCGCGACCGTGAGCCCGCCCCCACCGGCGGCGACGGGTCCGCGGCCGACGACTCGTCCGATCCGGGGTCGTCCACCCCGAGCCCGACGACGACCACGGCCCCGGAGCAGCCGGAGCAGCCAGAGAAGCCGGACACCGCGGCCGAAAAGCGGCGCGGCGGCCGGTGGCGGCGGGCTGACGCGCTGGTGGCGCTGATCTACCTCGCCGGGGCGTTCTGGGTCACCGCCCGCGGCTGGCGCGACTACGACGGCCGGCTGCTCGGCAGCCGCCCGAACGACCAGGGCTTCAACGAGTGGATGCTGGCGTACGCGGCGCACGCGGTCACCAACCTGGAGAACCCGTTCTTCACCACGCTCCAGAACGCCCCGGCCGGCGTGAACCTGATGACGAACGTCGGGATGCAGCTGCCCGGCCTGGTGCTCACCCCGGTCACCCTGCTCTTCGGCGCGTCCTTCTCCTATCTGCTGTTCATCACGCTGAACCTGGCCGGCACCGGGTACGCCTGGTACCACGTGCTGTCCCGGCACGTGGTCGACTCCCGGGCCGCCGCGTTCGTCGGCGGCCTGTTCTGCGCCTTCGCGCCCGCGCTGATCTCGCACAGCAACGGCCACCCGCACATCACCGCGCAGTGGCTGGTGCCGTTCATCGTCTGGCGGGTGGTCGCGCTGTCCCGCGGCGAGCGGGTGATCCGCGACGGCCTCATCCTGGGCGGGCTGGTGGTGGCCCAGTTCTTCATCAGCCTGGAGATCCTCTTCCTGACCGCGCTCGGCTGCCTGATGCTGGTCCTGGCCTACCTCGCCTTCCGGCCCCGCGACGCGGTACGCCGGCTGCGCCCGCTGCTGTCCGGTCTGGCGATCACCGGCGTGCTCGTGTCCGCAGCGGCGGCGTACCCGCTGTGGATGCAGTTCGCCGGCCCGCAGCACCGGGTCGGCCACCCCGGCACCCCGGACATCTACGCCCTCAAGCTCGGCTCGTTCGTCGAGTTCGCCACCAAGTCGATCGCCGGTGGCCCGACCAGCGCGATCGGCTGGGCGCCGAACACCACCGAACAGGCCAGCTTCTACGGCTGGTCCCTGGTGGTGCTCGCGGCCGGGGTGCTCTGGTGGCTGCGCCGGGAGACCACGGTCCGGGTGCTCGGAGCCGTCGGCCTGGTGTCGGCGCTGTTCTCCATCGGCACCACCTGGACCGTCGGCACCCGTCGCACCGACGTCCCCGCGCCGTTCGCCCTCGTGCAGAACCTGCCCGTGTTCGACTCCGTGGTGGTGTCCCGGTTCGCGCTGATCACCACGGTGGCGCTCGGTGTGCTGCTGGCGGTCGCGGGTGACCGGCTCGCCGCCCGCCGGACCGAACCGGCCGGCCGGCTGGCCGCCCGCGTCGGGGCCGTCGCGGTGGCCGCCGCGCTGCTGCCGATCCTGCCGATGCCGCTGGACGCGAAGGGCCGCACCCCGGTGCCGGACTTCGTCACCGCCAGCACGTGGCGTGACCACGTGGCGCCCGGCCGCACGCTGGTGCCCGTGCCGGTGAACGGCATGACGTCGCTGTACTGGAGTTCCGCGGCGGTGGCCGGGTTCGCCGTGCCCGAGGGCTACTTCCTCGCGCCGGTGTCCGCCACCGACAACACCGGCCGCTGGGGCGTCGACCCGCAACCCACGGCGAAGCTGCTCACCGCCGTCTCGCTCGGCGAGCGGGACACCACCGTCGGCCAGGCCGACGTCGACCAGGCGCGCGCCGACGTCCGCTACTGGAAGGCCGACGCCGTGGTGCTGCCCGACCGCGGCGTACGCCGCCACGACGACCTGAAGACCGTGCTGGACGCGCTGTACGGCCCGGGGGAGCGGGTCGAGGACGTCTGGGTGTGGGACGTCCGGCCGTTCACCCGCTGACCGGTCACGGCGACTTCGTCCAGATCAGGAGCAGGTAGCCGCCGAAGTAGGCGGAGAACGCGACGACAGTGGCCAGCACCGTGCCGGCCCGGGCCCATCCGGCCCGGGCCAGGCCCACGGCGGCCGGCAGCAGCAGCGGGAACGCCGGCAGCAGGAACCGCGCCTTGGAGTGGTAGTAGCCGGCCGCGCCCAGCGTGGTGACGAGCATCAGGCCGCTGTAGAGCAGCAGTTGCCACGGCTGCCGGTCGATCACGCTCAACACGAAGAACATGATCGACGCCAGCGCCACCACGGTGACCACCAGCAGCGGCAACGCGGCCACCTGCACCAGCGCCTGCTGGCCCCGGTCGACGGTGTAGACGCCGAAGTCGAACGTGGTGCCCCACCCGGCGGACTGGATGTGGAACCAGCCGTCCGGCCGGCCGGTCCGGGTGCCCACCCAGGCCAGGTAGCCCAGCCAGCCGGCCGGGGCGAGCAGCAGCGCCGCCCAGGGCCGCCAGCCGTCGCGCCGCTTGACGACCGCCAGCAGCGCGGCCAGCCCCACCACCGGGATCAGCGACGAGGCGGTGGGGCGGGTCAGGCCGGCGAACAGGCACACCACCCCGGCGGTGAGCCAGTGCCGGCGCAGCAGCGCGTACAGCGTCCAGGCGGCCAGCGCGGTGAACAGGCTCTCGCTGTAACCCATCGACTCGACGACGGCGTGCGGCACGGCGCCCCAGAGCGCGGCGAGCAGGATGCCGGTACGCCTGTCGTGCAGGTGCCGGCCGATGGCGTACAGGCCCCAGGCGGCGGCCAGCGCGGCCAGCCACGCCACGACCAGCGCCGACTGGCGCGGGCTGAACGGGGAGAGCCGCTCCAGGGCCGCGGTCAGGCCCGGGTAGAGCGGGAAGAACGCCATGTTGCTCTGGGTCTTCTCGTACCCGTCGTAGCCGTGCTGGACGATCCGGAGGTACCAGTTGCCGTCGGCCCGGGTGAGCTGGGCGACGGGCGACACGTCGACGTTGCGGGCCCACAGGTAGACGACGGCCACGCCGATCAGCCGGATCACCGCGTACAACGCCAGCGCGGGCGCCGCGTCCCGGGCGGCGTCGCGCAGCCGCCGGACGGGGCCGGGCCGGGCGCGGTCGGCTGTGGCCGGCCCGGTCCGCGGAGCTGGTGCGGGCCGGCTGGGTTCCTCGGTGGTCACCACGTCCATTGTGCGGTCCCGTTCGCGCTGAGCTGCGATTGTCCGGAGGGCCCGCGTGGCGCGGCCGGCGACCCGGCGAACGACCCGGAGCGGGCGCCGGTCGTTGAACAGGATGGAGGGTAGCAACAGTCACACCAGGTCGTGGGGCACCGGCGGCGGCGGACGTCCGGGCCCGATCCGCTGTCGTAGACTCGCTCGGGTCCGCGGGCGCGGTGCTGGCGACGACGAAACGGGCAGGAATGGGATCTGACGGCACGACCGCAGCGGCGGGCACCCGGGGACGGGTCGTGATGCTGGTGGACAACGGGGTCATCGGGGACTCCCGGGTGCAGAAGGCGGCCCGCTCCGCCGCCGACGCCGGCTGGGACGTCGTGCTGCTCGGCCGGGCACCGGTCGGCAGCCCGCAGAGCTGGCGCCTCGGCGCCGCCGAGGTGCGCCTCGTACCGATGCCCGAGCCGCTGGCCCGCCGCCGGCACGAGTTCCGCCGGGCCTGGCTGCGGCACCCGCTCGCCTATCCGCCCAGCGGCATCGCGGCGCACCGTACCCAGGCGGTCAAGGCCTGGCGCGCGGACCTGGCGGTACGCCGGGCGGCGCTGACCGTCGCGGCCCGCGAGTCCGGCGCGGGCCGGCCGGGCGGGCTGCCCTGGGCCGCGCTGCGCGCCGAGGAGAAGCTGTCCGGCCTGACCCGCAAGTGGGTCGGGTTCCGCAACCGTCAGCTCACCCGGGCCCGCAAGGGCCGCAAGCTGGACGGCCCGTGGGACCGCGCGTACACGCTGTTCTGGCGCAGGCTGCGCGGCGACGGCGCGTGGCGGCGCCTGGAACCGGGCCTGTGGGATTACGAGCTGGCCTACGGCCCGGTGGTCGACGAGCTGGCGCCGGACCTGATCCACGCCAACGACTTCCGGATGCTCGGCGTCGGGGCCCGCGCGAAGGTCCGCGCCGCCGCGAAGGGCCGGCGGATCGCGCTGCTCTGGGACGCCCACGAGTACCTGCCCGGCGTGCAGCCGTGGCGCGACAACGCGCGCTGGCTGCCCGGCAACGTGGCGCACGAGCGGGAGTACGTGCCGTACGCCGATGCCACCATGACCGTCTCCGGCGGCCTGGCCGACCTGCTGCGCACCGAGCACGGGCTGGCCGAACGGCCCGCGGTCGTGCTCAACGCCCCGGCGGTGGACGAACTGCCCGCGGATCCGGCCGAGCCGGCGCCGGACATCCGCGCCCGCTGCGGGCTCGGGCCGGACGAGCCGCTGCTGGTCTACAGCGGGGTGGCCGCCGCCAAGCGCGGTCTCGGGGTGATGGTCGAGGCGCTGCCCCGGCTGCCCGGCGCGCACGTCGCGTTCGTGGTCAACAAGCCCGACTCGGCGTACGTCAGGGGCCTGGTCACCCGGGCCGGCGAGCTGGGCGTGGCGGACCGGGTGCACGTGCTGCCGTACGTGCCGCACCACCAGGTGGTCCGCTACCTCGGCGGCGCGCAGGTCGGCGTCATCCCGATCCAGCACTGGCCGAACCACGAGATCGCACTGATCACCAAGTTCTTCGAGTATTCACACGCCCGCCTGCCGCTGGTCGTCTCCGACGTGCGCACCATGGCCGAGACTGTCCGGGAGACCGGTCAGGGCGAGGTGTTCCGCGCCGAGGACGTGGCCGACTTCGTCCGCGCGGTCACCGCGGTGCTCGCCGACCCGCAGCGGTACCGCGCCGCGTACGACCGGCCGGGCCTGCTGTCCGGCTGGACCTGGGAGGCGCAGGCCCGGGTGCTCGACGAGGTCTACTCCCGGCTGCTGCCCGACGCGCCGCCCCGGCCGGCGCCGGCGGCGCACGCCCCGGTGGAGCCGGCACAGGTGGAGGTGGGCGCGTGAACGGGCCGGACGTGACGGTGGTCGTCGCCGTCTACAACACCATGCCGTACCTGACCGCCTGCCTCGACTCGCTCGTCGGGCAGACCATCGGCCTGGACCGGCTGGAGGTCGTCGCCGTCGACGACGGCTCCACCGACGGCAGCGGCGCGGAACTGGACCGCTACGCCGAGCGGTACCCGAACACGGTCCGCGTGCTGCACCAGGCCAACTCCGGCGGCCCGGCGGCGCCGAGCAACCTGGCGCTGGACCACGCCCGCGGCCGGTACGTCTTCTTCATCGGCTCGGACGACCACCTCGGCCCGGAGGCGCTGGAGCGCCTCGTCGACGCCGCCGACCGGTGGGACTCCGACGTGGTGCTGGGCCGGATGGTCGGCACCAACAAGCGCTACGTGCACCAGGCCGTCTACGCCACCACCCAGGAGCGGCTCGACCTGTTCGACAGCGACCTGCCCTGGTCGTTGTCGAACACCAAGCTGTTCCGCCGGGACCTGATCGAGCGGTACGGCCTGCGGTTCCGCACGGACATGCCGATGGGCAGCGACCAGCCGTTCACGCTGGAGGCGTGCTTCCGGGCGAAGAAGGTGTCGGTCCTCGGCGACTACGAGTACTACTACGCGGTCAAGCGGGACAACGCCCAGAACATCACGTACGCCAGCAGGTTCGAAGAGCGGCTGCGCTGCGCCGAGGAGCTGGTCGGTTTCGTCGCCGGGCTGATCGGGCCCGGCCCGCGGCGGGACGCGGTGCTGGTACGCCACTTCACCTGGGAGGTGGCGAAGCTGCTCCGCGCGGAGTTCCTCGCCCTCACCCCGGACGTGCAGCGGCACGTCCACGACCGGATCCGCAAGCTCGCCGAGGCGTACCTGACCGACGGGGTGACCGCCCGGATGGCGTCCGAGGAGCGGCTGCGGGTGGCGGTGGCGCGCGACGGCGACCTGGACGCGCTGCGCACGCTCATCGGCCAGCAGTCCGACCGGTCGCTGCCCGAGGTGGTGGTCGACGGTGACCGCTGGTACGCCGACCACGTCGGCTTCCGCGACCCGGCGTTCGGCTACCCGGACGACTGGTACGACGTCACCGCGCGGGCCGCCGCGATACTGGCCAAGCTGACCGCGACCGGGCTGGCCTGGGGACGCGACGCCGCCGGGGCGCGGGCCCTGGTGGTCACCGCGCGCAGCCACTGGGCCGAGCTGGCCGAGCTGAGCGCGGAGGCGCTGCGGGTCAGCGTGGGCGATCTGACGGGTGTCACGTCGGTCGAGTCCTCCGGCCCCGGTACCGTCGTACGAACGGACTTCGCGGTGGACCGGCTGCTGGCGGTCGTCGGGGGGACGGGCGAGCGTCGTATCGTACGCGCCGAGGTCTCCGCCCTGGGCGGGACGGGTTCGGCGCCGATGCGCACCGACCGCCCCGTCGCCGCACCCCGGCTGGTGGCCCGGCGCGGTGTCCGCTGGCACCTCGTCACACCCACCACGAACCACAAGGGCCAGGTGATCGTCGCGATCACGCCGGTGACCCCCGGTCGGTTCCTTGCCCGCCTGCGCCGAATCTGGCCCTCTGGAGGAAAGTAGTTCATGAACATCTGCGTCGTCGCGCTCGGCAAGATCGGTCTGCCGCTGGCCGTGCAGTTCGCGTCCAAGGGGCACCGGGTGATCGGCGCCGACGTCTCCGAGCGGGTCGTCCAGCTGGTCAACGACGGTGCCGTGCCCTTCCCGGGCGAGGCCGACCTGGACGTCAAGCTCAAGGAGACGGTGGCCGCCGGCCTTCTGTCGGCCACCACCGACACCGCCGCCGCGGTCGCCGAGTCGGAGGCGGTCGTCGTGGTCGTGCCGCTGTTCGTGGACGCCGAGGGCGTGCCGGACTTCGGCTGGATGGACGACGCCACCCGGGCCATCGCCCGTGGGCTGAAGCCGGGCACGCTGGTCAGCTACGAGACCACGCTGCCGGTCGGCACCACCCGCAACCGGTGGGCGTCGATGCTCGCCGAGGGTTCCGGCCTGACCGCCGGCACCGACTTCCACCTGGTGTTCAGCCCCGAGCGGGTGCTCACCGGCCGGGTCTTCGCCGACCTGCGCCGCTACCCCAAGCTGGTCGGCGGCATCGACGAGGCGTCGGCCGCGCACGGCGTGCGGTTCTACGAGGCGGTGCTCGACTTCGACGAGCGGCCCGACCTGGACCGGCCCAACGGCGTGTGGGACCTCGGCTCGGCCGAGGCGTCCGAGCTGGCCAAGCTCGCCGAGACGACCTACCGGGACGTGAACATCGGCCTGGCGAACCAGTTCGCCCGCTTCGCCGACACCGTCGGCGTGGACGTCACCAAGGTCATCGAGGCGTGCAACACGCAGCCGTACAGCCACATCCACTCGCCGGGCATCGCGGTCGGCGGCCACTGCATCCCGATCTACCCGCGGATGTACCTGTGGAACGACCCGGCCGCCACGGTGGTCCGCTCGGCCCGCGAGGCGAACGCGGCCATGCCGGAGTACGCGGTCGACCTGCTCGCCGCCGCGTACGGCGACCTGACCGGGGTGGGCGTGCTGGTGCTGGGCGCCGCCTACCGGGGTGGCGTCAAGGAGACCGCGTTCTCCGGCGTCTTCCCGACCGTGGAGGCGCTGCGCCGGCGGGGCGCGGTGCCGTACGTCTCGGACCCGATGTACACCAACGAGGAGCTGGTCGCGCACGGCCTGCCCGGCTACGACGGCGAGCCGGTCGGCGCCGCGGTGATCCAGGCCGACCACGCGGAGTACCGCACTCTCGCCCCGGCCGACCTGCCGGGCGTGACGGTGCTCGTCGACGGCCGCCGCGTCACCGATCCGGCGCGCTGGACCGGCGTGCGCCGGGTGGTCATCGGGGGCTGACCCCACCGACTTCACGGGCCCCGGCCGTCTCGAACGGCCGGGGCCCGTCGCGTGCCGCCGCCGGATGACGCCGTGCGGAGTTCACCTGCCGGACACCCCGGCAATACTTGTGTCATGTGACCCGTTTAGGGTCGCAGCCGTCGGAAATCGACTCGGACCGACATCGGCCGGGCAGACAGGGAGCGTGTCGTTGTTCAGCAGAGTACGCAGCCAGCAGGGTCTCGCCGCGGTCGGCGCGACGCTCCTCGGCTACGCGGTCATGGTCCTCGCCGGAGTCCTCGGCCTGGTGGTCCCGTACGCGGTGGCCGCGGTGGTCGCCGTCGCCGGTGAAGTGGCCCTGGCCGGGCGGCACACCGGGACCGCCACGCTGCTCGACAAGGCCGGTCTCGGCGAGATCTTCCGGCGGCTGGTGCGGGACCTGTCGGTCGTCCTGCTCGTGGTCGCCACGGTGCGACCCGGGGTGGCCGGCACCGTCGCCGTCCTGCTGCTGCCCGCCGCGCTGTGGACGGTGGCCGTCGCCACCAACGCGGTGACCAAGGTGATCGACGGCCGGGTCGACCCCCCGGCGTACACCCGCAACATCGACCTCGGTGCGCTGCGGCGGGTTCCGGTGCCGCCGGCCTGGGCACGGCAGCTGGCCGGGCTGCGCATGCCGCTGCTGAACGTGCTGCTGGTGCCGGCCGCAGTGGTGGCCGCCGCGCTCGACCGGGTCGCCCCGGTGGTGGTCACCGGCCTGGTCACGCTCGCCGCCGGCCTTCTCACCGCCGCGGTGCTGGCGCTCACCGCGCTGCGCGGCCGGGGCAAGGCCCCGGGGGTGCTGCCCGCCGTGCACGACTGGATGGCCCGGGAACGGCCCGAGGTGGCGCTCTACTTCGCCGGCCCGGCCAAGGACGTCTACCAGGCCAACATGTGGCTCGCGCCGGTGGAGGCGACCGGCCGTCGCGCGGTCGTGCTGCTGCGCGCCGCGGACGCGTTCGAGCAGCTCGCCGACACCCGGCTGCCGGTGATCTGCGTGCCGGCCGGCGTCGACTTCATGAACCTGGACCTGGGCTCGCTGCGCGTGGCGCTGTACGCCGCGAACGTCGGCGCCAACATCCACCTGCTGCGGGAGCCGGGCGTGAAGCACGTCTTCGTCGGCCACGGCGACAGCGACAAGCAGGCGAGCGTGAACCCGTACAGCAAGGTGTACGACGAGGTCTGGGTGGCCGGGCCGGCCGGGCGGGAACGGTACGCCCGGGCCGACGTCGGCGTGCTGGACCGCGACATCGTGGAGGTCGGCCGGCCGCAGCTGGCCGGGGTGCACACGTTCGGTTCCGGCGCCGCCGACCACCGTTTCACAGTGCTGTACGCGCCGACCTGGGAGGGCTGGCTCGACGACGACCCGTACCACACGTCGCTCGTGCTGATGGGGGAGCGGATCGTGTCCGGCCTGCTGACCGCCGCGGACGTGCGGGTGATCTACAAGCCGCACCCGCTGACCGGGACGCGCTCGCCCAAGGCCCGCGCCGTGCACGAGCGGATCGTGGCCCGGATCAAGGCCGCCGGCGGCGAGACCGATCCGTCCTCGCTGGACGGCGCCGCGCACCTGCTGGTCACCGGCCGTACGCCCGGGCTGTTCGACTGCTTCAACGTCACCGACCTGCTGGTCAGCGACGTGTCCAGCGTGGTCTCCGACTTCGTGCAGAGCGAGCGGCCGTACGTGGTGGCCAACCCGGCCGGCCTGCCCGAGGACGAGTTCCGGCGGCAGTTCCCGACCGCGCGGGCGGCGTACCTGCTCTCGGCGGACTGCGGCGAGCTGACGAAGATCCTCGACGTGACCCGGGCCGGGGACGACCCGATGACCGGGGCACGGCAGGAGTTGAAGGAGTACCTGCTCGGCCCGGCCGGGTCGAACCCGATGGACCGGTTCCGGGACGAGATCGGCCGGCTCTGCGGCTGAGGCGTACCGGCAAAGGGGCGACGACCGGCGCGGTCGTCGCCCCTTCTCGTCCGGTCAGCCCTGGTGCGGCGGGTTGTCGACGTCGCGGGAGATGACCTCGCCCTTGGCGTCGACCCAGCCCTTCGGGCGGGCCGGGTTGCCGGCCACCAGCTGGTACGGCTTCACGTCGCGGGTCACCACCGAGCCGGCGGCGATCATCGCGTACTCGCCGACCTCGATGCCGCACACGAGCGTGGCGTTCGCGCCGATCGACGCGCCCCGGCGGACGAGCGTCGGCGTGATCGTCCAGTCCGGATTCTGGGCGCGCGGGCGGAAGTCGTTGGTGAACACCGCGCACGGGCCCACGAACACCTCGTCCTCGATGGTCACGCCCTGGTAGACCGAGACGTTGTTCTGGATCTTCACCAGGTCGCCGACGGTGACGCCCGCGTCGACGTAGACGTTGCGGCCGATCACACAGCCGGCACCGACCTGGGCGCTGGACCGGATGTGCGCCAGGTGCCAGACCTTGGTGCCGTCGCCGACCTGGGCGCCGGACTCCACGTCGGCCGTCGGGTGGACGAAGACGGAGGCGGACCGGTCGTTGCTGTCAGTCATCTCAACTCGCATCATGCCAGGGCGCGTCGCGCCGTCGGGCGGGCTCGACGCAGCATAACGAGCGCTCACGCGAGCAGTTCGGCCACCGCGTCGGCGGCGGGCCGGTCGGCCGGCAGCGCGTGGGCGGCCACCACGGCGTCCACCGGCAGCGCCGCGTACAGGTGCGGGAACGGCACGCCGCCGCGTGACCTCTCCCAGCGCAGCGCGTCGCCGAGCCGGGACTCGTCCACCGCGAGCAGCGTCAGGCCGGTGACCCCGGCGAAGAAGCGCCGCGCGGTCTCCACCACCTGGTCGGCGGCGGAGAGGTGGACGTAGCCGTCCTGCCGGTCCATCGCGGTGCCGGCGAACCGCCCGTCCGCACGCGCCTGCGCCCACTCGTCGTCGGAGAGAATCTTGTAGATCACGGCAGCAGCCTAGAGCGGCCTCGCGTCCGCGCGGCGCGTCTGCCACCATTCGCAGGGCAACACGTCGAGCGGAGGGAGGCACGGGTGCGGATCCTCCTGGTCGAGGACGACCGCCGGGTCGCCGCGGCGTTGTCGTCCGCGCTGACCCGGCGTGGCTACCAGGTGGAACACGCCGCGACCGTGGCCGCCGCGCTCTCCGCCGCCCCCTGCGACCTGGTGCTGCTCGACCTGGGGCTGCCCGACGGCGACGGCACCGACCTGTGCCGCGAGCTGCGGCGGCGCAGCAGCCGGCTCGGCATCATCGCGGTGACCGCGCGCGGCGAGGAACGCGACCGGGTGCAGGGGCTGCGGCTGGGCGCCGACGACTACGTGGTGAAACCGTTCTCGATGGTGGAGTTGCAGGCGCGGATCGAGGCGGTGCTGCGCCGGGCCGCGCACACCGCGCCGCAGCGCAACCTGATCGAGGCCGGCGCGGTCCGCATCGACGTGGGCGGCCGGACGGTGAACGTGGCCGGCCGGGACGTCACGCTCACCCGCAAGGAGTTCGACATCCTGCTGTCCCTGGCCCGCCAGCCGGGGGTGGCGGTGCCGCGCGAGCGGATCCTGCTCGACGTGTGGGGCACCACCTGGGCCGACCGCCACACCGTCGAGGTGCACGTCGGTTCGCTGCGCGGCAAGCTCGGCGACCCGACGCTCGTGGAGACCGTGCGCGGGGTCGGCTACCGGCTCCGCGACGCGTGAGGAGGGGCCCGTGCGCCGCCGGCTGGTGATCAGCTATCTGCTGCTGATGGTGCTGGTCCTGCTCGCCCTGGAGACGCCGCTGGCGGCCACGCTCGCGACCCGGGAGACCGACCGGGTACGCGCCGACCGCCTCGCCGACGCCACCCGCTTCGCCTCGCTGGCCGGGCCGGCGCTGCGGGGTGGCAGTCCGGGCCCGCTGGACGGGGAACTGGCCGCCTACGACGCGCTCTACGGCATCGCCGCGGCGGTCGTGGACCGGGACCGCCGCACCGTCGTTGCCTCGTCCGGGTGGGAGCCGGGCGCGGGCACCGGCCCGGCGCTCGACACCGCGCTGTCCGGGCAGCAGTTCAGCGGCCCGGAGTCGGTCTGGCCGTGGGTCGGCGGGCCGGTGGTGACGGCCGTGCCGATCAACGACGGCGGCGAGGTGCTCGGCGCCGTGGTCACGACCAGCCCGGCGGACGGGGTCCGCCGCACGGTCACCGTGTGGTGGCTGCTGCTCGCCGGCATCGGCCTGCTGGCGGTGCTGGCCTGCGTCTCGACCGCGTTCGGGCTGGCCGGCTGGGTGCTGCGCCCGGTCACCGAGCTGGACGCGGTGACCCACGAGATCGCCGAGGGACGCCGCGCCGCGCGGGTCCGCGCCGGGCTGGGCCCGCCCGAGCTGCGCCGGCTGGCGACCAGCTTCAACGACATGGCCGAGGCGGTCTCCGACGTGATGGACCGGCAACGCGCCTTCGTCGCGCACGCCAGCCACCAGCTCCGCAACCCGCTCACCGCGCTGCGGCTGCGGGTGGAGGAACTGGGCCCCAGCCTCACCGACCCGGACGGGCGCGCCGAGCACCGGCTCGCGCTGGAGGAGACCGACCGGCTCGCCACGGTGCTCGACGCGCTGCTCACCCTGGCCCGCGCCGAGCGGGAGGAGAACCAGCGGATCACCGTGGACGCCACCGCCACCGCCGCGTCCCGGGTGACGGCCTGGCTGCCGCTGGCCCGGCACCGTGAGGTCACGCTCCGCCTCGACGCGGGAGAGGCGCCGGTGTACGCCCGGACCGTGCCGACCGCCATCGACCAGGCGCTCGACGCCCTGATCGACAACGCGGTGAAGTTCAGCGGCGCGCAGGGAGAGGTGACGGTGACCGTACGCGCCGCCGACGGCGGGACGGTGCTGACCGTCGGCGACACCGGCCCGGGCATGACGGCGAGTCAGCTCGACCAGGCCACCGAGCGGTTCTGGCGGGCGCCGGACGCGCAGAACGTGGACGGCGCGGGCCTCGGGCTGACCATCGCGGCGGTGCTCGTGGACGCCTCCGACGGCCGGCTCACCATGCGCCAGGGCGAGCCCCGGGGCCTGGTCGCCGAACTGTGGTTCCCGGCGCCCGCCGACGTACCGGGCGGCATCGACGGCCTGACCGGTGTCGGTGGCCGGAGCGAGACCGGCGATCCGGGCGGGAACGACGAGCCGGATGCCGGGACGCTGCCGGCAGCCCGGCCGCACGACGACGAGCCGGTCCGGCGCTGACCCGGCGTCAGGGCTTCGCGGCGCGATACCACTGCGCCGCGCCGGGGTGCAGCGGCAGCGGGGTGGTGACGATCGCCGACCGGGGACTCATCCGTCCCGCCGCCGGATGCGCGGCGGCCAGTTCCTCCCGGCGGTCCATCAGCAGCCGGGTCACCTCCCGCACCAGCGCGGCGGGCAGGCCGGCGCGGACGATCAGGTAGTTCGGGTTCGCCACAGTGCTCACCGGGTCGGCCCGGTACACCGAGCGCGGCACGTCCCGGGTCACGTAGACCTGCCCGTACGCCCGGCGCAGCGGCTCGGTCCAGTCGCCCAGGTCCACGATCCGCAGCGAGGTCCGCTGGGCCAGTTCGGCGACGCCGCGCACGGGCAGTCCGCCGGAGAAGAAGAACGCGTCGATCCGCCCCTCCCGCAGGGCCGCCACCGAGTCGTCCAGCCCAAGGTGCTCCTGGCGTACCCGGTCGCCGCCGAGCTGGGCCACCGTCAGCAGACGGGTGACGGTGATCTCCGTGCCGGAGCCGTCGGCACCCACCGACACCCGCCGGCCGCGCAGGTCACCGAGCGTGCGGATCGGCCCGCCCGCGCGGGTGACCAGGTGCAGCAGGTCGTCGTAGACCCGGGCCACCGCGAGCACCGACGGATGCTCGGGCTCGCGCGGCGGCAGCACGTCGGCCTGGGTGAAGCCCAGCTCCGCCTCCCCGGCGCCGACCAGCCGGACGTTCTGCGCCGAGGCGGCGGTGACCACGACCTCGGCCCGGACGCCGGGCACCTCCCGGTTGAGCAGGGCGGCGAGCGACTGGCCGAAGGCGTGGTAGACCGCGGTCGGGCTGCCGGTGGCGATGCGGATGCGGGTCGGCTCGGACGGCTCGTCCCGGCAGCCGGCCAGCCCGGCGACGACCAGGAGCACCAGCACGAGCGGGGCGGCGGCGCGCACAGGCCAGTGTCGGCTCACGGGCTGCACTCTGCGCCGTGCACCCGCCGCGGCGCAAGCCCGCGCCGGGCCGGTCAGCTCGCCGGGGCCAGCTCCGCGCTCTCGGTGATCCGGTTCCGGTACTCGCCGTTGGGCACCACCACCAGGAAACAGCCCGAGCCCGGCCGCAGCGCCGCCGGCACGTCCAGCAGCGCCGCGCCGCGTACCAGCACCGCCGCCAGGTCCCGGTCGGCGAGCCGGATGCCGAGGCAGTGCCGGCGGACGTGCCGGCCGCCGGCGAGCAGCGCCGCCCGCCAGGCCGCCGCCGCCAGCCGGGGCCGCCACAGCCGGCGCGGCGCCGAGGTGCCGGGGAACGGCCCGCCGAGCAGCTCCCGGCGGCCCTGCCGCCAGCCCGCGGCCAGCAGATTCGCGTACGCCGTCCGGTGCTGCGGCGGCACGGACAGCCGGTGCAGCTCGTAGCGGCGCCGCAGGCCACCGGTGGTCAGCTCGTGCTCCACAGGCACGTCGAGACGTCCCAGCAGCTGCCGCATCCGCTGCGCCGCGTCCTCGCGGTTGAACTCGGCGATCCCGCCCCGGTGCGGTCCGGAGTCGAGCCGGCGTACGTCGGCGGCCGGAGGCGGCGTGCAGCGCACCATGCAGGCGATCTCGAAGGCGTCGGTCAGGGTCAGCCAGTCCAGTGGCGGCGACGGGCGCGGGCGGTCGAGCAGCGTGGTGAGCATCGGCGCGGCTCCTCGGTCAGAGTCGGGGTACCTCTACCGTCGCCGCCGAGCGCCGGGCCCGGAACCGCTGCGACCGAGCCTTGAGCAAAATTTGCGGGAAGGCCGCCTCTCAGAGCTCGGTGACCACCAGGTCGACCTGCCGGGGCCGCCCGGCCGCCCGGGGCGCCTCCTCGACCGTGTACTTCAGCTCCCGCAGCGCCCCCACCAGCGCGTCGGCGGTGCGCGGCCGGGCGTCGGCGAGCAGCAGGTCTCGCACCAGCCGGCCCTTCGTCGCCTTGTTGAAGTGACTCACCACCGACCGGGTCGGCGTGCCGTCCACGATTCGCTCGTGCAGCACCCGCACGGTCACGGTGCGTTCGGCGAGCGCCCCGCGCGGCGTCCAGGTGGCCGCGTACGCGCCGGAGCGCAGGTCCAGCACCGGGCCGCGCCCGGCGGCGGGTTCCAGCACCGGGCCGAGCGCCTCCCGCCAGTACGCCGACAGCGCCCCGAGCCCCGGCAGCCGCGCCCCGATCGGGCAGCGGTACGGCGGGATCCGGTCGGCGAGGCGTACCGCGCCCCACAGGCCGGAGCTGATCAGCACCTGGCGGCGGGCGGCGCGCTGCGCGTCGGGGGGCAGCGTGTCCAGGCCGAGCGCCTCGTAGAGCACGCCGGTGTAGAGCCGCCCGGCGGGCGCGGTCGCCGCCTCCTGCAGCCGGGCGTTGCGCCGCAGTTCGCCGCGCTGCCCCTCGGTGAGGCCCAGCGCGATCCGGGCCGCCGTCTCGTCCGGCCCGGCGCACAGGTCGGCCAGCGCGGTCAGGACCGCCTCCCGGGCCGGGTTCAGCTCGGTCAGGGACAGCCGGGACAGGTCCAGCCGGCGGCCGGTGCCGGCCTCGGCCTTCCCCTCCGACGGGGGCAGCAGGATGAGCACCGGCACAGCGTACGGGCCGGGGTCAGCGCCACGGCCGGACGGCACGCTCGGGGTGGTACACGCGACTGCCGCCCACCTCGGCCACCACCGCCGCGTCGGCGCGGTCACCCAGCAGCCGCCGCAGCGTGCGCTCGGCCGGGGAGCCGGCCTCCACCACGTATCCGGGCCGCGCAGCGCGCGCCACCCGCTGCCAGTACGCCGGGTAGCGGTTCTGCCCGGGCGTCAGCGCGCCGTCGAGCACACCGCAGGCGACCGTCTCGCCCGTGTTGAAGATCAGCCGGTTGCACGTCCAGTAGTCCCCGTACACCTCGTGCAGACCGGCGCCCCGCACCGCGTCCGCCAGCCGGCGGGCGGTTCGCTCCTCGTCCCGTACGCCCGGCACTCCGGCCAGGAACGCCACGGTGCCGGCCAGCGTGGCGGCGGTCAGCGCGGCCAGCACCACCGCCGCCGTGGCGCCGCCGAGCCGGGCCGCCCGGCCGGACGTGGCCCGCAGCGCATGCGCGGCGGCCAACCAGAGCGGCCACAGCACGGCCGGCAGCGAGATCTGCAGCACCGACAGGTAGCGGGCGTTGCCGAGCGGGTCGGTCGCGGCGAGCGGGCTGCGCACGTACGCCAGAAGTGTCAACGCCGCGCCCGCGACGAGCGCGAGGATCGCCACGGCCCGGACCCGCGCGGCGTGGTCGGCGGCCCGGCGGTACGCGAGCAGCCCGAGCCCGGCGGCGGCCACCAGCAGCACCGGATAGAGCACGCCGAACCACTGCGCCCAGCGCGCGCAGCCGTCCATCGGGCACATGCCGGAGGCCAGCGGCACCCCCTCCAGCAGTCCGCCGCGCAGCCGTTCGGCGAGCGACGGCGCGACCCCCTCCTTGGTGCTGATCTCCCGGAACACCGACAGCGAGTCCTGCCCGGGCGGCGCGACGAGGTTGTCCTTGACCACCGGGGCGATCCCGGCCAGGAAGCCCACCACCAGCAGCACACCCGGCCAGCCGATCAGATCCCGGGGCACCGCCACCGCGAGCACCACGGCGGCCACCAGCAGGTACGGCGCGATCAGCCAGTCCGACCACAGCGACAGCCCGGCGAGCAGCCCGAACGCGCCCGTGGCCAGCCAGTGGTGCCGGACCCGCCGGTCGCCGAGGGCCATCGCGATCAGCAGCATCGCCAGCACCGCCGGCTTGACCTCCGGACGGCCGCCGACCACCGTGAGCTGGTCGCGGACCACCCGCTCCGAGCCGAGCGCCAGCAGGCCCACCACGACCACTGCGAGCCAGGGGGAGAACAGGCGGCGGGTCAGCCGGTACGCCAGCCACAGGAAGGCCGCGAAGAGCGCGAGCAGCGGCAGCCGCAGCATCGGCCAGCTCGGCCCGGCCCAGCCGACCAGCGGCGCGGCCAGGTACGACTCCAGCACCCCCATGTAGCGCTGGCCGTACAGGAAGACCGGCCGTTCACCGCGCTCGGCGATGTGCAGCGCGACCAGGCCGAACGTGGCCTCGTCGCTGTTCGACGCGGGCACCGTGAGCAGCGTCAGCGCCAGCCGGTAGCCGACCCCCGCGACACCGAGCAGCAGTGCCACCAGCGCCGGCGCGTCCGGACGCGGCCGTACCCGGTCCCGCTTCGTCGTCGACACGACCAACGCCCCCGTCGTCGTCCCGACCGCAGTCTGTCACGGCGGCGTCCGGCGCCGGGGTGGATCGGCGTGGATCACTCGCGTGGCCCGGCCGCTCCGGTTGTGGCACTGTTGCCGTGTGCCGCCCACACCACCGGACCAGCTGGCCGTTCCGCAACTGCACCGCGCCGCGCGCTTCGAGGACGCCGTGCACGGCCTGGTGGAGCGCCGGTTGCGGCGCACCGGGTGGCAGCCCAACATCATCGCGTACGCGGGCTACGGCGCCCCGGGATGGGCGCGCGTGCTCTGCCGGGTGCTGCTGGGCCGCCCGGACACGCGGCGGCGGGGCCGGCTGGACAAGGTGCGCGGCTGGCGCAGCTTCGCCACGCTGCCCGCCAAGCACGTCAAGGTGACCATCGAGGTCGACGGCGTGCGCCAGGAGGTGACCGCCGACCGCAGCGGCTTCGTCGACACCGTGATCGAGGCCGACTTCACCCCGGGCTGGGGTTGCGTACGCCTCAGCGTCGCCGACGCCGAGCCGGTGGAGGCGCTGGTACGCGTCCTCGACCCGGCCGTCCGCTTCGGCATCCTCTCCGACATCGACGACACGGTCATGGTGACCGCGCTGCCCCGGCCGCTGCTCGCCGCGTGGAACACGTTCGTGCTGGACGAGCACGCCCGTACTGCCGTGCCGGGCATGGCGGTGCTCTACGAGCGGCTGGCCACCGCCCACCCGGGCGCGCCGGTCTTCTACCTGTCCACCGGCGCCTGGAACGTCGCGCCGACGCTCACCCGGTTCCTGTCCCGGCACCTCTACCCGGCGGGGCCACTGCTGCTCACCGACTGGGGGCCGACCGCCGACAGGTGGTTCCGCAGCGGCCGGGAACACAAGCGGGCCACGCTGGCCCGGCTGTCCCGGGAGTTCCCCGAGGTGCGGTGGCTGCTGATCGGCGACGACGGGCAGCACGACCCGGAGATCTACCGCGAGTTCGCCGCCGCGCACCCGGACCACGTCGCCGGGGTGGCGATCCGGCAGCTGTCGCCGACCCAGTCGGTGCTGGCAGGCAGCCTGCCGGCACCGGCGGGCCGTTCGTCATCGGGCCCGATAGGCCAGAAGTGGCTCAGCGCCCCCGACGGAGCCGGCCTCTGGAAGCTCCTCCGAGAAGCCGACCTGGTCTGATCGTCCCCCTCTTTCTCTCCCCGTCGATCATGAAGTTGACGGCCTTGTGGATCTCCAGAAGTGCCGCCAACCTCATGATCAACGGGGTGAGAGCCAGAGGACGCCCAGCGGGGGGATGCGCAGGGACACCGACGCCGGCAGGCCGTGCCACGGCACGTTCTCCGCGTGCACCTCGCCCAGGTTGCCCACGCCGGAACCGCCGTAGTGGTGGGCGTCGGTGTTCAGCGCCTCGGCCCACGTACCGGCCGCCGGCAGGCCGATCCGGTAGTCCTCCAGCGGGGCCGCGGAGAAGTTCGCCACGCACACCAGCGTCTGCCCGTCCGGGGCGATCCGGATGAACGACACCGTGTTGTTGGCGACGTCGTCCCCGGCGATCCAGCGGAAGCCGGCCGGGTCGGTGTCCTGCGCCCAGAGCGCCGGGGTCTCCCGGTAGACCCGGTTCAGGTCCGCGACCATCCGTTGCACACCGGCGCGGGCCGGATCGTGGGTGAGGTACCAGTCGAGGCCGCGCTCCTCGCTCCACTCCCGGTCGTCGGCCAGCTCGCAGCCCATGAAGAGCAGCTGCTTGCCCGGGTGCGCCCACATGTACGCCAGCAGCGCCCGTGTGGTGGCCAGCCGCTGCCAGGTGTCGCCGGGCATCTTGCCCGCGAGCGAGCCCTTGCCGTGCACCACCTCGTCGTGGCTGATCGGCAGCACGTAGTTCTCGCTCCACGCGTACGCCAGGGAGAACGTGAGCTGATGGTGGTGGTGCTGCCGGTAGATCGGGTCCTTCGAGGTGTAGAGCAGGGTGTCGTGCATCCAGCCCATGTTCCACTTGAACCCGAACCCGAGCCCGCCGTCGGAGGTCGGCTTGGTGACGCCGGGCCAGGCGGTGGACTCCTCGGCGATCATCAGCACGCCGGGGTGGTGCCGGTAGACGGTGGCGTTGACCTCCTGGAGGAACGCGATCGCCTCCAGGTTCTCCCGGCCGCCGTGCACGTTCGGCGCCCACTGCCCGTCGGACCGGGAGTAGTCCAGGTAGAGCATCGAGGCGACCGCGTCCACGCGCAGCCCGTCGATGTGGAACTCGTCCAGCCAGTACAGCGCGTTGGCGACCAGGAAGTTGCGCACCTCGTTGCGGCCGAAGTCGAAGACGTACGTGCCCCAGTCGGGGTGCTCGCCGCGACGCGGATCGGGGTGCTCGTACAGCGGGGTGCCGTCGAAACGCGCAAGCGCCCACTCGTCCTTGGGGAAGTGCGCCGGCACCCAGTCCAGGAGCACGCCGATGCCCGCCGCGTGCAGCCGGTCCACCAGGTGGCGGAAGTCGTCCGGGTCGCCGAACCGGGCGGTGGGCGCGTAGTAGCCGGTGACCTGGTAGCCCCACGAGCCGCCGAACGGGTGCTCCATCACCGGCAGGAACTCCACGTGGGTGAAGCCCATCTCGACCACGTACGCGGTGAGCTGCTCGGCCAGCTCCCGATAGCCGAGGCCGGGCCGCCAGGAGCCCAGGTGCACCTCGTACACGCTCATCGGCTCCTGGTGCGGCGCCTGCCGGGACCGGCGTGCGAGCCAGTCCGCGTCGCCCCACTCGTACCGTGACTCGTGCACCACCGACGCGGTGGCCGGCGGCACCTCGGTGCGCGCGGCCATCGGGTCGGCCTTGTCCCGCCACCGGCCGTCCGCGCCCAGGACGCGGTACTTGTAGCGGCTGCCCACCGGCAGTCCCGGCACGAAGATCTCCCACACGCCGCTGGACCCGAGCGACCGCATCGGCCACCCGTCGTCCGGCGCCCAGCCGGTCACGTCGCCGACCAGCCGCACGGCACGGGCGTTCGGCGCCCAGACGGTGAACGCGACGCCCTCGTCGAAGACCCGCGCGCCGAGCGCCGCCCAGAGCCGCTCGTGCCGGCCCTCGCCGATCAGGTGCAGGTCCAGGTCGCCGAGCGTGGGCGGATAACGGTACGGGTCGTCGAGCGTCGTGCCGTCCACCTCGACCCGGTAGTCGAGCACCTCCCCGGGGAGCACCGCCTCGAAGACACCGGCGTCGTGCACCCGCTTCATCGGGTGCCGTTCGCCGTCGGCGAGCACCGTCACCTCGCCCGCACCCCGGCGCAGCGTCCGGATCGTGGTGCTCCCGTCGGCCGGATGTGCGCCGAGCACGGCGTGCGGATCGTGTACCTCGCCGGTGATCAGCTGGTCCATCGGGCGTCGTCCTTGTCGGCCGGTGCGGTCGGGGCGGTGCCGCCGGAGAGGTCGGCGGGTACGTCTTCCACTGTGAGGTCGGGCGCGGCCGGGTGCTCCGGTTCGGCGACGGCCTCCGGTGCGGCCGGGCGGCGGACGGTGAGCACGTGCGCCGGTTGCAGGTACGGGTCGAGGCGTACCGCGTTGCGCTGCCCCCAGTCGTACTCGGCGCCGGTCAGCTCGTCGCGCACGGCGAACCGCTCGTGCCAGTCCATCCCGAGCGCCGGCATGTCGAGTGTGGTGTTGCCCCACTGCACCTCGCGGGAGTCGAACGAGCAGACCACGATCACCGTGTTGCCGGTCGCCGGGTCGTGCTTCGACCAGCACAGCAGCGCCGGGTTGTCGATGTCGTGGAACCGCAGGTTGCGCAGCCGGTGCAGGGCGGGGTTGTCCCGGCGTACCCGGTTCAGCGTGGTGATGAACGGCGCCAGCGACCGGCCCTGCGCCAGCGCGGCGTCCCAGTCCCGGGGTCGCAGCTCGTACTTCTCGTTGTCGAGGTACTCCTCCGCGCCGGGGCGGGCCACGTGCTCGAACAGCTCGAACCCCGCGTACATGCCCCACGAGGGGGACAGCAGCGCCGCCAGCACCGCCCGGATCTTGAACATCGGCGGGCCGCCGTGCTGCAACGACGAGTGCAGGATGTCAGGCGTGTTGGGCCAGAAGTTCGGCCGCATCCAGTCGGCCGAGGCGACCAGTTCCTCGCAGTACTCCCGCATCTCGGCCGCCGTCGTGCGCCAGGTGAAATAGGTGTACGACTGGGTGAAGCCGACCTTGCCGAGCCCGTGCATGATCGCCGGCCGGGTGAACGCCTCGGCCAGGAACAGCACGTCCGGGTCGACCTTCTTGACCTCGGCGATCAGCCAGTGCCAGAAGTCGAACGGCTTGGTGTGCGGGTTGTCGACCCGGAAGATCCGGATGCCCTCGCCGACCCAGTGCAGCACCACCCGCAGCATCTCGGCCCGGATGCCCTCGGGGTCGTTGTCGAAGTTCAGCGGATAGATGTCCTGGTACTTCTTGGGTGGGTTCTCCGCGTACGCGATGCTGCCGTCGGCCCGGGTGGTGAACCACTCCGGGTGCTCGGTGACCCACGGGTGATCCGGCGCGCACTGCAACGCCAGGTCCATCGCCACCTCCAGCCCCTGCTCGGCGGCGGCGGCGACGAAGTCGCGGAAGTCCTCCGGCGTACCCAGGTCGGGATGGATGGCGTCGTGGCCGCCCTCGGCCGCGCCGATCGCCCACGGCGAGCCCACGTCGTCGGGCCCGGCGGTGAGCGCGTTGTTGCGGCCCTTGCGGCCGACCCGGCCGATCGGGTGGATCGGCGGCAGGTAGAGCACGTCGAAACCCATCGCCGCGACGCCCGGCAGCCGCTGGATCGCGGTGGCGAACGTGCCGGAACGGGCCGGCGCGTCGACGGTGGCCGGGATCGCGCCCTCGGAGCGGGGGAAGAACTCGTACCAGGCGGAGAAGAGCGCCCGGGGCCGGTCCACCCACAGCGTGCGCTCCTCGCCGGTGGTGACCAGCTCGCGGACCGGGTGCTCCCAGAGCAGGTCGGCCAGGTCCAGCGCCGCGCTCACCCGCCGCGGCAGGTCCAGGTCGTCGTCGGTCAGCGCCCGCACGGCTTCGCGTACGCGATCACGGTCGGCTCTCGGCACCAGGTCGAGCGCGGCGGTGAGCACGCGGGCGCCCTCGGCCAGGTCGTTCGCCAGCTCGGCCGGGCCCTGGCCGGCGGCGATCTTCTTGGTGACCGCGTTCTGCCAGGTGAGGTACGGATCCTGGAACGCCTCCACGGCGAAGCGCCACAGGCCCACCGCGTCCGGGCGGATGGTGGCGTGCCAGCGGTCCTGGCCGGGCTCGCCCGGGCGCATCCGGGTGAACGGGCGGGCCGCGCCGTCCGGGCCGAGCCAGACCACGTTGCACCCGAGCGCGTCGTGGCCCTCGCGATAGGCCCGCGCCGACACCGGCACGACCTCGCCTACCACCGCCTTGGCCGGGTAGCGACCGCAGGAGACGACGGGGGAGACGTCTTCGATCGGGAACCGTCCAGTCACCCGCTCAACCTACTGCGCGAGATCCTTTCGCGCTCGGCGACTCCGCGTCAGCCCTCAACCCGCTCACGAGGGCGTCGAGGCCCGTGCCGGTGAGGCACCCGTGCCGTTCCACCGACGAGCGTGGGCTGCGGTGAGTGGAACGCTATGGGTGTCAAAAGGGCGCTGAGGCACCCATAGCGTTCCACCGAACGGGTGGCGGACTTCCGGGCGCTCTGGCCCGTCCGACGGCGACGTTCAGGTCGACCGCTGGGCGACGAAGATGAACTCCCGGCCGGGGCGGTCGGGCGCCTCCCGCACGTCGTCCACCCGGTAACCGGCGGCGGCCAGGCTCGACTCGACCTCGTCCCGGTCGCGGAACCGCAGCGTGGAGTCCGAGGTGAGGACCGTGCCGTCGCGCCGGAACCGGTACGTGTACCGGAAGGACACGAGCGGCAGATCGACCGCGGTGACCTCGAGGCGCCGTTCCACCCGTCCGACGCCCGGCACGTCGCGGGTGACCGGCGCGGTGTCCGCCCACTCCTCCCACGCGCGGCGCTCCGGGCGGCGGGTCTCGAACACGAGGTGGCCCCCGGGGCGCTGCGCGGCGTGCACGCCCCGCAGCGCCCGGGTCCAGTCGTCGTCGGTGCGGAAGACCTGCGCCACGTTCGCGGTCATCGTGGCCAGGTCGGCGCGCAGCGGCGGCAGCGTCGTGGCGTCGCCGTGGATCCAGCGGATGCGGCCTTCCGGATCCTTCGACCGGGCGACGGCGAGGGACGACCCGGCCGGGTCGACGCCCACGACGGTACGGCCGTGCCGGGCGAGCAGCAGGGCCAGGTTCCCGGTGCCGCACCCGAGGTCGAGCACCACACGCGCGTCCAGCTCGTCGGCGATCGCGAGGTACGCGTCCAGGTCGTCCCGGTCGCCGTCGAACGCGTCGTAGAGGGGAGCGAGGCGAGGGTGGGCGAATATCGCATCGGGCACCTCGCGAACCTACCCACCGTGCACCGCGCCGGGCGGACGCTGTGCGGCGCCCCGTGACCGGGCTGTTAAGAAGGGGCCCCTCCTTACACGCCCACCGAGCGGTACACCTCGATCGTCTGGCGGGCGATCGCGTCCCAGGAGAAGTGCTCCACCGCGCGCCGCCGCCCCGCCGCGCCGAACGCCGCGATCCGGTCCGGGTCGGCCAGCAGCTCGTTGATCCGCGCGGCCAGGTCGGCCACGAAACGCTCCGGGTCCAGCGGCGTGCCGGAGCCGTCGCCGGCCTGCTCGATCGGCACCAGCAGCCCGGTCTCGCCGTCGGCGACGACCTCCGGGATGCCGCCGGTGGCGGTGGCCACCACGGCGGTCTCGCAGGCCATCGCCTCCAGGTTGACGATGCCCATCGGCTCGTAGACGGACGGGCAGGCGAAGACCGTGGCGTGGGTGAGCACCTGGATCACCTCGTGCTTGGGCAGCATCGCCGCCACCCAGACGACCCCCGACCGGGTGGCCCGCAGTTCGGCGGCCAGTTCCTCGACCTCGGCGGCGATCTCCGGGGTGTCGGGCGCGCCGGCCAGCAGCACCAGCTGGGTGTCGGCGGGGAGTTCCCGGGCCGCGCGCAGCAGGTACGGCAGGCCCTTCTGCCGGGTGATCCGCCCGACGTAGACCACGCTGGGCCGGGTCGGGTCGATGCCGAGCCGGTCGAGCACGTCGGTGCCCGGGTCCGGGGCGTACTGCGCGGTGTCGATGCCGTTGTAGACCACGCGTACCCGGTCGGGGTTCACCGCCGGGTACGCGGTGAGCACGTCGCGGCGCATGCCCGCGCTCACCGCGATGATCGCGTCGGCCGACTCGAACGCGGTCCGCTCGCACCAGGAGGAGAGCGCGTACCCGCCGCCGAGCTGCTCGGCCTTCCACGGGCGCAGCGGCTCCAGGCTGTGCGCCGTCACCACGTGCGGCACCCCGTGCAGCAGCTTCGCGGTGTGCCCGGCCAGGTTGGCGTACCAGGTGTGGCTGTGCACCACGTCGGTGCCGGCGGTCCCGGCGGCCATCTCCAGGTCGACGCCCATGACCCGCAGCGCGGCGTTCGCGCCGGCGAGCGGGGCCGGCTCGGCGTACGCGGTGACGCCCTTCTCGTCGCGGGGCGCGCCGAAGCAGTGCACCCGCACGTCGGCGAGCCGGCGCAGCTCGCGGGCGAGGTATTCCACGTGCACTCCGGCGCCGCCGTACACCTCCGGCGGGTACTCGCGGGTGAGCAGGTCGACGCGCATCGGTGCCATGCCCGCACCCTAGTGCAGAGCGCCACGTCGCACCGGGTGCGCAAGTGTGGGCGTCCGAGTGGTGAAGTCGGTTCGGGGTGGTTAGCGTCTGAGCATGGCTGCCAAGGTGCTCGCGATCGTCCTGGCCGGCGGGGAGGGCAAGCGCCTGATGCCCCTGACCACCGACCGGGCGAAGCCCGCCGTCCCCTTCGGCGGGATGTACCGCATGGTCGACTTCGTCCTGTCCAACCTGGCGAACGCCGGCTTCCTCAAGATCGTCGTGCTGACCCAGTACAAGTCCCACTCGCTGGACCGCCACATCACCAAGACCTGGCGGATGTCGACGCTGCTGGGCAACTACGTCACGCCGGTGCCCGCGCAGCAGCGCCGCGGCCCGTGGTGGTTCGCCGGCTCGGCCGACGCGATCTACCAGAGCTTCAACCTGATCAACGACGAGCAGCCCGACTACGTGATCGTCTTCGGCGCCGACCACATCTACCGGATGGACCCCCGGCAGATGGTCGAGGACCACATCGCCTCCGGTGCCGGGGTCACGGTGGCCGGCATCCGGCAGCCGCTCGCGACGGCCGACCAGTTCGGCGTGATCGAGGTCGGCGAGGACGGCAAGCGCATCCGCGCGTTCCGGGAGAAGCCCACCGACGCGGTCGGGCTGCCCGACGCGCCGGACGAGATCTACGCCTCGATGGGCAACTACGTGTTCACCACCCGGGCGCTGTGCGAGGCGGTCGAGCGCGACGCGGCGGACAAGACGAGCAAGCACGACATGGGCGGCAGCATCATCCCGATGCTCGTCGAGCGCGGCGAGGCGAACGTCTACGACTTCAAGGACAACGAGGTGCCCGGCAGCACCGACCGCGACCGCGGCTACTGGCGGGACGTGGGAACGCTCGACTCGTTCTACGACGCGCACATGGACCTGATCAACGTGCACCCGGTGTTCAACCTCTACAACTTCGAGTGGCCCATCTACACCGAGCAGCCGCCGTACCCGCCGGCCAAGTTCGTGCACGCCTGGGGCGAGCGGGTGGGCCGCGCGGTCAGCTCGATGGTCTCGCCCGGCTCGGTGATCTCCGGCTCGCTGGTGGAGAACTCGATCGTGGCGCCGAAGGTGAAGGTGCACTCGTGGGCGCACGTCGACGGCGCCGTGCTGATGGAGGGTGTCCAGATCGGCCGCCACGCGGTCGTCCGGCGCGCGATCCTGGACAAGAACGTCCACGTCCCGGAGGGCGCCGAGATCGGCGTCGACCTGGAGAAGGACCGCCAGCGCTACACCGTGTCCGACAACGGCATCGTCGTCATCGGCAAGGGCCAGCGCGTCGAGCCCTGAGCAGTCCCCACCGCATCACCGAGGAGGATCCCGCAGTGGCCCACCCCCGTGCCGGCCAGCCCGCACAGCCCGCCGACCTGGTCGACGTGCCCCGGCTGGTCACCGCCTACTACGCCGAGCACCCGGACCCGGACGACCCGGCGCAGCAGGTCTCCTTCGGCACCTCCGGGCACCGCGGTTCCAGCCTGCGCAACGCGTTCAACTCCGACCACATCCTGGCCGTCACCCAGGCGCTCTGCGACTACCGGCGCGAACAGGGCCTGGACGGGCCGCTGTTCCTCGGCCGGGACACCCACGCGCTCTCCGCGCCCGCCGAGGCCGACGCGCTGGAGGTGCTCGCCGCCAACGACGTCACGGTGCTGCGCGACAGCCGCGACGGCTACACCCCGACCCCGGCGGTCTCGCACGCCATCCTCACCCACAACCGGGGGCGCACCAGCGGCCTCGCCGACGGCATCGTGATCACCCCGTCGCACAACCCGCCGTCCGACGGCGGGTTCAAGTACAACCCCACCCACGGCGGGCCCGCCGACACCGACGCCACCAAGTGGATCCAGGACCGCGCGAACGCCATCCTCGCCGCCGGGCTCAAGGAGGTGAAACGCATCCCGTACGCGCGGGCGCGCGCCGCCGCCACCACCGGTGAGTACGACTTCCTCGCCCGGTACGTCGACGACCTGCCCGCCGCGCTGGACATCGACGCGATCCGCGACGCCGGGGTGCGCATCGGCGCGGACCCGATGGGCGGGGCGAGCGTGGCGTACTGGGGCGAGATCGCCGAACGGCACCGCCTCGACCTCACCGTGATCAACCCGCTCGTGGACCCGACGTGGCGCTTCATGACGCTCGACGGCGACGGCAAGATCCGGATGGACTGCTCGTCGCCGAACGCGATGGCGTCGCTGATCGCCGCCCGCGACGACTACGCGGTCTCCACCGGCAACGACGCCGACGCCGACCGGCACGGCATCGTCACGCCCGACGGCGGCCTGATGAACCCCAACCACTACCTGGCCGTGGCGATCGGCCACCTGTTCCGTACCCGGGAGCAGTGGGGCCCGGCCGCGGCGGTGGGCAAGACGCTCGTCTCCTCCTCGATGATCGACCGGGTCGCGGCCGACCTCGGCCGCCCGCTGCTGGAGGTGCCGGTCGGGTTCAAGTGGTTCGTGCCCGGCCTGCTCGACGGCACCGTCGGCTTCGGCGGCGAGGAGAGCGCCGGCGCGTCGTTCCTGCGCCGCGACGGCGGCACCTGGACCACCGACAAGGACGGCATCCTGCTCTGCCTGCTCGCCGCCGAGATCATCGCCACCACCGGCCGTACGCCGAGCGAGCACTGGGCCGAGCTGGCCGACCGCTTCGGGGCGCCCGCGTACGCCCGGATCGACGCCCCGGCCGGCCGGGAGGAGAAGGCGGTCCTGGCGAAGCTCTCGCCGGAGCAGGTCACCGCCACCGAGCTGGCCGGCGAGCCGATCACCGCGATCCTGACCACCGCGCCCGGCAACGGCGCGGCGATCGGCGGCCTCAAGGTGACCACCGAGTCGGGCTGGTTCGCCGCCCGCCCGTCCGGCACCGAGGACGTCTACAAGATCTACGCCGAGTCGTTCCAGGGCCCGGAGCACCTGGCCCGGATCCAGGAGGAGGCCAAGGCGCTGGTCGACGGCGTGCTCGCCACCGCCTGACCCGGCTCAGCGGGGCGGGGGCAGCTCCCGGCGGTTGAGCTGCTCCCGCAACCCGTCCGGCAACAGCTCCCGCAACTGGTCCGGCAGCAGCGGCAGGTCCAGCAGGCTCAGCTTGAGCTGGTTGCGCTCCTGGTAGCGGCGCGGGTCGAGGCGGACCACCCGGCCGGCGTCCTTGACGTACCGGATGTGCACCGAACCCTCCGTCGCCGCCTGCCGGATCAGCAGCCCGTCCATCTCCACCGCCACCGGCGCCGAGTCCGCGCGCAGCTCCAGGTGCACCGTCTCGTGCGCGGAGAGCAGCACCGAGCGGGAGATCCCGGCCATCGGCGCGGACGGCGTCACCACCATCGCCTCGGTGGCCGGTGAGATCAGCGGGCCGCCCGCGGCATAGCTGTACGCGGTCGAGCCGGTCGGCGTGCTCACCACCAGCGCGTCGCACCGGTAGTAGCCGTACCGCTGGCCGTCCACCGCCAGGGTGGCCGTGACGAAGCCGGCACCGGGCTGCCGGACCAGGGCGATGTCGTTGAACGCCACCACGTCGTCGCCGCAGACGTCGCAGGCCAGGCAGGCGTGCGACTCGATGGTGAAGTCGTGTTCCACCAGCCGTTCCAGCGCCCGGGGCAGGTCCGGCGGTTCCACCTCGACCAGGAAGCCGAGCCGGCCCAGGTGCACGCCGAGCACCGGCTTCGGGTCGTGGACGGCCATCCGCAGCGCGCCCAGCATGGTCCCGTCGCCGCCGATGCTGATCAGCGCGGCGCAGCGCCCGGCCAGCTCGTCCGCGGCGACCGCCTCGACCGAGGCGGGTACGCGCGCCCGGTCCTCGGTGCGTACCGCGAGCGTGATGCGGTGCCGGGCCGCCCACTCCGCGATGATCCCGACCACCTCGGAGACGTCCCGGTTGGGGTGCAGCACCAGCCCCAGCACATCGCCCGCCACCGCTACAGCTCACCACAGCGGCGTGCCGCCCGCCGGGCTTACCAGGAGCCGTGAAGCCGGGACAGTGCCCCGAACAGGTGATTTCCGTACCCCCGTGCCGGTCCGGCTCGTTGGACGCGAGGTAGGGCGGGGGGACGAGTGGAGAGTCGATGCATGTCGTGATCATGGCGGGCGGCGCGGGCGTGCGGCTGCGTCCCTACACCTCCACGCTGCCCAAGCCGCTCGTGCCCATCGGTGAGAGCTACGCGATCCTCGAGATCGTCCTGCGTCAGCTCGCCGACCGCGGCTTCACCCACGTCACACTGGCGATCAATCACCTGGGCGCGCTGATCCGGGCGTTCGTCGGCGACGGCTCCCGGTTCGGGCTGACCGTCGACTACGTCGAGGAGGACCGGCCGCTGTCGACGATCGGCCCGCTCTTCGGCATCCGGGACCGCCTGCCCGAGCACTTCCTGGTGATGAACGGCGACGTGCTCACCGACCTCGACTACGCCGACCTGCTGGGCACCCACGCGCGCTCGGGCGCGCCGCTGACGGTGGCCACCTACCGGCGTACCGTCAAGATCGATTTCGGCGTCCTGGAGCTGGCCGGCGACAAGATCACGTCGTTCTCCGAGAAGCCGGTCCTGCACTATCGGGTGAGCATGGGCGTCTACGGGCTCTCCCGCAGCACCATCGCCCACTACCCGGTGGGGCAGCCGTTCGGGTTCGACCAACTGGTGCTGGACCTGCTGGGCCGGGGCGCACCACCGGCCGGCTACGAGTTCGACGGCTACTGGCTGGACATCGGCCGCCCCGAGGACTACGACGAGGCCAATCGGTGCTTCGGCGAGCTCCGGGACCTGCTCCTGCCCGCCGGCACCCCGGCCGGGGCATGATGCGTGTCCTCCTCTTCGGCGCCTCCGGCTTCATCGGCGCTCACGTACGCCGGGAACTGGACGCCACGGCGGACCTGGTGTGCCCGTCACGCGACGAGTGCGACCTGGTCGCCGCGACGCCGGAGGCGCTGCGGGCGTTGCTCGGCACGCTCCGGCCGGACGCGGTGGTCAGTTGCGCCGGAGCGGTGAGCGGCTCGGCCGAGGATCTGATCCGGGCGAACACGCTGACAACCGCCAAGCTCGTGGACGCGGTCGCCGACACCGTGCCCGGCGCGCGGCTGGTCCGTCTCGGCTCCGCCGCCGAGTACGGTCCGGTCCCGTCCGGCGTCCCGGCTGACGAGGACCGTCCCGCGACGCCGGTCAGTGCCTACGGCGTGAGCCAGGCGGCGGCGACCCGGCTCATGGAGCTGGCGGCAGCGGCCGGCCGGGTGGACGCGGTAGCGCTCCGTGTGTTCAACCCCGTCGGTCCCGGCATGCCCCGCACGACACTGCTCGGCCGGGTGGCCGCCCTGCTGTCCCACCTCACGGCCGGCGAGGACCTGCGTACCGGCCCGCTGGACGCGTACCGGGACTTCGTTGACGTGCGGGACGTGGCCGCCGCGGTCAGGCGGGCGGTGACTGTCACCGCGCCGCGGGCCCGTGTCCTCAACGTGGGGAGCGGCCGGGCGGTGCCGGTACGCGACGCGGTCCAGCTGCTGGTGTCGGTGTCCGGCCGCTCGGTCCGCATCCGGGAGGACCGCCCACCGTCTCCCCGCTCCGGCGACGTGAGCTGGACATGCGCCGACGTCGGCCGGGCGGCCTCGGTCCTGGGGTGGGCCTCCGAACACGACCTGTCCGACTCGGTCGGTGCGCTGTGGAGCCAGACGGCTCTAGCGGCGACGCCGGCTCGTTGACCCGACCGGTGCCGGTCCTGCCCGGACCGGTGAAGAGGAGGAGCGAACCATGACGGCAGACTCGACCGGCGGCCCGGTGGTGGTGACCGGAGCCGGTGGCTTCATCGGATCCCACCTGGTCGAGGCGCTCGCCGCCGCAGGCCACCGGGTACGTGCCCTGGTGCGCTACAACGGCGCCGGGTCGCACGGCTGGCTGGACACGTTCGGCCCGGACCAACTGGCCGGCGTCGAGGTCGTCGCGGGCGACATCCGCGACCGGGGGATGGTGCAGCGGCTCGTCGACGGCGCCTCCACCGTCTACCACCTCGCCGCGCTGGGCGGCATCCCGTACTCGTACCTCGCCCCCCAGTCCTACGTGGACACGAACATCACCGGCACGCTCAACGTGCTGGAGAGCGCGCGGACGGCCGGAGTGGGCCGGGTGGTGGTCACATCCACGAGCGAGGTGTACGGGACCGCCACCACCGTCCCGATGACCGAGCAGCACCGGCTGCGCGGTCAGTCGCCGTACTCGGCCTCGAAGATCGGCGCGGACAAGCTGGCCGAGAGCTACCACCTCAGTTTCGGCCTCCCGGTGGTCACGCTCCGCCCGTTCAACACGTACGGCCCCCGCCAGTCCACCAGGGCGGTCATCCCCACCATCATCAGCCAGCTGGCGAAGGGTGGCGGGGTGGTCCGGCTCGGCGCGCTGCGTACCACCCGCGACCTGCTCTATGTGACGGACACCGTAGCGGCCTTCCAAGCCGTGGGCACGGCGCCGGACGACGCGGTCGTGGGCGGTGTGTTCCAGGCAGCGACCGGCCGGGAGACCTCGGTCGGTGACCTGGTCCGCAAGATCGCTGCGATGTTCGGCGTCCAGCCGGAGGTGGTGGTCACCGAGTCCCGGCTCCGTCCCGCGGAATCCGAGGTGGAACGCCTGCTCGGCGACGCCGGCCTGCTCCGATCGCGGACCGGATGGCAGCCGGCCACCAGCATCGACGAGGGTCTGAAGGCGACGGTCGAGTGGTTCCTCGATCCGGCCAACCTCGTGCGCTACCGCTCCGATCGGGCGGTGTGACGGTTTTCCGCACGCTTGTGGGGCGGCCCTTCGTCGCCCACTTCTCCACCTCGCCGGCCGGACGGCCGGTGCCGCAGGAGGCTTGAACGTGATGGTGATGCAGGACAGCCGCCGGTCGTCGGCGATCGGCACGGTCCGCGGCCCCGGCAGCCCCGGTGGGCTCGTCGGGGTGGAGACGCCGGCGTGGCGCACGAATGGTCTCGTCTCGGCGGTGCTGCGCGCCACCGCCGTGGTGCTGCTGCTCAACTTCGACCAGTTCCCGCGTCTGGTCGGCCGCGGGTTCCTGATCGCCGCAGTGGTGCTCGCGGTGCCGTTGCTCCTGCACGAGATCCTCCGTCCGGCCACGCGTGCCCGGACCATGATCTTCTGGACCCTCGTGATCTTCGGCGTCCTCGCGGCGCCGGGGATCCTGCACCCCCCTGAGACGGACTACGGCCGGCAGAAGTTCCTGCTGCTCGTGACGTTGACCGTGTTCGCCACGCTGGCGGTGGCGGTGCTACGCGGGCGACGCGATGTCGAGATGTTCGCCGCCGTGTTCGTGTTGTCGGGGGTCGTGCTCGCGATCGCCACGCTCAACGGCGATCCGCAGGACGGCCGGGCCGACGGCTTCGGCTCCAACCCGATCTGGCTGGCCCGGGCCATCGGCGGCGCGTTCGTCGCGCTCACCTGGCTCTACCTGCAGAAGCGGGTGGCGGCCTGGTGGGCGGCGGGCCTGGCCGTGCTCCTCGGCCTCGGTCTCCTGGCGACCGGCTCCCGGGGACCGCTCCTGGCCACCGTGGTAGCCCTCTTCGTCCTGGTGCTGGCCGGGTTCCGTCTGAAGATCCGGCGGGGCCGGCGCGAGTGGGTCGGCGTGGGTCTGATGGGCGCTCTGGTGGCCGCCGTTGTCGCGCTGCCGTCGATCCTGCCGCCCCGGGTCTACGCGCTCCTGACCGACCCGAGCGAGGAGCTGTTCGACACCGCCCGCGCGGAGATGCGCGAGGTCAGCGTGCCGATGATCGCCGAGCATCCCGGTGGTGTCGGCTATGGCAACTGGGGCGACTACTCCGGCATGTTGATCCACAACTATCCGCACAACCTGTGGCTGGAACTGCCGGCCGAGGCGGGCTGGCTGGTGGGCGGAGCCTTCATCCTGGCCACGGTGGTCGTGGCGGCGGGGCTGTGGCGCGCGTCCAGACGCGACCCGGTCGCCGGGTTCGTGCTGGCCGTACTGGCGTTCAATGTGGTCGCGGTGTCGACCTCCGGAGACGTGAACGCCGGCCGACCGCTCTTCGCCGCGCTGGCGCTCGGCGTGCTCGTGCTGGCCGGCGCGACACTGCCCGCCGGCGTACGGGCCCGCGCCAGACGAGTCCGTACGCCGTCCGGCCGGGGGGTCGCTGGGTGAGGTGGCGGGCGCGGCTCGCCATGTCCAGCGGCCGACGCGGAGTACTCGGCATCGCCGCCGGATCGGCCGGCGGTCAGCTGCTGGCGCTGGCAGCGGTTCCGTTGCTGACGAGGCTCTACCGCCCAGCCGACTTCGGCGTCCTCGCAGTGGTCGCCGCGCTCGTGGTCACGGTGGGCACGGTGGCCGCGCTCCGGTTCGAGATGGCCGTTCCGCTGCCCGAGCGCGAGGAGGACGCCCGTGCGCTGGTGCGGCTCGGTCTCGTCGCGGCCGCCGGCACGGCGGTACTGGGTTCGCTCGTCGTCGTGCTGGCGGGGGACCGGGTGGCCCGCTGGTTCGGTCAGCCCGAGCTGGCCCACTGGCTCTGGGTGGTGCCGCCCTCCGCCGCCGCGATGGGTGTCGTCCTCGTGCTCAACCAGTTCGCGGTGCGGCATCGGCGTTACGGGGCGATCGGCCGGCGCAACCTCTTCCAGTCTCTGTCGGTGGTGGTCACCCAGATCGTGGCCGGTGGGGCAGGGCTTCGTCCCGGCGGCCTGGCGCTCGGCTTCGGGTTCGGTCAGGTCGCGGCCGCCGCGGTCCTGCTCCGGGACGCCCGCCGGCGCGGCGCGGCCGCCGGGGCCGGCCGGCGGACGTCACGCCTGCCGGCGGTGGCACGTCGGTACCGGCGCTTCCCGTTTCTCCTGGCCCCGTCCGGTCTGCTCAACGTTCTCGGCACGCAGTTGCCGGTGCTGCTCATCGCCTACTACTACGGCTCCACGGTGGCGGGCTGGTTGGGACTTACCCAGCGGGTGATCGCCATGCCCGCCGCCCTGGTGGCGTCCGCGGTGGCCCAGGTCTACCTGGGGGAGGTCGCCCGGATCGCCCGGGAACAACCCCGGCGCGGTCGGCGCGTGTTCCTCGACGCCAGCCGGAGACTGGCCCTGATCGCGGGTCCCGGCGCACTGCTCGTGCTGGTCGGCGCGCCGGCGGCCTTCAGCCTGGTCTTCGGTCCGCAGTGGCACAGCAGCGGCGCCTACGCCCAGGCCCTGGCCGTCTTCATGGCGGCTCAGCTCGTCGTCTCGCCGCTGTCGCAGACGCTCGTCGTGTTCGAACGCCAAGCTCTGCAACTCGCCTGGGACGCGGGCCGTGTCGCGGTGGTGGCGGGAGCCGTCTCGGTGGTGGCGCTCACGGGCGGGTCACCGCTGACCGCGGTCTGGGTGTTCGGGGTGTCTGGCGCGCTGGCATACGGCGTCGGGTGGCTGATGTCGCTGCGGGTCGTGACGGCGGCCGGCCGGGACGCCGGCCGTGCTCGCCCCGCGCCGGAACTCGTGCCGCAGAGCTGAGGCATTCACGTTCTCCGTCACGTCCTGCACGGAAAGAAATCGTTTATCCCTTCATGAGGAACGCTGATCCGGAGCCGGCACCGCGCCTGCTGATCGTCTCTTATCACTTCCCGCCGGCGGAGACAGTCGGCGCACGGCGGCCCGCGGCCCTCGCGGCGTTCGCGAAGCAGCAGGGGTGGGACGTCCGGGTGTTGACCGCAGTCGGGGCCGACCAGGGCGGCGCGCCCGTCCCGGTGCCCGAGGAGCACCTGATCCGGATCGCGCCGTCGCCGCGGCTCCGCCGGCCCGGCCGGAGTGCGGGAGAGCCGGTGCCGGACGGCGCCACCCCACCGCCGTCCCGGCTCGGGCGGATCCGCTCCAGTGCCGATCGACTCCTGGTCAAGGCCGGCATGGAACTGTTGCTGCCGGATCCACAGCTCAACTGGATCCGGCCACCGGTACAGAACTTCGACCGGGGCGCCGCCGGATGGCGCCCGGACGTCATCCTGGTGTCCGGCCCGCCCTTCTCCGGATTCGTCGTGGCCGCCGCACTCGCCCGGCGGCTCCGGGTGCCATGGGTCGCTGACTACCGGGACCTGTGGTCCGTCGGCAACGAGTACTGGGTGCGCTCCGCACTGCGTCGAGCGGTCGACAAGAGGCTGGAGCGGCGCGTGCTGCGGACCGTGGCGGCGTGCGTGACGGTCTCGGAGCCGCTGGCCGAGACGATCCACCGCACCTTCGGGGTGCAGACGCACGTGGTGATGAACGGCATCGACCGCCGGCCCGTACCGATGGAGTCCTTCGCGACCTCGGTCGGCGTCGAGGCGTCGGCTACCACACTGACGCTCGCACACACCGGCTACATCTATCCGGGAAAGCGTGATCCGAGCCCGCTGATCGACGCGATCGCCCTGCTCGGAGCGGACGCAGCGAAGGTGCACCTGATCTTCGCGGGGGAGGACCACGGCATCACCCGCGCCGCCGCCGAACGGGCCGGCGTGACCGACTCCGTCACCCTTCTCGGCCAGGTCTCGCCGGAGAAGTCGTGGCGGATCCAGGCGGACGCGGACGCGCTCGTCCTGCTCATGTGGAACGATCCGCGAGACGCCGGCACGGTGACCGGCAAGATCTTCGACTACCTCCAGGCCCGCCGCCCCGTCCTCCTGCTCGGTTACGAGCACGGCGTGGCCGCACGCCTGCTGCGCGAACGGAGCGCGGGGGTCGTGGCGAACGACCCGGCCGCGATCGCAGCCCGGTTGCGGGAGTGGCTCGCCGTGAAGGAACGTACCGGACGGGTGCCGGCAGTCCCGGCCGCTGCGCTCGACGGGCTGTTCCGCGAGGATCAGCTCGGCCGCTACCTCGACATCCTCCGGGACGCCGCGCGAGGGGGCGTCCAGCGTCCCGTCACCTGAACGGTCCCGACCGGAGGGCGCCCGCAGCGGTTGATGCGTGTGCCGTCCGGTGCGCGGGATGTCAGCGTGCGGACGGAAGGGAAACCGGTGCTCTGCGGCCCACCCGGCCGGCGGCGGTCTCGGCGACGGCCCGGTAGAACGACGCCCGGCGGGCGTCGAGCGTCTCGGCGGAGAAGTCACGGGACCGGCGGAGGTTGCGGGCCGAGGCAGCCGCGAGCCGGTCCGGGTCGGCCAGTATCGCGGTCACTGTGGAGGCGAGCGCGGCCGGGTCGTCGGGCGGCACCAGGCAGTCCGGTTCGAGCAGCTCCGGAATGCCGCCGGCGGTCGAACCGACCGCCGGCAGTGCCCTGGCCATCGCCTCGATGAGCGCCCGGGGCAGGCCCTCGGTACGCGACGGCATCACGAACAGGTCCGCCGAGTCCAGTTGGCGGCGGACCGCGTCGGCGTCGGGTAGCGGGCCGGTGAAGCTCACCCGGTCGGCCACTCCCGATCGGGCGGCCAACTGCTCCAGATGGGGACGGTAGGCGCCCACGCCGACATGCACGAGCCGGGCCCGGGGCCCGTCGGCGGGCATCAGCGCCAGCGCGGAGATGAGCGTGTCGACTCCCTTGTAGAGCTGTTCGAGCGAGCCGACCGACACCAGTGTCGCTACTGGCGGAAGCTGCCGGACCGGCCGGGCCTGCGGCACGAACGCCGCCGGTGGCAGGTCGACGCTGGAGATGCCGGCCGTGGGCGTGGTCGGCAACGCGGGGTAGCGGAGTTGCAGGCGCCGTTCCGTCTCGTACGCCACGGCGGCGGCCTCGCGGCACTGCCGGCGCAGCGTCCGGGTGGACAGCGTGCGCAGCAGCGGCCGCAGCGGATGCCGGACCACCCCCGGGGCGAGCACGTCGTACGGATCCCCGATCACTTCGAGCGCGTACGGGAGGCGGGCCCGGTCGCGTGCCCGAGCCAGCAGTGAGCCGATCGGCGAGGGCACCCGGAGCACCACGGCGTCCCGGGATTCCGCCGCGGCGGACACCGCTGCGGCGATCGCCCGCCGTCCCAGCAGGTAACCCCGAGGCCCGACGTAGTACGGCAACGCCCAGACGTCGACGCCGTCCCCGTCGACCCGGGCCGCGGCCGCCGGTCGCTGCGCGACGTCCCGCACCCGGGCGGCGACGCGTACGTTGTCGAAGGCGACCAGGTACCGTCGCCAGATCGCGTTGTCCGGGCCTGCTTCGACCCAGACCGCGCCGTCCGGAGTCCGGCTGAAGCGCGACTCCGATGTCACCACGACCCGCATCAGGCTCTCCCGCCGGTCCGGCAGGCGGCCTCCACCACGTCGGCGACATCGCCGGCGGCAAGCGTGTTGTCGAAGTGCCGCAGCGCGAACCGCTGGGCCCGCTCACCCCGCAGCCGGAGCCGGCCGTCGGTGAACTCGTCGTAGGCCTGCCGCAGTCCGGCGACCAGCGCCGCCACGTCGTTGCGTGGCACCACCCAGCCGGTCGTCTCGTCGACGGTCTCGGGCAGACCGCCGGCGTCGCTGACGATGCTGGGCACCCCGGTGGCGCCCGCCTCACAGGCGGCGCCGTGTCCCTCGGACAGGGAGGGACTGACGCTCACGTCGGCGGCGCGGTAGCAGTCGCGCACGTCCGACACCGACGTCAGCCATGTCACGCTCGGGTCGCGATCGACCTCGAAGCGCTGGATCAACTCGCGCCGGTGCGCCTCTCCGGCCGCCGAGAAACCGGCGCCCACCAGGAGCAGCCGGGCGTCCGGGTGGTCGGCGCGGAACTCCCGCCAGGCCGCCAGCAGCACGTCGTGACCCTTGATGCCGCGGCCCTGGTGAACCAGCCTCCGGGGCGGATAGACGTAGGCGACCATGATGGCGACGAACGCGTCCTCCTCGATGCCGAGTTCGGCGCGCGCCTTGGCCCGCACCTCCCGCCGGTCGGCTGAGCCGGCCAGGTCGGCGAAGTGCGCGGTCCGGGCGCCGTAGGTGACGACCGGTCGCCGGGGCGCGGGACACCCGAGCGCGCCGTAGAGGCCCGAGGTGTGGCCGGTGCCGCAGATGGTGACGTCGTCGAGCCGCCACAACACCCGCTCGACGATTTTGATCAGCGGAGACTCCAGGTACAGCGGCCCGGCCACCATGTGCACCCGGCGCAGCGGCAGGCGCAGGCTCGCGAAGCGGGCGGCGAGCGCGGACGCGTAGAGGTGGTACTTCAGCACGTCCGGACGGAGCCGGCTGATCAGGCGGCGGAGCCGCCACAGGTCCCGCAGCGTCGACGGGCGCGGCCGGAAGCGGAAGTCGAACGGCGAGTCGTGCACCTCGACACCTCGCCGCCGCAGCTCCTCGGTCAGTCGCCCGGTCCGACGCGGCAGGACCGCCACCACCTCGTGGCCACGGCGGCGGAGTTCCTCCACCTGCGGGACGATCCAGAGTCCGCCCTGGTCGGTCTTCAGCAGGACGACGACCCGCAGTGGGCGCATGTCCGCGCCGGCCGTCACCGGGCGTCCAGGAACTGCTCGACCGCGCCGACGACCCGCGCCAGGCGGTCGTCGTCCAGGGCGGAGCCGCTGGGCAGGGTGAGCCCTTGGGCGAACAGGCGGTCCGAGGCGCCCGTCACGACCGCCCGGCACCCGGCGAACACCGGCTGGCGGTGCATCGGCTTCCACACGTGCCGGGTCTCGATGTCCCGCGCGGCCAGGTGCGCCCCGAGTTCCGCAGCCGACCACCCGGTCCGCTCGGGGTCGACCACGATGCTGGTCAGCCAGCAGTTCGAGCCCTCGTCCCCGTCGCCGAGCAGACGTACCCCGGGCACGCCGGAGAACAGCTTGGCGTAGCGCTCGCGCAGCAGCCGGCGGCGGCGCATCATCCCGTCCAGCCGGTGCAGCTGCGCCCGGCCCAGGGCCGCGAGCAGGTTGCTGAGCCGGTAGTTGTAGCCCACGTCGACGTGCTCGTAGTGCGGCACGGGCTCGCGCGCCTGAGTGGCCAGGTGCCGGCAGCGGGCGAGCAACGCCTCGTCGTCGGAGAGCAGCATCCCTCCGCCGGACGTGGTGATGATCTTGTTGCCGTTGAACGACAGCGCGTTCAGCCGTCCAAAGGTGGCGGCCGGACGTCCGCGGTAGGTGGCACCCAGCGCCTGCGCGGCGTCCTCGACCACCGGCACGCCCGCCGCCTCGCACACCGGCAGCAGCTCGTCGTAGTCGGCGCAGGCGCCGAACATGTCCGCGACCAGGACCGCAGCGACCTTCTCGCCGGCCCGGGTCAGCATGTCGAGCATCTCGGCGAGCGCGCTCACGTCCATGTTCCCGGTCGCCGGGTCGCAGTCGACGAAGACCGGCTCGGCACCGGTGTAGACAGCGGCGTTGGCGGTGGCCGCGAACGTCATCGTCGGTGCCACCACCACGCTTCCCGGCCCGGCCCCCAGGACGAGGAGGGCGAGGTGCAGCGCGGACGTGCCGGAGTTGAGGGCCAGCGCGTGCGTCGCCCCGACACGTTCCGCCACCTCCCGCTCGAACGCCTCCACCTCGGGCCCGAGCGGCGCCACCCAGCCCGAGCGGATCGCGCGGAGCACGTAGGACTCCTCCAGGGGCCCGACATCGGGCGGGGACAGGTAGATCCGGCCGGTCATCGAGCCTCCGTCCCCGCAGTGGGATCACGGTCGTGGCAGCGAAGGGTCACGGACGGTAAAACGGTCGACCAGTCGAGGAGTGATGGCGTACGCCGGGTTCATGCCGAAAAGCACACGATCGTGCCGCGCGGCGGCGTCGGGTCGCAACACGTGCCCCTGGTACCGAGTAGAGTTCGGCGGCCCTGCCAGGAATCGACGATCCAGGAGCCCCGAGTGCTGCACCTGAGGGTGATCGCGCCGAGCGACCAGTCGTCAGCGGTCGTGGAATTGCTGGCCGCCGATCCCGGCGTCACCCACCTCGTGGTGCTGCCCGGCGCCGCCCGCCAGCCCGCCGGTGACTACATCACCTGCGACGTCGTCCGGGAGAGCGCCGACGGTGTGCTGAGCCGGCTCCAGGAACTCGGCGTCGAGGCGCACGGCGCGATCGCCGCCGACGACGTGGAGCTGACCCTGTCCGAGGCGGCCGACCGGGCCGCCGAGGAGGCGCCCGGGCACGGCGAGGACGCCGTGGTCTGGGACGAGATCGCCGCGAAGACCGGCGAGCAGACGGTGCTCACCGGCACGTTCCTCGCCCTGATCGTGGTCGCCACCATGATCGCCGGAATCGGCGTGCTGCTCGACCAGCCCATCCTGATCGTCGGCGCGATGGTGGTCGGCCCCGAGTTCGGGCCGCTCGCCGCGCTCTGCGTGGCGCTGCTACGGCGGCAGCCGCGCGTGGTCGGCCGCTCGGTGCAGGCGCTGACCGTCGGCTTCGTCGTCGCCATGGCGGCCACGGTGCTGAGCACCTGGGCGCTCACCGCGGCCGGCCTGGTCGGCCGGGACATGCTGCTGGCGGAACGGCCGATGACCGACTTCATCTGGCGCCCGGACGCATTGTCATGGGTGGTGGGCCTGCTCGCAGGCGTTGCCGGCATGTTGTCGCTGACCTCGAAGAAGTCCGGGTCGCTCGTGGGCGTGCTGATCTCGGTGACCACCGTGCCGGCGGCGGCAAACGTGGCTGTCGCGTCCGCGTACGGCGTGTGGCACGAGGCGGCCGGCTCCGCCCTCCAACTGGTGATCAACTTGGCCGCTATCGTGCTCGCCGGGCTACTCACGCTGGTGGTCCAGTTGTGCTGGTGGCGGCACGTCGCCCGGCGGGCCGCGCACGCCGTGCCGCGGCAGCGGGCCGATCAGCGACCCGGCCCGGTCAGCGCCAGTCGTCGCCCGCGTCGAGACGGCGGCTGAGCAGCGCCGCCAGCGGCACCGACTCGCCGTCGCGACCGCCCCGGCCGACCACGAGCGGCGGCGCGCTGGGCCGCGGGTCGGCCCCGAGCAGCCGTGCTCGCAGACCCGGCGGCACGGTGAGCAGGTAGAAGCGCCCCTCGGTATCCACCGCGCGGCTATGCGCCCGGTCCACGTACCAGCCGGTGATCCGCGTACGGTAGCGCCCGCGCCCGTTATGGCCGGTAGCGGTCAGCCGGTCCGCACGCAGCCCTCGCCGCAGCGCCTCGGCGGCGAACCGGGCCACGAGATCCGCGGCCTCCGCCTGCTCCGCCGCGCGTTCCCGGTCAGCGGCCTCCGCGTGCGCCCGCACCGCGTCGCGTCGCCGCTCCCGCCACCGCTCGTCCTCCTCGGCCCCCACGACGGCGAGGGTACGCGGAACCCGGGCTGCCCGGCGACGACGGCGGCCTCCGGGCCGGCGCGGACCGAGACACCCCTGGCCGCTCCCTCGCGCCAGCCGTCCCGCCCTGCCGCGTGTCAGCTTCGCGAACCGGCGCGTCACGGTTGCCGAAGGGCACTGCCGGGCTGAGTCGTTCGTGACCTCAGCCCGGCAGGGCAGCCGAACGTGTCAGGCCAGCCCGGCGCGGCGCAGCGCCTCCGCCATGGCGTCGTTGACCGGAGCGGGACCGCCGCCACCGCGGCCCGACCGCTGCTGCTGGGCGCCGCGCGCCGCGCCGCCCTTCCCGCCGCCGGAGCCGCCGCGCTGACCGCCGCCGCGTTGCCCGCCCTGCTGGCCGCCGCGCCCCTGGTCGCCGGCCCGCGGCCCGCCGCCCTGACCGCCCCGGTCCCGGCGGCCGTCGCCGCCCGCCGGGCGTCCGCCACCGGCCGGCGCCTCGTCGTCGAGCCGCAGCGTCAGCGAGATCCGCTTGCGCGGCACGTCCACGTCCAGCACCCGCACCTTGACCACGTCGCCGGACTTCACCACGTCGCGCGGGTCCTTGACGAAGGTGTGCGACATGGCCGAGACGTGCACCAGGCCGTCCTGGTGCACGCCCACGTCGACGAACGCGCCGAACGCGGCCACGTTCGTCACCACGCCCTCCAGCACCATGCCCGGCGTCAGGTCGCTGATCTTCTCCACGCCCTCGACGAACGTCGCCGTGCGGAACTCCGGGCGCGGGTCGCGGCCGGGCTTCTCCAGTTCGGCCAGGATGTCGGTGACGGTGGGCAGGCCGAACGTGTCGTCGACGAAGTCGGTCGCGCGCAGGCCGCGCAGGATGGCCGACCTGCCGATCAGCGCGCGCAGATCCTGCCCGGTGGTGGCGAGGATGCGGCGCACCACCGGGTACGCCTCGGGGTGCACGCTGGAGGAGTCGAGCGGGTCGTCGCCGCCGGGGATGCGCAGGAAGCCGGCGCACTGCTCGAACGCCTTCGGCCCGAGCCGCGGCACCTTCTTCAGCTCGGTCCGGGTGCGGAACGGCCCGTTGGCGTCGCGGTGCAGCACGATGTTCTCGGCCAGCCCGGCGCCGATGCCGGAGACCCGGGTGAGCAGCGGCGCGGAGGCGGTGTTGACGTCCACGCCGACCGCGTTGACGCAGTCCTCGACCACCGCGTCGAGCGAGCGGGACAGCTTCACCTCGGACAGGTCGTGCTGGTACTGCCCGACGCCGATCGACCGCGGGTCGATCTTCACCAGCTCGGCCAGCGGGTCCTGGAGGCGGCGGGCGATCGACACCGCGCCGCGCAGCGACACGTCCAGACCGGGGAGCTCCTGGGAGGCGTACGCGGACGCGGAGTAGACCGACGCGCCGGCCTCGGAGACCACCACCTTGGTCAGCTTCAGCTCCGGGTGCCGCTTGATCAGGTCACCGGCCAGCTTGTCGGTCTCCCGGCTGGCGGTGCCGTTGCCGATCGCGACCAGCTCGACGCCGTGCGCGGCGGCGAGCGTGGCGAGCGTGTGCAGCGAGGCGTCCCACTGCCGGCGCGGCTCGTGCGGGTAGATCGTGTCGGTGGCGACCACCTTGCCGGTGGCGTCGACCACCGCCACCTTCACGCCGGTGCGCAGGCCCGGGTCGAGGCCCATCGTCACCCGCGCGCCCGCCGGGGCGGCCAGCAGCAGGTCACGCAGGTTGGTGGCGAAGACCCGCACGGCCTCCTCCTCGGCCGCCTGCCACAGCCGCATCCGCAGGTCCGCGCCCAGGTGGATCAGGATCCGGGTACGCCAGGCCCAGCGCACCGTGTCGGCCAGCCACCGGTCGCCGGGCCGCCCCTGGTCGCTGATGCCGAACCGGCCGGCGACGGCCGCCTCGTAGCGGCTGGGCCCGGGGGTCGCGTCGGCGTCCCCGTCGGCCTCCGGGTCCATGGTCAGCTCCAGCACGCCCTCCTTCTCGCCGCGGAACATGGCGAGGATGCGGTGCGAGGGCAGCTTCGGGTACGGCTCGGCGAAGTCGAAGTAGTCGGCGAACTTCGCACCGGCGGTCTCCTGGCCGTCGCGTACCCGGGAGACCAGCCGGCCCCGCGACCACATCTGCTCGCGCAGCGTGCCGATCAGGTCGGCGTCCTCGGCGAAACGCTCGATCAGGATGGCCCGCGCCCCGTCCAGGGCGGCAGCGGCGTCCGCGACGCCCCTGTCCGGGTCGGCGAACCCGGCGGCGACCGTCTTCGGGTCCTGGGCCGGATCGGCCAGGAGCGTGTCCGCGAGCGGCTCCAGCCCGGCCTCGCGGGCGATCTGCGCGCGGGTACGCCGCTTCGGCTTGTAGGGCAGGTAGATGTCCTCCAGGCGGGACTTCGAGTCGGCGGCGAGGATCTGCGCCTCCAGCGCCTCGTCCAGCCTGCCCTGGCTCCGGATCGACTCCAGCACCGCCGCGCGCCGCTCGTCCAGCTCGCGCAGGTAGCGCAGCCGCTCCTCCAGCGTGCGCAGCTGCGCGTCGTCGAGCAGGCCGGTGGCCTCCTTGCGGTAGCGGGCGATGAACGGCACTGTGGCGCCGCCGTCGAGCAGCTCGACTGCCGCCCGCACCTGCCGTTCGGCGACGCCGAGTTCCTCGGCGATCCGCTGGTGCACAGACTGGGTCACGATTGTCATCCGCCTTCTCGGGTGGTTTCCGCCCTGCATTGTGCCGTTCGCCTCCGACCGCCTGTGCCCGGCCCGCCGCCGGCTGCGCTAGCGTGGCGATCATGGAGGCACCTGCGGATCCGCGGGCCCGGCGGCTGTTCGGCGGCAGCGCCCGGGCGCTCGGCGACCTGGCCGCCGGCCCGTTCCGGGCCGACCGGGACCGGATCGTCGGCTCGCCGTTCTTCACCCGGCTGAACGGCGTCACCCAGGTGATCAGCCCGGGCGGGTCCGGGCTGCTCGTGCACAACCGGCTCACCCACAGCCTGAAGGTGGCCCAGGTGGCCCGGGCGATAGCCGAGCGGTTGACCGCCGACCCGGCGCACCGGGACCTGCTGGAGAAGCTCGGTGGCTGCGACCCGGACGTGGTGGAGGCCGCCGCGCTCGCGCACGACCTCGGGCACCCGCCGTTCGGGCACCTGGGGGAGCGCGTGCTCGACCGGCTGGCCCGGCAGCGCCTCGGGCTGCCCGACGGCTTCGAGGGCAACGCCCAGTCGTACCGGATCGTCACCAGCACCGAGATCCGCGGCGCGGCGACCACCGGGCTGGACCTGACCGCCGCGGTCCGCGCCGCCATGCTGAAGTACCCGTGGACCCGGCTGGACCATCCCGACCCGCATCCCCGGCACCTCGACCCGGCGCCGCGCGGCGCCGCGGCGCCGCCGGAGGAGCCGGACAGCGGGTCGGTGAAGTTCGGCGCGTACCGCACCGAGCTGGACGACCTGCGGCAGGCTCGGGAGCCGTTCGCCGGGCGGATCCCGGACTGGCAGCAGACGCCCGAGGCGTCGGTGATGGACACCGCCGACGACATCGCGTACGCCATCCACGACGTGGAGGACTTCTACCGCGTCGGGGTGCTCCAGCAGGGCGCGGTGGCGGCCGAGTTGACTGCCTGGCAGCGTGAGTGCGGGCACCTGCGGTCGATCACCGCGTCGGCGCTGGAGACGGCGGGCCGGCGGCCGGGGGTGGCGATCGAGCGGCTGCGCCGGCAACTGCACCGCAAGGACGGCTGGATCGCCGACGACGAGGCGTTCGCCGCCGCTGTCGAGCACGTCCGCGAGGAGCTGGTGGAGGGGCTGCTGGCGCTGCCGTTCGACGGCTCGATCGAGGCGGAGCAGTACGTGGCCCGGTTCTCCGCCCGCTGGTCCACCCGCTTCGTGGACGCCATCACCGTGACCCCGGAACCGGACGTCCGCTCCGGGTACGTGCTGCTGGCCAAGGCGCAGTGGCACGAGGTGCAGGTGCTCAAGTTCGTCCACCACCGGTTCGTGCTGGCCCGCCCGGACCTGGCGTTGCACCAGCGCGGTCAGGCCCGGCTGCTCGACACGCTCGTGGAGGCGCTCTGGGAGTGGCTGCTGGACCCGGACGAGGAGTCCCGGCTGCCGCGCCGGCTGCACGACCTGGTGGAGCTGGCCGAGGCGGAGCTGCACCCGCGTACCCCGGACCGGATCGGCCGGGCCCGGGGCCGGGCGATCATCGACTTCGTCGCGCAGCTCACCGACGGTCAGGCGGTGGCGATGCTCGACGCGTTGTCGGGCCGCTCCGGCGCGCTGTGGACCGACGCCTTCGTACTCTGAGGACCTCAGCGGGCCGGCACGCCCTTGACCACGATCTCCGGTGGTACGTCACGCACCACGCACGCCCCGGCGCCGACCGTCGCGCCGGCGCCCACCCGCAGGCCCGGGAGCACGACGGCGCCCGCCCCGATCAGCGCTGCGGTGTCGAGGCGGCAGTCACCGGACACCGCAGCGAGCGGATGCAGGGAGACGTAGTCGCCGACCACGCAGTCGTGCGCGAGAGTGGCGTTCTGGTTGACGTGCAGATGCCGCCCGACTGTCACGTTCGTGGTGATCCGGCCACCGGCGAACACCACGAGACCCTCGGCCGACACCACGTCCGGGCCGACTGTGGCGTCCGGGTGGACGAGACTCGCCGCCGGCCTGCCGTACGTGTCGACCCGCGCGCCCACCTTCCGCCGGACGCGTGGGTCGCCCAGACCGAGGACGACGTGGGTCTCCGGCGGCAGCTGCCCGAGCGCCGCCACGGTCCCCAGGTAGGGGGCGCCGCACGACTCGGCGCGTTTGCGGTTCCGCTCGGACGGGTTGTCGTCCACGAAGCCGACCAGTCGCCACGGTGGCCGCGCGGCCGACTCGTTCACCGCCGCCACGATCTGGGCGATCTCCCGGCCGTGGCCGCCGCACCCGACGACGACCAGGTCGAGGCTCACCGGGATCCGCTTCCCGCAGTCGCCGGCACCGCCTCCTCCTTGGCGGTGCCACGGAACTCGTGGGCCGTGGCGGCGCCGGGCGCGCTGATGCCCTGCCGGCGCAGGACTGCCACCGCGGTCCGGGCCAGGATGCGGGCGTCCAGGCGGAGGCTCCAGCGCTCCACGTAGTACAGGTCGTAGGCGAAACGCTCCGCCCAACCCAGCTCGTTGCGGCCGTTCACCTGCGCGAGCCCGGTCAGGCCGGGCCGGACGTCGTGCCGGCGGAACTCGTCCGGTGTGTAGAGGTCGCGGTAGCTGGTCGGGAACGGACGCGGACCCACGAGGCTCATGTCGCCGCGCAGGATGTTCCACAGGCTGGGCAGTTCGTCCAGGCTGGTCGCCCGCAGCCACCGCCCCAGGGGCGTCAGTCGCGCCTGGTCGTCGCCGGGGGAGAAGGCGTCACCGCCGTCCGCCATGGACCGGAACTTCAGGATGGTGAACTCCCGGCCGTGCCGGCCGATCCGGTGTTGACGGAAGAGGACCGGGCGGCCCATGCCGAGCAGCACCGCGACCGCGACCACGACCAGAATCGGCGCCGCCACCAGCAGGGCCGTGGCCGAGACGGCGACGTCGACGCCCCGCTTGACGGCCGAGGCGACGCTCGCCTGCGAGGTGGGTGTGTAGGGATCTTCCACGCCTGGGGAGAGGCGAACCTGCATGCTGTCCTCCGGCCGCTGACTCGTCAGCGAACAGAGTACGCAAATATGCGCAGAAGGATGTCTTGTCCGACTTTTTCGGCGTGGCTCAGGCGACCGACTGCCACCACCCGTCCACCGCCGGCGGCTCGTCCACCACCACCCGCTCGCCCGGACGCGGCACCGCGAGCCGGACGTCCCGCGCCTTCGCCTCGGCCCACAGCCGGTCCACCGGCTCGGACCAGTCGTGCAGCGCCAGGTTGAACGTGCCCCAGTGCACCGGCACCAGCAGTCCGCCCCGGACGTCGAGGTGCGCGGCCACCGCCTCCTCCGGGAACATGTGGATGTGCGGCCACGCCCGGTCGTACGCGCCGATCTGCATGAGCGTCACGTCGAACGGGCCGTGTTCGGCGCCGATCTCGGCGTACCCGTCGAAGTAGCCGGAGTCGCCGGTGTAGAAGACCTTTCGGTGCGCCCCGGTGATGGTCCAGGAACTCCAGAGCGTGCCGTCGCGGCGCAGCCCGCGCCCGGAGAAGTGCTGCGCGGCGGTGGCGGTGAGCGTCAGCCCGCCGGCCCGGTGGCTCTCCGACCAGTCCAGTTCGACGATGCGGTGCTCGGGTACGCCCCAGCGGGCAAGGTGGGCGCCGACGCCGAGCGGCACCACGAACGGCGCGGACTGGAGATCGGCCAGCGTGCGGACGGTCTCCATGTCCAGGTGGTCGTAGTGGTCGTGCGAGATCAGCACCGCGTCCAGCGGGGGCAGGTCGGCCAGGCGGACCGGCGGCTCGTGGATGCGCCGCGGGCCGACCAGCCCGGACGGGGAGCACCTGTCGCTCCACACCGGGTCGAGCAGCACCCGGCGCCCCTCGATCTCGACGAGCGTGGAGGCGTGGCCGTACCAGATGACGTTCAGCTCGCGGGCCGGGTCGCCGGCCGGCGCGGCGCCGGGGCGCAGCAGCGGCACCGGGCTGCCCGGCCGCCGCTTCTGCTTGCCGAAGATCAGCTCCCGGACGAGGTTGCGGCCCGGGTCGGCGACCATCGTGGCGCTGGCGCCGGCCGGGTTGTGGAACGTGCCGTCGTGGAAGCGCGGTGACCGGGCCGCCCGGTCCGCCCGGGCGCCGGTGAGCCGGCCGCCCAGCTGGGCGGGCACGTCCCGCGCCACCCAGGCCAGGCCGGCGACGGCGGCCAGCCCGGCGAGCTTCCACACCCGCCCGCCGCGCGTCCGGTCCGGTTCCCGCCCCGTTGGTTGCCGCATGCTCGTCCCTCCGCCGTGTCCCGTCGTACACGGTAACCACCCTCGTCGCGGTCCGCCCGCGCGACAGCCCACCCGCACGAGGGTCCGCCCGCGTGACAGCCCACCGGACGGTCCGCGGCGGCGGTCAGGGCAGCCGGCGGCGTACCGCGGACGCCACGGTCGCCGCGCGCCCGCCGACGGCACGGACGACCTGGGACGCGTCGGGCACCCATCCGCCCCGGACCGCCTCGCCGGCCGGGTTGGGCGTGAACACGATGCCCTGGTGCGCGGCGACCGGCTGCCGGGTCAGTCCGGCCAGGCGCATCAGCGGCCCGACCAGCACGTCGTACACGCCGGGCAGGACGGTGAAGCCGAAGCGCATGATCACGTTGAGCCGTCCCACCGAAACCTCCCGGCGTGGCCGGTCGAGGCAGTGCGCGATGGCCCGTGCCACCCGCTCGGGGGAGGCGATCGGGGGCGGTGGCCGGCCGATCCGGCCCAGGTAGTTGGCCGCCTGCCGGTAGACGGGCGTGTCGACGCTGCCCGGGTTGACCAGGCAGATCGCGATGCCGGGCGTCTCCCGCGCCTCCTGCTGGAGCGTGCGGGCGAGTCCCTGCAGGCCCCACTTGGCGGCCACGTATCCGCTCATGTAGGGCGCGGTGATGTGCCCGAGCACCGAGCCGGTGAGCACGAGCGTGCCGCCGCCGGCGTCCCGGAACCGGCGTAGCGCCTCCCGGGCGACCGCGGCGGCGGCCAGCAGGTCGGTGCGGACGACCTGCTCGAACACCTCGGCCGGGGTCTCGTCGAAGCGGCCGTAGGCCATCACCGCGGCGGTGTGCACCCAGGCGTCGACGCGGCCGTACTCGGCCCGCGCCGCGTCGGCCAGCGCGGCCACCGCGCCGGGCTCGGTCACGTCCATCGGTACGGCGATCGCCGTCGCGCCCGCCGCCCGGCACTCGTCGCGTACCTCGTCGAGCGTGGCGGGGGAGCGGGCCGCGAGGACCAGCCGGTCCCCGCGGCCCGCCAGCTCCCGGGCGGTCGCCCGGCCGATCCCGCTGGTCGCGCCGGTCACGACCACCGTCCGGGTCACGGTGCGAGCACGACCTTGACGCAGCCGTCCTCCTTCTTCTGGAACATCTCGTACGCGCGCGGCGCGTCGGTCAGCGGCAGCCGGTGGGTCCGCAGGTCCTCCACGCCCAGCGGGTCGTCGTCGCGCTCCAGCAGCGGGATGATCTCGTCGACCCAGCGCCGCACGTGGCACTGGCCCATGCGCAGCTGGATGCCCCGGTCGAACATCTCCATCAGCGGCATCGGGTCCTGCTCGCCGCCGTAAACGCCGGAGATCGACACGGTGCCGCCGCGCCGCACGGCCTTGAGCGCGGCGTGCAGCACCACGAGCCGGTCCACGCCGGCCTTGTCGGTCATCGCCTGGGCCAGCTTGTCCGGCAGCAGCCCGGCGGCGGTCTGGGCCATCTTGCCCAGCGGCGCGCCGTGCGCCTCCATGCCGACCGCGTCGATCACCGCGTCCGGGCCGCGCCCGTCGACCAGGTCGATGAGCGTGCCGGGCACGTCGTCGAGCTGGCTGACGTCGAGCACCTCGATGCCGTGGCGGCGGGCCATCTCCAGCCGCTCGGGCACCAGGTCCAGCCCGATCACGCGGCCGGCGCCCAGGTGGCGGCCGATCCGGGCGCTGAACTGCCCGACCGGGCCGAGCCCGAACACGGCGAGCGTGCCGCCGGGCGGGGTGTCCGCGTACTTGACCGCCTGCCAGGCCGTGGGCAGGATGTCGGACAGGTAGAGCCAGCGCTCGTCCGGGCCGCTGTCCGGGATCGTGATCGGCCCGAACTGGGCCTGCGGGACGCGCAGGTACTCCGCCTGGCCGCCGGGGATCGAGCCGTACAGCGAGGTGTAGCCGAACAGGGACGCGCCCTTGCCCTGGCTGGTCACCTGCGTGGTCTCGCACTGCGCGTAGAGCTGCCGCTCGCACATCCAGCACGAGCCGCAGGAGATGTTGAACGGGATGACCACGCGGTCACCCTTCTTGAGCCGGGTCACGCCGGACCCGACCTCCTCGACGATGCCCATCGGCTCGTGCCCGAGGATGTCGCCGGGCTTCAGGTACGGCCCGAGCACCTCGTACAGGTGCAGGTCGGAACCGCAGATGGCGGTCGAGGTGATCCGGACGATCGCGTCGGTCGGCTCCTCGATCCGGGGGTCCGGGACGTCCTCGACGCGAACGTCCCGCTTACCGTGCCAGGTCAGTGCCTTCATGCCTGTCTGTCCCCTCTCCGGTGCCGTCCATCGGACTGCTACCCGGCAGGGGGCCGTTGAATCGGCGGCGGCGGTCACCGTGGCGTGAGGTCGACCGTCACGGCGATGGTGCTGGTGCTGGCCGCGGTGCCGGCGAGGGCGCCGATGTCGAGGCGGCGGCCGGCGCGGTCGGTGACGGCGCCGGCCGCGAGCCGCAGGCCGGCGACGGGCGTGCCGAGCGCCGCCGACGCGGCCTCCAGCAGCCGCCGCCGGGCCACCGCCACGGCGACCCGGACCGGGGTACGGGTTCCGACCGCCGGATGGGGTGCGCCACGCGTCCGGCCCGCTGCCGGCCGTGGCGGTGGCACACGGACGCGCCGGCGCGGCACGGACAGCCCGTCGGCGATCAGTTCGGCGGCCGAGGTGTCGCCGTCGTACCGGTCCGGCGGCAGCGTGAACGACACGGTCCCGTCCGGGCCGACCTCGACGGAGATGAGCGCCGCCCCGGGCAGGGCCGCGGCCGTCATGATCTGGCCGAGGCCGAGCAGCCCGGCCACGTCCGGCGACGGCGTCCGGGCGGCGGCCGGGTACGCCGCGGTGAGTTCGGCGGCGGCCACGAGGACCGGCGCGGCCAGCACGTAGCCCAGGAACGGGGGGAGGGGCGCGGTCATGGTGCTCACCCGGGCGCTCGTCGCCGCAGCCGGGGACGGGAGGCGCCCCGGCTGCGACGCGGTGGTCAGAACTCGCGGTTGCCGAGCGGGATCTCGATGTTGATGGACTGCCCTTCGGACAGGAACAGCAGGGCGAGCTTGCGGAGGAACTCGTCGAACAGCCAGTAGCACTCCGGTGCGAGCGGGAACGGCAGCAGCGCCTCCCGGACCGCGATGAACGGGCCCCAGCTCGTCCGCAGGAGCGTGTCCCAGAGCAGGTCGCGTGGGATCTCCAGCCAGTTGGCGATCTGGTTGCCGAGCATGAACCGGGTGAACGAGCCGAGGATGGGCTTGCTGAGCAGCCCGGCGTCGATCTCCCTGCCGAGGCCGAGCAGGATGTCGGCGAGCGCGTTGCCTTCGCGGGTGGGCGCCAGGATCGGGTCGAGGACCTCGCTGGCCTGGGAGTTCGCCTCGCTCCACGTGGCCGGGATGTACTCGTCCCTGATGCCGAGCATGTGCGCGGCCACCTGCCACAGGTGCAGGAAGGCGGTCGACTCGGCGGCGGGGATCGGCACCCGCCAGTCGGTCAGCTTCCGCATGACGGTGGTCGGCAGGCTGTGCCAGGTGACCATCAGGTCGCGCTGGCTGATCGGGATGTCCTCGGGTGCGACGTCGGCCCACTCGGGCGACTGCGGCAGGAGGTGACGCACGCCGGCGTGCGCCAGCCGGGTCTTGACGGCGGTCACGATCATCGAGCCGTCGGGCTGGTACGCGTTGGCGGTGCCGATGTCGTACCCGAGCTTGGCGGTCTTGGAGATGCGGTCCTTCATGTCCGCGCCGCCCTTGGAGTAGTAGACGGCGCGCGCCTCCTTCGGGATGACGGTGCTCATCATGCCGCTGGCCAGGCCGTAGAGCACGCCGAGGTAGAGGCCGCGCTTCTCGTTGAAGCGCACGGCGGTGGCCAGCTTGCCCTGGTCGACCCAGGAGGGCAGCACGCGTGCGCGTTCGATGAACTGGCGGACGTCCGCCGGGAGGCCGGACGGCAGCGGCTGGCCGTTCTTCGTCCACGTCCGCAGCAGTTGGTTGACCAGTGGTGCGTCGCCCCGGTCCAGGAGCGAGGCGACGAGCGGGTCGGCCTCCTCGTCCCACACCCAGCGCGGGTCCACGCCCGCCCCGGCGCCGGCCACCGATCCCTTGGGCGACCAGGTCCACGCCGATCGCGCCTGTGCCGGCGCGGCGACGCTCAGCGCGCCGAGCGCGCCCAGTGCTCCGCCGGCCTTCAACATCTTGCGTCTGCTTACCGGTTCCACGTTCACTCCTCGGGGTCGAGGCCGCTGATACGGTGAAACGAATGTTGCGCCCGTGTATCACATGAGAGCACGTGGTAACGGTGTCCACAAGGCTCGCGATGACAACTGTCGATGGATCAAGAAGAGGGGAGCCCGCCGTGGCGGTGGTCGAGGGGATGCTGTCGGGCAGGGTCGCGTGGGTGACCGGAGCCAGCCAGGGCATCGGCGCGGCGATCGCCGAAGGGCTGGCGCGGGCCGGCGCGTCGGTGATCCTCCAGTCGCGGCGCCCGGACGCGCTGGACGAGGTGCGGGACCGGATAGCGGCCGGTGGTGGCACAGCGGCAGTGGTCGCCGGTGACGTCGCCGACGAGTCCGCCGCGGACGCCGTGCTGACCCTCGCGCGGCAGCGCTGGGGGCGGCTGGACGTCCTCGTCAACAACGCCGGCATCAGCCCGGCGCTGCACCGCAGCGAACGGCTGAGCCTGGGGGACTGGCAGCAGGTGATCGACACCAACCTGTCCGGGGTGTTCGTCTGCGCCCGCGCGGCCGGCGCCGTCATGGTCGAGCAGGGCGCGGGCAGCATCGTCAACATGTCCTCCGTGCACGGTCAGGTCGGTTTCCCGCGCCTGGCCGCCTACAGCGCCAGCAAGGGCGGCGTCGAGCAGCTCACCCGCACGCTGGCGCTGGAGTGGGCGGCGGCCGGCGTACGCGTCAACGCGGTCGCGCCCGGCTACCTGGAGACCCCGATGACGGAGGGCCTGCGCGGCCACGAGCAGTGGTCGAGGCGGCTGCGTGACCGCATCCCGATGGGCCGGTTCGGCCGCCCCGAGGAGGTCGTCGGCGCGGTGCTGTTCCTGGCCTCGGACGCCGCGAGCTACGTCACCGGCAGCGTGTTGCACGTGGACGGCGGCTGGACCGCGCAGTGAGCCGCGGACCGCTTGGTTAGTCGGCGTTCGTCACCGCGTCACCGTCGCATGTCGATACAGCGCCAGATCGCGGGCGATCCTTCCCAGAAAGTTAACCCTCGTTTACAGTGCTGCCATCGGCTGCGGAACCCGCGCGGGCACCACGGCGGGGTGCGGCCAGCCCTGCCACCACCAGGCCCGGTTGCGTGTGAAGGAGTAGCCCATGGACCCCGCCGACGTCCTCGCCGAGGACTGCGCCAAGAAAGCCGCCGACCTGACCGTCCCGGCGCTGCTGCACCGCAACGCCACCGAGCACGGCGACCGGCCCGCGCTGACCACGCTCGGCCGCGACGACACCCGCACCTGGGCGCAGCTGCGCGACGAGGTCGCCGAGCTGTCCGCCGGCCTGGCCGAGATCGGCCTGGAGGCCGGGCGGCACATGCTGGTCATGATGTCCAGCCGCGCCGAGCACTGGCTGGTCGACCTCGCCGCGGTCCACCTGGGCGCGGTGCCCTCCACGATCTACCCGACGCTCAGCCCCGAGCAGATGCGCTACCTGGCGCGGCACAGCGCCGCCCAGGTGCTCGTGCTGGAGGGCCCGGCCGAGCTGGAGCGCTGGCGGCCGATCCTGCCCGACCTGCCCGACCTGCTCCGGGTGGTGCTGGTGGACGATCCGGGCGAAGCGTCGACGGAGGCCGTGCCGCTGTCCCGCGTGCGTACCCTCGGCCGCACCGCCCGCGAGGCGGACCCGGACGCCTTCGAGCGGCGCTGGCGCACGATCCGGCCCGAGCAGCCGGTGACGCTGCTCTACACGTCCGGGACGACGGGCGACCCGAAGGGCGTCGTGCTCAGCCACCACAACGTGCTCTACCAGGCGGTGGCGCTGGAGGCGATGGTGTCCGTCCCGGACCACGCGCCGACTGTGGCCTACCTGCCGCTCGCGCACATCGCCGAACGGTTCCTCGGCATCTACAACCCGATCTACCGCGCCGGGCACGTGACCATCTGCCCCGACGCCACGCAGCTCGTCGCGGCGCTGCGCACCGTCGGTCCCGCCTCGTTCTTCGGGGTGCCGCGGGTCTGGGAGAAGATGGCCGCCGGCGTCCAGGCCCACCTGGCCGGCGCCGAGCCCGCGGTCCGCGCCGCCGTCGCCGCCGCGACCGCGGTGACCCTGGAGGCGTACGAGCTGCGCGCGGCCGGGAAGCCGGTGCCGGACGAGCTGGCCGCGCGGGTGGCGCAGGCCCGCGACACCGTGCTGCGACCGTTGCAGTCGACACTGGGCCTGCACAACATGGTCTGGCCCGGCAGCGGCGCCGCCCCGATCCCGGTGGACGTGCTGCGGTTCCTCGCCGGGCTCGGCGTCGACGTGCTGGAGGTGTGGGGTCTGACCGAGACCACCGGCACCGCCACCCTCAACACCCCCGACCGATTCCGCACCGGGACCGTCGGCCGTCCCAACGTGGGCATGGAGGTGCGCCTCGCCGACGACGGCGAGGTTCTCGTCCGGGGTCCGCTCGTGTGCTCCGGCTACCTGCGCGAGGACGGCACCGTCGAGCCGGTCGTCGACGCGGACGGCTGGCTGGCCACCGGCGACGTCGGGACGCTCGACGACGACGGCTTCCTCACCATCACCGACCGCAAGAAGGAACTCATCATCACGTCCAGCGGGAAGAACATCTCGCCGGCGCAGATCGAGAACCTGCTGCGGGCGCACCCGCTCATCGGTCAGGCGGTGGCGATCGGCGACCGGCGGCCGTACGTCACGGCGCTGATCGTGCTGGACGAGGAGGTGGCGCCGCAGTGGGCGCGCACGCACGGCGTCGCCGACCCGCAGCTGCCCGCCCTTGCGTCGGACCCGGTGCTGCTGGCCGAGATCCAGGCCGCCGTGGACGCGGCGAACGCGCGGCTCGCCCGGCCCGAGCAGGTCAAGACGTTCCAGGTGCTGCCGTCGGCGTGGACGCCGGAGTCGGGCGAGCTGACCCCGACGTTGAAGCTACGGCGCCGGGTCGTCGTCGACCGGTACGGCGACCGGATCGACGCCCTCTACCGGCCGGGCGACGCGGTGGCGGAGCCCGTCACGGAGTAGCGCCGGGTCGATGCCGGGCGGGGGTGGCGGCGCGCCGAGGTCGGCGGGCCGGTACCCCCGCGGGTAGCCGGGATAGGTGCGGTTGCGCGGCGCGCGGGTCAGCCGGCTCACCGTCCGCGCGGGCAGCAGCCGAACCACGGCGGCCCGGGCGCGCAGCGCGCCGCCGACCAGCGCGGTCAGCGGCCGTGGCGCGGCCGGGAGCCCGAAGGCGGCCCGCATCTCGGGCGGCAGCAGCGCGCGCACGCCGAGGCGCGCGGCCGGGCGCAGCGGCGCCGGGTACCAGGACGCGAACAGGTCCAGCGTGTACGCCGCGACCCGCTCGTTACTCGGCGTGCGGCGGAACGTCTCGCGCTCGTACGCGTCCTTGAAGGCCCGGAACGCGGCGAAGTCCGCCGGGACGTCCCGGATGCCCATGCGCCCGCCGACGGCGCGGTAGTAGTGGAACGCGGCCAGCCGTTCGTGCTCGTGCAGCGGGCGCCAGCCGTAGCGGTCCAGCCAGTCGATGGGCTCGTAGACGAACGTGGACAGCACGTAGCGCATGTCGTCGTTCGAGATCGCGTACCGCCCGTGCGCCCGGTTGACCACCCGCAGCGCCTCCCGGCCGCGCGGCGAGTCGTACCCGTGCTCCAGCAGTTCGGCCATCAGCAGCGCGGTGTCGTCGTAGCGCTGCTGCGCCCGCAGCCGGAACTCGCCGGTCGCGTCGAGCAGCGCGGAGATGCCCGGCACGCAGAACGTGCGCAGCAGCGCCAGCTCCAGCGCCCGCTGGTAGTCGAAGGGGAACTCGTACCCGGCGGAGAGCCGGTAGATCTCGTGGTGGTCGCGTACCGGGTCGAGCGTCTCGATCCGGCGCAACCAGCGGTACCGCCCGTCACGAGCCATCGCGACCACCTCCACCGTCCACCCTTGCCCATGCAGTCAAGCTCCTCTATGTTAATAGAAAATCACATCCCCGGATAACTCGAAACCTGCTTGTGCGCACCTCACGGGCCGGTGTTCAGGGCGATGTCCGGTCGAAACCGGGAAGTGGTGCTAATGGAGAATCTCAGTAGACGAAGCGTCCTGACGCTCGGTGCCGCGCTGGGACTGGTGGCGGTGGCGGACACCCCGAAGGCGTGGGCGTGGTCGTCGTCCGGCTCGATCGCCGGGACCGACACGGTCACCGACCCGTGGGACGTCTGGGACGACGACACCGACCCGCTCGTCGCCTCGCTGCTGGACGCCGGTCAGATCCCGGCGGTGAACACCGCGTTCGCGTCCTGGATCCGCAACGGCGACGCGCTGCCCGCCGGCCTGCCCCCGGCGCTCACCACCTACCTGCGGCGCGTCAACACGCTGCCGTCCTGGGCCGACCAGGCCAAGCTGGACCGCGCCGCCCAGTTCAACAAGCGCATGAGCATGTACCTGTTCCTGCTCTACGGCCTGGGCAGCGGGATCATGAGCACGGTGATCCCGCGCGAGGCCCGCAACGTCTACTGGTCCGAGGGCGGCGCGGACATGAAGTCGCGCGCCGCGAAGACCTTCACCTACGGGTACGACCTGAGCGCTCCCGACGCGTTCAAGGCCACCGGCAGCTTCGTGGTCACCTCGCACAAGACGCGGCTCACCCACGCGGCCGTACGGCACCTGCTGCCGCAGTCCGCGCCGTGGCGCGGCGTCACCGACCACCCGATCCCGATCAGCAACGGCGACATCCTCATCACCTTCCACAGCCTCGGCACCTACGTGCACCGCAAGCTGCTCGACTGGCGTCGCTGGGGCCTGCGGATGTCGGCCGCGGAGGAGGAGGCCTACCTGCACATGTGGCAGGTCGCCCTGCACCTGCTCGGGGTCCGCGACGAGTTCATCCCGAACAGCTGGGCCGCCGCCGAGGAGCAGTCCCGGTACGCGCTGAACCCGCTCCTCGCGCCGACGCCCGAGGGCATCGACCTGGCCGACATCCTGCTGAACCTGACGTCCTCGGTGGACCTGGGCGTCACCCGGGGATTCCAGCGGGAGTTCGCGCGCTACGTGCTCACCGACCGGATCGGCGACTGGCTGCGGCTGCCCCGCGACTACATCTCCCGGGGTGTGATCGAGGCCGGCTGGCCGACGTACGTGATGTTCCGCGAAGGGCTCTCGCCGCTCATGCCGGAGACGTTCGGCCTGTTCGACAGGTTCATCCGCGGGCTGGCGATGCTGTTCCTCAACAACGGCTCGTCCGCGTCGCACACCCCGATCACGATCCCGGTCATGAACCGGCCGGGCACCTGAGGCGCGTGCGGCTTCACAGCGTCAGGGCGCCGGTGACCAGCGCGGTCACCGCGTCCCGGTGGCCGGGCGAGTCCTGCCAGCGCAGGGCCCGCCCGGCCTCCACCGCCACGCCGAAGCCGGCGTGCACGAGCAGCCGGGCCTGCCGCCGGTCCAGGTCCGGCCGGACCGCCCGCAACTGCTGCTCCCAGACCGCGATGTGCTCCCGCTGGGCGAGGATGAGCGGACGCCGGACGTCGTCCGGAAGCCCGGCCACCTCGGCCTCGGCGACGCTGTTGAGGGTGTTGTGCTCGAAGCAGTAGGCCACGTACGCCGCCGCCAGCGCGACCACCGCCTGACGAGGATCGGCCGCCCGCTGGAGGCTGCGGTCCACCGCCTGGGCGAGCAGTTCCGCCGCCTGGAGGCAGGCGGCCACGAGGATGTCCACCTTGCCGGGATAGTGGCGGTAGATCGCGGACGGCGCGAGCCCCACCGCCTGGGCGATCTGCGCGTTGGTGACGGTGGCGAAGCCGTCCCGGGCGAACAGGGGCACGGCCGCGGCCAGGATCTCCGCGCGCCGGGTGCGGGGCACCGGCTGGGCGGGCAGCTCGACCAGCCGCGCCGTCCCGGCGGCGGTCGTCGGGTCGGTGGCCACGACCCGCATCGCGGACCGGAGCACCAGATCCTCGATCCGGCGCTGGGCGATCGAGGTGTGGTGCATGGTCACCGAGCCGATCACACCGAGCGCCGCGACCGCCCGCAGCCGCTCTTCGGGCAGCGGGTACTCCCGCCGTACCATCTCGGTGACCCGGCCCACGACGTGGCCGAACTTCGCGCGGAGCAGGTGGCGGTCCGCGCGCCCGAGGTAGCGGGCCTCCCACCGGTAGATGCCGCCGGAGGCGCGGTGCGCGACGGTGACCCGGGTGAGGGCCACCAGCACGTCGGCCAGCGCCGCGTCGGGCGGCCACTCGTCGACGACCCCGACCAGGTTGTCCACCATGACGTTGGCGCACTCGGCGAACAACGCGTACTTGTTCGGGAAGTGCCGGTACAGCGCCGGCGCGCTGATGCCGACCGCCGCGGCGATCTCCTCCATGGACGCGCCGTGGTAGCCGCGCTCGCTGAACACCTGCCCGGCCGACTCCACGATGACCTGCCTGCGGTTGCGTGGCCGGGTGGCCGCGGCCGGCCCGGTGGTCACCGGACCGTCCGGGCGGACGCGGACGGGCACAGGACCATGGGTGTCAGTCAACCACAGCGGTTCACGCCGCCCGCGCCCTCGCGATGACGCCGCTCAGGCGTGCAGCACGGCGAGCGCGAGCCGGGCGGTCCAGGTGTCGTAGCCCGCGGTGCGGTCGAAGCGGCCGAGCCGTCCGACGTCGGTGACCACGTTCAGCGCGGCGTGCACGAGGACGCGGGCGTCGCCGGCCGGCAGGTCCGGCCGTACCGCCCGGACCAGGCCCACCCACTCCTCGACGTGCAGGCGCTGCGCGCCGCGCAACTCGTGGCGGTCCCGGTCCGGCAGGTTGTTGTTCTCCGCCAGGTACACCGCGACCAGGTCGCTCTGGCCGAACGCGAAGTCGACGTAGGCCCGCACCACCCGGTGCAGCGCGTCGGCCGGGTCGCTCGCGTCGGCGATCGCCGCGGTGGTGGCACCGGTCAGCCGGTCGGTGGCCCGGTAGTAGGCGGCCGCGAGCAGGTCGGCCTTGCCGGGGAAGTAGCGGTACACGCTGGATGCCTGAATGCCCGCGGCGCGGCCGATGTCCTCGACCGCGACGGCGTGGTAGCCGTGCCTGTGGAACAGCCGCATCGCCTCGATCAGCAGCAGCTCGCGGCGCGACGCCGGGCGCACCGGGCCGGTGGCGGGCGTGTCCTCCGGCGCGGGACGCCGCCGCGGCGGCACCGCCGGCGCGTCGGTCCGCAGCAGCGTCCAGGCGACCCGGGTGAGCAGGTGCTCGGTGTCGGTGCCGGTGGCCGCGGCCCGGTACGTGGTAACGCTGCCGAACGCGCTCAGCGCCGCGTTCACCAGCAGGTCCGCCTGCCCGGCGGTCAGCTCGGGACGCAGCTCGCGCAGCGGCGCGGCGACGCGGCCGACGAGCGTGGCCATCGACGCGGCGAACTCCTGCCGGTGCTCGGGCGTCAGGTAGCGGCCCTCCCACTGGTACAGCCCGGCCACCCGCCGCCTGCTCACCGCGACCTCGGCGAGCGCGCGCAGCAGTTCGTCGAGCAGCCCGTCGGCGCTGTTCGCCGCCGGCCGCCCGGTCGCGGCGAGCAGGGCGCCGACGACCTCGCGGGTGGCGTGCACGAGGATCGCGTACTTGTTCGGGAAGTGCCGGTAGACGGCCGGCCCGCTGATGCCGACGGCGGCGGCGATCTCGTCCACCGAGACGCCGTGGTAGCCCCGCTCGCAGAACAGCTCGGCACCGGCGAGCGCGATCCGGGCCTTGCGGTCCTTGGGCCGTCTGACCGGTGCCGGGGCGGTGTCGCTGGCTGTTCGTCGCACCGCTACACGTTAGCGCCCGCTCGCGTGGATCCGGTGACGCCCCTCGGCGGTTTCCGTCGCGGAGCCGGAGCCGGACAGCGCGGAACGCTTCTTGACAAGCGGCGGCAGGCTCAAGAAAAGTTAGGCGAAATTCGCATGCGGGTGAGCAATGAGGAGCTTGGCATGACGACCGATGCGTTCATCTACGACGCGTTGCGCACGCCGCGCGGGCGGGGCAAGCCGACCGGAGCGCTGCACGGGGTGAAGCCGGTTTCGCTGATCACCGGCCTGATCGAGGAGACCCTGCGGCGGATGCCCGGCCTCGATCCGGCGCTGATCGACGACATCGTGCTCGGGGTGGTGTCCCCGCTCGGCGACCAGGGCGCCGACATCGCCCGGACCGCCGCCGTCGCCGCCGGCCTGCCCGACACCGTGGCCGGCGTCCAGCTCAACCGCTTCTGCGCCTCCGGCCTGGAGGCGGTGAACATCGCCGCGCAGAAGGTGCGCTCCGGCTGGGAGGATCTCGTCCTCGCCGGTGGCGTCGAGTCGATGTCCCGGGTGCCGATGGGCTCCGACGGCGGGGCGTGGGCGCTCGATCCGGAGGTCAACTACACCACCGGGTTCGTGCCGCAGGGCATCAGCGCCGACCTCATCGCCACCATCGCCGGCTTCGACCGGGAGACGGTCGACGCGTACGCGCTCCAGTCGCAGGCGCGGGCCGCGAAGGCGTGGGCCAACGGCTACTTCGCCCGGTCCGTGGTGCCGGTCCGCGACCGCAACGGGCTCACCGTCCTGGACCGGGACGAGCACATCCGGGCTGACTCGACGGCGGAGAGCCTCGCCGCGCTGCGCCCCTCGTTCGCCGAGATCGGCCAGAAGGCGGGCTTCGACGCGGTCGCGTTGCAGAAGTACCACTGGGTCGAGCGGATCGAGCACGTCCACACCGCGGGGAACTCCTCCGGCATCGTCGACGGCGCCGCGCTCGTCGTGGTCGGCAGTGAGGCGGCCGGCGCCGCCGCCGGCCTCACCCCGCGAGCCCGCGTCCTGGCGACCGCGCTCAGCGGCGCCGACACCACCATCATGCTCACCGGTCCGGCCCCGGCGGCCCGCAAGGCGCTGGCCAAGGCCGGTCTCGGCGTCGACGACCTCGACCTGGTGGAGATCAACGAGGCGTTCGCCGCGGTGGTCCTTCGGTTCGTCGCCGACCTCGGCCTGAACCCGGACACCGTCAACGTCAACGGCGGGGCGATCGCGATGGGACACCCGCTGGGCGCGACCGGCGCCATGATCCTCGGCACGCTCGTCGACGAACTGGAACGACGCGGCGGCCGCTACGGCCTGGCCACGCTCTGCGCGGGCGGCGGCATGGGCATCGCGACCGTGATCGAACGAATCTGAGGAGCACGAATGGCCAACACCATCCGGTGGGAGCACGGCGACGACGGCATCGTGCTGCTCACCCTCGACCACCCCGGCCGCTCGGCGAACGTGATGAACGCGGAGTTCGGCGCGAGCCTCACGGCCACTGTGGACCGGCTCGAAGCCGAGCGCGACCGGATCACCGGCGTGATCGTCACCTCGGCCAAGAAGACGTTCTTCGCCGGGGGCGACCTGGAGACCCTGGTGCGGCTGACCCCCGCCGACGCCGAGGCGTCAGCGGCCGGCGCGGCCGCGCTCAAGCACGCCGTACGCCGGCTGGAGACGCTCGGCCGGCCGGTCGTCGCCGCGATCAACGGATCCGCCCTCGGCGGCGGACTGGAACTGGCGCTGGGCTGCCACCACCGCGTCGTGCTCGACGACCCGGCGATCGAGATCGGCTTCCCCGAGGTCACGCTCGGCCTGCTGCCCGGCTGCGGTGGCGTGGTGCGTACCGTCCGGCTGCTCGGTGTCACCGCCGCGCTGACCGACTGGCTGCTGCGCGGCCAGCGCCGCCGGCCGCAGGACGCGCTCGCGCACGGGCTGGTCGACGAGCTCGCCACCGACCGGGACGCCCTGATGGCCGCCGCCCGCGACTGGATCGCCGCCCACCCCGACGCGACCCAGCCGTACGACCGTAAGGGCTACCGGATGCCCGGCGGCACCCCGTCCAGCCCGGGGCTCGCGGTCCAGTTGCCGGCCATGCCCGCCCTGCTGCGCAAACAGCTCAAGGGTGCGCCCTACCCGGCGCCCCGCAACATCCTCGCCGCCGCCGTCGAGGGCGCCCAGGTCGACCTGGACACCGCGTTCACCGTCGAGGGGCGGTACTTCACCGAGCTGGCCACCGGCCAGATCGCCAAGAACATGATCAAGGCACTGTTCTTCGACCTCCAGACCGCCCGGTCCCGGGCCGCCGGCGGGGCACACGAGCCGGTGAGCAGCGTCGCGGTGGTCGGCGCGGGCATGATGGGCGCCGCCATCGCGTACGTCTGCGCCCGTGCCGGGATGCGGGTCGTGCTCAAGGACGTCACCGCCGAGGGGGCGGCGCGGGGCAAGGCGTACTCGGCGGGCCTGCTCGACAAGGCGGTCGCCCGGGGCCGGTCCACGCCAGACGAGCGCGACGAGATCCTGGGCCGGATCCACGCCACCGGCGACCTCGCCGACCTGGCCGGCGTCGACCTCGCGATCGAGGCGGTCTTCGAGGACCCGGCGCTCAAGCACAAGGTGTACGCCGAGATCGAGCAGGTCGCGCCGGGCGCGCTCATCGCCTCCAACACGTCCACGCTGCCCATCACGCTGCTCGCCGAGGGCGTCAGCCGGCCGGATGAGTTCGTCGGGCTGCACTTCTTCTCCCCGGTGGACAAGATGCCGCTGGTCGAGGTGATCCGCGGTGAGCGGACCGACGAGACCACGCTGGGCCGAGCGCTGGGCGTCGTACGCCGGCTGCGCAAGACGCCGATCGTGGTCAACGACAGCCGGGGCTTCTTCACCAGCCGGGTCATCGGGACGTTCACCAACGAGGGCGTGGCGATGCTGGCCGAGGGCATCCCGGCGGCGACCGTCGAGCAGGCCAGCAGCCAGGCCGGGTATCCCGCGCCGGTCCTCGCGCTGATGGACGAGCTGACCCTGACCCTGCCCCGGAAGATCCGGCAGGAGACGGCCGCGGCCACAGTCGCCGCCGGTGGCACCTGGACGCCGCACGCGGCCGACGCGGTGATCGACCGGATGATCGACGAGTGCGGCCGGACCGGGCGCTCCGGTGGCGCCGGCTTCTACGACTACCGCGACGGGAAACGGGCCGGGCTCTGGCCGGGGCTGCGGGAGCAGTTCGGCGGCACGAACCTGGACACGCCGTTCGAGGACCTCAAGGAGCGGATGCTGTTCATCGAGGCGATCGAGTCGGTGCGGTGCCTGGACGAGGGCGTGCTGACCTCGGTGGCCGACGCCAACGTCGGCTCGATCCTGGGCATCGGCTACCCGAGTTGGACCGGCGGCGTCCTCCAGTACGTCAACCAGTACGACGGCGGGCTGCCGGGCTTCGTGGCCCGCGCCCGGGTGCTCGCCGAGCGGTACGGGCAGCGGTTCGACCCGCCGCCGCTGCTGGTGGCCATGGCCGAGCGGGGCGAGCGGTTCGAATAGGGTCCGGCCGGCCGCGGCCTCGACGAGTGGCCGCGGCCGGCGCTCTCCTCAGACGCCCCGGCCCGTCTTCGCCAGCCCTCGGGCGATCGGCCGCTCGCGTCCCCAGGCGGCCAGCGGCTCGAGGGCGTCGTTGAGGCGCACGCCGTCCGCGGTCAGCGAGTACTCGACGCGGGGCGGCACCTCGTCGTAGGAGACGCGGTGCACGACGCCGTCCGCCTCCATCTCGCGGAGGTGTGCGGCCAGCACCTTCTCGGTGACCCCCGGCAGCAGTCGACGCAACTCGCCGAAGCGGCGGCAGGGGTGCTCGTGGAGGGCCCAGAGGATCAGCACCTTCCACTTGCCCCCGATCACCTCCATCGCGGTGTCGATCCCGCAGACGTGGCCTCCTGGTGCGCCCGGCCGGTTCAACGTCGCCATGCCCCGCCCCTCCGACGTGCTCGCTCACCTCAGGGTAACCACCTACTCCGAAGTGCGTACTTGATCATCTTTTGGCCTGCGACCAGCCTGAGGGCATGGCACCGAACACTGTCGACAAGACCCCCGTCACGCTGCTGGGCCTCGGCGCGATGGGCACCGCGCTGGCCCGCACCTGGATCGCCGCGGGCCACCCGCTCACCGTCTGGAACCGCACCCCGGCCCGCGCAGCGGCGATCTCCGACGAGGGGGCGGGGCTCGCGGACAGCGCCGCTGCGGCCGTCGCGGCGAACACCCTGGTCGTCGTCTGTCTATTGGACGACGACTCGGTCGGGGAGGTGCTGGCCGGCACCGACCTGACCGGCAAGGATCTGGTCAATCTGACCACCGGCACCCCTGCCGAGGCCCGCTCCCGAGCCGAGTGGGCCCGCGAGCGCGGTGCCCGCTACCTGGACGGCGGGATCATGGCCGTTCCTCCGATGATCGGCCTCCCGGAGGCCGGCGGTTACGTCTTCTACAGCGGCTCGCGGGAGCTGTTCGAGCGGCACCGGGAGACGTTGGGCGTCCCGGCCGGCACCACCTACGTCGGCCGGGACGCGGGCTTCGCCGCCCTGCACGACGTGGCCCTGCTCAGCGCCATGTACGGGATGTTCGCCGGGGCAGCGCACGCCTTCGCCCTGATCCGCAAGGAGGACATCGACCCCGCGTCGCTGGCCCCGCTGCTCGCCGACTGGCTCGTGACGATGGCCCCGGCAGTTCATCAGACCGCCGACCAGCTGCGCGGCGGCGACTACACGAAGGGTGTCGTCTCCAGTCTCGCCATGCAGGTGGCCGGCACGCCGACCTTCCTGAGCACCGCCGAACAGCAGGGCGTCAGCCCGGAACTGCTCAGCCCGTACTTCGAACTGATGCGCCGCCGCCTGGCGCAGGGCGGCGGCGAGGAGGACCTGACGGGCGTGATCGACCTGCTGGTGCGCGGGCCGGATCACGTCAGGACATCTGCTCGGACAGCCCGTACGTCTTGGCGATGATCTCGCGCTGGATCTCGCTGGCGCCGCCGTAGACGGTGGACACGATCGACGAGCGCACCAGGCGCTCCATGTCGAACTCGGTGGTGTAGCCGTAGCCGCCCATCATCTGCATCGCGTCCAGGGCGACCCGGCGGGCGGTCTCGGTGGCCTTGAGCTTCGCCATCGAACTCTCCCGGGGCAGCACCGTGTCCGGCGCCTTGTCGACCTTGGCGGCGGTGTCGTAGACCAGCAGCCGGGCGCACTCGATCTCGGTGGCCAGGTCGGCCAGCCGGTGCCGGAGCACCTGGAACGATCCGATCGGCCGGCGGAACTGCCGCCGGTGCTTCACGTACTCGACGACGTCGCCGAACGCCCGCTGCGCGGTGCCGAGCATGACGCTGGCGAGGATCAGCCGCTCCATGTTGAGCCCGGCCATCAGTTGCCGCCAGCCGTTGTCGACCTCGCCGACCACGGCGTCGGCGGGCAGCACGCAGTCGGTGAAGTAGAGGTCGTTCACCTCCCGGCCGCCCATGGTGTCGATGCCGGAGACGGTCAGGCCGGGCGCCGAGGCGGGGACCAGGAACATGGTCAGGCCGTGGTGGTCGCCGGCCCGGCCGGAGGTGCGGGCGACCAGCAGGATGTGCTCGGCCAGGTGGGCGTTCGAACACCACGTCTTCTGGCCGTTGACGACGTACCCGTCGTCGCGGCGCTCGGCGCGGCAGCTCAGGTTCGCCACGTCGGAGCCGGCCTCGGGCTCGGACATCGCGACCGCCTCGATGACGCCGCGGGCCACTCCGGACAGGATCAGCTTCTTCTGCGCCGGCGTGCCGAACCGCTGGTAGGTGGCGGCCACGATGATCGAGGTGGTGAAGCCGCCGATCGGGGCCATCGCGCGGGCCGTCTCCTCCAGGAACAGGCACAGCTCCGTCATGCCGGCGCCGCCGCCATCGAACTCCTCCGGCAGGGACAGGCCCAGCCAGCCGAGGTCGGCCATCTTGCGGTACAGCTCCGGGCTGTGCGGTTCCCGGCCGCCGTTCGTGAGGTTCTGCCGCTGCTCGCGGGTGCCCACCTCGCGGCGGCAGAAGTCCCGCACCGCCTCGACCAGGGATCGTTGCTCGTCGCTCCACTCCACTGCGGTACCTCCAGCGCGTCAGCAGGGATTGACAGCAAGGCTAGACTATCGAATATCAAATGTCAGGAGGCTGTCGATGACGTCCCTCGTGGAGCACCCTCGCCGGCTGCGCGTCGTCGACCCGGTGACAGGTGAGCACCGCGCCGACTACGAGATCGCCGACGACGCCGCAGTGCGCGCCGCCGTGTCGCGAGCCCGCGAGGCGGCCGGCTGGTGGGCCGGCCTGGACGCCCGGCAACGCCGCCGCCACCTGCTGGCGTACAAGGCGGCAGTCGCCGGCGGTATCGAGGAGCTGGCCGGGATCGTCCGGAGCGAGACCGGCAAGAGCCTCGCCGGGGCGCAGCTCGAGGTGATGCTCGCCGTCGAGCACCTGGACTGGGCGGCCCGGCACGCCGCGCGGGTGCTCAGGCGGCGCTCGGTCCCCTCCGGCCTGCTCGCGTTCAACCAGGCCGCCTCCGTCGAGTACGTGCCGTACGGCGTGGTCGGCGTGATCGGCCCGTGGAACTACCCCGTCTACACGCCGATGGGTGCGGTGTCGCACGCGCTGGCCGCCGGCAACGCTGTGGTGTTCAAGCCCAGCGAGTTCACCCCCGGTGTCGGTGTGTGGCTGGCCGAGCGCTGGCACGAGCTGTTCCCCGACCACCCGGTCCTCCAGGTGGTCACCGGCGACGGCACGACCGGCGCGGCGCTGTGCCGCGCGTCGGTCGACAAGATCGCGTTCACCGGGTCGGCCGCGACCGGGCGCGCGGTCATGGCCGCCTGCGCCGAGAGCCTGACACCGGTGGTGATCGAGGGCGGGGGTAAGGACGCTCTGATCGTCACCGCCGACGCCGACCTCGACGCGGCCGCGCGGGCGGCGGTCTTCGGGGGACTGGGCAACGCCGGGCAGACGTGTGCCGGCGTCGAGCGCGTCTACGTCGAACGGTCCGTCTACCAGCCGTTCCTGGCCACGCTCACCGAGCTGGCGCGGCAGGTCCGGCCGGGCGCCGAGCCGGACGCGCCGTACGGGCCGATGACCACGCCCACCCAGCCGGACGTCGTGCGGCGCCACGTCACCGACGCGCTCGACCGGGGCGCCCGGGCGGTGGTCGGTGACGTGGATTCGGTACGTCCCCCGTTCGTGGAGCCGGTCGTGCTGACCGACGTGCCCGAGGACAGCGCCGCCGTCACCGAGGAGACGTTCGGCCCGGTGCTCGTGGTCAACCCGGTGGCCGACGCCGACGAGGCGGTACGCCGGACGAACGCGACCAGCTACGGGCTCTCCGGTTCGATCTTCACCCGCGACCGTCGCCGTGGCCTGGCGCTCGCCGGGCGGCTGCGGGCCGGCGCGGTGTCGGTCAACTCCGTGCTGGGGTACGCGGGGGTGCCGTCACTGCCCTTCGGCGGTGTGGGCGACTCCGGATTCGGGCGGGTCCACGGCGCGGACGGCCTGCGCGAGTTCAGCCGGGCGCGATCGGTGACGTGGCAGCGGTTCCGGCCGCTGATCGAAGTGATGACGCTCCAGCCGTCCGCCTCCGCGATGAAGCGCTCGCTGGTGATGTTCGCGTGGCGTCATGGCCGCCGGTGACTCACTCGTTCCACACGCCCAGTCCGTCGAGGTGCTTGACCAGCCGTTCCGCGCCGTCGGTGAAGTGCCGGGCCATGACCGGCCGGACGGCCTCCGGGTCGCCTGCCGCGAGCGCGTCGAGCAGCGCCTCGTGATCGGCGACCATGCCGGCCCGCCACTCCGGGTCGGCGGCGTAGAACCGCGACGGCGTGTAGCGGGTCACGGTCCGCAGCAGCCAGGACAGCTTGCGCGCGTCGGCGAGCCGGTTGATCCGGCGGTGGAACTCGTATTCGAGCTGCTCGACCCGGCTGGTCTGCCGGGCCTGGGCGGCGCGGCGCAGCCGTTCGTGCTGCTGCCGCAGGTCGTCGAGCTGGTCCGGCGTGATGCTGACGGCGACCCGGGCGGCCAGCTCACCGGCGATGTGGCCCTGGAGGCTGAACACGTCGATGATGTCCTGCCGGGACAGCGGCGCCACCACGTGCCCGCGTCGCGGTTGCAGCTCGACCATGTCCTCCGCGCGCAGCATCAGCAGCGCCTCACGCACCGGTGTGATGCTCAGCCCGGTCTCCTGGGCGATTTCCTCCAGCCGGATTCGTTCGCCGGGGCGCAGCTGGCCGGACATGATCCGGTCGCGCAGCAAGCTCGCCACCGTCTCGGAGAGCTGGGGCTGGGACACGCTCGGGGTCTTGCCACGTTCCGCCACCGGACAAGGGTATCAAATGTCAAATGTCACAAGGATCGAGTCGGTGAGCGCGTCCGAGCAGGCCGGTGACGGTCTGCGGGCCGCCACCGCCGACGGCGTACGCACCATCTGGTTCGACCGGCCCGACCGGCGCAACGCGATGACGCTGGAGATGTTCCGCGACTACTACGCGGCTCTGGTGGCGGCCGACGCGGACCCGGAGGTACGGGCGGTCGTGGTCACCGGCACCGGCGACTGGTTCTGTGCCGGCGCCGACCCGGAGGCGCTCGCCGCGCTGCTCGACGAGCACAACCGCGATCTGCTGGCGGGCGAGTTCGGCTTCCCGCCGCACCTGCCGTTGACGCTCGGCACGCCGATCGTCGCCGCGGTGAACGGCGGCGCGGCGGGCCTCGGCCTGGTCCACGCGCTCTACGCCGACGTGCGGTTCATGGCGGCGCAGGCGCGCCTGTCCACCACGTTCAGCCGGCTCGGCCTCGTCGCCGAGTACGGCAGCGCCTGGCTGCTGCCCCGGCTGGTCGGCCTCGGCGCCGCGCTGGACCTGCTGGTGTCCGGCCGCAAGGTCGACGCGGTGGAGGCGTTCCGGATCGGGCTCGTGCAACGCGTGCTCCCGCGCGAGGAGGTGCTGGCCGAGGCACAAGCCTATGCGGCGGACCTGGCGCAGCACTGCTCACCGGCCTCCATGGCGGTGATCCGGCGGCAGGTGTTCTCCGGCCTGGAGACCGGCGCCGCCGAGGCCGCCGCCGACGCGATCCGGCTCATGGTCGAGTCGCTGGCCGGCGCCGACTTCGGCGAGGCCCTGATCGGCCGGGCCCAGGGGCGCGCGCCCCGCTTCGCCCCACGGGCCGGCGCGTGAGCGGCCCGCTCGCCGGCGTCCGGGTCGTGGAACTGGCCGGGATCGGCCCCGGCCCGTTCGCCGCCATGCTGCTCGCCGACCTCGGCGCCGACGTGGTGCGCATCGACCGGCCGGAACCCGGCGCGTTCGCGGCCGGCGACCCCGCGCGGAACCTGCTCAACCGGGGCAAGCGCTCGATCGTGGTCGACCTGAAGCACCCCGACGGCGCCGAGGTGGTCCTCGCGCTGGCCGGCCGGGCCGCGATCCTGATCGAGGGCTGGCGCCCCGGTGTCGCCGAGCGGCTCGGCGTCGGACCGGAGGCCGCCCTGGCCCGCAACCCGGGGCTGGTCTACGGGCGGATGACCGGCTGGGGACAGGACGGGCCGCTGGCCCGCGCCGCCGGCCACGACATCGGCTACATCGCGGTGGCCGGGGCGCTGCACCCGATCGGCCGCGCCGGCGGGCCGCCGCAGATCCCGCTCAACCTGGTCGGCGACTTCGGCGGCGGCGCGCTCTACCTGGTCGTCGGCATCCTGGCGGCGCTGCACGTCGCCGGCGCCACCGGGCGTGGGCAGGTCGTCGACGCCGCCATCGTGGACGGCGCGGCCCACCTCACCACCCCGTTCGCCGGGCTGCTCGCGCAGGGCGCCTGGCGACCCGAGCGGGGCCGCAACCTGCTCGACGGCGGCGCGCCGTTCTACGACGTGTACGCCACCGCCGACGGCGGGCACATGGCGGTCGGCGCGCTGGAACCCCAGTTCTACGCCGAACTGCTGCGGCGGCTCGGGCTCGCCGACGCGGACCTGCCGGACCGGCACGACGTCACCGGATGGCCGGTGCTGCGCGCCCGCTTCGCCGAGGTGTTCGCCGGGCGTACCCGCGACGAGTGGACGGCCGTGTTCGACGGCACCGACGCCTGCGTCGCGCCGGTGCTGTCGCTCACCGAGGCGCCGGGTCACCCGCACCTGGCCGCGCGTGGCACGTACGAGGAGCACTTCGGCGTCCGGCAGCCCGCCGTGGCGCCCCGTCTGTCCGGGACACCCGGCCGGGTCGGCGGCCCGCCGCCCGTGCCGGGCGCGGACACCGAGCCCGTCCTCACCGACTGGGGGCTGGACGAACACCTACCGCGGTGGCTGGACGGCGGCGCCGTCGGCCGGAAGCAGGGAGCAGCGCACTGATGCGTATCGGGACGACACTGGCGTACGCCGCCGACCCCCGCAGCGGCGCCGACGACGTGGCCGCCTGGGAAGAGGACGGCCTGGACGTGGTCTGGGTGTCCGAGGCGTACGGCTTCGACGCGCCCACGGTAATGGGTTACCTGGCCGCCCGGACGAGCCGCGTCCACATCGGCTCCGCGATCCTGCCGATCTTCTCGCGTACCCCGGCTCTGCTGGCGCAGACCGCGGCGGGCCTGGACGCGATGTCCGGCGGCCGGGCCATCCTCGGCCTGGGCGCGTCCGGACCGCAGGTGATCGAGGGATGGCACGGCGTCGCGTACGACCGGCCGCTGGCCCGCACCCGTGAGGTGATCGAGATCTGCCGGCGGGTGTGGCGGCGCGAGACGCTGACGAACGACGGCCTCTACCGGCTGCCGCTGCCGCCCGGCGACGGCACCGGGCTGGGCAAGCCGCTGAAGATCCTCACCCACCCGGTACGCGACCGCATCCCGATCCACGTGGCCAGCCTGGGTGACCGCAACGTCCGGATGACCGCCGAGATCGCCGACGGGTGGCTGCCGTTCCTCTACGACCCGCGGCGCGCGGGCGACGTCTGGGGCGCCGCGCTGGCGGCCGGCCGGGCGAAGCGGTCGGCCGATCTCGGGCCGTTGGAGGTGGTGGCCGGTGGGCCGCTGGCCATCGGACCGGACGTGACCGGGCTGCGCGACCTCGCCCGGCCGCTGATCGCCCTGTACGTGGGCGGGATGGGCGCCAAGGGCCGCAACTTCTACCACGACCTGCTGTGCCGCTACGGCTACGCCGCCGAGGCGGACCGCATCCAGGAACTCTACCTGGACGGCCGCAAGGCCGAGGCCGCCGCCGCGGTTCCGGCGGAACTGCTGGAACGCACCAGCCTGATCGGGCCGGAGAGCTACGTGCGCGACCGGGTCCAGGAGTACCGCGACGCCGGCGTGACGATCCTCAACGTCGCGCCGCTGGGCGAGGACCCCCGGCGCCTCGTCGCCGCCGTCGCGGACATGGCCCGGTAGCGCGGAGGAGGGAGCTGACACACATGGACCGCACCGTCTTCACCGCCGACCACCTCGCGTTCGCCGAACTGGTGCGCGCGTTCATCGACAAGGAGATCACCCCGCACCACGAGCGCTGGGAGGCCGACGGCATCGTCGACCGCGGCGTGTGGCGGGCCGCGGGCGCCGCCGGCCTGCTCGGCTTCTTCGTCGACGAACGGTACGGCGGCGCCGGGGTGACCGACCGGCGCTTCCACGCCGTGCTGACCGAGGAACTGGCCCGGGCCGGTGCGAGCGGGCCGGCGTTCGGCCTGCACAACGACATCATCGGGCCGTACCTGACCGACCTGACCACCGAGGAGCAGAAGCAGCGCTGGCTGCCGGGCTTCTGCTCCGGCGAGATCGTCACGGCTATCGCGATGTCCGAGCCCGGCGCCGGCAGCGACCTGGCGGGCATCACCACCACGGCGGTACGCGACGGCGACGACTACGTCCTCAACGGGCAGAAGACGTTCATCAGCAACGGCATCCTGGCCGACCTGGTCGTCGTGGTCGCCCGTACCGATCCCGGGGCCGGGCGGCGGGGGATCAGCCTGCTCGTGGTCGAACGCGGCATGCCCGGGTTCGAGCGTGGCCGCAACCTCGACAAGCTCGGGCAGAAGGCGCAGGACACCGCCGAGCTGTTCTTCGCCGACGTACGGGTGCCCGCGGCCAACCTGCTCGGCACCGAGGGCGAGGGCTTCGCCTACCTGATGCGCAACCTGCCGCTGGAGCGGCTGTCGATAGCCGTCGCGGCGCTCGCCGGCGCCGAGACGGTGTTCGCGCAGACGCTCGACTACTGCAGGCAGCGCCAGGCGTTCGACCGTCCCATCGGCAGTTTCCAGCACAACCGGTTCGTGCTCGCCGAACTCGCCACCGAGCTGCGTCTGGGCCGGGTCTTCGTGGATCAGTGCCTGGTCGCGCCGGACCTCACCGCGGAGACGGCGGCGATGGCGAAGTGGTGGTGCACCGAGTTGCAGCAGCGCGTCGTGGACCGGTGCCTCCAGTTGCACGGCGGCTACGGCTACATGCGCGAGTACCCGGTGGCCCGCGCCTACCTGGACGCCCGCGTCCAGACCATCTACGGCGGCACCACCGAGATCATGAAGGAGGTGATCGGCCGGTCACTCGGCCTGTGAGCCGGGCTCCAGCATGGGTACGAGGAACCGGCGGGCCATGGCGCGCAGCTCGTCGGCGTCGTCGAGGTCGATGACGTGACTCGGGGTGAGCAGGAAGGAGCAGGACAGCCGGGTCATCAGCTCGGCGACCACCTCGACGTCAACAGTGGCGGCGATGGTGCCGGCGCGCTGCTCGCGGCGCAGCTGCCCGGCCACGAACCGCTGCACAGTCGCCAGCGTCCGCCCGCCGTCGCTGATCATCGAGGGGATGAGCACGTCCGGTTCGACGCTCATCAGCCCGCCGATCAGCGGGTTGCGGCGGATCGCGTCCAGCGCGCTGACGAAGCCCAGCACCACCCGGTCGCCGACTGTCTCCGCCTGCTGGATGTCGACCAGGAACCGGTCGAAGTAGCGCCGGAACTCGCGGCGGACCACCTGCTCGACCAGCCGGTCCTTGGTGGCGAACCGGCGGTACGCGGTGATCCGGGAGACGCCCGCCCGCCGGGCCACGTCCTCCATGGTGGAGCGGCGGATGCCCATCCGGCAGAACTGCTCGTAGGCGGCGTCGAGGATCCGGGTGGCCACCTCGTCGGCGTCGTCGGCGCTGTGCAGCGCCTCGGTGAAGGCGCGTTCCAGCAGCGACTCCGGCGGGCCGGCCGGTTCGTCGTGACCCGCATCGGGGGAGGACGCCTGCGCCGGAGCGGTCCGGGCCATGGGTGCCCTCCCGGGAGAGACAGTGACGCGGTTGGCGCTTCACCGTACCAATCGCCGGGGCGTACCCCCGTGCGAGCGCGACCGCCGCGCCCCGCGGATGCGGGGCGCGGCGGTCGCCTGGGTCGTGCGGTGTCCGGTCAGGAGCCGGCGCGCTTGGCCGTCGCCTTCAGGTAGTCCCGGTTGAGCCGGCCGATGGTGTTCAGCGGGATGCCCTTCGGGCAGGCCGAGGCGCACTCGCCGATGTTGGTGCAGCCGCCGAAGCCGGCCTCGTCGTGCGCGTCCACCATGCCGATCACCCGGGTGTAGCGCTCCGGCTGGCCCTGCGGCAGCAGCGAGAGCTGGGTGATCTTCGCGGCGGTGAACAGCATGCCGGAGCCGTTCGGGCAGGCCGCCACGCAGGCGCCGCAGCCGATGCAGGCCGCAGACTCGAACGCGGCGTCCGCGTCGGCCTTCGGCACCGGCACCGAGTGCGCCTCCGGGGCGCTGCCGGTCGGCGCGGTGACGTAGCCGCCGGCGGCGATGATCTGGTCGAACGCGTTGCGGTTGACGACCAGGTCCTTGACGACCGGGAAGGCGCGGGCCCGCCAGGGCTCGATGTCGATCGTGTCGCCGTCGGAGAACTGCCGCATGTGCAGCTGGCAGGCGGTGGTGCCGCGCTGCGGGCCGTGCGCCTCACCGTTGATCATGAGGCTGCACATGCCGCAGATGCCCTCGCGGCAGTCGTGGTCGAACGCGATTGGCTCCTCGCCGTCCAGGATCAGCCGCTCGTTGAGTACGTCGAGCATCTCCAGGAAGGACATGTCCGGGGACACGTCCTGCACCGGGTAGGTCACCATCCGACCCTTGTCCTCGGGGCCGTGCTGGCGCCAGATGCGCAGGGTCAGGTTCACTTGTAGCTCCGCTGCGTGGGGTGGACGTATTCGAAGGTCAGGTCTTCCTTGTGCAGCACGGGCTCACCGGTGCCGGTGTACTCCCAGGCCGCCACGTAGGCGAACCGGTCGTCGTCGCGCTGCGCCTCGCCGTCGGGCGTCTGGTGCTCGGCCCGGAAGTGGCCGCCGCAGGACTCCTCGCGGTGCAGGGCGTCGATGCACATCAGCTCGGCCAGCTCGAAGAAGTCGGCCACCCGGCCGGCCTTCTCCAGCGACTGGTTGAGCCCCTCGCCGTCGCCCGGGACGCGCACCCGCTGCCAGAACTGCTCGCGCAGCGCGCGGATCTCGTCGATCGCCTTGCGCAGCCCGGCCTCGGAGCGCTCCATGCCGCAGTGCTCCCACATGATCTGGCCCAGCTCGCGGTGGAACGAGTCCACGGTGCGGTCGCCGTTGATCGCGAGCAGCCGCTTGATCCGGTCCTCGACCTCGGTACGCGCCGCGACCGCCTCGGGGTGGCTGGCGTCGACCTTGTCCAGCGGGCCGGAGGAGGCCAGGTAGTTGGCGAGCGTGTTCGGCAGCACGAAGTAGCCGTCGGCCAGGCCCTGCATCAGCGCCGAGGCGCCGAGCCGGTTCGCGCCGTGGTCGGAGAAGTTGGCCTCACCGATCACGAACAGGCCGGGGATGCTCGACTGGAGGTCGTAGTCGACCCAGAGACCGCCCATCGTGTAGTGCACGGCGGGGTAGATCCGCATCGGCACCTCGTACGGATCCTCGCCGGTGATCCGCTCGTACATCTCGAAGAGGTTGCCGTACTTGGCCTCGATGGCCTTGCGGCCGAGCCGGTTGATCGCGTCGGCGAAGTCCAGGTAGACGCCGAGGCCGGTCGGGCCGACGCCGCGTCCGGAGTCGCAGACGTTCTTCGCAGCGCGGGAGGCGATGTCGCGGGGGACCAGGTTGCCGAAGGACGGGTAGATCCGCTCCAGGTAGTAGTCCCGCTCGTCCTCGGGGATCTCCCGCGGGCTGCGCTGGTCGCCCTTGGCCTTGGGCACCCACACCCGGCCGTCGTTGCGCAGCGACTCGCTCATCAGGGTCAGCTTCGACTGGTGGTCGCCGGAGACCGGGATGCAGGTCGGGTGGATCTGGGTGTAGCAGGGGTTGGCGAAGTACGCGCCCTTGCGGTGCGCCCGCCAGGAGGCGGTGACGTTGCAGCCCTTGGCGTTCGTGGAGAGGTAGAAGACGTTGCCGTAGCCGCCGGAGGCGAGCACGACCGCGTCGGCCATCTCGGTGCTGATCTCGCCGGTGACCATGTCGCGCACCACGATGCCGCGCGCACGGCCGTCGACGAGGACCAGTTCGAGCATCTCGTGGCGGGCGTTCATCTCCACGTTGCCCAGGCCGATCTGCCGCTCCAGGGCCTGGTACGCGCCGAGCAGCAGCTGCTGGCCCGTCTGGCCCCGGGCGTAGAAGGTGCGCTGCACCTGGGCGCCGCCGAAGGAGCGCGTGTCCAGCAGGCCGCCGTACTCGCGGGCGAACGGCACGCCCTGGGCCACGCACTGGTCGATGATGTTGACCGACACCTCGGCCAGCCGGTGCACGTTCGACTCACGGGAGCGGAAGTCGCCGCCCTTGACCGTGTCGTAGAAGAGCCGGTGCACCGAGTCGCCGTCGTTGCGGTAGTTCTTGGCGGCGTTGATGCCGCCCTGCGCGGCGATCGAGTGGGCCCGGCGCGGGCTGTCCTGGTAGCAGTAGGACCGCACCTGGTAGCCCTGCTCGGCCAGCGTGGCGGCGGCGGAGCCGCCGGCCAGGCCGGTGCCGACCACGATCACCGTCATCTTCCGGCGGTTGGCCGGGTTGACCAGCTTCATCTCGAAGCGGTGGCGCTCCCACCGCGTCTCGACCGGGCCGTCCGGGGCCCGGGTGTCGGCGATCGGGTCGCCCTCGGTGTAGAGATCCATGTCAGGCCACCAATCCGGTGATCACGGCGAACGGGACCAGCAGGTAGCCGCCGACGAGCGCGACGGCGAAGACGAGCGCGGCGATCCGGGCCCGGCGCTCGCCCTTGGGCGTCTGCTGGCCGAGGCTGCGGAACGCGCTGAAGGCGCCGTGGCGCAGGTGGAAGCCGAGGGTCACCAGCGCGAGGGTGTAGAAGAGCGTGACGTACCAGCGCTCCGGCGCGAAGCCGGCGACCACGTTGCCGTACGGGTTCGACGGGTCGCCCTGCGGGTTCAGGTGACCCGTGGTCAGGTCCAGGATGTGGTAGATCACGAAGAGCAGGATGATCACACCACCCCAGCGCATCGTGCGGGCCGCGTAGTTCACGTGGATCTTGCGGCGGTGCGCGTACTTCACCGGGCGGGCGGCCCGGGACCGCATCGCGAGCACGGTGGCGGCACCGATGTGCCCGAGGACGGCCGCGGTGAGCACCGTGCGCTGGATCCACAGGAACCAGGTCGTGGGCAGCAGCGGCGTGCCGATGTCCCGCAGCCAGTGCGCGTAGTGGTCGAACGACGTCTCGCCCGTGAAGATCTTCAGGTTCCCGAGCATGTGCAGGATCAGGAACAGCACAAGGATGATGCCCGTCACCGCCATGACGGCCTTGAGGCCGACGTTCGAGCGGATGGGCGACCGAGTTTTCGTGATTACCACGCGAACGACGCTAGGAGCACTTCGATCAGGCGTCCAATGCATCGAAATCGCAGTGTTGATAGCCGTAAGCTATGTAGATGCAGCTCCATCAGCTTCGGTACTTCGTAGCGGTCGCCGAAGTACGACATTTCACCCAGGCAGCCGATCTTGTCGGCATAACCCAGCCCTCGTTGAGTAAGCAAATTCACGCGCTGGAGGCCGACCTCGGTGCCCCGTTGTTCGAACGGGTAAGGGGCAACATCACACTCACCGCGGCCGGCGAGGTGCTGCTGCCGCTGGCCAAGCGGATCCTGGCCGACGTGGAGACCGCGACCCGCGAGGTGCAGGAGCTGGTGGGGCTGCGCCGTGGCCGGGTCCGGCTCGGCGCCACACCCAGCCTGGCCACCTCGCTCGCCCCGCCGGTGCTGCGGCGGTTCCGCGACGCGTACCCCACTGTCGACCTGCGGGTCGAGGAGGGCGGCTCGCAGGACCTCGTCCGGGACCTGCTCCGCGGCGACCTCGACCTCGCCCTGATCATCATGCCGTCGGCCGGCACCGACCCGGGGCTGCGCGCCGACCCGATCCTGCGCGAGAGCCTCGTGGTCGCCTCGGTCGATCCGCTGCCCGGCGCCTCGCCCGAGGGGGAGCTGCGCATCACCGACCTGCGCGACCAGCCGCTCGTCATGTTCCGCGAGGGCTACGACCTGCGCGACGCCACGCTCCAGGCGTGCCGTGCGGCCGGCTTCGAGCCGACCCTGTCCGTGGACGGCGGGGAGATGGACGCGGTGCTCAGCTTCGTCGAGGCCGGGCTCGGCGTCGCGCTGGTGCCCGGCATCGTGGTGGCCCGCCGGGCCGGCATCCGGGTCACCCGGCTCGTCCCGCCCGGCGTCCGCCGGACCATCGCGGTGGCCCGCCGCCGCGACGTGGTGCCCACCCATGCCGGGCGCGAGCTGCGCCGCATCCTCCTGGAGTACGTCCACGACGCCACCGCCACCGCCGAACTCCCCCCAGGCGTAGAGCCGCTGTAGCCCCGCCCCGCCGCGTCGTTGATCTTGCACATTGGGCCCCGGCGAAAGGGGCGAAAACCCCGGTGCGGGGGCGCCAAGTGCAAGATCAACGCGTCGAGGGGGGGTCAGCGGCCCTCGGCGTCGTCCATGGCTCGGTAGATGCGCTGCTCCGACACCGGGTAGGGGGTTCCCAGGGCCTGGGCGAAGACGTTCACCCGAAGCTCCTCGATCATCCAGCGGATCTGGCGGGCCGCCGGGGTCGCGCGCCTCGGCGGGGGCAGCGCGGCGAGCATGTCCTGGTACTCCTTCTGCACCACGGCGACGCGGTCCTGCTGAGACTTGTCCCGCTGCGGGTTGCCGGCCAGCCGGTCCAGCCGCCGCTCGATCGCGGTCAGGTAGCGCAGCAGGTCGGGCAGGCGCGCGTACCCCGTCTCGGTCACGAAGCCCTTGTGCACCAGGCCGGTGAGCTGGCCGCGGATGTCGGCCAGCGCGGCCACCACCGCCAGGTTGCGGGTGGCGCCGAGCCGCTGCTCCACCGCGTACCCGGCGGCGAGCACCCGCCGCACCCGCTCCATCACCTCGACGACCGTGTCCACCAGGTCGGCGCGCACCCTGTCGCGCAGCGCGGCGAAGCCCTCGGCATCCCAGGCGGGACCGCCCGCGTCACCGATCAGCTTGTCGATCGCCGCGCCGGCCGCGTCCTCGATCAGCTCCGGCACGCTGCCGTGCGGGTTGCGGGACAGCGCCAGTTTCGCCTCGTTGCTCAGCCGCCCCTGGAGGAACTTCGCCGGCGACGGCAGCGTCAGCCGCAGCAGCCGCCGGGTGCCCGCCCAGTGCGCGGCCTCCTGCTCGGCGGCGGAGTCGAACACCTTCACCCCGACCGTCGCGCCCTCGTCCACCAGCGCCGGGTACGCGGTCACCGCGAAGCCGGCGCGTACCTGCTCGATGCTGCGCGGCAGCGCGCCGATCGACCACTCGGTCAGCCCGGTACGGGCCACGTCCGGCGCGGCGGCGGCCACGACCTGGCGTACCTCCTGGCGCAGCTCGCGTTGCAGCGCCGGCAGATCCTTGCCCTCGGCGACCGGCTTGTCGTCGTCGCCGAGCACCCGGAACGTGACCCGCAGGTGCGGCGGCAGCCGGCCCAGGTCCCACGCGTCCGCCGGTACGGTCACGCCGGTCATCCGGCGCAACTCCCGGGTCAGCGCGGCGAGCAGCGGCTCCTCGCCCGGGGTGATCGCGGCCAGCGCGGCGCGGGCGAAGTCGGGCACCGGCACGAAGTTGCGCCGCACCGGCTTGGGCAGCGACCGGATCAGCGCGATCACCAGTTCCTCGCGCAGCCCCGGCACCTGCCAGTCGAAGGTCTCCGCCGGCACCTGGTTGAGCAGCGGCAGCGGGATGTCCACCGTCACGCCGTCGGTGGGCGCGGTCGGGTCGAACGTGTACGTCAGCGGCAGCGTCACGCCGTCGGCCCGCCACTCGTCCGGGAAGTCCCCCTCGTCCACCCCGCTCCGGCCGTCGTTGACGAGCAGTTCGCGGGTGAACGTGAGCAGCTCGGGCTGTTCCCGGCGGGTCTTCTTCCACCAGGAGTCGAAGTGCCGGCCGGAGACCACGTCGGCGGGGATCCGCTGGTCGTAGAAGGCGAAGATGGTCTCGTCGTCGACCAGGATGTCGCGGCGCCGGGCCCGGTTCTCCAGCTCCTCGATCTCGGTCAGGAGCTTCTGGTTGTCCCGCCAGAACTGGTGGTGCGTCTGCCAGTCGCCCTCCACCAGGGCGTGCCGGATGAACAGCTCCCGGCTCAGACCTGCGTCGATCCGCCCGAAGTTCACCTTGCGGGAGGTGACGATCGGGATGCCGTACAGCGTGACCTTCTCGTAGGCCATCACCGCGGCCTGCTTCTTCTCCCAGTGCGGCTCGCTGTAGCTGCGCTTGACCAGGTGCTGGGCCAGCGGCTCGACCCACTCCGGCTCGACCCGCCCGGCCACCCGGCCCCACAGCCGCGACGTCTCCACCAGCTCGGCGGCCATCACCCAGCGCGGCGGCTTCTTGAACAACGCCGACCCGGGGAAGATCCCGAACTTCGCGCCCCGCGCGCCGAGGTACTCGTGCTTCTGCGCGTCCTTGAGGCCGAGGTGCGACAGCAGGCCGGGCAGCAGCGACTGGTGCACCTTCGGGGTGTCGATCTCCTCCGGCAGGTCGGCCCCGGCGCCGCGGCGGCCCTCACCCTTGTCCGAGGTACGCAGGACCTGGCGCAACTGGCTGACGATGTCCTGCCACTCGCGTACCCGAAGGTAGTTGAGGTATTCGGCCTTGCACATCCGGCGGAACGCGCTGGAGGACAGTTCCCGCTGCTTCTCCCGCAGATACCGCCACAGGTTCAGGTACGCGACGAAGTCCGACTCGGAGTCGGCGAACCGGGCGTGCGCCTGGTCGGCCTGGGCCTGCTTGTCGGCCGGGCGTTCGCGCGGGTCCTGGATGGACAGCGCGGCGGCGATCACCACCACCTCGGTGGCGCAGCCGTTGCGCTCGCCCTCCAGGACCATCCGGGCCAGCCGGGGGTCGACCGGGAGCTGGGCCAGCCGCCGCCCCAGGGCGGTGAGTCGCTTCGCCGGGTCGGTCTCGGCCGGGTCCAGCGCGCCCAGCTCGTGCAGCAGGTTGACGCCGTCGGCGACGTTGCGCCGGTCCGGCGGGTCGATGAACGGGAACGCCGCGACGTCGCCGAGCCCGATCGATGTCATCTGGAGGATGACCGAGGCCAGGTTGGTCCGCAGGATCTCCGGGTCGGTGAACTCGGGGCGGGAGGTGAAGTCCTGCTCGTCGTAGAGGCGGATGCAGATGCCGTCCGAGGTACGCCCGCAGCGGCCCTTGCGCTGGTTGGCGCTGGCCTGCGAGACCGGCTCGATCGGCAGCCGCTGCACCTTGAGCCGGCTGGAGTAGCGGGAGATCCGGGCGGTGCCCGGGTCCACCACGTACTTGATGCCGGGCACCGTCAGCGAGGTCTCCGCGACGTTCGTGGCCAGCACCACCCGGCGGTTGCTGTGCGCGGCGAAGACCCGGTGCTGCTCGGCGGTGGAGAGCCGGGCGTACAGCGGCAGGATCTCGGTGCCGAGCAGCGACCGCTTCTTCTGCACCAGCTTGCCCAGCGCGTCGGCGGTGTCCCGGATCTCCCGCTCCCCGCTGAGGAACACGAGGATGTCGCCCGGCCCCTCGGTGGCCAGCTCCTCGACCGCGTCGCCGATCGCCTGGATCTGGTCCCGGACGTTCTCCTCGTCGGCCTCGTCCTCCTCCTCGGTCTCGGTGACCTCGACCAGTGGCCGGTAACGGACCTCCACCGGGTACGTGCGCCCGGACACCTCGACCACGGGCGCCGGGTTGCCGTCGGCGTCGGCGAAGTGCTTCGCGAACCGGTCGGTCTCGATGGTCGCCGAGGTGATGACCACCTTGAGGTCGGGCCGGCGGGGGAGGAGCTGCCTGAGATAGCCGAGGATGAAGTCGATGTTGAGGCTGCGCTCGTGTGCCTCGTCGATGATCAGTGTGTCGTACTGCCGCAGCATCCGGTCGGTCTGCAACTCGGCCAGCAGGATGCCGTCGGTCATCAGCTTGACCAGGCTGTTGTCGCCCACCTGGTCGGTGAAGCGCACCTTGTAGCCGACCACGTCGCCCAGCTCGGTGCCGAGTTCGTCGGCGATCCGGTCGGCGACCGTGCGGGCCGCCAGCCGCCGGGGCTGGGTGTGCCCGATCAGGCCGGTGATGCCGCGCCCCAGCTCCAGGCAGATCTTGGGGAGCTGGGTGGTCTTCCCGGAGCCGGTCTCGCCGGCCACGATCACCACCTGGTGGTCGCGGATCGCGGCGGCGATGTCGTCCTTGCGCTCGCTGACCGGCAACTGCGGCGGATAGGTGATCGCCGGCACGGCCGCGCGGCGCGACGCCAGCCGCGCCTCGGCCCGGGTCACCTCGGCCCCGATCTCGGCCAGCGCCGCCTCCCGCCGCTGCGGGTCGCGCAGCTTGCGCACGCCGTCGAGCCGCCGCTGGAGCCGCCGCTGGTCGCGGAACATCAGGGGGCCGAGGCGGCGGTGCAGGTCGCGGGCGGTCTCAGGGGCGGCGGGTACGGCTGGATTCTGCATGTCGTCGCCAAGGATAGGCAGCCGCGCGGCGGACCGCCCCCGGGTTACCGGCGCCGGGCGTGCCCTCCCTGCCCGGGCCGTCCCCGCCGGATAAAGTTGCCGCCGACGAGGCCGACGGACGAGGCCGACGAGGGGCGGGGATGATCATGCGGGACACCGACCGGGCGCTCGTGCAGGCTGCCACCGCCGTCGCGAAGCTGCGTTGCCGCAGCGACAACCACACCGTCGCCGCCGCCGTGCGGAGCACCGAGGGCCGGGTGTTCAGCGGCGTGAACGTCTACCACTTCACCGGCGGCCCGTGCGCCGAGGTGGTGGCTCTCGGGGCCGCCGCGACACAGGGCGCGGGTGAGCTGGAGGCCATCGTCGCGGTGGGGGACCGGGGCCGGGGCGTCCTGCCGCCGTGCGGGCGCTGCCGTCAGGTGCTCCTCGACTACTTCCCGTCGATCAAGGTGATCGTCGGCCCGCCCGACGGGCTGCGCGCGATCCCGATCGCCGATCTGCTGCCCGAGACGTACGTCTGGTCCGACCAGCAGGTCGAGGTGCCGGCCGGGCCGCGTGCCGCCCTGTGGCCGGTGCCTGTGGTGCCCGGCGTCCGGCAGGCCGCCGAGGACTGAAGCCGGGCCCGGGGCCGGGCGCGGCGAGCCGCGGCACTCAGTCGCCGGCCGCGGCCTCCAGCATCGAGCGGGGGACCGGCACCTCCTCGAAGCGAACCTGACCCTCCGGCACCATCCAGCTGCTGACCTGCGCGACCAGCCGGCCCGCGCGGACCGCCGGGTCGTTCGCGTACAGCTCACGGGCCATCTGCGGGTCCACCGACAGCACCACGAAACCGCGGACGCGCCCGTCGTCGCCGTCCAGGAACGGCCCGGCCGCGAGCACCGCGCCCTGCTCCACCAGCCCGGCCTGGTGCGCCAGGTGGGCGTCCTGGATCCGGTCGAGGGCGTCCTGCGGCAGGTCCGGCGCGTCGTCCGGGCGGACCAGGAGCACCACCGTGTGCCTGTCGAATCGCATGTCCTCAGGCTAGGGGCTGCCGGGCGTGCAGTGCCCGGATCGACCAGTCCAGCACCGGCGCCAGGCTCTCGGGCGGTGGCCAGCCGTTGACCACGGCGAGCAGCTCCAGGTACCGCTCCCGGCGAGGGTCGCGCGCGGTCCGCAACCGGTCCAGCATCCGCCGGCGCAGGCCGGCGTCGTCCGGCCGGCCGCAGAGCCGCGCGTACCGGTCCGCCGCCCGGGCCAGAACGGGGTCTGCCCCGGGTGAGGCCGGGTCGACACCGGCGGCCAGCGCCGGGGCCACCTCCTCCCGGACCACGGCGACCACGTCCCGGCGTACGCCCTCGGCGCCCGCCCGGTCGGCCGCGTGCTGCTCGGCCAGCCGGCGCAGCCCGGCCCGGAACTCCGGGTCCAGAGCCAGCTCGGCCAGCTCCACCCACGCCTCGATCTGGCAGTCGTCCGGATCGTCCGGCAGCTCCGGTGTGAGTGACCGGCGGATGCCCGCGAACCCCGGATCGGTCAGCCCGCCGAAGGACGCGTCGAGGAACTCGTCGACCAGCCGCCGTCGTTCCCGTTCGGCCAGGCCCGCCAGCCGGTGCAGCAGGTCGGCCTGCGACGGGGTGGCCCCGCGCCGGGCGATCACCGTGAGCACCGCGCGGCGCGACCGCAGTAGGCGGATCTGCGCGGTCAGCGCGTCCGCGTGCGCCGAGGCGACCTCGGCCAGGGTGACCTCCCGGGTCACCACCCGGCGCACGGTGGTCAGGTCCACGCCCAGCTCGCGCAACGTCCGTACCAGGTCGAGCCGGGCCACCGCGGCCGCGTCGTAGCGGCGGTGGCCGGCCGGCCCTCGGTCGGTGGGCGGCACGATGCCACGGTCGGACCAGAACCGGATGGTCTTCACCGGCAGCCCGGTCCGCCGGGCCAGGTCACCGATCGAGTAGCGCTCCGCACCGTCCATGCGCCCACCATCGCGCCTCCCCCCGGTGGAGGCGCAACCCCATCGACAGCGCCCGCTTAGGTACGCCTTAGCAGGTCAGTTAAGGTAAGGCGCACCTAACTGGAAGGCCAAGATCCCTCGTGACCACCGTCGCCGTCCGGCCCGCGCGGGCCGGGGCTCCCGTCCGCCGCGGCACCGTACGCCGCGTCGCGGTCACCGTGGCGGCGGCACTCCTGCTCCTGCTGGCGCTGCTGGCCAGCCTGGCGCTCGGCAGCCGGCACCTGCCCGTCGACCAGGTGTGGCACGCGCTGGTGTCCCCGGACGGCGGCGACGCCACCACCGTGGTCCGGGAACTGCGGCTGCCGCGTACCGCCCTCGGGCTCGTCGTCGGCCTCGCGCTGGCGCTGGCCGGGGTGCTGTTCCAGGCGGTCACCCGCAACCCGCTGGCCGAGCCGCGCATCCTCGGCATCAGCGCCGGGGCGTCGTTCGGCGTGGTGCTGGCCATCGCCGTGTTCGGCGTCGGCACGCTCGCCGGGTACGTCTGGTTCGGCATCGCCGGTGCGCTGCTCACCGGGCTGCTCGTGTTCGCCGTCGCCAACCGCGCCCGCGAGGGCGCCAGCCCGGTCACCCTCGCGCTCGTCGGCGCGGCCCTCGACGCCGGTCTCGGCGCCATCGTGTACGCGCTGCTCAGCATCGACGCCCGCACGTTCGAGGAGTACCGCTTCTGGGTGGTCGGCGGGCTGACCGGCCGCGACGTCGGCGTGGCCGGGCAGGTGCTGCCGTTCGTGGTGGCCGGGGTGCTGCTGGCCGCGCTCGCCGCCCGGGGTCTGGACGCGCTCGCCCTCGGCGACGACGTGGCCCGGGGGCTCGGGCACCGGGTCGCCCTGGTCCGGCTCGCCGCCGGGGCTGGTGGCGTGCTGCTCACCGGCGCGGCGGTGGCCGCCGCCGGGCCGATCGCCTTCGTCGGGCTGGCGGTGCCGCACCTGGCCCGGGCGCTCGTCGGCGCGGACCAGCGGTGGACGCTCCTGGTCGCCGCGCTGCTCGGCCCCGCGCTGCTGCTCACGGCCGACGTGGCCGGCCGCCTGGTCGCGCCGCCCGGCGAGATCCCCGCCGGCATCATCACGGCCCTGCTCGGCGCGCCCCTCCTGGCCTTCCTGGTCCACCGAGCCAAGACGGTAACCACATGACCCGCCCCGCCCCCCACTCCCGCGATCTTGCACTCGCTGCCCCGGCGGAAGGGGCATTCCGGGCACCCGCAGGGCCCGAAGTGCAAGATCAACGACGTGGGGACGGTGGGCGGCGGCGCGGGCGAGGGGTGCTGCGGCTCGGGGCGGTGGTGGTGCCGTTCCGGTGGCGGCCCGTCGTGGTGGCGCTTGTTCTGTTCGTGCTGCTCTGCCTCGCCGTGGTGATCAGCCTGTCGCTGGGTACGCCCTACGTCGCCCCGGTGGACGTGGTGCGGTCGCTCTCCGGTGCGGGCACCCCGTACGACCTCGTGGTGCGCGACCTGCGACTGCCTCGCGCGGTCCTCGCGGCGGTGGCCGGCGCGGCCTTCGGCGTGGCCGGCACGCTGATCCAGAGCGTCGCCCGCAACCCCCTTGCCAGCCCCGACGTCATCGGCGTCACCCAGGGCGCCGGGCTGGCCGCGACGATCGCGTTGACCAGCGGCGCGGCGGCGGTGCTGGTGGCGCCGGCGGCGCTGCTCGGCGGCCTGGCCGCGGCGGTGGTGGTGTTCGCGCTCGGCGCCCGGCACGGCCTGGCCGCCCAGCGGTTCGTGCTGGCCGGTGTGGCGGTCGCGTTCGCGTTCCGGGCGCTGATCGAGGTGGTCATGCTCACCGCCGACCCGATCGACGGGCTGCGCGCGCAGATCTGGCTGATCGGCACGCTCGCCGGCAAGGGGTGGAGCGAGGCGGCCTGGATCGCCGGCACGCTCGCCGTCCTGCTGCCGGTGCTGCTCTGGGCCGGGTGGGCGCTGCGCAGCAGCACGCTCGACGACGACACCGCGCGCGGGATCGGTCTGCGGCCGGTGGCCCGGCGGATCGGCCTGGCCGGGACGGGTGTGCTGGCCGCCGCCATGGTCACCGCCCAGGTCGGCGCCGTCGACTTCGTCGCGCTGGTGGCCCCGCAGGTGGCCCGCCGGCTGGTCCGCGCCGAGCGCCCGCCGCTGCTGTGCGCCGCGCTGCTGGGCGCGTTGCTGCTGGTCCTCGCCGACCTGGGCGCCCGCCGGCTGCTGGCGCCCACCCAACTGCCGGCCGGCGTGCTGACCGCCGCGATCGGCGGGCCGTATCTGATCTTCGTGCTGCTCCGCACCCGAGGGAGGCGGTCGTGACCGCGCTGCTGTCCACCCGCGACCTGGTCGTCGGCTACGAGGGCCGCACCGTGCTGGACGGGCTGGACCTCGACCTGCCGGCCGACACGTTCACCGTGATCGTCGGCCCGAACGCCTGCGGCAAGTCGACGCTGCTGCGCACGATGGCCCGGCTGCTCACGCCCCGGCGCGGCGCGGTGCTGCTGGACGGCGCGGCGATCCGGGACCTGCCGACCCGCGACGTGGCCCGGCGGCTCGGCGTCCTGCCGCAGAGCCCGCTGGTGCCCGAGGGGATCACCGTGGCCGACCTGGTCGGGCGCGGCCGGCAGCCCTACCAGCGGTGGTGGCGGCAGTGGTCGGCCGAGGACGGGCGGGCGGTCGAGGAGGCCATGCGGCTGGCCGACGTCGGCGCGCTCGCCGACCGCGCGGTGGACACGCTCTCCGGCGGGCAGCGCCAGCGGGTGTGGATCGCCATGACGCTGGCCCAGGACACCGACGCGCTGCTGCTGGACGAGCCGACCACGTTCCTCGACCTGGCCCACCAGGTCGAGGTGCTGGACCTGCTGCACCGGCTGCGCGCCGAGCGGGGCCGCACCGTGGTGGCCGTGCTGCACGACCTCAACCAGGCGGCCCGGTACGCCGGCCACCTGATCGCCATGCGCGACGGCGCTGTGGTGGCCGCCGGCAAACCGCGCGAGATCCTCACCGCGGACCTGGTCCGCGACGTGTTCGGGCTCGACTGCGTGGTGGTGCCCTGCCCGGTCAGCGGCGCCCCGCTCGTGGTGCCCGCCCTCACCCAGACCGGGTCCACCCAGACCGGGTCGACCCAGGCCGGCCGCACCCAGACCGGCTCCACCCAGACCTCGGCCGTTCCGGCCGTCACGCCGGCCCCGGCCGGCGCCCCCGTCGGCGACGCCTGAGCGCGCCGGCCCGCACCACCGAAAGGAACCTGATGCGTCGTCTCGCCGTCGCACTCACCGCCGCCCTCGCTCTCGGCGTCGGCCTCACCGCATGCGGGGAGAGCGACCCCGTCGCCGGCACCGGCACCGGCACCGGGGAGACCCGGGAGATCACCCACGCCATGGGCACCACGAAGGTGCCCGTCGAGCCCAAGCGCGTGGTCGTGCTCGACACCGACAAGATCGACACCGCGCTGTCGCTGGGCGTCACCCCGGTGGGCGCGGCGACCGCCGGTGAGGCGAAGAGCTGGCCCACCTACTTCGGCGCGGACAAGCTCGCCGGCATCACCGAGGTCGGCGTGCTCACCGAGCCGGACCTGGAGGCGATCAACGCGCTCAACCCGGACCTGATCCTCGGCAGCAAGTTCCGCCAGGAGAAGTTCTACGACGAGCTGGCCAAGATCGCCCCGACCGTGTTCACGGAGAAGGTGGGCGTCACCTGGAAGGAGAACTTCCTCCTCGACGGCGCGGCGCTGGGCAAGGAGCAGCAGGCCAAGGATCTGCTGGCCGAGTACGAGAAGCGGGCGAAGGACTTCGGCGCGAAGCTCGGTGACGCCTCGTCCCGCAAGGTCTCCATCGTGCGCTTCATGCCGACCGAGATCCGCCTGTACGGGCCGGACTCGTTCTCCGGCATCGTCGTCGGCGACACCGGCCTGGGCCGCCCCGAGCGGCAGATGCTCGCCGGCAAGGAGGACAAGCGGATGGACCGGGTCAGCCCGGAGCGCATCGGCGAGGCCGACGGCGACGTGGTGTTCGTGACCGCGTACGGCGAGAAGGCCGCCGCGGAGCAGGCGAAGGTCACCGGCGGCACGCTGTGGAAGGGCCTGTCCGCCGTCAAGGCCGGCAAGGCGCACGTGGTCTCCGACGAGATCTGGATGACCGGCATCGGCGTCGGCGCCGCCAACAAGATCCTGGACGACCTGGAGAAGCACCTGGCCGCCTGAGCCCCGATCACCCGCGCCCGTCCAGCCGTCGTCGGCCGGACGGGCGCGGGTGTGTTCAGGCGGCCAGTTGCCAGAGCAGGAACGCGTTGAGCGCCACCACGAACGCGGTGATCGTCACCGCGGCGGCGGTGGTGGCCCGGCGGTTGACCAGGCTGCCCATCAGGTCCCGGCGGCGCGTGAACATCACCACCGGGATCAGCGCGAACGGTATGCCGAAGCTCAGCACCACCTGGGACAGCACCAGCGCGCGGGTCGGGTCGACGCCGATCGCGAGCACCGCCAGCGCGGGCAGCAGCGTGATCATCCGGCGGATCAGCAGCGGGATCCGGCGGCGCAGGAAGCCCTGCATGATGATCTCGCCGGCGTACGTGCCGACGCTCGTGGAGGCGAGACCGGACAGGAGCAGGGCGACCGCGAAGCCGACCGCCGCGGCCGTGCCGAGCGTGGTGGCGAGCCCGGCGTGGACGCCTTCGAGGGTGTCGGTGCCGGGGATCGAGGTGCCGTGGAAGCTGCTCGCGGCCACGAGCAGCATGGCCAGGTTGACCGCGCCGGCGATGCCGAGCGCGATCAGCACGTCGACCCGCAGGCCCTTGGCGACCACACGCCGCTGCGCCTCGCCCTCGGCCGGCAGGCGGTTCGGTGTCAGCGCCGAGTGCACGTAGATGACGTGTGGCATCACCGTCGCGCCGAGGATGCCGGCGGCGAGCAGCATGCTGTCGGTTCCCTGCATCCGGGGCAGCAGCCCGGCCGCGGCGTCGGACACGTCCGGCTGCGCGCTGACCAGGTTGACCGCGAACGCCAGCACGATCACGCCGAGCAGCACCGCGATGGCGATCTCGAACGTCCGGAAACCCCTGGCGCGCAGCGCCAGGATGGCGAACGAGGCGGCGCCGACGATCAGGCCGCCGGGCAGCAGCGGGACGCCGAACAGCAGGTACAGCGCGACCGCCCCGCCGATCACCTCGGCCAGGTCGGTGGCCATGGCGACCAGTTCGGCCTGCGCCCACATGACCCGGTTGAGTGGCCGGGGCAGGTGTTCCCGGCACAGTTCGGGCAGGCTTCGCCCGGTCGCCAGGCCGAGCTTGGCGGTGAGCGTCTGCACCAGCATGGCTGCGAGGTTCGCCGCCACCACCACCCAGACCAGCAGGTATCCGTACCGGGCCCCGGCCGTGGAGTTGGTGGCGAAATTGCCGGGGTCGACGTAGGCGACCGCCGCAACGAACGCCGGCCCGAGCAGGATGAGACGCCCACGGACCGGGCGCGGGGCGCGGGCGGTCCGTAGCGGGGGTAGGACTGGCGAATCGTTGGTTACCACTGGTGCTCCTCGACGACGGACGACGGGATACAGACGACGGACGGCGGGGGCGGCCGGGGTGGCGGGCAGGGGCGGGTCAGGCGGGTTCGTGCCGGGCGGTCGCCCGGTGGGCGGCCGGGTCGCGCTCCAGCGCGTCCGCGAACGGGACCAGCGCGGTGAGGGCGGCCAGCGCGACGACGGCGGGCAGGGCCAGGCCGGCGCCCACGGAGACGAGCGTGAGCAGGGCGAGGACGGCTGTCCTGATGCAGTTGGACGTGGACATGACGACTCCCGGGCGGGTGCGGTGCGGGGTGGCGCGCCGGGCCGCCGCGCGGACGGCCCGGCGCGGGCGAGGTCAGGTGAGCTTGCTCTTGACGGTGTTGGCGACCTTGCCGGCCATCCCCGGGTTGGTGCCGTACAGGCGCGGGTCACCGGGGGCGAGCACCGGCTCGGGGGCGTGCGCCCGCGGGCTGCTGTCGTAGCGGAACTCGCCCTTGCCGTCCGGCGTCGGACCGGAGGCCCACCGGCCCTCGGCGGCGTCCCGGCCGGGGGAGAAGTCCAGGTACGTGTAGCTGAACTCCTCGGTGAACTCGGGCGAGTCGGGGAAGGCGTCCGGCACCGGCATCTCCTCCAGGCCGTCTTCCTTGAGCTGCTCGATGGCCGCCATCCACATGTTCTGGTGCATGGTGTCGCGGGCCAGCAGGAACCGCAGCATCTGCTTGACGCCGGGGTCGTCGGTCATGTTGAACAGGCGGGCCACCTGGAGCCGGCCCTGGGCCTCGGCGGTGACGTTCAGGTGGAAGTCCGCCATCAGGTTGCCGCTGGCGGTGATGAAGTTGCCGTTCCACGGCACGCCGGCGCTGTCGACCGCCAGGGCCCCGCCGCCGCCGTGGATGAAGTGCGCCGGGTTGGACCCGCCGTAGATGGCGCCGACCATCGGGTTCTCCTCGGCGGCCTCCTCCAGCGACAGCGGCGCGTTCTCCAGCAGCCGGGTGATCATCGTGGCAATCATCTCGACGTGGCCCATCTCCTCGGTGCCGACGTCGAGCAGCAGGTCCTTGTACTTGCCGGGCAGCCGGCAGTTCCAGCCCTGGAACAGGTACTGGTTGGCGACCGTCATCTCACCCCACTTGCCGCCGAGGACCTCCTGGAGGCGGCGGGCGAACGCGGCGTCGGGTCCGTCCGGCTTGGCCTCGAACTGCAGGTCCTTCATGTGCGTGAACATGTCGTCTCCTCCGGTTCACCGATGCTGTCCGCTCCCGGGTGCCCGCTGCGGCGGCCCGCCGGGGCCGATCCGTGTCCCGGACGGGACAGCCCGCACCGGGACCGGCAGCCGGACGTCCACCGCCAGCCCGCCGCCGCGGGGGCGGCGGGCGCGCACGATCCCGCCGTACGCGTCGACGAGCCGCCGCACGATCCACAGCCCGAGGCCGTGCCCGGCGGCTGACGGGACGGGCCGGGTCAGCGCCACGCGCAGCGCGGGACAGGGGCCGCCCTGGTCGAGGACCGACAGCGTCAGCGTGGAACCGCGCGTCGCGGCGCGGACGACGATCTCGCCGCCGGCCGGGCCGTGGCACAGCGCGTTGTCCACCAGGTTGGCGAGGATCTGCCGGACGTGCTGCTCGGGCACGGGCAGGCCGGCGGCGGCCCGGTCGAGCCGCGCGCGCAGCCGGGAACCGGTACCGGCCGTCACCGCGCGGACCACGGCGGCGAGGGGAGCGTGGCGGGGCGGTTCCGGCTCGTCGCGAGTGCCGGGCGCGCCGAGGTCGTCCAGCAACGACCCCAGGTGTACGGCGTGCTCGTGGGCCAGCGCGGCGATGGCCCGGCGGTCCGGCGTGGTGAGCGTCGGCTGCTCGGCGAGCGCGCGGGTGAGGGCCGCCAGCGCCCGCACCGGGGTCCGCAGCTCGTGGCAGAGCAGCCGGATCGACAGCGACTCGTCCCGGTCGTCCGGGCGTCCCCACGGGGGCATGGACTCCACAGCCATGCCGGGTTGTTCCCGACGGTTACTCGCATATGCCACTAACCTGAAGCGGAAGGGGGAAAGCCGACATGGGGGACGGCACCGTCCGGCTCGCGGTGGTGGACGACCATGCGCTGTTCGTCCGCGGCCTGGAACTGCTGCTGTCCGCCACCACCGACGGCCGGGCCCATGTCGTCGGCTCGACCACCGACGCGGCCGGAGCCGCCGCGCTCGTCGCCCGGTGCGCACCTGATCTCGCCCTCGTGGACCTGCACATGCCGCCGCCCGGCGGCCTCCGGGCGATCGCCGCCGTCCGCCGTACCAGCCCGCGGGTCCGCATCGTCGCCATGTCCGGCTCGGACGATCCGGCGCCGGCGGTGGAGGCGCTGCGCTGCGGTGCCGAGGGCTACCTGCCCAAGACCAGCGAGCCGGAGGATCTGCTACCTCCGCTGCTGGCCGTGCTGGACGGCTGGGCGGTGATGCCGGGCGCGCTGCTGCGGCGGCTGGTCGGGCACGCCCGGGCGCCCGGGCTCAACCTCGACGACGAGGAACGCCGGCTGCTGCGGGCGATCGCGACCGGAGAGGGCCCGGCGACGATCGCCGAGCGGATGCACACCTCCGAACGGACGGTGAAGCGGATGACCGCCTCCCTGCTGCGCAAGCTGCGGGTGACCAACCGGGTGGAGGCCGCCGCGCTGGCCGGGCGGGCCGGGCTGCTGGACGAGCGCCCCGACCGGTGAGGCGCCGACCCGGCCCGGCCGGGTCGGCGCCTGCGGCGCGGTCCGGACCGGGTCACCCTGCGGCGGCCGGCCCGGGACGGCGAACGGCCGCCCCGGGGAGCGGGGCGGCCGTTCGGTCGGGCGGTGGTGGACGGGTCGCCGCCTGCGCCACTGCCGTTCGGCGAGCCGGCCGCCGCCGGATGGGCGGTCGGGCGTGCCCCGGTTCGCCGCACGGCGGGCGGCGGTGGTCAGGCGGCGGTGGACCAGATGGCCCGGAACGCGGCTGCCTCACCGGCCAGCCACTGCTCGATCTGCTCGGGCTTGGCGTCGGCGGGCATCCGGTGCGCCTCGCCTCGCCGCACGTCGACCAGGACCGGCTCGGCGTGCGGCAGCACCGCGTCCATGTGCCGGGCCATCAGGTGCAGCGTGGCGAGCGTGGCCTCCTCGCTCGGCGGCGCCTCGTCGAAGTGCAGCCGGATCGCCTCGGCCCGGCCGTCGGCGAAGCGCACGCCGAACTGCGGGTTGATCTTCACGGGCAGGTCACCCAGCATGGCCAGCGCGTCGCGAGCCTGGGCCAGGTCGACGCCGGACGGCTCGCCGAGCGAGTGCAGCCAGCGGGTCGCGCCCGGTACGAGCGCCTCGTAGAGCGGCCGCCAGCGCGGCTTGACCACGTCGGCGACCTGCGCGAGGTGCGTGCCGCCGGTGTGGAAGGCGACGTCGGCCTTGAGCGCCTTGACGAACTGGCCGTGCGGGTTGAAGCCGTGCCGGCTGGCCCGTTGCCGGCGCAGACCGCCGACGAAGGTTGCCTTGGTGGGGCCTGTGCGGTCGACGTACCGGGTGAAGCCGAGGAGGGTGGCGTAGGGGGTGACAGGGGCGGCGGAGGTGGGCGCGGTCACTGGCGTCCTCCCAGGTCAACGACTGGATTAGTACATACATTCTAATCGACGGATCTGACATCGCCCAGGGTACGAAAAGGGCCGCCCGGACATCCCGGGCGGCCCTTTTTCGCGTAGTCCTAGAGCTGGCCGACGTCGGTGATCCGGACCACCGCCGCGCCGGTCTCGTCCGAGGCGGCGAGGTCGATCTCGGCGCTGATCCCCCAGTCGTGGTCGCCGTCCGGGTCGTCCAGGATCTGCCGCACGGTCCACCTCTCGCGGCCCTGCTCGATCATCAGCAGCGCCGGCCCGCGCGCGTCCGGCCCCACCCCGATCGAGTCGTACGCCTCGAAGTACGGCTCCAGCGCGTCGGCCCAGGCGTCGGCGTTCCAGCCGTCGCCGGCGTCCAGCTCGCCGAGCAGATCCCAGCGGCGCAGCGCGGCCAGCTCCACGCGGCGGAACATCGCGTTGCGCACCAGCACCCGGAACGCCCGCGCGTTGCGGGTCACCGCCGGCGGCCGGTCGTCCAGCGAGGCGGCCACCTCGGCCACGTCCGACGGGTTGCGCAGCCGTTCCCACTCGTCGATGAGGCTGGAGTCGACCTGGCGGACCAGTTCGCCCAGCCACTCGATGAGGTCGATCAGCTCCTCGGTCTTGGCGTCCTCGGGGACGGTCTGGCGCAGCGTCTTGTACGCGTCGGCGAGGTAGCGCAGCACCAGCCCTTCGGACCGGGACAGCCCGTAGAACTGGACGTACTCGGGGAACGTCATGGCCCGCTCGTACATGTCCCGGACCACCGACTTGGGGGAGAGCTGGTGGTCGGCGACCCAGGGGTGGCCCTGCCGGTACATCTCGTACGCGGACTCCAGCAGCTCGGCCAGGGGCTTTGGCCAGGTCACGTCGTCGAGCAGCTCCATGCGGGCCTCGTACTCGATGCCCTCGGCCTTCATCGCGGCGACCGCCTCACCGCGGGCCTTGAACTGCTGCGCGGACAGCACCTGGCGCGGGTCGTCGAGGATCGACTCGATCACGCTGAGCACGTCGAGCGCGTACGACGGCGACTCCCGGTCGAGCAGCTCGACGGTGGCCAGCGCCAGCGGCGACAGCGGCTGGTTGAGCGCGAAGTCGAGCTGGAGGTCGACGGTGAGGCGCACCCGGCGGCCGGTCTCGTCCGGCTCCGGCAGTTCCTCGACCACGCCGCCCGCGCGCAGCGCCCGGTAGATGGCGATGGCCCGCCGGATGTGCCGGCGCTGCGCGGCCGGGTCCTCGTGGTTGTCGGTGAGCAGGTGCCGCATCGAGGCGAACGCGTCGCCGGGGCGGCCGATCACGTTGAGCAGCATCGAGTGGCTGACCTGGAAGCTGGAGGTGAGCGGCTCCGGCTCGGCCTCGACCAGGCGCTGGAAGGTCGGCTCGCCCCAGCCGATCGAGCCCTCCGGCGGCTTCTTCTTCACCACCTTGCGGCGCTTGCGCGGGTCGTCACCGGCCTTCGCGAGCGCCTTCTCGTTCTCGATCACGTGCTCGGGCGCCTGCACCACGACCCGGCCCAGCGTGTCGAACCCGGCCCGCCCGGCCCGGCCGGCGATCTGGTGGAACTCGCGGGCCTTGAGCAGCCGGGTGCGGGTGCCGTCGTACTTGCTCAGGCCGGTGAACAGCACGGTACGGATCGGCACGTTGATGCCGACGCCGAGCGTGTCCGTACCGCAGATGACCTTGAGCAGGCCGGCCTGGGCGAGCGTCTCCACCAGGCGGCGGTACTTCGGGAGCATGCCCGCGTGGTGCACGCCGATGCCGTGCCGGACCAGCCGGGACAGCGTCTTGCCGAAGCCCGAGGTGAACCGGAAGTTCCCGATCGCCTGGGCGATCATGTCCTTCTCGGCGCGGGTGCAGACGTTCACGCTCATCAGCGCCTGCGCGCGTTCCAGCGCGGCGGCCTGGGTGAAGTGCACGACGTACACCGGGGCCTGCTTGGTCTCCAGCAGCTCTTCGAGCGTCTCGTGCATCGGCGTGGTCGCGTACGAGAAGAGGAGCGGGACCGGCCGCTCGGCCGAGCGGACGACGGCGGTCGGCCGCCCGGTGCGCCGGGTCAGGTCGCCGACGAAGCGGGTGGTGTCGCCGAGGGTGGCGGACATCAGCACGAACTGGGCCTGCGGCAGCTCGATCAGCGGCACCTGCCAGGCCCAGCCCCGGTCCGGCTCGGCGTAGAAGTGGAACTCGTCCATGACGACCTGGCCGACGTCGGCACGGCGGCCCTCGCGCAGCGCCAGGTTGGCCAGGATCTCCGCGGTGCAGCAGATGATCGGCGCGTCCGCGTTGACGCTGGCGTCGCCGGTGAGCATGCCGACGTTCTCGGCGCCGAAGACCTCGCAGAGCGCGAAGAACTTCTCCGAGACCAGCGCCTTGATGGGCGCGGTGTAGAAGGTCGTCCGGTCGTCGGCCAGCGCCGCGAAGTGCGCCGCGATCGCCACCAGGCTCTTGCCCGAGCCGGTCGGCGTATTCATGATCACGTTCGCGCCGGAGACGATCTCGATGACCGCCTCCTCCTGATGCGGATAGAGGTCCAGGCCGCGCTCGGACGCCCAGGAGGCGAACGCGTCGTAGAGGGTGTCGGGGTCGGCGGTCTTCGGCAGCGCGGCGGTGAGAGTCATGGCGGCTCCCATCGTGCCTGGATCACACCGCGCCGCGCCAACCGGGTTCAGCGCACCGGCTTCAGGGCACCGGCTTCAGCGCCGCCGGTGGATCAGGTCGAAGACCTCCCGGCCGGCGGTCAGCGCACGGCGTTCGAACTTCGTCACCGGCCGGTGCTCGGGGCGGGGCGCGTAGCCGCCGTGCACGTCGACCAGCTCCGGGTCGGCGGTGAGCGTCTCGCGCATCGACTCGGCGTACTCGGCCCAGTCCGTCGCGCAGTGCAGCGTGCCGCCCGGCGCCAGCCGGGACCGCAGCAGCGCCACGTGCGCCGGCGCGATGATCCGCCGCTTGTGGTGCCGCGTCTTCGGCCAGGGGTCGGGGAAGTAGACGTGCACCGCGTCCAGGCAGCCCTCCGGCATGGCCCGGACCAGGTCCAGCGCGTCGCCCTCGGCCACTCGAACGTTGTCCAGACCGTGGCGTTCGACCAGGTCGAGCAGGTTGGCGATTCCCGGCGTATGGACCTCGACCGCCAGATAGTGTCGGTCCCGGTCGGCCGCCGCCATCGCTGCGGTGGCGTCGCCCATGCCGGAGCCGATCTCCAGCACCAGCGGCGCCCGCCGTCCGAACAGCGCCGTCGGATCGCACGGCCCGTCGAGGGCGGCGATCTCGAGGCCGTACGCGGGCCAGAGCCGGGTGAGCGCGTCGCGCTGCCGCTCGCTCATCCGTCCGCGACGCGGATGGAAGGTACGGATGCGGCCGGCGGCGATGTCGGGGAGGGTCACAGCGACCCGAGCCTAGCCCGGACCGGATGTGATGTGCGCCCAGGGGTGAGAGGATTCATCCCGTACGCCGGGAGGGGTCATGGGGTCGTTCAGGGTACGTGAGGCGCTGCTGGTCGCGGTCGCCGCGTGCGCCGCCCCGCTGGTCGGCGCGCTGCCCGCCCAGGCCGCGCCGCGCGCCGCCGAACCGGTGCCGGAACAGCCCCCGGCCGACGTGATCTTCGTGGAGGTCACGCCGGGCACCGTCTCGCCCGGCTACCTCGTCGGCATCCGGGCGAGCTGCCGGAACAACTCCGTGCCGGCGATCGTCACCTCGGACGCGTTCGGCAAGATCCAGGTGCAGCCGCAGCGCGGCCTGCTCACCGCCTCGCCGATGGTTCACGAGCGCACCCGGCCCGGCAACTACCGGGTCAAGCTGGAGTGCCCGGGCGGGGAGACCGCCTCCACCATGCTCCAGGTGGTCAAGCAGGGGCAGCCCACCCGGCAGCCGAGCCACGGTCCCAGTCATCTGCCCAGCCGCGGCCCGGCGACCGGTTTCGGCGGCACCGCCGGCCCCGGGCTCGGTGGTTTGCTGGTGCCGGTCGGGCTGGCGGTGACGGTGGTCGGCGCCGGGCTCGGTGTGGCAGCGTCCCGCCGGCACGGCCGCGGCGCCGCCAGAGGCTGAGGCCGGCGATGGCCGAGCACTTCGTCCCGCCGCCCGCCGGGTCCCGGCGCCCGGGCCGGCCGTCCCTGGCCCTGCCCCCACCCGCCGCGCCGCCGGCCGACGCCGCCCGTCCGTCCCGGACCGGTCCGCCGGCCGCGCCGTCCACCGACGTGGCCCGTCCGTCGCGGGCCGGCTCGCCCCACGGAAGCGGATCGGGTGCCTCTGTGGGCTCGCCTCGCCCGGCCGGCCGGAGCGGACCGACCGCCCAGACCGGATCGTCTGCCGTACCGGTCTCCGGGGCGCGGCCGTGGATGCCGCCGCCCGCCGCGTCGCGGCCGTGGTATCCGCCGTCGGCCGATCCGCCGGCCGTGCGCCCGCGGCCCGCGGGGCCACCGCCGGTGGAGCCGCCACCGGCGTCGCCGAACGGGCGGGGCCGGGGCTCCTGGTCGAAGCCGCTCGCAGTGGTGCTGGTGCTGGTCGGCGTGTTCGCCACCGGGGCCGGGCTCGGCCGCACGGCCGGGCCGTTCGACTTCGCCGACGCGTCGGCCGAGTCGAGCCGATCGAACGGGTCGGGCGCGGCGGCCCCGGCGAGCGCTGCCGCCCCGGTCCGGAAGCCGGCGAGCCGGCCGGTGCGCCTGGCGGTGCCCGCCATCAAGGTCAACGCGCCGGTCACCCCGGTCGGGCAGGCGAAGGACGGCTCGGTGGACGTGCCGCCGCTGACCGAGCACGACCAGACCGGCTGGTACGACCGCGGAGCGGTGCCCGGCGATCCCGGCCGGGCGATCATCGTCGGCCACGTCGACACCAAGAGCGGCCCGGCCGTCTTCTACCGGCTGCGCTCGCTCAAGCCCGGCGCGCGGATCCAGGTGACCCGCGCCGATCGCAGCGTGGTGACCTTCAAGGTGGACAGCGTCGAGTACTTCGACAAGGCGAACCTGCCGGCCGGCCGGGTCTACGGCGACTCGGGTCCGGCCGAGTTGCGCCTGATCACCTGCGGCGGCGAGTGGGTCGGCGGCCGTACCGGCTACCAGGACAACGTGATCGTCTTCGCGTCCCTAGCGAGCTGACCGCTCCCGCCCTGACCGCGTCGATCATGAGGTTGGCGGCGCAGGTTGCCCGTTTCGTCACCGCCAACTCCATGATCGCCGAGCGGAGACCCGGAGCGCGCCGGGGCCGTGGGAGATCTTGGTACGAAACGGCCCCTATGGGGGCGCGGATCTTCCAAGATCCGCGCGCGCCCCGGCCCTAAGCGCGTCGATCATGAGGTTGGCGGGGACAAAGTGGCCCGGGGAGTGCCGCCAACCTCATGATCGACGGAGAAGGGGAGGGGGAGGGGGTCAGGGGTTGGCGGGGACCTGCTGGACCACCTCGAACTCCAGCAGGGTGGCGCCGGTGGCGACGGGCTTGCGGGGTTCGCCGCCCTCGGCGTGCGCGGCCCGGGACGGGCCCTGCGCCCACGCCTGGTACGCCTCCTCGCTCTCCCAGCGCGTGTACACGAAGTAGCGGGTGTCCCCGGCGACCGGGCGCAGCAGCTCGAAGCCGAGGAAGCCGGGGGAGTTCTCCACCGCGCCGGCCCGGGCCGCGAACCGCTTCTCCAGCTCCTCGCCGGCGCCGGGCGGGACGTCGATCGCGTTGATCTTCACGACAGCCATACGTCCACCCTAACCAGCCTCGGACTCAGAACGTCTCGACGGCCGGTGCCAGGTCCGCGTCGACCACGATCGGGGCGTGGTCGGAGGGGCCCTTGCCCTTGCGGGCCTCCCGGTCCACGTACGCGGAGCGGACCGCGCGGGCGAACGACGCGCTGGCGTACACCAGGTCGATCCGCATGCCCTTGTTCTGGTGGAACATCCCGGCCCGGTAGTCCCAGTACGTGAACGGGTGCGGCCCCTTCATCGGCGTCGGCACCACGTCCTCCAGTCCCAGGTCGCGCAACGCGGCCAGGGCGGCCCGCTCGGCCGGGGTGACGTGGGTGGAGGTGACGAACAGCGCGGGATCCCAGACGTCGGCGTCGGTGGGCGCCACGTTGAAGTCACCGCACACGGCCACCGGCAGCGCGCCGGCGACCTCCGGTTCGAGGGCGTCGCGCAGCGCCGCGAACCAGGCCAGCTTGTACGCGTAGTGCGGGTCGTCCGGTGCGCGGCCGTTCGGCACGTACACCGACCAGACCCGCAGCCCGTCGCAGGTGGCCGAGATGGCACGGGCCTCGGGCTCGGGGAACCCGGGTTCGCCCGGGAAGCCGACCGCCACGTCGGCAAGCCCGACCCGGGACAGCACCGCGACGCCGTTCCATCGCCCGTCGCTGTGGCTGGCCACCTCGTAGCCCATCTCGCCCACCTCGGCGACCGGGAACGCCCCGTCGGGGCACTTGGTCTCCTGCAGGCACACGACGTCGGGTTTCGTGGTGGCCAGCCAGTCGAGCAGCCGGGGCAGGCGGGCCTTCACCGAGTTGACGTTCCAGGTCGCCAGGCGCATGCCCCCAGCCTGCCGCATCCCCGCCCGCCCCGCCCGGTCAGCGCTCCGGGGTGTCGCCGGGGCGGGTCTGCTCGGCGAGGAAGCGTTCCAGCTCGGCACCGAGCTCGTCGGCGGTGGGCAGCGGCCCGGTCTCGCCGGCGAGCAGGCTCTTCTCGCCCCGGCCACGGGCGAACGCGTCGTACTGCTCCTCCAGCGCCTGGACCAGCGTCGCCGCCTCCTCGGTCTGGGTGACCTGACGGTCGATCTCCACCCGGACCGCCTCGGCGGAGGTCCGCAGAGCCTCGACGGGCAGCAGCAGGCCGGTGCTGCGGGACACGGCGGACAGCAGAGCCTCGGCGGCGGCCGGGTACTCGGCCTGGGCCACGTAGTGCGGCACGTGCGCGGCGAAGCCGAGGGCGTCGCGCCCCTGCTCGCCGAGGCGGTACTCCAGCAGGTGACCGACGCCGGCCGGCACCTGCACCTTCTGCAGCCACGGCTCGTGCCCGGCGATCAGCTCCTTGCGGGTGGCGTGCGCCGTGACGCCGCTGGGCCGGGTGTGCGGCACCGCCATCGGGATCGAGTTGAGCCCTACGGTGAGCCGCACGTCGAGGCGGGCGCAGAGCCCGGCGACGGCGGCCACGAAACGCTCCCACTGCAGATCCGGCTCGGGGCCGGTGAGCAGCAGGAACGGGGTCTCGTCGTCGTCGCGCAGCAGGTGCAGCTCCAGCGCCGGGGCGTCGTAGGACTCCCAGTGGTCCTCGACGAACGTCATCACCGGGCGGCGGGAGCGGTAGTCGAAGACCTGGTCGACGTCGAAGCGGGCGATCACCCGGGCGTCGAGCGAGGTGAGCAGCTGTTCCCGGGCCAGCCGGGTGGCGTTGCCGGCGTCGACGAAGCCGGTGAGCGCCTGGATCAGCACCGGCTGGCCGAGCTCGGGCAGCTCGTCGGTGAGTTCGTAGAGCTCGTGTGGATCGAGCACCGGTGGGGTCCTCCCTGTCGACGCGTACGGGGGAGCGCCGTGCGTGCGGTCTCCCCGGTTCCGCCAACGTACCGGGGCGGGTGGTCCATTCCGTTACGGCCACATCCGATGCCCGGATGATGATCACGATTCGGCTACGCCCCGGTCCGGCGACCGATATCCCGATCGTCCGAACGGACGAGTTAGTCGATCATCGGGCGGGACCGGGAGGTCTGCGAGGTTCGTACCCGCGTCGCGGCCGCCCCGGGCGCAAGGGTGATTGGCCCGGTTCCCGAGGTCTGTCGCGCCCTGCGGCGGGCTGTGGCGCGGTGCCGGGGTTGCGGCGGCCGAAGTGTGGCGAGGACCACCTTTTGGGCCTGGGTGATCCCGGTTTGCCCTGCCTAGCCTCGTCGGATGCGTAACGACGGCAACCTCGACGACCCGAACGGCTCCGGCCGGCCGGCTGACCGTTCGGACGATACCCCCTCCACCAACCGGTTGGCCGCACTCCGGGGACTGGCCCGGCGTACCCGCTTCTGGGCACCGATGAACCCCCGGCCCGGCCGGACGAAGCTGGCGGTCGCCACGGGCGCGGCCTGCTGCCTGGGCCTGGTCGGCGTCAGCCAGGCCGGCATCGGCGCCCCGGACCGCGCCGCCGACCCGGCGCCCTCGGCGGAGGTCGCCGAGCGCGCGGCGGTCGACCCGGCCTCCCGGGCGATGGCCCGGCCGAGCACCGCCCCCGCCACCCCCAGCGCCGCCCCGTCCGCGACGGCGAGCCCGAAGGCGACCGCCAAGCCCAAGCCGAAGAAGACGGTCCGGCAGATCGTTCCGGTCGCCGGCCTGGACCGTACCCAGATGAACAACGCCAAGAAGATCGTGCAGGCCGGCAAGGAGATGGGCATGCCGCGCCGCGCCCTGGTCATCGCGGTGGCGACCGCCATGCAGGAGAGCACCCTGCTCAACTACGCCAGCGGCGTGCTGCCCGAGTCGCAGAGCTACCCGCACCAGGCCATCGGCTGGGACCACGACTCGGTCGGGTTGTTCCAGCAGCGTCCGAGCAGCGGCTGGGGCACCGTCGAGCAGCTCATGGACCCCGAGTACGCGACGAAGGCGTTCCTGTCCGCGCTGGCGGAGATCCCCGGCTGGAAGGACCTGCCGCTCTCGGTCGCCGCGCAGGCGGTGCAGATCTCGGCGTTCCCGGACGCGTACGCCCAGCACGAGTGGCGGGCCGGCGAGGTGGTGGCCGAGATCCTGGGCTGACCCGGACGGGTGGTTGCCGAAGGGCCGATTCGGGTATCAGGGACTTGCCGGTCCCAGGTACACATGAAGGGGACCGCGGGACGGAGGACACCATGTCGCTGATGCAACGGATCACCGCCTTCCTGCGGTCGCCGCGGGGCCAGCAGTTGGTCGACCGCGGCCGGCGTGAGATGTCGAAGCCGGAGAACCAGGCCCGGCTGCGGCAGATCGCGAACCGGCTGCAGTCGCGCCGGCGCTGACCCGCGTCACCCCCGCCGCACGAGCCCTCCGGAGCCCTTCGTGACCGACCCCGCCCCCGTCGACGGGGAGCCCAACGCCGTCCCCACCGCCCCCGTCCCGCCGGTGGAGGCGCCCGAGGCGCCGCCGGCCAAGCTGTGGGACCGGATGCGGGAGGATCCGCAGTACGCGCCGGAGCACCTGGCCCTGGAGGCGGTACGCCGGCTCGGCCCGGAGGCCGCCCAGTGGGCCGCCCGGGAGCGGGCACTGCGGCCGGGCGTGCCGCCGGAGCAGTTGGCCGACCAGGCGGTGCGCAAGTTCGTCAACCACGCCCGGCTCTCCGGCGCGGTCTCCGGCGCGGCCGGGCTGCCCGGTGCGGTGATCGACGTGGGCGTGCTGGCCTGGACCCAGGCCCGGCTGGTGCTGCACGTCGCGGCCGCCTACGGCGCCGACCCGACGCACGTCGACCGGGCCACCGACCTGCTGGTCCTCCAGCGCGTGCACAAGGCCGCCCAGACCGCCCGCCTGGCGCTCGGGGTGGCCGCCGGCCGGGAGCGGGCCGGCGCGTTGTTCGGCTCCGCCGCCGACCGGGCGCTGGGCCGGGTGATGCTCCAGCTCGGCGTCCGGCTGGCCCGGATGGCCGGGGTGCGGGCCGCCAAGCGGATGTTCGCCAAGGTCGTGCCGGGCGCCGCGATCGTGCTCGGCACCTGGGCCAACTCGTCGGCCACAAAGGAACTGGCCGACCGCACGCGTGCCCTCTACCGTGCCGCCGGCCCTCGGCAGCTACCCGGCCCGCGCCAGCCCTGACCAGCCTTGCGCCGGCCGCTCCACCCGGGACGGCCGGCGCCGGCCGGTCAGCTCGCCCAGCCGGAGGCGTTCCAGGCCACCTCGGCCAGCCGGCCCTGCCCGGCCGCGTTCGGGTGGAACCAGTCGAGCGCGTTGACCTGGTCCAGGTCGAAGCGGTGGCGGTGCACCGCGCCGCCGTCGAAGCGGCAGCGTGACCCGTACGCCCGGCAGGCGGCACGGAGCTGCCCGTCGTACGCCTCGATCCGGTCCTTGACGCGTGCCCGCCTGGCGACCGCGGCGGGCGCGCTCGACGTGGCGTCGGCCAGCAGCGCCGGGCAGACGCCCCGCGACCAGGCCCGCACGGCGCGGGGCTCGGTGTGCCCGATCTGCCAGAGCCGGTACAGGTCCGGGATGCTGACCACCAGCACCCGGGCCTTCGGCCGGCCCTCACGCAGCACGCCCAGCGCCGCGTCGACCTGGTCACGGAAGGTCGCGACAGGCGTCATGTCGTCGACGTCGCCCCGGCAGACGTCGTTCGCCCCGATCAGCACGGTGACCAGGTCGGCCTTGTCGCGTACCGCCGACCGGGCCTGGCCGGTCAGCGCGGACGCGCGGGCGCCGGGCGCGGCCCGGTTGTACGCCCGCAGCCCCGGCGCGTCGGCGCGCAGCCGCCGGTAGAGGCTCTCCACCCGCAGGCCGTCCCCGGTCGACCAGGAGTTGCGTTCGCAGCTCACCAGCACCAGGCAGGAGCCGTAGCCGGTGGTGACCGAGTCGCCGAGCGCGGCGATGACCCGGGGCTCGCCGGGGCGGGGCGTGCCGGACGGCCGGGGTGACGCCTCGCCGGAGCCGTCACAGGCGAGCGCCACGAGCGCCGCCAGGCAGGCCAGCGCGGCGATCCAGCGTCGAGGCATCGGTCCCCCGTCCGGCGGCGGCAACGGGCGCGTCGACCCTATGCCCCGGCGGGATCCCGGCGGCGGTTCTGTCGGCTATCGGGCATCGACCACCGTCGTTCACATCTGTCGTGTCGGCGCAGGGCGGCCGTGCAGCCAGCGGTGCAGCGCCCGGGTGATCCGGGGCAGCACCAGGTAGGTCATCAGCGGGGTGAGCACGAGCGTCATCAGCAGCGTCCGGCCGGCCAGCGGCACGTCGGCGAGGAACCGGGTGGTCAGCAGCGTGGCGGCCAGGCTGAGCGGGAAGAACGCCAGCCAGATCGTGACCGCCTGCTTCCAGCGCGGCGGCGCGGCCGGCTCCGGCTCGCCGAACGTCTCGACCACGTGATCCACCGGCGGGTCGAACCAGCCCTCGATGCCGGTGCGCCGCTCCACCCGGGTGTGCTCGACCATGCCCTGCGCCGAGCCGAGCCACCAGCGCCGCTGCGGCGAGTCCTCCCAGTCGCGCAGCGTGTCCGCGTCGGCGAAGCGGTACATCACGTGCCACTCGCCCGAGCCGGGGGCGCTGCGGACGAAACCGGCGCCGAGGAAGCCCGGGAAGCTCTCCGCGAGCGCCGTCCCGGCCCGCATCCACGCCACCACCTCGTCGGTACGCGCCGGGTCGGCGCGCCGGGACACGGCGACGGTCACGGGTACGGCCTGCGTCGTGGTCATGCCATCCTCTCCACCGGCCCGCGGGATCTCCGCCGGAACCGGCACCCGAAGTAACGCACCCGCCCGCCGGCCGCATCCGGCGACCGCCCGCCGGGTGTCCCGGATCACCGGCGTTCCCGCGCCGGCCGGTTATCCCCGCCCGTGCCGGGGTAGGCCCCAGGAATGACCCGATCACAGCCCCGTCGCGCCCGTGGCACGGTCGGCCACGCGAACAGCGCCCTGAACCTGCGGCTCGTGCTCGCCACGTTCGGTCTGGTCGTGATGACCGTCTTCGCGGTGCTCGCGTTCGCCGCGGACATCGCCTGGCTGGGTGTCGTCTGCGCGCTGCTCGCCGTGGTGGCGGTGGTCGACCTGGTCGTGATCCAGCGCCGCCGCGCCGCGCGCCGCCGCGAGGAACCGGGCGTGCGGCACTCGCTGTTCGAGTGACAGGAGTACGAGATGCCCATCGCCACCACCAACCCCGCCACCGGACAGGTGCTCAAGACGTACGAGGCGATGTCGGACGAGCAGATCGACGCCGCGATCGAGCGGGCCGACCTCGCCTTCCGGCAGTTGCGTGAGACCACCGTCGCGCAGCGGGCCCGGTGGCTCACCGCCGCCGCCGACCTGCTCGACGCCGAACGCGACGAGACGGCGCGGCTGATGACCACCGAGATGGGCAAGACGTACGCCGCCGCGAAGGCGGAGGTCACCAAGTGCGCCACCGCCTGCCGCTTCTACGCCGACAACGCGCCGGGGATGCTCGCCGACGAGCCCGCCGACGCCGCCGCGGTCAAGGCGAAGCGGGCGTACGTGCGCTACCAGCCGATCGGCCCCGTCCTGGCGGTGATGCCGTGGAACTTCCCGCTGTGGCAGGTGATGCGCTTCGCCGCCCCGGCCCTGATGGCCGGCAACACCGGCCTGCTCAAGCACGCCTCCAACGTGCCGCAGACCGCGCTCTTCCTGGAGGACCTGTTCCGCCGGGCCGGTTTCCCCGAGGGCGCGTTCACCACGCTGCTGGTCGGCTCCGACGCGGTCGACCGGATCCTCAGCGACCCCCGCGTCCGCGCCGCCACGCTCACCGGCAGCGAGCCGGCCGGCCGGTCCATCGCCCAGATCGCCGGGCGGGAGATCAAGAAGACGGTGCTGGAGCTGGGCGGCAGCGACCCGTTCGTGGTGATGCCCTCGGCCGACCTGGACACCGCCGCCGAGGTCGCCACCACCGCCCGCTGCCAGAACAACGGGCAGTCCTGCATCGCCGCGAAGCGGTTCATCGTGCACACCGACGTCTTCGACGCGTTCGCCGAGAAGTTCGCCGCCCGGATGGCGGCGCTGCGCGTCGGCGACCCGATGGACGACGGCACCGACGTCGGCCCGCTGGCCAGCGAGCGCGGCCGCGACGAGGTGCACGCCCAGGTCACCGACGCGGTGGACCAGGGCGCGACGGTGCTGTGCGGCGGCGAGAAGCCCTCCGGGGACGGCTGGTACTACCCGCCGACCGTGGTCACCGACCTGCGCCCGGAGATGCGGATGTGGAGCGAGGAGGTGTTCGGGCCGGTCGCCGGGCTCTACCGGGTCGGCTCGTACGACGAGGCGATCGAGGTCGCCAACGGCACCAGCTTCGGCCTCGGCTCGAACGCCTGGACCAACGACCCGGCCGAGCAGGAGCGCTTCGCCGTCGACCTGAACGCCGGCAACGTGTTCATCAACGGGATGACCACGTCCTACCCGGAGCTGCCGTTCGGCGGCGTGAAGAACTCCGGGTACGGCCGCGAGCTGTCCGCCGCCGGCATGCGCGAGTTCTGCAACACCAAGACCGTGTGGATCGGCGCGGGCGAGGCCGGCGCGGGCGCCGGCGCGCACTCCGAGTAGGGGCGATTGGCCGGACGCCGTCACGGGTAGGAGTGGCCACCATGACGGCGTTCGGCTTCCACGCATCCCACGAGCAGATCCACCCGGCCCGGCTGCTGGAGGCGGTGATCCACGCCGAACGCGCCGGCTTCGACGCGGCCATGTGCTCCGACCACTTCTCGCCGTGGAGCGAGCGGCAGGGCCAGTCCGGGTTCGCCTGGTCCTGGCTCGGCGCCGCGCTCCAGGCCACGAACCTGTCCTTCGGCGTGGTGAACGCGCCCGGCCAGCGCTACCACCCGGCGATCATCGCGCAGGCCATCGGCACGCTCGGCGCCATGTACCCGGGCCGGTTCTGGGCCGCGCTGGGCACCGGCGAGGCGGCCAACGAGCACATCACCGGCGAGGTCTGGCCGCGCAAGGACGTCCGCACCGCGCGGCTTCGCGAGTGCGTCGACGTGATCCGGGCGCTGCTGGCCGGCGAAGAGGTCAGCCACGACGGGCTCGTCACCGTGGACCGGGCGAAGCTGTGGACCCGGCCGGAGGAGCCGCCCGCGCTGGTCGGCGCCGCGGTCAGCGTCGCCACCGCGCGCTGGTGCGCCGAGTGGGCCGACGGACTGATCACCGTCAACGCGCCGGTCGAGCACCTGCGGCAGATGATCGACGCGTACCGGGACGCGGGTGGACGCGGTCCGCTGCACCTCCAGGTGCACGTGAGCTGGGCGCCCGAGCAGGAGCAGGCCGAGGCGATCGCGTACGAGCAGTGGCGCAGCAACGTGTTCGCGCCGCCGGTCTGCTGGGACCTGGAGACCCCCGAGCACTTCGACGTGGCGAGCGCCGACGTGCCGATGTCCAAGGTCGCCGAGACCGTGAACGTCTCCGCCGACCTGGGCCGGCACATCGGCTGGCTGGAGGAGTACGTGGCGCTGGGCTTCGACCAGATCGCGCTGCACCACGTCGGGCAGGAGCAGCGCGCGTTCATCGACACGTTCGGCGCCGAGGTGCTGCCGAAGCTGCGCTCCGCCGCCTGATCACACATCGGCCCTCCGGCGCTTAGGCTCCACGTTCGTGGATGCTCTGTTCGAGGTCGTGGTCTTCCTGGCCATCGCGACCTTCGGCGCGGCGCTGGCCCGCCGGCTCGGCCTGCTGGCGCCGATCCTGCTGGTGGTGCTCGGCCTCGCCCTGTCCTTCCTGCCGTTCTTCCCGCACGTGCGGCTGGACCCGGACCTGGTGCTGGTGGGCATCCTGCCGCCGCTGCTCTACGTGGCGGCGCTGGAGACGTCGGTGCCGGCGTTCCGGCTCAACCTGCGGCCGATCCTGCTCCTCGCGGTCGGGCTGGTCATCTTCACCGCGTTCGTGGTGGGCACCGTCGTGCACTGGTTCCTGCCCGAGCTGCCGTACGCGATCTGCCTGGCGCTGGGCGCGGTGGTGGCGCCGCCGGACGCGGTCGCCGCCACCGCGGTGGCGCGGCGGGTCGGCCTGCCCCGGCGGGTCGTCACCATCCTGGAGGGCGAGAGTCTGGTCAACGACGCCACCGCGTTGGTGCTGCTGCGGGTGGCGATCGTCGCCGCGACCGCCACCACCGGCGGCGTCGGCGTCGGCGACGTGGCCCGGGAGGTGGTCGTCGCGGCCGGCGGCGGCATCCTGGTCGGTCTGCTGGGCGTGGTGGTCTTCGGCTACCTGCACAAACGCATCACCGACCCGGTGCTGGACAACGCGCTGTCGCTGATCGTGCCGTTCGCCGTGGTCTTCGCCGCCGAGGAGATCCACGCCTCCGGCGTGGTCGCGGTGGTGGTGACCGGCCTGGGCATCGGGCACAAGCTGCCCACGCTGCTGTCGGCCGCCTCGCGGCTCCAGGTGACCGCGTTCTGGCGGCTGATCCGGTTCCTGCTGGAAGGACTGGTGTTCCTGCTGGTCGGCCTGCAACTGCCGGAGGTGGTACGCGACCTCGACGAGCCGTTCGGCTCGCTGGTGGCGATCACCGCGGCGGTGCTGGCCGCCGTCTTCCTGACCCGGTTCGTCTGGGTCTTCCCGGCCACCTACGTGGCGCGGCTCGTGCCCCGGGTCCGGCAGCGCGATCCGGCGCCGCCGGTGCAGTTCCCGGTCGTCATCGGCTGGGCCGGCATGCGGGGCGTGGTGACGCTCGCCGCCGCGCTGGGCCTGCCGCTCACCCTCGCCGGCGACACGCAGTACCCGCGCGGGCTGCTCATCTGGCTGGCCTTCGCGGTGATCGTCGCGACGCTGGTCGGGCAGGGCGCCACGCTGCCCTGGGTGGCCCGGCGGCTGCGGCTGCCCCCGGACGACCCGGTGCAGGACGCGTTGTCCGCCGCCGGGGTGCAGCAGCGGGCCAGCCGGGCGGCCCGGGACCGGCTCGACGAACTGGCCGCCGGCGCGCCGGAGGCGGTGGTGGAACGCCTGCGCGGGCTGACCACCTCCCGCGCCAACCTGGCCTGGGAACGGCTCGGCGGCACCGAACGGGAAACCCCCTCCCAGGCGTACGCGCGCCTCCGGCAGGAGATGATCGACGCCGAGCGGGAGGTGTTCCGGGCCGCCCGCGACTCCGGGCAGATCCCGGAGGAGGCGCTCACCCGCGCCTATCGTGATCTGGATCTGGAGGAGTCCATGCTGCGACAGGAGGCCGTCGAATGAGTTGCCAGCACCTGGCCGAGGCGGGCACGGCCGAGCCCGACACGACCACCGAGTGCCCCGACTGCGTGGCCATCGGCAACCCGGACTGGGTGCACCTGCGCGCCTGCCTGGCCTGCGGGCACGTGGGCTGCTGCGACTCCTCGCCGTACCAGCACGCCACGAAGCACTTCGAGTCCACCGGGCACCCGGTGATGCGGTCGATCCAGCCGGGGGAGTCGTGGCGCTGGTGCTTCGTGGACGAGGAGATCGGCTGACTCAGCCGACCCGGCGTTCCAGCACCTGCCCGGTCCACGTCGGACGGCCCGGCCGCTCCACGGTGAACGGCTCGGTGGCGGTGAAACCGCAGCGCTCGTAGAACCGCACGAGTGCCCGGTCCGGGCTGCGGAAGCAGTCCACCCGCAGCAGGCCGACGCCGCGTTCGCGGGCCAGCTCCGCCGCGTACGCCAGCAGCCGCGCCCCGACCCCGCGTCCCGCGTACGCCCGGTCGGTGACCAGCAGGTTCACGTACAGCTCCGGTTCGGTGGCCGGCGGCACGTACTCGGTCGCCGCGCCCACCACCAGCGCGCCCACCACAGTCGCGTCGATCTCGGCGAGGTGCAGGCCGTTCCCGGCCGCCCACGCGTCGGCCTGGGCGATGCGGCGCGGGTCGATCGACGCCGGCTCGGTGCCCCACTGGTCGGTACGCCCGCGTTCGGCCAGCCATGCGGTGGCGCTGTCGAGCAGCCGCAGCAGCGTGGGCGCGTCGCCGGGCCCACCCGGTCGGATGGTGATGCTCTGCTGGTCGGTCATCCCGCCATGCTGCTACACCGGGCTCAGCCGGGCACCCCGGCGGGCCGTGCCTCCGGAGCCGGCCGATCGGCTATCGCCCGGCGGGCCAGCGCCGGGGCGGCCAGACCGGCGGCGGCGAAGATCCCGCCGAGCGCCAGCCAGCCGACCGGACCGCCGCCGAGCACCAGCAGTGTGAGCAGGCCCCGGCCGAGCGCCTGGGCCAGCCCGGCGAGCAGGCCGTCCGCGCCCTGGTAGGCGCCGATCGCACCAGCCGGGGCCAGGTCGTAGGCGAGGCCCGCGCCGGCCGCGCTGTGCCACAGGTCGCCCACCGTCCACACCGCCGTCGCGACGAGCAGCAGGACGACCGCCGGGAGCACCGGCAGGACGCCCGTCACGGCGTACAGGGGCGTCGCCGCGGCGAGCACCAGCCCGGCCCGGCGTAGCTTCCGGGCGGCCGGCGCGGCTCGCTCCGCGCCCCGGCTCAGCCGTACCGCGAGCAGCACCGTGAGCACCGTGTTGACGAGCAGCACCGCCGACACCACCGGTGGCGGCGCGCCGGCCCGGTTCACCGTCCACAGCGGCACGACGAGCACGAGCACCGTCACGTGCGTGCTCAGCACCGCCGACGCGCCGCTGACGGCGAGGAACCGTCCGTCCCGCAGCGGTCCGCCGCGCCGCAGTGTTCCCGGCGTGCGTCGTGCGCCGTCGGCGGCCGGTTGCGGCGGCAGGCGCAGCAGCAGCGCCGCCGAGAGCAGGTAGGTGGCCGCGTTGCCGACCACGAGCACCTGGTACGCCCGGTGTGTGTCCACTGCCAGGGCGATCCCGGCCAGCGCGGTGCCGACGGTGATGCCCAGGTTCGCCACCGCGCGCAGCGTGGCGAAGGCGTGCACCCGGCCGTCCGGGCCGCCCACCGAGGCGACGAGCGCCGCCCGTACCGCCAGGTTGCCGGCCGCGAGCAGCGCCTCCGGCACCGCCACCGCCAGGAACGCCGGGAACGAGTCGACCAGCAGGTACGCCAGCGCGGCGACCGCCTGGCCCACCTGGAGGACGGCCCGGAGCGTACGCGGATCCCACCTGTCGGCCAGCCCGCCCAGCGGCACGCTCGCGCTCAGCCCGACCAGCCCGGCGGCGGTCAGTCCGGCGCCCACCGAGGTGGCGGAGAGGCCCACGTCCCGGGTCACGTAGAGCGCCCCGCCCGCCAGCCACAGCCCAGCGCCGACTGTGTTGACCAGCGTGGCGTACGCGAGCGTGCGCAGCGGCCCGGGCGGCGGGAGCGGCGAGACGCGTCCCATCAGTAGTGGGGTCCGGCGAGGGCCATGGGGTCGACGCTAGGCGCACCCGCAGTGGGTCCGATGCCCCGGACGGAGCGACGCCGCTCACACAGCGGACCGGCTGTGGCGCTCCGCTCCGGGCGGTGCCGCCGGGCGACGACCGTTCGGGTGGGCCGCCGCGCGGTCCCGTCCGGCAGTTCCCGCCCGAAAGAAGGGTGAGCTTCCAAGCGGTATGACTCTCAGGCATAAATATGACCGAGAGTCATATCGGACGATGGGCATCTCTTCTGTTCCGGAGCGGCACGCCGCCTGCCGGAAAGCGCCGTTAACCGGTCGACCAGGGGCTCGGGCCGTGCCACGATCGCGCGGTGCCCGCCTCCGTGACCGCCCTGCTGCGCCGGCAGTTCGACCTGACCTGGGCGCTCGCCGAATATCACCTCGACCGGCTGGAGCCGGCGGACCTCCTCTGGGAGCCGGCCGCGCTGTGCTGGACGATGCGCCCCGACCCGGCGGGCGGGTGGCGTCCCGACTGGGCCGACACCGAGCCGGACCCGGTCCCGGCGCCCACGGTCGGCTGGCTCACCTGGCACATCGGCTGGTGGTGGTCGGTCGCCGCCGACCACGTGCGGCAGCGGCCGGCGCGGGAACGTGACGACATCCGCTGGCCCGGGCCGGGCGGGGACACGGTCGCCTGGCTGCGAGGGCTGCGGGCGGAGTGGACGGACGCACTGGACGGGCTGACCGAGGACGACCTGGACCGGCCGGCCGCGTACCCCTGGCCCGCCGACGCGGGGTTGACCGTCGCGGACCTGGCGGCGTGGGTGAACGCCGAGCTGATGAAGAACGTGGCCGAGATCGGGCAGCTCCGGCTGCTGCGCGCGGCGGGGCTGCCGGGCTGAGCGGGGCCGGGCGGGCCGCGCTCAGTGCGCGCCGCCGAGGTTGAGCACCACCACCCCGGCGATGACCAGCCCCGCCCCGACCACCTTCGCGACGCTCAGCGGCTCACCCAGGAACGCCGCGCCGATCGCCATGATGGCGGCGGTGCCGAGGCCGGACCAGACCGCGTACGCGACGCCGACCGGGATGTCCTTGACGGCCAGCGAGAGCAACCCGAACGCGGACAGGTACGCCACGGCGAGGCCGAGCGTGGGCCAGAGCCGGGTGAAGCCGTCGGTGGCCTTGAGCAGACTGGTGCCGATCACCTCGGCGGTGATCGCGCCGAGCAGGAACAGGTACGCCATCGCAGGACCGTACCCGGTCCTGCGATGGCGCCCGGTTGGAGCGGCAAAGCCGGTCAGGAGACCGTGCAGGCCTTTCCGTTCAGCGTGACCAGCCCGGGGTCGGGGTTGGGACCGGGGGAGGAGACGCCGTTGAAGCCGAACGTGGTGCTGGCGCCGGGCGCCAGCTTCGCGTTCCACGACAGGTTCTTCGCGGTGACCGTGGCGCCGCTCTGGCCGACCTGCGCCGACCAGGACTGGCTCACCTTCTGACCACTGAGGAAGGCCCAGCGCAGGTTCCAGCCGTTCACCGCCGTCGTGCCGGTGTTGCGGACCGTCACCTGGGTGGTGAAGCCGGACGGCCAGCTCCCGTGCGTGGTGTAGGTGACCGCGCAGGACGGCGCCGGCACCGCGCCGGCGTCACCCTGGTCGGCCAGGAACGACGCGAGCCACGCCAGCGCCGAGTTCCAGTTGATCGCCACCTCGTTCGTCGCGTACGAGTTGATGTCGTCGACGTAGCAGAACATCGGCGCGCACCCGGCGAGCAGGTTCGCCGCGAACGGGTCCTGGAGTGCGGCGTTCGGACCACCGGCGAGCGAGCCGGCCGGCGGACGCGGCAGGTCCGGGTTCAGCTGGTGGCCGAAGATCCGGCTGTGCTGGTTGCGGGCGTGCTGCTCGCCCCACCCGGTCACGTACGACATGTTCAGCGCGTTGCGGCCGAACAGGTAGTCGGCGGCCTGCACCGCGCCGTCCCGGTACTTCGCGTCCCGGCTCAGGTCGAACGCGGTGCCCAGCACGATCGCGTTGTTCACCAGGTTGCTGTTGCTGCCCCAGACGTACGCGTCGGCGCTGCCGGGGAACGGCAGGCCGTACGCCTGGCCGGCGATCGTGGCCAGGTAGCTGTCGGCGGCGGCGGTGATGGACTCGCGGATGCGGGTCTTCTCCGCCGCGGGCAGCGTGTTCGGCACGGTGGCCAGGTCCAGGCGGCCCAACGCGGCGACGCTCTGCCAGCCGAACGCGCCGTTCGGGGCGAACACGTCGGCGGTGTGCAGCGGCGAGCCGGTGACGTCGGCCAGGTACGCCTTGTCGCCGGTGGTCAGCCACAGCTCGGCCGCGGCCCAGTAGAACTCGTCGCTGACGTTGGTGTCGTCGTACGCGCCGCCGCCGGTGCTGTCGCTGGCCGGGGCGTAGATCGCCGGGTTCGCCTTGGCCGCGGCGTACGCGGTCTTGGCGGCGGTGCCGCAGCGCGCGGCGAACGCGGCGTCGTACGGGGCGTACAGCCGCTGGCACTGCGCCGCGACGGCGGCCAGGTTCAGCGTGGCGGCGGTGGACGGCGGGTGCAGCTCACGCGGCTGCGGGTCGTCCTGCGGCTGCAGCGGCAGGCCGGTCCAGTTCCGGTCGTGGATCTTGTGGTGGACCATCCCGGCCAGCGGCTTGCCCGCCGGCACCTGCATGCGCAGCAGGAACTCCAGCTCCCAGCGGGCCTCGTCGAGCACGTCCGGCACGTCGTTGCCGCGCTCGGGCAGCCGCAGCGTGGAGTCGCCCAGAGCGGCGCCGCCGCCGGCGGTCTCGGCGGTCTTGGTCCGCTCGAAGGTGCTCAGCAGCTGGTAGGTGGCGATTCCGCCGTTGACGACGTACTTGCCGTGGTCACCGGCGTCGTACCAGCCGCCGCGCACGTCCAGCGAGTAGTCGCAGACGCCGGCCTGGCACGGCACGTCGGTGTCGCCCTGGTTGGGCTCGACGCCGAGGTGCCCGGCCGGCCGGGCGTACTCCTCGCCGATCAGGTCGCCGTCGATGGCGATGCCGCTGCGCTGGGCGTAGAAGAACTGGAGCGAGTCGGCGCGCAGCCGGTCGTAGAGCGCGCCGGAGATGTCGAACGGGTGGCTGGTCTCGCCGTCCACGGTCAGCGTGTAGCCGGTGCCCGGCTTGCGGTAGGCGGAGAAGTCGACGGTCTGCACGTTCTGCGCCGAGGCGGCGTCGGTGCCGCGCGGCGTGGTCTGCCCGCTGGCGACCACCGCGCCGCCGCCCGACTTGAGCTGCCAGGGCAGCGCGTCGGTGGCTTCGGTGACCACAGTCGCGTGCTTCGGCCCGCCGGGCAGGTAGCCGACCTGGTTGACCCGGACCCGGGGACCGGTGTCCGGCTCGTACGGCGGCGCCGGCTCCCCGCCGCGCAGCGACACGTTGTCCAGGCAGAACGTCTGCGCCTGGGCGCTGCCGCCGACCTGGAAGATCAGCTGGGCGGTGGGGTTGTCGGCCGGCGAGGTGAACGTGGTGGTGACGCGCTGGGCGGTGCCGGTGGCTGTCGCGTCGACGCTGGCGTAAGTGGTGTAGGGGGCGCTGCCGAGCTGGAGCACCGCCTTGACGGCCGCGCCGGGGGTCGCGGAGACGTCGAAGGCCAGCTCGTACTCGGCGCCCTGGGTCAGCGGCACCGCGTCCTGGCCGATGCCGGCGTCCCACGGGTTCGCGGTGCCCGCCGCGACGGAGGTGCAGAGCCGGCCGTCGACGACCGCGAGGTCGCCGGTGCCGTACGAGAACCAGGGTGAGACACCGGCGCTGAAGTCGCCGTTGCGGAGTTGTTCGGGGGCGTCCGGCGGCACCTCGGCGCTCGCCGGGCCGGCGGTGAGGCCGGTGAGCGCCAGCGTGGTGGCCGCGAGTGCGGCGAGCCGACGACGGGATCGGGTCACGGAGGTTCCTTCCGTGCTCGGGGGTGGTGGGGGAGACCGGGAGCTGGGAGCGCTCCCAATATCAGCCCGATGTTTCCACCGCGTTCCGCCGCTGTCAATCGATCCGGCCCGATGAGGGGCGCGCGCCCGCGCGCGGTGGGATTCGGCGCGCCACGTACGATGTCAGTGATCTCCTAGAGACATCCGAGCCCTCGACCTGGCAGGCTGCGATCCATGACCCTGAAGCTTCGTTCCGTCGGAGCGAGCGACCGTGGGCTGATCCGCAGCGGTAACCAGGACGCGCAGCACGCGGGCGCCTGGCTGGTCGCGGTCGCCGACGGCATGGGCGGCATGGCGGCCGGCGACCTGGCCAGCCGCATCGCCATCGACGCGGTCGCCCCGCTGGACGTGGAGACGCCGGAGCACGCACTCGTCGCCGCGCTCCAGGGCGGGATCGAGCTGGCCACCGCGCGGATCCGCGGGGCCGTCGAGGAGGACCCGGAACGCCAGGGCATGGGCACCACGCTCACCGCGCTGCTGTTCGCCCGTACCGGCAGCTGCCTCGCGCTGGCGCACGTCGGCGACTCGCGGGCCTACCTGTACCGCGAGGGCGTGCTCAAGCAGGTCACCCGCGACGACACGTTCGTGCAGATGCTCGTCGACCAGGGCGTCATCACCGCCGAACAGGCCAGCAGCCACCCCCGGCGGGCCGTGGTGACCCAGGCGCTGCAGGGCGACGAGGTCTCCCCGTCGTACGCCACGATGGTGCCCCGGGCCGGTGACCGCTGGCTGCTGTGCAGCGACGGCCTCTCCAACGTGGTCCGCGCGGACACGCTTACCGAGGTGCTCAGCGAGCAGCCGGAACGCGACGCCTGCGCGGCCCGGCTGATCGACCTGGCGCTGCGGGCCGGCGGCCCGGACAACATCACCGTCGTGATCGCCGACGTGGTCGAGGAGTAGCCCTCACCGCCGGCGCGGGCTGGCCCGGCGGGTCGGCTCGGCGGTGGTCGGGTCCTCCGGCCAGGGATGGCGCGGGTAGCGTCCGCGCAGCTCCGCCCGCACCTGCGGGTACCCGGTGCGCCAGAACGAGGCCAGGTCGGCGGTGACCGCCACCGGCCGCCCGGCGGGGGAGAGCAGGTGCAGCAGCACCGGCATCCGCCCGTCGGCGATGCGCGGCACGTCCCGCCAGCCGAACGTCTCCTGGAGCTTGACCGCCAGCACCGGTGCGGCCGGGTCGGCGTAGTCGACCCGGATCCGCGAGCCGCTGGGCACCTCCAGGCGCTCCGGGGCCAGCTCGTCCAGCCGCGCCGCCTGCCGCCAGTCCAGCAGCCGCCGCAACGCCGCCGCCACGTCCACCCGGCCGAGGTCGGCCCGGCGCCGGGCGCGGGCCAGCTCCGGGCCGAGCCAGACGGGCGCGTCGGCGAGCAGCGCCACGTCGGAGACATCCGGCCAGTCGTCACCGAGCGCCTGACGGCAGAACGCCAGCCGGTGGCGCAGCGCGGTCGCCTCGGGCGTCCACCGCAGCAGCCCCGGCCCTTCCTGCCGCAGCCCGTCCAGCAGTGCCGCCGCGACCAGCTCCGGCTCCGGCGCGGTGAGCGGCCGGTCGACCAGCTCGACAGCGCCGAGCCGCTCCACCTCGCGGGCCACCACGTCCCCGCCGGACCAGGCCACCTCCCGTTCGGCGCGCAGCAGCGCCGCCCCGGCCTCCCGGGCGGTCGCCTCGTCGATCGGCGCGGCCAGCCGCACCCGGGCGGCCGGCGCGCCGGGGGAGCGGTCGGCCACCGCGACGGCCAGCCACGCCGCTCCGGCCAGCCCCGACCCGGGCGCCAGCCCCGCGGCGGTGCCGCCGGCCATCAGGTACGCGGACCCGCCCGGCCGCCGCGCCCGGGCCAGCCGTTCCGGGTACGCGAGCCCGGCGAGCAGCCCCGCGGCCAGATCGTCCGGCAGACGATCCCGCTCGTCTCCCGACGACCGCCCCGCGTCGCGCCGCTGCGCCGCCCGGCCGGCGGGCGCGCCGGTCTGTCGCCGGTCCGCCGGGCCGACGGGTGAGCCGGAGGGCTCGTCCGCGCCGTCGGCGGGCAGGGCGGCGCGTAGGCGGCGTACCTCGGTGCGCCAGCGCGCGGTGGCGGCCGGGTCGGCGCCGTCGCGCAGCCGCCGCCATCGGGCGGGCAGGTCGTCCCCCGTCCCGCCCAGCGTGTCCTCGCCGAGGATCGCCACCACCTGGGCGGCCCGTTCTGCGCCGACCCGGGGCGCGCCGTCCAGCAGCGCCCGCGCCAGCCGGGGATGCGTGCCCGCCGCCGCGACCGCCCGCCCGCGCGCGGTGATCCGGCCGTCGTGGTCCACCGCGCCGAGCGTGGTGAGCGTCTCCCGCGCCACTGTCAGCGCGGCCGGCGGCGGCGGGTCGGGCAGCGCCAGCCCGGTGCCGTCCGGTGTGCCCCAGGCCGCCAGCTCCAGCGCGAACCCGGTCAGGTCGGCGGTGGCGATCTCCGGTTCGGGCTGCGGTGCGAGCCGCGCGTGCGTCGCGGCGGACCAGCAGCGGTAGACCGCGCCGGGCGCCTCCCGTCCGGCCCGGCCGGCGCGCTGGGTGGCCCCGGCCCGCGACACCGGCACTGTGACCAGCGAACCCAGTCCTCGCGCCAGGTCGGTACGCGGCACCCGGCTCAGTCCGCCGTCCACGACCACCCGTACGCCGGGGACGGTCAGGCTGCTCTCCGCCACCGCGGTCGCCAGCACCACGCGCCGTCCGGCGGCCGGCGTGAGTGCCGCGTCCTGGGCGGGCCCCGGCAGCCGTCCGTGCAACGGCAGCACAGCGGTGTCGCGCAGGCCTGCGAGCCGGCCCGCGACGGCGGCGATCTCACCCGCGCCGGGCAGGAAGACCAGCACGTCGCCGTCGCGTTCGCGCAGCGCCCGGCGGACGGTGGCGGCCACGTGGTCGAGCAGCGCCGGGTCGACCCGGCCGGCGCCGGGCGGCGTCACCGGGCGCGGCGGCGGCGCCCACACCCGCTCGACCGGGTGCAGCGCGGCCTCGGCGCGTACCACGGGGGCGGGGTCACCGGCGCCGAGCAGCGCCGCGAACCGGTCCGTCTGCGGGGTGGCCGACATCGCCAGCAGCCACAGGTCCGGGCGCAGCGTCGCGCGGGCCTCGACGCTGAACGCCAGCGCCAGGTCGGCGTCGAGGTGCCGCTCGTGGCACTCGTCGAGCAGTACCGCGTCCACCCCCGGCAGCTCCGGGTCGTGGTGCAGGCGGCGGACCAGCAGGCCGGTGGTGACGACCTCGACCCGGGTACGCGGCCCGGCACGGCGCTCGCCGCGCACCGCGTACCCGATCCGGTCGCCGACCCGCTCGCCGAGCAGGGCGGCCATCCGGTGCGCGGCGGCGCGGGCGGCCACCCGCCGGGGCTGGGCGATCACCACGCGGCCGGTGACCGCGTCGGCGACCGCGAGCGGCGCGGTGGTGGTCTTGCCGGTGCCCGGTGGCGCCACCAGGACGGCGGCGCCGCGCTCGCGCAAGGCGCCGACGAGCGCCGGCAGGACCGGGCGGACCGGCAGGTCGAGCGGGACGTCGGCGAGCACCGACCCACTCTCGCACCGCGCCGCCGGACGGTCCGCGTCGCCCCCGGGACGCGGAACGGCCCGGCCGGCGCACCGCCGACCGGGCCCGGTGGGCCGCCGCGCCGGGTCCGCCGACCCGGCCGCCCCCCTTGCTAGTACGTTCCGTCGAGCTGACCGCGCAGCTTCGTCAGGGCCCGGGCCAGCAGCCGGGACACGTGCATCTGCGAGACGCCGATCTGCTCGGCGATCTGCGACTGGGTCAGGTTGCCGTAGAAGCGCAGCGTGAGGATCTTCTGCTCGCGCTGGTCGAGCGTGGCGAGCGCCGGGCCGAGGGCCACCCGCATCTCGGCCAGCTCGAACTCGCCGTCCTCGCCGCCGAGCAGGTCACCCAGCTCGGTGGCCCGCTCGCCGTCGCCGGTGGGGGTGGACAGCGACACCGCGTTGTACGCGCGGGCGCCCTCCAGGCCCTCCAGCACCTCTTCCTCGGTGAGCTTGAGGTGGGCGGCGATGTCGGCGACCGTCGGCGAGCGGCCGAGCGTCTGCAGCAGCGTGCTGTTGGCGTCGGAGATCGCCAGGCGCAGCTCCTGGAGCCGGCGGGGCACCCGGATGTCCCAGGTGCGGTCGCGGAAGTGGCGCTTCAGCTCGCCGATGATGGTGGGGATGGCGTAGCCGGCGAAGTCGACGCCGCGCGACGGGTCGAACTTGTCGATCGCCTTGATCAGACCGATCGCGGCGGTCTGCGCCAGGTCGTCGTTGGGCTCGCCCCGGCCGCTGTAGCGGTGGGCCAGATGGTTCGCCAGTGGCAGCCACGCCTCGATGGCGCGGTCGCGCAGCGCGGGCCGGGACGGGTGGTCGGCGGGCAGCGCGGCCATCGCGGCTAGCAGGTCGGCTGCGCTGTCGGTGAGCGAGCGGGGGTCGAGCTTCGCGGCGGCGGCCGGCGTGGTCGCCGGGGCGCTGATCGTGGGAGCGGTCATGGGTGGTCCTCCCTGCACCTCGTCCACGGAAGAAAAAAGACGTGACGCTTAGGTTTAGGTGTCGGTCGTACGTTCGGAAGCCACCATAGCCCGATCGTGCTGCGGAAATCTAGCCGAAAGTACGATGTACTTAAGGTGTAAGCAGCCACGAAAGGCGTGAGGCGGGCGATATCTCGCTCGGCAGGGTGGCGAGCGGCGTCGACCGGTCGGCCCCGGTCCTACCCCGGCCGGTCAACGTGGAATCCGACAGGTGGCCGAAGTGTCGCCTTTCTGTCGTTGTCCCGCCGACGGGACCGCCCGTACCGTCCGTAGCGACACGTCAACGGAGGCACCGTGCTGGATCCCGCCGCGCCGCAACTCGTCATCAACGCCCGGACGCTGCTGTTCAGCTGGCTCCCGGCGGATCCCGGCGCGGTCGACACGCTGCTGCCCGCCGGTTTGCGCCCGCACCCGCAGCGGCAGGTGTTCGTCAACCAGTACGTGGTCGACGACGAGACGCAGACCTCCGGCTTCGGGGCGTACTCGCTCACCTACGTCGGTGTCTCACTGGCGGACATGGACCCGCCCGACGGCGAGACGCCCGGTGGCTGGTGGACGCACTACTTCTCCTCCAGTGAGCGGGTCCGGCGGTACGCCGCCGCGCGGGGCGCGCCGGCCGCCGCCGGGGAGACCCGCCTCGACCTGCGAGGTGATCAGCTCACCGCCGAGACCCGGGCCGCCGACGGCACGCTGCTGATCCGGGTCACCGCCCGGGTCGGGTACACCGGCACCGAGGCGCACAACGGCCACCACCGCTACCTCACCCGCAGCGACGGTGAGCTGATCGTCACCGACTACCCGTACGTGGCCGAGCCGGTGTCACCGTTCGAGGTCGAGTCGGTGGAGTTCCCGGCCCGGGAGCACCCGGTCCACGCGCTGCGTCCGGCCAACCCGCTGCACGTGTGCTGGGGCTTCTACTCACCGCGCGTGTCGTTCGCGTACCCGGCCCGCCCGAACGTGCCGGACGAGGTGTCAGACCTTCACCAGGTGCCCGCCCGCCGGGCACGCAGCGGCCTGCCGTCCGGGTCGTAGACCAGCCGGTACGCGGGCAGCGCCCAGAGCCGCGTACGCCAGGGCAACCGCTCCGGGCGGTGCGGCCGCAACCGGCCCGGCGGACGGGGACCGGCCCGGCCCCCGGCGTGCCAGCGGTCCAGCTCGTCGGCCGCCGCGGTGACCGCCGCCACCGCGTCCGCCGGGTCCAGCAGGTCGTCGTCCTGCGCGCCGCCGGGATCGCGGTCCAGGTGCTCGCGCCACAGCCGCAGCCGCAGGTCGCGGGCGAACACGCGGGCGCCGTCGCCCAGCCCGGCCGGATCGGCCGGCGCCCGCTCGTCACGGGTGTCGTCGAGCACCGCGCAGGACAGCTCGCTGTCGTGCGTCCAGGACCGGCGGTTGAAGTTGTCGCTGCCCACGCTGGCCCAGACGTCGTCCACCACGCAGACCTTCGCGTGCACGTACACCGGCGTGCCGTCGTGGTTCTCCACGTCGAACACGTGCACCCGCTCCGGCGCGGCCCGGTGGCACAGCGACAGCGCCTGCTCCCGGCCGACCATGTTCGGCGGCAGCGCGAGCCGGCCGTCCACGTCCGGGTGCCGGGGGACGACCGCCACCAGGTGCAGGTCCGGGTGCTCGTGCAGCGCCTGCGCGAACAGCTCCGCCACCTCGGTCGACCAGAGGTACTGGTCCTCCAGATAGATCAGCCGCCGGGCCCGGCGTACGGCCTTGGTGTAGCCGCGGGCCACCGTGCGCTCGCCGTCCGGGGCGAACGAGTAGCGGGGCCGCACGGCCGGGTAGGTGCGCAGCACCTGCACGTGGTGCGGCCCGCATGGCGGCGGGTCGGCGGGCTGCTCGGGCAGCGGGTCCGGGCGCAGGTCCGAGCCGCGCAGCCGGTCCCGCAGGTATGCCATCGGGTTCTCCGAGTCCAGCGGCATCGGATCGGTCCACCGCTCCCGGAACGTGGTGTCGAGCGCGCCGACCACCGGCCCGCGTACCGCCAGCTGCACGTCGTGCCAGGGCGGTGTGGGGCCGTACCGGGGGGACATGCCGACCGGCTGCGGGTCGCCGGAGTGACCGGCGTCGTCGCGGCGGCTGTGGCACAGGTCGATCCCGCCGGCGAACGCGATGTCGCGGCTCGGGTCGCCGGGCCGGCGCAGCACCACGAGCTTCTGGTGGTGCGAGCCGCCGCGCCGGACCCGCTGGTCGAGCAGCACCTCGCCGCCGGCCGCGCGGATCGCCTCGCTGAGGTCGCGGTTCTCCGACTCGCTGTAGGAGAGCGTGTCGAGGTGGGAGCGCCAGACCAGCCCTTTGACGATCACGCCGCGCTGGGCGGCCTGGGCGAACAACTGCGCCACCGTCGGGCCGTCCGGGCGCAGCCGCTCGTCCGGGTCACCACGCCAGTCGGTGAAGAACAGGTGGTCGCCCGCCGAGAGTGACTCCACTTCGCTGACCAGGCGGTCGAAGTACGCGGCACCGTGAATCAGCGGCTCGGCGAGGTTTCCATCGGTCCAGACGGGTAATTCAGAGCCCGGGTTGGCGCGTTCCTGTGCGGTGAGGAACCAGTCCCGCAGAGTCACGTTCCACCCCCCGAGGTCGACGACGTCCTCACACGGTAGGACCCCCGGCAGGGCCCCGCACGTCGAGCAGCAGGTCGGCGTCGGTGCGCGCGTCAGGGGTGCGCCGGACCCCTGGACCGCGAAACCGAGGAGGCACCGACATGCCCGCCGAGACGACGAACACCGTGACCGACGACCGCGACCAGGCGGTGGAGGGGGAGCGGGGTGCGCTGGTGGCGGTCCTGTTGATGGTGATCCTCGGGGTGGCCGGGATCTTCGCCGTCTCCTGAGGCCGCGGCCGGGCGCCCCGGCGAACCGGGGCGCCCGTAGCAGGTCAGGGGCGGTCGCCCTGGCCGTCGCTGTGCGGCACCCGCCCGGTCGGGATCACCCCGAGCCGGCCGGCCTGGAAGTCCTCGACCGCCTGGATCAGCTCGGCCCGCGTGTTCATCACGAACGGACCGTAGTGGGCCACCGGCTCGCGGATCGGCTGGCCGCCCATCAGGTAGAGCTCCAGCGCCGGGGCGTTGGAGTCCTGCGTCCGGTCGGCGGTGATCCGCAGCGCCTCACCGGGCCCGTGCACGGCGAGCTGGCCGAGCTGGATCGGCCGCCGGTCGGTCCCGACCGTGCCTCGGCCGGCCAGCACGTACACCAGCGCGTTGAAGTCCGACCGCCACGGCAGGCTCAGCTCGGCGCCGGGCTGCAACGTGACGTGCGCGATGGTGATCGGCGTGTGCGTCGAGCCCGGACCCTGGTGCCCGGCGACCTCGCCGGCGATGACCCGGATCAGGCCGCCGCCGTCGGGCGTGGTCAGCAGCGCCGACTCCCGGCCGCGGATGTCCTGGTAGCGGGGCGCGCTCATCTTGGCCACCCGGGGCAGGTTGACCCAGAGCTGGAGGCCGTGGAACAGCCCGCCGCTCATCACCAGGTGCTCCGGCGGGGCCTCGATGTGCAACAGGCCACTGCCTGCCGTCATCCACTGGGTGTCGCCGTCGGTGATGGTGCCGCCGCCACCGGTCGAGTCCTGGTGGTCCATGATCCCGTCGATCATGTAGGTCACGGTCTCGAAGCCGCGGTGCGGGTGCCAGGAGGTGCCCTTCGGCTCGCCCGGCGCGTAGTCCACCTCGCCCATCTGGTCGAGGTGGATGAACGGGTCCAGCTCGGTCATCGGCACCCCGGCGAAGGCCCGGCGGACCGGGAAGCCCTCGCCCTCGTAGCCGCTGGGCGCGGTGGTGACCCGGCGGACCGCACGGTATTCGGTCGCCTCGCCGAGCTTCGGCAGGCGGGGCAGGACGAGGACGTCGTCGACGGTGATCGCGGGCATCGCGGGACTCCTTACTTGTCGGCCGGGGTGGACGACGCGGTGCGGTCGGCGCGCAGGCGCCGGCCGAGCCGCTCGAAGACCCGGGTGAGGCAGGCGACCTCGGCGTCGTCGAGGTCGTCGATCAGGTGGGCGCGCACGGAGCGCAGGTGGTGCGGCGCGGCCTCGCGCAGGGCGAGCAGGCCGGCCGCGGTGAGCACGGCCTCGCTGCCGCGCCGGTCGGCCGGACACGCCTCCTTCGCCACCAGGCCGCGCTTGCGCATCGTGGCGACCTGGTAGGTCAGTCGGCTCGGTGAGAACACCAGCCGGTCGGCCAGCTCACCCATGCGCAGCCGCTGACCGGGTGCCTCGGAGAGCAGCACCAGCACGTGGTAGTCGGCGAAGCTCAGGTCGCTGTCGGCGCGCAGGTCGTCCTCGAGCTGGGTGAACAGCCGCTGGCTCGACTCGATGTACGCGCGCCAACAGGCCATTCGCTCCGCGTCCAGGCTCTCCGTCATGGCCCCGAGAGTAGCACTATTTAAAATTTTAACAAGGGTGTCTGCCGTGGGTGGGTTCGCTAGACCGCAGTCTTATTAGAAGTTTGAACGTATGACCCGGCTAGGGTCGGGGGATGGGCGATCTCGACCTGCTCGACTGGCGGGAGCGGGTGGCCCGGCTCTACCTGTCCGACCTCGACCTGACCGGGTTCCGGGCCGCGCGCGACGAACTGTTCCGCACCCACCCGAGCAGCCCGGTGCCGCCCGCCGACCGGGCCGGCTTCACCGGGCTGCGCTGGTACCCGCCCGACCCGTCGGCCGTGGTGGAGGCACCGCTGCGCCCCGCTTCCGGGGAGCTGCGCATCGACACCGGCGGCCCGGACGGGGTGGTCGCCTACCGGCGCGCGGCAGTCGCCGAGACGCCGTGGGGACCGCTCACGCTGTGGTGGATCGAGGCGTACGGGGGCGGACTGTTCCTGCCGCTGCGCGACGCCACCTGTGGCGACGGCTCGTACGGCGGGGGCCGGTATCTCACCGACACCGTCAAGGGCACGTTCGGTCGCGGCCTGACCGTGCTGGCCGGCGACCGGGTCCGGCTGGACCCCAACTACCTCTACAACCCCAGCTGCGCGTACGACGACAGGTGGGCCTGCCCGCTGGCCCCGCCGGAGAACCGGGTGGACGTGCCGCTGCGCGCCGGTGAGCGGGCGTACCACTGACGCGGCGAGGGAGGACCCAGGCTGGGCCCTCCCTCGATGTCGCGTACCGCCGGTCAGCGGGCGGTGGCGCCGGTCGGTGTCAGGTGCATCCGGCTGAGCAGCTGCTGGGCCTGACCGGCCAGCTCCGCGTCCACCGTGACCGCGTACTGGGCGGCCCGCAGCGAACTCGCAGACGTGAAGTCACGCTGCCCACCGCTCATGGCGTGCGCGACCGCGCCGAACACAGCACCCCAGATCGCGCCGATCACCAGCCCGACCAGGATCACCGCCAGCCAGTTGCCCGCGGTGAAGATGCCGAACAGCAACCCGATGAACAGACCGAACCAGGCGCCGGTGCCGGCCCCGAGCAGGGCCGCCCGGCCCGTGGTGAGCCGTCCCATCACGGTCTCCACGAGTGTGAGGTCCGTACCGACGATCGAGGTACGTTCCACCGGGAACCTGTTGTCGGCCAGATAGTCCACCACGCGCTGGGCGGACGGATAGTCCGGATACGAACCGATCGTGACGGTAGTGGCCCCGGCCTGCGGGCCGTGCCCGTCCCCGCTCGGCGGCGTCGGGCGACCGCCCGGGCCGGACGGGAGGTTGTCGCTGCCCGGCATTCCGGGCTGCCAGGCCGCGGTCGGAGTCGAGGGTCTGGTCATGAGCATCCTCCTTCGTCAACCCGCCGCGTTCCCGCCGCCGGGCAGCGGTAACGCGCCGACCGGGACCGATGTGGCCAGGCATGGTGGCACCCGGGCCGGGTAGCCACAGTCGTGCCGACCCGACGGATCAGCGAGCACGGGTTCCTCGCCGACGGGCGCAGCGCCGCCCTGGTCGACCGGGACGGCGCGGTCAACTGGTGGTGCCCGCCCCGGTTCGACGCGCCGTCGGTGTTCGGGCGCCTGCTCGACGAGGACGCCGGCCACTGGAGCATCCGTCCCGAGGGCCCGGCCACCAGCAGCCGGTCCTACCTGGACGACACGCTGGTGCTGCGTACCGTCTTCACCACGGCGACCGGCACGGTCGCCGTCACCGACGCGCTGGCGCTGGAGCCCGGCGCGCGCGGTCACGACATCGGGATGCGCTCGCCGCGGGTGCTCGCCCGGCTGGTCGAAGGGCTGACCGGCGAGGTGCCGATGCGCGTCGAGTACGCGCCGCGTTTCGAGTACGGCCGGGTCGGCGCCTACCTCACCGAACGTGACGGGGTGGTGGCCGCCACGGCCGGCGCCTGCCGGCTGGAGTTGCGCGCCGACGTCCCGCTGACCATCGCCGAGGGGGCCGCCGCAGGACGGTTCACCGCCCGCGCCGCCAGCACCCACCGCTTCACCCTCGGGTACGCCCCGACGTATGCCGGCGGCGAACCGGCGCTGCCCGACGCCGCCGAGGTGGTGGCCGAGACAATCGCCGGCTGGCGGTCCTGGTCGGCGCTGCACGACTACCAGGGCGAGTACCGCGACGAGGTGCGGCGCAGCGCGCTCGCGGTGCAGGGGATGACCTACGCGCCCAGCGGTGCTGTCGTCGCGGCGGCCACCACGTCGGTGCCGGAGCGGCTCGGCGGCGACCGCAACTACGACTACCGCTACGTGTGGCTGCGCGACTTCAGCCTCACCCTCCAGGCGCTCTGGCGGGCGGCCTGTCCGGACGAGGCGGACCGGCAGTTCACCTGGGTGGCCCGGGCGATGGGCCGGATCGGCGACGAGCCGGTGCCGATCATGTACGGCGTCGAGGGGGAGCGGGACCTGACCGAGCACGACCTCGACCACCTGGCCGGGTACGAGCACAGCCGGCCGGTGCTCGTCGGCAACGACGCCTGGCGGCAGCGGCAGAACGACGTGCTGGGCGAGGTGCTCGACGCCGCCTGGCTGATGCGGTACTACCTCGACCCCATGTCACCGGAGGTCCGCGATCTGCTGCGGACGCTCGCCGACCAGGCCGAGCGCGGCTGGCACCGGCCCGACGCGGGGATGTGGGAGGGGCGCGGCCCGGAGCGGCACTACGTGTCGTCGAAGGTGGAGTGCTGGACCGCGCTGGACCGGGCGGTGCGGTTCGGCTCCCGCATCGGCGAGCCCGCCGACGTGGCACGCTGGGCCTCCGCACGCGACGAGGTACGGGCGGCGGTGCTCGCCCACGGCTGGAACGAGCGGGTCGGCGCGTACACCGGGGCGTTCGGCTCGGACGACCTGGACGCCTCGGTGCTGGTCATGCCGCTCGTCGGTTTCCTGCCGGCGGACGACGACCGGATGCGCGCCACGATGGACGTGCTGGAGCGGCGGCTGTCCCGCGACGGGCTGCTGCGCCGCTGGGACGGCGACCCGGCCGGGTTCGTGATCTGTTCGTTCTGGCTGGCCGCCTGCCTGGCCGAGGCGGGGGAACTGGACCGGGCGCGGCGGTTGGTCGAACGCCTCGCCGCCCGCACCAACGACCTCGGCCTGTACGCCGAGCAGATCGACCCGGACACCGGCGAGCAGGTGGGCAACTTTCCGCAGGCGTACTCACACATCGGCCTGATCGTCGCCGCCGGCCGGATCACCGACGCCGCCGCCCGCGCCGCCGCCGAGCGCCGCCCCGCCACCTCTTCCCGTCGATCATGAGGTTGACGGCGAAGTCGATCTCCCTGAGTGCCGCCAACTTCATGATCGACGGTGCAGGGAGGGAGTGGGGGAGGATGGGGGTGTGGAACTCGTGATCATGGCCGACACGCATGTGCCCAAGCGGGCGCGGGATCTGCCCGCGCCGCTGTGGGGGGCGGTGGAGGCCGCGGATGTCGTCGTGCACGCCGGGGACTGGGTGGACGTGGCGCTGCTGGACGCGCTGGAGGAGCGGTCGCGCCGGCTGGTCGGGGTGTACGGCAACAACGACGGGCCGGCGCTGCGCGCCCGGCTGCCCGAGGTGGCCCGCGTCGAGCTGGACGGCCTGCGGGTCGCCGTCGTGCACGAGACCGGCCCGAAGACCCGTCGCGAGGAGCGCTGCGCCGCCGCGTACGGCGACTGCGACCTGCTCGTCTTCGGGCACTCGCACATCCCGTGGGACAGTGTCGCCCCGGGCGGCCTGCGGCTGCTCAACCCCGGCTCACCCACCGACCGGCGGGCGCAGCCGTACGCCACGTACCTGACCGCCCGGGTGGCGGCGGGGCGGCTCGACCGGGTCGAGCTGCACCGCCTGCCCCCGCGCTGACCTCAGCGGCCCCGGCCGGTCTCCGCCTGGAGCTCGTCGATCCGCCGGGACGCCTCGGCCTTGGTCAGGCCCTCCGGCACCGGCTCGCCCGCCTCCTGGGCCAGGGTGTGCAGGTACGACTCCTGGGCGGCGGTGGGCGGCTCGTCGCCGGTGACCCAGTCGTCCGGGTCCTTGACGGCGGCGTCCGGGTTCACGTTCCTGCCGCTGGCGTTGTTGCGGTCGGCCATGTCGATCACCTCTCCTCGAACAGGTGTACCACTACCCCAGGCTCGGCGGGTTCATGCCGCCCGCCGCCTACGATCACCTGGTGACGGCGGACCGGACGGGCGTGGTGGTGGTCGGTGCGGGCATCGCCGGGGTGGCGTGCGCGACCGAGCTGGCGCGGGCCGGCGTCCCGGTGCGGGTACGCGAACGGGCCCGGGTCACCGGCGGGCGGATGGCCAGCAAGCGCTTCGACGGCCGCCCGGCCGACCTGGGCGCCGCGTACTTCACCGTGGACGACCCGGACTTCGCCGCCGTGGCCGACCGGTGGCGGGCCGCCGGGCTGGCGCGGGAGTGGACCGACACGCTCGTCGCGTACGGGCCGGGCGGGCGTCGGCAGGTCGCCGGCCCGATGCGCTGGGCCGCCCCGCGCGGGCTGCGCTCACTCGTCGAGCACCTGGCCGGCGACCTGCCGGTGACGCACGACCGGCTGGTGATGAGCGTCGACCCCGGCCCCCGGGTGGACGGCACCGAGGCCGAGGCGGTCGTGCTCGCCATGCCCGGCCCGCAGGCCGCGCTGCTGCTGGATCCGGCGCTGGCCGAGGCCACCCGGGCGGTGGCCGCGCAGCGCTGGTCGCCGGCGCTGAGCGGGGTGCTGCACTTCCCGGCCCGCCGCTGGCCGGACTTCCGGGGCGCGTTCGTCAACGACCACCCCGTGCTCAGCCTGGTCTGCGACGACGGCGACCGGCGCGGCGACGGCGCGCCGGTGCTCGTCGCGCACACCACCGCCGGGTTCGCCGCCGGGCACCTGCTCCAGCCCACCGCCGCCCGCCCGGCGATCGAGCAGGCGGTCCGCGACCTGCTCGCACTGCCCGAGCCGGCCGTGTCGGCCCACGTGCACCGCTGGACGTACGCGACCCCGGCCGCGCTCGCCGGGAGCGCCACGTTCCACCTGGACGACGACGGGATCGGCCTGGCCGGTGACGCGTTCGGCCGCCCGCGCGTGCAGACCGCCTGGCGCTCCGGTCGGGACCTGGGCCGCGCGCTCGCCGCCCGGCTGGCCTGATCCGGGTCGCCACCGGTCGGCTGGGCTGATCCGGGTCGCCGCCCGGACGCTCAGCCGGTGGCGCCCACGGGTTGCGCCGCCGACCCGGCCCGCGTGTCCTCGCCGGTGCGTTCGCCCTCCCGGTCCAGCAACTGCATGACCGGTGTCGCGGCGATGCCGTGCGCCACCACCGACACCACCACCACGAGACCGACAGTGGCCCAGACCAGATCCGCCTGCGGGAAGTCGGTCTTGCTGGTGGCGTACGCCAGGTAGTAGAACGAGCCGACGCCCCGGATGCCGAACAGCGAGATCACCCAGTGCTCGGCCGGTTTGCCCGGCGCCCCGCGCAGCGACAGCCACCCGGCCAGCGGCCGGATCACCAGCACCAGGGCCAGCCCGGCCAGCGCGGCCGGCCAGGTCAGCGGCGCGAGCAGCCCGCCGATCACGGCACCGCCGAACAGCAGCAGCAACAGCACCGTGAGCAGCCGCTCCACCTGTTCGGCGAAGTCGTGCAGCACGGAGTGGAACTCGTGCGTACGCTCGGCGGCCCGGATCGCGCGGGCGGCCACGAACACGGCCAGGAAGCCGTACCCGCCGATCACCTCGACCAGCCCGTACGCGAGGAACGTCGCGGCCAGCGCGAGGAAGCCCTCGGAGTGCTTGGCCAGCCGCAGCTTGCTCGGGGCGCGGAAGAACAGCTTGCCGAGCAGCCAGCCGACGAGCAGCCCGCCGCCCACCCCGGCGGCCAGCTTGTAGAGCACGTCCACGGCGAACCACTCGCCCAGCCAGCCGGACGGCGCGAGCCCGGTGGTGGCGATCGCGATGGCCGCGTACACGAACGGGAAGGCCAGCCCGTCGTTGAGGCCCGCCTCCGAGGTGAGCGCGAAGCGCACCTCGTCCTCCGAGTCCTCCACATCGGTCGGTTCGCCCACCTGCACGTCGGAGGCGAGCACCGGGTCGGTGGGGGCGAGCGCCGCGCCGAGCAGCAGCGCCGCGGCCGGTACCAGACCGGCCCACCACCAGCCGAGCAGCGCCACCGCGGCGATGCACAGCGGCATGGCGATCGCCAGCAGCCGCCAGGTCGACGACCAGCGGGACCAGCTCAGCGGACGGTCGATCTTCAAGCCGGCGCCCATCAGCGCGACGATCACCCCGACCTCGGTGAGGTGGGTGGTCAGCTCGGGCCAGCGCAGCGGGTCCGGTGTGGGCAGACCGGTGGGCAGCACGAAGACGAGCATGCCGAGCCCGAGGAACGCGATGGGCATCGACAGTGGCCGTCTCTCCAGCACCCGGGGAAGCACCCCGGCCAGCAGCGCACCGACGCCCAGCAGAGCGAACGCGACATCGACCGGTTCCACGGCACCACCCTTCCGTCGCCCGTAGGCCGGGCGGTGGAGTCCAGCAGTGCCCCGAAGCGGGCCCGGCTAAGCCTGCGCGTGCCCGCCGGTTGACCGGCCGGTCAACCGAGCGTGCCGATGGCGCTTTCCGGCAGGGCGTCCAGCAGCGCGGCCGGGTCGTCGTAGACCGCCACCGCGCCCGCCCCGGCCAGCTCAGCCCGGCCGGTGCCGCCGCAGGTCAGGCCGATGCAGGGGATGTCCAGCTTGCCGGCGGCGGCCACGTCCCAGACCGAGTCGCCGACGAACACCACCCGCTCGGCGGTCAGCCCCGACTGGTCCAGCGCGGCGACCAGGATGTCCGGTGCCGGCTTGCTCTCCTGCGCGTCCGCCGACGAGGTGACCGAGTCGATCACGTCGTCCACGTCCAGCGCGGCGCGCAGCGCGGTGACCTCGTGCTCGGCGGCCGAGGTCGCGAGCACCACCCGCAGCCCGCGCTCCGCGCAGGCACGCAGCAGCTCCCGCGCGCCGGGCAGCGGCGCGAGCCGCTCCCAGTACTCGCCGTAGAGCGCGTCGTGCGCGTCGCGCAGCCGGCCGTCGGCGTCCCGGTCCCGCTCCGCCCCCAGCAGGTGGTCGAGGAGCTTGTCCGAGCCCATGCCGATGGACCTGTGGATCCGCGCCATCGGCACCCGGTGGTCGGCCTGGCGCAGCGCCTCCCACCAGCTCACCGTGTGCAGGTACGTCGTGTCGACCAGGGTGCCGTCCACGTCGAAGAGGACACCGCGGCGCTTGTCGTCGCTCATGTCGGGCTCCTACCCGGCCGGGGCGTCGCCGACGCGCGACCCACCCGCCGGAATGAGGATTTCGAACCACACAGTCGAGCCGCGGACGGTCGGGTCGGTGCCCCAGGCGTCGCTCAGCTCCTCGATCAGGCCGAGCCCGCGGCCCCGGCTGCTGAGCGTGTCGGTCTGCGCCCGGGTGACCTGACCGCGGGTGCCGGAGTCGGCCACCGACACCAGCAACCGCTCGGCGGACAGGTCGACCTCGACCCGGGCGGCGGTGCCGGCGTGCAGCAGCGCGTTCGTGGTCAGCTCGCTCGTGCACAGCACGGCCGCGCCGATCACCGCCTCGGGCACGTGCCACTCGCCGAGCTGCGCGGTCATCCAGTGCCGGACCCGGCTCGGCGCGGTCGGCTCGGCCGGCACCTCCATGCTCGCCGACCGGCTGGGGCGCACCGCGTACTCCACCGCGAGCACCGCCACGTCGTCCTCGGTGGCGCCCGGCACCGACGCGGTCGCCACCGCGCACAGCGCGCGCGGATCGCCGCCGGCCGCCCCGGTCACCGCCGCGCCCAGCCCGGCCATCCCGGCGGCCAGGTCCTGCCAGCGCCGCTCCACCACGCCGTCGCTGTAGAGCAGCAGGGTGTCGCCCGGGCGGAACGGCACGGTGGCGGTACGCGCCCGCCCACCACCCAGGCCCAGCGGAGGGGCGGGCGGCACGTCGACGAACTCGGCCACCGCCGCGTCGGGTCCGGCGCGCCGGATCAGCGGCGCGGGATGACCGGCGCTGGCGAGCGTGATCAGCTCGCGGTCCGCCTCGACCACGCCGAAGACCACTGTCACGAACAGCTCCTGGGTGCCGCCCTCGACACCGAGGCTGCTGACCAGCCGATCCAGGCCGTCGAGCACCGCGTCCGGGCGGGAGTCGACCAGGGCGAGCGCGCGCAGCGCGGCGCGTACCTGGCCCATCCGTGCGGCGGCCTGCACGTCGTGCCCGGCCACATCGCCCAGCACCACGCCAAGCGCGCCGGTGGGCAGCAGGAACGCGTCGTAGAAGTCGCCGCCGGCCGCGTTGCCGTCCACGCCCGGGTCGTAGCGGGCGGCGATGCGCAGCCGGGGCAGGTCCGGCAGCCGTTCCGGCAGCATGCTGCGCTGCAGCATCTGGGCGGTGCCGTGCTGGGTCTCGAAGCGGCGGGCCCGCTCGGCGGCCTGGCCGACCAGCTCCGCGGACGCGGTCAGCAGCGCCCGTTCGGCCGGGGACCAGGGACGCGGCGTCCGGTAGCCCACCGTGAGCGAGCCCCGGACCGCGGTGGTACGCAGCGGCAGCGCCGCCAGCGCGCGGATCTTCTCGTCGTGCCGGTCGGCCGCGACGCCGCGCAGCGGCTGCCCGTCGGCGGTGAACCAGGCCACGCCGCTGCGCGCGGTCACCACGGCCGGCAGCGGCGACTCGGCGGGCATCCGGCGCCACAGCGGGGGCAGCCGCTCGTCGGCCTCGTCGAGCAGTTCGCCGCGGATGCGGCGGACCAGCCGCCACGCGCTGCCCTCGTCCACCGCGAAGGACACCCGGTCGGCGTCGAAGGAGTGCAGGCAGTAGCGCAGCGTCACCCGCGCCACGTCGTCGAGCGTGAGCGTGCCGGCCAGCGCCGCCGCGAAGTCGCTCAGGCTCTGCAACTGCTGGGTCAGCTGGGTGGTCTGCGCCGAGACGGTGAGCACGCCGACGATGCGGCCGGCGGAGTCGCGGACCGGGCAGTGGCCCCGGGTGAACACGGCCGGCTCGGCCGGGCCCTGCCGGTCGGCCGACAGCACCGCCTCTCGTTGCAGGAACGGCTCGCCGTGCCGGTAGACCCGCTCCAGCGCCTCGCCGGCGCCCGGGTCGCGCCACACCTCGGCGAACGCCTCGGCCGCCGGCCGGCCCAGCGCGTCCGGGTGCCGGTCGCCGATCAGCTCGGCGTACCCGTCGTTGTAGAAGACCACCAGGTCGTCGCCGAGGAGCAGAGCCATCGGCACGGGGGAGGCGAGCACCACGTCCGTCACGGCGCGTACCGCGGGATCCCAGGTGTGCGGGGCGCCCAGCGGCGTGCCGGCCCAGGGGTGGGCGGCCCCGGCCGTCTGCCCGCCGACGACGGGATCGGTGGGCGCTCCCGGTGCGGGGGCGGACGGTGTGGGAACCCGACCGGCGGTGCCTGGCATGACCGCAGCCTAACCGGAGCGTGGCCGGCGGGTTCCGATCATGCGTCCGTGGCGGGTGCCGGCGCCGGTCGGCGTGGACGTTCGGGCAGGTCAGGGCCGGTTCGGTGGGGCATGTCGGGAAATTGCCCCGGTTCGGTCCGGCGTGCTGCCCAGACCACTGGGTATGCGGGCGGCGCAGTTCACGCGACAGGAGGGACATCATGCCGAAAACCCTCGCGGTCGGCCAGGTCGACATCAGTGCGGCCTGGACCGACTTCTGGAGGTCGGTGCTGCTCTTCGTACCGCGGGCGATCGCGTTCATCGCGATCCTCGTCGTGGGTTGGCTCATCGCCCGAGCCGTCCTCAAAATCGTGGACGCGGCACTGGAACGGGTCGGATTCGACCGCGCCGTCGAGCGCGGTGGCATCAAACGGGCCCTGGAACGCACCAAGTACGACGCCAGCGACATCCTGGCCAAACTGGCCTACTACGCGGTCCTGCTGTTCACCCTGCAGTTCGCCTTCGGGGTGTGGGGACCGAACGCGATCAGCGACCTGATCCGCGGGGTGGTGTCCTGGCTGCCGCGGGCCTTCGTGGCGATCGTGATCGTGGTGATCGCGGCCGCCATCGCCAACGCCGTCCGGGACCTGGTGTCCGGCGCGCTCGGCGGGCTCTCGTACGGCCGCGTGCTGGCCGACGTGACGGCGATCTTCATCCTGGCGCTCGGGGTGATCGCCGCGCTGAACCAGGTGGGCATCGCCACCACGGTGACCACACCGGTGCTGGTGGCGTTCCTCGCCACCGTGGCCGGCATCCTGATCATCGGTGTCGGTGGTGGTCTGGTGAAGCCGATGCAGGACCGCTGGGACGGGTGGCTGCACCGGGCCTCGGAGGAGTCCCGGGCGTTCCGGGAGCAGCGGCAGGCCCAGCAGGCCGGCCGGGGCGACTACGAACGCCGGATGGCCGACCGGGGCGGGCAGCCCGCGCCGGCGGCGCAGCAGTCGTCCATGTCGGGCGCGGGCACGTACCGCTCCGGCGAGGCGGGCGACGAGACGCAGCAGTTCCGTCGGCCGGGCGGCTGACGGCAACGGGTGACGGGGTGTCCGCGGGGCGATCGCGGGCGCCCCGTAGCCGTCTCCGGGTCAGGCCAGGTGACGCGGGTCCAGCCCGCGGGCCAGCAGGCAGACCGCGAGCAGGCGGGTGAGCACCCAGTCCGGCTCGGACCAGTCCACAGACTCCGCGGGTGGCGTCCACCCGTGCTCCGACGCCGCGTCGCGGAGCCCTTCGGCGTACCCGGCGAGCGCCGCCACGGTCAGCGGGCAGCGGTCGCCGTCGAGGCTGTCGCGCACCCCCGCCGCGTGCTGGTCGACCTCGGCGAGCAGCCCGGGGTTGGCGTGGGCCGCGGCGAGGCCGGCGGTGCCGACGGCGGCGGTAAGCGTGGTGAGGGTCGACCGCGCGGCCACCGCCGCGGAGCGGGTCGCGACCCGGTTGTTCGGCACGCGCATGGTGTCCGAGGCTATCGCCGGTCACCGCGGGCCGACCTCGGCCGAGCGGCGGATGCCCGGGTCGTCCGGGGGAGCGGTCGCCTCCTCCGCCGGGATTGAGTCGCCCGTGCGGGGGCAGAAGTCCGGTACGCAGACCACACGATCGGGGTCACGGAGGGACACGATGGGACAGCGGGCCGACGGACCGGACCGGGCACACCGGCGCCCGGACGGAGTGAGTGACGCCACGGTCGAGGCGCTGGGCAAGCTCAGCGAGGCCCTGGAGTGCGTCGAGCGGGCCCGCGGCCACCTGTACGAGCTGCACCAGCTCATCGGCCACGCCGACCTGATGCTCGACGACGCGGTGGAGATGTTCCGCTCCGCCGGTCATCCGGCGCTCGCCGAGCGGATCGACAGGGAAATGCTCGGCCGCAACGTCATCGCCGGGCGGTGGACGTTCCAGATCGTCGAGGACTTCGACGACGGGTACTACGCGCTCTTCCGGGAGCTGGACCGGCAGGCCCGCGACGAGCTGGTCGAGGGCCGGCGGCACCTCTACGAGGCGGAGATGAAGGAGCGCCGCCGCAGCCGGGGGGTGCCGGGGCACGAGGCGCGTCCCGGCACGGGCTGACTCAGTCGGAGGAGCGGGCTTCGGCCGGGCGACGGCGGGCACCGTCGTCGGCGATGATCACGGTCGCGACCATCAGTGCCACCACCAGGCTGAACAGCCAGGAGCTGTCCTCGGTGAACCGGGCGGAGACCGGAGCCTGGATGGCGGCGAGCAGGAAGCCCAGCCAGGCGAGCTTGCGCTGACGGTTGGAGAGGAAACCGGAGCCCTGTTGCATCCCGAAAGTCTTGCGCGCATCAGGGGGAGTGCCGTCAGCCGTTCGGCCGATTCTAGATGGGCTGTCCGTTTTTCCGGCTGTCCGTACCGCACTTTTTGTCGTTTCGGCCGAGCATGAATCCGGCGGCTGCGGGCATCGGCACGGATGCCCGCAGCCGGCGGAATCACATGCTGTCCGGGCCGGTCCGCCCGATCGTCGACGGCCGGTAGGCCCGGTCCGCGTCGGTCATCTCACGGCGCTCGGCCTCCGGGCCGGCGCCCCGGTCCACCGCCTCCGGGCCGTGGCCGAACGCGGCCTCCTCGCCGGCGTCGTTGGCGGTGACGTCGTCGCCCTGGCCGTCCGTGGCCGACCGGGCGATGGCCTGGTCCAGCTCGTGCAGGGGAGTACGGTCCTCGTCGCGCCACTGGCGGTCGTTGTCGGTCATTCCCCTGCGGTACCCGGACCGGATGACCGCAAACGGCCGGGCACGGCGATGGCCGCCGGCATCGCCGGCGGCCATCGAAACTCGGGTACGGGGGATGGATCAGGGGGTCGGCCGGTCGACCGCGCCGCGCCAGGCGCCCGTCTCCTGACCGCGTCGCTCGATGAACTGCTTGAACCGGTCCAGGTCGCCCTTGGCGCGCCGGTCGACCACGCCCAGCTTGTCGCCGGCCTTCTCGACCACGCCGTGCGGCTCGAACTCCATCTGGAGCGTGACCCGGGTGTGCCCCTCGTCGAGGCGGTGGAAGGTCACCACGCCCGCCTGCTGGGTGCCCCCGGTGGAGCGCCAGGCCACCCGCTCGTCGGGCAGCTGCTCGGTGATCTCGGCGTCGAACTCGCGCTTCACGCCCGCGATCTCGACGGTCCAGTGGGTCATCGTGTCCGAGAGCTGCCGGACCTCCTGCACGCCCTCCATGAAGTGCGGGAACTCCTCGAACTGGGTCCACTGGTCGTACGCGGTCCGGATCGGTACGTCAACGTCCACGTGCTCGGTAACGCCGCTCATGTCGGGGTTCCTCCTGTTCCGCTGGGTGTCTTCGTACGGGCCGTGGGCCGGCCCGCTCACCAGCGCGTCGTCTCGTTCCTGTGCCCGAGGGCGGCCCACACCTCGGAGATCGTCTGGTAACGGGTGCCCTCGGGCAGGGTCTCCAGGGCGGCGACGATGTCCGCCGGCGCCTCGTTCTCCCGCGCGTTGGCAAGCAGCGCCTCCCGGTCGCCGGGCAGGGCGGTCATCGTGATGAACCGCCCCAGACGGCTGCGCGCCTCGACGTCCTCGGAGCTCATGCCCTGCGGCGCGCCGCTGCGCAGCTCCCCGGCCGGCGCCGTGGTGGCCTCCGGCTGGTCCTCGCCGGCCGGCTCCGGGACCCGGAACTCCTCGGCCCGCGAACCGCCGGTGCCGGCGCCTTGGACGAGACCGCTGACCTCGCTGCTCATCTGGTCGTCGACCCTGGGCGAGTGCTTGCTGCTGCCACGTTCCATACCTTGGGAGATGCCCCGGGGGGCCGCCGGTAAACCGGCGCCGGCCGGGGGAGCCGGTCATCCGGGCGGCAACCGGTCGGCCGTCTTCTCCCCGTCCGCCTTCTCTGCCTTGTCCTCGTCGGCCGGGGCGCGCGGCGGCAGCACCGGGTCGTCCGGTTCCTCCACCCCGGCCTGCATCGCCCGCCCGCGTTGCAGCTCGGCGTTCACCTGGACGCCGAGCATCAACGCGCAGTTGGACAGGTAGAGCCACACCAGGAACGCGATGACCGCGCCGAGACTGCCGTAGGTGACGTCGTACGAGCCGAAGTTGGCCACGTACAGGCCGAAACCGAAGGAGGCGAGCACCCAGGCCACGAGCGCGAGCGCGCCGCCCGGGGTGAGCCAGCGGAACCGCGGCTGGCGCACGTTCGGCGCGATCCAGAACAGCAGCGACAGCAGTGTCATGGCGACCACCGCGAGCAGCGGCCACTTCGCCACCGACCACGTCGTGCGGGCCACCGCACCGGCGTGCAGCAGGTCGCCGACCGCGTCGGTGACCGGGCCGCTGACGATCAGCCCGGTGGCCACCACCGCGAGCAGTACGATCGTCACCGCGGCCATGCCGATCTGCAACGGACGCAGCCGGTAGAACGGCCGGCCCTCCCGCACCGCGTAGATGGCGTTGGAGGCGCGGGTGAACGCGCCGATGAATCCGGACGCGGACCAGAGCGCGCCGAGCAGACCGAAGCTGAGCAGCACCTTCGCCGAACCCTGCTGCTCGACCACGTTGCGCACCACGCCCACGAACGCGTCGTTGCCGACCACCGAGCCGGCGCCGATCTCCCGGGCCAGGTCGATCACGGTGTCGACGGTGCGCGGGCCGTCCGAGACCAGGCCGACCAGTGCGACCACCACGATCGTGGACGGGAACAGCGCCAGCACCCCGTAGTAGGTGAGCGCCGCCGCCCAGTCGGCGCAGTTGTCGGTGACGAAACCCTTGCCGCTACGCACCAGCACGCCCCGCCAGGTACGCCAGTTGAGCTGACGGATCCGCCGGGGGAGACGGGACCGCGTCCGGCCGCCGGCCGTCTGGGGTGTCGTCACGGTCATGTCCGCCTCCTCCAGGCCCGTGCCACCGGGCGTGGGCGGGCGGTACCCCCGGGCGGAAATCGACAAACCGGGTGCCGGTTTGCCCGCCGGGCGGGCGGGAACCACACCAGACACCCGATCGAGACTCCAGGAGGACGAGATGCCCGGGCGCGAGGTACTGCCCAGCACGCTGCGGCGCTCCCCGGCGAAGGCGCAGCGGACCTGGGAGAAGACGCACGACTCGGCGGTCGAGACGTACGGCGAGGGGGAGCGGGCGCACCGCACCGCCTTCGCCGCGGTCAAGCACGAGTTCGAGAAGGTGGGTGACCACTGGGAGCCCAAGGGCCGCAAGGGGCCCAGCGACAAGCAGGCCGAGGGCGGCGGCCCGGCCCGGCGCGCGAAGACGGCCGGCGGGGTGGACGCCAACGCCACCAAGGACCACCTCATGGAGGTGGCGAAGAAGCTGGACGTGCGCGGCCGGTCCAGGATGACCAAACCGGAACTGGTCGAGGCGATCGAGAAGGCCAACAACAACGCGACCCGCAAGGCCCGCGGGGGTCGCTGAACCCTGGGGGTACGCGTCGAGCCCGGGACCGATGCGGTCCCGGGCTCGTGTCGTCCGGCCTCAGTCGTACGCTCTCACCAGTGGCCGCCGCCCGGCGCCTCCAGGTGCACCGCCTTCACGCTGCTGAACTCGTCCAGCAGCTCCGGGCCGTACCCGAAGCCCTGACCACTGCCCCGGCGCGGCTGGGCCGCCCCGCCGGGCGCCCCGCCGAACACCGAGTTGATCTTTACGGTGCCGACCGGCAGTTCCCGCCAGGCGCGCTGGGCGTGGCTCATCGAGCCGGTCAGCACGGTGGCGGCCAGGCCGTACGGGGAGTCGGCCGCACAGCGCAGCCCTTCGCTGAACGAGTCGACGACCACCACCGGGGCGACCGGCCCGAACGTCTCCTCGCGGACCAGCGCCATGTCGTGGCGGCAGCCCTCGATCACCGTTGCCGGGTAGAACGCGCCGGGCCCGTCGGGCAGCACGCCGCCGGTGCGTACCCGGGCCCCGTCGGCGAGTGCGGCGGTGACCTGCCCGTGCACGTGGTCCCGGTGCCGCCGGTCGACGAGCGGCGCGAGCTGCGTGCCCGCGTCACGGCCGGGGCCCACGGTGAGCGCCTCGGCGCGCGCCACGAGCGCGTCGACGAAACCCTCGGCGACATCGCGGTGCACGTAGATCCGCTCCACCGCCACGCAGATCTGACCGGCGTTGGCGAAGCAGCCCAGCGCCGCCTGTTCGGCCGCCCAGACCGGGTCGACGTCCGCGTCGACCACGAGCGGGTCGCTGCCGCCGTTCTCCAGCAGCACCTTCGCCCCGGTGCGCGCGCCCGCGGCGGCGATCGCCCGGCCGGTGGCCGTGGAACCGACGTGGGCGATCACGTCCAGCTCCTGCCCGGCGAGCGCGGCGCCCACCTCGCCGCCGCCGGTGAGCAGCGACAGCACCCCGGCCGGCAACGCCGAGTCCAGCGCCCGGGCCAGCAGCCAGCCGGTCGCCGGGGTCCGCTCGCTCGGCTTGTAGACCACCACGTTGCCGGTGACCAGCGCCGCGCCGAGCAGTCCGCAGGACACCGCCACCGGGTCGTTCCACGGGGTGATCGCGGCGACCACGCCGCGCGGCTCGGGGGCCATGAAATCCAGCGCGTCGTGGCCGCCGTGCAGCGTCCGGCCGCCCCGGACCGGTGCCAGCTCGGCGTACTGTCGTAGCGTGCCGACGCCCGCCGCCACCCCGCCCCGCGCGTCGTCGAGCGGCTTGCCCATCTCCGCTGTGGTCGCCTCGGCCAGCTCCCCGGCCGCCGCCTCGACCGCGTCCGCCGCCCGGTGCAGCGCCGCGGCCCGTTCCGCGGGTGCGGTCGCCGCCCACTCCGCCGCCGCGCCCCGCGCCGCCTCCACCGCCTTGGCCACCTCGTCGGCGGTGGCCACCGGGGCCCGCGTCACCGGCGACCCGTCCGCCGGATCGTGGACGACCATCTCGCCGCCCTCGCCGCCGGCGCCCCACACTCCACCAATGAGCTGCGCAACCGTGTACATGCGGCCGTGCTTGCCCCGGCCTGGGCGGGACAAACGCGTTTCGCCCGGTGACCGGCCGGGTAGGCGGATCCGATGACCTCCACCGCAGACGCCGTCGTCATCGGGGCCGGGCACAACGGGCTGGTGGCCGCGAACCTGCTCGTGGACGCCGGCTGGGACGTCGAGGTCCTGGAGGCCACCGAGGCGCCCGGCGGAGCCGTCCGCTCCGCGTACGTGACCGCGCCGGGTTACCTCAGCGACCTCTACAGCTCCTTCTACCCGCTCGGCTACGCCTCCCCGGTGCTCGACGGGCTGGACCTGGAACGGCACGGCCTGTCCTGGACTCACGCGCCGGACGTGCTGGCGCATCTGCTCCCGGACGGGCGGGCGGCCGTGGTCAACCGCGACCTCGACGTCACCGCCGCCTCGCTGGAGGCGTTCGCGCCCGGCGACGGGGAGCGCTGGCGGCACGCGTACGCCGACTGGTGCCAGGTCGCCGAGCCGATGCTGCAGACCATCACCACCCCGTTCCCGCCGGTACGCGGCGGGCTGGGCCTGCTGCGGCAACTCCGGGTCGGCGGGGCGCTCCGGCTCGCGCGCCGCCTCGTGCTCCCGGTCCGCAAGCTCGGCGCCGAGCTGTTCGAGGGCGAGGGCGGCACGGTGCTGCTGGCCGGCTGCGCCCTGCACACCGACCTGTCCCCGGAGGAGGCCGGCTCCGGGGTGTACGGCTGGCTGCTCGCCATGCTCGGCCAGCAGGTCGGCTGGCCGGTGCCGGTCGGCGGCGCCCAGCGGATCACCGACGCGCTCGTGACCCGTCTGGTCGAGCGTGGGGGGCGGATCACGTACGGCGCCCGGGTGGAGCGGGTGCTCACCGCCCGGGGCCGGGCGATGGGCGTACGCACCGCGGGCGGCACCGACTGGCGGGCCCGGCGCGCGGTGCTCGCCGACGTGCCCGCGCCGGCGCTCTTCCTCGATCTGGTCGGCGCGGCGGCGCTGCCGCCCCGGATGGTCGAGGACCTGGCGCACTTCAAGTGGGACGGCTCCACGCTCAAGGTCGACTGGGCGCTGTCCGCGCCGGTGCCGTGGAAGAACCGCGACCTGGCCGGTGCCGGCACCGTGCACCTGGGCGCAGACCTCGACGGCCTCACCACGTACGCGGCCGAGCTGGCCCGCGGCGAGCTGCCGCGGGATCCGTTCCTGCTGGTGGGGCAGATGTCGGTGGCCGACCCGAGCCACTCACCGCCCGGCACCGAGTCGCTCTGGGCCTACACCCATCTGCCGTTCCGCCGGGACTGGCGGGCCGAGGAGGTGGCGGGGCACGTGGAGCGGATGGAGGAGGTGCTGGAGGCGGCGGCGCCCGGTTTCCGGGCGTCGATCGTCGGGCGGCACGTGGCCGGCCCGGCCGACCTGGAGGCCGCCGAACCGAGCCTGGTCGGGGGAGCGCTCGGCGGCGGCACGGCCGCGGCGTACCAGCAGTTGTTCCTGCGGCCGATCCCCGGCCTGGGCCGGGCCGACACCCCGGTGGACCGGCTCTACCTGGCCAGCGCCTCCGCGCACCCCGGCGGCGGCGTCCACGGTGCGCCGGGGGCGAACGCGGCGCGGGCCGCGCTGGCCCGCGACCGGGCCGTCACCGGCCCGGTGTACGCCCGGACGATCGCCGCCGCCCACCGCACCGTCTACCGCTGACCCGACCGCATCTCCACCACCGCCGCTCCCGCCGAGGCTGACCGCCGCCCGCCCCAACTGTGGAACACCCGGCGACCTCGCCGACGGGCCGGACGATCCCGGCGCACGAGACAGCAGCCCACATCCCGGGAGCGCCAGAGATCTTGGTAGGAAAGTGCCCCCAGAGGGGCTGTTTCCTACCAAGATCTACGGGCTTGGCTGGGGCGAGGCGCTCGCGGTGCATCGGCTGACCGGTCGACTCCGCCGATGCGCTGATCGCCGGGCTCGCACTCGCTCGGTCGGCGGCCGTTCAGGTGGGGCACGCTCAGTGTTCGGCACCGCCCCGGCGGGATGACCGCACCGCCGCCTTTGCTCTGCAGCCTGATAGGCATCGGTTACGCGCCGTGCCAAGCGTGCGTTTGCGGCACGGCGGCGGTCCGGCGAGCGCCCCTGCTCAGAGCGGTGCTGCGCCGACGGCTGCAGAGCAAAGGCGGCGACGGGCGATGTGGCCGGATGAACGCGCCCTCACGCGCGGTGACGGTGACGCGGCGTGAGGGCGCGATGAAGTGCGGGAGCGGTCAGGAGTCGAGGTTGCGGTGCCGGCTGCGCAGCTTGAACGGCATCAGCGCGCTCTCGATCTTCGTGGCGGTGGTCATCTTCGAGTCGCCGTCGCGGCGCTCCTCGAAGCGGATCGGCACCTCGAGGATCGTGTGGCCGAGCTTGGTGGCGAGGTAGTGCATCTCCACCTGGAAGCTGTAGCCGTTCGACTGGACCCGGTCCAGCCCGATCGCGCGCAGCGCATCGGCCTGCCAGATCTTGAACCCGGCGGTCAGGTCGCGGATGCGTACCCGCAGCAGCGTGTGCACGTAGAGGTTGGCCCAGCCGCTGAGCGCGCGCCGGTACAGCGGCCAGTTCTCGTCCAGCTCACCGCCGGGCACGTAGCGCGAGCCGATGACCACCGAAGCCTGGGTGGACAGCAGCGCGCCGAGCATCCCGGGCAGCGCCTCCGGCGGGTGCGACAGGTCGGCGTCCATCTGGGCGACGAAGTCCGCGCCGTCGTCGAGCGCCCGTCCGATGCCGTCCACGTACGCCCGGCCGAGACCCTCCTTGCCCGGGCGGTGCAGCACCGTCACCCGCTCCGGGTGCTCGATGGCCAGTTTGTCGGCGACCTCACCGGTGCCGTCCGGGGAGTTGTCGTCGGCGACCAGCACCTTCAGCCCCGGCAGCGGCAGCGCGAGGAGGCGCTCGACCAGCACCGGGAGGTTGCCCGCCTCGTTGTAGGTCGGAACGACGACGGTCAGGCGCGCATCCCCCCACGGGGAGGGTAACTGCACGGGTTCGATCATCACGGACATCCTCGGTCAGCCGACAGGTTCACCTGAGAGGGTAGCCAGTCCCTCGGGCGGCGGCCGCACAGACGCCCCGCCACCGATCGATCACCGCTCCGGCTTCTGCCTCGTCGCGATGTCGGAGAGCCGGGCCAGCGTCTCCCGGTTGCGCAGATGCAGCACCAGGTCGTTGAGCTTGGTCCGGACCCATCGCAGCGGACCGGCGGCGAAGTCCTCGCCGATGGTCACCCGGGTCCGGCCGCCCTCCAGCGGTTCCAGGGCGAACGCCACGATCGCCTCGCCGGCCGGCCACAGCCCCGCGCGCAGCACCAACCGGTGGGGCGCCTGGCACTCCAGCACCGTCGACTTGTCCTGGAGCGAGAACGGCCAGGGCCCGGCCCGATGGTGCAGGTTGCTGCCGACGCGCGGCCACGTGTCGTCCACGTCCCGCACGTGCGCGGTGCCCACCACCCAGTCGCTGTACGTCCACCCGTCCGCGAGCACCTCGAAGACCTGCTCCGGGGGCGCGTCGATCACCTTCTCCACAACCGCCATCACCGAGCGGTACCCCGGTGAGGGCGGTCGCTAACGGCGGACGGGTTAGCTTCTCCGGGGCGGCGGGTATCGCCGGACCGGGCAGGTCGTGGCAGGGCGTGCACCGGTCGTGCGGCACCGGCGGGGACGCCTGGCGCCGACGTCGACGTTTACTCCTCGGGGCCTCGGGAACCCGCCGCCCGTGCGACGGGACCAGGAGCGGGATCAGTGCAGGTCAGCCCGGGTTGACCCGGGTGCTGACCGGTTCCCGTCCGGCCTGTACGACGCCGTCCTGCTGGACCGGGACGGCACGCTGGTGGAGGACGTGCCGTACAACGGCGACCCGGAGAAGGTACGACCGGTGCCCGGCGCCCGGGAGGCGCTGGACCGGTTGCGGGCCGCCGGGTTGCGACTGGCGGTGGTGACGAACCAGTCCGGTCTTGCCCGGGGCTGCTTCACGGCGCACGACCTGCGCCTTGTCAACGCCCGGGTGGAGGAGCTGCTCGGGCCCTTCGACCACTGGGCGATCTGCCCGCACGCGGAGGCCGACGGGTGCGCCTGCCGCAAGCCCGCGCCCGGGCTGGTGCACGAAGCCGCGGCCGCGCTCGGGACCACGCCGACCCGGTGCGTACTGATCGGGGACATCGGCGCGGACACGGCAGCCGCCGCCGCGGCCGGCGCCGCAGCGATCATGGTGCCCACGCCCGCCACCCGGGCCGCCGAGGTGGCCGCCGCGCCCACCGTCGCCGCCGACCTGCCGGACGCGGTGGGCATCGTGCTGGCCCGGATGCGCCTGACGGCGGCGCCGCAGCCCGCGGGACGGTCGCGCCGGGGCACAGTGCTGGTGGTGCGCAGCGACGCGGCGGGCGACGTGCTGGTGACCGGTCCGGGCATCCGGGCGGTCGCGGCCGGCGCGGCCCGGGTGGTGCTGCTGTGCGGGCCACGCGGCCGGGCCGCCGCCGAGCTGCTACCCGGCGTGGACGAGATCATCGAGGCACCGCTGCCGTGGATCGACGCGCCCGCCCCGCCGGTCGACCCCGGCGCCGTGCGCGCGCTGACCGACCGGCTCGCCGCGGTACGCGCCGACGAGGCGGTCGTCTTCACCTCCTTCCACCAGTCCGCCCTTCCCCTGGCCCTGCTGCTACGCCTGGCCGGCGTACACCGGATCAGCGCCATCAGCGACGACTACCCCGGCAGCCTGCTCGACGTACGCCACCGCGTCCCGGCCGGCGTACCCGAACCCGAACGCGCCCTGTCCCTCGCCGCCGCAGCCGGCTTCGCGCTGCCCGACCACGACGAACCGGCGCTGCGCATCCGCACCGACCGGCTTCCGCCGCCCGCGGCCGAGGCCGGGGCGCCCGGCTACGTGGTCCTGCACCCGGGATCCTCGGTGGAGACCCGCGCCTGCCCGGAGGAACTGGCCACCCGCGTGGTCCGCGTGCTCGGCGCCGCCGGATACCGGGTCGTGGTCACCGGCGGGCCGGACGAGCGGGAGCTGACCGCGCGCGTCGCCGCGGCCGGCGGCGTCGACCTGGGCGGGCGGACCGGGCTGGACGACCTGGCGGCGGTGATCGCCGGAGCCGGCGCGCTGGTGGTCGGCAACACCGGGCCGGCGCACCTGGCCGCGGCACTCGGTGTGCCGGTGGTGAGCCTGTTCGCCCCGACGGTGCCGTTCGGACAGTGGGGGCCGTACCGGGTGCCGACCGTACGGCTCGGTGACGCGGGTGCCGCCTGCCGGGACACCCGTGCCACCGTCTGCCCGGTTCCCGGGCACCCGTGCCTGTCAGCGGTCGAGCCGGGGCGGGTGCTGGAGGCGCTGCGGCTGATCGGCGTGCCGGCACCGGTCGCGGGCGGGGTGGCCGGATGAACATCCTGCTGTGGCACGTCCACGGGTCGTGGACGACGTCCTTCGTGCACGGCAAGCACCGCTACCTGGTGCCGGTCACCCCTGATCGCGGCCCGTACGGGCTGGGCCGGGCCCGCACCTATCCGTGGCCGGACAGCGCCATGGAGGTCACTCCCGAGGACCTACGCCACACCGACGTGGACCTGGTGATCCTGCAACGCCCGGAAGAACTCGACCTGGCAGCCGAGTGGCTCGGCCGCCGACCCGGCCGCGACGTGCCGGCGATCTACGTCGAGCACAACACCCCGAAAGGCGACGTACCGAACACCCGCCACCCCATGGCCGACCGCGACGACCTGCTCCTCACCCACGTCACCGCGTTCAACGAACTGTTCTGGGACAACGGCGGCACCCGCACCACAGTCGTCGACCACGGCGTCGTACCACCGAACGTGGAGTGGACCGGGGAACTCGACCGCCTCGCCGTCGTGATCAACGAGCCGGTACGCCGCTGGCGCGTCACCGGCACCGACCTGCTCGCCCGGTTCGCCGCGCTGGCGCCGCTGGACGTCTACGGGATGAAGGTGGACGGTCTCGCCGCCCACCTCGGCCTGCCCGAGGACCGGCTGATCAGCCACGACGACGTGCCCCAGCACGCCATGCACGCCGAACTCGCCAAACGGCGCGCGTACCTGCACCTGTGCCGCTGGACCTCACTCGGCCTCAGCCTCATCGAGGCCATGACCATGGGCATGCCCGTGGTGGCACTGGCCACCACCGAAGCGGTGGAAGCGGTGCCGCCTGCCGCGGGCGCGCTGTCCACCCGCGTCGACACGCTCGTCGACGCCGCCCGTGGCCTGCTGGACGAACCGGAGTCCGCCCGCCGGGCGGGCGCTGTGGCCCGGGCCGCCGCCCGGGACCGCTACGGCCTGGAGCGATTCCTCGCCGACTGGGACCGGCTGCTGGAGGAGGAAGTATGCGCATCGCGATGATCTCGGAGCATGCCAGCCCGCTCGCCGTCCTCGGCGGGGAGGACGCCGGTGGCCAGAACACGCATGTCGCGGAGCTCTCCGCCGCGCTCACGGCCGCCGGTCACGACGTGCGCGTCTACACCCGGCTCGACGCGGTGGACCTGCCGGTGAGCGTCCGCACCCCGGACGGGTACGAGGTGGTGCACGTACCGGCCGGGCCGGCCGAACCGGTGGCCAAGGACGACCTGCTGCCGTACATGCCGGCGTTCGGGCAGTGGCTGGCCGACCGGTGGCGCACCGGCGACTGGCAGCCCGAGGTGGTGCACGCGCACTTCTGGATGAGCGGGCTGGCGGGTCTCGCCGCGGCCCGCCGGGCCGGCGTGCCGGTGGTGCAGACGTACCACGCGCTCGGCACCGTCAAGCGCCGCCACCAGGGCGTGCAGGACACCAGCCCACCCGGCCGGGCCGAGCACGAGCGGAAGCTGGGCCGCTCGGTGGACCGGGTGGTCGCCCAGTGCCAGGACGAGGTCGCCGAACTGGTCCGGATGGGCGTGCCCCGGTCCCGGATGACCGTCGTGCCGTCGGGGGTGAACCTGACGACGTTCTCCCCGCTCGGCCCGGTCGCCGATCGCGACGGCGGCCGGGCCCGCATCCTCACCGTCGGCCGGCTGGTCGAGCGCAAGGGCTTCCAGGACGTCATCAGGGCCGTCGCCGAGGTGCCGGACGCCGAGTGCGTGGTCGTGGGCGGGCCGCCGGCCGGGCTGCTGGAGACCGACCCGTACGCGTTGCGCCTGCGCGCGCTGGCCCACTCGCTCGGCGTCGCAGACCGGGTACGGCTGGTCGGCGCGGTCCCCCGGGAGGAGATGGGCCGCTGGTACCGGTCGGCCGACGTGCTCGTCGCCGCCCCCTGGTACGAGCCGTTCGGGCTCACCCCGCTGGAGGCGATGGCCTGCGGCGTGCCGGTGGTCGCGACTGCGGTCGGCGGGCTGATCGACACGGTGGTTGCCGGACGCACCGGCGACCTGGTGCCGCCGCGTGAGCCGGCCGCGCTCGGCGCGGCCCTCCGGGGCCTGCTCGGCGACCGGATCCGCCGCTTCGCCTACGCCACCGCCGCGCTGGAACGGGCCCGCACCCGCTACTCCTGGGCCACCACCGCGGACCGCCTCACCGAGCTGTACGGCGAGGTGGCCACCGTGCGCCGCCCGACCCGGGTGGTCGCCTGATGGCGGCCGGGACGCCGGACGCCGGCGCAACGGTGCTGGAGGACCACCTGAGCCTGCTGGCCGCCGCGCTGCTGCCGCTGCGGGAGGCGGAACAGATGCTGGCCCGCTGGGGTGCGGAACTGGCGCAGCGGCTGGCCGCCGGTGGCCGGCTGCTGGTGGCGGGCAACGGCGGCAGCGCCGCCGAAGCCCAGCACCTCACCGCCGAACTCGTCGGCAAACTCCGCCACGACCGCCAACCCCTCTCCGCCATCGCACTGCACGCCGAAACCAGCGCCCTCACCGCCATCGCCAACGACTACGGATACGACGAAACCTTCGCCCGGCAGGTCCGCGCCCACGGCCGACCCCACGACCACCTCCTCCTCATGACCACCAGCGGCACCAGCACCAACCTCCTCACCGCCGCCCACGCCGCACACCAGACCGGCCTACGCTGCTGGGCCTTCACCGGACCCGCACCCAACCCCCTCGCCGACCTCTGCCACGAGCACCTGGCGATCGACTCGCCGGACGGGCAGGTGGTGCAGGAACTGCACCTGGTGGCCTCGCACGTGCTCTGCGAGTACGTCGAACTGGCGCTGCCCGCCGCGCTCGCCGCCCAGCCGGCGGCCGGGCCGGTACGCGCCGGCGTCGAGGTCGTCGTCGACGAGCCGGATCTCACCGAGCCGGACCCGACGGCGCCGGCCGGCCGGGGAGGCGCGGCATGAGGGGACCGGTGGTGGTGCTCGGTGACACGCTGCTGGACCGCGACGTCGAAGGTCTGGTGAACCGGCTCTGCCCGGACTCCCCGGTGCCGGTGCTGGACGAGACCGTATCCGTGGACCGTCCCGGCGGCGCCGGCCTGGCCGCCGTCTTCGCCGCCGCGCAGGGCGCCGAGGTCGCGCTGGTCACCGCCGTCGCCGACGACGCGGGCGGGGCGCGGCTGGGCACGCTGCTCGCCGCCGCCGGGGTCCGGTTGTACGCGCTTCCGCTCGCCGGCACCACCCCGGAGAAGGTCCGGCTGCGGGCGCGCGGCCGGGTGCTGCTGCGCCACGACCGGGGCGGGACGGCCGGCGCGCCGGGTCAGCCGAGCGACGCCGTGCTGCGGCTGCTCGCCGACGCGTCCGCGGTGCTGGTCAGCGACTACGGCCGGGGCGTGGCGGGGCATCCGGCGCTGCGCGCCGCGCTGGCCGCCACCCGGGCGCCGGTGGTGTGGGATCCGCATCCGCGCGGGCCGGCCGCCGTTCCCGGCGTGCACCTGGCCACCCCGAACGAGCCGGAGGCCCGCGAGCTGGCCAAGACGCCGCCGGGCGGCTCCCGCCTGGCCGTCGCGTCGCGCAGCGCGCACGCGTTGCGCCGCCGCTGGCAGGCGCGCGCGGTCGCGGTGACGCTCGGCGGGGACGGCGCCCTGCTCAGCCACGCGGGCTCCACGCCCCTGGTGGTGCCGGCGCCGCCCGCCGAGGGGGACACCTGCGGGGCGGGCGACCGGTTCGCGGCCACCGCGACGCTGGCGCTGGCCCGGGGCGCGCTGGTGTCCGAGGCGGTGCAGGAGGCGGTCGCCGAGGCGTCGGCGTACGTGGCCGGGGGCGGCGTGGCCGCCGCGCTGCCCGCACCGGTGCGGGCGGTGGCCCCCGCGGTGGTCACCGGCGGCGGGGACCGGATCGGCGCCGGGGCGGCCGGCGAGGTGGTGGCCCGGGTACGCGCGGCCGGCGGCACAGTGGTGGCCACCGGCGGCTGCTTCGACCTGCTGCACGCCGGGCACGTGGCGACGCTCCAGGCGGCCCGGCAGCTCGGCGACTGCCTGGTGGTCTGCCTCAACTCCGACGCCAGCGTGGCCGGGCTGAAGGGCCCGGAGCGCCCGGTCGTGCCGCAGGGCGACCGGGGACGGCTGCTCGCCGCGCTCGGCTGCGTCGACGCGGTGCTGATCTTCGACGAGCCGACCCCGGAGGCGGCGCTGTCCTGGCTGCGCCCGGACATCTGGGTCAAGGGCGGCGACTACGCCAGCGGCGGCGGCCCGGAGACGCTGCCCGAGACGGAGATCCTGGCCCGCTGGGGCGGTCACACGGTGGTCGTGCCGTACCTCGACGGGCGCTCGACCACCGACATGATCGCGGCGGCGCGGGCCGGGCGGGGCAGCGGCGGCTGGCCGGCCGCGCCGGTCGACCCGGCCGAGGCTGCCGCGCAGGTCCGGTCCACGGCGAAGGGAGCACGATGAACGAGCGACGCATCCGACCAGGCGCGGTCGCGCCCGCCGGTCCGACGGTGGCGGCGTGAGCGCCGGCGCGCCCGGAGCCGGGCCGACCGTCCTGGTCACCGGCGGCTCCAGCGGGCTCGGCGCGGCCGTGGTCGCCGCGGTGGCCCGCGCCGGCGGACGCCCGCTGGTGCTGGACCGGCAGCGTCCCGCCGACGGGGTGCCCTGGGCCGAGTGCGACCTGGCCGACACCCGCGCCGCCGAGGCCGCCACCCGCGATCTCGCGGAACGCTCCGGCGGGCTGGACGCCGTGGTCACCGCCGCCGGGATGGACGTCCCCGGGAAGCTGGCCGACATCCCGGCGGAGACCTGGGAGCGGATCGTCACCGTGGACCTGCTCGCCACGGCCGCGGTGATCCGGGCCGCGCTGCCCTGGCTGGAGGCGTCCCGGGGCAGCATCGTCACGGTGGCCTCCACGCTCGGGGTGAAGGCGGTCAGCGACGCGACCGCGTACTGCGCGGCGAAGTTCGGGGTGGTCGGCTTCACCCGGGCGCTCGCCGCCGAACTGGCCGGCGCGGTCGGCGTGACGCTGTTGATCCCCGGCGGGATGCGGACCGCGTTCTTCGACGAGCGGGACGCGCAGTACCGCCCCGGCCCGGACGCGGTGCTCAACGAGCCGGCCGACACCGCCGCCGCCGTCATGTTCGCGCTGTCCCAGCCGGCCGGTTGCGCGGTACGCGAGATGGTGGTCTGCGCCGCGCAGGAGTCCTCGTACCCGTGATCCTGGTGCTGCGTGCGCTCGGGGTCGGCGACCTGGCCACCGCCGTGCCGGCGCTGCGCGGCCTGCGCGCCGGCCTGCCGGGCCGGGAGCTGGTGCTCGCCGCCCCGGCCTGGCTGGCGCCGCTCGCGGAGCTGACCGGGGCGGTGGACCGGGTGCTGCCCACCACCGGGCCGGACCGGATCGCCTGGACCGGCCCGCCGCCCGAGGTGGCGGTCAACCTGCACGGCCGCGGGCCGCTGTCGCACCGGGCACTGGCCGCCGTCCGCCCCGGCCGGCTGCTCGCCCACCGCAACCCGGACGCCGGCCACCCGGACGGCCCGGTCTGGGACGACGACGAGCACGAGGTCCGCCGCTGGTGCCGGTTGCTGCACGCGTACGGCCTGCCGGCCGACCCGGGGGACCTGGCGCTGCGGCGTCCGGCGGTGACCGGCGTACCGGCCGGCGTGACGCTGCTGCACCCGGGCAGCAAGATCCCGGCGAAGCGCTGGCCGGCGGACCGGTTCGCCGGGCTGGCCCGGGAGCTGGCCGCGCGCGGGCACCGGGTGGCGGTCACCGGCTCGCCGGACGAGCGGGCGCTGGCCGAGCGGGTCGCCCGCGACGCCGGGCTGCCGCCGGCGGCGGTGCTGGCGGGCCGGACCGGACTGGCCGAGCTGGCCGCGCTCGTCGCAGGCGCGCGGCTGGTGGTCAGCGGGGACACCGGCGTGGCCCACCTCGCCACCGGCTACGGCACCGCGTCGGTGGTGCTGTTCGGGCCGGTGCCGGCCGCGCACTGGGGTCCACCGCCGGACCGGCCCCGGCACCGGGCGCTGGGTGCGGTCGAGCGCACCACCGTCAACCGGGATTCGACCGGGTCGGGCAGGGTAGGAACCCACCCGACGTTGGATGCCATCGGGATCGACGAGGTGGTGGCTGCGGTGGTCGACGTGGAACGGGTCTCCGGTGCGGTTGCGGCGTAGCGATCCGGGCCGGCCGGGGTACGCGCGCCGGCGGCGTGGCAAGGGCTGGCTGTTCCTCGACCCGGCCGGCGAGCCTGTGCGCGACGCCGGGGAGCTGGCCCGGCTGCGCGAGCTGGTGATCCCGCCCGCCTGGCGGGACGTGTGGATCTCGCCGTACCCGAACGGTCACATCCAGGCCACCGGCATCGACGCGGCGGGCCGCAAGCAGTACCTCTACCACCCGCGCTGGCGGCGCAAACGCGACGAGGCCAAGTTCGACCACGTGCTGGAGGTGGCCCACCGGCTGCCCGCGCTGCGCGACCGGGTCACGCACGACCTGTCGCTGCGCGGACTGCGCCGGGAGCGGGTGCTGGCCACCGTCGCCCGGCTGCTCGACATGGGCGCGTTCCGGGTCGGCAGCGACCAGTACGCCACCGGCGACGACCCCACGTTCGGGGTGTCCACGCTGCGCCCCGAGCACGCCCGCTCGCGGGGCGGCTGCGTGGTGTTCGAGTTCCCGGCCAAGGGCGGCATCGACCAGGTCCGCCGGATCGAGGACGCCGAGTTGTGCCGGGTGCTGCTCAACCTGCGCCGCCGCCGGCGCGCCCAGGAACGGCTGTTCGGCTACTGGGACGGCCGGGCCTGGCGCGACGTGCGCAGCGACGAGGTGAACGACTACCTGCGCGACGCCAGCGGCGGCGAGATGACCGCGAAGGACTTCCGCACCTGGCACGCGACGGTACTGGCCGCCGCCGAACTGGCCACAGTCGGTCCGCAGCGCTCCGCGACCGCCCGCAAGCGGGCCGTGGCGGCGGTGATGCGGTCGGTGGCCGACCTGCTCGGCAACACCCCGACGGTGGCCCGGACCTCGTACGTGGACCCGCGCGTGGTCGACCTCTACCACGACGGGGTTCTGGCGCCGGTGCAGCCGGAGATGCCGCGCGAGGCGGTGGAGAAGTCGGTGCTGGCGCTGCTGGAGGAGGAGGCCGGCTGACCGCCGACCGGCCCCGTCGGTCCTGGGGGGGATGCACGACGGGGCCGGAAACCTCGGCCGCCGGTGCGGTCCGGGGGCACCTACCGGGCGGGGCCGCCCGCGGCCGGGACCGCCGCGGACGCCACGCCCGGCCCCCCGATATCCGTGGGCCACCGCGAGCGGTGGCCCAGGTTTCAGTATGTACGGGACAGGTTGACGGCGGATGCCGTGCTGTTGACGATCCGTGCCGATTCCAGGTGACGAGCCCGGTACGTCTGCGGCGTCTCACCCTGCGCGGCCCGGAAGACCCGGCTGAAGTGCGCCTTGTCCCGGAAACCCCAGCGGGCGGCGATGACCTGGATCGAGCGGTCACTCAGCGCCGGGTCGGCGAGGTCACGACGGCACCGGGCCAGTCGCTCGTCCCGGATGTAGGCGGCCACCGTGGTCTCCTCGTCCTCGAAGAGCCGGTGCAGCGAGCGCACCGAGATGTGGTGCGCGTCGGCGACCGCGCCCGGGTCCAGCGTGGCGTCGCCGAGGCGCTGGCGCACGTACGCGCGCACCTGGGCCAGCAGGGCACGCCGCCGGACCTCGGTGGGCACCGCGTCCTCGGAGACGAGGTTGCGGCCGAGCAGCGTGGCGACCAGGTCCAGGCCGACGGCGCCGAGCCGCTCCGCGTCGGCCGCGTGGTACTGCTCGGGGTTCGTCGTGATCCGGACGAGGAAGTCGGCGACCAGGCCGCCGACACCCTCGGAGCCGGACATCCGGCCGGCGAACAGGGGAGCGAGCCGGCGGGGCGGCAACGGCAGCGCGTCGTACGGCATCAGGGCCACGATCGACCGGGCGTACCCGGGCCCGGCGGCGTCGGCGTGGTGACTGACCTCGTGTGGACGGGAGCAGTCGTAGAAGGTGAGGTCGCCGGGGCGGCACCGGGCGCGCTGCCCCTCCTGGTCGGCCTGGCTGGTCCCGCTGAGCGTCAGCGCGAGCAGGTAGTAGTCGGGGTCGGAGCGCTGGATCAGTTTCGAGGTGCGCACGCAGTCCACCGAGGGGTAGCGGTAGCGGATGAGCTGCATCCGGCCCAGGTCGATGAACTCGGCCCGGGCGACGAAGTCGTCGGCGTGCGCGGTGTGCACCCGCAGCGGCGTCGGCGTGCTCGCCATCATGTCCAGCCACATGCCGAAGCGCTCCGGTGGCGGCAGCACCTCCGTGTCGAGGACCTGACGTTGCAGCTTCCCGTCCATCAACGACCCCCCGTGGCTCGTCACTCCTGCTGTAAGCAGGACGCCCCACGGGGCCCGAAAGCGACACCGGTGGGGCGTGATGTCCGTCATTGACGGACCTGCGAGCCTTCTGTTAGGAGTCCGTTCAGTCGTTCAGCACCTGGGCCAGCCGGTCCCGGAACCGGCGCTCGGAATCGGTCACCGCGTCGCCGCCCAGACCGAGGATGCCGCCGGTGGAGGCCGCGCCCACCACCTGCTCGGCGATCTCCACCAGCCAGTGCCGGTACGCTCCGGCCTGCCCCTCGTCCACCCGCGCGGCGAGCAGCGCGGACGCCTGCCCGGCCCGGCCCAGCACGTCCTCGATCATCGCCTTCGGATCCTGCGGCGTGAGAACCGGCAGCTCCGCGCCGGTCTCCGGGTCGCCCACCCGGTCGACGATCTCACCGGCCACCGCGGCGACCAGCGGACTGGCCGACTCGCGGCCGGCGGCGATGGTCTCCAGCCCGGCGGCGTTCTCGGCCATGGTGCGGCGGGTGCCGTCGGACTCGGCGGCGGCCGCCGCGGTGAGCACCGACTGCGGCAGCCCCACAAGCAGTCCCCACTCCTCGTCGGAGACGCCGAACCGGGTGTACGCCGGCTGCTCGATCACGATCAGGCCCCTTTCGCCGTGGTCGTCGTTGTCGACGGGCGCCCCCGCGGCGCCCGGGTCAGGCTAGTCCAGCTCCAGCAGGCCCTGTTCGGACACCACGCGCACGGACAGCGTCTTGTAGCCCACCTCGTCGAAGAGGACGGTCATCCGGTCCTCCTCGTAGCTGAGCACCAGGCCGGCGCCCCACTCGGGGTGGCGTACCTGGCTGTGCACCGGGAACGGCCCGACGGCGCCGTCACCCGCCACACTGGTGCCCGCGTGGCAGTTGTCGCAGTGCCCGCAGACCTCGTTCATCTGCTCACCGAAGTACGCCAGCAGGGCCTGGCCCCGGCAGCCGGTGGTCTCGGCGAACGCGCGCATCATGTCGGTACGCGACCGGGTCACGGTCTGCTGCCGTTCCGCCTCGGCCAGCGCGGCGCGGCCGGACTCGGCGGCGGCCGGGGCGTACCGGGGCGCGCCGATACGCTGCTTGGCCCGTGGCTCGGCCGCCCCGACCTGCTCCAGCAGGGACAGGTACTGCCCCAGCTTGCGCGGGCCGAGGCCGGTCAGCTCGCGCAGCTCCTTGCGGTTGCGGGCCTTGCCGCGCAGCACCGCGGCGAGCTCGGTCAGTTCTTTCTCGTCCGGCAGGCCGCCGCTGAAGTAGCGCTGGAGGCCGACGTCCTCGGAGCGCCACAGCAGCAGCACCCGGGCGGGCGAGCCGTCGCGTCCGGCCCGGCCGATCTCCTGGAAGTAGCTGTCCGGCGAGTCGGGCAGCGCCATGTGCGCCACCCAGGCGATGTTCGGCTTGTCGATGCCCATGCCGAACGCCGACGTGGCCACCATGATCGGCACCCGGTCGGCCAGGAACGCCTCGTGCAGCTCGTGCCGGGCCGCTGTGGGCATGCCGCCGTGGTAGAAGTCGGCCGGGTAGCCGGCGCCGGTGAGGCGCTCGGCCAGCTCCTCGGCCGCCCTGCGGGTCGGCACGTAGATGATGCCGGGCCGCTCGTCGTCGCTCAGCAGCGCGATGAGCCGACGCCACCGGTAGTCCTCGGTCGGGCAGTGGGCCACCTCCAGGAAGAGGTTCGGCCGGTCCAGCCCGGAGACCACCACCTCCGGCTCGCGCAGCCGAAGCCGGGCGATGATGTCGTCGCGTACCGGCGGGGAGGCGGTCGCGGTGAGCGCCACCACGGGCGGCCGGCCCAGACCGTCGATCAGGTGACCGAGGGCCAGGTAGTCCGGCCGGAAGTCGTGACCCCACGCCGAGATGCAGTGCGCCTCGTCGATCGCCACCAGCGCCGGCTTCAGCTCGCGTACCTCGGCGAGCCGGTCCGGGTTGCTCAGCGCCTCCGGCGTGATGAACAGGAACTCCGCGCGCCCGGCGCGGATGTCCTCGATCGCCTCGGCCTGCTGGGCGGCGCTCTCGTCCGAGCTGATCCGCACCGCGCGCAGCTCCGGACGCTGCCGTTCGTTGAGCGCGGCGATCTGGTCCTGCTGCAACGCCAGCAGCGGGGAGATCACCACCGTCGGGCCGGGGATCAGGCTGGCCGGGATCTGGTAGATCGCCGACTTGCCGGCGCCGGTGGGCAGCACCACCAGGGCGTCGCGGCGCTTCATGACGGCGCGCATGGCGGCGAGCTGGTTGGGCCGCAGCGCGGTCCAGCCGAACAGGTTCCGCGCCGCCCGGCGCAGGCTGGTGGAGTGCGTGGTCAGTTTCATCAAGCGCCTCAGCTACCCCCGGCGATCCCGCGCGAAACCGCCGCCCGGCTCACCGGAGCCGGGGCAGTACCTCGCGCCGGTACAGGTCGAACAGGCCCTGCCAGTGCGGGCCGGTGTTCGCCACGTAGACCTCGTCGTAGCCGGCCTTGGCGTACTCGTCGATCATCTCCAGGTGGGCGTCGGCGTCGCGGCCGCAGACGAACGCCTCCCGCACCTGCTCGGGCCGCACCAGTTCGGCGGCCTGCTCGAAGTGCCGGGGCGAGGGGAGCACCTGGGACAGCTCGCCCGGCACGCCCGCGTTGGGCCAGCGCTCGTACGCGATCCGCGCGCCCTCGTCGGCGGTGTCGGCGTACGCCGCCTTGAAGCCGCCCTGGCACGGCTTGTCGCCGCCGCCGGACTCGCGGAACCGGCGCACCATGTCGGCGTCGGGCATGGTGCTGACGTAGCCGTCGCCGATCCGGCCGGCCAGCTCGATCGACTTCGGGCCGAACCCCGAGACGTAGATCGGCGGGGGCGTGTCCGGCCGGGTGTAGATCCGGGCGTGCTCGATCGTGTAGTGCTTGCCGTGGTGGTTGACGAACTCGCCGCGCCACAGCTCGCGGATCACCTCGACCGCCTCCTCCAGCATCTCCAGCCGCACGTCGGTCTGCGGCCAGGCGTCGCCGAAGATGTGCTCGTTGAGAGCCTCGCCGGTGCCCACCCCGAGCACGAATCGACCCTCGTGCAGCACCGCGCTGGTGGCCGCCGCCTGCGCGATCACGGCCGGGTGGATGCGCATGGTCGGGCAGGTGACCGCCGTGGTCACCGGCAGCCGGCAGACCTGGCTGAGCGCCCCGATGGTGGACCAGACGAACGGGCTCTGGCCCTGCGCGTCGACCCACGGGTGGTAGTGGTCGGAGATCCACAGTGCCTCGAAGCCGGCCTGCTCGGCGCCGCGCGCCTGGGCCAGCAGTTCCGCCGGGGTGTACTCCTCGCTGGACAGGAAGTAGCCGATCTTCATGGTGTGCCCTCTCCGCTGCGACCGGACGGCTTCGTCGTGTCCGGACAGGGCAAGCCCTACCCCCGGCGGCGGGCTCCAACCCGGCGGGCGCGGGATCAGCGCCGGAACATGGCCCGGATCGCGATCAGCAGGAACAGGCCGCCGACCACCAGGCCGAGCAGGCGTACGCCGGGGATGTCGGCGGCGCTGGTGGCGTCGGCGAGCGGCAGAGCGGGCATGTGGGAACTCTCCCACGGGCCGTCGCGGGGCGCCAGCGGCTAACAGTAAGGATTGTTGACTATTTAGCTGCGCGGTGTGACCATGGCAGCACCCGCCGGCCCTGGCGGGTCCGTGGGGGAGACGGGGGTACGACAGCACATGAGCGAGCGGACCGTGGGATCGACCGGAGACCTGGCGGCGCTCGCCGCCGCCGTCCTGCAACCGGGCTTCGTCGGCACCACACCGCCGCCGTGGGTGTGCCGCTGGCTCGGCGAGGGCCTCGGCTCGGTCGTCCTGTTCGCCCGCAACGTCGTCGACCACGAGCAGGTCGCCACGCTCACCGCGACCCTGCGCGCCGAGCGGCCCGACGTCATCGTGGCGATCGACGAGGAAGCCGGCGACGTCACCCGGATCGAGTCCGCCCGGGGCAGCTCCCGTCCCGGCAACTACGCGCTCGGCGCGGTCGACGACCCGGCCCTGACCGAGGAGGTCGCCCGCGACCTCGGCGCCGAACTGGCAGCCGTCGGCGTCACGCTCGACTACGCCCCGGACGCCGACGTCAACTCCAACCCGGCCAACCCGGTCATCGGGGTGCGCTCGTTCGGCGCCGACCCGGACCTGGTCGCCCGGCACACCGCCGCCTGGGTACGCGGCCTGCAGTCCGGCGGCGTCGCCGCCTGCGCCAAGCACTTCCCCGGACACGGCGACACCCGGGTCGACTCGCACCACGCCCTGCCCCGCATCGGCGGCGACCGGGCCCGCCTCGACGCGGTCGAGTTGGCCCCGTTCCGCGCCGCCGTGGCGGCCGGCGCGCAGGCGGTGATGACCGGCCACCTGCTGGTGCCGGCGCTGGACCCGGAGCTGCCCGCCACGCTCAGCCCGCGCGTGCTCGGCGGCCTGCTGCGCGAGGAGATGGGCTTCGGCGGCGTGGTGGTCACCGACGCGGTGGAGATGCGCGCGGTGGCCGACCGGTACGGCTTCGCCGGCGCCGCGGTGCGCGCTCTCGTGGCCGGCGCCGACGCGATCTGCGTGGGCGGGGAACGGGCGACCGAGGCGGACGCCCGCGAGCTGCGCGACGCGATCGTCGCCGCGGTGATCGGCGGGGAGCTGCCCGAGGAACGGCTCGCCGAGGCGGCGAAGCGGGTCGGTCAGCTCGCCGCGTGGAGCGTCGCCGCCCGCGCCCGCCGGGTCGCCGGCCCGCCGTCCGCCGACGGGTCACCGATCGGGCTGGCGGCCGCCCGCCGCGCGGTACGGATCACCGGCGACGCCGGGCTGCTGCCGCTGACCGGTCCGGCGCACGTGGTGGAGTTCGCGCCTCCGCGCAACATCGCCATCGGCGAGGAGACGCCGTGGGGCATCGCCGCGCCGCTGGCCCACCTGGCGCCCGGCACCACCACCGCCCGCTACGCCGCCGACGCCGTACCGGCCGACCCGGGCGCGTCGCCCGCCGGCCGGCCGCTGGTGCTCGTGGTACGAGACCTGCACCGCCACGACTGGATGCGGGACGCGGTACGCCGGGCGCTCGCCGCCCGCCCGGACGCGGTGGTGGTCGAGCTGGGCGTGCCCGAGCTGGTCACCGGCGCGGTGCACCTGGCCACCCACGGCGCCACCGCCGCCGCGGCGCGAGCCGCCGCCGAGGTGCTGACCGGGGCGCGCTGACTCCCGGCCCGGCCGGGCGGGGAGGTCCCCCGGCCGGGCCGGGCCTCACGGCTCGTCGACCACCAGGTCGGCGTACTCCGGGTGGCGCTCGATGAACGAGGCCACGAACGGGCACTGCGCCACCACCCGGCCGCCCCGGGCGCGGACCTGGTCCAGTGCGCCCCGGACCAGCGCCGCGCCGACGCCCTGACCCTGGAACCGGTCGTCGACCTCGGTGTGGGTGAAGACCAGCGTCTCGCCCCGGAGCGTGTAGGCGGCGAACCCGCCCAGCGCGTCGTCCACCAGGATCTCGAAGCGGCGCTTGGCGGCGTTCTCCTCGACCAGAAAACTCACCGGATCATTCTCCCTCCGGGCCCGGCCAGCCGGTCAAGTTCGGCCAGCAGCCGGTCCACCTCGTCGACGGTGTTGTAGTGGTAGACACTGGCCCGCACGGCGCCGCCGCTGCCTCGCAGACCCATGGCGTGGAAGTACTCGTAGGCGTAGTAGTCACCGTTCGACAGGCACAGGCCCGCCTCGCCGAGCGCCGCCGCGGTCTGCGCCGGGGTCAGTCCGGCCACCCGGAACGACACCGTCGGGCAGCGCCGGGCGGGTGAGCCGTACACGGTCACGAACGGGCGGTCGGCCAGCCCGGCGAGCAGCCGGTCGAAGACGGCCTCCTCGTGCGCCTGCGCGGCGGCCAGCCCGGCGCGTACCCGCTCCCGCCGGTCGCCGGTCGCGGCCGGATCCAGGCCGGCCAGGTGGTCCACCGCGGCAGTCACGCCGGCCAGCAGCGGGAAACTCGGCGTGCCGTACTCGAACCGGTCCGGCGCCCCGTCGGCGGAGGGGAGCAGCTTCGCCGGGCGCAGCGCCTCCCAGCGCGCCGGGTCGGCGACCATCGCCGCCAGGTGCGGCCCGGACCACTTGTACGCGCTCGTCACCAGGAAGTCCGCGCCGAGCGAAGCCAGATCGGTCGGGCCGTGCGGCACCGAGTGCACGCCGTCCACGCACACCAGCGCGCCGGCGGCGTGCGCGATCTTGGCGATCGCCGCCACGTCCGGCACGGTGCCGATCGCGTTGCTGCCGGCAGTCACCGCCACCAGCCGGGTGCGTTCGGTGACCAGGTCGGCGTACTGGCCGGCGGGCAGTTCGCCGGTCGCCGGGTCGAACTCGGCCCAGCGCACCGCGGCGCCGGACGCCTGCGCGGCCTGCACCCACGGGCGGACGTTCGCGTCGTGGTCCAGCCGGGAGACCACCACCTCGTCGCCCGGACGCCAGCCGGCGCCGAGCGTCCGGGCCAGCGTGTACGTCAGCGCTGTGGCGCTCGGCCCGAGCACCACGCCCGACGGCTGCGCGCCGAGCAGGTCGGCGACCGCGGCCCGCGCCCCGGCGACCAGGCCCAGCGCCCGGCGGCCGGGCAGGAAGGCGGTGCTGCGGTTGCCCGTCGCGGCGCGCATCGCGCCGGCCACCGCCTCGACGACAGCGGCGGCGGTCTGGGTGCCCCCGGCGCCGTCGAAGTGGGCGAATCCCTCGCCCAGGGCAGGGTAGGCGGCCCGGACCCGGGCGACGTCGAAAGCCATCCCGGCACCCTAGCGCGCACCACGGACACCCCGCCCGGCGTGGCCGCCCCGCGCTCGCCCCGCCGCCGCGGTGGAACGGGCCGCCTATCCTTGGGCGGGTGACGATCCGACGCGCCACCTCCGCCCCCGCCCGCCGCGCCGCCGGTCTGCTCGCCGGCCTCGCCCTCGGCGCCGCACTGCTCGCCGGATGCAGCTCCGAAGGTGCCGAGACCGACTGCGGCCTCGACGCCTGCACGATCACCTTCGACCGCGGCGTGGCGGCCAGCGCCCGGATCCTCGGCGTCGAGGCGAAGCTGATCGGCGCCGACGGCGACCAGGTCACGGTCGAGGTCGCCGGGGAACAGCTCTCGCTCACGGTGGGCCAGCAGGCCACCGAGGTCGCCGGCTTCCAGGTCAGCCTGGACAGCGTCGACGAGCAGCAGGTGGTGGTGCGGGTCGCCCGCGACCTCGCCGGCTGATCCGTTTCGGCCGTCCCGGCGGGCGGCGACGTTTGGAAAATCGCCCGCCGGGAGATTGAGGGCTCATGTCTCTCACCCGGAACGCCGGAGCCACCGCCACCCAGGCTCGAAACAGCCGGTGGCTCGAACTGTTGACCCGTGCCGGCTTCATCGGTTACGGAATCGTGCACCTCCTCCTCGCCTGGCTGGCGCTGCAGATCGCCTTCGGCAAGTCGGGCGAGGAGGGAAACCAGAACGGCGCGCTGCGCACCCTCGGTGAACAGCCGCTCGGGAAGTTCCTCCTGATCGCGATGGCGGTCGGCCTGTTCGCCATGGCGGTCTGGCAGGCCTTCGAGGCGATCTCCGGCCACGTGTCCCGGACCGGCAAGGAACGACTGTTCGAACGGATCGCCTCGGTGGTCCGGGTCGTCGTCTTCGTCTGGCTCGGCTGGACCGCGATCAAGGTCTTCCAGGACGCCAGCTCCAACGCCTCCGACCAGCAGCAGCAGCTCTCCGAGAAGCTGATGGCCTCCGACGGCGGCCGGTGGCTGGTCGGGCTGGCCGGCCTCGCGCTCGCCGCGCTCGGCATCGGCATGGTGATCTACGGCCTGAAGAAGAAGTTCGAGCGCAACCTCAAGACCGGCGAGATGAGCCCGAAGACCCGGCAGCTCACCCGTCGGCTCGGCATGGCCGGGTACGCCTCCCGGGGCGCCGTGTTCGCCATCGCCGGCGTGCTGGTCGTGCTCGCGGCCGTCAACTACGACCCGGAGAAGGCGCGTGGCCTGGACGCCGCGCTGCGTACGCTGCGCGACCAGTCCTACGGGCCGTGGCTGCTGGCGCTCATGGCGCTCGGCATCGCCGCGTTCGGTGTCTACTGCTTCTTCCAGTCCCGGTACCGCAAGGTCTGATCCTGGTCGATACCCGGGCCGCCGGGCACCATTGGGCCTTTGCCCGATTCCGCCCGTCGGAGGGAGAGAGAGTTCGTGCAGAGTTACGTCGTGACCATCGCCGCCGCGCTCGCCGCGGCGGCGATCGCGTTGGTGCTGGCCCAGGTGGTGCACCGGGTCACCCGCCGCCTCGGCCGCCGCTCGCTGCTGATGACCGAGCTGACCGAGCACGCGCACCGCGCGTTCCAGGTCGCGGTCACGGTGGCCGCGGTGCAGTTCGCAGTCCGGTTCACCACCGCGTACGCGGTCGGCAGCCCGTGGCGGCAGTTCGTCCTGCACACGCTCGTGCTGGCGACGATCGCCGCCGTCGCCTGGCTGGTGGCCTCGCTGCTGGTGGTGGCGGAGGACACCGCGCTGGCCCGGTTCCGGGTCGACGTGCCGAACAACAGGCACGCCCGCCGGGTGCGTACACAGGTGGTGCTGCTGCGCCGGCTCACCATCGCGGTGATCGTGATCCTCACGGTCGGCGTGATGCTGATGACGTTCCCGGCCGTACGCGGAGTCGGCGCCGGTGTGCTGACCTCCGCCGGTGTGATCGCCGCGGTCGCCGCGCTCGCCGCGCAGAGCCTGCTCGCCAACGTCTTCGCCGGCCTGCAGCTCGCGTTCAGCGACGCGGTACGCCTGGACGACGTGGTGGTGGTCGAGGGGGAGTGGGGCCGGATCGAGGAGCTGACGCTCAGCTACGTGGTGGTGCAGATCTGGGACGACCGCCGGCTGATCCTGCCCACCTCGTACTTCACCAGCCGGCCGTTCCAGAACTGGACCCGTACCGAGGCGGCGGTACTCGGCACCGCCGAGTTCGAGCTGGACTGGGCAGTTCCGGTGCAGGCGATGCGGGAGGAACTGCGCCGCCTGTGCGAAGGCACCGAGCTGTGGGACGGCCGGGTCTGCGTGCTCCAGGTGACCGACGCGACCGGCGGCATGGTCAAGGCCCGCGCGCTGGTCAGCGCCGCCGACGCGGGCAGCCTGTGGGACCTGCGGTGCCTGGTCCGCGAGCACCTGGTGACCTGGGTACGTGACCAGCGCCCGACCGCCCTGCCCCGGCTGCGCGCCGAGTTCGGCGACACCACCGGCCCGCTGCCCTGGCAGGCGATGCAGCCGCGCCGCCCGGTGCGCCGTCCGGCCGGCACCGAGGCGCCCGACGACGCGCGTGTCTTCGGCGGCAGCGACGACGGTGAGGCCCGCAGCGAGACGTTCGTGGGCCGGGAGGAGCACGCCGAGGCACGTCGCTGACCCGTACCCCGATCGGGACCCCCGGCCGCCCACGGCGCCGGGGGTTCCCGCGTTCGAGCGGCTTTCGGGCCGGACGGGTTTGGCCGGGCGGTTGCGGGGGACGTGGTGCGCACGCCCCGGATCCGGTGCCCGGCACCGGATTGCGGCGGCGGGCGGCCGGGTGGACCGGCCGCTCCGCGCAGGATTGACGGGCGGCGACTCCGGGCATACAGCGCGGTGATGACGAAAGGAGGACAGCATGGCTGACGTCGCGAGTCGCAGCACGTCGCGGACCGGGAGCGAGCCGTCCACCGCCGAACTGGTGCAGCGCGCCACCGAGCAGGTCACCCGCCTGGTGCGGGACGAGCTGGCCCTGGCCCGTGCGGAGCTGACCCAGAAGGGCAAGCACGCCGGGATCGGGATCGGTCTGTTCGGCGGCGGCGGGGTGATGGCGCTCTACGGCGCCGGCGCCCTGGTCGCCACCGTGATCCTGCTGCTGGCGCTTGTCATGCCGGCGTGGCTGGCCGCCCTGATCGTGGCGGTGGCGCTGTTCCTGCTCGCCGGGATCCTGGCGCTGGTGGGCAAGAAGCAGGTCAGCCGTGCCGTCCCGCCGGTGCCCGAGGCGGCGGTCCGCAGCGTTCGGGCGGACGTCGACACGGTCACCGCCGCGGTGAAGGACGGGAGGCGGGCATGACCGGTAACGGGACCGGGGACGTGGCGGCGCTCCGGGAGGAGATCCGCCGGACCCGGGTGGAGCTCGGTGAGACGATGGAGCTGCTCGCGGCCAGGGCCGATCCGAAGGCGCTGGTGCGGCACTCCGCCGAGGCGGCGAAGGCGCGGATGCGTGAGCAGGCGTCGCTGACCGCGGCCCGGGTGCGCGGGCGGGCGGCGGAGCGGGCCCGGCTGGTCCGGGCGCAGGCGTACGAGAAGGGTGAGGCGGTCGGGCGCAACCCGTTGCCGTGGGCGGCCATCGCGGCCGGCGCGCTGGTGACCGCGGTTGTGCTGGTGATCGTCCGAGGGAGGCGCAGGTGAGCGGGAAGATCGGCAAGGCGGCGTACCGACCGGTGGGGGTGCTGCTCGGCCTGGCCGCCGGTACCGTCGCCGGAGCGATCTTCCGCCAGGTCTGGAAGGTGACGGCGGGCGACGGTGAGGCGCCGAGCGCCACCGACGAGGAGCGCCGCTGGGGTGAGGTGCTGGCCGCCGCGGCCCTGCAGGGGGCCATCTTCGCGGTGGTGCGGGCCGCCGTCGACCGGGGCGGAGCGGTGGGCGTACGCCGGCTGACCGGTCGCTGGCCGGACTGACGAAAAGGCCGGAAAGGCCCCTTTCCCGAGCGTGGGGAGGGGGCCTTTCGCATGGCTCCGGCAGGGCCGCGCAGCGCCGTCCGCGCGACCTTCAGGTCACATGTCGGAGAATTTCGTCCGCTAGGCTGTGCGAAGTTTTTGCGTACGTGGTTTGCTGTCTCACGCTGTTGAGAGACGCGTGGGTTGAGAGAAGTCTCCTGCATTGGGGGCCGCCTCAGGCGCCGCTGCTCGAAAACGGCCAATCGGCCGCACGGCGTGCTCGGCCGCCAGTTTTAGAAGGAGATACACATGGCGCAGGGAACCGTGAAGTGGTTCAACGCTGACAAGGGCTTCGGCTTCATCACCGTCGACGGCGGGGGTGCTGACGTGTTCGTCCACTTCTCGGCCATCCAGTCCAGCGGCTACCGCACGCTGGAGGAGAACCAGCGGGTGGAGTTCGAGATCGCCCAGGGTCAGAAGGGTCCGCAGGCCGAGCAGGTCCGCCCCATCTGAGTCTCACCGCACCGGCCGCGCCGGCCGGTGCCGGAAGCCCCGCATCCCGCACGGGAGGCGGGGCTTCGCCGTGCCCGGCGCCTCAGCGGCGCCGTGCCCGCATGCCCCACCAGAGCCCGGCCAGTCCGAACAGGACGAGCACCGGCCCGGCCAGCGCCCAGATCCGCTGATCGCTGATCGCGCTGCCCTCGACGTACCCGAGGCCCAGCACCGTCCACAGCGCACCGAGCACCACGGCGAGCAGCCCCAGGGTGAGCCGGAACCAACCCCTCATCGTTCCCCCTCCGACGACGACAGTCCCGCTCCAGCATGCCCGCCGCCGCGAGCGCCCGGCGATGCCGCGCCGGCCGGCCGGCTCACCACCGGTCGTGCACCTGCGGGCGGATCAGCTCGTCGTAGGTGGCCCGCACCGCGGCCAGCTCCACCTCGGTCAGTGCCGGCTGCCCGGCCGCCTCGGCGTTGCGCCGTGCCTGCTCTGGGGAGCGGGCGCCGGGGATCACCACCGTCACGCCGGGCTGGTCGAGGATCCATCGCAGCGCGAACTGCGCCATCGTGCGGTCGTCGCCGACCAGCGGCGCGAGCCGGCGTACCGCGGCCAGGCCGCTGTCGTAGTCGACGCCGGAGAACGTCTCGCCCACGTCGAACGACTCGCCGTGCCGGTTGAACGTGCGGTGGTCGTTCGCCGGGAACGTGGTGTTCTCGTCGTACCGGCCGGAGAGCAGACCGCTCGCAAGCGGCACCCGGGCGATGATCCCGACTCCGGCGGCAGCGGCGGCGGGCAGCACCTGCTCCAGGGGCTTGTGCCGGACCGCGTTGAGGATGATCTGCACGCTGGCCACACCGGGCCGGGCGATGGCCGTGAGCGCCTGGTCGCAGGTCTCCACGCTGACGCCGTACCCGGCCACGCGACCCTCGGCGACGAGCGTGTCCAGCGCGTCGAAGACCCGGTCGTCGGCGAAGACGGCGGTGGGCGGGCAGTGCAGTTGCACCAGGTCGAGCGTGTCGACGCCGAGGTTGGCGCGGGACCTGTCGGTCCAGGCCCGGAAATTGTCGAGGGTGTACGCCTCGGGCGTCTGCTCCACCCGGCGGCCCATCTTGGTCGCCACCGTCAGCCCGTGTCCGGGGCGGGAGCGCAGGAACCGGCCGATCAGGGCCTCGCTGCGGCCGTCGCCGTACACGTCGGCGGTGTCCAGGAAGGTGACGCCCGCGTCGACGGCGGCGGCGAGCACGGCGAGCGCCGCGTCCTCGCTGACCTCGCCCCAGTCCGCGCCGAGCTGCCACGCGCCGAGTCCGATGATGCCGACGTGCCGGCCGAGCCGGTCGAAGCTGCGCTGTTCCACCCGGTCGAGCCTAGTGAGCGGGTTGCCGTCGCGCGCGGCGGGCCGTACGGTCTAGCAAGACGTACGTACGGTTTGGAGGCTGTCATGTGGGATCCGCGCACCTACCTGCGCTACGGCGACGAGCGCTCCCGGCCCTTCCACGACCTGCTGGCCCGCGTCGGCGCCGCGCACCCGCGCGCCGTGGTCGACCTCGGCTGCGGCCCCGGCACCCTCACCGCCACGCTCGCCGGCCGCTGGCCCGCCAGCCGGATCACCGGCGTCGACTCCTCCCCGGAGATGATCGAACGGGCGAGCGCCGAGGGCGGCCCGGTCACGTACGCCGTCGGCGACGTCCGCGACTGGCGGCCGGAGCCGGACGTGGACGTGCTGGTCGGCAACGCCGTGCTCCAGTGGGTGCCCGAACACCGCGACCTGCTCCGCCGCTGGGCGGGCGCGTTGCCGGCCGGCGCGTGGATGGCGTTCCAGGTGCCCGGCAACTTCGACGCTCCCTCGCACCGGCTGCTGCGCTCCGTCGCCGCGGAGGACCGGTGGCGCGACGCGCTCGCCGGAAAGCTGCGCGAGGCACCAGTCGACGAGCCGGTCGGCTACGCCACGCTGCTGACCGACGCGGGCTGCGCGGTCGACGCCTGGGAGACTACGTACGTGCATCTGCTGCCCGCCACCGGCACCGGCCATCCGGTGCTGGCCTGGATGGAGGGCACGGCGCTGCGCCCGGTCCGCGCCGCGCTGGACGCCGCCGGCTGGGCCGCCTTCCGCGCCGAGCTGGGGGTACGGCTCGCGCAGGCGTACCCGGTGCGGCAGGGTCAGGTGTACTTCCCGTTCCGCCGGATCTTCATGGTGGCGCGTACCGGCGCCCGCGCAGAGGAGAACTCGTGACCGACCTGCCCACCTTCATCGCCGGACTGCCCAAGGTGGAGCTGCACGTGCACCACGTCGGCTCGGCCTCGCCCCGGATCGTCGCCGAGCTGGCCGCCCGGCACGAGGGACGCAGCCCTGTCCCGGCCGACCCGGAGGCGCTCGCCGACTACTTCGCGTTCCGCGACTTCGCCCACTTCATCGAGGTCTACCTCAGCGTGGTGGACCTGATCCGCGACGCCGACGACGTCTGGCTGCTCACCCACGAGGTCGCCCGGGAACTGGCCCGCCAGCAGGTCCGCTACGCCGAGCTGACCGTCACGCCGTACTCGCACGTCAACCGCGGCATCCCGGCCCCGGCGTTCTGCGAGGCGATCGAGGACGCCCGCAAGCGCGCCGAGGCCGACTTCGGCATCGCGCTGCGCTGGTGCTTCGACATCCCCGGCGAGGCCGGGCTGCCCGCCGCCGAGCAGACGCTGCGGATCGCGCTCGACGAACGACCGGACGGGCTGATCAGCTTCGGCCTCGGCGGCCCCGAGATCGGGGTGCCCCGGCCGCAGTTCAAGCCCTGGTTCGACCAGGCCCGGGCCGCCGGGCTGCGCTCGGTCCCGCACGCCGGCGAGACCACCGGCCCGGAGACGATCTGGGACGCGCTGCGCGAGCTGGGCGCCGAACGGATCGGCCACGGCATCTCCGCCGCGCAGGACCCGGCGCTGCTGGCCCACCTCGCCGAGCAGCGCATCCCGCTGGAGATCTCGCCGACCTCCAACGTGCGCACGCGGGCCGTACCGAGCCTGGACGAGCACCCGCTGCCCCGGCTGGTCGACGCCGGCGTGCCGATCAGCATCAACTCCGACGACCCGCCGATGTTCGGCACCACGCTCAACGACGAGTACGCGGTGGCCGCCCGGCTGCTGCGACTCGGCCCGGACGGGGTGGCCGCGCTGGCCCGCGACGCGGTCGCCGCGGCGTTCCTGGCACCGGCCGAGCAGGCCCGGATCACCGCCGAGATCGACGCGTACCTGGCGAGCGCGGCGCGCTGAGCGGCCGTACCGGCGCCGGCCGCCGGGACAACCGGGGCGGCCGGCGCCGCGCGGTCAGCAGCAGCCCGGACAGCACCAGCGCGGACAGCGCGGCGGCGGGGCCGGGAGCCACGGGCGCGGGCCGGACGGGACCGTGCGCGAGCACCGGATCCTGCCAGGCCGCGAGCGTGAGCGCGACGCCCAGGCCGATGACGGCGGCCCAGCGGAGCAGACGACTGACGGCCGGTGGCATGACGGTCACCTCGCGCCCGGGATCGACGGGGGAGAGAGCGCGCGCGACGGGAGCGAGGTGTGGGGGGACCGGACTCCCGCCGCGCGCATGATCCGTCGGCCGGAAGGTCTTACGGGGCGTCCCGGCCGACGGAACTGATGGGTTCTGTCAGCGATCCTGACAGTTCACGCCGGTTTTTCGGCCGTCGTTAAACCACCTTTAAGGAGAACTTGCGCCCGTACACAGCCACGGGGGTCAGCGCGGGCGCGGCCAGCGCCGCCCGGGACGCGGCTCGCGTGCCTCCCGGGCCATCCGCCCGACCAGCCCGAACCGGTTCACCGGCCGGGGCGCCGCGTCCGGGTCGGCCAGCAGCATCACCACGCTCGCCCCGCCGAGCCGGGCCCGGTCGATGCTCACCGAACCGTTCGCCTGCAACGCGACCCGCTTGGCGATGTCCAGTCCGAGCCCGGTGGAGCCCTTGTCGCTCTCGCCCCGCCGCAACGCCCGGTCCGGGTCGGCGATGCCCGGCCCGGCGTCGTCGATGCGGATCGCCACCCAGCCGTCCCGGCGGCTCACCGCCACCTCGAACGCGGTGCCCTGCGGCGTGTACCGGAACACGTTGCCGATCACCGCGTCCAGCGCGGCGGCCAGCTCGGCGCGGGGCACCGGCGCCGGGATCCGCAACTGCGCGCCGACCACCCGGTGCGGCCGGTTCTGGTCCCCGGCCAGCGCCGACCAGAAGACCATCCGGTCCCGGACCACCTCGCTCACGTCGCACGACGCCGGCGCGGTCTCCTGGGCGACCGCCTTGCGGGTCGTCTTGATGAGCTGGTCGACCTCGCCCTCCAGAGTGACGATCGCCTGCCGGATACGCCGGATGCCGCGCCGCCGGTCCAGCTCCGCCTCACTGAACGTGCCGATGCTCGTGTCGTCGGACTCCAGCGCCTCGGCGTCCAGCCGCAGCGCGGTCAGCGGCGTACGCAGCCGGTGCGACAGGTCGGCGACCAGTTCGTGCTCGTCGGCGCGCAGCGCCACCAGCCGTTCCGTCATCCGGTTGAACGCGTGCCCGGCCTCGGCCAGCTCACGCGGGCCGGTCGGCTCGACCCGTACCTCCAGCTCGCCGTCGCCCACCGCGAGCGCCGCCTTGACCAGGTCGCCGGTGGCGTCCACGGCCCGGGCCGCCACCCGGTCGACCACCGCGACCGCCGCGCCGACCAGCGCCAGGCCGATCGCGAGCAGCAGCAGCCAACGCCCGCCCTCGCCGGAGTCGAGCACCTCGTCGGGGACGAAGACCTCCACCACGGCGACCCGGTCACCGAGCACCACCGGGTCCAGCCGCAGCACCCCGCCGTCCACCTCGGTCACCACCGAACGCCGCTGCGCGGCGGCGTCGGCCAGCACGCGCGCGTTCGCCCGGCCGGCCGACTCGTCCGCGCCGATGCCGTGCACGACCGGACGCAGGGCCGGATCGTCGCCGGCCGCGGCGGCCACCGCCCGTTCGATCGTCGCGGTGTCCGTGCTGACCGCCAGCGCGCCGGTCACCAGCGCGGCCCGTCGGGCGGCGTCGGCCAGCTCCGCCTCCCGGGTCCGGTCGGCGAGGGTGAGCCCGAGCGGGACGAGGAAGGCGAGCGCGATCAGGCCGCACAGGCCGGCGGTGAGCCCGGCGAGCGTGAGCCTCAGTCCGGCGCCACCAGCCGGAAGCCGACCCCCCGCACGGTGCGCAGGTAGCGCGGCTTCGCCGCGGACTCGCCCATTTTGCGGCGGAGCCAGTACAGGTGAACGTCGATGGTCTGGTCCTCGCCGACCGATGGCTGCCGCCATACCTCCTCCAAGAGTTCCCGCCGGGACACTACCCGGCCGGGACGTGCGGCGAGATACGCCAGCAGGTCGAATTCCTTGCGGGTCAGGGCCAGCGCCTCCCCGTCCAGCACCGCGCTGCGCTCGCCCACGTCCACGCGCAGGCCGCCGACCGTGTGCACGGCCGGAGCCACGGTACGGCTGGCCCGGCCGGCCCGGCGCAGCACAGTGGTGATCCGGGCGTCCAGGTGCGCCCCGGTGAACGGCTTGACCATGTAGTCGTCCGCCCCGGCGCGCAGCAGCCGTACCACCGACTGCTCGTCGTCGCGGGCGGTGGCGATGATGATCGGCACGTCGGTGATGCCGCGCAGCATGCGCAGCGCGTCCGAGCCGTCCAGGTCGGGCAGACCGAGATCGAGCACCACGAGATCGGGTGTCTCCGCGGCGACCCGGCGCAGCGCGTCCAGCGCGGTGCCGACGGCGTGCACCGCGTGCCCCCGGTCGGTCAGCGACCGCAGCATGGCGCCGCGCACGACGTGGTCGTCTTCGACCAGCAGGACGGTTGCCACGTCAGCACCGTACTCGGCGTGGCAAGCCGGTCGCGTTGCGGCGGTCCGCGGAAGCGGGCAAGCTGGGACGGCGATGACGTTCACGCTCTTCCCCGACACCCGCCTCGCGCTCGCCCGCGACGCGCTGGCCGGCCTGTCGGTGGGCGACGCCCTCGGCTCCCAGTTCTTCGTCCCCGGCCGGCACCCGGACGACCTCGCCGCCGGCCGGCTGCCCGCGCCGCCGTGGGAGTGGACCGACGACACCGAGATGGCCTGCTCGGTGGTGGCCGAGCTGGCCGCCGCCGGCCGCATCGACCGGGACCGGCTGGCGCTGGCGTTCGCGCAGCGCTGCGAGCCGTACCGCGGATACGGGCCCGGCGCGGTGACGATCCTGCGGCTGATCCGCACCGGCACGCCCTGGCCGGTGGCCGCCGCTTCCGCGTTCGACGGGCAGGGCTCCTGCGGCAACGGCGCGGCCATGCGCGTCGCGCCGCTCGGCGCCTGGCACGCCGACTCCACCCGGCGCGCCGCCGAGCAGGCCCGCGCCTCCGCCGAGGTGACCCACGCGCACCCGGAGGGCGTCGCCGGTGCGGTGGCTGTGGCGGTGGCCGCGTCGCTCGCCGCCCGGGCCCGCCTCGACGGCGGCCGGCCCGAACCGGCCCGGCTGCTCACCGCCGTCGCCGGGGCGCTCGACCCGGCCGGTGAGGTGTACCGGGGGGTACGCCGGGCCGCCGCGCTGCTCGGTCACTCCGCCGCCGAGGCGGCCGACTCGCTCGGCAACGGCTCCCGGGTCACCGCACAGGACACCGTCCCGTTCACGCTCTGGGTCGCCGCCACGCTGCTGCACGACTACCCCGCCGCGATCCGCGCCTGCGTGGAGGCGGGCGGGGACGTGGACACCACAGCCGCCATCGTGGGCGGGATCGTGGCCGCGTACACCGGAGTCGGCGGGCCCGGCGGCGTGCTGGAGGGCTGGCTGACCGCCCGCGAGCCGCTGCCCGCTTGGCTCACCGCCCCCACCTGACGGGTCCACCGCGGCGAGCCCGAGATCTTGGTGGCAAAGGGCCCTCACAGGGGCACTTTCGCACCAGGATCTTCGGTGGTCCCGGGGCGGTCAGGGACGCGCGGTGACGGCGCCGGCGGTGACGGGCTCGCCGGCTTCGAGGGCGCCGTTGCTGTCGTGCGGGAGGGTCATGGTGTCGCGCCGGCGGCGACTGAGCAGCCAGCCGATCGCCGCGCCACCGGCCAGCCCGGCGAGCAGGCCGCCGCCGAGCAGCAGGTCCGCGCTCGGTCCGTCGTCGGCCGCCGGTGCCGCGTCGCCTGCCGCACCGCCCTGCGCCCCACCGGCAGCGCCGGGGCCGCCCGCCGCGCCGTGACCGCCGTGCGCGCCGCCGTTCGTACCGGCGCCGCCGTCGTGCGTCACGGTGCCCGGCAGCGGCGGCAGCAGCTCGACCGTCGGCGCCGGGTGTGCGCCACCCGCCGGGTCCGCCCACCGGACCACGGTGCCGTCGTCGTACGTCTGCACGACCGTGAACGTGAGCCGGTCGGTGGCGGGCATCGGCCCCATGCCCAGCGGCAGCCGGGCCGGCCCGGTGCCGGTGCCGGGCATCCGCAGCCAGCTCACCGCGTGGGTCACCTGGTTCAGCTCGGCCGCGTGCATGCCGGGGACGGGCTGGTCGAGCGTGCGGGTGGTGATGGTCGGCGCCCAGTCCGGCACCGACAGCGGGTACACCTCGCCGATCGGGGCGTCGGCGGGCATGGTCAGCTCGATCCGGGTGGTCCGCGTGCCGGGCCTGTCCGCCGGCACCAGCACCGACAGTTCGATCGCGTCGCCCTGGCGTACCTGGGCGGGCGAGGTCGTGACGGTCACCCCGGCCGCGTTCGCCGCGCCCGGCCAGCTCACCGCCCCGGCGAGTACGGCCGCCAGCAGCGCAGCCGCCCACCGGCCCTGACGGGTCATCCTCATGGTCGTCCCCATCCTTCTCGGCTGGGGCCGGCTCCGGCTCCGGCCCCACCTGGTAGTTCGGGCGGCGGGGCGAAAAGGTTCAACACGGCACGGAACTCGCCGAGGACGGGCACCGGCGTCGGCGGCGGTCCGGGTCCGGGCGACCGATAGCATCGCAGGGGCCGGTCACCGGCCCTTCCGTACCGTCGACGACAGGAGTCACCGTGTTCGCACCCCGTACCCCCGTCGTGGCCGACCCCGTCGTCGTCGCCGCCGGGACCACGGCGGCCGACGCGGTGGCCGCGGCCGGCCTGCCGACGAGCGGGCCGAAGGCGATCGTGGTGGTCCGCGATCCGCAGGGCCAGCTCCGCGACCTGGACTGGCGCCCGGCCGAGGACGTCGCGGTCGAGCCGGTCACCCTGGACAGCCCGGACGGGTTGAACGTGCTGCGTCACTCCACCGCACACGTGCTGGCCCAGGCGGTGCAGGACGTCTTCCCGGACGCGAAGCTCGGCATCGGCCCGCCGATCGAGAACGGCTTCTACTACGACTTCGGCGTCGACAAGCCGTTCCAGCCGGACGACCTGGCCAAGCTCGAGAAGCGCATGCAGGAGATCGTCAAGTCCGGCCAGCGGTTCCGCCGCCGCCGGTTCGCCGACCTGGACGAGGCGCGAACCGAGCTGGCCGCCGAGCCGTTCAAGCTGGAGCTGATCGACGTCAAGGGGGAGGGGCTGGACTCCTCCGAGGTGATGGAGGTGGGCGGCGGCGAGCTGACCATCTACGACAACCTCGCCGCGAACGAGGACAAGGTCTGCTGGTCGGACCTGTGCCGCGGCCCGCACCTGCCGAACACCCGGCTGATCGGCGCGTTCAAGCTGATGCGCTCGGCCGCCGCGTACTGGCGCGGGTCGGAGAAGAACCCGCAGCTCCAGCGCGTGTACGGCACCGCGTGGCCGACCCGGGACGAGCTCAAGGCGTACCTGAAGCTGCTGGAGGAGGCCGCCCGCCGCGACCACCGCAAGCTCGGCGCGGACCTCGACCTGTTCAGCTTCCCCGACGAGATCGGGTCCGGCCTGCCGGTCTTCCACCCCAAGGGCGGCGTGCTCAAGCGGGTGATGGAGGACTACGTCCGGGCACGCCACATCGAGGAGGGCTTCGACTACGTCGGCACGCCGCACATCTCCAAGGAAGGTCTCTTCCACACCTCGGGACACCTGCCCTACTACAAGGACACGATGTTCCCGCCGATGGAGATGGAGGGCAGCGACTACTACCTCAAGGCCATGAACTGCCCGATGCACAACCTGATCTACCGGTCGCGCGGGCGGTCCTACCGGCAGCTGCCGCTGCGGCTGTTCGAGTTCGGGTCGGTCTACCGGTACGAGAAGTCGGGTGTGATCCACGGCCTGACCCGGGTGCGCGGCTTCACCCAGGACGACTCGCACTCCTACTGCACGAAGGAGCAGGCGCCGGCCGAGATCAAGCACCTGCTCGGCTTCGTGCTCAGCCTGCTGCGCGACTTCGGCATCGACGACTTCTACCTGGAGCTGTCGACCCGCGACGACTCCCGGCCGGACAAGTTCGTCGGCTCCGACTCCGACTGGGCGACGGCCACCGCCGTGCTGGAGCAGTGCGCGCTGGAGACCGGCCTCGAGCTGGTGCCGGACCCGGGCGGCGCGGCGTTCTACGGCCCGAAGATCTCGGTGCAGGCCAAGGACGCGATCGGCCGGACCTGGCAGATGTCGACCATCCAGTACGACTTCAACCAGCCCAAGGGCTTCGGGCTGGAGTACCAGGCCGCCGACGGCACCCGGCAGCAGCCGGTGATGATCCACTGCGCCAAGTTCGGGTCGATCGAGCGGTTCATCGGCGTGCTCACCGAGCACTACGCGGGCGCGTTCCCGGCCTGGCTGGCGCCGGTGCAGGTGGTCGGCATCCCGATCCGCGAGGAGCACGGCGACTACCTGGCCGACTTCACCGCGACGCTGCGCCGGCACGGCATCCGCGCCGAGGTGGACCTGGGCGACGACCGGATGCAGAAGAAGATCCGCAACGCGCAGCAGCAGAAGATCCCGTTCATGGTGATCGCCGGGGACGACGACGTGGCCGCCGGCACCGTCTCGTTCCGCTACCGCGACGGCTCGCAGCGCAACGGCGTACCGATCGACGAGGCGGTGGCGCACGTCCGCGAGGTGGTGGAGTCCCGCACCAACGCCGGCCCCACCGCCACCGCCGCCGAGTAGACGGTCCGCGACCGCGCCGCCGGGGCGGCGGCGCGGTTCGGCGGCGGCCCGGCCCGGATCGTAGGATCGCCTGTGTGACAGGGGCGGAGCGGGACACCGGGTACGGCGGCGACAACGGTCTGGCGGACGGGCTGGACCGGCTCTGGACGCCGCACCGGATGACCTACATCTCCGGCGAGGACCGGCCCGAGGGCGGGTACGAGAAGCCGACCGGCTGCCCGTTCTGCCTGGCACCCGGGCTGCCGGCGGAGGAGAGCCTGGTGGTGGCCCGGGGTGAGCACGTCTTCGCGGTGCTCAACCTGTACCCGTACAACCCCGGGCACCTGCTGGTCTGCCCCTACCGGCACGTGGCCGACTACACCGAGCTGGACGAGCCGGAGACGGTCGAGCTTGCCGCGTTCACCAAGGCCGCCATGCGGGTGGTCCGGCACGTCTCCAGCGCGCACGGCTTCAACCTGGGCATGAACCAGGGCGGCGTGGCGGGCGCGGGCATCGCCGCGCACCTGCACCAGCACGTGGTGCCGCGCTGGGGCGGCGACGCCAACTTCATGCCGGTGATCGGCCGGACGAAGGTGCTGCCGCAGCTGCTCGCCGACACCCGGGAACTGCTCGCCAAGGCGTGGGCGGCGGCCTGACGGCGGACCGTTCCGACAGTACGATCTTGCGCATGGCCCTCCTGCACCGCGCGGAACTGCGCCCCTCGAAACTGGAGCTGCTCGTACCCTGGCTGCCCGGCCGGTCCTGGTTCGCCGGCGAGGCGGGCGCGGAGGTCACCCGCGTCGCGGCGTACCGGTTCGACGACCCGGCCGGCGAGGTCGGCGTCGAGACACTGCTCGTCCGCGCCGGTGACGGCCCGGTGCTCCAGGTGCCGCTGACCTACCGGGGCGCGCCGTTGGACGGGGCGGACGACTTCTTCGTGGGCCTCGTCGAGCACTCGGTACTCGGCCGCCGCTGGGTGTACGACGCATGCGGCGACCCGGTGTACCTGCCGCTGCTGGCCGCCGCCGTGCTCGCCGACGCCGGGCAGGCCGAGGAGTATTTCGAGGTCGACGGGAAGCGCGAGGTGCGCCCGGCGAGCATGACGCTGTCGGGCAGCCGTGGTTCTTCCGACGGTGGCTCGGCGGCCGGTGCTCCGGCCGTCGGTCCCGTCACGGCGGTCCGGGGCGGAGGCGTCGAGCTGGCGCTGGTCCGGCGGCCCGTACCGGCCGACGTCCCGGCGACCGGCGGGCTCACCGGTGCCTGGCCGGGCCAGGACGCGCCGGTGCTGCTGGCCTACGCCCGCTGAGGTCTTCCGGCACATCTCCGGCCGAGAGGACCACCTCGGAGCGATATGACTCCTGGTCATATCTATGACTCTGGGGTATATCGCTCTCCAGCACGACCGTCGGCGCGGGGGCCACGATGCGTCACCGGGGCCGCACGGTGAGGTGACGAATCGGCCCGCGGGTGCCCGGAAGATGACAGGATGCGGCGGTGGCAGTCGACAAGCGACAGTTGGGGCGCAGCGGCATCGAGGTGAGCGCCCTCGGCATGGGCTGCTGGGCGATCGGCGGCCCGTGGGCCGAGGGCGCCCGCCCGCTGGGCTGGGGCCAAGTCGACGACGACGAGTCGGTACGCGCCGTCCGCCGCGCGCTCGACCTCGGCGTCACGCTGTTCGACACCGCCGACACGTACGGCGCCGGGCACGGCGAGCGGGTGCTCGGGCGGGCGCTCGCCGGCCGGCGCGACGAGGCGGTGATCGCCACGAAGTTCGGCTACACGTTCGACGAGCGCGCCCGGCAGGCCACCGGGGAGAACGCCTCCCCGCACTACCTGCGCCGGGCGGTGACCGACTCGCTGCGCCGGCTGGGCACCGACTGGATCGACCTCTACCAACTGCACCTCGGCGACCTGCCGCTGCCCCGGGCCGAGGCACTCGTCGGCACGCTCGACGACCTGGTCGACGCCGGCCTGGTCCGCTCGTACGGGTGGAGCACCGACCGGGCCGACCGGGCCGCCGCCTTCGCCCAGGTCGCCCGCGGCGCCGCCGCCGTGCAGCACGCGCTGTCGGTGCTCCGGGACGCCCCGGCCATGCTCGACGCCTGCGACAAGCACGACCTGGCCAGCCTGGCCCGGGGGCCGCTCGGAATGGGTCTGCTCACCGGCAAGTACACGCCGGAGTCCACGCTGCCCCGCGACGACGTACGCGGACTCGGGCCGACCTGGCTGGAGTGGTTCCGCAGCGGCCGGCCCGCCCCGGAGTGGCTGCGCCGGGTCGCCGCCGTGCGCGACGCGCTGACCGCCGACGGGCGCACCCTCGCGCAGGGGGCGATCGGGTGGATCTGGGCGCGCAGCGACAGGGCCGTGCCGATCCCCGGCGCCCGGACCGTGGCCCAGGTCGAGGAGAACGCGGCCGCGCTGGTCCGGGGCCCGCTCGCCCCGGACCACTTCGCCGAGGTGGAGCGGCAGTTGGCGGCGGTACGCTCGGCCGCCCTCCGGGACGCCGACCGCCCCCACTGGCCGATGCCCCCCGTCCCCGCCGTCCGCCCCTGACCCGAAGGACGCCCGCCTCCGCCCTCTCGTCGCCGATCTTGCGGTTGCGGCCCTTGAGGTGCCCGAAATGCTCACCTTGTGAGGGCCGCAAGTGCAAGATCGCGGGACCGAAGGGGAGGGCGCGGGGAGGGGAGGCGGGGTCAGCGGGTTGTGGACTCCTTGCGGGCCTGGTCGGCCAGGTGCGCGGGCATGGGCTCGTGGCGGGCGAACTCGCGGCGGAACGTGCCCGTGCCGGCGGTCATCGAGCGCAGCTCTACCGCGTACCGCAGCAACTCGGTCGCGGGCACCTCGGCGCGGACCACCGTGCGGCCCTCGGCGTCCGGGTCCGGCTCGGTGCCGAGCACCCGGCCACGCCGCCCGGACAGGTCGCCCATCACCGCGCCGACCGACGCGTCCGGCACCCGCACGGTGATCTCGTCGACCGGTTCCAGCAGCGCCGGCTGGCCCTTCTCCGCGGCGTCGCGCAGCGCCAGCGCCCCGGCGGTCTGGAACGCCGCGTCGGAGGAGTCGACGCTGTGCGCCTTGCCGTCGACGAGCGTCACCCGCAGGTCCACCACGGGGTAGCCGGCGACCAGGCCGCGTTCCATCTGCGCCCGCACCCCCTTCTCCACCGACGGGATGTAGTTGTGCGGGACCGCGCCGCCGACCACCCGGTCGACGAACTCGAAGCCGGCGCCCCGGGGCAGCGGCTCCACCTCGATGTCGCAGACCGCGTACTGGCCGTGGCCGCCGGACTGCTTGACGTGCCGGCCGTGCCCGCGCGCGGCGGCGGTGAACGTCTCGCGCAGCGCCACCCGGACCGGCTCGGTGTCCAGCTCGACCCCACCGCCGCGCAGCCGGTCGAGCACCACGTCGGCGTGCGCCTCGCCCATGCACCAGAGCACCAGCTGGTGGGTCTCCGGGTTGCGTTCGAGCCGCAGCGTCGGGTCACCGGCGACCAGCCGGGACAGGTTGCGGGCCAGCGCGTCCTCGTCGGCCCGGCTGCGCGCCACGATCGCCACCGGCAGCAGCGGCTCCGGCATCTCCCAGGGCGCGATCAGCAGCGGGTCGTCCTTGGCCGAGATGGTGTCGCCGGTCTCGGCGCTGCCCGACTTGGTGATCGCGCACAGGTCACCGGCGACGCAGGCGGGCACCTCCCGCAGCGTCGCGCCCAGCGGGCTGTAGACGTGGCCGACCCGCTCGTCGGCGTCGTGGTCCGGGTGGCCGCGCTCGGCCATGCCGTGGCCGGACACGTGGATCACCTGGTCGGGGCGGAGCGTGCCGGAGAAGACGCGTACCAGCGAGACCCGCCCGACGTGACGGTCGACTGTCGTCTTGACCACCTCGGCGACGAGCGGGCCGTCCGGGTCGCAGGTCAGCGGCGGGCGGGGCGAGCCGTCCACGCCGGTCACCGCGGGCAGGTCGTGCTCCAGCGGCGACGGGAACGCCGCGACGAGGCCGTCGAGCAGCGCGTCCAGGCCGACGCCGGTCTCCGCACAGACCGGCACCACGGGGTAGAAGTGGCCGCGGGCGACAGCCGTCTCCAGGTCGGTGATCAGCACCTCGGGGTCGATCTCCTCACCGCCGAGGTAGCGGTCCATCAGGGTCTCGTCCTCGCTCTCCGCGATGATCCCCTCGATCAGCTCGTTGCGGGACTCCTGGATGGCCGGCAGGTGCTCCGGGTCCGGCTCGCGCACCGCCGCCGGCAGCCCGTCGGAGTAGTCGAACACCCGGCGGGTGATCAGCCCCATCAGGCCGGCCACCGACTCGCCGTCGTCGCCGAGCATGGGCAGGTAGAGCGGGAGCACGTTGTCGCCGAAGACGCGCTGGCACAGCGCCACCGCCTCGTCGAAGTCGGCGCGCGGGTGGTCCAGCCGGGAGACGGCCACCGCCCGGGGCATGTCGACGGCGGCGCACTCCTCCCAGAGGGCGGCGGTGGCGGCGTCCATGCCGTCCACGGCGGAGACCACGAACAGCGCCGCGTCGGCGGCGCGCAGCCCGGCGCGCAGCTCGCCGACGAAGTCGCCGTACCCCGGGGTGTCCAGCAGGTTGACCTTGACGTCGCGGTGCATCAGCGGGGCGCAGGCCAGGCTCACCGAGCGCTGCTGGCGTACGGCGGCGGGGTCGTGGTCGCAGACGGTGGTGCCCTCGGTGACGGCGCCGGCCCGGCCGATCGTGCCGGCGGCGGCCAGCAGCGCCTCGACGAGCGTCGTCTTGCCGGCGCCGGAGTGCCCGACGAGCACCACGTTGCGAACCCTGCCGGGCTCGGTCACCACCGGCGCGCCGCCGGTGACACCCTTCTCGTTCTTCTGCGCCATCGCGGCGCACCTCCCTCAACCGGTGGTGGTGGCGACCGCCGCGGGCGACGGGGGAGCGGACCCGGGACGGGCGCCGCGGCGATATCTTCCGGTGATCTCCTGCTGGACGCGAACGCGGACCGGTGATCCGGTGAACTGGCTCACCTCCTGGCTCGATCTCACACCCGCACGGGTGCCCGCACAAGGGCCGTCGGGCGGGTCGTACGCCCGGCTGTGTCCCCGGCGGTCGCGGGCCGTTATCGTGGGACCGCCATGGCGAAGATCTTCCAAGTGACGGCCCGCGCGGGCATGACCCGCGTCGTGGAGCCGATCGCCCGCGCGCTGCTGCGTGCGGGCGTGTCCCCCAACGCGGTCACCGTGACCGGCACCGTCGGCGTGCTCGTCGGCGCGCTCGGCTTCGGCGCGCGCGGCCACCTGGTCGCCGGTGCGCTGATCGTCACGGTCTTCGCTCTCACCGACCTGCTCGACGGCACGATGGCGCGGATGAGCGGCGGGTCCACCCGGTTCGGGGCGTTCCTCGACTCGAGCATGGACCGGGTCGCCGACAGCGCGGTGTTCGGCGCGGTCGCGTACTGGCTGGCCACCGAGCACGACTACTCGGGCGTGGCGGCGGCGCTGATCTGCCTGGCCGCGGGCGGGCTGGTCTCCTACGTCAAGGCCCGCGCCGAGGGCCTCGGGATGACCTGCAACGTGGGCATCGCCGAGCGCACCGAGCGGCTGCTCATCGTCGGCGTCGGCGGCCTGCTCACCGGCCTCGGCGTCCGTCACGCCCTGGAGATCGCGCTCTGGCTGCTCGCCGCCGTCTCGATCTTCACCGTGGGGCAGCGGATGGCCCACGTGTACCGGCAGGCCCAGCGGGTCGGCGCGGAGTGAACCTCACCGAGGCGGGCTTCGTCGCGGGCTGGCGCCTGGTCCGGGCGCTGCCCCGGCCCGTCGCGGCCGCGGCCTTCCGGGTGGGCGCCGACCGCGCCCACCGCAAGGACGGCGGGGGTACGCGTCGACTGCGCGCCAACCTGCGCCGGGTGGTCGGCCCGGAGATGCCCGACGCGGAGCTGGACGCGCTGGTGCGCGCCGGGCTGCGCTCGTACGCCCGGTACTGGATGGAGGCGTTCCGGCTGCCCGGCCTGAGCCGCACGGAGATCCTCGCCGGGTTCCGCCTCGACGGGCAGGAACTGCTCGCCGCCGACGTGGCGGCCGGGCGGGGCGCCGTGGTGGCGCTGCCGCACGCCGGCAACTGGGACGCCGCGGGCGCCTGGGTGGCGGCCACCGGCTGGCCGATGACCACGGTGGCCGAGCGGCTTCCGGACGGCGTCTACGAGCGGTTCGTCGGGTTCCGGGAAGGGCTGGGGATGGAGATCCTGCCCAACACCGGCGGCCCGCGTCCCGCGTTCGACGTGCTGGTGGACCGGCTGCGCGCCGGTCACGTGGTGCCGCTGCTGGCGGACCGGGACCTCTCCGCCCGGGGCGTGGAGGTCGACTTCTTCGGCGGCCGGACCCGGATGCCGGCCGGTCCCGCACTGCTCGCCATCCGCACCGGCGCCCCGCTCTACGTGGCCTCGATGTGGTACGAACCGGACGCGGCGTGCGCCTCGCTCGAGGGCCCGCTGCCGCTGCCGGACCCGGACAGCGCCCCGCTCGACGCGCGGGTGCGCGCGGTGACGCAGCGGATTGCCGACGGTCTGGCGGCGGGCATCGCCCGGCATCCGCAAGACTGGCACATGTTGCAGCGGATGTGGCTGGACCAGGGCCGGGACGGTACGCCCACGTCGGCGCGGCCACCGGCCACCACCGGGACGGTCTAGGGGGGCGCAGTGCGTATCGGCATCGTGTGCCCGTACTCGTTCGACGTGCCGGGCGGCGTGCAGAACCACGTCATGGACCTGGCCGAGGCGCTGCTCGGGCTCGGCCACGAGGTGAGCGTGCTGGCGCCCGCCGACGAGGACTCGGCGCTGCCGCCGTACGTGGTGTCGGCGGGCCGGGCGGTGCCGCTGCCGTACAACGGGTCGGTGGCCCGGATCGCCTTCGGCCCGGTCTCCACCGCCCGGGTGCGGCGCTGGATCACCCGTGGCGACTTCGACGTGCTGCACGTGCACGAGCCGCTGACGCCGAGCCTGTCGATGCTGGCCGTGCTCTGCGCCCGGGGCCCGGTGGTGGCCACGTTCCACACCGCGATGACCCGCTCCCGGGTGCTGTCGGCCGCGCAGGGCGCGCTCCAGATCGTGCTGGAGCGGATCACCGCCCGGATCGCGGTCAGCGCGCTGGCCCGCAAGGTGCAGGTCGAGCACATGGACGGCGGCGCGGTGGAGATCCCGAACGGGGTGGCGGTGGCGAAGTTCGCCGGGGTGCCGCCGCTACCGGGCTGGCCGGGGGAGTGCGCCCCGGGCACCGGCGGGACGCTGGGGTTCCTGGGCCGTTTCACCGAGCCGCGCAAGGGCTTCCCGATCCTGCGGGACGCGTTCGTCGCGCTGGCGCCGCACCGCCCCGGGCTGCGCCTGCTGGTCGCCGGCCCGGGTGACGCCGACGAGCTGTACGGGCGGTTCCCGGCCGGTCTGCGCGACCGGGTCACGTTCCTCGGCCTGGTCTCCGAGGCGGACAAGGCACGCATGCTGCGCAGCGTGCACCTCTACGTCGCACCGAACACCGGAGGGGAGTCCTTCGGGATGATCCTCACCGAGGCGCTGGCCGCCGGCACCACTGTCGTCGCGAGCGACCTGGACGCGTTCCGCCGGGTGCTCGACGCCGGGCGGGCCGGCCGGCTGTTCCCGACCGGCGACGCGGCCGCGCTGGGCGCCGCGGTGTCCGAGCTGCTCGACGACGACGGCCGCCGCGCCGGGCTGACCGCCTGCGGCGACCAGGTGGTGGCGAATTTCGACTGGCCCGTGGTTGCCCGCCGCGTTCTGGAGGTATACGCAGCCGCGATCGAGGCCACCGATGGCCGGGTCATGGACCAGGAGTGGGCGGGTCTGGGCTGACCGCTGTGGCCGCTGCGGCCGCTGTGACGAGCGCGTCGACCGGTGCACCGCGCCGGCCGGCCGGGATGAGGAGCAGCACTACGATGCCGGGCATGTGGTGGGTGGTGGGCGCGGTCGCGGTGCTCGGGCTGCTCTCGGCGTACCTGATCTGGACCTCCGGCCGCGTGCAGCGGCTGCAGGTCCGCGCGGACTCGGCGGCCCGCGCGCTGGACGCGCACCTGCTGCGCCGCGCGGCCGCCGCCGCGGTCCTGGCCGAGCAGCGGTACGGCGTGGAGCTGTACGCCGCCGCCCGGATCGCGCTGGACGCCGTACCGGAGGAGCGCGAGGCGGCCGAGAACGACCTGACCCGGCAGTTGCGCGCGGTGCGGCTGGACCCGGACGACCCGGCCTGCGCGGCGGTGATCGCGGCCAGCCGGCGGCTGGCGCTGGCCCGGCAGGTGCACACCGACCTGGTCCGGGATGCCCGCTCGGCGCGGGGTCGTCCGGTGGTGCGGCTGTTCCGGATGGGGCGCGGGCGGGAGTGGCCGCGCTACTTCGACATCGACGACCCCACGCTGGCCTCGCACGCGGACGTGACCACCGGCTGACGCACCGGCCGTGACGGGGGCCACACGGGAGGCCACCGGGGGTTCGATTGGCGCTCGGACCGGTGTCGCGCCGGTCGTAGCATTCCTGCGCAGTCACCTCCCGAGCACGCCGAGGAGCGATGTCCCGTGTCTGAATCCGCAGCCCCGACCACCGCCACCGCCGTCGGCACCGCCCGCGTCAAGCGCGGCATGGCCGAGATGCTCAAGGGCGGTGTGATCATGGACGTGGTCACCGCCGAGCAGGCGAAGATCGCCGAGGACGCCGGCGCTGTCGCCGTGATGGCCCTGGAACGCGTGCCGGCCGACATCCGCGCGCAGGGCGGCGTGTCCCGGATGAGCGACCCCGACATGATCGACGGCATCATCCAGGCCGTCTCGATCCCGGTGATGGCCAAGGCCCGCATCGGCCACTTCGTCGAGGCGCAGATCCTCCAGGCGCTGGGCGTCGACTACGTCGACGAGTCCGAGGTGCTGACCCCGGCCGACTACGCCAACCACATCGACAAGTGGGCGTTCACCGTCCCGTTCGTGTGCGGGGCGACGAACCTGGGCGAGGCGCTGCGCCGGATCACCGAGGGCGCCGCGATGATCCGCTCGAAGGGCGAGGCGGGCACCGGGGACGTCTCCAACGCCACCACCCACATGCGCCAGATCCGGCAGGAGATCCGCCGCCTCCAGTCGCTGCCCTCCGACGAGCTGTACGTGGCGGCCAAGGAGTTGCAGGCCCCGTACGAGCTGGTCAAGGAGGTCGCCGAGCAGGGCAAGCTGCCGGTCGTGCTGTTCACCGCCGGCGGCATCGCGACCCCGGCGGACGCGGCCATGATGATGCAGCTCGGCGCCGAGGGCGTCTTCGTCGGCTCCGGCATCTTCAAGTCCGGCAACCCGGCCCAGCGGGCCGCCGCGATCGTCAAGGCGACCACGTTCCACGACGACCCGGACGTGCTCGCCAAGGTCTCCCGCGGCCTCGGCGAGGCGATGGTCGGCATCAACGTCGACGAGATCCCCCAGCCGCACCGGCTCGCCGAGCGCGGCTGGTGAGCCGGGCGTGACCGTACCCGTGATCGGCGTGCTCGCCCTCCAGGGCGACGTACGCGAGCACGTCGCCGCGCTGGCCGGGGTGGGCGCCGACGCCCGGCCGGTGCGGCGCCCGGGCGAGCTGGACGCGGTCGACGGCCTGGTGGTGCCCGGCGGCGAGTCGACCACGATCAGCAAGCTGGTGGACATCTTCGAGATGCGCGAGCCGATCGACAAGCGGATCGCCGCGGGCATGCCGGTCTACGGCTCCTGCGCCGGCATGATCATGCTGGCGGCCGAGGTGCTGGACGGCCGTCCCGACCAGCGCGGCTTCGCCGGCGTCGACATGACGGTCCGGCGCAACGCGTTCGGCCGCCAGGTCGACTCGTTCGAGGCGCCGGTGGCGCTCACCGGCGTCGACGGCGGCCCGTTCCACGCGGTGTTCATCCGGGCGCCCTGGGTGGAGCGCGTCGGCCCGGACGTGGAGGTGCTCGGCCGGGTCACCGAGGGCCCGGCCACGGGCCGGATCGTCGCGGTGCGGCAGGGCAACCTGCTGGCCACGTCGTTCCACCCCGAGCTGACCGGCGACCCGCGGCTGCACCGCCACTTCGTGGAGCTGGTCCGGACCGCCGCCTGAGCGGCCGGTCCGTCCCCGGTTGTGCCGGTTCGGGCGGGCCGGGACGGGCCGCTGCCGTGCGGCGCGTGACAGTGCCCCGCCTCCCGCCGGTAGGATTGCGGAGATTCGGCAGGGCCATCAGCCCGCCGCGGCTCCCGGCGAAGATCACGGCACCTCGACGTGCGCCGCCTTGGGAGCGGGGCGTGTGCGATGCGGTCGATGCAGACGGCGGGTAGCAACGGAGGTAACAGATGTCCGGCCACTCAAAGTGGGCGACGACCAAGCACAAGAAGGCGGTCATCGACGCCAAGCGCGGCAAGATGTTCGCCAAGCTGATCAAGAACGTCGAGGTGGCGGCCCGTACCGGCGGCGGCGACCCGGCCGGCAACCCGACTCTCTACGACGCCATCCAGAAGGCGAAGAAGAACTCGGTCCCGAACGACAACATCGACCGCGCGGTCAAGCGCGGCTCCGGCCTGGAGGCCGGCGGCGCCGACTGGCAGACGATCATGTACGAGGGTTACGGCCCGAACGGCGTGGCGATGCTGATCGAGTGCCTCACCGACAACCGCAACCGTGCCGCCACCGAGGTGCGCACCGCGCTGACCCGCAACGGCGGCTCGCTGGCCGACGCGGGCTCGGTGTCGTACATGTTCTCCCGCAAGGGCGTGGTGATCGTCCCCCAGGGCGGCACGACCGAGGACGACGTGATGATGGCGGTGCTCGACGCGGGCGCCGAGGAGGTCAACGACCTCGGTGAGGCGTACGAGGTGGTCTCCGAGCCGGGCGACCTGGTCGCGGTGCGCACCGCGCTGCAGGACGCCGGCATCGAGTACGAGTCGGCCGAGTCCTCCCTCATCCCCAGCGTGAACGTGCCGCTGGACGAGGAGGGCGCGCGCAAGATCTTCAAGCTGATCGACGTGCTGGAGGACTGCGACGACGTGCAGAACGTCTACGCCAACTTCGACGTCTCCGACGAGGTGATGGCCGCCGTCGGCTGATCCCGGCCCGACGTGCCGAGCGCCGGCCCCCGATCACGGGGTTGCCGGCGCTCGGCGTCTCGCGTGGTCAGCCGATCGGCTCGCGCTGCCGCCACGCCGTCCGCACCGAGGTCCGGCCGTTGGTGCGCAGCAGCGAACCCTCGTAGATCCGCGCCCCGGCGAGCAGGAACCCGGCCGCCGCGAGCAGCAGCAGCGCCAGCGACACGAACGGCTCCCACGGTGCCGCGTCGCCGGTGAACAGCCGTACCGGCATCGCCGTCGGCGACGAGATCGGCAGGTACGACAGGACCCGCATCGCGGCGGCGTTGTCGTTGAGGAACACCACGGCGAAGAACGGCGCCATCACCGCGAGCTGCACCGGGGTGGACGCCCCCGCGATGTCCTCCTGCCGGTTCACCAGCGCCCCGGCGGCCGCCCACATCGCCGCGAGCAGCAGGAAGCCGCACAGGAAGAACGGCACGAACCAGCCGACCGCCGGTGCGATCAGGCTCAGCAGGTCGCCGCCGCCGGTCAGGCGCATCCCGATCAGCGCGGCGGCCGCGATCAGGGTGATCTGCCCCAGCGCCAGCGCGCCCGCGGCGAGGATCTTGCCGGCCAGCAGCGCCCGGGCCGGCACGGCGGCCACCAGGATCTCCACGATCCGGGTCTGCTTCTCCTCGGTGACGCTCTGCGCGATCTGCAACCCGAACGTCTGGGACATGAAGAAGAAGACGAACGCGAAGGCGAACGGCACCAGATAGGCGGTGAGCGGGTCCACCGCGTCCGGGTCCAGCAGCCGTACCTGCGGTGCCGCGCTGAGCGCGGAGACCACGTCGTCCGGGGCCCGCTCGTCGGCGACCACGACCGGGCCGGACACCACCGCGGCGTCCGCGTCGCCGTCGCGTACCGCCTGTTCGGCGGCGCCGTCGTCGGCGACCAGCACGACGTCCAGCCCGGCCGCCCGCAGCGGTTCGGCGCCGGCGGCGGTCACCGCCACGGTGGACGGTCCGCTGCTCAGCATCGCCGGCACCACTGTGGCGACGACGGCGAGCAGCAGGAAGATCAAAGTGCTGTAGAGGAACGTCTTGTCGCGGACCTTGACCTTGATCTCGCGGGCCGCGACCAGCCGGGTGGCCTGGAACGTGTTCACTGGTTGACCTCTCGGAAGATCTCGGCGAGGGACGGGGTGACCGGGCCGAACGCGCGCACCGGGCCGCGGTCCAGCGCCGCGCGCAGCACCGCCTGGTCGTCGGCGGGCGGGTCCACCTCGAACACGGCGCGCGCGCCGTCGAGGTCGACCAGCCGCACACCGGGCTGGTCCCGCAGCCAGCCGGCGTCGCCGTCGACCACGATCGAGAACCGGGGCAGCGTGTACGCGGCGCGCAGCTCCTCGCGGGCGCCGGCGGCCCGGATCGTGCCGCCGGCGATGAGCACCAGGTCGTCGCAGAGCCGTTCCACCACGTCGAGCTGGTGGCTGGAGAACAGCACCGGCGCTCCGGCGGCGGCCCGTTCCCGCAGCACCGTCACCACCATGTCGACGGCGAGCGGATCGAGCCCGGAGAACGGCTCGTCCAGGATCAGCACCTCCGGGTCGTGCACCAGCGCGGCGGCGATCTGCGCCCGCTGCTGGTTGCCCAGCGACAGCGTCTCCAGCAGGTCGTCGGCCCGCTCGCCGAGACCGACCCGCTCCAGCAGCGCGTCGGTACGCCGGCGGGCCCCGGCGGCGTCCAGCCCGTACAGGCGGCCGAGGTGGACCACCTGCTCGCGGGGCGTCATCTTCGGGTAGAGGCCACGTTCCTCGGGCATGTAGCCGAACCGGGCGCGGGCCTCGCGCGCGAGCGGCTGTCCCCGCCACGTCACCTGCCCGGCGTCCGGGGCGAGCACGCCGAGGATGATCCGCATGGTGGTGGTCTTGCCGGCGCCGTTGCCGCCGACGAATCCGGTCATGCGCCCGGCGGTCACGTCGAAGGAGACGTCTTTGAGCACCTGACGGCCGCCGAAGCTGCGGTCGACGCCGTCGAGGCGGAGCACGCTGGTCATGATCCCGACGCTACGGGCGGTCCTGGCCCCCGTCGTCCCACCACGGGGCGATCATGGGGTCCGTCGCACGGCGGACGGGCGTCATCCGCCGGGCCGCACCACCCCGTGCTCGTACGCGAACACCACCGCCTGCACCCGGTCGCGCAGCCCGAGCTTGGCCAGCACGCGGCTGACGTGGGTCTTCACAGTCGCCTCCCCGACGCGCAGGACGTCCGCGATCTCGGCGTTGCTGGCCCCCCGCGCGACGAGTTCCAGCACCTCGCGCTCGCGTGGCGTCAGGTCCGCGGTCGCGGCGTCGTACCGGGGGTCCGGCGGCACCGCGCCGGGACGGGCGAACGTGGAGATCACCCGCCGGGTGAGGGCCGGCGCGATCAACCCTTCGCCGCGCGCCACCACCCGGACCGCCTCGATCAGGTCCTCCGGGGTGCCGTTCTTGAGCAGGAAGCCGCTCGCCCCGGCGCGCAGCGCGGCGAACAGGTAGTCGTCGCGGTCGAACGTGGTGAGGATCAGCACCGCCGGCCCGCCCGGCGTCGCGTCCCCGGTGATGCGGCGGGTGGCCTCCAGCCCGTCGAGCACCGGCATCTCCACATCCATCAGGACCACGTCCGGCCGCAGCGCGGTCGCCATCGACACGGCGCGCTGCCCGTCGGCGGCCTCGCCGACCACCTCGATGTCGTCCTCGATCTCCAGGATCACCCGGAAACCGGTCCGGACCAGGTGCTGGTCGTCGACGAGCAGCACCCGCACCGGCGCGCTCACGCCGCCCGCCCGGCTGCTTCGACCGGCAGCGGCATGCGGGCCCGGACCCGGAACCCGCCGCCGGGGCGCGGCCCGGCCTCCACCTCACCGCCGTGCGCGGCGACCCGCTCCCGCATGCCGATCAGGCCCAGCCCGGCCCCGCCGGCCGGTACGCCGCCGTGTCCGTCGTCGCTCACGTCGATCTCCAGTTCCCTCGCCAGATAGCGGATCCGCACGTCCAGCGTGGTGGCGTGGGCATGCTTGACCACGTTCGTCACCGCCTCCTGCACGATCCGGTACGCCGCCTGCGACACCGAGCGGGGCAGCGGCGCCGGTTCCCCGTACACCCCGAGTTCGGCCCGCAGCCCGGTGTCCCGCGCCCGGTCGACGAGCGCGGCGACCTGGTCGATGCCGGCGGTGTCCTCCGGCGCGGCGGCCGCGCCGGCCGCGGCGGCCGGGTCGCGCAGCACGCCGAGCATCCGGCGCAGCTCGTCGACCGAGGTGCGGGCCGTCTCCTCGATCGCGGCCAGGGCGGTCCGCGCCTTGTCCCGGTCCCGGTCGAACACGCGCCGGCACGCGGCGGCCTGCACGCCCATCACCGACACGTGGTGGGCGACCACGTCGTGCAGCTCGCGGGCGATGCGGACCCGCTCACCCATCACCGCGCGCTCGCGCGCCTCGACCTGTGACCGGCGCAGTTGCTCGGCCTGCTCCCGCAGTTCGTGCCGGCGACGCGCGGCCACCCAGGCGGTCTGGCCGGCGTAGTAGGCGAACCCGAAGAACAGCACGTTGTAGAGGACGCCGTTCACCACGGCGGCGAGCACCGGCGGCACCGGACCGGCGGCGTCGGCGAAGGAGGCCGCCGAGATCTGGTCGGCCCGCAGCGCGAGGGACAGCGCGAGCCAGCCGAACATCGCCACGATGATGCCGGCCCGGAGCCGCCCGGCCAGCCGCCGGTCGGCGCCCCACGCGCCGAGCGTGAAGAGGGCGGCGAACAGCGCGCCCGACGGGAGCTGGGCCAGCGGGACGGCCCGCGCCTGCCCGGCGACGAAGGCGATCGAGACGAGCACCGCGACGGTGGCGGGCCACCGCCGCCGTACGGCCAGCGGTGCGGTCACCGCGACGGTCCACCAGACCTGCTCGGCCACGCTCGGCGGCGGCCCGAGCAGGAACGCCCCGGTGCTGTGCGCCAGGGTCAGCTCGAACAGGGCCAGCACGGTGACCGCGAGCCCGATCCAGAGGTCGGCACGGAACTGCGCGGCGGTGGGAGCCGGCCGTCGCCAGGCGGTGGTGGGTGCGGTGCTCACCGTACGACCATGCCACCGGCCGGGCCGCCGTGGTGCCCGGGGCGTAATCGGGTGGGCCGGACGACAGCCGCGACGTAGCCTGCCGGGATGTTCGTGCCCGATCTGCCGATACGCACCGACCGGCTGCTGCTACGCGCCTTCACCGCCGGCGACCTCGCGGTGCTCCGGGACTACCGGGGCCGCCCGGAGGTCACCCGGTTCCTCTACCACGAGCCGTACGACGACGCCGCCGCCCGGGCCGCGATCGACCGGCTGGTCCGGCGGACCGCGCTGCGCGCTCCCGGCGACGTGCTCAACCTGGCGGTGACGCTGGCGGACACCGGTGAGTTCGTCGGCGACGTGCTGCTGAGCTGGATCAGCGGGGAGCACCGGCAGGGCGAGATCGGATACGTGGCGCACCCCGATCACACCGGCCGGGGCTACGTCACCGAGGCGGCCCGGGAGATGCTGCGGGTCGGATTCGAAGGGCTGGGGCTGCACCGGATCGTCGGCCGGCTGGACGCCCGCAACACCGCGTCGGCCCGGGTGCTGGAGCGGCTGGGAATGCGCCGGGAGGCGCACCTGCGGGAGAACGAGTTCGTCAAGGGGGAGTGGGCCGACGAGGTGGTCTACGCGCTGCTGGTCCGTGAGTGGCGGGCGGCGGCCTGAGCGACTGCGGGCGCGGGCCCGGCGCGACGGCCGGGCCCGCCACCCCTCAGCAGCAGCCCCGCCGGAACGACCGCTCGACGTACGACGCCAGACCGGCGGAGTAGAAGCCGACCCCGGGCCGGATCGGGTGGTCGCTGAACAGCTCGACCCGCGACCCGAACCGGACCAGGTAGGCGTCGGCGTCCCCTGCGTCGTTGCGGATCATGCGGCCGCGCGGCCCGTAGATGCGCTCCAGCTCGGCGAAGGACATCCCGACCGACCCGCCGGCCGGGGAACGCGGCGGGGCGGTGGCCGTGCCGACGGACACGAGCCGGCCGTCCCGGAAGGTCAGCATGATCGCCCCGGCCCAGGAGCCGGTGACACCGGCGTGCACGATTCCGGGACAGCCCGGCGCGGTCCAGTCGATCAGCCCGGCCGCGACGAGCCGGTCCAGCCGGACGCCGATCCGGTACGGCCCGGCGCCACGGACGCTGAGCACCTCGTTCTCCGCGACGGTCGACCGCACGCGGGCAGGCGTGCCGTCGCCGCCGCCGGCGGCCGCCGGGTGCGCGGGCGCGGCGGAGGCGGCCGGCGCGCCGACGGTGACCGGCGCGATCCCGGCCAGCGCCAGCAGACCGGCGAGGATGGTGGACGGGAGACGGTTCATGGTGGATCTCCTTCGGTCGGGTTCTCCTGTCCTGTTGGTCTCCGGCGGGACCGGTTCGGTTCGGTGGATCGTCTACCGTCGAGGTGACGGCCCGGGGTGACGGTCCCGGAGGTGGTGCGATGATCACGCCGGCGCGGATCGGGGCGTACCGGGTGGAGCGTCTGCTCGGGACGGGGTCCTTCGCCACGGTCTGGCTCGCGTACGACCCGGCGCTCGCGGACCGGGTGGCGATCAAGGTCCTGGCCGAGAACTGGAGCCACGACCTGCGGGTGCGGGAACGGTTCCTCGACGAGGCGCGGCTGTTGCGGCGGCTGGACCACCACCGCCTGGTCCGGGTGCACGCCGTGGGGGAGTTGCCCGACGGCCGTCCGTACGCCGTGCTGGCCTGGGCGGACGGCGGCAGCCTGCGGGACCGGCTGGCACACGGTCCGCTGCCGGTGGGACGGGCGCTGACGGTGCTCGACGAGATCGCGGCGGGCGTGGCGGTGCTGCACCGGCACCGGGTGGTGCACCGTGACCTCACGCCGAGCAACGTCCTGTTCCACTCGGCGCCCGGCGGCGACCGGGTGCTCGTCGCCGACCTCGGGCTGGCCAAGGCGCTCGCCTCCGCCTCCGGGCTGACCGCGCGGGCCGGCACGCCCGGCTACATGGCGCCCGAGCAGGACGACCCGCTCGCCGTCGTCGACACCCGCGCCGACGTGTTCGGGCTGGGCCGCCTCGGGCTGCGGCTCCTCGGCCGGGAACGTCCACCGGCCGGTTCGGCCGACGGCCGGACGGCCGGCTCGCCGCTGCGTGCCGGGGTGCCCGCCGCTGTGGACATGGTGCTGCGGACCGCCACCGCCCTGCGCCCCGCCGACCGCTACCCGGACGCGGACGCGTTCCGGCAGGCGCTGCGACGCGCGGTGGAGGGCGTGCCGGCGGGTGACGACGCGTGGCGCGCGGTGGAGGATGACGCACCCGCGGGTGGCGGCGCGCGGCGCGCGCCCCGGCCGCGCCTGCTCTCCGCGGTGGCGGCGGTCGCGGTGACGCTCGCCGTCGCCGCCACGAGCGCGGGGGACGCGGTCCGCCCCGCCCCGGCCGGTGCGGTGGGCCGCAGCGGGCCGCTGACAGTGGTCCTGCCGGCCGGCTGGCGGGCCGAGGGGACCGGCTGGGCAGGACGGTACGGCGACGACGGCGACCTCGAACCGGCGCTGGTGATCTCCCCGGACCCCGGGAACTGGGCGGCCGACCCGACGCTGCCCGGTGCCTTCGTCGGCCTCTCCACCGGTGCGGAGGGCCGGGCCGGTCCGGCGGCCTTCCTCACCGGACGGGCCCACGCGGACTGTGCCGCGGCTGCGCCGCGTCGCAGCCGGCCGGGTGGCGTCGACTGGACGGTCGTCACGTACGCCTGCCCCACCGGCCGCCCGGTGATCGTCGAGGCGGCCGCGCCGGCCACCGGCCGCGCCGGTCTGCTCTACGTCCAGCTCGTGCCGCCGCCGGACGCGGGCGCGGACTTCGTCGACCGCGTGCTCGCCGGGGTGCGGGCCGGGTAGGCGGCGCGCTCAGACCACCACCACAGTGATCGGGTACGCGCGGCCGCCCTGCGGGACGGTGACCACTACCGTGCCGGTGCGCACGAACCGGATGTCCACCACACCGGCCTCGTAGCTGCGCGAGACCAGGTCCTCCCGGTCCACTGTGACCTCGCCCGGCCCGATCCCCTCGATGCGCAGTATCCCGCCGGCGGCGAAACAGAGGGACTTCAGCAGCGCCAGCTCGGTCTCGGCGAGCACCAGGTCGTAGCGGACCGGGCCGAAGCACGCGGCCGGGGCCGTGGTGCGTACCGACGGGGTGGGCCGGGTGGCCCGGGGCACGACCGGCGGTCGTGACCGCGTACCCGGGCTCGTCGGCGCGGCCCCGGACGGTTCCGGGACCGGCGTGCTCGCGCCTCGCGGAGCCGGGGTGGGGCCGGGCGGGGTCGCGGCGGTGGGCGGCGCGACGGCGACGGCGCTGGTCACCGCCGGCCGTACCGGCAGCGGCGACACGGGGTGGTCGGCGCAGGCGGGCGTCCCGGCGAGGGCGACGAGGGCGACGGCCGCGACACGGCATCGCCGGCGGACCGGGTCAGGCATCGGAGAGCCGCCGCCGGAGCTGCCGGCGGGCCTCGTGGATCCGCGACTTCACCGTCCCCTCCGGCACGCCGAGCAGGCCGGCGATGTCCCGGTAGCTGAGTTCGAGCACGTCCCGCAGGGTCACCGCCTCGGCGAGGTCCGGCGGGACCGCGTCGAGCGCGTCGAGCAGGTCGAGCCGGGTGCCGGCCACCACGCTGGTCCGGCGTGGGTCGGGCCGGTCCGGCAGCGGTACGCCGCCGGCCTCCCGCTGCCACCGCCGCCGCAACGTGCGGTAGGTGGACCGGGCCCGGTTGGCGGTGATCCGGTACAGCCAGGTGTCGAACGACGAGCGGCCCTCGAACCCGGTGATCGCGTGGGCGAGCGCGAGCAGCGCGTCCTGGCAGGCCTCCTCGGCGTCCTGCCGGTGGGGCAGCAGCCGGGCGCACTGCCGCAGCACCTCCGGCCGCACGGCGGCCAGCAGGGCGTCGAGGGCCTCGCGGTCGCCGCGTGCCGCCGACCGGGCCAGCTCGTCCGTGCCGTCGGGGAGGGGCATCAGGGGCGTCCCAGTGCTCGCCGTTGGTCCTGCCACCAGGCTATGCCCCGGGAGGCGGTGCCGCCCCGGCCGAGTCGGGCAGCCGACGGCGTCTCGCCCCGGCGCCGACGGCACCGGGGCGAGAAGGGGAGTCGGTCCGGCGGCCTCTCGACCGCCGGACCGGAGCGGTGCGTCAGCGGGCGGCGCGGGTGGCCTTGACCGCGCTGTCGATCACGTCCCAGATCGCGACCAGCACCACCACCGCGCCCGCCACCCGGGCGAACTCCACGGTCCCGCCGTCCCGCAGCCAGGCGAACCGCTCGACCAGCTCCGGGTTGAGCAGCCGGTCGGTGGCGAGCAGCCAGAGCACCGGGGCGGCGAAGGCCACGTTGAGCACCGCGTTCACCGCCACCAGCGGCCAGGTCCACCGCCCGGACCGGTACTTCGCGATCTCCAGGCCGACGGTGGCCAGCAGCACCACGATCAGGGCGGGCAGCCAGAAGCTCCAGAGCGCCGGGTCGAGCGCCGGCAGCCGGGTGCCGTCGTCGGTGGTCCAGCGCTGGAAGTGCTGGCCGACCAGGAGGCCGATGGTGGCGAGCAGGAACACCACGGAGGCGATGCTGTCGGAGTGGCTGATCTGCCGGTCCCGGGTCTCCTCGGGGAGCTCGTCGACGGTCCACTCGGGCAGGCCGAGCGGGGTCCGGGTGCGCTCCAGCACGGCGAACACCAGCGTGACCCAGAACGCGATCTGCACCGCCGTCTGCATCGCGGCGACGACGGCCGTCCCGATCGCCGCGCCCGGCTCGCCGTCGACGAGCGCCTTGGTGAGGCCGGCGAGCACACCGACGATCGCCGGGATCCAGGTGAGCAGCAGCCGCAGCAACCGCCACCACATCAGGAAGTAGCGCGGGCCGATGAGCTGTAGCGTGCGGTCGCTGTAGCGGGCCGCGAGCTGCTCGGGGTTGCCCAGCTCGGTGAGCACCTCGCGCTCGGCGGAGGCGGGGTCCTGCCCGGAGGCGGTCCGGTCGTCGATCATGTCGGCGATGGAGCCGCGCAACTCGTCGGCGAGTTCCAGGCGGCGCTGCGCGGGCACGGCCCGCATGGTGGCGGCGACGTAACGGTCGGTCAGGGAACTCATCGTTCCGCTCCTTCGATCAGTTCGGTGACGGACGACCGCACCGCGGTCATGTCGTCGAGCAGGCGGTTCAGGACGTCCTGGCCGTCGTCGCTGGTCCGGTAGAACTTGCGCGGCCGGCTCTCCTCGGTGTTCCACTCGCTGGTCAGCAGGCCCTGGTCCTCCAGCCGGCGCAGCAGCGGGTAGAGCGTGTTGGCGTCGACCGCGAAGCCGTGCGCGGCCAGCCGTTGCAGCAGTGCGTATCCGTAGTCGGGGCGGCGCAGGGCGACCAGGCTGGCCACCACGACAGTGCCGCGTCGTAGCTCCTGGAGGTGGGTCCGGAGGACCTCTTCGCTGACCATGTTCAACACGATAGTGTGTGTCACACACCATTGCAATAGAGAAGAACATCGCGTGCCGCACACCGGCCACTCGGAGAGACCCGGGCCACCCTCGGCGCGGACGGTGGAGCCCGCGAGATCACCTCGGTAGGGTGGGTCGGTCGACTCCGACGCAGCTTGATCCACAACCCGGGGGGCGCCACGCATGGGCGATTCGTTCGCGCATCTGCACGTACACACCGAGTACTCGATGCTCGACGGGGCGGCCCGGCTCAAGGACCTCTTCGCCGAGGCGGCGCGGCTCGGCATGCCGGCGGTGGCGATCACCGACCACGGCAACATGCACGGCGCGAACGACTTCTACAAGCAGGCCATGGACGCCGGGGTCAAACCCATCCTCGGCGTCGAGGCGTACGTCGCGCCGGAGTCGCGCTTCCACAAGGCCCGGGTCAAGTGGGGCCGCCCCGAGCAGAAGAGCGACGACGTCTCCGGCAACGGCGCGATCACCCACATGACCATGTGGGCGAAGAACCGCGACGGCCTGCAGAACCTGTTCAAGCTCAACTCCCGCGCCTCCATGGAGGGCCACTACGTGAAGTGGCCCCGGATGGACATGGAGCTGATCGCCGAGCACGCCGAGGGCATCATGGCCACCACCGGCTGCCCGTCCGGCGCGGTGCAGACCCGGCTGCGGCTGGGCCAGTTCGACGAGGCGCTCAAGGTCGCCGCCGCGTACCAGGACATCTTCGGCAAGGACAACTACTTCCTGGAGATCATGGACCACGGCCTCGACATCGAGCGCCGGGTCCGCGAAGGGCTCACCGAGATCGCCCGCAAGCTCGACATCCCGCCGGTGGTCACGAACGACTCGCACTACACCCACGAGGCGCAGGCCGAGGCGCACGACGTGCTGCTCTGCGTGCAGACCGGCAGCAACGTCGCCGACCCGAACCGCTTCCGCTTCGAGGGCGGCGGCTACTTCGTCAAGTCCGCCGACCAGATGCGCGCCGTCGACTCCTCCGAGCTGTGGCAGCAGGGCTGCCGCAACACGCTGCTGGTGGCCGAGAAGGTCGACCCGGCCGGCATGTTCACGTTCCACAACCTGATGCCGCGGTTCCCGATCCCCGAGGGCGAGACCGAGGAGTCCTGGTTCCGCAAGGAGACGTTCGCCGGTCTGAAGCGCCGCTTCCCGAACGGCATCCCCGAGGGCCACGTCGTCCAGGCCGAGTACGAGCTGGGCGTCATCATCCAGATGGGCTTCCCGTCGTACTTCCTCGTGGTCGCCGACTTCATCCAGTGGGCCAAGAGCCAGGGCATCGCGGTCGGCCCCGGCCGTGGCTCGGCGGCCGGCTCGCTCGTGGCGTACGCGCTGGGCATCACCGACCTCGACCCGATCCCGCACGGCCTGATCTTCGAGCGGTTCCTCAACCCCGAGCGCGTCTCCATGCCGGATGTCGACATCGACTTCGACGAGCGCCGGCGCGGCGAGGTCATCAAGTACGTGACCGACAAGTGGGGCGAGGACAAGGTCGCGCAGATCGCCACGTTCGGCACGATCAAGGCGAAGGCCGCGATCAAGGACTCGGCCCGCGTGCTCGGCTTCCCGTACGCCGTCGGCGACCGGATCACCAAGGCCATGCCCCCGGCGGTGATGGGCAAGGACATCCCGCTGTCCGGCATCTTCGACCCGAAGCACCCGCGCTACGCCGAGGCGGGCGAGATCCGCGGCCTCTACGAGTCCGACCCGGACGTCAAGAAGGTCATCGAGACCGCCAAGGGCATCGAGGGCCTGATCCGGCAGACCGGCGTGCACGCCGCCGGCGTCATCATGTCCGCCGAGCCGATCATCGAGCACATCCCGCTCATGCGACGCGACTCCGACGGCGTCATCATCACGCAGTTCGACTACCCGACCTGCGAGTCGCTCGGGCTGCTGAAGATGGACTTCCTCGGCCTGCGCAACCTGACGATCATCGACGACGCGGTGAAGAACATTCAGCTCAACCACGGCCGCGAGCTGGACCTGCTCGGCCTGCCGCTGGACGACAGGCAGGCGTACGAGCTGCTCGCCCGCGGCGACACCCTCGGCGTATTCCAGCTCGACGGCGGGCCGATGCGCTCGCTGCTGCGGCTGATGAAGCCGGACAACTTCGAGGACATCTCCGCCGTCCTGGCGCTCTACCGGCCCGGCCCGATGGGCGTGGACTCGCACACCAACTACGCGCTGCGCAAGAACGGGCTCCAGGAGATCACCCCGATCCACCCGGAGCTGGAGGAGCCGCTGCGCGAGATCCTCGCGCCCACGTACGGCCTGATCGTCTACCAGGAGCAGGTGCAGCGCGCCGCGCAGATCCTCGCCGGTTACACGCTCGGTCAGGCCGACCTGCTGCGCCGCGCGATGGGCAAGAAGAAGAAGGAGATCCTCGACAAGGAGTTCATCCCGTTCCGGGACGGCTGCCGCGAGCGCGGCTACTCCGACGAGGCCATCCAGGCCGTGTGGGACGTGCTGGTGCCGTTCGCCGGCTACGCGTTCAACAAGGCCCACTCCGCCGCGTACGGCCTTGTCTCCTACTGGACCGCGTACCTGAAGGCGCACTACCCGGCCGAGTACATGGCCGCCTTGCTCACCTCGGTCGGTGACGACAAGGACAAGATGGCCCTGTACCTGTCCGAGTGCCGCCGGATGCGCATCCAGGTGCTCCCGCCGGACGTCAACACCTCGGCCGGCCCGTTCACCCCGGTCGGCAAGGAGATCCGCTTCGGTCTCGGCGCGGTCCGCAACGTCGGCGCGAACGTGGTCGCCTCGATCATGCGGTGCCGGGGGGAGAAGGGCGACTACACCGACTTCTACGACTTCCTGTCCAAGGTCGACGCCGTGGTCTGCAACAAGAAGACAATCGAATCGCTGATCAAGGCCGGCGCGTTCGACTCCCTCAAGCACCCCCGCAAGGGCCTGCTCGCCGTGCACGCCGACGCCATCGACGCGTACGCCGACGTCAAGCGCAAGGAGGCGGTCGGCCAGTACGACCTGTTCGGCGCCGGCTTCGGCGAGGCGGACACCGGCGGCAGCACCACAGTCATGCCGGTCATCGGCGAGGGGGAGTGGGACAAGCGCGACAAGCTCGCGTTCGAGCGCGAGATGCTCGGCCTGTACGTCTCCGACCACCCGCTGTTCGGGCTGGAGCACGTGCTCGGCGCCGCCGCCGACACCACCATCGCCGCGCTGTCCGAGGAGGGCACAGTGCCCGACGGTGCGGTGGTCACGCTTGCGGGCATCCTCTCCGGTGTGCAGCGCCGCGTCACCAAGCAGGGCCGGGCGTGGGCGTCGGCCACCCTGGAGGACCTGGCCGGCGGCGTGGAGACGCTGTTCTTCCCGAACACGTACGAGGTGATCGGGCAGTACATCGCCGAGGACGCCATCGTGGTGGTCAAGGGCCGGGTCGACCGGCGCGACGACACCCCGCGCATCATGGCGATGGACATGTCCATGCCGGACGTCAGCAGCACCCCGGGGAGCAAGCCGATCACGCTCACCATCCCGGTGCACCGCTGCACCCCGCCGCTCGTGGAACGGCTCAAGGAGACGCTCGTGCTGCACCCCGGCGACACCGAGGTGCACGTCAAGCTGCTCAACGGCGGCAAGGTCACCACGCTGCGCCTCGGCCCGTTCCGGGTCGCGCCGACCACCGCGCTAATGGGTGACCTGAAGAGCGTCCTCGGCCCGGCCAACGTGAGCTGACCGGGCCGAGCGCCTCCGGCTCAGCGAGCTAGACGCGGGTGACGCGGATGGCGTCGGCGATCACGTACCCGGTGCTGCCGGACCACCGGCTGACACCCACCTTGTTGGCGTCCCCGGCGGCCAGGGTGAAGGTGCCCAGCGAGCGCCAGGCGCCGCCGTTCGCCGTCTGGTTCACCGAGACCGTCTGGTTGCCGCTGGTGGTCGCGACGATGTACGGCGTGCTGGTGTTGTAGCCGACCACGGCCGGATACCAGACCTCCACCCGGTAGGTGGCTGTCGCCGGGATGTTCACCTTGTACCAGGCGGTGTCGCTGGCCGCGACGGGGTTGGCGTACCGGTAGTCGGCGCCGTAGCGCTGCGCCGAGTACGTCGAGGTGCTCCAGTTGGCGCTCGCGGTGAACCGGCCGGCCGTGGTGTTGTCCACGATGGTCGACCAGGCGGTCGGCGGGGGCGTGGTGCCGCCGGTGACCAGCTGCATGTAGTAGGTCCAGTTCCAGTTCGACCCCGGGTCGGTGTGCGTGGCGCCCGGCACCTGGTTGTGCCCGATGATGTTGTTGCGGGTCTTCGGGATGCCGTACTTGTCGCACAGGTACCGGGTCAGCGCCGCCGACGACCGGTACATCGCGTCGGTGTACCAGGAGGCGTTGTCGACGTACCCCTCGTGCTCGATGCCGATCGACTGGGTGTTGTAGGTCCAGTTGCCGGCGTGCCAGGCGATGTCCTTGTCCCGCACCATCTGGGTCACCGCGCCGTCGGAGGAGCGGAGCAGGTAGTGCGCGCTGGTGCCGGCGGCGGCGTTCTGGAACCAGCTGATCGAGCCGGCGTAGCTGCCCTGCATCGTGTGGATGACGATGTAGTTGATCGGGTACGCCGACTCGCGGCTGGAGACCGTGTAGTTGGACGAGTTGGCCGGCACCCAGGCCGCCGGGCCGTAGTCGGTGCTCAGGGTGCCGAAGTCGCCGGTGCCCAGCGGCGCCACGTCGGCGTACCGCCCCCGCCGGGGTGCGACCGGGCGGCCGTCCACGCTGACCTCGCCGCCGGCCGTGGTCGCGATGAAGCCCCGGGCGAGCAGGTCGTACACGGAGTCGGCGTACAGCCGGGCGGTGGCCGCGTCCGCCGAGCCGCCGTAGCGGGCGATCGGGCCGTACCACTGGTTGACGTCGTCCCGCTGCGCCGCGGTCAGCCCGGCCGCGTCGGCGTAGGAGCGCAGAACCGCCGCCGCGCCGGCCACGTTCGCCGCGTCCCGGGTACGCAGCTCGGCGCGGTCCAGCCGGGTCCGGCGCGCGGCCTCGTCGAGGGTCCGCACCTTCGGGTTGCTGGTCAGGTGCATCACGCCGTACCCGCCGGAGGCGCTGGGCTCGCCGCCGTGGCCGTCCAGGCGGGTTTCGGCGTACCCGAGCGCGGCGAGCAGGTCGCGCGGCACGTCGGAGCCGGCGGCGGCCCGGTCGAAGGCGGCGGCGAGCGGCTGCGCGCCGTGCTGTGGCGCGGCCTGGGCCGGCTGGCCGGCCAGACCGATCACGATGATCAGGGCGCCGCCGAGCAGGTGGCTCATCCGACGCGAGGGTCTCCGAATCGTCACAGGCACTCCTCGTCCACTACAGGGGGCGACTGTGCTCACGTCGCCGGTTCGCCGCACCCTATAGCGTGACGTTTGTCTATGTCGATACCTTGCATTGACGGCCTCTTTGATGAAGACTTCCTTCAGATTGCGATCTGATCCCGTACCGTGGCGGTCTTGCCCGGCGCGCCACGGCCGGGCAGCATCGGGCGGATGCCGCCCCCCGACCTGCTGCGCGTCCGCGACCTGGTGCCCGACTTCCTCGCCTGCGCCGGCCGGTCCGGCCCGCCCGAGCCGTGGACCTCCCGCTACCTGGCCGGACACCCCGACGTGCTGCGGGCGCTCCGCCGCGACGGCGACTGGTCCGACGCCGCCGGGGTGGCGTCCGTCCTGGACGGGCTCCGCGACCGCGCCGCCGACCTGGCGGCAAGAGCCGAGACGGTACGCGCGTCTCTGCCCGACGGTGTGGCGGCGGTGGCCGGTGCGCTGGGCTGGTCCGGCGACGGCGGGCCGGTCGAGTGCGTGGTGCTGGTCGGGCTGAACCAGACCAACGGCTGGGCGGGCGAGCTGAACGGCAGGTACGCGCTCTTCCTCGCCGTGGAACAGCTCGGGCCGCCGGAGGACCTCGACCTGCTGGTCCGGCACGAGGCCGCGCACGTGGTGCACGACCGCAGCGCCGCGATCCGCGACTGGCCCGAGCACGGGGTCGCGAACGCCCTGTTCACCGAAGGGCTCGCCACGCAGGTCACTGCGGAACTCGACGCCGGACGGCCGGACGAGGCGTACCTCTGGTTCGGCCGCCCCGGCCACCGGCAGTGGCTCGACGAGTGCCGCCGCCGGTGGCCGGAGATCCTGCGCCGGGTGCGCGCCGACCTCGACGCCACCGGCGCCGACCGTCACGCCCCGTACTTCCTGATGCGGGACTCGCCACTGGCCGGCGGCCTGCCCAAGCGCTGCGGCTACCTGGTCGGCCTGGCGGCCGTACGCCGCCTGCGCCACCACCACACCCTGCGCGACCTGGTCACCTGGCCCTTGCCGAGGGTGCGATCAGAGATGGCCGCAGCGCTGGCCGACCTCCCCCCACCACCCTGACCCCCTCGCCCTACCCCACCCCACTCCGCCGCGCGATCTTGCAGTTTCGGCCCTGCGTTTCGCGGCTTTGCACCATTTGTCAGGGCCGAGAGTGCAAGATCGCGCGGGTCGGGGTGCCGAGGGCCGGGGGCGGGGTGGCGCCGGGGCGGGCGTGCGCGGGGCCACGGGGGTGGGATTGGCGGTGTCGGGGCGGGGGAGGGGGTGGTTAGCGTCGGGCTATGGAGCTGGAGCAGGCGCAGAAGTTGTGGCAACCGGAGCCGGGCTGGTTGAACACGGCCACCTATGGACTGCCGCCGGAACCGGTGTGGGACGCCCTGCAGCGGGTGCTCGCCGACTGGCGGACCGGGCGGGTGTCGTTCGAGGTGTGGGAGGAGTCGGTGGACCGGTCCCGGGCCGCGTTCGCCCGGCTGACCGGGGTGGACGTCGCCGACGTGAGCGTCGGCGCCAGCGCGTCACAACTCGTCGCGCCGATCGCGGCCGGGCTGCCGGCGGGCGCGACTGTGGTGGTGCCCGAGACCGAGTTCACGTCGATCCTGTTTCCGTGGCTGGTCCAGCAGGAGCGCGGCGTACGGGTACGCACCGTGCCGCTGGCCGGCCTGGTAGACGCGATCGACGCCGACACGGACCTGGTGGCGTTCAGCGTGGTGCAGTCCGCCGACGGCACTGTGACTCCGTACGACGAGATCGTCGCGGCGGCCCGGGCGCACGGCGCGTTCGTGGTGGCGGACGCCACGCAGGCGTGCGGGTGGCTGCCGTTCGCGGCGGACCGGGCCGACGCGGTGGTGGTGGCGGCGTACAAGTGGTTGATGGCGCCGCGCGGCTCGGCCTTCGCCTACCTGGCCCCGGCGCTGCGCGAGCGGATGCGCCCGGACGCGGCCGGGTGGTACGCCGGTCGCGACCCGCACGCCTCCTACTACGGTCTGCCGCTACGCCTGGCCGACGACGCCCGGCGTTTCGACATCTCCCCGGCCTGGATGAGCTACGCCGGGGCGGCTCCGGCGCTGGAACTGCTCGCCGACCTGGACCCGGAGGCGGTGCGCGCGTACGACGTGGGGCTGGCCAACCGGTTCCTGGCCGGGCTGGGCCGCCCGCCCGGCGACAGCGCGATCGTCTCGGTGGACGTGCCGGACGCGCAGGAGCGGCTGGCCCGCGCCGGGGTGCGTGCGGCGGTACGGGCCGGCCGGGTGCGCGCCTCGTTCCACCTCTACACGACCGAGGCGGACGTGGACCGGGCGGTCGAGGCGCTGACCGGCTGACCTCGCGGCCGGAGAACGGCCAGAACGCCCGAGAAGGGCCGGGGAGCGGCCCGAGAACAGTCGGAGAGCGGCCGAGAACAGCCAGAACGGCCGGCGCGCCACCGCGCGCCGGCCGTCCCGATCGGTCAGCAGACGTCGAAGGTCGCGGACGTGTAGGAGAGCAGTTTCCATCCGCGGTCCGGGCCGAGGGTCATGTCCCACCTGCCGTCGGTCCGGCGACCGAGCTGGAAGTAGTCGGTCGCTCCGTCGTAGGCGTACCAGCCCTCGCCCTCCCAGACGACGAGCCGGGTGGCCGCCCGGGAGAGAGTCCTGGCGCCGACGACGCCGTCGCTGACAAGGCCCCGGGCGCTCTGCCACCGCTTGGTGGCGGCAGTCGTCTGCGGCCCGAACCGGCAGTCGACGTCGGAGTGGGTGAGGTAGCCGTCGGCCCACAGGATCATCTGCCACATGGCGACGACGTTGCTGTAGGAGCGTGTCGACGCCGAGATCGGGCCCTCGTCGCCCCAGTCGTCCCGCCAGTCGCCGGAACCGGTGATGTATCCCTGACTCACGCTCGCCGAGGCCGGTGCGGCCGAGACCGCGAGGACTCCGAGCATGGCGGCGGCCATCGTGAGCGCGACGGCCGTGGTTCGAGTGCGCATGTGCATCTCCTCCGGCTGGTGGTGCCTTTGCCGGGGACACACCTGGCGCCCGCGCCCGGTTGCGCAGAGTCAGAGTTGGGACACAATGCGTCAGGCCAGGTGGCCGCCGATCTTCGTGTACCCGCGCAACAGGTCGCGGGAGATGATCAGCCGCTGCATCTCGTCGGTGCCCTCGAAGATCCGGTACAGCCGGACCTGCCGGTACCAGCGTTCGATCGGCAGCTCCCGGGTGTAGCCCATGCCGCCGTGGATCTGGAGCACCCGGTCCACCACCCGGTTGACCATGCCGGCGCCGTAGAGCTTGCCCATCGAGGAGGCGTGCCGGGGGTCGAGGCCCTGGTCGACCGTCCAGGCCGAGCGCAGGATCAGCCAGCGGGCCGCCTCCAGTTCGGTCTCCGAGTCGGCGATCATCCACTGGATGGCCTGGTTGGTGCCGATCGGCGCGCCGAACGTCTCCCGCGTGTTGGCGTGGTCGATGGCCATCTGGAGGACTCGTTCGGCGATGCCGATGGCGTGCGACGGGATGGTGTAGCGGCCCTTGCCGATCCACTCCATGCCGAGCGTGAAGCCCTGCCCGATCTCGCCGAGGATGTTGCGGTGCGGCACCCGTACGCCGTCGAAGATCAGCGAGGCCGGGCCGCCCTCGCCCATGGTCTGGATGAACTCGGACCGCCAGCCCATCGCGCGGTCCACCAGGAACGCGGTCGCGCCGCCGCGGCGGGCGCCCTTCTCCGGGTCGGTCACCGCGACCACGATGGCGAAGTCGGCGTCGTTGCCGTTGGTGATGAACGTCTTCTCGCCGTCGAGGACCCACTCGTCGCCGTCGCGGCGGGCGCGCAGCTTGATGTTCGCCGCGTCGGAGCCCGCGCCGGGCTCGGTGATGGCGAAGCAGGAGATCCGTTCCCCCTCGATGGTGGGGATCAGGAACTCGCGCTTCTGCTCCTCGGTGGCGTGGAACAGGATGTTGTCGGCCTCGCCGCCGAAGCGGAACGGCACGAAGCTGCGGCCCAGCTCGGTCCAGATCAGCGACTGCATGACCGCAGGCAGGGCCATCCCGCCGTACTCCTCGGGCGTGGCCAGCCCCCAGAAGCCGAACTTCTTGGCCTTGAGCTGGAGTTCGCGCAGCTCGGAGCGGTCCAGGCCGGGCTGGTGGGCGCGCTCGCGGCGCAGGACCTCCGCTTCCAGCGGCATCACCTCGCGGGTGACGAACGTGCGAACGGTGTCCCGGATCGCGCGTTCCTCGTCGGACAGTGCGAAGTCCACGGTGCCCCCTCAGGTCGACTGCCTCTAAACTAGCGCTGGAAGTTTTCCCGCGTCCAGACCCGGTGTCGAAGAGAGGATGATGACCAGGTGCCCCGACCCCGACAGGCCCTGCTCACCCGCGACCGGATCGTCGAGACCGCGCTGGCGCTGATCGACGCCGACGGGCTGGACGCGCTCTCGACCCGGCGGCTCGCCGCCGCGCTGGGCGTACGCGGCCCCTCGCTCTACAACCACTTCGCCACCAAGGAGGAGATCCTCGACGCGGTGGCGGACGGCGTCGCGGCGACGGTCGACATCGGCGTCTTCGACGAGTACGACTGGCTCGACGCGCTCGGCCGCTGGGCGCGCTCGTACCGGGCCGCGCTGGCCGCGCACCCGAACATCGTGCCGTACCTGGCGCAGGGGCCGGGCCGCCGTCCGGCCGCGCTCGCCATGGCCGACGCGGTCTACGGCGCGCTGGTCCGGGCCGGCTGGCCGCCCGCGCGGGCCACCCACATCGGCGCCGCGATGCGCTACTTCGTGGCCGGGTCCGCGCTCGGCTCGTTCGCCCGCGGTTTCGTCGAGGACCCCTCGCTCTACGCCGCGCACCCGCACCTCAACCAGGCCCACCGCCTGGCCGGCCACCAGCGCAGCGTGGACGAGGGGGCGTTCGCGCTCGGCCTGGACGCGTTGCTGCACGGGTTCGCCGCCGAGTACGCGGCCACCGTCGCCCCGCTGGAACGGGTCGGCGGTCCGGAGTAGCGTCGAAACTCCCACCGCTAGTTTCCACCGCCCCCGAAGGACGCCATGGATCTCGCCGCCGCCCCTCCCGCCCTGCTGACGCGCCGCCACCTGCACGTCGCCGGTGACTGGGTCGACCCGTCGTCGGGCGACACCATCCCGGTCGAGAACCCGGCCACCGGGAGCATCGTCGGCGAGGTGCCCGCCGGCACGCCGGCCGACGTGGACCGCGCGGTCGCCGCCGCCCGCGCCGCGTTCCCCGGCTGGGCCGCCACCGCCCCCGAGCAGCGGGCCGCGCACCTGGACCGGCTGCACGCCGCGCTCGCCGCCCGCGCCGACGAGATCGCCCGCACCGTGGCGACCGAGCTGGGCACCCCGCTCAAGCTCGCCACGCGCGTCCAGGCCGGGCTGCCGCTCACCGTGCTGCGGAGCATGGTCGACCTGGCCGCCCGCCCGGCCGCCGAGCACACGGTCGGCAACTCGCTCGTGGTCCGGGAGCCGGTCGGCGTGGTCGGGGCGATCACCCCGTGGAACTACCCGCTGCACCAGGTGGTCGCCAAGGTCGCGCCCGCGCTCGCCGCCGGGTGCACAGTGGTGCTCAAGCCCAGCGAGCTGACGCCGCTCACCGCGTACCTGCTGTTCGACGCGATCACCGAGGCCGGCCTGCCGCCCGGCGTGGTGAACCTGGTGCCCGGCACCGGCCCGGTGGCCGGCGAGGCGCTCGCCGCCCACCCCGACGTCGACCTGGTCTCGTTCACCGGCTCCACCGCCACCGGCCGGCGCATCGCCCGCCTGGCCGCCGAGCGGCTCGCCCGGGTCTCGCTGGAACTCGGCGGCAAGTCGGCGAACGTCGTCCTGGCCGACGCCGACCTGCCCACCGCGGTCAAGGTCGGCGTCGGCAACGCGCTGCTGAACTCCGGGCAGACCTGCACCGCCTGGACCCGGATGCTCGTACACCGCGACCGCTACGCCGAGGCGCTGGACCTGGTCGCGGCGGCGGTGGCCGGCTACCGGCTCGGCGACCCGTTCGACCCGGCCACCCGGCTCGGCCCGCTCGCCTCCGCCGCGCAGGCCCAGCGGGTACGCGACCACGTCGACCGGGCGCTCGCCGACGGCGCCCGGCTCGTTGCCGGTGGTCCGGACGCACCGCTGCCGTCGCAGGGGCACTTCGTGGCGCCCACCGTCTTCGCCGACGTGCACCCGGACAGCGCGCTCGCCCAGGAGGAGGTGTTCGGGCCGGTGCTCGCGGTGATCCCGTTCGCCGACACCGACGAGGCGGTCGCCATTGCCAACAACTCCCGGTACGGGCTGGCCGGCGCGGTCTGGTCGGCCGACGAGGACGCGGCGCTGGCAGTGGCGCGGCGGATGCGTACCGGCCAGGTGGACGTCAACGGCGGCGCGTTCAATCCGCTCGCCCCGTTCGGCGGCTACAAGCAGTCCGGCCTCGGCCGGGAGTTGGGCGCGTACGGCGTGGAGGAGTTCACCGAGCTGAAGGCGATCCAGCGATGAGGGCGCTCGTGGTACGCGGCCGGGGCGAGACACCGGCGGTCGAGGACGTACGCCTGCCCGCGCCCGGCCCGGGCGAGCTGCGGGTACGCATCCGCGCCGCCGGCATCTGCCACTCCGACCTGGCCATGGTGGACGGCACGCTGGCGCCCGCGTACCCGCTGGTGCTGGGGCACGAGGCGACGGGCGTGGTGGCCGAGGCCGGGCCCGGCACGACGCTCGCGGTCGGCACACCCGTGGTGCTCAACTGGGCGCCCGCCTGCCGGGAGTGCTGGCACTGCCGGCACGGCGAACCGTGGCTCTGCGCCGCCAACCCCAACCCGTCCACACCCCGGGGCGAGACGGCCGCCGGTGAGCCCCTTCAGGTCACGCTCGGACTCGGCGCGCTCGCCGAGGAGGTGGTGGTGCCGCAGCACGCCGCCGTACCGGTGCCGGCCGGACTGCCGCCGGAGCAGGCCGCGGTGCTGGGCTGCGCGGTGCTCACCGGCGTCGGCGCGGTCCGCAACACCGCACGGGTCGCACCCGGCGAGTCGGTGGCGGTGATCGGGCTCGGCGGGGTGGGGCTGGCCGTGCTGACCGCCGCGCGGCGGGCCGGCGCGGCGCCGATCCTCGCCGTGGACGTGGTGGAGGCCAAGCGGGAGCTGGCGCTCGCCGCCGGTGCCACCGACTTCCTGCGCTCGGACGACCGGCTGGGCAAGGAGATCCGGGTCCGCACCGACGGACGCGGCGTGGACCACGCGTTCGAGTGCGTCGGCCGGTCCGCCACCATCCGCGCCGCCTGGCGGGCGACGCGGCGCGGGGGAGCGGTCACGGTGGTCGGCATGGGCGGCAAGGACGACATGCTCAGCCTCTCCGCGCTGGACATCTTCCACTCCGCGCGCACGCTGCGCTCCTCGGTGTACGGCTCGACCGACCCGGACCGGGAGGTGCCGGAGCTGGCCGAAGCGCTCGCCGCCGGTGACCTGGATCTGGGACCGCTGGTGAGTGGCACGGTGCCGCTGGCCGAGGCGCCCGCCGCGCTGGAGCGGCTGGCCCGGGGCGAGGGCGCCCGCTGGGTCGTCACCTTCCCGGACTGACCGGGTTCCGGCCGGATTCACCGGTGGCGCATCCGGATCGGGCCGTGCGGACGAACCCTGGGTAGGAGAGCTACCCGGGGGTACGTCCGTTGCTGACCGAGAACATGCCGGCCGGGGCCGTCGAGACGGCCCGCAAACGGCTGACCGCCGCCGCCGAGGACCTGGACGACAACCGGGTCGCCGGGCTGGTGCTCGACCTGGCCGCCGAGGTCGGGGTGGTGCCGGCCTGGGAGCAGGTCTGCCTGCCGCTGCTGGGGACGCTGCGTGGCGACAGCGCCGCCGAGATCGCCGTCGAGCACGCCCTCTCCGAGGGGGTACGCGTCGGCTTGGACGTGTTCGGCCGTGAGCCTTCCCGGCCGCTTCCCGCCCAGGGCGTCCTGCTCGCAGGCGCCGAGCACGAGACGCACTGCCTCGGGCTGCACGCCCTCGCCGCGGCGCTGCGCGAACGCGGCCGGGGCGCGCTGCACCTCGGCCCGGCGCTGCCCTGGTCCGCGCTGGCCAGCGCCGTGGTCCAGGTCCGCCCGCGGGTGGTGGTGGTCTGGTCGCAGTCGCCGCTGACGGGCCGCGCGTACCGCCTGGTGCGTCTGCGGCGGGACCTGCCCGGGGTACGCGTGCTCGCCGCCGGCCCGGGGTGGATCGAGCCGTTCCCGCCCTCGTCGGCCGTGCCGCGGCGCCTCACCACCCTCGGTGAGGCGACGCTGGCCTGCCTGGCCGGAGGCGGCGCCTGACCTCGGGGCGTCTGATCGGCCCGCGCCTGACGCCGGCTGCCTGTGGGCCCGCCTGACGCCTGCCGCCTGGCATCCGGTCAGCCGGCGCGGAGGCCGCGCAGCAGCGTGGCGACGGCGGCCTCCGGGTCGAAGCCGTCATCGGGGGAGGCGAGCTGGTTGCTCAGCAGCCCGTCGACGAGTGCCAGCAGCATCCGGAAGTGGGCGGGCGGATCGGTCGAGCCGAGCGTGGCGAGCAGCGGCTCGCCCCAGCCGGCCAGCCGTGCCCGGGCGGCCTCGATCGCCGGGCGCAGGTCGGGCCGCACGGCCGCCTCGACGAACAGCGCGTACCGGGCCAGGGTGAGCACCCGCTGCTGGTCGGTGAACTCCCGGATCAGCCGGCCGACCACGGCGGCGAACGCGGCGACGTCGCCCGGCGGCAGGTCCGCGGCGAGCCGTTGCCAGGCCGCCGTCTCCACCTCGACCAGCCGGTCGAAGACGCCGGTGACCAGCGCCTCCCGGGTGCGGAACCGGTTGGACGCGGAGCCTTCGGGCAGGCCCGCCTCCGCGTCCACGGCCCGGTGGGTGAGCTGCCGCGGCCCTCCGGTGCCGAGCACCCGGATGGCGGCGTCGAGCAGGAGCTGCCGGCGATCGGTCACCCGGTCAGACTACAGCCGTAGTGCGGCCGACTACATCTGTAGTACGGTGACCGCATGGGCGGACGCGCGGTCGTGGTCGGGGGCGGGATCGGCGGGCTCGCGGCGGGCATCGGCCTGCGCGCGGCGGGCTGGGAGGTGACGGTCCTGGAGCGGTCGGCCGCGTTGCCGCACAGCGGCACCGGGCTCGGCATCTGGCCCGCCGCGATGCGCGCCCTGGACGCCCTCGGCGTCGGCGACGAGGTGCGCCGCCGGGGCAGCCGTCAGGCCGGCGGGTCGATCCGGCGTCCCGACGGCAGCCGGATCGCCGCCGTCGACGTCGGACGGCTGGAACGCCGGCACGGCGAGCCGGTGCACCTGGTCACCCGGCCGGTGCTGCTCGCCGTCCTGGCCGGCGCGCTACCCGGCCCGGCGCTGCGCCTCGGCGCCCCGGTGACCGACCCGGGGTCGCTGCTCGATTCGTACGACCTGGTGGTGGGCGCGGACGGGATCAACAGCGTGGTGCGCGCGCAGATGTACGGGCGGCGGTACCCGCTGCGGTACGCGGGCGCGGTGGCCTGGCGCGGTGTGGTCGACCTGGATCTGGCCGAGGGTGGCGAGACCTGGGGGCGGGGGCGCAAGTTCGGGCTCACCCCGGCCGGGCCGGGCCGCACCAACTGGTATGCGGCGATGCGGCTGCCCGAGGGGCGCCCGGCGCCGCCGGACGACCGCGCCGAGCTGCGCCGCCTCTTCGGCGACTGGCACCTCCCGGTGCCGGAGGTGGTCGACGCGCTGACCCCGGAGGGGATCCTGCGGCACGAGATCCGCGACCTGACGCCGCTGCCGTCGTACGTGTCCGGCCGCACGGCGCTGCTCGGCGACGCGGCGCACGCGATGACCCCGGACCTCGGGCAGGGCGCCTGTCAGGCGTTGATCGACGCGGTCGCGCTCGCCGACTGCGTACGCGACGCCGTCGACGTGCCGGCCGCGCTGCGGAAGTACGACAGGCGACGCCGGCGGCCCACGCAGCGGATCGCGGCCGGCGCGCGGTGGGCCGGGCGGCTGTCCGGCGTGCGGCGGCTGCTGCCGGTGCGGGACGCGCTGCTGCGGCTGGCGCTGGCGGCCGGTCCGCCCGCGTGACATGAGACACATCCGATACGAACCCGTTCCGTATCGAAACCGGCTCACCTACGCTCGGCAACGTTACGAGTCTGACCCGTATCGTATTTCGAACGCGGGTGAACCGGGGGGAGAACGGCAGTGGAACCACACGAGAACACCGGACACCCGAGGAGGTGGGCGATCCTCGGGGTGCTGGTGATCAGCCTCCTCGTGGTCGTCCTCGACAACACCATCCTCAACGTCGCGCTGCGCACCCTGGCCGACCCGGTGCACGGCCTCGGCGCCACCCAGGGCGAGCTGGAGTGGGCGATCAACTCCTACACGCTCGTCTTCGCCGGGCTGCTGTTCACCTTCGGCGTGCTCGGTGACCGGCTCGGCCGCCGCCGCTTCCTGATCCTCGGGCTGGCGCTGTTCGGCCTGTCCTCGCTGCTGTCCGCGTACGCGCAGGACCCGGGCCAGCTCATCGCGGCCCGCGCGCTGATGGGCGTCGGCGGCGCGGCCATCATGCCGGTGACGCTCTCGATCATCTCCAACGTCTTCGACCCGCGCGAGCGCGCCAAGGCGATCGGCGTCTGGGCCGGCGCGGTCGGCCTCGCGGTGGCGATCGGCCCGGTGCTCGGCGGCGCGCTGCTGGAGCACTTCTGGTGGGGCTCGGTCTTCCTGATCAACGTGCCGGTGGTGGCGCTCGGCGTGGTGCTCGTCGCGGCCCTGGTCCCCGAGTCGCGCGACCCGAAGCCCGGCCGGGTCGACCTGCTCGGTGTGCTGCTGTCGGTGGTCGGCCTGGTCGCGCTCACCTACGGCATCATCGACGGCGGCGAGCACGGCTTCGGCCGCCCGCAGGTCTGGGTCGCGGTGCTCGGCGGCCTCGCGGTGCTCGGCTGGTTCGTCGCCCACGAGCTGCGCAGCGACCACCCGTCGCTGGACGTACGGCTGTTCCGGGTGCCCCGCTTCGCCGCCCCGGTGGCCCTGGTCGGGCTGGTCTTCTTCGCCGCCATGGGCGTGATGTTCTTCGGCGCGTTCTATCTCCAGCTCGTCCGCGGCTACAGCCCGCTGGAGAGCGGCCTGCTGTTCCTGCCGTTCGCCGCGGCCCAGCTCATCTTCGCGCCGCGCAGCGCGGCGATGGTCCGCCGCTACGGCGGCCGGGCGGTCGCGGCCGTCGGACTGCTGCTCACCACTGTGGCGCTCGCCGCGTTCGTCTTCATCGACGCGGACACCCCGATCTGGATCTTCTCGGCGCTCGGGTTCCTCCAGGGCGCCGGGATGGCCAACATCATGCCGCCGGCCACCGAGTCGATCATGTCGTCGCTGCCCCGGGAGAAGGCCGGCGTCGGTTCCGCGGTGAGCAACACCGTGCGCCAGGTGGCCGGCGCGCTCGGCGTGGCGGTGCTCGGCTCGGTGCTCTCCGCGGTCTACCGCGACCAGGTCGGCCCGGCGGTGGCGGCCCTGCCCGCCCCGATCCGCGACGCGGCCCGCGAGTCGGTGTCCGGGGCGTACGCGGTGGCCGGCCGGCTCGGCCCCGACGCGCCGCGACTGATCGACGCGGCAAACGACTCGTTCGTCTCGGCCATGCACTGGGCGGCGGGCGCCTCCGCGGTGGTGGCCGCCCTCGGCATCGTGATCGTGCTGCGCTGGATGCCGGGCCGGCCGGTCGTCGCCCCGAACGCGACACCGGTCACCGACCGGGAGTTGGCCGGTACCGCGTAGGTTCGTGGACAATGTCTGACATGACTTCCACGGCGGATGCTCCGCGGTCGCCCGGGCGACCGCGGAGCACCCGCGCGGACGAGGCGATCGTCGACGCCACCCTCGACCTGCTGGCCGAGGGCAGCACCATAGAGTCGCTGTCCATCGAGGCGATCGCGGCCCGCGCCGGAGTCGGCAAGGCCACCATCTACCGCCGCTGGGCGGGCAAGGACGCGTTGCTGCTGGACGCGTTGCGCACGCTCAAGGGGCCCGCGCCCCGCACCGCCGGGCGCTCCGTCCGCGACGACCTGGTGCTGCTCGTCGGCGCGGTCGGCCAGCACGCCGACCCCCGGGTCCGCAAGATCATGCCCTGCCTGGTGCCCGAGGTGAACCGCAGCTCGGCCCACCGGCAGGCGTACGAGGCGATCGTCGAGCCCCGGCGCGCGGCGTTGCGCGAGGTGCTGGGCCGCGCGATCGAGCGGGGCGAGCTGCGCGCCGACCTCGACATCGAGGTGACCATGTCGCTGCTCACCGCGCCGATGCTCACCCAGCGGATGCTGCGCTGGCACCCCGAGCGCGACGAGCGGATGCTGCCCGAGCGGATCGTGGACACGGTCCTGGACGGCCTGCGGGCCCGCTGACCCGGCTCGGTCGGCCTGCCCGGGCCGGGCCGCCGCCCGCCGCTCAGCGGGCGGGCGTGCGCAGCCGGTGCAGGCGCAGCGCGAGCTGCACCTCCAGCGCCCGCTCCGGCCGCTGCCAGTCCGCGCCGAGCAGGTGCCCGACCCGTTCCAGCCGCTGGGTGACCGTGTTCACGTGCACGTGCAGCTGCTCGGCGGCCCGCGCCAGGCTGCCGCCCACCCCGAAGTACGCCTCCAGCGTCTTCACCAGCGCGGTGCCCCGCCGGGCGTCGTAGTCCAGCACCGGGCCCACCGTCGTGGCGAGGAACCGGGCCACGTCCCGGTCCCCGGCGTCGCCGACCGCGCCCAGCAGCAGCCCGACGAACCCCAGCTCGGCGGTGCTCGCCCCCTGCCCGGCCCGGCCCAGCGCACCGAGCGCGGACAGGCAGCGCTCCGCCTCGGCGAACGTGACGGCCAGCGACGCCGGACCGGTCGACGGCCCGCTCGCCCCGGCGGTCACCGGCCGGCCGGTCACCCGGGACAGATCCCGGGCCACCGCGCGTGCCGCGCCACCGGCGTCGTGGCCGGGCAGCATCAGCACCACCCGCCCGTCGCGCGCCGCCGCCAGGCCACCCCGGGTCGAGGCGTACGTGGTGGCCCAGGACAGCACCCGCTGCCGGGCCGAGCCGGTCTCGGCGAACGCGTCGTCGCCGACCGCCACCAGCACGTGCGGGGCGTCCAGGTCCACCCCGATCCGGCGGGCCCGCGCCCGTAGCGCGTCGGCGTCGCGCAGCGGCCGGGCGATCAGGTCGTCCAGCAGCTCGCCGCGTACCCGTCCCTCCGCCTCGGCCACGGTCCGGCGGAACAGCAGCAGCAACGCGGTCACCAGCGCGGCGCGCTCCAGGATGCGCTGGTCGGCGTCGACCAGCTCGTCGTCCGGGCGCAGCACCAGCGCGCCCAGGTTCTCCGCGCCGGCCACCACCGCGGCGTACCAGAGCGGGCCCCGGCGCACGCTGCGCCCCTCGGTACGCGACGCGGCCACCGCCTCCACGATGTCGGCCCGGTCCGGCTCCTCGATCTCGCCGACCCGGGCCAGCCGCCGGCCCTCGGCGTCCAGCGCCAGCAGCTCCCCGCCGAGCACCTCGGTGACCGCCGCCGCCACGTCCTCCATCCCGCCGCCGCGCACCACCAGGGCGGTCATCCGGTCGTGCGCCGCGGCGGCGCGCTCCACCGAACTGCTGTGCGCCCGGATGGTGCTGTTCGCCGCCGACAGCTCCGCCAGCGCCGCGCGGGTCTCGGCGAGCAGCCGCGCGGTGTCGATCGCCACCGCCGCGTGCGCCGCGAGCGACACCAGCAGCGACACCTCCTCGCGGGCGAACGGCCGGGCCGAGCGGTTCGCCGCGTACAGCACGCCGATCACGCTGGACCCGAGCCGCAGCGGCACGCCGAGGATGGCCACCAGGCCTTCCTCGCCCACGCCGCCGTCGATCTCCCCGGTGTGCCGGAACCGCTCGTCCTCCTGGTAGTTCGAGGTGACGTACGGGGTGCCGGTCTGCGCGACCAGCCCGCCGAGCCCGTCGCCCAGCTCCAGCCGCAGCCGCTGGAACCGGGCCGAGATGGAGCCGTCGGTGACCCGCATGTACGTGTCGCCGCGCTCGTCGTCGTTCAGCGTCATGTACGCCACGTCGGTGCCGAGCAGGATCCGCGCCCGGTGCACGATCGCGCGCAGCACGTCGTCCAGATCCCGCAGGCCGGCCAGGTCGCTCGCGGTGTCGTACAGGCCGGACAGCTCGGTCTCCCGGCGGCGCCGGCGCGCCAGCAGCGCCCGTACCCGCAGCGCCACCACCTTCGCCTGCTCCAGCTCGGCCAGCCGCTCGGCGGGCAGGCCGGCGGCGCGCGCGGCCACCAGCGGGCCCTCGAACTCGACCGCGGCGGCCTCGCGCGCCAGCAGCTCCAGGAACTCGACCGGCGACGACATGACCGACATTGTGCGCGGGGCCACTAGTTCGCCGTCCAGCCCCCGTCGAGGGCGATCGAGGTGCCGGTGAGGAACGCGGCGGGCGGGGAGCACAGGTACGCCACCAGTTCCGCCACCTCCGCCGGCTCGATCAGCCGCTTGATCGCCGCCCGGGCCAGCATGATCTTCTCGACCACCTCGTCCTCGCCGATGCCGTGGGTGGCCGCCTGGTCGGCGATCTGGCTCTCCACCAGTGCGGTGCGCACGTACGCCGGGTTGATGCAGTTGGCGGTGACGCCGTGCGCGGCGCCCTCCAGCGCGACCACCTTGGACAGGCCCTCCAGCGCGTGCTTGGCCGAGACGTACGCCGACTTGAACGGGGACGCGCGCAGCCCGTGCACCGAGGAGATGTTCACGATCCGGCCCCAGCCGTTCGCGTACATCCGGGGCAGCGCGCGGCGGATCAGCAGGAACGGCGCCTCCACCATCACCCGCTGGATGTACTCGAAGCGCTCGACCGGGAAGTCCTGCACCGGTGCGACGTGTTGCAGCCCGGCGTTGTTGACCACGATGTCGGCGTCGATGTCGAGCGCGTCCACCGCCGCCGGGTCGGCCAGGTCGATCCCGACGGCCCGGCCGCCGGTCTCGGCGGCCACCGCCTCGGCCGCCGCCACGTCGCGGTCCAGCACCACCACTGTCGCGCCGGCTGCCGCCAGGCGCAGGGCGCAGGCCCGTCCGATGCCGCCGCCACCACCTGTGACCAGCGCGGTGCGACCGGTCAGGTCGACGTGTACGACGTAGGGGACCGCCACGGGTTCTGCCGTCATGGCGCATGAACGTACGAGCCGGGTGCCCCCTGGCACATGGGGCGGCGACACATACTCCACCGCCCGCGTGTGTGGTGCGCCGCGTCACCGTCCGCGCCCGGCGTGTCCGGCCGTCCCGGTGTCGGCGGCCACCAGTAGGGTGGGTCGAACACACGTACTGCTGGCGGCTCGGGGAGGAGGCGGCGTGCGCGTGCTGGGCGTCGACCCGGGGCTGACCCGGTGCGGGGTCGGCGTGGTCGAGGGCGTGCCGGGCCGCCCCTGCACGCTCGTGGCCTACTACGTGGTCTACACCGACCCCGAGGACGACCTCGCGCTGCGCCTGCTGCACCTGGACCGCTCGCTCACCGACCTGGTCGCCGAGCACCGGCCGGACGCCGTCGCCGTGGAGCGCGTGTTCAGCCAGCACAACGTCCGCACCGTCATGGGCACCGCGCAGGCCAGCGGCGTCGCGGTGCTCGCCGGGGCCCGGGCCGGGCTGCCGGTGACGACGTACACGCCGAGCGAGGTGAAGGCGGCGGTGACCGGCTCCGGTCAGGCCGACAAGGCGCAGATGACCGCGATGGTCACCCGGCTGCTGCGGCTGCCCGAGCCGCCGAAGCCGGCCGACGCCGCCGACGCCCTGGCGCTGGCCATCTGCCACGTGTGGCGCGGCGGCACCCGGTCGAAGCTGGCCGCGGCCGCCCAACGGGCCCGACGAGGAGGGACGCGATGATCGCGAGCGTACGCGGCACGGTGACCGCCACCGGCCCGGATCACGCGGTGGTGGAGGTGGGTGGCATCGGCCTGGCCGTGCAGTGCGCCCCCGGCACGCTCGCCGACCTGCGCGTGGGCCAGCCCGCCCGGCTGGCCACCAGCCTGGTGGTCCGGGAGGACTCGCTCACCCTCTACGGCTTCGCCGACGACGACGCCAAGCAGCTGTTCGAGCTGCTCCAGACCGCCAGCGGGGTCGGTCCCCGGCTGGCCCAGGCAGTGCTCGCCGTGCACACGCCGGACGCGGTCCGCAAGGCCATCGCCAACGCCGACACCGCCGCGCTGACCCGGGTGCCGGGCATCGGCAAGAAGGGCGCCGAGCGGCTGGTGCTGGAGCTGCGCGACCGGGTCGGCCCGGTGCCGGTGGGCGCCGACGGCGCGGCCGGGGTGACCGCGGGCGCCTGGCCGGAGCAGGTCCGCCAGGCCCTCGTCGGGCTCGGCTGGACGGCGAGCCAGGCCGAGCAGGCCGTGGCCGCGGTGGGGGAGACCGTCGACGGCGAGACCCCGCCGGTGCCGGTCCTGCTCAAGCAGGCCATCCGCCTCCTGGGCCGGACCCGGTGACGGGCCCGCGCGGATGAGCGACGACAACCTGGTCTCGGCGTACGTGGACGACGCCGAGCGGGACGCCGAGGCGAGCGTCCGCCCGAAGCGGCTCGACGAGTTCATCGCCCAGCACCGCGTCCGTGACCAGCTCGACCTGTTGTTGCAGGGCGCGATGCGGCGCGGCTCCCCGCCCGACCACATCCTCCTGTCGGGCCCGCCGGGTCTCGGGAAGCCGGTGTCCGTGGAGGCTCTGGTCCTGTTGGAGAACGGATCACGGCGTCGGCTCGGTGACATCGAGGTGGGTGACCGGGTCATCACCCGAACCGGGGCGGGCGCCGCCGTGCTGGCGGTGCACGAGCAGGGTGAACTGGAGTCGGTCAGGATCCGGACCACGAGCGGGCGGGATGTCGTCGCGGCGCCCGACCACCCCTTCTGGACCACCGAGGGCTGGACGAAGGCGGGAGATCTCACCGACCGCGACTTCGTCGCCAACGTCCTGTGCCCGGAACTGGTCGCGGACACCGTTCAGGATGTCGCCGAGTACAAGCTCGCCGGCTATCTCATCGGCGACGGATGCACGACGAATCAGGTCACCTTCACGGGGGGTGACGAGGACGTGCTGGCCGACTTCCGGTCTGTTTGTGACCGGATCGGGCACGGCCACGTGACCAGGCCCAACAGTGCCCGCAGTTCGATGATCCGCATCTCGGGTCTTCAGCCCTGGCTGGCCGAACATGGCCTGCTCGGCAAGAACGCCTGGCAGAAGCGAGTGCCCGACTTCGTCTTCGAAGGTGACGCCTTGCAGGTGTCGGCGTTTCTCGGCGCCTACTTCGCCTGCGACGGTACGGTGAGCCGCCGGGGACGTGACCGGTACGACGTGGTCGTCGAGTTCTACAGCGTCGCACGGGGGCTGCTGGAGGACGTACAACACCTGCTGCTGCGGCTCGGTGTTCAGTCACGGCTCAAGCTCAAGCGCGGGCGTTACCAGGGTCGGCCGCACGAGTCCTGGCGGTTGAGCGTCACCAGCCAGGACGATGTGGCGCGGTTCGCGCAGCGTGTGACGGTGATCGGTGAGCGAGGTCGGCGGCTCGCCGAGTGGATGCCGCGTCGAGATCGATTCGACGAACGGCTCGCCGCCGACCGGGTGGCCTCCGTCGAGGCGGTCGGCCTGCAGGAGTGCCGGTGCCTGACCGTCGACGGCGACCACACCTTCACGGTGAACGACTTCGTGGTGCACAACACGACCCTGGCCAACATCGTCGCCGCCGAGCTGGGTACCGGGATCCGGGTGACCAGCGGCCCGGCCATCGAGCGCTCCGGCGACCTGGCCGCGATCCTGACCAGCCTCGCCGAGGGTGACGTGCTGTTCATCGACGAGATCCACCGGATCGCCAAGCCGGCCGAGGAACTGCTCTACAGCGCCATGGAGGACTTCCGGGTCGACGTGGTGGTGGGCAAGGGGCCGGGCGCGACCGCGATCCCGCTCGACGTGGAGCCGTTCACGCTCGTCGGCGCCACCACCCGGTCCGGCCTGCTGACCGGCCCGATGCGTGACCGGTTCGGCTTCGTCGCGCACCTCGACTTCTACGCGCCGGCCGACCTGGAGACGCTGCTGCACCGGTCGGCCCGGATCCTCGGCGTGCCGATCACCGCCGAGGGTGCGGCGGAGGTCGCCGGCCGGTCCCGGGGCACGCCGCGTATTGCCAACCGGCTGCTGCGCCGGGTCCGCGACTACGCCGAGGTCCGCGCCGACGGCGTGGTCACGCTGGAGACGGCGCGGGCCGCGCTGGCCGTCTACGACGTGGACGCGCTCGGCCTGGACCGGCTCGACCGGGCGGTGCTGACCGCGCTCGTCGACTCGTTCCGGGGCGGCCCGGTGGGCCTGTCCACGCTCGCCGTGGCGGTGGGCGAACAGCCGGACACGGTCGAGGAGGTCTGCGAGCCCTTCCTGGTGCGGGCCGGGCTCCTGGCCCGCACCCCACGCGGGCGGGTGGCCACCGAGGCCGCCTGGCGCCATCTGGGCCGTACGCCCCCGAATGGTACATTTGGTACGGATGCCCCTCCGGGGCCCGATCTGTTCTCGGTGCAGACCGACCAGCCGTGATCCGTTCGTGATCTGTGCCGCATTCGGTCTTCTCAGGAGCAGGGACTAGACTTCGCCGCGGTTTGTACAGGACGTGAGAATCCGCTTCCGCTGCGGCGCCCTCCGGCGCCGGGGTGGAGGCCAACCGGAAGGTCTACACCGTGCTTTACGCAGCAGCGAGTGGCGGGGGAGCCGGCAGTCTGACGCCGATCCTCATGATCGCTCTGCTTTTCGTCGTCATGTACTTCATGATGATCCGTCCGCAGCAGAAGCGCCGCCGCGAGGCCGAGCAGATGCAGGCCGCACTCGCCCCGGGCGACGAGGTGGTCACCATCGGCGGCCTGCACGGCACGGTCACCGCGATCGAGGACGAGACGGTCCTGCTCGAGGTCGCCCCGGGCGTGCAGACCCGGTACGCCCGTCCCGCCGTCGCGCGGGTGATCAAGCGCTCCGAGGCGCCGGCGGCCGAGACGATCACCGAGGAAGCCGAGCCGGTCAAGGAGTGACCACCCGTCCCGGACGGGGCAGCGGATTCATCCGTACAAGTGGATAGTTGGGGTCGGCGCGCGGCGCCGGCATCCGGCCGGGCCGTGCGGCGCCCCCGCGCCGCGCTCCAGCCGGCGTGCCGTCCTCCGGTGCCGACCCGCCGGAGCAGTCGGGCGGACACCCCCGGCCCGACAGTTGTCGCCGCCGTGGAAGCGGCGCGACCGTACAGGGAGACAGGACAGCCGTGGCACCACCTCAGGGACAGATGCGGCCCGGACGGCAGCTCGCCGTGCTCGGGCTCATCTTCGTCGTCCTCTATCTATTGGTGTTCTTCTCGGGCGGCGCCAGCGGTGGCTGGAAGGACCGGTTGGAGCCCCGGCTCGGCCTGGACCTCGTCGGCGGCACCCGGCTGACGCTCGAGGCCACCAACACGGTGGACGGCAAGCCCCCGACCGCCGACAACCTCGAGGAGGCCCGCCAGATCATCGAGAGCCGGGTCAACGCCTACGGCGTGGCCGAGGCCGAGGTGGTCACCGAGGGCAACCGCAACATCGTCATCTCCCTGCCCGGCCAGAACCGGGACCTGACCGACGTCGGTGAGGCCGCCGAGCTGCGCTTCCGCAAGGTGCTCAAGGCCACCGACGGCAGCGGCGCCGCGCTCGCGCCCGCGCCGACGCCCAGCGCCACCCCGTCCGGAGCGGCCACCCCGTCGGGCAGCGCGTCGCCGAAGGCGAGCACGAGTCCCAAGGTGAGCGGGTCGCCGAGCGCCGGCGGGCAGGGCGGCATGGCCCCCACGCCGAGCGCCAGCGCCTCCGCGTCCCCGTCGGCCTCGCCGAGCGCCGGCGCGCCGAGCCCGAGCGCCAGCGCCGAGCCGGTGCCGCAGAGCATCGAGCAGCAGCGCAAGGCCGTCGAGCAGAAGGTCGGCGCGGCCGCCTGGGCCGCCGCCTCGGGCCTGCAGGCCCCGGCGGACCTCACCACCGACCCGTCGCTGGCGGACAAGCTCAAGCCGTTCGGCACGCTCTCCCCGCAGGAGGTCGCGGTCCTGCCGGTGGAGATGCAGTTCAACGTCCCGACCATCACCTGCGCCCAGCTCGACAAGCGGCCCGCCGCCTCGATCAAGGACGAGAAGCAGAAGGCGGTCGCCTGCGAGTCCGGCGCGAAGTACCTGCTGGACGTGGCAAAGGTGCTCGGCACCGACGTGAAGAACGCCTCCGCCCAGCTCGACCAGACCAGCTCCTGGGTGGTCAGCCTCAACTTCACCGGCGGCGGCCAGGAGAAGTGGACCGCGCTGACCCGCGAGGCGTTCACCAACGAGGGCCAGGCCTGCGACCAGACCGCGCTCGGCCAGGACGGCAAGTGCCGGGTCGCCGTGGTGCTGGACAACGAGATCGTCTCGTCCCCGGAGATCCAGGGCGTGCTGACCGGTGACTCGCAGATCACCGGCAGCTTCGACAACAAGGCCGCGAACGCGCTCGCCAGCCAGCTGCGCTACGGCGCGCTGCCGGTCACGTTCGAGCCGCAGGAGCAGCAGAACGTCACCGCGACGCTCGGTGACAGCCACCTCAAGGCGGGTCTGCTGGCGGCCGGCATCGGCATGCTGCTGGTCATCATCTACTCGTTCTTCTACTACCGCCTGCTCGGCTCGGTCATCTTCCTGAGCCTGGTGCTCTCCGCGCTGCTGGTCTTCGGCGCGCTGGTGGTGCTCGGCCGGTCGATCGGCTTCACGCTCACGCTCGCCGGCATCGCCGGCATGATCGTGTCGCTGGGCGTCGCCGCGGACTCGTTCGTCATCTACTTCGAACGACTGAAAGACGAGATCCGGGAGGGCCGCAGTCCACGCAGCGCGGTGCCGCGCGCCTGGATCCGGGCCCGCCGGACGATCATCTCGGCCAACGCCATCACGCTGATGTCGGCAGTGGTCCTCTACATCGTGTCCGTCGGCGCGGTGAAGGGCTTCGCCTTCGCGCTCGGCCTGGCGACCGTGCTCGACCTGCTCGTCGTGTTCCTCTTCCGCCACCCGATCATGACGATGTTCGCCCGGACCCGGGCGTTCCTGTCGCCGCGGGTCAGCGGTCTGGGCCGGGCGCTGCCGGCCCGGTCGGCCGAGCCGGGCACCGCCCGCAACCCGCGTGTGAAGGAGGCCTGAGATGGCTAAGAGCGGTCTGGCCGCCCGGCTCTACCGGGGCGAGGCGGATCTCAACATCGTCGGGCGGCGCAAGCTGTGGTTCGGCGTGGCCGGCGTGCTCGTGCTGATCGCCGTGCTGAGCTTCGCGATCAGCGGCTTCAAGCTGGGCATCGAGTTCGCGGGCGGCAACTCGTTCCAGGTGCCGGCCAGCGTCGGCACGCTGGACCAGGCCGAGCGGACCGTCGACGAGGTGCTGGTCGACGAGGCGCCGGGCGTCGAGGTGGTCAGCGCCCAGAAGGTCGGCGGCACCAGCGGCGAGTTCTACGAGATGCGCACCGGCCAGCTCTCCGCCGAGCAGGCCAACGCGGCCAAGACCGCGATGGCGCAGGAGTTCGGCATCCCGGCCGACCAGATCAGCGGCAGCCAGGTCTCCGAGGCCTGGGGCAGCCAGGTCACCTCGCGCGCCTTCCTCGGCCTGGTGATCTTCATCGCGGTGGTGTCGATCTACCTGGTGCTGCGCTTCGAGTGGCGGATGGCGGCCGCCGCGATCGTCTCGCTGCTGACCAACCTGGCCCTGACCGCCGGCATCTACTCGATCGTCGGCTTCGAGGTCACCCCGTCGACGATCATCGGCTTCCTCACGATCCTGGGCTTCGCGCTCTACGACGTGGTGGTGGTCTTCGACAAGGTGCAGGAGAACACACGCGGCATCACCGCGAACAACAACGTCACCTACGGCGAGGCGTCCAACCTGGCGCTCAACCAGAGCCTCATGCGTTCGCTGAACACCTCGGTGGTGGCGCTGCTGCCGGTCGGCGGCCTGCTCTTCATCGGCGCCGGCCTGCTCGGCGCGGGCACGCTGAAGGACCTCGGCCTGGTGCTGTTCGTCGGTATGGCGGTGGCGTTCCTGACCTCGATCGTGCTGGCCACGCCGCTGCTGGTGCTGCTGAAGAACATGGACCCGCGGATCAGCGCCCACAACAAGCGGGTGCTGTCCCGCCGGGCCGCGCTCGCCCGGGGCGAGATCACGCCGAAGGGCCCGCGTACCGCAGCGCCGGCCGCCGACGCGCCGATCGACCCGGAGGCGGCGGCGTTGGCCGGTGCCGCACCCAAGGTGGGTGCCCGGCCGGCGGGCAAGCGCCCCAGCGGCGCCCGCGGCGGCCGTCCCGCAGGTGGCGGCGGCAACCGGCCCGGCGGCAAGCGCCGCTGACCGCAGGGCCGGACGGAATCGGTCCGACGGCGTCCGTCATGCTGATGTCACGGCATGACGGACGCCGTCGTCGTTTCGAGAGGACATGGGACGCACAGTGACGGAGACCCACACCGCAGGGGTACGGGGAGACAGCGGCCCGGAGGTCGCCCAGCTCGTTGCCAGCCGGTTGCTGGACGTGCCGGACTTCCCCAAGCCGGGTGTCGTGTTCAAGGACCTGATGCCGCTGTTCGCCGACGGTGAGGCGTTCCGGGCGGTGATCGACGGCATCATCGCCTACCACGGGCCGGAGTCGTTCGACACTGTCGCCGGCATCGAGGCGCGCGGGTTCGTGCTGGCGGCGGCGGTCGCGTACGCCACCGGCGTCGGCGTGGTGCCGGTGCGCAAGGCCGGCAAGCTGCCCCGGGCCACCCACTCCGCCTCCTACGCGCTGGAGTACGGCGAGGCGACGCTGGAGGTGCACCAGGACGCGTTCACCGCGGGCCACCGGGTGCTTGTGCTCGACGACGTGCTCGCCACCGGCGGGACCGCCGAGGCCACGCTCGACCTGGTGGAACGGGCCGGCGGGACGGTGGCCGGGTTCACCGTGCTGCTGGAGCTGGGCTTCCTTGAGGGCCGTAAGCGGCTGGCGCAGCGCCCGGTCCATGCCCTGTTGACCGTTTGACCAGGCCGGCCCGTCGGGCCGGTCGGTGCCGACCGTCCGGGGGAGCGGTGGCGTACCCTGCGTACGGGTAGCATTGCCCTTTGCCCGACCCGGCCGAGATCTCCGGGGCGGCGAAGGCGCCGGGGCCCGGCCCCGGTGACCGCGTGGAACAACACCGGCCCCCGGGCCGGTTGAACCAGACGTCGGCCGGACGGCCGGCGCATTCCGGCGAGCGGTGAGGAGGCCGGTGTCCCACGATGTCGTCCCTCCGGTGGAGGGCACGGTGCACCCGACAGGCGACGCGGACGGCTCGGTGACCGAGCGCAGCGGCAACCCGCAGGCCCGGGCGACCGGCGCCACCGGCGGCGCGCCCGACGCGACGGCCGACGGCGGGGCGGTCGTGGTGCCGTTCCCGACCGAGGGTTCCACCGAGTCCACGCCCGGCAGCGGGTTCGCCCTCTCCAACGCGCCCACCGGCCGGCGGGTACGCGCCCGGCTGGCCCGGTTCAACGCGCCCTGGCAGACCTCGCAGGTCAGTGAGGTGCTGGAGCCGCTGATCGCGACGCACCGGGAGAACCACCCCAAGGCCGACGCGCGGCTGCTCCAGCGCGCCTTCGACACGGCCGCGCGGTGGCACTCGGGGCAGTACCGCAAGTCCGGCGACCCCTACATCACGCACCCGCTCGCGGTGGCGACCATCCTGGCGAACCTGGGCATGGACACCACCACGCTGGTCGCGGCGCTGCTGCACGACACCATCGAGGACACCGAATACACGCTCGACCAGATGCGCGCCGACTTCGGCGGTGAGGTCGCGCTGCTCGTCGACGGCGTCACCAAGCTCGACAAGGTCAAGCTCGGCGACGCGGCGAAGGCCGAGACCATCCGCAAGATGGTCGTCGCGATGGCGAAGGATCCGCGGGTCCTGGTGATCAAGCTGGCCGACCGGCTGCACAACATGCGGACCCTGACCTTTCTGCCCCGCCCGAAGCAGGAGCAGAAGGCCAAGGAGACGCTGGAGATCCTGGCCCCGCTGGCGCACCGCCTCGGTATGAACACGATCAAGTGGGAGCTGGAGGATCTCGCCTTCGGCACGCTGTTCCCGAAGCGGTTCGAGGAGATCAACCGGCTGATCGGGGAACACCAGCCGCAGCGCGAGGCGCTGCTGCGCCAGGTGACCCAGAAGGTGTCCACCGACCTGAAGGCCGCCAAGATCAAGGCGGAGACGACCGGGCGGCCGAAGCACCTCTACTCGATCTACCAGAAGATGATCGTGCGGGGGCGCGACTTCAACGACATCTACGACCTGGTCGGTGTGCGGATCCTGGTCGACACGGTTCGTGACTGCTACGCGGCGCTGGGGGTCATCCACGCCAACTGGCAGCCGGTGCCGGGCCGGTTCAAGGACTACATCGCCATGCCCAAGTTCAACATGTACCAGTCGTTGCACACGACTGTCATCGGGCCCACCGGCAAGCCGGTGGAGATGCAGATCCGCACGTACGCGATGCACCGCACCGCCGAGTTCGGCATCGCCGCGCACTGGAAGTACAAGGAGCACAAGGGCACCCCGGTGGTGGGCCCGCCGGCGCACATCGACGAGATGACCTGGCTGCGGCAGCTGCTGGACTGGCAGCGCGAGGCGGCCGACCCGAGCGAGTTCCTGGACGCGCTGCGGTTCGACCTGTCCAGCCAGGAGGTGTACGTCTTCACCCCGAAGGGTGACGTCATCCCGCTGCCGACCGGGTCGACGCCTGTCGACTTCGCGTACGCGGTGCACACCGAGGTCGGGCACAAGTGCATCGGCGCGCGGGTCAACGGCAAGCTGGTGCCCCTCGAATCGACGCTGTCGAACGGCGACGTGATCGAGATCTTCACGTCGAAGTCCGACACGGCCGGCCCGACGCAGGACTGGCTGGGCTTCGTCAAGAGCCCGCGCGCCCGTACGAAGATCCGCCAGTACTTCAACAAGGAGCGGCGCGAGGAGGCGATCGAGGCCGGCAAGGACGCGATCGTCAAGGCGATGCGCAAGCAGGGCATGCCCCTGCAGCGGATGCTCACCTCGGACGCGCTGATGGCCATCGCCCGCGACCTGCACCTGGCCGACGTGGCCTCGCTGTACGCGGCGGTCGGCGACAGCCAGGTCTCCGCGCAGTCGGTCGTGCAGAAGCTGATGGCGTCCTACGGCGGCGAGGAGGGTGCGGCGGAGGACATCGCCGAGACCGCCGTCGCCACCCGGCCGCCGCGCAGCCGGCAGAGCAGCGCCGACCCGGGCGTGGTGGTCCGCGGCGTCAGCGACGTCTGGATCAAGCTGGCTCGCTGCTGCACGCCCGTGCCGCCGGACTCGGTGTTCGGGTTCGTCACCCGCTCCGGCGGGGTCAGCGTGCACCGGGACGACTGCGCCAACGCCGAGGACCTGCGCGCCCAGCCCGAGCGGGTGGTCGAGGTGAGCTGGAAGCTCACGTCCGCCTCCACGTTCCTGGTGGCCATCCAGGTCGAGGCGCTGGACCGGCACAAGTTGCTCGCCGACGTGACGCGGGTGCTGTCCGAGGAGCGGGTGAACATCCTCTCCGCGACCGTCACCACCACGCGCGACCGGGTGGCGGTGAGCCGGTTCAGCTTCGAGATGGCCGACCCGAAGCACCTCGGCCACCTGCTGGCCACCGTGCGCAAGGTCGACGGCGTGTTCGACGCGTACCGGGTCACCTCGGGGGCCTGAGCCACCACGCACGCGAAAGCGCCCGCCGGCTGCGATCAGCCGGCGGGCGCTTCGTCGTCGTACGGGTGCGGTCAGCCGCCCTCGACCGGGCTCATCGTCACCTTGGTCATGGTGATCTCCTTCTTCGGGTGACCACCGCCGGCCTGCTTGGCGAACGCGCCGTCGTCACCGGCCGCGGCGACCTGCTTCACCACGTCCATGCCACCGGTGATGGTGCCCAGCACCGTGTAGTTCGGGTCGAGCGGCGAGTCGCCGTACACGATGAAGAACTGGCTGCCGGTGCTGCCCGGCTGGCCGGAGTTGGCCATCGCGATGACACCGTCCGGGTACGGCGGGCGCTTGTCGGTGGGGAGGTTCTCCTCGGCCAGGTTGTACGACGGGCCGCCGGTGCCGTCGGTGTCCCGCCAGCCCTTGCCGGTGGCGCTCGGGTCACCGCACTGGAGCACCTTGATGCCCTCGGTGACCAGCCGGTGGCACTTGGTGTTGTCGAAGAAGCCCTTGCTCGCCAGGTGCGTGAAGCTGCCGGCGGTGCAGGGCACCTTGGCGCGGTCGATCTTGGCGGTGATCGGGCCCAGGTTGGTGTCGATCGTCATCGTCTGGGAGCCCTTGCCGGCCTGCTGGGCCGGCGGGAGGCCGACGTCCTTGATCTGCGGCGGCCGGCCCTCCTTGGGCACCTCCGTGTACGCACACTGCACGGCGCCGGCCCCGGCGGGGGTGCCGCCCTGCTTCTCGTCGTCGTCGCCGAGCGCGGCGACGAGCCAGACCGTGCCGGCCACGACGAGCACCAGCACGGCCGCGGCCCCGACGATCGCCTGGGTCTGCCGGCGCTTACGGGCCCGGCCGGCCCGTTCCGCCATCTCCCGCTCGAGCTTGGCCCGCGCCGCCGCGCGCTGGCGGTCTCTGGTGGACGTCACGGTCACTCCTCACCTGCTGCGTATGGGGTCGGCGCGCGCGCCGCCGGATCACGTGTGTGGGTCACCGGCGGCGGGCCGCCGGATCGAGTTGTCGGGTCAGCCCGCGCTGGCGCTGGGCGAGGGCGCGGGGCTTTCGGCCGGCGCCGCGCCGGGCTCGCCGACTGTGACGCTCTGGACCAGCACCTGCGTCTTCGGCTTGACCTTGGCGCCGTTGCCATTGTCCTCCGTCGGCATGGCGCCGATCTTCTCCACCACGTCGAGCCCGCCGGTGACCTTGCCGACCACCGAGTAGGCCGGCTTGGCCGGGCTGGCGTCCTTGAAGAAGATCAGGAACTGGCTGCTGTTGCTGCCGGGCGGGTTGCCGATCATGGCGACCGTGCCCTTCGGGTACGTCGCCGGCTGCCCGGGCGCCGGCGAGGCCGACGGGCTGGGCTCCGGCGCGGCCGGGACGTTCTCGTCGTAGAACGAGTAGGTCGGGCCGCCGAGCCCGGTGCCGGTCGGGTCACCGCAGCGCAGCGCGCCCTCGGCGGTGATCTCGTGGCAGGTGGTGTTGTCGAAGAACGACCGGCCGGCCAGGTAGCTCAGGCTCGCCGCACCGCACGGCGCGTCGGTCTGGTCCAGCTCGACGGTGATCGGCCCACCCTGGTTGGTGGTGATCGTCATCGGGCGGGTGCCCGAGGTCGGCAGGCCCGTGGTGGGCGGCTGGCCGACGTCCTTGAGGTTGGTGTTGACGGCGCCGTCCTCGGCGGTCCAGAGACAGACGTCATCGGCGGCCTTCTTCTCCGGCTCGGAGTCGAACGCGCCGAGTGCCCAGGCCGAGCCGGCCACGATCAGCACGAGCACCACCGCGGCGCCCACACCGGCCCGGATCTGCCGGCGGCGCTTCGCGACCGCCGCCCGCCGGGCGAGCTGCCGGTCGAGCTTGGCGCGCGCCAGTTTGCGCTGCCGGTCCCTGCTGGAAGCCACGTGCGCTCCCCTTCCTCTGCCTGATCGCCGCCGGCGCCGGGCGCCGTCCGCCGTTCCGATCGGGGTGCGCCACGCCACACGCCCGCCAGAGTGTACGGGTAGCGACTGTGAAAGTGGTGTACGAGGTCCCGTCATCTCAGCCCGGCCGGCTCGGACGGGGCCGGTGGCGGACGGAACTCGCTCGCCGTTACGACTAGGCTGCAAGCAGACGACGACCGGACGGAAAGGGGAGCGACGTGCTCGTGGCCGGCTTTCCCGCGGACGCCTTCGGCACCAACTGCTATGTGGTGGCGACCGGGCCGGGGGAGCAGTGCGTGGTGGTCGACCCCGGCATCGGGGTGCTCGACCGGCTCGACGCCGTGCTCGCCGAGCACCGCCTGCACCCGGCCGCCGTGCTGCTCACCCACGGCCACCTGGACCACACCTTCTCCGTCGCCCCGGTCTGCGGCGCGCGGGGCATCCCCGCCTACGTCCACCCGGAGGACCGGGAACTGCTGGCCGACCCGAGCAAGGCGCTGTCGATGGACCTGACCCAGCTGTTCGGTGGCCGGCTGCCGTACGCCGAGCCGGACGACGTGGCCGAGCTGACCGACGGCGCGACGTTGTCGCTGGCCGGGTTGGAGATCACCGTCGACCACGCCCCGGGCCATACCGGCGGGTCGGTGCTGTTCCGGTTGCCCGGCGCCGGCTCGCCCTGGGAGGCGGAGCAGATCTGCCTCTCCGGTGACGTGCTGTTCGCCGGCTCGATCGGCCGCACCGACCTGCCGGGCGGCAGCATGCCCCGCATGCTGTCCAGCCTGCGGGAGAAGGTTCTCCCGCAGGCCGACGACACAGTCGTCCTGCCCGGCCACGGCCCCCGGACCACCATCGGCCGCGAGCGCGCGACCAACCCGTACCTCGTCGAGGTGGCGGGCACCGGCGGCGCGCGCCCGGCCGCGCCCACCCGCGGCCTCTGACCGCCGCGGCCCACGACGTTCGCCCGCGCGCCGCGCGGGATCGAGGAGTACGCCATGAGCAAGCCCACGCCCATCTCCGGCTTCCCCGAGTGGACGCCGGCGCAGCGGATGATCGAGCAGTTCGTGCTCGACCGGATCCGCGCGACGTTCGAGCTGTACGGCTTCGCGCCGCTGGAGACCCGCTCGGTCGAGCCGCTGGACCAGCTCCTGCGCAAGGGTGAGACCTCCAAGGAGGTCTACCTGCTGCGCCGGTTGCAGGCCGACACCGACGGCCCGGCCGGTGACGACGCGCTCGGCCTGCACTTCGACCTGACCGTGCCGTTCGCCCGCTACGTGCTGGAGAACGCCGGCAAGCTCCAGTTCCCGTTCCGCCGCTACCAGATCCAGAAGGTGTGGCGGGGTGAGCGCCCGCAGGAGGGCCGGTACCGGGAGTTCCTCCAGGCCGACATCGACATCGTCGACCGGGACACCCTGCCGGCCCACTACGAGGCCGAGATGCCGCTGGTCATCGGCGACGCGCTGCGGTCGCTGCCGATCCCGCCGGTGCGTATCCAGGTCAACAACCGCAAGATCTGCGAGGGGTTCTACCGGGGCATCGGGCTGACCGACGCGGAGGCGGCGCTGCGCGCCGTCGACAAGCTCGACAAGATCGGCCCGGCCGGGGTCACGGAGCTGCTGGCGAGCACCGCCGGGGCGAGCGAGGCGCAGGCCAAGGCGGTGCTGGCGCTGGCCGAGATCTCCGCGCCGGACGCGTCCTTCGCCGACGCGGTGCGCGGCCTCGGGGTGAGCGACCCGCTGCTCGACGAGGGCGTCGCGGAGCTGACCGCCGTGGTGGAGACCGCCGCCGCGCACGCGCCCGGCCTCTGCGTGGCCGACCTGCGCATCGCCCGGGGCCTGGACTACTACACGGGTACGGTCTACGAGACGCAGATGATCGGCTACGAGCGGTTCGGCTCGATCTGCTCCGGCGGCCGGTACGACAACCTGGCCAGCTCGGGCAACGTCCGGTTCCCCGGCGTGGGCATCTCGATCGGGGTGACCCGGCTGCTCGGCCTGCTGTTCGGCGCCGAGGCGCTGTCGGTGTCCCGTTCGGTGCCCACCTGCGTGCTGGTGGCGGTCACCGCCGAGGAGGACCGGGCGGCGAGCGACGCGGTCGCGGCGGCGCTGCGCTCGCGTGGTGTGCCCACCGAGGTGTCCCCGTCGGCGGCCAAGTTCGGCAAGCAGATCCGGTACGCCGAGCGGCGTGGCATTCCGTACGTCTGGTTCCCCGGCGCGGACGGCGACGAGGTCAAGGACATCCGTTCCGGCGAGCAGGTGGCCGCCGCGGCGGGGGAGTGGACGCCGCCCCGGGCGGACCTGAAGCCGCTGGTCGGCCCGGCCGGCACTGGCGTCTGAAGACGTTTCGACCTACGGTGGCGTAAGTTACGCCACCGTAGGGAGAACGTCGTGACCGTGCTCAGCCAGACCGCTCTGCTCACCGAACTCGAGCCGGTGGTCGAGAAGAACCTCGACCGCCACCTGTCGCTGGCCAAGGAGTGGTTCCCGCACGAGTACGTGCCGTGGAGCGAAGGCCGCACCTTCGACGGCCCGCTGGGCGGCGAGGCCTGGTCGCCGGAGGACTCGACGCTGCCCGAGGTGGCCCGGACCGCGCTGATCGTCAACCTGCTCACCGAGGACAACCTGCCCTCGTACCACCACGAGATCGCCACGCTGTTCGGGCGCGACGGCGCGTGGGGCACCTGGGTGCACCGGTGGACCGCCGAGGAGGGGCGGCACGGCACCGCGATCCGCGACTACCTCACGGTGACCCGGGCGGTGGACCCGGTGGCCCTGGAGCGGGCCCGCATGGTGCACATGTCGGCCGGCTACCAGAACGTCCACGACCAGGAGATGCTGCACTCGCTGGCGTACGTGTCGTTCCAGGAACTGGCCACCCGCATCTCGCACCGCAACACCGGCCGGGCCACCGGCGACCCGACGTGCGAGGCGCTGCTGGCCCGGGTGGCGGCGGACGAGAACCTGCACATGGTCTTCTACCGCAACCTGCTGGCTGCCGCGTTCGAGGTGGCGCCGTCGCAGGCCATGCGCGCCGTCGCCGACGTGCTGGCCAACTTCCAGATGCCCGGCGTGGGCATCGACGGCTTCGCCCGCAAGTCGGTGGCGATCGCGCTGGCCGGCATCTACGACCTGCGCCAGCACCGCGACGATGTGGTGATGCCGGTGCTGCGGCAGTGGAACCTGTTCGACGTGACCGGCCTGAACGCCGACGGCGAGGCCGCCCGCGAGCAGATCGCCGCCCAGCTGGACACCCTGGAGACCCAGGCGTCCCGCTTCGAGGAGAAGCGCGCAGCCCGCGCGGCCCGCGTCTCCGCCCGCACCGCCTGACCCCTCCCGCCCCGCCCGCCCGCCCGCGCGATCTTGCACTTACGGCCCCCGCAAATGCCGCTGAACCGGCGCCGCGGGGGCCGCAACTGCAAGATCGCCGGGGTCAGGGGAGGGGGAAGATCAGGCAGGTTGAGGTGGCGTGGGCTACCAGGCGGCCGGCCGGGTCCGTCAGGCGGGCCTCGGCCAGGGCGGTACGGCGGCCCCGCTGGAGCACGGTGCCCTCGCACCGCAGCAGGCCGCTGTCGACGGTGACCGGGCGCAGGAACTTCACGTTGAGGTCCAGCGACGTGTAGCCGACGCCGGCCGGCAGCGTGGTGTGCACGGCGCACGCCGCGGCGGTGTCCAGCAGCGTGGAGATGACGCCGCCGTGCACGGTGCCGAGCGGGTTGTAGTGGAACTCCTGCGGCAGCAGCTCGACCGCGACGCGGCCCTCCTCGGCCTCCATCCGGGACATGTCGACGAGGTGCATGATCGGCGGTGCGGCCAGCTCGCCGGCGATCATCGCCTGCATCAGCTCCAGGCCGCTGCGCCGGCCCAGGTGCGCGGCGCCGGCCGCCGGGTCGGACCAGGTGAACGTGCGGGTGCGGCCCTGCGTCTGAGTCATGGACTCAGCCTCGCAGCGCGTTGCTGAGTCTGTCAATCAGACCTAGCCTGGTCGGCATGAGACCCGCGGCACTGGACTGGTCGGTGGAGAACTGCACCATCGCGCGCGCCATGGAGATCCTCGGCGAGCGGTGGACCCTCGTCGTGCTGCGCGAGGTCTTCAACGGCGTACGCCGGTTCGACGACATGCGGGTGCGCACCGGCATCCCGCGCCAGGTGCTGACGAACCGGCTCGCCATGCTCGTCGAGCGCGGCGTGCTGCGCCGTGAGCCGTACCGGGAGCCGGGCAGCCGGCCGCGCCACGAGTACCGGCTCACCGAGATGGGCCTGGACCTGTGGCCGGTGCTCGTCGCGGTGCTCGGGTGGGGTGACCGCTACCTGGCCGACCCGGAGGGCTCGCCGCTGAGCGTCGCGCACCGCGACTGCGGCGCGGAGGTCCGGGTCGGGTTGCGCTGCGCCGAGGGGCACGAGATCACCGAGGCGCGCGACGTGCTGCCCCGCCCGGGTCCGGGGGTCCGCCGCCGCAACCCCTGACCGGCTCTGACAGATGGTGTCGATGTTGTTGCTTCGGCGTTACATCGGGCGCCGGTGCGAATCCGGGCAAAGCCATGTCTTGTTTACGATCTTAAATGTGTGAATACTTTGGGCACCCGGGCGGTTTCCCCAGGTCGCCCGGGTTGTCCTCGGGCGTGCCCCCATGACAGCGCCCGTTCACCCCCATTCGGAGGTTGTTACATGCGACCCACGAGGTCCACGCTCCGCCGCGCCGCCGCAGTCGCCGTCGCCGGCACCCTGGTCACCGGCTCGCTGCTCGGCGCACCCGCGCAGGCCGCCCCCACGGCCCTCTCGCCGGACGCCGCCGCCACCCTCGCCGAGAAGCTCGGCGACCGCGCGGCCGGCACGTACGCCGACGCCAGCGGCAAGATGATCGTCACGGTGACCGACACCGCGACCGCCCGCCAGGTGCGCGACGCCGGCGCCATCCCGAAGATCGTGGCGCGCGGCGCGGACAAGCTCAACGCCGCCACCAGCGAGCTGGAGCGCTCCGCGAAGATCCCCGGCACCGCCTGGTGGACCGACCCGGCCACGAACCAGGTCGTCGTCTCCGTCGACAGCACCGTCACCGGCGCCAAGCTGGAGCGGGTCAAGGCCGCCGCCGCCCGTCACAACGGCGCGATCCGCGTCGAGGCCGAGGCCGGCGTGCTGAGCACCCGGATCTCCGGCGGCCAGGCGATCTACGCCGGCGGCGGGGGCCGCTGCTCGCTCGGGTTCAACGTCCGCAGCGGCTCGACCTACTACTTCCTCACCGCGGGCCACTGCACCAACATCTCGTCGAGCTGGTACAGCAACTCCGGGCAGACCAGCCTGCTCGGCACCCGGACCGGCACCAGCTTCCCGGGCAACGACTACGGCATCGTCCGGCACAGCAACTCGGCCAACGCGGCCGGCAACGTCTCGCTCTACAACGGCAGCTTCCAGGACATCACCTCGGCCGGCAACGCGTACGTCGGCCAGTCCGTCCGCCGTTCCGGCAGCACCACCGGCCTGCGCAGCGGCAGCGTCAGCGCGCTGAACGCGACCGTGAACTACGCCGAGGGCAGCGTCTCCGGCCTCATCCGCACCAACGTCTGCGCCGAGCCGGGCGACAGCGGCGGCTCGCTGTTCGCCGGCACCGTCGCGCTCGGCCTCACCTCCGGCGGTAGCGGCAACTGCCGCACCGGTGGCACCACCTACTTCCAGCCGGTCACCGAGGCCCTCAGCCGCTACGGCGTGAGCGTCTTCTGATCCACGCACTCCCACGAACGGGCCGCCGGGTGACCGGCGGCCCGTTCCGCGTACCCGGTCAGGTGCCCGCTCCGAGGCGGCCCGGACCGACCGGCGGGCCGTCCGGCCGGGGCGGCCCGGCCGTCCGGGCCGTCCAGTGCCGGTGGGCCCGCCGCGCGGACAGCACCGCCGCCAGTGGCCAGAGCGTCACCGCGAGCGCTGCCACCCGCTCGGCCAGCCCGGTCCGGGAGCCGCCCGTCACCTCGGCCGCCGACCAGCCGAACAACGCCAGCAGCACCGCCGTGACGGCCAGCGCCACCGGCCGGCGGAACGCCCACGGCGGCCGGCCCAGCGGGGAGGCGGCCACCGCACGCGGCACCCGGCGGGGCAGGCGCAGCGCCGTCCCGGCCGGCCACAGCGCCAGCGCGAGCACCGCCACAGTGGCCACCACGCCGTGCGCCGGGGAGCCGCCCACCTGCGGCCGGGGGAACGCGATGAGCGCGACGGTGGCCACCCCGCCGGCCGCCAGCAGGAAGCGGCTGGGCAGCCCGGCGGCGTGCAGCGCGGCAGCGGTGGCGCAGTAGCAGCAGCCGAGCAGCACCAGCGCGCCGCCCATCAGCCACGGATCGGTGGCGCCCTCGCCGGCCAGCTCGCTGATCGTGTCCCGCACCGGGTCGTATCCCGGCCCCTGTCGGGCGCCCGCGACCGTCCAGCCCGCCACCAGCAGCGCGGGCGCGGCGGCCGCGGTGGCCACGGCCCAGGTCGGTACGGCACGCACCCGGCCACGGTAAACCGCCGGACCCGGCCCGCACCGCGCTTTCGCCACGCCCCCGGGGCGGCCCGGCTCGACGGGTGCCGGGGAGCGGGCCCGCCCGTCCTGACAGAATGCGGGGAGCAGTGAGTGGACCAGATTGAGGAGACGCCAGCCGTGATCCGTACCCACAATGCCGGAAGCCTGCGCGCCGCGGACGCCGGCTCGACGGTGACGCTCGCCGGGTGGGTGGCCCGCCGGCGCGACCACGGCGGTGTCATCTTCGTCGACCTGCGCGACGCCTCCGGCGTGGTGCAGGTGGTCTTCCGCGAGGAGGACGCGCACGCGCTGCGCAACGAGTTCTGCGTCAAGGTCACCGGCGAGGTGACCCGCCGCCCGGAGGGCAACGAGAACCCGGACCTGCCCACCGGCGAGGTCGAGGTGACCGCGAGCGCGCTGGAGGTGCTCTCCGAGGCCGCGCCGCTGCCGCTGCCGGTGGACGACCAGATCGAGGCCGGCGACGACATCCGGCTCAAGTACCGCTACCTGGACCTGCGCCGGGGCGGCCCGGCCAAGGCCATGCGGTTGCGCTCGCGGGCCAACCAGATCGCCCGTGGCGTGCTGCACGAGCGGGACTTCCTGGAGATCGAGACGCCGACGCTGACCCGCTCCACCCCGGAGGGCGCCCGCGACTTCCTGGTGCCGGTGCGCCTCCAGCCCGGTAGCTGGTACGCGCTGCCGCAGTCGCCGCAGCTGTTCAAGCAGCTGCTGATGGTCGGCGGCATGGAGCGGTACTACCAGATCGCCCGCTGCTACCGCGACGAGGACTTCCGCGCCGACCGGCAGCCGGAGTTCACCCAGCTCGACATCGAGATGTCGTTCGTGACCGAGGACGACGTGATCGACCTCGGCGAGGCGATCGTCTCCGCGCTGTGGAAGGACCTCGCCGGCTACGAGATCTCCCGGCCGATCCCGCGCATCACCTGGCACGACGCCATGTCCCGGTACGGCTCCGACAAGCCGGACCTGCGCTACGGCGTGGAGCTGACCGAGCTGACCGACTACCTGCGCGGCACCGAGTTCCGGGTGTTCGCCGGCGCGATCGACGCGGGCGGCTACGTCGGCGCGGTGGTCATGCCCGGCGGCGCGTCGCAGACCCGCAAGGAGCTGGACGGCTGGCAGGACTGGGCCAAGGCGCGCGGCGCGCGTGGCCTGGCGTACGTGGTGCTGGACGCGGAGACCGGCGAGCCGCGCGGCCCGGTGGCGAAGAACCTGTCCGAGGCGCACCTGTCCGGCCTGGCCGACGCGGTCGGCGCGAAGCCCGGCGACGCGATCTTCTTCGCCGCCAGCACGAACACCCGCGAGGCACAGGAGCTGCTCGGCGCCGCCCGGATCGAGATCGCCAAGCGGTCGAACCTGATCGACGAGAGCGCCTGGGCGTTCTGCTGGGTGGTGGATGCGCCGATGTTCGAGCCGACCTCCGACCAGGAGAACGGCGGAGCGGGCGGCTGGACCGCCGTGCACCACCCGTTCACCTCGCCGAACGCCGAGTGGGTGGACCGGTTCGAGGAGGCACCGGACCGGGCGCTGGCCTACGCGTACGACATCGTCTGCAACGGCAACGAGATCGGCGGCGGCTCGATCCGTATCCACCGGGGCGACGTGCAGCAGCGGGTGTTCGACCTGCTCGGCATCACCGCCGACGAGGCGCAGGACAAGTTCGGCTTCCTGCTGGAGGCGTTCAAGTACGGCGCTCCGCCGCACGGCGGCATCGCGTTCGGCTGGGACCGGGTCTGCATGCTGCTCGCCGGCGCGGACTCGATCCGCGAGGTGATCGCGTTCCCGAAGACCCGGGGCGGCTTCGACCCGCTGACCGGCGCGCCCACCCCGATCACCGGGCAGCAGCGCGCAGAGGCCGGCATCGACGCCAAGCCGAAGGCGCCGGCCGGCCCGCACGCCGGCACCGCCGGCCCGGCCGCCCCGGTGGCCGACCCCACCTGATCGCTCGCCTGCCGGAACGGCCCGCGTCATGATGACGCGGGCCGTTCCGATCTTCAGGAGGACTGATGCACCTGCTCGTGGTGGGAGCCGGCGGCTTCCTCGGCGCCGAGGTGTGCCGGCAGGCGGTCGCCGCCGGGCACCGGGTCACCGGCACGTACCACCGCGCCGCCGTCACGGTGCCGGGCGTCGCGCCGCACCGGCTCGACGTGACCGACCGCACCGCCGTGCGTGAGCTGCTGATTCGGGTACGCCCCGACGCGGTCGTCGCCACCCCCTACCGGTACGACGACTGGGCGGTCACCGCGGACGGGGCGGCCCACATCGCGGTAGCCGCCGCCGAGGCGGGCGCCCGCCTGGTGCACCTGTCCAGCGACGCGCTGCACGCCGGGCGGCCCACGCCGTACGCGGACGAGGACGTGCCCACGCCGCTGCACCCGTACGGAGCGGCGAAGGCGGCGGCGGAGACGGCCGTGCGGGCGGTGGATCCGGGCGCGGCGGTGGTGCGTACCTCGCTGATCGTGGGGGAGGGCAGCAAGCAGATCCAGCTCTGCCGGGACGCGCTGGCCGGGCGGGCCACGTTGTTCACCGACGAGCTGCGCTGCCCGGTGCACGTCGCCGACCTCGCCGCCGCGGTGCTGGAGCTGGTGCCGGGCGACTACGCCGGGCTGCTCAACGTGGCCGGGCCGGAGGCGGTGAGCCGCGCCGAGCTGGGCGTGCTGGTGGCCCGGCACGACGGGGTGGACACGGGCGGGCTGCGCACGACCACGATCGCCGCCGCCGCCCAGCACCGCCCGGGTGAGGTGGTGCTGGACTCCACCCGCGCCGCGGGGCTGCTGCGGACCCGGCTGCGCGGGATCGCCGAGCTGTACGGCTAGTTGCACAGATTCTTTGCAAGCCTCTTGTGCATGGAATGTGTGCACAGATATTGTGCATCACATGGAGGAGAAGAAGGAGCGCACCGTACGCATCGACCACCGCCAGGTTCGTGCCCTGGCCCAACCGCTGCGCATGCGGCTGGTCGGGGCGCTGCGCGTGGGCGGCCCGGCCACCGCCACCGCCCTCGCCGAGGCGCTCGGCACCAACAGCGGCGCGACCAGCTACCACCTGCGCCAACTCGCCGAGGTGGGCCTCGTGGTGGAGGACCGGAGCCTCGGCACCGGCCGTCAGCGCTACTGGCGGGCCGCGCACGACGTCACCAACTGGGAGTCCAGCGACTTCGACGACGACCCCGACGCGCGGGCGGCCATCGAGTGGATCGAGGCGGACTACGTCCGCTTCTTCGCCGGGCACGCCGAACGCTGGTTCGCCCAGCGGCACCGGTGGTCGCCGGCCTGGCGTGACGCGTTCGGCATGGGTGACTTCTTCATGCGGATTCCGGTCGACCGCCTCAAGGCGATCCAGGAGGAGGTGTTCGCGGTCTTCGAGCGGCACCGCGACGAGACCGACCCCGACGACCCCGACGCCGAGACGGTCCAGCTCTACCTCGCCGCCCTCCCGATGGACGCGGCGTTGCCGCAGTCCACCCCGCCGCCTGCCGAGGAGAAGCCGTGACCGCGCTGTCCGTACGCCAGATCCGGTTCCGCTACCTCACGCTGTACGGCCTGCGCTGGCTGCCCAGCGGCCTGCTCATGCCGGTGATGATCCTGCTGATGCAGGAGCGCGGGCTGACGCTGTCCCAGATCGGCCTGGTCGCCACCGCGCAGGGCCTCGTCGTGCTGGCGCTGGAGTTGCCCACCGGCGGCTTCGCCGACGCGCTCGGCCGCAAGCCGGTGCTTGTCGTCGCCTGGGCCGTCGGCCTCGGCTCGCTGGCGCTGATGGCGGTGGCCGACTCGTTCTGGATGTTCTTCCTGGTCTGGGCGTTGCAGGGCATCTACCGGGCGCTCGACAGCGGCCCGATGGAATCCTGGTACGTCGACGCCACGCTCGCCGCCGACCCGAAGGCCGAGTACGAGCGCGGCCTCGGCTGGGCCGGCACCGTGGTCGGCGTCGCCATCGGCGCGGGCGCACTGCTCAGCGGCGGCCTCGTCGCGCTCGGCCCGATCGGCCCGGTCAGCGCCCTCGCGCTGCCGGTGATCGTCGCCGCCGTGCTCCAGGGCGTCTCCATCGTGGCCCTGCTGGCGCTGATGGCCGAGCGGCGGCCCGCGTCCGGCCCGGCCGCGCTGCGCGCCTCGGTGGTCGACGCGCCCCGCATGGTCGGGCAGGCCGTCGGGCTGCTGCGCCGCAACCGGGTGCTGCTGGCCCTGGTCGCCGTCGAACTGTTCTGGGGGTTCGGCATGGTCACCTTCGAGTCGCTGCTCCCGGTACGCCTCGCCGAGGTGCTCGACAACCCGGACCGCGCGGCGGCGCTGCTCGGCCCCGCCGGCACGGCGGCCTGGCTCGCCAACGCCGCCGGCGCCGCGCTCACCCCGTTCCTGCTGCGCCGCCTCGGCGCCGCCCCGGCCGCTGCGCTGATGCGGATCCTCCAAGGCGTGACGGTGGTCGGCATGGGCCTGCTGGCCGGTCCGGTCGGCATCCTCATCGCGTACCTGGCCTGCTACGCCGTGCACGGCGCGTCGAACCCGCTGCACATGGGACTGCTGCACCGGCAGGTCGACGGCCCGTACCGGACGAGTGTGCTGTCGCTCAACTCGATGGCCGGCCAGCCGGCCGGCGCGCTCGGCGCGGTCACGCTGACCGCGCTGGCCGACGCCACGAGCGTCAGCATCGCCATGATCGTCGGCGGGGTGATGCTCGCCGTGGCCGCGCCGCTCTACCTGCCGGCCTGGCGCGCCGCCCGCCGTACCCCGTCGGACGTCACAGTGGAACCGGAGGGGACGGGCGGCGGACCGGGCCGAGCCGGTCTGGCCCCCGAGCCGTCCGGCTCCGCCCTTGACGCCGCCGACAGTGCCTCCGCCGTCGCTGCGGACGGGACCGCCGGTCGGGGCGAGGCAGTCGGTCGGGGTGAGGCCGGGTCGGTGGTCGTGCCGGCGTCGACGGCCCGCGACTGAGCCGCTGCGGCCCGCACCCAGCGCTGGCCGCCGGGTGCGGGCGGCAGGCGTCGCCGGTCGGCTCGGCAGTACTTCCGGCGCCGCCCCGTCGACCGCTCCGCCACCGCACGGGCCGCGGCCCGCTCGTCACGGCCGCGCCTCGTTCGCCACAACGCGGGGTGGAACGCCACGGGTGTCTCCGCCCTCGTTTGACGTTCCACTCCCGCGGCAGGGCAGCGCCAGCGTGTTCGCTCTTGGGATATGAGTTCCGCGAAGTGAGACGCGGAGAGATCTTGGTGCGCGGACGCCCCTATGAGGGCCGTTTCGTACCAAGATCTCGCGTGGCGGCGGGGGTCCGGTGGTGCGATGGTCGCGGAGCGGGGCGGCGAGGCGGAATGCCGGGGCGGCCACGTTGCGGGCGGGCCGTCTGCCGCGTCAGGCGAGCTTGATGGACGTGCGGCGTTCGGCGGCGGTGAAGCCGAGCCGGCGGTAGAGGCGGATCGCGCCCACGTTGTCCGGGTAGACGCCCAGCGCAACGGCGTCGTACCGGCCGAACAGGGCGCGCGTCATCCCGGCGGTCAGCGCCGCGCCCAGCCCTCGGCCGCGATGCCCGGGCGCGACCGTCAGCCCGGCCAGGAAGCCGATGTCGCCCCGGCTGCGATCGGCGCCGCCGGCGAGCAGGCGGTCACCGTCGCGGATGCCGTACCAGTCGACGACGCCCGGGTCGCCCGGCCGGGAGGTGGTGCTCGGGAACGCCTCCTCGATCAGCGCGGCCAGCGCGGGACGGTCCGCCCCGGTCAGGCGCACCACCCGCTCCTGCTCCGGCTGCCGCGGCGGGGGGGCCTGTGGTCCAGAGGAAGTCCCACTCGATCAGCCGGGCCACCGGCAGCCGCGCGGACACCTCGTCCGGATCCGCCCGCGGCAGGTTGATCGACTGGCCGGCCGACAGCGTCCCGTCCGCCCGCTGGGCGGCGAAGACGTCGAGCGCCGGGCCGGGAGCGCCGACCGCGCCGCCCGCCGACCACTCGCCCGGCGGGAGCAGCCATCCGACCGCGCCGTCGTGCCGCCACCCCCGCGCGGCCTGGTCACGCCGGAGCGCGTGCCGGGCGTACGGGTGGTTGCCCGTCGCGGCGAGCAGTGCCTCCGGCCCGGTCAGCGCCTCGTCGACCGTGATCATTGCCCCAGCCTACGAGCACCCGCGGTCCGTACCGGCGGCCGTGCATCTCCTGTTCCAGGGTGGAGATTGACGAACAGACCGATTGGGTACATCCGTCGCCGACCTGCTGGGAACCCCCACCGGAGGAACGACATGCTCGCCATTCTCGCGGCCATCGTGTTCGGCTTCGCGCTGCTGCTCGACTTCATGAACACCGACCTCGGCGCGCCCGATCTGTTCAGCACCACGACGCTCATGCTCATCGGCTTCCTGCTGCTCTCGCTCTACCTGGCCGGCGTCGGCTCCGGCCCGCGCGGCGGCGGTGGCGGCCGGTGGTACCGGGGCCGGCGGCCGGGTCGCGGCTGACCGGAAAAGACCACCCGGGTCGGGGCGGCGGCGCGATTCCGGCGTCGTCGGCCCGGCCCGGTACTGTTCTCGTGATGGAATCGGACGCCCTCTTCACCCTCGGCGAGCCGGCCGGCGCACCCGCGGGCGCGGGCGGCGCCGACGGCTTCACCGACGCCCGGGCGGACTCGCCCCTGCCGGTGCGGATGCGGCCGGCGGGCATCGACGAGCTGGTCGGGCAGGAGCACCTGCTCGCGCCGGGCGCGCCGCTGCGTCAGCTGGTCGAGGGCGCGGCGCCGATGTCGGTGATCCTCTGGGGTCCGCCGGGCAGCGGCAAGACCACCGTCGCCCACCTCGTGGCCCGGGCCACCGACCGGCGGTTCGTCGCGATGTCCGCGCTCACCGCCGGCGTGAAGGACGTCCGCGCCGTGATCGAGACCGCGCGGCGGCAACGCCGGTCCGGCGGCCCGCCCACAGTGCTGTTCATCGACGAGGTGCACCGGTTCAGCAAGACCCAGCAGGACTCGCTGCTCGCCGCCGTCGAGGACCGGACGGTCACGCTGCTCGCGGCGACCACGGAGAATCCGTACTTCTCGGTCATCTCGCCTCTGCTGTCGCGCTGCGTGCTGCTCACCCTTCAGGCCCTGGACGACGACGACGTACGCGGGCTGCTGCGCCGCGCGGTGGCCGACGAGCGCGGACTCGGCGGCGCGCTGGTCCTGGCGCGGGAGGCGGAGGACCACCTGGTCCGGCTCGCCGGGGGCGACGTGCGCAAGGCGCTCACCGCGCTGGAGGCGGCGGCGGCCACCGCGACCGCCCTGGGCGCCGGCCGGATCGACCTGGCCGTGGCCGAGCAGGCGGTCGACGTGGCGGCGGTGCGCTACGACCGGGACGGCGACGCGCACTACGACGTGACGAGCGCGTTCATCAAGAGCATGCGCGGCTCGGACGTGGACGCGGCACTGCACTGGCTGGCCCGGATGCTGGTGGCCGGCGAGGACGCCCGGTTCATCGCCCGCCGGCTGGTGATCTTCGCGAGTGAGGACGTCGGCATGGCCGATCCCACCGCGCTGACAGTGGCCACCGCGGCCGCCCACGCGGTCGAGTACGTGGGCCTGCCGGAGGCACAGCTCAACCTGGCCCAGGCGGTCATCCACCTGGCCACCGCGCCGAAGTCGAACTCGGCCACCACGGCGATCGGCGCGGCCGTCGCGGACGTACGCGCGGGTCGGGGCGGCGCGGTGCCGCGCGGCCTGCGCGACGCCCACTACTCCGGCGCGCGGGGCCTCGGCCACGGCGCCGGCTACCGCTACCCGCACGACGACCACCGGGGGGTGGTCACCCAGCAGTACGCTCCGGACGACCTCGTCGGAACCGACTACTACCAGCCCAGCGGGCACGGCGCGGAGCGGGCGGTGGCCACCCGGCTGCCGCTGCTGCGCCGGATCGTGCGCGGGCTGCCGGCTCCGGCGCCCCGGGCGGAGGCCGGCGCCCCGGCCGCCGCGAACGGGGCCCGGGTGGGGGGCGGCGAGCAGGCCAGCGGGGCGAGTGAGGGCGGCAGCGACGCCGCCGAGGGGGGTCAGTAGTGATGGCGCGTGGTCCGGAGCGGCCGGCGGACGGCCCCGACGAGCGGCGCGACCCGCGCGGCAAGGGCCGCCGGTGGGGGCGCGGCCGGCCCGAGCCCGAGCTCGACCCGACTGTCGTCGGCGAGGAACTCGGCTGGATCGACGACCTGCGCAGCGCCAAGCAGCAGGGCGGTGAACTCGGACCGGACGGGGGCGTCCCCGCGCCGCGTCCCGGCGCCGACCCGTCCTGGCCGGACGGCGAGCCCGCCCGGCCGCCCCGCCCGGCCGCCGCGCCCGGTCCGGGTCCCGGCGTGCCGCCGGCCGCCCGGCAGGCTCCGCGGCCGCCGGCGCCGGGGGCCCAGCCGCCCTCGACCGGTCAGCCGGTTCCGCCGCCTTCGCCCGCCGGCCGGCCCGGCACTCCGTCGGCGGGCGCGCCCCAGGCTCCCGGCCGGCCGGTTCCGCCGCCGGCCGCCGCGCCGCAGGCTCCCGGCCGGTCCCATCCGGGCGGGCCCGCTCCGGTCGGCCGCACCGACCCGACGATGCCACCCGTGACCGGCCGCCCCGGTCCGGCTGCGCCCCCGGCCGCCGGGCGTCCCGGCGGACCGGTCACCGGGCGTCCCGGTACCGACCTGCCCCCGGCTCCCGGTCGACCGGGCGTGGACACGCCTCCGCCAGCCGGACGGTCCCGCGTGGACACCGCCCCGCCGTCCGGCCGGCCCGGAGTGGACATGCCCCCGGCTCCCGGGCGTCCGGCCGCGGACACGCCGCCGGGGGTCCGCCCGCCGGTTGTGGACGCGCCCTCCGGCGGTGGCCGCCCCGGCCCGGAGACGCCGCCCGGTGGTGGCCGGCCCGGTCCGCGTCCGCCGGTCATGCGCCGCCCCGACACGCCCGGTCCGGCCGCGCCGCCGGTGCGCACCGGCGGTCCCGAGACCGGTGCCCCGCGCCGGGCCGGTGACGGCCCTTGGCCCGGCGGCCCCGAAGCCGGCGCCCCGCGCCGCCCCGCCGACGGTCCGTGGCCCGGCGTGCCCGAGGCTCCCCGTCCGGCCGACGCGCCGTACCGCCGCCGCGTGGACGGCCCCACCGGCCAGCAGCCGCCCGTCGCCGGCACCCGCGTCCCGCCCGCTCCACCCGGCCGCGCACCGGCCGACCCGGGCCGGCCACCCGCCGACGGCGACACCCGCGTACCGCCGACGCCCCGCGGCCGGCACGGAGCCGGACCCGAGGTCCCGCACCAGGCCGATCCGACGATCCCGCCGCCGTCGGGTGGCCGACGCGCCCGGGCGGACGACACCGCCGGCATCCAGCCGGTCTCCGGTGGTGCCCGCCGTGCCCGCGCCGAGGACACCGACGCCGTCCAGCCGGTCCCCGGTGGAGCACGCCGGGCACGGCCCGACGACGTGGCACCCGGCACCCAGCCGGTCTCCGGTGCGGGCCGCCGTGCCCGTGCCGACGACGTACCGCCCGGAACCCGTCCCGTCTCCGGTGCGGGCCGTCGCGCCGCGCCGGAAGGGGCCGTACCCGGCGGGCCGGCCGGACGGGCTGTTCCGGACGCCGCCCCGGTCTCCGGTGGCGGGCGACGCGCCCGGCACGACGAGCCCACCGGCGGCCACCATGTGCCCGCGCCCGGCGGCGGATCCGCAGCCGGGCCCACGCCGGGCACCGGCCGGCGGGCCACCCCGGAGCGTCCCCCGGTCGTCCCGCGCAGCGGAAACGCGCCGGACCTGCCGGGCGCGCCCGTGTCCGGCACTCCGGCGACGGGTCCGAACCCGCCTGCCGGCCGCCGCGGCGCGCCCGCCGGCCGCGGTGCCGCACCCGACGTACCCGGCGGTCGGCGGTCCGCGCCCGATGCAGCCGGCGGTCGGCGGTCCGTGCCCGACGAGCCGGTCGGTCCCGGCGCCGGCGCCGAGGCGCCCGGTCGCCGGGCCGCCCGCGACGACACCGGTGAGCCGCGGCCGCAACGGCCCGACCGGCCCGCCGACTGGCTGCGGCAGGCCGGTCGCACGTCGCACACCGACCCGGCCATGCCGGTCACCCGCCGCCCGGCCGGCCCTCCGGCCGAGGAGCCGTCCGGTCGTCCCGGCGGGCCCGCCGGCCGGGCGGGCCTCGCGGTCCCGCCGGTGCGTCCCGAGCCGGGTACGCCGTCTCCGCGCCCCGGACAGCCCGGCCCCGATGTACCGCCGCGCGCCGAACCGGCGATCCGCCCCGACCAGCCCGGCGCGGTCGTGCCCCCGGCCAGGCCCCAGCCGTCCGACCCGACGCCCGGTAGGCCCGGTCCGGCCCGCGGCGCGGCCCGCCCCGGTGTCGCGTCCGTTCCCGGTCCGGCCGGTCCCGGTCCGCGTGGCGACCTCGATCGCACCGGCGGGGTTCCCGCGGGTGGTGGCCGTCCCGGTGGTGCTCCGACAGGTCCGGCCGGTCCCGGTCCGCGCGGCGACCTCGATCGCACGGGCGGGATTCCAGCCGGCGGTGGCCGCCCCGGTGGCGGCCCGACGGGTCCGGCCGGTCCCGGTCCGCGTGGCGACGTCGATCGCACCGGTGGGACGGCGGTCGGGTCCGGCCGCCCCGGTGGCGGTCCGGCCGGACCCGGTGGCGAGGGGCGCGGGGTGGCCCGCCCCGACGACACCCGGCCTGGCGCCGGGCCTCGTCCGCCGATGGCACCCGGCACCCGAGGGCCGGCCGGCGACGGCCCGGTGCCGCCCGGTGCGCCGGTGACCGCCCGCGCGGCAGCCGGTGTGGCCCGCCCGGTCGCGCCGGACGAGCGGACCACCGGACGTGCGACACCACCCGGACCGGAGCCGGGCCGGCCCGGACCGGGCAACGCGGCGACACCGGCGGCGGCCCGGGCGGCTGTGGTCGTACCCCCGGGGGAGCCCGCGGGGCCACGGCCCGCAGCGGGCGGCGCGCCACGGCCCGGCGGTCCCGGACCGGACGACAGCGGCGCGGAGGCCGGGGGCCTGCGCGGCGCCCGGTCCGAGCTGCGCCGGCAGATGCGCGAGCGCACCCGGCTGCGGCTGGGCATCCTCGCCCTGGTCAGCCTCGTGCTGCTCGGCGCGGTGCCGCTGTACTTCGGGATGCGGACGCTCAGCCGCGACCCGGTCTTCGACACCCTCGACGCGCTCGCCGTGCCCGCCTGGGCGCAGAGCAACACCGTCGACAACGTCAGCGGCAGCCGCTGGTGCCTCCAGGACTGCCGCCTGCGTGAACGTTCCGTCGAGTCGGAGCAGGGGTGGAAGGAGACCGTCGCGGTCTACGAGAAGGCGCTGACCGGGGACGGGTGGCGGCGCTGGAAGGTCGACCGCTGCCCGGACGAGAAGGTCCCTGGTAGCTACACCTGCTGGCGCCGGGACGAACTGACGCTCGACCTGTGGGTACGCGACCGCACCTGCACGCCCCCGCCGGTGGACGGGGCGCCCGCGCCGACCGCACCGGCCACGCCCGCAGCGGCGGAGTGCACCGGCTCGTTGGTGTCGGTGAAGGTGCGCAACGCGATCGACGACGAGCGCACCGGCCCGACACCGACCACCGATCCGTCACTCACCGGTGAGGATCCGTACCCGACCCTGACCGACGACCCGCTGGGCGAGGCGACCCCCTCACCGTCGTGAGCCGACTTTCATCACGGACGGTAGGGTCTGGGGCTGGCACGCCCGTCCGCGCCCGGTGACCGGGTCGGCGTGGCGCGAAGTGGGTAGGTACGGTCGCGCGTTCCGGGGCGTCGGGTCCCGGGACACTGCTTGAGGAGGACTTTCGCGTGAGTGGTGGAGAGATCGCTGCGCTGATCGCGGCCGGCGCGTTCCTGATGCTGGTGCTCGTGCTGGCGGTGCCGATCCTGCGGCTGCGGCACACCGTGGACGCGACGACCCGCATGATCACCGACGTGAACGAGCGCACCGCGCCGCTGCTCGGCGACGTGAACACCACGGTGAAGAACGTCAACGTGGCGCTGGAGCAGGTGCAGACCTCGCTGGACGGGGTGAACCTCCAGCTCGCCAAGGTGGACACCATGACCAGCCACGCGCAGAACGTCACCGCGAACGTGGCGAACCTGGCCACCGTGGTCTCCGCCGCCGCGGCGAACCCGCTGGTCAAGGTGGCCGCGTTCGGGTACGGCGTGCGCCGGGCCGCCTCCGCCCGCCGGCACGCCGAGACCGAGCGCGAGGTGCGCGACACCATCAAGCAGCAGCGTCGCGCCGCCAAGCGCGGCAACCGCTGACCCCGACCGGCGTACGCGGGAAGGATGAGAACATGAGGCGGTTGTTCTGGCTGGGCATCGGGCTGGCCGTTGGCGTCCTGGTGGTGCGCAAGGCCACCCGGACCGCGCAGGCGTACACCCCGGCCGGCATCGCCAGCGGGCTGTCCGAGTCCGCCGGCGGTCTGGTCGAGTCGCTGCGGGCGTTCGTGGACGACGTCCGGGTCGGCATGGCCGAGCGTGAGCAGGAGATCCACGAGGCCTTCGCCCGCGGCGAGGTGTATGACGACCAGTTCGCCGAGCTGCGGGAGGACCCGCGGATCGGTGACCGAGAGATTTTCCCGGAGGACCACCAGCGATGAAGACGGCGGAGATCAAGCGGCGGTTCCTCGCCCACTTCGAGGCGAACGGGCACACCGTGGTGCCGTCCGCTCCGCTGCCCGCCATCAGCGACCCGAACCTGCTGTTCATCAACGCGGGCATGGTGCAGTTCGTGCCCTACTTCCTGGGCCAGCAGACCCCGCCGTACGCGCGGGCGACGAGCGTGCAGAAGTGCATCCGGACGCCGGACATCGACGAGGTCGGCAAGACCAGCCGGCACGGCACGTTCTTCCAGATGAACGGCAACTTCTCCTTCGGTGACTACTTCAAGTCCGGTGCGATCCCGCTCGCCTGGGACCTGGCCACGAAGCCGGTCGAGGCGGGCGGCTTCGGGCTGGACCCGGAGCGGATCTGGGCCACCGTCTACCTGGACGACGACGAGGCGTACGACATCTGGCGCGCCACCGGCGTGCCGGCCGAGCGGATCGTGCGCCGCGGCAAGGCCGACAACTTCTGGTCGATGGGCATCCCCGGCCCGTGCGGCCCGTGCTCCGAGCTGTACTACGACCGGGGCCCGGCCTACGGCCGCGAGGGCGGCCCGGAGGTCGACGAGGACCGCTACCTGGAGTTCTGGAACCTCGTCTTCATGCAGTTCGAGCGCGGTCCGGGCGTCGGCAAGGAGGACTTCCCGATCCTCGGCGACCTGCCGGCGAAGAACATCGACACCGGCATGGGCCTGGAGCGGATGGCCTCGCTGCTGCAGGGCGTGGACAACCTCTACGAGATCGACGAGGTCAAGCCGATCCTGGACAAGGCCGCCGAGCTGACTGGCAAGCGCTACGGCGTGCACTCCGGCCACGCGGCGAACGAGTCGCACCCGGACGACGTACGGCTCCGGGTGATCGCCGACCACGTGCGCACCTCGCTGATGCTCATCGGCGACGGCGTGACCCCGTCGAACGAGGGCCGGGGTTACGTGCTGCGCCGCATCATGCGGCGGGCGATCCGGGCGGTGCGGCTGCTGGGCTACCAGGACCGGGCGCTGCCGGAGCTGCTGCCGGTGGCCCGCGACTGCATGGCGCCGTCGTACCCGGAGCTGGCCGAGGACTTCGGCCGGATCTCGCAGTACGCGTACGCCGAGGAGGACGCGTTCCTGGCCACGCTGCGCGCCGGCACCACGATCCTGGACACCGCCATCGCCGAGACCAAGTCGGCCGGCAAGGCGGCGCTCTCCGGTGACAAGGCGTTCCAGCTGCACGACACGTACGGCTTCCCGATCGACCTGACCCTGGAGATCGCCGCCGAGCAGGGCTTGCAGGTCGACGCGGAGGGCTTCCGCCGGCTGATGGCCGACCAGCGCAGCCGGGCCAAGGCCGACGCGCAGGCGCGCAAGACCGGGCACACCGACGTGTCGGCGTACCGGTCGGTGCTCGACGGCGGCGGGCCGGTGGAGTTCACCGGCTACACCGAGCTGAGCCGGGAGTCCCGGGTACGCGCGCTGCTGTCCGGCGGCGCCGCGATCTCCGCGGCGGTCGAGGGCGACACGATCGAGCTGGTGCTCGACACCACCCCGTTCTACGCCGAGGGCGGTGGGCAGCAGCCCGACCAGGGGCTCATCACCGTCGGCGGCGGCCAGGTCGAGGTTTTCGACGTGCAGCAGCCGGTGCCCGGCCTGATCGTGCACCGGGCCAAGGTGGTGCGCGGCGAGGTGCGTTCCGGGGAGACCGGGTACGCCGAGATCGACGTGTCCCGCCGTCGGGCGATCTCCCGCTCGCACACCGCGACGCACCTGGTGCACCAGACGATGCGCAACTTCCTCGGCGAGTCGGCGACCCAGGCGGGTTCACTCAACGCGCCGGGCCGGCTGCGGTTCGACTTCAACACCCCGACGGGTGTGGCGCCGAGCGTGCTGCACGACGTCGAGCAGCAGGTCAACGAGGTGCTGCTGGCCGACCTGGAGGTGCACGCGTTCGTCACCAGCCAGGAGGAGGCGCGCCGGATCGGGGCGATGGCGCTGTTCGGCGAGAAGTACGGCGAGCGGGTCCGGGTCGTCGAGGTCGGCGACTACGCCCGTGAGCTGTGCGGCGGCACGCACGTGGCCCGTTCCGCCCAGCTCGGCCTGGTGAAGGTCCTCTCCGAGGCGTCGGTGGGTTCCGGGGTACGCCGGATCGAGGCGCTCGTCGGCATGGACGCGTTCGGCTTCCTGGCCCGCGAGCACCTGCTGGTGTCCCGGCTGGCCGAGCTGTTCCGGGTGCCGGGGGAGCAGGTGGCCGACCGGGTGGAGCAGACCGTCACCCAGCTGCGCGACGCGGAGAAGGAGCTGGAGAAGCTGCGCGCGCAGCTCGTGCTCGGCGGGGCCGGTGCCCTGGCGGCGCAGGCGAAGGACGTGCGCGGCGTCGCGTATGTCGGCACCGAGGCGCCGGAGGGCGCGGCGGCAAACGACGTGCGGACCCTCGCCCAGGAGATCCGGGGCCGGATCGACGCGGCCCGCCCGGCGGTGGTGGCGGTGGCCGCCCGGGCCAACGGCAAGGCGTCGCTCGTGGTGGCCGTCAACCAGGCCGCCCGGGGACGGAACCTCAGCGCGAAGGACCTGGTCAAGGCCGCGTTCTCCGGCCGGGGCGGCGGCAGCGACGACCTGGCCCAGGGCGGCGGGCTGCCCGCGACGGAGGCGCCGAACCTGCTGGTCACCGTCGAGCGGGCGGTCGCCGACGCGGCATGAGCGAACGCACCGAGCGGAGCGAGGGCCGTGAGGGCATGCCCAGCCGACGCGGCATGAGCGAACGCACCGAGCGGAGCGAGGGCCGTGAGGGCATGCCCAGCCGGCACGGCATGAGCGCAACGATCGACGCCAGGGCGGACCACCCGGTCCGCCCTGGCCCGTACCGGCGGGGAGGTGTCCGCTCGTGACCGAGCTGTCCCGTGGCGTCCGGCTGGGTGTCGACGTCGGCCAGGTCCGGGTGGGGGTGGCGCGTTGTGATCCGCACGGCATTCTCGCCACGCCGCTGGTGACGCTGGCCCGCGACCTGACGACGGAACCGGACGCGGTGCCCGCCGACATGGCCGAGCTGGTCCGGCTCGCCGCCGAGCACGAGGCGGTGGGGATCGTGGTCGGGCTGCCGGTCAACCTCGCCGGAAAGCACGGCCCGGCGGCGGTGAACGTATCAGCATATGCCAGCCGTTTGGCTGATGTAATGAGGCCGATTCCGGTGACGCTGACGGACGAGAGGATGTCTACCGTCGTCGCGAGTCGTAGGCTGGCCGAACGGGGCGTCCGAGGAAAGCGCCAACGAGCGGTGGTCGACCAGGCCGCCGCGGTGGAGATTCTGCAGAGCTGGCTGGACGCACAGCGGAGGCGGACGCAATGATCGACGATCTTGATCTGGGGTTCGACGAGCCGGACAGGGGGGAGAAGGGCCGGCACCGGCGCGGCGCGGTGCGCCGGCGCCAGGGCAAGTCCGGCGGCGGCCGGGGCAAGACCCTTCTCGCACTCGCACTCGCGCTGGTCCTGCTGGGCGGCATCGGCGGCGGCGCGTTCTACGGCTTCGACCGGGTCCAGAACTACTTCGTCACCCCCGACTACGACGGCTCCGGCAGCGGTGAGGTGACCGTCGAGATCAAGCAGGGCGCGCTGATCGCCGACATGGCCGACGCGCTCGTCGCCGTCGACGTGGTGAAGAGCACCAAGGCGTTCATCGAGGCCGCCGAGGAGAACTCGCGCAGCAAGAACATCCAGCCCGGCACGTACAAGCTGCGCAAGCAGATGAGCGGTGACGCGGCGGTCGTGGCGCTGCTGGACCTCAAGAACAAGATCGTCAACGGGATCACCATCCCCGAGGGCCTCACCGCGAAGACGGTCTACAAGCGGCTGTCCGAGAAGACCGACATCCCGGTCAAGGACTTCGAGGCCGCCGCGAAGGACCCGGAGGCGCTCGGCGTACCGGACTGGTGGTTCAAGCGCTCCGACGGCAAGAAGCTCAAGCCGTCAATCGAGGGATTCCTGTTCCCCGACACCTACGAGATCCCGCCGAAGGCCACCGCCGAGACCGTGCTCAAGCTGATGGTGGACAACTTCCTCACCGTCACCGGGAACCTGAAGTTCGCCGAGAACGTGCAGGCGAACCGCGGCGGCATCAGCCCGTACGAGGTGCTCATCGTGGCGTCGCTCTCGCAGGCGGAGGCGGGCAACAAGGACGACCTCGGCAAGATCGCCCGCGTCGCCTACAACCGGGTCTACAGCGGCAACTTCCCCTGCAGCTGTCTGCAGTTCGACGTGTCGGTCAACTACTACTGGGAGCTGACCGGCAAGCCGACAAAGGCGTCGAAGGACATGCGCAGAGAGGAGCTGTACGACGAGAAGAACCCGTACAGCACCCACGCCCGCCCGGGTCTGCCCCCGACTCCCATCAACAACCCGGGGAAGCAGGCCCTGGAGGGGGCGCTGAACCCGCCGAACGAGAAGTGGCTCTTCTTCGTCGCCATCGACAAGCAGGGACACTCGGCCTTCGCGACGACGAACGCCGAGCATGAGCGCAACATCGAGAAGGCCAAGGAGAACGGCGTTCTCTAGGCACGACGTCACTCGGGGGACAGAGGCTGTGCACATTTCGGCTGCCCGCCGCGCCGCTGTTGTCGGCAAGCCGATCGCCCACTCGCTCTCCCCGGTGATCCACACCGCCGGGTATGCGGCGGCCGGGCTGACCGGCTGGTCGTACACCCGGATCGAAGCCGGCGCCGACGACCTGCCCGGCCTGGTCGCGGGCCTCGGCCCGGAGTGGGCCGGGCTGTCGGTGACCATGCCCGGCAAGGAGGCGGCGCTCGCGCTGGCCGACGAGGTCTCGCCGCTCGCCGCCGCCGTCGGCGCCGCCAACACGCTGGTACGCCGGCCCGACGGCACCTGGTACGCGGACAACACCGACGTCACCGGCATGGTCGAAGTGCTCACCGGCGCCGGCTGCGTGGCCGGGGCGGTCGTCACCGTGCTCGGCGCGGGCGGCACCGCCCGGGCCGCGATCGCGGCGGCGGCCCGGATCGGGGCGGCCGAGGTGACAGTGGTGGCCCGCCGCCCCGAGGCGGTCGACGAGATGCGCCCGGTCGCGGAGGCGGCCGGCGTGCCGCTCGCCGGCGCCGAATGGGACGGCGCGCCGGCCCACGCCCGCGCCGACCTGGTGATCTCCACAGTTCCCAAGGGCGTCGCCGACCCCCTCGCGGACAACTTCGACTGGCGGCCGGAGTCCGTCTTCTTCGACGTCGTCTACGACCCGTGGCCCACGCCGCTCGCGGCGGCGGCGCTCGCCGCCGGATGCCGGGTCGTCTCCGGGCTGGACCTGCTGCTGGCCCAGGCGTTCGGCCAGTTCGAGCAGTTCACCGGCGTCGCCGCGCCACGCGCCGCGATGGCCGACGCCCTGGCACGGGAACGGGTCGGCGCCGGACCGGTGTGACCGGTGCGCGGACGGGCCCGTCCGCAGGGCGGGACGCGGCGGGCGGCGTACGCCGGTGACCACCGGGCGTGACAGACTGACCGTCGTGTTGCGCTGGCTGACTGCAGGTGAATCGCACGGACCCGCCCTCGTCGCGATGCTGGAGGGCGTACCCGCCGGCATCGAGGTGACCACCGGGGAGATCTCCGGCGAGCTGGCCCGGCGCCGGCTCGGCTACGGCAGGGGTGCCCGGATGTCGTTCGAGCAGGACGAGATCGAGATCATCGGCGGGCTCCGGCACGGCGTGACGCTCGGGAGCCCCGTCGCGATCCGGGTCGGCAACTCCGAGTGGCCCAAGTGGCGCACCGTGATGGCCGCCGACCCGGTCGACCCGGAGGAGCTGGCGAGCCAGGCCCGCAACGCGCCGCTGACCCGTCCCCGCCCGGGGCACGCCGACCTGGCCGGCATGCAGAAGTACGGGCACACCGACGCCCGGCCGATCCTGGAGCGCGCCAGCGCCCGGGAGACCGCCGCCCGGGTCGCTGTGGGCACCGTCGCCAAGGCGCTCGTGCGCCAGGCGCTCGGCGTGGAGATCGTCTCGCACGTGGTCGAGCTGGGGCCGGTGGCGGTCAAGCCGGGTCTGCGCCCCACGCCGGAGGACGCCGCGCGCATCGACGCCGACCCGCTGCGCTGCCTCGACGCCGAGGCCAGCGCCCGGATGGTCGCCGAGGTCGACGCCGCGAAGAAGGCCGCCGACACGCTCGGCGGCGTGGTCGAGGTGCTCGCGTACGGGGTACCGCCGGGCCTGGGCAGCCACGTGCAGTGGGACCGCAAGCTCGACGCCCGCCTCGCCACCGCACTCATGTCGATCCAGGCGATCAAGGGCGTGGAGATCGGCGACGGCTGGCAGCAGGCCCGCTCGCGCGGCTCCGAGGCGCACGACGAGATCGTGCCCACCGCGACCGGCGTGCGGCGGATCACCGACCGGGCCGGTGGCCTGGAGGGCGGCATCACCACCGGTGAGCCGCTGCGGGTGAAGGCGGCCATGAAGCCGATCTCGTCGCTGAACCGGGCCCTCGCGACGATCGACGTGACCACCGGCGAGCCGGCCACCGCGATCAACCAGCGCTCCGACGTGTGCGCGGTCCCGGCGGCGGCGGTGGTGGCCGAGGCGATGGTCGCGCTGGTGCTGGCCGAGGCGGCGGTGGAGAAGTTCGGCGGCGACTCGGTCGCCGAGATGCGCCGCAACCTGGCCGGCTACCTCGACAGCCTGGTCGTCCGGTGAGCGCGAGGAACGCAGCGCAGCGGAGTCCCGCAGTCGCGAACGAAAGGTGGCAACGATGAGCACCCGGCCGGTCTGTGTGCTGGTCGGTGCGCCCGGCTCCGGCAAGACCACAGTCGGCACGGCGCTCGCCGAGGCGCTCGGCGTCGGCTTCCGGGACACCGACGCCGACATCGAGAACCTCGCCGGCAAGCCGATCCCGGAGATCTTCGTGGACGAGGGGGAGGAGCACTTCCGTACCCTCGAACGGGCCGCCGTGGCGGCGGCGCTCGCGTCGCACGCGGGCGTGCTCGCGCTCGGCGGCGGCGCGGTCCTGGCCGAGGAGAACCGGGCCGCGCTGATCGGCCACACGGTGGTGCACCTGTCGGTGGAGCTGCCGGACGCGCTCAAGCGGGTCGGTCTCGGCGCCGGCCGGCCGCTGCTCGCACTGAACCCGCGCGCCACGCTCAAGCACCTGATGGACCAGCGCCGCCCGCTCTACGCCGAGGTGGCGACCGCGACCGTGGTCACCGACGGGCGTACGCCGCAGGAGCTGGCGGCGGAGATCGCCGCGCTGCTCAAGCCCTGACCCGCCCCGCCCGGCTGCGCCCGGCGCCCGGCTCCTTCGGTGGAACGCCGTGGGTGTCTCCCGGGCGTTGTGGCACACGTGGTGTTCCAGTCGGCGCGCGTGACGTCGGTGGGTGGAACGTCATGGGCGAGTGAGACGGCGTGCCGGCGCGAGGTGGACGGTCAGGCGTTGGCCGCAGCGGTCCCGGCCGTCCGGCGTCCGGCCCGGCGGCGAGAGCTCCGCGCCCGGCGCCGAGGGCTCCGCTCCGGTCGCCAGGTGGCGAGCAGCGCCAGCGCCAGCGCGATCTCGGCCAGGTCACCCAGGTAGTACATGAGCGTCGCCCCGGCCCGCAGCTCGGCGGCGGTGGCGGGCACGTCCACGAACAGCCCGGCGTAGAGCAGCTGGGCGATGGTGGCGTGCGCGGCCACCCCGACGCCGATCACCACCAGCCGCACCGGTACGCGGGGGCGGTGCGGGCCCGGGTCCGGACCGGCGATCGACCAGGCGAACAGGCAGCCGCTGAGCAGGAAGTGCAGGTTCACCAGTGTGTGCAGGACCGGGCTGTCCAGCGTGGCCCGGTACAGCGGGGTGAGGTAGAGCAGCCAGAGCCCGCCCGCGGTGAGCAGCAGCCCGGTCACCGGGTGGCCGAGCACCCGCGCGACCGGGTGCCGCAGCAGGTGTACCAGCCTCCGGCCGGTACGCCGGTCCAGCGTGCGCAGCAGCAGTGTGACCGGGGCGCCGAGCACCAGCGCCAGCGGCGCCAGCATGCCGATCAGCAGGTGCTGCCACATGTGCCCGACGAAGTCACCGGCCGGCCACAGCAGCCCGGCCGTCAGCAGCAGCGCGCCCAGCCCGAAGCTCGCCGTGCGGGCGTGCGCCCAGCCCGGTCCGCCCGGGTCGCGCAGCCGCAGCGCGGCGGCCAGGTACACCCAGAACAACGCCACCGGGATCAGCGCGGTCGCCGGGAAGTCACCGGCGGCGTGCCCGGCGTGGGCCACTGTCACCGGCGCTCCGGCGCGCAGAGGTCGACCGCGCGGGCGCGGCGCTGGATCGCCCAGCCTACAGCGATCAGCACCACGCCGAGGGCGAGGAACCCGAGGTCCCACCAGAGCTGGTTCGGGCCGCTGCGCACATGGTGGATGCCGAGCAGGTGATGGTCGATGATGCCCTCGACCAGGTTGAACAGGCCCCAGCCGATGAGCGCCCAGCCCCACAGCATCGGCGAGCGCCACAGCCGGCCCCGGGAGTGTGTGACACGGGAGTAGAGCAGGGCCAGGCCGGTCAGCACCGCCACCCAGGTGACCACGTGGAACAGGCCGTCCCAGAGCGTGTTCATCTGCAACCCGGGCACGGTGTCCACCGGGTACTCCCGGACGCCGATGCGGTCGCTGCCGGTGCTGCTGAGCAGGTGGTGCCACTGGAGGACCTGGTGCAGGACGATGCCGTCGACGAAGCCGCCGAGCCCGACGCCGAGGATCGTGGCGGGCAGCCGGATGCTCGTGGCCGTCTCCGGCCGGGTCGTGTGTGCCGTCGTCTCACTCATTCCGGCCGCCCTACCCGCCGTGCGGCCGGGCAAACACCCAGCCAGTGGACAACGGCCGCGCGGGGGCGGCGCGCTGGACTAGGCTGCCCGCGATGGACGAGGTGACCCGGATCCCGGTCGGCGGCGAGCGGCCGTACGACGTGCTGGTGGGACGTGACCTGCTGGCCCCGCCGCCCCGGCTGCTGCCCGGCGCCGAGCGGGTGGCCTTCCTGCACGCGCCGCCGCTCAAGGCGCTCGCCGACAAGCTCGCCGACGCGGTCCGCGAGGGCGGCGTGACACCGCTGCTGATCGAGGTGCCGGACGCGGAGGCGGGCAAGCACGTCGACGTGGCGGCGGCCTGCTGGGACCGGCTCGGCGACGCCGGGTTCACCCGTACCGACGCGGTGGTCGGGGTGGGCGGCGGCGCGGTCACCGACCTGGCCGGGTTCGTCGCGGCCACGTGGCTGCGCGGCGTGCGCTGGGTGCCGGTCGCGACGTCGCTGCTCGGCATGGTCGACGCCGCCGTGGGCGGCAAGACCGGCATCAACACGGCCGCCGGCAAGAACCTGGTCGGCGCGTTCCACCCGCCGGCCGGAGTGCTGGCCGACCTGGCGACGCTGGACAGCCTGCCCCCGGCCGACCTGGCCGCCGGGATGGCCGAGGTGGTCAAGTGCGGGTTCATCGCCGACCCGGTCATCCTCGACCTGGTCGAGCGGGATCCGGCCGCCGCGCTGGACCCGGCCGGGCCGGTGCTGCGGGAACTGGTCGAGCGCGCGGTTCGCGTGAAGGCCGACGTGGTCGCCGGGGACCTGCGCGAATCCGGGGTACGCGAGGTGCTCAACTACGGGCACACGCTGGCGCACGCGATCGAGAAGGTGGAGGGCTACCGCTGGCGGCACGGCCACGCGGTGGCGGTCGGCCTGGTCTACGCCGCCACGCTGGCCCGGCTCGCCGGTCGGCTCGACGCGGCCGACGCGGAGCGGCACCGCCGGGTGCTGACCGCGCTCGGCCTGCCCACCGGCTACCGGGCCGACGCCTGGCCCGATCTGCTGGCCGCGATGCGGGTGGACAAGAAGGCCCGGGGCAGCCGGCTGCGGTTCGTGGTGCTCGACGGGCCGGCCCGCCCGGCGATCCTGGAGGCGCCGCCGGACGACCTGCTCGCCGCCGCGTACGAGGAGATCAGCTCGTGAGGGTGTACGTGCTGAACGGGCCGAACCTGGGCCGGCTCGGCACCCGTCAGGTCGACGTGTACGGGGTGACCAGCTACGCCCAGCTCGTGGCCGACTGCGAGCGGCACGGCCGGGAGCTGGGCCTGGACGTGGTGGTCCGGCAGACCGACGCCGAGCACGAGATGCTCGCCTGGCTGCACGAGGCGGCCGACGAACAGGCCGCGGTGGTGCTCAACCCGGCCGCCTGGTCGCACTACTCGATCGCGGTGCGGGACGCCTGCGCCATGCTGCGCGGCCCGCTGGTCGAGGTGCACATCTCCAACATCCACGCCCGGGAGGAGTTCCGGCACCACTCGGTGGTCTCCGCGGTGGCCACCGGGGTGATCTGCGGCCTGGGCGTGGACGGCTACCGGCTGGCGCTGCACCACGTGGCCGCCCGGTCGGCCGCAGGCGCCTGAGCCGGTCCCGCTCGGCGGCGCTCGCGCGGGGTCCGTTCCGTGGCGCGAGTCCGATTCGACAGAGCGAGTAGACTTGGACGGTCTGTCCGCCAATTGATGATCAAGGCAGGAAATGGCCACCACCAACGACCTGAAGAACGGCCTGGTACTCAACCTGGACGGCGAGCTGTGGGCCGTCGTCGAGTTCCAGCACGTCAAGCCCGGTAAGGGTGGTGCCTTCGTGCGCACCACGCTGAAGAACGTGCTGTCCGGCAAGGTGGTCGACAAGACCTTCAACGCGGGCACCAAGGTCGAGACCGCGACCGTCGACAAGCGCACCATGCAATACCTCTACGCCGACGGCGAGGACTACGTCTTCATGGATCTGGAGACGTTCGACCAGATCACCGTCCCCGGCGCCACCGTCGGCGAGGCCGCCAACTACCTCCTCCCCGAGGCCGAGGCGACAGTCGCCACCCACGAGAGCGTGCCGCTGTACATCGAGCTGCCGACCTCGGTCGTGCTCGAGATCACCTACACCGAGCCGGGCCTTCAGGGCGACCGGTCGACCGGCGGCAACAAGCCGGCCACCGTCGAGACGGGCGCGACCGTGCAGGTGCCGCTGTTCATCACCACCGGTGAGAAGATCAAGGTCGACACCCGCGACGGCCGTTACCTCGGCCGAGCCTGATGGCCGAGGGCCCCAAGCAGCAGATGCCGGCGCGTCGCAAGGCGCGCAAGCGGGCGCTGGACGTGCTCTTCGAGGCCGACCTGCGGGACCGCCCGCCGGTCGAGGTGCTCGCCGGTTATCTGGAACGGATCGAGCAGCCGCGCCCCGACCACCTCGGCTACGCGGTCGGGCTGGTCGAGGGCGTGGCGGCGCACCTCGACCGGATCGACGAGACGATCGCCAGCTACGCCGAGGGGTGGACGCTGGAGCGGATGCCCGTGGTCGACCGCAACCTGGCCCGGATCGCCGTGTACGAGCTGCTCTACGTCGACGAGATCGACGACGCGGTGGCGATCAGCGAGGCCGTGGAGCTGGCCCGGCAGATGTCGACCGACGACTCGCCCCGCTTCCTCAACGGCATCCTCGGCCGGATCGCCGAGTACGCCACGCGCTGACGCGCGCCGGAACGACGAAGGGCCCGTGCCAGCCGGCACGGGCCCTTCTCGTCGTACGGGGGTGTCAGGACGCGAAGAACGCCCGGGGGTCGGCGACCAGCACGCCGTGCTCGGTCAGCCGCTCGATCAGGCCCGACGGCGAGGCGTCGTAGACGATCGCGAGGGCGCGCAGGTCGTCGGCGCGGATCGAGAGCACCCGGCCGTTGTAGTCGCCGCGCTGCTGCTGGATGGCGCGCGCGTAGCGGGCCACGTACGCGAGGTCCTCGGAGGCCTCGTCGTAGAGCCGCTCCAGGTCCAGCACGATCTTGCTGGTGGGCTCGTGACGCACCCCGCTGCCGTCGGGCAGCAGCTCCGAGACGGGAACGCGGTAGAAGTCGGCCAGCTCCGCCAGGCGGGACACGGTGACGGCGCGGTCGCCGCGCTCGTACGAGCCGACCACCACGGCCTTCCACCGCCCGTTCGACTTCTCCTCCACCCCCTGCAGGGACAGACCCTGCTGCTGGCGGATGGAGCGCAGGCGGGCGCCCAGCGACTTGGCGTATTCAGAGGGCATTCGGACACTCCCAGTGCTGTTCGGGTTCCCCGAGCTATCGCTACGGAGCGTGACGGTACGGGGATTGCGACATGTGGTCAAGTGTTGCTGTCCACCGGGTCCGGCACCCACGTGTGGCTTGTCCCCATTTCTCCGGGCTGACCAGCAGCTCAGGACCGGCGGTGGGCGGCCCGGTGACCGCTGGTAACGTGGCGTGAAGCCCCGGTCCGGGCCCCGCGCGGGCCTGCCGGAGCCGACCAGACGTCCTTTAACGACCCGTCCCGTGAGGCGGGGAAGGAGGTCCGCCGTGGCCTACCCACCGGCTGCCCACTCGTCGCCGCCGCGACAACCCTCGGTGAAGGTGATCCTCGCCGCAGCGGACGTGTCGCGGGTGGTCGACCGCATCGCCCACCAGATCCTGGAGAAGACCCAGGGCGCCGCCGACACCGTGCTGCTCGGCATCCCCACCCGGGGCGTGCCGCTGGCCCACCGCCTCGCGGACCGGATCAGCACCTTCGAGGACGTCACAGTCCCGGTCGGCGTGCTCGACATCACGCTCTACCGCGACGACCTGCGCCGGCACGCCACCCGCGCGGTCGGCCCGACCGACCTGCCGCCCGGCGGGATCGACGGCAAGCGGGTGATCCTCGTCGACGACGTGCTGTTCTCCGGCCGCACCGTGCGGGCCGCGCTGGACGCGCTCAGCGACGTCGGCCGGCCGGCGTCCGTGCAGCTCGCGGTCCTCGTCGACCGCGGCCACCGGCAGCTGCCGATCCGCGCCGACTACGTCGGCAAGAACATCCCCACCGCGCTGGCCGAGAACGTCAAGGTCACCCTCGCCGAGACCGACGGCACCGACGAGGTACGGCTGTACGGAGGCTCACTGTGAGCGCGAGGAGCGCAGCGAAGCGGAGCCCCGCAGTCGCGAACGAAAGGCGGCGACGCGCATGATCCGGCACCTGCTCTCCGGCGCCGACCTGGACGCCGGCACCGCCACCCTGGTCCTGGACACGGCCGCGGAGATGGCGACGGTGGCCGGCCGCGAGGTCAAGAAGCTGCCCGCGCTGCGCGGGCGCACCGTGGTCAACCTCTTCTACGAGGACTCCACCCGCACCCGGATCTCGTTCGAGGCGGCCGCCAAGCGACTCAGCGCCGACGTGATCAACTTTTCCGCCAAGGGCTCCAGCGTGGCCAAGGGCGAGAGCCTGAAGGACACCGCGCTGACGCTCCAGGCCATGGGCGCGGACGCGGTGGTCGTCCGGCACCCCGCCTCCGGCGCCCCGCACCGGCTCGCCGAATGGGTGGACGGGTCGGTGGTCAACGCCGGTGACGGCACCCACGAGCACCCCACCCAGGCGCTGCTCGACGCGTACACGATGCGGTCCCGGCTGGGCCGCCTCGACGGCCTGCACGTGGCGATCGTCGGCGACGTGCTGCACTCCCGGGTGGCCCGCTCCAACGTGCTGCTGCTGTCCACGCTCGGCGCGAAGGTCACACTGGTCGGCCCGCCCACGCTCATCCCGGTCGACATCGCCGCCGCCCTGGCGCCCGGCACCGACGTCTGTTACGACCTCGACGCCGTTCTCCCAGATGTGGACGTGGTGATGATGCTGCGGGTGCAGCGCGAGCGGATGGGTGACTCCTACTTCCCGTCCGCCCGGGAGTACGCCCGCCGCTACGGGCTCGACGGGCCGCGCATGCGCCGGCTGCCCGGGCACGCGATCGTCATGCACCCCGGCCCGATGAACCGGGGGATGGAGATCACGCCCGAGGTGGCCGACTCGCCCCGCTCCACCATCGTCGAACAGGTCGCCAACGGGGTCTCCGTGCGGATGGCCGTGCTCTACCTGCTGCTCGGAGGGAACAACCGGTGACCGCGTACCTCATCACAGGCGTCAGTGTGGTCGGCGGCGAGCCGACCGACCTGCTCATCCGCGACGGCGTGGTGGCCGGGACGGGCCGCGGGCTCGCCGCGGACGGCGCCACAGTCATCGACGCGACCGGCCTGGTCGCGCTGCCCGGCCTGGTCGACCTGCACACTCACCTGCGCGAGCCCGGCCGGGAGGACGCCGAGACGGTCGAGTCCGGTTCCCGGGCGGCGGCGCTCGGCGGCTACACGGCGGTGTGCGCGATGGCGAACACCTCGCCGGTCGCCGACACCGCCGGTGTGGTGGAGCAGGTCTGGCGCCTCGGCCGGGAGGCCGGCCTGGTCGACGTGCAGCCGATCGGGGCGGTCACGGTCGGGCTGGCCGGCGAGCGCCTGGCCGAGCTGGGCGCGATGGCCGACTCGGCGGCCGGGGTGCGGATCTTCTCCGACGACGGGCACTGCGTGTCGGACCCGCGGCTGATGCGCCGGGCGCTGGAGTACGTCAAGGCGTTCGACGGCGTGATCGCCCAGCACGCCGAGGAGCCCCGGCTGACCGAGGGCGCGCAGATGCACGAGGGCGAGGTGTCCACCCGCCTCGGCCTGACCGGCTGGCCGGCCGTCGCCGAGGAGGCGATCATCGCCCGGGACGTGCTGCTGGCCGAGCACGTCGGCAGCCGCCTGCACGTCTGCCACGTCTCCACCGCCGGCAGCGTCGAGGTGCTGCGTCAGGCCAAGGCGCGCGGGGTACGCGTCACCGCCGAGGTGACGCCGCACCACCTGCTGCTGACCGACGCCAAGGCGGAGAGCTACGACCCCGTCTTCAAGGTCAACCCGCCGCTGCGTACCGCCGCCGACATCGCCGCGCTGCGGGAGGCGCTGGCCGAGGGCGTGATCGACATCATCGCCACCGACCACGCGCCGCACGCCGTGGAGGACAAGGAGTGCGAGTGGGCGTACGCCCGGCCGGGCATGCTCGGTCTGGAGACGGCGCTGTCGATCGCGCTCGACGTGTTCGGCCCCCGCTGGGACCTGATCGCCGAGCGGATGTCCCGCACGCCGGCCCGGATCGCCGGGCTGGCCGGGCACGGCCTCGACCCGGCGCCCGGCGTACCGGCCAACCTGACCCTGGTCGACCCGGCCGCCCGCCGCGTCATCGAACCCGCGGAGCTGGCCAGCCGTAGTCGCAACACCCCGTACGCCCGCATGACGCTGCCGGGTCGCATCGTGGCGACCTTCCTGCGCGGCGAGCCGACGGTCCTGGACGGAAAGGCTGTCAAGTGAGCGCGAGGAATGCAGCGGAGCGGAGTCCCGCAGTCGCGAACGAAAGGCGGGCCCGGTGATGGTGAAGCGTAGATCGGCGATCCTCGTCCTGGAGGACGGGCGCACGTTCCACGGCGAGGCGTACGGCAGCGTCGGGGAGACCTTCGGCGAAGCCGTCTTCAACACCGGCATGACCGGCTACCAGGAGACGCTCACCGATCCCTCGTACCACCGGCAGGTGGTGGTGCAGACCGCGCCGCACATCGGCAACACCGGCGTCAACGGCGAGGACGACGAGTCCGACCGGATCTGGGTGGCCGGGTACGTGGTGCGCGACCCGGCCCGGATCAGCTCGAACTGGCGGGCCGGCGGCGGCCTGGAGGACCGGCTCGCCGCCGAGGGTGTCGTCGGCATCAGCGGGGTGGACACCCGGGCGCTGACCCGGCACCTGCGCGACCGCGGCGCGATGCGGGTCGGCATCTCCAGCGTCGAGGACGACCCGGCCGCCCTGCTGGAGCGGGTGCGCCGCTCGCCGCAGATGGTCGGCGCGAACCTGTCCGACGAGGTGACCACCGCCAAGCCGTACGTCGTCGAGGCGCAGGGCGAGCACCGGTTCACGGTGGCGGCGGTGGACCTGGGCATCAAGCGCAACGTGCCGCGGCGGCTCGCCGCCCGCGGCGTCACCACCCACGTGCTGCCCGCCGGGTCGACGATCGAGGACCTGCTCGCCACCGGCGCGGACGCGGTCTTCTTCTCGCCCGGCCCGGGTGACCCGGCGACCGCCGACGGCCCGGTGGCGCTGGCCCGGGAGGTGCTGACCCGGCGGATCCCGCTGTTCGGCATCTGCTTCGGCAGCCAGATCCTCGGCCGGGCGCTCGGCTTCGGCACCTACAAGCTCGGGTACGGCCACCGCGGCATCAACCAGCCGGTGCTCGACCGGGCCACCGGCAAGGTCGAGGTGACCAGCCACAACCACGGCTTCGCGGTGCAGGTGCCGGGCGCCGGGGACGGCGCGGTGGTGCCGGATCAGGTGATCCAGACCGAGTTCGGCGGTGTCCAGGTGTCACACGTCTGCCTCAATGACAACGTGGTCGAGGGGCTGCGGGCCGTGGACGTGCCCGCCTTCACCGTCCAGTACCACCCGGAGGCGGCGGCCGGCCCGCACGACGCGGACTACCTCTTCGACCGCTTCGCCGAGCTGATCGAGGGCGGCGGCCTCGACCGGAAGCAGAGCGAGGGCGGCGGCCTCGACCGGAAGCAGACTGAGGGGCGCGACAATGCCTAAGCGGACCGACCTCAAGCACGTCCTGGTGATCGGCTCCGGGCCGATCGTGATCGGACAGGCCTGCGAGTTCGACTACTCCGGCACCCAGGCCTGCCGGGTGCTGCGCAGCGAGGGGATCCGGGTCAGCCTGGTCAACTCCAACCCGGCGACGATCATGACGGATCCGGAGTTCGCCGACGCCACGTACGTCGAGCCGATCACCCCGGAGTTCGTCGAGCTGGTCATCGCCAAGGAGCGCCCCGATGCGCTGCTGCCGACCCTCGGCGGGCAGACCGCGCTGAACACCGCCGTCGCCCTGCACGAGGCGGGCGTGCTGGAGAAGTACGGCGTCGAGCTGATCGGCGCGAACATCGAGGCGATCAACCGGGGCGAGGACCGGCAGCTGTTCAAGGAGATCGTCGCGAAGGCCGGCGTACGGCTGGGCCTGGAGGATCCGTCCGCGCTGGTGCCGCGATCACGGGTCTGCCACTCGATGGACGAGGTCCGCGAGACGGTCACCGAGCTGGGCCTGCCGGTGGTCATCCGGCCGTCGTTCACCATGGGCGGTCTCGGCTCCGGCATGGCGCACACCGACGAGGACCTGGAGCGCATCGCCGGCGCGGGCCTGGCGGCCAGCCCGGTGCACGAGGTGCTCATCGAGGAGAGCGTGCTCGGCTGGAAGGAGTACGAGCTCGAACTGATGCGCGACCGCCACGACAACGTGGTGGTGGTCTGCTCGATCGAGAACGTCGACCCGATGGGCGTGCACACCGGCGACAGCGTCACCGTCGCCCCGTCGATGACGCTCACCGACCGGGAGTACCAGCGGCTGCGTGACCTCGGCATCGCGGTGCTGCGCGAGGTCGGTGTGGACACCGGCGGCTGCAACATCCAGTTCGCGGTGAACCCGGCCGACGGCCGGATCGTCGTGATCGAGATGAACCCGCGCGTGTCGCGCTCCTCGGCGCTGGCGTCGAAGGCCACCGGCTTCCCGATCGCGAAGATCGCCGCGAAGCTCGCCATCGGTTACACGCTCGACGAGATCCCGAACGACATCACGCTGAAGACGCCGGCCGCGTTCGAGCCGACGCTCGACTACGTGGTGGTGAAGATCCCCCGGTTCGCGTTCGAGAAGTTCCCCGGCGCGGACCCGGAGCTGACCACCACGATGAAGTCGGTCGGCGAGGCGATGAGCCTGGGCCGCAACTTCACCGAGGCGCTGAACAAGGCGATGCGCTCGATGGAAACCAAATCATCTGGTTTCTGGACCGTCCCCGACCCTCAGGGCGCGACCCGGGAGAACACCCTGGCGGCGCTGCGGACGCCGCACGACGGCCGGCTCTACACCGTCGAGCGGGCGCTGCGCCTCGGCGCGTCGATCGCCGAGGTGTCCGAGGCGTCCGGCGGCATCGACCCGTGGTTCCTGGACCAGATCGCCTCGCTGGTCGAGCTGCGTGCCGAGATCGTGGACGCGCCGGTGCTCGACGCCGGCCTCCTGCGCCGGGCCAAGCGGGCCGGCCTGTCCGACCGGCAGCTCGCCGCGCTGCGTCCCGAGCTGGCCGCCGAGGACGGCGTACGCACGCTGCGGCACCGGCTCGGCGTCCGGCCGGTCTACAAGACGGTGGACACCTGCGCGGCCGAGTTCGAGGCGACCACGCCGTACCACTACTCGACGTACGACTCGGAGACCGAGGTGGCGCCCTCGGCCCGGCCGAAGGTGCTCATCCTGGGCTCCGGGCCGAACCGGATCGGGCAGGGCATCGAGTTCGACTACTCGTGCGTGCACGCCGTCCAGGCGCTGCGGGACGTGGACTACGAGACCGTCATGGTCAACTGCAACCCGGAGACCGTCTCCACCGACTACGACACCGCCGACCGGCTCTACTTCGAGCCGCTGACGTTCGAGGACGTGCTGGAGGTCTGGCACGCCGAGGACACCTCCGGCAAGGAGGCGGGCGGCCCCGGCGTGATCGGGGTGATCGTGCAGCTCGGCGGGCAGACCCCGCTCGGCCTGGCGCAGCGGCTCAAGGACGCCGGGGTGCCGATCGTCGGCACCTCCCCGGAGTCGATCCACCTGGCCGAGGAGCGCGGCGCGTTCGGCGCGGTGCTGGCCCGGGCCGGGCTGCGCGCGCCCGCGCACGGCATGGCCACCTCGTACGACGAGGCGAAGGCGATCGCCGACGAGATCGGGTACCCGGTCCTGGTCCGCCCCTCGTACGTACTCGGCGGGCGCGGCATGGAGATCGTGTACGACGACGCCACGCTGCGCGACTACATCGGCCGGGCAACCGCCATCTCGCCGGACCGCCCGGTGCTGGTGGACCGGTTCCTGGACGACGCCATCGAGATCGACGTGGACGCGCTCGTGGACGCCGACGGTGACGTCTACCTGGGCGGCGTGATGGAGCACATCGAGGAGGCCGGCATCCACTCCGGCGACTCGTCCTGCGCGCTGCCGCCGATCACGCTGGCCGGCTCGCACCTGGCCCAGGTGCGGCACTACACCGAGCAGATCGCCCGCGGCGTCGGGGTGCGCGGCCTGCTCAACGTCCAGTACGCGTTGCAGGGCGACATGCTCTACGTGCTGGAGGCCAACCCGCGCGCCTCCCGGACCGTACCGTTCGTCTCGAAGGCCACGGCGGTGCCGCTGGCGAAGGCGGCGGCCCGGATCGCGCTCGGCGCCACCATCGCGCAGCTGCGCGACGAGGGGATGCTGCCGCCCACCGGCGACGGCGGCACCATGCCGGCCGACGCGCCGATCGCGGTCAAGGAGGCGGTGCTGCCGTTCAAGCGGTTCCGCACCCCGTCCGGCAAGGGCATCGACGTGCTGCTCGGCCCGGAGATGAAGTCCACCGGCGAGGTGATGGGCATCGACACCGGCTTCGGCCAGGCGTTCGCCAAGTCGCAGGCCGCAGCGTACGGGTCGCTGCCGACCGCCGGGAAGATCTTCGTCTCGGTCGCCAACCGGGACAAGCGGGGCATGATTTTCCCGATCAAGCGCCTGGCCGACCTGGGCTTCGAGATCGTGGCCACCACCGGCACGGCCGAGGTGCTGCGCCGGCACGGCATCGCCTGCGAGCAGATCCGCAAGCACTACGAGTCGGGTGAGGGCGCGGACGCGGTCTCGCTGATCCTCGGCGGGGACGTGGCGCTGGTGGTGAACACGCCGCAGGGCTCCGGGGCGAGCGCCCGTTCCGACGGGTACGAGATCCGCAGCGCGGCGGTGAGCGTGGACATCCCGTGCGTCACCACCGTCCCCGGCGCCGCCGCGGCCGTCATGGGCATCGAGGCCCGCATCCGGGGCGATCTCAAGGTCCGCCCGCTCCAGGACCTCCACGCCGCCCTCCGGGCGGGCGAGTGACCCCGCGCCTCCACGCGCCGATCATGAGGTTGGCGGCGGATTTGGAGATCCACATCGCCGCCAACTTCATGATCGCCGGGCCGGCCGGGTGGGCCGGACGCGGGGGTGGGGCGTGATCTTCGAGAAGGTGGTGCGGCCCCGGCTGTTCTCGCTCGCGGGCGGGGACGCGGAGGGGGCGCACGAGTGGACGCTGGCGCGGCTGGCCACTGTGTCGCGGCAGCCGGCGGTGCTCGCCGCGCTGCGGGCGGCGTACTTCCGGCCGGCGCCGCGCACCGTGTTCGGGGTGCGCTTCCCCAACCCGGTCGGACTGGCGGCCGGCATGGACAAGAACGGACTCGCGTTGCCGGCCTGGCCGGCGCTGGGCTTCGGCTTCGTCGAGGTCGGCACCGTGACCGCGCACGCCCAGCCGGGCAACCCCCGACCCCGGCTGTTCCGGCTGCGCGACAGCGAAGCGGTGATCAACCGGATGGGCTTCAACAACGCGGGCGCGGCGGCGCTCGCGGACCGGCTGGCCGCGTTGCCGCGCCCGCTCGGCGTGCCGCTGGGCATCTCGCTCGGCAAGTCCAAGGTGACACCGCTGGACGAGGCGGTCGAGGACTACCTCGCCTCCTACCGGGCGCTCAAGGAGCACGGCGACTACTTCGCGGTGAACGTGTCCTCACCGAACACCCCGGGTCTGCGGTCGCTTCAGGACCGGTCCCATCTGGACGCGCTGCTCGCCGCGCTGGTGGGGGAGAAGCCGGTGCTGGTGAAGATCGCCCCGGACCTGACCGAGCCGGCCGTGGCCGAGCTGCTGGAGGTGTGCCTCGACCGGGGCGCGGCCGGGGTCATCGCCACCAACACCACGCTCGCCCGTGACGGGCTCGCCCCGGCCGACCGGGAGCGCGCCGCCGAGGCCGGCGGGCTGTCCGGCCGGCCGCTGACCGCCCGGGCCCGGGAGATGGTCGCCTTCGTGCACCGGGAGACCGGGGGACGGCTGCCCGTGATCGGGGTGGGCGGCATCCTCCACCCCGACGACGCCAGCCGCATGTTCGACGCCGGCGCCGCCCTGCTCCAGCTCTACACCGGCTTCATCTACCGGGGCCCCGCCCTGACCCGAGCCATAACCCGGACCACCCGACCCTGACCCACCCACCCCCTCTCGCACCCGCGCGATCTTGCACGTCCGGCCCCGGCACACCGCCTCATTCCGGGCGCGGCCGGGGCGGCAACTGCAAGATCGCGGGGGTGAGAGGGGGAGGGGTGACGGAGGAGGAGACGTGACGCCTGAGGAGATTCTGGAGGCCGACCGGCGGCACGTGTGGCATCCGTACGCGGCCATGCCTTCCGCCGGCGCGCCGTACGTCGTCGACAGCGCCGAAGGGGTGCGGCTGCGGCTGGCGGACGGGCGGGAGCTGGTCGACGGCATGTCGTCGTGGTGGGCGGCGATCCACGGCTACCGGCACCCGGTGCTCGACGCCGCGGTGACCGACCAGCTCGGGCGGATGAGCCATGTGATGTTCGGCGGGCTCACCCACGAGCCCGCCGTACGCCTGGCGCGCACGCTCGTCGAGCTGACCCCGGACGGCCTGGAACACGTCTTCCTGGCCGACTCCGGCTCGGTGAGCGTCGAGGTCGCGGTGAAGATGTGCCTGCAGTACCAGCGGGCGCTGGGACGCCCGCAGCGCCGCCGGCTGGGCACCTGGCGGGGTGGCTACCACGGCGACACGTTCCACCCGATGAGCGTCTGCGACCCGGAGGGCGGCATGCACCACCTCTGGGGCGACGTGCTGCCCCGGCAGGTGTTCGCGCCGGTGCCGCCGCCCGGCTTCGACGCGGCGCCGGACCCGGCGTACGAGGCGGCGCTGGTGGAGGCGGTGGAGCGGCACGCCGACGAGCTGGCCGCGGTGATCGTGGAGCCGGTGGTCCAGGGCGCCGGCGGGATGCGGTTCCACCACCCGCACTACCTGCGCGTGCTGCGCGAGGTGACCCGCAGGCACGGCATCCTGCTGGTGTTCGACGAGATCGCCACCGGCTTCGGCCGGACCGGCCGGATGTTCGCCGCCGAGCACGCCGCTGTCACCCCGGACGTGCTCTGCGTCGGCAAGGCGCTCACCGGCGGGTACCTGACGCTCGCCGCGGCGCTGTGCACGCCCGAGGTGGCGTGGGCCATCTCCGCCGACGGGGTGCTGGCGCACGGGCCGACGTTCATGGGCAACCCCCTCGCCTGCGCCGTCGCCAACGCCTCCCTGGACCTGCTGCGGGCCGGGGACTGGGCGGGGCGGGTGGCGGGCATCTCCGAGGGCCTGCAGGGCGGCCTGGAGCCGTTGCGGGGCGCGCCCGGCGTCGCCGACGTACGCGTGCTCGGCGCGATCGGGGTGGTGCAGCTCGACCACGAGGTGGACCTGCCCCGGGCGACCGCCGCGGCGGTCGCCGAGGGGGTGTGGCTGCGCCCGTTCCGGGATCTCGTCTACACGATGCCGCCGTACGTCTGCGATGCCGCGGACGTGGCGCGGATCGCGGCCGGAGTGGCCGCGGCGGTCAAGGCCGGCTGAGCCCGGCCGGGTTCGACAGGGCGCGACGGGAGGCCGTCGCCGGACACGCCAGGCGGCCCGGAGCCGCCGGGAGAGGGAGAGACGCGATGGAGACTTTTGGCACCCGTCTGCACCGGGCCGTGGCGGAACGAGGGCCGCTCTGTGTGGGGATCGACCCGCACCCCGGGTTGCTGACCGCCTGGGGCCTGTCCGACGACGTGGCGGGCCTGGAGCGGTTCTGCGCCACCGTGGTGGAGGCGATCGGTGACCGGGTCGCCGTGGTCAAGCCGCAGTCGGCGTTCTTCGAGCGCTTCGGCGCCCGGGGCGTGGGTGTGCTTGAGTCAACTATCCGACAGTTGCGAGATTTGGGAGCGCTCACTCTGCTTGACGTCAAGCGTGGTGACATCGGCTCGACAGTCGCCGCGTACGCGTCGGCGTACCTCGATCCATCCAGCCCTTTGTATGTCGACGCGGTCACCGCGAGCCCCTACCTGGGAGTAGGTTCGCTCGCCCCGATGTTCTCCACCGCCGCCGAGCACGGTGGCGGGGTCTTCGTCCTGGCGCTCACCTCCAACCCGGAGGGCGCCTCCGTGCAGCGCGCCGTGGGTGCCGACGGGCGCACCGTCGCGCAGACCGTGATCGACGAGATTTCCCAGCTCAACCGGGGTGCGGAGCCGCTCGGCAGCTTCGGTCTGGTGGTCGGCGCGACAGTTGGTGAGACGGGTCACGATCTGGACTCGGTCAACGGTCCGCTGCTCGCGCCGGGGCTGGGCGCGCAGGGCGGAACGCCCGCCGGGTTGCGTACCGTGTTCGGTGCCGCGCTGCCGTCGGTGCTTCCGTCGTACTCCCGGGAGGTGCTCGGCGCGGGCCCCGACCCGGCCGACCTGCGGGCCGCCACCGAGCGGGTGCTGGCCGACTGCCGGGCCGCCCTGGGCACGGCGGACTGACTGACGGCTCGGTCACTTTGGGTTGATCATCGCGCGTCCACGTTGCCGAAATCTCCGTTGACCGCTAGTTTTCCCCGCGCTGGGAACCACGGACCCCTTTGGTTTCCAGCGACACCACGTTTCACAGATGCGGTGGGGCGCTCAGCCCGCCGTACTAGGGACCTGAGGAGAACTGGTGCCGCTCCCGTCACTGACCCCCGAGCAGCGCGCTGCCGCGCTGGAGAAGGCCGCGGAGATCCGCAAGGCCCGCGCTGAGCTGAAGGAGCAGCTCAAGCAGGGCAAGACCACCCTCGCCACCGTCCTCGAGCGGGCCGAGTCCGACGACGTCGTGGGCAAGCTGAAGGTTTCGGCCGTGCTCCAGGCGATGCCGGGCATCGGCAAGATCCGGGCCACCCAGATCATGGAGAAGCTCAAGATCGCGGACAGCCGTCGCCTGCGCGGCCTCGGCGAGCAGCAGCGCAAGGCTCTGCTCGGAGAGTTCGCCGCCAACTGAACGGCCCGCCGTGTAGAAACAAGCGGTGAGCACGGATGACGAGGCGCGCTCGGCGGCTCGGCTCACTGTCCTGTCCGGTCCCTCCGGGGCCGGCCGGAGCAGTGTCGTCGAGGCGGTCCGGGCGCGCCTTGCGTCTGTCTGGGTGCCGGTGGTCGCCACCACCCGCCCACCCCGTCCGGACGAACGCGACGGCGCCGGCCGCGTCTTCCTCGACGCGCCGGGCTTCGACCGGCTGATCGCCGCCGGGGAGCTGCTGGAGTGGTGCCGGATCGGGCCGTACCGCCGGGGGGTGCCCCGGGCCGAGGTGCGGGCGCGGCTCGCCGAGGGGCGGCCGGTGCTGCTGCCGCTGGACCTGGCCGGCGCGCTGGCGGTACGGGCGGCGGCGCCCGGCGCCCGGCTGGTGCTGCTCACGCCGCCGGCGTACCGGGCCGACCCGGACGTCGCGGCCGTCTTCGCCCACACCGTGGCACACGACCACACCGAGCGCGCCGCGGCGGAGCTGGTAGGATTGCTCGGTTCGTCCTTCCTGGCTCCGGCCCGACCGCCCGCGGGCGGCGCACGAGACGCAGAGGTTTAATTCGTGGGATCCATCGCCACCAACCCCGAGGGCATCACCAACCCGCCGATCGACGAGCTGCTCGAGAAGACCACCTCGAAGTACGCGCTGGTCATCTTCGCCGCCAAGCGCGCCCGTCAGGTCAACGCCTACTACAGCCAGCTCGGTGAGGGCCTCCTGGAGTACGTCGGCCCGCTCGTGGAGACCACCCCGCAGGAGAAGCCGCTCTCCATCGCCATGCGCGAGATCAACGCGGGCCTGCTCACCGCCGAGCCGACCGACCAGCCGTAACCGCGCCCGCGCCGATGCCCGCCGAGATCGTCCTCGGGGTCGGCGGCGGCATCGCCGCCTACAAGGCGTGTGAGCTGCTCCGGCTCTTCACCGAGTCGGGTCACCGGGTCCGGGTGGTGCCGACCGCCTCGGCGCTCCGTTTCGTCGGTGCTCCGACCTGGGCGGCCCTGTCCGGCCGGCCGGTCGCCGACGACGTCTGGTCCGACGTGCACGAGGTGCCGCACGTGCGGCTCGGGCAGCACGCCGACCTGGTCGTGGTCGCCCCGGCCACCGCCGACCTGCTCGCCAAGGCCGCCCACGGCCTCGCCGACGACCTGCTCACCAACACGCTGCTGACCGCGCGCTGCCCGGTGCTGCTGGCCCCGGCCATGCACACCGAGATGTGGGAGCACCCGGCCACGGTCGCGAACGTGGCGACGCTGCGCTCGCGGGGCGTCCGCGTGATCGAGCCGGCCGTGGGCCGGCTCACCGGGCGGGACACCGGCAAGGGCCGGCTGCCCGACCCGGCGGAGATCTTCGCGGTGGCCCGCCGGGCGCTGGCCCGCGGCGTCGAGGCCGAGGCCGACCTGGCCGGCCGGCACGTGGTGGTCACCGCCGGGGGCACCCGCGAGCCGCTTGACCCGGTCCGGTTCCTGGGCAACCGGTCGTCCGGCAAGCAGGGGTACGCGTTCGCCCGCGCCGCCGTGGCCCGGGGCGCCCGGGTCACGCTCGTCGCGGCCAACGTGGCGCTGCCCGACCCGGCCGGGGTGGACCTGGTCCGGGTGGGCACCACCGAGGAGCTGCGCGACGCCACGCTCGCGGCGGCCGCCGGCGCGGACGCCGTGGTGATGGCCGCCGCGCCCGCCGACTTCCGGCCGGCCAGCTACGCCAGCGGGAAGATCAAGAAGTCCGACGACGGTGTCGCGCCGGCCATCGAGCTGGTCACCAACCCGGACATCGCCGTCGAGCTGGGGCGGCGTCGCCGGCCCGGACAGGTGCTGGTGATCTTCGCCGCGGAGACCGACGACGCGGAGGCCAACGGCCGGGCCAAGCTGGCCCGCAAGGGAGCCGACATGATCGTGGTCAACGAGGTCGGCGTGGACAAGGTCTTCGGCGCCGACACGAACGCGGCCACCGTGATCAGCGCCGACGGCGCCGTGCACCGGTTACCCGAGCAGCCCAAGGAGGCCCTGGCCGACGCCGTCTGGGACCTCGTCCGTCAGCGGTTGCCGTCGCGTTCCTGACGGTTGGTCGACCCGCGTTCGTCGGGTCGCGGCGGAACGATGATGACTAAACTGCCGCCGAGCGACCTTTAAAAGTCTTCACATGCTTAGGAGTGCCGTGACACGTCTCTTCACGTCCGAATCGGTCACGGAGGGCCACCCGGACAAGATCGCCGACCAGATCAGTGACGGCATTCTCGACGCGCTGCTCGCCCAGGACCCGCACAGCCGGGTCGCGGTGGAGACGTTGATCACCACCGGTCAGGTGCACGTGGCCGGCGAGGTGACCACCAAGGCGTACGCCGACATCCCGACCATCGTCCGCGAGACCATCCTCGGCATCGGCTACGACTCGTCGAAGAAGGGCTTCGACGGCGCGTCCTGCGGCGTCAGCGTGTCCATCGGCGCCCAGTCGCCGGACATCGCCCAGGGTGTCGACAACGCCTTCGAGCTGCGTACCGGTGGGTCGGAGAGCGCGCTGGACGCGCAGGGCGCCGGTGACCAGGGCATGATGTTCGGCTTCGCCTGCTCCGAGACGCCCGAGCTGATGCCGCTGCCGATCGCGCTGGCGCACCGGCTGGCCCGCCGGCTCGCCGCGGTCCGCAAGGACGGCACGATCCCGTACCTGCGGCCGGACGGCAAGACCCAGGTCACCATCGAGTACGACGGGCTGCGCCCGGTCCGGCTCGACACCGTCGTCGTGTCCAGCCAGCACGCGGCGGACATCTCGCTGGAGTCGCTGCTCACCCCGGACATCCGGGACCACGTCATCGCCCCGGAGCTGGAGGGCCTCGGCCTGGAGACCGAGGGCTACCGGCTGCTGGTCAACCCGACCGGGCGGTTCGAGATCGGCGGCCCGATGGGTGACGCCGGCCTGACCGGCCGGAAGATCATCGTGGACACGTACGGCGGGTACGCCCGGCACGGCGGCGGCGCGTTCTCCGGCAAGGACCCGTCGAAGGTCGACCGGTCGGCCGCGTACGCGATGCGCTGGGTGGCAAAGAACGTGGTCGCCGCCGGGCTGGCCGAGCGGTGCGAGGCGCAGGTCGCGTACGCGATCGGCAAGGCGCACCCGGTGAGCCTGTTCATCGAGACGTTCGGCACCGAGACCGTGCCGGTCGCCTCGATCGAGAAGGCCGTGGCCGAGGTGTTCGACCTGCGTCCGGCCGCCATCATCCGGGACCTGCACCTGCTGCGCCCGATCTACCAGCAGACCGCCGCGTACGGTCACTTCGGCCGGGAACTGCCGGAGCTGACCTGGGAGGGCACCGACCGGGCCGCCGACCTCAAGTCGGCCGCGGGAGCCTGACCGCCACCACGCGCCGCGACCGGCGACCCGCACAGGGGTCGCCGGTCGCGCGCGTCTGCGTGGACGTGCCGCTGCCCCACCTCGACCGCCCCTTCGACTACCTGGTGCCCGAGGCGCTCGACGCCGACGCCCGGCCGGGGGTACGCGTGAAGGTGCGGTTCGCCGGGCAGCTCGTCGACGGCTGGCTGCTGGAGCGCACCGAGTCGTCCGAGCACCCGAAGCTGGCGTACCTGGAGAAGGTCGTGTCCCCGGTGCCGGTGCTGTCCCCGGAGGTGGCCCGCCTGGCCCGCGCGGTCGCCGACAGGTACGCCGGCAGCCTCGCCGACGTGCTCCGGCTGGCGGTGCCGCCCCGGCACGCCCGCGCCGAGAAGGCCGTCACGGCCGCGGACGCGCCACCGTCCGAGGACACCGACACCGACACCCGGCCGGGCGGCCGGGCGGAGGTGGATCCGCGGGGCTGGCGGGACTACCCGGCCGGGCCGGCGCTGCTGCGCGCGCTCACCGACGGCAAGCCCGCCCGCGCGGTCTGGTCGGCGCTGCCGGGGGAGGACTGGGCCGACCGGTACGCCGACGCGGTCGCCGCGACAGTGGCCGGCGGCCGGGGCGCCGTGGTCGTGGTGGCCGACGCCCGTGACCTGGACCGCCTCGACGCAGCCCTGACCGCCGTGCTCGGCGCGGGACGGCACGTCCGGCTCACCGCCGCCGACGGCCCGGCCCGCCGCTACCGGGCCTTCCTCACCGCCCGGACGGGCGAGGTGGACGTGGTCATCGGCACCCGGGCCGCGATGTTCGCCCCGGTGCGGCGGCTCGGCCTGGTGGCCATCTGGGACGACGGCGACGACCTGCACGCCGAACCCCGCGCGCCCTACCCGCACGCCCGGGACGTGCTGCTCACCCGGGCGCAGCTCGGCGACGTCGCCGCCCTGGTCGGCGGGTACGCGCGTACCGCCGAGGCGCAGCTGCTGGTGGAGACCGGCTGGGCGCGCGAGGTGGTGGCCGACCGGGCGGTGGTGCGTTCGCGTACCCCGGCCATGGCCCCCACCGGCGACGACCCGCAACTGGCCCGCGATCCGGGCGCGGCCTCGGCGCGGCTGCCGAGCCTGGCCTGGACCACCGCGCGGGACGCGTTACGCGCCGACCTGCCGGTGCTGGTGCAGGTGCCGCGTCGGGGATACGTGCCGTCGGTGGCCTGCGCCGACTGCCGCGCCCCGGCCCGCTGCCCGCACTGCGCCGGGCCGCTCGCGCTGCCCTCGGCGCAGGGCACGCCCGCCTGCCGCTGGTGCGGCCGGGTGGCCGCCGCGTACGCCTGCCCGGAGTGCGGCGGGCGGCGGCTGCGCGCCTCGGTGACCGGTGCCCGGCGGACCGCCGAGGAGCTGGGCCGGGCGTTCCCGGGCGTGCCGGTGCGGACGTCGGGGCGGGAGGAGGTGCTGGCGGGCGTACCGGGCGGGGCCGGGCTGGTGGTCGCCACCCCGGGCGCCGAGCCGGTCGCCGAGGGCGGCTACGGCGCGGTGCTGCTGCTCGACTCGTGGGCCCTGCTGACCCGGGCCGACCTGCGGGCCGGCGAGGAGGCGCTGCGGCGGTGGATGGCCGCCGCCGCCCTGGCCCGGCCAGGTACGGCCGGCGGCCGGGTGGTGGTGGTCGCCGACGGGGCGCTGTCCCCGGTGCAGGCTTTGCTGCGCTGGGACTCCGCCTGGTTCGCCGCCCGGGAACTGGCCGAGCGGCGGGAGCTGGGCTTCCCTCCGGCGGTACGGATGGCGAGCGTCACCGGCGTGGCCGAGGCGGTGGCAGACCTGCTCGCCGGTGCCCGGCTGCCGGGCGACGCCGAGGTGCTCGGCCCGGTGCCGGCCGACGAGGGCCGGGAGCGGATGCTGGTACGCGTGCCCCGGTCCCGGGCCGCCGCGATGGCCGAGGCGCTGCACGCCGCCGCCGGGCAGCGCAGCGCCCGCAAGGCGGCCGACCCGGTACGCCTCCAGGTCGATCCGCTCACCCTGTTCTGATCGCACGCGATCCGCGTGACGGTGCGCACGCGGACCCTCGCGCACGGTCGTGAGCTGGGGTTTGCCGCACACCTGGTCCGGCAATCGAGTAGCGGGCGGTGATAGCATCGCCCGTCATGCCCAGCCGCGCGGTTTCGCCGCGCGGGACGCGGCGCGGCGGGTGCCAGAGCACGTCGGGCCGACACTCGATGTCGTCAGTCAGCCGGTGAGCAGGGGTGGACCAGTCGTGACCGTTCGTCAGTCGATCGTCTTCAACGGTGACCTCGGCAGTGGCAAGAGCACCGTCTCGGTCGAGATCGCCAAGCGGCTCGGGCTGCGCCGGGTCAGCGTCGGCGACCTCTACCGCCAGATGGCCCAGGAGCGGCAGATGACCGCTCTCCAGCTCAACCTGCACGCCGAGCTGGACCAGGCCGTCGACGGCTACGTCGACCAGCTCCAGCGCGACATCGCCGCCTCCGGCGAGTCCCTGGTCATGGACTCCCGCCTGGCCTGGCACTTCTTCACCGACGCGCTCAAGGTGCACATGATCACCGAGCCGACCGAGGCGGCCCGGCGGGTGCTGGCCCGCCCGTCCGGCCCGGCCGAGAGCTACACCTCGCTGGAGGAGGCGCGCGCCAAGCTGCGCGAGCGCAGCGAGAGCGAGCGGAGCCGGTTCATCGTCCGGTACGGCGTCGACAAGGCCCGCCTGCGCAACTACGACCTGGTCTGTGACACCACCCGGGCCGACCCGGAGCAGGTCATCCAGCACGTCATCGACGTCTACGAGGGCCGCCTCGGCGCCGACGTGCTGCGCGCCGGCCAGCCGTTGCTGCTGCTCGACCCGACCCGGGTGTACCCGACCGAGGACGTGTCGACGCTGCGCGGCCTCTGGGACTCCGACGCCGCCGAGGCGGCCGGCAGCGGCGAGGAGCCGGAGCCGCTGAGCATCGGCTACACCGGGGAGTACTTCTTCGTCGTGGACGGGCACCGGCGGCTCAGCGCGGCGGTGCGCGCCGGCCTGCCGATGGTTCCCGCCCGGCTGGTCGCCGAGGTGGACGAGCCGGTGGTCGGCGGGATGAGCGCGATCGACTTCTTCACCGCGCAGGCCCGCCCGGGGCTGATCCACGACTGGGAGGACGCGCACGGCATCACGCTGCCGCTGCCGGAGCACGCGCTGCTCGGCGGCGGCCCGGTGCTCGCCGGGGAGCCGGGCGCCGGCGCCTGACCGCGCGGGACACCGCCACCTCGCCGTCACGGGTTCACCCGGCCCGGCGCGCCGGAGCATGATGAAGGCCTCCGATGCCTGGGGAGGCGGAATCGTGGATCCGACCGACGCGCTCGCGCTGCTGATGTCCCCCGAGGGTCGGCTCGACCCCTATCCGACGTACGAGCGGCTGCGCGCGCACGGCCCGGTGGTCCAGGCCGGGCCGGTCTTCTACGTGGTCACCGGCTACGCGGAGGCCGACGCGATCCTGCGCGACGCCCGGTTCGGTGTGATGGACGACGCGCTGCGCGACCAGTTCATGCCCGGCTGGCGGGAGAGCCCGGCGGTGCTGTCGATCTCCCGGTCGATGCTGCGCACCAACCCGCCCGACCACAGCCGGATGCGGCGGCTGGCCGCGGGCGCGTTCACCCCGCGCCGGATCGCCGCCATGCGCGACGTCGTGCGGGCACAGGCCGACGAGCTGGTCGACGCGATGCTCGCCGCCGACGGGCCGGTCGACTTCATGACCGCGTTCGCGTACCCCCTGCCGGTCGGCGTGATCTGCGCGCTGCTCGGTGTGCCGGCGGCGGACCGGCCGCTGTTCCGGCGCTGGGCCACCGACCTGACCGGCGTGCTCGAACCGGAGATCACCGCCGACGAGCTGGCAGTGGCCGACCGGGGCGCGACCGAGCTGCGGGGCTACTTCACCGAGCTGGTGGCGGCCCGCCGCCGCGCTCCGGCCGACGACCTCACCACCGCGCTGGTGCAGGCCCACGACGGCGGTGACCGGCTCTCCGGCGACGAGCTGCTGGCCAACCTGATCGTGCTGCTGGTGGCAGGTTTCGAGACCACCACCAACCTGCTCGGCAACGGCCTGGTGGCGCTGCTGGACCATCCGCGCGCCGCGGCGGCGCTGCGCGAGCGGCCCGACCTCGCGCCCGCCTACGTCGACGAGCTGCTGCGCTACGACTCGCCCGTGCAGCTCACCTCGCGGATGAGCACCGCGCCGTCCCGGTACGGCGACGTCGACCTGCCGCCGGAGAGCTGGGTCATCGTGCTGCTCGGCGCCGCCAACCGCGATCCCCGCCGCTATCCGGATCCGGCCCGCTTCGACCCGTGGCGGGCGCAGATCGCGCCGCTGTCCTTCGGCGCCGGGCCGCACTACTGCCTCGGCGCGGCGCTGGCCCGGCTGGAGGCGCAGGTGGCGTTCCCGCTGCTGCTGCGCCGGCTGCCAGGGCTGGCAGTGGCGGGCCGGCCCGAGCGGCGGGTCCGGCTCACCCTGCGTGGTCACGCCACGCTGCCGGTGAGCGTGGGGCGGGAGGCGGCCCCGGTCACCGTTCCCGGTACGCGACCCGGGGCGGCCGGGCCGACTCCGTAGACTGGACGCGCATCGTTCGACCCACACAAGGAGCCACGCCGAGTGACCGTCCAGCCCATCCGTCTGTTCGGCGATCCGGTGCTGCGCACGCCGGCCGACCCGGTCGTCGACTTCGACGCCGAGCTGCGCAAGTTGATCGCCGACCTGACCGACACGATGCGCGAGCAGAGCGGCGCCGGCCTGGCCGCGCCGCAGCTCGGGGTGGGCCTGCGGGTGTTCACCTTCGACGTCGACGACGTCCTCGGTCACCTGGTCAACCCGGTGCTGGAGTTCCCCGACTCCGAGGAACAGGACGGCCCGGAGGGCTGCCTGTCCATCCCCGGGCTCTACTTCGACACCAAGCGCCGGCAGAACGTGATCGCCAAGGGCTTCAACGGCTACGGCGACCCGGTGCAGATCGTCGGCACCGGCCTGATGGCCCGCTGCGTGCAGCACGAGACCGACCACCTCGACGGCGTGCTCTTCGTCGATCGGCTCGACCCGGCCGGCCGCAAGGAGGCCATGAAGGCGATCCGCCAGGCCGAGTGGTACGACCAGGCCGCGCCGCCCACCGTGAAGCTCAGCCCGCACGCCGCCGGCAACCCGTTCGGCCTGGGGCGGTGACCCGGATGCGCCTGGTCTTCGCCGGCACGCCGGCTGTCGCCGTACCGGCCCTGGACGCGATCGCCGCCTCCGGGCACGAGCTGCTCGCCGTGGTCACCCGCCCCGACGCCCCGGCCGGCCGTGGCCGCGGGCTGGTCCGCTCGCCGGTCGGCGCGTGGGCCGACGCGCACGGCGTCGAGGTGCTCACCCCCGCCCGCCCGCGTGAGCCGGAGTTCCTGGACCGGCTGCGCGAGCTGGCGCCGGACTGCGTACCGGTGGTCGCCTACGGCGCCCTGGTGCCGCCGGTGGCGCTGGAGATCCCCCGGCACGGCTGGATCAACCTGCACTTCTCGCTGCTGCCCGCCTGGCGCGGCGCCGCGCCCGTGCAGCACGCCGTGCTGCACGGCGACGAGCTGACCGGGGCCAGCGTCTTCGAGCTGGAGGAAGGGCTGGACACCGGCCCGGTCTACGGCACCGTCACCGACGAGATCCGTCCCGCCGACACCTCCGGCGACCTGCTGGAGCGGCTCGCGCACTCCGGCGCCGGGCTGCTGGTCGCGGTCCTCGACGCGATCGGCGCCGGCACCGCCCGGGCCGTGCCGCAGCCCGCCGACGGGGTCTCGCTCGCCCCGAAGCTCACCGTCGAGGACGCCCGGGTCCGCTGGGGCGACCCCGCCTTCGCGGTGGACCGGCGCATCCGCGCCTGCACGCCCGCGCCCGGCCCGTGGACCACGTTCCGCGACGACCGGGTCAAGCTCGGCCCGGTCACGCCGCTTCACGACGGCCCGGAGCTGAAGCCGGGGGAGCTGCACGTGGAGAAGTCCGGCGTGCTCGTCGGCACCGCCACCACGCCGGTGCGTCTCGGCGAGGTGCGCGCCGCCGGCAAGAAGGCCATGCCCGCCGGCGACTGGGCGCGCGGCGCCCGGGTCACCGCCGGTGAGGTGTTCGCGTGACGGGGCCGTCGCGCCCGGACCGGCCCGTCGAGGGCGAGCGTCCCCGGGGGCACGCGCGTGAGCACGCCGACCGGCCCGGCGCCGAGCGGCGGGGCGACGACCGGTTCGGCGACCGTGAGCGCGGCGACCGGCAGCGTGCCGACCGGCCCGCCGCGGACCGTCGCGGCGGCGACCGGTTCGGCGGGGACCGTGAGCGCGCCGACCGGCGTGGCGGAGACCGGCCCGGCGCGGACCGGCGTGGCGGGGACCGCTTCGGCGGTGACCGGTCCGGCGCGGACCGGCGTGGCGGGCGCCGTCCGGCCCGTCCGGCCGTGGACCTGCCCCGGCAGATCGCGTACGAGGCGATCGCGGCGGTGCACCGCGACGACGCGTACGCCAACCTGGTGCTCCCGGCGATGCTGCGCGAGGCCGGGCTGACCGGCCGGGACGCCGCGTTCGCCACCGAGCTGACCTACGGCACGCTGCGGCACACCGGCACGCTCGATGCGATCGTCACCGACGCGGCCGGGCGGGACGTGCAGCGCATCGACCCGCCGGTGCGCGACGCGCTGCGGCTCGGGGCGTACCAGATCCTGCACACCCGGGTGCCCGCGCACGCCGCGGTGTCGTCCACCGTGGACCTGGTCCGGTCGGTGGGACCGGGCGCCACCGGGTTCGCCAACGCGGTGCTGCGGGAGATCACCAGCCGGGACGCCGACGCCTGGGTGGCGAAGATCGCCCCGGCCGAGGAGACCGACCCGATCGGGCACCTCGCGCTGGCGTACAGCCATCCGCAGTGGATCGTGCGGTCGTTCGCCGAGGCGCTCGGCGGCGACATGGGTGAGACGGCCCGGCTGCTCATCGAGGACAACGAGCGCCCGCCGGTGCACCTGTGTGCCCGGCCCGGCCTTGCCGATCCGGTGGTGCTCGCGGACGAGGTGGGGGGCGCGCCCGGCGCGTTCTCGCCGTACGCGGTCTACCTGCCCGGCGGCGCGCCGGGTGACCTGCCGGCGGTGGCCGACGGCCGCGCGCACGTGCAGGACGAGGGTTCCCAGCTGGTGGCGGACGCGCTGGCGGCGGCGCCGCTGGACGGCCCCGACGGCCGGTGGCTGGACCTGTGCGCCGGCCCGGGCGGCAAGTCCGGCCTGCTCGGCGCACTGGCGGCGGTCCGGGGCGCGCGGCTTACAGCGGTCGAGGTGGCCGAGCACCGGGCGCGGCTGGTCGAACAGGCCACCCGTGGGCTGCCGGTGACGGTGCTGCACGCCGACGGGCGTGACGTGGGCGGCGACCCGAAGCTGCCCGAGGGGCACTTCGACCGGGTGCTCGTGGACGCGCCGTGCACCGGGCTGGGTGCGCTGCGCCGCCGCCCGGAGGCGCGGTGGCGCCGCCAGCCGTCGGACCTGCCGGCACTGACCCGGCTGCAGCGGGAACTGCTCACCGCCGCGTTGCGGGCGGCCCGGCCGGGTGGCCTGGTCGCGTACGTGACCTGCTCGCCGCACGTGGTGGAGACGCACGTGACGGTGACCGAGGCGGCCCGGCGGTGCGGCTTCGGGGTCGACTTCGTCGACGCGCGGCCGTTGCTGCCGGCCGGCATGCCGGGCCTGGGTGACGGCCCCACGGTGCAGCTCTGGCCGCACCGCCACGGCACCGACGCCATGTTCCTGGCGGTCCTCCGCCGGGTCTGACCCACCTCTCCTCGTAGTCGATCAAGGAGTTCGTGTCCCCGGGGCCGCCGTGTCCGGACACGAACTCCTTGATCGTCGTGCGGCGAAATGGGGAGGGATGGAACGTGTGCGGCATCCCGGTGGGGGGAGGGGGCCGGTGGGATGTGACAGCCCGTTGACTGTTTGATCGATGCATGTAACTGTTTCGACCACCGGTCCCGGCACCCCCGCCCGCCGAACCCCCACGAGGAGTCTCCATGAGACGCAGAACGCCGACCACGAGCCTCGCGCTCGCCCTCGTCGCCACCCTGACGACGGCGAGCCTGGCCGGCACCGCCTCCGCCGCGCCCGCGACGGCCGCCGCCCCCGCCCCGGCCGTCGCCGCGCTCGCCGCGCCGGACGTCTCCCTGAGCAACATCCAGGCCCACCTCACCCAGTTCAACTCCATCGCCACCAGCAACGGCGGCAACCGGCGCTCCGGCTCGGCCGGCTACACGGCGTCGGTCAACTACGTCAAGGGCAAGCTCCAGGCCGCCGGCTACACGGTCACCGAGCAGAACTGCTCCACCTGCACCTACCCGGGCAACAACCTGATCGCCGAGTGGCCGCAGGGCCCCTCCGACCAGGTCGTCATGTTCGGCGCGCACCTGGACGGCGTCGCCGCCGGCCCGGGCATCAACGACAACGCCTCCGGCTCGTCGGCGCTGCTGGAGAACGCGCTGGTGCTGGCCGCGCAGAACCCGACCATGACCAAGCGGGTCCGGTTCGCCTGGTGGAACGGCGAGGAGCAGGGCCTCCAGGGCTCCAAGCACTACGTCAACCAGCTCAGCTCCACCCAGCGGGGCTACATCAAGGGCTACTACAACTTCGACATGGTGGGCTCGCCCAACGGCGGCTACTTCATCAACCGGATCACCTCGGCCACCGCCGCGCCGCTGAAGGCGTACTGGGACTCGTTCGGCATCTCGCCGGAGGAGAACACCGAGGGGCAGGGCCGCTCGGACGACTACTCGTTCGCCAACGCCGGCATCCAGACCTCCGGCTACGCGGCGGGCGCCAGCTACACCAAGAGCTCGGCGCAGGCCAGCAAGTGGGGCGGCACCGCCGGTGCGGCGTACGACGGGTGTTACCACCGCTCCTGCGACAACACCAGCAACATCAACACGACCATCCTCAACCGGGCCGCGGACGGCGTCGCGTACGCGATCTGGGCGCTCGCGGTCGGCGGCGGCACGCCGTCCAACGACTTCTCCGTCTCGGTGAGCCCCACCTCCGGCAGCGTCGCCCGGGGCGGCTCCACCACCGCCACGGTCAGCACCGCCACCACCGCCGGCAGCGCGCAGACCGTGGCGCTGTCCGCCAGCGGCGCCCCGAGCGGCGTCTCGGTGAGCTTCAGCCCGTCGTCGGTCACCTCGGGCGGCTCGGCCACCATGACCGTCACCGCCTCGTCGACGGCCACCACCGGCACGTTCACGCTCACCGTGACCGGCACCGGCTCGGCCACCCGCACCGCCAGCTACACGCTCACCGTGACCGGTGGGAGCGGCGGCTGCACCGGCGGCCAGCTCATCGGCAACAGCAGCTTCGAGTCCGGCACCACGCCGTGGACGGCCAGCTCCGGCGTGATCACCAACAGCTCCAGCCAGGCGGCCCGCACCGGGTCGTACAAGGCGTGGATGAACGGGTACGGCTCCTCGCGTACCGACACGCTGTCCCAGTCGGTCACGCTGCCGGCCGGGTGCAGCAGCTACACGTTCTCGTTCTGGCTGCACATCGACACGGCCGAGACGACCAGCTCGACCGCGTACGACAAGCTGACCGTGCAGGTCGGCTCGACCACGCTGGCCACGTACTCGAACCTGAACAAGGCCACCGGCTACACCCAGCGCACCTTCAACCTGGCCGCGTACGCCGGTCAGACGGTCACGCTGAAGTGGACCGGGGTCGAGGACTCCTCGCTCCAGACCAGCTTCGTCGTGGACGACGTGACGCTGCAGGTCGGCTGAGCGGTCCCGGGCGGGGTGGGCGCCGGCCCGCCCCGCCCGGGTCTCAGGTGATCGGCAGCGCCTTGGCGCCCGCGCCCCTGACCGATCGGGTCAGCGAGCGTTCGGAGACCCACAGGAAGCACTGCACGCCCCGGTCGCCGTCGCGCCACTGCTCCTCGAACGGGTGGTAGATGATGGTGCCGGCCCGGTACTGCATGTTGCCGTCGTTCGGCAGCTTCGCGTACTTGGCGATCAGGCCGCGGCACGCCTTGTGCGTGCGCAGCGGCGTGCGCTCGAACTCGGCGTAGGTGATGTCCGGTGCCTGGTAGACGCCGACGAACTCGGCGTGGTGCCGGGAGGTGCAGGCCACCGGCCGCATCGACTGCACCTCGTCCTTGCTCAGCTTCGGGTTGAAACAGCCGAACGCGAGCTTCGAGCCGGGCTTCAACGCGCCCCGCAGGCTGCCGGTGCGCTGGGCCACGGCGCCCTCGTCCAGATCGGTGATCTCGGCGACGTCGCAGCGGTACCAGCGGGCCCCGCCGGACCACGCGAGCGCCGAGGGGAACACCACGGCAAGGCGCAGCCGGCCGCCGCGCCAGTCCGCGCCGACGGCCCGGGTGACCTGCCGGGCGCAGTCGGCGTGCGCGGCGCGCATCCCGGCCGAGCCGGTCCGTGGCGGCGCGGAACGCTCCGCCTCCGCGCCGGTCATCGTGCCCACGTGCAGCGTCTCGGTGCGGTGCGGGGTGGCGCAGTCGACCGGCTGGTAGCCGCTGAGGTAGCCGACGTCGGCGACTGTGGGGTGACAGGCCCCGGACTTCGGCACGAAACCGACCGGCGCGGCGAACGCCGGCCAGTCGTCGATCAGGTCGCGGTCCACTCCGGCCGGCGCGGCACAGCCGCCGAGCGCCAGCGCCAGCGCCGCGCCCACGGTGACCGCCACCCGCCATCGCCGCATCCCGACCGACCTCCCCCGCGCATCCGGCGCCGCCCGGTCGACCGGTACGCCTCGGCGGTGCAGCATACGACAGCCGCTCAGGTGACCGGGAGTCCCTCGGGTCCGGCGCCGCGCACCGAGCGGTTCAGCTTGCGGTCGTCACTCCACAGGAAACAGCGCACGCCCCGGTCGCCCTCCTCCCACTCCCGCTGCGACGGCGGGTAGAAGATGGACCCGGCCCGGTACGGCAGTTCGGCGTTGTCCGGCACCTCGGCGAACGCGGCGATGAGCGTCATGCAGCGCCGGTGCGTGGCGGGCGCGCCCCGGGTGAACTCCGCCCAGCTCATGTCGCCTTCCTCGTACACCCCGACGAACTCGGCCCGGTGCGGTTCGGTGCACAGCACCGGGGCCATGTAGTTGAGGTTCTGGCCGATCAGCTTCGGGTCGAAGCACCTGTGCACCAGCGGGTTGTCGCCGACGAGCGCGCCGCGCAGGCTGCCGACCCGGTTGACCGGGCGGGTGTTGTCGATGCTGTCGGTCTCGGCCAGGTCGCAGCGGAACCAGCGGGCGCCGGACGTCCAGGCGGTGACGGTGGGCAGCGCGATGTTCAGGGTCAGCCGGGCGGCGTGCCAGTCCCCGCCGATCATCTCCCGGGCCCGCTGGTCGCACTCCGCGCGCGCGGTCCGCAGCGCGGGTGAGCCCGGTTCCGGGCGTACGCCCTGCGCCGCCGGCCCGCTGAACCGGCCGACGTGCACGGTCTCGGCCAGGTGGCTGCCCGCGCAGTTCACCGTCTCGTACGTGGCGGCGGCCACCACAGTGCTCAGCCGGGGCAGGCACGCCTCGGTCGCCGGGACGAACAGCTGCGGCACCGGCAGCGCAGCCCAGTCGTCGATCAGGTCGCCGTCGGCCCGGTGTGTCTGGGCGCATCCGGCGATCACCGCAGTCACGGCGCCGGCCAGCGCGAGCACGTGGAGCCACCGTCGCATCGTCCGCCCCTTCCGGGAGAGATGACAGCCGGTCGCCACAAGCCCGACCGGCGTCCCCCGCGCCCGGGCGTGCAGCATACGTGACCGTCCCTGTAGGAGTTTCGTCATCTTTCAATCGATCGGCCAGTCACCGGCGACTATTCGTGCCGATTTTCTCTCTGGACGGCCGGATGGTGCACCACCGGTGAATGGGACATCACCACCTGTCACTCCGGGAGACGTGCCGCGACCTCCGGATCACCGCGTTCGTACACTGGCCCGGTGACCGTACCGCCGCCGATCGTCGCGCCGAGCATCCTGGCCGCCGATTTCGCCCGCCTCGCCGACGAGGTCCGTGCCGTGGAGCCCGCCGCCGACTGGCTGCACGTCGACGTCATGGACAACCACTTCGTGCCCAACCTGACCATCGGACTGCCGGTGGTGCAGAGCCTGCGTGCCGTCACCGGGATCCCGTTCGACGTGCACCTGATGATCACCGACCCGCGCCGCTGGGCGCCCGGGTACGCCGACGCCGGGGCGTACAACGTCACGTTCCACGCCGAGGCGTGCGACGACCCGGTGGCGCTGGCGAAGGACCTGCGCTCGGCCGGCGCGAAGGCGGGGTTGGCGATCGACCGGGACACCCCGATCGAGCCTTACCTGGAGCTGCTGCCGAGCTTCGACACGTTGCTGATCATGACGATCAAGGCCGGCTTCGGCGGCCAGCGTTTCCTGCCGCAGCTGCTGGACAAGGTGCGCGCGGCCCGCCGGCACGTCGACAGCGGGCACCTGGAGCTGCGCATCGAGGTCGACGGCGGCATCGCCGCGGACACCATCGAGCAGGCCGCCGCGGCCGGCGCCGACGCGTTCGTCGCGGGCACCGCCGTCTACGGCGCCGACGATCCCGCGGAGGCGGTACGCCGCCTGCGGGGCCTGGCGGAACGCGCGATGACCGGGGCCTGAGATGGACCCGGCCGGCGAGCGACCCGACGTGATCCTCGTCGTCGACGACGACGAGGACATCGCCCGCTTCGTCGAGTTCAACCTGCGCCTGCACGGCTTCGAGGTGCTGCACGCCGCCGACGGCCAGGAGGCGCTGGAGATCATCGAGCGGCAGCGGCCCGACCTCGCGGTGGTCGACCTGATGATGCCCCGCATCGACGGGCTGGAACTGACCCGGCGGCTGCGCGCCGATCCGATGACCTCGGCCCTGCCGGTGATCATGCTGACCGCCAAGGGGATGACCCAGGACAAGGTCAACGGGCTCAGCGTCGGCGCGGACGACTACCTGGTCAAGCCGTTCGACACGCTGGAACTGGTGGCCCGGGTCAACTCCACGCTGCGGCGCAACAAGGAGTTCCGGGAGGTCTCGCCGCTGACCGGGCTGCCCGGCAACAGCCGGATCCGGCGGGAGATCAGCGACCGGGTACGCAACGGCGTCGACTACGCCGTCGGCTACATCGACATCGATCGGTTCAAGAGCGTCAACGACCGGTACGGCTTCGTGCGCGGCGACGAGTTCATCTCGGCGCTGGCCCGCAGCCTGCACCGGGCGGTGGTGTCGATCGGGCTGCCGCCGGCGTTCCTCGGCCACGTCGGCGGTGACGACTTCGTCATCGTCTGCACCCCCGGCCAGGTCCGGCCGCTGACCAGCCGGGCCGTCGTCGACTTCGAGAAGGCCGCGGACGCGCTCTACGACGCGACCGACCGGGAGCGCGGTTTCGTGGAGCTGAAGGACCGGCGCGGCAACATCCGCCGCGCCGCGCTCGTCACGCTCTCCATCGGCGTGTCGCTGTCCGATTCCGGCAAGCGGTTCACCGATCCGCTGGAGGCGATCGCGGTGGCCTCGGAGATGAAGACGGTGGCCAAGAGCCAGCCCGGCTCGTACGTGGCGGTGGACCGCCGGCGCGGTGTCACCTGACCGGTCCTGTGAGGTAGCTCGCCTCTGTGGCGCGCGCCCGGGCGGAACGTGTAAGACTTCCCGTATACCCACCACGCGCTGGCGGGGCTCGGTGAAATTCCGAACCGGCGGTGATCCACGGTCCGACCGTGGTAAGCCCGCGACCCGGACGGCTTCGGTCGGACGGTGGACCTGGTGAGAATCCGGGGCCGACGGTTGGGGTGCGGCTCGTCCGTCCCCAGAAAGTCCGGATGGGAGACAGCGCGCGGAACGGGGGAGGCCCCTGCCGGCCGCTGAGCACCCTCAGCCGCCGCGTGGGCTTCCCGGGGTCGGCGTCGCCGTCCCCGGGTTCTCCGCCGCCGCGTGTCCGCGGCTTTCGTGGCCGTTCCTCCCGAACCCGCCCGCGCGTGACCGGCGAGCGGGAGGACAGGCGGCCATGGCGAGCGTCTCCGTCGACGAGGCGATGCGTCGTGCCATCGAACTGGCCGCGCGCGGCCTCGGCGCCACGAGCCCCAACCCGGTGGTCGGCTGCGTGCTGTTCGACGCCGACGGCGAGGTCGTCGGCGAGGGCTTCCACGCGTACGCCGGCGGCCCGCACGCGGAGATCGTCGCGCTGGCACAGGCCGGCACGCGCGCCCGCGGCGGCACCGCCGTGGTCACCCTGGAGCCCTGCGACCACACCGGCCGCACCGGCCCGTGCAGCCACGCGCTCATCGCCGCCGGGGTGTCCCGCGTGGTCATCGCCGTGCCCGACCCCAATCCGGTCGCCTCCGGCGGCGCGGCCACGCTGCGCGCCGCCGGGGTCCAGGTCGCCCTGGGGGTACGCACGCAGGAGGCCGAGGCCGGCAACGTGGCCTGGCTGACCTCGATGCGCCGCGGCTGGCCGTACGTGATCTGGAAGTACGCGGCCACGCTCGACGGGCGCTCCGCCGCCGCCGACGGCACCAGCATGTGGATCACCTCCGAGGCGGCCCGGATGGACGTGCACGCGCTGCGCGGCACCGTCGACGCGGTGCTCGCCGGGGTGGGCACCGTGCTCGCCGACGATCCCCGTCTCACCGCCCGCAATCTACGCGACGGCACCATGGCCATCCGGCAGCCGCTGCGGGTGGTGGTGGACAGCTCGGGGCGCACCCCGGCCGACGCGCGGGTCCGCGACGGCGCCGCCCGCACCTGGGTGGCCACCGCCGCGGAGGTCGGCGCCGGGCCGGACGGCCGGGTCGACCTGCCGGCGCTGCTCGCGGAGCTGCACCACCGGGGCGTGCGGGCCGCGCTGCTGGAGGGCGGGCCGACGCTGGCCGGCGCGTTCCTCGCCGCCGGCCTGGTCGACCGGATCGTCGGGTACGTCGCGCCGAAGCTGCTCGGCGCCGGCCCGACCGCGCTGCTCGACGCCGGCGTGAGCACCATCGCCGACGCCATCGATCTGGAGATCACCGACGTTACGCGGGTCGGTCCCGACCTGCGGATCACCGCGCTGCCCCGGAAGAGGGAGGCCTGACATGTTCACCGGCATCGTCGAGGAACTGGGCGAGATCGTCCGGAGCACCGAGACCGGCGACGACTCCGCGCTGGTCGCCATCCGCGGCCCGCTCGTCACCTCGGACGCCCGGCACGGCGACTCGATCGCGGTCAACGGCGTCTGCCTGACGGTGGTCGACGTCGACGGCGGCGTCTTCACCGCCGACGTGATGGGCGAGACGCTGCGCCGCACCGCGCTCGGTGCGCTGCGCCCCGGCGACCCGGTCAACCTGGAACGGGCCGCCGCGCTCAACAGCCGCCTGGGCGGGCACCTGGTGCAGGGCCACGTCGACGGCGTCGGCGAGGTCGCCGCCCGGGAGCCGGCCGCACAGTGGGAGACGGTCCGGTTCCGGCTGCCCGCCGGGCTGGCCCGGTACGTGGTGGAGAAGGGCTCGATCACCGTCGACGGCGTGTCCCTGACCGTCGCCGAGGTGGGCGACGACTGGTTCTCGGTCGGCCTGATCCCGACCACGCTGAAGCTCACCGTGCTCGGCACGAAGCGGGTCGGCGACCCGGTCAACCTGGAGGTGGACGTGCTGGCCAAGTACGTCGAGCGGCTGCTCGGCGACCGCACCGGGGGAGGTGCGCGGTGATGGGCCCGCTCGGCTGGCTGCTCGACGCCCAGGTGCACGTGGCCGGCTCGCCGGTGCTGGTCCGGGAGATCGTCGGCAACGGCTTCGGGCTCGCCTCGGCGCTGCTCGGGCTGCGCCGGGTGGTCTGGGCCTGGCCGGTCGGCATGATCGGCAACGCGCTGCTGTTCACCGTGTTCCTCGGCGGCGTCTTCGTCACCCCGCAGGCGCACGACCTCTACGGCCAGGCCGGCCGGCAGGTCTTCTTCTTCGCCGTCAGCGTGTACGGCTGGTGGCGCTGGTCGCGTAACCGGCGCTCCGGCGGTGGGGACGAGCCGGCCGTGGTGCCGCGCTGGGCCACCTGGCCGGAGCGGCTCGGCCTGCTCGTGGCAGCCGCCGTCGGCACCGCCGCCGCTTACCCGGTGCTCGCCGCGCTCGGTTCGTGGGGGCCGCTGCCGGACGCCTGGATCCTGGTCGGCAGCCTGCTCGCCACGTACGGCATGGCCCGCGGCTGGGTGGAGTTCTGGCTGATCTGGATCGCCGTCGACGCGGTCGGCGTACCGCTGCTGCTGCGCGGCGGCTTCTACCCCTCGGCCGCTATGTACCTGGTCTACGGCGCGTTCTGCGCGGCCGGCCTGTACAGCTGGTGGCGCACCTCCCGGGCCGTCGCGACCGCGCCCGCCCCGATCCCGGCGACGTACTCGGAGGCCGCGGCATGAGCACGTTCGGTTCGATCGAGCAGGCGGTGGCGGACATCGCCGCCGGGCGTCCGGTGGTCGTCGTCGACGACGAGGACCGCGAGAACGAGGGCGACCTGATCTTCGCGGCCGAGCTGGCCACGCCGGAGCTGGTCGCGTTCATGGTCCGCTACACCTCCGGATACATCTGCGTGCCGCTGACCGAGGACGAGTGCGACCGGCTGGACCTGCCGCCGATGCACCACACGAACCAGGACCGGCGCGGTACCGCGTACACGGTGACGGTGGACGCCCGGGAGGGCGTCAGCACCGGCATCTCGGCCGCCGACCGGTCGCACACCATCCGGCTGCTCGCCGACGCCGGCACCGACCCGACCGACCTGGCCCGGCCCGGTCACGTGGTGCCGCTGCGCGCCCGCGCCGGCGGGGTGCTGCGCCGTCCCGGGCACACCGAGGCGGCGGTGGACCTGACCCGGCTGGCCGGGCTGCGCCCGGCCGGGGTGCTCTGCGAGCTGGTGAACGACGACGGCACCATGATGCGCCTGCCGGACCTGGAGAAGTTCTGCGCCGAGCACGGGCTGACGCTGGTCACCATCGCGGACCTGATCGCCTACCGGCGGCGTACCGAGAAGCAGGTCGAGCTGGCCGCCGAGGCCCGGATGCCCACCCCGTACGGCGTGTTCCGGGCGCTCGGCTACCGCGCCGAGCACGACCCGGCCGAGCACGTCGCGCTGGTCATGGGCGACCTCGGCGACGGGCGGGACGTGCTGGTGCGGGTGCACTCCGAGTGCCTCACCGGCGACGTGTTCGGCTCGCTGCGCTGCGACTGCGGGCCGCAGTTGCAGGCCGCGCTGGCCCGGGTCGCCGCGGAGGGGCGCGGCGTGGTCCTCTACGTGCGCGGGCACGAGGGCCGGGGCATCGGCCTGCTGCACAAGCTGCAGGCGTACCAGCTCCAGGACCAGGGCCGCGACACCGTGGACGCGAACCTCGACCTCGGGCTGCCGGCCGACGCCCGCGACTACGGCACCGGCGCGCAGATCCTCTACGACCTCGGCGTCCGGACGATGCGGCTGCTGACGAACAACCCGGCCAAGCGGGCCGGTCTGGAGGGGTACGGCCTCACCGTGACCGGCCGGGAGGGCCTGCCGGTGCGGTCCAACCCGGAGAACGTGCGCTACCTGCGCACCAAGCGGGACCGGATGGGTCACCTGCTGGACGGACTGGACGAGGTGACCGAGGCGCCGATGGGCCGCCCGGTCGCCGGTGACGAGATCGGAGCGTAGGGCGATGGCGGGTTTCGGTGAGCCGGGCGTGACCGCGGTGGACGCCGCCGGGATGACCGTCGGCGTGGTGGCCGCCCGGTGGCACGGCGACCTGACCGACCACATGACCGAGCGGGCGGTGGCCGCCGCGCAGGCGTGCGGGGCGCGGGCCGTGGTGGCCCGGGTGGCCGGCTCGGTGGAGCTGCCGGTGGTGGCCCAGGCGATGGCCCGCCGCTTCGACGTGGTGGTGGCGCTCGGCGTGGTGGTACGCGGCGCGACGGCGCACTTCGACTACGTCTGCCAGTCGGTCACCGAGGGACTGACCCGGGTGGCGCTGGACGAGGGCAAGCCGGTGGCGCACGGGGTGCTCACCGTGGACACCATCGAGCAGGCCCGGGACCGGGCCGGGCTGCCCGGCTCGGCCGAGGACAAGGGCTGGTCGGCGACAGTGGCGGCGCTGGACGCCGCCCTGGCCGTCCGCGCTCTGGACGCCCAGTCCGCCCACCGGGTCGGCTTCGCGTGACCCACCCGGCCCGTCACCGGCAGCGGCTGGAAGAATCGCCTTCCGTGAAGACGTTCGAGGAGTTGTTCGCCGAGCTGCAGGCCAAGGCCGCCGCCGGCACCCCGGGCTCGGGCACGGTCGAGGCGCTCGCCAAGGGCGTGCACTTCATCGGCAAGAAGGTCGTCGAGGAGGCGGCCGAGTCGTGGATGGCCGCCGAGCACGAGGGCCCGGAGCGGGCCGCCGAGGAGATCTCCCAGCTGCTCTACCAGGCGCAGGTGCTGATGCTCGCCACCGGCCTGGAACTGAAGGACGTCTACCGACATCTGTGAGTGCCCGTCCGCTGATCATCCGATCGAACGAAGGAGCACTCTCATGCTGCGTGTCGCAGTACCCAACAAGGGCGCCCTGGCCGAGTCGGCCGCCGGGATGCTGCGCGAGGCGGGCTACCGCCAGCGCACCGACCCGAAGGACCTGGTCTGCCGGGACGAGCAGAACGACATCGAGTTCTTCTACCTGCGCCCCAAGGACATCGCCACCTACGTCGGATCCGGCGATCTGGACGTCGGCATCACGGGCCGCGACCTGCTGATCGACTCGGGCGCGCCGGCCGAGGAGGTGGTCGACCTCAACTTCGGTCGGGCCACGTTCCGGTTCGCCGCCCGGCCCGACGACGTCGGCTCGGTCCAGCAGCTCGGCGGGCACCGGATCGCCACCGCGTACCCCGGTCTGGTCGAGCGGCACCTGGCCGAGCTGGGCGTCAAGGCCGACGTGATCCGCCTGGACGGCGCGGTGGAGAACGCCATCCGCCTCGGTGTGGCCGACGTGGTCGCCGACGTGGTGGAGACCGGCGCGACGCTGCGCCAGGCCGGCCTGGTGGTCTTCGGCGAGCCGCTGCTGCGCTCCTCGGCGGTGCTGGTCCGCCGCGCGGGCGCGCCCGGCGGCGCGCAGCAGGAGCAGTTGCAGCGGCGGCTGCACGGCGTCCTGGTCGCCCGCAGGTACGTGATGCTCGCCTACGACGTGCCGGCCGGCCTGCTCGACCGGGCCAGCTCGCTGACCCCGGGCATCGAGTCGCCGACGGTCTCGCCGCTGCACCGGGAGGGCTGGGTCGCCGTGCAGGCGATGGTGCTCCGCGACGACGTGCACCGGATCATGGACGAGCTGTACGAGCTGGGCGCCCGCGCCATCCTGGTCACCAACATCCACGCCTGCCGGCTGTGAGGCCGCTGCCGCTCCCGGCCGCGTTGGCCGTGGTCGTGCTGGGCGGCGTGGCCTCGGCCGCCCAGGGTGCGGTCAACGCAGAGCTGGGGGAGCGGACCGGTGACCCGGTCCTCGGCTCGGTGGTCAACAACCTCGGCGGCTGCCTGCTGGTGCTGGCCGGCCTGGCGGTGCTGCCGTCGATGCGCGCCGGGCTGGCCGGGCTGCGCCGCTCCGGGCTGCCGTGGTGGACGTACCTCGGCGGGGTGGGCGGCGCGGTGATCGTGCTGGTCGCGCCGGTGGTGGTGCCCGTGCTCGGGGTGGCGGTGTTCACGATCGCCCAGGTGGCCGGCGGCAGCCTCGGCGGCCTCGCGGTGGACCGGGCCGGGCTGGCCGCGACCGGCCGGATGCCGCTCACCCTGCCCCGGGTCGGCGGGGCGCTGCTCGGCGTCGGCGCTGTCGCTCTGGCGCAGCTCGGCCGCCCGGTCGGCGACCTGGCGGTCGGGCTGGTGCTGCTCTGCGTGCTGGGCGGGCTGGCGGTGGCCGGGCAGTCCGCGCTCAACGGACGGGTCGCCGCATCGGTCGGTCCGGCCGCCGGGCTCGCTGTCAACTTCGCGGTCAGCACCGTGGTGATCGGCGCGGTCGCGGCGATCACCGGCGCGCTCGTCACCGCGCCCGACTGGCCGACCCAGTGGTGGCTCTACCTCGGCGGCCTGCTCGGCGTCGGCATCGTGCTCACCCTGCTGATCGGGGTACGCGCCGCCGGGGTGCTGCGTACCGGCCTGGCGCTGGTGGCCGGGCAGCTCGGCGGCGCGCTGCTGCTGGACCTGGCGCTGCCCGGCGGCCCCGGTGTCCGGCTGCCGGTGCTGGCCGGCGCCCTGCTCACGCTGCTCGCCGTGGTGGTCACCGGGCTGCGCCGGCGCGGCCCGGACCGTGTGGCGGCCGAAGGCGCGCGCGAACCGGATGGCAGACTGGTCGGGTGAGCGATTCCGTGGTGACCGTGCGACCCCGCCGCGTCCGGGTCGTCTGCTGGGTGTCGGCCGTCACGCTGCTCGTGGTGTTCAGCCTCGTCGCGACGTCGTTGACCGGCGCCACCGGCAACGGCTACGGCACGTTCCAGCGCGGCGACCAGTTCGCCATGATCGGCCTGGGTGTCTTCGGCGCGCTCGGCTTCCTGCTGTTCACCCGCCCTCGCGTGGTCGCCGACGCCAAGGGTGTACGGGTGCGCAACGTGATCAGCTCGTACGAGCTGCCCTGGGAGGTGATCCGCGGGGTCCGGTTCGATCGGGGCGCCCCGTGGGCCAGCCTGGAACTGCACGACGACGACCTGCTGCCGATGGTCGCGCTGCAGGCCGCCGACAAGGAGAGCGCCGTCGAGGCGGTGCGCGCGCTGCGCCGCCTGCACCAGGCACATCTGGCGGCGCTGTCCGCCGGCCAGTCGGCACCCCGCTGACCTGCGAGCCCGGTTTGGGCGGGCCTGGGCCGGGGGTGTAGTGTTGCGGAGTCGACCAGACTGCCCCCGTCCCTGACGAGCGGGCGGTCTTGAAGCGGAGCGCCCGCTCCCACCCGAGTCGCCGCCACGGTGGCCGGGTCCGGTCCCCGGTTTCGGGCACGTCCCGAGGCCGGATGCGCGATCCTGTGATCGTGCCGACCGGTCGAGTGGGCCCTGGCATACGCCGGGGCCTTCTGCTTTCCGGGTCGGCTCCCACCCGGGAGCCCGCGGAGTCGGCACGGAGAAGACTCGACTCGAGGAGGCCCCATCAGCGTCGAACCACGCGTGAACGAGCAGATCCGGGCACGTGAGGTCCGACTGGTCGGTCCTGAGGGTGAGCAGGTGGGCATCGTCCCGCTGGAGCGCGCCCTGCAGCTGGCCGCGGACGTCGACCTGGACCTGGTCGAGGTTGCGCCGATGGCGCGCCCGCCGGTGTGCAAGCTCATGGACTTCGGCAAGTTCAAGTACGAGAGCGCACTCAAGGCGCGCGAAGCGCGGCGTAACCAGCAGCAGACCGTCATCAAGGAAATGAAGCTCCGGCCGAAGATCGACCCGCACGACTACGAGACCAAGAAGGGTCACGTGGTGCGGTTCCTCAAGGCGGGCGACAAGGTCAAGGTGACGATCATGTTCCGCGGTCGGGAGCAGAGCCGCCCGGAGCTGGGTTACCGGCTCCTGCGCCGGCTCGAGTCCGAGATCACGGAACTGGGATACGTCGAGGCCGCGCCGAAGCAGGACGGCCGAAACATGATCATGGTTCTCGCTCCGCACCGGGCCGTGAAGGCCTCCGCGGTCGCCGCCACGGCGTCCCGCGTTGGACCGCGCGACCGGGCTGCGGAGGAACCGGCCGCTCCGGCCGGCGAGACCCCGGCGGCCGGCGAGACCGCAGCAGCCGGTGAGACCGGCACGACCGCTGAGACCAGCGGCCAGTAACAGGGGAGAGACGTTCCAATGCCGAAGATGAAGAGCCACACGGGCATGGGCAAGCGGGTCAAGGTGACCGGCAAGGGCAAGATCGTTGCCCAGCAGGCCGGCCTTCGCCACAACCTGGAGAAGAAGCCCAGCACCCAGACCCGTCGGCTGACCGGCACCGTCGAGCTGGCCAAGGCCGACACCAAGCGCATCAAGAAGCTGCTCGGCCGCTGACGCGAGCCACCTGAACCGAAGAAGGAGTTGAGATGGCACGCGTCAAGCGGGCTGTGAATGCCCAGAAGAAGCGTCGTACCCTGCTGGAGACCGCGAGCGGTTACCGCGGTCAGCGCTCCCGGCTGTACCGCAAGGCCAAGGAGCAGGTGCTGCACTCGATGCAGTACTCCTACCGGGACCGTCGCGACCGCAAGGGCGACTTCCGGCAGCTCTGGATCCAGCGGATCAACGCCGGCGCCCGGGCCAACGGCCTGACCTACAACCGGCTGATCCAGGGCCTGCGCCTGGCCGGCATCGAGGTCGACCGGAAGATCCTGGCCGACATGGCCGTCAACGACGCCGCCTCGTTCGCGGCGATCGTCGAGCTGGCCCGCGCCGCCGTGGCGGCCGAGGGCACCGGTGGCGCCGCGGCCCAGGCCGCCTGACCCACCCCGTACGGCAGATCGAGGCGTCTCCCATGCAGTCACAGTCGCAGGGGAGGCGCCTCGACGCCGTTCCCGGACCGTTCACCCCGCGTACCCCGAGGGTCGTGGCGGCCCGTCGGCTCCAGCGTCGGCGCGACCGCGACCAGACCGGCCGGTTCCTGGCCGAGGGGCCGCAGGCGGTCCGGGAGGCGCTCGTCCGCGCCGGCACCGTGGTCGAGCTGTTCGGCACCCCGGCGGCGCTCGACCGGTACGCCGACCTCGCCGCCACCGCCGCCCGGGCCGACGTGCCGGTCTCCGAGGTGACCGACGACGCGCTGGCCGCGCTCACCGAGACGGTCGCACCGCAGGGCCTGGTGGCGGTCTGCCGGCACCTCGACGTACCCCTGGAGCAGGCCGTGGCGCGCGGCCCGCGACTGGTCGCGGTGCTTGCCGGGATCCGCGACCCGGGCAACGCCGGCACGGTGCTGCGCACGGCCGACGCGGCGGGCGCGGGCGCGGTGGTCTTCGCCGGCGAGGCGGTCGACCCCTACAACGGCAAGTGTGTGCGGGCCTCCGCCGGCAGCCTCTTCCACGTCGACGTGGTGCGGGCCGCCGACCCGCTCGCCGCCGTCGAGGCGCTGCGGGCCGCCGGCCTCACGATCTTCGCCACCACCGGGTACGGCGACAGCGACCTGGACGACCTGGCCGACGCCGGTCGGCTGGCCACACCTGCCGCGTGGCTGTTCGGCTCCGAGGCGCACGGCCTGCCCGACGAGCTGACCGGCGCGGCCGACGCCCGGGTCCGGGTGCCGCTGCACGGGCGCGCGGAGAGCCTGAACCTGGCTGCGGCGGCGGCCGTCTGCCTGTATTCTTCCGCCAGAGCACTGCGTCGGCCCACGGTCACGCACGACACAGCAGGGGAGTCCGCCTCGTCATGAACGCGCCACGGCGTTCGTTTAGCCAGCCCGCCGGTGTCGGCGGGCGGCGGGCCTGACCCTTCCCCCTGCACGACTCCCCACCGGCGGGCTGCGGCGAAGCCGCGCGTCCGTAGACTCGCCTAGCCACCCGCGAGGGTCGGCGCCGCCGTGAGGGAGTGCCCGTTCACCATGAGCTACCGCAACGATCCGTACGACCCGAAGCAGGTCGCCCTGCTCGACCCGGACGCCCTGGCCGGAGCAGTGGCCGACGCCGAGAAGGCGTTCGCCGAGGCCGCCGACCCGGACGCGCTCGCCGCGCTGCGCCCCGCGCACCTCGGTGACCGGTCGCCGGTGTCGCTGGCCCGCCGGGAGATCGGCGCGCTGCCGCCGGCCGCGAAGGCCGACGCCGGCAAGCGGGTCAACGAGGCCCGCAAGGCCGTCGAGTCCGCGTACGCGGCCCGGCAGGAGATCCTGGACCGGGAGCGGGCCGCGCGGGTGCTGGTCGAGGAGCGGGTCGACGTGACCCTGCCGTACGACCGCCGGCCGCGCGGCGCCCGCCACCCGCTGAGCGTGTTGATGGAGCAGATCAGCGACCTGTTCATCGGCATGGGATACGAGGTGGCCGAGGGCCCCGAGGTCGAGCTGGAGTGGACCAACTTCGACGCCCTCAACATCCCCGCCGACCACCCGGCGCGCGGCCTGATGGACACGTTCCACATCGCACCCGAAGGCAGTGGCCTGGTGCTGCGGACCCACACGTCGCCGGTGCAGGCGCGCACCATGCTCACCCGCAAACCGCCGATCTACGTGGTGGTGCCGGGCCGGGTCTACCGCACCGACGAGCTGGACGCCACCCACGCGCCGGTGTTCCACCAGGTCGAGGGCCTGGTGGTGGACAAGGGCATCACCATGGCGCACCTGCGCGGCACGCTCGACCACTTCGCCCGGGCCATGTTCGGCGAGGGCGCGAAGACGCGCTGGCGGCCGCACTACTTCCCGTTCACCGAGCCGTCGGCGGAGTTCGACGTCTGGTTCCCGGAGCACCGGGACGGTCCGCAGTGGGTCGAGTGGGGCGGCTGCGGCATGGTCAACCCGCGGGTGCTGCGCGCCTGCGGCATCGAACCGGAGGTCTACTCCGGATTCGCGTTCGGCATGGGCATCGACCGGACCGTGATGGTCCGGCACGGCGTCAGCGACATGCGGGACATGGCCGAGGGCGACGTGCGGTTCACCCGCGCGTTCGGCGCCTGAGCTACGGGAACGGTGGTTTAACAGTCATGCGAGTCTCTGTCAGTTGGCTGCGGGAGTACGTGGACCTGCCGGCCGACCTGCCCACCGGCGACCTGGAGCAGGCGCTGGTCGACCTCGGCATCGAGGTCGAGTCCGTCGTGGACCTGCGCGAGTCCGTCACCGGCCCGCTGGTCGTGGGCGAGGTCCTGGAGATCGAGGAGCTGACCGGCTTCAAGAAGCCGATCCGCTTCTGCCGGGTCGACGTCGGCGCCGCGAACGGCACCGGCGAGCCGCAGGAGATCGTCTGCGGGGCGCGCAACTTCGCCCAGGGCGACAAGGTCGTGGTGATCCTCCCCGGCGGCGTGCTGCCCGGCGGCTTCGCCATCGGCGCGCGCAAGACGTACGGGCGCAACTCCCACGGCATGATCTGCTCGGCGCAGGAGCTGGGGCTCGGCGACGACCACTCGGGCATCATCGTGCTGCCCGAGGACGTCAAGGCCCAGCCCGGCGACGACGCGCGGCCCGTCGTCGGCCTGGACGACGTCGTGGTCGAGATGGAGATCACCCCGGACCGCGGGTACGCGCTGAGCGTGCGCGGCATCGCCCGGGAACTGTCGCACGCGCTCGGTGTGCCGTTCCGCGACCCGGCCGACGCGCCCGCGCCCGGCGCGACCGCCGAGCCGGCGTACCCGGTGGAGGTTCGTGACCCGGTCGGCTGCGACCGGTTCGCGGCGCGGATGGTGCGCGGCGCCGACCCGACGGTCGAGACGCCCGGCTGGATGCGGCAGCGGCTCACCGTGGCGGGCGTGCGCAGCATCTCGCTCGCAGTGGACATCACCAACTATCTGATGCTCGAACTCGGCCAGCCGATGCACGCCTTCGACGCGGACCGGATCGCCGGGACGCTCGTGGTGCGCCGCGCCGAGGCGGGGGAGAAGCTGACCACGCTGGACGGGGTGACCCGCTCCCTGTCCGCCGAGGACCTGGTCATCTGCGACGAGACCGGTCCGATCTCGCTGGCGGCGGTGATGGGCGGCGAGACCAGCGAGGTGCTCGCCTCCACCACGAACGTGCTCTTCGAGGCGGCGCACTGGGATCCGGCCACGGTCGGTCGTACCGCGCGGCGGCACAAGCTGTTCAGCGAGGCCGCGAAGCGGTGGGAGCGGGGCGTCGACCCGGCGCTGCCGCTCGTCGCGCTGGAGAAGGCGGTCCGGCTGCTCACCGACCTGGCCGGCGGCACGGCCGGCGAGGAGGTGCTCGACATCGACCACGTCGCGCCGCGTACGCCGGTCACGCTGCCGGCGGACCTGCCGTCGCGCCGCGTGGGTGTGACCTACTCGCCGGACCGGGTGGTGGAGCTGCTGGAGCAGGTCGGCTGCACCGTCACCCGCGGCGCCGACCGGCTCGCCGAGGACCCGGGCACGGTCGGCACGGCCGCCGTTGGCGGTTCCGCCGCCGGGGGTGGCGAGGTGCTGACCGTGACGCCGCCGAGCTGGCGGCCCGACCTGACCGACCCGGCCGACCTGGTGGAGGAGGTGGTACGCCTCGACGGCTACGACCGGGTGCCGTCGGTGCTGCCGACCGCGCCGCCCGGCCGGGGGCTGACCTGGCAGCAGCAGCGCCGCCGGGCCGTCGCCCGTTCCCTCGCGGAGCGCGGCTACGTCGAGGTGCTGGCACAGCCGTTCGTCGCGCCGGAGCTGGTCGACCAGCTCGGCCTGCCCGCCGACGACCCGCGCCGCCCGGCGGTACGGCTGGCGAACCCGCTGTCGGAGGAGGAGCCGCTGCTGCGCACCACGCTGCTCGGCCCGCTGCTCGGCATCGTCAAGCGCAACGTCGGCCGGGGCCAGCGGGACGTGGCGATCTACGAGATCGGCACGGTCTTCCACCCGCGTCCGGGCGCGGGCACCCCGCCCGCCATGGGCGTGGACCGGCGACCCACCGACGAGGAGTTCGCCGCCGCCGACGCGGTGGTGCCGGCCCAGCCGCGGCACGTCGCGGTGGCGCTCACCGGCGAGATCGAACCGGCCGGCTGGTGGGGCGCGGGCCGCACGGCCGGCTGGGCGGACGCCGTCGAGGCGGGCCGGGCGGTGCTCGACGCCGCCGGCATCCCCGCCGACCGGGTGACGGTACGGGCCGGCGAGCGGGCCCCCTGGCATCCGGGCCGCTGCGCCGAACTGGTGGTGGACGACGTGGTCGTCGGTCACGCCGGCGAACTGCACCCGGCCGTGCTGGCCACGCTGGAGCTGCCCCGGCGTACCAGCGCCATGGAGCTCGACCTGGACGCGCTGCCGGCCGCGCCGCTGGCGACCGGCCCGACCATCTCCACGTTCCCGCCGGCCCTGATCGACGTGGCGCTGGTGGTGGACGCCTCGGTGCCGGCCGCCGAGGTGCGGGCGGCGCTCGTCGAGGGTGCGGGCCCGCTGCTGGAGGACGTCCGCCTGTTCGACGTCTACACCTCCGAGCAGCTCGGTGAGGGACACAAGTCGCTGGCGTACAAGCTGACGTTCCGCGCCCCGGACCGGACCCTCGCGGGCGAGGAGGCGGTGGCCGCGCGGGACGCGGCCGTCGCGGTCGCCGCCGAGCGCTTCGGCGCCACGCTGCGCGGCGCCTGACGCCCTGCCCGTCGTGGAGTTGCGGCCCGGAATCGGGCCGCAACTCCGCGGCTGGCGAGAGACCCGCCTCATTCCTATGCACTCGACTGTATGACCTTGCGGTGGTGTGGCCCCGACGGGTAACCTTCTCTGCATAGTCATGCGGAGGTGGGTATGGGCATTCGGGTTGCTGTGGCCGGGGCGAGTGGATACGCCGGGGGCGAACTGCTGCGCCTGCTCGCCGGTCACCCCGAGTTCGAGCTGATCGCCGCCACCGCGCACAGCCAGGCCGGTCAGCCCGTCACCGCCGTACACCCGCACCTCGCCGGCCTCGACCTGGTGTTCGCCGCGACCGAACCGGCGACCCTGGCCGACGCGGACCTGGTCTTCCTGGCCCTGCCGCACGGGCAGTCCGCGGCGCTCGCCGCGGCGCTGCCCGCCACGGTCAAGGTGGTCGACCTCGGCGCGGACCACCGGCTGCGCGACGCCGGCGCCTGGTCCCGCTACTACGGCGGGGAGCACGCCGGCGCCTGGACCTACGGGCTGCCCGAGCTGCCCGGCCGGCGGACCGAGATCGCCGCCGCGACGCGGGTGGCCAGCACCGGCTGCTACGCGGTGGCGACCACGCTGGCGCTGGCCCCGCTGATCGCCGCCGGCGCGGTACGCCCCGACGACGTGGTCGTGGTCGCCGCCTCCGGCACCTCCGGCGCGGGCCGGGCCGCCAAGGCCCCCCTGCTCGGCAGCGAGGTGATGGGCGACCTGACGCCCTACAAGGTGGGCGCGCACCAGCACGTGCCGGAGATCAAGCAGGCCACCGGCGCGACCGGCCTCTCCTTCACACCGGTGCTCGCGCCGATGCCCCGGGGCATCCTGGCCACCGTCACAGCGGTGCCCACCGGCGACGCCGACCCGCGCGCGGTGCTGGCCGCCGCGTACGCCGACGCGCCCTTCGTGCACGTGCTTCCCGAGGGGGCGTGGCCGCACACCGCCGCGACCGCCGGCTCGAACTCCTGCCACCTCCAGGCGACGGTCGACGTCGACTCGGGGCGGGTGATCGTGGTCAGCGCGATCGACAACCTCGGCAAGGGCGCGGCCGGCCAGGCCGTGCAGAACGCCAACCTGATGGTGGGTCTCCCGGAGACCACCGGTCTGTCCGTGTTTGGAGTGGCCCCGTGAGCGTCACCGTCCCCCGTGGGTTCCGCGCCGCAGGTGTCGCCGCCGGACTGAAGTCCTCCGGCGCCGCCGACGTCGCCCTCGTGATCAACGACGGCCCGGACGCCGGCGTGGCCGGTGTGTTCACCGCAAACCGGGTCAAGGCCGCGCCGGTGCTGTGGAGCCAGCAGGTCGTGCACGGCGGCGTCGTCCGAGCCGTGGTGCTCAACTCCGGCGGCGCGAACGCCTGCACCGGACCGGCCGGCTTCCAGGACACCCACGCCACCGCCGAGCACACCGCCGCCGCGATCACCGCGGCGAACGCCCGGCTCATCGTCGGCGCGGGCGAGGTCGCCGTGTGCTCGACCGGCCTGATCGGCGAGCGGCTGCCGATGGGCAAGCTGCTTCCCGGCGTACGCGACGCGGTGCGCGGCCTGTCCCGCGACGGCGGCCCGGCCGCAGCCGAGGCGATCATGACCACCGATACCCGGCCGAAGACGACAGTGGCGCAGGGTACGGGCTGGACCGTCGGCGGGATGGCCAAGGGCGCGGGCATGCTCGCCCCGGCCATGGCCACCATGCTCTGCGTGCTCACCACCGACGCGGTGGCCGGGCCGGACGCCCTGGACGCCGCGCTGCGCGCCGCCACCCGGATCACGTTCGACCGGATCGACTCCGACGGATGCATGTCCACCAACGACACGGTGCTGCTGCTGGCCAGCGGCGCCTCCGGCATCGAGCCGACCGCCGAGGAACTGACCGCCGCGGTCACCGCCGCCTGCCATGACCTGGCCCAGCAGCTCCTGGCCGACGCCGAGGGCGCGACCAAGGAGGTCGCGATCGAGGTGGTCGGCGCGGCGAGCGAGGACGACGCGGTCGAGGTGGGCCGCACGGTGGCCCGCAACAACCTGGTGAAGACCGCGCTGTTCGGCAACGACCCGAACTGGGGCCGGATCCTGGCCGCGGTCGGCACCACCGCCGCCGTGTTCGAGCCGGACGCCGTGGACGTCGCCGTCAACGGCATCTGGGTGTGCCGGGGCGGCGCCGCCGCCGAGGACCGCGCCAAGGTGGACCTCACCGGCCGCGGCGTGACCGTCCGGATCGACCTGCACGCCGGCGCGGACGCGGCCACCATCTGGACCAACGACCTGTCCCACGCGTACGTCCACGAGAACTCGGCTTATTCCACATGAACTTGAGTGCTGACCTCACCCGGGCCCAGGCCAAGGCCGCCACGCTGATCGAGGCGCTGCCCTGGCTGGCCCGTTTCTCCGGCGCCACGGTCGTGGTCAAGTACGGCGGCAACGCCATGGTCGACCCCGAACTCCAGCGGGCGTTCGCCGCCGACATGGTGTTCCTGCGCTACGCGGGCCTGAAGCCCGTCGTGGTGCACGGCGGCGGTCCGCAGATCTCCGCCATGCTCGGCCGTCTCGGCATCGCCAGCGAGTTCCGGGGAGGCCTGCGGGTCACCACCCCGGAGGCGATGGACGTGGTCCGGATGGTCCTCGTCGGTCAGGTCGGCCGGGAACTGGTCGGCCTGATCAACGCGCACGGCCCGTGCGCGGTCGGTCTCTCCGGTGAGGACGCCGGACTGTTCACCGCGGTGCGCCGCCCCGCGTACGTGGACGGGGAACCGGTCGACGTGGGGCAGGTCGGCGACGTGGAGTCGGTGAACGCCTCGGCGGTCACCGACCTGATCGAGGCCGGCCGGATCCCGGTCATCTCGACTGTCGCGCCGGACGCCGACGGGGTGCTGCACAACCTCAACGCGGACACCGCCGCCGCCGCGCTCGCGGTGGCGCTGGACGCCCGCAAGCTCGTCGTGCTGACCGACGTGCCGGGCCTGTACGCCGACTGGCCGGACACGTCCAGCCTGGTCAGCGAGATCACCGCGGACGACCTGGCGAAGCTGCTGCCGGCCCTGGAGTCGGGCATGGTCCCGAAGATGGAGGCCTGCTTGCGGGCGGTGCGCGGGGGAGTGCCGGCCGCGCACGTCGTCGACGGCCGGGTCGCCCACTCCACGCTGCTGGAAGTGTTCACGTCGGAGGGCTTCGGAACCATGGTGATCGAGTCATGAGCACGCTGGTGCAGCGGTGGAACGCCACCATGATGGACAACTACGGCACGCCGCCGCTGGCGCTCGTCTCCGGCTCCGGCGCCGTCGTGGTCGACGAGACCGGCCGGGAGTACGTCGACCTGCTCGGCGGCATCGCCGTCAACGCGCTCGGCCACGCCCACCCGGCGGTGGTGGCGGCCGTCAGCAAGCAGGTCGCGACGCTCGGGCACGTGTCCAACCTGTTCGTCGCCGAGCCGCCGGTGGCGCTGGCCGAGCTGCTGCTCGCGCTGGCCGGCCGCCCGGGCCGGGTGTTCTTCGCCAACTCCGGCGCGGAGGCCAACGAGGCCGCGTTCAAGCTGTCCCGGCTCACCGGCCGCCGGCACGTGGTCGCCACCCACGGCGGTTTCCACGGCCGGACCATGGGCGCGCTGGCGCTGACCGGGCAGCCCGCGAAGGCCGACCCGTTCCGCCCGCTGCCCGGCGACGTGACCCACGTGCCGTTCGGCGACGTCGACGCGCTGGCCGAGGCGGTCACCGACGACACCGCCATGCTGATCATCGAGCCGATCCAGGGCGAGAACGGTGTGGTCGTCCCGCCGCCGGGCTACCTGGCCGCGGCCCGGCGGATCACCGCCGCGCACGGCGCGCTGCTGGTGCTCGACGAGGTGCAGACCGGCGTCGGCCGGACCGGCCACTGGTTCGCCCACCAGGCCGAGGGCGTCGAGCCGGACGTGATCACGCTCGCCAAGGGCCTCGGCGGCGGGCTGCCGCTGGGTGCCTGCCTGGCCTTCGGCCGCGCCGCCGACCTGCTCACCCCCGGCTCGCACGGCACCACGTTCGGCGGCAACCCGGTCAGCTGCGCCGCCGCGCTTGCTGTCGTCTCCACGATCGCGCACGAGGGCCTGCTCGACCACGTCAAGCGCGTCGGCGAGCGGCTGCGGCGCGGCGTCGAGGCGCTCGGGCACCCGCTGGTACGCGAGGTGCGCGGCGCCGGGCTGCTGCTCGGCATCGTGCTCGACCAGCCGGTCTCCGGTGCGGCCGCGGCGGCCCTGCGCGACGCGGGCTTCCTGGTCAACCCGGTGCAGCCGGACGTGGTCCGGCTCGCCCCGCCGCTGATCCTCACCGCCGCACAGGCAGACGCGTTCCTCGCCGCCCTGCCGGCCGCGCTGTCCGCCGCCGCGCCGCCCCCTTCCACCGACGCCGCCGCGACCGCCGGCACCGCCGCGCCCGACGCCACGACCCCGACGGAGGCTCCCGCATGATCCGCCACTTCCTGCGCGACGACGACCTCACGCCCGCCGAGCAGGCCGCGGTGCTCGACCTCGCCGCCCGGATGAAGGCCGACCGGTACGGGCACCAGCCGCTGGCCGGACCGAAGTCGGTGGCGGTGCTGTTCGACAAGCAGAGCCTGCGGACCCGGATCTCGTTCGACGTGGGCATCGCCGAGCTGGGCGGGCACCCGCTCGTGGTGGACACCCAGGTCACCCACTTCGGCCGGGGCGAGACGCTCGGCGACGCCGGCCGGGTGCTGTCCCGCTACGTCGCCGCGATCGTGCTGCGCACCCACGGCGACGACCGGATCGCCGAGGTCGCCGCGCAGGCCACGGTGCCGGTGGTCAACGCGCTCACCGACACGTACCACCCCTGCCAGCTGCTGGCCGACCTGCTCACCGTGCGGGAACGCTTCGGCGGCACCGCCGGGCGGATCCTCACGTACGTGGGCGACGCGGCGAACAACATGGCCCACTCGTACCTGCTGGCCGGCGCGACCGCCGGGATGCACGTGCGGATCGCCGGGCCGGAGGGGTTCCAGCCGGACCCGGAGATCGTGGGACGCGCCGAGAAGATCGCCGCCACCACCGGCGGATCGGTCCAGGTGCTCACCGACCCGGCCGAGGCGGTACGCGGCGCGCACGTCGTCGCCACCGACACCTGGACGTCGATGGGGCAGGAGTCCGACGGGCTGGACCGGATCACCCCGTTCCTGCCGTACCAGGTCAACGACGCGCTGCTCGGCCACGCCGACGCCGACGTGATCGTGCTGCACTGCCTGCCCGCCCACCGGGGCGAGGAGATCACCGACGAGGCGCTCGACGGCCCGCACAGCGCGGTGTTCGACCAGGCGGAGAATCGGCTGCACGCCCAGAAGGCGCTGCTGACGTTTCTCCTGGAGGAATCCGCATGACCGCTCCGCTGACCCGCGCCGCGCGGCACGCCCGCATCGTCGAGCTGATCCGCGACACCCCCATCCACTCGCAGACCGAGCTGGCCGACCTGCTCGCCGGGGACGGCATCCAGGTCACCCAGGCCACCCTGTCGCGCGACCTGAAGGAACTGGGAGCGGTGACCGCGCGGGGCGGCGACGGGCGGGGCGTCTACCTGATCCCGGAGGACGGGCACCGGCCGCTGCGCGACGCCGAGGGCGCGCCGGCCCGGCTGGTCCGGCTGCTGCGTGAGCTGCTCAACGGCGTCGACTCCAGCGGCAACATCGCGGTGCTGCGCACCCCGCCGGGCGCCGCCCAGTACCTGGCCAGCGCGCTGGACCGGGCCGGCCTGTCCGAGATCGTCGGCACCATCGCCGGCGACGACACCATCCTCGTCGTGGCCCGCGAGGCCGACGGCGGCGCCGCGCTGGGTGAGCGGCTCGCCGCCTGGGCCCGCCGCGACGACACAGCCGAAGGGGGCACCTCGTGACCGAACGGGTCGTGCTCGCGTACTCCGGGGGCCTGGACACCTCGGTCGCCATCCCGTACCTGGCCGAGCGGACCGGCGCGGAGGTGATCGCGGTCGCGGTCGACGTCGGCCAGGGCGGCGAGGACATGACAGTGATCCGGCAGCGAGCGCTCGACTGCGGCGCCGTCGAGTCCGAGGTGGTCGACGCCCGCGACGAGTTCGCCGCGGACTACTGCCTGCCGGCGATCCGGGCCAACGCCCTCTACATGGACCGGTATCCGCTGGTGTCCGCGCTGTCCCGGCCGCTGATCGTCAGGCACCTGGTCGCGGCGGCGCGTGCCCACGGCGGCACGATCGTGTCGCACGGCTGCACCGGCAAGGGCAACGACCAGGTCCGGTTCGAGGTCGGCCTGGCCGCGCTCGCGCCCGACCTGAAGGTCGTCGCCCCCGCCCGGGACTTCGCCTGGACCCGGGACAAGGCGATCGCGTTCGCCGAGGAGAAGGGGCTGCCGATCGACGTGTCGGCGAAGTCGCCGTACTCGATCGACCAGAACCTGTGGGGCCGGGCCGTGGAGACCGGTTTCCTGGAGGACATCTGGAACGCGCCGGTCGAGGACCTCTACGCGTACACCGAGGACCCGGCGTCGGAACGCGACCCGGACGACGTGGTGATCACGTTCGACGGCGGCGTCCCGGTCGCGATCGACGGCGAGACGGTCACCCCGTACCAGGCCATCCGGGAGCTGAACCGGCGGGCCGGGGCGCAGGGTGTGGGCCGGCTGGACATGGTCGAGGACCGGCTGGTCGGCATCAAGAGCCGCGAGGTGTACGAGGCGCCCGGCGCGCTCGCCCTGATCACCGCCCACCAGGAGCTGGAGGCGGTGACCGTCGAGCGGGACCTGGGCCGGTTCAAGCGCGGCGTCGACCAGCGCTGGGGCGAGCTGGTCTACGACGGGCTCTGGTTCTCGCCGCTGAAGCGGTCGCTGGACGCGTTCATCGACGACGCCCAGCGGCACGTCACGGGCGAGGTACGGCTGCGCCTGCACGGCGGCCGGGCGGTGGTGACCGGCCGGCGCTCCGAGGCGAGCCTGTACGACTTCGGCCTGGCCACCTACGACACCGGCGACACGTTCGACCAGTCGCTGGCGAAGGGATTCGTGCAACTGTGGGGACTGCCCAGCAAGATGGCCGCGCAACGGGACGCCCGGATGGGAGGGGCCTGATGGGGGGCACCACAATGGGTGGGGTGGACGACAAGAGCCTGACCGAGAACAGCGCCCCCGCCAACCGGACGAGCCTCTGGGGTGGCCGGTTCGCCGGCGGTCCCGCCGAGGCGCTCGCGCGGCTGTCGGTGAGCGTCCAGTTCGACTGGCGTCTCGCCCCGTACGACATCGCCGGTTCCCGCGCGCACGCCCGGGTCCTCGCCGGCGCCGGCCTGCTCGACCCGGACGAACTGGGCCGGATGCTGGCCGCGCTGGACGACCTGGAGGCGGCGTGCGCCTCCGGCGCGTTCCGCCCGACCGTGGACGACGAGGACGTGCACACCGCGCTGGAGCGCGGCCTGCTGGAGCGGCTCGGCAGCCTCGGCGGCAAGCTGCGCGCCGGCCGGTCCCGCAACGACCAGGTCGCCACCGACCTGCGGCTCTACCTGCGTGATCACGCCCGCGGCGTGGCGGCCCGGCTGGTCGAGCTGGCCGAGGCCCTCGTCGAGCAGGCGGAGCGGCACGTGGACACCGCCGCGCCGGGCATGACGCACCTGCAGCACGCCCAGCCGGTTACGTTCGGACACTGGCTGCTGGCCCACGTGCAGCCGCTGCTGCGCGACCTGGAGCGGATGCGCGACTGGGACGAGCGGACCGCGATCAGCCCGCTCGGCGCGGGCGCGCTGGCCGGGTCGGGGCTGCCGCTGGACCCGGTGGCGGTCGCCAAGGAGCTGGGTTTCCGCACCTCGTTCGCCAACTCGATGGACGCGGTCGCTGACCGCGACTTCGTCGCCGAGTTCCTGTTCGTCACCGCGATGATCGGCGTGCACCTGTCCCGCCTCGGCGAGGAGGTGGTGCTCTGGACGTCGCAGGAGTTCGGCTGGGTCGAGCTGGACGACGCCTTCGCCACCGGATCGTCGATCATGCCGCAGAAGAAGAACGCGGACATCGCCGAGCTGGCCCGGGGCAAGTCCGGCCGGCTGGTCGGCGGCCTGATGAGCGTGCTCACCATGCTCAAGGGCCTGCCCATGACGTACGACCGGGACATGCAGGAGGACAAGGAGCCGGCGTTCGACGCGGTCGACACGCTGGAACTGCTGCTGCCCGCGCTGGCCGGGATGATCTCCACGATGACGGTCCGGGTGGACCGCCTGGTGGCGAGCGCGCCGTCGGGCTTCTCGCTGGCCACCGAGGTCGCCGACTGGCTGGTCCGGCGCAACGTGCCGTTCCGCGATGCGCACGAGATCACCGGCAAGCTGGTGGCGCTCTGCGCGGTCCGCGACTGCGCGCTGGACGAGGTGTCCGACGCCGACCTGGCGGCGGTGAGCGAGCACCTGGACCCGTCGGTGCGTGACGTGCTGTCGGTGCGCTCGGCGCTGGCCGCGCGCATCACGCCCGGCTCCACCGGCCCGGGACCGGTCGCCGACCAGCTCGCCGCCGCGGCGGACAAGCTGACCGGCTGGCGGGAGTGGGCCGCCGAGCGGGTCGTCCCGCGCTGAGCTTCACGGCTGCCCCGAGATCTTGGTACGGAACGGCCCCTGTAGGGGCGCTTTCGTACCAAGATCTGCGGGTAGCGCTTCCCGGTCAGCCGCTGGGTCGCTCGCGCTTCGGGAGCTTCGCCACGACCGCGTCGTACGACCCGTCGACGGCCTCGATCAGTTCGTCGTCGGGGATGCCGCCGGAGAGCCGGAGCGTGTTCCACCCCGACCGGCCGATGTAGGGGGAGGGGCGCGCGTCGGCCGGGAACCGGTGCAGCCACTCGTCGGCCACCTCCCGGGACGGCCCGCACTTCACCCCGAGCCGGGCCTCGCCCTCCGGGGAGCCGAGGAACGCGAAGATGCGGCTGCCCACCTTCACCACCTCGTCGCCCTCCCACGGCCGGTCCAACCAGGCACCCGGCTTGGCCAGACAGTAGGCCAGCATCTCCTCGCGCGTCATCGCGTCCTCCCGTGCCGTCTCGTCCGGCACAGTCTCGCCCGCCGCTGTGACAGCCCGCGTCGCCCGGCCGCCGGTCAGTCGCCGGTGCCGGTGCGGACGGTGAGCCGCTCGTAGCGCTGCCGGGCCGCCTGGGCGCTGCCCAGCCCCAGCCCGAAGGCGATCGCCTGCCAGGTCATGCCCCGGCCGCGGGCCACCTGCAACAGGCCGGCCTCCAGCGCGTCCACCTCCGCCCGTACGTGCGGGATGAGCGTCAGCGCGGCCATCAGGTCGGCCTGGTCGACGGGCTCCTCACCCTCGTCCAGTTCGGCGCCACCGGCGAGCGCCATCACCAGCGTGGCCGCCTCGTAGGCGTCGGGCACGTCGGGATGGGCGTAACGCCGGCGGCGGGAGTTGGTGCCGGCGTGCCGCTCGGCGATCCGCAGCAGCGCCGCGTAGTTGCGGTGGGCCCGGGCCTGGGCAGCATCCGGAGCGGTGAACGGGTCGTTGTCCACGGTGACCATGTCGTCCATCCCACACCCGAGAATGGCTTGTTGTCAACACCTCGTTGAAAGTCATTCGCGCAAGATGCCGTGCCCTCGGGACGTGGTGAGAAGGCGGCGCGTCATGCACCACAGACGCGCCGCGGAGTGTTCCGGGTTGCCCGGAACGGCCGATTCAGGCCGGTGAGTTGCGGACCGAGGCGGCCGGGGCGGGACGGCGGCGCGGCGTGTGCCGCCGGTAGACGCTGACGCTCGGCTCGTCGGCCAGCCAGAACCGCCACGGCAGGTCGTGCGCGGCGGCGACCCCGACTCGCGGCCCGGCGACGATCCGCGCCGGGTCCACCGGGCTCGCCGGTGGCGTCAGCAGCAGCGGGCCGGTGCCGTCGATCGCCGAGGTGCCGTTCGCCTCCCGCCCGAGCCCGAGCGCGGTGACCAGCCGGGCCGGTCCGCGGGCCAGCTCCCGGTCGGTGGCGCGCGGCCGGCGCTCGCGGGCGGTCTCGACGCCGTCGACCACCTCGCCCGCGCGCAGCAGCACCGCCGCCGCCTCGCCGTCGCGGCCGCAGACGATGTTCGCGCACCAGTGCATGCCGAACACGAAGTACACGTACACGTGCCCGGCGGGCCCGAACATGACCTTGTTGCGCGGCGTCGGGCCGCGGTGGGCGTGTGACGCCGGGTCCTCGCCGGTGCCCGCGTACGCCTCGACCTCGGTGAGCCGGACGGTGACGCCGCCGGCCGACACGGTCCAGCCGAGCAGCGTCCGCGCGGTGTCGGCGACCTGCGCGGCGGGTGCGTCGAGCCAGGGGTACGTCATCGCGGCAAGGGTAGTCGGTGGGTGGCGCGTGATCCGGGCCACGCCGGGGTGGGCGGTCACCGGAATAGTTGACTCGTCAAATATGTTGTGAGGAGCGATCCCGGGCCGACCGGTCCGGACCCCACGCGAGGAGCTGGTCATGCAGTTCGGAGTCTTCACCGTCGGTGACGTCACCGTCGACCCCACGAACGGGCGGCTGCCGTCCGAGCGTGAGCGGATCAAGGCCATGACCGCCATCGCGCTCAAGGCCGAGGAGGTCGGCCTCGACGTCTTCGCCACCGGCGAGCACCACAACCCGCCGTTCGTGCCGTCGTCGCCGACCACCATGCTCGGCTGGATCGCCGCTCGCACCGAACGGCTGCTGCTGTCGACCTCGACCACGCTGATCACCACGAACGACCCGGTGAAGATCGCCGAGGACTACGCGATGCTCCAGCACCTGGCCGACGGCCGGGTGGACCTGATGATGGGCCGCGGCAACACCGGCCCGGTCTACCCGTGGTTCGGGCAGGACATCCGCAACGGCATCCCGCTGGCCATCGAGAACTACGACCTGCTGCACCGGCTGTGGCGGGAGGACGTGGTCGACTGGAAGGGCCGGTTCCGTACGCCGTTGCAGTCGTTCACCTCGACCCCGCGCCCGCTCGACGGCGTGCCGCCGTTCGTCTGGCACGGCTCGATCCGCAGTCCGGAGATCGCCGAGCAGGCCGCGTACTACGGTGACGGCTTCTTCGCCAACCACATCTTCTGGCCCAAGGAGCACACCCAGCGGATGGTCGGCCTCTACCGGGAGCGGTTCGCGCACTACGGCCACGGCTCGCCGGACCAGGCCGTCGTCGGCCTCGGCGGGCAGGTGTTCATGCGCCGCAACTCCCAGGACGCGGTACGCGAGTTCCGCCCCTACTTCGACAACGCCCCGGTCTACGGGCACGGCCCGTCGCTGGAGGAGTTCACCCGGGAGACGCCGCTGACCGTGGGCAGCCCGCAGCAGGTCATCGACCGGACGCTGGGCTTCCGCGAGTACGTCGGCGACTACCAGCGGCAGCTGTTCCTCATGGACCACGCCGGACTGCCGCTGAAGACCGTGCTGGAGCAGCTCGACCTGCTGGGCGAGGAGGTGGTGCCGGTGCTGCGCAAGGAGTTCGACTCGATGCGTCCCGCGCACGTGCCCGACGCGCCCACCCACGCGAGCCTGCTGGCCGCCCGCGACGCCGCCCCGGCCGCCGGGGAGCAGCGATGACCAGCCGTACCCTCGCGGTGGTCTCGGCCGGTCTCGGCCAGCCGTCGTCCACCCGCCTGCTCGCCGACCAGCTCGCCGCGGCCGCCCGCGACGAGCTGGCCGGCCGCGGCGCGACGGTGGAACTGCGCGTGGTCGAGCTGCGCGAGCACGCCCACGACGTGGTGAACCACCTGCTCACCGGCTTCCCGCCGGCCGCGCTGCGGCGCACGCTCGACGAGGTGGCCGCCGCCGACGGGCTGATCGCGGTGACGCCGATCTTCAACGCGTCGTACAACGGGCTGTTCAAGTCGTTCTTCGACGTGGTCGACCGGGACGCGCTGGCCGGCAAGCCGGTGCTGCTCGGGGCGACCGGCGGCACCGCCCGGCACTCGCTTGCCCTGGAGCACGCGGTCCGGCCGATGTTCACCTACCTGCGGGCGGCGACGCTGCCCACGGCGGTGTTCGCCGCGCCCGAGGACTGGGCCGGTGACGACGGCGACAGCGCGCTGCGGTCCCGGATCCGCCGGGCCGGGGCCGAGCTGGCCGAGCAGGTGGACCGCCGTCCGCCCGCGACCGGCCCGGCCGACCCGTTCGCGCTCACCACCGACTTCGCCGACCTGCTCGCGGGCCGCGACCCGTCCTGACGCCGGGGCGGTTCGGCGCGGAGCAGGGCCGCCCCGCGCGGGTCGTCAGTCGTCGGCCGGCTCGGGCCGGTGGGCGACGAGAACCGGGCAGTGGGAGTGCTGCACCAGCGCCTGGCTGACCGAGCCGAGCAGCAGCCCGGCGAAGCCGCCCCGGCCCCGGGAGCCGACCACCACGAGCGACGCCTCGCCGCTGGCCTCCCGGAGCGCGGTCTCCGGCGAGGCGGCGGTCACGGACCGCTCCGTCACCCGCAGGCCCGGGTGCGCCGCCCGGACCCGGTCCGCGGCCTCGGCCAGCAGCCCTGCCGCCTCGGCCCGCTCGGCGGTGGACGCCTCCGCCGCGACCTCCGGCGCCACCGCGCCGCGTTCCGGCGACCGGACGTGCATCAGCACCAGCTCCGCGTCGCGCCGCTCGGCCTCGTCCGCGGCCAGCTCGATCGCGTACGCGGCCGAGTCGGAACCGTCCACGCCGACCAGCACCGGACCGTCCACCGGGATCGGCTGCTCCTCCGGGCGGACGATGAGCACCGGGCAGTGCCCGTGCTGCGCGAGCTGCCCGCTGACCGAGCCGAGCAGCAGACCGGCGAAGCCGCCCACGCCCCGGCTTCCCACCACGGCCAGCTCGGCGCGGCGGGACTCCTCGACCATCGTGGCGCCCGGCCCGCCGGCGACCTGGCGCACCTGCACCCGCAGGCCCGGGTGCCGCTCGGCCAGGTCGGCGGCGACCGACTCCAGCATCTTCTCCGACTCCGCGGTGGGCGCCGGCACCCCCAGGTCGTACGGGTTGAGCGGCACGCCGTAGCCGAGCGGGTGCAGGTAGCCGTGCACCAGCAGCAGCGGCCGGGAACGGGCGACGGCGGTCGCGGCGGCCAGGTCGGCGGCGGCCAGGCTGGACGGCGATCCGTCCACTCCCGCAACGACGGGTCGGTTCATCTGGTGCTTTCCCTCCGGTCGGTTCAGGCCATTGTGGCGGTGCTCGCCCCGCCCGGGCCGGGGAACCGGCTCAGTGGGCGCGGTCGCCGCGGTGCCGGACGACGGCCAGCGGGCTGTGGCAGTGGTGCAGCACGGCGTGGCTGACCGAGCCGAGCAGCAGCGCACCGAGGCTACCGCGACCGTGGGCGCCGACCACCGTCAGCTGCGCGCCGACGGACTCCTCGACGAGCACCCGGGACGGGGTGGCGGCGGCGACCAGCTTCGGCCGTACCGTGACCTCCGGGTAGCGCTCGGTCCAGCCGGCGACCGCCTCGGCCAGCACCCGCTGCTCGTCGGCGCGCAGCTCCCGCGGGTCGTACGCCAGGGGCAGGACGTCGCCGAACGCCTCCCGGTAGGTCACCGGTTGCGGGTAGAGCCAGGTGTGCACCACCACCAGTTCGGCGCCGCGCGCCGCGGCCTCGGCGAACGCGAAGCCGACGGCCTCGTCGGACAGCGCGGAGCCGTCCACGCCGACCACCACCGGGCCGTCGGCGCGGGCCTCACCCCGGGCCACGAGCACCGGGCAGTCCGCGCGGGCGGAGAGCTGCACCGCGGCGGAGCCGACCAGCAGTTCGGCGAATCCGCCGAGTCCCCGGTGGCCCAGCACGAGCAACGAGGCGTCGCGGCTCTCCCGCAGCAGCACCGCGACCGGCCCGCCGTCGACCACCGCCCCGGTCACGGTCAGCTCCGCGTCGACCTTGCGGGCCTCGTCCACCGCCTCCTCGACGAGCTTCTCGGCCTCCTGCCGCAGCTCGACGTCGGGCAGCACCGGGGCGACCATGCCCAGCGGTGTGCCGACCAGCGGCCAGAGGAACGCGTTCACCACCCGCAGCGGCCGGTGCCGCAGCACCGCCTCGCGCGCGGCCAGCCGTACCGCGTCCAGCGCGGACGGGGAGCCGTCCACACCCACCACGACGGGGGCACCGGTTCTGTCGGTCATCACGTCCTCCTTCGGTTCCCCTCCAGCCTGCGCCGACGGCTCCGAACTGGGCAGAGTCGATCCGCCCGGCCCGCTCGGGACCATCGGCCCCTACCGGCCGGGGCGACGGCGGGGTGAAATGGAACCAGTGCTCCCCTCCTGTCGACCCTGGAGGCGCGATGACCCCGCTGGAGATGCTCCGCGTCCACCCCTTCCTGGCCGGGCTGCCCGACGAGTGGCTGCCCCGGCTCACCGGTTACGCCCGTCCGGTGGTCTGGCACCCCGGGCACCGGCTGTTCCGCGCCGGCCAGCCGGCCGACCGGTTCTGGCTGGTCCGCGGCGGCCAGGTGGCGCTCGACTTCCCGGTGCCGGGCCGCGGCGACGTGGGCATCGAGACGATCGGGCCGGGCGGGGTGCTCGGCTGGTCCTGGCTGTTCCCGCCGTACCGCTGGCAGTTCGGCGCGGTCGCCACCCAGCGCAGCACCGCCGTCGAACTCGACGCCGACGGGGTACGCCGGCTGATGGAGTCCGACGACACGCTCGGCCGTCAGCTCACCAGCCGGTTCATGAGCGTGGTGGTGGACCGGCTCCAGGCGTCCCGGGTCCGGCTGCTCGACCTCTACGGCTATCCGACGGCGGCGGCCAGCTAACTAGCGGTCGCGGACGACCAGCTCGTCCACCTCGAGGCGGCCGATGCGCAGCTCGCGGATCACCGCGCGGCGCACGGCCAGCCGGCCGATCACGAGTGAGCCCACAGCCACCGCGCCGAGCGCGAACGCGCCGAAGGCGATCGCGCCGACGGCCGTGGCGCCCAGCGCCCGAGCGCCGGTCGCGCCCGCGCCGGTGGCCTGCGCGCCGACGGCCCGCGCTCCGGTGGCCTGCGCGCCGGTCGCGACCAGGGCGCGGATACGTGCGGTCGGAAGCAGGTTCGGCATGTCCCGATCGTAGTGCGCCGCGGCCGGACCGGTCAGGTGACGGTGAGGCCGCGGGCGGCGAACTGGCCGCGTACCCGGGCCAGCAGGTCGGCGTCAGGCGGCTCGGTGTCGGCCAGCGGGAACGTCAGCCCCAGCTCGGCGTACTTGTGCGCGCCGAGCCGGTGGAACGGCAGCACCTCGACGCGCTGCACGGTGGCCAGCCCGGCGGCGATGTCGGCCACCCGTTCCACCTCGTCGACCGCGTCGGTCAGGCCGGGCACCAGCACGTACCGGATCCAGATCGGCGTACCCCGGTCGGCCAGTCGTTGCGCGAACCGCAGCGTCGGCGCGAGCCGGCCGGTGCCGGTGACCCGGCGGTACGTCTGCGGGTTGCCCGCCTTGACGTCGAGCAGCACCAGGTCGGTGGCGTCCAGCAGCGCGTCGTCGGCGCGGACACCGAGGAAGCCGGAGGTGTCCAGCGCGGTGTGCAGGCCGAGGTCGTGGCAGCGGCGCAGCAACTCGCCGGTGAACGCCGGTTGCAGCAGCGGCTCCCCGCCGCTCACGGTGACGCCGCCGCCCGCGACCTGGATGAACCGGCGGTACCGGCCGGCGAGCGTGACCATCTCGTCCACGGTGCGGCGCCGGCCGCTGCGGCCGTACCAGGTGTCCGGGCTGTGGCAGTAGCGGCAGCGCAACGGGCAGCCGGCCAGGAAGACCACGAACCGGGTACCCGGGCCGTCCACCCCGACCGACGTGTCCCACGAGTGCACCGCGCCGGTGACGGCACCCGGCGCCGCCGGAGTCACCTCCGGCGGCGCGGGCGGGCGGCCGTTCACAGCGACCCGTGGAAGGTCCGCGACACCACGTCGCGCTGCTGCTCCGGCGTGAGCCGGACGAAGTTCACCGCGTACCCGGAGACCCGGACGGTGAGCTGCGGGTACCGCTCCGGGTGCGCCATCGCGTCCAGCAGCGTGGCCCGGTCCAGCACGTTGACGTTGAGGTGGAACCCACCGGCGTCGGCGTAGCCGTCGAGCACCCCGGCCAGATTCGCGATCCGCTCGTCGCGGGTGTGGCCCAGGCCTTCCGGCGTGACGGTGCCGGTCAGCGAGATGCCGTCGCGGGCCGCGTCGTACGGCAGCTTCGCCACCGACAGCGCCGACGCGACCAGGCCGTGCGTGTCCCGCCCGTTCATCGGGTTCGCCCCCGGCGCGAACGGCTCACCGGCGCGCCGCCCGTCCGGCGTGTTACCGGTGTGCTTGCCGTACACCACGTTCGAGGTGATGGTCAGCACCGACATGGTCAGCTCCGCGTCGCGGTACGTGCGCTGCCGGCGCAGCTTCTCCGCGAACGTCTCGACCAGCCACACCGCGATCTCGTCGGCCCGGTCGTCGTCGTTGCCGTACGTCGGGAACTCGCCCTCCACCGCGAAGTCGACGGCCAGCCCGTTGTCGTCGCGCAGCACCTTCACCCGCCCGTACCGGATGGCCGACAGGCTGTCCACGGCGACCGACAGTCCGGCGATGCCGGTGGCCATGAACCGGCGCACCGGGTGGTCGTGCAGCGCCATCTCCAGCCGCTCGTACGCGTACCTGTCGTGCTGGTGGTGGATCACGTTCAGCGCGTCCACGTACGTCTCGGCGAGCCAGTCCAGTGTCCGGTCGTACGCGGCCAGCACCTCGTCGTAGTCGAGCGTCTCGCCGCCGGCCGGCGCGGCCGGCGGTGCCACCTGGGCGCCGGTCAGCTCGTCCCGGCCGCCGTTGATCGCGTACAGCAGCGCCTTCGCCAGGTTCGCGCGGGCGCCGAAGAACTGCATGTCCCGCCCGACGCGCATGGCCGACACGCAGCAGGCGATCGCGGTGTCGTCGTCGTACGCCGGGCGGATCAGCTCGTCGTTCTCGTACTGGATGGCGCTGGTGTCCAGCGACACCTGGGCGCAGAACCGCTTGAACCCCTCGGGCAGGCGGGGCGACCAGAGCACCGTCAGGTTCGGCTCGGGCGCCGGACCGAGGTTGTAGAGCGTCTGGAGGTAGCGGAACGCGGTGCGGGTGACCAGCGGCCGTCCGTCCGCCCCCATCCCGCCGAGCGACTCGGTGACCCAGGTGGGGTCGCCGGAGAAGAGCTGGTCGTACTCGGGGGTGCGCAGGAAGCGGATGATCCGCAGCTTGATCACGAAGTCGTCGATCAGCTCCTGCGCGCCGCTCTCGTCCAGCCGCCCCTCGGCGATGTCCCGCCGCAGGTACGCGTCGACGAACCCGGCGGTGCGGCCCAGCGACATCGCGGCGCCGTTCTGCTCCTTCGTGGCCGCCAGGTAGGCGAAGTAGAGCCACTGGATCGCCTGCGCGCCGGTGGCCGCCGGGCGGGAGATGTCGAAGCCGTACGAGGCGGCCATCTCCTTCAGCTCACCGAGCGCACGGATCTGCTCGGCCAGTTCCTCCCGGTCGCGGATCACGTCGTCGGTGCTGCGCCGGTCGTCGAGCGCCGCCTTGAGCGCACGGCGCTCCTCGACCAGCCGGTCCACGCCGTACAGCGCCACCCGGCGGTAGTCGCCGATGATCCGCCCGCGCCCGTACGCGTCGGGCAGCCCGGTGATGACGTGCGAGCGCCGCGCCGCGAGCACATTCGCCGGGTACGCGTCGAAGACCGCGTCGTTGTGCGTGCGCCGGTACCGGGTGAAGATCTCGTGCACCCGCGGGTCCGGTTCGCGTCCGTACGCGCGCAGCGCCGTCTCCACCATCCGCAGTCCGCCGGCCGGCATGATCGCCCGCCGTAGCGGCGCGTCGGTCTGCAGCCCGACGATCAGCTCCCGCTCCCGGTCGATGTAGCCCGGGGCGTGCGAGGTGATCGTCGACGGGGTGGCCGCGTCGACGTCGTACACGCCGCGCCGCCGCTCCTCGCCGAACATCTCCCGCAGCCCTTCCCACACCGCGAGGGTGCGCGGCGTCGGCCCGGCGAGGAACGACGCGTCCCCGGTGTACGGCTCGTGGTTGTGGCGGACGAAGTCGGCCACGTCGACTGTCTCCTGCCACGCTCCGGCGTGGAATCCGCGCCAGGGGGCCAGGGGTTCGGTGGCGGTCATGTCGGTCCCTCTCCGGGCGTCGGCGGTGGTCCGGTCCCCGCGGGGTGCGGGGACCGGGGGCGGGGGTCAGGGCTGGAGCACGAGCCGGGCGGCGACCCGGCCGGCGAGGACGTCGTCCACCGCGTCGTTGATGTCGTCGAGCTTGCGGGTCTCGTAGACGACCCGGGTGCGGCCGGCGGCGTGCAGCGCGAAGACCTCGGCCAGGTCGGCGCGGGTGCCGACGATCGAGCCGAGCACCGTGATGCCCTTGAGCACCGTCTCGAAGACGGGCAGGGTGATCGCGTTGTCGGCGGGCAGCGACACGAGCACCAGCCGGCCGCCGCGGCGCAGCGAGCGGTGGGCCTGCTCGATCACCCGGGGGCTCGCGGCGAGCACGATCGCCACGTCCACGCCGCCCAGGGCGGTGATCCGCTCGACCGGGTCGGTGGTGGCGGCGTCGACCGTGTGCGCCGCGCCCAGCGACGTGGCCAGTTCCAGCTTCTCGGCGGTCACGTCCACCGCGACCGTCTCGGCGCCGAAGATCTGCGCGTACTGCTGGGCGAGGTGGCCCAGGCCGCCGATGCCGAAGATCGCGACCCGCTCGCCCGGCCGTACCCCGGCGACCTTGACGGCCTTGTACGTGGTGACGCCCGCGCAGGTCAGCGGCGCGGCCTCGAGGGGGTCCACGCCGTCGGGCACGCGCACCGCGTAGCGGGCGGCGGCGACCGCGTACTCGGCGTGCGCGCCGTCGATGCTGTAGCCGGTGTTGCGCTGCGACTCGCACAGCGTCTCCCAGCCGGTGACGCAGTAGGAGCAGGTGCCGCAGGCCCAGCCGAGCCAGGGCAGCGCGACCCGGTCGCCGACGGCGTGCTCGGTGACGCCGGGGCCGACCTGTTCGACCAGGCCGACGCCCTCGTGACCGGGTACGAACGGCGGGGTGGGCTTCACCGGCCACTCGCCGCGGGCGGCGTGGATGTCGGTGTGGCAGAGTCCGCTGGCTTCGACGCGGACCAGGATCTCGCCCGGGCCGACCTCCGGCACGGGACGCTCGACGATTTCCATCGGACGGTCGAACGCGGTGACGACACTGGCGCGCATCGGGGGCCTCCCTCGGTCTCGTTCTCACCCTCAGCGTCGTCCGTCCGGGCGCTGCCGGGCAGGGGCGCAGGACCGCGGTGACCCGGGACCAACGGCCCCCTGTCGGACGGGCGGGGGAACGGCGGTACGGCCGCCGGTGACGTACCGGCGGCCGTACCCCCTGGGTGGTCAGCGGTCGACGACCAGGCGGCGGGCCCGCAGCAGGCGCGCCCACCAGGGCCGGTGGTCCGGGCGCAGCCGCGGCGCCGGCACGCCGCGCAGGCTGACCCAGCCGCCCGGCCCCATGGTGACGGTGCCGACCGACGGCGGTCGGCGCCGCGACCACACCGCCACGGCGGCGGTGAGCGCGGCGACCGCGAACGCGCCGGTGGCGGCGGCGACGAGCTGGTCGGGTTCGACCACGCGCCGGTAGCGGACCCGGCCGCCGGCCGCGACGAACACGCCGACCGGGCGGCCGTCGCGGTTCACCGGCACCAGCGCGGCGTCCCCGGGCAGCTCCAGCACCGGGCCGACGGCTCCGGCCGGCGCGGTGGCGGGCGTAGCGGCCTGCGGTGGCGCGGGGCGGGGGACCGGCGCGACCGCCGGTCCGGTCGGGTTGAAGATGGCGGTCATGACGCTGCCCTCCTAGCGGGAGTCGGACTTCTCGGTGCGGGCCTCGACCGCGGCCCGGCCGGCGGCCAGCCGCGCCACCGGCACCCGGTACGGCGAGCAGGAGACGTAGTCGAGCCCGGCCGCGGCGAAGAACCCGATCGATTCCGGGTCGCCGCCGTGCTCACCGCAGACCCCGACGGTCAGGTCCGGTCGGGCCGCCCGCCCTTCGGCGACGGCGAGGCGAACCAGCCGGCCCACCCCGGTGGCGTCGATGCTCTCGAACGGCGACACCGGGAAGATCCCCCGTTCCAGGTACGTGGAGAAGAACGCCCCCTCCACGTCGTCCCGGGAGAACGCCCAGGTCATCTGCGTCAGGTCGTTGGTGCCGAAGGAGAAGAAGTGCGCCTCGGCGGCGATGTCCCCGGCCGTCAGCGCCGCCCGGGGCGTCTCGATCATGGTGCCGACCGGGATCTCCGGGGCGTCCGGCACCTCGGCCAGCACCCGCCGCGCCTCGTCCGCCACCGCGGCGAGTTCCCGCACGTCACCGACCAGCGGCACCATGATTTCCGGGCGCGGGTCGCCACCGGCCCGGACCCGCTGCGCGGCCGCCTCGGCGAGCGCCCGCACCTGCATCGCGAACAGGCCCGGCACCACCAGCCCGAGCCGTACGCCCCGCAGCCCCAGCATCGGGTTCGTCTCGTGCATCCGGCGCACCGCCGTCAGCAGCACACCGTCGTGGCCCGGTTCCTCGCCGCGCGCCTGCGCGCCCGCCACCCGGGCGGTGAGCTCGGCCAGCGGAGGCAGGAACTCGTGCAGCGGCGGGTCGAGCAGCCGGACGGTGACCGGCAGCCCGTCCATCGCGGTGAGCAGTCCGAGGAAGTCGGCCCGCTGCAACGGCAGCAGCTCGTCGAGCGCCGCGCCGACCTCGGCCGGGCCGTCGGCCAGGATCAGCCGCTCGACCAGTTCCCGGCGCTCGCCGAGGAACATGTGCTCGGTGCGGCACAGCCCGACCCCGGCGGCGCCCAGCTCACGGGCCCGCCGCGCGTCGTCAGGGGTGTCGGCGTTGGCGCGTACGCCGAGCGTGCGCACCGCGTCGGCGTGCCCGAGCAGCCGGTGCACGGCGGCTACCAGCGGGTCGGCCTCCGGCCGCAGCTCACCGGTCAGGTACCGGGCCACCAGGGACGGCTGCACCGGCACCTCGCCGAGCCAGATCCGCCCGCTGGTGCCGTCGATGGAGATCACCTCGCCGGCGCGCACCACGTGCTCGCCCACCGTGAACTCGCCGCGCTCCACGTCGATGGTCAGCGCCTCGGCCCCGCACACGCAGGTCCGGCCCATGCCCCGGGCCACCACCGCGGCGTGCGACGTCTTCCCGCCGCGCGAGGTCAGCACCCCGGCCGCGGCGATCATGCCGGGCAGGTCGTCCGGGTTGGTCTCCGGGCGGACCAGGATCACCGGTCCGGTGGACGCCGCCGCGGCGGCCGAGTCGAACACCACCCGCCCGACCGCGGCGCCGGGGGAGGCGCCGACGCCGACGGCGAGCGGCTCGGGCGCGCCGGCGGCGTCGAAGGCCGGGAACATCAGCTGGGCGAGCTGCGCCCCGGTGACCCGGGTCAGCGCCTCGTCGGCCGTGATCAGCCCCTCCTCGGCCAGCTGCGCGGCGATCACGAACGCCGCCGCCGCGGTGCGCTTGCCGACCCGGGTCTGCAGCATCCACAGCCGGCCGCGCTCGATGGTGAACTCGACGTCGCACAGGTCGCGGTAGTGCCGCTCCAGCGTCGCCATGATCTCCCGCAGCCGGTGGAAGCTCGCCGGGTCCAGCCGGGCCAGCTCGGTCAGCGGCACCGTGTTGCGGATGCCCGCCACCACGTCCTCGCCCTGCGCGTCGGTCAGGTAGTCGCCGTACACGCCGGGGGCGCCGGTGGCCGGGTCACGGGTGAACGCCACCCCGGTGCCGGAGTCCGGGCCGAGGTTGCCGAACACCATCGCCATCACGTTGACGGCGGTGCCCAGGTCGTCCGGGATGCGCTCCTGCCGTCGGTAGATCCGGGCCCGCTCCGAGTGCCAGGACTCGAACACCGCGCGCACGGCCAGGAACAGCTGCTCGTGCGGGGCCTGCGGGAAGTCGTGCCCGGCGTGCCGGGCGAAGATCTTCTTGTACGTGTCGACCAGGTCGCGCAACTGGCCGGCGCCCGGCCCGTCCGGTCCGGCGGTGGCCCGCAGCGCGGCCAGCTCGTGCTCGAACTCGTCGGCCGGGATGCCGTGCACGGTACGGCCGAACATCTGGATCAACCGCCGGTACGAGTCCCAGGCGAACCGCTCGTCGCCGGTGCGGGCGGCCAGCCCCGCCACGGTGGTGTCGTTGAGCCCGATGTCGAGGATCGTCTCCATCATCCCCGGCATCGAGTACCGCCCGCCGGAGCGCACCGCCAGCAGCAGCGGGTCCCGCGGGTCGCCCAGCCACCGGTCCAGCCGCGCCTCCACCTCCTTCAGATGCGCGTTGATCTCCTCGTACAGGCCGTCCGGCGGCGCGCCGGTGGCCAGGTACGCCCGGCACGCGTCGGTGGTGACGGTGAACCCGGGCGGCACCGGCAACCCGAGCCGGGTCATCTCGGCGAGGTTCGCGCCCTTGCCGCCGAGCAGGTCGGCCTGGCTGCGATCACCTTCGATGAAGTCGTAGACGTACTTCGACATGGTCCGGCCTCCTCGACTGAGTCGTTCCACCTCCTTGGTAGCCGGGCCGGCCGGCGGCGCGGCAGGGCCGGACGGGACACACACCGGGCCGGAGGTCCCGACCGTGTCGGTGGGTGCCCGTATCGTTCCGGCCGTGACCAACGAGGTGCTGCTCCGCCCGGTGCGAGACGACGACCTGCCCACCTTCTTCGCCCACGAGCAGGACCCGCAGGCCAACTGGATGGCCGCGTTCGGCCCGAAGGACCCGTCCGACCGGGCCGCGTTCGACGCGCACTGGGCGCGGATCCGCGCCGACGAGCGCATCGTCAACCGCACGGTCACCGCCGACGGCGAGGTGGTCGGGCATGTCGCGGCGTTCCCGGTCGACGACCGGACCGAGGTGAGCTACTGGATCGACCCGGGGCGCTGGGGGCGTGGCTACGCCACCGCAGGGCTCGCCGCGCTGCTGCGGGAGCTGCCGCAGCGGCCGGTGCGCGCCCGCGCCGCAAAGGACAACGCCGCGTCCCTGGCGGTGCTGCGCAAGTGCGGCTTCGTCGTGGTCGGCGAGGACTCCGGGTACTCCCCGAGCCGCGGCACCGAGGTCGAGGAGTACGTGCTGGAGCTGCCCGCCGAGGGGTCTGAGCAGGGCGACCGCTAGTCTCCCCGGGTGAACTGGCTGGAACTCGTCGGCTGGGCCGGCTCCGCGCTGCTGGTCTGGTCCCTGCTGCAGACCCGGATCCTGCGGCTGCGCGCGCTCAACCTGGTCGGCTGCCTCATCCTGATCGGCTACAACGCCGCCGTGCAGGTCTGGCCGATGGTGGGCCTGAACGTCGTGCTCACCGTGATCAACGTCTGGTATCTGCGCAAGCTGCTGGCCACCCGGCACGACGAGCAGACCTACCAGGTGGTCGAGGTGGGCACCGGCGACGCGTTCCTGGCGCACACCCTGCGCGTGCACGCCGCCGACATCGCCCGCTTCAACCCCGGCTTCCACTGGGACCCGGCCGCCGAAGACCGCTCGGCGTTCCTCGTGGTACGCGCCGACGAGGTGGTCGGCGTGATGCTCTCGCACGCCGAACCGGGCGGGGTGGCCCAGGTCGACCTGGACTACGTGACCCCGCCGTTCCGCGACTTCACGCCGGGGGAGTTCGTCTACCGGCGCAGCCGGCTGTTCACCGACCGGGGTTTCCGCCGGGTGGTCAGCCCGCCCGGCATGATCGCTCCGTACTATCACCGGCTCGGGTTCCGCCCCGAGGGCGGCGCGTACGTGCTCGACCTGCCCGTACCGGCCTGAGCCGGCTCCCGTCCGGCTCCGGCCGGTGACGCCGAGGGGCCGGTCATGATTCGGCGGCGGTCCCGCGGGGCAACAGAGGGGCCACGCCGACCGGATCTGCCGGCCGGCGAGTCGGCCATCGGCCGACCCGGATCGGGCCGAGGGAGATAACCGGTCGTGCAGAGCTACTGGAGCCAGCTTGCCCTGGTCGGTGTGCTGGTGATCCTCAACGCGGTGTTCGCCGGCAGCGAGATGGCCCTGGTGTCCCTGCGCGACAGCCAGGTGCAGCGGCTGGAGCGCAGCAGCCGCGGCGGACGGACCCTCGCCCGCCTCGCGAAGGACCCGAACCGGTTCCTGGCCACCATCCAGATCGGCATCACACTCGCCGGGTTCCTCGCCTCCGCCGCCGCCGCGGTGTCCCTGGCCAAGCCGCTCGTCCCGCTGCTGACCGTCTTCGGCAACGCCGCCGAGACCGTCGCCATCGTCGCTGTCACGCTGGTGCTCACGTTCGTCACGCTCGTCTTCGGTGAGCTGGCCCCGAAGCGGATCGCCATGCAGTCGGCCGAGCGGTGGGCGCTGCTGGTGGCCCGCCCGCTGGACGTGCTGTCCAGCATCACCCGGCCCGCCGTCTGGTTGCTGGGCGCCACCACCGACCTGGTGGTACGCCTGTTCGGCCTGGACCCGAAGGCCGAACCGGACGAGATCGGTCCGGACGAACTGCGTGACATCGTGGCCGGCAACCACGGCTTCACCAAGGAACAGCGCACGATCATCGCCGGTGCGGTGGAGATCGCCGACCGGCAGTTGCGGGCTGTGCTCGTACCCCGGTTGCAGGTCTTCACGCTCGACAGCGGCACCACCGCGGAGGCCGCCCGGCTCGTTCTGGCCGCGACCGGCCACTCCCGGGCCCCGGTGGTCCGCCACGGCGGCCTGGACGAGGCGGTGGGCGTCATCCACCTGCGGGACCTGGTCGGCGTCTCCGACGACCGGCCGGTCGACGAGATCGCCCGCCCACCGATGCTGCTGCCCGACTCGCTGCCGGTGGTCGACGCGCTGCGCCAGTTCAAGGCCGAACGCCAGCACATCGCGCTCGTGGTCGACGAGCGCGGCGCGGTCGACGGGATCGTGACGCTGGAGGACATCCTGGAGGAGATCGTCGGCGAGATCTACGACGAGACCGACCGGGACCTGCGCGCCGTGCGCACCGAGGCCGACGGCACGCTGGTGCTGCCCGGCACGTTCCCGGTCCACGACCTGACCGACCTCGGCGTGGAGCTGCCGAACCGGCCCGCGGGCGACTACACCACGGTCGCCGGGCTGGTGCTGATCTGCCTCGGGCACATCCCGACCGTGGCGGGGGAGCAGGTGACCGTGGACGGCTGGGAACTGTCGGTGGCCGACGTCGACCAGCGGGCCATCACCGAGGTGCACGTACGCCGCCGCGGCCGCCACGACGGCTCCCCGGACGACGACACCACCGACGACGCCGCCGAGCCTGCCGACGCCCCCGAACTGGACGACGCACGCCGCTGACCGGCACCCGGTCTCTGCGCGCCCGGCTCAGCGGCGCCCGGTCGGCGGGCCGAACGGGAAACCGGGCACCGGCGGGAGCAGCTGCACCGCGTCGGCGGGCAGCTGACGGGTGCTCCGCCCGACCAGCCGGGCCACCACCCGCAGCAGCCACGGCCCGGACGGATGCAGCTCCGGGCCGATCAGCCGGCTGATCACCCGGGTCCACCAGTGCCCGGCGACGATCACGTCGGTGATCCGCAGCCGGTCCGGCGGCCACCCGCCGCGCACCACCACGTCCACCACCCGGCCCAGCCGCCGCCCGTGCAGGTCGTACGCGGTGCGGCCGAGCAGTTCACCCGCTCGCACGGCCGGACCCCGGGATCCGCTCGATCAGGTGCCGGCGCAGCCACGCCTCCACCGGCGACGGCGGCAGGTCCGCCGCCCGGCAGCGCAGCCGCACCGCGCTGTCCACGCGGGCGACCTGGGACAGCGGTACGCGCAACGGTGGCATCGGCGGGTCGTCGGTGAACCTGTCCGCCACCGCCACCAGCAGCCGCCCGGTCCGCCCGCCGATCCGCGCCCCGAGCGCGCCCTGCCCGGTGAGCAGGCAGTCCACGTACGGGAAACCCTCGTCGTCGACCGCGAACGCGATGTCGTCGACGCGCCCGACCAGCAGCCCGTCCACGTCGACGATCTGCCGGTCGAGCAGCCGCCGGGCGAGCTGAACCCTCATCGCCCCATCCCCGTCATGATCGCCAGTGGGATCGCCGCCACCGAGGCCGCGACGATGAGCAGCAGGAACACCGCGCCGAGCAGGTTCATCCACCGCCCGTTGACCCGGTCGCCGAGGTACCCCCTGTCGTTCGCCACCACCAGGATCGGCAGGTACGTCAGCGGCAGCACCACAGCGCTCAGCACCAGCATGTACTCGGTCAGCCGCACCGGGTCCACCGTCGTCATCAGCATCACCACACCGAGCAGCAGACCGACGAGCAGCACGCTGTGGAACCGGGCCGCCTCCCGGGGGCGGACCCGCTTGCCCCACTGCCACCCGAAGTACTGCGCCGCCGCGTACGCCGCCGACAGCCCGGTCTCCAGCGCCGCGCCGAACGTCACCGCGAAGAACGCCAGCACCGCGGCGGCCAGGCCGGCGCCACCGAGCGCTGTCGCCACCGGCCGCGCCACCTCGTCCAGCGTGCTCAACGACGCCTCGGACGGGTGGTAGGCCACCGTCGCCACGGCGATCAGGGACAACGCCAGGAACCCGCCCACCGGGAAGCCGATCAGCACGTTCGAGCGGGCCCGCGCCAGGTCCGCCGCGCTCCACCGCTCCTCGACGCCGCCGGAGGAGAAGAAGAACACCTCGTACGGGCTGACCGTCGAGGCGAACAGCGCCACCGCCACGAACCAGTACAGCGGCCAGCCGTGCCCGGCCGTGCTGACCTGCCACACGCCCTGCCCGAGTTCCGGCCAGTCGGTCGGCAGCGCCACCAACGCGACCGCGAACACCAGCAGCGACAGCCCGGCCAGCCCGAAGATCCGCTCCATCAGCTCGAACCGCAGCCGCCACAGCACCAGCCAGACGGCCAGCGCGGCGAGCGGCACCCAGAACAGGTGGCTCAGCCTGGTCGCCAGTTGCAGCGCCAGCGCCACCCCACCCAGCTCCGCGGCGAGCGTGACGACAGTGACCAGCCACGTCGCGACCAGGTTGAGCAGCGCCACGCGCGGCCCGAGCCGCTCCCGGACCAGATCGAACACCGCCCGTCCGCTCACCGCCGCGATCCGGCCGGCCATTTCCGCGTACGCGCAGATGCCGACCACGCCGATCAGCAGCACCCAGGTGTGGGCCATGCCGAACAGCGCGCCGGCCTGACTGGCCGCCACCAGATCACCGATGTCGACGAAACCGCCGACCGCCGACAGCACGCCGAGCGTGGCGGCGAACAGCTTCCTCACGTCGGGTCGGGAGCGGACGATCTCACCGAGGCGACGATATCGGCGTCAGTGCCCCTTTTCGGGCTGAATCGGCCAGCCTGCGGGTGTCAGGCGGCGGTGAGGTTCTGCAGCCGCACCTGACCGCGGGCCACCAGACGGCCGTCGGCGTCGGTGATCTCGACGAGCCAGAGCTGCTGGCTGCGGCCCCGGTGCACCGGCGTGCCGACAGCGGTCAGCTCGCCGTCGCGTACCGCCCGCAGGAAGTCCGTCTGGTTCGACACCCCGACGACGTTGCCCTTGTCGCCCAGCCAGAGCGCGCCGCCGATGCTCGCCGCCGTCTCCACCACCGAGCAGTAGACGCCGCCGTGCTGGATCCCGTACGGCTGGTGCAACTCCGGACGCACCTTCCAGCGGATCACCACCCGGTCCCCGCTGACCTCGTCGAACGTCAGGCCCAGCAGGGCCACGAAGCCACCGGTCAGGTTCGGCATGTCCACCGCGGTTCCTCCTCGCGTTCGACGGCGCCGCCAGCCTAGTCGCCGCCACGTCGGCAAACCCGGTACGGGCCGGGCCCGGGAATGGGGGAGAATCGGTGACCGTGACCGACAGCAACCTCCCGCAGGGGCGGGACTCCCTGACCGAAGACCTGCTGTGGCGGGGCCTGATCCAGGACTCGACCGGCCTTGACGAGCTGCGTGAGCTGCTCGACGGCGGGAGCACCACCTTCTACGTGGGCTTCGACCCCACCGCGCCGAGCCTGCACATCGGCAACCTGATGCAGGTCGTCATGGCCCGCCGGCTCCAGCAGGCCGGGCACCGGCCGCTGCTGCTGGTCGGTGGTGCCACCGGGCAGATCGGCGACCCGAAGGAGAGCGCCGAGCGGACGCTGAACCCGCCCGAGGTGATCGCCGGCTGGGTGGAGCGCATCCGCGAGCAGCTCTCGCCGTTCGTCACGTACTCCGGGGAGAACGCGGCGAAACTGGTCAACAACCTGGACTGGACCGGCGAGATGTCGGTGGTGGAGTTCCTCCGGGACGTCGGCAAGCACTTCCCGGTGAACAAGATGCTCGCCCGCGAGGTGGTCAAGGCGCGGCTGGAGACGGGCATCAGCTACACCGAGTTCAGCTACCAGCTCCTCCAGGCCAACGACTACTTCGAGCTGCACCGCCGGCACGGCTGCCGGCTCCAGTACGGCGGCTCCGACCAGTGGGGCAACATCACCGCCGGGGTGGACTACATCCGGCGGCGCGGCGCCGGGCCGGTGGAGGCGTTCACCACGCCGCTGGTGACCAAGGCCGACGGCACCAAGTTCGGCAAGAGCGAGACCGGCACGGTCTGGCTCGACCCGCAGATGACCAGCCCGTACGCGTTCTACCAGTTCTGGGTCAACGCCGACGACCGGGACGTCAGCCGTTACCTGCGCTACTTCAGCTTCCGCTCCCGCGAGGAGCTGGAGGAGCTGGAGAAGGCCACGGCGGAGCGGCCGCAGGCGCGCCTTGCCCAGCGGGCACTGGCCGAGGAGCTGACCACGCTGGTGCACGGCGAGCGGGAGACGGCCCAGGCGGTGGCGGCCAGCCAGGCGTTGTTCGGGCGCGGCTCGCTCGACGAGCTGGCCCCGGAGACGCTGCGCGCCGCGCTCACCGAGGCCGGCCTGGTGCACCTCGACGAGCTGCCGGACGTGGCTGGCCTGCTCAAGGAGTCGGGCCTGGTGCCGAGCATGAAGGAGGCGCGCCGGGTCATCGCCGAGGGCGGCGCCTACGTGAACAACACCCGGGTCTCCGAGGTGGACGCGATGGTGTCGGCTGACGACCTGCTGCACGGCCGGTACCTCGTGCTGCGCCGGGGGAAGCGCTCGTTCGCCGGCGTCGAGCTGCGCGGATAGTCGCCTGTCGACTGTGTGACGCGGGACGCGCCCAGCGGATTTGACGATCACTCCGCTGGGCGCGTAACTTTCTCTCTGCCAGCGCGGAACGGACGAACAGGGCGAAAGACCTGGAAGGCCGGAGCGCAGGACCTGAGAACCGGGTGGTGCCCCGGATTCGCCGGAAGGCGGATTTGGTGAGGCGGAACCGACCGGGTAAGGTTGCCAGTCGGCAGGGAAACGGGCGAACACGCGGGTGACCGCGACGGCCGTCCTGTCGAAGCCCTCGGAAACCGTCCGACGGAAGTCGGATGAATCGGGGTGCCCGGCAAAAGGTTGATGCACGACAAACCGGGAAACACCGGTTTGACACGGCAGAAACCACCGGGTAACGTAGTAAAAGTGCCTGGCGCGAGAGCGGCGGGCAGTTGAACGAGATACCCCGGTCGGGGTTCCACGGTGTGGGGCTTCTGGTTGGTGTGTGGTTGTTCTTTGAGAACTCAACAGGGTGCTTGTAAAGCCAGTGCCAATTGTTTTATACCCCGGACTGGTGGCCATTCTTTTGGGAGTGGTTGCTGGTTGGGATTCCTTTGGCAACACTTTTGTTGCCAGGTTATGCTGTTCGACAAGTTTTTGTTGGAGAGTTTGATCCTGGCTCAGGACGAACGCTGGCGGCGTGCTTAACACATGCAAGTCGAGCGGAAAGGCCCTTCGGGGTACTCGAGCGGCGAACGGGTGAGT
>NZ_FMCQ01000007.1:0-246684 GCF_900091605.1 Micromonospora tulbaghiae
GGGGACCGTCGCGAGGGCGGCGCCCGTGAGGGCGGCGGGTTCCGTGGCGGCGACCGTCGCGAAGGCGGTTACCAGGGCGGCGACAACCGCCGGGAGGGTTACGCCGGCGGTGATCGCCGTGAGGGCGGTTTCCGGGGCGGCGACCGTGAGGGTGGCTTCCGCGGTGGCGAGCGCCGTGAGGGCGGGTTCCGCGGCGGTGACCGCGACCGTGGCTTCCAGCGCGACGAGCGTCGCGACGACCGGCGGCCGGGCGGCTACCGGGGCGAGCGGGACGGCGAGCGCCGTGGCTACGGCGACCGGCCGGGTGGTGACGACCGCCGGACCGGCAACTACGGCCCGCAGCGGGAGCGCCGGGACGAGCGTGGCGAGGGGCGTACCGGTGAGGCGCCGGAGCTGCCGGACGACGTCGTCGCGAGCGACCTCGACTCGGCCGTCCGGGCCGAGCTGCTCTCCCTCGCCAAGCCGGTGGCGGAGACGGTCGCCCGGCATCTGGTCGCGACCGGTCTGGTGATCGACGAGGACCCGGCGCTGGCGCTGGCGCACGCCATGGCGGCCCGCCGGCTCGCCTCGCGGATCGCCGCCGTGCGTGAGGCCGTCGGGCTGGCCGCGTACCACGCGGGCGAGTGGCAGACCGCCATCGCCGAGCTGCGGACGTACCACCGGATGAGCGGCCTGCAGAGCCACCTGGCCGTACTGGCGGACTGCGAGCGGGCGCTGGGCCGGCCGGAGCGGGCCATCGACCTGTTCCGCGGCGCGGACCGGGACAAGCTCGACCAGGCCGTCGCGACCGAGCTGCTGATCGTGGCCGCCGGGGCGCGCGGTGACCTCGGTCAGAAGGACGCCGCGGTGGCGATGCTCCAGGTACGCGAGCTGACCGGCGACTCGACCGAGCCGTGGGCGGCGCGACTGCGCTACGCGTACGCGGACGCCCTGTTGGCCGTGGACCGGCGCGAGGAGGCGCGGGAGTGGTTCTCCCGGGCTGCCGACGTCGACTCCGAGGGGGAGACCGACGCCGCCGAGCGGCTGCTGGAGCTGGACGGCGTGGTCATCGAGGGCGACGACGAGCCGGAGGACGACTCGGACGCGTCCGAGTCGTCGGCCGAGGCCGCCAGCGAAGACGAGGAGGACGACGACCTCGACGACGATGACGACGACGATGACGACGACGACGATGACGACGACGACGATGACGACGATGACGACGACGACGACGATGACGACGACGACGACCGCGAGGACGACGCGCGGCTGAGCGGCGGCGACGACATCACGTCGGGCGGGGACGCGGCACGGGCCGGCTACCGGGACCGTGACGCAGGCGATCTGGCCGACGACGAGCTGACCGACACCGAGTCCGGCTCGCTCGCCACCAGCACCGCCACCACCCCGACCTTCGTCGCGGCGACCGAGGAACCGGCCACCACCGCGCCAATCGACACCGCCCCGACCGGCACCTCCGCGGCTGCCGAGGCAGCGGCCGCCGCCACCCCGGCGGACGAGGCCGACGGCGACCGGCCCGCGCCGGGCGACGCCGCGGGCGGCGAGGGCGAGGCGGCGGACCGCCGATGACCGGGTACGCCGGTGACACCAGCTCCGGCGCGGATCGGGGAGAACCCGACCGCGCCGGGGCGGGCGGTGCGCTGGTCGAGGCGTACTCGCTTGTCGTCTTCGACCTGGACGGCGTCATCTACCTGATCGACCGGCCCATTCCCGGCGCGGTCGAGGCGGTCGGCCGGCTGCACGCCGAGGGGCGGGCGGTCGCGTACGCGACGAACAACGCCTCCCGCCGCTCCAGCGAGGTGGCCGACCTGCTCACCGGCATGGGCGTTCCGGCGCAGCCGGCGGAGGTGCTCACCTCCGCGGCGGCCACCGCCGAACTGCTCCGGGACCGGCTGCCCGAGGGCGCGGCCGTGCTCGTGGTCGGCGCGGAGGCGCTGCGGGCCGAGCTGCGCGCGGTGGGCCTGCGGCCGGTGTCCACGGCCGACGAAGAGCCCGCCGCGGTGGCTCAGGGCTACGGCCCGCAGGTCGGCTGGTCCGACCTGGCCGAGGCGTCCCTGGCGGTACGGGCGGGCGCGCCCTGGTACGCCACGAACACCGACCGCACGCTGCCCAGCCCGCGCGGCCCGCTGCCGGGCAACGGCTCGCTCGTCGCGGTGCTGCGTACCGCGCTGGGCCGTGACCCCGACGTGGTGGTGGGGAAACCGGAGCCGGCGTTGTTCACCACCGCTGCGCGGCGGGCCGGAGCAGGGCGCACGCTCGTGGTGGGCGACCGGCTGGACACCGACATCGAGGGCGCCCGCCGGGCCGGGCTGGACAGCCTGCTGGTGCTGACCGGGGTCAGCGACGCCGCCGAGCTGCTGGCCGCGCCCGAGGAGCGCCGTCCCGGGTACGTCTCGTTCGACCTGGCGGGCCTGTTCGACCCGGCCGCGGTGGTGGCGGTGCCGGGCCGGCCGACGGCCGGCGGCTGGTCGGTGACGGAGGCCGGCGCGGATCTCGTGCTCGACGGCGCCGGCGCGCCCCTGGAGGCGCTGGCCGCGCTCTGCGCGGTGGCCTGGTCGACGGCGGCCGGGCCGCGCGTGCGGGCGCAGTCCCCGGCGGCGGAGGAAGTGCTCGCCGGCTTCGGTCTCGACGACTGAGGCGCGCCGGGCCGCTCAGAGCAGCTTGCGGAGCTTCATCAGGTCGAACGGGTTCGCCTTGATCGAGACCCGCCGGGAGGCCACCGCCGACATGACGTCGAGTCGGCCGTTCACCAGCGCGACGAGGTCGTCGCTGCCGGTGCTCAGCGCGATCTTGGCCTTCGGGTCGTCGCCGTCGGTGAGGTCGACCAGCCGGCCACCCTCCAGCCGCCCGTGGAACGCGGTGCCGAGATCGGTGATCCGGCAGGCCAGGGTGCGGTCGAGATCGATGCGTCCCTGTGCCTCGGCGTTGCGGTCCAGTCGAGCGGCCAGGTCGTGCAACGCCTGCCGGCACTCGTCCACGCTGGCCACATCGTCTCCTCACCACGAACCACGCCGTTCCCGGCACCGTACCGCAATGGGGCGTCCGGGGTGCCCGGTAGCGTGGCAGGTGCACACCTCGCCCCGCGGAAGGACTCAGGCATGCAGGACGCGTGGCGCGCCTACCTCGAGCTGGCCATGGGCCTGACGGAGGCGCCCCGGAAGAAGGCACAGGACGCGGTCATGCGCGTCGTCGGCCAGGGCGGCGCGACCGCCGCCCAGATTCAGACGCTCGCCGAGGAACTGGTCGCGACCGGCCTGGCGAACCGGGAGTCGCTGACCAAGCTGGTCCGCTTCGAGGTGGACCGGGCGCTGGGCGCGGTCGGTCTGGCCACCGCCGACGAGGTCGCCGAGCTGACCCGCCGCGTGCACGACCTGGAGCGGCAGCTGCGCGAGGCGCGGGGCACCCTCGAACCGGGCGCCGCGCGGCCCGAGCCGTCCGCCGCACCGGCCGCGCCGACGGCCGGCCCGGCCGGGACGCCGACGGCGCCGCCCGGGACGTCCAGGGCTGAGTCGTCGGGGGCTGAGTCGTCCAGGGCCCAGCCGCGGGACGAGCGGTCGCACGCCGAGCCGTCGCAGCCCGAGTCGTCCGGGGCCGAGCCGTCGCCGGCCGAGAAGTCCCGTGCCGCGACCGTCCCGGCCACAACGCCGGCGGACGCCCCGGTCACGACGCCGTCGAAGACCCCGGCCACGAGGCCGTCGAAGGCGGTGGCGAAGAAGACGGTGGCCAAGAAGGCGATCGCGAAGAAGCCGCCGGCCACCGTGGCCCGTACCCCGGGAGCCGCGCCGGCGAAGAAAACCACCGGCCGCCGGGCGGCCGACTCGTGACCGCGCCCTACCGGCCCGGCCCGCCGCCGGGTCCACGCCCGGGACCACCCCCGGGGGTACGCCCCGCTCCGGTCGAGGAGGTCGGCGAGGCGCGGCACCCGGCGGTGGACGCCGCCGTGCTCGGCATGGCCAACGCCGAGGCACTCGCCCCGGCCGACCAGATCGCCCAGTACGAGGCGGCGTACGAGACGCTGCGCGAGACCCTCGCCACCATCGACCAGGCCTGAGCAGAGGCGGAGAGACACCTGATGGCTCGTCGTACCCGGCTGGACGCCGAACTCGTCCGGCGCGGGCTGGCCCGCTCCCGGGAGCAGGCCGCCGCGCTCGTGGAGGCCGGTCGCGTCCAGCTGCGCGGAGTGCGGGCGCGCAAGCCCGCGGCGATGGTCGACCCGGCCGATCCGCTGCTGGTCACCGGCGAGGATCCGGCCCAGGAGTACGTCTCCCGGGGTGGCCACAAGCTGGCCGGCGCGCTCGCCGCGTTCGCCCCCGGCGGGCTGACCGTCACCGGCCGGCGCTGCCTGGACGCGGGCGCGTCGACAGGCGGTTTCACCGACGTGCTGCTGCGCGGCGGCGCCGCCGAGGTGGTCGCCGTGGACGTCGGCTACGGGCAGCTCGCCTGGTCGCTGCGTACCGACGAGCGGGTCCGGGTGTTCGAGCGCACGAACGTGCGTACCCTCACGCCGGAGGCGATCGGCGGCCCGGTCGACCTGACGGTGGCCGACCTGTCGTTCATCTCGCTTCGGCTGGTGCTGCCCGCGCTGGCCGCGTGCACCGGGCCCGGCGGTGACCTGGCGCTGATGGTCAAACCGCAGTTCGAGGTCGGCAAGGAGCGCGTCGGCGCCGGCGGCGTGGTCCGCGATCCGGCGCTGCGCGCGGAGGCGGTGCTCGACGTGGCCGCGACCGCCGCCGGGCTCGGCCTCGGCCTGGCCGGCGTGGCGGCCAGCCCGCTGCCCGGGCCGAGCGGCAACGTCGAGTTCTTCGTATGGTTGCGCGGGGACGCGCCCGCCGCGGATCCGGAGCGGGTCCGCGCGGTGGTGGCCGCCGGCCCGCAGGGCGCCGCCGCGACGGCGGCCACGACCGAGGAGGTGTCCGGGTGAGCCGTACCGCGCTGCTGGTCACGCACACCGGCCGTCGACGCAGCACCGAGCACGCCCGCGCGGTGGCCGCCGACCTGATCGCCGCCGGGTTCGAGGTGCGTGTGGTGGCCGAGGAGGCCGACGACCTGGACCTGCCGGGCGTGGTGCCGGTGACCGGCCCGGAGGCGGCCGAGGGCGCCGAGATCGTGTTCGCGCTCGGCGGGGACGGCACGTTCCTGCGCGCCGCCGAGCTGGCCCGCCCGACCAAGGTTCCGCTGCTCGGCATCAACCTGGGCAAGGTCGGTTTCCTCGCCGAGGCGGAGATCGACGACCTGGACACCGCCGTGCGTGACGTGGTCCACCGCAACTACACCGTGGACGAACGGCTCACCCTGGACGTCACCGCAGAGTTCGAGGGCGGGCCGACCATCGAGTCGTGGGCGCTCAACGAGATCAGCGTCGAGAAGGGCGAACGCGCCCAGATGCTGGAGCTGCTCGTCGACGTGGACGGCCGGCCGCTGTCCCGGTACGGCTGCGACGGCGTGATCTGCGCGACCCCCACCGGTTCGACGGCGTACGCGTTCTCCGGCGGCGGGCCGGTGGTCTGGCCCGAGGTGGAGGCGTTGCTGCTGGTGCCGATCAGCGCGCACGCGTTGTTCAGCCGCCCGCTGGTGACCGCGCCCACGTCGACGTTCGTCATCACCGTCGACCCGTTCACCACCCTGGCCGTGCTCTGCTGCGACGGGCGGCGCGTCTACGACCTGCCGCCCGGCGCCCGGGTCACGGTGCGCCGCGGCACGCTGCCGGTGCGCATCGTCCGGCTGCGGGCCCGCCCGTTCACCGACCGGCTGGTGGCCAAGTTCGACCTTCCCGTCCAGGGCTGGCGGGGCAACCGTCGCTGACCAGCGGCTCAGCGGAAATCTCTGTTCGGCCCACCGGTCCCGGCACTCGCGCGCGTTACGGTGGGCGTACGGGCCGCGAAGAGGTGAGTCCGGGCGCGGCGGTGAGGCCCGCCGCTTCCCGGATGCGGCCCACCTGTCGCGGGCTCGGCCAGGGGGTGGTCGGGGCCGCGACGGTCGGGACGCCGGAGCGTCGTGAGCCGGCCGCGGCGGGCGGACCGGCACGCCGCGTCCGGTCGGGTGTCGACCCCGGCCGGGCCGACAGGTCGCAGGGCCGCCGCCGGAGGAAGCGGCGGCACGCGAGCTGGGCGACGCGGTCTCCGGCGTCCCGGCCTCCACTCCGTCGCGCTCGTGTCCACCTGGCGACATGTCGCCGGTGCGGCGGCCCGTACCCGGTGACCTGGTGGCGGACGCCGTCGCAGACTCCGATCGCCGGTCTCACGAGGCCGGCCTCGGAGTAGAGGAGCGTCACATGCACCGGTTCCCCCGCTGGCTCGCCGCCGGCGTGGCCGGGGCGTTGGTGGTCGGGCTCGCCGTACCGGCGTCCGCCGTACCGCCCGCCCGGCCCGCCGTACCGCCCTCGGGCACATCCGCCCCGGGCGCGCCGCCCGCCCGCGTCACGCTGATCACCGGCGACCAGGTCGAGCTGGTCCAGGCCGCGCCGGGCCGGATCGCCGCCACTGTCCACCCCGGGCCGGGCCGTGACCGGATCGTCTTCCAGACCACGCAGGCCGACGGCGGGCTGCGGGTGCTTCCCGCCGACGTCGTGCCGTACGTGTCCGCGGGCGTGCTCGACCCGGACCTGTTCGACGTGCAGGAACTGGCCGAGCAGGGCTACGGCGACGCGGGCCTGAAGGCGCTGCCGCTGATCGTGCGCTACCGGGAGCCGGCCGCCGGGCGGGTGCGCCCGCTCGCCGTGGCCGCCGAGTCCCGTCCGCTGTCCAGCATCAACGGCGCCGCGCTGCGCGTCGACAAGGACGACCTGGGCGCGCTGTGGACGTCGCTGCGACAGGCGCCGCAGGCCCGCGCCGCGGGCGCCGGAGCCGTCCGGCTCGGCGCCGGTGTGGAGCGTGTGTGGCTCGACGGGCGGGCCCGGGTGGCGCTGGAGCACAGCGTCCCGCAGATCGGCGCGCCCGCCGCCTGGGCGGCCGGCCGCGACGGCGCCGGGGTGCGGGTCGCGGTGCTCGACACCGGCGCGGACGCCGACCACCCCGACCTGGCCGGCCGGATCGCCGAGGCGCGCGACTTCACCGGCGGCGGCAGCGCCCGGGACGGCCACGGCCACGGCACCCACGTGGCGGCCACCGTCGCCGGCAGCGGCGCGGCCTCGGCGGGGCTGCGCAAGGGCGTCGCACCGGGCGCGCGGCTGCTGGTCGGAAAGGTGCTCGACGACTCCGGCTCCGGCTACGACTCCGGCATCATCGCCGGCATGGAGTGGGCCGCGCGCTCCGGCGCGAAGGTGGTCAGCATGAGCCTCGGCGGCGCGCCCACCGACGGCACCGACCCGATGAGCCAGGCCGTCAACGACCTCACCGCCGAAACCGGCGCGCTGTTCGTGATCGCCGCCGGCAACGACGGTGAGCCGCGCAGCGTCGGTTCGCCCGGCGCGGCCACCGCCGCGCTCACCGTCGGCGCGGTCGACCGTGACGACGTGCTCGCCGACTTCTCCAGCCGCGGGCCGCGGCTGGGCGACAACGGCCTGAAGCCGGAGATCACCGCGCCGGGCGTCGGCATCGTCGCGGCCCGTGCCGCCGGCACCACCATGGGTACGCCGGTCGACGACGCCTACACCCGCGCCTCGGGCACCTCGATGGCCACGCCGCACGTGGCGGGTGCCGCCGCCGTACTGGCTCAGGAGCATCCCGGGTGGACCGCCGGGCAGCTCAAGGACGCGCTGGTCAGCACCACCCGGCCGAGCGCCGGCGCGACGGTGTTCGAGCAGGGCGCCGGGCGGGTCGACGTGGCCCGCGCGCTGCGCCAGCGGGTGTACGGCACGGCCACGGCCGACTTCGGCCGGCTGACCACCGGCGGCCCGGCCGCGACCCGGACGGTGCGCTACGTCAACGGCACCGCTGCCGCGCAGACGCTGCGTCTGGCGCTGGAGCTGCGCAACCTGGACAGCGGCGCGGCCGAGACCGACGGCCTGACGCTCGACGCCGGCACGGTGACGGTGCCGGCCGGTGCCGGCGTGGACGTGCCGCTGCGCGCCGACCCGGCCCGGCTGGACCGGGGCCCGCACGGCGGGTGGCTGGTGGCCACCGGTGCGGACGGCGTGACGGTGCGCACGGCGGTCGGGTTGACGCTCAGCGGCCCGCAGCACACGGTGACGCTGCGCGCGCTGGACCTGGCCGGGCGGCCCGGACCGGCGCCGGTGGTGACGCTGTTCGGCGAGCACCCGGAGTCGGACGCGCTGGGCTGGCTCGGCGGCGGCGACGAGTGGCAGGTCCAGGTGGAGGAGGGTCCGTACCTGCTGCACGCGCTGATCGAGCACGGCGCGCCGCTGGACGAGCAGCTCAGCCTGGTCACCGACCCGGAGCTGACAGTGGACCGGGACCTCACGGTGGTGCTCGATCCGCGGCGCGGCACACCGGTACGGATCGAGACGCCGAGACCCTCCGAGCAGCGGGCGATCCTCAGCTTCTACCAGCACCGGGTGTTCGGCAACGGCCGGCAGGTCGACCACGGCGTGATGGCGTTCAGCACCGTGCAGCAGCTCAACGTCACCCCGACCCGGCAGGTGCGCCGCGGCGAGTTCGAGTTCTCCTCGCGCTGGCAGCTCGTCGCGCCGATGGTCGACATCGACGTCAGCGGCGTGTCCGGCGTCCTGGACGTCAACCTGATGGGCCAGTCGCCGGCCCCGGCCGGGCGGCAGCGGCTGCGCCTGGTCGCCGCCGGCACCGGCACGCCGGGCGAGCTGGCCGGTGTACGGGGCGCGGCGGCGCTGCTCACCGCGTCCGCCGACCGGTCCGAGGAGGAGCAGGTGGCCGCCGCGGCGGCGGCCGGTGCGAAGGCGGTGCTGATCGTCCGGCCGGCGGACCAGAGCGCGTGGACGGTGTGGCGTCCGACCGGGGACCAGCTCCCGGCGCCGGCGCTCGCGGTGGCGTACGACGACGGGCAGCGGCTGCTCGCGGCGGCGCGTACCGGCCGGGCCCGTATCGACCTGACGCTCACCGTGGACAGCCCGTACCTCTACGACGTGTTCCAGGTGTCACGGGGCCGGGTGCCGGAGCGGATCACCCACCGGGTCACCGCCGCCAACACGGCCGAGGTGACCGCGCGTTACGGCGACACCGGCGGCCTGCACTGGGCCACCGAGCAGCGGTTCGGGTGGCGGCCCTGGCAGGAGTTCTCCTGGAACGACGACCAGCGGATGGTGCGTACCGGGACGACCTGGCGGGAGTACGTCAGTTCCGGTGACTCGTGGTGGCAGCACCGGGTGCTGCACCGGCTGATGTTCTCCAGCATGGGGACGCTGACCGGCGGCCTGTCCGACCGGCCGCGGCGCTACGCGGCCACCGACCGGACCACCGAGTCGTGGCACGCGCCGCTGGTGCGTCCCGCCGTGCCGGCCGGAGCGGCCGCGCCGAGCCGGACCGCTGACACGCTCGACCTGCGGGTGGCCGAGTTCGTCGACGCCGACGGCCACGCCGGCGTGGACAACCGCTCGGAGGAGCAGGACACGGTGACCCGGCGGGTCAGCCGGGACGGGCGGCAGATCGCCGACCTGTCCGCCGGCTGGGCGCCGGTGCCTGCCACCGCCGGTCCGGCCCGCTACCGCCTCGACGTGACCACGGCACGGTCGTCGGCGGAATGGCGGTGGGCGACCCGTACCGAGACGGCGTGGGAGTTCACCTCGGCCCGCCCGGCCGGGGACGCGACCCGGCCGTTGCCGCTGCTCCAGGTGGGCTACCGGGTGCCGGCCGACCTGCGCGGCGAGGTGCCCGGCAAGCGGAAGCACACAGTCGGGCTGACGCTGCGCCACCCGGCCGGCCTGCCCGCGCCGGCCGGCGCGACGGCACGCGCCGAGGTGTCCTTCGACGGCGGACGCACCTGGCGCACGGCGCCGGTACGCGGCTCCGGCACGCGGCTCACCGTCGAGGTGCCGGCCGGGCGCGGCACGGTGTCGCTGCGCGTCTCGGCGCGGGACCGGGCCGGCAACGCCGTGACGCAGACCGTGATCGACGCGTACGGGCTGCGGTGAGACCCCGGGGCGGGGCGGTCCTGGGGCCGTCCCGCCCCGGCCCCGGTCAGATCCACCCCCGCCGGGCGGCCTGGAACGCCAGCCCCGGCCGGGTGTCCACAGCGGCGGCGGCCATCAGGTCGGCCAGCCGCCGCTGCACGGTACGGCGGCTCACCCCGAGCTGTGACGCGATCGACTTGTCCGGCACCCCGGCCACGAACAGCGACAGCAGCCGCGCCTCGTCGCCGTCGGGCTGGTAGCCGGTGGCGGCCCGGTCGGCCGGCGTGCCGAGCGGCGTCGCCATCAGCCAGTGGCTCTCGAAGAGCGCGAGCAGCGCGTCCAGCAGCTGGCTGCGGCCGATCACCGCTGCGGTCGGCTCGCCGCCGTCGCGGTCGGGCACCAGCGGGCAGACCGCGGTACGTCCGTCCACCACGGCCAGTCGAACCGGCAGCCGGTCCAGCACCCGGGCCTGCTCCCCGGCGCGTACGCCCCGCTCCACGTCGGCCAGGGCGCCCGGCTCCAGCAGCATCGCCCGTTCGTAGATGGCCCGGTAGCGCACGCCCCGGGCGAGCGCGTCGAACTCCTCGACGTTCTCCGGGCCGGGCATCGCCAGCGGGTTCGCCCGGCAGAACAGCACCTCCTCGCGCGCGCCGTTCTGCAGCTCGCGCAGCCGTTCGCGCAGCGCCCGCGCGCCGGTGACCACCTCGACCAGGTGCGCGGCGTCGTGGCGGCGCATCCCGGCCCGGTAGTCCTCGGCGAGCTGGGTGACCGCGGCGCGGGCCTCCTCCAGCGCCGACTGGCGGCGCAGCAGCGCCTCGCCGAGCGGCACGTCCGGCGCGAGCGGCCGCAGCGGAGCGTCCGGGTCCGGCCCGGTCGGCAGCACGAGACCCTTGTCCCGCAAGGCGTCCAGCCGGGCGACGACCTCCGTGTGGGGCCGCCCCAGCCGTTGCGCGAGCTCACCGACCCGGGCCGTGTTCGCCCTGACCAGGCAGCGGTAGAGCTCCTCCTCGTCCGGGGTCAGGCCGATCTCCTCCAGCACGGGGCTGAACTGTACGGGTGCCCGCGCCCCGCCCTGCCGGCTGGTCAACTGTCACACGGCGGGGCTACTGTCGGGTGCTGTGCTGGAAGAGCTGCGCATCACCGGACTGGGCGTCATCGAGGACACGACGCTGCCGCTGGCCGCGGGGATGAACGTCATCACCGGCGAGACCGGCGCCGGCAAGACCATGGTGGTGACCGGCCTCGGCCTGCTCTTCGGCGGCCGCGCCGACGCCGGCCGGGTGCGCGCCCAGCCGGGCCGCGCCGTGGTGGAGGGCCGGCTGCGCCTGAGCGGACGGGTGGCCGAGTCGGTGCACGCCCGCATCGTCGACGCCGGCGGCGAGCCCGACGAGGACGGCACGCTGCTGCTCAGCCGCACCGTGACCATCGAGGGCCGCTCCCGCGCGCACCTGGGCGGGCGTGCCATGCCGGTGTCCACGCTCGGCGAGGTCGGTGAGCAGGCGCTCGCCGTGCACGGCCAGTCCGACCAGCTCCGGCTGCTGCGCCCGGCCGAGCAGCGCGCCTCGCTCGACCGGTTCGCCGGCCCCGAGCACGAGAAGCTGCTCGACGCGCTGCGCGAGACGTACGCCCGGTGGCGCACCGTCGTCGACGACCTGGCCGACCGGCGGCGCAACGCCCGCGAGCGCAACCAGGAGGCCGACCTGCTGCGCCTGGGCCTGGACGAGATCACCCGGGTCGACCCGCAGCCGGGGGAGGACGCCGAGCTGAAGGCCGAGGCGCAGCGGCTGGAGCACGCCGAGGGGCTGCGCACCGCCGCGCAGGTGGCGCAGCAGTGTGTGGCCGGCGGCGTCGAGGCGACCGACGAGACGCCGGACGCGACGGCGCTGCTGGGCACCGCGCGGCGCACGCTGGAGGCGCAGGCCGGCACCGACCCGGCGCTGGGCGAGCTGGCGGCCCGGCTGGAGGAGGCGGCCACGCTCGTCACCGACGTGGCGGCGGAACTGTCCGGCTACCTGGCCGCGCTGGACGCCGATCCGGCCCGCCTCCAGACCGTCTACGAGCGGCGGGCCGCGCTGCGCGGGCTGACCCGCAAGTACGCCGACGACGTCGACGGCGTGGTGGCGTGGGCCGAGCGGGCCCGGACCCGGTTGTCCGATCTGGACACCTCCGACGAGCTGCTGGACGAGCTGGACCGCGAGGCGACCCGGCTCGCCGGTGAGGTGGCCGACCTCGCCGGCCGGGTCTCGGCGTCCCGGCGGGAGGCGGCGGTCCGCTTCGCCGAGGAGGTGACTGTCGAGCTGGCCGGGCTGGCCATGCCGCACGCTCGCATCGACGTGGCGGTGCTGCCGCGGCCGGCGGGCCGGTCCGAGCCGAGCCTGCCGGTCAACGGCGTCGAGACCGGCGTCGGCGCGGACGGCGCCGACGAGGTGGAGTTGCGGCTGCTGGCGCACCCGGGTGCGCCGGCGCTGCCGCTGCAGAAGGGCGCCTCCGGCGGCGAGCTGTCCCGGGTGATGCTGGCCATAGAGGTGGTCTTCGCCGGGTCCGGCGGCCCGCCCACGCTGGTGTTCGACGAGGTCGACGCGGGTGTCGGCGGGCAGGCCGCGGTGGAGATCGGCCGTCGGCTGGCCCGGCTGGCCCGCAGCCACCAGGTGCTCGTGGTCACACACCTGCCGCAGGTCGCCGCGTTCGCCGACCGGCACCTGGTGGTGGCCAAGGACACCGGGGGAGCGGTCACCACGAGCGGGGTGCGCGTGGTGGAGGACACCGAGCGCGCCCGGGAGCTGGCCCGGATGCTCGCCGGTTTACCGGACTCGGATCTGGGTATCGCCCATGCCGAGGAGCTCCTGGCCGTGGCGGCCAAGGAAAGGCGTCCGTGATGCCCCGATTGTGAGCGCAAGCACACCGGCGCGGGTTCCGGTGTGCTTCCCTGGGTAGGCGGCCCTGCTCAGGCATGTCGCGACAGCAAAACCTGCCTCACATGCCAGGATGGTCACGATGCGTCTACCCACACTGCGCCGGAGCCGGAACCCGGAGCCGGGCTCCATCGTCGGCACCGCGCGCCTTGACCGCCGGACGAAACGGCTGGTCGGGCGACTGCGACCCGGCGACATCGCGGTCATCGACCACGTCGACCTGGACCGGGTGGCGGCCGACTCGCTCGTCGCGGTGGGTGTGGCAGCGGTGCTCAACGCCAAGCCGTCGGTCTCCGGCCGCTATCCCAACCTCGGCCCGGAGGTGCTGATCTCGGCCGGCATCCCGCTGCTGGACGATCTCGGCGAGAGCGTCTTCGAACAGGTCCGCGAGGGCGACCGGATCCGCATCGAGGGCAACACCGTCTTCGTCGGCGACGAGCCGGTCGCGCACGGCTCGTTGCAGGACGCCGAGACCGTGGCCAAGTCGATGGCCGACGCCCGGGAGGGCCTGTCGGTGCAGTTGGAGGCATTCGCCGCCAACACGATGGACTACCTGCGGCAGGAACGCGACCTGCTGCTCGACGGCGTCGGCGTACCGGAGATCCAGACCCAGATCCAGGGCCGGCACTGCCTGATCGTGGTGCGCGGCTACGACTACAAGGCCGACCTGGACGTGCTGCGCCCGTACATCCGGGAGTTCAAGCCGGTGCTGATCGGCGTCGACGGCGGTGCCGACGCGCTGGTCGAGGCGGGCTACACCCCGGACATGATCATCGGCGACATGGACTCGGTCACCGACGACGTGCTGCGCTGCGGCGCCGAGGTGATCGTGCACGCCTATCCGGACGGGCGGGCGCCGGGCCTGGCCCGGGTCAACGGGCTCGGCGTACCGGCGATCACCTTCCCGGCGGCGGCCACCAGCGAGGACCTGGCCATGCTGCTGGCCGACGAGAAGGGCGCCTCGCTGCTGGTGGCGGTCGGCACGCACGCCACCCTGGTGGAGTTCCTCGACAAGGGGCGTGGCGGCATGGCGTCGACGTTCCTGACCCGGCTGAAGGTGGGTGGCAAGCTGGTCGACGCCAAGGGCGTCAGCCGGCTCTACCGGCAGAGCATCTCCGGGTCGTCGCTGCTGCTGCTGGTCCTGGCGGCGGTGGCCGCGATGGCCTCCGCGGTGGCGGTCTCCACCGTCGGGAAGGCGTATTTGGGCGTGGTCTCCGAATGGTGGGACAATTTCGTGTTCCAGCTCGGCCAGCTCTTCTAGCTCCCCGACGATCAAGAGGCTGCAAGCGTGATCAACTTTCGCTACCACGTGGTGTCCCTGACCGCGGTGTTCCTGGCACTGGCGATCGGCCTGGTGGTCGGCACAGCCGCCCTCAACGGGCCGGTCGCCGACTCGCTCCGGGAGACCGTCAACGGTTTGCGCAAGGACAACTCGCTGATGCGCCAGTCGGTCAACAGCATGCAGAAGCAGCTGGAGACCGAGGAGGACTTCGCCGCCGAGATGGCCCAGCTCGTGCTGCCCGGCAAGCTGACCGGCCGCCGGGTGCTGGTGCTCACCCTGCCCAGCGGCCGCGACCAGGCCGAGGGCGTGGTGAAGATGCTCCAGACCGCCGGCGCCGACGTCACCGGCCGCGTCGACGTGCAGGACAAGTTCGTCAACCCGGACAGCAACAACAACCTGCTGGAGCTGGCGGTCACCGCGGCCCGGCCGAACAGCGCCCCGACCGGCAACCTGCCCGGCAACGGGCACGGCGTGGAGACCTCCAGCGCGTTGCTGGCCAACGTGCTGGTGGACCGCCCGGCCGGGAGCCCGCCGGTCAGCGACGCCGACCGGCGCGCCGTGCTGGAGCAGTACGCCACCGCCGGATACCTCACCCCGGCGGACCGGATCTCCACCGCCGCGGAGGCGGTGGTGATGGTCACCGGCCAGCCGTACGTGGACAAGGACTCGGCGAAGAAGGACGAGTCGGTGGTGAAGATCGCCGAGCAGTTCGACCGGGCCGGGGTGCTGGTGGTCGCCGGCATGGGCTCGACCGGCGGGAACCTTGTCTCCGTGGTCCGCGGCGACCCGGTGCTGTCGCAGACCATCTCCACCGTCGACAACGCCAACACCGTGCAGGGCCAGCTGGGCACCAGCCTCGCCCTGGCGCAGCAGCTCACCGAGAAGAAGACCGGCCAGTACGGCGTGGGCGACAACGCCACCTCCCGAGTGCCTACACTGCCCCGGTGACCGCTGCGGGCCGCCCGGTCCGTGCCGCGTCGCGTTCGAAGTCCGGATCGAGGAGGTCCCGTGAGACTGGGTCGGCTGCTCGCCGTGGGCGCGGGGGTGCTGGCCGCCCGCTACACGCTGCGCCAGACGCGCACGTCGCCGGGCGGGCCGGCGCTGGAGCGCACCAACTACCGGGGCCGAACGGTGACCCTGGCCGCCGGTCCGGCCTTGGCCGTCGGCGCGGCCACCGGGGCCGCGCTGGGTGCCGGTAGCGCCCCGGCCGGCGCCGCCGCGCTGGTCGCCGGGCTCGGCGCGGGCGCTGTCGGCCTCTACGACGACGTGGTCGGCGCGCGCCCCGAACAGAAGGCCGCCAAGGGGTTCGCCGGGCACCTCGCCGCGCTGCGCGAGGGGCAGGTCACCGCCGGGATGGTCAAGGTCGCCGGGGTCGGCGTGGCCGGGCTGGGCGCCGCCGCGCTGCTCGCCGCCGACCGGCGGGTCGCCGCGCACCCGCGCCGCCAGCGCGCCGGAGCGTTCGGCCGGGGACTCGACGTGCTGCTCGGCGCCGGCGTGGTGGCCGGCACCGCCAACCTGGTCAACCTGCTCGACCTGCGGCCCGGCCGGGCGTTGAAGTCCGGCATGCTGCTCGGCGTGCCGCTGACCACCGGCCCGTACGGCGGCGTCGCGGCGGGCGCGGTCGGCGCGTCGGCCGCGCTGGTCGGCGACGACCTCGGCGAGCGGGTGATGGTGGGCGACAGCGGCGCCAACGCGCTCGGCGCGCTGCTCGGAGTGAGTCTCGCCGCGCGTACCGGGCCGTTCGGCCGGGCCGGCGTGCTGGCCGTGCTCGCCGCGCTCACCGCCGCCAGCGAGAAGGTCAGCTTCACCCAGGTGATAGCGCGGACGCCGGGACTGCGGCACCTCGACGAGCTGGGCCGGCTCCCGGACTGACGTGACGAAACCTGCTCCGCTCGCCGCCGCCGGCCGGGTCGCCGGGGCAGCTGCCCTCATCGCCGTCCTCACCGTACTCAGCCGGCTCGCCGGCTTCGGCCGGACAGCGGTGTTCACCTGGATGCTGGGCCCCACCGATCTCGGCGGCGCCTACCTGGTGGCCAACTACGTCCCGAACTTCATCTTCGAGATCGTCGCCGGTGGGGCGCTCGCCAGTCTCGTCGTACCGCTGCTGGCCGGTGCCGTCGAGGCGGGTGACCGGCGCGCGGTGGCCGCCACCACCGGCGCGCTGCTGACCTGGACGCTGAGCCTGCTGGTTCCGCTGGCGGTGCTGCTGGCACTGTTCGCCGACCCGCTGCCGGGCCTGATCGGAAACGGTCTCAGCGAGGCCCAGCAGGCGTCCGGGGCGCGGATGCTGCGGGTCTTCGCCCCGCAGTTGCCGCTGTACGGCGTGGGGATCGTGCTGACCGGCGTGCTCCAGGCGCACCGCCGCTTCGCGTGGCCGGTGATCGCGCCGCTGCTGTCGAGCGTCACGGTCATCGGCGTGTACCTCGGCTTCACCGCCGCCGAAGGGCGGCTGTCCACCATCGGCGAGGCCGGGCGCGGGGGCGAACTGCTGCTCTCCGCCGGCACCACGCTCGGCGTGGTGGTGCTCTCGCTGTCACTGCTGATCCCGGTGCGCCGGCTGCGGCTGCGGATCCGCCCGGGCTATCGCTTCCCGGCGGACGCCCGTGCCCGGGTGGGCGGTCTGGTGGTCGCCGGGGCGGTGACAGTGGCCGCCCAGCAGGTCGCCCTGGTGGTCGCGCTCAACCAGGTCACCTACGGCCGCACCGCCGACGTCAGTGTCTACAACCTCGCGCAGACCGTCTACTTCCTGCCCTGGGCGGTGCTGGCGGTGCCGCTCGCCGTGGCCGCGTACCCGACGCTCGTGGCGGCCCGGGCCACCGGCGACGAACGCGCCTACCGGGAGACCCTGGCCCCGGCGGTACGCGGGGTCGTGCTGCTGAGCCTGCTCGGCGCCGCCGCGCTCGTCGGCACCGCGATCCCGGTCGGGCACTTCTTCTTCTCCGACCCGATCGACGCGCGCACCGCGGCGGCCGGGATCGCCGGTTTCGCGCCCGGCCTGGTCGGCTACGGCCTGTTCGCGGTCCTCACCCGCGCGTTGTACGCCCGGGGCGAGACCCGCGCGGCCACCGTCGCCACCGCGTTCGGCTGGCTCAGCGTGCCCGTGCTGGCCGTCCTGTCCGCCCAGGTGGCGCCGCTGGCCGACCGGGTGCTCGCGGTGACGCTGGCGTCGTCGGCCGGCATGCTGCTGCTCGGCGCGCTGCTGATCGCAGCGGTCCGGCGGGCCGCGGGCGGCGCGGCGCTGGCCGGTGCCGGCCGGGCCGGCGCCGCCGGGCTGCTCGCCGCCGTCGTCGCCGGAGCCGGCGGGGTGGCCGTAGCGGCGGGACTCGCCGGGCTCGGTGACGGCACCCCGACGACACCGTGGGCCCTCGCGCAGGGCATGCTGTCCGGGGTCGTGGTCGGTGTCCTGTTCCTCGCCGTCGCCTGGCTGACCGACGCCCGCGACCTGCGGCCGCTGCTCGCGACCGTGACCCGCCGGCTGAGCCGGCGACGCCCGGCCGGCGGGGACGACGGCCCGCCGGCGCAGCAGCACCCCGGCGAGCGGGGTGACGGAAGGGAGACCGTTTCCTCATGACGGACGCCTCGCCGGCACCGCGCTGGCCCGGGTCGGTGGCCCTGGTGCTCGCCTCCAGCACGGGCGGGGTGGGGCAGCACGTGCGCTCGATCACCCGAGGGCTGACCGAGGCCGGCGCGTCCGTGCTGGTCTGCGGCCCGGCCGCCACCGAGGAGCAGTTCGACTTCACCGGCGCCGGGGCCCGGTTCACGCCGGTGGAGATCCCGGCGAGCCCCACGCCGGGCGACGCGCGCGCGGTCACCGCGCTGCGCCGGGCGCTCGCGGACACGCCCGTCGACGTGGTGCACGCGCACGGGCTGCGCGCCGGCCTGGTCGCCGCGCTGGCCAGGCCCGCCGCGCCGCTGATCGTCACCTGGCACAACGCGGTCCTCGCCGGTGGCCTGCGCGGTGCGGTGTCCCGGCTGGTCGAGCGGGTCGTCGCCCGGTCCGTGCGGGTCGCCCTGGGCGCCTCCGCCGACCTGGTCGACCGCGCCGCCGCGCTCGGCGCCGCCGACGCCCGCCTGGCGCCGGTCGCCGCGCCGGCGCTGCCCGCGCCCGGCCGTCGCCGCACGGCGGTACGCGCCGAGTTCGGCGTCGCCGCCGACCGGCCGCTGGTCCTCTCGGTGGGGCGGCTGCACCCGCAGAAGCGGTACGACGTGCTGATCGACGCCGCCGCCCACTGGCGGACCCGTACTCCCGTGCCGCTCGTGGTGATCGCGGGCAGTGGTCCGGCGTACCTGCCGCTGGCCGCCCGGATCTCGGCCGCCCGCGCGCCGGTGACGCTGCTCGGGCACCGCAGCGACGTGGCGGACCTGCTGGGCGCCGCCGACCTCGCGGTCGTGACGAGCGACTGGGAGGCCCGTCAGTTGTTCGCGCAGGAGGCGCTGCGGGCCGGCGTACCGCTCGTCGCGACCGCCGTCGGCGGGCTGCCGGAACTCGTCGGCGACGCGGCGGTGCTGGTGCCGCCCGGCGACGTGGACGCCGTCGACGCGGCCGTGCGCGACCTGCTCGACGACCCCGGACGCCGGGCCGACCTGGGCCGTCGCGGCCTGGCGCGGGCCGCGACCTGGCCCACCGAGGCGGACACCGTGGCCGCGCTCGCCGGCCTCTATGCCGAGCTGACACCCCAGCTCTCGACCGGGAACCGCTGATGCTGCGCAGACTGACCCCGGTTCTGCTGACCCTGGTCGTGGTGGCGCTGGGCATCACCGCGCTCTCCGCCCGCCCGGACGACGGTGCGACCCGGCCCGGCGCCGACTTCGTGGTGCTCGTCGGCGCGGCGGGCCTGCGATGGGGCGACGTCGACCCGGAGAACACGCCGACGCTGTGGCGGATGGCCGAGCAGGGCGCGATCGGGTCGCTCTCGGTACGCTCCGCGCACCGCCCCACCTGCCCGGTCGACGGCTGGCTCACGCTCGGCGCGGGGAACTTCGCCGCCTGGCCCGGCACCCGGCCGGGCGGTGGCTGCCCGGCCACCGGTGTGACGATCGAGCGGCCCGACGGTATCGGCGCGAACCTGCCCGACCAGGCCAGCGCGGTGGTGCACAACCAGGAGCAGTTGTCCTGGGGCGCGACGCCCGGTGCGCTGGCCGAGTCGGTGCGCTGCTCGGTGGCGGTCGGGCCGGGTGCCGCCGTGGCCGCCGCCCGCCCGTTCGGCCGGGTCGACAGGTACGCGCCGTCGCTCCCCGAGAACCCGGCGGAACTGCTCGGCTCCTGCGTGCTGAGCATCGTCGACGTCGGCACCGTCGACGACGACGACCCGGCCATTCGGGCCGCCCAGGCGCGGCAGGCCGACGCCCGGCTGGCCCGGGTGCTCGCCGCCCGGCCGCCGCGCTCGCTGGTTCTCGTCGCCGGCGTGTCCGACACCGACTCCCCGGCGCGGCTGCACGTCGCCATCGCCGACGGCCCCGGCTGGGAGGGCGGCTCGCTGACCTCGCCCAGCACCGCCCGGTCCGGCTACCTGCAACTGATCGACCTGGCCCCGACCGTGCTCGCCGTGCTCGACAAGCCGATGCCGGAACGGGCGTTCCTCGGCCGGCCCGCGGTGACAGTCGACGACCGGCCGGACGACCTTCGGGCGGCGATCGAGGCGCCGGCCGACGCGGACCGGGAGGCAGCCGCCCAGCGCCGCGTCGCCGGCTGGTTCTTCACGCTGCTCGCCGTCGCCCAGATCGCCCTCGCGGTGGCGGTGCTGCCGCTGCTGCGCCGCGCCCGCCGGCTCGCCGGACCACACGGACCGGAACCGGTGTCCCGGCGGATCGTCGCGGTGGTGGAGCTGCTGCTGATCGCCGCCGCGCTGGCCGTGCCCGCGGCGCTGCTCGCCGACGCCGTGCCCTGGTGGCGCGGGGACCACGCCGGCCTCTGGTACGCCTCGGTGACCGCGCTGCTCATCGTCGGCGGCACCGCCGTGGTCCGGTTCAGTCCCGGGCACGAGCGCACGCTCGGTCCGCTCGGGGCGGTCGCCGGGCTGGCCACGCTCGTCGTCGGCGTGGACGTGCTCACCGGCTCACGGTTGCAGCTCAACGGCGTGGTCGGCTACTCGGCGCTGGAGGGCGGCCGGTACGCCGGGCTCGGCACCGTCGGGCTGGGCGTCTTCGTCGCCGGGGCGCTGCTGTGCGGCGGCTGGCTCGCCCAGCGGTTCCGCCGGGGCTGGCGGCCGATGGTGATGGTGACCGTCGGCGGGCTCGCAGTGGTGATAGTGGGCAGCCCGTACCTGGGCGCCGACTCGATCGGCGCGATCGCGCTCACCGCCGGGGTCAGCGTGGCGGCCGCGATCTGTAGCGGAGGCTGGCTGACAGTGAGCCGGCTGGCCTGGGCGACCATGGCCGCGCTGGCGGTCACCGTCGGCTTCGCCCTGGTCGACCTCGGCCGTCCGGCGGACGAGCGCGGCAGCCTGGGCCGGTTCCTGGCCGCTGTCGGCGACGGCACCGGCGGGCTCACCGTGCACCGGTCCAGCAGCTCCAACATCCAGACGCTGGTGAACAGCCCGCTGACCGTGCTGGCCCTCGCCGGGGCCGCGCTGGTCTGGCTCGCGTTGCTCCAGCCCTGGGGTGGGCTGATGCGGCTGTTCGGCATCTACCCGGCGATCCGGGCGGCGATGGCCGGCACCGGCGTGGCCGTCGGGCTGGGCGGCGTCCTCGGCGGGTCGGCGCTGGACGTGGCCGGCGCGGCGGCGGCCCTCGTGGTGCCGATGGCGGCCCTGGCGGCGCTGCGGGTGCTCGACCACTCCACCGACCGCACGGTGCCCGACAGCGGCCGTCCCGGCGGTCAGGTCGGCGCGACCCCGCCGGACGGCGGCCCGGCCGGTGGTGGCGCGGCCGGTGGCGCTCCGGGCCGCGACGACGGCGCGACCTCGCCGGACGCCGACGCCCCGCCGCCCGCCCACGGCGCAGCTCCCGTCGACGATCCGGCGACCTCGGACGGCGCGGCGACCTCGGACGGCGCCGAGACCTCGGACGGCGCCGAGACCTCCGAGGGCGGGGAGCGCGACCCGGAGCGGCCGCAGTCGGCGGGGGAGCGGCGCGCTCCCCGGGTGCCCGCCCAGCCGGCTCCGGCCGCCGGCGAGATCCCCGCCGGTTGACCCCTGAGCGGCCGTTCCGGGGGCGGCGCACCGGCCGGATAGGGCCTCACGTGCGCCGACAGCGGGTGCGACGCCGGCTCACGGTCCGGATGGTGTTACCGTGGAATCCCGTGGATCGCGTGATCACTCTGCTGATCGGCACGGCGGTTCGCACGACCGCTACGGACGACACGGGAGCAGGCGTTGGCCCCTACAGCACGGACGACCAGGCACATTTTCGTCACCGGGGGCGTCGCCTCCTCGCTGGGTAAGGGCCTCACCGCCTCCAGCCTCGGCAGTCTGCTGACCGCGCGCGGACTGCGCGTGGTGATGCAGAAGCTCGACCCGTACCTGAACGTCGACCCCGGCACGATGAACCCGTTCCAGCACGGCGAGGTCTTCGTCACCGAGGACGGCGCCGAGACCGACCTCGACGTCGGCCACTACGAACGGTTCCTCGACCGGGACCTCTCCGGCAAGGCGAACGTCACCACCGGCCAGATCTACTCGGCGGTGATCGCCAAGGAGCGGCGCGGGGAGTACCTCGGCGACACGGTGCAGGTCATTCCGCACATCACCAACGAGATCAAGGCCCGGATCCGTGGCATGGCCGACCCGGACGCCGACGGCCAGGTGCCCGACGTGGTGATCACCGAGGTCGGCGGCACGGTCGGCGACATCGAGTCGCTGCCGTTCCTGGAGTCGATCCGGCAGATCCGCCACGACCTGGGCCGGGACAACTGCTTCTACCTGCACGTGTCGCTGGTGCCGTACCTGGCGCCGTCGGGCGAGCTGAAGACGAAGCCGACCCAGCACTCGGTGGCGCAGCTGCGCAGCATCGGCATCCAGCCCGACGCGCTGGTGCTGCGCTGCGACCGGGAGATCCCGGAGAAGGTCAAGGAGAAGCTGTCGCTGTACTGCGACGTCGACCGGGAGGCGGTCACCGCCGCGCCGGACGCGCCGAGCATCTACGACATCCCGAAGGTGCTGCACCGGGAGGGCCTCGACGCGTACGTGGTGCGCCGGCTCGGCCTGTCGTTCCGCGACGTGGACTGGACCCGCTGGGACGACCTGCTGGAGCGGGTGCACCAGCCCCGGCACACGATCACCGTCGCGCTCGTCGGCAAGTACGTCGACCTGCCCGACGCGTACCTGTCGGTGAGCGAGGCGATCCGGGCGGCCGGGTTCGGCCACCGCGCCCGGGTGCAGCTCAAGTGGGTGCCCAGCGACGACTGCGTGACCCCGGCCGGCGCCGCCGCCGCGCTGTCCGGCGTCGACGGCATCGTGATCCCCGGCGGCTTCGGCGTACGCGGCATCGAGGGGAAGGTCGGCACCGCCCGGTACGCGCGGGAGAACGGCATCCCGCTGCTGGGCCTCTGCCTCGGCCTGCAGTGCATGACCATCGAGGTGGCCCGTCACCTGGCCGACCTCGACGGGGCGAACTCCCTCGAATTCGACGAGGAGGCGGTGCACCCGGTCATCGCCACCATGGCCGACCAGGAGGACATCGTCGCCGGGCGCGGCGACCTGGGCGGCACCATGCGGCTCGGTGCGTACCCGGCGAAGCTGGCCGAGGGCTCCATCGTCGCCGAGGCGTACGGCAGCACGGAGGTCAGCGAGCGGCACCGGCACCGGTACGAGGTGAACAACGCCTACCGCGACCAGCTCACCAAGGCCGGCCTGACCATCTCCGGCACCTCGCCGGACGGGCGGCTGGTCGAGTTCGTCGAGCTGGACCGCAACCTGCACCCCTTCTTCGTGGCCACCCAGGCGCACCCGGAGCTCAAGAGCCGGCCCACCCGCCCGCACCCGCTGTTCGCCGCGTTCGTCGGCGCCGCCGTGGCGTACTCGCAGGCCGACCAGCTGCCGGTGGACCTGGACGGCGCGTCGGAGAAGGCCGGCCGCGGCGGTGGCGCGAAGGCGTCCGCGAAGTGAGCGGCCGGTCCGCGCGAGCGTGCGGGGAGGCGGCGTGAGCGGCGTCGAGCACCGGTACGAGGTGACCGGCCGCCGGGAGATCTGGTCCGGCCGGATCTTCTCCGTGGTCAGCGACGACGTCACCATGCCCGGCGGTGGCAGCGCGACCCGCGACTACGTGCGTCACGTCGGCGCGGTCGCGGTGGTGGCGCTCGACGACGCCGGTCAGGTGGTGCTGATCCGCCAGTACCGGCACCCCGTCGGCCGGCACCTGTGGGAGCTGCCCGCCGGGCTGATGGACGTCGGCGGCGAGGACCTGGCCGCCGCCGCGCTGCGAGAACTGGCCGAGGAGGCGGACCTGACCGCCGGCCGCGTCGACGTGCTCGTCGACCTGCACAGCTCTCCCGGGTTCGCCGACGAGGTGGTGCGGGTCTTCCTGGCCCGCGACCTGGCCGACGTGCCGGCCGGCCAGCGCCACGACCGGCACGACGAGGAGGCCGACCTCCAGGTGGTCCGGGTGGACCTGGACGAGGCGGTGCGGATGGTGCTGGCCGGCGAGATCACCAACGCGTCCTGCGTGGCCGGGCTGCTCGCCGCCGCCCGCGCCCGCGACACCGGCTTCACCGGGCTGCGCCGCCCGGAGGCGCCGCTGCCGCGCTGATCCGCAGACGACGAGGGGCCGCCCGGCGCGCAGTGCGCCGGGCGGCCCCTTCCGTTTGCCGCAAGTCAGTCGCGCAGCGGGCGTCCCTGCCCGTCGACACCGCCGTTGACGAGGATCAGGATGCCGTCGACGAGGCCCCAGATCGCGCCGAAGCCGCACGTCACGAGCGTGACGATGAGCTGGATGACACCGGTCTTGGTGTCGCCCATGTAGAACCGGCCGATGCCGAAGCCGCCGAGCAGGATCTGGAGTACACCCGCGACGACCTTGCTCTTGTCCGAGACGCCCTGCGGGTACTGCTGATAAGGAGTGGTCATGAGCGGACACAATAGTGATCGGTTCACATCCTGTCGGCCTCGCCACCCAGCCGGTGGGAAGATGTCATCGAAGTTTGTCCTCTCGGCGGATGGCGTCTCCACCGGGCAGTCCGAGGCATGCCTGACACACCGTCAGGACCAGCGGGCACCGGATGTCACAGTGTCGCCGTCCGTGGGCTTCCCACGGGCCTAGACTGCCGCCGGCGGGACAGGAGGACCGCGCCGGCAACGGAGCCGGCGCGGCCACGCAGTCGGGGGTGAGCCGCCCCGGAGGAAGGTGTCTGCATCGTGAAGGTCGGAATCCCCCGCGAGGTCAAGAACCACGAGTACCGGGTGGCGATCACGCCCGCCGGCGTCAACGAGTTCACCCGCCACGGCCACGAGGTCTTCGTGGAGGCAGGCGCCGGAGTCGGTTCCAGCATCACCGACGACGAGTTCGCCGCCGCGGGCGCGAAGATCCTGGCCACCGCCGACGAGGTGTGGGACACCGCCGAGCTGGTGCTCAAGGTCAAGGAGCCGATCGCTGAGGAGTACCACCGGATGCGCGAGGGGCAGGTGCTCTTCACCTACCTGCACCTGGCCGCGTCCCGCGAGTGCACCGACGCGCTGGTCGACCGGAAGGTCACCGGCATCGCGTACGAGACGGTCGAGCTGCCCGACCGGTCGCTGCCGCTGCTCGCCCCGATGTCCGAGGTGGCCGGCCGGCTCGCCCCGCAGGTGGGCGCCTTCTACATGATGCGCACCGGCGGCGGGCGGGGCGTGCTGCCCGGCGGCGTGTCCGGCGTGTACGCGGCCAAGACCGTGGTCATCGGCGCGGGCGTGTCCGGCCTGAACGCCGCCGCCATCGCGCTGGGCCTGCAGTCCGAGGTGCTGCTGCTGGACAAGAACGTGGCCCGGCTGCGCTCCGCCGACGCCATCTACCGGGGCCACCTGCAGACCGTCGCCTCCAACGCGTACGAGATCGAGCGGGCCGTGCTCGACGCGGACCTGGTCATCGGCGCGGTGCTGGTACCCGGCGCGAAGGCCCCGAAGCTCATCTCCAACGAGCTGGTCTCCCGGATGAAGCCGGGCAGCGTGCTCGTCGACATCGCCATCGACCAGGGTGGCTGCTTCGAGGACTCGCGCCCGACCACGCACGCCGACCCGGTCTACAAGGTCCACGACTCGATCTTCTACTGCGTGGCGAACATGCCCGGCGCGGTGCCGAACACCAGCACCTACGCGCTCACGAACGTCACCCTGCCGTACGCCCTCGAACTGGCCAACCAGGGCTGGCAGCAGGCGCTGCGCAACGACCCGGCGCTGGCCCTGGGCCTGAACACCCACGCCGGCAAGGTCGTCTACGGCCCGGTCGCCGAGGCGCACGGCATGGACGTGCTGCCGCTGGACGAGGTGCTGAACTGACCGAGACCGCGGTGCGCAGGGCCGGCGCGGAACCCGCGCCGGCCCTGCGCCGTGCGGTCCGGACCTACCTGGACCACCTCACTGTCGAACGGGGGCTGTCCGCGAACACGCTCGCCTCGTACCGCCGGGACCTGGACCGCTACCTCGCCACGCTGGCCGCGGCCGGGGTGGACGACCTGGCCGCCGCCGGGCCCGCGCAGGTCGAGGCCCACCTGGCCCGGCTGCGCGAGGGCGACGACGACCACCCGCCGCTCGCCGTCTCCTCCGCCGCCCGCGCGGCCAGCGCGGTACGCGGCCTGCACCGCTTCGCGCTGCGCGAGGGACTCGCCGGCGCCGACCCCAGCCGCGACGTCCGCCCGCCCGCGCCGCCGCGCCGGCTGCCCCGGGCGCTGCCCGTCGACGCGGTCCTGCGGCTGCTGGAGGCCGCCGGCCTGCCCGGCGCCACCGGCGACGCCGCCGCCCGCGCGCTGCGCGACCGGGCGCTGCTGGAATTCCTGTACGGCACCGGCGCGCGCATCTCCGAGGCGGTCGGCGCGGCGGTCGACGACCTCGACCTGGACGGCGGAACCGTGCTGCTGCGCGGCAAGGGCGGCCGGACCCGGCTGGTCCCGGTCGGCGGGTACGCCTCCGACGCGTTGCGCGCCTGGCTGGTGCGGGGCCGTCCGGCGCTGCTCGCCGCCGGGCGCGGCACCCACGCGGTGTTCGTCAACGCCCGCGGCGGCCCGCTCACCCGGCAGGGCGCCTGGGCCGTGCTGCGCACCGCCGCCGCCCGCGCCGGCCTGCCGGTCGACGGACCCGACGCGGTCTCGCCGCACACGCTGCGCCACTCGTACGCCACCCACCTGCTCGACGGCGGCGCGGACGTGCGCGTGGTGCAGGAACTGCTCGGCCACGCCTCGGTGACCACCACCCAGGTCTACACGCTGGTGACGGTGGAGCGGCTGCGCGAGGTGTACGCGACAGCCCATCCCCGGGCTCGCTGAGCGCCGACGTCGTGAGACCCGGCTGACGGGCGGCCGACACGCCGACCCGCTACCGAACGCGCTGCTGGCCGGTGGCGTACAGTCGGCATCGGCGCGGGCCTCCAGGTGCGACGGACCGGAGGTGCGCAGCGGCGCCGCGAGGGACGTCGGACGGCTCCGACGCCGGGTGGTCGTCGGGAGGGGGCAACGAGGACATGGCAGGAAACGGTGACCGTGCCGAGACCTGGACGTCGGAGCTCCGTGAGCAGCAGGCGACGCTGGGCGCCGATCTCGGCCCCGCCGACCCGGCCGCGTACACCATGCGCAAGCCGATCCCCGAACCCATGCCGACCGACCGGCACGGCCCGGCGCGGATCATCGCGATGGCCAACCAGAAGGGCGGCGTCGGCAAGACCACGACGACCATCAACCTGGGCGCGGCCCTGGCCGAGTACGGCCGAAAGGTGCTGCTCGTCGACTTCGACCCGCAGGGCGCCCTCTCCGTCGGGCTGGGTGTCAACCCGCACAACCTGGACCTGTCGGTCTACAACCTGCTGATGCAGGACGACGTCACGGCCGAGGACGTCCTGATCAAGACCGACGTGGCCGGGCTGCATCTGCTGCCCGCGAACATCGACCTCTCCGCCGCCGAGATCCAGCTGGTCAACGAGGTCGCCCGGGAGATGGCCCTGGCGCGGGTGCTGCGCACCATCCGCAAGGAGTACGACTTCATCCTGATCGACTGCCAGCCCTCGCTGGGCCTGCTGGCGATCAACGCGCTCACCGTCGCGCACGGCGTGCTCATCCCGCTGGAGTGCGAGTTCTTCAGCCTGCGCGGTGTGGCGCTGCTGCTGGACACCATCGACAAGGTGCGCGAGCGGCTCAACTTCGACCTGGAACTCGAAGGCATCCTCGCCACCATGTACGACAGCCGCACCACCCACTGCCGCCAGGTGCTGCAGCGGGTGGTCGAGGCGTTCGGCGACAAGGTCTACCAGACCGTCATCACCAAGACGGTGAAGTTCCCCGAGTCCACGGTGGCCGGTGCCCCGATCACCACCCTCGACCCGGCCTCCTCCGGCGCGCGCAACTACCGGCAGCTCGCCCGGGAGGTCATCGCCGCCCAGGCGGACCGGTAGGGCGCACACCGCCCGCCCGCCGCGTCGTCTACGGTTTCCCGGTGACCGCACCGCCCCTCGACCCGCCGCACGGCCCCGGCGCCCCCGCCGTCGCCGCGGAACTGGCCGCCGAGGTCGACGGTGTGGTGCCCGCCGCCCCGGGCGCCGGCGAGCAGGCGAGTGGCTTCACGGTCCGGCTGGACAACTTCACCGGCCCGTTCGACCTGCTGCTCCAGCTGATCAGCAAGCACAAGCTGGACGTCACCGAGGTCGCCCTGCACAAGGTCACCGACGAGTTCATCGCCTACCTGCGCGCCATGGGCGACCAGTGGGACCTGGACGAGACGAGCGAGTTCCTGCTCGTCGCCGCCACGCTGCTCGACCTGAAGGCGGCCCGGCTGCTGCCGTCGGCCGAGGTCGAGGACGAGGAGGACCTGGCGCTGCTGGAGGCGCGGGACCTGCTGTTCGCCCGGCTGTTGCAGTACAAGGCGTACAAGGAGGCCGCCGCGCACATCGCCGAGCTGGAGGCGGTCGGCGGCCGGCGCTACCCGCGGGCGGTCACCCTCGAACCACGGTACGCCGAGGCGCTGCCCGACCTGGTGCTCGGCATCGGTCCGGAGCGGCTGCGCAAACTCGCGGTCAAGGCGATGAGCCCGAAACCGGTGCCCGAGGTCTCCATCGCGCACGTGCACATGGTCCGGGTCAGCGTCCGCGAACACGCCGGCATCATCGCCGATCGGCTGCGCCGCGCCGGGGTCGCCACGTTCTCGCTGCTCTGCACCGACTGTGAGATGACGCTCGAGGTGGTGGCCCGGTTCCTGGCGCTGCTGGAGCTGTACCGGCAGGGCCTGGTGGCGTTCGTACAGGAGCAGGCGCTGGAGGAACTGACCGTTCGCTGGACCGGCCCGGCCGACGGCGAGGCCGAGCTGACTGTCGACGAGTACGCCGGCACCCCCGAACCCACGACCACGTCCACCCCCGCCGCGCCGGCCGACGCCGCAGATGCTTCTTCGGCCGGCGCCGCCGCTGGGCGGGCCGACGATGCCGCCGGATCCGCTGGCGTCGCCGTGCGGGGCGACGTCGCCGCAGATGCCGCATCCGCCGCCGCCGTGCCCGCCGATGCGGCGGACGAATCCGCACCGACGCAGGAGTGAACGGATGAGCGACCAGGAACGCCCCGACTCCCTGGCCGACCAGGCCGCCGCCTGGGTGCCCCCGTGGGAGCGACCCACCCCGCCCAAGCCCGCCCCGGACGACTCCGACGCGCCCGCGGAGCGGCCGGACCCCGAGATCGCGGACACCTCAAGTTCCGCAGGAGCAGATCTCGACGCGACACCAGATCCCTCGGCGGATCTTGGAAGCGAAGGGCCCTCAGAGGGGCCGATTCCTTCCAAGACCGCCGCAGATGTCCCGCCCGCGCCGGATCTTGGTACGGGGGCGCCCTCCGAGGGGCGGGACCGTACCAAGATCTCGGCAGAGGGCGGGACCGGGGACGACGTCGGTCCGCCCGCGCGGGACGCGGCGCAGCGGGCGGGCGGGGGAGCGGGTGCTGAGGGCGTACCCCCGAAGCGGGGACGGCGCCGGACGGCGCCGGAACCGGTGCCCGCACCGGTCCTGGACGACGCGGAGCTGCGCGGCGCCCTCGAGGCGATCCTGCTCGTGGTGGATCAGCCGGTCAGCGAGCTGGTCCTGGCCGAGATCCTCGAACAGGCCCCCGAGCGGGTCGGCGCGATGCTCGACGAGATCGCCGCCGGATACACCGCCGCAGGGCACGGGTTCGACCTGCGCCGGGCCGCAGGTGGCTGGCGTCTCTACACCCGGCCGGAATACGCGACGTACGTGGAACGGTTCGTACTGGACGGGCAGTCCGTGCGGCTGACCCAGGCCGCGCTGGAGACCCTCGCCGTGGTCGCCTACCGGCAGCCGGTGACCCGCTCGCGCATCTCGGCCATCCGGGGTGTCAACTGCGACGGGGTGCTCCGTACCCTGGTGGGTCGCGGCCTGGTCGAGGAGTGCGGCACCGAAGCGGACAGCGGTGCCTACCTCTACCGGACCACCACCATGTTCCTGGAGAAGCTGGGGCTGAACTCGGTGGACGACCTGCCGCCGCTCGCCCCGTTCCTTCCCGACGACGTAGAAGAGCTTGCCGATGCGACGCGATGACCGTGCCCCGAAGCCCGATGCCCCCGTGTACGAGGGCGCCGAGCGCCTCCAGAAGGTGCTCGCCGCCGCGGGGGTGGGTTCCCGGCGCGCCTGCGAAGACCTGATCTTCCGGCGCCGGGTCACCGTGAACGGACGGGTGGCGCAGCTCGGCGACAAGGCCGACCCGGCCCGCGACGTGATCGTCGTCGACGGGGAGCGGCTGCAGGCCGACGTCCGCCTGGTCTACGTGGCGATGAACAAGCCGCGCGGGGTGGTCACCACCATGGCTGACGAGAAGGGCCGCACCGAGCTCGCCGACTTCATCGGCGCGCGGCTCGAGCAGCGGGTCTACCACGTCGGGCGACTGGACGCCGACAGCGAGGGCCTGCTCCTGCTCACCAACGACGGCACCCTCGCCCACAAGCTCATGCACCCGTCGTACGAGGTACTCAAGACCTACCTCGCCGAGGTGGCCGGGCCGATCCCGCGCAACCTCAGCAAGCGGCTGACCTCCGGCGTCGAGCTGGAGGACGGGCCGGTGAAGGTCGACGGGTTCAAGCTGGTCGACACGCTGGGCAAAACCGCCCAGGTGGAGCTGACCCTGCACGAGGGGCGCAAGCACATCGTCCGGCGCCTGATGGCCGAGGTGGGACACCCGGTGTCCCGTCTGATCCGTACCTCGATCGGTCCGATCAAGCTCGGCGACCTGCGCACCGGGCGGATGCGACGGCTCACAAACGCGGAGGTCGCCGCCCTGTTCAAGGCCGTGGGTGACTGACCCCGACGATCGGGGTACGGCTCCCGGTAGGCTTCGACGCGGTCCGCGGGCCGGCACACGCCGGCCCGGCGGGACGCCCGCGCGGCGCGGGCATGATTCAAGACGGAACATCCGCTCAACGGCGCCCGGCACACCGGGCGACCCGCGAGGTACGGGCTGAGGAGGACAACGGTGGAGGAAAACGTACCGGCCGGGCGATGCGTGGTCGCTGTGGACGGGCCGTCCGGTTCGGGGAAGTCCACCGTGTCGCGGCGACTGGCCACGGGCCTCGGCGCCCGCTACCTCGACACCGGCGCCATGTACCGGGCGCTGACCTGGGCGGTCCTGCGCTCCGGCGTGGAACTCACCGACACCGAGTCGGTGGCCAAGGTCGCCGCCGAGGCCGACCTCCGCATCGGCACCGACCCCCAGGGGTACGCCGTGACCGTCGACGGCACCGACGTGTCCACCGCCATCCGCGGCGCCGAGGTGACCAAGGCGGTGTCCGCTGTGTCCGCCGTCGCCGCCGTACGCGAGCTGCTGGTGGACCGGCAGCGGCGGGTGATCGCCGACGCGGGCCGGATCGTGGTCGAAGGCCGGGACATCGGCTCGGTGGTCGCGCCGGACGCGGAGCTGAAGGTGTACCTGACCGCCTCCGAGGCGGCGCGCGCGAAGCGACGCAGCGCCGAGGACGCGGCCGACGTCGCGGCGACAGCCGCCGACCTGGCCCGCCGGGACCGGCTCGACTCGACCCGCAAGGTCAACCCGCTCCAGCAGGCCCCCGACGCGGTGGTGCTGGACACCACCGAGCTGGGCATCGACGAGGTCGTGGCCCGCCTGCGGGACATGCTCACCGAGCGGGGCGTGGCATGAGTGACAATGATTTCGGTGGCTGGGTGGAACTGCGCGAGCCGGAGGCCGACTCCGGTGAGCCGACCGGCCCGCAGCCCGTCGTAGCAGTGGTCGGCCGACCCAACGTCGGCAAGTCCACGCTGGTCAACCGCATCATCGGCCGCCGTCAGGCGGTCGTGGAGGACATCCCCGGCGTGACCCGGGACCGCGTGCCCTACGACGCGCAGTGGAACGGCCGGTCGTTCACCGTCGTGGACACCGGCGGCTGGGAACCCGACGCCAAGGACCGGGCCGCCGCCATCGCCGCCCAGGCCGAGATCGCGGTGGGCACCGCCGACGTGGTGCTGTTCGTGGTGGACGCCATGGTCGGCTCGACCGACGTGGACGAGGCCGCGGTGAAGATGCTGCGCCGCAGCGCCAAGCCGGTGATCCTGGTCGCGAACAAGGCCGACAACACCACCATCGAGATGGAGGCGACCGCGCTGTGGTCGCTCGGCCTCGGTGAACCGTTCCCGGTGTCGGCGCTGCACGGCCGAGGCTCCGGCGACCTGCTCGACGCCATCCTGCACGCGCTGCCCGAGGCGCCGAAGATCGTGGAGAACCGGCCGCGCGGCCCGCGCCGGGTCGCGCTGGTCGGTCGCCCCAACGTCGGCAAGTCCAGCCTGCTCAACCGCTTCTCCGGCGAGGAGCGGGCGGTCGTCGACTCGGTCGCCGGCACCACGGTCGACCCGGTCGACAGCCTGGTCGAGATCGGCGGCGAGACATGGCAGCTGGTCGACACCGCCGGCCTGCGCAAGCGGGTCGGCAAGGCCAGCGGCACCGAGTACTACGCCAGCCTGCGTACCGCCTCGGCGATCGAGGCGGCCGAGGTCGCCGTGGTGCTGATCGACTCCAGCGAGGTGATCAGCGAGCAGGACCAGCGGATCCTCACCATGGTCGTCGAGTCCGGCCGGGCGCTGGTCATCGCGTTCAACAAGTGGGACCTGGTCGACGGCGACCGCCGCTACTACCTGGACAAGGAGATCGACCGGGAGCTGCGGCGCATCCCCTGGGCGATCCGGCTGAACCTGTCCGCGAAGACCGGCCGCGCCGTCGACAAGCTCGCGCCCGCGCTGCGCAAGGCGCTGGCCAGCTGGGAGACGCGCATCCCGACCGCGCAGCTCAACCAGTGGCTCACCGCGCTGGTGCAGGCCACCCCGCACCCGGTACGCGGCGGGCGCGCGCCACGCATCCTGTTCGCCACCCAGGCCGGGGCGGCGCCGCCGCGGTTCGTGCTGTTCACCACCGGGCCGCTCGACGCCGGCTACCAGCGCTTCGTCGAGCGCAAGCTCCGCGAGGAGTTCGGCTACGAGGGCAGCCCGATCGAGATCTCGGTACGCCCGCGCAAGAAGCTGGGCCCCGGCGGCCGGGGCAAGGCCCACGGCTGACCCTCTGCTTGTCGCTCGGTCTTGCCGCGCCCACCCTCCTAGGATGCTCTAGGGGGTGTGGCGCGCGGCGCGGGAGGGGCCTCTGCGCACGGTGCGAAGATCCTGCGCTAAGCTGTACCGGCTGCCGCGGGGGAGACCTGGCGGGGGCATCGGGACGTGGCGCAGCTTGGTAGCGCACTTGACTGGGGGTCAAGGGGTCGTCGGTTCGAATCCGGCCGTCCCGACAAAGAAAAAGCCCTGACCAGCGGGAACGCTGGTCAGGGCTTTGATTTTCTTCGATGGAGATTTGAACCGCCCCCCGAAAACCCCCCGTTTACGTGGTGCGGCAACCAAGTTCGTCATCGGTGTGCATCGTTCTCTCCTGGCGACGATCCTTGGCTGCTCGGGTGGCTGCCGAGCCGTTCGAGGATGCCGGACACGTCTGGGGCTTGTAACGGCTTGGCGATGTAGTAGGTGTCGGTGACCTCCTCGCTGGAGTGCCCGAGCTGCGCTGCCGCGCTCTTGGTATCGATCTCCTCCTTGATCAGGGTGGCGACGGTCTTTCGGAAGGTGTGCGGGGTGACCCAGTCGAGGTCGGCTTCGGCGCGGGCCTGGCGCCACTGACGGCGGACGTTGTTGGGGGAGAGCCAGGTGCCTCGTCGGGAAGCGAAGATCGCGTCGTGGGGGTTGTCCGCGGCGGTGAGTTTGCGGGCCATGAGCATGCCGACCGCGAACCGGGGGAGGACGACCCTCCGGTAGCCGGCGTCGCTCTTGGTCCAGGGCTGTCGGAAGAAGCCCTGGCTCTTGATGAAGACCAGCGTTCCGCAGATCGTCAGGGTTGGTCGTTCGGCGGCGAGGTCCAGGTCCTCCCAGCGGAGGGCCAGGATCTCGCCGATACGGGCGCCCGTGGCGAGCATGAGGTCGACGACGTCGGCCAGGTCGCCGCTGTGCCGAGGCCCGGGCTTACCAGGGATCGGTCGCTGCCATTCGCGGATCGCCGTACGGACGGCTTGGAGTTGCTCGGCGGACAGGACGACGACGGTGCGACGGGGTTTGCGGAGTCGGCCGGTGTCGCGGACCGGGTTGGTGGGGATGGCGCCGTGACGTACGGCCAGAGCGAACATCTGACTGAGTACGACCTTCACGCCTTTGGCGGCTGAAGGGCGGTCCTTGGCGATGTCGCGCAGGAACCGGTCCAGGCGTCCGACGCTGGCTTCCCGGATTCGGAGGTTGCCGAGGGCGGGCAAGATCGAGGTGCGGACGCTGGTCGCGTATCGGTGGATGGTTTGTGGCGCGATGCGTTCCTCGGCGGTGATCTCTTCGACCCACAGTTCGGCGAGGGCGCTGATGCGCGTTTCGCGGGTGATCTCGTCGTCGGTGGGGGTGGCACGGTCGCGGAGTTTGACCTTCAAGGCCCGTTCGGCGGCCGGGCCTGTGGCGTCGGTGGCCTCGATGTCGCGGGTGATGCCGTCGTAGTCGCGGAACCGGGCGCGTGCCCGGAATCTCTTCGGACCGAGTTTCTCGATCCGGATTTTTCCGGAGGTGCCGATGGCCAGTTCAGGTCGGGCCATGGTTCACCGCTCCGCGTCGGTGTGGTCTTCGAGCCAGCGCTCGACCTCGCTGCGCCGGTAGCGCAGGGTGTTGCCGACGCGGATGGCGCGAGGGCCCTTGCCTCGGCTGTGCCAGGCGTAGAGGGTGTTCTTGGGCTTGCCCAACCAGGCCGCGAGGTCGTCGATGGTCAGGAGTGGGTCTGGTCGCCATTCGGAGGCGGCGGGGCCGTTCATCGCCGGTCCAGGACGTCGGTCGAACCGGGCTGCCAGCGGCGCGTCGTGCGGTTGGCAGTTGGCCTGCGTGCGTCGGCACGTGGTCTGAATTCCGGGCCGGTTCGGGGTCGGGGCGGGCATGGATCATGCTTCCTTTCGTTGGCCCGGCGCTGCTGGGGCCGGGGGTGAACGGGGCCGTCGCTACGACCCGCGGGCGCGGCATCTGACAGCTGTGGCCGTCTATCCATCCGTCGTGTCCCCCATGGGTCAAGCCAAGGGCTGGGCTCGTCCTCGAAGAGGCATCGCAGGCTCGGTATCGATCGCGGACGGACGGCGTCCCCCTGGTCCTGCGGACCGCTGGATGGCGGACAGAGGGCGTCAGTCGAGCCCTCGCTCGCCAGTTGCGAGACGCGGTGCGTCCCCGTACCGAACTGGGTGTGGAAACGCGCGATCCGGGGCGCGGTGCTCGCGCACCCGGTCATCTCGATGCAGATTGGGAAGCTCTGGAGTGTTCTCATCGTCAATTGCCTTTCGGTCAGGCTGATGTGTGGGTTGGTGCTGGTCGTGGTCTGCGATATCCGGGCGCGTGGAACCGGTGACCTCCTTGCGTCAGAGGGCATGCGCGGATGGCCCGCCGAGCAGAGAGGCTCGGCAGGCTGGCTGGATTGAATGGACGGCCCGCCGAGATCGGCGGGCCGTCATCTGTTGGAGCGCTGCCTGGTGCTCACCCCGGTGGCGCCGTCATTGGCCGGACAGCGGTGAGTCCCGAGGGTTGGCGGCGGTGCTTGCTCTGACGACTCGTCAGGCTGTGTGGCTGCTGCCCGCGAGTCGGCGCAATGCCTGCCCGGTGCCGGGGTAGGCGAGCCGCAATGTGTAAGCGGCGAGTTGAACGGCCCACCAGGTGAGGGCGACGAGGTAACCGACCAGCAGAGCGCTGCTGGTGTCGCTGGTGAAGACGATGGCGTAGCCGATGGCGAGGCCGGGGACCGTGATGGTGCGGGTGGTGCGGCTTCGGCTGGTGGTCAGGGCGGTGGCGATGCCGAGCAGTGCTGCTCCGGCGCTGCCGATGAGGCCGGGCATGCCGGTCAGGTCGACCGGTGGGGTGAGGGTGATCGCCGCGCGCATGAGACAGATGCCGGTGGTTGCGATGGCGGCGGGCAGGGCCGCCGGACGGGTGCGCGCGAGCCAGTAGGACAGTTGCGGAGCCGCAATGCGGGGAGCGGTGGCGGCGATGATCGCCGCGCAGACAGCGAGGGGGAGTGCGGAGCCGAGCGTCCATTTCAGGTATGGCTCGTAGCCGAACTGGACGGCGGTGCCGGTGGCGAGGCCGTAGAGGGCGGCGGCGGTTGATCCGCCGACGGCGGCGGCGAGGTATCCGCGTCTGATGAGGTGGCCGGTGGTGGGTCTAGAGGTGGCTGCGTCGGTGGTGCCGGCGAGCCAGGTGGTGGGGGCGAGGTGCGCCACGGCGAATGCGGTGAGCATGGTGAGGGCACCGGCGACGCCCAGTTGAGGCAGGGAGAGGCGGACGCCGACGACCTGGACGGAGTAGGTCGTGACGATGTCCGCGGTGAGGATGGTCTGTAGGAGCACGGTGAGCGAGCAGACGCCCAGGATGATGGCGCTGGTCAGGTCACGGACGCGGAGCCGAACTCGTGGCAGTGCGGTGTCGTTGGCGGTGCTTGTTGTCTGCTGATGGGCTGCGGTGAGCGCGAGGGCGCCGTCAGCGAGGGCGTGGGAGTGACCGTCGAGGGCGATCGGAGTGTGCCCGGTGACGGCCACGAGGCGTTCCTGAAGGCCCGGGATTGCTCTGGCTTCCCGGTGGATCACGCCACTGAGGTGCTGCTGGCCGATGTCGGCGGCGTCAAGGATGCCTTGGACGGCATTGGCGGCATCGTCGAGGAGGGGCTGCGCTGCGGCGGTGACGTCATCGCGGGTCAGAACGGCCGGCGGCCGGGGCGACGGCAGGAGAACGGGTGCGCGTGCCTGAGTGGAGAGGGCGGTCCTGGCCTGGCGGATGGACTCCAGCAGTGCCGCGTCGGCTGGCTCGGGTGTGGCCTCTTTTTCGGTTCGTTGTGGGGGGTCGTCTGCGATGCTGCGGGTCAAGAGGTGCTGCGCGAGGTCTCGATCCAGGTCGCGGCTCGGGCTCACCTGGCGGGTGGCGAGTTCCTGGTACCCGTCGAGGCTGGCTTGCAGGACGGTCAGCGTGATTGGACGCCGCTCGGCGTCGCAGATCAGCAGACATGTGCCATCCGGGACGTGGCCTGCGGTCGCGTAAGCGGCGAGTGCTGCTGGCGCGGTGACCATGGCCGGTGCGGGCAGGCCCGCCCGGGCTGCCGCGTCGGTGAGATGCCCCCGTCGGCGCGGTCCCCAGGCCGAAGGGATGGTCACGGTCAGAGCGGCGACCGGTACGGCGACTTGGCGGACTGCCTGGTCAGCGATGTACCACAACTGCCCGGCGAGCAGTTGTACGGCGTCCACCGGCGGCTCGGCGTCAGCCGCGTGCAGGAGGTCCACCGGGTCTCGGATGAACTGGTGACCTACCGAGGGCTCCGGCAGTCCATTGACGCCGGGGTGGAGTTGACCGGCGGGGTCGATCACGATGCCGTGCGGCATGACGATGCGGCCGTTGAGCAGGACGGGGATCCGGGTGCCATCGCGGTCGACGGTGGCGGCGATTGCCGACGACGTGAGATCGATCGATAGTCGCGTGCCCCCGCTTGGCATGCGAGGCAGTCTCTCCCGACCGGGGAGTGGATCGTCAACCACGTTCTCGTCCCGTGATCGATTGTGCGCGCATGGTGAGAATCCTTCCTAACAGGATGGCCTTCGCTGGGTATCGCCGTGTATGCGAGAGGAAAGGGATCTACCAAGCGGGGGGACGGACAGGATGTCGCAGCAATCCCCGGACAGCGGCAACCGGCTAGCCGAATACGCGCGTCCCACGGTGTACGTCCCGCCCGCGTCGACACCGCCGCGCCACACAGCGGGGCGGGTGTCCTCCGTGATCCGACCGGTCCGGGCCACCGTAGCCACGGTCGTGTTCCTGGCCGGGGTACCGGCGCTGCTTGTGTCCCTTGACGGAAGCCCGCTGCGGAGGTGGCCGTCGTGGACGCAGGTGGTGGCATGGTTCGAGCAGCCGAACGAACGGTTCACCTCGACCGTCCTGGCGGGCGCGGCTGTGTGGGCGGTGTGGCTGTTGTGGGCCGTGCTCGCGCTGCTGCTGATCGCCGAGCTGATCGCGCTGGTAACCCGATGGCGGATCCCGGTGCTACGGCTTCCCGCACCACTGCACCGGCTCGTGTTCGGACTGGCCGGCACCGCGGCCATTGCCGTCACCTCCGTCGGCCAACTGAACACCGGCGGCGTTCGACCATCGGCGGCCATCGACGCGGCCGAGGCAGTGGCTGTTCCTCAGCAAGCTCTCGCGCAGGGGCCGGCGCTGATTCAGGTCGGCAACACCCGCTACCTGTACACCGTCGAGCGACACGACACCCTGTCGAAGATTGCCAAGGAGTGGCTCGGTGACGTCGGCCGCTGGCCGGAAATCTGCCGCATGAACAAGCACCGCCACTTTCCCCAGGTTGGCGGCACACTGCGTGACTGCGACTTGATCTACCCGGGCTGGGAACTGCGGCTACCCGCCGATGCTCAACCCCCACAGGCCGCCATCCCGGGCCGCCGCCCGCGCTCACCGCGACCCGGCGCCGTCGCCCCATCCCCGCCGCCGAGCAACCCGCTGGAAGCCCCGCAGCCCACCGATCCGCCCACGGAAAACCATGAGACGGCTGCCACGCCCAGGAGCTCTTCGCCGACCACATCCGCCGCACCGGATCCCGGGTCACCCACCGACGCTCCCACGCGGCCTTCGTCCTCGCCGGAAGCCGACGGCGCGCAACGCCCGCAGGACGCTGACCACCAGCGGGGTTTGCAGCTGACCTCCGCGGAGTGGCTTCCCTGGTCCCTCGCCGCCGCCATCAGCGCGGCCGCAGTCCTGGTGTGGCGGCAGCGCCGGCGCCGCTACACCGGTGACCCCCACGACGATCCACCCACCGACCTGCCGCCCTCGGTGGCCGAGCTACGCCGTGCCGTGGCCCGAAACCCCGAACTCCCGCACCCCGACGACGGGGCATCAGTGGCCGCCCTTGTCCCGCTGCCGTCCGGTGGCGTCGGCCTCGTCGGCGACGGCGCAGCTGCCGCCGCACGCGCCACCCTCGTAGCAGTGCTGGCTTCCGGCGACCCGCAACACCCCGACGCGCGTGGCGAGGTCGTCATCGACGGCGCTACCCTGACCACGCTGCTCGGCGCAGATATGACGACCGTCAGCTCATGGCCGCGGCTGCACATCACCGACACCCTTGACGACGCCCTCACCAAGATCGAGACCCAGCTGCTGCACCGCAGCCGCCTTCTCGACGAACAGACGCTGACCGACCCCGAAAGGCAGCAACAACCCAAGGCTGCGGAAGCAGAGGTCCTGCCTCCGGTCGTCCTCATCGCCCAGACACCAGCCGTAGCAGCCGAAGCCCGCGTCAAAGCGGTTCTAGCCGCGGGCGCCAGCAGGCAGGTGTTCGGGGTACTGCTGGGTGAGTGGCACCTCGGCGTCACCATCGAGGTAGCCCCAGACGGACAGACCACCCTCATATCCGGTCAGCCAACCGAACCACTGCCGCCGCGCCTACCCGTGCTCGAACCCACCACAGCGATTCAGACCCTGAGCACGCTGCGAGAAGCGCAAACCGGAGAACCTCCAGCGACAACCTCGCCAGCCGTACCGGCCACGGTCATTGCCCTGCACGCCAGCCGGAACGACGCGGCATCTCAGGATCAGCCCGCGGCAACTGCAACTCCCTCCGCCGCTGTCGTCGGGAAGGCCCGACTTCGGGTGCTCGGCCCGCCGCGAATCGAGGACATCACCAAACCGGGTCGGCCCCTGCGCGCCAAAGCCCTCGAACTCGCCGTCTTCCTGGCCTGCCACCCCGACGGCGTCACCACCCGCGACATCGGCGAATACCTCGAACCCGACGCCCGCCTCAGCCAAGCCGACCAACGCGTACACACCAACGCCTCGAACCTGCGACACGTCCTCGGCCGTGCTGGCACCGCCGAGACGAAAAACGCCTACGTCATCAAAACCGCCGGCCGGTACCGACTCGACCCGACGACGGTCGAAGTCGACGTGTGGACTCTCCGCGACCTCATGCGCCGCGCCACCATCGCCACCGGACCGCGACGCCATGAACTGTTGACCGCCGCCTGCGAGCTCTACGACGCGCCACTGGCCGAGGGGCAGGACTACGAGTGGCTGCAGCCCCACCGCGAGACGGTGCGCCGCTGGGGCACTGAAGCCCACCTACTCCTCGCCGACGACCTGCTTAAGCCAGACCCGCAGGCCGCATCTGACCTACTGGACAAAGCCATCGTCCTAGACCGGTACAACGAAGCCCTCTACACCAAGGCTATGCACGCCCGGCACGCCCTCGGCGATGCGGACGGCATTCGTACCCTTCTTCGCGCCCTGACGAGAGTGCTCACCAACCTCGACGCTCAACCGAGCGAAGACACGATCGCCTTGGCCGCCCGGCTCGGTGCGAAGTTGGACCGTATATGACCCAACACGTCACAACGCCACGATCCGTGCGCTTAGGGACAACGACATGACGCATCGGGGGGAGCCGCCCGGCGCGGACTCGCCCACCAACCTAACGACTGGAGCCTCGACCGACCTCGGCGGTGCCGTGCGGTAGGCGATGTGACCTGACGTTCATCGAGCTCAGGTGGCGTCTGGACCTGCCGATGTGGGTGCGTTCCACATAATCGAAAGCCGGTCGCGGTTAAGCGAACACTTGGACTCTGTGGTCCCAGTGAGTGCCACTAACTGCGACACCTGTCGAATCGACACTATTTGGGTGGTTGACACGAGTGGAATAATTACTTTTAAGACGAAGGCGGAAAGACCGGCGTTACAACCTTCAGGCAGCGATAAAGGGGCATGGGGTGCGGGAACTTATCTATCTGTCTGAGGCCAAGCTTGCGCAGTTTGTATCGCAAAAGCGCAAGAGCCTCGCAAATCGCGTCAAGCTCGAAGGCGAAGTCAAGATTCCCGGCATCGGCGGTCTAAAGGCGGCGGCACCGGATAAGTCTTCAAACAGCGGTGTGGATCTTGACGTAGTTGTAGCCGAGCTGGAGGTTTCGCCAAGGTCCGCCGGGTGGTACACAAATGCCGACGCCAAGGTTGGGCAGTGGGTCGAGTTTGAGCTCCCCCTCAACCAAGCAGTCCTACCTGCGGCCGACGGCGCAGTGGCCGTCTTCGTTGACGAGGCGGTACGGGAGTCAGTCAACTCGCCCAGGCTGCTGCTACATGGCTCTCCGGAGCATCTTCTGGGGGTGGTGAGCGAGGCCAATATGGCGAGGGTCGTACGTTCCTACGGCATGGCATACGGCTCAAGATTCGAATACACCCTTACCGTGTTAGCTGAGTTGTTCGGCACGTTGGAGGAAGCAGGGTTGCCATTACAGGGCAACGCTGACTCAGGACAGCAACGCCACTCCTTCGAGGTTGAGCATGCAATCCGAGGTTTTAACCGCGGTGAGGGAGAACTTTTGTGGGGCCTTTTAGAGGCGCTTGAGGACGTTGCCTTCGCCCGAAATACCGCTACCTGGATGTCCGGATGGGCCCGCATAACCTGCATCTTGCCGGGACCACGCGCCGACAAAAGCCGCCGGCTCATTACAGCTACTCCATTATACGTCCAGTATGCGACCCCATTAGAGACGGAACAATGATAGAGCAGCATCCTCATCTGCCGCGATCCGGGCGCCAGTCCGCGTCTACCGATCACACGTCGTGAGTGTCGAAACCGGATCGTCGAGTCGCACATCAGTCGAAGGTTGAGCAGATGCGAGGGCCCGGCGCCCGGCAAGCGGCATCCGGCGGCATCGACTGCCCGAACCCAGGAAGGCCCTTCTCAAGCAGGCTCCTGAACGATCCGTCGGATCGTGGCGATCTGGTCGATCCAGCTGCTCAGCTGAGTGATCTTGACGACGTCGCCGGTCTGTGGTGCTTGGATGATGAGTCCTCCGCCGAGGTACATGCCGACGTGGCGTGGATGGGCCGGGGTGCCGTTGCTGCCGGGGATCAGGATGAGGTCGCCGGGTAGCAGGCGTGTCGGGCTGGCTACTGGTGTGCCGGCGTTGGCTTGGTCGGTGGTGATGCGGGGGATGGAGATTCCGGCTGCTCGGTAGGCGGCTTGCATCAGGGATGAGCAGTCGCACTGTTTGTCGGGGTCGTTGGAGTGCGGGTCGGTGCACGAGCCGCCGAAGTGGTAGGGCGTGCCGAGCTGGGCAGCGGCCCAGAACACCGCGGTTGTCACCGCTGGCGGGGTATCGGAGGGCAGCGTGAATCCGGCAGGTAGGGCGGCCAGTGCATCGGCGGTGCAGTCGGCGAGGGTGCTGGTGAGCTGCTCTACCAGGCGGAGGGCATCGTTGGTCCATGTGGCGTACGCGTTGGGGTAGGCCGAGGCTTGGACCGCCTGGGCGGCCTGGGTGAGTGGCATCGATTCCCAGCCGGAGATTGTGAGGAGCTTGTCGAAGAACTTGCCTGCTTGATAGGCGGGTTCAGACAGTTGTTCGACGGTGCCCCATCCCTGGCTGGGGCGTTGTTGGAACACTCCGATGGAGTCGTGATCGTTGCGGGTGCCTAGATGGGGCAGGTTGCGGAGGCGGGATTCCTGCATGGCGGTGGCGATAGCGATGATCCAGCCCCATCGAGGGATGCCCTTGGTGACGCCGGTGTCGATGATGGTCGCGGCTACGTCAAGTTGCTCGGCATCCCAGGCGCCGACGGTAGGCGGTCGCCCGGAGGGATGCATGTTGGGTGTGGCGGCGGTGCCGCACCCGTTGAAGCCGCCGCCCATGACGGCCGTCAGCAGGAGCATGGGCAGGCCGAGGCAGGCAACGACGACGAGGCTGACAATGCCGGTGATGGCTCTGGTCATGGCGGCGGTCTCTCAATAAGGCTGGGATTGCAGATCGGACAGGAGCCGTCGTGAACAGGCTCAACGGCGGCGGCAGGCGCGGTGCATGGAGGGCCTTCGAAGGTGATGAAGCGGAGAATGACCGTGGGCTGCCTACGTGGGCGGCCCACCTCATTTGCTCGATCGGCGGATGAGTGCGCGGCGCGTCAACACCGGCTGCCCTCAGACCTCTGTACCTCGGTTGTGCCTGGACTGGTCCTTGGCCGTCTGGTCCTCGGTGACGCGGCGGTAGATCGCGATGCATCGGAGGATCAGCTCGTGTGATGGCAGGGTCAGTAGCCGCTGCCGTTTGTCCTCGCGAAGCTTGTCCCAGATGAGGACGGTGACGCTGGCGGACCACATGTCCACAAGCACGCCGTCGATCTTGGCGTACTGCCGGGCGGTGACGATGCGTCGCAACGTGTCGATGAGGGTGGCGTCGCCCGGCGGGTGGTTGGCGTCGTCGGGTCGGGCGGCTTCGGGCAGCAGGGTGTAGCAGTCCTCGCAGGTGTCGTCGATGCGCGGCGGGTTGTCGGCTTCCCACCGCTGCACGTCGGTGGCGGGTAGGCCACATACCGACTGCCGTGGATTGCGGGGGTGGCGGAGGTGGCCGGTCATCGGCGGGTCCTCTGGTCTGCATCGAGCCTTCGGGTGCTGGGCGGCGTCACGTGGGAGTGGCCGTTCCTTCGGCTCCGGGGCAGCGGCGCGGTGACCGCTGCTCCGGAGACGGGTGTGCGGTCAGATCTTCAGTAGGTCGAAGGCGGCGACTTTCAGGTCTCCGGTGTTGCCGGTCAGCACCCGGTTGGCGCGGACGAGGTCGTTCTTGGCGGGCTGGTAGTGGTCGAGGTATTCGGTGATGGCCTGGTATCCGGCCCACCGGCTGCCGGTGATGGCTTTCTGGGTGTCGGCCTCGCGGATCAGGTACTTGAGGGTGCCGAGGCGTTGCTTGGCGTTGTTCTTGGCCTGCTCGGACGCGGTGTCCTTGACCGGCCATACCTGCGCGACGACGTTCTCGAACTCCCGCATGGTCAGCTCCGCGTTGAGCATCCGTTCGGCGGCCTTCTCGAAGGTCTCCATGTAGGTCCACATCAGGCCCAGGGCTTCGCGGGCCTGGCTGATCTGGGAGTTGACGTTGGAGGTGTGCCGGAAGGTGTAGTGGCCGACGGCGTGCTGGAAGGCGGCGCGTTGGGTGTTGGCGCAGACCACCCGGATCGGGCTGGCGTCCACCCGCAGGGCGGCGCTGCCGTCGTGGGAGGTGGTGCCGATGAGGTACAGATCGAGGCGGTCCACCCCGGCGATCTCCATCACGTCGGGCAGCTTCATCGTGACGAACACGCTCTTGCCGCGGCGCAAGCTGCCGGCGGTCTCGAAGTGGGCGCCGCCGACCTGATCGACGAGCCGGTCGAGCATCTCGGCGCACTGCTCGTTCTGGACCACCGTGTAGTCGGTACCGACGATGCCCAGGTATTCGGTCTGGCCGGTGACCGGGTTACGGCGGACGGTCATTCGCTTGTCGTCGGCGGGAACCTGCACCTCGACGCCGTTGACGATGTCGATACCGACGGTGCGGATGGTCCGTACGCCCCAGTCGCCGAGGCGGGCGGCGGCCATGATCTCTTCGGCCTTCATCGTGTTCTGCGTGACGGTGCCGAGCTGGTGCCAGGCCGACAGGCGTGCGCTGGCAAAGGCAGTCGTTCCGTCGGTGAAGGTCTCAAGTTCGTGCGGCACAGGATTCTCCTCTCGATGCGCTGGCGGGGGCCGAGCACGCGGCTCGGCCCCCCGCAGGGAAGTGGCGTTGGTCAGGACTGGTCGGTGCTGCCCGCGTCAGCCTCGACGGGGTTGTCACTGTCGGGTTGCGCCGGGTAGACGAAGGTCAGCGGCGCGTCGGAGACCAGGACGATCCGGCCGCTGGCGGCGGCTTTGGTGCAGTTGTTCCGCACGGCCCCGGAGCTGATAGCGCGGCCGAGTTGGCTGGCGAGCACGGTGGCGATGTCCTGCGGGGTCATCTGCTGGCCGGGGTTGGCGGCCAGGACGTCGAGGGTGAGTCTTTCCAGTTCGCCGCGGCCGAACGGTGGGCTGCCGTCGGCGTTGACGGTCCCGTCACCGCGCGGGCCCGTGCTGCGGGCGACGCGCGGCGTACGGCCGGGTGCGCGCAGCGGCATGGCGACGACGTGGGTCTCGCCGTCTGCGTCGACGACGTGCAGCGTGCCGTCCGGTCGGATCAGGGGCAGCACCGCCGCTGCGGCGATCGGCATGCTTGCTTGGCCGCGGATGACCTGGGAGCACAGCGGGCAGCGGGGCGGCTCCGGATTCGGGTCCACCTCACTGGCTCTGGTCGGGCCGGCGACCCACCGCTCGGGTAGGCCGGGCAGTCGACGGGCGGCGTCGGCCTGCTCCATCGCGGTCAGCAGCCGGGACGCGGTGGCGTGTCCGATGCCGCTCTCGACCACGATGAGGTCGATGGTGGCGCCGACGTCGCCGTAGTCGGCCAGGACTCCCTTGATGGCCATGACCTTGCGGTCACCGGGCCGCGCTGGCTGCGCCGCAACGACGGCGGAGCTTTCACCGGCCTCGCTGCTGTCGTCGTCGCGTCCGCGGCTGTGGTCCTGGTCGGTCTCGTCTCCCGCCTCATCCGGCGCTTTGTCCGCGTGGTCGTCGCGGGATGGATCAGCTGCGTCGCCGTTGGCAGGTTCGCTCGCCGAAGTGTCGAGGTGCGATCCGGTGAGCTGCTCGTTCTCGTCCGCGGCGGCGGTCTGCTGGTCGCCGAGATCGACGGCAGCGTCCGGTTCCGCAGCGGCGGCGCCGTCCGGGGCGGGCAGGGCCCACCGGGTGGACGCGCCGTCGGCCGCATCGGCGTCCGTGTCCACCGGCACGATCAAGCCGGCGTCGGCCAGGGTCTTGAGTGCCTTGTCGGTGGTCGAGCGAGCCTTTCCGGCGCGGTCGACCAGCTCATGGACATCGCCCTGACCGAGATCGGTCAGGGCGTCGAGGACAGCCTGTGCTGCAGGCGTCAGGGACAGGTCTTTCATGGGGTTCCTTTCTTGAGGACGTGGTTCGGATAGCGGCGCGAGTGAGGCCGCCCGGATGGTGAGCCGGGGTCGCGGGTGATAACCGGGGTGGCAGGCGCGCGTCGGGAGCGCCGTGCCGTGCGAGGTGTGCCATTCGTCGCCGGTGAAGGGCACCGGGATGAGACCGGTCGATTACCGGCCCGAGGTGGTGGGCGCGCCTGCCGCGGGCTGCAGCGTGTAGACGCGGCCCTCGGTACGGTCCCGGTAGATACCTGCATCGCTGTGGGACAGCCGCACCGCGCTGACGCTGCCGGGCGGCCGAAACCTGGCGTCGGAGCTGCCCACCCTGACGTGGGCGGTCTGTCCCGCGAGGTTGAGGGCGCGGCAGGAGTCGGTGTGCGGCAGAACGACCAGCACGGTGTCGCCGGGGTCGACGTAGCGCCGACGTATCTGCTGCCCAGGGTGGGTCAGCGCGTAGGCGGTCCGCGTCTCGTCGCCAATGAGGGCGTCGATTCGAGCGTGGGCGTCGCGGTACTCGCCGGCCAGGTCCTGGATCGTCTTCGCCGATCCCGTGATGGCGGCGGCGGATGCATGTAGGTCGTCTTCGTTGAGGAGTCTGGTGCGCAGGTGGTCGACGGCGAGCAGCAGCTCGTCGCGTAGGTGCCGGAGATCGTCGGCGGCCTCGGGTAGGTGCGCGGCGGCGGGGATGGGGTCAACGGCGTGTTGGTCGAGGGTGCGGCCGGTCGCCGCAGTAATCCACCGCTCGACCAGGTTGAGGTGCGGCATCACGCTGCCCCGTCAGTCGGTGAGGTGGGCGAGTTCGGCGGGGGTGAGCTGTGCGGGAGTGCGGTTGTGCCAGGCGTCGGAGTGGCGCAGGTTCCACCAGCGCAGCAGCGTCCGGCAGGCCGAGGTGAGCTCACCCCGGATTGGCAGGGAATACACCGTGGCGAGCGGAACCTGATGCGCACGGGCGACGTAGGCAGTCGGTGCCCATCCCCGTTCGGTGCGGGTGACCTCGCCGACGATGCGCTGCGGGTAGGGGATGTCGAAGGCGGCGGCGGCTTCGGCGTCGGGTATCACCAGCCACGTGTCCGGATCCTTGCGCTGCAGGGTCGCCACGCCACGCGACGGGTCGCAACGCCGCAGAAGCACGTGTCGCTCGTCGCCTTCGTTCATCGGCCGGTGGTTGCGCCAGGCCCCGTAGCAGGCAGTGAGCGTGACGCCGAGGACGGTGTGCCGCTCGCGGGCGGCGAGCGCATCGGTGACGACCTGGTGGTGACCGGGGAGGTACAGGCCAGCGTGCGCAGCCAGTCCCCGTCGGCCTGTTTCGGCGAGTGCACCCAGTCGGGTGAGGGCCTGGTCGAGGTTGGTGGTGCTGTCGGTGAAGTCGAGCGCGGTCTTGTGCAGGAGGCGGGCGAGGTCACCGATCGGTTCGGCGGTGGCGGTGTCGTGGCGCCACTGTTGCTCGGGCAGGACGTCGTTGGTGTCGGCGGCGATGCGCCGCAGCACCGGATCGGTCAGGAACATCAGGGGTCTCCTTCCAACGGTGGGACATGGCGAAGGCCGGTCGCAGCGGGGCTGCGACCGGCCGTGGTGTTTCGGGTCGGGGGGTGTCAGGTGATGGTGACGGCGCACAGCCGCGCGCGTGGGTCGAGGCTGCGCAGGTAGGCGCAGGCGTCGTTGAGGAAGCGGAACCGGTCGGCGACGGAGCCGCCTGCCGGGGTGAGGAGGCGACCGTCGGTGGTGATCAGCGCGTCGCCGACCAGGGCGATGCGCCAGTGCAGGCCGGTGTAGGTGGCTTCGCCGGCTTGGTAGGCGGGCAGTTCGTATGGGTCGAGGTGGTGGGCGAGCATCGCCAGGACGCGGGGTTGCTGCTCGAAGCGTCGGCGGGCCTCATGCGCGCTGACCTTGGCGGGATCGGTGTGGTGCTGGGCGAGGTAGTCCTCAAACGGCCGGGCCGGGGGAGTGGTCGCGGCGACGTGGGCGTGCCAGGCACGCCAGCGCAGGGCGGCGTCGTGTGCGGCGGTGGCGGCGGTGCCGGTCAGGTCGAGGCGGCTCTTGCGGCCGCCGGCGGCGATGGTGATCGCGCCGAAGCGGTGGGCGGCGTCGAGCAGGTAGTAGCCGATGAAGCGGGTCAGCCAGCCGATGAGGCGGCGGTGTCGGACGCGGTAGCGGCGCGACGGCGTGCCGTTGGCTTGCAGAAGGTCGTGGACCTTTTCGGAGGCGGCGAACCAGTCGGCGTCCTGGCCGGGGGCGAAGCAGACGGTGATGACCTGGTCGGTGAGGGACGTGTTGGTGAGTGCGGGCATGACAAGGTGCTCCCTTCGCGAAGGCGCGGTTCGACTGCGGATGTGGTGGTGCCACCGGGATGCGGCGTCTGTGGTGGAGTGCTGCCGGGAAAGGCGGAGGGCGGGGTCACGGGGCCGACCGGATGGTGGGCTGAGGGGTGACCCGCTGGCGCGGGCAGATCCGGGGAGAACAGACGGGCTGCGGTGCGAACAAAAGAGAAGAAGCTGCACCGTAGCGTCGTGACCTGACAGCACGTCCTCGACCAGTAATCGTGATCATGTGCTTCACCTGCGTTGACAGGTTCCGGCGGGTCGGCTGACAGGTCGTGTCAGAGGACGAAGACTCCGTCGTCGAAGTTGGGGTTGTCCGCCACCGGCTGACCGTGGTCGGTGGGTAGCTGCGCGAGCCCGACTCGGCCGGTGGCGCCGACCGGCAGCCACACCGCTTGCGCCGGGTCCGTGTCATGGGTGGCGGTGGCGACGAGGACGTCGCCGCGTCGCCCGCGTAGGAGCCGGTGCAGGTGTTCCTCCCGGGCGGCGCTGCCGAGCCAGAACAGCACCGGGTACCGGATGCCGACGCGTCGGGTCAGGGTGGCGTAGCGGTCGAGTTTGCCGATCAGCCGGCCCAGCGGTTCGGTGCCGGTGTCGGCCTCCAGCCAGAACCCGACGCTGGCGCCGGCGGCGGTCCAGATGCCGTGGCCGTCGGCGGTGATGGTGCGGAACTGCCGGGTGGTGGTGCGCTCCGACCACCACCGGTCCAGACGCGCCTCGGGATGGCTCCGGGTGTGGGTCTTGAGCCGGACGAAGAACTCGTTGACGGTGAGCAGGTGGGTCAGGGTCGGGCTGGCCGACACCCGTTGCACGGCTTGCCGGCTCGCCCGGGCGGTCGGCTCGGGGCGCTCGTGGGCGGCGGCCTGGAAACGACGCCCGTTGTGGCCGAGGGTCCAGTGCCACGGATGGCTGCCGCCGCCGGTGCGCGCGAACCGGAACCGGTCCAGCAGGCCCAGCCCGTACAGCTCGCTGAGGCGGATCTGGCAGGTGCGTCGGGCCAGGAAGAACAGCTGGTGGATCTGATCGGTGGTCAGGACCTGATGGTCGTCGAGGAGGTGGAGCAGGTGCCGGTCCCGGCTGGTGATGTGCGGGTAGATGGCGAGCAGGTCAGCAGAGCGTGTTTGCGGCATGGGTACCCCTGCGGAGAGAGTCCCGGTAGGGAGTCTGGATGAGTTGATCTCGCGGACAGGCCGACGGTAGGCCGGGTACGGGCAGGTCAGGCACCTGACAGGCCGGTGGGGGAGGGCTCGGGTGAGGTCTCGTCTCGCGGACACCCCCAAGCGAGCCCTCACCGCGGCACCCGGACGAGGCCCGAAACGAGCAGGCCGTTGCTCAGCGCTCCCGGCTGGCCATCCGCCGTTTCATCGCCGATCGGGCGACCTGCTGCATCGGCGGCTCACCGTCGGCGCGGCGGTGCGCGGCGGCGCACTCCTGACGGATCGCGGTCGCCTCACCCACCACCTCCGCCGGCGGGTTGGTGGTGAACGTGAACGCAGGCAGCTCCCGGTTGGCGACCAGCAGCCGCGCGGCGGCGGTGTAGACGTCGAGGTGGGCGAGGTCGTGCTCGTCGAGCTCCGGTTTGGTGTGGCGCGACAGTTCCCGGGCGTCAGCCGGGTCGACGTTGAAGAACAGCTTCGATCGGGCGTTGGCTGACACTGCTGCGGCGACATCCTTCGGGAGCTGGGCCAGGTCCTGGTGCGCCAGCACCAGACCCAGCCGGAACCCTCGTGCCTCGGCCAGCATGTCCCCGACCGAGCCGGGCAGGGTCAGGAAGTTGTGACACTCGTCGACGTACAGCACGGCGTCGCGGCGCTGGTCCTCCGGGATGCTGGCGCGGGCGATGGCGGCCTGCCAGACGCGGGCGACGATGAGCGAGCCCAGGATGCGCGTCGTCTCCTCCCCGAGCACCCCCTTTGGCAGTCGGCACAGCAGCACCCCGCCGTCGAGCACCCGACCCATGTCGAACGAGCTGTGCGCGTTGCCGATGACCGACTTGACGAAGTCGCGCAGTAGAAACGCGCGTAGCCGGGCGAGGACGGGGGCGATGACCTGGCCGCGGAACTGCTCGTTGATGCCGTCGTACCAGACCCAGAACCCGCCGAGACCGTCCGGGTCGTCCAGGCCGTGGGTGAACCGGGCCCGGAAGTCCTTGTCCTGCAACAGCGACGGCACGAGGCTCAGCGTCGGTTTGGCGTGGCGCATCAGCGTCAGGCACGCCACCCGCATCGTGTCGTCCATCCGCGGCCCCCACTGCCCCTGGAATATCTTCGCGAAGATCCCCACCAGGTTGTCCACCGCCAGGTGCGGGTCTCCCCGGTCATCGAGCGGGTTGAAGCAGCCGGGGTTCTCCTGGTCCGGGTCGATGATCACGATCTTGCCGGCGGAGGTGGCGGGGAGCCGGTCGAGGATGTCGGTGATCAGGTCTCCGCGCGGGTCGATGACCACCGTGCCCCGGCCGGCTTTGATGTCGCCGAGGATCATGTTCAGCAGCAGCGTGGACTTCCCGACGCCGGTCTTGCCGACCACGTGCACGTGCTGGCGGGCGTCGGTGACGGTCAACCCGACCTTGTGGCGGCCGATCTGCGCGCGGCCGAGCATCTTGACGCCACGCCCACCGCCGGGGACCTGCACGGGCGCCGGCACGGCCTTCGCTCGGGCGCGGTCCAAGCCGGGCACGGCAAGGTCTTGCGGCAACGCGGCGAGGGCCCCGAGTTCCGCCACGGTGGCCAGGAACCCCCGCCGCAACCGGCGCCCGGCGAGGGTGGCGACCGGGTGGGGCATCTTCATGCGCCGCAGCCGGTTCGGGCCCGTGTACGCCGCGGCGGCCGAGGCGATCGTGTGCCCCAGCCCGATCAGCCGCTCACGGATGCGCTTGGCCCGCCCCGCATCCAGTGGTGTGGTGTCCGGGTCGCGGGCGACGGCGAACCGGACCGCGATCTCGAAGTGCGGCACCCGCACCGCCTTCTCCACCACCGTGCGGGCCTCAGCGGCGGCCACCGGATCCCGCTCGGCCACCCGACCCGCCGCAGCCGAGCCGCGCGGCGGCCTGGACGGGCCGGGTGTGAACACCTCGAGCAGCCACAGCAGCGGCTCGACGGCCAGCCTCGCCATACCGGACACCGCCCGCGCGGCCAGGTCCGGCCGCCCGTGCGGGTGGGTGGCGGCGGTTGCCGCGGCCCGGCGGGCGGCGCGGACGCGGCGGGCTGGCGCCGGCCGGGCGAGGACCTGCACGCAGGCGTGCTCGCGGGGGCCGACCTCGGCGCCGGCGGCGAGCAGCGCCCGCAGCGGATCGGTGTCGTGGTCGCTGCGCAGCGGCAGCCCGTCGGGGTGCTGCGGCCAGTGCGCGCCGCCCACCCCCTCACCGACCTGCGGCGGGATCGGCGCGGCGGCATCTGTGGTGGTGATGGTGGCGGCGGGCCAGGCCGCGCGGACGGCGGCCTCGACCGCGCCGGGCGGCACCGTGCCGGGCACCCAGACCCGGATGGTCAGCGCGCGGCCGGTCCACGTGTACTCCCAGCCGACATGCGGGTAGCCGAACACCCGGCGGCGCCACACCGACGGCGTGAGGACGCCGGTGAGGGTGGTCCAGAACGCTGCGGCGGCCTCGGCGGTGACCTGCGGCGGGGCGGCGACGGTCAGCCATCGCGCGCCGGCGGTGAACCGCCGATGCCGCCAGGCGAGCACCTGGTCATGCCCGAACACCGCCGCGACAACGATCGCGGCGGCGACGAAGGCCAGCCACGGCCGGGCGAGCACCCAATGCCCCATGTTGGCGGGCCAGCCCGGGGTGGCGGTCACTCGGTCTCCCCGATGCCCGTGACGGCGATCGTGTGCTCCGCGGCCGACCCGACGCTGCGGAACGGGATCCGCGACCGGCCCGCGACGAGCAGCCCCTCGCCCCGGGGCGCGGCCAGCAGCAGCCGTGCCTCACCTGCGGTGAGGTTGAACGCCTCCACGACAGCGTCGATCGACTGGGTGCTCTGGCGCATCAGCACCTGCGTCGCGGCGTTGGACACCACGGCGAGCCCCAGGTCGGTCGACAGCACATCAGCCGCGTCCTGCGTGACGACGCACAACCCCGCCGACCGCTTGCGGGCCGCCTTCGCCATCCGGAACAGGAACCGCGCGCCTTCACCGTCGCGCATCAGCAGCCAGGCCTCATCCACCACCACCAGATGCCGACCCCGACTAGTGCCGGCTGGCGGGGTGTCGATGCCCGACCAGATCGAGTCGAGCGCCAGCAGCGTGCCGATGGTCCGCAGCTCGTCGGGCAGGTGCCGCAGCGACCAGACCACCAGGTGCCCGTGCGGGACGGTGGTGGTAGGCCCGTCGAACAGGCCGGCGAAGTTCCCCACCGTCCAGGGAACGAGCCGGGCGGCCAGCTGCCCGGCCGCCGGGTCCCCGTCCCCGGCGAGCACCTCGGCCAGGTCGCGCAGCAGGGGAGCGGGCTTCGTCCAGGTGCCCGGGTCGGCGTTGATGCCTGCGCGGGCGTAGGTGGCGGTGATGGCCCGGTCCAGGGCGGCGCGTTCGGCTGGCGGCGGGGCCGCGCCCAGCATGACCGCGATCAGCGTGTGCAGGTACAGGCCGCGTCGGGTGAGCGTGTCCGGCCGCCGGTCGTCGGGCAGGTCAAGCGGGTTGATGCGCACCCCGGGCACGCCCAGCTGCACGACCGTGCCGCCGACGTGGTCGGCCAGCGGCGTGTACTCGTCCTCAGGGTCGATGACGCTGACGGTCGTGCCCTGATAGAGGTTGCGCAGGACGTCGAGCTTGACGAAGTAACTCTTGCCCGCCCCGGAGCGAGCGAGGACGACCGAGTTGTGGTTGTCCTGCGCCCACCGGTTCCACACCAGCACCCCGTTGGAGGTCGTGTTGACCCCGTACAACACCCCCTCCGCCAAGGGAATGCTGCCGGGTGTGGGGGCGGGAAGGTCCGGGGAGGCGAGGGGAAACGCCGCCGCGAGAGAGGTGGTGTCCAGCACGCGGCGCATCCGCAGCGGGTCCACCCCGACCGGCAACGTCGAGAGCCAGCCGTGCTGATGGCGGAACGTCGCCGGCTGCAGGTCCAACAGCACGCTCGCCGCCGCGGACTTCATCCCAGCGGTGAGGGTGGCGAGGTCGTCGAGGGTGCGGGCGTGGAGGGTGACGTAGATGCCGACCTCGAACAGCTTCGCCGCCCCGCGGGCGACCCGCTCGGCCAGGTCCGCGGCGTCGGCTGCGGCGGCGTCGACCATCGGGTCGCCCAGCCGGCCGGCGTCGGCGTCGAGCCGGCGGGAGGATTCGAGGCGGGCGCGTTGCCGCTTCAGCATCGGCGCGGCCAACTGCGGCACCACCGGGTCCAGGTGCACGGCGACGTCGACGCGTCCCGGGTAGGACAGCAGCGGGTCGAGCCACGCCGGGCCGACCTCCGCCGGGTAGCCGCACACGACGTAGGTGGCGGCGTACCCGTCACCAACCCGCACATGTGACGGGGTGACCGACAACGCGGCCGGCGACGGCATGCCCTCTACGCCTCGGACACTCTTCTTGGGGGTCTTCAACAGGTTCATGTGCTGCTCCGCAGAGTGATGGGGACGCCGGGCACCGCGCGGGGGCCGGGTGCCGGTGGGGAGAACGGGTCGACCGCGCCCGCGAGCGCGGCGCACACCGCAGGCCCGTCCAGCACGGTGGCGTGCACGCCGAGCCCGGACAACGCCCGCACGGCGGTGTCGCCGGCTCGCGCGCCGGTGACGACCGCGAGGACCTGCCGGCGCAACGGATCACGCTCGCCGTCGAGGTCCAGCAAGAATCGGGCGTGGTCCTCGGCGGCGGCCTGCAGCGCCCGGTGCGGCAGGCGCCGGGCGTGATTGGCGACAGCGCTCGCGTGTGCGGCCAGGTCGTGGCGCTGCGCGGCCACGACGATCTGCGCCGGCCCGGTCAAGCCGTTGAGGAACCGGCCGAACCCGTCCAGCAACGCGCCCTGCTCCCCGCCGGTGCGCAGGTGAATGTTGGTGGTGCCGCAGGCGATCACCACCTTGTCGCTGCCCCCGCTGGTGAGCACACCAGCGGGGCTGACCGCCGTCACCGGCGACCGCAACAGCGCCGGCACGATCGGCTTCCCCTCCACGGCCGCGACCGGGACCGCGCGGGCCGTCCCGGGTGTCAGCACGCGAGGGCTGTGCGAGAGCGTGAGGGCGTGCCGCAGCCACACGTCCAAGGGCAGGCCGTCGCGGCGGCCGAGCGCCACCACGACCGCGACAGCGAAAACGACAGCACCGCCGACGAGCCACACGGGCCGCGGCAGCAGATGCCCGAACGAGCGGTAGACACCGGCAGCGGCCAAGCCGACGCTGCCGATGATGCCGAGCTGACGGAAGGTGAGCCCGAACGCGACCCGGTCCGGCTCGTTGACGTTGGCCGGCACCACCGCACGCGGCGCCGCCTCATCCAGATTGTTCATTGATCACTCCGGGCTGGGGTAGACGCCGGGCATGTGGCGGTAGGGCGGTCGGATGGGGTTGCTCGACGCCAGCGGGGTGCGCCGGACCGGGGCGGCTCTGAGTCGGCCCAGGTTGCGGGTCATTCCCTGCAGGGCCACCGTTCGCAGGACGACGCCGCCGATGCCGACGCTGCGGCCCTGCTGACCGGAGAACCGCCGCACTAGGCTCGGAACCTTGACCGTCATCCACAGCACGACGACCACGAGCAGCAGGTTCAGGGTGTCGGAGCCAGGCAGGCCGAGCAGGACCGGCAGGTTCCCCCGCGGATCGATCACCAGGTTGACGCCGGCCGAGAACGTGACCGCCTGGAGCGTCGGGGTGGCCAGACAGCCCAGCACCGACCGCCACCACAACTGCGCGACCCGCTCTGTCCAAGGGGTCGCGTGGCACGCCAGGGCCACCGGCGCGACACCGGCCAACACGACCAGCACCGCGATGCGGATCAGCCAGCCGCCGACGAGCAGGAACATCAGCACCACGATCAGCAGCCCGATGATCAGCATCAGCAGACCAGAACTCGGATCACCCATCGCCGAAGCGAGCCGCGCCTTCACGAACGTGACCGCCTCGGTCGTCGGGGCGTCCACCCCGGCAAGCGACGTGGTCAACGCGTTCGCCACCTCGATGAGCACGCCGGTTAACGGAACCGCGAACGCCGACAGGACCAACCCGACCACGAGCCGCGGCACAAGCTGCTTGACCGTGTAGCGGGTCTCGACGGAGTCGCCCAACATGACCGCGGCGCCCGCGGCGACGATCGCGAGAATGAAGCAGGCGTCGACCACGAGGGCGCTCTTTCCGGCGATCGACTGCACCTGCGGCAGCCCGGTCACATCCGGCGACACGAAGATCGAGGACGTCAGGAAAGCCAGCAGGCCACCGAGAAGATCGATTACTCGCTCGGCGAGCCAGCGGACCAGATCGTTCATCAACCAGGTGGTCATCCTCAGCCGCCGAGGATGCCCTGCAAAACCTGCAGGATCACCGGGGCCAACACCGCCAAGGCGTAGCCGACCAACGCAGATTTGAAGTTGCCCTTGGCCTGCTCGACCTGGGCCGGGTCACCGCCGGCGGCCATGTACCGCAGACCGCCGATGACCAGGAACATCGTCGCGACCAACGCGATGATGCCCATGATCCAGCCAGTGATGTTCGAGATGACCTGATGGATAGATTTGACCGACGGCGGCTGTGGCGCGGCGGCGATCTCCGACAGGACAGACAGCGTCAGGTGCATGACGGCACTCCAAAACGGTTCTGTGTGCCGCCCGGCGGAGACCTCGGGGAGGGACCGGTGTGGGTCGGTGGGGGCGCTCCTCCCTCGCGGTCTAGCGCAGGGATCGCGGTGTCAGTACGCCGCGCCGGCCATGCCGAACTCACCTCAGACCCGCCACGCGAACGACCTCCGCCGGGCGGACATGCCATGGAAGGCATGCATCGCCCAGAACTGCGCTGTTAGACAGATCGAACCCGGCTGCCGCCTGTCACGCCCTGACACGACCAGTCAGTGAGCGGACGACGACTCGATCCTTGGCCCTGCTCGGGCCAGCCGGGGCGGCACCTCGAAGCTCAGCCACAGGCACGGCGCAACACACTTCGGCCATCCCCACTCCCGGCCTGCAGGCGCGGCAGCACCAGTCCTCTGCCGCACCCGTCGTCGGGCGTCTCGACCCGATGTCCGTCCCCGGGGAGCACCAGCTCCCTCCGTCCAGTGGAGAAGGAGCACGGTGACTGTGGCACGGGTTCACCCCACGATGCCGACGGGAGACCGCGCGGGACCGGGACGCAGTGACCGCCAGGTCGGCAGTGCGCTCGCCAGCACCGCCAGGAGCAGGCAGAGGCCCACCACCCCGCCGACCACGGACCACGGCAGCACCAGGTCGACCGGTACGCCGGCCTGCTCGGCGAGGCCGGCACGGATGCTCAGCAGACCGACGAACGCGACAGCCCCTCCGAGCAGTGCACCGATCAGCACCACCAGGGCGGACTCGGCCGTGACCAGCCAGATGACCTGCCTTCGGGTCGCACCGGCCAACCGGATCAGCCGCAGGTCGGCCACCCGGCCGGCGGCGGCCATCAGCAACGTGTTCGCCACCGCGACAGCCCCGTAGCCGGCCGAGACACCGATCAGTAGCAGCGTGAAGAGCCAGACGAGGCGGTCCTCGGCGCGGTCCGCCTCGGCCGCCCACCCGGGCACGTCGACGATCCGTGCTCCGATTGGAGGATCGATCCGGTCCTCAACGTACACCGTGGAGGTGAGCGCCGAGGGGTCGTGTGCCCGCACCACGGATCGTGGCAGTAGCAGGTCGCCGGGGATCGAGTCGTCGGTGACGACCGCGACGACGCGCAGCGACACCGACTCCCCATCGGCGAAGACCAGCGCGTACGGCTCGGCCGGCTGCCGGTTCGCCGAGGCGGGGAGGACCACCGTGTCGTCGCCGCTCAGGTCGTTCAGTGAACCGGCGACGACGGTGAGCGCCCGGTTCGCGGCGGCGAAGCCCGCCGGGTCCACGCCGAGCGCGGTCAGTGGCCGGTTCGCCGGCGGCGAGTTCGGGTCGCTCTCGTAGACCGTCGTCGGGAGGAGGGCGGTGCCCCGGGTTGCCGCTACGGCCTGGTCCGACAGGCCTGGTGCGCGGTCGGGCACGACGATCCAGCCGGCGTTGACGTTGTCGGCCCGGCCCGCCGCGTAGGCAGCCGTGGTGGTCCGCACCATTCCGGCGACAAGCACCGCGAACGCAACAGTGAGCAGCACCGGGGCGGCGATCGAAGCGGTCCGCCGGGTCGCGGTCGACACCCCGGCCCGGACCAGCATCCCGATCGCGCCACCCGGTCGGCGCACCGGCCACCGCAACATCCGCACCAGCGGGCCGACGACCGCCGGAGCAAGCACTGTGGCACCGGCCACCAGGGCCATCACCGCGTACAGGGCGTACTGCGCCGCGACGCGGGCCTCGCCGGCGGTCGCCGTCCCGACGCTGAGAGCGCCCCCCACCGCGACGAGCAGCGCGCCGGTGGCGATGCGCAGCCGCCCGATCGGTCGCTGCTCGACCGCGGCATCGCGCAACGCCTCAAGCGGTCGGACCCGGGCCGCTCGGCGCGAGGCCGACCAGACTGCCAGCAGCGAGATCACCGGCCCGGCGACAAGCGAGAGCGCGACCGGCCAGTGCTCGTACCCGACCTTGAAGGTCGACGGTTCGAAGCCGGTGTCGACGAGGAGCCGACCCAGCAGCGGTGCGAGCCCGCCGCCCACCAGCAGGCCGGCGATCCCGCCCGCGGCGCCGACGACGAGCGCCTCGCCGTACACCATGCGGCGGACCTGACGCCCGGTGGCGCCGACGGCGCGCAGCAGGCCCAGCTCACGGCGGCGCTGCGCGACGGTGAACGCGAAGGTGGAGGCGACCACGAACACCGTGACGAAGCCGGCGAGGGCTGCCGTGGCGGTGAGCACCTGCATGCCGATCCAGCGGGTGCGGGCGTCGTTGCGGGGCTCCAGGGCGCCACGCGCGTCGCCGGTCAGAACCGATCCGTCCGCGCCGACGATTCCGCGAGCCGCCGTGGCGACCCGCTCGGGGTCCGCGCCCGCCGCGAGCACCAGCCCGATGGCCCGGACGCCGGGCGCGAGCGTGGCGGCCACCTCGTCGGCGACATGGACGCCGGGCCCGTCGACCAGGCCGGTGACGGTGTACGGCTGCGGGCCTGCCGCCGTCAGCAGGGTCACCGGCACGCCGGGGCGCAGCCCGAGTGCACGGTCCACCACCACCTCGCCGGGCCTGCGGGGCGGCTCGCCGGCAGTGAGGCGCAGTCCACCGAGTCGGGCGCTGGCCCAGCCGTGCCCCTGGTGGGCGTCCTCCCGCCGTCCATCGGTGCCCGCGGGGCGACCGTCGACGAGCGGCTGCGCGTAGAAGGTCCGGTCCGGCACGGCCGCCGCGACACCGGGCAGGGCGGCCAGCCGGCCGACGAGCTTCGCCGTCGTGGTGGCGGACCAGGGCCGCGTCGGCACGAACGAGTCCGGCGATGCGCCCGCTTCGGGGCTCTGCACGACGACCGCCGCCCGCGCGAGCCGATCCGGCACCTGCGGGCGCCCGGAGGCGAGAAGCAGGGTGGCCGCCGCGACCAGCGTGACCCCGATGGCCACGGCCACGAACGCGCTGACCGACCGCCTGATGCTCAACACGACGGCCCCGCAGGCGCGGCCGCGTGCTCGGACGGGCGGGCTTCCCGCTCGGCGATCCGCGCGGCGACCACCGCCGCGGTGATCTCGCCGTCCATCTCGTCGACGACGCGGCCGTCGGCGAGCAGCAGGACCCGATCGGCGTACGCGGCGGCGGCGGGATCGTGGGTCACCATCACGACGGTCTGCCCCTGGTCGTCGACCAGTGCGCGCAGCAGTCGGAGCACCTGCCGGGACGCCGCGCTGTCCAGCGCGCCGGTCGGCTCGTCGGCGAAGACCACCGCCGGGCGGGTGATCAACGCCCGGGCCACCGCGACGCGCTGCTGCTCGCCACCGGACAGCTCACCCGGCCGGTGCCCGGCCCGGTCAGCCAGCCCCACGGCGTCGAGCGCGGCGGCGACGTCCCGGGCCGGCGGGCGGCGGCCGGCCAGGCGCAGCGGCAACTCGACGTTCTGCGCCGTGGTCAGGGTGGTCACCAGGTTGAACGCCTGGAACACGAATCCGATCCGATCGCGGCGCAGCCGGGTCAGCTCGTCCTCACCCAGGTCGTCGAGGCGGGTGCCGTCGATGGTGACGGTCCCCTCGGCCGGGCGGTCCAGCCCTGCCGCGCAGTGCAGCAGGGTGGACTTGCCCGAGCCCGAGGGGCCCATCACCGCCGTGAACGTGCCGCTCGCGAAGCCGGTCGTCACGCCGTCGAGCGCCGTCACCCGCCGGGTCCCGGTGCCGTACACCGCGCGTAGCCCCGTCAGGGTCACCGTGTGTGTGGTCATGGCCGCCACGGTGCCCGGTGTGCGGGGTGCGCGCGTCGTGCCGGCGTGGACACTTTCCGGCCCTCCGCCGGGTGGAGGCGGAGAGCCGGAATCACCGGTACGTCGTCCTCCGGGATGACCGCCCGCAGGTGGACGCATCGGACCCGGCCGGCCGATACCGTCGTGCGGGTGACAGCTCCCCTGCTGACCCGGCGGCTGCGGCCGGTGGACCTGTACGTCGTGGACGCCGTGCTCGCCGTGGCGGTCGGCGGGCTGCTCTGCCCGTACGCGGCCCTGGAATCACCGCTGCACGGTGGCGTACGCGAGCCGCTCTGGGTGTCCGTGCTCGTCGGGATGTCTCTCGGGCTGCCGTTGGCCGTCCGGCGACGGTGGCCGGTCCCCGTCGCCGTCATGATCAGCGGCAGCACCGCAGCAGCCCTAGTCACCGGCGTGATTCCCAACTTCGCCGCTGCCGCTCCGGCGGTCGCCGTCGGTCTGTCCTTCTACACGGTGGGCGCGTCGACGGCCACCCGCCGTTCGCTGCTCGGCGCCGCTGGTTGTCTCGCTCTGGTGAGCGTCGCGCTGGCGCTGACCGCTGGTGATCTCTGGTCGCGGACCGGTGCCGTGGTCTACGCCGCCGTCATGATCGCGCCTGCCTGGGTGATCGGCTGGTTGGTCCGTGAGCGACGCGCCCTCGCCGCCCGGCAGGGTGAGCATGTGGTCCGGCAGGCCGTCGCCGAGGAGCGGTTACGGGTGGCGAGGGAACTGCACGACGTGGTCGCCCACACCTTGAGCCTCATCGTGGTGAAGGCGGCGGTCGCCAACCACGTCGCCGAGACCGACCCCCGCGAGGCGGGGGCCGCACTGCGGGTGATCGAGGAGACCGGCCGCAACGCGCTCACCGATGTACGCCGGGTGCTCGGCATACTGCGTGAGGACACCCCGTACGCCCCGGTGCCCGGGCTGGACGAGCTGCCCGTGCTCGCCCGGCAGGCGGCGATCGGTGGGGTGGACGTTCGGCTCGACGTACGGCGGGAGGAACCGGCCGGCGCGGTGCCGGAGTCGGTGGGACTGACGGTGTACCGGATCGTGCAGGAGGCGGTGACCAATGTGGTGAAACACGCGGCGCCGGCCGCCTGCCGGGCGACGGTGACCGTCACGCCTCGCGAGGTCCGGGTCGAGGTGACCGACGCCGGCCGCCGGCCTGTGCTGTCCGGCGGGGAGGGGCACGGGCTGATCGGCATGCGGGAACGGGTGACGTCGCACGGAGGTGAGTTCCACGCCGGGCCACGCTCCGGCGGCGGCTACGCGGTGACGGCGCGCGTGCCCTATCGGGTGGCCGCGTGATCCGGGTGCTGATCGCCGACGACCAGGCGCTGCTGCGCGGCAGTTTCCGGCTGTTGGTCGATTCGACGCCGGGCCTCACCACTGTCGGCGAGGCGGGCACCGGCGTGGAAGCTGTGGCGCTGGCCGCCGAGCACCGGCCGGACGTGGTGCTGATGGACGTGCGGATGCCGGAGATGGACGGCATCGAGGCGACCCGGCGGATCTGCGGCGACCCCGCCATCGCCGGCACCCGGGTCGTCATCCTGACCACGTTCGACCTGGACGAGTATGTCTACGGGGCACTGCGGGCCGGAGCCAGCGGGTTCCTGCTCAAGGACACCCCGCCGGCGGAACTACTGGCCGGCATCCGGGTGGTGGCCGCCGGAGAAGGGCTGCTCGCGCCGACGGTGACCCGGCGGCTCATCGACGAGTTCGCCCGTCGGCCCGAACCGGCCCGGCCGCTGCCACGACGGCTGGACGGGGTGACCGAGCGGGAACGGGAGGTTCTCATGCTGATCGGCCGGGGCCTGTCCAACGCGGAGTTGGCCGGGCACCTCGGTCTCAGCCTGGCCACCGTGAAGACGCACGTCGGGCGCTTGCTGACCAAACTGGCGGTACGCGATCGGGCGCAACTGGTCATCGTCGCCTACGAAACGGGTCTGGTCGAGCCTGGCCGCCTGCGCTGAGAGCATCGCCCCTCTGCACCGGCCCGAGTACTGAGACCGACGGGGACGGAACGAGGAGCAGGTGCGCGGATCCGCCTACCGTGCGGAAGAGGCGCGCCTCGGTTCCTTGCGGTTTTCACGCCGTGGCGCTCCGCCCTCGGAGGGTTCGACGGCCATGGTCAGTGCCTGAGCTCGGTACCCGGAAGGAATCGGGCCGGACAGGTCGCCCCGGCTGACAGCGGCGGCCACGAGGTGCTCGGCGCGACGCCGGCGCATCCGCAGTGCAGATGCGGTCACGCCTTGCTCGCCGGCCAAGTGCTCGATCAGGGCGTCGCCGAAACGGGTCGCGCTGATCAGCTCGGCGGTGTCGGGGGTGATCAGGCCAGCGGCAGCTGCCCGGCCGAGCAGCAGGTCGGGATGCCCATAGGGCATTCTGGGTGTCCGCGAGCCGGTAGCGAGGTCGGGTGGCAATTCCTCACCATCGTCGACCTTGACGACCGCGACTGCGGCGCGCCAGCCGGCCCAGCACAACCGGAGCCATAACCGAGGCGGCGCAAGGTCTGCGGTGCGGAGAGCGTCAAGGAAACCAGCGAGGACTTCGGAGTCCACATCGTCGGCGTGCCTCCGACTGCCGCGGCTGATCCTTGCCGCAAGGTGCGTCAGCGCCGGGAGCGCGACGCCGATCGCGCCTACGACCCAGGCCGGCCCCCACTCGCGGGCGTGGTGGGCCAGCTGTCGCCACAGCACGTCGGTGGTGTCGCTGCTGTGATGCTCGCCGAGCAGCAACGTGCGTAGCTCGTCCAGCGGCAGTGGCCGGTCCGGCAGGCCCGGTACCGGACGGGCGTCGAACATCAGCGGTGCGGGTTCGCAGGTCAGCAGCTCGAACGCCTTCTCGGCGGTGCTCAACGCCGTGTGGGTCGGCGTTGCATGCGTCGTTGGTGCCACGGTGAGGTCCCCTCGACCGGAGGACGTCGCCTGGTGCGACGTTCCCGAGGCCCTCGATTGGGACAGCTCAGCCTGACACCAGAGTCGGTTGTCAGGGTCGGACGGGTCGTGTCCGACCCTGACAGGTCCACACCGGTCAGAGCGGGTCGACCTGCTGACCTGGCGCCGCTTGCCGCCGGGGTGATGGGTCCTGTCAGACCGGGGGTGGGTTCGATCGGCCTGTCAGCGTGGCCCTGGGAATCGTCAGTACGTCCGCCGGTCCGGGGGCCACGTGCCTATGACCGACAAGAATCCACGTCGCGCACCCGATCCTGTAGGGGATGTGGTGCCCGGCGACCCGCCCGTGCCGATCACCGTGTGGCCGGTCCCCGCGCCGCAGGCGGGGGAGACCATGTCCAACGCGATGGGCGTGCGGCTGGTCCACAATCTCAGCCACTCATCCGATCTGATCATCGACTTGACGGTGGGGCCGCAGTTGGCCCGCGCGATTATCGGCACGCAGCGCCGTGCCCATCTGACCCTGGCGGGTCCTGGAGAGCGGGGCCCGGAACCGGCGACGCTGATCGTGTCCGGCTGGCCGCCCCACGAGGCCGCCGCGCCGGAAGAGTTCTTCACCCGCTGCCGTGCGAGTTTGCTGCCTGGTGGCTGTGTCGCGGTGCTGCTGCCGCACGACGACGTTGCCCTGCCTGTCGACGTGGTCGTCGCCGCCAAGCGGAGCGGACTGATGTATCTGCAGCACGTCGTGGCGGCTGACCGACCGCCCCGGCGTGGCCTGCGCACGCACCTCGACATCCACACCGACGTGCTGATCCTGACCCGAGGCACCACGCAGCGCGGCGACGGCCATGGGTGACTCGCTTCCGATCACCTCGGTGTGGCTGACCTGCCAGATACCCGCCCGTGACCAGCGGCGCGGCCGGTACATTCCGACGACGTCGAGCCATCCGGCCAAGATGCTGCCCCACGCGGCTGCTCATGCCATCGCCACCTACAGCCGGCCGGGGGATCTGGTTTTCGACCCGATGTGCGGGGTCGGGACCACCCTGGTCGAGGCCATGCACCTCGGCCGTCATGGACTCGGCATCGACATCGAACCCCGCTACACCGCCATCGCCGAGGCCAACATCGCTCTTGCCACGGGGCAAAACGCCCCCGGAACCGCGCGGGTGTTCACCGGCGACGCCACCGGACTGCTCGACCTGGTGCCCGCAACCATCGTCGGCCAAGTTTCGCTCGTGCTCACCTCGCCGCCCTACGGACGCGGCACTCACGGACTGGTCCAGACGACGAGCGCCGGCGTGCGCAAGCGACACCACCACTACGGGGACCGGCACAGCGGCAACCTCGCCTACGGTGGTTGGTCGCGTCTGCTCGATGGGTTCGCCACGATCCTCGCCGCCAGCTACCGGCTTCTGCGCCCCGGCGGGATCGTCGTGATCACCTGCCGGCCGGTGCGCCGCCAGCGCGACGACCTGATAGATCTGCCTGGCGAGCTGCTCGCCGTCGCCCGGTCGGTCGGGCTGATCCCGGTGCAGCGGTGCGCGGCGATGCTCGCCGCTGTCCGCGACGGGCAGATCGTCCACCGGGCCAACATGTTCGTGCTGTTGGCTGTGCGCCGCGCCCGCGACGACGGCATTCCCATGCACTTGATCGCGCACGAGGACGTCCTCGTGCTACGGCGTCCATAGACGCCTTTGTTGGCGCTGCCGCCGAGCTGCCGGCATCGCGGCGGCTGGGCTGTCAGGACCTGACAGATAGCCAGGTCTGACACGTCGGGCCCTGTCTCCGGGAGCCCGAATAGCCTCAGGGCTCCTTCTCTTCTCTTCCTCTCGCGCTCGTCTGACGCGTCCGCGACGGCATCGCGCCCACCGCTCCCGGTCGGCCGCCACCGCCAGCCTCAGAACGCCGCAATCCGTCAAGCCCGCTCGTGTCTTCGGCGATCAGGCGCTCCATCCATCGGTCAGGCGGCCACCACTCGGGTGGCCGCCGCTGCCGTCTGTCACGAGCCGGACGCCGACGCCGGCACCACCTGTCATCAGGGCTACGCACCCCGCTCGCCCGCATGCCGTCGGCAATCCCATCCCCTCGAACCGAGTCACATCGTGGAGGTCATCGTGTCGTCACCCGAGAACAAAGTGACAGTCCGCTCGCCGGCCGATCTGGCCGCTGCAGTGCCCTATCTCATCGGCTTTCATCCCAGCGAAGGCAGCGTCGTCGTCATCGCCTGCAACGACCGACGGATCGTCTTCGCCGCTCGCGGTGACCTGCCGACCGGTGCAGAGCACGCACACCAGCTGGACGCCCTCGCCGATCAGTTCATCCCCGTCGTGCAGCGGCAACAACCGCTCACCCACGTGGTGATCATCGGCTACGGCACGCCGGACCCCATCGACCCGGCGCTGCGCGCCCTCAGCGACGCCTTCGCCGCCGCCGGACTGCCCGTCGTCGACTTGCTGCGGATCGCTAGGGATCGCCTGTTCAGCCTTATCTGCGCTAATCCTGCCTGCTGCCCGCCCCAGGGAACCCCGTTCGACCCCATCGCATCAACGGTTGCGGTCCGGGCGACCATCGCGGGCGTCGTGGTTCGACCCGACCGGGCGTCGGTCGCCGGCCAAATCACGCCGGTGAGCGGCGCCGCGCGCGACGCCATCCAACGGGCCAGCCGCGAGGCGCGCATCCGACTGGAGGCATTGCACGTGGTCGGCGGCACCGCGATGTATGAGGCCGGTGAGCGGGCCGTCCGCGACGCGCTACGTCGACACGACGCGGGAGCGCGACTCACCGATGACGAGGTGGCGTGGCTGACCACATTGCTGGTCGACCGGGATATCCGGGACGTCGCCGTCGGCCTCACCGAGCCACACAGCCGGCACGTCGACTTCTGGGCCGACATCACCCGCCGCGCCGACGAGCCGCTCGTACCGGCGCCGGCCACCCTGCTCGCCGTCACCGCCTGGCGCTGCGGCGACGGTGTCCTCGCCGCCATGGCCGCCGAACACGCCCTCCACATCGACGGCGCCTACCAGTTCGCCGAGACGGTCCTTCAAGCCCTACAGGCCGGGGTGCCCCCGACCGTCGTCGAGGAAGTCCTCAACGACGTCGACTCCGAACCGACCGCCCTGCCCGACGACCCGATGGAACAGGAGTAACGATCATGGATCCCGTTCGCGCCATCCTGCTGGCTCTCGCCCGTAGAGCACAAGAAGCCCGGCTGTCCTGGTATGCCGAGCGCGCCGCCCTGCGCGCCCGCGGCGAAACACCCACCCACGGCAACTCGTGGCCTTACAGCGTCCAAGCCGACCTCTGCCTGATCACCGCCATCACCGCAGCCGACCTGCCCGCGAACTTCCGTCTCTACGACACCTCGCTGTCCCGAGACCCCCTCGCCGCAGCCGCGCAACTCCGCGAGGTTGCCTCCGCCTACGACCACAGCGGCCCGATCGAGGCCGAACACGAAGCAGCCCGGCTGGCGTACAAACGGGCCTTCGCCGAACCGCTCACCCCACAGGAACAGCACTACGTCGAACTGCTCGCCGATCTTCCCGCCGCACGCCGAGACAAGGTCATCGAGGCGGCGGAGGAACGTCTCCGACACCGTCCGGCTTGAGCCCCAGCTCGCCGCGACGCCTGCCGCCAGGGACGTCAGCCTCCCATCGCGCCCACCGCAGTACCCGCTTGACAGGCCCGAGCAGCGCCAGCCTTTCCGCAGGGGTCAAGAGCAGGGGAGTGCAGCGCCGGAGAACCAGCGCCGCTGGCGGTCTCCGGGTCAGCCTTCGCGGCCAGCAGGTCGTCGGAGGCAGCGACTCGGCAACGTCGCGAGATCTCCATGAAAGGAACCCATGAGCCTCTACACCCTCGTACCCAGGCCGGGCTTCGACCGGTACACGATCCAGGTCGGCTGGAGCCCACACCGCACCTACGTCGCCACCCTCGTCGACTTCACCTGGGACCCGGTGACCGAACCCGATCGGCAACCCGCCGTCATCCACCTCGGCCGGGTCGAGACCATTCTCGACCCGGCCGAAGTGCTCTCGGCCCTTGAGCCCTACGCCGACATCCCCGCCGAGCTCCCGGCCAGGCTCCGCGCCGACCAGGCCAAACACCCGGTACGCCGCTGACACCATCTCGCGACCAGTCACGAGGTGACTGGCTGCTGTCGTATCTGCAGTGCGGTTCGACGTGCCGCTGTCCGGCGCCGCCGGCCTGGCCCTGGCCCGAACGTTCCGGCCACCAGTGCCGCGAGTCCTTGCAGCAAGAACCGAACCGGCCCGCCACTGGCGGGCCGTCGTCGTATCAGGACCCGGGACGCGCCGCCTACGAAACGTCCGCGTCCCGGGTTCTCCAACAAGGGAGGACCCCAGTGTCCCGACCACTGCTCATGATCGCCACCGCCGTGGTGGCCTACGTCCTGGGCCGGCTCACCGCCTGGCCGACCATCCACCGCCTACGCCACCAACTCGCCGACACCCACCGCTCGATGCTCTACGACCCGCTCACCGGCATGCTCAACCGCGCCGGCCTCCGCGCCGTCCACGCCGCCCTCGCCGACGAGCCCTCCGCCCAGCCGATCATCGTCGCCCTGATCGACCTCGACGACTTCAAGCACGTCAACGACACCCACGGTCACGACCACGGCGATGACCTGCTCATCGCTATCGGCGACCGCATCGCCGACCTCGCCGCCCTCCATGGCGGCGCCGCCGCACGGCTCGCCGGCGACGAATACGCCGTCCTCCTAACCAGCCGCGCTGGCGAACCGGACCGCATCGCCGACGCGCTCGCGACGATCATCGCCGAGCCCGTCGCCCTCGGCACCGACGAGCACTCTGTCACCGCCAGCATCGGCCTGGCCCTCGTCGAAGCCACCGATCCGCTCACCGACGTCGCGCTCCACCGGGCCGACGTCGCCATGTACCACGCCAAACGCAACGGGCGGAACCGATACGCCACCTACCAGCCAGGCATGACCATGCCACCCGCGCCCCACCGCCGCGGACCACGCCTGCGCGATCGCCGACGCCCGATCGACGGAGCCCCAGCATGACCACCCCACTCGAAGAGATGGCCTGCCGCACCTGCCTGGTCCCGCTCAACACCCTCGGCACACCACCCACCCACGTCCACCCGGTCCACCTCGCCACCGACGGACACACCCCCGAGCCCGCCCCGGTCAGCCAACTCGCCACCGTCCGCCGGACCTGCGACTTTTGCGGCGACCCCTACCCGATCTGGACGCTGCACGGCGCAAACGTCACCGCCGTCGCCATCGGCTCCACCGCCACCCTCGTGCAGAACTTCGGCGAGACGTGGGCAGCATGCGCCACCTGCCAAACCCACATCGACGACGGCCGCCCAGACCTGGTCGTCGACCGCGCCGTCCAAGCCCTCGACGTCCGCACCAACCCGGAAGTACGAGGGCGCATCCAGGAACTGCACCTGGCATTCCTCGACGCCCGCCTCCCCGACCGCACGCTCCTCACCACAACCCCCTGGCCAGCGGCATCCATCGCAGCGAAGGACCTGCCCAAGGTGCGCGACCGGCTCACCCACCTCTACCGAGGCAACGACCACCTGCCCGCTGCGCTCGGACTTACCGAAACACGCGCCCAGGTCGCTGACGGACTCGACCAGTCGCGCCTGTACTGGATCGACGACGACTTCACCGACCTCGCCGAACACGCCGCCACGCAGCTCACCGCCCTCACCATCGGCCACGACCTCGGCCCGCCGGCCAACGTACTCATCACCTGGTCGCGGCCCGTGACCCAACACCAGATCACCGCCGCCTCCTGGACCTTGGCCAACAACGGCTGGCAGCTGGTCCTCTACCGCGCCATCGGCGCCGGACTCGACGGCAAACCCCTGCAACGGCTCCGGGAGCAAGTCGGCTGGCTCGTACCCATGACGGCCGCCCACCTCACCGAGCAACATCTGATCGATGCCGGCCACCCCGCAGCCGCCCTGTTCGCTACATGGCTGCTGATCACTCAGAAGGCCGCAGAGGTCGACGTCGCGAGAGTCGACAAAACCATCGCCAAGGCCTATGCCCGTACGAAGCGGGACCAACCAGAGGTGCGCATCGTGCGGATCCGCGGCCGCCGCAGCCCGAGCGACGCAGCAGAGACGACGCCGGGGGAGCAAGGGCAGCGCCAGAGTAGCCGGTTCTGGGTTTCCGGCCACTGGCGCAACCAAGCCCACGGCCCAGGCCGATCGCTTCGCCGCCCGGTCTACATCAACCCATTCCTGAAAGGGCCAGCCGAGTCACCGCTGAAGACCAGTACCACCGTTCGCATGCTCAGCAGCCACAAACCGCAGGGTGAGGAGCCGACCCCTCGACCAGCGTGACCTGATGTCAGGTGGTGGCAGGGGCCGTCCCCTGCCACCACCAACAGCAAGGGCCACCTCTGCATACGGCAGCCTCCACGGCGAGACCAAAAACCGACACTCACCAGGCTTTCTGCCGTGGGAAGTCAAGGATGCGCCTCTATGACTCGGCGATGGTGACGCTTCGTCGTCCGGAGCTCGGCCGAGCAGACGACTACGTTCACACCGAAGAGGTCACTGGTTCGATCCCAGTATCGCCCACCATAGATACATGCAGCTAGGAAGCCCGTGGCCGGTTCAGCCGGTAACGGGCTTCCGCGCTGTTGCCCCTTAAATTGGGAGCAGATTGGGAGCAGGGCGTTCGGCCCTGGGGTCCGATCGCCGTGGGGGCGCCCGGCGGCGGCCTCGGGTTACCGGTCCGACCGGGCGCCGGCTGATGGAGGACTTGGAGCTAGCGGTTCCGGGTCCCATGTCACGAGGGTGCCGTCCCGCTATCGCTCATGTGCCTTACTGATGGCTGGCGGTCCGGTGGGCTGCCCACCCGCCGGTCCACGTCGCCAGGTCGTGTACCGAGCTTTCGGTGCTCTGCCGGGACTTGGCCGACCACTTGGATGCGTTCTTTGACGCGAAGTCGTCCAACACCTCGCGGTCGGTCACGGTCCATGCGGGAAGCTGCGTCAGCCACTCCTCTGCCTGTTCGGCGCTGTGGCCGCTGCCGATGAGCCACTGGACGAGCAATGCGAGTTCGACCCACGGAGCTGGCTTCGTTGCCCATGCCCAATCGACGATCCGTAGGCCGTGCGGAGTAACGATCAAGTTGGCCGGATTGAGGTCGGAGTGGATGAGTATCTCGCCGTCCATCGCCGGGTGTGCGAACCCGAGGCGGGCTGGCGGGGTGAACCATGACTCGCCGGGCGCGGGAGTCTCCTGGAGTCCCTTGAGTGCGACGGCGAGCAGATCGAGATCCGCAATGCCGGGTGACAGGTCGGGGTGGGGAGCGGCGAGATGCTCGGTTCCCACCACCAGCCAGCCATCGGAGTCGAGGTGCCACCGGACTGCGGGCGGGTGCCGGTCGATGGCCTGGGTTACCGCCAGCTCGTAGCGCAGTGGCCGAACGCTTAGCTCTCCAGAGGCCGCCTTGACGAAGACCTGACCGGCTGGCCCGGTGACCGTCGAGGCGATCTCCGCATAGTTCCCACTCGTAGCCGGGGCTACGCCGAAGGCTCCGCCGACCCGTTCGGCGATCCCTGTCGTGACACTCTCCGGCAGAGCGGTCGGAGTCGCTACGCATTGGTTCTCTTTCTGCTACTTGCCGGGCTGAGGCGGGTTCGGCGGACAGCAGACTCGGCCTGGCCACCCCAGATTCCATGTCGACGCGGTAGCCGGTGTCGTGCAATGCCGCGAGTGTGTAGGCGGTTAGCGAGCTGGCGCATCGCGGCCACGACCTGCCGTGGGTCGAGCCGTTCACCGGTGAACCGCTCCGCGCGCGCACCGCGGTGAAGGTGCCGTCCCGGTAAGCATTAGGCAACACCGCTACCAGTCAGCCCGGTCTAGAAGGATCGGGCGAGTGGGTCGGCCGAGGTCCCGGAAGCGGCCGTTCAGTCCGCTAGTGCCCTGACCACGAACGTTCACGGTGTTGGATGAACGCCGTCTGGCCTGTCGGCTGGGCGGGGTCGTGGCGGTCAGGCTGTGGCGGTGGCAGAACCCGTTCGTGTTCGGCGGCTCAGTGACCAGGAGGGTCAGCAGCTGCTGAGGATCACTCGTAGAGGTACCGGCTCGCCGATTCGGTTACGGCGGGCGATGGTCGTGCTCGCCTCGGCTGGTGGGAACACCGTGCCGGCGATCGCCCGCCTCGTTCAGGCGGACGAGGACACGATCCGGCAGGTCATCCACCGGTTCAACGAGATGGGGATGGCCAGCCTGGACCCTCAGTGGGCGGGTTGCCGTCCCCGCCAGATCAGTCCTGACGAAGAGCAGTTCATCGTTGAGACGGCCAGCACCCGCCCCGAGAAGCTGGGACGACCGTTCACCCGCTGCAGCATCCGCAAACTCGCCGACCACCTGCGCCTTCACTCGGCACGCCGGGTCCGCGTGGGGCGGGAACGGCTGCGGCAGATCCTGCACCGGCACTCCATTACCTTTCAGCGGACCAAGACGTGGAAGGAGTCCACCGACCCGCACCGGGACACCAAACTCGCCCGGATCGAGTACGTCACCAGCCACTTCCCCCAACGTGTGTTCGCTTTCGACGAGTTCGGCCCTCTGGTCATCCGGCCGCAGGCCGGCACGGGATGGGCGCCGGCTGGGCACCCCCACCGGCTGCCCGCGAACTACCACAAGCTGCACGGAGTCCGGCAGTTCCACGGCTGCTACTCCGTCAGCGACGACCAACTCTGGGGCGTCGTCCGACGCCGCAAGAGCGCCGCGAACACCCTCGCCGCGCTCAAGTCGATCCGTGCCTCTCGCCCGGACGGGGCGCCGATCTACGTCATCCTGGACAACCTGTCCGCGCACAAAGGCTCGAAGATCCGTGCGTGGGCGGCCCGGAACAAGGTCGAGCTCTGCTTCACCCCGACCTACGCCTCCTGGGCCAACCCGATCGAGGCTCAGTTCGGGCCGCTACGTACCTTCGTCATCGCCGGATCGAACCACCCCAACCACCCCGCGCTGACCCGGAAACTGCAGGCCTACCTGCGCTGGCGCAACGCCAACGCCCGCCACCCCGACGTCCTGGCCGCCCAACGCCGCGAACGCGCCCGCATCCGCAGCGAACGCCAACGACGCTGGGGCCAACCCGCCACCCGCGCAGCCTGACCCCAACGCCCTGAACGTTGGTGGTCACAGCACTAGGCATGCCGCTACGGCCCTGCCCACTCTCGCCGGCAGGCCGGGACGGGCAGGGCCTACGGCTTCCGCTCGGCGACGTAAGAACCGCGACCCGGCAACGTCACGACCAGATCGCGCTCCCGAAGCAGACACACAGCCGCCGGGACCGGCTGGCGCGGCTTGAACTTCCCGTCCTCGATCTGCTTGGCGAGAAGGTGTGCGAGCTGGATGTAGAGCGCCACTGGAGACATCTCGTCAACCATGAGGCGGACTTTTGGACCCGCGCCTGGGCATCGGGCTCGGATCAACGACGCCGCGCCGGACGGCCCCACCTTTAGGTGCACACCGCGGGGCGCGACACACCCGACACCGAGTTAGGAAAATGCTGGAGAATCCTGGAAGCGTGTTAGGGTCATCGCTGTGGCCGACAAAATGATCGACGAGCTAGAGGTGCGGATCGCAGACCTGCGGTCCCGTGTGCGCCGTGCGCTCGCCGATGGCGACCGGGCGGCGGCTATCGATCTCCGCGCTCAGCTACGCGAAGCCGAGTACGCCTGGGACGTGGCGCTCCAGGAGCTTGCACCGATCCAGCCGGTGCGAGCGACGTCGGCGCTGCCGGGGGCAACGTCGTTGCTCCCGGTCCGTGAACAGGTACACCAGGTGCTAACGCTGCTGACGGTGGCTTCGGCGCCGAAAATGATCGTCGCGGTCCATGAGGCGTTCTTCTCCGGTGACCTCGTCGCGACGCAGTTGACTAGCCTGCGGCGCGACGAACGGAACTCCTTCGAGACGTCACCCCATGCCCGGCCGTATTACCTGTGCAACGCCCTGACCGCCGACCGGCTGACCCCGGTTCGGGCGCTGGTGGCCGTGTCGTCATGGCCGCTGGACCGGCGAATGATCGGGCCGCTGTCCGCCCGCGTCGATTTTCTTACCGCAGCGATCCGCATCGGCGAGCACCTGGACCGGATTGGCGATCCCAGCCCCCAGGCCCGCCGGTTGTTGTGGCGCTTCGCGAGCAACATCCCGGGTGCCGCGAGCCCGTTCGAGGCGGCCGAACCGACGTCCGTTATCTCCGCCGCCCGGGCGGAGCTTGAGGTTCACGATTCCGAGGACCGGCGGCACCGCGAAGCGGCCGGCCAGCGCGCACGCAAGCAACTCGGCGAGGTCGAGCAGCTCTTCGGCGCACAGCCGATGGGCATCCTCCGCTCGGCATCGCCCCAGTAACTCCACCGGTGGTGGCGGCCCCGCGAAGGTCGACACCGCCCCGTTTTAAAGGATCGGTATGCTAGGCATCGACGAACGTCTTGCCGCGATCCGGGGGTCATCGGACCGCAAAAGGCACAACGCGCGCACGCTTGCCGCGCTGACCACCAACCCTGGCTGCGCTCGACGAGCGATCCTCGACGCCGCAGGGGTCCATAAGGACAAGATCGCTGCCCGGGTCGGCCACCCCACCGAGATCGGCAAGATGTCGAAGATCGCGGTCCTGCGCGGGACCTTCTTCGAGCAGCAGGTCAAGGCTGAGGGCGGTGCCGAAATGCTGCGCCTGCTGCGTGCCGAACTCGGCCTGCCGATTGAGCAGGCGCACTACGAGGACCTCGGTGCCGCCGAGGTCGACGCAACCGATCCGCGGTCGAAACGCGAGCAGAGCAACGAGAGTCGCTACCAGCTGACCAGACAGGCCATGCGGATGACCGCTGGGTCCGGGCCAGACGCGGGAACGATGTTCGCCAGCCCCATGCTCAGGATCGCGTTTGGAGGCGTGTGGGTGTACCTGGAACCTGACCTGGTCGCATTCCAGATCGGCGACAAGTTCCACATTGTAGAGATCAAGTCCTTCCCGATCATCGACGAGGTTGCGGATCCCGGCAAGGTTGCCGGCGCGTTGCGGCAGGCGGCGGTGTACGTCATCGCGCTGCAGAACCTCATGGAAGAACTCGGTCGCGGCCGCGACCTGGTCTCGCCCGAAGTACTCCTGGTGTGTCCCAAGGACTTCACCAACCAGCCCACCGCTGCGGTGCGTAACGTGCGAAAGGAACTGGCGGTCATCCGCCGACAGCTCGAACGGATGGACCAGGTCAGGGAGATCCTCCGGGCGGTACCGCAGGAGGTCACTTTCGACCTCGCGGCGGACCGTCAGGGACGGCCAACCCGCTCCCCGGCCGATCTCAAGCGGGCCCTGAATCAGATCCCCGCTCGGTACAGCCCCGACTGCCTGAGCAACTGTGAGATGGGCCGGTTCTGCCGAAGCGAAGCACGCGGCAGTACTAACGTGCTCGGCCGGACTATCCGTGAAGACCTCGGCGGCGTCGACTCCACCAGCATGGCCGTCGCGCTCGCCACCGGGCGCCTGCGGCCCACCGACGACCTCGAGGAAACCGCGCACCTGCTGCGCACCATCTACACGATGCGCGCCGACTGCCTGCAGGGGGCGTCGTGAGCGGCCTGACAGCCATGGCCCGGGTGTTAGCCGCCGAGACCGGGACCCGGCAAGCCATCTGCACCTTGCGGCACTTGCACGTGGCGGCGCGCCCGATCGTGCTGGTGCCGATCACCCTGGCCGGCGAGACGAACGCGCCGCTGGCCGTGCTCGTCGGCGACGACCGCGACCGACCGCAGCTCATCGTGACCAACCGCCCACGAGTGCGCGAGGAACGCCTGCGTTTCGCTGAAAGACTCGGCGCAGAACTGCTGCTCCCGATTGCCAACCTCGCTCGCCGAACTGAGGTCGTGCCGACGACGCGTCGCACGACGACGGTTCGCCGCCGCGCGGTCGAAGCCCCGCAGATCTGGGTTCCGAACCCGGCGGGCGTGGAATTCCTGCGGCTGCTCGGCCGGATGACCCGCTTCCGGTCCACGGTGGGGCAATGGGCGGTAGCACCCTCCGTACCGACTCTGGGCATCTGGGCGACCTGGTTCGCCGAGCAATCGGAGTTCGCGGACTCGTCCGTCCTGGTGGCGACGACGCAGGCGCTTACCGCCATGTGGGCGACCGGCCAGAGCGACCTGGAGGACGGTAACCTCGCTGCGCTGATGGCCTGGATCGATCCGCCCCCCGGCACGAGCGCGGCGGACGCCGCGGCCCGCGCCGAGGACACCATCGCGTTCCCGCCAGCGGGTCCCGCGACGGATCCTCAGTTCGACGCGGTTGTGCTCGAACCCGCGTTGCGCGATCTTGATGCCGCTCCTGACGACCAGGTACGTGAGCGAGTCCTGGCGCGCCTTGCCTCAGGCCTACGCGATCAGATGCAGCCGACCTGGGACCGCGTCTGGCGAGCGATCGACCTGCTGGATGCCGTTCCCGCCGCACCGCATGTCGCGGTCCGCTGGGAACGGGACCGCGAGCGGTTCTACGCTTTCGCCGACTACTTGAACACTATCGGGCTGCCGCAGGCCAGGCAGGATGGCGCCGTGCGTGGGGCGAGACGTCTGACCGACCTGGAGGTCCGCAAGTCCACGTTCGACGCGCAGCGCGCCTACGACGACGCGCTCGTCATGGCGGAGTACCGGCTCTCCGGGGAAGCGTTCCGTGGCATCGTCGTCGATGCTGACGCCGACCGTGTGGTACGGCCCTCGTCACGCCGGGTTCGCCGTCCACTGATCACGGTGACCACCCGCGACCCTGCGCGGCTGGCCCCCGGTGACCGCGAACTCCGCGATCCCCAGAGACCCACGCAGGAAGCCGCGGTGATCGACGTCGAGTCAGACGGCGCCCAGACCCGCATTCGCTTAGAACTCAGTGGTGGCCTGGGATCCGGCACCACCGGCCCAGCACCATCTGGCAGTGTGCCCGCTGTTGGCGACGTCGTCACCTACACCCGTCTCAAGGCCGGCGGCTACACCCATCGCGGAACCTTCCCGAACCGGGAAGACACGCCGTGGACCCATGGTGGCCCTCCCGCCGAGTACTACGTGCCCACCTCTCACGACGCGGCGGAGGACTGGTCGTGACCTCACCCGCCGCGGACGCCGAAGCTGCATTCCAGCGCATCATCGCCACGTTCACCTCCTCGGCTCAGCCTGGCGTCGTGGTGGACTCACCTCCGGGCGCGGGCAAGTCAACCCTGGTGGTCAGGTCATCGACGCAGCTCGCCGCCGACGGAGAGCCGGTCATGGTGGTAGCCCAGACCAACTCGCAGGTCGACGACCTCGTCGCCCGTATCGCGCGGCGCGCGCCCACCCTGCGCATCGGCCGGCTTTCCAGGGCCGACTACGTTCCGAGCCCCGACGTGCAGCGACCCAACGTGCAAGTCTCCTCTGACATCCGCAAGCTCGCCGACTGCGCGATCATCGTCGGCACCGCCTCCAAGTGGGTGTGGGTGACCGAGGGTCGCTGGCCGTGGGCCATCATCGACGAGGCTTACCAGATGAGGTCGGACCTGCTGCTGCGTATCGCAGCCCGGTTCGACAGGATCCTGTTCGTCGGCGACCCCGGGCAGCTCGACCCGTTCTCCACCGTCGAGACCAACCGGTGGGCTGGTGTGCCGTGGGATCCGATGCAGAGCGCCGTCGCGGCACTACTTCGCAACAACCCAGACACCCCCCAGGAGCGGCTCCCGGTGTCCTGGCGGCTGCCACCTAGCGCCGCACCGATCGTGCAGCGCGCCTTCTACCCGTCCACCACCTTCACCGCCGGCACTGTGCCTGAAGAGCGCAGTGTGCATCTTCCGGTGGCCGGAGTCGGGGCTGCGGCTGTCGACGAGGTGATCAACCTGGCTAGCGAGACGGGCTGGGGCTTCTACGAACTCCCCGCGCGCAACACGATCCGGACTGACGCCGAGGCCGTCGCCGCGACGGCGGCCATCGCGGCGCGGCTGTTGCAGCGGGGCACCGAAACCGTGTGCGAGGAAAGCCCCGGCGGCCGTCGGCTCACCGCCGACCGGATCGCCATCGGTGCGGCGCACCGCGACCAGGTCGCGGCCATCGCCAGGGCACTTCGCGCCATCGGCGGAGCGGCAAGCCAATGTCGGGTGGACACGGCCAACCGGCTCCAGGGCGCCGAATTCGATATGACCATCGTGCTGCATCCCCTGTCCGGACGCCGCGACGCAACCGCGTTCCACCTGGAATCCGGCCGCCTGTGCGTCCTGACCTCACGGCACCGGCACGCCTGCATCGTCGTCGGCCGCGCAGGAATCCCCGAACTCCTCGACGCCCATCCATCGGTCGAGCCAGTCCACCTCAAGTCTCTGCTGAAGTTCCCCGACGGCTGGGAGGCCAACCAAGCCATGCTCGGCCACCTCGGTCAGCACACCGTTCCCGCGCTGTAAACCCCTTATCGGCATCGCCTTTGAGAACCCGGAGAACCCATGCGCCTGTTGCATACCTCCGACTGGCACGTCGGACGCACGACCTACAACAAGTCCCGCCACCCCGACTTTGTCAAGGTCTTCGACGAGATCATCGAGATCGCCCGCACCCGGCACCCGGACTTGATCCTCAACACCGGCGACCTGCTAGACCATGCTCGCGTCTCACACAGCGACATCAACCTCGCCGCCTCCTGCCTGGGCGAATTGAGCAAGGTCGCACCCGTTGTCGTCGTCGCCGGCAACCATGACTCGGCCATGCTCCTCGACGCGTTCAACCTGCTTCACGCCGGTGACCAGATCCACTTCGTCACCACCCCCCGTGGCCGCAAGGGCGACTACTTGACCTTCCCCGGCAGCGACGGCATCACGCTTCGGCTAGGCGCGCTCCCGTTCGTCAACACCTCCCGAGCCATCGACGTCTTCGACGACCCGGCGCAATGGGCAGGCGACTACCGGCATCGCATCGCCGCGATCCAGAACCAGATTGCCGAGCACCTGAACCACGACCTCGATCCACAGAAGACCGTCACGGTGTTCGCCGCCCACCTGTTCGTCACCGGTGCGGGACTCGGCGGTACCGAACGCGAAGCACACGTCAGCGGCGACTACGGCACCCACCCAGACGACATGCCCCACGTCGATTACGCCGCGTTCGGCCACATCCATCAAGCCCAGCAGCTCCCCGGCCCCGTCGCTGGCCGGTACGCCGGATCACCGCTCGCCCTCGACTTCGGCGAAGCCGGACAGACCAAGAGCGTCACACTGGTCGACCTCGCACCCGGCACGCCAGCCTTCATCGAGGAGGTGCCGCTGCGCGGTGGGCGAGCGCTACGAACCTTCACCGGGACCCTCAACGAGCTGGCAGCCGCCGCCGGCGAGATCGAGGACGCCCTCTGCGTCATCGAGATCAACACCGAGACACATGACCCGGTGCTCTCCCAGCGCGTACACGAACTGCTGCCACGGGCGACCGTCTTGCAAATCCGGCAGAACGCGGCCGATGGACGTGCGTTCCCATCAGTCGTGCTACCCGACATGCCGACAGCATCCGGTGATCTGCTCGAGCGATTCATTACCTACATCGCCGATCAGAACACCTCACCGGCACCCGCCGATCGTGTCATCGCTGTCCTGGCAGAGCTGCTAGATGCCCACGCCGAAGACCGGGAGCCAAGCTTCCCACAGGAGGCGCTCCTGCCGACGGGCGCCTCCACGAGTGCTGACAGAGGGGGTATGGCATGAAGCCCCTCGTCCTCACATTCAAAGGGATTCGCTCCTACCGCGGCGAGCAGACCATCGACCTGAGGCAGCGCACCCTCGTCGGCATCATCGGGGAAACCGGCGCCGGTAAGTCGTCCGTCCTTGAAGCGCTGCACTTCGCGCTCTTCGGCGACTGCACCTGGGAAGCCCCCACACACAAGGTCCTCATCGCCGACGGCGGGGACGGCACCCTATCGGTCAAGCTCACCTTCACCACCGGCAACCGCACTTGGATCGTTGAACGCTCCATCTCCCGCGACCGAGCCACGTCCGTCCACCGGCTCATTAGCCAGGACGACGGCACGATCGTGACCGGACGGCGCGCCGTCGATAAGCGCATTCGCGAGATCATCGGCATGGACCAAGCAACCTTCACCAAGTCGGTGATCCTGCCCCAAGGCCGCTTCGAGCAACTACTGCACATGTCGCCCGGCGAACGCGCCGGCGTCCTGAAGAAACTGCTCGGTCTCGACGACCTCGACACCATTCGTGACCTCGCACGCACACGCCACGAACAGCTACTGCCACTGCTGACCGAGCTGACAACCCGACGCGACGGCCTTGAAACCGACCCACGCGCCGCCGTTGAGAACGCCGAGAGGCGACTACGTACCGTTCAGGCCAAGCTGGTCCGGCTGCGCAGCATCGCCAGGACCGTTGCAGCGGCCAGTGCCAAGCACACCACGCTCGCCGCCGAACGCGACAGCATCGATGCTGCCCAGGGACGGCTTCGACAGGAACTCGGCGGGCACGACCTCGCCGGTGTCGCCACGCTGCAGAACCTCGCGCGCCAGCTAGATGACGAGGGTCGCGCGATCAAGGAACGGCTTGCGCCAATCGAGCGCGAGATCGATGAACTCACCAACGAACTCGGCGACCGCAGCCCCGGACGACCTGAGGCTGACGCCGCCAACAACGCCCGGATCTCGCTCACCCGGATCGCCGAGCAGTTGCAACAGATCACCGAGTTGCGTGGCAGCGTCCAGGACGCCGCAGCCGGCATTTTCGAACGCGAAGCTGCCGTCGAGGCGTTGACCCAAGCCGTAGACGAGGCAGACAGCAGAGCCGAGGCCGCCCACAAGGCCAGCACAGAACAGGCCACCGAGGCTCAAAACGTCAGCGCCTCGAACGCCAAAGCCACCAGACTTCTGGCAGAAGTCCGGTCGGCGGCCAAGGGCGTGTCCACCTACACCGAGCGGGTTGAGAACCTTGACCGGCGTAGGCAGGCGGCCAACGAAGCCCTGACTCACGCGCAGGCAAACTTCGGCGATCTCGGCCGGCGACTGGACGAAGCCAACAGCCAGCAGGCTGAACTGCAGCGTCTCAACTCAGCCGCACACGCCGCCGAGGGCCTCGGCCCAGGCGACACCTGCCCCGTCTGCTCGCACTGCATCGATGCCGACTTCCAGCCACCGGCGACCGCAGAGCTGACCACGATCAACAAGGTGATCAGGGAGCTCAAGAAGCGCCACTCCGCGGCGTTGCAGGCGGTGTCCGACGCCAAGGCGGAACAGGACCATGTGGCCAAGGAACTGCCCGAGGTGCAGATGGACCTCGACACTGCCAGGCGCACCTATGCCGGCAGCCTGGTCACCCTCACCGGAGTCCTCGGCGAATTCAAGGTCGATGACGATGACTCCGTCATCCTTTCCACGACCATCAACGCTGCCATGAAGGCTCAGGAGCGCGCGGTGGAGGCGACACGGGAGCGCACAAGGCTCCAAACCGCAGCTGCCGCCCAGCGCGCGACCGCCACCGCCGCCGCCAAGGAACTCAAGACCCAGACCGATCACCTCGCCAGCCAGCGCCGAACGATCGACGCCCACCTCGCTGCCGTCGAAGCGGCACGTAAGCAGCTGCCAACCCGGTACCAGCCAGCCGACACCACCGACACCGCCATCGCCACCGCAGCCCAAACAGCACGCCTCGATCACGAGCAGCAGGCGCGCCACACCGAACGTCTCGGCCAACTCCGCGCAGAGGTCGCCGCCGCGAATACCGACCGCACGAAGCTCGGCAAGCGATACGACCGCACCGTCCGCGGACCGGCCGCCCAGCACCGGCAGCGCACCCAGACGCTGCTGCACCACCACGACACCCTCGCGGATCTACTCGCCGTCGGCCACGCCGACGCCGGTGACCCGGCCGCCAGCATCGCCGATCAGGCAGCCTGGACTAGAGCTTCAGCCTCTCGGATAGAGGACCTTCTCAGCATCGCCAACAAGCGCATCGAAGAACTCGCCACGGGCATCGCCGAAACCGAGGCCGGCATCGCCGCGGCCATCGCCACCGCGGCTACCAACGGACGCGACCTGTCCGAGGCACTAGAACACGAGATCGGGCAGGAGGCCCTCGCCAAGCAGGAGCACGCCACGCTCACGACGCAAATCGCGATGGCCGACGACCTCCAGCGCCGTATCGAAGCGACCCGTCCCCACGTTCAGAGCCTCAAAGTGCTCGTCGGCCTGCTCAGCGACGCCAAGTTCATCGGTCACATAGTCGCCGATCGCCAACGTGCACTGCTCGCCAACGCCAACGCACTACTCGGCGACATGAGCCGCCGCCAGTTCGCCTTCGCCGACGATTTCCAGATCTTCGACGCTCACACCGGCCAACTGCGCGATGTCAAGACCATGTCCGGCGGCGAAACCTTCCAGGCGAGCCTGGCCCTGGCCCTCGCCCTCGTCGAGCAAACCGCCCTCAACGGGGGCCGCGCCGAAGCGCTCTTCCTCGACGAGGGATTCGGAACTCTCGACCGATCCGCCCTAACTCACGCACTCGACGCGCTGCAAAGCCAAGTTCAGGCGGGACGCCTCGTCGTCATCATCAGCCACATGCGCGCGGTGGCCGACTACGTGCCCGACCTCCTGCTCGTCGAGCGCGGCCCGGCAGGCAGCACGGCGCGATGGGCCAGCGACCGGGAACGCGCTGATTTAGCCGAAGAGGACCTGTACGGCGGGCTACAGGAGTAGCGCCCACAGGAGCGGTGACCGGCCGGCCACCGCAGAAAAGCAAACCGGTGCCTTGCCATCACCTCCAGCGGGGTTGCTGGTGGTGACGCATCTGATGGCGGTGCGGTCGGGCGACCACGCATGATCCGGGCTCGCCCGCTCCGCGCTGTCCGGCTCGACGAGGGGTCGTACGCCTGCTGGATGGCTTAGTCGCAGCTGGTCGCCAGACGTGGTTCGAAAGAGGAGCTGGTCCAATGACTGAACAGCAAGCAGCATCGCGCACGGACGTGAATCCCAGCCGCATCTCCTGCCGTTGCCCTTGGCGGTACGTGTGGCCATGTCGGACCTCTTCGATAGCGTCCATCCATGACTAGCGGCCCGGGCTTCTTCGAGGTAGTACCGACCCACGACGGAGGTTTGGAGATCGCAGATGAGTCCCTAGCGCCGTTTGAGTTCACCGCGGCGCGGCCATTTAGGTCCCCGATGGCGGGGCAGGCGGCGGCCGTTTTGTCTCCGCTTCTGCGCCACGCCAACGCGGTCGAGGATGACGTCCGGGCGCATGATGCAAAGCTCGCCGTCCTTGCGGTTCTCGCTGACCGCGGGGGCGTCGGCCAAGAGGTGTCGCACATCTGCGACGCACTGTCCTCGAGGTTCTCCCGAGCCATGGTTCGAGACGCGCTGCGAATGATGTTGGAGGCTGGCACGATCCAGCGGGCTCGTAAACATGATCCGCGTGTGACGCCGACCCTGCAGGCTGCTCTGGCGCTAGCACTTGTGCCGTCGTTGACCGATGTTCGGGGTCATCGAGGCCTGCTGGAGATGTTCGACCGGGCCCGATCGCGTCTAGGCGCGGGAGTTGAGGTGACTCGCACGGACCTCATCTCACTGCGGCGGATCGTGGCGATCTACACCTCGGACGCGCGGCGGGTCGCCCGCGAAGGGTCCGTTGATGAGGTTCTCGCGCACACCGCGATGGACGAGGCCGCGCTGAAGCAACGGTTCGCCTCGCTGAGCCAAGATGTCGAGCGCATCGGCGACCTACACGCCGAACTCAGCGGCCTGAGCACGGCCATGTGGAAGTACATCGAAGCCGCCGGGGTGCTCGCGTCGCGTGTGTTCGGCACTGGCCGGCGCTTGACCGACGCGCGCCTTCTTCCGGTCGGGGAGTACCAACGGGCGATGCGCACCGCCAGCACGGCCCGGCTCGCGGCCGTGTTCGACGGCATCCTCTTCGACGCTCCACCCGTATACGTCGACGTGGATCTCGCCGCGGAGGTAACTGTTGAAGCAGTCGGCGACAGGGCGCCAGACGTCATACCCGAACCGGTACTCGACGACGGGACCGAGCCGGACGGCCTCACCATGATCGAACGGTGGCGGCGCCGCGCCGACGACCTCCTAGTCGACCAGCAGAGCATCGACCTGGTCCGCCACCTACAGACCCAGATCTGGCCCGGACCAGCCGTCACAACGTCCGAACTCGTCGCGTTGTCGGTGGTAGACCGACGCTACTCCCTCACCCGCACCGAGGCGCTCCTCGTCTCCCCGACAGCGGACGCGTCGATCCTCACGCCGACGGTCCTGTCATACACGCCGGACACGGCACCACCGGTACCCGAGATGCGTACGGAGATGAATGACCCCATCATGGCCCGGACGGGCGGTGAACAACCGTGACGGAGGGCCCATCAACCACTGCTCTTCTGTTCGCCAGAATGCGGCTGCAGGGTTATGCACCCCTTGGCGATGTCGGCTTGGCCGAAGCGGAGCGGGTGGCTGAATTGATCGGGCGCACGGTCGGCCACGTTGACACCGCTGACGGGCATACCTTGACGCTGGGATGGCCGACGGCCTCCGAACCCGCACCGAATCGGCGGGCACCGCGGCTCGTACGACGGGAACTACGAGAATCCGCCGTCCGTACGCTGGTCGTCGCCTACGCGATGCTGACCGACCCGCGCCGTACGCCGTCACACAGCGAGCTTACGGCGGTGACGGTTGCCAGGGTCGTGGAGCAGAGCGACGCGCTGTTCGGGACATCGTCGTGGACTACGTCCGCGCTGCGCCGTGACCTGCTGAATGCTCGACTGCTCGCCGCAGTCGAAGTGGACCTGGTGACGTTGGGGCCGGCAGCGTTGAGTTGGGGCCGCTACCAGCGCCAAGCCCTGGACCTGGCCGCGTCCCGCCTATACGCGTCGCCGCTTTGGATCGAGGTGGCGTCGGCATGACGACCTTCACCGACGAGGACCTCGTCTCTGTCATCCAGGCGCTGGAAGTCACGACCGAACCGTTGTCGTCCGCGGAGTGGTCGCTGCTGGGCGATCCTGACGCCAGGGCGGAAGTCGACCGGCGCCTCGGTGCCGCCGGCCGCCAGTTGCTGACGATATTGCCGCCCGGTGCACCCGATGGCCCGCCACGGTACATCTCTACCTGGCGGGACGATGTCGCCGACGTGCTTCTCGCCGACGGCGCACAACCGTTGTCGGAGCTAGACCGCGCCGTCCTCGCGCTCGTCCTCCTTCAATCGGTGATCATCCCGCAGGCGGCTGGTTCCACTCCGGGACACGGCCTGACCACCGGGGTGGCGGTTGTGGCCACCGAGCTCCGCCAACCAGGTATCGACGGGCGCGGCATCGACGCGGGGGACATCGATGAGGCGTTGACCCGGCTACGGGCATTGACCCTGATCACGCGAGACAACCGGCCCGGGCCCGCATTCGGTCGGCTCAGCCCACGGCAGCAAGATCGCCTGTGGGGCAACATCTTCGAACTCGTTCGTCCATCCACCGCGAATGTGCATTCCCGCTGATCTGGAGCGCTCATGACCATCACCCAGGACGTCTTGCTGCCCGCAGACTTAAGCACTGCCGACGGGATCATTGCCGGGCGGCTGCTGCAATCGGTCCAACTTCTGCGGGTCGCCCGGCACACCGGTCATGTCATTCCGATCGCCGGCGGCGGCATCACCGTCCTGTCCGGGCGAGGGCCCGGCGGGGCCTCTAACGGCGCCGGGAAGAGCAGTCTCGCCGAGTCGGTCTTGCTCGCCACCGCCGATAGACAGTGGACCCGGGGAGGCGCTAGCGCCAAGGCGGTCGGACTGCTGTTCAGCGAGCAGGACGCCCAGCAGGGGGCCGGCACCCTCGGCAACGCCGCTTACGGCTACATCATCACCATCTGGATGCACGCCAACGATGCCACCTACGCACCGCTGAGCGTATGGATGCGCATCCAACGCGAAGGCCGCGACCGGCTCCAGGTTCGGGTTCTCGACGGTGTCTGCCTCGCGCTCGGCAACAGCGAACACGAACGCCTCGCCCACGCCGACCGTACCTGGGAGGGGAGCCGCGGACGGGAGACGTACGGACCCGGCTACTACGGCCCCGCACTGTTCGGGACCGCACCTGGAGCAATCGGCTACGTGCGTAACCGGGGAGCGGACCGCACACCCGACACCGGTCTCCTCGCCGTCGTCGACGGCATGCGGTTCACTCCGACGAGTCTCGCCCGGGAACTTATCGACTTGTGCGGCGTCAGGCAGCTCATCGTGGAGGAACAGCGGCAGCGCCGCCAACACTTCGACCTCGAAGCACAACAGGCTGCAGAAGACGCCGACGACCGCCAGCAGTACGCGATCGAGGAGAGAAGACTCGACGCCATCGTCGCCCGCGTCCGCGCCCGCGAGGTCCGTGACAGTGCCAGAGACATGTGGCGGCGCTATCTCGCCGTCGGCGTCAAGCACTACACAAGCCGGCAAAGCTCCCTGCAAACCAAGCTCGCCGGCCATATCGCGTCCCTCAACTCCCAACGTGAACAGCTCGAAGCCTTCAAGCGCCTCGCCGACGGCACCGCAGTGCGGGAGGCCGCGCGAGCGGTAACAGAGGCCGGCACTGCCCTCAAGCCCATCAAGGAGCAGTACGACAAGCTGACCGACCAGCGCAACATCCAGCGCATCACGGTGCAGCGAATCTCGGCGGAACTCGTGAAGCTGGATCCCGCGGTTCAGGCCACCGAAGGACACAGCCGCGACCGTGCCGCTGCAGCGCTCACCGACCGGCGCCGCATTCGCGACGACGCCGTCGCCGGAGTAGCAGCCGCAGAGAAGACGCACGCAGAGGCGCGGGTACAGCTCACGCATGCTCAAGCCGGCCTTGCTGGAACCGCTGGAGACCACACCCGATCCCTCCGCGAACGTGGCATTTCCGCGGCACCGCTGATGGATCTGGTCGACCTCGCTGAGGACCAGCGCAGCGAGTGGGAACCACGCCTCGCGCTGCTAGCCGACGCGATCATCGTCGAGGCCGTGACCGACGACGTCCTGCCACTCGTGCCGGCGGGCACCGTGCTGGTTGAGATCGGACGATCGCCTGATGGCCTGGACCCGCGCCGACCGGATGGCCCCGGCACCCATCCCCTAGACAGGCTGCTTGCCGACCTCAGCCGCCGCTGGCGCCCGCGGAAAGGGGTAGTGGCCTCCCTCGTTGATGCCACTGGTGTGGTCGTTCGCGGCGCCTACCCTACGGCCCAGACCGGTCGCGCTGGGCGATTGTCCGCAGCCCGCGACGCCCTCGCCGCCGCGCAAGAAGCACACCGCACCGCAGCCGCTGAACTCGTCGCCGCCACCGACGCCCAAGAGATGGCGCAGCGGCTCCTTGACGCCTTCGCCGACGCCGGACGCCACGCCGAGCTTTGCGGGGAACACGACACACTTATTGATCAACTTAAAGCTGGTGAAGAGAGTTACGAGCAGGTGAGGCACGCCCACGATGATGCGGTCCAAACTGCCGCTGACGCTACATACCAGTTCAACCGTCTCATGGGCGAGCAAAGGGACGCCCAGAACCAAGTGGACCAGCTGACGGCCCGAATCGACAACGTGGACCGCGAACGGCAGGGCGCACTTTCCGAACTAGCAAGCCTGCCCCTCGACGGCTTCTCCACCGCCTATCACGCGATGTCGCCCGAGACTGATGCCGACACGCTTGCTGCCGGGGCACCTGCCATGGGCACCCTTCGCAACCAGGTCGCCGCGCGCATGCGCGACGCACTCACCGCACTCCCGGACCAAGGGCTGATCGCCGACTCCACATACGGACCTGCCGTGGCACTCACCGAATTCGCCACCTGGTGCGCCGCGCCCACAGACGAACTCCTGCCAATTCCGTTCGACGAACTCGTCGCTGGCTTCGACCGTTGGCTGGAGATCCAAAGCGACGGCGACGAGGCTGAACGAGAAAACATCCAGACCCTGCGCCAAGAGCGGCGCCAGCGCATCGACGCTGTCAACCGCCGCATCGCCAATAACATCGACCTCGCCGACACAGCACGCACCAATGCTAAGAACGACATCAAACGCAAGCTGGGAGAGGTGCAGAAACAACTGCGTCAGATGTGGTTGCGAGCCGGACGCGCCGAGATCAACCTACACATCACTCACACCGAACCCTCAAGCCCAGACGAGCCACTGACCTGGCACATCGACCTCAGCTGGCGTACGCATTCCGGCGAGCCGTTACGCCGCTACACGGACAAGATCAACACCGCTGAGTTTGTGCTTGTCCACACCATGCTCGCCGCTGCGGCCCTGTCGTGCATTTCCAACCCACACGGTCGCCTGATCGTCATTGACGAGTTCGGCCAGAACCTTGACATGGTCAACATGCCCGCCGTCGTCGACGTGCTCAGCCACATCGCGCAGCAATACGGACTGACCGTCATCCTGGCCTGCCAGGACATCGCCGCGCCCTTGATCACCCGACAAAGCGACATCCTCGTCGAGGTCCAGCACGTCTCCTCTAGCGAAGCTCTTAACCGTGCACCGTACGTGACGGGCCACCACGCTGATGCGGACGTAGTGCGGATGCTCGCCGACGGTTGGGTCAGCGGAAGGCCCGTCCTATGACCGACGCAACGCAGCGCAGCCAACGGTTTACGGACAAAGAGTCAGTCGAGAACCTTGAGGGAGTGCCCACCGGGTTTTTGGCCTACCCGGTATACCTCTGGAGGGTCGCCCAGGACGGCACCCCCCTCGAACGCGTCGACCGCCGCGCCCGCGAGTTCGTTCTCCGGCCGCGCAACATCCCTGCCGATGAGGTCATCCGCGCCGTAGTTCGCGCAGCGCCGGAACGTCTCGACATGGTCCGCAGAGGTTGGGCTTATCTGAGACGCCGACACAATACCGAGGCGGTTCCGCTCGCCGTCGGCCTCGCCAACGACGGGCTCGTCGAACTCACCGTCGCGGCCAACCGAGCCAACATCTCGGTCCTGGGAACTATCAGCGGCTGGCAACCTACCCCGCTGATCCAGGACCTTCTGGACCAGAACCTTGCCCTCAACGCCCAAGTTCGAGAAACCACGACCGCGCACGCAGCCGCTGCCGCGGCAGCCCTGCGCAACGCGGGCCTGAAGTGCGACACAAGCAGCCTGCTCGCCGCCATCGATACGGCCACCGCACGACCACGAACGAACACCCGCATCGTCGCCACCCTCACCGCAGCGGCCGAAGCTCTGTCCCGAGGTGACATCTACGCAGGCAGGCGAGCCTTCAGCCAGCGCCACTTCGACGACTCTAAGGAGATCGACGTCGACCAGATTCTGGCCGACGCCGGCGTCAGCAACGACATCCGCCAACAGCTTGGCGTCTACCGGTACGGCACCATCGACATCGCTGGACCGATCACCGTAACCAGCCGCGAAGATCCCGACGCAACCGCTTGCCTCCGAGGACTTCCAGGGCCGTGGAGCCTTCCTGCCGACCTGGAGCGACTGTCCCTCACCTGCAACGGTGCAGTCCTTCTCGTCATCGAGAACAAAGATCCAGCCCAGCACCTCAGCAGAACGCGCCCCGACGTCGCCGTGTGGTACCTCTCCGGCTACAGCGGGCCCACCCAATTGCAGATGCTGAAAGAGTTGGCAACAACCGCTCGCGAGACCATTGCAATCACCGACGCGGACGCCCACGGCGTCATGATCGCGAGCCAAGTCCTGTCGGCGGTCAAAGATGCTCGGATTGCGGACTTGGGAACTCACCCCCATAAGCCCCGCAAACGGCTAATGGACAAGGCTGCAGCCGCCGCCCTACTCGGTGAGCTCATTGGCGACGAGACTGCGCCGTCATCACTGCGCGAATTCGCCCGCTCAGTGATGATTCGAGGCTACGACGTCGAACAAGACGACATGACCGACGCAGCATTGGACCTTCTACTTCCTCAAGAAGGCCTGCCGACGGAACTCTCCAACTCGTGAATCCAGACGTAGTGCTGGGAATCCAAAGGGCCGGAACCTGGATAGAGGTCGACAGGGTAAACCCCGCAGAGGTTGGCGGTGCCGCCCCTCGTTGCCCTTGAAGGGCGGGCCCGCCCAAGTCTTGCGCATCGTCGGATAGGCGGCGCTTGGCCATCCAGTTCTACCGCATAGGCGGCACGTACCAGGGCTTGGCCGCGGAGGTCTTGAGGACGCCATCGACCAAGCTCCGCTTACTTCTGGCAGCGAAGCGACATACCAGGTCGCGAGCAGCTACACCTAGTGACTCCTGTGCGCTCCGGCACGTACGTCGCCCAAGAGACGATCGTCGGCGACTAGTCATCCGGGAAAAGTGTAGCTCCTCTCCAGAAGAAAGGGCAGATCACGATGTCAGCGGCGGCTGTGTGGCGTGGCGGACGATCACGACGTGATGTCGCGCCCGAGTGATGGCTACACGTAGAAGGCGCCTGCGCGCACGTATGTCGCTATCGGAGGAGGATGGATCGATAAGTTGGTCTCGACCGAACTTCGTCTCAGCGATGATCACACCATCGAACTCCTTGCCCTTTGACTTGTGCATGTTCATAAAGCTGACGTGGGCTGCTTCCTCGAAGCGGTTCTCGTCGATCATCCTGTTCGCCAAGACCCGTCGCACGACAGCGGCAGCATCGATATAGGCGTTTCCGTCCCAGGTGTCGATCAGCGCCCGGCCGATGGCGTCGGTGGCTTTCAAGAGTCGCACAAGGCGTGCCTTCGCGAACAATTCGCTGAGCTCTGCCGAACCCGTGAGGCGTGCCCTGGCAAGCTGCCAGTCCTGCACGGGGTTGCCGCTGAGTTGGATTCCTTCCGCCTGAGCCTTGAGTAGCACCGTGGCGGTCTTCGCCCGGATCGTCGTGTTTGACTTCAGAGCAGTCAGGGCGCGTTCAAGAGTCCTAACGGTGGATTTTGCGCCGGAGGTTTTGGTGGCTTTCACTCGAAAGTAGTCACATACCGCCTCCAACGTTGCGAGTAACGCGTCTTCGTGTCGCAGGCCTGGCCATTCCATGATCGACGCGACTGCGTATGCGGCAGTGGACGCTAGGTCTTGATCGAGATGCAGTTCGTGTTCAACGGCGGGATAGACGGTGCCGTTGATCTCAGCGTCGGTTGAGACGGCTTCGGACAACCGGCCGACGAGGGCGTTGGTGGGCGCCAGCACTGCGATCGTCGGCTCTGTGTCGAGCTTCTTTTGGAGATAGTCTCGAAGTGCTATTAAATACTGGTGGATGCGGGTTTCGACGGAACTCGGCCATGTGTATGTGCCGATGGTGACGTCGTTTGGTACGGGTACTGTAGGATCATTATTCAATACGGCGTTCGCATATGCGAGTAAGCCGTTTCCTGGGCTCCGATGGTTGTCCTTGGACAGGTCGAACGATCTAGGGTTCAAGAAGTCCATGGCGTGTTGGATACGCAACTCATCGACGCCTGGCACGTAATCAAAGATCCGCTGGTCCGGGTCGGCGAGGCAGATGATCGTCGAAGCATGGCTGAGCGCCTTGATGGCCCGCCATTGGTCTTCGTTGGTGTCCTGGAACTCGTCGACGATGACGGTCGGGTAGGTGTCGCTGTACAGCGCGGCAAGCTTTGGGTATTCCTCGAACAGGGTGGCAGCGGTCCAGGCCAGGAGGTCGAAGACGTATCGCCCTTCCTCTTGGGCCATGCGTAGCGTTTCGACTGTCCAGTCGCCATCGAAGTCTGCTCGTAGTTGATGTTCGCGATCGGGCGTGATAAACGCGGATGGCAAACCGGTGCGAAGTCTGCCGTGGCTTTTGACGACGTCCATGAAGAAGGCGTGGAAGGTGCGGACTTCGAGTCGTTGACGGACACTTCGGTTGAGCAGGCCTGACATCCGGTCGGTGATCTGCCGGACAGCGGCACGAGAGAAGCTGAGGAAAAGAACTTTCTGCTCAACCTTCAGTTCGGCTACGCCAGCCTTCGCCTTGAGCAACGCGATCGTGGTCTTGCCACACCCGGGGCCGCCACTGATCAACAGGTGTCCTTCCACGGCAAGAATGGCAAGACGGTCATTGTCAAGATCCATGCGCTTGACCGTCAGACTCCTCGGTGGTGTCCTCGCCGGAGCTTCCCTCAAGCGCCTGGTTGATCTTCACCAAGAAGTCGACGAACGAGTGCGGAAGCTCTGCGCGTGTCCCACATTCGCCTATCAGCAGCGACGCGTACCCGTCGAGCGCACCTTTGCGCTTCTTGAGCAGACTCAGCGTGAGTTGCCTGACGTCGTCGTCGTTGGCGTCCGAGGCCAACGTTCCGCACTCGGAGGGATAGTCGGACCTCGTGGCGACGTTGAGACAGAATCTGCGCTGCACCTGGACCGGGATCTCAGCCACCAACAGCGCTTCAACGCCGGCATACGAAATCTGCTGGTAGAGCGTGAACTGACTCGTCTTCGCCTGCTGGTCGGGCGACAAGGGCTTCGTCGGTGTGTCGTGTATGCCGAAGACAGGTTTGCCCATCGCGCTGAAGACCGGCGCGTACAGCGGCACGGAGACGTCGTTGCCGGCGTCGAAGAAGGTGAGGCCGACCAGGTCGGGATGCTGGTAGCCGGCACTCTTGTCCTGCTCAAGGACGTCGGCGGCGACGCGGAACGCGACCGCTTCGGTCGCGCCTTCGACGACGCACACCGCTCGGGCAAGGACCGCCTCGGCGAACTCGCGCTGCTTGCCCTTGTACTTCTTGATCTTGTAGTCGGGCGGCAGCGCGATTGGGCTGCCGCTGAGGTCGCCGGCGTCGTCGCGGGAAACAGCCACCACATGATCCGGTTCGAACATCTCGATCACGTACGGCGAATGGGAGGTGACGATCACTTGATCCATCTGCTCAAGCGCGAAGCGCACCAGCCGTCGTTGCGCGTGAGGGGGCAGGGCAATCTCCGGCTCCTCCATCGCGAAGATCACCGACTGGTCGCCCTTGAGTTTAGCGATGTAGGTCAGGAGCGCGAAGACAAGAAGGTTCAGCGACCCGGTGCTCAGTCGGTTGAACGGCACCGCATATGTCCCCGGCTGGGGTGAGACGAACAGCTTCAACACGTCCCGCAGATGCTCGCGGGTGAGATCCGATACGTGGACATCGACGGCCGAGCCGTGATCAGTGAGGGTGACGAACTGGCCGATCAGCTCTCGGACTTCAGTTCGGATCTTGGAGAAGCCGGAGGTGCTGTCGGTGACCACGACCTCTGCCACGTCGCGGAGCGCACGCTCCCAGAGGGAGGCCTCCGCGCCTTGGGCTTCGAGACGGACGATGGTGTCGAGCAACGATCCCCGTTGGAAGCTGAGGGCTCGGCTACCGGTCCGGTTGGCCCTGAGGTAGAGGAAGCCGCACAGCCTCTTGTCATCTCGCTTGAAGGGCCTGAGACCCTTACCGAGGTCATCGGCGAAGTCCGAGAAGTCGTCTGGCACCGTCTCTGGGTAGGCAAAGTAGGTGGCGCCGACGAAGTCGTCCTCCTCAGGGTCGAAGCGGCCTAGGAAAACGACGGGCAGGCACCATTCTCCCACGTCAGGGCGTTGGGCATCGCTCTGAGCGCCGTGGTCGATGCCCGCCGGGATGTCGCTCGCAGGCGACAGCGCACCAGGTACGACCAGGTCGAGGAGTTGCCTCGAGGTAGGTGACCATACCCTCAGATGGCTACGGAAACGGCGGGTCGCCTCCTCCGACAGATCCGTCAAAATGACCTCAATGCGGATCTCGGGGGTGCTGCCGTCCTCGAGCAAATAACGCCCGCAATGAAAGTCGTGCTCCTCGATGATGGGACGCCGCGCCAGTCGCTCGGGCCCGAGCACCAGGTCCAGCGCATCACAGATCGTGGACTTGCCAACGCTGTTGCCGCCTACCAGGAGCGAGTTTCCGTCAAAGAGCACGGTGCCCTCCCGCACACCGCGGAAGTTCCGGCACATGATTCGACTGACCTTCACTCGGCCTCCCCTGCTGTCACGTTGGCTACATCTGGCTCATCGGCATGTCCCGCCTAGATCGGTCCGTGGCTCAAGCCGCTGCGGAACTCGGTGGTCTGCCAGCGGTGCGCGACATATAGTCCGATCGTGTCAAAGACGAACAAGATTGCTTTCCGGTTCGCCATCGACAGTGGACCGTCTACTGGGCTTGGCTGCGGCTCTTGGCGGGTGTGGACCAGCAAGAATAGGGAGGATACCTACATCGCCGACCGCGGCCTAGGGGGCACTTGGAAGATCTCCCTGCATGGCGATGTCGCGTGGCGGTACGCCGTCACCTCCGAGCACATGCGGGACGCCGAAAAACCGGTCCTGCCTACAGACCACGACCGGGCGCCATGGAAGTTCACCCCGCCATCCTTCACGGACGGCCGGCGGCTGTCGTTCTTCATCGCGGTCACCCGCGGCGCAATGCTGCCCGAGACACCTGATCCAGCCGCCGCGCCGATTCTCGTCGAGGACCGGTGGGACCGGATGAGCATCGCTGAGGTATGGATGACCGAGCCCGGCGCTGGGCTCACCGACTCCCACACGGTCGTCGGAGGACCGCTGCCCCTACCAAGCGGCCGGCAGGTCTGGGTCACCCGGCGCATCGTGCCGGTCCATGGCGAACCTGAGACCGGCATCGTCAGCGCCATGGTCGAGCCGATCACCCACGACATCGCCGGCGTTTCCACCCCAGGAGTGATCATCCGCGCGGTCCGGCTTGGCTAGGCTCGGCCGCTCAGACCGAGACTCGGGATCCGCGCCGCCGCCATCCTGGCCGTATCGCCGGGCAGCCGTGCCGACACCATAGATACTCTTATCGGTACACCTTCTGTAGTCATAATTGTCACTATGTGCGGTGGCGCCAGCCTGATGGGAGGTTACAGCGGACGAAGCGTTGCAGGACGTGTCACCACGCGCTTTAGCCGTGGGCTCACTCGGCTGATCGGTCGCCGCCGCCAGACGCCTGGCCTGACCTCACCCACGCTGCCCCGCTCGACGCATGCCCTGACCACCGCCCGCATCTCCGTCCTGCTGCGACTCGGTCAAGTCGAGAATCATCGAGTCGTATACAGGAGCGTCATCGAAGGGTTGAAGTTCGCCGATCATTTGCCAACCCCAACTGCGGTATGCGGCCTTGGCGGCGACATTGTCAGGCAGTACGAGTAGCGTTGCTCGCTCCTCGCTTGCCTCCTCAATGAGGGCATCATGCAACTGTCGGGCGATCCCGCGACGTCGCCATCTCTTTCGCACCATGATTTCGTTGAGGGCAAACGTTCTGGTGCCGGTTTCAACGAGTGCCTTCGCATCCACGGCGGATCGCAACCCTTGCCACCACCGCGATTCCGCGGGCAATGTATAACCCAAGGCATATCCGACCAGCGTTTCGTCGACCTTGCCGGCAACAGCCCGAAACCCATTCCTTGTGGCGTAGGCCGTTAGCCGACTCCAGTATGTCTCAGAGGAGAAGAAGGGATCATTAAGCTGCCCGTCATATACCTCTTCGTAAACCTCGATCAGCTCATCCCGATATTCATGGAAAGACTCTTGTTCCAGCTTTCGGATTTGCACAGCAAGAATCTTCTCGTCCAACTCCATGGTCACATCTTTCGGTATCGATCGAGGAACGAGTCGACTTCGGCAACGCCCTGGTGGGCTGCGAAAAGTTGCGACAACTTCGCCATTTCTGTCGAGACTCGTGAGCTTGCCACTTCGCCAACCATGTCGTTCAGTGCGGCATGCGCTGCGCCGGCCGCACCTTCCGGTTCACCCTGCAGGAGGCGTGCATGGGCGAGCCGGACGCGGTACAACGCTCGGTTTCGTGCGTAACCGTCGCTGTAGCCGCTGACAGCTGCGTCGAGCAACTTCTCCGCGCGGACCGGCCTGCCGAGCGTTAGCTGGCACGTGCCGTGGAGCCCATCGATCTCGGTGTGGCTCAGGAAGGAGCACCACTCTGCGGCTGGCTTCTCGCTGTCACGGTCGACGATCCTCCGTGCGTTCGTGAGGGCGGCCTCGGAGCCGCGCGCATCGCCGGTCAGCGATGACGCGACGGCGAGACGCAGCCAGGGGATGGCGGCTAAGCGCGGATGCTGATTGATTGTAGGTACCTGCGCGGCGGATGAGGCGAAGCGGAGGGCCTCTCGCGGTCGGTTGAGTGAGTTGGCCTGACCTGCCAGGTAGGTAAGGGCTGCCGTTTCGACCTCTCGATCCTGCGCTTGTCGCGCCAGGATCAGCGCTTCTGTGAAGCGTGTACGGGCGACGACATGCTCGCCCGCGTCGAGGGCGAGCCATCCGGTGCACATCTCCAGACGGGCGGTGACCTTGAGGAGCCGGCTCTCCGTGGGGGAGGAGTAGGAGCCCTGTTCCAGCATCGAGTAGCCGTCACGGACTTTGATGGCGGCGGCCTGCCATAGGCTGCCGCCGCCGATCTGATAGTCGAGGCTGTACAGATGCCTCACGCTGCGCTCCAACGGCACCACGTCCCCGACACCGATCTTGCGCGCCCGGCCGTTGCTGAAATCTGGAAGACGCTTCTCGGCGCCTGCCATAGCAGCTATCACGCCTAACGTCACTACTGCCCGTCGCCTCACATCACCCGACGTTACGCCTTGCGGCTGCGCTAGCGTTTCGCCAGTTCCGTCCGGTAGTGAAGCGGCGTCCAGGACTTGGCCGTCATGATCGGCGGAGACCACTGCGTGAGTACGCCGTGGGCTGTAGAGGCCGAGATCGGCGTCACTTGCGGCGCCAAGCACGAGTCGTAGCGCGGCACGTCGCTCTTCGCTGGGCCATCGGTGCTCTCCGCGTTCCAGCTTGCCGATCCAACGGTGGTCGACACATTGGGCGGTGAGGTTGCGGTCTGGGTAGAGCTGGGCCAGGGCGGTGTTGACGGCGTCGGCCAGCTCAGTCCGGGACATGCGCTGTCCGGGTCGCCGTGGTGACGGCAAGCCCGCGCGCCTCGCGGCAAGCTGCGCGTTCGGCGTGATCAGCGTGTCCGGATGACGAGGCACCGACACACCCTTCCCCGTCGACTTGACTGGACTCACGTGAATCTGCGGACTCGCCGGTACATCCTCAGTCGCGGCCCTGTGGACATCGCGCGGCCCTTGCTGCCATCGTGGCGTCAGGGTCACGCAGAGTCAAGGCGACCTTGAGTGGCGTCGCCGAGACCCGAAGACCGGTCTCGATCGCCTGGGTGCGGGAAGCACTGTGACGAGATGCTCGGGTTCTGCTACTGCTCCCTTGCGGCCGGAGGGGGTTCCGCGATCGCGGACGCCTGCGTGAAGGTGCACCATTGCCTGGGGGCGAATCGCAGTACCGGTCCGGTGCTGTTCTTCGAATCGCGTACCAGGATCGGTTCGTGGGTGCTGGCGACTTCGGCGCAGTTGCCCTCGTCGCTGTGACTGGACTTGCGTTGGGTGAGCTGGGTACTGGGCCGAATGGTCATATCGAGGCTCCTTCGGTGGGTGCCAGGTCCCCCGCAACGGCGCGGAGGACACGGATACTGATTTGGGAGGCAGGGCGCGGCCTTGAGTCGGCAGTGCAGGCCCCCATAGGGGTCCAGCTCATCTGGATCGGTGTGAATCATGTCGCGGGTCAGGGTGCCGACCGCGACAGGCCGTGACCTCTGCGGGTCGCGATAGCGGTAGATCGAGTACGCCGGCCGGGCGTGCTGTCACCTGTGATCGACGCGTCGGACGGCAGCACCTGGACGGCCACGGATAACGGGTGATTCGTGCATAGGGCGATGACGTGTCGAAGTTGCTCCGCGACGACGACGGGGTCAGCGGCGCGTCGCCGAATCGCACTCTCTCCGATGACGGCTTCGTAACGCGGCCCGTCGGCAACGAGCACCAGGCTCTGGCTGCGAGCGCGGGCGGCAACCGCGGGAGCGGGATCGAACCCGTGGGCGTGGCGGACCGGTTCGCTGCGGAGCCGCGCAGCGGCGTAGGCGGGGGTCTGAAGTAGGCCGGGGATCAGTGAGATGGCGAACTCGGTATCGTCTTGGTGCCGCTTTCCAGATCCGCGTAGATGGCCTGACGGGTTCCCATCCGTCCTGCATCGGCCACCCACCACCCACGCGCCAACCGTCGGCGGCGGCGTCCATAATCGCGGTCCGCCGATTCACGCCCACCGTGAGGTAAGCACAGATTCCGCTGACGAGATCAGTATCAGGGCCGAGATGCCCGCTCTTCAGCGCGCTGATCTGTTGTCTCGAAATCCCAGCGCACGGCGATCGACTCGCCCGTCACATCATGCTCCTCCTGCAGTCGGCGGGTTTCACGTCCGAGCGGTTCAGTTGGCCGGGGTGCGCTCACTGTAACCCCATCATCGCTTGGAGGACTCTGAGTCAGCGGGCAGTACGCCACTGTTTGTGCAGGTCAGATGCTGGTCGGACCGCAGGTCGGTATGCCAAGTCGGACCGGAAGTAGGTATTCCCTGCGCCGACCTCTGCTGGGCATGATCTCCACGAATGAATAACGGTTCAGCTCAAACATTCCATTGCGGATCGGTATTGACGATTACTCAGGCAGGCGGTGCCGCTGTGTTGCTATCGGCGATTGCGGTCCTGGCCAGTCTGGCTATCGGCTGGCTGGCCGGAATGGTCACCTATCGGGCGTCCCGACGGTGGTGTGGCCGGTGCGGTGGTTCTCTTCGCTGCGCGGCCTGCGAACCGGCCTCTGACGGCGGCCAGCTCATCAACGAAGGTCAGCAGCACGTTGGATCACCAGTAGAACCAGGGCAGAGGTGACGGAGTTGAAAAGCGCTGCGAGACGAGGCATCGCCGCGAGGACGCGTCCGTTGGCGGACCTTCCCGTTCGGCTCAAGGCAGCACTGATTGTTCTGCCGACCGTACGAGACGGCGGAGTTGCCTCAGGTGCCCTGCCCGCGGGCGCCGCATCGACCGCCGGGCCGGCCACTGAGGGTGCGCAGCTCGTCCGGTCTGCGGCGACGGCGTCCGCAGGCGCACGTGGTGCCGGGCGTATTGCCGACGCCGTGCGCCAGCCCGGAGTCTCTCGCCCCGATCGATCCGTGGCGACTCGGGCGTAGGTCGTCGGTGCCATGCGGGGTCTGCGGGCCGCGGCGTTCATCCCTCCTCTTCCGCAGCTCCTCACCCTGATAGGAGAACGCTGATGAGCATCAGCACTGCTACCCCCGGTAGTCCCCGGCTTTCGGTGCTGCTGAATGGCGTGGCCCGGCAGACCCCGGTTGTGGCACACGTCGTCGCGGTGTCCGGTGGCGGGAGGCTGCGAGCTGAGGGGCCGTCATGACGGTGAAAGCGGCGCGACACAACGTGCCGGCGAGGGTGGTCGACAGCATGGACGTTCCGCTGGAGATGCGAGGTCCGCAGTCGGTTCCCAACCGGCCGGTCGAACGTGACGATTCTGCTCGCCGGGTACTCGGCTTGCAGGTTCCGGATGAGGCGGTGGTCTGCGCGACCGGCGACGACGTTCCCGTGCTGGCCGCGCTTCTGGCCCACAATCTGTCGGCCGGATCGTTGGGTACGTGGCTGGTGCCTGACGCGGCCGTGCGCGATCGGGCTCTGCGTCGGTATGCCGAGTTCGTACTGATGTATGCGGTGCAGCACGGCCGGGTCGACACGACCAAGGATCGTGCCGCGGTCGCGGTGTGGTTTTCGCGGCTGGAGCCACCGCCGACCGGTGCGGGGTGGGGGTGTGAGCTGCGCCGGTTGCTCGGCCCATTCGCGGCGCGATTCGCGGTGCTGCACGCGGTGGTGCCGCGTACGCCGCATCACTATCTGGCACAGTTCGCGGCCCGTCCTGCGGGGGGCGCGGCGGCGAGGGCGTTGCTGGCGAGCTGTCACGGGGTCGTGGATGCCGAAGGGCTGCCGGCGTACACGCAGGTGTGCGGCAGCGAACCTTGTGAGAGCTTGTTTGGCCAGTTCGGCTACCTGCCGCGGTCACCGATGCTGTTGGGGTCCGGTGGCCCGGTGCTGTGGCGGATGTACCGGCCGCGGCGCGGCGGTGAGCGGCGTGACGGCCTGCCCCGTCGTGTGCGGCTGCACCGGGCTGCGGCGCCTTCTGCCGGCGCAGGGCCGTCGGCGGCGCCGCCGCTTCTCGGTCGGGTCGACACGACCTGACAGCCGTTTCGGCACCTCGATGCACGGCTGCTGGCCGCCGGCCAGCGGGGCGTTTGCATGCACCTTTCCCCTCGATGCAAGGAGGCATTTCTCATGCTGGCTGCTGCGACCCGTTGCCCGTCGCGGCTACGACGGCCGAATGCCGGCCGGTGGCTGTTGGCGTGGCTCGGTGCTGCGCCTGGCGGTGCCGCCGCCGTCACGGACGCGGGAGCTGTGACGTCGCGCGAGTTCGTCTGGGGGTACGCGATCAGGCGGGAGTGGCCGGACGGCAGTCACGACTTGTTCGGGTTCGCGTCGGACGCTCGCGTCGCGCAGCGGCGGCTCGGTCGGGACCAGGACTACTGGCGGGGCGGCCCGGTACGGCCGTTGGCGGTGTACGTCGTGGCCGCGAGCGCGGCCGACGTGGACGGTCATCCGGTGGACGGCTGCCGCCGCACCGGCTGTCCCAACGTGCCGGCGCACTCGCGCTGTCCGGACTCTCCGGATCGGGGGCAGCGGTGAGGTCGATGCATGTGCAGGTGGCCCTGGCTCGGCGGACGTTGACTCCGTTCGGGTTGTGGGTGTTCGGGGCGGCGGCGTCGGCGCCGATGGTGGTGCTGGCAGGAGGCATCGTCGCCACGTACGCGACCACGGGGGTGGAGGCGTTGCCGCTGGTGTTCGTGCTGGTGGCCGGTGTCGTGGCGGTGCTCGCGGTCGGTTACACGGCGATGGCCCGGCAGGTGGGGCACGCGGCGGCGTACTACGGCATCCTGGCGCACGGTCTGGGTCGTAGCTGGGGTGTGGCCGCCGGTCTGGTCGCCCTGGTCGCGTACAACGCGATTCAGACGAGCCTGTTCGGGTTGTTCGGTGCGACGCTGGCCGGGCAGCTCGGCGGCGCGTGGTGGGTGTGGGCGGGCATCGCCGTGGCCGTGGTCGGGGTGGTAGGTGTGCGGGCGATCGTGCTGTCGACTCGCGTGCTGGCCGCCGTGCTGGCGGTATCCCTGCTGATCGTCGCCGCGTTCACGCTGGCCGGTCTCGGGCAGCCGGCGGACGGCGGGTTGTCCTGGGAGGGCTTCGACGCCTCGAGCCTGGCGGTCAGCGGTATCGGCGGTGCGGTCGCCTTCTGCGTGGCCGCGTTCATGGGCACCGACGCGCCGGGCTCGTTCGTCGAAGAGGCCATCGACCGCCGGTCGGTCGGCCGGGCCACCATCGCCGCGGTGCTCGTCCTCGGCGGGGTGTATGCGGCAGCGGCGTGGGCGATGGGCATCGCCGCCGGTCCCCGATCCGTCGCCGACGTGGCTGCCGACCCTGCGGCGGGCCTGCCGTTGTCGGTGCTGGAGCGCCTGGGCGGCTGGTGGGTACCGCTCGCGCAGACGGTACTGATCTGCGCGATCGTCACGTCGATGCTGGCCTTCCATTCGGTCATCGCCCGGTATGTGTTCGCGATGGCCCGGGAAGGCGTGCTGCCTGCCGGGCTCGCAAGGACCGGCAGCGCGACTCGCGTCAGCGCGCCGCGCGGCGGTTCCCTGACGCAGACCGGCATCGCCGTCGTGGTGGTGGGCGGGTTCGCGTCATCCGGCGCGGACCCGGTCGCGGTGATGTTCACCTGGCTGTCGGCCTTGGGCGCGATGGGCTTGTTGTGCCTGCTCCTGGCCGCCTCGGTGGCGGCGGTGCGAGCACCGGCCGGCCTGCGAGGCCCGAAGGCCGGCGTGTGGGAATGGCGACTCGCACCCGTGATCGGTGTGGCGGGCGGGGTGGTGGTGCTGGCCTTGATGGTCGGCAACGTGGACTCCCTGCTCGGCGCCCCGCCGGGGTCACGGGCGCCGCTGCTGCTGCCCGCGATCCTCGTCGCCACGGCCGTCGTGGGCGGGTTGTGGGCCGGGCAGGTGCGCCGGTCCCGTCCGGAGGTCTACGCCGGTATCGGCCGTGGCACACCGGCCACCCATGCCGTACTCGACGCCATCACCGTCTCCATCTGACAAAGGGGCGCAAGTGATGAGGACTCACACGGCGATGACCGGGCCTGGCGGGCGCTACGGCGTCGATCCCCTGCATCCCGGCTGGCGGCCGGAACACCCTCCGGCGGCGCCACCGGGCCCGCGCGCCCCGGCTGTCGGCACGCCGCCCGGCTACCACGCGCCGGGGGAGCACCACCGGCCGCCGCCGCCCCCGGCCCCTCCAACCCCGCCTGCGGCAGTACCCCCGCCGGACATGCCCACGGACCAGCCTGCGCCCGACGGGAACGAGGTGCCGGGACAAGCGCGGCGGTGGGCGGATCTGCGCGTGCAGGTCGCCTACCGGTGCAGGCGGCTCAACACCGGCCACATGGTCGAGGCGGACCAGCGCCACGACACCCGTGAGGCGCTCGGCCCGCACGCTCTGATGCTGTTCTTCGTCTCCGAGGCACCGGCCGAGCCGCACGGCTACCTGCTGCACACCGCCTACCGGCTGTGGCTGGCCTCCCCGGAATCCGAGGACCTGCCCCGGCTCCTGGCCGATCTAGCCGAGGTGGTCCGGACCAACATCGTCCGCGCCGCCTCCGCCGGGCGGCGGTGGCATCCGCTCGGGCCGGACGCCTCGATGGTCAACGGCGGAGACATGAGTCCGCCGCCGGGCGCCACCTACGTCGGCGTCGGGGTCAGCACCCTCGACTCCGACCAGGGCCGCTGGCAGCAGGTCGCCCGCACCCTCCGGGACGGATCCGGCGGTCGGTACCTGTCGGCCTTCGACCTCAAGGGCCAGTGCTACGTGCTGCTGACCGACGGCACCGCCCTGCACCTGGACCGTGACCCCCAGGCCCGCATCGGCGTCGACGGGATCCGCTGCACCAAGACCCTCGACCCGGACCGGCCCGCCTACTGGCACAACCCGCACGCCAACCTCACCGAGCAGGGCGACGACGCCACCCGCGAGCTGTGGCGACGACTCGGCATGCTCCACCACACCCTCACCTCCCACCTGCACGGCGGACGGCCGGCGTGACCCACACCCTGAGACTGGCCGCCGCCGCGGACCTGAGCCGCGCGCCGATCGACATCACGGCCGTGCTTGACCACCTCGTTCGCGCAGCCGACGCCACGGCGGCGACGAGCATCGGGTTCCCCGGCGCTGTGGACCTCGACCACACGGAGGTCATGACCCGCCTCGGCGGCAGGCTGTGGAACAACATCGGCGACCCCGCCGACGAGGGCGGAATCGCGCACACCCGGGCGCTGGAACGCGCGGTCATCACGTGGACAGCCGACCTGCTCGCCATGCCCGCAGACGACCGGTGGGGCTACGTCACCACGGGCGGCACGGAAGGCACCCTGTCCGCCCTGCACGCCGCGCACCGGTGGAAACCGACGGCACGGATCTACTACTCAGCCGCCGCCCACTACTCCGTGGCCAAGGTGGTGCGCCTGCTCGGCGCGCACGGCATCCTGGTCCACGCGCGTCCCGATGGGGAGATGGACTACGCGCACCTCGCCGAGCAGCTCCACCGGCGGCGCCGCTTCCCGGCGATCGTCGTCGCGACCGCCGGCACCACCATGACCGAGGCGGTCGACGACACCAGCCGCATCCGCGCGGTCCTCGACGAGCATCACGCAGGCGGGCATCTGCACGTCGACGCGGCCCTGTCCGGCATCCCCCTGGCCCTCGACGGACGGCTGTCCCTCGATGACGCCAGCGGCATCGGCAGCGTCGCGATCAGTGGCCACAAGTTCTTCGGCACACCGACGCCGTGCGGCATCGTGCTCATCCGCGATCACCTACGCGCCGCCGGTTCCCGGGTGGCCTACACCGCCACGGCGGACACCACCATCACCGGCTCCCGCTGCGGCCTGTCGGCCGCGCTGTTGTGGCATGCCATCGCCGTTCACGGACGGGAGGGGCACCGGTGGCGGGCCAGCGAAGCCCGCCGGCTGGCCGCCTACACCGTCGAGCGGCTCAACGCCGTCGGCTGGCCCGCCTGGCGGCACCCGCACGCCTTCACCGTCGTCCTGCCCACCCCACCCGAGCACGTACGCCGAAAGTGGCTCCTGGCCACCGACGGCGACACCAGCCACCTCATCTGCATGCCCGGCATCACCCCCGGCCAGGTCGACGCCTTCGTCGCCGACATCGCCGACACCCGCCCGCGAATCCGGCCGATCCCGCGACCGAGACCGGCAACAGCATCTCCCGCCAGCTCCCACGCGCGCTGACCACACCAGCACCAGCCACCCCACCGACGAAAGGCAACCATCATGACCACCGGATACGTCTTCCATCCCGAGTACCTGTGGCACGACACCGGCACCAGCGCCGGCCTGCTACCCGCCGACCCGACCGCCGGCGTCCAACCCGCCGTGCACGTCGAGAACCCCGACGCGAAGCGACGCGTCCACGAGCTGATCCACGCCTGCGGACTGCTGGGCGAGCTGATGGTCATCGAGCCCCGGCGGGCCACCGTCGCCGAACTGACACGCGTGCACACCCCCGCCTACGTCCAGCACATCAAGACCCAAAGCGACCTACGCGGCGGGGGAGGCGACGCCGGAGACGGCTTCTCACCGGTCGGGCACGGCAGCTACGACATCGCCCGCCTCGCCGCCGGCGGGCTGATCGAACTCGTCACCGCCGCCGCCCACGGCGACATCACCAACGGCTACGCCCTGGTCCGCCCACCCGGCCATCACGCCACCGCCAACCAGGGAATGGGTTTCTGCCTGTTCAACAACATCGCCGTCGCCGCCCGCCACGCCCAAGCCGAACTCGGGCTCGCACGCGTCGCGGTCGTGGACTGGGACGCCCACCACGGCAACGGCACCCAGGCCATCTTCAACGACGACCCGAGCGTGCTCACCATCAGCCTGCACCAAGCCGGCTGCTTCCCACCCGACTCCGGATGGACCCACGAAAACGGCACCGGCGACGGCACCGGCTACGCCCTCAACGTGCCCCTACCACCAGGCAGCGGCCACGCCGCCTACCTCAACGCCATCCACCAGGTCGTCCTCCCGGCACTGGACCGCTTCGCCCCCGACCTGATCCTGCTCGCCAACGGCTTCGACGCCAACGTCTTCGACCCCCTCGCCCGGCAGATGCTCACCGCCGCCTCCTACCGAGAGATGACCCGCCTGCTCGTCAGCGCCGCCGACCAGCTCTGCCACGGCCGGCTCATCGCCGCCCACGAAGGCGGCTACAGCCCCTTCTACACCCCCTACTGCGCCCTGGCATTCCTCGAAGAACTCACCGGCACCACCACCCACGTCACCGACCCCCTCGCCGCCGTCGTCGCCGGGTACACCGCCGAGCCCTTCCTGCCCCACCAGTGCGAGGTGATCGCGGCAGCCGCACAGCTCGTCGAACGGATCAGCCCAGCCGCCACCAGCATCACCGGCTCCCAGTAAGGCAGCACCAGCACCCGACGCCACCGGCATCACCCGCCACGCCGACATCCGGAGCACCGCCATGACAACCACGCTGCCGGCCCACGCCGGGCCGATACACCTACTGCTGAACCCGAGCATTCACACGGTCCTGGACCGACTCGACATCCGCACCAACCAGCGGGTGCTGGACGTCGGCGCCAGCGAGGAGAGCACCACCCTCCTGGCCCGGCTCGTCGGCCGCTACGGGTCCGTCACCGCCGTCGACGCCGACACCGGCCACCTCACCGACACCGCCGTCATCAACGTCCACCAGCTGGACCTGAACCGTGACCCGGTGCCCGGCCACGCCGCCGGCTACGACCACATCCTCGCCCGCTGGCCCCACGGCACCCTGCGCGACCCCGCGGACCTGATCGCGCAGATGACCACCCGGCTGCGCCCGGGCGGCCGGCTCGTCCTCGCCGACATCACCACCACCGCCCCCCGGATCTACCGGGCGCCCGACGACGAGTCCGCCACCCTCATCCACACCGTCCTGCAGCAGGCCCACCGCGCCCTCACCGGCCCGCATGGCGCGACCTGGACCGCCGACCCCGAAACCCTGCTGTTCAGCCATGGCATGGTGCAGCACTGCATCCATACCACCACCGAGACCTGGACTGGCGCCGACCCCGGCTGCCGGCTCCTCGCCGACGTCATCACTCACCTGCGTCCCCGCCTGAACATCACCAACGCGGACCGGTTCGCCGACCTCATGACCGACCCCCGCGTACTCCTGGGCTCCTACGAACGCCGGGTCATCCACGCCCGCGCCGCAGATAAGGCACGACAAGCATGACCCACCTGACCCTCAAGGCCCGCCGGCAACGTGCCGCGCTCCTCGGCGGCAGCCTCGTCCTCGTTCTGCTCACCGCCTGCCATGCCGATCCACGACCGGCCGGCACCGGGTCCGCCGCACCGCGCCCCGCCAGCACACCAGCTGCAGCCGCCACCGCCGCAGGGCTCACCGCCCAGCAGCGCCTGAACCTGCTCGCCGATACCATCAGCACCGCCCCCGCCGACACCACCGGCGGACTGCCCTACACCTACCTGCACCTGCAGAGCTGGACACGCGCGAGCACCACGATCGTCCGCACCGACGTACGGCGCTGGCGGCACGACGCGGACGGCTCCGGCCGAGAAATCATCCGCCGGGCACCGGACCTGCACGGCCTCAACCACCAGCCCACACCGCAGGAGCGCCAGGAGTTCAGCCGGGCCGTACCGCACACACTGCACCACGGCATCGGTGACCTGCACCCCCACCTCCCCGGGGACATCCCCGCCAATCCCCGCGAGCTGATCCGACTGCTCGCGCCGCCCGCGCTGGCCGACGAGCCCGCCTACCCCAGGATCCTGACCAGCGGCATCGTCGAACTGGCCACCAGCCAGCACCTCAACCCACGGCAACGAGCGACGACCCTGCGCGCCCTGGCAGCGGCCCCCCACCTCACCTACAAAGGCACGACAACCGACCTCGCCGGCCGGACCGGCATGTCCTTCCAGATCGTCGCCGACGGATCCACCTCGACGCTGCTCATCCACCCGGACACCGGCGACCTGCTCGCCGCGACCGAATGGATCAACCGCGGACGCCGACCCGGCCTGCACTCCTACACCCTCCTGCTCGCCCACACCCGCACCCGCAACACCGAAACGCCCACCTCACCTACCACCGCCGCAGCCGTGACCCGCCTGCGGTGACAACCCGGCCAGCCGACGTGCCAGAGGGAAGGCTCAGCGGGGCGGGGCCCTCGTGGCCGGCGACAGCGGCTCTCCCGTCCACGACCGCCGGCCACCCCAACCAGCACGACGACAAAGGCAGCAAGAGAAAGGCAGGGCACGAGGTGCCGCACCACATCCGGGCCGCGCGGTGGCGCGAACAGGACATCGTCGCCACGGTGATCGCCGAGGCCCTCCAACCCACTTCCATCGCCGCCTGGCTGATACCCGACCAGGAACAACGAGGCCGAGTCTTGGCCGACGTCGTCGCCATCTGGGTCGAACACGCCATGCTCTACGGCGACGTCCACGTCACCAGCGACCTCACCGCCGCCACCGTCTGCTTCCACCAATACGGGCCCGTTCCACCACCGGCCGACTACGCCACGCGCCTCGCCACAGCCGCCGGCCCACACGCCGAGCGCTTCCGTCTCCTGGACGACATCATGGACAGCCGGCAACCGACCACGGCGCACTACCATCTCGCCTTCCTGGCCGTGCGCCCCACGCACCAGCGGACCGGCAAGGGCCGGGCGCTGACGGAGCACCTGCGCTGCCGGCTCGACCTCATCGAACTGCCGTCCTGGACCCTCACCCTCCCAGCCGGGCAACACCTCCTCGCCCAGGCCGGTTACGACGCTGACCACGCGATCGTGCGCCCGGCCGAGGACGTGAGCATCCAACCGATGTTCCGTCGCCCCGGCCAGCGCGACCAGACCGCCACCGCAGTGCTCCGCTCGGGAGTGTGGATCTAAGGGTGTTTCCGGCCTGACCTGCCGGGCGTTGTGCCTGGTGAGGAGGGTGCCGTGATGACCGCGACACTGAACGACCAGACCGGACGCAGGAAGCGGCCCGAGCCGTCGGCGGAGGCGAAGGCCGCCGCCGAGCTGGTCCGGGCAGCCAAGGAGCAAGGGCTGTCCCTGACCGGTCCGGACGGGCTGTTGAAGCAGTTGACCAAGACGGTCCTGGAGACCGCGCTGAACGAGGAGATGACCGAGCACCTCGGCTACGAGAAGCACGACCAGGCCGGTGTTGGTTCGGGCAACATCCGCAACGGCACCCGGTCGAAGACCGTGTTGACCGAGGCCAACGGGCCGGTGCAGATCGACGTGCCGCGGGACAGGGCAGGCACCTTTGAGCCGCAGATCGTGCGCAAGCGGCAGCGGCGCCTGTCCGGGGTCGACGAGGTCGTGTTGTCGCTGTATGCCAAAGGCCTCACGACCGGGGAGATCAGCGCGCACTTCGCCGAGATCTACGGGGCTTCGGTGTCGAAGGAGACGATCTCGCGGATCACCGACAAGGTCATCGAGGAGATGACCGACTGGTCCCACCGCCCGCTGGACGAGATCTACGCGGCGGTGTTCATCGACGCGATCGTGGTCAAGGTCCGTGACGGGCAGGTCGCCAACCGGCCGTTCTACGCCGCGATCGGCGTCACCCTCGACGGGGAGAAGGACATCCTGGGCTTGTGGGCCGGCGCTGGCGGTGAGGGCGCGAAGTTCTGGATGAGCGTGCTGACCGACCTGCGCAACCGGGGCGTCAAAGACGTGTTCTTCCTCGTCTGCGACGGTCTGAAAGGCCTCCGGAAGTGGTCACGAACGTGTGGCCGGCCACGATCGTGCAGACCTGCATCATCCACCTGATCCGCAACACGTTCCGCCTCACCTCCCGCAAGTACTGGGACGCGCTCAAGCACGACATCAAACCGATCTACACCGCCGTCAACGCCACCACGGCCCGGGCCGCGTTCGACGACCTGGCCGACAAGTGGGGCGACCGGTATCCGGCGGTGATCCGCCTGTGGGACAACGCCTGGGCGGAGTTCATCCCGTTCCTCGACTACGACGTCGAGATCCGGCGGGTGATCTGCTCGACCAACGCGATCGAGTCGTTGAACGCCCGCTACCGACGGGCAGTCAAGGCCCGCGGCCACTTCCCCAACGAGCAGGCCGCGTTGAAGTGTCTGTACCTGGTGACCCGGTCCCTGGACCCCACCGGAGCAGGCAGAACCCGATGGACGATGCGCTGGAAACCCGCGTTGAACGCCTTCGCCATCACCTTCAGCGACCGCTTCCCAGCCGCTGAAACCTACTAACCAAGATCGCCGGAAACACCCTTAGCGAGACAGGCCCCTCCGCTCGGCTGGCCGCCGTCACGATTCCCGAGCCTGACCCGCGATCGACAGTTTGTTCGGGCCCGCTGCGGGGGTCTGGGATCGGCCCCTCGCGGCCTAGCCGGCGTGGCGCGGGGCAGGAAGGCCGAACTTGTCACCGCCGAGTTGACGTCGGGGGACCAGGCCCGTTCCACGATGTGCGGACTGACGGCGGAGATGGGCTTCGGGGAGAGGAGTGGTTGACCGGCAGCCGAAGGCGCAAGGACAGCGGCGACGGCGGGGCCAGCGATGAGAGCCGTTCAGGGCCTAACCTGACGCGGTGTCGATCAGCAGCAGCGAGTTCGAGGCGTGCCGGCGGCTTTTCACGTACCGTGCGGGGATCTGGGTCTACCGTTTGGCGATCCTCTTGGCTGTTTTTCCGTGGCTGTTCCGGGCGGCGGGTGTGCGGCTGATGTCCCCACAGGGGGCGGCGATGATGGCTGCCGTTGGCTTCATCCTGGTGTTGGCCGGCCATCGTCTCGTTCTGCGCTCCCATCAGAGAGAGGGGTATCTCGGTGACGGCTACGACCCGTTGCGGCCGCCGGGCGGCCTGGTTGCCCGAGATGTGTTCCGCCTGACGTATTGGTAGCCGCATCGGTTCGACCAGCCTGCGGCGGTTTGCCGGGCTGGTCAGCCGAGCGGAACGACCTGCAACCGGCCCACGTGCCCGTTGCGTGCCCGATGGGGTGGGCGACGACCGTCAACTACGGTCAGCTCCCAGGTGTGACGGCCAGCATAGCGACGCAGCTTAAGCCAGGTGATTGCCGAGCGGCTCCCCACCCGTTCCCCCACACTTCCTCAACCGCGTGTGGCCAGTCCGTATTCTGCCAGAGCTCGACAATCAGCTAACGGTCGGTCACCTGCCCTGACAGGCGAGAGGCCGCGGCGTCAGTCGTGTCTTCTGGACAGCCCTCGCCCAACTAACGTAGCCATTTATCGCGTCGCCACCGCCGCCGAGCTCGACGACATCGTGGCGCGTAGCGTCGGTCGCTGCGTTTCCCGGCCGCCCGCGTTTTACCCGTGGAATCGGGCGACGACGGGGGCATGGTCTGGTACGACGGCCTTCTCCCGGCTGCGGGTGGAGGCGCCGATGGAGGTGATGTCATCGACGAGGGAGTCGACGGTGGTCAGCTGGAGTTGGAGGTCGCGGGTTGCCAGGATGTGGTCGATGAGTTCGCCGTTGCCTTGGTAGATGCGGGAGTATGCGCCGGTTGGGGGGAGGCGTCGTCCGAGGTTGTACAGCCGGACGGCGTCGCCTTTGTCGGGGCGGTTGACGTCTCCGTCGGCTGGGCCTTCGAGCAGGACGGTGGTGATGGCGTCCGGGCCGTCGTTGAGGTCGCCGCAGAGGACGGTCGGCATGCCTGGTTGGCCGTCTATGGCGGCCGCGGCGAGGGTCTCGTTGAGGTGTACGCGAAGGGCGACGGCTTCGGCGGTGCGCCGCAGGAGGGCGTAGCCGGCGCCGCGAGCGCGTTCGTCTTCGTTGAGGGGGTAGCGTCGCCCGCCCGGGTAGGTGAGCAGTTTGCTCTTCAGGTGCGCGGTCAGCAGCCGCAGGCCGGCGCCGCCGCAGTCGACGTGTACCTGAAGCGCTCCGCGTCCCATGTGGGTGAGGGTGTCGCCGTCGACGTCGGGGACCGCAGGCAACCCGGAGGGCGGCAGCGCGAGGATCTGCGCTTCTTCGGTGAGGGGATGCCGGGCGAGGACGGCGACGCGGATGCCGCGGCTGTCCGGGTGGGAGGACACGACGGCCTGCCAGGGCTCACCGAGGGCAGCCCGCAGGTCCTGTGCGGCCCGGAGGCTGCCGATCTCTTGGAGGGCGACGACGTCGGCGCCGGTGCCGGCGATCAGACCGGCGAGGTAGGTGAGTTTCGCGGTGTAGGTGTCGGCCGCCGACGTGTCGGTGTCCTCGGGTGGGAACAGGTTCTCGACGTTCCATGTCATGACGATCAGGTTGTTGGCCACCGTCGCTCCCGGAATAGCAGGTGTCGTGCCAGCCTGAGAGTCGCACTCTAGGGCGTCGGATTGTCGCTGATCGCCAGTTCGTCGCCATCTCGACAGGCGCGATCGGCGGCGGGGCAGCGGACCGGCGAGTTCGCCCGGGGCCGGTGGCGCGGACAGGGAATGGCTGTGATCAGTGTTCGTGGGAGCCTTCCCACTCTTCACAGTGGTGACCGTCGATCGACATGATGGGGCGAGATGGTCGCTGTCCACGACGGATGCCCGAGGAGGCCCTCATGCGACTCACCCGACGACTCGCCACATCTGCGTTGGCGCGGCGTGCCATAGCCGGAGCAGCGGTGGCGGTGGTCGCCAGCGCTGGCCTGGTCGCCGTCGACGCCTCGGTGGCTTCGGCGACACCGCCCGGTATTCCGTCCAAGGCGAGCGCCCAGTCGCAGCTCAACGCTTTGACGGTGAAGAGCGAGGGGTCGACGAGCGGGTACTCCCGGGATCTGTTCCCGCACTGGATCACCATCAGCGGGGCCTGCAACACCCGCGAGACGGTCCTCAAGCGCGACGGCACGTCCGTGGTCACCGACAGCAGCTGCGCGGCGACCTCCGGCCGCTGGTACAGCCCGTACGACGGCGCAACCTGGACCGCCGCCTCCGACGTCGACATCGATCACGTCGTGCCCCTCGCCGAGGCGTGGCGCTCGGGCGCCAGCGGCTGGACGACTAGCCGGCGGCAGAGCTTCGCCAACGACCTGACCCGCCCGCAGCTGATCGCCGTAACCGACAACGTCAACCAGGCCAAGGGCGACCAGGACCCCTCCACGTGGCAGCCACCGCTGTCGTCCTACCGGTGCACCTACAGCAAGATGTGGATCACCGTGAAGTACAACTGGGGGCTGAGCCTGCAGTCGTCCGAGAAGTCCGCCCTGCAGAGCATGCTGAACACCTGCAGCTCCTGACGCCCCAAGGAGTCCGCGCGCTCACAGCCCCACACGTCGCCGCCGGGCGGGCTACGACTGAAAGCACGTGCGGGCTTCCGAAGCGAGGAAGCTGATCACCGGATGCCAGTGACGCTGTCATCGGGCGGCAAGCTCAACCCCCGGGCTTGCCGCCTCCACGCCGACACTGGCAGCTGCGACGACAACGGCGGTGGAGCGAGCCATATGACGACCCCATCCGGACGGCTGAGTGGCTGCCGGTCGATAGCGTTGGATCTATGGGGTGAGAGGGCGTAGCCCGGCGGGGATCTAAGGGAGGGGCGTATGGAACCGTGGTCCGTGGCGCAGGTGGACCAATGGCTCGACTGGGTGCACGACCGCCACGACGAGTTCGACTACCGCTACATCTACTTCGCGTACCTGGCGGCTCGTGCGCCTGATCCGCGTGACGACGAGATCACCCTGACTGTTGAGCCCGACGGTGGTGTCAGGTTGCAAGCGGGCAACGACGACCGTGGACTGCGGCTGGCGAACGACGACGAACGGACCCAGTTCGTCAATCACCTACAGCGTCGGTACTGCCGAGACCGATACCCGAGCATGCGCGAGTGGGAGCAAGCCCGGCATGCTGACTTCCTTGAAGAAGCCCAGTGGCGGTACGGACGGTAATACGCGCTCCCATAGCCCACCAGCGCGGGTCGGCGGTGGGATGCCGCCGCAACTCCTGTGACGGAGCGGTGCGTGCCTGCAGCACTGTGCAGGCCAAGTGGTCAGCACACAGGCCGCATGAGCCGAGCGGCGAGTATGTCGAAGCGAGGGAAACCGGATCTTCCCGCAGCCAAATGGCCATCGCCAAAGCGAACGCTATCGCCTGCAGACAGGCGCCCCCGCCTTAACCCGTGACGCTTAGCGAGTCACCCTGGTCGCTCGCTCGCTTGCGGGGCGGCGTCAACAGCTCGGCGAGCGCCGCGATCGCGGACGGCACCAGGCGGTAATAGGCCCAGACCCCACGCTTCTCCCGCTCGAGCAACCCAGCCTCCGTGAGGATCCGAAGGTGATGACTGACGGTCGGCTGGGAGAGGCCGAGCGGCGCGGTGAGGTCACTGACGGACGCCTCGCCCTCAGGAGCGGCCTGAATCAAACTGAGCAGTCGCAGTCGCAGTCGCAGTCGCAGTCGCAGTCGCAGCCGAGCCGGATCGGCGACGGCCTTCAACACTCCCGCGAGCCGTTCGGCATCGGCACGCTTGATCGGCTCGCCGGCAAGCGGCGAGACAGCAGGGGGCAGCGGTCTTCGTGATTCCCAAGCCATGCATCTTGCACCAAACACCATCAACAAGCTGGCGGAACCCAGTACCAGACTTGAGCTACCGCCTGCGCACCCCAAAGTCTCTACAAGATCCGGGGCGGTTCAGCTCGTCGACGAGCGTCACGACCGTCGCCGGGTCGGGTCGAGTTCCGAGGCGAAAAAGCCGACGCGGCCTTCAAGATCTCGTTGGCCCGCTTCAGCTCCGCGTTCTCCCGCCGTAGCCGCCGCAACTCCTCCAACTCGGAGGTCGTCGGCCGGTCGTCACGCTGACCCCGGTCGGCCTCGTCCTGGCGGATCCAGTTCCGCAACGCCTCGTGATGCACCCCAAGCTGGCGGGCCAGCTGGCCGATCACGGGCTTCGGGTGCGACTCCCGATACAAACGCACCGCACGTACACGCAGCTCATCGGGGTACTTCTTCGGTGCTGCCACGGATGACTCCCTTCAGCTCCATCAGAGCATGATCGAAAGCCTCCGAGCTACCGGGGAAACCTCACCGCTGCGGTCTTTGCTGGACGGTGGTGACTCTGGGGTCGTGCGCCTTGCGCGGCTCCGCTACTCTTCGCGCGTGTTGCATTACGACTGGCGAGGAGTGCAGCGTGAACGAGGCAGCCGGAAGTATCGAGGTTTCGTCTGTGGTGCCGCTGCATGTCGACGGACACTTGATCTATCTGACTGGCGCAGTCCTAGACGCACACCAAGGTAGCGATGAGGTTGACGTAGCGTCCCGACCGCTTGATCTTGATCAGGCGCTTGCAGCATTGACGGCTTTTGCGACAAAAGTCGGCGATCGCCTTAAGCAGGCCGACGTCAGCCGACTGGCTGTCGAGTTCTCCTGCGAGTTCGCGGTTGAGTCCGGCAAGTTAGTAGCGGTGCTAGGGAAGGGATCGACGAAGTCTGGCATCAAGGTCGGCCTTGAGTGGGACAGAACCAGGTATGAGCAGCCATGTTAAGTATGGCTGGGAGGACTGCCTCCGGGCAGCCGTGGTGGCCGTCGAAGTTCCTGCGACAAAGGGGGCGCGGCCAGTCCTAGGGACCGGTTTCGTAATCGCACCGGGTTTGGTAGCGACATGTGCCCACGTGGTTGCCGAGCAGGGTCAGCCGCTTCCTGAGATCGTCAGTGCAAGAGCAGTAGACGCTGAGGTTGAGCTCGTTCTTGAAGTATCGGCCGACCGCTGCTTCCGCACGCCTGCTGGGTTGGACCTGGCGTTGCTACAGGTGCGCGAGACGTCCATTCCAACTGACCTTCCGCCGGTGCTCGCGAGTCACGTAGTCGCACTGGGAGATTCACTATGGACCTACGGTCACCCAGCTGGCATGTTCCGTGCAGGTCAATCGGCCACTCTCGACTACGAGGGTCAGTCGCGGCGCAGCGAGGTCGACTCGTTGCGACTACTGCGGGGGCGCGGGACGTGGTTGCCTGAGGGTTTCAGCGGAAGCCCTGTCGTCAACCAGCGCACGGGTGCAGTCTGTGGCATGATCTGCACCTCGGCCAAGACGGGCAGTGCGCACATGTTGCCCATCGACGAGATCGTAGGTCGATGCGAACCGGCACAAGTTGCGCTATCAACGGCGCCAACTATTCACCGCCGCTGGCTCGATTCGCTCACCGATGAACAGATAGGTGCAGGTGAATGGGTATATCCTGGACGCCAAGTCCGTGCCTATCTAGCGCTCGCATCCCGGGCAGCCGCCGCCCATCCGTATAATTTACTATCTGGAGCCGCAACTCCCCCACTGTCCACTGTTTATGTTCGACAAGCTGCTCGGCGCCGAGATGCGGGAGATTCTGAAGTTGAATTGACGCAAGCGCATCCGGCGGACATCGTGTTCAATGGTGAACAGGATGCCATACTTGTCGGCGGTGCTGGCGCAGGCAAATCGAGCCTATTTCAGGTCGCCATAACAGATATTGTAGATCGTTGGCGGGACGGTGAAAGCGTCAATGTTCCTGTCCGTGTGCAGGCGGCAGACATACTCGCCACCGGTCGCCTAGGTGAAGCGATCGCCCGAAGCGTGCGGGCTGAACTAAACTTGCTGGTCGCCAGCGTTTGGTCTGCCGAGTTCTTTGAGCAGCCGCCTTTCTTCGGTGCACGCTGGCTGGTCTTGGTTGACGGCCTTGACGAGATTATGGACACGCACAAGCGGCAACGAGTATTTAGGATGATCGAGGGCCACCGCAGTGGCGCCGGGTGCGTCCACCGATTCATTCTGGCTACCCGTCCCGGAGCAGTAGAAGGCATTGCAGGACCGGAATGGGAACCTTTTCAGTACGAGTTACTTGCCTTTGACGACGAACAGCGACGCCAACTTGTCCAGGGCTGGTTCACCCAGTTGAACGTCGCTGAACCCGGCAATACCGCAGCGGAGTTCATCAAGGAGCTCACGCATCTTGGCTTGGACGAGTTGGGGCGAAATCCGCTCATGGCCACCATTCTATGCCAGCTTTTCATCGCCAGCCCTGACCGTCGCCTTCCGCCAGGCCGATCGCGGATCTTCCAAGAATTTGTTGAACTGCTGCGTGAACGTCAGCACAGCGACGCCGAAGGCGGTGTTCGCCAGCAGCTGCGCCACGCACTAAGCCGCTTTGGTGCGGACGCCGAGCAAGCAGGAGAAAGGCTCATCGCCGAAGGTGAGAAACTTATTGGCCGTCTAGCCGCTGACCGGCTAGACGGTGACACCACCTTGGCAGTTGACAAGCTTGACGACTGGACCCGTGACCTACGCGGTGCAAGTGTCCCGGAGGCGGCTTGGCGAAGCTTGATCGTAGACTACCTTCGGGGCAGTGGGGTTCTGCTCGCTTGGGGCGACGATTTCATGTTCCTGCATCAGACCGTTCAGGAGTATCTGGCTGCTCAGTTTATCCCTGGTGATGCCACCCGTGCTGACGCGGTCTTTTGGGATCTATTCAACAGGTCGGCCGGCGGCAAGATGCTGGCTCCCGTTGCATGGCGGCAGTCCCTTGCCCGGTTTCTCGTCGCTGCTTGGGAAGAGTCGCAGGCGATGGCAAGGGCTCTGCACTCCCTCGCCTCCACTGGTGGCTTGAGCGGAGCCTTGTTTGTGGCTGCGGTTATCGATGACGCCTGCTACGTCTCCCCCGAAACCGTCGCTGCTGCGGTCCGCACGTTGTCCGCCGCCGCCCGCGACACTCGAACTTCGACAAACAGTCGCCATCTTGCCATCGTAACTTGCCTTCGGCTCGATCGTCAGGCAGGACTAAATCTTGCAGCAGAAATCGTTATCGATGAACGGCAAGACCCTGTGCTGCGAAATCCGCTCCTGCGAACTATGGCATCCATGGCGGGAGACGGCAATAACCGGTCGATGGACGACGGCGATGGGAAGGCCATCGGTGGTGACGAGTGGATTATGCGGCAGCTTCTCCAGCTCGAGGGTGTCGATGCTGCGGCTATCCTGTCGGCAATAGCTCGCCACCGTCCGCCACGCAAGCCCAGCCCCCAAGATCCGGGATCCGAACAGCGGCAGCGAGTGTGGGCCGCCGACGCCCTCGCGCGATCCGGAAACACCTTGGGGCGGCAGCTTCTCGTCGACCTTGCAACTGATCGGCGACTTGACGCTGCCGAACGGCGAGCAGCAGCGTCGGCTCTGCATGCCACAGGGGACGGCCGGGGTGCCACCTTACTGCGCAGGCTTGCCCTCGATGAATCCCTGAAGGGCGCAGAACGTCAACTGGCAGTCCACACTCTGCGAGTGACTCCAGGAACGAGATCGCCTGTTAGGCGGGTCGTCAATAGGCTCGGTTTAGGTAGGGTCCTAAACATCGCGCCCACGGTCAGTGTAGTTCTCGAGCCCCTTGTTGCCTGCCACCGCCAGCACTATCCCCGAGCAGATGTGCGTGTCTTGCAGCAGGCCTTCGATGCCGCAGCCTGGTGGCATTCCGGTCAGTATCGAAAGTCTGGCGACCCGTACATCACCCATCCGCTGGCGGTTGCAACCATCCTGGCGAACATGGGCATGGACACCGGAACGCTTGTCGGTGCGCTACTCAGCGGCACGACAGACGGCAGCGGCTACGATGTTGCTCAACTCCGTGAGGAGTTCGGCGGCGAGGTGGCGAGTCTCGTCGATGGAGTTCGGAAGCTCGACCGGCTCCCTTCCGTTGACGACGGTTACGCCACCGTCCGGAAGGTGGTCGGAATTATCGCAGGAGATCCACGTATCTTGGTGATCAAGCTCGCGCGGCGCCTCCATAACCTTCGTACGCTTACTTACGAGGTTCGAAGCGAGCAGGAACGAGTTGCTAGGCAGACTCTCCAACTTTGGACGCCGCTTGCGCACCGCGTCGGCATGAATACGATGCGATGGGAGTTGGAGGATCTGGCGTTTGGGACGTTGTTCCCGAAGCGGTTCGAGGAGATCAACCGGCTGATCGGGGAGCACCAGCCGCAGCGGGAGGCGCTGCTGCGCCAGGTGACCCAGAAGGTGTCCACCGACCTGAAGGCCGCCAAGATCAAGGCGGAGACGACCGGGCGGCCGAAGCACCTCTACTCGATCTACCAGAAGATGATCGTGCGGGGGCGGGACTTCAACGACATCTACGACCTGGTGGGTGTGCGGATCCTGGTCGACACGGTGCGGGACTGCTATGCGGCGCTGGGGGTCATCCACGCCAACTGGCAGCCGGTGCCGGGCCGGTTCAAGGACTACATCGCGATGCCCAAGTTCAACATGTACCAGTCGTTGCACACGACTGTCATCGGGCCCACCGGCAAGCCGGTGGAGATGCAGATCCGCACGTACGCGATGCACCGTGCGGCGGAGTTCGGCACCGCGGCGCACTGGAAGTGCAAGGAGCACAAGGGCACGCCGCTGGTGGGCCCGCCGGCGCACATCGACGAGATGACCTGGCTGCGGCAGCTGTCGGACTGGCAGCGCGAGGCGACGCACCCGAGCGAGTTCCTCGACGCGCTGCGCTTCGACCCGTCCAGCCAGGAGGTGTACGTCTTCACGCCCAAGGGTGACGTCATCCCGCTGCCGACCGGGTCCACGCCGGTGGACTTCGCGTACGCGATGCACACCGATGTGGGGCACAAGTGCATCGGGGCGCTGGTCAACGGCAAGCCGGTGCCGTTGGAGTCGACGCTGTCCAACGGTGACGTGGTCGCGATTTACACCTCGAAGTCCGACACCGCCGGCCCGACGCAGGACTGGCTCGGCTTCGTGAAGAGCCCTCGGGCGCGGACGAAAATCCGGCAGTACTTCAACAAGGAGCGGCGCGAGGAGGCGATCGAGGCCGGCAAGGACGCGATCGTCAAGGCGATGCGCAAGCAGGGCATGCCGTTGCAGCGGATGCTCACCTCGGACGCGCTGATGGCGATCGCCCGGGACCTGCACCTGGCCGACGTGGCCTCGCTGTACGCGGCGGTCGGCGACAGCCAGGTCTCCGCGCAGTCGGTGGTGCAGAAGCTGATGGCGTCCTACGGCGGCGAGGAGGGCGCGGCGGAGGACATCGCCGTGGCCACCTGGCCGCCGCGCAGCCGGCAGAGCAGCGCCGACCCGGGCGTGGTGGTCCACCGCGTCAGCGACGTGTGGATCAAGCTGGCCCGCTGCTGCACGCCGGTCCCGCCGGACTCGGTCTTTGGTTTCCTGACTCGTTCCGGCGGGGTGAGCGTGCACCGCGACGACTGTGCCAACGCGGAGGACCTGCGTGCCCAGGGCGAGCGGGTGGTCGAGGTGAGCTGGAAGCTGACCTCCGCCTCGGCGTTCCTGGTGGCGATCCAGGTGGAAGCGCTCGACCGGCACAAGCTGCTCGCGGACGTAACCCGGGTGCTCTCCGAAGAGCGGGTCAACATCCTCTCCGCCACCGTCACCACCACCCACGACCGGGTGGCGGTGAGCCGGTTCAGCTTCGAGATCGCCGACCCGAAACACCTGGCTCACCTGCTCGCCAGGGTGCGCAGTGTCTACGGTGTCTTCGACGCCTACCGGATGATGGGGGGACTGCACCCGGTTCGGTTGACTCCTGACCTGTGAGGATCTGTTCCTCGCTGGAAGGATGTCTGTCATGCCGAAAGCGTTCCCCCTGGAGTTCCGCCGCGACGTCGTCGCGGTCGCCCGTAAGGGCGAAGCCCCGATCGCCCAGATCGCGAAGGACTTCGGGATCTCCGAGGCTTGTTTGCACCGCTGGCTGAAGCTCGCTGACGTCGAGGACGGCGTCCGCCCTGGAACTACGAGTTCCGAGTCGGCGGAGCTGCGGGAGCTGCGCAGACGCAACAAGATCTTGGAGCAGGAGAACGAGATCCTGCGGCGGGCCGCGGCGTACTTCGCCAAGGAGATCTCCCCAAAATGACGTACCCGCTGGTCGGTGACCTGGCCGCGGACGGGATCCCCGTCGCGGTGACCTGCCGGGTGTTGGGGTTCAGCAAGCAGGCCTACTACGCGTGGAAGAACAACCCGGTCACCCGGCGGGACCTCGACGACGCGTATCTGATCAACGCCGCCCTCGACATCCACCATGATGATCCGGCGTTCGGCTACCGGTTCATCGCCGACGAACTACCCGCCCACGGCATCATCGCCGGCCCGAACCGGGTCGCCCGGTTGTGCTCACAGCAGCGCATCTGGTCGGTGTTCGCCAAACGCAAGGGCCTGACCAGGCGGGCCGGACCCCCGGGTGCACGACGACCTGGTGCAACGCCGCTTCACCGCCGACGCCCCGAACCGGCTATGGCTGACCGACATCACCGAACACCCCACCGCCGAGGGCAAGCTCTACCTGTGCGCGATCAAGGACGTGTACTCCGGTCGGATCGTCGGCTACTCCATCGACACCCGCATGAAAGCCTCCCTGGCCGTCGCGGCGCTGTCGAACGCGGTCCGGCTCCGGCACCCGGCCGACACCGTGGTCCACTCGGACAGGGCAGTCAATTCCGGTCCAGGAAATTCGTGAAAGCGTTGCACCGCAACGGATTGGTCGGCTCGATGGGCCGAGTCGGCGCCTGCGGCGACAACGCCGCGATGGAGTCGTTCTTCGCCATGCTGCAACGCAACGTCCTGGACCGGCAACGCTGGACCACCCGCCACGAGTTGCGCCTGGCGATGGTGACCTGGATCGAGCGGACCTACCACCGCCGGCGACGGCAACAACGCCTCGGACGGCTCACCCCGATCGAGTTTGAGACAATCAACCAGCCCGTACACGCGGCCTGAACCACTCAAACCCGCGAGTCAACCGAACCCGGGGCAGTCCCCTATGTCCGCTGGCATGGTTGAGGCTGGCGTACCCCGCCCTGCCTGCTGGCGCGGCCAGGCAAGATCAGCAACCACAGTCAGTAACAGCAGCAGCCTTTCCTCGTAGAACTCGCACCAGCCGAATTCGCGACCCTGCCAGGTGGCCGTTGATCTCCGCTTGCAGTACGGCGGTGAACACGTCGTTGCCCTGTCCGGGTGAAGATGGCGGCAGGACCGATGTATAGACGGCCAGACGTGGCGGACGTTCAACGTTGGCCCCCCGTTTACCCCCCGAAAACCCAGGCCGAATGTTGACGAAGAGTGACAAGAGCCGGTGAGGCCTTGGCGGCGTACTTGCAGCTCAACGACCATCTCAGGCAAGTAATGACAAGCACACTCCGGCTACTTTCCGTTACAAGGGGTCTTGACAACCAATGACAAGTCCTGAGGGGACTCGACAAGAGGCTGTCGTGGGTTCAAGTCCCCTCGTGTTGGTGGTCTTTGCGGTCAGACGCCGGCGAGGGTGAGTAGTCGCTCCATCTCGGCCACGGGGAGCGTCGCCGCAGCAGCCGCCGCGTGCGCCACCCATTCGCTCGAATCCGCGAGCAAGACGCGACGCACGTGGACCGGTAGGTTCGGGTGGCCGGCGACTTCATGGCGAACCGTGCTGTCCGGGTCGGTGGCCAGACGTCCGGCCAACTCGACGGGCAGATCCGGATCTCGGGGTGCTAGGCATCGCATGCGCGGGTCCGGGTCGGTGGCGAAGCGGCGTAGGGTCTGCGGCGGGAAGGTGAACACGTCGGCCGGACGCCAGCGCGTCTTGTTGTCCGGCCCGAACTCACGGTCGATGCGTTCGGCTGTGGCTGGGTCCACCAGGTGCGGGGCGTGCGTGGCCATGCTGGTGCGTACGCCCCTGTCGTCGTCGTTGAGCAACCGGATCACCGCGTCGGCCGGCAGTGTTCGGCCGCGTGCAGCGGAGCGCCGGAAGCAGATGTATGGCGAGGACAGGTGCGGCAGTGGGTCTGCGGTGACCCAGTCCAGCCGAAGGTGCTGCAGCTCGGCGACGGCCATGTGGTCTTCGACCAGCTGCAACAGCGCAGTGTCGTCGAGTTCGTCGTCGAGCAGGTCGGCCAGCGGGCGGTCGCTCTGCTGGATCTGCGTATAGATCCGGTGGCGTACCGGCTCGGGTGTGTCCCGGCGGCTGAAGACACCCACGCGGACGTTCGCGCTGGGATCCTCGGCGAGCAGGTCCCGTACTCCTGAGGGAAGCTGTGGGTGTTCGGCGACCTGCCGGCGAACATGGTGGTCGGGGTCACCGGCGAGCTTTTTGGCCAGTTCCGGGGTCAGGTCTGCGTGGCGTACGGCTCCGGCGCGGGTGACCGGATCGGCGAGCAGTCCCGCCACGAGGTCGGGCGGCGGTACCGGATGCGGTAGCCGGGCGTAGTAGGTCGAGCAGGCAGCCGCACGAACCTCGTCGACGGAGTCGGTGAGCAGGAGCCGCCGGACCGGTCCGGGGGCCTGCGTCCACCACCGTGCGAGGGTGGCCCGGACCGGCGGGTCAGGGTCCGTGGCGAGCCGGGCGAGCAGATCGGCCGGTACGTCGTCGCGTTCGGCGAGGTGTCCCCGTACCAGCCTGTCCGGATCGTCGATGAGTCGCTCGTACCACTCGCGGGGCGCGCCACGGGCGCCGACAACCAGGGCAGCCCGGACGGCGGGATCGGCGTGGGCAGCCAGCCGCATCCGGACGGCGTTCGGCAACTGGCGGTTGAGCGCGAGCGAGCGCAGCAGCCAGTCATGACCCGAGGCGAGGACCTCCTCGATCATGTCCGGGGTCAGATCGGCGCGCTTGGCCACGTGGCCGAAACCGCGCCGGTAGCGCACCAGCCGGCGGACCAGCCCGGTCGGCAGCGCCGGGTTCTCGGCGAGACCGTCGAGCACCTTCGTCAGGTGGACCGGCGTCGGCTCGTCTTCAGCCATCCGCCGCCCCTTCCAGATCCGTTGCGCCCCGTAACGAGTCTCGCAGGTGCAGTACAGGCGGGACCGCCCCGGGCTCCGTGTCGTTTTCGTTGTCGAACGGTCCGCTGTTCCAGGTCCCCATGAAGCCCCCCAAGATCGGTTGCGCCGTATTTCCGCACCGGCCATCGACAAGACTCCACCGAACACGAAGGCGGCTATGGTGCCCGGATGGCGATCGACAGGTCGGGGCAGCGGCGGCCGGAGACGGCATCGTCCGACCTCGACGCGTACCTGAGTGAGTTCCGGGCGGGCGGCAATTCGATCGCTCGGGTCTTTCATGCCGCGTGTGCGCGGTGCGGTGGGTCGGAGTTCGGCATGAAGTAACCTCTAATGGCCGGACACAGTGTCCGGTCGCAGGTGGTCACTTCAGCCGGTGCGCCGTGGCGGGACGTGCCGTCGTGTTACGGCTCCTGGCAGGTCGTGATCACGTGGGATGTCAGCGTCGACGTGACTGAGGCCAGGCTGCCGGTGGGGCTGAGGCAGTCGCGTCGCTCGAGCTGCTTTCGAGGTAGTTGGGGGGAAGGGCTGGGACGGTCGGGGGTGGACCGCTTGGTTCGGCGCTCCACCCGATCGTTCAGTCAGAAGATGAGATCAAATGCTGACCAGTTGGATCCGATGGTGGTGCAGCTGGTTTGAAGCGTCCGGTGCCGTTGCCATGGGAGAGGTAGAGCTCTTTGGTGGTGCTGTTGCGGGCGGTGATGTCGGCATCTCCGTCACTGTCGAAGTCGCCGGGGAGGAGACGGCATCAAAGGCGGCGATGCTGGTGATGCCGGTTTGGTCACGGGCCGAACGTGTCTCCCTGAGCAAGGGCGTGAGTGAACTGCGGGGCGGAACGACGCTGGCGGCGAACAGTCAGGCCCAGGCGGGTTCTGTGGAATGGGGCCGGCCCTGCTGCTGTTCTTCTATGCGCCTGTGCCTACGGTGAAGCGCGGAGCGACCGGATCGATCGCCCGCGCGGGCATCCGGCGGACGAATAGGGAGGCGCTCGGGTCCGGCGAAATGCCGGACCCGAGCGCGGTGGATCTCTTTCAGCGGTGAACGGCCGTCACCCCGCTGACCGTCGTCGGCGTGGTTGCCCCCTTCCGGGTGCCGTTGCCGAGCTGGCCGAGCAGGTTGCCGCCGTACCCGTGCACATTCCCGTCGGTGTTCACCACGAGACTGTGCAGCAGGCCGCCGGCGATCCAGCCGGCGCCTGTCAGACCGCTCGCCTTCACCGGCGTGGAGCAGTGCAGGCCGCAGTCGCGGTCGTCACCGAGCTGGCCGGAGGCGTTGCTGCCCCAGCCCCACACCGTGCCGTCGCCCTTGACGGCCATCGCGGTGGTGCTGCCCGCGTCGATCGAGACGACACCGCTGATGTTCACCTTGAGGGGCGTCGTCTGGCTGTGCGCTGCGTCGGGGTTGCCGATCTGCCCGTGGTTGCCGTCGCCCCAGGCCCAGACCGTGCCGTCGGACTTCAGCGCGTACGTGTTGTTACCGTCCGCGGCGATCAGCACGACATTGCTCAGGCCCGGCACCTGCGTGGGAGTCGCCGTGGAGCGGTGGTCGCCCAAACCGAGCTGCCCGTCCAGGCCGTGACCCCAGGTCCACACCGTGCCGTCACCCTTGAGCGCGACTGAGTGACCGGCCAGCCCGGGAGTGCCGCCCGCGGCGACCTGCACCACGCCGGTCAGACCCGGTACGGCCGCCGGCTTGGTCGCGGAGAGGACTCCGGTGCGGCCGAGCTGCCCGGCGAGATTCGAGCCCCATGCGGCCACGGTGCCGTCTGACTTGAGGGCGAGCACGTGGTCGTTACCGGCCGCGATCTGCTTGGTCCCGGTCAGGCCGTCGACCTGGACCGGCCGCCGGCTCTGGAGCCGGCTGCCGTTGCCCAGCTGACCGAGCAGGTTCTCACCCCAGGAGTGGACGACTCCGGACCTGGCCAGCGCGTAGGAGGACGCGTCACCGGAGGATACCGCCAAGATCCCGGACAGGCCGGAGACCGGTACGGCCGTGGTCTCGCTGAAGATGCTGCCGTTGCCGAGCTGGCCGAGCAGGTTGTCGCCCCACGCCGACACGGTGTCGTCGTCGTTGACCGCCAGGCTGTGCCCCTTGCCGGCGGCGACCGGCGGCGCGTAGATGATCCGCACCTTCTGGTCACAGGAGGCGGAGTTGCCGGAGTCGTCGGTCGCGGTCCACTTCACCGTGGTCTCGCCCAGGTGGAACAGGGCAGGCTGGTTGCTGTTCACGCTCGGGTTCGGGTCGGCCACGTCCCGCGCGCTCGCCGTCCCGATCGACGGGTTCAGGACGCGGTAGGTGGCGTCGTCCGGGCAGGTGATCGTCGGCGGGGTGGAGTCCCTGACCGTCACCTGCTGCGCGACGGTGGTCCGGTTGCCGGACGGGTCGCGGGCGACCCATGCCACCGTCGTCACGCCCAGCGGCAGCAGTGCCGGAGCGTTGTTGGTCAGCGTGACCGTGTCGCCGTCGGCGTCGGTCGCGGTCACGCCGGGGATCGGGCCGGAGTATCCGCCGGTGGTGTTGGCCTCCAGAGTCACCGGCGCCGCGCTGATCGTCGGGATGGTGTTGCCACCGCCGGTCTCGCCACCGCCTTGCCCGCCGGTGCCGCCGCCGAATCCGCCACCCGGCAGCGGCAGCGGGATCTGCAGGCCCTCGCAGTACCCGCGGTCGACGATCGCGACGTAGAACGGGTCACCGTCGAGGAGCCGGTCGCCGGCGTAGTAGAGGTTCAGCCGGTTTCCGGCCTCCTGGTTGTGGCTGCTCAGCACCGGTCGCACCGCGACGGCGCGGGCCGGGCCGGGGAAGAGGGAGGCCTCGTTCTCGTACGTCTTGAGGAACGGGAACTCGTCACAGTCGTTGGTCAGGCCGTCGGTCCGCAGCGAGGTGTAGTTCGCGCCGTACCCCTGCCGGCACATCGTCCGGACCCGATCCCGGGCCGTGTTGTTCACCTCGCCGTGACCCCAGTAGTCCCGCTGGTGGTAGTTGCGGTGCAGCGGTCCGTTCGAGCCGAATTCGTCGCCGGGGACGTACGTACCGACGGCTCCGGGGTAGGTCCTGGTGATGTCCTCGAAGGCGTCCTTAATGAAGCAGGTCGACTCGGTCATGCCCTGCGACGGGCTGCAGCTGAGGGTGATGTGCGACCGGGTCTGGGTGAACAGGCAGCCACCCGAGCCGAGGCTGTTGCCGTAGGACGCGCTGTCACACCGCATGTCGTCCTTGGGCAGCGGGTTGTGCGAGTCGGAGACCATCCCGCTGAGGTGCGTGCCGAGCAGATCCGGGGCGAATGCGTAGTAGCCCTTCTTGTCCTGCGGATTCGTGTCGCCGGACCACGGGGTGGTGGTGGTCGGTATGTAGAACAGCGACTCGGCGACGCTCTGCCCGTAGAGAACCTGGATGTACGGCGGGCTCGGCTCGCCACACGAGGAGCCGGAGTCCAGCGACACGCAGTTCGGCGACAACCGATAGGCCAGCCCGGGCGCGATCGTGGCCCAGCGGGCGGCGTTCTTGACGTCGACGTCCCAGTCGGTCAGCTGCACCTGGACGTCGGCGTACCGCTGGCCGTTGTAGCCGCGGATGACGTACGTCAGCAGGAACTGCACGTCGGCGATCGGCGCGCCGGTACCCCGCTCGAGGATCGGGAACGTCCAGTCGTCGGAGTAGCACGACGAGAACTTGTTCTTGTGGAAGTACTTGTTGTCGAAGTCGTCGTCGTGCACGGCCCGGCACTCGTCCAGCGTGGCCCAGTCCTCGTTGCCGAGCGGCGCGACCGCCGGCAGCAGCGACGATCCCTCGACGCTGTAGTCGTCAGTCGCCTCCTTGGCGCGCTGGATCGCGTCTTCCGGCGTGTCGATCTGCTGCTCGGCCTGCTGTCGAGGCTTGTCGGCGTTCTCGGCCACCCGACGCCGGAGCTCGGGTAGGTGTTTGCGCGCTTCTTCGCGGCTGCTGAACGAGAAGCCCTGGGTGATGTAGTCGGAGTCGGACGGGGCAGCGGCCGCCGGAGAGCCGACAGTCGCGAGTGCGGTCACCGCCAAAACAAAAGCGGATAGATAAGGTCCGATTCTCATGCGGCGGAGTTTAGGCATCAGCATTCTTCGGTGTCTGTCCGCTACAGTTTCGTCCATGACCGAGGTGCTGGAGGACCCCGAGGAAGTCGCCGATGTGCTACACGGGACCGAATTGGAAGGCCTCCCGGTCGAGGAGGGCCTCGGCGATACGCTGGTGATCACGGGTCTCGACTCGGGCCGGCTGCTCCCTGCCTGGCAAATCGCCCGGGCCGCGCTAGGCCGCACCGGCCGGTGGCCCGTTCTCACCCGGATCGACGAGCAGTGGCAGGACGTCGATGCGGAACAGGCTTCATCTGATATGGATGGCGTCGATCCATGGATGATCTATCGCTGGGCAGGGTTTAATTCGCGAATCCCGCCCGAAGAGGCGCATCTGTGGCTGCCCGACTTTCTCGATTTTCCCGACCCGTCTTTGGAACGTTCCCTGGCCGCTGTGGAGCGCTCGACGTGGGAGCGGTTGCTGGCCGACCCGGTCGCCCTCGATCAGGCGCAGCGCCGGGCGGATCACCTCGTCGGGACCGGTCGATGGTTCACTCCGCCCGGCGGCGCCCAGCTGGTGCTGCTGCCGACCCCGGTCCAGTGGCTGGCGCCGGCGTGGCTCGACTACCACGGTGCGACGGCGAAGGCGGCCCTCCCCGACCTGGGCGATGACCCGGGCCGCCGGGCTCTGGCGGCGGCGATCCGTGAGTGGGAACGCGAGTGGGGTGCCGAGCTGGTGGCCTCCTGGGGCACCATGTTGCAGTTCGTCACCACCCGTCGGCCGGCGTTGGGTGAACCGGCGTGGCAGCTGGCTCTGCAGCACCTGGCGGTCGGCGGCAGCCTGGAGTCCCCGCCCTGGGAACTGGCCCTGGCCCTTACCCGATCGGACGCCTGGTTCCTGCACGACCGACCCTGAAGCGCTGCGCCTGCTCGCTCGCCGCCGGTGGCCGAGGCGGCTCGGCACGCGCGGTGATGCCGCGCAATCAGCCGCAGCTGGCGCTGCCAAGCTGAGCGAGTACCTCCGGCGGAGCCACCCCGACCGGAAGCGGCCGACGTTCGGTGTGCTTGGCACCGGCTGGACGGGCCGTACTCGGCGGTCAGCGCGGCGAGGTGTGGGTCGAGGTGGTCGCGCCACCAGATGCTCATGCCGGTTTGGGGGTCGTGACCCGCAGTGTCTCCCAGGCCCGCCAGAGCGCGTACAGGCGGGAGATCGCCTCGGGGTGCGCCGCCCACGCATCGCGGGCACCAGTTGATCCCGCTGGTCGGCCTGGAGGCGAGGCGCCGCTCGACGACGTGGGCGAGGTAGCCGCCGACCGAAGGCCTCGACGTTGCGGTAGACCGGCTCCGGGCCGACCGGCTCCGTCGCCACCGTCTCGACGGCTGGCCGGGTCGTCGGCGAGCTGGCCGAGCAGCGCGTTGAGGTCGGCGACGGCGTCGGCGGCTGGCCCGGCGTTGGGGGTGGTCATGAGGCTGGCCCCGGTGGGACGTCGGGGGAGAGGGCCAGTCGGTGCGACCGGTGGGGTCCCAGTGAGCGATCGACGCGCGGATCGCCGCCGCGTAGGCCCGTCCTGCCAGGGAGCGGTGCGGGCGAGCGCGGGCGGGGCGCCGGAGGCGTACACGACCATCCGGCCGCGGGGCAGGGCGTGCAGGTCGGAGACGTCGAGGATGCGCTGGCGCCGTGCAACCCGACTCGATGCAGCTTGCCGCTGAGGTGGAGAGACCGACGAACCAAGTGGCCGACCTTCAGCAGACCCATGCCGAGCGCGGCCACGCTGATGACGGGGGCGATCGGCCACCGTTGTACTCCACGGTCGAGGAGCGGATGTTCACGTACCTGTTGCCGACTTTCCCGCGCCTGGCAGGCGGGTCGGCATGTCTCGATGGCATTGGTGCGAGCAATGGCGGCGCGACGACGAAGCAGCTACCCGCCTGACCACCCTCTGGTATGGCTGGGAACAGGCCCGACTGCAGGTGAACGGCATGCTTCCCCGCGGCTCAGAGAACTTGACTACCCGTCCTCTACGGCGACGACGGGCTGTTCCGCATCTGCTCTGCAAGCGATGATCTTGTTTTGGCGCGACACCACCCATCGTCGGAGGTGCCGGCCGTGCCCGCGCCCGAGAACTGGTGGAGTTGGTGGGACTGAAATCGCGTCGATCGGCCAGGCAGGATCGGGTGTGCGGCGACCGACGCGCAAGCTGGGCCCTCCTGCAGCTAACCTCACTGGTTGAGCAGCCACCCGACGAAGGCGCGGGTGGCGCCTGCGACTGCGCTGCCGATCGCAGTGAGCATGAGACGAACCCGCAGGGTCTTCAGCCGGCGGTCGGTGTTGTCTCGCATGGTTTCCTCCTGGTCCTTGCGTCGGTGCTTGGCTTATCCTTGACAGCGGCTTTTCGCCGCCGAACCAGTTGCGATGAGTGCGGTCGGGGTGGAGGGGTGTAGATGCGCGCGGACGATCGGTGACGATGGGCCGCGATGGATAGCGACGGCCGCAGTTCGGCACGACGCCGGGCACGCGGTATTAGTCGGGCACCGCTGGAGCCAGGGGCGCTCAAAGACCTCAAAGATGCGATCTACCGTCTGTACGTGGATGCTGGTCGGCCCACCCTTGACCTGATCGCCGCTGACGTCACCGGTCTGGCCGACGAACTCGACCTCCCGGGCACCCCCGGCCGTGACACCATCAACCGGATCATCGGAGATGCGCGTCTTCCGCCGGTACGTGAGGACACGGTCGCGACCGCAGTGGTCCTCGCCCAGGCGGCTGGTCGACGGGACACGGCAGCAATTGCCGCAGACATCAGCAAACTCTGGACGCGGGCGGCCGGGACGCCTGTGGACAGCAGGTTCGGGCAGCCGGTCCGGCAATGTGACCCGCTGGCGCTCGAGGTGCACCCCGCGATTCAGATAGGTCGTTCGCTACCGCCGTTGCCCCCGTACGTCGAGCGCAGACACGACCACGAGTTGGCAAAGGTCGTTAACGAAGCCTCCTCGGGCAGGAGCCGCATCGCGATGCTCGTGGGAGCGTCCTCTACGGGAAAGACACGCGCCTGCTGGGAAGCGATCCAGCGTCTGCCCGCGCAGTGGCGCGTATGGCACCCGTTCGACCCAACCCGGCCCGACGCCGCCGACCAGCATCTCGCGCAGGTCGCCGGGCATACCGTGGTCTGGTTCAACGAGGCGCAGCACTACCTGCTCACGCCCGATCCGAGGCTAGGGGAGCGCGTAGCAGCCCGATTGCGGACCCTACTGCGTGATCCAGCGCGTGGACCTGTACTGATATTGGGAACAATCTGGCCGTACTACTGGGATGCGTTGACAGGTCCGCCGCCTGCGAATGATCTTGATCTACACGCGCAGGCCCGAGAGCTGCTGATCGGCGCCGACATCACTGTGCCGGATGTTTGGGCACCAGACGAGGTGCGGCAGCTTGCGGCGGCGTCCGACGAGCGTCTGCGGGATGCCGTCGAGAACGCCGAGGCCGGGCGCATCACGCAGTACCTAGCCGGCGTGCCCGAACTGATGCAGCGATACCGCAATGCACCACCATCGGTCCGAGCTGTCCTCACCGCCGCTATCGACGCGCGCCGCCTCGGGCATCCGCTAGCCCTGCCGCACGAGTTGCTCGCGAGAGCAGCGCCCAGCTACCTGGCTGATGTCGAGTGGAACCAACTGGCCGACGACTGGTGGCAAGAGGCTCTCGCGTATACCGCTAAACCGTGTCACGGCATCGCGGGGCCGCTGATCCGGATCCGTCCTCGCCCCACTGAACGTAGCGCCACGTCTCTTACTTGTTATCGACTTGCCGACTACCTTCAGCAGCGCGGCGCAGCGGAGCGCGCGTCTATCTTCCCGCCAGCCGGGTTCTGGGACGCCGTGGCAATCTCCGTCAGCGACCCGGTTACTCTACGCAGCTTCGGTGACCACGCGGAGCGCCGCGGGCGGTACCGGCGTGCCGCTGCGCTCTACCAGCTCGCGGTCCAAGGTGGAGATAACGAGGCTCGCTGGACCTTGGCCGCATTGCGAGAACGCGCCGGAGATCAAGCCGGCGCCGCCGCGTTGCGGCAAGGCGGCACTACAACAGCTGCCGACGAGGCCGGTGAGCTATCTGCGAGCGCGGAACTGCGTGAACGGGCAGGGGACCTGCCTGGCGCAATCGTTCTGTACCGGCAGGCAGCCGATCGCGGGGATGCACAGTCCTGGGACAAGCTGGTGTCGCTGCTAGAGCAGACTTCGGACGCGAACGGCGCGCTGGCCGCGGCATTGCGGGCCGCGGACCAGGGCCAAACATCCGCGCTCAAGGTACTCGCGATCACTCGCGACCGGCTGGGGGACTTGGCCGGTTCAGAACAGGTTGCACGCCTCGCAGCCGATCGGGGCGACGCGACGATATTCACCACGCTCGGTGCGATCCGTGAACGTCTCGGCGACATGAGCAGCGCCAGAGACCTGTACCAGCGAGGTGCTGACCATGGCGATGCGTACGCACTCTGGTGTCTGTCCGAGCTTCTTCGGCGGACTGGCCTCAGGGACGAGGCGGAGAGACTCCAGCAGGCTATTGACAGCGGAACGCCGTCCGCGCTGATGACCCTTGCCGCCCTACGCGAACAGATGGGTGACTGGTCGGCCGCTCGTCAGCTGTACCAGCGGGCATCCGACCGAGGCAGTGTCGCAGCGTTGCTCTCGCTGGCCGCCCTCCACGAGCGCGACGGCGACCTCGACGCCGCAGAGAAGCGATACCAGCAAGCCATCGAGCAGGGCGACGTGACCGGCTTGTGGTCGCTGGCCGGCCTGCGCCACCAATCCGGCAACCTCGTCGGTGCCATCGATATGTATCGCAGAGCCGCCGATCACGGAATCACCGCAGCCTTGATCTCGCTGGCCGAACTAGCTGAAGAACAGGGTGATCGGGTCCAGGCGACGAACTGGGCGCAACTGGCCACTGACCAGGGCGACAGTGATGGCCTCGCCATGCTGATCCGGCTGCGCCACCGAGCGGGAGACCACGCCGGCGCGGCCCGCATGGAACGCTTCGGATTGGAGGACGATGGCAGCCCCGCCGCTCACCTCGAATGAGGGACATCAATCCTCCTTAAACCTGGCCGCTCAGCGCCCGCAGGGCATCCCTGGAATCTCGGCTTCGGCCCACGCGTCTCTCCACGGCCGCGGCGAGCGTGGGCGAAGGTGCGGACGCGGACACGCGGCAGCGGACGCTACGCGGCAGATGAGGGCGGTGCCCGGGGCGGCCTTCCCGGTGAAAAATTCCCGTTGCGGAACTTAACCGCGCACGCGAAGCGCGCCGGGTTTGAGTGCTCATGACAAACCTTGCACGGTGGCTCAGTGTCGCCAGGATTTCAGGAACGACTAAGCGGAGACACCGATGAATAGCGAGGTTGCGGCCGTCGTCGTCGCTGTCGCAGGCGTTGCGGGAACACTCGCTTCAGCTGTGATCACACAGGTCCTGGTGATGCGTGCACGATCACGCGAGGTTGAGGTTCAGAACAACCACCGGCGAGAAGATCATGAGCAAGCGCTGCAGAATGCACAGCGCGCCGAGGTCAAGACCGCCATCGCCAGCTACATTGAAGCTGCCCAGCACTTGCAGACCCAGCTCTACGCGCGCGAGCACGGCCGGGACTTCGAGGATGTAGCGCTGCTCGTCGAACAGATCTGGCTTGCCCATGCGCGAGTCGACATCCTCTGCTCTGACCGACTACGCCTGCCGCTCGTACAGCATGCGCAGGCCCTCAACGAGGTGGCCCGCCACGAAGAACGCCATGAGGACTGGTGGAACTACGTCCTTCCGTATAAGCGAGCTTTAATGGACTCAATTCGTGATGAGCTGAGACGGTCGGATTAGGGCGTGTCCTGTCGATCATGGGAGCCAGATGACGGCAGCGATCAGGACGAGGCCGGCTCGGTAGAGGGATGCGCGTTTGGCGTATCGCGTTGCCAGGTCACGCCACTGCTTGAGCCGGTTGAAGCAGCGTTCCACGACGTTGCGCTTCTTGTAGATCACCTTGTCGAAGGCCGGTGGTCGCCCGCCGTGGCTGCCCTTGGCGGCCCGGCGAGCGACCTGGTCGCTGCGTTCCGGGATGACGTGCCGGATCCCGCGCGATCGCAGGGCTCGCCGGGTCGAGTCATGTGCATAGCCCTTGTCCGCGATCAGCACCTCCGGTCGCTTGCGGGGCCGACCCGGCCCGGGCTCGTTGACGCGGATCGCGTCCAGCAGCGCCAACAGCTGCGGGTTGTCGCCGGCTTGGCCGGGGGTGAGCAGGATCGACAGCGGCCGTCCGCGTCCGTCGACCGCGAGGTGAATCTTCGTGCTCAACCCGCCGCGGGACCGGCCGATGGCCTCGCCATCTTGCGCACCAGGTTGCCGGGGAGCCCCCCTTTTTTGCGGGCGCCAGCGGCATGCTGGTGCGCCCGCACGATCGACGAGTCGATGCTGATCGTCCACTGCACCGGCGTGCCGTCGTCATGCACCTGCGCCGCCGCGAGGATCCGATCCCATGTCCCGTCAGCGGTCCAGCGCACCCGCGGCCAACCAGCACGCCGGCAAGCCCGCCGGACCTTCACCTGGACCTAATCAACCCCATCTCAAACACGCACTTAGTGGAATTCGTTGCGTTGGTGAGTCCGGTCACCGATCTGCTGGCCGTAGATATTGCCGGCCACATGCACGGTGGTCCCAGCGGGAGCCTCGCGGAGCAGATCGCGCGCCGCCGCAAGAACCGCCGGATCGCTGGCGGCCTCGGAGGCGACCAGATCCGCGCCGAGCAGTTCCTGCCACTGGCCCGGCAGGGTCTTGTCGGCGTACAGCTTCCCCTGGGCCTCGGGCCGGTCCGCGAAGAGCTCACGAAGCCGGTCCTTGAGCGCGGCATAGGCGTCCTGCACCGCGCTGCTCGCGGTCGCGCTCACACCGGCCGACGCGCCCGCCGCCAACGCCGTGACAATCAAATCCACCTCGGACAATGTCACCACCTCCTGACCACCAGTCAACCTCGGCCTTGCCACCCTTGACCAGCCGCCGATACGGTGAGCTCCGACGAGGCCGCTCGGGCGCGTCCCCCTACCGCCCAACGGTCCGACGAGGGCGACTGCATCGACGAGGGAATTGTCCCGGCCGGCAGGCTGCGGCCAGGAACTGCCTCGGTGGTGCCACCCCGACGCTGTCAATGTCCACGATGGCGGTGGCGGGCCCGCCCCGAAGGGGCGCCCGTCGGGTCGCCTTCGCCGTCGCCTCTGAATCCCGCTTCAGACAGGGGTACGTGCCGACAGGAGGAGTAATGGACGGCCACATCTTGATCCGCCTGTACTGGATCCCGCACGACGGCACCGGCCGCCTCCTGGTGCACCGGCACATGCCCGGCCGCCAAGAGTTCTGGGAATCGAGTCGAATCAGCGAGTCCACGGTGGCAAAGATCGACGCCGGCGCGCAGGACACCACCGAATGGCGGCGCCTGCTGTGCGGCATGCCGCTGGGGACGCTCACCGTCACTACCGCTGCGGGGCCCGTCGCGCTGTATCTACTGGGCCAAGAGGGCATGCGGGCCAGCCAGGCGCGGTTGGGTTTGGCACGGACGATCGCTGACGTGTCCATCCGGTCCTCGGAGGTGGCCGGCACCGTCGCGCTCGGCGACGGTCTGCTCAGCATCCCCCGGAGGGAGCGGCTGGCGGTGGGCATCCTGCCCGTCTTGCGCCGGACGCTCGCCGATCTAGCGCCGACCCCCCGTCTGACCAGCCCGGCACTGAAACTTGCCGAACCCGGCGAAATCGTGCCAGCGCACGAACTTCGGTTGCGCCTTGCGCAGGTGATCCGATTGTACGACGTCCGAGGTGGACAGATCGGGAACCACAACCTCCAGGTCAACCGCTTCGTGCTGCGTGGACCGAAGCAGAGACTGGACTTCGCGCCGGTGTTGCGGAACGCGCCGGTCAAGGCCGCGATGCACACGCTGCTGGCCGACCAGACCAACGCCCACCTTCGCCACGAGTTGGCCGACGCGCTCCGCCACGGCGCGACCGGATGGACCGTCAGCGCACAGCCACTCCTGCTGTCCGCGCGGAGCACACAGCCCGGTTTCTTCGAGCAACTGCTGGCCTTCGACGTGCACGGCCTGCAGGTCGGAAACCAAGGCACCCAGCACAACACGTTCGTCTACACGGTCGTCGCCGTCCCGACGGCCGCCGCCTTGCTCCGGGCCCACCCCGAGCTCGCCGTGGACCTGGCCGACTACCTCTGTCCACCTGTAGGCGGCGATGGCGACCGAGGCGCGCTGCGTTCCCGGATCGACCACACGCTGGCAAACCTGAACGTCGACTGGGACCGCAACCGCAACTGTAACTACGACAGCCCTCGTCCCGGCGCTGAGCTGCACGTGTTCCGCACGGACGGTATGACGGTCGGCCACCACAACCGGATCCGCACCGTCAAGGAGATCGCCATACACGCTGAACCTCAAGGGCTGCCACCGCACCGACCACCCGAGAGACGACACGGCATCGCCGGCCCCTGACCGGCATCGCCCCGCTGGCAGCTCGGGCGGCCACCCGCGGCGGGCCGGCGGGACGCTCCTATGGGGACAGGCGGTCTGCGTGCCCGTCGTGAGGATCTGGTGCGGGGCGACCGCTGGCAGGGCCTGCTCCTCGACGTCACCGCCGCGCCCCGGTGTCCCGGGATCGTGGTGGAGGTGACCGGGGGTGGGCGTCTGCAGATCCGGCAGGGGCCGACGGTGGTGTTCCTCGCTCGGCTCGACGCGGGCCACTACCACGTCGACTACCGGCGGCTGCCGGGCTACGACCCGATCTTGCCGCCAGTGCGGTCGGCGGATGCGCGGCGCATCGGCGGGGGCCCGGCAGAGGATCGTGGTTTGCGGTGGGTGTACCGGTTCGCGGATCTGCTCACCGCCAGCGGGGTGGGGCCGCTGTATCCGGGCCGGTGGTTGTTGCAGCCCAGCGCACCGAACCTGCGGTACGTGGAGGCAGCCGCGTCGGTCCGGAAATCTGCCGGGACCGCCGAGCGGTGGTCCGAGCTGCTGGTTGACGACGATGCGGGGCAGCTCGACTGGTACGTTCACGGCGGCAGCGGTCTCGTCCTGGCCATGCGTCCGATGTCCCGGGCCGACGACGCGCGGGTGAAGAGCTACCGCAAGCAGGTCCGCAGCGGCACGCTGCCGCCGATCCTGTTGTGGTGGGTGAGCGTCCTCGACTCGTACCTTCTTCTCGACGGGCACGATCGGCTGGCCGCCTGCCTGGCCGAGGTGGTCGAGCCACCCCTGATGACCCTGACGGCGGTTGTCGACGCCGACGAGGTGCAACGGTGCCACGCCTGGTCGGTTCGCCGTCACGCCGAGACCAGCGCGCACATCGAGCGTGAGATCTCCAAGGGCACGCCAGGGGCCGCCGACGCGCTGGTGGCTGAGCGAGGGCGGTTCGCCGACGAACTCGTGGCACCGCAGCTTCGGGCGAAAACCAGCAGGGCCTGGATGCTCCCCGGCGGAGTGGCGCAGTGGGAGCATGTGGCAGCCGTGACCGATCTCGCCCGGGTAGAGAACCATCGTTGAGATCGGCGGTTCACGAGACGGGCGGTTCAGGGGTGGCCGGGCCTGGTCAGCCTCGACGTCGGCCCGGAAAACCGGGTTCATCGCCATGAGTGGCGGGGCAGGATGTCGGGGTGATCTGGGGAAGACGTGACGGCCGGGCCCTCTCAGCTTTGCCGGTGGAGGAGGACGGGCTGCTTCCGGTGGTGCGAGTTGTGGTCGAGCACGGCGGGGCCGGTGGATGGGAGGCGTTGGACCGGTTGGTCGACGTGCTGCTTGAGGTCGATGCTCATGGCGATGAGGTGGCGGCGCGATCGGCGTTGGCGCTGGTGACCGCTGCGCCCGGGCTGGTGGTTCGGCTCGACGAGCACGCGCGCTCGGCCCCGTGGTACGGCCGGCACCGACAACCCTCGTGGCGGCGGATCGCGGAACGGGCTTCTGCGCCGCCGTCGGGGCCGGTGACGACGGCGATGGCGAGCATGCATGGCGATGGGCGAGTCCGGGAGCGGGCGGTCGCGGCGATGATCGCCCGCCCATACACGGAGGCGATGCCGTTTCTGGTGGTGCGTACCGCCGACTGGGTGGCCCCGGTGCGGGATCGGGCACGGGCCGGAATCGCGCTGCTGCTCGCCGACGACGCTGATGTCTACCTGCCTGCAATCTTGCCGACGGCGCTGCGCATCGAGGCCCGCGCTCGCGCCGGCTTCGCGGTCGCCCAGGCGCGGGTGGCGGTGCTAGCGGCGACGGAGCAGTCGTGGCGCGGCCTGCTCGCCTCGGCTGGTCGCCGGGAGCGGCGCTTCGTCTTCGACACCGTGCTGGCGCGCGGTGGGCTGCGTATGCCGGAGCTGGTGACCTTGGCGGAGTCGGATCCGGACGTGTGGGTGCGAGCGCGGGCGGCGGAGGCGGCGTGCCGCGACGCGGTCTGGACCCGCCGGCATGATCTCCTGCGTCGGCTGGCTCGCTCGGCTCGGGCGGAGGTGCGGGTGGTGGCGTTGACCGGGCTGGCTCGGGCCGGTCAGGACGCCGACGTCGCCGGACACCTGGACGACGAGGCGCCGTTGGTGCGGGCCGTGGCCCGCGACGCGGCCCGCCGACTCGGTAGCGATGCGCGGGAGCACTACCGCGCGGGCGTTGACGCCGACGAGCCGGTCGTGGGGGCGATCGCCGGATTGGCCGAGACCGGCTCGGTGGCGGACGCCCCGCTGTTGCTTCGACTGCTCGGCCACGAGAAGCCGGAGGTCCGGGCTCAGGCGGTACGAGGTCTGCGGCTGCTGGACGCGGTCGTGGTGGGGGAGTTGGTGGCGTTGGTGCGGGATCCGTCGCCGGCGGTGGTGCGGGAGGTGACGCTGGCGCTGCGCCCGGTTGCCGGCGCGTTGCCGCCGGCCCTGCTGTGGGAGCTGCTCCGGGACGGCCGGGTGGAACTGCGGCGCGCCGGCTACAAACTCCTGCGCGGTCGTGGCGCCGGCGTGGAGCTGCAGGCGGCGTTGATCCTGGTCGCTGACATGGATAAGCGCCTGGCCGAGCGGGGCAAGGCCGATGCGACCCGCCTCGCCCGGGACGCAGCGGGCACGACTTGGCGCCGGGCCCTCCGACCGGAGTTACGGGTCACCGAGGCAGAGCGCGTTGAACTGCTCGCATTGGCGGCCCGAGCGGCGGCGATGCTCGGGGACGAGACCAGCCGGCAAATCGCCCGGTGGATCGCGGACAGCGACCCCGTCGACTGACGAAGGCCAGATACTGGAAGGCCTCATCAACCCCGACGCTGGCAGGGCGACACCCTGGCCGTCGATCCGTGAAACGGCTACCGGCCTGAATGAGCACGATGACCGCGACAAGCGCGCGGCTTCGTCTGGCGAAGAGACGCGCCGCACCTGACACACGTGACAGCGCACTCGTCTATCGCCCCACCATCGAGGGATCGGCGGGCACGTCACGTGGATTGTCGTCGATTTCTACAGTGTGGTTGCGGGCGTACGGCAGGGAAGGGGCATCCATGGGCATCTGCGTCGTGTGCCGGGCGGATCAGCGCACGATTGTGCTCATCAGCCGCTGGGGAGTCCCGCACGGTACCTCGGGGCACCAGGTCAACTTCCGCTGGAGCAGCGTGGTGGCCTGCCCGGAGTGTGGGGCTGGCCTTCTGGTGCGCTTCGATCACGATTGCTTCCACCCGCCGTGGGAGGAGCCGTGGGACATGGACTGGTCGTGGCCGGTCGACGCCGACGGGGTCCAGCGGCTGACGTCTGCCCTCGTCGGGTGCCCGGACCCGCTGCAGCCATCCTGCGAATGCCCCGCGCACCGCAGCTTGCGCGACACCACCGAGAGACCGCCACCGCGTGACGTCCCGGTGACGATCGTGCTGACCGAGGACGGGCTGCCGCACGTCCGGTCGGTAAACGATCTATAAGGCTGGCACGACCGGTGGATAGACGGTCAGACGTGGCGGACGTTGAACCTGGCCCCCCGTTTACCCCCCGAAAACCCAGGCCAATTGTTGGCGAAGAGTGACAAGAGCCGGTGACGTATTAGTGACGTCCTTGCAGCTCAACGACCATCTCAGGCAAGTAATGACAAGCCCGCTTCGGCTACTTTCCGTTACAAGGGGTCGTCGGTTCGAATCCGGCCGTCCCGACGCAGGTCAGAGGCCATTCGGGATCTTCCGGGTGGCCTTTTCTGATCTTGTACAGCAGCGAAGTACAGCAACGGCTCATTGATCGAGGCTCTGACCGAGCTTTCGCAGGGCCTCCCGGGTCGCCTTCGATGAGACCTGGCTGTAGATCTCCATCGTGATCGAGAAGTCGGCGTGTCGCAGGATCGCCATGGCAACCCGGGGATGCACGTCCAAGTCGACGAGCGGTATCAGCTGTATTCGCGCTTGAAGGTCGGGCCGGGGCGGACGAGCGGTTACCGGATGTCCGACGAGTCAGGCCTTGAAGGGCTGCGGCGAAGTGGCGATGTCGTGTGGGAGAACCAGCGGTACGGCGCGCGGTACGTTGTCGACCGCCCATCGCTGGTGACAAGTCTGTCGGCGGGTGTGCCTGTCGTGCACCTGGGGCAGCGGCAGGCCGTCGCTGCTGTTACCGCGGCTGTCGCTGGTGCTTGCTGGTATGTGGTCTACCTCTGGTGTGCGCGAGAGCTCGCGGAGCAGCGGGTCGTCGCCCGACGGACCGGAGACACCGATGCGCGCCTCCGGGCGTGGGACGCCACCGAGCCGCTATCCGTGGCCGACTTGACCATCAACACCGGTGAGTTGTCTCCACGCGAGGCGGCCGAACGGATCCACCGTTACGTCTTGGCCGACGCTGCGGACGTTCCCCAGGTTCGCCGTAGCAGTGCGAGCAGCTCGTAGCCGTCTTCAATCCGGGCGTCCGGTCTGAGGTCATCGTGTGGTGGTTCCCGGTCCGTGCGGGGTGAGCGCATGAGGATCGCCGCCTGGGCGTTGGCACGTCGAGCGCAGGCGATGTCTCGGCCGAGAGTGTCACCGATGAACCAGCAGGCTCCGATTGGAACGCCGATGGCGTCGGCCGCGAGAAGCGCGAGTTGTGGGTTGGGTTTTCGGGGGCCGGCTTCGTCGCTGTAGAACTCGGCGGCGAAAAGATGCGACAGCCCGGCGCTGGCGAGGAAGTCGCGGTGTGCGGCGCCGCAGAGAGTGTTGCTCACGACGGCAAGTGGTAGGCCGGCGTCGGAGGCCGCCTGTAGTGCTTCCGGGATTCCGGGTCGCACTTCCCATTGCTCCCGCCAGGTCCATGCGTACGCCAGGGAGGTGGCTTCCCGTTCGACGGCGGCGCGGGCAGGCTGGGGCCAGGAGTGAGCGACGAAATCAGCCCATACCTGCGAATGCGGCAGCTCGGTCGGCTCATCCGTGCTGCCGATGTCGTCCCGCCACAGCGCGTAGGCGCGAGCGCCCTCGCTGACGTCAGCGGCGATCTGCTGGATGGGCACTGCGCCGGCGACGAGGCGAAAGAGCCGGTCGATCAACGCAGGCGGCGCCGGAGGCTGTGGAGAAGGGGCGTCGACCAGGACGCCACCAAAGTCGAGCAGGAGCGCATTTGGCGACCGAAGCATGTGCGCCATCTTCCATGGCGTGGGAGGTGGTGTGGTGATGGGGACAGGCGAGAGACCAAGTAAGAAGCCTGGGGACCGCGGGCCGGTGGAGGGGAGTGTGGCAGGCGGACCTTGAGCGGAGTGGGCGCGGGCAGTCTGCGTCACGCGGGATGAGCACTGCGCTCTCAGAGGTGCACCGGATGACGTTGGCCGGATGGTGTTGTGTTCGTGCCGGCTGGGTCGACTCGGAGCGCTGTACGTGATCTGTTGCCGAATTGGCCTGTACTAGATCAAGCGCGCTCCGCGCGACGCGGGCCGGGGCGCGGCAAACGGCTCCTGCGGAGCCGCCGCCCCGGCGCAAGAGCGCCGGGGCGGAAAATCAACCGGCCCGAACCCCACGCCCCACCCCGCGCGTCACACCTGGCTCAGTGAAGTGACCCGGTGACGAGTCCCGAAGGACGACCAGGGCCAGGCGGACACCTTCCACCCGATGCCGACGATCCGAAGCAGCACGAGATTCGGCAGGCCAACCGCGGCGGACGAAGTTGCCGAACGGTTCCGCACGGTCGCTCAGGCCCAGGGTGGGGAAGGGGTGGAGGTGGGTGTGGGGGTGGTGGGGTGAGGGAGAGGGCGGGGTTAGAGCTGTGCCTCCGGCGGGGGCCAGACGACTCCGAGATGGAGTTGCCGAACGGTTCCGGTCCGAGGGTGGTTGAGGTGGGATGCCATCCCGCCAGCCACCGACCCAGGCAAGCCGAGCAGGCCAGGGCCAGGGTGACAAGGTCGTTCGTCCGGTAGGGCGCTCCACCTTGTCACCCTGGCCCTGGCCTGCTCCACGGTGTGTGGGTCGGCGGCAGACGGGATGGCAGCATTGTGGGATTGGCTCACGCAGTGGCGCCACGGCTCAGAGTAGTAAGGGATGGTCAATAGACCCAGGAACCGGGGCCTGCAAGCCAGGCCCGACCGTCAGGACAGGGGTCTGTCGGAAGCTCGACACGTCCTAGGTTTGCCAGAGATATCGGGATCAGCCATGCTCGAAATTTGTGACTGACGCATCCCGCGAGGAAAAGTTGGAGCCAGAAGACCCGTATAGCCCGAGAACCTTCAAAGGTGCGTTACGAAGGAGCCTTGTATTTGGCCCTGCGAAGCAAAAAGGGCCGTTTCTGCCGGTGGTTGTCAGCTTTTTCATGCTCATGTTCGTTCTACTTACGGCGATCACCGCGCCCGACGGCCAAATGAAACGCCGCTATCCCTGGCTTGAAGACGATGCGTTAGATAAGTTCATGGCGAGCTGGGCATTCGAAGTTCTCGCTGGCGCTGCCCTCGTATGTCTCCTGTTTTGTGTCGCCTCCTATCGGAGGGTGATCAACCGGAACTCAGAAATTGCAAAGCCCCCCTGGTTTGCCGCCACTATCGCGACGCTCGGCCTACTTGGTGTGGGCGCCGTCACTATGTGGCTTCTATTCCTGGAGGCCGACAAAGCCGATGCCAGTGACCGGCCCAAGATGCGGATCGATGCCATCAAAACTGCTGCTACCGTCGTTGTCGGCACTACGGGCGCCGGGGCTCTTTTCTTCTCTCTGCGTCGGCACTGGGTGGGCGAAAGAGATAGGGTTGGCGAGCGATTCAATAAATCCATCGATCTTCTAGCCAACGAGAGCAAGTTGGTTCAGGTTAGTGGACTTGTGATGCTTGAGCGCATGATGATTGAGAATCCCGAGTACAACAACAGTGCCGCCGAAATCCTAAACTACTTTAGGATGGTCAATTACGGACCGGAGCGGCTGATAGCTGAAAGGATTCTCATCAGAAACGACCGCCTGCACTTGGCGACCGAGCCCAACCTCCCCGCCGAGCAGGAGGATTGGCCTATCAGCGGCCAGGTGCCCGAGTAACGACGCGGTGCGGGGTCCGGGCCGACTACTCCGGCGCCTGCTTTAAGTCGCTGTTTCTCCCGGCCTGAGGTTAGGAGTTGGAGCCAGCCTGAATGCTAGACGTAGGGGTTGGCGGGCTACTCGGCGACGCCGCGATGCTCGGATTAGGCTGAGGGCCCTGTTCGGGCGGGTCTGCGTTTGTAGTAGGTGATGAGCTCGGCGAGAGCGACGGTGCTTGCGTGCCCGCGGGAGGGACCACAGGGGGCTTGAGGCGAGATGCAGGCAGGTCAGGGCACCACTCGTATCTCGGGTGCAAGTCTTCGCCAATCTGCCACAGGGTCCTGACCGGGGACAGCGGCTTTCCTTCCGGGACGCAAATGGTCCTAGCTCGGACCGCCTTACTCTCGATTGACAGTACTGCCCGGTCCTTGTCCCTGAGGAGCACTAGCCACCGTTCATCTTGGCTCAGGACGTACCCCACCCATTGATCGTTGCCCTGACCTGTAACGACTTCTGCCGGCATCCATGGTCTGTCGTTATTCAGGAGTTGAAGTAGCACGGGTGAAAGTGCAGCAAATACCACGGTGATGGCGGCGATCTCAAGGGGCTGCCGTCTGGCCTTTTGGACCAGATCAACCCGCTCACTGTAACGCCGGGAAACGTCCGTCATCTTCTGATCGGACTCAAGGGCGCCTGAAAGGTCGCCGCGAGAGCGGGCACTATCTCGCTCGGCAAGAATTTCTCGATATTCTCGAACGAGCTGGCGAAGCACGGTGTCCGTTGGAGGATCTGCAAGGATTTCCTCCCACGTTCTCCCACTTGGAGCCGGAGTTTGGGCTGCCCGCTTTCGCCGCTGCCACAGGCGTGGGATCAGGAACATGAAAATGAGGATGACGGCGATGCCAAGTAGTGCACTCCAGCTGACGATGAAGGATAGCCAGAGAACAGCACTTCCGACGTTACCATACATCCAGACGCGCTCCCGTTTGCGCAAACCTTCGTTTTGTTTTACGTTCACAAGAGCGGCCGATATGCCGACGGTCAAGAGGGGTGCAGCGGCTAGGATTGAACCAACGACTACTTGCGTAACGCTAACCCTTGCCAGTACGGCCAGCGTTGTGTTGATGTCACCTTTTCCAATAACTGAAACTTTCAAGATAAGGAAAGCGAAGACTACGGCAGTAACGACTGCCGGGGCGTGCTCGATAACTCGGTTCCGAAAGGAGTAGTACCTGAGACTCTCCTCGACTGCATCCTCTGTCTCTGTCTCTGCGGACCGACCACTCGCTGTCTTGGGTGTCGGGCCTTTCTCTCGTGGCTTGCGGAAAACGCGATCAAGGAGGGGAAGCTTCAATGGAGGGCATCCTATGTCGAACGCAGGGGATATCCGGCGGTCTGGGCGAGTTCCTTGGGTTAAGCCTCCCACTATGCTTAGCGCCAAGCAACTGCCTTCCGGACCTGGCTTCCTGGGTAATCCGTGATTGTCGCAATGTGGATTCCGAGGTCCCCGGGGTGAGGTCGACCCGTGTGTCACCTCGACTGTCTCGCGTCGGTTGCAGCCCGGTGCCGGCGCGACATGCGAGGAAGCCCTCCGGCCGCCATGGGGAGTGGCGGGCACGGCGCTGTGAGGTTAGGTCGGCCCAAGTGCGGTGCTCCGGCGGGGGCCAGACGACTCCGAGATGGACTGGACCAACGGCGCTACCGACCCTGGCAGAGCCGAGCAAACCAGACCCAGGGCGAAAGGTAGTTCGTCCAGCAGGGCGCTCCACCTCGTCGCCCTGGCCCTGGCCCGCTCCACCGAGGCGTGGGTCGGCGGCAGACGGGATGGCAAGAGAGGCTGCTCGCTGAAATGCTGCTCTCCAATACCTATTGGAGGATGTAGCCGGAAGACAACTCGTGGAGAGGACACGATGAGCGAGAGCGTCGAGAAGATTCGGGTCGAGGTTGAACTCGACAAAACCGAGCTAGAGCGCTTGGTAGTGGTTGGAGGCGACCTTGAATTTCTGATTAGCCTACCCCGTGATCGCCTTCTGAATCATACCGAGGTTCGGATATGTGCGGCGGTGCTCCGCCGTCTGATTGTAGATAATCAGCTGAATCAAACATGGCGGGCTCTTGATGGCTTCAAGGTTGCTCCGCCGTCCGTTGAGGCAACCGACATCGATGGTCCCCTCGCTAACTGGGATCAAAGCTGGGTGCGCTATGCCTGGGCTGGGGGCGCGACCACTAATCAGGCGCACCATAGAGGATTTATCTTTGCGGTCATCCCAAAGGCTGTTAACGACAGATATAGCTCCCCTGACGAACTGTTCGAGGCAAGGAGGCTTTCCGGGATTGCTGAAATTCGGGCGATGACCTTCGATCATTGGCAACGATCCACCTCGGTTGCGATTCAGGTCGAGAAGATTGGCTTGATCAAGGTCTCGCGAGCTACGGTCGTCAAGTACCTCGCTAATCGGAAAGGTGGCGTGCACTTCGACCCAAGCCGCAATGTATTGCAGGCTGGAAAAAGGGGGAGGCGCGAGGTTGAGATGAGCCTTCTGGACCATGGTCTTTTGCGAGTTGGCCACCTAAATGGTCCAGAGTTTGAAATTGCCTCGATGGTCCAAGCGATCGCTGGTACATGGTGGGCACCTGAAATCGTTCGTTTGGCTCACGAGCTAGCCTCGGAGGATTTCAATGGTGATCCGCACGAGTTGCAGCTCTGGACCGGACTTCAGGAGGCCGACGGGTCGGGCTGGGCGGCCATGCGTTTCGACCAACCAGAGAGCTAGTCTCGCTGGTTCCTGTCGGGTACAGCAGCGAAGTACAGCAACCGATGGCACCAAGCGGGACCATGGTGACCACCATCCGGCGGTTGAGCAGCGGTGCGAGTCGGACCGGACCGCGTTGCCGATCTCTGGGGGTCAAGGGGTCGTCGGTTCGAATCCGGCCGTCCCGACGCAGGTCAGAGGGCTGATCCGGATTTCGGGTCGGCCCTTTCCGGCTTTCTGGGGACCACGTCGGTCAAGTGCGCCGACCGGTAGCGCTCCTTGACCGCTGGTCAAGTCTCAAGCGTTAGGGCAGGATTCCGGCTGCCGTAGCACTGCCGTAAGCGCTCTTCACCGGGTCCGTTGTCGGCTAGGCGCCCTGTCAGCCGCTGTCGCGGCAATGCAGCCAGCCTGCGATGACCACAACGGGCAACGCGAGGAACATGCCGACCAGATGGGCGGCCACGGCCCATGAGTCGAGGTTGGCCCCGTCCATTCCCTTGTGGTTGATGAACAGTGCCCAGGCGCCACACGGGACGAACAGCACTCCCATCATGACGGCACCCACCGACAGTAGAGCCATCGAACGACGGATAGCGGCCGTCATCAAAACGACGCTCAACGCGGCCGGCACGCCCAACCAGACGCTCGTCTGGCTCCAGTCGATCCCCTGCGGGGCGGAGGTCATCAGACGAAGATCGGCGTCAACCAAGGCCCAGCCCCAACCAGCCGCGACGTTAGCCAGGCTGAGAAACGCACCCGCCCACATGAACCACACAGCTCGCACGGCGGGCAGCATAGCCACTGCGTCAATCACGGTCCGCACTACGCCCGGACCTCATCGCCACAGTCCTCCGCACCTAAAGGGCCTCAGACTCCCAGGAACGCCGAGCTTAAGCCGTGTGCTGAGCTCGTCGAGCGGTTCAGCGTCCCGGGGACCAAGCAGGGACCACACGGCCTGCGCGATGGCGCGCGGCATCGCGTTGACCGCACGTCCTGATCTTGGGGATAGCGTCCGTGACGTGCGGGAACGCTTACCAAATCGTCCTGGAGGGTCAAGGGGTCGTCGGTTCGAATCCGGCCGTCCCGACAAAGAAAAAGCCCTGACCAGCGGGAACCCTGGTCAGGGCTTTGACTTCTTCGATGGAGATTTGAACCGCCCCCCGAACCCCCCCCGTTTACGCGGTGCGGCAACCGACGTTGTCGGGTGAGAGTCAGGTGCCTCGCCGGGAGGCGAAGATCGCATCGTGGGGGTTGTCCGCCGCGGTGAGTTTGCGGGCCATGAGCATGCCGACCGCGAAACGGGGGAGGACGCCCCTCCGGTAGCCGGCATCGCTCTTGGTCCAGGGCTGTCGGAAGAAGCCCTGGCTGCTGAGCCCGACGGTGGTGCCGTATTGCAAGCGGACAACGACGATCGTGGACTGCGGCTGACGAACGACGAGCGGACCCAGTTCGTCGATCACCTGCAGCGGCGGTACTGCCGAGACCGGCACCCGAGCATGCGGGAGTGGGAGCAAGCCCGGCATGCTGACGTCCTTGAAGAAGACCAGTGGCGGTACGCGGACGGTAATACGCGCTCCCATAGCCCACCAGCGCGGGTAGGCGGTCGGGATGCCGCCGCAACTCCCGTGACGGAGCGGTGCGTGCCTGCAGCACTATGCAGGCCAAGTGATCAGCAAACCGGCCGCATGAGCCGAGCGGCGAGTATGTCGAAGCGAGGGCTACCGGGTCTTCCCGCGGCCGGTACCCCCGCCCGCCGCGGCCAAATCGGCCATGACCAGAGCGAACGCTACCGCCTGCAGACAGGCGCCCCGCCGTAACCCGTGACGCTCAGCGAGTCTTTTTGGTCGCTCGCTTGCGGGGCGGCGTCAACAGCTCGGCGAGCGCCGCGATCGCGGACGGCACCAGGCGGTAATAGGCCCAGACCCCACGCTTCTCCCGCTCGAGCAGCCCAGCCTCAGTGAGGATCCGAAGGTGATGACTGACTGTCGGCTGGGAGAGGCCGAGCGGCGCGGTGAGGTCACTGACGGACGCCTCGCCCTCAGGAGCGGCCTGAATCAAACTGAGCAGTCGCAGCCGAGCCGGGTCGGCGACGGCCTTCAACACTCCCGCGAGCCGTTCGGCATCGGCACGCTTGATCGGCTCGCCGGCAAGCGGCGAGACAGCAGGGGCAGCGGTCTTCGTGGTTCCCACGACATGCATCTTTGCACCAACAGCATCAACAAACTGGCGGAACCCAGTACCAGGTCACCGACGGCCCGCTGGTAGGGACGGCCAAGTTCAACAAGGAAGCTCTGGGCGCAGGCGAACCTCGACCCCCTGGTCCTGCCGACTTCTGGACAGTGAATGGAGGAAACCAGACCGGGTCATGATGATCATCACGGTCGGCTCGATGCAGATTCGGGGCCTGGGTGAAGCGCCCGTTTGACAGTCCTTCCAGAATTGTGAAGGACACCCGGGGGCCCTCGCCTACTTCTTGCAGGGTGCGAGTCGTGAGTTGTCCTTCCAGGACTTGGTTCGGCTGTCGTGCTCGGCTGCGCCAGCGACTCCGCAAGGTCGAGTTCGCCGGCCCGGGTCAGCGCGGGCACTTCTGGCGACAGCGCTCGCTCCAGCGGACCGGGAGCACGCGACGAAGGTGATGGACGGGCGCAGCTCTTCCTGGCCCAGTTGGCAGACGCAGCCGCTGCGAACGGCGATCCGCAACGGGCGCTCCGACTGGCCGCGAGGCGGCACAGGCTCGCACCTCGGATACCGAGCTCTGACATGACGCGGCGCTCGTCATACACATCGGCGCAATGGTCCGCCTCGTGCTCTTCTTGACCTTCGACGGCCAGTGAGTCGGTCAGCGGCTGAGCGTGATCCAGTAGCGGCGGACCCGGACATGCCCGGTGTCGAGGATGCCCTGGAACACGCCGCCCTGGCCCTCGATGGTGCGAGCCGAGGCGAGGTTGTCCTCCAGGCAGGGAATGAGCACCCGGTGCAAGCCCAGCACGGTGCGGGCCTCACGGAGCATCTCACCCAGGGCCCAGCTCGCCAGGCCGCGGCGGCGCGCGGAGGGACGTACGCCGTAGCCGATCTGGCCCAGGTCGTCGTCCTGCCAGTGCCGCATTGCGATAGCCCCGAGCACCTGCCCGTCTTCGACGATCCACCGGCAGGAGGCATGCCGCTCGTCGGGGCATGGCGCCCCGGCGCCGTGGTCGAGCCGGACACGTCGCCGCACCCAGTCGGCGAAGCCTTCGGGCGAGTCCAGGTCGTCTTCGGGGCCGATGCCGAAGCCGTCCTCGTGTAGGCCGGGTCCCCAGTCGGCGCGGCAGTCCTGAAAGGCGGCATACAGGCTGGTGGTGGGCGATATCAGTGCTGGCATGTGGCTCACCGTAGCCACGGTCCGGGCCTCCGGCTATGCCCTGAAATCGACCGTGGATCTTGCCCACAGGCCGTCGCTGCCTTCGGTGAGGGCCGCTTGTTCGGAGGAGTACGTGCGTGCTCCTTCAGGCGGTCCTCGGGGGTCTCAGGGTGGGTAAGTGACTGCTTGCGAGGCAGCGCACCCCGGCCTGCGAGGGCTGAGCGCGGGCGAGGTGGGTGATCCGCGTCACAGGTGGTCGCGGCACCGTCGACGGATGCCGCGACCACTGTCTTCACCTTGCGTATTCGAGGCTGTCCACCGGGGACCGCCGGCGGAGAGTGGCTGGATCACCGGGCGCGCAGTTCCGCGGCCCGGTTCGGCGAGCCGAGGATGCACAGCAGCAAGAAGGCCGTCGCCGATGACGTGCCGGACGTGTTCGGCGGGGTGCCCGGCGCCGTACCGGCGGCGTTGCACCGACCGCGACACAAAGATCGCAGACTTCTACCTGTACCTGGCAGCCGCCCTCGTCACCGTACGTCTACTTGCGGAGATTCGGTTGCTCGATCACCGGAGGTTCAGCACCGACAAGGTGGAGAAGGTCGCTCAACAGAATCGCGTACGCGGCGGACTGATCCACCGTCCGGTCGGGCAGCGACCGGAACAGCACCGGGCCTTCCTCCATTGATGCACCCATGCCCCCTAGCTACCACACACAGCGCCGATCGGCAGGCGGAGCCACTGAAGACGTTGGCGCACGCCGAGTCCCAGGTGCGAGTGCTGGGCCTCACGTGTACCGCAGCCGTTGCAACCTTCCTGGGTCGGCTATCTGACCGTAGGTGAGCGGTTTGGATACCTGGGTGGGTCCTGGTGGTGGACTTGTTGGCCGAGTGATCGATGTTGAGATGCGGCTGCGGGGCTGGCGTCAGCGGTTCATGGTGATCACGCCTGCGGCTGCAGCCCGTCTGAGGGATCTGCGCGTCGCCGGCCGGCACCGCACGCAGATGCCGCACTGGCAGTTGCAGGACCTGTCCCTTGCGGAGGCCGTTGAACTAGCCGCCGCCGTACTTGGGCCCGGTCAAGACCACTCAGTCGTCGAGCGTCTCCAACAGTCCAAGCGTGCGCGACTCGATCAGCCGGTAGCCGGCTTCGTTCGCCATGCGCAGCGCGGCCTTGGCGTGCTCGCGAGCGATGTCGGGCTGCTCGGTGGCCAGGTACACCGCCGCCAGCCCCACCAGGGCGCTCGCCTCGCACCACACGAACCGGGTCTGCCGGGCCAGGTCGAGCGCCAGGTGGTGTTCCTCGGCTGCCTCTGCCGGCCGTTCAGCGGCCAGCAGCACGCGGCCGTAAGCCTCGCGTGCCCACGCCTCGGTGCCGGCGTCGCCGATCTCCTGCGTCAACGCCACTGCATGTCGCGCGTCGGCGCAGGCGCGTGGTGCGCGGTTGGTCATCGACCACAACAACGCACGTCCGCTGAGCGCCGTCGCCTCGCCGTACCGATAGCCCAGATCGCGGTTGGCGACCAGCGCCCGGTCGTACAACTCCTCGGCGGCTTCCCGGTCTCCACGGTCGCGGCGGATGCCCGCGAGGTCAACCAGAAGTACCGCTTCGTTGTACCGTGAGCCGCTCCGTTCCGCGCAGGCTAGTGCGTCCCGGATGTGCTGGTCCGCCTGTGACAGCGCGCCGAGCTGCCAGTGTGCGAAGCCGAGGTTGGCGAGGGACATGGCCTCGCCGCCCTCGTTGCGGTATTGCCGGTTGAGCTCCAGGGAACGTTGGGCGCAGTCGATTGCGGCTCGGGGGTTGCCGAGGCGCTGGTGCACCGCGCTGAGATTGTTCAACAGGGCCGTGCGTCCCTCCGGCCACCGGTCATGGGCGTTGATGCGGAGGCCGTCGAGGAGGTGATGGCGGGCTTCCTCGTATCGGCCGGCGGTGACGTGGGCGAGGGCGATGCTCAGGTGCATGCTGGCCTGGGCTGTCAGGTCGTTCGCGGCCTGCGCGGCGGCCAACCCTCCGGTGGCTGCGGACAGCCACTCGGCCCGACGTCCACGCTGGTGGAACCAGGCGCGTAGGGCGTCGGCGAGCTGCCAGACAAAGCGTGCATGCCCGTGGTCGGCGGCGTGGTTGATCGCCGCGATGACATTGGCTGCCTCTGCGTCCAGCCACGCCGACGCCTCGTCGGCATCGGGAAACGATTGTTGCGGGACCGGCCCGGGGAGCCTGAGGAAGTGGGGGATGAGCTGACGTCCGGCGGCGTCGGCCCTGCTGCGATAGTGCTCAAGCAGACGCTGCCGGGCGTCGTGACGGGTGGCGTCGTCGTCCTCCGTGACGAGCCGGTCCACGGCGTACTGGCGGAGCAGGTCGTGAAACCGGTATCTGTCGCCGCCCTGATGCTCGATCAGGTGTGCGGACGCGAGGGCGCGGAGTGTTCTCGTCGCGATGGGGGGCGCGACCCCCTCGAGCGCGGCGGCGACGTGGGCGGTGAAGCTGCCACCGGGGACCAGCCCGACGTGACGGAACATTCGTTGCTGAGCGGTGGGCAGGGCCCGATACGACGTCGCGAAGGCCTTCGTGACCGCGCCCTCGTCGGCACCGTCGACGGTCAGGCTGGTGAGAGGACCGCCCTCGTCGAGTTCCTCGGCCAGTCCGGCGATGTGGGGATGGCCGCTCGTCTGCAGGTTCGCTGCTGCTATCCGCAGTGCCAGTGGCAGGTGCCCGCAGAGCTGGGCGAGGCGAGCCGCGGCGTCGGCCTCGACCCGAACGGCCTCGTCCCCGAGCATCGCCGCCAGCAGCCGTACGGAGTCCGTCGGGTTGAGCACGCCCAGCAGCAGAGATCGGGCGCCGGCCCGGACGACCAGCTCACCGAGCCGACGACGGCTGGTGATCAGAACGGTGCCGCTGGGCGGGATCAGCGGTGTCACCTGGTCAGCGTCACGAGCATTGTCCAGCACCAGCAAAATCCTGCGGCCGGTCATCGTCGAGCGGAACAGCGAGACCCGGCCGTCCTGATCGTCCGGAACGACGCGGGGGTCGACACCAAGCCCACCAAGTAGTTGTCCGAGCGCGGCGGACGGTGTGACGGGTGGGCGCTCGACGTCGAAGCCGCGCAGGTCGATGAACATCTGACCGTCGGGGAAGGCGTCACGTACCCGATGCGCCCAGCGCACCGCCAGCGCCGTCTTTCCGACTCCGGGGATTCCGCTGAGAACCCAGACCGTCGTGGCGCTGGATCCGCCCGACAGCTGGTCGAGACGGGCCATCTCGTCCGTCCTGCCGATGAAACCTGGTACGTCCTGTGGCAGCTCTTCCGGACGGTGCGGGACGCTCGACAGTGCGGCGTGGCGTTCCGCCGGCAGCACCGGATCACCCCTGAGGATGAGCCGGTGCAGGCGGCTGAGCTCGCGTGACGGTTCCAGGCCGAGATCGTCGTGTAGCCGGGTGCGGAGATTGCGGTAGACCTCCGATGCTCGATCGGCCTGGCCTTCGAGATACAGGGCTGTCATGAGCTGACCGACGAGGCGATGCCGATAGGGCTGTCCGGCCACCTGGTCGGACACCTCGCGCACCACTCTCCTCGTGCGACCCAGCCGCAGCAGCGCGTCCGCCCGGTCCTCCGCAGCCGTCCAACGGGCCTCGATGAGACCCGAACAGAGCAGTTGGCGTCCGGAATCGTCGACGACGTCGAGCAGTGGCTCACCTCGCCACAGGTCCAACGCCTGGTCCAGCAACTCCACGGTGGTGAGATCGTCGGAAGAGCCTGCGGACCGCTGGACGAGGGCGGAGAAGCGGTGTGCGTCGACGGTCGCCGGATCGGTGTGCAGCCGGTAGGCGCCGCGCTCGCTCAGCAGCTGCGCGGATGCACCGATCTGCCGGAAGGTGGCCCGTAGGCGCGAGACCATGGCCTGCACCGTCGCTCGTGCGCTTGGTGGGGGCGCCTGCGCCCAGATCAGGTCGATGAGCCGGTCCGCGGGTACCGGTCGATCGGCCTCCAGGACGAGCACCGCCAGGAGCAACCGGGGCTGTCGTCCTCCGATGGCGACGCGGACACCCTCGGACCAGATCTCCACCGGCCCGAGGACCCGAAACTCCATGTGCACTTCCCTGCCGTCGCTGCGTGTGCGGGCCGGCGCGGCTCCTCTGCAAGCATTTTGCAAGATCGCTGCATGCGCCGGCCCTGATTATGGTCGAGTCCGCTGACCGTGAGCGGGCGGTCCGAGCGTGCGCTTCGCGGCGCGGCCAGCACGGGGTGGCCGCGAACGACGAAGGGCGCGCAGAGTCCGGTGCGCTTATCCGAGGGCGACGAGCGACGCATCGACTGGGCGACGGCCTCGGGGGAGAGGCAGTCGCCGGTGACGTGGCGGGCTTCGAAGACCGGTGGACACCGTGTCGGACGGCCCCGGCACCGGCCGGTCATCCAATAGAGGGAGTGCGATGAGAGACCCCCTGGCCCTGCTCAGCGCGACAGTTGTGCTGGCAGCGGCCGTGTTGACCAGTGGCGCCGCGCAGGCAGCGCCCGATTCGGCCGCGGCGCCAGCCGCCGTGGGAGCCGTCGCGCCGCCGCACACCGAACCGCGAGTCACGGCCCCGCCGGTCCCGCAACCGACGCCGTTCAAGGAGGCGCCGCTGCGCACCGCCACCGGCAGGACGGCCGCCCCGCCCGACTTCGGCCCCGGGGAACGCGTGCTCTCGGCGTACCACCGGGGGAAGCTCTCCCGCGACGACGCGGTGCGGTATGGCCTGGGCGCGGTGCGCTCGCCCCGGTCGGTGCCGGCGCACCTTCGGCCGACCGGGGCCATCCACGACCCGCAGCGATATCTGACATACCTGTCGATGTTGGCGGCGAGCGCCGACCCGGAGGCGGCGCGGACGATCGCGCCAGATGTCGCGGTGCCTGCCGGCGCCGCCACGGCCGCCGACTACGACGACTGCGCCGCCGAACCGTACGACTACCTCGGGGTCACCTATCGCTGCCGGGCGTCGGCCGGCGAGTTCCTCGTCCTCTACAACATCGCCGGTGGAGGCAGGCCGGGCATCCCGGCGGACGCCAACCCGAACGGCCGGGCGAAGGCGGTGCAGCATCTGCTGAACGCGCTCTCGATCGCCGTCGACGAGTATCGCGAGATGGGCTACCCGCTGCCCGTGCGGGACGGCAAGCCCTGGGTGCTGGTCTACGGCGTCGATGAGATTCCGCTCGTCGGCGGGGCCGGCCTGCCGATCGATGCGCCGTTCGTCCTGCCGTTCGGCTTGAACCAGCAGGCGACCATGCTGGTGCCCAACGGGCAGGACGACTGGGACTACCTGCCGCGGCATGAGCTGTTCCACGTCATGCAGTACCAGTACTGGGATCGGTCCGACGTCGGCCTGGACTACCTGGCCCTCTTCGTGGGCGGCAAGGAGTTCGGCTCGATGAACTGGTGGATGGAGGCCACCGCGGAGTGGGCGACCCGCCAGACCTACGCCCGGGCGCCGTACGTGCCCATCCCCGGCGAGGAGAAGCTGTACGCCCGCAACGTCTACGACGTGCTCAGCAAGCCCGGGGCGGCACTCAACTCCTGGGGCGGGCTGGGCGGCGGTCCGCAGTACGGCGCGTTCCTGCTGCCGACCTACCTCACCGAGCAGGTCGATGCCTCTTTCGTGCGACGCACGTGGGACAGCATCCGGAACCACGACCATCTGCCGATCGAGGCGATCCGGCACACCGCTGAGGGCTACGGCCTGAACTTCGCGGACATGCTCCTCAACTACCACATCGCCAACTATCGACTGGCCAAGGCGAACGCCGCGCCCGCCCCGACCGTGGACGCCTGGCGCATCTACGGCTACGCCGACTCCGACGCGAGCCTGTGGCGCAGCAACCTCACCGGCGCGAGCGGGACGAGCGGCGACACCCTCGGGGGCGCCAGACCGGCCCGCAAGAGTCACTCGACGCCCGCCGGCGCCCAGGCGGAGTACCAGGACATCCTGCGTAAGGGGGGTGCTGTCTACCACGACTTCCGCGCGGTCAAGAACTCCGGCGACGCGAGCTGCGGATACTGCTCGACACTGATGGTGGACACCACCAGGGACGCCAACCGCAGATCTGCCGTCGTCGTCTGGTCACCGACGGGAAGCACCGGCACGCTGGCGACGTACCCGAGCATCCACACCGTGCGCCATCCCGACGCGGGTGGACTGATCACGGTGCCGGACTTCGCGTACCCCATGGTGGCCACTCTGGTGACCACCTGGACCGAACTGGACATCCACTCCGCCGACGCGGACAGCAGCCCGAAGACGTTCACCACGAATGTGGAGAGCGTGCTGCCACTCACGGCCCGCTCGTGCGCGCTGCGCCCGCTCTCGGTGCGCAGCGTCGAGACCACGGTCGAGCCGGAGGGCGCGTTCAACAGGTACGCCGCCAGCACGCCGGACGGCTGGACCGGTGGCGACTCCACGTACTCGGTGAAGCTGCCCGACGGCCGGATCGTCTGGCTGTTCTCCGACACCTGGATGGGCCCGCTCAACAGCGACGGCACCCGCCCGGTGAGCGCCCCCCTGGTCAACAACACCTTCGTCGTGCAGAACGGCGGCAGCTTCACCACCTACCAGGGCGGCACCGCCGGGGCGCCTCGGGCGTTGATGCCGCCGTCCGGGCCCGGAAAGTGGTACTGGGTCGGTGACGGCCATCTCTCGGGCGGACAACTTCAAGTGGTGTACCAGGAGTACGAGCGTTTCGGCTCCGGCGCCTGGGACTGGCGGTTCAACCGCAACGTCGTCGCCAACTTCGCCCTGTCGAACCTGCGGACCCCGGTCAGCGTCCGGGAGTTGCCCTCTGCCAGCGGGGTCGCCTGGGGCTCGGGGCTGCTGCCGGCCAGCCGCAGCGGCGACGGCTACACCTACGTCTACGGCGTCGACGACTCCCCGATCAACAAGCAGATGCGCATCGCCCGGGTGTACGGCAGCGACCTCGCCAACGGCACCTGGCAGTACCACACGCCGTGGGGTTGGACGCTCCGCGAGCAGAACTCCCGCAACCTGCTGACCGGCATCGCCAACGAATACAGCATCACCCCCTGGGGCGGACAGTTCCTCCTCCTCAGCCAGGACAGCACCGAGGCGTTCAGCGGACAGATCAACGCCTGGACGTCCTGCTCACCGTACGGCCCCTTCACCCAGAAGACCCCGGTCTACCGCATGCCGGAACCCGGCCCCTACGGCAGCTACTGGAACCCCGACGTCATCTCCTACAACGCCCACGTGCACCCCGCGCTCAGCTCCGGTGACACCTTCATCGCCTCCTACAACGTCAACAGCATGGACACCCGCGTCTCCCCGGACGCGGACCACTACCGCGATCCGGGCATCTACCGCCCCCGCTTCTTCCGATTCGTCCTCGGATAACTACTGCGGTTCCGCCGGGCGTAGGACACGCCCGGCGGAACCATCGGGCATCACCGGTACCGGTGTTGTGCCTCCAAGAGCGCGACCGCGACGGGCTGGCTCATTCCCGTGTAGGCGCCCCTTGGGGCAGGGAGGGCTGGTCCCTCGCAGTGGCAGATGCGCCACGGCGGCGGGCGGCCCGTTGCGGGGTCCGCTCGCGGCCGTCGACGCAGCTGGTCAGCCGAGCCGGCCCACCCCGCAGTATGTGGCGAAGCGGCGCGGGTCCTCGTCCGGGTCCACCGGCCAGTCGGGCCGCCACTCGGGCAGCTGCACCAGGCCCGGCGCAACGAGCGTGTAGCCGGTGAAGAGCCGTTCGATCTCCGGCCTGCTGCGCAGGGTCATCCGGGCGGTGTTGGCGTACCCCTGGTTGTAGGTGTCGCGTAGGGCCAGCGCGTCGGCACGCTCGTCGGAGGAGGCGTGCGACAGGGCGAGGTAGCTGCCCGGGGCGAGCCGGTCGCGGTAGCGGGCGATGATCGGGGCCGGGTCGGTCGTGAGCTGGTGCAGCACCCCCACCAGCAGCACCGCGACCGGCCGTTCGAAGTCGAGCACGTCGCGCAGCGTCGGGTCGCCGAGCACAGCGTCCGGCTGGGTGAGGTCGGCGTGCAGCACCACGGTCCGCGGGTCGTCGGCCAGGAGGCGTCGGCTGTGGTTGAACGCCACGGGGTCGATGTCGACGTACGCGACAACGGTGTCCGGGGCGACGCGGCCGGCGACCTCGTGCACGTTGCCCGCCGTGGGGATGCCGGAGCCGAGGTCGAGGAACTGCCGGATGCCTGCGTCGACGAGCGCGCGGACCGCGCGACGCAGGAACGCGCGGTTGGCCCGCATGATGTGCCCGATGTCGGGCATGGCCTTCTCCATGCGGGCTGCCAGCGCACGGTCCGCGGCGAAGTTGTGCGACCCGCCGAGGAAGTAGTCGTAGACCCGCGCAGGGCTGGGCGTGTCGAGATCCGGGGTGAGGTCCATGACACAAGTGTCCGTCGATACGCCTGTTCCGCGCTGCCCGGCGCGATTCGCACGGGAGGTGTAGGCGCGATCTGCTCTTCGCTGCAGCGGGCAGGGGTGCTGGTCTCCTCTTGGAATGGCGCGTGCTGGTGCCAATCGGCGCGCTGACGTTCTGCCCGGGCTTTCGGCGATGTTGCCGGTCGCGTACACGGCGTCCGCCGCCGGTGTCCACCTCAAGGACTGAGCCGCCGCTCCGAGCTACATGAATGTGGCTTCGGAATATCCATTGCCAACCGTGGACGTCGCCCTTACCTTGAATTAAGCAAGGTCATCCGATCAACCCGAGGAGCTCCCCGTGTCGCGGTACGCCTCCACCGAAACCACGCGGTTCATGCCGCGCGGCGGTGCCGTGCTGCCCTCGATCGGGCGAGCCCACGACCACTGTGCGAGCGAGCAGAACTGGAAGCCGGGGTGGCGGCGGGAATAGCGCAGACGCATACGCGAAGCCGCCCCCCCCCGCCAGGGATAGGGCGGCTTTTTCGTTATCCGACCAGCTCCATAGGAGCGTAGCTCAACTGGTAGAGCATCGGTCTCCAAAACCGAAGGTTGCAGGTTCGAGTCCTGTCGCCCCTGCTTCTCGCCCCGACTGCGGCCGGCGGCGTTGCAGATTCTCAACTCCACAGTGGATGGCATAACAAGACCCCGGCCGGTGCCTGCACGGGCCGGCCGGGGGCTTCACCTCCGGGACGAGGGAGACGGCCGACCCGCTCGCCTTGGGAGCGAGAGAGACGGGGTTCGACACCCCGGTCCCGGACCGAGGACTCCATTCAAGCCAGGGAGGGCGCGCAGGCGGATTCCTGGCGAGCGGCCCGCGATCCCCGCCAGATCCATGGGCCGTTGGAGCAAGCTGGCAGCTCACCTGGTTCTCAGCCAGGAGGTTACGGGTTCGAGCCCCGTACGGCCTACGCACAAAATGCCATGCGGTCGTGGTGAACTCGGCGGACACGTCGGTCTTCCAAACCGAAGAAGCGGGGTCGGTGCCCGCCGACCGCTCAGCCATTCCCGGGTGCTCACGGCATCAGTTGAGCGCGTGGAACTTGACGAGATCATCAACTCGTCGCCACCGCTCTCTGCGGATCACGCCTCGGTAGCCCAACTGGTAGGAGGCAGCGCCTTCAAACCGCGCGCAGTGCGGGTTCGAATCCCGCTCGGGGCACTCACGCCGTCGTAGCTCAGTTGGTAGAGCAGCGCCTTCGTAGGGCGCAGGCCGCCGTTCGATCCCGGCCGACGGCTCCATGCGGACGTAGCGCAGTTGGTAGCGCGGCACCTTGCCAAGGTGCAGGTCGCGGGTTCGATCCCCGTCGTCCGCTCGCACAGATCACCGGCCACGACAGAAAGGAGGGCCCGGTGGACGTCGTTCTCGTCCTCAACAGCGGGTTCGAATCCCGCACGCGCGTCCATTCCCTCGTAGCTCAAGGGCAGAGCGGCCGACTGTTAATCGGCTGATCTTGGTTCGAGTCCAGGCGGGGGAGCAATGGAGGGCTCCCGGCGGTCACGGGGACGCCGTTGGAAACGGCGTAGGGGGCGGAAGCTTCCTCGTGGGTTTCGAATCCCACCCCTTCCGCTTATGCCCGCGTAGCTCAACGGGAGAGCACCTGGTCCACACCCAGGGGGCTGGAGGTTCGACACCTTCCGCGGGCACTGGCCTTCGGGCCGAAGTTGTGGCTGTAGCTCAATGGCAGAGCACCGGGTTGTGGCCCCGGAGGTGCCGGGTCAGTACCGGCCAGTCACCCCAGTGGGTGCGCCACCGACGGAGAGGTGGGGCGGCCTGTAAAGCCGTTGCGTTCGCGCTCAGAGGGTTCGAGTCCCTCCACCCGCACCATGCCCAAGTCGGAGGTTCGAGTCCTTCCGTGGGCGCCTTGGTCGTGTGCCCGAGTGGTCAGGGAGCGGTCTGCAAAACCGCGTACGCCGGTTCGAATCCGGCCACGGCCTCGACTGCCATCCACTGCGGATTGTGGGCGGGATGCTGCCCGGGATGCCGTTGCCGCCGGTTGACGCATGGGGATACCGGGCCCGCGCGGTGCAGGTGGTCACATTCTCGGCGGCTACCGCGACCGGTCCACGACTGGTCGGCCTCCGGCTGAACGTAGGTGTTACCGCCGCGGCCTGCCCCTCGGCCAGAGCCGCCCGCCGCATCGCGATCACCGCGCAGTGTCAGCGGCATGAACGCGCACCTGATCAAGCGGTCCTGGCGACCGCGCCGCGCCTGGTCGGCGGTAGATGTGCGCACTGTCCCCGACTCTGTGGCCGTGCGTTATGGGTCGAGTGGTTCGATGACCTGTTTTCGGGCGTGTTGGTAGATGACGGAGCTGCGGAACCCGACGATCTCGCGGCGTCCGCTGAACTTGTCCATGAGGAAGGAGTGCAGGCTGTCGACGCTGGGGACGGCGACGTGGACGAGGAAGTCGTCGCCGCCGGCCACGACGTACACCGACAGCACCTCGGGCAGCTCCATCGCATATTTCTTGAAGCCGTCGATGACGGTGCGGCTCAGGGGCCGGACCTGCACGTGCAGCAATGCTTGTACGCCGCGGTTGAGGGCGGCCAGGCTGATCTCGGCGTGATAGCCGGTGATCACGCCGCGTTCCCGCAGTGCGCGCACGCGTTCTAGGCAGGTGGACGGCGCGATGCCGACCGCGCGGGCCAGTTCGCGGTTGGTCTGCCGCGCATGTGTCTGCAGGTGCTCGATGATCGCCGTATCAAGTTCGTCCACGACCGGGATCTTGTCATCTTCTCCGAACGATGTTCGCTTTGAGCTGGTCGGCGCCAACCACCTGCCTACTGTCGAGCCCGTTCCGGCGAGCGCACGACAGGAGCCATCATGGTCGCGACCCACCTCGACACCGAGTCCATGCACGAACACGTCGTCATCAGGCGGGGCGTACGATCCGGCCTGCCGATCGTTGTCGCGGTGCACTCCACCGCGCTCGGTCAGGCCATCGGCGGCTGCCGGATCGCGCACTACCCGCACTGGCGTGACGGGCTCACCGACGCGCTGCGGCTGTCGGCCGCGATGTCGGACAAATGCGCGCTGGCCGGGCTGCCCAACGGCGGCGGCAAGACCGTCGTCGCCCTGCCCCCGGGCAGGACACTCGACGCGGCCGCCCGTCGGGCGGTGCTGCATGACGCGGGCGACGTGATCGCCGGGCTGGACGGCGCCTATGCCACCGGACCGGACGTGGGAACCGGACCGGACGACATGGTCACGATCGCCGAGCGGACCCCGCATGCGTTCTGCCGACCGGTGCACGCCGGTGGCAGCGGCGACTCCTCCGGACACACCGCCGTCGGCGTCCTCGCCGCGCTGCATGCCGTGTGCGCCGAGCGATTCGGGTCAGCCGACCTGTCCGCGCGCAGCTTCGCCGTGCTCGGCCTCGGCCGCGTCGGCGGCCACGTACTGCGCATGCTCGCCGACGTCGGCGCGACCCTGGTGGCCGCCGACCTCGACGAGGGTAGACGAATGCTCGCCGACACAGCGGGTGCCGCCTGGACCAGCCCGCAGGACTGCCTGACCGCCGACGTGGACGTCCTCGTCCCCGCCGCCCTCGGCGGTCTGCTCACCCCGCACGCAGTGCCGACACTGCGCTGCGCCGCGATCGCCGGCCCGGCCAACAACCAACTCGACATCCCGGCCACCGCCGACCTGCTGCACCAGCACGACATCCTCTGGGCACCGGACATCATCGTCAGCGCAGGCGGCATCATCCACGCCACTGCCGTCGAACTGCACCAGGAAACCTCCGCCCAGGCCACCGCCCGGGTTCAGGGCATCGCCGACACCCTCGCCGACATCCTGCGCACAGCCCGCGCCACCGGCTCGACCCCGGCCGCCGCCGCCCGCTCCCGCGCCCGCCACCGCATCGAACACGGCCGCCGCTGACCCTGCCGCCACCCGACCGCAAGACAACGGCCGACCGCCACCGTTCTCGACGCAGCCGCACCACCGATACCCGGCCGAAGGCCCTTCCCGTCATGATCAGGTGCACTGTTCTCGGCAGGACAGCGCACAATGCCAGGCGCTACCAACACGCGACGGCGGCAGATGAGGGCAGTGCAGAGCGAGCGCTCCACCAGCTAGAGGGCGGAGATGGAGCTGGGAGCTCGTTCCTGCCGAGCTAGCGCGCGTATCACGTTCAAGGAGCCGTGTCGCCAGGCCGCGAGGCTGCTCAGCAGCTGGATTGTCGCTTCAGGCGCTGTCTGCCGAGGGCGGCCAAAACAGGCCCGAGCCGGGTCGACCGCCGCAAGCCAGGCTCGAAACACCACGTCATCACCGACGGGGGCGGCATCCCACCCGCCGCGTCCCTGCCCGGGCGGCAACCTCCACGACGTTGCCCAACTACTGCCCCTGGTCGACAAAGATCCCGCCGATCAGAGGCATCCGCGGCCGACCCGGACAGCGACCGAAACGCATCTACGCCGACCTTGGCTGACGGTGACTGCGGCGGACGGGTTCGGCCTGAGCTGGCACCAGGTGATGACCCGGGCGCGGTGGTGGCGGGTCGTCGGCTGAGCGCGATAGCCGCTCACCGCGAGCTCCCGCCCGATATACGACCGGGCGGTGGCGTGGCGCGCACAGGGACCTGAGCAAGAATGGGCCAGTTCGAACTCCGCGCAACCCTGGAAGGACCCTCCCTTGGCCAGTGGACTCGTAGCCCTGTTGGATGACGTGGCGGTGCTGGCCCGAGCCGCTGCCGCGTCGATCGATGACATCGGGGCGGGCGCCGCGAAGGCCGGCGCCAAGGCTGCGGGCGTCGTCGTCGACGATGCTGCCGTCACGCCGCAGTACGTGCGGGGCCTGGCGGCCGAGCGTGAGTTGCCGATTATCAAGCGCATTGCCCTGGGGTCGCTGCGCAACAAGTTCCTCATCATCCTGCCAGCGGTGCTGCTGCTCAGTCAGTTCGTGCCCTGGCTGCTCACTCCGATCCTCATGCTCGGCGGCGCCTACCTCTGTTACGAGGGCGCGGAGAAGGTGTGGGCCAAGATCGCCCATCACGATGCCCACGGCGCGGGCGAGGAAGAGGTGCAGGACGAGACGACACTGGTGTCCGGGGCGGTACGAACCGACCTGATCCTCTCGGCGGAGATCATGGTCATCACCCTTAACGAGGTGATCGATGAGGCGTTCTGGTCCCGCCTGGCGATCCTGGCTGTCGTCGCCGTCGTCATAACCGTCCTGGTGTACGGCGTGGTGGCCCTGATCGTGAAGATGGACGACGCCGGGCTGCGCCTGTCGCAACGTTCCGGCGCCGTCGCCACGTTCGGCCGCGGTCTGGTGAGGGCGATGCCGGTAGTCCTCACCGTGCTGACGGTAGTCGGCACCGCGGCGATGCTGTGGGTGGGCGGGCACATCCTGCTGCTGGGCACGAACGAGCTGAACCTGCACTTCCTGTACGAGGCCGTGCACCACGTGGAGGTCGCCGCCCACGACGCCACGGGTGTTCTCGGCGGGCTCGTCGGCTGGCTCGTCAACACGGTGGCCAGCGCGATCCTCGGGCTGATCGTCGGAGCACTGGTCGTGCTGGTCATGACGCTCACGCTCCACCGCCGCAAATCCAAGGCTGCGGCTGCGACTGCGGCGGCCACGACTCATACTCACGGCACCATCCCCGTGCCGCCGAGCCGTGCAGCTCAGCGTCGCGACGCTCCTGCGGACCGAGCGCCGCGCGGTTGACCGCAAATCGTCGCAACTCGACCACGGGGTCAGGCGTTCTGGTGCTGAACCGCGCTTAGTACTCCAGCCGCACCTGGTAGCGGGCCGAAGGCGTCGACCTTCGGGGCTTCGGGCCATCGCCCGGGAATGCACGCCTGCTCATGGCCGATGAGCGGATGCGCGGGGACCGGCACGCAGTGTTTCTGGGAATGGGCGCCTGACCCGCCTGCGAACGCGTTGTACGCGCGGATGGGCATTGCGATTGCGTCGAATGTCGTTATATCGGCGTCTTCGCGGAACTTCATGGCATCCGCGAGACCGTATCGAGCTTCTTCATCTTTCCTCTGGCTCCTGGTAGAAGTGCGACATGCCCTCACGGCGTGTCACATCACTGTTGGGTGAGAGCGGATCGCGACGTGCTGGCTCGCGGCTGTTGCACGGGGGCGTGCCTCGCCGGGGCGGGCGGCGCCTCGGGTTTCATGATCGGTCGACTGCTGCTCGCGGTGCTTGGTGCGGGCACCGATTCGGGGGAATGGCGCTTTTCGCAGCTGGTCAGGGCAACTCGTCGTACAGCACTGGAGGTGGCTACAGGTGTCGGTGATCGAACCAGCGCATTGCGTGAGCCGGCATCTGCCGTTGCCGACGGTGTGACTCCAGACGTGTGATGAGCACCCCTGCCGAGGTTGACCGCCTGCTCAGCGCCGCCGACGAGATCACCGCGCGGGCCGGTCTCGGCCCCGACACCCGGGCGGCCGTTGAGCGGGCTGTTGCCGCTGCCCGTGGTCTCGGCGATCCGGGGCGTCTGCTGCATGCCCTCGGCCGCGCCACCCTGAACCTCTCTCAGGAACGACTCGCCGATGGCGGTGATGTCACTGAGCTGCGGGAACAGGCCGAGGAGGTCATCGCGCTCGCCGACGATCTGCTCTCCGATCCGGACTGGCATGCCGACGCCGTGGTCCGCACCGTGCAGGCGGGCCAGATCCTGGCCGGCAGCGGGCTCGTCGATCGCGGGCGCGATGTCGTCGAACGGGTGTGGCGGTTGGTCGCGCCCCGGCCCGCCGACGGCCTCGACGCCCGCCGCGCTCGGACCGCGGCACTGACTGGGCTGGTCACCCTGCGACTCGAGACGGACCCCTCCGTCCTGGGACCGTTGGCCGCCGAGATGGTCGACCTCCAGCGTGGGCTCGCCCGCGACACCGGCGAGGCGGCCGCCGTGATCGACCTGGCGGACGCCCTTGGAATCTTCGCGCGGATAGCCAGCACTCTGGGACGGCCGGACCTGATGCGGGTGGCGCTGACCGAACAGTACTCGCTGGAACAGATGTTCCAGGGCTCCGGAGCGCGGAAGCGACGAGAGCGGATCGAGGCGTCGCTGGCGCAGCTGCAACAAGCCGCGCCGGAAAACCTGGTGGTGCCCGACTCGGGCGCATGGCGGATACGCCGCTCCTACCTGGATCTGCTAGCCCAGCCCTCACCATCCGGCGTTACCGCCGGCGGGTTCGCGGCGCGGCTGGCGGCGGAGTCGCGGGTGACCGGCCCCGCACCCGGCAACCGCCCGCCCGCTGACCCGTCGGTGATCGCCGATTGTGCCGCCCGGCTCGATGAAGGAACCTCTCTGGCCGACGCGGACCAGATCATCGAGGCCGACGGCGTCCTCGCCGAGCTCGCCGACGAGTTGAGCCTGTACGACGGGGCGACGTCGGACCCGGCCCGGCGGGACGTCCGGCGCCTCTGGTCCGCCGCCCTCTACCAGCGGGCGATGCTCCGGCACCGGATCGGCCACTGCGACGACGCCTGGGACCTTGCCTGGCTGTCCGTGGTCGTTGCCGTCCGGCGGCACGAGGGCCTGCTACGCGGGACCGCCACCGAGCGGGAGGCGCTGGCCGACGCGGTCACCCACATGGTCGACGCCGCCGTGGTCGCGGAAGCCACCGGACGTCACGAAGACCAGGTCATGCTGCTGTCCGAGGTCATCGACCGCTGCGCGGACGCGGACGCGGCCTACCCACGGCTGCGTCGAATCCTCGGCACGGCCCTGCACAATCTCGCCGCCGCGCTGCTCGAACGCCGGCAGACGGCGACCGCGGCGCCCTTGGCCGAACATGCGTACGCCATCCGTCATGAGCTGGCCGTGCTGGACCAGCGCGCAGCCTGGGAGTACGCGAACACACTGCTGCTCACCGCCGCCCTCGCCGTCGACCGTCAGGACTGGCGAATCGCCGTCGAACGTCTCAGCGCAGTCGGGCGGCTGCTGGTTGCCTTACGGACGTACCCGGAAGCGATGGCCGGATATGCAGGACAGCTCGTCATCGAGGTCACCGCCCAGGCACCCGAGCTGGTGGACCGGGCCCGTGCCGCCGGCACCTGGCCATATCAAACTTGGACCCCTCAGGCTTAGCGTCCACACGTTCGGGGCCTGGCCGGCCACTTTGTGAGCCCGCTCAACATCAGCAGGGCTCTCCGCAGCCCGGCCTGACTCGAACGGTGCTGCGACCAGAGCGGGGCGCATGGGCAAGGTTCGAGCCGAGCAATCCACGCCTCGCTCGCGAGTCTGACCTCCCCGCACCAGCGATCCAGCGTCCGCCCGGTTATGTCCAGTCTGGCTGCCGGTACCGGGCCTCACGTGACGAGGGAGCCGTCCCGCTATCGCTCACGTGCCTGACTGATGGCCGCCGGTCCGGTGCGCCGCCCACTCACCGGTCTCGTCGCCGAGGGCGACCACGGTCACCCCTTCGTCGGGCGGGGCACCCGGCGACCGGCCCAGCGGGCCAGCAGGTTCAACCCCAGGGCGTAAGCGGCGGCGCTCACCAGCAGGGCGGCGCTGCTGCCGCGCCCCCAGTCACCCACCGGCACGGGCGGTACGGCCCAGACATCCGTCGACAGTCCGGCCAGCGCGATCGCCGTGCCGGCCGCGATCGGTGGGACGGCCCACAACAGCGCGTACGGCGCGGCGAACCGGTCGTCCTGCAGCAGCCCGACCAGGGTGGCGGCGAACCAGCCCAGCAGGAGCAGGAACACGAGCGGCCAGCGCGTCGCGGCTCGCCGCAGGTGCCCCAGAAGCAGCGCGCCGAGACCGACGCCGGCAGCGGCATAGAGCGGGAAGGCGGCCAGCTCGAACAGGAGGACCCGCACCAGGATCGGGTCATCGAGTGCCGGGGTCGTGAAGTAGACGCCCTCGCGTGCGCGGGCGAGCGGGTAGGCGACCGCGACGGCCACGCCGGCCAGGAGCAGCGCGAGCGGGACCGCCACGACCAGCGCCCTCGCCTGTGTGTTGCGGCTGGCAAGGGCGGCCCCGGCCAGCAGCGCCAACACTTGTCCGCAGAGGACGCCGGAGGTGTACTGGAAGATGCGCGTGGTGTGGAGCAGCTCGTACTGCTGTGCGTCACCCTGCGCGTCGTAGTTGACCCAGAAACCGTAGAACGCGTCGTTGAACGGCATGGCCACGAGCACCAGCAGCGCCATCGCCGGCACCGACCAGACAGCCGGGTGCGTCACGGCACGCGGAGCCGCTGGTAGACGGCCGTCTGCCATCCCCGGGCGCATCCGCCAAGTCTGCGCGTCCCGGCTGCGGTCGGGCAAGCCTGCGCGTCATCGGTATGGTGCGGGTTCGCCATCCGGCTGCAGGTCGTGATCAACGCCCGGGTAGCAGCACAGGTGCTCGGCTTCCACCACCGACCGCGACGAGGAGTTGCCATGACCGAGGTCGTCACCTACCGGCCCGAGCCGGCGGAGATGTCGTACACCTTCGGCGGCCGGGAGCCGGTCCTGCGGGTCCGGCCCGGCACCGTCGTGCAGCTGTACACCGAGGACTGCTACGGCGGCCGGGTGCGTGGCATCGACGACCTGCCCTCGCGGGTGTGTGAGTTCCCCTATCTCAACCCGGTGACCGGGCCGATCCACGTCGAGGGCGCCGAACCGGGGGACACGCTTGCGGTGCACGTGGTGGCCGTCGAACCGGCCCGGGACTGGGCGGTCTCCAGCACCTTTCCGCACTTCGGCGCGTTGACCGGGACGCACGCCACGGCCATGCTGCACCCGCCGCTCGACGAGCTGGTCTGGATGTACGACGTCGACGTCGCCGCCGGCACCGTGACGTACCGGGCCCGGCGCGGCGACTACACGGTGGCGCTGCCGTTGGACCCGATGCACGGGACCATGGGGGTGGCGCCGGCGGCGTTCGAGTCGCGGATGACGATCGTGCCGGACGCCCACGGCGGCAACATGGACTCGCCCGAGCTGCGGGCCGGCGTGACCGCGTACTTCGGGGTGAACGTGCCGGGTGCGCTGTTCGCGGTGGGTGACGGTCACTGCCGGCAGGGCCACGGCGAGGTGTGCGGCACCGGGGTCGAGGCGGCGATGAACACCACTCTGATTCTCGACCTGGTGAAGGGCGTGTCGACGCCGTGGCCGCGGCTGGAATCCGACGACGCGCTGATGAGCACCGGCTCGGCCCGGCCGCTGGAGGACGCGTACCGGATCAGCCAGCACGACCTGGTCACCTGGACGGCCGAGCTGATGGGGTTGGACCAGCTCGACGCGTACCAGCTGGTCAGCCAGGCCGGTGAAGCGCCGGTGGGCAACGTCTGCGACCCGAACTACACGATGCTGGCTCGGGTGGCCCGCCGCTACCTGGGCGGGGTGACCGCGTACGACGGCGTGCACGCGCGGCTGCGCGAGACGGGCCGGGCCCACCTGGCCCACCGTTGACCGCCGACGCGGCCTCCTCGCTCACACCTGTCTATCCGTTCCTCAAGGCGTCGCACCTGCCGGCCGGGCCGGCCGGCCACACTGACGGACGACAAGAACCATGAAGACTCCGCGGCTCTGTCCCGAACCCCCGGCCCTCAGAGATCGGCCGGGGTGAATCGCCTCGTCGGGCACCACAAGGGCTACCGGCCTTTCCGGACGGGAACAAGGTGGAGCACCCTACCGGACGATCGGCCTTCGCCCCGTCCGGGAAGGCTGGACGGTCTACCACTGCCCGACGAGGAGATCCCCCAACATCTGCGGGCAATGGCAGACGGCAGGACAGGGCATGATGCTCGGATGACATTGGCCGAGATCTGGCCCGTGCGCCGTCTGCGGGTGACGACGTCGGTGCTTGAGCTGGCTGTGCCGGGTGAGGATGAGCTTGCCGAACTGGCGATCCATGCGGCAGCCGGCATCTACGATCCGCAGAACCGCTTTCTGGCGCGTTCGCCCGTAGCGGGGTGGGAGTCGGGACCGTCTCCCCAGGCCGAGTGGTCGTTCTTGCGGTACTACTGGGCGTCCCTGGCGGACTGGCGGCCGAGCAGATGGAACCTGGTAATGGCTGTGAAGGTCGATGGCGCGTGCGTCGGGGTGCAGGAGATCGGCGCGCAGGACTTCGGCACCACCAAGACCGTCTCGACGGGGTCATGGATCGCGCGGCGGTTCCAGCGGCGTGGGTATGGCAAGGAGATGCGGGGCGCCATCCTGCACCTCGCGTTCGCGGGGCTTGGAGCGGATCGCGCCGAGTCCGCCGCCTGGTCCACCAACGCGCCGTCGCTGGGAGTCTCGTGGTCGCTCGGCTATCAGTCGAACGGCACCACGATCCGGGCTTTCGACGGTGCCCGCCAGGAGCAGATCAACCTGGTGCTCGACCGCGAACGGTGGGAGAGCCAGCGTGACGACATCGCGATCCACGGACTCAGCGACGAGGTGCTTGAGCTGATGGACGTAAAGCGGGCCGCATCCCGGTGATGGCCGAGACGTCGGGCCGGCCTTTCCGGCTTGCTGGAGACCAGGCCGGTCCCTCCGGCCGGCATCGGCCCGGCCAGCCGGCCACGCTGACAGACGACAAGACCTTGAAACGTCTGGCGTTCGTCCCGAACCCCGATCCTCAGGGATGCCGCCGAGAATCACCTCGCCGGGCATCACAAGGGCTACCAGGCTCCCGGGACGGGGCCAATATAGAGCTACAGGGCGAGCAGAAGGTTCAGTAATCGGCATTCGGTTGGTGGCCCGGATTCACCTTGTCCGATCACACGGCGATGCCTTCTTCCCGGGCGGCGGGGACAGTGGCTCGCCGGAGCAGGACGTGGCAGATCGGGTACAGCAGGGCGCCGTCGAGGTAGTGACAGAACATCGCGCCGAGGTATGACGGGCCGCCCCAGGCGTTGCGGGGGAAGTTAGGGTCCAGCCCGGCGAAGACCTGCAGTCCGATGCGCCACGCCATGTACACCTCCAGCAGTACGAGGAAGGCGACGGCCAGGCAGCGCAGCAAAGCCGGAACGCCGGCCCCGGACCGGAATGTGGCTCCGATCCGTGCTGCCATCGGACGTCCGAGCGGCACGAAGATCACTTTCCAGCCGAGCGGGCTACGGCGGGATGCCACCGCGAACCAGACGGTCACGACCGCGAGGACGCCGAGATGCGGCAGCCACGCCTCAGTGCCCGCGATCTGTGGTTCGAGCGTGTCGGATCGGTGGAGGTACCTCGCGACTCCGCTGGCCAGTCCGGCTATCACGGAAACGGTCGCGGTGACGACGGCGGGACGGGACAGCTGCAGCCGGTGGTTTGTCATGACTGGAACAGTGCGCCACACCGACCGGCCCGGGCGTCGCTCTCCAGCATGATCCGGGGCCTCCCTCGGAGGCGGCACCGTCATTCTCGCGCATGACGCCTTCGTCGATACGTTTCGCTAACGTGATCCACATGCGACTGGGCCGGAGCGATCTGCCATGGCCCGATCTGCTGGACATCGCTCTGGCCGTCGGGTCGTTCGGACTGTTCACTCTCCCGGTCCTGCTCCGCGGTTCCGGACATGGGCCGACGGCGGCGATCCTGGTCCTCGGCGCCGCCGCGGCCGTGCCGCTGGCGGCGCGCCGGGCCGTCCCGGTACCGGTACTCGTGACGGTGTCGCTGGTCCTCGCCGTGGCAGCGCTGGCCGATGTCGGCTTCACGGTGTTCCACAGCAACGCGGGCCCAGCCTTGGGGATCGCGGTGCTGACCGTGGCCGATCGGCTTCCGCGCGAGGTGTCGCTGCGGGCCAGCGTGGCGGCGGTCGGGCTGGTCACCATGGCGGAATTGACCGCGATGCAGTTGCACCCGGCCACCGGGCAGAACGCGATCCAACTGGTTCTCGCCATTCCAGCCTGGTTGGTGGGGTACGCGTTCGGTACCCGTCGACAGGCGGAGCGTCGGCTGCGCGCGGAGACGGCGGAGCGGGCCCGGGAGGCGGAGCGCCGGGTCCGCGCCGAGGAACGGGTCCGGGTGTCGGCGGACGTCCACGACATCGTGTCGCACACGCTGAGCATGATCGCGGTCCGATCGGGCGTGGCACGGGTGGTGCTCGAACAGCGGCCGGAGGAGGCGCCGGCCGCGCTGTCGGCGATTGAGACGGCCAGCCGCAGCGCTTTGGACGAGTTACGAGCGGTGTTGCACTCGTTGCGGGACGCTTCGGGGGATCCGTTGGGCACGGCGGGTGCGCTGACGGCCGGCCCGGCCGTCGAACGACCGACACTCGCACACATCCGGTCGCTCGTCGACAATCTCCGCGATGACGGCTACCCGATCACGCTCACACTGTCCGAGACGGCCGGCGCACCACCACCGGTCGAGGAGTCGGCCTACCGGGTCGTGCAGGAGGCGCTGACGAATGTGGTCCGCCACGCCGGCCGGGTGACAACATCCGTCGACGTCACCAGCGGCCCGGACGGAATCAGCATCTCGGTGCTCAACGCCGCCCCCGTCGCCGGCCCGTCCGGGGCCGGGCCGGGCAGCGGACACGGCCTGGCCGGAATGCGGGATCGTGTCGCGTTGTACGAGGGCACCGTCACGGCCGACCCATGTCCGGACGGTGGTTACGCAGTGCGCGTTCAGTTCCCACTTCGATGGACGACGGCACACGCTGACCGCAGCGAGGGGAAGCGCCATGGCTGAACCGGCGGTCGGCGCTGACGGCACTACCGAGCCGATCCGTGTCCTGGTCGTGGACGACGAGGCGCTGGTACGAGCCGGATTCCGGGTGCTTTTGGAAACCTCACCGGGGCTCACGGTGGTCGGCGAGGCATCCGACGGTGCCGCGGCGGTCCGGCAGAGCCGTGCACTTCGCCCGGACGTCCTGCTCATGGACATCCGCATGCCGGTCATGGACGGCCTCGAAGCCACCCGGCACATCGCCGACGACGACAGCATCGACGCCCGTGTGCTGATAGTCACGACCTTCGGCGAGGACGAGCACGTCTTCGCCGCGCTGCGTGCCGGAGCAAGCGGTTTCGTACTCAAGGACACCCCTCCGGAAGACCTGCTCAGCGCCATCCGCGTCATCGCCGGTGGTGAGGCGCTGTTGACCCCACGGCTGACCACCCGACTGGTCGCGGAGTTCGTGCGAAGCACGTCCGGCCACGCCTTGGCAACCGCACCGGGGGCGCTCGACGAACTGACCGAGCGCGAACGGGAAGTGCTGGTTCAGGTTGCGGCCGGCCGGTCGAACGCGGAGATCGCCGAACACTTCACCGTCAGCCTCAACACGGTGAAGACCTACGTGAGCCGACTGCTGCTCAAATTGTCGGCCCGTGATCGAGCCCAGCTCGTCGTGTGCGCCTACGAGGCTGGTTTAGTGGTGCCGGGAAGGTGAGAGAATGCAGTCGTAATGTGGCCGACCGGCACCGTCACTTGAACGGAATTCAGTTACCGGCGTTGACTGTCCGGCCGATAGTGGTCACTTCAGCTGACGCGGTCGGTACGACGACTACAGCTCTCGCGGCCGGTCCGTGGACGCTGCCCTGCTTACAAGAAGCGCTCAGGGTCGAAGTTTTCGAGGTCGATGATGCGAACCCGAGGAAGGACGTTGGTGAAGCAGCCCGCATCCTCCTCGATGTCGAATACATGCAGGCCCGGCAGATCGGCGAAGCCGGCGTTGAGAAACTCCTTGAACCCGACGACCGCGACCTGATGATCACTTCGTAGGAGCTCGTCGACCTGCGGCAGGAAGTCGCCGTCGTGGCTGGCGAGCATCACATTGCCCGGGCGCCGGGCGATGGCCTCCAACGTCCGCTGGATGCCGATGTCCACTACCTTCTGATCCGATGATCCAGCGAGCGGAATAGGCCGGTATTCCATGCTCAGGAGGGCCCGGACGAAGGGCATCGGCAGACCGCCGCCCGAGGCGTTGAGGAAGAACAGCGCCTTCACCGGCTGCTGCCACGTGTCCCGCGCGAAGTCCCGCAGACGCTCCCACCGGGGTCGCTCCGCAGGGGCCGGCCGGCGTTCCAGAACACTGTTGCCGAGAGTGGCATCGATGTTCTCCCCGTCCACGATGAGGTACGTGACGGGGTCGGTCGTGCCGGACATAGGCGTGCCTCTCGAGTCGAGCAGTGCACGGACCGGTCGAGCCCGAGCGTGTGACGTGTCGGAGGAAGCTGCGCTCACGGTCAGGGGCATCGCCTGCCAGCCCTGCCGGCACAGAGTATCCGATTCTCATCTGCCGCTCCGGGCGGGCCGGTGTTCATTACCGCTGGTGACGCACGGTGTCATCTGACTATCTGGTCCATATCGATTCCGAACTGCGAGTCTTCCTGTGCTGCTGCCCGACCACGGCCAGGTCCGCGTACTCCGCCCACCTTCGGGCCGACGGGACGGCCGGTCAGTGGGATCCGGACCGGCGTGGAGACGGTAGGATTTCGGCTCCTGCACGGAACGGGGTCGTGCTCGGCCGATCGCGCCGCTTCGGCCTCGCCGGGCGCCGTGGCGTCCGGGACGAAGGGTGGACACCCCGGATGCACCAGCGGATCCTGCTGCGAGCCCGCAAGGGCCCGTTCGACGTCGTCACCGCCGAGGAGACCTACGAACGGGACTGGATCGGCAAGAACAGCGGTAACCTGGTCTTCAGCCACGCCGCGCACAAGCTTCTGGCCACCTCGGCGGCGGAGATCACCCCGTCGCGGTTCCGGGCGGACCCGCGCGATGCCGACGAGATCAACGAGAAGTACGACGTCTTTGTGATCCCGCTGGCCAACGCCTTTCGCCACGACTACGCGAACCGGCTGATGTCGATGACCCGGCTGATCGAGCGGCTCAAGATCCCGGTGGTGGTGCTGGGGGTCGGAGCGCAGACCGACGTGGACGGCGACCTGGAGTACCTGCGCCCGATCGACGAGCCGGTGAAGGCGTTCTGCCGGGCGGTGCTGGACCGATCGCACAGCATCGGCGTACGCGGCGAGATCAGCGAGACCTACCTGCGTACGCTGGGTTTCTCCGCCGTCGAGCAGATCGGCTGCCCGTCGATGTTCCTGCACGGCGACAGCTTCCGGGTCGAGAAGGCGAAGGCGACCCTGGGCACCGAGGATCGGCTCGCGTTCGTCATCTCGCCATACGTCCGCGCGTTGGCCCCGATCGTCCGCCACCACCACGAGCGCTACCCGAACCTGCGCTACCTGGCGCAGGGCCTGTACACCCTCGGCACCCTGCTCTACGGCGACGCACCGAATTTGCGCGGCAAGACCGACGACATGCCGATCCACACCTCACACCCGCTCTTCGTCGAGGACAAGGTGCGGATGTTCGTGGACCCGTGGCCGTGGATGGAGTATCTCTCCGGCTTCGACTTCGCCTTCGGCACCCGGATCCACGGCACCATCACGGCGCTGGTCTCCGGCACTCCCGGGTATCTCCTCGCACACGACTCGCGCACCCTGGAACTGGCCCGCTACTTCGACATCCCGCACCGGTTGATGCGCGACGCACCGGCCGACGTCGATGCCGCCCAACTCTACGAGGAGGCCGACTACACGGCCCTGAACGAGGGCCACAAGGAGCGTTTCGCGCGGATCACCGCGTTCCTCGCCAAGCACGACCTCGGCCTTTCGTTCGCCGACGGGGACAGCGCCGCCCGCTTCGACATGCAGGTCCGCCAAACCGCCTACCCGGAGGCGGTCCGGCCGGCCTCCGCCTACACCACCGACGAACTGCTGGCGCGCATGCAGTGGCTGCGCGACGAGAACCGGACGCTGCAGCAGAAACTCAAGGCACACCGCGCGCAGCCACTGCGCGAGCAGGTCAAGCAGGCGGTGGGCGGCCGGGTCCGCCGGATGCTGTCGCGCTGACCGTCGTACGCCTGTTCGGCAGCGGGGAGCCGGCGTCGGCGCCGCGACGGTGCCCGGCCCGGTGCCGACGACGACAAGTCAGCTGGCCGTTCGGCCGCCGACCAACAACAGTGACTTGCCCACCGTTGTGCGGGCGGCAAGTGCACGGTGGGCATCAGCGGCCTGCTCCAGCGGGTAGGCGGCGCCGATCGCCGGCCGTAGCCGTCCCTCCGCAGCACGTTCCAGTGCACGGCCCAGCAGCTCGCGCACGGTTTCCTGGTTCGGGGGACCGTCCAGTAGCGGAGCGAGCACCCGTATACCGCGGCGCGCGGCCGACTCTGGGTCCGGTGCGGCGAACCCGTCGGCGGTGCCGTAGGTGACGAACCGGCCGCCGTCGGCCACCGCGCCCAAGGCGGCCGTGCCGAGCGGGCCACCCGCCCCGTCGTAGACCAACGCCGCACCGCCACCGGTCGCCTGCCGCACCCGGCGGATCCAGTCCGACCGCGTGTAATCGACGGCAGCCTCCGCGCCCAGCTCGCGGGCCAGTGCCAGTTTGACGTCGCTGGATGCGGCGGCGACCACCCGGGCGCCGGCATCGACGGCCAACTGCACCAGCAGCGAGCCGGCTCCACCGGCAGCCGCTGAGACCAGCACCCATTCTCCCTTCTCCGGCCTGCCCAGCCGGTCCAGGCTGAGCGCGGTCACGCCGTCGTGCACCAGCGCGGCCGCCACCTCGATGGCCAGTCCGTCGGGCACCGGCATGGTCTCCTCGACGTCCGCGACGATCCGTTCGGCGTAACCGGTGCTGGTCCGTACGACCACACGGCGGCCGATCCATGCCCGGTTCACCCCTTCGCCGGTCTCCACCACCGTGCCCGCTCCTCCGCCACCCGGCACGTACGGCAACGTCCGCGGGAAGAAGTCCTGGCCCCAGCCGCTGCGCAGCAGGGTGTCGAGGAGAATGACGTCTACCGCAGCCATACCGACGACGACCTGGCCGGGTCCGGGTACCGGGTCGGGCAGTTCCGCGGGACGCAGCACCTCCGGGCCACCGAACACGGCCACCTGGATTGCGCGCATGTGTAGCACCCCTTGCATGAGACGGCGTCCCGGCCAGTGTTCAAGCTGAAGCTTGGTTGAGGTCAAGGACGTGCTGAGGGCAGCGCGCCTTTGCTCGTTGCGGTGCCATCCGCTTCCGCCGCTACGACTGGCGTGCTGGCGTTCATCACCGCTGGTTACGCACGGTAATGTATGACTGCCTCTCCTGCCCCCGCTTCCAGCGCCGTGCCGGCCGGCCGACCAACGCGTTTCTGCGAGCCGCAGTTCCGCCTTTCTCGGCCGCTACCGTTGGCGTTCACGGCGCTGCGGCCTACGCGGTGATGTGCTGCCGCGGCAACGAGACGCTGGTGCAAGCCGAGATGGTCCCGGCGGCACCGGCGAAATGCAGCACGAGTCGTTGAGGGGTCAAGATCGGATGCACGGATCTGCCGCGAGTTCCTTGCCGTGGCCTGCCGCTGCCGGACCTCGGCATTACCGTGAGTATTCGGCATGCAGTTCGGCGTACGGCCGGCGTCGGTCGGGGTGGCGGCGCGTTCTGCCCATGCCGATCTCGGCGCAGCAGTGCGTGCCGGGGACGCGAGCGCGATGGGCGGGGCACTCCTCGGCCAAGGCGCGGACCTGGTCGGCTTCCAACTCGAACGCTTCGCGGCTGCCGGTGAGCACCAACGTGTCGGCGGCGATGTCCCACCGCAGATGATCGCGGAACTCTTGATGCCGGACTCGCCGGTGATCATCGATCGACCGCGCCGGCCACGCCTGACCGGGTAGGACGACGGTGTGTGGCCGACCGGTCCCCAACCGGGAACGGACCTGCTTCCACCGCGACGGCGGGAACGCGAGGCGGTGATGCAGCAACACCAGGTCGAGCGGGCGCCCCCAACTGTGATGGTGGGGAAGTGTCGCGCGACGTAGGGGAAGATAGATGATCGTGTGCGGCGACCGGGCAGCCAGCCCCCACGCCAGAGCGAACAGCATCGCTGTTTCCTTGTCGAGGCAGAACTGGGCTCCAAGACGGCCCTCGTACAGACCGGCGAACCCCGGCGGCCTTGCCGGCCGCATGACCCGGTACCGATGGCGGCCGAGGTGGACGGTACTGACCATCACCGGCCATTCGTGTCCGCCCAACCGTCGACCCACTCCAGCAACATCCTTCGACTCTCGTCGTATCGCCGTACGGTGAGCATTGTCGGCGGAGCCGGCACGACACGGCGACAGAGTTACCTGACGGCGGGGAGCCCGACTCAAGACCGAGCACGCTCTCATGCCGCTTCGCCACCCTCAAGGCCGAACTGGTCCACACCCGGGCATGGCCATCCCGTCGCGAACTGGAGATGGAGGTCTTCTCCTGTATCGAAGGCTTTTACAACCCTCGCGACGGCACACCCGTCTGGGAACGTCGGCCCCGACACCTACGAGAAGATCCACCGAAAGTGCTGACAGGCATCGATGTGTCCGCCGGGGCGCCGCTCAGGACGGCGCGGCCGCCGAGCAGGTCAGCCCGAAACGCGCCGCGGCGACCGGAGTCAGGCCGCTGTCCGGGCGCGGACGAGAGAGCAGCCGGTGGCTCCTTCCGGCAGAGTCACGCCATCTGCTCCGAAACTTTCGGCACTCGTCCGGTCGGAAATCCACCCTGCCGTCCGGCGCTCCTGCTGGCAGCGAGGTCATTGACGGATGGCGGGGCAGTTAGTAGCCTCAGCGCACAAAATCATGGCATGTAAATATCTCGATAAGTTTCGGAGGCGACGAGCTCACCGTCGGCGGGACAACGACTGACCGGTCGGTGAGGCCACTCGCCGGATTCTGCCTGCGCGCCCGCGCCGGTGAGAACCCGCCACCCCGCCACCGCTGCTCACGATCACACCGCTGGAGGGCCGTTGAAACGCGTCCGGACCACCGCCACAGCAGTCATCGCCGCCGCCGCGCTCCTCCTTGCCGGTTGTGGGGGATCAGACGGCGAATCCGACTCGAAGACCTTCGAGTTCTGGTCGTTCGCCAACATCAACCAGAAGGCCGACGTCGACGTCTACACCAAGGCGCACCCCGATGTGCGCGTCAAGCTCACCGAGGTGGGCAGCACGACCGAGACCGCGCAGGCGCTCACCGCCGCGCTGGCCGGCGGCAAGGTGCCCGACCTGGTGTTGATCCAGGCCGACGACCTGCCGAAGTTCATGCAGTCCCCGGACAACTTCGTCGACCTCACCACACTGGGCGCGAACGACATCAAGGGCAACTACCTCGACTGGGTGATGGCGCAGTCGACGACCAAGGACGGCAAGATCATCGGTGTGCCGACCGACGTCGGCGGTCTGGCGGTGGCCTACCGTACCGATCTGTTCAAGGCGGCTGGCCTGCCCACCGACCGGGACGAGGTCGCCAAGCTCTGGCCGACGTGGGACGAGTTCATCAACGTCGGTAAGCAGTACGTCCAGAAGACCGGGAAGCCGTTCGTGGACAACACGCCGACCAGCGTCTTCTTCCAGGCGGTGAACCAGGGCAGCCAGCGCTACTACAGCGCCGACCGCAAGCTCGACTACGACAACGAGCAGGTCAAGGCGGCGTTCGACGTGACGCTGAAGGCTTTCGACGCGGGCATCTCCGCCAAGCAGGGGTCGTTCTCGTCCGGCTGGACCGCGGCGATGAAGAAGGGCGACTACGCGGTGGTGTGCTCACCGTCCTGGATGCTCAGCCAGATGAAGACGAACGCCCCCGAGACGAACGGCAAGTGGGACATCGCCACCATTCCCGGTGGCTCGGGGAACTGGGGTGGCAGCTTCCTCGCCATCCCCAAGCGCGCCAAGAACGCGAAGGCGGCGTGGAACTACATCTCCGAGATGCAGTCGCCGAAGGGCCAGCTGGACCACTTCCTGATGCAGGGGTCGCTGCCCACCACCCCGTCGGTCTACACGGACCCGCAGCTGGTGGGGAAGACCGACCCGTTCTTCAGCAACGCGCCGATCGGCAAGATCTACACCCAGTCGGTGCTGGGGATCAAGCCCTTCTACTTCGGTCCGCAGGACGGCCCCATCGGCACCGAGTTCCTCAACACGCTCACCAGCGTCGAGCAGGGCAAGGTCAACCCGGCCAACGCCTGGGACACCGCGCTGACAAACGTCAAGAACGCCGTACGCGAATGACGGAGGGCTGAGTGCGGCGGCCGGGACGAGCCCGGCCGCCGCCCATCGGGAGGGTGACGCTTTGACCACCATGCTCGGCCCGGCCCCGGTCCCACCGGACGTCCGCAGGCCCGCTCGCAACCGGCGGATCCAGCAGGGCGTACGGGAGTTCCTGGCGCCGTACGCGTACATCTCGCCGTTCTTCGTGCTGTTCCTGATCTTCGGCCTCTTTCCGCTGCTGTTCACCTTCTACATCTCGCTGTTCGACTGGGATCCCATCGGCGAGCACCGTTTCGTGGGGCTGGACAACTTCTCCGAGCTGCTGGACGACCCGCGCTTCTGGGGCGCGCTGCGGAACACGTTCAGCATCTGGGTGCTCTCGACAGTGCCGCAGTTGCTCCTGGCGCTCGGCCTGGCGCACCTGCTCAACCACGCGCGGCTGCGGCTGGCCGCGTTGTTCCGGATGTCGGTGCTCGTTCCCTACGTCACCTCGGTGGCGGCCACGACCATCGTCTTCGCCCAGATGTTCGACCGTGACTACGGCATGATCAACTGGTTTCTCGGGCTGCTCGGCTTCGAGCACATCGACTTCACGGCGTCGCTGTGGGGCAGCCACATCATGATCGCCACGATGATCGCCTGGCGCTGGACCGGATACAACACACTGCTGTACCTCGCCGCGCTGCAGGCGGTGCCCCGGGAACTGTACGAGGCCGCCGCCGCCGACGGCGCGAACGGCTGGAAACAGTTCCTGCACATCAGCATCCCCTCGTTGCGGCCGATCATCGCGTTCACCGTCGTGACGTCGACCATCGGCGGGCTGCAGGTCTTCACCGAGCCGCTGCTGGTCAACCCGGTGGGCGGACTCACGTGCGGGGCGGCACGGCAGTGCCAGACCGTCACCCTCTACCTCTACGAGCAGTCCTTCGGGCAGTTCCACTTCGGCTACGGGGCGGCGGTCGGCGTCGCGCTCTTCGTCATCGTGGTGGCCTTCTCCGGACTCAACTATCTGCTGGCCACCCGCATCCGTTCGGAGCGCCCATGAAGCCCGTACCCCCGACCGCCGCGCCCAGGCGGGCCCGGCGGCGCCAGGCCAACCGCGTCCCGATCCCGGTGTACGCCCTGCTCACCCTGATGGCGCTCGCCAGCGTCTTCCCGCTCTACTGGATGTTCGTGGTGGCGACGACGGACTCCGCCACCGCGACGACCCTTCCCCCGACCCTCACACCCGGTGGCAACTTCCTGCACCTGGCGGAGCTGGTCTTCACCATCGTGCCGTTCGTGCAGTCCCTGCTCAACAGCCTGATCGTCGCCGGCACGATCGCCGTGGGCCAGGCGGTGCTCTGCGCGTTGGCCGGCTTCGCCTTCGCCAAGCTGTCCTTCCCGGGCCGCAACACGCTGTTCCTCATCGTCGTGCTGACCATGACGGTGCCGGCGCAGCTGGCAGTGGTACCGCAGTACCTGATCATCTCCCAGTTGGACTGGGTGGACACCCTTCAGGCGGTGATCGTTCCCGGGCTGGTGAGCGCGTTCGGCATCTTCTGGATGCGCCAGCACATCGGCAGCACCATCGACGACGAGCTGATGCAGGCCGCGCGGGTGGACGGCGCCACCACCTGGCAGATCTTCTGGCGGATAGCCTTCCCGCTGGTCCGCCCGGCGGCGTACGTGCTGGGGCTGTTCACGTTCGTCTACGCGTGGAACGACTTCCTGTGGCCGTTCATCGTCCTGAAGTCACCGGAGAACTACACCGTCCAGATCGCCATCAAGGCGCTGCAGCAGAACCGGGACATCGACCTGGGCCTGGCGATGTCCGGTTCCTTCCTGGCCACCATTCCGCTGCTGGTGTTGTTCGTCTTCGTCGGACGCCGCCTGGTGCAGGGAATCATGGAAGGCGCGTTCAAGGGGTGAGGTCCCGTGCCGGTCTGTCATCCGGCCGGCCGGTAGTCGAACCAGTCGAATGCGGCGGTTCCCTCGGTGACGTACATGCCGATGACCCGGCCGGTGAACCCGGAGGCGACCTCGGTGGACAGGTAGCGTCCGTCGAGCTCCGCCAGGGACGACCAGCCGTCGCCGGTCTCGACCTCGAACCGGATCGTGTCGCTGCCGGCAGCCGTGACGCCCACGAGGCCCGCCTGTGCGAGATCGTCGGACGAGGTGACGGTCGGGGGCAGCACGTCGGTTGTCCGGGTGCTCAGTGCCACTGTCACCGCCCCCGCCGGCACGGGACACTCCCCGAACACCTGGCGGAACGGCCCGACCCGGCCGATGACCCGAGCCTGCCCCCGCGCGAGTTCCAGGTCGTAGTGGTGGGCCTCGTCGATCCTGATCGTCAGGCCGGCGCGGCCGGAGCCGGGATCGACGCGTGCGCTGACCCGGCAGTCGTGGTGCTGCTGGCGGCGGCCGACGACGGTGGCGCCACTGCGGTCGAGGCTGTCGCCGGTCGCGTGCAGGGTCAGCCAGCCCGGCCGATCGGTCAGCGACCAGGCGGATGCGGGCCGGTCACGGGGAGAGATCCACTGTGCCCCCAGCCGCTCGTCGTCGAAGTCGTCCCGGTCGTCCCACCGGCCCGTCCCCGCCGAGCCGGACCCGCACGAGACGGGATCGACCACCGGCCACCCGTCCACCCAGCGCACCGGCACCAGGAACGTCTCCCGCCCCAGGACGTGGTACGGCGGCCACTGCCCCCTGGGGCGGATGCCCAGCAGGACCATCCACCAGGTGCCGTCGGTGGCCTCGACCATGTCGGCGTGTCCGGTCGCCTGCACCGGCCGGTCGGTGCCGCGATGCGTCAGGATCGGATTTGCCGGCCCGGGCTGGAACGGCCCACGCGGCGAGCGCGCGCGGGCGACGCTCACCGCGTGGCCGGTGTGGGTGCCGCCCTCCGAGACGAGCAGGTACCACCAGTCGCCGACCCGGTACAGATGCGGCGCCTCGGGGTACTGGCCACCCGTTCCCGACCACATCGGCACCGGCCCTTCGAAGACCTCTCCCGTACGCGGGTCGATCCGGTACGACTCGACCCCGGACACCGTCATCCAGCAGTTGCCGTCGTCGTCCCACGCCAGCGACGGGTCCACGTGGGGGAGGTCCAGATAGACCGGATCCGACCACGGGCCGGCGGGATCGGTCGCCGTGACGATCAGGTGCCGGTCGAGCGTGACGTTCGTCGTGACGACCCAGAACCGGTCGTCGTGGTAGCGGATCGTCGGCGCGTAGACGCCCCGCGAGGCAAGCGTGTCGGCGGGCAGCCGGAGTTGACCAGGGCGGTCGAGCACGTTGCCGATCTGGCGCCAGCCGATCAGGTCACGACTGTGGAAGATCGGGACACCGGGGGAGTACTCGAAGCTCGAGCACACGAGGTAGTAGTCGTCACCGGCGCGGCAGATGCTCGGATCGGGCCAGAAGCCCGGGAGGATCGGGTTGCGGTAGCTGAGGGACTCGCCGTACGCGGGCTCCGGTTCCATTTCCGCTCCTTCTCGTACAGGCACGGCATGAGTGTCGATGTCGCGAACCGCGTCGGGCAAGCCGGTCGTATGCCTGATCACCGCCGGAACCGAGGATGAGGTGATGAGGAGCCTGCGCCGCCGACTGTCCGGGCGGCTCCGCCGCGCCCGTCGCCACGCGGCCACGGAGCCTCCGTACGCCTTCACCGTGCGGCGCGGGCTGCGCGTACCGATGGACGACGGCGTCGAGCTGGTCGCCGACCTCTACCTGCCGGCCGGCGTGGTGGAACCGCCGTTGCCCACGATCGTCGTCCGCTCGCCGTACGGCCGGCACGGCTCACTCACGCACGCGCCGGCGCTGGCCGGCGAGGGGTTCACGGTGCTGGTGCAGAGCTGCCGCGGTACGGGCGGCTCCGGTGGCGACTTCCGGCCGCAGCTCGACGAGCAGCGCGACGGCATGGCCACCCACCGGTGGGTACGCCGCCAGCCCTGGTTCACCGGCACCGTCGCGACGTACGGGGAGAGCTACCTCGGCTACACCCAGTGGGCCGTGGCGGGACGGATGTGCCGGGACGACCCCGGGAACGCCCCCGATGCCCTGTGCCTGAACGTCACGATGGCCGACTTCGGCGCGGTCACCTGGAACAACGGCGCCTTCTCGCTGGGCGGCTCGCTGGGCTGGTCGCGCCTGATGGCCCTGCGGGGCATGCGCGGCGCCCTGGTCCGGGCGCGGCTCGCGCGGCGGCCGGACCGGAAGCTGGCCGAAGCCTTCGACGTCCTGCCCCTGTCCCACGGTGACACGGCCGTGGCGGGCCACCCGATCAGCTGGTACCAGGACTGGCTGGCCCACGAGAGGCTCACCGACGACTACTGGACCGGGCAGTCGCACACCGCGTCGGTGCCCGACGTCACCGCACCCGTGTACATGTCCACCGGCTGGTACGACATCTTCCTGCCCTGGCAGTTGCGCAACTACGCCCAGCTGGCCGCCGCCGGTCGCCCGCCGCGGCTCACCATCGGCCCGTGGGGCCACAGCAGCGAGCAGAGCCCGTTCCTCGCCGAGTCGGTCGCGTTCCTCAAGGAACACCTCGCCGGCGCGCCCTCGGTCCGGCCGGCGCCCGTGCGCGCCTTCCTCACCGGCGCGGAGCAGTGGCGCGACCTGCCCGCGTGGCCGCCGAGTACCGCCGCGCAGCGGTGGTACCTGCATCCGGACGGGCTGCTCGACCCGGCCGCCCCCGGCGGGGGCAGCACCCGCTACACCTACGACCCGGACCGGCCCACACCCGCACTCGGTGGCCCCGGCCTGGGCCCGGCCCCCGGGCCGGTCGACAACAGCGGCCACGAACGCCGTACGGACGTGGTCGTCTTCCGCAGTCCGCCGCTGGACCACGCCGTCGTCCTCGCCGGGGAGCCGGTCGCCCGGGTCCGGTTCCGCTCGACGGCAGCCAGCGCGGACGTGTTCATCCGGATCTGCGACGTGCACCCCGACGGCCGCTCGATGACCGTGTGCGACGGCATCCGCCGCATCGGCGGCGTCGGCACCGCGGCGACCGACCCGCGGCCCGACGGCGACGGTTACGTCGAGCTGGACGTGCCGCTGTGGCCGGCGTTCCACCGCTTCGCCGCCCGCCACCGCATCGCTGTGCAGGTCAGCTCCGGTGCGCATCCGCGCTACGCGCGCAATCCCGGCACCGGCGAGCCCGCCGCCACGGCGACCACCACGGTACGGGCGCAGCAGGAGATTTCCCACGACGGCGCCCACCCGTCCGCGATCGACCTGCCGGTGTGGACATGATCGGGCGCGGACGCGCCGGCCGCTGCGCCGAAGGTATCTCAATCAACCGACAAGGAAGGCTCCCCGGATGGCATCCGTATTCCATGTGGCGACCAGCGGTTCGGATCGCGCCGACGGGTGTGCCGAGCGGCCCCTCCGGACGATCAACCGGGCGGCCGGCGTCGCGCAGCCCGGTGACACGGTGGTGGTGCACGCGGGGGAGTACCGCGAATGGGTGAAGCCGCGCTACGGCGGTCTCAGCGACTCCCGCCGCATCACCTACGAGCCGGCGCCCGGCGAGCACGTGGTGATCAAGGGATCGGAACGCGTCACGGGCTGGGAGCCGCTCGGCGGGACGGTATGGCGGGCGGTCGTCGACAACTCGCTGTTCGGCTCGTTCAACCCGTTCGCGCAGGAGGTGGCCGGCGACTGGATCGTGTACCGCGAGGGCGCGCCACGCAGGCACCTCGGCGACGTCTATCTGAACGGCCTGAGCTTCTTCGAGGTGGCGAGCCGGGCGGAGGTCGACGACCCGCCCCGGCGCACCGAGCTCGTCGACGACTGGACCAGGCTGACCCGTCCGGTCGGCGACCCCGACCAGACCCGGCTCGTCTGGTACGCCGAGGTCGGTGAGCGGACGACGATCTGGGCCAACTTCCAGGGCGCCGACCCGAACACGGAGCTGGTGGAGATCAACGTACGCCGCAGCGTCTTCTACCCGGAACAGCCGCACCTGGACTACATCACCGTCCGCGGCTTCGAGCTGGCGCACGCGGCCAGCCCGTGGGCGCCGCCGACCGCCGACCAGCCGGGCCTGATCGGGCCGAACTGGGCGAAGGGGTGGGTGATCGAGGACAACGTGATCCATGACGCCAAGTGCTCGGCGATCTCGATCGGGAAGGAGGGGTCGACCGGGCAGAACCACTCGGCTCTCCGCGGCGACAAGCCGGGCTACCAGTACCAGTTGGAGTCGGTCTTCGCGGCCCGCCGGATCGGGTGGGACCGGGAGCACGTCGGCTCCCACGTGATCCGCCGCAACACGATCTACGACTGCGGCCAGAACGCGATAGTCGGGCACCTCGGATGCGCGTTCTCCACGATCGAGGACAACCACATCCACCGCATCGGCGTGAAGCGCGAGTTCTACGGGTACGAGATCGCCGGCATCAAGCTGCACGCCGCCATCGACGTGGTGATCAGGCACAACCGGATCCACGACTGCTCGCTCGGCACCTGGCTGGACTGGCAGGCCCAGGGCACCCGGCTCTCCCGCAACGTCTACCACGACAACTGCCGGGACCTCTTCGTCGAGGTCAGCCACGGCCCCTACCTGGTCGAGCACAACATCTTCGGCTCGCCCGCCGCGCTGGAGCTGTTCAGCCAGGGGGGTGCCTTCGTCTGCAACCTGATCTGCGGCACCGTGCGGCTGGAGCCGGTGCTGGACCGCGCCACGCCGTACCACCGGCCGCACAGCACCCAGGTCGCCGGGTACGCGGTGATCTACGGCGGCGACGACAGGTACGTGGGGAACCTCTTCGTGGGCGGCGACCCGGGCAGGGCCTACGGAGCGGGCGCGGAGGGCGAGGGGCCGGCGCTGGCCGGCACCGCCGGATACGACGGCCATCCCGCGTCGTTCGAGGAGTACCTGGCCCGCCTCGCCGACCAGCCGCCCAGCGACCAGCAGAAGTACCTCGACGTGCGACAACCGGTGTACGCCCGCGCGAACGCCTACGCCGCAAGCGCCCGGCCGTTCGAGGGTGAGCGGGAGCCCCGGGTGCTGGGCGCCGCGACGGCGACGGTCGTCGTCGAGGGCGACGCGGTCTGGCTCGTCACCGACCTTCCCGAGGCGTTCGACCAGGCACGTGTCGGTGTGGTCACCGGCCGGGACCTGGAGCGGGTCCGGTGCGCCGACGCGGATTTCGAGGAGGCGGACGGCAGCCCCGCCGTCATGGACGTCGACCTCACGGGCGAGCTCCGGCAGCCGGACCGGGACGGCGCCGTGGGCCCGATCGCGGGCCTTGCGTCCGGGGCACGCCGTACGCGCGTCCTCTGACGACGGACCTGCGCGGACGGTGCGGCCACTCCGCGGCCACTCGTCCGAAGGACGAGACGGTGGCGCCGGTCGGCGCCACCGTCCGCATCGGACTCAGCCGCGTGCGGCCCAGTCGCCGAGGGCCCAGTCGCGGACCTCGGGCATGTCCTCCAGGTGCTCCACCACGTACGCCTCGTGGCGGTCGAGCTGACTGCGGCACCACGCCTTGAGGTCCGCCGCACCGCGTGGCAGACGCTTGGCGTTGTTGATGGCGTCCATCACGAGGTGGTACCGCGACGCCTTGTTGCGCACCGTCATGTCGAACGGGGTGGTGGTCGTGCCCTGCTCGATGAAGCCGCGCACGCGGAACCGGTCCGCGTCCGGGCGGCCGTGTACGAGCTGGTGGATCGCGCCGGGGTAGCCGTGGAAGGAGAAGACCACGTCGACGTCGTCGGTGAACAGCTCGGTGAACAGGGTCTCGCTCATGCCGTGCGGGTGGTCCTTTGGCCGGACCAGGGTCATCAGGTTGACCACGTTGACGACGCGCACCTTCAGACCGGGCAGCCGGTCGCGCAGGATCTGCGCCGCCGCGACCGTCTCCATGGTGACGACGTCACCGGCACAGGCGAGGACGATGTCGGGGTCGCTGGTGCCGTCGTCGGTGCCGGCCCACTCCCAGATCCCCGCGCCGCGGGCGCAGTGTTCGATCGCCTCGTCCATGGAGAGGTACTGCAACTGCGGCTGCTTGTCGATGACGATCAGGTTGATGTACGACCGTGACCGGAAGCAGTGGTCGGCCACCGACAGCAGGGTGTTGGCGTCCGGCGGCAGGTAGACCCGGGCGACGTCGCCGCGCTGGGTGAGCACCACCTGGATCAGGCCCGGGCCCTGGTGGGAGAAGCCGTTGTGGTCGTTGCGCCACGCCGTCGAGGTCAGCAGCACGTTGAGGCTCGGCACCTTCGCGCGCCACGGCAGGTGCTTGGCCTCCTGCAGCCACTTGCCGTGCTGCACGGTCTGCGAGGCGCTGACCATGGCGAACGCCTCGTAGGTGGCGAACATGCCGTGCCGGCCGGTCAGGTTGTAGCCCTCCAGCCAACCGTGGCAGTTGTGCTCGCTGAGTACCTCCATGACCCGGCCGTCGCGGCTGACCGCGACGTCGTCCGGCGTCACCCGCTCCATGAAGGCGCGGTCGGAGACGTCGAAGACGCCGCCGAGGCGGTTGCTGTTCGTCTCGTCCGGACAGAACAACCGGAACCGGTCGGCGTTCCGGGCGTAGATGTCGCGCATCATCTCGCCCAGCTTGCGCGTCGACTCGGCCCGCTGCTGCGCCGGCTGGGGCACCTCGATCGCGTAGGAACGGAAGTCCGGCAGGTCCAGGTCCCGGGTGAGCACCCCGCCGTTCGCGTGCGGGCTGGCGCTCATCCGCAGGTCGCCGTCGGGGGCTTGGTCCCGGACCAGTGCCACGGGCGCGCCGGTGGAGTCGAACAGCTCCTCTGGACGGTACGACCTGAGCCAGCGCTCCAGCAGCGCGAGGTGCTCCGGATTGTCCTTGACGCCGGACAGCGGCACCTGGTGGGAGCGCCACGTCCCGGTGACGGTGACCCCGTCGACGGCGTCCGGCCCGGTCCAGCCCTTAGGCGACCGCAGGACGATCAGCGGCCAGGTCGGACGCGTACCGTCCCAGGAGCCGTCACGGGCGGCGGTCTGGATGTCGCGGATCCTCGTCCAGGCGGTGGCCAGGGCGGCGGCGAAGCGGTGGTGCATGCCGGGCAGGTCGGAGCCCTCGACCTCGATGACGTCGTAACCGTGGCCCCGCAGCAGGTGGCGTACCTCCTCGGGGTCCTTGCGCCCCAGCACGGTGGGACCGGAGATCTTGGCGTCGTTGAGGTGCAGGATCGGCAGGACCGCGCCGTCGCGCTTTGGGTTGAGGAAGGACACGCCCTTCCAGGAGCCTTCCAGGGGCCCGGTCTCGGCCTCGCCGTCGCCCACCACCGCGATGGCCAGCAGGTCCGGGTTGTCCATGACCGCGCCGAACGCGTGGACCAGGACGTAGCCCAGCTCACCGCCCTCGTGAATGGAACCCGGGGTGGTCACCGACACGTGCGAGGGGATACCGCCAGGGCTGGAGAACTGCCGGAAAAGGCGCAGCATCCCGGCCTCGTCCTGGCTGACGTCCGGGTAGATCTCGCTGTAGGTGCCCTCCAGGTAGCCGGCGGCCACCAGCGCCGGCCCGCCGTGACCCGGACCGGCCAGGTAGATCGCCTGCTGGCCGGTGTGCCGGATCAGCCGGGAGACGTGCGCGTAGATCAGCGACAGGCCGGGGCTCGTTCCCCAGTGGCCGAGCAGGCGCGGCTTGATGTGTTCAGCCGACAAGGGCTCGCGCAGCAGCGGGTTGCCCTGCAGGTAGATCTGACCGATGGTCAGGTAGTTGTTCGCCCGCCACCACGCGTCCAGACGGGCGAGTTCGGTGTCGTCGAGTTCGGCGAGCGTACGGAGTTCGGATTCGACCGCGGTCACCGTGCTTCCTTCCACTGATCTCGTCTTGTCCGGACCCAGCCTAGGCCCGGCGGCGCCCGGCCGCGGGGGGCCGCAGGCCGGAAGCCGCGGGACCTTCGGCCCTCGCCGGCGACCGCCGCGCACTGCCGGGCACATTCATGACGTTCGTTCCGCGCGCTGCTTGATACCCAGCAGCATCCGGCGCTCCATGACCAGACTGCCCGGTTCCATCACCATTCGATACGCGGCCCGGCCCGGCCCCGGACGCTCGGCCAGGGAGATCCGGTTGCGGCTGATCAGCCGGGTGCCCGCGCCGTACCGTCGCAGGTGGAAGCCCCACACCCAGGCGCCGTCGGCGGACCGGAACACCAGCGTCCGGCGGGGGTCGAGGATCTCGACCCGCATGGCCGGCCCGTTCCTGCCGAGCGGTAGTTCGTCGCCGCCGGCGAGCTGCTGGAACTGCGGCAGGATCCGGTCGGCGCTGTGCATGTCGAGCCCGAACAGGTTCTCGATCCAGTCGTATGTGTAGGCGCCACCGCGACCGCTGCCCATCTGCACGAGCCAGGGCCAGACCGCCTCGGGTGGCGCGTCGACGGTGACCGCGCGGGTGGAGACGATGTCCGGATCGGCGAGGAACTCGTCACCGGGCAGCGTCGCGTCCACCTCGGCCGCCGTGGCTCCCCAGGTGAGCCACCGCCTGGGCCGTCGGAGCACTGTTCCGTTCATGACCTCTCCCTCCTGGACGAAGCGGCGGTCACCGCCGCGTCAGCCGGCGGTCGCCGGTCCGTGGTACGCGGCGCGCATCAGCTCCTGCATGTCGCCGAGCATCGGCATCCGGGGGTTGGCCGGGGCGCACTGGTCCTCGTACGCGTTCAGCGCCTGTTGCGGCAGCGCGGCAAGGAAGGCCCGCTCGTCCACGCCGACTGCCGCGAACGACGGCTCGATGCCGACCTCGTCGCGCAGGCGCTCGATCGCCGTGGCCAGGGCTTCCACCGCTTCGGCGTCGGTCGCGGCGGGGAGCCCGAGGGTACGGGCGATGTCGGCGAAGCGTTGCGGCGCCCGGTAGGTCTCGTACCTGGGCCAGCCCGTGAGCTTGCCCGGCACGGTGCCGTTGTACCTGATGACGTGCGGGAGCAGGATCGCGTTGGTGCGCCCGTGTGCGACGTGGAAGGTGGCACCCAGGGTGTGCGACATGGCGTGCACGATGCCGAGGAAGGCGCTGCCGAACGCCATGCCGGCAATCGTCCCGGCGTTGTGCATCTTCTCGCGGGCCACCGGGTCCGCGGCGCCCTGGTGGACGGCCCGGGCGAGGTTGCCGAAGATGAGCCGGACGGCGTGCAGAGCCAGGCCGTCGGTGAAGTCGTTGGCGTAGACGGACACGTACGACTCGATCGCGTGGGTGAGCGCGTCGAAGCCGCTGTCCGCGGTGACCACCGCCGGCAGGTCGGCGGCCAGGACCGGGTCGACGATCGCCACGCTCGGCGTGAGGGCGTAGTCGGCGAGCGGGTACTTCTTACCGGACGCGGTGTCGGTGATGACCGCGAACGGGGTGACCTCGGCTCCGGTGCCGGAGGTGGTCGGGATGCAGACGAGCTGGGCCAGCGCGCCGAGGGTGGGGAACTTGAAGGCGCGTTTGCGGATGTCGAAGAACTTCTCCCGCAGATCGGCGAAGACCACCTCGGGGTGCTCGTAGCACAGCCACATCACCTTGGCGGCGTCCATCGCCGAACCCCCGCCGAGCGCGATGATGGTGTCCGGGCGGAACGAGCGCATCGACTCGGCGCCCCGGTCGACCGTGCGCACGCTGGGCTCCGGCTCGACGTCGTCGATGATCTGCAGGGCCACCTGCTCGCGGCGGCGGTGCAGCACGGACAGCACGCGGTCCACGTACCCCAGTCTGGTCATGGTGTGGTCGGTCACCACGGTGACCCGGTGCACGTCGGGCATGTCGGCGAGGTAGCGGATCGCGTTCGGCTCGAAGTAGATCTTCGGCGGAACCTTGAACCACTGCAGGTTGTTCGTCCGCCGGGCCACCCGCTTGATGTTGATGAGGTCGACCGCAGTGACGTTGTGCGACACCGAGTTGTGGCCGTAGCTTCCGCAGCCCAGCGTCAGCGACGGCAGGAAGGCGTTGTACATGTCGCCGATGCCGCCCTGGGAGGCCGGTGCGTTCCAGATGATCCGGACGGCCTTGACCCGGCGGCCGTACGCCTCGGCCAGGTCGGCGTCCCGCGTGTGGATGACGGCGCTGTGACCCAGACCGTCGAACTCGACCATCTGCTCGGCGTACCCGAAGGCCTGGTCGTGACCGGTGGCGGGCAGCAGGGCGAGCACCGGGCAGAGCTTCTCCCGGGTCAGCGGCTCGGTCGGGCCGACCCGGTCGACCGGGACCAGGATGATCGAGGTGTCCGGGGCGACCGGGAAGCCGGCGTGCTCGGCGATCCACGTCACCGGCTGCCCGACCACGTCCGGGTTGAGCTTCCCGGAGCCGAAGAGCAGCTTCTCCAGCAGCGACTTCTCCTCCGGCGTCGCGATGTGGGCGTGCAGTAGCCGGAACTCGGCGAGGGCCGCCGGCCGGATCGCGTCGTCGATGACGACCGCCTGCTCGGAGGCGCAGATCATGCCGTTGTCGAACGCCTTGGACAGCACCACGTCATTGACGGCGCGGGCCACGTCGGCCGACGCCTCGATGTACGCGGGGACGTTGCCGGCGCCGACACCGAGCGCCGGTTTGCCGGTGGAGTAGGCGGCCCGCACCATCGCGTTGCCACCGGTCGCCAGGACCACCGAGACCGCGGGATGCCGCATCAGCTCGTTCGTCGCGGCCACCGACGGCTCGTCGATCCACTGGATGCAGTGCTCCGGCGCTCCGGCGGCGACGGCGGCGTCGCGGACCGTGCGGGCCGCCTCCGCGCTGCAGCGCTGCGCCGCCGGGTGGAAGGCGAAAATCACCGGGTTGCGGGTCTTGAGGGCCAGCAGCGCCTTGAAGATGGTGGTCGAGGTCGGGTTCGTCACGGGCGTCACCGCGGCCACCACGCCCACCGGCTCGGCGATCTGGGTGATGCCCGTGATGTCGTCCTGCGCGATCACGCCGACGGTACGGATGTCGGCCATGTGGTTGGTGACGTGCTCGCAGGCGAAGATGTTCTTCACCGCCTTGTCCTCGAACACGCCTCGGCCGGTCTCCTCGACCGCCAGCATCGCGAGTTCGGCGTGCCGGCCGAGCGCGGCCACCGACGCCTTTTCACGATCTCGTCGATCTGTTCCTGGCCGTAGGAGTCGTAGCGGGCCAGCGCCGTGAGGCCGTTCTCCACCAGGGTGCCGATCATGCTTCCGCCCTCCATCGGTCCGTCACCCCGAACATAGATCTGCGGCGATCGATGCGGGCATGGCCGATGGACCCGCGAGGACGGGACCACCGGCCCGCGCCCGTACGCGTGGGCTACGTGACCCTGTGCCGGGACCGGCGAGGCACAGTCACGGCGCCGGCCGCGGCGCCGCGATCGGCCCGCGCTTGGCCCGCTGGATCTGCTCGTAGACGCGGGTCCGCAGTTCGGTGAACCGGGGCAGAGCCCGGGTGGTGAGCTGATCGCGCTCCCGCGGGAGGTCGATCACGAGGTCCTCCTGCACCCGGGTCGGTGCGTTCGACAGGACGAGCACGCGCTGGCCCAGATACACCGACTCGTCGATGTCGTGCGTCACGAACACGGTGGAGATGCCACGGGTCAGGTGCAGTTCGCGGACGAGGTCCTCCAGGTCCGCGCGGGTCTGCGCGTCCACGGCGGCGAACGGCTCGTCCATGATCAGCACGTCCGGCTGGTACGCGATGGCGCGGGCGATCGCCACCCGCTGCTGCATCCCGCCGGAGAGCTGCCACGGATGGCTGCGCGCCGACTGCGGCAGGCCGACCGCGTCGAGGGCGTCGGCGACCGCCCGGGCACGTTCGGCGCGGGACAGCTTCTTGTGGCGAAGCGGCAGCTCCACGTTGCCCCGGACCGTCAGCCACGGATACAGGCTGCGGCCGTACTCCTGGAAGACCACCGCCATCGCCGGGCTCGGGCCCGTCACCGGCGATCCCTCCATCTCGACGAGGCCGCTGGTGGGCCGGAGCAGCCCGGCCAGGCATTTCAGGAGCGTGGTCTTCCCGCAGCCCGAGGGTCCGACGATGCAGAGCAGTTCGCCGGGATCCATCGTGAAGCTGAGATCCCCGATCGCCTCGACCTCGCCCCGGCCGGACGCGTACACCTTCCGCAGGTGCTCGACCCTCAGCAGGGGGCTCCCGTCAGCCACGGTTGACCTCCTTCATTCCGTGGTACCAGCGCAGGACGCGGCGTTCGACGACACCGAAGGCCACGGCGAGGAAGACGCCGATGAGGCCGAGCAGCAGGATGCCGCTCCACATCTCGGCGATGAGGTAGTTCCGCTGGAAGTAGGCGATCCGGTAGCCGAGACCGGCGGACGACGCGAACATCTCCGAGATGACCATGAGGATCAGGGCCACCGAGAGCGCCTGCCGTACGCCGGTCATGATGCGCGGACTCGCCGCCGGGAGGATCAGCAGCCACAGCCGGTCCCACCGGGAGATCCGGAACGAGTGCGCGGTCTCCATCATCACGCTGTCGGTCGCCCGGACGCCCTCGATAGTGTTCAGCAGGATCGGCCAGATCGCGCCGGACACGATGACGACGACCTTCATGGTGTCGGTGATGCCGAGCAGCAGCATGGCGACCGGAATCAGCACCGGTGGCGGAATCGCGCGGAAGAACTCCAGCAGTGGTTCGAGGATCTCGCGTAACGGGCGGAGCCGGCCGATGACGACGCCGGCGGCGACGCCGAGGAGGACCGACGCGAACAGGCCGATCAGGAGCCGGTACAGGCTCGGCAGGACGTCGTCGACGAACGCCGGGCCGATCCAGGTCTGCCGGAACGCGTCGAGGAGGGCGCGGGGGCCGACGAGGAAACGGTTCGTCGACCGGGTGGACCAGACGGCCCAGAGCCCCACGGCCAGGACGGGAAGCCCGACCGCGAACAGCACGTTCTCGGCGACCCGGACGCCCAGGTCGCGGGGACGGGCCCGGCCCGCGCCGAGGGCGGTCACCGGGCCGCCTCGTCGGCGAGCACCGACTGGTGCCAGGCCAGCGAGCGGCGTTCGACGAAGCGGAACACGACGTTCACCAGCAGGCCGAGGACCCCGGTGACCACGACGAGGCCGTACAGGCCGACGGCGTCCCCGGAGGAGCGGGACAGCTCGATCATGCGCCCGATGCCCGGGTTGCCGATCACCATCTCCGCGGTGACGGCCAGGATGAGTGCGACGGCCGCGCCGAGGCGCAGCCCGGTCATCAGGTACGGCAGGGCGGTCGGAAGGACGAGGTAGCGCAGCCGCTCGGCGCGGGTGAGGCCGAAGCTCCGCGCGGTGTCCCGGGCGACGGTGTCGACGTCGGCGACGCCGTAGATCACCTGCACGAACACCTGCCAGAACGCCGCGTAGACGATGATGACGAGCGCGGCGCGCATCTGCAGGCCGAACATCAGCACGGCGAGGGGGATCAGCGCGACCGACGGCACCGGCCGCAGGAACTCGACTGTCGTGTGCGTCGCGCGACGCAGGAACGGCACCATCCCGACCACGGTCCCCAGCGCGAGGGCCGCGAGCGTCGCCAGTGTCAGGCCGATCGCCCAGGACGTCATGGTGAGCCGGAGCCGCCGCCAGAACGCCAGGTCGCGGACCTCCTGGAACAGCCACCCGAACACGTCCGTCGCGTACGGCAGGTCGTGGGGGTCGGCCAGCCCCAGTGTCGGGATCAGTTGCCAGACGACGAGGAACCCCAGCAGACCGGCGGCGCCCAGCAGGATCTTGCGCATCGGCCGGCTACTGCTGCTGGATGAGGCGGTCGAAGTCGGGTCGCCGGTCGAGGACGCGGTACTTCTGGGCCAGCGTCGCCAGTTGCTCCAGGCCGGCCCGGTCGAGCTCCCACCCGAACGCCGGGAGCCGTACCGAGTCCGCCACCGGCTCCGGAAGCTCGAGGTTGTCCTTGATGGCCTGTCGGAGGTCCTTCTCGTTCGCCGGATCCTTGGCCCAGGTGAGCGTCTTCTTCATCGCCGCCGAGAAGTCCGCGACCAGCTCGGCGTCGGAGTCCCTCAGCTTGCTCGACGTGATCGTCGTCAGGGTGGTGAGCCCGGGCACGGTGGCCTGGTACGGGGCGACAACGAGAACGTCACCGCGCTTGCGCATCTGGGTGATGAACGGCTCGGTCACCCAGGCGGCGTCGATGTTGCCGGCCGCGAGCTGGGCCGGCGCGTCCGGGAAGGCCACCTCGACGAACTTCACCTTGGCGGGATCGCCGCCGTCCTTCTCGACCGCCGCCATGATCGTGACGTCGCCGGCCGCGCCCAGGCTGTTGACCGACACCTTGCGCCCCGCGAGCTGGGCCGGCCGGGTGATGCCGGACTTCGCCGACGCGACCACGGCGTTGATGTCGTCACCGTCGGCATAGGACGACGCGTAGTTCCCGATGATCACCACACCGAGGTTCTGCAGGTCGGCACGGAACGGGCCGAACGGCTGACCGATGGCGAAGTCGATGTCGCCGTTGATCAGCGCCGGGATGGCCTGTGCGCCGCCCTGTGCGGGCACCACCTCCACGTCGAGCCCCTGCTCCCGGAAGATGCCCGCCTTGATGCCACCCCACAGCGCGGCGGTCTCGCTGATCGGCAGCGCCGCCACGCGGACCTTCCGCAGGTCGCCGCTCGCCCCGGGGGACGGATCGGTGGCGTCGGAGTCCGTACAGCCGGTCAGGGCGATCGTGAGGCCGGCGAGAACAGCGAGGGCGGTGACCTTCTTCATGGACGAGCCCTTCCGTGCGAAGCGCTGGTGCATCCGGAGGAGTGAGGGCCGGCGAGGAGAGGTGAACCATCCGACCGCGTCGATCAGCGTCATGCAGAGATGATTGATTGTCAAGAATTCCGATAAGGCGAATCGCAATGCGGGACGAGTGGTCGGCCTCGATGTAAATACGTCTTGACGCGTGACGATTTTGTGACCAAACTGTGTGGTTGGTGGTGCGGCGGCGGAGGGAGCGACGACTTGGCGATCGTGATCGTGGGCGCTGGTATCGGTGGCCTCACCACCGCGCTCAGCCTGCATCGGGCCGGCTTCCGGGACATCGCCGTCTACGAGCGCGCCGCCGCGCTGCGCCCACTCGGCGTCGGGATCAATCTGCTTCCGCACGCCGTCCGAGAGCTGACCGAATTGGGTCTCGGTGAACGCGTGGAAAGGCTCGGCGCCGCCCCCGGCACATTGGCGTACTACAACCGGCACGGTCAGCAGATCTGGAGCGAACCCCGCGGGCTGGACGCCAGATATCGCTGGCCGCAGCTTTCCGTGCACCGCGGCCGGTTCCAGATGGAACTGCTCACCGCCGTGCGGGAACGGCTGGGGGCCGACGCGGTGCGCACCGGGCACCGGCTCGTCGGCGTCCGGGACGGCGTCGCCCGCTTCGAGACCGCAGCGGGGGAGGCGAGCGTCGCGGGCGACCTGATCGTCGGAGCGGACGGCATCCACTCCGAGCTGCGCCGGCACCATCAGCCCGGCGAGGGGCCGCCGATCTGGAACGGGCTGACACTGTGGCGGGGCACCGCTCGGGCGCCCGGATTCCTGGACGGGCGAACCATGATCATGGCAGGGGACGCGGAGCAGAAGTTCGTCGCGTACCCGATCGGCGCCGGCCTGATCAATGTCGTCGCGGAGCGGCGCGGGCCCGGTTTCGCCGGGCCGAACGCGGACTGGAACCGGGCGGTCGACCCCGCGCCGGTCGTCGCGCTCTTCGCGGGCTGGCGTTTCCCGTGGCTCGACGTGCCGGAACTGCTGGCCGCCGCCGACGAGATCCTCGAATACCCCATGGTGGACCGCGACCCGATCGACACGTGGACCCACGGGAACACCACGCTGCTCGGCGACGCGGCGCACCCGATGTATCCGAACGGCTCCAACGGGGCGTCGCAGGCGATCCTGGACGCGCGTACCCTCGCCTTCCACCTCGCCACCGCGCCGACGGTCGGGCAGGCGCTCGGCGCCTACGAGGCGGATCGGCGTCCGGCGACCACAGCGCTCGTGTTGAGCAACCGGCGGCAGGGCCCGGAACAGGTGATGGTGCTCGCCCGCGAGCGCGCGCCGGACGGGTTCGACCACATCCACGACATCATTCCGCCGGAGGAGCTCACCGAGATCGCCACCGGGTACAAGAAGGCGGCCGGCTTCCTGCCCGCCGACCTCAACGAACGGGCCTCCCTGACGCCGACGGTCTTCTCGGGCGTCCTGCCGTGACCGGCTCGGAAGCGACCGAGCTGGACGCCGCGCGACTGGCGTCGGTGATCTCACCGCTGCGCCGCACGCTGCTCGCCGCCGCCCGGGCCGCCGAGCACCTGCCGGAGATCCCGGACGCGCAGATCGAGATCGTGCGGGCCCTGCCCCGGGGCACCGTCTCCGGTCCCGGTGAGCTGGCCGAACGGCTCCGCCTGAGCCGCTCGACGGTCAGCAACCTGCTCACCACGATGGAGGGCAAGGGTCTCGTCGAGCGCCGTCCCCGTCCCGGCAACCACCGCCACGTCGACGTCCTCGCCACCCCGAAGGCCCTCGACCTGTTCGACCGCTTCGACCTCGCGAGCGGAGACCTGGTCGCCCGCGCCGCGGCCACCCTGCCCGCGGCGGACCGGGCGGCCCTCGCCGCCGCGGTGCCCGCGCTGGAACGCCTGCGCGACGCCCTCGCACAGACCAAGGACACCCCATGAGTACGCGCCGACCCGCCGGTCCGGGGCCGTTGCGCGCCTTACCGGTTCCCGGTCTGGAGGCCGCGTTCGAGGTGGAGGCCCGGCTCGGCGCGCTGGAGGACCACGGGACGACCCGCGCGGGCCACCGTCGCGTCGTGCCGATCGTCGGCGGCCGGGTCACCGGCCTGTTCGAGGCCGACATCCTTCCCGGCGGTGCCGACTGGCAGGTGGTCCGCCCCGACGGCGCGATCGAGATCGACACGCGCTACTCGGCGCGCACCGCGGACGGCGGTCACGTCTACATCCGGACGTTCGGCGTCCGCAGCGGACGCCCGGAGGTCCTCGACGCGCTGCTGCGCGGCGAGGAGGTCGACCCGGCCGAGTACTACTTCCGGCTGGGCGTACGACTGGAGACGTCGGTGCCCGCGCTGGCCGTGCTGGAGCAGTGCGTCTTCGTGGCGTCGGCGATCCGCGAGGCCGACCGGGTGCGCTACACCGCCTACCGCGTCACGTAGGTGTGAGCCGGCACCGCGCGAGGATCCGGCGGCTCACCTGATCGTCATGTAGGCCAGGGCACGCTTGTCCGGCTTACCGCTCGGCGCCACCGGAACCCGCTCGATCGGCTGGATGCTCTGCGGGACCGACGCCTCGCCCAGCGCCTCCGCCACCACCGCACGCAGCCGCCCGGCGTCCGGCACGCAACCGGCGGCCGGCACCACGTACGCGTGCACCGCCTCCCCGGTCACGTCGTCGGGACGGCCGACGACGTACGCCTCGGCGACAGTGGGGTCCGCGGCGAGGATCCGCTCGATCGGGCCGGCGTACACCAGGTTGGCCTGCACGATGACGACGTCCCGGATCCGGCCGAGCAGGTGCAGGTAGCCGTCGCCGTCCAGCCGGGCCAGGTCGCGGGTGCGGACCCAGCCGTCCACGAACACCTCGGCGGTCTCGACCGGATCGTTCCAGTAGGCGGCCGACTGCGCCGGTGTCCGGACGAACAGTTCCCCCTCGGAGGCGGGACGGCCGTCGGCGTCCCGGATGGACAGCGTGGTCACCGGGGGAGGCCGGCCGACCGAGGCGAGCGCGGCCGGGGACGCCAGCATCTCGGCCGGCGTCACCATTGTGATCATGCCGGTCTCGGTCTGGCCGTAGCCGTGGAAGACGACGGGGCCGAGCACGTCGAGCGCCTCGGCGAGCCGGCCCGGTGGGAGCGGGGAGCCGGAGACCAGCAGGGCCCGCAGGCTGCTCAGGTCGGCCGGATCGGTGCGCTGGTCCCGCACGAGCTGGTTCAGCTTGCCCACGGTGATCACGCTCGCGGTCGCCCGGTGCCGGGCGATCATTCCCGGGAAACCGGCGGGCCGGGCCGCGACCAGGGTGCCACCGGCGGCCAGGGTGAGGATGCCGTACTCCAGCATCACCTGGCTGCTGAGCGAACCGAAGACGAGATAGCGCTGGAGCCGGGTGGCGAGGTCCGCGACCGCCGGCGGCCAGCGATCCGGGTACGGCGCCCAGGCCGCGCTCATCGCCGCGTACGTCTGCGCGCAGCCCTTCGGGCTGCCGGTGCTGCCGCTGGTCCAGATGATCCGGGCGACGTCGTCCGGGCGTCCGGCGGCGATCAGCGGCCTTCCGTCGTCGGGGGTCCGCGCCAGCTCGGCCGCCCGCGCGTCGTCGACCAGCAGCGTGGTGCCGCCGAGCTGCCAGGCGCGGTGCGCCGGGCTCAGGTCGGGGCGGATCCCGGAGACCCGGGCGCCGACCGCGAACGCCGCGATGATCGTCGCGAACGCCTCCGCGGTGACGCCGAGCCGCAGGGCCACCCCGACGCCGGGGCCGGCGCCGGCGGCCCGGAGGCCGGCGGTGATGCGACGGACCATCCGGTACAGCTGGGCGGTGGTGACGATCCGGTCGCCCTCCTCGAAGACCGGCCGGTCGTCGCCGGCGGCGAGCAGGTCCAGCACGGGCTGGGGCCAGACCTCAGCCGGCATCGGAGAGGACGCCCTTGACGAAGAGCACGAGCGGCTGGTGGTGGACGTCCGGCAGGTTCCAGTGGTTCTCCAGGTTCTCCGCGAGGTGGTGCACCGCGACGACCCGGCCGCCGCGGTGCACCCGGACGACCGGGTGCAGGTAGCTGGCGTCGTGCGCGTGCGCGGCGTCGTTCTCGGCGATCCGCGGCACCGTGATGTCGAAGGGGTCGACCTGGTCGTGGTCCGGCCCGTACTCCAGGGTGACCACGAACGCGAACGGTTCCGGGCCCAGGCCGCCGTCGTGCAGGTACGCGACCGGCACCTCCTCGTGGTACCGCGCGGTGTCGCCGGAGACGACGACGACGTCGCCGAGGACGGCGAACTGCTGCCACAGCGCCGAGGTGCGGTTGATCCGGGCGATGATCGCGTCGGTGATCGCCTCCGGGGTGACCTCCAGTGGCGCGGCCGGCCAGGCCGTGTCGTGGTGGCGGGCGTCGAGGATCCGGTGCAGGGCCCGCACGCCGTACCGGAAGCCGTGGATGAACCCGTTGGTCGAGCGCTTGAAGTCGCGCTGCTGGGTGAGGGTGCCGGCGAAGTACAGGCCGGGGACGTTCACCGACTCGTACGCCGAGGTCTGCTCGGGGAAGCGGTCGTTGATGACGAGCCGGGGCCGGGCGGACGGGTCGAAGATGCTCGCGTCGAACCGGAATCCGGTGCAGAGGATCACCCGGTCGTAGTCGATCTGCCGGATCGCCTCGACCGTGCGGGCGTACCGGAAGTCGATCCGGTAGCCGCCGTCGTCGCGCCGGGCGATCCGTTCCACGGTGCCGTCGAGGACCGCGTTCTGCGACTTGAGCTGGTACGTGTCGAGGAAGTTGTTGTTCACCGCACGCAGGTGCCCGACGTAGTGCGACTGCCACGCCAGCTTGACCGAGTGCGGGCCGGCGACGTGGATGACGGCTGCGGTCTCGACGAGCGCGTCAGCGGTCTCGAAGGTGGAGTTGCCCTTGCCGATGATGAGGACGCGCTGGTCGGTGAAGTCGTCCGGGTCGACGCTGACGGTGTCGTACCGTTCGGCGAGTTCGGCGCCGTCGATCGGCGGGACGTACAGCTGGGACACGCCGGTGGCGACGACGACGCGGCGGGCGGTGAGGGTGTCGTCGCCGGCGTGGACGGTGAACAGGTCGCCGTCGCGCGCGACCCGGGTGACCCGGGTGTCGTACCTGACCCGCAGGCCGCGGGCGAAGTCCGCGAGGTAGCGCACCAGGTCCGCGGCGTCCGGGAAGTAGCGCCGGCTGTAGTTCTTGAACAGCAGCGCCGGATCGTCGGTGAGCAGTGAGTTCCAGTCCGCGCGCAGGTTGAACTCCGGGTCGTCGGAGCCGGTCCAGACCTTGTTGATCGAGATGAGTTGCCGGTGCCGGGGATAGGTGGTGAAGAACGTGCCCGGCGTCGGGCCGGCCTCCAGGACCAGATGGTCGCGGCCGTCGCGCTCGAGCAGGTGAGCGAGCTGCAACCCGGCCGGTCCGGCTCCGATGATCAGATAGTCGAGCGTCATGCGCCGCAACGTAGCGACTCGATCTCAGAGCGTTCTGAGAATTCGTCTCTAGGGTCCGATCGCATGACGACAGAGGTGGACCTCGATGTCCCACTGCGGATCGCGGATCTCCGCGCCGCCCGTGACCCGATCAAAGTCGTGGTCGGACCGCAGGTCCGCGACCGGGTCACGGCCGCCCGTACGTTCCTGTCCGCGGTGCTCGGCGGCGACCGCGCGGTGTACGGCGCCACCACCGGCTTCGGCGCCCTCGTCGGGTACGCGGGCCGCGCCGACCTGCGCGACCAGGCCGACAACACGCTCGCCCACCTCGGCGCCGGTCAGGGCCCGGACCTCGACCCGGAGGTGGTCCGCGCGACGCTGCTGCTGCGGGCCGGTTCACTGGCCCGCGGCGCGTCGGGCGTGTCCCCGCACGTGATCGACGCCCTCGCGGCGGTGCTCGCGACCACCTTCGTCCCCGCGATGCCCCGGCTGGGCTCGGTCGGCGCCAGCGGTGACCTGATTCCGCTCGGCGCGGCAGCCCAGGCGTTACGGGGTCGCGGCCACGCCTACCTGGACGGGGTACGGATGCCCGCGGCCGAGGCGCTGAAGCTGGCCGGGCTCGAACCGCTGCCGCTGGACGGCCGGGACGCGCTCGCCCTGGTCAACGGCACATCCCTGACCACAACGGCGACAGCGCTGGCGCTGCACGCGGCCCGCGCCGCACACCGGGCGGTCCAGGTGCTCACCTGCCTGCTCGCCGATCTGCTCGGCAGCGACACGCAGTTCCTCGACGCCCGGCTGCTGGCCGCGTACGGCCATCCGGGCGCGATCGACGTGGGCGCGCGGATGCGGCGGATCAGCGACGGACTCGTCGCGTCGGGCGGGCGTCCGCTGCAGGAGCCGTACAGCATCCGCTGCACGCCGCAACTGCTCGGCGCGGCCGAGGATGCCCTGCGCCACGTCGACGCCGTGGTGGCGGCCGACCTCGCGAGCGTCACCGACAACCCGCTGTTCTTCCCCGACGACGACCTCGTGGTGCACGGCGGCAACTTCTTCGGGCAGCCGGCCGCGTTCGCCGCCGACGTGCTGTCGATGGTCGTGGCGCAGGTCGGCAACCTCGCCGAACGGCAACTGGATCTGCTCGTCGACCCGAACCGCAACGGCGGCCTGCCGCCGATGCTGGCCGCCGGCCCGGGACAGCAGCACGGGCTCCAGGGCGTGCAACTGGCGGCGACCGCGCTGGTCACCGAGATCCGCCGGGACACCATGCCCGCGAGCATGCAGAGCGTGCCGACCAACCTGCACAACCAGGACGTCGTCCCGCTCGGCACCCAGGCCGCGCTGCGGGCGCTGGACCAGGCCCGGCTGCTGCATCTCGTCGTCGGGTCGCTCGCGCTGGGGCTGCGCCAGGCGGCGTACGTGGGTGCGCGTACGCCGACCGCGTCCGGCTGCGCCGGGGCGCTCGCCGCGGTGGCCGCGGCCGTACCGCCGGTCGACCCGGACCGGCCGCTTGACGGTGACGTGCGCCGCGCGGCCGACGTGATCGCGGATTTCTCCGTTTCTTTCTCCTGAGAGTGGGCGCACATGACGCTTGACTACCTGATCGTCGGGGCCGGGCCGGCGGGCCTGCAACTCGCGGCTCTGCTGGAGGCCGACGGCAAGCGCGACTATCTGGTCCTGGAACAGGCGGACATCCCGGGGGCGTTCTTCGCCACCTTTCCCCGCCACCGGCAACTGATCTCCATCAACAAGCCGCACACCGGCTCGGACGACCCGGAGCTGAACCTGCGGCTGGACTGGAACTCACTGCTCAGCGACGACCCGGCGCTGCGGTTCACCGGCTACACGGAGCGGTACTTTCCCGACGCCGACGTGATGGTCCGCTACCTGGCGGACTTCGCCGCGAAGACGGGGGCGCGGGTCCGGTACGACTCCCGGGTGACGTCGGTCCGCAAGGTCGACGGACTGTTCGAGGTCCAGGCGGGGGAGGAGGTCTTCCGGGCGCGCCGGCTGATCGTCGCCACCGGCGTCTCCAAGCCGTACCGGCCGGAGATCCCGGGGCTGGAACTCGCCGAACAGTACGCGGAGATGTCCGTCGACCCGCGCGACTACCTCGACCAGAAGGTGCTGATCATCGGCAAGGGGAACTCCGCGTTCGAGACCGCGGACAACCTGATGGAGACAACCGAGCTGATCCACCTGGCCGGGCCGAGTTCGGTGCGGATGGCCTGGCGTACGCACTACGTGGGGCACCTGCGCGCGGTGAACAACAACTTCCTCGACACCTACCAGCTGAAGTCGGCGAACGCGATCCTGGACGGCGACGTCAGACGCATCGAGCGCGACGGCGCCGGTTTCACCGTGACGTTCTCGTTCACCCGCGCCGACGAGGTGGTCAAGGAACTGCGGTACGACCGGGTGCTCGCCTGCACCGGGTTCGCCTTCGACGCGTCCATCTTCGACGACACCTGCCGTCCGCAACTGGCGATCCGGGACCGCTTCCCGGCGCAGACGCCGGAGTGGGAGTCGGTGAACGTACCCGGCCTCTACTTCGCCGGCACGATCAGCCAGGAACGGGACTTCAAACGCTCGACGAGCGGGTTCATCCACGGCTTCCGGTACGCCGTCCGGGCGCTGCACCGGATCCTGGAGCGACGGTACGGGGACACGCCGTGGCCGGCGGAGAAGCTCGACGCCACCCCGGCGCTGATCGCCGACGCCGTCGTCGCGCGGCTCAACCGCACCTCCGCCCTGTGGCAGCAGTTCGGCTTCCTCGCCGACGTGGTCACCGTGGCGGGATCCGACGCGCGCTACCACGACGAGGTGCCGGTCGAGTACTTCACCGGCACCGGCCTGCGTACCGCTGACCACGACTACACGGACGCCTTCGTCGTCACCCTCGAGTACGGCCCCGAGCACGATCAGGTGGATCCGTTCGACGTCACCGTCAGCCGGGTCGCCCAGGACGTCCCCGGTCAGGCCCACGACGCCGCCTACCTGCATCCGGTCGTCCGCCACCACCGGGCGGGCCGGGTCGTCGCCACCCACCACCTGGCGGAGAACCTGGAGAACCGGTGGGATCGGCCGGAGACCCACGTCGCGCCGCTGGTCGCGTTCGTCGACCGCTGCCTGAGCGGTGTCGAGGGCTGAGATGCGTCCGCTGGACGGCACCGCGCTGGACGGCCCGGCGCTGAACCTGGCCGAGCTGGCCGCCGACGCGCGGGGCCGCCTGGACCCGGTGCACTGGGACTTCTTCACCGGTGGGGCCGGTGAGGAACGCACCGTCCGCGCCAACGAGGCGGCGTTCGCCCGGCGCTACCTGGTGCCCCGCGTCCTGCGCGGCGCGGTCCGGCGCGACCTGCGGATCTCGCTGCTCGGCACGCGGATCTCGATGCCGGTGCTGATCGCGCCGACCGCGTTCCACCGGCTGGCCCACCCCGAGGGCGAGTTGGCCACCGCACGCGCCGCCGCCGAGGCGGGCACGATCATGGTGGTCAGCATGGCGGCCACCCGGCCGGTCGAGCAGATCGCCGCCGCCGGCGGGCCGCTGTGGTTCCAGCTCTACCCGCAGGCGGACCTCGACTTCACCGCATCGGTGGTACGGCGGGCGGAGGCGGCCGGCTGCTCGGCTCTTGTCGTCACCGTCGACTCGCCCGTGTTCGGCCGGCGGGAACGCGATCTGCGGCACGGCTTCGCCGACCTGCCGCCCGGGATGGTCTGCGAGAACATGCGCGACGCGAGCGGCCGGGTGCGCGACATCGGGATGGACGCCGGGCTGGACTGGGCCCGGATCACCTGGCTGCGTGAGGTCACCAGGCTGCCGATCCTGCTGAAGGGGGTGCTGCATCCCGCGGACGCGGCGCTGGCCGTCTCGTACGGTCTCGACGGTCTGCTGGTCTCCAACCACGGCGGCCGGCAGCTCGACGGGGCGCTCGCCACCCTGGACGCGTTGCCGGCCGTCGTCGAGGCCGTCGGCGGGCGGCTGCCGGTGCTGCTCGACGGCGGCGTCCGCCGGGGAACCGACGTCCTGGTGGCGCTGGCGCTCGGCGCGAGCGCGGTGCTGGTCGGCCGCCCGGTGCTGTGGGGGCTCGCGGTGGGCGGCGCCGCCGGGGTACGCCACGTGCTCGACCTGCTGCACGCCGACCTCGACCGGGCGCTGGCGCTGGCCGGCGTCACCGGCCCGGCCGACCTGCGCGGTGACCTGGTCGCCACGGTGGCATGCGGATGAGCGTCCTGATCGTCCTGCTGGTCCTGGCGGGGATCGCGTGGACCGTCCCGTACTGGCTTCCCCGCACTGTGGTCCGGCTGCGCGAGTGGGTGTTCATCAAGGTCAACGGCGTCGAGGGCGTACCGGTGCCGGGCCCCACCGTCGGCATGGAGCACTTCGAGCGGGTGTACTCCGATCCGGCGGCGGACGGGCGCAGCCGGGGAGCCGGGTTGTCGGACCTGTTCTGGTACTGGCTGGCCCCCGGACCGCACATGCACCAGGAGCATCTGGAGCCGGGGGAGCGCTACCGGACCGTGGCCGCCACCACCCGGCGGGTGCTCGCGGTACGGCGTGGGCGCTGCGACGACCTCGCGACCGCCGCCACCCGGCGGGTGCTCGACCGGTTACCGGCCGGCCGGACCAGCCACGTCCGGCTGCGCGATCTGATGATGCCGGTCTGGGCCGAGGTCTACTACGAACTCGTCTTCGGCGAGACGTGCCCCCCTGATGCCCGGGCGTTGATCGTCGCCAACGCCGACGACGTGGTCAACGGGCTCAAGTGCACCGGCCTGCGGCACATGCGGCGGCGCGACCGGCTGACCGGGTATCTGCACGACCGGATCGAGGCGGGGACCTGCCCGGTGACGCTGCCGCCGCCGTTCACCACCCGGGAGACGGCCTGGTATCTCCAGGGCGCCTTCTTCAACACCGCCGTTGTGCAGATGTCCGAGGCGATGGCGCACGTGCTGCTCGCCCTCGCCACACGTCCCGCGCTCCAGCGGGGACTCGACGACGACGAGGCGCTGGACCGGGTGATCGACGAGACGCTGCGGGTGCATCCGCTCTTCGGCGTGGCGCACCGGATCACGTCGGCGCCGATCACGCTGCCCACCGGCGTGTCCCTGCCGGCCGGAACCGTACTGCTCTTCAACTACCTGGCGTTCCACCGCGGCGGAGCCGCCGGCGACGACCGGTTCGATCCGGACCGGTGGCTGACGCTCAAGCGTGGCGACGCGCACTTCATCCCGTACGGGGTCACCGCGAACCGGGCCTGCCCGGCCCGCGGCGTCGCGCCGGTGATGATGCGCGCCGCGACCCGCGAGGTGCTGCGCCGTTACGTCCTGACCTCCTCGGCCTCACACACCCGCTCGCTGCCCAGCCGGGGCCCGGCGTATCTGACTCCGGCCGGGTGCACCGGCCCGGGGCGGCTGCGGCTGGCCGCGATGCGGTCGCGGGACCGGTGGGCCGACGTGGGCCGCAGCGTCCGGCAACTGGTGTTCGGCACCTGGATGGTGATCGACGCCCGCCGGCAGCGGTTGTGCACCGACTACTTCGAGAGGGCTGTCCGATGACACCAACGGAGCTGGCGCCGCGATTCTTCATCGCTGTCACAGTGATCCTGATCTTCTGCAAGGGGGTCGCCTGGCTGCTCGGCAAGGCGGGCCAGCCCGCCGTGGTCAGCGAGATGCTCGCCGGCGTCCTGCTGGGCCCGTCGCTGCTCGGGCTCCTCCTGCCGGACGTGCAGAACGCCCTGTTCCCGGCCCCGCTGCTGCCGGTCCTCTATGTGGTGGGTCAGGTCGGCCTGGTGCTGTTCATGTTCCAGGCCGGGTACGCGTTCAGCGCCCACCGGGTCACCGGGCTCGCCGGCACCGCCGGCGTGATCTCACTGGCCGGGGTCACCGCGCCGCTCGTGCTGGGTGTGCTGCTCGTCCTGGTGACGGCGGGCGCGGTGCCGATCCGGGCCGACGGGACGTCACTCGGGGTCTCGGCCGCGTTCGTCGGCGTCGCGCTGGCCATCACCGCGTTCCCGATGCTGGCCCGGATCATCACCGAACACGGGCACGCCGGCACCCGGCACGGCACCCTCTCCCTGGCCAGCGGCGCGATCGACGACATGGCCGCCTGGATCATGCTGGCGGCCGTCCTGGCCTTCGCCTCCGGCGAGGCCGGTCCCGCCCTCGTCACCGCCGGTGGAGCGGTCCTGTTCGGACTGCTGCTCTGGCTCGGCGGGCGTACGGTCACCTCCACGCTGATGACCCACCGCGCCCTCAACGACCGCGCCCGGCTGCTCGGCACCGTCGCCCTGCTGTTCCTGGTCGCCTGGTACACCGACGAGATCGGTCTGTACGCGGTCTTCGGCGCGTTCGCGGTCGGCGTGGTGATGCCCCGCACCGACAACACCGACCGGGTCGTGGACACGCTCACCCCGGTCGCCGCGACGCTGTTCCTGCCGCTGTTCTTCACCTACTCGGGTCTGCGCACGGAGTTCGGGCTGCTCGGTTCCCTGCCGGTCCTGCTGTTCGCGCTGGCCTGCGTGGCGGTGGCGATCGCCGGCAAGTTCGGTGCCTGCTGGGCGGCGGCGAGGCTCCGCGGCGAGCCGTCGGGTGTGGCGCTGCGGGTGGGCGCGCTGATGAACGCCCGCGGCCTGATGCAGCTCATCGCGCTGAACGTGGGACTGGAGGCGGGCATCGTGAACCCGTCCCTGTTCACCGTGCTGGTGCTGGTCGCGCTGGTCACCACGTTGATGACGACGCCGGCGCTGAGCTGGATCGAGCGCCGGGAGGCGCAACGGCCCGACGACGTCCGCACGCCCGCGCTGGCGGTTTCAGATAGTTGAAGATGCAAATACCGATGCTTCCATCGGTCTTCATCTATGGGATCGTTAACATATGCGGGGCGGAAGATCGAACCGGCTGCTGCTGGTCGAGGACGACGCGGATCTGACCGAGATGCTCACCGAGACGCTGGGGCATGAAGGCTACCTGGTCGACCGGGCCTTCGACGGCCAGCGCGGGCTGCATCTCGGGCTGACCCGCTCGTACGACGTGATGGTCATCGACCGGATGCTGCCGGCGCTCGACGGCCTCGACCTGGTCGCCCGGCTGCGCGCCCGGGCGGTCCCGTCCCGGACCCTGATGCTCACCGCGCTCGGCACGGTCGACGACCGGATCGCCGGGCTGGACGCGGGCGCCGACGACTACCTGGTCAAGCCCTTCGACCTCGACGAACTGAGCGCGCGGGTGCGGGCGCTGTGCCGGCGTAAGCCCGAGTCGACCGACGTGCTGCGCATCGGCGCCGGTCTGCTCGACCTGGGGCCACGGGCAGCGGTGCTGCCCGACGGCACCCGCGTGGCCCTGTCCACCCGCGAGTTCGAGCTGCTGCGCGTGCTGGCGGCCCGGCCGAGCACCGTACATCCACGCGCGGTGCTGCGCCGCAAGGTCTTCGAGGAGGCCGCGGCGGCGTCGATAGTGGACACCTACGTCTACTACCTGCGGCGCAAGCTCGGCCGTGCGGCGGTACGCACCGTGCACGGCCTCGGCTACCGCCTCGGAACGCTCTGATGGAGGCGGTCGAGCAGGCGATCGTACGGCGGACCCGACTCCGGATCGGCCTGTTCGTCGGCCTCACCATCGGCGCCCTGCTGTTGCTGGCGGGCGGCATCTCCTACGCGGTCCTGGTCCGGGGCCAGGACGCGCAGATCCAGCGCGAGCTGGCGTGGGGCACCGAACACGGCACCATCGCCGGCCCGCCCGCCTGCAGCTGGATCTTCGAGTACGAGGGCGCCACCGTGCACACCGGCGCGAACCCGCCACCACCGGGCTTCCCGTTGCACGACGCGCTGGCCACGGTGGCGGCCACCGGGGCCACCGAGATCACCACTGTCACGCGTAACGGCACGACCTACCACGTACGCACCGAGGCCCGCGGCGACGGTGTGGTCCAGGCGGTGTTCGACGCCCGTTTCCAGCTGTCCGACCGCCGGCACCTCCTGCTCGCGTTCAGCCTCGCGGCGGTGGTCGGGCTGCTCGCCGCCGTGCTGACCGGAATGGTCGTCGGACGTCGAGCCGTCGCACCACTCGCGGAGGCCCTGACCCGGCAGCGCCGCTTCGTCGCGGACGCCAGCCACGAACTGCGGACCCCGATCGCCCAGGTGCACACCCGGGCCCAGCTGATCGCGCGGCGGGCGCGCCACGACGGCGCCGCCACGAACCTGGAGGACCTGGACCGACTGGTCGGCACGACCCGCCGGCTGGGTGAGATCGTCGACGATCTGCTGCTCTCGGCCCGTCTCGCCGCCGCTCCCGCCGACCGGGAACCGGACCCGCCGGTCGACCTCACCTCGCTGATCGGCGCGACGCTCGCCGCCGAGGCCGAACGCGCCGCCGAGCGCCAGGTCACCCTCACCCTGGACACCCCCGCCGCCCCGCTGCCGGTGCCGGGTGTCGAGTCGGCCCTGCGCCGGGTCGTCGGCGAACTGCTCGCGAACGCCCTGGCACACACCCCCGCGGGCGGCCGGATCGACGTGACGCTCCGGGCCGTCGAGAACGTCGCCGAGATCGTCATCGCCGACACCGGGAAGGGTTTCGACCAGGCGGACGCCCGGCGGATCTTCGACCGGTTCCACCGCGGCGCGGGCGCCGGTGACCGCCGCTACGGCCTGGGACTGGCCCTGCTCCAGGAGGTCGTGACGAGTCACCACGGCACGATCGAGGCCGAGGGCCGGACCGGGCGGGGAGCCCGCTTCACGGTGCGCCTTCCCATGACACGGTCGCCGGGCCTGACGGGCAGGGCGGCGTGGATCGGGCACCGTCGGATGCGGCAACTCGGAGCGGGTACGTGAGCGCGGGCCGCTGGGCCGTTGCCGCTGTCGTCGGTGAAACCGGGCCCGGCGGTCCTGGTCAGCGCACCGCCGGACCGGCGACGGGCCGGTCGTCGGTCTGCCCGGCGCCGTCGTCCTGCCTGGCGTCGTCGGCCCGGCCGGCGCCGTCGATGTGGTGGCGGACCACGAAGCTCAGCGCCCCCGCCGTCAGCAGAGTGGCCGCGATGAGGGTGAGCGCGCGCGGCAGCCCGAAGCCGTCGGCCAGGAAGCCGATCGTCGGGGGCGCCATCAGGATGCCGGCGTAGCCGAGCGTGGACGCCAGGGCGATGCCGTCCGGCCCTCCCTTCGCCCCGGCCAGCGCAAGGGCCGACGGAAAGATGTTGGACAACCCCAGTCCGGTGACGACCAGGCCGGCGAAGACCAGCCACAGCACCGGGGACAACGCCATCACCAGTGCGCCGACGGCCGCCGCGACTCCGCCGCCGACGACTACCAGGGAGTGACCGAAGCGCTCGATCAGACGTACTCCGGCCATCCGTCCGATGGTGAGGGTTCCGGCCACCGTGGCGTATCCGGCGGCCGCGACCGCTGAGTTTCCGTCGAGGTCGGTCTCGATGTGCAGGGGAACCCAGTTGTCCAGGGCGCCCTGGCTGTAGGCCGCACAGAGTGCCGCCGCGGAGGCGATCACCACGACGAACCTGAGGTCACGCCCGCGGCCGTTGTCGGCGACGGCCGACATCTCCGGCTGCCGGGCCGTGGGCAACGGCGCCGACATCAGCAGTCCGGCCGACCAGAACGTCGCCACGAGGCCGAGCGGCAGGGCCACCAGCATATGGGTGAGCGGGCTGAGCCACAGCGCCAGCACCGCTCCCAGACCGGCGCCGGTCAGGCTGCCGATGCTGTTCGCCGCGTGCAGGCCGGACATGATCGGCCGCTTCACCACGGCGATGAGGTCGACCGCGACGCTGTTGACCGCGACGTCGATGGCGCCGTAGCCGATTCCGAAGAGAACCAGGGTGAGGCCGAGGGCGAGCGGCGACCGGGTCAGGGTGGGCGGCACCACGGCCAGGCAGAGCAACGCGGCGGCGGCGATCGTCACCTGCCGGCTGCCCCAGCGCCGGCACAGCCGCCCGGTCACCATCATGGTGAGGACCGCGGCCCCGGAGATGCCGAGCAGCGCGAGCCCCAGTTCTCCGGCCGACGCGTGCACCTGTTCCTTGATGGCGGGAATCCGGACTGTCCAGCCCGCGAACAGGAACCCGCCGATGCCGAAGAACATGGTGGTCGCAAGGCGGAGCCGGGCGATCTGGTCGGTGCCGAGGGCGGGGGCGTCACTCATGGCGGCTCCTTCTGTCCAGCGGACTCGGGGGATCCCGCCCCGAAGGCGGCGGGCGGGGTCGAAGCGCCGGCTTCTCTCCGTCATGGGGTTCCTGTACCGGTACAGTGTGCCCTACTGTACCGATATAGAGAAGCGCGCCGACGCGGTCACCTGGAGGATGTCGTGGAATTTCCCGTCGCTCTCGTCCTGTCGGTCCGCCTGGTGGCTCACGAGCAGGCCGCCGCCCGTCCCGGCGCCCCGTGCCGGCCGCATCCGCGGCCGGGCCGTCACCGCTTGGCCCGAGCGCTGCACAGGGCTGCTGGTCTGCTCTCCGCCGCCCGTTCCCGCCGCTGGTAGCCTGGGATCGCCGGTGCCAGCCGGCCGGTGGACTCCTCCGGGGGGTGGCGACGTGGGGCGGCGGGTGACACTGCAGACCATCGCCGACCGCGTGGGCGTCAGTCGGATGACCGTCTCCAACGCGTTCTCCAAGCCCGACCAGCTCTCCACCGGCCTGCGGCGGGAGATCCTGGCCGCCGCGCACGATCTGGGTTACGTGGGCCCCGATCCGGCGGCCCGTGCCCTCGCCCGGGGCACCACCGGCGCGGTCGGCATCGTGCTCACGTCCTCGCTGCGATTCGCGTTCACCGACCTCGTCGCCACCAGCTTCTTCGGAGCCATCGCCGAACGGCTGGCCCCGACCGGGCTGGCCCTCACGCTGTTGACCTCCGCGGACTCCGGGGACATCATCCCCGCCCGGGACGTCGCCATCGACGGCGCGCTCATCTACTCCTGCGACCCGACCTCGGCGGCGGTCGACTACCTGACCCGCCGCCGGCTGCCGCTGGTGTACGTCGACCAGGAACCACTGGAGACCGTTACGACGATCAACGTGGCGGACCGGCACGGCGCCCGGGCCGCCGCCCGGCACCTGCTCGACCTGGGCCACCGCCGAATCGGCCTGCTCATGTCCGGCATGCACCCGCCGCACGGCCTGATCGACCCGGCGGACGTGACGATCGACGGATACGCCGCCAAGCAGCGGCTGCTCGGATGGTGCGACGTGCTGGGCGAAGCGGGGATCACTCCGCTCGTGGCCCGCCAGCCGGGCGCGAACCCCGAGGAGCCGCGGGCCGCAGCCCGTCTGTTGCTGGATCGGCCGGACCGGCCCACCGCCGTCCTGTGCTTCTCCGACGCGACCGCGCACGGTGTCCTGCGGGCGGCGGTCGACCTCGGCATCGACGTACCCCGGGATCTGTCAGTCGTCGGCTTCGACGACAATCCGCTGGCCGCCCAGCTGCGCCCCGCCCTCACCACGGTCCACCAGGACGTCGAAGCCAAGGGCAAGGCTGCGGCTACCGCTCTCACCAGGGCGATCGCCGACGCGCGCGCCGGCGTCGCGCATGTGCCGCAGCACCACGTCCTGCCGGCCGAGCTGGTGGTCCGGGACAGCACTGCGCCACCGCCCCGCTGAGCGGTCACGCCGGCCCGGCCGGCACCGCACGGCCTCGACGTTCACCGGGGCGGCTTCCCGTCGTGGAGGACGAGCGTGAAGCCCGCCTCGATCCGCCCACCCGGTGCCAGCACGGGCGCGCCGGCATGCGGCAGCTCACGGTCCGGGCCGAAGAGCGGCGCGTTCGCCGGCTCGACGGCGAGCGCCCAGCCGCGCCGCGCGGGATAGATCCACTGAAAACACCGCGGTAGGACGGCGGCGTCCCAGGTCACCTCCGCGTACATGCCGACGGCAGGGGAGTGCACGACGATGCCGGCGGACCGACCGGCGAAGCCGGCGTGCTCCCAGACCACCTCTCCGACGGCGTCGAGCGGTTGCGGAAAGACCTGCCAGTCCGAGTCGTCGTCGCGGGGGACGTGGCGTCCGGCGGGCGTGCGCACGCGTACTCCGGGCGTGAGGAACGGGGCGCCGAAGTTGAGGTGGTAGAGGAGACCGACCGGCTCGGCGGTGATGCCCTCGTTCACGATCGTGTCGCGCACGGTGACGGCGGTCCGGCCGGCGGTGGACGAGATCTCCCGATGGAGCAGTAGCTGCCGGCCGAAGACCGAGGCCGACGGCACGGTCCCGCTGATGACCACCCCGGCCGGTGCGGTCGTCCGGCGTACGACCACGTCGACCGCCCGGGTCTGGTGATGCGTGCCGTGCTGGCCGTACGTGTCACGGGCGCGGCCGATGTTGTCCAGCCCGCAGGTGGCCAGCATGCCCCCGGTGAACCGGCCCACCCAGCCACCTGCGGCAGCGGTGTCCGGTCCGGCGGCCCGCAGGGGGGAACGCCAGGCGACCGGGATGCCGCGGCACCACAGGGCACCGATGTCGAGGCCGCGCTCCGACAGCACCTCGAAGGCAAGGCCACCGGCGAGACAGACCCGGTACGAACGCCCACCGGGCCCGGAGTGCGGGTCGCCGATCGACTCGCGGATCTCCACCACCGCGTCCGGGTCCGAGACGAGGCCGTGTTCGAAGAGTTCACTCACTGATGCGACGTCCATGGATCTCCATTCGGATCAGGGGTCCGGTGTCCGGTGGTGTGCGGTCCCGCGGTCAGAAGTAGCCCTCCCGCTTGCGGTCCTCCATCGCGGCCTCGGAGACCCGGTCGTCCCCACGGGTCGCGCCGCGCTCGGTGATCCGGGTCGAGGCCACCTCATCGATCACCTTCTCCACCGAGTCCGCTTCCGACAGCACCGCCGCGGTCTGGGTGGCATCGCCCACCGTCCGGTAGCGCACCCGGCACAGCCGGGAGGACTCGCCCGGCCGCGGGCGCAGGAACTCGTTGACGGCGTACCACATGCCGTTGCGCTCCACCACCTCACGCTCGTGTGCGAAATAGATGGAGGGGAGCGGCAACCTCTCCCGGGCGATGTAGTGCCAGACGTCCAACTCGGTCCAGTTCGACAGCGGGAACACCCGGATCGACTCCCCGGCATGGTGCCGGCCGTTGTACAACGCCCACAGCTCCGGCCGCTGGTTCTTCGGGTCCCACTGCCCGAACTCGTCCCGGAAGCTGTACATCCGCTCCTTCGCCCGGGCCTTCTCCTCGTCTCGGCGCGCCCCACCGAACAACGCGTCGAACCGGTACTTCTCCACGGCGGACAGCAGCACGGGTGTCTGGATGCGGTTGCGCGTGCCGTCCGCCGGCTCGCGTACCAGGCCGGCGTCGATCGCCTCCGGCACCGAGGCCACGATCAGGCTCAACCCCAGCGCCGTCACCCGCGCGTCCCGATACTCCAGCACCTCGCGGAAGTTGTGGCCGGTGTCCACGTGCAACACGGGGAACGGAATCCGCGCCGGGGTGAACGCCTTCTCCGCCAACCGCAACATCACCACCGAGTCCTTGCCGCCGGAGAAGAGCAACACCGGCCGTTCGAACTCCGCCACCACCTCCCGCATCACGAAGATGCTCTCCGCCTCGAGTTCGTCCAGGTGCGACACGCGCAGCGTCACCGCGAGCCTCCGTCTCCATGTCCTCCCCGCCGGGTGGCCGGTCCGAGGTACCGGTCCGTGAAGTCGTTCCGGAACTTGCCACCGGGGTCGTACCGGCGCGCCAGTGCCCGGAAGTCGGCGAGGCGGGGGAACAGCTCCCGGATCCGTTCGGGCGGCATCTCGGTGAGCTTGGCCCAGTGGGGCCGGGCGCGGAACGGTTCGAGGCTCGCCTCGACCGCGCGGATGGTCCGCCGTACCGGGTCGGCGTCCGGAATCCAGGTGAAGTGGATGGTCACCACGTCGGTCCCGTACGCGGGGCTGAGCCAGAACTCGTCAGCAGCCACCGTACGGACCTCGCAGATCTGCAGGACCGGATGGATCACGCCGGCGATCTCACCGAGCGCCTCCAGCGCGGCGACGGCGTGCCCGGCCGGCACCGCGTACTCGGACTGGAGCTCCTCCCCGGAGCTCGGCGTGAACTCCGGCCGGAAGTGCGGCAGCCTGGTGTGCCACGGACCGGGCACACCCCGCTGTCCGGTGCACGCGGCGGCCGGCTGGGTGCTCACCGGGTGCAGGTCGCGGGTGGCCGGTGAGGCGGAGAACCACTCCCGGCCGGGCGACTTCGGCTGGGGATCGTCGGTACGTGCCATCACCCACACCTGGTTGAAGACCGGTGCTCCCCAGTCGGTGAAGAGGCAGACGCTGTGCGCGTCCGACATCAGCTCCCGGAAGTGGTCCAGCCCGGCCCTGACCGGCAGGTCGAGGTAGACCGTCGTGCTCACCTCGTACGCCGGTTCGACGCCGAGCGTCAGGCTCGTGACGACGCCGAGGGCGCCCAGGTTCACCGGCACGCCGGCGAAGTCGGGGTCGTCCCGCCGTACCGTGACCAGCTCGCCGCCCGCGGTGACCAGTTCCAGGCTCCGCACCGAGCCGGCCAGGATCGTGTTCCGTACGCCGGACCCGTGCGTGCCGGTGGCGCAGGACCCGGCGACCGAGATGTGCGGCAGCGACGCCATGTTGGGCAACGCGAACCCGGCGGCGTGCAACTCGCGGGCGAGCCCGGCGTAGCGTACGCCGCCGGCGACGGTGACAGTGGCGTTGCGCGCGTCGACAGTCGTCACCGGCGGCATGTCCTCCAGGGACACCAGGTCGGCGGCGGTGTCGGCGATGTCGCTGAACGAGTGCCGGGTGCCCAGCGCCCGGATGTGGTCCGCCCCGGCCACCACCGCCCGCACCTCGTCCAGCGTCGTCGGGCGGTGTACCCGGCGGGCCCTGAACCGCAGGTTGCCCGCCCAGTTGGCCAGCTCAGCGGACACCGAGCACCACTCCCTCCAGGGCGCCGAGTGACACTGCGGCGAGCCGCACCGTCCCCGGTTCGCGGCCGGCGTCGGTCGACAGCTCCAGTCGGGCGGTGCCCTCGCCGAGACCCACCACGATCGGCCGGTCGGCGAAGTTGAGCGCGACGAGCAGTTCGTCGCCGCCGGCGCGCCGCCGGTACACGTAGGTGTCCTTCGGCGAGGGCAGTGACTCGTAATCGCCGAACCGCAGCGCCTTGGAGTCGCGCCGGTACCGGATGAGACGGCGGTAGAGGTTCAACATCGATGCCGGATCGTCGTCCTGCACGCGGACGTTGGCGGTCTCGATGTCCGGCCCGAACGGCAGCCACGGGCTGCCGGCAGTGAACCCGGAACCGGTGGGCTCCCAGTTCATCGGCACCCGCTGCCCGTCCCGGTCGTCGACGTCGAGGGCCTGTGGCGGACGGGAGTCGGCCATGCCGATCTCCTCGCCGTAGTAGACGCAGGGCAGACCGCGCAGGGTGAACTGCATCAGAGCGGCCGCGCGAGCCTGCCGCAGGCCGTACCGGCTGACCGTCCGGGAGATGTCGTGCGTGGCGAGCGCGTAGGTGGGCAACGCGTCGGGTGCGGCCAGGGCGCAGAGGCCGTCGACCGTGCGGCGGAAGCGGGCGCTGTCCCACGGCTGCTCCCAGAAGGCGACATGGAAGGCGGTGTGCATGCCGTCGGCGCCGAAGTACCGCACCAGCCGCGTGTCGTCGCTGATCGGGACTTCGCCCAGCAGCAGGCCGGGCCCGTACCCGTCGAGGACGGCGCGCAGCTCGCGGAGCAGGTCGTGGCACTCCGGCAGGTCGATGTTGAACTGGCGCAGTTCGGGATGGCTGTGGTGTCGCCGGAACGCGGCCAGCGGCTCCGGGTTGTCCCGCAACGCGGCGTCCTTGAACAGCCGATGCGCCACGTCGATGCGGAACCCGTCGACGCCCAGGTCCAGCCAGAACCGCCACACGTCCCGGATCGCCGCACGCACCTGCGGGTTGCGCAGGTTCAGGTCGGGCTGCTGCGGGGTGAAGCTGTGCAGGTAGTACTGGCCCGTGGCCGGGTCGAGCGTCCAGGCCGGCCCGCACCGCTCGAACGAGCTGAGCCAGTTGTTCGGCGGCCCGCCGTCCCGGCCGTCGGCCCAGATGTACCAGTCCCGCCTGGGATTCGACCGGCTCGACCGGGACTCGACGAACCACGGATGCCGGTCGGAGGTGTGGTTCATGACCAGGTCGACCAGCAGGCGCATGCCGCGCCGGTGCACCTCGTCGGCGAGTTCGGCGAAATCCGCCAGGGTGCCGTACGCCGGATCGACAGCCGTGTAGTCGCTGATGTCGTAGCCGAAGTCGGCCTGCGGCGACGGGTAGAACGGGGACAGCCACAGCGCGTCGACGCCCAGCGATCCGGGCGCCCCGTTCAGATGGTCGAGGTGTTCGATGATGCCCCGCAGGTCGCCCACGCCGTCGCCGTCGGAGTCGGCGAAGCTGCGCGGGTAGATCTGGTAGATGACGGCCGTGCGCCACCAGTCCTCGGTGTCCATGACGATCTCCCGTCGCGCCGCTAGATGTCCACGCCGGACATGTCCGGGTACCGGTCACCCGCGGCGGCGCCGACCGGTGCGATGCCGTCGAGCAGCGCCAGCTCCTCGTCGGTCAGCCGTACGTCGGCGGCCGCGATGTTCTCCTCCAGCCGGCCGACGGTCTTCGTTCCCGGGATCGGGACGATGTCCGGCCCCTGGGCCAGCACCCAGGCCAGGGCGAGCTGCGCGACTGTGAGACCGCGGCGATCGGCGAGTTCCCGGATGCCCCGCACCGTCGCCGCGTTGCGCCGCAGGTTCTCACCGGTGAACCGGGGCAGGCCGCTGCGGAAGTCGTCGTCCGGGAAGCGGGCGTCGGCGTCGTACCGCCCGGACAACAGGCCGCGGCCCAGCGGCGCGTACGCGATGAACCCGATCCCCAGGTCGTCCAGCGCGCGCAGCAGACCACGCTGCGGATCGCGGCTGAACAGCGAGAACTCCGTCTGCACCGCCGCCACCGGGTGCACCGCGTGCGCCCGGCGCACCGTGTCCTCGGCGGCCTCGGAGATGGCCAGGTACCGGACCTTGCCCTCGGCCACCAGCTCGGCGAGCGCACCCCAGGTCTCCTCGATCGGGGTGTTGCGGTCCACCCGGTGCTGGCAGTAGATGTCGATCACGTCGACGCCGAGCCGCCGCAGGGATCCCTCGCAGGCCCGCCGCACGTACTCCGGGGTGCCGTCGACCCGGACCACCCGGCCGGTGTCGTCCTTGACGTTGCCGAACTTCGTGGCGACCAGCACCTCCTCGCGGCGGGTGCGCAGGACCCGGCCGATCAGCTCCTCGTTGGTGTACGGGCCGTACATGTCAGCGGTGTCCAGCAGGTTGACACCCAGGTCCAGGGCGCGGTTGATGGTCCGCAGGGACTCGGTGTCGTCGCCGGGGCCGTAGAACTGGGACATGCCCATACAGCCCAGTCCGAGGTCGAAGGTGGTGGGTCCGTTCTTGCCGAGCCGGCGCATCAGCGCCCTCCCTCCGGCAGCAGGTTCTCGATCAGCCGGCCCCACCGCAGCAGGTGCCGGTCCGGCAGGTAGTGCTCGCGCACCCGGCGCCGGGCGCCGGCGCCGAGATGTGCGGCGAGCTGCGGATCGCCGAGGACGCGGGCGATCGACGCGGCGGCGCCGGCCGTGTCGGACGGCTCCAGCAGTAGGCCGGACTCGTCCGGGACGACCTGTGTACGCAGCCCGCCGACCGCGTTGGCGAGTACCGGCCGGGCCTTCCACATCGCCTCGGTGGCGGTGAGCCCGAAGCCCTCGGCGAGGCTCTTCTGCACCACCACCGTCGCGTGCTGCTGCAACGCGTTCACCACGAGCGCGTTCTCCCGCATGTCCGTCATCGGCAGGCACAGCAGTTGCACGCGGGCCCGGATCGGCTGCGGCAACTGCGCCCACTCGCGCCGGCACTCGTCGAACATCTCGGCCGCCTCCGGGTCGTCCGAGACGCCTGTGACATCCGAGCCGGCCAGGGTGAGGTAGCTGCCCGGCACGTCGGCGGCGACGAACGACCGGAGGACCCCGGCCATGTCCTTGAGCCGGTCCCACCGCGAGACCTGCACGACCATCGCCGCGCCCGCGTCGGGCGGGGCGCCGTCGCGGACCGCGATCACCGGGTGCCGTATCTCGATGGGCGGGCCGCCGCGGGAGACGGTGACCGGCCTGCCGCTCCCACCGGACAGGACGCCGGCCGCGCGCAGCACCTCGACGGTCTCCGCCGGGCTCAGCGTGACGTTCTTCGGCGAGCAGGGGTCGATCGAGGGGGCGATCACGTGCGGGTTCGGCGCCCAGCCCTGCACGTGATCGGCGATGAGGAAGACCGAGGCGTCGGCCTTCTCCACGTACGGGCGGAGGAAGGCCCAGCCGCGCGCGGTGTTCTCGTTCGGCACGTCGCAACCGGTGTGCGCCCGGTAGACCACCCGGGCGCCCATCTCCGCCACGGCGGGCACCAAGCCGGCAGGCTGCGCCTCGTGCACGACGACCACGTCGCCGGGGCGTACGAAGCCGGCGAGGTCCTCGGAGTTCGCCCGCAGCACCCGGCGGTAGTGCTCCTGCTCCGGCTCCCCGGTCGGGCCGCCGTCGCCCGGTGAACCGTAGACCAGGGTGCAGAGCCGCTTGGTGACGGCGAAGAACCGCGGATCGCCGTCGATCACCAGCCAGCGGACCGGGAGACCCAGCGCCGTCGCGAGTGGGACCAGGGAGTGCAGCAGCTCGGCCACGCCGCCCCCCGCGGCGGTCGAGTTCACGTTCCACACCGTCCGCCCGCCCAGCAGGCCGGCGAGGCGCTCGGCGCCCGAGCGCAGCGCGGCGCTGCGCTCGGGGCCGAGAATCTGCTGGTACGCCGCGAGATCGGCGGTACCGACAGTCACCTCACGCATGGGCGCCGTCCTCGACCTTGACCGCCGGCTTCGCCAGCGGTTCGAAGCCCTCGGTGATCCAGACGCCGGTCCAGAACTCCGGGTCCGACGGCAGGACCAGTTCGATGAGCGACGGTCCGGCGTGGTTCACGGCCGACGACAGGGCCTGCCGGAAGTCGGTCAGGCGCGTCGCCGCGTGCTCGCCGTCCAGCCAGTTCGTCAGGTCGACCCGGCGTGCCTGCATGCCCAGCACCTCGGCGATCTCCGCGTATCGCATCCCGGCGGCGTTGTCGAGGTACTGGTGGAAGCCGGAGTTCAGCAGCGTCTGTCCGCGCGACTGCTTGCGCAGGGACACGCTGCCGCCGTTGTTGCAGACCACGAACGTGATCGGCGCGTTCTCCTGCACGGCTGACACCAGACCCTGGATGCCGTTGGTGAGACCCTGGTCGCCGACCGTGCAGATGACGCTCACGCCGGCCTCGCCCACGGCCAGGCCGGTCGCCGTGGCCGTGCCGCCGCCCACGAAGCCGCCGTGGTCGCCGAACACCCGGACTCCGGCCGGCAGCAGGTCGTAGACCTCGGCGAGCAGCCCGCCGAACATCTGACTGTCGTCGACCAACGTGACCGGGCGGTCCTGCTCGCCGGCCACCGCGGTGACGGCCCGGGCCAGTCCTTCGCGGACCGTCAAGGCCGCCGTCGGCACCACGTGGCGCGGCGGGGACGGCTCCCGGACCGACTCGGCGTACCAGCGCGGGGCCCCGTTGCGGTCACCGAGCACCGCGGCCAGCTCGTGGAGCGACCCGACCACGTCACCGTCGACGAGGAGGTCGTCGCCGGTCAGGTAGCCGTTCTTGCGCACGCCCGCGGGCTTGGACGTCAGGGCGATCTTCGGTCCCGGCGGCAGCTCGCCGATGACGCGGGGATACATGTTGCGGTCCTCGACCGTGACGATCATGTCGGTCGCTTCCATGATCCTCCGGTGCGCCTGGTCGTTCGGGTCGTACCAGCCGACGAAGCCGGGCACCTCCGTCTCGTCGACGCGTTCGAAGAGCATCGGGCCGCGCCGGTACTTGACCTGAAGCACCGCGCTGCCGGTGGCCCTGCTGAACGCGGCGAGCGCGGGCCGCATCCCCTCATGCCGGAGCGCGTAGTCGTCGATCAGCACGACCGGGCGGCCGGCGCCGGTCAGCCGGGCGGCGGCCTCCCGCAGGGTGTCCCGGTCGACCGGCCGGTGCGGGTCCGCCGGCCGGAACTGCAGCACACGCTCCAGTGGCACCCAACTGCTCTCCGCGACGTCCTGCGGTACCCCGAGCAGCACCGGTCCGCACGGGGCCTGGCGGATCGCCAGGTCGGCCTGGTGGAGGACGTCGACGAGGTGTGCCGCGGCGGCGGCCCGCTCGTCCGGCGCGTCGGCGGGGGGAACCGGGCCCAGCTCGAACGCGGCCTTGGCGAACTCGCCGGATGCCTCGATGAGCCGCGGCTCGCCGTGCGGAGGCAGGAACGGCGCGGAGGCGGTGGACGGCATTCCGACCACCACCAGAGTGCCGACCTCGTTGCGGCGCGCCGCGCCGACCGCGCCGAGAGCGTTTGTCAGACCCCGTGCCGCGTGGACGATGGCGGCACCGTGGCCGGGTCGCAACATGCTGGCGCCGGCGGCCTGGAAGACACTCTCCCGGTCACCTCTGCCGTTGCGGAGGATGCCGAGCCGGGCAGTGGCGTCGCACAGGGCCAGCTCGGACGTGCCGGCGTAGGTGAAGGCGACGGTGACGCCGAGCCGGTGCATCATCAGCGCGATCGCCTCGGCGCCGGTGAGCGTCAGGTCGCTCGTCCCGTCCAGCGCCTGGTTCACCACGTACCGGATGGAGTCGGGGGAGCAACCCAGGACGGCGGCGACCGCGTCCCCGAACGCCGCCGCACCGCGGTCGGCGATCAGCGCCCTGCTGAGCGCGCGTGGCGCGCCGTCGGGGTGATGCAGCAGCGAGTGCAGGAACTCCTCGACGGTGTTCGCCATCCGCGCGGCGCGGACCTCCGACGGGTACAGGCCGAACTCGGCCAGCGCGTCGTCGCGTACGCCGTCCGGCACCACGTCGAACTCGATCTCGGTCAGGTTGTCCGCGTGCAGCTCGTCGAAGACCAGACCGTCGTCCTGCGCCAGGGTGATCCGCAGCCGGTACCGCCCGGCCTCCTCCGGGACACGTGCCCGGACCAGCACCCGGGTCGCCGATTCCGGCGGCAGGGACCGGGGCAGGGCGGACTTGGCGACCGCGCCCGGCACCGGCTCGCCGTCCGCGTCGTACCACCGGGACACCACGCGGACCGGCTTCGGCGGCGCCGGCGTGAGCATCCCGGCGCCGGTGTTCTGGATCAGGCAGGCGACGCTCAGCAGGCTGCCCGCCTCGATCTCCTCGTAGATCGGCTCCTCGGGCGTGACGGTGATCCGGCACTCCTCCTCGCGGAGGTGGTCGCCGACCGCCCAGAGCTGCCGCGGCTGCTTGCCGAGCTGGTCGAACAACTGGCGCTGGCCCTGCTCGTGTGTCCGGGTGTTGTTGGCGTTGAAGCCGTGACGGGCGCCCTCGGCGAGGGCCTCCGGGACGACGGCCAGCGAGTAGATCTCCCGCGCGGGCAGCTTGATGACGCCGAGGACCCTCCACTGCGCCCGGTCGACGACCGCCACCGCCGCGGTGTCGACGGAGGAGTCCAGGTACCGGTGCGGGCTGATGCCGACGTACAGGTGATCCGGGGTGACGGCGAGGCCACGTGGCCAGCCCGGCAGGGGCAGCCGGCGGGTGGGACGCCGGATGGAGTCGGGCAGTTCGACGAGTTCTCCGGCGGCCGAGTCGCACACCAGCCACATCCCGTCGGAGTAGTGCGGATGGTGCGGCGCTCGGAAGCCGCTGAGCAGGGGCTCACCCGTGTCGAGCGCGACCACCCTGCCGGTGGAGGGCTTGCCGTTCTCGTCCCACCCGCGTCGCCGCAGGAACGGTCCGAAACCGGAGACGACGATCCGGTCGCCGTACCGGGCCAGGCTGTTGAGGTGCCAGCTGTCCGGCTCACCCGGAGCCCGCCAGCGCCACAGCACCTCGCCGTCGCGGCCTATCGACTGCACCTCGTTCTGGGTGGTGGCGACCACCAGCACCTGGTCGTTCACGCAGAGGATGTCGTGCGGCGTGGAGACGTCGTCGAGCCGCTGGTACCGCCGCACCCCGGCGCTGTCGTACGCGACCAGTTCGGCAGGGCTGCCCTCGGCGCTCCACAGGCACCGGTAGAGCAGCGAGTCGTCGGCACACATGCCCGTACTGGACACACGGTCGATCACCTCGACCGTCTTGCCGATCGAGAACAGGCCGCCACCGATGGTGTGGTGGGCGTCGAAGCACGAGCTGAGCAGCACATGCCCCGGCGGTAACAGGTCCCGTGTTCCCGACCAGGTGTCGTAGGTCTTCTCGGTCACGACGCATCCTCCGTACTCCCCTGTGGGGGTTCTGTGGCCGCGACGATGATTCGTTCGGCGACCATGCTGAGGTCCTCCTCGACGAGCACGTCGACGTGCTCGCCGTCGTACACACGGCCACCGGTGGGTTCGGCCGTGCAGAAGATTCCGGGGGTGCCCTGGCGGGCGAAGACCGCCGCGGCCGCGTGGAGCAGGCGGTCGTCGACGCCGGTGAGATCGACGAGTACGTCGAAGCCGCCGAAGGCGCGCACCGCCTCGCGGACGACCGCGTCGGGAGCGGACAGTCGCGCTCGGAGGTGTACGACGTCCGGCCGCGACGGCTCGCCACCGCCGGCCAGGGCGACGTTCGCGCCGGCGGCGTGCAGATCGGCGACGACCCGGCCGGTCGCCTCCGTCGCACCGGCGACGAGTACGACCGAGCCCGCCAGCCGGCCCGGTGCCGTCCGCAACAGCGGCTTCAACCGCATCAGCGGCCAGTACTCGTCGGCGATGCCCTGCCGTTCGGTGAGGCTCCGGTAGCCCCCGGCCGCGTCTGCGGCTTCGATCACCGAACGGGTCTGGGCGAAGTGCTCGGCGCAGATGGCCGCCTGCGCCGGGTCGGCGCCCCCGGCCACCACGCCGAGCCCGGGCAGCAGCACCACCCGGGGCAGGTCACGGCGGGGACCGTGCCGGCGGGCCGCCGCGTCGGCGTGACGTTCGAACATCGCGGCGTACGCGCTGCGGTAGCGCCTGATCGCGCCTCGCACCCCCTCAGCGGTCAGGTCGGTGGGGGTGAGGGCGAGGGGACGGTAGCCGACAGTCACCAGCGAGTCGGGACAACCCGGCCCGGCCTGGGTGAGTTCCGGCCCGCGTACGGAGGAGACGAACCGGACGGCGTCCGGGCTCGTGTCGGTGCTCAGGACGATGCCACGCCGGTCCTCACGCATGGCGCCCCGCAGGACCGGGAGCAGTTCGTCGAGCAGGTCGTCCGCCTGGTCGGCGACCAGCGGCCGCACGGCGGACCCGCCGAGGTCCCCCGGCCGTCCGCGCGCGGCGGCGCCGAGGGCCCGCCGGGCCCGGGCCACCGCTTCGAGCGAGTTGCGGTAGCACTGGTCACTGGTGTCGGCCCAGGTGAAGATGCCGTGGTTGGCGAGCAGGACGAACCGGCAGCCGGGCTGCGCGGCGACCCGGTCGGCCAGCTCCTGCGCCACGCCCATGTCGAACTGCCGGTAGTCGAACCAGATCGCCTCGTCGCCGAACTCGGCGGCAGCCCGCTCGCGACCGTCGGGAATGCAGGTCAACGAGATGACGGCGTCGGGATGGCAGTGGTCGACGTGTGCCGCCGGGAGGAAGGCGTGGGTGAGCGTCTCGATGCCGGGCGGTCGCTGGTCGGCGGTCAGCGCGGTGGCGGCGATCCGCTCCACCATGGCGGGACCGTCCAGGGGTACGGCGTGGCGCAGTTCGAGCAGATCGTCCAGGCGCAGCGCGGGGAAGTCCTCGGCCGTGGTGGCGGCGCCGTCGCAGCCCCAGGAACTCATCCACAGCACCGGAACGTCGCCGACGACACCCTTGGCGGAGAAGTTCCCGCCGCCGGCCCGGGTCAGCGTCAGGTTCCCGCCGACCAGGTGGGACCGGCGCAGGACCTCGTCGGTGGGTGAACCGGCGACGGCGCCGGGCGAGGATGCCGCGCGCGTCGTCGGCACATTGATCAGACTGGACATGTCGCCCCTTCCGGGCAGGGTGGTTCCACGGCGGGCGACGCCGCCGGTGGAAAGGGGGGAGGCGTGGAGCCGGTGTGCCGGATCAGGGCGTACGCGCGCGGACCTGGGTGAAGGGCAGCTCGGTCAGCGGGTCGACGCGCAACCGGCCCGGCTCGTAGCGGGTCTGCCGGAGGTCGGGTACGACGGTGAGTGCCCCGATGGCGGTGAGCCGGCTCGCCCGGACTGCCGGGCCGATCGCGACGCAGGTGCCGTCGGCGGACACCGCCGCGGCCACTCCGCTGAAGGCGTCCTCGAAGATCACACAGCGGGTGATGTCGACGCCCAGGCGCCGAGCCGCGAGCCGGTAACAGCCCGGATCCGGCTTGCCGACGGCGATGTCGTCGGCGCGGATCTGGACGTCGAAGGAGGCGGCCAGACCCAACTGGGCGAGGACGGCTGTGGCCTTCCAGTCCTGCGCGCCGGTGACCAGGGCGACCGGCACGTCGGCGGCGCGCAGCTCGCCGATCAGGCGGGTCGCCCCCGGTATCTCCGCGTAGCGCAGCGTCTGGTCGTTGACCCGAAGCCGTTCGTACACCGGTCCGTGTTCGGCGACCGGGATCGCCGGGAAGAGCACCTTGAGGGTGTGGTCGGCGTGCCGGCCGAACACGTGCTCCTCCAGTTCCTCGTCGCTGATGGTGAAGCCGTGCTCGGCGGCGAGGAGTCGCCAGAACGCGGCCACCGTCCGTTCGGTGTCCACCACCACGCCGTCCATGTCGAACAGGACGGCTTCGTACGCATGCTTCGGCACTTCTCTCTCCCCCGCTCTCGGAGACGGTCAGGGCAGCGGCAACGCGGTGTCGGCGTACTCGGCGGTGAACGCCTGTTCCGCCTCGATCGCGGCCGCGTCGGCGGTCACGGCACGCAGGACGTCCAGTGGCGCGGTGACGGCGTCGGCGCCGTCGCGGTACGCCTGCACGAACTGGCCGGCGTTCTTCACCGAGGCGGCGATGATCCGGGTGTTGCCGTGGCGTACCTGCGCCAGCGAGCGCACCAGGTGGCTCTCGGTGCGCTGGTCCCGCCAGGCTCGGTCGACGTACGGGATGACCGCCTCGCACCCGATCGCCTCGGCGACGATCATGACGGTCGAACTCTGGGCGGCGGTGAGCGCCACCTGCGCGCCACCGTCGGCGAGCCGGCGGGCCAGCGCGATGCCGGAAGGTGTCGACATCAGCTTCAGCGTCATCCGCTGCGGGTCCAGCCGCCAGGCCGCCCAGCTCTCCGCCTCGAGGTCTCCGTACGCCCCGGTCGGCTGGTAGAAGACCTCCAGCCGGTCGTACTTGCCGAGAAGCTCGGAGCAGTGACGGAGCGGATCGTCGGTCACCTGCCGCAGCAGCGTGGGATTGGTCGTGAAACCTCTGATGAGACCGTCCTCGGCGGCTGCCCGTATCTGCTCGGAGTCGCCGGAATCCAGATAGACAGACGTCAAAGCACTATCCTTCCGGTAAGAAGGTATTCGTCGACAGGATTTCAGCCTGAGGCTGCGCTCAGTAGAGCATGTGGCCGGAGGGCCTGCAACGCTTCATCGGCGCATGCTGATCTTCAAAGATGTGAATCGGTGGCGTGAGCGCGAGCTGTTAACAGATCCGAAACCCGGTTTTACGTCCTCGGTCGCCCGGACGGGCAAGGCGGCCCTGGGCAGGCATCAGGCCAGCGAGGAGGTGCGTCGTCGGGAGGTGCCGATCGGTTCGGAAAGCGCGGCCCGTAGGGCGCTCGGTTAAAAGTCCGTAAACGATCCTGGGCGCGTCAGGAGGTCACGGAATTGGCGGGAGAGCCTTGTGGTCATGGAGCGCGCGGAATCGCGGATCGCCATTATCGGAGGTTGGCCGTCGCTGGTATCGATGTGGCGACGGCTCCGTGAGAGGGCTCATCGGAGGAGACTTCTCAACGAGAATGGGCAGGCTCCTGGACCGGTATAGCCCGAGCCTACTCGACCGGTACAGTGGCCGCCACCGGAGCGAGTCCCCGGCCGGCGACGATCAGCCTCGGTAGCCGTGCTGGTGGCCGCCGCCCTGCGGGGACGTGCCGTACGAGTGCGGGGAGCCGCCGGCGGCCGGCCCGGTGTGCAGGATCGCCGTCGGAGCATCGGCCATGCTCCCCGCGGGCGGCGCCGGCAGCCAGGCCGCCGGGGGAGCGGCCGCCTCCGCCTCCGCACTCGGTGCGTTCCTCCGCCGCACCAGCACCAGTGCGAGCGCGCCCAGGCCCGCGGCGACCAGCAGGCCGCCCAGGAGGAACATCGACGTGCTGCCGCCCTCGTCACTGGCGGCCGTGAACGTGGGCGGCGTCGCCCCGGGGACGGCGTCCTCGGCCGCCGCGGCGAGAGGGCTCGCCTCCGCGGTGGGCGACGGCGGGGTCGTGGTGGGCGACGCCACCGCGGAGAGGGTCAGTCGCACGGTCGCGACGTCACCGGCCCTGCCCCGCACGGTCGCGCGGGCGGTGCGGTAGCCGTCCATGGACGCGCGGACCGTGATGGATCCCTCGGCGATCGTCCGGCCGGCCTTGGAGGTGATCGAGAACTGGCCGCTGCGGTTGCTGGTCGTCCGGTACTCGTGACCGGCGCTGTCCTGGATGGTCAGGTCCGCGCCGCCGATCGCCTTTCCGTCGGCGTCGCGGACCCGGCCGGAGACCCCACTCACCCCGGCCGCCGGTGCGGCCCCGCCGGTGGGCGAGGCACCCGCGCCGTGGACGTAGACCATCTTGTAGGCGTAGCTGTTCTGCCCGGCGAGCCGCACACCGATCGAGATGTTGAGACCGGTGGTCTCGCCCGGGCGGGCCTCCGGGGCGACGAGCGTCGCGTCGAAGGTCTGGCTCTGGCCGGGACCGAGCTTCGGCTCCGCCCGGCAGCCGGCGGTGCACCGCAGGCCGCCGCCGACCACCACGACGGCCGTCTCGGCCCGGCGTCCGCTGTTGGTGACGCGGAACTGCACGCGCACCGTCTCGCGGGGTTTCACGTTCTCCGCCGACACGCTCAGGATGCTCACCGTCTCCGGCGCGGCGGTCGCCGGTGCCGCCGGCGCCGCGAGCGTCCCGCCGGCCAGCGTGGCCAGTGCGGCCGCCCGGGCCCATCGGACACGTGAGCGCGTCGTCACTTCCCACCACCTTCGCCGAGAGCGGGCAACATCGGTCGATGGAGCCGCGGGCCACTATGCCCTGTGCGGGACGGGTTGCGCGACCCGCTCCGCTCGCAGCGTCTCGGGTGGACCCGGTCAACGCCCGCGGGGTCGGCCGGCGGCCACTAATCGGTTGCCCGCCGCGGGTGGGCCTGCCTAGATTGCCGATCATGCACGACATCGACGGGTATGCCGGATGAGCGGCCGTCTCCGCGAGATCGCCCGGCAGACGGTCGCGATCGGCGAAGCCGGACGCTATCGCAACGACGCCGGCGACGACGTCGAGATCGGGGCGGCGGTACGCGCCGCGGTCGCCGGCACTCGCGAGCACCTGCCGGACGAAGTCCTCCACCTCGATGGCGCGCAGCCGGGCGCCGGCGCCGTGGAGGTGACGTACGAGTCGACGTTGCAGGCCGCCCACCGGCTCGGGTCCGGCGCGGCGTGTCTGGTGTTCGCGTCGGCGAAGAACCCGGGTGGCGGGTTCCTGGGCGGGGCGCAGGCGCAGGAGGAGAGCATCGCCCGCTCGTCGGCGCTCCACCCGTGCCTGCTCGCGGCGCCGGACTTCTACGCCTTCCACCGGGCGCAGCGGGACCTGCGGTACAGCGACCGGGTCGTCCACTCCCCGGGCGTGCCGGTGTTCCGCGACGACAAGGGCAACCTGCTCGACCGGCCGTACACCCCGTCCTTCCTGACCGCGGCGGCGCCCAACCTGGGCGCGATCATGCGCAACCAGCCGGACCACGCCGCCGATGTGCCGGCGGTGCTGGCGCGGCGTGCCCGGCGGGTGCTGGAGGTGGCGGCCGCGCACGGGCACCGGACCCTGGTGCTGGGCGCGTGGGGGTGCGGGGTGTTCCGGAACGACCCGGCCACGGTGGCGGGCGCGTTCGCCGACGCGCTCCGGGTGGTCGACCGGTTCGACGTCGTGGTGTTCGCCGTTCGCGACGGGCTGCCGGGCACACCGGTGTACCGCACGTTCGCGGAACGCTTTTCGGTAGGTTCGTCCCATGAGTGACGACACCTTCCGGTCGGTGGAGATCGAGCGCACCAGCGTGGGCAGATACGTGGCGCGCAACGCCCGTGGCGGCGAGTTCGCGATGGGTACGGGGGAGGACGCGACCTTCACGCCCGTGGAACTGCTGCTGGCGGCCCTCGGCGGCTGCACCGCTGTGGACGTCGACCACGTGACCAGCCGGCGCGCCGAACCGACCCGCTTCGCCGTCACGGTGAGCGGCGACAAGATCCGTGACCCGGAGGCCGGGAACCGGATGGAGAACCTCACCGTCACGTTCGCGGTGACGTTCCCGGACGGCGCGGACGGTGACCGGGCCCGCGAGGTGCTGCCACGTTCCCTGCGGCAGTCGCACGACCGGCTCTGCACCGTGTCCCGGACGGTGGAGCTGGGCACGCCCGTCTCCATCGTGGAGGCGACGGCTACCCCGGACTGATTACCTTGACACCTGTCTATGTTAACGAGAACATTGCCGTAACTTGAAGGTAATGCCGTTGCCACGAGCGTCACGGGTGGGGCGAGCCGCCGCGGCCGGCCGGTGACGACCAGGCGCAGGAGGTTCTCGGTGACAGGGACCGCTCGGAGGACGCGTACGGCGGCGGTCGTGGTGTCGGCGGCACTGGTCCTCGCCGCGGGGGTGGTGGCCGGGACGCCCCCGGCGTCGGCGGCGACCGTCGACACGTCCGCGTCGTACGTGGTCGTGAACCGGCACAGCGGCAAGGCGATGGACCTGTACGACTGGTCGACGGCGGAGAACGCGCCGGTGAACCAGTGGACGCGCAACGACCTCGCGGTGCAGCAGTGGCAGTTCGTGGACGCCGGCGGCGGGTTCCACAAGGTGCGGTCCCGGCACAGCGGGAAGGTGCTGGAGTTGCCGGCCGGCGGCGACGGCACCCAGCTCGTGCAGAGCACCGACCGCTCGTCGGCCACCCAGCAGTTCCGGTTGCAGGACTCCGCGGGCGGGTTCGTGCGGTTCGTGAACCGGCAGTGGAACAAGGTCGTCGACGTGTGGCAGTGGTCGACCGCCGACGGTGGCCGGCTGGCCGGCTACGCCGATCTCGACGGCGCCAACCAGCAGTGGCAGCTGATCCGGCTGGGCGGCGGCACGCCCACCCCGGCGCCCACCACCCCGGCGCCGGCCTACCCGCAGCCCGGCCGGGTGTCCGGCGACGTCGGCGTCCACGACCCGACGGTGGTCAAGCGGCCCGACGGCACCTACCTCGTCGCGCACACCGGTGACAACGTCGCGCTGAAGACCTCCGCCGACCGGGTCACCTTCCGCAACGCGGGCGCCGTCTTCCCCGGTGGCGCGCCGTGGACCACCACGTACACCGGCGGCGCCCGCAACCTGTGGGCCCCCGACCTGTCGTACCGCAACGGGCGTTACCACCTGTACTACTCGGCGTCGACGTTCGGCTCCAACCGCTCGGCGATCTTCCTGGCCACCAGCCCCACCGGCAACTCCGGGAGCTGGACCCACGAGGGACTGGTCGTCGAGTCGCGGACCACTGACGACTTCAACGCCATCGACCCCAACCTCACCGTCGACGACCAGGGCCGCTGGTGGCTCAGCTTCGGCTCGTTCTGGTCCGGCATCAAGATGATCCCGATCGACCCGTCCACCGGACGCCGGCTCGGCAGCACCATGCACAGCGTGGCCGCCTACGGCCCCGGCATCGAGGCGCCGATCCTGGTCAAGCGCGGCTCCTGGTACTACCTGTACGTCTCGTTCGACCGCTGCTGCCAGGGCGCCGCCAGCACGTACCGGATCATGGTCGGTCGTTCGGCGAGCCCGACCGGGCCGTTCGTGGACCGCGCGGGCCGGGACATGCTCGCCGGGGGCGGCACGCAGATCCTGGCCTCGCACGGCAGCGTGCACGGCCCCGGCCACCAGGCCGTCCTCGCGGACACCGACGGCGACGTCCTCTTCTACCACTACTACGCCGACGACGGCGCGTCGCTGCTCGGCGTCAACCGCATCGGCTACGACGCCGCTGCCTGGCCCTACGTGTACTGAACCGGCCACCTGGGAGGGCGCAGATGTCGCCTCGGCACTTTCTCCACCCGGCCCGCCGCCGTACCGGCGAACCGGCCCGGACCGACGGCTCGGCCCGTACCGTCGAACCGGCCCGCCGGCGTCTGCGGCCGATCCTGGCCGCGGCGCTCGCGCTGCTCACCACCTCGGCCGGCCTCGCCGTGCCCGGCCCCGCGCAGGCGGCGCCCGCGGTGAGCTACACCAACCCGCTGGTGAACCAGCGGGCCGACCCGCACATCGTCCGGCACACCGACGGCTACTACTACATGACCGCGACGGCGCCGCAGTACGACCGGATCGTGCTGCGGCGGGCCACCACGCTGCAAGGGCTGGCCACCGCCGCCGAGACGACGATCTGGCGCCGGCACACCAGCGGCGAGATGGGCGCCCACATCTGGGCCCCGGAGATCCACTTCATAGGCGGCAGGTGGTACGTCTACTTCGCCGCCGGGCGGACCGACGACGTGTGGCGGATCCGGATGTACGTGCTGGAGAACGCCGGCGCCAACCCGCTGACCGGCTCGTGGACCGAACGCGGCCGGATCACCACGCCGTGGGACACGTTCAGTCTGGACGCCTCGACGTTCGTGGTGAACGGGGTGCGGTATCTGACCTGGGCCCAGCAGGAGCCGGGCATCTCCACCAACTCCAACGTCTACCTCGCCCGGATGGGCGCCGAGCCGTGGCAGATCAACGGCCCGGTGGCCCGGCTGGTCGTACCGGCGTACGACTGGGAGACCCGCGGCTACCGGGTGGCCGAGGGACCGGCGGTGATCCAGCGCAACGGCCGGGTCTTCCTCACGTACTCGGCCAGCGCCACCGACGCGAACTACTGCCTCGGCATGCTCACCGCGTCGGCCGGCGCGAACCTGCTCGACGCCGCCTCCTGGAGCAAGAGCCCCACTCCGGTGTTCGTCAGCAACGCCGCCACCGGCCAGTACGGCCCCGGCCACAACTCCTTCACCGTCTCCGAGGACGGGCAGAGCGACATCCTGGTCTACCACGATCGCAACTACCGGGACATCAGCGGCGACCCGCTCGACGACCCGAACCGGCGGACCCGGATCCAGAAGCTGTACTGGAACGCCGACGGCACCCCGAACCTCGGCATCCCCGTACCCGACGGAGCCACCCCGGTCCGGTTGCGCTCACACGATCTGACCGCGAGCTACATCCGGCACTACGACTACCGGGCCCGGGTCGAGCCGAACGTCACGAACCTCGCCGACTCGCAGTTCCGCATCGTCCCCGGCCTCGCCGGCGCCGGATCGGTCTCGCTGGAGTCGACGAACTTCCCCGGCTACTACCTGCGTCACCGGGCCTTCGCTCTCTACGTCGAACGCGACGACGGCTCGACCCTGTTCGACGGCGACGCGAGCTTCCAGCGCCGCCCGGGGCTGGCCGCCGCCGAAGGGCTCTCGCTGGAGTCGCAGAACTACCCCGGCCGGTACGTCCGCCATCGGGACGGACTGCTCCAGCTCGAAACGGTGGGCACCGGCGCGGACCGGGGCGCCGCCACCTTCCACCTGGAGTAGGCGACCCGACAACCGCTGCGCCGGACTCGGCGTACCCCTTCTCGGAGGTCGAACGATGCTCAACCCCGCAGTGACGTCGCTGCCCCGCGCAGCACGGGGCCGGCGCGCCGGCCTGGCGCTCGTCCTGGTGGCGGCGCTGGCCGCCGTGGCCGGCGTCGCCGTGGCGGCCGCACCGCCGGCGCAGGCGGCCACCATCGACACCAGCGCCTGGTACGTGCTCGTCAACCGCAACAGCGGCAAGGTCCTCGACGTCCGGGACACCTCGACCAGCGACGGCGCGGCGATCCAGCAGTGGTCCCGCAACGACGGCGAGTGGCAGCAGTTCCAGTTCGTCTCCTCCGGCAGCGGCTACTACCGCCTGAAGGCCCGCCACAGCGGCAAGGTGGTGGACCTGTGGGAGTGGAACGTCGCGGACGGCGCGGAGTTCCGGCAGTGGCCCGACCTCAACGGCACCAACCAGCAGTTCCAGGTCCTCGACTCGGACAGCGGCTACATCCGCCTGATCAACAGGCACTCCGGGAAGGCCCTGGAGGTCTGGGAACGGTCGACCGCCGACGGCGCCAGGATCAGCCAGTACGCCGACCTCAACGGCACCAACCAGCAGTGGCAGATGGTCCGGGTGGGCGCCGGCGGCACGCCGACCACGCCGCCGCCGTCCACCGGGTGTGGCAGCGGTTCCTACCAGGCCGAGGCCGTGCTGAACGGCGGCACCTGGACGGCCCGTAACGGCTCGTCGACGGTGTACTCGGGCGGGGACATGCTCGCCGCGATGCAGGCCGCGGTGAACTCGCTGCCGGCCGGCCGGACCGCCAAGCAGCGGGTGGTGGTGCGCGGCTCCGGCTCGATGGGCGCGGGGTCGCGGTTGTCGCTGCCGTCGTACACGACGCTCGCGGTCTGCGGCACGATCAACGTGACCGGCTCGGGATCGGGCGACTACGCGCCCGTCTACTCGCGGGGGACCACCGACGTCGAGGTGCAGAACCTGACCCTCACCGGGGCGCCGCTGTACGGGATCTTCATGCGCAACGTGAACAACCTGACGCTCGGGCAGATCGACATGCGGCTGTCCGGCGGCCTGGGGGTGCGGATCGACAACCACGGCGGTGACCGGGCGGTCAAGGTGCGCAACGTGCGCATCGACACCGTCTACGTGTCGGGGACCGGGGCGCACGGCGTGGAGACGTACGGCGTGGACGGCCTGACCATCGGCACCGTCACCGCGCGCAACACCGGCTACTCCGGTCTGCTGCTCAACGACACGATCAACGCCACCGTGGGCACCGTCGACGCGCAGGGCGCCGGCGCCGGCACCGGGTACGCGGCGTTCCGGATGGCCAACCGGAACGGCCGGATCGGCAGCTCGTACCCGACGAACATCCGGGTCGGCACCGTGATCGCGTCCGGCGGCGGGCGGGGGATCTTCTGCGTGTCGGAGTCCGGTGGCGCGGTCGTCGACCGGGTGACCATCTCGAACACCGGAAACAACTCGATCCTCGTGGAGAACTGCTACAACGTCACCATCGCCGGGGTGTCCGGGACGGTGACGGGCGGCGGCGAGGTGCGGATCGCCTCGCGGACCGAGTTCCCGATCTCGTCCGGCATCCGCTTCCAGAACCTGACGGTCACCAACACGAACATCACCCAGAGCCCGTGCGGCGGGGCGAACAACACGATCAGCAACGTCACGCGGGTCAACTCGACGCTCACCTGGTGCTGACGATCCGGCTGCCCCGCAGGGCGTGTGGTCCGCGGGGCAGCCGGTCGGCCGCGGGGCAGCCGGTCAGTCGCGGGGCAGCACGCCCAGGAGGGTCGCGGTCAGGGCCATGTTCAGGGAGTCCGTCATCTCCAGGTGCAGACGGGCCAGTTCGGGCTCGGCCCGGTAGGCCGCCGCGAGGCTCGGCGGCGGTGTGCTGTACGCCGACAGCGCGCCGGCCAGCACCATGGTCTGGAGGCTGAACAGCGTCGCGTTCTCGCCCAGCTCGGGCAGGTGCTTCCGCACCAGGCCGGTCATGGTCGCGAGGCGGTCCAGGGAGGCGCGCTTGTAGCGCGCCACGACCTCGACGGAGACGTTGTGCTCCAGGACGCTGCCCTGCGCGCCGAACAGGTCGCACATCACCGATCGCCGGGCGAGCGAGCGGCTGAGGATCGCGGCCACCGCCGTCGCCCGCCCGGCCATGGGCAGGTTCGTGTCGACGCCGTCGGCCAGCTCGTCCGCCAGCTCCGTCAGCCACTCCCGCAGGAAGCGGTCCAGCAGTTCCAGCAGCACCGCCTCGCGGGACTCGAAGTAGCGCAGCACGTTCGGTTTCGCCAGGCCGACCCGGCGGCTGAGCTCGTTCAGGGTGACGGCGGCCACCGGCATCTCGTCGAGCATCGCCGACGCCGCGTCGAGGATCGCCCGCCGGCGGACCTCCCGCTGCTCCTCGGTTCGCGCCCGCTGGAATGTCACGCCGCCAGCCTAACTTAAGTACCCCCGGTACGTTGACAACGTACCGGAAGTATCTTAACGTCGTCGGTACAAGATACTTCCGGTACTTTAGTTGGAGGCGTGACATGGGCGAGACGTGGACGACGGCGAACATCCCGGACCAGCGTGGGCGGGTGGCGGTGGTGACCGGGGCCAACACCGGGCTGGGGTACGAGACCGCAAAGGCGCTCGCCGAGCGCGGGGCCTCGGTCGTGCTCGCCGTACGCGACGTGGAGAAGGGCGCGCGGGCCGCGGCCGGCATGCCCGGCGACGTGACGGTGCAGGGGCTGGACCTGACCTCGCTCGACTCCGTCCGTACCGCGGCGGCGGCGCTGCGGTCCCGATTCGACCGGATCGACCTGCTGATCAACAACGCGGGCGTGATGTACACCCCGAAGCGGACCACCCGGGACGGCTTCGAGCTCCAGTTCGGCACCAACCACCTCGGCCACTTCGCGCTCACCGGGCTGCTGCTGGACCTGATGCTGCCGGTGCCCGGCTCACGCGTGGTGACGGTCAGCAGCACCGGCCACCGTATCCGCGCCGCGATCCACTTCGACGACCTGCACTTCGAGCGCTCGTACGGCCGGGCCGCCGCCTACGGTCAGTCCAAGCTGGCCAACCTGATGTTCACGTACGAGTTGCAGCGCCGGCTCGCCCCGTACGGCACCACCGTCGCGGTGGCCGCGCATCCGGGCATGTCCAGCACCGAACTCGCCCGCAACACCCCCGCGGCCCTGCGGCTTCCGCTCACCTGGCTCGCGCCGCTGATCACCCAGACGCCCCCGATGGGCGCGCTGCCGACCCTGCGCGCCGCCACCGACCCCGCCGTGCTCGGCGGCCAGTACTACGGCCCCGGTGGACGCCGCGAGGTCAAGGGTCACCCTCGGCTCGTCACCTCCAGCCCGCAGTCGTACGAGGTGGCCGTCCAGCAGCGGCTCTGGGCCGTGTCCGAGGACCTCACCGGGGTGCGGTTCCCCGTCCGGTCCCGACAGCACCCCGCCGCGGAGGCCCGCACGAGGTAGCCGGCCCCGAATTCGGTGGTGGCGAACGCGGCGGGCGGGCAAGGTAGGACCGCACGGAGGCGGCGAGCGCCGCCGCGACGACGACCACCAGGAGAGATGATGCGAGCAGCTTCCACGCTTCGGACCCTTGCCCGTCCTACCGTGGAGCTCCGCCTTGGCCCTGTTGAACCTCGGAATCGTCGCCCATGTTGACGCCGGAAAGACCAGCCTGACCGAACGCCTGCTCTACGAGGCGGGCGCCGTGTCCGAGCCGGGCAGCGTCGACGCCGGCACGACGCGGACCGACTCGATGGACCTGGAACGCCGCCGTGGCATCACCATCCGGGCCGCCGTCACGTCGATCACCATCGGCGACCTGAGCATCAACCTGCTGGACACCCCCGGCCACCCCGACTTCATCGCGGAGGTCGAGCGGTCCCTGGCCGTCCTCGACGCCGCCGTGCTCGTGGTGTCGAGCGTGGAGGGCGTCCAGCCGCAGACCGTCGCCATCTGGCGGGCGCTGCGCCGCATCGGCGTACCGACCGTGTTCTTCTTCAACAAGGTCGACCGGGGCGGCGCCGACGTGGACCGGGTGACGGCCCAGGTGCGGCACCGGCTCGGGGCGCGGCCGGTGCTTCTCGGCACGGTCACCGGCCAGGGCCGCCGCGAGGCCCGGGTGCATCCCGTGGACCTCGACGCCGAACCCGTGGTGGCGGAGGTGGCCGAGGTCGACGACGCGGTGGCGGCGCGCTGGCTGACCGACCGGCCGGTGCGCGTCCGCGACGTCCGGCGGGCGCTCCGCCGTGCGGTCCGCCGCGCCGAGCTGGTCCCCGCGGTGTGCGGTTCGGCGATCACCGGCGCCGGGGTACGCCAGTTGTGCGACGTGCTGGCCGACCTGCTGCCGTACGGCGAGGCGCGGGACGGCCCGCCGGCGGGCACGGTCTTCGCCGTCGACCGGGACGGGCACGGCCGGCGCGTCTGGCTGCGGCTGTGGTCCGGGCGTCTGCGGGTGCGGGACCGGGTGCGGCTCGGCGACGGCCGTCCGGAGCCGGTGACCGAGATCGCCGTCATCGAGCCCGAGGGTGTGCTGGTGCGCCGGTCGGTCTCCGCCGGGCAGATCGCGGCGGTGCGCGGCCTGCCGGCCCGGATCGGCCAGCACATCGGCGACCCGCCACGGCGGCACGCCTACCGGTTCCCGCCACCGACCCGGCAGGCGGTCGTCGAGCCGGTCGACCCGGCGCAGCGCCTGGCGATGTTCGCCGGCCTGGCCGAGCTGGCCGACGAGGATCCGCTGGTGGACCTGCGCCTCGACGAGCAGCAGGCCGAGGCGGTGATCCGCCTGCACGGCGAGGTCCAGAAGGAGGTGCTGGCCGCCCTGATGGAGGACCGGTACGGCGTCCGGGTGCGGTTCTCCGGCACGCTCACCGCCTGCATCGAACGGGTCGCCGGCACCGGCAGCGCCGAGGAGCGGGTACGGGAGCGCGGGAACCCGTACCTGGCCGGGCTGGGGTTGCGCATCGAGGCCGCCCCGGCCGGGCACGGCATCGAGTTCCGTCCCGGGATCGAGCCGGGCCGGCTGCCGCCGGCGTTCGTCGCCGCCACCGAGGAGGGCGTGCGGGCGGCGCTGCGGCAGGGCCGGCACGGCTGGCCGGTCACCGACTGCACCGTCACCATGACGGCGTCCCGGTACTGGCCCCGGCAGAGCCGGCCGCACCAGAAGTTCGACAAGTCGATCTCGACGGTGGCGGCGGACTTCCGCAACCTCGCCCCGGTCGTGGTCGCCTCCGCGCTGCGTCAGGCCGGCACGCGGGTGTGCCAGCCGATCGAGCGGTTCGACGTCGACCTTCCCCGGCACACGGTGGAGACGGTGCTGGCGCTGCTCGGCCGGCTCGGAGCGGTCGTCCACGACACCGCCGTCGCGGGCGGATACCTGGAGGTGAGCGGCACCCTGCCGTCCGCCCGGGTGCCGCGGGTCGTCGCCGCCCTGCCCGACCTCACCGGCGGCGAGGCGGTCCTGACCACCACCTTCGACCACTACGCGCCGGTCACCGGCGAGGAACCGCCGAGGCTGCCCCGGCGCGGGCCCGACCCGGACGACCGGGAGGCGTGGTTCCGGGCCGTACCGAGGTAGGCGGCGACGGGAGCGCTGCGGCGATAGGATCACCGGCGCCCGCCGCCGCCCGTACCCGTTGGAGCCCCGCTGTCAGCGCAGCCGGCCACCCGCCCCGCCCGGCGTGTCCGCCGGGTGCTGGCCGCGGTGTGCCTGCTCGTGGTCGCCGGGCTGCCCGCCGGGTCGTCGGGCGCCGGCGCCACCGGCACGGGAACGCTGCGGGTGCTCCAGATGAACCTGTGCAACAGCGGCCGGGCCGGCTGTTACACCGGCCGGGCCGTCCGTCAGGCCGCCGACGTGATCGCCGCCGAGGCGCCCGACGTGGTCACGCTCAACGAGATCTGCCGCGACGACGTGGTGACGCTGGAGCGGACGCTGCGCGCCGCCCGTACCGGTGGGACGGTGGTGTCCGCGTTCCAGGCCGCCGGTGACCGCCCCTCCCGCGGTCCCACCCGGTGCAACAACGGCGAGCCGTACGGGATCGGGCTGCTGACCCGCCTCGACGACCGTGACGCCCGGCCGTCGGTGCACCGGGGGACCTACCCGGCGCAGGACCTCGCCGACCCGGAGGAGCGGGTCTGGCTGTGCGTCCGGGCCGCCGGACTCCACGCCTGCACCACGCACCTGGCGAACACCAGCGCCCAGGTCGCGCTGGCCCAGTGCGGGCATCTGCTCGGCGCGGTGGTGCCGGGCATCCAGGGCGACGCCGGGAGCGCGCCGGCTGTCGTCGGCGGTGACCTCAACCTGCGCGCCGGTGGCACGCCGGACGTGCGCTCGTGCGTGCCGGCCGGCTACCGGCGGATCGACGACGGTGCCCGGCAGCAGATCGTGGCGTCGAGCGGCGTGACGATCTGTTGCCGCCGCTCGGTGGACATGCGCGGCACGACCGACCATCCGGCGCTGCTGGCGACCATGATCCGCTCGTGGTCCGTGCCGCCACCGGGACGGTACTGACGGGGGTCTCCGGACGCGCGGTGGAATTGGTCCGCCGCCCGTGCAACGTCCCGGGTGGGTCTGGCCGTTCTACCTCCGTCACGAGGAGGCAGTCGATTGAAAGCCGAAGACGAGCAAGCGTTCCGCGAGTTCGTGACGTCACAGATGGCGTCCCTGCGCAAGCTGGCGTACATGACCTGCGGCGACTGGCACGCCGCGGAGGACGCCGTGGCCAACGCGCTGGTCAAGCTCTATCCGCGCTGGCGGAAGCTGGAACGGCCCGATCTCTACGTAAAGACCATGGTGTACCGGGCCGCGATCGACGAGACCCGCCGGCCCTGGCGGCGCGAACGGTCGGCCGGCGACGCCATGCCGGACGTCACGGTGCGGGACACGGCGGCGACGACCGACGAGCGGATGCGCCTGCGGGCGGCGCTCGAAACCGTGCCGGCGCGGCAGCGGGCCGCCGTGGTGCTGCGGCACTACCTGGACCTGAGCCTGGAGGACACGGCCGCCGTGCTCGGCTGCACGGTGGGCACGGCCAAGAGCCAGGTCTCCCGCGGGCTGGCGAAGCTGCGCGAGTCACTCGGCGGCGAACACCTCAATCTCACCGGCATGCCGACAGGGGAGTGGACCAATGCAGTTGCGTGAACTGGTGGACGCCGTGACCGGCGACGAGCCGCCGATGGGCCGTACCGTCGACGACATCGTCGCGGCCGGGCGGCGCGCCGAGCGGCGCCGCCGGACCCGGTTCGCGACAGCCGGCGCGGCGGGCCTCGTCGCGGTGGCGGTCGCCGCCGCGATCACGGTGCCGACCCTGGACGCGAGGCGCACCTCCTCGGCGCTGTCCGGGGCGCCGCGTCCGGGCGTCAGCCCCTGGCCGGACGCCTCGCCGTTCACCTTCACCTTCACCGGGTACGACGCCGGCACGCTGCACGTGCAGGACCCGATCGTCGTGTCGACCGCGTACCAGATCGCCCCCGTCTACTCCGACCGTCACACCTCGAACGACAGGCCCGTCGGCCCGGACGAGGCCGAGGCGATCGAGCAGGAGAAGACGGCCGCCGGGGCGAAGCCGAGCCTGTGGGCGTACCTGACCGTCTACCGGCCCGGCGCCTTCGATCCGGCCGCGGTCAAGGACGGCCGGAGCGTTCGGGTGGCCGGGCGCAGGGCGGTGCAGGCGACGCTGCCGTTCGGCCTCGACCCGCGCAACCCGGTGGAACCGGGCAACAAGCTGTTCGCCTGGGAGTACGCCGCCAACGCCTGGGCAGCCGTCACGTCGATCTCCGACGACGCGGCGACGCCGAGTTTCGAGGACCTGGGCGGCCTGGTCACGGGCCTCAAGCCGGCCGGGCCGACGCCGGCTCCGCTGCCGTTCACGGTGGGCTACCTGCCGCGGGGTTACGTGCCGCTCCAGGTGGGCACGCACGCCATGCCCGGCCTGAGCGGCATCGCCACCGCCCGCGCCGGCGACTACGGCGGCGCGACGTACACCAGGCAGCCCCTGCCGACCTCGGGCCTGACCGCGCCGTTCGACTCGGTCGAGGGCGGGATCAGGGACGGGTTCCACATCTTCGTCACGCCGAGCACCAGCTCCAATCAGTCACCGGAGCCCGGTGCGGCGAAGTGCTACCCGGGGGCGGCCCGCGGAGGCGGGTTCTGCAACATCTGGAGCGCCGACGGCAGGATCGTCGTCCAGGTCAGCTCCGAGGGCGTCGGCGGCCGGCTGCCCCAGGCCGAGCTGCTGCGGATCGCCCAGGGGATCACCGTCGCCGACGACGTGCGGGACGAGTCGACCTGGACGCCCGCCGTGGACGCCCTGACACCCTGACCCCGGGAACGACCCGGTGACGGTGGGAGCGGCCGGACCGCTCCCACCGTCACCGCCTGGTCTACAGGAACCGCCAGCGCTGGTGCGCGGCACCGGTGTCGTCGGAGAGGACCGCCTGCGCGCCGTGGGCGCCGGAGCCGCCGCTGAGCCCGAGCACCCGGCCCCCGTTCGCGCACTGGATCCGGAACCAGCCGCCCCCGCCGTGCCGCAGCCGCCACCTGTGGTCGGCGGTGCCGTTGTCGGCCCACTGGACGATCCGGGCACCCGCAGCTGTCGACCCGCCCTCGACGCCCAGCACCTTGCCGCTGTTGCCGTTGCGCAGCCGCAGGTAGCCACCGGTGTCCACGAGCGCGGTCCAGAGGTGGTCGGCGGTGCCGGTGTCGCCCCACTGGATGACCAGGCCACCGTCGGCGGTGGACATGTTCTGCACGCCGAGCACCAGCCCGCTGCCGAGGTTCTGGATCCGCCGCGCCCCGTTGGGCAGGAACCGCCACTGGTTGTCCAGGCTCCCGTTGTCCGGGTCCTGCACGGCGAACGCGCCCTGGGCGGTCGAGCCGCCGGAGATGCCGAGCAGCTTGCCGGTGTGCACGTTGCGCAGCTTGTGGCTGCCGTCGCCGACGTCGACGACGGTCCACAGGTGGTCGGCGGTGCCGTTGTCCGCCCACTGCAGGATCCGGGCGCCGTCGGCGGTGGACATGTTCTCCACCCCCAGCACCTTGCCGCTGTTGACGTTGCGCAGCCGCAGCGCCGACCCGTCGACCACCAGTTGCCAGTCGTGGTCGGCGGTGCCGGTGTCGCCCCACTGCAGCGCGAGCCCGCCGTCGGCGGTGGACATGTTCTGGATGCCGAGTACCAGGCCGCTCGCCGCGTTCGCGAGCCGGAAGCTCGCCTCCCCGCCGCCACCGCCCGCGCCGACCCGCCAGTAGACCGTGTAGTTGTGCCCGTGGGCGTCGTAGAAGGGGCCGAGGTTCACAGTGGCGCCGTCGGCCCGCGCGGTGAACGCGAGGCTGCCGGTGCCGGTACGGGTGACCGAGCCGAGGTCCAGCGTCGGCAGGCCGCTCAACGTGGTGTTGCCGTAGTTGCCGGAGAGCACCACCGGCCCGTACGTGACGGCCTGTACCGCGGCGTCGTCGTTGGCGGCGACCGTGGCCACCCGCATCGGCAGCCGGACCGTGACCGTGTCGCCGGAGTTCCAGGCGCGGGTCAGCACGGCATAGCTGCCCGGCGTGGTGGCGATGCCCGCCGCGACGCCGTTGACGCTGACGGACGCGTCGCTGGTCCACGCCGGGATCCGGATCCGCATGGTCCACGAGCCGCCCACCGAACCGGTGACGGTGAGCGTCGTGGTGTCGCCGACCGGGTACGAGGTGGCCTGCGTGACGGTGATGCCGCGCTGGCTCCAGGTGAGCACCGAGGGGACGAACAGGTTGACCGTCAGCGTGGTGTCGTTGTGGAAGTAGATCGCGTCCGCGAGCGTCGTGTTGGTCTCCAGTCCGGTGCCCTGGCAGCACCAGAAGGAGTTGTAGTCGGTACTCCAGGTGCCGCCGCCCCACGCCGGGCCGACACCGCGCCGCCCGCCCGGGTTGAGCGGGGTGAAGTAGGTGACGTGGCCGTGCGCGTCGGCCGGGTTCTGCTGGCCGATCATGTGGTTGAGCAGCGCGCGTTCGTAGAAGTCGGCGTACGCGACCCGGTCCGGGTCGAGCTGCCAGAGTTCCCGGGTCAGCTTGAGCATGTTGTACGTGTTGCATGCCTCGCAGGTGTCGTTGCGCAGGTAGCCGGCGATCGCGTTCGGGGCGCGGAAGTGCTCGGCCTGGCTGTTGCCGCCGATGGCGTACGTGTGTGCGCCGACAGTGATGGCCCACGCGTTCGTGGCGATGTCCCGGTAGCGGGTGGCGCCGGTGGCCTTGTACTCCCGGGCCGCGCCGATCCACTTGGGCACCTGCGTGTTGGCGTGCAGCCCGTTGAGCTGGTCGGAGTTGGCGGCGAGCGGGTTGAACACGGCGGCGTGGTCGAAGCGCTGCGCGACGGTGAGCCACCGTCCGTCGCCGGTCTGCTGGTAGAGGTCGGTGAGCACCGCGTTCATGCCGCCGAACTCGGTGCCGAGCATGGCCTGCATCTGAGCCGAGGTGAGCCGGCCGGTGCGCTGGTCGACCCAGCCGGCCAGCGCCAGCAGCACGTCCCGGGCCTGGGTGCTGCCGATCAGCCGCCACACGTCCAGCAGCCCGGCCAGCGTCTTGTGGATGCAGTAGTAGGGGACGTTGCCGTTGCTCAGCGTTCGGGCCTCGAGCGCGGTGAAGTCGGACTCCGGGAAGCCGGACAGGTATCCGGCGCTGAACCCGGCCGCGCCGTTGTTGGCCTGGCAGCGGGCCAGCTCGGCGACCATGGTGAGCGCCTTGTCCCGGCAGGTGGTGTCGCCGAGCACCGCCCACGCCTGCGCCCAGGCGGTCAGGAAGTGCCCCTGCATGTGGGTGCGGAACGGGAAGTTCGGCGCGTCCCAGCCGCCGTTCGCGGCGGCGCCGCCGGTGGACAGACGGTGGTTGGCCCGGAAGTTGTAGAGCAGCCGGTTCACGTCGACGAAGCGCAGGTAGGCGACCGTCCGGTTCTGGTTGTCCTGCCAGCGGCCGGCGGTCAGCCGTACCTGGCCCGGGTCGAACGCGTACGCGGACACGCCGATGTCGGGGCGGGCCGGTGGCAGCGCGGCGTGTGCCGTACCACTTGCGGCGACGGACCCGGCGGCGGCGCCGGCGGTTGCCGCGACGGCTGTCGCGGCGGTGGTACGCAGGACGAACCGGCGGTTCACCAGGGGAGCGGGCATGACGGCCTCCATGGCGGGGGACGGTGGGTGGGGGACGGTGGTGGTGGGGACGGTTACGCGGTGACCCGGAACGTGGCGTCCTGGCGGTCGATCGCGGGGGAGCCCGCGTCGAGCGGGTCGATGCGCAGCCGGTAGTCGTAGTGCCGCAGGTAGCGGGTGGGGAAGTTGTGCGACCGGAACGACGACCAGGTGCTGTCCGCCAGGCCGGCGGTGCGGTGGAAGGTGGCGTCGGCGCGGAACGTGGCGCTGCCGTCGTTCGGGTCCAGCCGGACCGCGTAGTCGTAGTGCCGCAGGTAGTTGCCGGGGTAGTTGACCGACTCGAAGGAGACGCCGGCGGAGTCGGCCAGGCCGGGGACCATGCGCCACATCTGGTCCTGGTACGGGTCGAACGGGTACGTGTCGACGCGGGCGATCCGGTCGGCGTGCCGGACGTAGCGGTCGGGAAGGTTCGACGACTTGAGCCGGACCCAGTTCGGCGTGCCCCAGCGGTTGACCATGCCGGCGTACTCGGCGTCGCTGATGCCGATCATCGATCCGTGCTTCGAGTTCAGCGGCGGGGTGTAGTCGCGTTGGTTCAGCGGCGTCCACGAGTTGCCCGAGATACTGGTCGTGGACCAGGCGTAGTAGTCGTTGTTGACCGGGCTGAACGAGTCGCCCCACAGCCGCCAGCCGCCCTCGTTGGTGCGCAGCAGCAGCGGCGCCTCGATCGCGTTGCCCTGCCGCAGCCCGCTGGTGTACGTGGTGAAGCTGTTCGGCGCGCCGGTGGTGGAGCGGGCGCCGTAGAGGTACCCGTCGTCGAGGTTCTTGTAGTAGAGGTACGTGGTGCCGCCGTCGACCACCACGTCCCCGTCGAGCACGCCGAAGTTCGGGCTGAAGTACACCTGTGGGGCGCTGACGGTGCGGAAGTCGCTCGTGTAGTTGACGAACAGCACGTCCCGGCCGTTGTTGGCGGAGTAGACGACGGCGTACTGGCCGCGGGCGGCGTCCCAGAACGCGGTCGGCGCCCAGGTGTGGGTGTCGAGCGTGTGCATCCGGATGCGCCGGTAGCCGGTGAACGCGGTCAGGTCGGCCGAATCCCACACGTGCAGGTACTGGCTGGTCAGCCCCCAGTTGGTGCCCTTGAGGTCGGTGGCCAGCACCACGAACGTCCCGTCGCTCTTGCGCAGCACGAACGGGTCGCGCAGGCCGAGCTGCCCGGCGGTGGGGGTGACCACCGGGTTGTTCTGGTTCAGCGGGGTCCAGTTCAGGCCGTCCCGGCTGACGGCCAGGTGCAGGCCGTAGTCGGCGCCGAGGCCGTTCGGCGTCTCGGTGAAGTAGACCATCGCGTAGGCGGTGTTCGGGGCGGCGAGCGCGGCGCGGGGCAGGCTGAGCGCGCCGGAGGCGGCGGCAGCGGCGGACAGGGCGCCGACTGTGAACGCGCGTCGGGTCAGGGGCACGACGGTGGCCTTCCTCTGCGGTGGAGATGACGGCCGCGTTAACGCTAACAACGCCCCCTAGCTTGGCGTTCACATAGCCGACTGTCAATCGATTCGCAGCGTTAACGCAACCGGCCTGTCCACCGGACGGCGGCGGTCACCACGCCCGCCACAGCCGGTGGGGCGCTCGCGCGGGCGAACGCGGCAGGGCGGGCCGACCGTCGTCACGGCCCGCCCCGCGGCGCTCAGCGGTTGCGGTAGTGGTTCACGGCCAGCGTCACCCCGCACGCCAGCGCCAGCGCGCCGAAGGCCGAACCAGCCCACGGGTTGTCCAGAACGCTCGACAGCGTCACGTTGGCGGCCACGCTGACGATGAGCACCAGCCAGAGCAGCGGGCGCATCCGGGTCGTCGTCGCGGCGGTCTTCTCGGCGGTGCGGTCCAGGTCGTTCACGGCTGCCTCCTCGGGTGCGTCCTTCCCCGTCGACGCTAGGCGCGCGACCGGCCGGGAACGATCCCGCCAGCACGACGGCCGGGGTACAGCAGGCTGTACTTTCCGCGTCCGGCCCTGACGGGCGGCGACAGCGGTGACCTATCGTGGCGGCCGGGGGGTGGGCCGGAATGGAGTACGTGCGCAGGCGGTTCCGCGCCGCGGTGGACGCGCTGGAGCACCTCGTCGGCGGGCTCGGCACCGCCGTGCTGGCGCTCGGCGTGCTGCTCGGTCTGGTCGTCGTGGCCGCGGCCTGCGTCGGCGGGGTCGGGCTGCTGCTCGTACCGGGGATGCTGCGGGCGGTGCGGTCGGTGGCCGACCGCGAGCGTGCCCGGCTGTCCCGGTCGGGGTCGCCGATCCCGTCGCCCGGCCCGGCGCCGGAGGCTCTGCGCCCCGCCCTGCGCGATCCGGTCGTGCGGCGGGAGCTGCGCTGGGTCGCCGTCCACGGGACGTTCGGCTTCGGCACCGGGCTGATCGCGTTCACGTTGCCGATCTACGCCGTGCAGGACCTGACGTTCCCGCTGTGGTACCGGTTGCTGCCGCCGGGGGCCGGTGCGCCCGGGATCGTCTGGTGGCACATCGGCGGGCTGGGCGACGCGCTCGTTGTCGGCTTGCTCGGAGTCGGATGGCTGGTCCTCACGGCCACGACCGGGCCGGCCCTGGCGCGGATCCAGGCCCGGCCGGGCCGCCGGCTGCTGCCCCCGCCGCCCGGGGTCGACCTGTCGCTGCGGGTCGCCGAACTCACCGCCACCCGTGCCGCCGCGCTCGACGCCCACGCGGTGGAGCTGCGCCGGATCGAACGCTCGCTGCACGACGGCACCCAGAACCGGCTGGTCGCGGTGAACGTGCTGCTCGGCGCCGCGCGGCGCGCGGTACGGCGTGATCCGGCCCGCGCCGACGAGATCCTGGAACGCGCGCAGAACGCGGCCGAGCAGGCGCTCGGCGAGCTGCGTACGGTGGTGCGCGGCATCCTGCCGCCGGTGCTCGGCGACCGGGGCCTGGCCGGGGCACTCGACGGACTCGCCGCGGCGTGCGCGGTGCCGTGCCGCCTGTCGGTGGACGTCGACGTGCGCTGCGCGGCGGCGGTGGAGGCCACCGCGTACTTCGTGGTGGCCGAGGCGCTGACGAACGTGGTCCGGCACAGCGGCGCGAGCGCCGTGGACGTCTCCGTGCGCCGGGAGGGGGACCGGCTGCTCGTCACAGTCACCGACGACGGGCGCGGGGACGCCGACGAGACGCGCGGCTCGGGTCTGACCGGCATCCGCCGGCGGGTCGGGGCCTACGACGGGCGGATGACGCTGACCAGCCCACCGGGAGGACCGACGAGGATGCACGTGGAGCTGCCATGCGGATCGTGATCGCCGAGGACGACGCGCTGCTGCGCGAAGGGCTGGCGCTGCTGCTGCGCGCCGAGGACCTGGACGTGGTCGCCACCGCCGGCACACCGGGGGAGTTCCTGACCGCCGTGGACGACCACCGGCCGGACGTGGCGATCGTCGACGTGCGGATGCCGCCCACCCACACCGACGAGGGCATCGTCGCCGCGGTCGAGGCCCGACGCCGCCTGCCGGGCCTCGCGGTGCTGGTCCTGTCCGCGTACGTCGAGCAGGCGTTCGCCACCGAGCTGTTCTCGGTCGGCGCGTCCGGGCTCGGCTACCTGCTCAAGGAACGGGTGGGCAGGGTCGAGGAGTTCCTCGCCGCGCTGCACCGCGTCGCGGCCGGCGGCAGCGTGATCGACCCCGAGGTGGTCGGGCAGCTGCTCGCCCGCAACCGCCGGCCGGACACCGCGCTGGCCGAGCTGTCGCCGCGTGAGCACGAGGTGCTGGCGCTGATGGCCGAAGGGCTGGGCAACAGCGCGATCGCGGAACGGATGTTCGTCACCGAGGGCGCGGTGCACAAACACATCCGCAACATCTTCGCGAAGCTGGGCCTGCCGCCCGACGACCGCGCCGACCGCCGGGTCACCGCCGTGCTGCGTTATCTCGACGGCCGGCGGTAGACCCACGCGCGCAGGCGCGCCGCCTCACGGGGAGGCGGCGCGCCTGCGGTGCGGCCCGGATCAGCGGCGGGTGTCGCACAGGACCGCGTCGACGGTGCTGGTGACCGCCTCCAGCATCTCCATGCTGGTCGGCAGCCCGGTCACCGCGACCACGGCGCTGCGCCCGTCGTTGGTGGACAGGTTGCGCGTCTGGAAGCCCTGGATGTCGCCGCCGTGTCCCCAGGCGTGGTCGCCGCAGGGCAGCGTGTGCCGGGCGATGCCCAGGCCGTACTCCCAGACCCCGGTGGGCTCGAAATCGGGCGCCGGCACGGTACGCGTCATGGCCGCCTGCTGGGCCGGCTCGAGCAGCTTGCCCGCCAGCAGCGCCTCGAAGAACGTGCGCAGGTCCGACGGGGTCGAGACGAGCTGGCCGGCGGCCCAGCCCAGCGACGGGTCCATCCGGGTCACGTCGACCCACGGCGCGCCCGGCTCCACCGCCACGTATCCGCGCGGCAGCCGGCCGGGCAGGTCCTGCTCGCCGGTCTGCGGCCAGTACGTGTCGCGCAGCCGCAGCGGCTCGATGATCCGCCGGGTGATCTCCTCGCCGACCGGGCGCTGGGTGACCCGCTCGACGATCAGCCCGGCCAGCACGAAGTTGGTGTTGCTGTACTCCCACTTCTGACCCGGCGGGAAGCGCCGCGACTGGGTGAGCGCCTCGTCCAGCAGCCGGCGCGGGTCGAAGTAGTCGCTGCGGCGGTTCACCAGGTCCTGCGCCTCGCTGAACACGACCTCGTCGTAGTCGGGCAGGCCGCTGGTCTGCTGCAACAGCTGGCGTACGGTGATCCGCCGCCCGTCGTTGCCGTTGGCGCGCACCATGCCGGGCAGGTAGCGCTCGACGGAAGCGTCCAGGTCGATGCGGCCCTCGCCGACGAGCTGGAGGACGACCACGGCGGTGAACGTCTTGGTGTTGCTGCCGACGCGCACCCGGGCGTCGCGGGGGATCCCGGCCCCGGTGCGCAGGTCGCCGACCCCCGCGGTGTAGTCGCGCACCCGGCCGTCGCGGCGTACGGAGGCGAGCGCTCCGGGGAAGCCGTGCTCGGCGATCAGGCCGTCCAACCGCTGCTGGACGGCGTCGCCGGCGGGACGCCGGGCGTCGGTGGTCGTGGCGGACGCGGCGGGCACACCCAGCGCGGCGACGGTCAGCAGGGCCGTGGCGCCGACGGCGACCGGGAAGGTACGGCGGATCATGGGAACTCCTCGAGGGAGGTGAACGGGTACGGCCTCAAGCCTCGGAGAATCGGGCGCCACGTTCCATACCGCCTGCTGCCCGAACCGGGGTAGCGCTGGCACTACTTGATGGCGCCGGTGCCGCCGGTTAGGCTCCGCGCAGCGTCGCGTGCCGGTGGCAGACCGTGTCAGGCATGGAGGCGCCGGATCGAAGGGAGCACGACGATGACACTCGTCGTCCCTTCGCCCTTGCCACGTGGCTGAGGGCGAACAGACCAGGCTGGTGGCCTGGAGCCGCGAGATGCGAGCCGTCCACGAGCGGCTGCGCGAGGCGCTGGAGGTGACCCGGCGGGCGCTCGCCGACGGTGAGCCGGCCCGCCCGGCGACACGTGAGCTGCTGTTGTTCTGCCACGGGTTCTGTGCGGCGCTGACCGCGCATCACGAGGGCGAGGACCGCAGCCTCTTCCCGGCGATCGCGGCGCGGCATCCCGAGCTGCGCGCCACGCTGGACCGGCTGCGGCAGGACCACTCGATGATCGGGTACCTGCTGACCGGGCTGGGCGCGGCGGTGGCCCGGGACGCCCCGCCCGGGGAACTGGCCCGGCACCTGGAGGGCGTGGCGGCGATCATGGAGTCGCACTTCCGGTACGAGGAACGGCAGCTTCTGACGGTGCTGGAGACGCTGACGCTGGACGCCGACCCGGACGACGTGTTCGGGCCGTTGTGACCACTGTCGCGGCCCGGCGGATGCGCACCGCCGGGCCGCGACCGGGCCCTGTCAGTTCAGGCCGCAGGCGGCGAGCGCGTCCAGGTTCGGCCGCTGCGCGCCGACCCGGTTGAACGCGATCTCGATGCGGTCGAGCGCCGCGACGCGCTTGCTGCGCAGCGGGCCGAGGATCGCGTTGTCGATGAACGCCGGGCCGCCCTCGGGGCGTAC
>NZ_FMCQ01000007.1:246859-374495 GCF_900091605.1 Micromonospora tulbaghiae
ACGGCGCTCGGCACGCCCGGGGCGTTGAGCGAGCAGGTGGCGAGCGTCTCCAGGTCCGGGCGCTGCGCGCCGATCCGGTTGAAGGCGATCTCGATCCGGTCGAGCACGGCGATCCGCTTGCTGCGCAGCGGGCCGAGGATCGCGTTGTCGACGAAGTTCGGGCCGCCCTCGGGGCGTACCGCCTGCCGGGCCAGCCGCTCGTTCTGCCGGGCGATCTCCTGGTCCAGGTTGGCCAGTTCCCGTTCCACCTGGGCCGCGGCCGCCGCGGGTACGGCGGGCAGCTTGTCGCGTACGGTCGGGCAGTTCACGGTCTGCGCGGCCGCAGTGGTGGCCGGGCGGCCGTTCTCGCCCGCCGACGCCAGTTGCAGCCCACCGGCGAGCAACAGCGCCGCGAGGGCGCCCACCCCGCCGAGTTTCAGGACCGCGGTCTTGCGCGTACCCCTGGCCATGCACCTCTCCTCTGGTTGACCGGGAGGGCCGGCGCGGCGGCTGCCGCCCCGTCTCCACGGTGCGAAGTGACGACTGGAGGAATCTGCTCGTGCCCGCTCCGGCATCGCGGTTCCGGCCGATGTTCCGGTCGGCGGTGGATACGGGTGGCGCGTCGGGATCGTTCAGTGCGTACCGAGGTTTGACCGCATCGACACCCATCGTTAGGCTGCGCTGAAAGCGCTTACTGTGCGGGAGACGTGAGCGTTCGGCATGGCACTGGCGTCCGGGTTTCAAGGCCCGCCCCGACACCGACCGGGCATCGGTGCCGGCGTGGGCACGGCACCACCACCCGCAGGAGACCAGCATGATCAACCGACACCGCCGTACGGTGTTGTGGACGTCCGCCGCGGCGACGGCCGCGCTCGTCGCGTCCGGCCTGGCCGTCGGCGCGACCGCCGCCCAGGCGGCCGCCGGCTGCCGCGTCGACTACGCCGTCACCGCGCAGTGGGGCGGCGGCTTCACCGCCAACGTCAACCTGACGAACCTCGGCGACCCGCTCAACGGCTGGGCCGTCACCTGGACCTTCGGCGCCGGGCAGACCGTCACCCAGTTCTGGGGCGCCGAGATCACCGCCAGCGGCGCCTCGGTGCGGGCCGCCAACGTCAGCTACAACGGCAGCCTGGGCACCAACGCGAGCACGTCGTTCGGCTTCAACGGCACCTGGAACAACAGCAGCAACCCGGTCCCGACCGCGTTCGCGGTCAACGGCGTCACCTGCACCGGCGGCGTCACCCCCACCACCGGCGCGCCGCCCACCAGCGCCCCGCCGCCGAGTACGCCGCCGCCCAGCAGCCCACCCCCGAGCACCCCGCCGCCGAGCACGCCTCCGCCCAGCACCCCGCCGCCGACCGGCGGTGCGATCTACGCCGCGCCGAACGGCACCGCCGGGGCCGCCGGCACCCAGGCCAGCCCCACCACGATCGCCGCGGCGATCACCCGGGTCGGCGCGGGCGGCACGATCTACCTGCGCGGCGGCACGTACAACCTGTCCCAGACGGTCACCGTCGCCGCCGGCAACAACGGCACGTCGAGCGCCCGCAAGAACCTGTACGCCTACCCGGGCGAGACGCCGATCCTGAACTTCTCGGCGATGACCGAGGACCCGGCCAACCGGGGACTGGCGCTGAACGCCTCGTACTGGCACGTGCGCGGGCTCGTGGTCGAACGCGCCGGTGACAACGGCATCTTCGTCGGCGGCAGCAACAACATCATCGAGCGCACGGTGACCCGCTTCAACCGCGACACCGGTCTGCAACTGTCCCGGATCGCCTCCAGCACGCCGCGCGACCAGTGGCCCGCGAACAACCTCATGGTGAGCGTGGAGTCGCACGACAACGCCGACTCCGACGGCGAGGACGCCGACGGCTTCGCGGCCAAGCTCACCGTCGGCGGTGGCAACGTCTTCCGGTACGCGGTGTCGCACCACAACATCGACGACGGATGGGACCTCTACACCAAGTCCGACACCGGCGCGATCGGCGCGGTGACCATCGAGGACTCCCTCGCGTACAGCAACGGCACGCTGAGCAACGGCACGCAGAACGGCAACGGCGACCGCAACGGCTTCAAGCTCGGCGGCGAGGACATCGCCGTCAACCACACCGTCCGGCGCACCATCGCGTACCGCAACGGCAAGCACGGGTTCACGTACAACCGCAACCCGGGCACGATGACGATCTCGAACAACCTGAGCATCGACAACACCGAACGCAACTTCTCGTTCGACGCCGGCATCTCGGTCTTCCGGAGCAACACCTCCTGCCGCTTCGCCGGCAGCGGCTCCAACGACAAGACCGTCGGCAACGTGGACGGCTCGAACCAGTTCTGGTCCGGCGCCAACGGCTCCCGGTGCTCCACGTACTCCGGCGCTCTGGCCTGGTCCTTCACCACCGACGGCCGCCTAACGGCAACCCTGGGAGGCCGCGCAGTCTCCCTCTGACCCCCCGGGCCCACCCGGTCGATCATGAAGTTGGCGGCCGAATCGGAGATCGACAACGCCGTCAACTTCATGATCGACGGGTGTGGGAGTGGGGTGGGACCAGGAGCGCGGGCAGGGGCGGCTAGGTGGGGAGCGTCGCGGGTGGGGTTGTCGCAGCTGCTCGTGGTGCTCGACCGCGCGCCACGCGTCAGGTGCCAATGTGCGGCGGGCCGCGGAATCCGACCGAAGGACCGGCTTGACAGCCTGATCATCGCTTAGGTTAGCCTAACCTCCGTGACGAGCAGAACGGTGCGAGCCGACGGCTTGAGCGGCAGCGACCTGCGGCTGGGCTACCACGGCACGACGGTGGTGCACGACGCCGCCATCACTCTTCGGCCCGCGGCCGTGACCGCGTTGGTCGGCCCGAACGGCAGCGGCAAGTCGACGCTGCTGCGCGGGCTGGCCCGCCTGCACCCGCTGGAGCACGGCGAGATCGTGCTGGCCGACGGCACGCCGGCCCGGGCGCTGTCCGCCCGGGACTTCGCCCGCCGGGTCACGCTGCTCGCGCAGAGCCGACCCACCCCCAGCGGGGTGACGGTGCGCGACGTGGTCGGGTACGGCCGGCACCCGTACCGTCAGCGGTGGCGCGCGAACGACCTCGACGGACCGGCCGCGATCGACCGGGCCATGCGGGTGACGGGCGTCGACGCGATGGCCGGCCGGCCGGTCGACGAGCTGTCCGGCGGCGAGCTGCAACGGGTCTGGCTGGCCACCTGCCTGGCTCAGGACACCGCGATCCTGCTGCTGGACGAGCCGACCACGTTCCTGGACCTGCGCTACCAGGTGGAGATCCTCGACCTGATGCGCGAACTCGCCGACACCGCCGGCGTCGCCGTCGGTGTGGTGCTGCACGACCTCAACCAGGCGGCCGCCGTCGCCGACCAGGTCGTGCTCCTGCACGAAGGCCGGGTCCGCGGTGCCGGCACGCCGCACGAGGTGTTCACCGAGGCGGCGCTCACCGAGGCGTACGGCATCCGCGTCGAGGTGACGGTCGACCCGGTCACCAACCTGCTCTCCACTCGTCCCGTCGGCCGGCACACGACCCGCGTCTGCGCCTGACCGACTCCTGCCCACAGAAGAGAAACCGATGTTGCGTACCCGTCTGACCCTGCTCGCCGCCGCCGCGGCCAGCGCGCTGCTGATCGCCGGCTGCGGCACCACCGAGGAGCCCGCCGCCGCACCGTCCCCCTCCGACGCCGCGTCCACCGGCCCGGTCACCGTCACCGACAGCCGGGGCAAGACCATCACCCTCAAGAGCCCCGCCACCAAGGTCGTCGGCCTGGAGTGGGGCGAGGTCGAGATGCTCGTCGGTCTCGGCGTGATGCCGGTCGGCGTGGCCGACCCCAAGGGGTACGCCACCTGGGTGACCGCCGCCCCGCTCGACGCGGGCGTCAAGGACGTCGGCACCCGGGGCGAGCCGAGCGTCGACTCGATCGTCGCCCTCCAGCCGGACCTCGTGGTGATGGAGGCCGAGCGCGGCTCCGCCGTCGTCACCCAGCTGGAGAAGTACGTCCCGGTGCTGGTCACCAAGGGCAGCGACGCCTCCGACAACATCGGCCGGATGCGCGCGGACCTGAAGATGATCGCCACCGCGACCGGCCGGACCGCGCAGGCGGACAAGCTGCTCGCCGACTTCGACGCCGCGCTCGCCGACGGCAAGAAGAAGATCGCCGACGCCGGGGCGGCCGGCAAGCAGTTCGCCATCGCCGACGGCTGGAAGGAGGGCAGCACCGTCTCGATCCGGATGTTCGGCCAGGGCGCGTTCGTCTCCCAGCTCGGCATCCAGCTCGGCCTCAAGAACGCCTGGACCGGCAAGACCGACGAGATGTGGGGCCTGGGCCAGACCGACGTCGAGGGCATGAACGTCCTCAAGAGCCAGGACCTGCACTTCTTCTACAACGCCTCGGACGGCAACGACGTGTTCGCCGACGGCCTCGCCGGCAACGCGATCTGGCGCTCCCTGCCGTTCGTCCAGCAGAACAAGCTGCACAAGATGCCCAACGGCATCTGGACGTTCGGCGGCACGCTGTCCGCCAAGCAGTACATCGACGAGCTGGTCAAGGTCTACACGGCTTGAGCGCGATGACCGCCCCCGCCCCGCCGGGGCCGGCCACCCGGCCGGCCCCGGTCGGGCCGCCGCCCGCCCGGCGCAGCCGCGTCGCCGGCGCGTTCACCCTCGCCGCGGCGCTGCTCGTCGCGATCACCGCGGTGCACCTCACCCAGGGCACGTCGTCGGTGGGGGCGCTGGACCTGCTCCGGCTGCTCACCGGCGGCGACGACGAGGCCGCCCGGGTGCTCGTCGCCTCCCGCCTGCCCCGGCTGCTCACCGGCCTCGCCGTCGGCGTCGCGCTCGGTTTCGCCGGTGCCGCGCTGCAGTCGACCACCCGCAACCCGCTCGCCTCGCCGGACACGCTCGCGGTGAACGCGGGCGCGCACCTGGCGATCGTCTCCACCGCCGCGTTCGGGATCGCGCTGCCGGCGCTGCCCTCGGGCGGCCTGGCGTTCTGCGGCGGCCTCGCCGCCGCCTCCCTGGTCATGCTGCTCTCGGCCGGCGGCCAGGCCGCCACCACCCGGCTCATCCTCGCCGGCTCGGCCACCGCGATGGCGCTGGCCTCGGTGACCATGCTGATCCTGCTGCTGTTCGAGCAGTCCACCATCGGCCTGTTCGCCTGGGGCAACGGCTCGCTCGTGCAGGGCGACCTGGTCGCGTTCACCCAGCTCGCCCCCGTGATCGGGGTCGCCGCGCTGCTGCTCGTGGCGCTCGGGCACCGGCTGGACCTGCTCGCCCTCGGCGACGACACCGCCACCGTGCTCGGGCTCAACGTGCGCCGCACCCGGCTGACAGTGGTGCTGCTGGCGGTGCTGCTCTCCGCCGCGGCGGTCACCATGGCCGGGCCGATCGGCTTCGTCGGCCTCGGCGCGCCGGTGATCGTCCGGCTGCTCGGCAAGTGGGTGCCCGAGGTGCACCGGCACCGGGTCCTGATGCCGCTGGCCGGCATCGTCGGCGTGGTCATCGTGCTCGGCTCCGACGTGCTGCTGCGGGCCGTGCTCGGCGGGCAGGCCGGCGTCGACGTGCCGACCGGCGTGGTGACCACGCTCTTCGGCGCGGTGCTGCTGATCTGGCTGGCCCGCCGCCACCGCGACGCCGGGCCGACCCGGCAGGCGCCGGGCGGTCACGCCGCCGTCCGCTCCCGCGGCTTCGTCGCCACAGTCATCGCGGTCTGCGCGGTCGTCTTCACCGCCGCGCTGGTGCTCGGCATGCTCTTCGGTGACACCTGGGTGCTGCTGGGCGACGTCGTCAACTGGCTGCAGGGCCGCACCGGCCCGGCGTACACCTTCGTGCTGGACGCCCGCTGGCCGCGAGTCACCGCGGCGCTGCTGGCCGGCGCGGCGCTGGCCCTGGCCGGCACCACGGTGCAGGCGGTGTGCCGCAACCCCCTGGCCGAACCGGGCATCCTCGGCATCACCGGCGGCGCCGGCATCGGCGCGGTGTCGCTGCTGACGTTCGCGCCGATGGCCGGCGTGCTCGCCCTGTCCGGCGCCGCCGGTCTCGGCGCGGTCGCCGCGTTCGCGCTGGTCTACGGCCTGGCGCGGAGGCGCGGCCTCAACTCCGACCGGCTGGTGCTGATCGGGTTCGCGGTCTGGCAGGGCGGTACGGCGATCATCACGTTCATCGTGGTCTCGTCCGACCCGTGGAACACCGGCAAGGCGCTGACCTGGCTGTCCGGCTCCACCTACGGGCGTACCGCCCCGCAGGTGCTGCCGGTGCTGATCGCGCTGCTGATCGCGCTGCCGGTGGTGGCCGCCGTGCGCCGCGAGCTGGACCTGCTCGCGCTCGACGACGACACGCCCCGGGTGCTCGGCGTCCGGCTGGAACGCGCCCGGCTGATCGCGCTCGGCCTGGCGGCGCTGCTCACCGCCACCGCCGTGTCGGCGGTCGGCGTGATCGGCTTCGTCGGCCTGGTCGCGCCGCACGCGGCCCGCGCCCTCGTCGGCGGGCGGCACACCCGCGTCCTGCCGGTCGCGGTGCTGCTCGGTGCCACCCTGGTCAGCCTCGCCGACACGCTCGGCCGCAGCGTGATCGCACCCGCCCAGGTCCCCGCCGGTCTGGTCACCGCCTTGATCGGCACCCCGTACTTCGTCTGGCTGCTGTGGCGTTCCCGCGCCGCGGCAGCCGCCCGTTGACCCGTTCACCGACGCACCGCCCACCGGCCGTGAGAGGAATGACGCATGACCAGCACCCTGGCCGTCGCGCCCTGGCGAGTCTTCACCGTCGAGGTCCGCGCGCTACGCCGGCTCGGCCCGTCCTTCCTGCGGGTGACGCTCACCGGCCCGGACCTGGACCGGTTCGCCGACAACGGGTACGACCAGCGGATCAAGCTGGCCCTGCCGGCGGTCGACGGGGCGCCGGGGGAGCTGCCCGACGGGCCGGACTGGTTCCCGCGTTGGCGTGAGCTGCCGGACGGGCTGCGCAGCCCGATCCGCACCTACACGGTCCGGGCGGTCCGGCCGGAGGCGTACGAGGTGGACGTGGACATGGCGCTGCACGGCGACGGCGGCCCGGCCACCCGGTGGGCACGGCGGGCCCGCCTCGGCGACCGGATCGCCGTGGTCGGCCCGGATGCCGGGTGGGACGGCCCGCACGGCGGGGTCGAGTTCCAGCCGCCGGCCGGCGCCACGCTGCTGCTGGCCGGCGACGAGACCGCCGCGCCGGCGATCTGCGCGATCCTGGAGCGGCTGCCCGCCGACGCGCGCGGGCACGCGCTGGTGGAGGTGCCGGAGACCGGCGACGAGCTGCCCTGCCGGGCCCCGGCGGGCGTGACCGTGACCTGGCTGCCCCGCGACGGCGCCCGGCACGGCAGCCGGCTCACCCCGGCGGTGACGAGCCTGGCCGGCCGGCTGGTGCCCGTACCGGCCGGGCCGGTCGCCGCGCCGCTGGCGGAGGTGGACGTGGACCGGGACATCCTCTGGGAGGTGCCGGATCGGCCCGACGGCGCGCCGCTCTACGCCTGGCTGGCCGGGGAGGCGGCGGTGATCCGCGGCCTGCGCCGCCACCTGGTCACCGAGCGGGGCATGGACCGGTGCGCGGTGGCGTTCATGGGCTACTGGCGGGCCGGTCGCGCGGAGAACTGATCGTCCCCACCGCCGTTGAAGCGGGCCGGCGCACGGCGCCGGCCCGCTTCGTCATCGGCGCGGCGCGTACGGGGCGAGCGGGTTGACCAGCGTGCCGGCGAACTGCAACGCGGCCGACGGGTCGGACAGGTCCACCATCTGCTGGTTGTTGCGCAGCTGCAGCCGGTTGAGGCAGGACAGCGTGAACTCCGGCGCGAACAGGTCGTGCCGGCGCATCCGGTCGGCCAGGTGCGGCACCGTGGCGGCGTAGTCGGTGGCGCACTCGGCCACCGTGCGCCAGAACCCGTCCTGGTCGAGCACGCCCTGGGTGTGCAGGGCGGCGCTCAGGTGCCGCAGGAAGCAGTCGAACACGTCGGTGAAGATGGAGAGGATCTTCTCGTCCTCCGGGATTGCGGCCCGGATCCGCCGCACCTGCTCCGGCAGGTCCGCGTCCGGGTCCATCACCACGATCTCCTCGGCGATGTCCTTGAACACGACCCGCTCCACCGCGCCGCCGTCCAGCACCAGGATGACGTTCTCGCCGTGCGGCATGAACGCCAGGTCGTGGGCGTACAGGCTGTGCAGCAGCGGCACCAGGTAGGCGTCCAGGTAGCGCCGCAGCCAGTCGGCCGGCGCCAGCCCCGACTCGTCGATCAGTGCCGCGGCGAGCGAGCGCCCGTCCCGGTCCAGGTGCAGCAGCGAGGCCATGGTGGCCAGCCGCCGCCCGGGTTCCAGCGCGGGAACCGGGCTCTCCCGCCAGAGCGCCGCCAGCATCTTCCGGTACGGGGAGTACCTGTCGGTGGCCGCCTCGTACTGCCGGTGGCGGTAGCCGATCGCGGCCCGCTCCCGGATGATCGACAGGCCGGTGCGCTTGAGCACCGGGTCGCCCTCGATCAGCCCGGCCAGCCAGTCGTTGATCGCGGGCGTCGCCTCCATGTAGGCGGCGGACAGCCCGCGCATGAAGCCCATGTTCAGCACCGACAGCGCGGTCTTCACGTAGTGCTTGGCCGGGTCGCTGACGTTGAAGAAGGTCCGGATGGACTGCTGCGCGAGGTACTCGTCCGGCCCTTCGCCGAGGCAGACCAGCCGGCGCCGGGCCACCTCACCGGCGAACGTGACAGCGAGCTTGTTCCACCACTGCCACGGGTGCACCGGGACGAACAGGTAGTCGGCCGGGTCCAGGCCCAGCCCGGTGAGCGTGGCGGTGAACCGGGCCGGCGTCTCCTCGCCCAGCTCGGCCCGCACCAGCGTGTCGTAGTCCAGGTCGTCGGCGCAGGTGAACGTGGTGTGGTCGCGGTGCGCGGCGAGCCAGAGCAGCCGTACCGGCGCGGCGGCCTCCGGGGCGTACGCGTGGTATTCGTGCACGCCGAAGCCGATGCGGCCGTTGTTGGCCACGAAGCAGGGATGCCCCTCGGTCATGCCGGTCTCGATCGCCTGGAAGTCGGCGGCGGCCAGCTCGGCGGCGTTCAGCGCGGGCTTGGCGAGCTTGTACGCGGTCCCGGCCAGCGTGGAGGTGATCTCCTCCAGGTAGACCGGCAGGATCGCGTCGGTGAGGCCGAGCGCGCCCCGCAGCTCCACGCAGAGGTCCACGGCGTCGGGCGGCAGGTCCGCGCCGTCGCGGCGGCGCACGATGCTGTCCGCGTCGACCTGCCAGTGATCCAGCGCCAGCCGCTGCGCGGCGAACCGGTACTCGACGGTGCCGTCGTCGCTGCGTACCAGCCACTGTCCCGGGCCGGCGGGCTCGGGGGCGATCAGCCGCTCGTGGGCGAACTCGGCGAGCGCCTTGCGCACCAGCAGCCGGTTGGCCGTCGCCCACGCCTCGGGGGTCAGGTGGTCCACGGATGCGCTGGCGTTCACGCCGGTGCCCCTTCCTCGCTGGTGGGCGCGCCGGTGGCGGCCCGGAACTGGTCCCGGGTGCAGACGCTGAGCAGCGCCTCCTTCTCGGGCTTGCGGATCGGGCCGACGACTGAGAAGCCGACTGCCGCGTTGAGCGCGTGCACGGCGGTGTTGCGCACGTCCGGCTCCACCACCACCCGGCGTGTCGCCGGATCGGCGAACAGCCAGGCCATCACCGTGGTGATGACGGCACGGGTGAAGCCGTGCACCGGCGTGTCGGCGGGAGCGCAGAGGAAGTGCATGCCGACGTCGCCGGGCTCCGGGTCGTACAGGCCGACCAGCTCCACGCGGGCCGGGTCGTACCGCTCGGCCAGGAACGCCGGCGTGCCGCGCCACGATCCCAGGTACGCGTCGTGGTGCGGGTGGTCGGCGATGCGCCGGTACTCGGCGGCGACGGCGTCCACGTCGGCGTCCTGCATCAGCCAGAACGCGGACTTGGGGTGGGTGACCCAGCGGTGCAGCAGCGCGGCGTCGGCGTCCGGGTCCAGCGGGCGCAGCGTGAACTCGCCCAGCGCGTCGTCGACGCGGGTGAACGCGGTCATGCCGGGCTCGGTGCGCTCGCTCATGCCGGGCCGTTTGGGCATGCGCTCGCGGCCCTCGCTTCGCTCGGTGCGCTCGCTCATGCCGGGCCGGCTGGGCATGCGCTCGCGGCCCTCGCTTCGCTCGGTGCGCTCGCTCATGCCGGCGCTCCGGCCGGGGCGCCGAACTCCTGGAACGCGATGGTCTTCTCCACCGGGTAGTGCTCCCGGCCGGTCATCTCCCGGATCAGCCACGAGTTGCGGTACGGGCCCATCCCCAGGTCGGGTGAGGTGATGCTGTGGGTGTGGGTGCCGCCGTTCTGGAGGAACACGCCCCGGCCGGTGTGGTCGACGCTGTAGTTGCGGGCCACGTCGAAGCGGCCGTGCGCGTCGAAGCGGAGCCGGTCGCGTACCGGCGCGAGGAAGTCCGGTACCCGGTAGTGGTAGCCGGTGGCCAGCACCAGTCCGGCGGTGTCGAGCGTGAACGCGCGGTCCTGTTCGGTGTGGCGCAGCCCGAGCCGGTAGCGGCCGTCGGCGTACGCCGCCTCGACCAGTTCGGTGTTGGTGAGCAGGCGGCTCGGCACCGGCCCGTGCAGGCTCTTGGCGTACAGCAGGTCGTAGATGTCGTTGATCAGGTCGGCGTTGATGCCCTTGAACAGCGGCTTCTGCGCGGCCTCCAGCGCGTAGCGGGTCGGCTCGGGCAGCGCGTGGAAGTAGTCCACGTAGTCCGGCGAGGTCATCTCCAGCGTGAGCTTGGTGTACTCCAGCGGGAAGAACCGGGGCGAGCGGGTCACCCAGGTGAGCTGGTAGCCGTACGTGTCGATGTCGCCGAGCAGGTCGTGGTAGATCTCCGCGGCGCTCTGGCCGCTGCCGACGACGGTGATGCTGTCCTTGGCCCGCAGCGCCTCCCGGTGCTCCAGGTAGCGCGAGTTGTGGATCATGTCACCGCCCAGCCCGGCGCAGGCCGGCGGCAGGTAGGGCGGCGTGCCGGTGCCGAGCACGAGGTGCCGGGCCCGGTGGGTGACCGGCCCGTCCGGCGTGTCGGCGCGCACCACGTACCGGTCGTCGGCCTCGTCGTACTCGACGGCGGTGACGGCGTGCCGGAAACGCAGGTTCGGCAGCTTCCCGGCGGCCCAGCGGCAGTAGTCGTTGTACTCGGCGCGCAGCGGGAAGAAGCTCTCCCGGATGTAGAACGGGTAGAGCCGGCCGGTCTCCTTCAGGTAGCTCAGGAACGAGTACGGCGAGGTGGGGTCCGCGAGCGTGACCAGGTCGGCGATGAACGGCGTCTGGAGCCGGGTGGATTCGAGCAGCATGCCGGGGTGCCAGTCGAAGGTGTCGCGGGCCTCCAGGAACAGCCCGTCGAGGTCGTCGATCGGCGCGGTGAGGCAGGCCAGGCCGAGGTTGTAGGGGCCCAGCCCGACGGCGATGAAGTCGTGGGTCGACATGTTCTCGTTCTCCTCGGCGGGGGTCAGACCGGGCAGGAAAGCTCGGCGACGGCCGCGGTCCTGGCGTACCAGGCGGCGTGGTCGGCGATGAGGTCCAGCACGTGGGCGACGTCGTCCACTGTGGTCTCCGGGTTGAGCAGGGTGAGCTTCAGGTGGTGAGCGCCGTCGACCTTGGTGCCGGCGACCAGGGCCGCGCCGGAGGCGGCGAGCGCGTCGCGGGCGTACAGGTTGGCCTCGTCGACCAGGTCGGGGGCGAGGCCGGCCGGCCGGTACCGGAAGACCACTGTGCTCAGCTGCGACGGCGCGGCCACCTCGAAGCGCGGGTCGGCGTCGAGCCGCCGCCACGCCTGCGCTGCGAGGTCGACGACCTGGTCGAACAGCGCGCCGATCGCGTCCGGCCCCATGATCCGCAGGGTCAGCCAGAGCTTGCACGCGTCGAACCGGCGGGTGGTCTGGATGCTCTTGTCGACCTGGTTCGGGATGCCCTGCTCGACCGCGCGGGCCGGGTTGAGGTAGTCCGCGTGCCAGGTGGCGTGGCGCAGCGTCCGGCCGTCGCGGACCAGCAGCGCGCTGGAGCTGACCGGCTGGAAGAACGACTTGTGGTAGTCCACAGTCACCGACGCGGCCCGCTCGATGCCGTCGAGCAGGTGCCGGCGGGTGGGGGAGACCAGCAGCCCGCAGCCGTACGCGGCGTCGACGTGCAGCCAGACGCCCGCGGCGGCGCAGATGTCGGCGATCTCCGGCAGCGGGTCGATGGTGCCGAAGTCGGTGGTGCCGGCGGTGGCGACGACGGCCATCACCACCTGGCCGTCGCGGTGGCAGCGGTCGATCGCGCGGGCCAGCTCGTCGGTGCGCATCCGGCGGTTCGCGTCGGTGGGCACGGTGAGCACCGCGTCGGCGGCCAGGCCGAGCAGCTTGGCGGCCTTCTGCACGCTGAAGTGCCCGGCCGCGGAGGTGAGGATGCGCAGCCGGGAGAGCACCTGCGGCCGGTCCGGCCGGCCGGCGGCGCCGCCCACCGTGCGGTACGCCTCCTCGCGCGCCAGCAGCATCGCCTGGAGGTTCGACTGGGTGCCGCCGCTGGTGAAGACCCCGTCGGCGCCGGCGCCGAGCCCGATGCGCCCGGCCGTCCACTCGATCAGGCGCCGCTCCATCAGCGTCGCGCCGGCGCTCTGGTCCCAGGTGTCCAGTGAGGAGTTGACGGCGCTGAGCACCGCCTCGCCGAGCAGCGCCGGGATGACCACCGGGCAGTTCAGGTGGGCCAGGTAGCGCGGGTGGTGGAAGTAGACCGCGTCGCGCAGCCACACGTCGTGCAGTTCGTCCAGGGCGGCGTCGGTGTCGCCGAGCGGCCGGTCCAGGTCGATGGCGCCGATGAGCGGCGCCAGTTCGTCGGGCGTGACGCCGGTGAACGGCCGGTCCGCCTCGCCCACCCGGCGGGCGACCCGGTCGACGCCGCGTGCCAGCACGTCCCGGTACCGCCCGAGCGAGCCGGCGTTGAACAGGTGGCCGCGCGCCGTGGCGGCGGCGCGGCCGGTGTCGGTGGGCGCGGCGCCGGTCGGGCTCCCGATCGAACTCATGCGACTTCCCAGCGGTCGTACGGACAGGACGCGCGGCAACAGCCGCGGCGATGAGGTTAGGTTAGGCTGGGCTAACTATCAAGCACGACTCGGGGTGCTTTGTCCCGCATGTACCGCCGGTTGGCACCCTGCCCGCGTCGCGGTAGGGTCGCCCTCGGTTAGGGGAGGTTATCCTAAGTTGATTATGGAGCGGAACCGGCGCCCGGCGCGTCGAGGCGGCGCGAGACGATGACGCACGTCGATCGCGACACGTGGGGTGTGCCCCAGATGTGGGCCGCCGACGTCGACGCGCTCGCGCGTCTGCAGGGGCGAGTCGCCGCACTGGACCGGGCCTGGCAGATCAGCGTCGAACGATGGCGCGCCGAAGGTCGCCTGGCCGCCCACGTCGGCCCGGCCGAGCTGGCGTGGGACCGGTTCGCCCGCCGCGTACGGCTGGACGACACCGCCCGGCGCTGCTACGAGCGGCTGGACCCGGACACCCGGCGGTGGGTCGAGGCGTACGTCGACGGGGTCAACTCCGGACTCGCCGAGGGCGCCGCCGCCGCGCCGGAGTTCGCCGCCACCGGCGCCGCGCCTGAACCCTGGCGGCCCTGGTCGCCGCTGGGCGTCTTCCTCGTCCAGCACGTGCTCTTCTCCACGTTCCCGAACAAGCTCTGGCACGCGCACGTGGCCCGGACGCTCGGCCCCGACGCGGCCGGGTTGTTCGCGGTCGAGGGACCGGCGTCCTCGGGCAGCAACGCCTGGGCGCTGCCCGCCGACCCGGCCACCGGGCGTGGCCCGGTGATCGCCGGTGACCCGCACCGGCTGCTCGAACTGCCCGGCGTCTACCAGCAGGTCCGGCTGGCCTGCCCGGAGTTCGACGTGGTCGGCCTCGCCTTTCCCGGCGTGCCGGGCGTGCCGCACTTCGGCCACACCGGCCACGTGGCGTGGGCCGTCACCAACGCGATGGCCGACTACCAGGACCTCTATCGCGAACGGCTGCGCCGCGACGGCGACCGGGTGCTGGTGCGCGACGCCGACGGCTGGACACCCGCCGCGCGCCACGTCGAGGAGATCGAGGTCCGTGGCGGCGCCCCGGAGACGGTCGAGGTGATCGAGACGCCGCGCGGCCCGGTGATCGACCACGACCGGGTCACCGGTGAGGCGATCGCCCTGCGCACCCCGAGCCGGGTCGAGGCCCGTCTCGGCTTCGAGGCGTTGTTGCCGCTGCTGCGCGCCCGGCGTGCCGGCGACGTCGCCGACGCGCTGCGCCACTGGGTCGAGCCGGTCAACAGCGTGCTCGCCGCCGACACCGAGGGCGGTGTCCGCCGCCTGGTCGCCGGTCTGGTCCCGGTACGCGACGAGCGGTGCCGCCGGGAGCCCGTGCCCGCCTGGGAGCCGCGGTACCGGTGGCGGGGCGGCTACCTGCCGCTGGTGGACGAGCCGGTCGACGGTGTGGCGGTGTGCGCGAACGACCGCCGTGACGACGTGGCCGCACACGGCGCCGACTTCGCCCCGCCGCACCGGGCCCGCCGGATCCGGGAGCTGCTCGCCGAGGGCGCCGGGCCGTCCACAGTGCACACCGACGATCGGCTCCCGGCCGGACCGCTCCACCGCCTGCTCGACCGGCTCGACCCGGGCCGGCTCGACAAACCCGCCCGCGCGTTGCTGCTGCGGCTACGCACGTGGGACCGGGCGATGGCGGCCGGCTCGGCCGAGGCCGGCGCGTACGCGGCCTGGCGGGCCGCGCTCGCCCGCCGGTTGCGCGTACACCCGAGGTTGCGTGCCCTGGACGAGCCGCGCGGATTCGACGAGCTGTTCGCCCCCTGGACCGACCCGGCGGCCCGGATCGGCCTGGCGCTGGACCACCTCGCCGCCCGGTTCGGCGCCGACCTCGCGGGACCGGCCGCCGAGGCGCTGGCCGAGGTGGCCGCCGGCCCGGCGCCCGGTGAGTGGGGGAGCCGGCACCTGCTGTACCCGGTGCACCTGGGCGTGGCCCCGGCGGTCACCGACGCGGTGACCGCGATGCGGCAGCGGGTGGCGCTCGCCGGTGACAACGACTGTGTGCTGGCCACCTCCAGCGTGCCGGGAGTCTCCGACGCCTGCTGGCGCGGCCCGGTGGCCCGCTACGTGTGGGACCTGACCGACCGGGCGGCCAGCCGCTGGATCGTCCCGTTCGGCGCCTCCGGGCGCCCCGGCGACACGCACTTCGCCGACCAACTGACCCACTGGGCCGCCGGGACGCTGATCCCGGTGCCCGCCGGCCCACTGACGGGAGACGAGACGACGTGATCCACCTGGAGCGGATCCCCGGCCTCGGCGAGCTGGCGCTGGAGCCGGTACGCCCCGACCGGCACGCCGAACTGCTGCACGGCTGGGTGGTCCGGCCGCGCAACCGGTTCTGGGGCATGGGCTCGCACACGGTCGACGAGGTACGCGAGATCTACGCGTTCGTCGACGGGCTGGACACGCATCACGCGTACCTGATCCGGCTCGACGGCGAGCCGATCGGGCTGTTCCAGACCTACCAGCCGGAGGCGGACCCGGTCGGCGAGCGCTACCCGGTGCAGCCCGGCGACGTGGGGACGCACCTGCTGCTCGACGCGCCCCGGGCGTACCCGGGTTCGCTGACCGGCTCGGTCTTCCCGGCCCTGATCCGGTTCCTGCTGCGTGACCCGGCCGCGCGCCGCGTGGTGGTCGAGCCGGACGTGCGCAACGACGCCATGCTGCGCCGGCTGCGGATCGAGGGATTCACGTTCGGCGCCGACATCGACATGCCGGACAAGCGGGCCCGGCTGGCGTTCCTGACCCGCGAGCGGTTCGAGGCGGATCACCCGGCGGCCTGACGCCTTGTCCGCGTCACGGGCCGTTGGCGCGCAGCCGCCCGGCCAGGTCCCGCACCGTCTCGGCGTACGCCGGGTCGTCCTCGGACGGGAGGTGACCGTTGATCGGCGGCGGGACGCTGTCCCAGGGCGGCGCCACCAGGCTCTCCGGATCCCGGAGGCGGCGGTCCACGGTCGCCTCCGGGCCCGGGACGCGGGCCGGCTCGTCGGCGCGGTGCGGGGAGAAGATCCATCCGCCCAGCGCGTCGGTGTCCCGCCACAGGTTGCGCCACCGCCACCCGACCCGGCCGCCGATCCCGCGCAGCATCTCGTCGCCGACGTAGGCGGGGAACAGCCGGGCGTAGAGTCGGCGCAGCGGTGAGCTGTAGGTGAGCAGCGCCACCCGCGCGCTGATCTCCGCCGGTAGTTGCAGGACGGTGGCGGCGACCAGCACCGAGCCGTGGCTGTAGCCGGAGAGCAGCACCCCGTTGCCGTCGCGCACCAGGTACGTGATGCGCCGGGCCAGCTCCGGCACGGCCCGCTCGGCGTAGCACGGCGGTGCGAACGGATGCGCGGCCCGGGGCCAGAACGTGGCGAGGTCGAAGAGCACGCCGACGTGGTGCCGGAACCCGGGGCTGCGGTAGGCGAAGATCCCGGCCACGACCAGGGCCAGCACCGCCGCCGAGAGCGCCACCCCGCCCACCTCGATGCCGAACATGACCAGCTCGGCCGGGACGTGCGTGCGCCGTTCCAGGGCCTCGCCCGGCTCGGGATGGACCAGCGCCATCGCGGTGGTCGCCGCGCCCGCCCCGGCCATGACGGCGAACAGCACCGCCAGCGGCACCAGCAGGTCGGTGAACCGGGCCCGGACGATCATCGTCCGGACCTGCCGCAGCCGGGGCACCGCCTCGGCCGGGGGCGCCGGGAAGTCGCGCTCGACGATCGCCTGGGCGGCCCGGATCCGGCCGCGCCGGGACACCAGCGCCACCACGGCGGCGGCCGCCAGCGTGACCAGCAACGCCCGGAAGAAGCCGTAGATCGCCCAGGTGTAGGCGCGCGCCGGACCCGGTATGTCGTCCGCCGGGGACATGCCCCGGTCCAGCAGGTCGGCGGTGCGCTGGACCAGCTCGGCGGAGTACGCGACCGCGAGCCCGCCCGCCGCCGCGGCGACCACGAGCGCGCCGAGCCCGTTCGGCGGCTGGTGGCCGCGTGCCCGAAGCCGGTGCCGGAGCAGCACGGCGCCGAGGCCGCCGAGCAGGACCGCGTGCGTGACCAGCAGCCAGGTCAGGATCGAGCCGTAGCCGGGCAGGCCGCCGCCGGTGCGCCAGCGGGCCGGGGCGAACAGCAGGTACCCGGCCACCACGACGGTGAGCCCGACCGCGGTGCCGCGCAGCACCCGGGCCACCCGGTCGCGTCTCGGGTCGGTGGGCGCCCGGTCGACGAGCGGCGGAACGCAGACCAGGACCACGCAGGCGAGCAGGAGTGCGGCGGTGACCGCCAGCAGCGCCGCCACAGTGGGCGGGACACCCTGTGCGGCCCGGGCGGCGAGGAGACACCCGTCGAGGGTGGCGAAGGCCACCGCGATGTGGATCGAGCGCAGCCGGCCCATCAACGGCTCGGTGTCCCACTGGCCGATCGTGCTCAGCGGGGGCCCGACGGACGCCCGCTCCGGGGCCCGGAACGCGGTGAACGAGCGTCCCGGCCGCCGGGCGCCCCACCAGACCAGACTTACCGCGGCGGCCGGGACCAGCGCCAGCACCACCAGCCGCAGTCCCACCGGCCGCCCGCCCATCCAGGACAGCCACTCGCGGTCGGCGATGCAGGCCGGGACGGACAGGCACTGCCAGGCCACCAGGTCCAGCGCGACCCCGGCGCCGGCGAGCACGTACAGCGCGGTCAGGCTCAACCCGAGCACCCGGCACAGGGCCCGCACCATCGCGCCGCCGACCGCGTCCCCCGGCCGCATCCACACGGCCACGTTGAGCAGCATGAAGGGCATCAGGAACAGCAGCGAGAGGGTACGCAGCGCGGTGCCCGACGGCAGGTCGTTCCACCGGTACGCCTCCAGCGTCACCCCGCCGGCGCCGTGCTCGTCGGCAAGCCCGGGGCGGGGCCGGTAGAAGCCGGCGCTGCGGTCGCCCGCGACCTGCCGGACCAGCGGGCGGCCCAGCACCTCGGCGGCACCGGCCGCGGAGACGCCGTGCACCCGCAGCTCCACCACCTCGTCCGACGGCGCCTGTGCCCGCCCTGGTCCAGCCGTCATCGACCCTCCGCGACGTCCCGGCCGCCCACGCCGCCTGCACGGCCCGCCCTCGGGTGGCGCAGCGTCCTACCCGGCCGGGCCGGGGGCAAACGCGAGTGGGCCCGGCGGGCGGCCCGTTCGAAGCAGCGCCGTCCGGGTAACCGCCGGCGGACGTCCTCGGACGTCCTCGGACGAAGGGAGCCCGCATGACCGGCCACGTGGACGGGGCCGAGCCCCGGCTGCCGCCGATCGACGTCGACCGCTGGGTGAACTCCGCACCGCTGACACCGGAGGACCTGCGCGGACGCGTGGTGCTCGTCGACGTCTGGGAGTACACGTGCGTGAACTGGATCCGCACCGCCCCGTACGTGCGGGCGTGGCACCGCGACTACCGCGACCTGGGGCTCACCGTGATCGGCGCGCACGCGCCGGAGTTCGCGTTCGGCCGGCTGCCGGAGAACATCGACCGGGCGATCCGCGACCACGGGCTCACCTACCCGATCGCGATCGACGACGACTACACGTTCTGGCGTGCCCTGCGCAACGACGCCTGGCCGGCGAAGTACCTCTTCGACGCCGACGGGCGGCTGGCCGGCCGCTGGGTCGGCGAGGGCGACTACGACCGGACCGAGGCGCTGATCCGGCGGCTGGTCGAGGCCGCCGCGCCCGCGACCGCGCTGCCGCCGGTCACAGCGGAGGTGACCGCGTTCGTGACCGGCCCGCAGCCCACGTACGCCGGGATCACTCCCGAGACCTACCTGGGCGCCGTCCGCGGTGTGCCCGGCACGTACGCGCTCACCGGCGACTGGCGGGTCGAGGACGAGTACGTCGAGGCGGGCGGCCCCGGCGCCGAGCTGGTCCTGCCGTTCACCGCCGGTGAGGTGAACCTGGTGGCCGACCCGGGACCGGAGGGACCGGCCGGGATTCGGGTGCTGCTGGACGGGAAACCGGCCGCTGACGCGCGCGGCGCCGATGTGGGCCCGGACGACCGGGCCCTCGTCGACCGGGCGGCCATGATCCGGCTGGTCGACGGCGCGACGGCGGGGGAGCACCGGCTCACCCTGCGCGCCGAGCGGCCCGGTCTGCGCGCGTACGTCTTCACGTTCGGTCCCTGACCCGACCCGAGGAGGACAACCGTGGCCGTCAAGACCATGACGCCGACGCGTACCGCCGCCGGCATCCGCGAGTTCCGCGTCGACGTGCCGGAGGCGGACCTGGAGGACCTGCGGAACCGGATCGCGGCCACCCGCTGGCCGGAGCGCCAGACGGTGGACGACCAGTCGCAGGGCGTGCCGCTGGAGACCAGTCAGGCGCTCGCCCGGTACTGGGCCACCGAGTACGACTGGCGCCAGGTCGAGGCGCGGCTCAACGACCTGCCGAACTTCGTCACCGAGATCGACGGCCTGGACATCCACTTCATCCACGTACGCTCGCCGCACGCCGACGCGCTGCCGCTGATCGTCACGCACGGCTGGCCCGGGTCGGTGATCGAGCAGCTGAAGATCGTCGGTCCGCTCACCGACCCGACGGCGCACGGCGGCAGCGCCTCGGACGCGTTCCACCTGGTGATCCCGTCGATGCCCGGCTACGGGTTCTCCGGTCAGCCGGACCGGCCCGGCTGGGATCCGCAGCACATCGCCCGCGCCTGGACCGAGCTGATGCGGCGGCTGGGTTACACCCGGTTCGTGGCGCAGGGCGGCGACTGGGGCGCGCTGATCACCGACATGCTCGGCGTGCAGGCGCCGCCGGAACTGGCCGGCATCCACACGAACATGCCGTGCGTGGTGCCGCCGGAGATCGACGCGCTGTTGCAGAGCGGCATCACCGGGGTCAACAACCCGCTCGCCGAACTGCCGTCCGGGCTCTCGGCCGAGGAGCGGGCCGCCTGCGAGCGGATCGACTTCTTCTGGAAGCACTCCGCATACGCGCTGATCATGACCACCCGCCCGGAGACGCTCACGGCGCTCGCCGACTCGCCGGTCGGCCTGGCGACGTTCATGCTCGACCACGACGCGGCGAGCCTGGACCTGATCTGCGCCGCCTTCGCCGGCCGGCCCGGCGGGCTGAGCCGCGACGACATCCTGGACAACGTCACGCTCTACTGGCTGACCAACACGGGCGTGTCCTCGGCCCGGCTGTACGCGCAGAACGCGCTGTCGTTCTTCGCCGCCAAGGGCGTCGGAGTGCCGGCCGCGGTGAGCCAGTTCCCGGACGAGATCCTGCTCGCGCCGCGCAGCTGGGCCGAGCGGGCGTACCCGAACCTGATCCACTACAACCAGGTGGACCGGGGCGGGCACTTCGCCGCCTGGGAGCAGCCGGAGTTGTTCGCCCAGGAGATGCGGGCGGCCTTCCGGTCGCTGCGCTGACGTCGGGGGCGGACGCGGCCGGGTGGGATGCCACCCGGCCGCATCCTCGGGTTCAGACCTCGGTCAGCCGGACCGCGTCGGCGATGACCAGGCCGGCGGCGGAGCTCCACCGGCTGACCGCGACGCGGTTGGCGTCGCCGGCCGGCAGGGCGAACGTGCCGAGCGAGCGCCACTGCCCGCCGGTCGCCCGCTGGTCGACCACGACCGTCCGGTTGCCGGTGGTCGTGGCGACGATGTACGGCGTGGCCGCGTTGTAGCCCGCGTTCGCCGGCCACCACGCCTCGACCCGGTAGTTGCCGGTACGCGGGACGTTGAACTTGTACCAGGCCGCGTCGCTCGCGGCGACCGGGTCCGCGTAGCGGTAGTCGGCGCCGTAGCGCTGCCCGGAGTACGTCGAGGTGCCCCAGCTGGCGCTCGCGGTGAACCGGCCCGCGGTGGCGTTGTCCACGATCGACGTCCAGCCGGTGCCGCCGCCGGCCATCTTGGCGGCCACGTCGGCGCGCATGGTGTTCAGGTCGATGAAGGACGGGTCGATCTTGCCGGTGGTGCTGGTCTCCCGGTGTCCCCGGGCGTAGCTGGAGTCCCGGCCGAGCCGCTTGAGCACGGCGGCGGTGGCCGCGATGCTGGCGTTGTACTGGGCGGTGGTCATCCGCTGGTCGACGCCGTTGTAGTCGATCTCCCACCCGATCATCAGCGTGTTCCCGTCCCCGGCCGGGATCGGGCCGCTGCCGCCGCTGGTGCCGGCGTGGTTGCACCGGCCGGCGGAGATCACGTGGAACACGCCGTTGTAGTCCACGAGCGCCTGGCAGAGCGGGCCGGGCAGGTCGGAACGGCCGTTGATGCAGATGTTCAGCGCCGGGTGCGGGTTGCCGGCGCTGGACGTGGCGGCGGTGTGGTGCCAGAGCACGCCGATCGGGTCGAACGAGCCGGAGCGCATCCGGTTGAGCCAGTCGCCCTCGACCACCACCTGCACACCGGCGCCGCGCAGCACGTCCACCAGCCAGGGAATGGTGGCCATCACTGCTCCCCGAGCAGGTCGGCGAGGCACTCGGCCTTCGGCGCCGCGTGCGCCGTGCCGGGACGGACGGCCACCGCGAGGGCGACGGTCACCAGGGCGGGTACGCCGAGCAGACCTCGGCGTCGCAGACGGGGGGATCGTGACGTGGGCATGGCGCTCCTCGGGTGACGACGCTTCACCGATCGACGGATGTGAGTGCGGGCACGCTATACCGGCTTCCGGCGTCTTGTCGATACCCTTCATTGATCGTTTCTTCGGTGAAAACTTTCGCCACAATCATCTGTCGTCATCCGTCGATGCGTGGTAGAAATCCTGCCCATGTCTCGCCGTCGGGCGAGGAATCCCGCACAGGAGGGGCGCCGATGAGAGCGATCGCCACGGCCCTGACGTTTCTCACCGTGGTCGCGGCCACGGCCGTCCCGGCAACGGCATCGGCCGTCCCGGCCCGGGCCGGGACACCGGCCGCCGCCGGGACACCGGCTGTCGCCGGCCCGCAGCCCGCCGCCGAGTCGCAGTCCGCCCTGGCCGCGGTCGGCCCGCAGCCCGGCACGTTCACCGGCAAGGGCTTCGACACCTGCACCGCGCCGTCGCAGGCCGCGATGGACGCCTGGCTCGCTGCCTCGCCGTACCGCGCGGTCGGCGTCTACATCAGCGGCGGCAGCCGCACCTGCGCCCAACCGAACCTGACCGCGACCTGGGTCGCCGACCAGACCCGCAAGGGTTGGCGGCTCATCCCCATCGAGCTGGGCTACCAGGCGCCGTGCGGCACCCGTACGCCGAAGATGTCCGCCGACCCGGCCACCGCCCGCGGGCAGGGCAGGACCGCGGCGGACAGCGCGGCCGCCGCCGCGGCGGCGCTCGGCATCGGCGCGGGCAGCACGCTCTACAACGACATCGAGCAGTACCCGTCGAACGCGAGCTGCCGGGCCGCGGTGCTCTCGTTCCTCTCCGGCTGGGTCGAGCGGCTGCACACGCGCGGCTACCTCGCCGGCATGTACTCCAGCGGCTCGTCCGGCATCACCGACGTCTGCGCCGCCTACCACGACACCCGGTACCTGCGGCTGGACCAGATCTGGATCGCCTGGTGGAACGGCGTCGCGGACACCGACGGGGGTACGTACTGCGCCGACGACCGCTACGCCGACCAGCAGCGCCTGCACCAGTACGCCGGCGACGTCACCGAGACGTGGGGCGGCGTGACCATGAAGATCGACCGCAACTACCTGGACGTACGGGCCGGTACGCCGCCCGCGTCGTGGAGCGTCACGGTCGACAACGCCACGGCGGGCGGGTTCACCGCCGGTGCGGCCTGGGGCACCTCCGCGTACTCCGCGCAGCGCCACGGCGCCGACTACCGCTTCGCCGCACCCGTGGCGTCCAGCGACGTGGCCTGGTTCCGGACGACCCTGCCCGCGACAGGCGCCTACGAGGTCTCGGTGTGGTACCCGGCCGACCCCGGCTACAACGACCGCACCCCGTACCTGGTGGCCACCACGACCGGCAACCGGTCGGTGGCTGTCGACCAGCGCACCGGCGGCGGACGCTGGGTCTCGCTCGGCGTGTTCACGCTCGCCGCCGGGACCGGGGACAAGGTCGGGGTGAGCCGCTGGAGCGCCGGCACCGGCTACGTGGTCGCCGACGCGGTCCGCATCACCCGGATCTGACCGCACCCGTACGGATGCACTGCTCGCCGTCGCCGCCCGGCCGGTCCGCCGGGCGGCTAGAACGGACGGTATGGCGGGGCGACGGGCGATCTACGGGGACACCGGCGACGGTGGCGTACAGCTCGCCGCCAGCACCGACAGGTGGCACCTCTATCCGGATCACGTCCTGCTGGCCCCGGACGATCGGCCGGAGGATCTGCTCCGCTTCGACGCGGAGCTGATGCCGTTCGCCGACAACCCGCGGCGGGGCGCGCTCGCGGTGGTGGACATGCAGAACGACTTCTGCGCCGAGGGCGGCTGGACCCACCGCTCGGGGCTGGACTACCGGGCGTGCCGGGAGGCCATCCCGGGGGTGGCGCGCGCGGTCGAGGCCGCCCGCCGCCACGAGATGTTCGTCATCTGGGTCTACTGGTACAACCGCCCCGACCTGCGCAACCTCGGCGCGCCGTCGCTGCACTCGTTCAAGCACACGCCTGACCAGGCCGGCATCGGCCAGCCGCTGGACCACGGACGGGTGCTCACGGCCGGGGAGTGGGGCGCCGAGATGGTCGACGAGCTGAAGCCGCTGATCCGCGACGGTGGCGCTGGCGTTCATCGGCGACGGCGCCACCAGCGAGGGCGACTTCCACGAGGGGATCAACTTCGCCGCCGTGTTCAAGGCACGTCATGATCGAGAAGGTGCGGATGAGCGGCTTCTACGGCACCCACCTCGACCAGGTGCTGCGCACCCAGGGCATCCACACGCTGTTCGTCTGCGGCGTCAACGTCGACCAGTGCGTCAGCACCACGATCGAGAGCGCCTACTTCCGCGACTACAACCCGGTCCTGGTCGCCGACGCCACCGCGACGTCCAGCCCGGCGTACTGCAAGGACGCGGTCGTGTTCAACACCAAGCAGTGCTGGGGGTTCGTCACGACCACCGACCGGTTCGCCGACCCGTCGCCCTACCGGAGGTGAGCCGGTCCCGACACGGCGGGACCGGCTCACCCGGGCGGCTCAGTTCAGGTGCGCCAGCAGCGCCGTGGCCATGCCCTGCTCACCCCGGGCGTTCGGGTGGAACGGCGCGGCGGCGTTCTGCGGCACCAGCCCTTCCACCCAGCGGGTGCCGCTGCTCTTGCACGTGTCCCGGCCGATCGAGGGCGTGTAGACGTCGGCGTAGCTCGCGCCGCCCGCCGCCGCCGTGTCGGCGAGCATCGTGTTGAGCGCCTTCTGGACGCCGCGCAGGTACGGCACGTCCTGGTAGGCGATCGGCACCACCGGCCAGCAGCCGTATCCGCTGTCGGGCAGGATCGCCGGGTACCCGAGCACCACCACGCGCGCGTTCGGCGCGGCCTGGCGGACCGCCCGCAGCACCGCCGTCACCTTCGGCGCGGTGGCGGCGATCCGGGCCCGCAACTGGTCGGTGCCGCCCGCGGTGAACCGGTCCTTGCAGGGCGACCCGAGTGGGCTGCTCACGCTCGCCTCGGCGCAGTCGCTGATGATGCCGGAGAAGCCGATGTCGTTGCCGCCGATCTGGACGGTCACCAGCGCAGTGGCCGAGGTGATGGCGTTGACCTGCGGCGGCAGGGCGACGCCCAGCACACCGTCGCCGCCGTACAGGATGTCCTCGGTGGTGGCGCCGGAGCAGCTCACGTCGGCGAACGACGCCGACCCGGCGGACGCCGCGACCAGGGACGGGTAGTTGCGGTTGGAGCGCAGGCAGTTCAGGTCGACCTGGGTGGGTACGAGCGGGGCGGACGTGTAGGAGTCGCCGAGCGCGACGTAGCGCCCGGCGGGCGCGGCGGCGACGGCGGGTGCGGCGGCGGCGAGCAGCACGCCGGCGGCGGCCGCGACGAGCGCGGTCATCCGGCCGGCGGTCCGCAGGAGCGGCAGGCGGGGACGGTTCATGGGGCCCTCCCGGAGGGGTCCTGGTGGTGGTGCTGGGATTCTGTCCCCGCCTGTGACATGCGTCAATATCGACGAGCCTCACTAAATGGGGGTCCGGGATGTGGTCCGCCGCCGTCCGGCCGGACGGCCGAAGGTATCGCGTACATCACAATTTTCCGGCTCGCCGATGTCGGGTGGAGGTCGATCGCCGAACGGTCGATCCGTTGCGTCACAACGGTCCCCGGCCCGTCACCCCTGATGGGCGGCCGGATGCCGGATTCGGGCACGTACGCACCGCAGTGGCCCCGGCACGGCTGGTGAAGAACGTATCGAACGTCGGCGATCGTGAATTTGCAGGCGTCATTACGCTGCGGGGTGGTTGATCGCCGGAACCACGGACGACAGGTGGAAGAACCTCAGATGAGTGACAATCACCCTCCCTACGGAGGCTATCCGGACCCGAACGCCGGAGCGTGGGGCAACCAGCCCGACCCGAACGCCCCGTACGGCGCGCAGCCGGCCTCCGGTGCGCCCTACGGTTCGCAGCCGGCGTCGGGTGCGCCGTACGGTGCCCAGCCCGGGTCGGGCGTCCCCTACGGTGCCCAGCCCGCGTCGGGTGCGCCGTACGGCGCCCAGCCCGGATCGGGCGCTCCCTACGGCGCGCAGCCCGCGGCGCCGTTCCCCGGCCAGCCGGGGTACCCCGGACAGCCGGCGCCGTACGCGCCCACCCCGCCCCCGAGCGGCGGCAAGAGCAAGGGCCTCATCGTCGGCCTCGCCGCCGGCGCGGTCACGCTGACGCTGCTGTGCTGCGGCGGCGGCCTCGCCTACGTCGCCTTCAACGGCGACGAGGAGGACCCCAAGCCGGTGGCCTCGGGCAGCGCCACCCCCGGGCCGGACAACAGTCCGTCCGCCACCCCCAGCGCGGACGGGCCGGAGTCGACCGGGCCGGACGGGTCCAACAACAACTCGCTGACCGCGCGTTACGCCAGCGAGATGTCGGCGGTCTGCGACGGGGGAGCGATCCTCAACGCCGCGCCGTACACCGCGCCGGCGGGCTCGAAGGCGTACGTCTTCTCCAACTCCCCGGACCGGCCGTCGTTCTGGTCGCAGAAGACGGTCAGCTCGGCCAAGCCGTACTACGCGAAGTCGGCCGACTTCGCCACGGTGTCCGTCATCGGCTGCCTCAAGATGGTCGAGGGCAGCGAGGGCACGCCGAAGAAGTGCCAGTACAAGAACAGCGAAGACAAGGTCGTCACGGTCGACTACATCTCCTCGCGCTACACCCTGACCTTCCACGCCGCCAAGACCGGCGAGAAGGTCGGCGACGGCGGCACGGTGACCGCGCCCGCCGCCCGGTGCCCGAGCTTCATCTCCTACAACAAGGTGACGATGAAGTCGTACGCCTCGCCGGACAGCGGCACCATCGAGGCCGCGCTGGACCGCTTCCTCAAGTAGCGACACCCGGATCGCGGTGCGCGGGTCGGCCTGACCCGCGCACCGCGGACGGCGGCTCAGGCCGCGCGCGGCGGCCGGCCGTGCGCGTCCACACACTCGCGGGCGAAGATCCGCAGCAGCTCCGGCAGGTGGAAACGCTCGCCCGGGGCACCGGAGTCCGCCGGCACCAGCAGGTTGTGCTGGATCAGGTGCTCCACCATCCGGTTGGCCTGCTGCCGGGGCAGGCGCAGGATCTCCACCGCGCTGGACGCGGTGATGAACGAGTCGGCGCGGGCCAGCGCGCGCAGCGCCCGGCGGGCGTCGACGTCCAGCGCCTGGTAGCTGACCGAGAGGCTGTCGCGCACCGAGATGTCCCCGACGGACAGCTCCGACAGCCGGTTCTCCTCGTCCTCCAGATGCGCGGCGAAGCCGGGCAGGGCGACGTCGGGCTGGGTGACGAGCCGGCTGCCGACGATCCGCAGGGCCAGCGGCAGCCGGTCGCAGGCCGCGGCGATCCGGCCGAACACCTCCGGGTGCTCGCGTGCCCGGCGTTCGCCCGCGATCGTGGCCAGCAGCTCCACCGCGTCGGCCCGGTCGAGCGCGCCGAGCGTCAACCGCCAGCCGACGTCCAGGTCCAGCAGGCGCTGCCGGCTGTTGATCAGCACCAGGCTGCGGCCCGCCCCGGGCAGCAGCGGGCGCACCTGCTGCGCGCAGTCGACGTCGTCGATGATGAGCAGCAGCCGCCGGCCGGCGAGCGCGCAGCGCAGCACGGCGGAGCGTTCCCGGATGTCCTCGGACACGTCGGTCAGTGGCACGCCCAGCTCGACCAGCAGCTCCCGGATCAGCTCCCCGCTGCCGCGCGGCGGCTCGTCGCCGCTGTCGAAGCTGACGAAGAGCTGACCGTCGGGAAAGAGGTCGGCCAGATCGTACCCGCTGGTCACGGAGAACGAGGACTTGCCGACGCCCGGCGCGCCGGAGACGAGCACGACCCCGGCGTGCTCGTCGGCGTCGGCCGGGTCGGCGATCCCCTCGGCGATGGCGCGCAGCTGGCCGGCCGTGGTGTCCCGGCCGACCAGGGACGGCGGCTTCATCGGCAGGGCCTGCGGGCTCGGCGGCGGGCCGGGCGGCGACGCGGGCCCGGCGCCGACGGCCGACGGCCGGCCGGACGGTGGGCGGACCTCGGCGGAGTCCGCGTCCAGCGCGGTCTGGAGGGCGCCCTGGAGGGCGGGACCGGGGTCGACGCCCAGCTCGTCGACGATGCCGCGCCGGGCCTGCTGGTAGACGGCCAGCGCCTCGGCCACGCGTCCCTCCTGCGTCAGCGCCGTCACCAGCTGCGCCTGCCGGCGTTCGTCCAGCGGCTCCTCGGCCACCAGCCGGCGCAGCGACGGGATGACCCGGGCCGGCTGGCCCAGCCGCAGGCGCAGGTCGATCAGCTCGGTCGTCATCTCCCGGTGCTGCTCCCGCAAGGCCGTCACGGTCGCGCCCAGATCGGTGCCCGGATCCGCCAGGTCCTCCAGCGGATGCCCGCCCCACAGCTCGGCCGCCCGGTCGAACAGGTCGGCGGCGGCCTCCGGCCGGTCCCCCCGCGCGGCCCGGCGGGCCTCGTCGGCGAGACGCCGGAACCGCAGCAGGTCCAGCTCGTCCTCGTCGACCCGCAGGTGGTAGCCGGTGCCGTCGTGGACCAGCCGGCCGGCCGAGTCACCGCCACGGTCCAGCGCCTGCCGCAGCCGGTGCACGTACGTGCGCAGGTTGCGTACCGCCGACGCGGGCGGCGAGTCCGGCCAGAGGCCGTCGACCAGCCGGGAGGTGGCGACCGTGCGCCCCGGGCTCAGCAGCAGCACGGCGAGCAGGAGGCGGGGTTTGGTGCCGGTGAGCGTGACCGGGTGGTCGTCCACGTGAACGGTCAACGGACCGAGGACACTGAAGCGCATCGATGTATTCCCCCGCTCCGCAGTACCGTCCACAGTGTGGTGTACCGATGGATTTCCCACCTTCGGCTGGGGAATACCTCGCTCCCAGATGGTGCAAGTAGTCACCGATCGGTGTGTACTTCGTGACCCGGGGTGAGTTGCGCCGTCGCCCGCCGCGCCGCGTCGAGCACCGCCACCGCGTCCGCCACCCCGGCGCCCGCCGACCGACCCTCCCGGACCAGCCCGGCGAAGTCCTCCGCCTGACGGGCCAGGGCCGCGTACATGGTGGCGTCGCCGTCGGCCGGGTCGAGGAAGGTCAGCCGCTCGTGGTCCCGGGTGCCGAAGACTTCCACCGTCGCCATGTCGCCGCCCCGGTGGTGCCGGCCGAGCGAGACCAGCGCGGTGCCGCCGCCGGACAGGCCGAGCAACGCCTGGGCGCTGTCCACGTCCCGGCCGCGTACCGCCGGGTCGGTGACCGGCCCGGCCGGCTGCACCGCGACCCGGTCGACCTCCTGCCCGGTCAACCACCGGATCTGGTCGAACTCGTGCACGCCCATGTCCACGAAGATCCCGCCGCTGCCGGTGCGGAACGCCGCCGCCGGAGGCTCGCCGTCCCACTGCGCCGCGGCCACGAAGAGGATCTCGCCGAGCTCGCCGCCGGCGATCCGTTCCCGCAGCCGGCGCAGCTGCGGGACGAACCGGCGCCAGTAGGCGACCTGGAACGGGATCCCGGCGGCGTCGGCCACCCGCCCCGCCTCCGCGGCCTCGGCCGGGTCGAGCCCGGCGGGCTTCTCGCACAGCACCGGCAGCCCGGCCTTGGCGGCGGCCGCGACCAGCGCGCCGTGCCGCCCGGTGGGCGCGGTCACCAGAACACCGTCCGGCACGGCGTCCGCGAGCAGGTCCTCCATGCTCGGGTACGCCGGCAGCCCGGCCGCGGCGACCGCCTCCCGTGCCGCCGGAACCGGGTCGACCACGTACCGGATCCGGACCGTCCGGTGCTCGGCCAGGGCCCGCAGGTGGTGCCGGCCCATCCGGCCCGCTCCCACCAGTGCCAGCCGGAACTCATCGCTGCCGGTCATCGTCGGTTCCCCTCTCCTCGTCGGTGCCGTTCGTGCCGTCCGTACCGTCGTCGCCCAGCCAGCCGGCCAGCGCGGCCACCACGGCCGGCGCGCCGGCGCCGAAGACCTCGAACCCGTCGTGGCGCCACCGCCGGGTCACGCCGCCGGCGGCCTCGACCAGCGCGGCGCCGGCCGCGATGTCCCACGGCGCGGGGTCGAAGCTGACGAACGCGTCCAGTTCCCCGCGGGCCACCGCTGCCAGGTCGCACACGGTGGAGCCGGTGTTGCGCAGGTCGGCGACGCGGGGCGCGACACCGACGAGCGCCTGGTACGCCCGCCGTCGCGGTCCGGGCGCGTTCGGGACCGCGAACGCCACCAGGGCGTGCCCCGGCTCGGCCTCGCGGTTGACCGCGACCGGGGCGTCGCCGTCGAGCGCGCCGTCGTCGTCCAGTACCAGGCAGGCGCCGGTGGCCGGTTGCAGGACGGTGGCCGCGACCACCTGTCCTTCGCCCACGTCGCAGCCGGTCGCCACCGCGATGCTGACCGCGTAGCGGCTCGCGCCGTGGCTGAAGTTCAGCGTGCCGTCGAGCGGGTCGACGATCCAGCGCAGGCCGGAGCAGCCGTCGCTGGCCCCGGACTCCTCGGCCAGGACGGCGTCCTGCGGCCGGTCGCGGGCGAGCAGGTCGAGGATGGCGCGCTCGCTGGCGTGGTCGGCGCTGGTCACCGGGTCCTGGGCCGCGCCGCCCTTGTGTTCGGTCTGCAAGCCCTGGCCCCGCGCCTCGCGGATCGCGTCCGCACCGGCCCGCGCCGCGCGCAGGCTCAGGTGGCGCAGGTCGCCGGGAGCGGCGCTGATGCTCATCGCGCCACCTGCGCTTCCCGCGGCGCGGCGACCCGCGCGTAGTCGCCGTCCACGAACAGCAGCGGCGGGATCGGCCGGAGCAGGCCCGCCGAGCGGACCGCGCCCATCAGCACCGCGTGGTCACCGGCCGGGTCGGCGGAGACCGCCTCGCAGCCGAAGTACGCGACCCCGTCGGTCAGGCGCGGGCAGCCGGTCACCCGCTCGTCGTCGTAGGCAACACCCGCGAAGCCGTCGGCGCCCGCCGGCCGGCCCCGGCTGGCGAACCAGGCCGCCTCCTCGCGCTGGTCGTCGCCGAGCACCGTCACCGCGAACCGGCCGGTACGCCGCACCGCGGCGAGCAGCCGGCAGTCCCGCCGTAGACAGACCAGCAGCATCCGTGGTGACAGCGACACGGTGGTGAAGGAGTTGACTGTCATCCCCACCGGGCCGTCGGGACCGACGGCAGTCGCCACCGCCACTCCGGTGGCGAAGCGCCCGGCCACCGAACGGAACGCCCGTTCCTGGTCCTGTCCGTTTCCCGTGCTGGTCATCACCGTGCTCCTCTCGTCGCGCTGCCGACCAGGTCGGCGGTCCGGCGCCGGTCGGTCTTGCCGTTGGCGTTCGTGGGCAGGGCGGCCACGTGGTGGATCCGGGCCGGCACCATGTAGGCGGGCAGGCGGTCCGCGCACCGGCGGGTCAGCTCGTCGGTGATCCCGTCGGCGCCGGTGTAGACCGCCCGCAGGGAGACGTCGTCGCCCGCGCCGAACGCCAGCACCACCGCGTCCTGCACGCCCGGGTGGCCGCGCAGGACCATCTCGATCTCGCCCAGCTCGATCCGGTAGCCGCGCAGCTTCACCTGGTCGTCCAGCCGTCCGTGGTGCACGAGCGTGCCGTGCTCGCGGCGGACCCGGTCACCGGTGCGGTAGTACCGGCGGCCGGCGTCCGTGACGAACCGGCCCTCGTCGTCGGCCGGGTCGAGATAGCCGTCGAACCGCTGCGGTCCGTGCACGCACAGTTCGCCGTCGTCACCGCCGACCGTGCCGTCCTCGGCGCGCAGGATCGCGTCGAGCCCGGGGTGCGCGTCGCCGATCGGCACGGTGCCGTTCGAGGTCACCGGCCAGGCGGCCGGGTCTGCGGGCAGCCGGTGACCGGTGCAGGTCACGGTCAGCTCGGTGGGGCCGTAGAGGTTCTCCACCACGCTGCCCGGCGCCGCCGCCGCCCACGCCCGGGCCTGCTCCAGCGTCAGGGCCTCACCGGCGAAGAGGCTGTGCCGCAGGCCGGGCATGGCGCCGGGGGAGAGCATCCGCATCCGCCGGGCCAGCGAGACCACCGAGGGCACCGAGAACCAGTGCGTGATCCGCCGCTCGTTGACGAACCGCACCGGCGTCAGCACCTCGTCCGGCTGCGGCACCACGAGCGTGGCGCCGCCGCCCCAGGCGACGAACATGTCGAACACGGACGGGTCGAAGGTCAGGTCGAAGGTCTGCGACAGCCGGTCACCCGGGCCGACCGGGTATCGGTCCCGGCAGTGCGCGAGGAACGCGTCCACGTTGCGGTGGCGGATCGGCACGCCCTTGGGCCGCCCGGTCGAGCCGGACGTGAACAGCAGGTACGCCACGTCGTCCGGCGCCACCGGGGCGTCCGGCGGCGGGACGCCCGGCGCGCCGTCGAGGCGTACGGTCACGGCGTCACCCGCGACCTGCGCCGCCGTGGCGGCACCGGCGTCGTCGACCACCAGCGCGTCCACGCCCGCGTCCCGGCACAGCCGGGCGGTGCGGGCCGGCGGGAAGGCCGGGTTGAGCGGCACCACCACCGCTCCGGCGCGCAGCGCGGCCAGATAACCGGCGTACGCGGGCAGGCTGCGGGCGGCCAGCAGGCCGACCGCGCGCGGGCGCCGGCCCACCTCGGCGTGGATCCGCCCGGCGAGGCCGCCGGCGAGGTCGCGCAGCCGGCGGTAGGTCACCGGCTCCCCGCCGACCTCCAGCGCGACCGCCTCGGGCACGCGTGCCACGCTCCGCTCGAACCAGTCGTAGAGACTCATGGCGTTGCTCCCTTCACTGTGCTGTCGTCGATCGGGCTTCCGGCGCCGGCGGCGTGGGACGCCGCGCTCAGGTCACCGCGCCCGCCAGTTCGTCGGCGTGGTCGGCGATGCCGGCGAGCATCGCGCCGGTGGCGCCACCGGCGATGCCGAACATGGCCGCCTCGGTGCGCAGCTGCGCCTCCCCGCCGTCGCGGAACGCGTCCGCGCCGCGCAGGCGCACCGCCTCGGTGGCGATCCGGTCCACGGTCTCGGCGGCGCTGACCTTCAGCAGCATCCCGGTGACCGCGGACGGGACGGCGGCCGGCGCGTCCAGCAGCGGCGCGCACAGCGCGTCGAGCTGGTGCACGGCGACCAGGCACCGGGCGTACCGCTCACGGACCGCCGGGCGGTCCCACAGCGCGCCCGCCCCGGCCGGTCGCCGCCGCAGCCAGTCGTGCAGGCCCACCAGCATCCGGTGGCACATCGCCCGGGCCCACAGCGCCCCGGCGACCCGTTCGACGCCGACCTGCCGGGCGAACCCGGCCAGCGCCCGGCCGGGACGGCCCAGCACGGCGTCCGGGCCGAGCGCCACGCCGGCGAAGCGCAGGTGGCCCACGCCGGACCCGGCGAACGCCCGGCCGGCGGACCCGACTGTCACGCCCGGCGCGCCGGCCGGCACCAGCACCCAGCAGAAGCTGGTGAAGTGCCGCGCCTCGCGGTGCCGGGCCAGCACCAGCGCCGCGTCGCAGCTCGTCGCGTTGGTGATCCAGTCCTTGCCGCCGTCCAGGACGGCGCCGTCGTCGCCCAGCTTCACCCGGGTCGCGGCGTCGAGCAGGTCCGAGCCCGAGCCGCCGGCGTCGGTGACGGCCAGCGCCACCACCGTCTCGCCGCGCAGCATCCCGCGCCGCACGCGCTCCGCCGGCCCGGCCGCGTCGGCCAGCAACGGCAGCACGGTGGCGACCTGGACGCAGACCGAGAGCGTCACGCCCAGCGGGCACCGGGCGTCCAGTTCGGTGAGCAGCACCGACAGCCGCCGGGGGTCCGGCTGGACGCCGTCCGGGTAGAGCGCCTCGACGATCCCGGCGGCGCCCAGCGCGCGCCACACGGCGCCGGGGTCGCTGTGGTCCACTCCGGACAGGGCGGCCCGCACGGAGGCGGCCTGGCCCCCGGGCGGCGTCGGCGTCGGCGTCGGCTCAGGCAAGACGCACCCCCGGGTCGCGCAGCGACAGCGCCCCGTTGGCCAGGCGCAGCCGGTCGTTGGCGTAGTTCAGCGAGGCCGAGCGCAGATCCCGGAACGTGCGCTCCAGCGTCAGCGGCGAGTCGGTCAGGTAGCCGTGGCGCAGGCCCGCCAGCTCGACCAGTTCGTGCGCGGCGGCGAAGGACTCCTCGGCCACGCGGATCTTCAGCGTGTTGAGCAGCAGTTGCACCGGCGCCGCCGACATGTCCGGCGCGTCGGTGACCACGGAGACGGTGTGCCGCAGCAGCGCGTGCGCCGCGTCCAGCCGGGCCCGGATGCCGGCCAGCCGCAGCAGCACCAGCTCGGAGGAGGGGGCGAACTGCCGCCGTCCCGCCTCGCTGCGGGCGTGCCGCAGCACCCGGCCGTACGCGCCGGCCGCCGCCCCGATCCAGGCCGCCGCCCAGCCGACGTGCGCCAGCGGCGCGAAGACGGTGGTGGCGATCTCCCGGAACCCGCCGTGCTCGCCGACCACCTGCCACTGCGGCACCGCGCCACGCAGCCGCATCGGCACGCTGTGCGTGGCCCGCATGCCCAGCGGGCGCCACCCGCCGGTCACCTCGATCTCCACCTGGTCCCGGTCGGCGTAGACCAGGTCCACCTGGGCGGCCGAGTCGGCCCCCGGGGCGCGGGTGGTGATCAGGAAGGCGTCGGAGTACGGGCCGCCGGTCACGATCGGCGCCTGCCGGTCGATCCGCAGCATCTCGCCGTCGTGCTCCAGCGCCGACTCGGCGGTCATCAGGTGACCACCCTTGCCGGCCTCGGTGGTGACCGAGCCGAGATACCGCTCGCCCCGGGCCACCGCCGGCAGCACCTCGGCGCGCAGCTTCTCCCCGCCGTACGCGGTGATCGCGGCGACCTGCTGGCAGTGCATGGCGAAGACCATCGCCACCGACATGTCCACCCGGCCCAGCGTCAGCGTGACGTCGACCAGGTCCGGCAGCGTGCCGCCGGCGCCGCCCTCGGCGGCCGGGACCAGCAGCCCCAGCAGCCCGGTACGGCGCATGGCGGCCAGCGCCTCGGTGGGGAAGGCGGCGTTCTCGTCGGCCTCGCGGGCGTGCTCCGCCGCCACGTCGGCGACGGTCTCGACGGCCGGGGCGTACCCGGCGGCCGCGGTCATCGGGAACCACCGCCGACCGGGGCGCGCAGCTCCTCCACCACGCCCCACAGTCCACCGGCGGTGGCGAACGTGGAGTCGACGAGCTTGTCGTCGGGCACGGCGACCCCGAACGTGTCCTCGATGGCGAACAGCAGCTCGATCTCGCGCATGGAGTCCAGGCCGAGGTCGCGCAGGCGGGACTCCTCGGTGATCTCGTCCGGGCCGGCGAACTTGAGGAACGGGCGGAGCAACTCGGTGAATTCGGCGTTCATGACGTCACCTTTCATCTCGGGGTTCGGCAGTGGCGCCCGGTGTGTCGACCGGGTGCCGCGTCAGGGTCAGCCGGGACGTCTCGACGACGCGGTCGCCGTCGCAGACGACCTCGACCGGCGCGGGGTGGCCGAGGAAGGCCAGCAGGCTCGCCGAGAGGCCGTACGCCCCGACGTTCGGCACGGCCAGCACGTCGCCCGGCCGTACGTCTGGCAGGTTCGCGGCGCGGGCCCAGGTGTCCAGCGGCGTGCACAGCGGCCCGGCGACTATCGCGCCCTCCAGCGGCGCGCCGTCGCGGCCGTCGGCGGCGTGCAGGGCGGGTACGAGCGGCGGCAGCCGGCGCAGGCCGGACATCCCGCCGAGGTGGTTGATGCCGGACTCCAGCACCACGACCGGCGTGCCCTGCGACCGCTTGACGTCCAGCACGCGCGTCAGCAGCGTGCCGGCGGTGGCGGTGAGGAACCGCCCCGACTCGAAGGCGACTGTCGGCGCGCCGTCGCGCCAGCCGGGGAAGAGCTCGTCCAGGGCCGCGGCGACCCGGTCGGCGAGGCCGGTCAGGTCCGCGTTGTGGCCGGGCCGGGCGAACGGCGCGCCGAAGCCGCCGCCGAGGTCGAGCAGGGTCAGGTCGATGCCGAGCAGGTCCCGCAGCCGCCGGGCGGTGGTCGCCGCGGCGGTGAACTGCGCCACCAGCGCGTCCACCGAGTCGACGTTGCTGCCGGTGTAGAGGTGGAATCCCCGTACCGGGGCCGAAGGGCGGGAGCGGAACCGCTGCGGCTCCTGCTCGATCCAGTCGGCGTCGGCGCCGAACTGGGACGCGACGCCGGTCATGGTGAGACCCTGGCCCGGGTTGGGCACCCGGTCGTTGACCCGCAGCAGGCAGCGCAGTTCCACGCCGTGCGCGGCGGCGATCCGGTCGGCCTGGTCCAGGCCCTCGGGCGAGTCGACGGAGAACCAGCGGACACCGGCGCGCACCGCCTCGGCCACCTCGGCGTCGCGCTTGCCGGGTCCGGTGTAGAGCATGCTGTCGCCGGGCACGCCGGCCCGCAGCGCCGCGGCCAGTTCGCCCGGGGAGCAGATCTCCGCGTCGCAGCCGGCGGTGTGCAGCGCCGCCACCAGCGCCGGGTGCGGGTTGGCCTTGAGTGAGTAGAACAGCCGACTCGGTGCGGGTAGCGCCGCGACCAGGGTGGCGTGGCTGGCGCGTACCCGGGCCAGGTCGTAGCGGTAGGCCGGGGTGTCGAAGGGCAGGTCAGCCATTGTGCTCACCCGCCAGCCGGGCCAGCGCCCGCCGGTCCACCTTGCCGTTGCCGGTCAGTGGCAGGTCGGGCAGCACGACGCAGCGCGCCGGCACCTTCATCTCCTCCAGCTGCTCCCGAAGTCGGCGCAGCACGTCGGCGGGGGTCAGCTCGGCCACCACGAACAGCGTCGCGCCGTCGCGGCCGTCGGCCGGCGGCAGCACCCCGGCCGCGTCCACGCCGTCGACCCGGTAGGCGGCGGCCTCCACCTCGGTGGCGCTGACCCGGGTGCCCTTCTCCTTGTAGACGTCGTCGCGCCGGCCGGCGAAGTGGACGTACCCGTCGGCGTCCACGTGACCGTGGTCGCCGGTGTGCAGCTGCGGGAACAGACCGTGGGCGCGGCGGAACCGCTGCGCGGTCAGCTCGGGTCGCCGCCAGTAGCCGGCCATCACGTGCGGGCCGCGTACCACCAGCTCGCCGCGGACGCCCGGTGGCTGACGCCGTCCCTCGGCGTCGACCGTGAAGATCTCGGTGCCGGGCAGGGCCCGTCCGCAGGCGCCGGGCCGGCGCAGGTCGGCGTCCGGCGGCATGATCGCGGCGCGCTTGCACTCGGTGAGGCCGAACATCAGCTGGACGGTCAGGCCGGGCAGCAGCCGGCGCAGGCCGGCCAGCACCTCCGGGGGCATGGCCGCGCCGGTGTTGGTGAGCAGGCGCAGCGGCGGGCGCGGCGCGCCCGCCCGGCCGAGCAGCCGCAGCAGGTTGATCGCGAGCGACGGCACGCAGGGCAGCACCGTGGCGCCGGACCCGACCAGGGTCGCCAGCAGGCGGCCACCGGTGTCGCCGGGGTCGCCCAGGCGCAGCCGGGCGCCGGCGACGGTGCTGAGGAAGATCTGGTAGAGGCCGTAGTCGAACGAGGGCGGCAGCAGGACGTGCACCACGTCGTCGGGCCGGTAGCGCAGCTCCGACTGGATCGCCCGCACCGCGAACGTGACCTGGGCGTGTGTGGAGACCACCGCCTTCGGCATGCCGGTGCTGCCGGAGGTGTAGATCAGACAGACCGGGTCGACCGCGAGCGGGGCCGGGCCGGCGGGCACGCCGCCGATCGCCGCGGCGGACGCGGCGCGGCGCGCCTCGGCCGCGCCGCGCACCGGGACGCCGCGGGCGCGGGACAGGCCGGCCAGGACCGGGTCGTCGGTGAGGACCAGGCCCGGCTCGGCGTCGTCGAGCACGTGCGCGAGGGCGACCTCGGGGGCCGGCGTCCGCAGGACGACGAAGACACCGCCGGTACGGGCGACCGCGTACAGCAGCGCCGGCAGGGTCGCGTCGGCGGGCAGCGCCACCAGCACCCGGTCGCCGCGCCGGACGCCCTGCCCGCGCAGCCAGCCGGCCAGGCGCAGGCTGTCGGCCCGCAGCTGACGGTACGTGGACTCGACGGTCCCGTCCCCGACGGCGGGCGCGTCGGGGCGCTCGTCGGCGGTGCGGTCCAGCAGGTCGTGCAGCAGTTCGGTACTCATCGGGCACCTCCGGTGGCGGCGCCGAACATGGCGCACAGGGAGCCGACGTCGCGCAGGTCGGCCGCGGTCAGTGCGGTGGCCGGAACCTCGACGCCGAGCCGGCGTTCGACCCGGTCGATGACGTCGACCAGCCGGAACGAGTCGAAGCCGGGCAGTTCCCGGAGCACGTCGGTGGTGCGCAGGGTCGAGCCGTCCAGGTCCAGGGTGTCGCCGAGCGCGCCGAGCACCGCCGCGCGTACGCCGTCGTCACCGGCCCGGTCCGGCGCGGCCGGCGCGGCGTCCTCGCCGGTCCCGGCGGCCGGTCCGGCCATCGACTCCAGCGCGGCCAGGTGGTCGGCCATCAGCGCGCCGAGCGCGTCCGCCAGTTCCGGCGCGGCCGGCCGGCCCGCCTGGGCCCGCCGCAGCGCCACGTAGCTGCGCGTGGCGAGTTGCTGCCAGCGCGCGGCCTGCCCGGCCAGCGCGGCGGCGGCCTCCGGCGCGACCGCCGCGAGCCAGTGTTCGTGCAGGTCGCGGGCGCGGGCCAGCAGCCAGACGTCGAGTACGAAGCGGTGCAGCCCGGCGACGGTGTCCAGGGCGGCGCCGGTGCGGGCCAGGTAGGTTGCGATCTCCGGGCGGGCCCGGGCGGCCCGGGCGGCGTTGCCGGCGAGCATGGCGGGCACGTCGATCGCCGGGGCCGGGTGCGTCGTCACCGCCAGTGTGTGCGCACCCCCGGCCAGCGCCGTGTCGAACGCGGCGGCCGGCATCCGCCACACGCCGGGACGCGCGGGGCCCCAGGCGGTGTCGTTGTGGTACGCGTCGACCACAGTGACCTCGTCCGGCTCGGCGGCCGTGACGAGGAAGCTGTGCCGCATGTGCTCGTGCCCGTGGTAGGGGCACCACGGCAGGTCGTACGCGTCGGCGGTGACGTAGAGCGGCTGGCCCGGGGCGGCCAGCCGGCGCACCTGCGGGCCGTCGAGCTGCATCCACCGGCCCTCGACCCGCAGGCCCAGCAGGTCGACCGCCTCGGCGGCCCGGTCGTCCGAGGTCGCCTCGACGGTGACCAGGCCGTCCTGGTCCCGGGTGCGGAACCCGTACCGGGCGCCGAGGGCGAGGTGGCTGCCGGACCCGTTCGCGTGGTCGGCCAGCAGGGCGAAGCTCGTCTGGAGACAGTCCAGCGCGGTCGCGTGCAGGCCGGTCAGGATCGGCGTCCACACCGGATCCGTGCTCGGCCGGTCCGGCGCGTTCGGGACGTGGTGGGACATGGGGGACTCCTCGATGCTGATACGTGGGGCGGGGCCGCCGGCGCGGACGGTGCCGCGCCGGCGGCCGGTGCGAAGGTCAGCTGTCGCCGCGGCCGTCCAGCGCGTTGGCCCAGGCGGCGAGCGCCTGCGCCTGCTCGGCCAGCGCGTGCTCGTCGGTGCCGATCGGGTCCTTGAAGAAGAACCCCAGCTCCTCGATCGGGCCGACGTGCCCGGCGCGGTGCGCGGCAGCGGTCAGCCGGGCCAGGTCGAGCACCAGCGGCGCGGCCAGCGTCGAGTCCACCCCGCTCCAGGTCAGCTGCATGGACATCCGGACGCCGAGGAACCCCTCGAACGAGACGTGGTCCCACGCGGTCTTGTGGTCGCCCAGGTCCGGCACGTTGTCGATGTGCAGCGGGGCCGTGACGTCCTCACCGAGCAGCGCGGGCAGCACGCCCGACTTCGAGCTGAGCTTGCTGCGGGCGTTGCGCGGATCCTCCAGCGTCGCGCCGTCGCCACCGCCGAGCAGGTTCACCCCGGCCCAGGAGAGCACGTGCAGGGCGCGGCTGGTGAACATCGGCGCCAGGGCGGTACGCAGCAGCGTCTCCCCGGTCTTGCCGTCGGAGCCGGCGAACGGCACGCGCTCCCGCTGCGCCATCATCTCCAGCGCGGGCAGCCGGGCGCCGGTGGACGGGGTGAAGTCGACGAAGCCGCAACCGGCCTGGAACGCCGCGTACGCGACCACGGAGCTGGCCGGCAGCGCCTTGTCGTCCGGGTCGGCCATGGCGCGGGTCAGCGCGTCCAGGTCGTCGTGCTCGGGCCGGTGGTCGGCCGGCGGCTCGGTCGAGGACACGTTGATGACGACGACCCGGGACAGCCCGTTGCGGGCGCGGAACTCCTCGATGTCGCCGGCGAGCCGCTCGACCACCTCGGCCAGCGGTGCGGTCTCGGTGCGCGCGTCGTAACCGGTGCGCAGGTTCCGCTCGACCTCGGGCAGGCTGCCCCGCACGGCGGCCAGCATCGGCGCCGGGATGACTCCGGAGTCGACGAGCGACTCGGCCTTCTTCTCCAGCGGCGTGTCGACGATGTCGTGCCCGCCGACGACCAGATCGTTCCAGCTCGCCAGCGGCGCGTCGCGCAGCATGCCGGTGTCGGTGACGCAGCCGGTCGAGTCGGCCATGCCGGCGCGCAGCGCCAGCAGACCGGTGATCGCGGTGGTGGCGACCGAACCCCGGGCGCCGTTGAGCCACACGCCGACAGGCGCGTCCGTGTCGGGGGACGGGTTCGGAACGTGCGGGGTCTCGCGATGGGTGACGGTCACGGGAAGTTCCCTTCTCTGGGTGCGCCGGGGGCGGCGCGAATCAGCGGGCGAGCACCTTGGCGACGGCGACGGCGATGTCGTGCATGTCCTGTTCGCTGCCGAGGAAGGTGCTGTGGTGCGTCTGGACGGTGTGGGCCGCGAGCCATTCGGTGTTCGGGTACGTGCGCTCCCGGTGGATCTCCGCGAAGCGCTCGGCCAGCGGCGCGAGCAGCGGCTTCGTCCACGGCTGGAGCAGCCGGCTGCGGTGCAGCGGCTCGTCGGTGCAGTAGAACCGCCGGCCCAGCTCGGCGGTGAGCGCGCTGGCCACGGCGGCGTTGTCCATGCCGGCCGGCAACTCGTCGAAGACGATCGTGCCTTCGTAGATCGAGATGCGCGTCTGGCCCGCCGCCGGTTGCAGCAGCCGTACGCCGTCGACGCCGTCGAGCATCTCGCCGAGCAGCCGGTAGTTGTGGTTGCGGACGCCGTGCTGCTCGTCCAGCGTGGTCAGTTGCGCGCAGGCCACCGCCGCGGAGAACTCGTTCAGGCAGAAGTTGGCGCCCTGTACGCCGGCGCTCTCCTCCAGGTCCAGTTCGCCCGCCGGCGTCCGGTCGCCGCGGTAGCGGCGCGAGTCGGCCCGCAGCTCCTGGAGCACCGGCGCGAGCATGTCGTCGTCGGTGACCACGGCCCCGCCCTCACCGCAGGTGAGCACCTTGCCGTGCTGGAAGCTGAAGCAGCCGAGCCGGCCGAGCGAGCCGGCCTGACGGCCCTGCCAGGTGGCGCCGTGGGCCTGCGCGCAGTCCTCCACGACGGATATGCCGCGTGGTTTCGTGACCGCGTCGAGCGCCGGCACGTCGGCCATGTTGGAGGCCCAGTGCACGGCGACCACGGCGCGCGGGTCCACCGACAGGTCGAGGTCGTCCGGCCCGACGCAGCCGGTGGCCCGGTCGACGTCGACGAGCACCGGGACCAGGCCGGCGCGCAGCGCGGCGGTCGCGGAGGCGGTCCAGGTCAGCGCCGGTACGAGCACCGTCTCGCCGTAGCCGAGGCCGAGTGACTCCAGGGCCACCACCAGGGCGCTCGACCCGTGGTCGACCGGCACGCAGTGGCGGGTGCCGACGTAGCGGGCGAAGTCGGCCGCGAAGCGGCGCTCGAACAGGGCGGTGTCGCCGACGGACGGGCTGCTGATCGCCCACCGGCCGCCGGTCAGCACCGCGGAGAGGTTGCCGGCGGCGTCCGGCGCGGGGATCGGCCAGCGTGGCCAAGGGCGGTCGGGTGGGCGGACCGGCCGGCCACCGTCCACGGCGAGCCGCCGGTCGAGGGGGATGGAGGTCGTCATGCCTTCGACCTTGATGCCCATCGATACATCAGCGGTACACACGCGATAGCCGGCACGGCCGGCGCCGTGTATCGGCGTTGTATCCGCGTGGTCGAACCTCGGGGCATGAGCCGATCCGCATCGCCCGTGGGCGAACCGACCGAACCTCGCGCCGTCGCGCGTGGCGTCTCCGTCGTCATTCCGGTCAAGGACCGGGTGGCGGAGATGCGCCGCCAGCTCCGCAGCCTGCGCGACGCCGCCCCGAACTGCCCGGAGCCGGTGGAGGTGGTGGTCGTCGACGACTCGGCGCCCGCCGCGGCCGCCGCGCACCGCGCCGCCTGCGCCGAGTACGGCGCCCGCTACGTGCGCGGACCCCGGCACGTCGGGGCCAAACGGAACCTGGGCGTCCGGCACGCCCGCTACGACCTGCTGCTGTTCACCGACTCCGACTGCCGCGTGCCGGCCGACCTGATCACCCGGTACGCGGCCCGGCTGCGCGCCTCCGGCGACGAGGTCGCCGGCGTCACCGGCCCGGTGATCGTCGAGCCCGGCGACAGCGCGTTCTTCCGCGTGATGCGCCGCTCCTACCTGCTGCTCGGCGACCTGACCCGGCCGCTGCACTACGAGCGCGTCTCCTGGGCCGCCGGGGCGAACATGGCCCTGAAACGCTCCGTCTTCGAGTCGGTCGGCGGATTCCCGGAGGACTCCCCGATGCCGCTGGGCGGGGAGGACCTGCACCTCGGGCTGCTCCTCACCGACGCCGGCTATGCGCTGCTCACCGACCCGGACGGGGTGATCACCCACGACACCGGTGTCGCCGACACCTTCCGTGCGGTCGCCTACCGGTTCACCACGTACGGGCGCTCCGAGCAGTGGCTCTGCCTCGCCCACCCGCACCGGCGCCGGTTCGTGTTGAACACCGCCAGCACGCTCGCCGTGACCGCCCTGGCCGGGCTGCTGACCGCCCGGCGGAGTGGGGGACGCAGCCTGCTCGCGGTGCCGGCCGTCGCGGCCGCCGTGATCGCCGCGAAGACACCCGGCCGGCTCGGCGGCGACCGGGGACCGCGCGCGGTGGCCGAGTCGATGGCCTGCGCGGCGATCGAGACGCTCTTCGACGGCGCCGCGTTCGTCACCTCGCTCCGGCTCGGCCGCCCCGACCTGCTCTTCACCGGCTTCCGCGCGCCGGACGAGGCGGACTACCAGCCGGACGAGGCGGACCACCGACCGGACGAGGTGGACCGTCGACCGCTCCCGCCGGTGGCCGCGCCGCCGGTGGCGGCCTGACGAGGGAGTGGCCGTGCCGACGACGTTCCCGCTGGCCCCCGGCCAGCAGATGATGTGGGAGTTCATGACCGCGCTCGACCCGGCTCACCCCGGCGCGTCGAGGCTCGTCGTGGTGGAGTTCCGCCGGTTGCGGGGCACCCTGCGGGTCGACGTGCTGCGACAGGCGATGCAGGACGTGGTGGACCGGCACGACGCGCTGCGGATGCGGTTCGACCGCATCGGCGTGGAGCCCGAGGTGCAGATCCTGCCGCACGTCGAGTCGCCGCTGGAGTACGTCGACCTGTCCGGCCTGCCGCCGGCCGAGCAGCAGGCCCGCGTCGAGCGGATCGCGTACGCGCACCGCAACGACGAGTTCGACCCCGGCCGGGCGCCGCTGTGGCGGGCCGCCCTGGTCCGGCTCTCCGAGACCGAGCACGTGCTCGCGCTCTGCTTCTTCCACATGGTCTCCGACGGCTGGTCGTGCCGCGTCGTGGTGGAGGACCTGTGCCACGCGTACGCGGCCCGGCTCGGCGCGGCCGATCCGCAGCCGCCGCTGGGCGTGGACCCCACCGCGCTCGCCGCGCTCCAGGAGGCGGAGCAGGCCGGCAACGGCGTCGACGCCGCCGCCCGGGCCGCGTACTGGCGGGACCGGCTGCGGCCGGTGGAGCCGTACCAGCTCTTCCCGGCGTCGCCACCGGCGCCGGACGTCGCGCTCAGCGCCGAGGTGGCCACCCGCTTCGCGTTCCCGCCCGAGATCACCGCCCGGCTGCGCCCGGCCGCCCGGCGGGCCCGCACCAGCCCGTACGTGCTGCTGCTCGCCGCGTACCTGGTGCTGCTGTCGCAGCGGGCCGGTCGGTCCCGGGTGGTGCTGGGCACCACCACACTCGGCCGGGAGAGCCCGCTGTCCCGGCAGCTCGTCGGTCAGTTCACCAACAACGTCTACCTGCCGGTCGACGTCGCGCCGGACGCGCCGATGAGCGCTGTGGTCGGCGTCGCGCACGCCTCGCTGGCCGAGGCCGTCGCGCACGCCACCGCGTTCCACCGGCTGGCCCGGGCGGTGCGTCCCGACTTCGCGGCGATCCGCCCCTGGCCGGACAACCACCTGTTCGACGCCTGGTTCCAGTCCGCCGCGTCGGCGTCGCCGGTGCTGCACTGCCCGGAGCTGCGGGTGGAGCCGGTCGACATCACCGCCCGGCCCGCGCCCGGCACGCCGCCGCCGGTGGTCGCCGCCGACGTGCCGCCCGAGTGCCTGCCCGCCTGGGTCAAGCGGGGCTCACCGATCGTCGTGGTGGACGACGACCGGGCCGGCGGCGTGGTGATCCGCAACCGGGGCGTCTTCGGCGACGACCTGGTACGCGGGCTGATCGACGACTACGTCGCGGTGGTCTCGGCGCTCGTCACCGACCCGGGCACCACCCCGGAAGGGGTACGCCTTCCTGACGGTGCGTGCTTCCTCGACCACGCGATCGGGTAGGAGATCCGACGGACCGCTCGGAGAGAGGTACGACGACCATGACGGACACCTCGACGAACCAGCACACGACGGAGCAGCAAGCGCCGCCGGTGCCACGCTCGGCCGTACGGGCCCGCTGGTCGGTGGCGCTGCTCTTCGTCATCATGGGCCTGGCCATCGGCGGGTGGTCGGCCCGCGTGCCGGAGGTGCGGGACGCGGTAGGCGTCGGCAACACCGGCTGGGGCCTGGCCAACATCGCCACGAACGCCGGGGAGCTGGTCTCCCTGGTCGTGGTGGCGGTGCTGATCAGTCGGATCAACACCCGCCGGCTGGCGCTGGCCGGGGCCGCGCTGATCCTGGTCAATGCGCCGCTGCTGGCCGCGTCCACCACAGTGGTGGCGCTGGTCGGCGGGCTCGCGGTCTGGGGCTTCGCGGCGAACCTGCTGGCCACGCCGATGAACGCCCAGTCGGTCGAGGTGCAGAAGCGCTACGGGCGGCCCATCCTGTCCACGTTCCACGCCGGCTTCAGCATCGGCATGCTGGCCGGCGGCCTCTGCGGCACCGGCGCCGCGGCGATCGGGATGTCCCCGTCGGCGCAGATGGCCGTCACCAGCGTCCTGCTGGGCGCGCTGCTGGTCGGCACGCACCGCTGGCTGCCTGACACGCCCCGGCAGGAGACGAAGGACGGCGAGGACCGGCGGCGGCTGCGTGACCGGTTCACCCCGCAGCTGCTGCTGCTCGCGGTGATCGCCTTCCTCGCCTCGTTCGTCGAGATGGCCGGCGCACAGTGGAGCGCGCTGTACGCGACCGAGGTGGCCGGCGCCGCCGCGGTGCTGGCCGCGGCCACGTACACCTGCCTGTCGCTGGCGGCGACCGTCGCCCGGCTGTTCGGCGACCGGCTGGCCGGCCGGTTCGGGCGGATCCGCTTCGTCCGGCTGTCGGCGCTCGTCGCCACCGCCGGCGTGGCGCTGCCGGTGGCGTACCCCCATCCGGCCGCGGTGATGGCCGGCTTCGGACTGCTCGGCTTCGGCCTGGCGTGCGTGACCCCGACGGTGCTCGGCTTCGCCGGCGAGCAGCCCGGCCTCACCTCGGGTGAGGGCGTCTCGGTGGTGGCGATGGGCCAGTGGCCGGGCGCGTTGCTGGCGGCGCCGGTGATCGGCCTGCTCGCCGGCGCGCTGGACCTGCGCAGCGCGTTCGTGGTGGTGGCCGTGATGGCGCTCGCCGTGGTGGCGTTGATCGGGCGGGTCCGGGCGACGGCGTTGCCCGGCGAGAGCCCGGTCCCGCCCCGGCCGTGACGGCCGGGGCGGGGGCGGCGGTCAGAAGTCGTCGTCGAAGGTGACCGAGCCGGTCACGCCGACCTGGTACGCCGACACCCGGCGCTCGAAGAAGTTGGACAGTTCCTGCACGTCCTGCAACTCCATGAACGCGAACGGGTTGCCGCTGCCGTACATCGGCGCGATGCCGAGCACGGCGAGGCGCCGGTCGGCCACGTGCTGGAGGTACTCGCGCATGTCGGCCAGCGACATCCCGGGCACGCCCTGACCGAGCAGGTCCTCGGCGAAGCTCACCTCGCACTCCACCGCCTCGGCCAGCATCTCCCGGACCTGCTGCTCCATCTCGCCGTCGAACAGGTCCGGCTCCTCGGCGCGTACGGTCTCCACCACGTCGAAGGCGAACGCCATGTGCATCGACTCGTCCCGGAACACCCAGTTGGTGCCGGAGGCCAGCCCGTTGAGCAGCCCCCGGGACCGCAGGAAGTAGACGTAGGCGAACGCGCCGTAGAAGAACAGACCCTCGATGCAGGCGGCGAAGCAGATCAGATTGAGCAGGAACGCCCGCCGGTCGTCGCGGGTCCGCAGTTCCCGCAGCTCGAAGATCGAGTCGATCCACCGGAAGCAGAACTCGGCCTTGCGGGCGATCGACGGGATGTTCTCCACCGCGGCGAACGCGGCGAACCGTTCCTTCTCGTCCGGCACGTACGTGTCCAGCAGGTTCAGGTAGAACTGGACGTGCACCGCCTCCTCGAACAGCTGCCGGGACAGGTAGAGCCGGCCCTCGGGGGAGTTGACGTGCTGGTAGAGGTTGAGCACGAGGTTGTTGGCGACGATGGTGTCGCCGGTGGCGAAGAACGCCACCAGCCGCGACACCAGGTGCCGTTCGGCGGGGGACAGCTTCGCCAGGTCGGCGAGGTCTCCGTGCAGGTCGACCTCCTCGACCGTCCAGGTGTTCTTGATGGCGTCCTTGAACCGGTCGAAGAAGCGCGGGTAGCGCATCGGCCGCAGGGTCAGGTCCATGCCGGGGTCGAGCAGCATGTGCCGGGTCGGCGCGGTGGTGGTCACTGGCATGCCTCGCAGCTCTCGGGGTTCTCCAGGGAACAGGCCAGCGCCTCGTCGTCACTCACGGCGGAGACCACGCCGGAGACCGGGGCGAGCACCGGGGCGACGGTGGCCTGCTGGATACGGGTGGCGGGACGGGATCGCAGGTAGTAGGTGGTCTTCAGCCCGGCCTTCCAGGCGTACAGGTACATCGAGGAGAGCTTGCCGATGGTCGGCGCGCTCAGGAACAGGTTCAGCGACTGGGACTGGTCGACGAAGGGCGCCCGCGCGGCGGCCAGGTCGATCAGCGCCCGCTGCGGCAGCTCCCAGGCGGTGCGGAACAGCTCCCGCACCGGCGCGGGCAGCTCGGTGATGTCCTGCACCGAGCCCTCGGCCCGCTTGATCCGGTCGCGGACCTGCGGCGTCCACAGCCCGCGGGCCTTCAGCTCCCGCACCAGGTACGTGTTGACCTGGAGGAACTCCCCGGACATGGTCTCGCGCTTGAACAGGTTGGACACCTGCGGCTCGACGCACTCGTAGCAGCCGGCGATGGACGCGATGGTGGCGGTCGGCGCGATCGCCACCAGCAGCGAGTTGCGCAGCCCGTGCGCGGCGATCCGCTCGCGCAGCGCCGCCCACCGCTGCGTCTGCGCCGGCTCCGCGCCCCACAGGTCCGGGTGCAGGTCACCCTTGGCGGCCCGGGTCTGCGGGTACGCCGGATGTGGACCGAACTGCTCGGCCAGCCCGGCGGAGGTCTCCAGCGCGGTCAGCAGGATCTCCTCCTGCACCCGGGTGGACAGCTCCTTGGCCTGCGCCGAGTCGAACGGCAGGCGCAGCGTGAAGAACGCGTCCTGCAACCCCATCAGGCCGAGCCCGACCGGCCGCCAGCGCGGGTTCGACGCCGCCGCCTGCGCCGCCGGGTAGTAGTTGATGTCGATCACCCGGTCGAGGAAGACCACAGCCGTGCGCACGGTGGCCCGCAGCCGCTCCCAGTCCACGCCGTCGGCGGTGACGTGGGCGCCGAGGTTCACCGAGCCGAGGTTGCACACGGCGGTCTCGGCGTCGTCGTTCACCTCCAGGATCTCGGTGCACAGGTTGGACAGGTGGATGACGTTGCCCGGCTCGCCGGTCTGGTTGGACAGCCGGTTGGCGGCGTCCTTGAACGTCATCCAGCCGTTGCCGGTCTGCGCGAGCGTGCGCATCATCCGCCCGTACAGGTTCCGGGCCTTCACCGTGCGCACCGCGTTCTTCTCGGCCGCCCGGTACGCGGCGTCGAACGCCTCGCCGTACAGGTCGGGCAGCTCCGGGGCGTCCGACGGGTCGACCAGCGACCACTCGCCGTCGGCCTCGACCCGGCGCATGAACTCGTCCGGGATCCAGTTGGCCAGGTTGAGGTTGTGCGTACGCCGCGACTCCTCGCCGGTGTTGTCCCGCAGCTCCAGGAACTCCTCCACGTCCGGGTGCCACGGCTCCAGGTAGACGCAGGCCGCGCCCTTGCGCCGGCCGCCCTGGTTGACCGCGGCCACCCCGGCGTCGAGTGTCTTGAGGAACGGCACGATGCCGTTGGACCGCCCGTTGGTGCCCCGGATCAGCGCGCCCCGGCCGCGCACCCGCGACCAGGAGATGCCGATGCCGCCGGAGAACTTCGACAGCTTCGCCACCTGGTGGTACCGCTCGTAGATCGAGTCCAGCTCGTCGCGCGGCGAGTCGACCAGGAAGCACGACGACATCTGGGTGTGCCGGGTGCCGGAGTTGAACAGCGTGGGGGAGCTGGGCAGGTAGGCCAGGGCGGACATCAGCCGGTAGAAGCCGACCGCCTCGCCCGGGGTGCGGGACAGCCCGCACGCCACCCGCAGCAGCCAGTACTGCGGCGTCTCCACCACCAGCCGCGACTGCGGGTGCCGCAGCAGGTAGCGGTCGGCGACGGTACGCAGTCCGAAGTACTCGAACCGCAGGTCGCCGTCCGGGTCCACGGCGTCGTCGAGCTTGCGGGCGTGCCGGGCCACGAACGCGGCCGTCTCGTCGCCGATCAGCCCCAGCCCGTGCGCGTACGCGATCGACTGGCTGAAGCTCGCCACGCCCTGGCCGCGGACCTCCTTGTCCACGTACGCGGCGAGCAGCCGCGCCGCCAGCTTCGAGTACTGCGGCTCCTCGCCGATCAGCTCCGCCGCGGTCTGGATCGACAAGCGGTCCAGCTCGGCGGTGGTCGCCCCGTCGTAGAGCCCGCTTATCGTCTTGGTGGCCACCCGCAGCGGGTCCACCTCGTCCAGGTCGGCGACCCAGCGCTCGACCGCCCGGACGATCTTGTTGACGTCCACCGGCTCGGTGTCGCCGTCCCGCTTGCGTACCCGCATCGCCGGCCGGCGGGTCTCGGACCCGCCGGTCCCGGACGGGGGACTCTCCTGTACGACAGTCATGACCTCTCCTCGCTGTCACCGTCTGGAGACGGCGGGAGACGCCAACGGGCACGGCACGGCCGGCCCGGCTGCTGGCGTCGGTCGTCCCGCGCGACCTCCGACCGCCGTACGCGGAGGCGCACGGCGCGCTGGCAGGTCTTCGGACTCGCGGGCCCGACCGGGGTCGCCGGTCGCCTACTGGCCGTCGCTTCCCAGGCCGGTGGCCCAGTGCTGTTGACGGCTGTCGTTCCCACTCACCGCTGCGGGGCAGTCCCGGACTTCCACCGGGTTCCCTCTTGCCTCGGCCTCGCCCCGGAGGGCTCGGCCGAACCAGCTGCGGCACCACCATATATGGCGGTGAGGGCGGTTGGGCAACACCAGATGTCGTGTCGGGCGTGTCGCATGGATCTCACTGTCCACAGTGCCCACCCCCGATGCCGGCGCTCGCCGCCGGGCGCGATACTCGACGTATGGGGAATACCGGACGCCGCTGGGCGTGGGTGGCGGTCCTGCTCGTCGGCGTCGGGCTTCACCTGCTGGTGCTGGAGACACTGGCCGGCACCGGGACCGTCACGTTCGTTCCGGCGCTGATCCTGCTCGGCGCGTGCGTTGCGCCCGCCGCGTTCCTGGCCTTCGCCCAGGGGCGCCCGGCCCGCCGCCCGGTCCCCGGCTCCGTCGTCGGCGTCGCCGCGCTCCTCGGCGGCGTGATCGGCGTGGTCGCCGCCGGCTGGCTGGAGTACGGCACGCTGCACCGCCTCGACGTCCTGCCGATGGCGCTCGTCGGCCTCGCGGAGGAGACCGCCAAGCTGATCGTGCCGGCCGGCATCCTGCTGCTGTGGCGGCGGCACCCGTCCCCGGCGCAAGGGCTGGTGATCGGCGTGGCCTCCGGCGCCGGGTTCGCCGCGCTGGAGACCATGGGCTACGCGTTCACCGCGTTCGTCGGGTCGCAGGGCAGCCTCGGCGCGGTCGAGCAGACGCTGCTCGTACGCGGCCTCACCGCGCCCGCCGCGCACCTGGCCTGGACAGGGCTGACCGCCGGCGCGTTGTTCACGTTCGCCGCCGCGCCCGGCGGCCGGAAGCTGGCGGCGTTCCTGCTCACCTTCGCCGCCGCCGTCACGCTGCACACCTGCTGGGACACGTTCGGCACCCAGCCCGCGTACCTGTTCATCGGCGGCGTGTCACTCGGCTGGGTGCTGCTGCGCCTGCACCTGGACCGCGAGCCGCCGGCCGCGTCCGGGACGCCGGCCGCGCCGGCGCCCCGGGAGCCCGCGGCCCACCCCCGCTGAGCCGGGACGCCTGGCCGCCCGTCAGCCGGCGGCCAGCCGGACGCCGAGCGCGACGAAGGCGACCGCGCAGAGCCGGTCGACGCGCCGTGACCAGCGGCTGTCGCCCCACCGGCCGGCGAACCGCCCGGCGCCCACCCCGAGCGCCAGGTCCACGGTGAGCTGCACCGCGACGAACAGCGCGCCGAGCAGCACCAGCTGCGCCGCCACCGGGCCCGCCTCGGGCCGGACGAACTGCGGCAGGAACGCCACGCTGAACAGGATCATCTTCGGGTTGAGCAGGTTCGTCAGCAGCCCGCGCCGGAACGCCCGCCCGGCGCCGCCGTCCGGCCGGTCCGCCGGGGCGCCGGGCCGGCCCGTGCCGCGCAGCGCCCGCAGACCCAGCACGATCAGGTACGCCGCACCCGCCCACCGGATCGCGGTGAACAGCACCGGGGACGCGGCGATCACCGTGGCGAGCCCGGCCACCACGGCGGCGACGTGCACCGCCTCCCCGGCGGCGACCCCGAGCGCGGCCACCGCGCCGGCCCGTGGGCCGTACCGGGTGGCGTTGGCCAGCACGAACATCATGTCCGGACCCGGGGTGAGCATGAGCACCACGATCGCGGCGAGGTAACCGGCGAGCGTGGCCGCCGACAGTCCGAGCACCGGTCAGCCCTCCCCGGCGCCGTCGAGCAGCGCCCGGCGCAGCGCCAGCCGGTGTTCGCGCCGGATCTGCGCCTCCCGGTAGCGCCGCCGGTCACCGTCGGTCTCGGCGTGCAGCGGCGGCACCGGCCGGGGCTGGCCGTCGTCGTCCACCGCGACCATCACCAGGTGCGCGGTGGCCACGTCCACCGGCGGCACCGCGCGGTCCCACCGGTCCGCGCTGACCTTCACCGCCACCTCCATCGAGCTGCGGCCGGCCCAGGTGATCCGGGCGTCCACGTGGACCACGTCCCCGACGCGTACCGCGCGCAGGAACGCGGTCTCGTCGATGGCGGCGGTGACGGCCGGCCCGTCGGAGTGGCGGGCGGCGACCACCCCGGCGACCGAATCGATCAGGTTGAGGATCCGCCCGCCGTGGACCGTGCCCATCAGGTTGGTGTGGTGCTGGTCCATGATCTGCGACAGGGTCAGGTGCGAGGCCGACGGTGGTCGGCCGGTGAGCGTGATGGTGTCGGGCACTGTGCGGTTCCGTCCTCGCAGAAGCGGACCGCCGACCGGCCGGGGTGTGCACGTCGAGGGCACGCCGACGGCGCACCGTGCGGCGTGTCACCCGCCCGACCCACCCGCGAGGTCGACGGCGGCGCGCACCGGTGGTACGCGCGACGCGGGCAGGTCTTCGGACTCGCGGGCATGACACGAGGTCGCCTACCGGCCGTCGCTTCCCAGGCCGTGGCCCAGTGCTGTTGACGGCTGTCGTTCCCACTCACCGCTGCGGGGCAGTCCCGGACTTCCACCGGGTTCCCTCTTACGACACCCGGCCGTCGCCGACCGGGTGAACCAGCGCTTCCCGCAGCGTAGCCCAGCCGCGGCGCGCTCCCGGAGCCACCCGGCCGGGCGGCGTTCCCGTCACCCTTCCGTCGCGTCGAGCCGCTTCTGCATCCGGTCGAGCCGGTCGAGGACGTCGTGCATCATCACGCGCAGGACGGTCGTGTCGGCGTCGCGCTCGGGCAGCATCCGGCCGAACGCGACGCCGTGGTAGAGCGCGGACAGCACGGCGGGTGTGACGACGGCGGTCACGCCCGTACGCCGCAGCACGTCGCCCGCGTCGCCGTCGTCGCGCAGCAGCCCCAGCAGCAGGTGGCTGCCGGTGGTGACGGCCGAGGCGTGTGCGGTGGCCTGGCCGGCGGCGGCCGTCAGCACCGCCCGGGTGGCCGGCGACGCGGCCGGCTCGGTGGGTGTCAGGGCCGGGTTGGGGGAGTCGCCCAGGGCGGCGCGGATCGTGGCGGCGGGGAAGCCGAGCAACTCGACGGTGTTCAGCACCAGGCTCTCGCCCTCGTCGAGGAAGGCTCGCAGCAGGTGGACCGGCTCCACAGTGACCGCGCCGGAGGTGGACGCGAGGGCGTACGCCTGGCGCAGGATCGCCGCGACGTGGTGGTTGGCCGGCGGGGTGAGGGTGAGCCCGGCGGGCAGCGCCCGGGTGGCGGGGGTCTCGTGGGCCGCGCCCGCGGCGCCGTCCAGGGCCTGGGTCAGTGCGGTCTGGCAGATCCGGGAGACCGGAAGCCGGGCGTCGCGGACGCGGTCGGCGAGGGCGTCGGGCAGATAAACGTTGACCTTGGGCACCTGACCGATCCTGTCACGTGACCATCGAACAGGTCAGCCCTTGATCGCCTACATTTCCTAGGGTTATAGTAGGGTTATGCCCGCGCCGCTGACCACCCGACGAGCCCTCGACCAGGGCCGTACGTCCAGCGCGCTCTGTCGCCGCTGAGCCCCACCGGCTCACTTCGCACACCTTGCATCGTCGTGCCCCGGGCACGACCGACTCCCCCTGAGGCCGCACGCCATGACTCAGCACGACCCTGTCCAGAAAGCCCGCGCCGACCTGACCGCCGGCATCAACAAGATCTTCGCCGCCTCGGCCATGTCGGCCAGCGGGCACGGCAACATCAGCGTCCGGATCCCCGGTCACGACGACCGCCTGCTCGTCAACGCCGGCGAACTGCTCCGCCCGTGGCCCGCCGACGACCTGCGGGTCGCGGCGCCCGCGCTGCGCACCGTCAACGACGACGTCGTCGTGGTCGGCCTCGACGGCACCGTCCACGAGGGAACGCCCAGCCCGTCGGTGGCCGCCATCCTGAAGATGCACATCGGCGTCTACCAGGCCCGGCCGGACGTCAACGCCGTCATCCACACCCATTCGCCGTACGCCACCAGCTACGCCCTCGCCGGGGCGCCGCTGCCGGCCCGGTACGAGGCACTGCTCGTGCACGGCCAGCCGGTCGACATCCCCGTCGCGCCGTGGGCGCCGCGCGGCACCGAGGAGGCGGTGCGCGCGATCGCCGAGACGTTCGCGGCGCACCCCCGCACGTACGCGATCCTGCTCGGCAACCACGGCCTGCTCGTCGCCGGCGACTCCGCCAGGCACGCCGCGAGCCTCGTCGTGGCGATCGAGGAGGCGGCCGTCTCCAGCATCGGCGCCGAGCCGCTGGGCGGCCCGGTGCCGTTCCCCGACCACGTCCACGACCTCGACCTGCGCCTGCGCTTTGAGGAGCCGACCGCATGACCACCCGTAGCCGCCGGATCGCCGGTGCCCTCGCCGCCGTCCTGCTCACCACGTCGCTCGCCGCCTGCGGCGGGGACGACGAGCCCGCCGCGGCGAGCGCCGACGGCCTCACCACCGTCCGGCTCGCCTCGTCGCCGCTGGGCCACCTCGCGCCCATCTACCTGGCCCAGGAGCGGGGCATCTTCGCCAAGCACGGCCTCAAGGTCGAGGTCGACACCGAGACGTCCGACCTGACCTCCGTGCCGGCCGTGTTGGCCGGCAAGGTCGACTTCGCCACCGGCGACCTCACCACGCTGATCGTCGCCCGGTCCAAGGGCCTGGACGTCAAGGCAGTGGTGCCGGCGTCGGCGTCCACCGGCAAGGAGGGCGCCGACTACGGCGCCCTGGTGGTCAAGGGCGACTCCGGCATCACCAGCGCCAAGCAGCTCGAAGGCAAGACGATCTCCGTCAACATCCTCACCAACATCGCCGCCGCGGCGGCCCGGGAGGCGGTCCGCGCCGACGGCGGTGACCCGACGAAGGTCAAGCTCGTCGAGATCCCGTTCCCGCAGGCGCCCGCCGCGGTCAGCACGGGCCGGGTGGACGGCGCCTGGGTGGTCGAGCCGTTCCTGTCGGCGGCCAAGGCGCAGGGCGCGGTGCCGGTCGGGTGGGGCTTCACCGACCTCGCGCCCGACCTCACGGTCTCCGCGTGGTACGCGGCCGGCTCCTACACCTCGAAGAACGCGAAGACCGTCACGGCCTTCCGGGACGCGGTGCGGGAGGCCTACGCGTACGCCCGCGAGCACGAGGACGAGGTGCGCGCGAAGATCCCCACGTTCACCGAGATCAAGCCGGAGGTGGCCGCGAAGATCACCCTGACCGGTCTGCGTGACGAGGTCAGCCGGCAGGCCGCCGAGAAGCTCGCCGGCTATGCCCAGCGCGACGGGCTCATCACCAGCACACCCGACCTCGACGAGCTGATCCTCAAGTGAGAAGGGGGTGGCTCGGCGCCGTGGGCCTGGCGGGCGCGGCCACGGCGTACGAGATCCTCGCCCGCCTGTTCTTCGAACCCGCGCACGTGCCGCCGCTGAGCGCCGTGGTGCCCGAGGCGCTGCGTCTGCTCACCGGGGAACGGTTCTGGACGGCGACCGGTCGTACGCTGTCCGCGGTGGCCGTCGGCCTGGTCATCGCGGTGGTCGCCGGCATCCTGGCCGGGTTCGCGCTCGGCTCGGTGCCCCAGGTGCGCCGGGCCACCTCCTCCACTCTCGACTTCCTGCGGCCGGTCCCGTCGATCGTGCTGATCCCGGTGCTGGTGCTCGTGCTCGACGTCCGGCAGATCACCGTGCTGCTGGTCGCCGTCTCGTGCTTCTGGATCGTCGTGTTCCAGGTGCTCTACGGTCTGCGCGACGTGGACCGGGTGGCAGTCGACACCGCCCGCGCCTTCCGGCTCGGCCGGCTGGCCCGGACCGTGCACGTCACGTGGCCGACCGTGCTGCCGTATCTGGGCACGGCGCTGCGGCTGATCGTCTCGGTCGCGCTGGCTCTGGCGCTGACCGGCGGTCTGGTGATGGGCGCCGCCGGGCTCGGCGAGATGATCTGGAGCAGCCAGGAGTCCGGCGAGTCCACCGGCATGTACGCGCTGGTGCTGCTCACCGGCGGGCTCGGCATCGGCCTCGACCAGCTCGCCCGGCTCGCCGAGCGGCGGCTGCTGCACTGGCACGTGGCGACCCGGCGGGAGGCCGTCGCATGAGGGCGCTCGGCTACGCGCTCGGCCTGCCCGCGGTGCTCGTGGCCGCGTGGTGGGTGGCCAGCGACGGCAGCACCAACGTGTTCCTGCCGCCGCTGCGTACGATCGTCGAGGCGTTCCGGGACGTGTGGTTCTCCGGCACGTTCGTCAGCGACGTGGTGCCCAGCCTGTGGCGCCTCGCCGCCGGGTACGCCGTCGCGCTCGCCGCCGGCGTCACCCTCGGCTTCGTGATCGGGCGGTGGGCGGTGCCCCGCGCGCTGACCGGCCCGCTGCTGGCGTACTTCCGGGTGCTGCCCGCCCCGGTGCTGATCCCGGTGCTGCTGGTCGCGGTCGGCATCGGCGACGCCACGAAGCTGGTCGTCATCACGGTGGGCGCCGTCTGGCCGATCCTGCTCAACACCGCCGACGGCGTCCGCGCCGCCGACGAGGTCGGGCTGGAGACCGCCGCCGCGTACCGGCTGCCGCGCCGCACCCGGCACCTGCTCGTGCTGCGCGGCGCGAGCCCGCAGATCTTCGCCGGCGCCCGTCAGGCGCTCGGCCTGTCGATCATCCTCATGGTGGTCAGCGAGATGCTGATGAGCACCGACGGGCTGGGCTTCACTGTGGTGCAGTTCCAGCGCAGCTTCGCCATCCCGCAGATGTGGAGCGGGGTGCTGCTGATCGGCCTGCTCGGCTTCGGGCTGGCCAAACTCTTCGAACTCGTCGAGCGGCGCGCGTTGCGCTGGCATCGAGGCCACACCGGACAACTCACGGAGCGACGATGACCTCCCTGCTCGAGATCGCCGGGGTCGGCAAGACCTACCGGGCCCGGGAACGCACCGTCGAGGTGCTGACCGCTGTCGACCTGTCCGTGTCCGAGGGCGAGTTCGTCGCGCTCGTCGGCCCGTCCGGCTGCGGCAAGACCACCCTGCTCAAGATCGTCGCCGGGCTGCTGCCGGCCACGACGGGACAGGTCCGGTTCGACGGCCGCCCGGTCACCGAGCCGCCGGCCGGCCTCGGCGTGGTCTTCCAGGAGTACGGCCGCAGCCTGTACGCCTGGAAGACGGTCCGGCAGAACGTCGAGCTGCCGCTGCGCCACCTGGGCCTGAGCCGGGCGCGGCGGCGCGAACTCGTCGCCGACGCGCTCGACGCGCTCGACGCGGTCGGCCTCGGCGCGGCCGGCGACGCGTACCCCTGGCAGCTCTCCGGCGGCATGCAGCAGCGCGTCGCCATCGCCCGCGCGGTCGCCTACCGGCCCCGCCTGCTGCTGATGGACGAGCCGTTCTCGGCCGTCGACGCGCAGACCCGGGCCGACCTGGAGGACCTGGTCGCCGCGCTGTGGAAGCGCTACGGCATGACCATCGTCCTCGTCACCCACGACATCGACGAGGCGGTCTACCTCAGCCAGCGCGTCGTGGTGCTCGGCACCGGCGTCTCCGGCGTCCAGGCCGACATCCCGGTCGACCTGCCCGCCGACCGCGAACAGATCGGCACCCGTTCCTCCGCCCCCTTCGGCGAGCTCCGCACCCGCGTGTGGACGCAGGTCCGCCGTACCCCCGACGGCGAGCCGCACGCTCGCCGTACACCCGAGAGCGAGATGGCATGAGCAACGCCCGATGGACCGACACCGGCGGCGGCGAGGGCCCGCTGTGGTCCTTCCGAGTCGGTGAGGTCGAGGTCTTCCCGATCCGCGAGGTCGACTACTTCGTGGAGCCGGCCGAGTTCTTCCCGCAGATGGAGACCGAGTCGTGGACCGACGGCGCGTTCTACACGCGCGAGCCGTTCACCCACGACGGCCGGATCCTGCTCAACCAGGAGGCCCACCTGCTGCGGACGCCGGACCGGCTGATCCTGGTCGACGCGGGCGGCGGCAACGGCAAACCGCGCAACGGCGGCGTCTTCGACCGGGCGGACCGGCCGTTCCTGGAACAGTTCGCCCGCGCCGGGGTGTCGCTCGGCGACATCGACACGGTCGTCTTCACCCACCTGCACGTCGACCACGTCGGGTTCGCCACCGGCGCGGACGGTCGCGGCGGCTGGGAGCCGACCTTCCCGAACGCCCGGTACCTGGTGGTCCGCGAGGAGTTCGACTGGTGGACCGGCCCGGAGGGCGCGCGGGCCATGCGGCGTACCGGCGACTACATCGCCGACAGCATCCTGCCGCTGCGCGACGCCGGAGTGCTCGACCTGATCGAGGCCGACCACGTGCTGTCCCCGCAGGTGCACCTGGTGCCCGCGTTCGGCCACACCCCGGGCAACGTCTACCTGGTCGTCGAGTCAGTCGGTCAACGGGCGCTGTTCGCCGGCGACATGCTGCACCACGGCGTCCAACTGGAGCGGCCGGAGTGGAGCATCCGCTACTGCGTGGTGCCCGGCGACTCCGCCGACCAGCGCCGCCGCCTGCTCGAGCGGGCCGCCGACTCGGGCGACCTGCTCGTGCCGGCGCACTTCCCGTTCCCCGCGGCCGGACATGTGCACCGGGCGGAGCGCGGCTTCACCTACACGTTCCTCGACGTCTGATGTTCATCGCCGACTTCCACACCCACCACGCCTGTCCGGACCATCCGGCGGTGCTGCCGCACAACGCCACCGGCGTGCTCGCCGCCCGCTGGGCCGACACCGCCCGGCGGGTCGCCGACCTCGACGACCTGCTCGCCGAGTCGGGCCGGTACGGCGTCGACCTGCGTGTGCTCAGCGCCCCGCCGGCGATGGTCACCCCGCACGGCGAGCGGACCCGACCCGGCGACCAGCGGCGGCTCAACGACCATCTGGCGACCGTGGTCGCGGGAGACCCCGCCCGCCTCGCCGGGCTCGCCACGATCGACGCCTTCGGCGGCGAGGCGGCCGCCGGGGAGGTGGTCCGAGCCGTCCGTGACCTGGGCCTGCCGGGCGTCGTGGTCGACTGCGCCGCCGCGGACGGGCGGCTGCTCGGTGACCCGGCCGCCCGTCCCACGCTCGTCGCCGCGGCCGAGCTGGGCGTACCGGTCTTCGCGCATCCGATCAGCCGGTCCACCCTGACCGCGGAGTTCGCGGGCCTGGGCCGGCTCGGCACGTCGCTCGCCCGCGGCACGATCACCGCGGCCGCGCTGCTGTCGCTGCTCACCGGCGGTGTCCTGGCCACGCTGCCCGGCCTGCACGTGGTCTTCCCGATGCTCGGGGTGGCCGGCCTCGCCCTGGCCGCCGCCACCGACGAGGGCGCACTGCTCAGCGCGCCGGACCGGAGCGCCCACGTGTACGCCGACACGATGGGTTTCGCGCCGTCGGCGATCCGCTTCGCCACCGACCTGCTCGGCGCCGACCACGTGGTGGTGGGCGGGGACTGGCCGATCGCGGAGCGGTCCACCACCCGCGACCGGGTCGAGGCGGCGTTGCGCGACGCGGGTCTCGGCCCGGACGACAGCGCCCTGGTGGCCGGCGCCAACACGTTGCGGCTGCTGGGCCGCGGCTGAGCCCCGGTGGTGGGCAGCGGCGGACGTCAGGCCGGCGCCGATCCCGTACCGGCCGCGGCCAGCGGGGCGGCGCCGAACGACACCGCGAACCGCTTGCACCAGATCGACACGCTGCGCAGACCGTCCAGGTCCACAGTCGCCGGGATGTCGTACGCCTGGTCGCCGATGTTGCCCTTGAGCCGGCCCAGTTCGACCCAGCGGCCGTCGTCGAACACCTGCCAGCCCGCGCGGCCGGGTAGCACCTTCCGGTCGGTGAGCCACACCCGCAGGTCGGGTCCGTCCGAGGTGTCCAGTCCGCGCAGGAGGAGCTGACGGCGGCCGTCGGCGAGGCGGACCAGCTGTGCCCGGCCGGACGTGTCGTGCTCGTGGGTGACGAAGTCACCGGCGGCGAGGACCACGTCGGCGGGCGCCGCGCCGATCGACGGCGGGCCGGTCGTGCCGGAAGCCGGCGGGCCGGTGGTGCCGGCCGGCTGCTGCTCCGCCACAGTGGGCAGCGCCTCGCGTACCTCGCGGTCGGTGACCAGCCGCCACGGCTGGAACAGGTACAGGCTCACCCCGAGACCGGTGACGGCCACGAGGGCGAGCACCGACAACACCACACGTCTTCTGCCCATGCCGTGACGGTAGGCGGGTACCCGGCGGAAAGATCTTTCCGTCCGCTTACGGCTCGACCGCGGGCCGCCGCACCGGGCCGCCGGTGGGTAGCGTCTGGCCCATGGGGCGCTACGTGCTCGTCGTCGACGACGACCGGACGGTGAGCGACGTCGTCCGGCGCTACCTGGAACAGGACGGCTGCCGGGTCCGGCTGTCCTTCGACGGGCCCGGCGCGCTCGCCGCGGCCGAGGAGGAGCCGCCCGACCTGGTTGTCCTCGACCTGATGATGCCGGGTCTCGACGGCATCGAGGTGTGCCGGCGGCTGCGTCGCCGCCTGCCCGGCCTGCCGGTGGTCATGCTCACCGCGCTCGGGGACGAGGCCGACCGGGTCGCCGGGCTGGAGGTCGGCGCGGACGACTACGTGACCAAGCCGTTCTCGCCGCGCGAACTCGTGCTGCGCATCAGGTCGGTGCTCCGGCGCGCCGCCCCGAAGGACCGGGGACCGACCGGGGTGCTGCGCGACGGCGACCTCACCGCGGACACCGACCGGCGCGTCGCCGATCGCGGCGGGCAGCAGCTGTCGCTGACCGTACGGGAGTTCGACCTGCTCGCGTTCCTGCTGGCGAACCCGGGACGCGCCTGGTCGCGGGCCGAGCTGCTGGACCGCGTGTGGGGCTGGCGGTTCGGCGACCAGTCCACGGTCACCGTCCACGTCCGGCGGCTGCGGGAGAAGATCGAGGACCACCCGGCGCAGCCCCGCCGCATCGTCACCGTGTGGGGCGTCGGTTACCGGTACGAGCCGTCGGACCCGCCCCGGTGAACGAGCTGCTGGTCATCGGGCTCTACGCCCTGCTCGCCGGCGCTGTCGTCGGCGCGCTCGGCGTCGGCGCGCTGCGGCTGGTGCGCCACCGGTCGATCCTCGCGCACATCGCGGCGCTGCTCGCGGTCACGATCGCCTCGGTGACGGCGGGCGTCACGGCCGTCGCCCAGGCCATGTTCCTGTCCGCGCACGACCTCCAGGTCGTCCTCGTCACGGTCGCGGCGTCCGCGGCTCTCAGCCTGGCCGTCGGGGTGGCGTTCGCCCGCCGGCTGGCGCAGGCGGCGGTCTGGGCCGACCAGGCCCGGCAGCGGGAACGGCAGCTGGAGGCCGGGCGCCGTGAGCTGGTCGCGTGGGTCTCGCACGATCTGCGTACGCCGCTGGCCGGGCTGCGGGCGATGGCGGAGGCGCTGGAGGACCGGGTGGTCGACGAGCCGGCGGCGGTGGCCGAGTACCACCGGCGGATCCGGGTCGAGACGGACCGGATGACGCGTCTGGTCGACGACCTGTTCGAGCTGTCCCGGATCACCGCCGGAGCGTTGCGGCCCGCGCTGTCCCCGGTCCCGCTCGGCGACGTGGTCTCCGACGCGATCGCCGCCACCGCGCCGCTGGCCGCCGACCGGCGGGTCCGGGTGCTCGCCCCGGAGACCGGCTGGCCGACCGTCCGGGCCGCCGAGGCCGAACTCGCCCGCGTCGTGACGAACCTGCTGGTCAACTCGGTGCGGTACACGCCACCGGACGGCACCGTGCGCATCGACGCCGGACGGGACGACGACGACGCGTGGCTCGCCGTCTCCGACACCTGCGGCGGCATTCCCGAGGCGGACCTGCCCCGGGTGTTCGACGTGGCGTTCCGGGGCACCCGGGCCCGTACCCCCGCACCGGCCGGCGCCGGCGAGGCGGCGCCGGCCGGCGGCGGGCTGGGCCTGGCGATCGTGCGCGGGCTGGTCGAGGCGCACGGCGGGCGGGTGCACGCGCACAACGTGACCGGCGGGTGCCGGTTCGTCGTCCGCCTGCCGGCGGTCTGACCGCCCGGCTCACCGGGGCGGGCGGGTCGCCGCCGACGGCGGGCCTGGCGGGCCGGTCAGCCGGCGTCCGGGGGACCGGTCTCCACCAGGCGTCCCTCGGCCAGGCGCAGCCAGCGGCCGACGTTGATCGCGGTGAGGAACCGCTCGTCGTGGCTCACCACCAGCAAGGCGCCCCGGTAGGCGTTGAGCGCGCTCTCCAACTGGCCGACGCTGACCAGGTCGAGGTTGTTCGTCGGCTCGTCGAGCAGCAGGAGCTGCGGGGCCGGTTCGGCACCGAGGACGCAGGCGAGCGTGGCGCGCAGCCGCTCGCCGCCGGAGAGCACCCCCACCGGGAGATGCGCTCGCGGGCCGCGGAACAGGAAGCGGGCGAGCAGGTTCATCCGCTGCGCGTCAGGGGCCTGCGGCGCGAACGCGGCGAGGTTCTCCGCCACGGTACGGTCCAGGTCCAGCAGGTCCAGCCGCTGCGACAGGTACGCGATCCGGCCCTCGGCGCGGGCGATCCGGCCGCTCTCGGGCTCCAGGCCGCCGTCGATCAGGCGCAGCAGTGTGGACTTGCCCGCGCCGTTGGCGCCGAGCAGGGCGATCCGCTCCGGGCCACGGATCGTCAGGTCGACACCGTCGGCGGCGAACAGGGACCGCTCGCCGTGCCGGACCCGGACCCGTTCGGCGGTCAGCAGCGTGCGTCCGGCCGGCACGTTCGTGGCGGGCAACTCCACCGTGATCCGCTGCTCGTCGCGCAGCGCCCGCTCGGCCTCGTCCAGCCGCGCCCGGGCGTCGTCGACCCGCCCGGAGTGCATCTCGTTCGCCCGGCCGGCGGACTCCTGGGCGTTGCGCTTCATGGTCCCGGCGAAGATCTTCGGCAGGCCGGCGCTCTTCAGGTTGCGGGAGGCGTTGCCGGCCCGCCGGGCGGCCCGCTCGCGGGCCTCCTGCAACTCCCGCTTCTCCCGCCTGAGGTCCTGTTCGGCGCTGCGGACGTTCTTCTCCGCCACCTCCTGCGCGGCCCGCACCGTCGCCTCGTACGAGGTGAAGTTGCCGCCGTGGAAGCGCATCTCGCCGCGGTCGAGTTCGGCGATGCGCTCCATCCGGTCCAGCAGCGCCCGGTCGTGGCTGACCAGCAGCAGGCAGCCGTTCCACTGCTCCAGCACGTCGTACAGCCGGTGCCGGGCGTCGAGGTCGAGGTTGTTCGTGGGCTCGTCCAGCAGCAGCACGTCGGGCTGCTTGAGCAGTTGCGCCGCCAGGCCGAGGGAGACGACCTGCCCACCGCTGAGCGTGTCCAGGCGCCGGTCGAAGGCGAGGTCGCCGAGGCCGAGCCGGTCGAGCTGGGCGCGGGTGCGTTCCTCGATGTCCCAGTCGCTGCCGATGGTGGTGAAGTGCTTCTCGTCGGCGTCGCCGGCCTCGATGGCGTGCAGCGCCGCGATCAGCGGGGCGATCTCCAGCACCTCGGCCACTGTCAGGCCGGCGGCCAGCGGCAGGCTCTGCGGGAGGTAGCCCAGCACGCCGTTGACAGTGATCGACCCGGCGGCGGGCCGGTGTTCACCTGCGATCAGCTTGAGCAGCGTGCTCTTGCCGGCCCCGTTCGGCGCGACCAGGCCCGTACGGCCCCCGCCGAGCGTGAAGGAGAGGTCCTGGAAGACCGGGGTGTCGTCCGGCCAGGAGAAGGTCAGGTTCGAGCAGACGATGAAGGAATGGGACATCGGGAAGACGACCTCGGAGTGAGGGCAGGCGGACCGGAGCCGCCCGGCAGGTGGACATGGTCTCGGGGAACGACGAAGCGACCACGGCAAACGGCGCTGATCCGCGCGTGCCGGTGGTCTGTCACATGCCCGGGCTCACCCGGAGATGTCGTCGTCACCCGCCATGTCTGATCTCCCTGCTTGCCAGTCCTGGACTGGATCACTCCGCTCCACCGTAGCACCGACGACGCTCGCGAGCCGGTCCCGCAGACGGGCGTGCCGGAGCTGGTGGACCGCGAGTGGCGCGTGACCTGCGTTACCTCTCGCCGAGACGGGAATGTGATCACGGGAGGCGCATTTGACTCAGGGTGTGAGTGCCGCACCCTCTCGCGCCCGGCCGCACGCCGACCGGACCGGGACGCCCCAGAAGACCGATGCCGCCCCGACGCCCACCACGGGCGACCTGATGAGCCGGAGCCAGCGGCTCAAGCTCGTGCTGGTCCTCGGCTCGCTGATCGCTGTGGGTCCGCTGACCATCGACATGTACCTGCCCGCGCTGCCCGCCATCGTCAGCGACTTCGCGACCACGTCGGCGGCGGTCCAGCTGACGCTCACCGGCACGCTCGCCGGGCTCGCCGTCGGGCAGCTGCTGATCGGGCCGCTGTCGGACGCGATCGGGCGGCGCCGCCCGCTGATCGCCGGTCTCCTGCTGCACATCCTGGCGTCGGCGCTGTGTGTGGTCGCCCCGAACGTCGCCGTCCTCGGCGTCCTGCGCGTCGTGCAGGGCCTCGGTGTCGCCGCGACCGCCGTGGTGGCGATGGCGGTGGTACGTGACCTGTTCAGCGGGTCGGCGTTCGCCACCATGCTGTCCCGGCTGCTGCTGGTGATGGGCGCGGCACCGGTGCTCGCCCCGACGCTGGGTGGCGGCGTGCTGCGGTGGACCGACTGGCGCGGCGTCTTCGTGGTCCTGGCTGTCTTCGGGGTGCTGCTCGTCGCGCTGGCCACGCTCGCGCTGCCCGAGACGCTGCCGCCCGCGCGTCGCCAGCGCGGCGGGGTCGTCGCGACCGTGAAGACGTACGGCGGGCTGCTGCGGGACCGGGTCTTCGTCGGTCTGGTCCTGGTCGCCGGGCTGGCCATGGCCGCGCTGTTCGCGTACGTCGCGGGGTCGTCGTTCGTCCTCCAGGACACCTACGGGCTCGACGAGCAGGAGTTCGGCCTGGCGTTCGGCGCGGGCGCGGTGGGCCTGATCGGCGCCACCCAGTACAACGTGCGGCTGCTGCGCCGCTACCAGTCGCAGTGGATCCTGGTGACCTCGCTGGCGGCGGGAACGGTGGCCGGGCTGGCCCTGGTCGTGTTCGCCGCGACCGGCTTCGGTGGGCTGCCCGCCCTGCTCGTGTCGCTGTGGCTGGTGCTGGCGGCGGCGGGCCTGGCCATGCCGAACGCCCCGGCGCTGGCGCTGTCCCGCCACGGCGAGGCGGCCGGCACCGCGTCCGCCCTGCTCGGTGCCGTGCAGTTCGGCGTCGGCGCGGTGGCCGCGCCGCTGGTGGGCGTGCTCGGCACCGGCGCGGTGGCGATGGCCCTGGTGGTGGCCGGTGGAATGGTGGCGGCACTGGTGGTGCTGCTGGTCGTCGTCCGGCCGTCCCAGCTCGCGGGCCTGGAGGCGGCGCCGGCGGTCGCTGTCGCGCACTGACCCGGCCGCCCGGATCGCGCCGGGTGCGCGCAGTGCATACGCTGCTGCCGTGAACGCCCCGGCCCGCATCCTGGTCGAGGGCATCCACGGCTCCGGCAAGTCGACGCTCGCGGCGCATCTGGCGAAGCGGTTCGGCCTGCCCTGGCATCCGGTCGACGACCTGCTGTGGGAGCCCGGCTGGGTCGAGGTGCCGGTGGCCGAGCAGCGCCGCCGCATCGAGACCATCTGCCGGCGCGACAGGTGGATCGTCGACGGTGCGTACCACGGCTGGCGGGACGTGGTCCTCGGCCGCGCCGACCTGGTGATCGGCCTGGACTACCCGCGCGGGGTCTCGTTCCGGCGGCTGCTGCGGCGCACGCTGCGGCGTCTGGCCGGCGGTGAGCTGATCTGCAACGGCAACCGGGAGACGCTGCGCAGCGTGCTGTCCCGCGACTCGATCCTGGTGTGGCACCTGACCGGGTTCGGCCGGGCGCGGCGGCGGATGCGGGCCTGGGCGGCCGACCCGGCCGGGCCACCGGTGCTGCTGTTCGACGACCCGGCCGCTCTCGACGACTGGCTGGCGCGCGGGGCGCCGGTGACACCGCATGCCGGGCCGGACCGGGGCGGCCTGCGGCCGCTGACGTGACTACATCGGGAAGCGGCCCTGGCGCCACTGCCAGTGCCGGCCCGCCCGCATGTGGTCGATCACCGCGCGCTGGAGCGCGGTGCGGCGCGGCAGCCGGTCCAGCGGCGTGCTCAGGCTGCGGAACACGAACCGCAGCACCTCGACGTCGCCGTCCGGCGTGTCCTGCTCCTGGTGGGGCTCCAGCGTGAACCGCCGCTGGAACCGGATGATGTTGGAGTCCTCCGGCAGGTATTCGCGCAACTGCGGGTCGAGCAGCCAGGAGCCGCAGGAGAACGCGGTGTAGTGCTCGCCGGGGAAGTGGCGCGGGAAGAACGCGCGGGCCCGTTCCAGCGACGCGTCGACCGCCTCCGGGGTCAGCGGTCCCGAGTCCGGGATGTGCAGGCCGATCGCGCCGCCGTCGCCGCGCTGGTGCTGCAGCCGGCCCAGCTCGTAGAGGCCACCGCGCACGTGCAGCGTCAGCCAGCTCTGCATGACCGGCCAGCCGTCACCGTTCATCCGCCGGTCGACGGCGAGGTTGTTGCCCAGGTCGGCGAGCGTCGCCCAGGACACGTCGTCGGGGACGTCGTGGTCGCGGTGGTAGGCCCGGACGGCGTCGACCAGTGCGAGGTACGCGTAGACGTAGAGGTGCCGCCAGGCCGGACCCCGGTCGCGCGGCAGCGCCGGGCCCGGCGCCAGCCAGGCGTGGCCGCCGAGGTCGGCGCGGACCAGGGCGGTCGAGCGGTCGAGCAGCCAGCGCAGCTCGGGAGTCCAGAGTGGTGAGCCGGGATCCGGCCAGGCCGCCAGGATCTCGGCGGCGTCGTCGGGGCGGACCGCGAGCCGGTCCAGCAGCGTGGGCGCGTCCGCCCGGGCGGGCAGCGGCGCGGAGGGCCGGTCACCGGCGAGCCGGTGCACCCGGTCGACCTCCTCGACGGGCACGCCGAGCCGGCCGGCGACGTCATCGACATCCATGGCGGTGACGCTACCGGCCGGCGCCCACCCCGACAGCCCCGTGCGGTGCTCAGCGCCGTTGCTGGCACGGCACGCAGAAGCGGGCCGAGGGCAGGATCTCCAGGCGGGCGGTCGGGATGTCCTGCCCGCAGCGCTCGCAGACGCCGTACGTGCCCTCGGACACCCGCTTCAGCGCCTGGGCGGTGTCCGCGACGCCCTGCCGGGCGGTCTCGATCAGCCGGCGCAGCGTGTCCGGGTCGTGCCCGCCGTAGTCGGGCTGCCGCGTGTGCAGCGTCAGCTCGGTGAGCTGGTCGGTGTACTCGCCGAACTGCCGGTCCAGCAGTTCGCGCAGCGTGTCGGTGCGGTTGAGGGCGTGCGTCATGATCAGGCGCTCCTTTCCGGGCGGCGCTCGGTGTCGTGCGGGTGTCGCAGGGCCGAGATGGCGGCCATGCCGGCGCCGGTCAGCGCGGCGGTACGGGGTGACGCGGCGCGGTGCACCGTCGCGCCGAGCGTGGCGACCAGGCGGGCCGTCACGTCGGGCCGGGTGGCGCCGTCACCGATGACGATCGGGCCACGGGCCAGCGCGGCGCGGACCTGGGGCCGCAGCGCCGCGTCCTGACGCAGCTCGCGTACCAGCCGGGAGGTGGTGTCGGCGAGCATGGCGGCGGTCGTCGTGTGGTTCAGGTCCCGGGTGCCGGCCTCGGCCCGCCGGGCGGCGACCACCCGGCCGTCCTCCAGCAGCGCCACCTCGGTGAGCTGGGCGCCGATGTCGGCGACCAGCAGGGTGCCGGCGGCGGCGCCGGCGCCGATGGCGCCCGCCCGGACGCTGTCGAGGAACAGCAGCCGGGACGGCGCGAGCACGGCGGTGAGCACCCGGCGGGTCGCCTCCTGCTCGGCCGGCGCGGCGAGCACCGGACGGCAGGCCACGACCAGCGCGCCGACCGGCACCGGGGTGCGGTGGTCGCGCAGGATCTGCCGCAGCTCGGAGACGCAGCCCGGACCGTCGACGATCCGGCCGCGCCGCACGACCGGGCTGCGCAGGCCGTGGCCGAGCGGGACGCTGAGCGTCCGGCCCGGTCCCAGCCAGATCCGCAGCAGGCTGCTGCCGAGGTCCACGGCGAGCGGCGCCGCGTCGACCGTCACCGGCGGGCGGCTGCCGTGGGAGCGGCCGATCAGCATGCCGGTACGGGCCGGAGGACGAATGGCGGTGACAGGGTGCGGCATACCGACCTCTTTCGGATCAGGGTGCCCAACGGGCGGTGGACGATGCGGGGAAGGGGCGTGGCCGGGGCCGCGGGCGTCGGATGCACTCGACGACGCCGGCGGCCGGGGGCTCAGACGCGCTTCTGGTCGCCGCTCGCAGATCGGGACGCGAGGAGACCGGCGAACACCGGTGGCGGAGCCATCGACGTGCGGGTCATGCTCACCACCTCCTCGCTGCTCGGGTGCCGCCTCGGACCTCCAGCGTCGCCGGGAACACCACGCGCGGCAGTGCACGCCACCGGCCAACAACGGGCGCAATGATTGCCGGTGGCCGGAACCCGGATTCACCCGTACCCCGTGGCTATGGTTGACACATGGAGAACGCGAGCCCAGCTCGAACATCCACCGCGTCGCCCTGACGCCGGCCGGCTCCGGCGGGCCCGCGGCGACCGCGTCCGAAGGAGGTCCCCGTGATCATCGAACGTACGACCCTTCCCGGCATCGGGGTCCGGCACACGCTGACCACGGAGGAGGGCCGCCGGATCGGCGTGATCGACTATCAGGTCGGCGGCCGGCGCGACGTCGTCCACGACGACCCGGACGACCCGGACCGCATGGTCACGCTCACCCTCACCCCTGACGAGGCGTCGGCCCTGGCCAACCTGCTCGGCTTCCCGGAGCTGGTGGCCGTACCGGCCTGAGCCGGTCACCCCGCGGCGGCGGCCCCTACGCCGGCAGCGGCCGGCGCGGCCAGTCGAGCGCCCGCGCGCCGAGCACGGCGGCGTGCAGCGTGAACCGGTCGCGCGCGTCGGCGGGGTCGTAGCCGCTCAACGCCCGGATCCGGGCCAGCCGGTAGGTGACGGTGCGCACCGACACGTGCAGCCGGCGGGCGGCCTCGGTGGCGACCTCGCCGCAGGCGAAGTATTCGTTCAGCGTGTCCAGCAGCGGCTCGGCGCCCCCGCGCGCCTGGGCCAGCGGCGTCAGCACCGCCCGCACCAGATCGACCATGGCGGGCTGGTCGCGCAGCAGCACCCGGTAGATCAGCAGGTCGTGCGCGTCGATCACCGACGCCTCGCTGTGCAGGCGCCGCGCCGTGGTCAGCGCCTCCCGGGCCTCCTCGTACGAGCGAGCGATGCCGTAGACGCCCGGGTGCGGGCGGCCCACCGCCACCTGCCACGGCCGGCCCCGGACCAGCCGGTCCAGCTCGCCGTGCATCAGCGCGCCCAGGTTCCCGGTCGCGCCGGCGCCGCGGCCCCGGTCGGCGGCCACCGGGTCCGCCGGGGCGATCACCACGAGCAGCCCTTCCTTGGTGGCCACCAGCACGTCCCGGTCACCGAGCCGGTCGAAGATGACCCGCTCCAGCGCGCTGATCGCCGCGTCGGTGTCCGGCAGCCGCCGGCCGGGCGCGGCGAGCGCGACCTGGTGCACCCGGGCCAGGTCCAGGCCGAACGGCTCGGCCCGCTCCACCAGCCCGCCCAGGTCGGAGTCGCCGCGCAGCAGGTCGTCGACTAGTTCCCGGCGCAGCGACTCCTCGCGCCGGACCAGTTCCCGGCGGGCCACCGCGTACCCCTCGGCGAGCGTGGCCACGGCGGTGTCGACCACGTGCAGGACGGCGTCGGCGGCGGCGCGGACCGCCTCGCTGTCGTCGGACCGGTCCAGGTGGGGAAGCTGCCGCCAGACGCGCCGCGCCGCAGACAGGTAGAGGCGTACCGCGCGGCCGGCGGAGATCCCCTGCTCGGCCGCGCGCCGGCCCAGCGCGCCGACCGCGTCGAGTTCGGCGCGGCGCGGGCGGCGGCCGGTCACCGCCGCGTCGGTCAGCAGCCGCAGGTAGTCGCCGAGCAGCTCCACCGGCACGCCGCCGGCGTCGGCGCCCGCCTCGCGGGCCACCTCGGCCAGCCACTGCTCGTCCTCGCCGCCCGCGACCGGTGCCGGCCGGCGGACGCTGTCGCTCATCGCGGTCTCCCCGGACGGGGCCGGCACCGGACGCCGGCCCACCGCACCAGCCTAGGCGGCGGGTCCGGCGCACCCTGTGTCATCGCCGCGACGGTGGTTCCGGGTCGATCACGAGCGCCGGCCCGGTGCGCCGCGCGCCCCGGGCGCCGCGGGTCAGCAGCTGCGCCGTCCGTGCCGGGTCGTCGCCGGCGGCCACCTGATCGAGTACGCGCAGCCAGCGCTCCCCGTGCGCGTCGGTGAAGCCGGTGCCGACGACGGCGATCCGGCGGCCGGTGACCGGGCCGGGCGGGGCGTGGTCGCCCGGCTCCGTCGACCCGATCGCCGGCCCCTGCGGCACTCCGGCGGGTTCGGCGCGGCTCCCGGCGGCGACGACGAGATCCGGTGAGCCGCATCGCACCGCCCGTACCGACCCGGCTCGGTCCACGTCGACGATCGTGGCGCGCAGGTGGCCCGCCGGGGCGAGATCTCGTACCACCCGGTCCAGCGCGCCGACCAGGTGCGGCACTGTGCGCCGTGGTCCGGCGGCGGCCCGTCGGAACGCCTGCTCGATCGCCCGGCGCCCGGTGGGCGTGTCCAGCGCGGCGCCGGTGACCGTGCCGAGCAGGACGCGCAGCCCGCCGCCGCGGACCGGTACGGCGGCGCCGATCTCCCCGGCCGTGCCGCAGATCGCCAGCGCGGCGCTTCCGGGCCCGGCCGGCACGGTGAACACCGCGACGTCGGTCGGCGCGGCGACCCGCGCCAGGGCGGCGGTCCGCGTCCGGCGGCGGGCCCAGGCCAGGACCGGCACCGCGGCGAGGCCGGCCGCCGAGGCGAGCAGCGCCTGCGGATCACTGCGGTGGCCGGGGATCACCGGTACGACGACGGACAGCGCGAGCAGCACGCCCGCCCAGGCCGACACCAGCGCCGCCACCCGGGGCCGGGCCGAGACGCCGAGCAGGCCGGGCAGCAGCACCCAGCCGACCGGCGTGCTGACCTCGGCGAGGCCCATCAGCATCGCGTTCCCGGTGGTGCCCGCCAGGGCGGTTCGCATCGGCAGCACGCCGACCACCCTATCGGGGTGCCCGCCGGACGCCGACCGGTGTACCGGGCAGAGTAAACCTCACTCCTTACCCGAAGCAGAGCGGAGGCGACACGACACGTTCGCGTGATTCTCTCGACATACCGTCTCGCCACATCGCCGGTTAGGGTTGACGTACCGCAGGTCGATCTTGAGGAGTGTGTGTGCTGGTTCTGGTGGCGGTCCATGCGTTCGCAGCCGTGACCGCCCCCGTGCTGGTACGCCTCCTCGGTAGGCGGGCTCTCTACCTGCTGGCGGCCGTCCCGGCGGCGGCGCTGATCTGGGCGGTGACCCGGACCGAACCTGTCCGCGCGGGCCGGCCCGTCGTCGAGACCGTCACCTGGGTACCGCAGCTCGGCCTGGAACTCGCCCTGCGCATGGGCACGCTGTCCTGGCTGCTGGTGCTGCTCGTCGGTGGGGTCGGCGCCCTCGTGCTGGCCTACAGCGCCCGTTACTTCCGCTCCGACGATCCCGGCCTCGGCCGGTTCGCCGCGGTGTTCCTCGCGTTCGCCGGCGCGATGCTCGGCCTGGTCGTCTCCGACGACCTGCTGCTGCTGTACGTGTTCTGGGAACTCACCACCGTCTTCTCCTACCTGCTGATCGGCAGCGACCCGACCAAGCGGGCCAGCCGCCGCGCGGCGATGCAGGCCCTGCTGGTGACCACACTCGGCGGCCTGGCGATGCTCGCCGGTTTCGTCATGCTCGGCCAGCACGCCGGCTCGTACCGGTGGTCGGAGATCGCCGGGAACCTCCCCGAGGGCGGCTACCTCACCGTCGCGCTGGTGCTCGTCCTGCTCGGCGTGACCAGCAAGTCGGCGATCTTCCCGTTCAGCTTCTGGCTCCCGCGCGCGATGGCCGCGCCCACGCCGGTCAGCGCGTACCTGCACGCCGCGGCCATGGTGAAAGCGGGCGTGTTCCTGGCCGCGCTGATGGGCCCCGCGGTGGGCCAGACCACCGTGTGGCGTGGCGTCCTGCTGGCCGGCGGCCTGATCACCCTGTTCCTCGGCGGGTGGACGGCGCTGCGGCAGGTCGACCTGAAGCTGCTGCTGGCGTACGGCACGGTGAGCCAGCTCGGCCTGCTCATGGTGATCCTCGGCGCGGGCACCCGCGACACCGCGCTGGCCGGCGCCGCGATGCTGCTGGCGCACGCCCTGTTCAAAGCCACACTGTTCCTCGTCGTCGGCGTCGTCGACCACGTCACCGGCACCCGCGACCTGCGGGAGCTCAGCGGCCTGGGCCGCCGCGCGCCGGTGCTGGCGGCCGTCGCCGGACTCGCGGCCGCCTCCATGGCGGGCCTGCCGCCGCTGATCGGCTTCGTGGCCAAGGAGGCCGCGCTCGAGGCGTTCCTGCACGGCGGCACGACCGAACTGCTGGTGCTCGCCGGAGTGGTGACCGGCTCGGCGCTGACCGTCGCGTACACCGCGCGCTTCCTCTGGGGCGCGTTCGCCGCCAAGCCCGGCGTGCAGGAGACACGGCCGCACCGGATCGAGCCGGCGTTCATCGGCCCGGCGGCGGTGCTCGCCCTCGCCGGCCTCGCGGTCGGCGTCCTCGCCCCGGCGGTGGACCGGGTGCTGGCCCCGTACGCCGACCAGTTCCCGACCGCCGACCCCGGCTACCACCTGGCCCTCTGGCACGGGCTGACCCCGGCGCTGGGCCTGTCGGCGCTCGCGGTGGCGGGTGGCCTCGGGCTGTTCCTGCTGCTGCACCGGCGCCGGCCGTACCTGCCGCGGCTGCCCTTCGACGGCGCCACCGGCTACGACCGCCTGGCCGGGGCGGTCGACCGCGCGGCCGTGGAGCTGACCGGCGCCACCCAGCGTGGCTCGTTGCCGTTCTACCTCGGCGTCATCCTGCTGGTCCTGGTCGTGCTTCCCGGCGGCGCGGTGCTCGCCGGCGCGCCGTGGGCCCGGCGGTTCCAGCTCTGGGACACCCCGTTGCAGGCGGTCGCCGGCGCGGTCATCGTGGTCGCGGCGCTGGTGGCCGCGCGCGCCCGCCGCCGGCTGACCGCGATGATCCTGGTCGGCGTGACCGGCTACGGCACGGCGCTGATGTTCATCCTGCACGGCGCGCCCGACCTCGCGCTCACCCAGTTCCTGGTGGAGACCGTCACGATCGTGATGTTCGTGCTGGTGCTGCGCCGGCTGCCGCGCCGGTTCTCGGCCCGCCCGATCCGCGCCACCCGGCGGTTCCGCGTCGCGCTCGGCGTCGCCGTCGGCGTGGTCACCGCGGGCATGGCGTACGTGGCGGCGGGCAGCCGGACCGCGACGCCGATCTCGGTCGGCTTCCCGGACGAGGCCGTGTCCTACGGCGGCGGCAAGAACGTGGTCAACGTGACGCTCGTCGACATCCGGGCCTGGGACACCATGGGCGAGATCGCCGTGCTGGTGGTGGCCGCCACCGGCGTGGCCAGCCTGATCTTCCGTCGCACCCGCGCGCTGGACCTCCGCAGCGGCATCCCCGGTGCCGGCCCGCAGAACTCGTCGCGTCCGCGCTGGCTGACCAGCGGCGCGACCTCCCGGCAGCAGTCGGTGATCCTCCAGGTGGTCACCCGGCTGCTCTTCCACGCCATCCTGCTGTTCTCGATCTACCTGCTCTTCTCCGGCCACAACGCCCCCGGTGGCGGTTTCGCCGCGGGTCTGGTCGCCGGGCTGGGGCTCGCCGTGCGGTACCTGGCAGGGGGGCGTACCGAACTCAACGGCGCCGCGCCCGTGGACGCGGGCCTGGTGCTCGGCGCAGGGCTGTTCGTGGCGGTCGGCACCGGCGTGGCCGCGATGCTGCTGGGCGGCGAGTTCCTCCAGAGCGCGACGCTCGACTTCCACCTGCCGCTGCTGGGCCACGTGCACTTCGTGACGTCGGTCTTCTTCGACGTGGGCGTCTACCTCATCGTGGTCGGCCTCGTACTGGACATCCTGCGCAGCCTGGGCGCCGAGATGGACCGCCAGGAGGAGGTCGACGAACAGGAGACCGAACCGGCCGGCGTACGGGAAGAGGAGCTGGTATGAGCCCGAACGTCCCCAACCTGGTCTATGTCGTGGTCATCGGCGTCCTGTTCGCCACCGGCGTCACCCTGCTGCTGGAACGCAGCCTCACCCGTGTCCTGATGGGGGTCATCCTGCTCGGCAACGGCGCGAACCTGCTGCTGCTCACCGGCGGCCGGGCCGGTGGCCCGCCGATCGTCGGCACCACCGCCCAGGAGGACATGTCCGACCCGCTGCCGCAGGCGATGGTGCTGACCGCGATCGTGATCACGCTCGGCATGACCGCGTTCCTGCTCGCGCTGGCCTACCGGAGCTGGCACCTCAACGGGCACGACGAGGTGCAGGACGACGTCGAGGACCGCCGGATCATGGAGCTGGCCGACCGGGACGAGGGCCCGGGCACCTCGGACTCGGACACCGTCGACGCCGCCGACGGCAGCCCCGAGGCCCGGGTGCTCGCCGCGGGTGAGGCGGAGGCCGTCCGATGACCTGGCTCGTTCCGCTGCCGGTGGTGATGCCGCTGCTCGGCGCCGCCCTCACCCTGCTGCTCGCCCGCCGGGCCCGCGCCCAGCGGTGGGTCAGCATCATCGTGCTCACCGCCACCGTCGCGGTGGCCGCGATGCTCCTGGTCCGCTCTTCGCTGGACGGCCCGCTCGTGGTGGAGGTGGGCGGCTGGGCGGCGCCGATGGGCATCGTGCTCGTCGCCGACCAGCTCGCCGCGCTGATGCTCGTGGTGTCCGCCTCGGTGACCCTCTGCGTGCTCGTCTACTCCATCGGGCAGGGCATGGCCGACGGCAACGAGGAGACGCCGCTGTCGGTCTACCACCCGACCTACCTGGTGCTGACCGCTGGCGTCTGCAACGCCTTCCTCTCCGGCGACCTGTTCAACCTCTACGTCGGCTTCGAGATCCTGCTGGTGGCGAGCTACGTGCTGCTGACGCTCGGCAGCACCGAGACGCGGATCCGGGCCGGCACCACGTACGTCGTGGTCAGCCTGCTCTCGTCGCTGATCTTCCTGGTGGCGATCGGCCTGGTCTACTCCGCCACCGGCACGCTGAACCTGGCGCAGCTCGCGGACCGCCTGGACGCGCTGCCCGACGACATCCGCCTGGTGCTGCAGGGCATGCTGCTGCTCGCGTTCGGGATCAAGGCGGCGGTGTTCCCGCTGTCGGCGTGGCTGCCGGACAGCTACCCGACCGCGCCCGCCCCGGTGACCGCGGTCTTCGCCGGCCTGCTCACCAAGGTCGGCGTGTACGCGATCATCCGCACCGAGACGCTGCTGTTCCCGGGCGGCCGCACCGCCGACCTGCTCATGGTGATAGCGGCGCTGACCATGGTGGTGGGCATCCTCGGCGCGGTGGCCCAGTCGGACATCAAGCGGCTGCTGTCGTTCACGCTCGTCAGCCACATCGGGTACATGCTGTTCGGGGTCGGGTTGACCACCCCGCTCGGCCTGTCCGCGGCGATCTTCTACGTGGTGCACCACATCACCATCCAGACCACGCTGTTCCTCGCCGCCGGCCTGGTCGAACGGCGCGGCGGCAGCACCGCGCTGGACCGCCTCGGCGGGCTGGCCCGGCTGTCGCCGATGCTGGCCGTGCTGTTCTTCGTGCCCGCGCTGAACCTGGCCGGCATACCACCGTTCTCCGGGTTCCTCGGCAAGCTCGGCCTGGTCCAGGCCGGCGTCGACGACGGCGGGTTCCTGGCCTGGTCGCTCGTCGCCGGGGGACTGCTCACCAGCCTGCTCACGCTCTACGCCATCGCCCGGGTGTGGAACCTCGCCTTCTGGCGGGCCCCGCACGCGGACATGCCGGAACCCGGTGACGCCGACCGGGCGGCCCGCACCGACGGCGCCGAGCAGCCGCACGACGGCCCGGCGCCGGCCGGGGCGGTGCTGCCCCGGCTGATGACGGTGTCCACCGCCGCCCTCGTGGTGCTCGGCCTGGCGCTGACAGTGGTGGCCGGGCCGCTGTTCGACATCAGCACCGACGCCGCCGACGACCTGTTGCGCCGCGCCCCGTACGTCGAGGCCGTGTTCCCGGAGGGACCGCCGTGACCAGTCAGCCGAAAGCGCCACTGACCCGCCGTGACCGCTGGCGCAACCGGGCCATCGCCGTGACCGGCCTGGTCACCGTCTGGGTGCTGTTGTGGGGCACCTTCAGCTGGGCCAACGTGCTCAGCGGACTCGTGGTCGCGGCCGTGCTGCTGGTGGTCTTCCCGCTGCCCCCCGTCACGTTCGCCGGCCGGATCCGGCCGGTGCCGCTGCTGCGGTTCGTGGTCCGCTTCCTGTACGACCTGGTGGTGGCGTCCGCGCAGGTGGCCTGGCTGGCCGTCCGGTCCAAGCACCCGCAGTCGGCGATCATCGCGGTGCCGCTGCGGGTGAACACCGACCTCAACCTCACCCTCAACGCCGAAGCCCTGTCGCTGGTGCCGGGCAGCCTGATCCTGGAGGCCGACCGGAGCACCGGCACGCTCTACGTGCACGTCATCGGCATCCGCAGCCTCGACGAGGTGGAGCGCTTCCGGAGCGGCGTGCTGGAGCTGGAGGAGCGCATCGTCGCCGCCGTCGGCTCGGCCGAGGAGCTGAGCCTGGTCCGTCGATCCGTACCCACCGGCCCGTCCGGGTCGGTCGACCTGGAAGGAGCACCGACGTGACCGTCATCGCCGTGATCGTCACCGCGCTGCTCGTCGCGGCCGGTGGGCTCACCCTCGTCCGCATCATCCGCGGGCCGTCGATCCTCGACCGGGCCGTCGCCACCGACGTGCTGCTCGCCGTCGCGGTCGCGGCCATCGCCACCGAGGCGGCCTACAGCCGGGACGCCACAGCGCTTCCGGTCCTGGTGGTCCTCGCCCTGGTCGGCTTCGTCGGCTCGGTGAGCGTCGCCCGGTTCGCGTCCCGGAGAAGCTCGAAGTGATGCTCGACGCGATCCTGGACACCGTCGCCGGCATCTGCCTGATCGCCGGCGCCCTGCTCTGCCTCGCCGCGGGCATCGCGCTGATCCGCTTCCCGGACGTGCTGTCGCGGATGCACGCGGCGGCCAAGCCGCAGGTGCTGGGGCTGCTGCTGGTGCTGCTCGGCTGCGCGCTGCGGCTGCGTACCGGGGTGGACATCACGACGCTGGTCCTGGTCGGCCTGTTCCAGCTCGCCACCGCCCCGGTCGCGGCGCACATGGTCGGGCGGACCGCGTACCCGCACGACGACATCCGGCGGGACCTGCTGATCACCGACGAGCTGTCCGACCACATCGACCGCATCCGGGCGGACCGGGCCGGTGAGCCGCAGGAGACGTCGCCGGTCCACACGTCCTGAGACTCCGCACGAGCGCCGAGGCAGGGAGCCCATGAGCGGCACGGTCTACGAGAACGCCCGCATCCACACCCTCGACCCGGACCACCCGCACGCCGAGGCGATGCTGGTCCGCGGCGAGCGGATCGTCGCCGTCGGTGACCTCGCCGAGTGCCGGGACCGGGCCGGCGTCGGCGCGCGCCGGGTCGACCTCGGCGGGACGGCCGTGCTGCCCGGGCTGATCGACAGCCACATGCACTCGGCGTCCTACGTGCGCGGGCTGGACCAGGTGGACCTGCGCGGCACGGCGAGCCTGGACGAGGCGCTGACCCGGATCGCGCGGCACGCCGCCACGCTGCCGCCGGACGCCTGGCTGCTCGGCGGGCGGTGGGACAGCAACAAATGGACCCGGCCGGTGCAGCCGACCCGCACCGACCTGGACCGGGTCTGCCCGGACCGGCCGGCGGCACTGCCCAGCATCGACGGCCACACCATCTGGGTGAACACCGCCGCCCTGGCCCGGCTCGGCATCGACGCCGCCACCCCCGACCCGGCCGGCGGGCAGATCGCGCGGGACGAGCACGGCGAGCCGACCGGCATCCTGCGCGAGGCGGCGGCGGACGCGGCGTACGCGGTGGTGCGCTCCCCGCACGCCGGTGACCTGGTCGCGCAACTGCGCACCCACCTGCCCCGGCTGCTCGCCGCCGGGCTGACCGGCATCCACGACCTCGACGGGCAGGACGCCCGGGCCGCCTACGAGACGCTGTACGCGCGCGGCGAGCTGCCGCTGCGGGTGCACAAGACGATCCCCGCCACGGCCCTGGACGAGGCGATCGACAGCGGCTGGGCCACCGGGGACGGGGACCGCTGGCTGAGCACCGGCCCGGTGAAGATCTTCACCGACGGCGCGCTCGGCTCACACACCTGCCTGATGACCGAACCGTACGACGGCGAGCCCGGCAACCACGGCATCGCCGTCACCCCGGCCGAGGAGTTCTGGCGGCTGGTGGCGACGGCCGCCGGGGCGGGGATCGCGGTGGCCGCGCACGCCATCGGCGACGCGGCGAACCGGATGGTGCTGCGGGCGTACGCGCGCTGGCGCGAGTCGGCCGACCCCGGCGCGGTGGCGCGGCTGCGGCACCGGATCGAGCACACCCAGCACCTGCTGCCGGACGACGTGCCGCTGCTCGCCCGCTCCGGTGTGATCGCCTCGATGCAGCCCACGCACTGCACCAGTGACATTCCACTGACCAGCCGGATGCTCGCCGGCCGGGGCCTGGCCTCGTACGCGTGGCGCAGCCTGCTCGACGCCGGGGCCGTAGTGGCGTTCGGGTCGGACGCCCCGGTGGAGGACCCCGACCCGTTCTTCGGCATCCACGCCGCGGTGACCCGCCAGCAGCCCGACGGCACCCCGCCCGGCGGCGTCGACCCGCACGAGCGGCTCGACCTGGACAATGCGTTGCGCTGCTTCACCGAGGCGGGCGCGTACGCCTCCTACGAGGAGCACCTGAAGGGCCGGTTACGCCCCGGCATGCTCGCCGACTTCATCGTGTTGCCGACCGACCCGTACCGGGTCGAACCGGCGGAGCTACGCGACCTGACCGTGGCGCTGACGGTGGTCGGTGGCGTGGTCCGCTGGCAGCGCTGACCGTGTCCCGCCCGGACGCCGCTGTCCGGGCGGGACACGGCTCTCAGGCGCCCTTGACCCAGTCGACGCTGAACCGGGCGAAGTAGATGCCGCCGGTGTCGCCCACCTCGTACAGGTTGCCGACAGTGCCGTCGGCCAGCACCGCCATCGTCGAGTAACCGGCGCCGCCGGGCTTGACCAGCGCCCGCGCCGGCCAGGTCGCGCCGTCGTCGGTGGACAGCCGCACGGTGAGGTCGTTGCGCGCGCTCGGGTGCGCGTTGTTGCTGAACAGCGCCGTACGGGTGCGTAGCGGCGCCCGGTTCGTGCCGACCTCGGCGGGCCGCAGGTAGGACATCTCGTCGGCGTTGCAGAGCGGGTCGGTCAGCACGGCGCTCGCCGTCGCCGGGCCGAACGTGGCGGCACCGTCGGTGGACGTGGCGTAGAAGCGGCTGCGAGTCGAGTTGTGCCGCATGTTCTGCACCACCGCGCCGGTGCCACGCTCGATGGCCTTGCTCTCGTTGATGTTCCCGCCGGCGGATCCGCCGCGCCGCCAGGTCGCGCCCTGGTCGTCGCTGTAGATGTTCGCGGCGTGGCTGGTGCCCGAGGCGTCCCGGTAGGCGATCGGCTGGATCAGGCGGCCGGTGCTGGTCTGGATGCCGTGGCCGGAGGAGAAGAACACCTGCCGCCAGGTGGGGTCCTTGACGGCGGGGTTCAGCTCCACCGGGGCGCTCCAGGTGGCGCCGTTGTCCCGGCTGGTGATGTAGCGCAGGTGCATGCTGTTCGGGTCGTCGGCGGTGTTCAGGCCGGAGCCGCCGGACCAGAAGCTGATGCCGGGCCGGGGGGAGTAGGTGAAGAAGCAGTAGACGACACCGGTGGCGCGGTCCACGAGCAGGCTGGGGTCGCCGACGCCCTCGCTGGTGGTGGGCGGGGCGTGGATGACGCGGGGCTGCTCGAAGGTGCGCCCGCCGTCGGTGCTGCGGATCATCACGATCTGGATGTTGTTGGTGCCGCCGCCGAGGTCGTACGAGCCGTTGACCCGGGCGTCGGCGACGGCGATGACAGTGCCGTTGTTGCTCACGGCCAGGCCGGGGATGCGGACCGAGGCGACGGTGCCGTCGTAACGGCCGTTCGCGCCGTTGAGGCCGCGGATCACGGTCTGCGTGGTCAGCAGCGTGGTGGTGGCGAGCTGCGGGTTGCCGGCGGCCAGGTCGCAGGCGGTGGTGCCGCGCAGCGTGGTGTCGAAGCCGGGCGCGGTGACCCGCAGCGTGTACGGGGTGCCGGCACCGACGGTCCAGTAGTGCAGGAAGTTGCCGCCGGCGGCGATGGTGCGGGTCCACGGTGAGCCGGTGCGTCCGGGCCAGGTGACGGTGAAGTCCCGGGCGGTGGTGGTGCGGTTCTCCAGGGCGAGCTGGAGGCGGCCGTTCGTGCAGTCGAAGCCGGCCAGCGCGGACATTCCGGTACCGCAGTGGAAGATGCCGCTGGTGGTCTCGTCCAGGCCGGTCGGGGTCGTGGTGCGCAGCGTGTACGGCGTGCCGGGGGACAGCGTCCAGTACAGCTCGGCGTTGCCACCGGCGGCGACCGTGCGGGTCCACGGCGAGCCGGAGCGGCCCGGCCAGGTGACGGTGTAGGTCTGCGTCGTGGCGCTGCGGTTGTCGAGGTCGAGCAGCAGCCGGCCGGCGGTGCAGTCGGCGCCGACGGTGGCGGTCACGCCGGCGGGGGCGGCGGCCTGGGCCGCGGTGGCGGGCAGTACGGAGAGGAGGGTGAGGGCGGCCACCGCGAGGACGGTTGCGCGGCGCGGTATGGCGCGGCGAGGGGACACGTGGTTCCTTCCGGACGGGGGGAGGGGGAATCGGACTAGCTATAAGACGTCAGATGTCCGATGTCTGCACGCTAGGCGGATTCACCCCGGCCCGTCAAGGATCGGTTCCGGTCGACGTCCCCGTCCGGCCCGGGGAGTCGTCAGCGGTCCGGCCCGGGCGTCTCGCCGAGCAGTGCCTCGCCCATCGCGGTGAGCCGGTGCAGGACCAGGTTGCCGTGCCGCTGACTGGTGATCAGACCGGCCTCGCGCAGGATGGTGGTGTGATGGCTGGTGGTGGCCGGCGAGATGCGGGCACGCCGGGCCAGCTCCCCGGTGGTGGCACCGCTCGCGGCGGCGCGCAGGACCGCGACCCGGGTGTGGCCGAGCAGCGGACCGAGCCGGCGTTGCGGGCCGGCCGGCGGCGTCGGTTCCGGTCGCTGCCGGCGAGCCGGATAGACGAGCGTCGGCGGCAGGTCGGGGTCGGCCAGCGTGATCGGCGCGTGCCAGCAGAAGTACGACGGGACCAGTGTGATGCCCCGGCCGTCGAGATGCATGTCCCGGTCCTCCGGGTAGCCGTGCACGCACAGCACCGGCGGATCCCAGGAGGTCTCCGGGCTGAGGTCGTCGAGGATCTGCCCGGCGCCGTTGTCCAGGACCCACGTCCCGCGCAGCGCCCGGTCGCCGGAGACGGCGGAGGTGATCTGCGTCCAGTACGGCGCGAGCGCGACGCGGAAGTAGGCGCGCAGCGCATCGCCGAGGCCGCGCCGGGCGGCGAGCCGGCCGGCGGCCAGATCGCTCATCCAGGCGCCGTCGACGGGTGTCACCATCCGCCCCAGTTCGGTGCGGATCCGCCGGGTCGGGGTGCCGAGCACCCGGTCGATCCCCTCGTCGAGGTCGGTGACCGGGCCGGGTGTGAGGAAGTCCGGGAAGTACCGCTTGAGCGGCGCGACGGGCATCAGCCGCTCGCGGACGACCGGCACGAGACCGGCGCGCTCCAGGTCCGGGCGGATCTGCCGGTGCCACCGGGCGTAACCGGCGTAGCCGGCCCGGGTCTGGAGGCGGTGCAGGCTGCAGATGATCTCCCACAGTGGATCCGGCCGGGCCGCCAGCCGGGTGCGGCTGAGGTCCCCGGCCGTGAAGTGGATGCGTAGCGTCCCCATGACGCACAGTGTTCCGACGTGTGCCGCCGCGCTCAGTCTCGTCCACGACATTGACATATATCACTGGATGGGATGCGGCGGGGCGGCAGCCGCACGGCTGCCGCCCCGCCCTGTCTCAGCTCAGCCCGCGCTGCAGCTCGTACGCCACCGGTGGGAGGCGATGTTGTCGTTGGCGTTCGCCATGTAGCCGTCCCGGTTGGAGCCCCAGCTGAACCAGACCCCGGTGAGGTTGTCCCACGCGTCGCCGGCGCCGAGACAGGCGTACGCACCTGTGTAGTCGGGGTGGATGTAGAGGGCGACCGGCCGGCCGCCGTTCGAGTCGTTCCAGGCCGAGGACGCCAGGTTGCGCATGCTGGCCCGGTTGTTGTAGTCGCAGTTGGCGTTCTCCGCCGTGCTGATCGTGTCCCAGTTGTTGTCGGCGTTGTACCACCAGCACCACCGGCCCGCCCACCCGGCGTCCTGGCTGACGTACAGGTAGCCGCTGCCCGCGGCGGCACGCTGCGTGTCCGCGTGCGGGGTCGGCCGGGGCGCGGCCTGGGCGGCGGTGGCGGTGAAGGCCAGCGCGGCTGCCGCCGCGACCACTGTGGCCAGCACGGACCGTACTGCTCTCATGGTGTTCCCTCCGGTCGGGTCCTGCCGTGGCGGGCCGCCACGGAAGTCGTGGGGTGGGTCAGCCGGTGGCCAGCACGGCGCGCGCCCGCGGCAGCGCGGCGGCCTCCAGACGGAGCCGTTCGGCGACCTCGGTGTGGAACCGCCTGTCGAGGGCGCGACGGTGCTCGGCGTCGAGCCGCCGGGCGAGCCGGCCGAATCCGGTCCGTGTCGCGCAGGTCGCCTCGGCCGCCGCCAGCCTGATCTCACCGGGCGTGACGGAGCCGGACGCCGGCTCGGGCGCCGACGCGCGGGCCGATGCCGGATCGGCCACGTCGTGCCCGGCGGCGCGCATGCACCGCCGCCACGCGGCCACGCCGTCGGCGTAGCGGGGGTCGGCGAGCACCCGGCCGACGCGCAGTCCGGCCAGGTTGTCCGTGATCCTGGTGACGCGGTACCAGCCGGGCAGATCGCGATAGAGCTGTCGCTCCGCCTCGGACGTGCAGCTGTGACTGCTGCGGCGCAGCACCCCACCGGCCGGCAGCGTCGCGCGCAGGGCGTCGGGCTCGCCGGGGTCGCCGTTGACCGCGCGTACGGCGGCGGCGCCGCGTTCCGGGGGCAGTTCCCGGACGTACCGGGTGTTCGGGTCGGCCGCCATCGCCTCCTGGAGGCGGCGTTCCAGGGCGCCGCCGTATCCGTATCGGCGGGCGTAGGAGACGTCGTCGAGGACGTACGGGAACTCGCGCAGCTCCGGCACCGGCTGCCGGGGAACCGGCCAGTAGCGGAACCCGCGACGCTGCATGCAGTCGCGGATCAGCACCTGCGTGGCGGCGTACCGCACGTCGGCGGCCGGGGCGGTGGCGGGCGGGACCGGGTCGGCGGCGGCACTAGCCGCGGGCGCGCGGTGACTCTCGGACTGCGGCGCGACGTCGGGGCGCGCGCCCAGTGCCCCGGCCGCCGCCGCCGCGAGGGCGGCGGGGACCGCGAGGACGTACCACCATGACCGCGCTCGGCGCGACACCACCGCCATGACATGCACCTCGGCCGTCCGGGGCGCCCGATGCGCCCGTCAGAAGACAGCTTCGGCACGGTGCGTGCCTCGGGACAGAGACCTTCGATCAGGCTCGAACGACAGGGCCCGGCGTACCGCGGGTCAGGGCTGCGCGGCGCGGGCGATGCTCGCCCGGATGGGGGCGTAGTGCTCGGCGACGGCCGAGCGCAGCGCCGTCGCGTCGGCGGCGGTGAGGGCCGCGACGATCGCCTGGTGCCGCTGGGCGGTGATCACCCGGTCCTCCGGCTCGGTCTGCAGGGTGGGCGCGACGATGGCCTGCACCTGCCAGAACGCCTCCGTCAGCTGGACCAGCAGGTCGTTGCCGAGGGGTTCCATCAGCTTCAGGTGGAACGCGCGGTCGACGTCGAGGAAGTCCTCGCCCCGGGCGGCCCGGCTGTGCATCTCGTCGGCGAGCGCGGACAGCTCCGACCGGTGCTGCTCGTCGAGGGCGTCGATGACGGTGGCGGCCAGGCCCTGCTCCAGCGTCTGGCGGACGTCGACGACCTGGGCCAGTACGCGATGGTCGTCCTCGCCGCTGAGCAGTCCGCGGAACGTCAGGCTCTCCACCAGGGCGTTGAGGGACATCCGGCCGACGAACGTGCCGTGGCCGTGGCGCACCTCGACGATGTCGAGCGCGGAGAGGATCTTGACGGCCTCGCGGACGCTGGAGCGGCTGGCGCCGACGGCCTCGCACAGTTCCGTCTCGGTGGGCAGGAGGTTCCCGGGCTTCAGGCGGTTGCGCAGGATGTACTCCTTGATCCTGGTGGCGACCTCCTGCCGGCGAGGGCTGGGCCGCTCGGCGCCGCGTAGCGGACTGGCGTCAATGGTCGTCATCTGCCCCTTGCCCTTCGTTCCCGAATCTGACACCCTCACCCTACCGGCATCAGACGTCAGACGTCATACACCTTATGCTTCACATCCCCGAGCGCGAGCGGTCACCGCGAGCGCATGAAGAGCCTATGGAGGCAGCTACGTGAGCACCACCGGTAAGCCGTCGGGGAGCCGGCGCGTCCTGCGAGGCCGCGCCCGCTCCCTGGCCGTCGCCTCCCTCGCGGGGGGCCTCGCGGTCGCGCTGGCGGCCTGCAGTGGCGGTCCCGCCTCGACCAACGCCGTGGGCGACGGGAAGGGGGGCACGTCGATCGAGGCCACGCTGGCCTTCACGCTCTCCAGCGGTTTCGATCCCAGCAACGCCTCCTCGGCCGTGGCGACAGCGGTCAACCAGCACGTCTTCGAGGGCCTCGTCGACCTCGACCCGATCACGCGGGAACCCTACAACGCCCTGGCCAAGAGCGACCCGACCCCCGGGGCCGACGGCCGGACCTACACCGTGACGCTGCGTGACGGGGCGAAGTTCTCCGACGGCACCGCTGTGACCGCCGAGGACGTGGCCTGGTCCTTCACCCGCGTGCTCAAGCCCGCGGACCCGAAGGCGCCGCCGCTGATGCAGGGCTTCGTGTCGTTCCTCGACAGCGTCACCGCCAAGGACGCGACGACCGTCGAGTTCACGCTGAAGTACCCGTTCGCGCTGTTCAGCGAGCGGATCGCGGTCATCAAGATCGTCCCCAAGGCGAAGACCGGTGACGCGGCCGCGGCCAAGGCGTTCGACACCGCCCCGATCGGCTCCGGCCCGTTCAAGGTGGACAGCGCGTCCAAGGAGTCCGGCGTCAAGCTGAGCAAGAACGCGAACTACAACGGCCCGCGCGCCGCCAAGGTCGAGACGATGACGTGGAACACCACCACCGAGGCGTCGGCCCGCGTGTCGGACCTGCAGGGCGGCCGGGTGCAGGCCATCGAGGCCGTGCCGTACCTGAACGTGGACTCGCTCAAGGACAAGTACACGATCGACGTGAAGCAGGCCTTCAACCAGGTCTTCCTCATGTTCAACAACTCCGCCGCCCCGTTCAGCGACAAGCGGGTGCGCCAGGCCCTGCACTACGCCATCGACAAGGAGGCGGTCATCAAGACCGCGCTCAACGGCTACGGCAGCCCGGCGACCAGCTACCTCGACGAGGGCAACAAGGCGTACCAGAAGGCCGCCACGGTCTACGACTACAACCCGGACAAGGCCAAGGCCCTGCTCCAGGAGGCCGGCGTCACCAACCTGTCGTTCCGGCTCGACACCACCGACAGTTCCGTGGTCAAGGACGTCGCCCCGCTGGTCATCGAGCAGTGGAAGAAGATCGGCGTCACCGCCACGCTCAACACCGTGCCGTCCTCGGCCATCTACGGCGACATCGTCCCCAAGGACACCTTCCGGGTGCTCATGGCCACCGGTGACCCGAGCGTCTTCGGTGTGGACACCGACCTGCTGATGCGCTGGTACTACTTCGGCGAGACCTGGCCGGGCCAGCGTTACCGCTGGAGCGACGCCGACCGCAAGGCCATGAGCGACCTGCTGGACAAGGCCGCGCAGACCTCCGACGAGGCGGCCCGCAAGGTGCTGTGGAAGCAGGCCCTGGACATGGCGGCGGACCAGGTGCCGCTGTACCCGATCCTGCACACCAAGGTCGTCACCGCGTACGACCCGGCCAAGGTGGACGGCTTCTCCGGCGCCTCCACCACCGGCCTGTACTTCCTGGGCACCGGCCGGACCGGCTGAGCCCGCGCTCGGGGTTCCGGCCCCGCAGGCGTCCCGCCCGGCCCACGTGACCCGTGCGGCCGGGCGGGGCGTCCCGGCGCCCCGCCACGAGAAAGAGAATCCATGCTGACCGTCCTGAACCTGGTCGCACGACGATTCCTGACGCTGATCCCCCTGGTGCTGGGCATCACGCTCTTCGTCTTCGTGATCATGCAGTTTTCCCCGATCGACCCGGCGTTGTCCGTCCTCGGTGACCAGGCCACGCCGGCGCAGGTCGAGGCGTTCCGCGCCGCCAACGGCCTGAACGACCCGCTGCCGCTGCGCTACCTGCACTTCCTCGGCGACCTCGTCCGCGGCGACCTCGGCATGACGTTCCCGCCGTCGGTCCCGGTGGCCGAGAAGATCGCCATGGCGCTGCCGCTGACCATCCAGCTGACCGTGCTCGGCGTCGTCGGCGCGCTCGTCATCGCGCTGGCCCTCGGCATCCCGGCCGCCCTGTACCGGGACCGCTGGCCCGACCAGGTCATCCGGATCGTCTCCATGGCCGGCATCGCCACGCCCTCGTTCTGGCTGGCCCTGCTGTTCATCCAGGAGTTCTCCGTCCGCCGCCCGATCTTCCCGACCGGCGGGTACGTCAACCCCGCCGACTCGGTCGGTCTGTGGTTGCAGTCGCTGGCCATGCCCGCGCTGGCGCTGGCCGTACCGGTCGGCTGCTCGCTGGCCCGCATCGTCCGGACGTCCATGGTCGAGGAGCTCGACAAGGACTACGTCCGCACGGCGATCGGCGCCGGACTGCCGCCGCGCGTGGTGGTCGGCCGCAACGTGCTCCGCAACGCGCTGGTCAACCCGCTCACTGCGCTCGGCCTGCGGATCGGCTACCTCATCGGCGGCACCGTCGTCATCGAGGCCATCTTCTCGCTGCCCGGCATGGGCACCCAGATCATGAGCGCCGTCCAGCAGAACGACACCGCGCTGGCCCAGGGCACCGTCCTGACCATCGCGCTCGGCTTCGTCCTGGTGAACCTGGTCGTCGACATCCTCTACCTCTTCGCCAACCCCCGACTGCGCGGAGGCCACTGATGCGCCGGTCCCTCACCACGCGGCTGTCCCGCCCCGGCATGGCCTTCGCCCGGCTCGGTGTCGCGGCCCGGTTCGCGCTCGGCTTCGTCGCGCTCATCGTCGTGGTCGGCGTGCTCGCCCCGCTGCTGCTGCGCCACGACCCCACCCAGTCCGGTCTCGGGCCGGCGCTGACCGGCCCGAACGGCGACTTCTGGTTCGGCCTGGACAAGCTCGGCCGGGACGTGTTCTCCCGGCTGGTGGCCGGCACCCGGCGCTCCCTGATCGTCGGCTTCGGCGCGGCCGGCATCGCGCTGGTGCTCGGCGCGATCCTCGGCGCGATCGCCGGAAGCAGCCGCACCGTCGTCGACGAGATCATCATGCGCTGTCTCGACGTGGTCATGGCGTTCCCGGCGATCGTGCTCTCCGCGCTGCTGATCATCTCGTTCGGCAAGAACAGCCTGCTGGTTCTCGTGATCGCGATCGGTTTCGTGTTCACCCCGTCGGTCGCGCGCATCGTCCGCGCCAACGTGCTGTCCCAGTACGGCGAGGACTACGTGGCCGCCGAACGGATCATCGGCGCCCGGCGCCCGCACATCCTCTGGCGGCACGTCCTGCGCAACTGCGCCGCCCCGATCCTCGTCTTCGTCACGGTCATGGTCGCCGACGCGATCGTCTTCGAGGCGTCGCTGTCCTTCATCGGCGGCGGCCTCGCCCCGCAGGAGGCGGCCTCCTCGTGGGGCTCGGTGATCGCGTTCGGCAAGGAGATGGTGCAGATCGGCGGCTGGTGGGCCACGTTCTTCCCCGGCTTGCTGATCCTGCTCACCGTGCTGGCGCTCAACGTGCTCTCCGAGGGCATGTCCGACGCGTGGGCCGCACCGGCCGCCCGCCGCGCCATGTCCACCACCAGCGGTGACGCGCTGGAGCAGGCGCAGCCCGGCACCGGTGAGGTGGTCGAGCTGCCCGGCCTCGCCGAGGCGGCGCGGCGGCTGCGCGAACGCGCCCGCCCGCTGCCGCAGGGCCGGCCCGTCCTTCAGGTCAGCAACCTGTCCATCGGCTTCGAGGGCCGCCACCGCGGCGTGGACATCGTCGACGGGCTCTCCTTCGACGTACGCCCCGGCGAGGTCGTCGGCCTGGTGGGAGAGTCCGGCTCCGGCAAGTCGCTGAGTGTCCTGGCCGTGATGGGCCTGCTGCCGAAGGGCGCCCGCGTACGCGGCGAGATCCGCTTCCAGGACACGAACCTGCTGAAGCTGAACGCCAAGGGCCGCCGGGCCCTGATGGGGCGCGAGATCGCCATGGTCTACCAGGACGCGCTGTCGGCGCTGAACCCGGCGCTGCGCGTCGGCGCCCAGCTCGCCCAGATGATCCGGCGCGGCGGCACCCGCTCGGCCGAGGAACTGATGCGGCTGGTCGGGCTGGACCCGCAGCGCACGCTCGCCGCGTACCCGCACGAGCTGTCCGGCGGGCAGCGGCAGCGCGTGGTGATCGCCATGGCGCTGTCCCGCGACCCGAAGCTGATCATCGCCGACGAGCCGACCACCGCGCTCGACGTCACGGTGCAGGCCCAGGTGATGAAGCTGCTGCTGGACCTGCGCGAGCGGCTCGGCTTCGCCCTCATCCTGGTCAGCCACGACCTCGCCCTGGTCAGCGACGTCTCCGACCGGGTCGTGGTGATGTACGGCGGGCAGATCGTGGAGACCGGCGTGACCGCCGACGTGATGGAGGCGCCCGCCCACCACTACGCCCGCGGGCTGCTCGGTTCCGTCCTGTCCCTGGAGACCGGGGCGGAACGGCTCACCCAGATCCGCGGCGTGGTGCCGTCACCGGCCGACTTCCCGAAGGGCTGCCGGTTCTCCGACCGCTGTCCGATGGCGACCGAGATCTGCCGGGACACCGCGCCCCCACTGGAGGGCACGGACGGCCACGGGTACGCCTGCCACCACCCCGCCGTCACCGTCAGCGAGAAGGAGCCGGCCCGATGAGCGCCACCGCCGAGCACCGGCCGATCGCCGAGCTGAGCGACGTGCACGTGGTGCACGCCGCGCGTGGCGGCGGCATGTTCAGCCGGGACAAGGTCTACGCCCTCACCGGCGCCGACCTGGTGATCCGGGCCGGCGAGACGGTCGGCATCGTGGGCGAGTCCGGCTGCGGCAAGTCCACGCTGGCCAAGGTGCTCGTCGGCCTGCAACGGCCGACCAGCGGCACGGTGTCCTTCGCCGGCAAGGACGTGTGGTCGATGAGTGCCGCCGAGCGGCGCGAGCACATCGGCGCCGGCGTCGGCATGATCTTCCAGGACCCGGCCACCTCGCTGAACCGCCGCATGCCCGTACGCGACATCCTGCGCGACCCGCTCGACGTGCACCGCCGCGGCACCCGGCAGCAGCGCGAGCAGCGGGTGTCCGAGCTGATGGCCCTGGTGGGCCTGCCCCGCTCGGTCGCCGACGTGCTGCCCAGCCAGCTCTCCGGCGGCCAGCGCCAGCGGGTGTCCATCGCCCGCGCGCTGGCTCTGGAGCCGGGGCTGGTCATCGCCGACGAGCCGACGAGCGCGCTCGACGTGTCGGTGCGGGCCCAGATCCTCAACCTGCTGCTGGACCTCAAGGACCGGCTCGGACTGGCCATGGTGCTGGTCTCGCACGACATCCAGACCGTCAAGCGGGTCAGCGACCGGGTCGTCACCATGTACCTGGGCCGGATCGTCGAGCAGACGCCCGCCGACCTGCTGCCCGAGGGCGGCCGACACCCGTACACCCGGGCGTTGTTCTCGGCCACGCCGGGCCTGCTGTCACCGATCGAGCCCATTCCCCTGGTCGGCCCGGTCCCGTCGGCCACCCGGCCGCCGAGCGGCTGCCCGTTCCGGACCCGCTGCTGGGCCGCCACCGACGGCTGCGCCGTGGACATGCCGGCGCCGCGCCCCGCCGAGGGCGTGGGCCACGAGTTCCGCTGCCACCACCCGGTGCCCGCCGGAACCGCCAACACCGAACTGGTCGCGCTCGCCACCCCGGCGACCGGCCGCACCGCATCTGAGTCTGTCGAGGAGAACCTGTGACCACCCCAGCCCCGCGGTTCGCCGGAGTCGTGCCGCCGGCCGTGACCCCCCTGACCGAGGAGGGCGAGGTCGACGTCCGCTCCCTGGAACGGCTGGTCGAGTGGCTGCTCGACGCCGGTGTCGACGGCATCTTCGCCCTCGGCAGCTCCGGCGAGACGGTCTTCCTCACCGACCGGCAGCGGGACCTGGCCCTGGAGACCATCGTGAAGACCGCCGGCGGCGCCGTGCCGGTCATCGCCGGATGCATCGAACCCACCACCCGCCGGGTCGTGGAACGCGCCGAGGCGTCCACCCGGCTGGGCGCGGACGGCCTGGTCGTGACCGCGCCGTTCTACGCCATCGTCGGCCCGCACGAGATCGAGCGGCACTTCCGCGCGGTCGCCGCGGCGGTCGAGCTTCCCCTGCTGGCGTACGACATCCCGGTCTGCGTGCACAGCAAGCTCTCCGTCGACCTGCTCACCCGGCTCGCCGCCGAGGGTGTGCTGGCCGGCGTCAAGGACTCCAGCGGCGACGACGTCGCGTTCCGCCAGCTGGCGCTGGCCGTCGCCGAGCACGCGCCGGAGCGCGACTTCAGCCTGCTCACCGGCCACGAGGTGGTGGTCGACGCGATGATGCTCGCCGGCGGCTCCGGCTCCGTGCCCGGACTGGGCAACGTGGACCCGGCCGGATACGTGCGGCTGCACCGGGCCTGCGTGGCCGGCGACTGGACCGCCGCCCGGCGGGAGCAGGACCGCCTGACCCGCCTGTTCCGCATCGTCGACGCCGCCGACCCGGCCACCTCGGCGGGCGCCACCCGGGGCGTCGGCGCGTTCAAGACCGCGCTGGCGCTGCTGGGTGTCATCGCCGGCAACGCGGTGTCGCTGCCGCTGCGGCCGCTCGACGCCGCCGAGACGGGCCGCGTGCGTACCCAGCTGGAACTGGCCGGGCTGCTCTGACCATGCCCGACCTGAGCACGAGCGGCGCCGACCTGGTCGCCGCGCTCGACATCGGCGGCACCAAGACCACCGCCGCCCTGGTCAGCGCCGGGGGAGCGGTCGTCGGCCGGCTCACCGCACCGACGCCTGGTCGCTCCGGCGCCGCCGCGGTGCTCGACACCGCCGCCGGCCTGGTCGAGAAGCTGCGGGCGGACGCACCGGGTGCCGTACGGGCGCTCGGCGTCGGCAGCGCCGGTGTGATCGACAGCGGCTCCGGCCTGGTGCTGTCCGCCACCGACGTGCTGACCGGGTGGACCGGCACGGACCTGCGCGGCGACCTGCGCCGGCGCCTGGGCGTGCCGGTCACCGTGGTCAACGACGTGCACGCCCACGCGCTGGGGGAGGCTCGTCACGGCGTGGCGGCCGGATACGACACGGTGCTCTACGTCGCCGTGGGCACCGGCGTCGGCGCGTCGTTCGTCCTCGGCGACTCGGTGCTCGCCGGTGCGCACAGCGCCGCCGGGCACGCCGGGCACCAGCCGTCCCCGTACGCCGGGTCGCTGCCCTGCACCTGCGGCGGGCGCGGGCACCTGGAGGCGATCGCCGCCGGTCCCGCGCTCGCCGCCGAGTACGTCCGGCGTACCGGCCGGCCGGTGGCCGACCTGCGGGCCGTCGCCGCGCTCGCCGAGGACGGCGACGAGACGGCCCGGGAGGTCGTCCGGCTGGGCGGCGCGGCCGTCGGTTCCGCCGTCGGCGGCCTGGTCAACGTGCTCGACCCCGCCGCCGTGGTGGTCGGCGGCGGCGTCACCGGCCTCGGCGAGCCCTGGTGGCGGGCGCTGCGCGACGCGGTGCCCGCCGAGACGCTGCCCGGCCTGGCCGGCGTGCCGGTCCTCGCCTCCACCCTCGGCCCCGACGCGCCGCTGCTCGGCGCCGCCTCGCTCGCCTGGAAGGTCTCATGAACGCGCTCGTCGACCAGCTCCGCCACCGCCTGGTGGTCTCCTGTCAGGCGTACCCGGGTGAGCCGATGCGCGACCCGGACACCATGCGCCGGGTCGCGCTCGCCACCGCACGCGGCGGCGCCGCCGGCATCCGTGCCCAGGGACTGGCCGACATCGCGGCCATCCGCGAGGCGGTTGACCTGCCGCTGATCGGGCTCTGGAAGGACGGCGACGACGACGTCTTCATCACCCCGACGCTGGAGCACGCACTGGCGGTCGCCGACGCGGGGGCGCACGTCGTCGCGCTCGACGGCACGTCCCGGCCCCGGCCCGACGGCCGTACGCTCGCCGAGACGATCGCGGCCGTGCACGAGCGCACCGGCGCGCTGGTGATGGCCGACTGCTCCACGTTCGACGAGGGCGTGGCCGCCGCCGCGGCCGGCGCCGACCTGGTGGGCACCACGCTCTCCGGGTACACCGCGTACACCACCAAGGGCGACGGGCCGGACCTGGACCTGGTCGCCCGGCTCGCCGCCGCGATCGACGTCCCGGTGGTCGCCGAGGGACGCATCCACACGCCGGAGCAGGCCGCGCAGGCGCTGCGGGCGGGCGGGTGGACGGTCGTGGTGGGCACCGCCATCACCCACCCGAGCACGATCACCGGCTGGTTCGCCTCAGCCGTCGAGGAGGCCGCGTCGTGCCGCTGACCGACCTCGACCTGGCCGGCTGTATGGCGTACCGGCCGGAGCTGGACGTGCCGGCGGACCTGGACGCGTTCTGGGCGCGCACGCTCGACGGCGGCGGCGATCCGGAGGCGGCGGTCTACGAGCCGGTCGACACCGGCCTGACCCAGATCCGGACGTACGCCGTCACGATCCCCGGCTTCGGCGGCGAGCCGGTACGCGGATGGCTGCACCTGCCCGCCGGGGCCGACGGGCCGCTGCCCTGCGTGGTCGAGTACCTCGGCTACGGCCGGGGCCGCGGCCTGGCGCACGAGAAGCTGTTCTGGGCGGCGGCGGGCTTCGCGCACCTCATCATGGACAGCCGGGGCCAGGGGTGGAGCGCCGCCACCGGCGGCACCCCCGACCCGCACCCGTACCCGGCCGGCACCGTGCCGGGCTTCCTCACCCGGGGCGTCGACGACCCGGCGGAGCACTACTACCGGCGGCTGATCACCGACGCGGTGCGCTTCGCCGAGGCCGCCCGGCGGCACCCGGCCGTCGACCCCGCGCGGGTGGCGGTGACCGGCTTCAGCCAGGGCGGCGGCCTGGCCCTGGCGGCCGGCGCGTTGTGCCCGGACGTCGTGGCGGTCATGCCCGACGTGCCGTTCCTGTGCGACATCCGCCGGGGCGTGCGCGTCGCCGGCCCGGACAGCCCGTACGCCGAGGTCGTCGAATACCTCGCGCTGCACCGCGACCGCGCCGACCGGGTGTTCCGCACCCTGTCCTACCTGGACGCCGCCGTGCTCGCGCCCCGCGCCACAGCGCCGGCGCTGTTCTCGATCGCCCTGCGGGACCAGGTCTGCCCGCCGTCGACCTGCTTCGCCGCCTACCACCGCTACGGCGGCGACAAGGACGTGCGGGTGTACGAGTTCAACGACCACGAGGGCGGCGAGGCGGCGCACCAGCGCGAACAGCTCACCTGGCTGCGCGGGATCCTGGGAGCCTAACGCGCGCGTTCCACCACGTAGTCGGTCAGCTCCAGCAGGAAACGGCCGTCCTCGGTGTCGGCGGCGGCGCCCAGCGCCCGCTCGCCCGCACGCCGGGCGGCGAGGGCGAGTTCCCGGGCGCTGCGCCGCGCCGCCTCCACACAGTCGTACGCGAACAGCCGCCCGTGCAGCCAGCGCACCTCGGCGGCGCTGCGCTGCGCCCGGGTAAGGCTCAGCAACCGCACGAGCCGTTCGCGTTCCTCCAGGGTGCACCGCCGCATGAAGTCGATCAGGATCAGCGTGCGCTTGCCCTCCCACAGGTCACCGGCGATCTCCTTGCCGTACCGGGCGTAGTCGCCGGTCAGGTTGAGCGCGTCGTCCTGGATCTGGAACGCCGCACCCAGATACCAGCCGTACCGGTCCAGCACGTCGACCGCGTTCTCCCGGCCGGTCGCCGCGAGGATCCCGGTGCGGCACGGGTAGATGCACGTGTACCAGGACGTCTTCTTCAGGCACATCCGGTAGTAGTCGTCCGCGTCCAGGTCGCACACGTTGTCGCGGATCCAGCCGATCTCGATGGCCTGACCCTCCAGGGAGTGGCGCATCATGAGCTCGGTCTCGGTGAACAGCCGCCACGCGATCCCGGAGCCGAGCGCCGCCCGGTTCGCCGCGAGCCGCCGCAGCGCCAGCAGGTTGGTCATGTTGCCGACGTTCAACGCCACGCCGACGCCGTACTCGGCGTGCAGCGTCCGCCCGCCGCGCCGCTGCTCGCTGGAGTCCTGGATGTCGTCGTGGATGAGGAAGGCGTTGTGGAACAGCTCCACCGTCACGGCGGCGTTGAGCCCCACCGCGTCGCCGCCGCCGAACGCCCGGCACGTCGCCAGGCACAGCGCGGCGCGCAGCCCTTTGCCCCAGCGCCGCGGATACTCCGCGACCAGGTCGTAGAGGTATCGCGGGCCGCCCTCGGGCACGTCGTCGAGCAGCGCGCCGAGGGCGAGCCCGCGATAGCGCTCCAGCATCCGTTCCACGTGCCCGCCGGCCACCCCGGTGGTCGGCGCCATCGCGCGGCTACCGGTCCGTCGGCCGCTTCGGGGCCGGCGACGCGAGCCGGTCCGCGAGCCCGTTGGCCACCTCGGGGGCCAGCCGCGCCAGATTGAGTACGGTGTCCAGCGCGTCGTGCGCGTCCGAGGTGTACCGCCGGATCACCTCGCCGCGCTGGTCGTCGGCCATCTTCAACTGCCCGACCACGGTGTCGATCAGGGCGTGCCCGTCGGTGCGGACCCGGGCGACGAGTTCGTCGAACGCCTCCGGGTCGACCCGGCGGCTCTCGGTCAGCTTCTCCTCGAGCCGCCGTGCGCCGGCCAGCCCCGCCGCGAGTTCCTCCTCCAGCACCGTGGCCGCGTGGGTCACTGTCTCCGAGGTCTCCTCGGCCACCTTCTCGAAGCGCTCGTTCACGCGCTCACGCTTGCCGTCTGTCATGGGCGAAGTGTCACCGGACCAGGGACGACTCGCCAGGCCAGTGTCGCCATGGTGACTCAGCGTGGCCGGGCTCGGGTGGCCTTGCGACCTGGGTACGGGTACTCAGCGCATCACCGTCTCGTGGCTCAGGCGGCAGCGCCGGGGCGTCGACAGGATGCTTCTCATGGCCGAGACGCTGCACCGACACGCCGCTGCACGTACCGTCGACACGCCCCTGCCCCCCGAGGCCGCGCTGGCCCCCGCCGGCCGCGCGGTCGCCGCGCTGGCCCGGCTCGTCGCCCACCACCCCGTCGGCTGGCGGTGGCTGGCCCGGCGCCACCACCCGGTCCTGGACCGCCTCGCCGCCGCGAACGCGCGGTCGACCTGCGTGCGGGCGGCCCGGCGGGTGCCCGCCTACCAGGCGTTCCTGCGGGCCCGCCCGGGCGACCTGCGCCGCCGGCTGCGGGACTTCCCGGAGACCGACAAGCGTGGGTACGTCATGGCGTACGACTCCTCGGCCCGGTGCCGGGACGGGCGGCTGCCGGAGCGGGGCGTGGTGGTCGACGAGTCGGCCGGATCGTCCGGGCGGCCGTTCAACTGGCCGCGCGGCGAGCGGGAGCTGCGGGCGGTGCACCGCGACATCGCCGGCTACACCGGGCTGGCGTTCCCGATGCGCCGCCCGTTCGTCATCAACGCGTACTCGATGGGCGCCTGGGCGACGGGCACCACCACCGGCGCGGCGATGGCCCGGATCGCGACCGTGAAGAACACCGGACCGGACCTCGGGAAGATCGTCGACACGCTGCGCGAGTTCGGCCCCGGCCACGACTACCTGGTGACCGCGTACCCGCCGTTCCTCAAGCACCTGCGGGACCGGCTCGACGCCGAGGACTTCCCGTGGTCGCGGTACCGGATCTTCGCCAGTTGCGGCGGGGAGGGCATGACCGAGGCGCTGCGCGACTACCTGGAGCAGCGGTTCGTGCGGGTGCGGTCGGCGTACGGGGCGTCGGACCTGACCATCGGCATCGGCGCGGAGACCCGGTTCACGGTGTGGCTGCGGCGGCGGCTGCGCACCGACGCGGGGCTGCGCGCGGAACTGCTCGGCCGCGGCGAGCAGCGGCTGCCGATGGTGTTCCAGTACAACCCGTTCGCCACCTACCTGGAGACCAACGACCGGCGGGAACTGCTCTGCACTGTGACGAGCCCGCACGTGCTCCAGCCGCGGCTGCGCTACAACGTGGGTGACGAGGCGCTGCTGGTGCCGTACCGGCGGATCGTCGAGCTGGCCCACGCCGACCCGGTACGCCGCGCCGAGTTCCGTACCGCGGTGGCCGAGGAGCGGATGACGCTGCCGCTGCTGCTGTTGTTCGGCCGCAGCGACTCCACCGTGTCCTACCTGGGCGCGAACCTCTACCCGCAGGACGTCGAGTACGGCCTCTACACCGGCAACCCGTACGCCGCCGAGATCAGCCGGTTCTGCCTGACGCTGCACGAGGACGCGGCGCTGGAGACCCGGCCGGTGATCCACGTCGAGCTGCGCCGCCCGCTGGACGCCGGCGCACGCGCGGCGCTCGCCGACGCCTGCCGAGACGGGGTACGCGCGCACCTGACCTCGGTGTCGCGGGACTTCGCGCAGTCCCTGGTCGAGGACCCGACCGCCGGTGACCTGCGGGTGGAGCTGCACGAACCGGACGGCGGCCCGTTCGCCGCCATGCAGAAGATCAAGAACGTCTACCTGGTGAGGTGAACGATGCGCACCCGTGACTTCTCCCGCGCCCCGGCCCAGGCCCGCGCCGGCGCCATGTTCATCGGCGGTACCCGGTACGCGAACCCGCTGGTGCTGCTGCGCCTGGCCCCCGACTGGATCCGGATGGTGCGCGACATGCGCCGGATGTCCGGCTACTGCTGGCACACCGTCTACTGGCAGTTCCCGCTGACGCTCGGCACGATCGCGTTCTTCACCGACCGGGACGCGCTGCTGCGCTTCGCCCGCACCCGGCACCACCGCAAGCTGATGATGTGGCTGACCGACGGCAACCGCAACGCCACCGCCGGCTTCATCCGGCTCTACACCGCGTCCCCCGACGGCTACTCCAACGGCGCGTGGCGGGCCGAGGACGGCGCGATGGGCCACATCGAGCAGTTCACGCCGCTGGGCGCGGAGACGGCCGGTCCGGCGGTGCGCCGGTGACCGGCCACCGGTTCGAGCGCGTGACCGGCCGGCGCGGCCTGCGCGACTTCCTCACGCTCACCGACGGGCTGTACGCGGACGAGCCCCGGTTCGTGCCGACGCCCCGGCAGCAGATCCGCCGCTGGTGGCGCGACGGCGTGCCGATGTACGTGCTGCGCGACGCCACCGGCACCGTGGTCGGGCGCACCACGCTGCACACCGACGCGGACCTCGACGCGAAGCTGGGCCGCCGGTGCCAGCTGTTCGGGCTCACCGAGTTCAGCCCGTCCGCCGCCGGGCCGCTGTTCGACGCGATCAGCACGCACGCCACACCCGGCCGGGATCTGCTGTTCGGGCCGGTGGCGCTGCTGCCCAACCAGGCCGGCGGTGTGATCACCTCCGGGCACGCCGACCGGGGCTTCGTGGACAGTGCGTGGAACCCGCCGCAATATCCGGACGCGTACGAGGAGAACGGGTTCACCAGGCGGTTCGTCTCCGACACCTGGATCTGCCCGGTCCCGCCGCCGGCCGGACCGGCCTCCGGCCCGGGCGTCCAGCCCGACGGCGCCCGGCTGGAACTGCACCGGGGGAGCACCCGGCGGCTCGACGAGCAACTCGGCCTGCTGCGCGGGATGCTCAACGACTCCTTCGCCCAGCTCGGCTACTACACGCCGATCTCGGCGGCGCAGCTGCGGCGGCAGACCGACGGGCTGGCGTACCTGCTGGACGAGTCACTGCTGCTCTACCTGACCCGCGACGGGCGCCCGGTGGCGTTCGTGCTCTGCGTGCCGGACATCAGCGACTTCCTGGTCGCCGTCCGCGGCGACCTGAACCCGGTCAACCAGCTGCGGCTGCTGGCCACCCGCCGCCGGTACCGCCGGGAGGCGGTGCTGATCGTCAAGGGAGTGGTGCCGGAGTTCCAGGGGCGCGGCTACCAGCGGCTGCTGTCCGAGCACCTGCACCGCAACCTGCACGCCGGTGGTTACACGGCGCTGCGCAGCACGTACGTCGGGCGGGACAATCCGGCGTCGGCCGCCCAGTACCGGCGTCTGGGCGGACGCCCGCTGCACGGCTACACGTTCTACGCCAAGGAGCGGTGACCATGGACCTCGCCGCGTTCCACGCGCTGGAGCCGCTGTGCTGGCGGGCCCCGAGCGCGCACAACACCCAGCCGTGGCGGCTGCGCTACGAGCGCTGGGCGATCACCGTCGGGTGGGATCCGGTCGACGCGCTGCCCGCGGGCGACCCGACCGGGCGGGATCTGCGGCTGTCGCTGGGCGCGTTCGTGGAGACCTGCCTGATCGTCGCCGCCGACGCGGGGCTGCGGCTGGACTGGGCCGCCGACCACGACGAGTCCGACCGGCGGGTGGGCCGGCTGCGGCCGGGACGGCAGCCGTACCGGACACCGTTCCGCACCGCCGACGTGTGGGACCGGCGTACCCACCGGGGCCGGTTCACCGCCGGTCCGGACGCCGACGTGGTGGCGGCAGTGGACGCGGTCGCCCGGCGGGCCGGTGGCGCGGTCCGCGTCGTGCCGGCGGCCGGGCGGCTGCGCGCGCTGCTGCGCACGGCCGACCGGCACGTGTACGCCGACCCGGCGGTGGTCGCGGAGCTGCGCCGCTGGCTGCGCCTGGACCGGTCGGGTCCGCGCTACCGGACCGACGGGCTCAGTGACCGCTGCCTCGGGCTGGGCCGGGCGGCGGCCGCCGGGCTGCGGGCGGCGCTCGCGGCGTACCCGGCGTTGCGTCCGCTCGGGCTGCCCCGGCTGCTCGCCGCCGCGGGCGGTGACCCGCTCGCGCAGGGCGGCGCGGTGCTGGCGCTCGTCGCCCCGCCCGGCCTGGACGCGGCCGGCCAGGTCGAGTTCGGACGGGTGCTGATGCGGACGTGGCTGACGCTGCACACGGCCGGGCTGGCCGCGCACCCACTCAGTCAGCTGATCGACGTGGCCCACACCCGGGAGGCGCTCGGCACGCTGCTGGACGTGGCGCCGGAGCGCATCGTGCACGTGGCCCGGGTCGGCCGGCCGGCCGCTCCGGTGCCCCGTTCGGCCCGGCGAGTGGGCCACGGATCGAATCTGTTAGCGGTAACACCCCTTGACGCGGTGTCACTTCATCCATGAGAGTCCATGTTGGCTGATGTGTCGCCCGGTCGGGAGCCCTGGGCGCGTAGTGGCAGAAACGCGGCGTCCGGGTGCGCGAGCGGAGTCTGTTAGCGATAACAGCACCGTCGCGCACCCGGGACCGCCCTCTGATCTGCGCGGTTGGGAGCAACCATGTCCGAAGTGACACGACGAAACATCATCAAGGCAACGGCGGCGGGCGCCGGCGCCGCGCTGGTACCGGCCGCCTGGAGCGCCGCCGCGCGCGCCGGCTCGGCGGCGCCACCACAGGTGCTGGCCGCGAACGACCTGGCACTCTGGTACGACGAACCGGCCGGCACCGACTGGCTGCGCGCCCTGCCGATCGGCAACGGGCGCCTCGGCGCGATGGTGTTCGGCAACGTCGACACCGAACGGCTCCAGCTCAACGAGGACACCGTCTGGGCCGGCGGCCCGTACGACTCGGCCAACACCCGGGGCGCGGCCAACCTGGCCGAGATCCGGCGCCGCGTCTTCGCCGACCAGTGGACCTCGGCCCAGGATCTGATCAACCAGACCATGATGGGCAGTCCGGGTGGTCAGCTCGCCTACCAGACAGTCGGGAACCTCCGGCTCGCCTTCGGGTCGGCGAGCGGGGCGACCCAGTACAACCGGACGCTCGATCTCACCACCGCCACGGTGACCACCACCTACGTGCTTAACGGCGTACGGCACCAGCGGGAGGTGTTCGCCAGCGCGCCCGACCAGGTGATCGTGCTCCGGCTGACCGCCGACCGGGCGAACTCGATCACGTTCTCCGCCACCTTCGACAGCCCGCAGCGGACCACCGTGTCCAGCCCGGACGGGGCGACAGTCGCGCTCGACGGCATCTCCGGCTCGATGGAGGGGGTAAACGGCTCGGTGCGGTTCCTCGCGCTGGCCCACGCCGCCGTCACCGGTGGCACGGTCAGCAGTTCCGGCGGCACGCTGCGGGTGTCCGGCGCCACCAGCGTGACGGTCCTGATCTCGATCGGGTCCAGCTACGTCAACTACCGCACCGTCAACGGCGACTACCAGGGCATCGCGCGCAACCGGCTGAACGCCGCCAAGGGCGTCGACGTCGACCAGCTGCGTACCCGCCACCGCGCCGACTACCAGGCCCTGTTCGGCCGGGTCACGATCGACCTGGGCCGCACCGCCGCCGCCGACCAGCCCACCGACGTACGGATCGCGCAGCACGCGAGCACGAACGATCCGCAGTTCGCCGCGCTGCTGTTCCAGTTCGGGCGGTACCTGCTGATCTCCTCGTCGCGGCCGGGCACCCAGCCGGCGAACCTCCAGGGCATCTGGAACGACTCGCTGACGCCGTCCTGGGACTCGAAGTACACGGTCAACGCCAACCTGCCGATGAACTACTGGCCGGCCGACACCACGAACCTGTCCGAATGCTTCCTGCCGGTCTTCGACATGATCAAGGACCTCACCGTGACCGGCGCGCGGGTCGCCCAGGCGCAGTACGGCGCCGGCGGCTGGGTCACCCACCACAACACCGACGCCTGGCGGGGCGCGTCGGTCGTGGACGGCGCGTTCTGGGGCATGTGGCAGACCGGTGGGGCCTGGCTGAGCACGCTCATCTGGGACCACTACCTGTTCACCGGCGACCTCGGATTCCTCCAGGCCAACTACCCGGCGCTCAAGGGCGCCGCCCAGTTCTTCCTCGACACCCTCGTCGCCCACCCGACGCTCGGCTACCTGGTGACGAACCCGTCGAACTCGCCGGAGCTGGCGCACCACGCCGACGCCAGCGTCTGCGCCGGCCCGACGATGGACAACCAGATCCTGCGCGACCTGTTCGACGCCGCGGCCCGGGCGAGCGAGGTCCTCGGCGTCGACACCACCTTCCGGTCCCAGGTGCGTACCGCCCGGGACCGGCTGCCGCCGAGCCGCGTCGGTTCCCGGGGCAACGTGCAGGAGTGGCTGGCCGACTGGGTCGAGACCGAGCGCACCCACCGGCACGTCTCCCACCTGTACGGGCTGCACCCCGGCAACCAGATCACCAGGCGCGGCACGCCGGCGCTGTACGAGGCCGCCCGTAAGACGCTGGAGCTGCGCGGCGACGACGGGACCGGCTGGTCCCTCGCCTGGAAGATCAATTTCTGGGCCCGGCTGGAGGACGGCGCCCGCGCCCACAAGCTCCTGCGCGACCTGGTGCGCACCGACCGGCTCGCGCCGAACATGTTCGACCTGCACCCGCCGTTCCAGATCGACGGCAACTTCGGGGCCACCTCGGGCATCGCCGAGATGCTGCTGCACAGCCACACCGGCGAGCTGCACCTGCTGCCCGCGCTGCCGAGTGCCTGGCCCGCCGGGCAGGTCGCGGGCCTGCGCGGCCGGGGCGGTTACACCGTGGGGCTGACCTGGAGCAGCGGCCAGGCCGACGAGATCGCCGTCCGCGCCGACCGCGACGGCACGCTGCGCCTGCGGTCCCGGCTGTTCGCCGGCACCTTCACCGTCGCCGACGTCACCGACGGCAGCACACCGGCCACCACCCGCCCGGAGTCCGACGTCGTCGCGCTCACCGTCCGCGCCGGGCACACCTACCGGGCGGCGCGGCCCGGCGTGACGCCGTCGCCGACGGCCACACCGACGTCCACGCCCTCACCCACTCCGACCCCGACGCCGACGCCGACCCCGACCACCAGCTCCCCGGCGCCGTCCGGCGCGCGTGCCACGTACGCGATCACCGGCTCGTGGTCCGGCGGCTTCCAGGCCGAGGTCACGGTGACCGCCGGCGCGACCGCGATCCGCGGCTGGACGGTGTCCTGGACGTTCCCGAACGGGCAGGTGATCAACCAGATCTGGAGCGGCACGCACACCCAGAACGGCGCGAACGTGACGGTGCGCAACGTCGACTACAACGGATCACTGCCGGCCGGCGGCTCCACCACGTTCGGCTTCATCGGCACGGCCGGTGGCACCAACAACCCGCCGGCGAACCTCACCTGCACGACCACCTGACCCGCGACGCGCCCCGCCGCGGCCACCCGGCCGGGGCGGGGCGTACCGCCGGTCAGGCCAGCAGCGTCTCGCGCAGCCGCGCGCCCAGGTTCAGCTCGCCGACGACGCGGGGACCGGCCGGGTCGTACACGGCGATGCGGTGGTTGCGGCGCATCATCTCCCGCACCGCCGGCGGCAGCCGGGGCGGGTCGTCCATCGTGGCGAGCACCCGCGCGCCGGTGCCCATCAGCCGCTCCACGAGCGTCGCGCTGTCGGTGTCCACACGCACCCGGCCGAACTCCCAGCCCGCGGTGGTCAGGTCGAGCACCTCGAACAGGCGCGTGACGAACGGCTGCGGGTCGGTCACCCGGTCCAGCCGGTCGGCCCGCCCGCCGACCACCGCCACGGCGGCGGTGACCTGCGCGTACGGGTGCAGCCCGCTGGGCAGCGCGCCGAGCGGCCAGCGCAGCGCCGGCCCGGCCTCCTTCCACAGGGGCCGGTAGTTGCGGCGGTGCACCAGCAGTCGCCGCCCGGTGCGCCGGAACACCTCCTGCGCCTGGGCGAGCAGGTCGGCGTGCGCCTGGTCGGCGGCCTCGCAGACGATCCCGGCGGCCACCACGAGACCGTCGTCATCGGACAGCAGCCGGGTGATCGCATCGGCCTGCTCCGGGAACCGGAGGCGGGCGTGCGCCCCGTAGGACTGCCGGACGTCCCGCAGCAGCTCCTGCTGACGTGCAGGGTCCAGTTCGACCCGTCCGCCACCGAGCAACCGCTGGAGCCAACCCATCGCGCCTCGCTTCCGTCGCCGTCTGCGGACCGGGCAATGCTAGTTCGTCGGCCGATGCTCGTATGGTGACGGGGTGACCGATCGATCCCTGACCCTGATGGCGGTGCACGCGCACCCCGACGACGAGGCGACGAGCACCGGCGGCGTCCTGGCGCGCTACGCGGCCGAGGGCGTCACCACAGTGCTCGTGACGTGCACCGACGGGGGGTGCGGCGACGGCCCCGGCGGGATCAAGCCGGGCGACCCCGGGCACGACCCGAAGGCCGTAATCGAGATGCGGCGCGCCGAACTGGCCGCGAGTTGCGAGGCGCTGAAGGTCACCCACCTGGAGACGCTCGACTACGGCGACTCCGGGATGATGGGCTGGGCGACGAACGACGCGCCCGGCGCGTTCTGGAACACGTCGGTGGCCGAGGCGGCCGGCCGGCTGGCCGAGCTGATCCGGCGCTACCGCCCCGATGTCGTGGTCACCTACGACGAGAACGGCTTCTACGGCCACCCGGACCACATCCAGGCCCACCGGATCACCATGGCCGCGGTCGAGCAGACCGGCATCCCGGCCAAGGTCTACTGGACCACAGTGCCGCGCAGCGCGTTCCAGCAGTTCGGCACCGTCATGCGGGAGATCGGGGTGGAGTTCCCCGAGCCGGAGGCGACCGACGAGATGCCGGCGCTGGGCCTGCCGGACGACGAGATCACCACCTGGGTCGACACCCGCGGCTACGGCGGGCAGAAGTTCGCCTCGCTCGCCGCGCACGCCAGCCAGGCGGAGAACATCTTCTTCCTGCGTCTGGGGCAGGAGCGGTTCACCGAGCTGATGGGCATGGAGACGTTCGTGCGGGTGCGGGACACCACCGGCGCGGCCACGCCCGAGGACGACCTCTTCGCCGGGTTGCGCTGACCGGTCGTGGGCCCGGTCCGGGGCGGTCATCGGCTCACGTCGAGACGGTCTGTGCGGCCAGGTGCGCCAGTACGGCGCGGACGTCCCCGTCGGTCTCGGCCATGATCCGTCGTTGCCGGGTGGCGCCGGTGCCGTCCCGGCGTACCCGGTCCAGCTCGCGCCGGACCAGGTCCAGGTCACCGTGGCGGGTCAGCGCGGGTGTGACGGTGACGAACAGGTCGTCGACGAGGTCCCAGGCGGGCCGGGGCCGCCCGGTGCGCAGGTCGACGAGCCGGCCGTCGACGCCGTCGTGGGCGGCCCGCCAGTGCGCGGCGGCCACCAGGCAGTCCCGGATGCGTGGCGCGGGCACTCCCGCGCGGACGTCGTCGATCAGGGTGGCCACGAGCGCCCGGACCAGCCCGGCGACCAGCACTGTGTCGTCGACGGTGGGGCAGACGTCGCCGACGCGGACCTCCACTGTGGGGTACGACGCGGACGGGCGGGCGTACCAGTAGACCATCGCGGCGTCGAGCATGATCCCGGCGGTGATCAGGTCCGCCACCGTGGCGTCGTAGTCCGCGGCGGAGTCGAAGTGCGGCGTCGGTCCGATGCTCGGCCAGCGTTCCAGCTGCATCGAGCGCCAGCTCGCGTGCCCGGTGTCCCGCCCGTCGTGCAGCGGCGAGTTCGCGGTGAGCGCCTGCACCACCGGCAGCCACGGGCGCAGGTGGTTGCAGACCTGCACTGCGAGTTCCCGGTCCGGCACGCCGACGTGAACGTGGCAGCCGCAGACCGCCGGGTCGTGGGCGACCGGGCCGAACCGGCGGGACATGTCGTGGTAGCGCTGCTCGTCGGGCACCGTGCGGTGGGCCTCGCAGACCGGCGTGGCGCCGACCGCGACCAGCCGCGCCCCGGCCGTGTCGGCCGCGCGTGCGGCCGCCCCGCGCAGCGTGACCAGATGCTCCCGCAGCTCTGCGAGATCCGGGCTGACCGGCGTCACCATCTCGACCATGCTGTGCCGGAACTCCTGCCGGGTCTGCTCGCGGGCGGTGCCGGAGAGCGCGTCGCGTACCCGGTCGGCGACCGGCATGCTCTCGCCGGTGGCCGGGTCCAGCAGCAGGAACTCCTCTTCCACCCCGAGGGTCAGGACGGTGGGGATCTGCGGGGTGGTGGCGGTGGTGGTGGGCCGCGGCCTCACCGACGGCTCCACCGGCACGGAACGGTCGGCGTGTCGTCGTGAGGCGGAGTCATGTCTCGACGGTACGAGGGCGGAGGCCGGCCCGAGGCCGTTTCCGCCGACCACCGCCCCCGCGGGTGGCGGGGGCGGTGGCGGTACGGCTCAGCAGTCGAAGTAGAGCGCGAACTCGTGCGGCGTGGGCCGCAGCCGGACCGGGTCGACCTCGTTGGCGTTCTTCCAGTCGACCCAGGTGGAGATCAGGTCGTCGGTGAAGACGTTGCCGTCGAGCAGGTAGTCGTGGTCGGCCTCCAGCGCCGCCAGCGCCTCGGGCAGCGAACCGGGCACCTGCTTGACGTCGCCCCACTCCTCCGGCGGAAGGTCGTAGAGGTCCTTGTCGATCGGCGCCGGCGGCTCGATCTTGTTCTTGATGCCGTCGAGACCGGCCATGAGCATCGCGGAGAACGCCAGGTAAGGGTTGCTGGACGGGTCGGGGACGCGGAACTCGACGCGCTTGGCCTTGGGGTTGCTGCCGGTGACCGGGATGCGGGTGCAGGCGGAGCGGTTGCGCTGGGAGTAGACCAGGTTGACCGGGGCCTCGAAGCCGGGCACCAGGCGGCGGTAGGAGTTGATCGTGGGGTTGGTGAAGGCGAGCAGCGAGGGGGCGTGGTGCAGCAGGCCGCCGATGTACCAGCGGGCGGTGTCGGACAGGCCGGCGTAGCCGGTCTCGTCGTAGAACAGCGGCTCGCCGCCGCGCCAGAGGCTCTGGTGGGTGTGCATGCCGGAGCCGTTGTCACCGAACAGCGGCTTGGGCATGAACGTCGCGGTCTTGCCGTGCGCCCACGCCTCGTTCTTGATCATATACTTGAACAGCTGGAGCTCGTCCGCCGAGTGCAGCAGCGTCGAGAACTTGTAGTTGATCTCCGACTGCCCCCCCGTGCCCACCTCGTGGTGCGAACGCTCGACGGTGAAACCGCCGTCCACCAGCCGCCGCACCATCCGGTCGCGCAGGTCGGCGTAGTGGTCCACCGGCGGCACCGGGAAGTAGCCGCCCTTGTACGCGGTCTTGTAACCCCGGTTGCCGCCCTCCTCGATCCGGCCGCTGTTCCAGGCGCCCTCGATCGAGTCGATGTAGTAGAACGACTGGTGCGCCGACGTCTCGTGGCGGATGGAGTCGAAGATGTAGAACTCCGCCTCCGCACCGAAGTACGCGGTGTCCGCGATCCCGCTCGCCGCCAGATACGCCTCGGCCTTCTTCGCCACGTTGCGCGGGTCGCGGGAGTACGCCTCGCGGGTGAACGGGTCGTGGACGAAGAAGTTCAACGCCAGCGTCTTCTGCGCCCGGAACGGGTCGATGAAAGCCGTCGACACGTCCGGCAGCAGCAGCATGTCCGACTCGTGGATCGACTGGAAGCCGCGGATCGAGGACCCGTCGAAGGCGAGACCGTCGGTGAAGACGCTGTCGTCGAACGACTCGACCGGCAGGTTGAAGTGCTGCATCACGCCGGGCAGGTCACAGAAACGTACGTCGACGAACTTCACGTCCTCGTCGGTGAGGTATCGCAGGAGTTCCTCGGAATTGGCGAACACACGTCCTCCTGGCAGGCGTCGTTGATCCTGGCCACGTCCCGTGGCCGGACCGCCCGGGGACATGGCCCGTACCGCCACCGTACGACGGCTCGCCGTGCCCGGCTCGGCAACCGCCCATCCGGGTTTCCTTCGCCACATGCCGGGTAGTCGCCGTACCCGGCGGACCGCCCGGGAGACGACGCGGCGGGAGGTTGGCATGGTGAGTGCTCCGCGACTGACCGGTGGGCGCTGAGATGTGCGGGATCAGCGGTGAGGCCAGGTTCGACGGGGCCACCCCCGACACCGACGCGGTGAACCGGATGACCGCGGCCATGCGCTCCCGCGGCCCGGACGGTGAGGGCGCGTGGAGCGACGGCTGGATCACCCTCGGGCACCGCCGGCTCACCGTGATCGACCTGTCCGAGGCCGGCGCCCAGCCGATGGTCCGCGACGACCTCGGCCTGGCCCTGGTCTTCAACGGTTGCGTCTACAACTACCCGGAGCTGCGCGACGAGCTGCGCGCCGCCGGGCACACGTTCCACAGCACCAGCGACACCGAGGTGATCCTGGTGGCGTACGCGCAGTGGGGGGAGCGGTTCGTCGACCACCTGGTCGGCATGTTCGCGGTGGCGCTGGTGGACCGGCGGCGCCGCCGCCTCGTGCTGGCCCGCGACCGGCTGGGCATCAAGCCGCTCTACCTCGCCGAGTCGCCCGGCCGGCTGCGGTTCGCCTCCACGCTGCCGGCGCTGCTGGCCGGCGGCGACGTCGACACCGGCATCGACCCGGTCGCGCTGCACCACTACCTGTCCTGGCACTCGATCGTGCCGGCGCCCCGCACGATCCTGCGCGGCATCCGCAAGCTGCCCCCGGCCACCGTCCGGGTGGTCGAGGCCGACGGGCGCAGCCGCGAGCGCGTCTACTGGCGGCCCGAGTACCGGCGCGACCCGGCCCACGACGGCATGGACGCCGCCGACTGGCGGGCCGCCGTCGGGGACGCGCTGCGCACCGCCGTACGCCGCCGGCTGGTTGCGGACGTGCCGGTCGGGGTGCTGCTCTCCGGCGGCCTCGACTCCAGCATGATCGTGGCGTTGCTCGACGGCGCCGGACAGCACCACCTCCAGACGTTCAGCATCGGCTTCGACAGCCGCGGCGACGAGACCGGTGACGAGTTCCACTACTCCGACCTGGTCGCCCGCACGTTCGGCACGGACCACCACCGCATCCGGCTCGCGGACGGCGATCTGGGCCCTGCCGTACGCGCCACCGTGGCGGCCATGACCGAGCCGATGGGCAGCCACGACGTGGTGGCGTTCCACCTGCTCTCCGAGCAGGTCGCCCGGCACGTGAAGGTGGCGCAGTCCGGCCAGGGCGCCGACGAGGTGTTCGCCGGCTACGGCTACCACCACCGGCTGGCCGCCTCGGCCCGCGAGGACGCGACGGCCGAGTTCACCGCCGCGTTCTTCGACCGCGACCACGCCGAGCTGACCGAGGTGGTCGAACCGGCGTACGCCTGCGACGGTGACGCCAGCGGCGAGCTGGTCGCCGCGGACCTGGCCGCGCCGGGCGCGCAGACCGCCGTGGACGCGGTGCTGCGCCTGGACACCCACCTGATGCTGCCCGACGACCCGGTCAAACGGGTGGACAGCATGAGCATGGCGTGGGGGCTGGAGGTGCGCACGCCCTTCCTCGACCAGGACCTGGTCACGCTCGCCGCGGCCTGCCCGCCCGAGCACAAGCTGGCCCAGGGCGGCAAGGGCGTGCTCAAGGAGGTGGCCCGGGAGGTACTGCCCGCCGAGGTCATCGACCGGCCCAAGGGCTACTTCCCGGTGCCGGCGCTGCGCAACGTCGACGGTCCCGTGCGAGAGTTGGTGGTCGAGGCGCTGGGTGCGCCCGAGGCGCGCCGGCGCGGGCTGTTCCGCCGCGCGTACGTCGACGAGCTGCTGGCCGAGCCGGACCGGGCCCAGGCCGCCGCCGGCAGCAACAAGCTGTGGCAACTGGGCCTGCTGGAGCTGTGGTTGCAGACGCACGGCGTGAGCTGAGCGGGGCGGGAGGAGCGCGATGAAGTTCGTCATCGAGAGCGGGGCCGACGGCACTGTGGGATTCACCGTCGTCGGCGGCGACGGTCAGGTGCTCGCCACCGGTGCGCCCTGCCCGGACAAGGGCTCGGCTCTCGCCGTGGTCGGTGAGCTGATGCACGGGCTCGGCGACGCCTGCCTTGAGGACCGGACCGAGGCGACCGCCGGGCCGGTGGCCGGCACCCGGACCGAGATCGGCGACGACATGTCGGACATCGGCCGCTCCGGCATCCCGCCGGTCTGACCGGCGGCACGTCCCGCCCGGCCCGCGAGTGGCCCTGAACGCGACACGTCCCGCCGGGGCCACGAGCCCGGGCGGGACGGTGCGCTCACTGCTCGTCGTCGAGCACCTCTGTGTGGCCGTCCCGGGTGACTGTGGGCGGCAGGTGCTCGTCCGGCTGGGGCGCCTCGGCCAGTGTGTGGTGCGGGTCGCCGTCGGGCGAGAACAGCACCCGATCGGTCTTGCGGGTCTTCTCCTGCTCCTCCTCCGGCTCCGTCACCGCGTTCTCCCTCCGCTCACCGGCGCCCCGGGCAGGCCGCCCCTCGTCCCACGCTAAGCGCCGGACGGGCGCCGGGAGCGGGTTTCCGCGCGACGGCCCGCTGTCACACGGCCGGACGGTACGGCCGCCGGGTCAGGCTCGCGTACGCCATCGTGGTCAGCGTGACGATGTCGAACACCGGCACACCCAGCCGCGCCTGGATCCGGTGGGCGAACGGCACCAGGTCGGTGCACTCGACGACCAGCGCCCCCAGACCCGGGTGGGCGCGGGCCAGCGCGTCGACCCGCTCGTCCACCTCGGCCGCCAGCCGCTCGACGTCGAGGGCGTCGCGCCGCCCCTCCAGCATCACCTCGCGGAACTCCGGCTGCCCGGCCATGCCGGTGACCGCCACCGGCACGTCGGCCGCGCCGATCGCGGCCAGGTGGCGCGGGGTCAGCGCCGCCTCGTCGGCGACCAGCAGCCCGACCGGGCGCCCGACCATCCGGTGCACCATCGGCAGTTGCACCAGGCTCGACGACCACAGCGGGACGCGCACCGCGGCGGCGAGTTCGGCCTGGAACAGCACGAGGAACCCGCACGCGCCGGTGATCCCGGCGACCCCGGCCGCCTCCAGGTCGCGGGCCGCGTCGACGAACGGTCGCAGCAGCGTCGGGTCGGCCTCGCGGACCAGCCGACGCGGAGTGGCGCCCTCGACCACCCGGTAGCGCACCGGGAAGTCGAACGTGTCCGGGTTGCGGATGTGCCCGGGGATCTTGTCGAAACTGGTGTCGAGGCAGAGCACCCCGATCTCCGGCCGGTCGCTCACGAGATCCCCTTCCGGAAGCGGTCCAGGGCGAACGTCTCCAGCGGCAGGTCCGGCTCGGCGCCGGAGAGAAGCTGGGCGAGCAGCTGCCCGCCGGCCGGGGCCAGGCCCATCCCGATGTGCCCGTGCCCGGTGGCCACGCTGACGTTGTCGTAGCCGCCGGCCCGCCCGAGCAGCGGCAGGCTGTCCGGGGTGCACGGGCGCAGTCCGCTCCACACGTCCAGGCGCCGGCCGGTGTCCAGAGCCGGCAGGTACCGCCGCGCGGTGTGCAGGATCCCGTCGACGCGGCGCGGTGAGATCGACGCGTCCAGCCCGGACAGCTCCAGCGTGCCGCCGACGCGTACCCGGTCACCCAGCGGCATCACCGCGACCTTGCCCTCGCTGAGCAGCACCGGCCGGGTCGGCGTGCCCGGGCCAGCGGGCAGCGTGACGGTGTAGCCCTTCGCCGGTTGCAGCGTCAGCCCGACGCCGAGCATCCGGGCGCAGGCCGCCGACCACACCCCGGCGGCGATCACCACCTCGGCCGGGCGCAGCTCACCCCTGGTGGTGCGCACCGCGCGTACCCGCCGCCCGGTCACCTCGAAGTCGCGTACCTCCGCGCCGGTGACGACGTCCACGCCCCGGGCCCGCAGCGCCCGCGCGAGCGCCACCAGGAACGCCGGGATGCGCAGCGCGGCGCCCTCCTCGTTGAGCAGCGTCCCGGCCACCGCGAACTCGACGCCGGGTTCCAGCCGGGCCAGCTCGGCCCGGTCCAGCTCGCGCAGCGGCACGCCGCGCGCGGTCGCGGCCGGGATCGTCCGGCGCGCTTTGGCGTACCCCTGCTCGGTGTGGCAGGCGAGGATCATGCCGCGTTCGGTGAGTGTCCCGGCCAGCTCGCCCTCGGCGCAGATCTCACGCAGCAGCCCGAGGCTGCGCTGCTTGAGCGCGAGCAGCGTCTCGAACCCGGCGCGGGCGTGCCGTTCGGTGCAGTGCCGGCGGAAGTGCCACAGCCAGGCCAGCAGCGCGCCGTCGAGCCGGGGCCGGACCGCGAACGGGCTCTCCGGGCTGAACAGCCAGCGGATCCCGGTGGCCGGCACCCCCGGCTCGGCCAGCGGCGCCGAGCCCTGGGTGCCGACGAAACCGGTGTTCCCGGCCGAGCAGGCCGCCGGGTCGCCGACCTCGCCCCGGTCGACCACCGTCACGGTGTGCCCGGCGCGGCGCAGGAACCAGGCACAGCACAGGCCCACCACCCCCGCGCCGACGACCAGCACGTCGGGGTCGGTACGGGCCGGCGTCGTCATCCGTCGCCGCCGGTCAGAGCGTGACGACGAAGAAGCAGGTGGGCAGGTTCACCACGACCCGCTCCCAGATCTCGGCGCGCAGCGCCACCCCGGGTTCGGCGAACGTGCCCGGCGGCGGCTCGGCGAACCCGATGGTGGACCGGCCGGCGTCGAACAGCAGCGCGCCGTGGCCGAAGTCCCCGACGATCGCGGTGCCCGGGTCGACCAGCCGGGTACGCACGATGAACACGCCGTTGTCCTCCACGTCCCGCATCAGCGAGCCGCTGCCCAGCAGCCGGTAGTAGTCGGCCGGGTTGATGATCAGCCCGTCGGCGGTGCTGCCCATCTGCTCGACCTCGTTGCAGGCCGCCAGGATGGTCGACGCGAACGGGCCTGGGTCGGTGAGCCGGCCCAGGTCCGGCATGGTCAGCAGCCCGCCGTCGCCGCGCAGGATGGTGTGGTTCTCCGCGGTGGCCAGCCGCACCACCAGCCGGTAGTCGATGAACTGGGCGAAGCTGACCGGGTCCTCCCACAGCGTGTCCGGCACCTGCACCCACGCGGTGGTGGTGAGCAGCGGCGGGATGGGGGAGCGGTGGAAGTGGTTCGCCGCCTCCCGGCGCAGGTCCGCGCCGTCCACCGCCGGGTCGTCCGGGCGGGGCGGGCTCTCGTGCCAGTAGTAGTCCTGCGGATCCCGGGACAGGTCCACCACCTTGAGCATGTTCCGGGACGGGTAGCGGGGCTTGCGCCGGGAACTGGTCAGCGAGTCGGTGATCGTCACGTCGTAGTCGACGCTGGTGTCGAAGCCGTCCTTGGCGAACGCCTCGACGAACGTCGCGCCGGGCGACATCTGCGTCTTCCGTTCGGCGACCACCTCGGCGATCGTCCGCTTCACGGTGTCGGTGCGCTGTGACATCTGCTGTCCCTTCCTCAGGCCGGCTTGCGGGCGACGAACATGCCCCAGCCGAACTCGCCCCTGTCGATCGCCGCCTGGATCTCGTCGCACGAGTCGGCGAAGCCGAGGATCCAGGTCCGCGCCGCCTCGTCCGCCGTCGTCGCGGCACGCTCCCGGGCGGTGCGGCCCAGCACCCGGTACGTCTGCCTGATGTGCGCGTCGAGGCTGCGGGCGACCACGTCCACGAACCCGGCCTCCGCCAGCGCCCGGCGGTAGCCGTCGAGCGAGTAGCCGTCGTTCCAGCGCACCCGGTCGTAGACGTGCCTGCGGGCCGCCTCGCCGATCCGCTCGGTGGGCTGGAGGAAGTCGGACACGGCAAGCACCCCGCCGGGGGCGAGCACCCGGAACATCTCGGCGTGGCTGCGCGGCTTGTCCGGCACCAGGAACAGCGCGTCCTGGCTGACCACGTGCGTGAACGTGCCGTCGGTGTACGGCAGGGCGGTGGCCGAGCCGTGCCGGAACGACACGGGAAGCGAGGCGCCCCGCTCGGCGCGCCGCTGCTCGGCGAAGCGCACCCGCTCGATGCTCAGGTCCAGCCCTTCGCCCCGGCATCCGGTACGGGCGGCCAGGCGCAGCAGGAAGTTGCCGCAGCCGCAGCCCACGTCGAGCACGTTCGCCGAGGCGTCGATGCCGGCGTCGGCGGCGAGGATGTCGGAGGTCCGGTCGGCCGCCGCGTGGTAGTCGGTGTCGTCCTCCCCGGTGAAGTAGCCGGTGTGCAGCACGCCCTCGCTGTCCCAGAAACTGAGGTACGTCTGCGTGGTCTGGTCGAAGAACTCGGAGACGTCCCGCTCGGTGAACCGGCTGGTCGTGGACATGGGCACTCCCTTGTGCGGCGGTCGGTGGGTCAGGCGTAGGTGTCCTTGCGGACGCCGGTGAGGTGGGGCAGGTCGGGGCCGGTGGCGGAGGCGCCGCCGTCGATCAGGTGCACCCCGGCGGTCACGTACGACGCCCGCTCGCCGGCCAGGAAGGCGGCCACCGCGGCGACCTCCTCGGGCCGGGCCAGCCGGCCGACGGCGCTGTGGTGACCCATCGCGGACAGCCGCGCCTCGACGTCGCCGTCCGCGCCGGCGAGCCGGGCCGCGGCGCGTTCCATCGGCGGCGTACGCACACCGCCGGGCGCGAGCACGTTGACGGTGATGCCGTCGCGGCCCACGTCGACGGCGAGGCCCTGGGCGAAGCGGACGAGCGCCGCCCGGGTCACCCCGGACAGCACGAGCGGTCCGATCGGCACGCAGGCGGTCTCGGAGGCCACCAGCAGCAGCCGGCCCCAGCCCGCGGCGCGCATGTGCGGCAGCGCGGCCATCGACACCGCGACCGCCGGCAGCAGCACCCGGTCGACAGCCGCCCGGTAGTCGTCGGTGCCGAAACCGGTGGCGGTGCCGACCGGCGGGCTGCCGCCGCTGACCAGCAGCACGTCCACCCCGCCCATCTCGGCGGCGACCCGGTCCACCCAGCGTGCGGCGGCGGCGGTGTCGGTGAGGTCCACGCCGGTCGCGCTGACCCTGCCGGAGGCCACAGCGGTCAGCTCCCGCTCGGCGGCGGCGAGCCGTTGCGGGTCACGCCCGCACACCGCCACGTGTGCGCCCTCCGCGGCGAACTCCTTCGCACAGGCCAGCCCGATGCCGCTGGTGCCGCCGGCGACGAGTGCCACCCGGCCCTTGAGCCCCAGATCCACGTCCTCACCTCTCCGTCTCGCCGACGCGGGCCGCCGCGCCGGGGTACGCCGGGTCACCGGCCGGCCCGCCGGACCGGTAGCCGTACCGGGTGGACAGCGGCCACGCCAATGCCGCCACGGCCAGCCGCTGCCGGCCGGTCAGGGTGCGCCGCCACCCGTCGTCGCGGTCCCGGATCACGGTCGGGCCGGTCCGGAACCGGTCCGGGTTGCCGGTGACCGTGTGGTTGCCGCGCAGCTCGACGGTCCGGTCCCGAACCGGGTTGGCCGCCGGGTCGACGCCCACCAGCTTCAGCAGGGCACGGATGGTGCCGGCCGGGTCGGCGGTGAAGTCCTCGTAGCGCAGGAACGCCGACCGGCCGGGATGCCGCCGGTTGATCGCCGCCGAGGCCCGGTTGAACCCGTTCCAGTACGCGGTGCTGCGCGCCGCCGACATCGCGTAGACGTACTCCTTCGGCTCCCGCCACGAGTGCGCCACCGCGCGCGGGTCACGCACCAGGTGCAGCCAGTACGCCTCGACGCCCGGCACGTGCGGCAGCAACGCCGACTCGCCGGGGATCTTGGTGCTGTCCACGATCACCCGGGCGCCGGTGCGCGCGGCCACCTCGCGGTAGACCGCGCCGAGCAGGTCGGCGTGCGCCCGGGTGTCCGCGTCGTACGCGCCCCGGCGCAGCACCCGCCAGGTGTGCCGGGTCCGCAACCGGGCCCGTTGCCGCCGGATCACCTCGGCGGCGTGCGCGTCCGCCGGCATGCCGGCCGGGCGGCCGACCGGCAGCACCGCCGACCACAGCGGACAGCCGGTCAGCGCGGCGCCGCAGCCGCACCTGTCGTTCACGCCGCGCCCGGTCGAGTTCTTCCACAGGAAGTGCAGCTCACCGACGTGCACCACACCGGGCGCCTCGCCGAGGACGTTGCCGATGATGGTGCTGCCGTTACGGCACCAGCCGTTGACGCTGAGAACGGTCACCGGTGCGCTCATGCCGCGCGTACCTCCGCCGCCGGCGTGGGCACGGGCGACGGCCGGCCGATGCGCAGCGCCATCGCGGCGGCGACCGCCGCGCCGGTCGCGCCCGCGACGAACACCGCCGGATAACCGAGACCGGCCGCGACCAGGCCGGTCGCCGGCCCCCACACCGCCAGCCCGAGATCCCAGAACGAGGTGTACGCCCCGATCGCCGCGCCCTGCCGCGCCGGGTCGGTGCGGTTCATCACCATCAGCGCCAGCGACGGGTGCAGCAGGGAGAACCCGACGCCCATCACCACGCTGCCGGCCACCGCGACCGGCAGGTTCGGCGCGACCGCGATGACCAGCAGACCGACCGCCTCGCCCACCCCGCACCAGGTGGCCACCCGGCGAGGGCCGAGCCGGTCGGGCAGGTGCCCGATGACCAGGCGGGTGCCGGCGTACACGGCGCTGAAGACGCTCAGCACCACCACGCCGTGGCCGATGCCCCGGGCGTCCAGGTGCAGTACGACGAACGCGGCCAGGCCCGCGTACCCGGCGGCGCCGAAGGTGAGCGCGATGCCGGGCAGCAGCGCCGGGCGCAGCAGCAGCCCGGCGCCCTTGGCCGCGGGTGCGGTACGCGCCGGCGCGGGCACCAGCGCGACGAGCGCCGCGCCGACCGCCGGGGCGACCGCGCTGAGCACCCACACCGCCTGGTAACCGGCCTGCTGCACGGTGGCGCCGAGGAACGTGCCGGCGGAGATGCCGCCCCACATGCTCACCCCGTACAGGCCGATGAGCTGGCCGCGCCGGTCGTGCGGGGCTAGCTGCACGATCCACACCGCACCGGCGGTGAACAGCGCCGCCTCACCGGCGCCGAGCAGCAGCCGGACCGCGACGAGCGCGGGCACGTCCAGCGGTGCCAGGTAGAGCAGGCCGCCGCCGGCCACCACGAGCGCCCCGGTCAGCATCACCGTCCGGTGGCCGTGCCGGTCGGCGAGCGCGCCCGCGACCGGCCGGACCAGCAGCGCGGTCACCGCGGTCACCGTGACCACCACACCGACGGTCAGGTCACCGGCGTCGTGCCGTTCGCGCAGGAAGCCGGGCAGCACCGGGATCACCGCTGTGAGGCCGAGGTAGCCGGTGAACAGCCCGCCGAGCAGACCGGCCAGCGCGAGCCGGGGCAGGGGCCGGGCGGGGGCGTGCGCGCCGGTCACGACCCGACCAGCGCGGTCTCACGGGCGGCGGCCACCTTGCGGACCGCGCGGACCAGGTCGTCGCAGTCCTCGGGCGTGAGGTTGGACGACAGCGGCACGTCGACGGTCTCGGTCAGCAGCCGTGCGGTGCGCGGCAGCGTCGCCCGGATCTCACCCGGGTCGGCGCTGTCGTACAGGAACCGCCAGTTCCAGAACGCCCGGACGTTGAGGTCGTCGTCCGCGCCGATGTTGCGGGCGTCGATCCCCTCGGCCCGCAACGCGCGGGCGAACCAGCCCGCGTCGCCGCCGGGCACGCGGAACACGAACGCCTCCCCGAGGTACGCCCCGGGCGCGACCGGCCGCCGGACCGCGATCCCGGACAGACCGGCCAGCGCGGCGCTGACGTGCGCGTAGTTGCGGTGGAACAGCGCCAGCCGCTGCGGCAGTCGGGTGAGTTCGGCGCGCAGCAGGGCCGCCCGGATCTCGTCCATCCGCAGGCTGAGCAGCGGCAGGTCCAGGCCGGTGAGCGGCGGCTCGCCGTGCGGGAAGTGCCGCCGCAGCCGCCCCTCGTACGCCCCGGACAGCGCCACCGCCCGCGCGAACAGCGTGCTGTCGTCGGTGATCAGAAATCCGCCCTCACCGCAGTTGAGCGCCTTGTCGGACTGGGTGCTGAACGCCCCGGCGGCCCCGAACGTGCCGAGCTTGCGGCCGTTCAGTTCGGCGCCGAGCGCGGGCACCGCGTCCTCGATGAGCGGCACGCCCATCTCGGCGGCGAAGGCGGACAGCGCCTCGACGTCGGCGGCGAAGCCGCGCATGTGCACGACCATGACGGCGCGGATCTCCGGCCGCCAGCGGCGACGCAGGTCGTCGAGGTCCATCCGCAGGTCGTCGTCGACCTCGACCAGGAATGGCCGGCAACCGGCCAGCACAATGGCGCTGGGGGTGGCGACGAAAGTGAATCCGGGGCAGGCCACCAATGAGCCCGGCGGTACTCCTGCGCCCATCAGGGCGAGCGCCAGCGCGGCGGTCCCGCTGGAAACCGCTAGCGCGTGCCGGGTGCCGAAATAACGACACAGTTCGTCCTCGAACCGCCCACATTCGGTTTCGTTCGCTGGGCGATGGTCATATCGGAAGTAGAGGTGACTGCGCACGGCGCGAATGGCCGCGTCCTCGTCCTCGGTGTGCACGAAAACCGCGCCCTTGTCGTACGTCGGCCAGGGCGTGCGGCGCACCGGCCGTCCGCCGTGCAGGGCGAGCTGTTCGGGCAGCTCAGAGCCGTTCTGCACCGGCCTCAGCGGGCTCGGTGCGGGAGCGTCGTTGTTCCCGTCCACCGGCGGACTCCTCGGGCGAGCGGCGACAATTCCTATTCACTCGATAGGATTGGCCGGGGCGCACGCCGGGCATGGTCGCCCGGCGGAATCGCGGTCCCGGCGCGATCCCGTCGAGGGGTAAGAAATGCCACCAGATCCGACATCGTTGATGCGTCGATCCAGCGAGAGTAATGATTGTCGTCGATCCCGTACTCGTCAACAGATGGACGTGAATATGTTCGGCGGTGGTGCGCGGCGACAGTGGACTATGCGGAATTGTCGCTGCCGGCCCGCTGATCCGTCGGCACGCCGGCGCCCGGCTTGCGCTGACCTGCTCGCGCGAGACCTGCTCGCGCCGGGCCTGGCCGTCTCGGCCTTGGTCGCGTCGTGCCTGGCCGCGCCCCGGATTGCCGTCACCGACGGTAGTGACGAAGCCTCCCCGCGATAGGTCACCTTGCGCCCTTTGCTCTGCAGCCATCGACGCATCGGTAGCTCACGGTCACCGCCGCGTATGCGGCTGCAGAGCAAAGGGCGCGCAGGGGTATGGGTGCTGCTGCCGGCCTCTCCGGCGTCTCCGCTGTTCAGGAGCCCGATGTGGAGAAAACGGCCCAGTCGACGGGCAGGCTGACCGTCACCCTGCGTGAGCTACAGTCCGAGGGTGGCCGAGATGACGGAAAGTCACGCCCCGACCGAGCAGGAGGCGCCGCAGCCCGGTCGGACGGGCGGGCGGATCAGGCCGCCCGCCAGTCGTCGACCAGAGCGGCCACTGTGGCGTGCCGCTGCGCCGGATCGGGTCGGCCGGCCCGGTCGACGACCGAACGCTCAGCGGCGGTGCCCCGCCAGCCGGACGGACCGTCGAGCAGGTGGTGGAGCGTACGGCCCAGCGCATGGACGGTCGTGCGCTCGTCGATCGTCGCGCCCCGGGTCAGCTCCTCGGGCGACAGGTAACGACGGGAGCCGGGCAGCCGGTCGGAGTCCAGCACGAACGGTCCCGGCCGGTACTCGTCCAGGTCGATCAGCCACATCCGGCGGGCGTCGAAGTCGTAGAGGAAACAGCCGTCGTACAGGTCGACCGCCACGTACCCGGCCGCGCTCACGGCCAGGTGGGCGTCGAGGATCACCTCCAGCGCCGCGCGTACCTCAGCGACCGGCAACTGCTGGAAGCGGGCCAGGCCGCTCCGGTCGCTGCCGCCGCCGGTGGTGGCGTGGTTGAGCACGACGCCGTCGCGCCACGGATACACCAGCGTCGGGCCGTCCGTGCCGTCGCGCACCAGCTCGGGCCGCACGAGCGCGGGGTGCCGGACCGCCGCGTGCAGGCCCAGGGCGCGCGTGAGCGACTCGCGCGCCCGCGGTGTCCCGGCCCGTTTGACGAACCAGCGCCGGCCCGCCGACTCCACGCCGTAGGAGACGCACCCCGAGTCCTGGTCGCCGAAGACCACGAACGCGGCGGCCGGGTCCAGATCCCACACGTGTCGAGGCTACGACGACCACCGCGCCGGCGGTTGCCCCGCCGCGGTCACCGCGGTGCGGCCACCACCTCGATCACGTCGGCGGGCGCGCGGCGCGGCGCCGGTGGCAGCTCCGCGTCCGGGCCCCAGCCCACGCGCACCACCAGGTACGGGTCGCCGATGCCGGCCAGCAGGTCGCGCATCATCCGGCGCGGCCAGGCCAGCTCCACGGCGTCGCTGAGCGGCGCCCCGGCCAGCCCTTCGGCGGTGGCGGTGAGCAGCAGCGCCGACAGCGCCTCACCGCCGCGCAGCCACGCCGCCGGCTCGTCGGAGTCGCCGAACAGGATCAGGTACGCCGCGCCCCGGTCGAAGTCCGTGCCCGCGCTGAGCCCGGCCGCCCCGCCGGGGGCGTAGTCGCGCAGCGGCACCCGCCGCGGGGACGGCCGCACGGCGGTGGCGGCGGGCACTCCGTCGCCGCTGCCCGCCGGGCGGTGGGTCCAGCGGTGCAGCTCCTGCCGGTACGCGGGGTCGGCCAGCTCCGCGTCGGCCGCGCGACCGGTGGAGACGGCGAGCATCGGCATCTGGTCCGGCCGGACCACGTGCAGGTGCGCGCCCTCGGCCTCGACGGCGTCCCCGAGCCGGGCCAGCACCGCCTCCGGCACCGGCCGGTCACCGTACGCCCGGCGGTCGGTGCGGCGGCGTGGAATGGCGTCGACCAGGCGGCCCGCCGGCACGTCCAGGTCGGCCGGGCCGGTGGTACGCACCCGGGCCAGCAGCGACGGGTCGGGCAGCCGCTCGACGGTTACCGCCCAGCCGGCCGCCGCCAGCGACACGCGCGCGTGGTGCAGGGCGGCGCCGCAGCTCAGCATCAGCAGCCGGCCGTCCGGATCGGTGTGGGCGAGCTGCCGGTCCGGGTCGGCGCGCAGTTCGAGGGCGTCGGTGGTGACCCGCCAGCGCCAGGGCTGGGTGTTGAACACCGACGGGGCGTGCAGGGACTGCCGGGCGGCCGCCTCCAGCACCCGTACCCTCGGGTCCTGGTCGGTGCGGGTCGATGAGCTGTTCATGGCGGCCTTCCTGGTTGCTCGTCCCCTTCCGACCCTGCCCGCCGCCGTCGCGGGCGGACAGGGCCGGAGGTCCCGGCCGCACCGTGCCGTGCGCGCCCCGGCGCGGCGTCAGGCGTCGTCCGGCTCCGGGGGTACGGCCAGAGCGATGGTGAGGTCGAGGACCGTGGCGGGGTCGTTCAGCCGGTCGCCGAACAGTTCACGCAGCTTGCCCATCCGGTAGCGGACGGTCTGCGGGTGCACGAACAGGTCGGCCGCCACGTCGTCGCGGCGTCCCTGGTGCAGCAGCCACGACCGCAGCGTCTCGGCCAGCCGGTGCGCGGTGGCCGGGGGCAGCGGGGCCAGTGGCGCGAGCGCGTGCGCGCGCAGGTCGGCAAGGGCTTCCGGGTCCATGCTGAGCAGCAGCGTCGCCAGGTGGCGTTCGGTGTCGACCGGGCCGGCGTCCGGCTCGCCGAGGCCCAGCGCGAGCGCCCGGGTGGCCCGCTGGTACGACGCGGCGACCCGGTGCCAGGGCCGGGCCGGGCCGAGCACCGCCCGGTGCCCGTGCAGCAGCCGGGTGAGCTGGCGGCGCCGGCCGCCGTGCATGTCCGGCACCAGCAGTACGGCCAGCTCCTCGACCGGGTTCATGCCGGGCAGGTCCTCGCCGCTCTCCAGCGTGTACGGGTTGAGCAGCGCCAGTACCGCGCGCAGGTGCCGGCGAGGCAGCAGCACCACTGTCAGCGTCTGCGGCGGCGGCCAGTCGGCCCGTTCGGCGCTGCGCCGCAGCGACTCCTCCGGCTCGCCCGCGAGCAGCTGCTGGGTGAGGCGTTCCAGGCTGCGGCGGCGCATCCGGCCGGCACTTGCCAGCTCGTCGGCGTGCCCGGCCACGCTCGCCGCGGACAGCTCGTCGATGTAGGCGAACATCAGCTCGGCGAACTCGGCCACCGTCTCGGCGGCCAGCCCGCTGCGTACCGTGGTGGTCGACACCTCCCGCCAGGCCACCCGCGCGCCCACCCGGTACGCCGCCAGCAACGCGTCCATACTGCGCCCCGAGCGGGCCTCGCCGCTGCCCAGCGCGTACGCGGCCTCCAGCGCCGGGGCCAGGGGAGTGCTCGGGTCGAACGCCTGGGTACCCTCGATGAGCTGGAGGAACGTTCCCAGCGCGATGCGTACCGCGTTTTCGATCTTCGCCCGCATGGCGCCGGTGAGCGCGCCGGAGTAGTCCGGCACCTCGGCGGTGATCGCGGAGACCGTCCGCTCGGCGACCATCGGCAGCCGGGCGCGCAGCGTCTCCGCCACCCCGGCGTCGAGGTCGAGGTGCGCGGCGCGCTGCCCCGTGCCGGCCTCCGACGTCATGTTGTTCCCTCCGAACAAAAACCCGCGACCTTTTCACCTTTGTCGGTCAAGATGTTATGCGATCGGGCGGTCACGCTGGTCATATGACCACAACTGCCTCCCGCCGCCCTCAGAAGGTCACCTTCCGGGACAGGCTGCTGCGGCTGGCCGGAGCGGTCACCACACCGGTGCTGCCGGACGACTATCTCGACCTGATCGCGCCGCTGCGCGCCGGCGCCCCGCTGCGCGGCCGGATCGTCGCCGTCCGGCCGGAGACCCGGGACGCGGCGACGCTGGTGATCCGACCCGGCCGCGCCTGGCAGGGTCACCGGCCCGGTCAGTACATCCGCCTCGGTGTGGACGTCGACGGGGTGCGCCAGTGGCGTGCGTACTCGCTCACCTCACCGCCGGACGCCGCCGAGGGCCGCATCTCCGTCACCGTGAAGGCCATCCCGGACGGCAAGGTCAGCAACCATCTCGTACGCCGGCTGCGGCCCGGCACGATCGTGCACCTCGACCAGGCCCAGGGCGAGTTCGTGCTGCCCGCCGCGACGCCCGAGCGCGTCCTGTTCCTCACTGCCGGCAGCGGCATCACCCCGGTCATGGGGATGCTGCGATCCGGGCTGGCCGACCGGGCCGACGTGGTGCTCGTGCACTCGGCGCCCACCCGCGACGACGTCATCTTCGGTACGGAGCTGCGCGCGCTGGCCGAACGCGGCGCGCTGCGGCTGATCGAGCGGCACACCGACACCGACGGCCTTCTCGACGTCGCCGAACTCGCCGGGCTGGTGCCCGACCACCTCGACCGGGAGGCGTGGGCCTGCGGACCGATCGGCGTGCTCGACGCGATTGAGGGGTATTGGTCCGCCAACGGCCTCGTCGAGCGGTTGCACACCGAGCGGTTCCGCCCGACGGTGATCACGCCGGGCGAGGGAGGCACCGTGACTTTCACCGGGGCGGGGGTGACCGTCGAGTCCGACGGCGCCACCACCCTGCTCGACGCGGGGGAGAACGCCGGAGTGCTGATGCCTTCCGGGTGCCGGATGGGCATCTGCTTCGGCTGCGTCGTACCGCTGCGTCAGGGCGCCGTCCGCGACCTGCGCAACGGCGACGTCACCACGGCCGTACCGGGGGACGGCGTGCTCGTCCAGACGTGCGTGTCGGCCGCCGCCGGTACCTGCGACATCGATCTCTGAACAGGAGCCACCCACGTGACCGTCATCCAGAAGAAGGCCGTCAACCCGATCGCCCACCTCAGCGCCGAAGACATCGAGATCATCGGCAAGGAACTGGACGCGATCCGGGACCGGGTCCTCGCCGACCGGGGGGAGCGGGACGCCCGCTACATCCGCAAGGTCGTCAAGACCCAGCGGACACTGGAGATGAGCAGTCGGGCGGTGCTGCTGTTCTCGCTGTTCCCGCCGGCCTGGGTCGTCGGCACGGCCGGCCTCACGGTCGCCAAGATCCTGGAAAACATGGAGATCGGGCACAACGTCCTGCACGGCCAGTGGGACTGGATGCGCGACCCGAAGATCCACTCCACCACCTGGGAGTGGGACCACGTCTCCCCGGCCGACCAGTGGAAGCAGTCGCACAACGAGCTGCACCACCGCTACACCAACGTGGTCGGCAAGGACAACGACCTCGGGTACGGCATCATGCGCGTCGACGAGGACCAGCCGTGGCACCCGATGCACCTCGGGCAGCCGCTCTGGAACCTGATCAACGCCATGTTCTTCGAGTACGGCATCGCCGCGTACGACATGGAGCTGGGCGACCACCTCAAGCAGCGCAACCTCAAGGACCCGAAGTTCCGGGCCAAGGCCAGGGCCGTCGGGCGCAAGATCCGCCGCCAGGTGCTCAAGGACTACGTGGTGCACCCGCTGCTGTCCGGCCCGTCGTTCCTGTCCACGCTCGCCGCCACGTTCACCGCGAACCTGCTGCGCAACGTGTGGAGCCACTCGGTGATCATGTGCGGGCACTTCCCCAACGGCGTGGAGACGTTCGAGAAGACCTCCATCGAGGGCGAGACGCGCGGCGAGTGGTATCTGCGCCAGATGCTCGGCTCGGCCAACATCAGCGGCAGCCGGCTGCTGCACATCATGACCGGCAACCTGTCGTACCAGATCGAGCACCACCTCTTCCCCGACCTGCCCAGCAACCGCTACCAGGAGATCGCCCCGCAGGTGCGGGCGCTGTTCGACAGGTACGGACTGCACTACACCACCGGCCCGCTGCCCAAGCAGGTCGCCTCCGCCTGGTGGAAGGTCATCCGGCTGTCGCTGCCCAACCGCAACGACAGCCGGCAGCCGGTCGCCCCGGCCGCGCTGGCCTCCTCCGGCACGGCCTGAACCGCCCGTCGGGTGCACGGCCGGTGAACTTCCACCGGCCGGCACCCGACCATCGTCTGCACAGTCGGCATCACCGCAGCTCAGAGCCGGTTTCGCGGCAGTCGTGACGGTCTCGCGGCCCCGTACACTCGCGCCCGTCCGGGCGTACGGGTGAAGGGGTGGAACGCCGATGCGGCGCGACGACACGACGCGGCCCGGCCGGCGCGTGGTCATGCTCGTCGACAACGCGGTCGACTGTGACTCGCGGGTGCAGAAGGCGGCCCGCTCGGCCGCCGACGCCGGCTGGGACGTCACGCTGATCGGCTGCGCCCACGTCGACGCCGAACGCCGCTGGCGGCTCGGCGACGCAGAGGTACGCGTCCTGCCGCTCTCCGCTGCTCGCGCCACGCCACCGGCCATCGCCTACGGCCCGCGCGGTGCTGTTCCCGGCCCGGGAACCGCCGGCCCGCGTGACGTGTCCGGCCTGCGGGCGCGGCTGGTGGCCCGGGGCGGGCTGCCGCTGCGCGCGGCCCGGCTGGTGCGCCGGCCCGTGGAGCACGCCCAGGTCCGCTACTGGCGGGCCCGGCTGCGCGACGGGGCCTGGCGGCGGCTGGAACCGGGTCTCTGGGACTACGAACGGGTCGCCGGCCCCGTCGTCGACGAGCTGCGCCCCGACCTGATCCATGCGCACGACTTCCGGATGCTCGGCGTGGCCGCCCGCGCCGTGGACCGTGCCCGCGCCGCCGGGCGCGACGTGAGGCTGGTCTGGGACGCGCACGAGTGGCTGCCCGGTGCCCGGCCCCGCCGCGACAACGTCCGCTGGCTGCCCGCGCACCTCGGCTACGTCCGCGAGCACGTCGGTCACGCCGACGCGGTGGTCACCGTCTCCGACACGCTCGCCGACCTACTGGTACGCGACCACGACCTGCCCGAACGCCCGACCGTGGTCCTGAACGCCCCGGTCACGGCCGCCCCCGAGGCGTCCGCCCCCGATCTGCGGGAGCGCTGCGGCGTCGCCGCCGGCACGCCGTTGCTGGTGTACAGCGGGGCGATGGCCGTCCAGCGCGGCGTGGACACGGTGGCCGAGGCGCTGCCGCTGCTGCCCGGCGTGCACCTGGCGCTTGTCGTCGCCGACCCGGCCGCCCCCTACGTCCGCCAGGTCGTCGCCCGCGCCGCTCGGCTCGGTGTGGGTGACCGGGTGCACGTGCTGCCGTACGTGCCGCACCGGCAGCTCGTCGCGTTCCTCGCCACCGCCGACATCGGGCTGATCCCGCTGCACCACTGGCCGAACCACGAGATCGCGCTGATCACCAAGTTCTTCGAGTACGCGCACGCGCGGCTGCCGATCGTGGTCAGCGACGTCCGCACCATGGCCGAGACGGTCCGCGCCACCGGGCAGGGCGAGGTGTTCCGCGCCCGCGACGCCGCCGACCTGGCCCGCGCGGTCCGGGCGGTGCTCGCCGACCCGGCCCGCTACCGCGCCGCCTACGAGGGCGAGGACTCCCCGCTGCCGGGGTGGACGTGGGAGGCGCAGGCCGAACGCCTGGACGCCCTCTACCGCCGCCTGTTCACCCCCACTCGCTGACGCCCGCACGTGGGCGCGGGAAAAGGGCTGGGCGGGAGTGTGCGGACCGGGCTACCGTCGAGGTATGCAGAGCAGGCGCACCTTTACCGCCGCAGCCGCGCGAGCTTCCCGCTCGCCGGTTGCCGCCGCCTGACCTGCCCCACACCCACGCCGGCGACCGGAAACGGTCCGCCGGCGTCGTCGTGTCGACGCCAACGCGCGCGGCGGGCCGTCCGGTCACCCGTACCCGGAAGGCACCCGCCATGACGACCGACGAGATCATCAGGACGTTCCTCGACCACTACCACCGGCACGGCCATCAGGACGCGCCGGAGAGTTCACTGGTGCCGCCATCCGGCGACCCGGTGCTGTTCACCACGTCCGGCATGCACCCGCTCACGCCGTACCTGCTGGGGCGCCCGCACCCGGGCGGGCGGCGACTGGCGAACGTGCAGCGGTGCCTGCGCACGACGGACCTGGACGAGGTGGGCGACAGTACCCACCTGACCGTGTTCCAGATGCTCGGCTCGTGGTCGCTCGGCGACTACGACATCGCGACCAGCCTGCGCTGGGGCTACGACCTGCTCACCGGCGGGTTCGGCATCCCGATGGGGAGGCTGCACGCCACGGTCTTCGGTGGCGGCAGCGGTGAAGGGCCGGACGACACCGCGCGGGACACCTGGACCGGGCTCGGCGTGCCGGTGGAGGCGCTGGGCGAGGACAACTGGTGGTCCAACGGCCCGACCGGCCCCTGCGGACCGGACTCGGAGATCTTCGTGTGGACCGGGGACGGCCCGCCCACCGGCACACCCACCACCGACGCGCGGTGGGTGGAGGTGTGGAACCACGTGCAGATGCGCTACCACCGGCACCCCGACGGCCGGCTCACGCCGCTGCCGGTGTCCAGCATCGACACCGGCATGGGCCTGGAGCGGCTGGAGATGGTGCTGCGCGGCGACCGGTCCGTGTTCACCGGCGACGGGCTGCGCCGGTGGGTGGACGAGGTGGGCAACTGGGACCTGCACGGCACGGACCTGCGCGTGGTCTCCGACCACCTGCGGTCCGCGGTGGTCGTGCTCGGTGACGGGGTACGCCCCGGGAACACCGGCCGCGGGTACGTGCTGCGGCGGCTGTTGCGCCGAGCGCTCACCGTGCTGTGGCGCGACGACCCGGCGCGCAGCCTGGACGAGCTGCCGCCCGAGCTGTACGCGGAGACGCTGCGCCGCTTCCGCCAGACATCCGGACCGGGCACGCTGCCCGGCGGGCAGCCGGTCGACGTCGGCTCGCTGCGGGCGACCCTCCTGGACGAGGAACGCCGTTTCCGGGGGCTGCTGCGACGCGGACGACCGCTCGTCGACCGGGTACGGGCGCGCGGGCCGTTGTCCGAGCGCGACTACCACTGGCTGCACGACACCCACGGACTGCCCCGCGACCTGGTCGACGGCCTGCTCGCCGACGCGAGCTGAGCGGCGGCCGGGTGAGCAGCGGCCAGGCGGCCGGGTGAGCGGAGGCCAGATGAGCGGCGGCGGCGCAGCGGTGGCCGCCCGGCCGGGCCGGTGCCAGACTCGGAGGCGGACCCACGCGAGGACAGACGCCGCCGCGAGGAGAGGGCTGCCGATGACCGAGGTTCGGCCGGACGAGGAGACGGTGCCGTTGCTCGGCGCCGAGGTGCGCATCGCCGGCGCGGCCGGGCTGCTCGCCGCCGCCGTCGACGGGCCGGTGGAGTTGCTGGTCGACGGCGACTTCCCGGCCCCGGTGCGGGAGATGCGCTGCACCGTGCGCGCCGACGCCGCAGACGGGCAGCCGGTGCACCGCTTCGAGGCGTACCTGCGGGTGGAGAACACACCGGCGGGCCTGCTCGCCCTCGGTCTGGCCGGGCCGGTCGGCGTGCTGCTCGCCGAGCGGCTGGCCGCGCGCGGCGGCGACGGCCCGGCCGCCGCGGTGGGCCGGATGGCCGCGGAGGCCGGTCGGCGGATCTGGCCGCGACCGGTCGCGACGCTCGCCGCGCCGCCGGGCGACGAGGCCGGCCGGGAGGTGCTGCGCACGGCCCGGGAAGCCGGGCTGCGGCCCCGCGTCGACCAGGCCAACGGCACGGTACGCATCCGCGCCGACGTGCCCAGCGCCGAGGTGGATCCGGCGCACCTGCGGGCGATGCTCGGCCTGCTGCTCCAGGCCGTACGCGAGTTGTCCGGCGACAGCGACGAGCCGACGGTGCTGCGTGGACGGACGTACCTCGTGGGGCGGCGACCGGTGACGGCGGCCGGGCCGCGCAGCGCGACGGTGACCCTCGACCAGGTCGGCGGCCTGTCCGACGTGGTCGCGCGGTTCCGCGAGGTGGCGGTGTCGTTCCGGCACCCGGCGGCGATGGCCCGCTGGGGCGCGCGCCGGCCGCAGGGCATCCTGATGTACGGGCCGCCCGGCACCGGCAAGACCATGCTGGCCCGGGCGCTGGCGAACGAGGTCGGAGCGGACTTCGTGGAGATCCGTACTCCGGAGATCCTGGACAAGTACCTCGGCGGCTCGGAACGCAACATCAAACGCATCTTCCGGGAGGCACGCCGCTACCGGCGGCCCACAGTGATGCTGTTCGACGAGTTCGACTCGATCATCAGCTACGCCGGCGCGGGCGGCGACGCGGCCAGCCAGGCGGTCAACGCGGTGGCGGGCATCTTCAAGCAGGAGATGAACACGCTGTTCGAGGAGAACCCCGACGTCATCGTGGTGGCCACGACCAACTTCCCGCAGCGCGTGGACGCGTCGCTGATCCGCTCCGGCCGCTTCGACCTGAAGATCGCCATTCCGGCGCCGGACGCGGCCGGACGCGCCGAGATCATCACCAAGATGGTCCGCGAGCTGATCGAGCGGCACGAACGGCCGGGCTTCAAGATGTTCGCCGACGACCTCGACCCGGCCGCCCTCGCCGCCGACACCGCCGGGCTGACCGGCGCGGACCTACGGGAGGCGCTGCGCCGGGTGCAACTCGCCAAGGCGCTCCGGGAGGCGGCTGGGGGTGCGCCGCCGGCTCCGATCGGTCAGGACGACATGCGGGAGGCCGTCGCGGGGTTGCGCCGCGGCTGACGTCCTCGGCCGGACCTGCCACGGCGGCGGGACCCGGTGGTGTCCGGGTCCCGCCGTGGTGGGTGTGGTGGTCAGATGCCGTAGACGAATTGGGTGTCTACGGGGCCGCCGTTGTTGGTGTTGCGGAGGTAGACGGTGTTGTTGCTGGGTCGGCGGACGCCGGGGGTGGTGTTGCTGTTTTTGATCCAGCGGCCGGGGATGGCGATGTCGCCGGAGGGGCCGTGGCCGAAGATGTATTCGTGGTCGGTGGTGTTGGTGGCGGTGGTGGTGCCGTTGGTGAGGTACCAGGTGGAGTTGCTGGGTCGGAAG
>NZ_FMCQ01000008.1 GCF_900091605.1 Micromonospora tulbaghiae
CCTTCTTCGTCGCCGCGATGATCGCCTTCACGTTGGCGGTCTGCTCGTCGTTCAGGTCGATGTGGGACTGGGTGCCCTGCACACCGTGCGGGATCAGCTTGTCACCCTGCACGCTAACGCTGACCGGCTTGGCGCTGGCCGTGGTGTCGGCCGCGTGAGCGGCGACCGGGCCGGCGAACACGCCACCGGTGAAGGCCAGACCAGCGATACCCAGGATGCTCTTCCGCAGGATCGTGTTCATGAGGGGGCTCCATTCGGGGGATCGACGCCCACACCGACGGGGGCCGGCGCGGGTGCGAGCACCGTCAGGCGCTCAAAAAGTCTTCGAGGGGGGATCTCGGCTGCTCGCGGGGCAGGGGGTGCCTCGTCGCGACGCCGGAAGCATGTCCAACGACCCGCCACCCGGCATCATTCCCGGGCTCACGCCGCCAGGGGAGCAGCGCGGGGGTTCACGTCGTCGGAACCGTGTTCAACGACCAGCCCGCCGGGATGATTCCCTGCGGCTCACGTCGCCGGAACCGTGTTCAACGACCGACAGCCCGCGGCTGTTCCCGCAGGCAGCGCGCCTCTTGCGCGGCTCGGCTGATGCTCGGTCGTTCACCCGGTTACAACGCCACCCACCCGCCGACGATTCCGCCGTCAGAGTGCCGCCCACCACCCCCGAAACGGACACCACACCACCCCGCGCCGTCGATCATGAGGTTGGCGGCGACAAAACGGGCACCGGCCGCCGCCAACCTCATGATCGACGCGGCCGGGCTGGGCCGCCCTGCGCGATCTTGCACTTGGAGCCCACCGAATGCCCGGTTGGCGAGGTTTGCGGGGTGCCAAAGTGCAAGATCGCCGAGCCCGGAAGGAGACCAGGACGGTCATGACTCGCCGCCCATAAGAGCTGCGACAAAGATCCCCGCAACCCGATCGGCGATCTTGGAGTTGTGGCACCTCGCAAACTTCGCGAAAAGGGCAAGGTGGGCGCCACGACTGCAAGATCGGCGAGGTCCACGCTCCAGCGGAGCAGCGACGGGCAGGGCTGAACGGTGAGCGCGTGAGGCGACGCGCAGGCCGCGGAGCGCCGGAGCGCCGGAGCGTCGGAGCGTCGGAGCGTCGGAGCGTCGGAGCGTCGGAGCGTCGGAGCGTCGGAGCGTCGGAGCGAACGGATCATGGAAGGAAAGGGCCCTCATAAGGGCCGAAATCTTCCAAGATCTGCCACGGTCACCCTCGCCGGACGGACCCCGGGCCGGTTACGGCTCGAACTTGTAGCCCAGGCCCCGGACCGTGACGATGTAGCGCGGCGCGGACGGCTCCGGCTCGATCTTGGAGCGCAGCCGCTTCACGTGCACGTCGAGCGTCTTGGTGTCGCCCACATAGTCGGCACCCCAGACCCGGTCGATCAACTGGCCGCGGGTGAGCACCCGCCCGGCGTTGCGCAGCAGCAGCTCCAGCAGTTCGAACTCCTTGAGCGGGAGTTGCACCCCGGCGCCGCCGACTGTCACCACGTGCCGTTCGATGTCCATCCGGACCGGGCCGGCGGCGAGCGTCGGCACGCCCGTCTCGTTCGACTCGGCGCTCTGCCGCCGCAGCACCGCCCGGATCCGGGCGACCAGTTCGCGCGGCGAGTACGGCTTGGTCACGTAGTCGTCGGCGCCGATCTCCAGGCCGACCACCTTGTCGATCTCGCTGTCCCGCGCCGTGACCATGATGATCGGCACGCGCGAGCGCTGGCGGAGCTGCCGGCAGACCTCGGTGCCGGACATCTCCGGCAGCATCAGGTCGAGCAGCACGATGTCGGCGCCGGTCCGGTCGAACTCGGTGAGGGCGGCGGGGCCCGTCGCGGCGACGGAGACCTCGAACCCCTCCTTGCGGAGCATGTAGGACAGGGCGTCGGAGAACGACTCCTCGTCCTCGACCACCAGTACGCGGCTCAACGGGTGTTTCCTTTCCTGTGGTCAGACCTGCCGGAGCTCGGCCGGGCCGGCCTCGATCCCAGCGGAGGCGAGTGTCGTCTCCAGGTCGTCCGGGGGGCGTGCGGGCAACCGGAGGGTGAACGTCGACCCTCCACCAAGGGTGCTCGACACTTCCACCCGGCCGCCATGGTTGCTGGCGATGTGCTTGACGATGGCCAGGCCCAGGCCGGTGCCGCCGGTCGCCCGGGAGCGGGCCTGGTCGGCCCGGTAGAACCGCTCGAAGATCCGGTCGACCTCGTTCGGGGCGATGCCGATGCCCTGGTCGGCCACGGCGATCTCGACGTGTTCCTCGGTGCCTGTGACTGTCACCCGGACCGTGGTGTCCTCGCCGGAGTAGGTGATCGCGTTCTCCACCAGGTTCGCGACCGCTGTGGCGAGTTGGCTGTCGCTGCCGTACACGGTCAGGCCCCGCTGCCCGCCGACGGCGATCTCCACCCGGCGGGCGGTGGCGGCGGTGCGGGTCCGGTCGACGACCTCGGCGAGCACCCAGTCCACCGAGACCGGCTCGGGGGCGGGCTGCGGTTCGGCGCCCTGAAGACGGGTCAGTTCCAGCAGCTCCTGCACCAGGCGGCCGAGCCGGGTCGACTCGTGCTGGATCCGCTCGGCGAACCGCCGCGCGGCCACCAGGTCCTCGGACAGGTCGGGCGCGCCGCCGGCAGCCGGCTCGGTGGCGTCGACGAGCGCCTCGGCGAGCAGTTGCAGCGCGCCGATCGGCGTCTTCAGCTCGTGGCTGACGTTCGCCACGAAGTCCCGGCGTACCCGCGCGAGACGGTGCGACTCGGTGACGTCCACCGCCTCGATCGAGATGTAGCCGGAGCCCAGTCCCATCGCCCGCAGGTGTACGCCGAGCGGGTTGTCCCCGCCGCCGTCGCGGCCCCGCGGCAGGTCCAGCTCGATCTCGCGCCGCACGCCCGTGCGGCGGACCTGCCCGGCGAGGGTACGGATCAACGGGTGCGCCGCGATCGACCCCGGCGTCGCCCCGGTACGGAGCAGACCCATCGCCCGGGCGGCCGGGTTCACCAGCACCGGCACGTCGTCCGGGCCGAGCACCACCACACCTGCCCGCAGCGAGTCGATCGTCTTGCGGCCGAGCCCGGATAGGCCCCCCTGCTGGTCGTCCGGAATCGTCGTCCTCCCTGCGTCACGACGGAGGCTCCCGCCGCCCCGCGACGCCCGGCGGCGCCGCCATTCGTCAACGGGTCCGGACAGCAGCGCCCCGGCGACCAGCCCGGTCACCAGCGCTCCGGCCACCACGGCGGCCACCGCCCATTCCACCCGGCGATCGTAGGGTCATTGTTAACCCGGGGATCGGGCACAAAGGGACGAACCACTCTCGCTTTCGGCAAAGTTCACCTGCGGGCCCCGCGTCGTTCATCCGCGTTCACCCTGGTGCAGGCCGTTCGGCCTAGCGTGGGGCGCGCACCTGCTCCTGCCGTACCCCTCGGGGTCGCGGCCACCGACCTCAGGAAGTGACGATGCGCGACGAGTTCCGGGCCGACCTGCAGATTGTCAGCCAGTTGCTGGTGGACATGGCCGAGGCGGTACGCGCGGCCATGCGGCAGGCCACGAAGGGTCTGCTGACCGCCGACCGGACGGCCGCCGAGACGGTGATCGCGCGGGACGCCGAGATCGACGAGCTGTACCGGCACGTGGAGGAGCGGGTCTGCGACCTGCTGGCTCGGCAGGCGCCGGTCGCCTCCGACCTGCGCGCCATGATCACCGCCCTGCACGTGGCCGCCGACCTGGAGCGGATGGGCGACCTGGCCGACCACGTGGCCAAGACGGCGCTGCGGCGGCACCCCTCGCCGGCCGTCCCGGCGGAGCTGCGGCCGGTCTTCACCGACATGGCCGGGATCGCCGACCGGATGGCCGAGAAGATCGGGTCCGTGCTGGCCAAGCCGGACGCCGACGTGGCTGCCGAACTGGACGGCGACGACGACGCGATGGACGACCTGCACAGGAGCCTGTTCGGCGTGCTGCTCGGCGACGACTGGCCGTACGGGGTGGAGACGGCGATCGACGCCACGCTGCTGGGCCGCTTCTACGAGCGCTTCGCCGACCACGCGGTGAACGCGGGCGAGCACGTGGTCTACCTGATCACCGGTTCGACGTCCGGCTGAGAACCGTGGGCGGGGCCGCCTCGGGGGAGGCCCCGCCCACGCCGTCTCAGCGGCCCTGGTTGGCGACCGCGGCAGCGGCGGCCTTGGCCGCCGCCGGGTCCAGGTACGTCCCGCCGAGCACCTGCGGGCGCAGGTCGGCGTCCAGGTCGTAGCGCAGCGGGATGCCGGTCGGGATGTTCAGCTTGGCGATCGCCTCGTCGGAGATCTGGTCGAGGTGCTTGACCAGGGCTCGCAGCGAGTTGCCGTGCGCGGCGACCAGCACGGTACGGCCGGCCAGGATGTCCGGCACGATCGAGTCGTACCAGTAGGGCAGCATCCGTTCGACGACGTCCTTCAGGCACTCGGTGCGCGGCATCAGCTCGGTCGGCAGCAGCGCGTACCGGGGGTCGCCGACCTGGGACCACTCGTCCGCGTCGTCGATCGGCGGCGGCGGCGTGTCGTACGACCGGCGCCAGAGCATGAACTGCTCCTCGCCGTACTCGTCGAGGGTCTGCTTCTTGTCCTTGCCCTGCAGGGCGCCGTAGTGACGCTCGTTGAGCCGCCACGACCGGCGCACCGCGATCCAGTGCCGGTCGGCGGCGTTCAGCGCCAGCTCGGCGGTGCGGATCGCCCGGCGCATCAGGCTCGTGTGCACCACGTCCGGCAGCAGGTCGTGCTCGCGCAGCAGCTCGCCGCCGCGCCGCGCCTCGGTCTCCCCCTTGGCGGTCAGGTCGACGTCGACCCAGCCGGTGAAGAGGTTCTTGGCGTTCCAGTCGCTCTCGCCGTGCCGCAGCAGGACCAGCGTCCCGACGGTGGGCCCCTCGCTCGCAGTCATGCCGATCATCCTGCCGTACCGGCCGGGCGGACACGCGGCGACCTGTGGTGACGACCACCACGTGGAAAACCTGATGACCACGGCTCCGGCCCGGCACTAGGTTGTAAGGCGTTCTGAACGGGCCGGTCATTACCAAAAACGGGGGCGTCGGGATGCGGACGGTGCGAGGCTGGTTCCAGGACACGGCCGGTGGCCTGCCACGGACGTTCTGGTACCTCTGGGCCGGCACGCTGATCAACCGGCTCGGCTCGTTCGTCCTGATCTTCCTGGCCATCTACCTGACCCAGGAACGCGGCTTCTCGGCCTCCCAGGCCGGTCTGGTGATCGGCCTCTGGGGCGCCGGCGGCGCGGTCGGCACCACCATCGGCGGCACCCTGACCGACCGCTGGGGGCGGCGGCCCACGCTGCTCACCGCGCACGTCGGCGCCGCGGGCATGATGATCGCGCTGGGCCTCGCCCGTCCGCTGTGGGCGGTCGCAGTGGGCGCGCTGCTGCTCGGCGCGTTCACCGAGGCGGCCCGGCCCGCCTTCGGCGCGATGATGGTCGACGTGGTGCCGGACAAGGACCGGCTGCGCGCCTTCTCGCTCAACTACTGGGCCATCAACCTCGGCTTCGCCTGCGCGGCCGTGCTCGCCGGCTTCGCCGCCCAGGGCAGCTACCTGCTGCTGTTCCTGGTGAACGCGACCACCACGCTGGTGACCGCGCTGATCATCTTTGCCAAGGTCGGCGAGACCCGCGGCCCGGTCACAGTGCTCCCCGCCAAGGGCATGCCGGCGCCGCCCGGCGCGCTGCGCACCATCCTCGCCGACCGGGTGTTCCTCGGCTTCGTCGCGCTCAACCTGCTCGCCGCGCTGGTGTTCCTCCAGCACATCTCGATGCTGCCGATCGCCATGGGCGACTCCGGGCTCAGCCCGGCCACCTACGGCTCGGTGATCGCACTCAACGGCGTGCTCATCGTGTTCGGCCAGCTCTTCGTACCCCGGCTCATCAAGGGCCGCAGCCGCTCGCACGTGCTGGCGCTCGCGTCGCTGGTGATGGGCGCCGGATTCGGGCTCACCGCGCTCGCCGACACGGTCTGGCTCTACGGCCTGACCGTGCTGATCTGGACCGTCGGCGAGATGCTCAACTCGCCGTCGAACGCCACCCTGATCGCGGAGCTGTCCCCGGCCGCGCTGCGTGGCCGCTACCAGGGCGTCTTCTCGCTGTCCTGGCAGCTCGCCGGCGCCGCCGCGCCGATCCTCGGCGGCCTGACGCGCGAGCACGCCGGCAACAGCGCGCTCTGGCTCGGCTGTGCGGGCATCGGCGTCGTGGCGGCGATCGCCCACCTGATCTCCGGGCCGGCCCGGGAGCGCCGCGCGGTCGCGCTGCGCGCCGTGGGCACGCCCGTCACGCCGGTCACCGCCACCGCCGCCCCGGCGCCCGAGGCGGCCGAGGCCGCGGCGACCGCACCCGCCGACCCGGTCCGCGCCGGTTCCTGAGTACGCCCCGGCGCGACCGCACCGAGGCGGGTGGATACGGTACGGGACGGAATCGGTAAGGAAACCTTCCTGGAGGACGGGTGCGCGGCCTGCGGCGCTGGTGGGACGACACGGCCGGCGGACTGCCGGCCACGTTCTGGTACCTCTGGTCCGGCCTGCTGATCAACCGGGCCGGCGCGTTCGCGCTGCTGTTCCTGTCGCTCTACCTGACCGCCGCGCGGGGCGCCCCGCCCTCGCTGGCCGGGTTGGTGGTCGGCGCGTACGGGATCGGTGGCGCGGCCGGGACGCTGCTCGGCGGCGTGCTGGCCGACCGGTGGGGACGGCGGGCCACCCTGCTCGCCGCCCACCTCGCCGCCGCCGGGCTGATGGCGGCACTGGCGTTCAGCACGCACCTGGCGGTGATCGCCGTACTCGCCACGCTGGTCGGGGTGGCGCACTCGATGCCCAGCCCGGCGTTCGTGGCCGCCATCGTGGACGTGGTGCCGGAGGCCCGCCGCTCCCGCGCGTTCAACCTCCAGTTCTGGGCGTTCAACCTGGGCATGGCGGTGGCCTCGCTGCTGGCCGGTCTGCTCGCCGAGGCCAGCTTCGTGGCGCTGTTCCTGGTCGACGCCGCTGCCACGCTGACGGCGGCGGTGGTGATCGCGCTGAAGGTGCCGGAGACGCTCACCCGGCGGCCCGCGCTCACGCCGCGGGCGGTGGCAGGACGCCGTCCCGGGCTGCACACCGCGCTCACCGACCGCACGTTCCTGGTGTTCGTCGCGCTGACGTTTCTGCTGGCCGTGCTGACCATGCAGACCTCCACGATCATGCCGCTGGCGATGCGCGCGGACGGTCTGCGCCCGTCGGCGTACGGGCTGGTGGTGGCGCTCGGCGGCGCGCTGATCGTAGTCGGGCAGCTGTTCGTGCCCCGGCTCATCGAGCCGTACCGCAAGTCGACCGTGCTGGCCGTCTCCACCGGCCTGATGGCGCTCGGGTTCGGCGCGCTCACAGTCGCCGACGGGTTGCCGCTCTACCTCGGTGCCGCGGTGGTCTGGACGATCGGGCAGATGCTCGCCGCGCCGCCGAACGCACAGATCAACGCGGACCTCGCGCCGCCCGAACTGCGCGCCCGATACCAGTCGGTGTTCTACCTGACGTTCCCGGCCGCGTCGTTCGTGGCGCCGGCGCTCGGCGGGCTCAGCCTGGAACGCCTGGGCGAGCGGCACTGGCTGGTGGTGGGCGCACTCGGCCTGGTGGCCGCGGCCGGGCATCTGCTCGCCGGGCCGCGCCGGGAGCGGCGGGTGGCCGCGCTGCGGGCTGCGGCCGCGGAACCGGTCAAGTCCGCCCGCTGAGGGGAGACAACGGCAGAGCGCCCACCCCGACCCCCGTCGAGATGGGCGCTCATACCGTACGCCCGGCGGCGGCGGGCGACACTCACCCCCGTAAGCGTCGCCCGCTCGCGCCGCCGGTTCCACGGGCGGCACCGTCCCCCAACGGTGTGCTCCACCCGATCTTCGCGTCTCGCCTGCGCGGATCTGATCGATCCACCGCTCCCCCGAACGAAAACAAGCGTGACGCGGTGCAATAAAGTTAGTTCGCCCGGATTCCGGATTCAACCCAGAACGCTGTCTTGCCCGTCACAGCACCCGTGTCGGAAACCCGGCTGTCCGTGCCGTCGTCCCTGGAATGGCAAACACGGGGTTCCCGTCGGCCATTCCCGCAAACCTCAGCCGTCCTCGCGATTCGGGTTCTCGGTCCGGAAGAAGTTGCTCTGCCGGCCGTCCCGCATCTGCTCCTGGTAGATCAGGTTCAGCCGCCGCAGGTCGAACGTGCGGAACCAGTCGTCCCAGGTGATCTCGCGGATCCGGCTGCTCTCCCGGTACCCGGGGATGTTGAACGTCAGCACCCCGGGCCGGCCCTCGCGCTCGGTGCCGGCGATGGTGGCGGGCTTCGCGCCCCGCGCCCGCGCCCAGCGCTGGATCACCTCGTGGTCACGGGTGACCAGGCTCCGGCCCGGACGCTCCGGCCGGTCCGCGAGTGACGTGATGAGCTGCGACGATCCGATCGACCGGCTGGACGCCGGCCCACGGGTCGGCGCGGTCTGCGCAGTCGGCGCCTTCCGAGCCGGTGCCGCCTTGGCCCGAGCCGGTGCCGCCTTCGCCCGCGACGGGGCCGCCTTGGCACGCGAAGGAGCGGCCTTCGCCCGCGACGGGGCGGCCTTGGCACGCGACGGGGCCGCCTTCGCCCGCGACGGGGCTGCCTTCGCCCGCGACGGAGCCGCCTTCGCCCGAGCGGGCGCGGCCTTCGCACGGGACGACGCAGCGGTGGCCCGCCCGGGTGCCGCCTTCGCCCGAGCCGAAGTCGCCTTGGCTCGAGACGGGGCCGCCTTCGACCTCGTCGCGGTCGCCCGCGACGAAGTCGCCTTCGCTCGGGACGGAGCCGCCTTGGCACGCGCTGTCGTCGCCCGCGCGGAAGTCGCCTTCGCTCGGGCGGGCGCCGCCTTGCGCGTACCCGTCGCCTTGGCCCTGGCGCCGGTGGCGCGTGCGGCCGGCGCGGCCTTGGCCGGCGACGCGGCGCTCCGGCGGGCCGACGTGGTCCGCTTCGCCGCCGTGGTCTTCTTGGCGGCGGTGCTCTTGCGGGTCGCCGACGGACGACCGGCCGGGCCGGTGCTCCGCCGGGCGGCGCCGCCCTCCCCGCGCATGCTTCGCGCCAGGGTCTTCACCAGTTCCGGCTTCCGCAGCGCGGAGATCCCCGTGACCCCGCGCCGCCGGAGCTGGCTGCGGATGTCGTCGACCTTCATCCGGGAGATCGCCGACTCCGACACCCCGGGGGTGTTCGGCGTCTGATTGCCGGTTTGCCGCTTGGTCCGAGTCGCAGTCGTGCCGCGACCTGAGCTGTTGCGCTGAGCCATGGGACACGCTCCTCGACAGTCCGTCCTCGGCCCGCGGTGGGTCCCAGTGCTCCGCACCGCGCGGGGCGGCATACCCGTCAGGAGGGCTCCGAACCTCCGGCGGACGATCCGGCAGTGGCGGACGGCTCGAAAAGGTGCGCGAACGCGGCCAGGTTGGCTGTCGACTCGCCGCGCTTGACCCGCCACTCCCACTCCCGGCGGATGGCGGTGCCGAAGCCGATCTCCAGCATGCTGTCGAACGACTCGTCGGCGTACGTCAGCACGGAACCAAGCAGCCGGTCCAGCTCGTCGGCGTCGATCCCGGCCAGGTTGACCCGCCCGGTCAGGTAGACGTCGCCGACCGAGTCGATGGAGAACGAGACGCCGTACATGCGGGCGTTGCGCTGGAGCAGCCAGGCCCACAGCTCCTCGCGGCGCTCGTCGGGCTGGCGCATCACGAACGCCTCGACCCGCAGCGCGTGCTCACCCACGATCAGGTTGCAGATCGTCTTGAGCTTGTGCGTGCCGGGCAGCGTCACCGCGTACGACGCCTCGCCGGTCGACTCCCACTCCAGCTCACGCTCCGCGCAGACGGACTCGATCAGCGCGGCGACCTCACTCCTGCGGCTCATCGCACCCACTCTACGACCGGCGTACCGGGGCCGCCCGGTGGCGGATCACCAGGAGCACAGCAGGGCCGGGTCGCCGAGCCGCCGCGCCAGCCGGGCCCGGTGCTCGGTGATCGCCTCCCCGTAGACCGCGAGCAGGCCGGAGGCGGTGCGGTGCCAGGAGAAGTCCCGGGCGTGCCGCTCGGCGCCCCGGCCCAGCGCGGCACGGCGTGCCCGGTCGGGCAGCAGCCGGGCCATCGCGCGGGCCCAGTCCACCGGGTCGTGCCCGTCGATGAGCATGCCGCTGACGCCGTCGCGTACCGCGGTGACCAGGCCGCCCACTGCGGCGGCCAGCACCGGAGTGCCGCACGCCTGGGCCTCCAGCGCGACCAGCCCGAACGACTCGTTGTGCGACGGCACCGCGACCAGATCGGCGGCGCGGTAGAGCGCGGGCAGGTCCGCGCCGGTCTGCGGCGGGAGGAAACGCACCCGGTCGGCGATGCCGAGCGAGTGCGCGAGTTCGATCAGCGCGGTGGGCCGGTCCAGGCCGGTGCCACTCGGCCCGCCGCAGATCACCACGGTCAGATCGCCGGCCAGCGCCGGATCCCGTTCGCGCAGCGCAGCGGCGGCGCGGACCAGCACGTCCGGTGCCTTGAGCGGCTGGATCCGGCCGACGAACGCGACCACGTACCCGTCGGTCGGCAGGCCGAGCCGGCGTCGTGCGGCCCGGGTCGCGGCGTCCCGGTCGCCCGCGGCGGGACGGAACCGCTCCAGGTCGACACCGGGTTCCACGACCGCCACCCGGTCCGGGGCGGCCGCGTACCGGTCGAGCAGGTCGCGGGCCTCGACCCGGGTGTTCGCGACCAGCCGGTCCGCCTCGGCGACCACCTGCTCCTCGCCGATCACCCGTGCCTTCGGCTCGGGACGGTCCCCGGCGGCGAGGCGGGCGTTCTTGACCTTGGCCAGGGTGTGCGCGGTGTGCACCAGCGGTACGCCCCAGCGCTCCTTGGCCAGCCAGCCGACCTGGCCGGAGAGCCAGTAGTGCGAGTGGAGCAGGTCGTAGTGGCCCGGCGGGCGGGCCGCCTCGGCCCGCAGCACCCCCGCGGTGAAGGCGCAGAGCTGACCGGGCAGTTCCTCCTTGGTCAGCCCTTCCAACGGCCCGGCGGTGACGTGCCGGACGGACACACCGGGTGCCACCTCGACCACCGGGGGCAGGTCACCGGCGGTGGCCCGGGTGAAGATCTCCACCTCGACGTCGGCCTCGGCCAGCCGCCGGGCCACCTCCAGGATGTAGACGTTCATGCCGCCCGCGTCGCCCGTACCGGGCTGGTGCAGCGGCGACGTGTGCACCGACAGGGTGGCGATACGGCGGGGCCGCGGCCACGGAAGGGCACCTCGCTGACGACCGACACCGGTGTGCAAATCCGCCACGTCCGCTCCCTCTGTCACGGTTGATGCCGTCCCGCACGACCGGCGCTTCTCGGTCAACCCGTGTGCCGGATCTCATCTTCCCCATCGGGGTACCGAAATGCTTTCCGCCGGGTCCCGGGCGTGACGGACCTCATCCCGCCGCCTGGCCCGGCGACGGGAGACAATGACCGGATGACTTCAGTCGCCATCGTCACCGGGGCGTCCAGCGGGATCGGCGCGGCCACCGCCCGCCGGCTCGCCGCCGAGGGATTCCACGTGCTGGCCGCCGCCCGGCGTACCGACCGGCTGGCCGCGCTCGTCGCGGAGATCGAGGCGGCCGGCGGCGCGGCGACAGCTGTGGCCTGCGACGTGACCTCGGACGAGTCGGTCGCCGGCCTGGCCGCCGCCGCCGAGGCCGTCACCGGGCCGGTCACGCTGCTGGTGAACAACGCCGGCGGCGCCCGCGGCCTGGACCCGGTCGAAACGGCCGACGTGGGCGACTGGCAATGGATGTACGACGTCAACGTGCTCGGCACGCTGCGCGTCACCAAGGCGTTGCTCCCCGCGCTGGAGCGCTCCGGCGCCGGCACGATCGTGATCGTCAGCTCCACCGCCGGGCGCGTGGTCTACGAGGGCGGCGGCGGCTACACGGCCGCCAAGCACGCGCAGACCGCGGTCGCCGGCACGCTGCGGCTGGAGCTGTGCGGCCGTCCGGTCCGGGTGATCGAGATCGACCCCGGCATGGTGAAGACCGAGGAGTTCGGCCTGGTCCGCTTCGGCGGCGACGCCGACCGGGCCGAGGCGGTCTACGCCGGAGTCGCCGAACCACTCGTGGCCGACGACGTGGCCGACTGCGTCGCCTGGTGCGCGACCCGCCCGCACCACGTCAACATCGATCAGCTCGTGGTCCGCCCGCTGGCTCAGGCCGCGCAGCACAAGGTCCACCGGACGTCGTGAAGCGCGAGGAGTGAGCCGGTCTTGCGAGCCCCGCAGTCGCTGACCCGGAGGCATTGATGGAGCGTCCGCTCGGCGCGGCCACCCGGGGGACGACGAACCCCAACCGGCTCCGGCGGGTGGACAACTGGATCGTCGAGACATGCGGCGACGCGCTGCGCGCCGCCGCCGACCCGCTCGTGGTGGACCTGGGCTACGGCGCCACCCCGGTAACCCCGGTCGAACTGCGGGCCCGTCTCGCGGCCGGGGTCCGCCCGGACGTGCGGGTGGTCGGCCTGGAGATCGATCCGGTACGCGTCGCCGCCGCCCGTCCCGCCGCCGACCCGCCCGGGCTGACGTTCGCCCGGGGCGGCTTCGAGCTGGCCGGACTGCGTCCCGCGCTGGTGCGGGCGTTCAACGTGCTACGCCAGTACGACGAGAGCGAGGTGGCCGACGCCTGGCGTACCGTCACCGGGCGGCTCGCGCCGGGCGGGCTGCTGGTCGAGGGCACCTGCGACGAGCTGGGCCGGCTCGGCTCGTGGGTGCTGCTGGACGCCGCCGGCCCGCGCACGCTCACCCTGTCGGCGAAGCTGACCACGCTGGAGACCCCGGCGACGCTCGCCGAGCGGCTACCGAAGGCGCTGATCCACCGCAACGTGCCGGGCGAACGCATCCACGGCCTGATCGACGCGCTGGAGCACGCGTGGCGTTCGGCCGCCGGTTACGCCCCGTTCGGCCCCCGGCAGCGCTGGCTGCAGACGGTCGAGGCGGTGAAGGAGACAGGCTGGCCGATCCTGGACACCCCGCGCACGTGGCGCCACGGCTACCTCACGCTCCCCTGGCCCGCCGTAGCCCCCCGCTGACCCGCCCGCCGCCCGCCGCCCGCCGATCTTGCAGTTGCAGCCCTCACATAGCGCGCGGACCAGACATTCCGGCGGCCGCAACTGCAAGATCGCCGGCGCAGGAGGACGGCGGGCGGTGCAGGAGCACGGCGGGCGGGCGGGTGAGTGAGGGCAGCCGGCAGGGGCCCTGGGTCAGATGGTGCAGTTGATGAGGACTGGCTCGGGGTGCAGGGTTACGCCGAAGCGGGACTGCACGCCGTCGCGGATCTCGCGGGCCAGCGCCACCAGCGCGGCCGTACTCGCGGTGCCGGAACGGTTCGTCAGCGCCAGCGTGTGCTTGCTGGAGATGGCGACGCCCTCGGGGCCCGCGTACCCCTTGCCGAACCCGGCCTTGTCGATCAGCCACGCCGCGCTGACCTTCACCGTGCCGTCGGCGCCCGGCCAGTGCGGCGGCTGCCCCAGGTCGGCGGCGCGTTCCCGCACCTGCTCGAACACCTCGCCCGGCAGCACCGGGTTGGTGAAGAACGAGCCCACCGACCAGGTGTCCGGGTCGGCCGCGTCCAGCACCATGCCCTTGCCTGCGCGCAGCTTGCGCACCGTGGCGCGGGCATCGGCGAGCGGCACCCGGTCACCGACCTCGACGCCGAGCGCCCGGGCCAGTTCGGCGTAGCGGACCGGGCCGGACAGTTGGGACCGGGTGAGCCGGAAGTCGACGGTGAGCACCACCCAGCGGTCGCTGTACTTGAAGATGCTGCCCCGGTAGACGAACCCGCAGTCGGCCGCGGCGATCCGCACCACCTCGCGGCGGGTCCGGTCGTACGCCTCGACGGCGACGATCGTCTCGGCGACCTCCTGGCCGTAGGCGCCGACGTTCTGGATCGGGGTCGCGCCGGCCGACCCGGGGATGCCGGAGAGGCACTCCAGCCCGGACCAGCCGCGCTCGACGGTGGCGGCGACGAGGTCGTCCCACGGCTCACCGGCTTCGACACGTACCGTGACGGTGTCGCCGTCCTCGGCGACGACCTGGAACCCCCGGGAGCGGACGAGCACGACGGTGCCGGGGAAGCCCTGATCGCCGATCACGACGTTGCTGCCGCCCGCCAGCACCAGTACGGCCTGCTCCCGGGCTTCCGCTTCCTGCACTTTTAGTACGATCTGGGCGGCGTCCCCGGCGATCTCCAGCCGCCCGGCGGGGCCACCGAGCCGGAGCGTGGTGTAGCGCGCCAGGGTGGCCGGATCGGTCGGGTCACCGGCAGTCGCCGGTTCGGCGTAGACGTCTGACACGCCTTTCACCCTAGGCTGAGGGGTAGCCGGAGCACCCACTGGTGGCCCGGTCACCCCCGGGAGGATGGCGATGAGCAGACTGCACCACACGAAGGACTTCTGGATCGGCGCGCTGCGCACGGAGGGCCCCGCCTTCGCCACGGCGGTGGCGGAGGCGCCGCCCGAGACACCCGTGCTGTCCTGTCCCGGCTGGACGGTGACCGATCTCGCTCATCACCTGACCCGCACGTACGCCTGGGCGGGCACCGTGCTGACCGCCGGCGTGCCGACCCGCCCCGAGCGGCACGACCCGGAGCCGCCCGCGGGCCTGACCGCGGCGCAGTGGTACGCGCAGGAGTACGAGCGGATCAGCGCGCTGCTGGAGGCGACGGACCCGGAGGCGCCGGCCTGGAACTTCGCGCCCCAGCCGAAGAAGGCGGCCTTCTGGCCGCGCCGGCTCGCGCACGAGACCGCCGTGCACCGCTGGGACGCCCAGCTCGCGATCGGTGCGGGTGATCCGATCGAGGCGAAGCTCGCGGCCGACGGGGTGAGCGAGGTGCTGGACACCTGGCTGCCGGCGGGACGGCGGGTGCATCCGGGGCAGTGGCGCGGCGTGGTGCAGCTGAACGCGACCGACGCGGCGCAGGAGTGGTACCTGCGGTTGCGGGGCGAGGGCGTCGCGCTGCTGGACACCGCGACGATCCTCGACCACGACGACCACCGTGCGCGGGCGCAGGTGGCCGGCACGGCGAGCGATCTGCTGCTGGCGCTGATGGGCCGGATCAGCTTCGACGCGCTGGACGTGGCGGGCGACCGTTCCCTGCTGGGCGGCCTGCGGGCCGGCTGACGAACGGCATCACGCGGAGAGGGGCGGCCATCGCCCCTCTCCTTCTTTTCGGACACCTCTGAGAGCGCTCTCTTGACAAGGTCCACGCCCCTCCCCCACGCTGTCGTGAGAGCGCTCTCTTAGTTCCGGAACCGCCTTCCACCACCCGTTTCGACGACCCGAGAGGTCAGGACAGCATGCTCACCTTCACGCGCCGCCGCCTGGCGGCGGTTGCAGTGGTCGCCGCCACCGCGCTGCTCGGCACCACCGCCTGCGGCGGCGGCGACGATGCCGCCGCCGACGGGCCGATAACGCTCACCGTCGACGTCTTCGGCCAGTTCGGTTACGCCGATCTCTACCAGGAGTACATGGCCAGCCACCCCGGCGTGAAGATCGTCGAGCGCGGCACCGGCGGCAACCTCGACGAGTACTCCCCGAAGCTCACCCAGTGGCTCGCCGCGGGCAAGGGCGCCGGTGACGTGGTCGCCATCGAGGAGGGCCTGCTCGTCGAGTACAAGGCCAACCCCCAGAACTTCGTCAACCTGCTCGACCACGGCGCGGCCGACCTGAAGGGCAACTTCCTCGACTGGAAGTGGAACCAGGGGCTCACCGCCGACGGCAAGCAGCTCATCGGCCTCGGCACGGACGTGGGCGGCATGGCGATGTGCTACCGGACCGACCTGTTCGCCAAGGCCGGTCTGCCCACCGACCGGGAGGCCGTGTCCAAGCTCTGGCCCACCTGGCAGGACTACATCAAGGTCGGTGAGCAGTTCACCGCGAAGAAGACCGGCGCCTCGTTCCTGGACGCGGCGACGAACACCTTCAACACGATCCTGCTCCAGACCGCCGGCAACAGCAGCGGCTACAGCTACTACGACACCGGCAACAACCTGGTCGTGGGCAGCAACCCGGCGGTGAAGCAGGCGTACGACACCACGATGGACATCATCGACTCGGGGCTGTCCGGCAAGTACGGCTCCTGGTCCGAGGAGTGGGTGTCGGCGTTCAAGCAGTCGAAGTTCGCCACCGTCGCCTGCCCGGCCTGGATGACCGGCGTGATCGAGGGCTACGCCGGCGCGGGCGCCAAGGGCAAGTGGGACATCGCCCAGGTCCCCGGCAACGGCGGCAACTGGGGTGGCTCGTTCCTCGCCGTGCCGAAGCAGAGCAAGCACCAGGCCGAGGCGATCGAGCTGGCCAAGTTCCTGACCAGCGCCAAGGGCCAGATCGGCGCGTTCAAGGCGAAGGGCCCCCTGCCCTCTTCGCCGCAGGCGCTGGACGACCCGGCGATCCTCGACTCCAAGAACGCCTACTTCTCGGAGGCGCCGGTCGGCAAGATCTTCGCCACCGGGGCCAAGAGCCTGAAGCCGGTCTACATGGGACCGAAGAACCAGGCCGTGCGCACCGAGGTCGAGAACGCCGTCCGCAGCGTGGAGCTGGGCAAGCGCTCACCGGAGCAGGGCTGGACCGACGCGGTCTCCAAGGCCGAGAAGGCCGCCGCCAAGTAACCCGAGCAGCGCGTGCGGGCGGCTACCCGGCCACGGGTGCCGCCCGCACGGCGGAAAGGAGTCCCGGGTCATGGCCGTCCAGCTCGACGCCCGCCCGCCGGTCGCACCGGCGCCCCGCCCCACCCGTCCCGGCCTGGGCAACCGGCTCAGCCGGATCGACACCAAGTACTCGCCGTACCTGTTCATCGCCCCGTTCTTCCTGTTGTTCGGCGTCTTCGGGGCGTACCCGTTGGCTTACACGTTCTGGGTCTCGCTGCACGACTGGGACCTGCTCGGCGCCGAGCACCCGTTCATCGGCTTCGACAACTACACCCAGCTGCTCGCCGACCCGGACTTCTGGCACTCGGTGGTCAACACGCTGGGCATCTTCGTGATCTCCACGGTCCCCCAGTTGCTGGCCGCGCTCTGGCTGGCCAACCTGCTCAACCGGCAGCTCCGTGCCCGTACCACCTGGCGGATGGCGGTGCTGATCCCGAACGTCACCTCGACCGCCGCCGTGGCGATCGTGTTCGCGGTGCTGTTCGGGCGCGACTTCGGCATGATCAACTGGCTGCTCGACCACGTCGGGATCAACGCGATCGACTGGAAGGCGAACCGGTTCGCCGCCTGGGTCGCCATCTCCACCATGGTCGACTGGCGCTGGACTGGCTACAACGCGCTGATCTTCCTGGCCGCCATGCAGGCCATCCCCCGCGACCTGTACGAGTCGTCGGCGATCGACGGCGCCGGCCGGGCCCGGCAGTTCTGGTCCATCACGGTGCCGCTGCTCAAGCCGACGATCATCTTCGCGGTCATCATCTCCACCATCGGCGGCCTGCAGCTCTTCACCGAGCCGCGGATGTTCAACTCCGGCACCAACGCGATCCGCGGCGGACCGCTGCGGGAGTCGCAGACAGTGACCATGTACATGTTCGAGAACGCCTTCGCGCCGCACTACAACTTCGGCTACGGCTCGGCGGTCGCCTGGCTGCTGTTCGCCCTCATCGCGGTGGTCGCGGCGATCAACATCCTGCTCCTGCGCCGGCTCGGCGGCGCCTCCCGCAAGGAGGTCTCCCGATGACCCGCCTCTGGTCGGCCAGCCGGCTCACCTACCTGGCGCTGACGCTCTCGGCCGTCCTGTCGATCTTCCCGATCTACTGGATGTTCGTGGTGGCCAGCCGCACCAGCGACACGATGGGCCAGGTACCGCCGCCGCTCACGCCCGGCGGCAACCTCGGCGCCAACATCGCCCGGCTGTTCGACAACACCGACGCGTACTTCCTGGCCGGCCTGATCAACTCGGCCATCGTGGCCAGCACCGTCACGATCTCGGTGGTGTTCTTCTCCACGCTGGCCGGTTTCGCGTTCGCCAAGCTGCGCTTCCGCGGGCGCAACGCGCTGCTGCTGGCCATCGTCGCCACCATGATGGTCCCCACCCAACTCGGCGTGATCCCGCTCTACCTGCTGATGACGAAGCTGAACTGGAACGACCGGCTGCCCGCCGTGATCGTGCCGGCGCTGGTCACCGGCTTCGGCGTGTTCATGATGCGCCAGTACGCGGGCCAGGCGGTGAGCACCGAGCTGATCGAGGCGGCCCGGATGGACGGCTGCAACACCGCGCGGATCTACTGGAACGTGGTGCTGCCCGCGCTGCGCCCGGCCGCCGCCGTCCTCGGCCTGCTCACGTTCATGACCACCTGGAACGACTTCCTGTGGCCGTACGCGGTGCTGAACGACCCGGAGAACCCGACGGTGCAGCTGTCGCTGCGGGCCCTCTCCGACGGGTACTACCAGGACATGTCGCAGGTGTTCACCGGCACGGCCATCGCCACGCTGCCGCTGCTGCTGGTGTTCGTCGTCTTCGGCCGCCAGATCATCGGCGGCATCATGGAAGGTGCGGTCAAGGCATGAGCAACGTCCGATTCCCGGAGGGCTTCGTCTGGGGCGGAGCCACCGCCGCGTACCAGATCGAGGGCGCCGCCCGCGAGGACGGCCGCGGTCCGTCGATCTGGGACACCTTCAGCCGTACGCCGGGCGCGGTGTTCCAGGGACACACCGGCGACGTGGCCTGCGACCACTACCACCGGTACGCCGAGGACGTCGCGCTGATGGCCGAGCTGGGACTGCGGGCGTACCGGTTCTCGGTGTCCTGGCCCCGGGTGCGGCCGGACGGCACCGGCCCGGCCGAGCCGCGCGGGCTCGACTTCTACGACCGGCTGACCGACGCGCTGCTCGACGCCGGCATCGACCCGATCGTCACGCTCTACCACTGGGACCTGCCGCAGGCGCTGGAGGACCGGGGCGGCTGGACGGTCCGGGAGACCGCCGAGCACTTCGCCGAGTACGCGCTCGCCGTGCACGGCCGGCTCGGCGACCGGGTGCGCACCTGGACCACGCTCAACGAACCGTGGTGCTCGGCCTATCTCGGGTACGGCTCCGGGGTGCACGCCCCGGGGCGGCGGGACGCCGGTGACGCGTTCCGGGCCGTACACCATCTGCTGCTCGGCCACGGCCTGGCGGCGCGGGCGCTGCGCGCGGCCGGCGCGGAGACGCTCGGGATCACGCTCAACCTGGCCGACGTGCAGCCGGCGGACGCTGGCAGCGCCGCTGATGCCGAGGCGGTCCGGCTCGTCGACGGCCTGCACAACCGGATCTTCCTGGACCCGCTGACAGGCGGCGGCTACCCGGCGGACGTGCTGGCCCACGTCAGCCGGATCGTCGCGCCGGACTTCGTCCGGGACGGGGACGAGAAGCTGATCGCCGCGCCGCTGGACCTGCTCGGCCTGAACTACTACGCGCCCACCTACGTGGCCGGGCGGGCGGGCGGCGCGGGCGGCGACGCGTGGCCGGGCACCGCCGGAACGGTCGAGTTCCTGCCGCCGGCCGGGCCGCTGACCGACATGGGCTGGTCGATCGAGCCGGCCGGGCTGACCCGGCTGCTGGAACGCGTGGCGTCCGACCACCCGGGGCTGCCGTTGATGATCACCGAGAACGGCGGGGCGTTCCCGGACACCGGGCTCGACGAGCGGGGCGGGGTGGCCGACGCCGACCGGGTCGCCTACCTCGACGGGCACCTGCGCGCGGCGCACGAAGCCATCGCCCGGGGCGTGGACCTGCGCGGTTATCTCGTATGGTCGGTGCTGGACAACTTCGAATGGGCCGAGGGTTACCGGAAGCGGTTCGGGATCGTCCACGTCGACTACCTGACCCAGCGGCGCACACCCAAGCGCAGTGCCCGCTGGTACCAGGAGGTGATCGCCCGGAACGGGCTGTGACGAGGTGGTGGTTACGGGGATGACGACGGCACAGCGACCGACCCTGGAGGCGGTGGCCCGGCTGGCCGGCGTGTCCCGGGCAACGGTCTCCCGGGTGGTGAACGGCTCGACCACAGTCGCCGAGCCGATCCGGCAGGCGGTACGCCGGGCGGTCGAGGAACTCGGGTACGTCCCGAACCTCGCCGCCCGCAGCCTGGTCACCCAGCGGACCGACTCGGTGGCGCTGGTGCTGCCCGAGGCGGCCACCCGGGTCTTCTCCGACGACCAGGTGTTCCCGGGCATCATCCGGGGCGCGGCACAGGAGCTGGAGGCCGCGGACAAGCAGCTCGTGCTGATGCTCGCCGGTTCGCCGGCCGGGCACGAACGGGTCGAGCGGTACACCACCGGCCGGCACGTCGACGGGGTGCTGTTCGCCTCGCTGCACGGCGAGGACCCGCTGCCCGGCCGGCTGGCCCGGCTCGGCATCCCGGTGGTGTGCAGCGGACGGCCGCTCGACGGCGCCGACGTGCCGTACGTCGACGTCGACCACGAAGGCGGCGTGAGCACAGCGGTCCAGCACCTGATCGCGAGCGGACGGCGGCGGATCGCCACCATCGCCGGGCCGCAGGACATGGTCGCCGGGATCGAGCGGCTGATCGGCTATCGCAGCGCGATCACCGACGCCGGGCTGCCGGAGCTGGTCGCGTACGGCGACTTCACCCGGGAGTCCGGCACCGCCGCGATGCGCGAGCTGCTCGCCGCCGACCCGGAACTGGACGCCGTGTTCGCCGCCTCCGACCTGATGGCGCACGCCGCCCTGCGTACGCTGCGGGAAGCCGGGCGGCGGGTGCCCGAGGACGTGGCGGTGATCGGGTTCGACGACATCGAGACTGCTGCCTACACCGAGCCGCCGCTGACGACGGTGCGGCAGCCGATAGTGGAGCTGGGCCGGTCGATGACCCGGCAACTGCTGCGGATCGCCGCGGGCGAGGAGGTCGAGCAGGCGCTGGTGCTGCCGACCGAGCTGGTGCTGCGCGAGTCCGCCTGATTTAACCGGTCGCGGCGCGGGCGACGACGGGTCTAGGGTCCGCCGGATGAGTGGAGCCCTGATCCGTCCCGCCCGTGCCGACGACGCGCCCGCCGTGGTGGCGTTGCGCGCGCTCGTCTACCCGTACCTGGTGCGCGGCGTCGAGTCGACCCGCCGCATGATCGCCGAACCACCGCCCGGCGAGGACTGGGCGGCCTGGGTCGCCGAGGCGAACGGGCAGGTGGTCGGCTGGGTGTCGGCGTACCGCAACACGCATACCTCCACACCGGGCGTCGGCGAGATCGCCCTGCTGCACGTGCACCCGGAGCACCGCCGCCGGGGCGCCGGCACCGCGCTGTTCGACGCCGCGCTCGGTCACCTGCGGACCCTCGGGTCCACCCGGGTGCTCACTCACGCCCGTACCGAGTCGCTGCCGTTCGCGCAGCGGCACGGCTTCACGCCCAGCCGGGAGCTGCGCTACTCGGCGCTGGACCTGAGCACGCTCCAGCCGATGCCGCAGGTGCCGCCGGGCGTACGGCTGGTGCCCGCCGCCGGGCTCGACCCGCGCCTGGTGCACCGGGTCGACGCCGAGTCGTCCCGGGACGAGCCGGGGGACGTACCGACGGACGCGCTCAGCTTCGACCTGTGGCGGCACGAGTGCTGGGACAACCCGGGGCTGGACCGGGAGGCCAGCACGCTCGCCGAGGTGGACGGGGAGCTGGTCGCGCTGAGCCTGGTCAAGCGGGACGGCGACCGGATGTGGTCGGACTTCACCGGCACGCTGCCCGCCTACCGGGGGCGAGGGCTGGCCCGGCTGGCCAAGCAGGCCGCGCTGCACGCCGCCGCCGCGCGTGGGGTACGGACCGCGTACACCTCGAACGACGAGGCGAACGCGCCGATGCTGGCCGTGAACGAGCGGCTCGGCTACCGGCCGGTTGACAGCCAGTGGTCGTGCCGGCGCAAACTCACCTGAGCCCGGCGGCCACCCGCACCGCCGTGGCGTACGTGTCGGCGCCGAACAGCACCAGCCGGGCCTCGGTGACGTGCGCCGGCGTGGCCGCGTGCAGCACGGTGAGCGCCTGCGCCACCGCGTCCTCGACCGGCCAGCCGTAGATCCCGGCGGAGATCAGCGGGAACGCGATCCCGGTCGCGCCCAGCCCGTCGGCGACGCGCAGGCTGTTGGCGTAGCAGTCGCGCAGCAGCGCGGACCGGTCCTCGCCCGGCGAGAAGACCGGGCCGACAGTGTGCACCACCCAGCGAGCGGGCAGGTTGCCGGCGGTGGTGGCGACGGCCTGGCCGGTGGGCAGCCCGCGCCCGTAGCGGGAGGCGCGCAACGCCCGGCACTCCTCCAGGATCGCCGGACCGCCGCGCCGGTGGATCGCTCCGTCCACTCCCCCGCCGCCGAGCAGCGACGAGTTGGCGGCGTTGACTATCGCGTCGACCTGCTGCGCGGTGATGTCCCCCTCGATCAGGACGGTGTCCATCTCAGCCCTCCTCGACGGGCTGGCCCAGCGAGCGGCGGGCCAGCAGCGCGGCCCCGGCGACGGCAGCCGGCATGACCAGCACCGCGCCGAGCGGGATCAGGAAACACAGGAAGACCGCCACCCCGAAGCCGAGCGCGGTCGGGCGGTCGGCCCGCAGCCGCGACCGCCGGTCCGGCAGCCGCATCCCCCGCCGGTAGAACGGCGCGCCGACCAGCTCCAGCGCCAGGAACCAGCCACCCACCAGGGCGCCGACCACAGGCACCACCGTCTGTCCCACCACCGGGATGAAACCGGCGGCGAACAGGGGTACGCCGATCAGCGCGGACAGCGCCACCAGGCGCAGCGAGTCGGCGAGGCTGCGCCGCAGCGAGGACCAGAACGGCACGTCCACAGCGCCGGGCGTACCGCCGAGCCGGTCCTCGACCCGCTCGGAGATCGCCTCGTAGAACGGGTCACCGATGACCAGCGTGACGGCGGTGAACGTGAGCACCCCGACCAGCGCGGCGACCCCGACCACCGCCAGCCCGGCGGCGACCCGCAGCAGCCCGCGCCAGGGCGACGACCAGTCGTCGGCGAACGGGGTGAGCCAGCCCGCCAGGTCGTCCACGAAGTAGAGAAGCGTGGCGAACAGGGCCACGTAGAGCGCGCCGGTGATCAGCGCCGGGATCACGCCGAGCAGCATCAGTTTCGGGCTGCGGACGTACATGCCGAAGCCGCGCAGCAGCAGCCCGGCGCCGCCGAGGAAGCGGGTGGCCGCGCCGGTGACCGGCGCGACGGTACGGGAGGCGTTCACGACGGCACAGCCTAATCTCCCGGTGCACCACAATGGGCCTGTGCGTGCGTCCCGGCTGATCTCGCTTGTGCTGCTGCTCCAGTCCCGGGAGACGATGACCGCCGCCGAGCTGGCCCGCGAGCTGGAGGTGTCCGAGCGCACCGTCTACCGCGACGTGCTGGCGCTCTCCGCCGCCGGTGTCCCGGTGTACGCGGACCGGGGCCGGGCCGGCGGCTACCGGCTGCTCGGCGGCTACCGGACCCGGCTGACCGGGCTGAGCCGGGACGAGGCAGAGGCGCTGTTCCTGGCCGGGCTGCCCGGACCGGCCGGGGACATGGGACTCGCCGACTCGGTGGCCGCCGCCGAGCTGAAGGTGCTCGCGGCGCTGCCGCCGAGCCTGCGGGACGCGCCCGCCCGCACCGGGCAACGGTTCCACCTGGACGTGCCGGGCTGGTTCCGGGAGACCCCGGCGCCGCCGACGCTCGCCGAACTGGCCCGGGCGGTCTGGCGGGACCTGACGGTGGAGCTGCGTTACCGGCGCGGGGACCGTGAGGTGACCCGCACGCTGGCGCCGTACGGGCTGGTGCTGAAGAACGGGGTCTGGTACCTGGTCGGCCGGGTCGGTGACGCCTGGCGGACGTACCGGGTGGACCGGGTGGTCGCGGTCGAGGTGGGCGCCGACGGCTTCGACCGGGACGAGGGTTTCGACCTCGGGGCGTACTGGCGGGAGCAGGCGGGCCCGTTCCTGCGCGAGCTGCTGCGGGAGCGGGTGACGGTGCGGCTCGGCCCGTCCGGGCTGCGCATGCTGCGGCACCTGGTGGACGCGCCGTTCGTCTACACCGAGGCGGTGGACGCGGCCGGGCCGCCGGACGAGCAAGGGCGGCTGGTGCTGCGGCTGCCGGTCGAGTCGGTGGACGTGGCGTACACCCAGTTGCTGGCGCTCGGTCCGGAGGTGGAGGTGCTGGCGCCGCCGCGGCTGCGGGCACGCTTCGCCGAGGCGGCCCGCCGCGCGGCGGCGCTCTACACCGCACCGTCGAAGGACGCCGGTCAGCGGTAGCCGGCGGGGTCGGCCGGCTTGCCCGGCTTGACCACCTCCTCGTAGTAGCGGGCCCAGTGCGGGCGGCTGCCGTCGACGTCGGTGAAGCCGTACACCTGGGCCAGGCCGCCGCTGTCGAGAGACTGCCCGTTCCAGCGGGCCCGGTCCGGGTCGGCGGCCAGGGCTGCCACCGCACGCCCGACGAGCGCAGGCGTCTCCGACATGACGAAGTGCGGCTCGGTCTTCGCGGCGTCGCGCCAGGTGGCCTCGGTGACGCCGTAGTGTTCGAGCATCGCCTCCGAGCGCAGCCAGCCGGGCGTGAGCGAGACGGCGGTGCAGTCGTGTGGGGCCAGCTCGTGCGCCTGGCTGAAGCCGAGCCGGTTCACCGACACCTTGGCCAGGTCGTAGAAGACCGACAGGCGGTACTCCCGGTCGTTGTGCTCCTTGGTGCCGTCGCCGACCTCGACGACCAGCCCGCCGGGCTTGCGGATCAGCAGCGGCAACGCGAAGTGGCTGGTGATGATGTGCGTGTCGACGGCCAGCCGCAGCGTGCGGAACCCGGCGTCGAGCGGCTGCTCCCAGACCGGCTTCTCCCAGGTGATCAGCGGGTCCGCGCCCCAGACGTCGTTGACGAGGACGTCGAGGCGGCCCTGTTCGGCGTCGATCCGCTCGACCAGGCGGCGTACCTGCTCGGGGTCGAGATGGTCGACCGCGACGGCGATCCCGGTGCCTCCGGCGGCGGTGACCAGCTCGGCGGTCTCCTCGATGGTCTCCGGCCGGGCCATCTCGGAGCGGCGCTCGCGGGTGGTGCGGCCGGTGGCGTAGACGGTGGCCCCGGCGGCGCCGAGCTGCACGGCGATCTGCCGGCCTGCGCCCCGGGTCGCGCCCGCGACGAGCGCGACCTTTCCGGTGAGTGGTGAGTTCATGGGATCACCGTGTCACCGATACCTGACAGCGGAAGTCCGGTTTCCCTCCAGACCCGGATGGGCGATCATCACCGGTATGCACCTGCTGCTGTCCGGGATCGTCGGCTCGGTCGCGTACGGGCTGGCCGGACCCGGCTCGGACACCGACCGGATCGGCGTGTTCGCCGCGCCCACAGTCGCGTTCCACGGCCTGCACCCGCCCCGCGAGTCGGTCGTGACCACCGACCCGGACGTCACGCTGCACGAGGCCCGCAAGTACGCGCTGCTGGCGCTGAGCGGCAACCCGACCGCCACCGAGCTGATGTGGCTGCCCGACGACTGCTACGAGACCCGTACCGCATTCGGCGAGGAGCTGATCGCCATCCGGTCGGCGTTCCTGAGCGCGCCCCGGGTCCGCGACGCCTACCTCGGGTACGCCTCGCAGCAGTTCCGCAAACTCGCCAGCCGGCCCGCCGACGCAGAGGGGCGGCGGCGATCGGCGAAGCACGCCCGGCACCTCGCCCGGCTGCTGCACCAGGGCCGGGTGCTGTACGCGACAGGTGTGCTGGAGATCCGCCTCGCCGACCCGGGCTGGTTCCGCGCGTTCGGCGAGCGGGTGGCAGGTGGCGGGCTGGACGAGGCGCAGGCCCTGGTGGCGGCCGCCGAGGCGGAGTTCGATCGGGTCCGCTCGCCGCTGCCGGAGCGCCCGGACGAGGAGACAGTGGAACGCTGGCTGCTCGCCGTCCGGGCGGCGTACCTGCCGCGCTGAACGGTGTCGTCAGTCCGCCAGGCGTACGCGTACCCGGCGGTTCGCCCGTCCCTTGCTCTCCACCTTGACCACCTGGACCTTGCCGATCTGGGCGGTGGAGGCGACGTGCGTGCCGCCGTCGGCCTGCACGTCCAACCCGACGATGTCGACGATCCGCACCTCCTGCTCCTCCGGCGGGATCAGGTTCGACTGGGTACGGATGATGTCCGGCAGCGCGAGCGCCTCGGCGCGCGGCAGCACCCGCACGGCCACCGACCGGTCGGCGGCCACCTCGGCGTTCACCAGCTCCTCGATGCGGGCCTTGAAGTCCGGCGGCACCTCGGGAAGGTTGAAGTCCATCCGGGCCTCGCCCGGCTCCATGTTGCCGCCGGTCACGAGCGCGCCGAAATCGCGGAACACCACGCCGCAGAGCACGTGCAGCCCGGAGTGGGTACGCATCAGCATGGTCCGGCGGGTGTCCTCCACCGCGCCGGCCACCTCGGTGCCGACCGGCGGCAGCGGGTCACCCTCGGCCGGGATCAGCCACAGGTCGTCGCCCTTGCGGGTGCCGACGATTCGGGTCTGTACGCCCTGCCAGAGCAGCACCCCGTGGTCCGGCGGCTGCCCGCCGCCACCGGGGTAGAACGCGGACCGGTCCAGCACGATGCCCTGCTCGGGATCGGCCGCCAGCACCCGGCAGGTCCACTCGCGCAGGGTCGGGTCGGCGAGGTCGAGCCGGTGCGTACGGCCGTGGTGTGTGACGCCCATGGACGGCGACGTTACCCGTTCAGGAACTCCGAGACGCGCTCCCGCAGGTCGGCGCGTTCGGTCCAGAGCACGCCGGGCCGGTCGTACACGTGCAGTGTGGCGTTCGGGAGCGCGGCGGCGAGCCGTTCGGCGACGCCGACCGGGTGCAGGTCGTCCTCGGCGGCGGCGATGACCAGGGCCGGCGCGGTGACCGCGGCGAGCGACCCGGCGTCGTCGAGCGGGGCCTGGGCGGGCAGGTCGGCCAGCCCCGGCGCGAGCCCGTCGCGCAGCAGCTGGTCGAGCCGCTGCCGCAGGTACGCCCACCCGGCCGGGGTGTTGCGCACCGACGGCGGCAGCTCCAGCGACACCGCGTCGGCCAGCGCCGAAGCGTCGCCCTCGGCCACCGCGTCGAGCAGGCCGGTGAGCCGGGCGCGGGCCACCTCGCCGCGCGGCGTGTCCAGCACGGCGGGCAGGAAGAAGACGAGTTTCTCGAAGCGTTCCGGGCTCTCCACGAGCAGCCGGCAGAGCGCGCCCGCGCCGAGGCTGGCGCCGAACGCCCGGGTCGCGCCGCCCAGGTCGGCGACGGCTCGCAGGTCACGGGCGAGGTCCAGGTAGCTCCACCGCCCGGGCGGGGAGTCGGAGCGGCCGTGCCCGCGGAACTGGAAGAAGATGCGCCGCCCGGCCACGCCGCTGCCGAACGGGCGGGTGGTGGCGATGCCGCTGCCCAGCCCGTGCGCGAACACGGTGACCGGGTCACCGGTGCCGGTGACCAGCCGTTCCAGGCTCGCCCCGTGCGGGGTGGCGACCAGCTCCGTCTCCGGCTCGGGCAGCGCGGGCCGCCCGGTGCGGGGCGCGCCGGGACCGGGCCCCCAGGTGCGGGGACCGCCGTCCGGTGGCGGAGGCCAGCGGAAACCTCTCACCAGGACCCTCGGCCGTCGTGCAGGTCCCGCAGGCCGGGCCGCACGTCGAGCAGGTAGATGAGACCGGCGGCGATGCCGACCAGTCCGAACAGGCTGATCGGGCCGAAGCCGAGCAGGGTGAGCGCCAGGCAGACCGCCAGGATGGCGATCCAGCCACCCTTGGGCAGCGTGCCGATCGCGGCGAATCCGTCGCCGCGCTGGGTGACCGCGTGCACCAGCGCCACCCCCTGAACGACGAGGGCGAAGACGAGCAGGATCAGCTGGATCACGCTTTGGACTGCGAACGCGAAGATCGGCGCGGCGGTGGCCATGGGTGCAAGCTTATGCCGAGACCCCGGAAACGTCCGACAGGACGTTGTCCGGGGTCTCGGTGGAGCATCAGATCATTCGGCGGCCGGGCGGGTCCGCTTCGTGGTCTTCGGCAGCTTCGCCGACGGGGTGGCCGGCTTGGTCGCCTTGGTGGCGGTCGTCTTGGCGACGGCCTTGGTCGCGGTCGCCTTGGTGGCGCGGGTGCGCTTCACCGCGGCCGGCTTGGCGGCCACCGCCTCGGCCACCTCGGCCGGGCTGGGCACCTCGGTCGTCGCGGCGACGGCCGTCGGGGCCTCGTCGGCCTTCGGGGTCTCGTCGGCCTTCGGGGCCACGTCGATGCCGGTGGCCTCGGTGGCCGCGATGTCGGCGTTCACCGTGTCGGCGGCCTCCAGCACGCCGGCGCCGACGACGCGCTCACCGCGGGCGACCAGTTCGGCGTACGCGGCCAGGGCGCGCTCCTGCGCGGCGTGCGCACCGGCCACCACGACGGCGGCGTTGCGGGTGGCGGCCTCGCGCAGCTTGTCCAGGTTGGCGGCCTCGCGCAGCTTCTCCAGGTTGGCGGCCTCACGGAGCTGGTCGAGGTCGGTGGCGACGGCCCGCTCGCGCAGCCCGGTGGCGGTCTGGTTGGCGGTCTTCAGCGTCTCGGTGGCCTTCTGGCGCAGCTCGAAACCGGTGACGACGGCCTTGCCGCCGAGGTCGGTCACGACCCGGGTGCCGAGGCCGCTGACCACGGTGGGCAGCTTGCGCAGCTGCTCCAGGGCCAGCTCACCGGCGCCGGCGGCGGCGTAGAGGGGTGCGGGGATGCGGTTGGTCTTCGGCTGGGTGGTCATGACTGCTCCTCCTCGGCCGCACCGGCGGCCTTCCGGGCCGCCCGGCGGGCGGTCGTGTGCTCAGGGGCGGCTGTGGTCGGGGCGGGCGCGGCACCCGCTTCGGTGACGGCTACCGATTCGAGGACCGCCTCGGTCGGGGTGCCCTCCGGCGTGACCGGACCGGTCGCGGCCGCCGCGACGGTGGCCGGGGCCTCAGTCGCGGTGGCCGTCTCGGTGGTCTCGGCCGTGGTGGCCGCTTCCGTCGTGGTGGCGGCCTCGGTCGCCTCGGCCAGGCGGGCGTTCTCGCGCCGGAACGTCTCGTAGATCTGGGTGAGCGACTGCTTCTGGGCCATGGTCAGCTCGGGGTCGACGGCGATCGCCGCGAGTACGCCCTGGCCCTCCTTGTCGTCCAGCAGCCCGGCACGCAGGTACATCGCCGGGGTGGAGACGCGCAGCGCGCTGGCGAGCTGCTGGAGCACCTCGGCGCTCGGCTTGCGCAGCCCGCGCTCGATCTGACTCAGGTAGGGATTGCTGACGCCCGCCTGCTCGGCGAGCTGGCGCAGTGAGATCTTCGCGTTGCGCCGCAGGTCGCGAATGAACCCGCCGACATCGGGAAGGTCCTTGCTGGTGGCCATGACTCAACGCTAGCTCGGGCCGCTAACTCCTGCAAGCAAAACGCTAGCCAGAGTTAGCGGGGTCACCGAAGACGGGTTGCGGAGGCCATGTCCGGTCCGTACCGTTCCCTCCCGTGACCAAGATCGATATCAACGGCGCCCAGCTCGCGTACGACGAGAGCGGCACCGGCACCGCCGTGGTGTTGCTGCACGCCGGCATCGCCGACCGGCGGATGTGGCGCGAGCAGGTCCCGGCGCTCGCGCAGCGACACCGGGTGATCGCGCTGGACCTGCGCGGCTACGGCGACTCGGAACTGCCGCCCGCGCCGTTCGCCCATCACGACGACGTGATCGGGCTGCTCGACGCGCTGGGCATCGAACGCGCCGCGCTCGTCGGGTGCTCGTTCGGCGGCCGGGTGGCGGTGGACGCCGCGCTCGCCCACCCGGAGCGGGTCTCGGCGCTGGCGCTGTTCGGCGCGCCGGTCTCCGGCAACGAGTGGTCCGAGGAGACCGAGCAGCTCTGGGAGGAACTGGTCGGTGACGTGGACCCGGAGGACTTCGCCGCCACCGCCGCCGGCGAGGTGCGGTTCTGGGTGGTCGGCCCGACCCGCCGACCGGAGGACGTCGACCCGGAGCTGATCCGGTTCGCCGAGGAGATGGACCGCCGGGCGCTCGCCGCCGAGCAGGCGCTGAGCGCGATCGAGGTGGGCGAGCTGGACCCGCCGGCCATCGACCGGCTGGGCGAGTTGCGCGTACCGGTGCTCGTCGGCACCGGCGCCGACGACCTGGCCGACATCCGCCGCCTGGCCGACCGCATCGCCGACGAGGCCCCGAACGGCGTACGCCTCCCCGACGTGCCGAACGCCGCTCACCTGCTCCCCCTGGAGCGCCCCACCGAGGTCAACACGGCCCTCCTGCCCTTCCTCCCCTGACTCACCCTCCCCCCTCTGCGCGTCGATCTTGCACTTGCGGCCCTCGGCACGCCTGGGATGCGCGTTCTGCCAGGGCGGTAAGTGCAAGATCGCCGGGGGCCGGAGAGGGAGGGCGGGGGCGGGGGTCACCAGGTGGGGCGGATGGAACCCACCGGGAGGCCGCCGCCGAGCAGGGGTGGCTCGGCGTACTCGACGAGGATGGGGGCGCGCACGTTCAGGCGGGACAGCGCGGACGCCAGGACGGGTGTGCGGGCTCTCGCGGCACCGTCGTCGATCTTCAGGGCCACGGCGCCGACGTCCGGGATCGCCGCCGCGATCACGCCCTCCGCGCCGATCTTGGCGAGCAGGCCGGGTACGCCGCGCATCAGCCGGGTGTCCTCCGCCTGGGTGCCGCCGACCAATTCCGGGTACGTCCGCATCGCGTCCGCCACGGTCCGCTCGACGGTGCCGGGCTCGGCGTCGACCAGCCGCAGGAACGCCCGCGCCAGCCCGGTCAGCGAGACGGCCAGCACCGGCGCGCCGCAGCCGTCCACGCCGACCGCCGCCGCCCGCTCACCGGTGATCTCCTCGATCGTGGTGGTCAGGCACTGCTGGAGCGGGTGCTCGGGCCGCCAGTAGCCGTCCAGTGGCCAGCCGGCGGCCAGGCAGGTTCGCACCATGCCGGCGTGCTTGCCGGAGCAGTTCATCAGCACCCGGGCCGGGCCGCCGCCGGCCCGCAGCACCGCCTCCCGGGCGGCCTCGCCGAACGGCAGGTCCGGCGGGCAGTGCAACGCGTCCTCGGTCAGGCCGGCGTCGCGCAGCAGCGCGGTCACCCGCTCGACGTGGAACTCCTCGCCCGCGTGGCTCGCCGCGACCAGCGCGATGTCGGCCGGGTCGGTCAGCGGCAACCCGGCCCGGAGCATCCCGATCGCCTGCATCGGCTTGTTCGACGAGCGCGGGAAGATCGGCGAGGTGACGTCGCCGGCCCCGGCGACCGGCTCACCGGCGGCGTCGAGCACCACCACGGAACCCCGGTGGACGCCCTCCACGAAGCCGGACCGGACCACCTCGGCGAGCGGCACGCCGCCCTCGTACGTTTTTCCCACGGTATGGACCGTACCGAGGGGACGGACCCGGTCGGCGGCGGGGTGACCTGCGACGTCGACCGGGGCGGTACGGGGTCGCTGCTGGGTACGCCGCTTACCGGGCGACGGCCGGGAGGCCGAGCAGCGTACGGGCCTCGGCAGTGGTCAGCGGAGGACGCTGGGCGAGCTGGGCGAAGCCCACCGCCCGCGCGACGAGCTGCATGTTGGACTCCACCGGACGCCCCTTGGCGTACGTGACCGTGTCCTCCATGCCGACGCGCAGATGACCGCCGGTCGACAGCGAGGCGAGCATCACCGGGATGGTGCTGCGCCCGATGCCGGTGGCCGAGAACGTGGTGCCCTCGGGCAGGTCGCGCAGCATCTGCTGGGCCGCCACGAGAGTCGCCGTGGTGCCCGGCATGCCGCCCGGCACCCCCATCACGAAGTCGACGTGCACGTGCCCGCCGTGCGGCAGGCCGTACTTGCCGAGCAGCCGCTGCAACGCGGTGAGGTGACCGAGGTCGAAGATCTCGTACTCGGGGACGACGCCCCGCTCCTGCATGCGGGTGTGCAGGTCGACGATGAACTCCCACCGGTTGAGGAACACGTCGTCGCCGAAGTTGACAGTGCCCATGGTGCAGGACGCCATGTCCGGCCCGGCATCCAGCACCGCCAGCCGGGCGGACTCCGGGTCGGTCACCGCGCCGCCGGAGGAGAGCTGCACGATCAGGTCGGTGTTCTCCCGCAGCGCGGCCACCGTGTCGCGCAGCCGCCCCTGGTCGAGCGTGGGCCGCGCGTCGTCGTCGCGGATGTGGACGTGGATCACGGCGGCGCCGAGCGCCTCGCACTCCTTGGCGGTCAGCAGCAGCTCGTCGAGCGTCACCGGCAGCGCCGGCACCTCCGCCTTCGCCGACTCCGCGCCGGTGGGGGCAACCGTGATCAACGTCCCTGTCGTCATGCCCCGGATCCTAGACCGGCGCCCGGCACCTGGTCGACCGGAGGATTTCCGGTGCGAGCGGCGCCAGGAAGGGATCCTTCCGCCACCGGGGGCGTTACGAAGGGGCCCTTCCTACGCGTCGATCGCGGCGGCGCTCTCGCCGACGAGCAGGCGGGCGTCGTCGGGCGTGTTGCGCTTCAGGACGGCGAGCGCCACCTGGCCCAGCTCGTAGTGCTGCACGGCGGTACCCACGAAGCCGACGGTCCGGCCGTCGAGCGTCACCGGCGTACCGGCGACGGGCGGCTGGTCGCTCGCCACGCCGTCGAGGTGCAGCAGGACGAGCCGGCGGGGCGGCTTGCCCAGGTTGTGCACCCGGGCCACCGTCTCCTGCCCCCGGTAGCAGCCCTTGTCCAGGTGCACGGCCCGTGCGATCAGGTCCACCTCGGCCGGGATCGTCCGGTGGTCCGTGTCCACGCCGGCCCGGGCCCGCTTGGCGGCCACCCGGATCGCCTCGTACGCCCACAGTCCGGCCACCGGCACACCGGCGCCGCGCAGCTCCGCCACCACCTCGTCCATGCCCGCCCGGGGCACCAGCAGGTCGACGCCGAGCGCCACCCGCCGGGCCCAGCCACCCACCGGCAGCGGCTTGACGTCGTACACCACCGAGGGCCGCGCGGGCATCTCGCCGGAACGGAACTTCGGACCCGGCACCGCGACCACGTCGGGAGCGGCAAGCCCGGTGACGCCGAGCGTGTCCAGCGCGGCCGGCGCCTCCGGCCCGACCAGCGAGAGCAGCGCGTGGTCGGCGGTGGCGTCGCGCGGGTCGACCCTGCTGAAGAACCGCATCTTCTCCAGGTATGACAGCAGGCCCTCGGTCATCCCCGGCTCGGTGTCCAGCCAGGTGGTCTCGCCGTCGTCGGCGACCATCGCGTGCTGCTCGACGTGCCCGTGCGGGGAGAGCACCAGCAGCTCGGTGCCCTGCCACGGTGCCAGTGCGGCCAGGTGCTGGCTGGTGAGCGTGTGCAGCCAGCTGATCCGCTCCTCGCCCGGCACCGCGACCACGCCCCGGTGTGAGCGGTCGACCAGGCCGACGCCGGTGGCCAGGAGCCGCTGCTCGCGCATCGGGTCGCCGTAGTGGGCGGCCACCGGGCCGACCCCGGCCGCCCGGTGGGCCGGCTCCGGCTGGTCCCGGGTCTGGTCGTCGATGGCGTCGGTGGTCACCGCTCCCGCGATGTCGATCATGTGCGTTCCCCGTCCTGTGCGCAGCGGCCGCAGACCCCGAAGAGCGCGACATGCCCGATGTCGACCTTGAACCCACGCTGCTCGTCCAGCTGGTCGGCGAGCGGACGGAGCATCTCCGGCGCGATCTCGTCGATCGCCCCGCACTCCCGGCACACCAGGTGCACGTGCTGGTGCTCACCCGCCGCATGGTAGGTCGGCGAACCGTGCGACAGGTGCGTGTGCGTCACCAGGCCGAGCCGTTCCAGCAGCTCAAGCGTGCGGTAGATGGTGGTGATGTTGACGCCGGCCGCCACCTCGCGGACCGCCGTGTGCACCTGCTCGGGGGTGGCGTGCCCCAGATCCAGGACGGCCTGGAGCACCAGCTGCCGCTGCGCCGTCAGCCGCAGCCCGCGCGCGCGGAGCATTTCCGCGAGGGAGGATTCGGACACCCTTCGATCATAGTTCGGCCGCCGCGCCGGCCGGTCCGCCGCCGGGGGTACGCCACTACGCTGCGCCAGTGGGTACGACACGGGTGGCGGTACTCGGCCGAGGGCTCGTACCGGCGGGTGAGCCGGTGCTGCGCGGCGACGACCGGGGCGTCCTGCACGGCGACGGCCTGTTCGAGACGCTGCACCTGCGCGACGGCCGCCCCTGGTTGCGCGAGGCCCACCTGACCCGGCTGCGGGCCGGCGCGGCGGCGATCGACATGCGGCTGCCACCGGACGCCGCGCTGGTCGAGCTGATGGACGCGGTCTGCGCCGACTGGCCCGCGCACACCGAGGGCGCGCTGCGGCTGATCTGCACCCGGGGACCGGAGGGTGGTGGGCCGCCCACGGTGTACGCCACGCTCGGCGAGGTGCCGCCGGCCGCCCGCCTGGCCCGGCGGGACGGGGTGACTGTGGCCACGCTGCCGCTCGGGGTGGCCGCCCGGTCCCGCCCGCAGCTGGAGTGGCTGCCGAGCGGCGTGAAGTCCACCTCGTACGCGCTCAGCACCGCTGCCCGGCGGTGGGCGCAGCGGACCGGCGTGGACGACGTGCTCTGGGTCTCGACCGACGGCTACGTGCTGGAGGCGCCCACCGCCAACGTGGTGTGGCTGAGCGGCGGGACGCTCCGCACGGTCCCGGCGGCACAGACCGGAATCCTGCCCGGCGTGACCGCGGCTCATCTGCTGGAACGGGCGGCCGAGCTGAACCTGACCGCGGCCGAGCGCCTGCCCACCGTGGCCGACCTGCACGAGGCCGAAGGCGTCTGGCTGACCAGCTCCCTACGCGGCGTCGCTGAGATCACGGCCTTGAACGGAACCCCCCGTCCGAGTTCCCCGCTGACCACCCGCCTACAAACCCTCCTGAACTTCCCCCGTTGACCATGAAGTTGGCGGCGCCGGTTGCCCGATTTGTCGCCGCCAACTTCATGATCGCCGGGAACAACGGCGGGGGTGGCGGTCAGCCGGCCACCCGGGTCAGGCGGGCGGAGAGGTGCGGGCTCAAGGGCTGGCCCACGGCGGCCATCTCCTGGGCGTAGAGCAGGGCGCCCTCGACGATGCCGAACAGCCGGGCACCGGCGGTGACCTCCTTCGCCGTCGCGGTACGCACGACAGCGTCGGTGACGAACTCGATCTGGGTGCCCTTGCGCTTGCCGATGTGCAACTCCATCACGCCGGTGGGCGTGGTCATCAGCGCCTCCAGCTCGTCGGTCACCCGCTCACCGTCGAGCACCGGACGCCACCAGCCCACCTCACGGCCGGCCGGGCGGACCGCGCGGCTCTGCTCGTCCAGGATCCAGGCCCGCGACTCGTAGAACAGGAACGGCCGGCCGTCGTGGCTGATCCGGATCTCCTGCGCGTAGTCGAAGTCCTCGATCGTCGGGAACCCACCCCGGCCCCGGCCACGCCACACCCCGACGTACGGCAGCAGGGCGTCCAGGCTCGGGTGCAGCTTCGGGCCGACGCGCAGGTCGTGGCTCTCCTCGTACGGGTACGGGTCGACCGGCGGCGCGTTCAACCACGGCGGCTGAAGCGGATTCTCACTCACAGATTCACCACTTACCTCTAGCGATTCGCACTGCGACATAGACCAGGCCACCGGCGAGCGCGCCCAGGCCGGCGACCAGCAGGCTGACGAACCCGATCTCGGTAACCATCCGGGTCATCCTATGCTGGCGGCATGGCGCGCACTCTCGTCGTCAAGGCCACCGCCGGCGCGGACTCCCCGGAACGCTGCGCCCAGGCGTTCACAGTCGCCTCGACCGCAGCCGCGGCCGGGGTGGACGTCTCGCTCTGGCTCACCGGCGAGTCCACCTGGTTCGCGCTCCCCGGGCGGGCGCAGACGTTCGAGCTGCCACACTCCGCGCCGCTCGGCGAACTGCTGCACGTGGTCCTGACCACGGGCCGGGTGACCGCATGCACCCAGTGCGCGGCCCGGCGGGACATCGGCCCGGACGACGTCATCCCCGGCGTACGCATCGCGGGCGCCGCGGTGTTCGTCGAGGAGGCGATGGCAGAGGGCGCGCAGGCGTTGGTCTACTGAGCAGTCCGCCCGGGATGTCCACTCTGCCCGGTGCGTCGATCCTGACCCGGCATGTCCGGATTACGCCTACGATGTGAACGTGAGTGAGGCCATCCGACAGTTCTTCGCGTCGCTGCCGGCGCGCGCCGCGTCAGTGCTGAACAGCCCGATCGGCGGCACGCTCCAGATCGACCTGGCCGACGGCAACCGCACCGAACACTGGTACCTGACGCTGGCCCCCGGCTCGGCCCAGGTGAGCCAGGAGGAGCAACGGCAGGCCGACGGCGTGCTGACTCTCTCCACCGAACTGTTCGAGAAGCTGGTCACCGGCCGGGAGGCCGGCATGGCCGCGGTGCTGCGCAACGAGGCCACGTTCAGCGGGCACGTCGTGCTGTTCCTGGCGTTCCGCCGGTTCCTGCCGGCCCGGCCCGACGTACGGGATCCGCGGGACGCCGCCCGCGAACACGTCCGGCGGCTGGCGTGAAGGACCGGGTCAGCATCCTCGACGGCAACACGTTCCTGGTCAGCGACGATCGCGGCAACATCCAGCCGTCGTACGACTTCCCCACCGGGCTGTTCTCCTTCGACACCCGGTTCCTCTCCACCTGGATCCTCACCCTCGACGGGGAACCCCTGCACGCGCTCTCCATCGACGACTCGCTGTCGTACAAGACCCGGTTCTTCCTGGTCCCCGGCGAGCCGACGCACTACCTGGACGCGAAGGTCTCGGTCATCCGCAGTCGCGCGATCGGCGGCAGTCTCGACGAGGAACTGACCCTGCTCAACCATTCCGAGCAGGAGAAGGAGTTCGGGCTCCGGCTGGAGATCGGCTCCGACTTCGCCGACCTGTTCGAGATCAAGCACCAGCGGAACAAGAAGGGACACACCACCCCCACCGTCGAGACGAACGCGCTGCGGCTGACCTACCGCAGGCGGGCGTTCCACCGCGAGACGCTGGTGACCAGCAGCGCGCCGGCCGAGGTCGACGAGAACGGGATGACGTTCCGGATCCGGGTCGGACCGCACGGCGAGTGGACCACCCGGCTGCACATCGACACGGTCATCTACGGCGCCCGGGGCGAGGACATCCGGGCCGTCCTGCCGCTGGGCGGCGAGCGCACGGCGGCCGACATCGAGGCGGAACAGAGCGCCCTGATCAGCCGCGCGCCGAAGCTGGGCTGCGACTGCGAACCGCTGGCCGGGGCGTACCGGCGCAGCCTCAACGACCTGGCCGCCCTCCGGTACGAGTCGATCACGCTCGGCGTCCGGCTGCTCGCCGCCGGCCTGCCCTGGTTCATGACGCTGTTCGGCCGGGACAGCATCTTCACCTCGCTCCAGGTGCTGCCGTTCCTGCCCGAGATGGTCAAGCCCACGATCGTCATGCTCGCCGGTCTCCAGGGCAGCCGGGTCGACGACTTCCGGGACGAGGAGCCCGGCAAGATCCTGCACGAGCTGCGCTACGGCGAGACCGCCGGCTTCGAGGAGCAGCCGCACTCGCCGTACTACGGCGCGGCCGACACCACGGCGCTGTTCGTGATCCTGCTCGACGAGTACGAGCGGTGGACCGGTGACGCCGACCTGGTGCGCAAGCTGGAATACGAGACCCGCGCGGCGCTGACCTGGCTGGACACGTACGGCGACCTGCTCGGCACCGGTTACGTCTGGTACATGTCCCGCAACCCGGAGACCGGCCTGCCGAACCAGTGCTGGAAGGACTCGCCGGACGCCATCTCCTACGCCGACGGGCAGATGCCCGAGTTCCCCCGGGCCACGTGCGAACTGCAGGGGTACGCGTACGACGCGAAGCTGCGCGGCGCCCGCATGGCCCGCACCTACTGGAACGACCCGACGTACGCCGACCGGCTGGAACACGAGGCGGCGGAGCTGAAGGAACGGTTCAACCGCGACTTCTGGATCCCGGACCGGGAGTACTACGCGCTGGCGCTCGACCCGCTGGGCCGGCAGGTCGACGCGCTCACCTCCAACATCGGCCACCTGCTGTGGAGTGGCATCGTCGAGGAGTCCCGGGCGCCGGCCGTCGCCGCCCACCTGCTCGGCCCGCGCCTGTTCTCCGGGTGGGGCGTACGCACGCTCGCCGACGACCAGGGCCGGTACAACCCGGTCGGCTACCACGTCGGCACGGTGTGGCCGTTCGACAACTCGATCATCGCCTGGGGCCTGTGGCGGTACGGCTTCCGGCAGGAGGCCGGCCAGATCTGCGACGCCCTGCTCAGCGCGTCGCACTACTTCGACGGGCGGCTGCCCGAGGTGTTCGCCGGCTACGAACGCGGCCTCACCGACTACCCCGTGGAGTACCCCACCGCGTGCAGCCCGCAGGCGTGGTCCGCCGGCACGCCGCTGCTGCTGCTACGGGTGATCCTCGGGCTGGAACCGCAGGGCGAGCACCTGATCATCGACCCGGCCGTGCCGCCCGGGATGGGCCGGGTGGAACTGCTCGACATCCCGGGCCGCTGGGGCCGGGTGGACGCGCTGGGCCGCAGCCGGGAGCCGCACGAGGAACAGCCGTCGCCCCCGGCGCTCACGCTGCCCGGCGGCTGACGTCAGGCCGGACAGGGCGTGGTCACCGCGACCCGGACCCGCTCCCCGGCCCGCAGCGCCAGCACCGCCGGATCGCCCGGACGCGCGTACGCGTCTGCCGAGTCCACCACCGGCGCGACGCCGCCGCCGAACGCGGCGGCCAGCGACTGATCAGCCGGCGCCGCCGCCTCGGACCGGGCGGTGCGGGCCGTCCCGCCGCCCGGGCAGGGCGCAGCGAGCACCTGGACCGGCCCGGACGCGCCGCCCCACCGGCCCAGCGCCGCCGCCAGCACGGCCGACTCGGAGGCGGCGTCGGCGGACGGGGCCCGGTAGCCGGAACCCATCGGGCGGCAGCCGGTGGCCGCGGTGAGCAGCACCCGGCCCGGACCACCGGCCCGGCCCTCGACCGTGACGAACTCGCCCGCGTCGGCGCGCAGCAGCGGCTCGCCGTCGAGCGTCGACACGCCGGCCCGCCAGCCCGACGGCAGCCGGTCGGCGACGCCGCGCAGCACCTCGCGTACGTCGTCGCCCCCGATCGCCACCTCGACGCCGCGTTCCAGCGTCGCGCCGTCGTCCATCGGCGTGATCCGGCAACCGCGCTCCAGGCGGTCCGGAAGGAGCGCCGGTACGCCCGCGGCGCCGACCGCGGCGGTCAGCTCACCGATCGCCCGGTCCACCACCGGGCCGGCCTGGTCCAGCGACCGCTGCTCCTTGACCGTCGGCGCGTCCGTACGCACCGACCACCAGGTCAGACCCGCGAGCAGCACGGCCCACGCCAAGGTGGCGGCCGTCAGCCAGCGCAGCCGGCGTCGGCCACCGGGGCCGGGCCGGCCGGGCGGGGTGGGCGGGGCGTAGCCCGTCTCGACGGCAGTCACCCGGCCATGGTGTCACGGACCGGCGAGCTGCCCGGCTGCGCCTCGGCACCCTCGCTCAGACCGGCACCGACCGGCGGGACAGCAGCCACAGCAGGTAGAAGGGGCGCTGCCGCAGCTCGCCGCGACGGTCGGCGTACTGGTCGGCGGCGAGCACGGCGGAGAAGAACCCGCCCGCGCCCAGCATGCCGAGCACCGGCGCCAGATGCGTGCCCTCGACCGCCACCAGGGTCGCCGCGACCGTCGCCACCGCCGCGCCGGCGGCCTGCACGGCCGAGCGCCGGGACACCCGGGCGACCTCGGCCCGGGCCGCCCGCACGCCCTCCCGGATCTCCGCGTCGAGCTTCGCGAGCTGCACGAGCGCCCTGTCCGGATCGGTGTCGACCTCCAGCATCCGGCCCCGCAGGTACGCCTGGGTCGCGGCGAGCGCGTCGCCCTCCTGGGTCAGGATGGCGCAGTAGTCGCGCAGCGAGGTGCCCTCCAGCATCGGCAGGTCGAGCTGGAGCAGCGGGGTGACCAGCCGTGCCTTCACCGGATCCCCGCTCGGCACGTCGACGACCCGGTGCCCCTTGACGATCAGGTCGAGCGTGCGGTCCGGGTTGTCGCCCAGTTCGATCCGACCCATGGTGTCGAACGGCGACGAGGTGGACTGCGCGTCCGGCGCCCGCGACTCCAGATGGCTGCGGCGGAAGGTCTGCGGGAAGTAGACGAGCTGCCCCAGCTCCAGCAGCGGCGCGCAGTCCCGCAGGTACGCGCCGAGGCGGCCCAGGTCGTCGCACTCGGCGAAGAGCTGGTCGATCTGGATGTCCCCGTACCGGCAGTCCCGGCCGCAGTGCTCCGGATCCTTGCCGCACCGCTTGCAGGTCTCCCGGTTGGCCAGATAGCAGCGCTCGCCGCCGGGCTGGGAGAGGACCAGCTTGCCGGTGACGAGCGTGGCCCGCTTGGTGAGGAACGACAGGTCGGTGTCGAGGCTTGCCACCGAGACGTCGAACGGGCGCCGCCGGCCGGGCCCCTCGGTGCGCTGGAGTTCGCGGACGACCTCCTCGCCCCGGTTGCCGTCGATGAAGTCGATCAGATAGCGGCGGGCGTGGGCAGCGGCGTCGTCGGGCACCTGATCCCCCTCCGGCGCGTCCGGTGCGCACCGCCGTCCAGCCTGCCAGCCACGAGCGAGACGCACAGTCGCCGGAACGGCTCGTGGCCCGCCACCCGGGTGGGGCGGCGGGCCACGATCAGAGCGTGGGTCAGGCGGCGACCGAGACGGTCACCTCGTTGATCCCGCGGGCCGCGGACACGGCGGTGTCGCCGTTGCCGTGGCGGGACAGCGCCCGCAGCGTCCACGAGCCCGGCGCGGCGAAGAACCGGAACTGCCCGGCCGCCGACGTCACCACCTCGGCGGTGAACTCGCCGGTCGAGTCGAGCAGGCGCACGTACGCGCCCGGCACGACCTCACCGGACTCGGCCAGCACGCGGCCGGTGATCACTGTTTCCTTCTCCAGGTCCAGGCCCGCCGGGAGGGGGGCGGACTGGTCCGGCGCGGCGCAGCCGGCGGCAGCCGTCGAGGCGGCGGAGGCGGCGGTCATCAGGCCTCCCCCGGCTCGTCGCCGAGCGCCACCGGCACGCCGACGAGCGAGCCGTACTCGGTCCAGGAACCGTCGTAGTTCTTCACGTTGCGGTGCCCGAGCAGCTCCTGGAGCACGAACCAGCTGTGCGAGGAGCGCTCGCCGATCCGGCAGTACGCGATCGTCTCCTTGCTGTCGTCCAGCCCGGCGTCGGCGTAGATCTTGCGCAGCTCGTCGTCGGACTTGAACGTGCCGTCCTCGTTGGCCGCCTTGGACCACGGAACGCTGATGGCGGTCGGGATGTGGCCGGCCCGCTGCGCCTGCTCCTGCGGCAGGTGGGCGGGAGCGAGCAGGCGGCCCGCGAACTCGTCGGGGCTGCGCACGTCGACCAGGTTCTTGGTGCCGATCGCGTCGACCACCTCGTCGCGGAACGCGCGGATCGAGGTGTCCGGCTCCTGCGCGACGTACTGCGTCTTCGGCCGCTCCACCGCGTCGGTGACGAGCGGACGGGCGTCCAGCTCCCACTTCTTGCGGCCGCCGTCGAGCAGCTTCACGTCGCGGTGGCCGTAGAGCTTGAAGTACCAGTACGCGTACGCGGCGAACCAGTTGTTGTTGCCGCCGTACAGGATCACGGTGTCGTCGTTGGCGATGCCCCGGTCGGACAGCAGCGCCTCGAACTGGCTCTTGTTGACGAAGTCCCGGCGGACCTGGTCCTGCAGGTCGGTGCGCCAGTCCAGCTTGACGGCGCCGGCGATGTGGCCGGTGTCGTAGGCCGAGGTGTCCTCGTCGACCTCGACGAAGACGACGCCCGGGGCGCCGAGGTTCTTCTCGGCCCACTCGGCCGAGACGAGTGCGGTGTCGCGACTCATCAGATCACTCCCTGGTGAGGATGGTTTGGTGAGCCTGCGCGTGGAGATCGATGTCGATGGTTGTCGCACCACACGCGGACCCTGAGCTAGGAACGGATCACGGGTACGTGCGACGGCGCCGCTGCCGGGCGTTGAGGAGGGGGGGAACCGGGAAGGTTCGTGGACCCTGGGTGACCGCCGTTCAGGCGACCGGAGACAGCCCCGCCGTCAGATGACGGGGCGACACAGGCAGGTGGCCACGCGGCACAGGTCGACCGCGCGCCGTTTGGTGAGGTGGGTCCCCATGGGCAGGGAGATTACCAGCCGGGGCCACAGCTGCCACCAGGCCGACCAGCATCCGGGACGGCCGGCCCGCTCCCCGGGGCCGGCCGGTGCCGGCCTCAGCCGGCGGAGTTGACGGCAGGCCGGCTGTTCAGCCGGCGGAGTTGACGGCAGGCCGGCTGTTCAGCCGGCGGAGTTGACGGCAGGCCGGCTGTTCAGCCGGCGGAGTTGATCGGCACGTTCGCCGCGTCCGCCGTGACCACCAGGCCCTCCGGCTTCGGCTCCACCTTGCGCAGGTTGAGCTGGAACGGCAGCTCAGGCAGCGGCACGTCGATCGAGATGCCCTGCGCGTACCGGGTCAGCGCGGCCCGCGCCAGCGGCACGTTCGGCAGGCCGTCGGCGGTGAGGTCGTTGAAGCGCAGTGCCACCTTGTTGCCGGCCACCGTGACGTCGGCGGTGCCGTTGACGGTGAGCTTGATGCCGAGGACGTCCACCGGGGCGGTGACCGCCAGCTTGCCGTTGCGCTCGCCGAGCGTCAGCCCGGGCCGGTCCAGCAGCTTGGCCAGGCTCTCGTAGGTGACGGTGCCCCGCCCGTCCACGCTCTCGGCCACCACGTCGCCCCGCCCGGAGCGCAGCGTGTCCAGCGAGGCGGTCACGTTGCGCGCGTCCACGTCCAGCTTCGGCACCTCGACCGCGTCGCCCTGCACGTCGCCGCGCACGTCGGTGAGCTGGATCGAGATGCGCTCGTAGCGGCCGTCGAGCACCTGGGTGAGGAACGGGAAGCCACCCACCTCGACCTGCGGCGCGGCGGACTGCGCGTCCTGCTTGGCGATCTCCTGCCGGACCTGGTCGGCGATGGCGCGCTCGGCCACGCCGGCGGCGACCCGGTCGGCGACGACGAGCAGACCGGCCAGCACCAGCAGCAGGACGATGAAGCCGATCAGCACCTTCCGGCCCCGTCGCCGGGGTCGGCCCTCCGCCGGATACGCCTCTGCCACGCCGCCTCCCGTCCTCGCCCCCGTCACCGCGCCTCGCGGCGCAACCGTACTTACCCGAGGCGAATCTTCCCCAACCGCCTCAGAGGAACAGCACGCACATGGCGTACGCGGCGGGCGCGGCCAGCGCGAACCCGCCCAGCGGTCCCTGCATGTGCCGGGCCACCCACATCGTCGGCGGTTCACCGGCCATCAGCCGGCCCGCCTCGGCGTACCCGACCGCGAGGTCGGCCAGGACGGCGGTGGCCGCGCTGACCACCCCGACCAGGGCGGCGCTGGTCGGGGTGAAACCGACCAGGTAGCTGCCGAGGACGGCGCTGGTGAGCGTGCCGAGCATGGCGCCGACGACCACGCCCGCCGCGCCGCGCGGCACCTGCGGGGCGAGCCGGGGCCACGGCGCGACCGCGTCGGTGAGCCGGGCGACGAGCAACGCCACCCCGGCGGCGGTGAGGCAGACCGTGATCGCCTGGGTGCCCTTGGGGATCCGGCTGAGCACGATGAGCGTGGCGAAGGCGACCACACCCATCACGATGAGCAGGGTGCCGCCGAGCGAGTCGGTCACCCGGACCCGGTCCACCCGCCGTACGAGCTGCCCCAGCACGGCGAGCAGGAGCCCGGCCGCGGCGGCGTAGCCGAGCGGGCCCAGGCCGGCGATGTCCGACCGCACGGCGGCGACGTCGGCGATTGCCGCCGTCGCGGCGCTGACGAGCGCGACGACGAGCAGCGCGGGCGGCCGCATGGCCATCGTCCAGGCCAGCACGAACAGCAGTTGGACGCCGAAGATGATCGCGGCGAACGGCAGCCGGTGCCCCGGGCCCGAGGTCTGCGCGCCGAGCACCAGGCCGACGCCGAGCAGCGCGGCGAAGCCGGCGACGGTGAGCGCCAGAGGGCGGCGTACCGGGACCGGCGGCACCTCCTCCTCGGGCTCCTCGTCGGACTCGTCGTCGGGACGCCGGCCGGGACCGCCCTTGCGCAGCCGGCGCGGGCCCTTGCGTTCCGGCCGGTCGCCCTCCTCGGCGGGGCCGGTACGCGGGGCGGGCGGGTAGCCACGGGCGGGGCCGGACGGCCCGGCGGACGGATCGTCGGCCCACGGTTCACGACCGGTGTCGCGCGAGGTGGAGGGAAACACGCTCCGATCGTGCCAGACCCGGGCGGTTCGGCGGAGGTCCCGGTTTCGGCGACGTTAAAACCTGCGCCGCGATCGAGGGCAGAAAGGGCAAACGGTAAATCGCGCGAAGGTGACGGCCGGTCCATCGGTTACGCTCAGGCCGTTACCCGCCCGTCGACGACGCCGGGACCCACGCAAGTTCACAGTGCCGCCCCCCACCTGGGCGTGTCACTGGTCGCGCGCGGCCGGAAGGCCGCCGGGACGGAGGTGATCGTGGAGCTCCTGCTGCTCGTGACCGCGCGGGCCGGTGAGCCGTCGGCGGTGCTGCCGGCACTCGACCTGCTGCCACACTCGGTTCGCACCGCACCCCGCGACGTCCGCACACTGGTCTCCGGCCCGACCCCGGACGCCGTCCTGGTGGACGCCCGCTCCGAGTTGAGCGAGGCGCGTGCCACGTGCCGGATGCTGCACGCCACCGGGCTCGGCGTACCGCTCGTCGCGGTCGTCACCGAGGCCGGGCTGATCGCGCTGAACGCGGACTGGGGCGTCGACGACGTGATCCTGGCCGGCGCCGGGCCGGCCGAGGTGGAGGCTCGCCTGCGGCTCGCTGTGGGCCGGCTCAGCAACGCCACCGCGGGCGCCGGCGGCTCGATCCGGGCCGGCGAGCTGAACATCGACCCGGACACGTACGCCGCGAAGCTGAAGGGCCGGCCGCTCGACCTCACGTACAAGGAGTTCGAGCTGTTGAAGTTCCTGGCCCAGCACCCGGGGCGGGTGTTCACCCGGGACCAGCTTCTGCGCGAGGTCTGGGGCTACGACTACTTCGGCGGCACCCGGACGGTGGACGTACACGTGCGGCGGCTACGCGCCAAGCTCGGCTCGGAGTACGAGTCGATGATCGGCACCGTCCGCCAGGTGGGCTACAAGTTCGTCGTCCCGCCGTCGCGCTCGCTGCCGGAGTCGGAGCCCGCCCCGCTGCCGGTCTGACCGCCCACGCCCCACCTCGCTAGAGGGCACTTTTCTCGTATGCCCTTTTTGCCCGATCAGTCAGCCATATCCTGGCTGCCGGAATTGTCGGGCTTAAGGGGGCGACGGTGCGCGCGGTTACCACGGGGGCGACGAACGGCCGGTGCCGCTGATGCGGGGCTCGACGCTGCGCGCCGCCGGGCTCGTGACCGTCGTGCTGGCCGGCCTGCTCGGTTCGGCGTTCGCGCTGGGCCGCAGCCTGGTGCCCGACCCGCATCCGTCGGCCGCCGGCGTCGCCACCACGCTCAACGGGCCGCGGTACGGCGAGCAGCCACCCGGCACCGACTTCCCCGGCGGTACGGCCAGCGCCCGGCCGAGCCCCGACGCCGCGCCGGACGCCGCCCCGGTCGAGCCCGACGGCGACGGCCCGTACGGCAGCCTGGTCGTCACCGGTTCGTCCCGGGTCGCGCTGACCTTCGACGACGGCCCCGACCCCCGCTGGACGCCGCAGGTGCTCGCGCTGCTGGCGCAGTACGGCGTGAAGGCGACGTTCTGCGTGGTCGGCGAGAACGCCGAGGCCCATCCGGACCTGATCCGCTCGATCGTGGCCGAGGGGCACACCCTGTGCAACCACTCCTGGGAGCACGACGTCGACCTGGGCAAGCGGTCCCCGGCGACGATCCGGGCCGACATCCTGCGCACGAACGACGCGATCCTGGCCGCCGCGCCGGGCGCGCGGATCGCGTACTTCCGTCAGCCGGGCGGAGCCTGGACGCGCCCGGTGGTGTCGGCTTGCGCCGACCTGGGCCTGACCCCGCTGCACTGGAGCGTGGACCCGTCGGACTGGAGGGCGCCGGGCGCGCTCACCATCGAGACGAGGATCCGCACGCAGATGGGGCCGGGGGCGATCGTGCTCATGCACGATGCGGGCGGGGACCGTTCCGGCACCGTCGCGGCGTTGCAGGAACTCCTGCCCGAGTTGCTGGGCCGGTTCGAGTTGGAGCCGCTGCCCGTCGGCACCCCGTGACGAGCGCCACCGATCGCCCGTCCCGTCCGGCGCGAACCGTGGCCGCACGGCCGCTACCGTGACTCAGATGAGCACCGAGCCGACGAGTGGTCCCACAACCGACCGGATCGCCCGGGCGGACCGGCTGACGCCGGACGAGGTCGCCGAGGTGCTGGCGACGGCCCGCGCCGCCGGTGACGCCGACGGCGCCGACCCGCTCGACGAACACGTGCTGCTGCGGCTGCGCGACCCCGAGGCGCCCGCCGTGCACCTCACCGCCCGGACCACCGACGGCACCCTGACCGGGTACGCGCACCTCGACACCACCGCCCCGGCCGAGGGCGTCGGCGTGGAGATGGTCGTGCACCCGGCGTACCGGCGGCGGGGTTCCGGCCGCGCGCTGGCCCGTGGTGTGGTGGCCGCCGCGCCCGGACCGCTGCGCGCGTGGGCGCACGGCGACCACCCGTCAGCCGCCGCGCTGGCCGTCGACCTGGGCTTCTCCCGGGCCCGGGTGCTCTGGCAGATGCGCCGTCCACTCACCGCCGAGCTGCCGGCGCCGGTCGTACCGGACGGCGTGACGCTGCGCGCGTTCCGTCCCGGCGAGGACGACGAGGCCTGGCTGGCGGTGAACAACGCGGCCTTCGCCCAGCATCCCGAGCAGGGCAGGTGGACGCTCGACGACCTGCGCGTACGCATCGCCGAGCCGTGGTTCGACCCGGCCGGGTTCCTGCTCGCCGTCGACCCCGCCACCGGGCGGCTGCTCGGCTTCCACTGGACCAAGGTGCACGAGCGGCCGGGCTCGGCCCGGATCGGCGAGGTCTACGTGCTCGGCGTCGACCCGTCCGCCCACCGGGGCGGGCTCGGCCGGGTGCTCACCGCCGCCGGCCTGACCCACCTGCGCGACGAGCGCGGGCTGGACCGGGTGATGCTGTACGTGGACGAGAGCAACACCGCCGCGGTCGCGCTCTACGAGCGGCTGGGCTTCGCGCGCTGGTCCGCGCACGTCAACTACCAGCTCGGCTGAGCGCGCGACTGCCCGGGAAAATCGTCACAAAGGCGATGCCGGGCCGCTAGTTCACGAAATGGACAACCCTTCCTCAGCGTACGGCCACCTCGTCGGCTGAACGTGTTCACCGCGCGTTCACTTGCGTCCGGCGAACCGTCCACCTGGCCCTCCTACCTTTCGTGTCAGCCGGTCAGCGCCGGCGCCCGGCACTCCGGGCGACCTGACCAAAGACGTGAAGGGAAACCCCTGAAGTGAAGCTCCAGCGGCACGGCGCCATCGCCTGTCTCGCTCTTACCGCGGTTCTCGGTCTCAGCGCCTGCGGCTCGGACAACAACGAGCCGGCCGGCGCCTCCGGCTCCACCGCAGCGGCGGACTGCGCGACGGGCACGCTGAACGCGCAGGGCTCCTCCGCCCAGAAGAACGCCATGGCCGAGTGGATCAAGGCGTACCAGCAGAAGTGCGCCGGTACCACGATCAACTACGAGCCCAGCGGTTCGGGCGCCGGCATCCAGGCGTTCATCGCCGGCACCGCCGACTTCGCCGGCTCGGACTCCGCCCTCAAGCCGGAGGAGCAGCCGCAGGCCGACGCCAAGTGCGTCGGCGGCCAGGCGCTCAACCTGCCCATGGTCATCGGCCCGGTCGCTGTCGTCTACAACGTCAACGGCGCGAACGACCTCCAGTTCAGCCCGGCCACCCTGGCGAAGATCTTCGCCGGCAAGGTGACCAAGTGGGACGACCCGGCGATCAAGGCCGACAACCCGGACGCCAAGCTGCCGTCGACCGCCATCCAGGCCGTGCACCGCTCCGACGAGTCGGGCACCACCGACAACTTCACCAAGTACCTCTCCAAGACCGCCGAGGCGGACTGGACGCTCGGCAACTCCAAGGCGTGGAAGGCCCCGGGCGGCGTCGGCGCGGCCAAGTCCGACGGTGTGGCCAGCAAGGTCAAGAGCACCGACGGCACCATCAGCTACGTCGAGTGGTCGTACGCCGAGAACTCCGACCTGAAGACGGCGAAGATCCGCAACGGCAACGGCGAGTTCGTCGAGCTGACCGGCGACTCGGCCGGCAAGACCATCGCCGGCGCCAAGTTCGAGGGTCAGGGCAACGACCTGAAGATGTCGATCGACTACAACACCAAGGAGGCCGGGGCGTACCCGATCGTCCTGGCGACCTACGAGATCGTCTGCAGCAAGGGCCTCGCCGCCGACAAGCTGCCGCTGGTCAAGGGCCTGCTCGGCCACGCCGCCAGCGCCGAGGGGCAGAAGGAGCTCGTCGAGCTGGGCTACGCGCCGCTGCCCGAGACCGTCCGCACCAAGGTCGAGGCCGCGGTCAAGAGCCTCTCCTGACGCTCCGACCGACACCTCCTCAACACGAAGCGAGCGAGCAGATGGGTGACACCCCTCAGCGCTCGGCCCACGCCGGCACCGGCGGGAACCCCGTGGCCACGAGCCACGAGCGACCCGCCGGTGCCTCGGCGCGTGTGGCCGAGCGCCCCGGCAACCCGGGCCGCCCCGACGGTGGCCTCGGCGGCGGCGGTGCCCTCCCCCGGGCCCGCGCCTTCGGCGCGGAACGGGCGTTCCGCGGCCTGACCCTGGCCGCCGGCACCACGGTCCTGGTGGTCATCGCGGCCATCGCGATCTTCCTGGTCGCCAAGGCCGTCCCGGCGCTGCGGGCCAACAACGAGTCGTTCTGGACGTTCGAAGGCTGGTTCCCGAACGACGACCCGCCGCAGTTCGGCATCGGCGCGCTCGCCTTCGGCACCGTCCTGAGCTCGCTGCTGGCGCTGCTCATGGCGGTGCCGGTCGCGCTGGGCATCGCCCTCTACCTGTCGCACTACGCGCCCCGGCGGCTCGGCAACACCCTGGGCTTCCTGATCGACCTGCTCGCAGCCGTGCCGAGCGTGGTCTTCGGCCTCTGGGGCCGCGACTACTTCGCCCAGCCGGTGGCCGACCTGTCCGCCTGGCTGAACAGGCACTTCGGCTGGATCCCGATCTTCGGCGACGGCCCGTACGGCAACTCCATCCTGCTCGGCTCGCTGGTGCTCGCCATCATGGTGCTGCCGATCGTCACGTCGCTGTCCCGCGAGGTGTTCCGGCAGACCCCGACCGCGAACGAGGAGGCCGCGCTCGCGCTCGGCGCCACCCGCTGGGAGATGATCCGCACCGCGGTCCTGCCGTACGGGCGGCCTGGAGTCATCGCCGCGGTGATGCTCGGCCTGGGCCGGGCACTGGGCGAGACCATCGCGCTGGCGCTCACGCTCGGCTCCACGTACGCCATCTCGTTCAACATCCTGGCCAGCGGCGGCAACTCGATCGCCGCCAACATCGCCAACCGGTTCGCCGAGGCGAACGACACCGGCCGGGGCGCACTCATCGCCTCCGGCCTGGTGCTGTTCGCGATCACGCTGATCGTCAACATCACCGCGCGGGCGATCATCTACCGGCGGCGCGAGTTCACGGAGTCGGCCGCATGACCACCACCCTCACCCCCCGCCGCCCGCGCCCGCCGGCCCAGCCGGCCACGCTGCGGGCGAGGCGACTTCCCGCGTACGCCGCACCGGTCATCGCCGTCGCGGCGCTGCTGCTCGCGGCGGCCCTGGTGTACGGCGCCGGCATCGGCGGCCCGGTCCTGGTAGTAGTGGTCGGCGCGCTGCTCTACCTGGCCGGTCTCTTCGTCGCGGCGAACGCGGTGGAGGGCCGCCGGTCGGCCCGCAACCGGACCTGGAGCGCGCTGATCCACTCCGCGTTCGTGCTCGCCGTGCTGCCGCTGGCCTCGGTGGTCTGGACACTCGTCAGCAAGGGCTCCGAGCGGCTGGACGCGAACTTCTTCGGCACCTCGATGAACAACATCGGGGCGCGGGACGCCAACGGCGGCGCGTACCACGCGATCGTCGGCACGTTGCAGCAGGTGGGCATCGCCACGCTGATCACGGTGCCGCTCGGGGTGCTCTGCGCGATCTACATCGTCGAGTACGGCCGGGGCCGGTTCGCGTTCACCATCCGCTTCTTCGTGGACGTCATGACCGGCATCCCGTCGATCGTCACCGGCCTGTTCGTGCTGGCGTTCTGGGTGCTGATCGTCTCGCCGTGGTTCAACGACGGCCGGCCGGGCTTCTCCGGATTCGCCGCCGCGCTGGCGCTGAGCGTGCTGATGCTGCCCACTGTGGTCCGATCCACCGAGGAGATGCTCCGCCTGGTGCCCGCGCCGCTGCGCGAGGGCGCGTACGCCCTGGGCGTACCGAAGTGGAAGACGATCCTGCGGGTCGTGCTGCCGACCGCGCTGCCCGGCATCGTCACCGGCATCATGCTCGCCGTCGCGCGGGCCGCCGGCGAGACGGCGCCGGTGCTGCTCGTCGCCGGCGGCGGCGCGGCGATCAACTTCAACCCGTTCGAGAACAACCAGTCGTCGCTGGCCCTCTTCGTCTACCAGCAGGCCGGTGAGGCGTCGAAGTACTCGCCGGCACGGGCGTGGACAGCGGCGCTGACCCTCGTCGCCCTCGTCCTCGTCCTCACCGTCGCGGCGAAGTTGCTGGCCCGTCGTAACCGGCTCGGCCGATGAACCCCGGAGGTACCACCACCATGGCCAAGCGCATCGAAGCCACGAACGTGACCGCCTACTACGGCGGGTTCAAGGCGATCGAGAACATCAACCTGACCGTCGAGCCGAAGACCGTCACCGCCCTGATCGGGCCGTCCGGCTGCGGCAAGTCCACGTTCCTGCGGTCGATCAACCGGATGCACGAGGTGCTGCCGGGCGCCCGGGTCGAGGGCAGCCTCACCATCGACGACCAGGACGTCTACGACCGCGACGTGGACGTCACGGCGGTCCGCCGGATGATCGGCATGGTCTTCCAGCGGCCGAACCCGTTCCCCACCATGAGCATCTTCGAGAACGTGGTGGCGGGCCTGCGGCTCAACGGCGTACGGCGCAAGTCGATCCTGGAGGAGGCGGCCGAGCGGGCGCTCCGCTCGGCGAACCTGTGGGACGAGGTGAAGGACCGCCTCGGCAAGCCCGGCGCGGGCCTGTCCGGCGGTCAGCAGCAGCGGCTCTGCATCGCCCGTACCATCGCCGTCGAGCCGCAGGTGGTGCTGATGGACGAGCCCTGCTCGGCGCTGGACCCGATCTCGACGCTGGCCATCGAGGACCTGATGTTCCAGCTCAAGGACAAGTTCACCATCATCATCGTCACGCACAACATGCAGCAGGCCGCCCGGGTGTCGGACCGGACCGCCTTCTTCTCCATCGAGAAGACCGGCGATCCGGGCCGCCTGATCGAGTACGACAACACCCAGAAGATCTTCAGCAACCCGGCCCAGAAGAAGACCGAGGACTACATCACCGGTCGCTTCGGCTGAGCGGTGCGGCGAAGAACTGCCGCAGGTCGGCCACGAGCAGGTCGGGTACCTGGTGGGCCGCGAAGTGCCCGCCCCGGTCGTACGTGCGCCAGGAGACGATGTTCTTGTGGTCGCGCTCGGCGAGCGTACGGATCGACTGGAAGTCCCAGGCGAAGTTGGCGAGACCGAGCGGCACCGTTGTCGGCTCCGGCATGTCCGTTCCCCGTCCGTTCACCTTCTGCGTCGGGTGCACCACCTCTGCGTCCTCGTAGTAGTAGCGGGCCGCTGAGGCGGCCGTGTTCGTCAGCCAGTAGACGGTCGTGTGGGTGAGCACGTGGTCGACGTCGATCTGATCCCCCATCAGCTGGCCCAGCCAGCCGAGCAGGCCGACCGGCGAGTCGGCCAGCGCGTGCGCCACGTTCTGCGGCGCGGTCGAGTGCAGCTTGTCGTAGCCGCCCTGCCGCTGCACGAAGAACTCGGCGAACGCCACCTTGCCGCGCTCCTCCTCGGTGAGCGCGGCCAGCTCGGCCGGATCGCCGGACGGCAGGGAGAAGATCTGCGTGACGTGCACACCGAGCACGTGCTCCGGGTCGGCCCGGCCCACCTCGGGCGACACGAACGCGCCGAGGTCGTTGCCGGCCGCGCCGTACCGGTCGTAGCCGAGGCGGCGCATCAGCTCGGCCCAGGCCCGGGCGACCCGGTAGCGGTTCCAGCCGCGCTCCCGGGTCGGCCCGGAGAAGCCGAACCCCGGCACCGACGGGATGACCAGGTGAAAGGCGTCGGCCGGGTCGCCACCGTGCGCCCGCGGATCGGTCAGCGGACCGATCACGTCCAGCCACTCGGCAACGGTGCCCGGCCAGCCGTGGGTGAGGATCAGCGGGGTGGCACCGGGCTCGGGCGAGCGGACGTGCAGGAAGTGGATCCGCTGCCCGTCGATCTCGGTGGTGAACTGTGGGTACGCGTTCAGCCGCGCCTCCCACTCCCGCCAGTCGTAGGTGGTGCGCCAGCGCTCGGCCAGGCGCCGTACCCAGCTCAGCGGAACGCCGTACTCCCAGCCGGGCGCGACGGGGCCGGCGGGGGCGGCCGGGTCGGGGTCGGGAGGTAGTTCCTCGGCCCAGCGGGTCCGTGCGAGCCGGTCGGCGAGGTCGTCCAGGTCGGCCTGCGGGACGTCGATGCGGAACGGGACGATCGCTGTGTTGTCTGCCATGCCCAGGAGCGTAGGAGGCAATTAGGAACATCCCGTTCCTAATGAACTGGCAGGATTCGAGAAATGTTGGAGACCTCCGCACGGCTGCTGCGCCTGCTGTCGCTGTTGCAGACCCCGCGTGACTGGACTGGCGCCGAACTGGCCGAGCGCCTCGCGGTGAGCACCCGGACCGTGCGCAACGACGTGGAGCGGCTACGCGAGCTGGGCTATCCCGTACACGGCACGCGGGGCGCGGTCGGCGGGTACCGGCTGGGCGCCGGTGCGGCCCTGCCCCCGCTGCTCCTCGACGACGAGGAGGCGGTGGCGGTGGCGGTCGGGCTGCGCACGGCCGCGGGCGGCAGCGTCGCCGGCATCGAGGAGACATCCCTGCGTGCGCTGGCCAAGCTGGAGCAGGTGCTCCCCCACCGTCTGCGCCGGCGCGTCGCCGCCCTGCACACCCACACCATCCGGGTGCCGCACGACCAGCCCGGCCCGACCGTGGACGCCGGGACCCTCAGCCTGATCGGGGCCGCCTGCCGGGACCGGGAGCGGCTGCGGTTCGACTACGTCCGGCACGACGGGACCGCCGATCGACGGGACGTCGAGCCGTACCGGCTGGTGAACTGGGGCAGGCGCTGGTACCTCGTGGCCTTCGACCCGGCGCGGGACGACTGGCGCACGTTCAGGGTGGACCGGCTCACCCCGCGTACCCCGACCGGCCCCCGGTTCGCGGCGCGCGAGTTGCCCGGGGACGTGGTGGACCGGGTCCGGCAGGGTGTCTCCTCGGCGGCCTGGCGGCACCGGGCGCGCGTCCGCGTGCACGCCCCCGCCGAGGCGGTGGCCGACCGGATCAATCCGGCCGTCGGCACTGTCGAGCCGGCCGGCGACAGCGCCTGTCTCCTGCACACCGGCGCCGACCGGCTGGAGAACATCGCGGTCTGGCTCGGCCTGCTCGACCTCGACTTCACCGTCGAGGAACCGCCCGAACTGGCCGATCTCCTACGCACCCTCGCGGCCCGCTACCTTCGCGCCGCCGGCTGACGTCAGGACAGACGGAAGCGGGGGGCCTCGACGTCGGAGAGGTCGAGGTGCGGCATGACGGGGACGCCGGGGTCGCGCTTCACCGCCGCGCCGGCCACACCGCCCAGGTCGCCGGCGGCGGCCACCTCGGCCAGCGTGACCATTGTGGGCGGCAGCATCGTCAGCTCGCCGGCCTCCGCCCGGGCCAGGGCGTCCGCCGGGCGCAGCCACAGCGTGTGGTCGGCCTCCCCGGAGACGTCCCGGGTCCGCTGCCCCTCGGGCAGCAGGGCGACGAAGAAGTACGTGTCGAAGCGGCGCGGCTCGAACTCCGGGGTGATCCACCGGCTCCACGGCAGCAGCAGGTCGGATCGCAGCGTCAGACCCCGACCGGCCAGCAGGTCCGCAAAGCCGACCCGCCGTCCCTCCAGATCCTGCCGGGCCGCCTCCCAGTCGTCGCCGCTCACGTCGCCGACGACCGTGTCGGGGTCCGGGCCGGCGAGCAGCACGCCCGCCTCCTCGAAGACCTCGCGGGCGGCGGCGCACACCACCGCCTGCGCAGCGGCCGGGTCGAGCCGGAGCCGCTCCCCCCACTCCGCCGGGCCCGGGCCGGCCCAGCCGAGGTGCGCCTCCGAGTCGGAGCGGTCCACCCCGCCGCCCGGGAAGGCGTACATGCCGCCGAAGGTCATGGCCGCGACCCGGCGGATCATGTAGACCTCGAACCCGTCGCCGGCCGGGCGGAGCAACAGCACCGTGGCGGCGACCCGGGGCACGGCCGGTACGGCGCCCTCGGCCCGGAATCGGCGGGCGTGCTCCACCAGGGCGGGGGGTGCGGCGAAGCCGTCGATCGTCATGCGCCGAGCCTAGTTCCCGCCTGGCAGTCCGGTCGGCGACGGTTCCCGTCGACTCACGGGACACACGTGCTCCGAGCGCGGGCCGCCCGGCCACGGTGCGTAGTTCTCCCCGTCCGCCCAAAGGCATACCTCCGTGCCCTTTGCTCTGCAGCCGAATCCGCAATGGCAACCGTCCGTGTGCGGTGCGCATGAGGCTGCAGAGCAAAGGGGACGAGAGGGCATCGGCCCAGCCGAGCGGGCTCGGGCTTATGTCCGTAAGAGCGCCTTTGGGCGCCCGGTCCTGGCGAAGAGAGGAGCAATCGCCGTCACGCTGCGCTATCTTCACGCTCCGTATTCGATCGACGTCACATGGCCCTTCGGGGCGCAGCGTCGGAAGCCGCAGGAAGCGCGGGACTGCGTCCGTCGGTCGCGCCTGGCAGGGTCGTGACCCGTGATCGACGACTTCGCGAAGGAATACCTGCACAACGACCTGCGCCAGATCCGCGAGGCGATGCTGTGGAAGCTCGACGGGCTGTCCGAATACGACGTACGCCGTCCTCTGACCGCGTCCGGCACCAACCTGCTCGGCCTGGTCAAGCACCTGTCGTTCGGGGAGGCCCGGTACTTCGGCGAGGTGTTCGGCAGGCCGTTCCCGGAACCGCTGCCCCGGTGGGACGACCCGGATCCGGACGGCATCGACATGTGGGCGAGTGAGCACGAGACCCGCGAGGAGGTGATCGGCCGCTACCGGCGGGCGGCCGAGCACGCGGACGCGACGATCGAGGCCCTCGCCATCGACGCGCCCGGCCACGTGCCGTGGTGGCCCCGTCCGGACGTCAAGTTGTTCAACGTCCTGGTCCACGTGCTGACCGAGACCGGCCGGCACGCGGGGCACGCCGACATCCTGCGCGAGCAGCTCGACGGCTCGACCGGGACCTGGGCCGAGTACGCATACCTGGAACCCGACCAGCCGACGCTGACGGCGCGGCGGGCGATGATCGAGCGGGCCGCCCGCGCCGCCGCCGACGCCCGCGGCTGAGCCGTCCCGACCGGTGGATCACCCTGCCGGCCCCGGAGCGGTACGGGATAGCGTGCCGGGCATGACGCGTTGGGGAATCCTGGCCACCGGAAACATCGCCGCCCGCTTCGCCGAGGATCTGCGGCTGGTGCCGGGCGCCGAACTGGTGGCGGTCGGCTCGCGTACCCGGGAGAGCGCCGAGCTGTTCGCGCGCCGGCACGACGTGCCGCGGGCGTACGCCTCGTGGGCGGAACTGGCCGCGGACCCGGACCTGGACGCGATCTACGTGGCCACCCCGCACGCCGCCCACCACGAGGCGGCGCTCGCGTGCCTGGCCGGCGGCAAGGCCGTGCTGGTGGAGAAGCCCTGCACGCTGGACCTGCCGACCACCACCGAGCTGGTGGAGACGGCCCGCGACCGGGGTCTGTTCCTCATGGAGGCCATGTGGATGCGGACCAACCCGCTGATCCTGCGGGTGCTGGAGCTGATCCGGGACGGCGCGATCGGTGAGGTGACGCACGTACGGGCGGACTTCGGCGTGGCCGGCCCGTTCCCGCCGGAGCACCGGATGCGGGCCCGCACGCTCGGTGGCGGCGCGCTGCTCGACCTCGGCGTCTACCCGCTGAGCCTGGCCCACCTGGTGCTCGGCGTGCCGCAGCACGTGCAGGCGTGGGCCAAGCTGACCCCGGAGGCGGTGGACGAGAACACCGGCATGGCGCTCGGCTGGGACTCCGGCGCGGTGGCGACGCTCAGCTGCGGCATGGTCGGCGCGACAGCGATCACCGCTTCGATCACCGGTACGACCGGCCGGATCGACCTGCCCGAGCTGTTCTTCCGGCCCGCGCACGTGGTGCTGCACCGGGCCGGCGCCGAACCGGAAACGATCCCGGCGGACCTGACCGGCGGCGGTTACCAGTACGAGGCGATCGAGGTGCAGCGCTGCCTGGCGGCCGGGCTGACCGAGAGCCCGCTGGTGCCGCACGCCGCGACGCTCGAGGTGATGGGCCTGATCGACGACATCAAGGCCCGGATCGGCGTCTCCTACGCGTGAGGGGTTCCCCGCCACGGCGGGGAACCCCTCGACGTCACCGCGCGGAGATCAGAACAGGGGCCGGACCAGCAGGTACGCGAGGCAGGCGATCGCGGCGGCGGCCGGGAACGTGATGATCCAGGCGATCACGATGTTGCCCGCCACGTTCCAGCGCACCGCGGAGAGCCGTTTCGTGGATCCCACACCCATGATCGCCGAGGTGATCGTGTGCGTGGTGGAGATCGGCGCCTTCAGCACCAGCGCGTTGAAGTAGAGCACCGCGCTGGCCACGGTCTCGGCCGCGAAGCCCTCCGCGGGGCCGAGGTCGATGATCTTCCGCCCGAGCGTACGGATGATCCGCCAGCCGCCCGCGTACGTGCCGGCCGCCAGCATCGCGGCGGAGGTCCAGAAGACCCAGCCCGGGATGTGCGTCTTGCTCTCCTGGAAACCGCCGGTGTAGAGCGCGAGCACGATGATGCCCATGGTCTTCGCGGCGTCCTGCATGCCGTGACCGACCGACATGGCGGCGGCGGACGCGGTCTGCGCCCACCGGAAGCCACGGCTGAGCTTGCCCGGCTGGCCCTTCCGGAACAGCCACATGATCGCCAGCATCACCAGGAAGCCGAGGATCAGGCCGACCACCGGCGAGAGCACCATCGGGACGAGGACCTTCTCGATGATGGTGCCCCACTGGACGATGCCGTCGGCGGCGAACAGGGTCGCGCCGACCAGGCCACCGAAGAGGGCGTGCGAGGACGAGGACGGCAGGCCGAAGTACCAGGTGATCAGGTTCCAGATGATCGCGCCGAGCACGCCGGCGAAGACCACGCCGAGGCTCTCCACCCCGGTCGGCAACGTCACCAGCCCGTCGCCGACCGTCTTGGCCACCCCGGCGCCGAAGTGCGCGCCGACGAAGTTGCCGACGGCGGCCAGCGCGAGCGCGATCCGGGGGGTCAGCGCCCGGGTCGAGATGCTGGTGGCGATCGCGTTGGCCGCGTCATGGAAGCCGTTCGTGTAGTCGAACGCCATGGCGACCGCGATCACCGCCAGCACGGCGATGAGTTCGGGTGTCACTGGATCAGGACTCCTTGACCGCGATGGTCTCGACGGTGTTGGCCACGTGCTCGAAGGCGTCGCAGGCGGCCTCCAGCTCGTCGGCCACCTCCTTCATCTTCAGCACCGTGAGCGCGTCGTACTCACCGGAGAAGAGGCGGACCAGCAGCATCCGGTACGCCTGGTCGCCGTCGTTCTCGAGCCGGTTGCACTCGATCCAGTAGTCCTCGAGGTCCTTCATCGACTTCAGCCGGGGCATCGCCTCGGCGGTGAGCTTGGCCTGCAGGTCCAGCACGTTAACCAGCTCGTGCAGCTCGCGCGGAAGCGACGGGAGCTTGGTCAGGCCGTACAGGTAGAGCAGGTTGCCGACCGCCTCCAGGTGGTCCATCACGTCGTCGAGCAGCGAGCCGAGCCGGTAGATGTCCTCCCGGTCGAACGGCGTGATGAAGGTGGAGTTGATCTTCTTGTACAGCTCGTGCGTGATCTGGTCGCTGTCGTGCTCGATGTCGGTCAGCCGCTCGCTGATCGACTGCACGTCGGCACCGGGCAGGCCCAGCTCGTTGAGCAGGTCGGTCCCCTTCACCAGGTTCTGCGCGGCCCTGGTGAAGAGCTCGTAGAAAGCGCCCTCGGTGGGACGGAAGGAAAACTTCACAGCACGGACCTCGTCGTGTCGGTGGAAGGGTGGCCGTCGCCCCCCGGGCGTCTGCTCTGCGCATGCTAGGGACCGCGCCGAACCTACTTTCGATCGGCCCACCCCTGGTCAGGCCCGATTCACCGCTCGTTCACCTTCCGTTCACCTGATCACTCACGGCGCTGGCTCCGTAACCGGTCACGCTCCCGTTCGACGTCGAAATCGGCAGGCGGATACCCCAGATCCAACCCGTCGAACGTCTCCCGCAGCAGGTGGGCGACCGCCCAGTCCCGGTACCACTTGCGGTCCGCCGGCACCACGAACCAGGGCGCGGCGTCCGTGCCGCAACGCTCGAAGGCCTCGGCGTACGCGGCCTGATAGTCGTCCCAACGTGCCCGGGTGTCCAGATCGCTCGGGTTGTACTTCCAGAACTTCGCCGGGTCGGTGAGCCGCTCCATCAGCCGCTCGCCCTGCTCGGCGTACGAGATGTGCAGCATGACCTTCACCACTGTGACCGCCTGCTCGGTCAGTTCCCGCTCGAAGTCGTTGATGATCGCGTACCGGGACCGCCAGGTCGCCTCATCGACCAGCCCTTCGACGCGAGCGATGAGCACGTCCTCGTAGTGCGAGCGGTTGAACACGCCGACGTACCCGGGTGGCGGCAGCGCCCGGCGCACCCGCCACAGGAAGTCGTGCCGCAACTCCTCCTCGGTGGGCGGCCCGAACGAGCGGATGTGCAGCCCGAGCGGGTTCATCGCGCCCGCCACCCGCTTGACCGTGCCGTCCTTGCCGCCGCAGTCCATCGCCTGGAGCACCAGCAGCACCCGGCGCGGCCGGTCGCCGTCCAGTCCGGCGTCCGCCTGCGCCGGCGCGCTGGTGGCGCTGCCCGGCCCGGCGGCGCCCTGCGCCGAGGCGTACAGCATCTCCTGCTGCCGCCCCAGTCCCGCGCCGATCAGCTCGACCTGGGCCCGCGCCCACTCCTTGCGCGCGGGCCCGCGCCCGGCCGCCGCCGGCAGCCCTGGCGTCGACCGGGGGTCGATCGCCTCCAGGTCCACCGGCCCCGGCGCCACCCGGAGCAACTCCCGCATCGGCCCGCCCTCGGGCCCCACCACCTCACTCATCCCCCGATCCTCACCCCCGGAGCCCTTCCCCGCTCGCCCCACTCCGCCGATCTTGCGGTTGCGGTCCCCGGCACGCCCGGAAAGCACCGTTTGCCGGGGCGGCAACTGCAAGATCAGCGAGGGCCGCCGGGGGCGGGGCGGGGCGGGCGGGGCGGTGGGGCGGGGGCGGGGGCGGGAGAATGGGTGGGTGGAGGAGCTTGCGGGGGAGTTCGAGGCGGAACGAGGGCGTCTCCTGGCGGTCGCGCAGCGGATGCTCGGCAGCCGCAGCGAGGCCGAGGACGCGGTGCAGGAGACCTGGCTGCGCTACTCCGGCGCGCTGAGCGACCCGGAGGAGCGCGCCCGCGTACGCGACCTGCGGGGCTGGCTGATCACCACCTGCTCCCGGATCTGCCTGGACGTGCTCCGCTCCGCCCGGGTGCGCCGGGAGGCGTACCCCGGTCAGTGGCTCCCCGAGCCGGTGGTGACCGCGGCGCCGGCGGCGGACGGGTTCGCGCCCGACCCGGCCGAGCGGGCGGTACGGGCCGACCAGCTCGGTACCGCGCTGCTGGTGGTGCTGGAACGGCTGACGCCGGAGCAGCGGGTGGCGTTCGTGCTGCACGACGTGTTCGCGGTGCCGTTCCCCGACGTGGCGGACGTGCTCGCGGTGACGCCGGAGGCGGCCCGTCAGCTGGCGTCGCGCGCCCGCCGGGCGGTGCACGGGCCGGACGCGCCCCGGCACAGCGCCGACATCGCCGAACAGCGGCGGGTGCTCGCCGCGTTCGCCGCCGCGGTGGAGTCGGGTGAGCTGGAGCAGTTGGTCCGCGTGCTCGCCCCCGACGTCGTGTCGATCGGCGACGCCGGCGGTCACTTCCCGGCGGGACGCCGGCCGGTGGCCGGCGTCGACTCGGTCGCCCGCCTGCTCCTCGGCCTGTACGGCCAGGCCCGGCAGCGGGGTGGACTGCGCGGCCGGCCGGTGCTGGTGGACGGCACGCTGGGGTGGCAGACGGAGTTCTTCCACCGGGACGGGCGGACCATCCGGATGGTCACCTCGTTCGCGGTCCACGAGGGGCGGGTCACCGGCGTGTTCAACCAGCTCAACCCGGACAAGGTGAGCGGGCTGCCGCCGCTGGGGCCGGACGCCGTCTGGCCGCCGCGCTGGTGAGCCGGCTCAGACCACCACTGCGAGCCACTTCCGGTACGACGTGGCGAACGGCTCGGTGCCGTCGCCGAGCGCGCCGAGCAGCCAGCGGGACGCGGCCTCGGCCTCGGTGACCACGTCGTCCGGGTAGCCCCAGCGGGCCCGGTGCACGGCGAACTCGTCCTCGTCACGCAGCTCGACCAGGCCGGTCTCGCGGCGGCGCACCACGTCCAGGTCGAGGTCGATCAGGTGGACCGTCTCCTCACCCTCCCAGCGGGCCGGGGTGGCGATGTCGCAGTAGACCTCGCTGGTGCGCGGCGGCGGGTTGAACATGCCGGTCCACCAGCCGTGGTGCGGCACCAGCAGGACGAACGGGATCTGCTCGACGGACGGGCGGCCGTGGTAGACGGACTCGGTGCCGGCGGGCACGCCGAGCCAGACGCCGAGGTCGTCCTCGGCGAGCCGGCGGGCCGGGTAGTCGCGGTGGGCGCTGCCGTCGTACTTGCGGTAGATCACGCGGACCACGTCGCTCGGCATGCCTGGCACCCTAACCGATTCCGGCCACGCCACGCGATCGGCAGGTAACCGGACGCGACCCGCCGTCCCGCCACGCCGCCGGAGCGGCCGGACCCCCGTCGGTGCCGGCGGGTACGGTCGCACGGTGACCCCGTCCCGCACCGCCACCGGCCCGGCCGTCCCGAAGAAGCGCCGCAGTGGCCGCGCCGGTGCCGGGGAGCTGCTGACCGCCGCGGTGGGCGCGGTTCCGGGCGGCGCGGCACGGCCGGGTCAGCAGCAGATGGCCGAGGCGATCGAGCGCAGCATCGCCTCCGGCGAGCACCTGCTTGTGCAGGCCGGCACGGGCACCGGCAAGTCCCTCGCCTACCTCGCTCCGGCGCTGACAGTGGACGGGCCGGTGGTGGTCTCCACCGCCACGCTCGCGTTGCAGTCCCAGCTCGTCGAGCACGACCTGCCGAGGCTGGCCGACGCGGTCGAGCCGGTGCTGGGCCGCCGTCCCACCTTCGCCGTGCTGAAAGGGCGCCACCACTACCTGTGCCTGGCCCGGTTGGACAGCTCGGTCGAGGACGAGCCGGACGACGTGCTGTTCGACGCGCCGCGCCCCGGCAACGGGGGCACCAAGTGGCTCGGTGAGGCGGGCCGTCTGGGCAAGCAGGTGCAGCGGCTGCGCGACTGGGCCGAGGAGACCGCCACCGGCGACCGCGACGAGCTGGATCCGGGCGTGGACGACCAGGTGTGGCGCAGCGTGTCCATGCCGGCCCGGGAGTGCGTCGGCGCGAGCCGCTGCCCGTTCGGCCAGGAGTGCTTCGCGGAGGCGTCCCGGGCGCGCGCCCGGGAGGCCGACATCGTGGTCACCAACCACAGCCTGCTCGCCGTCGACATGCTCGCCGGGCGGCACATCGTGCCGCCGCACCGGCTGCTCGTGGTGGACGAGGCGCACGAGCTGGCCGACCGGGTCTCCTCCGCCGCCCAGGCGGAGCTGGTGCCGGAGCTGATCGACAGGTCCACCCGGCGGGCCCGGCCGCTGCTGCGCCCCGACGTGGCCGAGCGGCTCACCGAGGCCGGTGACGCGCTCGCGGTGGGGCTGGCCGAGGCGCCGGCCGGGCGGCTCACCGCCGGTCTGCCGCCAGCGCTGCGTGAGGCGTGCACGCTGCTGGACTCGGCGACCCGGGCCGCGCTGGAGGCGATCGGCGACGTGAAGGCCGACGACCCCGACCCGGTACGCAAGCAGCAGGCCAAGGCGGTGCTGGACGAGCTGTCCACCACCGCCCAGCGGCTGCTCGAGGAGGCCGACCACGACGTCGCCTGGGTCGAGAAGCCGGACAACGGCAGTCGCCGGGCGCTCGTGGTGGCGCCGCTGTCGGTGGCGGGCACGCTCGCCACCCACCTGTACGACGAGCGCACAGTGGTCGCCACCTCGGCCACGCTGGCGCTGGGCGGGCGCTTCGACACGGTGGCCCGGGCGCTGGGGCTGGACGCGCCGCCGCCCGCCCCGCCGTCCCCGGCCGCCGCCGCGCTCGCCACCGCTGCCGCCGCCGGCCGCGCCCAGGTCACGCCGGTGGCCGCCACCGAGGGCAGCCGGGCGGCGATCGGCACCGTACCGGCGACCGAGGGGCCGGGCTGGAGTTCGCTCGACGTCGGCTCGCCGTTCGACTACGCCCGGCAGGGCATCCTGTACGTGGCAGCGCACCTGCCCCGCCCCAGCGTCTCCGGGCTGCCCGGGCCGGCCGGCGAGGAGCTGCTGGCGCTGGTCGAGGCGCTCGGTGGTCGTACCCTCGGGCTCTTCTCGTCGCGGCGGGCCGCGCAGCAGGCGGCGGAGCTGGTCCGCGCGCGGACCGACCTGCCGGTGCTGCTCCAGGGCGAGGAGGCGCTGCCGTTGCTGGTCCGCCGGTTCCGCCAGGAGCGGGAGAGCTGCCTGTTCGGGGTGATGTCGCTGTGGCAGGGCGTGGACGTGCCGGGCGACGCCTGCCAGCTCGTGGTGATCGACAGGTTGCCGTTCCCCCGCCCCGACGAACCGCTCGCGGCGGCGCGGGCGGCGGCGGTGGACGCGGGCGGCGGCTCCGGGTTCGCGGCGGTGAGTGTGCCGATCGCGGCGGTCCGGCTGGCCCAGGGCGTCGGCCGGCTGATCCGGGCCACCGGCGACCGGGGCGTCGTCGCGGTGCTCGACTCGCGGCTGGAGACGGCGCGCGGGTACGGCCCGTTCCTGCGCCGCTCGCTGCCGCCGTTCTGGTACACGACGCGGCCGGAGGTGGCCCGGGGCGCGCTGGAACGGCTCGCCAAGAGCTGACGCCCGCGCCTCCCCGGGTGGGGTGACGCGGGCGTCGGCGGAGCTGTTGCCGGTCAGGGCGCCTGGGAGGCGACCACCACCGCGTCCGGTGGGGTGTCCGGCACGGTACGCGCGGCGAGCCGCCGGACCGCGGTGTTGACCACGGCGATCAGCGGCACCGCGACGAGCGCGCCGGCGATGCCGGCCAGCACCACACCGGCGGCGATGCCGATGATCACGGCGAGCGGGTGGATGGCCACCGCCCGGCCCATGATCAGCGGCTGAAGCACGTGGCCCTCGACCTGCTGCACGCCGACCACCGCGCCGAGGATGATCAGGGCGGTCACCGGGCCGCTGTCGACGAGCGCCACCAGCACGGCCACCACGCCGGACAGGAACGCGCCGACGATCGGGATGAACGCGCCCAGGAAGACCAGCGCGGCCAGCGGGAACGCGAACGGGATGTCGAACAGCACCAGGAAGATGCCGATGCCGACCGCGTCGATGAAGGCGACGAGCACGGTGGCCCGCACGTACGCGCCGAGCGTCGCCCAGGACGCGCGCCCGGCGTCGTCGACCTTCCACCGCGCCGCAACCGGCAGCAGCCGGACCAGGAACCGCCAGATGTTGTTGCCGTCGCGGAGGAAGAAGAACGTGGCGAAGAGCACCAGCACGGCGCCGGTGAGCACCTCGGCCAGCGTGGCGGCGGTGCTGAGCGCGCCGCTGGTGAACCGCTCGGTGTTGCCGTTGATCCAGTTCTGCGCCTCGTCGATGTAGCGGTCGAGCTGGCTGTCGGACAGGTGCAGCGGCCCGGTCTTGAACCAGTCCTGGATCTGCCGGACGCCCTCGGAGGACTTCTCGCTCAGCTTCGGGACGCCCTTGATGAACTCGTTCACCACGAGCGTCAGCGTGCCGACCACCGCGGCCAGGCCGCCGACCAGCACCACGCCGGTGGCCAGCGAGCGGGGCAGGCGGGCCCGGAGCAACCAACCGACCGCCGGGGCGAGCAGCGCGGAGAGCAGCAGCGCGACCGTCAACGGGATGATCACGATGCTGATCGTGCCGATGATCCTGATGAGGGCCCAGGTCACGATGCCGATCACGATCAGCCGCCAGCACCAGGCGGCGGCGATGCGCAGCGCGTGCGGCACCTCCGTGTCGTCCCGGCTGACCGTCGAGGAGTGCAGCGCCGCCGGCGACCCGGCGCCCACGACCATCGCCTCCGGTGAGGCGGGCGGCCCCGGCGCGGCGGGCGAGGCCACTCCCGCGTCCCCTGCCTCCGCGGCGGCCCGCCGGGTGCGGGCCGTCTCCCGGCCCGACTCGTACGCGCGGCGGAGCCGTCCGCGCATCCGCTCGAAGCGGCTCAAGCGCACCTCCGGCAAAATCAGCCCCACCCGGTCGCAGGGGGCACAGGATACGTCCGTACGCCCCACCCTAGGGCGACTCGGCCACACATTGCCCGCCCGGCGCTCTCGCCAACCACGCCGGAATCGACCGACGGCCACGCGGTAGCGTCTTCGCGTGACCGCCGACCAGAGTCTCGACGCCGGGCTGCCGATCCGCCTGCTGCACGACCGCGTGCTGGTGCGTACCGAGGGTGGCGAGGGGGAACGCCGCTCCACCGCCGGCATCGTGATCCCCGCGACGGCAGCCGTGGGCAAGCGGCTGGCCTGGGCCACAGCGGTCGGCGTCGGGCCCAACGTCCGCGCGGTCGTGGCCGGCGACCGGGTGCTGTTCGACCCGGACGAGCGCTCCGAGGTCGAGTTGCACGGGCGGGCGTACGTGCTGCTGCGCGAGCGGGACGTGCACGCCGTGGCGGCCGAGCGGGTGGAGACCGCCGCCGCCGGCTCCACCGGTCTCTACCTGTAGCTCTCACCTCCGACGGCGGCCCCCGACGCCGGTCGCTCCGCGGCGACGCTGTTTGCGGCGCTGCCCGGCGGGAAGCCCAGGCACCTCAGCGCGCCCTGGGGAGGGACACCATGCCGGTAGTGATCAAAAAGATCCTCGCCTGGGGATTCCTCGCGTTCCTGATCTACTTCATGGCGTTCCGGCCGGACGGGGCGGCGCAGGTGTTCAAGGGCATCGGCGGTGCGCTGATGGCCATCGCCCAGGGGCTCGGCGACTTCCTGACCGGCCTGATGAGCTGACCACCGCCGCTGACGAGCCGACCGGCATCAGCGCCCGGGGTGCCAGGGCGCGCCCGGGTCGTGCCAGCCGCCCGGGCCGTGGCCGGCACCCGGGCCGTAGCCGTGGCCGGAAGCCGGACCGTGACCGGCGCCCGGGCCGCCGTGCCAGCCGCTCGGGCCGTAGCCGCCCTGCGGGAAGGCGGGCGGCTGGGCCAGCACCACCGGGATCGGCACCACCGGGTCGTCCGGCGCCTCGACCGGGCGCTGCGAACCGTCCGGGAACCGCAGGTGGTAGCGCTGACCGTCCCAGACCCCGACCGGCGCCTGCGGGTCACGACCGACGAAGAACGACCGGTACGCGGTGATCGCGTCCAGCAGCTCCCGTTCCTCCCGTGCCGTCCGCTCCCGCTCCTCCGGCTTGCGGTCCAGCCCTCGGCGCATCCCGTCCCGCAGAAGCGCCAGACGGGTCGCGGCGAACTGGTAGCCGCGCATCGCGCGTACCCCGCCGTCACCGGCGACCCGTCGCGCCCAGGTACGCGCCGCGTGCCGCCGGCCCAGGCTGCCCAGCGCCGCCACCTCGGGCGGGGTGAGCCAGCCCGCGCGTACGTAGTCGGGCAGCGTGCGCTCGGTCAGCCGGCCCTCCCAGGCGCGCAGCCAGACCGCCAGCCCGACCATCGCGAAGAAGATCGGCACCATCACGCCGATGTAGCCGTAGAGCACGATCACGGTCTCCCCGGTGGCCTGGGCCAGCGAGGGCAGCAGGTTCCAGGTGCCGTGCAGGATCATCGCCAGCAGCAGCCCGGCGAGCGGCGCGAGCACCCGTACCCGCCGGTCGGCGGTACGCGCGGCGACACCCAGCCCGACGCCGGTCATCGACGTGAACAGCGGGTGGGCGAAGCCGAACAGCAGGATCCGGACGATGAAGATCGCGATCACCTGCTGCGCGCCGGTGGCCGGGCCGTACTCGTCGGCGCCGGCACGGTAGCCGTGCCCGCCCAGGTAGAGGATGTTCTCCACCATGGCGAAGCCGACCGCGGAGAGCCCGCAGTAGACCAGGCCGTCGGTGATGCCGGAGAACTCCCGCCGCCGGAAGATCAGCACCAGGAGCGGGCCGGCCGCCTTGGTCAGCTCCTCGATGAACGGCGCGACCAGCACCGCGGTCAACGCGACCGGCAGCCCCCGGTCTTCGAACAGCCCCGCGCTGGCCGTGTTCACCAGCAACGAGATCGCGGTGGAGACGAAGGCGCCCCAGGCGAAGCAGAAGATCAGGTACTTCAGCGGCTCCGGTTCGTAACGGTCGAGCCAGAGGAAGCAGAAGACCAGCACCGGTACCGGCAGGATCGCCGCGATCACGCCGATCAGCAGCGCCTCGGCGCCCAGGCTCTCGCCGAGCGTGAACACCATGAACAGCGCACCGGCCGCGATCAGCAGCACCACACCGGCCAGCACCAGGAAGCGCCGCCAGCCGAGCCGGCGCAGCGGCATCCGGGGCGCCGGCGCCCCCGGCGGGGCGGCGGGCGCGTGCGGTGGCGGCGGGGCTGCGCCGGGCGGGATGTCGGCCATGCGGTCAGCGTAGTCACCCACGACCCACTGGTCCGGTCCCATCGTGAGGGCTATGCTCCCGGACAGGTCACGAGCGCCAGCGTCAAGCCCCGGCTTGCTGGCCGGCAACCCTCGTCGAGGTTCGCGGTGGGGTGCCCCGGGTGATGACCGGGCCCGGTGCCGCTCCGCGCGCCGGGCAAGCGCGGACCCCGTCCCGGCACCACCTGGGGTCCCTGTGACCCGGGAGGCTCCGGCATGACCCTCACCCTCGTACCCTCGCTGCCCGTGCTGACCGCCCCGGTCCGGCCCGACCCGCTCGGCGTGCTCGGCGTACCGGGGGAGATCAACCTGGACCACGCCGCCAGCGCGCCGTGCTCGCGGGCCGCGGCCGACGCGGTGGCTGGGCTTCTTCCCTGGTACGCGAGTGTGCACCGCGGCGCGGGCGCGCTGTCGCGGCGCTGCACGCTCGCATACGAGCGGGCCCGGCAGACCGTCGGCGACTTCCTCGGCGCCCGCCCCGACGATCACGTGATCTTCACCCGGAACACCACCGACGCGCTGAACCTGCTGGCCCGCGCCCTGCCCGCCGGCACCACGGTGATCACGTTCGGCGGCGAGCACCACGCCAACCTGCTGCCCTGGCCGCGCGGCTCGGTACGGCTGCCGGTGCCGGACAGCCCGGCCGGCGCGGTCCGGTCCCTCGCGGCGGCGCTCGGCGAACTCGCACGCGACGCCCGGCCCGGCCTGCCCGTGCTGGTCGCGGTCACCGGCGCGAGCAACGTCACGGGCGAATGCTGGCCGGTCGCCGAGCTGGCCCGGGTGGCCCACCGGCACGGCGCCCGCATCCTGGTCGACGCCGCGCAGCTCGCCCCGCACGCACCGGTCGACCTGACCGCGCTGGACGTGGACTACCTGGCCCTGTCCGGGCACAAGCTGTACGCCCCGTTCGGCGCCGGCGTGCTGGCCGGGCGCGCGGACTGGCTGGACGCGGCCCCGCCGTACCTGGCCGGAGGCGGCGCCACCAGCCACGTCGGCGCGGCGACGCACGAGGTGCGCTGGACGGCCGGCCCGGCCCGGCACGAGGCCGGCACCCCGAACCTGCTCGGCGCGGTGGCGCTCGCCGCGGTCTGCGAGGCGCTCGGCGCGGCCGACCGGAACGCGCTGCACGCCCGGGAACAGGCGCTGCTGGCCCGGCTGCGTACCGGCCTGGCCGCGCTGCCGGACGTGGTGGAGCTGCGCGTGTTCGACCCGGACGCGCCCCGGGTGGGCATCGTCAGCTTCGTGGTCGCCGGACGGGACTCCGCCGAGGTGGCCGCCCACCTGGCGAGCCGGCACCGGATCGGGGTACGCGACGGCCTGTTCTGTGCGCACCCGCTGACCCGGCGCCTGCTGGCCGAGGCCGCCGCCCGTACCGGCCGCACCGACCTGCCCCCGACCGCCCTACGAGCCAGCCTCGGCCTCGGCACCACCACGGCCGAGGTGGACGCCCTCCTGACCGCCCTGACCCACCTCCCCTAACCCCGCCGCCACCCCACCGCCACCCCACCGCCACCCCACCCCACCCCGTCGATCATGACGTTGACCGCTCCGGAAAGCGCTCTCTCGCCAGCTAACTTCATGATCGCCGCGGAGAAGCCCGGGGGCCCGGCGACGGGGGTCAGCCGACGGGTGGGGCTGTGGGCGGGTGGGCGGCGGGGTTCCGGGCTGCGGGTTCGCCCTGGCGGTTCTCGCCGAACGCCTGCCGCACCAGCCGGTTCGCCTCATCCTGCTCGATCCCGGAGGCCACCAACAGGTCACTCGCCGTGGTCCGTACCTGGGCGATCACCACGCTGCCGGAGAAGCCCACCCCCTCGGCGTACGCCCGGCCGGCCTCGCTCACCGCGCGCAGCGACCGTTCGCGGGCCTCCTCCGGCTCCTGTCCGGCGGCGAACTCCTGCCGGAGCAGGCGTACCGACTCGGCCAGGTGACCGATCGCGTCCGGCATCGGCTCGGGGATCGGCTCCTCGTCCTCGATCATGGTGACGGCGCGGCGGATCAGCGTGCCGCTGTTGCGCATGGCCCGGTCGATCGGGTCGGCGGCCTCGGCGTAGTGGGTCAGCTCGCCGCGCCGGTGCCAGCGGGCCGGGGAGAGCGTGCTCGTCTCCTTGGCGCCTTCGATCGCCTCGGAGAGCGCGGCCAGTTCCTCCTTGTTCTCGCGCAGCCGGAGCAGCGCCCGCTGGGCCGCTTCCCGGTCCCCGCTGCGCAACGCGTCGGCGCAGGCGTCGAGCTGGTCGGAGAGCAGGTCCAGCGCCGGCCGGGCGGCCCGGTTGATCACCCGCAGCGGGTTGAGCGGCAGCAGGATGGCGGTGACCAGCAGCGCGATGCCGCCGCCGAGGAACGCGTCGATGAAGCGGGGGAACTCCAGGTTCTCCGTGGACGGGCTGAGCGTCACGATCAGCACGGCGGTGGCCGCCGCCTGGATCACGATGGCGACGCTCGCCCCGGCGAAGATGCTCAGCAGGATCGCCGAGGTCACGACGAGCGCGAGCTGCCACGCGCCGGTGCCGACGAAGTAGATGAGCGCGTCGCCGACGAGCACGCCGACGGCCACCCCGACGATCAACTCGACGGTGCGGCGGAACCGTTGCCCCACCGAGGCGGCGAGCGTGCCGACCGCGGAGATCGGCGCGAAGACCGGCTGGGGGTTCTTCAGCAGCCGGTGGGAGATCAGGTACGCCAGGCCGGCGGCGAGCCCGGCCTGCACCGCCAGGCCGAACGCGGTACGGACCCGGTGCAGCCGGTCGTGCAGTGTGGCCTTGCTGCGGTGCCGCAGTTCGTCCATCGCGGAGGCGATCCGCTGGCCGTCACGGTCACCCGGGCCTTCTCGCTGATCGCCGCGACGAAGAAACGGCAGTCGTCGGTCCCGGGCCATGGCGGGTACTACCCGCGACGATCCCGCTGAATCCCCGGTCCGATCGCGGAGTGGGGCAGACTGCACCCGGTGGACGACCTGACGGCACGGTGGCGGGAGACGGCACGGGCGGCGCGCGCGACCGATCCGGTGGGAGTCGACCGGGCCGGCGCCCGGCTGCTGGCGGGCTGGCGGGAGCCGCACCGGCGCTACCACGACGAGGCGCACCTGCGGGCGGTGCTCGACGTGGTCGACGCGTACGCCGGTCTGGCCCGCGACCCCGACCTGGTCCGGCTGGCGGCGTGGTGCCACGACGCGGTCTACGACCCGCGCGCGGCGGGCGACGCCAACGAGCGGGCCAGCGCCGACCTGGCCGGCGAGCTGCTGGCCGCCGCCGGGCTCCCGGCCGCGACGGTGACCGGGGTACGCCGCCTGGTGCTGCTCACCGCCGGTCACGTGGTCGGGCCGGACGACCCGGACGGCGCGTTGCTGTGCGACGCCGACCTGGCGGTGCTCGCCGCCCCGGCGGACCGCTACGACAGGTACGCCGCCGCGATCCGCGCCGAGTACGCGCACGTGGCCGATCCGGACTTCCGCGCCGGCCGGGCCGCGGTGCTGCGGCACCTGCTCGCCCTGCCGGCGCTGTACCGCCTACCCGAGCCGCACGCCCGCTGGGAGGCTCGGGCGCGCGCCAACCTGTCCCGGGAACTGGCCGATCTCGCCTGAGACGCGGTGCTTCGGGCGGCGCAGACCGGCGTCACGCAGCAGCCGGACGATCTCCCGCGAGGGCACGACCGTGGCGCCGAGCCAGACCGCCGCCCGGAACCGCTCGGCCGGCACGTCGTAGTGGTCCCGGTCGAAGCCGCGCCGGGGCGCGCCGAGCATCTCGGCGAACGCGTGCAGCTCGGCGTACGAGACGTCGCTGATCAGGTGCGACCAGAGCCGGCCGCGCCAGGGCACGGTGGGCGGGTCCAGGTAGAGCACGGCAACAGACGGTACGCCGGTAGCCTTCCCGGCATGGCCGCCCATCCCCTCCTCGACGACCTGCGGGCCGCGCTCGGCGACGCCGCCGTGCTGACCGACCCGGACCTGCTGGCCGGGCACGAGCGCGACGAGGCCGACCTGTGCGACTCGGGCACCCCGCTGGCGGTGGTACGTCCCCGCGACACCGGCGAGGTGGTGGCGGTGGTCCGGGCGGCCGCGCGGCACGGCGTACCCGTGGTGCCGCAGGGTGCGCGGACCGGGCTGGCCGGCGCGGCGAACGCGGTCGCCGGCGCGGTGGTGGTGAGCACCGTGGCGATGGACGCGGTCCGGGAGATCGACCCGGTCGGCCGGATCGCTGTGGTGCAGCCGGGCGTGGTGAACGCGGCGCTCGCCCGCGCGGTACGGGAGCACGGCCTCTGGTATCCGCCGGATCCCGGCTCCTGGGAGTCGTCCACCATCGGCGGCAACGTGGCCACCAACGCCGGTGGCATGTGCTGCGTGAAGTACGGCGTGACCAGCGAGTACGTGCTGGGCCTGGAGGTGGTGCTCGCCTCCGGCGAGGTGCTGCGCACCGGACGGCGTACCGCCAAGGGGGTGGCCGGGTACGACCTGACCCGGCTGTTCGTGGGTTCGGAGGGCACGCTCGGCGTGATCACCGAGGTGACAGTGGCGTTGCGTCCGGCCCCGGAGGAGTCACTGACCCTGGTCGCGGTCTTCCCCACGGTGGCGACGGCCGGTGGCGCGGTCGCCGGGATCGCCGAACGAGGGCTCACCCCGAGCCTGCTGGAACTGCTGGACCGGACGCATCTGCGGGCGATCGAGGCGTACCGGCCGATGGGTCTGCGCACGGACGCCGAGGCGCTGCTGCTCGCCGCGGTGGACACCGGTGCCCGGGCCGCCGACGACCTGGCCCGGCTGGCCGAGGTCTGCACCGCGGCGGGCGCCGACGAGGTCTACGCGGCCACCGACGCGACCGAGGCCGCCGCCCTGCTCCAGGCGCGGCGGCTGGCCCATCCGGCCATGGAGCGGTTCGCGGCCGAGACGTTCCCGGGCGGCAACGGCGGCCTGGTCATCGACGACGTGGCGGTGCCGCGCGGCCGGCTGGCGGAGCTGCTCGACGGGGTGGCCCGGATCGCGGAGGCGTGCCAGGTGCCGATCGGTGTGGTCGGCCACGCGGGCGACGGCAACATGCACCCCAACATCGTGGTCGACCGGGCCGATCCGGCGAGCCTGGCCCGGGGACGGCGAGCATTCGACGAGATCATGCGGCTGGGGCTGGAACTGGGCGGCACCTGCACCGGGGAGCACGGCGTCGGGCTGCTCAAGCGGGACTGGCTGGCCCGCGAGATCGGCCCGGTGGGCGTACGCGTGCACCAGGCGATCAAGACGGCGCTGGACCCGGCGGGGCTGCTCAACCCCGGCAAGGTGATCTGAGTCAGCCCTTGTCCTCGGCCGGTGTGGCCTGGGTGACGAGCAGCAGCACCTCGTAGGCCACCTTCGGCTTCGGCTCGCCCGGGCAGTCCTGGATGGTGACGGTCAGGTCCGGCGGCACGAGCAGCGTCGAGGTCAGCACGCCGATGCAGCCCTGCTTGTAGCCGCGGGCCTGGTCGGTCTCCTTCGCCATCGCCGGGTCCGCGAGCATCCGCTGGAGCCGCCGCGTCTGGTCCGGGTTCAGCGTGCCGGTGGCGTCGACGCCGTCACCGGCGCAGTCGCGGCACTGCCAGCGGCCCGACGGGTCCACGTCCAGGTTGCGGACCGGGCCGTCACCGAGCCGCTGCACCAGGGAGACGCGCCTGCTGTCCGGTGTCGGACTGGCCGTGCCCGCCGCCCCGGGTGTGGTGGCGCCCTCCGCCTGGCCGAAGGAGCAGCCGGTCAGAGCCAGCAGGACCACGACGCACAGGGCGGGGACGCGCAACCAGGATGGGCGAACCACGCCGGAAACCTACACTTCCGTAGGTAGCGCGCACTACCGGCCGAGCGGCCCGGGTCGGGGATCCCCTACCTGGGGGAGGCCGGAAGTTCAACGCCCGGGCCGTCGGTGCCCCGGTCGGCGGCGAATCCGCGTACGTCGGGCGCGCCGAGGCGGGCCGCGTCGGCCGCGATGTCGTCCGGCATGAGCTGCGACTCCCGCTCGGCCAGCACCCGCGCCCGGTAGTGGGCGACCTCCCGGTCCCGGGTCGCCGCGTCCCAGCCGAGCACCGCGCCCATCAGCTCCGCGGCGTGCTCCGCCGACTCCAGGCCGCGGTGGCTGGTCTCGATCGAGATCCGGGTACGCCGGGTGAGCACGTCCTCCAGGTGCAGCGCGCCCTCGGCGCGGGCGGCGTACGTCACCTCGGCGGCGAGGTATTCCGGTGCGCCCGCCAGCGGCGAGCCGAGCAGCGGATCGGCGTCGACCAGGGCGAGCAGGTCGAGCGTGAGGGTGCCGTAGCGCTCCAGCAGGTGCTCGACCACGCCGACCGCCACCCCGTGCCGGCGGGCCAGGTCGGCCCGGTCCCGCCACATGGCCGCGTACCCGTCGGCGCCGAGCAGCGGCAGGTCGGCGGTACGCGAGGGGCGGGTCCGGCCGAGCCGGTGCATCGCGCGGTCGACCACGTCGGAGGCCATCACCCGGTAGGTGGTGTACTTGCCGCCGGCGACCAGCAGCAGGCCGAGCATCGGCTCCACCACCGCGTGCTCGCGGGAGAGCTTGGAGGTGGAGTCCGCCTCGCCGGCCAGCAGCGGGCGCAGCCCGGCGTAGACGCCCTCGATGTCGGCGGTGGTCAGCGGCCGGTCCAGCACCTCGTTGACCTGCGACAACAGGTAGTCGATGTCGCTCGCGGTCGCGGCCGGATGGGACCGGTCGAGTTGCCAGTCCGTGTCGGTGGTGCCGATGATCCAGTGCCCGCCCCAGGGGATCACGAACAGCACGCTCGTCGCGGTACGCAGGATCAGGCCGGTCTCGCCGACGATCGCCGAGCGGGGCACCACGAGGTGCACCCCCTTGGAGGCCCGGACCCGCAGCTTCGGGCGCAGGCCGACGTCGTTGAGCATCCGCGACATGTCGTCGCTCCACACGCCGGTGGCGGCGATCACGGTGCGGGCGCGTACCTCGAACTCGGCGTCCGGCGAACCGGCGGGCGCCTCCAGGTCGCGGACCCGCACGCCGGTGACCTCCCGGGCCTGGCGGATCAGGCCGACCGCGCGGGCGCTCGTCACCACTGTCGCGCCGAGGCTCGCCGCGGTGCGCGCCAGCGTCACCACCAGGCGGGCGTCGTCGACCTGGCCGTCGTAGTAGCGGATCGCGCCGGCCAGCTTGTCCGGGCGCAGGCTGGGGAAGATCCGGCGGGTGCCCTCGCGGGTGAGGTGCCGGTGCAGCGGCATCCCGCGCCCACCGCCGAACACCCCGGCGAACGCGTCGTACGCGGCCACGCCGAGGCCGTAGTAGGAGCGGCGGAAGAACCGCCCGGGCAGGTCACCCGCGCCGCCTGCGGCGGGGAGCGGCACCAGGATCGGCACCGGGCGGACCAGGTGCGGTGCGAGCCGGGTGGCGAGCAGGCCGCGCTCGGTCAGCGCCTCGTGGACCAGGTGGAACTCCAACTGCTCCAGGTAGCGCAGGCCGCCGTGGATCAGCTTGCTGGATCGGCTGGACGTGCCGGCAGCGTAGTCGCGCGCCTCCACCAGGGCGACCTTCAGCCCTCGGGACGCGGCGTCGAGGGCGGCGCCCGCTCCGGTCACGCCACCGCCGATGACCAGCACGTCGAACCGCTCGGCCCGGAGCCGGCGCAGGTCGTCGGCGCGGCGCTCGGCGGAGAGCCGGCCGGCCGTGGATCGGGACACACTCGGGTCACGCACCAGTCAACGGTAACCGTCCCGGGCGCGCGGCGGCACGGCCCGGCCGTACCGTGATGACCATGCTGACCGGCCCGCCGCCCGCTCCCGTACCGCCGCCTCCGCGCGAGACCGGTCCGTGGCCGGTCGTCGCGGCGGCGGCGACCGGGGTGTGGATCGTGCTGGTCACCGTGCCGGGCCAGATCACCGGCTGGCTCGTCGACCAGGTGGCGCTGGTGATCGGCGCGGACCGGCCGGTGGCGGGCTGGCCGGTGGTCGCGTTGGCCACCGTGCTGCTGGCCGGCGCTCCGGCGCTGGCGCTCGCGCTCGCGCCCCGCTCCCCCGCGCTGCGGGTGACCGGCCGGGCCTGGACCGCCGCCGTGGTGGCGCTCGGCGCGACCACGCTGCTGCGGACCGTGCCGCCGGTGCACCACGAGGCGTACCTGGCCGCGCTCGCGGTGACCGCCGCGGCGCTCGCGCTCGTCGCCGTCCGTCTCGGCCGCGTCCGGCCGCCGGTCGTGGTGGACGCGGTCCCGGAGGGCCGGTTCGGGTCGGTGTCGCTGCTGGCGATCGCGGCCGGCCTGGCCGTGCTGCTGCCCTGGGCCTGGGTGGGCGCGCTGGGCGGTGCGCTGGAGACGTTGCTCGCCGGTCTGGCCGCCGCCGCGCTGGGCGCGCTCGCCGGGGCGCTTCTCGGAGCCGGTTTCTGGGCCGCGTTCGGGCCCGGCCCGGCCCGGCTGGTGCTGGTCGGCGGTCTGGTCGCGGGCGTGGCGCTGACGCCGCTCGCCGCCGGCGCCGGGCAGTCGGGCGTGCAGTTGCCGGCGCTGGTCCTGCTGCCGCCGCTCGGTTTCGTGCTGGCCGCGCTGGAGGCGGCGGCCCGCCACGCGGGCCGGCCGGCCGGGTCCGCGCCGGTGCGCCGGCTGGTCGGGCTCGCCCTGCTGGGGCCGCTCGCCTTCACCGACCCCGAGGAGGTCAGCCTCCTGCTCTCAGCCACCCGCGACATGCCGTTCTGGGTCGCGGTGGGGACCGGCGTGGCGTTCGCCGTCGCGGTCCTGCTGGCCGTCGGGTACGGCGTGCTGCTCGCCCGGTCCCGTGCCCACGCGCCCCGGCGCGGTGCGGCCGCGCTCGCCGCCGCCGCGCTCCTCGCCGCCGTCGCCGTGGTGTACGTCGTCCCTGGCCGGCCGGGGCTGTACGGCGAGCGGCTGCTCGTGGTGCTGCGCGAGCAGGCCGACCTGACCGGCCTGCCGGCCGGGACGCCGGGCCGGGCGGGGCGGGACGCCCGGGCGGCCGAGGTCTACCGGCGGCTGGTGGCCACGGCCGACCGCACGCAGGGCGACCTGCGCCGCACGCTGACCGGGATGCGGCTGAGCCCGACGCCGTACTACCTGGTGAACGCGATCGAGACGGACGGCGGTCCGGCGGTGCGGGCCTGGCTGTCCAGCCGTCCCGAGGTGGCCCGGGTGCTGGTCAGCCAGCGGCTGCGCCCGCTGCCGGCGCTCGCCCCGCAGGCTCGCGGCGACGCGCCGGCACCGGCCGGCCCGGCCTGGAACGTCTCGCTGATCGGCGCGGACCGGGTGTGGTCCGAGCTGGGCGTCACCGGGTCCGGCGTGGTGGTGGGCAGCTCCGACTCCGGGGTGGACGGCCGGCACCCGGCGCTCGCGGACGGCTTCCGGGGCGGCGACGACTCGTGGTACGACCCGTGGGAGGGCCGCCGCGCCCCGGCCGACCGGGGTGGTCACGGCACCCACACGCTGGGCAGCGCGGTGGGCCGGGACGGGATCGGCGTCGCGCCGGGCGCGAGCTGGGTCGGCTGCGTCAACCTGGACCGCAACCTGGGCAGCCCGGCCCGCTACCTCGACTGCCTCCAGTTCATGCTGGCCCCGTTCCCGCCGGGCGGGAACCCGCTCACCGACGGCCGTCCCTCTCGCGCCCCGGACGTGCTCACCAACTCGTGGGGCTGCCCGCCGGTGGAGGGGTGCGACCCGGGGGCGCTGCGACCGGCGACCGCCGCGCTGACCGCGGCCGGCATCCTCGTGGTGGCCGCGGCGGGCAACACCGGCCCGTCGTGCGGTTCGATCGCGGACCCGCCCGCGCCGTATGCGGACGTGCTGACCGTCGGGGCGGTGGACCGGCAGCGGCGCGTCACCGAGTTCTCCAGCCGCGGCCCGGCGCCGGACGGTCGGGCCAAGCCGGACCTGGTCGCTCCGGGTGCCGCCGTGCTCTCCGCGATGCCGGGCGGCGGGTACGCCACCCTGGACGGCACCTCGATGGCCACGCCGCAGGTCGCGGGCGTGGTGGCGCTGATGTGGTCGGCGAATCCGGCGCTGGTCGGGGACCTGGAACGGACCCGGGCGATCCTGCGCGACACCGCCCAGCCGGTCACGCCGCCCACCGGGGCGGACACCTGCGGCGGACCGCAGGACGTCTCCGGCGCCGGGCTGGTGGACGCGTACTCGGCGGTGCGCGCGGCCCGGTCCGCGGCGACCGGTTAACAACCCTGTCCATTGGCCTGCCGATGTTCTAGGGTCGGCGTCCATGGACGTGGAGATCATCGAGCTGGGCCGGGACCGGCTGCCCGAGGTGGTCGAACTGTGCCGGCTGTCGCTCGACCTGCCGGAGGACGCGGCCGAGGCGTCAGCGGTGGTGGTCACCGTGTCGGAGCGGGCCGAGGCCGGCCGTCCGGTGCTGCGCCTCGGCGCGGTACGCGACGGCGCGCTGGTGGGCGTACTCGTCGGGTCGCTGTCGGCGGCCGATCCGCGCCTGGGCCACGTCGACCTGGTCGCGGTGGCGCCGAAGGACCGCCGCCAGGGCGTGGGCGGGACGCTGCTGGCCGAGGCGGAGAGCCGGCTCGGCGCGCTCGGAGCGGCCGAGGTGCTGCTCGCCGGCAACCCGCCGCACTACGCCTGGCCGGGCATCGACGTGCGCTACACGCCGGCGATCTGCGCCGCGCAGCGGCTCGGTTACCGGCAGGACCGTACCGCCTGGAACATGACCGCCGAGCTGGCCGAGGGGTCGGCGGCGCTGCGCTCCACCGAGGCCGCCGAGCAGCGGCTGGCCGGACGGGGCGTGAGGGTACGCCGTGCCGGCTCCGACGACCTGCCGGCGCTCGCCGCGTTCGCCCGGTCCACGTTCGGTGGCGCCTGGGACGGTGAGCTGGCCGGTTCGGTGGGACGGCCGGACGCGGGTGTGCACCTCGCCGAACGGGACGGCGAGATCCTCGGGTTCGCGGCGTACGGGTCGGCGCGGCCGAGCTGGTTCGGGCCGATGGGCACCGCACCGGCGGCGGAGGGCTCCGGGATCGGTGGCGTGCTGTTGCGCCGCTGCCTGCGCGACCAGGCGGCCGCCGGGATCACCGCGGCGCAGATCGGCTGGGTGGGGCCGGTGCCGTTCTACTCGAACGCGGCCGGGGCCCGGATCGAGCGGGTGTTCTTCCTCTACCGAAAAGCCATCAAAGGGGCATAGACGTCAATAGCGCCATTCGGCCTCCTTTGCCATCGACCGGGCTCTACGGTCGGAGCAGAGGAGGCGGTGCATGACCACGAATGACGAACGGGCCGAGGATCCGGCGGCGGCCCGACGCCCGGCCGACGAGCTTCCCGGCCAGCTCCCGTTCGACCGGCTCGACGTCGGCGACGCCGAGCAACTCGCCGAGCTGACCGGCGCCGCCGGGCCACCGGTGGAGGAGCCACGGCAGCCGGTGGACGAGCCGAGGCGGCCGCCACCGCCGTACGACAGGGCGCACAAGCGGCGCAACCAGCGCCCACTGCCCACCTGAGCCGGGCACGCGGAAAGGGGGCGGACCGCTGACGCGGCCCGCCCCCTTCGGCGTACTGGGTGAAGCTGGACTCAGAAGTCCATCTCCCCGCCACCCGGACCGGCCGGGGCAGCCGGGGTCTTCTCCGGCTTGTCCGCCACGACGGCCTCGGTGGTGAGGAACAGCGCGGCGATCGAGGCGGCGTTCTGCAGCGCGGAACGGGTCACCTTGGCCGGGTCGATGATGCCCGCGGCCAGCAGGTCCACGTACTCGCCGGTCGCGGCGTTGAGGCCGTGACCCGGGTCGAGGTTGCGGACCCGCTCGACGACGACGCCACCCTCCATGCCGGCGTTGACGGCGATCTGCCGCAGCGGGGCGTCCAGCGCGATCTTGACGATCTGCGCGCCGGTCGCCTCGTCACCGGCCAGGTCCAGCTTGTCGAAGGCGGTCTTGCCGGCCTGCACCAGCGCGACGCCACCACCCGGGACGATGCCCTCCTCGACGGCGGCCTTCGCGTTGCGGACGGCGTCCTCGATGCGGTGCTTGCGCTCCTTCAGCTCGACCTCGGTGGCCGCGCCGACCTTGATCACCGCAACACCGCCGGCCAGCTTGGCCAGACGCTCCTGCAGCTTCTCCCGGTCGTAGTCGGAGTCGCTCTTGTCGATCTCGGCCCGGATCTGGTTCACCCGGCCCTGGATCTGCTCGGCGTCGCCGGCACCGTCGACGATGGTGGTCTCGTCCTTGGTCACCACGACCTTGCGGGCGCGGCCCAGCATCTCGAGGCCGGTCGCGTCCAGCTTGAGGCCGACCTCCTCGCTGATGACCTGGCCACCGGTGAGGATGGCGATGTCGGTCAGCATGGCCTTGCGGCGGTCACCGAAGCCCGGCGCCTTGACGGCGACCGACTTGAAGGTGCCACGGACCTTGTTGACCACCAGGGTGGCGAGGGCCTCGCCCTCCAGGTCCTCGGCGATGATCAGCAGCGGCTTGCCCGACTGCATGACCTTCTCCAGGATCGGGAGCAGGTCCTTCACCGACGAGATCTTGCTGTTGACGATCAGGATGTACGGGTCGTCGAAGACGGCCTCCATACGCTCCGGGTCGGTCATGAAGTAGGCGGAGATGTAGCCCTTGTCGAAGCGCATGCCCTCGGTGAGCTCGAGCTCCAGGCCGAAGGTGTTGCTCTCCTCGACGGTGATGACACCTTCCTTGCCCACCTTGTCCATCGCCTCGGCGATGATCTCGCCGACGCTGGGGTCGGCGGCGGAGATGGAGGCGGTGGAGGCGATCTGCTCCTTGGTCTCCACGTCCTTGGCGAGCTTGAGCAGCTCCTCCGAGACGCTGGCCACGGCCGCCTCGATGCCCCGCTTCAGGGCCATCGGGTTGGCGCCGGCGGCCACGTTGCGCAGACCCTCACGAACCAGGGCCTGGGCCAGGACGGTCGCCGTCGTCGTGCCGTCACCGGCGACGTCGTCGGTCTTCTTCGCGACCTCCTTGACCAGCTCGGCGCCGATCTTCTCGTACGGGTCCTCGAGCTCGATCTCCTTGGCGATGCTCACACCATCGTTGGTGATGGTGGGGGCACCCCACTTCTTCTCGAGCACGACGTTGCGGCCCTTGGGGCCGAGGGTCACCTTCACGGCGTCGGCGAGCTGGTTCATGCCCCGCTCGAGGCCGCGGCGCGCCTCTTCGTCGAACGCGATCATCTTGGCCATACGGCGTTGTCCTCCTGGACACTCACGGGCCACCCGGATGCCCGGATGGGCCGTCTGGTGTACGCACCTTGGGGACGTCGCCACCTGGCGACGACGACGTCTCCTCGGTCGGGCCGGACAGCCCGCGACGACCGGCCTCGTACCGCTCCGGCGCCCCTTCGGACACCGGCGCGGCCGTGGCCCTACCGCCCCGACCTTCTGGCACTCACCGTACGCGAGTGCCAATGACTTGTTTAGCACTCTCCCTAGCCGAGTGCAAGCACGACAGCCCCGCTCAGCCGAGTTCCGCCGCGAGCCGGGCCGCGTTCACCGGGCCTTCCTGAGCCCGCTGCTCGGCGTACGTGACGACCAGTCCGACCTGCTGCGCCAGGTACGCCGGGGCAGCCAGCAGGGCGCCGAACACGGCGAACGCCACGGCGCCGATCGCGGTGCCGACGGCCGTCATCGGCTCGACGCCGAACAGCGCCCCGCTGATCCCGCCCACGACCGCGTCCAGCACCGTCGCCGCGAGGAGGACCGCCATCACCAGGGCGACCCGGCCCAGCACCATGCCGAACCGGCTGTGGAACATCCGCCAGGCCCGCCCGATCGGCTCCCGCCGCTCGAACAGGTAGACCGGACCGAACAGGGCCAGCGCGAACGCGGCGTAGAGGCCGGGCAGCAGACAGAAGCAACTGCCGACCACGACCAGCAGCGAGACCAGGAGCGTCCAGCCCCACAGGCCGAGGGCACGGCGCATCCCGTACCGGAAGGCGGCGCCGAGTCCGGTCGGCTCACCGGCGGCCTGGCGGGCGACCACCCAGGTGCCGGCGGCCCAGCCCGCCGCCTGGAGCAGGCCGAAGGCCAGCCCGGCGGCCAGGAGCACGCCGTAGAAGGCGAACAGCTGCCCCCAGAAGCCGGCCGGCAGCCCCGGCGCGCTGTCCGGGGCGGTCGCCAGTTCACCCTCGGGGCTGAAGACGAGTGTGAGGACGCCGATCACCGCCGCCGGGAGCACCTGGGTGAGGAGCACGATCGGTAGCAGTTGCCGCCAGCCGCGCCGCAGCGCGGCGCTGCAGCGGGCGAACCAGGGACCGATGCCCCCGTGCGGCGGGTTGACGAGCGGATCCTGCGGGTCGATGCCGGGATACCAGCCGGCGTACGCCCCGGGACCGGCCGGGACCGGGTACGCCGCGCCGGGCATCGGGTACGCCGCGCCGGGCATCGGATAGCTCGGGTACGCGGGGCCGCCCCAGCCCGGCGGCGGCGTACCCGCCGGCGCGGTCCAGCCCTGCGGCGGGGTGCCCGGCGCGTTCCAGCCGGGCGGGGCGCCCCAGGCGGGTTGACCGGCCGGGTTCGGGGCGCCGGGCTGCGGGCTGTCGTACACCGGTTGGTCAGGGACGATCGGCACGGGGCCGGTATGACCGGCCCACGGGTCGGCGCCGGACGCGCCGGAGGCGGGCGTGGCCCCTCCGGTGGTCCCCGACGGTCCCGGTGCCCGCTCGGCAGCAGGAGGCGGGGGCGCGGTCGGGTCGTCCGGAGGGCCGGACGCCGCCGGCTCGGTGGAACCCGACGGGGGCAGATCGGACATGGGCCCTCCTCAGCGACTACGGCTGGAACGGCTCATGATCTTCCATGGTGGTCGGCCGCACCGCAGCCCCCGGTCCGGGGGGCCGGTCGCGGGAGCACCGCCCGCCGCGGGTCAGGCGATGACGCGGACCCGCTCGGCCTGCGGACCCTTCTGCCCCTGCGCGATCTCGAACTCGACCCGCTGGCCGTCGTCGAGCGCCTTGTAGCCGTCCATCTCGATCGCGGAGAAGTGGACGAAGACGTCCTGCCCGCCGTCGACGGCGATGAAGCCGTAGCCCTTTTCGGCGTTGAACCACTTCACGGTGCCCTGTGCCACGGTGCACTTCCTCACTCTGCGCGGCGTTCCAACACCCGGAAACCGGCGGACCGGCACCGGTGGCCCACCGATTCAGCGATCGGTGATGCTGAATTCAGTGACCGAAATCGCACGCTACACGAGGCGTGACGACGGCGCACGACCACAAATCGGGCATATTCCGGGGCGTACCCGGGCCTGTCGCACACCCGCTGCGGGCCGTCCGGTATGCATGCGGCATGACCAGCGCGACCACCACGACCACCGTCCGCCGGGTCCGGCCGACCGACGCCGCCCGGATGCGGGCGCTCCGGCTGGAGATGCTGGCCGACTCCCCGCTGGCCTTCCTGGAGACGGTGGCCGAGGCCGCCGCCCGACCGCACGCGGAGTTCGCGGCCCGGGTCGCGGCCGTCTCCCGGGGCGACCACACCGCGCAGTTCGTGGCCGACCCGGGCGGCCGCCTGGTCGGCCACGCCGGCGGCACCGCCGCGCCGGACGAGCCGGGCCTGACGCTCGTCTACGCGGTCTACGTGACGCCGGCCCGGCGGGGCAGCGGCCTGCTGGCGGCGCTCGTCGACGAGGTGGCGGCCTGGTCGCGCGCCTGCGGACGGCCCGACCTGATGATGGAGGTGGTGGCCGGCAACGACCGCGCCTACCGGGCCTATCAGAAGCTGGGCTTCGTGGACACCGGGGTACGGGTGCGGCACCCCCGGATCGCCGGCCTGTACGAACTCCAGATGCGCCGCCCGGCCTGAAGCCGCATCCGGGTGCGCCGGTCGTCACCGCGACGACAGGCGCACCCGGAACCGGTGACTCAGACGTGCCGGCGGCTCTGCACGATGCGGAACCGGTTGGCGACGTACGCGCCGTCGGTCAGCGCCGAGTTGGCCGCCGCGTTCGCGCCCGAGCCGTGGAAGTCGGAGAACGCCGCCGACTGGTTGACGAACACCCCGCCGGTCAGGTTGCAGGACAGGTGCACCCCGGCGTCGATCGCCGCCGCCTCGGCCGCGTCCAGCACCGCCTCGTCGGTGGAGTAGACGCCCGCGGTCAGCGCGCCCTTCTCCCCCACCGTCTCGCGCAGGATGCGCAGGCTGTGCTCGGTGGAGTCGGTGGCGATGGCGAACGAGATCGGCCCGAACCACTCCCGCGAGTAGGTCGCGGTGTCGGACGCGTCCAGCTTCACCACCGTCGGCGTACGCACCACCGCGCCGGGGAAGGACGGGTGCTCGACGGTGCGCGACTCCAGCACCGGCTCGCCGACCTTGGTGACCTCGTCCAGCCGCTCCAGCACCCCGTCGTTGACGATCGCGCCGGTCAGCTCGACGCCCCGGGCCGGGTCGGCGGTCAGCTTGGCGACCGCGCCGGCGATCCCGGCCGCCACCTCGTCGAAGCTCTTGTGCCCCTGGTCGGTGGAGATGCCGTCGCGCGGGATCAGCAGGTTCTGCGAGGTGGTGCACATCTGGCCGCTGTACAGCGTCAGCGTGAAGCCCAGGTTGCGGCAGAGCCCGGCGAAGTCGTCGGTGGAGTCGATCACCACCGTGTTCAGGCCGGCCTTCTCGGTGTAGACGGCGGCCTGCCGGGCGTTCGCCTCCAGCCAGTCGCCGTACTCGGTGGAGCCGGTGAAGTCGACGATCTTCACGGCCGGGTGCAGGGCCAGCGTGGTGGCGAGCTTCTCGCCGTCCGTCTCGGGGGCGAGCTGCACCAGGTTCGGGTTGAACCCGGCCTCGGCGAGCACCTGGCGGGCGTACCTGACGGTGATCGCCAGCGGCAGGACCGCGCGCGGGTGCGGCTTCACCACCACCGGGTTGCCGGTGGCCAGCGAGGCGAACAGGCCGGGGTACGAGTTCCAGGTCGGGAACGTGTTGCAGCCGATGACCAGCGCGACCCCGCGCGGCACCACGTGGAACGTCTTGGTCATGCGCAGCGGGTCGCCCTTGCCGGCGGCCTTCTCCCAGCCGGCGGTCCCCGGGTGGCGGGTCATCTCCGCGTACGCGTAGGCGACCGACTCCAGGGCCCGGTCCAGCGCGTGCGCGCCACCGGCCTGGAACGCCATCACGAACGCCTGGCCGCTGGTGAACTGCACCGCGTTGGCCAGCTCGAACACGTTGCGGTGCAGCCGGTCCAGGATCTCCAGGCAGACACCCGCCCGGGCCTGCGGGCCGGCGTCGCGCCAGGCGGGCAGCGCGGCGCTCGCGGCGGACACCAGCTGGTCGGCGCTCGCGTGCGGGTAGCGCACGTCCAGCGCCACCCCGAACGGGCTGACCTCGGTGGCCACGGTGGTGCCGTCACCGGCCTGGTCGAGCGGGAAGTCCCCGCCCAGGTACGCCTCGAAGGCGGCCTTCCCGTCGGCGGCGGCGGTCTCGCCGTACACCCGGGGGCTGGGCGACTCGGGGTAGGCCGACCAGTACCCGCGCTCCGCGATGGCGGTCAGCGCCCGGTCGAGGGTCTCGCGGTGCCTGTCGTACAGGGGGTGCGGGGTCTCCGTCATGCCCGCCATCATGCAACAGAAAGGCACCAGATCAGTAGGGGCGTGTCACAACTCAGATCGTCAACTGCCAGTCGACGGAACCGGCGGCGGGGCGGAAGCCGAGCTGGTCGTTGATCGCGATCATGTGGCGGTTCGCTACCGCGTTCCAGGTGTCGACGGCCCGCAACGCCGGTTCGTGCGCCAGCGCGTACTCCAGGTTCCCGGCCTTGCAGAGCAGGCCGAGCCGGTGGCCGCGGTGGCCGGGGTCGACGATGGTGATCTCCTGCCAGGCGTGGCCGGTGCTGCCCGCGTCCAGGCCGAGCTGGGTCCAGCCGACCAGCCGGCCGGACGCCTCGTGCACCACCCCGGTGTTGTAGCGGCGTACGCCCCGGGCGTCCAGCGCCCGCTCCGCGTCCCGCACCCGCGCCGCGTCCACCTGCTCCGGCTCCCAGTCCAGCTCACCCATGGGCGCGTCGAGCAGCAGCCGGCCCTGGAGGTGGGCGACGTCCGCGACGTACTCCTCGGGGGTGTGGTCGCGCCACCGCACCGGCCGGTAACCGGTCGCCGCGGCGCGGGCCCCGGCCAGCAGCGCGGACAGCCGGTCGCGGTCGAGTCCGGCCACGTCGAGGCGGCGGCGGACGTCGGCCAGCGCCGGCTTGGCGCCCGTGGCGGCGGCGAACGCGGCGCCGGGGAACACCCGGTCCTCCTCGCCGGGCAGCGCGGCGACCGTCGCGCCGACAAGGCGTTTGCCGCCGTGCTCCCGCAGCAACCGGACGCCGTGGTCGTGCAGCGCGCGCCCGATGCCACGCCGCCGGTACGCCGGATCCACTGTCAGTTCGACGCTGGCGTTCTCGGTGTTGTCGATCGTGTGCAGGTAGAGGCGGAGCCAGCCGACCGGCGTCCCGTCGAGGCGGGCCACCAGCCAGCGCGTGTCGATGCCGGGCATCGGGTGCCGCAGCGGCGCCTCGAACCGCCACCGGCAGGGCGGGGGCAGGTCGGGCTCGTCGGCGGTCTGCGCGGCACAGGCGATCCGGTGGACCGCGTCGAGCGTCTGCCGGTCGGTGGGATCCAGCGGCGTCACGGTCGGCGTCATGTCACCGAGGGTGCGCCGGACACAGCGAAGGGGCCAGCGGTTTTCCGCCGGCCCCTTCGGACGTTGGTCGGGAGGGACGTCCGCACAACGCCTCCGGCGTTGGGTCGCAAGAACTTGAAAAGTCTCCGGCGGATGCCCTCCCGCACGAAGCATCTTGCGCCGTCCGGTTCCTGCCGTCAAGTCCTTGAGGGCGGTTTTCTGGCACTCACCGCACATCACCGGTTACCCACCGGTCTCACCCGATCCCCCACCCGGGCGAGCCCACCTCCCCCACCCGGCCACCCGCCCGCCCGCTGCGGTGATCTAGGAATTCGTGTCCCGAAACGCCGCACAGGCGGCGGGGCGGTCAGGCCAGGAGGCCGGCGTCGCGGGCGGCGCGGAGGCTCGGCTTGATGCGGTGGGTGGGGCCGACCTGGGCGGCCACCGCGTCGAGGGTCTTCAGTCCCTCGCCGGTGTTGAACACCACCGTCTCGGCAGCCGGGTCGAGGCGGCCCGACTCCACCAGCTTGCGCAGCACCGCGACCGTCACGCCGCCCGCCGTCTCGGCGAACACCCCGGTGGTACGGGCGAGCAGCCGGATACCCGCACGGATCTCGTCGTCGTCGGCGTAGTCCATCCAGCCACCGGTACGGCGCACCGCCTCCAGCGCGTACAGCCCGGCGGCCGGGTCGCCGATGTTCAGCGACTTGGCGATGCCGGCCGGCTTGACCGGCACGATCGTGTCGGTGTCGCCGTGCAGCGCGGTGGCGATCGGGTTGCAGCCGGCCGACTGGGCGCCGAACACCTTCCAGCCGCCGGCCGGCGCCTCGACCAGCCCGATCTCGACCAGCTCGGCGAACGCCTTGTCGATCTTGGTGAGCAGCTCGCCGCTGGCCATCGGGATGACCACCTGGGCCGGGATCCGCCAGCCGAGCTGCTCGGCCACCTCGTAGCCGAGCGTCTTGGAGCCCTCCGCGTAGTAGGGCCGCACGTTCACGTTGACGAACGCGGTGTCCTCGAACTCGTCGGTCTCCACCAGCTCGCCGCAGAGCCGGTTCACGTCGTCGTACGAGCCGTCGATGGCGACCAGGTCGCCGCCGTAGACCGCTGTGGTGACGACCTTGCCCTGCTCCAGGTCGCCGGGGATGAAGACGATCGACGGCACGCCGGCCCGGGCCGCGTGCGCGGCGACGGAGTTGGCGAGGTTGCCGGTGGAGGCGCAGGCGTAGCGGGTGAAGCCGAGCGCCCCGGCCGCGGTGAGCGCCACCGAGACGACCCGGTCCTTGAACGAGTGGGTGGGGTTCGCGCTGTCGTCCTTGACCCAGAGCGGCGCGGTGAGCCCCAGCTCGGCCGCGAGGTGCGGGGCGGCGACGAGCGGCGTCAGCCCCGGGTCGAGCGTGACCCGGGTGGCCGGGTCCTGACCGGCCGGCAGCAGCGCCGCGTACCGCCAGATGTTGGCCGGACCGGCCTCGATCTGCTCGCGGGTGACGGCGGCCAGTGCGGCGGTGTCGTAGTCGACCTCCAGCGGCCCGAAACACTCGTAACAGGCGTGCTGCGCGGCGAGCGGGTACCGCGCCGAACAGGCACGGCAGACCAGGGCGCGGGCCGGGCTGAAGGTGGTGTCGATACCGGTGGCGACGGGAAGCGTCGACGTCATGTCGAGGATTTCCTCTCATCTTTCCCCGCATCGCCGGGTGCGGCGGGGACGGAATTGGCACCTGCCCGCCGTCGCTCGTCGTCGAGCGTGCGGGTGGTTGCCGGGGCGTCGTCGGGCCGTATCCCTCAGCCCCTCTGGATGAGGTATTCAGTTGTGCCGCCGAGTCTAAGCGCTGCTCACGGCCGCGCCACCTCGGGATCCCACGCTGTGGGCCGGCTCAGCGCCCGACCACCGCGACCGGGTCCACCACCGCGGGCCGGTCCACCACCGCGAGCGGCTCCGGCGCCGCCGTGGCCCGCGCTGCCGAGCGGGTACGGGTGACGAGGTTCGCGGCCACCAGGGCGGCGATGGTCAGTCCGGCGCCCACCAGCTCCACCGCGACCGGCCGGTAACCGCGCAGGATCTGCACCGCGAACGTGGCCACCGGCACCAGGTTCATGAACAGCGCGGCGTCGGCCGGGCCGAGCCGCCGCACGCCGGTGTTCCAGGCCAGGACCGCGAGGACGGCGGCGACAAGCACCGCGTACGCGAGCTGGGGAGCGATCGCGACGAGGTCGGCGGCGGCCGGCGCGTGCTGGAGCCCGGTGAGGTCGGCGACGGCGCTGGCGGCGATCATGGCGAGCATGCCCGCGACGGCGGTCAGCGTGGTGTAGCGCAGCGCGGACCACTCCGGGAACCGGCTCGCGCCGTGGGTGTAGAACGCCCAGCCGAGCACGGCGCCGATCATGAGCAGCCCGCCCCAGCCGAACTGGCCCAGTCCGTCGAGCCGGCCGCGAGTGATCACCAGACCGACGCCGACCAGGGCGACGAGCGAGATGCCGAGCAGCGCCGGGCGCGGGCGGACGCCGTCGCGCGCCCAGCGGACGAACTGGGTGACCAGCGGCACGGTGGCCGCGAACAGCGCGATCTGCTGCGGCGCGGCGTGGCCGAGGGCGAGATTCATCAGCGTGTTGAACCCGGCGAAGCCGAGCGCGCCGAGGAGCACCACCTCGACGCCGCGCCGCTGGGTGGCCAGGGCGGTGACCCCCTCGCGGGCCAGCAGCAGGGCGAGCAGCACGGCGGTGGCGAGCACGTAGCGGGCGGTGGTCAGGTTGAGCGCGTCCACGCGGGTGAGCGCGCTGGCGAGCACCGGGAACATGACGCCCCAGCTGACCGCGGCGAAGATCGGGAGGGTGGCGTGACGGGAACGCATCGCAGCTCCTAAGTTCGAATACCGTCGAACCAACGGCACGACTCTAGGAGCTTGTTCGACGGTTGTCGAACATGGGTTATCGTAGTCACATGGAGCTGCACGAACCCGAGCTGCGCGAGGTGCCGGTCACGGCCGTGCTGGCGGCGCTGGCCGACGACGTCCGGCTCCAGATCGTGCGGGCGCTCGCGCCGGGCGGGGAACACGCCTGCGGCTCGTTCGAGTTCGGCGTCTCCAAGGCCACCCGCAGCCACCACCTCAAGGTGCTGCGCGAGGCCGGCCTGACCCGCACCCGGGTCGCCGGCACCACCCGCTACGTGCGGTTGCGCCGCGAGGAACTGGACCGCCTCTACCCGGGCCTGCTCGATGCGGTCCTCGCCGAGCGCGGCGGAGTGGCATGATCGCCGGATGCGGAGACCGGCGCGCCTGATCGGCGCCCTCACCGGCGTGACGCTGATGGCCGCCTGCGCCCCGACGCAGGGGCCCGCGGACGGGAGGCTGCCCGACCCGCCGCCCACGGGCATCGACCCGCTGACCACGGTTCCGCCGCGGCCGGGTGCTCCCACGGCCGACCACACGCCCACCGCCACCTGCTCCCCGGAGGGCATCGCGATCACCGAGAGCGGGGTGAGCGCCGCGATGGGCCTGCGGGCGATGGGCCTGGAACTGGTCAACTGCGGCGACCAGCCGTACGAGCTGCGCGGCTATCCGGCGGTCACGCTCCGGGACGCCGACGGCGACCCGATCAAGGTGCGGATCATCCCGGGCGTCAAGCCGATCACCTCCGGCTTCGACCACCCGCCCACCCGGATCGTGCTGGCCCCCGGCGAGCGGGCCGGCGCGGCGCTGATCTGGCGGAACCTGGTCACCGACCCGACCGTGGTGGCGACCGACGGCAGGGAACTCGACGTCGCGCCGGTGGCCGGCCGGCGGCCGTACCCGGTCGCCTTGGACGGGCCGATCGACCTCGGCAACACCGGCCGGCTGGGCGTCAGCGCGTGGGAGCGCCGCAAGCCCGGCCCGGCCGACGCGCCCACGCCGGCCGACACGCCGCCGCCCACGACTCCGCCGGTCAATCCGCTGTAGAACCAGAGCCCGGCACGGGAGCGCCCCGACCGGGATCTGATTCGGCGGCGAACGCTCAGACCGGGACCGTGGCCGGCGCGGCGGCGGGCTCGGTCGCGGTGGACCGGCGGCGGGCCAGCAGCGCGTCGAGCGCCCAGTTTCCCGGGCCGAGCACCGCGACCAGCAGGAACGACCAGCAGAAGAGCGCGGCCAGCTCGCCGCCGTTCTGCATCGGCATCAGGTGGTCCGGCTGGTGCACCACGAAGTACGCGTACGCCATCGAGCCGGAGGCGAGCAGGGCGGCCGGCCGGGTGAACAGACCGAGGAGCACCAGCGCGCCGCACACGAGCTGGATCAGCGCCGCCCACCAGCCGGGCCAGGTGGCGAACGGCACCGCCCCGCCGGTGGCCGGATTGCCGCCGAAGACGCCGAAGATCGAGGCGGCGCCGTGGCAGAGGAAGAGCACGCCGGTGACGATGCGGAACAGGGACAGCACGGGGGCTTTCAGCTGCGCTGGGATCATGGGAAACCTCCTGGTACGGGTGCCGGACGCCGTCCAGGATGGCGGGACTATTGATTGATGTTAATCGATTTCTTTGCAGGCGGGACAATCTTGTGGGAACGCTCCCATGATATGGGCCGGATCACTCCGTGGCGACCCCGTCCGGTCACCTCAGCTCGTGACGTCCTTGCGGGTGAAGCGCCAGAAGGCCAGACCCCAGAACAGCGTGGCGTAGACGACCGCCGAGAACGCGCCCTTGACCACGTCGTCGGTCTGCATCGGTGTCGACAGCAACCCCAGCCAGGCGCTGCTGTAGTGGGTCGGCAGCAGGTTCCGCAGCCCGCCCAGCGCGGTGATCTGGTCCAGGATGCTGGACAGGATCCAGAGCAGCACCGCCCCGCCGACCGCTCCGAGCGCGGCATCGGTGGTCACCGACAGCAGGAACGCCAGTCCGGCCACCACCAGCAGCACGACCGCGAGATAGCCGAGCACGCCGAGCAGCCGCAGCAACCCGTCGGCCGGGGCCAGCTCGGCCGAGACCTGACTGCTCAGCGGCTTCCAGCCGTACCGGAGCGTGCCGGCGAGCAGCGCGGTGCCGGCCAGCAACAGCAGGGCCAGCCCGGAGTACGCGAGCGCGACGATCAGCTTCACCGCGAGCAGCCGGGCCCGGGGCACCGGCACGGCGAGCAGGTAGCGCAGGCTGCCCCAGCTCGCCTCGCTGGCCACCGTGTCGCCGCAGAACAGCGCCACCACCACGACGAGCAGGAACGACGCGGACACCAGGATCGAGAACAGGGTGAAGTTGAGGCCGCCCGAGGTGGCCAGGTCGGCCAGGCTGGAGAACTCGCCCCGCCCGCCGCCGTCGTCGTCCCCGGCGTCGAACTGGAACGCCACCAGGATGATCAGCGGCAGCAGCACCATGAACCCCAGTGCGAGCTGGGTACGCCGGCGCGACGCCTGCCGCCGGAACTCCGCGGCGAACGGGAGCGTGGCCGAGGGCCGGTAACCGGCCGCCGCCCCGCCCGCGCCGGGCCCAGCCGTACCGGACGTGCCGCCGCCAGGCGACGATGCCACAGACGAACCCGCCATCACCGGTCCCCGCTTCCCCGAGAGTTCTCGCCGACCAGGGCGAGGAACGCGTCCTCCAGGCGGCGCCGGGGCACCACCCGGTCCACCCCGATGCCGGCGCGGACCAGTTCGGCCACCACCTCGCTTCGGGCGGTGCCGTTGGTGTCGACCACCAGCCCGCCGTCGACGTCGGGCAGCACCCGTACGCCGCCGAGCCGGTCGAGCACCGCACGCGCCGCGTCCGGGTCGCTCACCTCGAACAGCACGCTCGGCGACTCGCCCACGATCTCCTCCACCGGGCCGGACGCCACGATCCGGCCCTTGTTCACCACCACCGCGTGCGTGCAGGTCTGCTCCACCTCGGCCAGCAGATGGCTGGAGACCAGCACCGCCCGGCCGTCGGTGGCGTAGCGCTGGAGCACGCGGCGCATCTCGGCGATCTGCGGCGGGTCCAGCCCGTCCGTCGGCTCGTCCAGCACCAGCAGCTCGGGCAGGCCGAGCATGGCCTGGGCGATGGCCAGCCGCTGCCGCATGCCGTGGCTGTACTTCTTCGTCCGCCGGTGCACCGAGTCGCCCAGGCCGGCGATCTCCAGCGCCTCGTCGAAGTGCGCGTCCTCCCACGGCCGGCCGGTCGCCCGCCAGTACGCCTTGAGGTTGTCCAGGCCGGACAGGTGCGGCAGGAAGCCCGGACCCTCGACCAGCGCGCCGATCCGGGACAGCACCGGCGAGCCGGGCACCAGCCGGTGACCGAAGACGTAGATCTCCCCGGCGGTGGGCTGGGTCAGCCCCATCAGCACCCGCAACGTGGTGGTCTTGCCCGCGCCGTTGGGCCCGAGCAGGCCGACCACCTGGCCGGGGTGCACCTCGAAGTCCACGTCGGAGACCGCGACGAAACCGTCCGCGTACTCCTTGCGCAGGTTGCGCACGGCGAGCGGGACGCCCGCGTACTCCGGGTGCACGGAGTCGTCCTGGCGGCGGTGCCGGCGACGGGTGAGCAGCACGACCACGACGAGCCCGGCCACGATCGCGGCGAGCAGGCCGGCCAGCGCCCAGCGCCAGATCGTGGCGGTGGTGGGGATCGGCGTGGCGTCGACGGTGGGCAGCGTCAGCGGCCCGTCCGCGAGCGCCACCGTGTGCACGGCCGGTTCGGCAGGCGAGGCGTACGCCTGGTCCGACGTCGCCACCACGAGCCGCAGCCGGTGCCCGGCCTCGACCCGCCGGACGATCCCCGGCAGCGTCACGGTGACCGGCGTGGCCGCGTCGACGGTGGCCGGCAGGCCGGTCAGGCGCACCGGCGCGACCAGGCCGGAGGGCAGCGTGGCCGCGCCCTGCGGGTCGACGTCGTAGAGCTTCACGAACAGCACCGCCTCGCCGGTCGGTGAGGCGGCCCTGATCCGCACGGTGGGCGCTCCCACCACGTCTACCGGCTCGTCCAGCGGCGCCGACTCGAAGCGGGCGTGCTGGCCGGGGATGTCACCGGCGACGCCGTCCAGCAGCGAGCCGAGCGCGCCCGCGAACGGCACCGAGGAGATGGCCGCCGGGTTGCCGTTCGGCGGTACGGCGACCGGCTGGGGCGGGCCGGCGAGCGTCACCTCGCGGCGGCCCTCGCCGGTCAGGCCCGGATAGTCGGCGGTACGGAAGCCGGTCGCGACCAGGCCCCGGTCGAGCGCGTCGAACCCGGCGATCCGGGAGAACGTGAACGTGTCGCCGGGCGCCGCCCCGTCGCCCTTGACGTAGTGGTCGAGCCACTGCGCGGTCAGGAACTTCACCCGGTCGGAGTCGGAGGTGGGTCCGGAGCCGCCGTCGTGGCCGCCGGTGAACCAGGCGACCCGTACCGGCGTGCCGGCCGCCGCGATACCGCGGGCGTTGGCGTCCGCCTCGGCCAGCGGGAAGAGCGTGTCCGCCTCGCCCTGCACCAGCAGCGTCGGCGACTTGATCCGGTCCAGCACGCCGGCCGGCGACGACCGGCGCAGCAGCTCGACCGCCGCCGCGTCCGCCCGGCCGGTGGTGGCGATGCGCAGGTACGCGGCGCAGACGTCGGCCGCGAAGCGCCCGCAGGACGGGTCGGCGGCGCCGGCCGGCGCGCGACCGGAACCGGTGCCCGGCCCGGCGCCCGGCTGCGGGCTCGGCGGGCCGGCGGACTCCGGTGCGCCCTCGGGTGCGGCGGCGGTGGCCCCGGAGAGCCCGGCCGGGCCGGATCCGGCGTTCCCGCCGCCGCCGAAGAAGATGCCCGCCCAGCCCTTCTTGAACACGCCGTCGGTGGGCTGCCGGCCGCTGTTCTCCGGCAGGAAGGCCCGGGACAGGTCGTTCCAGGTGATCATCGGGACGATCGCGTCGATCCGCTGGTCCTGCGCGGCCAGCAGCAGGGCCAGGCCGCCGCCGTACGAGCCGCCGACCACACCGACCCGGGGGTCGCCGGCCGCGTCGAGGCGGATGTCCGGCCGCTGCGCGAGCCGGTCGAGCAGCCGCTGCGCGTCCCGCACCTCGTAGTCGGGGTTGTCCAGGTGGATCTGACCGCCGCTGCGCCCGAACCCGCGGGCGGTCCAGGTGAGCACCGCGTACCCGCGGGCGACCAGGTCCTCGGCGTCGGAGCGGACCGAGTCCTTGGTCCCGCCGAAGCCGTGCGCCAGCAGCACCGCCGGCACCCGGTTGGACGAGGAGGCGTCCTCGGGCAGGTAGAGCGTGGTGTCCAGGTCGACCGGCTCGTCGCCGGAGGGCCCGGAGCGCACCGTCACCAACGCCGGCTCGGTCCGGAAGTCCGCGCCCTGCGGCCGGGCCACCCAGACCAGCGCCGCGGCCACGAGGACGACCACCGCCACTGCGGCGACGGTGCGGCGCGGACGGCCGGCCAGGGCGCGCCGGAGCCGCGCGGCGGTTGATCTCATGCGCCACACGGTACGGGCCGACGGCTGAGCATTCGCTGAGATCCGCCGTACGTCTGTCCGGTTGCGCCGATCGTCGCGTAGCGTCCGTCATCCGCCAAAGGTCCAGAGCGTCCCAGCGGGACGTATTCGGATCATGTGAATTCACATCTACGGGCGCAAACCATCGTCGATGTCACTTCTCGGCAACACGATCACACGCTACGTACCATTCGCCCTGACACAGGGTCACCCAAAGTAAACTGACGTGAAGCCGACTCATCCGCCGAGGTCCCACCCGCGTCCGGTTCGGCTACTTTTCCGGTCCGGTGCACGGGACTGCGTACGGCGACCTCCCGGGGCACCGATCGCCCCGCCGTCGCCGGAGGAGACACACCATGACAGTCCCCGCGTCGCGGGTCCGTCGGCGGCCCGCCGTACCGGGCCGTACGCTCGCCCTGGTGCTGGTGCTGGCGTTGCTGGCCCCGCTCGGGCTGATCTTCGTCCAGGCCGAACGCGACTTCGCCGACGACCACGACCTGGCGAGCCGGGAACGGCTCGGCGTCCGCTACCTGCGCGCCCTCGGGCCGATCACCGACGCGCTGGTGGAGGCTCAGGCCATCGCCGTCGCCGAAGGGGCCGTCTCCCGGGCCTCGCTCGCCGCCGCCATCGAGCGCGTCGCGGAGGTGGACAACGCCGTCGGCGACGAGCTGCGCACGCACGAACGCTGGGCCGGTCTGCGGGCCAAGCTGGAGTCGCTGCCGGACCGCGGGATCGGTGACCCCGAGGCCGCGTACCGGGCCTACGGCGAGGCGTCCGACCTGCTCCTGGCCCTCTACCGCAAGGTTCGGGAGAGTTCCGGACTGATCCGCGACCCCCGCTCCGACTCGTTCTTCCTCCAGGACGGCATCGGCGGGGACCTGCCCACCGCGACGGTGCTGGCCGGCCGCCTCGTCGACCTGGCCCGGCTGTCCGCCAAGCGCCCCGCCGCCGAGCGCGCGCGGGTGGGCGCGGAGCTGGCCGAGCTGCGCGTGTCCGCGCTCGGTCCCGCCACCGACCTGGTCGCCGACCTGCGGTCGGCGGTCGACAGCTCGGAGAGCACCGACCTGGGCGCCAACGTGCTCACCCCGCTGGACACGTACCAGCGCTCACTGGAGACGTTCGCCGTCTACTCGGCCCCCGGCGCCGGCCGGGCCGCGCCGGGCACCGACCAGCTCACCCGCGCCGGGATCAGCGCGCAGAACGCCGCCAAGCAGCTCCGCACGGTCATCCTCGACCAGCTCGACGCGCTGCTGCGGGAACGGCTCGACGCCCTAGAGCGGGACCGGCTGCTGGGGCGGATCGCCGCCGGTGCGGCGTTGGCGCTGATCGCCGGGATCGTCGCGCTGCACGTCGCAGCGCTGCGCCGGGACCGGTCCCGGGCCACCCCGGCGCGCCGGGAACCGGCCGAGGCCGCGTCGCCGCCCACTGTCCACCCGGAACCACCGCTCACCGCGCCCGGGGCCGACCGCCAGCCGGTCGCGGTGGGGCACGGTGGCGACGCCGACCGGTGGAGGCCGTTCGATGCTGCTCGGTAGGTTACGCATCCGGGGCAAGCTCGCCCTGCTGGTGATCATTCCGCTGCTCAGCATGGTCGGGCTCGCCGTACCGGTCGTCATCGACCGGGTGACCGCCGCCCGGCAGGCCGCCGACACCGCCGAGACCGTCCGCGTCGCCAGCCGGGTCGGCAGCCTGGTCCAGGACCTCCAGCAGGAACGCCTGCTCTCGGTCGGGCTGCTGCTCGGGCGGGTGAGCCGTACCGAGCTGATCCAGAAATCGGCCACCGTCGACGACCGGGTCGCCGACCTGCGCGCCGAGCCGCTGCCCGCGGCCGTCCGCGAGAGCCTCGACGGGGTACGCCGGCTGGAGGACGTCCGCAACGCCACGCTCGGCGGCCGGGCCACGCCGCAGCAGATCCTGACCGTTTTCGGCGAGGTCGACACCGCCTTGATCGACGCGCTGCGGCTGCCCTTCCGGGTGGACACCGACACCGCGGCCGGACGACAGGTGCTCGCCCTGGACTCGCTGCTGCGCGTCGACGAGGCACTGAGCTCGTGCACCACGCAGATCGTGCTGGTGAAGGCGACAGGCGACCCGCAGGTGGCCCGGTCCTTCGTGGCCTGCATGGCGGGGCTCAACGTCGACAACCGGCGGTTCCGCAAGCTGATCACGCCCGAGCAGCTGAAGGTGGCCGAGCTGGACGACGCGGCGGTGGCCGCCCGGACCAGCCCGACGTTCCTGGTGGACAGCCTCCGGGATCCGGACAAGGCGATCGCGCCGGTGCCGCTGGACGTGCTGTTCCCGTCGGCCCGGTCGATGATCACGCTGGGCCAGTTCGTGGAGAAGAAGGTCGTCGCGGACGTCATCGCGGAGACCCGCGCCCGGGAACGGGAGGCCCTGACGGCAGCCTGGCTGGTCAGCCTGACGGCGGCGGCGATCCTGCTCGTCGTGGTGCTGCTGAGCATGACTGTGGCGCGTACGGTGGCCCGGCCGCTGAGCCGGCTCACCCGCTCCGCCGAGCGGGTCGCCCGGGTCACCGAGGCCGAGCTGACCCGGGTCGCCGACGACGAGTCCGAGACCGTCCCCCCGGTACGCCTCGACCCGGTGGAGATCAGCGCCCGGGACGAGATCGGCGACCTGGCCCGCGCGTTCGACCGGGTGCAGCACACCGCCGCCCGGCTGGTCGAACGGCAGGTCGCCGGGCGGCGCAACGTGGCGCAGATGTTCGGCCACGTCGGCCGGCGTACGCAGAACCTCGTCGGCCGCCAGATCGCGCTCATCGACCGGCTGGAACGGCAGGAGACCGACGCGGGCCGCCTGGAGCACCTCTACCGGCTGGACCACATCTCCAGCCGGTTGCGCCGCAACGCGGGCAGCCTGGTGGTGCTCTCCGGCGCCACCGGCTCGGACGGCCACGTGGCGCCGGTCCCGCTGGCCGACGTGGTCCGGCTCGCGCTCGGCGAGATCGAGGACTACACCCGCGTCGACGTGGAGGTCCCGCCCGGTGTGGCGGCGTCCCCCGCCATCGCCGGCGACCTCGTGCTGACGCTCGCCGAGCTGATGGAGAACGCCACCTCGTTCTCGCCGCCGCACACCCGTGTGGTGGTGACCGGTGAGCTGACCGACGGCGGGGCACGACTGGTCGTGGTCGACCACGGCATCGGCCTGACCGAGGACCGGATGGTCGAGGAGAACGCCCGGTTCACCCGGCGGGAACGCCTCGACCTCGCCCCGACCGAGGTGCTCGGCCTGTTCGTGGTCGGCCGGCTGGCCCGGCGGCACGGCTGGAGCGTCCGGCTGAGCCACACCCCCGGCGGCGGCGTCACCGCCGCCCTGGAGATCCCGGGCGCCTCGCTCGTGATCCGCCGTCCCGAGCCGGTCGGCGTCAGCGCCGGCCGGGCCGCGGTGCCCGGCGCCCGCGAGCCGGAGCCACCGGCCGTCGAGGCGCCGGCCGGCTTCGACGCCGAGTTGCTGACCCGGGCCACACGCAGCATGTCCAGCGGCGACCCGTGGAACGCCTTCGGCAGCCAGGCCGACACCGCGGAGGCGGACGAGGACGCCGGTCCGGCCACCGGCGGTCCGCCGCCGGTCTGGCCGCCGTCGGCCGTACCGCCGGCCCTCCGGCCGTCCGGACCGGCGGCGCGTCCCGGGCACGTCTCCCCGCCGACACCGGTCGTCGGCCCGGCCCAGGCCGCTCCCCCGGCCGCCGGTCCGGCGGCCGGCCCGACCCTGACGCCGCCGGCCACCCGCCCGGCGCCGCCGCCCGCCGGTCCCGGGCTCGCCCCGCAGCACGGTCCCGGGCTCGCGCCACAGCACGGTCCCGGGCTCGCGCCACAGCACCGCCCGGCGATCGCGCCACAGCACGGTCCGGGGCTCGTGCCGCCGCCCGGTACCGCCCGCCCGACGGCTCCGGCCGCGCCACCCACGGCCGTGCCGGCGCCGACCGGACCGAACCCGGTCGGGCCGCCCGCCGGCCGGCCCGGTACCCGGTCGCCGATCCGGCAGCGGGTGCCCGGCGCCAACCTGCCGGCCGCCCCGCCGGTGGCCGGACCGGCCGGTCCGGCCACCGGCGGGCCGCTGATCGGCGTACCGGCGGACCCGTCGAGCGTCCGGGCCCTGGTCGAGGCGTTCCAGGACGGGGTACGGCGGGCCGAGGACGACGTCGACCACGCGCCTCCGGCTGCGGAACGGCCCCGGCTCAGCCGCCGGGTGCCCGGCGCGAACCTGTCCGTCTCCCCGGCGCAGTCCGTGCCCACCAGCTCCGACCCCGGCGACCCCGTCGAGGTCCGCAACCGGATCAGCGAGTTCGAGGCGGGCGTCGCCCGTGCTCTGCGCGAAGTCAGTACCGACCGCCGCTACGAAGAGGACCCATCACGGTGACCAGCCCCTTCCTCCACGAGAACGTCGAACAGAGCACCACCGGCGACCTCAGTCCCGAGGCACGCACCTTCAACTGGCTGCTCGACTCCTTCACCTCCAGCACCGCCGGGGTGATGGAGGCGATCGCGGTCTCCTCGGACGGGCTGCTGATGGCCATGTCCGCGATCAAGGACCGGTCCAACGCGGAACGACTCGCGGCCGTGGTCTCCGGCATGACCAGCCTCGCCGGGGGCGCGGCGAGCTGGTACGCGCTCGGCGCGCTCAACCGGGTGATCGTCGACATGGCCGAGGGTTACCTGCTGATCAGCGCGATCAGCAGCGGCTCGGTGCTCGGCGTCGTCGCCGACCGCACGGCCAACCTGGGCACCGTGGCGTACGAGATGACGCTGTTCGCCGGCCGCGCCGGCGGCGCCCTGAGTCCGCGCCTGATCGCCGAGCTGAAGAACGCCGTACAGCAATGATCCCAGGGGCCGCCGGCGCGGACCCGGAGCCGGAACCCGGCGTCCGGATCCGCCCCTTCCTGCACGCGTCCGCTCCGGTTCCGGAGCCGGACGCGGGCGACGGGGAGCCGACCGGCCCACGCCCCTTCGTGCTGACCTCCGGACGGGTGGACGGCGACCCGGCGATCGGCCTGGAGACCCAGGTCACCGCTAATCCGGGCAGCACATCGTGGGCGGTGACCGCCCGGTTGGCCCCGGAGCTGGCGGCGATCGTCGCGATCTGCGCCGAGCCCGTCTCGGTGGCCGAGATCTCCGCCCGGACCCGGATGCACTTCGGGGTGACCCGGGTGCTGGTCGGCGACCTCCGGGCCGCCGGCCATCTCGACGTGCACGTCGCGGACGTCGACGACGCCCTCGATCCCGACATCATCCTGCGAGTGATTGATGGACTTCGTGCGATCTCCTGAATGGCCGGCGGCCGCCACGGGCGGGCCGTCCGCCAACAGCGCCCCGAGCCGCTACGGCGGCCCGGCGCCGCTGATCGGCCGGGCCACGCCGCCCCCGCCCACGCCGCCGCTGCCGTACCTGCCGCCGGGTGTGCCGCCGTCCGAGCCGGCCCCGATCGTCAGCCGGGTGCCGGCGCCCCGGCCGCCGATCCCGGTCAAGATCCTCATCGCCGGCGGGTTCGGGGTCGGCAAGACCACCACTGTCGGTGCGATCTCCGAGATCGCTCCGCTGACCACCGAGGCGGAGATGACCACCGCCGGCATCGGCATCGACGACCCGGGCGGGGTCGCCGGCAAGACCACCACCACCGTCGCCATGGACTTCGGCTGCGTGACCATCGACCGCAGCCTGAAGCTCTACCTCTTCGGTACGCCCGGACAGGCGCGCTTCGGGTTCATGTGGGACGACCTGGCCCGGGGTGCGCTCGGCGCGCTGGTGGTGGTGGACAGCGCCCGGCTCGACGACTGCTACCCGGCGATCGACTTCTTCGAGCGGTCCGGGCTGCCGTTCGCGGTGGGCGTCAACGCCTTCGACGGCCGGCTGGCCCTGGACCTGCCGTCGATCCGCTGGGCGCTGGCGATCGGTGAGCACGTGCCGCTGGTGCAGTTCGACGCCCGGGACCGCCTCTCGGTACGGGACGCCCTGCTCGTCGTCCTGGACCGCGCGCTGGACCGGGCCACCCGATCCCGGGCAGGCTGAACCGGCAGTCGTTTCGATCCGTTGTCTGGCGAAGGGGTGGACGCCATGAGAGGTGATCTGGACGAGACACTGGCCCGGATGGCACGGCGCGAGGAGGCGCTGCGCCGCCGGGCGCCGATGCCCGGTGAGCCGGCCGGGGCGACCGAGCGGGACGTACCCGTGGAGGCGGCGGACGAGGCGGGCGACGGGCGGGCGGGGCACGGCGCGTACCGGCTGCGCGGTGGCGAGGCGCCGGTGCGGCGTGACCCGGTCGAGGAGGTCGCCGAGGCGGTCCGCCGGGTGGTGGCGGAGCACCCCGGGCTCGCCGTGACGCTGCGCGTGGAGCTGGGCGAGCAGGCGTACCCGCTGCGGGTCTCCTGGTCCGGCGCGGCGGTGACGGTGGGCCCGGCGACGCCGCCCGCGCCGCCGCCGGCGTGGCCCATGTCGGTGAAGACGGTGCCCGCGCCCGGCCACGACCCGCTGGAGTCCGACCCGGCGGCCCGGCTGGCCGAGATGATCCGGCGCGACCCCTCGCTGCTGGACGACCCGGGTCCGCGCTGACCCGGCACCCGATGATCGGGGCGGCTACTGTCGGCGGGTGGCCGAACCCGACCTGACCCTGACCGCGACGCTGCGGCCGGCCGCGCTCGACGCCCGCCGCGGCGTGGTGCGCCTGCATCCCGAGGTGCTCACCGCGTTGGCGCTGCGCCCCGGCGACCCGGTACGCCTGACCGGCCGCCGGGTCACCGCCGGCATCGCGGCCGCCGCCGAGCCGAGCACCAGCGGCGCCCTGCTGCACGCCGACGACCTGCTGCTGGGCAACCTCGGCCTGCGGGCCGGCGGCCAGGTCACGGTGAGCCCGCTGCCCGCGACCCCGGCACGCCGGCTCACCCTGTCCGGCCCGGCGGCGGTGGTCGCCGCGGTCCCGCCGGAGATGCTGCGGCTCGCACTGCTGGGCAAGGTGGTCACCGGCGGCGACGACGTCTCGCTGCTCCCGCAGGACGTGCTGCCGGACGCCGCGGTGCGCGGCCTGATCGAGGCCGCGCGGCGCAGTCTGGCCAGTTCCGTCGGGTACGCCTGGACGAGCACGCTGCTCAGCGTCGTGTCGGCCGAACCGGCGGTCGGCGCGCTCGTCACCATGGACACGGTCGTGGGCTGGGAACACGGCCCCGCCACCCGCGGCTCCGGCCCGGCCCCCTCGGCCTCCACCGCGCGGGTCTCCGCCCCCGCCACCCCGGCCGGGACGGAACCCGACATGGACCTGCTCGGCCCGGAGGACGCGCCCGACGTGGACGAGCTGCCCGGCCTGCGCGCCCAGGCCGAGGAGCTGACCGAACTGCTGGACCTGGGCTTCCACCACCGCGAGGTGCTGGGCCGGCTCGGCACCACCGTCTCGCTCGGTGTGCTGGTGGAGGGTCCGGCCGGCTCGGGCAAGTCCGCGCTGGTGCGTGCCGTCGCCGCCCGGGTCGGCGCGGGCGTCCGGCCGCTGTGGGCACCGGAACTGGCCGCGCTCAGCAACGACGCGGCGGCCCGGCGGCTGCGCGAGGCGGCCTCGGCGGTACGCGCCGGCGGTCCCGCCGTGCTGCTGGTCACCGACGTGGAGTCGATCGCCCCGGCCGACGAGCCGGGCCCGCTGGCCACCGTGTTCCGGCAGGTGGTCGCCGAGACGCTGCGGGCCGGCGCCGCTGTGGTGTGCACCAGCGGACGCCCCGAGGCGGTCGACCCGGCGCTGCGCGGCCCGGACCTGCTCGCGCTGCGGATCACCGTGCCGCTGCCCGACGCGGCGCTGCGCCGGGAGCAGTTGACGGTGCTGACCCGTGAGGTGCCGCTGGCCGGTGACGTCCGGCTGGACGAGGTGGCCGCCCGTACCCCCGGGTTCGTCGCGGCGGACCTGGCGGCGCTGGTACGCGAGGCCGGGGTACGCGCGGCGCTGCGACAGAAGACGGCGGAGACGCCGACGGTGGCGATGGCCGACTTCACCGCCGCGCTGGAGGTGGTCCGGCCGACCACGATGTCCGCGTCCACGCTGGAGCTGGCGTCGGTGACGCTCGACGACGTCGGTGGGCTGCACGAGGTCAAGCAGACGCTCACCGAGTCGGTGCTCTGGCCGCTCACCTATCCGGACACGTTCGCCCGGCTGGGCGTGACACCGCCGCGCGGCGTGCTGCTCTACGGCCCGCCCGGCTGCGGCAAGACCTATCTGGTGACGGCGCTGGCCGGTTCCGGGCGGGCCAACGTGCTCTCGGTGAAGGGCGCGGAGCTGCTCTCGAAGTGGGTGGGTGAGAGCGAGCGCGCGGTGCGGGAGCTGTTCCGCCGCGCCCGCCAGGCCGCGCCCACGCTGGTGTTCCTGGACGAGGTGGACGCGCTGGCCCCGGTACGCGGGCAGGCCACCGACGGTGGTACCACCGACCGGGTGGTGGCGGCGCTGCTGACCGAGCTGGACGGCGTGGAGGCCCTGCGCAACGTGGTGGTGGTCGGCGCGACCAACCGTCCCGAGCTGGTCGACCCGGCGCTGCTGCGTCCCGGCCGGCTGGAACGGCTGGTCTACGTGCCGCCGCCGGACGGCCCGGCTCGTACGGAGATCCTCCGCGCGTCCGCCCGGGACGTCCCGCTCGCGCCGGACGTGGACCTCGACGCGCTCGGCGCCGAGCTGGACGGCTTCTCCGCCGCCGACTGCACTGCGCTGATCCGGGAGGCGGCGCTGGCCGCCATGCGGGAGTCGCTGGAGGCGAGCACCGTGACCGCCGCGCACGTCGAGGCGGCCCGGACCCGCGTCCGTCCCTCCCTGGACCCGGTGCAGCTCGCGCATCTGGAGTCGTACGCCACCGGCCGGTCCTGACCGGTCAGCTCTCGTCGCGGCGGCGGGCGCTCGACCCGGCGGCCGGCGCTCGACCGCCGGCCGCCGGTCCGGTCAGCTCTCGTCGCGGCGGCGGGCGGCCGGGCGGCGGGGACGCTCCGGGACGCGGCGGCGCCGCTCGGGTTCGCGCTGCCCGCGTGCCGGACGGCGGGAACGCTCCGGCGCGGTCAGGACCGGCTCGTCGGCGTACTCGTCGTCGTCGAAGTCCTCGCCCTCGTCGTAGGCGGCGTACTCGTCGTCAGCCGGCCCGGCCTCGCCCCGCTCCTCCCGGAGCGCGGTCTCGTGGTCCTTGACCACCTGGGAGTCCTCGATCTCGCCGCGCCAGCCCTCGACTGCGTCCGGGTCGAGCACGGTCCGGGTCATCACGTGCCGGACGAAGTGCTTCAACTCCAGCCGCACGCGGCGGCCCTGGGCCCGCCACAGGTTGCCGGTGTGCTCGAAGAAGCCCTGCGGGTGGTACTCCAGCACCACCAGGATCTTCGTCAGTTCCGGGCCTACCTCGTGGAAGCTGACGGTGCCGTCGACCGAGCCCTTCTCGCCCTTGGACCGCCAGTGGATCAGCCGGTCCGGGATCTGCCGGACGATCGTCGACTCCCAGGTCCGGTGCGACCAGAGCACCTGCGCCTTCCAGGTCATCTTCTCGTCGGCGTCGCAGTCGGCCTGCTCGACCTTCTTCATGAAGCTCGGGAAGTCGCCGAACGTCGTCCACTGGTTGTAGGCGACCCGGACCGGCACGCCGACCTCGATGGTCTCGACAATGTTGGTGACCTTGAGCGCTTTGCCGCCGTCCCCGCCACCCTTGCGACCGAACGCCGCCATCAGCTTCTCCTTACCGCCGGCCACGCCGGCATGGAACATGGCCTTCACCGGCGAGGCGCCCCCGGCGAGCCGCTGCGCGCCGGTGGCGGCGGCGACCAGGCCCGGGTCGCCGCCCCGCTTCGCGTACTCGCTGAGTCGTCCGGTCGCGTCGGTGACCCGGTCGGTGACGACCTGCACGGCTCGATCACCGAGGGCCGAGGCGAGATTGCGCAGTTCGCCGCCGATCTGGTCGCGGGCCCGGTTGGCCAGGCTGCTCGTCGCCACGGCTCACCGCCCCCGATCGGCTCGGGCCGGCACCGGCGCGCCGGGCTGGTCGTCCAGCTCCTGCTCCTCGTCGGGCGCGGAGCGCTCGGCGTTCGGCGCGGAGCGCTCGGCCTCCGGCGCGGAGCGCGCCCCGTCCGGCCGGCCCGCGCCGCTCTTGCGGCGCAACGCGTCGGCACCGCCGCGCAGCCGTCCGCCGATCGCGTCGATACCGCTGCCGGCGGCGGCGGTCGCGGCCGCCCGCCCGGCCGCCACCAGCGGCGGACCCAGCCCACCGAGGTTGCGCAGCTGCGGGTTCGCGGCCATCAGGTCCGCGCCGAACTGCTTCAGACCTCCCGGGCGCCGGCTGGCCCGCCCGGCGGCGACCGCCGCGGCGAGCGTCAGCGCGGTACGCATCTTCTTCCGGCGACCCAGCAGATAGCCGAAACCGACTGCCAACGCCACCCGTGATCCGCTTTTCATCCGCTCTCCTTCGCGCTCTCCGGGAGGCGGACATCGCGTCCCGGAGAGGCGGGCAGTACCCGTCACCCCATCGGCAAAACATTTCCGCCGGGGCGCGAAACCGCCCATCAAGGCGGCACTGAGCAGGAGAAACGTGAATGGGGAGCGAGAAGCCTCAGCGGATCGGAAGTGCCGAATCCAGGCTCATCCGGGCGTGCAGGCTTCCGTCTTCCTCACGCAATTCCGCGCCGCATTTACGCAGCACCGAGATCGCACCCGCGTTGTCCGGAGTGGTGTTCGCGACCACCGTGTGCATTCCGGCCGCCGCAGCGGCGTTCAGCAGCTGCCGCAGCGCCGCCGCGCCCAGGCCCCGGCCCCGCGCCGACCGGCCCAGCCACATGCCGGTCTCCACCGTCCCGGGCTCCTCCCGGCGGGTCATCCGCACCATGCCGACCACCTCGCCGCCGGAGACGATCGCGTACATGGCCGTGCCGGTCGGGCCGTTCAGCCCGCCGAGGCTGGCGCGGTGGAACTCGCGGAACGCGTCGCGGCGGGCCAGCGACCAGCCCGCGGGGGCGTCCACCGGAGGCATGACGTCCTCCGGCTCCGCCTCAGCCGCCGCTACGGAGAGCAACGGTTCCAGGTTCCGTTCGTCCACCGGCTCCAGCCGCACAGCACCCGTCACGTCGCGCAGTCTGCCGCGCGTGGCCCGGGTCGTCCACCCCTTTGGGGAGGGATTGCCGCTATGGCCGACCGCCTCGTCCGGTCGTACCCCCGGGGTGTTCCCGCCTCACGCTGCGTTGTCATCCGACCGGTCGTTCCGGCGTGAGCGTGGTCACGCCGACGGGTCGAACTCGCAGAGCACAGCCGAGGCGTCGTCGGTGCGCTTGTGCCGCCGCAGCCGGTCCGGGTGGTCCCGCTCGGCCGTGCGGACCCTGCCGATCAGCCCTTCCGGGCCTTCCACGGTCAGCACCTCCAGCAGCCCGGCCCAGTCGAGCAGGCCGAACTGGTCGACCGCGCAGGAGGCGCCGTCGCTGAGCAGGGCGGCCCGGCGCAGCGCACCCGGGCCGCGCAGCGGAAGCGTCCCGGCCAGCGCGTGGTAAGCCGCGTCCGGATCGCTCGCCGCCGCCCAGTAGCCGTGGGTGCGGTTCATCCGGGTCCGCTGCGCTGTCGTCGCGCGCCGGAACCGGGTCACCGGGTCGGTCTCGCCGTCCGGCAGCGCGGCGGCGCTGCGACGCAGGTCCGCCACCGCGTCCGCCAGCCGGTCGTCGGCGACCACCTCGATCCCGCGGTCGGTGTCGAGCACCAGCGGGCTGTCGCAGAGCACCAGGTAGTCGACCCGGTCGCCGCTGTGCCGGAGCAGGCAGACGGTGGACGACGGGGTGCCGGGATGGTCGAGGTCGCACGTCCCGCCGTGGTCGGCCCGTACGGCGAGGATGGCCGCCGCGAGGCTGCTCATCAGCGTGGCGGCGGGGCGGGCCGCGATCGCCAGGCCGATCCGGGCGGCCAGGTGCCGGACGTACCAGGCGGGACCGTGCGCGCAGCCGGTGTCGAAGCCCTCGGGCACCGTCGCGCCGTCGAGGACGCCGACGAGCGGGCCGAACCGGAAGACCACGTCCTCGTTCTCCGGCCGGCCGGGCGCCGGGTCGGAGGCGGAACGCACCCGCATCACCGGCGCCTCCGCGGCCGGGCGGGCCGGCCTGCTGCCGATCGCGTACCGGCGGTCCGGTGCCCCCATCGTCGACCTCCGTTCGTCGTCGCCGGCCGCCTACCCGGCCCGCGCCCGGTCATCCGCGGCCGACCCGATCCAGGTAACCGTGCGTCATCTTCTCCGGACTTTCGGTAGCGTCGGACGCGACCGGGTCGGTCCCGGTGACAGGGGGTTCGAGATGTTGGAGCGGTTGCACGAAGGCGGCATCCGGGCGGAGCACGCCTACCTCGCCGGGTTCGTCAGCATCGGCCTCTCGGTCACCAGCTGGTTCCTCTCCAAGCACATGGAGCGCGCCGGGGTGGCGCGGGCGGACCGCTGGGGCATCTTCATCGGCGAGTGGGCGCCGACGTTCTTCGCCATCGGCAACGGGCTGCGCACGTACGAGAAGTGACGCCGGTCAGCGACGCCGGTTACGGGCACGCGACGAGCGCAGCCGGCGCAGCCGGCCGATCAGCACCGGCTCGGCGGCGAGCGCGGCCGGCTGGTCGAGCAGGGCGTTGAGCAGCTGATAGTAGCGGGTGGCGGAGAGCCCGAAGGTGTCCCGGATGGCCTGCTCCTTGGCCCCGGCGTGCTTCCACCACTGCGCCTCGAACGCGAGGATCCGCCGCTCCCGCTCGGTGAGGCCGTCGCCCAGCGCGTCGGACGGCGCCGGGGCGGACGCCGTACCACCGGACGGGGCGGCGTCGTCGAGGGGCGTGCTGTCGTCGGCGGGCGCGGACCGGTCCGGCGGCGTGGACTCGACCGGGGGTGCGGTGCGCGGCGGCGGGACCGCAGCGGCGCGGCGCGTACCCGCTGTCGGCGCCGACGGGTCGGGCCGGTCGACGGCGGCCCGCTGCGAGGCGTCGGCGGACATGGCGCTCCTCTCCGACGGCGGGGTGGCCGGCACGCGGAGACGCGCCGGCCGGGGAAGCCCCAGCGTAACCAGGGCCGCCCCCGGCCGCATCGGACGCGGGGTCCGCGCCGCCGGCCGGTGCCGGCGGCGCGGACGAGGTCAGGAGATGTCCCGCCGCCGCATCGTCCAGAACGCGGCCACGAGCGCGCCCACCAGGGCCACGCCGAACACCACGGCCGACTGCTGCCAGGTGACCATGTACGTGGCCGGCTCGCAGGCGCCCTGGGAGAACTGGCAGGTGTCGTAGTCGAACAGCTCCGCCTGCTTCAGGAACCACGACTGGGCGTACGTGGAGAGCACGTACCGGTCACCGAACTGGACGCCGAGCACCGCGACCGCGATCCGGATGCCGATCTCGCTCACCGCGAAGATCCCCACCGCCGCGCCGAGCGCCATCGCCGTGTGCCGGCCGAGCGAGGCCAGTGCGAACCCGACCGCCGCCACGAGCAGCGTCATCCCCAGCGCACGCAGCCCGTCCAGCCCGATCGACTGCCACACTCCGCCGGTCATCTTCGCGGTGCTGCCGCGCTGGCTGGCGATCAGCCAGAACGCCGCCGTCCAGAGGGCGCCGAGCACCACGGTCAGGCCGAACACGGTGGTGAGCAGGGCGGCCAGCTTCGTGCCCAGCACGGTGAGCCGTTTCGGCCGCCAGAGCAGCAGGTTCATCATCCCGCCGGTGTTCCACTCGGCGCCCACGAAGGAGGCGCCGACGATGAAGCCGAACAGCGCCACGGAGGCGGCGAACACGGCGATGAACAGGGGGAACTCGGCCCGGAAGTCGAACTGGTACGGCAGGTACCACTTCGCCTCGAACATGTCGGGCTGCGGCTGGTAGTCCTTGCCGCAGTTCGGGCCGTACCGATCCTCGGTGTTCTCGCCCCGGCCCGCGGCGGCCTCGCACTCGGCGATGGTGCGCTTCCACTCCGTCATCGCGGTCTGGTAGTCGTTGTTCGCCTTGGCCTCGGCCTCGGCCACCGCGGCGGGCGACAGCTTCTCGCTGGAGAAGCTGAACGCGGTCGCGACAGTGGCCAGGCCGAGCACCAGCAGCACGAGCATCAGCCGGGTCACCCGGCGCTTGCCGAGCCGGCGCAGCTCGGTGACGAACAGGCTCATGCGCCCCAACCTCCTGCGGTGCCGGTCTGGTCGACCTTGGCGGACTGATCGACCTGACGGTGCTGGCCGGGGACCGGCGCGGTGGCGGTCAGTTCGAGGAAGACGCTCTCCAGGTCGACAGCGACCGGGGTGAGCTCGCTGACGTACAGGCCCTGCTCGGCGAGGAGCCGGCTCACAGTGGCCGGCTTGTCCACACCGGACAACATCAGGTGGTCCGGCTCGGTGGCGACGCGAACCCCGGCGCGGGTGAGCGCGTCGGCGGCCTGGGACAGGTCACTGACCGCCTCCAGGCGTACCCGCACGGAGCCCTGGGAGTGGGCCGCGAGCACCTGCTCGACCGGCCCGAACGCGACCCGGCGGCCGAGCGAGATGATGGTGACCGAGTCGCAGATGAGCTGGATCTCGCCCAGGATGTGGCTGGACAGCACCACTGTCATGCCGTTCTCGGACAGATCCCGCATCAGCCCGCGCATCTCCCGGATGCCGCCCGGGTCGAGGCCGTTCGCCGGCTCGTCGAGGATCAGCAGCTTGGGGTTCTTGAGCAGCGCGGAGGCCACGGCGAGGCGCTGCTTCATGCCGAGTGAATAGGTCTTCACCCGCTCGCCGGCCCGGTCGCGCAGCCCGACCAGCTCCAGCACCTCGTCCACGCGCTGCCTGGGCAGCTCACCGGCCTGGGCCAGCAGGCCCAGCGTGTCCCGGGCGGAGAAGTGCGGGAAGAACTGCGGACTCTCCACGATGGCGCCGACCTGGCCGGCGACCGCCGGCAGCGCGTGCGGCAGCTCCTGGCCGAGAATGGCCATCCGGCCGCCGTTGGGCCGGATCAGGCCGAGCAGCGTACGCAGCGTGGTGGTCTTGCCCGAGCCGTTCGGGCCGAGGAAGCCGTGCACCTGGCCGGCCTCGACTCGCATGTCGAAGCCGTCGAGCGCGTGGCGGACCCCGCGTTTCCGGCTCCGGTACGTCTTGCGGAGACCTTCGATCTCCAGGACAGCCGACACAGCTGACCTCCCCCGATAAGTAGGCGTCAGCGACACCATACGCGGTATGCACCGGAAGGCAATACCCGGTATGCAGTGTCGGCGTGTCGGGTGAGGTCAGGCGCAGACGACGTGCACGCCCGCGTCGCGGAACGCCGCCACCACGTCGGGGGACGCGCCGGAGTCGGTCACCAGCGTCTCGATCCGGTCCACCGGGCAGATCCGGGCGAACGCGTGCCCACCGAGCTTGGAGGAGTCAGCTATCACGACGACCCGCTTGGCCCGAGCGACCATGAGGCTGTTCATGGCCGCCTCGCCCTCGTGGTGCGCGGCGGCGCCGAGCTGCGGGTCGATCGCGTCCACGCCGAGCAGCGCGACGTCCAGCGTGACCTCGCGCAGCAGCGCCCCGCCGAGCGGGCCGACCAGCTCGAACGACTTCGGCCGGACCACGCCGCCGGCCACCACCACCTTCATCCGCGAACGCACCAGCAGCTCGTTGGCGATGTTCAGCGCGTTGGTGACCACTGTGAGCTGGGCACCTTCCGCACTGGTGTTGAGATCGGGACGGACCGCCAGCGCCCGCGCCACCTCGGTGCTCGTGGTGCCGCCGTTGAGGCCGACGACGGTGCCCGGCGACACGAGCGCGGCGGCCGCGGCGCCGATCCGCTGCTTCTCGGCCGAGTGCTTCGCGGTCTTGTAGCGCAGCGGCAGGTCGTAGGAGACGCCGTTGGCGACCGCGCCACCCCGGGTACGGGTGATCATCTGCTGCTGGGCGAGCTGGTCGAAGTCACGCCGGATGGTGGCCTGGGAGACGTCGAGCCGGTCGGCCGCCTCCTCGACGGTGACCCGCCCGCTGTCGGTCAGCATCTCCAGCAGCGCGTTCCAGCGCGCGTAGCGGTCCACCGCGGGGCCCTCCCCAGACTGTGCGTGAACGGTGATCGGTTGCGTGCACACTAGTGCGCGAAACTGGGTCCGCGCAAAACCCTGCGCTGCGCGAACTGGGAGACGGTTGCCACGGCCACCCCACTTCGCGCAGAATGACGCGCGAAAGGCGGCCATATCGCGCCGTATTGCGCAAGGTCTCCCCCGGCGAGGAGTTGTCATGGCGTACGTGCACGCGGAGATCGCGAGCCAGCCCGACTGCTGGCGGGAGGCGGCGCGACTCGCCCCGACCGTCGCCGAGCACCTGCCGCGCCCCGGCGAGCGGGTCGCCGTGGTCGGTTGCGGCACGTCGTGGTTCATGGCCATGGCGTACGCCGGGCTGCGCGAGGCCGCCGGCCAGGGCGAGACCGACGCCTTCCAGGCCAGCGAGTTCCCGGCCGGCCGCCGGTACGACCGGCTCATCGCGATCACCCGCTCCGGCACCACCACCGAGGTGCTCGACCTGCTCACCGCGCTGCGCGGGCGGATCCCCACCACCGTCCTGGTCGGCAACCCGGACTCGGCCGCCGTCACGCTCGCCGACGCCACAGTCGCGCTGCCCTTCGCCGACGAGCGGTCGGTGGTGCAGACCCGCTTCGCCACCACGGCGCTCGCGCTGCTGCGCGCCCACCTCGGCGAGGACCTCGGCCGCCTGGCCGCCGACGCCGAGGTGGCCGTACGCGCCCCGCTGCCGATCGACCCGGCCGGCATCGAGCAGGTCACCTTCCTCGGTCGCGGCTGGACCGTCGGGCTGGCCCAGGAGGCCGCACTGAAGTGCCGCGAGGCGGCCACGTTCTGGGCCGAGGCGTACCCGGCCATGGACTACCGGCACGGCCCGATCTCGGTCGCCGCGCCCGGCCGCCTGGTCTGGGCGCTCGGCGAGATCCCGGACGGCCTGCCCGAGGACGTGGCCGCGACCGGCGCCGCGTTCGTGCACAGCCGCACGCACGGCTGGCGCACGGTGCTGACGAGCTGGTCGGCCGGCCGCAACCCGGTCGACCCGATGGCCGACCTGATCCTGGCCCAGCGCTTCGCTGTCGCGCTCGCCACCACCCGTGGCCTCGACCCGGACGCGCCCCGTCACCTGACCCGGTCCGTGGTCCTGGCATGAGCGAACGCACCGAGCGCAGCGAGGGCCGTGAGCGCATGCGCGGCTGGCAGACGGCGTGAGTGCGGGCGACGAGGTCGTCGTCGCGCTGGACGTGGGCGGCACCGGAATGAAGTGCGCCCTGGTCCGGCCGGACGGCACGACCGTGCACAGCGAACGGCACGCCACCGCAGCCCAGCGCGGCCCGGAGGCGGTGGTCGGCACGATCCTCGACGTGGCCGAAGGGCTGGCCGGCAAGGCCCGCGCGGACGGCCGCACGCCGGTGGCCTGCGGCATCGCCGTACCCGGTGTGGTCGACGAGGCGCGCGGCGTGGCGGTGTGGTCGGCGAACGTGGGCTTCCGGGACGTACCCCTGCGGGAGCTGGCGGGCACGCGGCTGGGACTGCCCGCGGCGCTCGGCCACGACGTGCGTGCCGGCGGCCTGGCCGAGGCCCGGCTCGGGGCCGGGCGGGACGCCGGTCACGTGCTGTTCGTCGCGATCGGCACCGGCATCGCCGCCGCCCACGTGGTCGACGGGTCGGCCGCCACCGGCGCGCACGGCGCCGCCGGGGAGATCGGCCACATCCTGGTACGCCCCGGCGGCCCGCGCTGCGGATGCGGGCGGACCGGCTGCCTGGAGGCGGTGTCGTCGGCCTCGGCGATCGGACGCCGGTACGCCGAGCTGTCCGGCGCACCCACCACCGCCGCCGAGGTGGCCGACCGGGCGGCGGCCGGTGAACCGCTCGCCGTCGAGGTGTGGCAGGAGGCGGTCGAGGCGCTCGCCGACGGACTCGCCACCGGGCAGGCGCTCTACGATGTCTCGACAGTGGTGCTCGGCGGCGGGCTGGCCCAGGCCGGTCCCCGGCTGTTCGACCCGCTGCGGACGGCGTTGCGCGAACGGCTGACGTTCCACCGCGAGCCGCGCCTGGTCGCGGCCGACCTCGGCGACGAGGCCGGCTGCCTCGGCGCGGCCCTGCTGGCCCTGGACACCCTGGCGAAGGAGAGTCGATGACCCGGCGCGTGACCGGCAAGGTGGTGACCCCGACCGGCGTCATCCGGCAGGGTTGCGTGGAGATCGCGGACGGGCGGATCACAGCTGTCGCCGAGTATCCGTCGGTGCGTGACGGCCACTGGATCGTGCCGGGCTTCGTGGACATGCACACCCACGGCGGCGGCGGGCACACGTTCACCACCGGCGACCCGGAGTCGGCGCGGCAGGCCGCCGCGTTCCACAGCGGGCACGGCACCACCACGCTGCTGGCCAGCCTGGTCAGTTCCCCGTTCGAGCTGATGCGCGACGCCACCGCCGCCTACCGACCGCTGGTCGAGTCCGGCGTGCTCGCCGGCATCCACTTCGAGGGCCCGTACCTGTCCGCCGACCGCTGCGGGGCGCAGAACCCGGAGTTCCTGCGCGACCCGTCCACCACCGAGCTGACCGAGCTGATCGAGCTGGGCGGCGGCGCCGTACGCATGGTCACCATCGCTCCCGAGCGGGACGGCGCCACCAAGGCGATCGAGCTGCTGGTGTCGCACGGCGTGGTCGCGGCGGTCGGGCACACCGACGCCACCTGGGAGCAGACCCGGGCGGCGGTGGCCGCCGGCGCGAGCGTCGGCACCCACCTGTTCAACGGCATGCGCCCGGTGCACCACCGCGAGCCCGGCCCGGTGGTGGCGCTGCTGGAGGCCCCGAACGTGGTGTGCGAGCTGGTCGCCGACGGGGTGCACCTGCACGACGGCATGCTCGGCTTCGCCACCTCGGTGGCCGGCCCGGAGCGGGCCGCGCTGATCACCGACGCGATGGCCGCCGCCGGGATGCCCGACGGCGAGTACGAACTGGGCGGCCAGGGGGTCACGGTGGCCGGCGGGGTGGCCCGGCTCGCCCACAACGGCGCGATCGCCGGCAGCACGCTCACCATGGACGCGGCGCTGCGCCACGCGGTGGGCGCGGGCGTGGCCCTGCCGGACGCCTGCCGGATGGTCGCCACCACCCCGGCCCGCGCGATCGGCCTGGGCGACCGGGTGGGCGCGCTGATCGCCGGGCTGCGCGCCGACCTGGTGATGCTGGACGACGACCTGAACGTGGTACGGGTGATGCGCGGCGGCGACTGGGTGGAGTGATCCGCCCGGGGCGTCAGACGGTGGGCACCTCGACGCCGAGCACCGCCTGCTCGTCCGGGCGGTGCACCAGCACGTCGGCCAGGTACGACTGCACCGCCCGACGCATCCCCACGTCCCGCCCGGCCTGCTCGGAGAGCAGCCACTTGTGCTCGATGATCTGGGCGAACAGCTCCTGCGGCTCCAGCTTGCGGCGCAGGTGCCCGGGTACCGCCCGGACCACCGGCTCGAAGACCTCGGTCAGCCAGCGGTGCGCCGCCTGCTGCTCGTCGGTCAGGTCGCTCTCCAGCCGGTAGGCGTCCAGGTCGTTGAGGAGCTTGCGGGCCTGGTTCTCCTCCGCGTCCAGGCCGGTCAGGCGCAGCAGCCGCCGGGTGTGGTAGCCGGCGTCGACCACCTTCGGCCGGACCAGGTAGCGCCCGTTGTCGACAGTCGACATGGCCACCTCGGCCACGTCGAAGCCCAGTTCGTTGAGGCGTCGGATGCGGCGCTCGATGTCGTGCCGGGCGGCGCGCTCGACCTGCTGCTCGTACGTGATCTCGTGCCAGAGCCGCTCGTAGCGCCGCACGACCTCCTCGCAGACCACCTCCGGGTCGATCGACTCGTGCAGCAGGCCGGCGGCCTGGAGGTCGAGCGCCTCGCCGAAGATGTTGACCCGGGCGATCTCCAGGTCCTCGCCGCGCTGGCCGTTGGACAGCGACGGGTGCAGCGCACCGGTCTCGGCGTCGACCAGGTAGGCGGCGAACGCGCCCGCGTCCCGCCGGAACAGCGTGTTCGACAGCGAGCAGTCGCCCCAGAAGAACCCGGTCAGGTGCATCCGCACGATGAGCGCGGCCAGCGCGTCCAGCAGCCGGTTCATCGTCTCCGGGCGCAGCGTGTTGGAGAACAGCGCCCGGTAGGGAAGCGAGAACTGGAGGTGCCGGGTGATCAGCACCGGGTCCAGCGGCTCGCCGTCGTCGGTCTGCCGGTCGGCCACGATCGCGATGGCCTCGACCGACGGGAAGTCGATCCGCTCCAGCGCCCGCAGCAGGTCGTACTCGCGCTCGGCGACCCGCTCGCCGGTCTCCTTCACCGCGTAGACGTACCCGCCGAGCCGGACGAACCGCACGATGTGCCGGGAGATGCCCTGCGGCAGCGCCACCAGGTGCTCGGCAGGCCACTGCTCCAGCGGGGTCGACCAGGGGAGGTCGAGCAGCGCCGGGTCGACGAGAGCCGAGGTGATCCGCACGGCAACCAGTGTGACCGCTGACCCCCGCGCCGCGCTCCCCTTCGTGGTTGGGCACACAGCCGCCGATGCCCGCGCCGCTCGGCCGCCGCCGGCGGCCGGTAGCGTGGTCGCGTGCGTCAGACCTCGGGGGTACGCGGTGACCTGCGGCTGCGGCCGGTCCGGCCGGCCGGGTGGTGGTTCGACGGGCTGCTGCTCGCGGCAGTGGTGGCGCTGACCGTCGCGCTCGCCTCCGGTCACCTGTTCGGCCTCGACCGGGCGGTCGCCGACTGGTCCGACGACAACCGCCCGACCGCCGCCCGCTGGGTGGCGATGACGCTGAACCTGCTCGGCCAGGGCACCCCGCTGACGCTGCTCGCGGCCGGGCTGGGCGTGCTGCTGGCGCTACGGCTGCGTTCGGTACGGCCGCTGCTGCCGCCGGTGGTCGGGTTCGTGCTCACGTTCTTCACGGTCGGCCCGCTGAAGGTGTGGACGGCCCGCCCGGCGCCGAGCGCCTCGGTCAAGGAGCCGTTCCTGTCGCCCGAGCAGACGCTGCCGCTGTTCCAGCACGACCTCCCGGTGCGTTTCGCGCAGTCGTACCCGTCGGGGCACGTCGCCAACGCGATCGTCTGGTACGGCGTGCTGGCCCTGCTGCTGGCCCCGCTCGTACGGTCCTTCGGCCGCACCGTGCCGCCCCGGCTGGTCACAGTGGTCCGGGTGGTGCCCCCGGCGGTGGTCTTCTGCACCACCGTCTATCTGGGCTGGCACTGGCTGACCGACTCGGTCGCCGGGCTGCTGCTCGGCCTGCTGCTGGACCGCCTGCTGCGCCGGGTGCCCTGGGACGACCTGCCGCTGCCCCGCCGCCTCGGCGACTGGGCCCGGCCGGTCGCCTGGTCCGCGCCGCCCGCCACCTCCGCGACGCGGTGACCGGCGGGCGCGGCGCTCGACCGGCGCACCCGCCGTTCACCTGAGCGCCCTAGGCTGCCGGTGTGGAACAGCTGGCGCGGCGGCTCGGCGTACCCGACGCGGTCGTCATCGGTCTCGGCTCGATGCTCGGCGCGGGCGTCTTCGTGGTCTTCGCCCCGGCCGCGGCTGCGGCCGGCGGCACCGGCCTGCTCGTCGCGCTGGCGGTCGCCGGCTTCATCGCCTACTGCAACGCCACCAGCTCGGCCCGGCTCGCCGCCCGCTACCCCGAGTCCGGCGGCACCTACGTCTACGGGCGGGAACGCCTGCACCCGTTCGCCGGTTTCCTCGCCGGCTGGGGGTTCGTGGTCGGCAAGACCGCGAGCTGCGCGGCCATGGCGCTGACCGTCGGGGCGTACCTGTGGCCGGGGCGGGCGCGGCTCGTCGCGGTCCTCGCGGTGGTGGCGGTGACGGCGGTGAACCTGCGCGGGATCGGCAAGACCGCCACCGCCACCCGGGTCCTCGTCGCGGTGGTGCTGACGGTGCTCGCCGTGGTCGCGGTGACCGGCGCGCCGCAGGTGGCCGCCGACCGGCTCACCGCACCGGCCGGGATCGGGGCGGGCGGCGTGCTGACCGCCGCCGGCCTGCTGTTCTTCGCCTTCGCCGGGTACGCGCGGATCGCCACGCTGGGCGAGGAGGTACGCGACCCGGAGCGCACCATTCCCCGGGCGATGCCGCTGGCGCTCGGCGCGGTGCTGGCGATCTACGTGACGCTGGCAGTGGTCGCGCTCGGCGTGCTCGGCGCCGACCGGCTGGCGTCGAAGAACGCGCCGCTGGTCGAGGTGGTGACCGCCGCCGGGCACCCGGGGCTGGCCTGGCTGGTCCGGGCCGGAGCGGCCGTGGCGGTGACCGGGGTGCTGCTGTCGCTGCTGGCGGGCGTCGGCCGGACCACGCTGGCGATGGCCCGCCGCCGGGACCTGCCGGGCGCGCTGGCGGCGGTCCACCCGCGCCACCGGGTGCCGCACCGCGCCGAGCTGGCGGTGGCCGTCGTGGTGATCGCCGTGGTGACTGTCGGCGACATCCGGGGCGCGATCGGCTTCTCCAGCTGCACGGTGCTGGTCTACTACGCGATCACCAACGCGTCGGCGCTGACGCTCGGCCCGGACCCGGTCCGGCGTGCCCCGGTACGACTCCTGGCCGCGCTGGGGCTGGTCGGCTGCCTGGTGCTGGCGGTCAACCTGCCGCTGCCGAGCGTGCTCGCCGGGTTCGGCGTGCTCGCCCTCGGCGCGCTCGGGTACGCCGTCCGCCGCCTCCGTCGCCCGAGCTGAGCGGCCGCGCCGGCCCGGTCACTCCTGCGGGCGGCGCGCGGCGGGCGGGCCGGTGGGCGCCGGCGGCGGCGCGGGCGTGGTCTCCCGGAGCAGCGCGGTCAGCCCGGCCCGCCGGGCCACCACCGTCAGCCGGTCACCGGCCTGGATCACCATGCGCGGGTCGGCCGACCAGTCGGCCTTCTGGTTCGGGCGGGTGTACGCGAGCAGGCGTACCTCGCCGGGCCGGGCCACCGCGCTCAGCGGACTCCCGTCCAGCGGCGAACCGGCCACCACCGGCACCTCGGTGACCAGCAGCGCGTGCCGGTCGACCGGGATGGTGGCGACCACCGCGCGATCGAGCAGCGCCGCCGCGAACGCCGGCGCGGCCAGATAGGACACGCTGCGCGAGATGCCGATGCCGAACGCCTGCTGGATCCGCTCGGCGAAGTCGCCGTCGAACAACCGCAGCACCACTCGCAGATCCGGGTCGAGGGACCGGGCGATCAGCGCGGCCCGCAGGTTCGTCCCGTCGTCGGTGGAGACCACCACGAGCGCCTGGCAGGTGTCCACCGAGGCGGACCGGAGCGTCTCCTCCCGGCCGGCGTCGCCCACGATCAACGGCACCCCCAGCCGGTGCGCCAGCGCGGCGCCACGCGCGTCCGGGTTCTTGTCGATCGCCACCACCTCGACGCCGAAGTCGTGCAACTGCGCCATCACCCGGGTGCCGATGTTGCCCAGCCCGATCATCACCACGTGCCCGGAGCGGTCCGGCTGCACCCGGCCGGCGTGCAGCGCCAGCCGGGCGTTGACGATGCCGTCGACCACCGCGGCCGTGATCAGCGGGATCAGCGCCAGCCCGGCCAGGTTGAGCACCACCTGCATCACCTGGGCGGCGACCGGCTTGTTGACGTCCGGGTCCTGGCCGGTGAGCGTGGTGACCAGGGTCAGGTAGACCGCCTCGCTCCAGCTGACGTCGGCGGCCCGGGCGTTGAGCCAGCCCAGCGCCGCGATCACCGCGAGCAGCACCAGCACCGCGATGCCGATCTTGCGGGTGGCGAAGTGCCGGACCGCGCGCAGCAGAACGGCGGCCGGCTGCCGGCGCCGCCGCGCCCGTACCAGCCGCCGCGCGGCGACCTCGGTGCCCGCCGGCCGCCCGGTCGCCTCGGCCAGCACCACGTCGGCCGCCGTCTCGTCCGCGGGCAGCACCCGGACCAGGTCCGGATCCGTGGTGACGGCCAGGCCGCAGACCACGTCCTGCGGGCGTACGTCGTCGCGGCGGGCCACGTAGAGCGTGCGCCCGGCGTGCCGGAAGTGGGTCGGCGCCACCTCGCCCAGCGCGGCGGCGACGAAGGCGGGTGCGGCGATCGAGGCGTCGGAGAGCACCGCCGAGTCGGGGAAGAGCTGCCGCAGCCCGTCCGCCAGGTTGGTGTTGAACATCCGCACCACGAGGCGCAGCCGCGACTCGACCTCCTGGGCGCAGAGCGCGGCGTGCATGTTGCCCACGTCGTCCTGGTGCAGCAGCGCCAGCCCGGCCGCGCCGGCCAGCCCGGCCCGGCGGAACGCGGCCTCGTCGAGGCGCTCCGCCGTGACCACCCGTACCCCCGGCACGTCCCGCCCGTCGGGGCCCTCGGACCGGCGGCGGCCCGGCACCACGAGCGTGACCCGCACCTGGCCGTCGGCGCTGTCGGTGGCGAGCAGCGACCGGACCACCCAGTAGGCGAGCGGGTCGGAGCCGCAGACCACGTAGTGGGGGCGTTCGTCACCGTTCATCCGGAGCCGCCAGCCGGTCGCGCGGCGCGCGCGGTCGCGCAGTGGCTCGGCCATGTCCGGATCGTAGTCAGCCGCTCGCGATCTGCGCAGCCCCGGCGATCATGAACGCATGGCGGGGCCGGGTACGGGTAGAGCACCGGCATGCAGACGTTCCTGCCGTATCCGGACTTCCTGGTCAGCGCGCGCACGCTGGACCAGAAGCGGCTGGGCAAGCAGCGTGTGGAGGCGATCCAGGCGCTGCGCGGGCTGACCCGGCCGGACTACGGCTGGCGCAACCACCCCGCGGTGAAGATGTGGGCCGGGTACGAGGAGGCGCTGACCCGGTACGGGCTGGACATGTGCGCGGTGTGGTGCGAGCCGGGCCGGGCCGACACCTGCGCCGGCACGCTCGCCACCGATCTCGCGACTGCCTGCGGCATCTCGGTGATCCGCACCCAGGACGAGCTGGCCTCGGCCGGTGAGCTGCCGCCCTGGCTGGGCCGCGACGACCTGCACCGCAGCCACCGGTCGTCGCTGCTGCGCAAGGACCCGGTCCACTATGCGCCGCTGTTCGGCGACGTCTCCCCCGACCTGGAGTACGTCTGGCCGCCGTCGGACCGCCCGCGCCGCTGCCTGCTGTGAGCGCCCGGAAGACGCGTACCCAGCGGGTCGCCCGTCGAACCGGCAGACTGTGAGCACCGCCGACTGGAGGATGCCCCGTGGGTCTGTCGCAAGTGGTTGGCCGCCTGATCGGCGTACGCGAGCACGTGGTGGACCCGGGCGGCGGGGGCGCCGACCGCGTGCCGCGACCGGTCCCGGCACTCGTGGTCGGCGGTGGCATCGCCGGCATGTCGGCGGCTGTGGTGCTGGCCGAGCGCGGCGTGGCGGTGACGGTGCTGGAAGCGGCGCCGCACCTCGGCGGACGGCTCGGCGCCTGGCCGGAGGAGTTGCCCGACGGCGTCCAGCGCAACGAGCACGGCTTCCACGCGTTCTTCCGGCAGTACTGGAACTGGCGGTCGATCCTGCGCCGGGTCGACCCGGCGCTGGGTTTCCTCAAGCCGATCCCGGGCTACCCGATCCTGTCCGCGCAGTGGCCGACGGAGGAGTTCGGCAAGCTGCCACCCGCGCCGCCGGCCAACCTGCTGGCGCTGCTGCTGCGCAGTCCCAGCCTGCGCCTGGCGGACCTGCGCGCGATGGACCGGGACGCCGCGCTGCCGCTGCTCACCTACGACCCGGTACGCACCTACGAGGAGTTCGACGGGCGGACCGCCGACGAGCTGCTCGCCTCGCTGCGGCTGCCGGACCGGGCGCGGGCCATGCTGTTCGAGGTCTTCTCGCACTCGTTCTTCAACCACGAGGCGGAGATGTCGGCCGCCGAGATGATCGCGCAGTTCCACTTCTACCTGCTCGGCAACCCGGAAGGGCTGGCCTTCGACTGCCCGGACCGGGACTACAGCACGGCGATCTGGGAGCCGCTGACCCGGCACGTGGAGAAGCACGGCGGCCGGGTGCTGACCGGCACGGCGGCCGCCCGACTGGACCGTACCCCGGACGGCTGGCGGGTCACCGGCGCCGACGGCGACGCCTGGGAGGCGCCGCACGTGGTGCTCGCGGTGGACCCGCCCGCGCTCGCAGCGCTCGTCGACGCCTCCCCCGGCCTGGCCGGGGCGGCGCCCGAGCTGGTGGCGCGGATGCCCGCGTTCGGCCGGCCCGGTCCGCCGTACGCGGTGGCGCGCTACTGGATGGACGGTGACGTCCGGGCCGACCGCGCGGTGTTCAGCGGCGTCTCCCGGCAGCCCACGCTGGACTCGGTGACGCTCTACCACCGGCTGGAGGACGAACCCCGCCGCTGGGCCGGGCGGACCGGCGGCTCGGTGGTGGAGCTGCACGCATACGCCTGCGAGCCGGACGTGCCGGCCGACGAGCTGGCCGACCGGATGCTGCGGGAGCTGACCGCGCTCTGGCCGGAGGTGGCCGGCCTGCGGGTACGCGAGCTGCGCGCCCGGGTCGAGGCGCAGGCGCCCGCGTTCACGCCCGGCAGCCACGCCTGGCGTCCCGGGGTGGAGACCGACGCGCCCGGCCTCTACCTGGCCGGTGACGGCATCCGCACCGAGTTCCCGAGCGCGCTGATGGAACGGTCGGCGGCCACCGGGATCATCGCCGCGAACCACATCCTGCGTGCCGAGGGGGCGGCGGCCGAGCCGGTCCGCTCGATCCGGCCGCGCGGGCTGCTGGCCGGGCGGGCCGCACCGAAACGGTCATAAGCGCCCAAAAACGCCTCTACGCTCGACTGATCCGGTGACACGGGAGGTCGGGCGGTGAGCACCGCGACGCGGGATCGGCGCGACGAGGAGCACGGAACGCCACGGGACGAACGGACCGCGGTGGTCACCGCGCTGCGACTCGGCTGGTCCATGGCGGACGCCTACCACCACGCGCAGACCGCCGACCTGACCGGGGACGGGCACCGGCCGGCGCCGGCGCCGCCGAAGCTGTCGAACCTGACCGAGCTGGCCGGGCGGCACCGGCTCGGCATGTATCTCGACGGCGTGGACGTCGCGCTGGCCCAGATCGCGCCGCTGCCCCCGGCCGGCCGTACCGTGCCGTCCACCGCCGCCGCCCGGGGCGCCACCGGGGCCGACCGGGAACCCCTGCTGCGGGCGCTCGACGACCTCAACATCGACGTGCTGCGCTGGACCATGGCGACGAACCACCGGGTCGGCGTGGCGTACCGGCTCGGGCGCTCGCTCGCCGACACCGTCCGGCGCGGCGACGCCGACCAGCTCGCCGCGCGCTTCGGCGGCCGGCACCTCCAGATCAGCAGGTGGCTCGACGAGCTGGCGAGCGTGCTGCCGCCGTACTCGGCCGCCGTGGTGCGCCGCTCGCTCGCCGCCTGGGCCACGGCGGTCGGCCGGGCCACCGTGGGCGATCCGGGCGAGGCCGGGCTCGCCGAGCTGGCCCGCGAGCTGCGCAACCAGGGCGACCTGTGGCAGGACGTGCTCACCGGCGGCCTGCACCCGCGCGACCTGCTGGACGAGGAGAACTGGGCGGTGATCGCCCGCAACGTCGTCATCCGGGACCGGAAGCTGGTGGCCCAGGCGGCCCGCGGCATCTTCTGGCCGGTGCTGGCACCACTGCTGGTGGTGCTGCTCGCGGTCGTGGGGGTCAGCGCAGCCGCCGCGGCCGGCTCCCCCACCACCCGGGCGGCGGTGGCGCTCGTCGGCCTCGGCGCCGGGCTCACCGCGATCTGGCGGTCGATCTCCACGCCCACGCTGTCGGTGGCGGCCGAGGTGAACCGCCCGCTGCTGGACAGCGAGCTGGTGGTGCAGATGACCGCCCGGATCGACCGCCCGCTCGCCGCCGCGCGGCGCGCGGGCCGGGCCGGACGGCAGCGGCGGCGGCCCGCCGACGACGGATCGAAATACGTTGCCCATGATTCCCGAATCGATCTACCGTGAGCGCGCAAGGTCAACCACCGCTCCGGGAGCCGTCCATGTCGCTGCGATCCGCCACCACGATGACGTCGTGGCTGCTCGGCGACGGCTGCCGGGAACACGGTCCCTGGCCCGGAGGGCACGACTGACGCGCGCCGCGCGTCCCCGTCGTCGCCGCCCGGTCCCGTGGACCGGGCGGCTTTTTCGTCGCCGTACCGCCGATCGTGAAGGGAGAGCCCGGTGGACGCCGTCCTCGTCGTCAACGCCGACCTCGGCCCGCTGCACCGGGTCACCGTCAAGCACGCGATACGGATGCTCTGCCGCCGGGTCGCCGAGATCCACGAGGCCGAGCCCGATCGGGTGATCGGCGTCTTCCCGCTGCCGCGGGTGGTCCGCCTCGTCCGGTACGTGGTGACCCGCTGGCGGTTCAGCGCCGGCCCGGCCTGGTCCCGGGCCGGGGTGCTGGCGCGCGACCGGCGGCGGTGCGCCTACTGCGACGGCGCGGCGAGCACGATCGACCACATCCTGCCCCGCTCGCGCGGTGGCCGGAACACCTGGGGGAACACCACCGCCGCCTGCTACGCGTGCAACCAGCGCAAGGGCGACCGGACCCCGGCCGAGGCGGGCATGCCGCTGCGGCGGGAACCGGTGACGCCGAGCTGGGCCGCGCTGGCGCGGTGACGGACGACCGGCGGGCACAGGGGGCGGTGCCGGGGGTACTTCCCGGCGCCGCGCCCGCCGGTCCCACCATGCCCTAGGTGTCGAGACGCCGGGCCAGCCCGTCGAGCAGGAGGTCCAGCCCGCCGCCGAACTCGTCCTCCGGTCCGACCGCGCCGGCGTCGCGCGCGGTCTCGGCGAGCAGGGGGAACTCGTCGCGGGGCAGCGCCGCGATGGCAGCCGTGCCGGGGCCGGCCAGCGCGCCGAGGTGTTCCATCTGGATCGCGCCGACCACGTAGCCGAGCAGGGCGCGGAACGCGACCACCCGCCCGGTTCCGGTGAAGCCGGCCCGGGTCAGCACCGCGAGCACCGCCTCTCCCCAGCGCAGGATCGCCGGTGAGCGGTGCCGGTGCGCGGGCAGCAACGGGACGACGGCCGGATGGGCGCCGACCGCGTGGCGTACCCGGCCGGCCAGCTCCCGGACGCCGTCCGGCCACGGGACGTCGAGCGGCGGCCGGGTGTCCACCCGGTCGAGGACCCGCTCGACGACGAGCGCCTCCAGTTCGTCGCGGTCGGCGACGTAGCGGTAGAGGCCCATCGTGCTGGTGCCGAGCTGCGCGCCGACCGCGCGCATGGTGAGGCCGGCGAGGCCGTCCCGGTCGAGCACCGCGAGCGCCGCGTCGGCGAGCCGGGCCGGGGTCAGGGAACGGGGACGAGGCATGGCCTTGACAGCGTACAAGATACGCCTACCGTTGTAGGAGTACGTAGTACGCCTACAACGGGAGCGCGCATGGACGTCGTCAACCCCCACCACCTGACCAGCGTGACCGGCGCCCAGGTCGCCCTGCCGGACCCGGACCGCCTGGTCCACCTGCAGTTTCGTCGCTTCGCCGGCTGCCCGGTCTGCAACCTCCACCTGCGCTCGGTCGTCCGCCGGCACGCCGAGATCGAGGCAGCCGGCGTACGCGAAGTGGTCCTCTTCCACTCCCCCGCCGACGAACTGCGCGAGCACGTCGCCGACCTGCCGTTCGCCGTGGTGGCCGATCCGGACCGGCGGCTCTACCGGGAGTTCGGGGTGGAGTCGGCGCGGCGGTCGCTGCTCGACCCGCGCGCCTGGCTGCCGATCCTGCGTGCCGTGGCGACCGGCACCTGGCACGTCCTGCGCGGCCGCGAACGGCTGCCGTCCCGCACGCCGCACGGCGGCCGGCTCGGGCTGCCGGCCGACTTCCTGATCGCGCCGGACGGGCGGGTGCTCGCCGCGAAACACGGCGAACACGCCTCCGACCAGTGGTCGGTGGACGAGCTGCTGACCCAGGTCAGCGGGAGCCGGTCGACACGCTGACCGCCGGATCGCCGGGGTGCTCCCGCAGGAACGCCTCGGCCCGGTACGCATCCCGGAGAATCTGCCAGCAGGCGAACGCGAACATCACGCCGATGACGCCGAACAGGACGAACCACATCGGGGTGAGGCTGAGCAGCAACTGGCCGAGGTTCATCGTCAGCAGGCCCCCGATCATCGGGACGAACCTCCGTTGCCGGATCATCTGCGCCGCGACCGTCCGCAGCCAGGGCAGGTCGTCCGGGGAGTCCACCACGCCGCGCCGGACGGCCCGGGCCAGTTCCCGGCGACGGCCGAAACTCACCGCCCAGAGCCGCGACTCGCGGTCGGCCCGATAGCTACCGCTGCGGACCATGCGGACCAGCGCGACGATTTCCAGCCCCAGGCCCAGCACCGCGAGAACCAGGCCGGTCACCTCCACCCAGTCGGGCGGGTCGCCGCGTTCCAGCCAGCTACTCGGGAACGCACCGTCCGCCATCAGCCCGACCAGCAGCGACGCCAGCGCGAACGTCAACACCGTGCCGACCAGCAGCAGCCGGACACGGCGGCGTCCTCGCTTGATCTTCCGACGTTCCGAATCACCGTCCACGATGGCCCCCGTTCGACGGCCGGAGCGTACCCGTCGCGGGATGCCGTGCAAACGGCGGTCAGCGCGCGGCGGGCGGGGTCCAGCCGAAGCGCGGCGGCCGGCGCTCGTTGATCGCCGCAACCCCCTCGCGGGCCTCGCCGCTGTCCCGCACCTGGGCGTGCCACCAGGCCAGCCGGTCGGCGTCGGCACACCCGTCGACGATCTCCTTGGCGGCGGTCACGGTGAGCCGGGACCGCTCGGCGATGGTGGCGGTCAGCGCCGCCACCCGCCCGGTCAGCTCACCGGCCGGCAGCACCTCGTCCACCAGGCCGATCCGCAGCGCCCGCCCGGCGTCGACCAGCTCGCTGGTGAACAGCAGGTGCTTGGCCGCCGACGGACCGACCAGCGCGGCCAGCCGCCGGGTGGTCGGCGCCGGGTAGACCAGGCCGAGCCGGGCCGGGGGTACGCCGAACCGGGCGTCCGCAGCGGCCAGGCGCAGGTCGCAGGCGACGGCGAGCTGGCAGCCGCCGCCCACGCAGGCGCCCTCGATCGCGGCGACTGTGGGGCGGCCGAACGCGGCGAGCCGTTCCTCGGCGGCCACCGCGATGCTGCCGTCACCGGCCGCCAGCAGCTCGTCCAGGTCGCCCAGGTCGGCGCCGGCGCAGAACGTGCCGCCCGCGCCGGTGAGCACCAGCACCCGTACCGCCGGGTCCGCCTCCAGGCCGTCGAGCAGCACCGGGAGCTGCCGCCACATGGCCGGGGTCATGGCGTTGCGCCGGGCCGGGTTGTGGATGACCACGGTCGCCACCGGGCCGTCCAGGGTGACGGTCAGTTCCGCGTCGGACATGGGTCCGACCGTAACGGGCGGGGCCCGGAGACCACCCGCGTGGGGTGGCCGCCGGGCCCCGGGGTCGGGCGGTCAGGTCAGGAGACGTTGAGCGCGGTGTCGTCGATCACGAACGAGGTCTGCAGCGAGCTGTCCTCGGTGCCGGTGAACTTCAGCGTGACGGTCTGCCCGGCGTACGCCGCCAGGGAGAACGACTTCTGGCTGTAGCCGCTGGCCTTGTTCAGGTTCGAGTAGGTCGCCAGCGTGGCCAGCACCGAGCCGGACGAGTTGAGCACCTGCACGTTCAGCTTGTCGTACTGGACGCTGGTGGTGCTCTCGGCCGAGTCGATGTGCAGCCAGAACGAGAGGGAGTACGCGGAGCAGCCGCTCGGCAGGCTCACCGACTGCGACAGCGTGTCGGTGCGGGTGCTGCCGTAGCCGTTCAGCCACGCGTTCCACGTACCGGTGCGGGTCGGCTGGCCCTGCGAGCCGTACTGGCCGATGACGCCGGAGGTCGTGGCCCAGACCGTGTTGCCGGACTCGAAGCCCGGGTTGCCGAGCTTCTGGCCCGCGCCGGTGCAGCCGCCGCCGACGCTGCTCACGGTCAGCGAGTACGTGGCGGTCTTCGCGCCGGACGCCGCGCTGCCGCTGACCGTCACCGAGTAGGTGCCGGCCGGGGTGCTGGAGCTGGTGGAGACGGTGAGCGTGGACGAGCCGCCCGAGGTCACCGAGGCGGGGCTGAACGACGCGGTCGCGCCGGTCGGCAGGCCGGACGCGGAGAACGTCACGGTCTGCGCGGTGCCGCTGGTGGTGGAGGTGGCGACGGTGGCGGAGACCGAACCGCCCGCGGTGACCGACCCGGCGGTCGGCGAGAGCGAGACGGAGAAGTCGTTGCCGGTGGAGCTGCAGGGCGCGTCGTTGCCGGCCACGTTCACCGCGGTCCACGCCGCCTGGACGGTCTTGTACTCGGTGGAGCAGTTGCCGTACAGGTCGGTCGCGGCCCGCAGGGTGTACGCGCGGGCGGTGTTGGCCGGGTTGCTGGTGTTGACGTACGAGGTGTTCGAGGTGAAGTACACGTCGAGCGCCCGGTACCAGATCTTCTCCGCCTTGGCGCGGCCGATGCCGGTCACCGCGGGAGCCGAGCCGCAGACCGGCGAGGTGCCGTACGCGGTGGCGCCGGTGCCCTCGGCGAGGTTGAAGAAGAAGTGGTTGCCCACGCCGGAGGAGTAGTGCACGTCCTTGTTCTTCGTGCTGGTGGACCAGCAGGAGTCGGACGAGCCGTCCAGCGACGGGTTGTACATGTAGCGCAGCGGCGTACCGTTGCCGTTGATGTTGATCTTCTCACCGACCTGGTAGTCGCCCGGGTCGCTCGGCGCGGCGGCGTAGAACTCCACCATGTTGCCGAAGATGTCGCTGGTGGACTCGTTGAGGCCACCGGACTCACCGGAGTAGACCAGCCCGGCCAGCGCCTCGGTGACGCCGTGGCTCATCTCGTGACCGGCCACGTCCAGCGAGACCAGCGGGCGGGAGTTGCCCGAGCCGTCGCCGTAGGTCATCTGGGAGCCGTCCCAGAACGCGTTGACGTAGTTGTTGCCGTAGTGCACCCGGCTCGGCACGCCCTGGCCGTTGCCGAAGATGCCGTTGCGGCCGTGCACGTTCTTGAAGTAGTCGAACGTCTTGGCGGCGCCGAAGTGGGCGTCCACGGCGGCCGACTGGCGGTTCGAGGTGGCGCCGTTGCCCCACGCGTTGTCCGCGTCGGTGAACGTGGTGCAGGTGGAGGTCCCGTTGTTCATGTCGCAGGTACGGCCGTTGCCGCGTACCGGGTCGATCATCTGGTACGTGCTGCCGGAGAGCGTCGTGTCGATGGTGACCGAGCCGGTGTAGATGCCCTGGCCGGTGCCGGCCACCGTCTCGATCTCGTCGTACGAGCCGATCACCTTGCCGGTGGTGGCGTCGGTGACGACGTGCAGCTTCGACGGCGTCTGCTTGTCCGCCTTCCAGCCGGTCGCGACGGTCTCCCAGGCGAGCCGGCCCTTGCCGCTGCTGGCGTCGACGAACAGCTCCGGCGCGCCGACCGAGGTGAGCGAACCGGAGAACGTCTTGCGGGCGCTGGCCTTGGCCGCGTCCGCGCCGACCTTCGCGGTGGTGCTCAGGGTCAGCGGGGCGGAGAGGCTGACCGACGCGCTGGTCAGGGTGCCGTTCGGGGCGGTGTGGATGACGAAGTCACCGCCGTACACGCGGAGACCCTGATAGGTCCGGCTGTACCGGGTGTGCGCGGCCCCGGAGGGGTCGACCTTGGTGCGGACGGCCTGATAGGCCTCACCGCCGGCGCCCTGGACGACGCCGGGGTTGGCGCGCAGCAGGCTCGCGGCCTTGGCTGCGGCCGAGGTCTCGGGGCTGGGGGCGGTTGGCGCTGCCGCTTGCGCCGAGGTGGTGACGCAGGCCAGCACGCCGCTGGTGAGCAGCGCTGCGCTGACGGCGGCGACGGATCTTTTCACGGGCCCTCCTGGAAGGCGAAGTTGTGACGGGGGTAGTCACTGATGTAGATATAGCGATACATCGAAGAACGTGAAAGAGGCTGGCGAGATCCCGCCGGAGACATTGACCGAACGGATGAGGAGGACCGGTGGGCCGGAACCGGGTGGTCCCGTCGCGCGTCCGATCGGGTATGAGAGCTGCCTCCGCCGCGGCGGCCGTCGCCGCCCTTCTCCTCCCGCTCGCCGGCTGCGCCAGCGCCGACGCGCCACCCGTCCTCACGGACGGGCCCTCGCCGCTGCCCGCCACCGAGGTCGTGCTCGTGAAGTCGGGCGGCATCGCCGGGGTGAAGGACACCGTCACCGTGCGGCCGGACGGCCGCTGGACGAAGACCGACCGGACCGGCGCCTCCCAGGAGGGCCGGCTCGCCGAGGCGGACGCCGCCCGGCTGCGACAGCTCGCCACCGACCCCCGGCTGGCCACCGAGGCCACCGAGACCAAGGGCCCGGGCAACTGCGCCGACGGGTTCACCTACCGGCTCACCGTCGGCCCGGCCGAGAGCGGGTACGTGGACTGCGGGCCCGCCGCCCGGCCGCCGGCCGTCACCGCCGAGGTGGTCGAGCTGCTCACCCGCGCCACCGGCTGACCCGGCTCTCAAACCCCCTGCCGCTGTGACATCGGCCTATGGCCGGCAGACCGGCGACCGGGCCAGCATGGAAGGCATGACTCGCGCACTCATCGCCCTGACCAGTCACTCCGAGCTGGGCCGCACCGGCCGCTCGACCGGCTACTACGTCGGCGAGGCCGCCGAGCCGTGGGAGGTGTTCCGCGCCGCCGGGTACGACGTCGACCTGGCGTCGGTGGCCGGCGGCGAACCGCCCGTCGACGGGCGGGACGAGAACGACACCACCCAGAACGACTTCCTCGCCACCGCCGGCGTCACCGACACCCCGAAGGCCGCCGACGTCGACCCGGAGCGGTACGACGTGATCCTCTTCGCCGGCGGCCACGGCACCATGTGGGACTTCCCCGACGACCCCGACCTGGCCCGGATCGCCCGCTCGGTCCACGAGCGCGGCGGCGTGGTGGCCGCCGTCTGCCACGGCCCGTCGGCACTGGTGAACCTCACCCTCACCGACGGCTCCCGGTTGATCGCCGGGAAGCGGGTGGCCGGGTTCACCAACAGCGAGGAGGCGGCCGTCGGCCTCACCGACGAGGTGCCGTTCCTGCTCGCCGACAAGCTCACCGAGGCGGGCGCACAGCACGTGCCGGCACCTGACTTCACCGAGCACGTGGTCGTCGACGGGCGCCTGGTGACCGGCCAGAACCCGCAGTCCGCCCGCGCCGTGGCCGACGCCGTGGTGAAGCTCATCCCCTGAGCGCCGATCAGAACCGGTAGTCGTCGGGCAGGCCGGTGGCCCGCAGCTCGGGCGGCAGGTGGGCGACGTCGTTGAGCGCGACGAGCGTCGGCGGGCCGCCCGAGCTGTAGCGGATCACCGTGAGCCCGCAGTTCTGGTGGTTGAGCCCGATCCACCGGCGCTCCGGCGCCTCCAGCGCGTGCCGCACCAGCCAGGCGACCAGGAAGTTGTGGGTGACGACCAGCTCGCGGACGTCACCCTCCGCGGGGGCGGCGGCGAACCGGGCCACCGCCTCCGCCGTCACGCGCGGCCCCTCGCGCCGCTCCCGCTCGGTGAACGCGGCCAGGAACTCCGCGTACCGCTCGGGCAGGCCGGCCGGGTCGGTGTCGTGCGGCATGTGGTCGCCGGCCCGGTCGTCCTCGCGTACCGGAACACCGGGCAGCGACGCCGCGACCAGCGCGGCGGTCTCCGCGGCCCGGCGGGCCGGCCCATGGTGTACGGCGGTGAGCCCGGCCCCGCGCAGTCGCTCGCCCAGCAGCGTCGCCTGCCGCCGGCCCCGCTCCGACAGTCCGGTGTCCGCCTCCTTCTCGGGGCGGTCCTGCTCGCCGTGACGGACCAGGTAGAGCAGGCGGCTGGGCATCGGCACCTCCACGGTCGGGGACCGCGAGACTAGCCGGCCGCCGCGCCGTTCACCGGCCCTGATGCATCTGGCCGATCCGGATCCGGTTGCCGAACGGGTCGCGGATCCCGAAGTCGATCCCGTACGGCCGGTCGGTCGGCTCGTCGGTCACCTCCACGCCCTTCGCGACCAGGTCCGCGTACGTCTTGTGCGCGTCGTCGGTGGTGAAGAACAGGAAACCGCCGGCAGCACCCTTGGTGAGCAGTTCCCGGACCTGCTCGGCCGTCTTCGGGTCCAGCGCGGGCGGGCCCGGCTTCTCCAGCAGGATCTCCCGGCCCGGGTCACCCGGCACGTTCACGGTGAGCCAGCGCATGAACCCGAGGTCCTGGTCGGTGCTGACCTCCAGGCCGAGCTTGCCCACGTAGAAGTCGAGCGCCTCGTCCTGGTCGAGCACGTAGATCTGGGAGCGGGAAGTCGAAGTCATCGTCATGCCCACGACGCTAGAGCAGCGGCCCGACCTGCTGCTTATCCAAAAGTGCGCAGTCCCGCGGTGGCGCTCGGGCGCATCCAGGCCTTGGTGAAACAGCTCGGGACGTCGGCGGGCGTGGCCTTACGGCGCCGGTAGGCCGACGGCGACTCGCCGACGATGCCGTGGAACGTCCGGCTGAACGTGCCCAGGCTGCCGAATCCGACCAGGTGGCAGATCTCGGTGACCGGTTCGTCGGTGCGCGCCAGCAGGTACATGGCGCGTTCCACCCGGCGGCGTTGCAGGTAGCGGTGCGGTGTCTCGCCGAAGGTGGCCCGGAAGGTACGGATGAAGTGCGCCTCGGAGACGTGCGCGATCCGGGCCAACGCGGGGATGTCCAGCGGCTGCGCGTACGCCCGGTCCATCGCGTCCCGGGCGCGCAGCATCGCCCGGTTGGATTCCTCGACCGCGCGACTCATCGCTGGTCAGCCTACTGCGCGGTCCGCGCCTCGACCGCCTACGGCTCGTCCACGAGGCTCTTGGTCATGACGTGCTCGCGGCGCACGCCGTCGGGCATCAGGCCGCCGACCTCGCCGTCGGTGCCACAGTCACCGGCGTCACCCCCGCCGGCGTCACGCCCAGCTTCCACGCGGCCGGCATCGCCGACGCCCGGCACCACGTCACGGTGCTGCGGCACGTCACCGTGCCGTTCATCGCCACCGGCCACCGTCGGGGAGGTGCTGTTCAACTACTGGGACTGACCATTCGTGGCCAGGTGGCCAGCCTCTGCGGCCGCCTGTCAGTACGGCCGCTGGATGCCTCGCTCCGCGAGCGCCGCCTCGTAGAAGCGGAGGAACTCCTCTGCCTCTCGGACGGCGTCGTCCAGGTCGTCGAGGGCCTTTCCGTCTCCAGGATCCTCACGGAGCATGCGAGCTGCTTCGGCGAGCTGCGTCCAGAGGGCGGCAAACGTATCGCCCTGCACGTGAAGGCCGGGGAAGGCCCGACCTGCCAGCTGCACGACTGCCCAGTTGCCACCACGGGACAGGACCTGCGCTTGCTCTTGGCTCATCCGAGCAGAATCCAGTAACGCTCGAAGATCGTCCAGCCCGAACTGTCGCCCACGGGCGGGGGCAGGCGAGAAACCAGCCCGACGCCGGCGCCTCGCTGTAGGTGGATCGGGCATCCCACGCCTGCTCCCAGGCGTCGCCATCGGCCGGAGCGGCGGCTGCAAATGCCTCGAACTGCCGGGCCTCTGCACGCACCCGAGCCGCCTGCTCAGCGGTGATCGCATGCAGGACGAGCCTCCGTGGCTCACCCGGGGCCCAGTCGGGTCCGGCCGAGAACCAGAACTCCCGACCCTCATGAAGGGCCAGGCCGTCCAGCGGTCCGTCGTACCAGTCCAGCAACTCGACGATCTCGACTCCGACAAGCTCGGGCAGAGCGTCCGAGCCGGCATGATCGTGACGCACCCTCGCAGACTAGCTGCATCATCGCGCCACGGCGACCGTGCGTCCCGCGGCGACGTCGGCCCCGGAACGCCTTGTGGATATTGGAGCCCCCGGCCGGGATCGAACCGGCGACATCTCGCTTACAAGGCGAGTGCTCTGGCCAGCTGAGCTACAGGGGCGCGTGCGTCGGGCTCAGCATAGCGACTGGGCCCCGGAAATCCCGCCTGGCAGGGCTCCCGAGCACGGAAAACGTCGGCATCCCGACCGGTGCGGCCGATGGATCATCGCCCGGCCGCGCTCACGGGTGGGGAGATTGATGCCTCCCAGTGCCCTCCTGACCGTTATGCGTATGCCGTCCGTCCCATCCGACGCGCCACGTCTTGGCACGATCGCGAAAGCCGTTTACCGTGCAGTGACGCGGACGACACTCCGGCCGGCCTCGGCTGCCTGAGCGACGACCCCGTGGCCGGTGCCTCGGGCACCGGTCGCTCCTTCACTCGGATCGTCCGGCACGTTCCTGCCGGTGAAAGGAAGCGCTCCATCATGGCTACGGTCACCTACTCGAAGGCGTCCCGGATCTATCCGGGCACCGAGCGCCCCGCCGTCAACCAGCTCGACCTCCAGATCGGTGACGGGGAGTTCCTCGTCCTGGTCGGCCCGTCCGGCTGCGGCAAGTCCACCAGCCTCCGGATGCTCGCCGGCCTGGAGGACGTCGACGACGGCGCGATCTACATCGACGACCGCGACGTCACGCACCTCCCCCCGAAGGCCCGTGACATCGCGATGGTCTTCCAGAACTACGCCCTCTACCCGCACATGACGGTGTACGAGAACATGGCGTTCGCGCTCAAGCTGCGCAAGACCTCGAAGTCGGAGATCGACCGGCGGGTCAAGGAGGCGGCCGGGCTGCTCCAGCTGGAGGAGTTCCTCAGCCGTAAGCCGAAGGCACTCTCCGGCGGTCAGCGCCAGCGTGTGGCCATGGGCCGCGCGATCGTCCGCGAACCGCAGGTCTTCCTCATGGACGAGCCGCTGTCGAACCTCGACGCCAAGCTGCGTGTGCAGACCCGTACCCAGATCGCCTCGCTGCAGGCGAAGCTCGGCGTCACCACGGTCTACGTCACCCACGACCAGGTCGAGGCCATGACCATGGGTCACCGGGTGGCGGTCATGCTCGACGGTGTGCTCCAGCAGGTGGACACCCCGCGGGCGCTCTACGACACCCCGGCCAACGTCTTCGTCGCCGGCTTCATGGGTTCCCCGGCCATGAACATCAAGACGGTGAAGCTGACCGACCAGGGCGGCGTGTTCGCCGAGATGATCGTGCCGCTGACCCGCGAGCAGGTCGAGGCGGCCCGCTCCGAGGGCGGCGACGGCAAGGTCACCGTCGGCTTCCGCCCGGAGGACTGCGACATGGTCAGCCCGTCCGAGGGCGGCATGCCGGTCGTGGTCGAGCTGGTCGAGGACCTCGGCTCCGACGCCAACGTCTACGGCCACGCCGCGCTGGAGGGCCACAACGAGCGGTTCGTGGTCCGTACCGACCGGCGCAGCATGCCGAACATGGGTGACACCGTGTTCGTCAAGCCGCGTACCGGCCGCAGCCACGTCTTCCACGCCACCACCGGCCAGCGCATCTGACGTACGTACGCGAAAAGGGGCGGCCCGCCACGGCGGACCGCCCCTTTTTCGTGCTCTCGATCAGACCTCGACGGACCGGCGGCGGGCCACCTCGGCCAGCGTGACCGCAGCGGCGACGCTGGCGTTGAGCGACTCCACGTCGGAGACCATCGGGATGCTGACGGTCAGGTCGCAGGTCTCCCCGACCAGGCGGGACAGCCCGCGCCCCTCCGAGCCGACCACCACGACGAGCGGGCCGACGGCGGCCTCCAGGTCGTACAGGTCGGTCTGCCCGTCGGCGTCGAGGCCGACCACGACGAAGCCGGCGTCCTTGCATGCCTTGAGCGACCGGGTCAGGTTGGTGACCTGGGCGACGGGCACGCGCGCGGCCGCGCCGGCGCTGGTCCGCCAGGCGGTCGCGGTGATCCCGGCGGCACGCCGTTCGGGTACGAAGACACCCTGCGCGCCGAACGCGGCGGCCGACCGGATGACGGCGCCGAGGTTGCGCGGGTCGGTGACCCCGTCCAGCGCGACCAGCAGCGGAGCGGCCTGCTCCAGCGCGGCGGCGACCAGGTCGTCGAACGGCTCGTAGGCGAACGGCGGCACCTGGAGGCCGACGCCCTGGTGCAGCACGCCACCGGTCATCCGGTCCAGCTCGGCGCGGCTGACCTCCAGGATCGCGATGCCGCGGTCGGCGGCGGTACGGATGATCTCCTTGACCCGGTCGTCGACGTCGATGCCCTGCGCGGTGTAGAGCGCGGTGGCGGGCACCTGGGTGCGCAGCGACTCCAGCACCGGGTTGCGCCCGACCAGCAGCTCCGGGCTGTCCTTCGCCGGGTTGGCCTTGCGGCCCGGCGCGACCCGGGGCCCGGACCGGCCGCCGGTCGGCTTGCCGCCCCGGCCCTTCGTCGTAGGCGTGCCTCGGCCACCGCCCTTGCCCCAGGTGGTGTCCTTGGTGCCGGGCTGACCGATCTTGGGCGAGCGGCCCTCCTCGGCGGCGGCGCGGCGCTCCTTGTCCTGCTTCCAGGCGGTGCGCTGGGGCAGCTTCTCGGTGCCCGAGTACGCCTTGTGCCACGGCCGCTCGTCGGCGGGCAGCGTGCGACCCCGCCCGGCGAGCGAGTCCTTGTTCTTGCCTCCGGTGCCCTTGGGGGCGCCCGCCTTCGGCGTCAGTCGCCGGCCACGGCGCTGCGAGTTGCCGGCCATCAGTCCTGCTCTCCAATAGTCCAACGCGGGCCCTGGGGGGTGTCCTCGACGACCACGCCTGCCTGCTTGAGCTGGTCGCGTACGGCGTCGGCGGCAGCCCAGTCCTTGCGGCTGCGGGCCTGCGCGCGCTGCTCCAGGGCCAGCGCGATCAGGGAGTCCACCACGCCGCGCAGGTCGTCCGTGCGGCCGCCGCCGGTCCAGGCCGGGTCCAGGGGGTCGACGCCGAGGATATCCAGCATCGCCCGGGTGGCGGCCAGCGTCGTGCGGACGGTCACATCGTCGCCGGCGGTGAGCGCGGTGTTGCCGTCGCGGACCACCTCGTGCAGCGCCGCCAGCGCCGCCGACGTGTTGAGGTCGTCGTCCATCGCGGCCGCGAAACCGGCCGGCAGGTCGCCGGGCCGGCCCGGGCCGACCCGCTCGGTCGCCCGCTGGACGAAGCCCTCGATCCGCCGGTACGCCACGGCGGCCTCGCGCAGCGCGTCCTCGGAGTAGTCGATGCGGGACCGGTAGTGCGCGGCCACGTAGTAGTAGCGCAGCTCCACCGGGCGGACCCCGAGCGAGGCCACGTAGTCGAGGTCGAGCGTGTTGCCGAGCGACTTGCCCATCTTGGTGCCGCCGATGCCGAGCAGGCCGTGGTGCACCCAGTAGCGGGCGAACGGCAGGTCGGCGGCCTGCGACTGGGCGATCTCGTTCTCGTGGTGCGGGAACGTCAGGTCGAGCCCGCCGCCGTGGATGTCGAACTCGGGGCCGAGGTAGCGCCAGCACATGGCCGAGCACTCGATGTGCCAGCCGGGCCGGCCGCGGCCCCACGGCGACGGCCAGTAGGCGTCGGCCGGTTCGCCCGGCTTGGCGCCCTTCCAGAGCGCGAAGTCACGCGGGTCGCGCTTGCCCCGGTCGGGGGCGTCGCCGGCGGGCTGCATGTCCGCCGGGGACTGGCCGGACAGTGAGCCGTACGCGGGCCAGGAGGCCACGTCGAAGTAGACGTCGCCGGAGCCGTCGGTGGCCGGGTAGGCGTGGCCGGTCTCGATCAGCCGCGCGATCAGCTCGTGCATCTCCGGGATGTGCCCGGTGGCCCGCGGCTCGTACGTGGGCGGAAGCACGTTGAGCGACAGGTAGGAGGCGGTGAGGATCTGCTCGTTCGCGTACGCGATCGACCAGAACGGCCGGTCCTGCTCCATCGCCTTGGCCAGGACCTTGTCGTCGATGTCGGTCAGGTTGCGGATGAACGTGACCTCCAAGCCCTTGCTCAGCAGCCAGCGGCGCAGCACGTCGTAGTTGACGCCGGAGCGAAGGTGGCCGATGTGCGGCGGGGCCTGGAGCGTGAGACCACACAGGTAGACCCCCACCTTGCCGGCTTCCCGCGGGACGAAGTCCCGCACCGATCGGGTGGCGGTGTCATACAGGCGTAGCGTCACCTCACAAGGGTAGCCGTCCGCACATTTCCGGGTTGGCCGGAGCCGGGTCGTACGCTGCGTGCTGTGGACACGGCGGCGCGCACGGGAGAGACGGCACAGACCCTGGACCGGGGTCTGCGGCTGCTGCACCTGGTCGCGGACGCGCCGGGCGGCCTGACGGTCACCGAGGCGGCGCACCGGCTGGGCATCGGCCGGGCGGCCGTCTACCGGCTGGTCGGCGCGCTGACCGGCCACGGGATGCTCCGGCGCGACGGCGAGGGCCGCCTGCGGATCGGCGTGGGCGTGCTGCACCTGGCCCGCCGCGCCCAGCCGCTGCTGGCCGAGGGGGCGCTGCCCGCGCTGCGCCGGCTCGCCGAGGGCACCGGGGCGACCGCCCACCTGACAGTCGTCGAGGGCGGCGAGGGGGTCGCGCTCGCGGTGGTCGAGCCGAGCTGGACGTCGTTCCACGTGGCGTACCGGACCGGCACCCGGCACCCGCTGGAGCGGGGCGCCGCCGGCCGGGCGGTACTGGCCGGGCGGGCCGGCGATCCGGGGCCGGTGACCACCAGCGGCGAGCTTCAGTCAGGTGCGTACGGGGTGGCCGCGCCGGTGCTCGGTGTACCGGGCCTGGAGGGCAGCGTCGGGGTGGTGTCGCTGACCCCGCTCGACGTGGCGGACGTCGGCGCCCAGGTCACTGCCGCCGCCGAGGCGGTCGCCGCCGCGCTCTGCTGAACCGGGGGCACTAGCACACCGGCGGGCCGCTCGGGGGTTGTCCACAGGGCGCGGCGGGCGGCACGGCCGCGGCTGTCCACAGGGGTACCGATCTTCACCCGTGCGCCGTCACGCTCGTCCCATGCCACCTCATCCTCACCGACCGCCGGAGCTGGCCTGGCAGGTGTTCCGGGGCTCGGAAGCGATCCGGCGCGGGCTGCTGTCCCGGCATCATCTGCGGGGCGCGTCCTGGGTCCGGCTCCGGCAGGACGTGTACGCCGACGCGCGGCTCGACCGCGACCACGCGCTGGCCTGCCGCGCGGCCCTGCTGCGCATGCCGCAGGGCACGGTGATCGCCGGGCCGTCGGCGGCCTACCTGCACGGAGTCGAGCACGCCGCCGGGTTCACCGACGACGTGCACGTCCTGCTGCCGGCCATGGTCCGGGCCGACTCGCAGCCGGGTGTCCGGGTGCACCACGCCCCCGTGTCGAGCACGCGCAGCGGGCTCCTGGTCCCCGTCGGCGCCGCCGCACCCGCGCGAACGAGCCCACCCGCCGGCACGAGGTTCCCCGTCCCGGCACCGCCGACGGCGGGCCGCCCATCGGGCCGGACCAGGCCGCCGGATCCGGCCGACCACCGCGCCCGGCCCGGACCGCCCGGCCCGGCCGTCCCGCCGGCCTCAGCCCTGGCATCGAATCCGTCACCCCTCGGCGCGGCGATGATCCCGGCCGGGCCGCCGCCGCGCACCGAGCCGGTCTCCTGTGCCTGGGAGACGGCGGTCTGGGCCGATCCCGTGAAGGCGGTCGGCATCGTCGACGGGCTGCTGCGTGCCGGCTCGGTGAGCCGCTCGGCACTGGCGAGCGAGGCGGCCCGGAACGCCTGTCGCCCCGGTGGCCGGCGGGCGGCGTGGGTGTTCGGCCTGACCGACGGGCTGGCCCGGTCCCCGGCCGAGTCCCACCTGCGGGTACGCCTCGTCTTCGCCGGCCTGCCACGCCCGGTGGCCCGCCATCCGGTACGCGTGTCGGCCGGCCGGATCCTGCATCCCGATCTGGCCTGGCCGGAGTTCCGGGTCGCCGTCGAGTACGACGATCGGCCGCACTCCGACGGGGCGCACAGCGACCGGCGGCGGCTCGACCAGCTCGTCGAGGCCGGCTGGCTGGTGTCGCACGTGACCGGCCGTCGCCTGCGCAAGGAGTTCCCCGACCTGGTGCGGGAGATCCGCGCCGCTCTGGTGGCCCGGGGATGGCAGCCGGGCCGCAACTAGGCGTTCGCGCTTGTCAGGGTGGTGAGCACCGCCGACAGTCCGGCGATTGTGGACACCTCGGCGTCCGGTTCGAGGCCGCGCGGACGGGGCAGTCCGGCCCGGTTGAGCCAGACGGCACGCAGTCCGGCCCGCTGCGCGGCGACCACGTCGTGCTCCGGCGAGTCACCCACGTGGACGATCCGCTCGGCCGGCAGTCCGGTCGCCGCCACCACCGCCGCGAAGAACTCCGGCGCCGGCTTCTTGGGCAGGCCGCCCTCGTGCGCGTACACCTCGAAGGCGAACTGTCCGGCGAGGCCGCAGCGTTCGGCGCGGCTGTTGCCGTTCGTCGCGAAGCCCAGCACGTGGTGCGGGCGCAGCGCCGACAGCGCGGGCAGCACGTCCGGGAAGGGGCGGCTCAGCGCGTACCGGCGGTCGAAGAACAAGGTCGCGAACTCGTCCAGGTCCGCCTCCAGCCCGGCTCGGGCCAGCGAACGGGCCAGGGCGGCCCGCCGCACCTCCTGCACGGGGGCGGCGCTGAGCGCGCCGAAGACCGCACCCCAGTCCCCCTCCAGGTCCGCGAGCACCACTCCGGCCGCCGCCGGGGTCCGCCGCCGCATCTCATCGAGTACGGCGACGAGCGCGCCGGTGACCGCCGGGCGCAGGTCGACGAGCGTCTCGTCGGCGTCGAAGACGACGGCGCCGCGCGGCCCGCTCATCGGTCGCCGGCCAGCACCGGCTCGGCCGGCGCAGACGCCGACGGGGTGCCCCGCAGTTCGTCCGCCCGGACCAGGGCGACGCCGCCGAGGATGAGCACGCCGCCGGCCAGCTGGATCAGGCTGGGCAGTTCGTCGAGCACCAGCCAGGCGATCAGCACCGCGAACATCACCTCGGTCAGCCCCACGAAGGAGGACAGCCGCGCCCCGAGCAGCCGGGTGCCCGCGACACCGGCCAGGTACGCGACCACGGCGGCGATCAGCGACAGCCCGGCGATCGGCACCAGCCAGCTCACCCGGTGCCCACCGAAGGTGACGTCGGCGGTGCCGGCGGCGAGCGGCAGAGCTCCGATGCCGCCGAGCAGCAGCAGCGCCAGCGCGCCGACGGCCATGCCGCCGCTGGCCATCACCACCGAGGGCAGGCCCGCGTCGATCCGGCCGGCGATGACGAAGTATCCGGCCAGCCCGACGCCCGCGCCGAGGCCCCAGAGCACGCCCACCGGGTCGAGCCGCCCGGCGCCGGTGAGGTCGAGGACGAGCACAAGCCCGCACAGGGCGGTGACCGAGCCGGCCACTGTGAGCAGCCGGGGGCGCTGCCCGTGGACCAGCCACATCCATCCCACCACGAGCACGATGCCGAGGTATTCCAGCAGGAGCGCCACGCCGACCGGGAGGTAGCGCACCGCGTTGAAGAAGCACGCCTGCGCGGTGGCCACGCCGAGCAGCCCGAACAGCACCACGCTCACCGCGTTGCGGCGCAGCACCGCCCACCTGCCGCGCAGTGCCAGCACGGCCGGGACGGCGAGCACCAGCGCGGCGATGCCGACCCGGGCGATCACCACCGCGACCGCCGACCACTCGCCGGTGATCAGCGGGCGGGCGAAGGTGCCCGAGGTGGCGAACGTGATCGCGGAGAGCAGTGCCAGGCCGAGCCCGGCGCCGGACCGTTCACGCATCGGGAGCTCCTGGTCATGAGTGAAGGGAGGTTATGCTGATGACGCTAGGCGCAGCCTCCGACAGGAGTCAAGTTGCTTTTCGCTCATGACACCGAATGCGCGCTGGTCGCCGCCGCCGCGCTGGTGAACACCGTCGGCGACCCGGACGGGCTGCCCGACGTGGCAGCCCTGGACGCCTTCTTCGCCACCCACGGGTGGAGCGGCCGGCACGAGCACACCGACGCCGAACTGCGCCAGGTCCGCGCGCTGCGGCCCCGGCTGCGCCGCATCTGGTACGCCGACACCGACGAGGTGGTGGCGATCGTCAACGGGCTGCTGCGCGAGTCGCACGCGCTGCCGCAGCTCGTCCGGCACGACGACGAGCCGTACCACGTGCACGCCGTGCCGCAGGACGCGCCGCTGGCGACCCGGATGGCGGTCGAGGCCGCGATGGCGATGGCCGACCTGGTCCGGATGGGCGAGCTGAGCCGGCTGCGGCACTGCGACCACCCCGACTGCGACAACGTGCTGGTCGACCTGTCCCGGAACCGGTCCCGCCGGTTCTGCGAAGCCGGGTGCGGCAACCGGGCCGCGGTGAGCGCCTACCGGGCCCGCAGGGCCGCCGCGTCCCACTCCTGACGGGTCGCGGGCCAGGCGTCGCGGCGCAGCTCGTACTCCACCTCGCCGTGCTCCGTACCCGGGATCGGGTCGTCGAAGGCGAGGTGGAACGTACGGACGTAGCGCAACCCCGCGCGGGCCATGACCGCGCGGGAGCGGTCGTTCACCGCCATCGTCTGTGCCCACACCCGGCGGACGCCGACCGTGTCGAACGCGTGCCGCACCAGCGCCCGCGCGCCCTCGGTAGCAAGCCCGTGTCCCCACGTCGCGCGGCGCAGCCGGTAGCCCAGCTCCGCCTCGGCGCCGTCGTCGGACGGGTCGAGCGAGTGCCAGCCCAGGAACTCGCCGGTGAACCGGTCGAGCGTCGCCCAGCGGCCGAGGCCGGGGTGCAGGGCGTACTGCGCGAGCACCCGGGGCAGCACCTCGTCCCGGTACGTCCCGGCCGGGGTCGGCGCGCCGCCGGTCAGGAAGCGCATGACCTCCGGGTCGGCGTCCAGCGCAACCAGCCGGTCCGCGTCGTCCATCGTGAACCGGCGCAGCGTCAGCCGCGCGGTCTCCAGCAACACGCCGCCGTCGTCACGCACGGTCGGATCATGCCGCGCCCAGCGTGAGGGGTCGAGGCAATTACCGGCGCCGGCTCAGGGGTGGGTCATCCGCAGCAGGTCCAGCGCCTCGTCCAGCTGGGTCTCGGTGAGCTTGCCCGAGTCGACGTGACCCCGGGAGATCACCACCTCGCGGATGGACACCTGCTTGGCCAGCGCCTCCTTGGCGATCGATGCGGCCTCGTCGTACCCGAGGTGGCGGTTGAGCGGGGTGACGATCGACGGCGAGCCCTCCGCGTACGCCAGGCAGACCTCGGCGTCCGCGACCAGGCCGGCCACCAGCCGCTCGGCGAACAGCCGGCTGGACGCGGCGATCAGCTTGATCGACTCCAGCAGGTTGCGGCCCATCACCGGGAGCATCACGTTCAGCTCGAAGTCGCCCTGCGACCCGGCGAACGCCACCGCCGCGTCGTTCCCGATCACCTGGGCGCAGACCTGCCGCATCGCCTCGGCCACCACCGGGTTCACCTTGCCCGGCATGATCGAAGACCCCGGCTGGAGATCCGGGATGCGCAGCTCACGCAGCCCGGCGCGCGGACCGGAGCCCATCCAGCGCACGTCGTTGGCGATCTTGTAGAGGCCGACCGCGACGGTTCGGAGCTGCCCGGATGTCTCCACGAGCGCGTCCCGGGCGCCCTGCGCCTCGAAGTGGTTGCGCGCCTCGGTCAGCGGCAGGCCGGTCGACTCCCGCAGCTTGCCGATCACCCGGTCGGCGAAGCCCAGCGGCGTGTTGATGCCGGTGCCCACAGCGGTGCCGCCCAGCGGCAGCTCGGCCAGCCGGGGCAGCGCCGACTCCAGCCGCTCGACGCCGTAACGCACCTGCGCGGCGTAGCCGCCGAACTCCTGCCCGAGCGTGACCGGCGTGGCGTCCATCAGGTGGGTACGCCCCGCCTTGACCACCGTCTCGAACTCGGCCGCCTTCTCCTCCAGCGCGCCCGCGAGCTGCTTCAGCGACGGGATCAGATCCTCCACCACGAACTGTGTGGCGGCCAGGTGGATCGAGGTGGGGAACACGTCGTTGCTGGACTGTGACGCGTTGACGTGGTCGTTCGGGTGCACGTCGCGGCCCAGCTCCCGGCCGGCCAGCGTGGCGATCACCTCGTTGGTGTTCATGTTGGACGACGTGCCGGAACCGGTCTGGAACACGTCCACCGGGAACTGGTCGTCGTAGCCGCCCTCGGCCACGTGCGCGGCGGCGGTGGCGATCGCCTGCGCCACGTCCGCGTCGATCACCCCGAGCTCACCGTTGACCAGGGCCGCCGCACCCTTGATCTGCGCCAGGGCCTTGATCTGGGCCGGTTCCAGCCCGCGCCCGGAGATCGGGAAGTTCTGCACCGCACGCTGGGTCTGCGCCCGCCACAGCGCCTCGGCGGGCACCTCCACCTCGCCCATCGAGTCGCGTTCGATCCGGTAGCCGGTCGCCTCTGGAGTCGTCACGCGTTCCATCCTGCCGCGCAACCGGGCGGTGTGCAGGGAAAGTGGCGCGGCCCTCAGCCCAGCTCGGCGAGCAGCCTCTCGGTCTCCCGCCGGTCCGGCGACTCGACCTGGCGGAACAGCGCCAGCGCCCGCCCGGCGTACCGGCGGGCCTGGTCGGAGTCGGCGTGGCGCAGGCAGCGGGCGAGGCCGTCCAGGGCCCGGGCCTGCTCGTAGCGCAGACTCAGTCGCGTGGCGTCGTCCAGCACCCGGCGGTGCAGGTCGATCGCGGCGTCGACATCGCCCAGATCGTGCAGGGCGCGGGCCAGGAGGTTCCGGGAGGCGCACTGCCCGATCCGGTCCCCCGCGTCGGTCATCGCGATCAGGGCGGCCCGGTGCCGGGCGGCGGCCTCGGCCGGGCGGCCCGCCTCACGCTCCATCATGCCGATCTCGTTGAGGATCTCCCCCTCCCCGAACCGGTTCGCGGTGGTCCGCTTCAGGTGCAGCGCCGCCCGGAGCAACCGGCGGGCCGGCCCGGTCTGGCCCAGGCGGTGCCGAATCATGCCGAGGTGGCCGAGCGCGTTCGAGGTGTGCCGCGGGTCCCCCGCCACCCGCGCCAGGAGGACGTGCCGGCGGGCCGCTTCGAGGGCCAGGTCGTACCGGCCACGGAACAGCTCGGCGATCGACAACATGCTGAACAGGCTGGAGATGGTCGCCGCGTCGTCCGGGTAGCGGCTGATCCGCAGCGCCTCGTCGACGTACCTGATGCAGCGCTCCGCGTCGTCGGTCCCGAAACACACCGCGGCGAGGTTGCAGAGCGCCTGGACCTGCTCCCGGCGCAGACCGAGCCGGCGGTACCTGTCGACGCCCGCCTCCAGGAACCGGATCGCCTCCGGAAAGTCCCCCAGCCGGAACTTCGCCGAGGCGAGGTAGTTCATGGTGATGGCCACTGCTTCCTCGTCCCCCGACCCGGTGGCGGCGCGCAGCGCCACCTCGTGCGTCTCGACCAGTTCGTCGAGGTGGCCACCGACGAAGTTGGACCACCAGCACGCCCGGGTCAGCTGCCAGCAGTACGCCGAGAGGCCCTCCGACTCGGCCAGGTGCACCAGCCCGACGAGAGCCGCCCGGTTCTCGTCGAACCAGGACTGACCCGGCCTGTCCCGGACCGGCAGCAGGTCGGGACGCCGCGGCGGCGGGAAGGCGACCTGGCTCAGCGCGCCCTGCTTCGTCTCGGCGACGATCGCCAGACCGACCGCCACCTGAAGGTGATGGTCGAGCAGGTGGGCCACCGCCGTCCGGCGCTCGGCCGGGCGCTCGGTCTCGGCCAGCAACCGGCGCGCGTACTCCCGGAGCAGGTCGTGGAGGCGGTACCGGCCCGGCGCGGTCTCCTCGGCCAGGTGCACGTCCACCAGCTCGTCCAGCAGCTCCTGCGCCTCCGGCAGTGGCACGTCGGCGAGCGCCGCCGCCACCCGGTTGTCGAACCGTACGCCGGGGTGGAGCCCGAGCAGCCGGAACAGCCGCCGGGCCGGCGCCGAGACCTGCGCGTACGAGAGCGTGAAGGCGTGCCCGACGGAGCGCTCGCCGACCGCCAGCTCGGCCAGTGAATCCTGCGCCTCGGCCAGCCGCCGCGCCAGGTCGGCGACCCGCCAGTGCGGGCGGTGCGCGAGCCGGGAACCGGCCAGCCGGATGGCGAGCGGCAGATGACCGCACCGCCGGGCCACCTCGGCGGCGGCCGCCGGCTCGGCGCCGACCCGGTCGGCGCCGACGATCCGGCCGAGCAGTTCGACGGCCTCGTCCGGGTCCAGGACGGGCAGCGAGTGTGGACGCCCCTCGTCGAGGCCGGCCAGCCGGCGACGGCTGGTCACCAGCACGAGACTGTCCGGACCGCTGGGCAGCAGCGCCGCGGCCTGGGCGGCGCTCGCCGCGTTGTCGAGCACCACCACGGCCCGCCGGTCCGCCAGCTCGGAGCGCCACATCGCCAGCCGGTCCTCCGCGTCGACCGGCACCCGCTCGGCGGGCACGCCGAGCTGTCGCAGCAGGGTGGCCGCGGCCGCCGCGGGGGTCAGTGGGCTGCGCTCGCTGTAGCCGTGCAGGTCTATGAAGAGTTCCGCGTCGGGGAACCGCTCGCGCAACGCGGTCGCGACCTGGACGGCGAGGGTGGTCTTGCCGCTGCCGGCCATGCCGTCGATCAGGTACAGCCGCGTCCCCTCCTCGACGATGTCCTTGACCAGCCGCGCCATGGTCTGCTGACGGCCGGTGAAGTCCCGGATGGCCCGGGGCAGCGTGCGTACCGGTGCCGCGGGGCGCGGGCCGGCCGCCTCGTCACCGGCCAGTACGCGCTGGTGCAGTTCCTGCAACGCCGTGCCGGGCTCGATGCCCAGTTCCTCGGCGTAGATCCGGCGGCCGTCCCGGTAGACGGCCAGTGCGTCCGCCTGCCGGCCGACCGCCGCGAGGGCCAGCATCAGCTGCCCCCGCAGCCGTTCCCGCAGCGGGTTGTTCTCGACCGCCTCGGTGAGCTCGTCGACCAGTTCGGTCCCCCGGCGCAGCCGCAGCTCGACGTCGACGCAGTCCTCCAGTACCGCGAGCCGTTGCTCGTCGAGCGCCTGGGCCCGCAGCCGCACCAGCCGGGCCGGGATACCGGTGAGCGCCGGACCGCGCCACAGCGCCAGGGCGGCCCGGTAGTGGCGGCGGGCCTCGGCCGGCCGGCCGGCGGCCGCCTCGGCGCGGGCCGTCTCCACGGCACGGGCGAACATGTCGGCGTCGAGGTCGTCCGGCTCGATCCGGATGCCGTAGCCCGCCGGGTCGGTGACGATCGTGTCGGCCGGCAGCCCGAGCGCAGCGAACCGCTGCCGCAGTCTCGACACGCAGATCTGGAGCTGGGTCCGCGCGGTCGCCGGGGGACGGTCCTCCCAGACGGCGTCGACCAGATCCTCCACCGGCACCACCCGGCCGGGGCGCAGCAACAGCATGGCGAGCACGGTGCGATCCCGGCCCGCGGTGACGGTGGCTTCGCCGCCGCCGACCCGCAAGGGCCCCAAGATCCCGAATCGCATCCGCGCCCCCGCCTGCCGCCATGCAACTTCCAGCAGCGTAGCCCGGCGGTCACCGAGCGGCGCGACGAGGCGATAGCGATCCGATAGCGACGGCACCCAGACTCGTCACGGGTTGTCGGTGACGGCATCCGACGGGGGCGGTGCGCCTGCCCGGCCACTCGGCCGGACAGGCGCACCGATGTCGATGCACGACGGACACACCGAGGGGCGCCCGGGACATTCCCGGGCGCCCCTCGCGTACGTCTGACGTCAGCGCCGGCCGACGGTGAGCACCGGCTTGGTGACCTCGGCGAAGAAGTCGTTGCCCTTGTCGTCGACGACGATGAAGGCAGGGAAGTCCTCCACCTCGATCTTCCAGACCGCCTCCATGCCCAGCTCGGCGTATTCGAGCACCTCGACGTGCTTGATGCAGTCCTGCGCCAGCCGGGCGGCCGGACCGCCGATCGAGCCGAGGTAGAAGCCGCCGTGCGCCTGGCAGGAGCGGGTGACCTGGGCGGACCGGTTGCCCTTGGCCAGCATCACCATCGAGCCGCCGGCCGCCTGGAACTTCTCCACGTACGCGTCCATCCGGCCCGCGGTGGTGGGGCCGAACGAGCCGGAGGCGTAGCCCTCGGGGGTCTTGGCCGGCCCGGCGTAGTAGACGGCGTGGTCGCGCAGGTACTGCGGCATCGGCTCGCCCGCGTCCAGCCGCTCGGCGATCTTCGCGTGCGCGATGTCCCGGGCGACGACGAGCGGGCCGGTCAGGGACAGCCGGGTCTTCACCGGGTACTTCGACAGCTCGGCCCGGATCTCGTCCATCGGCCGGTTCAGGTCGACGCGGACGACCTCCTCGGTCTCCAGCGACTCGTCGGTCACGTCGGGCAGGAACCGCGCCGGGTCGGTTTCGAGTCGCTCCAGCCAGACGCCCGAGGGGGTGATCTTCGCCACCGCCTGCCGGTCGGCCGAGCAGGAGACAGCGATCGCCACCGGGCAGGAGGCGCCGTGCCGTGGCAGCCGGACCACCCGCACGTCGTGGCAGAAGTAGCGCCCGCCGAACTGCGCGCCGATGCCGAAGTTGCGGGTCAGCTCCAGCACCTCGGCCTCCAGCTCCAGGTCACGGAAGCCGTGCGCGCTCATCGAGCCCTCGGTGGGCAGCGCGTCGAGGTACTTCGCGGAGGCGTACTTCGCGGTCTTCAGCGCGTACTCGGCGGAGGTGCCGCCGATGACGATCGCCAGGTGGTAGGGCGGGCAGGCGGCGGTGCCGATGAGCCGCAGCTTCTCCTCCAGGAACTGCATCATCCGCGTGGGGTTCAGCAGCGCCTTGGTCTCCTGGTAGAGGTAGGACTTGTTGGCCGAGCCGCCACCCTTGGCCATGAACAGGAACTTGTACGCGTCGGCGTGGCCGTCCGGGTCCTCGGCGTACAGCTCCACCTGGGCGGGCAGGTTGCTGCCGGTGTTCCGCTCGTCCCACATGGTCAGCGGGGCGAGCTGCGAGTAGCGCAGGTTGAGCCGGGTGTACGCCTGGTAGACGCCGCGCGAGATCGCCTCCGCGTCGGTGCCGTCGGTGAGCACGTGCCGGCCGCGCTTGCCCATCACGATCGCGGTGCCGGTGTCCTGGCACATCGGCAACACGCCGCCGGCCGCGATGTTGGCGTTGCGCAGCAGGTCGAGCGCGACGAAGCGGTCGTTCGGCGAGGCCGCCGGGTCGTCGATGATCGAGCGGAGCTGAGCCAGGTGGGCCGGGCGCAGGAAGTGGGCGATGTCGTGCATCGCCTCCGCCGTCAGCGCGGTCAGCGCGCCCGGATCCACGGTGAGGAACCGGCGGCCTCCCGGGCCGTTGACGACGTCCACCCCCTCGTCGGTGACCAGGCGGTATTCGGTCTGGTCGGGACCGGTCGGCAGCAGGGGTGCGTACGAGAAGGCGGCGGCACTGCTCATGACCGAAAAGCCTAGGGCAGAGCCGTCGATCGGTGACACCCGCAGGTGGGTCGTGGGACGACGCTCTCACCCGCTGTCACTTGCCGCCGGCGCAGAGTTCGTTCTTCGGCCCACAACTTCCCTGGTCGCTCGGCGGGCGCCAGCTGCCTCCCGGGTCCGGCGCCACCGGCGCGCCGTCCTGGTCCGGCCCCGGCGCCTCACCCGTGCCGGCGCCCCAGCGGACGTACCCGATCTCCCGCCCCTCGCCGATGATCATGCCGTTCGGGCCGACCGCCAGCGCGTTCGCCGAGGTACGCAGCTCGACCAGCACCCGGCCCTCCCGCGGCTGGACAGCGATCAGCCGGGACGGCTTCTCCTCGCTGATCACCGCCGCGTACGGGGTGAGGGCCGCACCGTTCTTGCCGCCCGCCGGCCGGGTCCAGCGGGTCCGGTCGGCCGACAGTTCCCGACCGAGCAGCGAGCCCTTGTCGGCGCTGCGCACCACTGTGTAGCGGTCGTCCACGGCGAGCAGCTTCTCGCCGTCCGCGCCGACCTGGAGCAGCCGGCCGTCGTACCCGTCGAGCACCGCTTCCCGGCCGTCGGGGGCGACCCCGATGATCACGTTGCGCCCGCCCTGCGGATCCTCCCGCTGCACGCAACCGGCGTAGTCGGCGGTGCGCAGGTTGATCCCGGTACGCCGCCACACCTGCTGACCGGTGGCCGGGTCCACGGCGGTCACCGCGTAGTAGCAGCTCCCGTCGCGGGAGGTGGCCGCGATCCGCAGCAGCCGGCCGCCGACCACTGCGAGCCGTTCCTCCCGGCCGGGCTGGACGTTCTGGAGCACCCGGCCGGTCGCGGTGTCCACCACGTGCACCCGGCCGTCGACCGGGAAGCCGAGAAGCGGCGGTACGGACTCCGGCCCGGCCACCCCGCCGTCGATCCGGGTGGCGCCGAGCCTCCGGGTGCCGAGCAGTTCCGGGTTGTCGGCGAGCACGCCGCTGTGCACGCCGGGCAGGAACGCGCTCCACAGCGGAGCGGTGCCGCGCGGCTCCCAGGCGCGCAGCGTGCAGTCGGTGGCCTGCACGCAGTACGCGTCCAGCAGCAGGTTCCGGTAGGTCCAGACGGCGATCGCGCGGTCGTCGCGCCGGCGGGTCACGCCGCTGACCGGGTCGAGCACCTCGTACCCCTTGTCGAGCAGCCGGCCCACGGCGACGACCGACTCCCGGCCGCTGCCCGCTACCGCCGACCAGTCGGCCTTGCGCTCCCACAGCCGGCCGCCGTCGGCGAGGTTGCGCGCCTCGATGCGGGTGCGCTGCTCGACGATCACGGTGTCGCCGGCGATGGTGACGCTGCGCGGCGTGCCGCCGACGCGCTGCTGCCAGACCACGTCGGGCTCGGAGATCGGCTTGCTGCGGTCGACCCAGTCCCACAGCGCCGGGAAGGGGTTCCAGACGCCTGTCGCGGCGAGTACGACCACGGTGACGAGCCCGAGCAGCAACCAGCCGCGTACCCCTAGGCCCTTCACACCGCACACGGTAGCGACGATCACCGGTCCCCCGGGCCGCGTGCGGTGCGTGTCGCGGCGCTTCTTGGGTGGTCCGGGGTGTTAAGGGCCGCCGCGGGCGGCGGAGCGGACGAGCGGCAGCGTCCGGTACGGGATCTGCTCGGCCAGCGCGATGATGGTGGAGGCGCGCCGGATGCCCTCCGAGGCGACGATCTGGTCGATGACCCGCTGGAGGTCGGTGTTCGACCGGGCGACGATCCGGCAGAGCAGGTCGCTGGAGCCGGTGATGGTGTGCGCCTCCAGCACCTCGGGGATCGCGGCCAGGTGTGCGGTGACCTGGTCGTGGCCGTGCCGCTGGCTGATCTCCAGCGTGACGAAGCTGGTCACCCCGAAGCCGATCGCGGCGGGGGTGATGTCCGGACCGAACCCGGTCACGACACCCCGGCCGACGAGCTTGTCGAGCCGGGCCTGGACCGTGCCGCGGGCGACGCCGAGCCGCCGGGAGCATTCCAGCACGCCGATCCGGGGTTCCTCCGCCAGCAGTTCGATCAAGCGCGCGTCCAGCTCGTCGAGCTGTACATCCTGACCAGTGTTCATGGTGTACCACGGTACCGAATGCACAACCTGACCAGGAATTACGTCAACTGTTGCCCAACTCACTGTGGCCCGTAGATCCTCGCCGGAAGAGCACATCCACGGCGGCCCGCGAGGCCGGCCGGTACGCGAGGGAGGCCACCATGACCCAGGCGATCGACCGACCCCAGTCGACCGAGGAGGTCGACGTCGACGCTCTCGTCGGCGCAGTCGACCACGACATCACCCGCGACCCGTTCCCGGTCAAGGGCATGGACCACGTCCACTTCCTGGTGGGCAACGCCAAGCAGGCCGCGCACTACTACTCCACCGCGTTCGGCATGACGTGTGTGGCGTACCGGGGGCCGGAGCAGGGCTACCGGGACCACGCGCAGTACGTGCTGACCAGCGGTTCCGCCCGCTTCGTGCTGACCGGCGCGGTACGCCCGGACGCCGACGGCGCCGAGCACGTGGCGAAGCACAGCGACGGCGTCTCCGACATCGCGCTGGAGGTGCCGGACGTGGACGCCGCGTACGCGCACGCCGTGGCGCAGGGCGCGACCGGCCTGGTCGAGCCGCACGACGTCAGCGACGAGCACGGCACCGTCCGGATGGCGTCCATCGCCGCGTACGGCGACACCCGGCACAGCCTGGTCGACCGGTCCCGCTACACCGGCCCGTTCCTGCCCGGGTTCGTGGCCCGCGGCCCGATCGTGGACCGGCAGCCGATGATCGACGCCGGCATCCAGCCGAAGCGGTTCTTCCAGGCGGTCGACCACGTGGTCGGCAACGTGGAGCTGGGCCGGATGGACGAGTGGGTCGAGTTCTACAAGCGCGTCATGGGCTTCTCGAACATGGCGGAGTTCATCGGCGACGACATCGCCACCGACTACTCGGCGCTGATGAGCAAGGTCGTCGCCAACGGCACCCGCAAGGTGAAGTTCCCGCTCAACGAGCCGGCCGTGGCCCGCAAGAAGTCGCAGATCGACGAGTACCTGGAGTTCTACCAGGGCCCCGGCGCCCAGCACATCGCCGTGGCCACCAACGACATCCTGGCCAGCGTGGACGCCATGCGCGCGGCGGGCGTCGAGTTCCTGGACACCCCGGACTCGTACTACGAGGACCCGGAGCTGCGCGCCCGCATCGGCAACGTCCGGGTGCCGATCGAGGAGCTTCAGTCCCGCAAGATCCTGGTCGACCGGGACGAGGACGGCTACCTGCTCCAGATCTTCACCAAGCCGGTGCAGGACCGCCCCACCGTCTTCTTCGAGCTGATCGAGCGGCACGGCTCGCTCGGCTTCGGCAAGGGCAACTTCAAGGCCCTGTTCGAGGCGATCGAGCGCGAGCAGGAGAAGCGCGGGAACCTGTAACACTGTCCGCGTGACCCAGCCTCCTCCGAACCCGACGCCGCCGCTCGCCGGACATCCACCCGCGGGCGGCGGCTTCGCGCCGCCCGGCGGACCGGCGGTGCCCGCGCAGCACGTTCCTCCGGGGTACGCCGGCCCGCCCGGTTACCCGCCGCCCGGCTACCCCCCACCCGGGTACGCCCCGAGGCCCGTCCCGCCTCCGGTGGCGCCGAACGGGCAGCCGCTGGCGGGCTTCGGCGACCGGCTGCTCGCCTACCTGATCGACACCGCCGTCGCCATGGCGGTGATGATGGTGCTGTTCGTGCCGGTGTTCTTCCTCGTCTTCTTCCGGATGATCGACGAGATGGAGCAGGCCGGCCCGAACGGCCCCGACCCGGTCGACGTCTGGACCAGCGTGTTCCTGCCGCTGCTCGCCGCCGAGCTCGGTGTCCTGCTGCTGATGCTCGCCTTCTACTGGGTCTACCACGTCGAATTCGCCCGCCGGACCGGGCAGACGTTCGGCAAGAAGGTGATGAAGCTGCGGATCGTGCCGGTGCAGACGGACGCCGCGCTGACCCGGGGCATGCTCGGCAAGCGCTGGCTCGTCGAGTTCGCCGGTGGGATGTTCGTGCCGTTCCTCAACTACCTCGACGGTTTCTGGCAACTGTGGGACAAGCCCTGGCAGCAGTGCCTCCACGACAAGTTCGCCGGGACGGTCGTCGTTAAGGTTGGCCCGTGAGCGCGAGGAGTGAGCCGGGCCTGCGAGCCCCGCAGTCGGGAACTAGGACGGCATCGTGAGTTTGGAACCCGGCTGGTACGTCGACCCCGCCGACACGGAGACCCGCAGGTGGTGGGACGGCGAGGGCTGGATCGGCGCGCCGATCCCGGTCGACGTCACCCCGCCCGACGGCCCGCCGCCCGCCGAACCCGAGCCCGCGCCGGTCACCGCGACGCCCGCCGCCGACCAGCCGGCCGCCGGGACCGGCGGCCGCCCCGACGCGACCCCGACGCCCGGCACGCCCGGCGGGCCGAGCCCCTGGCCGGGCCAGCCGGGGCAGTCCGGCCAGGCCGGCCCGTGGCCGGGTCAGCCGGGACAGCCGGGACAGCCGAACCCCTGGCCGGGACAGCCCGGACAGCCGGGGCAGGCCGGGCAGGCCGGGCAGGGAATGCAGGGACCGCCGCCCGGCTGGCCGTACCCGCACTGGCCGGGCGCGCAGCCGATCCCGCGTCCGCACGGACTGCCGCTGGCGTCGTACGGCGCCCGGCTGGTCGCGCGCCTGATCGACCTGGGCATCGTGTTCCTGCTCAACGCCGTGGTCAACGGCTGGTTCGTCTGGCGCTACATCGAGGCCGTCTCCCCGTACCTGCGTGAATCGGTGCGCCGGGCGCTCAACGGCGACACGTCCACCGAGGGGCTGCCCCAGATCGACGACCAGGCCGGCGGCCTCCAGATCGCCATCCTCGTGATCGCCACCGCGCTCTGGTACGCGTACGAGGTGCCGTCGATGGCGGCGCGCGGTCAGACCTTCGGCAAGCGGCTGATGGGCGTACGCGCGCTGCCGGTCGAGGCGGACCAGCCGCTCGGCTTCGGCCGGGCCACCCGGCGCTGGAGCACGCTCGGCCTGCCGACGCTGCTCTGGTACTGCTGCGGGCTGGGTCTGCTGCTCCAGCTCATCGACGCGATCTCACCCCTGTTCGACCAACCGCTGCGCCAGGCCCTGCACGACAAGCGGGCGCAGACGGTGGTGGTCCAGCTCCCCCGCAAGCGTGACACCAGTACCGCCCCGCCCGAGAGCGCCGACACCCCGGGAGACACCCCATGACCGAGACCGGACGTCACCAGCCTGCGCTGCGGCTCACCCGCGCCGACCTGGACGCGCTGCCCAACTATGTGCCCGGCCGCAGTCCGGCCGACCTGGCCCGCGAGCTGGGCCTGGCCGAGGCGATCAAGCTGGCCAGCAACGAGGTGCCGTACGGCCCGCTGCCGGGCGTGGTGGAGGCGGTCGCCGAGGCGGTCGCCGGTTCGCACCGCTACCCGGACATGGGCGTGGTGGCGCTGCGCCAGGCGCTCGCCGAGCGGTACGGCGTGGACGCCGACCGGATCGCCACCGGCTGCGGTTCGGTGGCGCTGGCCGAGCACCTGGTACGCGCCACCTGCCTGCCCGGTGACGAGCTGCTCTACTCGTGGCGCTCCTTCGAGGCGTACCCGATCATCGCGGCGACCAGCGGCGCGACGAGCGTGCGGGTGCCGAACGACGCCGGCCACGGTCACGACCTTGCCGCGATGGCGGCGGCGGTGACCGACCGGACCCGGATGGTCCTGGTCTGCAACCCGAACAACCCCACCGGTACGGCGGTGCGCCGGGCCGAGCTGGACCGCTTCCTCGACGCGATGCCGGACGACGTGCTCGTGGTGATCGACGAGGCGTACCGGGAGTTCGTCACCGACCCGGAGGTGCCGGACGGCCTGACCTACCTGGACCGGCCGAACGTGGCGGTGCTGCGCACGCTGTCCAAGGCGTGGGGCCTGGCCGGCCTGCGGATCGGCTGGCTGGTCGCGGCACCGGAGGTGGCCGCCGCCGTACGCAAGGTCGTCACCCCGTTCTCCACCAGCATGGCCGCCCAGGCCGGCGCGCTGGCCGCGCTGGCGCAGGCCGACGAGGTGGAGCGGCGCTGCGCGCTGGTCGTGGCCGAGCGGGACCGGGTCACCGAGGCGCTGCGCAAGTTCGTGCCGGACGTGCCGGACAGCCAGGCCAACTTCGTCTGGCTGCCGCTGGGCGAGCGGGCGGTGGAGTTCGGCCGGGCGTGCGAGGCACGCGGCGTGATCGTCCGGCCGTTCGCGGGCGACGGCGTCCGGGTCACCATCGGCACCCCGGCCGAGAACGACGCGTTCCTGGCCGCCGCCGAGGCCGCGCTGGCCTGACCGGGCGCGCCTGGCGCCGGTCCGTCAACCCCCTACGGACCGGCGCCGGGCGTCTTCGTCCGACCGATCAGACAAGAGGACTATAGGTGCTTTTGTCCGTTTCTAGGCTTGACTCGCCAGATCAGGTCACGGCGAGCAGCACCGGTTCGGCCATCAGGAAGTAGCCCTGGTCGTCGTCCTCCGCAGCGGCGCTCTCCCGCAGCCGTTCCACAGCGACGTAGCCGTCCACCGCGTACGCCCGGCCCGGCCGCCAGCCGATCCCGTCCCGTCCCAGGTCGAGCACGAAACTGGACCGGGTCGTGCCGGTGAGCGGGTCGACGGTGACCAGTTCCCGCCGGTCGGTCAGCAGGTGCACCCGTCCCGGCTCGGTCGCGAGCACCCGGGCCGGGTGGATGTCCGCCCGGCGCCACAGCTCCTCGCCGGTACGCGCCGAGCGCCCGACCACCACCGGGCCGGACGTGTCCACCGCCCGCTCGCCGTCCAGCACCGTGTCCGGGTGGTCCAGGCCCGGCGCGGCGGCCGGCTCGCCCGGGTCGGTCACCAGCCAGCCCCGGCTGCCCGCGCCGTCCGGCCCGGCGGTACGCAGCCCGCGGCAACCGGAGTGCCCGTCCCGGCAGCCCACCGGCGTGACGACGAGCCGCTCCGGCGCGTCCGGCGGCCGCCAGCGGGTCCGCACCACACCGGTCGCCGCGTCCCGCAGCTCGACCGCGGCCGGGCCGTCGCAGCGGTCCACGCCGGCCAGCTCACCACTGGCGGTCGTGCCCACGTCGGACCGGCAGTCCCGGGCCACGTCGGCGTGCCAGAGCCGGCGGCCGTCGGCGAGGTCGTAGCCGCCGAGCCCGCCCGGACCGGTCGCGAGCAGCACGGTCCGCCCCTCGGCAGTGCGCCCCACGTGCAGCCCGGCCGGATCCCAGACCGTGGCGGCGAAGGTACGTCGCGGCTCCGGGACCGACCCCGGCTGCGGGCCGTCGGCCCGCCAGACCACCCGGCCGGTACGCGCGTCGAGCGCCACCAGCCTCCCGTCGGACCAGCGGCTGACCACAGTGGTCCCCTCGGCGAGCACTCCGACCAGCGTCGCCGGCCAGCGACGGAAGGACCAGAACGGGGTGACCCGGTGCCGCCCGGTGACCGGCTGGTCCGCGTACACCTGACGGGTGCCCGCGTAGACGCGGAGCCGACCGTCCACGACGAGCGGCGCCACCGGCAGCCGCGCGAGCACCCCGGCGGTCGGCGCGGGCGCCGCCGGGTAGGGCTTCCGGGCTGCGGTGTCGACCTCGGCGGGCGCCAGCACCCGGACGACCACGGCGACCGACGCCGCGACGGCGAGCACCGCCACCAGCGCCATCACGGCCCGCCGCCTCGCGGCCTTCGCCATCCGTCACCTCCGCCCCGGCACCCTACCGGCCGCGTGCGGGCCGGGTACGGGGAGCGGCCGGGTCGGCTCAGGCGGCCTCGGTGGATCGGGCGGTACCGGCGGCCAGCGCCAGGTCGGCCAGGTCACGCCGGAGCGCGCTCTCGACCGCGCGGGCGGCCAGGCCGCCGAGGATCAGGGCCAGCACCCGCCCGTACGCCCGGGTCGGCACCGCCTCCTGCTCGACAGTGACCTCGGTGCAGCCGCGTCGCCGACGCTCGACGGTGCGCAGCGTCCAGGTGATCCGGTAGTCCGCGCCGGCGCCGCGCGACCCGAGCACAAGGCGGCCGGGCGCGACCGCCTCGATCACCTCGAACTCCTCCGGTTCGGTGCCGCCGTCCGGCCGGACGCGGGTCTCCCGCCACACGCTGCCCGGTCCGAAACCGTCGGCGCCGAGGACCTCGACCGCGTCCACCGCCGAGAGCCAGTCGGCGCGGGCCGGGAGGTCGGTGAGCAGCCGCCAGAGGTCGGCGTCCTGCGCTTCGATGAATGCGGAAACCGTCACCGTCGACATGGCCCCACCTCCCGTGTCGTACACGGTACGGGGCGTGACCGGAAACGGGGAGCCTCCCGGTGACATTTCCATCACCGGTGCCCCGGCCGGGGCACCGGTGTGGTGCGCGAGCGGTCAGCCGCCGAACGCGCCGCCCCGCAGCGCGGTGACGAACGCGGCCCAGCCCGGCGGGCTCACCGCGAGCGCCGGACCCTCCGGGTCCTTCGAGTCGCGTACGCCCACCACGCCGTGCGCGGCGACCACGTTCGTGGCCACCTCGACGCAGAGACCCTGATCGTTCGAGCGGCTGCTGGTGCGCCAGACGGCACCGGTCAACTCGGTCATGCTCGGTCCTTCCTGTTCGGCTTCCGCGGGTACGCCCCCCGCCCCGGCACCACAGGCGGCTCCGGTTCGACCGGGAGCCGCCGTCCGGGACGTACGTGATCCGGAGCGATCAACGCCGAAGGAAACGGCCCCGGTCGCACATCAGGTGCGACCGGGGCCGGTTCGGAAGGTCGGATGTCAGCGGGCCGGGAGGATCATCCCGGTGACCTCGCCCAACGCTACGGTGGTGCCGTCCGGTCCGGGCGCGGTGGCGGTGATCGTCACCGTGTCGCCGTCCTCCAGGAACGTCCGCTCGCTGCCGTCGGCGAACTTGACCGGCTCGGACCCGCCCCAGGTCAGCTCCAGGAACGATCCGACCTGGCCGCGCTCCGGGCCGGAGACGGTGCCGGAGGCGTAGAGGTCGCCGGTACGCAGCGACGCGCCGTTGACGGTGAGGTGCGCGAGCTGCTGGGCCGGGGTCCAGTACATGCCGGCGAACGGCGGCTCCGTGACCCGCTCGCCGTTCCACTCGACCGACAGCGTCAGGTCCAGCCCGAGGTGCGGGGTGTCGCGCAGGTAGTCCTGCACCGGCGGGTCCTGGTCCGGCGCGGGCACGAACGCGTCGGCCAGCGCCTCCAGCGGGGTCACCCACGCCGAGACGGAGGTGGCGAACGACTTGCCGAGGAACGGTCCGAGCGGCTGGTACTCCCACGCCTGGATGTCCCGGGCCGACCAGTCGTTGACGAGCACCACGCCGAAGACGTGGTCGGCGAAGTCGGCCACCGGCACCCGCTCGCCGAGCCGGCTCGGCACGCCCACCACGAAGCCCACCTCGGCCTCGATGTCCAGCCGGACCGAGGCGCCGGTGGTGGGGCCCTGCGCGCTGGCCCGCTGGCCGGTCGGGCGGATCACCGGCGTGCCGGAGACGACCACCGTGCCGGCCCGGCCGTGGTAGCCGATCGGCACGTGCTTCCAGTTCGGCAGCAGCGGCGGCTGCCCGGGCCGGAAGATCTGCCCGACGTTCGAGGCGTGGTGCTCGGAGGAGTAGAAGTCGACGTAGTCGGCCACCTCGAACGGCAGCGCCATCTCGACCTCGCGCAGCGGCACCAGCAGCGGCTCGACCGCCGCCCGGTGCTCCGGCTCGGTGAGCAGCTCGACAAGCCGCTGCCGGACCGCCGTCCACTGCGGGCGGCCGAGCGCCATGAAGGCGTTGAGCGCCGGCTCACCGAGCGCGCCGCCGGCCAGCACCAGACCGGCCGCCTCCGCGCCCGCGAGGTCCAGCGCGAAGTCACCGATGCGGACACCGACGCGCGGCTCGCCCTCGCCGTGCCGGAACACGCCGTACGGCAGGTTCGTCACCCCGTACGGCGACCCCGCCACACCCGGAACCCAGGTCATGCCGTGCCGACTGGGCATGCCCTCACGGCCCTCGCTCCGCTCGGTGCGTTCGCTCATGCCTCGTAGCCTCCGTTCACCAGCCCCAGCCGGATCAGATCGGTAAGTGGTTCGGCGATGCTGCACGAGCCGTACCCGACCCACAGCGGGCGCTCGGCGTCGCGGTGCGCCCGGACCGGCTCGACCACGCGTACCGGGTCGGTGGCGGCGAGCAGCTCGGCCACGCCGTCCACCTCCGTGCCCCCGACGGCGGCGAGCGTGGCGCCCAGCACGTTGACGAAACCGTGGTGGTTGAAGCCGGTCTCCGGGTCGCGGTGCCGGATCGCGTGGTGCAGCCCGGCGGTGAGCTTGAACGGCAGCTTACGGTCCCGGCACGCGCAGATCACCGCGGCCAGCTCGACCGGGGTGGGGAACAGCTCGGCGGCGAGCCCGCCGGTACGGAACTTGGCCGCCACCGGCAGCCCGCCGGCGCGCGCCTCGGCGAGCGTGTCGAGCGCGCCCATCAGCCCGAAGGTCAGCGGGACCTCCGCGTACACGGCCGCGCCGTCGAGCCGGTCGGAGAGCGCGAACAGCTCGGCCAGCCCTGGTTGCGGGTCCTCGCCGCGCTTGGCGACCGGCGCCTCGATCTGCCGGGCGGTCATCCCGTCCGGCACGAGCGCTTCCAGCGCCTGCGGGAGCTGGTCCAGGCCGGTGTCGCCGATCAGCCCGATCACCAGGCCCTCGGCCGGGTCCACCAGGCCGTTCAGCGATCCGCGCTGGATCTCCGAGGCGGGCAGCAGCAGCGGGCCGACCATGTCGGCGTACCAGGCGGCGCGGTGGGTGCGGTGCGCGGTCACCGCGTCGGGCAGCGCGGCGTTGCCGGGCGGGAAGACCGCGGCGTCGTCCACCAGGCCGGAGAGGAGGCGGGGCACCTGCGTTGACACGAGACAAGAATGTACGGGACGCTACGAGGAACGGACAACAGCGTCCGATTATCGGACGCTACCGGCCGGAGAACGGGACATATCGGGAGGCGAGATGCCGTACTACCGCAGCGTCGGCGACGTGCCGCGCAAGCGCCACACCCAGTTCCGCCAGCCCGACGGCACGCTCTACGCGGAGGAACTGGTCGGCCAGGAGGGCTTCTCCTCCGACTCGTCGCTGCTCTACCACCGGCACGCGCCGACCGCGATCCTCGCCGCCGAGGAGTACGCCCCGCCCACCGTCACCCGCGTGCCGAACCTGCCGCTCAAGCCGCGCCACCTGCGCACGCACAAGCTCGACGGCACGGGCGCCGACCCGGTGCTCGGCCGGCAGTACCTGCTCGCCAACGACGACGTACGGATCGCGTACGTGCTCGCCGATCGCCCGTCGCCGCTGTTCCGCGACGCCACCGGCGACCACTGCCTCTATCTGGAGTCGGGCACCCTGCGGGTCGAGTCGCCGTTCGGCGTGCTCGACGCGGTCGCGGGCGACTACGTCGTCATCCCCACCTCGACCATCCACCGCCTGGTGCCCACCGGCGACGAGCCGACCCGGCTGCTCGCCGTCGAGGCGTCCGGCCACATCGGGCCGCCCAAGCGCTACCTCTCCGTACGCGGGCAGTTCCTGGAGCACGCGCCCTACTGCGAGCGCGACGTCCGGGGACCGGACACCCCGCTGCTGGTCGACGGCGAAGAGGTCGAGGTGCTGGTCAGGCACCGGTCTCGGGCCGCAGGCCCGGGTGGCAGCGGCACAGCCTGGACGCGTCATGTTTATGCGAACCACCCGTTCGACGTGGTGGGCTGGGACGGGCACATGTACCCGTGGGCGTTCTCCATCCACGACTTCGAGCCGATCACCGGGCGCATCCACCAGCCGCCGCCGGTCCACCAGACGTTCCAGGGCCCGAACTTCGTGATCTGCTCGTTCGTGCCCCGCAAGGTGGACTATCACCCGGCCGCCATCCCGGTGCCGTACAACCACCACAACGTCGACTCCGACGAGATGCTGTTCTACACCGGCGGCAACTACGAGGCCCGGCGCGGCTCCGGCATCGAGCAGGGTTCGATCTCGCTGCACCCGTCCGGCTTCACCCACGGCCCGCAGCCGGGCGCGGCCGAGCGGTCGATCGGTGCGGAGTTCTTCGACGAGCTGGCGGTCATGGTGGACACGTTCCGCCCGCTCGACCTCTGCGACGCGGCCGCCGTCTGCGAGGACGACGGCTACGCCTGGACCTGGGCGCGCAAGTCCTGACGTACGCGAGAAGGGGCCGCGCCCGGCACGGACGCGGCTCCTTCGCACGCGGTCGTCAGAACGTGGACGCGTCGATGACGAAGCGGTAGCGCACGTCGGAGGCGAGCACCCGCTCGTACGCCTCGTTGATCTTCTCGGCCGGAATCACCTCGATCTCGGCGCCCAGCCCGTGCTCGGCGCAGAAGTCGAGCATCTCCTGGGTCTCCGCGATGCCGCCGATGTTCGACCCGGCGAACGACCGCCGGGCCGGGATCAGCGAGAACGCGTGCACCGACAGCGGCTTCTCCGGCGCGCCCACGTTGACCAGCGTCCCGTCCACCGCCAGCAGCCGCAGGTACGCGTCCATGTCGAGGGTCGCGCTCACCGTGTTGATGATCAGGTCGAACGAGCCGGCCAGCTCACGGAACGTCTCCTCGTCGGAGGTCGCGTAGTAGTTGTCGGCGCCGAGCCGCAGCCCGTCCTCCCGCTTCTTCAGCGACTGGGACAGCACGGTCACCTCGGCGCCCATGGCGTGGGCCAGCTTCACGGCCATGTGGCCGAGGCCGCCCATGCCGATCACGGCCACCCGGCGGCCCGGCCCGGCGTTCCAGTGACGCAGCGGCGAGTACGTGGTGATCCCGGCGCAGAGCAGCGGCGCGGCGGCGTCCAGCTCGATGCCGTCCGGGATGCGCAGCACGAAGGCCTCGGCGACCACGATGGCCTGCGAGTAGCCGCCCTGGGTCGGCTCGCCGTCCCGGCCCACCCCGCCGTACGTGCCGGTGCTGCCCTTCAGGCAGTACTGCTCCAGGCCCTTGCGGCAGTTGTCGCATTCACGGCAGGAGTCGACCAGGCAGCCGACGCCGACCCGGTCGCCGACGGCGAACTTCGTCACCGCGGAGCCGACCTCGCGCACCACGCCCGCGATCTCGTGACCCACCACGATCGGGTAGGGGGTGGGGCCCCACTCGCTGCGCGCGGTGTGGATGTCGGAGTGGCAGATGCCGGAGAACCTGATGTCGATGAGAACGTCGTCCGGTCCGAGATCGCGCCGCTCGATGGTGGTCGGGGCGAGCGGTTCGGTCGCGGACGTCGCCGCGTAGGCGTTGACGGTGAGCACTGATTCCCGCTTCCTTCAGCCGGTGTTTCCGGTCCTCCTACCCTCTCACCGGCGAGCGAACGCGGTGAATCCGGCCACCACCGACGCGGTGATCGCCCCGACCAGCGGCCACGGGCCGCCGACCAGCGCGTACGCGAGCAGCAGCACCACCGCCGCGGCGGCCGCGTAGACCGGCACGACCAGGCCGCGCGACATCGCCTCCCGCAGGCCGGGCCGCCACGTCGCCGGGCGCCGCAGCAGCACCGCCACCCCGGCCACCGCCAGCACCGCGAACAGCCGGGACGCGCCCGGCGAGGCCGGGGCCAGCGCGGATACCAGCACGCTCGCGAACAGGGACAACCCGGCCACCGACAGCAGGAGGCGCCGGATGCCGGCGTCCACGGTCCGGACCGGGTCGGGACGGGCCACCGGCAGGTCGGCCATCGCGGTCAGGTGTTCCAGCGTCTCGGCGTACCGGCGTCGTTCCAGCCGGGCCACGCCCACGTCCTGCCCGGCGTCGCCCAGCTCCGGTTCCAGCCGCAGCGCCTCCCGGTAGGCCCGCTCGGCCAGGTCGAACAGTTGCAGCCGCACCGCGACCAGGCCGAGCACCAAATGCGCCTCCGGCTCGTCCGGCGACAGCTCCACCCCGCGCCATGCCGCGTCCAGCGCCGCCTGCCCGTTGCGCGACGCGGAAAGGAGGGCGGCGGCACTGCGCTGCGCGTACGCGTCGCCCGGCGCACGCGCCAGGATCTCGTCGGCGGTCGCCGCGGCGTCCTTCCAGCGTTCGAGGTCGAGCAGCGCGAACCCGCGCGCCACGAGCGCCGGCACCGCCGCGGGCCCGGCGGCCGCCTTCTCCACGGCGGCCTCGGCGGCGGCGAGCGCCTCGGCCGGCCGGTCGGCGGCCAGGTGCATCCGGGCCAGCATGGTCAACGCGGGCAGGTGCGCCGGCTCGGTCGCGATCAGCGCGGTGAGTTCGGCGATCCCCTCGTCGTAGCGCCCCAGCTCGGCGAGCAAATGGGCGCGTTGCAGGTAGCCGTCGGCGGCGGACTGGTCGGGAGCGGCGTCACTCGGCATCCCGGCGAGCGTATCCGCCCGGCCCCACCGCGCGCCGAGGGTGCCCGGCGTCAGGCACTCCGGCAGGACGCGCCCGCCCGGCCGCCGCAGGTCCCCAGACTGCACCACCGGCGCAGCCCACTCTCGTCCAGGAACAACCACCCGCACCGCCGATCCGGGCAGACCCGCACCGTGAACCGGGCCGGGTCGGCGAGCAGCTGCGCGCCGCTGAACGCGGCGGCGTGCACCGGCAGCCGCAGCCCGGCCGCCAGGTCCGGCCACCAGCGACCGCGTCCGTCGGCCTCACGCCGGAAGACGAGCGTAGGGGCGGCGGCCTCCGCGGCCCGGGCGACCTTCTCGAAGGCCGGGCCGTCGTCCGGGTCGACCAGGCTGGCGTAGAGCGCGGCGCGGAGCGTACGGGCCTCGTCGAGCACCGCCTCCGCCGCTTTCGGGTCACGGCGGGCGAGGTGCAGCAGGCGGTTCGTCGAGACCTCGTCCACCAGCCCGACGTGGCCGGCCCAGACGGCAAGGGTCCGGTAGCCGCGCAGCCACTCGGCGCCGGGCAGCAAGGGCTCGTGTCCCCATCCGGCGAGGGTGTTGCAGAAGTCCAGGGCCGGATGGCCGCCGACGCTCCACGGCAGGCTCTCGTCACCGACCCGGATCTCGTGCATCGGCCGGTCGACCCGGTCCAGCCGGTCGTCGCCCGCGAGCACCCGGCGCTGCACCTCCCGGAGCCGGGGGCCCGGCTCGACGCCGAAGTCGGCCACGAGCAGTTCCCGGGTGGCGCGGTAGAGGCGCAGCGCGTCGGCCCGCCGGGCGCCCCGGTACAGGGCGGTCATCAGGACCGCCACGAGGTGTTCCCGCGTCGGGTGCTGGGCGGCCAGCGGCATCAGTTCGGCGACCGCCCGCGTGTGCTGGCCCAGCGCCAGCTGCGCTTCGGCCCGCAGTTCCACGGCCACCAGGCGAAGCTCCTCGACCGTGCCGAGCAGCCGGTCCCGCAGCTCGTCGTCCGCCGCGTCGGCGAGCAACGGCCCGCGCCAGAGGGCGAGCGCCCGGTCGAGCGACCGCACCCGCTCGGTGGGATCGGCGGCTCTCCCGGCCGCCCGGACCAGGTCGGCGAACTCGTCGACGTCGACCCGGTGCCCGTCCTCCTCGACCACGTAGCCCTCGCCCCGGGTGCTGATCCGCACCCCGTACGGGTTGAGCGAGCCCCGCAGCCGCCCGATGTACGTCTGCACCGCGCTCCGGGCCGTGGCCGGCGGCCGGCCGTTCCAGAGCAGGTCGATGAGGCGATCGGTCGGCACCACCCGGCCCACGTCGAGCAGCAGCACCCCGAGCAGGCAACGCTCCTGGCGCCGGCTGCCGACCTCGACCGGCCGGCCGTCGTGGCGGGCCTCGAACGGCCCGAGCAGGCGGAACTCCATACCGAACAGGACGACCCGGCCCGGGCTCGGGGTTGTCGTCCGGCGGTGATCGCGTGGTGAGGAACCCGGCCGGCCGGGTCCGCCCGCTCGACGGCTGCCGCTCGACGCGGTGAGCCGGTGGTGATCCGGCCCGGTGATGCTCGCCGTCCGGACCAGCGACGGATGGAGTGGAACATGCGGTTCAGGATGAGTATCGCGGTGGCGAGCGTCGTGGCGGCGGCGGTCGCGGCCCTGCCCGGCTCGGCGTCCGCCGCGCCGGAGCGGCATTCCGCCCCGGGCGCCTGGGAACCGGCGCCCCAGGCGCCGTTCGAGATGCCCGCGGGCGCGCGATGCGAGTTCGCGGTACGGGTCGAGCCGATCGTGGACGAGGTGCGGAAGCTGACGATCGAGACCTACCCGGACGGCACGCCGAAGCGGGAGTTGTTCACCGGCGCTCTGCTCAACCGGGTGACGAACCTGGAGACCGGCGCCACGTCCACGGCGGACGCGAGCGGCACCTCCCTCGTCGTCTACCGCACCGACGGCTCGATGACCTGGTACGTGACCGGGCCGGTGCTGCTCGGCTTCCGGGAGAACGCCGGCACGCTGCCGAAGGGCCTGTGGATCGTCGACGGCCAGTTCCGGGTGGAGTTCTCCCCCACCTTCGACAAGACCATCACGATGCTCCACGGCACGACCCACAACGTCTGCACCGACGTCGACTGATCCGACTGACGCGGTGACCGGCGTCCCCGGTCACCGCGTCAGTCGGCCGGGGCCTCGTAGACCAGGGCCACCGCGATCCCGGCCAGTCCCTCCCCGCGCCCGGTGAAGCCCAGGCCGTCGGTGGTGGCCGCGGAGACCGTCACCGGCGCGCCGACCGCCTCGGAGAGCACCCGCTGCGCCTCCTCCCGACGCGGCCCGATCTTGGGGCGGTTGCCGACGACCTGCACCGACACGTTGCCGATCCGGAAGCCCGCCGCCCGTACCCGGCGTGCGCTCTCGGTCAGCAGCGCCACTCCCGACGCGCCCGCCCACTCGGGCTGGTCCACCCCGAAGTTAGCGCCCAGGTCACCGAGACCGGCGGCGGAGAGCAGGGCGTTGCAGGCGGCGTGCGCCGCCACGTCGGCGTCGGAGTGACCGGCCAGGCCGTCCTGGTCCGGCCAGTGCAGGCCCGCGACCCAGCAGGGCCGCCCGGCCGCGAAGGCGTGCACGTCGGTGCCGATGGCGACCCGAGGAACGATCATGACCAGAGGGTACGCGTCGCGCCTTGACGGCGGCCCGGGCTGTGGTCAGCTCTGGTTCTTGTAGGCCCCAGCAGGCTACGCCTCTATCCAGGTGCCGCCGTGGCGACGAAGCAAAGCCTGTGAGCTGTACGGTGGAGCGTCGCTCTGACCGGCGCGCCCAGATCTTGAACACCGGACGCGCCCACCCCAGCGCGCCGATCAACCATCGACCGAAGACTGGGATCCACGTTCCAGATCCCAGGAGCCGTGTAGATCTTGGCAGGAAACGGCCCCTATGGGGGCCACTTCGTACCAAGATCTCGCAGCCGCGAGCCGCGCGCGGCGCGTCAGGCGCCTGTGGTCAGCAGGTGTTCGGCCAGGGCCAGGTCGAACGGACGGGTGATCTTCAGGGCCAGCTCGGAGCCGGGTACGCAGGTCACCGCGATCCCCTGCTTCTCGACCAGCCCGGCGTCGTCGGTGAGCGCGTCAGCCGCCGACCTGTGGGCCGCGACCAGCACCGGCCGGCGGAAGCCCTGCGGCGTCTGCACCGCGCGCAGCGCGGACCTGTCGACGGTGCCGAGGACCCGCTCGGTCGCGTCGACCTCTTTGATCGTGTCGACCACCGGCAGCACCGGGATCACCGCGTCGTGCCCGTCGCGGACCGGCGCGGCCACCGACTCGACCAGGTGGGGCGGGGTGAGCGCGCGGGCCGCGTCGTGCACCAGGACGATCTCCGGACCGGCGGGTACGGCCGCGAGGGCCGCCGCCACCGACGCCTGGCGTTCGGCGCCACCGGGCACCACAGTCACCGGGGCCACGTGGGCGAGCATCGCGCGTACCGCCTCGACCTCGGTGGCCGGCGCGGCCACCACGATCGTGTGTACCGAGGGCGCGGCGGCGATCCGGCGGACCGCGTGCACCAGCAGCGGCTCGCCGGCGAGCAACCGGAGCGCCTTCGGGGCGCCGGGTCCGAGGCGTACCCCGGCACCGGCCGCAGGAACGAGGACCGCGACGTCACCGCGCGGATTGAGCTGCGCGGTCACGTCGCGGTCCTCGGATTCGTTCGCTGCGGGGTGGGTAGAGGCAGAGGCGTGGATCAGGCCTCGGTCAGCACCTTGTCGAGCAGCGTCTCGGCCTCGTCCTTGGTGCTCTTCTCCGCCAGCGCGACCTCGCCGACGAGGATGTCACGAGCCTTGGCGAGCATCCGCTTCTCGCCCGCCGACAGGCCCCGCTCCCGCTCCCGGCGCCACAGGTCGCGGACGACCTCGGCCACCTTCAGCGGGTTACCGGAGGCCAGCTTCTCCAGATTCGCCTTGTAACGCCGCGACCAGTTGGTCGGCTCCTCGGTGTGCGGTGCACGGAGCACGTCGAAGACCTTGCCCAGGCCCTCTTCGCCAACCACTTCGCGCACACCCACGATCTCGGCGTTCTCGGCGGGCACCCGGACCGTCAGGTCACCCTGCGCGACCCTCAGGACGAGGTATTCCCTGGGCTCGCCCTTGATGACCCGAGTCTCGATTGCCTCGATGAGTGCGGCCCCGTGGTGGGGGTAAACAACGGTCTCGCCGACACTGAAAACCATAGGTTCGAAACCCCTTTCGCTGTGTCTAGGGTAACACGCTCAGGCACCGATGTCTCACCGCTGTCCTGATCGTTGGCGCAGCTCAGGGGCCCTGTGAGAGGTATTTCTTCGGCTTGACAGGCGGTCAAACCGATGCTTTCGACACGCTCCGTGAGGAACACGTGACATCCCGGTAACGGGTGGCGGGAGCGTCCAGATCTAGGGCAATGCGCTCCTTCCATGGTAACTCCGCAAGTCCGTCCGCGCCCAGGTGTGGCGTTACGGCGGCCGGTGCGGGACGCTGGGAACGGACGCGACGTCCGCTCACCGAGACGTTCCTGGGGGTCCGATGGGCGTGCCTGACGCTGACGGCCAGGGGCCGCCGGACGGGCTGCCCGGCCTGCCCCCCGAGTGGGGCCGGGTGGTCGTCCCGGACGACGCCTCGGCGCTCGCCGACGAGGCCCGGCAGATCCGCCGCGAGCTGCGTCGCGCCCGGCAGGACACCGGGCGGCGTACCGGTCCGGCCCGCCTCGGGCTGCCGGCGCTGATCCTGCTCGTGTCGGTGCTGGTCACGCTCGCCGGGCTGGCCGCCGTCACCTGGCCGCGTACCACCCGGTCCGGCGCGCCGACGGTGCTTCCCCGCTCCACCACCGCGCCGCAACCGGTCGGCCCGCTGCCCGCACTGGACCTGGTCGGGGCGGGCGACACGCCGGTACCGCTGCGCAGCCTGCTGCCCGCCATGATCATTCTGGTCGACGCCTGCACCTGCGCCGAACAGGTCGGCACCGCCGCACGCGCCGCCCCGCCCGGCGTCACAGTGGTCACCGTGACCGAGGGCCGCAGCGCCGGACCCGCGAGCGTCCCCGGGGTACGCCCGCTCGGCGACCCCGCCGGCGGCCTGCGCTCCTACCTGCACCTGTCGCCCCACCCCGGCGCCGCCGCAGCGCTGCTCGTGGACCGGCAGGGCTCGCTGGTCCGGGTGGTGCCGGAACTGGGCCCGCTGTCGGACTACGGCGCCGACCTGGCCCGGCTGAGCGGCTGAGACGCTCCCCCCGAGGGTGGCGCGACAGCGGTCAGTAGAGCGCCTCGAGCCGGGCGTCCAGCTCGGCCCGGCCGCGTACACCGGTGAACCGCACCAGCACCGGCGCGCCGGTGCCGCCCAGCACGGGCAGCTCCAGTCGCCCGCCGCACCGGAGCACCCGCCGCGCGTCGCCGGTCCCGGCGCCGGACAGCTGTACGGCGACCGCCCCGTCCCCGGAGCAGCTCACCGTCAGCCGGTAGTCGTCGCCCCGCGAGGGATTCACCTGCCGTACGACGGGCGGCCCGTCCGGCGTCAGTGCGGACGTCTCCCGCCACACCACGTGCGACACCTGGAGCACACGTGCCGTGCCGTCCCCCTCCACCCGCATCACCACCGACCGGTCCGGCGACGTGGCCGGCGCACGGCGTGCCCTGGGCGTCGGATCACGCTCCGGGCGGGCCGGCCAGGCGTCACCGGTCGACGGGTCGACCCGCCAGGTGCGGGAGATGGGTTCGGCGCTCGCGGACAGCGCCGGCACTGCCGTGGTCGCACCCGGCTCCGGTGCCGCCGACCGCCACCAGGCCGCGCCGGCCGCCAGCGCCAGGACGGTCAGGACGGTCAGCAGCACCCGTCCGTTCCGCTCGTCGGAGGCCATGACGGCAGCGTATCCGCGCGGCCCCGGCGGGGCGAGCCGTCAGCCCACCCGTTCCAGCAGCACCGCGTAGAGCGTCAGGCCCGGGCCGAACGCGAGCATCACCACCCAGCGCGGCGGTGACGGCTCCGTACGCCACAGCCGGTCCAGGATCAGCAGCACCGTCGGGGACGAGCAGTTGCCGTGCTCGGCGAGCGTCCCCCGGGACGCGGCGAGCCCGTCCGGCGGCAGCGCCAGCTCACGCTCCACCACGTTGAGGATCCGCGGCCCGCCCGGGTGCACCGCCCAGCCGTCCACGTCGGAGCGCGTGCACCCGTGCCGCGCCAGCAGCTCGTCGACCAGGGTCTGCACGTGCCGGGAGAGCACCTGCGGCACCTTCGGCGACAGGCCCATCCGGAAACCGGTGTCGGTGACGTCCCAGGTCATGTGGTCGGCAGTGGACGTGTCGGTGACCGAGGTGACCTCACGCAGCGCGTACCCCCGGCCGCCGGGGACGACCACGGCGGCGACCGCCGCGTCCGAGAACAGCGCGTGGGAGACGATCTGCTGGGTGTCCACCCGGGCGCCCGGCGGCTGGATGTGCAGGCTGGTCAGCTCCGCGCAGAGCAGCAGCGCGGGCCGCCCGCGGGCGGTGACGAAGTCGCTGGCCGCGCCCAGCCCGGGCAGGGCCGCGTAGCAGCCCATGTGCCCCACGAACATGCGCTGGGTGCTCGGGGACATCCCCAGGTCCCGGGCGAGCAGGATGTCCAGGCCCGGGGTGGCGTACCCGGTGCACGAGCAGACGATGAACAGCCCGACGTCGGCGGCGTCCAGGCCGGCGGCGGTGAGGGCCCGGCTGACCGCCTCCTTGCCCAGCGGCAGTGCCTCGACCTGGTAGCGGCGCATCCGGCGCTCGGTCGGCCACTCCGAGACGTCCTCCAGCAGCGGGTTGACCGCCGCCTGCCGCCGGGTCACGCCCGAGTTCGCGAAGATCCGCTCGGCCAGCGCCCGGGTGTTCCCCTGGAAGTGCCCCGCGAAGAAGCCCGTCCACAGTTCGTCCTGCATCGCGGCCGGCGGTTGCGCCGTACCCAGACCCGCGATCACCGGTATGCCCACGTCCCCCACCCCTCGCCCTTCACTCGCACCTCGCGCTCACCGTGCCGCCTTTCGTTCGCGACTGCGGGGCTCGCAAAACCGGCTCACTCCTCGCGCTCACCGTGCCGCCTTTCGTTCGCGACTGCGGGGCTCGCAAACCCGGCTCACTCCTCGCGCTCACCGTGCCGCCTCTCGTTCGCGACTGCGGGGCTCGCAAACCCGGCTCACTCCTCGCGCTCACCAACGAGGGAGCGCGCTGTCCCGGTCCGGGTCGCCGCCAAGTGCGGCGATGCCCAGCCAGTCGGCGCACACGTCGGACGTGGCCGGATGCAGCGAGCCGCAGCGGGCGTCCCGGTAGAGCCGCTCCAGCGGATGCCCGCGGCGGGTCGCCGACGTGCCCGCCGCCTCCAGCATGGAGGCCGCCACCTCGGCGGCGGTGGTGCCCGCCAGCAGCTTGGCCCGCCACACCCAGCGGTTCGTCTCCGCGTCGCCGGGCGCCTCGTCGACCCGGCGGGCCGCCTCGGCGACCACCAGTTCGGCGGCGGCGGTGGCCGCGTCGGCCCGGCCCAGGCGGGCCCGTACGGCGGGCAGGCCGGCGAGGTTGCGGGCGTTGAGGTGCTCGGCCGCGGCGTCGATGGCGGCCCGGGCCACGCCGACGTAGACCGCCGCGTAGCTCGCCACCAGCCAGTGCGGCATGAGCTGGGCGACGACCAGGGCCAGTCCTTCGACGCCGCCGAGCAGCCGGTCGGCCGGGACCGTCACGTCCAGGTGCACGTCGTGCGAGGAGGTGGCACGCATACCGAGCGAGTCCCAGGTGGGCTCGACGGTGATCCCGTCCCCGGCGGGCACCAGGAACTGCGACACCACCGACTGGTCGGCGGCGCTTCGGGCGGCCACCAGGTAGCCGTCGGGGTGGCCGGCCCCGGAGCAGAACGTCTTGCTGCCCTTGATGTGCCAGCCGCCCTCGACCGGTTCGTAGACGGTGCTGAGCTGGGACAGCCGGGCGCCGGCGCCGCGTTCGCTCATCGCTACCGCGTACCAGGCGCCGTCGGCCGCCGCGCGCAGCAGCCGGTCCCGCGCCGCGAGCGCCTCCGCCGGTACGCCGAGCGCCTCGGCCAGTTCCTCGGTGACCGCGCCCAGCGCGCCGGTGACCGAGGCGTGCATGTTGAACACCAGCGCGGTCGCACCGTTGCCCCGGGCCAGTTCGGTGGCGACCGCGGCGTACTCGGCGAAGCTCGCGCCCGTGCCACCCAGCTCGGGCGGCACCATCAGGCCGAACAGCCCGGCCGCCCGCAGGTCCGCGAAGTCGTCCACGGGGAACGAGCCGTCCCGGTCGTGCTCGGCCGCGCGGGCGGCCAGTCGCGGCGCCAACCGGCGGGCCGCCTCCAGCGCGTGCACAGTCATGTCGCCCCCTCCTCGCGTCCTTTACCCCGGGCGGCCCCGGCTACCCGCCCCGGCGCCCCCAGCCCTGGTACAGCACCGCCGTCGACCGGGTCGGCACGATGCGCGGTTCGGTCCTGCCCGGACGGTCACCGGCGCCGCGCATGCGGCGCAGCAGCCAGGCCAGCGTGCCGCCCAACTCCGGGCGGACCCCGCGCACCGTCAGCGACACGCCGTGCCGGGCGCACTCGGCGACCAGCGCGCGGGCGTCGACGAACAACCGTGGATCGTGGATGCCGCGCGGCACCGTGGGCAGCCGTTCGCCCAGCTCCACCGCGACCAGCCGGGCCAGCAGCGTGTCGTTGAGCGTGTCCAGCACCAGCAGGCCGCCCGGGCGCAGCAGCCGGCACGCCTCGGCGACCGCACGCCGCCAGTCCGGCACGTGTTCCAGCAGTTCCCCGGCGGAGACCACAGCCGCGCAGCCGTCGGCCAGCGGCACCGCCGTCGCGTCGGCCTGGACCACCGTCACGCCGTGCTCGGCGGCCTGGTCGAGCGCGGAGCGCGTCAGGTCCACCCCGACGTGGCGGTAGCCCTTGCCGGCCAGGTGCGGCGCCAGCAGCCCGGCGCCGCAACCCAGGTCGACGAGCAGATCGTCCGGCGTGGACGCCGCCGGAACCAGCGCCGCCCGGGCCCGGGCCAGCCAGTGCAGCATCGCGAACGCGCCGTCCGGCCGCCACCACTCACCGGCCAGGTCGTCGTACTGCCGCGGGTCGTTCGGCGGCAGCACCCGGTACGGAGTGGACACCGGCGACGCGTCGGGCATGCGTCGAGCGTGGCACGACTGCCCGGTAACGACCAGACTTCCCTTATGTCGACACGGGTGTTAGGGCTGGTCAGGGCGAGCCATCCGGAGCCCGCGGCGGCGGTCACCGTCGTCGCCGCGCTGCTCGCCGCCGGCGTCGGGCACTCCGCGGCGGGCGTCGCGGCGGTGGCGCTGACGGTGCTGGCCAGCCAGCTCGCGGTGGGGTGGAGCAACGACCTCATCGACGCCGAGCGGGACGCGGCGGTGGGGCGTACCGACAAACCGGTGACCACCGGCGAGGTCGCCCGGCCGACGCTGGCCCGGGCCACCGCGGTGGCCGCTGTCGCCGTGCCGGTCCTGGCGCTGGCCGGCGGCCCGGCAGCGGCGGCCTGCGCGACGTTGGGCCTGGTCTCCGCGCTGCTCTACAACCGGCCGCTGAAGTCGACGCCGGTGTCGGTGCTGCCCTACGCGGTCTCGTTCGGCGCGCTGCCCGCGTTCGTGGTGCTGGCGCTGCCCGGCTCGCCGGTGCCCCCGGCCTGGCTGGTGGCCGCGGCCGCGCTGCTCGGCGCCGGCGCGCACTTCGCCAACGTGCTGCCCGACCTGGCCGACGACGCCCGGACCGGGGTACGCGGCCTGCCGCACCGGTTCGGGCCGGTCGGCAGCCGGCTGGCCGCCGCCGGGCTGCTGCTCGCGGCCACCGTCGCGCTGGTCCTCGGGCCGCCCGGGCCGCCGTCGTGGACCGGCATGTCGGCGGTCGCCGCCGCCGTCGCCGTGCCGGCGGTCGGCTGGTACGCGGGACGCGCGACCGCCGGACGCTCGGCGACCGCCTTCCGGGCGGTGCTGGTGGTGGCGCTCATCGATGTGGTGCTGCTGGTGACGAGCGGCCGGCTGGTCTGAGGAGTCCCCTCCGAGGTGGCATTGCCGGGTCCGCGTGCGGGCCTCGATCAGCTCCAACTACCCTGGAGCGCGGTCTGCGCGGGTATGGCCACCCCGTGCCCGGTGGTCGACCGGGCGGGGATCGTGACGAGGAGGACCGACGTGACGCGCTCGATCAGGGGTTCCCGGGGGCCGGCCCTGCTGCTGGCCGGCACGGCGGCGGCGAGCCTGCTGCTGTCCGGGTGCGGCGCCGGGCAGATTTCCGAGACCGCCAACAAGATCCCGTCGGTACAGGGCGTCAACGTCCAGACCTCCGACAACCTCTACAAGGTGCGCGGGCTCTACGTGCAGTTCCCGGGCCCGAAGGGCTACGAGGCCGGGTCGAACGCGCCGGTCAACGTGGTGATCTACAACGACAGCGAGAAGCCGGTGACCGTGACGGTCACCACCGACAGCGCGCGGGAGATCGTGCTCACCGGTTCCGGCGCGGGTGAGAGCGGCGCTGCCACGCCGACCGGCTCGCCCACCGAGCCGGCCACCTCCTCGCCGACCGCCACCGACCCGAGCGCGTCGCCGAGCCAGTCGCTGGAGGTGACCGGGTCGCCGTCGGCCAGCCCGTCGCCGAGCGAGAGCGAGTCCGCGCCCGCCGGCCAGCCGGCCCGGATCGAGATCCCGGCGCTCAGCTACGCCCAGCTCAACGCCGGCAACCCGCGGTTCCTCCAGCTCGTCGGCCTGAACGAGAAGCTGCTCGTCGGCCAGCAGGTCAACCTGACCTTCGACTTCGGCGACGGCAAGGTCGTCAAGACCCCGGCGCCGATCGGCATCCCGCTGACCCCGGAGGCCACGCCGTCGAAGATCGTGAACCCGCGTGAGCACGCCGGTGAGGACGGCGGCGCCGAGGGCGGCCACTGACCTCCGTACTTCCTCCGTCGGCACCGCCGCCGTGGCCAGCGCCACGTCGGCGGTGCCGCCGTTTCGGGTGGGCTTTCGTCGTACGGGCCGGTTAGCGTCCGGTGGTGACCACGCCCCGATCGACCTCCTCCCGTGCCGGCGCCGGCCGCGGTCGCGCCGCGACCCGCGAACCCCGCCCGGCCTACGAGTGCGACGCCTGCGGTCACCAGCCCCCGAAGTGGGTGGGCCGGTGCCCCGAGTGCGGCGAGTGGGGTTCGGTGGTCGAGTGCACGGTCACCGGCCCGGTGGTCTCCGGCCGGGTGGTCAGCTCACGGATGCCGGCCGAGCCGGCCCGGCCGATCGCCACGATCAGCGCCGCGCCCGCCCGGGCCCGTCCCACCGGCGTCAGCGAGCTCGACCGGGTGCTCGGCGGCGGGCTGGTCCCCGGCGCGGTGGTGCTGCTCGCCGGTGAGCCCGGCGTGGGCAAGTCGACGCTGCTGCTCGACGTGGCCCAGCAGTGGGCGGCCGGAGCCGGCAGCCCGTCACTGGTGGTCAGCGGTGAGGAGTCGGTCAGCCAGGTGCGGCTGCGCGCCGAGCGGATGGGCACCCTGCACGACCAGCTCTACCTGGCCGCCGAGAGCGACCTGTCGGCGGTGCTCGGCCACCTCGACGCGGTCAAGCCGGGGCTGCTGGTGCTCGACTCGGTGCAGACCATCTCGACCACCGGCACCGAGGGCGTGCCCGGCGGTGTCACCCAGGTCCGCGCGGTCACCGCCGCCCTGGTCGCGGTGGCCAAGGAGTGCGGCATCGCCACCGTGCTGGTCGGGCACGTCACCAAGGACGGCCAGGTCGCCGGTCCCCGGGTGCTGGAGCACCTGGTCGACGTGGTGCTGCACTTCGAGGGCGACAAGCACTCCTCGCTGCGGATGGTGCGCGGCGTGAAGAACCGGTTCGGCGCGGCCGACGAGGTGGGCTGCTTCGAGATGCACGAGGGCGGCATCAGCAGCCTGGCCGACCCGTCCGGCCTGTTCCTGACCCGCTACTCCGAACCGGTGCCGGGCACCTGCGTGACGGTGGCGATGGAGGGGCGCCGGGCGCTGGTGACCGAGGTGCAGGCGCTGATCGGGGCGACGGTGGCCGGCTCGCCCCGGCGTACCGTCTCCGGCCTCGACAGCGCCCGGCTCGCCATGGTCCTCGCGGTGCTCCAGCGCCGCACCGAGCGGCTCACGCTGCACGACCGGGAGGTCTTCGCCGCCACCGTCGGCGGCATCCGGGTGGTGGAGCCGGCGGCCGATCTGGCCGTGGCGCTCGCGGTCGCCTCGGGCGGGCTCAACCTGGCGCTCAACCCCCACCTGGTGGCCATCGGCGAGGTCGGGCTCACCGGCGAGGTCCGCCGTGTCGGCGCGGTGCCCCGCCGGCTGGCCGAGGCCGCCCGGCTCGGTTTCCGGCTGGCCCTCGTGCCGCCCGGGTGCGGGCCCGAGAGCAGCGGCGCCGGGCCGGACAACATGCGGGTGATCGAGGTCACTGACGTGCGGGCCGCCCTCCAGGCGGCCGCGCGCGCGTCGGCGGAGTGACACGGCGGGATCCGCCGGGCGTTTCCGGGCAGGCCACGCAGCCCGCGACGAGCCGCCCGAGCCGGGCATCGTGACACATCACAGTAACCACGAGAGCACCCACCGCATGGCAGTCCGTAGACTGTGCCCGTGCCGATCGACCGCGATGCCACCAAGCCCGCAACGGCGACGCCGCACGCCCGTACCGGCGCCGTGAGCGGCAACCCCGCTCGTGCCATCAGCGTGAGCGTCAACGGAAGCGTCGGCGGCGGGGCCGGCGCCGATCCGCTGCGCGCCAACCTCGCCCTGATGGCTCCCGGCACCGCCCTGCGGGACGGCCTGGAGCGGATCCTGCGCGGCCGCACCGGCGCGCTGATCGTGCTCGGCTACGACAAGGTCGTCGAGCAGATCTGCACCGGCGGCTTCCCGATGGACGTGGAGTTCTCCGCCACCCGGGTCCGTGAGCTGTGCAAGATGGACGGCGCTGTGGTGCTCTCCAGCGACGGCAGCCGGATCGTGCAGGCCGGCGTGCACCTGATGCCCGACCCGTCCATCCCCACCGAGGAGTCCGGCACCCGGCACCGCACCGCCGAGCGGGTGGCCCGGCAGACCGGCTACCCGGTCATCTCGGTCAGCCAGTCGATGCGGATCATCAGCCTCTACGTCAACGGCCAGCGGCACGTGCTCGACGACTCGGCGGCCATCCTGTCCCGCGCCAACCAGGCGCTCGCCACGCTGGAGCGCTACAAGCTCCGGCTGGACGAGGTCTCCGGCACGCTCTCCGCGCTGGAGATCGAAGACCTCGTCACCGTCCGCGACGCGGTGGCTGTGGTGCAGCGCCTGGAGATGGTCCGGCGGATCGCCGACGAGATCGCCGGCTACGTGGTGGAGCTGGGCACCGACGGTCGCCTGCTGGCCCTCCAGCTCGACGAGCTGATGGCCGGCGTGGACGCCGACCGCACCCTGGTCATCCGCGACTACCTGCCGACCGGCCGCAAGTCACGCACGCTCGACGAGGCGCTCGTCGAGCTCGACCTGCTCAGCGCCACCGAACTCATCGACCTCGTGGCGGTGGCGAAGGCGATCGGCTACCCGTCCGCCTCCGACGCGCTCGACGCGGCGGTCAGCCCGCGCGGGTTCCGCCTGCTGGCGAAGGTGCCCCGGCTGCCGGTCGCCGTGGTCGACCGGCTGGTGGTGCACTTCGGCAGCCTCCAGCGGCTGCTCGGTGCGACAGTGGAAGACCTCCAAGCGGTCGAGGGCGTGGGCGACGCCCGCGCCCGCGGCGTCCGCGAGGGCCTGTCCCGGCTCGCCGAGGCGAGCATCCTCGAACGGTACGTCTGACCGACCGCTCAGCCGGTGACGGTCAGCTTGACCGGCTCGCTGAGCTTGGTGCCGACGCGGGCGAACACCTGGTACGCGCCGATCGCCGCGAAGTCGCCGTTCGCCAGCCCGCTCGCGCACCGGTTGTCCAGCCGGCCGTTCCAGCCCAGCTCGTAGGAGCGCTCGAAGTTCGGCGTGAACGACTGCACGTCCGACCCCTTGCCGGTACCGCACGTGTCGGACGACCAGATCTTCTCCGCCCCGGACTTGACGTACAGCTCCTGGAGGTCGGCGCCGACGTCCCGGCTGCACGTCCGGTTCGACACGTTCTTGACCTTCAGGCGCAACGTGACCACTGTGCCCCGCTGGGCGGTGGGCGGCACCGCCACCGGCGTCACCAGCAGCTCGGAGTCGGTGCAGGTGCCGTCGTCGGAGACCGGCTGACCGGTCGCGCCACCGTTGCCGGTGCCACCCCCGTTGTTCGCGCCCCCGCCGGTGTTCCCACCGTCACCGGTGGCGTCGCCGCCGGTGTTCCCGCCGCCGGTGTTCGCGCCACCGCCGCCGGAGTCGCCTGCCGTCGGTGACGGGCTGCCCGTCCGAGGGGTCAGCACCGAGCCGGACGGGTCGGGCTGAGCCCCGGCGGAGCCGGTCGGGGACGGGTCCGTGCCCGGCGCTCCGGTGTTGCGGTCCGTACCGGTGCACGAATACAGCAGGACAATCAGGAAGAGCAGCCCTGCTCCGAGCACGACGGCACGACGCCGCCAGTACACGGCAGGGGGCAGGGGGCCGACCGTCAGACGCATGATGCGCCTACCGTAGCCGCGCGGCGCACGGCTCGGCGGTCCGACGCGCCGGGAACCCGCCGCCGTACGGCCGCACCCGTCCACACAGGATTCCGAGCGCCACCGTCAGAGGTAGACCTTGCGCTGGTAGATCGCGTGCGCGCCGGCCACCCGGTCGAGGAACAGCAGCCCGGCGCAGTGGTCGATCTCGTGCTGGAGCGCACGCGCCTCGAAGCCGTCCGTCACCAGCCGGACCGGCTCGCCGCTGCCGGGAAGCGCGCCCTCGACCACCAGCCGGCTGGCCCGCTTCACGTCGCCGGTCAGGTCCGGCACCGACATGCAGCCCTCCCGCCCGGCCTTCCACCGGGACGCCTCCACCACACGGGCGTTGCAGAGCACGAACGTGCCGTGCACGGTGACCGCCTTCGGATGCCCCGTGACGTCCACCGCGAACACCTGCGCGCTCACCCCGACCTGCGGCGCCGCCAGTCCCACGCACCCGGGCGAGACGCGCATCGTCGCCACCAGGTCGGCGGCGAGGCGCACCACCTCGGCAGATGTGGGGTCGACCTCCGGGCCGGGTCGACTCAGCACCGGCTCCGGCGCGGTGACCACCGGGCGTACCGCGCCGGGGACGCCGAGCTTCTCCGGTGTCCAGCCGCCCAGGCCCGCGTACTCCGGCCCGGTCACAGCAGGTCCGTGTCCGCCGGGCGGAGGCTGACCCCCACGCCCAGCTCTGCCGCGACGCGGGTGAGCCGGCCGGCCACCTCGTCCGACACACCGGGCGGCAGCTCGACCTCGGCGACCACCACGTAGAGCGAACCGGTGAGCCGGGTGCTCAGGTCGGTCACGTTCCCGCCCGCGTCGGTGAGCACCCGGGTCATCGCCGCGACGATGCCCATCCGGTCGGCGCCGTGCACCGCCAGCACGTACGGCTCCCCGGTGGGCTCGCTGCCGGCGTCGGGCGTGACCGCGCGTACGGTCGCCAGCAGGTGCCCGTCGGCGGCGAGCGGGGCCAGCGCGGCCTCGACATCGGCGGCGGCCGGGCCCACGCAGATCAGCGTCATCGCGAAGTGTCCACGCAGCCGGGTCATCGTCGAGTCGGTGAGGTTCGCGCCCAGCCGGGCGAGGACCTCCGCGACGTCGGCAACGATGCCCGGCCGGTCCCGGCCGATGACGGTGATCGCGAGCTCGTTCATTCGGACATTCTGCCCCGTCGTCCATGATCGATCGCGCCCGGCCACCCGGCCCGCCCAACCTGCGGGAAAGACCGCCGTGACATGATCGGCGGCGCGATGTCCGATCCCACATTCGCCACCCAGGTCAGCCGGTGGTACGAGCGCAACGCCCGCGACCTGCCCTGGCGCAAGCCCGGCATCGGCGCCTGGGCGATCCTGGTCAGCGAGGTCATGCTCCAGCAGACCCCTGTGGTCCGGGTGGTGCCCGCCTTCCAGGCGTGGCTGGCCCGCTGGCCGGAGCCGCGCGCGCTCGCCGAGGACACCCCGGCCGAGGCGATCCGGATGTGGGGACGGCTCGGCTACCCGCGCCGGGCGGTACGCCTGCGCGAGTGCGCGGTGGCGATCGTCGAGCGCCACGGCGGCGTGGTGCCCGACCGGCTCGACCAGCTGCTGGCACTACCGGGCGTCGGCACGTACACGGCCCGCGCGGTCGCCGCTTTCGCGTACGGGCAGCGGCACCCGGTGGTGGACACGAACGTGCGGCGCGTGGTGTGCCGGGCGATCGCCGGTCAACCCGACGCCGGCCCCACCACCCGCCCGGCCGACCTGGTCGCCACCGAGGAACTGCTGCCGGTCGAACCGGCCGCCGCCGCGCTGGCCAGCGCCGCGTTCATGGAACTCGGCGCTGTCGTCTGCACGGCCCGCGCGCCGCGCTGCGCGATCTGCCCGGTCGAGTCGAGCTGCGCCTGGCGGGCCTCCGGGCAGGCCGCGCCCACCGGACCGACCCGTCGGCCGCAGCGCTACGCCGGCACCGACCGGCAGGTACGCGGACTGCTGCTCGCGGTGCTGCGGGAGTCCGCCGGCCCGGTGCCGCACCAGCGGCTGGACCAGGTCTGGCACGACGACGTGCAGCGGGCCCGCGCACTGGCCGGCCTGGTCACTGACGGCCTGGTGGAGCCGGTCGGCGAGGAGTCGTTCCGCCTGGCCGGCGACGGCCCTGCCGTCCCCCTCCCCTAACGCCCCACCCCCGCCCTTCCACCCCGCGCCCGCCCCCGGGGTCCACCCCGTTGGTCATGAAGTTAGCGGGGACAAACCGGACGCCAAGTGCGGTCAACTTCATGATCGACGGGGCGGAAGGGTGCGGGTGGGCGGCACCCGGGGCGAGGGCGGGAGGGGATGGAAAGGCGACGGCCCCGGTGGCTTTCGCCTACCGGGGCCGTCGCCCTCGGTGCTCTAGCTATGCGGCGTCGTCCGCCCCGGTGGCGGCGGTGCCGCCGAGGTCCGCCGGGACCGCGTCCGGCACGGCGTCCGGCCGGTCCGCGCCCCGGAAGACGAGCTTGGACTTGTCGATGTCCTCCGGGTCGCCCTCGCAGTCCACGACCACGATCTGACCCGGGGTCAGCTCGTTGAACAGGATCCGCTCGGACAGGTTGTCCTCGATGTCGCGCTGGATCGTGCGACGCAGCGGCCGCGCGCCCAGCACCGGGTCGAAGCCCTTCTTCGCCAGGTACTTCTTGGCGTTGTCGGTCAGCTCCAGACCCATGTCCTTGTTCCTCAGCTGGCCCTCGATCCGCTGGATCATGATGTCCACGATCGAGAGGATCTCGATCTCGCGCAGCTGGTGGAAGACGATGGTGTCGTCGATCCGGTTCAGGAACTCGGGCCGGAAGTGCTGCTTGAGCTCGTCGTTGACCTTCTGCTTCATCCGGTCGTAGTTCGACTCGGAGTCCTCAGAGGCCTGGAAGCCCAGCGACACCGCCTTGGCGACGTCGCGCGTACCGAGGTTGGTGGTCAGGATGATGACCGTGTTCTTGAAGTCCACGATCCGGCCCTGGCCGTCGGTGAGGCGCCCGTCCTCCAGGATCTGGAGGAGCGTGTTGAACACGTCCGGGTGGGCCTTCTCGATCTCGTCGAAGAGGACCACCGAGAACGGCCGGCGACGCACCTTCTCGGTCAGCTGCCCGCCCTCGTCGTAGCCGACGTAGCCGGGAGGGGCACCGACGAGCCGGGACACCGTGTACCGGTCGTGGAACTCCGACATGTCGAGCTGGATGAGGGCGTCCTCGCTGCCGAACAGGAACTCGGCGAGCGCCTTGGACAGCTCGGTCTTACCGACGCCGGACGGGCCGGCGAAGATGAACGAGCCGGAGGGGCGCTTCGGGTCCTTCAGGCCGGCCCGGGTACGCCGGATCGCCTTCGAGACCGCCTTGACCGCGTCCTCCTGGCCGATGACGCGCTTGTGCAGCTCGTCCTCCATGCGCAGCAGGCGCGAGGTCTCCTCCTCGGTCAGCTTGTAGACCGGGATGCCGGTCCAGTTGCCGAGCACCTCGGCGATCTGCTCGTCGTCGACCTCGCTGACGACGTCCAGGTCACCGGCCTTCCACTCCTTCTCCCGCTGCGCCTTCTGCCCCAGCAGCTGCTTCTCGGTGTCGCGCAGCTGGGCGGCCCGCTCGAAGTCCTGCGCGTCGATCGCGGACTCCTTGTCGCGGCGCACCTGGGCGATGCGCTCGTCGAAGTCGCGCAGGTCCGGCGGCGCGGTCATCCGGCGGATCCGCATCCGGGCGCCGGCCTCGTCGATCAGGTCGATCGCCTTGTCCGGCAGGAACCGGTCGGAGATGTACCGGTCGGCGAGCGTCGCGGCGGCGACCAGGGCGGCGTCGGTGATGGAGACGCGGTGGTGGGCCTCGTAGCGGTCCCGCAGGCCCTTGAGGATCTCGATGGTGTGGGCCAGCGACGGCTCACCCACCTGGATCGGCTGGAAACGACGCTCCAGAGCGGCGTCCTTCTCCAGGTGCTTGCGGTACTCGTCGAGCGTGGTGGCGCCGATGGTCTGCAGCTCGCCACGGGCCAGCATCGGCTTGAGGATGCTGGCGGCGTCGATCGCGCCCTCGGCCGCGCCCGCACCGACGAGGGTGTGGATCTCGTCGATGAACAGGATGATGTCGCCGCGGGTGCGGATCTCCTTGAGCACCTTCTTCAGGCGCTCCTCGAAGTCACCGCGGTAGCGGGAACCGGCGACCAGGGCACCGAGGTCGAGGGTGTAGAGCTGCTTGTCCTTCAGCGTCTCGGGCACCTCGCCCTTGATGATCTTCTGGGACAGGCCCTCCACCACGGCGGTCTTGCCGACGCCGGGCTCGCCGATCAGCACCGGGTTGTTCTTGGTGCGGCGGGACAGCACCTGCATGACCCGCTCGATCTCCTTCTCGCGCCCGATGACCGGGTCGAGCTTGCCCTCGCGGGCGGCCTGGGTCAGGTTGCGGCCGAACTGGTCCAGCACGAGGCTGGTCGACGGCGCGGCCTCACCCGGCGCGGCACCGGCGGCGGCCGGCTCCTTGCCCTGGTAGCCGGAGAGCAGCTGGATGACCTGCTGGCGCACCCGGTTCAGATCTGCGCCGAGCTTCACCAGGACCTGGGCGGCGACGCCCTCGCCCTCGCGGATCAGGCCGAGCAGGATGTGCTCGGTGCCGATGTAGTTGTGGCCGAGCTGCAGCGCCTCGCGCAGCGACAGCTCCAGCACCTTCTTGGCCCGCGGCGTGAACGGGATGTGCCCGCTCGGCGCCTGCTGGCCCTGGCCGATGATCTCCTCGACCTGCTGACGCACGCCCTCCAGGGAGATGCCGAGGCTCTCCAGGGCCTTTGCCGCGACACCCTCACCCTCGTGGATCAGGCCCAGCAGGATGTGTTCCGTACCGATGTAGTTGTGGTTGAGCATCCGGGCCTCTTCTTGGGCCAGGACGACAACCCGTCGCGCTCGGTCGGTGAACCGCTCGAACATGCCCTCGTGCTCCTCACGTGCCGTGCGCCTTGATGGTCAGATCTCGGCGGGGCCGGTGCGCGGACGTCCGGGACGGGCGTCCGTGCCTCCTTACTCTATCGCCGCGGACCGTCTCCGCTGAGGTCGTGTGCCCCTGCGAATGACCGTTCCGACGTCGTTTCTGACAACCGTCCACGCTCAGGAGGTGTTCCGGGGCCCCTGCCTGTACGCGCAGAGCGAAATTCGACCGGCGCCCGAACGGCCGGTCGAGTGGACCAAAGGCGGCACCGATGCGTCCGCCGGGTCGTCCACAGCCTGTGGATGAAGTCTCCACCGCCTGTGGACAACCACCCCGGGCGGGGATTTCTTCCCCGGCGGCGCCGCGCCCGCGCGCGGTGGGCCGGACCGGACATCCGGCACCGCCGGGGACGGCGGGGCGCAACAGGGACCCCGGTACGGAAACGGCGACGCCGGCCCGGAGTCGCACTCCGGTCCGGCGTCGGCGTCGCCCGTGACGAGGGTGGGGTCAGTGCCCCGCCTTCGCGTGGTACTCGTCCACGATCTCCTGCGGGATCCGGCCCCGGTCGGAGATGTCCTTGCCGGCCTTCTTGGCCCACTCGCGGATGGCCCGGTTCTGCTCCCGGTCGGCGGTCGCGCCGCCCCGGCCACGAGCGGCCCGGCCACCCACGACCACACCCCCGCGACCGACCTTCGTTCCGTTCGCGATGTACGGCGCGAATACGTCGCGCAATTTCCCGGCGTTGGAAGCGGAGAGGTCGATCTCGTACTGCACGCCGTCGAGCGCGAACTTGACGGTCTCGTCAGCGTCCCCGCCGTCCAGGTCATCGACCAGCTTGTGAATGATCTGCTTGGCCACGTCCCACATTCCTTTCGAGCAGGGTTGTACTCCTGCAATACACCGAGCACAATAACCCGTCCGGCGCTTGCTCCGTCAATAGGACGGGGTAACGAGCCGGAGAAGGCTTGCGGGGAGCGCCTACTCGGGCCGGACCAACGGGAACAGGATCGTTTCCCGAATTCCGAGTCCCGTCAGCGCCATCAGCAGCCGGTCGATTCCCATTCCCATGCCGCCGGACGGCGGCATTCCATACTCCATCGCTCGGAGAAAGTCCTCGTCCAGCCGCATCGCCTCGTCGTCGCCGCGCGCCGCGAGCTGCGCCTGGGCCACCAGCCGCTCCCGCTGCACGACCGGGTCGACCAGCTCCGAGTACGCGGTGCCCAGCTCGAATCCGAGCACGTAGAGGTCCCACTTCTCGGCCAGTCCCGGCTCGCTGCGGTGAGCCCGGGTCAGCGGGCTGGTCTCCTCCGGGTAGTCCATGACGAACGTCGGCGCCTGAAGGGACGGCACGACCAGTTCCTCGAACAACTCCTCGGCCAGCTTGCCCGGTCCCCACTTCGGGTCGACGGAGAGACCGACCTTGTCCGCGTACTCGACCAGGCGCGCCCTTTCGGTGCGGACGGTGACCTCCTCACCGAGCGCTTCGGAAAGAACACCGAACAGCGTCACCGACCGCCACTCGCCGCCCAGATCGAACTCACGCCCGTCGGCGTGGGTCACCACGGTCGAGCCGGCGACCGCCACCGCGGCCCGCTGTACGAGATTTTGGGTCAGCTCGGCCATCGTGTGGTAGTCGCCGTACGCCTGGTACGCCTCCAGCATCGCGAACTCCGGCGAGTGCGAAGAGTCGATGCCCTCATTACGGAAGTTGCGGTTGATCTCGAAGACGCGGTCCACGCCACCGACCACCGCGCGCTTGAGAAACAGTTCCGGCGCGATTCGCAGATACAGATCCGTGTCGAGCGCATTGCTGTGGGTCACGAATGGGCGTGCCGCGGCGCCGCCGTGCAGCAGTTGCAGCATCGGGGTCTCGACCTCGATGAAGTCCTGCCCGTGCAGGGTGTCGCGCAGACTGCGTACGGCGGTGGCCCGCGTGCGCACCATCTGCCGGGCCTGCGGGCGGACCACGAGGTCCACGTAGCGCTGGCGGACCCGGGACTCCTCGCTGAGCGGCTTGTGCGCCACCGGCAGCGGGCGCAGCGCCTTGGCGGTGACCGCCCACTCCTCGGCGAGAACAGACAGCTCACCGCGCCGGCTGGTGATCACCTCGCCGGTCACGCCGACGTGGTCACCGAGGTCGACCAGGCGCTTCCAGTCGGCGAGCCGCTCGGCGCCGGCCCGGTCCAGCGAGAGCATCGCCTGGACCTCGGTGCCGTCACCGTCGCGGAGCGTCGCGAAGCAGAGCTTGCCGGTGTTGCGAATGAAGATCACCCGGCCGGTGACCGAGACCCGGTCGCCGGTGGCGGTGTCGGTGGGCAGGTCGCCGTAGCGCTCGCGCAGCCGTGCGAGCGTGGTGGTCCGCGGGAAACTGACCGGGTACGGCTCGACGCCCTCGGCGAGCATCCGGTCCCGCTTCTCCCGGCGGACCTTCATCTGCTCGGGAAGGTCGTCGGCGGGGTCTGTGGGCAGGGCGTTCTGCTCGGTCACGGCACGCTTCCTCAAGCCTTGGGAACATCGGCGGGGTCAGCACATGAGCGTACTCAAGCGCCGTGGCGGCCGTTACGGGATAACCTGCCCGCCATGACCGACCCCACTGCGGCGCTCTCGTTCGGCGCGGCCGCGGCCGAGTACGACCGGTTCCGTCCCCGCTATCCGGAGGCGGCGCTGCGCTGGGCGCTGGACGGCCTGGACGCCGCCCGGGTGGTGGACCTCGGCGCCGGCACCGGGATCCTCACCCGCGGACTGCTGGCGCTGACCGGGCCGGTGGCTCATGTCGTACCGGTGGAACCTGATCCGGGGATGCGGGCGCAACTGGCCGCCGCCACGCCGGGCTCGACGGCGCTCGCCGGCAGCGCCGAGGCGGTGCCGCTGCCGGACGGGTCGGCGGACGCGGTACTGGTCGGGCAGGCATACCACTGGTTCGACCGGGAGCGGGCGCACGCCGAGGTGGCCCGCGTGCTGCGCCCGGGCGGCACGTTCGCGCCGGTCTGGAACATCCGGGACGAGCGGGTCGGCTGGGTGGCGGAGCTGAGCCGGATCGCCCACCTCGGCGACAACGCGGGCGACGTGACCCAGCGGTACGCGGACTTCGGCGGAGCGTTCACCGACGTCGAGGTCGGCCAGTTCCCGCACGCCACCACGCTCACGCCGGACGAGGTGGTCAGCATGCTGCACACCCGCTCGTACTGGCTGACGGCCGACGCGGACGAGCGGCGACGGGTCGACGCGGAGCTGACGGAGCTGTTCGCCGGCCACCCCGATCTGGCCGGCCGGGAGACGGTCGAGCTGCCCTACCGCACGTTCGTGCTGCGGGCCCGCCGCCGCTGACCTCAGACGTTGCGGTCGTAGACCATCCGCAGGCCGATCAGCGTGATCATCGGCTCGTGGTGGGTGATGGTGTGGCACTCGCCGAGCACCAGCGACGCCAGGCCGCCGGTGGCGATGACCGCCTTCACGCCGCCCAGCTCCTCGGACATCCGCTCGACGATCCGGTCCACCTGGCCGGCGAAGCCGAAGTAGAGCCCGGCCTGGAGGCACTCGACTGTGTTCTTGCCGATCACCGAACGCGGGCGGGTCGCCTCCACCTTGCGCAGCTGGGCGGCCCGGGCGGCCAGCGCGTCGAAGGAGATCTCGATGCCGGGTGCGAACGCCCCGCCGAGGAACTCCCCCCGGCTGCTGACCAGGTCGAAGTTGGTGGTGGTGCCGAAGTCCACGACGATCGACGGCCCGCCGTAGAGCGTGTACGCGGCCAGCGTGTTGACCACCCGGTCCGCGCCCACCTCCTTCGGGTTGTCGATGGCGAGCTGCACGCCGGTCCGCACACCCGGCTCGACGATCACGCTGGGCAGGTCGGCGTAGTACCGGTCGAGCATGGTGCGCAGCGAACGCAGCGCGGCCGGCACGGTCGAGCAGGCGGCCACGCCGGTGATCTCCACGGCGTCCCCGGCGAGCAGTCCGCGGAACATCAGGCCCAGCTCGTCCGCTGTGGAACGGGCGTCGGTCTTGATCCGCCACGAATGCACCAGCTTGTCGCCGTCGAAGGTCGCCAGCACGGTGTTCGTGTTTCCGATGTCGATGCAGAGCAGCACAGCGGCAGCCTAGACGTCGCGCAGGTCGAGGGCGATGTCCAGGATCGGCGAGGAGTGGGTGAGCGCGCCGACCGAGAGGAAGTCGACGCCGGTCGCGCCGTACTCGGCGGCCATCGGCAGCGTCAGCCCGCCGGTGGCCTCCAGTTCCGCCCGGTCGCCCACCGACGCCACCACCTCGCGCAGCTGCGCCGGGGTCATGTTGTCCAGCAGCAGGAACCGCGCCCCCGCCTCGACCGCCTCCACCGCCTCGGCCGGCGTGTCCACCTCGACCTGCACCGCGACGTCGGGGAACGCCTCCCGGACCCGGCGGAACGCGGCGCCGATCCCGCCCGCCGCGACCTTGTGGTTGTCCTTGATCATGGCGACGTCGTACAGGCCCATTCGCTTGTTGGTGCCGCCACCGGCCCGGACCGCGTACTTCTCCAGCGCCCGCAGCCCCGGCGTGGTCTTGCGGGTGTCCAGCACCATCGCCTTCGTGCCGGCCAGCGCGTCGGCCCAGGCCCGCGTGTGCGTCGCCACGCCGGACATGCGGGACAGCAGGTTCAGCGCCGTCCGCTCGGCGGTCAGCAGCAGCCGGGTCGGCCCGGTCACGGTGGCCAGCACGTCGCCGCGCGCCACCCGCTGCCCGTCGTGCGCGACCAACGAGACCTCGACCGTACGCCCCGCGCCGGTCACCTCGCCGACCAGCTCGAACACGGCGGCGGCGACCGGCAGTCCGGCCACCACGCCGTCGGCGCGCGCCACCAGATCGGCCGTGTCGTGCTGCTCGTCCGGGATGGTGGCCACGCTCGTGACGTCGAGGAAGTCGGGCCCGAGGTCCTCGTGCAGCGTGTCGAGGATGATCTGCCGGACCCGCTCCGGGTCCAGGCCACCGTCGCGCAGCGCCTGCTCCGTCGACTCCCTCACCAGTTCTTCTCCTCCCAGCGTTCGGCCACAATGCCGTCCGTGCCCACCTCGGCCACCAGGTGGCCCAGCCACCTCTCGTCGGCCGTCGGGAAGTCCTCCCGCCAGTGGCAGCCCCGCGTCTCCTGGCGCGCGTACGCGGCCGCAACCAGCGTCGACGCCACCGTCAGCAGGTTCGTCGCCTCCCAGTCGGCGGTACGCGGCACGCCCTGCCCCGCGCCCAGCTCCGTGAGCGTGGCGGCGGTGGCTTCCAGCGTCTGCGCCGACCGGAGCACGCCGGCACCCCGCGTCATCGCCCGTTGCAGCTCCGCCGTGCCGGTCGCCGGCACCAGCGCGCCCGGCCCGCCCACCCAGGCACCGGTCTCCGCCGGGCGGGCCTGCTCGGGCAGCCCGGCGGCGACGTCCTCGGCGATCCGGCGGGAGAAGACGAGCCCTTCCAGCAGCGAGTTGCTGGCGAGCCGGTTGGCGCCGTGCACACCGGTGCAGGCGACCTCGCCGCAGGCGTACAGGCCGGGGATGGAGGTGCGGCCGCGCAGGTCGGTCCGGACGCCGCCGGAGGCGTAGTGCGCGGCGGGCGCGACCGGGATCAGGTCGGTCGCCGGGTCCACGCCGATGGCCAGGCAGGACGCCACGATGGTGGGGAACCGCCGGGCCAGGAAGTCGCCGCCCAGGTGCCGGGCGTCCAGGTACACGTGGTCCGCGCCGGACGCCAGCAGCACCCGGTGGATGCCCTTGGCGACCACGTCCCGGGGAGCCAGCTCGGCCAGTTCGTGCTGACCGACCATGAACCGCTTGCCGTCGCCATCGACCAGGTGCGCGCCCTCGCCGCGCAGCGCCTCGGAGACCAGCGGCTGCTGCGCCAGCCCCGCGCCCGGACCGCCGGCCGGCACGATCAGCGCGGTCGGGTGGAACTGCACGAACTCCACGTCGGTGACGGCCGCGCCCGCGCGCAACGCCAGCGCCACTCCGTCCCCGGTGGAGACCGCCGGGTTGGTGGTGGCGGCGAAGATCTGCCCCATCCCGCCGGTGGCCAGCACCACCGCGCGGGCGAGGATCGCGCCGACGCCGTCCTCGCTGCCCTCACCGAGAACGTGCAGCGTGATGCCGCAGGCCGGGCCGAGCCCGCCCGGTCCGTCGCCGGGAGCGCGCAGCAGGTCCAGCACCAGGGCGTGCTCGACCAGCCGGATCCACGGGTCGCGGCGCACCGCGTCGTGCAGCGCCCGCTGCACCTCCGCGCCGGTGGCGTCGCCGCCGGCGTGCACGATCCGGTCGGCCCGGTGGCCGCCCTCCCGGGTCAGCATCAGTGACCCGTCCGGGTTGCGGTCGAACTCCGCCCCGATCCGCATCAGCTCACGCAGCCGGGTCGGCCCCTCGGCCACGAGCGCGCGGACCGCCGCCGGGTCGCAGAGGCCGACCCCGGCCACCTCCGTGTCGTACGCGTGCGCATCCGGGGTGTCCGCCGGATCCAGCACGGCGGCGATCCCGCCCTGCGCCCAGCGGGTGGAGCCCTCGTCCATGTCGACCTTGGTGACCACCGTGACGTGCAGGCCGGCCTCGCGCAGGTGCAGCGCGGCGGTCAACCCGGCCACGCCGGAGCCGACCACGATCACGTCTGTCGTCTCCACCCAGCCGGGGGCGGGCGCGGCGAGCAGCCGGGGCAGCGCCGGCAGGTCGACGGTCGGTAGGTCCATGAGCACAGTCAACCCGAAGCGAACTCGGCCCGGGCGCGGGGGGCGTGACGAGTGCGCCCGGCTACCTCTTCCGGCGCGGGAGGGCGGCCGGTCCGGCGCCCTTCAGGGAGGTGGTCACCGTACGGTCGCTGAGCCACAGGTAGCAGCGCACGCCCCGGTCGCCGACCGCCCAGCGACCGGCAGCGGGCGGCCGGACCACCACGTCGCTGCGGTAGCGCAGGAACGCGTCGGCGGGTACACCGGCGTAGCGGGCGATCACGCCGAAGCAGCCGTCGTAGAGCGGAACCCAGTCCTCCGGCTTCTTCGGGTACGGGCGGTCCGGCGCGGCCCACACGCCGACGAACTCGGCGTCGTGCGCCACCGTGCAGTCGACCGGGGTGAGCCGCTGCACGCGGCCCGCGTCCCGGCCGGTGCGCTGGCAGCCGAGCCGGAGCGGGGACGGCGGCTTGAGCGCGTCGCGCAGGCTGCCCGTACGGGTGACCACGGTGGCCGCAGCCTCGACCGTTGTCAGCTCGGTCAGGTCGCACCGGTACCAGCGGGAGCCGGCCGTCCACCCGGCACCTGTCGGCACCGCCACTGCCAGCCGGAGCCGCCCGGCACGCCAGTCGTCACCCACGTACCCGGCGGCCCGCTTGTCGCAGTCGGCGAACGCGGTACGCAGCTCGGGTGAGGTGAGCGGCGGAGGGGTGGGCCGGTCGGCGGTGAACGCCCCGACGTGCACGGTCTCCACCCGGTGCGGCAGCTCGCAGCCGACCGGCGCGTACGCGGCCAGGCCGACGCTCGCTGTGAAGTCGGCGACCTGGCAGACCCCCGCGGCCGGGGTGAACGGCCCGGGTGCGGCCATCGCGGCCCAGTCGTCGGTGAGGTCGCCGTCCAGCCCGCCGGCGCCGGCGCAGCCGGTCAGGGCGGCGCTCGCGACCATCGCGGCGACCAGGAAGCTCATCGCACGGCGCATCGCGGCCTCCCCCAGCCGACGACCGTCGATCCCCGACGGTCCGCCCAGGGTAGCCGAAAATGACCTTCCGGTGACAGACCGCGTTCCCCACCCGTCTGCCCGTCGATCTTGCACTAACCGCCCCGGCAAAGCACCCAAAAAGGGCGACAGAAGGGCCGCAACTGCAAGATCAACGGCCCGAGGCGGGGAGAGGCGTCAGCGGGCGGCGGCTAGGGGATTGGGGATGGGGGCGCCTGCGGTGCCGGGGGCGGTCGTGGTCGGGTCCGTCGAGAGGTCGACGATCTTGTTGTCGGCGTCCACGTGCACCACGTTCGGGCGGTACGTGCGGGCCTCGGCGTCGTCCATCTGCCCGTACGAGATCAGGATGACCAGGTCACCGGGGTGCACCAGGTGCGCGGCGGCGCCGTTGATGCCGATCACGCCGCTGCCCCGCCGGCCCGGGATCACGTACGTCTCCAGCCGGGCGCCGTTGGTGATGTCCACGATCGCGACCTGCTCACCGGGGAGCAGGTCCGCCGCGTCGAGCAGATCCTCGTCCACCGTCACCGAGCCGACGTAGTGCAGGTCGGCCTGGGTCACGGTGGCGCGGTGGATCTTCGACTTGAGCATGGTCCGGAACATCGGGGTGCCTTTCCGCATTCGTGGTGGGGTTCAGGTACGCGGCGCGAGGTGGATGGCCGTGTTGTCGATCAGGCGGGTGGCGCCGACCCAGGCCGCGATCAGCAGCCGGGCCGGACCGGTGACCGGGCCGGGTTCCAGCTCGGTGTCGGTGAGCACCAGGTAGTCCAGGCGGGCGTCCGGCGCGTCGAAGGCCCGGTGCGCGGCGGCGAGCACCGCACCCGCGTCCTCGCCCCGCTCGGCCGCCGCCGCGCCGGCCCGCAACGCGGCGGACAGGCTCAGCGCGGTCTGCCGCTCGGGCGCCGACAGGTACCGGTTGCGGCTGGACATGGCCAGCCCGTCCGGCTCCCGGACGGTCGGCACGCCGACGATCTCGGTCGGCACGTCGAGGTCGCGGACCATCCGGCGGACCAGGGTGAGCTGCTGGTAGTCCTTCTCGCCGAAGAAGGCCAGGTCGGGGCGGGTGAGCTGGAGCAGCTTCATGACCACGGTGAGCACGCCGTGGAAGAAGCCGGGACGGCTCAGGCCCTCCAGGTCCTCGCCGAGCGGACCCGGGTCGAGCCGCACGGTGGGCCGGCCCTCCGGGTACATCTCGGTCGCCGAGGGCGCGAACACCACGTCCACCCCGGCGCGGCGGCAGATCTCCAGGTCGGAGTCGAGCGTGCGCGGGTAGCGGTCGAAGTCCTCGTTCGGGCCGAACTGCAGCGGGTTCACGAAGATCGTGACGATGACGTGGCCGGCGCGCTCGCGGGCGGCCCGCAGCAGCGCCTCGTGCCCGGCGTGCAGCGCGCCCATGGTCATCACCACGCCGACCGGGCCGGCCATCGCCTCACGGGCCGCCGCCAGTTCCTTGCGCGTGTGCAGCACCTCGGCCATCAGGCCGCCACCTCGATTCGGTCGAGCACGTTCCGCAGCGCGGCCGCGTCCGCCGGGCGAAGGCGGCCGACCGCGACGGCGCGGTCCGCCGTCCGTCGTGCCAACGCCAGATACGCGGGTACGGATTCCGGCGCGGTCCGCGCCAGCCGGTCCAGATGCCGGCGTACGGTGCCCGCGTCGCCCCGCGACACCGGGCCGGTCAGCGCGTCGTCGCCCAGCCGCAGCACGTTCTCCAGCGCGGCCCGCAGCAGCGGGGCGAGCACCTTCTCCGGCCGTTCCACCCCGGCGTCGCGCAGCCGGTCGGCCGCCTCGTTGACGAGCGTCACCAGGTGGTTCGCGCCGTGTGCCAGCGCCGCGTGGTAGAGCGGCCGGTCGTTCTCACCGACCCACTCCGGTACGCCGCCCAGGTCGGCCACCAGCCGGGCCGCGAACGGGCGCAGCTCGGCCGGGGCGGTCACCCCGTAGGAGATGCCGGGCAGGCGGGACAGGTCGTCCGGCGTACCGGTGAAGGTCATCGCGGGGTGCAGCGCGAGCGGCCGGGCGCCCGCCTCGACGGCCGGGGCCAGCGCGGCGAGCCCGTGCGCGCCGGAGGTGTGCGCCACCACCTGGCCGGGACGCAGCGCGCCGCTCGCGGCCAGGTCCGCGACCACGCCCGCGAGCGCGTCGTCCGGGACCGCGACGATCAGCAGGTCGGTGGCGGCACGCGCCACCTCGGACGCGGTGCGGTGCGGGGTCTGCGGCAGCAGCAGCGCCAGCCGGGCCCCCGTCGCGCCCGAGGCGCCGGACGCGGCGACCACCCGGTGACCGGCGGCGGCGAGGGCCGCGCCCAGCACGGCGCCGACCCGGCCGGCGCCGAGGACGCCGACGGCGAGGGTACGCGGGAAGACGAGCGGGGCAGCGGTGGCCCGGGGGCGCAGCGGTGCGCTCATGGCAGCGATCCAGTCCTCGAAGGGGGTACCGGTCGATGGCAAGTATGCGCCCGGGTGACAGACCCGAAACAAGAAGGTGTGAAAACCTTCACCGACCGCCCGAAGCGGCCGCTCCGGTGGCGGGCAAACCGCCCTTTCGGGTACGTCCCGTAGGGTCGGCACGGTGACCTCCCCGCTGCGCTGGCACGACGCGATGGAGCGGGCGCTGTACGGGCCGGACGGCTTCTTCGTCTCCGGCGCCGGGCCCGCCGCGCACTTCCGCACGAGCGTGCACGCCTCGCCCGTCTTCGCCGCCTGCCTGGCGCGGCAACTCGAGATGGTGGACGCGGCGCTGGGGCACCCGGCCCGGCTGGACGTGGTGGACGTGGGCGCCGGCCGGGGCGAACTGCTCCGGGCGCTGCTGGCACAGGCAGCACCCGAGCTGGCCGCCCGGATCCACCTGGTAGCCGTGGAACGGTCGGCCCGCCCACCGGACCTGCCGCCGGAGATCGACTGGCGGGCCGACATCCCCGACGGCATCACCGGTCTGCTCCTGGCCACCGAATGGCTGGACAACGTCCCCGTGGACGTGGCGGTCCACACCCCCGCGGGCTGGCGCCTCCTCCTGGTGGACCCGGCAACCGGCCAGGAGACAGTCGGACCGCCCCCGTCCCCCACCGACACCACCTGGCTGACCCACTGGTGGCCCCCCAACCCCACCCCCGCTCCTACCAAGGTGATCAAGGAGTTTGTGGCGGCGGAGGGCTCGGATCAGGACACAAACTCCTTTATCAACGCCGTCGGCGAGGGTAAGGGCGGGGTTGGTGGGCGGGCGGAGATCGGGTGGTCGCGGGACTTGGCCTGGGCGGAGGCTGTGGGGCGGGTGGCGCGAGGGCTGGCGCTCGCGGTGGACTACGGGCATCTGCGGGAGTCCCGGCCCGTCGACGGGACGCTCACCGGGTACCGGGGTGGGCGGCAGGTGCCACCGGTGCCGGACGGGTCCTGCGACGTGACGGCGCACGTCGCCATGGACTCGGTCGCCTCCGCCGGTGAGCGGGTCGCGCGGTGCGCGTACTCCCTGGTCTCTCAGCGGGAGGCGCTGCGGGCGCTCGGGGCCGACGGCGGGCGACCGCCGCTGAGCCTGGCCTCCCGCGACCCGGCCGGCTACCTGCGGGCGCTGGCCACGGCGTCGGCGGCGGCCGAGCTGACCGACCCGGCCGGGCTCGGCGGGCACCTGTGGCTGCGGCAGCCGGTCGGCGTCGCGCTCGACGCGGTCGTGGCACGATGACGGGCATGACCACGGACGCCGCCGACCTCCGCGAGCTCACAGTCGGTACCGGCGCCGGCGGTGAACAGCTCGGCACCGACATGGTGCTCAACATCGGGCCGCAGCACCCCTCGACGCACGGCGTGCTGCGGTTGCGCCTGGTGCTCGACGGGGAACGGGTGGTCGCCGCCGAGCCGATCGTCGGCTACATGCACCGGGGGGCGGAGAAGCTCTTCGAGGTACGCGACTACCGGCAGATCATCGTGCTGGCGAACCGCCACGACTGGCTGTCGGCGTTCTCCAACGAGCTGGGCGTGGTGCTCGCCGTCGAGCGGCTGATGGGCATGGAGGTGCCGGAACGCGCCACCTGGCTGCGGATGGCGCTGGCCGAGCTGAACCGGGTGCTCAACCACCTGATGTTCCTCGGCTCGTACCCGCTGGAGATCGGCGCGATCACGCCGATGTTCTACGCGTTCCGGGAACGGGAGACCATCCAGGCGGTGATGGAGGAGGTCTCCGGCGGCCGGATCCACTACATGTTCAACCGGGTCGGCGGCCTGAAGGAGGAGGTGCCGTCCGGCTGGACCGGGCGCGCCCGCACCGCCATCGCCGAGGTACGCCGCCGGATGCCCGACCTCGACAACCTGATCCGGCGCAACGAGATCTTCCTGGCCCGTACCGTCGGGGTCGGTGTGCTGTCCGCCGCCGACGCCGCCGCGTTCGGCGCCTCCGGGCCGGTCGCCCGCGCCTCCGGGCTCGACCTCGACCTGCGCCGCGACGAGCCGTACCTGGCCTACGACCAGCTCGACGTGCCCGTGGTGACGAAGACCGCCGGTGACTGTCACGCCCGCTTCGAGGTGCTGCTCGACCAGGTGTACGCCTCGCTCGACCTCGCCGAGCAGTGCCTGGACCGGGTGGACCGGATCAGCGGGCCGGTGAACACCCGCCTGCCCAAGGTGCTGAAGGCGCCCGAGGGGCACACGTACGCCTGGACCGAGAACCCGCTCGGCATCAACGGCTACTACCTGGTGTCCCGGGGCGAGAAGACCCCGTGGCGGCTCAAGTTGCGCACCGCCTCGTACGCGAACGTGCAGGCGCTGTCGTCGCTGCTGCCCGGCTGTCTGGTGCCGGACCTGATCGCCATCCTCGGCTCGATGTTCTTCGTGGTGGGCGACATCGACAAGTGATCGTGGGCGGTCAGCGCCAGCGGTCGGCGTCGTCCCGGTGCGGCCGGCCGTGCCCACCGTGCTCCGGGCTGCGCCACTCCGGCTCCGCCGGCCGCCGTTCCGGCTCGGGCCGACGCCACTGCTCCGGCTCGGGCTGACGCTGCTCCGGCTCGGGCCGGCGCCATTCGGGAGGCGGCTGGCGCCACTCCGGCTGGCCGCTGCGCTGCGTCGGCGGCCGCCACTCGTCCGGCACCGGCACCCCACCGGCCGGCAGCGCCGGGTGGCTCTCCCCGGACCAGCGGGCGTCCGGTCCGTCCGGCCCGCTCGCGTCCGGTCCGCCGCCGCGTACCGAGGCCCACCGGTCCTCGACGCGGTACTCCGTGCCACCACCGTCGGCGTGCACGGCGGCGCGCCGCTCCCCGAGCCGGATCTCCCGGCCCGCACCGTCGTCGCGGACCGCGGCCCACCGGTTACCGGCACGCATCTCGGACCACTGGTCGCCGTCGGCACTCGCCCGCCCGGCCGGGGCGTCCGCCGCTGCCGCCGGCCAGGTGCCCGCCGCCCGGCCGGCCCGGTCGTCCTCGCCGCCGGACCAGGGCCGCTGCTCCTCCGCCGCCGTCCGGCCCTGGCCGCCCGACCAGCCGCCCCCGGAGGTACGCCCCGACCAGCCCTGTTCACCAGCGGTACGCCCGGACCAGCCCTGTTCACCGGCGGCGGCCCGGCCGACACCCGCCCACGGATGTTCGGCACCAGGACGCCCGGGGTCAGCCCACGGGTGCCCGTCGTCGCCGGATCCGGCACCCCGACCACCGTCGTCCGACCCGGCGCGGCGGCCTGACCGGCCGTCCGGGTCGCGGTGTTCCGCGCGCCAGTGGTCGGCCGCGTCCGCGCCCCGGGGCCTGTCCTCGTCCGACCAGCCGCCGGGGAACCCGCCGTACCGGCTTCCGGCCGGCTCACCACCGCCGACGATCGTGTGTCGGGTGGTGACGTGCACCGTCTCGGTGTGGTGGACCACGCCGACAGGGCGGGTCTCCGGCCGGGCGACCGGCTCGGAGACCCGCGCCGCGCCGTACACCCCGCTCGCCGGCTGGTCGGGACGCACTGAGGCCCGCGCCGGCTCGGCGTCGTGCCGACCGGCCCGTGCCGGTTCGGAGTCGTAGCGGCCGGCCCAGGGCTGTTCGGTCTCATAGCGGCCCGCCCGGGACGGCTCGGCGTCATAGCGGCCCGCCGGGGACGGCTCGGCGTCATAGCCGCCCGCCCGGGGCTGTTCGGTCTCATAGCGGCCCGCCGGGGACGGCTCGGTCTCGTAGCGGCCCGTCCGGGGCGGGTCGGCGTCGTGGTGGCCGGTCCGAGGCCGGTCCGCGTCGTAGTCGGTTCCGTAGCGGCCGCCGGAGTACGCCCGCCGGGCCGGTTCGTCGTCGTCCCGGCCGGCCGGGTACGCCCGGTCGACATCGGGCGTGCCGGTGACCGGCACCCGGGCCGCACCGCTCGGGCGCGCCGACGCGGCCACGGAGGGAGACGCGGGGGCGGAGGCGGACACGGGCCCGGAGGCCAGTCCGGCGGCGGCTGCGTCGAGCCGGTGCCGTACCGCGCCGGCCACCTCCTCGGCCCGTCGTGCCTGGTCGAGCGCCTGGTTGCCGCGCTGGGCGGCGGCCACGATCTCGGCCCGCAGCTCCCGCCGGAGCTGCGCCAACTCCTCGCGCAGTTCCTCGGCGGCCGCGCCGCCGGAGCCGCTCTCCGGTCGCAGCGCGATGGACAGACCGATGAGCACGACCGCGAGGATCGCCAGGACGGCGCCGAACCGGATCGAGCCGTTGCCGTCGGCGATCAGCAGGATGAGCGCAGCCAGGGGCGCCAGCCCCACACCGACCCAGAACAGGACGGTGAGCAGGGTGGGCGTGCTCTTGTCGGCGGGCGCGACCGAGGCGGGCATGGCTGAGCAGAGTACCGAGAGTTCCACCAGAGGGGAACGGGTCGGCACCATTCGATGAGCGGCCCGTCGAACAGGGCAGCCGTGCCGCCGGCCGGCACGCGTGGCGCCGGCCGGCGGTGGTGCGTCAGCTCGTGGCCAGCGCGGCGTCGGAGGAGAAGACCAGGCCGACGCTCGCCGAACCGGTCTTCAGCGCGTTCTTGGTCTGCGGGCCGCCCGCGTCCAGCGAGCTGAACGAGCCGGCCTTGAAGTCGTAGACCTCGACCAGACCGGCCTGGCACTTCGGCCGCTGCGGGCACTCGGGCGGCCCCGCCAGCACGGTGGCCTGGCCGGAACACTTGGCGGCCAGCTCAGAGAGCGTGGACACGCCGTACTTGTCGGCGAACGCCTTGGTCACCGCGAACGCGTTCTGGTCCTGCGCCTGGGAGGGCTGGCCGAAGACCAGGCCGGCCTTGTCACCCTCGGTCTTCAGCGCCGCGACCGTCTTGTCCAGCTCCGGCGAGGAGACGGGCTGGGCGTCCTTGCCGTTGGCCTTGGTGTTGAGGAACTCCGCCATGGTGGCGGCGTACTCCGGGACGACCTGGATCTGCCCCTTCTCCAGGGCCGGCTCGTAGAGCTCCCGGTTGCCGATGGTCTGCACCTTGACCTGGTAGCCGGCGGCGGTGAGCGCGATCTTGTAGAGCTCGGCGATGGTCTGGCTCTCGCTGAAGTTGCCGGCGCCCACGGTGATCTGACCGCCCGGGCCCTTCTCGATCCCGTCGGTCACGCCGTTGGCGGAGGCGAACTCCTGCGCCGCGACCTGGGGCGTCTTGCGGTCGACGTCGACCGCCCGGTTGAGCTGGATCAGCTTGGGGGTGTCGAGCTTCGCGGAGACCTTGTCCAGCGCGGCGACGAGCTGCGGCGTGGCCGCCTTCGCGTTGATCGCGGGGATGACGTTGTCGGTGTTCTGGAGCTTCTTGTCGTCGGTGAGGACGACGAGCTGGTCGCCCGCCACCGGGGCGCAGCCCGCCCCCGAGGCACCCTGCTCGGGCGCGTCGGTGCCGGACGAGCCGGCGTCGCCGCAGCCGGTGAGGAGAACAGCCGCGGTGAGTGCGCCGAGCGCCCCCGCGGCCAGTGTCGTACGCGCGCGCATCAGTGCCCGCCTTCCGTGTCCCGGCGCGACCCCCTCGGGCCGGCCGCGTGTCCGACGGGCGATCCGGACGGCCACCCGCGACTCCAGCCAATATCTTCCGGACCCGACCGACAAACTCGGAGCGGTTTTCGTCACCCGATCGTCACCGACGGCTCAGCCGCCGGTCGTCGCCGCCGTCGCGCGGCGGTTCGCCCGCCGGCGTACCCGGCGCAGCGGGCGCGGCGTCACCACCCGCTCCACCACCGCGAGCAATCCCTCGACGAGCAGCGCCAACCCGGCCACCAGCACCCCGCCGGCGATGATCTGACCGCCCCCGGCGGCGATGTCGAGCCCGAACCCGGCCCGGATGATCTGGCCCAGCCCGCCGCCGTTGACGAACGAGGCGAGCGCGGCGGTGGCCACCACCTGCACCGCAGCGGTACGGAAGCCGGCCGCCAGATAGGGCACCGCGAGCGGCAGCTCCACCCGGCGCAGCACCTGCCCGCCGGACAGGCCCATCCCCCGGGCCGCGTCCCGGGCCTCCGGATCGGCCTGCCGCACCCCGGTGTACGCGTTCGCCAGCAGCGGCGGGACCGCGAAGACCGCGAGCGCCACCACCACGGCCGGCCGGCCGAAACCGAGGAACGTCAACGGCAGGATGGTCAGCAGGGCCAGCGTCGGGATCGCCAGCGTGACGTTGGAGACCAGCAGGACCAGCCCGCCGCCCCGGCCGCTGTGCCCGAGCCAGAGCCCGATCGGCCAGGCCACCAGGCACCCGAGCAGCACCGCCAAGGCGGACATGCTGAGGTGCTCGCCGAGGCGGTCCAGCACGCCGCCGGGGTTGGTCCAGTTCAGCGGGTCGTTCAGCCAGACCACTGCCTGCTCGACGGGATTCACCGGGCGGACCTCCCGCGCAGCCAGGGAGTGAGCAGGCGTCCCACGCCTGCGAGCACCAGGTCGAGCACCAGCGCCAGCAGCACGCACAGCACCGTGCCGGTCATGATCTGCGCCTTGTAGAAGTTGTTCTGGAAGCCCGCGAAGATGAGCTGGCCGAGGCCGCCCCGGCCGACCACCACCCCGACGGTGACGAGCGCGACAGTGGACACGGTCGCGAGCCGTACGCCGGTGAGGATGCCGGGCAGCGCCAACGGCAGCTCGATCCGCAACAGCCGGCCCCACCTGCCGTACCCCATGCCCTCGGCGGCCTCGCGCACCTCCGGCGGCACCTGGGTCAGCCCGGCCAGCGCGTTTCGCACGATGACCAGCAACGCGTACAGCGCGACCACGGTGAGCACGGTGATCGCGCCGATGCCCAGGTACGGCGCGAGGAACGCGAACAACGCCAGCGACGGGACGGTGTACAGCACCCCGGTCACCGCCAGGATGGGAGCCGACAGCGACCGGAACCAGTACGCGAGCACCGCGAGCGGCAGCGCCACCAGCGCGGCGATCACCACGGCCCGGGCGGTCAGCCAGGTGTGCTCCCGCAGCGCGGCGAGGATCGTGTCAGAGTTGTCCCGCACGTACTGCCAGGAGAACCACGGATTACCCGGGTCGGCCCGGTAGCTCAGGTGGAGGGACACACGTGGACGGTACCCCGGGAGGCACCGCCGGAGGCGGCGCGGCGTCGATCACGCTGGAGCGCATCCGCAAGCGCTACCCGGACGGCACCGAGGCGGTACGCGAGCTGAGCCTGGAGGTCGCCGCCGGTGAACTGGTGGTGCTGATCGGCCCGTCCGGCTGCGGGAAGTCGACGGTGCTGCGGATGATCAACCGGCTGATCGAGCCCACCGACGGGCGGATCCTGCTCGGCGACGACGACGTCACCCGGGTCGATCCGGTGGCGTTGCGCCGCCGCATCGGCTACGTCATCCAGAACGTCGGTCTCTTCCCGCACCAGACCGTCGCCGCGAACGTGGCGACCGTGCCGGGGCTGCTGGGCTGGCCGAAGCAGCGGACCCGGGACCGGGTCGGCGAGCTGCTGGAACTCGTCGGTCTCGACCCGGCGCAGTTCGGCCGGCGGTACCCGCACGAGCTCTCCGGCGGGCAGCGGCAACGGGTCGGCGTGGCCCGCGCGCTCGCCGCCGATCCGGTGGTGCTGCTGATGGACGAGCCGTTCTCGGCCGTGGACCCGATCGTCCGGACCCGCCTCCAGGAGGAGTTCCTGCGCCTGCAGGCCGAGGTACGCAAGACGATCGTGCTGGTCACCCACGACCTCGACGAGGCGGTCCGGCTGGGCGACCGGATCGCGGTGCTGTCCGAGGGCGGCCGGCTGGAGCAGTACGACACACCCGCCGCCCTGCTCGGTGCGCCCGCCTCGGACTTCGTCCGCGAGTTCGTCGGCGCCGACCGGGGCATCCGGCGGCTCGCCGTCACCCCGGTGACCCGCGCGGTGCTCGACCCGCTCCCGGCCGACGGCGGCACCGGCCTGCCCAACGTGGCGCTCGGCGACTCGGCGTACGACGCGCTCGGTGCGCTGCTCACCGCCGGCGCGGAACACGCCGTGGTCACCGAGGAGGGGCGGGCGGTGGGGCTGCTCGCCCGGAGCCGGGTGCTGACGCTGGGCGCCGTGGACTGAGCTCAGGCCCGGCCGCCGAGGCTGGCCAGTCCGACGATCCAGCCCGCGAAGAAGCCGTACGTGACGCCGGTGCTAGCCGCCTGGAACGCGGCGAACAGCGAGCCGTGCGGGCCGAGGAGCGTGGCGAGCAGGGCACTGAGCCCGCCCGCGAGCGCGTACGCGCCCCAGCCGGAGAGGAACTGGCTGCCCGAGGACGTGACCCGGTCGGTCTGCGGGCCGGGCAGCAGGTACAGCAGCGCCGCGGCCAGCACGATCAGCAGGATCGCCCGCAGGTTGGTGGCGAACACGCCCTCGTCGGCGTGCCACCGCCAGGACGGCCAGGCGAGCAGCCGCAGGAACCAGCCACCGGCCCCGGTCGGGTCGGTGCCGCGCTGCGCCCAGTCCACGTACATCGGGCTGCCGCCGACGGCGACGAGCAGGAACGCGGCGAGCGTGCCGGTGCCGGCGGCCGAGCCGTACCGGGAGACGGTGCGGGGGCGGTTGCTCAGAGCCATGCGGCGGTCAGTTCCCGTCCGGTCCCGCCGGGCAAACCTGCGTAACCGGTCGGCCGTCGTCGGCCGGCGGGCCGTCATCGACCTCAGTGCTTCATCAGGTAGTCGATGAAGGCGGCGCGCAGCAGCGGCGCGGACTCCTCGTAGCCGTGCCCGGTCAGCTCACGCCAGAGCGCGTTCGCCTCGTCGATGGTCGGGCCGACCGAGTTCGGCGCGCCGTCCAGCGCGGCGGCCTCGTCCGCGTTCGGCAGGTGCCGCAGGACCGACCAGAAGAACCCCACGTCGCGGCGCTCGCGCGCCAGGTGGAACGCCTGCTCACGCAGTTCCTCGGTGGAGAGCTTGTCGAGCTCGTCGAAGGTACGGCCGCCGGGGGCGGGAGTATCGGTCATGCCGCCGAGCCTAACCGGAGAGATCAGTCCGGGCGCGCCGGACGCACGGCGGCCGCCGGTCAGCGGTCGTCGGCGTCCCAGCGCCGGGGCTCGTTGTCCCAGCGCGGTGCCTCCCACGCCTCCACCGGGGTGTCGTGCTGGCGTACCGGCAGCACCGACGGCCAGGCGTCGGCCGGCTCGGGCGCCGGGGTCATCGTCCAACCGCCGCTCAACGCGCCGTCCCGGGCCGGGCGGACCGGGCCGGTCCCGACCGTCGCCGCCGGGCGCGGCCGGCCGAACGTCTCGACCAGCCGGGTGACGAGCAGGCCCACGCCGAGCACGGCACCGCCGAGCGCCCACCGGCTGACCGTCCAGCCGTGCGGGACGGTCCAGGCGAGGAACACCACCACCAGGCAGACCGCGAACAGGGTGCCGAAGATGCCGCCGCGCCGCCCGTACGCGCTGGTGCCGGCGAGCATCACCGTGCCCACCGCCAGCACGGTCCAGTCCAGTCCGGTGCCGGGCGCGACCTGGCCGTCCCCGTTCGCCGCGATCAGCACGCCGCCCAGCATCGCCAGCACGGTGGACCCGACGAGCGCCAGCGCGGTCACCGTGGCGGCCGCCACGCCGCGCCGCCGGGCCGGGTCGGCGACCGGGCGGAACCGGCCGATCAGCCGGCGTACGGGTTTCATCGCGGCGAACAGGCCACCGAGGACGGCCACCGCGGCGAAGCCGACGAAGAAGTAGAGCGCGCTGCGACGAGGGTCGTAGTCACCCTGCACCGCCACCGGGCCGGTGCGCCGTTCCAGGTAGACGATCACGCCGGCCGCCCCGGCCAGGCTCGCCGCCCACCCGGGCACATGCAGCACCACCACGGCCAGGGCTAGCGCCAGCCCGGCCGCCGCCGCCACCGCAAGCGCCGGCAGCAGCGCCTCCCGCATGCCCCGGTCGCCCTGCTCGGCGAAGTGCAGCGCGGCGGCCAGCGCGACCGGGCCGACCGCCAGGTTCACCGCGCCGGCCCGCAGGCTCAGGCCGGCGGCGAGCGTGAGCAGACCGAGCGCTGCGACGTCGACGAGCAGCGTCTTCAGCGCGCCGCCGCGCAGCGCGTCCGCGTCCTCCCGCCAGAGCAGCCAGGCCATCGCCACCAGTCCGGCGAGCAGCACGAACTCCCAGAGCACGTGCACCGCGATCCGGTCCCGGCCGGGTTCGCCGTGCGCCGGGTCGTCGAAGACGTTCTCCAGTACGGCAGCGGGCACCCCGGACGACGTCTCCGGCGGCGCTGTCCGGCCCGCATCGTCGTACGCCATTGGCTCGCGCCTCCCCAGGTGGCCGCGTCCGGCCCACGGGCGGGCGGACCGGTGGCGGCCGTCGCTCTCCGGTCGCCAGGGACGGTACCTCCGGGGCGGGGTGGGGGGAACCCTCAGAGACGCCCGCGGGGCGTCTCCCGGTCGCCCGGCTCGCGGTCCTCGTCGTCCTCCTGCTCCGGCACCCGGCAGGAGCGTTCCAGCCAGAGCGCGGCCGCGACCAGCGCCAGCGCGGCGATCAGGCCGCCGAGCGCGGCGGGGCGATCGTTCGTGGCCGCGTTGGTCTGTTCCACGAAGAGCCAGCCGGTCAGGCCGGCGTAGAAGCCGGCGAAGATGGCCCCGGCCAGCGCGGACGCCTTTGCCAGCACCACGAACCGGGCGACCAGCAGTGGGTTCACCGGCTCCCGGCCGGGTCGCCGCTCGATCCGGCCCCGGGTGTTCACCGCCGCGTAGCCCTCCAGCACGGCCAGCCCGGCCAGCGTGATCACCGGCAGCCAGGGCAGGTCAGACCCGAGGTCTCCGTAGAAGCTGCTGATCAGCAGCCAGGCCACCGCGGCGGCGGCCAGACCGGCCACCACCAGCGTGGAGGTCCGGGTCGGACCCATCCGGAAGCGGTCGGGCCCCTGCGGGGAGCGGTCGGTGCTCACCGCACCTCCTCAGCTCGCCACTGCCGGGCCACGCTCCACCGGGTCATGTGTCCGACTCTAGCGTCAGATCGGGTCGCGGGCTCAGTTCCAGGGCGTCCCCGGCCAGCGGCTCGGCGTTGAGCAGGTCGGTCAGCCAGCCGTGCCCGGGCAGCCGGCCGTGCGGCTCGATGTCGATCCACGGGCGCAGCACGAAGGCGCGCAGGCGGGCCCGGGGGTGCGGCACTGTCAGCTCGGGATCGTCGCGGAGCACCGGCTCACCGGCGTCGTCCCAGACCGCGATCACGTCCACGTCCAGCGTGCGGGGCCCGTACCGCCGTTGCGGGTCGCGGGCGCGCCCGGCCGCCGCCTCCGCGGCCCGGGCGCGGGCCAGCCAGTCCTCGGGCGTCGCCGCCGGGTCCGCGGCCATCACCACCGCGTTCAGGTACGCGGGCTGGTCGGCGTCCCCCCACGGTGGAGTCTCGTAGACGCCGGAGACCAGCAGCACGCTGTCGCCGAGCGCGGCCACCGCGCCGCGCAGGTGGCCGAGGCGGTCGCCGAGGTTGCTGCCGATCGACAGCACGGCCCGGGTCATCGGGTACGCCGCATCGTGACGGCCACGTCCCGGAACGCGTGCGGGATCGGGGCCTCCGGCTTGTGCACGGTCACCGTCGCGGCGGCCACCAGCGGCTCGGCCAGGCAGACCGCGAGCAGCCGGTCGGCGAGCGTCTCGATCAGGTTCACCGGCTCGCCGGTGATCACGGCGACCAGGCGTTCGGCCAGTTCGCCGTAGTGCACGGTGTCGCTCACCTCGTCCGAGCGCGCGGCCGGGCCCAGGTCCAGTTCGAGCACCGCGTCGACCACGAACTCCTGCCCCTGTGCGCGCTCGAAGTCGTAGACGCCGTGGCGGCCGTGCGCGCGCAGGCCAGTCAGCTCGATCCGGTCGGTCATCGGTCGCCTCCGCTCAGGCCGGTGGCCGCTTCCGCCGGCCGGGTGCCGCCGGTGGCCGCCTCCGCCTGCCGCCCGCCGGTGGCCGCCTCCGTCGGCGACGCGCTCGCAGGCCGGGTGCCGGTCGCGGTGGCGAGCCGGGGGCTGCCGGTGGCACGCCAGACGGCGAGCGCGTCGGCGGTGGCGCGGACGTCGTGCACGCGTACCCCCCAGGCGCCGGCCGCGACGGCGAGCACGCTCGTCGCGACGGTCGCGGCCTCCCGGCCGGCGGTGGGCCGGGGCTCGCCGGCCGGGTCGGCGAGCAGCCGGCCGAGGTAGGACTTGCGGCTGGCCCCGAACAGCACCGGAAAGCCCAGGTCGACCAGCTCGGGCAGGCGGGCGCTCAGCGCCCAGTTGTGGGCGGCGGTCTTCGCGAAGCCCAGGCCCGGGTCGACGATGATCCGGTCGGCGGCCACCCCGGCGGCGAGCGCGGCGTCGACGCGCCGGCTCAGCTCGTCCCGGACCTCGGCCACCACGTCGGTGTACGTGGCCAGCTCGCGCATCCCGCGGGAGTGCCCCCGCCAGTGCATGAGCACCCAGGGGCAGCCGGCGTCGCGGACCACCCGGGCCATGTCCGGGTCGGCGAGGCCGCCGGAGACGTCGTTGACCACGTACGCGCCGGCGGCGAGGACCGCCTCGGCGACCCGGGCGCGGCTGGTGTCGATACTGACCCGGATGCCGGCGGCGCTCAGCTCGCGGACCACCGGCAGCACCCGGGCGGTCTCCGTCTCCGCGTCGACCCGGTCGGCGCCGGGCCGGGTGGACTCGCCGCCCACGTCGATCAGGTCGGCGCCGTCGGAGCGTAGTCGCACCCCGTGTGCGACGGCCGTGTCCAGATCGGCGTATCTGCCGCCGTCGGAGAAGGAGTCGGGCGTGACGTTGAGGACGCCCATCACCACCGGGGTCTCCGCCCGTACCAGATCGGTCACGGACCCGACAGTACCGTTCGCCGGCAGGGCTTCCGGCCACCGGGCGAGCGCCCGACGCGGCACCCCTGACGTGCGCATTGGAACAGGTGTACGATCGGTCATCCGGGCCGTCCGAGGTCGACTCTTCACGGCTTGTCGCAAAGGTGGCCGGGCCGTACGCTTTGGAATTGCCCAGCATCGAGATGGCGAAGCCTGGAGGGAGGGCCGAAGCGGGAAGAATCCCCCCAAAACTCACCACTCTGCGTGGTGGGTGACGGACTCAGCGTTGACGGCGCTGTCTCTGACGAGCACCATCCCGCCAGGCTTGCCTACTTGCACCAACGCGGCGCTGCCGGCCGCGACCTTGGGGAGGTTTCCAGTGATCGCCATCGAGCTCATGGCAACGGCGTCCAGTGCCGTGGACCACGCGCTCCACACCCTGGCGTCGACTCCACTCGCCGAGCCGGCCCCGAAGGGCATCGACACCGACAACGTCGTCACCTTCTTCGCCAGCAAGATCGCGCCGATCCTGCTCGCGGTCCTCGGAGTGATCTTCATCGGCCGGGCCAGCCGGGGTGAGATCTCCAAGGTGCTGACCAGCTCGGCCATCGCCATCATCGGCCTGGCCTTCATCGCCGGAGCGGCCACACTCTTCTTCGTCGGCGACTACCTGATCAACCTGATCTTCGAGTAGGGCGTTGGGCGACGATGCGGCTGCGCACCGACGACGACATCTACCGGGCACGCCTCGTCTACCTGGGGCCGCCCGGGTACACCCTTCCCGTCCACCTGCCGTACGCCCAGTACGGCCTGTTCATGCTGCTCGTACCCCTCTACATGTTCATCCACTGGTTGTTCACGCTCCAGGTCGAGCTGTTCCCCGCCTGGGAGATCTCGCTGGCGATCGTGACGACCTCGTTCATCTTCCGGTACGTCGACCCGGACCGGCCCGCGCGCATGGTCATCCGGACCGCGCTGACCGACTGGCGACGCACCCGGGAACCGGCCACCGAGCAGCGGGATCCGCGGCTCGTCGCGAGCCGGATCAGGATCCGGGAGGAACTGGCATGACCGGGCGTACGACAACCGTGCAGACGAACGACGCGGGTGAGGCGGTCGCATGAGTCGCTCTTCCACGCCGGGTTCCCCGGCCGGGCGCCCGGCCGGGCCCACCGGTAACGGTGCGCGATCGTTCGACTACCCGCCGGACGAGGATCTGGACGAGGTCGTCCTGGACAGCGCGCTCGTCACCAGCCCCGGGCACAGCCGCGTCGGCGTCTTCCAGCCGCCGCGACCGCTCACCCCGCGCGAGCCGGTACGCCCCGACGGCGACATCGACTCCCCCTTCCTCGACCTGTTCGGCGGCGCGCAGCCCCGGCGGCGACCGGCCGCGCCCACGCCGCCCGCACCGGTCGAGCCGGTGGTGGCCCCGCCCCGCCGCGGCGTCGGCCGCGAGCCCCTGCCGATCCCGCACCAGCCCGCCGTGCCGGTCGCGCCGGTGCCCCGGCCCGAACCGGAACCACCGGCCCGCGAGCAGACCCCTGGGGTACGCGTGGTCGGGCGCCCCCGGCCCGAGCCCACACACGCCGCACCGCTGCCGATCGAGCCGTCCCTGCCCGACCCGCCGGCCGCGATCGCCCCGCCGCCGCCGTCGCGTAGCCGGGTGCCGCAGCAGGCCGGTGACCGGCTGCCCGCTCTCCGGCCCCCGGCCGAGCCCGAGCCGGCGCTCCCGCCGCCCCCGCAGATCCACGCCCCCGCGCCCGCGCCTGCTCCCGCCGACTACCGGGAGCCGGATCTCGCTGCGGCCGACCCGCTCGCGGCCGGCGCGGCGCCGTCGCGGGAGGTCGGCCGTCCCGCGCACCGCGAGGTGGCGCCGCCCCGGCAGCGCACGCCGGACCGCCGGAACCGGCCGACCAAGCCGGTCCGGGTCCGCGCCCCGAAGATCAAGTTCGGCGACCGGGATCCGTCGGTCGAGCTGGCCATCACCGAGATCGCCGGCCACCTCACCTTCACCCCGAACACCGTCACCGCCTGGTACTGGCTGCCCGAGGTGCGGTGGGCGTTCCGGCCGGACGCCGAACGCGAGGCGCTTCTCTCGGCGATCTCCGAGCAGTACGCCGGACTCGCCGGGTTCCGGCTGCACCTGCGTCGCACCACCCGGCCCTTCCCGGCCGACGAGTGGGCCCGCACCATCGACGCGCACACCGCCGCCCCGCTGCCCGACGTACCGGGCACCACCGGATGGGCCGACCACCTGGTCGCCGCCCAGCGGCACCTGATGGCGGTCAACCACGCCGAGGGCCAGACCTACCTCGGTGTCACGTTCGCCCGCCGGTCACTCGGCGACTCACTCACCGAACGACTGCTCCGCACATTCGGCCGGGGCACCGCCGACGGCGAGCGGCGCCGGCTGAGCCGTACCGTCGAGCAGTTCGACGAGGTCCTCGGCGCGTTCGGCATGCGCGGGCGCCGGGTCACCGCGCCCGAGCTGGAGTGGCTGCTCTACCGCTCGGTGGCGCTGTGCATGGCGCCGCCCGGCGTCCTGTCCCCGATCACCAACGGCCGGTGGGAACGCGGCGATCTGCTGGCCCTCACCGAGCAGGTCGAGCGCTACCGCACCCCGTACGGCTCCACGGTGAAGCTGGTCAACCGGATGACCGGCGAGGAACGGCACGTCGCCGTGCTCGCGGTCGGCCGGATGGAGCCGCTGGAGATCCCCGAACGGCACGAGCCCTGGCTGCACTTCCACGAGCGGCTGCCGTGGCCGATGGAGCTGTCCACCCGGGTCGACATCCTCGGCCCCAACGACTCCTTCCGGAACCTCGAACACCGGCTCCGGATGATCCGCTCCCAGCAGCTCGACTACGCCGAGCACGGCATCGACGCGCCCCCGGAGCTGGAACGACTGGCCAAGCGCGCGCTGGTGATCGGTGACGAGATGACCACCGGCCTGCCCGTCGACTCGGCCCGGGCACACGGCTGGCACCGGATCGCGGTCGGCGGCCGTACCCGGGAGGAGTGCATGGAGCGGGCCCGGCGGCTCATCCAGCTCTACTCCCGGGAGCTGCGGATCTCGCTGCAGCATCCGAAGAACCAGGACTGGCTGGCCCGCGAGTTCATCCCCGGCGAGCCGATCGCCAACACCGGCTACGTCCGGCGGATGCCCGTCAACCTGCTCGCCGCCGCGCTGCCCCAGGCCGCGTCCACGGTCGGCGACCGGCGCGGCGACCTGATCGGGCGTACCGCCGGCACCTGCCGCCGGCCGGTCTTCCTCGACCTGCACTTCCCGATGGAGGTACGCGAGCGCTCCGGCCTCGCCGTCTTCGTCGCCGAGCCGGGCGGTGGCAAGTCGACGCTGCTCGGCGCGCTCGGCTACCTGGCCGCCCGCCGCGGCGTGCAGGTGACGCTGCTCGACCCGTCCGGCCCGCTGGCCCGGCTCTGCGCCATGCCCGAGCTGGCCCCGTACTCCCGGGTGCTCAACCTGACCGGCTCCGAGCAGGGCACGCTGGCGCCGTACTCGCTGATCCCGACGCCGCTGCGCAGCGAGTTCGGCGCCGGGGCGCCAGGCGACCGCGAGTTCGAGATCGCCGTCTCCAACGCCCGAGCCGAGCGCCGGATGCTGGTGCAGGACATCTGCATGATGCTGGTGCCGCCGCAGGTGGCCCGGGAGGCGTCCACCGCCACGCTGTTCCGGCACGCGGTACGCCAGGTGCCCGCCGAGGAGACCTCCACGCTCGACGACGTGGTCACCTGCCTTCAGGGGCTCGACGACGACGCCGGCCGCGAGCTGGCCCACCTGCTGCTCGACACCGCCGAGATGCCGCTGGCCATGCTCTTCTTCGGCCGGCCGCCGGAAGGGCTGCTCGGCGCCGACGCCGCGCTCACCGTCATCACCATGGCCGGCCTGCGGCTCCCCGACCTCAAGATCGAGCGGGAGTACTGGTCGGCCGAGGAGGCGCTCGCGCTGCCGATGCTGCACACCGCGCACCGGCTCGCCGTACGCCGCTGCTACGGCGGGTCGATGTCCTCCCGCAAGCTGGTCGGCCTCGACGAGGCACACTTCATGGAGGGCTGGCGGTCCGGGCGGTCGTTCCTGGTCCGGCTCGCCCGCGACTCCCGCAAGTGGAACCTCGCAGCGCTCGTCGCCTCGCAGAACCCGAAGGACATCCTCGGCCTCGACGTGCAGAACCTCGTCTCCACCGTCTTCGTCGGCCGGATCGCCGAGGACAGCGAGATCGCCTCCGAGGCGCTGCGCCTGCTGCGGGTGCCTGTCGACGACGGGTACGAAGCGACACTCGCCTCGCTCTCCCAGGCCGACAGCGGATCGGCCAACCGGCTCGGCTTCCGCGAGTTCGTCATGCGCGACGTCGATGGGCGCGTGCAGAAGGTCCGAGTCGACGTGTCGTACGTCGACGGGCTGCTGGAGCACCTGGACACCACCCCCGCTGCGGTCGCCCAGGCCGCCGGGATACTGCCGACCGTCCTGGCTGACCTGGAGGCGTGACATGGCAAGGGCCTGTGTCGGAGTCCCCGGTCGAGCCGAGGCGGAGCCCAGGCGGCGTCCGGCAAGGCGGCGTTTCTTCCGGATACCGGTGTCGTATCCGGACGGAACTCCAACGCGGCCGGTCGTCGCCTGGGCCCGCCGCAGGCCGGCCAGGGACTCCGACACAGGCCCGCGGGCCCGGGCACGGATCGCGGCGCTCCTCCTCGCGCTCGGCGTACTCGCCGGGGCCACGATCTCCTGGCCGGTGATCGGGGCGGCCACACCCGCGTACGCGGCCGCGCCGGTCACCCAGGCGCGCGCCGAGCTGTGCAGCACCAAGGAGTGGCAGGCCGACTTCCGGTCCTGCGTCGGCAAGCTCAAGGAGGTGAGCGAGGACCAGGTCGAGTGCCGTAATGCCCCGGTGCCCGCCGCGCCGGACTCGGGCCTGGCCGGCTGGTTCGCGTCCCGGCCCGACTCGGCGAAGGAGCCCGGCCCGAAGGGCCTCTACAGCGACTACGGGTACGCCGGATACAGCTACAACACGTACGACGTGGACGGCGGCTGCGCCTCCTCGGTGCTGCACCCGGACTACCGATTCACCACGATGGTCGCCAACGGCGAGTTCATGTTCGCCAACGCGGTGATCGGCGCCTCGAACGCGCTGCGTGAGCGCGCCTGGGATCCGCGGACGATGTGGAGCTGGGCCGACCCGCTTGTGGAGCAGGCCACCAAGGCCGTCTACCAGAAGGTGTTCAGCGTCTTCGGCATCATCACCGTCTGCGTGGTCGGCCTCTACCTGCTCTGGCGGTCCCGCCAGTCGGACATGAGCAACGCGATGACCACCGCGGGCTGGGCGCTGCTGGTGATGGTGGCGGTGACCGCGCTGGCCGCCTGGCCGGTCAAGTCCGCGAACATCGCCGACAACACGCTGATCACCACGCTGGGCGTGGTGCACGACGCGGTCGGTCCCTCCTCCAAGACCGTTCCGCCGGACAAGTGCGCGCTGCCGAACCCGAGCGCCTGTGTCGACAAGCGGCCACCCGCCGTGCGCGCGAGCGACACGGCGACCGAGACGATGCTCTACCGGAACTGGCTGCGCGGTGTGCTCGGTTCGGCCGACAGCGAGACCGCCAAGAAGTACGGCGAGGCGCTCTACGACGCCAAGTCCCTGACCTGGGGCGAGGCGGAGGCTATCCGGACTAAGCCGGCCACTCGCGACGTGGTCATCAAGGCCAAGCAACAGCAGTGGGCCAAGGTCGCCGAGCAGATCAAGACCGAGGACCCGGAGGCGTACGAGTATCTCCAGGGCACCCGGGACATGGACCGGATCGGCGCCGGGTTCATCGCGGTGCTGGCATCGGTGCTGTTCGCCATGTTCGACCTCACCGCGTCGCTGCTGGTGCTGCTCGGCTTCCTGATCTTCCGCTGGGCGGTGATCGCCGCGCCGATCCTCGGCACGGTCGGCCTGATGCGCCCGGCCAGCGCCGGCCTCCGGCGGCTGGCGAACGCGGTGGTCGCCGCGGTCTTCAACATCGCCATCTTCGGCACCGGCGCGGCCATCTACCTCTTCGCCGTCGACCTGATCATGAACACCGCCACGCTGCCCGGCTGGCTCCAGGTGGTGCTGGTCTGGCTCTGCGGGGTGGTCGGCTGGTTGCTGCTGCGCCCGTACCGCCGGATCACCCAGCTCGGCGGCAAGGACAGCAGCGAGGCGGTCAGCTCGGCCGGCTCCTGGCACCGGCGGTTCTTCCGGGACATGCGGATCGCGGCCCGGCTGGACGTGGCGGAACCCGGCGGCACCAACGAGCCGGCGATCGGCAAGCGCCGTACCGTCACGGCCGACCAGCGCAGCCTCCGGCCGGAGGCCCGGCACGAGGATCCGGCACACAGCGCCAGACCCGCTGAACGGGAGCGGCCGGACGGGCGGGAACGGCCGGAGGAGGCACCCGCCAGCGGACGACCGGCGACCACACCCCGGCCCCGGCGCGCGCCGTCGACCTGGACCGAGCCGGACGTGCCGGAGGAGTCGCCCTCCTACGCCGTCTACCGGCCGGACTCGGCGGGCCGCGGCACCTCCCCGGCCCGGCCGGCGCCGCGCATCCGCTCCGAGGCCCGGTGAGTCCGGTGCGACGCGCGCTGGAATTCCTCTTCACCCGGATCCTCCGGTCCCGGATCGGCGTCGCCCTCGTGATCGCCGTGCTGGTCTTCGGGGTGATCGGCGCGGCCCGCCTGGTCGCCGGGCCGGGCGACCCGGGCCTCGGCCTGACCAGTCGACCCACCCAGCCGATCAGCACTTCGGACCCGGAGGCCGGTGACGACGGCGTGCTGGCCAGCCCGCCGGCCGCGGTCGCTCCGAAGACCCGGCCGGGCGAGGACACGCCGGAGCAGGTCGCCGGGCGGTTCACCACCGCGTGGCTGAGCGGTCCGGGCAGCAGCGGCGACGCCTGGCAGGCCCGCCTGCGGCCACTCTCCACCCCGGCGCTGGCCGAGAAGATGACCGGTGCCGACCCGGAGACCGTTCCCGCACGGAGGACGACGGGCGCTCCGACGCTCCGGCCCCGCACCGAGTCCTTCGTGGAGGCGTTGGTCCCGCTGGACAACGGCACGCTCCGGCTCGAACTCGTCGCACCGGACGGGCCCTGGCTGGTGGACGCGATCGACTGGGAGCGGTCGTGACCGCCGGCCCGGCCGTCGCCGGACAGGTCCGCCGGAAGCTACGCCTGGGCGTGGTCGCCACCGCCGTCGCGAGCGTGCTCGCCCTGCTCTGCTGCGTCGGCGGCGCCGGCGCCTTCCTCCTCACCGAACTGGGCGGCGACGAGGACGACCCGAAGCTCGCGGCCCTGAACTGTGACCCGGCCTACCAGGTGAACCTGACCGGCGACATGCCGCGCTTCGCCGAGTACGGCGAGCGCCAGCTGCGCAACGCCGCGGTCATCATCAAGGTCGGCCAGGACATGAAGCTCCCCGCTCGCGGCTGGGTGATCGCGCTGGCCACCGCGATGCAGGAATCAGCGCTGCGCAACCTCGCGAACAGCACCGTCCCGGCGTCGCTCGCGCTGCCGCACGAGGGAGTGGGCGCCGACCACGACTCGCTCGGCCTGTTCCAGCAGCGGCCCGGGTGGGGCAGCGTCGAGCAGCGGATGACGCCCTCGTACACGGCCCGGAAGTTCTACCAGAAGATGGTGCAGGTGCCGAACTGGCAGCAGCGCCCGCTCACAGTCGTGGCCCAGCGGGTCCAGGTGAGCGCCTATCCCGACGCCTACGCCAAGCACGAGGAACTGGCCGGACGCATCGTCGACGCGCTCGCCGGCGGCGCCGCCCGGACCGTGGAGATCGCCGGGAAGGCCGTGTGCGACGCGGCGGCCGGAGACCGGATCGCCGCCTCCGGCTGGACCGCGCCGCTGCCCGGCGGCGTGGTCTCCGGCTTCCGCACCACCGCCCGTCCCAGCCACCACGGCGTGGACCTGGCCGCCTCGAAGGGCACGCCGATCCACGCCGCCTCGGCGGGCCGGGTGCTGGTGGCCCGCTGCGACCCCGACCGCTCCGGGCGGAAGGACTGCGACCGGGACGGCTGGCCGAACAAGGGTGGCTGCGGATGGTTCGTGGACATCCTGCACGCCGGAGGGTTCATCACCCGTTACTGCCACATGGTCGAGCGACCGAGGGTGGTGCCGGGTCAGTCGGTCGCGGCGGGTGAGGTCATCGGGCTCTCCGGCAGCAGCGGCAACTCGTCCGGCCCGCACCTGCACTTCGAGGTGCACAAGAACGGCGACCGGTCCAGCAACGGCGCGGACAACCCGGTGCCCTTCATGCGCAAGCGGGGCGCGCCCCTCGGCGAGACCGAGTGAGGCCGGGCGGATGAGCAATCCCCTGCCCGACCCGTTCGCCGACCGGCCGGACTGGGCGCCGCTGCCGCCCCGGCCGGTGGAGACCGTCCCCGCCACCGGCGGGACCGAGCTGCGTGGCCGCCGGGTGCTGGTCGGCCTGCCCGGTCTCGGCTGGCGCGGCGACCTGCGGGCCGACGAGCGCGTGGTGCAGGGCAGCCGCACCTACGTGCCGGTGATCCCGGAACACGAGTGGTACCGGGCCGAGGCCGAGCAGGTGGAGGTGTTCGCCCCGCTGGTGCCTGTGGAACGGGTCTGGGTGGAGACCATCGGCGAGCGGCGTCCGGCGACCGGGGCGACCGCCCCGGGACTCCGGCTGGTCTCGCTGGACGTGCCCGAACGCCGGCCGCCCACGCCGGTGTTCGAGGCCGACGCGGTGACCGGGCGGCGCGTGGTGCACGTGGACAACGGTGTGGAACGGCGCGACCTGCGTGCCGTCACCGAGACCTACTCCGGCGCGGACGGCGACATCTGCGTGCGGGTGGCCCCGGAGCTGGAGTGGTACCGGTGGGCGTGGCGTGGCCAGGCACCGACCACGTTGGAGGTGCCGGTGCACCTGCTCTGGCTCGAGTAGCCGCGTCAAGCGGCGCGTTGTGCCGAGCAGACGCCCCAGCCGTCTTGGTCCTTCGTCTCAAAAACCCAAGTCTGGCGATCACCCTGGCGAATCCCGTCCACCACCGCTGAGAACACCAGGTCTACCCGCACCTGAGCCTTCTCACCCGCCTGCTCGACGCTGAGGTTCTCCCAGCTCACGGAAATCGTCGTGTTAAACCGTTGCTCCCGTGCGACAAGGTCATCGCGAAGTGATCGCAGATCGTCAAGGTCGACGTCGTTACGGCACTCGAACCCCGCGGCCTTGACGTCATTGCGTTCGTCGACGGAGTACTGGATGTAACTAGCGACGACAACCTCAGGAGAGCCACGGTCCGGGGCGGTTGCGCGGTCGTACAGCACGAACCCCACCACCCCGCCGACAGTGCACAGCACCGCCAGCACCCCCGCGACCACAGTGAGCACTGTGCGCACCGGGCGCTTGGGGCGTACCGGTGCGGGAGCGGGCGCGGGGGGCGCCAACTGCTCCGGCGGGGTCCGCTGCGCCGGTACTCGGGACACCTGGGAACCGGCGGGGGGCTGCACTGATTCCACCTCCTGAGGCTATCGGCTGCGCCTCGCGTACCCAATGCCTGGAACTGGCGGATCGTGGCGAACCGCCGGGCGGACGCCGCCCGGCGGCGGGGTGAGGCTGCTCACCGCCGACCAGCTCACCGCGCCGACCGACATCCCGGTGGACGGCCGCCGCCTGGGTTACCGTCACACCTCGGGGAGGACATGTCGGCCTCGGAAAGAGAGGTGGACGCGGTGGCGACTCCGAAGGCGCGCGCCGGCCGGGCCGCCGCGCTGCACCGCCGGGCCGAGGCCGCCGCGACGGCGGCGGCGGGCATCCTCGACGAGATCCGGCCCGCGCCGGCCGACCATCATCGGCAGTACGAGCTGGCCGAGCGCCTGCGGGCGGCGGCCGATCTGGCGGCGCCCGGTTGGGCCGGCGGGCCGCTGGAATCACTGAGCGCGACGACGCCTCCCGGTGACGGTCTGCCGCCGCTGGTCCGGGTGGGCACCGCAGCGCCGCTCGACGACGCCCGCTTCCCCGCGCTGGTGCCGTTGCTCGGCAGCGGCCACCTGAGCCTCGACGCCGACGCCTCGGACGCCCGGGTGGCCGGGCTGCTCCGCGCGCTGCTGCTGCGCGTCTTCGCTGCCACTCCGGCGGGCGCGCTGCTGGCGCGTGCGGTCGACGGCGGTTCCGGCGAGACCTTCGCCGGGTACGCGCCGCTCTCCGACGCCGGTCTGCTGCCCCCGCCCGCCACCGACCTCGCCGGGATGCGCGCCGTACTGGCCGAGGCGGAGCAGTGGGTGGCCGCCGGGACGGCCCGGCAGCGCGGGCACGACCGGACGCTGCTGCTCTTGGTCGCGGCGCTGCCCGACGGTACGACCACCGCCGACCTGGACCGGCTCGCCGGACTGGCGGAGGGCGGGCCGCGCGCCGGGCTGCATCTGGTGCTCGCCGGCTGGCCGGACGGCAGTCCGCTGCCGCGCGCCACAGCGGTCACGGTCCGCACCGCGTACGCGCTTGTCGGTGACCCGCCGGGCGCCGGCTTCAGCAGTCCCGGCGCCGAGCCGCCGGGCGGGCTGAACTCGCCCGTGTTCCTCGACGACGATCCGCCCGCCGACCTGGTCGCCGCTGTGTGCGCGCGGCTGGCCCGGCAGATCGAGGACGGCTCCCGCCTCTCCCTGCGTGACCTGCTGCCGACGGACGGTTTCTGGACGGCCGGCTCGGCCGACGGGCTCAGCACCACTGTCGGTGACGCCGCCGGACGCCCGGTCAGCCTCGGCTTCACCGAGCTGACCCCCCACTGGCTGGTCAGCGGCCGGGGCCAGGCGGGCCGGTCCGCGTTCCTGACCGACGCGTTATTCGGCCTCGCCGCCCGGTACGGCCCGGACGAGCTGGCGCTCTACCTCGCCGACCTGGCCGACGGCGAGTCCTTCGTGGAGTTCCTCCAGACCGAGCGGGACCGCTCCTGGGTGCCGCAGGTGCGTGCCGCCGGCATGGCGGCCGACCGGGAGTACGTGGCCGACCTGTTCGGCGAGCTGGAGGCGGAGCTGCGCCGCCGCGAGGAGGCGTCCCGGCGGGCCGGCGGGCAGCGGTACGCCGAGCTGCGGCAGCACCAGCCGCTGCCCCGGATCGTCTGCGTGGTCGACAACTTCCCGCTGGCGCTGCGTGAGCGGGACCGCCTCGCCGCCGACCTGCTGGCCCGGCTGGACGCGCTCGCCCGCGCCGGCCGGTCGTACGGGATCCACCTGGTGCTGGCCGGCGAGGGAGACCTGGGCATCGGCGGCCCGCGCGACCCGCTGCTCGGCCAGTTCCCGGTGCGGGTGGCTCTGCCCGGCGGCTCGGCGGTGCTGGAGCCGGCGAACGACTCGGCGGCCGGGCTGCCGGTGGGCAGCGCGGTGGTGAACACGGCCGGCGGTCTGGGCGGTCCTCGCGGCGCGACCCGGGGACACGAGCGGATGATCCGCTTCCCTGATCCGTACGAGGATCCCGAGGTCCTGACCGGCCTGCGGCGACGGCTCTGGGAGGCGCGGGGCGACTCGGCGACGCCTCCGGTGGTATTCGCCGGGTACGCCCGCCCGCTGCTCGCCAACGATCCGCGGCACCGGGCCGCGCTCGCCGGCCGGGCACACGCGCCCGCCGCGCTGCTGGGCCGGGCGGTGGACGTACGGCGGTCCACCGTGACGGTGCCGCTGGGGCCGGGCGCGGGGCGGAATCTGGCCGTCCTGGGGCGGGACGAGGAGGCCGAGCGCCTGCTGGTCACGGCGGTACGCAGCGCGGCGGCGGCGCAACCGGGCTCGGCCCGGTTCGTGCTGGCGCCGCTGGCGAACGGGTCGGCCGAGCCGGCCGGAGGGCTCGCCGCCGAGTTGGCCGGACGCCACCGGGTGGAGACCGTCGACGCGGCCGGGCTGCGCACCGCCATGGAGTCGGACGAGCCGGGCTACCTGGTGGTCTTCGGGCTGGACGTGCCGGACGCCGCCGAGCTTCCGCCCGACCTGCTGCGGACGCTGCTGCTGGAGGGGCCGCCGACCGGCCGGCACCTGCTCGGCTGGTGGCGGACACCGGCTCCGCTGGCCGGGCTGCTCGGCCCGGAGGGCGAGGTGGACAAGCTCACCGCCGTGGCGGTCACCGACGTACCGGGCGGCCGGCTGGAGCAGCTCTTCGACCGCCCGGTCTGGTGGCGGCCCCGGCCGGGTCGCGCGATGCTCTGGGACGGCCCGGACGAGCAGGGCACCGTCTTCGTGCCGTACGGCACGGCCGAGGTGGCGACGGCGCGGGTCGAGCCGGGCCCGCAGGTGACGGACCGCGCCGGGGAGGGGGCCGCATGAGTGAGACCGGCACGGCCGTACCGGGGCCCCGCTCGGGTGGGCCGACCACTGTGGCGGACCCCGCCGAGTCGGCCTGGGCGGAGTACGTCGCGGCCGCGCGGGCGCTCGACGGCGTACGCCGGGCGGCGGCCACCGCGGCTGGGGAGCAGGCACGGTCGGTGGCCGCGGCCCGTGAGGAGCTGACCGCGGTACGCGAACGGCTGGCGCCGCAGCAGTCCCGGCTGCGTGAGCTGGGCGTACCGTCGATGTCGCTGGTCCCGACGCCACCGGAGGTGACCGAGGCGGCCCGGTCGATGGCGGGCGGGCCGTCGTCGGTGCTGGCGGCGCTGCGCGCGGCCGGGGACTGGGCGGACGCCGCGGACGACACGCTGAGCGCCCGTGGCCTGCCGCGGCTGGCCCGGTGGCCGGCCCGTCCCCGCAACCTGCTGGTGTACGGGCCGCTGGCGCTCGTGGTGCCGCTCCTCCAGCTGGTGCTGTACGCGGTCGCCGGTCCGGGGCCGGTGACGGTGCTGGCGCTGCTCGTGGGGCTGCCGCTGCCGGCTGTCGCGTTCATGCTGGGCTGGCTCGCGGTGGGGCGGGTCTTCCGCCCGCGGCCCACCGACCGGGTGGACCGGACGCCCCGCTTCGGCGCCCTGGTCTGCCTGGTCCCGGCGGTGCTCACCGCCGCCGGCCTGCTGCTGGCCATGCTGCCCGACTGACGACGGCCGCGCCCTCCCGGGTGGGAGTACGCGGCCGTCGGTGTCGGTCGAGGGTCAGCGGGCCATGATCAGTGCCATCGCCTCGGCCCGCGACTTCGCGTCGTTCTGGAGGCCGCCGCGAACGGCGGACGTGATGGTCTTCGCGCCCGACTTCTGGATGCCGCGCATCGCCATGCACATGTGCTCGCACTCCAGCACCACGATCACGCCGCGCGGGGCGAGGCTGGACATCAGCAGGTCGGCGATCTGCGAGGTGAGCCGCTCCTGCACCTGCGGCCGGCGGGCGAACACCTCGACCAGCCGGGCCAGCTTCGACAGGCCGGTGATCCGGCCGTCCGGGCCGGGGATGTAGCCGATGTGCGCGCTGCCCCGGAACGGCAGCAGGTGGTGCTCACAGAGGCTCATCACGTCGATGTCCCGGACGAGCACCAACTCCTCGTGGTTGGCCTCGAACGTGGTGCGGAGCACCTGCGCCGGGTCGACCCGCAGGCCGGCGAAGAGTTCGGCGTAAGCGCGGGCCACCCGGGCCGGCGTCTGCTGGAGGCCGTCGCGGTCCGGGTCCTCGCCGACCGCGATGAGGATCTCGCGGACCGCCTTCTCGATCCGGGCGAGGTCGACGCTGTCCTCCACCGGGCCACCGGTCAGCTTGCCGCTGATCAGACGCGCGGCCACGTAGTCGAGCGCGTCGTCCCCGTCGGGCTCGGTTGCGGAGACGGCCGACTCCCTGTGCGGGGAGCCGGCCGTCGTCGGATCGCTGTTCAGTGCGTACCGTCCGAGTTGTTGCTGGAACCACCGATCGAGGCGGCGGCGTCGGCGCGGGACTGCGCCGCCAGTGCCTCCTTCTCGGCCGGCGTGAGCACCGGCGGCTCGGTGGAGGGCTGACGCTTGCCGAAGCCGTGGTACGGCGCCATCGGCGGGCGCTTGACGACGCGCGCGCAGATCCGGGCCATGTCGGCGGTGGAGAGCGTCTCCTTCTCCATCAGCTCCAGGACCATGTTGTCCAGGACGTCCCGGTACTCCACCAGGATCTCCCAGGCCTCGTCGTGGGCCAACTCGATCAGCGCGCGCATCTCGCCGTCGATCTCGGCGGCCACCACGTCGGAGTAGTCCCGCTCGTGGCCCATGTTGCGGCCGAGGAACGGCTCGTCGCCGCTGGTGCCGTACTTGATCGCACCGAGCTTGGAGCTCATGCCGTACTGCGTGATCATCGCGCGGGCCAGCTGCGTGGCCTTCTCGATGTCGTTGCCGGCGCCGGTGGTCGGCTCGTGGAAGACGAGTTCCTCGGCCGCCCGGCCACCCAGCGCGTACGCCAGGGTGTCGATCATCTCGGCCCGGGTCTGGGTGTACTTGTCCTCCGTCGGGAGGACGAGCGTGTGACCCAGCGAGCGACCCCGGGACAGGATGGTCACCTTGTGCACCGGCGCGGCGTGCGGCAGCGCCCAGGCGACCAGCGCGTGCCCACCCTCGTGGTACGCGGTGATCTTCTTCTCCTGGTCGCTCATCACCCGGGTCCGGCGCTGCGGGCCGGCGATCACCCGGTCGATCGACTCCTCCAGGGAGTCGTTGGTGATCGCCCGCTGCTCCTTACGAGCGGTGAGCAGCGCGGCCTCGTTGATCACGTTGGCCAGGTCGGCGCCGCTGAAGCCCGGGGTACGCCGGGCGACCGCGTCGAGGTCGACGTCGGGCGTGAACGGCTTGCCCTTGGCGTGCACCCGCAGGATGGCCTTGCGGCCCTCCATGTCGGGGGCGTCGACCGGGATCTGCCTGTCGAACCGGCCCGGGCGCAGCAGCGCCGGGTCGAGGATGTCCGGCCGGTTGGTGGCGGCGATCAGGATGACGCCGCCCTTGGTGTCGAAGCCGTCCATCTCGACCAGCAGCTGGTTGAGCGTCTGCTCCCGCTCGTCGTGACCGCCGCCCATGCCGGCGCCACGGTGTCGGCCGACCGCGTCGATCTCGTCGACGAAGACGATCGCCGGTGCGTTCGACTTGGCCTGCTCGAACAGGTCACGGACGCGGCTGGCGCCGACACCGACGAACATCTCCACGAAGTCGGAGCCGGAGATGGAGTAGAAGGGCACCCCGGCCTCGCCGGCGACCGCGCGGGCCAGCAGCGTCTTACCGGTACCGGGCGGGCCGAACAGCAGCACGCCCTTCGGGATCTTGGCGCCCAGGGCCTGGTATTTCGCCGGGTTCTGCAGGAAGTCCTTGATCTCGTGCAGTTCCTCGACCGCCTCGTCCGCACCCGCGACGTCCGCGAAGGTGGTCTTCGGCGTGTCCTTGGTGATCATCTTCGCCTTGGACTTGCCGAAGTTGAGCACCCGGGAGCCGCCGCCCTGCATCTGCGACATGAAGAACAGCAGCAGGAGCACGAGCAGCGCGATGGGAAGCAGGTTGACCAGCAGACTGACCCAGATGCTGTCCGACGACACCTTGGTGTCGACCGGGCCGGTGATGCGGTCCGCCGCCTCGGCCTCGCGTACCTGGTTCCAGACCTGGCCGCCGACCTCGTACGGGAACTGCGCCTCGATCTTGTCAGTGGTGGTGTCGCCGTCGAACTTGGCCTTGTCCTTCAGGTCGAGCTGGAGCGTCTGCTCCTTGTCCTGGAAGACGACCTTCTCGATGCCACCCTTGTTGAGCTGGTCGAGCGCGACGGACGTGTCCACGCGGTGGTAGCTGGGACCAGCGGTGAACAGTTGACTGAGCACAACGGCGCCGAGGATGACCAGGATGATCCAGACCACCGGTCGGCGGAAGAAACGCGTACGTTCCATGCTGTAGTCGGGTGCCGAGGCGCCCGCATCCTCCTGATCGACGTCCTGACCGTCTGAATGGTGTCGCCGCCTTGAGCGGCGGCCGGGGCCGCCGTGCGGGCCGGCCCGACCCCCGGGGCACGCAAACTGCCGCACCACGGTCATTCGACGGTACACCGTGCGCGCGAGGAGTGAGCTTGCGAGCCCCGCAGTCGCGCACATTCGAAACCTCGGTGCGCGCGACGAGTGAGCTTGCGAGCCCGGCACTTACGCGTAGGGCGAACCGGGGTTTGAGCCGGCGCGGCGGGGAGCTCCCACCCGGCCCGCCCACACCGCACGGTCACGCGGTTCGAGGGGCCGGGCGTGGAGGGTGCCTCCACGCCACCGGTCCCTACCGTAGACCGGAAGACTGAGAGCCCGCTGAATGTCAGCTGATGAAGGACTCGGCGAATCCTCAGGCCCGCGCGTACACCTCGGGCTTGAGCACCCCGACGTAGGGCACCTCGCGGTACCGCTCGCCGAAGTCGAGCCCGTAGCCCACGACGAACTCGGTCGGGATGTCGAACCCGACGTACTTGACCGGGACCTGCACCTTGACCGCGTCCGGCTTGCGGAAGAGCGCGACCACCTCGACGCTCGCCGCGGAGCGCGACTCCAGGTAGCGCAGCAGCCAGGACAGCGTCAGGCCGGAGTCGACGATGTCCTCGACCACCACCACGTGCCGGCCGGCGATGTCCCGGTCCAGGTCCTTGAGGATGCGGACCACGCCGGACGAGGTGGTGCCCTGGCCGTAGGACGAGACGGCCATGAACTCCAGCTCGGCGGGCGGACCCTGGCGGCCCAGCGCGCGGGCGAAGTCGGCCATGAACATGACCGCTCCCTTGAGCACACACACGAGCAGCAGGCCGTCCTCGACGTGGGCGTAGTCCGCCGAGACCTGCTTGGCCAGCTCCGCGGTCTTGTCGCGGATCTGCGCCTCCGAGATGATCACGTGGTCGATGTCGGCGTCGTACCAGGAGCCGTCAGCCATGCTCCTAGCCTGCCGTACGCCCCGGCGCCGCCGTCGGCGGGGCCGCCCCTTTTGGCGCGGTCCCGCCGGGGATTTTCGGCGCGAACTGAATAAATCACCTCAGCAGGTACGGGAGCGCCAGCGCTGTCCGTCATCGCTCGGCTTCCAGTCGGCCGAGTCGCGGGTGTCGGTGGTGAACCCGAAGGCGCTGGCGCCGACGAGAAGGAGCAGGAAGAGCAGGAACAGCAGAACGGTCATGGCGGCGCTCGCTTTCGTGTGGTTGAGACTGTTTTCGCCGCCGGTGCGCACCGGACACCATTGATTCTGTGCGCCACCGACCGATCCGGACAGTGGCAGGAATGTCATTGGGCATCGATTTACTGCCACCTGTCGGGTTACCCTCGTCACATGCTTCGCTCGGTCGCCGTCATCGCCATGGACCAGGTCGCCGCGTTCGAACTCGGCGTGCTCGCCGAGGTCTTCGGCACCGACCGCACCGCCGACGGCTTCCCCGGGTACCGGTTCGACGTCTGCACCGCCGACGGCGGTGCGGTCCGTAGCCGCTCCGGGTTCCTGCTCACCCCCACCGCCGACCTGGGCCCGGTCGAGGACGCCGACCTGGTGGCGATACCCGCGCACGCCGACGGCACCCCGGCGCCGGAGCCGGTGCTCGCCGCGCTGCGCCGCGCCGCCGACCGTGGCGCCTGGCTGCTCAGCGTCTGCGCCGGCGCGTTCGTCCTCGGCGAGGCGGGCGTGCTCGACGGGCGCGACTGCACCACCCACTGGCGGTACACCGACGAACTCCAGCAGCGCTTCCCGGCCGCCCGGGTCCAGTGCGACTCGCTCTACGTCCAGGACGACCGGCTGCTCACCAGCGCCGGCACCGCCGCCGGCATCGACGCCTGCCTGCATCTGGTACGCCAGGAGCACGGCTCCGCGGTGGCGACCCGGCTGGCCCGCCGGATGGTGGTCCCGCCGCACCGCGACGGCGGCCAGTCGCAGTACGTCGAGGCACCGATCCCCAAGGCGCCGGAGGCACCCACCCTGGAACCGGTGCTGGAATGGCTGATGGGGCACCTGCGCCGTTCGGTGACGGTGGACGAGTTGGCGGCCCGCGCCGGGATGGCCCCGCGCACGTTCGCCCGCCGGTTCCGCGCCGAGACGGGCACCACCCCGCACGACTGGGTGACCAACCAGCGGGTGCTGCTGGCCCGGCACCTGCTGGAGGACACCTCACTGAGCGTGGAGAGCGTCGCCGAGCAGGCCGGCTTCGGTGACTCGGCGGCCCTGCGGCACCACTTCACCCGCCGGGTGGGCACCACCCCGCTGGCCTACCGCACCACCTTCCGAGACCGCCAAACCACCTGACACCCCACCCCCGGCTGCCGCCCCCGCCCCCGCCCGCCCCCGGGCAGGCACCACCTCGCCCTCAAGCGGCGGTGATCAAGGAGTTTGGGGTCTGGGGAGGGCCGGAACGTGACCCAAAGTCCTTGATCACCGGGCGAGGGCGGGGGGCAGCCCGCGCCGAGCTAGGGCAGGAGGTGGCCGGCGTGGCGGCGTACCTGGTGACCGCCGGGTAGGTACACCGGGCCCTGTCCGCGCCACGCCGTGACCAGGGCGTCCAGTGCCGCCACGTGCCTGTGGGACAGCGCGGCCGGCGCGGCGCCCAGCTCGCGGGCCCAGGTGTGCAGCACCCGGGTACGGACGGCGGCAGGCAACTCGCCGAGCCCGGCGACGGACAGCCCGCCGTCAGCAATCCGGACCTCCGCGAGCGCGGCGTCGGCGAGCGCGTCGAGCGCGGCGTTGTCGGCCGCGAGCAGCCCGGCGGTGCGGGCGAGGTTCGCCACCACCCCCGGCCCCAGCGCGTCGACGAGTGCCGGCAGCGCGTCGGCCCGGACCCGCGCCCGGGCGTACGCGGGATCGGCGTTGTGCGGGTCCGCCCACGGATCGAGTCCGAGCGCGGCGCAGGCAGCCCGGGTGTCGGCGCGCGGAACGTCGAGCAGCGGCCGCAACAGGGGCACCCCGTCGACGTCGCGCCGCTCCGGCATCCCGGACAGCCCGCGCGGTCCGGCGCCCCGGGCCAGCGCCAGCAGGACGGTCTCGGCCTGGTCGTCGCGCGTGTGCCCGAGCAGCACCCCGGCTGCGTCGTACCGGTTGGCGGCGGCAATCAGCGCCTCGTACCGGGCCTCGCGGGCGGCCGCCTCCGGGCCACCGGGCCGGCCGTCCACCCGTACCGGAAGCACCTCGACCGGGTCGAGCCCTTGGGCGCGGGCCCAGCCGGCGACCGCCTCGGCCCGTCCGGCGGACCCGGCCTGCAGGCCGTGGTCGACGGTCACCAGGCCGGCCGGGCGTCCGAGCCGGGGGGCCACGAACGCGGTGGCGGCGGCGAGCGCGAGCGAGTCGGCCCCGCCGGAGCAGCCCACCAGCACCGGGCCGGTGCCCGGCAGGCCGGTCAGCACCCGGCGGACGGCGAGCCGGACGGCGGCGACGGCGGGATCGGGCGACGGAGAGCGGCGCGACCGGGTGCCGGAATCAGCCCAGCCGCCGGAACCGGCCGGGCCGACCGGAGCTGCCGAGCCAGCCGAACCAGCCGAGCCGGGCGGATCAGCCGACGGGCGGGGTGGCACCGGCGGGCCCGTGTACGCGGGACACCCAGGCGTCCGGGTCGCCCAGCTCGTCCAGGCGGGGCAGCGTCAGCGGGGACGAGAAGATCTTGTTGAAGCCCGCCATCCCCACCCGGTCGACCACGCCGTGCACGAACTTGCGGCCCTCGGCGTACTGGCGCATCTTGACCTCGATGCCGAGCAGCCGCCGGATCGCCTTCTCCAGCGGGTTGCCGGACTCGCGGCGCCGGTTGAACGCCGCCCGGATCGATTCGACGCTGGGGATGACCTGCGGGCCCACGCCGTCCATCACAAACTCGGCGTGGCCCTCCAGCAGCGTCATCAGCGCGGTCAGCCGGTCCAGCACCGCACGCTGGGCCGGGGTCTGCACGATGTCCAGCACGCTGGCCCGGCTCTCCGGGTCCTTCACCGCGTCGGAGAGCGTGGCCACGCCGCGGCGCAGCCGCTCCAGCAGGTGCTCGCCGCCCTGGGAGGCGTCCACGAACGCCTGCACCTCGCCGAGGAAGTACGCGCGCATCCACGGCACGGCGGTGAACTGGGTGCGGTGGGTGACCTCGTGCAGGCACACCCAGAGCCGGAAGTCGCGCGAGTCGGCGCCGAGCTTCCGTTCGACCTCGAGGATGTTCGGCGCCACCAGCAGCAGTTGGCCGGGGTCGCCGGCGAAGACCTCGTACTGGCCGAGCACGCGGCCGGAGAGGTACGCCAGCACGGTGCCGGCCTGCACACCGGTCACCCGGGAGCCGATCGCCTCGGTGAGGGCACCGGGCCGCTTGTCGCCGGAGAGGCGCTCGACAAGCGGCGAGACCACCTCACGCAGGCCGGCGATGTTGGCCGCCGCCCAGTCCCGGCGGTCGACCACGCGTACCGGCGGGTGTGCGACCTGCGCCCGCAGGCCGGTGTAGTCGGCGACGTGACCGGCTGCCTCGTCGGTCAGCCGGCGCAGGTCGCCGACCACGTCGGTGGCCTCGGCGTACGACACCCGGGGGCCCGACTTGCTCAGCGCCCCCGCGGTAGCGGCGGCCAGATCCCAGTCCACGAACTGCGCCATGAACCCACCGTACCCGCGCCGGAACACCCCCACCCGGGCTCGCGCCCGCCGATCGACGCCCGTCGGTCAGCGGCAGCCGCACCCGGCGAGCGCGGAGGTGATCCGGTCCAGGGCCGCCCGGGTCTCGTCCAGCGAGCCCTGGGTCCGGTCGGTGAGCACGGCGAAGGTGAGCAGCCGGCCGTCGGCTGTGGTCACCGTGCCGGCGATCGCGTTGACGCCGCTCAACGTGCCGGTCTTGGCCCGGACGACGCCCGCGCCGGCGCTTGTCGCCGCCGCCCGGTAGCGCTCGTCGAGCGTGCCGGACCAGCCGCCGACCGGCAGGCCGCCGAAGATCGCCGCGAGTTCGGGGTGGCTGCCGTTGCCGGCGAGCGTGATCAGGTCGGTGAGCAGCGAAGGGCTGATCCGGTTGGTGCGGGACAGCCCGCTGCCGTCGGCCAGGCTGATCTCGCCGGCGGGCAGGCCCAGTTCGCCGAGCACCTGGTCGGTGGCGGCCGCGCCGCCGACGAACGAGCCGGGCTTGCCCTTGGCGAGCGCCACCTGGCGGGCCATCGCCTCGGCGATCACGTTGTCGCTGTCGCTGATCATGATGTCGACCAGCCGGATCATCGGCAGGGACTCGACAGTGCCGAGTTCGGCGCCGGGGGCCGTACCCGTGGCGCCGGACGCGGCCGGCGCGGTGCCCCGGCTCACCTGGGCGGCACCGCCGGTCAGGCCGAGCAGCTTGGCGAACTGCCGGCCGGCGGTCAGGTCGGGCTGCGGCACCCGCTCGGCGGCGTGATTGGTCTGCTCGGCGGTGCGCCGCGCCTCCGCCGCGTTCTTCCGGGCGCCGTCGGTCATCAACGCGGTGATCGCCGCGCCGAAGCCGCCGGTGGGGATGTCGGCATCCCAGCCGGGCTCGAAGACCGGGCCGCTGAACAGCGACGAGTCGACGATCACCTTGGTCGGGGCGGTGCCGCCGAGCGCGTCGCGCACCTGGGCGGCGAGGTCGTCCAGCCGGGCCGCGCCGGGGTAGAAGCCGTTCTTGTCCACGGCGAGCGTGGGGTCGCCGCCGCCGACCAGGACCACCTCGCCCGGGTTCGCACCGGCCACCGCGCGGGTCGGGATCCGGTAGGCCGGGCCGCGCGCCGCGAGCACCGCCACGCCGGTCGCCAGCTTGGTCACCGAGGCGGGCACGGTGGGGGTGTCCTGGCCGCTGCCGTAGAGCGCCTGGCCCGTGCTCACGTCGGCCACCGACACATGCACCCGGTCGCCGAGCGCGGCGGCCCGGACCAGCGGGTCCAGGGCGGAGCGGATGCCGGCCCCGGTGGGCAGCGGGGCGTTGCCGTCCGGCCCGGCAAGCACGGCCTGCGGGGAGGGCTCGGGCGGCGCGGCGACCGCCGTACCCGTGCTGTCGTCGTCGCCCAGCCACCCGGCGACCGGGCCGGGGCGCAGCACCGCGAGCCCGGCCACCGCCAGGGCCAGCACGAGCACGGAGGCGAGCGCCGCGACGAGCCGCATGCGACGTCGCGGCCGAGCCGGGGGCGGCCCGGAGGGTACGGGCGGCGCGGCGCCGGCCGGCGGGACCGGCGGGCTGACCGGGATCGGATCCGGCGCGCCGGGCCGGTTCAGCGCAGCCGTCGGCTCGTGCGGCGGCCCGACGCGGGCCGAGCCGCTCGCCGGGCCGGAGCCGTGGTGCGGCGGGCCGACGCGGGCGGACCCGGTGGCCGGAGCCGGACGATGAGGGACGTTCGCCCCCGGGACGGACACCCGCCCGGTGGCCCCGCCGGGGCCGGAACCGGCGGACCCGCGCCCGTCAACCCTCTCGGGGCGGTAGTGTGAATCTTCCCTCCCCACGGCCCCCTCCTCCCCGCTCGAAATCGCCTTGGGCGACACTACTTCGGTCCGAACACTATGCGGCGGCCGGAGCCGACGGGGGGCGTTCACCCCGCGCCGGGGGTGAGCCGCTGGTTTCCGTTAGCCAGCGTGGGCAAACGAGGGAGCGTGGAAGATGGATTTCGACGTCACGGTTGAGATCCCGAAGGGTCACCGCAACAAGTACGAGGTAGACCACGCGACCGGCCGCATCCGGCTGGACCGCACCCTCTTCACCTCCACGCAGTACCCGGCCGACTACGGGTTCATCGAGGGCACCCTGGGCGAGGACGGCGACCCGCTGGACGCGCTGGTGCTGGTGCCGGAGCCGACGTTCCCGGGCTGCCTGATCCGCTGCCGCACCATCGGCATGTTCCGGATGACGGACGAGAAGGGCGGCGACGACAAGGTCCTCTGCGTTCCCTACGAGGACCCCCGTCAGGAGCACCTGCGCGACATCCACCACCTGGGCGAGTTCGACCGGCTGGAGATCCAGCACTTCTTCGAGGTCTACAAGGACCTGGAGCCGGGCAAGTCGGTCGAGGGCGCGACCTGGGTCGGCCGGGTCGAGGCCGAGGCGGAGATCGTCGCCTCGTACCGGCGCGCCAAGGAGGCCGAGGAGCGCGGCGAGACGCTGCACTGACGCTCACGCCTGCCGCAGGCCCGGGTCGTGCTTCGCGACCCGGGCCTCCGCGTGTTCATGCGAGCAGGTCGCGGGCCCGTTCGTAGAGGCCGAGCACCGCGCAGGCCACCGGCACGACCGCGACCACGAGCGCGGTGTCGGTCAGGTCGGCCAGCCGGCCGAGGTACGGGGAGACCGGGCGCCGGGCGTACGTGGCGCCGGCGGTGACCGCCGTCAGGGCCAGGGCCAGCCCGCCCACCGTCAGCGCGAGCCGGCCACCCGGACCGGCCCGGTCGGCCAGCACCACGCCGAGCAGCGCGAACCCGGCCAGCCCGGCGACGACCGCGGGCACCCGGTGCCGTACCGCCACGAACAGGCGGGAGCGCAGCAGCAGCACCCCGCAGGCGACGGCGGCGAGCAGCAGTCCGGCGGGCCGGCCGACGGAGACGAGCACCGCGACCGCGCCGACGGCCAGCACCGCGTGGCCGAGCAGCATCCCGGTGAGCACCTCCTCGGCGCGGGCGACAGCCGCGTGCACCCGGCCGCGGTCCGGCAGGTCCCGGGTGCCGGCCGGGCTGGGCAGGGTGAGCGGCGGCAGCGGCAGCTTGCCGACCCGGATCGCCAGCAGCGGCAGCCCGCCGAGCGCGAACACCAGCACGGCGAGCAGGACGGCGGCGGTGCCGTCCGGGTCGAGCAGCAGCCCGCCGAGCGCTGCTGCCACGCCTGCCACGCCGACCGTCACTCCGGCCACGAAGACGCGGGACCGGCTGGCCACGCCGAGCAGGCCGAGCACCGCCGCCAGCAGCAGCGCCACCGAGCCGACGAGCAGTTCGGGGGCACCCACCCAGCGCAGGCCGGGGATCGGGCCGACCGGATCGCCGGAGGCGACAGCCAGCGCCCCGGTCACGGCGGCCCAGGGCAGCGCGTACCCGCCGAGCGTTGCGCCGACCGGGCCGTCCCCGTACGCCCGGGACGCCGCGGTGGCGGTGAGCACCAGGATCAGGGCGACCGCCGCGGCGACCGGCCAGCCGCGCGCGCCCGGCCCGGCGGCGGCCACGGCGACCAGCCCGACGGCCAGGGGTACGGCGGCGCCGGCCAGCGCGGCGGCCCGGGTGGCGTGGCCGGACCAGGCGGCGCCCCGGCGCCGGGCGCCGTCCACGATCGCCTCGACCACGTCGTCGTACTCCAGCTCGGGCCACTGGGCGCGGGCCGGCACGAGGTGCAGCACCTCGCCGTCGCGGACGCCCTGCGGCAGCAGCGCCTGGGCGGTGACGAGCACCGCGCCGTCGGTCCGGCGCAGCACCCATCCGCCGTGCCGTTCCCCGTCGTCGGCCAGTCCCTCACCGGCGTGCCGGAGCACCTCGGGCAGCAGCTCGGCCAGGGGCACCTGTTCCGGCAGGGCCACGTCGACCCGCCGCCTGGGCGCGCTGATGGTGACCCGGGCGAGCCCGCTTGTCATCGAGGTATCTCCATATCGAGCGGGAACAGTGGGCTGACGGACGAGAGGACTTTACCTACGATGAGCCAGGCTCGGGTTACCCAGAGCCACTTTCGGGAGGGTTGAGTGTCCACTGTCGTCATCAAGCGGCCGCCACGCCGCCCGGCCCCGGAGATCCCGGTCGGTGAGCTGCCCGTCGAGGCGCCGCCGGAGATCCCCGCGGCGGCCGGTGGGCGCTGGCAGCAGGCGCTGATGGTGTTGCCGATGCTCGGCGGGACGGTGGCCATGGCGATGATGTTCGGCCGCGGCGGCGGGGCGTACTCGTACGTGGTGGGCGGCATGTTCGGCCTCTCCTCGCTGGCGATGCTGGTGACCACCTGGGGCAGCGCCGGGCCGAAGAAGTCCGAGCTGATGGCCGCCCGCCGGGAGTACCTGCGGCACCTGGCCACGCTGCGCCGCCGGGTGCGGGAGACCGCCGGGGCCCAGCGGGCCGGGTTGTCCTACCGCCATCCCGAGCCGGGGCGGCTCTGGTCGACTGTCGACAGCCACCGGGTCTGGGAACGCCGGCCGGGTGACCCGGACTTCGCCGTGGTGCGGGTCGGTGTGGGGCCGCAGACGCTGGCCACCCCGCTGGTCCCGCCGGTCACCCGCCCGCTGGAGGAGCTGGAACCGATGACGGCCGGGGCGCTGCGGCGCTTCCTGGACGCGTACTCGGTGGTGCCGGACCTGCCGGTGGCGTTGTCGCTGCGCAGTTTCGCCCGGGTCTTCGTGCGCGGCCCGGCCGGCCCGGTACGCGGTGCCGGCTCGCCCGCCACGCAGGCGCTGGCCCGGGCGGTGCTCACCCAGCTCGCCGTCTTCCACGCGCCGGACGAGCTGCTGATCGCGGTCTGCGCCGGGCCGGAACGCCGGACGGTCTGGGAGTGGGTGAAGTGGCTGCCGCACGCCCACCATCCGGCGCGCACCGACGCGCTGGGCCCGGTGCGGCTGGTCACCAGTTCCGCCGCCGACCTGGAACGGCTGCTCGACGACGTGCTCGGCGCCCGGTCCCGGTTCAGCCCGCACGGCACGGCGACCGACGGGCCGCATGTCGTGGTGGTGCTCGACGGCGGTGATCTGACCGGCGCGACCGACCTGGCCGGTGACGGCGGCGTCGACGCGGTCACCGTGCTCGACCTGGACACCCCGCCGCCCCGGCTGCTCGACCGGTACGCGCTCCTGCTCGACCTGGTCGACGGCCGGCTGCACTCGCACTCCGCGGAGGGGCACGCCGAGGTGGGCGCCGCCGACGCGCTGGCGCCCGCCGACGCCGAGGCGGTGGCCCGGCGGCTCGCGCCCCTACGGCTCGCCGGCACGGTACGCGGACCGGACGCGCCGCCCGGCGCCGAGCTGGGCCTGCCCGAGCTGCTCGGGCTGGGCGACCCGGAGAGCTTCACCGCCGAGCAGGGCTGGGCACCCCGGGCCGCGCGGGACCGGCTGCGGGTGCCGATCGGGGTGGGCGCCGACGGCGGGGCGATCGACCTCGACCTGAAGGAGTCGGCGCAGGACGGCATGGGCCCGCACGGCCTGCTGATCGGCGCGACCGGCTCGGGCAAGTCGGAGCTGCTGCGCACGCTGGTGCTCGGGCTGGCCGCCACACACAGCTCGGAGCAGCTCAACTTCGTGCTCGTCGACTTCAAGGGCGGCGCCACGTTCGCGCCGTTCGAGCGGCTGCCGCACACCGCAGCCGTGATCACCAACCTGGCCGACGCGCTGCCGCTGGTGGACCGCATGGTCGACGCGATCAACGGGGAGCTGATGCGCCGGCAGGAGCTGCTGCGCCGGGCCGGCAACTTCGCGAGCGTGCGCGACTACGAGCGGGCCCGGGCGGCCGGCTCGCCGCTGGCCCCGCTGCCGTCGCTGCTGCTGATCTGCGACGAGTTCTCCGAGCTGCTGTCGGCCAAGCCCGACTTCATCGACCTGTTCGTGCAGATCGGGCGGCTGGGCCGGTCGCTCGGCGTGCACCTGCTGCTCGCCAGCCAGCGCCTTGAGGAGGGGCGGCTGCGCGGGCTGGACACGCACCTGTCGTACCGGATCGGGTTGCGGACGTTCTCGGCGCTGGAGTCCCGGACGGTGCTGGGCGTGCCGGACGCGTACGAGTTGCCGCGCAGCCCGGGGCACGGTTACCTGCGCTCGGGCACCGACCCGCTGGTCCGGTTCAGGACCGCGTACGTCTCCGGCGCGGTCCGCCGCCGCGGCGGTGCGGTGGGCGCGTCCGGCACCGGTGAGGCACGCGTGCTCACGTTCTCCACCCACCTGGTCCCGGTGCCCGAGCCGCCCGAGCCCGTCGCGCCGCCCGCCGAGGACGACGGCGGCGAGACGCTCCTCGACCTGCTCGTGGACCGGCTGGCCGGGCAGGGCCCGCCGGCGCACCAGGTGTGGCTGCCGCCGCTGGACGCCTCGCCCGCCCTGGACGAGCTGCTCGGCCCGGTCGGCGCCGACCCGGTACGCGGGCTCACCGTGGCGAATCCGGAGCTGCACGGGGCGCTCCAGGTGCCGGTGGCCGTGGTGGACAAGCCGTTCGAGCAGCGGCGTGACCTGCTCTGGCTGGCGCTGGACGGCGCGGCCGGGCACGTCGCGGTGGTCGGCACCACCCGCAGCGGCCGGTCCAGTCTCTTGCGCACGCTGGTCTGCGCGCTCGCGCTCACCCACACCCCGGCCGAGGTGCAGGTCTACTGCCTCGACTTCGGGAGCGGGACGCTCGGCACGCTGCGCGACCTGCCGCACGTGGGCGGCGTCAGCGGACGGACCGACGGCACCGCCGTACGCCGTACCGTCGGCGAGGTCGCCGGGCTGCTGGCCGAGCGGGAACGGCGTTTCGCCGAGGCCGGTGTGGAGTCGATGGCCGCGTGGCGACGGCGGCGGGCGGCGGGCGCACCGGACCCGTTCGGGGACGTCTTCCTGGTGGTGGACGGCTGGAACACGTTGCGCGGCGAGTACGAGGACCTGGAACCTCTGGTCACCGAACTCGCCACCCGGGGCCTGGCGTACGGGGTGCACGTGGTGGCGAGCGCCCTGCGCTGGTCGGACTTCCGGCCGGCGATCCGCGACCTGTTCGGCTCCCGGCTGGAGTTGCGCCTCGGCGACCCGGCCGACTCGGTGGTGGTCAAGCGGGCGCTGGCGGCCACCGTGCCGGAGGAGCGTCCGGGACGCGGCATCACGGCGGGCGGACTGCACTTCCTCACCGCCGAACCCCGTGTGGAGGCGCTCGGCGCGGAGACCGCCGATCTGGTGAAGGCGGTCGCCGGCGCGTGGACCGGTCCGTCCGCGCCCCGGGTGCGGTTGCTTCCGCCGGTGCTGCCGTACGCCGAGCTGGACCAGAACGCGACGAGCGGGCTGGCGTTCCCGATCGGCGTGGCCGAGGCGGACCTGTCCCAGGTGGTGCTGGACTTCGCCACCGAGCCGAACTTCGTGGTCTTCGGCGACGCCGAGTGCGGCAAGTCGTCGTTCCTGCGCGCGCTGGCCACCTCGATCGTCAACCGGTTCACCCCGGAGCAGGCCCGGGTGATGCTTGTGGACTACCGGCGCAGCCTGATGGGCGTGATCGAGACCCCGCACCTGATCGGGTACGGCACCGCCGCGCCGCACACCGCCGAGCTGATCGAGTCGGCGGCCGGCTATCTCCACGGGCGGCAGCCGGGCCCGGAGGTGACCCCGGCGCAGCTGCGCAGCCGGTCGTGGTGGAAGGGGCCGGAGCTGTTCGTGCTCGTGGACGACTACGACCTGGTGGCCGGCGGGCCGACGAACCCGTTGCGGGCGCTGGAGGAACACCTGCCGCACGCGCGGGACGTGGGGCTGCACCTGGTGCTGGCGCGGCGTACCGGCGGCGCCGGGCGGACCGCGTACGAGCCGATCGTGCAGCGGCTGCGCGAGCTGTCCACGGCCGGGCTGGTGATGTCGGGCGGGCCGGAGGAGGGTGCGCTCGTCGGTCAGGTCAAGGCGGGGCCGCTGCCCCCGGGGCGGGCGCGTCTGGTCACCCGCCGGGAGGGGGTGCGCCTGGTGCAACTGGCGCATCTCCCGCCCGGGTGATCCGCCTTGCGGAGTTGCCCCGTGACGGTCGGGACAACCGGTAATCTCCGTGCAGCATGTGTCTGACGCGACCGAACGGCTGGGGAATGTGACAGGGGATCGGCAGGGACCACCCGGTGGGCCGCCCCGGCGTCTCGCCGGACGCGCGTTGCTCGCCGCCGTGTCGGCGCTGGTCGCCGTGGCCGGTCCGCTGACGCCGCCGGCCCATGCCGCACCCGCCGCCCCGGCCACAGTGGCGCGGCCGTGGGTGAGCCCCGACCGCCTGCTGCGCACCGACCAGGTGCGCGACGAGCAGTGGCAGCTGGAGGAGTTGCGGGCGAAGACCGCCTGGCGCACCTCGACCGGGCGTGGCGTGGTGGTCGCGGTGATCGACTCCGGTGTGGACGGCGCCCACGCCGACCTGGCCGGCCAGGTGCTGCCCGGCCTGGACCTGGTGACGCCGGACGGCTCGGACGGCCCGGACCCGGTGGGGCACGGCACCACTGTCGCCGGGCTGATCGCCGGGCGGGCCGACGACGACCGGGGCGTGGTGGGGCTGGCGCCGGACGCCAAGATCCTTCCGGTCCGGGTCCTCGACGCCGAGAACCGCTACGACGACGCGCTGGTCATCGCCAAGGCGGTGCGCTGGGCCGTCGACAACGGTGCCCAGGTGGTCAACCTGTCGCTCGGCGGCAGCAGCGACAACCCGGCCCTGGCCGCGGCGCTGGACTACGCGTTCGCCCGGGACGTGGTGGTGGTCGCCTGCACCGGCAACCTGGCCACCTCGACGACCACCGAGGTCTGGTACCCGGCCCGGGAGCCGGGTGTGCTCGCGGTCGCCGGGCTGGAGCGGACCAGCGAGAACCTCTGGTCCGGCTCGATCACGGGTCACGAGACGGTGCTCAGCGCCCCGGCCACCGGGCTCTACGGCGCCCGGCCGGAGGGCTACTGGCGGGTGCAGGGGACGAGCTTCGCCGCACCGCTCGTCGCCGCGACCGCTGCCCTGGTCCGCGCGCGTTATCCGAAGATGTCGGCCGGGGACGTGGTCAACCGGCTGATCGCCACCGCCCGGGATCTCGGCCCGACCGGCCGGGACGACCGGTTCGGCTACGGCCTGGTCGACCCGGTGGCCGCGCTCACCGCCGACGTGCCGTCGGTGGGTCACAACCCGCTCGACGACAACGCCTCCCCCGGCGTGGTGGGCTTCGGTCCGGCGCCCGGCGACGGGCGGGACTCCCGGGCCGCCGCGGCGGGCCGGGGTGGCGACCCGCTCGGGCGTACGGCGGAGGCCTGGAACGCCCGGCCGGCGGGCCAGACGGACGTCTCCGCGCCGGAGCGGCTCTGGACCGGACTGGCCCTGTTCGTCGCGCTCGTCACCGGCACCGCGTTGATGGTTCGCCGGTTCCGGCAGACCCGTCGCTGAACCGGTCTGATCCCGCCCCTGGGTGGGTAGGGGAAGCCCCATGGAGACCACCGGGGCGACGGTCACGCACCGGTCGTGGCGGAGTCGCCGCCTCGACCCCGAGCACTCGCTGGGCCTGCGGCTCAGCCTGACCGTGCTCGCGGCGTTCCTGGTGCTGGTGCCGTTCGCCCTGCTCGCGCTGCTGGTGCTCGGCGCCTGGCCGCCGCTGCTGCGGCTGGACGCCTCGATCACCGACGCGTTCCACGGGTACGCGCAGGACCATCCCGCCTGGGCCGCTGTGATGACGGTCTGGACGCACGTGTTCGGGCCCGGCCCGCTGCGGGTGGCCGCGGTCGTGGTGGTGGTGTGGCTGGTCCGGCGCGGCGCGCCCCGGCTCGCGGTCTGGGTGGCGGTCACCATGGTCGCCGGCGGGCTGCTCGGCGCGCTGCTCAAGCTGCTCGTCGGCCGGGACCGGCCGGATCTGCTGGATCCGGTGGCCCGCGCCGCCGGCTACTCCTTCCCGTCCGGTCACGCGCTCAACGCGACGCTGGCGGCGGGCGTGCTGCTGCTGGTGTTCCTGCCGTTCGTGCGGGACAGCCGCCGGGGCCGGGCCGCGCTGTGGACCGCCGCCCTGCTGGTCACTGTGGTGACCGGGCTCAGCCGGATCGCGCTCGGCGTGCACTGGACCAGCGACGTGGTGGGCGGCTGGGTGCTCGGGGTGGCGGTGGTGGCCGCGACCTCGGCCGCGTTCGCCACCTGGCGCAGCGGATCCGGGCGGCCGTCCGCCCACCCGCTCCGGGAGGGGGTCGAGCCGGAGCTGGCCGACCAGCGGCCGGAGGGCGGCCGGGCGTAGCCGGACCTCCGCCGGGGTACAGGCGAGCTCATGTCCGATGTCGTGATCCGAGTCACCCGGCGTGTCCTGCTGCCGCTGGCTCTGCTCTTCGCACTGATGGTGGGCCTGGGCCTGCTGGTGACCCGGGTGCTGGCCCACACCTGGCCGTTCACCGTGGAGGACACGGTCAACCGGGAGCTGGCCGGCGACCGGACGACGGGTTGGAACGACGTCTCACTGGTGTTCAGCACGCTCGCCAGCACCCAGATGATCGTGGTGGTGACGGTACTGGCGGCGCTGGTGCTGCGGCTGGTGCTGCACCGCTGGCGGGAACCGCTGTTTCTATGCGCGGCGGTGACAGCGCAGGCGCTGATCTTCCTGTCCACCACCATGGCCATCGACCGGAACCGTCCGGCCGTCGCGCACATGGACGCCTCCCCGCCCACGTCCAGCTTCCCGTCCGGGCACACCTCGGCGGCGACCGCGCTCTACGTCGGTCTCGCGGTGCTGCTGGCGCTGCGGGCACGCAGCACCCCGGCCAAGGTCGGCTGGTGGACGCTGCTGGTGCTGGTGCCGATCGGCGTGGCGCTCACCCGGATGTACCGGGGCATGCACCACCCCAGCGACGTGGTCGCCTCGTTCCTCAACGGCGGCGCCTGCGTGGCGATCATGGCGCGGGCGGTACTCGACCGCACGCTCACCTGGGGTCGCGCCCGGCTGCCGCTGTCCCGCTCCGGGGACGAGGCGGCACCGGCGCGAGCACCGGCGGGTGGCTGAGCGCCGCCGGCCGGCTCAGGTGCAGTCGCCGGTGGCCACTCCCCGGGTACGCTCCGCGCCCGCGAGCGCCACCGGTCGCGCCTCGGCGGCGGTCACCGCGAAGCCGGTGTTCGGGTCGTCCGCCGCCGCCGCGAAGATCACGCCGAGCACCAGGCCGTTCGAGGAGACCAGCGGGCCGCCGGAGTTGCCGCTGCGCACCAGCGCCCGGATCGTGTAGATCTCCCGGTTGACGTCGCCGGTCGAGTAGATGTCCGGGCCGGTGATCCGGTCGACGTCCCGGATCCGGGCCGGGCGGGCGTCGTACGGGCCGTCGAGCGGGAACCCGAGCACGATCGCGTCCGCGCCGGTCGCGGCCGGACCGGCGGCGAAGCGCAGCGACGGTCCGGGCAGCCCGGGTACGTAGAGCACCGCGAGATCCCGGTCCGGGTCGTAGACCACCACCTCGCCGTCGTACCGCTCGCCGCGCAGTTCCACGGCCACCGAGCGGGTGCCGGCCACCACGTGCGCGTTGGTCATCACCCGGTCGTCGGCGTACACGAAGCCGGAGCCCTCGATGCGCCGCGAGCAGCTCGGCGCGGAGCCGAGCACCTTCACCACCGACCGCCTGCTGTTCTGCACCACCTGGGAGTTGGCCAGCGCCGGGTCGGGCGGCGCGACCTGCCGGGCCCGGGTCGGCGCGAGGTCGCCGAACACGTCCGGGAAGCCGTTTGTGTCGACCGTGTCGCGCAGTGCCGTGGACAGGTCCTGCGCCCTGTCCGGCAGCACCTGGTCGACGACGGTGAGCAGCGCGCTGTTGCGCACCGAGGAGGCCAGCCACGGCACCGAGGAGGAGCCGAGCGGCACGGCGACCAGCCACGCCACGAGCATCACCGCGACGACCGAGATGAACGCGCCGCCGACGTCGTCGATCTTCCGCCCGGCCGGCCCGGTGATGGCGGCCCGGAGATTGGAGCCGAGCCAGCCGGCCAGCGCCTGCCCCAGCACCGCGAGCCCGAAGATCGCCACCAGGGAGATCAGCACGCGCGTGCCGCTCGTCGTGAACTGCTGCGCGATCAGCGGCCCGACCTGGAGGCCGAGCAGCGCGCCCAGGAAGAAGCCGGAGAACGACAGGGCCCCGATGACGAAGCCCTGACGGTATCCGCTGATCGCGAACACGAGCATGAGCAGAAGAAGGACGAGATCCACGGCGGACACGCCCCAAGGGTACGGGCACCGGGCCCGCGGTCGGCTCAGCGCTCGCGGAACGTGACCCGGGGATGCGTACGGGTGATCACCGCACCGGGCTCTCGTCGGCCGCCTCGGTGCCCGCCGACGGAGCGGGCGTGGCGTCCACCGGCGGCAGGTCCACCACGCGCGAGTGCGGCCAGGGCCGGGACCAGCCGCCCATCTCCAGCAGCCGGTCGATCACGCCCGCGGTGAAGCCCCAGACGAGCATGCCACGTGCGGAGAAGGCGGGACCGATCCAGCCGCTCGGGTGGCGTACCCGCATGCGGTTGTCCGGGTCGACCAGCTCGCTGACCGGCAGCCGGGCCACGTGCGCGACCTCGGCCGGCTCGCGCGGGTGCACCGGGTGCGGGTCGTGCCACCAGGCGAGCACCGGGGTGACCACGAAGTCGCTGACCGGGATCCAGAGCCGGGGCAGCTCGGCCAGCACCGTCACGCTGCCCGGGTCGAGGCCGACCTCCTCGTTCGCCTCGCGCAGCGCGGTGGCGCGGGCGTCCGCGTCCTCCGGGTCGGCCGCCCCGCCCGGGAAGGCCGGCTGCCCGGCGTGGTTGCGCAGCGTCGCGGCGCGCTGGAGGACGAGCACGTCCGGCCCGGCGCCGGGCTCCTCGCCGAGCAGCACCAGCACGGCGCTCTCCCGGCCGCCGCTCTCCGGCGTGACGATGCGGGTGAAGTCCTCCGCCCGCGCGGTGCCGAGCCGGCCCAGCAGCGGGTCGAACCACCCGGGTGGCCGTCGGGTCATACCCGCACCCCGAGGTGGCGCTGGAGCAGCGCGGCGAGGCGGGCGTCGTCGAGCGCGCCGGTCGCGTCGGTGTGCCGGATCCGCCCGTCGGCGTCGACCAGCACCGTCAGCGGGAACGCGTTGCGTTCGAGCGCACGCTGGAACGCGTCGCCCTGGTCGAGCAGCATCGGGAAGTCGACGCCGTAGTCCTCGCCGATGGACTGCGCTCCGCCGCGGCTGTCCCGGCTGTTCACGCCGATCACCTGGAACCGGCCGTCGGCCCGCTCGCTGAGCCGCTGGAAGGCGGGCAGTTCCTTGCGGCACGGCGGGCACCAGGACGCCCACACGTTGATCACCGCCGGACCCTTGACGTCGCGCAGACTTACCGGCGTGCCGCCGGTGAAGCAGTTGAGCGTCAAGTCGGGTAGCTGGTCCCCGGCCTTGCCGGCCGGCGCCGGGGACGCCGAGGCGGGCGCGACCGTCAGCGGGGTGCAGTCGGCGAACGGCGAGGGACGCTCGGCCCGGGTCGCCGGCGCGGGGCGTTCCGGCTGCTCGGCCGTGGCGGTGCAGCCCGCCGCCGCCAGCAGCAGCGGGGCGAGCAGGAACGCGAGCCGGCGCATCACGGCACGTCCGCCGCGGCCGCCTGCTGCGGCACCAGGTCGGGATCGAGGCCGACGGCCACCGCCAGGTCACGGGCGCGGGGCCCCTTGAGCAGCTTGGCCGCGGCGGCCGGCTCGGTCGGCCCGGTGCCGTACGCGGGGCACAGCTTCGCCAGCGTGCACGCGCCGCAGGCGGGCTTGCGGGCGTGGCAGACCCGGCGGCCGTGGAAGATCACCCGGTGCGACAGCATCGTCCAGTCGCGCTTGGGGTAGAGCGCGCCGATCGCGTGCTCGATCTTGACCGGGTCGGTCTCGGTGGTGAGCTGCCACCGCTGCACCAGCCGCTGGAAGTGGGTGTCGACGGTGATGCCGGGGACGCCGAAGGCGTTGCCGAGGATGACGTTGGCGGTCTTGCGGCCGATCCCCGGCAGGGTCACCAGGTCGGCCAGCCGGCCGGGCACCTCGCCGTCGTACCGCTCGCAGAGCGCCCGCCCGAGGTTGATCAGGGAGCTGGTCTTGTTGCGGTAGAACCCGGTGGGCCGGATCATCTCCTCCAGCTCGGCGCGGTCCGCCCCGGCGTAGTCGGCGGCGGTGCGGTAGCGGGCGAACAGCTTCGGCGTGACCTCGTTGACCTTCTTGTCGGTGCACTGGGCGGACAGGATCGTCGCCACTGCGAGCTCCAGCGCGTTGGAGTGGTCGAGTTCACAGTGCGCGTCGGGGTGCGTCTCGGTCAGCACGCGGCCGATGCGCCGGGCGCGGCGCGTACGGCCGAGGTCGGTCTCGGGGGAGCGCGTGGTCACGTCGGCCAGCCTACGTCGCGGGGCCGACGCTCCGGCGGCTCGGCGCGGCCGGGGTGCGCTCAGCCACCCGCCGGTGCGGTGATCTTGCCGGTCCCGTCGAGCTTCGCGCCGGTGTCCGGGAAGTCCGCCCGGTTCAGCTCGCGGACCAGTCCGAGGCCGCGGTTCTGCCGGTCGACCGACGGACGGCCCACGCCGTTCATCACCGTGGAGGTGAACGTGCCGCCGGCGAACTTCCCCTCGGCGGTGAGCGACACCTTGAGCACGCCGCCCCAGCCGAGCCGGCCCGAGCTGTTCAGCGACTTGCCGCCACCGGCGAAGTTGCCGAGGCTGTACGCGATCAGCCGCCCCTTGTAGAACTCCATCCCGCGCAGCACGTGCGGGCCGTGCCCGATGACCAGGTCGGCGCCGGCGTCGATGACGGTCCGGGAGAAGCGGACCGGGTCACCGCGGTTCTCGCCGAAGAACATCTCGGTACCCGGCTTCACCCGGGTCTTGTCGGCACCCTCGGCGCCCATGTGTACCTGCACCACCACGATCTGGGCGGACTCCTTGGCCATCTCGACCACCTGCTTGGCGGCGTTCAGGTCGACCAGGCTGTTGGACCAGGGGTAGGACGAGAAGCCCACCACGGCGACCTTGATGCCCTTGACGTCCACCACGGTGATCTCGCCCGGCGCACCGGTGTGCTTGAGCCCGTGCGCCTCCAGCGCCGACTGGGTGTTCTCGTAGCCCTGGCGGCCGTAGTCGTAGCCGTGGTTGTTGGCCTGGTTGAGCAGCTGGAACCCGGCCGACCGCAGGTGCGCGGCGTAACCGGGCGGCGCGCGGAACTGGTAGCAGTTCTTCGGCTCCGGGCCGCACTTGCCGGCGCCGGTGTCGTCGGTGAGCGGCTCCTCCAGGTTGCCCATCACCAGGTCGCCCTTGAGCGCCGACTTGACGTCGTCGAAGAAGCCCTTGCCGCCGTTGGGCGGCAGCCGGTCCGGCGCGTTGCCCATGATCACGTCACCGGTCGCGGTGAGCGAGATCGACGGTTCCTTCGACGCGTCCGGCGCCGCCGGCTGGTCACCTGTCTGGGGCCCGGCCGAGCCGGTCGATCCGCCGCCCTGTCCCGCCTGCCACCTGGGGTCGCCGCCGGACCCGCCGGTGTCCCCGCCGCAGCCGGCGACGAACAGGACCGCGACGAGCGCGGCGAACGCGGCCAGGCGCCGACCGGGCACCGCGCGACGCGGGCCGGGAACGGCAGCGGGCGGTCCGGCGACGGCGGCGCGGAGGGTACGGGGCACAGAACGGGCGGGAGCGTACATCGTCGGCGACGCTACCGTCCCCGGGACGCCGCGACGAGGGCCGATCGGTCGGAAAACCCGGCGCGCCGGATATGACCCGTCCATGTCAGCCCGCCCGCCGGTCGGACCAGGGCACGACGGTCCCGGCGCCGCCGGAGCGGACGGCGGCGTGCACGGCCCGGGCCAGCGGCGCGCCCCAGGCCGACCGGGGACCGCCGTACGGGGCCGGATCCCCGTCGGCCGGGCAGAGCACCGTCACCGCGTCGGTGGGGGTGCCGGTGGCCGGCAGTCCCAGTTCCCAGATCGCCTGCGCCTTCGCCTCGGTGGCGGTGGCCACGGCGTTGACCAGGGCGGCGTCGCCGAGCCGCACCGGCACGTACGCGACGATGTTGACAGTGCCGACGTGCTGCGCGGGCCGGGCCGGTTCGCTCGCGGCGGGCGGCGCCGGCTCGGGCGCGGCGGCCCACACCGGCGTGCCCAGGCCCACCGTCGCCCAGACCCGGACGCCGCCGTCGGTGCGGCGGACCACCTCGGTCACGTCCACGCCGGTCAGCAGACCGACCCCGGGGCCGTCCAGTTCGAGGCCGTGCGCCAGCTCGGCCAGGTGCGCGGCGGGGTCGTCCCGGTCGTACGACATCGGCACCGTCGCGTTCAGCACCCACCCGCGGACGCCGATCCCCCCGCCCAGCGGCGCGGAGCCGACCGCCAGCAGCGGCGCCTCGGCCCGCCAGGCCAGCATCGGGATGTCCCACCCGGATTCGGACCGGCTGGTCAGGAACGGCTCACACAGCACGCCGGTCACCCTACGATCACAGGAGGGAACGGGTGGCGCCGGGCCGGGCCGGAAGCGGGATCTTAGCTGCTCACCGGGTCGGGCGGGTTACGCCCAACGATCAAGATTCCAGGGGTGCACCTCTGATTCCTACTCATGTGCGCCTAGACTGGCGGCGCGCGAGGGATCAGCGGACGGCGGACCCGGCCGACGGACGGCACGCGCAGGCGGAGGTGCGCGATGGACGAGGTACTGGCCCGCAGCGGGATCTTCCAGGGTGTCGACCCGGAGGCTGCCGAGGCGCTCGCCAAGGAGATGGAGACGATCGAGGTCCGCAAGGGCGAAATCGTCTTCAACGAGGGCGAACCCGGCGACAGTCTCTACATCCTTCTGTCCGGCAAGATCAAGGTGGGTCGCCGCGCGGCGGACGGCCGGCAGAACCTGATCGCCGTGATGGGCCCGTCGGACATGGTCGGCGAGCTGTCGCTCTTCGACCCCGGTCCGCGTACGGCGACCGCCACGGCGGTCACCGACACCCGGCTGGTCCGGCTGCGCAAGCAGGCGCTGCGGCCGTGGCTGAACAACCGGCCCGAGATCGCCGAGCAGTTGCTGCGGGTGCTGGCCCGCCGGCTGCGCCGGACCAACGACTCGCTCGCCGACCTGATCTTCACGGACGTGCCCGGCCGGGTCGCCAAGAACCTGCTCCAGATGGCCGGCCGCTTCGGCACCCGCGACGGCGGCGTGCTGCGCGTGACGCACGACCTCACCCAGGAGGAGATCGCCCAGCTCGTCGGCGCCTCCCGGGAGACCGTCAACAAGGCGCTGGCCGACTTCGCCTCGCGCGGCTGGCTGCGGCTGGACGGCAAGAGCATCATCATCCTCGACCCGGAGCGACTGGCCCGCCGCGCGCGGGTCTGACCTCCGTACCGGCTTCCCCGGCCCGGCCCGCCTCCGCGGGACCGGGCCGGCGCCGTCTCTGCCCGCCGCAGAATCGCTTGGTCCTGCCGGGCCGGTGTCGTCAGGCTGGGACGATGCCTGATCGTGTCGCGGTGCTCTCCGACATCCACGGTGTGCTGCCCGCGCTGGAAGCAGTCCTGGCCGAGCCGGACGTGGCCGCCGCCGACCTGATCGTCCTCACCGGTGACCTGGCCGCCGGTCCGCAGCCGGTCGAGGTGCTGGACCGGTTGGCGGCGCTCGGTGACCGGGCCTGCTGGGTCGGCGGGAACGCCGACCGGGAGCTGGTGCAGGCGCGGGCCGGCAAGTCCTCCTCGATCGAGGTCTCGGACTGGGCCGCCGGGCAGCTCCGCGACGACCAGGTGGCCCGGCTGGCCGCGCTGCCGCCGTCCGTCACGCTGCCGGTCACCGGTCTGGGCGAGGTGCTGTTCTGCCACGCGACCCCACGCGACGACGAGGAGGTCGTGCTCGTCGACTCGCGGCTCGACCGCTGGGCCGAGGTCTTCGCCGGCCTGCCGGCCGAGGTCGGCACGGTGGTCTGCGGGCACACGCACATGCCGTTCACCCGGCTGGTCGACCGCCGCCTGGTGGTCAACCCGGGCAGTGTCGGCATGCCGTACGGGGGCGCGGGCGCCTGGTGGGCGCTGCTCGGCCCCGGTGTGCAGTTGCGCCGGACCCGCTTCGACGTGGACGCCGCCTGCGCCCGGGTCGCCGCCGAATCCACGTTTCCGGACGCCGCGGCCTGGGCCGACGAGTACGTCCGCTCCCGCCACTCCGACGTCGACGCCCTCACGGTCTTCGCTCCCCGGGACGGCCGCTGACCCGAGTGCTCGGGGGGCGACCGTCCAGCCTGGAGCGGGGCATCGCGATCCGCGACGCTGGGATAGCGTGAAGTAGTGACGGACCGGCGGTATCGGATCCTCCTCGTCTCCAGCAGCGGCGGCGTCCTGCTCGACCTGCTCGCGCTCCGCCCGTGGTGGGAGCGACACAACCCGGTGTGGGTGGCGGTCCGCGCCCCCGACACGGAGGTGGCGCTGACCGGGCAGCGGGTGCACTGGCAGCCCGAGCTGTCGACGCGCACCCGGTGGCGGGTGCTGCCGGCGGCCTGGCGGGCCCTGCGGCTGCTGCGCCGGGAGCGACCCGACGTGGTGGTCTCGGCCGGCACCGGCGTGGCCGTCGGCGTCTTCCTCGCCGCCCGCCTGCTCGGGGTGCCGTCGCTGTGGCTGGAGACGTTCAACATGACCGGGCCCGCCGGAGCCGCCGCCCGGCTCTGCTCCCGCCTCGCCGCCGCCGTGCTGGTGCAGCGACCCGCCCTGCTGGCGTCCCGGCCCCGCGCGGTCCTCATCGGAGAGCTCTACTAGCCATGGCCCGCCTCCTGGTCACCGTCGGCATGGGTCCGTGGCCGTTCGACCGCCTGATCGAGGGTGTCGCGCCGCTGTGTGCCGCGCACGAGGTGTTCGTCCAGACCGGCACGTCGGCGGTGACCCCGCCGTGTCCGCACGCCCCGTTCCTGCCCCTGGACGACCTGCGGAGGCGGCTGACCGACGCCGACGTGGTCATCACCCACGCCGGGAACACGGTGCGGCTGGTCCAGCGGCTCGGCCGGGTGCCGGTCGCGGTGGCCCGGGAGGCGGCACGGGGCGAGATGGGCAACGACCACCAAGTCGACTACCTGCGCGAGGAGGAACGCTCCGGCCGGGTGGTCGCGGTGTGGGACGTGGCCGAGCTGCCGGCCGTGGTGGCCGCGCACCCGCAGCGGCAACACCGGTTGCTCGCGGACCGCCCGTTGCCCGGCCCGGTCGACGGCGAACGCCTGGCCGCCACTCTGGACGCGCTCTGCGCCCGGCTGGTCCGATGAACCGGGCCGACGGGGCGACACGCCAGGCGGGTGTGCAGCCCTTCGCCACCCACCCGCTACGTCGGTACGCGTTCGCCTGGGCCGCACTGTCCGGCCGCACCGGCCGGCACCTCGACCTGGGCTGCGGCACCGGAGACTTCCTCGCCGTGCTGCACGAACACGGCACCGTGACGTGCGAGGGCGCCGACCCGCACCCGGGTTACCTCGCCGAGCTGGCGGCCCGCCACCCGGATCTGCCGCTGCGCCGGCTCGGGGTCGGCGAGCCGCTGCCGTTCGCCGACCGCCACTTCGACTCGGTGAGCCTGCTCGACGTGCTGGAACACGTGCCCGACGAGATCGCGCTGCTGACCGAGACGCACCGGGTGCTCGCCCCCGGTGGGCTGCTGGTGCTCACCGTGCCCCGGCGGCACGTCTTCACCTTCCTCGATCCGGACAATGCCAAGTTCGACTGCCCGCGGCTGCACCGCCGGATCTACTCGTGGCGGTTCGGGTCGCAGGTGTGGCACAACCGGTTCGCCGACCTCTCCGACAACCTGCGCGGCGACATGTCGGTCGGCCGGGACCGGCACACCAACTACCGCACCGCAGAACTGCTCCGGCTGCTGCGCACGGCGGGCTTCACCCCGACCACTGTGACCGGCGCCAACCTCTTCTGGCGGTGGTTGCAGATCCCGGCGCTGCTCACCGGCGGCCCGGTGCGCCGCCTGCTGGAGCGCGGCATCCACCTCGACGGTCGACTGTTCCGCTCGGCCAACCTCTTCGTCCTCGCCCGGAGACTGCCGTGACTGTCGCCGACACCGCCCGCCTCGCCTGGTTCTTCGGCCGGCTCGCCGTCAAGGAACGGATCGCGCCCCGGCTGCACGTACGGCCGCTGGTCGCCGAGCTGTTCCTCACCGACAACTGCAACCTGCGCTGCACGAGCTGCGGCTGCTGGACCACGAACACCAAGGGTGAACTCTCCACCGACGAGTGGCGCGACGTCCTGCGTCAGCTGGTCGCGCTGCGTATCCACAAGGTGAACTTCACCGGCGGCGAGCCGCTGATCCGGCCGGACGCGCTGACCCTGATGTCGTACGCCCGCGAGGTGGGGGTGCGCCACCTGCATCTGAACACCAACGGCATCCGCCTCACCCCGCCCGTTCTGGACGAGGTGCTCGCCGCGGGCGTACGCAGCTTCAACGTCTCCGTCGACGGCCCGACGGCGTTGGTGCACGACCGGATTCGCGGGCGACTCGGTGCCTTCGAGACGACGACCCGGCACCTGCGGAACCTGATCGCCGCCCGGGACCGGCTCGGTCTGAAGGTACGCATGAACTTCACCGTCATGCGGGACAACGTGGACAGCCTGCCCGGTATCGCGGCACTGGCCCAGGAGCTGGGTGTGACGCTCTATCTCAACCTGGTCACCGACCGGACGTTCCTGTTCCGCACCGACGCGGTCACCACCCAGACCGACGTGGCCGGCGACCGGCTCGACGCGGCGATGGCCCAGCTGGAGACGATGGCCCGGGCCGACCGGCGGTGGTTGCCGCGTTATTCGGAGCTGCGTTACCTGCGCGGGCACTTCGACGATCTCGTCCAGCGTGACCTGCCCTGCGCCGAGTCGCAGCTCAAGTTGATGGTGCACTCCCGGGGGGAGATCGGCGGCTGCTGGGCGCACGACCCGACCGCCTCGGTCCGGCAGCGCCCGATCGCCGAGATCATCGACGCGCCGGAATACCGTGCCGAGCACGCGCGGCTGTTCCGCAAGGAGTGCGTCGGCTGCGGCAGCAACTACAGCCTCAACCTGCGCTGGCGACCGGGCACCTACCTGGCCGACCGGCAGTGGCTGCGGGGGCGGCGCAGTCTTGTCTGAGCCGATGCGCCCGAGCCAGCCGCTGTACGACGCGCTGGCGTCCGGCTACGAGGAGCATTTCGCGGTGCCGCACCGGCGTGCCTACGACGACCTGGCGTGGGAGCGGGTCCGGGCGTTGTTGCCGCCGGGCGCCCCGGTGGTGGACGCCGGTTGCGGCGTGGGTCGGTGGGCGCGGCGGCTGCTCGACCTCGGCCATCCGGTGACCGGCGTCGAACAGGCGCCGGGCATGGTCGCCGAGCTGCGCCGTCATCCGCCCGGTTCCGGCTTCACACTGGTCGAGGGCTCGATGACGGAGGTGACGCTGCCGGCCACGGCCGGCGCGGTGCTGGCGATGGGTTCCCTGCAGTACACAGCCGATCCCGAGCGGGCGGTCCGGCACCTGGCCGGGTGGTTGCGCCCGGGCGGGGCGCTGGCCGTGCTGGTCGACTCGCTGGTGGGCCTGGTCCTCGAGCTGGTCGGTGCGGGCCGGGACGACGAGGCGGTGGACCGGCTGACCCGTCGGCGGGGTGTCTGGCTTGCCGAGGGGCACGCGGCCGACCTGCACCTGCTGGACCGGGCCCGGCTGGAGGCCGCGTTCCGCGCCGCCGGCCTGGTCGAGATCCGCAGCGCCGGGCTGCTGGTCAGCGCTGCCGCGGTGGGGCGGGCCGGGCTCGCCGGACGGCTGGCCGCCGACCGGGACGCGCTGCTGGCGCTGGAGCGACGGCTGGGGGACGATCCGGTCCTCGCCGACGCCGGTAAGCAACTGCTGGTGACCGGCCGCCGCGCTCCGGGTTGACCGCCCGGCCCGGTTCAGTCCAGGCAGCGGCGGAGCGCCGCGACGACCCGTTCCGCCTGTTCCACAGTGATTTCCGAGGACATCGGCAGGGCCAGCGCCTCGGCGTCCAGCCGTTCGGTCACCGGTAGGCGCTCACCGCCGCCGAGTGGGCCAATGTGGACGGCCGCGAAGTAGGGCTTGGTCTGTACGCCGAGGGCGGCCAGCTGCGTCGCCACTCGGTCGCGCCGGGCGAAGCGGGCCACCCAGTGCACCCAGCAGTGCCGGTCCCCGGGGCGGACCTGCTGGACCTCCACCGGCAGGGCGGACGCGGCGGCGGCGTAGACCTCGGCCACCTCGGCCCGGCACCGGACCAGCGTGTCCAGCTCCGCGAGCTGGTCGACCGCGACGACGGCGTGCAGCTCGTTCATCAGCTCGGAACGGGTCCAGCCGGCCGGTGCGGCGAGGACCGCCTCGGCGGCGTCGGCGGGCAGCACCAGCGCGCCGCCGGCGCCACCGGCCGACACGACCTTGGCGAAGCTCATCGAGTACGAGTGCGACAACGCCTGCTGTGCCACCGGCCGCCCCTGGTGCAGGCTGCCGAGGGCGGCGGCCGAGTCGGCCAGCAGGGCCACCCCGGCGGGGTCGCAGACCGCCCGCAGGGCCGGATAGTCGCACGGGTTGCCGAAGGTGTCGACGCAGAGCACCAGTCGTACGCCGCCCCGGGCGATCGCGGCGGCGACAGCCACGGGGTCGATCGTCCAGGTCGCGGCGTCCACGTCGACGAAGCGCAGCGTGTATCCGAGTTGGACCAGGGTCTCGGCGGTCGCGGGGAACGTGTAGGACGGCAGCACCGCCACGTCGCCGGGGCGGGCCGGCCCGACGGTGGCGGCCACCATGATCCGCAGGGCGGCGGTCCCCGAGGCGGTGACCAGCACCCGATGGTCGTCGTCGAGTTGCAACTCCTTGCCGAGGCGTTCCGTCAGCTCGCGCGTCCACCGGTTGCCGTGCTTGACCTCCCCGCTGACGAGCGCCTCCTGCTGGCGGGCGACGACCGTCTCGGGGTGGGCCGGCGGGGGTGGCACGACGACCGGCAGCGGCGGCCGGAACAGGGGTGTCCGGTCGTCGTCGACCTCGGCCACCAGCTTCGCCAGGGCCGGGCGGAGCGGCTCGACCCGGTGGCCGGCGGCGGTCAGCTTGTCGGTGACCACCAGGCCGGAGCTGTCCGATGCCGGGCGCGGCATGGTGAGCAGCGGCGCCGACGAGCCGCACAGGTCCCGGATCCAGGCCGCGAGGTCGGTCAGTGGCACCGGTTCCCCGCCCACGTTCCATACGCCGGGGCCGATCCCGCGCAGGAGGATCCGTGCGAGGGTGTCCGCGGGCAGGAAGCTGCGTACGGTGTCCGCGGTGACCGGCAGCGGCAGTCCCTGGCGGGCCCGACGGACCAGCCGGGTGGCCGCCCGGTGCTGGCCCGCGCCGAAGACGTTCGCGAGCCGGAGCACGGTCAGCCGGTCGGGCGGGATCGCGTCCGCGACGAGTCGTTCCTGCGCGAGCTTCGCCATCGCGTACGTCCACCGGCGGGTGGGGTCGGCGTCGGTCATCGCCCGGGCCAGTGGGGCGGCCCGCCACGGCGGGCAGGGTTCCCGGGCCAGGTCGCGCACGCGGGCGCACCAGCGGTCGATTTCCTCGGCGGACCACGGCAGGTCGGGCGTGGTGTCCTCGGTGAGCGGGCCGGACGCGGCGCCGTAGACCTCGACGGAGGAGGTGAGCACCACCTGGCGCCCGGCCAGGCGGGGCAGCAGCCGGGCAGTGCTGACGGCGTTGTCCAGCGGGAGTGTCCAAGGGTGGCGGGGCCGGGGGTGGCTCGCGCCGAGCAGCACCACGACGATGCCGGGCGGCAACTCGGGCGGGTCGGCGGTGAGCAGGTCGGCCCTGATCCAGTCGAGGCCGGCGGCGGTGTTCGCCTCGGCGGGCGCATGACGGTCCACCGTGGTGACGCGCGCGCCGGCGGCCAGCAGCGCCGCGGCGGTCGCCGTGCCCAGAAAGCCCGCCCCCCCGACGAGCACAAATTCATTCATGTTGTGCCTCCCCGTGATCCAGCACGATATCGCGGAAATCCGCAGCGCGGAGGTGTCGGATAGCGGTCCGGGGTCGACGTCGGCGACGCTCCGAAAAAGTCAGGCTTGACTGTTTGTTTTGGGCGGGGCAGGCTGTCTGCGTGTCGAGCCGAGTTCCGCAGCAGGAGCGCAGCCGCGCCACCCAGGCCCGGCTGCTGGAAGCAACTGTCGAGTGCCTGGTGGAGCACGGCTGGTCCGGCACCACGACGACCGTGGTGGCCGCCCACGCCGGCGTCTCCCGGGGCGCCCAGCTGCACCACTACCCCACCAAGACCGCGCTGGTGACCGCCGCCGTCACGCACCTGACCGAGCGCCGGGCGGCCGAGCTGCGCGCCGAGGCGGCGGCCCTGCCGTCCGGGCCGCAGCGGCTCGACGGGGTGGTCGACCTGCTCGCCGCCTCCTTCACCGGCCCGCTGTTCGTGGCCGCGCTGGAGCTGTGGGTGGCCGCCCGCACCGACGCCGAGCTGCGCGCCGCGCTGGTGCCGCTGGAGGCGCGGATCGGCCGCGAGATGTACCGGCTCACCGTCGAGCTGCTCGGCGTGGACGAGCGCAGACCGGGCGTACGCGAGTCGGTGCAGGCCACTCTCGACCTGCTGCGCGGTCTCGGCGTGGCCAACCTCCTCAGCGACGACTCGCCCCGTCGCGCCGCCCTGCTGCACACCTGGAAACGCCAGCTCGCCGCGCTGCTCACCCTCGAGAGCGAGCGGCGCTGATCCCCTGACGTCCACCCCCGCCCGGAGGCATGATGGTCGACCTGACAGCCCTGCTCGCGGACCTGGCCGCCGAGTCCGAACAGCTCGACGCGCTCGTCGCGGACCTGCCGCCGGAGGGATGGGAGCGGCCGACACCGGCACCGGGCTGGACCGTCGCGCACCAGGTCGCGCACCTGGCCTGGACCGACCACGTCGCCTATCTGGCGGCCACCGACGAGTCGGCGTTCTTCGCCTCGGTCATGTCAGCGCCGGACCCGTCGCGCCTGGTGGAGGACGGCGCCGAGTCCTTCCTCGCGCCGGCGTCCGCGCTGCTGGCCCGCTGGCGCGCCGGCCGGTCGGCGCTCGCCGGGGCGCTCGCCACCGTGCCGGCCGGGCAGAAGATCCCCTGGTACGGCACCAGCATGTCGCCCACGTCGATGGCGACCGCCCGCCTGATGGAGACGTGGGCGCACGGCGAGGACGTGGCCGAGGCGCTCGGCGTCAGCCGTACCCCGACCGAGCGCCTGCGGCACGTCGCGCACCTCGGCTTCCGTACCCTCGGGCACGGCTTCGCGGCCCACGGCCGTGCGGTGCCCACGACGCCGGTGCGGGTGGAGCTGACCCCGCCCGCGGGCGGCGACGTGTGGGAATTCGGACCGGCCGACGCGGCCGACCGGGTGACCGGCCCGGCGCTCGACTTCTGCCTGCTCGTCACGCAGCGCCGGCACCGCGCGGACCTGGGCCTGACCGCCACCGGACCGGTCGCCGACGAGTGGCTGGACGTGGCCCAGGCGTTCGCCGGCCCGCCCGGCGACAAGCGTGAGCCCGCGAGTCGGGGAGAGCAACAATGAGCGTGCTGCGGATCGGGAACGCGTCCGGCTTCTACGGCGACCGCTTCACCGCCTGGCGGGAGATGCTCGACGGCGGCGAGCTGGACGTACTGACCGGTGACTACCTGGCGGAGCTGACCATGCTCATCCTCGGCCGGGACCGGATGCGCGACCCGTCGCTCGGTTACGCCAAGACGTTCCTGCGCCAGGCGGAGGGCGTGCTCGGCACCGCGCTGGAGCGCGGCGTCACGCTGGTCACCAACGCGGGCGGCCTCAACCCGGCGGGGCTGGCCGACGCGATCCGGTCGCTCGGCGACCGGCTCGGCCTCCAGGTGCGGGTCGGGTACGTCGAGGGCGACGCGATCCAGCGGCCGGACGCGCTGACCGCGAACGCCTACCTGGGCGCATTCGGGATCGCGGCCTGCCTCGACGCGGGCGCGGACGTGGTGGTCACCGGGCGGGTCACCGACGCCTCGCTGGTGGTCGGCCCCGCAGTGGCCCGCTTCGGGTGGACCCGCGACGACCTCGACGCGCTGGCCGGCGCCACGGTGGCCGGGCACCTGATCGAGTGCGGCGCACAGGTCACCGGCGGCAACTTCAGCTTCTTCACCGAGCTGCCGGACGGCGGGCATCGCCCCGGCTTCCCGATCGCCGAGCTGCACCCGGACGGCTCGACGGTGCTCACCAAGCATCCCGGCACCGGCGGCGCGGTGACGGTCGAGACGGTCACCGCCCAGCTGCTGTACGAGGTGGGCGGGCCGGACTACCTGGGGCCGGACGTGGTGACCCGGCTGGACACCGTGCGGCTGGAGCAGGAGGGACCGGACCGGGTACGCGTGTCCGGGGTGCGCGGCACGCCACCGCCGGACACGCTCAAGGTGGGCGTCAACAACCTGGGCGGCTTCCGCAACTCGATGACGTTCGTGCTGTGCGGGCTGGACATCCCGGCCAAGGCGGCACTGGTCCGGGGCCAGATCGAGGAGTCGGTCGGCACGGAGGGGCTGGAGTTCACGCTGGCCCGTACCGACCACCCGGACACCGGCGACACCGAGGCCGCGAGCGCGCTGCTGCACGTACACGTGCGCGACGGCGACAAGTCGCGGGCCGGGCGGGCGTTCTCGGCGGCGGCGGTGGAGCTGGCGCTGGCCTCGTACCCGGGCTGCACGCTCACCACGCTGCCCGGTGACGCCACGCCGTACGGGGTGTTCACCGCCGACACGATCGCGCAGGACGGGGTCGAGCACGTCGCCGTGCTCCCGTCCGGCGAGCGGGTGCCGATCCCGCCCCCGGCCGTCACGGCGACACCGGCCGAAGCGCCGGCACGGGAGGCCACCGCCGTACCGGCTCCGGCCGCCACCCGGCGTGGGCCGCTCGGTGAGCTGGTCGGCGCGCGGTCCGGCGACAAGGGCGGCGACGCCAACCTGGGCGTCTGGGCCCGTACCGACGCGACCTGGCCCTGGCTGCGCGACTGGCTGACAGTGGAGCGGCTGGCCGAGCTGCTGCCGGAGACGGCGGCGCTCACGGTCGAGCGGTACGAGCTGCCGAACCTGCGCGCGGTCAACTTCGTGATCCGTGGGCTGCTCGGGCAGGGCGTGGCCGCCTCCACCCGGTTCGACCCGCAGGCCAAGGCGCTCGGCGAGCTGCTGCGCTCGCGAGTGGTCGATCTACCGACGGAGGCTCCGGCATGACCATCGTGGACACGCCGGAACGCCGGCAACTACGCGAGCTGACCCGCTCGTTCGTGACCCGGGAGGTGCTGCCGCACCTGTCCGACTGGGAACGAGCGGGCGAGGTGCCGCGGTCGCTGCACGAGACCGCCGCGAAGATCGGCCTGCTCGGCATCGGCTTCCCGGAGTCGGTCGGCGGCAGCGGCGGCGACCTGCTCGACTCGATGGTGGTCACCGAGGAGATCATCCGCTCGGGCGGGTCGTCCGGGCTGGTCGCCGCGCTGTTCACGCACGGGATCGCGCTGCCGCACATGGTAGGCACGCAGGACGAGGCGCTGATCGAGAAGTACGTCCGGCCGGCGCTGGCCGGGACGATGATCGGCGCGCTGGCGATCACCGAGCCGGATGGCGGCTCGGACGTGGCGGGCATCCGCACCTGCGCGGTACGCGACGGCGACCACTACGTCGTCAACGGCGCCAAGACGTACATCACCAGCGGGGCCCGCGCCGACTTCGTCACCACAGCGGTCTGCACGGACTTCCCCGGCTCGGGCTCGGTCAGCCTGCTGGTGATCGACAAGGGCTCGCCCGGGTTCACCGTGGGCCGGCGGCTGGAGAAGCTGGGCTGGCACTGCTCGGACACCGCCGAGCTGTCCTTCGTCGACGTCCGGGTGCCGGTGACGAACCGGGTCGGCCCGGAGGACACCGGCTTCCTCGCCATCATGCAGCAGTTCGCCAACGAGCGGCTGTCGCTCGCCACGCAGGCGTACGCGACCGCGCAGCGCTGCGTGGACCTGGCCGTGCGGTGGTGCCGGGACCGCCAGACGTTCGGCCGCCCGCTCGTCGGGCGCCAGGTCGTCCGGCACAAGCTGGCCGAGATGCACAGCCGCACCGACGCGGCGCGGGCGTACGTGCACGACGTCGCGGAGCGGGTGGCCGCCGGGCAGCCGGTGGTGACCGAGGTGGCGATCGCGAAGAACGTGGCGGTGTCCGCCTGCGACTTCGTCGTCGACGCCGCGCTGCAACTGCACGGCGGCTTCGGCTACATGCGTGACGCCGAGGTCGAGCGGCACTACCGCGACGCCCGTCTGCTCGGCATCGGCGGCGGAACCACCGAGATCATGAACGAGATCATCGCGAAGGGCATGGGCCTGTGAGCACGACAGTCCTGCAGAGCACGATCGACCCGTCCGCGCCCGCCTTCACCGCCAACCGGGAGGCGCTGCTGGAGCGCCTGGCCGAGCTGGAGGAGGCGCTCGACCAGGCCCGGGGCGGTGGCGGCGAGAAGTACGTGACCCGCCACCACGGTCGCGGCAAGCTGCTCCCCCGGGAACGCATCGAACTGCTGCTCGACCCGGACAGCCCGTTCCTGGAGCTGTCGTCGGTGGCCGCGTTCGGCACGGACTTCCCGGTCGGTGCCAGCACCGTGACCGGCATCGGCGTGGTCGAGGGCGTCGAGTGCCTGATCGTGGCAAACGACCCGACGGTACGCGGCGGCGCGATCAACCCGTGGTCGCTGGCGAAGACCCGGCGGGCGGGTGAGATCGCGGCGGCCAACCGGCTGCCGATGGTGAACCTGGTCGAGTCGGCCGGCGCGGACCTGCCGACCCAGGCGGAGATCTTCATTCCCGGCGGCCGGGTGTTCCGCGACCTGACCCGGCTGTCCGCGCAGCGGATCCCGACCGTGAGCGTGGTCTTCGGCAACGCCACAGCCGGTGGGGCGTACGTGCCCGGCATGTCGGACTTCACCATCATGATCCGCGACCGGTCGCAGGTCTACCTGGCCGGGCCGCCGCTGGTGAAGATGGCCACCGGCGAGGTCACCGACGACGAGTCACTGGGCGGCGCGTCGATGCACGCCACCACGTCCGGCCTGGCCGACTTCCTCGCCGAGGACGAGCGCGACGGGATCCGGCTGGCCCGGCAGTGCGTCCGCCGGCTCAACTGGCGCAAGCACGGTCCGCCGCCACGCAACCCGCACCCGCTGCCACCCCGGTACGACCCGGAGGAACTGCTCGGCATCGCCAGCGCCGACCTGAAGGTGCCGTTCGACCCGCGCGAGGTGCTGGCCCGGGTGCTCGACGACAGCGCGTTCGACGAGTTCAAGCCCGGCTACGGCACCGCGCTGGTCACCGGCTGGGGTGAGCTGCACGGCTACCCGGTCGGTGTGCTGGCGAACGCCCGGGGCGTGCTGTTCAGCGAGGAGGCGCAGAAGGCGGCCCAGTTCATCCAGCTCGCCAACGCGGCGGACACGCCGCTGGTCTTCCTGCAGAACACCACCGGCTACATGGTCGGCACCGAGTACGAGCAGCGCGGCATCATCAAGCACGGCGCCTTCATGATCAACGCGGTGTCGAACTCGACGGTGCCGCACCTGACCGTCAACCTGGGCGCCTCCTACGGCGCCGGCAACTACGGCATGTGCGGCCGGGCGTACGATCCACGGTTCCTGTTCACCTGGCCGAACGCAAAGTCGGCGGTGATGGGCCCGGCGCAGCTCGCCGGGGTGCTGTCCATCGTGGCCCGGCAGGCCGCCGCCGCCCGGGGACGCGAGTACGACGAGGACACCGACGCCGCCATGCGGATGATGGTCGAGCAGCAGATCGAGTCGCAGTCCGGCGCGTTGTTCCTGTCCGGGCGGCTCTACGACGACGGGGTGATCGACCCCCGGGACACCCGTACCGTCCTCGGGCTGTGCCTGTCGGCGATCCACAACGGACCGGTGAAGGGCGCCGACGGTTTCGGCGTCTTCCGGATGTGACCTGTGAGCGCGAGGAACGCAGCGAAGCGGAGTCCCGCAGTCGCGAACGAAAGGCAGGCTCAGCGCCTATGATCACGAAGCTCTTGGTTGCGAACCGCGGGGAGATCGCCCGCCGGGTCTTCGCCACCTGCCGCGCCCTCGGCGTGGCCACCGTCGCCGTGCACTCCGACGCGGACGCCGACGCGCCGTTCGTGGCCGACGCCGACCAGGCCGTACGGCTGCCCGGGAACACGCCGGCCGAGACGTACCTGCGCATCGATTTGATCCTGGACGCGGCCCGCCGGTCCGGCGCGGACGCCGTCCACCCCGGTTACGGCTTCCTGGCCGAGAACGCCGAGTTCGCGGCGGCGGTGACCGACGCGGGCCTGACCTGGGTCGGTCCCTCGGCCAAGGCGATCGCCGCGATGGGCGACAAGATGGCCGCCAAGGCGCTGCTCGCGGACGCGGGCGTGCCGATGCTGCCCACCTGGACCGACCCGGCGGAGGTCACGGCCTTCCCGGTGCTGGTCAAGGCCTCGGCGGGCGGCGGCGGCCGCGGCATGCGAATCGTCCGCGATGCCGCCGGGCTGGCCGAGGCCGTCGCGGGCGCGCGCCGCGAGGCGGCGGCGGCGTTCGGCGACGGCACCGTCTTCATCGAGCGGTACGTGGAACGCGGCCGCCACGTCGAGGTACAGATCTTCGGCGACACCCACGGCACAGTCGTGGCCCTGGGGGTACGCGACTGCTCGATCCAGCGCCGCCACCAGAAGATCGTCGAGGAGGCGCCGGGTGTGCTGCCCGACGACGTGCGCGCCGCGCTGCACGAGGCGGCGGTGGCGGCCGGGCGCGCTGTCGACTACGTCGGCGCGGGAACCGTGGAGTTCCTGCTCGCGCCGGACGGGCAGGTGCACTTCCTGGAGATGAACACCCGGCTCCAGGTGGAACACCCGGTCACCGAGCTGACCACCGGGCTGGATCTGGTCCGGCTGCAACTGCTCGTCGCCGAGGGCGAGCCGCTGCCGGTCACCACCACCCCGCCCGCCGACGGCCACGCCATCGAGGTACGGCTGTGCGCCGAGGACCCGGCCCAGGGCTTCCGCCCGGCCACCGGCACGCTGCACCGGTTCGCGGTTCCCGGGGTGGCCGCCGAGTTCGGCCCGGCCCGTGGGCTGCGGCTGGACTCCGGCGTGGTGGACGGCTCGGCGGTGAGCGTGCACTACGACTCGATGCTGGCGAAGCTCGTCGCCTGGGCGCCCACCCGCACCGAGGCTGCCCGCGCCCTGGCCGGCGCGCTCGCCCGCGCCGAGCTGCACGGCGTGGCCACCAACCGGGATCTGCTGGTCCGCGTGCTGCGCAGCCCGGAGTTCGCATCCGTGGACGTGGACACCGGCTTCCTGGACCGGCACCCGGAGGTGTTCGAGCCGCTGCTGCCGACGGAGCAGCTTCCGGTGGCGGCACTTGCGGCGGCGCTGTCCGGGGCCGCCGCGCGCCGGGCCGCCGCACCGGTGCTCGCCGGGCTGCCGTCGGGCTGGCGCAACGTGCCTGCCTTCCCGCAGGTCACCCGGTTCACCGGCCCGGGAGACGAGGAGATCGAGGTCCGGTACCGGCTCGACCGCAAAGGCGGGCTCGCCGAATGGTCGGTGTCCCCGTCCGACGCCACGCCGGCCGTGACGGTCGTTGACGCCGCCCCGGAACGGGTGCTGCTCGACGTGGACGGGGTGCGGCGGGCTTTCCGCGTACACCGGGTGGGGTCGTCGGTCTTCGTGGACGGCCCGGACGGGGCGGCGAGCCTCACCGAGCTGCCCCGCCTGCCACTGCCCACCGCGGAGCTGGCGGCCGGGTCGCTGCTCGCGCCGCTACCCGGCGCGGTGACCCGGGTGCACGTGGAGGTCGGTCAGCGGGTCGCCGCCGGTGACCTGCTGCTGACGCTGGAAGCGATGAAGCTCGAACATCCCGTGCTCGCCCCCGCCGACGGCGTGGTGACGGAGCTGCCGGTGCCGGCCGGCGGCCAGGTCGAGACGGGTGCCGTACTTGCCGTGGTGGACCCCGAGGAGGACCCGCAGTGAACTTCGACCTGACCCCCGAGCAGGACCAGCTCCGCGACGCCGTGCGGTCGTTGGGCCGCAAGTACGGCCACTCCTACTTCGTCGAGAAGGCCAAGTCCGGCGAACACACCACCGAGCTGTGGCACGAGGCCGGACGGCTGGGCTACCTGGGCGTGAACATCCCCACCGAGTACGGCGGCGGGGGCGGCGGCATCACCGAGCTGGCGCTCGTGTGCGAGGAACTGGCCGCGACCGGCTGCCCGCTGCTGCTCCTAGTGGTCTCCCCCGCCATCGCCGCCACGATCATCAACAAGCACGGCACCGAGGAACAGCGCAAGAAGCACCTCCCCGGCCTCGCCGACGGCTCCCAGAAGATCGTCTTCGCGATCACCGAGCCGGATGCGGGATCGAACTTCCACCGGCTGGGCACCGTGGCCCGCCGCGACGGCGACGACTGGCTGGTCAGCGGCCGGAAGATCTACATCTCCGGCGTGGACGAGGCCGGGCACGTGCTCGTGGTGGCACGTACCGAGGACTCCTCCACCGGAAAGTTGAAGCCGGCGCTGTTCATCGTGCCGACCGACGCGCCCGGCCTGGAGAAGTCCAAGCTGGACATGGAGATCCTGTCGCCGGAGAACCAGTTCCTGCTCTTCCTCGACGACGTCCGGCTCCCCGCCGACGCGCTCGTCGGTGAATCGCTGGACGCCGGGCTGCCCGCGTTGTTCGCCGGGCTCAACCCGGAGCGCATCACGGTGGCCGCGATGGGCGCCGGCACCGGCCGGTACGCCATCGAGAAGGCCAGCGACTACACCGCCACCCGCAAGGTGTGGGGCGGACGTTCGATCGGCTCCCATCAGGGCGTGTCGCACCCGCTGGCGCACGCGGCAGTGCAGGTCGAGCTGGCCCGGCTGATGATCCACAAGGCGGCGACGCTCTACGACGCGGGCCGCGACCTGGAGGCCGGCATCTCCGGCAACATGGCCAAGTACGCGGCGGGCGAGGCCGCCGCGCTCGCCGTCGACACCGCCGTCCAGGCGCTCGGCGGGGCCGGCATGACCACCGAGTACGGCGTGGCGACGCTGCTCGGCGCGGTACGCGCGGGCCGGATCGCCCCGGTCAGCCGCGAGATGATCCTCAACTTCGTCGCCCAGCACGTGCTCGGCCAGGACAAGTCCTACTGACCCGCGGTTTCCACCCGGGCGGCTGACGCCCGCCTCGCCCGAGCGTGGGGTGGGCCCGGGGTACGGCGGGTGCCCGATCACCCGCCGTACCCCGGGGGTCCGTCAGCGGACGGTCAGCGTGCCGGCCGCGGGGCGCGGCGTCGCCACCGGCGGCAGCCTCTTCGGCTCGCCCCGGCCCGGCTCGCCCGCCCGGGCCAGCGCGCTCTTCGACGCGTCCGCCCGGCTTGCCGCCGCGTCCTCCTGGAACGGCTGCGCGTCACCGACGCAGATCGTGCCCTTGGCCGGCAGCTTGCCGGTCAGCAGGTACGCGTCGATCCGGCCGGTCGCGCACGCCGAGGTGCCGTACGCGGTGTGGCCCCAGCTGTCGCTGCTCAGCAGGCGGCTGTTCGGCAGCAGCCTGGCCGAGCTGACCGCGCCCTGGTAGTTGGTCGCCGGATCCCAGTAGTTGCCGACCACCAGCACCGGGGCGGCGGTGACCCGGTTGAACGGCCCGGTCCAGGCGTCCTCGTCCCGCACCGTCCAGGTGTTGCGGGCGCAGGGCGAGGTGCCCCAGGCCCACGCCCGCCCGAAGTACGGCGCCCGCTTGTCCTCCTTCGCCGACAGCGCCGGCCAGGCGTCGGCGCTCTTCGGGTGGTACGCGTCGGTGCAGTCGACCGTCAGGAAAGTCTCCAGCCCGTTGTCGTACGGGAAGTCGTACCCCCGCTGTTGCCGGGCCTGCGCGGCGCGGGCGGCGAGCGCCTTGCGGGCCGACGCGGTGGCGGCCTTACCGGCGGCCGGGTCGGTCGCGGCCAGGAGCTGCACGGTGATGTCGACGACCGACTGCCAGCCGTACGGGTCGTAGAGCGCGCCGAGCGTGGCGCCGACGAAGTCGGCGTAGCTGACGGTGAAGGAGCCGAAGTCCGGGTCCTCGATCACCACCGGCTTCTTGCGCAGCCGCTTCGCGACCGTGTCGTACGCGGCGAGCGGATCCCCGGTGGCGGCCAGGGCGCACTGCTCGGCGCCGGCCTCGCCGCACCGGGCCAGGATCTCCCTCAGCGCCCGGTACGCGCCGTCGGCGCTGCGCAGTCGCGTCTCCTGGAGCTGGTTGCGGGCACTGCCCTGGCCGACCCAGGCGTTCGGGTCGAGCACGCCGTCGACGACGAGCGCGCGGAAGCGGTCCGGGAACATGTTGGCGTAGTACTGGCCCAGCGCGGTGCCGTAGCTGAACCCGAGGTAGCTGAGCAACTTGTCGCCGACGGCCCGGCGCAGCACGTCCATGTCGCGGGCCACCTCGGCGGTGGACGCCGCGCCGGTCAACGGCTTGCCGGTGGTGGAGCACGCCTTGCCGACGGCCTTGGACGCGGCGACGTACGCCTTCTCCTCCGCCTTGGTCCACGGGAACGCGACATTCAGCCCGGCGTACGCCCGGGTCTGGTCCTTCACCGACCGGAAGCACTTGATGTTCGTGCTGGCCTCGACGCCGCGCGGGTCGACGCCGACGATGTCGAAGCGGTCGAGCAGGTCGTCGCCGAGGAAGTAGGGAGCGGCGAGCGCGATGCTCGTGCCGGAGCCACCCGGGCCACCCGGGTTGAGGAACAGGCTGCCGACCTTGCGCTGCTGGTCGCGGGCCTTGACCCGCAGCAGCGCGACCTCGGTGGTGGCACCCTTCGGGTTGTCGTAGTCCAGCGGCAGCCGGACCGTGGCGCACTCGGCGTAGTCGTAGCAGGCGTACCAGTCGAGCTTCGGCGTCGGCACGCGGTCCACCCGGCGCGCCTCGGCGGCGCTGGTGCGGTCGTACGCGGGTGGTTGCGGAGTCGCCGCCGCGGCGGGCGCGACGGCCGGTCCGGCGAGGAGGACGCCGGCGATCCCGGTTGCGGCCAGGGATCGAATTGAACGGGGCATGGAGCTGCCTTCCGTCGGGGAACGATTCCGTCGAGGAGACCTCGACCCCCGTCACTTTAGGGATCGACGCCCACGTTAGCGGCCCCCAAACCTGGATCGATACGGCAAACAACCAGATGATGTAACGATTTTTTCTCGATCGTCGCTATCCGCGACTCCGAAGTGGAGCGTCGGTGACGGGAAGCCGTCTCATCCCGCCGGTTGACAGGTGGACGCGCTGGGCCATGCTTGTCGGGTGAGATCGTTCCCGAAGCCCGATGCGCGGGCGAAGGCCGTCGTCGCGTCCATGGCGACGGTGGCGGCGGTGGTGACCCTCGCCGTGTGGCGTCCGCCCGGCATCCTGTCGGTCGTGCTGGCCCTGGTCTGCGTCCTGCTCGCCATGATCACGGGAGTGACGATCACCGCCGCGCGCCAGCCCGGCGGCACCGGCGGGCCCGCGCCGCAGGCCGAGAGCTGGCCGGTCCCCCACCAGGGGTACGGAGTGGACGCCGACACGCTGGAGGCGATCGATCCGCGCGCGGTGCGGAACCTGCGCACCCCGGCGGGCCAGCCGATCGACGCGGACACGCTGGAGACGCTGGACCCGCGGGTGGTCCGCGGCATGCGGGCACCGACGGCGGTGGACGCCGACACGCTGGAGACGCTCGACCCGCGGTCGGTACGGCAGGGCCGGACCGTGAACGGGCTCAGCGACCGGTGAGCGTGGGGCCGGCGAGCGCGTTGACGCCTTGGCCGGCCAGACAGCGGTAGGTGCGGTCCGCCTCGGCCTCCGGCGGCAGCACCTCCAGGTTCCACCCGCTCGCCGACTTGCCACCACTGACCAGCCGGAACGTGTCGGCGTTGCACACCCGCCCGACGGCCGGGTCCGCCGCCACCGTCTCGTGCCGGGCCCCGGCGAGACCGGCCGGCAGGTCACCGGCGGCGTAGGTCTCCCAGGTGTGCTGGCCGTCGCACGGCACCCGGCTCGCCTCGGCCCGGTCGCGGCGCAGCCGTACCGGACCGAAGCACTCCAGCTCCGTCGCGCAGCGCGCCCCCGCGGGCAGCCGCACGTCGGCGGACGCGCAGCCGGGCACCGGCGCGGCACCGGCCACGCCGCTGGGCGCCGGCGTCGGCGCGACGGGCGGCGCGTGCCCGGCGGCCACCCAGCCACCGCCGGCCGAGGCGGCGAGCGCCAGCACCCCGGCGCCGCCGAGGAACCAGCGCTTGGGCCAGCGCCGGGCACGCGAGGCCACAGTCGGGTGGTCGTCGTCGGCCGGCGGTCGCGGATTCGGCCCGCCGGTGCGGTGGGACCGGTCGCCGGTGGCGCCGTCGTACAGGCCGCCGGTCGCCGGGGCGCCGTCCAGCGGCAGCGAGGCGAGCAGGCCACGCAGCTCGACCGCGGAGGGCCGCGCACCCGGGTCGTTCGACATACCCAACCGGAGCACGTCGATCAGCTCACCGGGCACGCCGGGCAGGCCCGGGATCGGCTGCTGGAACATCTCCAGCACGGTGACCAGGCTCGGGTTGCGTTCGGAGTGCCAGCGCGGCGGACGGCCGTACATCACCGCGTAGAGGGTGGCGCACAGCGAGTAGACGTCGACGGCGGGCGTGGGCGGGCTGTGGTTGAACGTCTCCGGTGGTGCGTACGCCGGGGTGAGCGCCTCCAGCATCACCGAGGAGTCACGGAACTCGGCGAGCACCGCCAGGCCGAAGTCGGCCAGAACGGCCGAGTTGAACTCGGAGTGCAGGATGTTCGCCGGCTTGACGTCGCGGTGCAGCACGCCCGCCGCGTGCGAGTGGACCAGCGCGTCGGCGATCTTCACGCCGAGGTCGCGGGTCTCCGCCGGGCCCAGCGGGGAGGTGCGCATCCGCTCGGCGTACGAGCCGTCGCACAGCTCCATGATGAGGTAGGGGTGCTGGTCGACGGTGACCCCGACGTCGAACAGGTCCACCACGTGCGGGTGCGACGACATCCGCCCGGCGGCACGGGCCTCGCGCAGGAAGCGGGCCTGGTCGCGTTCGCTGTCCAGCGTGCGGTTCTCGATCTTGACCGCGACCTCGCGTCCCACCGAGATCTGGGTGGCCCGGTAGATGGTGGCGTAGCCGCCCCGGGCGAACACCTGCAGATCGGTCAGACCGGGCACGATGGGCAGCCGCAGGGCGCCGGGCGGGGTCTCGGTCACAGCTCGAAAATACCCAACGATCCGGACCCGTCAGCGCGCCGCGTCGGTGGCCGGCACCGGACCCGGGACGGAGTCGTCGGTGGCGGCGCCCGCCCGGCGGGCGTCCCACCACAGGCCGGCAGCTGTCGCGACGGCACCCAGCCCCTCCCATGCGGCGACCGCGAAGAAGCGGTCCGGCGCGACGTCGGAGAGCACCGCGATGGTGAACACGGTGAAGGTGACCAGGCGGAACCACACGGTGAACCGGTAGAACGGCCGCCACTCGGTGGCGACGGCGAGCAGGTAGTAGACCCCCATGTTGAACGAGGCCATCGAGGACGCGGTGAGGAACGTGCCGGTGTAGTCGCCCGGAGCGCGCTCGGCCGGCACCTCGAAGCCGAGCAGGCGCAGCTGCGTCTCCGGCCAGATCAGACCGAGCGCGCCGAGCAGCAGCGCGAGGAGCCCGAAGACCGCGATCGTCCAGCCGGCGCCCGAGCGCGGCAGCCTCATCGTTCCTCCCCAGCGTGGTCTGCCGGTGACGCAGGCGCGCACCGGGAGGCGACAGTCGATCCACGACTGTCGCCGCCCCACGCTAACCGGCCCCACCGACGAACACATCCCCGGAACCGTCAGAACAACGGGCGATCAGCCGCCGGAGAGGCGGATCCGCAACGCGTCCGCGACCATCCGCTCACTGCGCTGCTCGGTGGCGTACGCGAGGCGTACCGCCTCCTCCGCTTTCGTCAGCGCCTCGGCCCGGCGACCGCAGGCGTCCAGCGCCTCGGCCAGCACCAGCAACGCCACCACCTGGCTGCGCACGTCCTCGGCCGGGGCGGTGATCGACCGCTGCGCCCAGTCGAGCGCCTGCTCGCGCTGGCCGTGGGCGAGCAGCGCGGCGGCGTACCGGGCCATCGTCTGCCGCCGTGAGAACAGCAGCGAGGGCGCGTTCGCCGCGCCCGTGGCCACCGGGGCGAGCAGCCCCACAGCGGTGCCCGGATCACCCGCCGCGAGGCGGGCCATGGCGAGCAGCACTCGCGGCGCGACCTGGGCCGGCGCCTGCGGGTTGTGCGGCTCCACCCGGGTCAGCACCGACCGCGCCTCCCGCTCGGCGGTCTCGTGGTCGCCCATGTCCAGCGCCACGAAGCCGCGCAGCGTGCCGGCCATGCCGGTGAGCAGCGGGTGGGTGGTCCGGTCGGCGTACTCGAGCGCCTCGGTGAACAGGTCGGCCGCGTGTTCCGGCTCGCCCAGCCCGCGCGCCACCACCCCGCGCACCACCAGCGCGAAGCCCTGCCCCCAGTCGTCGCCGACCTCGGCGAAGTCCCGGTACGCGCGCCGCGCGGCCCGGTCCGCCTCGGCCAGGTCGCCCAGCTCGGCGGTGGCGTACGCCTCGACCGCCCGCAGCGTCCCCACCGCCCACGCCTCACCGACCCGCTCGCCGAACGGCAGGAACACCCGCGCCATCCGGCACGCCTCCCGCAGCCGGCCGGCCAGCAGCCGGGCGAACGCGGTGGTGCCGCGCAGCCACGCCCGCCCGTACGGATCCTTCAGCTCGGCGAAGAGACGGGCGGCCCGCCCGAGCACCGCGTCGGTGCCGGCGAAGTCGCCCCGGGTGGTGGTCACCCACGCCAGGTTCTGCAACGACCAGGCCTGCCCGCGGGGATCCCGTGCGGCGAGGCTGACCTGGTAGGACGCGGCCAGTCGGCTGCTCGCCTGCCCGAGCCGGCCGGCGATGAAGTCGGCCATGCCGAGCCGCCGCATCGCCGATGCCCGCAGGGTGGGCAGGTCGGCGTCGGTGGCCACCTGCAACGCCTCCTGCCAGTTGCACTCGGCCCGCTCGGCGTCACCGAGGGTCTGCTGGGCCTGCCCGGCGAGCAGCAGCGCGGCGGTACGGGTGGCCGGGTCGCCGGTGTTCGCGGCGATCTTCTCGGCGAACGCGAGCGCGTCGGCCGGGCGGCCGATCTGGAGCAGCGCTCTGGCGTGCACCACCCGGTCGGCCGGTGGCACCCCGTCGCGGGCCAGCTCGGCCGCGCGCTCGGCGTACTCGACGGCGAGCGCCGGCTCCCCCGACCGTAGCGACCGGCGGGCGGCCCGGCCCAGCGCGGCCACGCCCAGCGGGGTGACCGCCCGGGCCGGCGCGTCCGGGCGCAGCTTGACCGCGTCGGCGAGCGCGGTGGCCCGCTCCACGTGCTCGGCGACGAAGTCGTCCCGGGCGGCCTCGGTGAACGCGCCGGCCGGCGCGCCGCCGGTCTCGTCGACGCTCTCCGGCGCGGCCCAGCGGGCCAGCGCCGCGTGCCGCTCGGCCAGCTCGGCCTTGCTCACCCCGGCGTACACGGCCTCCCGCATCAGCGGGGTGGCGAAGGCGAACCCGCTGCGGGTGCGGTGCAGCATGCGCCGTTGCAGCAGCTCCTCCACCGCCCGGTCCAGCTCGACGGCGGCCACCGCGGCGGGCCGCCCGTCGCGTCCGTCCCGCTGTTCCCGCAACGCCTCCAGCGCGCCCGCCGGTACGTTGTCGCCCACCACCGCGGCGTCGCGCAGCGCCGAGCGGGCGTTCGGCGGCAGCGCGTCGATACGCGCCGCGAGCACCGCGGCCAGGTCCCGGGAGAGCAGCCGGCTGCCGAGCGAGCCGGGGGCGAGTCGCCAGCCGACGTCCGCGCCCCGGCCCGGGCCGGCGGTGAGCGCCCCGCGCTCCATCAGCAGCGTGACCAGCTCGGCCAGGTAGAACGGGTTGCCCTGCGCGGTGGCGAGCAGCCGGTCCGCGTCGGCCTGGGGCATGCGGCCACCGGACAGGTAGCTGGTGAGCAGCCGGGAGGCGTCCGCGCCGCGCAGCGGCGGCAGCGCGTGCACCTCGGCGTCCGCGACGCGGGTCAGCGCGCCGGCGGTCCGTACCAGCTCGGGACGGCCGAGCAGCAACACCAGCACCGGCCCGCTGAGCCGGTTGAGGGTCAGCGCCAGCGCCTTGAGCGTCTCGGCGGTGGCGTCGTGCAGGTCGTCCACCACGATCACCAGCGGCGCCTCACCGGCGAGCGCGCTGAGCAGGTCGGCCACCGCGGTCGGCACCGCCTCGTCGTCCGGCGGCGGTCCGGCCGCGTTCCACTCGCCGTTCTCGGCGGCGGGCGGGAGTTCGGCGTACCCGAGCAGGGCCAGGAGCTGGTCCACGGCGATCGGCGGCGGGTCGCCGGGGAGCCGGGACAGGCGCTGGCCGAGGCGGCGCAGCCGCTCCTCGACGGCCGGCCGGGTCACAGCGGTGGCCGCGTCGCCGGGCAGGCCGACGGCGGCCCGGACCAGGTCGGCCAGCGGGGCCAGCCGGCGCCGCTCGCCGAACGCCGCGCAGCGCACCGAGAGCACCCGGGCGCCGGTGTGCGCCGCGTACCGCCCGGCGCCGACGTCGTAGCCGGCGGCGAGGCGTTCCACCTCGGCCGCGAACCGGGACTTGCCGATCCCCGCCTCGGCGGTCATCAGCAGCACCCGGGGCTCGCCCCGGTCGATCACCTCGGCGAGCCGGCCGGCCACCCGGCCGATCTCGGTCTCCCGGCCCACGAACGGCGCCTCGTCGCCGAGGCCGGACCGGGTGCCGGGCGCGTCCAGCAGGCCCAGCAGCTCGTACGCCTCGACCGGTTCCCGCTTGCCCTTGAGCCGCAGCGGGCGCAGCGCGCGCCAGGAGGCGACGTGCCGGGTGGCGGCGGAGGTACGCGCCCCGGCGTAGACCGCGCCGACCGCGGCGGCGTCGGCCAGCCGGGCGGCGGTGTTCACCGTGTCGCCGATGACCGTGTACTCGATCGCCGCCTGGATGCCGGCGATCACGTCCCCGGTGTTGAGGCCGACGCGCAGGCCCAGCGGCGCGCCGCCGCCGCGCTCGTCGTCGAGCACCCGCCGCACCGCGCGCTGCATGGACAGCGCGGCGCGGACCGCCCGCTCGGCGTCGTCCTCGTGCGCGACCGGCGCGCCGAAGACCGCCATGATCCCGTCGCCGGTGAGCTTGTCGACGTGCCCGCCGAACGTCTTGACCGCGCCCGCGAGGGCCGCCAGCACCCGGTCGGTGACCGCGCCGACCCGTTCCGGGTCCAGGTCCTCCGACCAGGAGGTGAAGTCGGAGAGGTCGCCGAAGAGCACCGTCACCACGCGGCGCTCGGCGGCGGGCAGCGTGGCGGCAGCCGGCAGCGCCGCCCCGCAGTTGTGGCAGAACCGCGCCCCGGGCACGGCTACGGTTCCGCACACCGGGCAGGTCACGGCTGCTCCACCCCGAGGTGTTCGAGCTGGGCCCGGACCGACCACTCGGCGGCCCACCACAGCGACCTGTCGACGTCGGCGTAGACCACTGCGACCACCTCGGCGGCGGTGGTGGCGCCCGCGGCGACGGCGGCGCGCACCTGGTCCAGCCGGGCCCGCCGGTGGGCCAGGTAGAAGTCGGCCGCCACACCGCAGTCGGCCAGCGCCGGGCCGTGGCCCGGCAGCGCCGGGATCCCCCGGTACGTGGAGAGCAGCTCCAGGCTCGACAGGTAGTCGCCGAGGTGCCCGTCCGGGTGGGCGACCACTGTGGTGCCCCGGCCGAGGATGGTGTCACCGGTCAGCACGACGCGCTCGCCGCCGTGCGCGGCGACGAGGCAGACCGAGTCGGCGGTGTGTCCCGGGGTGGGCAGCAGTCGCAGGTCGAGGCCGAACCCGCCGAAGTCCTCGCCCGGCTCGGTCAGCGGCTCACCACCGATGGTGTGCGCCGGGTCGGCGGCGAGCACGTGCACGCCGCCGAGCAGCTCGCTGAGCCGGGGCGCGCCCTCGGTGTGGTCCGCGTGCCCGTGCGTGATCAGCACGAGCCCGACCGGCCCGTGCGCCGCGATGGCGGCCAGGTGTCCCTCGTCGGCGGGCCCCGGGTCGACCACGAGGGCGGGCGCGTCCGGCCCGGTCCGCAGCACCCACGTGTTGGTCCCGTCGAGCGTCATCGGCCCCGGGTTCGGCGCACGCAGCAACGTCACCCACCCCGGCAGCCCGTCCGCAAGCGCCCCCGCCGCACCGGCCATACGCCCACCCATGGCTGCGATCGTACGACTCCGCCCGCCACTCCCCGCGATCTTGCAGTTCCGGCCCGGGGTTTGTCCCCGTCTGGGGCTTCTGCCGGGGCAGCAACCGCAAGATCGCGGGTTGAGGGTCACGCGACCTCGACGATGACCTCTACCTCTACCGGGGCGTCGAGGGGAAGCTCCGCCACGCCTACGGCGCTACGGGCGTGACGACCGGCCTCGCCGAACACGGCGCCGAACAGGTCGGAGGCGCCGTTGATCACGCCGGGCTGGCCGGTGAAGCCGGACGCGCTGGCCACGAAGCCGGTCAGCTTCACGACCTTCACCACGTTCTCCAGCCCGACCAGCGCGTCGATCGCGGCGAGCGCGTTGAGCGCGCACCGTTCCGCCAGGTCCTTCGCCTGCTCGGCCGAGACGCCGTTGCCGACCTTCCCGGTGGCGAGCAGCTTGCCCTCGGCCATCGGCAGCTGGCCGGACACGTAGACGTGCTGCCCGGACTGGACGGCCGGCACGTAGCTGGCCACCGGCGGCACCACCTCGGGCAGTTTCAGGCCGAGTTCGGCGAGCTTCGCGTGGGGTCCGTTGCTCATGGAGGTCAGCCCTTCGGACGCTTCAGGTACGCGACGAGCTGCTCCGGGTTCGGGCCGGGGACCACGGAGACCAGTTCCCAGCCGTCCTCGCCCCAGTTGTCGAGGATCTGCTTGGTCGCGTGGACCAGCAGCGGCACCGTGGCGTATTCCCACTTCTGCATCGGAGGAGGGCTCCCTTGCCTGACTTGGACTTCGGTCAGGCACAGCCTACGGTCCGCCGCGGTCACCAGGACGCGGGACGCGGCTCCGGCGCCGGTGGCGGCTCGCCGCACGGGCCCTCGTGCTCGAAGCGCTGCGGGCATCGGCTGCGGTCGGGCAGCAGCAGGTCGCAGAAGACCCGGTGCCTGTTGTTCTGGTCGTCGGCGGTGGAGACGGTGGTCTCGCCCGCGTCCAGCTCCAGCAGGAAGCCCAGCGAGGTGGCCACGGTGCCGGCGAGCGCGGTGGCCGCTGTCAGGTCGGGCACCCGGACCTGGAGGTGGATGACGTAGCCGGGCTCGTCCTCGTCCCGCCCCTTCCCGCCGGAACGGGGAAGCGTCCGTACCCCCTCGACCGGCGGGACGTAGGACCGCTCGTTGAACGGCGCACCCGGCCCCTCGGCCTCGCCCGGCCGTCCGGCCCGGTCACCCGGGAACTGGGCTCGGGGACTGTTCTCCGCGTCGCGCATCCGTCGCCTCCGGGCGTCGTACCTGTTCACCAACACCGCCATCCGGCTCGGAGCCGTCCCCGGCCCGGCTCTCCGCGTCGGGGACGAACGTAGATCCTGCGACGAGTCCCGGCAACGGGACGCGCACGCCTCGTCACGTCCAGTCACATTTGCGACACAAGGCGGGTCGGAAACACGGTGGCCGACTCCGTCCGGCGGGGCGCGTACGCGGGGCTGGCAAGCGCCCCGCCGACCGATACCCTTCCGGACTGGACGCGCGCCGACGCGCGTCCGCACACCTCGACCCGTGCCCGTCGCCTGGGGCGGCGACGGGAGCCGCAACCCGGGGGAGACAGATGACCCAACCGCCCGCCGGTGGCGACACCGGCACGCCCGGCGACCCGAATCCGCAACCGCCGCCCACCGGCGGCGCGCCGCCGGGATCCGCACCGACAGCCGGCCCGCCGGCGTACCCGTCCGACACCCAGCCGCGTAAGCGACCGGCGGTGCTGATCGTCTCGCTGGTACTGGCCGCCGCGGTCCTGCTCTGCGGCGGTGGGGGCACCGCCGCGTTCCTCGCGCTGCGCGACAGCGAGGACGGTCAGGGCGCGAAGGAGCCGCAGGTCGCGGTCGACGGCTTCCTCAAGGCCGTCTACCAGGAGCGCGACGCCGAGAAGGCAGCCGCCTTCGTCTGCTCCGCCGCCCGCGACGACGAGAAGATCGCCACCAAGGTCGCCGAGGTGCAGAAGTACGTCGCGCAGTACCAGAACCCCCGGTTCCGCTGGCCCACCCCGACCGTCGACAACCAGACCGGGGACCGGGCCACCGTCTCCGCCCGGGTGACCATGACCACCGCCGACGAGAAGGTCGCCGAGCAGGCGCTGCGTTTCACGGTGGTGCGGAAGACGGGTTGGTGGGTCTGCGAGGTCGGCTGATCCCACCGGCCGGACAGGGCTGGTCCCAACGGCTGGTTAGGCTCGACGGGTGGCAGCGAGTGAGCAGCCGGCCGAGTCCGCCGGCAGATGGCCGGCCCGCCTGCACGTGGTGACCGGCAAGGGCGGCACGGGAAAGACGAGCGTGGCCGCCGCGCTGGCCCTCGGCCTGGCCGCCGAGGGCCGGCGCACCCTGCTGGTCGAGGTGGAGGGCCGGCAGGGCATCGCGCAGCTCTTCGGCACCGATCCGCTGCCGTACGAGGAGCGGCACCTCGCCGACGCGCCCGGCGGCGGTGAGGTGCGGGCGCTGGCGGTCGACGCCGAGGAGGCGCTCCTCGAATACCTGGACATGTTCTACAAGCTCGGCGCGGCCGGCCGGGCGCTGCGCAAGCTCGGCGCGATCGACTTCGCCACCACGATCGCGCCGGGCCTGCGCGACGTGCTGCTCACCGGCAAGGTCAAGGAGGCGACCACCCGGACGAGCGGGTCGCGCCGGACGTACGACGCGGTGGTGCTGGACGCGCCGCCGACCGGGCGGATCGGCCGCTTCCTGAACGTGACGGCGGAGACCGCCCGGCTGGCGAAGGTCGGCCCGATCAAGACCCAGAGCGAGGGCGTCTCCGCGCTGCTCCGGTCGCCGATGACCGCTGTGCACGTGGTCACGCTGCTGGAGGAGATGCCGGTCCAGGAGACGCTCGACGCGGTGGCGGAGCTGACCCAGCTCGGTTTCCCGGTCGGCCGCGTGATCGTCAACGGCGTCCGCCCGCCGGTTCCGGCCGGGCGGGCGGTCACCGCGGCCGAGCTGAAGCGCGGGCTGGCCGCCGCCGGCCTGCCGACCGACGGCCCGACCGTGGCCGGGCTCGTCGAAGAGGCCCGTGACCAGCAGGTACGCCGCGAGCTGGAGGACTCCCTCCGGGGTGACCTGGTGGATCTCGGCCTGCCCCTGGTCGAGTTGCCGCTGCTGCCCGAGGGGGTCGACCGGGCCGGGCTGGAGACGCTCGCCGGGGCCCTCGTCCGGGCGGATTGACTCACACCTGCGGCCGGCACGGAGCAGAGTGCCCCTCGGGACCGATACGCTCGATTGGTGCCTTCCGAAGACGCGGCGCCTCCGCTTGACGTCGACCAGATCCTCGCCGACGACGGCGTACGGATCGTGGTCTGCTGCGGGGCGGGCGGCGTGGGCAAGACGACCACGGCGGCGGCGCTGGCGCTGCGGGCAGCAGAGCGGCACGGCCGGCGCACGGTGGTGCTCACCATCGACCCGGCCCGCCGGCTGGCCCAGTCGCTCGGCCTGACCGAGCTGGACAACACACCCCGGCAGGTCAAGGGCATCGACGTCGAGGCCAGCGGCGGTGAACTGCACGCCATGATGCTCGACATGAAGCGCACGTTCGACGACGTGGTGCTCCAGCACACCGACCCGGCGAAGGCGGCGGAGATCTTCGCCAACCCCTTCTACCAGGCCATGAGTTCAACCTTCGCCGGCACACAGGAGTACATGGCGATGGAGAAGCTGGGCCAGCTGCACGCCCGGGGCGAGTGGGACCTGATCGTGGTGGACACACCGCCGTCGCGCTCCGCGCTCGACTTCCTGGACGCGCCGGCCCGGCTGTCCCGGTTCCTCGACGGCCGGATGCTGCGGCTGCTGCTGGCCCCGGCGCGCAGCGGCGGGCGGAGCATGTTCAGTCTGGTCACGGCGAGCTTCGGGATGTTCTCGAAGGTGGTGCAGAAGGTGCTGGGCGCCCAGCTGCTCACCGACCTGTCCGGCTTCGTGGCCGCCCTCGACTCGATGTTCGGCGGGTTCCGGCAGCGCGCCGAGCAGACGTACCGGATCCTCCAGGCCCGGGAGACGGCGTTCCTGCTGGTCGCGGCTCCGGAGCCGGACGCGGTCCGGGAGGCCGCCTACTTCGCCGGCCGCCTGCGGTCCGAGCGGATGCCGCTGGCCGGGCTGGTGCTCAACCGGGTGCACCGGCCGGCGGCGGACCTGTCCGCCGCGGAGAGCCTGGCCGCCGCGGAGCGGCTGGCCGGCGTGGGTGGGCACGAGGGCACCGTCGAGGTGTTGCGCGCGCACGCCGCGCTGGCCCAGCAGGCGGTACGCGAGGAGCAGGTGGCGGCCCGGTTCACCGAGGCGTTCCCGGCGGTGCCGGCGGTGTCGGTGGCGGCGCAGCCCGCCGACGTGCACGACGTCGACGGGCTGCGGACGATCGGCGAGGCGATCAGCCGGAGCTGACCGGTCCGGTCAGTTGGCCGTGGTTACCAGGATCTTGTCCTTGCCGGCCTTCTCCTTGGCGTTCTTCTTCATGGCCGCCTCGAACATCTTGCGCCAGCTGGTGACCTGCGGGTGACGGCGCAGCAACGCCCGGCGCTCGCGCTCGGTCATGCCACCCCACACGCCGAACTCGATCCGGTTGTCGAGCGCGTCGGCCAGGCACTCGTACCGAACTGGGCAGCTCCGGCAGATCCTCTTCGCCACGTTCTGTTCGGCGCCCTGTACGAACAACGCGTCCGGGTCTCCGTTCTGACACGCCGCCAGTGACGGCCAGTCAGTGATCATGCCCATCTGTACACGTCCCCCCTTGCAGTACCTACCGACTTCGCGCGAGCAGCCCTCGTACATCCCCCCGGTCGTTCGCGTCGGCCTCCCCAGGGCGGCACGAACGACTCATGGCTGCGGTCGCCGCCACCATCATGCTGTGTAGTCGCCCGATTACGCAACGTTGTCGGCGAAATCCATCATTCCGGACACTCCCGGCTTCCCGGGCTTTCGCCCCGCGACTACCCCGCCCGAGAACGTGAAAACGCTGCGCTACTCCCGGACTTCGCCAGAGACTTCCGCCGGATCTCACGCAACCCCGGACCAGGGCTCGTGCGTTTAGCACAACGAGGCCGGCGCATGCAGGAAATGGGGAAACTTCCCCGCGCGCCCGCCGATTCCTGCTCGCGTACCCTGTCGAGGTGACCTGGATGCGGAAACGTGACCACAACGTGCTGACCAACGCCGCATCGCTGCTGATCTGCGGCCTCTTGGCCGGAGTGGTGGTCGCTGCGGCGGCCTTCCCCGTGGCGGCGATGTCCGGACTGGCCGCAAAGGCCGGGGCGGAGACGTTCGAGGCGCTGCCCAAGGAGCTGACAGTCGCCCGGGCACCCCAGATCACCCGTCTGCTCGCGGCCGACGGCAAGACCGTGCTGGCCACGATGTACGACGAGAACCGCAAGGACGTCAAGCTCAAGGACATCGCGACGCCCATGCAGAAGGCCATCATCGCGGCCGAGGATCACGACTTCTACAAGCACAACGGCGTGGACATCAACGGTGTGGCGCGGGCCTTCGTCAACAACCAGGCCGCCGGCTCCTCCCGGCAGGGCGCCTCGACGCTCACCATGCAGTACGTCCGGCTGGCCATCTCGTACTCGGCCACCCACCCGGCCGACGTGGTCGCCGCGACCGAGGACACCAGCGGCCGCAAGCTGCGCGAGATGAGCCTCGCGCTCCAGGTCGACAAGGAGCTCTCCAAGGACGAGATCCTGGAGCGCTACCTCAACATCGCCGCGTTCGGCAACGGCGCGTACGGCATCTGGGCGGCCAGCCAGGTCTACTTCAACAAGCCGCCGAGCAAGCTCGACATCCAGGAGTCGGCGATGCTCGCCGGCATGGTGAAGGCTCCCACCTCGTTCGACCCGACCACCAAGTCGGGCTACCCGGAGGCGGTCGGCCGGCGCGACTACGTCATCCAGAACATGGTGCAGATCGGCGCGATCACCCAGCAGGAGGCGGACGCCGCCAAGAAGATCAAGCTTGAGGTCAAGGGCAAGCGCACCCCGAACGGCTGCACCCAGACCACCACCCGCTCGTGGGGCTTCTTCTGCGACTACCTCTACCGCTGGTGGCTCCAGCAGGAGACGTTCGGCGCCACCTCGTACGACCGTGAGCGGCGGCTCAAGAGCGGCGGCTACACCATCGTCTCCACCCTGGACGTCCAGGCGCAGAAGGGCGCCGACAAGGCCGTCCGCAACAAGCTCGGCGAGAGCAGCAAGGCGGCCCGGATGGTGGCCGCCGTGGAACCGGGCACCGGCCGCGTCCGCGCCGTGGCGGTGAACCGGAACTTCAAGCTCGACGACCCGTCCGACCCGCAGAACAAGATCTCCAGCGACCCGAAGAAGGCCAAGAAGAAGATCCGGGGCAACTACCCCAACACGGTGAACCCGCTGGTCACCGGCGGTCCCGGCATCGCCGGCTACCAGGCCGGCTCGACCTTCAAGATCTTCACGCTGGTGGCCGCGCTGGAGAAGGGCTACCCGCTCAGCTACCCCATCAACGCGAAGCCGGTCTTCGAGTCCAACTACCCGGTCGAGTTCAACTCGCCCGCCGCCTGCCCGGGCACCAGCAAGTACTGCCCGAAGAACGCCAACCCCGCGATGGCCGGCATGCACAACATGTGGAGCGGCTTCGGCTTCTCGGTCAACACGTTCTTCATCGACCTCCAGCAGCGGGTCGGCGCGGAGAACGTGGTGAAGGCGGCACAGAAGCTCGGCATCTCGTTCCGCTCGTCGAGCGACGCGCAGCTCGCCGCCAACCCGCACCAGTGGGGCGCGTTCAGCCTCGGCGTCTCCCAGACCACGCCGCTGGAGCTGGCGAACGCGTACGCCACGCTCGCCGCCGACGGCAAGTACTGCGAGCCGATCCCGGTGCAGGAGATCCGCGGCCCGGACGGCGAGAAGCTGGACGTCGCCAACCCCCGCTGCGAGCAGCGGGTCAGCACCGAGGTGGCCCGCGCCGCCGTCGACGCCGCGCGCTGCCCGGTCGGTGACCGCTCCTCCACCACCAAGTGCGGCCCCGCCACCGCCGGCAACGTCCGCAACATCGTCGACGCGCCGGTGGCCGGCAAGTCCGGCACCACCGACTCCGACCGCACCTCGGCGCTGGTCGCGATGACCAAGCAGTACGCGGTGGCCGGCATCATGGCCGACCCGGACTGGCCGCAGACCAACCAGAAGATGGGCCACGACGAGACGCCCCAGGGCATCAACCCGGCGGTCTACCAGACGCTGCGTGACGCCATGAAGGGCAAGGAGCGGAAGAACTTCACCCCGCCCAGCGGCAAGATCGTCCTGGGCGACCAGCGCTCCATCCCGGGCGTCAAGTGCGAGTCGATCGAGACCGCGAAGTCCCGGCTGAAGGGTGCCGGCTTCGAGCCGGTGGTCGCCAGCAACAAGGTGCCGTCGGAGTGCCCGGCGGGCACCGCGGCCGGCACCAGCCCGGACGGTCGCACCATCAAGGGTGGCGTGGTGATGATCGAGGTCAGCTCCGGCCAGGGCGGCACTCCGGAGCAGGGCGGCACCGCGACACCGGACCGGCCGGGTGGCCCGGGCGGACCGGGTAACGGCAGACCGGGACGACCGGGCAACTGATCCCGGACAGCAGAGCGCGACGGCCACCTCCTGCGGGAGGTGGCCGTCGTCGTTTCCGCGCTACGGGAAGAGCCGGCTCAGAGACCGAGCTGGCGGCGTACCTCGGCGGCGACCCGACCACCCTCGGCCCGGCCGGCCACCGCGGCCTGGGCGGCCTTCATGGCCGGGCCCATCTGCGCCTTGCCGGTGATGCCGCCCGCGGCGAGCGCCCCCGAGACCAGCTCGGCCAGCTCCTCGTCGGAGAGCTGCTTGGGCAGGTAGCGCTCCAGCACCTCACCCTCGGCGGTCTCCTTGCCGGCCTGCTCGGCGCGCCCCGCGTCGGCGAACGCCACCGCCGCCTCGCGGCGCTTCTTCGCCTCCTTGGTCAGCACGACGAGCACCTCGTCGTCGCTGAGCTCGCGCTTTTCCCGGCCGGCGACCTCGGCGTTGCCCACGGCGGCCAGGGCCATCCGCAGCGTGGAGGTGGTCAGCTCGTCGCGCGCCTTGAGAGCGGCGCGCATGTCGGCGGTGAGACGGTCCTTCAGCGTGCTCATGGACGGTGAAACTACCCTGAACGGCATGCGAAAGCGCACACTATTCCGGCTCGCGGCCGGAACCGTCGCCGCCGGCGCGGCCACCCTGGCGTACGCGTCGCTCGTCGAGCGCAACATGTTCACCCTCCGCCGGTACGACGTGCCGGTGCTCCCGACCGACGCCGAACCGCTGCGGGTGCTGCACCTCTCCGACCTGCACATGATGCCCGGCCAGCGACGCAAACAGGACTGGGTGGCCTCCCTGGCCGCGCTCGACCCCGATCTGGTCGTGGTCACCGGCGACAACATGGCACACCCCGAGTCGGTGCCGGGCGTGCTGCGCGCCCTGCAACCGCTGCTCGACCTGCCCGGCGCGTTCGTCTTCGGCTCCAACGACTACACCGGGCCGGTCCTGAAGAACCCCTTCACCTACTTCCTGCCCGACCGGGAGTACACCGAGGGCGTGCCGCTGCCGTACGAGGAGCTGCGCGACATCCTCACCGGCGCCGGCTGGGCCGACCTGAACAACGCCCGCACCACGCTCAAGGCCGGCGGGCGGGAGATCGAGCTGGCGGGCGTGGACGACCCGCACATCGAACGGGACGACTACGACGCCGTGGCCGGCCCGGTCAGCGGCGACGTGGCGCTGTCGATCGCGTTGTCCCACTCCCCCGAGCCGGTGGTGCTGGACCGGATGGCCGCCGACGGCTTCGGTCTGCTGCTGGCCGGGCACACCCACGGCGGCCAGGTCTGCGTGCCCGGGTACGGCGCGCTGGTGACCAACTGCGGGCTGCCCCGCTCGATGGCGCGCGGGTTGCACCGCTGGCCCGGCTCGGACTCCTGGCTGCACGTCTCCGCCGGCCTCGGCACCCACCCCACCGCCCCGATCCGCTTCGCCTGCCCGCCCGAGGCCAGCATCCTGACCCTGATCTCCCGCTGAACCCTCCGCCCGGCAGACTTGGTACGCGCCCGCCCTTCCCGGGGCCGATCCGTACCAAGATCTGCCGGGTGCGCGGGGCGGGGGGTACCGAGTTTGACCGTGGGGGCGGGTGAGCTACTATTTGTCGGCACGCCTCGGGGTGTGGCGCAGCTTGGTAGCGCGCTTCGTTCGGGACGAAGAGGTCGTCGGTTCGAATCCGGCCACCCCGACCAGAGGTAAGTACAGGTCAAGGCCCCTCCACGGAGGGGCCTTGATTCGTTTCCGCCGATCATTGCTCTGGCAGAGGCAGCGAGAAGGCAGCGAACGACGCGAGCACCCTGCGATCCCGGTCCCGGGTCGAATGCGTGTACCGGTCCAGAGGTCGTGGACGTGTACTCGTGTCCCATCACCTTGGCTACGTCGTTGATCGGCACCCCGTCCGAGACGAGCCAGGTCGCGTAGGAGTGCCGCAGGTCATGGAACCGGAGCCCGATCGGCAGGCCGGCGCGTTGCAGGGACGGCTTCCAGATCCGAGCCCGAAACGTTCCCCCGCTTCAGCGGCTCGCCAGTCCGGGCGACGAAGATCAACCCGTCGGTGCCCGTCTCGAAGGACAGGAGAGTGTCAGGGCGACCACGAGCGGAGCGGGTAGACGCAGCCGGCGTCACGCGAGGATGAGCCAACCGCCTCCGAGGCCGCACAGGATGGCGGCGGCCCGGCGGTGTTGTGGCCGCGCCGGGCTGGGGTCGACTCGGCGCGCTGTACGTAATCTGTTGCCGAATTGGCCTGTACTAGATCAAGCGCGCTCCGCGCGGCGCGGGCCGGGCGCGGTAACCGGCTCCTACGGAGCCGCCGCCCCGCCCGCCTACGGCGGCGGGGCGGTAAGTCAGCCGGCCCGAAAGCCACGCCCGCCCCGCGCGTCACCCGTGGTTCCGTGAAGGGACCGGTGACGAGTCCAGGAGAACGACCTGGACCAGGACGACAACGTCCTACCCTCACGTCGCGCATTCAGCCTCACGACGGAAACCGCGGACCGGTCGACGGCCGGGCCGAGTGAGTTGCCGAACGGAATCACGCCGACCGCTCACGGGTCCGAGGTGGGGAAGAGGTGAGGGTGGGGAAGGGAGCGGATGGTGGGCAGGGGTTGGGTCAGAGATTGTGCCTCCGGCGGGGGCCAGACGACTCCAGGATGGAGTTGCCGAACGGTTGCGGTCGTGGGTGGTAGTGGTTGGGGGATGCCATCCCGTCCACCGCCGACCCAGGCAAGCCGAGCAGACCAGGGCCAGGGTGTGTGGGTCGGCGGCAGACGGGATGGCAACAGGGAGGCGGTCATTGAAGCTCCCAGCTACGCACGTTGAGACGGACCTTGGGCGACCGAGGACGGAATGAGATGGCCGGTCAGGAGCTCATCTCGTTCACGAGCCATAGTGGATGATTTCCGGGAGCCACCATTAGCCTGGCAACTCCTAGCCCTTTCTCCGTGAGCTGCATCCAGTAGCGATCCGACCCCTCAGCATCTCGGTGCTCAAAACGAAGAAGGTCCTTCTCGGCAAGACCGGTAAGGGCGGGGCCCCAATCGCCATTGGCGCGTCGCCTAGCCGGCTGCTTCGCTGAAATTCCTGCCTGCACCCGCTTCCTCGCCTCCATCGCAATTCGAGCAAGACCTTGAGCTTCCCAGGGCGTTAGTGTTTTCAGGATCCGAGCAAATTCGCGTCCCTCACCTTCATCCGGGAAAGAGTTCAAGATCTGATATTCGGGCGATTGTTCGTTCTTAAGTGCTGGCTGAGACGGTAGGCGTGGCAGGACTTCCGGCGTCTGCCGGACGATATCTGTTACCCGTCTGAGGATCTCTTCCTGCAGTTGCTGGCGCTGACGCTCCTCGTTGAGTGAGTCCGTGTTGTCGTTGTCTTCTGACAACGTTAGTTCCACGGCTTCCGGGACTGCCTTGGAAAGCGCAGCTCGTAGCACTTCCCCGAAGTGTTCCTTCTGAGTAGCGAGAAGGGCATCACTTGTGGCGCGTAGTGCCGCTAACGCCGATTGTGTGTCGGCGTTGACTCGTTCAACCTGTGCGATCTGCTGTGCACCCGCCATTCCCTGCGCTAACGAAACGATGAGTTGAGCGGCGAAGGCGATCACTGCTAGGGCGAGAGCAATGGTGCTGAGTGTGTCGATGTCCTTGACGCCAACCACGACAGCGAGGGTGCCTAACGCCCCGATGGCAGCGGTTCCTAGTGCGGCAACTAGCCATGTCCACGGCACAGTAAGGCCGGGCTTCGCTTGAACTCCGCGAGATTGGTATCCGTCCACGGCCCTAATTCTTCCTGCTGGCGTCAAGGGCGTCGCTGCTGCCCGCGCAGGTGTCCGAGTAGCAACAGATCGGTCAGGGGTTCAGTCTTGAACCCGTACAAGGCAGAGCAGCAAGGAGGCAGCGAAACGGTCGTCAGCCGCTGACGACGCCCAGCGTTGGCCGTCATGACGGCCATGCGCAGGAGCAACGGACGGCAACGGCTGACAGGCGATGGTGCACCCTGCTGGCGTTCGGGACGAAGAGGTCGTCGGTTCGAATCCAGCCACCCCGACCAGGTGAGAGGGCACATCCTATCGACGGATGTGCCCTCTCAGTGCATCCTGGGTGACCAACTGAGTGACTACGCCTCAGCCGTCGGCGCGAAGATGCGATCCATTACCGCCGCGCCTTGGAGCACTACCGGCCGGAGCTGATGCCGGTAGACGATTTCCGTCACGGTCGTGCCGGAGTGGCCGCACGGTTCGGCGATGTCTTCCAGGCTGACCCCGCTGTCGGACAGCATCGACACGAGGCTGCGCCGGAGTTCACGAAGGGCTCGTGCGGCCGGATCGGGACCAGCCGGGGTGACGATGAGTCGGAAGGCCCGACGGACGTCGGCCGCATCGAGGGCAGCGCCGACAATCGAGGTGAAGACCAGTCCGAGCGACTGCCAGTCCTCACCGGCTCTCTGGCGCTCCTGACGCGGGCGGTGACGGGTGAGCTCGGCAACGCGCCGCGCGGGCAGGAACCCTAGCCGAGCAACGCTTCGCTATCTATCCACGCCGCTATTGGGGATCGAAGACTCACGGCTCGCTGTCTGCATTATCTGACCTGCGGGTATTTGACCCGGCCCCATAGCTGATTGCGGCCCTCGGATCGATGCCCGTTCCGACACGGTCCACTTATCACCTGCTTTCGCGCCGACGCAGTCCAGCCTCAGGTGAACTTCCTCGGGAATTGGACCATTGAAAGCCACTCTCCACATGGCGCGGTCTCCAGCCGTCAGTGTTCCTTGTTGGGAATGCTCCGCAGACCACGAGGCAGTCTGGATAGGTCCACCCTTCGAGCTTAGGACTCCGTTCTGGCTGGGAGTGAATTGAAGCCCTCCTCCGCCGAGGATTGTTGCCTGCACCGAGCTCAGTGGCACGGGCGTCGCCAGCCGCAGGACGAGTCTCATCCAAGTACCCATGTCCTCCACGTAGCAGTTGAACTTGGGAGCACGCTGATCATGCAACTGTGACCGGACCACCTTCACTTGAAGCCAGGCTATATATGCCGCAGTGAGGGACACGAGCACTGCGAAGATCGAAACTACGAACGCCGCTATGGCCATCTGAACAGCGTAGGCTCGCTCGCTCGACGTGGCTAACCGCAGGGAAGTCACCAGCTCAGAGCCCCGTTCGGTCAGGTATGTCTCGCCTCCCGTGAGCCGAGTGCCCGAGCCGCGATGAATAGCTGGGCGGCTTCGTACAGCCTTGGTGTCAAGCATTCGTACGACCGCCTGAATGAGGTTGCGGACCCGGCAACGGCGGTAACCGTCGCAGTAGGATCCCGGCATGCCACGGCCGGTGGTCTTCGACCTCTTCCACACCCTGGTCCACGGTGCCGACGACGAGCGGGACCGGGTTGTCGGCGAGATGGCGCTCGTCGTGGGGGTGGATCCGGCGGCGCTCGTCGCCGCGTACCACGCCACCTGGCGGGACCGCCTGGTCCGGTGGAACGCGGCGGAGACCGTACGCATCCTCGCCGAGCGTCTCGGGGCCTCGCCGACTGACGATCAGGTGACCCGGGCCGCCGCGCATCGGCTGACCCTCGCCCACCGGGTGCTGGGCCGTGTCGCGCCCGCCACGCTGGACGTGCTCGACGCGCTGCGCCTGCGCGGGCACCGGCTGGCCCTGATCAGCAACGCCACGTCCGAGACGGCCGAGGCGTGGGCGGGCGGCCCGCTGGCCCGGCGTTTCGACGTCGCGGTCTTCTCCTGTGCGGTCGGGCTGGCCAAGCCGGACCCGGCGATCTACCGCACCGCCGCGGAGCGGCTGGGCGTCGCGCCGGCCGACTGCGTGTACGTGGGCGACGGCGCGGACGGCGAGCTGGCCGGCGCGGCGGCGGCCGGGATGACGGTGCTCCGGACGACCGAACACCAGGACACCGATCCGGGCTGGACCGGAACCGTGATCGCGAACCTCCGTGAGGTGCTCGACCACGTGGAGCAACCGGCCCCGATCGAATAGATCGACAGGACTGCCCGGAGCCACCCCGCCACGCGCGGTTGCCCCTGCCTCCTGGCAAAGTATGCGCATGCCGCCGATGATCCGATCCCGCCTGACCGATTGGACCACCGTCGCGCCCCTGGTCGCCGTGCTCGTGCTCGTGATGACCTGGGGACGGGAGTTGCCCGGCCCGCTCATCTTCGTGGTGGCGGCCCTGCTCGCGGCGGCCGTACTGGCGGCGGTGCACCACGCCGAGGTGGTCGCGCACAAGGTCGGTGAGCCGTACGGGTCACTCGTGCTCGCGGTGGCTGTCACCGTGATCGAAGTCGGTCTGATCGTCACGCTGATGATCAGCGGCGGCGACAAGACGCAGGCGCTGGCCCGGGACACGGTCTTCGCCGCCGTCATGATCACCTGCAACGGCATCCTCGGCCTGTCGCTGTTGCTCGGCGCGCTGCGCCGGCAGGTGGCGGTGTTCAATCCGGAGGGCACCGGCGGGGCGCTCGCCACGGTGGCCACGCTCGCCACGCTCAGCATGGTGGTGCCGACGTTCACCACGAGCCGGCCGGGGCCGGAGTTCTCCCCCGCGCAGCTCGCCTTCGCGGCCGTCGCCTCGCTGGCGCTCTACCTGTTGTTCGTCATGGTGCAGACCGGCCGGCACCGCGACTACTTCCTCCCGGTCACGCAGGAGGGCAGCATCCTCGCCGAGGACAAGACCGGCGACGGGCACGCCGAGCCGCCGTCCACGCGTACCGCGCTGGCCAGCCTGGCCCTGCTCGTGGTGGCGCTGGTCGCGGTGGTCGGTGACGCGAAGACGATCTCCCCGACGATCGAGACGGCGGTCAGCGCCGCCAACCTGCCGCCGGCGTTCGTCGGCGTGGTCATCGCGCTGCTGGTGCTGCTGCCGGAGACGCTCGCCGCCGCCCGGGCGGCACGGCGGGACCGCGTGCAGATCAGCCTCAATCTCGCGCTCGGCTCGGCCATGGCCAGCATCGGCCTGACCATCCCGGCCATCGCGATCGCCTCGATCTGGCTGGACGGGCCGTTGATGCTGGGCCTGGGCGGCACCCAGATGACGCTGCTGGCGCTGACCGCGGTGACCGCCGTGCTCACCGTGGTGCCGGGCCGGGCGACGGTGCTCCAGGGCGGCGTGCACCTGGTGCTGCTCGCCGCGTTCGTCTTCCTGGCCGCCAGCCCGTAAGCAGGCACGCCCGCCGCAGCCCGCGAGCAAGCCGTCCGCCAGCCCGTGAGCCGCCGGACAACAAGACCGTCAGTCGTGCAGTTCGGTCCGGGCCACCTCGTCGAACGCGGCGGTCAGGTACTCGGCGAACGGGCGCCCGGTGACCGCCAGCAGATCGGCCACCAGCAGCGGCGCGTGCCGGGCGATCGCCGCCGGGTCGGGCGGGTTCTCGTCGTCGCCGGGGTCGTAGACGCCGAGCGCGCCGGCCAGCAGCACCAGCAGCACGTGCGGGTCGACGTCGGGCCACCACGGCGCCGCCGACCGGACGCACTGTTCCAGCACCTGCCGTACGTCGTCGCCGTCCAGCCCGTCCGGGTGCCCCTCCTCCAGCAGCAGCCGGACCACCCCGCCGAGCACCAGCCCGGCCCGGTCGGCGGCGGCCAGCCGCTCGACGGCCGGGGCGTACGCCTCGGCGTCGCGGGCGCGCGCGGCGGTGACCGCGTCGGTGGCCGTCTCGGCGATCTCCCGGGCCGGTGCGGGCAGGTGCCGCCAGGTCGTCGTCACCGGGTCAGCATGGCAGAGCACGTGTGATCGCTCACCTTCCGGCCCGCCGCCCATGTGTGTAAGGGGTAAACGGGTCGCGGTAGTCGTACCCGCCCAACAGAATCCCAGCATGCTGCGCCGCGCCCTGCCCGCCCGCCCCGAAGCCCGCCGGATCCTGCTCGGCACATTGTTCTCCGCTGTCGGGCGCGGCCTCACCCTGCCGTTCCTGTTCATCTACCTCACCGACGTACGCGGTCTGACCGACACCCGGGCCGGGCTGGTGATCGGCTGGTTCGGCGCGGTCACGCTGGCTCTCTCGCCGCTGGCCGGCACGTTCATCGACCGGTTCGGCGCACGCCGGGTGGTGTTGCCCTGCCTGGTGATCGAGGCGATCGGCACCGGCTCGCTGGCGCTGGTCGACTCGACGGCCTCGGCGTTCGGCGTGATGACGCTCGTCGCCATCGGCAGCTCGGCGATCTGGGCCGGGCAGAACACGATCCTCGCCTCGCTGACCGACGACGGCGAGCGGCAGCGCGTCTTCGGGCTCAACTTCGCGCTGCTCAATCTCGGTATCGGCACCGGCGGCCTGATCTCCGGCGCGGTGATCGACGTGGCCCGTCCGATCACCTTCGAGGTGATCTACCTGCTGGACGCGGTGAGCTACCTGACGCCCGCGCTGATCCTGCTGAGCCTGCCGCACGTCGGGCGCCGGCCGGCCGTGGCGACGGGCGCGAAGGCTGACGACCGGAGGACCGGCGGCTATCTCACGGTGCTGCGGGACCGGCCGTTCCGCCGCCTGGTCATCTTCGGCCTGGTGCTCACCACCTGCGGGTATGCGCAGATCGAGGTGGGCTTCGCGGCGTACTCGGTCCGGGTGGTCGAGGTGACGCCCCGGGTGGTGGCGTGGGCGCTGGCCGCGAACACCGTGATGATCGTGCTCTCGCAGCTGCTGGTGATCCGGCGGCTGGAGGGGCGCAGCCGTACCCGTGCACTCGCCGCTGTGGGCGCGGTCTTCGCCGGCGCCTGGCTGGTGCTCGGCGCGGCGGGCGTGGTGGGCAGCGGCAACGCGGTGCTCGCGGCGCTCGGCGTGGTGGCCTGCTCGGCGATCTTCGGGTTCGGCGAGACGATGCTGTCGCCGGTCATGCCCGCCCTGACCAACGCGCTCGCCACCGACGAGCTGCGCGGCCGGTACAACGCGATGAGCTCGATGATCTTCGGGATCAGCGGGGTGGTCGGCCCGGTCACCGCCGGCCCGCTGATCGGCGCGGCGAACGGGCGGGTGTGGGTGGCCGTCGTGGTGGGCGGCTGCCTGGCCGCCTCGGTGCTCGCGCTGACGCTGCGTCCGCTGCTCACCGCCGCGCAGGACGGCCGCCCGACGGCCGCCGCGACGCCGGAGCCCGAGCCCGCGGGGGCGACCTGACACGAAGCCGGCGGCCTGCGACGAAGCTGCGCAGCCTGACACGAACGGGCCCCGGAGCGTCGCTCCGGGGCCCGTCGGCGTGCGGTCGGCCGTCAGCCGGCGGCGACCTCGGTGGTCGTGCGGATCCGGTCCAGCGCCGGCGGGGAGACCGGCGACTTCTCGGTCAGGTACGCGGTGAAGGCGTCCAGGTCGATCTGCCCGGTCACCGCGTTGGTGCCACCGGTCAGGACGCTGAAGCCGTCGCCGCCACCGGCGAGGAAGTTGTTCACCGTGACCCGGTAGGTGGCGGTGTCAGTCACCGGGGTGCCGTTGATGGTGAGGCTGCCCCGGACCACCCGGGTGCCGGCGCACGGCGTGCCGGCCGGTGCGGTGGTGCCGTTGACGTCCACGACGTAGTTGACCGTCGAGGACGCGTAGAGCACGCGCGCCACGGTGAACTGCTGCTCCAGCATGCAGTAGAGCTGCGCGCCGGTCAGGTCCAGCGTCACCAGGTTGTTGGCGAACGGCTGCACGGTGAACGCCTCGGCGTAGGTGACCGGGCCGGCGTCGAGGTCGGCGCGTACGCCACCGGGGTTCATGAACGCGGCGACCGCGTTCTGCTCGGTGTCCGTGGCGGCGAGCTGTGCGTCGGCGATCACGTTGCCCAGCGGCGACTCACCGGTCTGGTACGTCGGCTTGCCGTTGACGTCGACCCCGGTCTGGTACAGGTTCTCCTGGGTCTTGGTGATCGCGGCGGTGGTCTCGCCGACCACGCGGTCGGCCACCGGGCCGAGCGCGGTCTTGTACCGGTTGATCAGGTCGGTCGAGGGCTGGTCCGGCTTCACGTCTCGGGTGACCACCACGTTGTTCGCGGACGCGCTCACCACGTCGCGGGTGCGCGGGTCGATCTTCAGGTCGATCTGGGTGACCAGGCGGCCGAACGAGCTGGCGCTGGTGACCAGCTTGCCGTTGATGTTGCAGTTGTACGCGGCGTGGGTGTGCCCGCTGACGATCACGTCGATGGACGGGTCCATCCGGTTGGCGATGTCGACGATCGGGCCGCTGAACCCGGTGCAGTCGTTGATGCCGCCGCCGTTCTGCACGCCGCCCTCGTGCAGCAGCACGACGATGCTCTTGACCCCGAGCAGGCGCAGGATCTTGGCGTACTTGTTGGCGGTGTCGGCCTCGTCGGTGAACCGCAGGCCGGCGACGCCCTGCTGGCTGACGATGTTCGGGGTGGCCTCCAGGGTCATCCCGATGAAGCCGATCGGGACACCCTTGACGATCTTGATGCCGAACGGCTGCATCAGCGGCAGGCCGGTGGAGGTCTTGAACGCATTCGCCGAGAGGTACGTGAACTTGGCGCCACCGAACGGGGTGCCGTCGGCGCAGCCGTCCACCGGGTGGCAGCCGCCGCGCTGCATGCGCAGCAGCTCGGCCGCGCCCTCGTCGAACTCGTGGTTGCCGACGCTCGCGAACTCCAGCCCGGCGAGGTTCATCTCCTCGATGGTGGGCTCGTCGTGGAACGCGGCGGAGAGCAGCGGCGAGGCGCCGATCAGGTCGCCGGCGGCGACCGTGACAGTGCCCTTGCCCTGCTGCTTGGCGGCGGCGCGCATCGACTTCAGGTGGCTGGCCAGGTATTCCGCGCCACCGGCCGGCTGGCCCTCGATGGTGCCGCTGGAGCCGGTCGGCGGCTCCAGGTTGCCGTGGAAGTCGTTGATCGCGAGCAACTGGACGTCGACCGGCTTCGGGCGGGCCTCGGCCTGGTCGGGGGTGACGGCGACCGCGGTGAACGCGGTCGCGGCGAGTGCGGCCAGGCCGACGGCGGCCCGGCGTCGCATCCCGGTGACGGACATGGAACTCCTCGTGAGATGCCGGTATGTGGCGTCCGGGCGATGGTTCGCCCGGCGACCCTGATCCGTGCCGTGACAGGTGTCGATCGCGGTGGACGGTACTCGGGGGAACGCCGCCCCGCCGGGGTAGCTTCTCATCCACCGGCCGCCAGGTCGAACGGGGCGGCATCAGGAATCGTCGTTGCCTCCGGGCGGCCCGTACCGGTCTGCCGGACGAGTCGGACATGATGGTCAGGTGACATTCCGCGCGGCGCGCGCTGTCGACGCCTGCCGTTCTCGAAGGCGCCGGCTCCCAGGGACAGGGAGCCGGCGCCGACGCTCATGTCACGCGCAATTCCTTGCGCTGGCAACCGTCCTTGCCGGAATCACCTCCTGCCGGACACCCATCGCGAACCGAACGGTCGTTCATGTCCGACGGCCCGGCATATCGAGCAAACTGTCCGAACTCGACTGACGCCCCGGAGGGCTGGTCGCGGGTCCGCTGTGGGCGGTGGCGACGAGCCTGCGCAACGCCGGCCGCGTCCACCGCCCGGCCACCCCCGGCCGGCCCGCCAGGTAGCCGACGGTCCGCGCGGCGTCCCAGCCGTGCGCCTCGCGCAGCCCGCGCGCCAGCATCCCGAGATAGACCGGAGCGGGCCGGGTCCACCGCACCTCCACCGCCCGGTGCGGCGCGGTGAACGTGAGCATCGGCAGGCCCTCGTGGACACCGACGCGCAGCAGCGTCTCGTAGCGGCCCGGCCCGAGCCTCGCCCGCCCGGTCTCGACCGCCGCGAGGATCCCGGCCAGGTCGGCGCCGGGCGGCCGGTACATCTCCTGCGCGGCGATGTCGGCGAACTGCTCGACGGTCACCAGGTAGCCGCGCGCCGCCGCCCGGCCGGGCAGCAGCGGATCGTAGAACGCCATGCCGCCGGTCCAGGCCCTCGACTCGCCGGCGAAGTAGACGCCGCCGGGGATGAGCACCGGAACCGTCCGGCGCGGTGGCCGGCGGTCCCGGCAGCCGGGGTACGTGCGCAGCCCGCCGGGTGGACACCCGCCACGCAGATACCAGTTGAGCCGTGCGGCGTGCAGATTCGAGCCGTACGCGACGTACCAGAGCATCGGCGGCGCGGCTCAGAACCAGCAGGTGCGCCCGGCGGCGTGGCTGACCTGGACGGTGTGCGTCACGCAGCCGCCGTCGGCGATCAGGTGCAGCAGGAAGGCGGTCGGCTCGGCGAGGAACCCCGGCTCCTCGTCGTCGGTCATGGCCAGGCCCACCTGGATCCAGGTGCTCGGCGCGGTGGTCAGCACCGTACCGGCGAACGCGCTCGTCACCTGACGGTGCAGGTGGCCCGCGGCGACGCGTACGACATGGGGGTGACGGCCGACCACGGCGGCGAGCGCGTCGGCGTCGACGAGACCCATGCCGTCCATGACGGGTGCGCCCACCGCGACCGGCGGATGGTGCAGGCACACGACGGCGGGCGCGTCGGTACGCCCGGCGAGCACCCCGTCCAGCCAGGCGAGCTGCTCGTCGCCGAGGCGTCCGCCAGGGCTGCCCGGGGTGAGCGAGTCGAGCACCACGAGCGTCGCGTCCGGCAGGTCGACGTGGTAGTGCGCCGAGAAGCCACCCGCCAGGTAGGGGGTGCCGCCGAACGTGTCGAGCAGCGACTCGCGGTCGTCGTGGTTGCCGGTCACCAGGTGCACCGGCAGCGGGAACGCACCGACGATCTCGCGCAGGGCGAGGTATTCGTCCGGGCGGCCGTTGGCGGTCAGGTCACCGGTGATCACCACGCAGTCGGGCCGGGGACGCAGCGCGAGCACCGTGCCGAGTGCCCGGTGCAGCCCGGACGCCGGGGCGGCCGCGAGCGGGCCGGTGGTCACGTGCGGGTCGCTGAGCTGGGCGATGAGCATCGGTGGCCTCCTCGGGTCCCGGCCCTCACGCTATCGCCGCGCGCCCTCCCCGCGCAGGCCCGATCTCGCCCACAGGCTGCGTCCACAGCCTGTGGATAGCACATGTGTACGAAGGTCGGCGGCGGCTGCGCTGAGTACCCTTGATCGCGACCCGACCCCCTCCGAGCAGGAACGACGTGGATCACGAGCGAGTCCTCCGCGACGTCACGGTGCGCCTCCCCACGGCGTCCACCGTCCCGGAGGCGTGCCAGTGGACCGTCGCCGCGCTCGCCCGGCACACACCGGCGACCGCCACCGTCCTGCTCCGCGTCCACGACCGTCTGCGCTGCGTCGCCGCGACCGGCGCCTGGCAGGTGTTCTCGCACGTGCCGGCGACCGCCGACAGCGCCCCGCCGGGCCGTCACCGGCCCGAACCCTCGGTGGTGCGGCGGGTCTACGCCTCCGGCCTGACCGCCGCCGTGCCCGACGTCAGCGCCGACCCCGACTATCTCGAGGTCCGCCCGGACGTCACCGCCGAGCTCTGCGTGCCGGTACGGGACCCGGACGGCCGTCCGATCGGGGTGCTCGACCTCCAGTGGAGCGAGCCGGTCGTGCTCGCGGCGTGGCGGGAGACCGCCGAACTCGTGGCCGACCGCCTCGGCGGGCGGATCGCCGCGCTCGGCGGGCCACCGGCCGAGAGCCGCAGTGAGAAGCTGCTCCGGCACGCGGCCGCGTTCACCGCCGCGCCGACCGACTGGGACCTGATGACCGCCGCGCTCGCCGCGGCCCGGGACGTGTCAGCGCTCTCCGCCGCCGTGCTGGTGCTCACCGGCCGGCGCGGCCCGCGCCTCGGCGCGCCCACCGGCACCCCGGGCGAGTTGGAGGCGCGGATCCGGGCCGAGCTGGACGAGGCCGGGCCGGCCGGGCTCGACCGCATGATCGACCGGGCCCACCGGTACGGCTCGGCGTACACGCTGGGCGAGGCGGGCCACCCGCCCACCGACGAGTACCTGCCGCTGACCCGCGCCGGCGCACGCACGCTGGTGGCGGTGCCGGTCGGCACACCGGCCTCCGGCGGCGTACTGCTCGTCGCCGACGAGCAGCGCCTACGCCCCGACCCGACCACGGTCAACCTGATCGAGCTGCTCGCCGGGCAGGCGTGGACCTGCCTGGACCGGTTGCGTACGCTCGCCCGGCTCCGCGAGCAGGCCAGCTCGGACCCGCTCACCGGGCTGCGGCACACCGGCCCGTTCGGGCAGCGGATCGCCACCGCGACGCCGGGACGTACCGCCCTGCTGGCGATCGACGTGGACGGGTTCAAGGACGTCAACGACACGTACGGCCACCAGGCCGGCGACCGGCTGCTGGTGGGGCTGGCCCGGGCTCTGGAGGGCGCGTTGCGCCAGGGCGACGAGCTGTACCGGACCGGTGGCGACGAGTTCGTGGCAGTGATCGAGGTGAGCCGCCCGGAGGAGGCGGTCCGGATCGCCGAACGGCTCACCGAGGCGGCCCGCCGTACCGGCCGCACGATCAGCGTCGGCATCGCCCTGCCGAGGCCCGGCGAGTCGCCCGAGCGCACCCTGCACCGAGCCGACCAGGCCCTCTACGCGGTCAAGCGCCACGGCCGAGACGGCGTCCACCTCTCCGCCGCCTAACCCCGCTCCCGCTCCCGCTCCCGCTCCCGCTCCCGCTCCCGCTCCCGCTCCCGCGATCTTGCACTTCTTGCCCCGTCGAAAGGTGCAAATGCCCCACAGCCGGGGCCAGAAGTGCAAGATCGACGCCAGAAGGAGGGCGGCAGGCGAGCGCGCGGCGCGAGGGCGCGGGGCCGGGTTAGGGGCGGGTCATGTCCTTGGCCAGCAGTTCGGCGATCTGGGCCGTGTTGAGGGCCGCGCCCTTGCGGAGGTTGTCGCCGGTCACGAACAGGTCCAGGGCGCGGGGGTCGTCCACCGCCCGGCGGATCCGGCCCACCCAGGACGGGTCGGTGCCGACCGCGTCGATCGGCATCGGGAACTCCCCGGCCGCCGGGTCGTCGACCAGGATCACGCCCGGGGCGTTGCGCAGCACCTCGCGAGCGCCCTCGGCGTCCACCTCGGTGGCGAAGACCGCGTGCACGGCGACCGAGTGACCGGTCACCACCGGCACCCGTACGCAGGTGGCGGACACCTTGAGGTCGGGCAGCCCGAGGATCTTGCGCGACTCGTTGCGCAGCTTCATCTCCTCGGAGGACCATCCGCCGTCGGCGAGCGAGCCCGCCCACGGTACGACGTTCAGCGCCAGCGGCGCCGGGAACGGACCCAGCTCGTCTCCGACGGCCTGCCGCACGTCCCCGGCACGGGTACCGAGCACCCGGTCTCCAGCGATCTTGCCGAGCTGGAGGTGCAGCGCGTCCACGCCTGCCTGCCCCGCCCCGGAGACCGCCTGGTACGACGCGAGCACCAGCTCGCGCAGCCCGTACTCGCGGTGCAGCGGCGCGACCGCCACGATCATCGCCAGGGTGGTGCAGTTGGCGTTGGCGATGATGCCCTTGGGCCGGTTGCGCACCTGCTCGGGGTTGATCTCGGGGACCACGAGCGGCACGTCGCGGTCCATCCGGAAGGCGCCGGAGTTGTCCACCACCACGGCGCCGCGCGCGACAGCGACCGGGGCCCACTGAGCGGAGACGTCGTCCGGCACGTCGAACATCGCCACGTCGACGCCGTCGAGCGCGTCGGCGGTGAGCGCCTGGACGGTCAGCTCCTCGCCCCGGCACTGCACGCGCCGGCCGGCCGACCGCTCGGATGCGAGCAGCCGGATCTCGCCCCAGACGTTGCGCCGGGAGGAGAGGATCTGGCACATCACCGTGCCGACGGCACCTGTCGCCCCGACCACGGCGAGGGTGGGTAGCGACGCCATGACGCGTTACCGCCCGGTGCCGGCGTAGACGACGGCTTCGGTGTCACCACCCAGCTCGAAGGCGTCGTGGATGGCCCGGACCGCCTTGTCGAGGTCGGTGTCGCGGCAGACCACGGAGACCCGGATCTCCGACGTGGAGATCATCTCGATGTTCACGCCGGCCGCGCCGAGGGCGGCGAAGAAGCCGGCGGCCACGCCCGGGTGCGAGCGCATGCCCGCGCCGATCAGGGAGACCTTGCCGACGTGGTCGTCGTACAGCAGGCCCTTGAACTTGACCGACTCCTGGATCTTGCTGAGCGCGGTCATCGCGGTCGGGCCGTCGGCCTTGGGCAGCGTGAACGAGATGTCCGTGCGGCCGGTGCCCTCGGTGGACACGTTCTGCACGATCATGTCGATGTTGATCTCCGCGCCAGCCACGGTGTCGAAGATCGACGCGGCGGCGCCCGGCTCGTCGGGCACGCCAACGATCGTGATCTTCGCCTCGCTGCGGTCGTGGGCGACCCCGGTGATCAGTGCCTGTTCCACAGGAAGGTCCTCCATCGATCCGGTGACCATCGTGCCGGTGTTGGTCGAGTATGACGAACGGACGTGGATCGGCAAGCCCGCGCGCCGCGCGTACTCGACGCTGCGCAGGTGCAGCACCTTCGCGCCGCAGGCGGCCAGCTCCAGCATCTCCTCGTAGGTGATCAGCTTGATGTGCCGCGCGTTCGGCACGATGCGCGGGTCGGCGGTGAAGATGCCGTCCACGTCCGTGTAGATCTCGCAGACGTCCGCCTCCAGCGCGGCGGCGAGCGCCACTGCAGTGGTGTCCGAGCCGCCCCGCCCGAGCGTGGTCACGTCCTTGGTGTCCTGCGAGACGCCCTGGAAGCCGGCCACGATGACCACCGCGCCCTCGTCCAGCGCGCCCTTGAGCCGCCCCGGGGTCACGTCGATGATCCGGGCCCGGCCGTGCACCGAGGTGGTGATCACGCCGGCCTGGGAACCGGTGAACGAGCGGGCCTCGTACCCCAGGTTGTGGATGGCCATGGCGAGCAGCGCCATGGAGATCCGCTCCCCGGCGGTGAGCAGCATGTCCAGCTCGCGGCCCGGCGGCAGCGGGCTGACCTGGTTGGCCAGGTCGAGCAGCTCGTCGGTGGTGTCGCCCATGGCGGACACCACCACCACCACGTCGTCACCGGCCTTGCGCGCGGCCACGATGCGCTCGGCCACCCGCTTGATCCGCTCGGCGTTGGCGACGGAGGACCCGCCGTACTTCTGCACCACGAGTGCCACGACGGTGCACTCCCTCCCAGCGACGACCCTGAGCGTGCCGACGCCGCCGGGTCTCTCGGTCCGGCGGCGCGTGTCAGACCGCCTCAGCCTATCGGGCGGGCCGCGACACCGGGTCGGGTGATCCCACCATCCGGCCTCGCCGTGGGGCGGCTCACCAGCCCGGGAGTACGCGACACGCCAAGCGGTACAGCCGTACGGTGGGCTGTCCGCGAGCGTCCCCACGACGCAGAATGAGCCGGTGCACGCTCATCGACGTGCGGCCCGCCTGACCGGCGTGCTCGCGCTCACCCTGCCGGTACTGCTGGCCGCCTGCGACGGCGGCCGTCCCGATGCGGCGCCCACCGGCACCGCCGACCCGGTCCCGGTGCAGGTGGACGCCGCCCGCGAGGAACTGGCCGGACTGGCCGCCGCGGCGCAGGACCGGCACCTCACCGCCACGTACGCGTTCGCGCCCGCCGATGGCGCCCCCCGCACGGTGTCCTTCACCAGCGCCAACGACGGCAGCTGGCGGGTCGACGTGCCCGGCTGGGGGCACGCCGGCACGGTGGACGTCTCACTCGCCGGCACCTCCGACGGGCTGTTCCAGTGCGCGCTGCCCTCGGCCGGCTGGGCACAGTCGGCGACCTGCGTCCGCCTCGGCGACGCCGACGACGCGGTGCCGCGCCGGCTGGATCCCCGGGTGCAGCACCCGTTCACCGACTGGCTGGAGGTGCTGACCGACCGGCGTGCGCCGCTCGCGGTCTCCCCCGCCGAGCCGCTGCCGGGCGCCGACGGCCCGTGCTACACGGTCGACAGCACCTCGGCGTCGCTGAACGCGCCGCTCGACGTGGGCATCTACTGCTTCCGGGAGGACGGCACACCGGCGGCGGTACGGGCCGGGTTCGGCACCCTGACGCTGACCGGCGAGCCCGGCGCCGCGCCGGGCTCCGTCGAGCTGGCCGGCGCGGTGACCGACGGCGAGCCGGTGAGCCGGGACGCCCCGAGCCCGGGAGCGCCGTAGCGCTGGGCGTACGACCCGAGCGCTCAGGAACCGCGGGCCGCGCGCAACAGGGCCGCGCCCACCTCGGTGTTGCGGTAGAGCACGTGCCGCCCGGACCGGGACCGGACGACGAGACCGGCGGCGTGCAGCGCGGAGAGGTGCTGCGAGACGTTCCCCGCCGACATCCCGGTGATCCGGGCCAGATCGGTGGTCGTCACCGACGTGTCCAGCAGATGCAGCAACGCGGCCCGGCCGGCCCCCACCACCCGGACCAGTGGATCGCCCTCGGGCTCCGGCGCGCGTTCCCAGAGCGTCCCGACCGCCCGCACCGGGTACGCCGCGGCGGGCAACGAGTCCTCCAGCAGGTTCCACAGCACCCGCTGACGGCTGAACACGCTCGGGTTCAACGCCAGCCCTCGCCCCCGCAGGTCGAAGTCCCGCTCGAACGGGTCGTCGCTGACCACCCGGTCGCCGAGCCACCGCAGGCCGGGGTGGAGCCGCTCGAACAGCTTCCCCGTCCCGCCCTCGGCGAGCTGGGCCGCCCGGTACGCGACGTCGGCGTCGAGCACCGCCCGCATCCGCGGCCAGTCCGGGGCGATCGCCTCGTCGTACCAGACCCGCATCGCCTCGACGAGCCGCGGCAACAGCCCGGTCGGGTCGGCGAGCAACGCCCGGCCGAACGGGCGCAGCGGTCCGCTCGGCGTGGTCGCGAGCAGGTCCCTGACCACCACGCCGGGCGGCGTCGCGGCGATCTGGTCGAGCTGGCCGTCCATCTCCACCCCCGGGCGGGCCGCCGGGGTGAGGAAGTCGGGCAGCCAGCGGCGCGGCAGGGTGAGATGCACCAGCGGAGCGACCCGCTCGGCCACCTCCGGGCGGCGCAGCGTCGTCCGGGCCCGGTCGATCCACTGCAGGTGCACCGGATAGCGGGCCGGGTCGGCAAGCGCCCACATGCTCATGACCGTCTCGTTGGCCGGCGACACACCGAACCGCACGCCCGCGACGTCGGCCAGCGTGAACCGCAACTCGGACATGCGCACCCCCCGATTCGGCTCAGCCTAAAAGGCTCGCCCCTGGCGTGGGGGGCACGATCTGCTTACCGGTCATGGGGGCCAGAGACAGCATCCGCACCGCCGTCCGCGACGTCGTACCACCGGCCGGCCTGACCCGCGCCCTGGCCGTGCAGGCGATGGTCTTCGCCGTCGGCACCGGCCTGTTCCAGGCGGGCAGCGCCGTCTTCTTCACCCGGGCGCTCGGGCTGAGCCCGGCCCAGGTGGGGCTCGGCCTCTCACTCGCCGCCGGGGCGTCCCTGCTCGGCACCGTGCCGCTGGGCGGGCTCACCGACCGGTACGGGCCGCAGCGGGTGTGGATCGTCTGCCTGCTGCTGGACGCGGCGCTGTTCGCCGCGTACCCGTTCGTCGGCGGCGTCGCCGGGTTCCTCGCGGTGGTGATCGCGCTGGCCGTGACGGGCGCGGCGACCGGCGTGGCCCGCCAGGTCTACTCGATCAACGTGCTGCGCCCGGAGGAACGGGTCACCGCGATGGCCTACCAGCGCTCCTCGCTGAACGTCGGCTTCGGGGTCGGCGCGCTGATCAGCGGCCTGGTGCTGGCCGTCGACACGATCTGGGCGTACCGCGGGATGGTCTGGTTCATCGCCGTGGTCTTCCTGGTGACCGCCGGTTTCGTCCGCCGCCTGCCCCGGCTGCCGGAGGTGACCCGTCCCGCCGAGCCGATGAGCCGGCTGGCGGTGCTGCGGGACCGGCCCTTCATGGCCGTCGCGCTGCTCTCCGGGCTGCTCACCGCGCACCAGACGCTCTACCTGACGGTGATGCCGCTGTGGATCCTCACCCACACCGACGCGCCGAAGACGATCATCGCCGGGCTGGTGCTGCTCAACACCGTGCTGATCGTGCTGTTCCAGGTACGCGCCAGCCGGGGCGCGGACGACGCGCCGGGCGCGGCCCGGGCGTCCCGCCGGGGCGCGGTGCTGATCGCCGCGTTCTGCGTGGTCCTGCCGATCTCCGGCGCGACCCGGGGACCGCTCACCGTGGCGGTGCTGGTCGCCGCCGCGACGCTGCTCATCCTGGCGGAGCTGATCGAGTCGGCGGGCGCCTGGGGACTCACCGCCACGCTGCCGCCCGCCGCCCAGCGCGGCGCGTACGTCGGCGCGTTCGGGCTCGGCTCCCAGGTGCAGTTCCTGATCGCTCCGGCCGGGCTGACCGCGCTCGGCGTGAGCACCGGCGGCTGGGGCTGGTACCCGGCCGCGGCGATCTTCACCCTCGTCGGGCTGGCGATCGTGCCCGCGGTGACCCGGGCGGAGCGGACACCTCGGCTACCGGGCGTGGCGAAGTCCTCCGACTCCGTGACTCTGGTCCCATAGTCCGGACCAGCCTTCCCACGGCACGTCCCACCACGTAGGGTGACCCTGTCATGTGGCGCGCGTACCTTCTCCTTGGCTGCCGCGACGAGGCCTGACCGGCCGGCACCTCGTCGCGGAGTAGAAACGCGCCGTCCAGCACATCCGATCTTCTTCTCGGCACCGCCGCGCACCGTCGCCCGGCATCTCGCCGACACCTTTCCGATCTGCTGACGCCACATGTTCCAGGGAGCACTCCGAGATGGCTCAACCTGTCACCGAGACCGATCCGTTCGCCAGCCAGCGCCCCAGCCGGATGCCGGTCCACCGCTACGTCCCGTACGACCGTGAGTTCGGCGTCGACCTGCCGGACCGCGCCTGGCCGACCCGCCGCGTCGAGGCCGCGCCCCGCTGGTGCGCAGTCGACCTCCGCGACGGCAACCAGGCGCTGATCGACCCGATGTCGCCCGAGCGCAAGCGCCGGATGTTCCAGCTCCTGGTGCAGATGGGCTACAAGGAGATCGAGGTCGGTTTCCCGTCGGCGAGCCAGACCGACTACGACTTCGTACGGCAGCTGATCGAGCAGGACCTGATCCCCGAGGACGTCACCATCCAGGTGCTGACCCAGTGCCGGGAGCACCTGATCGAGCGGACCTTCGAGTCGCTGCGCGGCGCCCGCCGGGCCATCGTGCACTTCTACAACTCCACCTCGACGCTGCAGCGCCGGGTGGTCTTCGGCCTGGACCGCGACGGCATCACCGACATCGCCACGCAGGGCGCGCGGCTGTGCCAGAAGTACGCGGAGATCCACACCCCGGACACCGACATCCACTACGAGTACTCGCCGGAGTCGTACACGGGCACCGAGCTGGAGTACGCGCTGGAGGTCTGCTCGGCGGTGATCGACGTGATCGACCCGACGCCGGACCGGAAGCTGATCATCAACCTGCCGGCCACCGTCGAGATGGCGATGCCGAACGTCTACGCCGACTCGATCGAGTGGATGCACCGGCGGCTGCCCCGGCGGGACAGCCTGGTGCTGAGCCTGCACCCGCACAACGACCGGGGCACCGGCGTGGCCGCCGCCGAGCTGGGCCTGCTGGCCGGCGCGGACCGGATCGAGGGCTGCCTGTTCGGCAACGGCGAGCGCACCGGCAACGTGGACCTGGTGACGCTGGGCCTGAACATGTTCTCCCAGGGCATCGACCCGATGATCGACTTCTCCAACATCGACGAGGTCAAGCGGGCCGTCGAGTACTGCAACCAGCTGCCGGTGCACGAGCGCCACCCGTACGCGGGCGACCTGGTCTACACCGCGTTCTCCGGCTCGCACCAGGACGCGATCAACAAGGGCTTCGCCGCGCTGCACGCCGACGCGACGGCGGCCGGGGTGCCGGTGGACGACTTCACCTGGGCGGTGCCCTACCTGCCGATCGACCCGAAGGACCTGGGCCGCACCTACGAGGCGGTCATCCGGGTCAACTCGCAGTCCGGCAAGGGCGGCGTCGCGTACATCATGAAGACCGAGCACCAGCTCGACCTGCCGCGCCGCCTCCAGATCGAGTTCTCCGGCGTGGTGCAGCAGGTCACCGACCACGACGGCGGCGAGGTCGAGCCGGGCGCGATGTGGGAGATCTTCGCCCGCAACTACCTGGTCGACCACCAGGTCGACCCGGCCGTGAAGCTGGCCGAGTACACGATCGGCACCGTCGACGGCAAGGTCGAGATCGACGCCCGCGTCGGCTTCGGCGGCGAGACCCGCGCGCTCACCGCCGTCGGGAACGGCCCGATCGACGCGTACGTCAACGCGCTGCAGTCCCTGGGCGTGGCGGTACGGGTGCTCGACTACCACGAGCACGCGCTGTCCTCCGGCGGTGACGCGCAGGCCGCCGCGTACGTGGAGTGCGAGGTGGACGGCCGCACGGTGTGGGGCGTCGGGGTGGACGCCAACATCGTCACCGCCTCGATCAAGGCGGTCACGAGCGCGGTGAACCGCACCCGCGCCTGATTCCGGCACGGCGGGGCCTCAGCGTGACGCGGGGGCCCCGCCCTCCCGCCGGGGGCGGTGGATCAGCACGGCGGCGAGCACCGCGCCGGCCAGCAGCAGCCCGGCGCACCAGGCCAGCGCCCCCCGGTACGCGTCGGCGAGCGCGCCCTTCTGCTCGTACCCGGTGCCGGAGAGCCCGACCAGCAGCGGCAGCGCGGCCACCGCGAGCAGGCCGCCGGCCCGGGAGGCGGCGTTGTTGAATCCGCTCGCCACCCCGGCGAAGCGGTCCGCGACGGCACCGAGCACCGATGTGGTCAGCGGCGCCACCACGAGCGTGAGCCCGGCGCCGAACAGTGCCACGCCCGGCAGCACGTCCACCCAGTACGACGCGCCCGGCCCGACCCGGCGCAACAGCAGCAGACCCACCGCGGCGATCACCGGGCCGACGGTGAGCGGCAGCCGGGGGCCGATGCGGGCCGACAGCGCGCCCGCGCGCGGCGAGCCGACCAGCAGCAGCACCGTCATCGGCACCGTGGCCAGGCCGGTGAGCAGCGCCGACCAGCCGACCACGTTCTGGAGGTAGACGGCGAGGAAGAAGGTGAACCCGCCGAGCGCCGCGTACACCACCACTGTGAAGACGTTCAGCACGGAGAACAGCCGGCTGGAGAACAGCCCGGTGGGCAGCATCGCGGTGTCGCCGCGCCGCCGCTCGACGAGCACGAAGACCACCACGGCGGCCACCCCGAGCACCGCCGTGACCAGCACCGCCGGGGAGTCCAGGCCACGCGCCGGCGCGTCGATCAGCGCGTACGTGACTCCGCCGAGCGCGAGCGCGCCGAGCAGCGCGCCTGCCACGTCGAACCGCCGCCCCTCCCCGGTACGCGACGTCTCCTCGTCCCGGCTCTCCGGCACCCAGCGCAGTGCGGCGAGCACCACGCCGACGGCCAGCGGCAGGTTGACGAAGAAGATCCACCGCCAGGAGAGCGTGTCGATCAGCCAGCCGCCGAGCAGCGGACCGAGCGCTGTGGACACCCCGGACAGCCCGGACCAGGTGCCGATCGCCCGGCCCCTGTCGTCCGGGTGGAAGCTGGCCTGGAGCACCGACAGCGAGCCGGGGGTGAGCAGCGCCCCGCCGGCGCCCTGGAGGAACCGGGCGGCGACGAGCCAGCCGGTGTCCTGGGCCAGCCCGCAGAGCACCGACGCCACAGCGAACCAGACCACACCGAACAGGAAGACGCGCCGCCGCCCGAACCGGTCCCCGAGCGCACCGCCGAGCAGCACGAACGCGGCGAGCATGAGCAGGTAGCCGTTCACGGTCCACTGCAGACCGGCGACTGTGGCGTCCAGTTCGGCACCGAGGCGCGGCAGCGCGACGTTGACGACCGTGCTGTCCAGGAACACCATGCCCGAGGCGAGGATCGCGGCGAGCAGCGTGCCGCGCCCGGCGGCGGAGCCGGTACGCAGCGCGGGAGCGGGTGCGGTCACGTCTCACCACTCTGCCCGCCGCCCACCCTCGACGCCACGAATCGCGGAAACCGCCGCCGGGTACTGTGCGGACTCGCCCGGAGCACGCAAGCTGGAGAGGTGTCGTCTGTGCGTACGAGATCAGGAGCCCGAGCCGGGCTGGCGGCCGCGCTGAGCGCGGTGCTGGCCCTCGGCGTGGCCGGCTGCGACGTGTCGGTCACCGAGCCGGAGGCGCCGCCGAGCGCCGCCGGGAACGTCAACAAGCAGCTCGGTGAGCTGACCGTGGCCACCGCCGGGTCGATGAAGGGCTACAGCCGCTCCCGTTTCCCGCACTGGCGCGGCACCGGCAAGAACTGCGACGTACGCGACAGCGTGCTGCAACGCGACGGCGAGGGCATCAAGCTGTCCGGCTGCAACGTGGTCGGCGGCCGGTGGGAGAGCGTCTACGACGGGGTGGTGCTGAACGATCCGTCGGGCGTGGACATCGACCACACCGTGCCGCTGGCCGCCGCGTGGCGTTCGGGCGCGGACGAGTGGGACGACTCGAAGCGCGGCGACTTCGCCAACGACCTGACCCGGCCGCAGCTCATCGCGGTTTCGGCGCGGTCCAACCGGGCAAAGGGTGACCAGGATCCGTCCCAGTGGAAGCCGCCGAACCGGTCGTCCTGGTGTCAGTACGCGGCGGACTGGGTGACGGTCAAGCACTACTGGCGGCTGACTGTGACAAGTGCCGAGAAGGCCGCTCTCACCGACATGCTGGAGGGCTGCACATGGGCGAGCAAACCGTGACCGGGCCGGACGCCACACCGGCGCCGGAGGCAGGCGGCGCACCGGCCCCGGAGTCCGCACCGGCCGGTCCGGCCTCGGCCGGGATGACGGCTGACGGCCGGCAGCCGGCACCCGCCGACGTCGCCGGGGCGGGCATGACCGCCGACGCGGTGCCGGGTGCGCCGGCCGGCGGCGCGCCGGGCGGACCGGCGGACCGCACCGCTGACATCACCGCCGGGCCGGGCGGGGTCATGACCGACGAGGTGGGCGTGGTGACCGGAGAGTTGACGCTGCGCACCGAGCACGCCGACGGCCGGGTGACGCTGCGGGTGCAGTACAAGGACGCCGACGAGTGGTACGCGGTCACCGGCGGTTCCGCGCCGCTGGCCGACCCGGCCGCGCTGGACGCCGTGCACACGATCGCGGTGGGCCTGCTCAACCGCCCCGAGGGCTGACCGACGACAAAGCGCGTCCCCACCCGGGCCGGGTGGGGACGCGCCTTGTCGTGTCAGACGTACGATCCGGGCTCGCTGGGCGCGGAGACCACGCCCGGCTCCTCGCCCTCGCCCTCCGGCCGGGTGATCTTCGCGGTCACCTCGTGCGGGCGCAGCTCACCCGCGGCGATCTGCTCGGCCCAGTGGCAGGCCACCCGGCTGGCGCCGATCGAGCGCAGCTCCGGCCGCTCGTCGGCACAGCGGGTCGGCTGCGCCCACGGGCAGCGGGTGTGGAACCGGCAGCCCGACGGCGGGTTGGCAGGCGACGGCAGGTCACCGGCGAGCAGGATGCGCTCGCGCCGGTCCTCCACGTCCGGGTCCGGCACCGGCACCGCCGACATCAGCGCCCGGGTGTACGGGTGCAGCGGCTCGGTGTAGAGCCGGTCGCTCGGCGCCTCCTCCACCAGCGCGCCCAGGTACATCACGCCGACCACGTCGGAGATGTGCCGCACCACGGCCAGGTCGTGCGCGATGACCAGGTACGTCAGGCCGAGGCTGTCCTGGAGTTCGTCGAGCAGGTTCACCACCTGCGCCTGGATCGACACGTCCAGCGCGGAGACCGGCTCGTCGGCGACGATCAGCTCCGGGCCGAGGACGAGCGCGCGGGCGATGCCGATGCGCTGGCGCTGGCCGCCGGAGAACTCGTGCGGGTAGCGGGACAGCGCCCACCTCGGCAGGCCGACCGCGTCGAGCGTCTCGCCGATGATCCGCCGCCGGTCGTCCCGGTTCGCGCCGATGCCGTGGGTCTGGAGGCCCTCGGTCAGGATCGACTCGACGTTCTGGCGGGGATCCAGGCTGGACATCGGGTCCTGGAAGATCATCTGCATCCGGCGGCGCATCGTGCGCAGTTTGCCGGCGGGCAGCGTGGTCAGCTCGACGCCGTCGAACTTCACCTCGCCGCTGGTCGGCGGGTTGAGCTGGAGCAGCGCCCGGCCGAGCGTGGACTTGCCGCAGCCCGACTCGCCCACCAGCCCGTACGTCTTGCCGCGCGGGATGCTCAGGTCGACCCCGTCGACCGCCTTGACGTGCCCGACGGTCCGGTCGAACAGCACGCCCCGGCGGATCGGGAAGTGCACCTTCAGGTCGCGGACCTCGACGAGGATGTCGTTGTCGCTCATGGGGTCTCCTCCTCGCGCGGAGCCGGTCCGAAGCCGGGCACGGCGGGCGGGTCGGCCGGCTCGGCCTGGGCCGGCACCGCACCCGGTTCGGCGGTCGTCGGCGCGGTCGCGCGGGTGTCCGCCTCCGGGGTCAGGCCGGGGACCGGCACCGGGTTGACGCAGCGGTAGCTGCGCGCGTCGTGGGTGAGCACAAGCTCCGGCGGCTCGCCCACACACGCGTCGACGCGGCGGGTGCAGCGCGGGGCGAACGCGCAGCCGTCCGGCCAGGGCAGCACGTCGCGCACCGAGCCGGGGATGGGGTTCAGCCGTTCGCCGCGGCCGGCGTCCAGGCGCGGCACCGAACCGAGCAACCCCTCGGTGTACGGGTGCCGGGGCTGGCGGAACAGCGGACGGCGGGTGGCCGTCTCCACCACCCGGCCGGCGTAGAGGACGTTGATGGTCTCGCACATGCCGGCGACCACGCCGAGGTCGTGCGTGATCATGACCAGGGCGGTGCCGGAGTCCCGGACCAGGTCCTTGAGCAGTTCCAGGATCTGCGCCTGGATGGTGACGTCGAGCGCGGTGGTCGGCTCGTCGGCGATCAGCAGCCGAGGCTGGCAGGCGACCGCCATGGCGATCAGCGCCCGCTGCCGCATGCCCCCGGAGAGCTGGTGCGGGTACTCCTTCAGGCGCCGCCGCGGGTCCGGGATGCCCACCCGGTCGAGCAGGTCGGCCGCCTCCCTGGTGGCCGCCTCGCCCCTCATGCCCCGGTGCCGGGCGAGCACCTCGGTCACCTGGAGCCCGATCGGGATGACCGGGTTCAGCGAGGAGAGCGGATCCTGGAAGATCATCGCGACATCCCGGCCGCGGATGTCGCGGCGGGACCGGTCGTCGAGCTGGAGCAGGTCGGTGCCGTCGAAGACCGCCTTGCCACCGACCCGCAGGCCCGGCTGCTTCGGCAGCAGGCCCATGATGGCCAGCGACGTGACGCTCTTGCCGCAGCCGGACTCGCCGACCAGGCCGACCACCTCGCCGGCGTCGACCGAGAAGGACACCCCGTCCACCGCGTGCACGGTGCGCTGCCCACGACGGGCGAACGTGACGGAGAGGTCGTCCACTTCGAGCAGTGCCATGGCTGACTGACCTACTTCCGCAGCTTTGGATCGAGAGCCTCGCGCATCGCCTCACCGAGCAGGGTGAACCCGAGCGCGGTGATGATGATGCCGAGCGCCGGATAGATCGCCAGTCCCGGCCGGATGCCCAGGTACGGCTGCGCGTCGGCGAGCATGACGCCCCACTCCGGGATGGCCGAGTCGGGGTTGCCGAGACCGAGGAAGGACAGCGCGGCCGCCTCGATGATCGCGGTCGCCAGCGTCAGCGTGGCCTGCACGATGACCGGGGCGATCGAGTTCGGCACCACGTGGGTGAGGGCGATCTTGGACCGCTTCACGCCGAGCGACGTCGCGGCCAGCACGTAGTCGCTGTTGGCCTGCGCGATCATCGAGCCCCGCAGCAGCCGGGCGAAGATCGGCACCGACACCACACCGACAGCGATCATCACGGTGGTGAGGCTGGCGCCGAGCAGCGCGGCGATGCTCACCGCGAGCAGCAGGCTCGGCATGGCCAGCAGCATGTCGATGAAGCGCATCAGGGTGGTGTCGATCCAGCGGCCCCAGCGCCCGCCCAGACCGGCCGCGGCACCGGCGACGCCGCCGATCAGCGCGCCGACCGCGAGGCCGATCAGGGTGGAGACCACGCCGACGAGCAGCGTCTGCCGGGCCCCGACGATGAGCCGGCTGAACTCGTCCCGGCCCTGGTGGTCGAAGCCGAGCCAGTGGTCGGCGGAGACGCCCGGGATGATGCCCTGGCCGGACTTGACCAGTCCTTCGCGGATGCCGATGGAGTCCGTCGGGCTGTACGGGACGAGGAACGGCCCGATCACCGCGACCAGGACGAAGATCGCCAGGATGACCACGCCGATGACGGCCGCCGGATTGCGCCGCAGCCGGCGGAACGCCTCCTTCCAGAGGCTCACCCCCTGCTCGTCCTCGCGGGCGGCCAGCTCGGCGAGCCGGTCGATCTTCTCGCGCTTCTTGCCACCGGTGATGGTCATCGCACCCTCACCCTCGGGTCGATCACGCTGTAGGAGAGGTCGACCAGGAGATTCACCAGCACGTACACCACCGCAATGATCATGATGAAGCCCATCAGCACCGGGTAGTCGCGCTGGCTGATCGACTCGGCGACGAACGCGCCGATGCCGCTGAACGCGAACACGGTCTCGGTGAGCACCGCGCCGGAGAGCAGGAGACCGGTCTGGAGACCGATCGAGGTGGCCACCGGCAGCATGGCGTTGCGCAGCACGTGCCGGCGGCGGACGGTCCGCTCGGTCAGGCCCTTGGCCTCGGCGGTCCGGACGAAGTCCTCGTTGAGCACCTCCAGCACGCTGGCCCGGGTGATCCGGACGATGATCGCGAGCGGGATGCTGGCGAGCGCGACGCCCGGCAGCACGAGGTGCCACAGCGCGTCGGCGGCGGCGTCCCACTCGCGGGTCATGAGCCCGTCGAGGACGAAGAAGTTGGTGACCCGGGTCGCCCCGATGGTCGGGTCCTGCCGGCCGCTGGAGGGGAACCAGCCCAGGTTCTCCGCGAAGATCGCCTTGAGCACGTACGCCAGGAAGAAGACCGGGATGCAGATGCCGATGAGCGATCCGCCGACCGAGGCGTGGTCGAGGAACCGGCCCCGGCGGCGGGCGGCCAGGTAGCCGAGCGGGATGCCGATGCCGACCGCGAGGATCATGGCCATGACGGTCAGCTCGACGGTGCCGGGGAACCGCTCCACGAACTCCGTGGTGACGGCCCGCTTCGTACCGGTCGAGGTGCCCAGGTCGAGCCGGATCATCCGCCGCAGGAAGCGGGCGTACTGGACCAGGATCGGCTCGTCGAGGCCGAGGTTGCGCCGGATGGCGGCGCGCGTCTCGGGCGTGCCCCGTTCACCGAGGATCGCGGTCTCGGGCCCGCCCGGAAGTCGGTGGAGCCAGATGAACAGCAGGACGGAGAGCCCGAACAGCGTGGGTATCAGCTGTAGCAGGCGTCTGATGATGAACCGGAACACGGGCGCCTCGGAGGGTGTGCGGAGGGGTGCGGGCGGGCGCTGTGGTCACAGCGCCCGCCCGCGTACGGTGCCTTCAGATCACTTGAACTCTGCGGTCGCGTACCGCTCGTCGGTGAGCGGGCTCGCCTTGACCCCGGTCACGTCCTTGCCGAACACGATCGCCGGCGGGGAGTGCGAGATCGGCACACCCGGCAGGAAGTCCATGATCGTCTTGTTCAGCGCCTTGTACTTCTCCGTCCGGGCCGCCACGTCGGCGGTGGTGTCGGCGTCCTTGAACTGCGCGAAGAGCGCGGGGTTGTTGAAGCCCCACTCGTCCTTCTGGCGGTCGAAGAAGGTGCCGATGAAGTTGTACGCGTCGCCGTAGTCACCGGTCCAGCCGAGGAAGTGCAGGTCGTGCTTGTTGCCGGAGGTGGTGGCGTTGAGGTAGTCCGGGCTCCACTTCAGCGGGATGGCCTGGACGTTGATGCCGACCGCCTTGAGGTCCGCCGAGAGCAGCTCGAAGATGTCCTTCGGGTTCGGCATGTACGGCCGGGTGACCTCGGTCGGGTAGTGGAACTTCAGCGTCAGGTTCGACGCGCCCGCCTCGGCCAGCAGCTGCTTGGCCTTCTCCGGGTTGTAGTCGTACTTGGTGACGTCGCCGTTCCAGCCCTCGACGGTGTCCGGGAAGAAGTTCATCGCGACCTTGGCGCCCGGGGGCAGCTTCGAGTCGACCAGGGCCTGCCGGTTCAGCGCGTGCGCGATGGCCTGCCGGACCTTCAGGTCGGCCAGCTTCGGGTTCCCCTTCTGGTTGATCGCCAGGTAGAGGATGTTGAAGGCGGGCCGGGTGAGGACGTTGAAGCCCTCCTTCTTCAGCGGCTCCACGTCCGCCGGGCCGACCAGGTCGTAGCCCTGGATGTCACCCGAGCGGAGCGCCTGCTTGCGGGCGTTCTCGTCCGAGATCGTCTTGAAGATGATGGTCTTCAGCTTGGCCTTGTCGCCGTAGTAGTCGTCGTTGCGCTCGATGGTGAGCGACTTGTTCGCGATGTCCCACGCCTTGAACTTGAACGGGCCGGTGCCGGTCGGGTGCTCCATCGCGTACGCCGGGTACTTGATGTCCTCGGCGGTGCCGGTCACGTTGCTCGCGTCGTACTGCTCCATCGCCTTGGGGCTCTGGATCGAGAACGACGGCAGCATCAGCGCGGCCGGGATCTTGCTGGAGACCCGGGTGAACGCGAGGTCCACAGTGGTGGCGTCCTTGGCGGTGCAGGACTTGAAGAGGCTCGGCCCCAGCTCCGGGTCCTCGTTCTTGGCGAACCCGCCCATGACGTCCTGCCAGTAGGCGGTCACGTCCGGGCTCTGCATGAGGCCCTTGGCGTTGTACCAGCGGTCGAAGTTGGCGCAGACGGCTTCGGCGTTGAAGTCGGTGCCGTCGTGGAACTTGACTCCCGAGCGGAGCTTGAACGTCCAGGTGGTGCCCGCCGCGTCCGGCGTCCAGGACTCGGCGAGGCCCGGCGTCACCTTGGTGCCGCCCTCCTCCGGACGGACCAGGGTCTCGAAGACCTGGCGCGCCACGCGCAGCGACTCACCGTCGCTGGCGAAGCTGGGGTCGAGCACCTTCGGGTCTCCGGCGACGCCGAAGACGAGGGTGTCCTTCTTGCTATCTCCGGAGCCACTCTCACGGTCGCTCTCGGCGCAGCCTGCAACCGCGAGGGCCGCGACCGCGACGGCCGCGATTGCGACCTTCGGCCTGGATGCACGCATGGTGCTTTCACCTCGTCCTTGGGGGTACGGACAACGTGGTGACAGGGTCACCGATGTGCGCAGACCTTAGCCCTCGGGCGGACGGCCCGGAAACCGGCGGGGGGTGGGTTGGTATCGAATCGTGTCTGTTCCGCAACGAGGCATACGAATCGAAGGATAATCCCTTGCATCGCCGAACTTTCGTCGGTTTGAAGGGCGAATTTATTACGTCGATCCGGTCCCGGACGCACGTTCCTGTTAGATCGACGGGCGTCCGGTCCGGCCCGGAGACACGTCCGGCGGGCACCCCGGAGGGCACCCGCCGGAGGCGGCACGACTGGATTCAGACGGCCCGTCGGCCCTCGAAGGCCCGGCCCAGCGTGATCTCGTCGGCGTACTCCAGGTCGCCGCCGACCGGCAGTCCACTCGCGAGTCGGGTCACGGCGATCCCCATCGGCTTGACCATCAGCGCCAGGTAGGTGGCTGTCGCCTCGCCCTCGGTGTTCGGGTCGGTGGCGAGGATCAGCTCACGGACCTCGCCGCCGCCGAGGCGGGTCATCAGCTCACGGATCCGCAGGTTGTCCGGGCCGATGCCCTCCAGCGGATTGATCGCGCCGCCGAGCACGTGGTAGCGCCCGCGGAACTCGCCGGTCCGCTCGATCGCCACCACGTCCTTCGGCTCCTCGACCACGCAGAGCACCTCGTCGGTACGCCGTGGGTCGCGGCAGATCCGGCACTGCTCCGACTCGGCCACGTTGTAGCAGGTCGTGCAGAACCGCACCAGGTCCTTGACCTTGCGCAGCGCGCCGGCCAGCCGGTTGACGTCGGCCGGATCCGCCGACAGCACGTGGAACGCGATCCGCTGGGCACTCTTCGGGCCCACGCCCGGCAACCGGCCCAGCTCGTCGATCAGATCCTGGATGGCACCCTCGTACATCTGCCGGCTCAGAACCCGGGCAGGCCGAGGCCGCCCATGCCGCCCGCCAGCGGGCCCATCTTCTTCTCGGTCAGCTCGCGGGCCGCCTCGGCGGCGTTGTGCACGGCCGCGACGACCAGGTCCTCGAGCGTCTCGACGTCCTCCGGGTCGACCGCCTTCGGGTCGATCTTGATCGCCTTCAGCTCACCGGTGCCGGCGACGGTCGCGGTGACCAGGCCACCGCCGGCGGTGCCGGTCAGCTCCGCCTCGGCCAGCTCGGCCTGGGCCTTGGCGATCTGCTGCTGCATCTTCTGCGCCTGCTTCAGCATCTGCTGCATGTTCGGCTGTCCACCTGGGCGCACGGACCGCTCCTTCTTCCACTCGTCTGCTCGGCCGCGACCAGCCTAGTCGGGCCACGGCACCGCTGAATCGCGGTCGGCGCGCGCTCAGCGCGCGTCCACCTCGTCGATCTTCTCCGCCCCGAACGTCTCACGCAGCAGCTGCACCGCCTGCTCCTCGCTCGACTGCCGGGCGGTCCGCTCGTCGATCACGTCGTCCAGCGGTTCGTCACCCGGATCGAAACCCTCGTAGGCAGGCGCCGCCGCCGGCGCGCCCCCGCCCCGCACCGGGCCGTCGAAGTCCGGGTCGTAGGGCGGCTCGCCCGCCCACTCGGCATCGGCCGTCTTCCGCGCCGGCTGCGCCGCGCGCGGCCCCTTGCCCGGACCACCGCCCGCAGCGGCCGCCGCCGCAGCCGCACGCGCCGCCGCGATCGCGCTGTTCTTCGCCCCCGCCGGCCGCGCCCCACCGGCAGGCGCCGCCGCAGGTGCAGCAGGCTTGGGTACGACGACAGGCGCGGTAGCGGTCGCCGTGCCCCCGCCCGGACGGGCCGCCGCCGGCCAGCCCTCCCCGTCGCCGGTGCTCGCCGCCGAGGCGGTGCTGGTCGCCGAGGCCGTGCCGGTGGCCGCGCCACCGGGTCGGGCCGGCTCCGGCCAGTCCTCCTCGCCGGCCTGGTCGACAGCAGCGGTCGCCGCCGGCCGGTGCGAGGCCTCGGCCGAACCCGCGCCGGCCCGGCCCGGCGGTCCCCCGGCCTGGCTTCTCGCACCTTGACTGCCGGTGGCCGGGCTGCCCGTGGCTCCTCTGCCCGTGGTGCCGTCCGAGCCGGAGGTGTCCTGTCCATACCCGGCGTCCGCCGCGCCCGCGTTCGGGCGGACACGCCCCGCATCGGCGTCCGGACGGCCCTGAGCGGTACCTGCCGCCCCGGCATCCGGGCGACCGGACACGGCGTCGGACGCCGGACCAGGCGGGGCGGTCACCGGGCGGGCCGGAGCGCTGTCGGACGCGTTGCGGCCCGGTGCGGCGTCGGCCTGCGCGCGGCTCGCCCCGGACGGGCGGGACGGGCCGCCGAGTGAGGCCGCGCCGCGCTCGCCCGCCACCTCGCAGCGGATCTGCCAGCGACCGCCCAGCTCCTCGTAGAGCGCGTCGGTCAGCACGGCGGCGTGATCGGCCATCATCTTCGCCAGCACCGTCGACTTCACGGTCAGCACGAGCGTGTCGCCGTCCAGGTCGCGTACCACCGCGTCACGCATCAGCGCGGCGATCCGCTTGTTGCTGCGGTTCACCTTGCCGACCACCTCGGGCCAGACCCGGCGCACCGCGACCGCGTCGAGCGCGCCTGGATTGCCCGCTCCGGGGCGGGGCGGCTCGGGCGTGGCCGGATCCGGCATCACCGCGGACGGCGGTACCGGGCGTCGGGCAGCAGCCTGACCGGAAGTCGCCGAGCCGGCGGCGGCCGACGCGGGGAACCCGGCGTCCGTGTCGGGGTGGACCTCGGCAGCCGCTGTCGCTTCGGTCGCCGCCAGGGCGAGACCCGGGCCCGACTCGGCGGCGGACGGGCCGGAGTCGGCAGCCGCACCAGCCGGGGCGGGACGGGTGCCGGTAGCCCCGACGGCAGAGCCGGGGCGGGAACCAGGGGCGGCGTTCCGGGCACCCGCCGCAGCGGCGGCAGCGGCACGTGCGGCGGCGGCACCGGCCGGGGCACCGGCAGCCGCCGGCGTGCCGGCGGAATCCGGGTGGACCGCGGCGGCAGCCGCGCCCGGGGCGGGAGCCGCCGGGCGTACCCCCTGGTTCTGAGTGGGATGCGCGGAGTCGGCGGCGGCCGGCGGCAGCTCGGCGCCCCCGAGCGTCAGCCGGCGCTCCATCCGCTCCAGGCGCTGAAGCAGGCCGGCCGAGGAGTCGTCCGCGCCGGGCAGGAGCATGCGCGCGCAGATCAGCTCCAGCAGCAGCCGGGGCGCGGTGGTGCCGCGCATCTCGACCAGGCCGTTGTGCACGATGTCGGCGCAGCGGGACAGCGTGGCCGGGCCGAGGCGGTGGGCCTGGGCGGCCATCCGCTCGATCTGGTCGGCCGGGCCGTCGATGAGGCCCCTGGCGGCGGCATCGGGCACCTGCTGCAGGACGATCAGGTCGCGGAGACGTTCCAACAGGTCGGAGGCGAAGCGGCGCGAGTCGTGCCCGGCCTCGGCGACCCGGTCGACGGTGGCGTACGCGGCGGCGCCGTCACCGGCGGCGAGCGCGTCGCACATCTCGTCGATCAGCGCGGCGTCGGTGACACCGAGCAGCGCGGCGGCCCGGGCGTAGTCGACGCCCTCCGGGCCGGCGCCCGCGATGAGCTGGTCGAGCACGGAGAGGCTGTCGCGCATGCTGCCCCCGCCGGCGCGCACCACCAGCGGGAAGACCGCCGGCTCGACCTTGACGCCTTCTGCCTCGCAGAGCTGCTCGAGGTAGGGGCGGACCACCTTCGGCGGGAACAGCCGGAACGGGTAGTGGTGGGTCCGCGACTTGATCGTGCCGAGGACCTTCTCCGGTTCGGTGGTGGCGAAGATGAACTTGACGTACTCCGGGGGCTCCTCGACCAGCTTGAGCAGGGCGTTGAAGCCGGCCGACGAGACCATGTGCGCCTCGTCGATGATGTAGATCTTGAAGCGGCTGCGGGCCGGGGCGAAGAACGCCTTCTCGCGCAGCTCACGGGCGTCGTCGACACCACCGTGGCTGGCCGCGTCGATCTCGATGACGTCGATCGAGCCGCCGCCGTCGGGAGCCAGCCCGCGACACGAGTCACACTGCCCGCACGGCTCGGGGGTGGGGCCCTGTTCGCAGTTGAGGGAGCGGGCCAGGATCCGGGCGCTGGAGGTCTTGCCGCAGCCCCGCGGACCGGAGAAGAGGTAGGCGTGGTTCAGCCGCCCGCTGCGCAGCGCCTGCGACAGCGGCTCGGTGACCTGCTCCTGGCCGATCATCTCGGCGAACGTCCGCGGCCGGTACTTGCGGTAAAGGGCCAGTGCCACCCGTCCCGCCTCCTCTCGACCGAGCCATTCTGCGCCGGTCGGCCCCGGGTGACCACCCACCACCCCGTGACCCGACCCGCAGCGACGTTACCCGGCCCGGGAGACAGAAAGGCCTCCCGTGCACCCGGCAGAGCTCGCTTATCCTTGCTGCCTTCCGGCCCTGGGGAGGTTCACGAGGTACCGCCGCACGGGAGGTGACGCCAAGCCTACCCGAAGGGTTGTGGATCTTCCGGGAGGGTGGGGTGGCCCGCCGTCGGGAGACCTGTATCCTGGCTCGCGGAGGATTCGCCTAGAGGCCTAGGGCGCACGCTTGGAAAGCGTGTTGGGTTTACACCCTCACGAGTTCGAATCTCGTATCCTCCGCTCGCAGACGACAGGGTCGGTTCCCGCACGGGACCGGCCCTGAGTCGTACTGCGCGGCGAGACTCACCGGCCGCTCAACTGGTCCCGCCGCCGCCTCAAATAGGCCGTCTCCGCGCTGTTCCCGGCCAGCTCGATCGCCCGTTCGTACGCCTCACGCGCCTCCCCACCCCGCCCCATCCGGCGCAACAACTCGGCGCGCGTCGCGTGGTACGCGTGATAGCCGTCCAGCGGCAACCCGTCCACCTCGGCGAGCGCGACCTGCGGCCCGTCGAGTTCGGCGACCGCCACGGCCCGGTTGAGCCGCACGATCGGCGACGGGTCGACGCGTACCAAATGGTCGTAGAGCGCGGCGACCTGCGCCCAGTCGGTGTCCCGCGCGTCGCGGGCGTCGGTGTGGACGGCGTTGACCGCGGCGAGGATCTGGTAGCGGCCCGGCGGCCGGCCGGCGGCGATGCACGCGCGGACCAGGGCGTGCCCCTCGGCGATGAGCTGGCGGTTCCAGGCGCCGCGGTCCTGCTCGGCGAGGACGACGAGTTCGCCCGTCGCGGACACCCGGGCGGGCCGGCGGGCCTCGGTGAGCAGCATCAGCGCCAGGAGACCGGTGGCCTCGTGGTCGTCGGGCAGCAGCGTACGGACCAGCCGGGTGAGCCGGATCGCCTCGGCGGTCAGGTCCGCACGCACCGCCTCCTTGCCGGGATCGGACGCGAGGTAGCCCTCATTGAAGATCAGGTACAGGACGGCGAGCACGCCGCTGACCCGGGCCGGCAGGTCGTCGCGGGACGGCACCCGGTACGGGATCCCGGCCGCCTTGATCTTCGTCTTGGCCCGCGTGATCCGCCTGCTCATAGCGGCTTCCTGGACGAGGTACGCCCGCGCGATCTCCGGCACCGTGAGCCCGCCGACCAGGCGCAGCGTCAACGCCACCCGCGCCTCCATGGCCAGCGCCGGGTGGCAGCAGGTGAAGATCAGGCGGAGCCGGTCGTCGTCGATGACACCGAGCGGTTCCGGGACGTCGGCCAGCATCAGCGCCTCCCGGTGCTTGTCCTCCCGCCGGCTCTCGCGCCGGATCCGGTCGACGGCCCGCCGGTACGCGGTGGTGGTGAGCCACGCGCCGGGGTTCGGCGGTACGCCGTCGGCCGACCACCGCTCGACGGCGGCGGCGAACGCCTCGGCTGCCATCTCCTCGGCGACGTCGAGGTCGCCGATGCGCCGGGCGAGCGTGGCGACCACCCGGGCCCACTCCTCACGGTGGACCCGGGTGAGCACCTCGCCGACGTCGGTCACGCGCCCAGGAACGGCCGCAACTCGACCCGCCTGTTGCACCGCTGCGACGCCAGCGCGGCGAGCGGGAGCGCCACGTCGAAGTCCGGCGCGTCGATGATCCAGAACCCGCCGACGTACTCCTTCGTCTCCAGGTAGGGCCCGTCGGTGAGCACCGGGCCACCGTCCCGCGCGTCCACGACGGTGGCCGTCTCCGGCGCCGCGAGGCCACCGGCGAAGACCCAGTGGCCGTCGGCTCGCAGCCGCTCGTTGAACTCACCGATCGCGGCCATCTCCGCGTCGGTGGCCGATCCGGTCGTGTCGTCGAGTACGGAGATCAGGTACTGCGCCATCGGTTCCTCTTTCACTCTGGTCGGCCGCCGCCCGGGCTGCCGTCACCCCGGCTACGAACGCCGCCACCCCGATCCGACAGCCTCCGACGAGGTCGATCACCCAATTCTCGTACGTGGCACGTCAAAGCTCTCGTCCTAGTCATGGCCGGTTATGCGTTGCATGTATAACCGACAGTCACTGAGCAGGTTGAATAAGTGAGTGATCGCGGCATCGAGGCCAGACAGGTGTGCGCGTTGCGGCGCCAACCTGGCTGCCGACAACGGCTCGGGACGGTGCGCTCCCTGTCAACGAGCGGAGCGGGACCGCATCGTCGCTGCTCCCGACGTTCCACCCAGCTTCTGGTCCCATGAACCGCTTCGCCATGCGCTTGCGGATCGACACCTCGGTCGCGTTGTCCGTGCCTACCGTCACCATCCCTATCACGGGCGACAGCCGCTGCCCCAAACCACTGTCGCCGGCTGGTTCGGGATTACGCAGGCGCAACTGAGCCGCATCGAGAACGGACCAGCGGTGGTGCACCTCGACCGACTGGCGCATTGGGCCCGCGTGCTGCGGATACCCGCGCACACCTTGTGGTTCCGACTGCCGCCCGCACCAGGTGACACCCCGGTGCCGGCCGATGCGGTGGAGGTAGGTCCTCACCTGATCCGCGCACTCCGGTCCGCAGATCGTCAAGTCGGCGGCAAGAACCTCTACAGCGCCGTGCTGGCACACCTCGTCACCTTCTCCAGGCCGACAGGTCGTCCTCCTGCCATGCCCCCGCAAGTGCTCATGGCGACCACCGTCCTGCACGAGATGGCCGGATGGATGGCACACGATTCCGGGGACAGCACGACGAGTAGACGGCACTTCCTTGATGCCTTGGCGCTCGCCGTCGACAGCAGAGATGCGCTGCTGGTGGCGCAGGTGCACGGAAGCCTGAGCCACCTCGCCTGCCACGGTGGAAACGCGGAGGCCGCGATCTCACATGCCAGCGACGGGCTCGGGGCCGTCGCTCAAGAGGAGGCCGGCGCTCTGATACGCGCCCGTCTTCTCGTCTTGCAGGCACGCGGCCTCGCCGCGGCGGGTCTCACCGCCGACTGCCACGCTTCCCTTCAGCGGGCTGAGTCCGCCTTCGCGGAGGCGGCACCTGCACCCACCGAATGGCTGAGTCCATTCGACCGCACCTCGTTCGATATCGAGTCGGCGCGCTGCCTGCTTCGCCTCGGTGACGTCACGGCCGCTCTTCGCATCCTCAACGGCAACGTCACCGAGCGGCCGGGCGGCCGGGTGCGGAGTCAGGCGCTCGCGCGGATGCTCCTGGCCACCGCGCTCGTCGGGCAGGCCCGGATCGAGGAGGCGTGCGACCTGACGCACCAGACCGTCGAACTCACCCACGGTCTGGGATCGGCTGTCGTCCTCGACCAGCTCAGACATCTCGCACTGCTCCTGCGGTCGCATGCCGTCCGGTGCCCGGACGTGCCACAGCTTCTGGACCGGCTTCGCGACGCCATCCGGGAGCGGAGATGGGTGGCGCTGCCGCTGCCGACGAAGTGAGGACGGCTGACAATCGTCGGTATGGCCGACGAGCGTCCCCTGTACGAGCGAGATCCGGCAGCCTGGCAGATCCACCTCGCCGAGGGCAACGCGCGGCAGCCCCGGAAGCGGGTGGGGGCCGACGTACTGCTGCGCAACGGTGACGGCGACATCCTGTTGGTAGATCCGCGCTACAAGCCGGACTGGGACCTGCCGGGCGGCATGGCGGAGGCGAACGAGCCGCCGCACCTGGCCGCCGAGCGGGAGGTACGCGAGGAGTTGGGTCTCGAACTGCGCGTCGGGCCGTTGCTGGTCGTGGACTGGGTGGCACCGCACGGCCCTTGGGACGACAGCTTGATGTTCATCTTCGACGGCGGCGCACTGCCTCCCGCCGAGCTGTTGAAACCGGCTGACGGCGAACTGGCCGACGCACGATTCGTTGCGCTCGATGATGCGCAGGCGCTGCTTCGCCCGTACGTTTGGCATCGGCTGCGTCACGCGGTGGCCGCGCTGAGCGACGGACGCCCGAGGTACCTGACCAACGGAACCATCTGAGACCGTCGTACACATGTTCCATCCACAGCCTGTGGACGCCGAGAGGACCGGATGAGTTACCAGCTCAGCGCCGTGGTCGCCGACGTCGAGCTGCTTCGCGAGCAGACCGCCGACCTGGACCACGCGGTGCTCGCCGCGCTCCGCCAGGACTTCGCGCTACTGCCGGTCACCCCGCAGCTGGTGCAGGAGCTGACCGGCGGCCTGCCGGATTACGCCACCGACGAGCCGCGCGCCGAGCGTCCGTTCCGGCTGGTGCTCTCGCCGCCGCTGGCGGACGTGCTGGCCCGCTGGTCGAGAAGCGGCCCGGTGGCGTACCTGGAGGCGGAGTTCGCGGGCGGGCTCGGCCACCAGTCGGCGGTCGTCTGGCTCGGCGGCGAGGTGAGCTGGGGGCCGCGTTACGACGCCGCGCTGGACCGGCCGCGGACCGAGTGGCCGATCAACACCGCGCTGGCCCGGCTGGGCGCGGAGCCGGGCGCGTGGATCGACCCGTTCGCCGAGCTGGGCCTGCACCTGGAGCGCGACACGGACGGCTGGCTGACGCACGGCCGGCGCGGACTGTCCGCCGACTACTGGGACGAGCTGGCCGACGAGTGGGAACTGCGCCAATCCGACCAACAACAGCAACCTCATCGCCCTGGTCCCGTTGGTGACTGGGGGATTGCATGAAACTACGACAATTCGGCTTTATTGCCGCACTACTTGCTGCCGCGTCCGCAGCCGGCAGCGGCGTTCATCCACAATGGCCGGCCCGTCCGGTCGGCGCCGCCCAGGTGGTCAGTCTGGAGGGTCTGCGCAACGCGGAGTTCGGCGACACCGAGGCGGACCTGACCCGGCGCGGCGTGCTGCGCGCCGACGAGGCGGCCTGCGGGCCCGCGCTCGTCGGGCACGGTTCGGTCAGCCCGATCTTCGTCGACGACCGGCTCGTCCTACTCTGGCTCGACGACCCGATGAGCACGCCCGAGGGCGTCAGCGCCGGCACACCGGTGGGCGAGGTCCGCGCCGCGTACCCCGGCGCCGTCGACCTGCCGGCGCCGCGCGGCAGTCACCGCTTCGCCGGGCTGCTCGCCCGCGACGGCGACCGCGCGTACCTGTTCCTGCACGACGGCGTCACCGTCCGCGAGATCATCGCCGGGTACGCGGACTGGGCCCGCCGCCTCTTCGACGAGGGTTACGGCCCCTGCTGATCGAGCGGCAAGCACGACCCGCAAGCCGATTGTTGGCGATCGATCCACATGCGATCATCTCGTCGCTCGCGCAGATCGCGCGACGTCTACGGGGGAGTCCGCATGCGTACAGTCGTGCCCGATCCATGGTGGAGACACCTGGCGAAGTGGGCGGCAGTGGCCGCCATGAGCATCACCGCGGGAGGTCTGCTGGCCGGCCCGGCAACCGCCGCCCCGGCGGCGGAGCCGTCGCCGCGACCCGCCGCGACGACCGAATCCGCACGCCCCGCCGCGGCGCCGTCGACCCCGGCGCCCACCACCGCCGCACCCGCCCCGGATCGCAGGGCCAAGGCGTCGACGACGGCGACGGCCACCAGCGGCGCCGCGACCTGCGGCGGCAAGCTCCCGCTCGGCCAGGTCAAGAACTGCGCCTCGATCACCGGTGACACGAAGCAGACGTGGAAGGTCACCTCGACCGTCGACCAGGACACCCTCTTCATCCGCCTCCGCGAGGTGTCCGGTGACGGCGTCGGCGCCCAGGTCCACGGACCCGACGGCGTCCGCGCCTGCTTCGCCGGCTCGTACCTGACGGACTGCCGGCTGGGCGCCGCGGGCACCTACACGATCACGGTTTCCCTCACCTACGACACGGGCCAGGGCGCCTACTCGCTGTCCGCCGAGTCGATGCGGACGCCCTCCACCTGCGCCACCCTGTCGGAGAGCTTCTTCTCCTTCGCCTCGGCCGGTCGCAGCGGCACGCTGCCCGCCGGCCTGGCCGCCCGCTGCATCACGTTCACCCAGCCCACCGGCACGGTCCTGCACCTGGCCGATCCGGGCGGCGGCGGGAGCATCGAGGGCTCGATCCTGGACGGGCAGTTCCAGCCGCTCTGCACGGTGCGATACACCACGGAGTGCACGCTCGGCGAGCCCGGGCCGTACCGGCTCTTCCTGCACCAGAGCTACGGCGACAAGGCGACCTACACGCTCAAGATGCCGCGGATCTCGAGGGCGGTCGGCTGCCCGGCCCTGCCGCTGGCCGCGTTCGGTGACCCCGGGACGGCGGTCGGCACCGGGAGTGTGCCGCCGAGCGAGGGCATCAGCTGCCAGGCGCTGCGGGTCGCCACCCCGGGCCCGCTGGTCGTCCGCTTCGACCAGTACGCGAATCAGCACCTCTACTGGCGTGTGTTCGACGACGCCGGCCGGGAGGTGTGCGGAGAGTACGAGTCCTGGCGTTCCTGCGCGGTACCCGCGGCCGGCCCGTACACGCTGCTGGCCCAGAACTCGAACTGGGAGCCGGTCACCTACCGGGTCGCGGTGACCCGCCTCGACGGGACCGCGGGCTGCGCCGCCCCCACCGGGACGACCTGGACGCAGCCCACGCTGACCGTGCACCAGACCTCGCCGGTGCAGACCAACTGCCAGCCGTTCCAGGGCGAGGCCGGTGACCGGGTCATGGTCTACCGGGCGCCGGACCGGTACAACGACGTCTTCTCCTGGCTGGTCGATGCGCAGGGTGCCGTGCTCTGCACCGCCTACTCGGAGAGCGACGGCTGTGTCCTGCCGTCGACCGGCACCTTCCGGGTCGTCTCGTACCTCTCCCGGTGGGAGCCCGACGACACCGACCTGACCTACCGGATGCAGGTGCGCGACCTCAACGATCCGACCGGCTGCCCGACGGTCAGGCCCGGCGCCTACAACGCCGCGCCGGCCGGCGCGCTCGCCGGCGTCCGCTGCCGCGTCCTGGACCTGCCCGAGGGCACGTTCCGCGTCAAGGCGGTCGGCGAGGACAACTACCGGCAGTACGCGAACGTCTACGACGGTGACGGCCACCGGCTGTGCACGGACGAGTGGTGCCAGGTTCCCGCCGCCGGCCGGTACACGCTGGTGCTCAGCGGCGGCGTCCCGGACGCGGTGATCGACGACAACCTGCGGTACCACCTCGCGGTGCTGCCCTGGATGCCGTCCGACTGCCGGCCGGTGTCCGACAACGGCTGGCAGGACGCGCCGGTGCGAGGGCGGCTCGCCACTCCCGCACAGTTCGACTGCCTGGAGCTGAGCAGCCCCGCGGGCGCTGTTCTCACCGGACTGTTCCCGGGCGACGCCACGGGAGCCGGCCGCCCGGAGATGAGGGTGGTCGACTCCACCGGCGCATGGGTGTGCGACGAGTACTCGCTGCGGCAGTACCACTGCGAGCTGACCGGCCAGGCCCCGTTCCGCGTCGTACTCAACTCGGGCAACGGCGACGCGGACGGGCCGTACTCCCTCGCGTTCGCCCGCACCGACGGCCCGCCTGCCTGCCCGACGCTGACGGCGGGTACGACGGGCGCCACCGTGACGACGAGCGCGGAGCGCTTCGGGGTCTGCCTCTCGATCCCGGCCGACGAGCGGGGCGCCACCGAGTCGATCACCTGGAAGCGGACCGGCGGCACCGGTGACGCCCGCCTGTCGGTGTTCGACTCGGCCGGGCGCCGGTACTGCGGACCGACCGGCTACTCGACCGAGCGGACGATCTCCTGCACGCCGCCGGCCGGGCCGGTCACGGTGGTCCTGGAGGCGGACGCCGTCGACGCCACGTACCAGCTCACCCACCGGGACGCGAGCCAGCCTGCGGGCTGACCGGCGACCCGACGCGGAACGCCCGGTCGATCCTCACGGATCGACCGGGCGTTCTCGCTGTTCACGAGCGGTGGCGGAGGGATTTGAACCCTCGGAGGGCGTAAACCCTCACACGCTTTCGAGGTCTGCGACCATGCGTCCGTCCCGGTTCGACCACCACCGTGACCTCGGCACACGCCATCGAACGAACGGCAGCGCGCAACCGCGTACCGAGGCGAACGAGACCGCAACTGAGACCGTCCACGCGATGCCCCCAGTGGCCGCCCCGCGGGTGTCGGTCTCTTGCCCTATCGTGCCGCCATGGCTTCCGAGCGAACCTACGGCGAGATTCCTGGCTACCCACCCGGCTCAGCCTTCAAAAACCGGGATGAGCTCGCCGCGTCTGCCGTTCACCGCCCGAACCAGGCCGGAATCTGCGGAGGCAGGGACGGCGCGGAGTCCATCGTGGTTTCCGGTGGCTACGTTGACGACGAGGACTACGGCGCGGAGCTCGTCTACACGGGCCAGGGCGGCAATGACCCGGTCACAAAGCGACAGATCGCGGATCAGCAGCTGACCCGCGGCAACCTCGGGCTCGCACGCAGCCAGATCGATGGCAACCCGATTCGGGTGGTGAGGGGGGCCGGCGGAGACCCAAAGCACTCCCCTGGAGCCGGTCTCCGATACGACGGGCTGTTCCGGGTAGTCGACCACTGGCGCGACACCGGCAAGGATGGCTTCAAGATCTGGCGGTATCGCCTGGTCGCCATCGAGAGCAGTGACCCGCCCCCGAACAACACTGGCACTGCCGGCCAGTCCGCCGCCCGCACGGAAGCCACAATCCAGCGCCTTGTGAGGAGTACGGCTGTCGCCAACGGCGTAAAGCGCCTCCATCGATACAAATGCCAGATCTGTGGAATCCAACTGTCGACACCAGCTGGCCTATACGCAGAGGCTGCGCACATCCGAGGGCTCGGAAAACCACATAACGGTCCCGACGTGGCAAGCAACGTCCTGTGCCTATGCCCGAATGATCACCTGCTTTTCGATGCCGGCGCAATCTACATCGACGTGAACGGTGTTGTCAGACAGACGGAAACCGGCGACGAGCTTGGAAGTCTTCGGCTGACGCAGGGCCACTCGGTGGACTGGGCGCAACTGTCGTATCACCGGGAACATCACAAGCCATAAAGTCTAAGCGCCGACCCAAAAGCACCGACCAGATCGCGCTATACCACCGTCAAATGCAAATACAGGCCCAACTAGCAAAACCGGAGTCGCGCAGGATGATAGAGGTGAGCGTTGCCGCGATTGTTGGGCTGGGCAAACAAATCGGCCCTCTCGCCAAGCTGGCCGGCCCCATGTTCAAGGTCGGCAGATGGTGGTGGGCGCGCTGGCAACGCCGTGTCGCCGCGGATGTCGCTCAACAGTCGCCATTCCCCGTCCCCAAGCGGGCCCTCCGGAAAGCACTTCGGACCCCTGAGATGCTGCGCGTGTTGGGGCCAAACGACGAAAAGTCTGCAGCGGGCGCGGTAGCAGTCCTACGCAGCCATATGGATAGCGCCAAGGAGTGGCGCAACCTGACACCATCGGAGGCCGAGTCACGGGCCACGCGGTTAGTAGTGCTGATACAAAGCAATCTATTGGCGCGCCTGGACCCATCGCAGGCTGTTAGCGTGGCTGACTCAAGGTCACACCAGCGACACGTGGCTGAGATGGACGCGATCAACGGGATTGCCCGTTCTTTTGAGGCAGATCGGCGGCTAGATACGTTAGCCGCAGCCCTTCCTCCCTTCTTACACACCGAGATCCTAGAGAACATCGACCGTACCCCCAATCTGTCGACCCTTGCATACGCACTGGTGGATAGTATCGATCCGCGAAGCACGTTGAGCGATTGGGCGGAATCTCCTCCACGGTGGTTGGACCAATCGACGCCACGAGCATGGATTGTCTTTGCTGAGGCGCTCGCGGCCTTCGATCTAAAGCCCGAAGCAGTGCAGGCGATCGGAAATGCGATCGATGCTGGGATCCCTAACCGGCCATATTGGCTTGCTCGCATCGCCCTCCTGGAGTCGTTAACCCCAGCAGCGGCCGACGCACTTCGGCAGCAGGCCGGTCAATCTCAGCACCCCCTCTCTAATGCGGCGCTAGCCATAGCAGGGAACCGGTTCTCAGACGCCGCATCGGATCTGAATCAGTGGGCCCCGGATGCACCACGGGATGACAATCTCCGTTTGACTCTCAAGGCAGAGTGCGAACGTCTGCTTGGTCAGACCCAGAACCAGCTGGAGACCCTAGCGATCCTTATCGAGATGTACGAGGATGTTGCAGCTCCCCGACTGCTCCTAGCCACCGCTCTTCTCACCCGAGCACAGCGACGGGAATCTCAGGCTGTTGCTGCTGACGTACAACGCGCCGCGGAGCTAGCGCTTGAGGCACGTGACCGCCGCAGACGTTGGCGCGGCGACAGCACCGAGGCCGCGGTACTCGCAGCTAAAGCGCTAATGATGGCCCATGATTTGGGTCGCATGCGGTCAGTGGCAACAGCCGAGCCTATAGGCGAAGCAACAGCCGCAGAAGCGGCATCACCAGAACTAAGATCGCAAGCTGCTATCGCCGCCGCAGTTATGGGCTACCACGCGGAGGCTTTGGAACTCGTCGCTGATAACACGCCTTTTGCCGCCGCCGAAGTCGCCGCACTCATCGCTGAAGCGAAAGACGACGGCTCCGACCGCGCCCATGCCGATATACAGAATGCATGGAGGGCCGTTTACGCAGCCGCATCTTCGGATGAAGAACGGCTTGGCGCGGCACGGGGAGCGATTTTGGCCGGCGTACCCGAGGTAGAGCTCGATAACTTGCCTGCGCAGGTCCGAGAACATCTAGAGGACACCCTCCGGCTTGCACAAGCACTAGGGCTCTCCGGTGGACCCTCTAGCCGCGATCAAATAATCGGACAACTGCGACTAATGAAGCGAAGTGAGCCGTACGCGGCTCTCAAGCTTGCAGAGCTCGTGGGGCAGACGGAGGGACCAGCCGCTGCGGCTGCGGAACTCGTTGAAGCAGCCGATTGCTTTAATGACCAGTTCTTCCGCCTGATGGCTACGTCGCTACTGTACGAAGCCGGGCTCCACGAGGCTTCTGCTCTTGCCGCCAATGAAGCGCTTGCCAAGTCGCCGAGAGACTGGCCAGGCCGACGACGCGCCCTCATGGCTTTAATCAATGTCTCTCAAGCGCTGGGCAATTGGAGCGAGGCTGCGACTTATTCAGGCCAACTTCTTGCCCTTGATCCGCGCAATGAAAAGGCAGCATGGGCTCAGGCGCAGTCCCTTTGGAACGACGATAAGGCAGACCAAGCATGGGCTTCCTTGCGAGCGAACTTCTCGGGTTCGCCTCGTCCCTCCACTCAGCAGGAGGGGCTACTACTCTTGCGCTTGATGCGCCAGTTCGGCGAACGACGCGACCTCATTTCTTTGGCGGTAGAGCTAATCCGCACCCATCAGGACGACGACGACTTCGTCGCTAATGTGCTGCTGATTTCTTACATGCCCGCTTCAAGCGCCGACGACGCCGAGCCCGCCGACGAGGCGCCTGAACAGGCTCAGCTCAACGAGCTCTTTCAGAGGTTTACTAGCACTTTCCCTCAGCATCCCGCCCTGACAACCATTTCCGGGGAAGACGACGACCAGTTCCTGGCGCGGATCAAGGAAATGATGAGGCGCGGCGCGGAGGCCCGCGCAGAAGTCACCAAGCTGGTATCCGAAGACCAATGGCCTGTCGGGGCTCTGGCGATAACCTCACGCAAGCAGTACGCCTACGCAATCATCGCGCGGGGCGCCGGACACCGCTTCATCCGTTCGGCCGATCCAGCCGCGCGTACAGCATCGCGCGACACTGTCGGGCGCGCACTGGATCCGGCGGATTCATCTAGGCTACTCGTCGACGCATCGGCCATTTACACTCTATCCGGCCTCACAGACGGCGTCGCCGCGGTGCTTCGCGGATCAATGCCCTCACAACACATTACTAGCGCTGCCCTTTACGACATACGTGGGACGCGACATGAACTGGCAATGCCGGCTGCGGGTTACCTGAACTATGATGCTGAAAGTGATGAACTGATATTCAGCGAGCCGGACGCCGAGGAAGTCAATAGGCTACGATCACGAGCCGTGGCGATGGTTGCCATAGCGGAATCTCTTTCTCGCTTGCCTACCACGCCGCTCAGTGATACATCGTCAAATGGTCAGCGATCAGAACCATGGCTCGGCAACATCGACGTCGCAGCACAGGGAGGATACCTTTTCTGGTGTGACGATGCCGTGCTTCGCCAATTGGCTAGGTCCCAGGGCGTTGCTGCCTTCGGAACGTTCGAGCTTGCTGAGGAGTTACTTCGGAGAGGGCGACTGTCAAGCGATCAATGGTCAAGCCTCCTGATCTCACTCGCGAGCGATTACGCAGCGGACCTGCCGTTGACAGTCGATCTGTTGAGTACAGTCGCCGCTCATGACAACTGGCTTCCCAAAGCTGCCGCGTTTGCGCTAAGTCGTCTGGAGACCTGGAACAAGCCCGAAGTCCCGAGTGAGGTACTCCGTCAAGCAATCAATAAGAATCTGACTCAACTAGACGTCGTCGAACATTGGGTACGATGTGGCGCCAGGGCGCTAACGAGTACGCGCCTAGAGCCCAGTGTTGCCGGCAACAATGCGGCACTGCTGCTTCAATACGTGGTAAGCCTTCCTGCAACACGGCCCGCGATCATCCGTGTCGCGTTGAGTGCAATTCGGTCTGAGACCAACGTACGTGGCCTTGCCGACCCGTGGCCAGCGACCTGCCGAAAGCTGCATTCCTCTCTTCTCAGCGAGAGGGGGGAGGCAGAAGCGGCAGCAGTGGCACTGGCAGTGTGTTCGGAGCTTAACCCGGAGGACAGGAGAACGATGATGTCTGTTATTTTCGACCCCCGTCGCAGGCCACCGTCTGCCTAGGCGCGGCCAGAGCTATTCACAAAGCCTCCTAAAGCAAGGCGTTCGCGAGCTCGCTCATGCTGACGATCACTGCTTCAGCTCCGGCGGACCTGAAGGCGTCCGCCTTCGTCGGTCGATTCGCATAGCCAATAGCTAAGACTCCGGCGGCATGCGCCCCTTCAATGTCAGAAAGTGAATCACCAACCAAAACACAGCGATTCGGAGCCTTTCCGAGAGCGCGGACCGCCTTCATGACCGGTTCTGGATTGGGTTTCATCCGTGCTGGCTCGGCATAAGCCCGCCCGACCACCGGCGACACGTACCCGGCGAGCCGGTGAGCGGTCAGGTAGGACGTAATGGCGCTGGCAGAATTGTTGCTTACCACTGCTACAGGTAACCCGGCCTGCCGAGCGGCCACGATGACCTCGCGACCGTACGGCGTTGGCTCGGCAGACTCGGCGGCAAGGCGCTCAGCGGCACAAAGAGCTTTCTCCACTGCCCGCGTCAGGCCCCGGTCACCGGCCGCCCCGATCCGGCGCAGAACTTCAAGTGGGTCTGGTTCGCTCGCGAGATCCGGCGGCACGTCTACCCCGCAGCCTCGGAGCACGTCGACCAACTCGGCGGCAACGTGCGGCGCCGGGTAGCCGGCAAAGATGCTGCATACCGGCCCATCGAAGTCGAGCAGCACAGCGTCTACTTGGTTAAGCAGCCGGCCGAGCTCGGCGCTCATGCCTCGTACCGGTAGGCGATTGTCGACCAGACCGAGTCGAACCACTGGCGGGACGCCTCCACGAACTGGGTGCCGTGGGAGGTGTCATCGTCGGTCACCGCGTAGTGGAACAGCGGCACGTCCTTGCCCATCAGGTCATAGATCGCCATAGGCTCGCCCTTGATTGAGACGGTCCGCTCAACGACCGGGTAGAAGCCGTAGAAGACCTCGTCGCCGTTCAGGATGTAAAGCTTGAACAGCGGAGACGCCCGGTGCATCCGAACCTCAGCCGTCGCCGACCGAACTAGGCCGAGGTCACCCAGCTCGGCGACCTGATCGATGATGCCGTCAGCCGCCCGCCGAGTGATGCGCTCGGCCCGCTCGCGTACCGCTGGGTCGTCGGACTGCGTCTCGGCCCGCGACGGCAATGCCATGGGTGCGGTCATGTCAGAGATCAGAACTCGTACCGCGATCGTCTCCGGTGCAAGCCGGCCGACACGCACCTTGTCGAGCGCCTCCGCAAGCGCGTCGCGCAGCGTCTCCCCCGAGAACCCGGCAAAGTCGATGGTGACGTGGGGCCGGTCGAACGAGGCCTCGATGTGCGGGCGCAACTCAACCGCCCGCTGCGTCTGCGCTCGGACGAAGGCCCCGCTGCCCTGTCGGGAGACGATCAGCCGCTCTGCCCGAAGCAGCTCCAAGGCTCGCTTGACCGTCTCCCGTGCTACGCCGTAGCGGGCGGCTAGCTCAGGCTGTGAGGGCAGTTTGTCGCCCGGGGCGAGCCGGCGCGTGAGGATGGCGGCCCGCAGCTTGTTGGCGATCTGCTGCGAAGCCTGCTTGGGGTCGTCGGGATCTAGCTGACCGAGGAAGTCAAGTTTCTCGCTCACCCGCTCACCGTAGCGCTGACTAGCCAAGTTAGAAAAGTTCGCCGCGCCCCCTTGACCTGACTAGCCAAGCCGGCCTACGTTCATGGCGTTGATCCTGGCTAGCCAGGACCAACAAGCCGAGGCGGAAGCCGGGGAAGGCAGCGCATCCGCTGCACGCCCACGGGCCGGTCGTGTGGTCGTTCATTCAGAACTTCACAGCAGAAGCGCCGCGTGGATCCGTCCGCGGCAACCCCGCCTTGAGTCACACGGTGGCCGACCCCGGTAGATCCCGGGCGAGCGGGGCGAGCGGCCGAATCTCGGCGCGCGGCCAGCTTCTGCCTCTCATCGCACCAAGTGCGCGACCGCTATTGGTCGCTTCTCCGTTCATTGCTCTGCATCGAGTCACCGGAGGTCTCCCGTGAGACAGCACCTCATCCCCGTCACCGCCGAGCCGGCCGCTCAAGACCTGGCGGCCATCGAGGCCGAATGGCCGCTGATCGCCGCCGAGCTGGACGTCCTCGACGCCGAAATCACCCTGCTCTACGCCGAGGACCACGGCGGCCCGACCGCGCTGGACTGGCGGCGGCTGCGCCGGGCCGAGGCTCGAGTCACCCGCGCCGCCGCCGACCTGACCACCCGCAGCAACCCGCACCGCGCGGCCTGATGTCCCGCATCCGCGCTGCCTTTCACGATCCGGACGGGGCGCGGTACGGCATCCCCACCTACTGGTGGCGAGGTGCCCCGCCCGGCTACGCCACCCGCCGCCAACTGACCGCCGCCGGCCTACGCCCCGGCGGACAGCCGATCGCCGCTCAGATCCTGTGGCGCGGCGTCGGCGGCACCCGCGCCGCCTACCTCTACCGGGTCGACCTGGCCCGCCCGAAGCGCACTGCCACCCCCGCCCAGCTCCGGGCGGTCCGCGCCGCGCTGACTGCCCGCCGCACCTGCCCGACATGCCGGCAGGTCCTCGGCTACTACATCCCGCGCTCGCTGGGCGAATGCCTCGCGTGCGCCTACCCGTTGGAGGACGCAGCATGACCGCCCCCACGATCAACGGCACCCGCTACCCGCAGCCCATCGAAGACCTGTTGCCCGCCGCCCGCGCCCTGGACCTCCCTGACGGGGAGGCGTTCCCGTCGCGTAACCGGCTCATGCGGGAGTTCCGCATCGGCGCACCCAAGGCCGGTGAACTGCTCGCCCTGCTCAAGGCCGAGCCCGTTGCGCCGCCGGTCGACACCGCCGAGTCGGACTCCACGAACCCGGCCGAGGCGCCGGCCGCACCCGAGCCCATCCCGGCGGTCGAGCCGGACCCGACGCCCGCGCCGGAGATCACGCCGCCCGACCTGCCGGCCGAGGTCATGCCGGTCGGTCGCCCGGACACGCCAACCCCGACCGCCCCGGCCCGCCGGGCGGTGGCCTGGCCGGTGGTGCTGCTCGCCCTGCCGGCGTTCGTCGCGATTTGGTCCGGGTGGGTCGGCCTCGGCGGACTCACCGGATTCGGCATCGTGCACCCGCTACCCGGCATCTGGGACAGCTTCTCCATCAACTCCGCGATCACCCTGCCGATCGGGGTCGAGACGTACGGCGCGTACGCGCTCTACGTGTGGCTCTCCGGCCGGGTACCCGCCCCCGCGCTGCGGTTCGCCAAGTGGTCCGCCCTCGGGTCCCTCGCCGTGGGCGCGCTCGGCCAGGTCGCCTACCACCTGCTCGTCGCCGCCGGGGTCACCTCGGCCCCCTGGTGGATCACCACCGCCGTCGCCTGCCTCCCCGTCGCGGTGCTCGGCATGGGCGCCGCCCTCGCACACCTCGTCCGCACCCACGACTAGCGCCGCCCGGCGGCACGGCCCCTGGCTTCCCAACCTGCGCCGTGCCGCCGGCCTCACCCATCCGGCATCAACCATCAGGAGAGACCTTGATGTTGTCACCCCGCCGGGCACTGCGCGCAGCAGCCGCCCGCCTGCGCCACCGCCGCCCCTACTGGCTCGGCACCCCGCTCCGCGCCACGATCACCGCCGCCGCGAGCGGCGGCTACACCCTGCTCATCGACTACAACCAGGGCACCGAATGGGTTGACCTGCCGCCCCGCACGGAGCCCTACGACAGGCCCGACGAGCGGGAGTTCACCGCCGTGGCCGCCGCCCTGGCCGCGCGTCGGCTGATCCGCACCACGCCGTGGCAGATCGACGCGCACGGCCGGCTGTTCGCCCCGGTCGTCGTCTTCCGCCCTGGTAAGGCGACCCGGTGAGCGCCCCGAAGCGGTCCGCCGCCGCGAAGTCCTCGCCGAGCGAGGACGTGTTCAAGGGCTTCGGCAAGTCCCGGGGCGGCTTCACCGGCACCGCCAAGGGCAGCGGCCGGACCTGGAACGACAACGAGCACCGCCCGACCTCCCGTACCCCCGCGACCCGCAAGGAGGCCCGCCGTGGCTAGCCCCACCCCTCACGATGACGAGCGTTTCGACTGGCAGGCGGCCGAGGCCGACCTGTCCGACCCCAACGGCCCGGACGGCCCGGATGCCGAGGTGGTGGACCTGGACGCCGCCCGGTCCCGCCGTCAGGCATCCGCCCCTGACGGTGACAGCGACCCGGACGACGACCGGCCCGAGGGTGGGCCGGTGCTGGTCGACAGCGTGGAGGCGCAGCGGCGGCCGCGGTTCTCCCTCGCGGGGTTCCGCGACGCCGAGCGGGTGCCGATCGTGCCCGGGTGGCTGCGCTCCCGGTCGGAGTTCGCCGGGAACATGGCGTGGGCCGGTGGGTTCGGCCTGCACGCCCTGGCCTACCACGGGCTGCGCGCCCCGAAGTACACCGTGAAACTGGCCTGGCGTGCCCCGGTCGGGGTCGGCCGGACGGTGCGGGGCTACGGGCGGTGGCTGTTCGACCTGGAAGGCGAGCCGGTCCGGCAGTCGGTGGTCCGCGCCGCGATCGACAAGCCTGAAGAGGCCCGCACCTATCAGGGCTTGTCGCGGCAGCGTGACCGGCGGGTGCGCTGGCGCGGCTTGACCGCGATCCCCGCCGTGCTGGCGCTGTTCACCCTGACCGGGGTGCTGCTGGCCGCGCCGGGCGCGGTGCAGCTCGCCGCCCTGACCGTGGCGGTGGCGGTGTTCGGGTTCGTCGGCGCACCGGCCGATAAGCCGCTGCTCGACACGGCCGTGGTCCGCACCGCCGCCGCGCCGCTGACGAGCGTGGAGGTGTTCCATGCTCTGGCCGCGTTGAACATCAAGGGCATCAACGACGCGATCCGCCGGGGCGACAACGGCAAGCGTTGGTTTACCGCCCCGATCACCCGGGAGAACGGCACCGGGTGGCGGGCGGAGGTGGAGCTGCCGCGGGGGGTGACCGCTTCCACGGTGGTTGACAAGCGCGAAGAGTTGGCCGCCGCGCTCACCCGCCCGCTCGGGTGCGTGTGGCCGGAGGTCAACGCCGAGGTGCACCCCGGCATGCTGACCCTGTTCGTCGCTGACAAGGACCTGTCGCGCGCCAAGCAGAACCCCTGGCCGCTGCTCAAGTCCGGCACGGTCAACCTGTTCAAGCCGTTCCCGTTCGGCACCGACCCGCGCGGCCGTGTCGTGACCCTCACCCTGATGTTCGCCTCAATGATCATCGGGTCGATTCCGCGTATGGGTAAGACGTTCGCGCTGCGCCTGGCGCTGCTCGGGGCCTGCCTGGACCCGCGTGCGTGGATTCTCGCGTTCGACCTCAAGGGCACCGGTGACCTGTCTCCGTTGGAGCCGGTCGCGCACCGCTACCGGGCCGGTGACGACGAGGAAGACATCGAGTACGGCATCGCCGCGATGCGGGAGATCCGCACCGAGATGCGCCGCCGCACGAAGGTCATCCGCGAGCTGCCGCCGGACCTGTGCCCGGAGAACAAGGTCACCGACGACCTGGCCAGCAAGAAGTCCCTCGGCTTGCATCCCGTCGTGATCGGCATCGACGAGTGCCAGGTGTGGTTCGAGCACCCGAAGTACGGCGACGAGTTCGAAGAGATCTGCACCGACCTGATCAAGCGCGGCCCGGCGACCGGGATCACGCTGATCCCGGCCACCCAGCGACCGGACGACAAGAGCCTGCCCACCGGGATCAGCGCAAACGCGGTGCTGCGGTTCTGCCTCAAGGTCATGGGCTACCGCGAGAACGACATGGTGCTCGGCCAGTCGATGTTCAAAAGCGGCATCCGGGCGACCATGTTCGCCAAGCGGGACAAGGGCATCGGCTACCTCGCCGGTGAGGGCGACGACCCGACCATCACCCGCACGTTCGAGATCGACAGCCCGACCGCCAAGGCCGTCGTCACCCGGGCGCGGGTGCTGCGGGAGCGGGCCGGGAACATCACCGGCCACGCCGCCGGGCACACCGTCACCACCGACGCCGTACGACGGGACACGATCCTTGAGGACGTCCTCGCGGTCATGGGCGATGAGGACCCGAAGCTGTGGTCCACCGTCATCGTCAAGCGCCTCGCCGCGCTGCGGCCCGACGTGTACGCCGGGTTCACCGCCGATCAGCTCCGCGAGGCGCTCAAGCCGCACGGGGTGAAGACCGGCCAGGTGTGGGGCACCGACCCCGACACCTCCGAGACCGGCAACCGCAAGGGCATCACCCGCGCCCATGTCGCCGACGCGCTCACCAAGCGTGACCGCGACAACGGTTCCGCCGGCCGCAAGTAGGCCGAGATTCGCCGCTAGGTCTAGCGGCACCCACCGCTAGACCTAGCGGCACCGCTAGCGACCCATCAAAACCCTGGCCAGCGCCCTATCACCTAGCGGCGTCGGCTGATCGCACCCTCAAAACGGCCCGTGGAGGCGTTTCATGCTGACCATCGCCGCGCTAGCTAGCCTGACCATCCTCGGTTACGCAGCGTTCTATCTGATCAAGTGCTACGCCGTGCCGTTCGGCCCCTGCCGCCGCTGCAAGGGCACCGGAGAACGACGCGGCCTCATCCTCCGGCTCAAGCGGGAGTGCCACCGCTGCGCCGGCACCGGCAAGCGGGTGCGCGTCGGCCGCCGCGTCATCGAACTCGTCCGCGACGAGTACCGGGCCGGCACCCGATGAATCGCCGCAACCCCGACCCACACACCGATTGGTGCGCCGGAGGTCACCGCTGCGGCCTCGGTGAGCACCGCTCCGACGAGATCGTGGTCGACCTGCCCGGCCACGGCCGCGCCGTCCTGGTCCGCGTCCGCACCGCCACCGGCCGCGAGCACGCCGAGGTGCGCGTCCGCGTCGCCCTGGCCGCTGCCGAGCTGCCCGCCCGCCGACAGTTGGTCGGGTTGCTCGGCGACCTGCGCCAGGCCGTCACCCGCGCCGCGATCGCCGCCCGACCTCGACCGAGGCGGGCCGCGTGATGCCCGCGCCGCGCCGCGATGGCGCATCGCCCCGCGACCCGCATCTCACCGGCGGCCTCGAAGTGTGGTTGACCGGCACGCAGGCCGAGCTGGATGCCGCCACCGCCGCCCTGACCGCCGCCGGACGGGTGGTTCAGCACGGCACCCGGCGGCCGCTGACCGGTGCCGACGCCGGCCGCCACCGGCTCTACCTGCGCCTCACCGTCGCCACCGGCAGACAGCCGACCCGCGCCCCGGACACCTCGCGCGGCGCCCTGATCGACCTCGACGCCGCCCGCGCCCACCGCCGGCCCGCCTGACCGCCGGCCCTCGGCTCGACCCTGAACAGGAGCTCCCCATGTCTGACCTGCTCGCCGCCGCGCTCGCCCACGCCGCGCGCGGCTGGCACGTCTTCCCCCTGCGGCCCGACGACAAGCGACCCGCGTTCCCCGACCACACCGCCGACGACTGCACCGGCCGCGACCCGCGCTGCCGCACCGGCCACGTCGGTTGGGAGCAGCGCGCCACCACCAACCCCGACCGCATCCGCCGCGCATGGTCGAGCCGGCCCTACGGCATCGGCATCGCGTGCGGCCCGTCCGGTCTGGTGGTGGTCGACCTGGACGTGCCCAAGCACGCGGGCGACACCCCACCCGAGGAGTGGGCGGGGGCGTGCGACGGGTGGGACGTGTTTGCCACCCTCGCCGTCCGGAACGGCACCCCCGTCGATCCGTTCGACGGGTTCGGCCCGGACGCCCCTCCCCGCACCGGCATCGACGCCACCTACACCGTGGGCACCGGCAGCGGCGGCACCCACCTCTACTACCGCCACCCGACCGGCGGCCCGGCCCTGCGCAACACCACCGGCGACCGGGGCGGCCTCGGGTGGAAGGTCGACACCCGCGCCCACGGCGGCTACGTCGTCGCCGCCGGGTCAACGGTCAACGGCCGCCCGTACTCTGTCGCCCTGGATCACGAGCCCCGGCCGCTGCTCGAATGGGTGGCCGGGCTGCTCGCCCCCGCCCCTCGCCCGGTCCGGCCGGAAGCCGCGGTGACCCTGCCGGCCGACCGGCACGGCCGGTACGTCGCTGCCGCGATCCGCCGCCAGGTCGCCCACCTCGCCGCCGCCACCGAGGGCCAGCGCAATCACGCGCTGTTCGCCTCGGCCGTGGCGCTCGGCCAGCTGGCCGCCGGGGGCGCGCTCACCGACGACGACGTGACCGCCGTTCTGGAACCGGTCGCCCTGTCCCTCGGTCTCCGGCCTGGCGAAGTGAGCCGGACGATCGCGTCCGGCCTGCGGGTCGGTGCGCGGCAGCCTCGCTACCTGGCCGACCTGGGGAGGGTGGCATGAGCGGCACTCGGTTGCAGATCGGCACCGGCCCGGAAACCATCCGCGTGCTCAAAGCGGCCCTGGTCGATGGGCTGCTGCCCGACACCTACGTGTCGGCCGGGTCGCTGGTGCATATGGAAGCCGTCTCGGGCGGCCTGGCCACCGCCGCTGATGAGGATTCGCCGCTGCCGGTGTCGGCGAGCGTGGTCACGCCGGCCGGGCTGGCAGGGCTGCTCGCCGAGCACGCCTACGTGTACCGGCTCAAGACCCGCAAGAGCGACACCGGCGACCCGGAGGTGTTCGAGGAAGAGGTCACCCCGCCCCGGGACACGCTCGCCTCGGTGCTGGCGGGGAAGACGTGGCCGGGTGTGGCGCCGCTGCGCGGCATCATCGGCGCACCCGTGCTGCGCCGCGATGGCACCCTGTTGCAGCAGCCCGGCTATGACAAGGCCACCGGCCTCTACCTCGCCTCCAAAGTCGCCCTGCCCCCAGTGCCCGACGAGCCCACCGCCGAGCAGGTGGCCGAGGCGCGCACGTTCCTGCTCGGCCGGTTCCTGCGCGACTTCCCGTGGGCCAGCGCGGCTGACCGGGCGAACTACGTGGCGCTGCTGGCCACGCCGATCCTGCGGCACTTCACCCGCTCTCTGACGCCGTTCGCGCTGATCGACGCCACCATGCCGTCATCCGGCAAGACGATCCTGACCGCCGGCCCCGGGATGCTCTACGGCCAGCGCGTCATGACCTGGGCCTACTCGGATGAGGAACTGCGCAAGTCCATCACCGCCGTTCTCGCGGAGCAGGTCGGCGTGGTCATCTGGGACAACCTCGCCGAGGGCAGCGTCATCGACTCCGCCGTGCTCGCCCAACTCGTCACCAGCGGCGTCTGGTCCGACCGGCAGCTCGGGGCGTCGCGGAACATCGCCACCGTCAACGACCGGCTGTGGATGGCCACCGGCAACAACTTGCAAGTCGGCGGGGACATGGCGAGCCGCACCGTCCGCGTGCATCTCGACCCGGACATGCCCCGCCCCGAGCTCCGCGACCAAACCGGGTTCGGTATCCCGCACCTCGACCAGTGGATTACGGACCCGACCAACCAGCTCACCGTCCTGTGGCACCTCCTGGTCCTCGTCCTCGACTGGACCCGCCAAGGAGCGCCCAGGGTGTCGGGGCTGTCGATGCGGCAGTTCACCCCGTGGGCGCAAGCCCTCGGCGGGTTCCTGCACCACCACGGCATCGACGGGTTCCTCACCAACGCCGCCGACATCCGCGAGATCGATGAAGACGAAACGCGCTGGCGCGCGTTCCTCACCACCTGGCACGACCGCCACGGCGGCCGTGCAATCACCGCCGCCGACCTGCGCCGCGACGCCGAGCCGGTGCAGCTCGGCAGCGACATCCACGATCCGTGGGACGGGCAGTTCATCACCACCCACAACGGCCGCCTACCCAACCCGCTGCAACTCGGACGGATGCTCACCGGACAGGCCGGACGCTGGCGCGGCAACCACGTCATCCGCGCCGGCCGCAACGACCGAGGCGACCGGGCCGTCTTCTGGGTCGAGCACCACGACGGATGAAAACCGCTGAACCATCTCCGCATCTCCGCAACGCCGCACCAACCCGCCACCACCAGCGGAAACACTCTGCGGAGATCAGAGCATCAGGAATCCTCGATCTCCGCATCTCCGCAACCTCGTGCGGAGATGAACCCCGATTGCGGAGATGACCGGTCAACGGCACTCCGCATCTCCGCAAGCATTCGCCCAGCTCACAGCCATGTTTGCGGAGATGCGGAGATGCGGAGATGGTTCAGCCCCTCCCACAACGAGCACCGACCACCGCTACCAACCCGCGTAGGTCGGCCCGCTGAGAGCCCCTGAGCCGCACCGACCCATGCCATCACCCCGGCCCGCCCGAAATCTTGGCCCCACGGCGCCCGCAGCGGGCCGCTCTAACGGTCACCGTCGATACGCCTGCTGCATCTAGCAACTGACCCTCGCCCGACGAGAACGCCCGCCACCGGCGCTCTCAACCCACCGGAACCACGGGGAGAAGCCTTGCCCACGCCAGACAACCGTGTCGTCCTGACCATCGAAGAAGCCGCCCAACGACTCGGCATCGGCCGCACCACCATGTACGCCCTCATCAAAACCGGCCAAATCCGCACCGTCACCATCGGCCGCCTCCGCCGCGTCCCCACCTTCTGCCTCGACGAGTACGTGCAGAACCTGCTCGCCGAACCCACCCACCTCGACCACGCCGCCTGACGAAAGGAGCCACCGATGGGACGCAAGCCGAACGGCGCATCCAGCGTCTATCTCGGCGCCGATGGTTCGTGGCACGGTCGGGTGACCGTCGGTGTGAAAGACGACGGGTCCCCAGACCGCCGGCACGTCCGCGGAAAGACCGAAGCCGCTGTCATCAAGAAGGTGCGGCTCCTTGAGCGGGAGCGAGACAGCGGCACAGTCCGCAAGGCCGGCCAGCGCTGGACGGTGAAGACGTGGCTCTCCCACTGGGTGGAGAACATCGCTGCCCCAGCCGTGCGAGAGAACACCCTCGCCGGCTACCGGGTGGCTGTCTACCGGCACCTCATCCCGGGCCTCGGTGCCCACCGGATCGAGCGCCTCGAACCAGAGCATCTGGAGCGCTTCTACCGCCGGATGCAGGAGACCGGCAGCGCCCCGGCGACCGCTCACCAGGCGCACCGCACGATCCGGACCGCGCTCAACGAGGCGGTACGCCGGGGCCACCTGGCCAAAAACCCGGCCAGCCTCGCCAAGGCACCACGCCTGCCAGAAAGCGAGATCGAGCCGTACACAGTCGCCGAGGTACAGCGGCTTATGGCCGCCACCCGTGGCCGACGCAATAGCGTGCGGTGGGCGGTCGCACTCGCCCTTGGCCTACGCCAAGGGGAAGCCCTCGGCCTGCGTTGGTCGGACGTAAATCTCGACGCTGGCACCCTCACCGTCCGGCGCGGCCGGCAGCGGCCAAGATGGGAGCACGGGTGCCGCTCACCGTGCGGCCGGAAGCACGGCGGACACTGCCCCAACCGTCGTCAGGTGCGAGCAGACACCGCCGACACCAAGTCTAGGGCCGGTCGGCGCAGCATCGGCCTCCCTGACGAGCTGGTGGCGCTGCTCCGCAGGCACCGTGACGAGCAGGACCAGGAGCGGCTCACCGCCGCCCAACTCTGGGAGGACGGTGACTGGCTGTTCGCCACGCCGACCGGCGGCCCTGTCAATCCACGCACCGACTACGACGAGTGGAAACGGCTGCTCAAGCTTGCGGGACTGCGAGACGGCCGGTTGCACGACGCTCGGCACACCGCAGCCACCGTGCTGCTGATCCTCGGCGTCGCCGAGCGGGCCGTCATGGGGATCATGGGCTGGTCCAACTCTGCGATGGCGACCCGATATCAGCACCTCACTGCTCAAGTCCGGCGAGACATCGCTCAACAGATTGGTGGCCTGCTCTGGGATGCCGAAGACCGCGGCGACTAGCAGAGGAGGGCCTGGGCTAGCAACGTCGGTGCTAGCCCAGGCCCCACCGGAGCGGTAAGGCTACGGCCTAGCGGGACGGTGCCGGCGCCAGCGAAACCAATGACGCTATCCGCAACGGGCCCCCACCGTCGACGTTGAGTGCACCTTGGTCCCGAAGCGGCTTCAACGCTTCGATGACATGCTCCGGTCGGTAGACGGTCTCAAACAGTGCGAAGTCGCGCAGCTCCTGGACTCGGACGGGTCCGCTCTCCCGAAGTTTTTGAGCAAGCAGTCGGGTCAGTGGCCCGAGCTGCGGTTGATCCAGGTTGAATAACGTCTCGGCCTGCTCGTCCCGAGGATCGCGGAAGCCAACGCCTTGGGTACGGTCAACCTCCCAGAGGCTGTCCTTCATTTTCTGCATCCCGAGACGGTGGCGAGTACCGAAGACGAGATAGAGAGGTTGCCCCTTCTGGGGGATGAGCTCGAAGTCCAGTAGATACGGAAAGCCCGCCTTGTGCAGTGCTTGGCGATAGCAGGTGAGGATATGCCGGCTCTTTGCTGCGGGGGCCAGGTCGGCGACCGTTCGCCAGTTCGGGTCTCCACCGAACACCTCATCAGCCGCTTCGCCCAGGTTGCTGACGAAGCGAACGAAGTGTTGAGGGAACAGGGTAACGATGACCTCGCTTGAGACGTTCGCGGCGAGACGTCTTAGAAGCCGATACGGCACAGGGGCGTTGCCCCAGGAGTCGAGGTTCGCAAAGATCGGCTGACCCCATGCCTTCATGCTGTCGAGGGTCGCCTCCAGGTGCGTGGCACACGTCCCCTTGACGATCTTCACGGGCATCGCCGTGTCCGGCCGCGGACGGTCAGGGAAGACGGCCCTTAGGGTGTTCCATAGCATCGTGACGCAGCGCTGGTCGTCGTCGACGAAGGCGAAGCGAGCAACACCCTTGGTTGGCGGGACCTTCTCAATGAGCGCCCGCATCGCGATGACGGGCGAGCCGTCTTCGCCGCCGCTGTAGACGCCTGGGCCAGAGAAGCCCTCCGCATAGGTGACCGACGGGTATGCGCTAGAGCCGGCGAGCAGGATCGGGAACCATCTCTCAAGATAGCGGCGGTAGATGTCGTGTTTAGCACCCGTATGCGGTGCACATGGCCATGGAACCTCACCGCTGACCGGCATCAGCCCTCCTGACTACTCAAGGTCATGGATCAGTGTCCCATCGCAACCGCCCCGATGGAACTCCCGATTAGGGCTGCACGTCTCAGCTGCGGGCAGCCTCCATCTCCTGAACACCCCTACAGCCAGCCGCGGGCATCGCAGAGTGTTCACGCCCATCGAGACGGCGGCCGCCGGCCTTCGGCGTGCGGCCACCCCACTGCTTAAAGAAAAAGGCAGTCCCGGCTGCGGCGCACTGATCTCTTAGCGCTCGCACCCATGCCGCGTTCACCGGACGGCAGTTGAGCCCAGACTCGCCGCCGGCGATCAACCAATCGATACCGTCCAGGTCCAGATCGAGGAGCGGGCCGAGCAGGGGCTCAGCGGAGACGAAGCGCACGGCGGCGGGCACTTCCCGCAAGTCATCAATGCGACCTACCTCGCTGGCGTCCTCGACGCTCACGCCCATCCATACGTTCGAGGGCCAGTCGAGTTGGTCGGCCACCTTCGCCAGCCTTGAGGCCCGCTTGGTGAGCAATTGGTATGTATGGCGAGGCGTCTCACGCATAACCTCGAACACCTGCTGCACGTAGCCCAACGGCACCCGGGCGTGGAACAAATCAGACATCGAGTTGACGAACACGAGCCGCGGGTCTCGCCACCGACGCGGGACGTCTAACGCGTCCGCATGGACCGCCACGCCAAATCCCGGCCCAGACGTTCGCGGATCGCCATCAGTCTGATACTTAGCCGAGCCCATGGCCTTCAGGCGCTTGGACAGGGCCAGGGCGTAGCAGTTGTCGCAACCCGCGGAGATGCGATCACACCCGGTCGTAGGGTTCCACGTAGCTTCGGTCCACTCGATGGAACTACGATCCGCCACGTCATCACCTCCTCTGATCAGACATCTTGTCGAACATCCGTACGGCACGGAAGGGTCACCTACCGTCACGTCCCATACGGGTGTGAGATGGCTTATGTCATCCGTACAACGCCTCACAGGGCCGAGGGCAGCGCGTTCGACCGGACTAGCCGCACGGACGACCGAAGCAGCAGGCGGCGGGGTCGGGCGCCGATGGACCCCAACTGAGACCGAAACTGAGACCACAAGCGGAACGCCCGGCCGATCCTCGGGGATCGACCGGGCGTTCTCGCTGTTCACGAGCGGTGGCGGCGGGATTTGAACCCGCGGAGGGCGTAAACCCTCACACGCTTTCGAGGCGTGCTCCTTAGGCCGCTCGGACACGCCACCGCCGACGAGGGTACAGGACCACCGGCTTGGACGCCGAACCGGTATCCCTCGGCCCGGCCTGGCAGGATCTTTGCCATGAGTACGCACATCGGCGCTGAGCCGGGAGAGATCGCCGAGCGGGTCCTGATGCCGGGCGACCCGCTGCGGGCCAAGTGGATCGCGGAGACCTACCTGGAGGGGGCCCGCTGCTACACGACGGTGCGCGGCATGCTGGGCTTCACGGGCCGCTGGAACGGCGTTGACGTGTCCGTCCAGGGCTCCGGCATGGGCATGCCGTCCGCCTCGATCTACGCCCACGAACTGGTGAACGAGTACGGCGTGAAGTCGCTGATCCGGGTCGGCTCCTGCGGGGCCCTGACCGAGGATCTGCAGCTGCGCGACGTGGTGGCGGCGATCGGCTCGTCCACCGACTCGAACATGAACCGGATGCGCTTCGACGGGCTGATCGACTACGCCCCGGTGGCCGACTTCGGGCTGCTGCGTACCTCGGTCGAGGTGGCCGAGCGGCGCGGCATCAGCATGCGGGTGGGGCCGATCCTGGCGGCGGACGCCTTCTACACCGACCGGCCGGACCTGTACGACAGGCTCGCCGACTACGGCGTGCTGGCGGTGGAGATGGAGTCGGCGGCGCTCTACACGATCGCGGCGCGCTTCAAGGCCCGCGCGCTCACCATCCTGACCGTCAGCGACCACATCAAGACCGGCGAGAAGACCACGTCGCAGGAGCGGGAGCAGACGTTCGGCCAGATGGTCGAGATCGCCCTGGACACCATCATCGCCTGACCTGATCGACCCTGGACCGCCTCGTCGCCGCAAGGTGGCGGGGCGGTTCGCGTTACCCGCGTCACAAAAATAAATACGACCGGTCGTGCTTATTTCCTCTACGCTGACCGCATGACCTCCGACGGCCGCGTCGCCCGTGGCGACCGCACCCGCACCGCGGTGCTGGACACCGCCGTGGCGCTGGCCACCGAGGTCGGCCTGCACGGCCTCTCCCTGGCCCAGCTCGCCGACCGGCTGGAGGTGAGCAAGTCCGGCCTGTTCGCGCACTGGCGATCCAAGGAGGCGCTGCAACTCGCCACCGTCGACCGGGCCGTCGCGCAGTGGCAGGAGCGGATCCTCGCGCCCGCCCTGCACGCCCCACCGGGTGTCCGCCGGCTGCGCGCGCTGCACGAGGCCCGCATCGACTTCTACGCCGCCCGGGTACTGCCCGGCGGCTGCTTCTTCGCCAACACCGAGTTCGAGTACAACGCCCGTCCCGGCCCGGTCCGGGACCGGCTCGCCGAGGCGTTCGGCAGGTGGACCGCGATCCTCGAACGCCTCGTCCAGGAGGCCGTCGACCTCGGCGAACTTCCCGCCGACCTGGACGTGCCACTGCTGGCGTACGAGATCGACGCGCTGGGGATCAGCGCGGCGATGCGGTCCCGGCTGCTCGACCCGGACGCCACCTACCGGCATGCCCGCCAGGGCCTGCTGAACCGGCTGCGGGCGCTCTGCCCGGATCCGACCCTGCTACCGGAAGGCCAGTCATGAGCCACGCCACCGTCGACCGGCAGGCCGCCGAGTTCGGGCACGTCGCGCACGTGCCGGTGCACTTCGACGACCTCGACGCCATGGGCCTGCTGCACAACGCCCGCTACGCGGTGCTGCTGGAGCGCGCCCTCACGCCCTACTGGGCCGAGCGCGGCGTCGTCTTCCGCGGCGACGTGCACGCCGCCCCCGACGTGTTCCACGCGGTCCGCGAGTTCACCATCACCTACCAGGCGCCGATCATCGGCGTCGGCACTGTGGCTGTGCACTTCTGGCTCGAACACTTCGGCACCAGCAGCGCCCAGTACGCCTTCGAGTTCCGCTCGACCGACGGCACCACCGTGCACGCCACCGGCACCCGGTCGATCGTCCGGCTGGACCCGGCCACGCTGCGCCCGACCGCCTGGACCGAGGTCGGCCGCGCAATCGCCGCGACGCTGCTGCGCCCTGCGCCGGCAAGCGCCTGAGCCCTCAGCGGAAGAACGCGCGCAGCAACGCCGCGCTCTCGTGTTCCAGCACGCCGCCGTACACCTCCGGGCGGTGCGTGACGCGGCGGTCGCGCAGCACGTCCCAGAGCGACCCGACCGCGCCGGTCTTCGGCTCCCAGGCGCCGAACACCACTGTCGAAACGCGGGCCAGCGCGATCGCACCCGCGCACATGGTGCACGGCTCCAGCGTCACGACGAGCGTGCAGTCGTCGAGCCGCCACCGGCCCAGCCGGTGCGCGGCCCGGCGCAGCGCCAGCACCTCGGCGTGTGCGGTCGGGTCGCCGGTCAGCTCCCGCTCGTTGCGCCCGATCGCCAGTTCGGCGCCGTCGGGGCCGTAGAGCACCGCGCCGACCGGCACGTCGTCGGCGTCGGGGGTGGCGTCGTCCGGGCCGGTCACCGCGACCTCCAGGGCCCGGCGCATCCACAGCTCGTGCCGCTGCCGGCGGCCGACCGCACCCGGGTCGGCGAGCGCCTCGTCCGCGCCCGGACCGGCACGCGCGGCCCGGCCGGGCGTGGGCTGCCCCGGCCGTACGGTCTCCAGCGCCGGATCGGTCGCGTCGGCGGGTTCGGCGGCGCCGGGCGTCAGGGAGTCCCCGGGCTCAGACCTCACGCAGCTCCTCGACCTCGTCCACGCAGCCGAGCACCTGGCAGATCTCGGCGGTCACGTCGGCCGGCATGGCGCCCTCGTGCGCGCAGAGCGCCAGCAGCTTCTGCGCCGGAATGCCCAGGTCGGCGAGCAGGTCCGCGTCGCCCACCGGGTCGGCCTCCGGGTCCACAGCGGGCTGCTCGGTGTCGTCGTCGCCGGAGGCGCGCGGCTCGTCGACCTCCTCCAGGCCGGTCACCGAGGTCTTCAGGTCACCGACGAGCAGCGCGCCCAGCCGGGACTCCTCCGCGTACGCCGAGTCCGAGCCGAAGACCCGCAGGTCCTCCCCCTCGTCCAGGCGCAGGACGACCAGGTACGTGTCGTCGGCCTCGACGAACAGCAGTGAGAGGTCGGCGTCCGGCTCGACGTCGCGCAGCCGGTCGGCCACCTCCTCGATGTCGGTGACGCCCCGCAGGCTCACCTCACTCGCGGTCCAGCCGCCGTCGACGCGCGCCACGGCAGCAGCGAAGTACGACACGGTCCCCCCAAATTGGCCTCGGCAGCACGCCGATACGTCACGCGATGCACGTTAACCGGTCGGGTCGGCAGGCGAGCGGTCAACGCCCCGTATGGGCCGGCCGTTCCTGAAGAGAAATCCGGTCAGCCGACGACGCGCCGGCGGGTGGCGATCAGTTGGCGCAGCCGCTCGGTGCGGACCCGCTGCGGCCGCTGGCGCTGCTGTACCGCACGGGCACCGGCCAACTCGGCGAGGAGTTGCAGGCGACGGCGGCTCCGCTCGGGGTCGAGCCGCGGCGGTGTGGTCCAGGCCATACCGCGAGGGTGGACCGTCCTCAGGCGTACGTCAAGGTGGCCTTCGCTACGCAGCGAAACCGGCACCGAAGGTCACCAGAGCGGCCAGTCTCCGGTCTGCGCCCACCGGGTCGCGACGATCGCGGCGGCGATGCTCCAGCCACCCGCGGTGACGATCGCGACGCCCGTCGCCACCCCCCGGTCGCCGTGGCGGACCAGCACCGCGGCGGCCAGCCACGCCAGGCCGCCGGCCAGCAGCGTCCACCAGGCGTAACCGGCCACGCCGCCGCCGACCAGCCCGAACAACAGCAACCAGGCGAACGCGACGAGCGCGCCGACCGCGACACCGGCGCCGGTGATCGGGTACGGCTCGCGGTAGCTGGGCCGCATCGACGTGCTCGACGGAAACAGCCCCGAGGGCGAACGCGGCGGTGGCGGGAACGCCCCCGGACCGGTCCCCTCGGGTCCGCCGTGCCATCCGTGCGTCACCGCCGCCCCCTTTCCCGGACCGTCCGTCCCGCGTTCGGCATTCGTCCCTACGGTAGTGGTCTGTCAGGATGACCGGATGCGCTCGCCATCGATCGGACGCCGCACGCTGCCGGCGTACCCGGTCCTGCTGCTCGTCGCGGCGCTCGCCGCCGGGTGCGGCGCCCCCGCCGGGCGCGCCGACAGGTGGCAGGAACCGAGCCCGGTCGCGACGGCCGCGCAGCCCGCCGAGCCGACCCCGCCGGCCGCCTCCTCGTCGGCGGCGGCGTCGCCGGCGCGCACCGATGTGAAGCGGGTCTTCCCGGTACGGGCCGGCAACGTCGACTACCACCCGACGCACGGCGGCTACCCGGGCACCGACGTGTTCGCCGACTGCGGGGAGCCGGTGGTGGCGGTCACCGACGGCGTGGTCCTGGAGGTGAGCCGCGTCGACCGGTTCGACAAGCGCGGGCCGCTGGGCCCGAACAACGGCGGGCTCTCCGTCTCGCTGCTCGGCGACGACGGGGTGCGCTACTACGGCTCGCACCTGAGCGCGATCACGGCCGGCGTCGAGGCCGGGGTACGGGTGCGCGCCGGGCAGCAGCTCGGCAAGGTGGGCCGCACCGGCAACGCCAACAACGTCTGCCACCTGCACTTCGGCCTGTCCCCGAAGTGCACCGGCGCCGACGACTGGTGGATTCGCCGGGGCGTGGTCTGGCCGGCTCCGTATCTGAACTCCTGGCGCAAGGGCGGCAACCGCTCGCCGGTCGCCGAGGTCACCGCCTGGCAGCGCAAGCACGGCTGCCCGGCCTCGCCCGGCCGGTCCACCCGCGGCGGCTGACCGACTCGCGCCGCGGGGACACGCGGCGGACGGCGTATGCGCGTAGGTTCCAGGGCATGAGTGCCCGGGATCCCATCGCCGACCTGCGCCGGATCGCGTTCCTGCTGGAACGGGCGAACGAGGCCACCTACCGGGTCCGGGCGTTCCGTTCGGCGGCGAAGACGCTCGGCGCGCTGCCCGCCGCCGAGGTGGCCGAGCGGGCCCGTACCGGCAAGCTGACCGAGCTTTCCGGCGTCGGTGACGTGACCGCCCGTTGCGTGGCCGAGTCGCTGGCCGGCGAGGAACCCGTCTACCTGCGCCGGCTCCTCGCCACCGAGGGCACCGACCTGGACGAGGCGGCGGCGAAGCTGCGGGACGCGCTGCGCGGCGACTGCCACACCCACTCGGACTGGTCAGACGGCGGCTCGCCGATCGAGGAGATGGCGCTGGCGGCGGTCGAGCTGGGTCACGAGTACCTGGTGCTCACCGACCACTCGCCGCGGCTCACCGTGGCCCGGGGTCTGACCGCGGAGCGGCTGCGCAAGCAGCTCGACCACGTCGCCGCCGTCAACGAGGCGCTGCCGAAGGGCTTCCGCCTCCTCACCGGCATCGAGGTCGACATCCTCGCCGACGGCTCGCTCGACCAGGACGAGGACCTGCTGGCCCGCCTCGACGTGGTGGTCGGCTCGGTGCACAGCGGCCTCAACGACGACCGGGCGAAGATGACCCGCCGGATGCTGACCGCGATCGCCAACCCGCACCTGGACATCCTCGGTCACTGCACCGGCCGGATGGTCTCCTCCCGGCCCGCCGGGGTGACCGGGCCCGGCGACCGGGGGCACCGGGCGCGTACCCGCAAGGAGAGCGAGTTCGACGCGGACGCCGTCTTCGCCGCCTGCGCCGAGCACGACGTGGCCGTCGAGATCAACTCCCGGCCGGAGCGGCAGGACCCGCCGAAGCGGCTGATCCGCCTCGCGCTGGAGGCCGGGTGCAGGTTCGCGATCGACACCGACGCGCACGCGCCGGGCCAGCTCGACTGGCAGCGCTTCGGCTGCGAGCGGGCCGCGCTGTGCGGCGTACCGGCGAAGCGGGTGGTGAACACCTGGACGGCCGACCGCCTGGTGAAGTGGACGGCCGGCCGCAGCTGAGCGTCAGCCCTGGGCGGCCGGCTCGGCGGCGCGTACGGCGGGCGTCACCGCCTCCGGGCGTGGACGGCGCCGCCCGAACAGACCCTGGGCGACCGCCACGCCGACGAGCACCACGAACGCGCCCACCGGCTGGTGCCAGTTCATCCGCTCACCGAGCACCACCGCGCCGACGAGCACCGCGAACACCGGGATCAGGTACGTCACTGTGGACGCCGTGCTCGCCCCGGCCAGCCGGATGTTGCGCATGTTGATCACGAAGGCGAGCCCGGTGCCGAGCGCGCCGAGCGCCAGCACGCTCACCGCCACGCGCGGGGAGAGGCCGATCGGCGACGGCGGCGTACCGACGAACGGCGCGACCAGCGCGAGCTGCGCGGTCGCCACCAGCAGCTGGGCCGCCGACAGCGACAGGCCGGAGTACGCGCTGCCCGCGACGAACTTCTTCTGGTACGGAATCGCCAGCCCGTAGCAGGCCGCCGCGCCGAAGCACATGAGCTGGCCGACGAAGTGGGCGCCGCCCACGCCCTCCCAGACGCCGAGCACCACGAGCACGCCGACGAAGCCCAGCCCCAGCCCGATCGCACGCCGGGCGGTCAGCCGCTCGGTCCGGAACACCAGCACCGCCAGCGGCAGCACGATCAGCGGCGTGGTGGCGTTCCAGATGCCGGCGAGCATCGACTCGACCCGCTGCTCGCCGTAGCCGAACAGCGTGAACGGCACCGCGACGCCGAACGCGGCCACCACGAGCATGTGCGCCCACACCCGGGGGTCGCGGGGCAGCCGGTCGCGCAGCACGGCCAGCACCACGAGCAGCGTCAGGGCGCCGGTGGCCACCCGGTAGAGGGTGAGGTGCACGGGGTGCAGCTCGGTCACGCCGATCTTGATGAACAGGAAGCTGGAACCCCAGATGGCGGCGAGCGCGACGAACCCGGGCAGCCAGCTCCGTACCGGCGCGCGGTCAGGAGTGATCTCGACCTTCACCCCTGACACTCTGCCGCAGAGGTACGACGAAGTCGCGCGGTATTCCGGATGCGGGGTCACGTAGGGTCGCCTGGTGGGACGAATCGATGACCTCGCCAACCGGTACGTGGCCGAGTGGGCTCCGCTGAGCCCGACCGGCGCCACCTACGTCGGCATCGCCGGCTACGACGACCAGCTCGACGACCTGTCGCCCGAGGGTTACGCGGCCCGCGCCGAGCTGGCCCGCCGCACGCTCGGCGAACTCGACGTGACCGAGCCGGACACCGAGGCGGAGCGGACCGCCCAGGAGGCCATGCAGGAGCGCCTCGGCCTGGAGCTGGCCCGCCACGACGCGGGCGAGACCGGCAGCGAGGTCAACGTGATCGCGAGCGGGCTGCACGAGATCCGGATGGTCTTCGACCTGATGCCGACCGACGGCGAACAGGCCCGGGCGAACGTGGCCGCCCGGCTCAACCGCTTCGCGTCCGCGCTGGACGGCTACAAGCGCACGCTGCGCGAGGCCGCCGCCGCGGGACGGGTCAGCTCGCGGGTGCAGCTCGTCGAGGTCGCCAAGCAGTGCGACGTCTGGGTCGACCCGGAGGGCGACAACTTCTTCCACGGGCTGGTCGAGCGGATCGACGCCGACGGCGCGCTCGGCGCGGAGCTGCGCAAGGGCGCCGCCGCCGCGACCGCCGCCACCGCCGAGTTCGGGCAGTTCCTGCGCACGGAGCTGGCGCCGGTGGGGCGGGAGAAGCAGGCCGCCGGGCGGGAGCGCTACGAACTGGCCTCGCAGTACTTCCTCGGCGCGAAGGTCGACCTGGACGAGACGTACGCCTGGGGTTTCGCCGAGCTGGCCCGGCTGGAGGCCGAGATGCGGGCGGTGGCCGCGCGGATCGCCGGGCGTGGCGCCTCGGTCGACGACGCGGTACGCGTGCTCGACGCGGACCCGGCGCGGACGGTACGCGGCAAGGAGGCGTTCCGGGACTGGATGCAGGCGCTCGCCGACAAGGCGGTCAGCGAGCTGAACGGCACCCACTTCGACATCCCCGAGCAGGTGCGCCGGATCGAGTGCTGCCTCGCGCCGACGAGCGACGGCGCCATCTACTACACCGGTCCGAGCGAGGACTTCTCCCGCCCGGGACGGATGTGGTGGGCGGTGCCGCAGGGCATCACCGACTTCTCCACCTGGCGCGAGGTGACCACCGTCTACCACGAGGGCGTGCCGGGTCACCACCTCCAGGTCGCCCAGACCGCCGTCCGGGCCGACCTGCTCAACCGCTGGCAGCGGCTGCTGTGCTGGGTCTCCGGGCACGGCGAGGGCTGGGCGCTCTACTCGGAGCGGCTGATGGACGAGCTGGGCTACCTCGACGACCCGGGTGACCGGCTCGGCATGCTCGACGGGCAGGCGCTGCGCGCGGCCCGGGTCATCGTGGACATCGGCATGCACCTGGAGCTGGAGATCCCGAAGGACAACCCGTTCGGCTTCCACCCGGGCGAGCGGTGGACGCCGGAGCTGGGCTGGGAGTTCATGCGGGCGCACTGCCGGGTGCCGGACGAGAACCTGCGCTTCGAGTTGAACCGCTACCTGGGCTGGCCCGGGCAGGCGCCGTCGTACAAGGTGGGCGAGCGGATCTGGTTGCAGGCCCGGGAGGACGCGAAGGCCCGCAAGGGCGCCGACTTCGACCTCAAGGAGTTCCACCGCCAGGCGCTCGACCTGGGTTCGCTGGGGCTCGACCCGCTGCGCAAGGCGCTGGCCCGGATCTGAGCCGTGGTCCGGGTGCCGGCGGTGCGTCCGCCGGCACCCGTCGCCCTACGCGCCGAGGGTCAACCGCAGCGGCTCGCCGGTCAACGTGTCGCTGGTGACGTACGCCAGGTCGATGACCGGGTCGGTGAACGTCACCTTGAAGGGCAGCGTGACCGGCAGCCCGTCCGGGAACGGCAGGTCCGGGGTCAGCGTCAGCTTGATGCCGGCGAGCTTGCCGACGAACCGGGTGCAGTAGAACGCGACGTCGTCGCGGACGACGAGCTGAGGGGTCACGTACCGCTGGGTGCGACCGCGTGGACCGTCGGCGACCAGCAGGAAGTCGTCGGTCACCGCCTCCTTCATGCTGAACTTCAGCACCTTGAGCGCGCCCTGCTCGGTCTGCAGGTCGGTGATCCCCTCGAACCGCAGCCCGGTCATGGCCACCTTGGAGCCGGTGAGCTTCGACGGCTGCTGGCCCACCTTCGGCAGGCTCGGGTCGGCGGCGATACGCGGCAGCGGCTTGCCCGGTTCCACCTTGCCGGGCTTCGCCGGTTCCTCCTTGCCCGGCTTGCCCGGCGCCGGGCAGTCGGTCGAGCCGGGACGGGTCGTCGGCTTGCTCGTCGGGGCCGCCGACCCGCTCGCGGTCGGTGTGGGCGAGGGCGTCGCGCTCTTGCCGCTGCCGCCCTTGAACAGGTCGCCGATCCCGTCGAAGAAGTCGGTGATGATGTTGCCTTCCCGTGTCGGGCTCGCGCTCGGCGTCGGGGTGGGCGTGGCGGAGGGTGCGCTCGCGCCGGAGGACGGCGTGGCGGGTTTCGACGGGCAGGCGCTCGCGGCGGGCTTGCTCGGGGCGGCCTGCACCGCCCGCGGCTGTACGGCGAGGCCGGCGGTGGCGAGGCCGAGCACCACGAGGACGATGCCGAAGGTGCGCGGGTCCGCCGAACGGCCCGCCCACTCCGGCGGGCCGCCGTCGGATCCGGCCGCCTGCCCGTTCACCGACTGCCGAGGGACCGGCCGCTCCCCGCCCGGCCGCTCGGCAGTCGGCTGCTCGACGGCCGGACGGACGCCGACCGGCACCTCGACGGTCGGCCGCTCGTCCGCGGGCTGCGCGTCCACGGCCGTCTCGGGCTCGTCGTCCACCGTGGTGCCGGGCTCGTCTGTGCCGGGCTCGTCGGTGCCGGGCTCGTCGGTGCCGGGCTCGGCCTCGGCCGCTTCGGCGCCGGCGGGACCGGCCGGCGGGGTCGGCACCCAGGCGAACGCGAGCGCGCTGCCCAGAATGCCGAGCAGCAGGCCGACGAAGAAGCCGCCGAGGTTGAGCCCGATCAGGGAGTAGACGGCGGTGATCGCCGCGACGATCGAGTAGAACAGCCGCTGCGCCGGACTGAGCCAGAGCAGCACCCCGCAGGTCACGAGAATGCCTGGGATCAGCAGGGAGAGCAGGCCGGTGGCGCCGCTGCTGAAGCTCAGGCCGTTGAGGGTCAACCGGGTGGAGGCGAGCATCTCCACCCCGGCCAGGATGATGAACAGGCCGCCCCAGAACGGCCGGCTCCGCTGCCAGCGGCGGAAGGTCCGCCAAGCCCGGGCCGCGGTGCCGAGCCGGGCGTGGGACGGTTCGACGGTTGTCACGTACTCCTCCTGGCGGAGCGGGGACGGGGACGGTGGGGCGGGCCCGCGGTGGTCGGCCACCGCGGGCCGTGCTCAGCTCAGAAGCACTCCTTGCCCTTGGCGTCGTCGCCCACGTTGACCTTGAGCCGGAGCCCGACCAGGTTGAACGTCGAGGAAGTGGTGTAGCGGGACACCTGCTTCAGTTCGCGGATGGTCACCCGGTCGGAGTTCTGGCCGAACGAGCCCCGCTGCGCCGTCGGGTTGAGGTCGCTGGCGTCGCGGCCGATCTGGATGTTGGTGAAGGTGGCGTTGCCCTCGAGCGAGTCCATCGCGATCACGAGGTCCTTGGCCCGGGCGGGGTCCTTGCCCTCACCGGCGTTGATGGTGAGCACCACCGGCAGGCCGGGCAGGTCGGCGCGGACGGACTGGCAGAGCTTGTACAGGTCGGCGCTGCTGATCTCGGCCATCGCGACCGGGCGCGTCGCGCCGGCCTTGCCGTCCTCGCCCTTCTCGCGGACGATGCCGCCGTACTGCTTGAAGCCCTCGCCCTCCAGGCGCTCGGCGCCGATCTTGAACGTCTGCCCGGACACGGTGATGTCGGAGGCGATGGCGCCGGTCGACATGCCGAACAGGATGGCACCGGCGGCGGCCGTGGTGGGCACGATCATGGCGGCGAACCGCCGCCACCGGGTGCGACCCTGGTTGTCGAGCCGATTCTGCACGGGTTCCTCCTCGAACGAATGTGCGCGGCGGCCGGTTCGAACCGGCGGCCCGCGCCGGGCCCGTCCTCTGTTACCGACGGGTAACGATCGAGCCTGATCGTGCACCCGATGCGGTGTAGCTCACAACCCCCCGATTACCCGGCGGTAACACCGAGATGGGACGCGGAGATGACGGGGCGTCACGAAATCCCAGGCCAGGCGGGGCGACGAGGGCGAAATGTCGCGCCAAACCGGGCATAGATGATGGTGAACGCGACGGAAAGTCACTGGATATCTCGCCGTTACAATCGAGTAACGAATGTAAAGTACGGTCGCCCGCATGGGAGATCTTCACGACGGAGGGGTGGACCGCACTGCGGTCCACCCCTCCGTCGTGCTTCCGGCGTACCGGTCAGCGGCGCTCCACCTCACCGGCGCCCGAGCGCTGGCCCGGCACCGACGGATCGTCGGACCGCCAGTTCGTCGACGCCGGCGGGATCTCGTCGTCGAGCGGGCCACCCACGGGCTCCTGGTCGACGCGGGTGGGCGTCGGGTCGGAGGCCGGCGCGTCCGCGCGGTGTCGGGCGTTGCCGTCGCCCTTGGGCCGGGTCACCAGCCACACGCCCGCGATCAGGGCGATCAGGCCGAGCACAGCGGCGATGATCGGGCCCCAGACACTGATCATGCCGATCTTGAAACGGTTGTCCTTCACCGTCTCGACGCTGCGGCTGATCGTGTCGTCGTTGTAGTTGAAGTCCGCGTCCAGCAGCACGGTCGGGGCGCCGGTGTCCGGACGCAGCTCCTTGTACTGCTGCTCGCGCACCTTGACGTAGGCGCCGGTCACCGGGTCGACCCAGAGCGTACGGGTGTTGCTGTAGACGACCTGGCCGGTGGTCGCGGTCGGCGCGAACTTGCCCAGCAGCGTCTTGACGCTGTCCGCCGGGGTGTTCAGCGGCTCGTTCTCGATCCGCTGCTCGAAGCGGTACGTCTCGACGCCCTTGATCTTCTCGGTGCCGGTGAACCGCGCCGGGAACGTCTTCTTCAGGTCGCGGTCGAACACCTGGTAGTCACGCTTGCCGGTGCCGAACGGGAACTTGTAGATCTGGCCGGAGTAGCGCACGTTGCCGACCGGGGTCTGCTCCGCGCCGGACTCGTTGAGCCACTGCTCGTCCCACGGCGCCGCCGCGCCGGAGATCCGGTACAGCGCCAGCTCGGTGCTGTACTGGCTGATCACATCCTGGTTGTCGCTGCGCTTGACCGTCTGGAAGACGTTCCAGATGACCGCGTCGCCCTTCAGCTCCTTGGGCACGCGGTCCTTGGTGTCCTCCGGCTGCGGGATGACCTCGATGCTGGACACGAGGTCGGCCTGCGGCACCTCGATGCTCACCGCGCCGGCTTCGGACTTGATCTGTAGGAACTTCGCGCCCTTCGCCTCCGCGACGGACGTCGTTGGTTCCAGGTCATAGGGCAGCTTGGTCACGGCAGGGGCCACGTAGAACGGCAGCCCGGCCGCGAAGACCAGCAACAAGACACCTAGCCCGAAGAGCGCGGCGCCCACGCGAAGCTTCACTCATCCTCCTGTAACCTGCCGCCCTACGGTCTGTCGTCCGGGGCACCCGATCCTTAGCATTGGCGGGAGGTTACTCCCCAGTCACCTTCAAAAGCGACCCCCTGGATGTCCAGATGTCCACAGCCACCACGCCAACAACCCCGGAGCCATCGGTAACGGGCCGTCTTCCCGCCCTCGACGCGCTGCGAGCGATCGGCGCGGTGGCGGTCGTCGGTCACCACGTCGGCTTCCAGACCGCCGTCACCATGAACACCACGTGGGGCGGCTGGTTGGCGCGTCTGGACGTGGGCGTGGCGATCTTCTTCGTGCTGTCCGGCTTCCTGCTGTTCCGCCCGTGGGCGCTCAGCGTCGCGACCGGACGGCCGCGGCCCCGCACCAAGCGGTACTTCTGGCGCCGCGCGCTGCGGATCCTGCCCGCGTACTGGCTGGCGGTGGTGGTCTGTTTCGTCGTCCTGCCCGGCAACCACCCGGTGTCGGCGGGTGACTGGCTGCGCCACCTCACGCTCACCCAGATCTACGAAGCCGGCCAGCTCGGGCACGGGCTCAGCCAGACCTGGAGCCTCGCCACCGAGGTCGTCTTCTACCTGCTCCTGCCGCTGATCGCCGTGCTCGCCGTGGGCCGGACGTGGCGTCCCGTCCGCACCGTGCTGCTCGCCTCCTCCGGGGCGTTGCTGACCCTCGCATGGGTCGCCATGATGGGCGCCGGCTGGCTCGACGGCGCGCTGCACACGATGTGGTTCCCCTCGTACGGCGCCTGGTTCGGCGGCGGCATGGCGCTCGCCGCGGCACACGTGGCCCTGCGTACCGGCACCGCGCCGGCCGCCTTCCGCGTGCTCGACGACCTCGCCTCGGCGCCGCTCGCCTGCTGGGCGGCCGCGGTCGCGGTGATGGCGATCGCGACGACGCCGATCGCCGGTCCGCGCGACCTGACCAGCCCGACCGCCACCGAGTTCGGCACCAAACTGGCGCTCTACCTCCTGATCGCCGTCCTGATCACGATCCCGGTGGCGTTCGGCGGGCCGACCCGGGCGAAGGAGGCCTTCAGCAGCGGGTGGGCGCGGTGGATGGGCCACGTGTCGTACGGCCTGTTCCTGTGGCACCCGCTGGTCATCGAGCTGATCTACCTGCTCGACGACCGGCCGCTGTTCACCGGCGGATTCGTCAACACCTTCGCCCTGACCATGGTCTTCGGCCTGGCGTACGCCGCGGTCAGCTACTACGGCGTCGAGCGCCCCCTCCAGACGCTCGGCACGCAGAGCCGCCGCCGGCCGACCGGGCGTGGGCCGGCATCCGGGACATCAGCCGTCCCGGCCACCACACCGGACGTCGCGGCGCCCGCCTAGCTGTCACGCACCGCTCACCTTCCGTGACCCGGCACCGGCCGGACGGCCGACGCCGCCGGTCGGGGCATTGCCGGGCGCAGGCCCAGCCCTTAATGTGACGCGCACCGCTAAATTACTTGAGAGTAGGGTTCGCGTGGAGCGTCGCTTCGGCATGCCCGGACACGTGCTGTTCCTCAACTGGCGAGACACTCGCAACCCCGAGGGCGGCGGTTCCGAGGTGTACGTGGAACGGATCGCCGCCGAGCTGGTGGCGCGCGGATTCCGCGCCACCCTGTTCTGCGCCGCGCACCGCGAAGCCCCCGCCGACGAGGTCAACGACGAGGGCATCCGGTTCGTCCGGCGCGGCGGCCGGCACACCGTCTACCTCTGGGCCGCGCTCTGCTACCTGGCCGGGGCGTTCGGCCTCGGCCCGCTCGCCGCGCGGCGGGGCGGCCGGCCGGACATCCTCGTCGACGTCTGCAACGGCCTGCCGTTCCTCTCCCCGCTCTGGGCCCGGCGCCCGGTGGTCAAGCTGATCCACCACGTGCACCGCGAGCAGTGGCCGGTGGTCCTGCCGCAGTGGGCCGCCCGGTTCGGCTGGTGGGTCGAGTCGTCGCTGGCGGTACGCGTCTACCGGCGCTGCCGGTACGTCACCGTGTCCGAGGCGACCCGGCGTGAACTCGCCACCCTCGGCGTACCGCCGGAGCAGGTCTCGGTGGTCTACAACGGCACGCCGGAGCTGCCCCGAACCGACGCCGAGCGCGCCCCGTTCCCGCTGCTCGTGACGCTCAACCGCCTGGTGCCGCACAAGCGGGTGGAGGTGGCGCTGCGCGCGGTCGCGGCGCTCGCCGACGAGCTGCCCCAGCTCCGGCTTGTGGTTGCCGGGCAGGGCTGGTGGGAGTCGCACCTGCGCGAGGTCGCCGACGAGCTGGACATCACCGACCGGGTGGACTTCCGGGGCTTCGTGACGGAGGAGGAGAAGGCCGCGCTGCTCGCCTCGGCCTGGGTCGCCCTGACGCCGTCGCTCAAGGAGGGCTGGGGGCTGACGATCGTGGAGGCCGGCGCTGCGGGTACACCGACAGTGGCGTTCCGGGAGGCGGGTGGCGTCGCGGAGGCGGTGGTCGACGGGCGTACCGGCCTGCTGGCCGACGACATCGACGACTACCTGGCGAAGGTGCGCGCGCTGCTGCACGACGACGAGATGCGTCAGGAGATGGGCGCCCAGGCCCGGCGGCACGCGGCGAACTTCACCTGGCCGGTGGCGGGGGAACGCTTCGCGACCCTGCTGGAGACTGCGGACTCGCCCCGCCCGGTCCAGCGGCGGGGCGACCCGTCCTACCTGTTGCCGTAGACCTCGGGGGCGTACGGGTCCTGCTTCCCGGCCCGCTTGGCCGCCTCCGTGGCGTTACGCGCCTCGGTCGCGGCCTCCTCCGCCGTGGCGGTCGCGGCGGCCGAGAGCCCGCCGAGGGCCAGGACCCCGAGCAACGCCGCCACCAGGCCGGACACGACAAGGGTCAAAGCTCTACGCATGCCATTCCTCCGATGGTGAGACGTGCGAGCGGACGTTACCACGCAGTAGCTCGCCGGCGTAGGGTCGAAAAGGCGGCAGCCATGACCGCCAGAACGGCAGTTCCGCACGCGAGCACGACCAGCCAGCGGCTCGCTCCGGCCCGCGGCGGCGAATCCGAGGCGGCCGGGTTCCGGTAGAGGCTCAGCGACTCCCCCTCGTACCGGAGGTCGAGACCGGCCAGGACGGCCGGGTCCACTGTGCTCGGTGTGCCGTGCTGCACCACCACCCAGCGCACGCCGGTGGCCGAGACCGGCCGCCCCTCGGCAAGCACCCGGCGCACCTCGCGCAGGCGCGGATTCTCGCCGGCCACCGCGACGTCGTCGACCACGAGCGTGTCGTCGGTGAGCACGGTTCCCGGCAGATAGCGGGGCGCCGGGTCCAGCACCACCCGGCCCGGGTTCCACGGATAGGCCCGGTAGGTGGTCAGCGGCAGGGCGAGGATCTCACCGGGATCGTCGGGCAGGCGCTCGGCGACCGCCCGCCAGTCCGCCGGGTAGCGCACCGGACTGATCCGGCCGGCCCCGCCGAACGCCAGGTCCGGCATCGCGGCCACCGGCAGGAGCAGCAGCCCGGCCAGCACGATCCCGCCCACCTCGCGGTCGATCCGGGCAACCAGCCGTTCGGCGCCGAGCGCCGCGCACACCACCAGCACGAGGGCGTACGGCGCGAGGAACTTCTGCCCGTCGCGGAGCAGCCCCGCCCCGGGCACGTGCGCCACCGCCCAGCTCAGCGCCGCGTTGCCGCCGGGCAGCACGGCGAGGGCGGCCAGCAGGTACGCGCCGCCGGCCAGCACGCCCAGCCGTACCGCCGCGCCCGCCGGCAGCCGACGCCGCAACAGGCCGGCGCCGACCACGGCCAGCACCACGAGCACCACTGTCGCCAGCGGGGCCAGCGTGGCGGACCGGCTGGCCGGAGTGGCCTGCACGTTCCAGATGCCGCCGGTGCCCGCGAGCGCCACCAGCGGGCCCGCCCAGTTCTCTGCGCGCGCCGCGAACGCCGCCACGCCGGCCGGGTCGGACGTGCCGCCCGCGCCGGTGACCAGGGCCGCCACGATCCACGGGGCGTTGAGCAGCGCGACACCGCCCACCGCGACCGCGGACAGCCGGAGCCGCGCCCGGTCCGTCGCCAGCGCCAGCACCGTCGCCAGCGCGATCAGGCCGCCGGTCGGGGTGATCGCGGCGGGAGCGGCGAGCAGCACCACCCGGGCGAGCGCGCCGTCACGGCCCGCCCGCAGGTCCAGCGCCGCCCGCACCAGCCAGGGCAACGCGGCGTACGCCAGCAGCAGCCCCCACTGCCCGATCAGCAGCCGCTCGGCCAGGTACGGCGTCCACGCGTACGCCACCGCGGCGACCAGCCGCACCGCACGCCGCTGCGTCGGCACCAGCCGTCCGGCGCCCACGGCGGCGAACAGGACCGCCCCGGCCAGCGCCACCCGCTGCACCACCCAGCCCGGCACGAGCTGGGTCACCAGCGAGACCAGCGCGTCCATCGGCACCGCCCGGGGCAGGCTCTGCGCCGGGGCCACCAGATCCCAGCTCAGCGGCTGCCGGGGGACGAACACCATGTCGTACCGCAGCGCGTAGCCCGGCGCCGCGAGCGGAGCCAGGATCAACGCGGTGACGACGACCGCCCCGAGGTACAGCGGCAGCGTCTCCCGCCACCGCCGGACCGCGGGGCCGCCGGCCTCGGCGGGGCGTCCGGTCATTACGGCTTCGGCACCGCCCGGCCGATGGTGACGAGGTTGGTGCACAACCTGACGCCCGGCGTGTTCACGGTCAGCTCGACGGCGGACCCGGCGCCCTCCAGCATGAAGAACACGTCGTTCAGACCGCTCTTGAGCGTGAGTTCCCGGGTGGCGTCGCCGAGCTTGAACACCGCCGTCGAGTCACCGGAGCTGACGTAGCCGAAGTGCACGACGTACGGCCACTCCACCAGATAGCCGTCCATCGGGATCCGGACGGTCCGGCCGCCCTCGGCCAGGTGCCCGCAGCCCTCCACGGTGCCGGGCGCGACCTTGCGTCCCTCGACTACGACCGGACGGATCCGGCCGTTCTCGTCGAACGTCGACGGCTTCTCGCTCATCGTCACGAACGTCGGCCGACGGTCCGCCGGGCGGAAGAAGTGGGACTGGAGGTTGTCCGGCCAGAAGTATCCGGCAACGACCCGGCCCGGGACGGTCGTGTCGAAGAAGACGGTGCCGGGCGGCGCGGCGGCCAGCTCGGCCTGCGTCGTGGCCAGGTAGTCCCGCCCGTGCTTGATGCTCCAGTTGTCGCCGAACCGCGCGGTGCTCCACAGCGTGCCCACCCCGATGGTGGCCAGCAGCACGACCATCGAGACAAGACCCACGGCGAAGGCGCCCGGCTCCCGCAGCACAGTCGGCAGCGGCCACGCGGAGACGTCGTCCTCGTCGCTGTCCTTCATCCCGAGCAGCGCCACCCCGACGCAGATCGCGGCCACCAGCACCACGTCCGCGACGTACCGGGGGACGACGCCGACCAGCGGCCCCAGCGGTCCGCCGAGCCGGGTCACCGCGAACAGCGCCGCGACCAGGCCGAGGTAGCAGGCGAGCAGCAGCCAGGCCCGCCCGGCGGACGGCCGCCGCCGCACGGTGACCACGACCAGCGCCGCGAGCACCGCCCAGGACAGCCACTTCGCGATGTCGTACGGGTCGGACAGCGGCGGCCCGTCACCGGCGTACGTCCAGCGCCACGGCCCGCCGAGCAGGCCCGGCACCACCGTGTCGCCGATCAGGTCGCCCAGGAAGGAGAAGACCTGCCCGACCGAGGTGGGCTCGTCCAGCCCCCGGGCCGGGCGGGTCAGGTAGTACGCCAGGTACGCCCCGGACAGCACGGTGAGCATCAGCCACGCCGGCCAGAACCGCACGACGGTGGTCACCAGGCTGCGCCACGCACGGCCCTTGGTGAACAGGAACGCGGTCAGCAGGAACAGCAGCGGCACGATCAGCAGCGCCTTGGTGTCGAAGAGCAGGCCGAACACCAGCCAGAACGCGACCAGGACGAGATGCCGTCTCCGGCCGGTGCGCACGTACCGGACCTGGGCCGCCACCGCGAGGACCAGGGCGAGTTGCGGCGGCAGCACCAGCAGCCCGACCAGCCACAGCGACGACACCTCGAGCGTCAGCGGGCTGAACAGGAACAGGCTCAGCGGGACGAGCAGCCCCCAGCCGGGCCGCAGCAGGTCACGGAGCAGCCGGTAGAGGGCGATCCCCACCGCCGCCTGCCCGGCCGCCAGCAGCAGGATCCACGGCCAGCCGGCGAAACCGGCCGCCCGGACCATCAACCAGGCGACCGCGAGCCCGCCCGGCATGAGGTGGTTGTTGAACGTGCCCAGCAGGTAGTCCGGGTCCAGCCGGGTGTCGAGCACCTGCGCGGCGATGACGAACTCGTCCTGCGAGAACCAGCCACGCGCGGCCAGCCCGGCGCGCGACGCGACGGACACGATGATGAGGGCGATCGCGACCGCGCGGACGCGGTCGGCGGCTATCCAACGACCGAGTGGTCCGGGTCCGTCGTCCTCCGCGCCGACGGCTGCCGGATGCGTCTCGGCCGCTGCTTGTGGCATTGACATGGTCGGCAGCCTGCCACACGCTTACACGCCGTGGGGACGGCCGTTCTCCTGATAACGCCCCGCAGCGCCCCCAGGTCGCCGCCGCGCGTCCGGTCCGGATAACGTCGCGCGACACGCGTCATGTTGCAGGTGCGCGTACGGCCGGCGAGACAGGAGCCGAAAATGCGTGCGGACGGGACGACAACGTCGCCGACGGGGACGGACACCCCCGCCCGGGAGACCGGCCGTGCCCGGCAGACTGCCCGACGGTTCCGGCACCTGACGATCTGTCTCGCGCTCACCGCCCTCGCCTTCCAGCAGGCACCCGGACAGGTCGTCCCGGACACCAAGGTCGACCTGAACGTCAACCCGGCGGGGTGGCTGCTGCGCTCGCTGCACCTGTGGGATCCCACCGGCACGTTCGGCCAGCTCCAGAACCAGGCGTACGGATATCTCTGGCCGATGGGCCCGTTCTTCCTGCTCGGGACGGAACTGGGCATCGCGCCGTGGATCGTCCAGCGGTTGTGGTGGGCGCTGCTGTTCTGCGTCGCGTACCTCGGTGTGGTGCGGCTGGCCGGCCGGCTCGGCATCGGCAGCCCCGCCGGCCGGATGATCGCCGGTGTCGCGTTCGCGCTGTCCCCGCGCATCCTGACCCAGCTCGGCTGGTCGTCGGTGGAGTCCTGGCCCAGCGCCGTCGCGCCGTGGGTGCTCATCCCGCTCGTGGGACTCGCCCGGGGCTCCCGCCTGCGCCGCGCGGTCGCCGGGTCGGCGGTCGCCGTCGCCTGCGCGGGCGGCGTCAACGCCACCGCCGTCGCCGCCGTGGTGCCGCTCGCCCTGCTCTGGCTCGCCACGCTCCGGCCGCTGCGCCGCCGTGTCACCGCCCTCGCCGCCTGGTGCGGCGCGGTCGCCCTGGCCACCGCGTGGTGGCTCATCCCGCTGCTGGTCCTCGGCCGGTACAGCCCGCCCTTCCTGGACTACATCGAGACCGCCCGCAACACCACGAGCGTCACCGACGCGGTGACGACGTTGCGCGGCGCCTCCTACTGGGTCGCGTACCTGGCCTCCCCGTTCGGCGCGAACATCCCGGCCGGCGCGCGGCTGGCCAACGACACGCTGCTCGTCGTGGCCACCCTGGCGGTGGCCGTGCTCGGGGTGCTCGGGCTGTCCCGGCGCGGGATGCCGCACCGCCGGTTCCTCATCACCGGCCTGCTGCTCGGCGTCGCGCTCGTCGGGCTCGGGCACACCGGCGACCTGCCGAACATCCTCGCCGGGCCGCAGCAGCAGTTCCTCGACGGCATCGGCGCTCCGCTGCGCAACGTGCACAAGTTCGACGTGCTGCTCCGCCTGCCGCTGGCACTCGGCCTGGCGCACCTGGTCAGCCTCGCCGTACGCGCCGCCCGGACCGCGCCCGAGCAGCGCCGCGGTCGTGCCACGGCCCGGGCCTGGCTCACCGCCGGCACGGCCATGGTCGCGGTTGCGGGCGTCGCCTCACCGGCGCTCGCCGGTGGCCTCGCCACCCCGGGCGCGGTCAAGGACGTGCCCGGCTACTGGCACCAGGCCACCGACTGGCTGGACGCCAACACCGGACGCGGGCGCGTGCTCGTGGTCCCCGCCGCGCGCTTCCCCACGTACGACTGGGGCAGCACCACCGACGAGATCGCCCAGCCGCTGCTCGACAGCCGGTGGGCGGTCCGCAACGCCATCCCGTTCACCCCGCCCGCCACGATCCGGCTGCTGGACGCGATCGAGTCGACGCTCGCCACCGGCGCCGGGTCGAACGGCCTGGCCGATCTGCTCGCCCGCTCCGGGATCAGCCACGTCCTGTTCCGCGCCGACCTCGACCACGGCCGCTCGGACACGGCCCGCCCGGCGGTCGTCCGGCAGGCGCTGGAACGCTCACCCGGGCTGACCCGCGTCGTGGCCTTCGGCCCGGTACGCGGCGGCTCCGACTCCCCGGACGAGTTCCGCGACCAGGGCCTGGACGTGCCCGGCCGGGCACTCGAGGTGTACCGGGTGGACCGGGCCGTCCAGCCGGTGGTCGCGTACGACCGCGACGACGTGACCACTGTCGTCGGCGGTCCCGAGTCGCTGCTCGACCTGGCCGCCTCGGGCCAGCTGAGCGCCGCGCCCACGGTCCTGGCCGGCGACGCGAAGGCCGGCGGGACCACCGGGCCGGTCGTGATGACCGACGGGCTGCGGCGGCGCGACGTCTCGTTCGGCCGGCTGCGCGACAACTCCTCCCAGACGCTCACCGCCGGCGACACCTTCGCGGTGTCCGCGCCCGCGCACGACTATCTGCCCGACTGGGGACCGGAGTGGTCGACGGTCGCCCGCTTCGAGGGCATCAGCGGGATCCGCGCCTCGACCGCCCGCTCCCAGATCGACGCGACCGGCGGCGCCCGGCCGGAATACCAGCCGTACGCGGCGATGGACGGGAACACCGCCACGTCCTGGCGCTCGGCGCCGCACTCGCGCAGCGACAGGCAGTGGATCGAGGTGAACCTGGCGAACCCGACCCGGGTCACCCGGGTGGAGGTGTGGTTCGACCTGAAGGCCGACGCCCTGCCCACCACGGTCACCGTGACCGCCGGGTACGAGAGCCGCACCGTCGAGCAGTTCGGTGACCACATGGTCTTCGAGCTGCCCGGCGTCCACGCCACCCGCAAGGTCGAGGTCTCCGTCGACGCCGCGTTCGACCTGCGCCCGTTCGGCGACAAGTCGGTCGGCATCACCGAGATCAAGATTCCCGGAGTCGAGACCGGCCGGACGCTCCAGTTGCCCGCCGCCCCCGCCACCGACCAGCCGGCCGGTGTCGTCGTGTCGGCCGCGCCGTCCACGCCCGCCTGCTTCACCGTCGACGGCCGCCCGCGCTGCTCCACCGACGCGATCCGCGGCTCGGAGGACGCCTCCACCATCGACCGCACCTTCACGCTGCCGATGGCCGGGACGTACGACGCGAAGCTGTGGGCACGACCGACGCCCGGCCCGGAGCTGAACGCCGCCCTGGACAAGCTGGTCGCCGACGCCCAGCCGTTGCGCCTCGCGCCGCAGGTCACCGCGTCCTCGACGGCAGTGCCCGACCCGGCCGGCCGGCCCGGCGCGGTCCTCGACGGCGACCCGGCCACGAGCTGGTCACCGGCGCTGAACGACGAGGCGCCGATCCTGCGCCTCACCTGGCTCGAACCGCAGGTCATCAGCCGGATCCGCTTCACCGTCGAGGAGGGGACCGCCGCCACCCGGCTCGGCAGCGTACGGGTGGTCGGCGACGACGGGTTCCGCAGCAACCTGCTCACCAACGACGGCGTGCTCACGCTCGACCCGCCGATGCGGACCGACGAGATCACCATCCAGTTCCTCGACAAGCCGTCCGCCACCAGCACCGACCCGTACGGCCTGCGGCTGCCCGAGGCGTTGCCCGTCGCGGTCGGCGAGGTGACGGTGCTGCCCCTCGGTACCACCGTCGCACCCCGTCCGGAGACCCCGCTGAAGCTGGCCTGCGGTTCGGGCCCGACGCTCCAGGTGGGGTCGTCCCGGATCACCACCACGCTCACCGGCACGGTGCGCGACCTGCTGGAACTGCGCGAGATGCCGGTCACCGCCTGCGGCCGGAACACGCCCCGGCAGCTCGACCTGGGCAGCGGCGAGCACCGCGTCGTCACCACGGCGAGCACGCTCGCCACCGCCACCCGGGTCGCGCTGGCGCCACGCACCGCCACGCCCGCCGCGGCGGCCACCGCCAGCGACATCGAGGTGGGTTCCTGGTCGGCCACCGAGCGGCGGGTACGGGTTTCCGAGCACCCCGTCGACCGGGTGCTCGCGGTACGGGAGAACACCAACACCGGCTGGCAGGCGACCATCGGCGGGAAGACGCTCACCCCGCTCGTGGTGGACGGCTGGCAGCAGGGCTGGATCCTTCCCGCCGGTGTCTCCGGGGACGTGGTGCTGCGCTTCACGCCGGACACCCCGTACCGGATGGGTCTGCTGCTCGGCGGGGTTCTGCTGGCGGCGGTGGTCCTGCTCGCGGTGCTGCCTGATCGCCGGCCGGCCGGGGACCGGGCGGTCGCCGTCGTGCCGGCGGCCCGTCGACGGCTCACCCGCTCGCTGCCGCTGCTCGCAGTCGGCGCGGCCGCGCTCGTCCTCCACAGCGGTCTGCTCGGCGCCCTGCTGGTCGCGGCGGGCTTCATGCTCGCCGTACCCGGGCCGCGCCGCCTGCCCTGGATCGGTGACCCCCGGCGGGTCAGGAGGATCGCCCGGGCCGCCGAGACGTGGCTTCCCGGCGCGCTCGTGGTGCTCGCCGGATGGGTCTACCTGGAATCGGCCGACCAGCACACCGACGCGCTGCCGCAGCTCCTCACGGTCGCCGCCCTGGGCGCGCTCTGGCTCTCCACGACCGCCCGCCGACGGCCCGTACGCCGGATCCGCCCGGCCTCGGCGGCGGGCCCGGCCGTGCCGGCCCCCCGGGCGCCGACGCCCGTCCCCGCCCTCGCCGCCGCGGCCGTCGCCGCTCCCGCCGACCACACCGACCCGGGCGCGGGTCCTGATCGAGGACCGGACCTCGACGCCGACCCGGACGCGGACCGAGGTGCCGACCCGGACGCGGACCGAGGTGCCGACCCGGACGCGGACCGAGGTGCCGACCCGGACGGTCGGGCCGAGCCGGACCCGGACGGTCGGGCCGAGCCGGACCCGGACGGTCGGGCCGAGCCGGGCGGCGACCCGGTGTCCCGCGTCTCGGAGATCACGTGAGCGAGGGCCGGCCGGAGGCCGCGGACGCCCGGAGAACCGGGCTGGGGGCGGCGGGTGTCGCCGTCACGCTGGCCGGTGTCCTGGTCAACGGCCTTGCCTACCTGGTGCCGGTGCTCGCCGCGCGGAAGCTGGACGCGGACGACCTCGGCGCGCTCGCCACCGCCCTCGGACTGGTGGCCATCGCCGGTGTGCCGGGGCTCGGCCTGCAACTGGCAGTCGCCGTGCACCACGCCCGGCACGGCCCGTCGGACACCCGGCGGCTCACCGTGCTGACCGCCGCCGTGTGCGCGGGGGCGCTGCTGGTGGCGACGCCGGTGCTGGTCGCCGCGTTGGACCTGCCCGCAGTGGTACCCGCGCTGCTGGCGGTCACCACGGCCTCGGTGGTGCTCTCGTCCCGCTCGCTCGGCGAGTTGCAGGGCGGCCAGCGCTTCCTGCGGCTCGCCACCGCGATGGCGCTGCTGGCCGCCGCCCGCTACGGCGGGGTGATCGTGGGGCTGCTGCTCGGCGCGGGCCTGACCGGCGCGCTCGCGATCGGGGCGCTCACCGCCGCGCTCGCGCCCCCGGCGCTGGCCTGGCTCACCGGTACGCCCCGGCGACCGTCCGCCGCACCGCGCCTGACCGTCGCCCAGGTGACCGCCGGATGCGGCGCGACGCTGGCGATGCTCGTCGTCTCCTACGCCGACCTGCTGCTGGCCCGGCAACTGCTGCCGCCGTCGGGCTCCGGGGCGTACTCGGTGGGGACGGTCCTGACCAAGGGCGCGCTCTGGGCGCCGCAGGTCGCCGCCGTCCTGGCCCTGCCGCGCCTGGCCCGCGGGGACCGCCGCAGCCGCACCGTCGCGCTCGCGGTGACGGGTGCCTGCGGTCTGGTCCTGGTCGGCGCGTCGGCGGTCGCGGGCGGGCTGGCCTTCCGGCTCGTCGGCGGACCCGGCTACACGGCGCTGGGCCGGTACGCGCCGCTGTTCGCCGCCGTCGGCGCGCTCTACGCGGTGACGTTCGTGCTGCTCAACGACCGTCTCGCCGGGGGCGTCAGGTGGGCGGCGGCACCGTTGTGGCTGGGCACCTGCGCGCTGGTGACGGTCGCCGCGATCGTGCGCCCGCGTACCGTCGGCGGTCTGGTCGTCGCGGCCCTCGCGACGGCCGTGGTCACGACACTGCTGATGGCCGTGCCGGCGAGTCGGCGCCCAGCCAGTCCTCCAGCAACAGGTGGTCGATCGAGTCCACCCGGCCCAGCGGCCGACCGGACGCGATCCGCTCCCGCAGCTCCGCCCGGGTGAACCAGCGCGCCTCCAGCAGCTCCACGCCGTCGACGCGAATCTGCTCGGAAGCGGCGACGGCCCGGAAACCCACCATCAGGCCGGCGGGGAACGGCCACGCCTGCGACCCCTGGTAGGTCACGTCGGTGACGGTGACACCCGCCTCCTCCGCCAGCTCCCGACGGACCGCGTCCTCCAGGCTCTCACCGACCTCGACGAAGCCGGCGAGCGTCGACCAGGCCCCCTCGGCCGCACCCGCGTGCCGGGCCAGCAGGCAGCGCCCCGGCGGGCCGGGCGCCTCGACGAGCACGATGACGGCCGGCTCGATCCGGGGGAACAGCAGCCGCCCGCACTCCGCGCCGGCGCAGGTCCGGACGTGCCCGCCACCCCCGGCCACGGCCGCCGCGCCGCACGCGCCGCAGTATCGCTGCTGCCGGTGCCACAACAGCAACCCCCGGGCGTACGCCTGGACGGCCGCCCCGGCCGGGTCGAGCCGACCGGCCAGCGCCCGCAGGTCGACAGTCCCCGTCGCGGAGGCCGCCGCCACGGCGGCCCGCTCGCCCAGCGCGGAGAGATCCACGGCGAACACCGCGGCATCGCCGTCGACCCCGAGGAAGACGGTCTCGCCCGCGGCGGCCCGGACCGCCGACGCACGCTCCCCGGTGAGCCGGACCGGGCCGTCCCCGTCGACGAGGCAGCGGTCCCGCCACAACGGCAGCACCACGCTCGCCGGATCGGTCAGCCGCTCGGCCAGCCAGTCCGCGTCGACGCGTCGCGCCCCCGCCCGGTCCAGCCATCCGCCGCCGTACGCCGGCACCCGATCCTGTGTCCGCACCAGCTCACCGTGCCACGATCCACGCCCCGGCACGGCCCCGAAACGGGTGATCGGTGCGACACCGGCGGTCAACCGACACGACCGCCGGACCGGACACTCCCGGCGGGCCCGAGCGTTGGTTACCGTAGGTGTCTCCCGCGGGGGAAGCGGTCCCCGCGTGTACTTCCGATCGAGGTTGCAGTGACGATGTACGGCGAGAAGATGCCGGCTGCCGACGACCGGCCCACCATCAAGGTGGCGGCGGTGAGCTGGCCCGGCGTCGAGATGGAGCCGGTCGCCACACCACCGGGGGGCGGCGGCAAGCCGGCACGCTCGCGACGGGCCCGGCTGCTGCTGGCCGGCGGGATCGTCGCGGCCGTGCTCGCCGGCGGCGTCGGCCTGGGTGCCTACGCGTACGCCGGTGACGTGCCCCGGGGCACCACGGTGCTCGGCACCGAGCTGGGCGGGCGGAGCAAGGCCGAAGCGGCCCAGGCGCTCCGCGCCGAGCTGGAACGCCGGGCCGACACGTTGAACACCCCGCTCGCGGTCACAGTCGGTGGGAACAAGGCCGAGCTGAAGCCGTCCGACGTGGGGCTCGCCATCGACGTGGAGGCGACCGTGGCGGCGGCCGCCGAGGCGGACGCGCACGCGGTGAGCCGACTCGTCGGCTCCCGGTCGGTCGAGCCGGTGGTCACCGTCGACCAGGCCAAGCTGGGGGCGGCCCTGCGCAAGGTGATGGGCGCGCAGGGGCGTGAGATGACCATGCCGGCGATCATCTGGACCGGGACCACACCGAAGCCCGTCTACCCGAAGCCGGCGCTGACGATCGACACCGACGGCGCCGCCGCCGTGGTCAAGGCCGGCTGGCTGGCCGCCGAGCCGGTCACCGTGCCGCTCGTCGAGAAGTGGCCGGCCACCACCCGCGAGGAGGTGGACCGGATCATCGCCGAACTGGCCCGGCCCGCGGTGGCCGCACCGGTCACGCTCACCACCGACGGAGGCTCGGTCACCGTCCCGCCCGCCGCCATCGCCCGGTCGCTGCGCTTCTCCGCCGACGACGCCGGCACGCTCACCCCGAAGGTCGACGTCAAGCGGCTGCGTACCGCGCTCGGGGACCGGCTGACGAAGCTCGAGGTGGAGCCACAGGACGCCGGGCTGACCATCAGCGGCGGCAAGCCGAAGGTGCTGCCCAGCAAGGCCGGGCGCCAGGTCGACGCCGCCGCGCTCGGCCCGGCCCTGCTCGCGGTGCTGCCGAAGACCGAGGGCCGTACGGTGACCGCCGAGCTGAAGCCGGCCGCCCCCGAGCTGACCGAGGCGGAGCTGGCGAAGCTCGGTATCAAGGAGCGGGTGTCGACCTTCACCACCCACTTCACCGGTGGCCTCTCGTCGCCGCGGAGCCAGAACATCGTCCGCGCGGCGAAGGACGTGGACGGCGCGCTGGTGAAGCCGGGCGAGACGTTCTCGCTCAACGGGCACACCGGCGAACGCGGCTACGACCAGGGATACAAGGACGCCCCGACGATCGTCGGCGGCAAGCTGGTGCCGGGCGTCGGCGGCGGCGTCTCCCAGTTCACCACCACGCTGTTCAACGCCAGCTACTACGCCGGTCTGGAGGACGTCGAGCACAAGCCGCACTCGTTCTACTTCAGCCGCTACCCGGCGGTGATCGAGTCGACCATCTACTGGCCGCAGCTCGACTTCAAGTTCCGCAACAACACGCCCTACGGCGTACTGATCGACACGTCGTACACGTCCAGCTCGATCACCGTCTCGATCTGGAGCACCAAGATCTACGACAGCGTGAAGACCGAGTACGGCCCGCGCCGCAACATCACCCAGCCGAAGACGGTCTACCTGACGCCGGGACCGAGCTGCATCGCCGCCGCCGGCGCAGTCGGGTTCGCCCAGGACGCGTACCGGGTCATCAAGAAGGACGGCAAGGTGTTCAAGCGGGAGAAGTTCAGCTGGCGCTACGACGCCGAGCCGCGCTTCATCTGCGCCCCGAAGCCGGGCGACGACTGATCCACCGAACGCGGAAAAACCCCGCCGGACGCATCCGGCAGGGCTTTTCCATGCTTCTCAGGGCCGCGCCGCGGCCAGCCCCTCGCGTACGCCGTCGGCGTCCCGGTCGGTGCCGTAGACGGGCGTGTCCGGCTGCTGCCGCCAGCTCTCGTCCAGGGTGCCCGCGTCGACCGGGTCGAAGCCCAGCTCGTCCACCAGCCCCATCACGATCCGCTTGGCGTCCGCGTCGTCGGCGGCCACCGGCAGCGCGATCCGGCCCGCCGTACCGGCCGGCTTGCCCTGGTCCATCAGGTGCGCGGCCTGGATGTTGTTGAAGACCTTCACCACCCGCGCGCCCTTGAGGTGATCAGCGGTCCAGCGGCTGGAGCTGAGGCTGCGGTCCAGCAGCTCGGGGATGTCGCCGTCGCGCTGGGAGTAGTAGTTGTTGGCGTCGACCACCAGCTTGCCGTCGAAGAGCGCCGCCGGCAGCTGCGGCACCGCCCTCAGCGGGATCGCGATGACCACCAGCTCGGCGCCCTGGACGGCCTCCTCCACCGACACGGCCCGGGCGCCGCTCTCGGCGGCGAGGTCGGTCAGGCTCTGTGGCCCGCGGGAGTTGGCCACCGCGACGCCGTGACCGAGTGAACGCAGACGACGGGTGAGGGTGCCCCCGATGTGCCCCGACCCGATGATTCCGATCTCCATGCCCACTCCTGTACCCCGTGCGGTCGGACCCGATCACGGTCCCGGCGTACGGCACGTCACGTTTCGCGCCACCGAGCCGGCGGGCGTGTGCGTGCGTCGACGGTTCCCGCTCGACGGTACGAGATCGAGAGGGCCCGTCGTGGTGTTTTCCGGGGGAGAATACGATTCAGGGCCACCCCGTGTGGGGTGGCCCTGAATTGGAAGATTGTCCGGCGGTGTCCTACTCTCCCACACCCTCCCGAGTGCAGTACCATCGGCGCTGGAGGGCTTAGCTTCCGGGTTCGGAATGTTACCGGGCGTTTCCCCTCCGCCATGACCGCCGTAACTCTATGAACATGTCAACCAACCCAACAACATGGGTGGTGGTTTGTTCAGAGTTGCACAGTGGACGCGTAGCAGCTTAGTAGTCAAGTCCTCGGCCTATTAGTACCGGTCAACTGAACCCGTTACCGGGCTTACATTTCCGGCCTATCAACCCAGTCGTCTAGCTGGGGGCCTTACCCCACAAATGTGGGTGGGATACCTCATC
>NZ_FMCQ01000009.1 GCF_900091605.1 Micromonospora tulbaghiae
TTAGAACTCCTAACTTTGGGTGCGTTGGAGTTGGCGCCAGCAGATGAGGGCGCAGGCGAGGCTGAGGAAGGCTTGGTGGATGTCGTCGCGGATTTCCCAGCGGATGCGCAGGCGGCGGAACCAGTGCAGCCAGGCGATGGTGCGTTCGACGACCCAGCGTCGGGTGCCGAGGCCAGAGCCGTGGGGTGTGCCGCGTCGGGCGATGACGGGGGTGACGCCGCGGGCCCGGATCTGTTGGCGGTGGCTGTCGTAGTCGTAGCCCCGATCGGCATACAGCCGGTCGGGGCGCCGCCGTGGCGGGCCGGGGCGTCCGCCGATCGGGGGGATGGCGTCGAGCAGGGCGGTGGTCTGGGTGGAGTCGTGGCGGTTGCCGCCGGTCAGCGTGACCGCGAGAGGGATGCCGCCGGCGTCGGTGATGACGTGGTGTTTCGAGCCAGGCTTGCGGCGGTCGACCGGGCTCGGACCAGTTTTGGGCCGCCCTTGAGCGCCCGGATGTGGGAGCCGTCGATCACCGCCCTCGACATGTCCAACTGGCCCGCGCCCCGCAGCCGGGCCAGCAGCACCTCGTGCAGCCGTTGCCACACCCCCGCCTGGTTCCAGTCCCGCAACCTGCGCCAGCAGGTCATCCCGGAGCCGAACCCCAACTCCTGGGGCAGGTACTCCCACGGGATCGCGGTGTAGAGCACGAACAAGATCCCGCACAGCACCTTGCGGTCATCCAGCGGCTTGCGCCCCGGGTACCGGCGGCGGCGTGGTGGGCGGGGTGGCAGCAGCGGTGCGATCTCGGCCCACAACTCATCCGAGACGATCCACGGCGGCTGCTCACCCCTCCTCACGTCCAGACGAAACGACCCTCACATCCGGCCGGTTACGCCCAACATCATTAAGTTAGGACCTCTTAGGAGCTGACCATGGCGACGCCCACCGCGGCCACCGACCGATCCACCGACCACGGGCACACCGGCCACGTCGACCGCGACGTACGGCACACGCGCCGGCACGGCGAGGAGACCAAGCCGGCGTGGAAGACCACCGAGCTGGCGGTCTACGTGCTCGCCGTGATCGGTGTCCTGATCGCCTCGAACGCCGTCGGCGACGGCGCGGCGGACAACGGCGCCGACTACTTCGCCGCCGACAAGGCGTGGTGGTACATCACCCTGCTGACCATCGGTTACCTGGTCAGCCGGGGCCTGGCCAAGGCCGGCAGCCGCAGCCGCGACCACGACCCGCGCGTCGACCACTGACCCCTGTACACGCTTGCGGCCCCGTCCCGGTGGACGGGGCCGCAACTGTGCGGGCGCGTGAGAGCTGGCACGCCCCGCCTACCCTCGGTTGCATGTCTGGCCCCACGTACGACCGCAAGGAACAGTTCCAGCAGATCGAGAGCGGGTTGCTGCCCGGTGAGCAGATCATCGCCGTCTACGACGCGGTGGGCACCGGCACCGGCTTCATCGGCCTGACCGACCGGCGCGTGATCATCCAGGACCGCTCCTTCGTCGGCAAGCGGTACGCGATCACCAGCATCCCGTACTCGAAGATCACCAGCGTGAGCGTGGTGAGCAACAAGTCCTGGGGTGGCTCGTTCTTCTCCACCGGTTCGATCGCTGTGCACGTCGGCACGCACACCTACGAGGTCGAGTTCCGGGGCGCGCAGAAGAGCCACCACGTGCACAACGTGATCCTGCACCACATCTCCTGACCCGCCTGGCACAATCGCCGCCATGCGAGGGCTGACGGCGCGGTGGCGGGCCTGGCGGGGTGACCATCGGCGGGCCGTACGCCTGCTCCGCCGCCTCCTGGTGCTCGCCACGGCCGCCGTGGTGCTGCTGGGCGCCGCCACGCTCGCCAGCGTGACCTGGGTCCGCGACGCCGCCGAGGGCCGCGTGTTCGCCGCCGCGGACGTGCCCGAGACGCCGGTGGCCCTGGTGCTGGGCACCAAGGTGGAGCCGGACGGCACGCCGGCGCCGTTCCTCGCCGGCCGGCTGGAGATCGCCCGCCAGTTGTACGCGAGCGGCAAGGTCAAGGTGCTCCTGCTCTCCGGCGACCACATGGACTGGGACTACGACGAGCCGGACGCGATGCGGCGCTGGCTCGTCGAGCGGGGCGTCCCGGCGGAGAAGACGGTGCTGGACCACGCCGGCTTCGACACGTACGACTCGTGCGTCCGCGCGCACCGCGTCTTCGGGGTCCGGCGAGCCACAGTGGTCACCCAGTCGTTCCACCTGCCGCGCGCGGTGGCGCTGTGCCGCGACGCCGGCATCGAGGCCGTCGGCGTCGGCGACGACACCGCCCGCCGGTACGCCGACCAGTGGCGGATCAGCTCCACCCGGGAGTACGGGGCGTGCATGAAGGCCGCCGTGGACGTGCTCACCGGGCGGGACCCGGTGCACCTCGGCCGCCGGGAGACCGGCGTGGACGACGCGCTGCGGGCGTAATCCGGTTGTCCCCGAGCACGGCCGCTGGTCTGCTGAACCCCTCGAAGCCGACCGGAGGGAGCACCGCCATGCCGAACGCTGCGAAGCCCAGCCGACCCGTCGTCACCTCATCCGAAACGAGGCTTCGTCTTGTCGTACCCCATTTCGGCGCAGGTCACTGACCTCGCGCCGCGTCGCGTACCTTCCGCCCGGCGGGAGGGCGCGTGATGTCCGTCTTCGACGATCTCGGCCTGTTCGGCCGGCTCTGGGCCGCCACCTACGACGGCCCCGGCAATCCCGACCCGGCCCCGGCTGTCGACTTCCTCGCGCCGCTTGCCGAGGGCGGCCCGGTGCTCGAACTGGCGGTCGGCACCGGCCGGGTGGCCCTGCCGCTGGCCGCCCGCGGCCTGGCCGTGGAGGGCGTCGAGGCGTCCCCGGAGATGGTCGCGCACCTGCGCGCCAAGCCGGGCGGCGCCGACATGCCGGTCACCGTCGGCGACATGGCGGACGTCCCGGTCGCCGGGCCGTACCGTCTGGTCTTCCTGGTGTTCAACACGCTGTTCAACCTGGTCTCCGAGGAGCGCCAGGCGGCGTGCTTCCGCAACGTCGCCCGGGTGCTCGCGCCCGGCGGGGCGTTCGTCATCGAGACCTTCGTGCCCGACCCGGCGGACTTCGACCGGGACGAGCAGGTCCAGGTGCGGGAGGTGACCGAGGACTCGGCCACCATCCGCATGCACCGGTACGACCGGGCGGCGCAGACGTTCGTGCGCCAGACCGTCACGTTCGACGCCGCCGGCGTGCACCTCAAGCCGTTCGCCATGCGGTACGCCTGGCCGGAGCAGATCGACGAACTGGCGGAGCGGGCCGGGCTGCGGCTCGCCGAGCGGTACGCCGACTGGGACCGGACGCCGTTCGACGCGGACAGCCGCGCGCACATCTCCGTCTACCGGCGGCGGTAGCGCTCACACCGAGGGGCCGGGCGTCCCGTCCCGGCCCCTCGGTCGCGCGACTACGCTGACGACCGCCGGGTCCGGACAGGAGAGCCGATGACAGTCACCGTCGCCGCCATGGACGACTCGCACGCCGAGGCCGTGCTGGACATCTACCGCCTCGGCATCGACGAGGGGAACGCCACGTTCGAGACCGCGCCGCCGGACTGGGCGCGCTTCACCGCCACCCGGCTGCCCGGCCACCGCTGGGTGGCGCTCGACGAGGCCGGCGACGTGCTCGGCTGGGTGGCCTGCTCGGCCGTCTCCGACCGCTGCGTCTACGCCGGCGTGGTGGAGCACTCCGTCTACGTGCACCCGCGGGGGCGGGGGCGCGGGGTCGGGCGGGCCCTGCTGGAGGCGCTGATCGCCTCGACCGAGGCGGCCGGGATCTGGACCATCCAGTCCGGTGTGTTCCCGGAGAACACCGCGAGTCTCGCGCTGCACGCGACGTGCGGCTTCCGCGTCGTCGGCACCCGCGAGCGGGTGGGCCGCCACCACGGCACCTGGCGCGACGTGACCCTGATCGAACGCCGCAGCCCCGAGATCTGACCCCTTGATCACCGGGTCGGTCAGGCGCCGATCAGGTGACGGCGCACCAGGGCGTCCCCCTCGAGGACCAGGTCGACCATCTGCCAGAACTCGGGGAGCCGGGGATGGGCCAGGCCCTCCTCGCGGCCGAGCTTGCGGCCGAAGATCGGGCTGTCCCCCGCGACCTCACCACCGTTGACGAGCGTCGCGGCCGGTTCCGGCGAGCCGGCCACCGGTCCGACCCGGCAGCCGAAGGTGACGTGGTCGTCGAAGTCGTCGCGGCCCCAGCTGCCCAGGATCGCGTCGATCCAGACCTCGTGCACGCCGTCGTGGTGGTAGCAGCTCGCGAAGTAGACGGCCGCCGTCGCGTCATCGGCGCGGATGTCCGCCCAGGTCCGCTCCGCGGCAGTGTCGCAACAGCCGCAGACGAACTCCCGTACCTGGCGCGTGCTCTCGTCGATCCTCAGTGTCACGGCGCGAACCCTAGCGAGCCGCGGGCGTACGCGTGTGCCCCGAGAGGACTTGACGTCCACGCCCAGCGGTGCGATGGTTAGTTACATGAGTAATGAACCAAAGAACCGAGATGGATGACGGCCGGCCGATCTTCGTCCAGATCGCAGAGCTGATCGAGAACTCGATCATCGACGGGACGTTCGCGGAGGAGACCCAGGTGCCGTCGACGAACGAGCTGGCGGCGTTTCACCGGATCAACCCGGCGACCGCAGCCAAGGGGATCAACCGCCTGGTCGATGACGGGATTCTCTACAAGCGCAGGGGGATCGGAATGTTCGTGGCAACGGGGGCCGTCGAAACACTCCGGGAACGCCGCCGGCGCGAGTTCTCCGACCAGTACGTGCGGCCCCTCATCGAGGAGGCACGCAAGTTGGGCATCGGCACCGAGGAGCTGAAGAAGCTCATCGAGACAGGGGAGGAACAGCGATGAGCGTCGTGGCGGCAGCCGGCCTCACGAAACGGTTCGGTGAGGTGACCGCTCTCGACGACGTCACCTTCACCTTGACAGGTAACAAGATCTACGGCCTCCTCGGCCGCAACGGCGCCGGCAAGACGACGCTGATGCAGCTGATCACCGGCCAGAACGGCGGCATCAGCGGGGACCTCACGCTCTTCGGCGAGCGGCCGTACGAGAACGAGCGGGCACTGTCGCGGGTGGTCTTCATCAAGGAGAGCCAGACGTACCCGACGGCCTATCAGGTCCGGCACGTCATGAGCCTGGCGAGGCGCCTGTTCCCGAACTGGGACGAGGACTTCGCGCAGTCCCTCCTGGACGACTTCGACCTGCCGCGCAAGCGCAACGTGCGCAAGCTGTCCCGCGGCATGCTGTCCGCGCTGGGCGTGACGATCGGCCTGGCCGCACGCGCGCCGCTGACCTTCTTCGACGAGCCGTACCTCGGTCTCGACGCGGTCGCCCGGCAGCTCTTCTACGACCGGCTGCTCGCCGACTACGCCGAGAACCCGCGCACCGTCGTGCTCTCCACACACCTCATCGACGAGGTGGCCGACCTGATCGAGCACGTACTCCTGCTCGACCGCGGCAAGCTGCTGCTCGACGCACCCAGCGACGAGCTGCGCGGCGAGGTGATGGAGGCGTCCGGCCCGGCCGCCGCGGTGGACGAGTTCGCCGCCGGGTACCGGGTGCTGCACCGCGAGCAACTCGGCGGCGCGGTCCGCGCGTCGCTGCGCGGGTCCTTCGACGACGCCGAACGGACGCGCGCCAAGAAGCTCGGCATCGACCTGGCACCGGTGTCACTCCAGCAGGCCGTGGTGCGCCTGACGACGGAAAGGACGAACGCGCGATGACTCGTATCCTCGACGTCGCCCGGATGCACACCATCGCCTGGGTCGGCCAGCTCGCCTGGCCGTGGGGCATCATGGCCCTCTCGCTCGGCGTCAACCTGCTGATCTTCGCCTCGATCGACGAGGCCGCGCCGGGCAAGAACACCACAGGTGGTCTGGCCAGCCTCTACATCGTCTGCTCGATCGTCGCCGCCGCCTCGATCAGCCAGGTGTTCCCGTTCGCGCTCGGCATGGGCGTCACCCGGCGCACCTTCTACCTCGCCACGGTGCTCGTCAACGTGGTGCAGGCGGTCGCCTACGGCGTCCTGCTCTACCTGCTCAACCTGATCGAGGGCGCCACCGGCGGCTTCGGGATCGAGCTGCGGTTCTTCCGGATCCCGTACATCGACGTCGACAACGGGCTGCTGCAGATCGCCGTCTACGCGGTGCCGTTCCTGTTCCTGAACTTCCTCTCCATCTTCGTCGCCGTCTGGTACGTCCGGTTCGGCATGAACGGCCTACTCGGGGCCGGCGCGGCCCTGATCCTGGTGACCGGTCTGCTCGTCGCGTTGATCACCTGGCAGGGATGGTTCGGTGACATCTGGCAGTGGCTGAGCAGCCAGCACCAGATCAGCCTGCTGGTGGGGTGGCCCGCCCTGATCGCCGCGGTGGCCGCGCTCGGGGGGATGGCGGCCATCCGCCGGGCGAACGCCTGACGACAGGCACGGGTGGCGGTCGCCGGTCCGCGCGATGCGGGCTGGCGGCCGCCACACTTATGTTCCGGCGGCCGACAACTTCGCCCGGTCGCATCGGCAGTCGTTGTCGGACCCGCTCGCTAGCATTGCCGCGATCGCCGACGAGAGGGGTGCGCCGTGGCCCAGAGCGACCTCACGACGTTCGTGGACAGGGACCTGCAAGGCGCGCGCTTCACCAGGTCGACGCTGGCCGGGGCGGTGATGCGCGGCGTCGACGTGCGCGGGCTCGACGTCGATGCGCCGTGGCTCACCGACGGCGCGCTGCTGGTCAACGGTGTCGACGTCGTGCCGCTCGTCGAGGCCGAACTCAACCGGCGGTTCCCCGGGCGCGAGCTGAGGCATGCCGAGGATCCCGATGGCCTGCGCGCGGCGTGGGCGGCGCTCGAACGGGCCTGGGCGGCCGCGGTCGACCGGGTCCGGTCCATGCCCGACGGAGCCGCCGACGTCTCGGTCGACGGCGAGTGGTCGTTCGCGCAGACCCTGCGCCATCTCGCGTTCGCCACCGACGCGTGGCTCGGCAGGGCGATCCTGCGACTGCCGCAGCCCTTCCATCCGCTCGGACAGCCGCACGCCGAGTACGAGACGGACGGGTTCGACATGTCCGTCTTCACCACAACGCGGCCGAGTCTCGACGAGGTGCTCGAACTGCGTGCCGGGCGGCAGGCCATGGTCCGGGACTTCCTCACCGCCGTCACGCCGGAGTTGCTCGCCGAGCCCCGGCCGACACCCTGGTCACCCGAACACGAGGCACCGGTCCTGCACTGCCTCCACGTGATCCTCGACGAGGAGTGGGAGCACCTCCGGTTCGCACTGCGCGACCTCGACGCGCAGGAGTGACGCCGGGGCTCCGTGTGGAGGGGGCAGTCAGCGCCTGGTCTCGTACCTGGTGAGGAGCACGCCGCCCGGGAACGTCCGGGTCTCCCGCAGGGCCAGGTTCACCCAGTTGTCCAGGGCCGTGAAGAACGGCTTACCGCCACCCACCAGGGCCGGATGGGTGACGAGCACGTACTCGTCGATCAACCCGGCCCGCATGGCCGCCGCGGCGAGGGTGGCGCCGCCGATGTCCATGGCGCGACCCTCCTCGGCCTTGAGCCGGGTGATCTCGGTGACCGCGTCGCCGGTGACCAGGCGGGTGTTCCAGTCGACCGGCCTGGTCGTCGAGGAGAACACCACCTTCGGCATGTCCCGCCAGCGGCGGGCGAACTCGGCATGCGCCGGTGTGACGCCCGGCTGCTGGTCGGCGGTCGGCCAGTGGGAACTCATCGCCTCCCACAGTCGCCGGCCGTACAGCGCCGTGCCGGTCGCCCCCACCCGGTCGGACCAGAATTGGAACAACTCGTCGCTCGGCGCACTCCAGCCGAGGTCGTCACCGGGCGCGGCGACGTAGCCGTCCAGGCTCAGGCTCATGGCGAAGGTCAGTTTGCGCATCGTGCCAGCCTCCCGTGGGTCGGTGCTCGACGTACAGACCAGCACGGCGCCGGGAAACCATCGGCAGGCCACACCGAGAGCCGGTCCGCTGTCTCGGGCTCGCTTCGCGGGTAGCGCCGGTCGACCAACTCGGGGATGATCATCCTCATGTCGGAGCAGGACCTGGCCGGAACCTGGCGTCGCATCATCCGAGGGGACAGCAAGTCCTGGGTGGTGTTCGCCCACGGCACCTGCGTCGTGCTACCAGACCCCGGACCCGGCGTTGACCTCGCCGCTCAGGCCGTCGACATCCTGCGCGAGTACGGGCCCGTCCACGCCGGCTCACCCGCTGGAGATTTCGGCACCGTCACCCTCGATCCCGGTCCCGGATGGGTGGTCTACGGCCACCACAACGACGTGCTGACCTACGTGGGACCCGACGAGATCTCCGACAGCAGCGACCTCGCTGTCGGTCTGTACGGACGCCGCAAGCGAGACCAGGACGGCCACGAGCTCGACGTCGTACACGTCGAGGACAAGCGGCCCCGGTGAGTCAGGGCCGCGCTTCCGCCGTCAGACGTTGAAGCGGAACTCCACCACGTCGCCGTCCTGCATGACGTACTCCTTGCCCTCGATCCGGACCTTGCCGGCGGCCTTGGCCGCCGCCATCGATCCGGCCTCGACCAGGTCGGCGTAGGAGACCACCTCGGCCTTGATGAAGCCGCGCTGGAAGTCGCTGTGGATCACCCCGGCGGCCTCCGGCGCGGTCGCGCCGACCGGGACGGTCCAGGCCCGCGCCTCCTTGGGGCCGGCCGTCAGGTACGTCTGGAGCCCGAGCGTCCGGAAGCCCACCCGGACCAGCTGGTCCAGGCCCGGCTCGGACTGCCCGATCGACTCCAGCAGCTCGCGGGCCTCATCCTCGGGCAGGTCCACCAGCTCGGACTCGATCTTGGCGTCCATGAAGACCGCCTCGGCGGGCGCGACCAGGCCGCGCAGCTCGTCGAGGAACTCCGCGTTGCCCAGCTCGGCCTCGTCGACGTTGAAGACGTAGATGAACGGCTTGGTGGTGAGCAGGTGCAGCTCACGCAGGTGCTCCAGCTCGACCTTCGCGGCGGCGGCACCCGCGTACAGCGTGACGCCGTTGTCGAGGACCTCGACCGCCTTCTTGGCTGCCTCGACGGCGGCGGCCCGGTCCTTGCGGAGCTTGGCCTCCTTCTCCAGCCGGGGCAGCGCCTTCTCCAGCGTCTGGATGTCGGCCAGGATCAGCTCGGTGTTGATCGTCTCGATGTCGTCGGCCGGGGAGACCTTGCCGTCGACGTGCACCACGTTCGGGTCGGAGAAGGCGCGCACCACCTGGCAGATCGCCGAGGCGTCGCGGATGTTGGCGAGGAACGCGTTGCCCCGGCCCTGCCCCTTGGACGCGCCCCGGACCAGGCCGGCGATGTCGACGAACGAGACGGGCGCCGGCAGCACCTTCTGCGAGGAGAAGATCTCGGCCAGCTTGGCCAGCCGATCGTCGGGGAGCCCGACCACGCCGACGTTCGGCTCGATGGTGGCGAACGGGTAGTTCGCGGCGAGCACGTCGTTCTTGGTCAGCGCGTTGAACAGGGTGCTCTTGCCAACGTTGGGCAGGCCGACGATGCCGATGGTGAGACTCACGACGAACCAGCTTACGCGCCTCGCCGCCACCGCCGGGCAGGCAGGTGCGCGAAGCCGGTCACTGCGGCGCGGCGGACAGCAGGCGCGGTTCGATCCGGGTCTCCCGGGCGGTGCCGTCCTCGGCGCGGACCAGCTCGTACGCGGCCACGCCGGGCCGGTCGGCCACCGCCTCGGCCAGCCGGGTGCCCCGGTAGATCAGCCCCACGCCGTCGTCGGTGCAGTGGCTCGCCGGCAGCGTGCCGTCGGCGACCAGCCGGTGCATCAGCGGGCGGCGCTGCTCCTCGCTGTCGTAGTGCACGCCGTTGCCGTACGGGAGCCAGCCCAGCCCTTCGGTGAACGGCCGCAGCGTCGGGCCGTAGCTGTCGGTGGCGCCGCCGGTGTGCCAGCAGATCGAGCCGGCGGAGACCCCGCCGAGCACCACTCCGGCCTGCCAGCACTCGTGCAGGATCTCCGGCAGGCCGTGCACCCGCCAGACCGCGCAGAGGTTCGCCACGCTGCCGCCGCCGACCCAGATGATGTCCTGCGCGAGCAGGTGCGCGCGGATGTCCTCGACGTTGGGCATCGGGTAGAGCGCCAGGTGGGAGGCGCGGAACCGGGTGCCGGCGAAGGCGCCGTAGAAGACGGTGAACCCGGTCGGCTGGTCGCCGGTGGCCTGGCCGAGGTAGCAGACGCGGGGCGCGTCACCGGCCCCGGCCAGCTCGGCCATCAGGTCGAACAGGGCAGTGGGCCGGGCGTCCCAGGGGCCACGGCGACGGCTGGCGAAACCCATGCTGGTGGCGACGATCGTCGGTTCGGTGGCGGGCACGGTTGTCCTTCCGGGCGGTGGCGGTGCCGATCATTGTGCCGGATCCGCAGGCCCTGCCTCGGCCGCCGCGAGCAACGCGCGCAGCAGATCGGCCAGCCGGTCCTGGTCGGCGGGCGGCAGCGCGTCGAGGATCCGCCGCTGCACCGCGAGCCCGGCCTCGGCCGATTCCTCCACCACCCGGCGGCCGGTGTCGGTGAGCGTCACACGCAGCGCCCGCCGGTCGGCCGGGTCCGGTGAGCGCCGCACCAGGCCCGCCCGTTCGAGCCGGTCGAGCCGCCCGGTCATGCCGCCGGAGGTGAGCATCAGCGAGGCGGCGAGCGCCTTCGGCGCCAGCGTGTACGGCGAGCCGGAGCGCCGCAGCGCTGCCAGCACGTCGAACTCGCCCCGGCCGATGCCCCAGCCCGCGTACACCTTCTCCTGGCCGTCGCCGACCAGCCGGGCCAGCCGGTAGATGCGGCCGAACACGGCCATCGGCTCCGGTCGCATGCCGGGCCGTTCCCGCCGCCACTGCTCGACGATCGCGTCCACCTCGTCGCCTGTCACGGCTGCTGATTGTGCCGCACGTCCCACTTCCGCTTTTCGCTCGAGGCTGATTAGCTTAGCGCTAAGATACTTAGGGCCAAGAAGAGGATGCCATGGACCGCCGCTGGACCGACGTCGCGCTCACCGCCGCCGCACCCGTCACCTGGGGCACCACCTACCTGGTCACCGCCGAACTCCTTCCCCCGGACCGGCCGCTCTGGGCCGGGGCGATCCGCGCCCTCCCGGCCGGCCTGCTACTGCTCGCACTGACCCGCCGACGACCACACGGCCTCTGGTGGGGGCGAACCGCAGTGCTCGGCGCGCTGAACATCGGGGTGTTCTTCCCGCTGCTGTTCCTCGCCGCGTACCGGCTGCCCGGCGGCACCGCCGCCGTCCTCGGTGCCACGCAGCCGCTGCTGGTGGCGGTGCTGACAGTCGCGCTGCTTCGCGACCGCCCCACCCGGCCGGCGCTGGTCGCCGCCGTGGCCGCCCCGCTCGGCGTCGCCCTCGTGGTGCTGCGTCCGGGCGCCGGCCTCGACCCGCTCGGCGTCACCGCCGGACTGGCCGGCGCCGTGGCGATGGCCGCCGGGCTGGTGCTCACCCGCCGCTGGGGCCGGCCGCCCGGAGTGGGCGTCCTCGCCGCGACGAGCTGGCAGCTCGTCGCCGGCGGCCTGATGATCGTGCCGGTCGCCGCCGCCGTCGAGGGCGCGCCGCCCGCGCCCGACGGGCCGGCCCTTCTCGGGTACGCGTGGCTCGGGCTGGCCGGCACCGCCCTGGCGTACGTGCTGTGGTTCCGTGGCGCGGCACGACTGCCGGTGTCCCGCGTGTCGGTGCTCGGCGCGTTGAGCCCGCTCACCGCGGCGGCGCTCGGCTGGGTGGTGCTCGGCGAGGCGCTGGACCCGGTCCAGCTCACCGGTTTCGCGGTGGCAGTGGCGGCGATGGTGCTCGCCCAGATGCCGGACCGGTCGCCGCGCCCGCAGCCGGCCGGCGACGCGGACAGCCCGGCGGCGGCGCTCGCCGGCACGTCGGCAGGCGGCGTGCGCAGCCTGCCGACGACGCTCGCCGGCACCCGGCAGGGCAGCGGGAGGGCGGCCTGGTGGCTGCGCGGTCAGCCGGCCCGTAGCCGACGCCAGTCGTCCGGCCACGCGTCGGCGGCGACGCCCTCGGGCAGCACACCGGCCGGTAGCTGCGCCGCGGCCGCGAGCGGCAGCGTGAACCGGTGCGCGGCGGCGGGCCCGGCCGCGTACGACCGGTCGAGCAGCCACCGCACCTCGTCGGCGGTCCAGCCCAGGCCGGAACGGGCGGCGATCTCGCGGACCAGCCGCAGGCCGACCCGGGTGTCGTCGTCGTAAAAGCGCATGCACCAGTGATGCGCCCACATGCCGAGCGCGCGCAGCCCGTCCGGGTCGAGGGAGCCGGCCAGCCGCCCGCAGGCGGTGTCCGCGAAGGGGCGACCGGGGTCACCGGCCCGGTCGCGCTCGATCGCGCCGTAGGCGGCCGGCGCCACCACCCGCATCCGCTCGTAGAAGCCCTCCACCACCGCGGCGTCCAACGGTGCTCGCCCCGATCGCATCAGCGGACACCCCGCCCGGCCACGCTCGCCATGCCCCGCACCTCTTCTTGAGTTGGTGGCGGGACGCTACCGACCACTTACGACACTTTCTCGGGTCCGTCGGCCATGATCCACGCCACCTCGCCGGAGTGGCGGTGTCCCGGGAAGCGGGATGCCGCCACTTCCCCGAGCTGGCGCGACTGCCGCACGTCATGTCTGAATCCCGCCAGCCGAGCCCGGGAGCTGCGAGGCAGGATCGTGGCATGGAGCTGGACTTCGAGCGGTGCTACCGAGCAGTCGACAGCCGCGACCCGCGGTTCGACGGCTGGTTCTACACCGGCGTGACGTCGACCGGGATCTACTGCCGGCCGTCCTGTCCGGCGATGACGCCCAAGCGGCAGAACGTCCGGTTCTTCCCGTCCGCCGCCGCCGCGCAGGGCGCCGGGCTGCGGGCGTGCCGCCGGTGCCGGCCGGACGCGGCACCCGGCTCGCCCCAGTGGGACGTCCGGGCCGACCTGGTCGGCCGCGCCATGCGGCTGATCGCCGACGGCGTGGTGGACCGGGACGGGGTGCCCGGCCTGGCCACCCGGCTGGGCTACACCGAGCGGCACCTGCACCGGATGCTCCGGGCCGAGCTGGGCGCCGGCCCGCTGGCGCTGGCCCGGGCCCAGCGCGCGCAGACCGCCCGGATCCTGATCGAGACCACCGGCCTCGGCCTGGCCGAGGTGGCCTTCGCCGCCGGGTTCGGCAGCGTCCGGCAGTTCAACGACACGGTCCGCGACGTCTACGGCGGCACCCCGTCCGAGCTGCGGGCCGGCCGGCGTGGCCCGGCGGCGACCACCGGGGCGGGCACGCTCTCGCTGCGGCTGGCATACCGGCCCCCGCTGCACGCGGGCGCGCTGCTGGACTTCCTCGCGCTGCGCGCGCTACCCGGCGTCGAAGTGGTCCGCGACGGCACCTACCACCGAGGGCTGCGCCTGCCGCACGGTCCCGCCACGGTGGCGCTGGCCCCGGCTGACGGCCACGTGGCCGCGACGCTGCGGCTGGCCGACATGCGTGACCTGGCCCCCGCGGTGGCCCGCTGCCGCCGCCTGCTCGACCTGGACGCCGACCCCGTCGCGGTGGACGCCACCCTCGCCGCCGACCCGGCGCTGGCCCCGGCCGTCGCGGCCGAGCCCGGCGTGCGGCTGCCGCACGCGGTCGACGGTTTCGAGCTGGCCGTTCGCGCCGTCACCACCCAGCAGGTCTCGCTGACCTCGGCGCGGACCACGCTCACCCGCCTGCTCGCCGCCACCCGGTCCACCGGCGGGGCGGGCGCCGACGACCCGGCGGACGGCCTGGTGGCGTTCCCCGGTCCGGCGGAGGTGCTCGCGGCGCCGGATACGGCCTTCCGGATGCCGGCCGCTCGCCGGGAGACGATCCGGGCGCTCGCCCGCGCGGTCGCCGACGGCGAGCTGGACCTGGAACCCGGAGGCGACCGGGAGGAGGCGGTCCGGCTCCTGGCCGCGGTGCCCGGCGTCGGCCCGTGGACCACCGGCTACCTGGCCATGCGCGCACTCGGCGACCCCGATGTCGCGCTCACCACCGACCTGGGCGTGCGCCGCGGCGCAGCAGCGCTCGGCCTGTCCGACGACCCGAAGACCCTGTCCGCGTACGCCGACCGCTGGCGCCCCTGGCGGTCGTACGCGACCATCCGACTCTGGAGAGCAGCATGAGCACTGTGGACAGCACCGTCATCGACACCCCCGCCGGCCCGTTGAGCGTGCTCGCCGGCCCGGCCGGGGCGGTACGCGCGGCGGGGTTCACCGCCGACCCTGCGGCCCTGATGCCGTTGATCCACCCGAGCCTGCGCGGCGAGCTGCGCGAACGGGCCGACCTCGGTCCGGTGACCGCCGCCGTTCGGGCCTACCTGGACGGTGACCTCACCGCGATCGACGCGGTCGCGGTCGAGCAGCACACCGGCGGGGCGTTCCTGACGCACGCATGGCAGGTGCTGCGCGACGTGAAGCCCGGCGACCCGGTCACCTACACCGGGTTCGCCGCACTGGCCGGGCGACCGGCTGCGATCCGGGCCGCCGCGGCGGCCTGCGCGCGCAACGCCGCCGCGCTGTTCGTGCCCTGCCACCGGGTGCTGCGCACCGACGGTTCGCTCGGCGGCTACCGCTGGGGGCTGGACGTGAAGAAGTGGCTTCTCGGGCATGAGGGACGGGTGACGGCTAGCTGACAGCCGGACTGTCACCCCCGGCCGCTACCGTCGGGTAGTGCCCGCGTCCAGCGACGGCAACCCCGCGGCGCATACCGACGCCCGGTCCCAGCCGCTGCGCAACCTATGGCGGCTGCGGCCCTACCTGCGCCCGTACGCGATGGAGTTCGCCTGGCTGCTGGTCGCGGCGCTGGCCGCCACCGCGGCGAGCCTGGCCGTTCCGCTCGTGGTGCAGCGGGTGGTCGACGGGCCGGTGGCCCGGCACGACGAGGCCGGGCTGCTCCGGCTCGGCGCCCTGGCGCTGCTGCTCGGCGTGGCGGAGGCCGTCCTCATCTTCATCCGCCGCTGGACGCAGTCGTCGTCCTCGGTGGGCATGGAGGCCGCCATCCGCGCCGACATCTACGCCCACCTGCAGCGGCTTCCGGCCGGCTTCCACGACCGCTGGCAGTCCGGCCAGTTGCTGTCCCGGATCACCAGCGACCTCTCGGTGATCCGGCGGTTCCTCTCCTTCGGGTTGTTGTTCCTGGTGCTCAACCTGATCACCTACGCGGCGGTGGTGGCGCTGCTGATCCGGCTGCACCAGTGGCTGGGGCTGCTGGTCGCGGCGAGCGCCGTACCGCTGTTCCTGATCAGCCGCCGCTTCGCGCGCCACTACCACGCGGCGTCGCGCCGCATGCAGGACCAGCAGGGCGACGTCGCCACGCTGGTCGAGGAGACGGCGCTGGGGTTGCGCACCATGCGGGCGTACGGGCGCGGGCCGGAACTGGCGGCCCGGTTCGCCGTCGGCGCGCGCCGGCTGCACGACACCGGGATCGGCAAGGCGCGGCTGCTGGCCCGTACCTCCGCGCTGTTCGACCTGGTACCCAACCTGACGCTCGGCGCGGTCCTGGTGGCCGGCGCCGCGGCGGTCGCCGAGGGCGTGCTGTCCATCGGTGAGCTGGTCGCGTTCGTCAGCCTCCAGCTCATGCTGATCTGGCCGGTGCAGTCGCTGGGCTGGATCATCGCCAACGCCCAGGAGGCCGCGACCGCCGCCGACCGGATCCAGGAGGTTCTGGACACGCCGCCGACCATTGTGGATTCGCCGCACGCCCGGCCGCTCGACCGGGGCGAGGTACGCGGCCGGCTCCGCTTCGAGGGAGTGGGCTTCCGCTACCCCGGCACCTCTGCGCCGGTGCTGCGCGAACTGGACCTGACCGTCGAGCCGGGCGAGACGATGGCGCTCGTCGGCGCCACCGGCTGCGGCAAGAGCACGCTGCTGTCGCTCGTCCCCCGGCTGCACGAGGTGACCGGTGGCCGGATCACCCTCGACGGCCACGACGTGCGTGACCTGCGGCTGGACTCGTTGCGCCGGTTGGTCGCCGTGGCGTTCGAGGAGCCGACGCTGTTCTCCATGTCGGTCTGGGAGAACCTGACCCTGGGCCGTCCGGACGCGGGCGAGGACGAGGTCCGGGCCGCGCTGACGCTGGCCCAGGCGGAGTTCGCTTACGAGCTGCCGTGGGGGCTGGCCACCCGGGTCGGTGAGCAGGGGCTGTCGCTGTCCGGCGGGCAGCGCCAGCGCCTCGCGCTGGCGCGTGCGGTGCTCGGCCGGCCCGCGGTGCTGGTGCTCGACGACCCGCTCTCCGCGCTGGACGTGCACACCGAGGCGCTCGTCGAGGCGGCCCTGCGCCGGGTGCTGCGGGAAACCGCCACCACAACCCTGCTGGTGGCGCACCGCCCCTCGACAGTGGCGCTGGCGGACCGGGTGGCGTTGCTCGACGACGGCCGGATCGTCGCCGTCGGCACCCACTCGGAGATGCTGGCCCGCCTACCCGCCTACCGGGCGGTGCTGTCCGCCGAGCCGGAGCGACGGAGCGACGGCGTCGGCCTGGTGCGCTCGTGACCGGCGGCGCGCCGCGGGTGCCCCGGCCTCGCGACGCGCCGAACGGCAACGGGACGACCGGCGCGCGCCACCGCGGCGACCCGGACGCACCGGCCGGCCGCGCGACGACCGATCCGGGCGGTCACGCGACGACCGGGCCGGGCGGCACCGCTCCGGACGCGGACCTGTCGCGCTGGCGAGGGCGGGCCACCGACCCGGATGCCGACCGCAGCCGGGCCGAGGACTCGTCCCCGGCGGCGGTGACCCGGCTGCGGGTCCGCAGCCGGGACCTGTTGCGGCGGCTGCTGCGTCCGCACCGGCGTGCGCTCGGGCTGGCGGTGGCGTTGCTGCTGGCCCAGAACGCCGCCGCGATGTCCGGGCCGTACCTGGTCATGCTCGGCATCGACCGGGGCATCGGGCCGCTGCGGGCCGGTGATCCCGGCCCCCTGATCGCTGTCGCCGCCGCTTTCGTGGTCGCGACCACCGTCGAGTACGCGGCCCGGCGCGCGTTCCTCACCCTCGCCGCCCGGATCGGCCAGGCCGTCCTGCTCGACCTGCGCCGCCGGGTGTACGGGCACTTCCTCCGCCTCGACGTCGGGTTCCACGAGCGCTACACGTCCGGGCGGATGGTGTCCCGGCTGACGAGCGACCTGGAGTCGATCGCCGAACTGGTCGACGGAGGGATCGACAAGCTGGTGATGGCCGGGCTGTCCGTGCTGTCCGTTGCGGGCATCCTGCTCTGGCTGGACCTGCCGCTGGCGGCGGTGACGCTGCTCGCCTTCCCGTTCCTGTTCGTGCTGTCGCGCTGGTTCGCCCGCGCCTCGGCCGGGGCGTACCGGCGTACCCGGGAGGCTGTGGCGCTGGTCATCGTGCACTTCGTCGAGTCGCTGCGCGGCATCCGGGCCGTGCAGGCGTACCGGCGGGAGGACCGCAACGACCACATCTTCGGCGCGGTGAGCGACGACTACCGGCGTTCCAGCCTGCGCGCGTTCCGGCTGATCGCGATCTACTCGCCGGGCATCCGGCTGATCGGCAACCTGACCACGGCGGTGGTGCTCGGGTACGGCGGGTGGCGGGTGCTGGGCGGCGGCGTGGAGGTGGGTGTGCTCGCCGCGTTCCTGCTCTACCTGCGCCGGTTCTTCGAGCCGATGGAGGAGCTGAGTCAGTTCTACAACTCGCTCCAGTCGGCGACCGCCGCGCTGGAGAAACTGGCCGGGGTGCTGGACGAGCGCCCGGCGGTGGCCGAACCGGCCCGGCCGGTGCCGCTGCCGGCCGGGCCCCCGCGCGGGGCGGTCACGTTCCGCGCCGTCGGCTTCGGCTACCGCCGCCAGACGCCGATCCTGTCCGGCCTGGACCTGACCGTGCCGCCCGGGCAGACCGTGGCGCTGATCGGGCCGACCGGCGCCGGGAAGTCCACGGTCGCGAAGCTGGTGGCCCGCTTCCACGACCCGGACGCGGGCGCGGTCCGGCTGGACGGGGTGGACCTGCGCGACCTGACCGACGCCGAGCTGCGCCGGGCGGTGGTGCTGGTGACCCAGGAGACCCACCTGTTCAGCGGTTCCGTGGCGGACAACATCCGGTTCGGCCGGCCGGACGCCGACGACGACGCGGTGGTGGCTGCCGCGCGGGCGATCGGCGCGCACGACTTCATCGCCGCGCTGCCCGACGGGTACGCCACCGACGTGCACCGGCGTGGCGGACGGCTCTCCGCCGGGCAGCGGCAGCTCGTCGCGTTCGCCCGCGCGTTCCTCGCCGACCCGCGGGTGCTGATCCTGGACGAGGCGACCTCGTCGCTCGACGTGCCGACCGAACGGCTGGTGCAGCGGGCCCTGCACAACGTGCTGCGCGACCGCACCGCCCTGGTGATCGCCCATCGCCTTTCCACAGTGGAGACGGCAGACCGGGTGCTGGTGCTCGACGACGGCCGGATCGTGGAGGACGGCCCGCCGGCCGAGCTGATCGCCGCCGACGGCCGCTACGCCGCCCTGCACCGCCAGTGGCGCGACTCGCTGCTCTAGCCCTCCCCTCCGGTCCTAGTTGATCTTGCACTTGCGGTCCGAGGGATGCCCGGAAAGTGGCTTGTGCCGGGGCGGCAAGTGCAAGATCGCCGAGGACGCGCAGGGTGGGGAAAGTCGTGGAGTGCGGCGGGGTGGCTGCCTACCATCGGCTGATGACCGACACGACGATCAGCGCCCGCGGCGGCGTCCCCGAGCGTCCGAGCCTGGACGGCCTCGAGGAGACCTGGGCCCGCCGCTGGGAGTCCGACCGCACGTACGCGTTCGACCGCACGAAGGAGCGGCCGGACGTATACGCGATCGACACTCCCCCGCCGACCGTGTCGGGCGAACTGCACATGGGGCACGTCTTCTCGTACACGCACACCGACACGGTGGCCCGGTTCCAGCGGATGCGCGGGCGGACCGTCTTCTATCCGATGGGCTGGGACGACAACGGGCTGCCCACCGAACGCCGGGTGCAGAACGTCTACGGCGTGCGTCCCGACCCGGCGCTGCCGTACGACGGCAACTGGCGCCCGCCGGCCGCACCCGTGGACGACGCGGCCCGAAAGAACCCGACAGCGATCTCCCGGCGCAACTTCATCGAACTGTGCGAGCTGCTCACGGTGGAGGACGAGAAGGCGTTCGAGGCGCTGTGGCGGCGGCTCGGCCTGTCGGTGGACTGGTCGCTGACGTACACCACGATCGGCTCGGCGGCCCGCGCGGCCAGCCAGCGCGCGTTCCTGCGCAACCTGGCCCGGGGCGAGGCGTACCAGGCCGAGGCGCCGACGCTGTGGGACGTCGGGTACGGCACCGCTGTCGCGCAGGCGGAGCTGGAGGACCGGGAGCGGCCCGGCGCGTACCACCGGCTGCGGTTCGCCGGTCCGGACGGCCGCGAGGTGCTGATCGACACCACCCGGCCGGAGCTGCTGCCGGCCTGCGTTGCGCTCGTCTGCCACCCCGACGACGAGCGGTACGCCGGCCTGGTCGGCGCGTCCGTGCGTACCCCCGTCTTCGGGGTCGAGGTGCCGGTGCGCGCGCACCCGCTGGCGGACCCGGCCAAGGGCACGGGCATCGCGATGGTCTGCACGTTCGGTGACCTGACCGACGTGACCTGGTGGCGTGAGCTGCGGCTGGACACCCGGGTGGTGATCGGCCGGGACGGGCGCCTGCTGCCGGAGCCGCCGGCCGGCGTGCCGGCGGAGCCCTACGCGGCGCTGGCCGGACAGACGGTCAACGGCGCCCGGCGGACGCTCGTGGAGCTGCTCGCCGACGCGGGCGACCTGGTCGGCGAGCCGCGGCCGATCACCCACCCGGTGAAGTTCTACGAGCGCGGCGACCGACCGCTGGAGATCGTCTCGACCCGGCAGTGGTATCTGCGCAACGGCGGCCGGGACGCCGGCCTGCGCGAGGAACTGCTGGCCCGGGGCCGGGAGCTGCGCTGGGTGCCGGAGCACATGCGGCACCGCTACGAGCACTGGGTGGGCGGCCTCATCGGTGACTGGCTGGTCAGCCGGCAGCGGTTCTTCGGCGTGCCGGTGCCGGTGTGGTACCGGCTCGACGACACTGGCGAGCCGGACTGGTCCCACCCTCTCACACCGGACGAGGCGACACTCCCGATCGACCCGAGCAGCGAGTCGCCGCCCGACTACGAGGAGTCGCAGCGCGGCCGGCCCGGCGGCTTCGCCGGCGACCCGGACGTGCTGGACACCTGGGCCACCTCGTCACTGACCCCGCAGATCGTCGGCGGCTGGGAGACCGATCCGGACCTGTTCGCCCGGGTCTTCCCGATGGACCTGCGCCCGCAGGGGCACGACATCATCCGCACCTGGCTGTTCGCCACCGTGGCCCGGTCCCACCTGGAGCACGGCGCGCTGCCCTGGCACACGGCGGTGCTCTCCGGCTGGATCCTCGACCCGGACCGCAAGAAGATGTCGAAGTCCAAGGGCAACGTGGTCACGCCGATGGCGCTGCTGGAGCGCAACGGGTCCGACGCGGTCCGCTACTGGGCCGCCAACGGCAAACCGGGCATGGACCTCGCCTTCGACCCGGCCCAGGTCAAGGTGGGCCGCCGGCTGGCCACCAAGCTGCTCAACGCATCGCGGTTCGCGCTCGGGCTGGGCGCGGCCGACGCGCTGCGGGCCGCGGCGACCCGACCGCTGGACACCGCGATGCTCGCCGAACTGTCCGGCGTGGTCGCGACCGCGACCACCGCCTTCGACGGGTACGACCACACGGCCGCCCTGATGGCCACCGAGGCGTTCTTCTGGCGGTTCTGCGACGACTACATCGAGTTGGTGAAGGAGCGCGCCTACGGCACCGGGCCGGCGGCGGACTCGGCCCGGGCGGCGCTGGCGACCGCGTTGTCGGTGCAGTTGCGCCTGTTCGCGCCGGTGCTGCCGTTCGTCACCGAGGAGGTCTGGTCGTGGTGGCGGTACGGGTCGGTGCACCGCGCGCCCTGGCCGACCACGTACGAGGTGGGCCGCGCGATGGAGGCGCCGGGTGACCCGGACCTGCTGCGGCTGGCGGCGGACGCGCTGGGTCAGGTGCGCCGCGCCAAGTCGGAACGGAAGCTGTCGATGAAGGCGGACGTGCCGCTGGCCGAGGCGCTCGGACCGGCGGCCGTGCTCGACCAGCTCGGTACCGTCGCCGACGACCTGCGGGCAGCGGGCCGGATCGCCAAGCTGGACATGCTGCCCGACCGCACGACCGAACTGGTCGTCGCCTGCGCGTTCTGATCCGTCAGGTACGCCGAGGGCGGCCGGCGTGACGCCGGCCGCCCTCGGCGGTGCATGCCTCACTCGGCCGCGCAGGCCGCCTTGAGCTTGTCCCGGGCGGTAGCCAGATCCGCCTTGCTCGGCGACTTGCCCGGCGCCTTGGCCCAGGTGTCGGCGAGGTCGGTCATGGCGGTGGCGACCCCCTTCACCGCGGCGTTCACCTCGTCACTGCTGGTGAAGGCGTGCGTGTAGAGGGTGGCCGCGCCCGCCGAGTACTGGGCGCTGACCGCCGAGTGGCCGGCCGGCGGGCCGATCTTCTCCGCCTCGGCCACCTCCTTGAGGGCGGCCGTGATGTCCTTCCCCGCCTTCGCGCAGGTCTTCCGGGTGGCCTCGTCGAGGCCCGCCGGCGCCGGGGTCACCGGCGGCACGGAGGTGGCGGCGGGGGCGGAGGGCGCCGCCGGCCCGGCCGAGGGCTTGTCGTCGTCGCCGCAGCCGGACATGACTATCATCGCGACCGCGGCCGGAGCCAGCAGGGCGAGGCGAGCTGAACGCAAGGTGTTCTCCCCGTGTCGGTGTGCGTAGCCGCCGCAAACTAACAGACCGGACACGGCAGGGCAGAACCCGTTTTCCGGCGCTCGTGCCGGAAAACGGGTTCCGCCCCGGGGTTCAGCTCGTCTCGCCGGCCACGCTGAACGAACGCAGGCGGTCGATCGCCAGCACCGTGAACCCGACCGCCACCAGGGCGGTGAGCACCGCCGCGACCGGCACCGAAACGGTGGTGCCGAGCAGCGGCGTCGGCGCCATCCGGTCGGCCAGGGCGATCACCCACTGCTGGATCGACAGCACCCGGGTGCCGCCGACGAACCGGCCCAGCAGCCCTTCCCAGATCAGCACGTAGACCAGGCCGAGCAGCACCGGCCGACGGGTCACCAGGCTGAGCGCCAGGAACAGCGCCGAGTACGCCAGCGCGCCCGCCGCCGAGGCGGCGACCAGTGCGAGTCCGAGGCGTACCGAATCGGCGAGCACGCCCGCGACGTAGATCGGGATGCCCACTGTGACCGCGCTGACGCCGGCCGCGACCGCCAGCTTCGGCAGCACGATCTGCCAGCGCGGCAGCGGCTTGGTGAGGATGTGCACGACGGTGCCGTCGTCGATCTCCGCGCCGAGCACGCCGGTGCCCACGATCAGCGCCACGACCGGCAGCACCACCGCGAGGCCGAGGCCGACGAGCACTGGCGGTCCCCACTGGCCCGGGTCGACGCCGAGCGACCGGCAGAGCACCGCCAGGCCGATCAGGACCAGCGGCAACGGCAGCAGCATGAGGAACCGGCTCCGGCCGAACAGGCCGCGCGCGGTGATCCAGGTGACTGTCGACATCATGCCTCCACCAGATACGAGAAGACGCTCTCCAGCGACTCGTCCTCCGGCAGGAGCTGCCGGACCCGGATGCCGTGCCGGAGCGCGATCCGGGGCAGTGCCCGGGTGAACGCGCCGTAGTCGCCGGCCTTGACCGTCAGGCCGGTACGGCCCAGCTCGACGCCGGAGACCGACGCCTCGGCCATCAGCGCCACCGCCAGCGCCCGGTCGTCCGTGGAGCGCACCGCGAACACGTGCGGCCGGTTGGTCATCAGGCGGCGGATGGTCCGGTAGTCGCCGGAGGCGGCGAGCCGGCCGGCCACCATCACCTGGACCGTGCCGGAGACCTGCTCGACCTCCTCCAGGATGTGCGAGCTGAACAGGATGGTCCGCCCCGCGTCGCCGAGCCGGTGCAGCAGCGCCATCATGTGCAGCCGCTGGCGCGGGTCCATCCCGTTGAACGGCTCGTCGAGCAGCAGCACCTGCGGGTCGTGCACGAGCGCGGCGGCGACCCGGGTGCGCTGCCGCATGCCCTTGGAGTAGGTGCCGATCCGCCGGGTCTGCGCGTCCTCCATCTCGACCAGCTCGATCGCCCGCCGGGTCGCGGCCTCCGGGTCGGGCAGCCGGTGCAGCTTGGCGCTGGCGAGCACGAACTCGTACGCGCTGAGGAACGTGTGCACCGCCTCGCGCTCGCTGACCAGGCCGAGACGCCGGTAGACGGCGGGGTTGCGCCAGGTCGGCTCCCCGTCCAGGGTCACGGTGCCCCGGGACGCGGACAGGAAGCCCGCCATCATGTGCAGCAGCGTGGTCTTCCCGGCGCCGTTGGGACCGAGCAGGCCGGTCACGCCGGGGCCGAGCCGCATGGTGACGTCGTTGACCGCCACCACGTTGCCGTACCAGCGGGAGACGCCCACCAGGTCGAGCGTGCTCGTCGCGGCGGCGGGCGCACCGGCCGTCGACTGGGTGCTGATCGCCGTCATCGGGCGGCCACCTTCCGGTATCGCAGGAGCAGCAGGCTGACGCAGCCGGCGACCAGCAGCACGGCGACTGCGGCGTAGACCGGCCCGAAGTCGCCGATCGGCATGCCGCCGCCCTGTCCCTGGGTGAGCGCGTCGCCGAGCGCCCAGGTGCCCACGCCACCGACGAGCGTCGGCGGGGAGGCGAGGAAGGCCAGCTCGTTGACGGTGGCCGAGGGCAGGATGGACAGCACGCCGACCACCGGCGTGGTCATCAGGAAGACCGCCACGATGCCGCCGGCGGCGAACGCGCGCTTGCCGGTGAGCGAGGCGACCAGCAGGGCGATCGAGGCGAACACCACCGCCCAGAGCCCGGCGTAGAGCAGGCCGGGCAGCAGGTCGAGCAGTTCGTCCCACACCCCGCGTACGCCCCGGTTCGTGGTGAACGCGGCGCCGAGGAACATCACCAGCTGCGGGCCCCCGAGCAGCAGCCAGAGCGCGGTGACGAGCGCCAGCAGCTTGGACAGGGCGTAGTCGCCGCGCGGCAGCGGCCGGGAGAAGTACAGCGGCAGCACGCCGCTGCGCAGGTCGCGGGACACCAGTTCGGGCGCGGCCACCGCGGCGAAGAAGATGACCAGCCAGCTCATCGCGTCGGCGAACTGGGCGTACGTCATCACCACCTCGCCGATCTGGCTGCGTACCGCGGTGACCCCGGCGGCCACCACGGTGACCACGGAGACCACGAGCCACGGGAAGATCTTGGCCTTGGCGCTGCGGCCCAGCCCGAAGACGGTACGCACGCCGTGCAGGTAGAGCGCGCCGAAGACCTGCCGGCGGCCGAGCCGCGGACCGGTGTAGCGCTGGTAGCCGATGTCGTGGATGACCCCGGTCGCGTCAGACATGGCTGGGCTCCCTCGCGGCGAAGAGTTCGGCCACCCGGTGCCGCCGCTGGTCCAGCCGGTGCAGCGGCAGGTCCAGCTCGGCGACCGCGCCGAGGATCTGGTCGTAGGTGGCGTCGTCGGCGAGCGGGACGAGCAGCAGCCGCCCGTCGCGGGTCACCGGCAGGTCGAGCGCGGCGAGCCGGGCGGCCAGTTCCTCCGTGCCCTCGCTCACCTCGACGGCGAGCACGTCGGTGGCGGTGGTCATGGCGGACACCCGGTCGGCACGCAGCAGCCGGCCGCCGTCGATGGCGACGAGCGTGTCGCAGATCCGCTCCACCTCGCCGAGCAGGTGCGAGCAGACCACCACCGAGATGCCGAACTCGGTGCCGATCCGGTGGATCAGCGCGAGCATGGCGTCCCGGCCGGCCGGGTCGAGGCCGTTGGTCGGCTCGTCGAGCAGCAGCAGATCGGGATCGTGTACGAGCGCCTGGGCGAGCTTGACCCGCTGCTTCATGCCGGTGGAGTAGCCACCGACGGCCCGGTGCCGCTCCTCGTGCAGACCGACGTGGCGCAGCGCCTCGGAGGCCCGTTCCCGGGCGACGGTGCGCGGCAGCCCGCTGATCCGACCGAGGTGGGTGACCAGCTCGGCGGCGGACAGGTCGGGCGGGAGGGCGTCGTGCTCGGGCATGTAGCCGACCCGGGCGCGGACCGCGGCCGGGTCGGTGGTGGGGTCGAGGCCGAGCACCTGTACCCGGCCGCTGGTCGGCGGGAGCAGACCCAGCAGGATCTTGATCAGAGTGGACTTGCCGGCGCCGTTCGCGCCCACCAGCCCGATGATCCCCGGCTCGACCGACACGGTGAGGTCGGCCAACGCGGTGACCCGGCCTCCGTACGTCTTGGTCAGCGACTCGGTCGCGAGCAGTGTCACGCCGTTCAGCGTAGAACTCCGGCGCTGGCCCGGAGCCCTTCCTGACCCCTGCGATCCCCTGATCCTCGGCCGCCGCAGCCCCTAGGTGGCGGACACGGGGTGGCGACCGCTCGGGGAAGCTGCCACCGTGTGGGGGCCGACTCGACGGGGGGCGACATGAGCGACGGTGCGGACCGGCCGGTGGTGAGTGTGGTGGTGCCCACGTACAACTGCGGCGCGAACCTCGATCCGCTCGTCGCGTCGCTGCCACGGCAGGGACTGCCGTCCGGTTCGTACGAGGTCGTCTTCGCCGACGACGGGTCTACCGACGGGACCCCGCAGCGCCTGGACGAGCTGGCCGCCGCCGACCCGCACGTGCGGGTGCTGCACCTGGAGCACTCGGGCTGGCCGTCGCACCCGCGCAACCGAGGGCTGGAGCAGGCACGCGGCGAGTACGTCTTCTTCGCCGACGACGACGACTGGTTCGGCGACGAGGCGCTGGCCCGCCTGCACGCCTGCGCCCGGGAACACGACGCGGACATCGTCGTCGGCCGGATGATCGGGCACCGGCGGGGCGTCCCGCGGGAGCTGTTCCGGGAGAACCGGTTCGACGCCACGCTGGCGAACGCGCCGCTGGCCGACAGCATGACCTGTCACAAGCTGTTCCGGCGGTCCTTCCTCGACCGGCACGGGCTGCGGTTCCCCGAGGGCCGCCCCCGCCGCCTGGAGGACCACCGGCTGATGGCGGCGGCCTACCTGCGCGCCGAGCGCGTCTGCGTGCTGGCCGACCACCCCTGCTACCACCACGTCCGCCGGGTGGACGCGGGCAACGTCACGGCCACCCGGATGGACCCGGCCGAGTACTACGCGGCTCTCCGGGCGGCGCTGGACATCGTGGACGCGCACCGGCCGCCCGCCGCGGCCCGCCTCCGGCTGCACCGGCGCTGGCTGCGCAAGGAGATGCTGAGCCGGCTGCGCGGGCAGGCCCTGCTGAGCGCGCCGGAGCAGTGGGCCGACCAGGTGGCCGGCGAGGTGGGCCGGCTCGTCGGGGAGCGGTTCACGCCGGAGGCGGTCGCCGGGCTGCCGCCGATGTTCCAGGTGATCGCGCACCTCGCCGCGCAGGGACGGGTGGCGGACCTGCGCCGGCTGGCGGAGTGGGAGGTGAGCGTCCGGGCCCACGCCACAGTCGACGGGTGGCGGGTCGAGGGGCGGACGCTGACGGTCTCCGTCTCCGCCGACCTGCGCGCTGGTGACGAGCCGCTGCGCTTCGACGACCAGGGGCTGCCGGTGCTCCCGGTGGCCGAGGCGGTGCCGGCCGGGGTCGTGATGCGGGCCGGCGGGGCGAGGACCGACGTCGTCGTCCGCCGCCGGGAGACCCGGGAGGAGTTCTTCCTGCCTGTCGTCGCCACCACCGAGCGGGTCGGGGCCACCCGGGTGCGCCACCGCAGCACCGCCACTGCCGACTTCTCGGCGCTGGGCGGCGGCCGTACCCGGGGCACCTGGGAGATCCGGGCCCGGGTGATCCAGGCCGGCTGGGCGCTGGACGCCCGCCTGCCGCTCGTGGTGCGCTGCGCGGCCGACGGCGGCGTGCCCCGCGTGGAGGACTCGCGCCGGCTCCGGTCCCGTCTCCGCCGCGCGGTCCGTCGGATACGGGACCGCGCGCTCGGCCGGTCGGCGCGCGCAGGCAGCCGTTCGCACGATCGACCGGCCGGGGCCCGCCGGTAAGGATTCGGTGACCCCGGTTCGTCCTCGGCGCGGTCGCCGGACACGCGATCACCGGGAGGCCGGGTGGCGCTCTCGACCGATCGCCGGTGGGCTGCGAAACTGTGTGCCGGCCGGCGAGTTGGGGGTTCCATGAGCAACGGGTGGCTGCTGCCCGAGGACGTTCTGCGGGATGCGCCGTCGTACGCGCCCAGACCCGCTGAGCTGGCCGATCTCCAGTTGTTGCTGAGCGGGGCGTACGCACCGCTCACCGGTTTCATGAGCCGGGCCGACCTGGCCTCGCTGAACCGGCGCGGCCGGCTGGCCGACGGCACACCGTGGCCGGTGCCGGTGACGCTCCAGGTGCCGGCGGCGCTCGCCGACGGGCTGGACCCGGCCGACCCGGCCCGCCGGGCGGTGGTGCTCACCGACGGCGAGGGCGCACCGGTGGCGGCGATGGACGTGACCGACGTCTGGCCGGGCCGCGAGGGCATGGTGGGTGTCGGGGGCATGGTGCGCCGTCTGGGCGACGGCGGCCACGGGCCGTTCCAGCGGCTGCGGCGCGGTCCCGACGAGGTACGCGGGCTGCTGCCGCCGGGCCGGGTGCTCGGCGTGTTCGCCGACCGCCCGCTGCACCGGCCGCAGCTGGCGCAGATCGCGCACGCGGCCCGTACGCTCGGCGCGCACCTGCTGGTGATGATCCCGGTGGGCGAGGAGTCGATCGGCGGCCTGCCGGCCGAGTCGCTGGTGCGCACCGTGTTCGCCGCCCGCGACCGGATGCCCCCGGCGACGCTCGTGGCGGTGCCGCTGGCCCGGCGGCGCGACGAGATCAGCGACGCGCTGCTGCGGGCCCGGGTCGCCGCCGCGTACGGGGTGACCCACCTGCTCTCCACCGAGGGCATGCTCTCCGGCGCCGGCCTGCGCGTGCTGGTGCCCCGCGAGCTGGCCTACGACAACCGGGACGGGCAGTGGCGCTGGCGCGAGGACATCCCGCCGCGCAACCGGCGGCTGGCGCTGAGCACGCGGGAGATCGACGACCTGCTGGACCGCGGTTTCCCGCTGCCCGAGTGGCACACCCCGCCGGCGGTGGCCAAGGAACTGACGCGGGCCCGCCCACCGCGGCGGCACCGGGGTCTGGTGATCTTCCTGACCGGCCTGTCCGGCTCGGGCAAGTCGACGATCGCCCGTGGGCTGGCCGACGTGCTCCGTGAGCAGGGCGACCGTACGATCACGCTGCTCGACGGCGACGTGGTGCGGCGGGAACTCTCCGCCGGGCTGGGGTTCGGCAAGGCCGACCGGGATCTCAACGTACGCCGGATCGGCTGGGTGGCCGCCGAGATCGCCCGGCACCGGGGCGTCGGCATCTGCTGCCCGATCGCGCCGTACGCGGCGGCCCGTGCCACCGCCCGGGAGATGGCGGAGACGGCCGGGGCAGGCTTCCTGCTGGTCCACGTCGCGACGCCGCTGGCGGTGTGCGAGCAGCGCGACCGCAAGGGGCTGTACGCCCGCGCCCGGGCCGGCCTGATCACCGGGATGACCGGCATCGACGACCCGTACGAGGAGCCCACCGACGCCGACCTGGTGGTGGACACCTCGGATCTGAGCGTCGAGGAGGCCATCGGGAAGGTGATGGAGCACCTGACCGAGACCGGCTGGGTGGAGCCCCGACTCCAGCCCGCCTGACCGTCTCACCGCCGGGTCCGTCCCGGCCTGCGAGCACCTCGACCGCCGTCGTCCGGCTTCCGGACGGCGGCGGCCTCGCATCGCTCCTGGCTGCGCGGTAGTGTTCGTCTTTGTTGGAACACGTTCGACCGCGTGGGGCGCCCGCGTGGTCGGTGAGGCGCGGAGGTGAGCCGGGGATGCTGGCGCGGCAGCGGCAGACCGCCATCCTGGAACGACTGCGCCGCTCCGGTGGCGTCCGGGTCACGGAACTGGCGGCCGAGTTCGGCGTCTCCGACATGACCATCCGGCGCGACCTGGACACGCTGCACGAGCAGGGCCTGCTCGCCAAGGTGCACGGGGGCGCGACGCCCGCCGGTCCCGGCTCGACCGACGAGCCCGGCTTCCACGCGAAGGCCGTCCGCCAGTCCGCGGAGAAGGCCGCCATCGCCGAGCACGCCGCAGGGCTGGTCCGGCCCGGCGCCGCGATCGCGCTCTCCGCCGGCACCACCACCGCCGAGCTGGCCCGGCGGCTGGTGGACGTGCCCGGCCTGACAGTGGTCACCAACTCGCTGCCGGTGGCGGAGGCCCTGCACGTCGGTGGCCGGCCGGACCAGACGGTGGTGCTCACCGGCGGCGTACGCACGCCGTCGGACGCGCTCGTCGGCCCGCTGGCAGTGGCCGCGATCGCCGCGCTGCACCTGGACCTGCTCTTCCTCGGCGTGCACGGGATCAGCGAACGGGCCGGTTTCACCACGCCCAATCTGATGGAGGCGGACACCAACCGGGCACTCGTGGCAGCGGCGGACCGGCTGGTGGTGCTCGCCGACCACACCAAGTGGGGCACCGTCGGCATCTCGTCGATCGTGCCGCTGGACGCGGCGGACGTGCTGGTCACCGACGACCGGTTGGCACCCGGGGCCCGACGGGTACTCGAGGACAGGGTGGGTGAGCTGGTGACGGTGCCCACGACGAGGGGGGCGGAGTGAAGCGTACGCAGATCGCGCTGGCCGACGGCCGTGAGCTGATCTACTTCGACGAGCGGGACGACGCGGTCCGCGACCAGCCGGACCGGCGGGATCTGCCCCCTCCCCCGCCCGCCTCGCAGCTGCGGTACGACCCGCTGACCGACGAGTGGGTGGCGGTGGCGGTGCACCGGCAGACCCGCACCTTCCTGCCCCCGGCCGACCAGTGCCCGCTGTGCCCGTCACGGGGCGAGCGGCACAGCGAGATCCCGGCGCCCGACTACGACGTGGTCGTCTTCGAGAACCGGTTCCCGTCGCTGAGCCAGCGAGTGGCCGACGAACCGGCCGAGATCACGCCGTTCACCCCGGTACGCCCCGGGCGCGGCAGGTGCGAGGTGGTCTGCTTCACCGACGACCACAACGCCTCGTTCGCCCGGCTCTCCCCGCGGCGGGTCCGGACGGTGCTCGACGCGCTCGCCGACCGCACCACCGCGTTGAGCGCGCTGCCCGGCGTGGAGCAGGTCTTCCCGTTCGAGAACCGGGGCGTGGAGATCGGGGTGACGCTGCACCATCCGCACGGGCAGATCTACGCGTACCCGTTCGTCACGCCGCGCACCCGGACCATGCTGGCCGCCGCCCGGCGGCATGCCGACCGCACCGGTGGCAACCTCTACGCCGACGTGCTGGCCGCCGAACGGGCCACCGGGGAGCGGGTGGTGGCGAGCAACGAGCACTGGACCGCGTACGTCCCGGCGGCGGCCCGCTGGCCGTTCGAGGTGCACGTGGCGCCGCACCGGCCGGTGCCGGACATCCCGGCGCTCGACGACGCCGAGCGGGACGCGTTCGGGCCGCTCTACCTGGACCTGCTGCGCCGCTTCGACGGGCTGTTCGACCTGCCCATGCCGTACATCGCGGCCTGGCACCAGGCGCCGGTACGGATCGACCGGGAGCTGGGCCACCTGCACCTTCAGCTGTTCAGCATCCGGCGGGCCAAGGACAAGCTGAAGTACCTGGCCGGGTCGGAGTCCGGCATGGGCGTCTTCATCAACGACATCGCCCCGGAACGCGCCGCCGAGCTGCTGCGCGCCGCCTGAGCGGGCCGCCGCGGCCTGAGATCGGCGAGGCCTAAGCGGGAGGCGCGCGGCGCACAACAGGGCGCGGGGGGCCCGGGACAGGGCCCCCCGCAAGGGAAGGGACGGCTGGACGAGACTGGCATCGCGTCCACCCGGTACAACGAGCCCGGCCCGGACCCGGTGACGCACGAGCCCGGACACGACGGAGCCCGTCGGCGGGTGCCGGCGGGCTCCGTGGTGATCGACGGGAGTGATCAGGCGGCGAGCTTGCGCGCCAGGTTCTCGTCGAGCGCGTTCATGAACTCGTCGGTGGTCAGCCACGGGGCGTCCCGCGAGATGAGCAGCGCGAGGTCCTTGGTCATCTGGCCGCCCTCGACGGTGTCCACGATGACCTTCTCCAGCGTGTTCGCGAACTCGGTGACCGCCGGGGTGCCGTCCAGCTTGCCCCGGTGGGCGAGGCCCCGGGTCCAGGCGTAGATCGAGGCGATCGGGTTGGTCGAGGTCTTCTCGCCCTTCTGGTACTGCCGGTAGTGCCGGGTGACGGTGCCGTGCGCGGCCTCGGCCTCGACGGTGCGGCCGTCCGGGGAGAGCAGCACCGAGGTCATCAGGCCGAGCGAGCCGAAGCCCTGCGCGACGGTGTCGGACTGCACGTCACCGTCGTAGTTCTTGCACGCCCAGACGTACCCGCCCTCCCACTTGAGCGCGGCGGCGACCATGTCGTCGATCAGCCGGTGCTCGTAGGTGAGGCCGGCGGCGTCGAACTCGGCCTTGAACTCGCTCTCGAACACCTCGGCGAAGATGTCCTTGAACCGGCCGTCGTACGCCTTGAGGATGGTGTTCTTGGTGGACATGTAGACCGGGTAGTTGCGGTCCAGGCCGTACCGGAACGAGGCGCGGGCGAAGTCCCGGATCGACTCGTCGTAGTTGTACATGCCCATGGCAATGCCGCCACCGGGGAAGTTGGCGACCTCCATCTCCATCGGGGTGCCGCCGTCGGCCGGGGTGTAGGTGATGGTCACCGTGCCCGGGCCGGGGACGACGAAGTCGGTGGCCTTGTACTGGTCGCCGTGCGCGTGCCGGCCGATGATGATCGGCTTGGTCCAGCCCGGGACGAGCCGCGGCACGTTCGACATGATGATCGGCTCGCGGAAGACCACGCCGCCGAGGATGTTGCGGATGGTGCCGTTCGGCGACCGCCACATCTTCTTCAGGCCGAACTCCTCCACCCGGGCCTCGTCCGGGGTGATGGTGGCGCACTTGACGCCGACGCCGTGCTCCTTGATGGCGTTGGCGGCGTCGACGGTGACCTGGTCGTCGGTGGCGTCACGGTGCTGGATCGACAGGTCGTAGTAGTGCAGGTCGACGTCGAGGTAGGGCAGGATCAGCTGCTCCCGGATCTGCTTCCAGATGATCCGGGTCATCTCGTCGCCGTCGATCTCCACGACCGGGTTGTTTACCTTGATCTTCGCCATCGGCCGGCGCTCCTCTCGGGGGACACGTGCTCAAGCAGTACGAGCGTACTGGAAACTGGCCGGCAGTCCCCAGGCGGCCCGGGTGGCCGCCGGAAAAGCGGGCTGCGCCGCGCCGCGGCCCGCTGGCATCATCGGCCGATGCCACGCAGCCGCACCCTCGGGTCTATCACGGTCACCGCGCTCTCCGACGGCGAGGGGCCCTTCTTCCAGCCCCGCGGCGAGGCGTTTCCCGACGCCACCGAGGCGCACTGGCAGGCGGCCGACCGGCTCGACCCGGGCGCCGTCACCGACGACGACCGGTGGTGGCTGCGGTTCCGCGCCTTCGCCGTGCGGGCCGGGGACGGGCCGGTCACGCTGGTCGACGCCGGGATCGGCCCGGCCGACTCGCTCGCCGCGAGCTGGGCGCCGGTGCCGGGCCGGCTGCCGGCCGAGCTGGCCGCCGCCGGGATCGACCCGGCGGACGTACGCACCGTGGTCCTCACCCACCTGCACACCGACCACGTCGGCTGGGCCGGCCCGCTGTTCCCGAACGCGGACCACCTGCTCCAGCGCGCCGAGGTGGACGCGCTGGAGCTGTTCCACCCGGAGCTGCCGGCCCGGCTGCTGACGCCGTTGCGCGCCGCCGGCCGGCTGCGGGTGGTCGACGGCGACACGTCCCTGGCCCCGGGGGTACGGCTGCTGCACACGCCCGGGCACACGCCGGGCCACCAGTCGGTGCTGGTCGAGGCGGACGACGAGCGCGTCCTGATCACCGGCGACCTGCTGGTGCACGCGATCCAGTTGGTCGACCCGGAGTTGGCATACGCCCACGAGGAGGACCCGGAAACGGCCCGCCACTCCCGTACGAGCCTGCTGAGGACCCTCTCCCCCGCCACCCTGGCCACCCCCCACCTGACCGCCCCCTTCACCCCCCACCCCCACCCCTCGCCGCGTCGATCATGAAGTTGGCGGCCTTGTCGATCTCCATTTCCGCCGTCAACTTCATGATCGACGGGGTGGGCCGCGGGCGGGACGGCAGAAGGCCCGCCGGCGGAGCCGGCGGGCCTTCTGCTCGATGGGTCGGGCGTCACATGCTGGCGACGTCGCCCTGCTTGGCGCGGACGGCCTCGGCGGCCTCCTTCAGCGCGGCCAGCTCGTCGGCGTCCAGGTCGGTCTCGACGACCCGCTTCACGCCCTCGGCGCCGATCTCGGCCTCGACGCCCAGGTAGACGCCGGAGATGCCGTACTCGCCGTCGACCCAGGCGCAGACCGGCATGACCTCGCCGGAGTCCTCGGCCACGGCCTTCGCCATCCGGGCCGCGGCAGCGGACGGGGCGTAGTACGCGGAACCGGTCTTGAGCAGCGCGACGACCTCGGCGCCACCGTTGCGGGTCTTGACGACCAGCTCCTCGATCTGCTCGGCCGGCATGGCGTCACGCAGCGGCTTGCCGTTCACGGTGCTCTTCGACGGCACCGGGACCATGGTGTCGCCGTGCGAGCCGAGCGTCAGGGTCCGTACCGACTTCACCGGTACGCCCAGCGCCTCGGCGACGAAGTTGGTGAAGCGGGCGGTGTCCAGCATGCCGGCCTGGCCGAGCACCCGGTTCTTGGGGAACTGGGTGGCGAGCTGCGCCAGCGCGGTCATCTCGTCGAGCGGGTTCGACACCACGATGACGACGGCGTTCGGGGCGTACTTGGCGACGTTCTCGGCGACCTGCCGGACGATCTTGGCGTTGGTCTCCAGCAGGTCCATCCGGCTCATGCCCGGCTTGCGCGGCAGGCCGGCGGTGATGACGACGACGTCCGAGCCCTCGATGGCGTCGTAGCCCTCGCCGTTCGGGCCGGTGGTGACGCCGACGACCTTGGTCTCGAAGCCCTCGACCGCGCGGGACTGGTTGAGGTCCAGTGCGAGACCCGCCGGCTTGCCCTCCACGATGTCGGTGATGACGACGGTGTCGAAGACGTCGTACTCGGCCAGGCGCTGTGCGGTGGTGGAGCCGTAGAATCCGGCGCCGACGACAGTGACCTTCTTACCCATGGTCGTCCCACTCCCTGATACCAGTCGGTTTTCCGGACCGTATCAGCCATCCTGGCACCGATCGGGCCAGGGGCGGACGGTTATGACCTGGGTGGGTGTCAGCCCGCCCGCTCGGCCCGTTCGACCACGTTCGTCAGCAGCATCGCCCGGGTCATCGGACCGACGCCGCCGGGCATCGGCACCAGCTTGCCCGCGACCTCGGCCACCTCCGGGTCCACGTCGCCGGTGTAGCGGCCCTTGCCGTCCTCGCCGATGACCCGCGTGATGCCGACGTCGACCACCGTCGCACCCGGGTTGATCATGTCGGCGGTGAGCAGCCCGGGCACCCCGGCGGCGACGATGACGACGTCGGCGGCGCGGGTGTGGGCGGCCAGGTCGAGCGTGCCGGTGTGGCAGAGCGTCACGGTGGCGTTCTCGCTGCGCCGGGTCAGCAGCAGACCCAGCGGGCGGCCGACCGTGTTGCCCCGGCCGACGACAGCCACGTTCGCGCCGCGCAGCGGCACGTCGTGCCGGCGCAGCAGCTCCACGATGCCGCGCGGGGTGCAGGGCAACGGCGCGTCGTACCCGAGGACGAGCCGGCCCAGGTTGACCGGGTGCAGCCCGTCGGCGTCCTTGTCCGGGTCGATCGACTCCAGCGCGCGCTGGGTGTCGAGGTGCCCGGGGAGCGGGAGCTGGACGATGTAGCCGTGGCAGGCCGGGTCGGCGTTCAGCTCGGCGAGCGCCGCGTCGAGCTGCTCCTGGGTGGCGTCGGCCGGCAGCGTGACACGCAGCGAGGCGATGCCGACCTCGGCGCAGTCGCGGTGCTTGCCGTTGACGTACGCCTGGGAGCCGGGGTCCTCGCCGACCAGCACCGTGCCGAGGCCGGGAGTGATGCCGCGCTCCGCGAGCGCCTTGACCCGGACCCGTAGCTCGTCCTTGATCTCCGCCGCGGTGGCCTTGCCGTCCAGGATCGTCGCCGTCACGTCGTGATCGTCTCACGCCCCGGCCGGGCCCGGACGACGACGGCCGACGATCACGCTGCGCAAGGTGCCCTAAATCACGGAGAGTGACCAGTCACTGTGACGCGGCCGCCCGGGAGCACCCGGACAGGCAGAGACCGGACAGACGGGCCAGGTGCCTCAGGTGCCCCCGACCACGCCCTGATCCGGCCAGCGACGACGAAGAAAAGGCCAGGAAGAGGCGGGGTTTAGCACGCACGCGCGGCAGCGACAAGGCTCGCTGAACACGATCTGTCATCAGTTGACCACGCACTAGTTGTCGATGGGCCGGATCGCGACCTACCGTTACCGCTCGTTGCGCAGAGTCACCCAGCGTCGGGACGGCAGCGCAGCGTGAGGAGATGAGGAGACTCCATGCGTGTTCGTAGGCTCGCGGCCTGGGCCGCGCTCCCGCTCGCGGTGACACTGGGCCTGACGGCCTGCGGCTCGGGCGGTGGCGGCGGCAGTGCCGACGACTCCGACGCGGCCGTGCGGATCGAGATCGCCGAGCCGCAGCACCTGGTGCCCACCAACACCAACGAGACGAGCGGCTCCCAGGTCCTGTCGGCCCTGTTCAGCCCGCTCGTCGACTACGACGACGCGAACAAGCCGCACGAGGTGGCGGCCGAGAAGGTGACGACGTCGGACAACAAGGTCTGGACGATCAAGCTGAAGCCCGGCTACACGTTCCACAACGGCGAGAAGGTCACCGCCGACAACTACATCGACGCCTGGAACTACGGCGCCTACGCGCCCAACGGCCAGAACTCCAGCTACTTCTTCGAGAAGGTGGCCGGCTACGACGACCTGCAGGGCGAGAGCCCGAAGGCGACGACGATGAGCGGCCTGAAGAAGGTCGACGACCTGACCTTCACCGTGACGCTCAGCCAGCCGTACGTGGACTTCAAGTCCATGCTCGGCTACACCGCCTTCTACCCGCTGCCCAAGGCGGCCTTCTCCGCGCCGGGCGTGCTCGCCGAGGGCTACGAGCAGTCGCCGATCGGCCAGGGCCCGTTCAAGATGAAGGGCAACTGGCAGCACGACGCCAAGGTCGAGGTGGAGCGTTACGACGCGTTCCCGGGCCAGCAGCCCAAGGTCGGCGGCGTCGAGTTCCGCATCTACCAGCAGCCGACCGCCGCGTACGCGGACGTGCTGTCGGACAACCTCGACGTGATCAAGACGATCCCGACCGAGAACCTGTCGACCGCCGCGACCGACCTGGGCGACCGCTTCCAGCAGAGCCCGGCCTCGTCGCTGCAGGTGCTGGCCTTCCCGACGTTCCAGGAGGAGTTCAGCAAGCCCGAGGTGCGCAAGGCGATCTCGATGGCGATCGACCGGGACGAGATCACCAAGTCGATCTTCAAGGACTCGCAGCAGCCGGCCCGCTCGTTCGTCTCGCCGGTGGTCGCCGGCTACCGGGAGAACACCATCGGCACCGCCGGCGCGTTCGACCCGGTCAAGGCCAAGGCCATGTACGAGGCCGCGGGCGGCCCGAAGAAGATCGAGCTGTCCTACAACGGCGACGGCGGCCACAAGGACTGGATCGACGCCACCTGCAACCAGCTCAAGGCCAACCTGGGCGTGGACTGCGTCGGCACCGCCGAGCCGAAGTTCGCGGACCTGCTGACCAAGCTCAAGCAGAAGCAGCCGGTCGGCCTGTTCCGGATGGGCTGGGTCATGGACTACCCGTCGATGGAGAACTACCTCGGCCCGCTGTACAGCACCACCGGCTCGTCGAACTACTACGGCTACAGCAACCCGGAGTTCGACAAGCTGCTCGCCGAGGGCGCCCGGGCGGCGACCGAGGACGAGGCGATCAAGAAGTACCAGGCGGCGGAGGACCTGCTCGCGCAGGACATGCCGGTGATCCCGCTGCGGTACGGGCAGAACAACTTCGGCCACTCGACCAAGGTCAAGAACGTCCACGTGGACCTCTTCGACCGGGTGGACCTGCTGAAGATCGAACGCGCCTGACACCCCGCTGACGGGCCGGGCCACCCCCACCGGGTGGCCCGGCCCTCGCATCGGCACACCATTCGCCCGGTTTCGGCAGACTTGCCAGCATGCTCCGGTTCATCCTGCGGCGACTGCTCCAGATGGTCCTCGCCTTCTTCGGGACCACTCTGATCGTCTACGCGCTGATGTTCGCCGGGCAGGGCGATCCGATCCAGGCCCTCGCCGGGGAGCGGCCGGTGACCGCCGCGCAGCGGGCCTACCTGACCGAGAAGTACCACCTGGACGCGACAGGCGTCGGCGGCTTCTTCTACCGCTACTTCGACTATCTGGGCGGCCTGGTCCGGGGCGACCTCGGGCAGTCGCTGACCGGGCGGCAGATCAGCGACATCCTCGCCGCCGCCTGGCCGGTCACCGTGAAGCTCGCCGTGATCGCGATGGCCGTGACGGTGATCTTCGGGGTGACCTCGGGCGTGATCGCGGCGATCCGGCGCTCCGGCGTGTTCGACCACGCCACGCTCGTGCTCACGCTGCTGGTGCTCGGCATCCCCACGATCGTGCTGGCCCCGCTGGCCCAGTACTTCCTCGGTGTCCGGTGGCCGGTCTTCCCGCCCACCGCCGGAGCCCAGCCGTCCTTCTACGCGCTGCTGCTGCCCGGAATCGTGCTCGGCTCGCTGTCCCTGGCCACCGCGCTGCGGCTGACGCGTACCTCGGTGACCGAGAACCTGCGCGCCGACTACGTCCGGACCGCCCGCTCCAAGGGCCTGCGGCGACGCCGGATCGTCGGCGTGCACGTGCTGCGCAACTCGCTCATCCCGGTGGTCACCTTCCTCGGCGTCGAGCTGGGCAACCTGATGGGCGGCGCGATCATCACCGAGGGCGTGTTCAACGTCCCGGGCGTCGGCTTCAACCTGTTCCGCGGCATCCGCACCGAGGACGGCCCACTGGTGGTCGGCATCGTCAGCGTGCTCGTCGTGGTCTACCTGCTGTCCAACCTGGTGGTGGACGTGCTCTACGCCGTACTCGACCCGAGGATCCGCTATGAGTGACTTCGAGACGGTGGCGGCCACGGAGAACCAGGCCGCGCGGCGCGGCGTCTCCGGCGAGCCGGGCACACCCGGCCGGGCCGGGCGGCCGGACCGGGCCCGCAGCCTGGCCGGTGACGCCTGGCGGGACCTGCGCCGCAACCCGGTCTTCTGGATCAGCCTGCTCCTGGTGGTGCTGGTCGCCGCGATGGCAGTGGCGCCCGGGCTGTTCGCCGCCAACGACCCGCGCGACTGCGTGCTGTCGCGGCAGCACGCCGGGCCGTCCGGCGGGGCGATCTTCGGGTACGACTTCCAGGGCTGCGACACGTTCGCCCGCGCGGTCTACGGCGCCCGTGCCTCGCTGCTCGTCGGCGCGCTCTCCGCGCTGATCACCGGCGTGATCGCGCTAGTCGTCGGCATGCTCGCCGGCTACTTCGGCGGGTGGGTCGACGCGGTGCTGTCCCGGGTGATCGACATCGTGCTCGGCATCCCGCTGCTGCTGGCCGCGATCGTCCTGCTCAAGCGCGTCAGCACCAGCGGCGACACGGTACGGCTGTTCGCGGTGATCCTCGTCCTGGCGCTGCTCGGGTGGACCACGGCGGCCCGGGTGGTCCGCTCCTCGGTGATCACCGCCCGGGAGCAGGACTACGTGGCAGCCGCCCGGATGCTCGGGGCCGGCAACGGCCGGATCATGTGGCGGCACATCCTGCCGAACGCGCTCGCCCCGGCCATCGTGGTGCTCACCATCGCGCTCGGGTCGTTCATCGCGGCCGAGGCGACGCTGAGCTTCCTCGGCATCGGCCTGAAGGCGCCGACCATCTCCTGGGGCATCGACATCGACGCCGGCCGGGTGCACATGCGGGAGTCGGCGACGCCGCTGATCGTGCCGTCGACGTTCCTCGCCCTGACCGTGCTCGCCTTCATCATGCTCGGCGACGCGATCCGCGACGCCTTCGACCCGAAGCTGCGGTGACCCGTGCGAGCGCGAGGAGTGAGCGCAGCGAGCCCCGCAGTCGCGAGCGAGAGGCAGGCACAGCCATGACGCAGAACGCGGTCCGGCCCACGCCGGCCTCACCCACCCCGCCCGGCGGGCACCTGCTGGAGGTACGGGACCTGCACGTCGAGTTCCGTACCCGGGAGGGCGTGGCCCGGGTGATCAACGGGGTGACGTACCACCTGGACGCCGGCGAGACGCTCGCGGTGCTGGGTGAGTCCGGCTCCGGCAAGTCCGTCACCGCCCAGGCGATCATGGGCATCCTGGACACCCCGCCCGCGTACGTGCGCGCCGGGCAGATCCTCTACCAGGGGCGGGACCTGCTCACCAGGCCGGAGGAGGAACGCCGGCAGATACGCGGCGCCGAGATCGCGATGATCTTCCAGGACGCGCTGTCGGCGTTGAACCCGGTCTTTTCGGTCGGCTGGCAGATCGGCGAGTCGCTACGCGAGCGGGCCGGGATGTCGCGCGCCGACGCGCGCAAGCGCAGTGTCGAGCTGATGGACCTGGTCCGGATCCCGGCCGCGGCGAAGCGGCTCGGCGACTACCCGCACCAGTTCTCCGGCGGCATGCGGCAACGCGTCATGATCGCCATGGCGCTGGCGCTGGACCCGAAGGTGCTGATCGCCGACGAGCCCACCACCGCGCTGGACGTCACGGTGCAGGCGCAGATCATGGACCTGCTGGCCGACCTGCGCCGGGACCTCGGCATGGCGCTCGTCCTGATCACCCACGACCTGGGCGTGGTCGCGGGTGTGGCGGACCGGATCGCGGTCATGTACGCGGGCCGGATCGTCGAGCACGCCGACGTGCACGCGCTGTACCGGGCGCCGGCCCACCCGTACACGAAGGGGTTGCTGGAGTCGATCCCGCGACTGGACGTGCGCGGGCAGGCGCTGTCCAGCATCCGCGGGCTGCCGCCGAACCTGATGGCGATCCCGTCCGGCTGCCCGTTCCACCCCCGGTGCCCGTACGTCCAGCAGGTCTGTGTGGACGAGGTGCCGCACGACCTGGTGCTCGGCGACGGGCGGACCAGCGCGTGCCACTTCGCCCAGGAGGTGCACGATGACCGCGACGGCTGAACCCGCCAAGGTGCGCGGCGAGACGATCCTCGCCGTCGACCAGTTGGTCAAGCACTTCCCGATCAGCCAGGGCGTGCTGTTCAAGAAGACCATCGGCCAGGTCAAGGCCGTCGACGGCGTCTCGTTCGAGCTGCGGCGCGGCGAGACGCTCGGCGTGGTGGGCGAGTCCGGCTGCGGCAAGTCCACACTGGCCCGGCTGCTCATGCGCCTGGAGACGCCCACCGCCGGGCGGGTCACGCTGGAGGGGCGCGACCTGCTCCGGGCCACCGGGGCGGACCTGCGCCGGCTGCGCCGGAACATGCAGATGGTGATGCAGGACCCGTACACCTCGCTGAACCCGCGGATGACCGTCGGCGACATCATCGGCGAGCCGTTCGAGATCCACCCGGAGGTCGCCCCGAAGCGCAGCCGGCGGCAGCGGGTGCAGGAGCTGCTGGACGTGGTCGGGCTCAACCCGGAGCACCTCAACCGCTACCCGCACCAGTTCTCCGGCGGCCAGCGGCAACGCATCGGCATCGCCCGGGCGCTCGCGCTGCGGCCCGAGATCATCGTCTGCGACGAGCCGGTGTCGGCCCTGGACGTGTCGATCCAGGCCCAGGTGATCAACCTGCTGGAACAGCTCCAGGACGAGCTGGGGCTGTCGTACATCTTCATCGCGCACGACCTGTCGGTGGTGCGGCACATCTCCGACCGGGTGGCGGTGATGTACCTGGGCCGGATCGTGGAGATCGGCACCGAGGAGCAGATCTACCAGCGCGCGACCCACCCGTACACCCAGGCGCTGCTGTCGGCGGTGCCGGTGCCCGACCCGGAGGCCCGCGACCGGCGGACCATCATCCGGCTCACCGGCGACGTGCCCAGCCCGGCCGAGCCGCCGTCCGGCTGCCACTTCCGGACCCGCTGCTGGAAGGCCGAGGAGGTCTGCGCGACGCAGGACCCGCTGGCGGTGCCCCGCGCGGCGGACCCGCACCCCAGCGCCTGCCACTTCGCCGAGGTGCGCACCGAGGTGTGACGACGAAGGCCCCGTCCCCCGGAGGAAGAGGGGGCGGGGCCTCCGATGCGGGCACGCGTGCGGAAGGCGGACCCGGGACGAACCCGAGGCGGACCGGCGGCGTGAGGCGCGCCGCCGTACCGGTGGACGGCAGCTCGCGGCGGAACCGCCGGGTCGACGCGGCGGTTCCGGTGCGGCGCGAGCGCGGCGTCCCGGTGCGGGCTGCGGGTTCGGTGCGGCTCAGGCGGCCGGCGGGGCGCGCGCGGCGAGCGGGCCGCGCGGCGGCAGCGGCACGACCGGCGGCCGGGGCGCGGGCACGACGGGCTCCGGCACGGCCGGGCCGGCCACGCGCGGGAGCGCGACCGGGACCAGGTCGTCCGGCCCGTCGGCGTAACCGAGGCCGCCGCCGTGGTGGTGCCAGGGCCCGGCGGCAAACTCCGACCAGGAGGTTTCGGGGTACGCGGCACGCAGCGCGACCGGGCTCGCTCCGCTCGCCGAGGCGGCGGTCGCAGCGGGCGGCGCGGCGGCGAGCGATCCGGCGGGTGGTGCGGCGGCGTCGGGAGCGGGCGGCGCGGCGGCGGCGAGCGCTTCGACGACCGCGGCGGCCGGCGCGGTGGCTGCGGGTGCGGGTGCGGGTGCGGGTGCGGCAGCCGATCCCAGTCCGGCCAGGACGAACGCCAGCGTGACGACGACGGCGGTCAACCGGTCGCGAACGCGCATGGCACACCTGCCGGGCTCACAGACAGCGGAGACGGTCGATCGTCGCCGCGCACACGCTAGCAACCGCCTCCGGCGGCAGGCAACGGCACGGCGTCCGGGTGCGTCCGCCGTGTGGACGGCTGACGCACCCGGACGCCGGACCGGTCAGTGGAAGAAGTGCCGGGTGCCGGTGAGGTACATGGTCACGCCGGCCGCCTTGCAGGCCGCGATGGTCTCCTCGTCCCGGATCGAGCCGCCCGGCTGGACGATCGCCCGCACCCCGGCGTCGATGAGGATCTGCGGGCCGTCGGCGAACGGGAAGAACGCGTCCGAGGCGCAGACCGCGCCGCGGGCCCGCTCGTCACCGGCCCGGCTGACCGCCAGCCGCGCCGAGTCCACCCGGTTGACCTGGCCCATGCCGACGCCGACTGTGGCGCCGTCGCGGGCCAGCAGGATCGCATTGCTCTTGACCGCGCGTACCGCCCGCCAGGCGAACGCCAGGTCGCGCAGGGTCGCCTCGTCGGCCGGGTCGCCGGTGGCGAGCGTCCACCCGGACGGGTCGTCGCCGGGCGCGTCGACGGCGTCCCGCATCTGCACCAGCACGCCGCCGCTGACCTGCCGCCACTCGGCCGGCCGGGTGGCGAACGCGGGCGCCCGCAGCAGCCGGATGTTCTTCTTGGCCCGCAGCACCTCCAGCGCGCCCTCGTCGAAGCCCGGCGCCACGAGCACCTCGGTGAAGATCTCCGCGACCTGACCGGCCAGCTCCACGCTCACCGGCTGGTTCACCGCGATCACGCCGCCGAACGCGGAGACCGGGTCGCAGGCGTGCGCCTTGCGGTGCGCCTCGGCCACGTCCGCGCCGACCGCGATGCCGCACGGGTTGGCGTGCTTGATGATCGCCACCGCCGGCTGGTCCGGGAAGTCGTTCGCGGCCCGCCAGGCGGCGTCCGCGTCGACGTAGTTGTTGTAGGACATCTCCTTGCCGTGCAACTGCTCGGCCTGGGCCAGCCCGGCCGGCGCGCCCGGGTCGGTGTAGAGCGCCGCCGCCTGGTGCGGGTTCTCGCCGTACCGCAGCACGGCCTGGCGGCGCAGCGCCAGGCCGGCGAACTGCGGCCAGCCGTCCTCGGCCGGTGCCACAGTGGTGGCGAACCAGTCGGCCACCGCCACGTCGTAGTCGGCGATGTCGGCGAAGGCCCGGGCGGCGAGCGCCCGGCGCTGGACGACAGTGAAACCGCCGTCGGCGAGCGCCGCCCGCACCGCCGGGTACGCGGCCGGGTCGGTCACCACCGCCACCGAGGCGTGGTTCTTCGCCGCGGCACGCACCATCGCCGGACCGCCGATGTCGATCTGCTCCACGCACTCGTCGGCGTCGGCGCCGGAGGCAACAGTGGCCTGGAACGGATAGAGGTTGGAGACCAGCAGGTCGATACCGGCGATGCCGTGCTCGTCGAGCTGGGCGGCGTGCGCGTCCTTGCGCAGGTCGGCGAGGAGGCCGCCGTGGATCTTCGGGTGCAGCGTCTTGACCCGCCCGTCGAGGATCTCCGGGAAGCCGGTGACCTGCTCGACCGGCGTCACCGGCACCCCGGCGCCGGAGATCGTCGACGCGGTGCTCCCGGTCGACACGATCTCCACACCGGCCTCGTGCAGGGCGCGGGCCAGCTCGGCCAGGCCGGTCTTGTCGTAGACGCTGACCAGCGCGCGCCGGATCGGGCGGCGGCCGGCGTCCTCAGTGGCGTTCACGGGATGGTGACCTTTCTTCCGGTGATCGTCCAACCTTCACGGACCAGGCGGCCGACCTGCTCGACGAGCTGGTGCCGCTCGGCGGACTTGATGCGCTCGGTGAGCGTGTCCTCGTCGTCGTCGTCGTGCACCGGCACGGCGACCTGGGCCACGATCGGGCCGGTGTCCATGCCGGCGTCGACGAAGAACAGCGTGGCCCCGGTGACCTTGACGCCGTACGCCAGCGCGTCTCGCGGGCCGTGGATGCCGGGGAACGCCGGCAGCAGCGTGTTGTGCGTGTTGAGGTAGCGGTCGCCGAACGCGGCCAGGAACTCCGGGCCGACCAGCTTGAGGAACCCGGCGCTGATGACCAGGTCGGGCCGGTGCTCGGCGACCCGCGCGGTTAGCGCCTTGTCCCAGTCGGCACGGGTGGGGTGGTCCTTGACGCGCTCGACGAAGGACGGCACACCAGCGGCGGCGGCCCGGTCCAGGCCGGCGATCCCGTCCCGGTCGGCGCCGACCGCGACCACCCGGGCGCCGTACCCGGGGTCGGCGGTGGCGTCCAGCAGCGACTGGAGGTTGCTGCCGGAACCGGAGACGAGGACGACGAGGCGGGCGACGGACGCGGGCTCGGTCACCGGGCAACCCTATCGGGCAGGTCAGGCGGCCCGGCCGCGGGGCGGCGGCTCATCGGGTGACCTCCCGGATGGCGTGATCGCGGTACGCTGCCGGTCGCCCGGTGTCCGGCCCCGTGCCCGGCCCGCACCCCCATGATGAATCCGGCACGCCGTGCCGTCGGACCGAGGAGTACCCCCATGCAGCCCGGATACCCCCCGCAGCAGCCGCAGCAGATCGACAACAACATGACGATGTCCATCGTCGCGATCTTCCTGTTCTGGCCGCTCGCGATCCCGGCCATCATCAACGCGTCGAAGGTCAACCCGCTGATTCAGCAGGGTGACTACGCCGGCGCCCAGGCTGCCGCAGCCGAGTCCAAGAAGTGGTCCAAGTGGGCCGTGATCGTCGGCCTGGTGTGGATCGGCATCATCGTGGTGTGTTGCCTCTTCGGCGGTCTGGCTGGTCTCGTCGGTGGCAGCAACGGCACGAACTGACCGACAACCCGAACCGACCTGAGGAGCACCCAGACATGCAGCCCGGTTACCCCGGACAGGACCCGTACGGCCAGCAGCCGAACCAGGATCCGACCGCCCAGCCGCACGACCCGTACGCCCAGCCGCCGCAGGCCCCGCAGTACGGCCAGCAGCCCCAGTACGGGCAGCAGCCGCAGTACGGCCAGCAGCCGACCTCGGGCCAGCCGTACGGCCAGCCCACGTCGGGTCAGCCCGCCTACGGCCAGGACCCGTACGCGCAGCAGCAGCAGCAGCCGTACGGCGCCGCACCGCAGTACCCGGGCGCCGGCTACCCGGCCGGGGCGGGTCAGACCCCGAACAACACGCTGGGCCTCGTGTCCATGATCCTCGGTATCGCCTCGATCCCGCTGGTCTGCTGCTTCTACCTCGGCATCCCGCTGGGTATCGCCGCTGTCGTCACCGGCTACCTGGGCCGCCAGAAGGCCGCGCAGGGGCTCGCCAACAACGACGGCCAGGCCAAGACCGGTCTGATCTGCGGCGCGATCGGCGCCGGCCTGGGCATCATCCTGATCATCCTGGGCATCGTCGCCAACGTCAGCCTGCCGGCACAGCCCTGATCGTCCGCCGTCCAGGGGCGTCCACCGACCGGTGGGCGCCCCTGACGCGTCTGCCGGCCCGGGCGGGTGCGGGTCAGCGGGTGCGGGTCAGCGTGCGGGTGGCGGCGGCGCCGAGCACCGCGCCCACCCCGATCACGAGCGTGGCCACCGCTGCCACCGCCCACGGCGACGGCCCGACCTCGGCCAGCCGGCCACCACCGAGCGAGCCGCCGGAGGCCGCCGCGAACAGCCCCAGCAGCGCGCCGGCGACCGGTCCGGCGAGCACGGCCGGCAGCAGCAGCGCCGGCCAGCCCACCTCGGCGCGTTCCTCGGCCGCCGCGCGCAGCAGCCGCCGGGCCAGCAGCCAGCCGGCCGCCATCGCGGCCAGCACCGGCACCGCCAGCAGCGCGCCGCCCAGCCCGTCCATCGGGCCGCGCGGCAGGCCGGCCAGCAACGGTACGGCCGGCAGCGCGCCGACGGAGACCTCACTCGTACGGACGGCGGTGTCGGTGCCGACGGCGAACCCGGGACCGAGCAGATAGCTCGCCGACCAGGCGGTGGCGTTGGGCGCGTAGGCGAGGCTGACCAGGGTGATGCCCGCCTGACCGGCCACCCCGGTCCGGTACGCCCCGATCATGTCGGCCGCGTCGCCGCCACCGGTGGCCACCGCCAGCCCGGCCGCCCCGGCGCCCGCGCCGCACAGCAGCAGCGCCGCGACCAGTCCGGTGCGCAGACCGTCGCGTACCGGCGGTGGGCAGCGCGCCGCCAGCAGCGCCCACACGCCTGTGGTGCGCAGCGCGCCGACCAGGGCGGCGGGTATGCCGAACGCGGCGAACACGAGCGCGGCGGTGACCGGGGAGACCTGCAGGCCGCCCGCGTCGACGGCGAACGCGGCGAGCGCGCCGAGCAGCGCGTACCCGATGCCGACGGCGACCGCGACGGTGAGCGCCTGGCGGGGCGAGCCGGCCCCGCGCGCGCCGACGGCCCGGCTGACGTGCACCCCGGCGCGGGTGAGCCGCCAGACGGCGAGCGCGCTGAGCGCGAGCGGCGCCAGGCCGAGCGGCCCGGCGGTGGTGCCCAACGACACCCCGTGCCCGAGCAGCCAGCCGGCCAGGCCGGCGCGCAACGCGCCGCCGAACGATCCGGCGTCCTCGCTGAGCTGGGCGAGGCCCAGCACGGCGGAGACCGGCAGCCAGGAGGTCAGCGCCGCCCAGAGCGCGGCCACCCCGGCGGCGACCGGCAGCGGGGCCCGGCTGCGGGGCTCCTCACCCGATCGGGGCGCGGGCACCCGGGCGGCCGGGCGGGCACGGCCGGGCGGCCGGGCGCCGGCGGGGGGACCGGTGGCCGGACGGCGGGGCTGGTCAGGGGTGACGCGTGACATCGTGTCTACTCTGGCACGCCGCGCGGAGGACGGCAGTCCGATACCCGGTCGGCAGCGTGGCGAGTTCGCCGAACCCCGGTCCCACGGCGGTGATCCGGTCTAGCCTCGGCCTCAGACGCGACCGTTCCCGTCGCGGTGCCGACCGCTCGGAGGAAGCCGTGCACGCTCCGTATCCGCCACCCCCGCCGCCACCGGCCGTCGGCCGGGACCGGACCACGCTCTGGGGCGTCCTCGGCATCGTCTTCGGCCTGTTCTGCTGCGGGATCCTGGGCATCGTCTTCGGGGCGCTGTCGATCCGCGACGCCCGGCGCAACGGCAAGTCGCAGTTGCTGGGCTGGCTGGCCATCGCGTTCGGTGTGATCAACATCGTCGCCAGCGCCATCGTGCGGGCCCGGGGCAACTCGTACTACCCGTACTGGTACCGCTGAACGCGAGGGGGCCGACCGGCTTCCCGGTCGACCCCCTCGGTACGCGTCGTACGGCCGCTCAGCGGCCGGACATGAGCTCCCGCATCAGGTTGGCGGTCTCGGTCGGGGTCTTGCCGACCTTGACGCCCACCGCCTCCAGCGCCGCCTTCTTGGCGTCGGCGGTGCCCGCCGAGCCGGAGATGATCGCGCCGGCGTGGCCCATGGTCTTGCCGGGCGGGGCGGTGAAGCCGGCGATGTAGCCGACCACCGGCTTGGTGACGTTGGCCTTGATGAACTCGGCCGCCCGCTCCTCGGCGTCGCCGCCGATCTCACCGATCATGACGATCGCGTCGGTCTCCGGGTCCGCCTCGAAGGCGGCCAGGGCGTCGATGTGGGTGGTGCCGATGATCGGGTCACCGCCGATGCCGACGCAGGTGGAGAAGCCGATGTCGCGCAGCTCGTACATCATCTGGTAGGTCAGCGTGCCGCTCTTGCTGACCAGGCCGATCCGGCCGGAGCCGGTGATGTCGGCCGGGATGATGCCGGCGTTGGACGCGCCCGGCGAGGCGATGCCGGGGCAGTTCGGGCCGATGATCCGGGTGCGCTCGCCCTTGGACTTGTTGTACGCCCAGAACGCCGCGGTGTCGTGCACCGGCACGCCCTCGGTGATCACCACGGCCAGGCCGATGCCGGCGTCGATGGCCTCGACCACGGCGGCCTTGGTGAACTGCGGCGGCACGAAGATGACTGTGACGTCCGCGCCGGTCGCCTTCATCGCGTCCGTGACGGAGGCGAAGACGGGCAGCTCGGTGCCGTCGAAGTCGACAGTGGTGCCGGCCTTGCGCGGGTTGACGCCGCCGACCACGTTGGTGCCGGCGGCGAGCATCCGCCGGGTGTGCTTGGAACCCTCGGAACCCGTCATCCCCTGCACGATGACCTTGGAGTCCTTGGTCAGCCAGATAGCCATTGTCAGACCCCCGCAGCTGCCAGCTCGGCGGCCCGCTCGGCCGCGCCGTCCATGGTGTCGACCCGCTGGATCAGCGGGTTGGCCGCGCCGTCGAGGATCGCCCGACCGGCCTCGGCGTTGTTGCCGTCGAGGCGCACGACGAGCGGCTTGGTGGCCTTCTCGCCGCGCTGCTCCAGCAGCGCCAGCGCCTGCACGATGCCGTTGGCGACCGCGTCACAGGCGGTGATGCCGCCGAAGACGTTGACGAAGACGCTCTTGACCGACGGGTCGGACAGGACGATCTCCAGGCCGTTCGCCATCACCTCGGCGCTCGCGCCGCCGCCGATGTCGAGGAAGTTGGCCGGCTTGACGCCGCCGTGCCGCTCGCCCGCGTACGCGACCACGTCGAGCGTGGACATGACCAGGCCCGCGCCGTTGCCGATGATGCCGACCTCGCCGTCGAGCTTGACGTAGTTGAGGTCCTTGGCCTTCGCGGCCTGCTCCAGCGGGTCCACCGACGCCTGGTCGACCAGGGCCTCGTGGTCCGGGTGCCGGAACGCGGCGTTCTCGTCCAGGGTGACCTTGGCGTCCAGGAGCAGCAGCTTGCCGTCCTTGGTGGTGGCCAGCGGGTTCACCTCGACGAGCGTGGCGTCCTCGGCCACGAACGCCTGCCACAGCTTGACCGCGACCTCGACCACCTGGTCGGCGATCTCGGCCGGGAAGCCGGCCGCGGTGACGATCTCCCGCGCCTTCGCCTCGTCCACGCCGGTGTTGGCGTCGATCGGCGCCTTCACGACCCGCTCCGGGGTCTCGGCCGCGACCTGCTCGATGTCCATACCGCCGGCCACGCTGGCGATGCAGAGGAAGGTGCGGTTCGCCCGGTCGAGCAGGTACGAGAAGTAGTACTCCTCGGCCACGTCCGCGGTCACGGTGATCATGACCTTGTGGACGGTGTGACCCTTGATGTCCATGCCGAGGATGTCGGTGGCGCGGGCCACCGTCTCCTCCGCGCCCTCGGCCAGCTTCACGCCGCCGGCCTTGCCGCGGCCACCGACCTTCACCTGCGCCTTGACGACCACCCGGCCGCCGAGGCGTTCGGCGATCGCGCGGGCCTCCTCCGGGGTAGTGGCAACGCCGCCGGCGAGCACGGGCAAGCCGTGCCGCTCGAACAGGTCCCGCCCCTGGTACTCGTACAGGTCCACGATTGCGCGTCCCGTCCCGTCTCCGCGGCGCGCCGTCGCGCCGCCACCAGCTTCGGAAAATCAGTTTGACGCCTGTCATCAGATGAGACAGGCCATTTGCCGCAGCCTAACGAGATGGGAACGGGCGGCAACCGAGCGGGTGCGGGGTGTGCGGTAATGCACAGGCCGGGGTCGGTCGGGCCGGTCACCGCCACGCCGGCGCACGCGGGCGTCAGCCGTCCGGGGGATGTCCGGGCCGGGGCGTAACCGCCCGTCGGGGGCGTCGTTGAGTGTGATGTCGGCGCGCTGGTCAAGCGCGACGACGGGAGCGGCCGATGCCCTGTCGGTCGAGGGGTGGCGGCGGGGCATCGTGCATAGAGGGGCCGGGCGTGTGAGGGGTGCGTCCGGCCCCTCCCCCGTGCCCGGAGCCGGGAACGCGGCGCCGGGAACGCAGGGGCCAGGGACGCAGGGGCCGGGTCGCGGCGGGTCAGCCGACCGGCTGGGCGACGTTCTCCCGCACCCACCCGACGATCGACCCGGTGGTGGCGCCCGGGGTGAAGATCTTCGCGACGCCGAGCCGCTCCAGCTCCGGGATGTCGGCCTCGGGGATGATGCCGCCGCCGAACACCACGATGTCGGTGGCGTCGCGCTCGGCGAGCAGTTCGACGACGCGCTTGAACAGCGTCATGTGCGCGCCGGAGAGCACCGAGAGGCCGACCGCGTCCGCGTCCTCCTGGATCGCGGTCTCGACGATCTGCTCGGGCGTCTGGTGCAGGCCGGTGTAGATGACCTCCATGCCCGCGTCGCGCAGGGCGCGGGCGACGACCTTCGCGCCCCGGTCGTGGCCGTCCAGGCCGGGCTTCGCGACGACGACCCGGATACGAGAGCTCATCTGCGCACACCTTTCACCGGCACTCCTGACCTGAACGAACGGTAACCCGGCCGGGCGGGAGGCGGGAAGCCGGGCCGGACCTTCCCACATACGAGCCGACCCTCTACCGCCCACTCGGGCACGCGGGAAGCCGGACACCTCCGCCGTTCGGTCACTGTCCGCGACGAACGGGCAGTCAACAGGCCATCCGATCGGCGACACGAGGTATGACAAGGTCGGATGGAATTGGACATAACGAATCAGCAGTTCGGCGCTTCGGCTTGTGACAGGAGTGGCGGTTGGCTAACGTGTCCACGGTTGTCATCAGGTCTACGGACGGGTGACGACGCGACACCGGAGGTTCGACCGAGCTTCACCGAACGGTCCGGAGTCGCATCGGATCCCCGACAACGGAGGGTGTGCGTGCGCCAGCGCCTGTCGTCTGAGCCCGATCGCTATCGGGGCCGCCGCCGCGTACCCACCCCCCCGCGGAGCCGCTACGCCGCGGTGGTCACCACCGCGTTCGTCGGCGCCGGCATCGTCGCCATCGGCGCGAACGCCCTCCCCGACGCCAAGAGCGTCAACCCGTCGGTCCTCGACGAGCTCCGGCAGGCCTCGGTCGCCAGCCAGGACGCCGCCGACCGTGGCAAGAGCGCGGACACCGCCTCCCGGTCCGACCGCTCCGACAGCAGGGCCGCCGAGCAGGACCCGTGGCTCCTGCCGCTGCACGGCTACGACTTCAAGTCCCCGTACGGCATGCGCTGGGGCAAGCTGCACACCGGCATCGACCTGGTCGCCCCGGAGGGCACGCCCTACAAGGCGGTCCACGCCGGCACTGTCACCAAGGCCGGCTGGTTCGGCGGCTACGGCTACGCCGTCATCGTCAAGCACGCCGACGGCAGCGAGGCCATCTACGGCCACTCCTCCGCCGTGACGGTCAAGGAGGGGCAGGAGGTGAAGGCCGGCGACCAGCTCGGCCTGGTCGGCAACACCGGCCACTCCTACGGCTCCCACCTGCACCTGGAGATCCATGTCAAGGGCCAGCCGCAGGACCCGGTGGCGTTCCTCAAGGACCGCGGGGTGGACATTCAGCTCGAAGTCGAGGAAGTTTACAGCGACGTAGCCGCGTCCTGACGCTCCGTACGCCCCGTCACCGCCCGGACCGCACGGTCCGGGCGGTTTCGTCTGTGCCGATGTCTGCCACGTCACACCTGCCGATGTGAGCGGTACCACAACGACAGATGATCGTCTCTTCGGCCGAACCGGCTGGCCGGTCCGAAACCGGACGTGTGGTGGCGCTGCGGACCACCGCGTCCGTACCCCCGATACCCGCTGCGAGCTGCACCGACACCAGTATTTCGAGGTCACGTGCCCCTCGAAACCGTGAAGGATCCCGTGCAGCACAGCAGCCCCACCCCGGACAACGCTCCCGCCCGGCACCGGCGTCCGCGCCGCGCCCGGCGCACCGTTTACGTGGTCACCGGCGCGGTGGCCCTGCTCGGCCTCGGCATCGGTGGCGTGGCCGTCACCACCGCCCCGTCCGGCCCCACGCCGGCCGCCGTCGACCTCGGCGCAGCGGCCCGCGCCGACGACGCCGCCCGCGCCGACCGCTCGGCCCGTGAGCCGCTCAGCCCGTCCGCCGTACCGGCCAGCCCTTCGCCGAGCCCGAGCGCGAGCGCGAGCAGCCCGGCACCGAAGAAGACGGCGACCGCGAAACCCAAGCCGAAGCCCAAGAAGAAGACAGCGGCGAAGAAGCCGACCTGGGTCATCCCGATGAAGGGCGCCGACATCACGTCCTGCTACGGGCCCCGCTGGGGCACCCAGCACGCCGGTATCGACTTCGCCATGCCGGCCGGCACGCCGATCCACGCCGCCGCCGCGGGCACCGTGGTCAAGGCCGGTGACGTGGGCGACGGCTACGGCATCTCGGTCTTCATCGACCACCACAACGGCTACCTGACCCACTACGCCCACCAGAGCCGGCTCGCCGTCGGCGTAGGTGACAAGGTCAAGGCCGGTCAGGTCATCGGGTACGAAGGCTCCACCGGCGACTCCACCGGCCCGCACCTGCACTTCGAGGTGCACCAGGGCGCGATGTGGAGCCAGATCGACCCGGCGCCGTTCCTGCGTGCCCGGGGCATCAACGTGGCCTGCTGACGCGGGCGATCCACCGGCGTGGCCGAGCCGTCTCCGGCTCGGCCACGCCTGCGGTTCGTCAGGGGGTCACCCGGGTGGCCGGGCTGTCGCCGGGCAGGCCCGACATGTCGGCCTCGACCGGCGGCACCGGAGTGGCGCCGAGGACGCTGCCGTCGGTGGCGTACGCGGTGAGGGTGGCCGGCTGGTCCGGCGGCACCCGGGTGGTGCCCGCGTTCGACGCGTCGAGCGCGACGGCGACCGGAGGTGCGCCGCCGACCGTGACCGTGACCCGGGCCGCGTCCGGCGGGGCGATCACCCGCACCTGGTCGGTGGGCGGACGGGTGCCGTGTTCGGCCCGGATCCGCCAGCCGATCGGCCGCCGGTCGGTGCCCTCGGCCGGCAGCAGCAGCCGCAGGTCGACCCCCCAGCCGGTGCGGTGGTCGCCGTGCATCGCGTACGCGATCACCCCGCCGCCCGCGGGCTGCACGGTGAGCAGCGCGGCGGGCCGGCCGCCCTCGCTACCCGACCACCGGACCCGCACCGTCGTCCCGGCCGCCGGGAGGCGACTGTCAAGGAGTGCCCATCCGACGACGTCGCGCAGGTCGGCGTCGGCCAGCGGCGTACCTCGGGAGTCCCGCCGGGCGGCGGTGAGCAGGACGTCCATCTCCCGCGCGGTCGGGTCGATCCCGGCGTACGGGCCGCCGCCCAGGCCGCCCTGGAAGATCACACGGCTGTCGCCGCTGACCCGGACGACGGGTTCGTGCCGCAGCGGCCCGGGAGGCAGGACGGCGAAGCCGACCCCGCTGCCGTCCGCCCGCGCGATGTCCTCGTACTCCAGCGTTCCCCTCGGCGTGTACCGGGGGTCGCCACTGATCGTCACAGTGGAGCCCGCAGGCCCGACGACGACCGCGACTGCGCCCCCGTCCGGACCGGCCTGCATCAGAGTCATGACCGGGTCGTCGACGGCCTCGCTGTGACCGGCGTAGCGCATCTGCCCGGCGTCGGCCCCGGCCGGGCCCGCGTACCAGACCAGCGCCTCCTTGGTGAGCAGGCCGAACCGCAGCGGCACCGCCACCAGTGCGACCCGGCGGCCCGGTCGGTCACTGCCGTAGAGCAGACGGATCCGGTCGCGATCCCCGACCTTCCAGAAGCCGTCCGTCTTCGAGCCGCCCAGCGCGGTGGGCACCCCCGTCGCCGGACCGGCGCTGATCCGCTCCCGTAGCGTGTCCAGCCAGGCCCGATCGCCGGCGAGCGCGCCCCGGGGCGGCGCGTCGAGCAGCGCCGCCGGGGCGGCGGCGACCGCGATGCCGGGCGCCCAGCCCGGGAGGGGCACCACGTTGGCCTGGACCCCGGCGAGCGCGGCCACGACCGCTGCCACAGCCGTCCGGATCAGCCGGTTGCGCCGGTGCCGTCGCTCGCGCCGGGCGAACCCCGGCCACGGGTCCTCGGGTACGCCGACACCGTGCGCGGCCTGGCCCAGCGCGGGACCGAGCGTCGAGCGGGCGAAGTTCTCGGTCATGCCGGGTCCTCCTGAAGCCGTACCGGGGACGCAGGGGCGGGCGGGGCGAACTCGACCCGCAGCCGGGCCAGCCCGCGCGACGCCTGGCTCTTCACCGAGCCGACGGAGCAGCCGAGAACCCGGGCGGTGTCCGCCTCGCTGAGGTCCTCGAAGTAGCGCAGCACCAGAACGGCCTGGGTTCTGGGCGGCAACCGGCGCAGCGCGGCGAGCAGCAGCCGCCGCTCCTCCACCTGCGCGTACGCATCAGGCACCGGCGCGCTGTCGGAGGTCAGCAGCGGCACCTCCAGGGGCCGCCGCCGACGCCGCCAGGAGATGGCCGTGTTGACCATCGCCCGGCGTACGTAGACCTCGGGCGCGTCCCTGCGCAGCACCCTCCCCCAGCGCCGATGGGTCTTCTCCAGCGCCGACTGGACCAGGTCCTCGGCTGTCCCCCGGTCGCCGGTCAGCAGGTAGGCGGTTCGGACCAGCCTTCCCCACTGTCCTTGGACGAACAGCCGGAACTGTTCGTCGTCCTCGTCGCGACTCACGCCACCTCCAGGTCGCATCCGGCTCGCGTCCACGAGCGGATGCAGGGTGAGACGCGATCGGTGACGTCCGGGGTTGAGTGAGGGCGGTCAGGACCGCCCGACGCTCAGAGCTTGTCGATCGGGGCGTGCCGCAGCACCAGCCACATGGTCTGGTCGCCGAAGTCGATCTGGGCCCGGGCTCCCGGCCCGGCACCCTCCACCGCCAGCACCCGGCCCAGGCCGTACCGCTGGTGGTTGACCCGGTCGCCCACCGAGACCTTCGGGGCCTGCTTCAGCTCGCTGGCGGTGGCCAGGCGGCTGGCGTCCACGCCCAGCCGCTTCGCCAGCTCGGTCGCCTTGGGCGTGCCACCGGCGAAGCCGCCGCGGCCCAGCCGGTCCGCCCGGCCGCCGACGCCGCCGCCTCCGCCGCCCCACGAGGTGTACGACCCCTCGGTGCGCTCCCAGCGGACCAGCTCCGGCGGCAGCTCCTCCAGGAACCGCGACGGCGGGTTGTAGGCGGGCGCGCCCCACGCCGACCGGGTCACCGCACGGGACAGGTAGAGACGCTGGCGGGCCCGGGTGATGCCGACGTACGCCAGCCGCCGTTCCTCCTCCAGCTCACGCGTGTCGCCGAGCGAGCGCAGGTGCGGGAAGACGCCGTCCTCCAGGCCGGTCAGGAACACCACCGGGAACTCCAGGCCCTTGGCCGTGTGCAGCGTCATCAGCGTGACGACACCTTGATGGTCCGGGTCGTCGGACGGGATCTGGTCGGCGTCGGCGACGAGCGCCACCTGCTCCAGGAAACCGGCGAGCGTGGCCCGCTCGTCGTCGGCGCCGAGCGCCTCGATCCGCTCGGTGTACTCCCGCGCGACGCTCACCAGTTCCTGGAGGTTGTCCACCCGGCCGGCGTCCTGCGGGTCGAGGCTCTCCTCCAGCTCGGCCAGGTAGCCGGAGCGGGTCAGCACCGCCTCCAGTACCTCCTCCGGCGTGCCGGTGTCGGCCAGCTCCCGTGCCGCGTCGAGCAGCGCGACGAACTCGGCGATGCCGTTCGCCGCGCGGGTGGAGATGCCGGGCGCGTCCTTGGCTCGGCGCAGCGCGGCGCCGAAGGAGATGCGGTCCCGCGCGGCCAGCGCCTCCACGCACGCCTCGGCGCGCTCGCCGATGCCCCGGCGCGGGGTGTTGAGCACGCGGCGCAGGCTGACCGTGTCGTCGTCGTTCACCACCGCGCGCAGGTACGCGAGCGCGTCGCGGACCTCCTTGCGCTCGTAGAAGCGCACCCCGCCGACCACCTTGTAGGGCAGGCCGACCCGGATGAACACCTCCTCGAACACCCGGGACATGGCGTTGGTGCGGTAGAACACCGCCACGTCACCCGGGCGGGTCTCGCCGTCGTCGACCAGCCGGTCGATCTCCCGGGCCACCCAGTCGGCCTCGGCGTGCTCGGTGTCGGCGACGTACCCGACGATCTGCTCGCCGGACCCGGCGTCGCTCCACAGCCGCTTCGGTTTCCGGGAGGTGTTGCGGTCGATCACCGCGTTGGCCGCGTTGAGGATGGTCTGGGTCGAGCGGTAGTTCTGCTCCAGCAGGATCGTGCGGGCGTCGCTGAAGTCCCGCTCGAACTCCAGGATGTTGCGGATGGTCGCGCCGCGGAACGCGTAGATCGACTGGTCGGCGTCACCGACCACGCACAGCTCGGCCGGCGGGATCCCCTCGGTCCCGGAGACCAGCTCCTTGATCAGCACGTACTGGGCGTGGTTGGTGTCCTGGTATTCGTCCACCAGCACGTGCCGGAACCGGCGTCGGTAGCTCTCCGCCACGTGCGGGTGCGACTGGAGCAGGTGCACCGTCGTCATGATCAGGTCGTCGAAGTCCAGCGCGTGCGCCTCGCGCAGCCGCCGCTGGTAGAGCGTGTACGCCTCGGCCAGCGCCCGCTCGTTCGGCCCCTTGGCCCGGCCGGCGAACTCCTCCGGGTCGACCAGCTCGTTCTTCAGGTTCGACACCTGGGCCGCCAGGCCCCGGGCCGGGTAACGCTTCGGGTCCAGGTCCAGCTCGCGGGCGACCATCTGCATCAACCGGCGCGAGTCGTCCGCGTCGTAGATCGAGAACGTCGACTTCAGGCCGGCGTGCTCGTGCTCGGCACGCAGGATGCGTACGCAGGCGGAGTGGAACGTCGAGACCCACATGAGCCGGGCGCGCGGGCCGACCAGCGCGGCCACCCGCTCCTTCATCTCGCCGGCGGCCTTGTTGGTGAACGTGATCGCGATGATCTCGCCGGGGTGCACGTCGCGGGCGGCGAGCAGGTAGGCGATCCGGTTGGTCAGCACCCGGGTCTTGCCGGACCCGGCGCCGGCCACGATCAGCAGCGGGGAGCCGGCGTGTGTCACCGCGTCCCGTTGGGGGCCGTTCAGGCCGTCGAGGAGGGCGCCCGGGTCCGACCCGGCGCCCCCGGGACGGCGCGGCGGGGTCGGCCGGGACTCCGGCGCGGGCGGGGACGCGGGGATGTCGAAGAGAGGATGCATCGCAGCCCGAGTCTATGCCGCCGGGCGGACACTTCCCCGCCCGCGCCGCCGCTCGGCGCACGCGTCACGTCTCACCTGTTGGTGCGTCTTCTTGCGCGCCCGCCCAGGTGGTCGGCATACTCGACGACGTGTTCGATCAGCGCTTCTACTTTTACTACGGCACCGGGAGTCCGGCAGCCGTGGGTCGCGCCTGATCACAGACCTACGAAACGCCCCGGGCTCCCCAGAGCCCGGGGCGTTTTCGTTCCGGGATCCGGGTACCGGGCCCGAGCCCCGAGAGGGACGACGATGATGACTGACGTGGTGGAGTCCAGCGGCAGCCTGGCGCCGCACGACCGGCCGGCCGGCGACCCGACCGGGGCCGCGGCCGCCCGGACCGGCACCGACGACGCGGCGGCGGCGGAGCGGATCGGCGAGATCCGGCGGCGGATCGACGAGATCGACCGCACCCTCGTCGCGCTCTGGCAGGAGCGGGCAGCGCTCTCCCAGGAGGTCGGCGCGACCCGCATGGCATCCGGCGGCACCCGGCTGGTGCTCTCCCGCGAGCGGGAGATCCTGGAGCGGTTCCGGGCCGAGCTCGGCGCGGACGGCACCCAGCTCGCGCTCCTGCTGCTGCGCGCCGGCCGCGGCCCGCTGTGACGCCGGCGGAGACGCGGTGACGCCCACGGAGACGACGAACCGCCTGCCGGTGTCGTGATCGACACCGGCAGGCGGTTCGGTTGGATCAGGCCACCTCGTGGGTGACGACGATCTCCCGCTTCTCCGCGAAGTGGCAGGCGCTCGGGTGGTCCGAGCCCGGCCGGATCTGGAGCAGCGGCACCTCCTGGGCGCAGATGTCCTGCGCCTTCCAGCAGCGGGTCCGGAACCGGCAGCCCGAGGGCGGGCTGACCGGCGAGGGGACGTCGCCCTGGAGCCGGATGATCGCCTTGCTCTGCCGCACGGTCGGGTCCGGCACCGGCACCGCCGACAGCAGCGCCTGGGTGTACGGGTGGGTCGGCCGCTCGTAGATCTCGTCCTCGGTGCCGATCTCCACCATCTTGCCCAGGTACATCACGGCGACCCGGTCGGAGAGGTGCCGCACCACCGACAGGTCGTGCGCGATGAAGACGTACGACAGCCCGAACTCGGCCTGGAGCTTTTCCAGCAGGTTCATCACCTGGGCCTGGATCGAGACGTCCAGGGCCGACACCGGCTCGTCGCAGACGATCACCTCGGGCCGCAGCGCCAGCGCCCGGGCGATGCCGATGCGCTGCCGCTGACCGCCGGAGAACTGGTGCGGGTACCGGTTGATGTGCTCCGGGTTGAGGCCGACCAGGTCGAGCAGCTCCTTGACCTTGCTGCGCCGGCTGCCGCGCGGAGCCACCTCGGGGTGGATCTCGAACGGCTCGCCGATCAGGTCACCGACGGTCATCCGGGGGTTCAGCGAGGTGTACGGGTCCTGCATCACCAGCTGGATCTGCCGGCGCAGCCGCCGCAGCGCGCCACCGGAGAGCTTGGAGATGTCCTGGCCCTTGTAGAGCACCTGGCCGCCGGTCGGCTTCTCCAGGTTCATCAGCACACGGGCGAGCGTCGACTTGCCGCAGCCGGACTCGCCGACCACGCCGAGCGTCTCGCCGGCCTTGAGTTCGAAGGAGACGCCGTCGACCGCCTTGACCTGGCCGATGGTCTTCTTGAACACCACACCCCGGGTCACGGGGTAGTGCTTGACCAGGTCACGAACCTCGATGATGTTCTCAGTCACGGTTCACCAGTTCCTCGGCGAAGTGGCAGGCGCTGGCCCGGCCGTTGCCCAGTTGCAGCAGCGGCGGGACCTTCTCCCGGCACACCGGCTGCGCCATCGGGCAGCGCGGGTTGAACGCGCAGCCCGGCGGGATGTTCATCAGGTTCGGCGGGAGGCCCTTGATGGTCCGGAGCTCCTGCCCCTTCTCGTCCATCCGCGGGATCGAGTTGAGCAGGCCGAGCGTGTACGGGTGTGCCGGCTTGCGGTACAGGTCGTAGACGTCGGCTTCCTCGACGATCCGGCCCGCGTACATGACCGCGATCCGGTCCGCGACGTCGGCAACCACGCCGAGGTCGTGGGTGATCAGGATCATGCCCATCTGCCGTTCCCGCTGCAGCTCGCCGAGCAGGTCCATGATCTGGGCCTGCACGGTCACGTCCAGCGCGGTGGTCGGCTCGTCGGCGATCAGCACCTCGGGGTCCAGCGCCAGCGACATGGCGATCATGGCGCGCTGCCGCATACCGCCGGAGAACTGGTGCGGGTAGTTGCTGAACCGGCCCTTGGCGTTGGGGATCTTCACCTGGTCGAGCATCTCGATCGCGCGCTTCTTCGCGTCGGAGCGGCTCATGCCGCGCCGGACGCGGAACTGCTCGGCGATCTGGAAACCGACAGTGAAAACCGGGTTGAGGGCCGAGAGCGAGTCCTGGAAGATCATGGCGATGCCCTCGCCCCGGATCCGCCGCCGCTGCTCGGGGGACATGGTGAGCATGTCCTTGCCGTGGAAGCGGACCTGGCCGCCGGTGACGAAGCCGGGCGGGGTGTCCAGGATGCCCATGATGGTCTGCGCGGTGACGCTCTTGCCGGAGCCGGACTCGCCGAGCACGGCGAGGGTCTCCCCCGCGTCGACGTGGTACGTGACTCCGTTGATGACCTTGGCGACGCCGTCCCGGGTGCGGAACTCAACCCGAAGGTCGTCGACCTCGAGCAGGCGGCCCGAGGGGCGGCCGGATCCGTCGGCGCCCGGGGCGGACTGCTCGGACACGAGAATGTCGGACAACTCAGTTCCCCTATCGGAGCTTCGGGTCGAGGGCCTCGCGGACCGCCTCGCCGAGCATGACGAAGCTCAGCACAGCGGCGACGAGGAACGCGGCGGGGAAGAACAGCAGGAACGGCGAGACCCGGATGTAGTTCTGCGCCTCGCTGATCATGATGCCCCAGGAGACAACCGGGCTCTTCAGGCCGATGCCCAGGAACGAGAGCGTGGCCTCCGCGCCGATGAACGAACCGACCATGATCGTGCCGTAGACCAGCAGCGGGGCCAGGCAGTTCGGCAGCAGGTGCTTGAGGATGATCCGGCCGGTGCCGGCGCCGAGCGCGCGGGCCGCCACGATGTAGTCGGCCTCCTTGGTGGCGAGCACCGAGGAGCGCATCAGCCGCATCACGACCGGCCAGCTCAGCACGCTCAGGGACAGGATGACCAGCCCCATGATCGTCCACTCGCCGTTGTCGGTGCCGGACCCGTTGAACGTGGTCAGGATGACGATCGCGCCGAGCACGAACGGCAGGCCGAAGAAGATGTCCGCGATGCGGGACAGCAGCGCGTCCACCCAGCCGCCGCGGTAGCCGGCGATGATGCCCATCGTGCCGCCGACGAGCAGCGTCAGGACGGTGGAGACCACAGCGACGACGATCGAGGCGCGGGCGCCGTAGATGACCCGGGCGTAGACGTCGCGGCCCTGCACGTCGTAGCCGAACCAGGCGGAGGAGGACGGCTCGACCCGGCTGCGCTCCAGCGTGCCGTTTACCGCGTCGCCGGAGGTGAACAGCCAGGGGAAGGCCGCCATCACCAGGAACACCACGATGATCGTCGCCGAGATCCAGAACAGGGGCTTGCGGCGCAGGTCGATCCAGGCGTCGCCGAGCAGACCACGCGGCTTCTGCTGCTTCGCGCTCTCCGGCAGGCCGGCGTTTGTGGGAGCGCCCGAACCGGCCTGGGTGGGCATGGTCGCGGGCGGCGTCGTCACGATCGACGCGGTATTCGGGTCACTCATGCCCGCACCTCGTTGCGCTCGGCGCGGGCGTGGTTGCCCGCGCAGACTGCTGGGACGATTCGTTCGCTGCGGCGGTCACTCATAGCGGATCCTCGGGTCGAGGGCGGCGTAGAGCAGGTCGACCACCAGGTTCATCACGAGATAGACGACCACCAGCACCACGACGATGCCGACAACGGTAGCGCTCTCCTTCGTGACAATCGAGCGGAGCACCTGCCGGCCGATGCCGTTGATGCCGAAGATGCCCTCGGTCACGATCGCGCCACCCATCAGGGCGCCGAGGTCGGTGCCGAGCAGCGTGACCACCGGGATGAGCGAGTTGCGCAGCAGGTGCACGCCGACCACGCGGCGCATCGGGAGGCCCTTGGCGATCGCGGTGCGGACGTAGTCGGCACGCCGGTTCTCGGCGATGCTCGTACGCGCCACCCGGGCGATGTACGCCATCGATGCGCTTCCGAGCACGAAGCCCGGCACGATCAGTTCACTGAACCGCATTTCGTTGGACACGGTCGGGTTGATGATGCCCCACTTGACGCCCAGCAGCCACTGCAGCACGAAGCCGATGACGAAGACCGGCAGGGCGATCAGGAAGAGGGTGGAGACCAGGACCAGGTTGTCCAGGAAGCCGTTGCGCCGCAGACCGGTCAGGATGCCCGCGCCGAGACCGATCACGGCCTCGATGGCGAGGGCCACCACCGCCAGCTTCAGGGTGTTCGGGTACGACGTGGCGATGATGTCGCTGATCTCGCGACCGCCGAACGTGATACCGAAGTCACCCTGGAGAAGGTTCTTCATGTAGCTGGCGTACTGCACCCAGATCGACTCGTCGAGGTTGTACTTCTCGGTCATCATGGCCCGGTAGTTCGGGGGGCAACCGCGGTCGCCGCACTTGCCGGCGAAGGGGTCACCGGGCACGGACCAGACGAGCCAGTAGATCAGGAACGTCGTGCCGATGAACACCGGCACGAGTTGCAGCAGCCGTCTCAAGAGATAACGGCCCATGGGGTGGTCCTCCAGACAGGGAGCGCCGGGTGAGCCGGCGCGGCGGCGACAACGTGCGAGGGGTTCGTTGTACACCCCCTCGCGGAACGGCCCCGGGTCGGGCTCACCGGTAGGCGAGCCCGACCCGGGGTCAGACCGTTCGGATCAGAGCTCGACCGAGGTGATGTCGAGCTCGCCGACGTTGGTCAGCTCCAGCTTCTTGATCTTCTCCGAGTGGCCGGACTGCTGGCCACCGAAGTAGATCGGCATCGACGGGACGTCCTGGTCGATCAGCTTGACGGCCTCAGCGAACTTCTTGTGGGCCTCCTCGATGCTGGGGGCCGCGGTGGCCTCCTTGGCGAGGGCGTCCACCTGCGGGTTGCTGTACTTGCCGTCGTTCGAGGAACCACCGGTGACGTAGAGCGGGTTGATCCAGTTCTCCACGTCCGGGTAGTCCTGCTGCCAGCCGGCCCGGTACGCGCCGGTCATCTTGTAGGCGTTGATGTTGGCGCGGAAGACCGCGAAGGTCGGCACGCCGACGGCAACCGCGTCGATGTTCAGGTTGGTCTTGATCTGCTGCGCGACGGCCTCCATCCACTCCTTGTGGCTGGCGTCCGCGTTGTACGACAGGGTCAGCTTGCCCTGGAAGCCACCGGCCTCCTGGAGGAGCTGCTTGGCCTGGGCCACGTCGAACTTGCAGGCGGTGCAGTTGCCCGGCTCGGCGCCCGGGGTCAGCGGGTTGGCCCAGCTGTCGGCCGGCTTACGGGTACCGAAGAAGATCTTGTCGGTGATCGACTGCCGGTCGATGGACAGCGAGATCGCCTTGCGCAGCTTCGGGTTCTGGAAGCGCTTGTCGTAGATCGGGAAGGCGATGATGCCGGTCGACGGGGTGGTCGAGGCCATGGCCCGGTCGGTCAGGTCCGTCTTCCACTTGTCACCGGCCAGCGCGGAGACCGGAACCTGCTGCTGGAAGTCCAGGTTGCCGGCGAGCAGGTCGTTGTACGCCGCCGTGTCGTCCTGGTAGATCTTGACGGTGACGTCCTTGACCTTCATCTTGTCGCGCAGGCTGTAGTCGTCGAAGCGGGTCAGCTTGATCTCGACGTCGTCCTGCCAGGAGACGAGGCTCACCGGGCCGTTACCGATCGGCTTCTTGCCGAAGTCCGCCGGGGTGGACGAGAAGAACGCGTCCGGCAGCGGCACGAAGGCGCTGTAGCCGAGCTTGGTCGGGAACACGGCGGTCGGCGCGGTGAGCGTGACCTCGAAGTTCCAGTCGTCGACAACCTTCAGGCCGGACATCTCCTTGGCCTTCGGCTCCGGGGCCTTCTGCGGGCCGTCCGGGCCGTCCGGGTCCTCGGTGTAGACCTCGTCGAAGCCCTGGATGTCGGCGAAGAAGGAGGCGTTCTGCGCGCCGTTCGGGCCGTACGCCGCCCAGTTCCAGGCCTTGACGAAGCTCTCGGCCTTGACGGTGGTGCCGTCGTGGAACTTGGTGTTCTGCTTGATCTTGATCTTGAAGACCTTCGAGTCGCTCGTCTCGATCGACTCGGCGAGCAGGTTCTGCGGCGCCCCACCGTTGTTGGGGTACTCGACCAGACCGCTCCACAGCCAGTCGATGATCGCGCCGCCACCGGTCTCGGTGGTGTTCGCCGGAACCAGGGGGTTCTCCGGCTGGGTACCGTCGATGACGATCGCGCCGTCCTTGCTAGCGCCGGCGTCGCCACCGTCGTTGTTCCCGCTGGAGCAGCCGGACGCGACGAGCGCGAATGCCGCGCCCACCGCGAGCGCGCCGCTCGCCCGCTTCGAGACTCTCATTCCGAGGGGCCTCCTCTTTCTAACCTGGTTCCGTCGTGAGTTTCACGCACGTCTTTGGGGGTGACACCACCGGCGACCCGAGCCGCAGGACGCCGGTTTACCGCAGAGGAATTCGGGACACCCCAGGGGTACCGATCCGCCGGGCGCCACACCCTGGACGAGGCACCGCGCAGGGTCGGCGGCCACGCGGCGGCGCAAAAGACGACGTCACGTGGTCGGCAGGCCCGACGAGATGCCTCACACCGGGGGGTGAGGTGCTGCCACTGTGACACCAACCGGCCCTTTCCGTGAAGGTGCCGTTATCAAGCCGTTAGTTGGTCGCCACGTTGCCGATACTTGAGAAAAGATCACAAAGCGTACGGACGATAGGGCCCTGAACAGGCAAGACGGGCACAGAGGGGTCGACAGACGTCCCTGCGGCACGCGGGGCTGTGACGTTCGCCGCGCCGGCCTCGGCGTCTCTCACGGGCGCACGACTGCGGCGTTTTTTGTCCGTCCGGATGATGCCATGCCGACTGAGCGGACACCAACAGGGCCCCTGGGGTACGAGGCCGTCGAGGCCCCGCCCCCGAGGGCGGGCGTGGACTCCTAGACCAGCCGGCGGTCGGCGGCCCAGCGGGACAGCTCGTACCGGTTCGACATCTGGAGCTTGCGCAGCACGTTGGAGACGTGCGTCTCGACCGTCTTGATCGAGATGTACAACTCCTTGGCGATCTCCTTGTACGCGTACCCCCGGGCGAGCAGCCGCAGCACCTCGCGCTCGCGGTTGGTGAGCTGGTCCAGCTCGGGGTCGGCCACCGGCGCGTCCGGCCGGGAGGCGAAGGCGTCGAGCACGAACCCGGCCAGCCGTGGGCTGAACACCGCGTCGCCGTCGGCCACCCGCCGGATCGCGTCGGTCAGCTCCTCCGGGGAGATCGTCTTCGTGACGTACCCCCGCGCGCCGGCGCGGATCAGGCCGATCACGTCCTCGGCGGCGTCGGAGACGCTCAGTGCCAGGAACCGCACCTGCGGGTGGGTGCGCCGCATCGCCTCCAGCACCGCGCGACCGCCGCCGTCGGGCATGTGCACGTCGAGCAGCACCACGTCCGGCGCGGTGGCCGCGATCCGGGTCACCGCCTCGGCCACCGAGCTGGCCTCGCCGACGACCTCCACCCGCGCCCCCAGTTCGGCGCGGACGCCGGCCCGGAACATCGCGTGGTCGTCGACGAGGAACACCCGCAGCGGCCCGCGGGGCGCCGTACCCTCGACCGGTTCCTGCTCGGACATGTCACTTGTCCCTTTCCGCCGTGGAGCCGGAGCCGCTGATCGGCAGGATCAGCCGGACCTCGGTCCCTTCCCCCGGCTCGGACCGGATCTCCGCCCGGCCGCCGTGCCGCTTCATCCGTCCGATGATCGAGCCCCGGACGCCGTGCCGGTGATTCTCCACCGTATCCGGGTCGAAGCCCTTGCCCCGGTCCCGGACGAATACGCTCACCTGCTCCGGCTCCACCTCGGCGTACAGCGACACGGTCTGCACACCGGCGTGCCGGGCCGCGTTGACCAGGGCCTCCCGGGCGGCGGCCACGATCGCGCCCACCCGCTCGTCGGTCTCCCGGTCGCCGACCACCACCACCTCGACCGTGATGGCGAACGTGTCCTCCACCTCGGCGGCGGCCTGCTCCAGAGCGGCCGCGAAGCGCTCGGTGGGCGAGGCGGTCGGCTTGTAGAGCCAGTTGCGCAGCGAGCGCTCCTGACCGCGGGCCAGCCGCTGCACCGTCTTGACGTCGCTGGCGTTGCGCTGGATCAGCGCCAGCGTGTGCAGCACCTGGTCGTGCACCATCGCGGCCAGTTCGGCGCGCTCCTGCTCCCGGATGCGGCCCTCCCGCTCGGAGCGGAGCTGGTTCCAGGTGCGCCAGAGCACCGGACCGGTGACCACACCCACGCCGGCCAGCCCGACCAACGCGAAGATCACGCCGTTGAGCACCGCGTCGACGTTCTGCGCCGGCGAGTAGACGGCCGCCACGCCGATGATGCCGACCGCGACGAGCACGCCGCCGCCGATGAAGCGCAGCACGAACGCGCGCCTGTCGCTCTCCTCCACCACCGCGCCGAGCCAGGGCACCGCCGAGTCGCCCCACTGCCGGCGGCGCTCCGGGCCGGACTGGTGCCAGATGACGCCCGCGCCGACCGCGATGATCGCCACCAGCCAGCCGGCGGTGCCGGCCGCGCCCACCGAGTTGAACGCGACCACCTGCAGCAGCAGCACGCCGAGCCCGATCACCACGAACGGCAGCAACTGGGCGAGGTCGCGGCGGGGCGGGACGGCGGTGTCGCCGGGGCGGGGCGGGACCACCGCCCAGAAGGCGGCGTAGAGCAACAGACCGAGACCGCTCAGCCCGAGCAGCACCATGAACGCCACGCGTACCCGCAGCACCGGGATGCCCAGGTGCTCGGCGATGCCCGCGGCCACCCCGGCGGCCAGCCGGTGGTCGGTTGCCCGGTAGAGGCGCGGGGCGTGCGGGGCGGGGGTGCTGCTGATCGGAGACTCCCAGGTCGAGGCGGACGCGCCGGCGGCGCCGACGCTCAGATCGTCACACGGCGGCGACACCCCGGACCACGGGGACGCCCCGGAGTTTCACCGGCGGCGGATCTCAGGGTGGGGTCAGGGTCGGGTCCGGAGGCTGCTCGGGCGGCCGGGGCAGCAGTATCGAAGGCATGAACGAGGACGCTGCCCGTCCGCCCCGCCCCTGGGCGGCAGCACAGGACGCCCCGCCGCCGCCCCCGCCGGGACCGGCGCCCACCACCGACCAGGCGCCCCCGCCGCCCGGCGGCACGCCGTTCGGCGGTCCACCACCCGGTGGGTACGCCCCACCGCCCGGCGCCGCGGGCTTCACCACCCGGTACGGCCTGGTACGCCCCCGCGAGGGCCGCTACCTGGCCGGGGTGTGCGCCGCCATCGGCCGGGCCACGAACACCGACCCGGTGCTGTGGCGCGTGCTGCTGGCCGTGCTCGGCTTCTTCGGCGGCATCGGGATCATCGTGTACGTCGCCGGCTGGCTGATCATCCCCGGCGAGGGCGACACCGCCTCACCCGTGGAGGCCATGCTCGGCCGGGGCCGGTCCAGCATGTCCCCGATCACGGTGATCGTGCTCGGCATCGTGGTGGCGCTCGGCTTCGCCTACGTCGTCACCGACGGGTTCCGGGCGATCCTGCTCGGTGCGGTGATCCTGATCGGCGGAGCGCTCCTGCTCAACCGCGAGCAGCGTGGCCCGGCGCAGCGGCCGGCTCAGCCGGTGCCCCCGCACGGTCCCTCGCCGGGCCCGGTGCCACCGGTGGCCTGGCCCGCACCATCGGCCCCGGCGCCGGGTACGTGGACCGCGGCTCCCCCCGCGGCACAGTGGACCGGCACACCCGCCGGACCGGCACACCCCGGGGCGGTTCCGTCCAGCGGACTGCCCGCCGAGCCCGGCTACCCGCCGCCCGGCCGGCCCGAGCCGGGTTTTCCCCCGGCGCCCGGGTCCGAGCCCGGCTACCCGCCGGCCTCTGCGTCCGAGCCGGGCTACCCGCCGGTGTCGCCGTCGGAGCCCGGCTACCCGCCGGTGTCGCCGTCCGAGCTGGAGCGCCCGGCGACGTCCGACGCCGAGCGCGAGCCGGGCCACCCCGGGCCCGCGACCGGCTACCCGACGCTGCCGGCGCCGGGCTGGCCCGCCGCGGCCGGCACCCGGCCGGGCCCGTCCGAGCCGACAGTCGCGATGCAGCAGGTGACCGGCCCGGTCGCCGACACCGCCACCTGGCCGGCCTACGGCGCCGGCCCGGCCTGGCCGGGCGCACGGGACGCGGGCGCCCGGCTGGACGAGCCGGCCGCCGTGCCGCCGCCCGCGCCGGTGGGCGCACCGCTGCCGCCCGGCGGGTACCGGCCGCCGTTCGCCCCGCACGGCCCCTACGCCGGATCGCCGCCCGTCCCGCCACCGGTCCGGCCGCCGCGACCGCCGAAGCGGCCCAAGGAGCGCTCGCCGCTCGGCGCGATCACGTTCTCGCTGATCTTCCTGGCGCTCGGCGTGGTGGCCATGCTCGACCTGCTCGACGTCTTCCCGGTCGGCGCCGCCGGCTACTTCGCCGCGGTGCTCGCGACCATCGGCCTCGGCCTGCTCGTCGGCACCTGGTTCGGCCGGGCGCGCTGGCTGATCGCCCTGGGCCTGGTGACAGCGGCGGCGCTCGGCATCGCCACCGTCGCCGAGTCCTACGACCGGGTACGCGGCATCGACGGCAACGTCACCTGGGCGCCGACCGACCTGCGCGACCTGGCCGACCGGTACGAGAACAACCTCGGCGACGCGACGCTCGACCTGCGCGGGATCGACTTCGACAAGCAGGACGTCCAGGTGACTGTCGACGTCAACCTCGGCAACGCGACTGTGGTCGTACCGCCGAACGTCGACGTGACCACGGTGGCCGACGTGAACGCCGGCGACGCCACGGTCTTCGGCCGGCGCAGCGGCGGGCTCGGCGGTCGTCAGTGGGAGACCACCGACCCGGGCGCCGACGGTCCCGGTGGCGGCAAGCTGCGCCTCTACGTCCACGTGAACGCCGGCAAGCTGGAGGTGACCCGGTGAAGGCACACCGTACCGACATCGTGTCGTTCGCTTTCGGACTCGTCTTCCTCGGCCTGTCCGTCTGGTGGCTGCTGGCCCGGATCCTCGGCCTCTCCGTGCCCCCGGTCGGCTGGTTCCTGGCCGGCGGGCTGGTGCTGATCGGCCTGCTCGGGCTGATCGGCGCGCTGCGCTCGGGCCGCGCCCCGGAGCAGCCCGGGCCGCAGTCCGCGCCGGAGGTCACGGTCGCGGCGCCGTACGGCTCCCCGGCCGTCGGCGCGGAGACGGCCCCCGGCGCGGAGACGGGTGCCGGCGCGGAGACGCCCGACGGCGCCGACGAGTGGGCCACCGCGGCCACCACCGATTCCTCGGAGCCGGCCACCCGCGAACTGCCGCCGCTCGATCCACCGGCCGACGAGACGGCTCCGCAGCGCCGTACGCCGGGGGATCCGGCCTGACCGCGCCACTGCGGAGCCCTTCGGACGCGGCCTATGCTGGTCGGCGGAGATCTCGCCTCCGCCGGCCGGCCCGCGCCCCCGACAGGGCGGAGCCGCCGGTCGGGTCGCCGGAGCCGCCCCGTCCGTTCGCTATCTCGTCAGGAGCCCGTCCGACATGACCCAGTCCCCCGCCGTGCGCGTCACCGGTCCCTCCGGTGCGGTCCGCATCGGCGAGCGCGCCGCCCGCACGCTCGTCAGCGAGTTCGCCCGGCGTAACGACCCGAAGGCCGGCCTGCTCGTCGGCGCGACCCCGGAGTCCGCGGTGCTGGCCTCCGCGATCGAGGCGCTGCTCCCAGGCGACCGGCTCACTGTGGTGCCGGCGGAGGGCGCTTCGGCGGCGGCGCTGCGCGAACACGTCACCGCGCAGGGCCGATGGGTCGACGACCGGGTACGCGTGGTCGACACCCTCGCCGAGGCGGACGCCGCCGCCGCAGTGGTGGTCGTCGCCGAGCCGTTCACCGGCACCGCGGACGAGGCGCGCGCCGCGATCGACGGGCTGGCGAAATACCTCGCCGAGGGCGGGGTGCTGAGCGTCGCCGCGCCGCTGTTCCGCACCGAGGGCGCCGACGGCGAGCTGGACCGGCAGGGCGTGCTGCACGGCGTGCGCACCGACCTGGTGCTGCGCAACACCCCGCCGGTACGCGTGCACCACCTGCGTTTCACCGCGGCGCCGGTCGCGCTCGCGGCCTCGCTGTCCCCGGCGTACCGGCCGTCGAGCGTGCCGCTGACCCGGGGCATGCACATCGACTCGAACGGGGTGGCCGCGGCCGGCATCACGCTCGGCCTGGCCGCCCTGGCCCGGGCCACGCGGCCGAAGTCGAAGCTCTGGCTGCTGCCGGCGCTGGCCGCCGCTCCGGTGGCCGCGTTCTTCCGGGACCCGGAGCGGGACGTGCCGGAGGACCCGTCGGCAGTCGTCGCCTCGGCGGACGGTCAGGTGCTGTCCGTGCAGCGCCTCCAGGACGAGCGCTTCGGTGACGGCGAGTGGCTGCGGATCGCGGTCTTCCTCTCGGTGCTGGACGTGCACGTCAACCGCGCTCCGGTGGCCGGCAAGGTGGTGGACTACTTCGTCGCCGACGGCGGGTTCGTCAACGCCATGAAGCCGGACGCCGAGCACAACGTGGCCGCGTACACGGTGCTGGACACCGACCACGGCACCGTGGTGGTGGCGCAGCGCACCGGGCTGATCGCCCGCCGGATCGTGCAGCGGGCACCCGTCGGGTCGCTGCTGGCCCGGGGCGAGCGCTTCGGCCTGATCCGGTTCGGCTCGCGTACCGACGTCTACCTGCCGGCCGACGCCGCGGACCCGCTCGTCGGTCCGGGCGACAAGGTGGTCGGCGGCGCGACTGTGATCGCCCGCTGGCGCTGAGCGCAGGACACGAAGAAAAGGGGCGCCGCTCTCGCGGCGCCCCTTTTTGTCTGTCGTTCTCGGGTCAGGCGGTACGGCGCTGGTGCAGCCAGAGCAGCGGCCCGCTGACCAGGTAGCCCACCACCACGAGGGCGAACGTGAGCCGGATGTCGACGAGCGCGCCGACCACCGGAGCCAGCCAGAGCCACGGCGGCAGCTTCAGCAGCCGGGCGAGCTTCGCGTACGGGAAGCTGGACACCATGGCGAAGGCGAGCAGCGCCACGGCGGCCACCATGACCAGGCCGGGGACCGGCACGCCGATGGCCACGGTCAGTGCGAGCACCGCTGCCGCCATGGTGGTCGGCACGCCGCAGAAGAAGCGGCCGTCCTTCGGCGAGACGTTGAACCGGGCGAGCCGGACCGCCGCGCACGCGGCGACGAGCGCGCAGGACACCGCGGCGGCCGCCGGGGGCGCCGAACCGGCGAGCGAGGCGTAGACCACGACCGGTGCGGCGAGGCCGAACGAGCACATGTCGGCGAGCGAGTCCATCTGCGCGCCGAACGGGCTGGCCACGCCGAGCTTGCGGGCCAGCGCGCCGTCGAGGCCGTCGAACGCGACGCACGCGATCAGGAAGATCGCGGCGATCTGCACGTCACCGCGCATGGCCAGGAAGATGGCCAGCATGCCGAGCATGAGGCTGCTCAGCGTGCACGCGTTGACGAGCGCGAACTTGGCCCGGCGGGCGGCGGTGCGCTCACCCGGCAGAAGCGGGATCGACATCGCCGGGGACTCGTCGTCGACCGGGGCGGCCGGCGCGAGCGCCGGGCTGACCGGGCGTACCGCCTCGATGTCGGTGTCGAGCCGGCCGTAGCGCAGGCGCTGGCGGTCGGCGTAACGGTGGTCGGGGGTGACCAGGTCGGTCCCCGAGACGGTCGCGCCGTCCCGGCGGCCCACCCGGACCAGCAGCACCTGGCGGGCGAACGTACTGCTGCGGCGCAACCTGCCCGCCCAGCGACGCCCTGCGGGGCGCGGACTGTCAGTCGTACGACGCCGGCGCCATGGGGCTCTCGGCACGTTTCCTCCATCACCGGATCGGCTGGCCGCCCATTGCGGGGCGGGTGTCCGGCTGTCTCGTGCCGGACCTTTCGGGTCCGGCAGCCCTTTTGCGGAGTACACCATTGCACAGGGGACAGGGGCTTGGCGATAGCTGCCGGCGGTACTTATATCTCCCTTAACCGCGCGAACCGCCCACTCATTCCCATCTCGGGCCGCAACGCCCGTTTTCGTCGGTCAGCCGTACTTCCGACTGTACCGGAGGTCACCCAGGGCGGCTCGGCGAGCGATTCAGGTCACCCGCTGCCCGGTGGCCCGAACGGCGACGTCGGTCATCGACAGGGCCGTGACCTGTTCCGGGGCGAACCAGGCGGCCCGTGCGGTCGAGCCTCCCGCCAGCTCCGTCACCACCGCGTCGGTCGGCGCGTCCACGCGTACCCGGTAGATCACCCGGACGCCGTGCCAGTCCAGCGGGCGGCCCTCCGGACCGAGCGCGGCCGGGTTGTGCAGGTTGTCCACGGCGATCAGGTCGACCACCCGGCCCAGCTGCCCGGCCTCCTCGACCAGCTCACGCAGCAGCCCGGCGGCGGGCTGCTCGCCGTGGTCGGTGCCACCCCCGGGCAGGTGCCAGCGGCCCGCGCCCGGATAACCGTCGGCGATCATGGTGAGCAGCACCCGGTCGGCGGGATCCGTGACCAGCCCGTACGCGGCGAAGCGCTGCCGGCGGTCGGCGGCCGGACCGGCCGGTTCGGCGGGCAGGCCCCGGGGCATGTCGGCCGGCAGCGGGGACACCGGCAGGCCGAGCAGCTCGGCGGTGAACACCATCAGCGGGAGGCCGGCGGCCTCCTCCGGGGTGAACCAGCCCACCTCGTCGGTACCACCGGCCGGTTCGGGTCGCAGCCGCCCGCCCCGCGCCTCGACCTCGAAGATCAACCGGTCGGTGTGCATCGCGACGTCCTCGGCGCGGAACGCGGCCACGTCGGCGACGGCGGCCCGGATCGCGCCGGGCGCCACGGTCAGCCCGGTCTCCTCGGCGAACTCGCGTACCACGGTGTCGGCCGGGTGCTCCGCGTGCTCGACGCCGCCGCCGGGCAACTGCCACACCCCCGGGTACGGGCACCGCGCCGCGCCGCGCGCGAGCAACACCCGCCCCTCGGAGTCCCGCAGCATCCCGTAGGCCCCGACCCGCCGCCGCTGCTCCACAGCACCCTCCCCCGCCCGCGCGCCCCCGCGCACTCCCCGCGCCCCGCTCCGTCGATCATGAGGTTAGCGGCATCGAGGCGGGCATTTCGCGCCGTTAACTTCATGATCGACGGGGTGGGCGCACCGGGGTGGGGTCACGGGGTGGGGTCAGAGGAGGTGGGCGGCCTGGACTGCTTCGGCTGTCACCTCGGTGAGACGGTCGGTGGGGAGGGCACCGAGTTCCTCCCGGCGGAACCAGCGGGCCTCGCAGGTGGAGCCGCCGACGTCGGCCACGGTGGGCGGCGCGGGCTGGTCGACGACCACCCGGTAGAAGGCGCGTACGCCGTGCCAGTCGATCGGGTAGCCCTCCGGGCCGAGCGAGGCGGCGTCCCGGTGGCTGGCCACCCCGAGCAGCTCGACGAGACGGCCGGTCTGGCCGGTCTCCTCGACCAGTTCCCGGATCAGCGCCGCGCCCGGCTGCTCGCCGTAGTCGGTGCCGCCGCCGGGCAGGTGCCAGCAGCCGGCGCCGGGGTAGCCGTCGGAGACCCGGGTCAGCAGCACGCGCTCCTCCGGGTCGGTCACCACCGCGTACGCGGCGAAGCGCTGCGCCCGGTGCAGCCCGTCCGGGCCGGGGACGGCATAGAACGAGGGGAACTCGGGTACCTCCTCCGGCACGATGTCGTCGGTGGAGGTGGGCAGGCCCAGGGCACGCGCGGTGAACGACCGCAGCGGCAGCTCCCGGGCCTCGTCGAGGGTGAACCAGCGGGCCAGGTCGGTCGGGCGGTCGACCCGCTCGGTGAGCGTCCCGCCGCGGACCGACACGGTGTAGAGCAGCCGGTCGGTGTGGATCGTGATGCGCCGCTCCGGCAGCGCCCGCATGTCGGCGAGCACGTCCTGGAGGCCGGCGACCGCCACCGAGAGCCCGGTCTCGGCCGCGGTCTCCCGTACGACTGTGTGTTTGGGGTCCTCACCGTGGTCGACAGCTCCTCCGGGGAGCGACCAGGTGCCGGGGGTGCCGGAGCGCTCCGATGCGCGGACCAGCAACACTCGGCCGTTTGAATCAGCACAAACTGCGTATGCCGCGATCCTGCGGAGCGGCTCCAGCGAGGTGGTCACGGGAGCAAATTCTCCCCGGACCGGGTTACCGAGATCGAAAAGAGTCAGATTCCTGACTCTTGGCTGGCGCCTCAGGGATGGGTCAGGGTAAGTGTCCGGGCGGTCACCGAGGTCGACCGTCGCGGCGCGCGGGACCGTTGACACATGACCTCTCCGAACCCCTCCCAGGCTCCGTACAAGCAGCTCCGCCGGCCGGTCAGCGACCGCATGATCGCCGGTGTGGCGAGCGGCCTCGGCCGTTACTTCGCCGCCGACCCCACGCTGATCCGGGTGATCTTCGCGACCGCCACGCTGCTCACCGGCGGCGTCGCCGCGCTCGCGTACCCGATCATGTGGTTCCTGATGCCCGAGGAGCCGGACGGCGCGCCCGCCTGGCCGCATCCGCCGGGCACCGCGCCGGGCTGGCCGCCGGTCCCGCCGACGACGCCCGGCCCGTGGGTCCCGCCGGCTACGCCGGCCCCGCCGCGGACGCCGGCCGGGCCGGACGCCGGAGCGCAGGCGACCCGTCCGGACGCCGGCGCGCCGCCCGCGGCCTGAGCGGCGTCACTCCCACTCGATGGTGCCCGGCGGCTTGCTCGTCACGTCCAGGACCACGCGGTTGACCTCGGCGACCTCGTTGGTGATCCGGGTGGAGATCCGGGCCACCACGTCGTAGGGCAGCCGGGACCAGTCGGCGGTCATCGCGTCCTCGCTGGAGACCGGGCGCAGCACCACCGGGTGACCGTAGGTGCGCCCGTCGCCCTGCACCCCGACGCTGCGCACGTCGGCCAGCAGCACCACCGGGAACTGCCAGACGCCCCGGTCCAGGCCGGCCGCGGTCAGCTCCTGCCGGGCGATCAGGTCGGCCTTGCGGAGCACGGCGAGGCGCTCCTCGTCGACCGCGCCGATGATCCGGATGGCCAGGCCCGGGCCGGGGAACGGGTGCCGCCACACCATCGCCTCGGGCAGCCCCAGCTCCAGGCCGATCGTGCGGACCTCGTCCTTGAACAGCGTGCGCAGCGGCTCGACCAGGGAGAACTTCAGGTCCTCGGGCAGGCCGCCGACGTTGTGGTGGCTCTTGATGTTGGCGGTGCCGGTGCCGCCGCCGGACTCCACCACGTCCGGGTAGAGCGTGCCCTGCACCAGGTATTCCACGTCGCCGTGCGCGGCGATCTCCCGGGCGGCGGCCTCGAAGACGCGGATGAACTCCCGGCCGATGATCTTGCGCTTCTGCTCCGGGTCGGTCACCCCGGCGAGCGCGCCGAGGAACCGTTCCCGGGCGTCGACCACCTTGAGCTTGATGCCGGTGGCCGCCACGTAGTCCTTCTCGACCTGCTCGGCCTCACCGGCCCGCAGCAGGCCGTGGTCCACGAACACGCAGGTGAGCTGGTCGCCCACGGCGCGGTGCACGAGCGCCGCGGCGACCGCCGAGTCGACTCCACCGGAGAGGCCGCAGATGACCTCCTTGTCGCCCACCTGCTCGCGGATCCGGGCGACCTGCTCGTCGATGATGTTCGACGGCGTCCAGGTCGGTTCGATGCCGGCGATGTCGTACAGGAAGCGGGTGAGCATCTCCTGGCCGTGCGCGGTGTGCCCGACCTCCGGGTGGAACTGCACGCCGGCTCGGCGGCCGGCCACGTCCTCGAACGCGGCGACCGGGGCGCCCGCCGACTCGGCGGTGACGGTGAAGCCCTCCGGGGCCTCGGTGACGCAGTCGCCGTGGCTCATCCAGACCGGCATGTCGGCCGGGAGGTCGCGCAGCAGCACGCCGGGCTCCGTCAGGCGCGGGCGCAGCGGGGTGCCGCCGTACTCGCGGTTGCCGGTGCGCGCGACGGTGCCGCCGAGCGCCTGGGCCATGGCCTGGAAGCCGTAGCAGATGCCGAAGACCGGTACGCCGGTCTCGAACATGCCGGCGTCGATCTGCGGGGCGCCCGGCGCGTAGACGCTGGACGGGCCACCGGACAGGATGATCGCGGCGGGGTTCCTGGCCAGCATCTCGGACACCGGCATGGAATGCGGGACGATCTCCGAGTAGACCTTCGCCTCGCGGACACGGCGCGCGATGAGCTGGGCGTACTGGGCTCCGAAGTCCACCACGAGGACGGGGCGAGGCGTGCTCATGTGCGCAAAGCCTACCGACAGTCACCGGCCGCGCGGACGCGCCCCGGCGGTGTGGCGGGATGAACCTGGCGGCGGTGCGCTCAGCGCAGCGCGGCCGGGGCGTGCGCGGGGACGGCCGGCCGCCGCGGCGGGACCGGCTCGACCCGGGTGTACGCCGACCCGAGCGCCGGACGCGGGTCCGCCTCGCCCTTGTTCGGCCAGTACGACATGGCCCGCTCGGCCTGCGCGGTGATCGTCAGCGACGGGTTGACGCCCAGGTTCGCCGAGACCGCCGCGCCGTCCACGACGTGCAGGCCCGGGTGGCCGTACACGCGGTGCCAGGGGTCGATGACGCCGTCGTCCGGCGTGGCGCCGATCACCGCGCCGCCGAGGATGTGCGCCGTCACGGGGATGTTGAACGGTTCGGTGACCGCCCCGCCGGGCGTGCCGCCGATCTCCTCGGCGAGCAGCCGGGCCGCCGTGTTGCCGGCCGGGATCCAGGTCGGGTTGGGCGCGCCGTGGCCGGGGCCGGAGACCAGCCGGCCCTTGCGGTAGCGGGTGGTCAGCGAGTTGTCGACCGACTGCATGACGAGCGCGATCACGGTGCGCTCGGACCAGCGGCGTACCGACAGCATCCGCGCCGCCAGCGCGGGCTGCCGGACGATGCTGCCCAGCCAGCGCCGGACCCGGCGGGGACCGCCGTCGACGAGCAGCGACTGGAGCAGGCCCATCGCGTTGGAGCCCTTGCCGTAGCGGACCGGCTCGATGTGGGTCTGCGGGTCGGGGTGGAACGAGCTGGTGATCGCCACCCCCTCGGTGAAGTCGAGGCCGCGCCGGCGGGCCGCGCCGGGCGCCACCGAGGCGCCGAGGATGGCCTCGGAGTTGGTCCGGGTCAGCTCCCCCAGCCGGGGCGAGAGCGCCGGCAGCGCGCCGGTCGCCTTCATTCCGTGCAGCAGCCGCTGGGTGCCGAGCGCGCCGGCCGCGAAGACCACCTGGTCGGCGTGGATCACCTCGCGCCGCTTGCGGAACCAGGCGCCGGTGCGCTCGGTGTGCACCGCGTAGCCGCCGGCCGGGTCGGGGCGTACGGCGGTCACAGTGGTCAGCGGGTGCACCTGCACACCGAGGCGCTCGGCCAGCCAGAGGTAGTTCTTCACGAGCGTGTTCTTGGCGCCGTGCCGGCAGCCGGTCATGCACGACCCGCAGTGGCTGCACCCGGTGCGGTCCGGCCCGGCCCCGCCGAAGTACGGGTCGGCCACCCGCTCGCCGGGGCGCCCGATGTGCACCCCGACCGGCGTCGGGTGGTAGGTGTGCGCCACCCCCATCCGCTCGGCCACCGCGCGCACGGCCTGGTCCGCGCGGGTGTCGATCGGGTACGTGGTGACGCCGAGCATCCGCTTCGCCTGGTCGTAGTGGCGGGCCAGCTCGTCGCGCCAGTCGGTGATGTCCCGCCACTGCGGGTCGGCGTAGAACGCGTCGAGCGGCTCGTAGAGCGTGTTCGCGTAGACCAGCGACCCGCCGCCGACCCCGGCGCCGGAGAGCACCAGCACGCCGCCGCCGGCCTTGCGGTCGGCCGAGCGCAGCAGCGTGATCCGCTGGAGCCCGAAGCAGCCGAGCCGGGGCGCCCAGAGGAACCGCCGCGCCCGCCAGGACGTACGCGGGAACTCGTCGTCGGCGAAGCGCCGCCCGGCCTCCAGCACGCCGACCGAGTAACCCTTCTCGGCCAGCCGCAGCGCGGTGACGCTGCCGCCGAACCCGGACCCGATGACGACCACGTCGTAGCGCATGGACGCATCATTACCGACGAGTAGCTATAGCGCCAACGAGGCTTTTTCGCACATCATGCAGAGCGCTCGATCGCCGGGATTCCCGCCGCTGCAACCCGTGGGCCGCCCCGGCGCGTCGAACTCCACGGGGAGGAACGAACGTGACGAGACGACGCCTGCTGGGCCTGGCCGCACTGGTGGCCGCGCTGCTGGTGGCCACCGGAGCGGTGGTGACCACCCGGCTGGTGGCGAACCGCCCGGCCGCCCCGGTCGCCGGCCCGACCACAGCGCCCCCGGCCCCGCCCACACCCGCCCCGACCACCGCCAGCCCGACGCCGCCGCCCGGCGCCGACCTGAAGGGCCCGCTCAACCTGCTGCTCGTCGGCGTCGACACCCGGGTCAGCATCCCCGGCTGGGAGCCGCACGCCGACGCCGTGCTGCTGCTGCACGTACCGGCCGGGCTGGACCGGGCGTACCTGTTCTCGCTCCCCCGCGACCTGGTCGTGGACATCCCCGCCTACCCGAAGGCCCGCTACCCGGGCGGGCGGACCAAGCTCACCCACGCGATGAGCTACGGCAGCCGGGTGCCGGGCGACAAGGCCCACCCCAGCACCGCCCAGGGGTACGAACTGCTGCGCACCACCGTCTCCCGCTACACCGGGCTGCGCATCGACGCCGGGGCGGTGATCACGTTCGGCGGCTTCGACAAGCTGGTGGACACGCTCGGCGGGGTGGACCTCTACGTCGACCAGCAGGTCGCCTCCCGGCACCGCCGCCCCGACGGCACCATGCGGACCCTGACCGGCGGCGGGTACATCGGGCCGCAGATGGTCTACGAGAAGGGCACCCGGCACCTGACCGGCTGGCAGGCGCTCGACTACGCGCGGCAGCGCTACACCGCGGGCGGCGACTACACCCGGCAGCGGCACCAGCAGCAACTGCTCCGGGCGCTGGCCCGCAAGATCGTCGACCAGGGCACCGCCCGCGACCCGCAGCGGGTCGAGCAGGTGGTGGCCGCGCTGGGCAGGACCCTGGTGTACGCCGGCGGCGACCGGAAGCTGATCGACTACGCGTACGCGCTGGGTGGCCTGCCGGCCGACCGGCTCACGCTCGTCGTGCTGCCCGGCGCCGGGGTGAGCAGCGGCGGCGCGTACCGGGGTGAGCAGCTCAAGCCGCTCGGCCGCGACTTCCTCACCGCGCTGCGCGGCGGGCGGGCCGACGCGTTCCTGGCCGCCCACCCGTCGCTGCGGGTCAAGAACTGAGGCGCTACAGCGCCTTCGGGGCGGGCGGACGCTCGGTGCCGTACAGCCACGGGTCGAAGACCTTCGCCAGCTTCTTGCCGGTGATCCGCTCGGCCAGCGCCACGAAGTCGGCTGTGGTGGCGTTGCCGTTCTTCCGCTCCGCCGCCCAGGTGCGCAGGATGGTGAAGAACGCGGTGTCGCCCACCGCCACCCGCAGCGCGTGCACGGTCATCCCGCCCCGGTCGTAGACCGAACGGCTGAACAGGTTGGCGACGCCCGGCTTGCCCGGCGGCGTACGCCACACCTGACCGCCGGCGTTCGCGTACTTCTGCTCGAACGAGCGCTGCACGGTGGTCGAGCCGTCGTGCTCGGCCCACAGCCACTCGGCGTACGTGGCCAGCCCCTCGTTGAGCCAGATGTCCTGCCAGCGCTGGATCGACACGCTGTTGCCGTACCACTGGTGGGCCAGCTCGTGCGCCACCACGCCGGTGTTGTCGCCCTGCCGGAAGAAGCTCGCCGAATAGACCGGGCGGCTCTGCGTCTCCAGCGCGTACCGGATCCGATCGTCGGCGACCACCACGCCGCCGTACGCGTCGAAGGGGTACGGCCCGAAGACGCTCTCCAGGTAGTCGGCGACCTCGACCGTACGCGCGATCGACCGGTCCGGCGCGCCCTGCGCCACCTGCGTGGTGACCGCGCTGTAGACCGGCCGTCCCTTGTGCTCCCCGGTGGTGACCCGGAACTTCCCGATCGCCACGGTGGTCAGGTAACTGGCCGTCGGCGCGGTCTCCGACCACTTCCAGGTGGTCCAGGCACCGCTTGTCGACCTGCCCTTCGGCACGCCGTTGGAGACCGCCGTCAGTCCCTTCGGGACGGTGATCTCCATGTCGTAGGTGGCCTTGTCCGACGGGTGGTCGTTGACCGGGAACCAGGTGCTCGCCGACTCCGGCTGACCGAGCGCGATCGCCCCGTCGGTCGTGTGCAGCCAGCCACCCTCGCCCAGCGCCTCGGTACGCAGCGGCTCCGGCCGGCCGTCGTACCGGATCTCGGCGGTGAAGCCGTTGCCGGAGGTCAGCCCGATGGCCGGGGTGATCACCAGCTCGTCCTCGGTACGGCTGTGCCGGGCGGCGGTGCCGTCCACTGTCACCGACCGGACGGTCAGCCCGGCCAGGTCCAGGTTGAACGCGGACAGGTCGGCGGTCGCGGTGGCCCGCAGCGTGGTGGTGCCGCTGAGCTTGTCGGTCTCCAGGTCGTAGCGCACCTTGACCGTGTAGTGCGCGACGTCGTACCCGCCGTTGCCGTAGCTCGGGAAGTACGGATCGCCCGCCCCGGCGGCGCCCGGTGCGAAGCTGCGCGAGGTCGCCGGCGCCGGGCCGGCCGGGGACGACGGACCCGGGTCCGGCTCGGCCGAACCGCAGCCGGCCACCAGCAGGGTGCCGCAGGTCAGCAACCCGAGCCGTCGTCGTGCGCCGCGCCGCGTCATCGCCTCGATCCCTCCCGGGCCCGTTCGGCGGCCCCGCCCACGGGCCGCTCCGACCGCGGCAGCCTACCCAGCGGCGGTCACGTGTGCGTCACGGCAGTCCCGGCGGCGTGCCACCGACCAGCCAGGCGTCCAGCAGCGCCCGCAGCGGCCGCCCCGACGTGCGTTCGGCGTACCCGACGAAGTCGGCGGTGGTGACGTTGCCGTCGCGGTGCTGCGCCAGCCAGCCGCGCAGCACGCGGTAGAACGTCTCGTCGCCCACCGCGCGGCGCAGCGCGTGCACCGCGAGCGCGCCGCGCTGGTAGACCGCGTCGCTGAACATCCCGGCCCGGCCCGGGTCGACCGTGGGCTTCGACCAGTCGGTGGCCGCGTAACGTTCGGCGACGGTCTGCGCCACGGTCCGCCCGCCGTCGTGCTCGGCCCAGAGCCATTCGGCGTACGTGGCGAAGCCCTCGTTGAGCCAGATGTCGCTCCACCGGGCCACCGAGACGCTGTCGCCGAACCACTGGTGCGCCAGCTCGTGCGCGACCACCTCGGTGTTCGGCCGTTCCCCCCGGAAGAACGCAGGCCCGTAGACCGGCCGGCTCTGCGTCTCCAGCGCGTACCGGATCCGCTCGTCGGCGACCACCACGCCGCCGTACGCCTCGAACGGGTACGGGCCGAAGCGCTCGGCCAGGAAGTCGGCGACCTCGCCGGTGCGGGCCACCGACGCGGCGGCCGGCCCGTCCGCGGGCAGCGCCGCGGCGACGGCGGTGACGATGGGCTTGCCGGCGTGCGTGCCGCTGCTGACCCGGTAGTCGCCGATCACCAGCGTGCTCAGGTAGCTGGCCATCGGCGCGCGCTCCGACCAGCGCCAGGTGGTCCAGCCGCCGTCGGACGTCCGGCCCTCCGGCACGCCGTTGGACAGCGCGGCGAGCCCGTCCGGCACGGTGACCGCGAGGTCGTATGTCGCCTTGTCCGACGGGTGGTCGTTCACCGGGTACCAGGTGCTCGCCGACTCCGGCTGGCCGAGCGCTATCGCGCCGTCCGGTGTGGCGTGGAAGCCGCCGTCGCCGAGTTCGGCGTTGGGCAGCGGCTGCGGCACCCCGCCGTACGTCACCTCGACTGTGAACCGGCGCCCGGACGGCAGCCCGCCCGCCGGGGTGACGATCAGCTCGGCGCCGTCGTGGCGGTGCTTCGCCGCCTCGCCGTCCACCCGCACCCGCTCGACGTCCAGCCCGGCCAGGTCGAGCTGGAACCGGGACAGCGCCCGGGTGGCGGTGACCGTCAGCGTGGCCGTGCCGGTGAGCCGGTCGCCGGCCGGGTCGTAGCGCACGTCCAGCGCGTAGTGGCCGACGTCGTAGCCGCCGTTGCCGGCCCCCGGCACGTACGGGTCACCGGCGTCCGCCGCGCCCGGCCGGAACCCGCTCTCGTCGCCGCCGGTGCACCCGCCCAGCGCGAGCGCCGCCGCCACCAGCCCTGCCGCCCAGACCCGCCCCCGTCTCACCCGGCGAGCCTAGACGCGCGGCGGCGCGGGCGGGGCCGGAACACGTCCGCGCCGCCGCCCGCGCCGTCACGCGGTGCTCAGCCGGTGCTCAGCGGTCGAGGACCAGCCCGACCTTCTGGAACTCCTTCAGGTCGCGGTAGCCGCACTTGGCCATCGCCCGGCGCAGGCCGCCGAAGAGGTTGAGCTGGCCGTCCGGCTCGTCGGCCGGGCCGAACAGCAGCCTCTCCATCGAGCCGAGCGGCTCGCCGGCCACCTCGAACGCGCCCCGGGGCAGCGACGGGTGGCTGGCCGCGGAGTGCCACCAGGCGCCGCCGGCCGGTGCCTCCTCGCAGAGCGAGAGCGGCTCGCCGAGCATCACCGCGTCCGCGCCGCAGCCGAGCGCCTTGGCGATGTCACCGGAGGTCTGCATGTCGCCGTCGGCGATCAGGTGCACGTACCGGCCGCCGGTCTCGTCCAGGTAGTCGCGGCGGGCCGCGGCCGCGTCGGCGATGGCGGTGGCCATCGGCACCCGGATGCCGAGCACCGACTCGGTGGTCGACCAGTCGTCGCCGCCGATGCCCACGATCACGCCGGCCGCGCCGGTACGCATCAGGTGCAGCGCGGTCTTGTAGTCGGTGCAGCCGCCGACGACGACCGGCAGGTCGAGGTCGGCGATGAACTCCTTGAGGTTCAACGGCTCGTCGGTGGTCGAGACGTGCTCGGCGGAGACGAGCGTGCCCTGGATGACCAGGATGTCCACACCGGCGTCGAGGATCACCGGGGCCAGCGCCAGCGTGTGCTGCGGGGAGACCCGCACCGCCACCGTGCCGCCGCCCTCGCGCAGCTCACGCACCCGCTCGGCGATCAGGTCGGGGCGGATCGGCTCGGCGTAGACCTCCTGGAGGCGCTTGGTCGCCCGCGCGTCCTCGTCGAGGCCGGCCAGCTCCTCCAGGATCTTGGCCGGGTTCTCGTACCGGGTCCAGAGGCCCTCGACGTTGAGCACGCCGAGGCCGCCGAGCTGGCCGAGCCGGACGGCGGAGGCGGGGCTCATGGTCGCGTCCGAGGGGTGCGCGACGCACGGGATGCCGAACTGGTACGCGTCGAGCTGCCACGCGGTGGAGACGTCGTCGACGTCCCGGGTGCGGCGGCTCGGCACGATGGCGATGTCGTCCAGGTGGTAGCCGCGCTGCGCGGTCTTGCCCAGCCCGATCTCGACCACGTCACGCATGGGGGACTCCAGGTGGTTGGGGGTGGTGGGTCAGCGGGAGTGGTAGTTGGGCGCCTCGACGGTCATCTGGATGTCGTGCGGGTGGCTCTCCTTGAGCCCGGCCGCGGTGATCCGGATGAGCTGGCCACGCCGGTGCAGCTCCGGGATGCTCTCCGCGCCCACGTACCCCATCGCGGCGCGCAGCCCGCCGGTGAGCTGGTGGGCGACCGCGGACAGCGGCCCCCGGTAGGGCACCTGGCCCTCGACGCCCTCCGGGACCAGCTTGTCCTCGGCGAGCACGTCCTGCTGGAAGTAGCGGTCCTTGGAGTAGGACTTGCCCTGGCCGCGCGACTGCATGGCGCCGAGCGAGCCCATCCCCCGGTACGCCTTGTACTGCTTGCCGTTGATGAAGATCAGCTCGCCGGGGCTCTCCTCGCAGCCGGCCAGCAGGCTGCCGAGCATCACCGTGTCGGCACCGGCCACCAGGGCCTTGGCGATGTCGCCGGAGTATTGAATGCCGCCGTCACCGATCACCGGCACGCCGGCCGGGCGGGCGGCGCGGGCCGCCTCCATGATCGCGGTGATCTGCGGTACGCCCACGCCGGCCACGATCCGGGTGGTGCAGATGGCGCCCGGGCCGACACCCACCTTCACGCCGTCCGCGCCGGCCTCGACGAGCGCCTTCGCCCCGGCGTACGTGGCGATGTTGCCGCCCACGATGTCGATGCTGACGTCCCGCTTGAGCCGGGCCACCATCTCCAGCACGGCCCGCTGGTGACCGTGCGCGGTGTCCACGATGACGACGTCCACCCCGGCGTCGACGAGCGCGCGGGCCCGCTTGTAGCCGTCCTCGCCCACGCCGACCGCGGCGGCGACCCGGAGCCGGCCCGCGTCGTCCTTGGTGGCGTTCGGGTACTGCTCGCTCTTGGTGAAGTCCTTCACCGTGATCAGGCCGCGCAGCTTGCCGCCCGCGTCCACGATCGGCAGCTTCTCGATCTTGTGCTGGCGCAGCAGGCCGAGCGCGTCGTCCTTGCTCACGCCGACCGGCGCGGTGATCAGCGGGGTGCGGGTCATGATCTCGCGCACCGGCGTGGCCGGGTCGGAGACGAACCGCATGTCGCGGTTGGTGACGATGCCGACCAGCTGGCCCTGCCCGTCCACCACCGGCACGCCGGAGATGCGGTAACGCCCGCAGAGCGCGTCGACCTCGCGCAGCGTGTCCTCCGGGCTGGCGGTCACCGGGTTGGTGATCATGCCGGACTCGGAGCGCTTCACCAGATCGACCTGGAGCGCCTGGTCCTCGACGGAGAGGTTGCGGTGCAGCACGCCGATGCCGCCCTGGCGGGCCATGGCGATCGCCATCCGCCCCTCGGTGACCGTGTCCATCGCGCTGGACAGCAGCGGCACGGTCAGCTCGATGTTGCGGGTGAGGCGGGTGCGGGTGTTGACGCGGCTGGGCACGACGTCCGACTCGCCCGGCTGGAGCAGCACGTCGTCGAAGGTCAGCCCGAGCGGCACCACCCGGGCCGAACCGGCCGGCAGCTCGGGCAGATGGCCACCCAGCTCCCCGCCGTCGGTGCCGGCCGGGATCTCGGTGCTGGGCGAATTCTCCACGATTGCTCCCCTGAGCTGGTCGATCGGGCTGCAGCGAGGCGGCGCGCGGGGGCACCGGCAGGCGCCTGGTGACGGCGCGTCGCCTCATCGTACCCACTGGCCCGTCCCGGCCCGGGCAGCGGCGGGCCCGAGGGTAGGCCGGGCCACAGCACGGGCTGGGGCGGGCTTTCCGGCGGCTCGGGGTCTACGGTGAGGGGGTGCACGACGAGCCCATCGACCCGTTCAACGGCGACCCGGCCGATCCGGCTGCCGGCCTGCACGACCCCGGCGACGACGACGCGCTCGACCCGCTGACCGAGGTCGAGCGCCAGGACGTCCTGGAGGATCTCGCCGACCTGGAGATCTACCAGGCGTTGCTCCAGCCGATCGGCGTGCGCGGCCTGGTGATCGAGTGCGAGGACTGCCGCGAGCCGCACTACTTCGACTGGGACCTGCTCCGCGGCAACCTGCGTCACCTGCTCAACTCGGGGCGTCCCCGGGTGCACGAGCCGGCCTACGACCCCGACCCGGACCACTACGTGAGCTGGGACTACGCCCGCGGCTACGCCGACGGCGTGCACGACACGCTCACCGAGGGCACCGACGACTCCGCCCCGGAGTGACTCCCGCCCGGGTCAGGCGACCAGGCCCGCCCGGAATCCGGCCGCCACGGCGTGCGCCCGGTCGCGCGCGCCGAGCTTGCGGAACAGCCGCCGGGCGTGCGTCTTGACCGTGTCCTCGGACACGAACAGCTCCCGCCCGATCTCCGCGTTGCTCTTGCCCTCGGCCATGCCGAGCAGCACCTGAAGCTCCCGCTCGGTCAGCCCGATCGCGCTGCGCGGCGTCCGCGCCGGCCGCTGGGCCGTACCGGGCCGGGGCGCCTCCGCGCCGTCGGCCGCCGCCGGGTCGTCCGGGTCCTCACCCCGCTGCACCGGCACCACTGTGGGCAGGCCCGCGGCATCCACCGGCGCTGTCGCCGGCCAGCCGGGCCCACCCTGGGTACGCCCCGGCGCCGCCGACCGGGTCGGCCCGCCCACCGCCGCCGCGTCCCGAGCGGTGTCCGCCACCCGGTGCCTGTTGCTCCGGCCGGGGGCGGAGAGCAGCAGCAGCGCCTTGGCGACCGCGCTGGTCAGGTCGTGGTCGGCGTTCTGGATCAGGCCGCGCGCCCCGGCGCTGATGGTGGCCGCCGCCGACTCCGACTCCTCGGCGCCGAGCAGCAGCACCGCCGCCTGCGGGGCGCGAGCGAGCACCCGCCGGACGAAGCCGGCGCTGTCCGGGCGGGTCAGCGCGGTGTCGGCGAGCACCACGTCCACCGGACGCTCGGCGAGCCGCAACATCACCTCCGGATCGGAGACGGCCGTCCGGACGACGCCGGACAGCCCGAGCCGCGCCGCCGCGGAGGTCAGATGCTGGGCCGCCAATGGTGTCCGAACGCACACAAGAACACTACGCACGGTGGTCTCCTCTCCGACTCAGAGCAGACCATGCGGAGGTGGGCTCGGGAGGGGGTTCCGGGCAATCATCCGAACTTTTCCGACAGATGGGGCATATGCCGCCGAGTGTCCGAGGTTTTCGATCACAGATGTGTGAGGCGCGGACCGCTCGGGTACCGAGGGGTTCATCCGGAACCGGCATCCCGCGCGGACCGCCGCCCGGTAGCTGGCAACGAACATTCTCCGCGGTGCCGCGCGGGAGGAGGGGTGCTGATGTCGAACGTACGTAGGCTGCCTGGACCGATCGACGAGCTCTGGGACTGGCAGCGGCTCGGAGCCTGCCGTGGCCGCGACAGCGCGCAGTTCTTCCACCCGGACGGTGAGCGCGGCTCCTCCCGGCTGCGCCGCGAGATGGGCGCCAAGTCCGTCTGCCGCGCCTGCCCGGTACGCGCCGAGTGCGCCGCGCACGCGCTCTCCGTGCGCGAGCCGTACGGCGTCTGGGGCGGCTTCAGCGAGTCCGAGCGGCTGCGGCTGCTCGCGCTCGGCTGGGAGGACCTGGCCGACCGCCGGCAGACCCGGGTGGACATCGCCCGGCTGGAGACCCGCCTCGGCCGGCCGCACAACACCGCCGTGCCGGACCAGCGCAAGGTCGCCTGACCCGGTCCACTGATCTCCGACGCCGCGCCCCGACCCTCGGGGCGCGGCGTCGTCACGTCGCACCCCGGGTCGGCGGGTCAGCCGACTGTGACCCGCACCGTGTGCCAGCCGGTCGCGCCGTCGGGGGCGACCGGGGCGCGCTGTTCCGTCTGCGTCTCGCCCGTCGTGTCGGTCGCCCGGACCTGGAGCGTGTGCTCGCCCGGCGTCGCGTCCCACCGCCAGGACCACTGAACCCAGGTGTCAGCCGACACCGCCGGGGCCGGCGTCGCCTCCTGCCAGGGGCCGCCGTCGACGCGTACCTCGACGCGGCGGATGCCACGATGCTGCGCCCACGCCACACCCGCCACCGTCACCGGGCCGGCGGCCGGGCGGCTGCGAGGCCGGGGCGTGTCGATCCGGGACTGCGTCTTGATCGGTCCCTGCGCGGACCAGCCGCGCGGCACCCAGTACGCGTCGAAGTCGGCGAAGCTCGTCAGCTCCAGCTCGGTGAGCCACTTGCAGGCCGACACGTACCCGTAGAGGCCGGGCACCACCATCCGCACCGGGAAGCCGTGCTGGATCGGCAGCGGCTCGCCGTTCATGCCGACCGCGAGCAGCGCGTCCCGCCCGTCGCGCAGCACCGAGGTGGGCGTACCGCAGGTCCAGCCGTCGACCGCGCGGCCGACCACCTGGTCCGCGCCGTCCTCCGGTCCGGCCTCGTCCAGCAGCTCCTTGATCGGCACGCCGAGCCAGCGGGCGTTGCCGATCAGGTCGCCGCCCACCTCGTTGGAGACGCAGGCGAGCGTCACGTACCGCTCGACCATCGGGCGGGCCAGCAGGTCGTCGAAGCTCAGCTCGATCGGGTTGCGCACCCGCCCGTGGATGCGCAGCCGCCAGGTCGCCGGGTCCACCTGCGGCACCACGAGCGCGGTGTCGATCCGGTAGAACTCCCGGTTCGGCGTGACGTACGGCGCGAGCCGGGGCAGCGACAGGTCCGCTCCGGCCGGCACCTGCGGTGCGGGCGCGGCCGGGGCGGGCAGCGTCACCGCCTCCCGGGCCGCTGACACGCCACGCCGGCCGGCCAGCCAGTGCCCGCCCAGCCCGGCCACCGCCGCCGCGCCGGTCAGCAGGCCGGCGCCACGCAGGAAACGCCGCCGCGACTCCGCGTCGTCGTCGTGCCGGACCGGCTCCCAGCCGCCGGGGCTCTCCCCCTCGCGGGCAAGCGCGGCGACCGCCGGGGGCGGGGCGGACGGCTGCGTGGCGCGAGGTGCCCGATCGCCGCCTGCCGGGTCGGTCCCGCCGCGCTCGGCCGGATCGGTCCCGGCCCGCTCCCGGCGTCCCGGATCAGGGCTCAGTGGTCCGGCCACGAAGGCCCGGAGCGTCAGCGCGCCGAGCCCGCCGCCGACCAGGGAGGGCAGCGCGTCGAACGCGTTCGCGCCGGCCCGGGTCAGCGCGGCGGCGACGCCGAGCGCTGTGAACGCGGCGATGCCGGCCAGGCCGACCACCAGCCGCCGGGCCGCCGCCAGGCCGAGCAGCGCCCCGAACGCGGCCAGCAGCAGCGCCGTCCCGACCAGCAGGGCGACCTTGTCGTACGTGCCGAAGACGTCGATGGCGAACTGCTTGAGCGGCTCGGGGACCAGGTCGACGACGAGTCCGCCGACGGCGACGAGCGGAGCGGACCGGGGACCGGTCAGGACCGCCACGGGTTCGGCGGTGCCGAGTGCCACCACGGTGGCGACGACACCGGCCGTCGCCGCGCGGCGGCGGGAGAGGGTGCTCACGGCGTCCAGTCTGGTCGACCCGCCGGGCCGGCTGCCAATGTCGTCAGCGTTCCGTAAGCAGATACGCGTCGGGGCACACCACCTGGTCGGCGGTGTGCCCCGACGTCGGGACGTACTCCTCGGGTCAGAAGCCCGGGCCGTGCTGGTGGCCGTGGCCGTGCGAGTGGCCGTGCCCACCGGCGGCGGGCTCCGGCTCGGCCGGCTTCTCCACCACGAGGCTCTCGGTGGTGAGCAGCAGGCCGGCGATCGAGGCGGCGTTGCTGACCGCGTTGCGGGTCACCTTCACCGGGTCGATGATGCCGGACTTGGCCAGGTCGACGTACTCGCCGGTGGCGGCGTCGAGGCCGTGGCCCCAGTCCTGGGCGACGACCTTCTGCACCACCACGTAGCCGTCGTGGCCGGCGTTCTGGGCGATCCAGCGCAGCGGCTCGACGAGCGCCTTGCGCACGATCGAGACGCCGACCTTCTCCTCACCGGTGAAGCCCAGGTCGTCGTCGAGCACCGGCAGGATCTGGGCCAGGGCGGCGCCGCCACCCGGGACCGTACCCTCCTCGACCGCGGCCTTGGTCGCGGCGATGGCGTCCTCGATGCGGTGCTTGCGCTCCTTCATCTCGACCTCGGTGGCCGCGCCGACCTTGATCACGGCGATGCCGCCGGAGAGCTTCGCCAGCCGCTCGGCCAGCTTCTCCCGGTCCCACTCGGAGTCGGAGGCCTCGATCTCCTTGCGGATCTGCGCGACCCGGTCGGCGACCTCGGAGGCCTGCCCGCCACCGTCGACGACCGTGGTGTTCTCCTTGTCGACCACGACGCGGCGGGCGGTGCCCAGCACCTCCAGGCCCACCTGGTCGAGCTTGTAGCCCAGCTCCGGGGCGACCAGCTCGGCGCCGGTCAGGATCGCCATGTCCTGGAGCATCGCCTTGCGGCGGTCGCCGAAGCCGGGGGCCTTGACGGCGCAGACCTTGACGGTCTTGCGGAGCGCGTTGACCACCAGCGTGGACAGGGCCTGCCCCTCGACGTCCTCGGCGACGATGAGCAGCGGCTTGTTGTTCTGGAGAACCTTCTCCAGCAGCGGCAGCAGCTCCTCGATCGCCGAGATCTTCTGGGTGGTGATCAGGATGTACGGGTCCTCCAGGACCGCCTCCTGCGCCTCCAGGTCGGTGACGAAGTTCGGCGAGATGAAGCCCTTGTCGAACTGGAGGCCCTCGGTCACCTCCAGCTCGGTGGTGAGCGCGGAGCCCTCCTCGACGGTGATGACGCCGTCGCGGCCGACCTTCTCCATCGCCTCGGCGATCAGCTCGCCGATGGCGGCGTCCTGCGCGGAGACGGTCGCGACGTGCGCGATCGACTCCTTGCCGGCGACCTCGACGGCCTTGCCGAGCAGCGCCTCGGAGACCTTGGCGGCCGCCGCGTCGATGCCCCGCTTCAGGCCGGTCGGGTTGGTGCCGGCGGCCACGTTGCGCAGGCCCTCGCGGACCATGGCCTGGGCCAGCACGGTGGCGGTGGTGGTCCCGTCGCCGGCGACGTCGTTGGTCTTGGTCGCCACCTCCTTGACCAGCTGCGCGCCGAGGTTCTCGTACGGGTTGGTGAGCTCGATCTCCTTGGCGATGGTCACGCCGTCGTTGGTGATCGTGGGCGCACCGAACTTCTTGTCCAGGACGACGTTGCGCCCGCGCGGGCCGAGGGTGACCTTGACCGCGTCCGCGAGGGCGTTGACACCGTGCTCGAGCAGGTGCCGGGCGTCGTCCGAGAAGCTGAGGATCTTCGCCATCAGTATCCCTTCGAAGCGACGTTGCCCCGGCCCGGCGAGCCGGACCGGGGCAACGACACTGATCGGTTGCTTACTTCTCGATGACCGCGAGGACGTCGCGGGCGGAGAGCACCAGGTACTCCTCGCCGGCGTACTTGACCTCGGTGCCGCCGTACTTCGAGTAGAGGACGGTGTCGCCGACCTTCACGTCGATCGGCACGCGGTTGCCCTTGTCGTCGATCCGGCCCGGGCCCACAGCGAGGACGGTGCCCTCCTGCGGCTTCTCCTTGGCGGTGTCGGGGATCACGATGCCCGAGGCGGTGGTGGTCTCGGCCTCGTTCGCCTGGACCACGATGCGGTCCTCGAGCGGCTTGATCGCAACCTTGGTCGCGGTAGTCACGGGCATACCCTCCCGGGTACTTGGTGTCGTTGCCGGCCGGCACGCCGACCAGCGTCAATCTGCCACATGCCACCGGGCGGGGCCGTCGTCGCGGGTGCCGGTCCGCCTGGCGCTCAACCCCCGGGCACGAGGCTCGGGTGTTGGCACCCTCAGGGTGAGAGTGCTAATCGCAGGTTATTCCTCGGCTAGCACTCCGTCAAGGAGAGTGCCAACGCGTCGCCCTCCGTGTCGCGCCGGAACCGGGCCGGGAGAATGAGCGCGTGGATCTCGACCAGCTCGCCGCGCTGCGTACCCCCGAGGGGTCGGCGGCGCTCGCCGCGGCCGGGCGGGTGGCCGGCGGCGACCCGCTGGCGGCGGCCGCCGCGCTGCGCTCGGGCGGGATCCCGGGCGACCTCGCCGCCGCCGCGCTGACCCAGGCGGAACTGCGCCACCGGGCGGCCGGCAAGTTCGGCGCGGCGGCGGCCGGGATGTTCCTCACCCGGGCAGGGCTGGAGCAGGCCACCCGCCGCGCGGTCGCCGACCGGCGCGCGGCGCGGCTGCGCGCCGCGGGCGTGACCACGCTGGCCGACCTGGGGTGCGGCCTAGGGGCCGACGCGCTCGCCGCGGCCCGCGCCGGCATCCGGGTGTACGCGGTGGAGGCCGACCCGGTGACCGCCGCGATGGCCGCCGCGAACGCCGAGGCGGCCGGGCTCGCGGATCTGGTGACGGTGGAGTGCGGTGACGCCACGGCGTTCGACGTGACCGGGGTGGACGCGGTGTTCTGCGATCCGGCCCGGCGGCGGGCCGGCACCGGGCGGCGCGTCTTCGACCCGAACGCCTACTCGCCACCGTGGGACTTCGTCACCGGCCTGGCCGCGCGCGTGCCGCGCACGGTGGTGAAGGTAGCGCCCGGACTGGACCACGCGCTGATCCCGGCCGGCGCCGAGGCGGAGTGGGTGAGCGTGGACGGCGACCTGGTCGAGGCGGCGCTGTGGTGCGGCGAGCTGGCCGAGGTCCCGCGCCGTGCCACGGTGCTGCGGGAGCGCGACGACGCGGTCTCGCTCCTCACCGGCACGGGCGCGCAGGAGGCGCCGGTGGGACCGGTCCGGCGGTTCCTCTACGACCCGGATCCGGCGGTGGTGCGCGCGCACCTGGTCGCCGAACTGGCCGCCGGCCTCGACGCCACGCTCGCCGACCCGTCGATCGCCTACCTGTACGCCGACGAGGCCCGGACCACCCCGTTCGCCCGCTGCCTGGAGATCACCGACGTGCTGCCGTTCTCGCTGAAACGGCTGCGCACCCTGCTGCGGGAGCGGCGGGTCGGCCGGGTCGAGATCCGCAAGCGCGGGTCGGCGCTGGAGCCGGAGAAGCTGCGCCGCGACCTGCGGCTGTCCGGCGACGAGGCGGCCGGTCTGGCGCTGACCCGGGTGGCCGGCGCTCCCACGGTGCTCGTCTGCCGGCCGGTTCCGGCCGGCGGCTGACCCCGGCGCGCGGTTTCGGCTCGCGATCGGCCGACGGCCGGGCTAGCTTGAGCCCGTGGCGGGCCCTGGCACTCCGGCGATCGCGTTGCTGAGCAAGCGGAAGATCGCGCACAGCACCCACACCTACGACGCCTCGCCGGACGCGCCGAACTACGGCGCGCTCGTGGCGACCGCGCTCGGCGTGGCGCCGGAGCGCGTGTTCAAGTCGCTCGTCACCGAGGTCGACGGCGGGCTGACCGTGGCGGTGGTGCCGGTGACCGGCGAGCTGGACCTGAAGGCGCTCGCCGCCGCAGCGGGTGGCAAGCGGGCCACGATGGCGGACCGGACGACCGCCGAGCGGGCGACCGGATACGTCCGCGGCGGCATCAGCCCGCTCGGGCAGCGCAAGCGGCTACCGACGGTCATCGACGTCTCCGCGCTGGCGCACCCGACCGTGTACGTCTCGGCGGGTCGCCGGGGGTTGCAGGTGCAGCTCGCGCCGACGGATCTGGTGGCGCTCACCGGGGCGACGACGGCATCGATCGCCGCCACCTGAGCGGGGTCGTGACGGTACGTGTGGGAGCGTTCCCGGAACGCGCTCTCCCGGCGGTGTCCCGCGGGTGACAACCGCGTTGCTGAATTGTTACCGCCGCCAACAAACTTCTGACCTCGGCAGTCTTGCGGCGCATGGGAGACGGGGAATACGTTGCCGGACACAACAAAACATCACCACTCCCCCACCTCCGAAAGGACCCTGCACATGCGCAAGGGCTTCCTCACCTTCGCGGCCGTCGGTCTCCTCGCGACCGGCAGCATGGCCGCATGCGGTGACAACGGCGGTTCTTCCGACGAGGCCGGCGGCTCCAACGCCAAGAAGCCGAAGATCGGCGTGATCCTGCCGGACAGCAAGTCCTCCGCCCGCTGGGAGGGCGCGGACCGCAAGTACCTGGAGGCGGCGTTCAAGGCCGCCGGCGTCGACTACACGATCCAGAACGCCCAGGGCGACAAGTCCGCCTTCTCCACCATCGCCGACGGCATGCTGACCAGCGGCGTCACCGCCCTCATGATCGTCAACCTCGACTCGGGCACCGGCAAGGCCGTGCTGGAGAAGGCCAAGTCGCAGGGCGTCGCGACCATCGACTACGACCGGCTGACCCTGGGCGGCTCCGCCCAGTACTACGTCAGCTTCGACAACGAGGCGGTCGGCAAGCTCCAGGGCGAGGGCCTCAGCAAGTGCCTGACCGACAAGGGCGCGCAGAAGCCGGTCGTCGCCTACCTGAACGGCTCCCAGACCGACAACAACGCCACCCTGTTCAAGAACGGCTACGACTCGATCCTCAAGCCGAAGTTCGACTCCGGTGACTACACGAAGGGCCCGGACCAGAACGTCCCGGACTGGGACAACGCGCAGGCCGGCGTGATCTTCGAGCAGATGCTCACCCAGCAGAAGGGCAAGATCGACGGCGTGCTCGCCGCCAACGACGGCCTGGGCAACGCAGCCATCTCGGTGCTGAAGAAGAACCAGCTCAACGGCAAGGTGCCGGTGACCGGCCAGGACGCCACCGTCCAGGGCCTGCAGAACATCCTCGCCGGTGACCAGTGCATGACCGTCTACAAGGCGGTCAAGAAGGAGGCGGACGCCGCCGCCGACCTGGCCATCGCCCTCGCAAAGGGCGAGCGGAAGGACACCGGCCAGACGGTCAAGGACCCGGAGGGCAACCGGGACGTCCCGTCCGTGCTGCTGGAGCCCAAGGCCATCTACAAGGACAACGTCAAGGACGTGGTGGCCGACGGCTACGTCACCAAGGAAGAGCTCTGCACCGGTGCGTTCGCCAAGCTCTGCACCGACGCCGGCGTGAGCTGACCCACCCGCCTCAGGCGGCGCCGCCCGGCACGGGGAGACCCGTGCCGGGCGGCGCCCGCGCCGGACGGGATCCGAGACCTCCCTCCGCCCAAAGGAGAACCCCGTGTCCGCAACCCCCCTGCTGGAGCTACGCGGGATCGACAAGAGCTTCGGCCCCGTCCAGGTGCTGCGTGACGTCGCCTTCGCCGCGCACCCCGGCGAGGTGACGGCGCTCGTCGGCGACAACGGCGCCGGCAAGTCGACCCTGGTCAAGTGCATCAGCGGCATCCACCCCACCGACGCCGGCGAGTTCCTCTTCGACGGCAAGCCGGTCAGCATCAACAGCCCCCGCGACGCCGCCGACCTCGGAATCGAGGTCGTCTACCAGGACCTCGCGCTCTGCGACAACCTCGACATCGTGCAGAACATGTTCCTCGGCCGGGAGAAGCGCAGCGGCATCGTGCTCGACGAGCCGACCATGGAGCAGATGGCCGCCGAGACGCTCGCCGGCCTGAGCGTGCGCACCGTGAAGTCGCTGCGCCAGCACGTGGCCAGCCTCTCCGGCGGCCAGCGGCAGACGGTGGCCATCGCCAAGGCCGTGCTCTGGAACAGCAGGCTCGTCATCCTGGACGAGCCGACCGCCGCGCTCGGCGTCGCGCAGACCGCCCAGGTGCTGGAGCTGGTGCGCCGGCTGGCCGACAACGGCCTGGCCGTGGTGCTCATCTCGCACAACATGAACGACGTCTTCGCCGTCTCCGACCGGATCGCCGCGCTCTACCTCGGCCAGATGGTCGCCCAGGTGAAGACCAGCGACATCACCCACTCGCAGGTGGTCGAGCTGATCACCGCGGGCCGTTCCGGCAACCTCGGTCTCTCCACCGACCCCGGCAACGGCACCGAATCCGCCGACGCAACCTCGGGAGCGCTCCGATGACCGCCACCGCCGTGAAGAAGGAAGGACCGGCCGCCGTCACGCCCGCACACACCGTCGGCGACCACGTCCGCAACTACCTCGCCCGGGTACGCGGCGGTGACCTGGGCGCCCTGCCCGCGGTCATCGGCCTCGTAGTGCTCTGCGTGGTGTTCACCATCGTGCGCCCGGTCTTCTTCTCCGCGGGGAACTTCGCCAACCTCTTCACCCAGGGTGCCGCGGTCACCGTGATCGCCATGGGGCTGATCTTCGTGCTCCTGCTCGGCGAGATCGACCTCTCCGCCGGCTTCGCCAGCGGCGTCTGCGCCGGAATCCTGGCGAACGTGGTCAGCGTGCTCGGCTACCCCTGGTACGTCGCCGTCCTCGCGGCCCTGGTCACCGGTGTGCTGATCGGCCTGATCCTCGGATTCCTGGTCGCGAAGGTGGGCATCCCGTCCTTCGTGGTGACCCTGGCCGGCTTCCTCGCCTTCCAGGGCGTGGTGCTGCTGCTCATGAAGGAGGGCAGCAACATCTCGATCAGCGACGACGTGATCGTCGGCATCGAGAACGGCCGCATCGCGCCGGCCATCGGCTGGCTGCTCGCCGCCGTCGCGATCCTCGGCTACGCCGTCGTCCAGCTGCTGCGTCACCGCAACCGGATCTCCCGGGGACTGGTGACCGAACCGGCAGCCGTGATGGGCGCCCGGATCGGCGGGCTGGCGCTGCTGATCGTGCTCGCGGTCTACGTGCTCAACCAGGAGCGCAGCATCAACCCGCTGATCACCTCGAACAAGGGCATGCCGGTGGTCGTGCCGATCGTCGCGCTCCTCCTGGTGTTCTGGACATTCGTGCTCAACCGCACGGCCTACGGCCGTCACCTCTACGCGGTCGGCGGTAACGCCGAGGCGGCGCGACGGGCCGGCATCAACGTCGACCGGCTCAAGATCTCGGCCTTCGTGATCTGCTCGGGCATGGCGGCCGTCGGCGGCATCATCGCCGCGAGCCGGGACCGGTCGGTGGATCCCAACACCGGCGGCAGCAACGTGCTCCTCTACGCGGTCGGCGCGGCCGTCATCGGCGGCACGAGCCTTTTCGGGGGCAAAGGCCGCATGATCAACGCGGTGCTGGGCGGCGCGGTGGTGGCTGTCATCATCAACGGTATGGGACTGCTCGACCTCAGCTCCGGGCTGAAGTTCATCTTCACCGGCCTGGTGCTGCTCCTCGCCGCCGGCGTCGACGCGCTGTCCCGGCGACGTTCGGCCGCAACCGGTACCCGCTGATCCCGGTTATCGACACCATGGCAGTGGCAATGCGCGCGGGCCCCAGTCAGGACGAGATCCGTCGGCAGAACCTGGGCGCATTGCTCCGCTACGTACACGTTCACGGAGCCACCACCCGCGCCGAGCTGACCACCGCGCTCGGACTCAACCGCAGCACCATCGGCGCGCTGACCGCTGACCTGGCCGGCGCCGGTCTGGTCAGCGAGGGGACGCCGAAGGAGACCGGCCGGGCCGGACGACCGTCACTCGTCGTCCGGCCCGAGTCGGAGCGGGTCTACGCGTACGCGTACAGCGTCGAGGTGGACCGGCTGCGGGCCGCGCGGGTCGGACTCGGCGGTGAGGTGCTCGACCGCCGGGAGATGGACCGGCCGCGCAACCTGGTCGCCGGGGAGGCCGCCCCGCTGCTCGCCGGCGCGGTCAAGGAGATGCACCAGTCGGTGCCGCCGGACGCGATCTGCGTCGGCGCCGGGGTGGCGGTGTGCGGCATGGTCCGCCGGGAGGACGGGCTGGTCCGGCTCAGCCCCACAACCGGCTGGGTGGACGAGCCGATCGGTGCGGCGCTCGCCGTCGAGCTGGGAATAGACGTAACGATCACGGTGGGCAACGTGGCCGACGTGGCCGCGTACGCCGAGCACGCCCGCGGCGCGGCGGTCGGCTGCGACAACGTCATCTACATCTACGGCGACGTCGGCGTGGGCGCGGGCATCATCGCCGGAGGGCGGCGACTGACCGGGCACGGCGGCTACGGCGGCGAGGTCGGCCACATGGTGGTGGTGCGCGACGGGGTGCGCTGCGACTGCGGCCGGCGCGGCTGCTGGGAGACCGAGATCGGTGAGCACGGGCTGCTGCGCGCCGCCGGCCGGTCCGAGGCACGCGGCCGGGACGCCCTGCTCGCCGTCTTCGACGCCGCCGACCGCGGCGACGCCCGCGCCCAGACCGCGGTACGGCAGGCCGGCGACTGGCTCGGCTTCGGCGTCGCGAACCTGGTGAACATCTTCAACCCGGAGATGGTCATCTTCGGCGGCACCATGCGCGACCTCTACCTGGCCTCCGCGGCGCAGGTGCGCAGCCGGCTCAACTCCAACGGGCTGCCCGCGTGCCTGGAGCACGTGCGGCTGCGTACCCCGAAGCTCGGCGACGACGCGGCGCTGATCGGCGCCGCCGAGCTGGCGTTCGAGCGACTCCTCGCCGACCCGCTGAACTGATCGGCCCGCCGATCCGTACCAGTGTGCGGACGGACGGCCGGCTTGCGCGGCCGTCCACGACCCCGCGTACCGGTCCGGACCGAGGAGGCACCGCAACCATGGCATCGCTGGAATCCGCACGCCGCAAGCTGGCGCACCGGGTGGTACTGCTGCTCGCCGCGCTGGGCGCGGGGATCGGCGTCATTCCCGGGACGGCGCAGGCCGCACCCAACCCCGGCGTGCAGATGAACGCCGCCGACATGACGCTGCTCAACGGCGTGCGGCTGGCCGGGCTGTGGGAGATGCCGGCCGGGCAGATGGCCGCCGAGAAGGGCCAGTCCGCCCGGGTACGCGAGGTCGGCGCGGAGATCGCCAAGCAGCACGCGGAGCTGGACCAGTTGGTGGTCGAGGCGGCCAACAAGCTCGGCGCCACCCTGCCGACGGATCCGACGGCCGAGCAGCAGGGATGGCTGACCGAGATGCGGAACGCCAACGGCGCCCGGTTCGACCAGATCTTCGTCACCCGGCTGCGGGTCGCCCACGGCAAGATCTTCCCGGTGATCGGCGCGGTACGCGCCAGCACCCGCGACCCGATCGTGCGAAAGCTGGCCGAGGACGCCAACAAGTTCGTCAACGACCACATGACCATGCTGGAGAGCACCGGGCTGGTGCGCTGGCAGCAGTTGCCGCCGGCCGCGTTGCCGCCCGCGCAGAGCGACTCGCTCGTCGCCGCCGCCCAGGCCAACGTGGGCAGCGGCGGTGGGCTCCAGGTCGGCACCGGGGTGGTGTGGGCGGTGTTCCTGATCGCGCTCGGCACCGGCGGGTACGCGACCTGGCGGCTGACCCGCCGCTCCTGACCCGGCCGTCGAGCGGGCCCCGGCACTCCTGCCGGGGCCCGTCGCGCGTCCTCAGCCGTGCCAGGAACGCCACAGCGCGGCGTACGAGCCACCGGCCGCGACCAGCTCGTCGTGTGATCCCAGCTCGGTGATGCGGCCGTCGGCGACCACCGCCACGCGGTCCGCGTCGTGCGCGGAGAAGAGCCGGTGCGCGATGGCGATGACGGTACGGCCCTGAAGCACCGCCGCCAACGATCGCTCCAGAGCCCGGGCCGCCCGCGGGTCGATCAGCGAGGTGGCCTCGTCCAGCACCAGCGTGTGCGGGTCGGCGAGCACCAGCCGGGCCAGCGCGAGCTGCTGCGCCTGCGCCGGGGTGAGCGGGTGCCCGCCCGCGCCGACCGCCGTGTCGAGCCCGTCCGGCAGGGCCAGCGCCCAGTCCAGCGCGTCGACGGCGGCCAGCGCCGCGCGTACCCGCGCCGGGTCGGCGTCCGGCCGGACCATCGCCACGTTGTCGGCGAGCGTGCCGATGAACACGTGGTGCTCCTGACTGACGAGCGCGACATGGGTACGCAGCTCGGCCAGGGGCATTCCGGCCAGCGGCCGGCCGTCCACGGTCACCGTGCCGGCGCTCGGGGCGTGCACGCCGGCCAGCAGCCGGCCCAGCGTCGACTTGCCCGCCCCGGACGGACCGACCATCGCCAGCCGTTCCCCCGGCCGGGGCTCCAGCGTCACGCCGTGCAGCACGTCGTGCCCCGGGCGGTACGCGTACCGGACGTCGTGCGCGGCGAGCCGGCCCGCGCCGCCCGCACTGCCCGGAGCGGCGGCGCGCTCGTCCGGCGTGGCGGATGCCCTGGCGCGCTCGTCCGGCTCGGCGGCCACCCCGAGCAGCCGGGCCAGCGACGCGCCGCCGACCTGGAACTCGTCCAGCCAGCCGAGCAGCCGCTCGATCGGGTCGGTGAGCTGCTGGGCGTAGAGCGTGGCGGCGGTGACCTGGCCGAGGCTGGCCCAGCCCTTCAGGTGGAACCAGCCGCCGATGAGCAGGGTCGCCACCATCGGCACCAGGTAGCCGAACTCGGCCACCGGCCAGAACACGGTCCGCAGGTGGAGCGTGTAACGCTCGGCCGCGTACGACCGGCGGATGTCCGCGTCGCCGCGGGCCCGGCGGCGGGCCGCCTGGCGCAGCGCCTCGGTGGTCCGCGCCCCCTCGACCGTCTCGCTGATCCCGTCGGTGATGTCCGAGTAGGCGGCGTTCTCCCGCAGGTAGCCCTGGGGCGCGCGGCGCAGGTACCAGCGCGTGCCGGCCCACAGCACCGGCACCGCCAGCAGGCTGGGCAGCGCCAGCAGCGGGCCGGTCAGCACCAGCGCGCCGAGGATCAGCAGCACGGTCAGCGCCGCGATGAGCGTCTCCGGCCCGGCGAACCGGACCGTACGGGAGAGCGCGGCGACGTCCCGCGAGGTGCGGGTGAGCAGGTCGCCGGTGCCGGCCCGCTCGACCGTGGCCAGCGGCAGCGCGAGCACCCGGTCGACGAACTCCTCCCGCAGCTCGGCGAGCACCCGCTCCCCGAGCCGGGCCGAGGCCAGGTGCGCGAAGCGGACCAGCACCGCCTGCACCACCACGAACGCGGCGATGGCCGCCACGACCCGGTCCACAGTCGTCGCGGCGACGCCCTGGGAGATCCCCTCCACCAGGTCGCCGAGCAGGCGCGGGGCGACGAGCCCGGCGCCCGCGGCGAGCGCGTGCAGACCGAGCGCGGCGGCCAGGCCACGCGGGTGACGGCGGATCAGCTCGCGCACGTACCGGCGGACCTGGGCGATGTCGGCGACGGGCAGCGCGTTGCTCATCGGTCCTCCTCCCGGCTCACCGTGGCGGCGTAACGCGGCTCGGCGGCGAGCAGTTCCTCGTGCCGGCCCTCGGCGACGACCTTGCCGTCCTCCACGAAGACCACGTGGTCGGCGTGGCCGAGCACCAGCGGGCTCGTGGTGCAGACGAGCGTGGTCCGGCCGTGGCGGGCCGGGCCGAGCCGTTCGGCGATGCGGGCCTCGGTGTGCGCGTCCACCGCGCTGGTCGGCTCGACCAGGATCAACGTCTCCGGGTCGGCGACGAGCGCTCGGGCCAGCCGCAGCCGTTGCCGCTGCCCGCCGGAGAACTCCCGGCCGCGTTCGGCGACCTCGCCGTCCAGGCCGCCGGGCAGCGCCTCGACGATGTCGGTGGCGCTCGCCGCGGCCAGCGCCGCCGCCACCGCGCCGGGCTCGGCCCGGTCGTGCGGGTCCAGCTCGGTGCGCAGCACGCCGCTGAACAGCTGCGCGTCGTTGTCGGCCACCAGGATCCGCTCCCGCACCGTCGCCAGCGCCACGTCCCGCAGCGGTACGCCGTGCAGCGTGACGTCCCCGTCGGCGTACCGGCCGAGCCGGTCGGCGATCTCGGTGGCGTCCTGCGGGGTGGCGGTGGCCAGCGCGGTGAGCCGGCCCGGTCGCAGCACCAGCCCGGAGCGTACGTCCGCCAGCTCGCCCGGCCCGGCCGGCACCGGCACCGGGGTGGCCGGATCGGTGAACTCCGGTGCGAGCCGCAGCAACCGGACCACCCGGCGGGCCGCGACGTGTCCCCGGGTCAGCTTGTCGGCCGCCTCGGTGAGGTTGCGCAGCGGGCTGACCAGGAACGCGGTGTAGCCGTAGAACGAGACCAGCTCCCCGGCGCTGATCTCGCCGCGCAGCGCGAACCGGGCGCCGAGCCAGGTCACCAGCACCACGAAGACGCCGGGCACCAGGATCTGCGCGGCCTGCAACAGCGACTCGACCCGGGCCACCCGCAGCCCGTCCGCGCGCAACGCCTGGGACCGTTGCCGGTAGCGCTCGGACAGCACCGGCTCGCCGCCGACTCCGCGCAGCACGCGCAGGCCGGAGACGATGTCCGCGGCCCGGGCGGTGAGCCGGCCGGTCGAGTCCCGGTACGCGGCCTGCTGCCGGTGCAGGGGGCGGATCAGCAACGCCACGAGCGCCATCAGCAGCGGCACCCCGAGCACCACCACGAGGCCGAGCGGCTGGGAGGCGTTGAGCAGGATCACCGCGACGGTGACGATGCCGACCACCGAGCCGGCGCCGCGGGCGGTGATGTCGATGGCGCCGCCGATGTGCTCGATGTCGGCGGTGCCGATGCTCACCACCTCGCCCGCCGCGACCCGCCGGGGCAGCGCGGCGCCGAGGCGGTTGGTGGCGTCCACCGTCACCTGGACGGTGCGGTAGGCGGCACCGAGCCAGTTGTGCACGGCGCAGCGGTGGCGCAGGATCCCGGCGACGGCCTGCACCAGGCCCAGCCCGAGCAGGGCCAGCCCCCAGCGCACCAGCGCGTCCGGGTCGCGTTGGGCCAGGCCGGCTTCCACGGCGCGGCCGAGCACGGCCGGCACCAGCGCCTGGGCCAGCATCCAGATCACGCCGAGCGCGAGACCGGCGCCGAAGATGACGGGGTGCCGCCCGGCGAGCCACACGAGGTATCGGGTGGCCGAGCGCGCGTCGGGGGTGCCGGGATCACCGGCCGGTGAGAAGCGCATGGCCCACCGACGCTAGGTGCCGGGGCGCCCCGCGCGCCAACCAATTCCGGCCGTCGTGACGGCCGTCGCGTCAGCGGTCGACCTGCGTGAAATCCCAGCTGTGCGGCGGGCGGGCGATCAGGCGCGCCGGCGGCTCGGGCAGCTCCCGGGGGTTGTTCCGCCACTTGGAGATGACCACGAGCCGGTGGTCGGTGGAGGAGAACACCTCGCTGGAGACGTGCATCGGGTCGTGCTCGAACTCGGGCAGCGCGGTCTCACAGACCCAGGTGATCAGGTCGGCGAAGCCGTACGGCTCGGCCTTGGCCTCCCACATGCGGACGATCATGTCGGTCCCCTCCCCGCTCACACGCTGACCACTGTCAGCGGCAGCGCCGAGTCGGCCGGCAGGTCCAGCCGGCTCGGCGCGACGCCCGCGGCGACCAGGTGGGAGCCGAGCGCGGCCACCATCGCGCCGTTGTCCGTGCAGAGCTTCGGCCGGGGCGTACGCACCCGGATGCCGTGCTTGCCGGCCCGCTGCTCGGCCATCGCCCGCAGCCGGGAGTTGGCGGCCACGCCGCCGCCGATCACCAGCGTGTCGATGCCGCTGCTGCGGCAGGCGTCGATCGCCTTGCCGACGAGCACGTCGCAGACCGCCTCCTGGAAGGACGCGGCCACGTCGGCGACCGGGACCGGCTCACCGGCCCGCTGCCGCGCCTCCACCCAGCGGGCCACCGCCGTCTTCAGGCCGGAGAAGGAGAAGTCGTACCGGTGCCCGGCCAGGTCCTTCGCGGCGGTCAGCCCGCGCGGGAAGGCGATCGCCGCCGGGTCGCCGGCGCGCGCCTCGCGGTCGATGTACGGTCCGCCGGGGAACGGCAGCCCGAGCAGCCGGGCCACCTTGTCGAACGCCTCGCCGGCCGCGTCGTCGATGGTGGCGCCGAGCGGTACCACGTCGCGGGCCAGGTCGTCGACGCGCAGCAGCGAGGAGTGCCCGCCGGAGACCAGCAGCGCGATGGCGGGCTCGGGCAGCGGGCCGTGTTCCAGCGTGTCCACCGCGACGTGCGCGGCGAGGTGGTTCACGCCGTAAACCGGCTTCTCCGCCGCGACCGCGTACCCCTTGGCGGCGGCGACCCCGACGAGCAGCGCGCCGGCCAGGCCCGGCCCGGAGGTCACGGCGATGGCGTCGACGTCGGCGATGGTGACGCCGGCTTCGCGCAGCGCCCGGTCCATGGTCGGCACGATGGCCTCCAGGTGGGCGCGGCTGGCCACCTCGGGCACCACGCCGCCGAACCGGGCGTGCTCCTCGACGCTGGAGGCGAGCGCGTCGGCGAGCAGCGTGTGCCCGCGCACGATGCCCACGCCGGTCTCGTCGCAGGAGGTCTCGATGCCGAGGACCAGGGGTTCGTCAGCCATGCGCGTCAGTCCTCGTTGCGCTGCATGACCAGCGCGTCGGTGTTGCTCGGTTGGTAGTAGCCGCGCCGTACGCCGATCGGCTCGAAGCCGTAGCCGGCGTAGAGCCGTTGCGCCGGCGCGTTGTCCGCGGCGACCTCCAGCAGCGTGCTGCGGGCACCGCGCCGGGCGGCCTCGGCGAGCAGCGCCTCCAGCAGCAGCCGGCCGATCCCCCGGCGCTGGGCGTCGCGGCGGACCGCGACGTTCTGCACCCACGCCTCGTCGGGCGGGGACACGGTCAGCCCGGCGTAGCCGAGCACGGCGCCGTCGTCGTCGGTGGCGACCAGGTAGAAGTGCCCGTTGGCGAGTTCGTTCCAGAACATCCCCGCCGACCACTTCTCGGCGCCGAAGAGGTCCGCCTCGATGGGCAGCACCTCGTCGATGTGCCACCAGCGGAACCGGCCCAGCCTCATGGCAGGACCGGCTTGTGGCCGGTGGCCGCGACCGCATCCGGGCGACGCAGGTAGAGCGGGGTGAGCGTCTCACCGGGCGCGCCCGCGCGGATCCGCGGCGCGGCGAGACGGGCCAGCGCCAGCGGGTCCGGGTAGCGCGGCTCGTCGCGCACCGGCAACCCCAGCACGTCCGCGTACCGGTGCGCGCCGTCGCCGACCGCGACGGTGACCGCCAGGTCGCGCGCCCGCTCCGCGACCACCGCCGGGGCCGCCACCTCCGGGCCGGCCAGGCGCTGACCGGCGCCGTCGTAGACGGCCCAGTAGATCTCCCGGCGCCGCGCGTCGCTCGCGGCCAGCACCGGCTCGCCGGCGGCCGCCGGGTGGCCGAGCCCGTCCAGCGAGCAGACGCCGTACGTGGGTACGCCGAGCACCTGACCCATGGTGGCGGCGGTGACCAGCCCGACGCGCAGCCCGGTGAACGGGCCCGGGCCGAGGCCGGCGACGATCGCGGCCAGGTCTGCGGGCCGCGCGCCGACGTCCGCCAGCACGGCGTCGACCTGCGGCGCGAGCAGCTCGCCGTGGGCGCGGGCGTCGACGGTGCACCGGGCCGCGCGGAGCGCGACGCCGTCCGCCGAGACCTCGGCCAGGGCGGCGGTCACCGCGGGCGTCGAGGAGTCCACCACGAGTACGAGCACGGTAAGCCAGCCTAGCCGTCCGCTCCGCCCGCCCCGGGCACGCCCTCGCTGCTCGCCCGGTCACGGTGCGTAGCGCCCGGATCAAGGAGGAGAGGTGAGAGCCTTATGCCTCTGGGTCATAAATATGACTCCGAGGCATAAGGCTGGGAAGAGGACTGCCATTCTCCGGAGATGACGGAGAGTCGCCTCGTTCGAGAGGTCGCCCGCACCCTGCGGCGTGAACGCGAACAAGCAGGACTCACCCAGCAGGCGCTGGCCGCCCGGTGCGGGCTCAGTCAGGCCGCCATCGCCCGGATCGAACGCGGCGACCGGCTGCCGAGCCTGACGACCGCGGAACGCCTGTTGGCCGCGCTCGGCCGGCAACTGCGGATCGAGGTCGAGCCGCTGGACAGCCACCTGGACGCCGCGCTGGACGAGATGGCCGGAATGGTGCTTTCCGAGCGGATCGAAGTTCTCCGGCTGGACCGGATCATGGACGCCCTGGGCGACCTGCCGTACGTGCTGTCGGGCGGCACGGCGGCACTGCTGCAGGGCGCGCCGCTGCCGGTGGACGCGGTCGAGATCGCGGTGCGCTGGCGGGACTCGCCGCAGTTCAGCGCGCTCCTCGATCGGATCCACGCGCAACGCTGGGACGCCCGATGGCAGGTGTGGGGCGGCATCCACACGGAGCCCGAGGAGCCGGGCGAGCACCGTTGGCTGACCCGCTACGGCGAGCTGCGGGCCCGGATGTGCGAGGAACTACCCGAGCCCGTCGAGGTCCGCCTCGGTGAACGTACGTACCCGGTCGAGCCGCTGGTCGAGGTGGAGGTGACCGACCGGCGCACGGCCGAACTGCTCTCCCGGTACCGCCGGCGCCTCGCCGGGGCGGGCGAGGCGCCGGGCGGGTCAGCCGGCTGAGCGCTCCCAGTCGACGGTGGGCAGCCCCGCGTCGGCAAGCGCCTTGTTGGCCGCGCTGAACGGTCGGCTGCCGAGGAAGCCGCGCGGGTTCATCGGGCTCGGGTGCCCGGCCTCCAGCACCACGTGCTGCGGGTTGGTCACGAGCGCCGCCTTCTTGCGTGCGTAGCCGCCCCACAGCAGGAAGACCACGCGCTGGTCGAGCGCGTCGAGCGCCCGGATGGTGGCGTCGGTGAACTCCTCCCAGCCGCGGTTGGCGTGCGAGCCGGGCGTGGCCTGCCGGACCGTCAGCACCGAGTTGAGCAGCAGGACGCCCTGCGCGGCCCAGCCGTCGAGATTGCCGCTGCGCGGCTTCGGCACGCCCAGGTCCTCGCCCAGCTCCTTGAAGACGTTGCGCAGCGACGGCGGCACCGCGACCCCCTCGCGCACGCTGAAGCTCAACCCGTGCGCCTGGCCCGCCTTGTGGTACGGGTCCTGCCCGAGGATCAGCACCCGGGTGTCGGCCGGGCCGCACAGCCGGTAGGCGGAGAAGAGGTCCTCCAGCGGCGGGAAGACGGTGGCGGTCGCGTACTCCCGGGCGACGAACTCGGCCAGCGCCGCGGTGCGGGCCGGGTCCAGGTGGGGGGTGAGCACGGCACGCCAGGCCTCCGGCAGCAGCGCCGGCAGGTCCAGGGTGGGGGCGTCGGGCATCGGCAGCCTCTCCTCGTCGGTCGCCACCTTCTTACCAGCCGCAACCGACACTCCCGGGCGGCGGCAGGGCCGGGACACTGGCAACAAAAGTTACCGGAGCGTAACCTACTGGCAAGTTACTTACGCCACATCGCCGCTGCTAGCTTGCATCCACCACCATCGATGCTCGCTAGGAGTGCCCGTGAGCAGTAGGAACACCCGTCCCCGCACGCCCTCCACCGCCCCCTCCCCCCGCCGCCCGAGAGGCGTCCGGATGCTGGCCGTCGCCGCGGCGGCAGCCGTGTACCTGGCCGGATCCGGCGCACCCGCGGCCGCCGACGGCGCAGCGCCGGTGGTCTCCCGCGGCGTGACCATCCCCGCCTTCTACCACCCACCCGCCGACCTGCCCGCCACCAACGGCACGCTGATCCGTACCGAGCCGCTGCCGCTCGGCCTGAGCATTCCCGGACTCGACGGCCGCCCGATGCCCGGCACCGCCACCCGGCTGATGTACCGGTCCACCGACTCCAACGGCCGGGCCGTCGGCGTGACCGGCGCCTACATCGAACCGTGGGCGGCGTGGCGGGGCACCGGACCGCGCCCGCTGGTCGCCGTCGCCTCCGGCACCATGGGGCAGGGCGACCAGTGCGCACCCTCGTTCGCCCTGCAACATCCGCTCACCCTCACCGGCGACACCCTGTCCGTCGGCTACGAGGCGCTGGCGATCTACCGCCTCCTCGCCACCGGCGCCGCTGTCGTCGTCACCGACTACGTCGGCCTGGGCGCGACCGACCGGCTGCACACGTACGTCAACCGCCTCGACGAAGGGCGAGCCCTGCTCGACGCGGCCCGCGCCGCCCGCGCGGTGCCGGGAGCATCGGTCACCGACCGGTCCCGCGTCGGCCTGTACGGCTACAGCCAGGGTGGCGGCGCCAGCGCCGCCGCCGCCGAGCTCCAGCCCGCCTACGCGCCCGACGTACCGCTGGCCGGCAGCTACGTCGGCGCGCCTCCCGCCGACCTGACGGCTGTCATCGGCGGCATCGACGGCAGCGCGCTGGCGGGAGCGCTGGGCTGGTCGCTCAACGGCTTCGCCCAGTCCGACCCGGCCGTGCGGGACGTCATCGAGGCGAACGTCAACGACGCCGGCCGGGCGGCGCTCAGCGACACCTCGACCATGTGCGTCGGGGACGCGATCCTCCGGTACGCGTTCACCAAGAGCAGCAAATGGATCACCGGCGGCCGGTCCCTCACCGCCGTCATCGCCGCCTCGCCCGAGGCGAGCGCCGTCCTCGACCGGCAGCGCATCGGCACGCTCAAGCCCGCCGGTCCGGTACGCGTGGCGACCGGCGTCCAGGACGACATCGTGCCCCACCGGCAGGCCCGTCAACTGGCTGTCGACTGGTGCCGCAAGGGCGGCGCCGTGACCTACCAGGCCGTCAGCCTGCCCAACCTCGGGGACAAGCTCCTCACCAACCACCTGGCGCCGCTCATCACCGACCAGGGCGACGCCGTGGCCTGGCTGACCGACCGGCTTGCCGGGCGCACCGCCTACTCCAACTGCTGGACGATGCCCCTTCAGCCCTGACTCAGGACAGTTCGGCGACCCGGGCGGCCCAGTCGCCGCCGACCGGCTCCAGCGTGACCGCCCGGGTGTCGTCGTCACGGCGGTCGATGCGTACCCGCAGGTGCGCGTCGACCAGCTGCTCGACCATCCCCTCGCCCCACTCCACCACTGTGACCGCCTCGTCCACCGAGGCGTCCAGGTCGAGGTCGTCGATCTCCGCGCGCGGGTCGGCGGCCTCACCCAGGCGGTACGCGTCGGCGTGCACGAGCGTCACCCGGCCGCCCCGCGCCGGGTCGGGCCGGTGCACCCGCGCGATGACGAAGGTGGGCGAGGTGATGTCCCCGCGTACGCCGAGGCCGGCGCCGATGCCCTGGGTCAGCGCCGTCTTGCCGGCCCCGAGCGGGCCGCTGAGCAGCAGCAGGTCACCGGCGCGCAGCACACCGGCCAGCCGCCGCCCGAACTCGTGGGTGTCGTCGACGGTCTTCAGCTCCACGCCCACTGTCATAGCGAATCCAGGAACCTCTCCAGCGCCGCGTTCACCTCGTCGGCGTGCTCCAGCATCACCACGTGCCCGCTGTCGTGGATCTTCACGAACTCGGCGTGCGGCAGCCGCCGGACGATCTCCTCGGAGTGCGTCACCGGCGTGATCATGTCCTTGTCGCCCACGATCACCAGCACCGGCGTGCCGGCCAGTGCGGCCAGCGCCGGGAACCGGTGGTGGGTGGCGATCGTGCGCAGGTAGCGGGTGACCGTGTCGGCCGAGGTGCGCGAGTTCATCGTCTCGACGTACGACACCAGGGCCGGGCTCGGCTTCGAGGTGCCGAAGCCGTACTTGCGGGTGAGCAGCCAGGCCACGTTCGAGGTCGACCGGCGGGCCCGGTCGATGACGGTGCCGCCGTACCGGGTGGCGTTGCTCATCATGTAGAGCACCGGCGAGCCGACGCGGCCGAGCAGCGCGGGCGCCACCAGCTTGGTCTCCGCCGCGAGGCCGCCCGAGGTGGCCATCAGCACGGTGCCGACCACCCGGTCGCCGAACATCTCCGGGTACAGCTCGGCCAGCGCCATGATCGTCATGCCGCCCATGGAGTGCCCCACCAGCACCAGCGGGCCGTCCGGGGCCACCTCGTCGAGCACCCGGCGCAGCGTGTGGCCCAGCGCGGTCAGGTCGTACTCGCCGCTCTCCAGCCGGCCCGAGCGGCCGTGCCCCGGCTGGTCGTACGCGACCACCCGGTAGTCGCCGCGCTCGGCGAGCCGCTTGCGCTGGAAGTGGAACGTGCCCATGTCCAGGCAGAACCCGTGCACCAGCACCACCGTCGGGTGCCCGGCGACCGGGCGGGCCGGCTCGACCACCTCCACGTGGATGTCGGTGCCGTCCGGCATCTCCAGCCGGTACGCCTCGTCGTAGCGCTGCTCGCCGAAGACCTCGTCGGCGTACCGGTCGGCGGGGTCGTTCTTGAGCCGGCGGACCAGCACCCGCTCGCTGACCACGCCCGCCGCGAGCCCGGCGGCGGCCACGCCGACGGCGGCGCCGACCAGCCCGGCCACCTTGCCGGCGGCGGTACGCGGTCGCGGCAACCGGACACTCATGCGCGCTCGCCGTCGTATACGCGGGGCACGCGCACGCCACCGAAACGGGTCACGATCTCGTAGTTGATGGTGCCGACGGCCTCGGCCCAGTCGTCGGCGGTGGGCTCGCCGTCCGCCCCGCTGCCGAACAGCGTCGCCACGTCGCCGTCGGCCACCTCGTCGTCGCCGCAGTCGACCACGAACTGGTCCATGCAGACCCGCCCGGAGATGGCCCGGCGCTTGCCGGCGAGCTGCACCGGCCCGGTGTTGGAGGCGTGCCGGGGCACCCCGTCGGCGTAGCCTAGCGGCACCACCGCCAGGTTGGCCTCCTGCTCGGTGAGGTAGGTGTGGCCGTAGGAGACGCCGGTGCCGGCCGCCACCCGTTTGGTGAGCATCACCCGGGCGCGGGCGGTCATCGCCGGACGCAGACCGAACTGCTCGCCCGCGACCGGCGACAGGCCGTAGACGGCGATGCCGGGACGGACCAGGTCGAAGTGGGTGTCCGGCCGGGTCAGCGTGGCGGCCGAGTTGGCCAGGTGCCGGTAGCGCGGGCGCAGGCCGGCCCGCGTCACCATCTCCAGCCCTTCCTGGAACACGGCGAGCTGGCGGTCGGTGGTGGGGTGGCCGGGCGAGTCCGCGTACACGAAGTGGCTCCACACGCCGACCACCTCGACCAGGCCGTCGGCCTGGGCCTTCGCGGCGGCCTCCAGCAACGTCGGCCAGTCGGCGACGGTGGCGCCGCCCCGGGCCAGCCCGGTGTCGATCTTGAGATGCAGCCGGGCCGGACGGCCCGCCCGGCGGCTCGCCTGGACCATCTCGTCGAGCTGGGTGAGGCTGGCGCAGCCGAGGTCGACGCCGACGGTGATCCCGTCGTGCAGCGGCACCCCGGGGCTGAGCAGCCAGGCCAGCACCGGCGCGGTGATGCCCTCCTCGCGCAGCCGCAGCCCCTCGTCCAGCGTGCAGACGCCGAGCTGGTCCGCCCCGGCGTCGAGCGCCGCGCGGGCGGCCGGCACCATGCCGTGGCCGTACCCGTCGCCCTTGACCACCGCCATCAGCTCGGCGCTGGTGCCGGCCTTGAGCCGGGTCACGTTCTCCCGGATCGCGTCCAGGTCGACGCGCACCTCCGACTGCCACATGTCCTCAGCCTACTTCCGTCAGTGATCATCAGAGCCGTGAGCCGTGCGGGCGGTGCCCGTCGCCACCGGTCGTCGCCGCCCGGATCAGCCCAGCCGGGTCAGAACCGGACGCAACGCGGCGGCCACGTCGGGCGCGGTCACCGGACCGCCGCGCGCCGCCTCCCGGCCGGCCAGCCCGTGCAGGTACGCCGCGGCGCCGGCCGCCCGCTCCGGGGCCAGCCCGGCGGCGAGCAGCGAACCGAGCAACCCGGCCAGCACGTCGCCGGTGCCGCCGGTGGCGAGCACCGGGGTGCCGGTCGGGTTCACGTACGCCCGGCCGTCGGGCGTGCCGATGACCGTGCGGTCGCCCTTGAGCAGCACCACCGCGTTCATCCAGGCGGCGAGCCGCAGGGCGGCGGCGACCCGGTCCTCCCCCGGCATCTCGCCGCAGAGCCGGGCGTACTCCCGGTCGTGCGGGGTCACCACGATCGGCGCGTCCCGGCCGCGCAGCCGGTCGGCCAGCTTTCCGCCGACGAGCAGCGTCAGCGCGTCCGCGTCGAGCACCACCGGCACCGGCGCGGCGAGCACCGCCCGCAGCTCGGCGGCCGAGTCCTCGCCGGTGCCCAGCCCGGAGCCGCAGACCCACGCCTGGACCCGGCCGGCGTCGGCGACCCGGCCGGTGGCGATCACCGACGGGTGCTGGTGCAGCACCTCGCCCTTGGCGCTCCCGGCGTAGCGGACCAGGCCGGTGGGACCGGCGAGCGCCCCGGCGACCGAGAGCACCGCGGCGCCCGGGTAGGTGGCCGAGCCGGTGGCCACGCCGACCACGCCCCGGGAGTACTTCTCCGACGACGCTCCCAGCGCCGGCCACCAGTCGGCCACGTCCGCCTGCTCGATCACCTGGAGCGCCGGCGTGCCGCGCAGCCACGGCGTCAGCCCGATGTCGACCAGCTCGACCTCCCCGGCCAGCTCGGCGGCCGGGCCGACGACCAGTGCCGGCTTGAGCGCGCCGAAGGCGACTGTCACGTCGGCGCGGACCGCCCGGGGCCGCCCGGCGTCGGTGAGCGGGACGTGGCCGGTGTCGACAGCGGCTCCGCTCGGCACGTCGACAGCGACCACCGTTGCGGGCGTGCCGTCGCGCCCGCGCTGCCCGGTCAGGCTCGCGGCCAGTTGCTCGGCCGTCTCGCGAAGCCCACCGGTGCCGCCGATGCCCACGATGCCGTCGAGCACCAGGTCGACCACCGCGGGCGGCCGGTCGGCCACGCGCCCGCCGGCGGCGCGCAGGGCGGTGAGGCCCTCGGCGTGCGCGCGGCCCGGCGTGAGGAGCAGCGCGGTCACCGCCGCGCCCCGGCGGGCCAGGTGCGCGCCCGCGAACAGGGCGTCGCCGCCGTTGTCGCCGGACCCGACGAGCAGCAGCACCCGGGCGCCGTAGACGCCGCCCCGGTCGGCCAGCAGCAACGCGCAGCGGCGGGCCAGCCCGGCCGCGGCCCGCTGCATGAGCGCGCCGGCCGGAAGGGTGGCCATCAGGCCCGCTTCCGCAGCGCGAACGTCCGCGACACGCCACACCTGTCTCATGCCACCCCGCCCCGCTCGTCGCGCCGGCTCAGCTTCCGCCCGCGGCTGCCCCGATCACGGCCTCACCCTACCGGCGGTACGCGCCGGGGACCGGCCGGCGGACAACCCCTGTGGATAACCCGGACCGTTGTCCACAGGGGTCGGCGACCGCCGTCGGGTGCCGCCTAGCGTCCCGGTGTCCGGAGCCGGCCGGTGGCGCCGGGCGAGGGAGGTCACGTGGTGGAGAGACCGTTCGACGTCGACCCGGAGCTGCTGCGCACGGTGGCGCGCGAACTGGCCGACGACGCGTACCGGCTGGCCCGCGGGCCGGGCGCGGCGCCGGAGTCGTTGCTGGTGGCGGCACCGGACGGCTGGCGATCCGCTGTCGCGCTGGCCGACCTGGAATCGGCCGTGCGGCGCTGGTCCGGCGCGCTCGGCGCCCGGGTGGCCGACACCGCTCAGGCGTTGCGCCGAGGGGCGGACGGCTACGAGGCGGTCGACGAACGCGCCGCCCGCCGCCTCACCCGGGTGCTCCGGTGAGCGGCGGTCCCGCCGGCGCGGCGGACGCGCCGGTCGGCTACGCGCAGCTCTGGCGGGCCGACCCGGGCGCCTGGGCCGCCGCCGGTGCGGCGTGGCGGAGTCTGGCCGCGCCGGTACGGCGGCGCGCCGACGCGCTGACCGCCCGGATCGGCGCGCTCCGGCCCGGGTGGTCGGGCGCGGCCTCGACGGCGGCGCAGCGGCGGATCGGGGACCTGCGCACCGGCCTCACCGACGTGCTCCCCGCCCTGATCGAGGTCGACCAGGTGCTCGCCGAGTTCGGTGCCCGGCTGAGCGCGGCGAAGGCCCGGCTCGGCGCCGAGGTGGCCCGCGCCGAGTCCGGTGGCCTGCTCGTCGACCGCACCGGCGCGGTCCGGCCCGACCCGGCCCGGGTGACGCGGACCGGGCCGGCCGTGGTCCACGCGCGGGCCGGGATCCGGGACGCACTGACGCTCGCCGGCACCGCCGACCGGGAGGCGGCCGGCCGGCTGGCGGAACTGAGCACCGCTGCGGTACGCGGCTGGGTGAGCGTCCCGCCCGCGTGGCGGCCCGGGCCCGGTGCCGGCCCGGCGGAGGTGAGCCGCTGGTGGGCCGGTCTGAGCGCGGCCGAGCGGCGATGGCTGGTGGGGCGGGAACCGGGCCGGATCGGGCGTCTCGACGGGCTTCCGGCCGCCGCCCGGGACCAGGCGAACCGGCTGCTGCTCGGCGATCGGCGCGAGCAGTTGCTCGTGCGGCGGCTCGCCCTGCTGCACCCGCTTCCGGCCGGGCCGCTGGAGGCGTCGCGGCGGGTCCGGCTCGCCGCTGTCGAGGCGGCGCTGCGCGGGCTGGACGGGCTCAGCGAGCGGCTGGCCGCGGGCGGGGCGCCCCGGGCGTACCTGCTGGGTCTGGATCCGGCCGGCGACGGCCGCGCGGTGGTGGCGCTCGGCAACCCGGACCGCGCCGCCTCGGTGCTCACCTACGTCCCGGGCATGACCTCGGATCTCGCCGATGCGCCGGCCGAGCTGGGCCGGGCGGCCCGGGTGTTGCAGCGGTGCGCGGCGCTCGGGCCGGGCGAGGAGGCGGCGGCGGTGCTCTGGCTGGACTACGACGCGCCCGACCTCCTCACCGAGGCGGCGGGCACCCGGCAGGCCGAGGACGCCGGCCCGGCGCTGCACCGGTTCCAGGAGGGGCTGCGGGCCGCGCACGAGGGGCCACCGGCCCGGCAGACGGTGCTCGGGCACAGCTACGGCTCGCTCGTGGTCGGCGCCGCCGCCCGCGACCACGGATTGGGCGCTGACGCGCTGGTCTTCGTCGGTTCGCCCGGGGTCGGCGTGGACCACGCCGCCGACCTGCGGATGCCCGCCGGGCAGGTCTGGTCGTCGACCGCGCCGGACGACGTGATCCGGCTGGCCCGCCCGCCGGACGAGCTGGCCCGCCGCGCGCTGCTGTCCGGCACGCCGCTCGGCCCGGCGTTCGCCGTGCTCGGCGGGCACGGCGAGCGGCTCTGGTTCGGCGCCGACCCGAGCGGGCCGGGCTTCGGCGGCCGGCGCTTCCCGAGCGCACCGCACGGCCACACCGGCTACTGGGATCCGGACAACCCGGCGCTGGACGGCATGGCACGGATCGTGCTGGGCCGATGAGCAGGCAGAGACGGCGCGGTCCCTCCGCCCGGTCGACCGGGCGGAGGGACCGTGGACGAGATCGGCTACTCGACGGTGACCGACTTGGCCAGGTTCCGGGGCTGGTCGACGTCGTGCCCGCGGGCGGCGGCGATCTCGGCGGCCAGCACCTGCAACGGCACCGTGGTCACCAGCGGCGCCAGCAGCGTCGGCGTACGCGGCACGTAGATCAGGTGGTCGGCGTAGCGGACCACCGCCTGGTCGCCCTCCTCGGCGATCACGATCGTGCGGGCGCCGCGGGCGCGTACCTCCTGGATGTTGGAGACGACCTTGTCGTGCAGCATGCCCCGGCCGACCGGCGACGGCACGATGCAGATCACCGGCGTGCCCTTGTCGATCAGCGAGATCGGGCCGTGCTTCAACTCGCCGGCGGCGAAGCCCTCGGCGTGCATGTACGCCAGCTCCTTGAGCTTCAGCGCGCCTTCGAGCGCCACCGGGTAGCCCACGTGCCGGCCGATGAACAGCACGGTCGGCTCGGACTTCAGCTCACGCCCCAGCTCGCGGACCGGCTCGATCCGGTCCAGCAGCTCGCGCAGCTTGGCGGGCATCTCCTGGAGCTGGGCCACCACGGCGCCCACCTCGTCGGCGAACTTGATGCCGCGCACCTGGGCCAGGTGCAGGCCGATCAGGTAGCAGGCCACGACCTGGGTGAGGAACGCCTTGGTGGAGGCGACGGCGATCTCCGGGCCGCCGTGGGTGTAGAGCACCGCGTCGGACTCGCGCGGGATGGTGGAGCCGTTGGTGTTGCAGATGGCCAGCACGCGGGCCTTCTGCTCCTTGGCGTGGCGCAGCGCCATCAGCGTGTCCATCGTCTCGCCGGACTGCGAGATCACCACGATCAGCGTGGACCGGTCCAGCACCGGGTCGCGGTAGCGGAACTCGCTCGCCAGCTCCACCTCGCAGGGGATGCGGGTCCAGTGCTCGATGGCGTATTTGGCGACCAGGCCGGCGTGGTAGGAGGTGCCGCAGGCGACGATGAAGATCTTGTCGACGTCGCGCAGGTCCTGCTCGCTGAGGCGGACCTCGTCGAGGGCGATCTCGCCGCTCTCGGTGAGCCGGCCGAGCAGCGTGTCGGCGATGGCCTGCGGCTGCTCCTCGATCTCCTTGAGCATGAACCAGTCGTAGCCACCCTTCTCGGCGGCCGACGAGTCCCAGTCGATGTGGAAGTCCTTGCCACTGGCCGGCTGACCGTCGAAGTCGGTGATGTCGATGGTGTCCGGGGTGATCAGCACGATCTGGTCCTGCCCCAGCTCGACCGCGTCCCGGGTGTGCTCGATGAACGCGGCGACGTCGCTGGCCAGGTAGTTCTCGCCGTCACCACGGCCCACCACCAGCGGCGAGTTGCGCCGGGCGCCGACCACCGCGCCGGGGATGCCGGCGTCGACGGCGAGCAGCGTGAACGCGCCCTCCAGGCGCGCGCAGACCACGCGCATGGCGGCGGCCAGGAGCTGCGGGCTGTCGGTCTCACCGGCCGAGCGCAGGTCGGCCAGCGCGCGGGCGATCAGGTGCGCGGCGCACTCGGTGTCGGTGTCGCTGGCGAACTCGACGCCCTCGTCCTCCAGCTCGGTGCGGAGCTTCGCGAAGTTCTCGATGATGCCGTTGTGGATCACCGCGACGCGGCCGTCCGGGGAGAGGTGCGGGTGGGCGTTGCGGTCGGTCGGGCCGCCGTGCGTGGCCCACCGGGTGTGGCCGATGCCGGTGGTGCCGTCGCCGATGCCGATCGGGCTGGCGGCGCAGTCCTCGGGGTTGTCCGCCGCCCGCTCGGAGAGGACCTTCTCCAGGTTCGCGAGCTTGCCGGCCTTCTTCTCGGTCAGCAGCTCGTCCTCGCAGACCACGGCGACACCGGCCGAGTCGTAGCCGCGGTATTCGAGACGCCGCAGTCCGTCAAGCACGATGCCGAGCGCCGGGCGCGCACCGGCGTAACCCACGATTCCACACATGGTCCGCAGCCTAACCGAGTTTCGCTCATCGTGCGTGCTCGGAAAGCCGGTTAACGATCACTGAATTTGAGCGAACCGAACGCCGGGGTTGCCACTACCGGACATAGCACCATCCAGGCCGTTCCACCCGTCCGGACCGCTACGGGACGCGGCGCGCGGGCCGGCGGCCGGGACCGCACGGCTGGCCGCCACCGCCTACATTGAGGCCGGGCGCCGTCCCCCGGGCCCACCGTTCCGCGGTCGTCCGCGCCGTACCCCTGTGAGCTGAGCCGATGTCCGAGACGACCCCCGCCCCCGAACCGGCCTCCGGACCGAGCGACCCGACCGCCGCACCGGCCGCGCCGCCGCCCTCCACCTGGACGCCGCCGGACCCGTTGGCCGCCCCGCAGCCGTGGACGCCACCCGCACCCTGGTCGCCGTCCCCGGCTCCGAGCCCCTGGGCGGCGCCCGGCCCGGAGAGCGCGTCCGGAACCGACCCGGCCGCGTCCCCGAGCGGCACGGGCCGGCCGGTGGGCGAACCGGGGTGGGCGGCTCCGGCCGACCCGGCCACCACGCCGCGCCCGGCCGTCCCGCCGGCCTCGGGCGACCCACAGGCCCCCGGTACGCCCGGGTGGCCGTCCCAGCCCGGCACCCCGGACTTCTCGGCACAGCCGGCCTGGACACCGGGCGCCTACCCGCCCGGCCCCTACCAACCCGGCCCCTATCCGCCCGGGCCCTACCCGCCGCCGTACGCGTATCCGGGCATGCCACCGCGCCGCAGCGGCGGCGGCTGGGCGATCGGCCTGGTGATCGGCATCGTGAGCGTCCTGGCGCTCATCGTCTGCGGCTGCGTCGGGCTGTCCTTCCTCGGCAGCACCCTGGACGACGGGGCGGCCTCCGGCGAGCGGTACGACGGACCGCTGTACGGCGAGCCCGACGGGTGGGCCGACGAGCCCACCCGTCCCCCGGCCAGACCGGTCACCACCCCGTCCGGCGGGCCCGGCAGGTTCACTGTGCTGTACGAGGTGACCGCCACCAACGGCGAGGCGGAGGTGCAGTTCTACGACGCGGACGCGAACTTCCACCAGCCCGGCGCCGTGGACACCCCCTGGCGGCTGAGCTTCACCGCGAACGACCGCGAGCGGGTGCAGATCATCGCCAGTCCGGTCGAGTCCGGCGACGTGACCTGCCGGATCACCGTCAACGGCAAGGTCGTGTCGAAGGACTCGGGCGAGTACGGCGCGACCTGCTTCGGCTGGTGAGCAGTCGGCGGCGGGCCGTAGGCTGGCCGCCGTGACGACGACCGATCCCCTGGTGGCCCGGATGCGGCCGTTCGGCACCACCGTGTTCGCCGAGATGTCCGCGCTGGCCGTGCGCACCGGCGCGGTCAACCTCGGGCAGGGCTTCCCGGACACCGACGGCCCGCCGGAGATGCTCGCCGCCGCGGCCGAGGCGCTGCGTACCGGCCACAACCAGTACCCGCCCGGCCCGGGGATCCCCGCGCTGCGCGCCGCCGTCGCCGAGCACCAGCGCCGGTTCTGGGGCCTGGAGTACGACCCGGACGGCGAGATCGTGGTGACGGCCGGCGCGACCGAGGCGGTCGCGGCGAGCATCCTCGCGCTCTGCGAGCCGGGTGACGAGGTGGTCTGCTTCGAGCCGTACTACGACTCGTACGCCGCCTCGATCGCGCTGGCCGGTGCGGTCCGCCGCCCGGTGACGCTGCGTCCCGGCGCCGACGGCCGGTACGCGTTCGACCCGGCCGAGCTGCGCGCCGCGTTCGGGCCGCGTACCCGGATGGTGCTGCTGAACTCGCCGCACAACCCGACCGGCAAGGTCTTCACCGCCGACGAGCTGGCAGTGGTCGCCGGGCTGTGCCGGGAACACGACGTGTACGCGGTCACCGACGAGGTCTACGAGCACCTGGTGTTCACCGACGCCGCCGCGCCGCACGTACCGCTGGCAACGCTGCCCGGGATGCGGGAGCGGACGCTGCGCATCTCGTCGGCCGGGAAGACGTTCTCCTGCACCGGCTGGAAGGTCGGCTGGGTGAGCGGACCGGCACCGCTGGTGGCGGCGGTGCTGCGGGTGAAGCAGTTCCTGACGTTCGTCAACGCCGGGCCACTGCAACCCGCGGTGGCGGTGGCGCTCGGGCTGCCGGACGCGTATTTCACCGGGTTCCGGGACGACATGCAACGGCGGCGGGACCAACTCGCCGCCGGGCTGGCCGACGCCGGGTTCGGCGTGCTCGCGCCGGAGGGCACCTACTTCGTCACCGCCGACGTCACGCCGCTCGGTGGCCGGGACGGGGTGGAGTTCTGCCGGGCGCTGCCCGAGCGCTGCGGCGTGGTGGCGGTGCCCACGCAGGTGTTCTACGACGACGTGGAGGCCGGCCGCCGGCTGGTCCGGTTCGCGTTCTGCAAGCGACCCGAGGTGCTGGCCGAGGCGGTGACCCGGCTGCGTCGCCTGCGCGCTGACTGAACCGCCCGCTGGAGGGAGATCCCCCAGCGGGCGGCATGGCTCAGGCGACCGGGCTGGCGGTGCGGACCTGCTCGGCGATGCGCTCGGCGACCTCACGCGCGGTGGCCTCGGTGGCCGCCTCGACCATGACCCGCACCAGCGGCTCGGTGCCCGAGGGGCGCAGCAGCACCCGGCCGGTCTCGCCCAGTTCCGCCTCCGCGCGCTCCACCTCGGCCCGGACGGCGGGTGCGGCGGCGCCGACGGTACGGTCGCCGACCGGCACGTTGATCAGCACCTGGGGCAGCTTGGTGACCACTGCGGCCAGCTCGGCCAGGGTCGTGCCGGTGGCGGCCATCCGCGCCATCAGGTGCAGGCCGGTCAGCACGCCGTCGCCGGTGGTGGCGTACGCCGGCAGCACGATGTGCCCGCTCTGCTCGCCGCCGAGCGCCAGGCCGGAGGCGCGCAGCTCCTCCAGCACGTACCGGTCGCCGACCTTGGTCTCGACCAGCCGGATGCCGTGCTCGGACATGGCCAGCCGGAGACCGAGGTTGCTCATCACGGTGGCGACCAGGGTGTCCTGGGTCAGCTCGCCGGCGTCCCGCATGGCGAGCGCGAGGATCGCCATGACCTGGTCGCCGTCGACCTCGTCGCCGTCGGCGGTGACCGCGACGCAGCGGTCGGCGTCGCCGTCGTGGGCGATGCCGAGGTGGGCGCCGTGCTCGACCACGGCGGCGCGCAGCGCGTCGATGTGGTTGGAGCCGCACTCGTCGTTGATGTTGAGCCCGTCCGGCTCGGCGTGGATGGCGATCACCTCGGCGCCCGCTTCCCGGTAGGCGACCGGGGCGACGTCGGCCGCCGCGCCGTTGGCGCAGTCGACGACCACCTTGATCCCGTCGAGGCGGTGCGGCACGGTGCCGACCAGGTGCTGTACGTAGTGGTCGGCGCCGTCGAGCAGGTCGTTGACCCGGCCCACGCCGGCGCCGATCGGGCGCTTCCAGGCGGTGGTGGCGTTGGCCTTCACCGCCTCCTCGATCCGCATCTCGATCTCGTCGGGCAGCTTGTGCCCACCGGCGGCGAACAGCTTGATGCCGTTGTCCGGCATCGGGTTGTGCGAGGCGGAGAGCATCACGCCCAGGTCGGCCTTGATCTCGGCGGTGAGGAACGCCACCGCCGGGGTGGGCAGCACGCCGACCCGGACCACGTTGGCGCCGGCGCTGGTGAGCCCGGCGACCACCGCCGCCTCCAGCATTTCGCCGCTGGCCCGGGTGTCCCGGCCGACCACCGCGAGCGGCGGATGGCTCTTGTCGGTCTCGGCCAGCGTGTGGGCCGCGGCCACCGCGACCGCCAACGCCAACTCCGGGGTGAGATCCGCGTTCGCCCGCCCGCGTACGCCGTCCGTGCCGAACAACCGGCCCATACCCGCCAACCTCCGTGGAACTGCCGATGAGAGGAGAGAAACGCGGAACGGCCGGTCCGCCTCCCGGAAGGGGAGGCGAACCGGCCGTCCGTCAGAAGTACAAGACGCTTGTGGTGATCAGCGCTTCGAGTACTGGGGAGCCTTACGGGCCTTCTTGAGGCCGTACTTCTTGCTCTCCTTGACCCGGGCGTCACGGGTCAGGAAGCCGGCCTTCTTCAGGGCCGGGCGGTCGTCGGGCTCGCTGACGATCAGCGCCCGGGCGATGGCGAGCCGCAGCGCGCCGGCCTGGCCGGTGGTGCCGCCGCCACGCAGGTTGGCGATCACGTCGAACGCCTCGGGCTTCTCGGCGGTGACCAGCGGGTCCTTGATGAGCTGCTGGTGCACCTTGCTCGGGAAGTAGGCCTCGAGGTCGCGGCCGTTGCAGGTGATCTTGCCGGTGCCCGGGACGATCCGGACCCGGACGATGGCTTCCTTGCGCCGACCCACGGTCTGGATCGGGCGGTCACCACGGGGCGCGCGCGCGACGGGCGCCGGCGCCTCGGTGGCCTCGGGGGCGACCTCGGTGGCGGTGATGTCGGTCATGCTGCTTCCTTCGCCCGCGCTCACTGCGCGATCTGCTTGATCTCGAACGGCACCGGCTGCTGCGCGGTGTGCGGGTGCTCGGCACCGGCGTAGACCTTCAGCTTCTTGAGAAGCTGACGGCCCAGCTTGTTGTGCGGGAGCATGCCCTTCACGGCCAGCTCGATGGCCCGCTCGGGCCGCTTGGTGAGCAGCTCGTCGTAGCCGACCCGCTTCAGACCACCCGGGTAACCGGAGTGGCGGTAAGCAACCTTGGTCTGGCGCTTGTTGCCGGTCAGCGCGACCTTGCCCGCGTTCACGATGACGACGAAGTCGCCCGTGTCGACGTGCGGCGCGAAAGTCGGCTTGTGCTTGCCACGCAGGAGCGTGGCGGCGTGGGTCGCCAGGCGGCCCAGCACGACATCAGAGGCGTCGATGACGTGCCACTGACGCTCGATCTCACCCGGCTTCGGGCTGTACGTACGCACAGGTCTACCTTGTCTCGTCGTCGGTCTGGGGTCGCGCGCCGAAGTGACCAGGAGTACCCAGCCGGACCAGCGCGCACGAACGACCAAGCGTACCTGATGCGGCACGCCTAAGAATGTCGTACAACAGCAGGCAACGATACCCGGCCGCCCTGCGGCAGGTCAAAACGGGGTCGCGCCCCGCGTGGTCTGCGCGTTCGCCATGGCGCAGCTCACACGCCGACCAGCGTACGCGGCCCGGGACGCAGGTAGACCACCCAGGTCACCAGGAAGCAGAGCGCGTACCAGGCGATGAACGCCAGGTAGGCGGCGTCCGCGGTGCCGGAGGTCAGGAACGACTGCCGGAACGCCACGTTCACCAGCACCCCACCGGAGGCGCCGACCGCGCCGGCGATGCCGATCACCGCGCCGGACAGGCGCCGGGCCCGCCGCTGCGCCGCCTCCGGGTCGCCGGTCAGCTCGCTCTCCGCGACGGCCCGGGCCCGGAAGATCGCCGGGATCATCTTGTACGTCGAGCCGTTGCCGATGCCGGAGAAGACGAACAGCGCCAGGAACCCGGTCAGGTAGAGCGGGAAGGACCGGTCACGGGCGGCGTACAGCACCAGCGCGGCCCCGGCGGCCATCGCCACGAAGTTCCAGAACGTGATCCGGGCCCCGCCGAGCCGGTCGGCGAGCTGACCGCCCACCGGCCGGATCAGCGAGCCGATCAGCGGCCCGAGGAAGGTCAGCCAGGCCGCGTCGACGGGCGTCGGGAACCGGTCGTGGAACTGGAGCTGGAGCACCTGGCCGAAGGCGAACCCGAAGCCGATGAACGAGCCGAACGTGCCCACGTAGAGCAGCGACATCACCCAGGTGTGCGGGTCGCGGGCCGCCGCGCGCAGCGCGCCCGGTTCGTTGCGCGCCCCCGGCACGTTGTCCAGCCAGCGGGCCGCGGCCAGCGCGGCCAGCACGATCAGCGGCAGGTAGACCGCCGGCACGAGCCGGGGGTACGCGGCGCCGGCCGTCGCCAGCACCGCCAGCCCCACCAGTTGCACAGCCGGTACGCCCAGGTTGCCGCCACCGGCGTTGAGCCCCAGCGCCCGGCCCTTGAGCCGCTCCGGGAAGAACAGGTTGATGTTCGCCATCGACGAGGCGAAGTTGCCGCCGCCGACGCCGGACAGGCAGGCGAGCACCATCAGCGTGGCGTACGACACCCCGGGCTCGATCAGCACGGCCATCGGCACCGCCGGCACGAGCAGCAGCAGGGCGCTCACGATGGTCCAGTTCCGGCCGCCGAACCGGGCGACGGCAAGCGTGTACGGCAGCCGCAGCACCGCCCCCAGCGCGGCCGGCACGGCGGTCAGCAGGAACTTCCCGGCCGGGTCGATGCCGTACTCGGGGCCCAGGAACAGCACCGTCACCGACCAGAGGCTCCACACGGAGAAGCCGACGTGCTCGGCGAAGATCGAGACGTACAGGTTGCGCCGGGCCACCCGGGCGCCGCCGGCCGCCCAGAACGCCGGGTCCTCCGGCCGCCATTCGGTGAGCCGGCCGGCGGTGGTGGCCGGCGGCGGCGTGGGTGCGGAAACGAGCGTGCTCACGGGCGACTCCTCCTCGTCGATGACGAGGCGACGCTCTCAGCCGGTGGTTTCCCCGGCGTGCCCCGCGCGCGTCGGCCCGGCAACGGAGACCGCACGTCCGCCGGACGGCGCCGGTGAGGAGGTCACAGCTCCTGGAGGATCCGCAGCGCTCGACCGACCCGCTGCATGGTCTCGGTGTCGGCCACGTCCACGCACTCGGTGAACCACTTCTTCATCGGTGAGGAGATCCGGTCGGGCATCACCACGTACGCGCCCATCCGCACGGCGAGCGGCGAGTCGCGCAGCAGCGACTCCTCGACCACCTCGGCCACGATCACGATGGGTACCGCCGTGGCGTTGTAGACGTCGGAGCTGATCACCAGACCGAACCGCTCGCGGGCGCCGGAGATGCGCCAGACCTCACCCCTACGCAGCACGCGGACGCCCGCCGAACAGGGCGTCGTCGACGAGCGCGACCTCCTGGGCGTCGGCCAGGGCGGCGGATTCCAGGTCCAGGCCGGCACGGCCGACCGCGTCGGCGTGCGCGGTGAAGACCTCGCGCAGCGCCTTCTCCCGGGCGGCCTGGTCCATCCAGGCGGAGAGGGAGAGGCCTTCCCGCTTGGCGAACCGGCGCGCCTCCTCGATCGTCTCGTCGGAGAACGACAGCGTCACCTTGGCGGTCATGCCGGGAAGACTACCCATCGGTATGACCGCCAGTCATCCTCGTCCCCGCCGATCGGGGATTAGGACATCGCCAGGTGAAACAACCGAAGCTAGTTGCGGATATTGCACTTGCAAGCGATGATGGAGCAGGTCCGAACGGTTGGGACGACGCAAGCACATCTGCCGCAGGGAGCCGCATGAGCCTCAGCACCGGCATGGCCGCCTCGGTCATGCCCACCGAGGGAGCGGAGCGCCAGAAGGCAGCCGCCATGGAGGAGTTCCTCGTGCGGCACCCCCTTGCCGCAGGCGGAAGGGCGGCCCGCCTCGTCTCGGCGGACGGCGAAGAGGTCGAGGTTCCCGCCCAGATGTTCGACGTCCTCCATCAGATCTCGGCGATGCTCGCCCGCGGCGACGGCGTCGCGATCAGCGCCATCTCCCGCGAACTGACGACGACCGAGGCGGCGAAGCTGCTCGGCATGTCCCGCCCCACACTCGTCCGCCTTCTGGAGAACGAGTCGATCGCGTCCCACCGGGTCGGCACCCACCGGCGCCTCTTTCTCCGCGACGTCCTCGCATTCCGGCAACGGCAGATGGAAGAGCGACGGAAGTCGTACGAGGCCCTGATGTGGGAGTCCGACGCGCTCGGTTTCACCGACGACGTGTAGTTCCCGGCCCGGCCAGGGGGCGCTGGGTAGGGTGTCCACTGTGATCCCCAGCGCCCCACTGGTGTTCCTGGACGCGAACGTTCTCTATTCCAGGACTATTCGCGACTGGGTCAGCCTTCTCGCACTCGAAGGCGATTGCGCCGTCTTCGATCTCCGGTACAGCGAGGACGTACTGGCGGAATGGATGTATCGCTTGCGCCGCAAGCGGCCCGAGCATTCCGAGCAGGCGATCGGCGGGCAGCGACGCCGTTTCGTCCAGGCATTCCCGTACGGCCTCGTCACCGGCTATTCGCCGAACGACGTGCCGTGCCCGCCGGACCCGGACGACCGGCACGTCCTGGCCGCCGCCGTCCACGGCCGCGCCGACATCCTGGTAACCGACGACCGGCGCGCCTTTCCTCCGGGATGCGTACGGGAATCCCTGTCGGTCCTCACCGGCGACGGGTTCCTCAACTGGGTGGCCGACCGTTCGATGCCCCTGGTTCTGCGGGCACTGGCGCGGCAGATCGACTACTACCGGCGCAGCCTGGTCTCCGAGGACAAGGACGCGGTCGAATTGATCGCCCACTTACGCAAGGCCGGCGTACCCCGTTTCGCCGAGCGGCTCGAGAATCACCTCGCCGATCCGTCCGGCCGCTGACCGCCGAAGACGGCGAAGCGCCATTCCTTGAAGAAGCAGTCCACGTCCACCAGTCCCGCCTCGGTCAGCCAGCGGCACTGCTCGGCCACCGGGGCCGGACGGTCGTGCCGCATCCGCTCCCGGGCGGCGGCGATCTCCTCGGCGTCGGAGCCCAGCTCGGCGATCCGCGCCGTCCACACCTCGTCGTAGCGGCGATCCAGCGCCGGGGTCGGTCCGGCCACCTGCTCGGCGTTGACGAACACCCCGCCGGGAACCAGCGCCTCAGCGGCCCGCCGGTACAGCGCCCGCTTGCCGGAGTCGTCGAGGTGGTGGATGGCCAGCGCGGACACCACGGCGTCGCACCGGCCGGCGGGCAGCGGGTCGGCCAGGTCGGCGTGCACCGTGCGGTGCGCCACGCCGCGTTCCTTCAGGTGTCCGGCGGCGACCGCGAGCATGCCGGGTGCGCCGTCCACGAGCGTCAGGCGGACCCCGGGGACGGCTGCGGTCAGCAGCAGGGACAGCAGGCCGGTACCAGCGCCCAGGTCCAGCACCTCGGGGGTACGCCCGGCGGCGAGCGCGGCGCGCAGCGGGGGCGCGGCCACCTCGACGGCGGCGCCGTAGAAGGCGTCGAAGCAGGGCACCAGGCGGCGCCGGGCCTGGTCGTAGCTGCCGGCCACCGCGTCGAACGCGTCCGCCACGCCCATCGGAGCCTCCCGTTATTTGAGACAACTTTCCCACATTGTAAACCCCGCGGAGGACGACGTCACCTACGTGCGGTGTGAAGCGGTCGTGACAGGACCGAAACAGAGCAGACCCGGACCGGAAACCGCCCGACGGCACGCTTTTCCGACATGACAGACGGTGCACGCACGGCGACGCGAACGGGGTCACGCCCCGTCGAGGCCGCTACGCACTGCCCGTACTGCGCGTTGCAGTGCGGCATGGTGCTGCGCGCCACCGGCGACGGTGTCGAGGTCGGCGCCCGCGACTTCCCCACCAACCGGGGCGGGCTGTGCCAGAAGGGCTGGACCGCCGCCGACCTGCTCGACCACCCGGACCGGCTCACCACCCCGCTGCTGCGCGACCGGCCCGGCGGCGAGCTGCGGCCGGCGACCTGGGACGAGGCGCTGGACCGCGTCGCCGCCGGGGTCCGGGACGTGCAGCACCGCCACGGGCCGGACGCGGTAGCCGTCTTCGGCGGCGGCGGGCTCACCAACGAGAAGGCGTACGCGCTCGGCCGCTTCGCCCGGGTGACGCTGCGGACCCGGCACATCGACTACAACGGGCGCTGGTGCATGTCCTCGGCCGCCGCGGCCGGGAACCGGGCGTTCGGGATCGACCGCGGACTGCCGTTCCCGCTGGCCGACCTCGGCCGCGCGGACACGCTGCTGCTGGTCGGCGCGAACCCGGCCGAGACCATGCCCCCGCTGATGCGGCACGTCACCGACCTGCGGGAGCGCGGCGGACGGCTGATCGTGGTCGACCCGCGCGCCACCGCCACCGCCCGCCAGGCCGACCTGCACCTGCAACCCCTGCCCGGCACCGACCTCGCGGTGGCGAACGCGCTGCTGCACATCGCGCTCACCGAGGGCTGGCTGGACCGGGCGTACGTCGCGGAGCGGACCACCGGCTTCGACGAGGTCCGGCGGACGGTGGCCGGCTACTGGCCGGCGGAGGTGGAACGGCTCTCCGGCGTGCCGGTGGCCGACCTGTACGCGACCGCCCGCGCGCTGGCCACCGTGGACCGGGCGGTCGTCCTCACCGCCCGGGGCGCCGAGCAGCACGCCAAGGGGGTCGACACGGTCACCGCCTTCATCAACCTGGCGCTCGCCCTGGGCCTGCCCGGTCGTCCCGGTTCCGGCTACGGCTGCCTGACCGGGCAGGGCAACGGGCAGGGCGGCCGGGAGCACGGGCAGAAGGCCGACCAGCTCCCCGGCTACCGGCGTATCGACGACCCCGCGGCCCGCGAGCACGTGGCCGGGGTGTGGGGCGTCGACCCGGACGCGCTGCCCGGGCCGGGAGTGCCGGCGTACCAGCTCCTCGACGCGCTCGGCACGCCGTCCGGAGCGCGGGCACTGCTGGTGTTCGGTTCCAACCCGGTCGTGTCCGCGCCCCGCGCGACGCAGGTCGAGTCCCGGCTGCGCGCCCTGGACCTGCTGGTGGTGGCGGACTTCGTCCGCTCCGAGACGGCCGAGCTGGCCGACGTGGTGCTGCCGGTCGCCCAGTGGGCCGAGGAGGACGGCACGATGACCAACCTGGAGGGCCGCGTGCTGCGCCGCCGGGCGCTGCGTGAGCCACCTGCCGGGGTCCGTACCGAACTGGAGATCCTCGCCGCGCTCGCCGGGCGGCTGACCGACGGCGGGCCGTCGCTGCCGACCGACCCACGTGAGGTCTTCGCGGAGCTCGGCCGGGCCTCGGCCGGCGGGTCGGCCGACTACGCCGGGATCACCTGGGACCGGATCGACGCCGACACCGGCGTCTTCTGGCCCTGCCCGGACCGGGACGGCCCGGACACCCCCCGGCTGTTCGCCGACCGCTTCCCCACCCCGGACGGCCGGGCCCGGTTCCACGCCGTGACCCACCGGCCGGCCGCCGAGCCGGTCTGCGCCGACTACCCGCTGCACTTCACCACCGGCCGGGTGCTCGCGCAGTACCAGTCCGGCGCGCAGACCCGGCGGGTGGCCGCGTTGCGCCGGGCCGCACCGGGCGGGTTCGTCGAGCTGCACCCGGACCTGGCGGCACGGATCGGCGTGACCGACGGGGCGCCGGTACGGGTGGTCTCCCGCCGGGGTGAGCTGCGCGCACCGGCCCGGCTCAGCACGGCGATCCGGCCGGACACCGTCTTCGCGCCGTTCCACTGGCCCGGCGCGCAACGCGCCAACTCGGTCACCAACGACGCTCTCGACCCGGTCTCCGGGATGCCCGAGTTCAAGATCTGCGCGGTCCGGGTGGAGGCGGCATGAACGAGCGGATCGTCGTCGTCGGCTACGGCATGGCCGGCGCCCGGCTCGCCGCCGAGCTGCACGCGCGCGGCGGGAACCGGCGGATCACAGTGCTCGGGGCGGAGCCGCACCGCGCGTACAACCGGATCATGCTCTCCACGCTGCTCGCCGGGCGCATCGGCGAGCCGGACGTGGAGCTGGTCGAAGCAGTCGGCCCGGGAGTCGAGGTCCGCACCGGCGCGACGGTCACCGCCGTGGACCGAGCCGCACGGGAGGTGGTCACCGACGACGGCGAGCGGCACGGGTACGACCACCTGGTGCTCGCCACCGGCAGCCGGGCCGCGGTGCCGCCACTACCCGGCCTCGCCCCGCTGCCCGAGCGGGCCGTCCCGTTCCGCACGCTCGGCGACTGCCGCCGGATCCTCGCCGCCGCCGAGGGCGCGCGGCGCGTGACGGTGCTCGGCGGTGGGCTGCTGGGTCTGGAGGCGGCCCGAGGGCTGGCCGCCCGGGGTCTCGACGTGACTGTGGTCCACCCGGTCGGGCACCTGATGGAGCGCCAGCTCGACCCGCCGGCCGGCGCGGTCCTCGCGGGCACGCTCGCCGGCCTGGGCGTCCGGTCCCGGCTCGGGGCGGCGGCCACCGCCGTGACCGCCGACGCCGACGGCGTCCGCCTGCACCTGGGCGACGACGAGACGCTCGCCGCCGACCTGCTGGTGCTCTGCTGCGGGGTACGCCCCGACACCGCGCTCGCCGCGGCGGCCGGGCTCGCCGTCGACCGCGGTGTGGTGGTGGACGACCGGATGCGGACGAGCGATCGGCGGATCTCCGCGATCGGCGACTGCGCGCAGCACGACGGCACGCTGACCGGGCTGGTCGCGCCGGCCTGGGCGCAGGCCCGGGTGGTGGCCGACGTGCTGACCGGAACGGACCCGCTGGCCCGCTACCGGCCCCGCCCGGCGGTGACCCGGCTCAAGGCGGCCGGCATCGACCTGGCCGCGATGGGCGACGTGGCCGGTACCGGCGAGCCGGGCGGTCCGGTCGAGGAGCTGACCTTCGCCGACCCGGCCCGGGGCACCTACGCCCGGCTGCGCATCCGGGACGAGCGGCTGACCGGCGCGATCCTGCTCGGCGACAACCCGGCGGTCGGCACCGTGGTGCAGCTGTTCGACAGGGGCGCGCCGGTGCCGGCGGACCGGCGTTCGCTGCTGCTCGGCCGGGCGTTCGGCGAGACGCCGGCCGGACCGGCCGCGTCACCGGCGCTGATGCCGGACGCCGCGACCGTGTGCCGGTGCAACGACGTGAGCAAGGGCGCGCTGGTGGCGTGCTGGCGGGCGGGCGCCCGGACGGCGGCGGCGCTGTCCGCGGCGACCCGGGCCGCCACCGGCTGCGGCAGTTGCCGGGACGCGGTGGCCGGCATCGCCGGCTGGCTGGCCGAGGCGGACCCGCAGACAACCGGCGAGGTACGCGACACGGATGCGGATCGCGAGGCGGTGGAGGTGTCATGAGCGGCAGGCTGGTGGTGGTCGGCAACGGCATGGTGGGGCAGCGCTTCGTCGAGGCGCTGCGGGCCCGGGACACCGACGGGCGGTGGCGGGTCACGGTGCTCGCCGAGGAACCGCGTCCGGCGTACGACCGGGTGCGACTCTCGGCCGTCTTCGACGGGGTGGACGCCGACGAGCTGACTGTGCACACCCCCGACGCAGGAGTGGACCTGCGCCTGGGCGAGCCGGCCACCGGCGTCGACCGGGCACGGCGGGTGGTGACCACGGCAACCGGTGAGTACCCGTACGACGCGCTGGTGCTGGCCACCGGCTCGTACGCCTTCGTGCCGCCGGTCGACGGCACGGACCTGCCCGGCGTGTTCGTCTACCGGACGCTGGACGACCTGACCGCGATCCGGGAGCACGCCCGGGGCCGCCGCACCGGCGCGGTGATCGGCGGCGGGCTGCTCGGGCTGGAGGCGGCGAACGCGCTGCGGCTGCTCGGGCTCGCCACGAGCGTGGTCGAGTTCGCGCCCCGGCTGATGCCGGTGCAGGTGGACGAGGCGGGCGGCGCGATGCTGCGGCGGTACGTCGAGGAGCTGGGCGTCACGCCGTACCTCGGGGTGGCCACCACGGCGCTGCGTCCCGGACCGGACGGCACGGTGGCCGCGCTCGACCTGGCCGACGGGCGCACGCTCGACGCGGAGCTGGTGGTGGTGGCCGCCGGGATCCGGCCGCGCGACGAGCTGGCCCGGGCCGCCGGGCTGCCGCTGGGCCCGCGCGGCGGAGTGCTGGTGGACTCGGCCTGCCGGACCGCCGACGAGCGGATCTGGGCGGTGGGCGAGTGCGCGGCGGTGGACGGGGTCTGCCACGGACTGGTCGCGCCCGGGTACGCCACCGCGGAGGTGGTCGCGGACCGGCTGCTGGGCGGCGCGGCGACGTTCCCCGGCGCGGACACCGCGACGAAACTCAAGCTGCTCGGCGTGGACGTGGCCTCGTTCGGCGACGCGCACGGCGTCACCCCGGGCTGCCTCGACGTGACGTTCACCGATCCGGCCACCCGCGCGTACGCGAAGCTGGTCCTCTCCGACGACGCGCGGACGCTGCTCGGCGGCGTGCTGGTCGGCGACGCGAGCGCGTACCCGGCGTTGCGGGCCAGTGTCGGCGGGCCGCTGCCCGCTCCCCCGCTGGCGTTGCTGGCGCCGGCCGGCGGCGCGGGCGCCGGTGCGGGCGCGTTGCCGGCCACCGCGCAGGTCTGCTCCTGCAACGCGGTGACCCGGGCCGATCTGGACGCGGCGATCGCCGGCGGTGCGACCGACGTGCCGGCGTTGAAGGCGTGCACCCGGGCCGGCACGAGCTGCGGCTCCTGCGTGCCGATGCTCAAGCAGTTGCTGGACGCCGCCGGGGTACGCCAGTCGACAGCGTTGTGCGAGCACTTCGACCACAGCCGGCAGGAGCTGTTCGACCTGGTCCGGGTGCGGGGCATCCGCACGTTCTCCCGGCTCGTCGCCGAGCACGGGCGCGGGAGGGGGTGCGACATCTGCAAGCCGGTGGTGGCCTCCATCCTGGCTTCGCTCGGCACCGGGCACGTGCTGGACGGCGAGCAGGCGTCGCTCCAGGACACCAACGACCACTTCCTGGCGAACCTGCAACGCGACGGCAGCTACTCGGTGGTGCCCCGGATTCCCGGCGGGGAGATCACCCCGGAGAAGCTGATCGCGATCGGCGAGGTGGCGCGCGACTTCCGGCTGTACACGAAGATCACCGGCGGGCAGCGGATCGACCTGTTCGGCGCGCGGGTCGACCAGTTGCCGCAGATCTGGCGCCGGCTGGTCGACGCGGGCTTCGAGTCGGGCCACGCGTACGGCAAGGCGCTGCGCACTGTGAAGTCCTGCGTGGGCGACACCTGGTGCCGCTACGGCGTGCAGGACTCGGTCGGGCTGGCGGTCGCGCTGGAGCTGCGTTACCGGGGCCTGCGCGCGCCGCACAAGCTCAAGTCGGCGGTCTCCGGCTGCGCCCGGGAGTGCGCCGAGGCCCGGAGCAAGGACTTCGGCGTCATCGCCACCGAGACCGGCTGGAACCTGTACGTCGGCGGCAACGGCGGTTTCCGGCCCCGGCACGCCGACCTGTTCGCCACCGACCTGAGCACCGCGGAACTGGTCACCCTGATCGACCGGTTCCTCATGTACTACATCCGCACCGCCGACCGGTTGCAGCGCACCGCCGCGTGGATCGAGGCCATGGACGGCGGCCTGGACCACCTCCGGTCGGTGCTCGTGGACGACTCGCTCGGGCTCTGCGCCGACCTCGACGCGGCGATGGCTCGGCACGTCGCGAGCTACTCCGACGAGTGGCGCGACGTCCTGGAGGACCCGGACCGGCTGCGCCGCTTCACCTCCTTCGTCAACGCGCCCGACGTGCCCGACCCGTCCATCACGTTCACCCAGGAGCGGGGCCAGCCGGTGCCGGCCCGGGGCGCGCCCCCGGACGGCGGACACCGCCGCCAGCCCGTCGTGCTGGGCCTGCCGGAGGTACGCCGATGAGCCCCGTCGTCACGCTGGACTGGACCCCGGTCTGCCCGCTGGACCGGCTCGACCCCGACCGGGGCGTGGCCGCCCTCGTCGACGGCGTACAGGTGGCGGTCTTCCGCACCGCGCACGGCCTGTACGCGGTGGACAACCTCGACCCGGTCGGCGGCGCGTACGTCATGTCCCGGGGCCTGGTCGGCAGCCGGGGCGGGTTGCCCACACTCGCCTCGCCGCTGCACAAGCAGGTCTACGACCTCACCACCGGGCGGTGCCTGGACCTACCGGGCGTGACGCTGCGCCGGCACCCGGTGCGCTGCCGGGACGGCCTGGTCGAGGTGCGGTTACGGCAGGAGGAATGATGCGGGACGAGCTGGCCGGCTTCACCATCGGCGTCACCGCCGACCGGCGGCGCGACGAACTGGCCGCGCTGCTCCAGCGGCGCGGGGCGCGGGTGGTGCTCGCCCCGGCGCTGCGGATCGTCCCGCTGGCCGACGACACCGACCTGCGTGAGGCCACCCGGGCCTGCCTGGAACACCCGCCGGACGTGCTGATGGCCAACACCGGCATCGGCATGCGCGGCTGGCTGGAGGCGGCCGAGGGTTGGGGGCTGGCCGAGCCGCTGCGCAGCACGCTCGCCCACGCGTACGTGGTGTCCCGTGGTCCGAAGGCGACCGGCGCGATCCGGGCGGCCGGGCTGCGCGAGCACTGGTCCCCGGAGTCGGAGAGCTGCGACGAGGTGGTCGAGCACCTGGTCCGGCGCGGGGTGGCCGGCCAGGTGGTGGCGATGCAACTGCACGGCGAGCGGCAGCCCGAGTGCGCCGACGCGCTGGTGGCGGCGGGCGCCACGGTGATCGAGGTGCCCGTGTACCGGTGGGCGCCGCCGGCCGACCCGGCACCGCTGCACCGGCTCATCGACCTGGTGGCCGGGCGTCTCGTCGACGCGGTCACGTTCACCTCGGCCCCGGCGGCCGAGGCGCTGCTGCGGGCGGCCGGGGACCGTACCGAGACGGTGTTGGAGGCGCTGCGCGGCGACGTACTGGCCGGGTGCGTGGGCACCGTCACCGCCGAGCCGCTGATCCGGCGGGGGGTGCCGGTGAGCGCGCCGAGCCGGGCCCGGCTGGGCGCCCTGGTCCGCACCATCGTCGAGGAGCTGCCCCGGCGCACGGTCTCGGTGAAGGCGGCCGGGCACGTGCTGACGCTGCGCGGGCACGCCGCGGTGGTGGACGGGGAACTGCGCCAGCTGGCGCCGGCCCCGATGGCGGTGCTGCGGGCGCTGGCCGCGTCGCCCGGCAAGGTGCTCTCCCGCACCGCGCTGCTGCGTACGCTGCCGCGCGGTGCCGACGAGCACGCGGTGGAGATGGCTGTCGCCCGCCTGCGGGCCGGGCTGAAGGCGCCCCGCGTGGTGCAGACGGTGGTCAAGCGGGGGTACCGCCTGCGGGTCGACTGACCCGCAGGCGGTCAGCCGACCGAGGCCGGGTAGCCGTGCTCGGCCTGGAGGCGGAGCATCGCGTGCTCGACCACCGTGACCAGCACCTGCTTGACCGAGTCCCGCTGGCGGGCGTCGCACAGGACCATCGGCACGTCCGGGGAGATGGCGAGCGCCTCCCGGACCTCCTCCAGCTCGTAGTGCGGCGCGTCGCCGAAGCGGTTCAACGCCACGACGTACGGCAGCTTGCGGTTCTCGAAGTAGTCCAGCGGCGCGAACGCGTCGGTGATCCGGCGGGTGTCCACCAGCACCGCCGCGCCCACAGCGCCCCGGATGATCTCGTCCCACATGAACCAGAAGCGGGTCTGGCCCGGCGTGCCGAACAGGTAGAGGATCAGGTCCTCGGCCATGGTGATACGGCCGAAGTCCATGGCGACCGTGGTGGTCTCCTTGCCCGGCACCTTCGACGCGTCGTCGATGCCCACTCCGGCCGCGGTCATCAGCGCCTCGGTGGTCAGCGGCTGGATCTCGGAGATCGCTCCGACAAGTGTCGTCTTGCCCACGCCGAAGCCACCCGCGATCACGATCTTCGCGGAGATGATCTCCCGGCCGCGGTTCACCCCGTCGGGGTCATAGTTCGCGAAGTCCACTTAGCACCCTTCCAAGCAGGTTCATCCGCGCCGCGAAACCCGTCGCGGGAGCGGCAGTGTGTAGCGTCAGCAGGCCCTCGGCCACCATGTCGGCGACCAGCACCCGGGTGACGCCCAGCGGCATCCGGGTGTAAGCGGCGATTTCCGCAAGCGACTGCGCCCGGCCCTCACAGACCGAGGAGATGCGGTACTTGTCGTGCCCGGCGAAGCGCGCCTCGGCCGACTGCGTAGGTGTGCTCGACAGCACCGCTTCGAGCGCGATGTTCTGCAGCGGCTCGGTGCGACCCCGGGTGACCGCGTACGGCCGCACCAGCGCGCCACGTGGATCACGTCGCGGGTCCATCTCGCGATCACCTCCCCTCGTTCGGAGCCGCACCGGCTCCGGTCATCAGCTCCCCGGCCCGATCAGGACCGGACCGCATCCCTCGGCAGCGGGACCAGCGCCTGGCCGACCCGCTCCACCAGCAGCGCCATCTCGTAACCCACCTGGCCGACGTCGCAGCTGCGCGCCGCGAGCACGGCCATCGACGAACCGTCGCTGATTGACATCAGGAACAGGTAGCCGCTGTCCATCTCGATGACGGTCTGCAACACCCCGCCGGCGCTGAACATCCGCGCCGCGCCCTCGGTCAGGCTCACCACGCCGGAGGTGATCGCGGCGAGCTGGTCGGCCCGGTCGCCGGGCAGGTCCCGGGAGGAGGCGAGCAGCAGCCCGTCCGCGGACACCGCCACCACGTGCGCGATGCCCGCAACGCTGTCGGCGAAGTTGGTGAGAAGCCACCCCATGTCCTGCATGGCCGCCGGCCTGTTCATCGGTTCGTCTCCTTGGTCGAGGTGCTGTTCAGGTCGGCGCCGGCCGTACGGCCCCGCTGGACGCCACGGTGGTAGGCGGAGAGCAGGCCGCGTACCTCGTCCGGCGTGCGCCGGCTGCGGTCCCGGCCGCTCTTCGGCTCTATCCCGCCGGGCACGAGCTGGGCCTGCGGCACCCGCTTGGGCAGGCCGGAACGGGTGGTGCCGCCGGTGGTGGGCTCCGCGGCACGGCTGGCCCGCGACCAGCCCTCGTCGGCCGCCGTACGCCAGGCCTCCGGGTCGATCGGCGGCGCGGGCGCGGGCTCGGCGGCGGGTGGCGCCGGGGGCGGCGTCGCGGCCGCCGGCGGCGTGGACGGGACCTCCGGCGGGCTGTACGCCGGCGGCGTGGTCGACGTGGTCAGCCCCGACGCCTGGGCCCCGGGGGTGCGGGTGGGCAGCTTCGGACGAGTCGACGCCGCGGGGGGCGCCACCGCGGGGGGTGCCGGCGCGGGCGGCTCGTCGAACGTGGGCCGGGTGAAGATGGTGGTCTCGTCCTCTCCGTGCGAACGGAACCAGACCGCCTCCATCTCACGGAATATCGGCGCCTCGGCCCGCTGCTCGGGCCGGGCCACCACCGGCGTCGCCGGGGTGCTCTCCACCGCCGGCGCCGCGGCGAGCGGCTGGTAGGCCGGAGGTGCGGCCTGGGTCGCGGGTTGCGCGGTCTCGACACCCGGCGTCCGCTTGGGCAGCGGGTCGAGCGCGGGGTACGCCACCGTCGGTCCCCCGGCCGACCAGCCCGCTCCGGAGACCGGAGCCGGTGCGGTGGCGGGCGCCGCGGCCATCGGGGCGGGTGCCGCCACAGTGGGCAGCGCGCCGGTCGCCCCACCGAGCTGTACGGCGGGCGTGGTGTCACGCGTCTCGCCGGGCGTCTGCCACCTGGACGGCGGGGCGGTGGTCGCCCCACGCCACTGGTCCGCGAGCGTCGCGGTGGCCGCGCCCCGCCCGGCGCCGGCCAGCGCGTCGGCGGCGCCGACCTGGCTGAGCGGCGACTGCTCGACGGCGAGCGGCTGACGCGGCCGGGTCAGCGGGGCCTGGCCGCGGTTGGCCGGCAGCACCACCGTCGAGTTCGGCAGCGTGACCTGGGCGACGGTGCCGCCCTCGACGTTGCGGCGCAGCTCGACGCGGATTCCGTAGCGGGAGGCGAGCCGGCTCACCACGGCCAGACCCATCAGCCGGAACGCGGCCACGTCGACCGTCGGCGGTGCGGCCAGGCGCCGGTTGAGCGAGTCGAGTTGGTCGTCACTGAGGCCCAGGCCCCGGTCCTCGATCTGGATCAGCACGTAGTCGCGGATCCGGCGGCCGTCGGCCACCACCGAGGTGTTCGGCGGCGAGAACCGGGTGGCGTTGTCGAGCAGCTCGGCGACCAGCCGGACGACGTCGTTGACGGCGTGCGCGGCGACCGAGATGTCGGTGTCGACGGTGCCGAACTCGATCCGGTTGTAGAGCTCGACCTCGGACTGCGCGGCACGCAGCACGTCGACCAGGAGCGCGTCGTCGCGACGCGGCACCGCCGAGTCGGCGCCGGCGAGCACCAGCAGGTTCTCGTCGTTGCGGCGCATCCGGGTGGCCAGGTGGTCCAGCTCGAACAGCTGCGCCAGCCGCTTCGGGTCCTCCTCGGAACGCTCGATCGCGTCCAGCTCGCCGATCATGCGGTCGACCAGGCTCTGCGAGCGGCGGGCCAGGTTGAGGAACATCGCCGAGACGCTCGTCCGCAGCGCGGCCTGCTCGGCCGCGACCCGGACCGCCTCCCGGTGGACCACGTTGAAGGCCACCGCCACCTGACCGACCTCGTCGCGGTTGCTCAGCTTGATCGGGTCCCGTACCTGCTGGACGATCTCGTCCACGCCACCGTCGCCGATGGCGTTGACGTTCTGGAGCCGGCTCACCGCGTCCGGCAGGTCGTGGTTGGCCACGGCGAGCGCGCCCTCGCGCAGCCGGCGCAGCGAGTCGTTGAGCGAGCGGGCGAGCACCACGGCGAGCGTCACCGCGACCACGAGCGTGAGCAGCACGAGCAGGCTCTCCACGATCGCCTGCCGGATCACGTCGGCGCGTACCTCGTCGGCGTCGGCCAGCATCTCGTCCAGGAGCTGGATCTCGGCCCACCGCATCAGGTCGTCGACCGCGCCGATGGCGACGGACGCCTCGTCGCGGGTGACCGGCGAGGGACGCTCGATCGACCGGGAGATGTCACCGGCGACCCGGTCGGCGAGCTGGACGGCGTCACCGGAGACGGTGCGGTCCACCAGGGCCCGCTGGCTCGGCGTCGCGGTCCGGGAGAAGGTGAGCAGCGCCTCCTGCTGACCGGTGAGCGTGGCCACGAAGGACGAGAACTGTTCCTCGTCGATCCGGCCGCCCTCGAGGGCGGTGAAGGCCACCGCCTGCTCCTCGGCCACCTCGGCCTTGGCGCGGGCGAACGCGGCCACCGCGCGGCGGGCGTCGGCCAGACTCTCCGCGCCCGGCTGCTGGGCCAGCGCGTCGCCGTACGCGACCAGGTCGTCCAGCACGATGCCGTAGCGCAGGCTCGCCTCGGCGACCGGCATCTGCAACCGGTCCAGCACCTCCTGGCGAGTGCCGTTCAGCGTGGACAGGTGCGCGTCGATCACCTTGAGCTGGTTGCTGATCGCGCCCGGCACGTCGCCGAGCTTGCCCCGCTCCTCCTGGTACGCCGCGATGCGCTCGTCGGTCTGGCGCACGCGCAGGTTGTACGCGTCCGGCTTCTGGTTCGGGTCGGCCAGGAAGACCGCCGCCGCCATCCGCTCCTTGTGCAGGTCCTGGGTGAGCGCCGAGACGTCGACAGACACCGCGCTCAACGAACGGACCTGGTCCGCCTCGTACGCACCCTGGCCCACAGAGATGAGTCGGATAGTTGCCAGCGCGATGACAGCCGCGACCGGAACGACCAGGATGAGGGCGAGCTTGGAGCGGATCCGCGCATCGCGCAGCCTGGGCAGGCGCCGGCGCCGGTTCCGCTGTTCGGCGTTGGGGCTCCCGGGCAGGGTCGTAGGTCCGGTGCTCACGACATCGCCTCCGAGGTTTCTTCCACGCGCGACCCGCTGACCCGTGCCTGGTGCAGCGGCCAGCGCCACGCGCGGCACGGCCGCGATTTCATCAGACGAGATCCTGTTTGGGAAGCCGCAGTGAGGCAGGAAACGGTCGCGGCCGACGCAACCCGGGATCCGATCACCTAATACCTTCTTTTCTCCGACCCCCTGATCAGGGGATGTCACTCCAGAGTGGTCACGCGCATCTGTGCAGTAATTGTTAGTTAATGTTCCGTGGCCCCAGCATGTGGGATGGCTGTCCCGAAACAGCACTCGTCAGCCCGGCTTGACCACAGGCCCCGGCATTGGCAAGGTTTTGCAGGCTTCGCGCACACCGTACGGCAAACCAATCCCGATCCTCCACTGAGGACGGACGAGTGGCGGTGATCGGGCGCCGGCCCGCGCCGCACCTGGAGGACTGAGTTGAGCCCCATCCGCTCCGCGAGCATCGCGGCCCTCGCATCGGCCGTGCTGGCCACCACGCTCACCGGCTGCGGGATCGGCGGGGAACCGCAGGACACCAGCCCGATCGTGATCGCCGCCGACCTGGAACTCTCCGGCGCGTCGGCGCCGGTCGGCAAGGTCTACCAACGGGCACTGCAACTGAAGGTCGAGCAGTTGAACGCCTCCGGCGCGCTGGGTGGCCGGAAGATCGATCTGCGTGTCAAGGACAACCGCTCGGACGCAGCGGAATCCTTGCGGAACATCAATGATTTCAGCGGTGACTCACGCGTGAGCGCCGTCATCATGGGCGGCTGCAACGAATGCGCCGTCGGCGCGGCCCGAACGATCGGCGAGAAGCGCATTCCAACGATCGCACTGGGCTCATCGAGCGCCATCACCGAGCCGGTGGCCGAGCGCCGATATGTCTTCAAGCTCGCCCCGAACGCCACCGACAGCGCCGCCGCCCTCGCCGCCGAACTGGACCGGCGCAACATCCGCAAGGCGGCGTTGCTGCACAGCGCCGAGGGTTACGGCCAGGAAGGGCTCGCCGCCCTGCGCCGCGAACTGAGCAAGACCTCGGTCAAGCTGGTCGGCAACGAGGCGGTGCGCGCCACCGACACCGAGGTCGGCACGCAGATCAACGAGCTGATCGCCGGCAAGCCGCAGGCACTGGTCCTGTGGACCACGCCGGAGCAGGCGACGCTCGCCGCCACCACCGCCCGGCAGAGCAAGTTCCGCGGCTCGCTGTTCTTCGACGCCACGGCCGCCGGCGACCTCTTCCTGGGCCCGACGGCCCGCTCCACGGAGGAGGCCACGCTGATCTTCACCCAGACCATGGTGATCGACGACGTGATCGCCACCACCCCGGCGAAGGCCGCGCGGCGGCAGTGGTTCCAGGACTACACCGCCCGGTTCGGCGGCTACAACGGCTTCTCCTCGTTCGCGGCGGACGCGGTCCAGTTGATCGCCGACGCCGAGCAGCGGGCGGGCGGCGAGCCGGGCAAGGTCGACCGGGAGGCGCTGCGCGACGTGCTGGAGACCTCGCAGCTCGACGGGCTGTCCGGGCCGATCCGGATGACGCCGGACAACCACTCCGGGTTGATGCCGCAGGCGTTGACGACGCTGGTGGCTCGTGGTGGTCGCTGGCGGCTCGCTGGCTGATCGCTTCTCGCTTTGGGGGTGTGGCCCCACCGCAACCGGCTCCAGGCGGTCAAGCTTGATCCCTGCGCCGGTTGCGGTGGGGCCACACCTGTCGTGGTCGGCCGCCAGCCGTGGGGGTTGAGGGTGACCTTCAGCGGGCTGAGGTGGTGGCCTTCACCCAGGGCAGGGCCAGGCGCTCGACCACGCTCAGGGCGGCGTACAGCACGATGCTCATGAGCGCCACCAGCACGATCGCAGCCCAGGCAGTCGCGGTGTCGCCGACGCCGTTGTACTGGAGGATCTGGTAACCCAGGCCCGGGCGGTCGGAGTAGAACTCCCCGATCACCGCGCCGATCGCGGCCAGCGGCATGGCCACCTTGAGCCCGACGAAGATCTGCGGCAGCGCCGCCGGGAAGCGCACCTTGCGGAACGACTGCCACCACGAGGCGTTGAGCGACCGGCCCAGCTCCGCCAGATCCGCCGGGGTGGTGGTCAGCCCGGTCGCGGTGGAGAGCACGATCGGGAAGAAGCAGAGCAGGAACACCATGGTCAGGATGGGTTTCTGCCCCCAGCCCACCGCCACCACGAGCAGCGGCCCGAACGCGATCTTCGGGACCGCGTTCACCGCCACCAGCAGCGGCGCGAACATCCGCTCCACCCGGCTGGAGGCGGCCAGCGCCATCCCGATCAGCACCCCGGCCACCGACGAGAGCAGGAAGCCGAACAGCGTCATCCAGGTGGTGATGCCCAGCGCGGGCAGCAGCACCTCGGTGGTGCTGGTGAGGGACTTCCCCACCGCCTGTGGCGGGGGCAGCGCGGCCGGGTGCACCAGGTTCAGTCCCGAGGTGACCAGCCACCAGGCCGCCACCGCGATCACCAGTCCCAGCGCCGGCAACCCGACCGCCGCCGGGCGTACGGCGATCCCGCGCCGGACCGCCGGGCGCGGCGGCGCCTCCGGCCGGGCCTCGGTCGACTGTGTCAACGTGTCCTCCTCTCTGCACCGGTCGGTGTGACCGGCACGCGAAGGGGGTGCGCCCCACCGGGGTGTCCGGCGGGTCGCACCCCCGTTGGCCCGAGCGGGCCGGTCAGGCCTTCGGCGCGAGGTTGAAGTCGATGATCTGGTCCGGGGTCAGGTTCTGCTTCAGCGCACCGGCGCCCTGGAGCAGCGCGATGCTCTTGGCCACCCGGCCGCTGTCCAGCGTGCCGATCGCGGTGCCGGAGTTGCTCGACCGGACGTACGCGGCCATCAGCTGAAGCTCGGCGGAGGCCGCGGCCGGCACGGCGGCCGGCACGTTCTTCTTCAGGATCTCGGCCGCCTCGTCCGGGTTGGCCAGCGAGTACTCCAGGCCCTTGAGCAGCGCGGCGGTGAACTTCTTCACCATCTCCGGCTTCTCCTTGGCGATCTTCGAAGACGTGATCAGCGCGTTGCCGTAGAGGTCCTGCATCACGTTGCTGTACGGCAGGACGACCGGCTTCTTCTTGGTCACCGTCTCCACCGTCGGCTGGCCGACGACGAACTGACCGATGCCGTCCACCGAGCCCGAGCCGAGCATGCCGATGAGGCCCTGCGCCTCACCGTTGACCCAGGTCACCTTGCTGCCGTCGATGCCGGCGAGCCGGGCGTACGTCGGGAAGAGGTTGCGCACGACGGACGTCGGGGTGTCGGCGAGCTTCTTGCCCTCGAGGTCCTTCGGGGTGGCGATGTTCTTGCCCTCGACCGTGACGATCGCGGCCATGGTGCGCTGCTGGATCGCGGCCACCGCCACGAAGTCCTTCGCCTGGCCGTTGCCGAGCTGGAGGATGCCACCGGTCAGGTCGATCGGGCCGAAGTCGGCCTGGCCGCCGGTGATGGTCTGGATCACGGAGCCGGTGCCCTGACCGGGCTTGATGTCGACGTCGAAACCGGCCTCCTTGAAGAAGCCCTTGTCCTTCGCCACCCAGGCGTAGGAGTCACGCCCGAAGTTGCCGAACGAGGTGAGGTACGTCACCTTCTCCAGCGCCGCGCCGTTGCCGCCGCCGCTCTCGGACTTCTCCGAGTCGCTGCTGCAGCCGCCCACCAGGGCGAGGGCGGTGGCCAGAGCCGCGGCGGCGACCGTACGGGTCAGCCTTCTCATCAGTGCACCATGTCCTTTCCGACCAGGACTTCTTCGCCGGTCGGGTCGTGGGTCCGACGGGGTCGGCAAGTGGGTTCGGCCGACTGGACCGTCGTGAGGGGACTCTTCGCGCGCAACAGCGTACGAGAAGGCAGATGACCTGCCGCCGCCGTCCCGGTTGCGGAACGGAAACGAAGTTGCGTGACGGAAAGTGGACTGACGTCCACCCCGGACAGTGCTATAAGCACCGTCCGCTACGCTAGCCCGGCTCGCATTAGGGACGACGTGGAAGGGAGCGGGCGGGAGATGATCCGACTGTCCGGGGTGTCCCGCACCTTCGACGGCCGTTCGGGGCGGGTGGAGGCGTTGCGCGGCATCGACCTCGACGTCGCCGAAGGCGAGTTCGTCGCCGTCCTCGGCCGATCCGGCTGCGGCAAGTCCACGCTGCTGCGCATGATCGCCGGGCTGCTGCCGGTCACCGGCGGTGAGATCACCGTCGGCGGTACGCCGATCACGAAGCCCCGCCGCGACGTGGCGATGCTGTTCCAGCGGCCGGCGCTGCTGCCCTGGCGCTCGGTGCTGGACAACGTGCTGCTGCCGGTGGAGATCTTCGGCTGGCGCCGCGCCGAGCACCGCGACCGGGCCCGCAAGCTGCTGGAGATGGCCGGGCTGGGCGGCTTCGAGAAGCGCCTCCCGCACGAGCTGTCCGGCGGCATGCAGCAGCGCGTGTCGCTGTGCCGGTCGCTGATCGGCTCGCCCCGGGTGATGCTCATGGACGAGCCGTTCTCCGCGCTCGACGCGCTCACCCGTGAGGAACTCTCCGGCGAACTCCAGCGGGTGCACATGGAGACGAAGGCGACGATCGTCTTCGTCACCCACTCGATCGACGAGGCGGTGCTGCTCGCCGACCGGGTCGTCGTGCTCAGCCCGCGCCCCGGCCGCATCCGCGAGGTGGTCGAGGTGAACGTTCCCCGGCCCCGCACGCTGGGCCGCCACGAACACCTCGCCGACGTCGCGCGGATCAGCGCCGAGCTGCACGAACTGCTGATGGAACGGGACGCCCCCGGCCTACCCGTGGGAGGACGGTGACCATGCGGGTCTCCGTGTTCACCGAACCGCACCGCGGAGCGGACTACGACGACCAGCTCCGGTTCGCCCGGCTGGTCGAGGAGGCCGGCTTCGAGGGCTTCTTCCGGGCCGACCACTACCGGGCCATGGGGGACGAGCCGGCGCTGCCCGGCCCCACCGACGCCTGGCTGACGCTCGCCGCGCTGGCCCGGGAGACCTCCCGGATCCGGCTCGGCACGCTGGTCACGTCCGCCACGTTCCGGCTCCCCGGACCGCTGGCCGTCATGGTCGCCCAGGTCGACCGGATGAGCGGCGGCCGGGTCGAGCTGGGCATCGGCGCCGGATGGTACGAGCGCGAGCACACCGCGTACGGCATCCCGTTCCCGCCGGTGAGCGAGCGCTTCGACCGGCTCGCCGAGCAACTGGAGATCGTCACCGGGCTGTGGCGCACCCCGTCCGACGAGACGTACAGCTTCACCGGTGAGCACTACCGCCTGGTCGACGCGCCCGCGCTGCCCAAGCCGGTGCAGCAGCCCGGCCCGCCGGTGATCGTCGGCGGACGGGGACCGAAGCGCACGCCCGACCTGGCCGCCCGCTACGCCGACGAGTTCAACATGCCGTTCAAGAGCGTGGCCGAGACCGCCGCCGCGTACGAGCGGGTGCGGGAGGCGTGCGACCGCGCCGGGCGGGACGCCTCCGGCCGCGCGCCGCTGACGCTCTCCGCCGGCATCGTGGTGGCGATCGGACGCACCGACGCCGAGGCGCAGCGGCGGGCCGCGCCGCTGCACGTCACGAGCGCGCTGCCGCCGGAGGACCCGGTGGTCGGCTCCCCCGCCCAGCTCGTCGAGCGGATCGGCGAGTTCGCCGCGATCGGGGCCACCCGGGTGCACCTGCGCCTGATCGACTTCGACGACCTCGACCACGTGGAGCTCATCGCCGCCGAGGTGCTCCCCCGACTGGACGGACCACGATGACCGAACTCTCCGCCGACCTCGAACTCGGCCCGGTGGGCCAGGAGATCGCGTACGAGAACGACCGCGTACGCGTCTGGCACATCCGGCTGGAGCCGGGTGAGCGGCAGCCGCTGCACCGCCACGACCACCCGTACCTGGTGGTGGCGATCCAGGGCGCCAAGAACGTGGTGCAGACGATCGACGGCACCACCATCGACGCCGACGAGCCGACCGGCGGCGTGGTCTACCGGGACCCGGGCGCGGTACACATGCTGACGAACATCGGCGACACCACCTACCTCGCCCGCCTGGTCGAGCTGAAGTAGCCACGCCGGCAGGTTCGCCGCGCCGCGCGGCGGCAAGGTGGCGATCGGGGGCACCGGGCCGTAACGTGCCGGACATGGCCTTTCGGACGTGGGGCAGGCTGCTGCTCACGGCGCTCGGCGTGAGCGTACTGGCCGGGGCCGGCCAGTTGGGCATCGCGTACGGCTTCGGAGTCGTACGCCTCGACGGCGCGTTCGTCGACGTCTCGGTCAACCGGTGGCCCGCCCAGCTCGTCTGGGTGGGCTGGTTCGCCGCGGTCGCCACGGTCGCCGGAGCCGTCCTCACCGAGCGCTTCGCCCGCCGCGACGACGATCAGGGCGGCACCACCGAACTGCTGTCCATCGCCGGCGTGAGCGCGCTCGGCGCGATGGTGGTCGCCCCGCTGTGCATGCAACCGGCCCGCGCGGCCGAGCTGGGCGGATCCGTCGACCCGGTCTGGGCCGCCGGCATCTGCGCCGCCCTCGGCGCGGTGGTCGGAGCGGGCGCAGCGATCGCCGTACTGCTCAAGCCGCCGTTCGGCTGGGGCGTGGCGATCACCGCCGGGATCGTCTGGCTGATGGCGCTGCTGTCCGTCGCGCCCACGATCGTCTCCAGCCGCCCGCTGGCCACGGTACGGCTCGGCGTCCTCGAACCCTCCTGGCTGGATCCGGAGGCGGCGCAACGCCTGTCCATGCTGGTGCTGCCGGTGCTCGCGCTGCTGGCCGGCGGGGCGGTCGGCGTACTCGCGCGCCGGGCCGAATGGCCGCCGCTCGTCGGCGGCGCGGCCGGGGCGGCCGGTCCGGTTCTCGTCGCGTTCGCCTACCTGACCGCCGGTCCCGGCTCGGCGACCGACCGCTACCAGGTCGCGCCCTACTACGGCGCGCTGATCGCCGTGATCGCCGGTGCGCTCGGCTCGACCGCCACCACTGTGCTGCCCCGGCCGGTCACCGCCACCGGTGATCCCGACGCCGTCGAGGCCACCGACATCCTCGCGCCGCTGCCGCACTCGTCCACTTCCACTCCGGGCGTCCCGGCCGTCCCGCCCACGCCTCCGGTGACCAGCGGCGCCGCCGCGCCGGCGCACTGGAACTGGCCGGAGCCCGGCGGCTCGGCCACGACGTCGGCTCCGGCTGCCGATACCGGGCTTCCCGCCGCCGACCGTGCCGCCGACCGTCCGGCCGGCGTCGACACGAGCCGCGGCCAGCCCATGCCGGGCCTGCTGCCCCCGGGGCGCCGGACCTCGGCCATCGACGTCCTCGCCGCGAGCCGCCCCGACCCGGTCCCAGGCACGGCACACACGGACAGCACCGGCGAGGCGGTCACCACGGACCGCACAGTCACCACTGATCGCGCGGCCACCGTCGAGCGCTCCTCCGGCACCTCCACCACCGCTGCGTCCGGGCAGGCGACCGCCGTCCCGGCGGACAGCGAAGCCGTCTCCGCCACCGCCTCGGACACCAGCTCGACAGCCGGGACGGACGATGCCGCACCGGAACCGGCACCGGCGGCGACCCCGCCACGGGTGACCCGGCCACGCCGTACCCGCACCAGCCGGTCCGGCGGGACAGCCGACGGATCGACGTCGCCCGCCGACGACAGCACTGGCACCACCTCGAAGGACGCGTCACCGGTCACCGGCGGCACGACCGAGAGCCACGTTCCCGGCCCGCGTACGGACAGCGGCGCCCTCGCCGGACCGGTCCCGGCCGACACGGACGGCGACACCCCCGCCGCGCCACCGACCGGTTCCACTGCCGGAACCGGTCGCTCCACCCGCTCCCGGCGCCCCCGCACCCCGAAGGCCGGACCGCGCACCAGCGCCCCGGCCTCGCCCGAGTCCGGCCCGGCCGATACCGCGCCGACGACGCCGAGCGGGCGGACCGATGCTCCACCGACGACGCCGAGCGGGCAGACCGACGCCAGGTCGACGACGCCGAGCAGCCCGGTCGAGGCCGCGACGACGGCGACCGGCGGGCGGACCCGATCGGCCCCGGACGTCACGAACACCGCCCCGATCCCGCAGGCCCCCAACCCGGCCCGGGACGACGCCGGCACCACCTCGGCACCGGGCCGCGCGGACTCCGGCACGCCTACCGGTTCCCTCGGCAGCCCGGCTTCCCGCACCGACTCCCCCACCGGGGATGTCGCATCGTCCGGGCCTACCGGACGCAATTTCTTCTTCGACGATCCGGTGCCGGCGCCGGCGTCCCGGCCCCGGTTCCCGATGTTCGAGGACGTCACCGGAGCGCCCGGCGAGGTACGCCCGGCCTGGCCGATCACGCCGGCGGCCCGCCCGCACCGCGCCACCACCGAACCGGACGCACCGCCCCGCGACGGCGCGGAGGCGAACATCCCGGCCGAGCCGGCGCCGCGCCCCCGCCACCGGGGCCTGCCCGAGCCGGGCGCGAGCACCGGTTGGGACGCGCTCGCCACGAACGCCCGTCCTGCCGGGCCGCTGTCCAGGCCGGAGGCAGGGACCGCAGGGCCGGTCGCCCGGCCGGAGCCGGAGGCGGCCGTACCGGCCGAGGCCGGTCCCGCGCTGCCGGAGGCCACCTCGGCGGAGACGGAGACGGACTTCCGGCGCGGGCGGCACGCCGAACCGGACGACGTCGACGCGCCCGCCGGGAAGTCGAAGGCCCGGCGCGGCCTGTTCCGGCGCAACCGGGCCAAGAGCGAACCGGAGCCGGCCGAACGTACGGCCGAGCCGGGTGACGCCGCCGACGACGAGTACGTCGACTGGGTCGCCGGTCTCGCCTCGGACGACAACGCCGACGACGCCCGCTCGCTGCGTACCGGACGGCACCACCGCGACTGAACGGGCACCGGGACGGGCCGAATCACACGGCCCGCCCCGGCCTCGCTCACGCCAGCGGCAGGTAGACCCGTGACCCGGAGGCGACGAACTCCTCCGACTTGCCGCGCATGCCCCGCGCCGCGTAGTCCTTCAGCTCCTGTGTGATCTTCATGGAGCAGAACTTCGGCCCGCACATCGAGCAGAAGTGCGCGGTCTTCGCGGGCTCGGCGGGCAGCGTCGCGTCGTGGTACGACCGCGCGGTCTCCGGGTCGAGCGCCAGGTTGAACTGGTCGGACCACCGGAACTCGAACCGGGCCTTCGACAGCGCGTCGTCCCACGCCTGCGCGCCGGGGTGGCCCTTGGCCAGGTCGGCCGCGTGCGCCGCGATCTTGTACGCGATCACGCCCGCCTTCACGTCGTCGCGGTCCGGCAGCCCGAGGTGCTCCTTCGGGGTGACGTAGCAGAGCATGGCGGTGCCGAACATGCCGATCATCGCCGCGCCGATCGCGGAGGTGATGTGGTCGTACGCGGGCGCGACGTCGGTGGTCAGCGGACCGAGCGTGTAGAACGGCGCCTCGTGGCACCACTCCTGCTGGAGGTCCACGTTCTCCTTGATCTTGTGCATCGGCACGTGCCCGGGGCCCTCGATCATCACCTGCACGTCGTACTCCCAGGCGACCTTCGTCAGCTCGCCGAGCGTGCGCAGCTCGGCGAACTGCGCCTCGTCGTTGGCGTCCGCGATGGAGCCGGGGCGCAGGCCGTCGCCGAGGGAGAACGTCACGTCGTACCGGGCCAGGATCTCGCACAGCTCGGCGAAGTTCGTGTAGAGGAAGTTCTCCTCGTGGTGCGCCAGGCACCAGGCCGCCATGATCGAGCCGCCCCGGGACACGATGCCCGTCACCCGGTCCACCGCGAGCGGCACGTACGGCAGCAGCACCCCGGCGTGCACAGTCATGTAGTCGATGCCCTGTTCCGCCTGCTCGATGACCGTCTCCCGGAACACCTCCCAGCTCAGCTTCACCGGGTCGCCGCCGACGGACTCCAGCGCCTGGTAGATCGGCACCGTGCCGATCGGCACCGGCGCGTTCCGCACGATCGCCTCGCGCGTCTCGTGGATGCGCTTGCCGGTGGACAGGTCCATCACGGTGTCCGCGCCCCACCGCGTCGCCCAGGTCAGCTTCTCCACCTCCTCGGCCACCGACGAGGTGACCGCCGAGGTGCCGATGTTGGCGTTGACCTTGACCAGGAACGCCTTGCCGATGACGGCCGGCTCGCACTCCGGGTGGTTGACGTTGAGCGGCAGCACGGCCCGCCCGGCCGCGATCTCGTCCCGCACGAACTCCGGCGACACCGACTCCCGGATCGCCACGAACTCCATCTCCGGCGTGACGATTCCGGCCCGGGCGTACGCGAGCTGCGTCGGCCGCTTCCCGTCCACGCCCGCCAGCGGGGTGCCGGCACCGCGTACCGGGGCGACGTCGCCGCGCTCGGCGATCCACGGCCCGCGCAGCGCGGGCAGTCCCACCTCCGGGTCGGAGCCGGGACCGGAGGTGTCGTAGAGCCGTACCGGCGGGTTGTCCCCGGTCAGCGGCACCTCGGCGAACGGCACCCGGATGTCCGGGCGTGACCCTTCCACGTACACCTTGCGACGTGCCTGCATGCCAGCCTCCCTGTCGCTCATGCGGACCAGCCGAAGTGGTCCAGCGGGCCGCGTCCCGCGCCCAGCTCCCAGGTCCGCGCGCCGGTCAGCGCGCGGGTGACGTACTCCTTGGCGGCCGCCACCGCGACCGGCACCGCGTCGCCCGCGGCGAGCCGGACCGCGACGGCGGCCGAGAACGAACAGCCGGTGCCGTGGTTGTGCCGGGTGTCCACCCGGGGTGCGCGCAGCAGCCGCGTGGTTCCGCCGCCGGCGAGCACGTCGACCGACTCGCCGTCGGCGTCCACGTCGCCGCCCGTCACCACCACGAACGCCGGGCCGCGCGCCGCAAGCACCTCGGCCGCCGCGACCATCTCCTCGACGGTGCCCACCGGGCCTCCGGTGAGGGCCGCGGCCTCCGCGCAGTTGGGCGTCGCCACCTCCGCGTACGGCAGCAGCCGCTCGACCGCCTCCACCACGCCGAGCCGGTGCCCGCTCGTGGCGACCAGCACCGGGTCGACGACCAGGTGCGGCAGGCGCCCGGCCCGGGCCGCCTCGGCCACCGCGTCGGCGACCGCCGGGGTGCCGAGCATCCCGGTCTTCACGGCGCGGACGTCGAAGTCGCCGAGCACGCTGTCCATCTGGTCGCGCACTGTCTGCGGGGGCAGCGGCAGGACGGCGTCCACGCCCCTGGTGCTCTGCGCGGTGACCGCGGTGAGCACGCTCGTGCCGTACGCCCCGAGCGCGGCGAACGTCTTGAGGTCGGCCTGGATGCCTGCTCCCGCTCCGGAGTCGGAGCCGGCGATGCTGAGAACTGTTTTCGGCGTCACGTGTCTTCTCCGGTGGTTGCGGTTTGGGGCTGCGGCCGACCGTGCCCACTCCGGGCGGTCAGGCTTGATCCCTCCGTGGTCACGGTCGGCCGCAGCCCTTCTCGTGCGGGCCTTCGTCGGATCGCGCGGGGTGGGTGCGCGTCAAGCGGGTGGCCGCCTCCTGGAAGGCTCTGCCCAGCGTGGTGGCGGTTTCTCGCGGGTCCTTCGCGCGCATGATCGCGCCCAGGACTGCTACTCCTGTTGCTCCTGCCTCGACGCATGCGGTGACCTGGGCGGGGGTTTCGATGCCGCCCAGTGCGAGCACCGGCACGGGGCTGACCGCGATCAGCTTGCGTAACCCGGCCGGGTGCAGCGCTGGGCCGTAGCCGGGCTTTGTCCTTGTCTCGTAGACCGGGGACAGCGTCGCGTAGTGCTCGGTGGTGAGCCGGGCCAGCTCGGCGGCGTCGTGGCAGGAACGGCCGACCAGTCCGACGGCGGGCGGCGGGTACGGGCCGGCGGCGGGCAGGTGCACCGCGTCCCCGTCGAGCGGATCCGGTCCGGCGACGACGAGCGTGCCGCAGGCCTCGGCGAGGATCGCGCGCAGGTCGGCGGCGAGCGCGAGGCGCTCGGCGCGGGGCAGGTCCTTCTCCCGCAGCACCACCCACCGCACTCCCCCACCGACGGCACCCGCGACCACGTCGACGAGCGTCCTCCGGGCTACCCGCCGGTCGGTCAGCAGCACGATCCCGGTCGGCCCGGCGTAGATCTTGGTACCCGGCCGCCCGTCCAGGGGCGCGCGCGTACCAAGATCGCCGGGAACGGTGACGCGTACGGCGGTCACAGGTCGGGCCGTCCCTCGTCCGGAGTGGATGCCAGCGCGTGGAAGCGGCGGGCGATGCGGCCCGCGCCGTACGCGAGGCGGCCCGCCTCGACCGCGTACCGCATCGCCGTGGCCATCGCCACCGGGTCGGCGGCCCGGGTCACGGCGCTGGCCAGCAGCACCGCGTCGCAGCCCAGCTCCATGGCGAGCGCGGCGTCGGAGGCGGTGCCGATGCCCGCGTCGAGCACCACCGGCACGTCGACCGCCTGCCGGATCAGCCGGATGTGGTGCGGGTTGCCGATGCCCAGCCCGGAGCCGATCGGCGACCCCGCCGGCATCACCGCCGCGCATCCCACGTCGGCCAGCCGCCGGGCCAGCACCGGATCGTCCGACGTGTACGGCAGCACCGTGAACCCGTCCGCCACCAGCTCCTCGGCGGCGCGCAGCAGCTCCACCCCGTCGGGCAGGAGCGTGCGCTCGTCGCCGATCACCTCCAGCTTCACCCAGTCGGTGTCGAACGCCTCCCGGGCCAGATGCGCCGTCTTCACCGCCTCGACGGCGGTGCGGCAGCCGGCCGTGTTCGGCAGCAGCCGGACACCGCACCGCTCCACCAGGTCGAGCAGGCCGCCCGACCCGCCGGGCGTGGTGTCCACCCGGCGCAGCGCCAGCGTCACCAGCTCGGTGCCGGAGGCGCGGATCGCCTGCTCCAGCACGTGCAGGTTGGCCGCGCCGCCGGTGCCGAGGACGAGCCGGGAGCCGAACGCGACCCCGCCGATCTCCAGCGTGGACATCCGCTCACCCGCCCTGGGTGGCGCTGAGCACCTCGACGCGGTCGCCGTCGCGCAGCACGCTCGCCGGCCAGCCGCCGCGCGGCACCACCTCGCCGTTCACCGCGACCGCGAGCCCGCGCTCCCGGTCGGTGACGGTGCGGACCACCTCGGCGACGGTGACGCCCTCGGGCAGCGTCCGGCCGGTGCCGTTGACGATCAGTTCCACGTGCGCTCCTTCCCGAAGCGGTCCGGGGTGAATGGGGCGAGCGCGGGGTCCGGCTCGCCGGTGACGACCAGTTCGGTGACCAGGTCGGCGGTGACCGGGGTGAGCACGATGCCGTGCCGGTGGTGCCCGGTCGCCACGAGCACGCGCGGCTGTCCGGGCAGCGGCCCGATGATCGGCGCGTTGTCAGGCGTACCGGGGCGCAGCCCGGCGACGGCCTCCACCAGCTCGTACTCGACCAGTTCCGGCACCAGCTCCGCGGCGGCGCGCAGCAGCGTCAGCACGCCACCGGCGGTGACCTCGGTGTCCGCGCGCTCCTCGACTGTCGCCCCGACGACGACCTCCCCGCTGTCCCGGGGCACCAGGTAGACCGACTCGCTGTCCGCGTACCCCCGAATCACGTGCCGGAAGCCCGGCGGACCGCCACCGGGCGCGCGCAGCCGCAGCACCTGGCCCTTCACCGGCCGGACCGGCAGGCCGGTCAGCGCCGCCGCGCCGCAGCCGGCCGCTACCACAGTGATCCGTGCGTCCACCTCGGACAACGCGCCGACCCGGGCCGGGCGCAGCTCCACGCCGGCGCGCTCCGCGGCCGTCCGCAACGCGGCGACCAGCCGCCGCGGGTCGACCTGGTGGTCGCCGGGGGCCACCGCGCCGCCGCGCACACGCGGCGCCAGCGCCGGCTCGCGGTCGCGCAGCTCCGAAGGACGCAGCGGCGTGATCGGCAGCCCCAACCCCTGTTGGTACGACCACAGCCGCCCCGCCTCGGCCAGGTCGTCGGCGGTGAGCCCGACGACGAGCGTGCCCTCGGTGCGGTGGCCGATGTCGACGCCGCTCGCCCCGGCCAGCTCGGCCGCGAAGCCGGGCCAGCGGGCGGCGGACTCGACGAGCAGCGCGGTCAGCTCGTGCTCACCGAAGTACGCCTCGGCGACCGGCGACAGCATCCCGGCGGCCACCGAGGAGGCACCCGACCCGGGCCGGTCGTCGTGCACCACCACGCGCAGTCCGCGTTGCGCGCACCGCCACGCGATCGCGAGTCCCACCGGGCCGGCGCCCACCACCGCCACGTCGGCCGGGCTCATCGCGTCAGCGCCCGCATCAGCTCGGCGGTGGCCTGCCCCGGATCGGCGGCCAGGCTGAGCGCGCCGACCACCGCCACCCCGTACGCCCCGGCAGCCCGCAGCGCCGGGACGCCCGCGGCGGTCACCCCACCGATCGCGATCACCGGCACGCTCACCGCCTCGGCGACCGCGCGTACCCCGTCGGGGCCGATCGGGTCCGGCAGGCCCACCTTGGTGGTGGTGACGTGGCACGGGCCCACGCCCAGGTAGGTCGCGCCCGCGTCCACCACCGCGCGGGCGCGCACCGGCTCCCGGGCGGTCGCGCCGAGCACCGCGTCCGGGCCGAGCACCCGGCGCGCGGCGGCCACCGGCAGGTCGTCCGCGCCGACGTGGCCACCGGCGGCGTCCACCGCGAGCGCCACGTGCAGCCGATCGTTGACCAGGCAGCGCGCCCCGTACGGCCGGCACGCCTCGGTCACGCGGCACGCCAGCTCGTACGCCTCCCGGTCGGTGGCGTCGTCCTCCACGCGCACCTGTACGACGAGTTCGGCGCCCGCCACGGGCAGGGCGGCACGCAGCACGGCGAGCGGGTCACGCCCCGGCCGGGTGTCGGTGATGAGATGCAGTCGTCCCAGGGACAGCACGGCAACGCTCCTCCCTGCGCCGGCATTACCCGGATCAGGTTCGACGGTCGGGGGCTCCCAGCCCCCCTCTCAGCCCGGTCCGCACCGGGCTCCCGTGGGTCACTTGCGGCCTACCGTACGACGCCTCCCGCCCGTACGGAAGCCCGGGGGAGGTTTTTCCCAGGAACCGTTCACATGCCGCACCGGGGCAACGGGTGACCGTCTCGTCACGACACGCTGCCGGGATGTCCGTTCCCGCCCATGACCCGCGCCGCCTGGCGATCCTGCCGTTCCGGGGCAGCCGAGCCGTCTCCGAAGGGCTGCTCACCTGGACGATGCTGCGCGGTCCGACGTGGATCCGGCTGCTCCCGGACGTGTACGTGCACCGGGACGGACACCGCGCCGACGAGCACCGGATGTGGTGCGAGGCGGTGGCGTTGCGCCTGCCGCCGGGTGCCGTGCTGGCGGGACGCAGCGCCGCCTGGTTGTTCGGCGCGGACGTGCTCACCCGCGACGCGCCGGTCACAGTCCTGCTGCCGACTGCCGCTCGGCTGCGACCGCACCCACGGTTGCGGGTGGTCCGGTCGCCGCTGCCGGAGCGGGACCGCACCCTCGCCGGCGGGCTGCCGGTCACCACGCCGCTGCGTACCGCGTTCGACCTGGGTCGACAGGGCTCGCTTGCCGAGGCGCTGGTCGCCGTCGACGCGCTGCTGCGTCGCCGGGTCGTGAAGCTGCCCGTCCTGCGGGCCTACGCCGCCGACCGGCCGGGCTGGCCGGGCGCTCCGCTGTTGCGCGAGGTGCTGGCGATGGCCGAGCCGTTGAGCGAGTCCCCCATGGAGACACGGCTACGGCTGCTCCTCCTCGACGCCGGCCTCGGCCCGCTCACCGCCCAGCACGAGGTGCGTGCCGGCGGGCGCTTCGTGGCCCGGGTGGACCTGGCCTGGCGGGCACTCCGCCTCGCGGTCGAGTACGACGGCGACCACCACCGGCAGCGGGAGCACTTCCGGCGGGACGTCGCACGCCTGAACGCGCTCCGCTCGGCCGGGTGGCTCGTGCTCCGGTTCACCGCCGACGACGTGCTACGCCGTCCCGACGCGACTGTCGCCCTGGTGCGCCAGGCCCTGGCAGAACGTCGTGCCACCGCAGCAGGCCACTGATCCGTGCCCGCCCGCCGGGTTGCCGGGTTGCCCGAACACCACGGGCGTCGGGCCCGCTCGCAGACACCCATGGCGTTCCACTCATCGTCAGAATCAGCCGCTGGTGGAACGCCATGGGTGTCTCAAGGCCCTCTTGACACCCATGACGTTCCACTCGTCGTGAGCGCTGCCTCTGGGTGGAACGTTATGGGTGCCTGACGCGCGGGCAAGCCCGGACGAGCGCCACGCCCGACGCGCGAGCGCACGCCCGACGCGCGAGCGGGCCGAACGTGCGGGCGGGCGTGTCGGTACCGGCAGGGGCGGTCAGAGGATGGCGTCCAGGGCGTCCAGGTCCTCGTCGCTGGGCTGCCAGGTGCCGGCTTCGGCGTTGGCCTTCACCTGCTCGGGAGTGGTCGCGCCGGCGATCACCGAGGTGACCGCGGGACGGGCCGCCAGTCCACCGATGGCGACCTGGAGCATGCTGATCCCGCGCTCGGCCGCGTACGCCTCGATCGCCTCGATGACGTCCCAGCGGGCGGCGGCCAGCCGCTCGGCGTACCGGCCGCCTCCGGCCAGGCGGCTGCCCGCCGGGGGTGCCTCGCCCCGCTTGTACTTGCCGGTGAGCAGCCCGTTGGCGAGCGGGAAGAACGGCAGCATGCCCAGGCCGAACCGCTCGCAGGCCGGGATCACCTCGTCCTCCACCCCGCGCTCCACCAGCGAGTAGTGGTTCTGCGCGGAGATGAACCGGGTACGCCCCTGCGACGACGCGGTCCAGTCGGCGTCGGCGATCTGCCACCCGGCGAAGTTGGAGTTGCCCAGGTAGCGCACCTTGCCGGCGGTCACCAGGTCGTCCAGCGCGGCGAGCGTCTCGTCGATCGGGGTGCCCGGGTCGGGCTCGTGAATCTGGTACAGGTCGATGTGGTCGGTGCCGAGCCGGCGCAGCGACGCCTCGACGGCGCGGGCGATGTAGCGGCGGGCGCCCCGGGCGCCGTGGTCCGGCCCGTTCGCGCCGTTCATGTCCATGCCGAACTTGGTGGCCACCACCACGTCGTCGCGGCGGCCCTTGAGCGCCTGGCCGAGCAGTTCCTCGGAGGCGCCCTGCGGCTCACCGTAGATGTCGGCGGTGTCGAAGAAGTTGATCCCGGCGTCGAGCGCGGCGTCCACCACCGCACGGGTGCCGTCGAGGTCGAGTTTGCGGCCGAAGTTGTTGCAGCCGATACCGACCACTGACACCACGAGCCCGGAGTCGCCCAGCCGGCGATAGGTCATCTCACTCACGAGATCCACCCTATGCCCGCTCCCCGGGGGCCACCCGGGGAGCGGCTCAGCCCACGTCCCAGACCGGCTCCGGCGTCTCCACCACGTCGCCGTCGCCGCGGAACAGCACGAACCGGTCGAAGGTGCGGGTGAACCACCGGTCGTGGGTGACCGCGACCACTGTCCCCTCGAACGCGGTCAGCCCGGCCTCCAGCGCCTCGGCCGAGGCCAGGTCGAGGTTGTCGGTGGGCTCGTCGAGCAGCAGCAGCGTCGCTCCCGACAGCTCCAGCAGCAGCACCAGGAACCGGGCCTGCTGCCCGCCGGAGAGCGTGCCGAACCGCTGGTCGCCCTGGCCTGCCAGCTCGTACCGGGACAGCGCCGCCATGGCCGCGTGCCGGTCCATGCCGGCCCGGTGGTCGTCGCCGCGCCACAGCACCTCGACGAGCGTCTTGGCCATCAGTTCCGGCCGGTCGTGGGTCTGCGAGAAGTGCCCCGGCCGGACCCGGGCGCCAAGCCGGACCACGCCGCCGTGCGCGACGGGCGCGAGCGCGCCGGCGCCGTCGACGGGGGTGTTACCCGGCTCCGGGTCGGTGCCGCCCCGGGCCAGCAGCCGCAGGAAGTGCGACTTGCCGGTGCCGTTCGCGCCGAGCACCGCGACCCGATCGCCGTACCAGAGTTCCAGGTCGAACGGGTACGTCAGGCCGTCCAGCTCCAACTGCTCGGCGATCACCGCGCGCTTGCCGGTCCGCCCGCCGGTCAGGCGCATCCGGATGTCCTGGTCCTTCGGGGGTACGGGCGGCGGCCCGGCCTCCTCGAACTTGCGCAACCGGGTCTGCGCGGCCTGGTAGCGGGAGGCCATCCCGTCGTTGTACGCGGCCTTCTGCTTGTACATCAGCATCAGCTCGCGCAGCTTCTGGTGCTCCTCGTCCCAGCGTTTGCGCAGCTCGTCGAGGCGGGCGTGCCGGGCCACCCGGGCGTCGTGCCAGCTCGCGAAGCCGCCCGGGTGCACCCAGGCGCTGCCGCCCTCCACCGCGACGACCCGGTCGGCGGTCTGCGCCAGCAGCTCCCGGTCGTGCGAGACGTAGAGCACCGACTTGCCCGACTCGCGCAGCCGCGCCTCCAGCCAGCGCTTGCCGGGTACGTCGAGGAAGTTGTCCGGTTCGTCGAGCAGCAGCACCTCGTCCGGGCCGCGCAGCAGCAACTCCAGCGCGAAGCGCTTCTGCTGGCCGCCCGACAGCGTCCGCACCGGCCGGTCGCGGGCGCTGTCCCAGGGCAGGTCCAGCACGATCGTGGCGACCGTGTCGAAGAGCACCTCGGCGTCGTACCCGCCGGTCTCGCCCCAGGCGGCGAGCGCTTCGGCGTACGCGAGCTGGGCCTTGGCGGCGGTGGAGCTGTACTTGCCGCGGACCTCGGCCGCCCGCATGGCCGCCTCGGTCTCGGTGAGCCGCCGCCCGGCGTCGCGCAGCGCCGGCGGTGCCAGCGACAGGGCCAGGTCGGCGAGCGTGGACTCGTCGCCGATCATGCCGATGAACTGCCGCATCACGCCCAGCCCACCGGAGCGGGCGACCGCACCGGTCTTCACCGGCAGGTCACCGGCGACCATCCGCAGCAGCGTGGTCTTGCCGGCGCCGTTCGGGCCGACGAGCGCCACCTTGGCGCCCTCACCGACCCGGAACGACACGTCGCCGAACAGCTCACGGCCGTCCGGGAGGATGTGCCCGACTCCTGCCACGTCCACGTATCCCACGCGGGCATCCTGCCCGAGCCGGGGCGGTGGACGACACCGGATTACCGGGTGACCCGCAGCACCCGGTAGCCCTTCTGGCTGGCGTGCCGCTCGACCGACCAGCCCTGCTCGACCAGCCAGCGGTGCAGCGAGTCGCCGCCGAGGTGCCGGGCCACGACGAGCCAGGCCACGCCGTCCGGCGCGAGCCGGGGCAGCCAGCGCAGCAGCAGGGCGTGCAGCTCCGCCTTGCCGATGTGGATCGGCGGGTTGGACCAGATCTGGGCGAAGGTGACGTCGTCCGGCAGCTCGTCGGGCGCGACGGCGCGTACCCGGTCGGCAGCGCGGATCCGGGCCGCGTTGGCGGTGGTGAGGGCGCGGGCGCGCTCGTTGACGTCCACCGCCCAGACGGTGGCCTTCGGCGCAATGGTGGCCAGCACGCAGGTGATCGGGCCGAAGCCGCAACCGATGTCGAGCAGCGCGCCGGTGACGCCGGCGGCCGGCAGTTCGGCCTTGCGCAGCAGCACTGCGGTGCCCGGGTCGAGCCGGTCGGCGGAGAAGACGCCGCCGGCCGAGGCGAGCGTGTAGTCGCGCCCGGCGACTGTGAACTCGACCTCGCGAGGGCGGGCCGGGGTCGAGGGCTCAGCGGTGAAGTAGTGGTCGCCGGTCACGCCCGCATTCTCGCACCGGGCCGGAGCTGTTCCGGCGACGGTGTCACGGGCGGGGTCGCACGCCACTCCGCCAGAATTTCGCGATATTACCCCTGAAAGGGACAATCACCCCTACTCTATGCCACATGGTGTACCGGTACGAGTCCGATGAGGACGCCTTCCTGGAGTACCCGAAGCCCGGGTCGGCCCCGAACGGGCCCGCAGCCGCGACGCCCCCGCCCGCGGGACCGTCACGCTCCCGCTTCCCCACGCCGTCGCTGCCCCGGCCTCCGCGCCCCACCGCGCAACCCGCGCTGCCGCCGCCCGGTGCGGCCGAGCAACAGGCGCTGCCACCGGCCGGACCCGACGAGCAGGCGGTGGACGACGCCCGCGCCCCGGTTCCGGCGCCCCCGGCCCCGGCGCCGACACCGGGACGGCCCGCGCCACCACGGGAGCCCTCCCCGGTGCCGCAGCCCGCGCCACCCGTACCGGCACCGGTACCGGCGGCGGCGAACCGGCCGACAGTGCCGATCCCGGCCAGCCCGACCGCCCGCGCCGCCGACGTCTCCGAGCTGCCCCGGACCCGGCGCGCCGAGCGCCGCGGCGGCGGCCGGTTCTGGCAGACGCTCGTCGGCGGCGCCGCCGTGCTGCTCCTGCTCTCGCTCACCGGCCTGGCCGTCGCGGCCCTGCTCGACGAACGCACCGCCACACCGCCGGCCGGCCAGCCGACCCCGCAGCCGACTGAGTCGAGCACCCCGTCCGGCGGCACCGACCTCGACTCCCGGGACACCGACCAGGCGGCGCTCACCGTCAAGGAGGTCTTCCCGGCCAAGGACCTGGTGATCACCGACGGGAAGCCGGCCTACCGGGTGCTCAAGACCCAGGCCAGCACGAAGTGCCAGGTCGCGGCCACCGGCGAGATCGCCGACCTGCTGACCCGGCTCGGCTGCAACCAGGTCGTGCGGGGCACGCTCCGCTCCCCCGACGGCGACCACCTGGTCACCGCCGGTCTGTTCAACCTCACCGACGTGGCCACCGCCCAGCGGGTACGCGACCGCATCCGGCCGCTGCTCGACGGGCGCCAGGGACGGTTCCGTGGCATGGCGGCGGGCGACGGCACCGAGTCGGTGGAGAAGGCCGCCGCCCGGGTCGCCTGGCAGGTACGCGGACACTACGTCGCTTTCTGCCTGGTCACCCGCGCCGACGGGGAACGCATCCCGAGCGACGACGCGACCGCCCGCGAGATCATGTACGACCTGGTCGAGCTGCACCTCAACCGGGCCGTACTGGACCTTCGTGCGGCCGCCGGAACAGCCGGGCAGCCCGACGCGGACTCGGCCGAGGACAGCGCCGGTCAGCGGGGCACGGACTGAGCCGGGCTCAGCCCTCGGCCACCGGAACCCGCAACCGGCGGGTCTCCTCGGCGCGGCGGGCGTACTCGGCCGGGTCCGCCGGGTAGCCCACCTCGACCAGGGCGAGACCGTGCGCGGGCGCCACTGTCACCTCGCTGGAGCGCTCACGCCGGGTCAGCAGGCCGGCCGGCCACTGGACCGGCCGCCGCCCGTCGCCCGCGACCAGCATCGCCCCGACCAGGCTGCGCACCATGTTCTGGCAGAACGCGTCGGCCTGCACGGTGGCGACCAGGATCCCGTCCGGGTCGCGCCGCCAGTCCAGCCGGGTCACCTCACGCAACGTGGTCGCGTTCTCCTTGCGCCGGCAGTACGCGGCGAAGTCGTGCTCACCCACCAGCCCGGCGGCGGAGGCGTTGAGCGCCGCCAGGTCCAGCGGCTTCGGCCAGGCCAGGGTGTCCCGGCGACGCAGCGGCTCGGCACCCCACGGGGCGTCGGTGACCCGGTACTCGTAGCGCCGGAACGTCGCCGAGAACCGGGCGTCGAAGTCGGCGGGCACCTCGGTCATCGCGCGTACCCGCGCATCCGGCGGCAGGAGCCGGGCCAGCCGACGCAGCAGCCGCCCCTCGTGCTCCCGCCACACCGCAGTCGGCAGGTCGAGGTGGCAGACCTGTCCGATGGCGTGCACCCCGGCGTCGGTACGCCCGGCCACTGTCAGGCCGGTCGCCGTGCCCGCGCCGAGCACCAGGTCCAGCGTCTGCATGAGCACGCCGGCCACTGTGCGCCGGGTCGGCTGGGGCGCCCAGCCGGAGAAGTCGGTGCCGTCGTACGAGACGTCCAGCCGCAGCCGGGTCCGCTCGTCCACCTCGTACCTCCTGTCGACGGCGACGGGCCCGGCACCCCCGAGGGGATGCCGGGCCCGGTCGAGCCTGATCTCAGGCCTTGTCGTTCTCGGTGGCCTCGTCGCTGTCCTCACGGGCGGCGGCGGTGTCACCCGACGCGGAGACCGGCGCCTCGGCGTCCTGGTCACCGGCGCTGGAGCGCGGGGTCTCCTCGGCCGGGGCCAGGGCCTCGACCTTGTCCTGCTGGGCGGCCTTGCGGGCGGCGGTCTTCTTGTTCGCCTTCGGCTCGGCGACCTGAAGCTCCTCCACCAGCTCGATGATCGCCATCGGAGCGGCGTCACCCTTGCGCGGACCGGTCTTCACGATCCGGGTGTAGCCACCGTTGCGGTTGGCGTACCGGGGCGCGATCTGGTCGAACAGGGCGTAGACCACGTCCTTGTCCTTGACGACGCCCAGCACCCGGCGGCGCGAGGCGAGGTCGCCGCGCTTGGCCTTGGTGATGAGCTGCTCGGCCAGCGGACGCAGCCGCCGGGCCTTCGTCTCGGTGGTCTGGATCTTGCCGTGCTGGAACAGCGCGGTGGCCAGGTTGGCCAGCATCAGCCGCTCGTGCGCGGGGCTGCCGCCGAGGCGGGGGCCCTTGGTGGGCGTGGGCATGCTTGGTGCTCCTCAGGTGTGGCGGCAGCGCGGACTAGAGCTGCTCGGTCTCGCGGTAGTCGTCGGTGTCGTAGTCCGCCTCGCCGAAGGCGTCCACGACGTGCGCCGGGTCGAAGTTCGGAGCCGAGTCCTTCAGCCCCAGGCCCATCCCGGCGAGCTTCATCTTGACCTCGTCGATCGACTTCTGACCGAAGTTGCGGATGTCGAGGAGGTCGGCCTCGGTACGCCCGATGAGCTCACCAACGGAGTTGATGCCCTCGCGCTTGAGGCAGTTGTAGGAGCGGACGGTGAGGTCCAGCTCCTCGATCGGCAGGGCCAGGTCCGCCGCCAGCTGGGCGTCCTGCGGGGACGGCCCGATGTCGATGCCCTCGGCGGTCTCGTCCAGCTCACGGGCCAGCCCGAACAGCTCCACCAGCGTCGAGCCGGCCGAGGCCAGCGCGGTACGCGGGCCCATCGACGGCTTGGTCTCGACGTCGATGATCAGCCGGTCGAAGTCGGTCCGCTGCTCGACACGGGTCGCCTCGACCCGGTACGTCACCTTGAGCACCGGCGAGTAGATCGAGTCGACCGGGATCCGGCCGATCTCGGCGCCCGCCTGCTTGTTCTGCGCCGCCGTGACGTAGCCGCGACCCCGCTCGACGGTCAGCTCCATGTCGAGCCGGCCCTTGCCGTTGAGGGTGGCGAGCTTCAGGTCCGGGTTGTGCACCGAGACACCGGCCGGGGGCTGGATGTCACCGGCGGTCACGTCGCCCGGGCCCTGCTTGCGCAGGTACATGCTGACCGGCTCGTCGTGCTCGGAGCTGACGCACAGCTCCTTGATGTTCATGACGAGCTCGACCACGTCCTCCTTGACCCCGGGGATCGTGGTGAACTCGTGCAGCACACCGTCGATCTTGATCGAGGTGACCGCCGCACCCGGGATGGAGGACAGCAGCGTACGCCGCAGCGAGTTGCCCAGCGTGTAGCCGAAGCCGGGCTCCAGCGGCTCGATGGTGAACCGGGAACGGGTCTCGTTGATCGACTCTTCGGAGAGAGACGGTCGCTGGCTGATGAGCATCTTTTCTCTTCTCTTCCGGGGCGCCCGCTATTTGACGCCCACGACACAACTGTTCCGGTGGCCCGCCCCGGAGGACGGGCCACCGCAACGAGCCCTTACTTGGAGTAGAGCTCGACGATCAGCTGCTCCTGGACCTGGGTGTCGATCACCTGGCGGGCCGGGAGCGAGTGCACGAGGATCTTCATCTGGCTCGGGATGGCCTCCAGCCACGCCGGAACCGACCGCGAACCGGCCTGAGCCTGCGCCACCAGGAACGGGGTGAGCTCCTTGCTCTTGCCCCGAACCTCGACGATGTCGTGCTCCTTGACGCGGTACGACGGGATGTCGACCTTCTTGCCGTTCACCGTGAAGTGGCCGTGCTTGACCAGCTGACGGGCCATGTCCCGGGAGCTGGCGTAGCCGGCCCGGTAGACCACGTTGTCCAGCCGCGACTCGAGGATCTGCAGCAGGACCTCGCCGGTCTTGGCCTCCTTGCTCACGGCCTCTTCGTAGTAGCCGCGGAACTGCTTCTCCAGCACGCCGTAGACACGACGGGCCTTCTGCTTCTCACGGAGCTGGAGCAGGTACTCCGTCTCCTTCGTGCGGCCGCGGCCGTGCTGCCCGGGCGGGAACGGCCGGGACTCGAACGGGCACTTCGGACCATCGCACTTGCTGCCCTTGAGGAACAGCTTCATCTTCTCCCGCCGGCAACGGCGGCAGTCAGCACCGGTGTAACGAGCCATCTCTCTCTAACCTCTCAGACCCGGCGACGCTTCGGCGGACGGCACCCGTTGTGCGGCTGCGGCGTGACGTCGGAGATCTGCCCGACCTCGAGGCCCACTGCCTGCAGCGAACGGATGGCGGTCTCCCGGCCGGAGCCGGGGCCCTTGACGAACACGTCGACCTTGCGCATGCCGTGCTCCATCGCGCGGCGCGCGGCGGCCTCGGCGGCGAGCTGCGCGGCGAACGGGGTCGACTTGCGGGAGCCCTTGAAGCCAACCTGGCCGGAGGAGGCCCAGGAGATGACCGCACCGGTCGGGTCCGTGATGGACACGATGGTGTTGTTGAAGGTGCTCTTGATGTGCGCCTGCCCGTGGGCGACGTTCTTGCGTTCCTTGCGCCGGACCTTCTTGACGGCGGCTCCGGCACGAGCCTTCGGTGGCATAAGTCTGTGCGCTCCTAGTTACTTCTTGCCGGGCTTCTTCTTGCCGGCCACGGTCCGCTTCGGGCCCTTCCGGGTCCGCGCGTTGGTCTTGGTGCGCTGACCACGCACGGGCAGACCGCGGCGGTGCCGGATACCGGCGTAGCAGCCGATCTCGACCTTGCGGCGGATGTCAGCGGCGACCTCGCGGCGCAGGTCGCCTTCAACCTTGTAGTTGCCCTCGATGTGGTTCCGGAGCTCGACGAGCTCCTCGTCCGTGAGGTCCCGAACGCGCTTGTCCGGCGAGATGCCGGTCGCGGCGAGCGTCTCCAGGGCGCGGGTACGACCGACCCCGAAGATGTAGGTGAGCGCGATCTCCATCCGCTTCTCGCGGGGGAGATCCACGCCGACTAGACGTGCCATGTGCGGGCGTACTCCTCGTGATGTTGTGGCGGAGGTGTGGACCCGTCCCATCCCGCTACCGGCCGTCCCTGTCCTTCCGGCGTCAAGAACGCCGGCGACCGGGATCGGTCGCTGCCCGAGCGGGCCCCGGCCTCCGACCGGGGGTCAACCACGAGGGGGTACGCGCTGCGCACCCGACCGCGGCTGGGACGAGCTGGTGATGTGTGGGGCGTCAGCCCTGGCGCTGCTTGTGGCGCGGGTCGGTGCAGATGACCATGACCCGGCCGTGCCGGCGGATCACCCGGCACTTGTTGCAGATCCTCTTGACGCTCGGCTTGACCTTCACGGTTGCCTTACTTCCCATCTGGCCCGGAGCCGCGGCGGTGCGCGATCCGGACGTCGAAGACGGACACGGGTCTCCCGGCCGCCGTCAGGCTTACTTGTAGCGGTAGACGATGCGCCCGCGGGTCAGGTCGTACGGCGAGAGCTCGACGACGACCCGGTCCTCCGGCAGGATGCGGATGTAGTGCTGCCGCATCTTGCCGCTGATGTGAGCGAGCACCTTGTGGCCGTTCGCGAGCTCCACCCGGAACATGGCGTTCGGCAGGGGCTCGATGACCCGACCCTCGATCTCGATTGCTCCGTCTTTTTTCGGCATGTCCTCCGCTGTCCTGACGTCGGTTGCTCCGGACGGCCCACAACGTCTTACACGGGTGAACTGACCAAGATCAGGAAACCCGCGCCAGCCGCGGCTCCGACTCCCACCGAAGCGCAGGGTGGGCATGGCGGAGTGGACGCTGTGCGCCGATCTAAAAGTGTACGCCGACCCGCACGCGCTCGCCAAACCGACCGGCGTGACAGTCACCCGGAGGGCTCGGATATGACGCAGGTCACGTCTCCGGCAGCTCCCGCTTCGCCCGCCGACGGGCCTCCCGCTCGACCTGCTTGCGCCGCCGGCGCTCGGCGTCCTTCTCCGGCGCCCCGTGGGCCAGCCCTTGGATCGTCTGGTAGAGCACCACGGCGCCCCACGGGCCGAGCACCCACATCGGCCAGTAGTCGTCGAACTCGAACTCACCCTCACCGAGCTGGGAGACGAACCAGATCGCGCTGAGGATCAGGGCCACCTTCAGCCAGGGGCCCCAGACCCCCAGCAGCCAGGCGCCGCGCGCCCCGCTCACGGCCGCCGAACCCGGTACGGCCACCCCGCTCTCGCCGGCCGCACGGGGCGCCGGCAGGGGACGACCGGCCGGTCCGGCGCCGGGCAGGTCGGTCAGCAGCTCGTCCAGCTCGCCGTAGGTCTTCGACCCGTACGCCCGGCGCAGCCGGTCGTCGTACTCGTGCAGGTCGAGCCGGCCCTCGTTCAACGCCGCCCGGAGTCGCTCGGCGGTGGTCTCCCGGTCCGCGTCGGCCGCCCGCATGCGGTTGCGCTCCTCCATGGGAGCAAGCATGTCACCCGATCGCCAGCGCGGCACGGCGTGCGCCGGTCATCCGGCGCGGCCGGGGCCTTCGATCAGGCCGGGGAGTCGACAGACGTCTGCCGCGCGGTCACCAGGTCGCCCAGGCGGGCCCGCCCGCCGTCCTCGGCGGTCAGCACCCACACGCCGTCGTCAAGCAGCGCCATCGAGTGCTCGACGTGCACCGCCATCGACCCGTCCCGGGTCACCACGGTCCAGCCGTCGGCCAGCTCGACAGTACGCGGCGAGCCCATCGTGATCATCGGCTCGATCGCGAGCGCCAGACCCGGCACCAGGCGCGGCCCCTTACCGGGACGCCCGTGGTTGAGCACGTGCGGGTCCTGGTGCATCTCCGTGCCGATCCCGTGGCCGCCGTAGCCGTCGACGATGCCGTACCGGCCGCCCCGGCGGACCGCGTTCTCGACCGCGTGGGAGATGTCGGTGAGCCGGCCCTTGCCGGAGGCCGCCCCGCGCGCCGCGGCGGCGATCCCGGCCCACATGGCGTCCTCGGCCACCGCCGTCATCTTCAGCAGGGCCGGGTCGACCTCGCCGACCGGCACCGTGACCGCCGCGTCGCCGTGCCAACCGTCCAGCACCGCGCCGCAGTCGATCGAGATCAGGTCACCCTCGCGCAGCACCTGCTCGGGTGACGGGATGGCGTGCACCACCTGCTGGTTGACCGACGAGCAGATCGACGCCGGGAAGCCGTGGTAGCCCTTGAACGACGGCACGGCGCCCGCCTCGCGGATGGTCGACTCGGCGATCGCGTCCAGGTCGGCCGTCGACACGCCCGGCGCCACCGCCTCCCGCATCCGGCGCAGGGCACGGGCGACGACCAGACCGGCGGCCCGCATCAGCTCGATCTGCTCGGGGGTCTTCAGCTGGATGTCCAGCTGGGGACGACGCATGGTGGTGTTTACCTTTCTTCGCGCGTACGCGGAGCAGCGGGGCACGTCGCACGTACCCCGCTGTTCGCACTCTATCCGCCGGGTGGCGGAGGGACCTCAGCCGCCGTACGAGCGCAGCGCGTCGATGGCGCGGACGGTGACGTCCTCCACCGGGCCGGTCGCGTCGATGCCGACGAGCTTGCCCTGGGCGCCGTAGTAGTCCACGAGCGGCGCGGTCTTCTCGGCGTACTCCCGCAGCCGGGCGGCGATGGTCTCCGGCTTGTCGTCGTCACGCTGGAACAGCTCGGCGCCGCAGCGGTCGCAGACGCCCTCCCGGCTCGGCGAGTCGAACTCGACGTGCCAGATCTTGCCGCAGCCGCGGCAGGTGCGCCGGCCGGACAGCCGCCGGATCACCTCGTCGTCGTCGACGACCAGCTCCAGCACCAGGTCCAGCGCGGTGCCGAGGTCGGCGAGGAGCTTGTCCAGCGCGGCGGCCTGCGGAGTGGTCCGCGGGAAGCCGTCGAGCAGGAAGCCCTCGCTCGCGTCCGGCTCGGCGAGCCGGTCCCGCACCATGTTGATGGTGACCTCGTCCGGGACCAGCTTGCCGGCGTCCATGTACCGCTTGGCCTCGACGCCCAGCGGCGTCCCCTGGGAGACGTTCGCCCGGAAGATGTCACCGGTCGAGATCTTCGGCACCGAGAGGTGCGCGGCGACGAACTCCGCCTGTGTGCCCTTGCCCGCGCCCGGCGGGCCAACCAGAACGAGTCGCATCTACCGCAGGAACCCTTCGTAGTTCCGCTGCATGAGTTGGCTCTCGATCTGCTTCACGGTCTCCAGACCGACGCCGACCATGATGAGCACAGCGGTGCCGCCGAACGGAAAGTTCTGGAACTGCTGGTTGTCGAGCCAGATGAAGAAGAAGTTCGGCAGGATCGCGACGATGCCCAGGTAGAGCGCGCCCGGCAGGGTGATCCGGCTGAGGATGAAGTCGAGGTACTCGGCGGTCGGCTTGCCGGGGCGGATGCCCGGCACGAAGCCGCCGTACTTCTTCATGTTGTCCGCGACCTCGGTCGGGTTGAACGTGATCGACACGTAGAAGTACGTGAAGAAGATGATCAGCAGGAAGTAGATCGCGATGTGCTCCGGCGCGCTCGCCTTCACGATGTGGTTCTGGATCCACGCCTGGGCCTTGCCCGGGTCGTTCTGATCGAAGAACTGGAGCGCGAGCTGCGGCAGGTAGAGCAGCGACGAGGCGAAGATGACCGGGATGACGCCCGCCTGGTTCACCTTCAGCGGGATGTAGGTCGACGTGCCGCCGTACATCCGCCGGCCGATCATGCGCTTGGCGTACTGCACCGGGATGCGGCGCTGCGCCTGCTCGATGAACGTGACCGCGGTGATGACCACCAGCACCAGGGCGATGACGAGGAGGAACATCCCCCAGCCCTTGGTGGTCTTGATCTTCCAGCCCTCGCTGGGAAGGCGGGCCGCGATCGAGGTGAAGATCAGCACCGACATGCCGTTGCCGACGCCCCGGTCGGTGATCAGCTCACCGAGCCACATCACCACGCCGGTGCCGGCGGTCATGGTCATGACCAGGATGCCCAGGGTCAGCCAGTTCGGGATGCCGGTGCCCTCGGGCACGATCGGGAACTGGTCGCACTGGTTGTTGAACAGCTGCCCGGAGCGGGCCAGCGCCACGAACGCCGAGGCCTGCAGAACGCCCAGGCCCAGCGTCAGGTAGCGGGTGTACTGCGTGATCTTGGCCTGCCCGGCCTGGCCCTCCTTGCGGAGCTGCTCCAGGCGCGGGATCACCACCGTCAGCAGCTGAAGGATGATCGACGCGGTGATGTAGGGCATGATGCCCAGCGCGAAGACCGAGAGCTGGAGCAGCGCCCCACCGGAGAAGAGATCCAGCAGGTTGAGCACACCCGTGCTGCCACCCTGGATCGTGTCGAGGCACTTCTGCACGTTGCCGTACGAGACGCCCGGGCTGGGCAGCGTGGCGCCCAGCCGGTAGACCGCGATGATGCCTACTGTGAACAGCAGCTTCTTGCGCAGGTCAGGCGTACGGAACGCACTGAGAAAGGCGGACAGCAACTTCTTCCTCCTGCGCGACGCGGGCCGCCGGTGACGAATCCCTGGCGGGGCGGGGTGGTGCCGGACGGAGTGCCCGGAATCCATGGCTGGGAACGGACTCTAACAGCCCGGTCCCCGTCCGGGCAGATGTGCCCGGCTACATAAACCGAATCCGATGTTACCCGGCGCACACGTGGCCGGTAGACCATGGCGCCCGCCCAGTTGCGAACAACTGAGCGGGCGCCATGAACATCGCCTTACAGCTCCGTGACCGAGCCACCGGCGGCGGTGATCTTCTCCTTGGCCGACGCGCTGAACGCGTGCGCCGAGACCTGGAGAGACACGCCACCGAGGTCGCCGGTGCCGAGCACCTTGACCGGGTGACCCTTGCGGACCGCGCCGGCCTCGACCAGCTCGACCGGGCCGATCTGGCCGCCGTTCGGGAACAGCTCGGCCAGCCGGTCCAGGTTGACCACCTGGAACACGACCTTGAACTTGTTCTTGAAGCCCTTCATCTTCGGCAGGCGCATGTGGATGGGCATCTGCCCACCCTCGAACGCCGGCGAGATGTTCTTCCGGGCCTTCGAACCCTTGGTACCGCGACCGGCGGTCTTGCCCTTCGAGCCCTCACCGCGACCCACCCGGGTCTTGTCGGTCTTGGCACCCGGCGCCGGACGCAGGTGGTGCACCTTGATCGTCATTACTCGACCTCCTCGACCTTCACGAGGTGGCTGACCGTGAAGATCATGCCGCGAATCTCCGGCCGGTCCTCCTTGACCACCACGTCGTTGATCCGCTTGAGACCGAGCGAACGCAGCGAGTCACGCTGGTTCTTCTTGGTCCCGATCTCGGACCGGAGCTGGGTGACCTTCAGGCGTGCCATCAGGAAGCCACCCCCGCCCGCGACGCCAGCATGGCGGCCGGCGCGACGTCCTCGACCGGCAGACCACGACGGGCCGCGACCTGCTCCGGGGACTCGAGCCCCTTCAGGGCCGCCACCGTGGCGTGCACGATGTTGATCGGGTTGGACGAGCCGAGGCTCTTGGAGAGCACGTCGTGGATGCCCGCGCACTCCAGCACGGCACGCACCGGACCACCGGCGATGACACCCGTACCGGCGGAGGCCGGCTTGAGCAGCACCACACCGGCCGCGTCCTCGCCCTGCACCGGGTGCGGGATCGAGGCACCGATGCGCGGCACCTTGAAGAAGTGCTTCTTGGCCTCCTCGACACCCTTGGCGATCGCCGCGGGCACCTCCTTGGCCTTTCCGTAGCCCACACCGACGGTGCCGTCGCCGTCGCCCACGATCACCAGGGCGGTGAAGCTGAAGCGACGACCACCCTTCACGACCTTGGCGACGCGGTTGATCGCGACGACCCGCTCGAGGTGCGGGGTCTTCTCGACGGGCGCGTTTCCGCGGCCGCCCTCACGGCGGTTGTCGCGGCGACCACCCTCGTTGCCACCGGACCCGCCGCCACGGCGCTGTTGACCTGGCATCAGCAGCCTTCCTTCTCTCTCGTGACGGGGTTTCTAGAACTCGAGCCCGGCTTCGCGGGCGGCGTCGGCAAGCGCGGCGACACGCCCCGCGTACCGGTTGCCACCGCGGTCGAAGACGACCTTCGAGACGCCGGCGGCCTTGGCACGCTCGGCGAGCAGGGCGCCGACCTTGCCGGCCAGGGCGCGCTTGTCGCCCTCGGCGCCGCGCAGCGAGGCGTCCATGGTCGAGGCCGACGCCAGGGTGTGACCCTTGGTGTCGTCGACGATCTGGGCCACCACGTGCCGCAGGGAGCGGGTGACGACCAGGCGGGGACGCTCGGCGGTGCCGCTGATGTTCTTGCGGACCCGGAAGTGCCGACGCGCACGCCCGACGGCACGCTTGGCGGCGACGCCGCGGCGGCGCTTGAGCAGCGTGGCGCTCACTTCTTACCTGCCTTTCCAGCCTTGCGGCGGATGACCTCGCCCTGGTACTTCACGCCCTTGCCCTTGTAGGGCTCCGGCGGGCGGATCTTCCGGATGTTGGCGGCGATCTCACCGACCTGCTGCTTGTCGATGCCGGCCACGTGGAACAGCGTCGGCTTCTCGACCGTGAAGGTGATGCCCTCCGGCGCCTGCACCAGGACCGGGTGCGAGAACCCGAGCGCGAACTCCAGGTCCTTGCCCTTGGCGGTCACGCGGTAACCGGTGCCGGCGATCTCCAGGCTCTTGCGGTAGCCCTCGGTCACGCCGACGATCATGTTGGCCACGAGCGTACGGCTCAGGCCGTGCAGCTCCTTGGCCTTGCGCTCGTCGTTGGGCCGGTTGACGTGCAGCTCGCCGCCCTCGCCCCGCTCCGCCGTGATCGGCTCGGCCAGCACGTGGCTCAGCTCGCCCTTGGGGCCCTTGACCTTGACGGTCTGGCCGTCGATCGTGATGTCGACGCCGGAAGGTACCGGGATCGACTTACGTCCAATACGCGACATTTCTACCTGTCTCCCGTTACCAGACGAAGGCGAGGACTTCCCCGCCAACGCTCCGCTTGCGGGCCTGCCGGTCGGTGAGCAGCCCCTGGGACGTCGAAATGATCGCCACGCCCAGCCCGCCGAGCACCCGGGGGAGCCCGTCCGACTTGGCGTACACCCGGAGACCGGGCTTGGACACGCGCTTGATGCCGGCCAGGCTCCGCTCGCGGTTCTGGCCGTACTTCAGCTCGACGACCAGTCGCTTGCCGACGGCGCCCTCTTCGGGCTCCTCGACCGCCCAGGTGGCGATGTAGCCCTCGGCCTTGAGGACCTCGGCGATGTTCGCCTTGATCTTCGAGTAGGGCATCGTCACCCGGTCGTGGTACGCCTGGTTGGCGTTACGCAGACGCGTGAGCATGTCTGCGATCGGGTCGGTCATCGTCATGAAAACTCGTCAACCTTTCTCGCCGGGGTTCCCCGGGCCAGGCCCGGGGCCTACGGCGAAGAGACAGTTCAGCTGACGCGCCGGAGCGCGCCGGGCTATTACCAGGAAGCCTTGGACACGCCGGGCAGCTCACCGCGGTGGGCCATCTCCCGGATGCACACCCGGCAGAGACCGAACTTGCGGTAGACCGCCTTCGGACGCCCGCACCGCTGGCAGCGGGTGTACGCGCGAACCGAGAACTTCGGCTTCGCGGCCGCCTTGATGATCAGCGCCTTCTTGGCCATCTCAGTTCTCCTTGAACGGGAAGCCCAGGAGCTTGAGCAGCGCCCGGCCCTCGTCGTCGGTCGTGGCGGTCGTGACCACCGTGATGTCCATGCCCCGCTGGCGATCGATCTTGTCCTGGTCGATCTCGTGGAACACCGACTGCTCGGTCAGGCCGAACGTGTAGTTGCCGTGCCCGTCGAGCTTGCGCCCGTCCAGGCCGCGGAAGTCACGGATACGCGGCAGCGCGATCGAGAGCAGCCGGTCCAGGAACTCCCACATCCGGTCGCCGCGCAGGGTGACCTTCGCGCCGATCGGCATGCCCTCGCGGAGCTTGAACTGCGCGATGGACTTGGTGGCCCGCCGGACCTGCGGCTTCTGGCCGGTGATGGTGGCCAGGTCGCGGACAGCCCCGTCGATCAGCTTGGCGTCGCGAGCGGCCTCGCCGACACCCATGTTGACGACGATCTTGACCAGCCGCGGCACCTGCATCGGGTTGGCGAACTCGAACTGCTTCTGCAGGTCGGCCACCACCTCGTTGCGGTACCGCTCCTTGAGGCGCGGCAGGGTCTTGGTTTCGGTAGCCGTGGTCATCAGAGGTCCTTACCGGTGCTACGCGCGATGCGGACCTTCTGGCCGTTGTCGTCGATCCGGTAGCCGACGCGGGTCGGCTTGCCGTCGGAGTCCAGGACCATCACGTTCGAGACGTGGATCGGGGCCTCCTGGGTGACGATGCCACCGGTCTTGGCGCCACGCTGGGTGGTGCTGATACGGGTGTGCTTCTTGACCCGGTTCACGCCCTCGACCAGGACCTTGTCCTGCCGCGGGTAGGCCGCGATGACCTTGCCCTTGGCACCCTTGTCCTTGCCGGCGATGACGACGACCGTGTCGCCCTTCTTGACCTTCACGGTCACAACACCTCCGGCGCGAGAGAGATGATCTTCATGAACCGCTTGTCCCGCAGCTCCCGGCCCACCGGGCCGAAGATGCGGGTACCGCGCGGGTCCCCGCCGTCCTTGATGATGACGGCGGCGTTCTCGTCGAAGCGGATGTACGACCCGTCCGGCCGCCGCTTCTCCTTGGCGGTCCGAACGACGACGGCCTTGACGACGTCGCCCTTCTTCACACCGGCACCGGGGATCGCGTCCTTGACGGTGGCCACGATGACGTCGCCGATGCTCGCGTAGCGCCGACCGGAGCCGCCGAGCACCCGGATGCACAGGATCTCCCGGGCACCCGTGTTGTCGGCGACGCGCAGTCGCGACTCCTGCTGAATCACGTCTATCTCCTATGTCTGCCGGTTCTCCGGCCGCTCGGGGCGGCCGGAGCCTGGCGGAACCTGCGCCCGACCGAGACCGGCCGAGCTCGAGCCTTCGCTACTTGGCCTTCTCGAGGATCTCCACGATCCGCCAGCGCTTGGTGGCGGACAGCGGCCGGGTCTCCATGATCAGGACCCGGTCTCCGATGCCGGCCGCGTTCTGCTCGTCGTGGACCTTCAGCTTGCGCGTACGGCGCAGGATCTTGCCGTACAGCGCGTGCTTGACCCGGTCCTCGACCTCGACCACGACGGTCTTGTCCATCTTGTCGCTGACCACGAGGCCCTCGCGAACCTTGCGGCGGGCCCGCGCGGGGGCGGTGGTGTTCTCACTCATGATGCAGTCACCTCAGTCGGCGCGGCCGAGAGACCCAGCTCACGCTCACGCATGATCGTGTAGATCCGGGCGATCTCCCGACGGATGACCTGCAGCCGCCGGTTGTTGTCCAGCTGCCCGGTTGCGCCCTGCACGCGGAGGTTGAACAGCTCCGCCTTCGCCTCGCGCAGCTTCGTGACCAGCTCCTCGTCGGAGAGCTCACGCAGCTCGGAGGCCTTGACGACCGCTGCCATCAGGATTCACCCACTTCGCGCGTAACAATGCGGCACTTCATCGGGAGCTTGTGGATCGCGCGACGCATCGCCTCTCGCGCGATCTGCTCGTTGGGGAAGGACATCTCGAAGAGAACCCGCCCCGGCTTCACGTTGGCGACCCACCACTCGGGCGAACCCTTGCCGGAACCCATCCGGGTCTCGGCCGGCTTCTTGGTGAGGGCCTGGTCCGGGAAGATCGTGATCCAGACCTTGCCGCCACGCTTGATGTGACGGGTCATCGCGATACGCGCCGACTCGATCTGGCGGTTGGTCACGTACGCCGGCTCGAGAGCCTGGATCCCGAACTCGCCGAACACCACCCGGTTACCACCCTTGGACGCGCCACTGCGGTCCGGGTGGTGCGGCTTGCGGAAGCCCTTCGGGGGCTTGCGCGGCATCAGCATCTGTCAGCCCTCCTGCTGCGTTTCTGCCGGCTGGGTAGCCGCCGGAGCCGAAGCTGCCGCGGCGACCGCAGCGCTGTCGACCGGCTCACCGGCCGGCGTCTCCGCCTGCTGCGCGATGGTGGTCGCGGCAGCCCGGCCGGCCTCGGTGCCACCGGCGGTCGTACCGGACGAGCCCGAGCGGCCACGGCGCGGCCGGTCCGGCCGGTCGCCACGGTCGCGGCGCGGGCCGCGCGACGGGGCGGCCTCGGCCGGGGCCTCGCGGCCCGGGACGGCGTCGCCCTTGTAGATCCAGACCTTCACGCCGATCCGGCCGAAGGTGGTACGGGCCTCGAAGAAGCCGTACTCGATGTTGGCCCGCAGCGTGTGCAGCGGAACCCGGCCCTCGCGGTAGAACTCGGTCCGGCTCATCTCGGCGCCGCCGAGACGGCCCGAGACCTGAACCCGGATGCCCTTGCAGGCGGGGTTCTTCATCGCGGACTGCATCGCCTTGCGCATGGCCCGGCGGAAGCTGACCCGGCTGGACAGCTGCTCGGCGACGCCCTGGGCGACCAGCTGCGCGTCCGACTCGGGGTTCTTCACCTCGATGATGTTCAGCTGGACCTGCTTGCCGGTGAGCTTCTCCAGCTCGCCGCGGATCCGGTCGGCCTCCGCACCCTTACGGCCGATGACGATGCCCGGCCGGGCGGTGTGGATGTCGACGCGGACCCGGTCCCGGGTGCGCTCGATGTCGACCTTGGAGATGCCGGCGCGCTCGAGGCCCTTGGACATCATCCGGCGGATCTTGACATCCTCGCCGATGTAGTCCTTGTAGAGCTTGTCCGCGAACCAGCGGGACTTCCAGTCGGTCGAGATGCCGAGCCGGAACCCGGTCGGGTGAACCTTCTGACCCATTACTCGGCACCCTCCGTCGTGCTCTGCTCCTCAGCGGCCGGCTTGGCCGGAGCGGCCTTCTTCGCCGACTTCTTCGGCGTGGCCGCCGCAACCGCCTCGACCGCCACGGTGATGTGGCAGGTGCGCTTGCGGATCCGGTACGCCCGGCCCTGCGCCCGCGGCCGGAACCGCTTCATGGTCGGGCCCTCGTCGACGAACGCCTCACTGACGAGCAGCGCGTCGGGGTCCAGCCGCTCGTTGTTCTCCGCGTTGGCGATCGCGCTCGCGAGCACCTTGTACACCTGCTCGCTCGCAGCCTGCGGCGCGAACTGCAGCACCGTGAGCGCCTCCTTCGCGGGCAGGCCGCGGACGAGGTTGACCACCCGGCGCGCCTTCATCGGCGAGATGCGCACGTGCCGCGCAACCGCCCGCGCGCCCGGAAGCACCGGAGCGTCGCCCTTTCCTGGCATCGCTGTAACCCCTTGTTCCTCTATCCGTATGCCCGCGGCGTCAGCGCCGGCGGCTCTTCCGGTCGTCCTTCTCGTGACCCTTGAACGTGCGGGTCAGCGCGAACTCGCCGAGCTTGTGCCCGACCATGGCCTCGGTCACGAAGACCGGGACGTGCTTGCGTCCGTCGTGCACGGCGATCGTGTGACCCAGCATCTCCGGGATGATCGTCGAGCGCCGCGACCAGGTCTTGATGACGTTCTTCGAGCCCTTGTCGTTCTGCGTCTCCACCTTCTTGAGCAGGTGGTCGTCGACGAACGGGCCCTTCTTCAGGCTGCGAGGCATGTCTTATCTCCCTCAGCCGCGCTTACGCGTGGCGTAGCGGCGGCGGACGATCAGCCGGTCGCTCGGCTGGCCCTTACGACGGGTGCGGCCCTCGGGCTTACCCTGCGGGTTGACCGGGTGGCGACCACCGGAGGTCTTACCCTCACCACCACCGTGCGGGTGGTCGACCGGGTTCATCGCGACACCACGGACGGTCGGGCGCTTGCCCTTCCACCGCATACGGCCGGCCTTACCCCAGTTGATGTTCGACTGGTCGGCGTTGCCGATCTCGCCGATGCTGGCGCGGCAGCGCACGTCCACGCGCCGGATCTCACCGGACGGCATACGCAGGGTCGCGTACGCGCCCTCACGGCCGAGCAGCTGGATGCCGACGCCGGCCGAGCGGGCCAGCTTGGCGCCGCCGCCCGGACGCAGCTCCACGTTGTGGATGGTGGTACCGACCGGGATGTTGCGCAGCGGCAGGTTGTTGCCCGGCTTGATGTCGGCGCCCGGACCGGACTCGACGCGGTCGCCCTGCTTCAGGTCCTTCGGCGCGAGGATGTAACGCTTCTCGCCGTCGGCGTAGTGCAGCAGCGCGATACGCGCGGTGCGGTTCGGGTCGTACTCGATGTGGGCGACCTTCGCCGGCACGCCGTCCTTGTCGACCCGCTTGAAGTCGATCAGACGGTACTGGCGCTTGTGGCCGCCACCGTGGTGCCGCGTGGTGATCCGGCCGTGGGCGTTGCGTCCGCCCTTCTTCGGCAGCGGAGCCAGCAGCGACTTCTCGGGCGTCGACCGGGTGATCTCGGCGAAGTCGGCAACGCTCGAGCCACGCCGGCCCGGCGTCGTCGGCTTGTACTTACGGATAGCCATTGTCTACACCCCTCAGCTGACCGGGCCGCCGAAGGCCTCGATACGGTCACCGTCAGCCAGCTTCACCATCGCGCGCTTGGTGTCCTTGCGCTTGCCGAACCCGGTACGGGTCCGCTTGCGCTTGCCCTCGCGGTTGAGCGTGTTGACCGTCAGGACGCGGACGTTGAAGATCTGCTGGATAGCGATCTTGATCTCGGTCTTGTTGGCGTCCGGGTGCACCAGGAAGGTGTACCAGTTGCGGTTCAGCTCGCTGTAGCTCTTCTCCGAGACGACCGGCGCGACGATGACGTCACGCGGATCGGCGATCGTGCTCACTTGCCATCCTCCTCGGTGGTCTCGGCCGGCACGCCCAGGAACTCGTCCAGGGCCTCCTTGGTGAAGACCACGTCGTCGGCCACCAGCACGTCGTAGGTGTTGAGCTGGCCGGCCTCGATCAGGTGCACCCGGCCGTCCTGCGTGTTGCGCAGGTTCCGCAGCGACACCCAGTTCAGCTCGTCGGTGCTGCTCAGCACGACCAGGACCCGGCGGGCCTGGGTCAGCTTGGTCAGCGTGGCCAGGGCCGCCTTGGTGGACGGCTTCTCACCCGAGACGAACGCCTCGACGACGTGCACCTGGCCGGCGCGGGCCCGGTCCGAGAGGGCGCCACGCAGGGCGGCGGCCTTCATCTTCTTCGGGGTGCGCTGGCTGTAGTCGCGCGGCACCGGGCCGTGGACCACGCCACCGCCGGCGAACTGCGGCGCGCGGGTCGAGCCCTGGCGGGCACGACCGGTGCCCTTCTGCTTGTACGGCTTCTTGCCTCCACCGGAGACCTCGCCGCGGGTCTTCGTCTTGTGCGTACCCTGACGGGCCGCCGCAAGCTGGGCCACCACGACCTGGTGCATCAGGGCGATGTTGGCCTGTGCGTCGAAGATGTCGGCCGGCAGCTCGACGGAGCCGCTCTTGGCGCCTTCGACGTTGATGACGTCAACGGTGGTCACTTGGCCGCACCGCCCTTCTTCACCTTCGCCTTGGCCGCAGTGCGGACCAGGACCAGCGCGCCCTTCGGGCCGGGGATGGCGCCGCGGACGAGCAGGAGGTTGTTCTCGGTGTCGACCGCCTGGACGGTCAGGTTCTGGACGGTGTAGCGCACGCCACCCATCCGGCCCGCCATCCGGGTGCCCTTGAAGACGCGACCCGGGGTCGCGCAGGCGCCGATCGAGCCGGGCGAGCGGTGCTTGCGCTCGACACCGTGGCTGGCGCGCAGGCCGTGGAAGCCGTGCCGCTTCATCGGGCCGGCGTAGCCCTTGCCCTTGGTCTTTCCGGTCACGTCGATCACGACGCCGGCCGGGAACTGCTCGACCGTGACCTCGTGGCCCGGCGCGTAGTCCGCGGCGTCGGAGGTGCGCAGCTCGACGATGTGCCGGCGCGGCGCGACGTCCGCCTTGGCGTAGTGCCCGGCGACCGGCTTCTTGACCTTGCGCGGGTCGATGACCCCGTACGCCAGCTGGACCGCGGAGTAGCCGTCCTTGTCGGCGCTACGAACCTGGCTCACGACGCACGGGCCGGCCTGAACCACGGTCACGGGCACAACCTTGTTGTTGTCCCAGACCTGGGTCATGCCGAGCTTGGCGCCCAGGATCCCCTTGACTTGCCTGTCCATTTGTCCGGTCCCTACAGCTTGATCTCGATGTCGACGCCAGCCGGCAGGTCGAGGCGCATGAGCGAGTCGACCGTCTTCGGGGTCGGGTCGATGATGTCGATCAGACGCTTGTGCGTACGCATCTCGAAGTGCTCGCGCGAGTCCTTGTACTTGTGCGGCGAGCGGATGACGCAGAAACGGTTGATCTCCGTGGGCAGCGGCACCGGGCCAGCGACCTGCGCCCCGGTACGCGTCACCGTCTCGACGATCTTCCGAGCCGAGGAGTCGACGACCTCGTGGTCATAGGCCTTGAGCCGGATGCGGATCTTCTGTCCCGCCATGGTGGCTTCTGTTCCTTCTCTCGATGCCGCTGTGTTGCGGGCGCCTGTACCGGCTGGCACAGGCCCACTTCCGCCGACCCCCGCGGTCGGGCGTGTCGCGCCCGTGGGCCAGGCTCCGCCCCGGGACTCCGGAGCGATCCTCTGACCACGCGGTGGGTCATGGCGCCGGTCGCGGGAACCGCGACCTGGACGCCGCGCGAGGGTGGTTGACCGCCCGATGGCAGCCAACCACCCTACGCGAGACAGTCTGACTCCCGGAGGTCCAGCGTTAACCGGACGCAGGTGACCGACCGTCGTTACGCAACCTGACTAGTATGCCGCACGACCGGCGGCGACGCTAATCGGGGTTACCCAGCTCACTTGATGATCTTGGTGACGCGACCCGCGCCGACCGTACGACCACCCTCGCGGATCGCGAACTTCAGGTTGTCCTCCATGGCGATGGGCTGGATCAGCTTCACCGACATCGAGGTGTTGTCGCCCGGCATGACCATCTCGGTGCCCTCGGGCAGCGTGACGACGCCGGTGACGTCCGTGGTCCGGAAGTAGAACTGCGGGCGGTAGTTCTGGAAGAACGGGGTGTGCCGGCCGCCCTCCTCCTTGGAGAGGATGTAGACCGTCGCCTCGAACTCCGTGTGCGGGGTCGTGGTGCCCGGCTTGATGACCACCATGCCGCGCTCGACGTCCTCGCGCTTGGTGCCACGCAGCAGCAGGCCGACGTTCTCGCCTGCGCGGGCGTCGTCCAGGGTCTTCCGGAACATCTCGATCGCGGTGACCTTGGTCTTGAAGCCCTTCTCGCGGATGCCGACGACCTCGACGTCCTCGTTCGGGAGCAGCACGCCACGCTCGACACGACCGGTGACGACGGTGCCACGACCGGTGATCGTGAACACGTCCTCGACGGGCATGAGGAACGGCTTCTCGGTCTCGCGCTCGGGCTGCGGGATCGCGGTGTCGACCGCGCTCATCAGCTCGAGCAGCTTCTCGGTCCACACCGGGTCGCCCTCGAGCGCCTTCAGCGCGGAGACCTGGACGACCGGCAGGTCGTCACCCGGGTACTCCTGCGAGGAGAGCAGCTCGCGCACCTCGAGCTCGACGAGCTCCAGGAGCTCCTCGTCGTCGACCATGTCGCTCTTGTTGAGCGCCACGACGATGTACGGCACACCGACCTGACGGGCCAGCAGCACGTGCTCGCGGGTCTGCGGCATCGGGCCGTCGGTCGCCGCCACCACCAGGATCGCGCCGTCCATCTGCGCGGCACCGGTGATCATGTTCTTGATGTAGTCGGCGTGACCGGGGCAGTCGACGTGCGCGTAGTGACGCGCCTCGGTCTGGTACTCGACGTGCGCGATGGAGATCGTGATGCCGCGGGCCTTCTCCTCCGGCGCCTTGTCGATCTCGTCGAACGGCGTGTACGGGTTCAGGTCCGGGTACTGGTCGTGCAGGACCTTGGTGATGGCCGCCGTCAGCGTCGTCTTACCGTGGTCGATGTGACCAATGGTGCCGATGTTGACGTGCGGCTTAGTCCGCTCGAACTTCGCCTTCGCCACTGGGTCCTCCTGTGGACTTTCTTGGTTCGTTCGCCCCGGCGCGCGGTTCGGCGCTTAGGACTCTGTCGACAGCCTTTCCGGCCGGAAGGCCGGAGAGCTTTTGTGGGTTCTGCGGCGATGAAGCCTACAGGCCCGGTCTCACGCAACCCGATCGAGGTGGCCGCGGGCGGGAGAACCCTCCCGCGACCGCCCTCGCGTCATCGGATCAGCCGAGGGTGAGCGTCACTCACCCGTCGCCTTGGCGATGATCTCCTTGGCCACCGAGTTCGGAACCTCGGCGTAGGAGTCGAACTGCATGCTGTAGCTAGCCCGGCCCTGGGTCTTCGACCGCAGGTCGCCGACGTAGCCGAACATCTCCGACAGCGGCACCAGAGCCCGGACGACGCGAGCGCCACTGCGCTCCTCCATCGCCTGGATGATGCCACGCCGGGAGTTGAGGTCGCCGATGACGTCACCCATGTTCTCCTCAGGAGTGGTGACCTCAACGGCCATCATCGGCTCGAGGAGTGCGGGGTCGGCCTTGCGGGCCGCCTCCTTCATCGCCATCGAGCCGGCGATCTTGAATGCCATCTCCGACGAGTCGACCTCGTGGTACTGGCCGTCCACCAGGGTGAGCTTGACGCCCACCAGGGGGAAGCCGGCGAGGATGCCGTACTGCATGGCGTCCTGCGCGCCCGCGTCCACCGAGGGGATGAACTCCCGGGGGATGCGGCCACCGGTCACGGCGTTGGCGAACTCGTAGGTCGGCGCGTCGTTGCCCAGCGGCAGCGGCTCCACGCTGATGATCACGCGGGCGTACTGGCCGGAACCACCGGTCTGCTTCTTGTGGGTGTACTCGATCTTCTCCACCTTGCGGCGGATGGTCTCACGGTACGCCACCTGCGGCTTGCCGATGTTCGCCTCGACGTTGAACTCGCGGCGCATCCGGTCGACCAGGATGTCCAGGTGCAGCTCGCCCATGCCGGAGATGACCGTCTGACCGGTCTGGTCGTCCAGCTTGACGCGGAAGGTCGGGTCCTCCTCGGCCAGCCGCTGGATGGCGGTGCTGAGCTTCTCCTGGTCGGCCTTGGTCTTCGGCTCGATGGCCACCTCGATGACCGGCTCCGGGAAGGTCATCGACTCCAGGATGACCGGGTTCGCCGGGTCGCACAGGGTGTCACCGGTGGTGGTCTGCTTCAGACCCTGCACCGCGATGATGTCGCCGGCCTGGGCGGAGCTGCGCTCCTCCCGCTTGTTGGCGTGCATCTGGTAGATCTTGCCGATCCGCTCCTTGCGGTCCTTGGTGGAGTTGATCACCTGGGAACCGGACTCGAGCGTGCCGGAGTAGATCCGGACGTAGGTGAGCTTGCCGAGGTGCTTGTCGGTCTGGATCTTGAAGGCCAGACCGGAGAACGGCTCGGAGACCGCGGGCTTCCGCTGCAGCGGAGTCTCGCCGTCGGTGGCCGTACCCTCGATCGCCGGGATGTCCAGCGGCGAGGGCAGGTACGCGACGACCGCGTCCAGCATCGGCTGGATGCCCTTGTTCTTGAAGGCGGTACCGGTGAGGACCGGGTTGGCCTTGCCGGCGATGGTGGACCGGCGGATGGCGGCCTTGATCTCGTCGACCGAGATCTCCTCGCCCTCGAGGTACTTCTCCATCACCGAGTCGTCGACGTCGGCGAGGGTCTCCATCAGCTTCTCGCGCCACTCCGCGGCGGAGTCGGCGAGGTCGGCCGGGATCTCCTCGACCGCGTAGTCCTCACCCTTCTGGGTCTCGCCGCGCCAGGTGAGCGCGCGCATCTCGACCAGGTCGACCACGCCGATGAAGTCGGACTCGGCGCCGATCGGGATCTGGAGCACCAGCGGGGTGGCGTTGAGCCGGTCGATCATCATCTGCACGCAGCGGAAGAAGTCGGCGCCGGTCCGGTCGAGCTTGTTGACGAAGCACATCCGGGGGACGTTGTACTTGTCCGCCTGCCGCCAGACGTTCTCCGTCTGGGGCTCCACGCCGGCCACGCCGTCGTAGACCGCGACCGCACCGTCCAGCACCCGCAGCGACCGCTCGACCTCGACCGTGAAGTCGACGTGGCCGGGCGTGTCGATGATCTGGATCGTGTGGCCCTTCCACTCGCACTTGGTGGCGGCGGAAGTGATGGTGATACCGCGCTCCTGCTCCTGCTCCATCCAGTCCATGACGGCGGCGCCCTCGTGGACCTCACCGATCTTGTACGTGATGCCGGTGTAGAACAGGATTCGCTCGGTGGTAGTGGTCTTACCGGCATCGATGTGGGCCATGATGCCGATGTTGCGTACGTTGGCGAGCGCGTCTGCGGCGGCCACTTCAATCCCTACTTATCGTCGTCTCGACACAACTGGTGGCGGTTCCGGCGCCGGGCGGGCGCCGGAACCTCAGGTGTTACCAGCGGTAGTGCGCGAAGGCCTTGTTGGACTCGGCCATCTTGTGCGTGTCCTCACGCCGCTTGACGGCGGCGCCCAGGCCGTTGCTCGCGTCCAGCAGCTCGTTCATCAGCCGCTCGACCATGGTCTTCTCGCGCCGGGCCCGGGAGTAGGTCACCAGCCAGCGCAGACCGAGGGTGGTCGCGCGGGACGGCCGGACCTCGACCGGAACCTGGTAGGTGGCGCCACCGACACGGCGGCTGCGCACCTCGAGGGTCGGCTTGACGTTGTCCATCGCGCGCTTGAGCGTGACGACCGGGTCGGTGCCGGACTTCTCGCGGCAGCCCTCCAGGGCGGCGTACACGATGCGCTCGGCGAGCTGACGCTTACCGCGCATCAGGATCTTGTTCACCAGCTGGGTGACCAGGGGCGAGTTGTACACCGGGTCAGCGACCAGCGGCTTCCGCGGAGCGGGTCCCTTACGCGGCATGTCAGCTCTTCTCCTTCTTCGCGCCGTAGCGGCTGCGAGCCTGCTTGCGGTTGCGGACACCCTGGGTGTCCAGCGAACCGCGCACGATCTTGTACCGCACGCCGGGCAGGTCCTTCACACGGCCGCCACGCACGAGCACGATCGAGTGCTCCTGCAGGTTGTGGCCGACGCCCGGGATGTAGGCGGTCACCTCGATCTGGCTGCTGAGCTTGACACGAGCGACCTTGCGCAGCGCCGAGTTCGGCTTCTTCGGGGTGGTGGTGTACACACGGGTGCACACGCCGCGCCGCTGGGGAGACCCCTTGAGCGCCGGGGTCTTCGTCTTGGTCGTCTTGGCCTGACGGCCCTTTCGGACCAACTGCTGAATGGTGGGCACCGGGTTTCTCCGCTCCCTTCGGCCGCTGCGAGGCGACCGCGCCGTCTGCTCCAGCCGTCCGGATGGGCGGCTCTCTTACATTCCAACCGGGGCCGCCTGACGGAGCCCCAGCACCCGCGGTCGGGCGTGTCGCCCAAATCACGGTCCGGTGCCGGCCGCTGACGCGTCGTACCGGATGTTCTGGTCTTGGTGGTGCGACCGCGCGATCACCGGCTGACCGGTTCCAGCGCACGCACGCATTGCCCGGGCGAGCCCGGGCACAAGGGGAAAGAGTACCTACCACAGCCGCGCCGGTCAAAACGGATGGGTCGGGAAGGACCGCTCCGCGGTCCGCCGCCCGGTCTCCGGGTCGCCGATGCGCCAACGATGGGCACCTACAGTGACAAGTGTACCGGCCCGTCCGCCGAACGACCCGGCGGCCCCGACACCGCCCGGCCTTCGGGCACCCGGACATACCGCTCAACCCAGGTCACCGGCCACAGGCGTCGCGGCGAGGGCCTCACGTGATCTGCACCACCAGGGCCAGGGCGAGCCCGATCAGGCCGAACAGCACCCCCACCGCGCCGCAGGAGATCCCCGCGACGGCCAGGCGGGCGCCGGTGAACCGGACCGAGGGCGGCGGCGCCGGCCGCCGGATCTGCCGCCGGGCGAGCAGCCCGGCCACCACCGCGCCGACGCCGATCAGCCCGCCGAGCACGGTGAACGCGCCCGCCGCCCAGGCACCGCCGACGTTCCGGCCGGCGAGACCGACGCACAACACCAGCAGGGACACCCCGATCGCGGCGATGCCGGCGACGAGCGACCCGATGGCCAGACCCGAGGTGACCGGCGGCACGTCGAGGTGGACCACACCGAACGGCGTACCCGGCACCGCGTCGACCCGCTTCGGCGGCCGCGGCGCCTCGGCCGGCGGCGGCGGGAACGCCGGACCGCCGTGCGGACCCCAGCCGCCGTGGCCGGGCGCGCTCGCCGGCGCCGGCCACCCGCCGCCGTGCGCCGGCCGGTTCCCCGGGTACGCCCCGTACGGCACCGGCTGGTGCGCCGGCGCGGACGCGGGACCCGGCGGGTACGGCCCGCCGCGGGTCGGGTCGCCTCCCGGCGGAGCCGGTTCCGTCACGGGATCCTCCTGTCCACACGCGCCCGCCGCGCGACGGACACCGGCCAGGCTACCGTCGCCGATCACCGTCGGGTGGGCGGGCGCGGGCCCGCTCCCCCACCGGGTCAGTCGAAGTTCGGCGCGAAGTCGTGGCCGAACGAGGCGTCGGCGGCCCGGACCACACCGATCACCACCGCCGCGACCACGGCGGCGGCGGTCAGCACCAGTCCGGTCCGCGCCATCTGCTCGCCGCGCCGCAGCCAGTCCGCGCCGGTGAGATAACCACCCGAGGCGTACGCCTCCCGGCGCGCCTGCCGGGCCAGCATGAGCGCGACAGTGGCCGGCACCGCGCCGCCGAGGAACAGACCGGTGAGCGCGCCGATCAGCCCGAGCGCGAAGACGGCGCGGGCCTTGGTGGAGCGGACCGGCTCCGGATCGTGCGGATGGCGGTACGCCTGCGGCGCGACGGGCACCTGCCCGGGCACGGTCGTCATGCCCTCCATCATGCCCCGACCTGGCCGTCCATCCGGACGGAAGGCAGCCCGGTCCCGGCACTCCGGACGCGACGAGGCCCCCGGCAGATGCCGGGGGCCTCGTCGTCTTCTACTGCTTAGCGGTACGACCCGAAGTCGAAGTCGTCCAGCGGAACCGCCTGGCCGCTGGCCGGCCCGAAGCCGTAATCGGTCTCTGGGTATCCGGTCATCGAGTAGACCTTGGCCTTCGCCTCCTCGGTCGGCTCGACCCGGACGTTGCGGTACTTGCTGATGCCCGTACCGGCCGGGATGAGCTTACCGATGATCACGTTCTCCTTGAGGCCGATCAGCGAGTCGCTGCGGGCGTGGATCGCCGCGTCCGTCAGCACCCGGGTGGTCTCCTGGAAGGAGGCCGCCGACAGCCAGGAGTCAGTGGCAAGCGATGCCTTGGTGATACCCATCAGCACCGGGCGACCGGCGGCGGGCTCGCCACCCTCGCCGACGAGCCGGCGGTTCTCCGACTCGAACAGCGCCCGGTCGACCAGCACACCCGGCAGGAACTCGGTCGAGCCGGAGTCGATGACCGTCACCCGCTTGAGCATCTGGCGGATGATGATCTCGATGTGCTTGTCGTGGATGAGCACACCCTGCGAGCGGTAGACCTCCTGGACCTCCTGGGTCAGGTGGACCTGGACCGCGCGCGGGCCGAGGATGCGCAGCAGCTCGTGCGGGTCGATGGTGCCCTCGGTGAGCTTCTCGCCGACCTCGACGTGGTCGCCGTCGTGCGCCCGCAGCCGGACCCGCTTCGAGATCTTGTCGTAGACGATCTCGTCGCTGCCGTCGTCCGGGATGACCACGATCTTGCGGGACCGCTCGCCGTCCTCGATCCGGATGCGACCCGGGGTGTCGGCGATGGGCGCCTTACCCTTCGGCACCCGGGCCTCGAAGATCTCCTGGACACGGGGCAGACCCTGGGTGATGTCCTCACCCGCGACACCACCGGTGTGGAAGGTACGCATCGTCAGCTGCGTACCCGGCTCACCGATCGACTGGGCGGCGATGATGCCGACAGCCTCGCCGACGTCCACGGTCTTGCCGGTCGGCAGCGAGCGGCCGTAGCACGCACCACAGACGCCCAGCTTCGACTCGCAGGTGAGCACGCTGCGCACCCGCACCGTCTCCGTCCCGGCGGCGACGATCGCGTCGACCAGGATGGAGTTGATGTCCTGGCCGCGGTGGGCCACCACGGTGCCGTCCGGCCCCTTGATGTCGTCGGCCAGCGTCCGGGCGTGCACGCTGGTCTCGGCGTGCTCGTGCACGACGAGCTTGCCGTCGACCCGCTCACCGATCTGCATCGGGATGGCACGGTCGGTGCCGCAGTCCTCCTCGCGGATGATGACGTCCTGCGAGACGTCCACCAGACGCCGGGTCAGGTAACCCGAGTCGGCGGTACGCAGGGCGGTGTCCGCGAGACCCTTACGGGCACCGTGCGTGGAGATGAAGTACTCCAGCACGGACAGACCCTCCCGGTACGAGGCCTTGATCGGCCGCGGGATGATCTCGCCCTTCGGGTTGGCCACCAGACCACGGATCGCCGCGATCTGCCGGAGCTGGAGCAGGTTACCGCGGGCACCCGAGTTGATCATCTTCCACAGCGGGTTCTCCTGCGGCAGCGCGGTGTCCATCTCCTTGGCGACCTCGTTGGTCGCCTTGGTCCAGATCTCGATGAGCTCGCCGCGGCGCTCCTCGGCGGTCATCAGACCACGCTGGTACTGCTTGTCGATCCGGTCGGCTTCCTTCTCGTACCGCTCCAGGATCTCCCGCTTGCGCGGCGGAGCGATGACGTCCTCCATGCCGATGGTGACGCCGGACCAGGTGGCCCAGTGGAAGCCGGCCTCCTTGAGCCCGTCCAGGGTGGCCGCCAGGGCCACCTTCGGGAACCGCTCGGCGAGGTCGTTGACGATCGCGGAGAGCTGGCCCTTGCGGATCTCGTAGTTCACGAAGCGGTAGCCCGGGGGCAGCGTCTCGTTGAACAGGACCCGGCCCAGAGTGGTCTCCACCGTCACCGGCTCGCCCTCGGTCCAGCCCTCGGCGGGGGTCCAGGGCTCGGCGCCGGCGCCGTTGTCCACACCGACGACGTCGCGCAGCCGGATCCGGACCGGCGCCTGCAGGTGCAGCTCGCCGTTGTCGTACGCCATCCGCGCCTCGGCGTCCGAGCTGAACGCCCGGCCCTCGCCCTTGCCTCCCGGAGTGAGGTGGGTGAGGTGGTAGAGACCGATGACCATGTCCTGGGTCGGCATGGTGACCGGCTTGCCGTCGGCCGGCTTGAGGATGTTGTTCGACGACAGCATCAGGATCCGCGCCTCGGCCTGGGCCTCGGCGGACAGCGGCACGTGGACCGCCATCTGGTCACCGTCGAAGTCGGCGTTGAACGCGGTGCAGACCAGCGGGTGGATCTGGATGGCCTTGCCCTCGACCAGCTGCGGCTCGAAGGCCTGGATGCCCAGACGGTGCAGGGTCGGCGCGCGGTTCAGCAGAACCGGGTGCTCGCCGATGACCTCTTCCAGCACGTCCCACACGACCGGCCGCTGCCGCTCGACCATCCGCTTGGCGGACTTGATGTTCTGCGCGTGGTTGAGGTCCACCAGCCGCTTCATCACGAACGGCTTGAACAGCTCCAGCGCCATCTGCTTGGGCAGGCCGCACTGGTGCAGCTTGAGCTTCGGGCCGACCACGATGACCGAACGGCCGGAGTAGTCGACGCGCTTGCCCAGCAGGTTCTGGCGGAACCGGCCCTGCTTGCCCTTGAGCATGTCGGACAGCGACTTGAGCGGCCGGTTACCCGGGCCGGTGACCGGACGACCGCGACGGCCGTTGTCGAACAGCGCGTCGACGGCCTCCTGGAGCATCCGCTTCTCGTTGTTGACGATGATCTCGGGCGCGCCGAGGTCGATCAGCCGCTTGAGGCGGTTGTTCCGGTTGATCACACGCCGGTACAGGTCGTTCAGGTCGGAGGTCGCGAAGCGGCCACCGTCGAGCTGCACCATCGGGCGCAGGTCCGGCGGGATGACCGGGACGCAGTCCAGCACCATGCCGAGCGGCGAGTTCCGGGTGTTCTGGAACGCCGCGACGACCTTGAGCCGCTTGAGCGCACGGATCTTCCGCTGGCCCTTGCCGGAGCGGATGGTCTCGCGCAGGCTCTCAGCCTCGGCCCCCAGGTCCATGTTCTGGACCAGGGCCTTGATCGCCTCGGCGCCCATGCTGCCGGTGAAGTACTCACCGAAGCGGTCGCGCAGCTCGCGGTAGAGCAGCTCGTCGGTGACCAGCTGCTTCGGCTCCAGCTTGCGGAAGGTGTCGAGAACCTCGTCGAGGCGGTCGATCTCGCGCTGGGCCCGGTCGCGGATCTGGCGCATCTCGCGCTCTCCGCCCTCCTTGACCTTGCGCCGGACGTCCGCCTTCGCGCCCTCGGCCTCCAGCTCGGCCAGGTCGGCCTCCAGCTTGGCGGCCCGCTTCTCGATCTCCGAGTCGCGGCTGTTCTCGGCCTGCCGCTTCTCGGCCAGGATCTCGTTCTCGATGGTCGAGAGGTCGCGGTGACGCGCTTCGGCGTCCACGCTCGTCACGACGTACGAGGCGAAGTAGATGATCTTTTCGAGGTCCTTCGGGGCGAGGTCCAGCAGGTAGCCCAGCCGGCTCGGCACGCCCTTGAAGTACCAGATGTGGGTCACCGGAGCGGCAAGCTCGATGTGACCCATCCGCTCCCGGCGAACCTTGGAGCGGGTCACCTCGACGCCGCAGCGCTCGCAGATGATGCCCTTGAAGCGGACCCGCTTGTACTTACCGCAGTAGCACTCCCAGTCCCGCTGCGGACCGAAGATCTTCTCGCAGAAGAGCCCGTCCTTCTCCGGCTTGAGGGTGCGGTAGTTGATGGTCTCGGGCTTCTTGACCTCGCCGTGGGACCACTGACGGATGTCGTCAGCAGTGGCGAGGCCGATGCGCAGCTCGTCGAAGAAGTTGACGTCGAGCACTATGTCCCCTATGTCGTCGTCTGTACTGCTAGCTAACGAGTGGGATCCGGGGCAGGGTGACCCTGCCCCGGATCACCACCTCAGACCTCTTCGACCGAGCTCGGCTCGCGCCGGGACAGGTCGATGCCCAGCTCCTCCGCCGCCCGGAACACCTCGTCGTCGGTCTCGCGCATCTCCAGGGCCACACCGTCGCTGGAGAGCACCTCGACGTTGAGGCACAGCGACTGCAGCTCCTTGAGCAGCACCTTGAACGACTCCGGGATGCCCGGCTCGGGGATGTTCTCGCCCTTGACGATCGCCTCGTAGACCTTGACCCGGCCCAGGACGTCGTCGGACTTGATGGTCAGCAGCTCCTGCAGGGCGTAGGCGGCGCCGTACGCCTGCATGGCCCAGCACTCCATCTCACCGAAGCGCTGGCCACCGAACTGTGCCTTACCACCCAGCGGCTGCTGGGTGATCATCGAGTACGGACCGGTCGAACGGGCGTGGATCTTGTCGTCGACCAGGTGGTTGAGCTTCAGGATGTAGACGTAGCCGACCGCGATCGGGTCCGGCAACGGCTCACCGGAGCGACCGTCGAACAGTTGCGCCTTACCCGTGCGCCCGATCAGCTGCTTGCCGTCCCGGTTGGGCAGGGTCGACGCGAGCAGACCGGAGATCTCCTCCTCGCGGGCACCGTCGAAGACCGGGGTGGCCACGTTGGTGTCCGGCTCGGACTCGTGCGCCTCGATCGAGCGGAGCTGACGCTTCCACTCCTCGTCGTCGCCGTCCACGCTCCAGCCGGTCTTGGCCACCCACCCGAGGTGGGTCTCCAGGACCTGGCCGATGTTCATCCGGGACGGCACACCGAGCGGGTTCAGCACGATGTCGACCGGGGTGCCGTCCTCCAGGAACGGCATGTCCTCGATCGGCAGGATCTTGGAGATGACGCCCTTGTTGCCGTGGCGGCCCGCGAGCTTGTCACCGTCCTGGATCTTGCGCTTCTGGGCCACGTAGACCCGCACCAGCTCGTTGACGCCCGGGGGCAGCTCGTCGCCGTCCTCGCGGGAGAAGGTACGCACACCGATGACCGTGCCGGTCTCGCCGTGCGGCACCTTCAGCGAGGTGTCCCGGACCTCGCGCGCCTTCTCGCCGAAGATCGCGCGGAGCAGCCGCTCCTCGGGGGTCAGCTCGGTCTCGCCCTTCGGCGTGACCTTGCCGACCAGGATGTCGCCGGGGACGACCTCGGCGCCGATCCGGATGATGCCGCGCTCGTCGAGGTCGGCGAGCATCTCCTCGCTGACGTTCGGGATGTCGCGGGTGATCTCCTCCGGGCCCAGCTTGGTGTCCCGGGCGTCGACCTCGTGCTCCTCGATGTGGATCGAGGTGAGCACGTCCTGCTGCACGAGGCGCTGCGACAGGATGATCGCGTCCTCGTAGTTGTGGCCCTCCCAGCACATGAACGCCACCAGCAGGTTGCGTCCGAGCGCCATCTCGCCCTCGTCGGTGCACGGACCGTCGGCGATGACCTGGCCGGCCTCGACGCGGTCACCCTCGAAGACGACCGGCTTCTGGTTGACGCAGGAGCCGGCGTTGGAGCGGCGGAACTTGTGCAGCAGGTACGTCCGGCGGTGGCCGTCGTCCTGGTGGACCGTGATGTAGTCCGCGCAGAGGTCCTCGACCACACCGCCGACCTCGGCCACGACCACGTCGCCGGCGTCCACGGCCGCCCGGTACTCCATGCCCGTACCGACCAGCGGGGCCTCGGCCTTGACCAGCGGCACCGCCTGACGCTGCATGTTCGCGCCCATGAGCGCGCGGTTCGCGTCGTCGTGCTCCAGGAACGGGATCATCGCGGTGGCGACCGAGGTCATCTGCCGCGGCGACACGTCCATGTAGTCCACGGCGCCCGGCGCGACGTCCTCGGTCTCGCCGCCCTTACGGCGGACCAGGACGCGGTCCTCGGCGAAGGTGCCGTCCGACTTCAGCGGGGCGTTGGCCTGCGCCTTGACGAACCGGTCCTCCTCGTCCGCGGTCAGGTAGTCGATCTGGTCGGTGACCCGGCCGTCGATGACCTTCCGGTACGGCGTCTCGATGAAGCCGAACGGGTTGACCCGGGCGAACGTGGACAGCGCGCCGATCAGGCCGATGTTCGGGCCTTCCGGCGTCTCGATCGGGCACATCCGGCCGTAGTGGGACGGGTGCACGTCCCGGACCTCGAAGCCGGCCCGCTCGCGGGACAGACCGCCCGGGCCGAGCGCGCTCAGCCGGCGCCGGTGGGTCAGGCCCGCCAGCGGGTTGGTCTGGTCCATGAACTGGGACAGCTGCGACGTGCCGAAGAACTCCTTGATCGCCGCCACCACCGGGCGGATGTTGATCAGGGTCTGCGGCGTGATCGCCTCGACGTCCTGGGTGGTCATCCGCTCGCGGACGACCCGCTCCATCCGGGAGAGACCCACCCGGACCTGGTTCTGGATCAGCTCGCCCACGGTACGCAGGCGACGGTTGCCGAAGTGGTCGATGTCGTCGGCCTCGTAGCCCTCCTCACCGGCGTGCAGCCGGCAGAGGTACTCCACGGTGGCGACGATGTCGTCCTCGGTCAGCGTGCCGGTGGTGATCGGTACGTCGACCTCGAGCTTCTTGTTGAACTTGTAACGCCCGACCTTGGCGACGTCGTACCGCTTCGGGTTGAAGAAGAGGTTGTCGAGCAGGGTCTGGGCGTTCTCACGGGTCGGCGGCTCGCCAGGGCGGAGCTTCCGGTAGATGTCGAGCAGGGCTTCGTCCTGCCCGGCGATGTGGTCCTTCTCGAGCGTGGTCATCATCAGCTCGGACCAGCCGAACTTCTCGCGGATGCGCTCCGCGGACCACCCGATGGCCTTGAGCAGGACGGTGACGGCCTGCCGGCGCTTGCGGTCGATGCGAACGCCGACCGTGTCGCGCTTGTCGATGTCGAACTCCAGCCAGGCACCCCGGCTCGGGATGACCTTGACGCTGGAGAGGTCGCGGTCGGAGGTCTTGTCCGGCTGCTTGTCGAAGTAGACGCCCGGCGAGCGGACGAGCTGGCTGACCACGACGCGCTCGGTGCCGTTGATGATGAAGGTGCCCTTCGGCGTCATCATCGGGAAGTCACCCATGAACACCGTCTGGCTCTTGATCTCGCCAGTGGTGTTGTTGGTGAACTCCGCGGTCACGAACAGCGGCGCGCAGTAGGTCAGGTCCTTCTCCTTGCACTCCTCGATCGAGGCCTTGACCTCGTCGAAGCGCGGAGCCGAGAAGGAGAGCGACATGGTGCCGGAGAAGTCCTCAATGGGACTGATCTCGTCGAGGATCTCCGCGAGACCCGAGCGTGCGTGCGGGTCGTCCGCCGACCGGCCCTGCCAAGCCTCGTTGCCGACGAGCCAGTCGAAGGACTCGTTCTGGATGGCGAGGAGGTTGGGGACCTCGAGGTGTTCGGTGATCCGACCGAAAGAAACTCGGCGGGGCGCGAATGCGCTCGACGTACGACTGGTCTTCGCAGGGCGGGAAGCTGCCAAGATGCGTCCTTCCGAGGACCGGTGCTGCAGAACGGCTGGTACGCGTGCACTCCAATGACCCCACCAGAAATATCCACAATCGGACATTTCCGAGCAGGGGTCAAGTCGGAAGGCAGCGCAAACTAGCAGTGTAGCCGAGAGGCTAACCGCTGTCCAGCCCACCCCGCAGGTCGTCGCGGAACAAGCCCTGGGACCTCGGAAAACCGGGTCGACCGGGCCGCTCGGAACGCGACGCTCCTGCCGGTCCGCTCGGGCGCCGTGGCGACGGTGCTGCCGTTGCCCTTACCCGAGAGTCGGCCGTTGCAAGCGCGGAAGGTCTTGCTGATGTTCAGCGTGCCTGGCAGGCCCGTGCCGCGTCAAGGGCCGGTTACCGCTCGGGGTGTCTTTCCCACCGACGGGGTACCGACAGACGTCGCTGACCGGCCGATGAGAGGACGCTGTACGCCCTGCTCACGCCGTTCGCCGGCGGGTGGCACCAACACGGCGGGCGGCGACCCGGTCCCCCGGATCACCGCCCGCCGCGACGCGGTGTGCCCCGGCTCACGTGAGCCGGACGCGCGTCAGGTCAACCGCAAGGTCACTTGAGGGTGACCTTGGCGCCCTCGCCCTCGAGCTTGGCCTTGGCCTTCTCGGCGGTCTCCTTGTTGGCCTTCTCCAGGATGGCCTTCGGAGCGGCCTCGACCAGGTCCTTGGCCTCCTTGAGGCCCAGGCCGGTCAGCTCGCGCACGACCTTGATGACCTGGATCTTCTTGCCACCGTCGGCGTCGAGGATGACGTCGAACTCGTCCTTCTCCGGCTCGGCCTCGGCGGCCGGGGCACCCGGACCGGCAGCGCCGGCGACGGCGACCGGAGCGGCCGCGGTGACCTCGAAGGTCTCCTCGAACTGCTTCACGAACTCGGAGAGCTCGATCAGCGTCATCTCCTTGAACGCGTCGAGCAGCTCGTCAGTGCTGAGCTTCGCCATGTCTGGCGTCCTTTCTCAAGTGAAAACTAAGAACGTGGGTGCGCCGGGTGGCCTCAGGCCGCCTCGGCGCCCTCCTTCTCGCGCTTGTCCTGCAGGGCGGCCGCCAGACGCGCGGTCTTGGCGAGCGGAGCCTGGAACAGGGCCGCGGCCTTGCTCAGGTTGCCCTTCATGGCGCCGGCCAGCTTGGCCAGCAGCACCTCGCGGGACTCCAGGTCGGCGAGCTTCGTGACCTCGGCCGCGGAAATGGCCTTGCCCTCGAAGACACCGCCCTTGATGACGAGCTTCGGGTTGGCCTTCGCGAAGTCGCGAAGCCCTTTCGCCGCCTCGACGACGTCGCCCGAAACGAAAGTCAGCGCGGTAGGACCGGAGAACAGCTCGTCGAGGCCGGAGATGCCCGCATCGGCCGCGGCACGCTTGGCCAGCGTGTTCTTCGCGACCGTGTAGCTGGTCTCCTTGCCGAGCGAGCGCCGCAGCTGGGTGAGCTGCGAAACCGTGAGCCCGCGGTACTCGGTCAGCACGGTCGCTCCCGCGGTGCGGAAGCTCTCGGTCAGCTCGGCGACGGCCGTGGCCTTGTCGGCCCGGATCGGCTTGTCCGCCATGTCCCTCCTCTCTCGTTGCTCGGAGCTGGTACGCCGGCGGCGAGCCGAGGCTCGACGACGGCGGCGGAGGCATCACGACAACGAAAAAGCCCCGGCGCAGGGCGCACGGGGCGAGGGCCGGGGACACGGGCACAGTCGGCGGACCGTGCGTGACACCGAGTTTCGCTTACCGCCCTGCGCGGGTCGTCCGTCGTCGCGGGACCTTCGACCGTGCCGGAGCACGGTGACCAGCGGTCTTTGGGTGGAACTACCGCACCAGGTTACGCGACGTGCGCCGCAGCACCAAATCGCCGGTTGTGCCCCCGGTCACCAGGGCTCACGCCCGGGTGCGCCGCGCCCAGGCGTAGCCGGTCAGCGCCACCGCCGTCCACGCCACCGCCCAGCCGGTGAGCAGCAGACCGGCCCCGGCCGCGACCGGCCCGGTGACCGCCCGCGCCGTCGCCATGACCGGCGGGACCACCCACGGCGCGACCGAGCCGGAGAGCCCGAGCACCACGATCCCGACCGCGCCGGTGACCAGAACGGCCACCCCGTAGCCGGCACTGCGGGTCACGGCCCGGCTCGCCAGCGCGCCCAGCGCCACCGCCGCGGGCAGGGCGAGCAGGTGGGCCCAGAGCCCGAGCGCCACCCCGACCAGCACCGGCCGCTCCCCCGGCCCCACGGTCGCGGTGACCCCGCCGAGCGGCCACGGCAGCACCAGCGCAACGACCACCACGGCGAGCCCGGCCACCAGCGCCGCGAGCAACCCGGCCGCCCGTTCCCGGGCCGGCCCGACCACCACCCGGGCCAACCGGCGCTGAACGTCGGGTTCCACGTCCAGCAGGATCTTGGTCTGCCAGGCCAGCACCGGGAACAGCACCACGGCGGAGACGCCGTAGGCCTCCGCCGGCCGGGCCCGGCCGCCGCCGTAGAGGACGCCGAGGACGAGCAGGCCGGCCAGCAGCGGCGCCAGCGCCCGTCCGGTACGCAGGAAGCCGGTCAGCCGCAGGCGGGCCAGCGCGATCACCGGGCCGCCTCCGACGCCGGCCCGGGCCCGGCGGAGTCCTCGGCCCCAGCACCGGCCTGGTCCGGGGAACCAGCGGCGGACTCGCCGACCGACCCGCCGGTGCCCGACGGGCCTGCGGAGGCCGGCACCGGGTGCGTGGCCGGGGGCGGGACGGCGTGTTCGCGTACCCGAAGGATCTGGTGGCCCTCGGCGCGCAGGCGGGTGACGGCGGCGGCCAGCCCGGCGGCCGGCACCGCCAGCTCGACCACGGCGACGGCCGCGCCGCCGGACGTCGCCTCCTCGGTCACCGTGCCGTCGGTGACCGACAGGTGCCGGGCGCCCGGGAGCCGGACCGTCTCGCCCCGGTGGTCGCTGACCAGCACCGTGCCACCGCCGGCCAGCACCTCGCCGATGATCTCGGGGACGGACTCGCGGGCGGTGGCGTCCAGCCCCTCCCACGGCTCGTCGAGCACCAGCAGGCCGGGCGGGCGCAGCAGCGCCTGCGCCAGGCCGACCTTCTGCGCGGTGCCCTTGGACAAGCGCGGCAGGCGGACGTCGTGGAAGCGGGTCAGGCCCAGCCGCTCCACCCAGTGGCGCACCGCCCGGTCGGCGGCGGGGCCGGGCAGGCCGGCGACGCGGCCCATGGCGGACAGGTAGGCCCCGACGGTGAACGGCTGGTCGGCGGGGAAGCGCTCCGGCACCCAGCCGACGACCGGCGGCCGGTCGGCCACCCGGCCCCGGCTCGGGCGCAGCACCCCGGCGGCGAGCTGGAGCAGAGTGGACTTGCCGGCGCCGTTGCGGCCGAGCACGACCGCGACCTCGGCGGGACCGATCGCGACGTCGACCTGCCGCAGCACCCACGGGCCCTGCCTGTGGTAGCGGAGCCAGACGCCGTCGAGCCGCATGCGCCCGAGAGTGCCACACCGGACGGACGAACGGGGCCCCGCCACCACGTGGTGGCGGGGCCCCGTTCGGGAGTACGCGTGCTCAGCCCTCGGCCGAGCCCTCCTGGAAGTTCTTCACGACCTTCGGGTCGACCGGAACGCCCGGGCCCATGGTGGTGGTGAGGGTGACCTTCCTGAGGTACGTGCCCTTGGCCGCGGACGGCTTGGCCCGCAGCACCTCGTCCAGCACCGCGGCGTAGTTGTCCACCAGCTGGGTCTCCGAGAAGGAGGCCTTGCCGATGATCAGGTGCAGGTTCGAGTGCTTGTCCACCCGGAAGGTGATCTTACCGCCCTTGATGTCCGAGACGGCCTTGGTGACGTCCATGGTCACGGTGCCGGTCTTCGGGTTCGGCATCAGACCGCGCGGGCCCAGGATCCGCGCGATCCGGCCGATCTTGGCCATCTGGTCGGGCGTGGCGATCGCCGCGTCGAAGTCCAGCCAACCGCCCTGGATGCGGGCGACCAGCTCGTCGGTGCCCACCTCGTCCGCACCCGCGGCGACGGCCTCCTCGGCCTTCGCGCCGGCGGCGAAGACGATCACGCGGGCGGTCTTGCCGGTGCCGTGCGGCAGGTTGACCGTGCCGCGGACCATCTGGTCCGCCTTGCGGGGGTCGACGCCGAGGCGCATCGCGACCTCGACCGTGGCGTCGAACTTGGTGTTGGTGGTGTCCTTGGCCAGCTTGACGGCCTCGACCGGGGTGTAGAGCTTCGACCGGTCGATGACGTCCGCGGCCTTGCGGTAGCTCTTGCTGCGCTGCATTTCTGGTAACTCCTGTGGTCTCTGGCGGGCGCGCGTCACTCGCGGCCCTCCCACGAACAGATCGGGTGGAGCGGGTACCGAGGTCAGTCGGCGACGGTCAGGCCCATCGACCGGGCGGTGCCGGCGATGATCTTCTCGGCCTGGTCGATGTCGTTGGCGTTGAGGTCCGCCATCTTCTTCTCGGCGATCTCACGCAGCTGGGCGCGGGTGACCGAGCCGACCTTCTCCTTGTGCGGGACGCCCGAGCCCTTCTGCACGCCGGCGGCCTTGATCAGCAGCCGGGCGGCGGGCGGGGTCTTCAGCACGAAGGTGAACGTGCGGTCCTCGTAGACGCTGATCTCGGCGGGGACGATGTCGCCCCGCTGGGACTCGGTCTGCGCGTTGTAGGACTTGCAGAACTCCATGATGTTCACGCCGTGCTGGCCGAGCGCGGGGCCGACCGGCGGCGCCGGAGTGGCCTGGCCCGCCGGCAGCTGAAGCGTGAACGTCTTGACGAGCTTCTTCTTCGGAGGCATGTCTCTTCCTGGGGCTTGGAACTGGGATTCTCGCCGGTCCGCGGGCGCGCACGGTCAGCACGGTGCGGACAGCCGACGTTCTAGGGTAGCGCAGCCGTCGGCCACCCTCCGCGCCGAGGTCGGCGGGTGGCGAAACGGCGCACCGGCGGCCACCCCCGGAGGGGCGGGCCGCCGGTGCCGACGTACGTCAGATCTTGGCGACCTGGTTGAAGTTCAGCTCGACCGGCGTCTCCCGGCCGAAGATCGACACCAGCACCTTGAGCTTCTGCTGATCGGCATTGATCTCGCTGATCGTCGCCGGCAGCGACGCGAACGCGCCGTCGGTGACGGTGACCGAGTCGCCGACCTCGAAGTCGAGGACCCGGACCTCGGGCTTGGCCTTCTTCTGCTCGGTCTCGACCGCCGGGGCCAGCCACTTGAGCACCTCGTCGAGGCTCAGCGGCGCCGGCCGGTCGGCCCGGTCGGTCGCGCCGACGAAGCCGGTGACCCCCGGGGTGTTCCGGACGCAGGAGTAGGACTCGGCGGTCAGCTCCATCCGGACCAGGATGTAACCCGGGAAGACCTTCGCCTGCACCTGCGACCGCTTGCCGTTCTTGACCTCGACCTCTTCCCGGGTCGGCACCTCGACCTGGTAGATGAAGTCCTCCATGTCGAGGGAGGTGATCCGGGTCTCGAGGTTGGTCTTGACCTTGTTCTCGTAGCCGGCGTACGAGTGCACCACGTACCAGTCGCCGGGCGCGTAGCGCAGCTTCTGGCGCAGCTCGGCGACCGGGTCGAAGTCCTCGTCCGGGGCCGGCTCGGTGGTCGGGAACTCCGGCTCGCTGGCGGCCTCGACCGACTCGTTGTTGGCCGCCGTCGCCACCGCGGACTGCTCGTCCGGGGTTCCGGCGGTCTCGTCGTACTCAGGCACGCTCGCTCACTTCCGTCAGTATCGCTGTCCGCAGGTCAGCTGGACTCGCCGAAGACCCACAGCACCGCCTTGGCGAAGCCGTAGTCCAGGCCGGCCACGATCGCCAGCATCACCGCCACGAAGGTGACCACCACGGCCGTGTAGGTCAGCAGCTCCTTGCGGGTCGGCCAGATGACCTTACGCAGCTCGGCCACGACCTCGCGGAAGAACCGCGCGATGCGGGCGAACAGCCCGATCCGCTCGGTGTCCTTGCGGGTCTTCCGGCCCTCGGCCGGCTCGGCCTGCGCCCGCTTGCGGGTCGCGGTGCCACCCCGGGCGACCGGTTCGTCCGCGTCGGTGGCGTCGTCGTCGGCCACGTCGTCGACGGTCGCGTCGTCGTTCAGACGCTCGTCGCCGTCGTCCTCGCCGCGGCGCTTGCTCTCGGCCACTTCGCCCTCCGTGCGGGATATGGGGTCGCACGCCGGACGGCGTACGCGGCGTGTTGGTCACGCCGGCCGGACCAACCGTCCCGCGACGGGCCGCGGCCGGCGGACCGGCCGGGAGGGCCCGAACGCCTCGGAACCACCCCACCGGTGCCACCACCACGGGCCGGACGCCACCGGTGAGGGCGGCGCGACCCACGGAACGGTCAGGCCTGAGGCGCAGGGGTGACAGGACTTGAACCTGCAGCCTGCGGTTTTGGAGACCGCTGCTCTGCCAATTGAGCTACACCCCTGTGCGGCAACTCACCTCCGCCCGGACATGCTGTGCCGAGCGGGGGTCACTTGCCCCACGGCGGACCAGTGTACGGGTAGTCGTGCGACTTTCCCAACCGGTCTGCCCCTCGCGCGTCGGGCGGGCCCTCAGCGCGTCGCGCGGATCAGTGCCCGGGCCTGCGACAGCACCTTCTCACCCTGGCAGGTGGCGGTGATGTCCAGCCTGGTCAGGCCCTCTTCGGTGACCTCCTTGACCACCGCGGACACCTCGATCTCGGTGCCCTCGTCGGTGTCCGGGACGACCACCGGGCGGGTGAACCGGACGCCGAAGTCGACCACCGCGTCCGGCGCGCCGGCCCAGCCGGCCACCGCCCGGCCGACCAGGGCCATGGTGAACATGCCGTGGGCGATGACGCCCGGCAGCCCGACGCCGGTGGCGGTGCGGTCGCTCCAGTGGATCGGGTTGAAGTCGCCCGAGGCGCCCGCGTAGCGGACCAGGTCCGCGCGGGTCACCCGGTACGTCTGGGTGGGCAGTTCCATGTCCTCAGGCCTCCCCGCGTACGACGATCTTGGACCACACGGCGACCACCGGCTCACCGTCCACGGTGCTCACATCCGTGCGGGTGGTCAGAAAACCGTGACCGCCCCGGCTGGTGACCTCCTCGATGGTGCTCACGCACACCAGCTCGTCCCCGGCCACCACCGGCCGGGTGTACGCGAACCGCTGGTCGCCGTGCACCACGCGGCTGTAGTCGACGCCGAGCGCCGGATCCTCGACGATCTGCCGGCTCGCCGCCATCGTGACGACCACCGGGAACGTCGGCGGCGCCACCACGTCGGAGTGGCCGAGCGACCGGGCCGCCTCCGGATCGTGGTGGACCGGGTCGGTCGCGCCGACGGCGGCGGCGAACTCGCGGATCTTTTCTCGGCCCACCTGATAGGGGGCGGTCGGCGGGTACGTCCGGCCGACGAAGGACGGGTCCAGGGACATGCCGCCGAACCTACACGGAAAACACGAACGCCGATCCGCCCGGTCGGGCGACCCGGAGGCCACCCGTCAGGGCGAATCGGCGTTCGAGAAAGCTGGGGCGGGCCGGCTGCGCCGGTCGCGGTCAGCGGGTCTCGCGGTGGACGGTGTGCTTGCCGTCCCGGGGGCAGAACTTCTTCAGCTCGATGCGGTCCGGGTCGTTACGGCGGTTCTTGCGCGTGATGTAGTTGCGCTCCTTGCACTCCACACACGCCAGAGTGATCTTCGGCCGAACATCGGTCGCCTTCGCCACGGCGGAGTGCCTTCCTCGCTCACGGAACAACTACAGCGCGTCAGCCTACGCGCTGACGACGCGGACATGCAAAGTGGGCGCCTGTGGCGCCCGTCCCACCGACCACCGGGTTTGCCCGGAGGACGAGAGTAGCGGTGGCCGGACTTGAACCGGCGACACAGCGATTATGAGCCGCTTGCTCTGCCATCTGAGCTACACCGCCGTGGCGGGTCCAGCCGGACCCTCTGAGCCCCCTTACGGAATCGAACCGTAGACCTTCTCCTTACCATGGAGACGCTCTGCCGACTGAGCTAAGGGGGCCTGCTCGATCACCCCGGGGGGTGTCGCGCAGGGGAAACAGTACACGACCGCGTCGCGCAGGTGAAATCGGATCCCCCAGGTGCGTGTCCGCCCTGATCAGGGCACGACTCGCAGGCGCGGCAGCTCCCCCGCGACGACCGTCTCCGGGTCGACCTGGGCGCCGAACCAGGCCTCCAGCCGCTCGTACGGCAGAGGGCGGCTGAACAGGAAGCCCTGGCCGATCTCACAGCCGATGTCCTGGAGCAGCTCCAACGTCAGCTCGCTCTCCACACCCTCGGCCACCACGGTCAGGCCGAACTGCTGGGAGAGCATCACCACCGCGTTCACGATCGCCAGGTCGCCCGGATCGGTCGCCATGCCCTGCACGAACGACCGATCCACCTTCACCTCGTGCACCGGCAGCCGGCGCAGTTGCGCCAGCGACGAGTTACCGGTGCCGAAGTCGTCCACCGAAAGGCGGACACCGAGGTCACGCAGGCTGCGCAGGGTGGGGATGGGACGTTCGGTGCCGTCCAGGACACCCGCCTCGGTGACCTCCAGCGTCAGCCGCTGCGGCGGTACGCCGTACTCGGCCAGCAGATCGCGTACCAGCGCCGGGAAGTGCTGGTCGGTGAGCGTACGCGCGGCGAGGTTGACCGCGACGGACAGCGGCTGTTCGCCGTGGCTCCAGTCGCGGCTGCGCCGCAGGCTCTCCCGGAGCACGAACTCGGTGAGCCGGCCGAGCTGGCCGGTGTGCTCGGCCACCGCCACGAAGTCGTCCGGGGCGACACTGCCGTGCGCCGGATGCTCCCACCGGGCCAGGCACTCCACGCCCACCAGACGGCGGTCCCGCAGCGTGACCTTGGGCTGGAAGTAGACCTCCAGTTCGCCCTCGTCCAGCGCCCGTTGCAGGTCGCCGGCGAGACCGAGCCGGCGCAACGACCGGGACTCCAGCGCCGGGCTGTAGAGCTGCACGCTGCCCGGTACCGACTTGGCCGCGGTGGCCGCCAGGTCGACGCGTTGCAGCAGCGCCACCGCATCGCTGCCGTGGTCCGGGTGGACGGCCACCCCGACGACCGTGTCCACGTCCAGGGTGAGCGCGTCGAAGACCATCTCGTCGCGGATCTGCTCCCGCAGCTGGGCCGCCAACTCCAGGGCCGCCTCGGTGCTCTCCAGCCGGAGCGTCACCAGGAACTCGTCACCACCGGCCCGGCCGACGAGCGCGGAAGAAGGCGCGCAGGAGCGCAGCCGCTCGGCCACCTCCATGAGCACCTTGTCTCCTGCGGCGTGGCCCAGCGACTCGTTCACCTGGCGGAGCCGGTCCACGTCGAAGAGCAGCAGCGCCACCACCTCACCCGGCGCTCGGATCTTGACTGCCTCCGCCACCGACGAGGTGAGGCGCCGCCGGTTGGGCAGCCCGGTGAGCGCGTCGTGGTCGGCGTCGTGCCGCAGCCGGTCGACCAGGCGGGAGTTCTCCAGCGCCACCGCGGCGTGCGCGGCGACCGTCTCGAAGACGGGAATGTCGCCGGGGGCGAAGTGGCCGATGTCGCTGAGCCGGTTGGTCACCTCGAGCGTGCCGATCACGGCCTGGCCGGAACGCAGCGGCACCACGATGGCGTCCTTGACCCGCTCCTCCCCCGCGGCCTGCCGCAACGCCGGATCTCCGCCGAGCCAGCGGCCGATCGAGAGGGTACGACCCTTCCGGTGCACCTGCTGACGCAGGCTCGCCGGGGTGGGCGCCAGGTCCAGCAGGCCGGGCGTGTCCACCCGGGCGGTGAGCAACACCTCGGGATGCCGCCCCTGGGCGGGCAGCCAGAGCGTCGCGTACTCGGCCTGCATCAGCGCGCGCACCCGGTCGAGCAGGATGTCGGCGAGCGACCGCTCGGTGCCGGAGGCGAGAAGGCGGGTGAGCTCGTACATCCCGGCCAGCGTCCGGTGCTGCCGGAAGAACTGGGAGTAGGAGCGGTAGACCAGGACCAGGCCGCTGAAGAGGGCGGCGAGCAGCAAGGCCGACCACCACGTCGTCTTCAGGGCGATCAGGACGAGCAGGCCGATCGCCACGTTGATGCCGGCGGTGAGCAGCGCCGTCGGCATGCTGCGCAGCGCGTCCCGCCCAGCCTGCCAGCCCTGGAGCAGCACGTGCACCCCGACCACGCTCACGAGGCTGACCAGCGTGACCACACAGACGGCGAGGAACAGCGAGCCCCAGGTGCCCGGCCCGACATTTTTCAGCGGCGGCAGTGCCAGGAGTACGAGGCTCGCCAGCGACGTGGCGGCGGCGGCCTTGGCGACGTTGAACCAGAGCTTCGCCGCGCCGAAGCGATGCGAGGCACTCCAGATCAGCACCGAGAGCGTGTAGATCAGGACGACACTCAACGGGGGCAGGAAGTAGAGCGCCACGATCAGTGGCACCTCGGTGAGCGTCACGCCCACCGACTGGCGCCGGACGTAGACGTTCAGCACCGCGAAGCTGATCCCCGCCATGACGACGAAGAACACGAAGGCGAGCGGCCACTTGCCGAACGGGTGGTCCGCCACCAGGGCGATGCACGTGCTGAAGACCACCGCCAGCAGCGCCAGAGGGGCGGTGACGAGCCAGGCACGTTCCGTTGACCTACGAGGTCGGCCCTGGCTTGCCATGCCCCTCCTACCCGAGACGTCGTCCGCCGGCTAGCGGACGACTCGATGATTCAGCGCGGGGTGTCCATCGTCCAGACGATGTCGGCGAGTTGCACCGCACCGGTACCGGGAAGGATGCCGAAGGCACCTGCGACGGCGGCGAGCACGAGGAGCGAGCCAAGCAGCCGGCCCAGCGTTCGACCAGACATGATTGCTCCTGTCGGGAGATTGCCACAGGGATGGTGAAGGTTTCCCGATCGTGCCACAAGCCTGAGGGGCAGAAAAGCGGAGAGGACCCGCCCAGCCCGAGTAGCTGTCAGGTTCCGCCGTTCGGCCCGGCCACCCACGACACGCAGCCAGGTCATGGGGGTGAAGGGACGTCAGCCGCTTCGTCCATTGCGGATTCCCACCTTCACCCACGAAGGGGATCAAGTCATACGAAACCCCACACCACCAACCCTGGGTCGCCCGGGCCGGCTCAACCTGGCCGATCCTCCGACGGGTCGCCACCGGACCCACGGGCATTGACCACCATACCTGCCCGTGTCATGAACGCCAGAGGGTGATTCCCTCATTCACGCCGGAACCGCTCAGCGGCTCACCGGGTGGCCTCCGCCTTCGGCGCACGTCTACCTGAGCATGTCCGCCCCGCCGGTGCCCGGGTCGACCGCCACGCTGAGCTTGAAGTGTCCCCGGGCTCGGGCCTCGACACGGGGGACGAAGTCGACGACAAGCAAGCGCTCGGTTCCGCGGAGTCCTCGTACCTGCGTTTCGTACGGCTCGGAGATCTGCCAGTCGTCGAGCCGGAACCCGCCTCGGGGCTTGCCGGCGCGCATCCGTCTGGTGAACTCGGCGGTCGCCAGCACCCGAACCTCATCCTGATCCACGACCCAGTATCGATCTACCGGCCCGTCCGCCGGTGGACGCGGCCCGGCGGAGCGGCGGCGTGACTACTGGCCGAAGGTGTACCGCAGATTCGCATTGATCAGCTCGTTCAGCCGCTTACGCAGGTGCCCGAGCAGCGAGGGATCGGGTAGCGGCTCAGCGAGCAGCAGCGTCCACCGGAGCAGGGTGCCTTGATGCCCGTCGGACGCGAGATCGAAGCGCACCTGCGCGTCGGGCCGCTTCGGCCACAGCGATGACCAGACGACCAGGGTCGGGCGTTCGCGGCGCAGGATCTGCGGCCGCTGTTCGTCGTCGAGCAACCGCAGCCACGGGCGGGCCGGATCGCGGTCGGGCTCGGTCAGCGCCTCGAAGACGACGGCCGGGGGAGGCGCCTGACCGCGCATGCGGCTGCCCGCTTCGAACATGGCTCAGCTCAACGGCGCATCTCGGCAGGGCCGACGCGCACCGCACGGCCTGAACGAGAATGGCCCCGGAGCGCTTTTCGCAGCTCACGGGGCCGTTCTTGCACCTGGTGGCGGGTAGAGGATTCGAACCTCTGAAGCTTTCGCGACGGATTTACAGAGCGTCTGCGGTCGTGCTCCTCATCTGACCCCTGACCTGCGCCTTCTCCATCCTGAGAGCCATCTGATCAGCGGACCGCCCACGATCCGCCCACGACAAGCCTCCGCGCCTGACGCCGGAACTTGAGCGCGTGGCGTCCAATAGAGGGCGTGCCATCGATCAGAGACCGCTTCCTTGCTGCCCACAGCGGCTGGCGCGCTGGCAGCGTCCGCCCCGCCAGCCCGACCTCCCGCAGGGCAAGGACTCCCAACCGCCCGACGACCGGGGTTACCCACCGAAGGCTTGCCAACCAAGGACAGTCCTTGCGACTCGAACTTGCGTCGGTCGCACCTCTTGAGCTGAAACCCGATCCCTGGCAGCGCCTGCTCGCCATCGGCAGCATCCTCTCGGTGATCGTCCTCGGCGTCGGCTTATTCATCACCAACGCAGCCAACCGGCACCAGCAGGAGGCCACCCGCCGACAGCAGGACCTCGCGGCAGCAGGACAGATCGCAGACCGGTTCGCTCAAGCCATTGATCAACTCGGACAAGCAGGCGCAGACAAGATCGATGTACGACTTGGGGCGCTCTACTCCCTCGAACGCATAATGCGCGACTCCGCCATCGACCAACCAGCGGTTGTAGAGGTTGTGGCCGCCTTCATTAGGGTGCATGCCCCTGCGTCTGCGGCAAATCCCATCGCGCCAACCGCAAGCCCACAAAATTTCAGAGTCCCCACGACGTCCGTTGACATTCAGGCTGCACTGACAGTTCTTGGTCGTCGCAACCGAGATCATGATTACTTACCCCACGGCCTGAACCTCGCTGGCACGAACTTGGGCGGGGCTAACCTCGCCGATTCCCAGCTAGACGGTGCAAACCTCGACAACGCTGATCTCCGCGGTGCCTTCATGAGTAAGACGCAGCTCAAGGGTGCTTTCATGGGAAGGGCGAACCTGTACGGCTCAACTGTCAGCGTCGCCAATCTGAGCAAAGCCTTCCTGGTCGGTGCCGATCTCAGGTACGCCAAGATGCATGCCACCGATCTCACTTGGGCGGATCTTCGAGGCGCCGATTTGAGAGGCGCCGACATGCTTGGCGCGGCGCTGGCGATGGCAGATTTGACTGGCGCGGACCTGCGAGGTGCAGTGAATCTCACGAAGGACGGTGTCCGTTGCGCCAAGGTAGACGATCTGACTCGTCTACCGGGTGGAATCACTCGACCGGCACCTCTTAACGACCTAGAGCTGGAGTTCTGTCGGTTCAGTTAACCTTTGGCTCAACCGAGCGCCCCACCGATGCGGTCGTTCATGGTGTCGTCTCCCCCGTCGATGCAGTTGGCGTAGACGCGGAGCAGGACAGCGACCCCGTGACCCAGGCGCCGGGCGACCTCGGTCGGCGGAACACCAGCGTTCAGCCAGAGCGAGGCCGCCGCGTGCCGCAGGTCGTAGGGTCGGCGGACGAGCGGCGAGGCAACCTGCGATTCGGTCAGCGCCTTCTCGCGGGCGAGCTTCCACCACCGGTCGTAGACGGACTCGGAGAGCGGCCCACCGTGCAGGCCCCGGAAGAACCGACCGTCCGGCGCGACCCCGTGATTGTCGACGTGCGCGCACAGCAGCTCGACCAGCCGGGGCGGGATCGGAACCGTCCGAGTCTCAGCCCTCCCTCGGTGCTTCAGTCCGCGCCGCTCGTGGGAGCCGCCGTGGTCGGTCCAGTGGGAGCCAGCGCGCGGTGAGGTGCCGGCGAGCACCAGGCGGCCCCAGCGGTATTCGATCTTCTCGTGGTCGCAGGACCGGGAAGGCTTGACCGCCGCCAGGTCGTCGAAGTCGGCCCCGCAGTCGGCGCACCGGCCCGAAAGATCGCAGTCCTCTCGCCGGAGATCCGCAGCTTCCGAGGGCCGCATGCCCGCGTAGTAGAGGCAGCCGAAGAACGCGGTGACCTTGTCCGCGCGTTTGCCGAGAGATTTCACCGCCTCCAGCAGCGTGGCGACCTGGGCCGGGTTCGCCACCACCCGCCGGTCGATGGACTGGGCGACCTCGGGGGCGGTCCACTGGACCTTGTCGACCGGGTTGGAGTCGATCAGCTCCAGCTCGACGGCGTACCCGAGCACGTTGTAAAAGGTGGCCCGCTTCCGCTGAACGGTGGAGGCAGCCGCGGGCTTGCCGTCGAGGCGTACGCAGAGGCTGTCGAGGACTCGGCGGACCATCGCGGGTGAGTCCAGCTCGACGACCGGCAGGGACGCGGTTTCCAGCCAGGCGAGGGCTGCCGCGTGCTCGGTGGGGATCTCATCGGACCAGCGGCGCGGGTTGAGGCCGTAGAGGTACAGCGCCTCGCGGAGCAGGGCGTCAGCCGGTCTGCCCCGCTTGGCCGGGCGGGTCAGGGTCACCGTGATCGAGGTCAGCGCCTCGACGATCGACCGCCGGGTCTTGGCCGCCGCCCGGGGCCACTTCATCTCGACGTACGCGCGGCTGTGCGCGTACCAGGTGGTGGGGTTCTTGGTTCTGGCCTCGGAGACCGGGCGGCCGGTGGCCGGGTCGAAGGGCTCCCCCGCGTTGGCCGCCTGGACCAGCTCGGCGCGGAACGAGTGCGCCAGGGCTTTGGTACGGAACATCTCCTCAAAGCGTTGGCCGCTCACCGCCCAGCGGACCCGCCATGGCCGAGCCTTCCGGTCAGCGCGCTTGCCGATCTCCCAGATCTGGACCTCGTAGCTCTTCACGCGGCGTCCTGCTCCAGGTCGCCGAGCCACCGACCGAGCGCCGACCGGCGGACTCGAAGCTGCCCGTTTGGGAGCTTGATGACCCGTGGTCCCTTGCCGGTCTGCCGCCAGTAGAACCAGGTCGAGCGCGGTACCCGCAGTTCGGCGAGCACTTCCGGCACGGTCAACAACTCCTCGTTCACTGCGTCCCCTCCCCGTCGTGCTGTGCGCTGTGCTGAGTTGCCGAAAGATCTGTGGACCCCTGCGCGGCCCGGTCCTTGGCGGCGAGCAGTTCGGACCGCCAGCGGGCGCGTTCGCTGATGGAGCGCATGAGCCGGTGGGCCAGCGGTCCCACGTCGGGGTCGTCGGGTCGGGCGAGTTCCCAGGCGTGCCGGACCCGTTCGGCGGTGGCGTCCTGGTCGTCGACGAGCTGCCCGGCCGTGGCGCTGTCGGTGGGGGCACCGAGCAGTGCCCGCACCCAGGCCCGTACGTCGTGCTTGTGGTCGGCGAGGGTCTTGCCGGACCAGTCGCGGGAGATGAGGATGCGCCGGCCACCGATGCCGAGGGTGTCGCGCTGGTGGACCTTGCCCTTGCAGCGGCCGGGCTTGAGCTTGGCGTGTGCCTTCTTGGGCTGGACGCCGTAGAGCAGCCAGTTGGCGCATCGCTCGGTGCAGGGGGTGAGCTGGAGTTGCTGCCAGAGCCGGTCGAGGTGCTTGCGTTGCCGGTCGGTGGTCGCCTTGTGGACGTCGCCGGTGTGCTTGGTGATGTATTTCGTGACGTACCGGATGGTCCGTTCGGCGTCCCCAGTGCCGGGCATGACGCCGCGGGCGTCGACCTGGGCGCCGAAGCGGACGACGTGCACGGGCTCGGCGTCCGAGTCGTCGTCGATGGCGTCGAGGGCTTCCGTCCAGGTGGTCAGCGGCTCCCGGGTGTCGGGGTCGACCCACGCGGCTGCCTGCTCCTCCCAGACGGGTAGCCGGTCGAGGGTGTAGCGCTGGACGTCGACCGCCGGCCACCACACCTGGTGATAGGTCGCCGCCGCGACGGTGCGCAGGACGTCCCGGGGGATGGTGCCCCGGATGGCGAAGTGGGCGTGTGGGGCGAGTCGACGTTGCGGCTCGACGCAGCCGGCGTACTGGACGTTCCAGCCCTCGCAGCGGCGCAGGTTCTGCCAGAACCGGTCGAGCAGCCGGGGGAAGTGGACGGCGTCCCAGGCGGCGCGACGGTAGTCGTATCGGTCGGGATTGAGTGGGGTGCCGTCGGGGCGGACCGGGCCGTATGAGTCGAGGGTGAGCGTGAGCCACATCGACGGCCGGAACGTCGCGCCGTCCGAAGCGGTGTAGGTCTTGCCGACGGTGCGCCGCTCGACCTTGCGCCGAGGTAGCTCGGGGGCGTCCTGACGTCGCCTGGTGGAACGCTTGCGCCGGCGGCCGGATTCGTCGTCGGAGTCCTCGTCGTCGGTGGCGTGAGGTGGCCCGACGCGACCGCGCAGGCCCTCGGCAGCGATAGCTTCCTCTACCTCGCGGATCGCCTCGTCGAGGTCGGTCACCTGGTCCCACTGGGCGCCGCGTACGGCCTCGTCGCGGGAGAACTCCAGGTGTGCGCGGAACAGGATCAAGGACTTCTGCGCCTCGGTCGCAGGTTCCGGGCCGGGTAGTGGTTCGTCGTCGCGGTGCCAGCCCTCACGGATCTGGGCTTGGCGCAGCCGGCGGTTCTTCTTTGCGCAGGGCGCGCACTTGTCTTCCCGGGTCGCGCCGCAGGGCAGGTCGATGACCTCGGTCAGGCCGGTGTCGAGGTCGGTGCGGCGCATGGCCAGGGGGCGCACACAGACGCCGTACTCGGCGGCGATCTCCTTGAGCACCTCGACCGAGCGGGGCAACGCCATGCGGGCCGCCCGCGACCCCGGGCGAGGAGCAACCGGGGTCGGGGCGGCGGGAGCGAGGCCGGGCAGGGTGGGAGCGGTCATCGGATGATCCCGACGACCTGGGGTCGGTTGGGCTGGACGACGCCGAGCGGAGGCAGCACCGTGGCCGGCGCCGGGCGTACCGCCGGGGCGGGCGCGGTCGGCTGCTGGGGCTCGGGCTCGGTGACGACCTGCTCCGGGACCTCGTAGGTCCAGTCGACCGGCGGTTGGTCCGGTTCCGGTGCCGGGGCGGGTGCGCTCGACAGAACGACCTTGACCAGGGCGAGGAACGCCAGCGACGGCACGGCGGCCACGATCCAGCCCCACACGGACGGTTCGGCTTCCGCGACCTGGGCGGCGAGGGAGAGCAGGGCGAACGCGACCAGGAGCACGCCGACAAGGCCGACCGGGCGACCCGCGCGACGGCGGGCGCGTAGCTCCAGGCCGAGGTAGATCGCCATCAGCTCGACCGCCACGGCGTTGGCCCAGCCGATCCAGTCGGGCTGGCCGTGGGCCACGGTCAGATCGTGGACGTGGGTGAACGCGGCGGCGCCGGCCATGATCCCGATGGCGAGCAGGATCAGCACCCGGACGCCGGACTCGGCTCGGTGGCGGATCATTCGAAGTCGCCCTCCGGGATGCGGATGGTGACGGTGATGCGGATGCGCTGCCCGTCGAGGTCGTCCCGGCGGCGGACCATGTGCGCCAGGCCATGCAGCGCGGCGGCGAGCCGGTCCGGGGAGCCGTCCAGGTCGATGTTCAGCGGCTTGACGCGGTGTGTGCCGAGGAAGAAGCGCTTGAGGGACATCGGGGCTACCTCCGGTCCGGGGTGACGCGAGTACGGATGTGGTCGGGTGGGTCGCCGAGGGAGGCGACCGCTTCGGAGAGGCAGCGCCACAGCGCCCACGCCTCGTCGGGAGTCAGGTGCATGCGGCGCCGGCCGCCGCCGACGGCGAGATAGACCGGGTACGGGTCGGGCCGGTCGGGGTCGACACGGACGGATACCGCCGTGCTGCTCGCGCCGTCCGGGTTCGGTGCGCGGAGCCGGTAGAAGGTCGGGGCGGTCACCGCGACTCACCCCCGTCGGCGTCGAGGATGTTGCGCAGCGCGTCCGGCAGCAGCGGCCCGCGACGCTGCCGGGGCAGGGCCGGCCGGACCGGTTCCGGTGTCGACTCGCGGCCGACCTGGGCGAGGATGTCCGCAGCGTCGGCCGGAGCCGGGTATTCGCGGGCGAGGTCGCGGATGTGGTCGTCGGTGACGTACGAGAAGCGGACCCGCATCGGTTCCGGGGTGCCGTCGAGGATCACGTACCCGACGCCCTTTGCCCATCGGGGCATCTGGTCGGCCAGGGCGCCCCGGTTGCGGGCACCGTCGCCCAGCACCAGGTCAACCTGAGCGGCCTCGGTCAGGCCGAGCGCGATGCGGGTCGGGAACAGGTCCCGGAACGGCAGCACCTCCTTGCGGGGGTCCTGCAACGCGGCGACCACCAGGACTCCGACGCCGGCACCCTGGGACAGCAGCAGCCCGAGCGAGCCGGCGATGCGCTTGCGCAGCTCGATGTCTTGCAGGTACGCGGTCAGCGCAGCCATCTCGTCGATGACGACCACGACCAGGGGGTCAGCCTCGGTCGGGGTGTGCACGCGGACCCTGCCGGCGAGGCGGGTTTGCCTCTCCCGCATGACCGTCACGGCCTCGTCAAGGAGGTCGGCCATGGCCTCGAACGACTTGCAGGCGAACCGGGCGAACAGCGGCCGGCCCATGGCGAACTCCATCCCGCCCTTTGGGTCGATCACCCAGAGCCGGACCAGGCCCGAGGTGATGCCGCCGGCCAGCGAGCGAACCAGCGACCAGAGCACCGAGCCCTTGCCAGACCGGGTGGCCCCGCCGATGAGGACATGTGTGGCGAGCAGGTGCAGGGACCAGGTGCCCAGGTCTTCCCGCCGCGCCAGCGGCAGAGCGGTGAGGTCCGGTACGGCCGGGGCGTCAAACGGCGCCACCACCGGCCGCAGGGCGTCGGTGCGGACGAGGACCAGGTAGACCACAGTCGGCCGGTCCCGGAACCGCACCCGGTCCACCCACCCCAGCAGCAGCGCCCAGTAGCCGGTACGGGTCGTCGGGTCGTCGGGCCGCTCGGAGTAGACCCGGGCGTGCCGCCGACCGAAGGCGTACGCGAGGTTCGCTGTGACCCGTTGGAAGTCGGCCGGGGTCTGCCCGCGGACCATGCGGATGGTCAGCACATCGAGGGCCTGATCTGAACGCACGCGCAGCAGCTCGGGCAGGACGGCGCGGCGGTCGTACGTCTCGGCCAGGCCGCAGAGGGTCATGGCCTCGTGCCACGCTCGCCGGTACACGAAGACATGACGGAACCGGCCGAGCAGCGGCCCGGCGCACCACCGCCACCACGACGCTTCGTCCCGCCACCGCCAAAGGGCCGACACCGCAGACGCCAGGACCAGCGGCACGACCAGGCCCGCCCAGCCGTAGTCGGCGTAGAGGACCACGGCGAGCACGACCAGGCCGACGATGACCGGGTGGCGCAGGCACCACCAGCAGCCCCGGGCGAGCCAGCGCAGCACCAGGCCGAGCACGACCGCCCACATCGGCAGGACGAACCGCTTTGGCCGGACCACCACTAGATCCCCGGCGGTCGTCAACACCACCTCGCCACGCGGCCGGCGCATCATCGCGCACCCCGCAGTGACACGAACCGACCCGACGTATCCCGGACCGGAGGGAAGGGAAGAGCGAGCTGCCCGACGCAGAGCGGGCAGCGGTCAGCCGCACCGCCGGCCGCGTCGAGCCGGGACTGACACACGCCGCACCGAGGCTGAGCCGGGGCAGGCGAACGCCTACGCTTGGACACGTCACTACCTCTCTCGACAGAGCAGGGGGAAGAGACAGAGGGCGGGGCTGCCGTCCGCCAAGACCTGACAGCCCCGCCCCCACCTGATGCGGCTACGCCGCCGCCTTCTTGGTCACGCCCGCCGGAGCGCGCATACCGGTCGCCCGCAGCGAGTACGCCATCCGGTTGTTGTTGGTCACGTACGGCGTGACCGTCATGCCCTCGAACTCCACCGCCTCGAACGGTGCGCCCGTCGGCGGGACCGGCTGGTAGTCGGCGGAGATCTTGACCGTCGTCTCCCGGGAGCGCTTGCCAAGCTCCGGGTCCAGGTCCATCACGCGGACCTGCCACACCCGCTGGCCGGTCAGCTTGTCCTTCGCCGGGCTACGCCGGCCGGTCTTCTCGTCGTAGTCCTCGACCTCACCGAGGGACTCGGGGACCAGGGCGCATCCCGCCGGGAACACGTCCTCACAACGCACGGCGAACCTCGTACCGCCACGCAGAGCCATCGCCCAACCTCCAAGTTGTTGGCATGTCTGCCAAGTCGAGACTCCAACGTAGACGGCACTTGGCAGACAAGTCAACAACCTAAGGCCGGGACATCCATGACCAGTATCACCCCCTATTTACTATTTGCCCCGCCAGAACCGCAGCCGCATAAATGCAAGCCGACGTGTATTGCATTTACGCGAGCCGGTAACGAATGGGGGGTACATACGTCATAAGTGCAATACCATGTGACGGAGACTTAAAATTAATCCTTGCGCCAATCGCCCTTGGGTTGTACTTTCTGGAAGTCGCAAGTGGCGACGAATCACCAGGATGGAGAGGTCCGTGCTCTCGGTTAGCTTTTCGCTCAATGTGCGCGTCGTCGTCGTCGTATACGTCCTGCTTCTAGTGATCAGCCTGTGGCCCGCACTGCACTAAGCTGCCGCCAAAACAGCGGGTTATTGCCTTTGCCGCCGGGTAGCTATGGCGCTATGGATGCGAGCATGGAGAAAGACATGCGAGAGAGCCGGTTACGCCCAACCGGCATGGATGACACGACCGTCGAAGCTCTAGGCGAACTCAGCAAGGCGTTAGAGACGGTCCACCGCGTACGGGGCCACCTGTACTCGGCGCACCAACTAGTGGGCGGCGCGGATCTCACCCTCGACCGGGTGGTGAAGCTACTCCGTGAAGCCGGGCACGACGGAACGGCCGACCGAGTAGAGCACGAGCTGTTGGGGCGCAACCTGCTGCCCGGCCGTTGGACGTTCCAGATCGTGGAGGAGTTCGACGACGGCTACTACGCGGCGTTCCAGGAGATCGAGCGGGATGCCCGGGAAAAGCTAGCCGGCGGCCGGCGGCACATCTACGAGGCGGAAATGAAGGAGCGGCGGCGTACCCACGGCATGCCGGGGCACGAGGCTACGCCAGAGGAGTGAGCGGTAAACCGTTCGGCAGCATCGAGGCCAGGGTGTTGGCTCTGGCCTCGATGATCCTCATCCGAGCCTGATACTCGGCCGGTTCGCGATGCGCGGCCTGGCTGGTCACCTGACCGGGCCATTTGCGGTAGAGCAGGCCGTACTCCCGGGTGAAGTAGCCGGCGCTGACGGCGCTGGCAGCGAGCAGCAGGCCCGTGTCCTCGGACGCGGGGAGCGCCATCCAGCCGCCCAGGGCGAAGACGAGATCCCGCCGCAGGCACAGAGTCGCCGGGTGCACTGATGCGCGGTAGTCGTTGGCTTGCCAGAACGACAGGACCTCACCGCGGTCGACGACTCCGCCATCTGGGTCCTTGTCCCATCCGGCGGTCGATCCGTCGGGCAGCAGGTCGAGTACCCGCGAGGTGGTCCAGCCGATGTGCGGGTGCGCGTCGAACGCAGCGATGTCTCGGGCGAGCGCGCCGGGTGTCAACTGGTCGTCAGCGTCCAGGACCTTGATGAGGTCACCGGAGACCCGGGAAAGGGCGAGGGTACGGGCGACGCCAGGCCCACCGGGACGGCCGGTGCCGAGACTGATCCGGGGATCGTCGGACAGCACGTCAACCAGGGCGCCGGTCTGCCCGTCCTCTTGGACGAGCCATTGCCAGTCCCACCCGGCCGGCATTTCCTGCTTGGCCAACGACTCATAGGCGCCAGCAAGGTGCTCGATGCTGGGCGCGTGGACCGGAGTGATGACCGAGACGAGCTGCGTCAAGTCTTCCACCGCTGGAGCTTGTGGGAGTAGACAAGCTCCGTCCGGTCACCCGGCATCACCACGTCGGCAACCTCGACGACCCGCCCTGTGGTGTCGACGGAGGTCTTCCGCACGGTGAGCACGGAGACGCCCGGGTCGATGTCCAGCAGTTCGGCCTCGTCCGGGGACGGCGGACGCGCGCGGATCTCGTCGTCGATCCGGTCCAGCTCGATGCCGAGCGTGTAGAGCTGGTGCTGCGTGCCGCCGGGCCACGGTTCCTTGCTCTCGTCGAGCAGGTCCGGGTTCGCGGCCACCAGGTCGTACGGCAGGTAGGAGTACGACACGGTCAGCGGTGCGCTCTCGTGGCGGGAAGAGGTCCAGTAGACACGGCGCAGCAGCGGCGTACCCGGCTCGACCTGCAAGGCCGCAGCCATCTCCGCATCCGCCTCCACCCGGGAGTACTCGGCGTGGAACTTTAGGTCGTCGACGGTCAGGCCGGTGTCGTGCTCGGTGGCGCCGGTCTTCAACCGCTCGGCCTCGTCGAGTAGGACCCGGTCCTTCTCCCACTGGTACCGCTCGCTGTTGCGACGGCGTACCCGCTGCCGAGGTGCCCGGACGTAGGTGCCGCGACCCTGCTCGGCCCGGACCAGGCCCCATTCCCGGAGCTGCCGGATGGCATTGCGGACGCTGGTACGGGAGAGGCCGGACGACTCGGCCAACTCCGTTTCGCTCGGCATCAGGGTGCCCGGAGCCATCTCTCCGCTCATGATCTTTACCCGCAACTCCTCCGCGAGTTGCAGGTATCGAGGGCGCCAGTCCCGGCCATGCACACCGGTCACCGTACCCCCTAGACGTTCCAACGTCTGCCAGGTGGTCCCGCCGGCGGGCCGCTCAGGAACCGGAGGGACCGCTACCGCTGCTCGCGGCGGTTGCCCACGACGTAAGCCAGGAGTACGAGGAACGGCTACGCCCCGACGGCTGCCGGAGTTCATCGCGCCTTCCCCGTCCGATCGCACTGACTGACCGGTGCTCGCATCACCTCACGGGCGCGCGTCAGCTCGTCGATTAGCCGGTCGAGCTGCGCCGCCGAGAGGAGCACGGTTTGCGTCGCGCCGTAGCGGGTCGCGTCGAGCTTGACGGCCAGATCGCGACGCGCGAAGCGGTCGATGAGCAGCTGAAGGCTGACCCAGCCGGTTCGCTCCCGGCCAATAGTGGCGATGAAGCCGCGGTGCATCGGGTCGCTCGGTCCGCAGCCCCGGCACCATCCCGGGCATACGACCGACGGGACCGACGGCGCGGCGCTGTCGGTCATGGGCCGGCCCTCACTCATCGCCGGCTCCCCGGTCGTCGCCGACCTGCTTCAACAGACTGCGCAGATGCTCGACCAGTTCGGCCACCTGGGACAGCGACAACTCTGCCCAGCCGTTCCCCGCCCGGCACGTCGAGTGCACAGCGACCAACGGCGCCAGGGCGTCAGCACCGATGAGGTAGGTGACGACGCCTCCGCTCGATCGGACGTCACCGACCCGGAACATCGGTCCTCGGTGACGCCGAGCCATGTGCGCCATCAACGGAGGCACTAAATGGCCGCAGCGATCCGGCGCGCACCAGCCCGGGTGACCCGTGATCTCGGTCGGCTTGTTCGTCCGCCTCATCGCGGCCACCGCCCACCATTGCCCCGGTAGGACTGCGCCAGCGTCATCAACGGCGCGTACCGCAGCGTAGGCAACTCCCGAGTCGGTCCCACACCCCACCAGTACGTCGGCACGGCATTGGTCGGCGCGCGCCGCATCGGCGAGACGTTGCTGTCGGTGGCCACAGCCGGCGGGCGCCTCCAGGACCACCAAGTCGAGAACCAACCGCGCCGACGATGAGAGCCGGACATCGCACCTCCACAGGTAGGCGGGGACCGGTGGCCAGCCACGGGGGAATGCAGCCGGCCACCGGCCCGGATGAAGGCACGGCGCACCGTCCGACACAGACGGGTCGGGTATCGCCGAGCCAACTTGTCCGCGCGGCTACCGCAACCGGTCCGACAGGACGCCGCGCATCAGGTGCGGCCAGGGCCGGCACGGCACCACCCCTGATACGAGCCGTCACCCTCGCCGCACACCGGGAAACGTACCTACAAGTGGACGTGTTGTCTATACGTCGAAACGGATCACTTGGTTGTCACTTGGTAAGACAAGTGCCAGGTACCGTGAGCGGGTGCCCACCCCGCACTACGGCCAGCCCCGCTACCGCGTCATCGCCGACGAGCTGAGGCGGCGCATCGAGAGCGGTGCCATCCCGTCAGGGAGTCTCTTACCTGCGGAGAGCGCGCTTACCGCCGAGTTTCAGGCAAGTCGCGGAACAATCCGCCAGGCCATCGCCATCTTGCGGGATGAGCGCTTGGTCGCGACCGAACACGGCCGCGGCACATACGTGAACCCATGTCGCCCCGAGGGCAGACCAGGCGAACGCTCTGAGGTTAAGACGCGAGAGCGCCAGGTAGCGGCGGATCCGGAGCTTGCAGCGCTGTTCGCTGTAGCAGTGGGTACAGCCCTGGTTGAACAACAAACCGTCACTCTGACCAATGGAGCCGTCGGAGCCGTCGTCAGGGTCTATCGACTACCTGGACCCAACCAGTAGGCCTTTGCGTACCTTCGATACCTCTTCACGACGGCTCGCATGCCGGACGCACGCGCCGCCGCCTACGCATCGCTGGGCGATGGCCCTGCGTGGCCGGGCGGGTACGAACGTGAGACACAGAGCCGCTAGCTAGACCTCGCAGTCGGTTAAGCGCTGTCGCAAGGGCGTCACGTTCCTCGCTCCTGCGTGGCTAATTCAGTAGCTTCACTGCAGGTCAAGCAGTGATCTCATGTCCGACGGGAGCCGGCTCGAGCCGTATTAGTTGTTCTTATCGATAGTCTGTTAGCGCTGGAACACACAAGCCCCCCACAGTCCTAGCGGCAGTCTCCGGGGCGTCGAACCACTGACAGTAGCAAGAGCGGCAGATGCGGAGGCATCGTTGGATAGCGGACTGTTTCACCGAACTCTGGTCGACACACTCGAGAATGCAACCCAGGAAGCCGCCCGACAGCGGCTATTCTCCAATTATCAGCACTGCCATGAGAAAACGTCCGTGCTTGCGGGAGAGATTCGACGAGACCTGCCGCAATTAACACTGCACGACATTTCGCATCCAGATGCGCTGTGGGAATCTGCAGATCTGATCGCAGGGCCGGATTACCCAGTCAATCCGCTCGAATCTTTTGTCTTAGGGTGCGCCTTTCTCGTTCACGACCTAGCGATGAGCAAGGCGGCATTCCCTGGCGGCCTAGAGGCCTCGGTTGGATTACCTCGCTGGCGTGATACCGTATACACGCATTTCAAAAGGAAGATAGGAAGGCCTCCCTCCGCGCAAGAGCTCACCTCCCCGCCACATGAAGTTCTTTCTGCCGCGGAGAAAGAGCTGCTCCGCGAACTCCATGCACACCAGGCCGCCAACCTACCGCAAGAGTGTTTCAGCGAAGGGCCACACTCGTCGCAGTACTTCCTTATCGCCGATCCGGGTTTAAGAAATGCGTACGGCGTTCTCATTGGTAGAATCGCGGCTAGCCACTGGTGGCCCCACTCGAAAGTTGCAGAAGAATTCTCCTCCATTATTGGCGCTCCTGGAGATTTACCGAGGGAGTGGACCATCGATCCACTTAAGCTAGCCTGCATTATGAGAAGTGCGGATGTGTCGCACATCGATAACCGCCGGGCGCCAGGATTCTTGCGAGCGCTGACGGAACTGGATGAAACGTCGCGACCTCACTGGATCTTTCAAGAGAAGTTGCAACGACCATGGCTTGATCACGATCGCCTGGTGTACACAGCATCTCAACCGTTTGGACCAGAGGAAGCCAGCGCATGGTGGCTATGCATTGAAACGTTGCGGGTCGTGGATCACGAGTTGAGATCCTGCGACACCTTGCTAGCGGATAACGGGCGGCCTCGCTTCAAGGCACGGTCCGTCGGCTACGTTGACGATCTCGAGCGGATTTCCCGACTAATCCCTGCTCAAGATTGGTTTCCAATCGATGCATCAGTTCGGGTGAGCGACGTAATCGATTTAGTGCAGAAGCTCGGCGGAGAACAGCTATACGGGAACACCCCTCGTGCGGCATTACGTGAGTTGATCAGCAACGGCGCTGATGCTGTTCGCGCCCGACGTCTACTTCAGATGCATCAGAGTGAACTTCGCCTCCGAGTTCAGGTAGCGATCGAGAAGACGGACGATGGCGAGTGGCTCGTAGTGCGCGACAACGGCATCGGCATGTCGCGTGAAGTCATGAGCGGCGCATTGCTCGATTTCGGAAAGTCCTATTGGTCTAGCGACGAGGCGCGACGAGACCTTCCGGGACTGATGAGTTCCGGCTTTACTCCCACTGGCAAATTCGGGATCGGATTCTTCTCTATCTTTATGCTCGGCGAGCAGGTTCGGGTGGTGTCACGCAGATTTGATCGTGGTGCCGATGAGACCTTCGTCCTAGAATTCCGCCAAGGTCTAAACTCTCGACCAATCCTTAGGCCAGCTACGCCCCGCACCGAGGGTCTCGATTACGGAGGAACAGAGGTCTCGGTACGACTTGCCGGCGATACCCGGAGACGCCTTTTGGGCAATACGGATGATGGAGACATCGCAGTACTATGCGCTTGGCTTTTCCCGACGATGGACGTGAATGTAGACGCCGTCAACAACTCCGGCGCCCTTTGCAATGCAGTTGTTGAGGGTGACTGGACCTCACTTCCTGCAGAGGGCCTGGTCCGTCGCCTATACCCCAGCGTTTCGCTCGCTATGGAAGACGCAGTGAAACGCATCCGGCCAATTTTAGGCGCATCCGGAGAGCCGATAGGTCGCGCCGCTATTGTGACCTCAAAGAGAATTTCGGGTGATCGCGGTGATCTTCGCGCCCCAATTACTGTTGATGGAGCGAGAGCGCAGTCGACAGTAAATCCCGTGATAGGAGTCTTTCTTGGCCGGACGAAGCGTGCCGCAAGAGACACGGCTTCGCCCTTAGCTGACCAGCAGTCCGTGTACGCCTGGGCTTCAGAGCAGGTTCGCCTTTACCTCGCCGAGGATCCGCCACCCGAATTGCAAGCCGAATTCGCCGCCGACGCATTTAGTTTTGGGGCTGATATTCGAGGGTTAACCTTTTGCCGGACGCGCCATGGGTGGCTAACAGATCAGGACTTGAAGAATTGGGCGCGGGATCGTCGTGAGGTGCACCTTGTGCAGGACGCCGCTTTCGCGCTCGCTGACCGTGGAAGGAGGGACGAACTTCCCTTGAGCGTTCTAGATGACGATGCTTTTGTCATGTCGACGGCCGGAAAGATCCCGCTCAACCATAAAGAGCGATACTGGTCCGGCCAGTCAGATCTTTACATTGACTGGGAGGAGTGGCCGGTGCCGCTTAGAATGATGTACGAATACGCTGTGGAATGCATTGCCGAGTGTTGGAATGCAGGCCCAAGCCTTGCTGAACAAGTTGAGGAGCAGATTCGAGTCGCGAATCGCCTGGAGGAAACCCATATATCACAACCCCTAGAGGACCCGACTCACCCGCTTTATCGAGAATGGGGAACCCTGCCGAACGGACGACGGGTCGGCTCCCGGGTGCATCGTCTGGTGCGGCCAGATTAATCCCTTAACTGATAGCACCGCCAAAGAGGTCATCGAACGTGGTTTGGGATCACCCATTCGCCGCCAGTTGGAGTACGCATTGAATAGGAACCGCCCGGCTCGTAAAGGGAGAAATCCAGCTTCCCTCAGTCACGTCGACGGTAGCCGACGGCTTAGGAGCGGAGGTCCGGCCGTCGATGCGGCGCCCCTTGAGAGATATAAGTTTATTCTTCAGCAGCTGAACGCACTGAACGAGAACTCATTCAAGGTCCTCGCGCTATATCAAACGTTGGCCACCGCGACTATTGGCGCTGGGCTAGCCCTCTTCGTTGGTTACAGGAATTGGGAGATTGATCCAGTTATAGCACGCTCAGGCTTGGTTGCGCTGCTGTGGCTTCTCACGATTATTGCGAGTTTTACTATACTGCTCCTACTGATTGGCATCTTGAGCTGGCTCGATTACCGGAAGGAGGAATGCGAACTGACGGATCAAATCGTTTATCCAGGATTCAGAGATCCTCCGCGTTTGAAGAATGCGCTTCGCTGGCATGAGGGGTATCTCATACTTTTCGTGGTTTGCGCTACAGCTTTTGTGTGGGTCTGCGGGCATGTCGTGCTGCTCCCAGCCATGCACTAGATCAACGACACGAGCAGGGAATGCGGAGGACAGACTAGGCTACTGATTCGGGGGTCCTGACAGCAAGGCTTTTTGGCGGCCAGGTCATTGATCCGAAGTGACGAAGCTATTTTGTAGCGATGCCGATTGGCCCACCCCTCGAATGCCCGCTTGAGTGCCGCAACGGCGAGATCGGGAGGCCACGGAGGTGCAGCAAATCCGATAAGACATCGGGTGTAGATAGCTAAAACTGCGGCGGGCAAGCCGGCTCTCGCTATATGTAACAGGTAGACGATAGCCTTGCGCTGACAGCAAGGTCGCCGGACGACGCACGCTGTCAGGTGCCAGCTCGGACAAAGGCCAGGCAGCACTCCCGACATCTGCGGACGAGGGGCGCTGGTGCTCGACGCAAGATGTCTACGCTCCCGTCTCGACCAAGTCGCACGGTATGCCTAAGATTGCTGCCGATTTCCTCTGTTCTGGATCAAGGCGCCGCGCTCCGCGCGTCGCGGGGCGGTAACCCGGCCGGCGGCAAGCCGCCCCGGCCGCCTCCGGCGCCGGGGCGGAGAGCCACCGACAGCCGCCGGACCGCCGCCCCGAGTCCAGCTGGTCCGGCCGACCGCACGATCACGGCCAGGCGGTACGGAAGCCGAACCGGTCGGCCTCGTCAACGATCAGGGCTTCCGGCTGCCGCGCCAGTCCAACCCCGGGACTGGCTTGCCCCAGGTCCCTCTCCCGCAGCCGGCGACACCTCACCGCGAACCCCTCAGCCGATCGCTACACGCACGGACTCCGCCAGACCGGACCAAGGTCACCAACCCAGCGTCCGCAGCCCCAGAAGAGCCCTCAGCGGGCAAGATCGACCTGCCCACCATCTGCCCACAACGAGTCGTAGACGGCTGGACTCAGCCGGACTCGGCCGGACGAACGACAACGGCCCCTGATCAGCATTCCTGCTGGTCAGGGGCCGTATCTGTACCTGGTGGCGGGTAGAGGATTCGAACCTCTGAAGCTTTCGCGACGGATTTACAGTCCGCTCCCATTGGCCGCTCGGGCAACCCGCCAGGGCACACCACCGCGTCGCAACGCGGCAGCGGAAGCAAGGATAGCGGTTGTCCCCGGCACTGCCGCAACCGGGTACCGTCAGGAGGTCCCACGCTGGTCAGCGGGGGACGGACCAGGACAGACCGCCGGACAGCAGGAGCATGAGCATGGCATCGAACCCGTCGTTCGACATCGTGAGCAAGGTCGACCGGCAGGAGGTCGACAACGCCGTCCGCCAGTCGGAGAAGGAGCTCGCGACGCGGTTCGACTTCCGCGGCACCGGCGCGGAGATCTCCTGGTCGGGCGAGGAGGCGATCAGCCTCCAGGCGGAGACCGAGGAGCGGGTCCGAGCCGCGCTGGACGTCTTCAAGGAGAAGCTGGTCAAGCGGAACATCTCGCTGAAGTCGCTCGACGCCGGCGAGCCCCGGCAGTCGGGCAAGACCTTCAAGATCGACGCCAAGGTGGTGCAGGGCATCGACTCCGACAAGGCCAAGGCCATCAGCAAGAAGATCCGCGACGAGGGCCCGAAGGGCGTGCAGGCGCAGATCCAGGGCGACCAGCTCCGAGTCACCGGTAAGAAGAAGGACGACCTCCAGGCCGTCATCGCCCTGCTCAAGGGTGAGGACTTCGGGCTGGCGCTCCAGTTCACCAACTACCGGTAGCCACGACGATCGAGTTGCGTGGCAGGTGACCGGGCGCGGTCACCTGCCACGGTGCGGGATCAGGCATCCTCCAAGGGCCGGAACGCGCGGCCAGCGTCTCGGCCGCGAACAGCTGCGGCTCCTTCTGCCGTCAGGCAACTTCCTTGGGGTACGGGCCGGGCGTGCGGTCAGGTGGGAGCCATGACGCTCGCGATGCTCCGCCCCTACCGCCCGGTGCTCGGTCAACCGGTGCTGCGCAGGCTGCTCCCCGGGCTCGCGACCTCCGCTCTCGGTGACGGGCTCGCCCTTGTCGCGGTGACCTGGCTGGCCCTGCAACTCGCACCCGACGGGCAGCGCGGCACCTGGACCGCGTTCGCGGTGGCGGCGTACACGCTGCCGGGTGCGGCCGGCACGGTGCTGCTCGGCCGGTGGCTGGGTGGGCGGAGCGGAGCGCAGCTCGCCGGCTGGGACGCGACAGTGCGGGCCGCCGCCCTGGGCGCGATTCCGGTCGCCCACCTCGCCGGGGTGCTGGACGTCGGCCTGTACGTCGCCCTGCTCGCGGTGTCCTCGCTGTTGCACCCGTGGGGGTCGGCCGGCCGGTTCACGCTCGTGGCCGAGCTGCTGCCGCAGCGGCACCACCTGGCCGCGAACGCGCTGCTCGGGGTCTTCGGCCAGGCCGCGACGATCGTCGGCCCGCCGCTGGCCGGCCTGCTCATCGCCTGGGTGGGCGCGGTGTGGGTGATCGCCGTCGACGCCGCCAGCTTCGCCGTGCTGGCCGTCAGCTACCGCCTCGTCGTCCCGGCCGCCCGCCGTGAAGCCGCCGCCCGCCGTGGAAGCGCCGCCCGCCGCGAAGGTGCCCGCCGTGAAGGCGCCGTCCGCCACCAGCCCGGAGACCAGCACGAGGACGGAGACCGCCACGGGAAGCCGACGACCGGACCGTCGCGTACGTCGGGATTCCGGATCATCGCGCGGGACCGGTCGCTGCTCGGCCTGCTTTCGCTGTCCTTCGCGTTCTTCTACCTCTTCGGACCGTTCTACGTGGCCATGCCGGTGCACGTCACCGACGATCTGCACGCCTCCGCCGGGACGCTCGCGGCCTACTACACCGCGTTCGGCGTCGGCTCCCTGCTCGGCGGACTGCTCACCGGCCACCTGCGTGGATGGCCGCTGCGGACCACGCTCGCCGGCATCGTCGCGCTGTTCGGCGCCGCGCTGCTCCCGCTCGGCCTGGGCGCGCCGGTCGTCCTGTCGCTGCCCGCGTTCGCGCTCGCCGGCCTGGTCTGGGCGCCCTACCAGCCGACCGCGACGGCGCTGTTCCAGCGCCGCGCCGGCACCGTGGACCTCCCCCGCGTGCTGGCGGCCAACGGGGCGGTCACCGTGCTGGCGGTGCCGCTGGGCACGATGCTCGGCGGTCCGGCGACGGCACTGCTCGGGGCACGCCCCACGCTCCTGGCGTGCGCGGTGACGATCCTCGCGCTTGGTCTGGTCGCCGCGACGGCCGCCGCACGCCCCGGCCCCGGGGCGCAGAACACAGAGCGGACCGGTCCGGGCGGGCCCGCCCGGACCGCAGGCGACAGGCCCACACGACGAGCCCGGCCCGCCCGCCCGGGTGGACGCGCCGGATCGGGTACGACCCGGAGCGACCTGATCCGCGTGCAACCGCCGGAGCCGCATCGGGGTGTCGTGTGGTGAGAGCGGACACGGGAGGTGGGCATGGACGGCCCCGAGGACTTCGACGCCTTCTACACGGCGACCGCGCGGCGGGTCGTGCACCACGTCTACGCGCTCTGCGGCGACCTGGCCGAGGCCCAGGACGTGACGCAGGAGGCGTACGCGCGGGCCTGGCAGCGCTGGTCGACAGTCGGAGCGTACGAGGATCCGGAGGGCTGGGTGCGGACGGTGGCCTGGCGCCTGACGGCCAACCGGTGGCGCGGCCTGCGGCGCTGGTTCGCCGCGCGGGCGCGGCTGGGCCGGGAGACTCCGGCGCCCGGGCCCAACCCGGACCGGGTGGCGTTGCTGGCGGCGTTACGGCAACTGCCCGACGCGCAACGGCTGGTCGTCGTCCTGCACCACCTCCACGATCTGCCGGTGGCGGAGATCGCCCGGACCACCGGCATGCCCGAGGGGACTGTCAAGTCGTACCTGTCCCGGGGCCGTACCGCGCTCGCCGTTCTACTGACCGACGACAAGGAGGAAGTCGATGTCGGCACGCATTGGTGAGGCTCTGCGGGAGTTGGAGCAGGACATGACCGGGCTGCGGCTCAGCCCGGCGGCCGAGGTGCGCGCACGGGGGCGCGCCAGGAGCCGGCGACGGGCCACGGTTCTGGCGGGGGTGGCCGCGGTGACTGTCACCGGCGGCGCCGCGACCATGGCGACGCTGTCCGGACCGGCGGCGCCGATGCCGTCCGCCGGCAGCGCGGCCACCCCGTCCGCCTCGGCGTCGGCCGCGTGTCGGGCCGACCCTCCGGTACGGCTGGACGTCGTCTTCCGGCCCGGTGCCGGCGCGCCGCAACTCGGCGAGGTCGACTACCGGATCGGGCAGGCGCGCGGGGACACCGGGCTGCGCTGCCGCGGCACCACTGCCGCGGCCCGGCCGGACGCCGACGGACGGGTCGTCCTGTCGGTGCTGCTGGCGGACGGTGAGGACCCGGCGCCGATCCGGGCCGCGGTGGAGAAGCTGCCCGGCGTGGAGCGGGTGGTGACCGTCGACGGGTGAGCGGTCAGGCGGCGAGCGACTGCTCGGCGCGTACCGCTGTGGCCTCGGCCCGGGCGATCGGGCCGCCGGGCAGCGCGGCGACCGCGGCCCCGACGGCGACCGCCGCCCCGGCGAAGACGAACGCCCAGGGGACGCCGCCGGCGTGGTCGATGATCAGGCCCGCGATCGAGCCGCCGGCGGCGCTCGCCGCGACCGACATGGTCACCACCCAGGTGTACGCCTCGTTCAGCATGCCGGCCGGGGTGATCCGCCCGACGAGCGTGTTCTCCAGGGTGAGCGCGGGGGCGATGGCCGCGCCGCCGAGCACCAGCGCGACGCCCAGCGCCATCGGGTCAGGGATGAACGCGAAGACGATCAGGCTTGCCGCGACTGTGCCGAGCAGCCAGGCGAACTGGCGGGTCATGTTGGCGGCGGGCTTGCGTACGCCGAACCAGAAACCGCCGATGGCGCTGCCGATGCCCCAGACGGCGAGCAGCACGCCCGCGAGGCTCTGCGGGTCGTCGGCGCCGGAGTCCCCGGCGAAGGCCGGGACGATGACGCCGGAGGCGCCGAACGCGATGCCGAGGCTCGCCACGCAGAGCAGCAGCGCGGGGAAGCCGCCGAGCCGCAGCGGGCCGAGCCCTCGGGCGTGGTGCTCGCGCGCGTGCGGGCGCCAGCCGCGCATGACCCGGCCGAGCGCGACGGTGGCGGTGCCGACCAGGGTGACCACCGCGGCACCGACGAGCGCGGCGGAGGCGTCGGCGAACAGCACGAAGCCCGCCACCAGCAGCGGGCCGATCACGAACACGACCTCGAACAGCGTGGTCTCGGCGGCGAGCGCGGTGTTGCGCAGGTGTGCCCGGCCGGTGGCGGGGGCGGTGAGGTCGTTCCAGGCTCCCCGGATCGCGGCTGTGAGCGGCGGGTACGTGGCGCCGGCGACGCCCGCGGCCAGGTAGATCAGGCCGAGGTTGCCGCTGTCGGAGCGGGTGGCGACGAGCAGCCCGATCAGGGCGAGCGGGTGGGCGAGCGCGGTGAGCAGCAGGACGGGGGCGGGACCGACCCGGTCGGCGATCCGGCCGGCGACCGGGCTGAGCGCGGCGCCGGAGAGTGCGTAGATGCCGCCCGCGACGGCGGCCAGGGAGTACCGGCCGGTGACCTGCTCGACGACGAGCAGCAGCGCCAGCGGGGTCATGCCGATCCCGAGCCGGCCGATGATGCCGAGGATCAGCAGCATCGGCGCGCCGGGGATCCGCCAGACGCCCTGGTACTGGCGCAGTGCGGCCACGGTGTGCACCTCCGGGAAGTAACGAGTGAGTCAGCCTCCGACCCTAACGCTCCTGGTGACCGGCCCGGTGGTCGAGTCGGTCACATCGGGCGGCCGGCGCGGGGCTGCCTTACCCGCCGGGAACGAGTAGGTTCGGTGATCGAACGGAGTCCATGCCTACGGCGGGTCGGCCGCCGCCGTGATCGGAGGTCGGATGAGCGGCATGGCTGTCGCGCCGCTGCGGGTCGAGATCTACTCCCTGTACGGCGACGCACGGCCCGCCGAGCCCGCGTCCGCCACCCTCCGGGGTTCGCTGCCGGTCCGCGCGGTCCAGCAGTGCCCACCGGTGGCTGCCGGTTCCGGTCTCGGGTGGTACGTCTACCCGCCCGCCGACGTGGCGCTGCGCTGGGACGGCCACGACACCGAGTGGAGTCTCCTCCACGAGAACGAGCCGGCCGGCTGGCGGTCGTTGGCCGGCGGGTACGACGGCACGCTGCCGCAGGCGCCGGCACAGCTCGCGGACCTGCCGGAGCGGTTCCGGGACGGCCTGGACATCTTCGACCGCTACGGCGGCACCATGCCCTTCATCGACGCCGACCCGCGCGCCCCGCACACGATCGAGATGGTCACCGGGGTGGTGGCCCGTACCTCCCCCGGCTGGTGCCTGCTGGGCCGCGGGGTGCCGAACTGGCCGGCGCAGCGCGGGCTTCAGCTCTACGAGGGCGTGGTGGAGACCGACTGGTACACGTCGTTCCTGCCGACCATCCTGCGCCTGACCGAGCCGGGCCACGTGGTCCGGCTCTACCGGAACATCCCCCTGATGTGCCTCCAGCCGGTGCACCGGTCGACGCTCGCGGCGACGCGGCAGGCCGAACTGGTCACCGGGCAGGGCATCGCGGAGTGGCCGGACGACCTGTGGGCGGACCTGGTGGCGCTGCGCCGCCGCCGGCAGGATCCGCAGATCCGCGGCAGCTACCGGCGGGAGCAGGTCCGCCGGCTACGTGAGCGGGCCGACTACGAGCCGGTCGGCGTCGAGGAGACGGACCCGTCGGATCGATGACCGACACCGCGACGCCCGCGCCCGGCTACCGGGCCCTGTTCCGGCATCCGGTCGCCGCCCGGTTGCTCGTCGCCCGGGGCGTCTCCGAGCTGGGTGACTTCGTCGGGCTGGCGGCCCTGCTGCTGCTCGCCTACGACCAGACCGATTCGGTCCTCGGCCCGGCCGCCGTGTACGCCGCCCGCACGGTGCCCGCCCTGCTGGTCGCGACAGTGTTCAGCGGCTGGCTGGACGTGCCGGCCCGGCGCACCATGCTGGTCGGGCTCTCGCTGGCCGGTGCGGTGCTCATCGCCGTACCGGCGGCGGCGCCCCGGCCGGTGCCGGCGATCGTGGCGGCCGGGCTGCTCGGCGCGGTCCGGGCCGCGTACGCGAGCGTGCACGTGGCGATCACGGCCGAGGCGGTGGAGGCGCCGCTGCGGCTGCCGCTGTTCGGGCTCTCCGCCTTCGCCAACCAGAGCGGCCAGGTCGTCGGCCTGCTCGCCGGGGCCGGCGTGACGGTGGCGCTCGGCCCCCGGGTGGCGCTCGTGATCGATCTGGTCTCGTTCCTGCTCGCGGCGGTGGTCCTCGCCGGCCTGCCGGTGCGCCGGCAGGAGCGCCGGGGTCCACGGCCGCCCGCCACCGCCGGCATCCGCATCATCGCCGCCAATCCGGTGCTGCGGGGCGTGGCGCTGCTGACCCTGGCCACAGTCCTGTCCGGCGGGCTGCCGGAGACGCTCGCCCCGGATCTGGCTGCCGGCGGGTGGCGGCCGGTCGTGCTGGCGGCGTCGTCGTTCGGTGGTGCGGTGTTCGTGCTGGTGGTGGGGCGGCGGGGCTGGCTGGCCCGGGTGACCGGCCAGGTGGTGGCGGCGAGCGCGCTCGGCGCCGCGCTGCTGCTGGCCGGTCTGCTGGTGGCGCTCGACGCCCCGGCGTGGGCGCTCGCCGTGGCGAACGCGCTCGTCGGAGCGGGCGGCGGGTGGCTGATCGGGGCCCAGGCCACGTTCGCGCGGCTGGCGCCCCGGGAGCGGATGGGGCAGGTGGAGGCGACGATCGTGGCCGGCAACATCGTGCTCTCCGGGGTCGGGATCTTCCTGCTCGGCGGGGTGGCGGTGCTGCTCGGCCCGGCGGTCGCCTACCTGGTGGCGGGGGTGGTGCTGCTCGCCGTGGTGCTGGCCGCCCGTCCGGACCGGCTGCCCGAGCCGGCCGAGCCGGCCGAGCCCTGAAGGGCTGCAGACACGAACGCCGCCCGCGTCCGGGTGGACGCGGGCGGCGTTTGTGTCACGCGGGTCAGCGCCGGAACTGCACCGGCCCGGAGTTGCGGGCCATCTGCTCCAGGCGGGCCACCCGCTGCTCCATCGGCGGGTGGGTGGCGAACATCGCGGCGATGCCGCCGCCCCGCTTGAACGGGTTGTCGATCATCAGGTGGGCGGTGCTGGCGAGCTGGCCCTGCGGCGCCAGCGGGCGCGCCTGCGTACCCATGTGGATCTTGCGGAGGGCGCTGGCCAGGGCCAGCGGGTCGCGGCTCAGCTCGGCGCCGGACTGGTCGGCCTGGTACTCCCGGCTCCGGCTGATCGCAAGCTGGATCACCGTGGCGGCGATCGGGCCGAGGATCAGCGTGAGCAGCAGCACGGCCGGGTTCGGGCCGTCCTCGTCGTCGGACGAGCCCAACGGGATGAACCAGGCCAGGTTGGCCAGCATGGTGATGATGCCGGCCAGGCCGGCCGCCACGCTGGAGATCAGGATGTCCCGGTTGTAGACGTGGGACAGCTCGTGGCCGATCACGCCACGCAGCTCCCGGTAGTCCAGGACCTCCACGATGCCCTGGGTGACGCAGACCGCCGCATTCTCCGGGTTACGACCCGTGGCGAACGCGTTGGGCTGCGAGGTCGGGCTCACGTAGAGCCGGGGCATCGGCTTGCCCGCCAGCGTGGAGAGCTCCCGCACCATCTGGTACAGCTCGGGGAACTGTGCCTCGGTGACCGGTTGCGCCTTCATCGAGCGCAGTGCGAGCTTGTCGGAGAAGAAGTAGGTGACGCCGTTCATCAGCAACGAGATGACGACGGCGATGACGAGACCGCCGCTACCGCCGAACCAGTAGCCGATCGCGAGGATCAGCGAGGTCAACAGGCCGAGCAGCGCTGCGGTCTTGAGACGGTTGTGATGCACGATCTCTCCTTCGGTGCACGGACCCTTGCGGGAGGCCCGCTGACCGGTTCAACACACCGGTACCCGTCAACCATCCGGCTCATGGCTGAAAGTTGGCTGGATGTTGCTGTGCACACGCTGAAGCGGTCGCCCAGCAGGGCACGAACCGGTCAGCGCGCCGCCACGTCCAGCACCAACTGCGGTGCGAAACCGATCACCACCGCCGCCACGGTGGCCACGCCGAGCGCCAGCGCCACGGTCCGCGCGGGGCGGACCACCGCCGCGCCCGCAGGCGTCGCGTAGAGCGAAGCGGTGACCCGCAGGTAGTACGCGAGGCCGATCACCGCGTTCAGCGCCACCACCAGCGCCAGCCAGCCCGCGTGCCCGGCCAGCAGCGCGCGTACCACTGTCACCTTGGCGAACAGCCCGGCCAGGCCCGGCGGCAGCCCGGCCAGCCCGATCAGCGCCAGCGCGAACGCGCCGCCCACCCACGGGTGCCGCCGCGCCGCGCCGCGCAGGTCGGCGAGCGTGCCGCCGTCGCCGTCCGCCGGGCGCAACGCCACCACCGCGGCGAACGCGGCCAGCTCCAGCAGCACGAAGAAGAGCGCGTACGCGACGGCTGCCGCGTACGCGGCCGCCCGGGCGTCGCCGGTGCGGCCCGCGGTCAGCGCCAGCGCGCCCAGCGGCGCCAGGATGTACCCCGCCTGGGCCACCGACGACCAGGCCAGCAACCGCACGGTACGCCGCTGACGCAGCGCCACCAGGTTGCCGACGGTCATGGTCAGCACCGCCAGCGCCGCCAGCACCGGGCCGGTCAGGTCACCGGGCAGCGCCCGCTGCACCACCGCCAGCAGCGCCACCACGCCACCGAGCTTCGAGGCGGTCGACAGGTACGCGGCCACCGGCAGCGGCGCGCCGTCGTACGTCGCCGGGGCCCAGGCGTGGAACGGCACCGCGGCGACCTTGAACGCCAGCCCGGCCACCACGAGCGCCACCGCGACTGTGGTCAACGGCAGGCCGGTCAGGTCGTCGCGGGCGGCCAGGGTGGCGCCGAGCCGGTCCAGGTGCAGCGTGCCGGTGACCGCGTAGAGCAGCGCCGCGCCGAGCAGCGTCACAGTGGTCGCGACCACGCTCACCACGAAGAACGTCACCGCCGCCTCGGCGCCGGCGAGGCTGCCCCGGCGCAGCCCGACCAGCACGTACAGCGGCAGCGTCAGCGTCTCCAGCGCCACGATCAGCGTGATCAGGTCACCCGCGGCGCCGAGCACCACGCCGCCGGTCATCGCGCAGGCGAGCAGGAAGCAGTACTCGCCGACCGGGGTACGCCCGGCGCGCAGCAGCGGGCCGGACAGCGCCAGCACGCCGAGCGTGAGCAGCGCGATCACGGCCCCGACCAGGGCGGCCCGGCCACCCCACACCCAGGAGCAGTCGTCACCGACGCAGAACGTGCGCCGGGTGCCGTCCGCACCGACCAGCGCCGCGCCCACGGCCGTGCCGGTCGCGCCGAGCGCCGCCACGGCGACCGTGGCGGCGGGCCGCGCCACCAGCAGGTCGACCAGCAGCACCAGCACGGCCGTGCCGGCGGCCAGGTACGCAGGCAGCATCGCCAGGTTGTCGACAGGCTGCACCAGGCTCATGGGACGACCCCCAGCAGCGCCTCCACCGGACCGGAGGCGTAGGACAGCACGAGCGCCGGGGCCAGGCCGACCGCGAGCGCGAGCAGCACCAGCGGCACCCAGGCGGTCAGTTCCGCCCCGGCCAGCCCGGGTGCGAGCCCGGCCACCGCCGGGCTGGGCCGCCCGTGGGTGACCCGGCGCAGCAGCCGCAGGAAGTACGCGGCTGTGAGCGCCCCGCCCAGCGCGGCCAGCACTGCCAGCGTCAGCCAGAGCGGGCCGCCCCGCCGCACGGCTGCGACCACGGCGAACGCCTCACCCCAGAACCCGGCCAGGCCGGGCAGCCCCAGCGAGGCCACAGCCGCGAAGCCGAGCAGCCCGGCCAGCCGGGGCGCGGTCTCCCGCAGCCCGGACAGCTCGGCCAGAGAGCCGGTGTGCGCGCGGTCCTTGACCGCACCGGCCAGGAAGAACAGCAGGCCGGTGATGACGCCGTGGGCGATGTTGCCGATCAGCGCGGCCTGGAGCCCGGTGGCGGTGAGCGTGGCGACGCCGAGCAGCACGAAACCCATGTGCCCGACGCTGGAGTACGCGATGAGCCGTTTCAGGTCGTCCTGCGCCAGGCAGACCAGGCCGCCGATCAGGATCGCGGCGACGGCGAGCACGCCGAGCACCGGCGCGGCCCAGCGGGCGCCCTCCGGGGCCACCCCCACGGCGACCCGGATCAGCCCGTACGTGCCCATCTTGAGCAGCACCCCGGCGAGGATCACGCTGCCGACGGTCGGCGCCTGGGTGTGCGCGTCGGGCAGCCACGAGTGCAGCGGCCAGAGCGGGCTCTTCACCGCGAACGCCAGCGCGAGCAGCGTGAACGCGGCGAGCTGGGTGCCCCGGGACAGCCCGGCGCCGCCGGTGAGCGTGACCAGGTCGGCGGTGCCCGCGGCGGACACCACCACGTAGACGCCGACGAGCAGCAGCACCGAACCGAACAGTGTGTAGAGCGCGAACTTACGGGCCGCGCGCCGCCGGTCCGCGCCGCCCCAGCCGGCGATCACCGCGTACATCGGCAGCAGGACGACCTCGAAGAACAGGAAGAACAACACCAGGTCGAGCGCGAGGAACGTGCCGAGGATGCCCACCTCGACCACGAGCAGCAGCGCCACGAGCGCCCGCCCGCTGCCGCCGCCGGGCGGCACCCGCCACAGCGTGTACGCGCAGCACAGCAGCGTGAGCAGCGCGGTCAGCACCACCAGCGGCCAGGAGATGCCGTCCACGCCGAGGTGGAAGCGCAGGTCGAGCCCGGGCACCCACCGCAGGTCGATCTGGTGCCACGGCTGCACCGCCGGGCGGGGCCCGTACCCGAACCAGCCGTGCTCGCCGCCGACCAGCGGCAGCGTCGCCAGCAGCGTCAGCCCGGCGGCGACGGTGCCGACCACCCGGCCCGCCCGGTCGCCCGGCAGGAGGGCGGCGGCCAGCGCGCCGAGCGCCGGGACCGCGACCACGGCGACCAGCAGGACCTGCCCGAACGTCATGAGGTCACTCCGATCAGCGCGACCGCGAGGCCGATCAGCAGCGCACCGGCGAGCACACCGGCCGCCGCGCGCGGCAGCGCCGCCCGGTGCAGCGCGGCCAGGCCGCCGCCCACCTCGACCGCCGCCCGGCCGCTGCCCTCGACCAGGCCGTCCACGCCGAGTTCGTCGCCGGTACGCACGACCCGCGCCAGCGCGCCCGTCGGGCGTACGACCAGGGTGTGCTGGACGTCGTCGAGCCGGAACGCCCGTGCGAACACCGGCCGCAGCGGACCCAGGAAGCGGGCCGGGTCGGCGGCCGGGTCGCGGCGCCAGCCAGCCCAGGCGACGCCCGCGCCCGCGAGCAGCAGCAGGAGCGGCAGGATCAGGTTCGGCGCGAGGTGCACCAGCTCGACCGCCTCGCCGGTGTCGTCGCCCGGCACCCGCAGCCGGTCGGCGAACCAGGGCGCGAACGCGGCCAGGCCGAGCAGCGCGGCCGGAACCGCGAGCAGCAGGACCGGCCAGCGCAGCAGGGCGGGCGGGTCGTGCGGGCGCAGCAGCGGCGTGCGGGTCGCGCCGAGGAAGGTGCGCAGCAGCAGGCGGGTCGCATACCAGGCGGTCACCGCCACCCCGACCAGCCCGGCCAGCCAGACCAGCCAGCCCACCCAGGCGGCTGTCGGCCCGGCGCCGTCGAGCGCGGCCGCCTCGGCGGCGGCGAGCACGCCGTCCTTGCTCCAGAAACCGGAGAGCGGGGGTACGCCGGCCAGCGCGCCGAGGCCGACCACCATGCACCAGAAGGTCACCGGCATGGCGGTACGCAGGCCGCCCATGCGGGACATCAGCGTGGTGCCGACGGCGTGGATCACCGCACCGGCGGCGAGGAACAGCAGCGCCTTGAACGCGGCGTGGGTGAGCAGGTGGAACAGCGCGGCGGCCGGTGCGCCGACCGCCAGCGCGCCGGTCATGTAGCCGATCTGGGACACGGTCGACCAGGCGAGCACCCGCTTGATGTCGTCCTGCGCGGTGGCGGCGAACGCGCCGAGCAGCATGGTGATCGCGGCCATCACGCCGAGTACGGCGAGCGCGGCCGGGGCGCGTTCGAACAGCGGGAACAGCCGGGCCACCGCGTACACCCCGGCGGCGACCATGGTGGCGGCGTGGATCAGCGCGGACACCGGCGTGGGGCCGGCCATCGCGTCCGGCAGCCAGGTGTGCAGCGGGAACTGGGCGCTCTTGCCCGCCACCCCGGCGAGCAGCAGCAGGCAGGCGGCGGTGAGCGTGCCCGTGCCGTAGTCGTGGGCCAGCACGTCGGCGATCCGGAAGCTGCCCGCGCCCACGCCCAGCAGGGCGATGCCGAGCAGGAAGCCGACGTCACCCACGCGGGTGACCAGGAACGCCTTCACCGCCGCGCCGGGCGCCTCGGGCAGCCGCCGGTCGTGGGCGATGAGCAGGTACGAGCAGATGCCCATCACCTCCCAGCCGACCAGCAGCATGATCAGGTCGCCGGACACCACCACCGTGAGCATGGCGGCGGTGAAGAGGCTGAGCTGGGCCGCGTAGGGCGGGTACCGGTGGTCGACGTCCACGTCGTCGTGCGGGCCCCGGCGCAGGTAACCGATCGAGTAGACCTGCACGGCCAGCGCGACCGCCGTGACAGCGGTGGCGACGAGCACCGCCACGCCGTCCAGGCGCAGGCCCAGCGTGACCCGAAGCCCGCCCAGGTCGACCCAGGTGGTGGACGCCTCGACCGGGGCGTCGACGCGGAACAGCAGCGCCAGCGCGGCCAGCAGCGACACGGCCGCCCCGGCCACGCCCAGCGCGACAGCCGACCGCCGGGCCGCCGCCCGGTCCTGGCGCGGGGCGGGCGGCAGCAGCAGGCCGAGCAGCCCGGCGACGAGCGGCGCGGCCGGCAGCACCCCCGCGAGCCACAGCGTCGGCGTACTCACCGGACCGCTCCTTCCACATCCGGCCGCCCCGACGCCGGGCCCACCGCGACCGCCGGCACGGGCTCGCCCAGTGGTACGTCGTCGACCGTGACGCTCGCGCGCAGCCGGTAGAGCTGGAGCACGATGGCCAGCCCGACGCCGATCTCGGCGGCGGCGAGCACGATCACGAACAGCGCGAACACCTGACCGGAGTGCGGCAGCACGGCCTTGACGGTGGTGTCGGCGGTGACCAGCACCAGGTTCACCGCGTTCAGCATCAGCTCCACCGCCATCAGCACCAGGACGGCGTTGCGGCGGCGAAGCACGCCGTACACGCCGAGGCCGAACAGCAGCGCGGCGGTGACGTACGGGATGACCGGCCTCACGGGCGGCCGCCCTCGTCGGCGGGCTGCGCCGCGCCGACCGGGGCGCCCCCGCCGGTCCGGTCGCCGTCGGCCGGGCTGGACGCCTTCGAGCGGCCGATGTCGGGGCGGGACAGCACGATCGCGCCGACCAGCGCGGCCAGCAGCAGCACCGACAGCACCTCGAACGGCAGCACCCAGGAACGGAAGATCTGCTCGCCGAGGCGCTCGGCGGTGCCCGCGTCGGGCAGGTCCACCCGGGACCAGCGGAACGCGTCGATCAGCAGCACCGCCAGGCCGAGGCCGCTGCCGGCGCCGACGAGCGCGGCGGCCCAGCCCGGCCGGTCCAGGTCGTCCGACGGGCCGATCGGCGCGCGGGTCAGCATCACCGCGAACAGCAGCAGCACCACCACCGCGCCGACGTAGATGAGCACCTGCACCCAGGCCACCAGCTCGGCGGTCAGCACCAGGTAGTCACCCGCGAGCGCGCCCAGGCACACCACCAGCCACAACCCGGCCCGGACCAGGTGACGGGTGGCGACCACCAGCGCGCCCGCGCCCACCGCCACCGCGCCGAGCGCGAGCAGCAGCACGTCCGCACCGGTCATGAGGCAGCGCCTCCGCCCGGATCGGTGGCGGCGTCGGGGCGTACCCCGGAAGGAGCCGGACGGGCCGACGGACCCGCCGCCTTCCGCGCGGCGGTGGTCTCCTCCTTGGAGGGGTCGCCGAGCGGGTCGTGGGCCGGCGGCGGCGGCACGGTGGCCATCCACTCGCCCAGGTGGTCCTTGTCGTGCAGCAGGTTCTTGATGTCGTACTCGGCGTACTCGAACTCGGGCGACCAGTAGAGCGCGTCGAACGGGCAGACCTCGACGCAGATACCGCAGTACATGCAGAGCGAGAAGTCGATGTCGAACTTGTCGAGCACGTTGCGCTGGCGGGGGCGGGCGGCGCCAGGCACCGCCACCTCCTCCTTGTGCGAGTCGATGTAGATGCACCAGTCCGGGCACTCGCGCGCGCAGAGCATGCAGACCGTGCAGTTCTCCTCCAGCAGCGCGATCACGCCGCGGGAGCGGGGTGGCAGCTCCGGCTCGACGTCCGGGTACTGCTGCGTGGTCGAGCGGCGGGTCATCGTCTTCAACGTGACCGCCAGGCCCTTCACCAGGCCCCCGCCGGGCACTCCACCGTGCTCGCTCATGCCGCCCATCCTGCCCTGTGGCCCGGGCGCGCGCGACCACCACCCGGCGCTTTGGCCCGGGCGTGCGGCCGGATCACGCCTCGCCGGGTGTGAGTGGGGGCAGCATCTCCACGCCGAGCTGCTGGAGCACCTGGAACAGCTCGTTGACGCTCCACACGTCCACGATCCGGCCCTCGTCGTCGAAGCGCAGGAACGTCGCGCCCGAGTAGCTGACGACGCGGCCGGTCGGCGGCACCGGGCCGAACTGCCCGGCCTGGGTGCCTGCGGCCCGCCAGCGCACCGCCACCCGGGCGCCGGTCGCCACCACCTCGACGATCTTGTAGCGCAGGTCGGGGAACGACGCCCGCCGGTCCCGGTGCCAGGCCAGCACCGCCGCCGGGCCGGTGCCGCCGAGCCCCGGGCAGCCCGCTGCCACCAGCTCGTACGCGCTCTCCTCGCGCCCCGCGTTCCACACGTCGGCGACGAAACGCCGGGCTGCCGCCTCCACATCGGTCACGGCGGGCAGCCTATGCCCCTCTCCGGGGCAGTCGCCCCGCCGGTCTCCGGCGCAGTCGCCCCGCGTCTCCGGCGCACTCGCCCTGCCGGTCTCCGGCGCAGTCGCCCTGCCGAGAGCGGCCGGAGCGACCATGATGGGAGCGAAAAAGCGAACTCGGAGGTGGGTGTGGGCAGCGACGACGAGGTCCTGAACCGGACCGGCGGCAAGTACGTGGAGCCGGGTGGCGAGTTCACCCGGGACCAGCGCTACATCGCCACCCGGATCACCGCGGACGGGAGCAACGGCTGGCCGGTGGAGCCGGGCCGCTACCGGCTGGCAGTCAGCCGGGCCTGCCCGTGGGCCAACCGGCTGATCATCATCCGGCGGCTGCTCGGGCTGGAGGACACCATCTCGATGGCCGTGGCCGGGCCGACCCACGACAAGCGGAGCTGGACGTTCGACCTGGACCCGGACGGCAAGGACCCGGTGCTGGGCATCGAGCGGCTGGCCGACGCGTACTTCGCCCGCTTCCCCGGCTACGAGCGCGGCATCACCGTGCCGGCGCTCGTCGACGTGCCCACCGGCCAGGTGGTGACGAACGACTACGCCCAGATGAGCCTCGACCTGTCGACCGAGTGGACGGCGCACCACCGGCCGGGCGCGCCGGACCTCTACCCGGAACCGCTGCGCGGCGAGATCGACGAGGTGAACGCGGTCGTCTTCGCTGATGTCAACAACGGCGTCTACCGGTGCGGCTTCGCCGGCAGCCAGGAGGCGTACGACAAGGCGTACCACCGGCTGTTCGACCGGCTGGACTGGCTGAGCGAGCGGCTGGCCGGGCAGCGGTACCTCGTCGGCGACACGATTACCGAGGCGGACGTACGGCTGTTCACCACGCTCGTCCGCTTCGACCCGGTGTACCACGGGCACTTCAAGTGCAACCGGCAGAAGCTCAGCGAGATGCCGGTGCTGTGGGCGTACGCCCGGGACCTGTTCACCACGCCCGGGTTCGGCGACACCATCGACTTCGACCACATCAAGCGGCACTACTACGAGGTCCACCGGGACATCAACCCGACGGGCATCGTGCCGCTCGGCCCCGACCTCAGCAACTGGCTGACTCCGCACGGCCGGGAGGAGCTGGGCGGCCGCCCCTTCGGCGACGGCACCCCGCCCCCGCCCCCACCCGAGTCCGAGCGCGTAGACCCGGCCCACACACCCTTGCGCTGACCCCGCTCTCGTCGCCCCGCGCCGCCCCGCCCCGCCCCGCCCCGCCCCGCCCCGCGCCGCGCCGCGCCGGCGATCTTGCACTTTGGGCCCCGAACCTGGGCGCCTTGCCCCTTTTGCCAGGGCAGCAAGTGCAAGATCGCCGGGGAGGGAGGGGAGGGCGGGCGGGCGGGAGACGGGCCGGGGAGGGCGGGTTACAGGGCCAGGCGGACTGCGGCGGTCAGGACGAGCTGGGCCAGGGCCAGGGGGACCAGGACCAGCCAGCAGAGACGCTGGAGCTGGTCCTCGCGCAGCCTCGGGTAGCTCACCCGCAGCCAGATGATCACGAAGGCGACGGCGAAGACCTTGAGCAGCGTCCACAGCCAGCCGAGCTGCGCGTCGGCGAACGGGCCCTGCCAGCCGCCGAGGAACAGCACAGTGGTCAGCGCCGCGATCACCACGATGCCCACGTACTCGGCGAGCAGGAAGAACGCGAACCGCAGGCCGGTGTACTCGGTCATGTAGCCGAAGACCAGCTCGGAGTCGGCCACCGGCATGTCGAAAGGCGGGCGGCGGATCTCCGCCAGCCCGGCCACGAAGAAGATCACCATGGCCGGCGCCTGCCACAGCAGCCACCACGGCTGCCACGCCTCCACGATGCCCGGCAGGCTCAGCGTGCCCGCCGCCATCGCCACCGAGGCGGCAGCCAGCACCAGCGGCAGCTCGTACCCGAGCAGCTGGGCCGCGCCGCGCAGCCCGCCGAGCAGGCTGTACTTGTTCGCCGACGCCCACGCGGACATGAGCACCGCCAGCACCCCGACGCCCACCACGGCGAGCACGAAGAACAGGCCGATGTCCAGCGGCTGGGCGACCAGGTCACCCGGCCCGAGCGGGATGACGAGCAGCACGAGCAGGTACGGCACCAGCGCCACCGCGGGCGCCAGCCGGAACACCGGGCGGTCCGCGTCGCGCGGGGTGACGTCCTCCTTCTGCACGAACTTGATCCCGTCGGCGACCAGCTGGGCCCAGCCGTGGAAGCCGCCCGCGTACATCGGGCCCAGCCGGCCCTGCATGTGCGCCATCACCTTGTGCTCGGCCTGGCCCACGATCAGCGGCAGCGTGAGGAACGCGACGAGCACACCTGCCACGCGCAGGACCAGCTCCAACCAGTCCGGCATCAGCTCTCCCCCGCCGCGTCGGGCTCCGGCTCCTGGCGGGGCGGCCCGGTCGGCCGTTCCCCCGGCAGCGGTCGCCCCAGCGGACTCGGCTGATCGGTCGCCGGAGCAACACCGGACCCCGGCCCGGCCTCCCCGGAAGCGGGCGACTCCGGAGCCTCCCCGGCGGCAGGCCGCGCCGCACCCTCGCCGGCGGTCGCCCGCGCTGCCCCCTCGCCGGGAGCGGCAGGCCGCGCCGGACGCTCACCAGGAACAGACCGCGCCGGGCCATCCCCGGCAGCAGGCCGATCCGAAGCCTCCCCGGCAGGCGGCCGCGCCGGGCGCTCAGCGGAAGCAGGGCGCGCCGGACGCTCCCCCGGAGCGGGCCGCGCCGGACGCTCGCGGGCCGGGCGCGCCGGCGTACCCCCTCGGGGGCCCTCACCGGCGCCGGCCGCACCGGCCGGCGTGGGCGTCGTGCCCCACTCCCCCGGCGCGGGCACGCCCGGCGGCCGGACCGGCCGGCGGCCGCCGCCCGCCTCCGACTCGCCCGGCTCCTTCGCGCCGGGCCACGGCTTGGCGACCCGGGAGGCGAGGACGAACTCCTTGCGCAGCGGGTGCCCCTCGAACTCCGGCGGCAGCAGCAGCGGTCGCAGCTCGCCGTGGCCGGCGAAGTCGATGCCGAACATCTCGTGCGTCTCGCGCTCGTGCCACGCGGCGCCGGGGAACAGATCGACCACCGACGCGACCACCGGCGTGTCCCGCGGCACCCGGGTACGCAGCAGCAGCCCGTGCCGGTGGCGGACCGACCAGAGGTGCAGCACCACGTCGAAGCCGTCGGCCAGCTCGTCGACCGCCGACAGCCAGTCCAGGAAATCGAGACCCAGCTCGGCGTCGTCGCGCGCCGCGCGCACCGCGTCCGCCCAGCTCGCCGGGGGTACGTCGACGGTGGCGCGGGCGTACCCCTGACCGCCGGAGACGGACGCGGCGGCCTCGACGGGCGCGAGCAGCGCGACCACTCGACGGCCGACCTCTTCCGGAGTCATGCGCTGATCCTATGGCCGACGGCTGCGGACCGGGTCGGGCCGCCCGTGCCGGGATCGCCGCTTTGCCGGACGGGCGGCGGCAGCGCGCGGAAAGATGAGGTCCGTGCGCGCTGTGACTGTGACCCCCGGTGTCCCGGATTCGCTGCGGCTCGTCGAGGACTGGCCCGAGCCGCCGCCCGAGGAGGGCGCGATCCTGGTCGAGGCACTGGCGGTGGGCGTCTGCGGCACCGACTACGAGATCGTCGCCGGCGAGTACGGCGAGGCGCCGCCGGGTCAGGAGCGGCTGGTGCTCGGGCACGAGTCGCTGGGCCGCGTGCTGGAGGACCCGACCGGCACGTTGCAGACCGGCGACCTGGTCGCCGGCGTGGTCCGCCATCCCGATCCGGTGCCCTGCGCGAACTGCGCGGTGGACGAGTGGGACATGTGCCGCAACGGGCGGTACACCGAGCACGGCATCAAAGGGCTGCCCGGTTTCGCGCGGGAGCGCTGGCGGTTGCAGCCCAAGTTCGCCGTCGGCCTGGACCCGGCGCTCGCATCGGTGGGCGTGCTGCTGGAGCCGACGAGCGTGGTGGCGAAGGCGTGGGACCACATCGAGCGGATCGGCCGCCGGGCCGAGTGGAAACCGATGACGGTGCTGGTGACCGGCGCCGGGCCGATCGGGCTGCTGGCCGCGCTGCTGGGCAGCCAGCGCGGGCTGTCGGTGCACGTGCTGGACCGCAACACCACCGGGCCGAAGCCGGAGCTGGTCCGCGCGCTCGGGGCGACGTACCACACGGCGACCGTGCCCGAGCTGGACGTGAAGCCGGACGTGGTGATCGAGTGCACCGGCGCGCCCACCGTGGTGCTGGACGCCATGTGCAAGGCCGCGCCGACCGGCATCGTCTGCCTGACCGGCGTGTCCAGCGGCGGCCGGACCATCAACTTCGACGCCGGGGCGCTCAACCGGGAGCTGGTGCTGGAGAACAACGTCGTGTTCGGCTCGGTGAACGCCGGCCGGCGGCACTGGGAGATGGCCGCCGAGGCGCTCGCCCAGGCCGACCGGTCGTGGCTGACGTCGCTGATCACCCGCCGGGTGCCGCTGCCGAACTACCGCGAGGCGTACGCGCCGGCCGGCGAGGACATCAAGGCGGTGCTCGACTTCACGCAGTGAGGCGGGGCGCCGGATCCGGCGCCCCGGCCCTCTCAGATGCCGGGCAGCCGGCCGTTGCGGAACAGGTCCACGAAGAGCTGGTGGTCCTCGCGCGCCCGGATCCCGTACCGGTGCCCGAAGTCGACCAGGTAGTCGACGAACGCCTCCGGTTCGGCGTCGACGACCGCGACGATGGCCTCCTCGGTGGAGTAGTCGACCAGGTCGTGGCTGGACTCGTCGTCGGCGACCGAGTGCATCCGGGCCACCGCCCGGCCCAGGTCGGCGAGCACGCCTGCGAGTTCCTCCGGCTCGTTCACGTCGGCCCAGTCCAGGTCCGCCGCGTACGGGGACACCTCGGCGACGAGCTGCCCGACGCCGTCCAGCTCGGTGAAGCCCAGCCACGGGTCGGCGTGCGCCTGCAACGCGCGCTGCGACTCGGCGGTGCGGTGCCCCTGGTGCCGGAAGTACGACCGGACCCGCTCGTCGTCGACGTACCGCGCCACGGCCGGCACCTGCGCCTGCTTCATGTAGATGACGACGTCGTTCTCCAGCGCCTGGGTGTGCCCCTCCAGCAGCAGGTTGTACGACGGCAGCCCGGCCGACCCGATGCCGACGCCCTTGCGCAGCACCACGTCCTTGATGCCCGCGGCGACCGGGCGCATCCGGGTGGTCGAGTCCGGCAGCGTGTGCAGGTAGTCGGCGAACGCCGCGCAGACCTTCTCCCGGGTGGCGTCGTCGATCTCGTGCACGCCGTCGCCGAGGGAGAACCGGCGCTCGTAGTTGTCGATCGTGGTCTGCGCGGCGAGCAGGTCCACCCGGGTGTTGAGCCGCGCCTGCTGGAGCACCCGGCGCAGCACGCCGTCGGCGTTGTCGAGCGTGATCGAGCCGATCGCGTCGTCCCCGCCCGCGGCGATGGCCCGCAGCTCGGCCAGGTACGACCGGGCGAAGCCGGTCACCAGCTCGCCGATCACCCGGTCGGAGAGCGCCTTGGCGTAGCCGAGCAGCGCCACGCTCGCGGCGAAGCGCTTCAGGTCCCAGGTGAACGGCCCGACGTACGCCTCGTCGAAGTCGTTGACGTTGAACACGAGCTGCCCGGAGGCGTTCATGTAGGTGCCGAAGTTCTCGGCGTGCAGGTCGCCGTGGATCCACACCCGGCTGGTCCGGTCGTCGAGGAACCGGTCGCTGCCGAAGTCGCCGCGCTGGTCGGCGTAGAACAGCGCGGCGCTGCCCCGGTAGAAGGCGAACGGTGACGCCGCCATCTTGCGGAACTTGCGGCGGAACGCCGCCGGGTCGATCGCCATGGACGCGCCGAACTCCTCGGTCAGCACGTCGATGATGAATGCGGAGCGCTTCTCCGCGAGGTCGGTCATGAGCCGCAGGCTAGCCCCGCGTCGCCACCTGGCGGTTCGGTTCAGCCGACCGGCGGACGTACCGGGGGTGCGGTGAGCGCCTCCACCGGCCGCGCCACAGCGTCCGCCGGGGAGGCGAGCGCGTCGGGGCGGGGCACGCCGCCTACGCCCGACTGTTCGGCGGCGATCTTCTCCTGGAGGCGGAGGATGCCGTGCAGCAGCGCCTCCGGACGCGGCGGGCAGCCGGGCACGTACACGTCGACGGGGATGAGCTGGTCGACGCCCTTGGTCACCGAGTAGGAGTCCCAGTACGGCCCGCCGCAGTTGGAGCAGGCGCCGAACGAGATCACGTACTTCGGCTCGGGCATCTGGTCGTAGAGCCGCTTGACCGCCGGGGCCATCTTGTCGGTGACGGTGCCGCTGACCACCATCAGGTCGGCCTGCCGGGGGCCGTGGGCGAACGGGATCACACCGAGCCGCATGAAGTCGTGCCGGCCCATGCTGGTCGCGATGAACTCGATGGCGCAGCAGGCCAGGCCGAAGTTGAAGACCCAGAGCGAGTAGCGGCGGCCCCAGTTCAGCACGAACCGGATCGGCTCGCCGAGCACGGCCGGCACCTGCACCTCGGGCCTCCCCTGTCTGCGAAATTCCGCTGTCCCTGAACCGACAGTCAACCACAGCGTCCGGATCGGCAACCCTCGCAACCGGTACGGGCGTCAAGGCGTGTGACCGGCGTGACCGCGTCGACGGTACGCACACGGGGAGGACCAGGTGACGGTGACGAGGGAGCCGATGCTCGACGAGCCACCCGAGGGGACAGCGAGGCGCGCCGAGCGGCGCGAGGCGGTCGACTTCGACGGGCTCTACCACGCGCACTTCCGGTCCCTGACCATTCAGCTCACCGCCTACTGCGGTGACCTGTCCCAGGCGCAGGACATGGTGCAGGAGGCGTTCTGCCGGGCGTTCGCCCGCTGGTCCCGGGTGTCCCGCTACGACGACCCGGTGGCCTGGGTCCGCCGGGTGGCCTGGAACCTGGCCACCAGCCGCTGGCGGCGGCTGCGGACGGCCCAGGCGTGGCTGCACCGGCAGCGGGAGGAGTACGTGCCGGGGCCGGGGCCGGACCGGGTCGCGCTGACCGCCGCGCTGTCCGAGCTGCCGGCCCATCAGCGCCGCGCCGTGGTCCTGCACTACCTGGCCGATCTCAGCGTCGCGCAGATCGCGGCGCAGGAGGACGTGCCGGAGGGCACCGTCAAGTCCTGGCTGTACCGGGGGCGGGCCGCGCTGGCGGCGAAGCTGACCACCACGAGCGAGGTGAACCACCATGACTGAGCCCGACGACATCCTGGTCGGCGGCGAGTTCGCCGAGTTCCGCGCGGCGTACGCCCCGGTGGTGCACCCGGCCGGGACGGCCGCGGTCCGGCGCACGGTCCGGCACCGCCGCCGGCGGACCTCGGTGGTCACCGCGGCGGCCGTGGTGCTCGCCGTGGTGATCCCGGTGGGCGCGAACGCCGCCCTGGACCGGCGGTCCGGGCCGCCCCCCGCGCCCGCGCAGACCGTCACCCCGACTCCGTCCGAGAGCACGTCGCCGCCACCGTCGACGCCGCCGCCGAGCACGGCCGGCTCGACCCCGGCCGCTCCGGACGGGCGGATCACCCGGTCCCAGCTGCTCGCGGCCCGGCTCGACCTCGTGTCCTGGGCGGACGCACCGAAGACCTGCGTCAGTGACGACGTCCGGCTCCGGTCCGGCCCGCAGAACGAATCGGTCCCGACGCTGCTCGCCGGGCCGGAGTACGCCGACCTCGACGGTGACGGCGCGACCGAGACCGTCGTCCTCGTCGCCTGCCGCTACGGCGAGGCATCGGGCAAGCAGGTGCTCGCCTTCGATCGGGACGGGGACGGCCGGATCATCACCATGGGCCGGGTGGTCGGCACCCGTGAGGGCATGGATGACATCACCGAGTTCTCGGTGCGGGACGGCGGGGAGATCCGGGCGCACGTCGCCGACATCCAGCCCTGTTGCAGCACCCCGGAGTGGGCGCCGCAACGCCAGTGGCGGACGTACGCCTGGAACGGTGAACGGTTCCGGCAGGTCGACGGACCCACGAAGTTCGGCACCGACCCCCGTCTGACCGACCTCGCGATGACCGCCCGCGACGTCGTGGCCGGGCCGCCGGACAGGGAGGGGATCCGGAAGGTCACGGTCACCGTGACGGTGGTGAATCGCGGGCCGGTGAGCGTGCGTCAGCTCGGGTTCACCGGTTGGTACGACTACACGAGACCGAACGGGTCCGCCCTGGACCGGTGCCGGAACGTGCGTCTCGACGGGAGCATCGCCTGCGTGCTGGACACCCTGTCGGTGGGCGCGAGCAGGACGTACACGTTCACGTTCGACCATCCGGCGACCGCCGAGGAGCCGCCGACGCTGCGGGTGATCCACATCGACTCGCAGGAGCGGTACTGGAACGACCTGACCTGGAAGGACAACGAGGTCGAGCTGACCTCAGTCGGCTGACCGACAGTTTTGCTCCGCAACCGACCGTCCTTTCTGGACGTGTCACCGGCATCGGACGGACGGAGATACCGCCGTCCGGCAACGGGGAATCACGGGAGGAACAGCATGACCACACGTACGGCACGGATCGCCACCGCACTACTGGGTGGGGCCGCCGCACTGATCACCCTGGCCGCGCCGGCCGCCGCCGCGCCGAGCGCCGCCACCGCCGGCCGCGTCGACGTCACGGCGCAGCGGCTCGTCCTCGACCCGACCGATCGGGGGTACGTCGGGACGCTCACCGCGACGGTGACCAACCGGCGGTCGACAGCGACGTCGGTGAGCCTGGTCGTCACCGAGCCGGCGGGGGCCTCGTTCACCTCCATCGAGCCCGGCGGTGGTTGCTTCTACAACCGCCTGGTGGAGAACCGGCTGGTGATCGGCTGCGGCGGCGAACAGATCGAGGCCGGCAAGAGCCTCACCTTCCGGCTCGGGTTCCACGTCTGGACCACCGCGCGCAGCTACCCGATGGTGGCGAACGGCGGGCGGATCGAGGTCGTCCCGAGCGGCGCCGCCGCGGCCTCCGACGCCACCGGCTTCACCACCCTCTTCCGCTCGACCAGCGGCAGCCTGCGCAAGCCGCGCCCGTACGTGCAGGCCGTCGACACCGACCTCGGCATCCGGGGCAGCGCGGTGACGCTGGCCCCGCAGCCGGACGGCACCCTGCTCGGCCGGATGCCGGTCACCGTTCGCTACGGCAACGACGCGCCGACCTTCGCTCTCAACGTCGGGGCCACCCTGCCCGCGGGCGTGCAGGTCGACCACATCGAGCCGCAGGACATGCCGAGCTTCCCGCACGGGTTCTCCGTGCCGGGCGGCCGGTTCGTGCCGGGCGAGGAGCGCACCTTCGACGTCTTCCTCCGGGCGCCCGCCGGCACGGCCGCGGGTGAGCTGGGTACCGGCAGCCTCACCGTGACCGGGAGCTACTTCTACGGGGCCGACGACCCGCAGGACGTGGACCCGTCGGACAACACCACGTCGTTCACGGTGACCGCGGCCGCCGCGAGCTGACCGTCGCCCGCCCGGCCGGCGCCCACGCGCCGGCCGGGCGTCGCCGTGTCACCAGGCCGGGCGCTGGAGCAACCCGACGAACTCGGCGAGCAGCCGTTCCCGCAGCCGCGCCGGGGCGGCGTCGAGCAGCGTGTTGACCACCGCCATCCGGTCCGGCACCCCGGCGCCGCCGGCCAGGCCGAGCCCGCCGGCCAGCCCGGCCACCAGCTCGGGGGTTAGCGCCTCCGGCGTGAGGCTGCCGGCGAGCGCCAGCAGTTCCGGCGGCAGCACGACCGGCCCGGCGGCGCGGGCCGCCGCGACCGCCTCGGCCAGCGCCGGGCCGAACTCGGCCACCCGGGGCGCCACCGCCGCGGTCACCGTGAGGTGGACGCTGGCCGGCAGATCGGCGTACGTGAGCTGGGGCTGGGTGTGCCAGCCACGCGCGGTCAGCTCGTCGACGAGCACGAACAGGTCGAGCCCGGGATCGTCGCTGGTGAAGCAGACCACTGTCGTCTCCGGTTCGGCCATCAGCCGCAATCCGCCGGTGGCCCGTACCGCGTCGGCCAGCCCGGCGACCGCGTCCCGGGTGGCGGCGGCCAGCCGCAGGTAGCCGTCCTCGCCGAGGTGGCGGAGTGTGGCGTACGCGGCGGCGATCGGCCCGCCGGACCGGGTGGAGGCGATCACCGGGTTGACCATGGTGTAGCCGGGCCAGTCCGCGTACGCGAAGAACTGCGGGGCGCGCAGCGCCGGATCGCGGTGCAGCAGCACCGAGACGCCCTTCGGCGCGTACGCGTACTTGTGCAGGTCGACCGAGATCGACGTGACCCCCGGTACGGCGAAGTCGAACGGTGGCACCGGCGCGCCGAGCCGCCGCAGCCAGGGCAGCGCCCAGCCGCCGAAGCAGGCGTCCACGTGGCACCGCACCCCGGCGGCCTCCGCGACGGCCGCGATCTCCGCAACCGGGTCGACCACGCCGTGGGCGTACGACGGGGCGGACGCGACCACCAGCACGGTCTCCGGGCGGATCGCGGCGGCCACCGCTTCCGCGTCCGGCCGCAACGTCACCGGGTCGACGGGCACGCTGTCGAGCGCGACCCGCAGGTAGTGCGCCGCCTTGGCGAACGCGGCGTGCGCGCTCGCCGGCGCCACGATCCGCGGCTCGGTCAGATCGGGTCGGGCGTCCCGGGCCGCCTTGACGGCGAGCAGCAGCGACTCGGTGCCGCCGCTGGTGACGCTGCCGACCACGTCCGGCGCGCCGGTGCCGGGGCCGCCGCCGAGCAGCCGGGCGGCGGCGCCGACGAGCGCGTTCTCCATCGCCAGCAGCGACGGGAACGCGGTCGGGTCGAGCCCGTTGACGTGCGCGCTCTCCGCGTACGCGGCCTGCGCCAGCGCGTCCAGCCCGGCCACGCCGGGGTCGTAGACGTACGCGAACAGCCTCCCGCCGTGCGTCGGACGGTCGGCGGCCCGCAGCGCGCGGATCTCGTCGAGCACGTGTGCCGCGGGCATCCCCCGCGCGGGCAGCGCGCCCACGTCTGCCGTGTCGGTCATCGGGTGGTTCCTCTCGTGGACGGGCCGGGCGGACGGTGCGTGCTCATGCCCGCGCGACCGGTGCGGCGCCGTCGGCCTCGGGTGCGGCGGCGGCCGACGTGGTGGCCCCGGGCGCGGTGGCGTCGGGCGCGGTGGCCAGCTGCGCCGGGGTCAGGGTGTAGCCGCGCAGCAGCACCAGCGGGATCGCCACCAGCAGGGCGGGCAGCACGGTGAAGCCGAGCAGCACGCCGAGCCGTGCCGTGTCCGACTGGACGGCGGCGGTCCCGGTGGACGAGGAGACGTAGCCGGAGAGCTGGAGCACCAGCCCGTAGATGCCCGGCCCCAGCGCCAGCCCGAACGTCTCCCCGGCCGTCCACAGGCCGGTGAACACCCCGGCCTGCCGCCGCCCGGTGCGCGCGGTGTCGTACGCGATGCAGTCCGGCAGCATGGCCAGCGCGAACACCTGCTGGCCCGCGTACCCGACGCCGATCACCGCGACCACCGCGTAGGCCGCGGCGGCGGGCAGCGCGGGCGCGGTGACCAGGGCCAGCGCTCCCGCCGCGAAGATCAGCGACGCGGCGACCAGCGACGTCCGCTTGCCCAGCCGGGCGCCGGCCCGGGACCAGAGCGGCATGACCAGCAGCGCGGGCGCGACGAAGCAGGCGAACAGCAGCGTCGGGCCGCTGTCCGGCTCGCGCAGCACCTGGCCGGCGAAGTACTTCACCCCGGCCAGCACGGTGGCCACCCCGGCGGACTGGATCACGAAGCAGATCAGCAGCACCCGGAACGGCCGGTTGCCGGTGGCGACCGCGAGCTGGGCGCGCAGGCTCGGCTCGCTCTCCCCCACCGTCCCGGTCGGCGCGGACCGGGTGCCGAGGAAGACGCCGACGGTGCCGGCGACGATGAGCGCGGCGACGAACAGACCCATCCACCGGTGGCCGGGAACGCCGTCGCCGCCGGCGGCCACCACCGCCGGGGCCACCGCTCCGGAGACCAGGATGGCCAGCGCCAGCACCGCGATCCGCCAGGTCATCATCCGGGTACGCTCCGCCGGGTCGGCGGTCAGCTCGGCCGGCATGGCCACGTAGGGCACCTGGAAGAAGGCGAACGCGGTGGCGGTCGCCAGGAACGCCAGCGCCACGTACGCGGCGGCGGCCGGGCCGTTCGCGAACGGCGCGGCGAAGATCGAGGCGAACAGCACCGCGAGCGCCAGCCCGCCGACGAGCAGGTACGGCCGGCGCGCGCCCCAGCGGGAGCGGGTCCGGTCGGAGATCCGCCCGGCGACCGGGTTGACCAGCACGTCCCACGCCTTCGGCAGCAGCACCAGCAGCGCGGCCAGCCCGGCGGCGACGCCGAGCGTGTCGGTGAGGTACGGCAGCAGAAGCAGCCCGGGCACGGTGCCGAACGCGCCGGTGACCAGGGAACCCAGCGCGTACCCGAGGTGCACCCGGCGGGGCAGGCCCGAAGCTGTCATGGAGCCGAATGCTACTCACGTTATGGCCCGGGTCACATCCCCTCCTCCGGCGACCAGGACGCCGCCGCCAGGTCCACCCGGTCGCCGCGCAGCGGGCACCCCTCGGCGAGCAGCCGCTCCCGGGCCTTGCGCTCGTGCCCCGGCGGCATCCGGCCGGCCGAGTTCACCACCCGGTGCCAGGGCACGCCGCCTCCGTGCCGCGCCATGATCGAGCCGACCAGCCGCGGCGACGCCCGCCCTGAGCGGTCGGCGAGCGCGTCGGCCACCGCCCCGTACGACATCACCCGCCCCGGCGGGATCCGCTCGACCAGCGCCAGCACCGCCTCGACGTACTCGTCAGGTGTCACGAGCTGCCACGATATGGGAACGCGCCGCGGCGTCACAGACCGCAGCGCGCAGAATGGTCGGGTGCGCGAAGCAGTCACCTCGGCCCGGCGGATCGTCGTCAAGATCGGTTCGTCCTCGCTGACCACCGCGACGGGCGGCCTGGACGACGCCCGGGTCGACGCGCTCGTCGACACGCTCGGCGGGCTCGCGACCTCTGGACGCGAGGTGGTGCTGGTCTCCTCCGGCGCGATCGCCGCCGGGCTCGCCCCGCTGCGGCTGCCCCGGCGCCCGCGCGACCTGGCCACCCAGCAGGCCGCCGCCAGCGTCGGCCAGGGCCTGCTCATCGGGCGGTACGCGGCCGCGTTCGCCCGGCACGGCCGCACCGTCGGACAGGTGCTGCTCACCGTCGACGACGTGACCCGGCGCGCGCACTACCGCAACGCGTACCGGACGCTGCGCAAGCTGCTCGACCTGCATGCCGTGCCGATCGTCAACGAGAACGACACGGTGGCCACCGAGGAGATCCGGTTCGGCGACAACGACCGCCTCGCCGCGCTCGTCGCCGCGCTCGTCGACGCCGACCTGCTGGTGCTGCTCTCCGACGTCGACGCGCTCTGGACCGGCAACCCGGCCCGTCCCGGCAGCACCCGGATCACCGAGGTGCACGGCGAGGGCGACCTCGCGGGCGTGGACATCGGCGGGGCCGGCCGGGCCGGGGTGGGCACCGGCGGCATGGTGACGAAGGTCGAGGCGGCCCGGATCGCCACCGGCTTCGGCATCCCGGTGGTGCTCACCGCCGCCCCGCTGGCCGCGCCGGCGCTGGCCGGGGAGCCGGTCGGCACGTACTTTCACCCGAGCAGCCGCCGTCCCGCCGCGCGCCTCTTCTGGCTGGCGCACGCCACCGCGCCCCGGGGCCGCCTGCACCTCGACCCGGGCGCGGTGCAGGCGGTGGTCGGCCGCCGCAAGTCGCTGCTGCCCGCCGGCATCACCGCCGTCGACGGCGCGTTCACCGCCGGGGACCCGGTCGACCTGGTCGACACCGCCGGCGCGCCGGTGGCCCGCGGGCTGGTCAACTACGACGCGGTGGAACTGCCCGGCCTGCTCGGCCGTTCCACGTCCGAACTCGCCGCGGCGCTCGGCCCGGCGTACGAACGTGAGGTCGTCCACCGCGACGACCTCGTCCTGCTGTGAGCCCCACCGGTGAAGGAGTACGCACGATGAGCGTCGTCGAGCAGGCCCGGCGAGCCCGGGACGCGGCGGAAGCCCTGGCCACGGCCACCCGTACCGTGAAGGACGCCGCGCTGCACGCGATGGCCGACGCGCTCGTGGCGCGTACCCCGGAGGTGCTGGCGGCGAACGCGGCGGACCTGGCGGCCGGGCGCGAGGCCGGGCTGTCCGCGGCCGTGCTGGACCGGCTCGCTCTCGACGAGGGCCGGGTGGCCGCCATCGCCGACGCGTTGCGTCAGATGGCCGCGCTGCCCGACCCGGTGGGTGAGGTGGTACGCGGCTCGACGCTGCCGAACGGCCTGGAGCTGCGTCAGGTGCGGGTGCCGTTCGGGGTGGTCGGCATCGTCTACGAGGGCCGGCCGAACGTGACAGTCGACGCCGCCGGGATCTGCCTGAAGTCCGGCAACGCGGCGCTGCTGCGCGGCTCCTCGTCGGCCGCGCACTCCAACGCCGCGCTGGTCGCGGTGCTGCGCGACGCGGTCTCCGGCGCCGGGCTGCCGGCGGACGCGGTGCAGCTGCTCGACTCCAGCACGCGCGACTCGGTCAAGGAGCTGATGCGCGCCCGCGGCCTGGTCGACGTGCTGATCCCGCGCGGCGGCGCGTCGCTGATCCGCGCCGTCGTGGAGGAGTCGACGGTGCCGGTGATCGAGACCGGAGTGGGCAACTGCCACGTGTACGTGGACGCCGCCGCCGACCTCGGCAAGGCCCTGGCGATCACGCTGAACGCCAAGACCCAGCGCCTGTCCACCTGCAACACCGCAGAGTCGCTGCTGGTGCACCGCGACGTGGCGGACGAGTTCCTGCCGGCGGTGCTGGCCGCGTTCGCCGACGCCGGGGTGACGGTGCACGGCACGCCCGCTGTGGCCGCGCACTCCGACGCCGTGGTGCCGGCCACCGAGGAGGACTTCGGCACCGAGTACCTCTCCGCCGACATCTCGGTCGCCGTGGTCGACTCGCTGGACGCGGCGGTCGCGCACATCCGCCGGTACGGCACCGGTCACACCGAGGCGATCGTCACCGACTCGCAGCGCACGGCCCGGGAGTTCGTGGCCCGGGTGGACGCCGCCGCGGTCATGGTCAACGCGTCCACCCGGTTCACCGACGGCGGCGAGTTCGGCTTCGGCGCGGAGATCGGCATCTCGACGCAGAAGCTGCACGCGCGCGGCCCGATGGGCCTGCCGGAGCTGACCAGCACCAAGTACGTGGTGACCGGGGACGGCCACCTGCGCTGATCCGACCAGGACCGGCTACGCGAGCTGGAGCGGATCCCCGTCCGCCGACGGACCGTCCGGCTGCGACGCGGTGGTCCCCGCGGTCGTGGGCGCCGAGAACGGAGGCAGTCCCGGGGACACGGGCACGGACGAGCCGTCGTCCGCGCCCGGGTCGGGCAGCACCGTCCAGGCGGACCACGGGGCCGGCCCGGCGTCCGGAACGGCCGATGACACGGTCGAACCGGCCGGTAGGTCGGGTCCGACACCCGGGCCGGCCGACGATTCAGGGCCGCCGCCCGGCGACAGCTCGGGGCCGGAACCGGAAGACACGTCGGGGGGCGGCGGGGCGGCTGGTGGCCGGCGCGGGGCCGGCACCGCGGGCGGCGCGGGCAACTCGGCGGTCTGCGGCACCACGAACGGCGCTCCGGACACCGGGGCCTCGGGCGCGCTGGGCCGGCACGCGCGGATCGCCCGCAGCGTGGTGTGCACGTCGAACTGGTGGCCGTCGTCGCTGTCCCAGCCACCGTCGCTGCGCTGGGTCTCGGCGAGCCGCCTGCGCGCGGAGACCAGCAGCCACTGCTCCTCGCCCACGTCGACCCGGCGCAGCGTGGCGGCCAGCCAGGCCACGTCGGCCGGGGACATCCGGGGGATCCGGTCGGCCAGCACCGCCTGGATGCGCGCCGACTCGTAGTACATCTGCTGGCGGTGCAGCACCGCGGCGGCGAGCCAGCCGGCGGGCAGGAAGGACGGCCAGCTTCCGTCCGGCGCCAGCTGCGCGGCGAGCGCCTGCGCCGCCGCCTGCACCACACCGGCGTACGCGCCGCCGACCCGGTGGTCGAGCGGCCCGGCGGCCCGGGCGTCCAGTCCGGCCACCGTGAGCCAGAACCCGGCGTTGGCGGTCTGGTAGAGCCGGGCCTCGGGGTCGCCCGGGGTGGCCCACTCGGGGGCGAGCCCGGCCAGGGACGGGTCCTCGTCCCAGCCGCCGTCGGGCAGTTGCCGGGCGGCCAGCCAGTCCAGTGCGTGCCGGGCGGCCGGGCGGCCCAGCGCGCCGAGGTCGTCCAGCTCGGCGAGGCGGAAGCAGGTCGCGTCGACGGAGGCGACCTCGCCGTCGAGGACCGCGGGCCAGCCACCGCCCGGCGCCTGCCCGGCCTCGGCGGCGTCGAGCACGTCCCGCGGCACCGGAGCGCCGGAACGCAGCCGGGAGAGGCGGGCACGGTCCACCGCGTCACCGTGAGCGATGACGAATCCGATCGCCGCGTCCAAGTCGACCACGGCACTGACGGTACTGGTGCGGCCGAGGTTACGCCTCGGTAGCTCGGTCAGGGCCGGTACCGCCCACCGGCCCTTGAGATCATCCGCCGTTGGGGTGCGCGATCGGACGTTTGCCCATGCCAGGGGGCACGGAAAGCGCGACGGGCCCGCCCGGAACGCCGGGCGGGCCCATCGACACGACTCAGTACGAGGGCAGCGACGGGTCGATCTGCTTGACCCAGGAGAGCACGCCGCCCTGGACGTGCACCGCGTCGGTGAAACCGGCCGCCTTCAGCGCGGCGAGCGCCTCGGCGGAGCGGACGCCGGACTTGCAGTGCAGCACGATCTGCCGGTCCTGCGGGAACTTCGCCAGCGCCTCGCCGGACAGGATCTCGCCCTTGGGGATGAGCGTCGAGCCGGGGATCCGGACGATCTCGTACTCGGCGGGCTCGCGCACGTCGACCAGGAAGACGTCCTTGCCGGAGTCCTGCCAGTCCTTCAGCTCCAGCGCGGTGATGGTCGAGTCGACCACCGCCTCCTGCGCCTCGTCGGAGACCGCGCCGCAGAAGTCCTCGTAGTCCTCCATCAGGTCGGTGAGGGTCGGGTTCTCGCCGCAGAGCACGCAGTTCGGGTCCTTGCGGACCTTGATCTTGCGGTAGCTCATCTCCAGGGCGTCGTAGACCATCAGCCGGCCGACGAGCGGCTCACCGATGCCGGCGAGCAACTTGATCGCCTCGTTGACCTGGATCGACCCGATCGACGCGCAGAGCACGCCGAGCACGCCGCCCTCGGCGCAGGACGGGACCATGCCGGGCGGCGGGGGCTCCGGGTAGAGGCAGCGGTAGCAGGGGCCGTGCTCGGCCCAGAACACCGACGCCTGGCCGTCGAAGCGGTAGATCGAACCCCAGACGTACGGCTTGCCGAGCAGCACCGCCGCGTCGTTGACCATGTACCGGGTGGCGAAGTTGTCGGTGCCGTCGACGATCAGGTCGTACCGGGAGAAGATGTCCCGGACGTTCTCCCGGTCCAGCGCGGTGTTGTGGATCTCCACATTGACCAGCGGGTTGATCTCGCGGATCGACGCCGCGGCGGACTCGGCCTTGGACCGGCCCACGTCGGAGACGCCGTGGATGACCTGGCGCTGGAGGTTCGACTCGTCGACGGTGTCGAAGTCGATGATGCCGAGCGTGCCGACACCGGCCGCGGCGAGGTAGAGCAGGGCCGGCGAGCCGAGGCCACCGGCGCCGACACAGAGCACCCGGGCGTTCTTCAGCCGCTTCTGCCCCTCCACCCCGACGTCCGGGATGATCAGGTGGCGCGAGTAGCGGCGGATCTCGTCTACGGTCAGCTCGGCGGCGGGTTCGACGAGCGGGGGCAACGACACGGTGGACTCCCCGGGATCGGCGGTGTGACCGCGCCATTGTCGCTCGCCGGGGCGGGGATCGGCCATGATGAGGGACACTCGGCCCGAACTGCGGGACCGGGAATAACTCAGACGCCGTCGGTGGGCTCGCCGGAGTACCGCATCCCGCCGACGTACGGCCAGGCGTTGGGCAGGCAGCCGTCCAGCCCGTACGTCTGCTGCTGCATCACCGGGGCGGGCGCGCCGGGCTCGGGGCACGCCTCGTGCAGTTCGCCGAACTCGTGCCCGACCTCGTGGTTGATCACGTACGTGCGGTAGACCTCCAGCGGGGCGCCGTAGTCGGGCACCGCCGTCATCCACCGGGCCAGGTTGAGCACGACCCGGCCGGGCAGCCGGCAGGAGGTGTACCGGTCGGTGCGCAGGCCGCCTTCGGCGCACATCCGCTCGGAGGTGACCGGGGTGGCGAGGTACACGGTGAAGTCGGCCGCCGCCGCCTCGGGCACCCGCTGCACCCGCAGGTCGCCGGACGCGATCCAGCTGCGCGGGTCGCCCAGCACCGCGTCCACGGTGGCGGCGAACTCGTCGGCGTCCTGCCCCGTGTCCTGCTCGACCTCGACCCGGTAGCGGCGCAGCGGGCCTTCCTGTCCGCGTACCGGAGACCGGCCCTGGGCCACCGCGAAGGTGCCGGGGCCGGCGGTGGGGTAGCCGGTCGGCGCCGGGGCCGGGACGTCGGCCTCGGCGGCGCCGCGCGCCAGCGACGGTTCGGCCGCGAGCGACGTCGCGCCGTGCCCGGAGGACGGTGCGTTCAGCCGGGTGATGCCGACCGCGCCGCTGACGGCCGCGAGCAGCATCGCCAGCAGCAGCACCGAGCGGCGACGGCGCCGCCGCATCCGGCGCAGGGTGGGACGCTCGGGTGGCGGTGCGGCACAGTCGTAAGGGGACGACGACGTCATGACCTCAGCGTGCCATGCAATTCGGGCATTTAGCTGCTTTTGCCGCCTATGACGCGAATGTTCTTCACGAGCCGGCGCTCAGAGGGCCGGCCCGGTGTACCGCTTCCCGCCCACGTAGGGCCACGGGTTCGGCCGGCAGCCCTTGAGGAACAGCGTCTGCTGCTGCATCACCGGCGCCGGCCGGCCCGCGCCCGGGCACCCCTCGTGCCGGTGCCCGAGCTGGTGGCCCACCTCGTGGTTGACCACGTAGAGCCGGTAGTCGTCCAGCGGCATCCCGGCGGAAACCAGGTGCGGCGCCGAGGTCCGCCACCGGGCCAGGTTGATCACCACCTTGCCCGGCACCCGGCACGACGTGTACGGCACACCGCCCACCCGGATGTCGATCCCGCCCGCCCCGCACAGCCGCCCGGCCGTGTCCCGGGTGGCCAGGTAGATCGTGAAGTCGTACCGGTCGCCCGGGCCGACCCGCTGCAACCGCAGCTTGCCGCCGTCGACCCAGCTGCCCGGGCCGGCCAGGGCCCGCTGCACCGCCTCACCGAAGTCGCGGACCTCCTCGCCGGAGCCGTTCTCCACCGCCACCCGGTATCGGCGCGGCGTCCCCGCGCGGCCGAGCACGCCGCTGCTCCGCTCGTCGTAGGCGAAGCTGCCCCGGCCCTTCGCCGGCCCCGGGCCGGACAGCGTCAGCACCGGCGCGGCCGGCGAGCTGGGCGTCACCGAAGGCGGCGGCGAGACGCTCGGCGTGGACGGCGCCTGCGTGGGGGGCGGAGGCTGGGCGACGAACCCGTCGGTGACCCGGGTACCCGCGCCCGCCGACGGCAGTTGCACCGCCACGCCGACACCGACCGCGGCGGCGGCGACGAAGGCGCAGACCACGAGCGCGGTGCGCCAGTGACGGAACGAGGAACGGGAGCGGGCTGCACGAGGACGGCGGGAGCTGGGCATCCGGCTCAGCCTGCCATGTCACGCTCCGATCCGCTCTCCCCCGTACCGGCGGCCAGCGCTGTGGCCTGCGCATTCTCCCGTTCCGGCAGACCAGCACCCGGCGCGTCGCCCGGCGACACGCCCGGCGTCGCGTCCGCCGCCTGCCCCGGCTCCGCCTCGGCGAGCAGCCCCAGCACCGCCCGCGCCACGGTCCGCGGCACCTCCAGCTGGGCCACGTGCCCGACGCCGTCGAGCATCAGCAGCCGGCTGTCCGGGATGACCCGGGCCGCCTGCGGCGCCACCCGCACGTCGACCAACCGGTCCTGCCGCCCGCCCACCACCAGCGTGGGCGCCCGTACCACCGCCGCCTGCCGCCAGAGCGCGCCCTCCCCCGGCAGGTACGAACGCAGGAAGCTGCCGACCAGGCCCCGGAACGTCCGCACGTACGCGGCGGCGTAGTGGGCCGCCTCGTACCGGACCCGGATCTCGTCGATCGCCTCCTGCCGGCGCTGCTCGCTGATCCGGGTCAGGTCCGCCACGCACGCCTCCATCACCTGCTGCGCCGTCACCTCCGGGCTGAACTGGGCCAGCCGCCAGGCGGCCAGCCGTTCGCCCCGGGGGATCGCCAGCAGCGGAAGCATCCGCCCCTGCAACGAGCGCCGGAAGTCCAGGAACGGCAGGGCGGGCGAGACCAGGGTGAGCGTGCGGACCAGGTCGGGGCGCAGCGCCGCCACCCGGACCGAGATCGCACCGCCGAGCGAGTTGCCGAACAGGTGCACCGGCCCCCGGTCGCTGTGCTCGATCCAGCGGATCACCCGCTCGGCGAAGGCCGGGATCGTGTAGCGCGGCCCCGGCTCGCTGCGCCCGAACCCGGGCAGGTCGATCGCCTGACCGTCGAGCCGGTCCGCGAGCAGACCGGCCAGATCGGTCCAGTTCTGCGCCGACCCGCCGAGGCCGTGCACGTACAGCGCGGGCTCCGCGCCGGGTCCGGTGGCCGGTGTCTCGCGGACGTGCACGAGCGTGCCGTCGAGGCGTACGTGCCGACCCGGCCAGGGCGGCGGGACGTGGTGTGCGGGAAGTCTGTGCTCCGGCCAGAGTGCGGCACGTTTCATGTCTCCAGTCTCCCCCGCACGGGCCGTACCGCACACCGGCTCAGGAGAGCAGCGCCTCCAGCCGCCGGTTCACCGCCGCGAGCGTGGCCCGCACGACCGCCTGCCGGGGATCACCGGCCACCAGTGCCGAACCGGCCAGCTGCTCCACCCAGCCGTCGCAGACCAGCAGCACCACCACTGTCGCGACCTCGCAGTTGCCGAACGGCACCACTGCTGCGTGCTCCACGAAGCACCGGCCCCGCTCGCCGGACGGGACGCCCCGGCCGAGCAACTCGTCCACCGCGGCGGCCGCGGCCACCGCGCAGAGCCGCAGCACGTACCCGTCGACCGCCGGACCGGTCGCGTGCCCCTCGGCCGCCCGGTCGCCCGCGACCAGGCGGACCTCGGTGGTGGCGTCCAGGCCGAACGTGCTCACCAGGACGTGCTCGATCACCACCCGGGGCCCCGGCAAGCCGCCGGTGTCCAGTGGTCGCGACGGCGCGGTCTCCGTCGTGGTCATCTGCCCACCGGAGTACGACGTTCCGAGCGTGACCGGGCTGCCGGTGGACATGCCGGTCGGCGCGGAGGCCAGCGACGTCTCGTCCACCGCGGCCCGGCCCCGGTGGGTCGCCTGTCGGCGGCGGCGCGGCGGCTCGTCGCCGTCACCGGGCGCCTCGGCCGGACGCGGGGCGCGATCGGCGCCGAACCTTGCGTCGCCGGAGCGGTTCGCGGCCGGACGTGCCGCACCGGTGCGCGCCGGCGTCTCGTCCCCGCCCGTCTCGTCACCGGTGCGGAGCGCCTGGGTGCGGGCCTCGGCCGGCTCGGACTGCGCGGCACGGGTCTCATCCGTGCGGGCCTGGCCCGGCGCGGACTGCGCGCCGGGCACCCGGGGCTCGCCGGCGCGCGTCTCACCGGAGCGGTCCAGCCGGTTCGACCGGCGGCGCAGCGGGGCCGGTGGCGGCACGGCGGGTGCGCCGGGCAGGTTCTGCGGGGCGGCGGCCAGGCCCATCCGCTCCTGGAGCAGCCGGGCCACCAGGCGGCTCACCTCGGCCGGGTCGGCACCGTCGGCCAGGTCGAGCCGGAGGCTGTGCGCGCCGGCCGGGGTACGGCGCAGCGCGGCGTCGCGTACGCCCGCCACCTCCCGGACCGCGTCCAGGATCGCGTTGACGTCGAAGCCCTCCGGCCGCTCCCGCAGCGGCGCGGGTTCGTCGTCGCGGCGCAGGTGGGTGGCGATACGGGCGAGTTCGGGGGTCTCGGCGGACGGTTCCACTGCCGGTGGCTCCGGCACGACTGGCACGTCCGGTTCCGAGGGGACGCGCTGCGGCAGCACGGGGGACGGTTCCTCCGGTCGGGACTCGGCGACCGCGTCGGCGGCCGGCACCGGTTCCGGTGCGGACCGGCGGGCCGCGTAGGGAGGGGCGCTCGTCGGGTGGGGCGCGGGTATGCGGTCGAGACGTTGCGCGCCGCCCGTGGCGGGCACGCCCGAGGTCGGCGGGGCGACGGCAGCCGCGTCGGCGGGCGGGGCCGGGGCGTACCCACCGGCCGGGGCGGGCGGGGCGCTGGACACCGGCGGTGCGCCGGGCGCGGGCGGGGCACTCGTCGGCGGGGGACCCGGGGGCGTGATCAGCGGGGCGACCGGCACCGGCGGCCCGGCCCAGGAGGGCCGCTCGTAGCCGTGCGGGGGTTCGGCGTCGCCCCGGGGCAGGCGGAACGGGCGGGTCGGCTCGGGCGCCGGCTCCGGCGCGGCCGGCGGCTCGTACCGGCGCGCCGGCTCGGACCCGGCACCCGGCTCGTACTGCCGGGACGCCTCGGACTCGGCGGACGGCGGGTACTGCCGCGCCGCCTCCGGTCCCGCGGCCGGTTCGGCGCGCAGCGGCTCGTACGGCCGTACCGGCTCGGGCCGGGGTGGCTCGTAGGCGGCGGGCGGCTCGACGCGGGCCGGCTCGTACGGCCGCACCGGCTCGGGCGCCCACTCGGCCGCGCGGTCGTCGCGGGCGGTGCGGTGGGCGGCGCTGTCGTCATCCCATTCCCGCCGCTCGGCGGCGGGCTCCTCGGCCCGGCGGGCCGGTGGCTCCTCCGTGCCTCGGACCGGCGGCTCCTCGGCCCGGCGGGCCGGCGGCTCATCGGTACGGGCCCACGGCGGGGCCCAGCCGTCACCCCAGCTCGGGCGGTTCCAGGACGGCCCCGACCAGTCCGGTTCGGCGGCCCTCGGGTCGTCCCCCGCCGGGATCTCGGCCGCGGCCCGCGGCTCGGCGGTGGCCGCCCGGCCCTCGGGCGGGTGGACCTCCCCCGGTGCCTGCTCCGGCCGGCTCGCGGCCGGCGGCTGGGTGGCGGGCCGGTCGGCCCAGCCCCGGGACAGCGACGGGGCGGATTCGGTGTTCGGCGCGTGGAACCCCGGCGGCACCTCGAAGCCGGAGGCGGCGGCGCCGACCGGCGGGACCTGGAGCGCCGGGGGCGCGGAGGTCGGCCCGCTCTCGGCCCACCGTGGGGCCCGGGCGGCCGGGTCGTCGGCGGCGTGCCGGGAACCGGCGTCCCCCGGGTCGGTCGGCTGCTCGATCGTCGGCGCCGGGCGCGGGGCCGGTACGGCCAGCCGCTCGCCGTCGGAGGGCCGGGGCGGCTCGTCCGCGGGCGGGGCACTGACCGGCGCCTGGCGGGTCACTGGCGACTCCTCCCCGGCGTGGTGCACGCCGTTGACGTGGCGGCCGTTGACCCGGCCCGGTTCCGGCGCGGAGTGGCCGGGCAGCGGGGCCGGCAGGTCGCCGTGGCGGGGCGAGGAGGCGGCCCAGCCGCCGAGGTCGCCGTAGGGCCAGCCGCCGGGCGCCGGAGCGCCGCGGGACCAGCCGTTCGGCGGGGGCGCCCAACCGCCGCCGGTACGGGCCGGTTCGTCCTGCTGGCCCGTCCCGTCGCCGTGCTCTCCCGGGGTGGCGGCTCCGGGTTGCCCTGTTTCACTCACCGCGCGCTCCTTGGTCGCCCCCGCTGAGGCTACCGTGTGGTGACAGTGGCGATAAGTTACAGCGGCGGGCCAATTCCGCGACGGGTTCACGAACCCGGACCGGTTCGGGTGATACGTGCCGGCTCGTACGCAGATACTCGGAGGATCCGATGACCGCAGTGGGGAACGGTGCACAGACCGCCGGTCGGCCCACCCGCCTGCCCCGCTCGGCGCGCCGTAAGCAGCTGCTCGCCGCCGCCCAGGAGGTGTTCGTCGCGCAGGGCTACCACGCCGCCGCGATGGACGACATCGCCGAGCGGGCCGGTGTCTCCAAGCCCGTGCTCTACCAACACTTCCCCGGGAAGATGGAGCTCTACCTGGCGCTGCTGGACACGCACTGTGACGCGATAGTGGCCAACGTGCAGGACGCGATGAGCGGCACCAACGACAACAAGGAGCGCGTCGGCGCCGCGGTGCGCGCGTACTTCGACTTCGTCGACCACGAGAGCGAGGCGTTCCGGCTGGTCTTCGAGTCGGACCTGCGCAACGACCCGGCGGTGCGGCAGCGGGTGGAGCGGGTCGAGCAGGGCTGCATCGCGGCCATCACCGACACGATCATCTCGGACACCGGGGTCAGCCGCTCGCACGCCGAACTGCTCGCCTCGGGCCTGGTCGGCGCCGCCGAGACGGCCGCCCAGTTCTGGCTCGCCGGCGGCCGCCAGGTGCCCAAGGCGGAGGCCGAGGCGCTGGTCGCGGCCCTGTCCTGGCGCGGCATCGCCAGCTTCCCCCTGCAAGGTGAGTCAGCCTGAACATCGGGCCGCCGGATCGGATAGCCTTCCCACGGTGGCTTTTTCGCCCCAGTTGAGGAGGCACAGTGGAGGTCAAGATCGGCGTGCAGTACGCGCCGCGGGAGCTGGTCCTGGAGAGCGCGCAGTCGCCGGCCGAGATCGAGCAGATCGTGACCGACGCCTTCGCCAAGAGCGAGGGCACCCTCTCCCTGACCGACGAGAAGGGCCGGCGCGTGATCGTGCCGGTCGGCAAGGTCGCCTACGTCGAGATCGCCGAGGCGTCGCCTCGCGCGGTCGGGTTCACCGTTCGCTGATTCCCGCGGCACCGGCCGCCGTGGCGGGCCTCCCGCCACGGCGGCTCAGTTGTTCAACCCGGCAGCTGTCATGCGCGCGGCGTGCGCCTCGGTCAGCCGGCGCAGCAGCCCCGGCACGTCCCCGCCGGTCCGCCCGATCAACGCGACGAGCGCGCCCCGGTCGGCGGCGGCCACCCGGCCCGCCTGGGACAGCGCCTCACCGAGCAGCCGCCGCGCCCACATCGAGAGCCGTCCGGCCGCCCGGGGATCGGCCTCGATCGCGGCCCGGATCTCAGTGCCGGCGAACTCGGCGTACCGGGAGTCGTGCAGCACGTCGAGAAGCAGCGCCCGGTCCGGCCCGGCCAGGCCGTCGGCGATCCCGCGCAGGAAGTCGTCGGTGATCGCGTCCCCCACGTACGCCTTCGTCACCGCCTCCGCCCAGTCCCGCGGCTCGGTCGAGTCGTGGTACGCCCGCAGCGCCTCGACGTAGGGGGCCATCGCCTCCTCCGGTGTGACGCCCCAGGCGGCGAGCCGGTCGGTGAGCCACCGGTAGTGCGCGATCTCGGCGGCGGCCATCTCGCTGAGCGCGGCGCGGCGGCGCAGGTCGGGCGCGAGGCGCGCGTCGGCCGCGAGGCGGTCGAACGCGAGCAGTTCGCCGTAGGCGACGAGCCCGAACAGGTCGGTCGCGGCGGGGTCGGGGGAGGTGGGACCGGCGGCGGCAGGGCCGGTCGCGGCGGGGTCGGGGGCGGACACGAGCGCAGGCTACCGGCGTCATCGCTGTGACTCAAGTCACAGCGAACCGCCCCGCGTGCAGGGCCACCACCTGGGAATCGGGACGCCTCAGGGGCCGTTCAGGTAGGATGAGACAGTTGCCGTGGGCACCGATTCGGTCACTTGCTGATCAACGCCGGTCCCCGACGCGCGTGCGGCCCGGTCCGGCTCGGCGAAATCGCCGCTGACCGCGTGGCCCGCGCCACACCGATCGCGCCCTGAGGACCTGAGGGGCGCACCACGAGAGGGCACCCCCAAACCCATATGAGCGAGCAGATTTCCGGCCAGCCACTGGCCCCCACCGCTCCGGTCCCCCCGGAGGCACCCACGTTCGCCGCGCTCGGCGCGCGGCAGGAGACCGTCGAGGCGCTGGCCGCCGCCGGCATCACCCGCGCCTTCGCCATCCAGGAGTACGCGCTGCCGATCGCGCTGCGCGGCGTCGACCTGATCGGGCAGGCGCCGACCGGCACCGGCAAGACGCTCGGCTTCGGCATCCCGCTGCTGGAGCGCGTGTTCGCCCCGTCCGAGGGCAGCGACGGCGTGCCGCAGGCGCTCGTCGTCGTACCCACCCGTGAGCTGGGCATCCAGGTCGCCAAGGACCTCGACGCCGCCGGCCGTACCCGGGGTGTCCGGGTGCTGCCGATCTACGGCGGCGTGGCCTACGAGCCGCAGATCGAGACGCTGCGCAAGGGCGTCGAGATCCTGGTCGGCACCCCGGGCCGCCTGCTGGACCTGCAGAAGCAGAAGCACCTGCGGCTCGACCGGGTCCGCGCGCTCGTCCTCGACGAGGCGGACCGCATGCTCGACCTGGGCTTCCTGGACGACGTCGAGAAGATCCTGGCGATGCTGCCGGAGGACCGGCAGACGATGCTGTTCTCGGCCACCATGCCGGACCCGATCGTCGCGCTGTCCCGGCGCTTCCTGCGCCGCCCGGTCACGATCCACGCCGGGCACACCGCCGAGACCGGCCCGTCGCCGCAGACCCAGCAGCTCGCGTACCGCACGCACTCGCTGAACAAGGTCGAGATCGTGGCGCGCATCCTGCAGGCCGAGGGCCGCGGGCTGACCATGATCTTCACCCGTACCAAGCGGGCCGCCGACCGGGTCGCCGAGGATCTCGACTTCCGTGGCTTCGCCGTCGCCGCCGTGCACGGTGACCTCGGCCAGGGCGCGCGCGAGCGGGCGCTCCGGGCGTTCCGGGCCGGCAAGATCGACACGTTGGTCGCGACCGACGTGGCGGCCCGGGGCATCGACGTCACGGGCGTCACGCACGTGATCAACTATGACTGCCCGGAGGACCAGGACACCTACACCCACCGCATCGGCCGTACCGGCCGGGCCGGGGCCACGGGTGTCGCGGTGACGTTCGTCGACTGGGACGACATGCCCCGCTGGCGGATCATCGACAAGACGCTCGGGCTGGACATGCCCGAGCCGCCGGAGACGTACCACACCTCCGCGCACCTCTACACGGACCTGGACATCCCGACGGACATCAGCGGCACGCTGCCGACCGCCGAGCGCACCCGCGCCGGCCTGTCCGCCGAGGTCGAGGAGGACCTGGGCGGCGTCGGCCGGTCGCGCCGGGGCGCACGGCGCGGCGACAGCCGGGGCCGCGAACGCGGCGAGCGTAGCGACCGCGGCGAGCGTGGCGACCGCGGTCGTGGCCGGGGCGGCGAGGGCGGTTCGTCCGCCGATTCGCCCGCCGGGCAGCAGGCCGACGCCGGGGACGACGAGACCGCGCGTACGCCGCGTCGGCGGCGTCGTCGCCGGGCCGGTGAGCCCGTGGCCGGTGAGCCGACCGCGGTGATCAGCACCGAGGGCGCGGCCGAGACCGCCGCACCGGCGACCGCAGAGGGCGAGGCGTCCACCAAGCCGCGTCGCCGTCGTCGCCGCCGCAGCGGCAGCACCGGCGCACCCGCCGAGGCCACCAACGCCGACTGACCACACCACGGAAACGGCCTCCCGGACCCCGGTCCCGGAGGCCGTCCCCATCCCCGCCCCCTCGCTGCGACGATCATGAAGTTGACGGCGCGACACGCCGTGTCCGGGTGCCGCTAACTTCATGATCAACCGGGCCCTTGGGGTCGGGCGGGCGGGCGGGCGGGGAGAACAGGAAAGGTAGGTACGGATGCCTGAAGCGTTGGACTCGGCGTTGGCCGAGGTGCGGGCGTTGCTGCTCGCGCCGGGGCTGACCCGCGCGGTCGCCGCCGGGCGCCGTCGTGGGCAGCGCCCCTCGGTGGTACGCGCGGAGCTGCGCCCGGTCACGCTGAAGGCCGGTCCCCGGTTGCAGATCGCCGTCTCCGACGGATCACGGCCGCACACCCGCAACGTGGCACCGGGTACGGAGGAGGCCGGCGCGGCAGTCGACGAACTGCTCGCCGAGCCGTTCGGCAACTGGCACGTCGAGACCGGCGACGCCACGCTCCAGCTCCGGGTGACCAAGTCCGGCGAGGCGCAGGTGCACCGCGCGGCGGCCAGCCGTCCGGCCGCCGAGCCGGGCGGGCACGACCGGGCCAAGGAGTGGCTGCTCGACCCCGGTGATCCCCTGTTCCGGGAGATCGGCGGCTCGGCGGCAAAGCGCCGCCAGGTCGACGCGTTCCTGCGCGCGCTCGCGGCGACGCTGCCCGACGACCTCACCGGCCCGCTGCGGGTGGTGGACCTGGGCTGCGGCAACGCGTACCTGACCTTCGCCGCCTACCGCTACCTGGTCCAGCGCGGCCTGGACGTGACGCTCGTCGGCGTGGACGTACGCGAGGACCAGCGCCGCCGCAACACCGAGCTGGCCGAGCGGCTGGGCTGGGCCGACCAGGTCGGGTTCGTGGCCGGCACCATCGCCGAGGCGCCCGTCGAACCGGCGCCCGACCTGGTGCTGGCGCTGCACGCCTGCGACACCGCCACCGACGAGGCGCTGGCCCGGGCGGTGCGCTGGGGCGCCCGCTGGGTGCTCGCCGCGCCCTGCTGCCACCACGACCTGGCCGCCCAGCTCCGCGCCGGTCAGGCACCCGCGCCGTACGAGCTGCTGACCCGGCAGGGCATCCTGCGGGAGCGGTTCGCCGACGTGCTCACCGACTCGCTGCGGGCCGCGCTGCTGCGCCTGCACGGCTACCGCGCCGAGGTGGTGGAGTTCGTCGACTCCCAGCACACGCCGCGCAACCTGCTCATCCGGGCACGTCGGACGGCGGGTGCGCCGAGCGACGCGCAGCGCGCGGAGTACCGCGAGCTGGTCGGCCAGTGGGGTGTCACGCCCCGGCTGGAGACGCTGCTCGCCGAGGCGCGCTGAGCGACGGCAGCGGGCCGGGCCTACCGCCCCCGGTCGCCCCGGCTGCGGTCGCCCCGGTCCAGCACCGACACCCGCTCACCGGTGCCCCGGTGCGGTGCCCGCTCGCCGTCGTGCGACGTGCTCGGGAACGGCACCACCTTCCCGGGCTGCTCGGCGTTCCCGGCGGCGGCGAAGGCGTTCCACGAGATGTCCACGAGCATCCGCTTCAGCTCGGCGTGCCGGACCGCGGCGCTGCGCTGCAACGCCATCCGTGCGCCCAGCACCACCGAGGCCAGCGTCGTGCAGATCGCGCCGGTCGCGGCGATCAGGTGCACGCCGGTCGCATCGCCACCACGGACCGCCAGCACCAGCAGCCAGATCCAGAAGCCGAGCGCGAACACCGCGGCCTTGGCTACGAAGAAGAGGCTCACCGCGCCGGGGCGATGCGGTACGGGACGGTCCGGCTCGGCCATGCTGTTCCTCCATCGACTCCCAGGGTTCCTTCAGGTTATTACCCGAAGCGCATTGCCCGAAGCAAACTTCCGTAGTTGCGGGTCTCGCCGACGGGACCTCCGGACCGATCAGTCAGTTACTTCTCCGGTCCGGCGTACTAGGCTCGGTGCGCGAGCCGGGCCACCGGAGGAAGGGGACAGATCCACCAGGGATGGGTTCCGCAGACGTTTCGCCACAGATGGCCTTCGCGCGCTTCGTACGCCGGGCCATCGACGCCGCGCGTGAAGAGCGCGGCTGGACGGTGACCGACCTCGCCACCCACACCGGTGTCGGCCGCTCCACAGTGTTCCGCTGGCTGGCCGGAGACTGGCAGGACTACCCCGAACTCGCGAAGGTCCGCGGTTTCTGCGCCGCCCTCGACCTGCCCGTGGCGGCCGCGTTCCGCGCGCTGGGCCTGCCCGACGCCGGGCCGGTGCCCCGCCGCCGAGGTGCCGAGGACGGCCCGGTGGAGGCCGACGTGCGGGTGATCCTGGATCGGCTCGCCGACCCGAACGTGCCCGCCGAGGAGAAGCACCACATCCGCGATCTGCTCCGCTACCTGGCCCGCCGCCCGGTCCGCCGGGCCGGCTGAACGGCCGGCCGGCAGCGGCCCGAGACTCAGGCCACGGTCAGCGTGAACTCGGCGGTCCGCACCACGCCGCCGACCTGGAAGTCCAGGAACATCCGGTAGCTGCCCGGCCCGGGCGCGGTCAGCCAGAACGTCACGTCGTCGCCGTCGCGCACCGGCTCCGGGTGGACGTGCAGGTAGCCGAGATCGCCCTCGCGCAACGCCACCAGGTGCCCGTACGCCCCGAGGTACGGCTCCAGCGCCGCCGCCGCGCCGCCCGCGCCGGTGAGCCGGAACCGCAGCGGCACCGACTTCCCCACCTCCGGAGTGCCGGCGTACGCGACGGTGAACCCGTCGACGGCGGCCGACGTGGCGGCGGCGGGCAACGGCCGGGGCCGGTACGCGCCGGACGCGGCCAGGTCGGCGCCGAGCACCACGGCGACCTGGCGACCGTCGTCGGCCACGGCGGTGAAGTCCGCGTACATCCGCCAGGGGCCCGCCTCCGGTGCCGTGATCGGCACCGACCAGGTGCCGTCGGCGGCCATCGTCGGGTGCAGGTGCCGGAAACCGCCGAGGTCACGCCGGACCATGATCACGTGCATCGGCTTGTCGTGCACGACGGCGAACCGGGTGACCGCCCGGCGCTGGTCGTCGCGGATCTGGAAGCGCAGCTCACCGGCGCGGCCCGCGACCAGCTCGGTCGACGGCACGAGCGTGTAGCCGGCCGAGGTGATCGACAGTCCGGTCGCGCCGTCGCCGCCGCCCTGGGTGACCGTGGCGCCGTCGTGCGTGTGCGCGCCGGTCCCCGGTGAGTGGGCGTGCGCACCGCCGTCGGCGCCGCCCGTGGCGACCCCGCCGGCCGTGGCACCGCCGGGCCGGGCCGGGCCGGCCGACGCGTTCATCCGCCCGAGGCCGAAGCCGAGCAGGACGGCGAGCACCAGGCCGCCCACCACCAGGGCCAGCCGCAGCGTCTCCCGGTCCACAGCGACGGGACCGGCCGCAGCCGCCCCGGTCGAGCCAACCGCGCCGTCCCCGGACCGCGTCGCGGGGGCGTCGGAGCCGGCCTCGGAGTCGTCGGGGACGACGCCGGTGCCGGACGTGACGGACGACGACTCAGGCACCGCCGCCGACCAGCTCGTAACCCGCCTCGTCCACGGCGGCACGCACGGACTCGACGGACAGCGGCGCCGCGCTGGTGATCGTGGCGGTACCGCTGGTCAGATCGATGCGGACCTCGTCGACACCGGGCAGCGCGGACAGCTCCTCGGTCACCGCCTTGACGCAGTGTTCGCAGGTCATCCCGGTCACGGTGTACGTCTGGACGACGGGTCGCTGCTCGGTCATGACCCCACGGTACCGCCGTCCGGGTGCGGGCCCGACGACGGTCCGCCGACGGTGGTGACGCTCGCATTCCGCCCGGCCCGGGAACTTTCCGCGCAGGCCGGAAACTCGGCACACACCGCCGGGAACCCGCGCACGCCGGGAACGGGTCAGCCGGCCACCGCGAGCGCCAGCGGCAGCACGTCCGGAGCACCGGCCCGGCGCAGCAGCCGCGCCACCATGCCCATCGTCCAGCCCGAGTCGACCAGGTCGTCCACCAGCAGCACCGGCCCGTCCAGCCCCGGCAGCGCGCCGGCCAGCTCGTCCGGCAGGCGGAAGGCGTCGTGCAGCGCGCGTACCCGCTGGGCGCTGTTGCCCCGCGGCCCGCCGGCCCCGGCCGGGCCGGTGGGTTCGACCTGGCCGAGCAGCGGCAGCCGGCCCACGGCGGCGATCCGCTCGGCCAGCGAGCCGACCAGCAGCGGTCGCGTCCGGGAGCCGACCGCGACCACGCCGGCCGGCCGCCGGGGCCACGGGTCGTCGCCGTGCGCCCACGCCTTCAGCACCTCGACCACCGCCGCCACCACGTCGTCGGGCACCGGGCCGTCCGGCGCCTCCGGCCCGGCCAGCCCGCGCAGCCGCCCGCCCCACCCCAGGTCGGACAGGCGCCCCACGGCCCGGCCGGGCAGCGCCTGCTCCGCCGGGGGGATGCGGCCCTTCAGGGGTACGCCGACCGCCTCCAACCCGGTCGGCCAGAGCTTCTTCGGCGGGATCGGCACGCCGGGGCGCCCGAGGAACGTCTGCGCGGCGGTCAGCGCCGCCTCGGAGACAGCGGCGTCGAACAGCGGGCCGGCGCAGTTGTCGCAGCGCCCGCAGTCCTGCGCCCCGGTGTCGTCCAGCCCTTCCCGCAGGTAGCGCATCCGGCAGGCGGACGTCGAGGCGTACTCCCGCATGGCCCGCTGCTCGGCGGCGCGCGCGTCGGCGACGCGCCGCAACCGGGCCTCGTCGTAGACCCACGGCTCGCCGGTGGCGAGCCAGCCGCCGCGCACCCGGCGGACCGCGCCGTCCACGTCGAGCACCTTGAGCATCAGCTCCAGCCGGGCGCGGCGCAGGTCGACCACCGGCTCCAGCGCCTGGGTGGAGATCGGCCGTTCGGTGTCCAGCGCGGCGAGCACGGCGCGGACCTGCTCCTCGGGCGGGAAGGCGAGCGAGGCGAAGTACCGCCAGATCGCCGCGTCCTCCACGCCGGGCAACAGCAGCACCTCGGCGTGCTCGACGGCCCGGCCCGCGCGGCCGACCTGCTGGTAGTAGGCGATCGGCGAGGGCGGCGCGCCCAGGTGCACGACGAAGCCCAGGTCGGGCTTGTCGAAGCCCATGCCGAGCGCGCTCGTGGCGACCAGCGCCTTGATCTTGTTGTCCAGCAGGTCCTGCTCGGCGGCCCGCCGGTCGGCGTCCTCGGCCTGCCCGGTGTAGGACGCGACCGACCAGCCCCGGCCGCGAAGGAACTCGGCCGTCTCGGTGGCCGCCGCCACGGTGAGGGTGTAGACGATCCCCGAGCCGGGGAGCCGGTCCAGGTGGTCGGCCAGCCAGGCCAGGCGGTGGGCCGGGCTCGGCAGATCGAGTACGCCGAGGCGCAGCGACTCGCGGTCCAGCGTGCCGCGCAGCACCAGTGCGTCGCCCAGCTGCTCGGCCACGTCCTGGGTGACCCGGGCGTTGGCGGTGGCGGTGGTGGCCAGCACCGGCGTGCGCTCGGGCAGGTTGGCCAGGAACGTGCGCAGCCGCCGGTAGTCGGGGCGGAAGTCGTGCCCCCAGTCGGAGACGCAGTGCGCCTCGTCCACCACCAGCAGCCCGGTGGTGGCCGCGAGCTTCGGCAGTACCCCGTCGCGGAAGTCCGGGTTGTTCAGGCGCTCCGGGCTGATCAGCAGCACGTCGACAGTGCCAGCGTGGATCTCGGCGGTGATCTCGTCCCACTCGTCCAGGTTCGCCGAGTTGATGGTGCGCGCCCGGATGCCGGCGCGGGCGGCGGACTCGACCTGGTTGCGCATCAGCGCCAGCAGCGGCGAGACGATCACCGTCGGCCCGTGCTGTTTTCCCTCCCGCAGCAGCGCGGTCGCCACGAAGTAGACGGCCGACTTGCCCCAGCCGGTGCGCTGGACGCAGAGCACCCGCCGCCGGTCGACCACGAGCGCCTCGATGGCCCGCCACTGGTCCTCGCGCAGCCGGGCGTGGTCACCCGCCAGCCGCCGCAGCACCGCCTCGGCGCGCTCCCGGACGGCCATCCGATCCTGGCTCATCCGGCATTTCTACCAGGCACGGCCGACGTCACCGGCGGACCGGGCGGCGGACCGGGCGCCGGTGCGGGCGGCGGACCGGGCGCCGGTGCGGGCGGCAGGAAGATCAGCAGCTCGCGCAACGAGTCCGTCGCCGCCGCCGGCAGCAGGCACCGCGAGGCCAGCTCCTCCATCGACGTGTACGGGCCGCGCATCCGGCGGTCGACCACCACATGCTGCGACTGCGACCGGGTCAGTCCCGGCAGCCCGACGATCACCTGGTCCGGCACCGAGTTGACGTCCACCAGTCCGCCGTCGTCGTACGCCCGGGGCAGGTCGGGGCGCCCGATGCGCAGATCGTCGCGGGCCGACGGGTACTGGTAGAGCAGGTAGCGGGCGTACTCCCGGCGCAGCCGGTTGCGGTCGGCGTACGGCCGGCCACGCCAGAGGCCGCGCAGCCAGGCGAGCAGCCGGCCGTTGAGCAGCACCACGTGCGGGACGCCCGCCACCCAGGTCGTCAGCCAGATCAGGATCACGGCACCCTCGGGTCCGCTGACCTCCTCCGTCTCGCTGCCGCCGACGACCACCACGAACGTCACGGCAACGGTCAGGTAGTAGACCGCGGCGAGGACGCTGCCCCAGCCCCGCCGCCAGATCCCGTAGAGCAGCACCACCAGCCAGGTGAGCATGCCGAACGAGAGCAGGGCGGTGAACGCACCGCCCACCGTCGCGACGACGCTCAACCATCCGGGCACACCGGCCGGACGCCTGGACGGCGGTACGGCGCCGAACAGCGGTGCGACAGGCGGCGAAACCCAGGCCGGCACGCTGGTCGGCGACTCACCGGGTGGTGGCGGCGGGTACGGACTGCCCGGCTGCGCCGAGACGGTGAACTGCACCGGAACGGTGAGCTGGGCCGAGGCCGCCGCCGGAGCGGTGGGCGGAGGCGGGGCGGTGGGCGGAGGCGGGGCACCCGCCGGGTTCACGGGCAGCGGCCGGGCCGATGCCTCGGCCGGGTTCGTGGGCGGCGGCTCGGCCGGGTTCGTGGGCGGCGGCTGGGCCGGCGCCTCGGGGGCGGCCGGAATCGGCTCCGGGTCGCCCGCCCATCTCTCGCCCGCCCCGGCCCGTTCCGGACGCGCCCCGGCCAGGAGGTCCGGGTCGGCGCGGAGGATCCGCCGGTGCAGATCCTGGAGCGCCCCGCCCGGCTCAATGCCGTACTCGTCGCGGAGCAGCCCGGCGTACTCGCGGTAGGCGGCCAGCGCCTCGGCCTGCCGTCCGCTGCGGTGCAGCGCCAGCATGAGCTGGTGACGCAGCCGTTCCCGGACCGGGAACTCGGCGACCAGCTCGACCAGCCGGCCGACCAGCTCGCCGTGCCGGCCGTCGGCCAGCTCCAGTTCGGTACGCGTCTCCAGCGCGACGGCGCGCAGCTCCACCAGCCGGTGCCGGGCCGTCTCGAAGTACGCGCCGGCGAACCCGGTGAACGGCTCCCCCTGCCACAGCTCCAGCGCGGCGCTCACCTCGGCGAGCGCCTCCGCCGTACGTCCGGCCGCCTGTGCCGCCCGCGCACGCCGCACGCCCCGCTCGAAGCGCGCCGCGTCCACCGCCTCGGGCGGTACACGCAGCAGGTAGCCCGCGTCGGTGAGGGTGAGCACCCGGGCCGGTGTACGCGGCGACCGGTCCGGCTCCAGCACCCGGCGCAGACCGGCCACGTGCTTCTGCACCACGTTGAGGCCGTTGACCGGCGCCTCGTCCGGCCAGACCGCCTCGACGATCTGCCCGGTCGGCACGGGACGGCCCGCGGCGAGCAGCAGCACGGCCAGCACGGCCCGCTGCTTGGCCGGGCCCAGATCGAGCGGACGGCCGGCGTACCAGGCCCGCTGCGGGCCGAGGAGTTCGAAGCGCAGCGCCTCTGACATGCGAGTTTCCGCCCCCGTACCGACTGCCCCCGCCCACCATGGCCGACGGCAGTCGGACGGCAGCATAACGGCAGCGAGGCCGCCGTGACGGCTGCCGATACTTACCCGGCAACAATCACCTGGGAAAGTGAGTCGAACACCATGACGCAGCGAATCGGTTCCGCCGCGAGCCTCCGGCGGATCGCGGCTCTCGCGACGGCTGTGCTGGCCACCACCGTCCTGTCCGCGGGGTGCGGGACCGGGGACGCCACCGAGGGCACCGGAGCGGCGCCCAGCCCGTCGGCCGACCCGAAGGCCGCGCTGCTGGCCGCCGTGCCGGACGAGAAGGACCCGGCCTTCCGGTTCACCACCATCGAGGGCGCGGACAAGTTCGACGGGGTGGTCGACCCGGCGGCGCGCGGCCTCGAGCTGTCCATGTCGGAGAAGAGCAAGGACCCGGAGTTCACCATGGGGATGACCTTCCGCGTGATCGACGAGGACATCTGGATGCGGGTCAAGATCACCGGCATGGCCGGCCTGCAGGACATGATGAAGCTGCCGAAGCGCTGGATGCTCCTGGACCGCACCAAGCTCGACGACGCCTCCGACGTGCCGGTCTACCAGAACGCCGACCCGGCCAACATGGCCGCGGTCATCCGGACCGCGGAGACGGTCGAGGATCGGGGCGACGGCACGTACGCCGGGTTCGCCGACCTCACCGCGAACGCCGACATCCGCGAGAGCTTCACCACGGTGGACGTGGACGCGCTCGGTGACGCGGCGAAGAAGGTGCCGTTCACCGCGGTGGTCGGGCCGGACGGGAACCTCACCTCGCTGACCCTGCAGATGCCGGCCGCGGGCAAGAAGAAGGCGATGAAGGTGGTCGCCAAGTACTACGACTTCGGCAAGGCGCCGAAGATCAGCGCGCCGACGGGCGCGCAGGTGCAGAAGGCGCCGGCGACGGCGTACGAGATGCTCAACGGCTGACCACGACGTACGAGGGGCGGTGGCCACACGGGGGGCCGCCGCCCCTTCGTCGCGTCAGCGGCCGAGCACCGAGCCGCCGTTGACGCCGAGCACCTGCCCGGTGACGTACCCGGCGGACGGGCCGACCAGGTAGCGCACGGCCGCCGCGATGTCGTCCGGCACACCGGCCCGGCCGACGAGCGTGGCGGCGACCCGCTTGGCGTGCCCCTCCGGCGTCATCCGGTCGCCGAAGAACTCGGTCTCGGCGACGTAGCCGGGGCTGACCACGTTCACAGTGATCTGCTCCGGACCGAGCTGGGCGGCGAGGTCGTACGCCCAGCCGTGCAGCGCGGCCTTCGCGGCCGAGTACGGCCCGGCGCCGCCGCGCTGCGCGGCGATCGAGCTGAGCAGGACCACCCGGCCGCCGGGACGGCGCAGGGCGGGCCGGAGCGCCTCGGTGAGCAGGACGGCGGTCAGCACGTTGGCGTCCAGGTTGGCCCGCCACCAGTCCGCCACCCCGCCGAGCGAGTCGGTCGGCCCGCTGAGGTAACCGCCGGCGTTGTTGACCACCGCGTCCACGGCCCGCTCCCCGACGGCGTCCACCACCGCCCCGACCTGCCCCGGATCGGTCAGGTCGGCAGCGACGGCAGTGACCGCGCCGTCCCGCCCGCTCTCGTCACAGATCCGCCGCGCCGCCGAGTCGAGCACGTCGATGCGCCGTCCGACGACAAGAACGTCGAACCCGTCCGCGACGAGCCCACGCGCCACCGCAGCCCCGATCCCGGTCCCACCCCCACTGACAACCGCAAGCCGCCGATCCCCCATGAGGTCTCCCCTTCCCGCGTCCCGTCCCCGGCCCTGCCCCGGGCGATCATGAAGTTAGCGCCATCGGGCACGGCGTGTCGCGGCGTTAACTTCATGATCGCCGGGGCAGGGGTGGGGCAGAGGCGAGAGGGGTCAGCGGGAGCGGCGGATGGCGGTCAGGAGGGGGGCCAGGCGAGATCTCAGGCTGGCCAGGCCGCCCGGGAAGAAGTAGACGGCCAGGATGAAGACGGTGCCCAGGACGAACAGGGGCTGGCTCAGCGGGTGGCTGAGGAACGCGGGCAGGCTGTTCACCGCCTCGCTGCTGCCGAACGCGGTCAGCCGGTGGTCCAGGTACATGTAGAGGACGCCGCCCAGCACCGGCCCCCACCGCGTACCGGGACCGCCGAGCACCACCATCACCAGCAGCGACAGCGTCAGCTCCGACGAGGTGATGTGCGGGCTCGCGCCGCCGACGATCAGCACGTAGACCACCCCGCCGGCCGACGCGAGGCCACCGGCGAGCGTGAACGCGACGAGCTTGAACCGGTACGGGTCGAGCCCCAGCACCCCGATGCGCCGCTCGTCGTCGCGCAGCCCGGCCAGCACCCGCCCGGTCGGCGAGCCGCTGACCCGGTGCACCACGAGGACCACGATCGCCAGGTACGCCAGCGCCAGCCAGTACAGGTTCACCGTGTTGGTGACACCGACGAGCGCCGACGGCAGCCCTGAGACGTCCAGCGGCAGGCCCTCCTCGCCGCCGGTGAGACCGCCGAAGTCGCGGGCCACCAGGATCGCCCCGACCTGCGCGAACGCCAGCGTCACCATGGCGAACGCGATGCCGACGGTCCGCAGGGCCACCGCGCCGAGCAGCGCGGCGAGTGTGGTCCCGCCGATCACCGTCAGCACACCGGCCTGCCACAGCGGCAGCCCGGCCTTGGTGACCAGGATGTCGGTCCCGTACACCCCGGCGGCGAAGTAGAGGGCGTGGCCGAAGGAGAGCATTCCGGTACGCCCGAACAGCAGGTCGTAGCCGGCCGCGAGCCCGCCGAACACCAGGCAGATGGCGAGCAGTTGCAGCGTGCCGGGCGAGTTCAGCGGCCCCTCAAAGATCCCCGGCAGGTGCAGTGTGGAGTAGGGCAGGATCGCCGCGACCACCAGCGCGACGAGCGGCAGGTACGGGCGCAGTCCGTGCCAGCGGGCCCGGCCCGGGGTCAGCTCGTCCGGCACCGCCGCCGGGGGTGCCGGCGCCTCGGCGCTCTTGACCTCGGTCATGCGTGAGCCACCTTTCCGGCCAGGCCCTGCGGACGCAGCAGCAGCACCACGGCGAGCAGGCCGACCACGCACAGGTCGCCCAGCCCGGACGTGCCGTAGTAGTTGACGAACTGTTGCAGCAGCCCCACCGCGACCGCCGCGTACGCGGACCCGACCACCGAGCCCATCCCGCCGATCACCACCACGATGAACGCGAAGATCAGCAGCGAGCCGCCCTGCCCCGGCGAGACGGTGCCGAAGTAGACGCCCCCGAGCGCACCGGCCAGCGCGGCGGCGGCCCCGCCGATCGCGAAGACGAGCGTGAACGCCTTCCGCACGTCGATGCCGAGCGCCGTCACCATCTCCCGGTTCTCCACCCCGGCCCGGATGATCAGGCCGTACCGGGTCCAGCGCAGGAACGCCAGCAGCGCGCCGAGCACCACCGCGGCGGCGACGATCAGCAGCAGCCCGGCGTTCGGCACCTGGGCGCCGAGCACCGACGTGACACCTCGGCTCCAGTCGGGCCGCGGGAACGGCCGCGGGTCGGCGCCCCAGGTGGCCTGGAGCAGCGCCACCCCGGCGAGCGACAGGCCGACGGTGACGAGCACCTGCTCGATGGTGCGGGAGTAGAGCGGCCGGATCAGCACCAGCTCGACCAGTACCGCGACGAGCGAACCGGCCAGCACCCCGAAGACGACAGCGAGCACGAAGCCGAACCCGTCGGGTCCGGCGCCGGGCAGGTTGCCCGAGGCCCACCAGGTCGCGTACGCGCCGACGCCGAGGAACAGCCCGTGCGCGAAGTTGAGCACGTCGGCGAGGCCGAAGACCAGTGAGAGACCGGAGGCTACGAGGAAGTACAGCGCCGCCAGGCCCAGCCCGGTCAGCGTCAGCAGAACCACTGTGTTCACGAGTGCACCTCCGCCGAACCCACCCCGAGCAGCGACTTCGTCAGCGCCGTCTCCAGCAGCAACTCCTGGGCGTCGCCGGTCCAGGCGACCTTCCCGGCGGAGAGCACCACCGCGTCGGTCGCCAGCCGCCGTACCACCGCCAGGTTCTGCTCGACCAGCAGCACCGGCACGGATTCCGCCACCCGTTCCAGCACCTCGGCCACCTCGGTCACCACTTTCGGCGCCAACCCCTTCGTCGGCTCGTCGACCAGCAGCAGCCGGTTGTCGTTCAGCAGCACCCGGCCGATCGCGAGCATCTGCTGCTGCCCGCCGGACAGCGAACCGGCCCGTTGCCGTCCGCGCCGCTCGAGCTCCGGGAAAAGCGCGAAGACCTTGTCGTACGCGGGCGTGACGCCCCGCCGTTCGGCCAGCCGCAGGTTCTCCGCGACGGTGAGTGCGGCGAAGACGCAGCGGTCCTCCGGCACGTAGCCGAGGCCGTCGCGGACCAGCCGGTGGGTGGGGCGGGCCAGGAGGCTCCGGGCACCCATCCGCACGGAGCCGCGCACCTCGCCGCCGCGCGGCGTCAGCCCGACGATCGCGCGCAGCGTGGTGGTCTTGCCGACGCCGTTGCGCCCGAGCAGCACCGTGACGCCGGTCGGCGCGACCTCGAACGACACGCCCTGGAGGATGTGCAGCCCGGCGATCCGCACGGACAGGTCCGCCACGGACAGGACAGGTTCCACCATTAGAGGGCCTCCCCCAGGTACGCCTCCTGCACGGTGGCGTTCGCCATCACGGTGTCCGGGGTGTCGCACGCCAGCAGCGCGCCGTGGTGCATCACGGCGATCCGGTCGGCCAGCTCCAGGATCACGTCCATGTGGTGTTCCACCATGAGCACCGCCCGGCCGCTGTCCCCGGTCAACGACTTGATCACGCTGACCAGCTCGGGCACGTCCTCGGCGCTCACCCCGGCCATCGGCTCGTCCAGCAGCATCACCCGGGGCTCACCGGCGAGCAGCAGCGCGATCTCCAGCTTGCGCTTCTCGCCGTGGGCCAGGGTGCCGGCGGGCGCCGTACCCCTGTGGTGCAGGCCGACCCGGTCGAGCGCCGCGTCGGCGGCGGCGGCCACCTCCCGGTCGGCCGCCGCCCGCCGCCACAGCTTCATCGAGCCACCCCGGTGTGCCTGTACGGCGAGCCGGACGTTCTCCCGCACGCTCAGCGAGCCGAAGACCGAGGACGCCTGGAAGGTACGCCCCAGTCCGAGCCGGGCACGCCGGTGCGGCGGAAGCGCGGTGATGTCCGCGCCGTCGAGCAGGACCGTGCCCTCGGTGGGCCGGCGCAGGCCGGTGATCAGGTTGAACAGGGAGGTCTTGCCGGCGCCGTTGGGCCCGATCACGCCGAGGAACTCCCCCGGCGCCAGATCGAGGTAGACGGAGTCGACGATGGCGACCTCACCGATCCGCCAGGTCAGACCGCGGGTGGCGAGCATCGGTCAGCCCTTCATCTGCGCGACCGGCGGCGCGCTCTCGTCACCGGTGAGCGACTTCTGCGCGGTCGCCGTGAAGGTGGTGCCGCTGCCGGAGAGCTTGGCCTGGTACATCGGCTGGAGCAGGGCGTGGTCCTCGGCGCGGATCTTCATGGTGCCCTTGACGCCCTCGAACTCCCAGCCCTCGAGCGCCTTGACCATCTTCTCCACGTCGTCGCCGCCCTCCTGCACGGCGCGGACGACCATCTGCGCGGCGGCGAACCCGTCCGGGTGGAACAGGTCGAGCGTGCCGCCCGGCACCTTCGCCTTCGCGGCCTTGGCGGCCTCGGTGTCGCTGGCGCCGTCGAAGTAGTGCGACAGGAACGAGATCTTGCTGCCGGCCGCGCCGAACGTCGGCCACGAGGCGCGGATGTCCAGGCCGGTGACGACAGTGGTGGAGGCGAGGACGCCCTGCTGGTCGAGCGTCTGCCACATGGCGCCGGCGGTGGTGCCGGCCCAGGCGACGAAGAGCAGGTCCGGCTTGGCGGCCTTGATCTGGCTGGCGAACGGCGTGAACTCGGTGGCGCTGGCCGGGGCCCGGACGCTGCTCACGTTCGCGCCGGCGCCGCCGATCACGGCCTTCACGGCGGCCTCGTTGGCGTCGCCGAACGCGCCGTCCTGCGCGAACACCACGACCTTCTTGCCGGCCGCGTCGCCGATGAACGACCGGGCGGTCACCACGTCCTGCCAGGACTGCCGGCCGGAACGGAACGTGTACTTGTTCGCGCCGGTCACCGCGTCGGTGGCGGCCGGACCGGAGATGAACAGCACCTTGTTCTGCGCGGCGATCGGCGCCACCTGGAGCGCCACCCCGGAGGAGGTGGACCCGGCGATGATCTTCGTACCCTTGCCGATCAGGTCCTTCGCGGCGGACACGGCCTTGGCCGGGTCGCCCGCGTCGTCGGCCTCGGACACCTCGATCGTGCGGTCACCGACCTTGCCGGTGCCCTTGGTGGCGAAGTCGAGGCCGGCCTTGAAACCCTCGATGTACTGCTTGCCGTAGCTGGCGAGCGGCCCGGACTGGGAGTAGACCAGACCGACCTTGACCGGGGCGGCGTCGCCGCCGCCGGATGCGGTGTCCTGCGGGCTGCCACAGGCCGTGGCGGCCAGAGCGACCGCCACCGAGGTGGCGGCGGTAAGGAACACCCGTCGCGTGTGCCGGATCGTCATTGCGACTCCAGGTGAGGACAGGGGGAATGTCAGTTGTCGGCTCACGCTAGAAGTGACGTCACCCACGGGCTATGTGGTCGGCGCACACAAGTGCCTGTGACGGGGTGGCCGCACGTTACAACGCCGGACATCGACACGTAACCGCACCGACCCGGGATGGCCGCACTCGCCACGCGCACCCCGCCGGGAATGTCGCCCCACGCCATCGCGCGACCTGTCGCAGTGCCCCTGTAGGCAGAGCGAGAGCGGAGTCGCCGAACCAACCGGAGTCCCCACCATGCCCACAGCAGAAGCACCGTTCCGCCGCATCGCCAACGACATCGCCGCGAAGATCAGAAGTGGCGAGCTGAAGCCGGGCGACAGGCTGCCCTCAACCCGTGAGTTGGCCGAGACCTACGGCGTCCACATGAACACTGCCTACCGGGCGATGTCGTTGCTGCACGATCGCGAGTTGATCACCGGCCAGCCCGGCCGAGGCACCTACGTAGCCGAACCCCCGGCCTGACCCACCAGCCCCACCCGGGCCCAACCGGCCCCGGCTCATCGATCTTGGAGTTGTGGCGCCCAGGATGTCCAACTAGGGGCGATTCGTCAGGTGCCACAACTCCAAGATCGACGAAGAGCCCGCCGCCCAGCGGAGATCTTGGTAGGAAAGGGCCCCTCAGGGGGCCGTTTCGTACCAAGATCTCGGGGAGCGGCCGAGCGCGACGGACCCGGGCAAGCGAACGGGGCGCCCGCCGGAGCGGCGGGCACCCCGTAAGAGGACCAGCGTCAGCGGCCGGCTCGGGCGGCCACCGCCGTGTCGGGATGGTCGCTGAACACGCCGTCCAGGCCCAGGTCGAGGAACAGCTCGTACTCGGACGTGATGTCACCACGCGCGTTCGGGTCGGTGCCGATCCGGAAGTCCACCGGCAGGAACTGGTTCTCGGCCCGGAACGTCCACGCGTGCACCACCAGCTTCTGCCGGTGCGCGTCGCGGATCACCGAGGTCGGCGCGAGCAGCCGTCCGGTGGTGTCCCGGGGCACGATCAGGTTCTTGTTCAGGCCGACGCCGTCGGCGTACCGGGAGATCCAGGCCAGGCCCGCGGGCGTGGCCAGGTCCGCGTAGGTCCGCTTGTCGCCGCCGGCGACGAAGTCGTAGGGCGCGCCGCCGGCGTCCATGAGCTGCACCAGCCGTACGTCGATCATCTTGTCGAGCTTGCGCAGGTTGGCGGTCTCGAAGCTCTGGACGAACACCGGATCGTTCCGGTGGGTGAGCCGGTTGCGGCGCAGCACCGCGACCAGCGGCTCCTCCAAGGCACGGCCGATCGACGCGAAGTACGTCGGGTGCTTGGTCTCCGGGTAGACGCCGATGGTCCGGCCCCGGGCCTTCGACTCGGCCCGCGCCAGGTCGATGACCTCCTGAAACGTCGGGATCTCGAACCTGCCGTCGAAAGCGGTGTTGGCGACCCGCACCTGCGGCAGCCGCTCCTTGGCCCGCAGCGTCCTCAGCTCGGCCAGCGTGAAGTCCTCGGTGAACCAGCCGGTGACGGTGGCCCCGTCGATGGTCTTCGTCGCCTTGCGGGCGGCGAACTCGGGGTGGGCGGCCACGTCGGTCGTACCGGAGATCTCGTTCTCGTGCCGCGCGACCAGGACGCCGTCCCTGGTCGAGACCAGGTCCGGCTCGATGAAGTCGGCGCCCTGGCGGATGGCGAGCCGGTAGGCCTCAAGGCTGTGCTCCGGGCGGTAGCCGCTCGCGCCCCGGTGTCCGATCACGATCGGTCGCTGGGCCACGGGGGCACGCTCGGCGCGGTGGTCCGGGCCGGCCTGGGCGGCCACTGCCGGCACCACCACTGCGGCCGCCGCAAGCAGCGCGCCGGCCACGCCGAGGGCGGAAAGGGTACGTCGCAACGCCGTCTCCTGTCGTCGATGGGTACGCACAGCAGACCGGGCGTGGTTGACCGCCAGTTGGTCGGTTCCTGACCTGCCGGTGAATCTCCGGACGGAAGATGACGGGATGCGCCGCCTGCTCCGGAAGCCCGTGCGGTTGGTGCCGTTGGGGTTCCTGGCGGTGATCCTGGTCGGCACCGGCCTGCTCATGCTGCCCTGGGCCACGAGCGAGCAGCGGTACACCCCGTTCGTCACCGCGCTGTTCACGTCCACCTCGGCGGTGTCGGTGACGGGGATGGCGGTGACCGACACCCCGAACTACTGGAACGGCTTCGGGCTCGTGATGATCACCGTGCTGACGCAGCTCGGCGGTCTGGGCATCCTGACCGGGGCGTCGCTGGTGATCCTGGCGGTCTCCCGCCAGCTCGGCCTGCGTAACCGGCTGCTCGTGCAGGCGGAGACCGCCGAGTTCGGCCTCGGCGACGTACGCCGGCTGCTGTTGCGCATCGCGGCGACCGTCTTCGTCACCGAGGCCCTGATGACGGCGGTGATCGCGACGCGCCTGTTCCTGGCGTACGACTACCGGCCGGGCCGGGCGCTCTGGTCGGCCGTGTTCCACTCGGTCCAGGCGTTCAACAACGGCGGGTTCGCGCTCTACTCCGACGGCCTGATCGCGTTCGCCCGCGACGGCTGGGTGGCGCTGCCGCTCAGCATCGGCGCGATCATCGGCGGGCTCGGTTTCCCGGCGCTGTTCGAGGCGGTACGCGAGTGGCGGCAGCCGGAACGCTGGGCGGTCGCCACGAAGCTGACCGTCTGGGGCAGCGTGGTGCTGACCGTCTTCGGCGTCGCCTACCTGCTGATGGCCGAGTGGGGCAACCCGTTCACGATCGGCACCTTCGACGTGCCGGGCAAGCTGCTGGCGTCGTTCACCCAGATCGCGTTGAGCCGTACCGGCGGCTTCGACGTGGTGAACGTCGGGCACCTCACCGACGAGAGCTACCCCATGCTGATCGGCCTGATGTTCATCGGCGGCGGCAGCGCGAGCACCGCCGGCGGCATCAAGGTCTCCACGTTCTTCCTGCTCGGCTTCGCCATCTGGGCCGAGCTGCGGGGCGAGCCGGACACCACTGTCGGGCGACGCCGGGTGGCGGCGGCCAGCCAGCGCCAGGCGCTGACCGTGGCGCTGCTGAGCGTGGCGCTCGTGGCCGGCGGGACCGTCGGCCTGATCGCGCTGACCTCACACATTTCGTTCTCGGCCGCGTTGTTCGAGGTCACCTCCGCGTTCAGCACCACCGGCCTGACCGTCGGGGTGTCCGGCCAGCTCTCCCCGCCGGGCCAGTACGTGCTGACCGCGCTCATGTACATCGGCCGGATCGGGCCGCTCACGCTCGGCTCGGCCATCGCGTTGAACACCCGTCGACGGCTGTACCGCTACCCGGAGGAGCAACCCATTGTCGGCTAGACATCCGGAGGAGACCGGCATCGCGGTGATCGGCCTGGGCCGGTTCGGCGGGCGCCTGGCGGAGTCCCTGTCCCGGCTCGGCTACGAGGTGCTGGCGATCGACCACGACCCGGTCCGGGTCCAGCACTGGTCGGCCGACCTCGACCGGGTGGTGCAGGCCGACAGCACCGAGGAGGTGGCGCTGCGACAGCTCGGGCTGGCGGACTTCCGCCGGGTCGTGGTCGCGATCGGCGCGTCGCTGGAGGCGAGCGTACTCACCGTACTGGCGCTGGCCGAGCTGGGGATCGAGCAGATCTGGGCGCGGGCCACCTCGGAGAAGCACGCGAAGATCCTGCACTCGGTGGGCGCGCACCACGTGGTCTTCCCCGAGGCGGAGACCGGCGAGAGGGTGGCGCACCTGATCGTCAGCCGGATGCTCGACTTCATCGAGTTCGACGACGACTTCGCCATCGCCAAGATCAAGGTGCCGGCACCGCTGGTCGGGCGGTCGCTGCGCGACATCGCCCCACAGGACCGGTACGGCGTGATGGTGGTGGGTGAGAAGCAGCCCGGGGAACCGTTCCGCTACGCCGGGCCGGACACGGTGCTGGAGGCGGACAGCGTGCTCATCGTGGAGGGCGGCATCTCCCAGGTGCAGCGCTTCTCCGCACTGACCTGACCGCAGCCGCTGACCTGACCGGAGCCGCTGACCTGACCGCCGCGCCGACCTGACCGTCAGCCCTTCTTGGGACCAGGACCCTTGCCCTTGCCGTGCTCACCCCCCTTCGGCCGGTCTACTTTGCTTTTCCCTTCGGGCCCTCCTTGCCCTTGGGGGGCTTCGGCGCGGCCTTGGGCTTCGCCGGCTTCGCCTTCGCCGGCCCGCTCTTGGTGGTGGTCTTCGCGGTGGTCTTGGTGGCCGGCTTGACCGGCGTCTTGACCGGCGGCGCGGTGGTCGGCGCCGAGCCGGCGATGCCGGAGACCTGCACGCCGCAGGTGCTGTCGCCGAGCGTGAACTCCACGGGCAGCGTGTTGCTGCCGGTGTAGCGCCCGGCCAGCGTCAGCTTCGTCGACGCGCCGGGGGCCAGCGCCGCGTCCGTCGCCGGTGCGGCGATCGAGACGGTACGCCCCGCCTGACGTGCCGTGGGCTGGGACGTGGTGACCGTCTGCTTGCCGGGGAACGTGAAGTTCATGGTCCAGTCGCGCAGTTCCCGGTCGCCGGTGTTGGTGAGCGTCAGCTCGGCGGAGAACTCCTTGCCGGTGTCGCGGCGCAGCGAGTAGTCGACAGCACAGGGGATCGGCTCGGGCAGGCTCATCCGCGCCTCGGTCGGCTCCACCCCGCCGCTGGCCGGGCTGCGCGACGTCAGCCCCCACAGCGTGGCGGTCACCGCGACCAGTCCGACGGCGGCCACCCCGGCCTCCACCTTGCGCCGCCGCGCCACCGCCCGCCTCGTGCGCGTACGCACCACCGAGAACGGCAGCGCGTCGGTCTCCGCCGACCACGGCAGGATCGTGGTGCCGGCGTTCTCGGCGAGCGCCGGGTCCATTCGGCCGAACGCCGGTGACACCGGCACGATCGCCGCGATACCGGCCGCCTCGGCGAGCGTACGGGCCACCTCGGCGGTCGCCGGGCGGTCCTCGGGGCGCTTGGCCAGGCACCGCTGCACCAGCGCGGCCACCGGCTCGGGCAGGCCCGGCACCGGCGGCATCGGGTCCGGGTCGCGGTACATGTGCGCGCGCAGCATCTGGGTGGTGGTGCTGGCCTGCCACGGCAGGCGACCGGTCAGCATCCGGTAGAGCAGCAGCCCCACCGCGTACACGTCGGTGGCCGGCGAGACGTGGCCGTTGTCCAGCCGCTCCGGCGCCAGGTACGCGGGCGTGCCGAGCAGCGCGCCGTCCGGCCCCTTGTCGCTCTCCCCCACCAGCGCCGAGATGCCGAAGTCGACGACCTTCACCCCGGTCGGGGTCAGCATGACGTTGCCCGGGGTCACGTCCCGGTGCACCACGCCCCGGGCGTGCGCGGCGGCGAGCGCCGAGGCGACCTCCGCGCCGATGGTCATGGCCTCCCGCCAGGGAAGCTGCCCGTCGCGGCCGAGCCGTCCGCTGAGCGGACCGCCGTCGACCAGCTCCATGACCACGTACGGCACGGTCAGGCCGACCTGCACGGACTCGCCGTAGTCGTACACGTTGGTGATGTTGGGGTGGCACAGCCGCGCGGCGGCCTGCGCCTCCACCCGGATCCGGTGCCGGAACGCCTTGTCACTGGCCAGCCGCGACGCCAGCACCTTGACCGCGACCTGCCGGCCCAGCACCTCGTCGTAGCCGCGCCAGACGACCGACATGCCGCCCGCACCCAGCTGCTCGACCAACCGGTATCGCTCGCCGAGCAGTTGCACGCCGTTCCTGACCGGTCCACCCATGGTCGGTCCTGTTGCCCGAAGTCGACCCTCGTACACCTCAGCGGTCGGAATCGGTCAGGAAAGTCACCCGTTCAGGCGGTCGCCAGCAGTTGATCCACCGGTGCGTAGTCGTCGGTGAGCACCATCGCGTCGCCCACCCACTCGGTCACCGCCGCCTCGTCCATCAACCCGGCCGGTTCGGGCAGCAGCTTCAGCCCGGGCGGGATCGCGGCCAGCGGCAGTGGCGCGTCCGAGGCGACGATCACGAAGTTGGCGCCCTGCTTCCCGTCGATCGCGCCGGGCGGGGCGATCAGCGCGACGTGCGCGAACTCGGCCTTCACGGTGGCCAGCTCGGCCCGGATGAACCGGCCCGGCGGGTAGTCGATGACGTTCTGCACGTAGATCCCGTCCGGGCGCAGCACCCGTCGGATGTCGGCGGCCATCTCCCGGGTGGCCAGGTGCCACGGCACCACCAGGTGACCGAACGCGTCGCCGACGATGAAGTCGCGGCTGTCGGTCGGCTCGCCGCGCAGCAGCACCCGCGCGTCGCCCACCTCGGCGCGCATCCCCGGGCCGGTACGCAGGCCCAGCTCCCGCCGGTCCAGCTCGACCAGGCCGCCGTCCAGCTCGAACACCAGGTTGTCGGTGCCGGGCCGGGTCGCCGCCAGGTAGTGCGGCACGGTGAAGCCACCGCCGCCCAGGTGCAGCGCGTCCATCGGCTGCTTCGCCGGCCGCGCCACGTCCGCGACCAGGCCGATCCACTGCGTGTACGCGTACTTGAGGTGGTTCGGCTCGTTCAGGTCGACGTACGAGTGCTCGGCCGAGTTTAGGTACAGCGTGCGTCCCTGCGGCCACGACGGGTCCACCTCGACGCGGGCGCAGTGGTACGCGGTCTCCACGTCGCACGGGTTCGGCGCCGCGGCGGTGAGCCCGGCGGCGGCGAGACCGAGCAACGCCAGCGCGGCCTTGACCCGGCCCGGCGTGGACGGCCCGCCGGCACCCGCCTGCCGTCGCAGCCAGACACCGAGCGCCAGCCCGGTCACCCCGAGCGCGGCGGCCAGCCCGAGCACGATGACGGAACTGGACAGCGCGGCCACCAGGACGAAGCCGGTGCCGAGCGTGGCGGTGATGCCGCCGAGCGTGCCGATGCTGGACAGCTTGCCCACCACCTGGCCGGTGCGGCGCAGGTCGGCGAGCTGGAGCTTCACCACGAGCGGGGTGATCCCGGCCAGCAGCGCCGCCGGCAGCACCACCGTCAGCGCGGTCAGCAGGAGCACCGCGCTCGCCGCGCCGCCACGCAGCACCTCACCGGCGTACCTGACGATCGGCAGCGTGACCGCGGTGGCGATGCCGGCCAGCACCAGCGCCGGGGCGAGCAGGGTGCGCGGGTCGCGCCGGTCGGCGAGCCACCCGCCGAACCACGCCCCGTAGGCGATCGCGGCCAGCGCCATGCCGATGACCGAGCTGGTCACCTGGAGCGTCACCCCGACGTACGGGCCGACCAGGCGCAACGAGACGGTCTCCAGCACCAGCACCGCGCCGCTGGAGAAGAAGACGAGGAACGCGGCGAGCCCGTTCGGCAGGGCCCGCGGCGGAACCGGGGCGTCGGCCGCCGGTTCCGCCATGACGTCGGACGATGTGCTGCTCACCGTGGCGATGGTACGCAGCGCCGCCGGCGGGCCGCGTCAATACATCGAGATGTGAACATGGTTTGTGTGGTCCGCCGCCGGGCTGCCGCCGCCGCTGTACGCGCGCCAGCCGGTGTTCGGCATCCAGATCTGCCGATACCAGATGACGTACATGATGCCGAGGCGGTTCGCGTTGTTCTTCGCCCAGGCGGCCAGGCTGTCGCCGTACGCCTTGTCGCCGCCGGTGGCGGTCTTGTCCTCGAACCCGCCGCTGGCGGCGGAGAAGTCGCAGGCCCGGCCCTTGGGGTGCTCGCCGCCGCCTCCGCTGCGGTGACACGAGGCGTAGCGCTTGTAACCGGCCGCCTTGGCCTGCTGGAGCATGTGCAGCGTGCGCGGCGTGATGCAGCCGGACGCGGGCGTCGGGTCGTCCACCGAGCAGGACTCCGACGGCCATGAGCCGTCCGAGTTGCGCGGCGCGGGCCTCGCCGACGAGGAGGTGCCGTTGAACCCGGACCCGGCGCCGGAGCTGACCTTCGCCAGCGCCACCTCGGCGTCCTTCTTCTTGCGGGCCTGCACGGCGACCTGCTTGGCCTGCTCGCGCACCTCGGCGTCGATGGCGAGCTTCGCCTCGGCCGCCTGCGCCTTCGCGTCGGCCAGCTCCCGCAGCCGCTTGCTGTCCCGCTGGGCCATCACGTCCAGCTCGGCCGCGCGCTTGAGGAAGTCGTTCGGGTCGGCGCTCGCCAGCAGCATCGACGTTGCGGTCAGCCGGCCCATCCGGTACGACTGCGCGGCGACCTCGCCGGCCTGCTCGCTGAGCCCGACGAGGCGTGCCTCGATGTCGGTGAGCTGGGCGGCGAGCGCCTTCTGCCGGCGCTTGGAGTTCTCCAGCTTGTTCTGGGCCTCGATGTGACCCTTCGCCGCCGCCTCCAACGCCGCCCGCAACTGCTTGCTGCCGCCCTCGTTGGGGGCGTTCGGGCTGGGCACGGCGGCGGCCGGCCCGGCGGCCACGCCGGAGCCGAGCAGCACGGCCACCGCGGCGAGCGCGGCGAGCAGCGACCGCCGGACGCGCCGGCCGGTAGGGCTGGTCCTGGGCACGTGATGGTCCTTCCGTCGACCGCCGGCCCCCGCACACCGAGCGGCGTCTCCGCCGGCGCCGGACGGCGGCCTGCTGGCGGAGACCGCCGGTCACGATACCGGACCACGCGCCACACGCCAGGCCGGCGACGGCGTACGGGGTCCGACGTCGACGCAGCGTGCCGTGCTCGTCGCGCAGCGCCACTCAACCGCCCAGCAGGGCGGCGCTCACCTCGTCCCAGACCTCCGGGCTCGCTGCGACGAGCAGCCCCCGGCCCTCGTCGGCCGGGTGGTAGTCGGTGCCGTCGAACCGGCGGGCCACCCCGCCGGCCTCCCGCACCAGCAGCGCGCCGGGCGTGTGGTCCCACGGCAGGGTGCGCCAGAACAGCACGAACTGCTGCGCGCCGGTGAGCACGTCCAGGTACTCCCGGCCGGCGCAGTGCTGGCCGGGCAGCAGCTCGCCGATCCGGCGCCCGCCCTCCTCCACCCGGCGGCGGAAGTCCGGGGGAAGGAACTTCGTCGCCGCGGTGCCCCGCAGCGCGCCCACCCGCGGCTCGGCCTGCGGCGCACTCGGCGACGCCCCGTCCAGCCGGGTGCCCGCGCCGAGCCGGGCCGCCGCCATCGTGCCGTCCAGCGGGTCGTACACCCAGGACGCCACCGATACGCCGTCGGTGAGCAGCGCCGCCATCAGCGCGAACGGCCTGCGGCCGGCGGCGAAGTTGGAGGTGCCGTCGACCGGGTCGACCAGCCAGACGTCGCCGCTGCCACGCAGGTGCCGCAGCAGGTCCGGGTCGTCGGCGACCGCCTCCTCGCCGACCACCACCGAGCCGGGACGCAGCCGCCGCAGGCCCTCGGAGATCAGCGCCTCGGCCTCGCGGTCGGCGACGGTGACCACCTCGCCCGGTGCCTTCTCGGAGATGTCGGACGCGTCGAGCCGGCGGAACAACGGCACGACGACCTTGGCCGCCGCCTCCCGCAGCAGCGTGCCGACGTCGTCCAGCAGCGGGTCAGCCACGCGGAGGCAGCTTGACCACGCTGACGAAGAACTCGTCGATCTGGCGGACCACCGAGATGAACCGCTCGAAGTCCACCGGCTTGGTCACGTAGGCGTTGGCGTGCAGCTGGTAGCTGCGCAGGATGTCCTCGTCGGCCTGCGAGGTGGTGAGCACCACGACCGGGATCCGGCGCAGTTCCTCGTCCTTCTTGATCTCCTCCAGCACCTCCCGGCCGTCCCGGCGGGGCAGGTTCAGGTCGAGCAGGACCAGGTCGGGCGTCACCGCGTCCGCGTACTGGCCCTCGCGGCGCAGGTAGGCGAGCGCCTCGGCGCCGTCGGAGACGACGGTGAGACGGTTGCGGAGCTTGTGCTCCTCGAACGCCTCCTGGGTCATCAGCACGTCGCCGGGGTCGTCCTCGACGAGCAGGACCTCGATCGGGCTCTTGCCGTCCGCGGGCGCGGTCATCCCACCGTCTCCTTCATGCCACCGTTTGTACCGTGTCGGTCCGCCTCCGCGGGCGGCTCTTCGCGTGCGTCGCCGTCCGGCTGCCGCCCGACGTCCGCCGGGTCACCGTCGGCACCCTCGGCCGCCGGCGCCTCGGCGGGCTCCGCGGCGTCCTCCGCGTCCGTCGCGTCCTCGTCCGCCGCGGCCTCCGCCGCCCTGGCGGCCTCGATGTCGGCCTCCAGCGCGGGCAGCGTGAACCGGATGGTGGTGCCCTCGCCGGCATCGGTGTCCACCCAGACCCGGCCGCCGTGATACTCCACGATCTTCTTGACGATGGCCAGTCCGATGCCGGTGCCCGGGTACGCGTCCTTCGAGTGCAGCCGCTGGAAGATCACGAAGATCTTGTCGGCGAACTCCGGTTCGATCCCGATGCCGTTGTCCCGGCAGCTGATCTCCCACTCGCCGTCCACCAGCCGCGCCGACACGTGCACCTTCGGCGGCACGTCGGGCCGGCGGAACTTCACCGAGTTGCTGACCAGGTTGACCAGCAGGTTGGTCAGCAGCGGCTCCTCGCCGCGGATGGTGGGCATCTCGCCCCAGGTCAGCTCCGCGTCGGAGTACTGCAACGCCGCCTCGGTCTGCCCGGCCACGTCGCCCATCACCTTGTTCAGGTCGACCTCGGTGAAACCGGTGGTCAACCGCCCGATCCGGGAGAACGCCAGCAGGTCGTTGATCAGCCGCTGCATGCGCTGGGCGCCGTCCACCGCGAACGCGATGTACTGGTCGGCCCGCTCGTCGAGCTGACCGGCGTACCGCCGCTGGAGGAGCTGGCAGAAGCTCGCCACCTTGCGCAGCGGCTCCTGGAGGTCGTGCGAGGCGACGTACGCGAACTGCTCAAGGTCACGGTTGGAGCGGGTCAGCTCCTCGGCCTGCTTCTGCAACTGGCTGTTGACCCACTCGATGCGCTCCCGCGCCTCGCGTACCTCGTCCAGCTCCCGGGCGATCTTCATCCGCATCTGGTCGATGTCCTCGGCGAGCCGGCGGAACTCCGGCGGGCCCGACCCCTCGATGTGGTGCCGGTAGTCGCCGTCGGCCACCTCGCGCACCTGGCTGACCAGGGCGGCCAGCGGGCGGATCAGGATCCGGTCCAGCGAGAGCAGCATGACCACACCGGCGGTCGTCACCACCAGCGCGGCGATGACCAGCAGCACGACCAGCGTGTTGCTCGTCGAGTTGACCCGGTCGGCGGTCTCCTCCCGGACGGTGAGGATCTCGTCCTGGAGCGTGTTCACCGACGTGCGGATGCCGTCGAACTGCTGGCGGGTGGCGTCCGTGATCAGCGCCTGGCCGGCCTCCGGGCCGTCCCGCTCGACGGTGGTGATCACCGGCTCGGCCACCTGGGTCCGCCACTGCGCGGTCTCCTGCTCCACCAGTTCCAGCGACCGGCGCACGTCCGGGTAGTCGGCGGAGAGATCCCGGATCGAGGTGACCAGGCTCTGCTCGCGCTTCACACCCTCCTGGTAGGGCTCCAGGTCGCTGCGGTCGCCGTTCACCGCGTACCCGCGCACCGAGGTCTCCTGGTCGAGCAGCACGCTCATCAGCTCCTGCGCCTGGACGCGCAGCGGACCGGTCTTGAGCAGCACCGCGTCGATGTTCTCGCGGTTCTTCGCGGCGACCGCCGCCTCCGCGGCGGCCAGGCCGAGCAGCAGCACCACCACCACGCCGAGCAGCGCGCCCACCCGCCGCCGCAGGGTCCACCCCTGCTGGTACGCCTTCACAGGTTCCTCCCCGTCGCCCTTCACCGCATCATCGTCGTTCGCGACTGTGGGGCTCTCAGCGCTCACCGGCCGCTGCCCCGCGTGACCAGCAACATCGCCACGTCGTCGGCCAGCGGGCCGCCGTTGATCTGCTCGGCCCGCCCGACCAGCCACGCGGGCAGTTCGGACAGCGGCACCGCCCGGTTCGCCGGGTCGGCGAGCAGACCGGTCAGGCCCGGCACGTCGAGGCGCTCGTCCCCGCCGTCCACCCGGCCCTCGATGAGGCCGTCGGTGTACATCAGCAGGGACCAGTCGTCGGTGTCGAACTCCAGGTCGAAGGCGACCGGGCGGCGCGGGCGTACGCCCAGCAGCAGCCCGCCCTTGGCCGGCACCGGCGCGACCTTGCCACCGCTGAGCAGCAGCGGCGGCGGGTGACCGGCGAGGCGTACGGTGGCCCGCGCCGACGCCAGGTCGAGCCGGGTCGTGGCCACCGTCGCGAAGATCTCCTGGAGGCGGCGCTCACTCATCAGCACCTGCTCCAGCGCGGGCAGCACCTCGTCGTCCGGCACCCCGGCCAGCACCAGCGCCCGCCAGGCCACGCGCAGTTCGACGCCGAGCGCCGCCTCGTCCACGCCGTGCCCGCAGACGTCGCCGACGATCAGGTCGATCCGGTCCGGCCGGGTCTGCACCACGTCGTAGAAGTCGCCGCCGATCAGCGCGGCGTGCCGGCCGGGCCGGTAGAACGTGTGCACCGACACCTCGTCGGTGGTCATCAGCGGCTGCGGCAGCAGGCCACGCTCCAGGCGGGCGGACTCGGCCTGGCGCAGCTCCACCTCACGCAGCCGGCGGGCGTTCTCGTCGGCCCGCTTGCGCTCGACCGCGTAGCGCAGCGCCCGGGTCAGCAGGACACCGTCGACCTGGCCCTTGACCAGGTAGTCCTGCGCCCCCTCGGCGACCGCGACGATGCCCAGGTGCTCGTCCGAGCGGCCGGTCAGCACGCAGACCGCCGCGCCGCTGGCCATCTCCAGCACCCGGCGCAGCCCGTCCAGCCCCTGCGCGTCGGGCAGGCCCAGGTCGAGCAGGACGCAGTCCACGCCCATCACCCGCTGCCGGGCCTCGCTGAGGCTCGTGGCGACCAGCAGGTCGATCATCGAGTTGGTCTCGGCGAGCAGCTCACCGACCAGGAAGGCGTCACCCTCGTCGTCCTCGACCAGCAGCACCCGCAGCCGCTCGCCCGGCGGTACGCCGCCGAGCAGCCCTGCCCCGGCAGACGGTACGTAGGTGGCCCCCGACGCGCCGGAACCCCGCTGCGGTCGGGTAACCGCCGCGAGTCGCGGGAGTTCGCTGGTGATGTCGGGCTCCTTCCGAATGCCCTGCTGATCCTGACTCAGACAACAGTCGCACACCGCGCGACCGTCGCCGGCGCGGCAGAGCGTGTGACCGGTCCACTTCCACAGCGGCACGGTCGACCCACGATGTTACGCCGGGAGCGCTGTCACGCCCGCAGCGCACCGTCCGAGGACTGCCGCCGCAGCCCTCTGGGGTGCAGGATGATCCCCACCCCGTAGATCCACCCCGAGGAGTCCCAGTGGGCGCACCCCCCACCCGCCCCGCCGACCGCGCGTTCACCAGGCCCCGCCGCCGGCCGATCGCCGCCGCGGCCGCGCTCGCCGCGCTGCTCGCCGTCGGGGCGGGCGTCCTGGTCGGCCTCTCCACCCCGGCGCCGCGTCCGGCGGACGCGCCGGAGGGCGAGTTCAGCGCCGCCCGGGCGTACCGGAACGTCGAGGTGATCGCCGCCGAGCCGCACGTGGCCGGCAGCGCCGCGAACGACCGGGTACGCGAGCACCTTGTGGGAACGTTGCGCGACCTGGGCCTGGAGACCGAGGTGCAGGACACGGTGGCGCCCGAGGCAGGGCAGCTCAGCGGCGCGGCGGGCGGGGCGACGCTGGCCCGGGTCCGCAACGTGGTGGCCCGGCTCCCCGGCACCGACCCGACCGGCAAGGTGTTCCTGGTCTCCCACTACGACTCGGTGCAGACCGGGCCCGGCGGCAACGACGACGCCGCCGGCACCGCCGCGATCCTGGAGGTGGCCCGGGCGCTGACCACCGGCCCGCGCCCCCGCAACGACATCGTCTTCGTGCTCACCGACGCGGAGGAGGCGTGCCTGTGCGGGGCCGCCGGATTCGCCGTCTACCACCCGCTCGCCCGCGACGGCGGGGTGGTGCTCAACCTGGAGGCGCGCGGCTCCACCGGCCCGGTGATCATGTTCGAGACGTCCCGGAACAACGCGAAGCTCGTCGAGATCTTCGGCAAGGCCGCGCCGCATCCGGTGGGCACCTCGTTCGCGGTGGAGATCTACCGGGCGCTGCCGAACGACACCGACTTCACCGCGTTCCTCGACCGCCCCTTCGTGGGCCTGAACTCGGCCTACATCGACGGCGGCGCGATCTACCACACCCCGCTGGACGTGCCGGCCCGGCTCGACCGGGGCAGCCTCCAGATGCACGGCGACAACGCGCTCGGCCTGGCCCGCGAGTTCGGCCGCACCGACCTGGGCGACCTGCGCGCCGGCCACGACGACACCTACTTCCCGGTGCTCGGCGGGCTGGTCCGCTACTCCGGCTGGCTGACAGTGCCGCTCGCCGTGGTCGCGCTGCTCGCCGTCGGCGCGCTCGGCTGGTTCCTGCGCCGCCGGGGCCGGGCGACCGCCGGCACGCTCGCCGCCGGCTTCGGCCTGGCCCTGGTGCCGGTCGTCGTGGCACCGCTCGGCGCGTGGCTGCTCTGGGCCGCGATCACCACGATCCGCCCCGGGTACGCCGAGCTGCTCGACCCGTACCGCCCGGTCTGGTACCGGCTCGCCGTGGTGGCGCTCTCCGTCGCGGTGCTGTTCTGCTGGTACGCGCTGCTGCGCCGCCGGGTCGGCCCGGCCGCGCTGGCGTTCGGCGGGCTGGCCTGGCTGGCAGTCTTCGGTGTGCTGCTCGCCGTGGCGGTGCCCGGCGGGGCGTACCTGACGACAGTGCCGGCGCTGGCCGGCGCGCTCGCCGGGTTCGCGGCGCTCGCCACCCGGCGCGACGGCCCGTGGCCGGTGGTCGCGGTGACGCTCGCCGCCGCGGTGGCAGTGGTGATCCTGCTGCCTCCGGTGGTGCTGCTGTTCCCGGCGCTCGGCATGGGCATGGGCGCGGTAGCCGCGCTCGTCGCGGTGCTGCTCGGCCTCGCCGTACTCCCGGTGGTGGACCTGCTGCACCCCCGGGCCGGCGGCCAGCGTGGCCTGCTCGCGCTGCGCGCACGCCGGCTCGGCGCGCTGCCCGCCGCGGCCACCGCGCTGGCGGCTGTGGTGCTCGCCGGGGTCGGCCTCGCCGTGGACCGTTTCGATGCCGCGCACCCCGTGCCGACCCACCTGATGTACGCGCTGGACGCGGGCACCGGGAAGGCCGCGTGGCTCACTCGCGAGGAGAAGCCGCAGCCCTGGACCGACGGCTACGTCGACGGCACGGTCTCGATCGCCGACGACTTCCCCGGGCTGGGCGCCACCGAGTTGCGCGGCGGACCGGCTACCGCGGCGCCCCTGCCCGCCCCGAAGCTGGATCTGCTCTCCGACACCCGCTCGGGTGACCAGCGCGTGCTGCGGGTACGGGTGGTGCCGCAGCGGCAGGTACGCCTGCTCACGCTGCACGTCGACACCGGCACCGCCACCGTGCGGTCCGCCTCGGTGGCCGGGCGGGCCGTGCCGGTCGAGCCGGGCGACGGCAGGTGGGGGTTCGGGGTCGTGTTCCACGCCCCGCCGCCGGAGGGTGTCGAGGTCACGCTGACGCTGGCGTCGGCGGCCGGACCGGTGAACCTGCGGGCGATGGACGCCAGTGACGGGCTGTCCGGCGTGCCCGGGTTCCGGGCGCGGCCGGCGGGCGTGGGAGTGGTCGGCTCGCACAGTTCGGAGATGCTGGCGGTGGCGCGCACGTACCCGCTCTGAGCGGTCTGCCTGATCGACATCACCTCGCCGAAGTGGCGGTGTCCGCACGCCGGGATACCGCCACTTCGGCGTACTGGCTGCGGGTCAGCGCCGCCCCAGCACCTCGGCGACCCGCAGGAAACCGTCCGCGCCGTGGCCCAGCCCGACGGCCCGGCGGGCCATGCCCTCGGCCGCGCGCATCACCCCGGCGTCGATGCCGTGCGCCTCGGACGTGTGGACGATGTGGGCCATGGACGACACGGCGGAGGTGATCGGGTTGCCTTCGCCTGGGAAGCGTTCCGCGTCCATCTCCGCCGCACCCTCCTCGAAGATGGGCGACAGGATCGCGGCGATACCAGCGGCGAAGCGTTACGCGAGATGGAGGGCGACGGACTGGTGCACCGGGAGGCGTACGAGGTGCTGCCGTTGAAGACCGAGTACTCGCTCACCACTTTCGGCCGCGAACTGGCCGAGGCGCTGGCCCCTCTCTCCGACTGGGGCCACCGCCGCCTGGACAAACTCGCCGAAGCCCGCACCGCCTCCTGACCTGTTCTTTTCCGCCTCCGCCCACGACCTAGGTTCGTCGCGGTCGCGCACGGCGACAAGTACCCACAAAAAAGTGGCTACGTCTGTTGATCGACCGCGAGACTCGGGTCATGGAGTTCTTCTGCTACCACCGCGATCGGCTCGGCTCGGCGCCCCTGCGCCAGAAACTGATCGAGGAGCACTGGTCCTACATGGACCGGTACGCGGAGCAGATGATCGCGCGCGGCCCGACCCTCGCCGACGACGGCTCACCGACCGGCAGCGTGCACATCCTGCGCCTGCCCGACCCCGCCGCCGCGCGGGCGTTCGCCTTCGACGAGCCCAACTACCAGGCCGGCGCGTACCGGGACGTGATGCTGCGACGGTGGCGGAACATGCTGGGCCGCACCATGTGGGACTTCGCCGAGGGCCGGACCGGCGGCAACCGCTACCTGGTGCTCGGCCTGGGTCCGGAGCAGAGCGCCGGCCCGGTGCTTCCGAAACGGCAGGACGAGCTGATCGCGTACGGTCCGCTGCTGTCCGACGACGGCGTGACGTGGGTGGGCACGGCGGCGCTGGTGCGGGCGGTCGACCCGGACGAGGCGCGCGCCGTGCTGGCCGCCGACCGGTACGCCGACGTCGAGGTGCACAACTGGGTGTTCGGCGGTCGCCCAGCGTGACTGGCTACTTCCAGCGGAAGTGCACGAACAGCCGGCCGAAGTTCTTCGAGTCCTTCTCGACCCGGTGGTAGAGCTGCTTCACGTCCTTCTGGTCGAGGAAGCGCAGCACCTTCTTCTTCAGCGCGCCCGACCCCTTGCCCGGGATGATCTCCACGAGCGTGGCCTTCTTCGCCACCGCCTCGTCCATGATCCCGCGCAGCGCGCGGTCGATGTCGTGGCCCTTGTTGTAGATGTCGTGGAGGTCGAGCTTGAGCTTCACGGTCCCATCCTAGGTACGCGGAAGGGCAGCCCGGGCGGGCTGCCCTTCCGCGGGATCAGTCAACGACCGACCTTGCCCTCCACCCGTCGCAGCGCGGTGGCGTAGTCGGTGTTCGTCGAGTGCATCGCGGCCGCGATGCGCAGGTGCCGCAGCGCGTCCACCGGCCGGTTCATCCGCTCCAGCGTGCGGCCGAGCACGTGGTGCGCGTAGTGGTCGCTCGGGTCGCGGTCGACCAGCGCGCGCAGCTGCTCCTCGGCCCGGTTGAGCTGGGCCGACTGGAAGTAGGCGCGGGCCAGCAGCTGCCGGACCGAGGAGTTGTCCGGCTCCGCCTCGATGATCGGTTCGAGCAGCCGGGCCGCTCCGGTCGGGTCACCCGCTTCGAAGAACATGGTCGCCCGCCGGTACTCCGCCAGAAGATCCACTCGACCCACCTCCTCGTGTCACGCCAGGCCCTTGGTCCCGACGCTGGCACAACACCGGCGGAACCGCGAGTGTTCCTGCCGTCGAAGATCAGGTGGTCGGGTCGTACCGGCCCCCGATCAGGTCCCAGGCCCGGACACCACCGACGATTCCGGCCGTGTTCGGGACGATCACCACGTCGTCGCCCATCCGGGCCACCTGCTCGGGCCGGATCAGCCGGGAGTTGCCGCCGCCGAGATACAGCCGGTCCCAGCGGAACACCGGCCGCAGGCCGTCCACCACCTGCCGGATCCGCCGGGACCAGAACGCGTCGCCGAGGCGCCGCCGTTCCGGCTCCCCCACGTACGTGTCGTAGGTGGTGTTCCACCGCACCGGCGCGTGCGACAACTCCAGGTGGGGTGCCAGCACCCCACCGTCGAACAGCGCGCTGCCCAGCCCGGTGCCGAGCGTCAGCACCAGCTCGCAGCCGGTCCCGGCGACCACGCCCGCGCCGTGCACCTCGGCGTCGTTGAGCACCAGCGCCGGTACGCCGAACGCCTCGGACAGCGCGGTGCGCGCGTCGTACCCGGACCACTCGGCCACCAGGTCCGGGTCGACGCGGCTGCGCGGCCCGGAACGGGTCACGTAGTGCGGCGTGGCCACCACGACGCCGTGCCGGATCATGCCGGGCATGCCGACGGTGAGCCGGTCCGCCGTGGGCAGGCGGGCGCCGAGATCCAGCAGCGTCTTGACGAACAGGGACGGCGGCAACGGGTACGGCGTGGGCACGCGCAGCGGCCGGGCGCGCATGGTCCCGGCGGCGTCCAGCACCGAGGCCTTGATCCCGCCGCCCCCGCAGTCGATCGCCAGTGTGGTCACCACGGCTGTGAGTCTCCCTCACACCGGTGCCGCCGCAAGCGCGGGTCGCGGTAATCCGGATGCGCCCGCCGGTAGGCTCGGTTCCCTGATGAGCGCCACGTTGATCGCCAAGGACCTCACCGCCGGCCACGGTGACCGCCTCCTCTTCGAAGACCTCGACCTGGTCGTCGCGCCCGGCGACGTGGTGGGGCTGGTCGGGGTCAACGGCGCCGGCAAGTCCACGCTGCTGCGTACCCTCGCCGGTCTTGTCCCCCGCGAGCAGGGCTCGGTCGCGCTCAGCCCGCCCACGGCGACCGTCGGCTACCTGCCGCAGGAACCGGAGCGCCGGCCCGGCGAGACGGTCCGCGAGTTCCTGGCCCGGCGCACCGGGGTCAGCGCCGCGCAGGCCGCGCTGGACGCCGCCACCGAGGCGCTCACCGCCGGGGCGGCGGGCGCCGACGACGCGTACGCGAATGCTCTGGAACGCTGGCTCGACCTCGGCGGCGCGGACCTGGACGAGCGGGCCGCGCAGGTCGCCGCGGAGCTGGGTCTCGACGTCGGTCTGGACCACCCGATGACCGGCCTGTCCGGCGGGCAGGCCGCCCGCGCCGGGCTCGCGTCGCTGCTGCTCAGCCGGTACGACGTCTTCCTGCTCGACGAGCCCACGAACGACCTCGACCTGGCCGGCCTGGACCGGCTGGAACGCTTCGTCACCGGCCTGCGCGCCGGGACCGTGGTGGTCAGCCACGACCGGGAGTTCCTCACCCGCACGGTCAACCGGATCGTGGAGCTGGACCTGCACCAGCGGCAGGTCAACCACTACGGCGGTGGCTACGCGGCCTACCTGGAGGAGCGGGAGGTGGCGCGCCGGCACGCCCGTGAGGAGTTCGAGGAGTACGCCGACACGAAGGCCGGCCTGGAGGCGCGCGCCCGCACGCAGCGCGCCTGGATGGAGAAGGGCGTCAAGAATGCCCGGCGCAAGGCCACCGACAACGACAAGGTCGGCCGCAAGTTCCGCGCCGAGTCGACCGAGAAGCAGGCCGCGAAGGCCAAGCAGACCGCCCGGCTGATCGAGCGCCTGGAGGTGGTCGAGGAGCCGCGCAAGGAGTGGGAGCTGCAGATGGAGATCGCCGCCGCGCCCCGCGCCGGCGCCGTCGTGGCCTCGCTCCGAGGAGCAGTGGTACGTCGTGGCGGCTTCACGCTCGGCCCGGTGGACCTCCAGATCGACTGGGCCGACCGGGTGGCGATCACGGGTGCGAACGGCTCCGGCAAGAGCACCCTGCTCGCCGCGCTGCTCGGGCGGCTGCCTCTGGACGAGGGTCACGCCGCACTCGGTCCGGGTGTGGTGGTCGGCGAGGTCGACCAGGCGCGGGGACTGTTCCTCGGCGACCAGCCGCTGCTCGACGCGTTCGGTGCCGCCGTACCCGATCTGGCCCCGGCGGACGTGCGGACGCTGCTCGCGAAGTTCGGGCTGCGCGCCGACCACGTGCTGCGTCCGGCGGCGACCCTGTCCCCCGGCGAGCGGACCCGGGCCGCGCTGGCCCTGCTCCAGGGGCGGGGCGTCAACCTGCTGGTGCTCGACGAGCCGACCAACCACCTCGACCTGGCCGCCATCGAGCAGCTCGAATCGGCGTTGGCCACCTATCCCGGCACGCTGCTGCTGGTGACCCACGACCGGCGGATGCTCGACGCGGTGAGCGTGAACCGGCGGCTGCGCGTGGCGGACGGACGGATCGCCGAACACTGATCCGTGCCGACGGGCGCGCGCGGGTCCACAATGAGCGCATGCTCAAGTGGGAGTACGCGCTGCTGGTCCGCCGCCGCCAACCCGCCGCGACCGACCTCGGGTTCGAGGTCCTCTTCATCTGGTACGGCCCGGACGGCTCCATGATCGACGTGACGCCGTACGGCGACACCGCGCTGGCCCATCTGAACCGGGCCGGTGACCAGGGCTGGGAACTGGTCGCGATGAGCGAGGACCCGTCGCTGCCGGGCAACAACGAGTTGCACCGCTACCACCTCAAGCGCCCGAAGGCAGCGGCCGCCCAGCCCCGCCAGCGCATGCGAAGCTCCCGCACAGTCCGCCGAACCCTCTCCCCCTGACCCTGCCCCCTCCCTCCCGCCCGCACTCCCTCCCGCCCCGCGCACAACCCGCCCTGCGGCGTCGATCAAGGAGTTCGCGTCGGCTTCGCCCTCGAAACAGGACACAAACTCCTTGATCAACGGGATGGGTCGTCCGGGTGCCCTCTCGCGCGATCAATGGGTTTGGGTCCATCCACGCCGGCACAAGATCCTTGATCAACGGCGCAGCTCGGGTCGCGGGAGATCTTGAAAGGAAAGTGCCCCTACGAGGGCCGGAACCTCCCAAGATCTCGGGCGCGCCCCGGTGATCAAGGAGTTTGCGTCTCCGGGGGCGCCTTCTGCTGACACAAACTCCTTGATCACCGGCGACAAGCGGAGGCGGCCGGGCCGACGAAGGGCGAGGGCGGGTCGGACGGGGCCGACCGAAGGGCTGGGGGGCGGCCGGGCGGGCAGGGCCGGGCGCGGGGCGCAGCCAGCGCGGCGGGACGAGGGCGGGGCCCGGCTGGGGCGGCGGGACGAGGGCGGGGCGCGGTTGGGCAGCGGCCGGGGACGGAGGAGGACGGGCGGGTGGGGCATATGGGGGTGAAAAGGGGGTAACGGGCCGCCGGAGGTGGCGCATGGTGGCGATGGGGCAGACCGCGCTCTCGGGTGAGCGACTCCGGCAGACCGACGGCTTCCTCGCCGAGGCGTGGGCCGACATGGTCCGGCACGACGAGCGGCTGCGCGGAACGGCCGTCGAGGTGCGCTTCGACCGGGGAGTCGCGCACCTCACCGGTGAGGTCGCCGACCCGGGACAGCTACGGCTGGTACGGAAGCTGATCGGCCGGCTGTCCGGCGTACTCGGGGTCTGGTGCCGGGTCGCCGTGGCCGGGCGGGCACCGGTGGTGGTCGACCTGGGCTGCGGGGCGACCAAGCAGTGGCCGGGCAACCTGGGGCTGGACATCTATCCGGCGCCGGGGGTGAATGCGGTCGCCAACCTCGCCGGATCGTTGCCGCTGCGGGACGACTCGGTGGACGTGTTCTTCGCGGTGCACATCGTCGAGCACCTGATCGACTTCCTGCCGCTGTTCGACGAGTGCCACCGGGTGCTGCGGCCGGGCGGGGTGCTGCACGTGATGAGCCCGTGGTGGCGGCACGTCAACGCGGTGGCCGACCCGACTCACGTACGTCTGCTGGACGTGCAGACGTTCAAGGGAATCTGCGGTCAGCGCCCACCGGGTACGCCACGCTGGTATCCGCTGCACGTCGGCTGCGACGGCGCCTCGATCTTCGCCGACCTCACTCCGCTGCCCGCGGACGCCCCCGCCCCACCCTCCTCCCACTTGGCCCGCTTCTTCGACTGACCCGACCGAGCCGGACCCACCCCGGACCCACCCCGGCCATCATGAAGTTGGCGGCACTCAAGGAGATCGACATCGCCGTCAACTTCATGATCGACGCAACGAAGAAGAGGGCCTAGAGGGGGGCGGACTCGCGCAGGGCCAGGTGGTGGGGGGCCACCAGCTCGCGGGGTGGGGAGTCGCGGTCGGGGCCGAGACGTCCGGCGAGCAGTTCGACCGCCAGGCGGGCGATGCGCTCCTTGTCGGGGGCGACTGTGGTCAGCGTCGGGATCGAGAAGCGGCCGTCCTCGATGTCGTCGAAGCCGGCCACCGCGACGTCCTCGGGCACGCGCAGGCCCATCTCGTGCAGGGCACGCAGCGCGCCGAGCGCGAGGGTGTCGTTGAAGCAGAAGACGGCGTCGGGGCGTACCCCGGAGGTGACCAGGTTGCGCACGGCGGCGGCGCCGTCCGCGCGGTGCCAGGCCGGCGCGGGCGCCACCAGGCGGTCGTCGTACGCGATGCCGGCCTCGGCCAGCGCGGCGGTGTAGCCGGCCAGGCGGAGCCGGGCGCTGGCGCCCTCGGGGGTGCGCTGGGAGCCGATCGCGGCGATCCGGCGGCGGCCGAGCCCGATCAGGTGGGCGGTGACCTCACGGGCGGCGGCCACGTTGTCGATCATGACGTGGTCGGCGGGGCCGTGGTCGACCCGCTCGCCCAGCAGCACCATGGGCAGGCCGGCCAGCGCGGCGAGGTCGTCGGCGGAGAGTGCGAGCGGGCTCAGGATCAGGCCGTCGATCATGTGGTCGCCGATGCCGCTGGCGGCCTTGCGTTCCTGCTCGGAGCCGCCGCCGGTCTGGTCGATGAGTACGGTCCAGCCCTGGTCGGCGGCGGCGGTGACGACGTGCCGGGCCAGCTCGGCGAAGTAGGGGATGTCCAGCTCGGGTACGGCCAGCGCGATCACACCCGTACGCCCCTTGCGCAGGTTGCGGGCCGACAGGTTGGGCCGGTAGTTCAGCGCGGCGATGGCCTCCTCGACCCGGGCCCGGGTGTCGGCGCGCACGTGCTGGTAGCCGTTCACGACGTTGGAGACGGTCTTCACCGACACTCCGGCCCGCTCCGCGACGTCCTTGAGCCTGTGCCGCACTGCACTTCCTTCCGGTGAACGCTGGCCGCACTGTACCGCGTCACGACGACGTAACGACCTCTTTACACGAGCGCTTACAACGTTGTAGAAACCAGTGAAAGCGGGGTGACCGCAGTCACCCGCAACAGCAGCGAGGGAGAGGTTGGCATCGTGCCGAACGCGCAGCTCACGATCGATCCGGCGTTCCGGGTCGCGCCGGCGGACCGCCGGATCTTCGGTTCCTTCGTCGAGCACATGGGGCGCTGCGTCTACGGCGGGGTGTACGAACCGGGGCATCCGAGCGCCGACCGGCGGGGTCTGCGGCGCGACGTGCTGGACCTGACCCGCGAGCTGGGTGTGTCGGTGGTCCGCTACCCGGGCGGCAACTTCGTCTCCAGCTACCGCTGGGAGGACGGCGTCGGCCCGGCCGGTGACCGCCCGCGCCGGCTCGACCTGGCCTGGAAGACGATCGAGACGAACGAGTTCGGGCTGGACGAGTTCATGACCTGGGCGTCCGAGGCCGGGGTCGAGCCGATGATGGCTGTCAACCTCGGCACCCGCGGCGTCACCGAGGCGCTCGACCTGCTGGAGTACACCAACCACCCGGGCGGCACCCAGCTGTCCGACCTGCGCCGCAAGCACGGCGCCGAGCAGCCGTACGGGGTGCGGCTGTGGTGCCTCGGCAACGAGATGGACGGGCCGTGGCAGGTCGGGCACAAGACCGCCGACGAGTACGGCCGCCTCGCCGCCGAGACCGCCCGCGCGATGAAGATGATCGACCCCTCGATCAGCCTGGTCGCCTGCGGCAGCTCCGGCCGGGGGATGCCCACGTTCGCCGCGTGGGAGGCGACGGTGCTGGAGCACACCTACGAACACGTCGACTACATCTCCGCCCACACCTACTACGACCCCTCCGACGGCGACCGGGCCAGCCTGCTCGCCTCCGCCGTCGACATGGACGCCTTCATCACCGAGGTCGTCGCCACCGCCGACTACGTGGGCGCCAAGCTGCGGCAGAAGCGCAAGCTGAAGATCTCCTTCGACGAGTGGAACGTCTGGTACCAGTCCCGCCTCCAGTCCGACCTGGACCGGCGCGGCTGGGTCGAGGCGCCGGCGCTGATCGAGGACGACTACACGGCCGTCGACGCGGTGGTGGTGGGCGACCTGCTGATCACCCTGCTCCGGCACGCCGACCGTATCGGCGTGGCCTGCCAGGCGCAGCTCGCCAACGTGATCGCCCCGATCCGTACCCGCAACGGCGGCCCGGCGTGGCGGCAGAGCATCTTCCACCCGTTCGCGCTGACCGCCCGGTACGCCCGGGGCACAGTGCTGCGGACCGAACCCACCGGCCCGACCTACGAGACCCGGCGGTACGGCGACGTGCCCGCGCTGGACACCGTCGCCGTGCACGACGAGGAGACCGGCGAGCTGGCCGTCTTCGCGGTCAACCGCAGCTCGCAGGACGTCCCGCTCGACCTGGACCTGCGCGGCCTGCCCGGCCTGCGGGCCGAGGCGCACACCACGGTGGCGGCCGGAACCGACCCGGACGCCACGAACACCGAAGCGGACCCGGAGCGGGTCACGCCCCGGGACCTCACCACTCCCACCGTCGACGGCGGCCGGGCCTCCGTGCTGCTGCCGGCCACCTCCTGGAACCTGCTGCGCTTCGTGCCGGCGCCGTGACCAGGCAATACTCCATCCCGTCCCCCAAGGAGTACCCATGATCCAGAACGAGATGAGCCGGCGACGCCTGCTCGGCCTCGGCCTCGGGCTCGGCGCGGCGGCCACGCTGACGCTCAGCGGCTGCGGCGGCGGCAGCAGCTCCGACAGTTCCGGCGCGTCCGGCAACGGCGGCAAGGACTACACCGGTCCGAAGGTGGACCTGAAGCTGTGGAACGGCTTCACCGGCGGCGACGGTGACATCTTCAAGGCGCTCGTCCAGCAGTTCAACGGCGAGCACCAGAACATCGCGGTCAGCGTGATCACGTACCAGTGGGAGGACTACTACAGCAAGCTTCCCGGCGCGGTCTCCAGCGGCAACGGCCCGGACATCGCTGTCATGCACATGGACCAGCTCGCCACGTTCGCCGCCCGCGGCACGATCAGCGAACTGGACGACGTGGCGAAGACCCTGGAGCTGAGCGAGGGCGACTTCGCCCCGACCGTCTGGAAGGGCGGCCTCTACAACGACAAGCGGTACGGCATCCCGCTGGACATGCACCCGCTGGGCTTCTACTACAACAAGGCGGTCATGCAGAAGGCCGGCCTCGATCCGGAGAAGCCGCCGACCAACCGGGACGAGTACACCGCGGCGCTGACCGAGCTGAAGAAGGCGGGCGTGCAGGGCTTCTGGGTCAGCCCGTTCCAGTTCACCGGCGGTATGACCTTCTACAGCCTGCTGCACCAGTGGGGCGGCACGCTCTTCGACGCCGAGGTGGCGAAGGCGACGTTCAACTCCGACCCGGCGGTCGAGGCGTGCACCTGGCTGGTCGACCTGATCAAGCAGGGCCACTCCCCGGCGAACGTCGGCCAGGACGCCGACTACCTGGCCTTCAAGAGCGGCAAGAACGCGTTCACCTGGAACGGCATCTGGCAGATCAACGACCTGAAGAAGAGCCCGAACGTGCAGTGGGGCGTGGCGCCGCTGCCGCAGATCGGCAGCCAGAAGGCCGCCTGGGCGAACTCGCACAACTTCACCATCGTCAAGCAGCGCTCGGCGAACGCGAACAAGACGGCCGGCGCGAAGGTCTTCATCAACTGGCTGAGCCAGCACTCGCTGGACTGGGCCAAGGGCGGCCAGGTGCCGGCCCGCAAGGCGGTCCGCGAGAGCAGCGAGTTCAAGGGCCTCACCGAGGTCAACGCGCTCGCACCGGAGCTGGAGTACGCCGCGTTCCCGCCCGCCGCGCCGGGCCTGGGCGAGGTCATGCTGACCTTCTACAGCGCGTTCAACGAGGCGGCGCTGGGCAAGAAGTCGCCGAAGCAGGCGCTCGACGACGGCGTGACCAAGGCGAACAAGCAGCTCGAGGACAACCGCAAGAAGTACGGGAACTGATCCGCCGTGGCGGACGTGATCGAGGCCGGGGCGGCGCGTGACGGCGCGCCGCCCACGGTGGCGCCCACCCGCCGCCGGGGCGCGACGGAACGCGGCAACCGCACGACGCCGTACCTCTTCCTCGCGCCGTACCTGATCCTGTTCGGCGTCTTCGGCCTGGCGCCGATCCTGTTCGGGGTCTGGATCAGCCTGCACCAGTGGGACCTGCAACTGCCGAACCGGCCGTTCGTCGGGATCGGCAACTACCGGGACCTGTTCTCCAGCGACTCGGCGATCTACGGGGACTGGTGGTCGAGCGTCCGGGCCACCGGGATCTTCACGCTGTTCTCCGTGCCGCTGCTCGTGGTGATCCCGCTGGGGTTGGCGCTGCTGCTCAACCGCTCGTTCCCCGGCCGGACGTTCTTCCGGGCCGCCTTCTTCGCTCCGTACGTGCTGGGCGTGGCGGTGATCGGCCTGCTCTGGCGGTTCCTGCTCGATGCCAACCTGGGCCTGGTCAACCGGCTGCTCGGCGTGGTCGGGCTCCCCTCGGACACACCGTGGGTGACCGACGTGCCGTGGGCGTGGGTGTCACTGGTCGGCGTGACCGTGTGGTGGACCTGCGGCTTCAACGCGGTGATCTACCTGGCCGGTCTCCAGGACATCCCGGCCGAACTGTACGAGGCGGCCAAGGTGGACGGCGCGGGCGCCTGGGACCGGTTCCGCCACGTCACGATCCCCGGGTTGCGCCCGGTGATGCTGTTCGTCTTCACCACCACGATCCTCGCCTCGGCGAACGTGTTCGGGCAGGCGTTCCTGATCACCCAGGGCGCGCCGGGCGAACAGACCCGGACCGTGGTCTGGCGGATCGTCGACGAGGGGCTGCGGGACTACGACGCCGGCCGGGCCGCCGCGATGAGCGTGTTCTTCGCGCTGATGCTGGCCGTGGTGAGCGTCGTCAACTTCCGGCTGTTCCGCTACCGGGAAGACTGAGGGCTACGACATGAGGAACATGCGCGCGGTGGGGCGGTACGGCGTACTGCTGCTGATCACCGCGATCTTCGTGACTCCCCTGGTCTGGATGCTGCTGACCTCGGTGAAGACGTACGACGACGCGCAGCGGGTGCCGCCCGGCTGGCTGCCGAACCCGTTCTCCACCTACGGCTACGGGCAGATCGTCGACAACGCGGCGAACCCGGTGCTGCGCTGGTTCGTCAACAGCATGGCGGCGGCCACCCTGCACACGCTGCTGGTGCTGGTGACCGCGTCGATGGCCGCGTACGCGCTGGCCCGGATGCGGTTCCGCGGCCGGAAGGTGCTGTTCGCGCTGATCGTGGGCACGCTGTTCCTGCCGCCCACCTCGCTGATCATCCCGAACTTCATCATCGCCGAACGGCTGAACTGGATCGACACGCTGACAGTGGTGATCGTGCCGGGCGCGGCCAGCGCGTTCGGCGTGTTCTTCCTGCGCCAGTTCTTCCTCTCCATCCCGGCCGAGCTGGAGGAGGCGGCGGTGCTGGACGGCGCGAACCACTGGCAGATCTTCCGCCGGGTGCTGCTGCCGCTGTCGAAGCCGGCCCTGGCCACGCTCGCGGTGCTGTCGTTCCTGACCAACTGGAACGACTTCCTCTGGCCGGTGTACGTGCTGTTCAGCCCGGAACGGCTGACCCTGCCGGCGGGCCTGGGCCTGCTCCAGGGCGCGTACGTGACCGACTATCCGGTGATCATGGCGGGCGCGGTGCTGGCGAGCGTGCCGGTGCTGATCCTGTTCGTGCTGGCCCAGCGGCACATCATCCAGGGTGTCTCCCGCAGCGGCCTGAAGGGATGAGCGGGCGAAGGAAGGGCCCCTTGCGTAACGCCAGGCGTCAAGCAATGGGCCCTTCCTTCGGGGGCCCGCCTCAGGGGGTGGGGGCGGGCTCGGGGGTGTCCGAGTGCTCGCGCCGGGCGAGCCGGTTCTTGCGGTGGCCGTAGCCGAAGTAGATGACCGCGCCGATCAGCATCCAGGCGAGGAACCGCAGCCAGGTCTCCACCGAGAGGTTGAGGCTCAGGTAGAGGCACGCCGCCGCGGTGAGGATCGGCAGCACCGGCGAGAACGGCACCTTGAACGGCCGCTCCAGGTCGGGGCGGCGCTTGCGCAGGATCGGCACCGCGATGGCGACCAGCGTGAACGCGCAGAGCGCGCCGATGCTGACCAGGTCGGCCAGCGCGGACAGCGGCAGGAAGCCGGCGAGCAGCGCCACCGCGATCGTCATGATCCCGGCGATCCGGTACGGGGTGCCCCAGCGGGGGTGCACCTTGGCGATGGCGGGCGGGATGAGCCCGTCCCGGGCGATGGCGAAGCCGATCCGGCCCATCGCCACCAGGTCGACGAGGATCACGCTGGTGAGCCCGGCGACGGCGGCGATGGAGACGAGCACCGCGGCCCAGCCGGCGCCGACCGCCCGGAACGCGGACGCGATCGGCGCACCCTCGTCGATCTCGGTGTACTTGACCATGCCCACCACGACCAGCGAGACGCCGATGTAGAGCACCGTGGAGATGACGAGCGTGCCGAGCAGACCCAACGGCAGGTCCCGCTTGGGCTTGCGGGTCTCCTCACCCAGGTTCGCCACGGCCTCGAACCCGGTGTACGCGAAGAACACGACGGCGGCGGCGGTGAGCACCCCGACGAAGCCGAAGACGGAGGGCTCCAGCCCGAAGATGGCCTGGGTGACCGGTTGTTTGATGCCGTCGTCCCCGGCCCCGGCCGGCTCGGCGGACGGGATGAACGGGCTGAGGTTGGCCGCCTTGACGAAGAACAGCCCGGCGATGATGACGAACGCACAGATCGCCACCTTGACCAGCACCAGCACGTTGGTGACCCGGGCCGACTCGCGGATGCCGACGATGGCGACCACGCCGAGCACCAGCACGATGCCGATCGCGCCGAGGTTGACGACGCTGCCCTCCTCGGCGAACCAGGCGCTGGGCAGGCCGAACAGGTCGGCGAGGTAGCCGGACCAGCCGCGGGCCACCACCGCCGCGCCGAGCGCGAACTCCAGCAGCAGGTCCCAGCCGATGATCCAGGCGACGATCTCGCCCATCGTCGCGTACGCGTAGGTGTAGGCGCTGCCGGCGGTCGGCACGCTGCTGGCGAGTTCGGCGTAGCAGAGCGCGGCGAGCAGCGCGACCAGGCCGGCGATGCCGAACGAGATCACCACGCCCGGCCCGGCGCTGTTGCGCGCCTCGACGCCGGTGAGCGTGAAGATGCCGGTGCCGATCACGATGCCGATGCCGAAGCCCATCAGGTCGACCGCGCCGAGCCGGCGCCGCAGGCCCGGTTTGCCGTCCTCGCCGTCGGCGTCGCCCTGGGCGAGCACGTCCTGGATCGGCTTGGTACGCAGGACCGACATCTGATCACCTCCCCCGCCGTGTGGCCGCCACGGTGGCGGTCTGTGACCGGGCTAGCTACCCAGCCGTTTTGCGCTCCAATCCCGCACCGCGTGTCTCGGAATCGTCACGATCCGGCTGATCGGACGACACGGGACATCGATCGGCCGTCAGGGTCTTGCGCCGGGCACGGATAGATGAAAGTTTTCTACCGGAGGCATGGGTAGCGCGGCGAATCTTGCCGTGACGCCCCCGCCGCCCACCGTCCCCCCGGACCCGACGAAGGGACCGCACCGCATGAAGGCAACTCGGCTCGGAGCCGCCGCGCTCGCCGCGGCGCTGCTCGGCGCGCTGGTCGCCGGCACACCGGCGCAGGCCGCCCCCGGCGACACCGGCACCGCCACTTACCCCTCCACCGACTGCGTCACCGACCCGGCCACCCCCAAGCGCCAGTTCCGGGCCATGTGGATCGCCTCGGTGACGAACATCGACTGGCCCAGCAAGGACTCCTGGACCGCGCCGGACCAGGTGGCCAAGCAGAAGGCCGAATACCTGGCCTGGCTCGACCTGGCCCAGAAGCTCAACCACAACGCCGTCGTGGTCCAGGTCCGCCCGACCGCCGACGCGTTCTGGCCCTCGCCGTACGAGCCGTGGTCGGAGTACCTGACCGGCGTACGCGGCAAGAACCCGGGCTGGGACCCGCTGGCCTTCCTGGTCGCCGAGTCGCACAAGCGCAACCTGGAGTTCCACGCCTGGTTCAACCCGTACCGCGTCTCCATGCCCGCGCCGGGCGGTGCCGGCGCCGACCTGTCGCAACTGGCCCCGGACAGCCCGGCCCGCCAGCACCCCGACTGGGTCTTCGCCTACCCGCCCGCCGGCGTCGCCGGCAGCCGGCTCTACTACAACCCCGGCGTGCCCGAGGTCCGCGAGTTCGTCCAGACCGCGATGATGGACGCGGTCAAGCGGTACGACATCGACGGCGTGCACTTCGACGACTACTTCTACCCGTACCCGAGCGGCACCTACCAGGTGCCGGACGACGCCACGTTCGCGGCGTACAACAGGGGCTTCACCGACAAGGCCGACTGGCGGCGGGACAACATCAACCTGCTGATCCAGGAGATGAACGCCAAGATCAAGGCGGTCAAGCCGTATGTGAAGTTCGGCGTCAGCCCGTTCGGCATCTGGCGCAACGCGTCGGCCGACCCGAACGGTTCGGACACCACCGGCTCGCAGTCGTACGACATCATCTCCGCCGACTCCCGCAAGTGGGTCAAGGAGGAGTGGATCGACTACATCGTGCCGCAGCTCTACTGGTACATCGGCCAGTACCCGGCAGCCGACTACGCCCGGCTGGTGCCGTGGTGGGCCGAGCAGGTGCGTGGCACGCGGGTCCAGCTCTACATCGGCCAGGCCGACTACAAGAGCGGTGACCCGGCGTACGGGTCGTTCTGGATGAACCCGCAGGAGCTGTCGAACCACCTGACGCTCAACCGGTCGTACCCGGAGGTGCTCGGCAACGTGCACTTCTCCGCGGTGCAGGTCCGGGCGAACCGGCTCGGCGCCACCGACATCTACGCCGCCGAGCACTACTCCCGCCCCGCGCTGGTGCCCACCATGACGCACCTGCCGCGTAAGCCGCTGCTGTTCCCGGTGGTCACCAAGGCCCAGCGGGAGGCGGACGGGGTACGCCTGAGCTGGCGTCAGCCGGCCGACGGCAAGGGCCCGCTCGGCACCGCCGCGTCCTACGCGATCTACCGGTTCGACGGGCACGGCCTGGCCGGGCGATGCGACTTCGCCGACGCCTCCCACCTGGTCGGCACCGTGCGGGCCACCGACGGCGCCGTGCAGTCGTGGATGGACACCACGGCGGCCGACGGCGCCCGGTACACGTACTACGTGACCGCGCTGGACCGGCTGGCGAACGAGAGCCCGGCGAGCCCGCCGCGCTTCGTGCGCTGATCCCCACCGGATGCCCCCGGGCCGCCTCGCCGGCCCGGGGGCATTCGTCTGTTCAGGCGGATGTCAGCGAGCCGCTCCCCGGAGCATCGCCCCAGGCCACCCGCTTGATCGACACTTGTCGACATCCGGAGATCCCGGCCACCACCCCGCGGAGGTTCCCGTGTCCCGTCGCCTCGCCACCACCCTCGCCGCCGGAACACTCACCCTGCTCACCCTGCTCGGCCTGGCCACACCGGCCGCCGCCGCGGTGAGCACCCAGCAGAAGCTGTCCGTCCTGACCAGTTGGACGCAGACCAGCGCGTCCAGCTACAACGCCTGGAACAGCGCCCGGCAGAACCGGGCGCCCTGGACCGAGTACGGCTTCGACTGGTCCACCGACTACTGCTCGTCCAGCCCGGACAACCCGATCGGGTTCAACTTCAAGCTCTCCTGCTACCGGCACGACTTCGGCTACCGCAACCACAAGGCGATGGGCGTCTTCCCGGCCAGCAAGTCCCGCCTGGACAACGCCTTCTACGCCGACCTGAAGCGGGTCTGCGCCACGTACAACGCGGTGGTGCGGCCCGCCTGCTACAGCCTCGCCTGGACGTACTACCAGGCGGTGAGCGTCTTCGGCTCGGTCGCCGCCGTGTCGCAGGCCGACCTCGACCGCGCCGCCCGGATGAAGGCCGACGCCCAGCGCCGGGCCGCCGCCCGCGCCTGACGCACCACACGGGGAGTCCGCCGGCCGGCGGGCTCCCCGACGCGCTCAGCCGGCCGTCCTGCGCGGCTCGAACGCCGGCCACGAACCCGGCTTCTGCGCGCCGAACCGGGGCGAGTCGGCGGCGAGGTCCGGGTGCTCGACGTGCAGCGCCAGCGCCGCCACCTCGTCCAGCCGCAGCCCCGACCCGGCGCCGTAGGCGGCGTCGAACGCCTCGTCACCGAGCACCCGGCGCAGCTCCGTCTGCCGGGCCGACCAGTACGGGCCGTATATCCCCGGCGTGGCCCGCAGGTTCGCCCGGGTGGCCTGCGCCGCCCCGAACAGCCGGGCCGCGGAGAGCGCGTCCCCGGCCAGCGCGCAGCGCACCGCTATCGCGTTGATCGTGTCGCAGGCCCGGCCCAGGTAGCCGTGGCTCATCCGGGACCGCAACGCCACCAGCAGGTGCTCGTGCGCGGCGACCAGATCGCCCCGGGCCAGGGCCACCATCCCGAGCAGCATGTCCACCGACCGGCCGCCCCGCTCGGCCGGCCGGGACGCCTCGACCGGGCGGGCCGCGGCGAGCAGGTCGGCCGCCTCGTCCAGCGCGCCCCGGCGCCAGAGCAGCTCGGCGAGGTTGTAGACGGCCAGCAACGCGTCCCCCACCGCGTCCTGCGCGTACGCCCAGTCGATCACCTCACGGCAAACCCGCTCCGCCTCGGCGAACTGCCCCATGTCGACCAGCGGCGCGGCGCGTCCGGCCAGCACCCGGGCCAGCAGCCCCCGGTCGCCGGACTGCCGGGCGGCCGCCTCGGCCCGCTGCGAGTACCTCAGCTCCTCGCCGAACTCGCCGTCCGCACCCGCGTGCAGCGAGTGCATGTGGTACGCGGCGGCCAGCTCGGCGTCCGGCATCACCTCGCCGGTCTCGGCGAGCCGGCCGTAGAGCCGGAACAGCCAGAGCCGCCCCTCCCGGGCCAGCCCGCGCTCCCGCCACCACTGGTCCAGGTCACCCGCCAGCGACAGCCCCGAGCGGGCGCTGCCGCCGGTGGCGCACCAGCGCAACGCGGCCCGCAGTTCGTTCGCGAGCGGGTCGAGCGCGTACAGGGACAGCGTCACCGGACGGCCGTCCGGTCCCAGGTGAGCGCGGTCCAGCGCGTGCCGGCACCAGGCCACGTGCCGGTCCCGGGCGCTCTGCTCCTCGCCCGCCTCGACCAGCCGCCGGGCCGCGTACGCCCGGATCGGGTCGAGCATCCGGTAGGTGCTGCCGGAGGCGTGCGGCTCGGCCAGCACCATCGACTTGTCCACGAGCACCGAGAGCGGGTCGAGCGGGTCCTCGTCGAGCAGCCACTGCACGGTCGGCAGGTCCACCGGACCGGCGAACACCGCCATCCAGCGCAGCAGCCGGGCCGAGCGCGCGCCCAGCGTCCGGTACGACCACGTCACGGTGGCCTGGATGGTCAGGTGCCGCTCGCTCGCCGAACGGTGCACCGCCCGGGTCGCCGGGGTGGGCGGCGCGGCGCCGGTCGCGGCGGCCACCAGGTCCACCGTGTCCTGCTGGTTGCCGCTCCAGCCCGCCTCCACCGGGGGCGGTTCCGCCGTCTCCCGGCCGGCGTCGAGCGTGCCCAGCATGTCGTCCAGCCGCTCGGCCAGTTGCCCGGCCGAGAGCACCCGCAGCCGGGCCGCGGCCAGCTCGATGGCCAGCGGCAGCCCGTCCAGCCGGCGTACCACCCGGTGCAGGTCGGCCTGCTCGGCCGGCTCCGGCGCACGGCCGCCCCGGGCCACGGCGGTACGGTCCAGCAGCAACGCCACCGCGTCGCTGCCCCCGCCGTCGGGCCCCTCGTCGACCGACAGCGGCGGGATCCGCCACACCACCTCGCCGGGTACGCCGAACGACTCCCGGCTGGTCGCCAGCACCCGCACACCCCGGCCACCGGCCAGCAACCGGCCGATCACCTCGGCCGACGCGGCGGTCTGGGCGTCGCAGGTGTCCAGCAGCACGAGCATCCGGCGCGGCGCCGCGTACTCGACGAGGGTGTCGACCATCGGCCGGCCCGGCTCCGGGCGGAGGCCGAGCACGGCGGCGATCTCGAACGCCACGAGCCCCGGGTCGGTCACCGCGGCGATGTCGACGAACCAGACGCCGTCCGGGTAGTCCTCGACGATCCCGGAGGCCAGCTCCACCGCGAGCCGGGTCTTGCCGGCGCCGCCCGCGCCGAGCACCGTCACCAGGCGGTACGCCTCGACCAGCCGCCCCAGCTCGGCGCGCTCGGCCTGCCGGCCGACGAACGAGGTGACCTGGGTGGGCAGGTTGTGCGCTGTCGCGTCGGCGGTACGCGGACGCGGGAACCGCCGCTCCAGCCCGGGCGCGACGAGCTGGAACAGCCGCTCCCGGTCGTCGAAGCCGCGCAGCCGGTGCAGCCCGAGGTCCAGCAGGGACACCCCGTCCGGCAGCGGGTCGGCGTGCTGGGCGGTGGCAGCCGAGCAGAGCACCTGCCCGCCGTGCGCGGCGGCGGCCACCCGGGCGGCCCGGTGCACCTCGGGGCTGGCGTACTCGCCGTCGCGGGGCTCGGCGTAGCCGGTGTGCAGCCCCATCCGTACCCGCGGGGTGGCATCCGGGTTGGGCCACTCGTGGCCGGCGAGCGCCCGCTGCGCGGTCAGGCAGGCGCGGACCGCGGCGGCGGCGTCCGGGAACGCGAGGAAGAACGAATCCCCCTCGGTCAGCAGCTCCGCGCCGTCGGTGCCGGCCAGGGTGTCGCGCAGCAGCCGCCGGTGCTCGTGCAGCACCGGGCGATAGACCGGGCCGAGCATCCGGGCCAGCCGCGTCGAGCCCTCGATGTCGGTGAACACGAAGGTCACCCACCCGCTGGGGAGGTGGTGTCCTTGCGACATACGTCGAACCTCCGCCCGGTGACGTCGGGTCCATGCTGCCCTATGGTCGTGCCGTCACGCATCGTGAGAACGGCTGGGCAGATTCCGCCCCAAGGTGCCAAAAGATCACAGCGGCGGCAAGACCCGGATCGACCCGCGGGACCGGCGGCGGAAAGTCAGCAGCCGCAGGAGCCGCCGCAGCAACCACCGCCGCTGGGAATCCCACCGCTCGGAGCGGAGCCGCCCCGGCCGGTGACGGCCACCGTGGACAGCAGTTTCACCGTGTCGGCGTGGCCCTGCGGGCAGGTGGCCGGCCGTCCGGCCTCGGCCATCGGGCGGTTGACCTCGAAGGTGTCGCCGCAGGCGCGGCAACGGAACTCGTACCGGGGCATGTCCCACAGCGTACGGCCGGGCCTGACGTCGTCACCCGGATGGGTGATACTCGACGGGTGGTGGACGGCGAACGGCGATCGACTGCGCGGCCCCTGCGACCCGCCGCGCCGCCCGACGACGGCACCCCGCCCATCCCGCGCCAACGCCGCGAGCGCGACGCCCTCCCCCCGAAGCCGCCCGCCGACCCGGCCCGCGACGCGGGTGCGGCGGACGCCGAGTCCGGCGCGAAGCCGCAGCCCGAGCCAGGCGCGAAGCCGGACGGTGAGTCCGGGGCGAGCGGGCCCCAGCAGACTGACTCCGGAGCGGAGGCGAAGGCCGAGGTGGCGGCCGGCGGCGGGCGGCGTCGGCGGATGCCGTTCGCGCACGCCGTCCGCACGCGCCCGAGACAGCTCGCCGTCGGCGCGGCCCGGGCCACCCGTGCCTGGTCCCGGCAGCCCGGCGGGCGCACCACGCTGCCCGCGCTGTTCCTGCTCGCCCTGGTCGCCGCCGCCGCCACGGCCGGTGCGGTGGTCGTGCCGGCGGCGGTCGGCCGGCCGGAGACGGTCGCCGAGGCCACGCCGTCGCAGAGCGTCCCGCAGACCGCCGCGGCGCCCGCCACGCCCCCGTTGCCGGAGCTGACCGGGATGCCCGGCACCGCCGCACCGACCGGCACACCCCTGCCCGGCGCGACCACCACCCCGGTGCTGCCCGCCGGACGTCCGGCGGACTCGCTCGCCGGCTGGGCGCAGCGGGTAAGCGCGATCACCGGCGTCCCCGTGGTGGCGCTCCAGGCGTACGCCTACGCCGAACTGGTGCTCGCCCAGACCAACCGCGCCTGCCAGCTGAGCTGGACCACGCTGGCCGCGATCGGGTACGTCGAGTCGCGCCACGGCGCGGCCAACGGCGCCACGCTGCAAGCCGACGGCCGGGCCCTGCCGGAGATCAAGGGCCAGCCGCTCGACGGGCAGGGCGGCCGGTCCCGCATCCTCGACACCGACCAGGGAGCGCTCGACGACGACCGGGTCCACGACCGGGCGCTCGGCCCGATGCAGTTCATCCCGACCACCTGGCAGGAGATCGGCGCGGACGCCGACGGCGACGGCGTGAAGAACCCGCACGACATCGACGACGCGGCGCTGGCCGCCGGGCTCTACCTGTGCAAGGGCGGCCGGAACATGACCATCCCGGGCGACTGGTGGGGCGCCATCCTCTCCTACAACGATGTGCGTCGGTACGCCCAGGCCGTGTTCGACAAGGCCGACGAGTACGGCAGGCTCAGCCGCAACGTGAGGTGACGGCTCGCGTACATTCGCGGACTGAACCCTTCCCCCCGGCTGCCGTTGACGGCAAGCTAGACGGGTGATGGTGCGCGAGTGGGATCCCAGGACCGCGTCGTCCGCCGAGATCGCGTCCCTGCTGGACACGCTGAACGCGGTCCTGGCGGCCGATCTGCCGCAGGATCCGCCATGGCGGGAGAGCTCCATGCGGGAGTATCTGTCCGAGGTGATGCCCGGCGAGCGGCGAATCTCGTGGGTCGCGCAGGACGACGTCGCCCCGGACGGCACGCCCGGTGCGATCCTCGGGCATGTGCACGTGCTGCTGCTCGGCGGGATCGGCGTGCTCGAGGTGCTGGTGCACCCGGCGATCCGGCGCAGCGGCATCGGCCGCGAGCTGGTGCGGGTGGCCGCCCGCCGGGTCTGGGACGAGGGCTTCCAGTCGATCGGCGTGGAGGTGGTCGGCGACACCCCGGCCGTGGCGTTCTACGAGTCGCTGGGCTTCACCCGCGACTACGTGGAGACCCGCAGCGTGCTCGACCTGCGGTCGGTGGACTGGCCGGCGCTCACCGAGATGGCCGCCGAGGTCGGCGCGGGCTACCGCGTGGAGTTCTGGCCGGGTGGCCCGCCGGACGAGCTCATCGAGGCGTACGCGCGGGCCAAGGCCGAGGTGCGCGACTCCGACGACGTGGAGCTGCGGCCCAGCTCCTACGACCCGGAACGGCTGCGCGACAGCCTCGCCACGCTGCACCGGCGCGGCATGAAGCCGTACATCGTGCTGGCGCTGCACGAGCAGACCGGCGAGGTGGCCGGGTTGACCGAGGTGGTGGTGCCGGCGCAGCACCCGACCCGGGCCGACCAGTACGACACGATCGTCGTCCACGAGCACCGCGGCTACGGCATCGACCGGGCCATCAAGGCGCGGATGCTGCTGGAGCTGCGCTCGGCCGAGCCCGAGGTGGCCGAGGTGCAGACCTGGAACGCGCAGGACAACGAGTCGATGCTGAAGGTCAACGCCGAGCTGGGCTACCGCCCCGACCGCGACTGGTGCGAATACGGTGTGGACGTCGCCGAGCTGGTGCACCGGCTGGACAGTCACCGCTGAGCGTTCACCGGCCGGCCATCGAAGGGGCTGGACGGTGCACCCACGAGAGCCTTAACGTTCGTTAGTTCCTGTCCACCCATCGTGGAGGCCCCATGCGCCCGCGCCGCACCCTCGCCGCGCTCGCGACCACCGCCGCCGTCACCCTCACGGCGATCGCTGTCGCACCCACCGCGGCCAGCGCCGCGCCCACCGACCTGTTCATCTCGGAGTACGTCGAGGGGTCGTCCAACAACAAGGCCGTCGAGCTGTACAACGGCACCGGCGCCCCGATCGACCTGGCCGCCGGCGGCTACCAGCTCCAGCTCTTCTTCAACGGCGCCACCACCTCGACGAACGTCACCCTGACCGGCACCGTAGCGGCCGGTGACGTTTTCGTCTTCGCCGCCGCGGCGGCCGCGCCGGCGATCCTCGCCCAGGCCGACCAGACGTACTCCGGCTCGCTGTTCAACGGCGACGACGCGATCGTGCTGCGCAAGGGCGACGCGGTGGTCGACTCCCTGGGCCAGGTCGGCGTCGACCCGGGCAGCGAGTGGGGCAGCGGGCTCACCAGCACGGCGGACAACACGCTGCGCCGGCTGCCCTCGGTGACCGCGGGCGACACCGACCCGGCGGACGCGTTCGACCCGGCCGCGCAGTGGGCCGGCTTCGCCACCGACACGTTCGACGGGCTGGGCAGCCACACCGTCGGCGGAGGCGGGCCGGTCGACCAGCCGCCCACAGTGGCCTGCGGCGGGGCGCTGACGCTCTCGGCGGGCGCCACGGCGACCCGCGAGGTCACCGCGACCGACGCCGACGACACGGTCACCGACCTGGCGGTCACCTCGGTCGTGCCGGTGCCGGCGAGCGGCTCGATCAGCCGTACCGCGTTCACCCCGGCGACCGGGAACGGTGGCACGGCCACCGCGACGGTCACCGCCACCGGCCTGCCGGCCGGCAGCTACGCGGTCACCGTGACCTCCACCGACGCCGAGGGCGGCACCGCCACCTGCACGCTCACCGTGCAGGCCACCAGCGTGCTGTCGATCGGCGAGGTACAGGGCCGCACCGCTGACGACGAGGACGGCCGCACCGACCGGTCGCCGCTCGCGCCGGCCAGCGGCAACGGCACCAGCTCCACGCTGTACGACGTGCGCGGCGTCATCACCGGCATGTCGCTGACCCGCAGCTCGGCCGGGGCCGACCAGTGGGGCTTCTACCTCCAGAGCCGGCTCGGCAGCGAGGACGGCGACCCGCTGACCTCCGACGGCCTGTTCGTCTTCATGGGCTCGTTCACCACGCTGATCGGCGGGTACGCCCCGACCGTCGGTGACGAGGTCGTGCTGCGCGGCCGGGTCTCCGAGTACTTCAACCAGACCCAGCTCTCCGGCGCCTCGCTGGTCCGCAAGCTGGACTCCGGCCTCGACGTGGACACCGCGGTCCGGGTCGACGACGCGGTCCCGCCGGCCGAGGCGGCCGCCGCCGACCTGTTCTGGGAGCGGCACGAGGGCGAGCGGATGCGGGTACGCGCCGGCAGCGGCGTCTCGGCGCCCCGGCACATCTACTCCTCCACCGCCGACTCCGAGATCTACGTGCTGGACCGCGCGGACCCGGTGATGAAGCGGTCCGACCCGTACGCCCGGCGGGTGTTCCGGGACGCGCACCCGCTCGACGACATCCCCGGCACGCTGTTCGACAACGGCAACAACCAGCGCATCCTGCTGGGTGCCGGCGGCGTGAAGGCGACCGCCGGTGACTCGCGGGCGCTGCTGCCCGAGGCGCGCACGTTCGACACGCTCACCGAGGACGCCTACGGCTCCGTCTCGTACGCGTTCAGCAAGTACAGCGTGCAGCCCGAGCAGCTCACCCTGACCGGCGGCGCCGACCCGGCCGCGAACCACCCGCCGCAGCCGGCCGACCGCGGCAGCGAGGTCGCGATCGCCACGTACAACGTGGAGAACCTGTACGACTACCGGGACGACCCGTTCGACGGCTGCGACTTCGCCGGCAACACCGGGTGCCCCGGTGTCAGCCCGCCGTTCGACTACGTGCCGGCGAGTCCCGAGGCGTACGCCGCCAAGCTGGCCGTGCAGGCCCGGCAGATCGTCCAGTCGCTGCACAGCCCGGATCTGATCCTGGTGCAGGAGGCCGAGGACCAGGACATCTGCTCCGTGGTAGACGGCGCTCTGGCCTGCGGCGACACCAACAACGCCGACGGCGCGCCGGACACCGTGCAGGAGCTGGCGCTCGCCATCGCGGCGAACGGCGGCCCGGCATACGCCGCCGCGTACGACCGGACCGGCGCGGACGCCCGGGGCATCGCCTCGGCGTTCCTCTACCGGACCGACCGGCTCACGCTCGCGGAGGCCACCGCCGCGGACCCGCTGCTGGGCTCCGCCCCGACCGTCCAGTACCGCTCGGCGGCGCTGCCCTCCAACACCGACGTGCAGAACCCCAAGGCGTTCAACGCGGTGCTGCCGGCCGACGTGGACCGGTCGACCGGGGTGGACGGCAGCAACGTCTACACCCGCGCGGCGCAGGTGGCCCGGTTCACGGTGAAGGCCGGTCCCGGGTCGAGCGAGCGGTTCACGCTCTGGGCGGTCGCCAACCACTTCTCGTCCGGACCGGACAGCCGGGTCGGGCAGCGCCGCGAGCAGGCCGCGTACGGTGCGGCGATCGTCCAGGCGGTCGAGGCGAGCGACCCGAACGCCCGCGTGGTCTACGGCGGCGACCTGAACGTCTTCCCCCGCCCGGACGACCCGATCGCCACCGCCCAGAACCCGACCCCGTCGGACCAGCTCGCCCCGCTGTACGAGGCCGGGCTGCACAACCTCTGGGACGACCTGGTGGCGGACGCGCCCGCGTCGGCGTCGGCGTACTCGTACACCTTCAGCGGGCAGGCGCAGACGCTGGACAACCTCTTCGTCAACGACCCGATGCACGACGACCTGGTGCAGGTGCGGACGGCGCACATCAACGCCGACTACCCGACCGACGCGCCGGAGCTGGGCGACCGGGGCGCCAGTGACCACGATCCGCAGGTGGCCCGGTTCCGCTCGCGCGCCTCGCTGCGGGTCGCGGACACCTCGGTCACCGAGGGCGACAAGGGCACCAGCGCCATGACGTTCACGGTCACCGTGTCCCGCCCGCTCTCCGAGCCGGCCCTGATCTGCGCGACCACGTACGGCACCACAGCTCAGGCCGGGTCGGACTACGACCCGTACGTCGGCTGCCGGGTGCTGGCCGCGGGCCGGACCTCGCTGACGTTCCCGGTCACCGTGCGCGGTGACCGCAAGCGCGAGGCGGACGAGAAGCTCACGCTGTACGTAGCAGGGGTTCCGGGCCTGCGGCTCGCCGACCCGGCCGGTATCGGGACGATCCTGAACGACGACTGAGCGGCGTTCCGCGCGGCGGCCCGTCGATTCGCTCATGGGCGGATCGGCGGGCCGCCGCGGTATCCGCACCGCTGTGGATCGGGTGGGGGCGGCACGCTCCGGTACTTGGCCACCCGCACCTCCCACTGGCTGCGGTGGCGCAGCCAGTCCCGGACCTCCCGATTGCGGTAGAAGGTTTCCGGCGGGCGGGCCAACCCGTACCGGTCGGCCCACCACTCCCCCGGCTCCGGGTCGGTGATGATGTCGAGGTGGGACGGGTACCGCCGCTCCGCGCCGTCCCGCAGGTCGGCCCGGTCCCGCATCGGCTTGAGCAGCCGGCCGGCCTCGTCGACGACCACGAGCCGGAAGCCGGCCGTGCCGACGATGCGCGACAGCATGGTCAGGCTCGGCGTCAGGCTGCCCGCCTCGATCCGCCCGATCGTGCTCGGATGCACCCGGGCGAACCGGGCCAGCTCACGCTGGCTGGCGTCGGCCCTGCGACGCACCGCCCGGACGATCCCCGGTGCCGGGAACGGCACGTCGAACGGCTCGGTGAGCAACGCCGGCCCGCCGTCTGCCGCCGTCGCGGCGGTGGCCCCGGGTGCGGCGCCAGTGGTGGTGGCGGTAGCGGGAGTGGCCTCCGGCACGGTGTCGGCGATGTCTGTCACGCCGCCCACGGTCCCGTCTCCCGCACCGGCCCGGCAACCCCGCGCCACGGCCTGTGGAAAACCCGGGATGCGGCGTCCACCCTCCGCGGGTGCAGCCGCCGGCACACACGCAGAGAGTAACGTTCACACAGCGTTAAGCGCCTCGCTGACGACAGCAGCCCAACGCGGTGGACAAAGGCGAATTAAACAGACACAAAGCCCTGGATCGTCGCGACGGTGAGTACTACCTCGGCGGACTTTGCTCTGCAGCCATCGAGGCAGCGTGCACGTTCCGTGATAGTTGCGCCCGTGGCTGCAGAGCAAAGTCGGCGGGAGGTGAAGTACGCCGCACCTCGAAAGGTTGCGCAGAGTGACCGACGTGGCTGTGGACAACGCGCTGTCGGCTATGCGAGCCGGGGCGAGCCCGCCGCAGTCGTGCCGGCAGCCGAACGGCGCCGGCCAACGATGGTCAGTAGCGCTCGCGCAGCAGCTGGGCGGCCTCGACGGCCCAGTAGGTGAGGATGATCTGTGCGCCGGCCCGGCGGATCGAGGTGAGCGTCTCCAGCATCACGCGCTCCCGGTCGATCCAGCCGTTCGCGGCGGCGGCCTCGACCATCGCGTACTCGCCGGAGACCTGATAGGCGGCGACCGGGACGTTCACCGCGGCCCGCACCGCCGACACCACGTCGAGGTAGGGCAGCGCCGGCTTGACCATGACCATGTCGGCGCCCTCGGCCACGTCCAGCTCGACCTCGCGCAGCGACTCGCGCAGGTTCGCCGGGTCCTGCTGGTAGGTGCGCCGGTCCCCCTCCAGCGCCGACTCCACCGCGTCGCGGAACGGGCCGTAGAAGGCGGAGGCGTACTTCACCGCGTACGCGAGCACCGAGACGTCCTGGTGCCCGGCGGCGTCCAGCGCCTTGCGGACCACGCCGACCTGGCCGTCCATCATCCCGGACGGCCCGACCACGTGGACCCCGGCGGCGGCCTGGGCCACCGCCATGTCGGCGTACGCGGCGAGCGTGGCGTCGTTGTCGACCCCGCCGTCCGGGGTGAGCAGGCCGCAGTGCCCGTGCGAGGTGAACTCGTCCAGGCACAGGTCGCTCATCACCACAGTCGAGTCGCCGACCTCGGCGATCACGTCCCGGATGGCCGTGTTGAGCACGCCGGCCGGGTCGACGCCACCTGAGCCGGTCTCGTCCCGCGTCGCCGGCACCCCGAACAGCATGATCCCGCCGACCCCGGCCTGGACCGCCTCCGCGGCGGCCTTGCGCAGCGAGTCCCGGGAGTGCTGGAGCACCCCCGGGAGCGACGCGATGGCCCGCGGCTCGGTCAGCCCCTCCTTGACGAACATCGGCACGACCAGCTCGGCCGGGTCGACGCGGGTCTCGGAGACCAGCCGCCGCACGGCCGCGTTGCGGCGCAGCCGGCGGGGCCGGATCTCGGGGTACGGCATGAGGGGCCTCCTGTCAGCGGAACCGCAGGGCGGTCGGGCCCTGCACCTTGGAGCCCCGGCGCTGCTTCGCCGGCATGGCGGCGAGCTTCTCCCGCAGCTCGACGGCGTAGGCGGCGAGCGCCTCCACCAGGTCCGGCACCGACGCGTGCGGCGGCTGCACGTCGACGCGCAGGCCGAACTCGGTGGCGGTCTCCGCCGTCTTGGGCCCGATCACTGCAACAACGGTCCGCGCGTGCGGCTTCCCGGCGATACCCACGAGGTTCCGTACCGTGGACGACGAGGTGAACAGCACCGCGTCGAACCCGCCCGACTTGATCGCGTCGCGGATCTCGGCGGGCGGCGGCGCCGCCCGGACGGTCCGGTACGCGGTCACGTCGTCGACCTCCCAGCCCCGCTCGGTCAGGCCGGCGGCCAGGGTCTCGGTGGCGATGTCGGCGCGCGGCAGCAGCACCCGGCCGACCGGGTCGAGGATCTCGTCGTGCGGCGAGAACTCGGCCAGCAGGCCCTCGGAGGACTGCTCCCCGGAGGGGATCAGCTCGGGCTGGATGCCGAAGGCGCGGACCGCCTCGGCGGTGGCGTCACCGATGCAGGCGATCTTCACGCCGCCGAAGTGGCGGGCGTCGAGGCCGTGCTCGGCGAACTTCTCCCAGACCGCCCGGACCGCGTTCACCGAGGTGAAGATGACCCAGGCGTACCGGCCGTCGACCAGCCCCTTGACCGCCCGCTCCATCTGCGCCGGAGTGCGCGGCGGCTCGACCGCGATGGTCGGCACCTCGCACGGGATCGCCCCGTACGCGCGCAGCCGCGCGCTCATCACGCCGGCCTGCTCCTTGGTGCGGGGCACCAGCACCTTCCAGCCGTACAGCGGGCGGTTCTCCCACCAGCTCAGCTTGTCGCGGTCGGTGACGGCCGCGCCGACGGTGAGCACCACCCGGCCGGTGAAGCCGAGCGCCGCCGCGACGAAGGAGTCCACGCTCGACGTGGTGGTGTACTGCGTCTCGCCGGTGCCGTCGCCGGTCACCCCGACCGCTGTGGTGCCGTCGACCCCGGCGGCCAGCAGGCCGTCCCGGACGGCGGCCAGGTCACCGGCGTCCACGGCGAGCGCCAGCGAGCCCCGGCCGACGGCCGTGGCGAGCGCCTCGAAGTCCAGCGCGGTGACGTCCTCGACGTCGGCGGCGGTGCGTACGCCCGGCAGCGGGACACCCGCGTAGGTGGCGACGCCCTCGGCCTGGCCGACGCCCGGCACCACCTCGAAGTGCGCGGCGGTACGCGCGACCGCCTGCACCTCCTTGACCACCGAGTCGTGGCCGAACGGGTCACCGGCGACCAGGTGCACGGCGTTCTGCCCGGCCCGGGCCGCGGAGATCAGCACCTTCGCCACGTCCCCCGGTACGCCCTCGGCGGGGCTGAACTCGGCGTCGGGCCGGGCCTGGGCGCGGACGTGCGCCAGGAGCGACTCGGGTACGCCCCGGTCGTAGACCACCTGGTCGGCGTCGACCAGGGCGTCCAGCGCCCGGCGGGTCAGCAGGCCCGGGTCGCCGGGACCGGCCCCGACGAATGCGATCTGGCCTACGGGCTTACGGGTGCGGGTCATTCTGTGCTCCCAAGTTGCTGGGTCCCCGGGCCGGCCTGTGCGTCCTGGCCGAGGATCGAGTCGGCGCCGAGTTCGAGGAGTTCGGCGGCGAGTGCCTTGCCGATCTCCGCCGCGTCGGCGGGCGTTCCGGTGCGGGACAGCCGGAGGTCACGCGAACCGTCCGGGCTGATCACCGCACCGCGCAGGTAGATCTCCTGATTGACGTCGCCCTCGTCGGTGGGCTCGCCTTCCGCGAGGACGGCGTACGCGGCCACGGGTGCGCTGCACCCTGCCTCCAGGGTGGCCAGCAGCGCCCGCTCCGCGGTGATCGCGGCACGGGACGGTTCGTGGTCGAGCAGCGCGAGCAGCTCGATCACGTCCTGGTCGTCGGCCCGGCACTCGACGGCCAGCGCACCCTGAGCGGGCGCGGGCAGCATGAGCATCGGGTCGAGCGTCTCGGTGATGACGTCGGCGCGGCCGATCCGGTTGAGCCCGGCGCGGGCCAGCACGACGGCGTCGAGGTCGGCGTCCGGGCCGAGCACCCGGGCCACCCGGGTGTCGATGTTGCCCCGGATCGGGGCGACCTCCAACTGCATGCCCAGCGCGTGCAACTGGGCGATCCGGCGCAGCGCGCCGGTGCCGACGCGGGCGCCGGGCGGCAGCTCGGCGAGCGTACGGCCGTTCGTGGCCACGAGCGCGTCGCGCGGGTCCTGCCGCGGCGGTACGGCCGCGACGTGCAGGCCGGGCGCCGCTGCGGTGGGCAGGTCCTTGTACGAGTGGACGGCGAAGTCGATCTCGCCGGCGGTCAGCGCGTCGCGCAGCGCGGAGACGAACACACCGACGCCGAGCCGCTGCACCGGGGCGGTGGACCTGTCGCCGGCGGTCACCACCTCGACCAGCTCGACCGGTCGGCCGGTGGCCGCGGTGAGGGCCTCGGCGACGTGGCCGGACTGGGCCATCGCCAGGGCGCTGCCCCGGGTACCGAGGCGAAGGGGGGCGGTCATCGCGCACCTCCGGTGGGCGGGACGTCGGCGGCGTCGAACGACGACCGGCCGTCGGAGTCGGTGGCGACCACGTCGGGAACGGTGTCGACCGGGGACGTCTGCGGGACGTCGAGGTCGAACAGTTCGCGCAGCAGCGCCGCGTACTGGTCGCCGCCGGGCTCGGCGGCGAGCTGGCGGACCCGTACGGTCGGCTGGTGCAGCAGCCGCTGCACGACCCGGTGCACGGTGCGGGCGACCTCGGCGCGCTGGTCGTCGCTGAGGTCGGGCCGGCGCTGGCCGAGGCGGCGCAGCTCGGCGCTGACGACGTCCTCTGCCCGGCCGCGCAGCGCGGCCACCGTCGGCGCGACGTCGGCGCCGCGCAGCCAGCTCAGGAACGCCTCGACCTCGCCGGTCACGATCCGGGCCACCTCGGCGGCGTCGGCCGCGGCCGATCCGTCGGCGAGGACGGCGGCCATCCGGTCGATGTCGATCACCTCGACGCCGGGCAGCTCGGCGACGCCGGGCTCGACGTCGCGCGGGACGGCCAGGTCGAGCAGGACCAGCGGGCCGCGGTCGGCATCCCGGCGGGCCAGCGCCCGGGTCACCACGTCGCGGGTGAGCACCGGCTCGGTGGCGGCGGTGGCGGCGACCACGACGTCGACAGCGGCGAGCGCGGTGATCAGCTCGGCCATCGGCACGGCGGACGCGCCGTACGACTCGGCGAGCCGGACGGCACGGGCGGCGCCCCGGTTGGTCACGGTGAGCGGGCCGGCGCCCAGCCGGGACAGCGTGGCCACGCCCAGCGAGCCCATCGCGCCCGCGCCGACAACCATCGCCGGCCGGCCGGCCAGGTCGCCGTCGAGCAGTTCGGCGGCGAGGTCGAGGGCGGCGGTGACGACGCTCTGCCCGGCCCGGTCGATGTTGGTCTCGGCGTGCGCGCGCTTGCCGACCCGAAGCGCCTGCTGCATCAGCTCGTGCAGCAGCCGCCCGGCGGAGTCGGCGCCACCGGCGGAGTGGTACGCGTCGCGGAGCTGGCCGAGGATCTGCGCCTCGCCCACCACCATCGAGTCGAGCCCGGCGGCCACCCGGAAGACGTGGTCCACGGCGGCGGCGTCGTAGTGCACGTAGAGGTGCGGGGCGAGCGCCGCCGGCTGGCAGCCGGCCTGGTCGGCCAGGACCGCGCAGATGTCACCGAGTCCGCCGTGGAACCCGGACACGGCGGCGTAGACCTCCACCCGGTTGCAGGTGGAGACCAGGACGGCCTCGGCGACGTACGGCTGGGCGATCAGGCGGTCCAGCGTGCGGGTGAGGTCGGCGGGCGGGACGGCCAGCTGTTCCAGGGTGGCGACCGGGGCGGTGCGGTAGGACGCGCCGACGACGAGCAGTTTCACGTGCCGATCGCCTCCTGGGTGTCGGTTGCCGCGAGTCCGCCGGGCAGGGCGGTGAGGGCGGACCCGCCGGTGGCGGGGAGCGCGGTCAGCGATGCCTTGCGGTGCTCGTGGAAGGACAGGATCTGCAGCTCGATGGCGAGGTCGACCTTGCGCACGTCGACCCCGTCCGGAACCGAGAGTACGCACGGCGCGAAGTTGAGGATGCTCGTCACGCCGACGGCGACCAACTGGTCGGCGACCGCCTGGGCGGCCGGGGCGGGGGTGGCGATGACGCCGATCGAGATCGACTCCTCGGCGACGATCTGGGGCAGCTCGTCGACGTGCCGTACGACCAGGCCGTTGATCTCTTCGCCGACGCGGGACCGGTCGGCGTCGAGCAGCGCGGCGATGCGGAACCCGCGGTTGGCGAAGCCGTCGTAGCCGGCCAGGGCGTGACCGAGATTACCCACGCCGACGAGCGCGACGGTCCGGCACTGGGTGAGCCCGAGCACCGAGGAGATCTGGTCGACCAGCAGCGCGACGTCGTAGCCGACGCCCCGGGTGCCGTACGAGCCGAGGTGGGACAGGTCCTTGCGAAGCTTCGCGGAGTTGACGCCGGCGGCGTTGGCGAGGCCCTCGCTGGACACCGTCTCGTGCCCGGCGTCGGCGAGCACGTGCAGCGCACGCAGGTATTCCGGGAGCCGCGACACGGTCGCCTCGGGCAGGTCCGGAAGCGCCGGTACGGCACCGGTGCGACCGGGCGCGCCTGGTTGACGGTGCTGGCTCATGAGACTCCGTGCGGTGCGATCCTCGACCAGCGACGGGGGCCGGTCGTTTGGGGACTCCCGCTGGCGACCGAGATTGCCGGCTGTGCTAGCAGGGCGCGTCGGAACTACAGAGTAGGTGTTTGTGAAGGGGTGCACAAATCGCGATCTTGAAAGCTCGCGACGCGCCTTCACCTGCCCCTCCATTCCCGCAAGATCGATCAACCGCGTCTCTCGACGGCGCGTGGCGATTATTGCTCAATCCAGACTTCCCTGACCAATCGCGCGGGGGCCGTAGCGCTCCGTGACCGGCGTGGCGAGGCGAGTCTCACGTTTTCAGTAGGGAGAACCCCACCCCCGAAAGGCCAGCGTGCGGGATGGGTGGGCGGGGCGGGCGCCCATAGCCTCGAACCATGACCGCCGCACCACTCGCCAGCGCGCCCACTCCGCTGTCTCCCGTCCAGGGCCTCCTGCGCCGCCTCGCTCGCGACACCACCTACGTGCTCGTGGGCTTCCCGCTGGCGCTCGTCAGCTTCGTGCTGGCAGTGGTGGGGATCTCACTCAGCGCCGGGCTGCTGGTGACCACGCTCGGCCTGCCGATCCTCGCCGGCTTCCTCTACGCGGCCCGCGGGCTGGCCGACATCGAGCGGCTCCGGCTCGCCGGGGTGCTGGACCGGCCCCGGGTACGCCCGGTCTACCGCAGGCCGGAGCCGGGCGCCGGGTTCTGGCGCCGGGTGTTCACCCCGATCCGGGACGCGCAGTCGTGGCTCGACCTGCTGCACGCCTTCGTCCGGCTGCTCGTGGCGGTGCCCACGTTCGTGCTGCTGGTGGTCTGGTGGGTGCTGGCCCTGGGCGGCACGCTCTACATCACCTACGACTGGGCCATCCCGCGTGGCGCGGACGACCAGGACCTGAGCCAGCTCCTCGGGATGGGCGACGGCGCCGGCGCGCGGATCACGCTGAACACCGCGATCGGGCTGTTCGCCCTGTTCACCCTCCCGCTGGTGGCGCGCGGCTGCGCCCGGCTCCAGGCCGGGCTGGCGTACTCGCTGCTCACCGGCGTGGCCGAGATGCGGCAGCGGATCGTCACGCTGGAGGAGCAGAAGCGGGCCGCCGCCTCGGCCGAGGCGGTCGCGCTGCGCCGGCTGGAGCGCGACATCCACGACGGCCCGCAGCAGCGGCTGGTCCGGCTCGCCATGGACCTCGGCCGGGCCCGCCACCAGCTCGCCGCCGACCCGGAGGCGGCCCGGCAGACGCTCGACGAGGCGGTCGCGCAGACCCGGGAGACGCTGGACGAGCTGCGTGCCCTGTCCCGGGGCATCGCGCCGCCGATCCTGGTCGACCGGGGCCTGCCCAGCGCGCTCGCCGCGCTCGCGGCCCGCGCCCTGGTACCCACCGAGCTGACCGTGGACGACGACCTGGGCACCGCCGCCGGACGGCTCGACCCGGGGCTGGAGAGCACCGCGTACTTCGTGGTGGCCGAGGCCCTGACGAACGTCTCGAAGCACAGCCGGGCGACCGCCTGCCGGGTGGAGGTCACCCGGAAGGTGGGCCGGCTGGAGATCACCGTCACCGACGACGGGGCCGGAGGCGCCCACCTGGCGAAGGGGCACGGACTCAGCGGCATCGCCGACCGGGTCCGGGCGGCGGGCGGCACCCTGGAGGTGGGCAGCCCGGCCGGCGGGCCGACCCGGATCCACGCCGAACTGCCGAGGTGACCCGGTTCGCCCGGACTCCGGGCCGACGCGCGGTGGCGCGGCGCGCCCGGTGTCCGGGCCGCCGGGCCGGCACGGGGTCCGGGCGTGATAGACACCGGAGCCATGCGGGTGGTGATCGCGGACGACGCCGTACTGCTCCGGGAGGGGCTGGTCCGGCTGCTGACCGAGTACGGGCACGAGGTGGTGGCGGCCGTCGGTGACGGTGACGCGCTGGTCGAGGCGGTGGTGGCGCACCGGCCCGACGTCTCGGTGGTGGACGTGCGGATGCCGCCGTCACACACCGACGAGGGACTGCGCGCCGCGGTGGAGGCCCGCCGCCGGGTTCCTGGTACGCCGATCCTGGTGCTGTCCCAGTACGTCGAGGTGTCGTACGCCGACGACCTGCTCGACACCGCGGGCGGGGCCGGCGGCGGGATCGGCTACCTGCTCAAGGACCGGGTCGCCGCGATCGACGAGTTCCTGGACGGACTGGCCCGGGTGGCGGCCGGCGGCACCGTGCTCGACCCGGAGGTGATCAGCCAGTTGCTGGTCCGGCGGCGCCGCGACGATCCGCTGGGGTCGCTGACGCCGCGCGAGCGCGAGGTGCTGGCGCTGATGGCCGAGGGCCGCTCGAACACCGCCATCGCCCGGACGCTCGTGGTCAGCGACGGCGCGGTCGAGAAGCACGTCCGCAACATCTTCACCAAGCTCGACCTGCCCCCGGACGCGACCACTCACCACCGCCGCGTCCTGGCCGTCCTGGCCCACCTGCGCGCCTGACCAGGCGGGTCAGGTGAGCGTGCGGGCCAGTGTCACCGCCTCGGTGAGCGTGTCGGCGGCCGGGTGGCCGCTGCCGCGCAGCCGGTCCGGGTCGGACAGGCCCCCGGTGTAGAGGACACAGCGGGCGCCGACCGAGGCGGCCGCGTCGGCGTCGTCGATCGAGTCGCCGATCAGCACCACCTCGTGCCCGCCCAGCCCCAGCTCGGCCAGGTGCTTCTCCAGCCACTCGGCCTTGCGCCCGCCGCCGACTGCGGCGCGCAGCCCGTCCACCCGCCGGAAGTGCGGGGTCAGCCCGTACGTGTGCACGGTCGGCACCAGCTCGTCGTGGAACCACATGGACAGCAGCGACTGGCTGCCCTCCCAGGACTCGATCGCGGCGGTGGCGTCGGCGGCCAGGGCGCACGTGGTCAGTCCGGCCCGGTACGCGTCGTGGAAGACCCGGTCGAGCACGCCGAACGCGTCGGCGTCGACGGCCCGGCCGAGCATCTCGGCGTAGTAGTCGGCGATCGGCCGCCGGAACCGTACCCGGTGCTCGGCCGCGGTGACCGCCGGTCCGCCGGCGCTGGCGAAGGCGACGTTCGTGGCCTGGACCACCAGGTCGAGGTCGTCGAGGAGTGTTCCGTTCCAGTCCCACACGAGGTGGCGTCGCATACCCGTCACCCGAGCACCATAGTGCTAGAGCTGCGGCGTGGTCAGATCGCGCAGCAGCCGGTCCTCCTCGACCCGCCAGTAGCCGTGCTCCTTGCCGTCGAGCAGCACCACCGGCAGCCGGTCGCCGTAGTCGCGCTCCATCTCCAGGTCGCCGGTCACGTCCCGTTCCACCCAGCGGTCGCCGGTGACCGCCACCACCCGGTCGAGCGCGGCCTTCGCGTCGTCGCACAGGTGGCAGCCGGGCCGGGTGATCAGGATGAGCCTCGGGTCACTGGACATCGGATACCTCCGTGCGGATCTCGGTCGGCGACGCCGGCGACGGCACCGCGGGCGCCGGGCGCAGCTCGGTCTTGCGTACCTTCCCGATCGCCGAGTACGGCAGGCTGTCGACGAACTCGACGGCGGTCGGGCACTTGAACCGGGCCAGGTTACGCGCGCAGTGGGCGAGCAGATCCTCCGCCGTCACCGGCGGGCCGGCCGCCCGGACCACGTACGCCCGCACAGTCTCGCCGGTCCGCGGGTGCGGCACGCCCAGGACGGCCGACTCGGCCACCCCGGGGTGCGCCTGGAGCACCAGCTCCACCTCGTGCGGGTAGACGTTGAAGCCGTTGACCAGGATCAGCTCGCCGAGCCGGTCGACCAGGAAGAGGTCGCCGTCGCCGTCGGCGTACGCCACGTCACCGGTGGCCCACCAGCCGTCCGGGTCCGGTCCGCCCCGCCCGTCCGGCCAGTAACCGGCGAACAGGTTCGGTCCGTGTACCACGATCTGCCCGGGGTCGGTGCCCGCCGGCTCGTCGGAGAGGTCCATCTCGTCCTCGTCGGGTGCGTCGGCAGGGATCCCGTCGCGCCACAGCTCGGTGCCGTCGGAGCCGGTGAGGCGCAGCCCGACGCCGGGCAGCGGGCGGCCGATCGAGCCCGGTTTCGGCTCGCCGCCGACGAGCGTCGAGGTCAGCACCGGCGCGGTCTCGGTGAGCCCGTAGCCGACGTGCACCGGGTGCCCGGTCAGCTCGGTGAAGCGCGCGCCGGCCGCGAGCGGCAGCGGCGCCGCGCCGCACACCGCGACGCGCACCGAGGCGAGCGCCGCGGCCGGGTCACGCTCCGCGTCGGACCAGGTCAGGAACATCGACGGTACGCCGACGAGCACCGTGACGCGGTGCCGGGCGATCTCGTCCAGCGCACCGGCAGGGCCGGGCTCGTCGACGAGCACGCCTGTCGCGCCGTGCCGCACGACGGCGCCGAGCGCGGAGTTCAGCCCGTACGCGTGGAACAGCGGAAGGGCGAGCAGCACGACGTCGTCGGGGCCGACCACCGGCGGTTCGATGCGGTCGACCTGGTCGTGGTTGGCGGCGAGCGCGCGGTGCGGCAGCATCGCGCCCTTGGGCCGGCCCTCGGTGCCGGAGGTGTAGAGCAGGACGGCCAGGTCGTCGCCGGAGCGGGCCGGGAACCGGGACGGCGTGTCGTCGCCGGCGACCGGCGGCGCGGTGTGCACGGCACGCAGCGCGGGCAGTTCGGCGCGGTCCACCCGCCCGGTCACCTCGGGCGCGCCGACCAGCACGGCGGCGCCGGAGTCGGCGAGCACGTGCCGCAGCTCGCGCGCGGTCAGCGCAGGGTTGACGGGTACGGCCACCAGGCCGGCCCGGAGCGCGGCGAGGTACGTGACCACGAAGTCCGGCGTGTTGCCGAACGCGATCGCCACCCGGGGCGGATGGCCGGTGCCGTGCGCCGGCGGCGTGTCGGCCAGTAGCGCGCGGGCGGTGGCGGTGACCGCGTCGTCCAGCTCGGACCAGGTCAGCGTCCGGTCGCGCCAGTGCAGCGCGGCCCGGTCGCCCCGCTGCGCGGCGGCGTGGCGGAGCCGGTCGGCGAGGTTCGGCGCGGAGCTTTCGGCGGCGTCCTGCACGGTGGCTGAGTCTGGCACAGCCGCGTCCGCCGGACCATGCCCGAACACCGCGTGGGGTCCGCCGCACGGGACTGCAATTGCCGTACGGTGGGATTCCTGGCCACGGGATGAGGATCTCCACCGATGCCGGGGCGGGCAGCCGGAAGCGATCCGGCCGCACCCCTCCCGCGACACGCCGAGCGAAAAGAAAATCGGCTCCGACCAGGACTTTCCACTCCGGACCAGGTTGCGGCGCGAAAGTCAACCACACACGACGGACAACCGGTCCGCCATGTGTGCGACCTGGCGGGAAATACTTCCGCTCTGTGTAACGGACTTGCCACGCGTGGGTGACGTTGGCCCTATCATCACTCGGGTCGGCTCACCCCATTTGCCGTGAGTCGACACCCCTCAGCCCGAGGAGGCCCCCGTGCCCGTGAGCGCATTGGACCAGCACCTCAAGGGGATCTGCCGCCCGTCGGCACGTCCCGACCCGGCCGTGCCCGACCGGGTGACACCCGGTCCTCCGGCGCGGTCACTGTCCGCTCAGCCTGGGGAGGCGCGGTGACCACCTTCGGTTACGCCGAACGACCGGCCGGCGTCACCGGCCCGACACAGCGCAGCCCGCTCAACGAGCGCGCGGACCCCGGCCCGCGAGGCGCCGACGGACAGCTCGCGGTACGCGGCGACGGGCGGCGGGTACGCAGCCGCGCGCACCACACGAACGAGGCGCCGCCCCGCCCCGCGACCCCGGGCGGCAACGCGAAGCCCGCGACCGGCCGTCTGGGCAGCCCGACCCGCCCGACCATGCCGGCCCAGGCACGGCGCGGCGACGCGGCGACCGGGGCCGAGCCGTCGGCCGCCGAGACCGCTGTGCTGCCGGCGGTGACCACCGGCGACACCGCCGTCCTGCCCGCCGTGCCGGCCGCCGCGCCCGCCACCGGCTTCCCCAGCCGCCCCGACCCGTCCGACCCGGCCACCGAGGTGTGGACGCTGGTCGAGCGCGCGCAGGCAGGCGAGTCCGAGGCGTTCGGGCTGATCTACGACCGGTACGTCGACACCGTCTTCCGGTTCGTCTACTTCCGGGTCGGCAACCGTCAGCTCGCCGAGGACCTCACCTCCGACACGTTCCTGCGGGCGCTCAAGCGGATCGGCAGCTTCACCTGGCAGGGGCGCGACCTCGGCGCCTGGCTGGTCACCATCGCCCGCAACCTGGTCGCCGACCACTTCAAGTCCGGGCGCTACCGCCTGGAGGTCACCACCGGTGACGTCCTGGACGCCGACCGGGAGGACCGCGGGCCGGAGGGCAGCCCGGAGGCGGCAGTGGTGGAGCACATCACGAACGTCGCCCTGCTGACCGCCGTCAAGCAGCTCAACCCGGAGCAGCAGGAGTGCATCGTGCTGCGGTTCCTCCAGGGCTTCTCGGTGGCCGAGACGGCCCGCGCCATGGGCAAGAACGAGGGCGCCATCAAGGCTCTGCAGTACCGGGCGGTCCGGGCGCTGGCCCGGCTGCTGCCCGACGGCTTCCACTCCTGAGCGGCAGACACACCCGTCCTCTCCACCGGCGCAGGCGCCGGGCGCTGTCGCGTGCCCGACGCCCCACGCGAGCCGATCACTCTTGGTGATTTCGCCGCCGTCCCAGCCGTAACCGGTGACCGGCGCGGTCCGTTTCTCCGGGTGCGACCAGTGGTTGTCCCGGCGTCCCCCGGGCCACCCGGTCCGGCGGGTCAGGTCGGCCGTTCCGGTCGGCTCTGCGCCACACGCTGCCACCGGTCGCTGGTGACGACGACGGCCGCCCGGCCGTGACCAGCGAGAGGGGGTGCCGCGGTGGACAGCGACCTCTTCTCCCGTCGGCGGGCCGAGCGCTTCGCGCAACTCCTCGACGAGGCCAACGGCGGACGCCGGCACCACGTCCGGTCCAAGGCGGACGGTGAACTCACCGCACTCGTCGAGGTGAGCCGCCGGCTCACCACCGAGCGGCCCGACGTCGAGGTGGACGCCGAGTTCCGCACCGGCCTGCGGGCGATGCTCGTGGCCACCGCCGAACGCGAGGGCGTCGGCGCTCCCGCCAGGACCGGCAGCTCCGGAGTACGCGGCGCGCTGCTGCCCGCCATCACCGGCCGCCGGGCGCGGGCCCGGGGCGCGATCCTGGTCGGCGTGGCCGCCGGTGCGGTCGCCCTCTCCGGCATCTCCGCCGCCAGCGAGAACGCGCTGCCCGGTGACGCCCTGTACGGCATGAAGCGCTCCACCGAGCGCGCCCAGCTCGCGCTCGCCAGCTCGGACATCAGCCGTGGGCAGCTCTTCCTCGACTTCGCCCGCACCCGGCTCGACGAGGCCGCCTCGGTCCGCGACGACCGGCTCGGCTTCAGCGCCGTCCTGGACGACATGGACGCGGACACCCGCCAGGGCGTACGCCTGCTGACCACTGTCGCCGCGCAGCGCTCCGACCCGGCGGCGCTGGACGCGGTGGACACCTTCCTCGCCGGCCAGCGCCGGGTGGTCAGCGGCCTGCTCGACCGGCCCGACCACGCCGACCGGGACCGCACCCGCCGCTCACTGGCGCTGCTCGACGCGGCCGGCAAACGCGCCGACGCGCTCCGCGAGTCGATCGCCTGCGGGCTGCCCGCGCCGCAGGCCAGCGACACGCTCGGGCCCGCTCCGGCCGCCTGCCCGGCCGACCGCTGAGCGGCGGACGCCGACCGCGCCACACTTCTCCCTTCGGACACCCGGCCGTCACAACGTGCCGGATACGCTCGACGCGGAGCACGTACGCGTCGTCGAGGCAGGGAGGTCACCGTGGCCGGAAGCCGGAAGGTGACCGTCAGCACCGACGCGCACGGGCACACCGCCGGCTGGTCGGAGACCCCGTCGGCGCCGGCGACCACGGTCACGCCCGACCCCACGGCTGCCGCGTTCTTCGACGTGGACAACACGATGATGCAGGGCGCGTCGATCTACTGGTTCGCCCGCGGACTGGCCGCCCGGAAATACTTCACCACCGGGGACCTGGCCCGGTTCGCCTGGCAGCAGGCGCGGTTCCGGCTGCTCGCCACCGAGCACGCGGGCGACATGTCGCAGGCCAAGGAGGCCGCGCTCGCCTTCGTCGAGGGCTGGCGGGTCGACGACATGGAACGCCTCGCCGACGAGATCTTCGACGAGCTGATGGCGCCGCGCATCTGGGCCGGCACGCGTCGCCTGGCCCAGCGTCACCTCGACGCGGGCGAGCGGGTCTGGCTGGTCAGCGCCGCCCCGGTGGAGATCGGTCGGGTGATCGCGGCCCGGCTCGGCCTGACCGGAGCGATCGGCACGGTGGCCGAGGTGATCGACGGCGCGTACACCGGGCGGCTGGTCGGTGACCTGATGCACGGGCCGGCGAAGGCCGAGGCGGTCACCCAGCTCGCCGCCGTGGAAGGGCTGGACCTGGCCCGGTGCGCCGCCTACAGCGACTCGGCGAACGACCTGCCGATGCTCTCCGCCGTCGGCCGCGCGGTGGCGGTGAACCCCGACCCGGCGCTGCTGCGGCAGGCCCGCGAGCAGGGCTGGGACGTGCGCGACTTCCGCACCGGGCGGCGGGCCGTACGCATCGCCGTGCCCTCCACCGCGGCCGCCGGGCTGCTGGCCGGCGCGGTCACGGCCGGCCTGGCGCTGCACCGGCGCCGCCACCGCGACGCCTGAACCCGAGCGGCCCGGCTCAGGGGCCGAACGGGTCGGGCCGGCGTTCGAGCAGCTTGTGCAGCGTCTGCTGGATCGTCTCCCGCACCTGGTCGGCGAGGTTGAACACCACGAGCGGGTCGTCCGCCGCGTCGCGCAGGTGCGCGGTCGGGATCGGCGGGCAGAACTCGATCAGCCACTTGCTCGGCAGCGGCACCATGCCCAGCGGCCCCAGCCAGGGGAACGTCGGCGTGACCGGGAAGTACGGCAGTTTGAGCAGCCGGGCCAGCGGCTTGATGTCGGCGAGCATCGGGTAGATCTCCTCGCCGCCGACGATCGCCACCGGCACGATCGGCGTACCGGTGCGCAGCGCGGCGGAGACGAACCCGCCCCGCCCGAAGCGCTGGAGCTTGTAGCGGTCGGCGTAGAGCTTGCCGACGCCCTTGAAGCCCTCCGGGAACACGCCCACCAGTTCCCCGTTGCCGAGCAGCCGCTCCGCGTCCGGGTTGCACGCCACGGTGCCGCCGGTCTTGCGGGCTATCTCGGAGACGACGGGCATCCGGAACACCAGGTCGGCCCCGAGCAGCCGCAGGTAGCGGTGCGCCGGGTGCCGGTCGTGCAGCGCGGTGGAGAGGATCAGCGCGTCGATCGCCACGGTGCCGGAGTGGTTGCCGACGACCAGGCCGGCGCCCTCGTCGGGCACGTGTTCGATGCCGCTGACCTCGGTGCGGAACCAGTCCCGGTAGAGCAGCCGGACCAGCGGGTGGACCACCGCGTCGGTCAGGTCGGGGTCGAATCCGAACTCGTCCACCTCGTAGTCACCGGCGAGCCGCCGCCGCAGGAACGCCAGCCCCTGTGCCACCTTGCGGTCCCAGTGGTCCCCCGGCCGGTCGGCCACCGACGGTCCCGGCGGCGTGTCACCGGCCGGTGCCTTCCCTGCCGGTGCCTCGTCCGCGGTGGCCTGCTGTGCGACCGCCTTCTTGGCGACCGTCTTCTTCGCCACGGCCTTCTTCGCGACTGTCTTCTTCGCCACCGTCTTCTTCGCCGGCTGGTGGGGCGTGGCCGGGCCCGGAACACCCGGCTCGTCGGCGGAGGTGTCCGGCTCGTCCGGAGGCGCGGCCGGGCGGGCCGCCGGCGCGGTCACCCGCCGGTGCCCGTTGCGCCGCGCCGGCTCCGCGTCCGGATCCGGCACACCGAGCGGTACGTCGTAGCGCGCGTCACGCCGCTCCTCCGGGCTGCTCACGAACGCTCCCGTACGGTCGACCGGACCTGCCGGATGCTCTCCAGCACCAACTGCTCGGCCGCGGCGAGCTGGTCCCGGGTGACCACGACGCCGCCGTGGTGGGCTCGGATGAAGTCGTCGAACGCGGCGGCGGTCGAGCGGGGCGTGAAGCCGTACTCCCGCTCCAGCCGGCTGGTGTCCACCACCCGGCCGTGCACGAAGAGGTCCACCTGGTCCAGGCCGTACCCGCCGAAGCCCAGACTGCGGGCGATGGCGGCGACCCCGGCCAGGCCCGGTTCCAGCACCGGCACCGCCACCCGGCCGGCCCGGCGGATCGCCTGCGACAGCGACAGCACCCCCGGCCCGGCGACGTTGTACGTGCCCGGGTGGTCCTCGGCGACGGACCGGTGCAGCACCTCCAGCGCGTCGTCGAAGTGCACGAACTGCAGGCGCGGGTCGCGGCCGAAGACGGTGGGCACCACCGGCTGGGAGAAGTAGCGGGTGAGCGTGGTGTCGGCGGCGTACCCGATGAACGGCGCGAAACGCAGCACCGTCGCGGTGACGTCGGGCCGGCGGCGGCGGAACCCGCGGACGTACCCCTCGATGTCGAGGATGTCGCGGCCGAAACCGCCGCGCGGCACCTCGCGCGGCTCGGTCTCCTCGGTGAAGACGGCCGGATCGCGGAACGACACCCCGTACGCGGCGGTGGACGAGCGGACCACGAGCTTGCGCAGCCGGGGCGCGCGCTGCGCGGCGGCGAGCAACTGCATGGTGCCGATGACGTTCTGTTCCTTCATCCCCGCCCGGCCGCCCTGCTGCGGGTCGGGGGCGGTGACGAGCGCCAGGTGCACCACCGTGTCGACGTCGAGGTCGAGCAGGAGGCCACCGAGCGAGTCGAGGTCGAGGCGGATCAGTTCGACGTCGGAGAGCAGGTCGGCCAACTCGGGGTTGGGTGGTGCCGGGTCGACCCCGATGACGCGCTCGATCCGCTCGTCGGCGGCGAGCCGGGCGGCCACGTGGGCGCCAAGCCAGCGGCCGACCCCGGTGACGACGACGACCCCCGGGGCACCGGAGGTGTCACCGGGGGTCATGTCGTGCGCCTAGCGCGACAGGCGGGATCGAGCCGGGACGTCCACGGCCTGATCACCTGAGCCTCCGAGGGTCGACAGTTGGCAAGTGGTGCCGGCGGCCGGGCCAGTGCCCGGCCCCCGGTCACTTGCCGAGACGGCGACGCTGGACGCGGGTCTTGCGCAGCAGCTTGCGGTGCTTCTTCTTAGCCATGCGCTTGCGGCGCTTCTTGACCACCGAGCCCATACGACAGCCTTTCGATGCAACGTTCGGGGCGGACCGGAGGACACCACCGCCGGTGGCGCCCTGACCGCTTGCGGACAACGGACCGGACCAGCGTGGTGGGCAGGGCACACCAGAGGGCGATCACGGTCGTGGCCCAGCCTAACCGGAGTGCGTCAGCAGGACCAACGCGCCCCCGTCGATGCCCCTTTTCGTCGCACTCGGCGGACCGCTCCGCCGAGTGGTCAGGCGGACTCCTGGAAGGCGCCCCGGAGGTATTCGTGCACGGCGTGCTCGGGCACCCGGAACGACCGGCCGACCCGTACCGCGGTCAGCTCACCGCTGTGCACCAGGCGGTAGACGGTCATCTTGGAGACCCGCATGACCGTCGCCACCTCGGCGACGGTCAGGAACCTGACATCCGACAGCCGTGCGTCGGACTGCGACCCGGCCATGGCTCACCGACCCATTCCCGTGCCCGGCGCGTGTCACCGGGCAGGTGCTCCCGCCTCGACGAGCGACGCGCGTGTAACCAGTACGGTAGCGGGACGGCTGTGACCTGCGCGATCCCTTCCACCCTTTGATCATGGCGGGACAGCCGTTCACCCGATGTCCACCAGGGCTTTTTCGCCCGGACGGGTGTCTCGTCCGATCCGGCTACTCGGCGCGCAGCGCCACCACCGGGTCGAGCCGTCCGGCCCGCTGCGCCGGCACCACGCCGAAGACGATGCCGACCGCCGCGGAGACGCCGAACGCCAGCGCCAGCGACCACCAGGTGATCGCCGCCGGGATCGGCGAGAACGCGTCCACGAGCAGGGCCGCGCCCACGCCCAGCGCCATCCCGGTCAGGCCGCCGACCGAGGTGAGCAGCACCGCCTCCAGCAGGAACTGCACGCCGATGTCGCGGGGGCGGGCGCCGACCGCCTTGCGCAGCCCGATCTCGCGGGTCCGCTCGCGTACCGAGACCAGCATGATGTTGGAGACGCCGACGCCGCCGACCAGCAGCGAGATGCCCGCGATGGCCGCCAGCACGCCGGTCAGCACGCCCAGGATGTCGCCGAGCACGCCGAGGATCTGCCGCTGGGTGACGGCGCTGAACTCGGTGTCCGGGTGCCGGCGGGACAGCTCCGCCACGATCCGGTCACCGAGTTCGTCGATCCGTTCCCGGTCCGGCGCCTTCACCGCGATGCCGTCGATGCGCTGGGTGCCCCACAGCCGTTGCGCCGCCGTCACCGGTACGTGCACCTCGTCGTCCCGGTCCACGCCGAGGCTCTGCCCGAGCGGGGCGAAGACGCCGATCACCCGGAACCGCACGCCGGCCAGCGTGACCTGCTGGCCGAGCGGGTCACGGTCGGGAAAGAGCGCCCGGGCCACCGAGTCGCCGAGCACCGCCACCCGGCGGCTGGTGTCCACGTCCGCCCCGGTGAGATAGCGGCCCCGCGACAGCGACCGGGTGAACACCGACGGGGTGGTCTCCAGGACGCCCTGCACGGTGGTGAAGTCGGAACGGTTGCCGGCCCGCGCGGTAGCGCCGGAGGCCACCGTGACGGCGACCCGGCCGGGGTCGCCGACCACCCGGGAGACCGCGTCGGCGTCGCTGAGGTCCAGCGGCGAGACAACCGGCGCGTTCCCCACCTCGATCCGGCCCGGCACCACGAGCAGCAGGTTCGAGCCGAGCCCTTCGACCTGCTGCTCGACCTGCTGTTTCGTGCCGGTGCCGATGGCCACCAGGATCACCACCGAGGCCACCCCGATGATCACCCCGAGCATGGTCAGCAGGCTGCGCATCCGGTTGGCCCGCAGCGCGTCCGACGCCACCCGCCACGCCTCGGCCAGCCTCATCCGGCGTCGCCTCGGTGAAGGCGGCCCGAGGGCCGGGGCCGCTCCTCGGCCCGCGGAAGGCGCCCGGTGGCACCGGCGGCGCCACCGGGGCCACCGGGCGGGTGCCCCGGACCGCTTCCGGACGCGGACCGGGGCTCCGCGCTGGGAGCGGGGTCCAGTGTCGCAGGTACGCCGGAGCCGTCCGACGGCGGTCGATCATGAAGGCTGTCGGACCGGATCAGCCCGTCCCGTACCGCGATGCGCCGGTGTGCCCGGGCGGCCACCTCCTGGTCGTGGGTCACCATCACCAGCGCCACCCCGGACTCGGCGTTCAGCCGTTCCAGCAGCTCCAGCACCGCCTCGCCGGTGGCGCTGTCCAGGTTGCCGGTCGGCTCGTCGGCGAGCAGCACCGCCGGTTCGGTCACCAGCGCCCGGGCGATCGCCACCCGCTGCTGCTCGCCGCCGGAGAGCTGGTTGGGCCGGTGGTGCAGCCGGTGGCCGAGCCCGACCCGGCCCAGCATCGCCGCCGCCTGCTCCCGCCGCTGCCGCGCCCCGACACCCCGGTAGACCAGCGGCAACGCCACGTTGTCCACAGCCGACGTACGGGCCAGCAGGTGGAACGCCTGGAACACGAAACCGATCGTCTCGTTGCGCAGTGTCGCCAGCTCCGGCGCGGTGAGCGTGGTCACGTCCCGGCCGCCGATCACCAGCCGGCCGCCGCTGGGCCGGTCCAGCCCGCCGAGCAGGTGCATCAGCGTCGACTTGCCCGAGCCGGACGGCCCGATCACGGCCACGTACTCACCCTGGTCGATGGTGAGCGACACCCCGCGCAACGCGGACACCGACACCCCGTCCAGCTCGTACGTGCGCCAGACGTCGACCGCCTCGACCGCCGGTACGGTCACGGCAGTTCCTGGCCGTCGCGCACCTGGTCGGCGCCGCGCACCACGACCCGGTCACCGGCCCGTACGCCGTCGACGATCTGCACCAGGTCCTGCCCTTGTACGCCCACCGTCACCGGCACCCGGTCGGCCCGGCCGTCCCGCAGCACCCAGACGGCGTCCCGCCCGTCGGTGGAGAACACCGCCGACGCCGGCACCGCCACCGCGTCGGTGGCCTCCCGCACCCGCAGCCGCACCACCGCGTTCATGCCGGGGCGGGGCGCCGGGGCCGCCTCGGCCTCACCCATCCGTCCGGCACCGAGATCGAGCCGGACCCGGTAGGTGACGCCGCCCCGGGCCGAGCTGGTGGGCAGCACGTCCACCGAGCGCACCGTCGCGTCGTACGTCGCGCCGGTCACCGCGTCCAGCTCGACCGACGCGGGAACCCCGGCCCGGACCAGCAGCACGTCGGTCTCGTCCACCTCGGCGAGCAGGCCGAGCCGGCCGACGTCCACGACCGTGAGCACCGGGGTGCCGGCGGTGACCCGGCCACCGGCCGGGATCGCGTCGTCCACCCCCGGTGGCGGGCCGCTCTGCCCGCCCGTGCCGAGCGCCGACGGGTCGAGACCGGGCACCGCCGCGCCACCTGCCGCACCGAGCAGCCCGGCCAGGTCGGCCGAGGCCGCCCGGGTGCCGCCCGGCTGCACCACACCGGCGATCGGCGCGCGCAACGTCAGCGCGTCCACAGTCGCCTTCGCCAGGTCGTACGCCTGCTGGGCCTGGAGTCGTTGCGCGGCCGACAGCGCGCCGACGGCGCTGTTCAGGCCGGCGACCCCGCGCTGCACCTGGGCGACCGCCCGGTCGGCGGCGCGGGCGGCCGACTCGTACTGCCGCTGCGCCGACTGGACCTGGAGCAGCAGCGCGGCGCGTACCTGCGGGTCGCCGACCTTGCCCGCGGCGGCGCGGGCGGTGGCGAACGCCTCGTCGGCGGCCCGGTCGGTGCCGCGCCGGCTGCCGCCAAGGTCGCCCGTGCCGGCGCCCCGCCCGGCCCGCTTCGCCGCACGCAGCGCGTCCCGCGCCTTCGCCAGGCGGTCCCGGGCCGACGGCGAGTCGATCACCGCGAGGACCTGCCCCCGGGTCACCCGCTGCCCCGGCTGGACCCGCAGGCGGGCAAGCGTGCCGTCGGCGGGTGCGGTGAGGGTGGCGGCGGCCCGCGCGGTCACCGTGGCGGGGGCGTCGATCACCTCGCTCACCGGCGCGCGGCCCACCTCGGCGACGGTGACCGCCGGGGCGTCGTCGCCGCAGGACGCGGCGGTCGGGCCGGTCAGCGCGACGACGGCGAGCACTACGGTGACGAGACGGGGGCGGCGGGCCGCGGGCAGCCGCGGCGAGAGAGTGCGGGCCACCCGGCCCATGCTACGACCCGTCGACAGGCGTCGACGTGTCAGCCGACGACGGCCCGCACGTAGGCGACGCAGTCGTCGTGCAGCATCGACCACGGGTCGCCGAACACCTCGTCGGCGGCCTGCTCCGGGGTCCGGCCCTGGTGCACCACGGCCCGGTAGAAGTCCAGCATCCGCTGCTCGCCGTACCTGTCGACCAGATGCCGCACGGCCAGATAGCCCACGCCGTACGCGCCGCCGACCCGGTCGTCGCTCGCGTCGTCGGCGGGCGCCACCGCGTCCAGTCGCCCGGACCACCCGCCGCGCAGCAGGTCCCGCACCTCGGCCAGGCCGTCGTAGCGGTGCACGGGCTGCCCGTCGGCACCGGCGTACTCGGCCAGCCCTTCCACCAGCCACCAGTCCGCGCGGTCGGCGTAGCCCCGGTCGGGCAGCGAGGCCGCGTGGGTCAGCTCGTGCCGGAGCAGGTCGTCGATGCCGGCCGGGGTGACGATCTGGGCGTTGAGCACGACGTCGTGACGTCCGCCCCCGACGCCCACCGCGTAACCGGCGGTCCACTTCGGCCGCCCGCCGCCGTACCAGCGCTGCCACTCGCCCTTCCCGGCGTAGTAGACGAGGTACCGGTCCGGCGGCCGGCCGCCGATCGCGTACCGGTCCGCGGTCCGGGCGGCGGTCTCGGCCTGGGCGAGCAGGCCGGGCAGTTTGCCCCGCTGGCCCGGCGTGGTGGCCACCACCACCCGCTTGCCGACCGCCACCGCCAGGTCGTTCACCTGCCACGGGCGCACGCCCGCCGGGTCCGTCGACGACGGGTCCACAGCGGTCAGCCGGGGTTCCTCCCCCGCCAGCCGCCAGCGCGTGCCCACCTCCACTGTGCTCGGCGCGCAGTCCGGCACCACGAAGCAGTAGCCGACTGTCACGACGAACCGCCACTCCCCCGGCCGCTCGCCGACTTCCGCCGGCACCCCGTCGGCCGCCGGCCGCCAGGTGGTGACCCGCAGCGCCCGCAGCGCCGCGTACCGGCGGCTCAGCGCCGGCCGGGCCGCCGGCTCGGCGATCGCGAGGAAGCCGGCCCGGTCGGCGCCGACGAGCGCGGTGGCCTGCCGGTCCAGCTGCGCGAGCATCCGCTCGCCGAGCCGCCGCTGGGCCGCCGTGCCCGGGTCGCCCTTCGCGGCCGGGCGGCCGGCCGCGTCCGGTGCCGACCCCCGCAGGAGCACGCCGGGCACGGTGCCCGCCACCAGGCCGAGCGCGAGCCCGAGCGCGGTCCAGAGCGGCCACCGCCGCCGTGACCGCACCGTCCGCGTCCCCGCCTGGCCCGGCTGCGCCGGCGGTCCGGGGTACGGCGCGGGTACCGCGACGGGGTACGGCGATGAATTCGTGTCCGCGACGGGATGTGGCGGCGGACTCGTGTCCGCGACCGGGGGTGCGACGGGATGTGACGGCGGGTCCGCGTCCACCTCAAGGGCCCCGGCCGGGCGGGAGGGTGGGTCCGCGTCCGCCTCGGTCGCCCCGGTCGGGCGCGGCGGCGGGCCGGCGTCCGCTGCCGGGTCGCTGACATCGGGCGCGTTGCCGGCGTTCTCGCTCGACCCGGGCGCGGGTTCGCCGTCGCCCGCCGGTGCGTCGTCGGCGGGCCGGGGTGCGGCGTCGGCGCGGTCCGCCGACGACGGGGCTGCGTCGGCGGCATCCACGTCGGCGACGGGGGCGGCGCCCGGGGTGGTGCTGCCGGTGGAACGAGGCTCGTCGCCGTCCGTCGTCCGGCCGGGAGGCTGCTCGTCGCCGTCGGTCACCGGCGAAGGGTACGACCAATCGGGCGTTCCGGGAAAGAGTCCCGCCGCTGTTCCGCCTCGCCCCGAGATCTTGGTACGAAAGCGCCCTGATAGGGGCCGGTTCGTACCAAGATCTCTCAGATCGGGGTGCCGGTCAGCGTCAGCGCGGTCTTGTCGGCTGCCCAGAGGGCCACCAGCGCGACGCCGGGTACGGCGTGCCCGGCCAGGGCCAGCAGCAGACCGCCGGTCAGGAAGCAGGCGGCCTGGACGGCGAGCTTGGCCGGGTCGGGCAGCGCCACGGCGGCACGCGGCGAGCAGAACAGCCCCCACACCACGGCGACCACCAGCGGCGCGCCGAGTCCGACCAGCAGGCGTACCGGCCAGCCGGCGTCGAGCGTGAAGCCCCAGTACCCGGCCGAGCCCAGCAGGGCCAGTTCCAGCAGGAAGATCACGCCCAGCAGCAGCGCGGTCATCGGTTCCCCCAGGAGAGGTAGGCGCGGTCCAGTCCCGCGATCAGCTGGTCGAAGGAGCGGTCGGTGTCGCGGGGCAGCCCGAATCCGCCCGCCGCCTCCAACGCGACGAAGCCGTGCACGGCAGCCCGGAACATCCGGATGGCATCGGTTGCGGCGTCGCCGTCGAGGACGTACCCGAGCAGGATCGCCCGGACCGCGCCGACCGCGCGTTCTCCGGCGGCCAGGTGCTCGGGGTCGGCCGGGTCGGGCGCCCGCTGCGCGGCCGGGTAGCGGCCGGGGTGCTGCCGCGCGTACGCCCGGTAGGCGGCGGCGACGGCGCGCAACGCGTCGCCACCGGAGCGGCCCGCGGCGGCGGCCGTGAGCACGTCGGCGATCTCGGCGGTGGCGAGCACGGCGAGCTTCTGGTGCAGCGCGTCCACGCCCCGGACGTGCTTGTAGAGGCTCGGCAGCGCGACGCCGAGCCGGGCGGCGAGCGCGGCCAGGGTCAGCCGGTCGTAACCGACCTCGTCGGCGAGCACGGCGGCCTCCCGCACGACAGTCGCCGGGGTCAGGCCGGCCCTAGGCACCGGCCGTCACCGCCAGGAAATCGACCAGGTCGGCGGCGGTGGCGTCGGGCTGGTCGGCGTGCGGGTAGTGGCCGGAGTCGGCGATCATGCGTGCCTCGGCGACGGCGAACAGCCGGCGCGCGGCCCGCGCCTCGGCGCCCGGGTCGGGGAAGTCCGGGTCCTTCGTACCCATCAGCACCAGCACCGGCCGGCGTACCTCGGGTGCCCGCGCGGTCCAGTGCGGGTCGGCCGGCGCGACCACGCCCCGCACCGCGGCCATCCGCCCGCGCAGCTTCGCGACCAGCTCCCTGCGGTACGCGGCGTCGTCCGCCGGGCGCCCGCACGGGAACAGCGTGCGGTGGAACAGCCCGAACAGGCGGGGACTACGGAGTACGGCGGCCTGCGCGACCCGCATCAACGGGTTCGGCTTCGGGGTGCCGACGAACGGGCTGACCTGCACGATCCCGCTCACCAGTTCCGGCGCCTCGGCGGCGGCGAAGACCACCGCGGCGGCGCTGGACGAGCTGCCGACCAGGGTGGCCGGGCCGCCGCCGAGCGCCCGCACCACGGCGAGCAGGTCGCCGCCCACCTGTTCGGGGGCGTACGTGGGCCAGTGCGGGCTGGAGTCGCCGTGCCCGCGTACGTCGACCGGGGCGACCCGGTAGCCGGCCGTGACCAGCCGGGGCGTCAGGTGCCGGAAGGCGGCCCGGTTCTCCCCCATGCCGTGCGCGAGGACCACGAGCGGCCCCGATCCGTGCACCTCGTACGCGATCGTGCCGCCGTCCCGCGCCACCTGGCTAACCGTCATAGCCGTAAAGCTAATATCATTAGCCAAACTCGTCAAGCTTGACCTCAACCCGAGGCGAGAGCGCACGATCCCGGCATGCCGATCACCGCCGACACCCACGTACGCCTCGCCCGCCCGAGCCGCGACCTCGCCGCCGCCGAACGCTTCTGGACGCAAGGGCTGGGCCTGGACGTGCTCTACCGGAGCGAGGGCGGTCACGCGGACGAGCACGACCTGGTGATGCTCGGCCTGCCCGGGGCCGGCTGGCACCTGGAACTGGTCGGCGGCTCGACGCTCACGGTCGAGCCGCGTCCCACCGGGGAGGACCTGTTCGTGCTCTACCTCGACGGCCCGGCCGACCACGAACTGGTCCCGAGAATGGAACGAGCCGGCGGGACCAGGGTCTCCGCCGGCCCGTACTGGGACAGGTGGGGTGTCACGTTCGCCGACCCGGACGGCTACCGCCTCGTGCTGTGCACCCGGGCCTGGTCGAACGACTGACTCACTTCTTCGACAGCACCGCGCGGCCGAAGAACGCCAGGTTGGCCGGGCGCTCCGCGAGCCGGCGCATCAGATAGCCGTACCACTGGTCGCCGTAGGGCACGTAGGTCCGCACCGTGTAGCCCTCGCCGACCAGACGTTGCTGCTCCTCCGGGCGGATGCCGTAGAGCATCTGGAACTCGAACCGCCCCGGGTCGCGGTCGAACCAGCGCGCCCGGTCCTCGCCGATCGCGATCAGCCGCGGGTCGTGCGTGGCGAGCATCGGGTAGCCGTCGCCGGACATCAGCACGTTCATGCAGCGCACGTACGACTTGTCCACCTCGCGGGCGGACTGGTACGCCACCGACTCCGGCTCCTTGTACGCGCCCTTGCACAGCCGCACCCGCGACCCGGCCGAGGCCAGCTCCCGGCAGTCCGACTCGGTCCGCCGCAGGTACGCCTGGAGCACCGCGCCCGTACCCGGGTGGTCCTTGCGCAGCTTCGCCAGGATGTCCAGCGTCGAGTCGGTGGTGGTGTGGTCCTCCATGTCCAGCGTGACAGTGGTGCCCGCCGCGTCGGCCGCCGCGCAGATCGCCCGCGCGTTGTCGTACGCGAGCTGCTCGTCGAACATCTGGCCCAGCGCGGACAGCTTCACGCTGACCTCGGCGGCCGGGGTGAGCCCGGCGGCGGCGAGGCCGCTCAGCAGCGTGAGGTACTCGTCCCGGGTGGCGTTCGCCTGCTCCGGGGTGGTGGTGTCCTCGCCCAGGTAGTCGAGGGTGACCGCTTGGCCGTCGGCGACCAGCTCGCGGGTGGCGCGCAGCGCGTCGTCGGTGGCGGCGCCGGCGACGAACCGGCGGACGACGTCCCGGGTGAACGGGGCCGTCGCGACGAGCCGCTCCACCTGGGAAGACCGGGAGGCGGCGAGGATGACGGAACGGAGCATGAGCCGAGCGTAACGCTCACCACCGGGCCCCCGCCGGGTGCGTCCGAGGCCCACTCCCTCCCGCCCCGCGGCCCGGGCCGGGCACCCACGGCTGGCGGGGATCGGCTACAACGTTCACGTGGATCGACGACACCCCCGGCGCCGGCTCCGCTCGGCCTCCGTGCAGCTCGGCGCGCTGACCGCGCTGGCCCTCGCGCTCTCCGGCTGCAACAACGGTTACGACGACGACGATGACGACTGCGCGCTCGGGCCGGCCGGCGGGGGCGGCGACACCGTCGCGGTCGCCCTGCGTGTCCCCGCGCCGGCCACCGCCGCGCGCGGCGAGCCCGCCCCGACCGCCGCGCTGCCCGAGCGCGGCGGCTTCGGCACCCACCTCGCCTCCTGCGGCGGCTGACGTGCGCCGCGAGGCGAGCACGCCGCGCCCCGGCTGGGACGAGACCATCCGGGCCCAGGGCCTGGTGTACGTCGACACCGAGCTGCCCGACGGCGAGATCATGTCGTACTGGGACGAGACGGCGGCGTACTCGTTCACGCTGGAGGAGGTGCTCCGGCTGGAGGAGGCCACGGAGGAGCTGCACCGGATGTCGGTGGCCGCCGCCGAGCACGTGGTGGCCCGCCGCCGGTACGCCGAGTTCGGCATCCCCGAGTGGGCCGCCGAGGCGGTCGCCCGCTCGCTGCGCGAGTCCCCGCCGACGCTCTACGGCCGGTTCGACCTCTGGTACGACGGCAGCGGGCCGCCGAAGATGCTGGAGTACAACGCCGACACCCCGACCGCGCTCGTCGAGGCGAGCATCGTGCAGTGGTACTGGCTGGAGCACACGCGGCCGGACGCCGACCAGTGGAACAGCCTGCACGAACGGCTGGTCGGCGCCTGGGCCAAGATCGGCGCCGGGCTGCACGAGCCCCGGGCGCACGTGCTCTGGTCCGACGAGGAGGAGTCGGGCGAGGACCAGATCACCGCCGGTTATCTGGCCGAGACGGCCCGCCAGGCCGGGCTGGACGTGACGCTCATGCCGATCCAGCGGGTCGGCTGGGACGGACGGCGCTTCGTCGACGCCGACGACCGGCCGATCACCACCTGCTTCAAGCTTTACCCGTGGGAGTGGATGCTGGCCGAGCCGTACGGGCGGCCGGCGCTGGACCCGGGCACGCCCACCACCTGGGTCGAGCCGGCCTGGAAGCTGCTGCTGTCGAACAAGGCGCTGCTGGCGGTGCTCTGGGAGATGTACCCGGGGCACGACTACCTGCTCCCCGCGTACCTGGACTCGCCGCGTGGCATGACCGAGTACGTGGCCAAGCCGCTGCTCGGCCGGGAGGGCGGCTCGGTACGCATCGTGACCGGCGACACGGAGATCACCAACCCGGGGATCTACGGCGACGAGGGCTTCTGCTTCCAGGAGTTCCGCGCGTTGCCCGAGTTCGAGGGCAACCGGACGGTGCTCGGCAGCTGGATCGTGGACGGCGAGTCGGCCGGCGCCGGCGTACGCGAGAGCGAGAGCCTCATCACTGACGGTTACGCGCGGTTCCTGCCCCACTACATCGACGCACCGCGTGTGCTCTGAGTCGTCTACCGTTGGTGTCGTGAACTTCGACGCGTACGCCCGGACCGGGGTCGAGCTCGTCAACGCCCGGCTGGACGACCTGGACGGCCTGCGGGCCGTCTTCTCGGACGAGCAGGGCTGGATGCGCGACGAGGTCGCGGAACGGGACCTGGCGATCTTCCGGCGGGCGCAGAAGCGCCTCCGGGACGTCTTCGAGTACGGCACCTCGGGCCGGGACAACGAGGCGGTGGCGGAGCTGAACGCGCTGCTCGAGGCGTTCCCGGTGCAGCCACGCATCTCCGGCCACGACTCCTCGGACTGGCACATGCACGTGACCAGCCGCGGCGCCTCGGTCTCCTCGGAATACCTGGCCGGCGCGGTCTGGGGCCTGTCGGTGTGGCTCTGCGAGTACGGCAGCGCCCGCTTCGGCGTCTGCGCCGACGACCGCTGCGGCAACGTCTACCTGGACACCTCGTCCAACTGCTGCCGGCGGTTCTGCTCCGAGCGTTGCGCCACCCGCTCGCACGTGGCGGCGCATCGGGCGCGCAAGCGCGCAGCGGTCGGCGAGCAGGCCGTCCCGGCGCAGCCGCTGTCCCCGGTGAGCTGACCCCGGTCAGACGTCGACCGGGGAAGGCGCGGTCAGGTTGGCCCGGGCGAACTCCAGCGACTCCCGCAGGTCCGCCTCGCGGACCGCGCGGCTCTTCGCGCCCCGGGTGGTCACCTCGACCGCGACCGAGCCGGTGAAGCCTCGCCCGGCCAGCGAGCGGAGCATCTCCGCGCAGGGCTGACCACCGCGACCGGGCACCAGGTGCTCGTCGCGGCCCTCGCCGGTGCCGTCACCCAGGTGCACGTGCGCCAGCCCGGAACCCATCCGGTCGGCCATCGCCATCGCGTCGGTGTGCGAGGCCGCGCAGTGCGACAGGTCCAGCGTGTACGAGGCATACCCGATCTCGGTCGGATCCCAGCCCGGTGCGTACGGGACGAACTGCCGCCCGGCCATCCGCACCGGGTACATGTTCTCCACCCCGAAGTGCAGGCCGCCGAACTGCCCGGCGATGGTGTCGAGCCCGTCGGCGAAGGTGCGCGCGTAGTCACGCTGCCAGGTGAACGGTGGGTGCACCACGACGGTCGGCGCCTCCAGCGTCTCGGCCAGCTCGGCGGCCCTACGCAGCCGCTCCCACGGGTCGGGGCTCCACACCCGCTGGGTGACGAGCAGGCAGGGGGCGTGCACCGACAGCACCGGGACGCCGTAGTGCTCGGCGAGGCCGCGCAGCGCGCCCGCGTCCTGGCTGACCGGGTCGGTCCAGACCATCACCTCGATGCCGTCGTAGCCGAGTTCGGCGGCGAGCTGGAACGCCGCCGCGGTCCGTTCGGGGAAGACCGAGGACGTGGACAGGAGCACCGGAACGCGGTAGGTCACGCCTTCGAGGGTAGCCCCAAGCGCCAGCAAGCATCGGGACGAGCAACCGCAAAGCAACCCAGAGCGCTCGTACGGTCACATCGGCGCGAGCTGATCCAGCCGGCGCAGGATGACGCCCTCCCGCAGCGCCCACGGGCAGATGTCCACGCAGTCCACGTCGAGGCGGCGCATCACCGCCTCGGCCACCACCGCGCCCGCGAGGAGCTGGTGCGCCCGCTGCGCGCTGACCCCCTCCAGCTCGGGCAACTGGGCTGGCGGGATGTGCCTGATGAACCCGAGCACCTGCCGCAGCCCGGTACGGGTCAGGCTGCGCCGCGCCCACAGCCCCGCACCGGAGGGCGCGGCGCCGGCCAGCCGGGCCAGCATGCGGAACGTCTTCGAGGTGGCGACCGGACGCTCCCAGCCCACCGCCGTCAACTGCTCCACCACCGGGTCGAGCTGCGCGTCCACGTACGCCCGCAGTTCCTCCACGGCCCCGGCCGACGGCGGCGCCGTGCCGGCCGGATCCACGGCGAGCCGCTCCCGGCTGAGCCGCCCCGCGCCGAGCGGCAGCGAGATCGCCACGTCCGGGTGCTCGTCGATCCCCGCGGCCAGCTCCAGCGAGCCGCCGCCGATGTCCATCGCCAGCAGACGGCCCGCCGACCAGCCGAACCACCGCCGCACCGCCAGGAACGTCATCCGCGCCTCGTCCGCGCCGGAGAGCACCTCCAGGCGTACGCCCGTCTCGTCGCGGACGCGGGCCAGCACGTCGGCGGCGTTCGTGGCGTCGCGGACCGCGCTCGTGGCGAACGCCAGCAGATCCTCGGCGCCCAGCCCGTCCGCCGCCGCCCGAGCCATGCCGACCGCCTTGACCAGGCCGTCCGCGCCCCCGACCGTGAGCGCGCCGTCCGGCCCGATCTGCTCGGCCAGCCGCAGCACCACCTTCTCCGAGTGCGCCGGCCACGGATGCGCGCCGTGGTGGGCGTCGACCACCAGCAGGTGCACCGTGTTGGAACCGACGTCGAGGACACCCAGTCGCATGGGAAAGACCCTAGGGCCAACACGTTTCGTCGGCTCGGCGGCCGGGCGGGGTCACCGCGCGTACGCTGGTCCGAGTGACAGGGCAGATCGAGCTTCACGTGCTGGTGGACGACCCCGAGGACCCGCGCAGCCGCGAGGTCGGGCTGGACTTTCCCCGGGAGTGGATCGAGTTCGTCGACCCGGCCGACCCGAAGCACGTCGTCCGCGCCGACCTGACCTGGCTGCTGTCCCGCTGGACGTGCATCTTCGGCCAGGGCTGCCACGGCATCGTCGCCGGACGCGCCGCCGACGGGTGCTGCTCGCACGGCGCGTTCTTCACCGACTCCGACGACGAGAAGCGGGTCCGTGCCGCGGTGAAGCGGCTGACGCCGCAGACGTGGCAGCACTTCCGGCGCGGGTTCAAGAACTGGACCGAGAACGACACTGTCGACGGCAAGACCCCGGCCCGGCGTACGGCCACCCGCGACGTGGACGCCCCCTGCGTGTTCCTCAACGACGCCGACTTCGCCGGCGGTGGTGGCTGCGCGCTGCACGCCCAGGCGCTGCGCGACGGGGTGCACCCCCTGGAGTACAAGCCGGACGTCTGCTGGCAGTTGCCGGTACGCCGCGACCAGGAGTGGCACAAGCGGCCGGACAACACGAAGGTGCTGATCTCCACGCTCGCCGAGTTCGACAGGCGCGGCTGGGGCGCCGGCGGGCACGACCTCGACTGGTGGTGCACCTCCTCCACCGACGCGCACGTCGGCGCCGAGCCGATGTACGTCTCGTACGGCCCGGAGCTGACCGCGCTGATCGGCGCGCCCGCGTACGCGAAGCTGGCCGAACTCTGCGCCGCCCGGCAGCGCCAGGGTCAGGTCGCCCCGCACCCCGCAAGCGAGTGAAGGCCGGCACCCCGGGTTCGGGGTGCCGGCCTTTTCACTGTCTCGCTTACTTGTTCCAGTGTTCGGCTACGAGGTCGGCGGCCTGCTGCTCCCACTGGGCGTAGTGGTCCGGGTAGGCGGAGACCTGGACGGTCTGGGCGGCCTTGGTCAGCGGCATGTCCTGCCAGCCGTCGACCTGCTTCAGACCCTTCAGAAACGCCGTGGTCGAGTACTCGGGGTCGGTGATCTGCTCCACCGTGCCCCACCCGCTGGACGGACGCTGCTGGAACAGGCCCTGCGAGTCATGATCGTTACGGTCACCGAGGTGACCGAGGTTCTCCAGCTTCGACTCCTGCAACGCCGTGGCGATCGACACGACCGCGGCACGCTCGTCCATGCCGGCCTTCTTCGTCGCCGCGATGATCGCCTTCACGTTGGCGGTCTGCTCGTCGTTCAGGTCGATGTGGGACTGGGTGCCCTG
>NZ_FMCQ01000018.1:0-2500 GCF_900091605.1 Micromonospora tulbaghiae
AATGTGGGTGGGATACCTCATCTTGAAGCGAGCTTCCCGCTTAGATGCTTTCAGCGGTTATCCCTTCCGAACGTAGCTAACCAGCCGTGCCCCTGGCGGGACAACTGGCACACCAGAGGTTCGTCCGTCCCGGTCCTCTCGTACTAGGGACAGCCCTTCTCAAGTATCCTACGCGCACGGCGGATAGGGACCGAACTGTCTCACGACGTTCTAAACCCAGCTCGCGTACCGCTTTAATGGGCGAACAGCCCAACCCTTGGGACCTGCTACAGCCCCAGGATGCGACGAGCCGACATCGAGGTGCCAAACCATCCCGTCGATATGGACTCTTGGGGAAGATCAGCCTGTTATCCCCGGGGTACCTTTTATCCGTTGAGCGACACCGCTTCCACATGCCAGTGCCGGATCACTAGTCCCGACTTTCGTCCCTGCTCGACCTGTCAGTCTCACAGTCAAGCTCCCTTGTGCACTTGCACTCAACACCTGATTGCCAACCAGGCTGAGGGAACCTTTGGGCGCCTCCGTTACCCTTTAGGAGGCAACCGCCCCAGTTAAACTACCCACCAGACACTGTCCCTGAACCGGATAACGGTCCGAAGTTAGATACCCAAATCAACCAGAGTGGTATTTCAAGATTGCCTCCACCCATACTGGCGTATGGACTTCACCGGCTCCCACCTATCCTACACAAGCTAATTCAGATACCAATGTCAAGCTATAGTAAAGGTCCCGGGGTCTTTCCGTCCTGCCGCGCGTAACGAGCATCTTTACTCGTAATGCAATTTCGCCGGGCCTGTGGTTGAGACAGTGGGGAAGTCGTTACGCCATTCGTGCAGGTCGGAACTTACCCGACAAGGAATTTCGCTACCTTAGGATGGTTATAGTTACCACCGCCGTTTACTGGCGCTTAAGTTCTCCGCTTCGCCCCGAAGAGCTAACAGGTCCCCTTAACGTTCCAGCACCGGGCAGGCGTCAGTCCATATACATCGAATTACTTCTTCGCATGGACCTGTGTTTTTAGTAAACAGTCGCTTCCCCCTGCTCTCTGCGGCCATACAACGCTCCACCCGCGCGGGGCTTCACGTCTCCGGCCCCCCTTCTCCCTAAGTTACGGGGGCAATTTGCCGAGTTCCTTAACCACAGTTCGCCCGATCGCCTCGGTATTCTCTACCTGACCACCTGTGTCGGTTTGGGGTACGGGCCGCTAAGAACTCGCTAGAGGCTTTTCTCGGCAGCATAGGATCACTGACTTCACCTGAATCGGCTCGGCATCACGTCTCAGCCTATATGCGTCGCGGATTTGCCTACGACACGGCCTACACGCTTACCCCGGCACAACCACCGGCCGGGCTCAGCTACCTTCCTGCGTCACCCCATCGCTTGACTACTACCCGCCAGGTTCCCACGCTCCCCACCATTGGTCCGAAGACCGCCGGCAGTTCGGGTGGTTAGCACAACGAGGTTCGTCAGGGTCGCTCTTTCGCGGGTACGGGAATATCAACCCGTTGTCCATCGACTACGCCTCTCGGCCTCGCCTTAGGTCCCGACTCACCCAGGGCGGATTAGCCTGGCCCTGGAACCCTTGGTCATCCGGCGGAAGGGTTTCTCACCCTTCTTTCGCTACTCATGCCTGCATTCTCACTCGTGCCGCGTCCACAACTGGGTCACCCCGCTGCTTCACCCCCGGCACGACGCTCCCCTACCCATCCACACACCTGCATATCCCATCAAGGAGATACGAAGTTATTATGTGAATGCCACAGCTTCGGCGGTGTGCTTGAGCCCCGCTACATTGTCGGCGCGGAACCACTTGACCAGTGAGCTATTACGCACTCTTTAAAGGGTGGCTGCTTCTAAGCCAACCTCCTGGTTGTCTATGCGACCCCACATCCTTTTCCACTTAGCACACGCTTAGGGGCCTTAGCTGGTGATCTGGGCTGTTTCCCTCTCGACTACGAAGCTTATCCCCCGCAGTCTCACTGCCGCGCTCTCACTTACCGGCATTCGGAGTTTGGCTGATTTCGGTAAGCTTGTGGGCCCCCTAGACCATCCAGTGCTCTACCTCCGGCAAGAAACACGCGACGCTGCACCTAAATGCATTTCGGGGAGAACCAGCTATCACGGAGTTTGATTGGCCTTTCACCCCTAACCACAGGTCATCCCCCAACTTTTCAACGTTGGTGGGTTCGGCCCTCCACGCGGTCTTACCCGCGCTTCAGCCTGCCCATGGCTAGATCACTCCGCTTCGGGTCTAGAGCATGCGACTGAAAACGCCCTATTCAGACTCGCTTTCGCTACGGCTCCCCCACACGGGTTAACCTCGCCACATGCCACTAACTCGCAGGCTCATTCTTCAAAAGGCACGCCGTCACCCCGCAAGGCTCCGACGGATTGTAGGCGAACGGTTTCAGGTACTATTTCACTCCCCTCCCGGGGTACTTTTCACCATTCCCTCACGGTACTTGTCCGCTATCGGTCACCAGGAAGTATTTAGGCTTAC
>NZ_FMCQ01000010.1 GCF_900091605.1 Micromonospora tulbaghiae
TCTTCCAGGACCCGTACGCGTCGTTGAACCCGCGGCACACGGTCGGGCGGATCGTGGCGATGCCGTTGCAGGTCAACGGGATCACCCCGCCCGGCGGCGTCAAACACCGCGTCCAGGAACTGCTGGAACTGGTCGGCCTGAACCCGGAGCACTACAACAGGTACCCGCACGAGTTCTCCGGCGGGCAACGCCAGCGCATCGGCATCGCCCGCGCCCTGGCATTGAAACCGAAACTGATCGTGGCCGACGAACCCGTCTCCGCGCTGGACGTGTCCATCCAGGCGCAGGTCATCAACCTGCTACGCGACCTGCAAAAAGATCTGGACCTGGCGTTCGTGTTCATCGCCCACGACCTCGCCGTCGTCCGGCACTTCTGCCACCGCGTCGCCGTCATGTACCTCGGCAAGATCGTCGAGATCGGCGACCGCGACACCATCTACACCCGCCCTCAGCACCCCTACACCCGAGCACTGCTGTCCGCCATCCCCGACGTCACCGCCCTCGGCCCCGCCGGACGCATCCGCCTCACCGGCGACGTCCCCACCCCACTCAACCCACCATCAGGCTGCCGCTTCCGCACCCGCTGCTGGAAAGCCACCGACCACTGCGCCACCGAAGAACCCGCACTCGTCACCCGCGACAGCGGCGGGCAGCTCACCGCCTGCCACTACCCCGAGAAGCAAACACCACTCGATGCGGTCAGCGGAGCCGAGCCCGTCGGCAACGAACCCCCCTGACCCACGACGGGCCGAGGGCATCCTTGCAACGGCTCGACCTTGACCAGGGGACGTCGAGCGGTCACAGCGGTGACGGGTCGTCGCGCAGCCGGCTGTAGAGCCAGCCGTCACGCCAGGCGCCGGCCCGGAACTCACAGGCCCGCAATACCCCCTCCAGTTGGAAGCCGGCCTTCTCCAGCGATCGCTGCTCGGCAACGTTCTCGGCATGGGTGCCGGCCTGGATGCGCTGCGCCGGGGTGTGGCTGAACAGGTAGTCGCAGAGCAGCGCCTGGGCCCGCCAGCCGAGACCCCGGCCGCGCCACTCGGGCAGCAGCACGATGCCGATCTCCCAGTACGGTGCCCGCCCGCCGTACTGGCCCTGGCGATAGCTGAGGAATCCGGCGGCGACGTCGGAGGGCTCGACCTGGACGATCAGGCCGCCCACCTGCTCGCCGAGATAGCCGTCCTCGGCGAAGCGGCGGGCCGGCGCGGCGGCGTCCCGGAAGCCGGCCCAGTCGAGCCCGATCAGCCCGGGTTCGACAGCGAAACGGCGTAGCATCGCCAGATCGTCCTCGGCCACTGGGCGCAGTCGTACGGTCGAGCCGGGCGCCTCGTGCACGATGCCGGCCACCAGCGGATGAGAACTGTGCATCCTCCGAACCGTAGTGACGGGCCGGGCCGCCCGCTGCCCGCGCGCCGGGCGGCCGACCGCCTAGACGGAACGCCACGAATCCGAAGGCAGCGCCGAGGCCTGCGGACCCATCAACAGCATCCCTCCGTCCACCGCCCACGACGCCCCCGTCACGTACGCCGCAGCCGGCGAGGCGAGCATCGCCACCACCGCCGCCACCTCCCGGGCGTCACCGGGCCGTCCCACCGGCACGCCGGGACGCTCCTGCGTGAACGGGTCGACGTCCTCCTGCCCGGTCATGGGCGTGGCGATCTCACCCGGGGCCACCGCGTTGACGGTGATCCAGTCGGCCGCCAGTTCCTGCGCCATCACCTTCGTGAGCAGGCCGAGCCCGCCCTTCGCGGCGCAGTACGCCGACGAGCCGACCCGGGGCGCGTGCTCGTGCACGCTGGTGATGTTGATGATCCGGCCGCCCCGCCCGGCCGCGCGCATCCGCCGGGCGGCCCGCTGCGAGCACAGGAACGGGCCGTCCAGGTCGACCGCCAGCACCTCCCGCCACGTCTCCCAGCTCACGTCCACGAACGGCTCGGACAGGCCGGTGCCGGCGTTGTTGACGAGCACGCCCAGACCGCCGAGCCGGTCGGCCAGCTCGTCGACCACCGCCGCCGCCTCGGGGAGCCGGGTCAGGTCCAGCTCGGCGGTCTCGCAGCGGCGGCCGGTGGCGCGTACCTCGGTGGCGGTGCGTTCGGCGCCCGCCGCGTCGCCGTGCCAGGTGATGCCGATGTCGTAACCGGCGTCGGCGAGCGCCACCGCGCACGCCTTGCCGATGCCGGAGTCCGCGCCGGTGACGACCGCGACGCGGTCGTAGTCCTCGTATCGTTCGGGCATGTCCGCGCACTACCCGTGGGTGGCGACCTCAACCGGCCGGACGACCCAGGCTCGCCCGGCGGTTTCGTCGGGCCCGCTCGCTAGGGTACGGGCGTGATCGCCGATGACTCCGATGCCGTGACATTCCGCTTCCTGCGCATGATGCGTGCCGAGATAGGCGCCGAACGGGTGGGGGAGGATTCGCTCGGCCGCACCGTCGACCTGGCCCGGCGCTGGTGGGGCACCGGCGACGCCGCCGACGCGCGACTCGCCGACGCGCTGCGGGAGCTGCACGGCGAGCCGGTCGACCTGGCCGATCCACACGACGTGGCGGGTGCCGCGAGTGCTCTGACCGCCGACGGCGGTCTGCTCACCGAGCCGGACCCGCGCGGCGCGGCGATTGCCCGGTTCGCCGCCAACGCTCGCCGGCTGCGCACGGGCGAGATCACCCCGGCCGAGTTCGACGAGCTGATGGCGCGCGACCGCACCGACCCAGACGCCTGACCACGAGGCGGTCGGCGCATCACGTCGGCGGGTCAGCCCGTCCGGACCGGCACGGCGAACTCCGGCGCCTCCGCGGTGAGCAGCGCCGTCCGTGACGGCACGCGCCACAGTTCGTCCAGCGCCGCCGCCAGGTCGTCCAGCATCCGGCGTACGGTCGGCGCCGCGCCCTCGTGCATCGCCTCGACCACCACCAGCACCTCGGTGGTGCCGGCTCGTACCGCCGACGCGCCGCTCTGCCGGTGGCACCAGCGCCGGGCGTGCGCGTGTCCACCCTGGTCGGCGAAGATCACCTCGCCGGGTGCGGGGCGCTCGCTCTCGCCGCCGAGCCCCAGGTAGTGCTCCGTGCCGTCGGCCGGGCGCACGGTCAGGTCGCCGTCGATGCGGGCCAGGTCGAGCACCGCGACCGGCACCGCGTACCGGGTGGACAGCGCGTTGCCGAGGTCCACGAGCGGATGCAGCCGGGGCAGATCCCCGTCCCGCCGCAACCGGCGCAGCAGCGACTCGGCCGCGCAGCGGTAGCGGGTCGGCGGGCAGCCCATCCGGGTGAACGCGCGACGCCACGCCTGGATCTCCGGGAAGCCACCCTCCGGCCCGGCGGCGAGCCGGTCCCGGGCGGTGCCCAGATACCCGGCCAGCCGTGGCGTCACGTCGACGTCGGGCGTGACGCCCGTGGCATCCAGGACACCGCAGGTCAGTTCGGGGAAGGCCGACCAGGTCTCGGGGGAGTGACGGAAACGCACGGGAGGACTCCTTGCAGGTGGTGAGGACGGGTCAGGCGGTGAACGCGAGGCCGAGGCCCAGGACGAGGAAGCTGCCGGCGAAGGCGTGCCGCAGCAGCCCGGTCAGCCGGGGCCGGGACAGCACCCGGCGGCGCAACGCGCCGGCCAGGAGCGCGTACCCGGCGAACACCAGCAGCGTGACGCCCATGAACACCAGGCCGCAGGCGAGCATGCGCACCGGGGCGGCGGGCGTGTCCGGGGGTACGAACTGCGGCAGGAACGCCACGAAGAACACCGTCACCTTGGGGTTCAGCAGGTTCAGCAGCACCCCGTCCCGGAACACGGCCGCCGCCGGACGCGGGGGCCGGTCACCGTCGAGGGCGAACGCGCCCCGGTCGCGCAGCGCCGACCAGGCCATCCAGAGCAGGTACGCCACACCCAGCCAGGTCACCACGCGGAACGCCGGGGTGCCGGCGCGCAGCAGGGCGGCCAGGCCGGTCACCGCGGCGATCACGTGCGGGACGAGGCTGAGCGTGCCCCCGGCGGCAGCGGCCAGGCCGGCCCGGCGTCCGGCGGTCACGGCGGTGGCGAGCGTGTGCATCATCCCGGTGCCCGGAGTGATCGCGACGACGAGCGAGGTCAGCAGGAACGCGACTGTCATGCGGTCCAGCCTGTGACCATAATGGTCCGATGGACAGGGCCAAAGTCATCGTCGTCGAGGAGTCCAAAGCGGCCGGCGCGGATTTCCTCCAGCTCGACGTCGGCGAGGCGCCGCCCGGTGGCCGCGCGGACTGGCTGGCCGCCCGGCTGCGGTCCGCGATCGCCGACGGCCGGGCGCCGGTGGGCACCCGCCTGCCGGCGAGCCGGGTGCTCGCCGCCGAGCTGGGCGTCTCGCGGGGCGTGGTGACCGAGGCGTACCAGCGGCTGGCCGAGGACGGGCAGGTGGCCGGGCGCGGCCGGGCCGGGACGGTGGTGGTCGCCACGCCGGCCGCCGTGGTCACCCGGCCGTCCGAGCCGAGGAGAGCACCGGAGGTGTTCGCCACCCGGCCCGGCTTCGACGCCTTCGACGCGTTGCGCGCCGTACCCGCGCAGGTGGACCTGACTCCCGGCGTACCCGATCTGGCGGTCTTTCCCCGCGCGGCCTGGTTGCGGGCCGAGCGGGCCGTGCTGCACCGGATGACGCCCGCCGCGTTCGGCTACGGCGACCCGATCGGGACGCCCGCGCTGCGACTGGCGGTCGCGAACTGGCTGGCCCGCAGCCGGGGCGTCCGCGCGGACCCGGCGGAGGTGGTGATCGTGGCCGGGGTGTCCCAGGCGCTCGGCCTGCTCGCGCGCGTGCTGCACGACCGGGGTACGCACACCGTGGCGGTGGAGGATCCCGGCTCCCTCGGCGTACGGCAGCACCTGGCCTACTCCGGGCTGGCGACACCGCCGGTGCCGGTGGACGACCGGGGACTGTGCGTCGACGAGCTGGAGCGCTCCGGCGCGCCGGCCGTGCTGCTCACCCCGGCGCACCAGTTCCCGACCGGTGTGGTGCTCGACGGCGACCGGCGCCGGCGGCTGCTGCGGTGGGCACACGACGGTGGCCTGGTGGTGGAGGACGACTACGACGCCGAGCACCGCTACGACCGTCCGCCGGTGCCGGCGCTGCGTGCCATGGCGCCGGACCGGGTCTGCTACGTCGGCAGCATCTCCAAGCTGCTCGCGCCGGCGCTGCGGATCGGCTGGATGCTGGTGCCGCCCGCGCTGCACGCCGGCGTGGTGGCCGCGAAGCGGGCGGCCGACCTCGGCAACGCGGCGTTGCCGCAGCTCGTGCTGGCCGAGCTGATGGAGTCCGGCGCGCTGGAACGGCACCTGCGGCTGCTGCGCCACCGGCACGTACGCCGACGGGACGCGATGATCCGGGCGGTCCGCGCGTACCTGCCGGGGGCTGTGGTGCACGGCGCGGCGGCCGGGCTGCACCTGATGGTCACGCTGCCCGGCGACGTCGACGACCGGGCGTTGGCGGCGGCGGCGCTGCGCCGCGGCGTCAAGGTCCACCCGCTGTCCTGGCACGGCCAGCGCCCGCAGCCACCCGGCCTGGTCCTCGGGTACGCGGCGACCCCACCCTCCGACATCGACCGAGCCCTCGCGACGGTGGCCGACGCACACCGAACCCTGCCTGGTTGATCAAGGAGTTCGTGTCCGAGTCGATCTCCCCGAAGGACACAAACTCCTTGATCAACCGGGGAGAGGCGGGGCGGGCAGCGGGGCGGGCGGGGACGGCGGGGAGTAGAGGGCGGCCAGGGCGGCGGCGGTTTCGGACAGGCGGGCGCGCAGCGGGGCGGGGGAGAGGACCTCCACCTCGGCGCCGAGCCGGAGCAGGTCGCCGTGGGCGTGGGTGAGCGACTCGATCGGGACGACCGCGTGCACCCATCCGGCGCTGTCGGGCGGGCCGGCGCTCGCCTCCGCGGCGGCCACCACCACGTCGCTGCCGACCTCGCGCAGCCGGGCGAACCCGCGCGGCGACAGCCGGATGCGCGCCTCGTCGCGGTGCAGACCGGCCCGGAACTCCACCACGTGCGCGCGCCACCAGGCCGGCAGGTCGAACTCCGGCCGCTCGAACGGCTCGTCCAGCGGGGTCAGGTCGAGGATCTGGTTGACCCGGTAGGTGGCCGGGTCGGCGCGGTCCGGCCGGGCGGCGACCAGATACCAGCGCCCGCCCTTGAGCACCAGCCCGTACGGTTCGAGGACCCGGGTCGTCTCGCCCCGCCAGCCCCGGTAGCGCACCCGGACCCGGTGCTGCCGCCACACCGCCTCGGCGGCCTCGGCCAGGTGCGGCGACGGGTCGCCGTCGGAGTACCAGCCCGGTGTGTCCAGGTGGAACCGCTGCTCCAGCCGGGCCGCCCGGTCGGCCAGCGGCGCGGGCAGCGCGGCCCGCAACTTGAGCTGTACGGCGGTGACGACCGACTGGTAGCCCAGCTCGGCGGCCGGTCCGGGGAGCCCGGCGAAGAGCAGCCGGTCGGCCTCCTCGGCGGTCAGCCCGGTCAGCCGGGTCCGCCAGCCCTCCACGAGCCGGTAGCCGCCGTCGTGTCCGGCCTCGCCGTACAGCGGGATGCCGGCGGCGTGCAGCGCCTCCACGTCCCGGTAGACGGTGCGCGCCGACACCTGGAGGCGGGCGGCCAGGTCGGCGGCGGTGAGCCGGCCGTGCGCCTGGAGGAGCAGCAGGATGGACAGGAGTCGACTGGCCCGCATTCCACTGACACTAACTGTCAGGGGAGCGGTCCTACCGTGCCCGCATGGCTTTTCACGACAAGGAGCTGACCGTTCCGGGGACCGTCGAGGTCGGCGGCCGGCACGTCAAGCGCTACCACATGGACCAGCCGGACCGTCGCCTCGAACCGCGCGTGGTCGACGCCGCGTACGCGTACCTTCCGAAGCTGCTGCCCGGCCCGGACGGCTCCACCCCGCCGGCCAGCTGGGTGGTGCTGCACCGGGGCGCGGACACCGGGGCATACCTGCTGGCGTACAGCTGGTTCTTCGACAACGTGGTCGAGTGCCGCATCGCGATCGCCGGGCAGCCCGCGCTGGACTGCCCGGACGACGACCCCGCGCACTTCGTCGACCTGACCCGCCCCGGCGTCGGCTGCGTCTGGGAACTGGGCGTGCTGGAACACGAACGCACCGCCTGGATCCGGCACGTGCTCGCGCCGGACCGGCCGGACCTGGCCGGCTACCTGGCCGACACCCGGGCCGAGGGACCGGTGGGGTTCTGATGGGCGACTTCGACTTCCTCGTCGGCACCTGGGACGTGACCAACCGGCGCCTGCGGCAGCGCCACGTCGGCGGCGACGACTGGGACGAGTTCGCCGGCGTCAGCGAGGCGCGCTCGTTCTTCGACGGCGCGGGCAGCTTCGACGAGATGCGCTGCCCGAGCCGGGGTTTCTCCGGCTCCTCGGTGCGCGTCCTGAACCCGGCGACCGGGCTGTGGTCGATCTACTGGATGCACAGCGCGCGGGGCGTGCTGGAGCAGCCACCGGTGGTGGGCCGGTTCACCGACGGCGTCGGTGAGTTCTACGCCGACGACACCGACGAGGGGCGGCCGGTGCGCTGCCGGTTCCTCTGGTCGGCGGTCACCCCGGTCTCCTGCCGGTGGGAACAGGCGTTCTCCACCGACGGCGAGCGCACCTGGGAGACCAACTGGGTCATGGAGTTCCGCCGGGCGGCGTGACCGGCGGCGTGGTGGTCCGGTAGATCGCGGTCAGCCACACGTCGAGCAGCACGTCGACCACGTCGCGCTCGGCCACCGCCGGGCCGTCCCCGGCGAACGTGGCGTACCAGACGCGTTCGTTCATCGAGTTCAGCGCGATGGCGAGGTCCCGGGCGGGCAGCCCGTCCGGGGCCGCGCCGCGGGCGCGTTCGGCCTCGATCGCGGCCTGCACCGCGCGGACCCACCGTTCCAGCACCTCGGCCCAGAGCCGCCGCACCTCGGCGTTGGTGCCGCGCACCTGGGCGCAGGCCAGCACCACGTCCCGGTGCCCGCCGAACGTGGCGTGGAACCGGGCGATCAGCTCCCGCCAGTGGGCGCGCGGATCCTCGGCGAGCCGTTCGAACACGCCCCCGGCGGCGGCGTCGGCCTCCTCGGTGACGCGGTCGAGCAGTGTGAGCAGTACCGCGTTCTTGGACGGGAAGTAGAAGTAGAACGTGGGCCGGGAGATCCCCGCGCCGCGAGCCAGGTCGTCGATGGAGATGTCGGCGAAGGGGCGCTGGGTCAGCAACCGCTCGGCCGTGGCCAGGATCGCGGTCTCCCGCTCGTCGCCGGTGGACCGCCCGGCCCGCCGCCCGCGCGTCGGCGCGGTGCCGGTCGGCGTACGGGCGGTCGTCATGTCGGCTGATGCTACACCCGCTCGACACCGTGTCGATTCGACTCGACACGGTGTTGACTGCGGTCGAGGGCGATGGATAGTGTCCGATCCACCGCCGGTGCGAACGGGAGAAGCGATGGCCGCAGACCACGTCGACGTCCTCATCGTCGGGGCCGGCCTGTCCGGCATCGGCGCCGCCGTCCACCTCGGACGGGAGTGCCCCGGCAAGACCTACGCGGTGCTGGAGGCCCGGGGCGCCATCGGCGGCACCTGGGACCTGTTCCGCTACCCGGGCATCCGCTCCGACTCCGACATGTACACCCTCGGCTACTCGTTCAAGCCGTGGACCGACCCGAAGGCCATCGCCGACGGCGACTCCATCCGGGCGTACGTGCGCCAGACCGCCCGCGAGTACGACGTGGAGCGGCACATCCGCTTCCACCACCGGGCGGTACGCGCCGAGTGGGACAGCGCCACCGCGCGCTGGACCGTGCACGCCCACCGCGACGACACCGGCGAGGACGTCACCATCACCTGCGGGTTCCTGTTCACCAACTCCGGCTACTACCGCTACGACGAGGGCTACACGCCGCAGTTGCCCGGCGTCGAGCGGTACGCCGGCACGCTCGTGCACCCGCAGCACTGGCCCGAGGACCTGGACTGCACCGGCAAGCGGGTCGTGGTGATCGGCAGCGGCGCCACAGCTGTCACCCTGGTCCCGGCCATGGCCGAGCGGGCCGCCCACGTCACCATGCTCCAGCGCTCACCCACGTACGTGATCGCGCTGCCCTCGCGTGACCCGTTCGCCGACGCCGCGCGGCGCTGGCTGCCCCCGAAGGCCGCTTATGCGGTGGCCCGGTGGAAGAACGTCACGCTCGGCGTGGCCAACTTCCAGCTCAGCCGCCGCGCCCCCGGCGTGGTGAAGCGGTTCCTGCGCCGGGCCGCGAAGGGCCGGCTCCCGTCCGGGTACGACGTCGACAGGCACTTCTCGCCCCGCTACAACCCGTGGGATCAGCGGCTCTGTGTGGTGCCGGACGGGGACCTGTTCGCCGCGCTGAGCGCCGGCCGCGCGTCGGTGGTGACCGACACCATCGACACGTTCACCGAGCGGGGCATCCGGCTCGCCTCCGGCGAGGAGCTGCCCGCCGACGTGGTGGTCACCGCCACCGGCCTCAACCTGCTCGCGCTCGGCGGCATGACCCTGACGGTGGACGGCGCCGGGGTCGACCTCGCCTCGACGGTGGCCTACAAGGGCATGATGCTCTCCGGCGTGCCGAACTTCGCCATGACCATCGGCTACACCAACGCCTCCTGGACGCTCAAGGCCGACCTCGTCGCCACGTACGTCTGCCGGCTGCTGCGCCACCTCGACGAGACCGGCCGGCAGATCGTCACGCCGCTCGCGCCCGACACCGACGACCTGGTGCCGATCATCGACCTGCAGTCCGGCTACGTGCTGCGCGCGGTCGACCAGCTGCCCAAGCAGGGGCCGCAGGCGCCGTGGCGGCTGCACCAGAACTACCCCCGCGACGTACGCCTGATGCGGCACGGCCCGCTCACCGACGGCGTGCGGTTCGACCGCGCCGGCGCGCCCGCCACCGCCCCGGCCGCCACGACCAGCTCCGGAGGAACCGATGCGTGACCTCGTCTTCCCCGGCGGCACGGCGGTGCTCACCGGCGCGGCAAGCGGGATCGGCGCGGCGCTGGCCCACGGGGTGGCCCGGCGCGGCGCCGACCTGGTGCTGCTCGACCGGGACGCCGACGGCCTGGCCGCCACTGTCGCCGCGATGCAGGCGGCGTACCCGGACCGGCAGGTGGAGACCCACGTGGTCGACCTGGCCGACGCCGACGCCACCGACCGGGTCGCCGCCGAGATCCACCGCGCGCACCCCCGGATCCGGCTGCTGATCAACAACGCCGGGGTGGCGCTGGGCGGGCGCTTCGACCAGGTCACCCTGGACGAGTTCCTCTGGGTCATCGAGATCAACTTCCGGTCGGTGGTACGCCTGACCCACGCGCTGCTGCCCGCGCTCAAGGCCGAGCCCGGCGCCCACCTGGTGAACGTGTCCAGCCTGTTCGGCCTGATCGCGCCCGCCGGGCAGGCCGCGTACTCGGCGAGCAAGTTCGCCGTACGCGGCTTCACCGAGGCGCTGCGCCACGAACTCGTCGACGACGGCATCGGTGTCACATCGGTGCACCCGGGCGGCATCCGCACCCGGATCGCGGCCAGCGCCCGCGTCGGCAGCGGCGTCTCACTCGAGGAGTACGAGGCCGGGCGCAAGCAGTTCGAGAAGCTGCTCACCATCGACCCGGCGACCGCCGCCGAGGTGATCCTGCGCGGCGCGCAGCGCCGCCGCGGCCGGGTGCTGATCGGCTGGTCGGCGAAGGTGCCCGACCTGCTCGCCCGCGTCGCCCCCGCCGGCTACGGCAAGGTGCTGGCCCTGGGCATGCGCCAGCGCCCGGCCCGGCCCGCCGAGACGTCCGCGACGCAGCCCGCCACCCCGGCCCGGCCCGCCGCCGCGCCCGCGACGCAGCCCGCCACCCCGGCCCGGCCCGCCGCCGGCCCGGCCGCCGAGGCGCCCGCCGTCGCGACCGACGCCGACGTGCCGGTGCCGTCTCCCCGTACCGGCGAGGAAGTTGCGCCGGAGCCCGGACGCCGGGCGTGACGCTCGCCCTGCCCCCGGCCGACGAGCGCACCGTCGACGGACGGCGTACCCGGTGCCGGATCAGCGGCGACGGGCCGCCCGTGGTGCTGCTGCACGGCATCGGCCGCACCCTCGACGACTTCACCGCCCTGCACGCCGCGCTGGCCCGCGACCACCTGGTGCTCGCGGTGGACCTGCCCGGGCACGGTGGCTCCGCGCCGCTGGACGGCCCGCACACGCTCCCGGCCCTGGCCGCCGCGGTGGCCCGGTTCCTGGACGCGGCCGGGGTGACCGGCCCGGCGCACCTGGTCGGCAACTCCCTCGGCGGGGCCGTGGCCATGCGGCTGGCCGCCGACGTGCCGCAGCGCGTCGCCAGCCTGGCGTTGCTCAACAGCGCCGGCTTCGGCCGCGAGGTGACGGTGGCGCTGCGGCTGCTGGCGGTACGCCCGCTGGCCCGCCTGCTGCTGCGCCCCGATCCGAGGATCATCCGCCGGACCGAGCGGGCCATCTTCTTCGACCCGGCCTACGTCACCGACGAGCGGATCGCCCTCGCGCTGGCCGTGGCCGGGCAGCCGCACGCCGCCCGGGTGATGCTGGAGCTGGTCCGTGACCTGGGCACCTGGCGTGGCGTACGTCCGCAGTGGCGCGCCGAGCTGCTCGACGCGGTGGCCGCGCTCGACCTGCCCACGCTGCTCGTCTGGGGCGAGCGCGACCTGGTCCTGCCCGCCGCGCACCTGGCGTACGCCCGCGCCCGGCTGCCGGACGCGCGCAGCCACCTGTTCCGCGACACCGGGCACATGCCGCAGATCGAGCGGACCGCCGAGGTGGAGGCGCTGCTGCGGGAGCTGTGGGCCTGACCGTGGCCTGCGCCACTGTCCCGGCCCGCGCCGGACCGTCCGGGCGGCCCGGGGAGCAAGCTTAGATACATGACGCATCCCAGCCGGGTCGCGCCGTCCGCCGCCGAGCGGGCGTACCGGCACCTCAAGCAGGCCATCCTGGAACAGGTCTACCCGGGCGGCCAGCTCGTCAGCGAGGGCGAGATCGCCGAGGCGACGGGCGTGTCCCGGACCCCGGTCCGGGAGGCGCTGCTGCGGTTGGAGACCGAAGGGCTGGTCAAGCTATACCCGAAGCGCGGCGCGCTGATCCGGCCGGTGTCGGCCCGGGAGATCGCCGACGTCATCGAGGCCCGCCGCCTGGTCGAGCTGCACGCCGCCGACCGGGTCTGGTCGCGCCGCGCCGAGCTGCGCGCCGACCTGGCCCGCTGGCTGGACGAGATGCGCCGCGCGCACGCCGCCGGTGACCTCACCGCGCTGATGTCCGCCGACCGCTCGTTCCACGCTGCCGTGGTCGAGGCGGCCGGCAACGAGATCCTCGCCGAGCTGTACCACCGGCTGCGTGACCGGCAGCTGCGTATGGGCGAGGCGAGCTTCCGGCTCTCGCCCGGCTGGGCCGAGGTCGCTCTCACCGAGCACGCCGGTCAGCTCGCCGCGCTCGACGGCGACGACCCGCAGGCGTGGCACGACGCGGTCGCCGCGCACATCGACACCGCCGCGCGGATGCTCGGAACGCTGCGGTGAGCGTGGCTCGCCGGCCCGCCGCCCTGGTGTACGCGGTGGCGCTGACCGCGTACCTGACCGCCGTGTTCCATCGCAGCTCGCTCGGCGTGACAGGGGTCGACGCGGCGGAGCGCTTCCACATCAACGCCGCCGCGCTCGCCACGTTCTCCGTCGCCCAGCTCGCCGTCTACGCCGTCATGCAGATCCCGGTCGGGGTGCTGCTGGACCGCTACGGCTCGCGCCGGCTGCTGCTGGCCGGCGGCGCGCTGATGGTGGCCGGGCAGCTCATGTTCGCCGTCGCCGGCGACGTGCCGCTCGCGGTCGCCGCCCGGGTGCTCGTCGGCCTCGGTGACGCGATGACGTTCATCAGCGTGCTGCGCATCGTCGCGTTCTGGTTCCCCGGCCGGCGCAATCCGCTGCTGGTGCAGCTCACCGGCACCGTCGGCCAGCTCGGCGCGGTGCTCGGCGCCGTACCCCTGGTGCTGCTGCTGCACCGCGCGGGCTGGACCCCGGCGTTCCTGACCGCTGCGGCGCTCGGCGCGACAGTGGTGCTGCTGATCCTCGTCGCGGTGCGCGACACCCCGCACGCCGAGCACGCCACCGCACTCGCCCCCGACCTGGCCACCGTGCGCCGCCGGCTCGCCGAGGCGTGGGCCCAGCCGGGCACCCGGCTGGGCCTGTGGACGCACTTCGTCACCCAGTTCTCCGGCTCGGTGTTCGCGCTGCTGTGGGGCTACCCGTTCCTGGTGCAGGGACAGGGCTTCTCGCCTACCGCGGCGGCCGGGCTGCTCACCGTCATGACGATGGTGACGCTCGTGTGCGGGCCGGTGCTCGCGCACCTGTGCGCCCGCTACCCCTTCCACCGCTCGGTGCTGGTCTTCGCCATCACCGCCGCCACCGCCGGGATGTGGGCGGTGGTGCTCGTCTGGCCCGGCCGGGCGCCGCACGCGCTGCTGGTGGCGCTCGTGGTGGTGCTCGCGGTCAACGGCCCCGGCTCGATGATCGGGTTCGACTACGCCCGCTCGTTCAACCCGGTGCACCGCATCGGCAGCGCCACCGGCATCGTCAACGTGGGCGGTTTCGCCGCCTCGATCGTGCTGATCCTGGCCGTCGGCCTGGTGCTCGACCTGGCCACCCCGGCCGGGCACGACGCGCCGCCGCTGTCCGCGTTCCGCTGGGCGTTCGCGGTGCAGTTCCTGCTCTGGGCGCTCGGCGCGGCGCAGGTGCTGCGCTACCGCAACGCCGCCCGCCGCCGGCTCGCCGACGAGCGGGCCGCCGCGACGGTCGCGGCACCCGCCTGAGTACGCGGGCAGTCCGGCGGCGCGCGGATGGCCCGGCGGTGGGCGGGCGGTCCGGCGCGGCTTCGGCTCGGGCGGCTCAGTGCCGGTGGCGGACCAGCGAGTCGAGCACCAGCGTCAGCCCCGCACCGACCAGCCACACGTCCTTGGCCAGGCCGATGCCCGCCTGGCTCGGCCGCAGGCTGCTGCCCTCGCGCATGCCCGGCGTCTTCAGGTAGAGCTGCACCAGCCCGGCCCCGAACGCGGTGAGCGCCGCGCCGGCCAGCAGCGACGGGACGAACGGGGCGAGCAACGCCGCGCCGAGCGCCATCTCGCCCCGGGACAGCAGCACGGCGAACCGGTCCGGCGGGATCTGCCGCAGCTGCGGCATCGCGCCGGCCGCCATGCCGTGCATGCCCGCGGCGGCCTCGCCCTCCAGGGTCCGCTTGCCCAGCCCCGAGTTCAGGATGTACGCGCCGATGGCGACCCGCAGCGGCGCATGCGACAGCCTCATGATCACTCCCGTCCCACCTGGTAGAACCGGCACACCGGGTACCCGGTCATGACCAGGACAATCCGCCGGGCTTCATTGGTTCGGGGGTCATGATCAGCGGTAGGTTCTGGGTGCAGACGCATGCAACGAAGGAGGCACCGTGAGCCAGGAAGTCCGGGGAGTCGTGTCGCGGCGCAAGGGCGCGCCCGTGGAGGTCACCACCATCGTGGTGCCGGACCCGGGGCCGGGCGAGGCGGTGGTCCGCATCCAGTCGTGCGGCGTCTGCCACACCGACCTGCACTACCGCGAGGGCGGCATCAACGACGACTACCCGTTCCTGCTCGGCCACGAGGCCGCCGGCATCGTGGAGCAGGTCGGCGACGGGGTCACCGACGTGGCGCCCGGCGACTTCGTGGTGCTCAACTGGCGCGCGGTCTGCGGGCAGTGCCGGGCCTGCCGGCGCGGCCGACCGTGGTACTGCTTCGCCACCCACAACGCGACGCAGAAGATGACCCTCACCGACGGCACCGAGCTGACCCCCGCACTGGGTATCGGCGCGTTCGCCGAGAAGACGCTCGTGCACGCCGGGCAGTGCACGAAGGTCGACCCGTCGGCCCGGCCGGCGGCGGTCGGCCTGCTCGGCTGCGGCGTGATGGCCGGTCTCGGCGCGGCCATGAACACCGGCAACGTGACCCGGGGCGACTCGGTGGCGGTGATCGGCTGCGGCGGCGTCGGCGACGCGGCGGTGGCCGGCGCGGCCCTGGCCGGCGCGACCACGATCATCGCGGTGGACACCGACTCCCGCAAGCTCGACTGGGCGCGCAAGTTCGGCGCCACCCACACCGTCAACGTCTCCGAGGCCGACGCGGTGGAGGCCATCCGGGAGGCCACCGGCGGCTTCGGCGCCGACGTGGTGATCGACGCGGTCGGCCGTCCGGAGACGTGGAAGCAGGCGTTCTACGCGCGCGACCTGGCCGGCACCGTCGTGCTGGTCGGCGTGCCGACCCCGGAGATGACTGTCGACCTGCCGCTGCTCGACGTCTTCGGCCGCGGCGGCGCGCTCAAGTCCAGCTGGTACGGCGACTGCCTGCCCAGCCGCGACTTCCCGATGCTGACCGAGCTGTACCGGCAGGGCCGGCTGGACCTGGACGCGTTCGTCACCGAGGAGATCGCCCTCGACCAGGTCGAGGAGGCGTTCGCGCGGATGCACCACGGCGACGTGCTGCGCTCGGTGGTGGTCTTCCCGTGACCGCCCGCGTCGACCACGCCGTCACCTCCGGCACGTTCTCGCTCGACGGCCAGACGTTCGACGTGGACAACAACGTCTGGGTGATCGGCGACGACGCCGAGTGCGTCGTCCTCGACGCGCCGCACGACGTGGCGGCCATCCGCGAGGTGATCGGTGACCGGCGGGTGGTGGCGATCATCGCCACCCACGCCCACGACGACCACGTCCGGATCGCGCCCGAGCTGGCCCGGGCCACCGGCGCGCCGGTGCTGCTGCACCCGGCCGACCGGGTGCTGTGGGACATGGTGCACCCGGACACGGCACCGGACGGCGAGCTGACCGACGGGCAGACGTTCACCGTCGGCGGGACCACGCTGCGGGTGCTTCACACGCCCGGCCACAGCCCCGGCGCATGCAGCCTGTACGCCCCCGACCTGGGCGCGGTCTTCACCGGCGACACGCTGTTCGCCGGTGGGCCGGGCGCGACCGGGCGGTCGTACAGCGACTTCGGCACCATCGTCGAGTCGATCCGTACCCGGCTGCTCACGCTGCCGCCGGAGACGGTGGTGCACACCGGGCACGGCGACGACACCACGATCGGGGCCGAGGCGCCGCACCTGGACGAGTGGATCGCCCGGGGCCACTGAGGACACCCGCCCGAGCGGGCCCGGCCGGATGATCCGGTCCGGGCCCGCTCGCGCGTCTGGTCGCGGCCGGACCCGTCGCAGGCGAAGAAAACCGCGTGGCCGGGCGGCCTCCCGTCCGGTGATACTCGGGCCCATGCCCGTCGCCACCCTCACCGACGCCCAGTCCGCCGCGCTGCGCCACGTCCGCGACGTCGCGCTGCGCGACCGCCCGGCGGCGCTCGCCGTCATCGCCGGTCACCTCGCCCCCTCGGACGCCACGTACCGGTACGAGGAGGTCGTCGCCGCGGTGACCGGGTACGGGTGCCTGACGCTCAACTTCCACCCCGACCGGCTGCTGCGGGACGGCCGCACCGTGGTCGAGGCGCTGGACGAGGAGGGCGTCTACCGCAGCCAGTTCGAGACCGGCATCTCCAACGGCGGACTGACCGCGTACCCGGGCGGCGACCGGGACGTCTGGGAGCAGGCGATGTTCGGCGGCGCGTACCAGCGTCCCGGCGTGCCCCCGGCGGAGCGCCCGAAGTACGGCGGCCTGAACCTGCTCGACCACGCCGACGGCGCGTGCCCCCGGTTCGGTTCCTGCCACCTGCGGCTGCGCCCGGAGGTGCTGGCCCGGGCCACGTTCAGCTTCGGTGACAGCCACGTCGAGCCCACCGAGTTCGGCACCGTCGACGTCTTCGAGCCGGTGTTCGCGGCGCTGCTGACCGCCACCGCCGGCACCGGCGTCGCCCTGGGCGTGGCCGGCATGGACACCGGCGCGCTGCTGCGGACGCTGCTGCGCCGCCGGGAACGGGAGTCCGGGCGGGTCGGCCGGGCGCTGGACGACTACATCGAGGCGCAGGTGCACGGCGAGATCAGCCTCGCCCGCGACGTCGAGGCGCTCGTGGTGGACCCGTCGTTCCGCGGCACCGATGTGGGGCGGCGCCTGGAGGGCATCGCCGGGCGGCACGGCCTGACGCTGCGCTTCCACCCCGGCTTCGTGCTGCCTGTCGACGGCGTGGACGCCGATTTCCGCGGCCCCGACATCCCGCCGCTCGCCGTACGGGTGGCCGCCGAGTTCGCCCGCCCGGGGGAGCCGCTGCACGCGGCGCTCGTCGGCCGCGCCGCCGCCTCGGTGGTTCGCGACCCGCAGCGCTGGGCCGACCGGGGACCGTCCGCGGTGACGCTCCAGCACCTCAAGCAGCTCTGGCACGTGCTGGTCCGGTTCGGCGTTCCGGCCTGATCGTCCCGGTCCGCCGTAGGCACGACCCTGCTGTCCGGAATCCCGTGTGACCTGGACCGCAGCCTCGGCTCTGCCCGGCATTTCCGGAATGACCGACACAGTGGGCTCGTTGTGTCCCCCGTACCGCCGGAACCCAAACACCTACCCGGCGGTAGTCCCTCGAGGGGCGCTCACCCCGGAGCGCGTCGTAACGATCGAAAGGGCAACCATCGTGAAGCAGCACTTCACTCGATGGCTCCCCGCCATCGCGAAGACCGCCGTCGCGAAGACCGCCGCCGTCTCCCGTAACCGCCGTGCCGCGCTGAGCGTGGCGGGGGTGGCCGTACTGGGCGGCCTGGCCGTCGGCCCCGTCGCCGTGGCCGCGCCGGTCACCAGCGGGCCGCACGCCGGTGCCAAGGCCGCCATCGACCTGGCCACCGGTAAGAAGACCTCCACCGAGACGGTGAAGCCCGGACAGACCACCGGCCTGGACAAGGTGCCGACCAGGGCCGACCGGCCGGCCAAGGAGAAGCTCGTGCCGCACGGCGTCGAGGGCGCGCAGTCGCGCATCCCGCTCGACGACGCGCAGCTCGACAACGCCAAGGCCATCGTCGAGGCGGCCAAGGAGACGGGTGTGGGGGAACGGGGCGCCGTGATCGGCGTCGCGACCTCGCTCCAGGAGTCGAAGCTGTACAACCTGGGTCACCTCGGGACGTACAACGACCACGACTCGGAGGGCCTGTTCCAGCAGCGCCCGTCGTCCGGTTGGGGCACGTCCGAGCAGATCACCGACCCGGACTACTCCAGCAAGGCGTTCTTCAACGCGCTGAAGAACGTCGGCGGCTGGCACGAGCTGCCGCTGACCACCGCCGCGCAGACGGTCCAGGTGTCCGCCTACCCGTACGCGTACGCGCAGTGGGAGGAGCAGGCGGCGGACATCGTCCAGCAGGTCTGGTAATCCGACACCAGCAGAACCGGCCGGCCCCTTTCCCGGGGGTCGGCCGTTCTCGTCGATCTTGGGGTGATGGCACCTCGCAGACCTCGTGTACCGGACATCCGGGGACGCCGCAACGCCGAGATCGGCGGGGCGGTGGGGAGTGTGGGCGCGGTGTCCGGTCCGGCAGTGGTCGGCGGCACTCCGTAGGCGGAATCGGGGCCGGGCGGGTGGCGTTGTAACCCGGTGCGCGACCGGAGCGGCGCCGCCGAGCGCCCCGGAGGGAACAACCCCCGGCGGCCGGTCGTTGCAGATGCACCCGGCACGCTCCGCGCTGCCGGACCCCCGAGATCCCCTTGAGCGCCTGACGGTGCCCACGCGTCCACCCCCGGATGCGTCGACCCCCGAACGGAGCCCATCATGAACACGATCCTGCGCAAGAGCATCCTCGGTATCGCCGGTCTCGCCTTCACCGGTGGCATGTTCGCCGGTCCGGTCGCCGCCCACGCGGCGGACACCGCCGTGCCGGCCGCCGTCGCGGTCCAGGGCGTGAGCCCGCAGGGCGCGCAGTCGCACGTGGACCTGAACGACGAGCAGCTCGCCAACGCCAAGGCGATCATCGCGGCCACCAAGAAGGCGGGCCTGCCCGAGCGCGCCGCGGTCGTCTCGATCGCCACCGCGCTCCAGGAGTCGAAGCTGGAGAACCTGGGTCACCTGGGTGACCGCAACGACCACGACTCGCTGGGCCTGTTCCAGCAGCGGCCGTCCAGCGGCTGGGGCACGCCGGAGCAGATCACCGACCCCGAGTACTCGACGCTGGCGTTCCTCAAGGGCCTCAAGCAGGTCGACGGCTGGCAGGACATGCCGCTGACCGAGGCCGCGCAGACCGTGCAGGTCAGCGCCTACCCCGACGCGTACGCGCAGTGGGAGAAGCAGGCCGCCGAGATCGTCGCCGAGCACTGGAACAAGTAAGACCTGACGAGAGGCCGGCACCCGGATCGGGTGCCGGCCTCTCGTGTGCCCTCAGCCGCGGTGCCCGGCGAGCCACGACAGCGCCGGTTCGACCACCGACGGGTCCAGCGGCTGCTTCGCCTCGTCCCGGCACGCCCGCAGCGACGGCGGGCCGGGCTGGCGGCGCAGCACGTGGGTGACATCCGGCAGCACCCGGGTATGTACCGGTCCGCCCGCGTGCGCGGCGACGACCGGCAGGTCCGCCGGGTCGGTCTGGAGGTCCTTGTCGACGGTGAGCGCGCGGTCGACGGTCACCGCAGCACCGCGGCGGCCAGGGCGGTTGCGTCGTCGGCGCCGATGAGCAGGGAGTCGTACGCCTGGCCGGTGAGGGTGATGCGGACGGCCGGCTGGCCGCCGCGGACGCTGACGAACTCCTTGCCGGCCTTGCCGCGCCAGGTGCCGACGTTGCGCGTGCGGGGCACGCCGAGTCCGGGCGCCCGGATGCCGCGGGTGGCGCGGGCGCCGTCCGGTACGACGACGGCGCCGCTGACGGCGGAGCGGGGGAACGACAGGTCGCCGCGCAGGGCCCAGACCTTCTCGGCGGTGGTGAGCCGGACGTCGATGCGGTCGGGGGTGAGGTCGATGGTGGCCATCGGCGAACTCCTCAGTTCTGTTATCGTTGCTGAGAACATTACCGGGGGCGATAACAAAAGGGGAGCCACAGTGGCACTCGACACCGTGGAGCTGCTGATGCACCCGGTCCGGCTGCGCATCGTCCAGGCGTTCCTGGGCGGCCGCACGCTCACCACCACCGACCTGCGCACCGAGCTGAGCGACGTGCCACCGGCCACGCTCTACCGGCAGGTCGCCACGCTCGCCGACCACGGCGTGCTGCACACGGTGGGGGAGCGGCGGGCCCGCGGCGCCGTCGAGCGCAGCTACCGGCTCCACGAGGCCGCCGCGTCGGTGGACCCGGACGAGGCCCGGGCCATGAGTCCGCAGCGGCACCGCCAGGCGTTCCTCACCTTCGTGGCGGGCCTGCTTGCCGACTTCGACGGCTACCTCGACCGCGGCGACACCGACCTGGCCCGCGACGTGGCCGGCTACCGGCAGAACGCGTTCCACGCCACCGGCGCCGAGACCGCCGAGTTCGTCACCCGGTTCCGCGACCTGTTCGCCGAGTACGCGGCGCTCGGCCCCGGCCCCGGCCGCACCCGGCGGCTGCTCACCACCGTCCTGCTGCCCGCCGCCGATCAGGAGCGGCCCGCAGAGCGCCGGTGACCGAGCGCGATGTCCGCCACGGCGGCGCCGAGCGCCAGCACGACGATCCCGGCGGCGAGCAGCAGTGAGTGGCGGAATGCCGTACTCCAGTCGCCGCGGTCGGCGGCGAGCGTCGAGAAGAACAGCGCGCCCACCGCGGCGATGCCGGCGGCCGACCCGATGCGCTGGCCGGTCTGGAGCATCCCGGCGCCGCTGCCGGCCATCGGCACCGGCACCTCGGACAGCGTGAGCGTCTGGTTCGGCGCGATCACCAGGCCGCTGCCCAGCCCGGCGACGAGCAACGGCAGCGCGGTCCGCAGCGGTACGTTCTCGTGCGGCCCGCCGGCCAGCACCAGGTCTGTCGCGACCAGCCCGGCCACCACGGCCAGCAGCCCGATCGCGACGAGCGGACGGCCGTAGCGGGTGACCACCCGGCCGCCGAGCGCGGAGGCGAGCGCCGAACCGAGCGCGAACGGGGTGATCGCCAGGCCCGCCACGAGCGCGCTGTAGCCGAGCCCCATCTGGAGATAGAGCGTGAAGATGAAGAAGATCGCGGTGAACCCGGCGAAGTAGATCAGGCCGATCAGCGCGCCCAGCGTGTACGAGCGCACCGTGAACAGCCGCAGGTCGAACAAGGGCTGGGCGCGCCGGGCGTACCGGTGCTCCCAGAGCGCGAACCCGGCGAGCAGCAGCAGGCCGGCGGGGATCAGCAGCCACTTGCCCGGGCCCCGCCACTGCTCCCGCTGCACCAGGGGCAGCAGGATCACCGTCACCCCGGCGCCGAGCAGCAGCACGCCGAGCGGGTCGAGCCGGCCGCGTCCGGCGGGGTTGGTCGGCCGGGTCGGCATCAGCCGCCAGCCGAGCAGCATCGCCACGATCCCGACCGGGATGTTCACGAAGAACACCCACCGCCAGCCGTGCTCGGCGCCGCCGAGCTGGATGAGCAGCCCGCCGAGCAGCGGACCCACGGCGGTGGAGATGCCGATCGTCGCGCCCAGCAGCCCGAACGCCCGGCCCCGGTCCGCGCCCCGGAACAACTCCTGGATCATGCCGCTGACCTGGGGGTTCACCACACCTGCGGCGGCACCCTGGACGAGCCGGGCGACGACCAGCCACTCCGGCGAACGGGCCAGCCCGGCGAGCGCGCTGGTGAGCGTGAACAGGCCCACCCCGACCACGAACGCCGTACGCCGCCCGCGCGCGTCGCCGAACCGCCCGGCCGGCACGAGCACCAGACCGAACGTCAGCGCGTACCCGGACAGCACCCACTGCAGGTCGCTCGGCGTGGCCTGCAACGCACGGTCGATCGACGGCACCGCGACGTTGACGATGCTGACGTCCAGCAGCGTCATGAACGCCGCGATCAGGCCGACGCTCAGCGCGCGCCAGCGGCGCCGGCCGTCGTACCCGGTGTCCTGCACCGGCGTCGACGACCGGCCCTCGCTCATCGTGCCCCCCACTGACCGTCGATCACCCGACTCCGATCGCTACCCGGTGCCCGGTGGGGCAAACGACCCGATCACGCCATCTGGCGCGCGCACCAGCGGGGTCCGAAGTCCAGGCCGGACATCGGGGAGTCCTCGCGGTGCAGCAGCCCCCGCTCGGTCAGCGAGTGCAGCGGCTCGCGCAGCTCCTCCTCGGTCATCCCGGTCTCCTGGGCGATCAGGTCCGGGTAGGGGACGTGCCCCTGCACCTCCAGCGCGGACACCGCCTGGTAGACCCGTTCCTCGACCGCAGACAGCTGGACCTGAGGCATCGCTTCCCTCCTCGGCGTGGACCGCCCGACCCGCGGACGGCCGACGATCCGCGGTTACCCGGACGGCCGGCGATGATGCTCACCCGAACGACTGTCGTACCGGGCGGTGCGGCACGGCGGTGCCCTAGGCTGCACCCGTGATCATGGATCTCGTCGTGGTCGGCGGCGGGCCCGCCGGACTCTCCGCCGCCCATGCCGCGGCCCGGGCCGGTGTGCGCACGCTCGTGGTCGAACGGGCCACCCATCCCCGGTACAAGACCTGCGGCGGCGGCCTGATCGGCGCCTCGTTGGCCGAGATCGACGACCGCGTGGAGGTGCCCGCCCACGACCGGGTCGACCGGGTCACGTTCACCCGCGACGGGCGACGCGCGTTCACCCGGCGGCACCCGGCGCCGCTGGTCACCATGATCCGCCGGGAGGAGTTCGACGACCGGCTGCGCGCCGCCGCCGTCGCCGCCGGGGCGCAGGTCCGCGAGGGCGTCGCGGTCCGCGCGATCGAGCAGGACCCCGACGAGGTACGCCTGCGCCTGGCCGGCGGTGAGACGGTACGCGCCCGGGCCGTGATCGGCGCGGACGGCTCGTCCGGCGTGACGGCACGGCACGTCGGTGTCCGCTTCCGCCAGGTCGACCTCGGCCTGGAACTGGAACTGCCGGTGGACGGCGCCGAACGGGACCGCTGGCGCGGCCGGGTGCTGCTCGACTGGGGGCCGCTGCCCGGCTCCTACGCGTGGGTCTTCCCCAAGGGCGACCGCCTCACCGTCGGTGTCATCTCCGCCCGAGGGGACGGCGAGCGGACCCGCGCCTACCTGCGCGATTTCACCGACCGGCTCGGCCTGTCCGGGGTGACCCCGGAGCACGACTCCGGTCACCTGACCCGCTGCCGCACCGGGGACTCCCCGCTGCGGCACGGCCGGGTGCTGGTCGCCGGGGACGCCGCCGGGCTGCTGGAACCGTGGAGCCGGGAGGGGATCAGCTACGCGCTGCGCTCGGGCCGGCTGGCCGGGGAGGCGGTGGCCGCCGGTGACCTCGACGCGTACGCCCGGGAGGTCGACCGGCGGCTCGTACCGGAGATGCGCGCCGGGCACCGGCTGCTGGAGACGTTCGAGCGGCGGCCCGACGTGTTCCACGCGATGCTCGCGAGCCCGCCCGGCTGGCGGATGTTCGTCCGGTTCTGCCAGGGCCGGGCGAGCTTCGCCGAGGTGCTCGACCGGCGGCCCGTACGCGCCGGCCTGGCGATGCTCGACCGGCTGCCCCCGCTCAGGGGACGATGACGGCCCGCCCCCGTACGTCGCCCCGGCGCAGCGCCTCGTACGCCTGCGGCGCCTCCGCGAGGGGGAACGTCTGCACGTCGGCGTGCAGCCGGCCGGCGCGGGCCAGCGCGATCACCTCGTGCAGTTCGGCCCGGGTGCCCCAGAACGGCACCACCACACCGGTCTCCAGCGGCACCGGCGGCGGCTCGTCGGCGACCGGCCGCACCGGCAGCGTGCCGCCGGCCAGGCCCACCAGCAGGATCTGACCGCCGGTGGCGACCACCTGCCGGGCGGTGTCCAGCGTGGGCTGCGCGCCGACGAAGTCGAGCACCACGTCCGCGCCGTCCGGCGCCGGCCCGACCAGCTCGCGGATCTTGTCCACCGCGTCCGGGCCGGCCTGCACCACGTGGTGGGCGCCGAGGCGCCCGGCCAGGTCCAGCGCGGCGGTGTTCGTGTCCACCGCGATGATCCGGACCGCGGTGGTGGCGAGCAGGATCTGCAACCCCATGTGCCCCAGCCCGCCGATGCCGATCACCACGCAGGAGGTGCCGGGTCGCAGCCGGGGCCGGGCCAGCTCCACCGCGTGGTACGGGGTCAGCCCGGCGTCGGTCAGCGGCGCCGCCTGGGTCATGTCCATGTCGCCGACCGGCAGCAGCCGGGACGCGGGCACCACCACGTACTCGGCCAGCCCGCCGTCACGGCTGAGCCCGATGCCGCCGACCGGGATGACCCGGCAGCGGTTCTCCTCACCCCGCAGGCAGGCCCGGCAACGGCCGCAGCCGATGATGCCGTAGACCGCGGCCCGGTCCCCGGGCGACCAGCCGTCCACCCCGGCGCCGACCGTGTCGACGGTGCCGGCGATCTCGTGCCCGAGCGTCATCGGAATCGGGAACACGCCCTCCGGCGCGTCGAGGATGTGCAGGTCGGAGTGGCAGGCGCCGACCGCGCCGACGCGCAGCAGCACCTCACCGGGGCCGGCCTGCGGCGTGGGCACCTCCGCGTGCTCCAGCACACCGGGTGCGGTCATCCGTACTGCGCGCATGTCTCCTCCACCTCGTCGCCGACGGTCGTCGCGGCGGCATACCCGTGCCCTGGCGGTTGATGCGGAGACGGGCCGGGCAGGCGCACAATGCGGTCATGAGCGAACCGGCAGAGTCGTTCACCGACCAGGAGTACGCGTTCCTGCGGCACGTCCGCTTCGGCGAACTGCCGGCCCGGGTACGCCCGGAGGAGCGGATCGAGGCCGCCGAGACCGAGTTCCCGCCGGACCGCCCGGATCCGGTCGGCGGGGAGTCGGAGTGGCACCTGCGCGCCGGCGGCTGACGGGGCCCGGACACCGGCCCGGACCCCGTCGCGTCACGGTCAGAAGACCGGCACGCCCTCGCGTACCAGCTTCCAGTTGGGCACGAAGAAGTCGGCCGGGTCGATGACGCCCTTGGCCTGCGCCCAGTCGATGAGCAGCTGGCGGATCTCCTGCTGGGCGTTGTAGACCTGGGTCTTCACGATGCCCGGGAAGTTGCCGCCGCCGCTGCGCCGGTAGTTGTTCACCGCCACCACGAACCGGGCGTCCGCCGCGACCGGGGTGTCGGTGCCGGCCAGCACCAGGCGGGTGATCCGCTGGCCGACCGGCTTGGCGATGTCGATGTCGTAGTCGACGCCGGAGAACACGTCATAGTTGTAGTCCGGCACCGCCGGGTCGCTGATCGTCTCCGGGTTCACCGGCGCGCCCGCCGGCAGCGTGACGAAGTACTTCGCGGAGTACTCCAGGTACGCCTTCACCTCGGCGCCGGTCAGCACGACCGCCTCCAGCGTGTTGTCGTACACGTAGAGGCCCGCCACGTCGCGGATCCGCACGTCGCCCTGCGGGAACACCGCGGTACGGCTGAACGGCGCGGCGATGGACAGCACCGGCAGGCCCGCGTACTCGCCGCCCGCGAGGGCCTCGGTGACCACCTCGGTCTGGACGTGGTTGATGAAGTCCAGGATCGGCGTGTCCTTGTACCGCGACTCGGCGGCGGACAGCTCCACGCTGGACCGGGCGACGACCCGGTTGACGTACTCGACGGTCTTGGCGTGCTGGCCGCGCACGGCCGCGAGCACCGCCGGGTCCTCGACCACAGTGTTGGTGTTGAGCGTGGTGGCCGACTTGGCGGTGACCGTCCAGCGGCCCTTCTCCCGGGCCAGCGTGAAGTCCATCCGGGTCAGCCGCTGGCCCCACTTCGACGGCTCGGAGGTGAGGACCCGCTCGCCGGTGGTGAGGTTGGTGACGAACTTCTCCGGCACCTCGTTGTGCGCGTGGCCGAACAGGATCGCGTCGATGCCGGGCACCTGCTCGGCGATCAGCGCGGTCGGGTTCTCGTTCGGCAGCTCCGGGCCGTAGCTGGAGGTGCCGCTGTCCCCGCCGTGGGCGGAGATGACGACCAGGTCGGCACCGCGGCGGCGCATCTCCGGCACCCACTTCGCGGCGGTGGCGACCATGTCGGCGAAGACCAGGCGGCCCTCGACGTTGCCCTTGTCCCAGATGGCCACGCCGGGGTTGGTCAGGCCGAGGATGCCCACGCGCAGCTTCGGCGCGCCGTGCCCGCCGAGCTTGACCTCCTTGATCACGTACGGGAGGAACGCCGGCTTGCCGGTCCTGGCGTTGAGCGCGTTCGCGGCCAGCGCCGGGAAGCCGAGCTGCTCGATCCAGGTCGCCAGCAGCGGCAGGCCGTAGTTGAACTCGTGGTTGCCGAGCGTCACGGCGTCGTACCTGAGCACGTTCATGGCGCGGGCCATCGGGTGCGTCTCACCGGTGCTGGTGATCGGCTCCTGCTTGGCGTAGTAGGTGGCCAGCGGCGTGCCCTGGATCGTGTCGCCGGCGTCCAGGACCAGCGTGGCCCTGCCCTTGCGCTCGGCGCGGATCTGGTTGACGAGGGTGGCGAGCTTCGCGACGCCGACGTCGTTGTGCTTGCTGTCGTCGAACTCGGCGTCTTTGTAGTAGTCCCAGTTGTAGACGTTGCCGTGGGTGTCCGACGTGCCGAGGATCGTCAGGTCCCAGGTCTTCGGCTTCGGCTTCGCCTCGGCGGGCGCGCCGGCCAGCAGGGGAGCGGTTGCGGCGGCGGCCGCAACTGCCAGCACCTGGCGCCGGGAGGCGCCGGAGGAGGAGGTCATGAGGTGCCTTTCCGAATGGGGGTACGCGCCTCGTGGGCGCCGTTGCGCACCATAACCACCAGATGTCGCGTGCGCCACACCGGCCCGAATTGTTTCCCTTCCGGTCACAGGCTGCTGTTTTCGCGCCGGTCACCGGGGTAGGGGCGCATCCATGAGCGAGGACCAGTTCACCCAGCAGCACCCGGCCGAGCAGTACGGACAGAGCGAGGGACAGCCGGCGCAGCAGCAGACGCCGCCCGGCAGCGAGCAGGAGATGGGGCCGAAGCCCGATCACGGCGAGGAGTCGTACCGGGGCAGCGACCGGCTCACCGGCAAGCGGGCGATCATCACCGGCGGCGACTCCGGCATCGGCCGGGCCGTCGCGATCGCCTTCGCCCGCGAGGGCGCCGACGTCCTCGTCACCTACCTCGGCGACGAGGAGGAGAAGGACGCGCGGGAGACGGTCAGCCAGATCGAGCAGGCCGGACGCAAGGGCGTCGCCGTCCAGTACGACCTGCGCGAGGAGGCCAACTGCCGCGCGCTCGTCGACCAGGCGGTACGCGACCTCGGCGGCGTCGACATCCTGGTCAACAACGCGGCCTTCCAGATGTCGCAGGACAACGGTCTGCTCGACATCACCACCGAGCAGTTCGACCGGGTCTTCAAGACCAACGTGTACGCCATGTTCTGGCTCTGCAAGTTCGCGGTGCCGCACATGAAGGAAGGCTCGACGATCATCAACACCTCGTCGATCCAGGCGTTCGACCCGTCGCCGCAACTGCTCGACTACGCCACCACCAAGGCCGCCATCGCCAACTTCACCAAGGCGCTCGCGCAGAACCTGGCCGAGCGCGGCATCCGGGTCAACGCGGTCGCGCCCGGCCCGATCTGGACTCCGCTGATCCCGGCCACCATGCCGCAGGAGAAGGTCAAGCAGTTCGGCACCGACACGCCGCTGGGCCGTCCCGGTCAGCCGGCCGAGCTGGCGCCCGCGTACGTCTACTTCGCCTCGCAGGAGTCCAGCTACGTCACCGGCGAGATCCTCGGCGTCACGGGTGGCCGCCCGACGAAGTGAGGGGCCGCCCGGTCCCTGCTGGCCGCCGTCCGTTCTGGCCGCTGTCCGTCTGGTCCCCGGCACCTGCCGGGGTCGTTCCGATTCGTGGGCGACCCCGGTCAGCGGGGCCAGGCGGCCATCCGGCGGCGTACCTCGGCGATCCGCGGCGCGTCCAGGCCGTAGCGGGTGAACCGGCGGTCGGCCAGCCCGTCGAGGTAGCGGCCCGCCGCGCGCACGTCCTCGTCGTCGAGGGCCGGGTCGACCTGCTGGGCCAGCTCCAGCAGCTCCGCGACCGTGTACCGGTCCAGCGCGGCGGACACGTCGATGTAGTCGCGTACCTCCCGCCGGTTCACCAGCGCGGCGGTCTTGTTGGCGATCAGGTCGCGGACGTCCATGACCGGGCCGAGGTCCATCACCACCGGGCTGCGGTGCCGGTCCAGGCGGGCCAGGCTGAGCCGGATCTGCCGGCCGTCCCGGCTCACCACGAAGTCCCGCAGGTCCCGGTCGAATCCGTCGAACACCTCGCCCAGCCCGCCCGGGTCCACCTCGGCCACCCGGTAGCCGGCCCGTTCCAGCGCCGCGCGTACCCCGTCGGCCGCCGCCGCGGCGGCGCCCTCCACGTCGGCGAACAGGTCGACGTCCTCGGTGGGGCGGGTGACCAGACCGTGCGCGGCCCACGCCACCCCGCCGCCGAGCACGAAGCGGTGCGGGCCGGCGGCGGTCAGCGCCACCCGGGCCACCTGCCGGTAGAAGTCGTGCGGGTGGGTCACGCCGGGCGCAGGCTCCGGTGCCGGCCCTCCCAGGCCAGGCGTACGCCCCGGGGCAGGTTGAGCAGGGGCCACAACCGGCGCAGCGTGCCCGCGTGGATCAGCTCGCGCAGGTCCTCCACCCGGGAGGTCTCGCGCAGCACGTTCTCGTACATCCAGAGCAACTCGTCCGGATCGCCCAGGTCGAACGCGCGTTCGCTGCTCCACATCAGGCGTACCGGCAGTTCGACGATGCCGGTGGTGGGGCCGGTCAGCTCGTCGAGGGTGCGCGCCACCACGGCGGGTCGCCCGGGGCGGGCGAGGTACGCGTGCGCGGTGACCGACATGGCATCAGGGTAACCCCAACCCGGCCCCTTTCCCCCCAACCGTCCCGCCCAGCGCCCCCCAGCACCCGCCCGACCCCACCCACCCACCCGCCCCACCCCCGCCCCGTCGATCATGAAGTTGGACCGGACAAACCGGTCAGCTTGTGGCGCCAACTTCATGATCGCCCGTCGCAATCGCTCGCCTTGTTCACCTCGGGCGGCACCCACCGGAGATCTTGGAAGATGTCGGCCCCCATGAGGGCCGTTTCCTTCCAAGATCTCCGCGTGGTGGCGCGTGCGCGGGACCTGGGAGGTTCGCCGGGCGCCCCTCGCGCCGGGGTCCGCCCTGTGCTTGCTCTTTGCCGCCGCCGGATGGCGATCTTGGTGCGTCCCCGCCCTTATGGGGGCCGTTCGGCACCAAGACTCTCGCGGGGCGCTCCACCGACTCCGGCGACATCCGCTTGGGGACCTGCTTTGCGGGCGGGTCTGCCGTCGGCGGCCCGACCTCCCAACTGACCATGAGGTTGACGGTGACGAACCGGACATCGTGTGCGGTCAACCTCATGATCGACGCGGCGTGTCCGGGGATGCGTCGGTGTCCGGTTTCGGGGTGGTCGGCGACACCCGGGCGGCGGAATCGGTGGCGGGGTCGGGGCGTTATACCTGGTGAACGACCGCAGCAGCGCCCCCCGCACCTCGAGAACGCGGGCGGCAGCGTCCGGGAATGATCCCGGGCCGGCGGTCGTTGGACATGTCTCCGGCGCGACCAGTGAGCCCCGAAACGCCACCCCCGGCGTCCGCGGGCCGCGTGAGCAGGCGCCGGATCCCCCGAAGACTTCTGTGCGCCTGACGGTGCCCACGCGCCCACCCCCGGGTGCGTCGACCCCCGAACGGAGCCCACCATGAACAGCATCCTGCGTAAGAGCATCCTCGGTATCGCCGGTCTGACCGTCGCCGGTGGCCTCGCCGCCGGCCCCCTCAACCACGACACCACCACCCCGGTACGGGACACGGCCGTCACCACCCAGGCCGCGAAGCTCGACACCGCCGCGCTCATCCCGCACGGCGTGCAGGGCACCCAGTCCCACATCGACCTCGACGACGAGCAGACCAAGAACGTGAAGGCCATCATCGCCGCCACGAAGAAGGCCGGCATGGACGAGCGTGCCGCGGTCGTGTCGATCGCGACGGCGTTGCAGGAGTCGAAGCTGGAGAACCTCGGCCACCTCGGCGACCGCAACGACCACGACTCGCAGGGCCTGTTCCAGCAGCGTCCGTCCAGCGGGTGGGGCACGGTCGAGCAGATCACCGACCCCGAGTACTCCACGACCGCGTTCCTGAAGGGTCTGAAGCAGGTCGACGGCTGGCAGGACATGCCGCTGACCGTCGCCGCCCAGACCGTCCAGGTGAGCGCCTACCCCGACCACTACGCCCAGTGGGAGCAGCAGGCCGCCGACCTGGTGGCCGAGCACTGGAACAGCTGACCCGGCGGTGACCGGGGTCACGACGAACGAGCGGAAGAACCGTGACCCCGGTACCGTTGTGCAGAGCGTCGGTGTGTCCAGTGTCCCCGGGCCTCACCTAAATTGCCTTCGCGGAATACCGTTCGGCTGGAGCCGCGTCGCGCCACTCGCCGAGAGGCGACATGCACACCGACGCCCAGAGCCGCCCCGGCCATCCGGCCGGGGCGGCTCTGTCTTCGGGCTCGAGTCGCACGCCCCGCACCGCTGGCCTAGGGTTACAGGCAGAGGTGAGCCGTTCTCGACGGAGAGGGGGTGCCCGGATGGGTTTCAAGACGTTCATCCAGGGGTGGCCGGTCTACCGGCAACTCACCGGCACCGACCCGCTCGGTCGCGGCGCCGCCGCCCAGTCGGCGCGCTCCGCCGAGCTGGCTCCCCGCACCGAGACCGCCGACGGCATGGCCCGCTCCGTCTGCCCGTACTGCGCGGTCGGCTGCGGGCAGCGCGTCTTCCACTCCGACGGCAAGGTCACCCAGATCGAGGGCGACCCGGACAGCCCGATCTCGCGCGGCCGGCTCTGCCCGAAGGGCTCGGCCAGCAAGAGCCTGGTGACCAGCCCGCTGCGCCAGACCAAGGTCCGCTACCGCCGGCCGTACGCGACCGAGTGGGAAGACCTGGATCTCGACGTCGCGCTCGACATGATCGCCGACCGGATCCTCGCCGCCCGCGCGGAGACCTGGGAGGACGTCGACGACGAGGGCCGCCCGCTGAACCGGACGCTCGGCATCTCCAGCCTCGGCGGCGCGACGCTGGACAACGAGGAGAACTACCTCATCAAGAAGCTGTTCACGGCGATGGGGGCACTCCAGATCGAGAACCAGGCCCGTATTTGACACTCCGCCACCGTCCCCGGTCTGGGGACCAGCTTCGGTCGTGGCGGCGCCACGGACTTCCAGCAGGACCTCGTCAACGCTGACGTCATCGTCATCCAGGGCTCGAACATGGCCGAGGCTCACCCGGTGGGCTTCCAGTGGGTGATGGAGGCGAAGAAGCGCGGCGCGAAGGTCTTCCACGTCGACCCGCGGTTCACGCGTACCAGCGCGCTCGCCGACACGTACCTGCCGATCCGGGCGGGCACGGACATCGCGCTGCTCGGCGGCGTGGTGCGCTACATCCTGGAGAACGAGCTCGACTTCCGGGAGTACGTGCTGGCGTACACCAACGCGGCCAACATCGTCAGCGAGCAGTTCGTCGACACCGAGGACCTGGACGGCCTGTTCTCCGGCTACAACCCGGACACCGGCTCGTACGACCACGCGAGCTGGCAGTACGAGGGGCAGGAGGACAACGCCAAGATCCGGGGCACCGGTAAGGAACGCGACTCGGCCTCCGGGCTGGAGCACGAGTCGCACGGCGAGCCGGTGCCGGCGCAGGCGCCACGGGACGAGACGTTGCAGCACCCGCGCTGCGTCTACCAGATCCTGAAGCGCCACTTCTCCCGCTACACCCCGGAGATGGTGGCCCGCGTGTGCGGCATCCCGGAGGAGAAGTTCCTCGAGCTGGCCCGCGCCTGGACGGAGAACTCGGGGCGGGAGCGCACCGGAGCGCTCGTCTACTCGGTCGGCTGGACGCAGCACAGCGTCGGCGTGCAGTACATCCGGACCGGCTCGATCATCCAGACGCTGCTGGGCAACATGGGCCGGCCGGGCGGTGGCATCCTGGCGCTGCGCGGCCACGCCAGCATCCAGGGCTCCACCGACATCCCGACGCTGTTCAACCTGCTGCCCGGCTACCTGCCGATGCCGCACCACGCCGACCACCCGACGTTCGACGAGTGGGTGGACAGCATCCGGCACCCGGGCCAGAAGGGCTTCTGGGGCAACTCGCGGGCTTTCGCGGCGAGCCTGCTCAAGGCGTACTGGGGTGACGCGGCGACGCCGGAGAACGACTTCTGCTACGGGTACATGCCCCGGATGACCGGCGACCACGGCACGTACCAGCAGGTCCTGAACATGATCGACGGCAGGGTGAAGGGCTACTTCCTGCTCGGCCAGAACCCGGCGGTCGGGTCGGCGCACGGCCGGGCCCAGCGCCTGGGCATGGCCAACCTGGACTGGCTCGTCGTCCGCGACCTGTTCATGATCGAGAGCGCCACGTTCTGGAAGAACAGCCCGGAGGTCGCCACCGGCGAGATCGTGCCGGAGGAGTGCCGCACCGAGGTGTTCTTCCTGCCGGCGGCCTCGCACGTGGAGAAGGAGGGCACGTTCACCCAGACGCAGCGGCTGCTGCAGTGGCGGGAGAAGGCCGTCGACCCGCCGGGCGACGCCCGCTCCGAGCTGTGGTTCTTCTACCACCTGGGCCGGGTGCTGCGGGAGAAGCTGGCCGCCTCCACCGAGCGCCGCGACCGCGCGCTGCTGGACCTGGCCTGGGACTACCCGACGCACGGTCCGCACGCGGAGCCGAGCGCCGAGGCGGTGCTCAAGGAGATCAACGGGTACGAGGTGGCCACCGGCCGCCCGCTCAACGCCTTCGGCGAGGCCCGCGACGACGGCTCCACGGCGATCGGCTGCTGGATCTACTCCGGCGTCTACGCCGACGGGGTGAACCAGGCGGCCCGCCGCCGGTCCCGGCACGAGCAGGACTGGGTGGCGGCCGAGTGGGGCTGGGCGTGGCCGGCGAACCGCCGCACGCTCTACAACCGCGCCTCCGCCGACCCGGACGGCCGCCCGTGGAGCGAGCGCAAGAAGTACGTCTGGTGGGATGCGGACGCCGGCGAGTGGACCGGGTACGACGTGCCGGACTTCGAGAAGACGAAGCCGCCGTCGTACCGGCCGCCCGAGGGCGCCTCGGGCCCGGCCGCGCTCGCCGGTGACGACCCGTTCGTCATGCAGGGCGACGGCAAGGCGTGGCTGTACGCGCCGAGCGGCGTCCTCGACGGGCCGCTGCCGACGCACTACGAGCCGGCCGAGTCGCCGATGCGCAACCCGCTCTACGGTCAGCAGGCCAACCCGACCCGTAAGATCTACGAGCACCCGATCAACCGGATGAACCCGAGTCCGCCGGAGCCGCACAGCCAGGTCTTCCCGTACGTGTTCACGGTCAGCCGCCTCACCGAGCACCACACCGCCGGCGGGATGAGCCGTACCGTGTCGCGCCTGGCCGAGCTGCAACCGGAGATGTTCGTCGAGGTGTCCCCGGAGCTGGCCGGCGAGGTCGGGCTGGCGCATCTGGGCTGGGCGCACCTGATCAGCGGCCGGGCGGTGATCGAGGCGCGGGTTCTCGTCACCGACCGGCTCACCCCGCTGCGGGTGGACGGCCGGATCATCCACCAGGTCTGGCTGCCGTACCACTTCGGCACCGAGGGTCTGGTCACCGGCGACTCGGCGAACGACCTGTTCGGCATCACGCTGGACCCGAACGTCCTCATCCAGGAGAGCAAGGTCGGCACCTGCGACATCCGGCCCGGCCGTCGCCCCACCGGCCCTCCGTTGCTCGATCTGGTCGGCGACTACCAGCGGCGGGCCGCCATGACGGCGGACCGCAAGGTGCCGATGGTGACCACCGACGCGGCCGGCGGGGACGACGCCGCCGGCAGCACCGACGAGCAGTCGCCCGCCGCGCACCAGGACGGGGAACCGCATGCCTGACGCCAACAGCCTGTACGGCCCGCTCGACCCGGCCCCGGACGCGGGCTGGGTCGACGCGCCGCCCCGGATGGGCTTCTTCACCGACACCAGCGTCTGCATCGGCTGCAAGGCGTGCGAGGTCGCCTGCAAGGAGTGGAACGACGTCCCCGACTCGGGCTTCGACCTGCTCGGCATGTCGTACGACAACACCGGCGCGCTCACCGCGAACTCGTGGCGGCACGTGGCGTTCATCGAGCAGCCCCGCCCGGCCGGGCACCGCACGCCGCCGTTCGCGGGTGACCCGACCGGCCCGGCGACCAGCCCGGCGTCCGCGGCCGTCGGCGCGGTGACGGCACCCGACACCGGTACGAACCCCGGCCTGCCACCGGGGCAGCCGGAGGCGGCGGCGCGGATGGCTGCCGGGCCGGAGTTCCTCGGCATGCCCGGCACTGCCCCGCCCGGGCGGGGCACCGGCGTGGAGAGCCGCACCGACTTCCGCTGGCTGATGATGTCCGACGTGTGCAAGCACTGCACGCACGCGGCCTGCCTGGACGTGTGCCCGACCGGTTCGCTGTTCCGCACCGAGTTCGGCACGGTGGTGGTGCAGGAGGACATCTGCAACGGCTGCGGCTACTGCATCTCCGCCTGCCCGTACGGCGTGATCGACCAGCGCAAGGGCGACGGCCGGGCGTGGAAGTGCACGCTCTGCTACGACCGGATCGGCGCGGGCATGACACCCGCCTGCGCGCAGGCCTGCCCGACCGAGTCGATCCAGTACGGCCCGCTCGACGAGCTGCGGGAACGCGCCGCCACGCGGGTCGCCGCGCTGCACGAGCGGGGGGTGCCGGAGGCACGACTGTACGGCCATGACCCGACCGACGGCGTCGGCGGCGACGGCGCGTTCTTCCTGCTGCTGGACGAACCCGAGGTGTACGGGTTGCCGCCGGACCCGGTGGTCACCACCCGGGACCTGCCGAAGATGTGGAAGCGGGCCGGGCTGGCCGCGCTGGCCATGGCGGCGGCTGCCGTCGCCGCGTTCGCCGGAGGATCGTCGTGAGCCCGGACCGACCGGTCGGTGACCTGTTCCGCCGTTTCCGCGAGCGCCTGTCCGCGGAACGCGAGAACGGCAGCGCCGCCGGGCGGGAGAGCCGCAGCGCCGCCGGGCGGGAGAGCGGCAGCCGGGCCACCGCCGCCGGTCCCGGGGTGGGCCGCACCGACGCGGGCTCCCGCGACGCCGGGCTGGCCCCGCACCCGCCCCGCGACGCGGCACCGCGCCGGCGCCGCGGCAAGGGCGGCAAGGGCGGCGGGGAGCAGCTGAACGTCCCGCCGGCCGAGTTCACCTCCTACTACGGCCGGCCCATCCTCAAGCCGCCCGTGTGGCGGTGGGACATCGCCGCGTACCTGTTCACCGGCGGTCTCGCCGCCGGGTCGTCGCTGCTCGCCGCGGGCGGCCAGTTCACCGGCCGCCCCGCGCTGCGCCGCGCCGGCCGGGTCGCCGCGCTCGCGGGCGTCGGCGCCAGCACGTACTTCCTGGTCAACGACCTGGGCCGGCCGTCGCGTTTCCACCACATGCTGCGGGTGGCGAAGGTGACCTCGCCGATGTCGGTGGGCACCTGGATCCTCAGCGTGTTCGGCCCGGCCGCCGGGGTCGCCGCGGTCGCCGAGGCGGCCCCGCTGCTGCCCGGGCGCGGCGTGCTGGGGCTCGGCCGCCGGCTGCTGCCCCCGGCCGGGCACGCCGCCGGTGTGGTCGCCGCCGTCACCGCGCCTGCGCTGGCCACGTACACCGGGGTGCTGCTGGCGGACACGGCGGTGCCGTCGTGGCACGAGGCGTACCCGGAACTGCCCGCCATCTTCGCGGGCAGCGCGCTGGCCAGCGGCGCCGGTGTCGGGCTGGTGGCCGCGCCCTGCGCGCAGGCCGGCCCGGCGCGGCGCATGGCGGTCGCGGGCGCGGCGATGGAGTTGTGGGGTTCGCACCGGGTGGAGAACCGGCTCGGCCTGCTCAGTGAGCCCTACACGCAGGGCACGCCGGGGAAGCTGCTTCGCGCGGGCCGGGCGCTGACCGCCGCCGGTGTGGCGGGCGCGCTGATCGGCCGGCGCAGCCGGGTGCTGTCCGCGCTGTCCGGCGGCGCGCTGATCGCCGCGTCGGCGTGCACCCGGTTCGGCATCTTCCACGGCGGGGTCGCGTCCGCCCGGGATCCGCGGTACACGGTGGTGCCGCAGCGCGAACGCGCCGACCGGCGGGCCGCCGACCAGGACTGACACCTCCCCGGGCGGCCTTCCGTCCGCTGTGGTTGACTGCTTCGTGGAGGCGTTCAGGCGGCTGGTGCCCCTCCCGGTCTTCAAAACCGGTGTGGTCCGGGACCCGGGCCAGGCGGGTTCGATTCCCGTCCGTCTCCGCCAAACCGTTCCCCGGGAGTGCGCCGATGCGTGAGGTCGACCCGCGACGGCGGGTGCCGCGCACCGACGCGCTGCTCGCCGATCCCGCGCTGGCCGCCGCCGCCGGCACTCTCGGCCGCGACCGGGTCAAGGCCGCGATCGTCCGCGCGCAGGACCGCGCCCGCCGCGGCGAGCTGACCCCCGATCAGGTACGCGGCGCGGCGCTGGCCGACCTGCCCGGCCGTACGCCACGGGCGGTGCTCAACGCCACCGGCGTCGTGCTGCACACCAACCTGGGTCGCGCCCCGCTCGCCCCGTCCGCCGTGGACGCGCTGGTCGCCGCCGCCGGGCACACCGACGTGGAGCTGGACCTGCGTACCGGGCTGCGGGCCCGGCGCGGCCGGGAGGCGCTCGACGCGCTCGCCGCGGCCGTGCCCGACGCCGGGGCGGTGCACGTGGTGAACAACGGCGCCGCCGCGCTGGCGCTCGCCGCGACCGCGCTGGCCGCCGGCCGGGAGATCGTGGTGAGTCGCGGTGAGCTGGTCGAGATCGGCGACGGGTTCCGCCTGCCCGACCTGCTGGCCAGCACCGGTGCGCGGCTGCGCGAGGTGGGCACCACCAACCGAACCACCCGCGCCGACTACGAAGCGGCGATCGGCGAGCGGACCGGGTTCGTGCTCAAGGTGCATCCGTCGAACTTCGTGGTCACCGGCTTCACCTCGGCGGTGCCGGTGGCCGAGCTGGCGACGCTCGGCGTACCGGTGGTGGTCGACATCGGGTCGGGCCTGCTCGCGCCTGATCCGCTGCTGCCCGCCGAGCCGGACGCGGCCACCACGCTGCGCGCGGGCGCGCACCTGGTCACCGCGAGCGGCGACAAGCTGCTCGGCGGCCCGCAGGCCGGCCTGCTGCTCGGCGACGCCGACCTGGTGCACCGGCTGCGCCGGCACCCGCTGGCGCGGGCGCTGCGGGTCGACAAGCTCACCCTCGCCGCGCTCGCCGCCACCCTGTACGCGCCGACCACGCCCACCCGGGACGCGCTGCACGCCGACCCGGCCCGGCTGCGGGAGCGGCTGGAACGGCTACGGGACCGGCTCGGCGAGGACGGCTGCAAGGCCGAGGTGGTGCCGTCGGCTGCGGTCGTCGGCGGCGGCGGGGCACCCGGCGTGGAGCTGGACTCGTGGGCGCTGAGCCTGCCCGAGCGGTACGCCGAGCCGCTGCGCACCGGCGACCCGGCGGTCCTCGGCCGGGTGCTGCACGGCCGGCTCCTGCTGGACCTGCGCGCCGTGCCGGAGGACGCCGACGACCGGGTCCGCGCGGCCGTGCTGAGCGTGGGGGACTGACCGGCATGTGGGTGGTGGCGACCGCCGGGCACGTCGACCACGGCAAGTCCACGCTGGTGCGGGCGCTGACCGGGATGGAACCGGACCGGTGGGCGGAGGAACGCCGCCGCGGCATGACCATCGACCTCGGCTTCGCCTGGACCACACTGCCGTCGGGCGGCACGATCGCCTTCGTCGACGTACCGGGACACGAGCGGTTCGTGCCGAACATGCTGGCCGGTGTCGGCCCGGTCCCGGCCGCGCTGATCGTCGTGGCAGCCGACGAGGGCTGGATGCCGCAGTCCGCCGAGCACCTGGCCGCGCTGGACGCGCTGGGCGTGTCGTACGGGCTGCTCGTTGTCACCCGCGCGGACCTGGCCGACCCGGGGCCGGCGGCGGCGCGGGCCCGGACGGAGATCGCCGCGACCTCGCTGGGTGAGGTGGAGGCGGTGCCGGTCTCCGCGGTCACCGGCGCCGGGCTCCCCGAGCTGCGCGCCGCACTGGACCGCCTGACCGCCCGGCTGCCCGACCCGGCGCGGGACGCGCCGGTGCGGCTCTGGGTGGACCGGGCGTTCACCGTCCGAGGCAGCGGCACGGTGGTCACCGGCACACTCGGCGGTGGCCGGCTTCGCACCGGCGACGAGCTGGAGCTGGCCGCCGACGGCGAGGCGGTGCGGGTACGCGGACTGCACTCGCTCGGCACGGCCCGGACCGAGGTCGAGGCGGTGGCCCGGGTCGCGGTGAACCTGCGCGGGCTGTCCCGCGACCGGGTCGGGCGCGGCGACGCGCTGCTCACGCCCGGCCGGTTCGGGCGTACCGACCTGCTCGACGTGCGGCTGTCCGGCGATCCGGCCGCCGACCTGCCGGCCACGCTCACCCTGCACGTGGGCTCCGCGGCGGTGCCCGCCCAGGTCCGGCCGCTGGGCCCGGACACGGTACGGCTGCGCCTGGCCCGCCCGTTGCCGCTGCTGATCGGGGACCGTGCGCTGCTGCGCGACCCCGGCCGGCACCACGTGGCGGGCGGCGTGACGGTGCTGGACGTGGACCCGCCGCCGCTGCGCCGCCGGGGCGCGGCGGCCGCCCGCGCGGCCGTGCTCGCCGGCCTGGACGGGCGGCCGGACCTGGCCGGGGAGCTGCGCCGCCGACGGCTCGCCCGGGCCGGTGACCTGACCCGGATGGGCGTGCCGCCGACCGCGACGCCGGTGGCCGGGCAGTGGCTGGCCGACCCGGATCACTGGCGGGATCTGGGCCGCCGCCTCACCGAGGAGGTGACCCGGTACGCCGCCGAGCATCCGCTCGCCGCGGGCGTACCCGCCGACGTGCTGCGCCACCGGCTCGACCTGCCCGACCGTGCCCTGGTCACGGCGTTGCTGCGCCCGCCGCTGCGGCTGCGCGACGGCCTGGTCACCGCCGCCCCCGAGCGGACCCTGCCGGACCCGGTGGCCCGGGCGGTGGACCGGGTCCGGGCCGAGTACGGCGACCGGCCGTTCCAGGCCCCCGAGGCGCACCACCTGGCCGACCTCGGGCTCGGCCCCCGCGAGATCGGCGCCGCGGTACGGGCCGGCGCGTTGCTGAAGCTGGCCGAGAACGTGGTGCTGCTGCCCGGCGCCCCGGACGACGCGGTGCGCGTGCTCGCCGCGCTGCCGCAGCCGTTCACGCTCAGCGCCGCCCGACAGGCGCTCGGCACCACCCGGCGGGTGGCGGTGCCGCTGCTGGAACTGCTGGACCGGCGCGGGGCCACCCGGCGGCTGCCCGACGACGCCCGCGAGGTGGTCCGCCCGCCGGGCTGAGTCAACCGGCGTCGCCCGCCCGTCCCGGTCACCTACCGTGACGCCATGGACCCTTCCGCGGTCTGGCGGGACAAGAACCACAAGTGGCGGATCGAGGCGTACCGCGCCCCGGACCTGCGATTCGCCATCTTCGCCACGAACGGCCCCACCGAGTCGGCGCCGCTGTGGCTGTTCGGGATGGCCGCGCTGGCCCGCTGGCTGATGACCCACGCGATCTCGCTGGACGACCTGGAGACCGACTGATGGGCGTGCAGGTCGCGCTGGTGCTGGTGCTGATCCTCGTCAACGCCGCCCTGTCTGGCAGCGAGATGGCGCTGGTGAGCCTGCGGGAGGGGCAGCTGCGGCGGCTGGCGCGTTCCGGGCGGGCCGGGGCGCGGCTGAGCCGCCTCACCCGCGAACCGAACCGCTATCTGGCCACCATCCAGCTCGGCATCACACTCGCCGGGTTCCTCGCCTCGGCCGCCGCCGCGGTGACGCTGGCCGAGCCGCTGGTCGGCCCGCTGGGCTTCCTCGGCGGGGCCGCCCGCCCGGTGGCGGTGTTCCTGGTGACGCTGCTGCTGACGTTCCTCACGCTCGTGGTGGGGGAGCTGGCGCCCAAGCGGCTGGCCATGCAGACGGCGGAGCGGTGGGCGCTGATCAGCGCCGGGCCGCTGGACCTGCTCGCCCGGCTGTCCCGGCCGGCGGTGTGGCTGCTCGGCCGCTCCACCGACCTGCTGGTCCGGCTCGCCGGCGGCGACCCGCGCGCCAGCCGGCAGGAGGTGACCGAGGAGGAGCTGCGGGAGATGCTGGTCAGCCAGCGCGGCCTGTCCGCCCAGCAGCGCGAGATCCTCGCCGGGGCGTTCGACATCGCCGGCCGTACGCTGCGGGAGATCATCGTCGCGCGCCGCGACGTGACCACGTTGCCCGCCGACCTGCCGGCGGCCGAGGCGATGCGCCGGCTGGCCGCTACCGGCCGGTCCCGGGCACCGGTGATCGGCCCCGGCGGGCTCGACGACGTGTGCGGCACCGTGCACATCCGCGACCTGGTGGACGCCGACGGCGCGCGTGTCGGCGACCTCGCCCGCCCGCCGTTGCTGCTGCCCGGCACGTTGCCGGTGGCCGACGCGATGCGGCAGCTACGCCAGCGGCACGAGCAGCTCGCCCTGGTGGTCGACGAGTACGGCGGCGTGGACGGCCTGGTCACCATGGAGGACCTGCTCGAGGAGGTCGTCGGTGAGCTGTACGACGAGACCGACCGGGATGTGCACCGCGCCGTCCGGGAACCCGACGGGGCGCTGCTGCTGCCCGGCGACTTCCCGCTGCACGACCTACCCGACGTGGGCGTCCGCGTGACGTTTCCGCTGTCGCGCGAGTACACCACGGTGGCCGGGCTGGTGCTGGCCGGGCTGGGCCGGCTGCCCGAGGGCACGGGGGAGCGGGTGCGGCTGCCCGGCCTCACCGTCGAAGTGGTCGAGGTGGCGGGACGGGCGATCCGCCGGGTCCGGCTGCGCGGCCCCGCTGTCGGCCGTACGCCGGACTGACACCCGGACGGGGGACAACCGCCCGATCCCCGTCCCCGGCCCCGCCGCCGGTCGTACGGTGCGGGCGTGAAGGACCGAGGAATGCGTACGTTCGTCACCGTGCTGGCCGGACTGGCCGTGATCTACTTCGGCTTCAGCGGCAGCCGCGACAGCGGCGGGGAGGGCGGCGTCTCCGGTGGCGTGGTGCTGCTGGCGCTGCTCGCGTCGCTGCTGGCCTGGAACCTGACCAAGCCCGGCCCGGCCAAGTAGCCGCCCGGCTCAGTGTGCCGTCGCGGCGCTGCGGCTCACCTCGCCCGCCGACTCCTCGCCCAGGGCCACCCGCACCAGCGCCGACGCCAGCCGGCCGAAGTCGCCCTCGCCGACCAGCCCGACCAGGTCACCGGGGCTCGCCGGCAGGCCCAGCCGCCGCGCCCCGGCGAGCGTGCGCCGGTCGGCGTACGGGCACACGTCCGGCCACACCGACTGCGCCTCCCGCAGGAAGATGTCCGCACCGGTGGGGCCGATGCCGGGGAACTCGGTGAGCAGCCGGCGCAGCACGGCCGGTTCGGAGCCGGCCTCGTTGTGCAGCCGGCGCAGGTCGCCGTGCCAGCGGTCGAGGCACAGCCGGGCGCCGGTGCCGAGCATGGTGGCCGTCCGCTCGTCGTAGCGCCGGTAGTGGCCCCGGCCCAGCGCGTCGACCCGGTCCTGCCAGCTCGCCGCCTCCATCGCCTGCGGGGTGCGGTAGCCGGCGGCGAACAACTCCCGGGCGGCGGCCACCGCCACCGAGGCCCGGATCCGGGTGCTCAGCAGCGTGGTGAGCACCAGCAACTGGTAGAGCGGGCCGGGCCGGTCCGCGAGGGCGATGCCGGCCTCCTCCGCGTACGTGCGGGACTGCCGGTCCAGCAGGGCACGCGCGACGTTGCGATCGTCTGGCATCCGTCCGGGTTACCCGCCCCGGCCCCGGCCAGACCTCCGGGCCGATGCGGAATGCGCGGGGCGGCGACGGGTACGCGGGCCGGGTGCGCGGTCGACGGCCGTGTGCTCCACCGGGAAGGAGAGACCCGTGGTCAAGCCGCAGCAGGAGGAACTGCGCCGGAACGATCTCGGCGCCACCAGCCAGGACAGCCGCAAGACGGCCACCCAGGCGGGCAGCCGTTCGCGAGGCGGGGGCACGTCCAACGCCGACGCGGGACGTCCCGTCCCCAAGGGGCAGGTGTCGCCGTACGGCCCGGCCGGTGAGCCGGTGGCCGACGACGAGAGCGACAGCTAGCCGCGAGCCGACGTCGGCCGCAGTCGCCGCCAGGTGGCTGCGGCCGACAGGCCGTACGCCAGGTGCGGGATCAGGTCGGAGACCCAGTCGCTGCGCCGCCAGGTACGCGGGTCGGTCACGCCGAGCACCGTCATCGAGCCGTCGGAGGTGGCCATCACGCCGCCGCCGAGCAGCACCGTGGCCAGCGGCAGCGGAATCCGCCGGCGTGCGGCGAGGACGCCGAACCCGGCCCCGGCGGCGATGCCCATGGCGTACCCCAGGAACGGCCCCAGACCGGAGCGGCGGTTCGCCGCCTCGTCGCCGGGGCCCAGGTCGACGTGCGTCACGTCGGCCAGCCGTCCGGCGACCGATTCCGGGGTGCTGCTGGCCGGCCGGGCCCGCAACGCCACGTCCAGGTAGGAGACCGCGTTGAGGACGGCGCTGCCGACGGCGCCCGCGATGGCGCCGTCGACAGCCGCTGCCGTCCTCACTTCGGGTCACCCGGTTCCCGGTTGCCCTTGGGGCCGTAGGTCCGTTCGCCCCGGACCACACCCCGTTGCCCCCGGTCGTCCTGCAGGATCCGGTTCGCGACCTGGTTGGCCTCCTTGTCGGACGCCCGTCCGGACTGCTCGACGAGGTCGCGAAGGCGTGCCCGCTGCTTGTCGTACGCGTTGCTGCCCGGCCGTGGTCCTGGCATCTCTGCCTCCTCCGGATCGCTGTCGGCTGACCGTAGGCGTCTACCCGTCCGGGCCGGGACCAACCGTTGCGGGCGGGTCCCCGCCGGGCCGGGCCGCCGCTCGGTCCGGGGCTCGGACCACGGCGACTCAGTCCAGGGTTCGGACCACCGCGACCGGGCAGGCGGAGCGGTGCAGGATCCCCTGGCTCACCGAGCCGAGAAGCAGCCCGCCCAGGGCGCCCCGGCCCTGCCGGCCCACCACGAGCAGCTGGGCGCCGGCCGACGCCGTGGTCAGCGCCGCGACCGGTTTGGCGCGTACCGCCTCGGCGTGCACCGTGAGGTCCGGCCACCGTTCGCCGATCCCGGCCAGCGCCTCGGTGAGTACCCGCTCGTCCTCCTCGGCCCCGTCGTCCCGCCCGCGCGGGGCCGGACGGGCGTGCACCATGTGCAGCGGCGCGCCCCGCGTGGACGCGGTCTCGGCGGCGAACTCGACGGCGGCGCGTGACAGCGTGGAGCCGTCCACGCCGGCCACGACCGGGCCGTCCGCCCGGGCGGTGCCGCGCGCGATCAGCACCGGGCAGTCGGCGTACGAGGCGACCTGGACCGCGACCGAGCCGACCACGAGCGCGGCGAATCCGCCCAGGCCCCGGTCGCCGAGCACGATCACGGCGGCGGTGGGGGACTCGCCGAGCAGCACCGCTGCCGCCTCCCCGTCGATGATCTCGCCGGTGATGCGCAGCCCGGGTGACTCCGCCTCGGCCACCGCGACCGCGTCGGAGACCAGTTGCTCGGCCTGGTTGCGCAGCCCGGCGCCGGGTGGCGACCCGGCCGGCGCGGAGACCGGTACGCGCAGCAGCGGCCAGATGAAGCCGTGCACCACCCGCAGCGGGCGGTTGCGCCGCCGCGCCTCCCGGGCGGCCAGGCGCACCGCCCGCGTCGCGGGCTCGGAGCCGTCCACCCCGACCACCACCGCGGCCCCGTTCGCCGAGTTCACCCGTACCTCCTCGTGGCCGGCGCTCCGCGGCCAGTATCGCGGCCCGGGCGGGCGGGCCGGGGCCGATACCGCCGGGGTCGCCCGGTGGGTACGCTGGCGTGCAGCGCCCAGGGGAGGGAGCCCCGTCGATGGATCAGCCGGACGGACCGAGCACCGCCCGCATGATCGACTACTGGCTCGGCGGCCGGCACCACCGCCCGGTGGACGTCGCAGCGGCCGCCGCGTTCGAGGCGGCGTACGGGCCCTGCGCGGCGATCTTCCGGTCGCTGCGCGGTTTCCTCGGCCGCACCGTACAGGCCATGGCCGCCGACGGGGTCGACGGCTTCCTGGTCTTCGGCGCGGGCGTGCCCACCTGCGGCAACGTGCACGAGGTCGCGCCGGAGGCGACAGTGCTCTACACCGACGTCGACCCGGAGACGGTCCGGCTGGGCCGGAGCCTGCTCGCCGGCAGCGACCGGGCCGGGTACGGCTACGGCGACGCCACCGACGTCGGGACCGTCGACCGGGCACAGTTGCACCGGTTCGTGCCGGGCTGGGGGAGACGGCCGGTGGGGGTGGTCTTCCTCGGGCTGGCGGCGTTCCTGGACGACGACACGCTCGCCCGTACGCTCGACGAGCTGTACCAGGCGGTGGCGCCCGGCAGCCGGCTGGCGATCGACTTCGACACCGAGGAGCTGGCCGGGCACCCCGAGGCGCTGGCCATGATGGGCCCGGCGTTCCGGATGCGGGCGCCCGAGCGGTTCGCGCCGCTGCTGGGCCGCTGGCAGCCGACCGGGGACGGCATCGTGCCGGTCGCGCGGTGGCGGCCGGCGGGTGAGCCCGAGCCGGTGCCGGACGCGTTCCACGGCGCGCTGGCGGTCCGCCCGGCCGGCTGAGCCGCTCCCGTCACGCCCGGCCGAGGCGGGGCGTTCGCCCTCGGGCGGCCTTCGTATGATGTTTGCCCTGTAGCAATAGTCGTCATCGGAGGATGAGCATGCCGGAGGGGTCCGGATCGGTGTCGCGTGCCCTGCGCACGGCGCCACCCGACCAGCTGGCGGAGACCGCGGACGCGGTGCTCCGCCAGACGCTCGGGGCCGCGCGGGCGGAGGTGTTCGTCGCCGACTACCGCGCCAGCGGACTCTGGCCGGTGCTCGACCCGGACGTGCCCGACGGCGGCCCGCTGCTGGCCCACACCGTCGCACAGCGCTGTTTCAGCAGCCAGGAGCCGGTGCTGGACATCGTCGAGGACGGCCGTTGCCGGGCCTACCTGCCGCTGTCGGTGTGGGGGGAGCGGCTCGGCGTGCTGATGGTGGAGCTGCCCGGCGACCCGGACGCGGCCACTGTGGAGGCCGCCCGGGACGCCGCGGGGGAGCTGGCCGTCGCGATCCGGGCGGCCGACCGGGAGACCGACCGTTACCGGCGTGCCCGGCGCCGGGAGCGGCTGAGCATGGCCGCCGAGATGCAGTGGGACCTGCTGCCGGGGCGCAGCGTACGGCTCGGTGACGCGCTGCTCGCCGGTCAGCTCGAACCGGCGTACACGGTGGGCGGTGACCACTTCGACTGGTCGGTGGACGGGGACCGGCTCACCCTCACCGTGCTCAACGGCACCGGCAGCGGGCTGGCCGCGTCGATGCTCACGGCGATGACGGTGAACGCCATGCGCAACGCAAGGCGGTCCGGCGGCAGCCTCGTGGAGCAGGCGGAGCTGGCCTCGGACACCATCTACTACCAGCACCGGGGCAGCCGGCACGTGGCCACGCTGCTGCTGGAGCTGGACAGCCGCCGGGGCGTGATGCGAGCGGTCGACGCCGGCTCACCGCAACTGCTGCGGCTGCGCGGGGGCCGGGTCACGCCGATCGCGCTGGAGCAGCAACTGCCGCTGGGCATGTTCGCCGAGACCCGCTACGACGTGCAGGAGTTCACTCTGGAGCCGGGCGATCGCCTCTTCGTCGTCAGCGACGGGGTGTACGGGGCGGAGCCCGACGAGCAGGAGCCGTACGGTGTGCGGGCGATGGCGCGCGCGATGCGGTCGACTCGGCTGCAGCCGGCGACCGAGGCAGTTGGTACGGTGATGCGCGAACTGCATGCGTACCATGCCGACGCGGATCTCCGTGACGACGCGGTCGTCGTCTGCCTGGACTGGCGCGGCTCCAGCCGGTCCGGCGACGTGACGGGGCAGTGACCGGGGCGGCGGAGCGAACACGAGCGGGACGATCGCAGGGGACAGCGAGTGGAGCGACCTCCGAATCTTGCCGCGGCCATCGAAACGGCTGCGGAGGCGCTCATCGGTGTGCTCGACTCCGCCACATCCCGGCACACCGTCAGCGTCTCGCCCACCCAGCTGCGGGTGCTGTCACTGATCGTGTCCCATCCGGACACCAACGTGAACCGGCTGGCCGAGCTGCTGGACGTGGTCCCGTCGTCGGCGAGCCGGCTGTGCGACCGCCTCGAGGCGGTCGGCCTACTGCGTCGGGTCGCCGACCCGCGCGACCGGCGGGAGGTGCGGCTGATCCCGACCGCGGCGGCGGATACGTTGCTGCGCGACCTCCAGGAGAGACGGCACCGGGCGGTGCAGGCCGTGCTCGACCGGATGCCCAACCGGGTGCAGCACGAGCTGCTGCTGGCGCTGGTGGCGTTCAGTCAGGCCGCGACGACCACCGCCCCGCAGGCAGAGTCGGACTCGACCGCCCGCACCGCCTGATTTCGCGCGCCGGTGTCTGCCCTGCCGGCGACCGCTCAACTAGTATCCTAGGATGCCTTAGCGGCTGTGACGGTCACCACCGTGACACCGCTAAGCAACGGCGCAGCGGGCACCCGGAGGAGAGCGGCGAGCCCGATATAGTGGCAGCGCAACTGGGCGGCCCGTGATCACGACGATGGCGGGCCGCGTCGGGGAGGTCCCAGCCCGGGATCACAGAGGGCGCCGGCGTCTGACCGGCCGGCAACGCGCACGTCCCTCCAGCGGCCGCTCATCCGGCTGCCGGACCGTGCTGCGAAGGGAGGGTTCGGTGTCGCGTCGGCCGGCTCCAGCGGAGCAACCGGATTCCGGGACCGCCACGGTCGTGGGAGACCGCGTCCTGACCCTGCCCAACCTGATCAGCTTCGTCCGGCTCGTCGGCGTGCCGATCTTCCTCTACCTGTTCCTCGTGGTCCGGGCCGACGTCGCCGCCATCGCGGTGCTCGCCGTCGGCGGCACCAGCGACTGGGTGGACGGCTGGATCGCCCGCCGCCTGGGCCAGGTGAGCCGGCTCGGGGAACTGCTCGACCCGCTGGCCGACCGCCTCTACATCCTCGCCACGCTGCTCGCGTTCACCGCCCGCGAGGTGGTGCCTTGGCAGTTCACCGGCGCGCTGCTGGCCCGGGAAGTGCTGCTGCTGGTGTCCCTCGGGGTGCTGCGCCGCTACGGCTACGGCCCGCCGCCGGTGCACTACGTGGGCAAGACCGCGACGTTCCTGCTGCTGGCGGCGTTCCCGATCCTGCTGCTCGCCGACGCGGTGCCGGACATCGGCACCGCCGCCGGCGCGATCGGCTGGGGGCTGGCCTGGTGGGGCCTGGTCCTCTACTGGGTCGCCGGCGCGATGTACGTGGTGCAGGCGAGCCGTCTCGTGCGGGCCATGCGGGCGGGGCGTCCCGGGGCGGCGGCATGACCACGTCGCCGCCCCGGGACGGGGAGAAGGAGCGCGACCCGTCGAACCGGGTGTACGCGCCGGACTTCCTGACCGAGCTGTTCCGCAATCCGCTGGATCCGGGGTACGGGGACGCGGCGGCGCGCCGGGCGACGGGCTCGATGTCGCGGGTGCGGCAGGTGCTGGGCCGGCCGGTGAGCCTGGTGGTGCTGGCGCTGATCGGTTTCCTGTTCGCGGTGGCGTACCGGGAGACGATGGCGGAGGAGCCGAGCCGCGCGACGGCGCGGGCGGGGCTGGTCGCCGAGATCAAGGGGCGAGAGGCGGAGACCGACCGGTTGACCGAGCGCGCCGAGCAGTTGCGTGAGGAGGTCAGCCGGCAGCGGGACGCGGCGTTGAGCGGTTCGCAGGCGTCCCGGTTGCGCACGTTGGAGGCGGGGACCGGCCTGGCCCGGGTGCGTGGGGACGGCGTGGTGGTGCGGCTGGCCGACGCGGCGGCGGACCAGGACGGGGTGACCGGCGGCGACGCGGGCCCGTCCCGGGTGCTGTACTCGGATCTGCAGAAGGTCGCGAACGCGTTGTGGGCTGCGGGCGCCGAGGCGGTGGCGGTGAACGGCCAGCGGTTGACGGCGACGTCGACGATCCGGTCGGCGGGTGAGGCGATCCTGGTGGACTACCGGCCGGTGACGGGTCCGTACGAGGTGCAGGCGATCGGGCCGAGGTCGATGCGGGACCGGTTCGACGAGAGCCGGGCGGCGGCGTTGATGCGTGAGGTGGCGCGGACGACGGGTCTGTCGTTCGGGGTGAAGCGGGTCGACGACCTCACCTTGCCGGCGGCGCCGCAGCCGCGGCTACGCTACGCCGAGCCTCCGGCGAGCCCCAGTCCGAGCGCGAGTGCGAGTGCGTCGGGTTCGGGTGGCGCCGGTTCGTCGAGTCCCGGGCCGTCCGGCCCGGGCGGTTCTTCCAGCCCCTCGGGAGGTGGCCGATGATCGCGGTGCTGGCGTTGCTCGCCGGTGTGGTGCTCGGGGTGTATCTGGACCCCACGGTGCCGGCGGCGTTGCAGCCGTATCTGCCGATCGCGGTGGTGGCCGCGTTGGACGCGGTGTTCGGTGGGGTGCGGGCGAAGCTGGACCGGATCTTCGACGACAAGCAGTTCGTGGTGTCGTTCATCTCGAATGTGCTGGTGGCGGCTCTGATCGTGTACCTGGGTGACCAGTTGGGCGTGGGCGGTCAGTTGTCCACGGGTGTGGTGGTCGTGCTCGGGGTGCGCATCTTCGGAAATGTGGCGGCGATCCGCCGGCACCTGTTCCGGGCGTAGGTTTGTGGCGATGAGCGAGGAACACAGGGAGACGGGTACCGGGTGGCCGCGGCCGGGGGAGCCGGCGCGGCCGTCGGGTCCGGCGGGTGAGCCGGATCCGCGCCCGGACGCGCCCGATCCGGACGAGTTGAGCCCGTTGGCGCCGGTGGAGCCGGTGGAGCCGGCGCCGGACGAGGTGGCGGAGCCCGCGGAGCGGGAGGCGGTGCCGGAGTCCGAGCCGGAGCCGGGTGCGGCGGCTGGTGCCGGGGCGCCGTCGGCGGCGCGGCGGTTCTCGTCGGCGGGCGCGATGATCGCGGTGTTGCTGGCGCTGCTGGGTTTCACGCTCGTGGTGCAGTTCAAGACGACGTCGACGGATCCGACGCTCGCGGCGACGCGGGAGGAGGACCTGGTGCGGATCTCGTCGGATCTGGATTCGCGGGAGCGGCGGCTACGCCAGGAGATCGAGTTGCTGGAGGAGAGCCAGCGGCAGCTGCGGTCGGGTGAGCAGGGTCGGCAGGCGGCGCTGGAGGAGGCGACGCGGCGGGCGGACGAGCTGGGCATCCTGGCGGGTACGTTGCCGGCGGTGGGTCCGGGTCTTGAGGTGCGGTTCTCGGGGCCGGCGAAGGCGGTGTCGTCGACGCGGATCCTGGACGCGGTGCAGGAGCTGCGGGGTGCGGGCGCGGAGGCGATGCAGATCCAGGGCGCGGACGGTACGGCGGCGCGGATCATCGCGTCGACGTATTTCGTGGACGGGGCCGAGGGTGCGCTGGTGGTGGACGGGCGGCGGTTGACGGGTCCGTTCACGATCATGGTGATCGGTGATCCGGCGACGATGCGTACGGCGTTGAACATTCCCGGCGGGGTGGTCGCATCGGTGCGGGACGGCGGCGGTAACGTGACCTCCGAGGATCGTGAGGTTGTGGAGGTTTCGCAGCTGCACGCGCCGATCAAGCTGGACCACGCACGGCCGGTCTCGTGACCGGTCGCGGCCGCGCCGGTTTCTCCGGTGCACCGATGACGAAGGACGCAGTTGGTGATTCCTGAGGATCTGCGGTACACCGCCGAGCACGAGTGGGTGGTCGGTGGTGACGGTGGTGTCGTCCGCGTCGGTATCACGCACTTCGCGCAGGACGCCCTGGGTGACATCGTGTTCGTGCAGCTGCCGGAGCCCGGTGCGGTGGTGGCCGCGGGTGAGTCGCTGGGCGAGATCGAGTCGACGAAGAGCGTGTCGGAGATCTATGCGCCGTTGAGCGGCGCGGTGGCGGCGCGCAACGAGGCGTTGGCCGACACCCCTGAGGTGATCAACACGGATCCGTACGGTGCGGGGTGGTTGGTGGAGATCACTCCGGACGATCCGGCGGCGGTCGAGGGTCTGCTGACCGCCGATGCGTACCGCGAGCTCACCGAGAGCTGAGTTCGTGCTGTTCCGGGCGGCGGCGAGGTTCCGCGCGTCCGGTTGCCCTGCATTTCGGCGCTGGCTAGGCTCGCCCAGTCGACCGAGAACCAATAGTTTGAGCGTTGCGGAATGCGCCTTCCCGGGCACGGGGAGCCAGCCGCCGGGTGTGGTGTTGCCCGGCGGCCAGACCCGCCATTCCCTGACGCCGACCGAACAGATCCGTGAGGTGGTCCCATGACGCGCCCAGACGACGAGTTCCCCCCGCTCGACGTCACTTCGACGCTCAATCTCGGTTCGCTCGACGAAGTGCTGGAGGGGCCGGACACCGATGTGGTGCCGAGCCGCATGTCTGGCTCGTTGCCGCCGGGTATGGCGTTGCTGGTGGTTCGCCGGGGCCCGAATGCGGGTGCCCGGTTCCTGTTGGACCACGATGTGACGACGAGTGGGCGGCACCCGGACAGTGACATCTTCCTGGACGACGTGACGGTGTCGCGTCGGCACGCGGAGTTCCACCGTGACGGTGGGACGTTCACGGTGCGGGATGTGGGCAGCCTGAACGGCACGTACGTGAATCGTGAGCGGGTCGAGGCGGCGACGCTGAGCAACGGTGACGAGGTGCAGATCGGCAAGTTCCGGGTGGTGTTCATCGCCGGTCCGCGCCCGGAGGAGGAGGCCGGCCGGGGGTGAACGAGCCTGCGGCTTCGACGCCGTCCGGGGCGGCGCGGGCGCCTGCGCTGATGAGTATCGGCGAGGTGCTGGCGCAGTTGCGGCCGGAGTTTCCGGACGTCACGATCTCGAAGTTGCGGTTCCTGGAGGCCGAGGGCCTGGTGGAGCCGCAGCGGACGCCGGCGGGTTATCGGAAGTACGGCTGGGACGATGTGGCGCGGTTGCGGTTCGTGTTGACCGCGCAGCGGGATCAGTACCTGCCGTTGCGGGTGATCCGGGAGCAGTTGGCCCAGTGGGACGGGTCTGGTCCGTCGCCGGGGCGGGGGCGGCCGAATCTGGTGGCTGTGGGTCCGGGTGGTGAGATTCCGGGCCGGGAGCCGGCGGAGTCGGTCGAGTCGTCGGAGGTGCGGCTGGACCGGGCGGGTCTGATCGCTCGTAGTGGTGTGGACGAGTCGACGCTCGCGGAGTTGGAGCGGCTGGGTGTGCTGGTGTCGGATCCGCCGGGGTGGTACGACGCGGACGCGTTGATCATCGCGAGTGCGGTGGCGGGTCTGGCGGCGTACGGGTTGGAGCCTCGGCATCTGCGGGCGTACCGGTCGGCGGCGGATCGTGAGGTCGGGTTGTTCGCGCAGTTGGTGGCGCCGTTGGCGCGGCAGAGCGATCCGGCGGCGCGGGCTCGGGCGGCGGAGACGGCGCGGGAGCTGGTGGCGTTGTCGCAGCGGTTGCACGCGGCGTTGGTGCGGGTGGGGCTGCGGTCGACGTTGGGCCGGTGAGGTTGTGGAAGGGCCGGGTGCTGTGGGCGCCCGGCCCTTCGTGGTGGGTGGGCGCGGAAAGATCTGGTCGGTGGAGCGTGTCGTAGGCTTGCCGGGGTATGCCCGTCCGGCGAGGCGTGGTGCACGTAGCGCGTGGGACTCCCGTGTCCTGGTCCGTGTACCGTGCAGGGAAGGGCGCGGTGCAAGGTGACGACGACACGGAGGCGGCGGTGCGCGAGCTGAGCGTGGTCGGAGTTCGGGTGGAGTTGCCCAGCAACCAGCCGATCGTCCTGCTGCGGGAGGTCGAAGGGGACCGCTATCTGCCGATCTGGATCGGTGCGGTCGAGGCGACGGCGATCGCTTACGAGCAGCAGGGGGTCAAGCCGGCCCGGCCGTTGACGCACGATCTTCTGCGGGATGTGCTGGCGGCGTTGCAGGCGCCGTTGCGGGCGGTGGAGATCATCGAGTTGAAGGAGAACGTGTTCTACGCGGATCTTCTCCTCGGTGACGGTGTGCGGGTGTCGGCGCGGCCGAGTGACTCCATCGCGTTGGCGTTGCGGGTGGGTGCTCCGATTCGTTGTGCGGAGCAGGTCCTCAGCGAGGCGGGGATCGTGATCCCGGACGAGCAGGAGGACGAGGTGGAGAAGTTCCGGGAGTTCCTGGAGCAGGTGCGTCCGGAGGACTTCGCGGGTTGAGGTGTCCCGGCCGGGTGGCCGGGGTCGGCGCGGCGGTGGCCGGCGCGGCGTGTCGTGGTGTCTCCTGCGGGTGAAGTCCGGGGGGCGGCGTTAGGGTTGCCGTGTCGAGGGGTGCGCGTACGGGGAGTCGGCGCGGCACCGCCACGGGCGCGGGGAGGTTGGTCCGGATGCACGAGCCGCGGGATCCTGGTCCGAGTGCGGAACAGCAGGCGGGTGTGGGGGCCGATCCGGCCGCTGACGGCGAGGTCGGCTACCGGGGTGTGACCGCGTGTTCGGCGGTGGGGATCAGTTACCGGCAGTTGGACTACTGGGCGCGTACGGCGTTGGTGGTGCCGAGTGTGCGCGACGCGTCGGGTTCGGGGACGTCGCGGTTGTACTCGTTCCGCGACCTGGTGGTGTTGAAGGTCGTGAAGCGGCTGCTGGACGCCGGGGTGTCGTTGCAGAACATCCGTAAGGCGATTGAGGCGTTGCGCTCGCGTGGGGTGGACGATCTGGCGGGCATCACGTTGATCTCCGACGGGACGACCGTGTACGAGTGCCGGTCGCCGGAGGAGGTGGTCGACCTGTTGCAGGGCGGCCAGGGGGTGTTCGGCATCGCGATCGGTGGTGCGTTCAAGGAGATCCAGGGTTCGTTGTCGCATCTGCCGGCGGAGCCGGTGGGTGGGCAGGAGCCGGCCGTGCCGGCGGTGGAGCCGGAGGCGGAGTCGGTGGGTGACGAGCTGGCGGCGCGCCGGGCGCGCCGCCGGGCCGGGTGACCTGCGTCGCGTCTCGTTGACGGGATCGCGCCGCGCCCGAAAAGGGTGCGGCGCGATTCGTGTTTTGGTGACGGGGTGTGGTCTCCGTCCGGTGGCTGACGTGGGTGGACGGTGTGGAGCGGGCCGGCTGAGAGTCGGCGCAGGTCACGGCATGTGTGTACGCGATGTCCGAAAAGGACGGTACGTCGTGCGCGTTGACGGCATGTGTGCGAGCGGCTGCGGTGCGTTCACCAACTGCGGCCGTGTTGCTGACTGTCCGTGATTGACAGTTCTCGGGATCCGCACAGGGTGGGCGTGAAGTGTCGTGGCGGGCGCGCTATGGTCCGTTCCGGTCGTCGGCGTGTCGACGTCACGGCGGAACGCTGTGTGACGCCGCGCCGGACGGCGAGCCCCTGCCGCGGCGCTGCCCGCGGACCCCTGGTGGAAGGACCGAGCATGACGGTGACGAGCGAGACCACCCCGATCTCCCACTACGAGCGCATCGGCGGCGCGGCCGCGGTGAAGGCCGCGGTGGAGCTGTTCTACGACAAGGTGCTGGCCGATCCGGATCTGGCCGGCTACTTCGCCGACGTGGACATGGTGGAGCAGCGGCGGCACCTGGCTCTGATGCTGGCGGTGGTGCTCGGCGGTCCCAACGAGTACGCGGGCCGTGGGCTGGCCGAGGCGCACCAGTCGTTGAGCATCACCGGTGGGCACTACGCGAAGGTCGGTGAGCACCTGACGGCGACGCTGGTCGAGCTGGGTGTGCCGGCGGACGTGATCGCCGATGTGCAGGTCGTGCTCGGGCAGGTGCGGGAGCAGGTCGTGTCGGCGGGGGACGCCTGAGCGTGGACGTCGCACGGCTCAAGCAGAGCTGGTCCCTGGTCGCCGCGCACGGCGACCAGGTGCCGCTCTACTTCTATTCGACGCTGTTCCTGGCGCATCCGGAGACCCGGCAGATGTTCCCCACGAACATGGCCGGGCAGCGGGACCGTCTGGTGGCCGCGCTGGGGCATGTGGTGTCCCACGTGGACCAGGTGGACCGGCTGGTCGGGTTCCTGCGGGATCTCGGTGCGGATCACCGGAAGTTCGCGGTGCGCGCCGAGCACTACCCGGCGGTCGGTGAGGCGCTGCTGGCGACGTTGCGGCACTTCTGCGGTGAGGCGTGGACCGACGAGCTGGCCGCCGACTGGACCGCGGCGTACGGGCTGGTCGCGCAGGTGATGACCGAGGGCGCGCAGACCGCGGAGTCGCAGTCGCCGCCGTGGTGGGTGGCGGAGGTGCTGACGCACGAGCAGCGCACGTTCGACGTGGCGGTGCTGACGGTCCGCCCGCAGTATCTGTTGCCGTTCGCGCCGGGCCAGTCGATCGGGGTGTCGCATCCGGCGGTGCGGTCGTGGCGGTACTACTCGCCGGCGAACGCGCCGCGTCCGGACGGCACGGTGGAACTGCACGTGCGGGCCGCGCCGGGTGGTGTGGTGTCGTCGCGTCTGGTGTACGGGTGCGCGGCCGGTGACCAGCTCCACCTGGCTTCGCCGGTGGGTGACCGGCTGACGTTGTGGCAGGCCGGGTCGTCGGATCTGCTGCTGCTGGCCGGTGGGACCGGCTGGGCGCCGGTGAAGGCGCTGGTGGAGCAGGTCGCGGCGGAGGGTTCGGGACGGCGGGTGGACCTGTACGTGGGTGCCCGTTCGCGGACGGAGTTCTACGACAGCGAGGCGATCGACAAGTTGGCGGCGACGCATCCGTGGCTGCGGGTGTCGTACGTGGCCGGTGCGGATCCGGCCCGGCCGGGCGAGTCGGTGCGGATCGCCGACCGGGTGCTGGCCGACGGGGACTGGCGGTCGCGGCACGTGTACGTGTGCGGCTCCGACGAGATGGTGGGTCATTCGGTGGCGGCGTTGACCGGCGCCGGGTACCAGCCGGGTCAGGTGCATCACGAGGGTTACGGCAAGCACTGGTACGGCCCGGCGTGGCGGACGATGACCGGCGCGGACGGGTTGCAGGCGACGGAGGTGGGCCGGTGAGTGCGGGTCCGATCAGCAGTTACGACGCGCAGCAGGTGTCCGGTCCGGTGCAGGTGCGGTTGACCTCGGACCGGGTCCGGCGGTGGGAGTTCGGGTCGGCGGCGTTCACCCGGCGCGGCTACGACCAGACCGATGTGGACCGGTTCCGGTTGCAGGTGGCCGACGAGCTGGATCTGCTGGCGGCGCAGGTGGCGAACCTGCGGGCGGAGAACGAGCGGCTCAACGATCATCTGGAGCTGCACCGGCACGGGGTGATCCCGAGTACCGAGGCGGTGACGCCGGCGGCGAAGGAGGTCAACCTGTTGTCGGCGGCGCAGCGGGAGGCCGAGCAGATCATCGCGCAGGCCCACGACTACGCGCGCCGGGTCGCCGAGTACGCCCGTACGCAGTACGAGAGTTACATGCGGGCGGCGGCGGAGGAGGCGAAGCGGGAGGCCGAGCGGGCGGTGACGGAGTACCGCAGCGCGGCCGGGAGCGGCTTCGACGACTCGGTGGCGACGCGGGAGGCGTTGCGGATCTTCGGCGAGATGATGATCTCGCACATGCAGGCGGCGGCCCGGCACCTGGACGACGGCAGTGAGCAGTTGTCGCGCACGATGGAGCGGATCGCCCGGGAGCTGCCGCAGGGCGGTGGGGGCTCGCCGCAGCCGGCGTTGTCCCGCCACCAGCGTTGACCGGCGTCCCGGTCCGCCGCGGCGGGCGGGCCGGGACGTGCACGGTGGGTCAGGCGGTGACGGCGGCGACCGCCTCGGCGATGGGGCTGTCTCCGCCGACGAGTTCCAGGGTGTGTCCGGCGGTGTCCGGGGTGTAGAGCAGGGCGAGCAGGACCCGGGCCACGTCGGCGCGGCTGATCGCGCCGGGTTCGACGTGGCGGGCCAGGGTGATCCGGCCTGCGGGTTCGTCGTCGGTGAGGCGGCCGGGTCGCAGCACCGTCACGTCGAGGTCTCGTGCGGCGACGTCGTCCTCGGCGGCCTTCTTGGCCCGCAGGTACGCCGCCCACACGTCGTCGGTGCCGTCGGCGGGCGCGGCGTCCACGCCCATGGAGGAGACCAGCAGGTAGCGGCGTACCCCGGCCTGGACGGCGGCGTCGGCGAGCAGCACGGCGGCGCCCCGGTCGACGGTGTCCTTGCGGGCGGCGCCGCTGCCGGGTCCGGCACCGGCGGCGAACACGACCGCGTCGGCGCCGGCGAGATGGGCGGCGAGGGTGTCGACGTCGGTGTGTTCCAGGTCGCAGACGACGGGTTCGGCGCCGGCGGCGCGCAGCGCGGCGGCGTGGTCGGGGTTGCGGATCAGTCCGAGCGCGGTGTCTCCGCGTCCGGCCAGTTCCCGCTCCAGCAGTTTGGCGATTTTTCCGTGCCCTCCGGCGATGACGACGCGCATGCGCTCAACCTAGCCCGGACCCGGCGGCCCCGCCGGACGACCGGCCTCGTCGATCATGAGGTTGGCGGTACGACACGCCGCGTCGGACCACCGCCAACCTCATGATCAGCGGGGCTGGGGCGGGCGGGAGGGGCGGTCAGCGGCGCGGCGAGGGACCATGGACGGGTGAGTGAGGCGTTCGAGGAACTGGCGCGGCTGGTGGCCGCCGGGGACGTGGTGGTGCTCAGCGGCGCGGGCCTGTCCACCGAGTCGGGCATCCCGGACTACCGGGGGCCCAGCGGCGCGGCGCGCCGGCACACCCCGATGACGTACCAGGAGTTCACCCGGGATCCGCTGGCGCGCCGGCGGTACTGGGCGCGCAGTCACCTGGGCTGGCAGACCATCGCCCGGGCGGCGCCCAACGACGGGCACCGGGCGGTGGCCCGGCTGCAGGACGCCGGGCTGCTCGGCGGGATCATCACCCAGAACGTCGACGGGCTGCACACCGCCGCCGGCGCCACCGGCGTGATCGAGCTGCACGGCCGCCTCGACGAGGTGACGTGCCTGGACTGCGGCAACGCCACCGGCCGTGACGAGCTGCACCGGCGCCTGTCCGAGGCGAATCCGGGCTTCGGCGCGCGGGTGGCGCGCGTCAACCCTGACGGCGACGTGGACCTGCCCGACGAGGCGGTGACCGGGTTCCGCACCGTCGACTGCGGGATCTGCGGCACCGGCATGCTGAAACCGGACGTGGTGTTCTTCGGCGAGACGGTGCCCGCGCCGCGGGTCGCGGACTGTTTCGCGCTGGTCGAGCGGGCCCGGGCGCTGCTGGTGCTCGGGTCGTCGTTGACGGTGATGTCGGGGCGGCGGTTCGTGTTGCGCGCGGCCCGCCACGGCATCCCGGTGGCGATCGTCAACCAGGGCGTCACCCGCGGCGACGGCTACGCGGCGCTGCGCCTGGACGCCCCGCTGGGTGCCACCCTGTGCGCGCTCGCCGACCGGCTGGCGGTGGCCCCGGCGCCGGTGTGATCAACCCCCGGGACATGAGCCGGAAACACGCCCGCTGGTAGCGTTGGAGGTGCCGGTACCACCCACGTGGGAGAGACCGTCGACCCGACGGCGCCGAAGGGGCAGATTCTCCCCGGAACCTCTCAGGCAAAAGGACCACGTGGGCAGGCGCTGTGGAGCGCGTCAGCGCGACTCAGGGGGAGGCCGACCCGTCGACCTCGCCCCACCAAGGAGCGCAGCGCATGACCGCAGAGCAGTTCGCCGACCGGCACATCGGCCCCGGGCGCGACGACGAACGCCGGATGCTGGACACAGTCGGCTACGGCTCGGTCGACGAGCTGATGGACGCCGCGATCCCCGAGGTGATCCGCTGGCACGGCACCCTGGACCTGCCCGCCCCGGCCGGCGAGCGGGAGGCGATCGCCGAGCTGCGCGCCCTCGCGTCGCGTAACACCGTGGCCGTGTCCATGATCGGCCTGGGCTACCACGGCACGCACACCCCGGCGGTGATCCGCCGTAACGTGCTGGAGAACCCGGCCTGGTACACCGCGTACACGCCGTACCAGCCGGAGATCAGCCAGGGCCGGCTGGAGGCGCTGCTGAACTTCCAAAGCATGGTGTCCGGCCTGACTGCGCTACCAGTCGCGAACGCTTCGATGCTCGACGAGGGCACCGCCGCGGCCGAGGCGATGACGCTCGCCCGCCGCGCGTCCAAGAGCAAGAGCCCGGTGTACGTGGTCGACGCCGACGCGCTGCCGCAGACCGTCGCGGTGATCGCCAGCCGCGCCGAGCCGCTCGGCATCGACGTGCGGGTCCTCGACGTCGAGCGCGACGAGCTGCCGGCGGAGTTCTTCGGCCTGCACCTGCAGTACCCGGGCGCGTCCGGGACGGTCCGGGACCATCGGGCCCTGGTCGAGGCGGCGCACGGCGTGGGCGCGCTGGTGACGGTGGCGGCGGATCTGCTGGCGTTGACGTTGCTGCGCCCGCCGGGCGAGATCGGCGCCGACATCGCCGCGGGCACCACCCAGCGCTTCGGCGTACCGATGGGCTTCGGCGGGCCGCACGCCGGTTACCTGGCGGTGCGGTCGGGCCTGGAGCGGATGCTGCCGGGCCGGCTGGTCGGGGTGTCCCGCGACGCCGACGGCAACCCGGCGTACCGGCTGGCGTTGCAGACCCGCGAGCAGCACATCCGGCGGGAGAAGGCGACCAGCAACATCTGCACCGCCCAGGTGCTCCTCGCGGTGATGGCCGGCATGTACGCCGTCTACCACGGCCCGGACGGGCTGCGGGCCATCGCCCGGCGTACCCACGAGGCGGCGGCGCGGCTCGCGGCCGGCCTGCGGGCCGGCGGCGTCGACGTGGCCGACGGGCCGTTCTTCGACACCGTCACCGCCGTGGTGCCGGGCCGGGCCGCGCAGGTGGTGGCGGCCGCCGCGGCGCGCAACGTGAACCTGCGGCTGGTCGACGCCGACCGGGTCGGTGTGTCCTGCGACGAGACCACCACGTCCGCGCACCTCGCCGCGGTGTGGGAGGCGTTCGGGGTCGACGGGTTCGACGGCGACGCCGACGCGGCCCTGCCCGACGGGCTGGCCCGCACGTCGGAGTTCCTCACCCACCCGGTGTTCCACAGCCACCACTCCGAGACGGCGATGCTGCGGTACCTGCGCCGCCTCGCCGACTTCGACTACGCGCTGGACCGGGGCATGATCCCGCTGGGGTCGTGCACGATGAAGCTCAACGCCACCACCGAGATGGAGCCGATCACCTGGCCCGAGTTCGCGCACCTGCACCCGTTCGCGCCGGACGAGCAGACCGCCGGGTACCGGGAGCTGATCGCGCAGCTGGAGGGCTGGCTGGCCGAGGTGACCGGCTACGACGCGGTCAGCGTGCAGCCCAACGCCGGGTCGCAGGGTGAGCTGGCCGGGCTGCTGGCGATCCGCGCCTACCACCGGGAGCGCGGCGAGGCCCACCGCGACGTGTGCCTGATCCCGTCGTCGGCGCACGGCACCAACGCCGCGTCGGCGGTGATGGCCGGCATGCGGGTGGTGGTGGTCGGCTGCGACGCCGACGGCAACGTCGACCTGGTCGACCTCGACGCGAAGATCGACAAGCACCGGGACGCGCTCGCCGCGATCATGGTGACGTACCCGTCGACGCACGGCGTGTACGAGACCGGCATCGCCCAGTTGTGCGCGAAGGTCCACGACGCCGGCGGGCAGGTGTACGTCGACGGCGCGAACCTCAACGCGCTGGTCGGGTTCGCCAAGCCGGGCCGGTTCGGGGCGGACGTGTCGCACCTGAACCTGCACAAGACGTTCTGCATCCCGCACGGCGGTGGTGGCCCGGGTGTGGGACCGGTCGCGGTGCGTTCGCACCTGGCGCCGTTCCTGCCCGGCGACCCCCTCGGCGCGCGGGCCGACGGGCGACCGGCGATCTCGGCGGCCAACCACGGGTCGGCGGGGATCCTGCCGATCCCGTGGGCGTACCTGCGGATGATGGGCGCCGACGGGCTGGCCCGCGCCACCGGCGTGGCCGTGCTGGCGGCGAACTACGTGGCGGCGCGGCTGCGCAACCACTTCCCGGTGCTGTACGCCGGCAACAAGGGCCTGGTCGCGCACGAGTGCATCCTGGACCTGCGGCCGCTGACCAAGGCCACCGGTGTGAGCGTGGACGACGTGGCGAAGCGGCTGATCGACTACGGCTTCCACGCGCCGACGATGTCGTTCCCGGTGGCGGGGACGCTGATGGTGGAGCCGACCGAGAGCGAGGACCTGGCCGAGCTGGACCGCTTCTGCGATGCGATGATCGCGATCCGGGCGGAGATCGACAAGGTCGGCTCGGGGGAGTGGCCGGCGGGGGACAACCCGCTGTCCAACGCGCCGCACACCGCGGCGATGGTGTCCGCCGACGAGTGGCCGCATCCGTACCCGCGGTCGGTGGGCGCCTATCCGGCAGGTGTGGACCGGGCGGGCCGGTACTGGCCTCCGGTGCGGCGCGTCGACGGCGCGTACGGCGACCGGAACCTGGTCTGCTCGTGCCCCGCGCCGGAGGCGTTCGAGGACTGAGCGGCTGACGCCGGGGCGGTGGGCTCTCGCCGCCCCGGCCGGTGCGCCGGACGGTCCTGACCGGCGCGTACGCTCACTGACGCTGCGTGATCGCTCAGGCGACGAGGGCGTGGCGGGCCGGGCCCCGGTGCGGGGCGATGGTGCGCCCGTCGGGGAGCAGCTCACCGGTGTCCTCGAAGACGATGACACCGTTGCAGAGCAGGCTCCAGCCCTGCTCAGGGAAGCAGGCGAGAACGCGGGCGGCCTCGCGGTCGGTCGCGTCGGCGGAGGGGCAGGTGGGCTGGTGCTGACACATCGGGTTCTCCGGACTGTGGGGGCACTGTGTCATGGTTCACATGACCAGTGACGCACAGTACCAAGGAAAACTGAGCGGCAACGAGCAAGGATGCGTCTTGTTCACCCAGAATGGGCTGAACGGATGACCCGGAACCGCCCGGACGTCGTGGAAGCGCTCCCAGCGGTGGAGGTCGATGCTCCCGGCGCGCCGCCCGGATGCCGCCGCCGGCTCGTCGAGACCGCCCGCCTGCACTGGTCGACCGGCGACGGCGGCGACCCCGCCGACCTGGCACAACGCTTCCTCGCCGCGCACGGCATCGCCCGCGACGACCTGTCCCGCCCCGGCCGCCACGAACCCGACGCCGGCGTGTGCGGCGCCGCGCTGTACCTGTCCGCCGCCGCCGGCGCGTACGCCATCGGCGTGTCGCCCGGCGCGCCGAGTCCCGCGCCGGCGCTGCCCGACCTGGTCGTGGTCGTCTACCACCACGCCGACCGCCCGGTGCCGCCCCCGCGCCCGGCCCTCGCGCCCTGGCGGCTCGGAGGCTGGCGCGACAGCTGGACCCCGGCCGCGCACGCCACCGCCGTCGGCGCGGTCCGCGACGCCATCGCCCGCGGCGACGTGTACCAGGTCAACGTCGTCGGCCACGCCGCCGCCCCGTACAGCGGCGATCCGCTGCCCGCGCTGGCCCGCCTCGCCGCGCTGCCCGGCGCCCGCTACGGCGGCACCCTGCACGGCCCCGGCTGGGCGCTCGGCTGCGCCTCCCCGGAGACCCTCATCGCCGTCGAGCGCGGCCGGCTGGTCACCCGCCCGATCAAGGGCACCCGGCCGGCCACTCCCGCCGGACGCCGCGACCTGCTCGCCTCGGCCAAGGAACGCGCCGAACACGTCATGATCGTCGACCTGGAACGCAACGATCTGGCCCGGGTGGCCCGCACCGGCTCGGTGCGCGTCGACGAGCTGTTCGCCGTACGCCGCTGGTGTGACCTGTGGCAGGCGGAGTCCACCGTGTCGGCGGCGCCCGCCGACGGCCTGGGCCTGGCCGACCTGCTGCGCGCGGTGTGCCCCGGCGGGTCGGTCACCGGCGCGCCCAAACACGCCGCCCTGGCGCGCATCGCCGCGCTGGAGCCGGTCGGGCGCGGCGCGAGCATGGGCGCGCTCGGCTGGGTCGGACCCGACCGCCTCGACCTGGGCCTGACCATCCGCACCGCCGCCGCCGACGGGGACCTGCTGCACCTGTGGGCCGGGGGAGGCATCACCTGGGACAGCGACCCGGCCGCCGAGGTCGCCGAGGCCGCCGCCAAGGCCGCCCCGATCCGCGCCCTGCTCGCCGGCTGACGGGCTGTCCGCCGGACCGGCCCCGGCTGCGCGGCCCGGCCTCGCGCGGCGGGGCTAGCCGGCGGCGGGGCTAGCCGGTGGCAGTGCTCCGGTCGGCGGCGAACGCGTCCAGGGCGGCGACCACCCGCTCGCTGATGCCGTGCCCGCCGCCGTGGCCGCCGGACTCCACGATCTCCAGCCGCGCGTCCGGCCAGTCCCGGGTCAGCTGCCAGGCGATGTCCGGCGGGCCGCTGACGTCCAGCCGGCCCTGCACCAGCACCCCCGGAATGCCGGCGAGACGACCCGCGTCGCGCAGCAGCTGCCCGTCGGGCAGAAAACCCCGGTTGGCGAAGTAGTGCGTCACCAGCCGGGTGAACCCGTACCGGAACACCGGGTCGGCGTACCGGGGACTCGGCGCGTACCCGCCGGCCAGGGACACGTGCACGTCCTCCCAGTCGCACCAGTCTTGCGCCGCCTTGTCCCGCACCGCCGGGTCCGGGTCGGCGACCAGCCGGGCGTACGCGGCGGACAGGTCACCGTCGCGGTCGGCCTCGGGCACGCCGTCGCGGAACCGCGCCCACTCCTGCGGGAACACCCGGCCCATGTCCCGGGTCACCCACTCGATCTCGCGGCTGGTGTTGGCGACCACGCTGAACAGCACCAGCGCGCTCACCCGATCCGGGTGGCGCTGCGCGTACGCCAGGGCAAGGGACGACCCCCACGACGCGCCGCACAGCAGCCACCTGTCGATCCCCAGGTGTACGCGCAGCGCCTCCATGTCGGCCAGCAGATGCCCGGTGGTGTTCACCGACAGGTCGGTCGCCGGATCCGAGGCCGGGGGAGTGCTGCGCCCGCAGCCGCGCTGGTCGAACAGCACGATCCGGTAGGCGGCCGGGTCGAACAGCCGCCGCCAGGACGCGCTCGCGCCCGAACCAGGGCCACCGTGCACCACGAGCGCCGGGCGGCCGTCCGGGTTGCCGCACGTCTCCCAGAACACGCGCTGCCCGTCCCCGACGTCCAACATGCCGTGCGCGTACGGCTCGATCGGCGGATACATCAGTGGCCTCCCCGAGTCAGATACAACAGCGCTGTTACATTAGTGGACGTGACCGCCCCCCACCGCGACGCCCTCGGCACCCTACTGCGCCACGTCCTGGACGTCCTCGACGGCGACGTCGCCGCCGTCCACCAGCGGCTCGGCCTCACCGACTACCGGCCCCGCTACTCACCTGTCGTGCGCGCGCTCGTCGCCGACGGCCCGCTGCCCATCCGAGACCTCGCCGCCCGCGTCGGCGTCACCCACTCCGCCGCCAGCCAGACCGTCGCCCAGATGCGCCGCGCCGGCCTCGTCGACCTGCGCCCCGGCGCCGACGCCCGCCACCGCATCGTCACCCTCACCGACCGCGCCCGCGCCCTGCTGCCCGCCGTCGAAGCCGAATGGGCCGCCACCACCGCCGCCGTGCGCCACCTCGACACCGAACTGCCGGTGCCGCTCGCCGACGAGCTGTACGCCGTCCTCGACGCCCTGCGCCGCCGCCCCCTGCGCGACCGCATCGCCGACACCGGGCTCCTCGACACCCCACCGGACACCCGCGAACGGTAAGCAACGGATAGCCTTCCGGACATGACTATGCGCCCCATCCGGATCATCGGCGACCCCGTGCTGCGCACCCCCAGCGAAGCCGTCACCAGCTTCGACGCCGAACTGCGCGCCCTCGTCACCGACCTGATGGACACCCTGCTCGGCGCACCCGGCCGCGCCGGCGTCGCCGCACCCCAGATCGGCGTCAACGCCCAGGTGTTCGTCTACGACGCCGACGGCCACCGCGGCCACATGGTCAACCCCACCCTGGAGGTGTCCGACGAACTCCAGGACGACGAGGAAGGCTGCCTGTCCATCCCCGGCCTGTACTTCCCGACCCCCCGCGCGCTGCACGCCACCGCCCACGGCTACGACCAGCACGGCCAACCGCTCACCATCACCGGCAGCGGCTTCCTCGCCCGCGCCCTGCAACACGAGACCGACCACCTGCGCGGACGCCTCTACGTCGACACGCTGCGCGGCGACACCCGCCGCCGCGCCCTCCGCGAGATCCGCGCCGGCCGCTTCGACTCACCCAGCCGCGGCCGCTGACGTCAACGCGCACTCGGTGAACCCGGCCACCCGGGAGAACCCCAGCCGCTCGTACAACCGCACCGCCGCGGCGTTGTCCGCCCGTACGTTCAACGTCACATGATCCACCGACGCGCGCAGCCGGGCGCACAACGCCGCCACCACACCCGCACCCAGACCACGACCCCGCACGTCCGGATGCGTCGTCACGTTCCCCAGCGCCGCCACCCGCCACCGCGGCGAGAACACGTGCACCCCCGCCACCGCCACCAGCCGACCACGCTCCCGCACACCCACGTACTGGCCCGTCTCCAACATCCGCGCGTCGAACCAGTTCCCCGGATACGCCACCGCGTACAACCCGGCCAGCTCCGCCGCGTCCGCCGGCCCCAACGGCTCACCCACCCCCGGCACCGCCGCCAGCCGAACCGGATCCGTCAACGCCATCCGGTGATGCGCCGCCGCCTCCGACACCACGAACCAGCGGCCCAGCGCCGCCTCCAGACCGGGGGACAGGTGCGCCCACATCCGCGCCGGCAACACCGGCGCCGCCTCCACCAGCAACCCGGCCAGCTCCGCCACCCGATCCGGCGCCGCGAACGCCAGCAACGTCGGCAACTCCACCCCGTGATACAGCAACACCACCTGGTCGCCACGCCGGAACCACGACGTGTACGGCCAGAAGAAATCGTCCAGATCACCCAACTGGTACGCGTGCAACACCGGATCCCGGCCCAGCAGGCCCGCCAGCACCGCCCGGTCGTGCTCCGCCCGCACCGCCACCGCGATCAGCCCGCCATCCACTGGTCATAACCCAACCGGGCCACCAGCGCCAGCACCACCACCAGCAGCACCACCCGCACGAACCCGGCACCCCGCCGCAACGCCATCCGCGCGCCCACCGCCGCCCCCACCACGTTGCACACCGCCATCGCCGCACCCAACGCCCACCACACGTGCCCGGTCAACCCGAACACCACCAGCGCACCCAGATTCGTGCCCGCGTTCACGACCTTCGCCATCGCCGAGGCGTGCACGAAATCCGAACCCAGAATCGCCGTGAACGCCAGCACCAGGAACGTCCCGGTACCCGGCCCGATCAACCCGTCGTACAGGGCGATGCCCAAACCGGCCACCGCCACCGCCACCACCACCCGCTTCGGGGTACGCCGCTGCGGCGACGCCACCACACCCAGCGACGGCCGCGCCAGCACGAACACCGCCACCGCCACCAGCACCACCAGCACCACCGGCCGGTACGCGCTGCCCGGCACCGCCCCCGCCAACGCCGCACCCAACCCCGCCGTCAGCACCGCCAACCCGGCCGCCGGACCCGCCACCGCCCAGTCCAGCTTCGTGCGCCGCGCGTACGTCACCGCCGCCGTCGACGTACCGAAGATCGCCGCCAGCTTGTTCGTGCCCAACGCCGTCGCCACCGGCACACCCGGCGCCGCCACCAGCAACGCCGGCAACAACAACAGACCGCCGCCGCCCACCACCGCGTCCACCCACCCGGCCAGAAGGGCAGCGGTCAGCAACGTCGTCAACGACAGGGCATCCACCGCCGCATTCTGCCCACGCCACCACCAGCGACGAGACCACCTGTGGCCAGCCTCACCGCCCCCGGCGACGCCGCAACCACACCCCGACCGACCCCACCGCCACGAACACCAGCATCGAACAGCACAACAGTCTCAGCACCCGGCAAGACTCCCACGACGACGTAGGGTGTCCAGGTGCGCCTGGCCACCTTCAATCTGCTGCACGGCCGCTCCCTCACCGACGGGCTCGTCGACCCCGACCGGCTCACCGCCGCCGTCACCGACCTCGACGCCGACGTCCTCGCCCTCCAGGAAGTCGACCGCGACCAGACCCGCAGCGGCAAACTCGACCTCACCGCGGTGGCCGCCCGCGCCCTGCACGCCGACCACCACCGCTTCGCCGCCGCCGTCGTCGGCACCCCCGGCGAACAGTTCCGCCCCCTCACCCACGACGACGACGGCCACGGCGAACCCCTCTACGGCATCGGCCTGATCAGCCGCCACCCCGTCCGCTCCTGGCAGGTCACCCGGCTGCGCGCCGCCCCCGTCCGCTCACCCATCTACGCACCAGGCCCCGGCGGCGGACTCGTCCTGCTCCGCGACGAACCCCGCGTCGTGCTCGCCGCCGTCATCGACACCCCCCACGGCCCTCTCACCGTCGCCGCCACTCACCTGTCCTTCGTACCCGGCTGGAACGTCTGGCAACTACGCCGCGTCGTCCGCGTCCTGCGCACCCTGCCCGCACCCCGGATCCTGCTCGGCGACCTCAACCTGCCCGCCGGCCCCGCCGCCGCGCTCACCCGCTGGCAGCCCCTGGCCCGCCGCCCCACCTACCCGGCCGGGCAACCCCGCGTCCAGCTCGACCACATCCTCGCCGACCGGCACGGCCTCGACCGGCTCCCACCCGTCACCGCCGTCCACACCCCGCTGGCCACCATCTCCGACCACCGGCCCCTCGTCGTCGACCTCGGCTGACGCTCAGCCCAGACCGCTCTGCCGCCGCGCCGCCTCCACCGCGTTGCGGAACAACATCGCCACGGTCGTCGGACCCACCCCGCCCACACGCGGCGTGATCGCACCCGCCACCTCGGCGCACGACTCGTCCACGTCCGGCAGCAACCGCCGCCCCTCGTACCGCACGCCGCCACCGACCACCACCGCACCCGGACGCACATGCTCCGGCCGCACGATCCCCGGCACCCCCGCCGCCGCGATCAGGATCTCCGCCCGCCGCGTGTACCGCGGCCAGTCCGCCACCCCCGTGTGCACCACCGTCACCGCCGCGTTCGCCGTCGGCCGCTTCTGCGCCAGCAACATCGCCAACGGACGGCCCAACGTCGCACCCCGGCCCAGGATCACCACCTCCCGGCCCGCCACCGGCACACCGTGGAACGCCAGCAACGCCTCGATCCCCGCCGGCGTACACGGCAGCGGACCCGGCAACCCCAACGCCAGCCGGCCCATGTTCACCGGATGCATCCCGTCCACGTCCTTGTCCGGATCCAGCACCGCCAACGCCCGGTCGTAATCCAGGTGACCCGGAATCGGGTACTGCACCAGCACCCCGTGCACCGTCTTGTCCGCGTTGAAATCCGCCAGCACCGCGTGCAGATCCGCCTGCGACGCCGACGCCGGCAGATGCATGTGCGGCGACACGAAACCCAGCTCCGCCGCCTGCCGTTGCTTGATCCGGATATAACCCGCGCTCGCGTCGTCGTCACCCACCAGCACCGTCGCCAGCGCCGGCGTCACCCCCGCCGCACGCAGCTCCGCCACCGACGCGGCGACCTCCGACAAGACCCGCTCCGCCACCGGGACACCCGGCAGCAACCGCGCAGAAGACATACGACACCTCGCCCGCGGAGGCCCAGGCGGTCGACCCCCACGACGAGCTCCCCGATGGTTCACCCATCCCCGTGCCGCCAGTCGCGTTCCCCCTCAGCCTGCCACAGCCTCCGCCGCCACCGCATCCACCACCGTCTGCCACCCCGGCAACGCCGCCAGCAAACCGTCCGCCCGCCGCCGCCGATCCGCCGCCGACGCCACCCCCAGATCCGCCAGCACCGCCCCGAACGCCCGCTCCCGCTCCGGCGCCACCGGACCCAACACCACATGACACCGCGCGTACGTCACCAGCACCCAGAACATCGCCTCCCGATGCCGGCCCGCCTCGACCAGCTCAGCCGCACCGTCGAACACCACCGGACGCCCCGCCGCACCCAGATCCGCCCCGAACGCGAATTCCTCCCGCGGCAACCGCGCCACCTCGTCGAACACCACCGCCAACCCGGCCAGATGCTCCCGCACCCGCGCCGCGTCCACACCCGCCCCGCCGCCGTCGAGCGTGTCCAGCAGCTCCGGATACCGATCCGCGAACCCGAACCGCGACAGCACCCGCTCGGCCCGCACGTACCGCCGCCGCACCGTCGGATCCGCCAGCCCCGCCACCGCCGGCCACACCGCCAGCAACGACGTCGGAAACACCCACGCCAGCACCTGCTCCGCCACCGGCGCCGAACCGCGGTCCGCCCGCAACCCGGCCTCGATCCGCCGCCGCACGCCCGCGCACCGCGCCCGCACCCACACCGGATCCGCGAACCCCGCCGCCACCCGCTCCCGCACCGCGGCCAGCCGGCCCGACGGATCCGCGATCACCCCATCGGTACGGAACATCGGCGCGAACACCCACGACCCCAGCACGTCCTCCGGGCCACCCAACTCCTCCCACGTGACAGTGCTGACCTCCAGCAGCACCCCCCGGTGCACGAACTTGCCCACCTTCGCGCCGACGTTCCAGCGCACCAGTAACACGTCCACGTCCGACCACACCGGCAGCAGCGCGTCGTCCGGCAACCCCACAGTCGACCCGCTGAAGAACGCCCCCTCGATCGACGGATCGACGCGCATCTGCTCCCGCACCCACCCGACCGCCACCGCCCGTGCCGCACCAACTCGCATCCCGCCGATCCTGCCAGCCCGGCAACGCCCACACCCGCCCTCATTGACACGGAAGGTTGTCGATCGGACACAGAACGTGGAACATCGATACAAGTGACTGTCGTCGAATCGTGTGGGGCGATGCAATGGCGGGCTACTATCCGATCCTCAAAGGCCGAAAAGCCGAATTCCGGGCCCTCGACCACATCGCGGATGAGTTGGTGCCGCACATCCTCCCGATCTTCGACGTGCCACCGTCCGACCAGGGTCCGATCAAGGCCGCCTCCGCCTTCAGCCAACGCGCGCAGGAATCCATCCCACGCGACATGGCCATCGCTGTCGACGTGCGTCACCTCCCGGAGCCCACCACCGGTATCCGCCGACCACTCCAGGACATCGCCGACGACCTGCACCGATGGGGGATCCCCGCCCTGCCCGTCGCCCACCTGCACGACACCCCCGCACAACTGGCGGACGTCCGTGACGCCGCCGCCCCGTACGGCGGCGTCATACGGCTCCCCGCCGACCACACCGAACCGGACGCGGCCGAAACCGGCGCCCGACTGAGTCACGTTCTGTCCGCCACCGAACTGCATCCCGAGGACTGCATCCTCATCCTCGACGTCGCTGAGGTGTCCTCCGACCGGGACCTCACCAGCGCCGAACCCTTGGTCCGTAAACACCTCGCATGGGCCCGACGCCATCCCTGGAAGACAGTCGTCGTCGCCGCGGGTGCCATGCCCGCGAACATCTCCCACGTGCCGGCCCACACGGCCACCCCGCTGCGCCGGAGGGACTTCGATCTCTGGAAGCGGCTACAGGAGCACGACATCCAGTTCGCCGACTACGGCATCACCTGTCCCCGCATGAGCTCCGGAGCACGCGGGCCGGCACCGAACATCCGCTACACCCACCACGACGCCTGGTGGGCCTACCGAGCCACGCGCGACGGCAACGGCAACATCGGCATCTACGACATCTGCAAGGCCCTTGTGTCCGCCGACCACTGGCCAGCCGCCGGACGGCACCTCTCCTGGGGAGACGAACAGATCGTCCTGCGCGCCGCCGGCCATGCCGGGACCGGCGTCGCCACGGATTGGATCGCTTGGGGAACGTCACACCACCTGGCGTACGTGACCGCTCAACTCGGCCTGACCACTACCGCTTGAGCAACCCCGACAACGCCCGGTTGGTGCGGTTCGCCGCCACCGCCGCCCGCTGCTGACCCGCCGTCACCTCGATGTACGTCTGCGACGACGCCAACGACGCATGCCCCAGCAACCGCATGATCTCCGCCGCGCTCGCTCCGTCCTCCGCCAGCCGCGTCGCGAACGTGTGCCGCAACGCGTGCAACCGAGCGCCCCGCGGCACCCGGTCACCGATGCCCGCCCGCCGGTAACACGACTCCACCAGGTACTGCAGCCCACCCCGCCGCAACGCCTCACCCTGACGGTCCACCAGGAACGGCGCGTCCGGCCGCACGCTGCGCGACCCGAACCGGTGCCGCCGACTGTCCAGATATCCGGCCAGCACCCGGTCCACGGCGTCCTCGATCGGCACCGTACGCGGCCGCCCGCCCTTGCCCGCCACGTCCACCCGCCGCTCGCCGGCGCGCCCGGCCACCGACGACACCCGCAGCGCCAGCAACTCCGACAACCGCAACCCCGCGCACAACGCCAGCGCCAGCACCGCCAGGTCGCGCTCCGGCCACGGATCACGCTGCCGGCCCTCCGCGCGCGCCACCGCCGCCAGCAGTTCCTCCGGGGTGTCCTCGCCCCGCAGCGGCTTGGGCCGGGGGAGAGGCGTGCGGGGCCGGCCCACCGCAGGCATCGGATTTCCCGGTACGACGCCCTCGGCGACCAGGAACGTGAAGAAGCTGCTCCACGTCGACCAGGCGCGATGGACCGACGCGGCGGCGCGGGGAGCGGCGAACCGCGCGAACGCCGCGCGCATCACGCGGGGGGAGAGGGCGCTGACCGCCAGCCGGTCCAGGGGGAGGGGAGTGGCCTCACCGTCCGCCGCCACCAGCTCGGCCACAGTAATCAGATCCCTCCGGTACGCGGCCAGGGTGTGCGGTGAGGGCTTACGGGTGGCCCGGGCGGTGAGAAACTCCTCGATGAGAGCCCTCACCCTTTCGTCCGGTTTGTCATGCATAAGGGATATTATGCATGATTCTCGCGTTCCCGCCAGGAGCACCCACCGGGGGAGAGTGGCGAGCCTCCACATCCGGCCACCGCCCCCGCCGCACCCCAGGCCGCCCACCTCGTCGATCATGAAGTTGGCGGCGACAAAACGGGCGCCGATTGCTGTCAACTTCATGATCGACGGAGCCTGGGGTAGGGCGAGTGGGCGTAGCCGGGGTGGGTTGGGCGTGGAGCGCTGAGCGTGGGGGGCTCCAGGGCTACGGAGTCGCCGCGTGCGAATGACGGCGCGACCGGTGCCCGCGCCGGTGGATCAGCGCCTCAGCGCTGATCACCTGAGGCGGGCTCGGGCCGCTCACTGTGGCCGAATGAGTGTGCCGGCGCCCGCGCGTCACAGCGTTGCAAGCCGCGCAAGGAGTAGGCGTCCTGTGAACGCCCGTCGCTCCTGGCGGTCAGCTCGCTATGGGGTGCCCGGGGAGGCCCGCCTCCGCGTTACTTGACATAATGTACATTATCGAATCCGGCGACGGGGTGCTCAGCCAGGCTTTATGTCCTCCGCGCCGAGCGCGTCCGACATCGCCTTCAGAACCTTGTCCATCCGTGGCCTGCCGCTGGCGGCCGGCTCCTCGGACAGTCGTGCGAGCGCCGCGTCGACCTCTGTCTTGAGCGCCTGCCGCTGCGCCGCGTCGCCCGAGTCGAGCGCCTTCTGGACTCGCGGCGTCAGGTCGGACAGCCAGCTCAGTGCATCCAGGTCCGGCAGGGCCCCCGACCGTTGCGGAGCCCGCTGCCGGGCGTCGGTGAAGCGGCTTCCCCCGAAGTGCGCCAGCGCGGCAGCGACCTCACCCGGCGGCTGTTGCACCTGGTCGAGATCGAGCAGCACCAGGGCCGGCCGGCCGTCGACCGGGCTGCGGCCGGTGAGCCGACGATCGATCGTCGAGGCGGTGGCCGGCACCAGCAACACCGATGCGGCTCTCTGCTTCCGGCCGCCCGACGGTAGCGGCTGGTCGAGGACGACAGCCTCGATCTCGGCCCACGCCACCAGCCGGTCGATCCCGGCGACCCGCAGGTCCAGCCCGTCGGCGCCGATGCGGAACCGGAACGGCCTGAGCTGGTAGGCGACGAACACGCCGGCCGCCAGCATCCAGAGGCCGACAAAAGCCCACCTGACGGTCGACGAGGGCGTGAGATAGAGCAGCGGAGCCATGCCGACGAGGAAGATCGCGAGGCCGCTCCACAGCGTCTGTCGGCTTCTGCGCAGCTCCATGGCGGCACCTCGTCCCTTGTGGCCTGTCCCGGGAAGGCTCTACATGGTGGCACGGGCGATGCGCTCTCGTGATCATCCGAACGTTCCGGCGTGGTCATGAGGAGTGGGCCCGTCGACCGGCGCCTCTCCCCTGCGCCGGCCGGCGCGACGGTCAGCTCAGACCGGCTGCGGGTCGCGGTCCTCGGCCTCGCCCGCCTCCTGGACGTCCTCGACGGACCGCAGATCGGGCATGGCGCGTACAGCGGGCGCGAGGGCGGCGACGACGGCGAGGGCCAGCATGACGGCTGCGAAGCTGCCGAACACCATCGGGGCCGGTACCCGGTCGATCAGCAGACCGGACAGCGCCGGGCCGAACGGCGCGACGATCAGCGCGATGAAGCTGGTGGCGGCGTTGGCCCTGCCTTGGAGGTCGCCGGGGGTCAGCAGCGTCTGGAGGGTCAGCATGCTGATGTTGGCCGCTGGTACGACGAGGACGCAGGCGCCGGCCAGCGCGCCGAGGACCAGTCCGTTGTCGGTGGTGGCCATGGCTGCGGTCAGCACGCCGCAGGCCCAGACGACCGCGAGGATCAGCCAGCGGGTGGGTATCCGGGCGGTCAGCCAGGACGCGACGAGTGACCCGGCGACGGCGCCGAGCCCGACGCACGCCATGACGGTTCCGGCGGACAGGCCGGAGGCGCCGTTGCGGACCGGCACCACGATGATCGCCAGGAGCACGCCGGCGAACGCGAAGTTCAGGACGGCGCCGCTGAGCAGCGTGAACCGCAGTGAGGGGTGGCGCCACAGGAAGCGGACACCGGCGACCGCCTGCCGGGGCAGGGACTCCCCCGGCGTGGTCAGGGACCGGCCGAGCGGGCCGCGCAGCAGGGCTACGGCGACGAGGGAGACGGCGTAGGAGATCGCGTCGACGAGGAACGGTAGTGCCGGGGTGAGGCCGAACAGGAAGCCGCCGAGCGGTGGGCCGGCCAGGTGTACGACGCCGTTGCGGGTTTCGTTGAACACGGTCGCCGTACGCAGGTCGCGGGCCGGGACGACGGCGCGGGTGGCTGCCGCGGCGGCGGGTTGCAGCGCGGCGCCGAGACCGGCGGTGGCGGCGGCGAGGACGGCGATCAGCAGGACCGGTGCGTCTCCGACGAGGGCGAGCGCGGTGACGCCGGTGACCGCGAGGAGCGCGCCGCCGTCGCAGCAGAGCATGAGGATGCGCCGGTCGCGGCGGTCGGCGAGCAGGCCGGCGGGCAGGAGTACGAGGACGAGGGCCATGCCCTCGGCGAAGGCGACGAGGCCGGCGTCGGTGGCGGAGCCGGTCATCATCAGGACGAGTAGCGGTGTGGCGACGGCGGTGACCTGGGTGCCGAGTTTGGAGGCGGTCCGGGCGACGGTGATCAGGAGGAAGTCGCGGTTGTGTCGCAGGCCGGTGGGCGGCATGGGGGCTCCGTTGGCGTGGTGGCGGGCGGGAGGTCGGCTCCACCGGCTGTGGGGCGGATTGACGACGGACCCGGGCGGGCGGGGGGCCGCCCGCCCGGGTCGCCAGGCGGATCAGGTGTGGCCGGGGCCGGTGGCCCTGTCGCCACTGCCGTCTCAGCCGTTGCAGCAGGCGATGCTGATGCTGCTGGACTGCGGCGGGACCGCGTGGCGGGTGCCGTTCTGCGTGGCCATGGCCTGCAGGTTGAGGAGCTTCGTCATGGGGGTTCACCTCCTTCGTGGGTGTGGTGGTCGGGCCTCCGGTGTCGTCCGGAGGGCCGTCGGCGGGTCCGACGGTGTTTGTGGGTGCCGGCTGGTTCAGCTCGCGGCGAGGAGGTGGTCGGTGGACGCGACGTGGGTGGGCGCGTCGAGGAAGGGCAGTGTGACTCCGGTGCGATGCAGCGCGGCGTGCATCGCGGACAGGATTCCGGCGCCGCCGGCGGCCAGGTCGGTCGAGATGCGCAGCAGGGTGTCGCCGGGGAACGCGAGGCGGCCGTCGAGGGCGTACGCGTGCCAGGCGAGCCGGGTCAGGTGCGCCGGGTGGTGGCGGGCCGCGCCGTCGCGGACGAGGCCGACGGGACGCATGGCGCGCGGTCGGTCCGGTGGTGGGTCGTCGGCGAGCAGGGCGGCGGTGGCGAGCAGTCCGGCGCGGCCGTGGAAGAGGCCGGGCAGCAGGACGAATTCGACGTCGACGGTCCGGCGGACGGTGGTGACGACGTCGCGCAGCCAGGGGCGTTCGCCGTGGTGGAGCAGCGTGTGTGCGGCGACGGCGATGCCGGAGCTGCCTTCGTCGAGGTAGAACAGTCGTCGTGCGCCGTCGCGTACGTGAAGGTTGCCTCTGTCGTCGCGGACGGTGTGTTCGAGGTCGCGGCGGACGGCGGTGCGGGCGGCGCGCAGCCAGGTGGGGTCGCCGGTGGCTTCGTGGAGCCGGGTGAGGAGGACGGCCGGGCCGGACCAGCCGCGGAGCAGGCCGGGGCGGGCGGGTTCGGGGACGGGCTGTTTCGTGTCGCCGGTGAGGGTGCGGGCGAGCCGGTCGCCGATGCGCAGGGCGTCGTCGGGGACGGGTCGGCCGGTGCGGAGCAGGGCGAGTCCGATGCCGGCGAGGCCGCTGTGCAGGCCGGGGCCGTACCGGTCGTGGAGGCCGGTGCGACATCGGTCGAGTAGTTCTGCGGCGTCGTCGTGGCGTCCCGTGTGGTCCAGCAGCGCGGCGATGCCGGCGAGGCCGTCGTAGAGGCCGAGGTGCGTGGCGGGTAGGCGTCGTGCGGCGCGGACGAGCCAGTCGAGGTGTTCGTCGCGTTCGGGGTAGTCGGCGCCGGTGGTGACCAGTGCCCAGATGACGCCGGCGGCGCCGTGCGCGAGGGCGGCGCCGCCGTGCGGGAACTGTCCGGGGTCGCCGGGGAAGAGCCGGTCGGTGCGGTGCGGTGTGGCGGTGGCGCGGATTCCGGCGGCGAGTGATTCGAGCAGCGGGGTGTGGTCGGCGGCCTGGCCGGTGGGCCAGGGGAAGCGGGTGACGCGGCTGCGGTCGGGTGCCGTGGTGCCGGCGCCGTCGGTGGTGGGCGCGGTGCGTGCGGTGTGCAGGTCGTCGCGGATGCGGTCGAGGTAGCCGGCCGGCAGGGGGAATCGTCGGGCCGCGCTCGTCAGGTCGTGGAACTTGTCGTCGGTCAGGGCGGTGAGCTGGGTGATCGGTAGGAAGACGGCGAGTCGGAGGCAGGCCAGCGCGTACCTGTCGACGGCCGGGCCGCGACGTATCCGCGGGGTGGCGAAGCCGGGGTCGCCCAGTGACGGGGTGAAGTCCTCGTCGACCAGGTACGCCTGTTCGAAGTCGACGAGCACGATCCGGCCGTCGGGTCGGATCATGACGTTGGCGGTGTGCAGGTCGCCGAAGACCACTCCCCTGGCGTGTACCTGGGACAGTGCCGTCTCGACCCGGTCGATGACGTCGAGCGCCCACGCGGTGTAGTCGGCCAGTTCCTGGTCGGTGGGGTCGGGGTGGATCAGGGGGTGCCGCATGGCCAGGTGGTGTTGCAGGGTGTCCCCCTCGACGAACTCCTCGACCAGGAATTCGTGTTCCCACCAGGTGAGGCGGTCGAGCAGTCGTGGTACGCAGTCGAGGCCGGCGAGGCGCCGCAGCATGTCCTCTTCGCGGCGCAGGCGGGTGAGCGCGTCTGTGCCGGCTCCGTCGAGCCCGGCCAGCGGCCGGGCTTCGCGCAGGACGACGGTGCGGCCGTCGCGCAGGTCGGTGGCGCGGTAGACGCCGCCGGCGTTGGAGTGGTGCAGGGCCTCGTCGATGCGGTACGGCGGGTCGTCGTCGGTCTCGGCGGCTGCTGCCGCGATGCGTTCGGCGACGAAGCCGGGTACGGGGGCCCAGTCGGGCACGGTGAAGACGGGTTCGCGCCGGTCGGGGACGAGGACTCCGTCGGGGCGTACGACGGCGGGGACGGGTTCGTCGCCGTCGACGCACCAGAGTTCGGCGAATCCGCCGTAGCGCAGGTAGAGCGGGCCGTCGTGCCAGCGCAGGTCACTGAGGACGTACGGGCCGCGGTAGCCGGCGAGCCGGGCGCCGAGGTCGTCGAGGATGCGGCGCAGGGCGGTGTCGTCGGCCGGGTACAGGGCGGCGAGTTTGCCGCTGCCGGCGCGGTGGGCGTACTTCTCGTTGTTGACCAGGGCGAGCCGGCGGCTGCGCTGGAACTTGAAGGCGACGTGGTGGCGTACGCAGTGGTCGCGTACCAGGTCGAGCACGTCGGCGGCGTCGTCGAGGCCCACTGACACGTGTACCTTCCAGCCCTGCTGCGGCAGCTGCGCCTGGGTGGGGTGCCACATGATCCAGCCGCCGTGCTCGGCGACGCGCCAGCCGGTGGGCGGGGTCTGGTCGGCCAGCGGGAACCGGCTCGCCGTGTCGGCGACGTACGCCGGTGAGTCGACGTGGACCGGGTCGGCGATCAGGAACGCACCGGGCGTGGGCATGGCAATCCTCGCGGCCGTGACGGATGGGATGGGTGTCCGGGGCGTTCGGTGTGTCGCCGCCGTCGTCCGGACTGGTTCCATCGTGGTCGTAGCCGGCCGGTCCTGGCGTCGGGCTGTGGGGCGAGGTTCGGGGTCCTCCCCGGCCCGGTGCGGGGCGCCGGGGGTCGGTCTGGAAGGTGACACCGGATGTCACCCGGTACGGGGACGTCCGCCGGGGCCGGTGTCGGCCAGAATTCGTCGCGTACGCGGGCTGTTCGCCCGCCCTTTCCCTGTTCTCTGGAGGTCCTTGATGAAGACCGAGGTCCAGTCGCCGCCGACGGTTCTGCTCCTGCAGGCGCAGCGGCCGGCCGGGTGGGTGACAGTCGCGCGTGGGGTCGCGTTGGACGGCCGGCGTTGTCTGCTGAGGACGGTGGGTGCCGGCCGGCCGCGGTCCGGTGACGCGGTGCGTCTGGTCGGGGTCACCGGCGCGGACGTGCGGCCGCTCACCGTCGCCGAGGTGTCGGTGCTGCACCGTGACCCGGCGGACCTGCTGATGGTGTCGATCGCCGAGGAGACGGTTCCCGGTGGGTACGGCACCGACGCGTCGGCGGTGCGCCGGGTGCTGGCGTTGCTCGCTGACGAGGAGGACCGGCGGTGGCGGGTGGCCGCGGACGCCGCCGGTGCCGTCGTGCCGTCGGTCGTGCTGGTGGGGGCGGGCCGGCCGGGTGTGCCGGGCCGGCCGGCGGCGCCGGTGACGACGCACCGGGTGAGCGCGGCCACGCCACCGCCGGACGGTGACGGCGGCGGTGACGACGACGGCTCCCCGTTGTCCTGGACCTGCCGGTTGTTCGGGATCGGCTGCCCGGCCGAAGACTCCTAGCCCGCCGATGACCACGGTGACCGGTGCGGTGGCGCCGTCTGGCCCGGCGCGGGCTGCGAGATGGTGGCGTCACGATTTTCTGCTGCTGCCGGTGCTGTGCCTGCTCGACCTGTTCACGGCCTCGTCGGTGGTGATCCAGAGCGAGCCGGTCGGCCCGGCCCGGCAGTGGCTGCAGGTGCTCGCCGCGGTGCTGTCGATCGGCGCCCTGTGGTGGCGGGCCCGCGCGCCGGTCGCCGTGTTCGTGTTCGAGTGCGCCCACGGCGCGGCGATGTGGTTCCTGGTGCACGACTACCGGCCGTGGGTGGGTCTGATCGTCGCCCTGTACACGGTGGCGGCGTTGCGGCCGTTCGTGGTGTCGGCGGCGGCGTACGCGGCGGCGTGCGCGCGTAGCCTGCTCAGCGCGCTCGACTCGTTCCGGGTGGAACCGAGCCCGGGCGCGCGGGCCGGGGAGTTCGCGGTCACCGCGCTGATGTTCGCGCTCATCTACGCCGCCGCGTTTGCGGCCGGTTCGGTGGTGCGGCGGCACCGGCGGCGGGTGGCCCAGTTGGAACGGGAACGGCGTCTGGCCCGGGCCGAGGCGGTGGCGTTGGAGCGTCGCCGGATCGCCGCCGAGCTGCACGACGTGGTGTCCCACTCGGTGACCGTGATGGTTCTGCAGGCTGCCGGTGCCGCACGGATCAGCGCCTCCGACCCGGAGCGGACCCGGGAGGCGCTGCTGCACATCCAGCAGGCCGGGCAGCAGGCGATGGCGGAGCTGCGGCGGCTGCTGGCGGTGATGCGGGCCGACTCGGGTCCGGCGGCCGACGGTGAGCCGGGTCCGCAGCCGCGGCTGGACGACATCGAGGTGCTCCTGACGTCGATGCGGTGCGCGGGGCTCACGGTGACCATGTCGGTGTCCGGCAGCCCTCGGCCGCTGGATCCGAGTATCGAGCTGGCGGCGTACCGGACGGTGCAGGAGAGCCTGACGAACACGCTGAAGCACGTCGGGCGGCGTGCCTGCGCGACGGTGCATTTCGCGTGGCAGGAGCGGGTGGTGTTGCTGCGCGTCGACGACGACGGCACGGGCCGCGAGGCGGGCGGCACGGCGGCGGGACTGTCGACCGGCAACGGGCTGGCCAGCCTCGCCGAGCGGCTGGAACGCGTCGGTGGTCGCCTGGTCGCCGGGCCGCGTCCCGAGGGCGGGTTCCGGGTGAGCGCGACGCTGCCGGTCGCGCAGCGCGGCGACCTCGTGGCGGCGCCGGGTGACGGCGGGGTGCCCGCTGTCGGGTGAACGCGTGTCCGCTGTGCGACATCCGGCTAGCCGCCGACGCCGACACCGATGATCATGTGGTGGGGCCGCGGTCACGGCCGCCGACGACGGGAGCCTTCATGATCCGGGTGCTGCTCGCCGACGATCAGCCGCTCGTACGGGCGGGACTCGCGATGCTCCTGACGAACGAGCCGGACATCGAGGTCGTCGCCGAGGCCGACGACGGGGCGCAGGCCGTGGAACTCGGTCGGCGCCTGCGCCCGGACGTGGTGCTCATGGACGTGCGGATGCCCGGCACCGACGGTCTGGCCGCCACCAGGTCGATGGCCGAGGAGAAGCTCATCGACGACGCCGACCGGCCGGTACGGATCATCATGCTGACCACCTACCACGTGGACGAGGCGGTGCACGCCGCGCTGCGGGCGGGCGCCTCCGGTTTCGTGCTCAAGGACGCCGCGCCCGAGGAACTGGTGTCGGCCATCCGCGCGGTGGCCGACGGAGAGGCGTGGCTGGATCCCGCCGTCGCCCGGCGGCTGCTCGACGACCTCGCCGCCCGGCCCGACCCGGGGCTGCCCACACCGGTCCAGATGCGCGGGCTCACCCCGAGGGAACGCGAGGTCCTGGTGCTCATGGCGTACGGGATGTCGAACCGGGAGATCGCCGAGCATCTCGTGCTCGGCGACGCGACGGTCAAGACCCACGTCAGCCGGGTTCTCGCGAAGCTGGGGATGCGTGACCGGACGCACGCGGTGGTGGCCGCGTACCAGTGCGGCCTGGTGGAGCCCGGCACGGCGCCGCCGGCCCGGATGGCCGGCCTGTCCCGCTGAGGCCCGTGGCGCGGCCGGGGGCCTCAGCGGGCACGGCGGTCAGGCGCCGACGTAGTCGGCGAGGTGTTCGCCGGTGAGTGTGGACCGGGCGGCCACGAGGTCGGCCGGGGTGCCCTCGAAGACGATCCGGCCGCCGTCGTGACCGGCGCCGGGGCCGAGGTCGATGATCCAGTCGGCGTGCGCCATGACGGCCTGGTGGTGCTCGATCACGATGACGGACTTCCCGGCGTCGACGAGCCGGTCGAGCAGGCCGAGCAGTTGGGCGACGTCGGCCAGGTGCAGGCCGGTGGTCGGTTCGTCGAGGACGTACACGCCGCCCTTGTCCCCCATCCGGGTGGCGAGCTTGAGCCGTTGCCGCTCCCCTCCGGACAGCGTGGTGAGGGGCTGACCGAGCGTGAGGTAGCCGAGGCCGACGTCGGCGAGCCGGTCGAGGATGGTGTGGGCGGCCGGGGTGCGGGCCTCGCCGTCGCTGAAGAACGTCTCGGCCTCGTCGACGGACATGGCGAGGACCTCGCTGATGTCGCGGCCGCCGAGGTGGTAGTCGAGGACGGCCGGCTGGAACCGCTTGCCCTCGCAGTCCTCGCAGGTGCTGGCGACGCCGGCCATCATGCCGAGGTCGGTGTAGATGACGCCGGCGCCGTTGCAGGTCGGGCAGGCGCCTTCGGAGTTGGCGCTGAACAGGGCGGGCTTGACGCCGTTGGCCTTGGCGAAGGCCTTGCGGATGGGGTCGAGCAGGCCGGTGTAGGTGGCCGGGTTGCTGCGGCGGGAGCCGCGGATGGCGGTCTGGTCGACGCTGACGACGTCCTCGCGTCTGGCCAGTGAGCCGTGGATGAGGCTGCTCTTGCCGGAGCCGGCGACGCCGGTGACGACGACCAGGACGCCGAGGGGGATGTCGACGTCGACGTCGCGCAGGTTGTGCGTGCGGGCGCCGCGGATGGGCAGCGCGCCGGCAGGCGTACGCAGCTTGTCCTTGAGGGTGGCGCGGTCGTCGAGGTGGCGGCCGGTGGTGGTGCCGCTGGCGCGCAGGCCGCCGACGGTGCCTTCGTAGCAGATGGTGCCGCCCGCGCTGCCGGCGCCGGGGCCGAGGTCGACGACGTGGTCGGCGATGGCGATGGTCTCGGGTTTGTGTTCGACGACCAGGACGGTGTTGCCCTTGTCGCGCAGTTGCAGCAGGAGGCTGTTCATGCGGGCGATGTCGTGCGGGTGCAGGCCGATGGTGGGTTCGTCGAAGACGTAGGTGACGTCGGTGAGGGACGAGCCGAGGTGTCGGATCATCTTGGTGCGCTGGGCCTCGCCGCCGGAGAGGGTGCCGGCGGGCCGGTCGAGGCTGAGGTAGCCGAGGCCGATCTCGACGAACGAGCCGAGGGCGTCCCCCAGTGCCTTGAGCAGCGGGCCGACGGAGGGTTCGTGCAGGTCGCGTACCCAGGTGGCGAGGTCGCTGATCTGCATGGCGCAGGCGTCGGCGATGTTGATGCCGTTGATCTTCGAGGAGCGCGCTTCGGGGGCCAGGCGGGTGCCGTCGCAGTCGGGGCAGGTGGTGAACGTGACGGCGCGTTCGACGAAGGCGCGGGTGTGGGGCTGCATGGCGTCGACGTCCTTGGCGAGCATCGACTTCTGGATGGCCGGGATGAGGCCGGTGTAGGTGACGTTGATGCCGTCGACCTTGATTTTGGTGGGCTCCTTGCGGAGCAGGTCGTCCAGCTCACGCTTGGTGTAGTCGCGGATCGGCTTGTCCGGGTCGAACAGGCCGCTGGAGCGGAAGATGCGGCCGTACCAGCCGTCCATGCTGTAGCCGGGGATGGTGATGGCGCCCTCGTTGAGGGAGAGCTTCTCGTCGTACAGGACGGTGAGGTCGAAGTCGGTGACGGCGCCGCGGCCCTCGCAGCGGGGGCACATGCCGCCGAGGCGGTTGAAGGTGCCCTTCTTGGTCTGGGTCTTGCCGGGGCCGCGGTCGACGGTGATGGCGCCGGCGGCCCGTACGGAGGGGACGTTGAACGAGTAGGCGTTGGGCGGGCCGATGTGGGGGTCGCCGAGGCGGCTGAACAGGATGCGCAGCATGGCGTTGACGTCGGTGGCGGTGCCGACGGTGGAGCGGGGGTCGGCGCCCATGCGTTCCTGGTCGACGATGATGGCGGTGGTGAGGCCTTCGAGGATGTCGACCTCGGGGCGGGACAGGGTGGGCATGAAGCCCTGGACGAAGGCGCTGTAGGTCTCGTTGATGAGGCGCTGTGACTCGGCGGCGATGGTGCCGAACACCAGTGAGCTCTTGCCGGAGCCGGAGACGCCGGTGAAGACGGTGAGGCGGCGTTTGGGTATCTCGACGTCGACGTTGCGCAGGTTGTTCTCGCGGGCGCCGTGGACGCGGATGATGTCGTGGCTGTCGGCGTGGTGCAGGCCGGCGGTGGCCTTGCTCATGGTGTCTCCGTCCGGTTTTGCGGGTGTCAGTCGAGCCAGCGGCCGTCGCGCATCAGGGTGCGGCCGGGCAGCTCGTCGGCTTCGCGCCAGGCCTGGATGCGGCGCGGCGTGATGCGGTACCAGCGGTAGGGCGTGGTCAGGGTACGAGGGTCGAAGCCGGTTCGGGTGGCGAAGCGGTCCCCGCGCTCGGTGGGCAGGGCGTCGATGGCGAGGTTTTCCACGTCGCCGTCGATCATCGTGACGTCGCGGGTCGGGCCGAGGCCGATGCGCGCGCGGCCGGTGGCGAGGTTGCGGCCGGTGGGGCTGTCGGCCGGGGTGGCGACGAGCAGCGTGTCGCCGTCCCAGTCGAAGGACAGGGGCACGAGGTACGGGGTGCCGTCGGGGTCGGCGGTGGCGACCCAGCAGTCGACGTCGTGGTCGAGGCGGTGGGTGGTGTCGTGGCGGCGGCGGGCGCGGGTGCGGGGCGCGTCGGTCATGGGTGGGGTCAGCGCCGCTCGTTGATGCGGATGAGGTTGCCGGTGGGGTCGCGGAAGGCGCAGTCGCGTACGCCGTAGGGCTGTTCGGTGGGTTCCTGGACGACGTCGGCGCCGCTGGCCGCCAGGCGGTCGAACAGGCCGTCGAGGTCGTCGGTGGCGAGGGTGAGCGCGCCGTAGCTGCCCTTGGCGATGAGTTCGAGGATGGTGCGGCGTTCGTCGTCGGTGATGCCGGGGTCGGCGGCCGGCGGGTGCAGGACGATGCCGGTCTCGGGCTGGTTCGGCGGGCCGACGGTGAGCCAGCGCATGTTCTGGTAGCCGACGTCGTTGCGCAGTTCGAAGCCGAGGGTGTCGCGGTAGAAGGCGAGGGCGGCGTCGGCGTCGGTGTGGGGCAGGAACGCGTAGTGAATGGTGATCGTCATGGTGGTCACGCTAGTGGTGGCCGGCCGGTGCGGGCTTCTCGATTCCTGATCGGTCGGGTCACCTGTTTGGTCAGGCACGGGGGTGGTTCCGCGGTGTCGGGTGCGTGGCGGGCGCGGTAGGCGCTGGGTGGTTCGCCGACGAGTTCGGTGAAGCGGGTGCTGAACGTGCCCAGGGACTGGCAGCCCACGGCGAAGCAGACGTCGGTGACGCTGAGGTCGCCGCGGCGCAGCAGGGCCATGGCGCGTTCGATGCGGCGCGTCATGAGGTACGCGTACGGGGATTCGCCGTAGGTCTGGCGGAACTGGCGGCTGAGGTGGCCTGCGGACATGTGCTCGCCGCGGGCGAGGGCTTCGACGTCGAGGGGTTTGGCGTACTCGCGGTCGATGCGGTCGCGGACGCGGCGCAGCCGGGTCAGGTCGCGCAGGCGTTGGGCGAACGCGGGGTCGTCGGTGGCCGGGTGCGGTGGCACGTCCGCATCTTGCCTGCTGGGCGGTGGTGTCGTCCACCTGTTCGAGCGGCGAGTCGCCGCCGGGTGCACCCGCGGCCCGGGCGCACCCGGGCGGCGGTCAGCGCAGCCGGCGGGCGGCGAAGCGGGTGGGTGGGTCGGCGATGGCGTCCTGGGTGGCGACGAGTTGCAGTTCCCGGGTGCCGGCTTCCAGGGTCGCCTCGAGTACCGCGTAGATCGAGTTGGTGGTGCGTTCCAGCGCGGTCTGCGGTGAGCCGGTGGTGACGAGGTGGGCGAGGTAGAGGGCGGCGGTGACGTCGCCGCCGCCGTTGGGGGCGATCGGCAGCAGCGGGGTGGTGACGGCCCAGGCGCCCTCGTCGGAGACGGCGACGACCTCCAGGTGCCCGGCGGGCAGGTCGCCGTGCAGGACGCTGGTGACCAGGACGTGCCGTGGGCCGGCGGCGCGGACGGTGTCGACGGCGGCGAGGAGATCGTCGAGGGTGTCGGTGGTGCGGCCGGCGAGGAACTCCAGCTCGAACTGGTTGGGGGTGACGATGTCGGCGCGCGGTACGACGGTGTCGCGCAGGTATTCGGGGATGCCGGGGCGGACGAACATGCCCCGGCCGACGTCGCCCATGACCGGGTCGCAGCAGTAGAGGGCGGCCGGGTTGGCGGCCTTGACGCGGGCGACGGCGTCGAGGATGACCGCGCCGACGGCGGGGTCGCCCTGATAGCCGGAGAGGACCGCGTCGGCGGTGCCGAGCACGCCGCGGTCCTCGATCCCGGCGATGACGTCGGCGACGTCGGTGGGGGCGAGCAGCGGGCCTCGCCAGGCGCCGTAGCCGGTGTGGTTGGAGAAGTGCACGGTCAGGACCGGCCAGACCTCGTGTCGGAGGCGTTGCAGTGGGAACACGGCGGCGGAGTTGCCGACGTGGCCGTAGGCGACCGACGACTGGATGGACAGGATCTTCACCTGCTCATGGTCGCATCCCGGGGCGGGTGTGACGGGCGGTGGTGGGGTGACGACAGGTGGCTGCGGCGGTGACCGTTCGGCTCAGCGTTTCGACCGCCGGGCGCGGGGCGGGTTTGGGCGCAGCGTGCGGTGGGGGCATGAACCGCCTGTGTTCTCGCCATCTGGACGGAGGAAGCAACGATGCTTTCCGCACTCGATCGTCGGCACACCGTCGCGCCGCCGGGGTACAGCCGCTGGCTGATCCCTCCGGCCGCGTTGGCGATCCATCTGTGCATCGGGCAGGTGTACGCGACGAGCGTGTACAAGAACTCCCTGATCGCGCATTTCGACACGAGTCAGACGGCGATCGGGGTGATCTTCAGCATCGCGATCGTGATGCTGGGGTTGTCGGCCGCGGTGGCCGGTACGTGGGTGGAGGCGAACGGGCCGCGTAAGGCGATGTTCGTCTCGGCGTGTTTCTGGGCGGCGGGTTTCCTGGTCGGTGCGCTGGGCATCGCGACCGGGCAGCTGTGGCTACTGTATGTGGGGTACGGCGTGCTGGGCGGCATCGGTCTGGGGATCGGCTACATCTCCCCCGTCTCCACGTTGATCAAGTGGTTTCCGGACCGGCCGGGTCTGGCGACCGGGCTGGCGATCATGGGGTTCGGCGGTGGGGCGATGGTGGCCTCTCCCCTGTCCCGGCAGCTGTTGTCGTTCTACGACGCGGGTTACGACCCGTCGGACAGCGGTTCGACGGCGTCCGGGTCGGCGTTGGTGTGGCTGTTCGTGACGCTCGGCGTCGGCTACTTCGTGATCATGATGTTCGGGGTGTTCAACGTGCGGGTGCCCGCGCCGGACTGGCGCCCGGCCGGGTTCGATCCGGCCAAGGTGGCCGAGAAGCCGCTGGTGACCACCGCCAACGTGTCGGCGGCCAACGCGGTCAGGACGCGGTCGTTCTGGCTGCTGTGGGTGGTGCTGTTCTGCAACGTGACCGCAGGGATCGGGATCCTGGAGCAGGCCAGTCCGATGATCCAGGACTTCTTCCGCGAGGGCGGCACGTCGGCGGTGTCGGTGGCGGCGGCCGGCGGGTTCGTGGGACTGCTGTCGCTGTTCAACATGGCGGGCCGGTTCGTGTGGTCGTCCACGTCGGATGTGATCGGCCGTAAGCCGATCTACGTGGTGTACCTGGGTGTGGGCATGGTGCTGTACCTGGTGCTGGCGCTGGTGGGGCAGACCTCGACGGCGTTGTTCGTGCTGCTGGCGTCCGTGATCCTGTCGTTCTACGGCGGCGGGTTCGCGACCATTCCGGCGTACCTGCGGGACCTGTTCGGCACGTTCGAGGTGGGCGCGATCCACGGCCGGCTGCTGACCGCGTGGTCGGCGGCGGGCGTGGCCGGGCCGCTGATCGTCAACGGGTTCCTCGACGCGCAGGGCGAGCCGGGCACGTTGACCGCGGCGGCGTACCGGCCGGCGCTGTTCACGATGGTCGGCGTGCTGGCGGTGGGGCTAGTGGCGAACCTGCTGGTGCGGCCGGTGCCGCAGCGGTACCACGAGCCCGCGTCCGGGCGGGGCGAGACGGAGCAGGGACAGCCGGGATCGACGGAGAGGAGCGGATCGTGAACGAGCACAGCGGTGGCGGGCAGCTGGTTCGCCTGGTGGTGTCGTGGCTGCTGGTGTCGGCGCTGTTGGGCTACGGCGTGGTGCAGACGGTGATCACGGCGGCGAAGCTGTTCACCCAGTAGGAGACGCGACGCGGCGGCCCGGGGGCGGCAACCCCCGGGCCGCCGCCCGGGTCAGAGGCCGCCGCCGACGCGCAGGACCGCGCCCGTGGTGTACGAGGCGTCCGCGCCGAGCAGGTGTGCGATCGCGCCGGCGACCTCCTCGGGTTCCCCCGCGCGGCCCATCGGGATCCGCCCGGCGGCGCTGTCCGGGCGGTCGGGCACCCCGGAGCGGGCGTGGATCGTGGTGCGGATGATCCCGGGGGCGACGGCGTTGACGCGGATGCCGTGCGGCGCGAGTTCCTTCGCGAGCCCGACGGTGAGGGTGTCGGTGGCGGCCTTGACGGCGGCGTAGTGGATGTACTCCCCGGGTGAGCCGAGCGTCGCGGCCACGGAGGAGACGTTGACGATGGCGCCACCGCGGGTGAGCCGCCGGGCCGCCTGCTGGGCGCAGAGGACGTACCCGATGAGGTTGACGTCGACGACCTCGCGCAGGTCGTCGACGCGCAGGTCGGTGAACGGGCCGATCGGGCTGGTGACGCCGGCGTTGTTGACCAGGCCGGTGAGCGGGCCGAGCCGGTCGGCGGCGTCGAAGATCCGGCGTACCTCGTCGGGGTCGGTGGTGTCGGCGGCGACGGTGACTGCGCGGCGGCCGGCGGCGCGTACGTCGGCGGCCACCGCCTCGGCGGCCGCGTGGTCGGCGCGGTAGCCGATGACCAGGTCGTGGCCTTCGGTGGCGAGCCGGCGGGCGGTGGCCGCGCCGATGCCGCGCCCTCCCCCGGTGATGATGGTGACGGAGGTCAATGCCCTTCTCCCCTGTGCGGTGGGGGCGACGTTACCGTGGGCGGGACCATCCGGGGTGGAGAGGACTGTCACATGGGGCGCGCGTTGGTGCTGGGTGGTGGCGGGGTGACCGGGGTGGCCTGGGAGCTGGGTCTGCTGGCCGGGCTGGCCGGGCACGGCCTGCGGCTGGACGAGGCTGACCTGGTGGTGGGCACGTCGGCCGGGTCGGTCGTCGGGGCGCAGGTGCGCTCGGGCACGCCGCCGGCGCAGTTGTACGAGGCGCAGCTGCGGCCGCCCCGCGACGAGGTGCCGGCCCGGCTGGGGACGGGGGTGCTGTTGCGCTGGGCGTGGGCGGGCGGTCGTGGCCGGGACGCGGCGCGGGCCCGGGCACGTATCGGCGCGATGGCGTTGTCGGCGCGTACCCCGTCGGAGCAGTCGCGGCGGGCGGTGATCGCGGCGCGGCTGCCGTCGCCGGACTGGCCTGCGGCGCGGCTGCTGGTCACCGCCGTGGACGCGGCCTCCGGCGAGTTCGTGGTGTTCGACGCGGACAGCGGGGTGCCGCTGGTGGACGCGGTGGGCGCCAGTTGCGCGGTGCCGGGGGTGTGGCCGCCGGTCACAGTCGGCGGCCGGCGCTACGTCGACGGCGGGGTCCGCTCGCCGGTGAACGCGGATCTGGCGGCCGGCTGCGATCGGGTGGTGGTGCTGGCGCCGACGCGTGCGGCGGTGGGGCCGATGCCGCGGCTGTCGGCGCAGGTGGCGGCGTTGCGGGAGGCGGGGGCGCGGGTGGCCGTGGTGTCGCCGGACCGGGCGGCGCGGACGGCGATCGGCCGCAACGTGCTGGACCCGGCGCGGCGGGCGGCGTCGGCGCGGGCCGGGTTCGCGCAGGCCGACGCGGTGGCCGACGAGGTGGCCGGGGTGTGGCGGTGACCGCAGCCGCCGGACGGATCAGGAGTCGCTGGTCAGGCGCGCCAGCCGCCGGTTGAGGTAGCGCTGTTCGGGCAGGCTTCCGGTCAGCCGGGCGGCCAGCCGGTAGTGCTCGGCGGCGGCCTGCGCGTCGCCGTCGAGTTCGAGCAGGTGTGCGCGGACGGCGTGCAGCCGGTGGTGGCCGCGCATCGCCGGGTCGGCCAGCAGCGGGTCGAGCAGGGCCAGCCCGACGTCGGGGCCGTGCGCCATGGCCACGGCGACGGCCTGGTTGAGCGTGACGAACGGGCTGGGGGCGACCCGGCTCAGCATGTCGTAGAGGACGCTGATCTGGAGCCAGTCGGTGTCCGGGAAGGCCGGCGCCTCGGCGTGGACGGCGGCGATGGCCGCCTGGAGCTGGTAGCGGCCCACCGGGCCGTGGGGCAGGGCCCGGCCGAGCAGCGTGACGCCCTCGTCGACGAGTTCGCGGCGCCAGCGGGAGCGGTCCTGGTCTGCCAGCGGCACGAGGTCGCCGGCGGCGTCGGTGCGGGCGGGTGACCGGGCGTGGGTGAGCAGCATCAGCGCCAGCGCGCCGGTGACCTCGTGGTGGTCGGGCAGCGCGGCGTGGACCTGCCGGGTGAGCCGGATCGCCTCCTCGGCGAGTTCGACGTCGAGGAGCTGGTCACCGGAGGTGCGGGTGTAGCCCTCGCTGAACACCAGGTGGCACACGTCGAGCACGGCGGCCACCCGGTCGGGCAACGCGTCCGGCGGGGGCATGGTGAACCGGGCGCCGGCCTCGCGCAGGGTCGCACGGGCCCGACTCAGCCGCTGCGTCATGGTCCGGGCCGGCACCAGGTAGGCGGCGGCGATCTGCTCGACCCGCAGTCCCGCCACCGCGCGCAGGGTCAGCGCTACCTGTGAGGGGCGGCTCAGCGCCGGGTGGCAGCACAGGAACAGCAGCTGCAACGTGTCGTCGGCGCCGGTCACGGGCGTGTCGTCGACGGGCGGTACGACGCCGGCGTCGGGCTGCCGGGCGGCGTCGAGCCGTTCGCGGCGGGTGCGGGCCTCCTCGGCGCGCATCCGGTCGATCAGCCGTCGCGAGGCGACCCGGATGAGCCAGGCGCGGGGTTCGTCGGGGAGGCCGGTGAGCGGCCACCGGGCGGCTGCCACCTCCGCCGCGTCCTGGAGGGCGTCCTCGCAGGCGTCGGGGTGCCCGTAGCGGCGCAGCAGCGCGGCGCGGACGTGCGGCGCCTCCCGGCGCCACACGTCCGCGAGGGGCGTGGCGTTACTGATCGGACCCGCCCGGCCACATCGAGGGCCGCAGCTCGACGGTCTCCCCCGGGCCGGCGAACTTCGCGGCGACGGCTTCGGCGCGGGCCTGGTCCTCCACGTCGATGAGGAAGAAGCCGGCGAGGTGTTCCTTGGCCTCGGAGTACGGGCCGTCGGTCGCCAGCGGCGCGCCGTCGCTCCACCGGTAGAGCCGGGCGGTGCGCGGGTCGGCGAGCGCCTCGCCGACGACCAGCTCACCGTTGGCGTGCAGCTCGGTCATCACCTGCTCGAAGTCGGCGTTGAGCCGTTCGCGTACGTCGGCGGGCAGCTCCTGGTGGGCGGCGAGGTATTCGGAGGTGGGGTGGCCCCACGGCTCCGGGTTGGAGTGGATCATGATCACGTACTTCACTGTCTGTCCTTCGCGTCGTGCGGCGGTGCCTCCCCGCCGCTCACCGGGTACGACGGAGCGGGATCGGCGATGTCTACATATCCTCGCGTCATGAGTGACGCGGTGGGTGTCGGTGACCTGGTCGAGGATTTCACGCTGCCGGACGAGACGGGCACGCCACGGCGCCTGTCGGAGTTCCTGGCCGCCGGTCCGGTGGTGCTGTTCTTCTACCCGGCGGCGATGACGCGGGGCTGCACGGCGCAGAGCTGCCACTTCCGGGACCTGGCGGCGGAGTTCGCGGCGGTGGGCGCGGCTCGGGTGGGGATCAGCCGGGATCCGGTGCAGCGGCAGGCGGAGTTCTCCCGCCGGCACGGGTTCGACTATCCGCTGCTGTCCGACGTCGACGGCACCGTGGCGCGGGCGTTCGGGGTGCGGCGGCGGCTGCCGCTGGGCGCGCTGAGCACCCGGCGGATGACGTTCGTGATCGGCACCGACCGGCGGGTGCTCGCAGTGGTGCACAGCGAGCTGAGCATGAACGAACACGCCGACGCGGCGCTGCGGGCCCTCGGGGGCTGATCATCGCGGTGTCGCAGCCGGCTGGTATCAAGGCTGCGTCAAACAGGTGTACGGAAGAGGGCGTGATGGCGGGTCAGGGTTTGTCCACTGACGAGATTCAGGGAATCCGGGAGGCCCTTGCGGCGGGCCGCAAGCCCCGGGTGGTGTTCACCGAGGCGGCCGGGCAGATGGCCGGGCAGCTCGGGCAGGTGGTGGAGCTGACCGACCCGGCGGCGTCGGAGGAGTTCGTGGTGGTGCGGTTCGGCCGCGACGAGCTGCCCTTCTCCCCCGCCGACGTGGCGATCGCCCCCAAGGGCGCCGGGCGGCGTCCGGCCGCCGAGGCGAAGCCGGAGCCGGAGCCGGAGCCGGAGCAGGCGTCGGCGCCGCCGGAGCCGGAGTTCGTGCTGGACACCCCCCGGGTGCCGGCGCCGCGGCGGGAGGAGCCGAAGGCCGAGCAGCCGGCGGCGGAATCGAAGCCGGCGAAGCGGGCGGCGAAGGCGGCGAAGCCGAAGACCCCGCCGGGGCTGACCGTGACGCTCGCCTACGCCGAGGGCGAGTGGACGGTGGCCGCACAGCAGGGCACGAAGGCGCTGGCCCGGCCGTACGTGGTGAAGCCGGCCGAGGCGCTGCGGATGGTGGCGCTCGTCGACGTGCCCGGTGTGCAGGAGGCGGTGGAGCAGATCCTGGCCGCCGAGCGGGCCGAGGCCGAGCAGCAGGCGGAGAAGCTGCGCGCCGAGCTGGCCGAGATCGAGGCGCGGCTGGCGGAGTTGCGCGAGGCGCGCTGACCCCGAACGCCCCGCGGGGCCGGTGCGACCCCCTCGCACCGGCCCCGCGCCCCTGCGCCCACAGGTCGATCAGTGTTGCGGGATGTTCTGTACCCCGATCCGGCGGCGGAACACCCAGTACGTCCAACCCTGGTAGGCGAGCACGATCGGCGTGAACACCACGGCCACCCAGGTCATGATCTTCAAGGTGTACGGGGTGGACGCGGCGTTGGTGGCGGTGAGCGTGCCGGCCGCGTCGAGGGTGGACGGCATCACGTTCGGGAACAGCGCCGCGAACAGCGTCGCCACGGCCAGGGCGATCGCCACCGCCGTGCCGGTGAACGCCCAGCCCTCCCGGCGTACCTTGGCGGCGGCCAGACCGCCGAGCAGGGCGAGGGCGGCGCCGACGGCGAACACGACGGCGGCGGCGCTGGAGCGGATGGTCAGCGTCCAGCTCAGGAACGCCACGGCGGCCACGGCGGTGCCGACGCCGAGCTTCACCGCGAGGGCGCCGGCGCGCTCCCGGATGTCACCGGTGGTCTTCAGCGCCAGGAACACCGCGCCGTGGGTGAGGAACAGCCCCAGCGTGGTCAGGCCGCCGAGCAGCGCGTACGGGTTGAGCAGGTCGACCAGGCCGCCGACGTACTCGTGGTCGGCGTCCAGGGGCACGCCGCGAAAGATGTTGGCGAACGCCACGCCCCACAGCACGGCCGGGATCGCCGAGCCCCAGAAGATGGCCTGGTCCCAGCGGCGCTTCCAGGCCGCCTCGGGCCGCTTGTGGCGGTACTCGAAGGCGACGCCGCGGGCGATCAGGGCCAGCAGGATGAGCAGCAGCGGCAGGTAGAAGCCGGAGAACAGGGTGGCGTACCACTCGGGGAAGGCGGCGAACATGGCGCCGCCGGCGGTGATCAGCCACACCTCGTTGCCGTCCCAGACCGGGCCGATGGTGTTGATCAGGACGCGGCGCTGCCGGTCGTCGCGGCCGAGCACCGGCAGCAGCATCCCGACGCCGAAGTCGAAGCCTTCGAGGATGAAGTAGCCGGTGAAGAGCACGGCCACGAGGAGAAACCAGACGGTCGTCAGTTCCACGGTTGGGCTCCGGGGTGTCAGTAGGCGAACGCCAGCGGGCGCTCGGCGTCGTCGGTGTCGTCGGTGTCGTCGTCGGGGGTGACGTCCGGGACACCGGCGCGGGCGTAGCGGACCAGCAGCTTGAACTCGACCACCGCGAGGACGGCGTAGATGAGCGTGAACGCGGTGAAGGACGTGAGCACCTCGGTCAGGGAGACGCTGCGGGACACGCCGTCACGGGTGAGCATCTCGCCGAAGACGATCCACGGCTGGCGGCCCATCTCGGTGAAGATCCAGCCGAAGGAGTTGGCCAGCAGCGGCAACACGGGCATGACCAGGCCGGCGCGCAGCAGCCACTTGCTGGTGGGGGTGCGGCCCTTGCGCTGGCTCCAGAGCACCAGCAGCGCGATCGCGGCGGCGGCCAGCCCGAAGGCGATCATGAAGCGGAAGCTCCAGTAGGTGACCGGGATGATCGGGGCGTAGTTGCCGGGTCCGTACTGGCTGGCGTACTGGGCCTGGAGGTCGTTGATGCCCTGCACGGTGCCGTTGGGGTCGCCGGTGCCGAGGAACGACAGCAGGTACGGGATCTTGATGGCGAACAGCTCACGGCTGCCGTCGAGGCTGCCGACCGTGAGCACGGAGAAGGAGGCGGGGCTCTCAGTGGTGTAGAGGCCCTCCGCGGCGGCCATCTTCATCGGCTGCACCTCGGTCATGATCTTGCCCTGGATGTCGCCGGTGAGCACGACCAGCGCCGAGGAGATCAGCACGACCCAGGAGCCGAGCTTGGTGGCGAAGCGGTACGCGCCGGTGTCGGCGCTGTCGCGGTTGCGCATCACGTGCCACAGGCCGACGGTGACCATCAGCGACCCGGCGACCAGGAACGCGCCGGCCAGGGTGTGCGGGAAGGTGACCAGGGCGACCTTGTTGGTCAGGACGGCGACGAAGTCGGTCAGCTCGGCGCGGCCGCTCTCCGGGTTGATCCGGAAGCCGACCGGGTTCTGCATGAACGAGTTCGCGGCGAGGATGAAGTACGCCGACAGGTTGGTGCCGATCGCGGCGGCCCAGATCGCGGCCAGGTGCAGGCGCTTGGGCAGCCGGTCCCAGCCGAAGATCCACAGGCCGATGAACGTGGATTCGAGGAAGAACGCCACCAGGGCCTCGATGGCCAGCGGCGCGCCGAAGATGTCGCCGACGAAGCGGGAGTAGTCACTCCAGTTCATGCCGAACTGGAACTCCTGCACGATGCCGGTGACCACACCCATCGCGAAGTTGATCAGAAAGAGCTTGCCGTAGAACTTGGTGAGTTTGAGGTACCGCTCGTTGCCGGTGCGGTGCCACATGGTCTGGAGGATCGCCACCAGCACGGACAGGCCGATGGTCAACGGCACGAACAAGAAGTGGTAGACGGTGGTGACACCGAACTGCCAGCGGGCGACGTCCAACGCGTCCACCAGAAAACCCCCAGCTGTGCATACTACGAGACGTAGTAGATACTACTCGGCGTCGTAGAGAAAGCAGCAGGGCCGCAGGGCCCCACCCGGCCCGGGACCAATGACCCTGATCACCCTTGCCGGAGGACCTGCGGTCCCGGGATCACCCTTGCCGGAGGACCCCTCCGGCTCCCCGGCCCGTGCCTGCTCGTGCGACCATCCAGCACTGATGAACAGCACCCCCTGGCGCGCGCCGCTGCTGTGGCGGGGCGCGCAGACGCTCGCTCGCGCTGCCGTCGGGCTGGTCGGCCGGCTGGAGGTCACCGGCGACGTGCCCGACGCGCTGCGCCGCGGACCGCTGGTCCTGGCCGCCAACCACATCAGCCCGTTCGACCCGATCGTGCTCGCCGCCGCCTGCCGGGTCCGGCGCGTCGCGCCCCGGATCATGGCCACCGGCGGCCTGTTCCGCGCCCCGGTGATCGGATCGCTGATGCGCCGCGCCGGGCACATCCGCGTCGACCGGGGCACCGCCGCGGTGCACCGGTCACTGGAGGTCGCCGCCGAGGCCGTGGCCGGCGGATCGGTGGTGGTGGTCTACCCGGAGGGACGCATCGGGCTCGACCCGGGCATGTGGCCCGAGCGGGGCAAGACCGGCGCCGCCCGCCTCGCGTTCGCAAGCGGCGCCGCTGTCGTACCGGTGGCCCAGTGGGGCTCGCACGAGGTACTGCCCTACCAGGCGCCCAAGGGAATGCTGGGCGCGGTGGCGCGGGCGGTCGCCCGCCGGCCCGCCATCCGGGTGCACTTCGGCGCGCCGGTGCCGCTGGACGACCTGCGGTCGGGCTCCCCCGGCGCGGCCCGGCAGGCCACCGACCGGATCATCGACGCGATCACCGACAATCTGGTGCTGCTGCGGCCCGACGAGCCCGACCGGCCCCGGCACGTCGACCCCGGCCGCCCGGTGGACGACAGTCGCGCGCACCGCCGCCGCGCCGGCTGACGCATCCCGGCCGCGGTGGCGGGTATCAAGCCGCGCACCCGTACGCGGAGAGGACCCGGTCATGACCGCTGTTCGAGCACTAGTTCTCAACTGCACCCTGAAGCGTTCCCCGGCGACGTCCAGTTCGCAGGTGCTCGGTCAGGAGGTGCTCGACGCGCTGGCCGATCAAGGCGTCGACGGCGAGATCGTCCGGGTGGTCGACCACGACGTGCGCTTCGGGGTCTCCGTCGACGAGGGCGACGGAGACGGCTGGCCCGCCATCCGCGCCAAGCTGCTCGCCGCCCAGATCCTGATCATCGCCACGCCGATCTGGCTCGGCCAGCCCTCGTCGGTGACCAAGATGGTCCTCGAACGGTTGGACGCCGAGCTGTCCGAGACCGACGACCAGGGTCGCCTGCGCACCTACGGCAAGGTCGGCGGGGTGGCAGTGGTCGGCAACGAGGACGGCGCGCACCACACCATCGCCGAGGTGCAGCAGGCACTCAACGAGGTGGGGTTCACCTGCCCGGCCGCCGGGGCCACGTACTGGGTCGGGGAGGCGCTGCACAAGACCGACTACGTCGACGCCCGTCCCAAACCCGACACGACCGGCCGCACGACGGCCGCGCTGGCGCTCAACAGCGCCCACCTGGCCCGGCTGCTCGCGGAGCGGCCCTACCCGCCGCCCGGAACCCGTGACGCGGGCGTCGGCCCCAGCAGCCGGCCCGGCTGACCCGGCGCGACCCGACCGCGCCGGGTCCCTGCGCCGCCGCCGCCGATCTTGCAGTTGGTGCCCGGGCAAACCCGGCCAACCGCCCCCGACGAGGGCCGCAAGCGCAAGATCGGCGAGGCGAGGCGAGGCGAGGTGGGGTGGGGCGAGGCAGCGCGGGCGAGGACGGGGGTGGGTCAGGTCGTGGCGCGCAGGCGGGCGTCGAGCGCGGCCAGGTCCGGTACGAACCACACCTGGTCGTGCCGGTTCGACTCGGCCACCAGCGCGCGCAGCGCTCCGCTGCGCTCCAGATGTTCGGAGATGTCGCCGACGATCGCCAGGCGCAGCCGGTAGTTGACGAACTTCTGCATCACCTCGCCGGCGAAGCGGGTGCCGAGCGTGAAGAAGCCGGGATCGAGCCGCTCCGCCGGCACCGCCACCACTGTGGCGCCGAGGAACGCCGCGCCGATCAGGTCCAGCGCGTCGCGCTCGGTGGCGATCGGCGGGCCGTCCGGGTCGCAGACCAGCACCGGCACGCCGGCGCGCTCCTGCATCAGGTCAGTCACGGCCGCGCTCCCCGCCGCCGAGCAGGCCGTTGCCGCCGCCGAGCACCCCGTCGAGCAGGCGCAGCAGGTCGGCGGTGGCGGTGAGGTCGCCCAGGATCACGATGGTCATGCGGTGCCGCTCCTCGTCGTGGACCGTCTGCACGCGCAGCGGACGGTCCGGGTCGTGGTTGGTGTTCACACCGGCCAGTACCAGCGTGCCGAGCCGGTCGGCGGCGGCCCGGTCGACGCCGTCGAGGCGTACGACGCTCGACACTTCCGCCCCCGGCGCCGAGGGCGACGCGGGCCGTCCGGTCAGCGTGTCCAGGTCCGCGCGGGCGATCCGGTACTGCTTGCCGATCCGCGTCGCCCGCAGCCGGCCGGAGCGGATGTAGCCGCGCACGGTGCGCACGTGCAGGCCGAGCAGGTCGGCAACCTGATCCACCGAGTACATGTCGTTACTCATCGCACCATATCCTAGCCGTCTCAGGGAACGATAGGTAATTTCACCGCCCGGCCATGTGAGCGCCACCCAGGACGGGCATACTGCCCGCGTGCAGCCCCGTCACGGCTACCTCGACGCACCGGCGCCGCTGGCGTTCGCCCACCGCGGTGGCGCGGCCGACGGCGACGAGAACACCGCCGCCGCGTTCGCCCGCGCCGTCGCCCTCGGCTACCGGTACGTGGAGACCGACGTGCACGCCACCGCCGACGGCGTGCCGGTGGTCTTCCACGACCCGACGCTGCGCCGGGTCACCGGCGAGCCGGGCCGCATCGCCGACCTGCGGTGGGCCGACCTGTCCTCGGTGCGCGTCGGCGGGGCCGCCCTGGTGCCCCGCCTGGACGAGGTGCTCGGCGCCTGGCCGCAGGTGCGGTTCAACATCGACGTGAAGTCCGACGGCGGCGCGGAGCCCACAGTCGCCACTGTCACCCGGGCCGGGGCCGGCGACCGGGTGCTGCTCGCCTCGTTCAGCGACGCCCGGCTGGCCCGGCTGCGGGCGCTGGCCGGGCCGAGGGCCGCCACCAGCCTCGGTATGCGCGGCGTGGCCCGGCTGCGGCTGGCCTCGCTGCACGGACGGCCCCTGCGGCTGCCCCCGTCCGTGGTCGCCGCGCAGGTGCCGGTCTCCTTCGGTCGGGTGCCGGTGGTGGACCGGCGGTTCCTCGCGTACTGCCACCGGATCGGGTTGCAGGTGCACGTCTGGACGATCGACGAACCCGCCCAGATGCACCACTTACTTGATCTTGGTGTGGATGGCATCATGACCGATCACGTCAGCGTGCTCCGTGACGTCTATCGCAGTCGCGGCCACTGGGCCGCCTGAGCCCCCGAGGACGACCCCCGATGGCCGATACGGTCACCCCCGCCGTCGCCGACCCCGCCGGACCGGGCAGCACCCGCCGCGAGCGCACCGGCTGGTACTTCTACGACTGGGCGAACTCCGCGTTCCAGACCACAGTCATCACGGTCTTCCTCGGGCCGTTCCTGACCACCGTCACCGAGCTGGCCGCCGGCTGCGAACTGGGCGCGGACAGCTGCGACGGCGCCGTGTACCCGCTCGGCATCAAGGTCGCCGCCGGCTCGTTCTACCCGTACCTGATCTCGCTGTCGGTCTTCCTCACCGTGTTCGTGCTGCCGGTGATCGGCGCGATCGCCGACCGGTCGGCGCACAAGAAGCGGCTGCTCGCCGCCGCCGCGTTCACCGGCGCCGGCGCCACCATCGCGTTCGCGTTCGTCACCGGTGAGCGCTACCTGCTCGGCGGCGCGCTGTTCCTGATCGCGAACATCTCCTTCGGCGCCGCCGTGGTCGTCTACAACTCGTTCCTGCCGCAACTCGGCGGCCCGGACGACCGCGACGGCATCTCCAGCCGCGGCTGGGCCATCGGCTACCTCGGCGGCGGGCTGCTGCTCGCGCTCAACCTGGTCGCCGTCACCATGCTCAGCGAGGAGGGCAACGCCCAGCGCACGCTGGACCTGGCCCGCTGGTCGATCGTGTCGGCCGGCGTGTGGTGGGCCGCGTTCACCCTGGTCCCGCTGCGCTGGCTGCGCGAACACCCCACCGCCGCGGCCCTGCAGGCGGGCGGCAACGTGCTCACCGACGGGTTCCGGCAGCTCGGGCGCACCCTGCGCGAGATCAAGGCGTACCCGCTGACGCTGTACTTCCTGCTCGCCTTCCTGGTCTTCAACGACGGCATCCAGACCGTCATCACCCTCGCCAGCCAGTACGGCACCGAGGAACTGCGACTGGAGCAGAGCACTCTGATCGTGACCATCCTGCTGGTGCAGTTCCTCGCCTTCGGCGGCGCGCTCGCCCTCGGCGCGCTCGCCAAGCGCATCGGCGCGTGGAAGACCGTGCTGCTGTCGCTGGTGCTCTGGACCGGTGTGATCATCGCCGCGTTCCGGCTGCCCGCCGAGGCGCCCGTGCCGTTCATGATCCTCGGTGGCTGCATCGGCCTGGTGCTCGGCGGCAGCCAGGCGCTGAGCCGGTCGCTGTTCAGCCAGCTCATCCCGGCGGGCAAGGAGGGCGAGTACTACGGCTTCTACGAGATCAGCGACAAGGGCACCAGCTGGCTCGGCCCGCTGGCGTTCGGCCTGGTATTCCAGCTGACCTCGTCGTACCGGGTGGGCCTGGTGTCGCTGCTGATCTTCTTCGTGGTCGGCTTCGCGCTCCTGGCCGCCGTGCCAATGCGCCGGGCCATCATCGCCGCCGGCAACACCCCGCCCCGGGTGCTCTGACCCCCGCGCCCCGACCTGTGGATCATCGCGCGCCGAATCAGGCGGCGTCGATGGACTAGGCTGCCCCGACGTGACCGACGACGCCGCCCCGACCTGCCTGGCCCGCCCCCTGCCGGGGCCCGGCGACGACCGAGCCACCGGCTGCGCCGCCGCCCGCGGCGTCGACGGCCGGCCGCTGCACGCCGCCGCGCTGAAGTTCTTCTGGGGGCCGATGGACTGCGGCAAGTCCACGATGGCGTTGCAGATGAACCACAACCACGCCCGGCAGGGCCGCCGCGGCCTGCTCACCACCCGCATCGACCGCTCGCTGGGCCCGCAGGTCACCACCCGCATCGGCCTGGCCCACGAGGCCGTCGAGGTCACCGACGACCTCGACCTGCGGGTCCTGGTTCGGGACGCGTGGGCCGAGGGGGTACGCGTGGACTACCTGATCTGCGACGAGGCCTCGTTCTACAACCTCGAACACATCGAGCAGATGGCCGAGCTGGTCGACCGGTTCGACGTCGACGTCTACGCCTTCGGCCTGGCCACCGACTTCCGCTCCTGCCTGTTCCCGGCAGCGCAGCGGCTGTTCGAACTGGCCGACGAGGTGGCCCGCATCCAGGTCGAGGTGCTGTGCTGGTGCGGCCGGGAAGGGCTGCTCAACGCCCGCGTGGTGGCCGGCCGGGTGGTCCGCGAGGGCGCGCAGGTCGTCATCGGCGACACCGTGGACAGCGCCGACGTGCGCTACCAGGTGCTGTGTCGGCGCCACTACCGCTCGGGGGACCTCGGCCCGCGTGCCTGAGCCTCAGAAGGGATCCCCGCACACCCGCCACGACCCGCCCTCCGGCACGACCGGCAACTCACGTTCCTCGCTGCCGCCGCCGTCGCGGTTGATCCGCACGATCACCGTCCCCGTCGGCTTGCCGGACCGGGTCGCCACCGACACGTCGACGATCTCGTAGCCGCTCACCTGCGGCGGGGTCCGCACCCAGCTCCCGAAGCCGGTACGGCTCCACTTGCCGCGGGCCTCGGCGCACAGCCGCTCGTACGCCGCGTCGGTGTCACCGGCCGCGACGTCGCGGAAGAACCCGTCGGCGGTGTCCCGCACCGGCCCGTCGGCCTGAAGCACCACCTGTGCGTTCCACGCCGCCAGCCCGGCCACCCCGATCAGGCAGGTGCCCACGCCGAGACCGGCGATCAGCACGCCCGCGCGTAGCGGCCGGCGACGCCGGGCCGTGTGGTGCCACTCCTGCTGCCTGCCCATCATTGTCGACGGTAGGCAACCGGACGGTGACGCGCAGCCGGTTGCGACGCGCGCTCGTGCCGGACAGAAAACGGCGGGTATCGGCGGCAGAATGTCCGCATGACAGCTCACGCCGACATCGCCATGATCAATCTCGACAGCTCCGACCCGGCCGCGCACGCCGCCTTCTACGCCAAGGCGCTGGGATGGGAGACAACCCACAGCGAGGCCGAGTACGCCATGATCGTCAAGGACGGCCCGGCGATCGGGTTCGGCCTGGTGCCCGGTTACACGCCGCCGGCCTGGCCGGACGAGAGCGGCGACAAGCGCTACCACCTGGACCTCTATGTCGACGACGTGGCGGCCGCGGAGAAGGACCTGGTGGCAGCCGGGGCGACCCGCCCCGAGTTCCAGCCCGGCGGCGAGCGGTGGACCGTGCTGATCGACCCGATCGGGCAGCCGTTCTGCCTCTGCCCCCGCCCGCAGGGCTGACGGTCAGCGCAGCGGGCCGCGGAGCACCGCGGCCCGCATCGCGGCCGGATCAGCGGCCGGGACGTACTCCAGCCACCAGGTGGCACCCGCCGCCGCCAGTTGTGCCAGGTAGGCCCGCTCGGCGCGCTCGTCGGGACGTCGCCGCCGGCCCCCGACGGCCACGTCGAACGGTTGCCCGTCCGCGCGGCGGGCCGGCAGGGCGGCGACCAGGCCGGCCACCTCGTCGGGCGTGAAGTCGGACCAGCCGTCGGTGTCGGTCAGTTTGTAGGGCACGATCCCGTCCGCCCTGGCGGCACGCCGCAGCACCGCGTTCGCCTGGGTGCTGCCGCCCACCCAGACCGGCACCCGGGGCGACTGCACGGGCGGGGGACGCAGCGCCACGCCCTCGGCCCGGTAGTGGACGCCGCGGTGCGTGACCGGTTCGCCGCCGAGCAGTCCCACCAGCAGGTCGAGGCCCTCGTCGAGCATCGCGGCGCGGGTCCTGAGGTCGGTGGGCTCGCCGAATGCGGCCAGGCCCCGGTCTGCGGGGTCGCCGACTCCGACCGCGACGCCGGCCCGGCCCCCGGACAGGTGGTCGAGGGTGAGCACCTCCCGCGCCAGCTTGGCCGGCCGGCGCCGGGGCAGCGCGGTCACCGTGGTCCCCAGCCGTACCCGCTCGGTGCGCCCGGCGACCGCCGCCAGCACCAGCCACGGATCCCAGGTGGGTGGGTCGTCTCCGGCGTGGTGGACGAGATAGTCCTCCAGGAACACCCCGTCCCAGCCGGCCCGCTCGGCCAGCTCACCGAGCGCCACGAGTTCGGCCACCGTCAGCGTGCCGCCGCCGCAGGCGATCTCCAGTCCGTGTCGCATGCCGGCACCCTACGGCGCGGGTGCGACGGTTCAGCCGCGGCGGCGGGCCCGGGCCGCCCAGATCGCGTACGCCGGATCCCGGTCCAGGTTGTGCCGGTCCCGGTCGTAGCGGCGGGTGGTACGCGGATCGGCGTGCCCCATCGCGTCCTGCACGTCCTCCAGCGGCACTCCCTCCGAGCGCGCGGTGGTGGCGAACGCGTGGCGCAGCGAGTGCGGCGACAACTTCGCCCACGCGGCGATCCCGGCCCGCTGCGCGAGGCGGCGCACCAGCCGGAACACGGCGTGCCGGTCCATCCGGCCGCCGGTGGCGGTGACCAGCAGCGGACCGGTCAGCGCCGGCACCGTGACACCCTGCGCGGCGGCCCGTGCGGCCAGGTAGGCGTCGACCGCGTACGCGGTGCCCGGGGTGAGCGCGCGCCGGCGTACCTTGCCGCCCTTGCCGACGAAGCGGACGCTGCGGTGACCGCGTTCCGTGCCCAGGTCGGACACGTCCAGCGCGACCAGTTCCCCGACCCGCAGCCCCAGGTCGGCCAGCAGCGCGACGGCGGCCCGGTTGCGGGCCGCTGCCGGGCCGGTGTCGGCCTCGGCGGCGGCGATCAGCGCGTCGACCTCGTCGGGGGTCAGGCCTACGGTGGCGGAGTGGTCCCGGTCGACGCGCGGCCGGTCCGCCGCCGACACCGGGTTGGCGGGCACCGCGCCCAGCTTGACCAGGAAGTCGTACCAGCTCGACAGCGCGGACAGCCGGCGCGCGACGGTGGCCGGGGTGAGCGGGCGGCCCGCGCGGCCGCGGGGTGTGGACTCCAGCTCACGGCCGTAGGTGTTGACGTCCAGGAAGGTGGCCCGCAGCGGGTCGACGGCGTGCTCGGCGCACCAGGTCAGCCAGCCGGTGACGTCGCGGCGGTACGCGTCGCGGGTGTGCTCGGACAGCCGCCGGTTGCGCAGCCACGCCTCGGTGACGTCGGCCGGGCCGGCGGGCAGGGCGGCGGGGCGGGCGCGGGGCAGCACCTCGGGGCGAAGCATGTGAGAAAGGTTCTCAGCCGGCGGGGGGTTTGGCGACGAGGCGCGCTGATCCGCCGGTACGACGAAGCGGGGTCGGCCGGTGTCCCGGCCTCCCCCGCGCGTCGGCGTGACGTGCTCAGGCGGTGGTGAGCTGACGCCGGCCGTTGTTCTCGGCGGGCGTGCTCACAGTGATCCGGCGCGGCTTGGCGCGCTCGGCGATCGGGATGCGCAGCGTCAGCACCCCGTTGTCGTAGCCGGCCTCCAGCCGGTCGGTGTCGAGCGTGTCGCCCAGGAACAGTTGCCGGGTGAACGTGCCCATCGGACGCTCGGCGGCGACCAGCTCGACGTTCTCGCCGGTGGGACGGCGACGCTCGGCGCGGACGGTCAGCACGTTGCGCTCGACTGTGCAGTCGATGCTGTCCGGGTCCACACCGGGCAGGTCGAACGCCGCGTAGAAGTGGTCACCGTCGCGATAGGCGTCCAGGTGCATCACGGCGGGCCGGGCGGTGGTGCCGAAGAACTGCTCGGCGATCCGGTCGATCTCGCGGAACGGGTCGGTACGCATCAACATGGCTCTTGCCTCCTCGGTTCTCCTGGCCCAAGGTCTCAAGTTGAGTCCTGGTGACTCAAGTTCCTGGTTCTGTTTTAGCGCGCCTCCGCCACGTCGTCAACTCGGCCCGCGAGCGCCTTCTCGAACCAGTGCTGCGCGTACGGACCGCTGGTGAAGGCGGGGATCTCCCGGTAGCCGTGCCGGGCGTACAGGGCACGCGCCTCGACCAGGTCGGAGCGGGTGTCCAGCCGGATCCGCGTCGCCCCGCCGCCGGCGGCGTACGCCTCGATCGCCCCTATCAGCGCCGCCCCGCCCCCGGCGCCCCGGTGCTCCGGGCGCACGTACACCCGGGTCAGCTCGGCCCAGCCCGGCTGCCACCTGAGCCCGGCGCAACCGGCGAGCCGGCCGTCGCGGCGGGCCAGCACCAGCAGCCCGGTCGGCGGGGCCAGGTCGTCGCTCGGGTCCTCGGCCAGCGCGGCGTCGACCTCACCGGGCCGCTCCGGGCGGCCGTACCAGCGGCGCACCATCTCCGCCATGTACTCGCGCAACATCAGCGTCGCGTCCGGCTCGTCCGGTCGCACGACCTGCGTGCTCCAGCCGGTCACGGCCCGGTCCGCCAGTAGACGCCCTGCTCGCGGGTGAGCAGCATGTCGTCGATCAGGTAGCGGCGCAGCGTCACGTGGTCGGCCTCGCCGCCCTCGCACCACCGGCGCAGCGCGTCGTCCACCTCCCGCTCCGGGTAGCGCCGCCCGGGTTCGAAGGTGCGTTCGGTGATGTGCTCCAGCAGCACCCGGCGGCGCCCCCGCTGCGCGGGCAGCCGGGTCAGCGCGCCGTCGCGCAGGAACGTGCGCAGGATCGCCTCGCGCGGGTTCGCGGCCGGGACCGCCGGTGCCGCCGCCCCGGCCCGGGCGAACTCCCGCAGCCGCTCGGCGTCGACCCGCAGCCCGCCCTCGTCGTCGGCGAGCACCCCGGCGTCGGTGAGACGGCGTACGGCCACTGCGGCGTCGCGGGCGGGCAGGCCGGTACCGGCCACCACGGCCGGCACGTCCCGGGCGCCGAGCACGATCGCGGCGAACACGGTCCGGCGGCGCTCGTCGGCGAGCGCCCCGGCGAGGGCATGAGCGGTCATGGCGGGCAGCCTGTCAGCAACCCGCCGGATCCGGCCAGGCGTTTTCGCGCCGCGGCCGCGGGTCAGGCCGCGAAGTCCACTTCGGCGGCGTCGACGGTGCCGGCCGTGCGCCCCGGGGCGGTCTGGAAACTCCAGTAGAGGTTGGTGTGGGCGATCACCTGCGCGGGCGGCGGCGCACCGTAGGCGGACAGATCCTCGGTGGTGTGCGCGTCGGCGACGAGCGTGGCGTCGTAGCCGCGGGTGAATGCGCCGTGCAGCGTGGAGCGGACGCACGCGTCGGTCTGCGCGCCGGTCACGACCAGCCGGCCCACCCGCGCGGCGGCGAGCACCGACTCCAGGTCGGTGTCCTCGAAGGAGTCGCCGTAGGCCTTGTGCACCAACGGCTCGTCGTCGCGGCGCGACAGCTCGGGCACGATCCGCCACTGCTCGCTGTCGGCCGGCAGGTGGTCACTGCGGTGCTGCACCCACACCACCGGAACGTCGGCGGCGCGGGCCCGGTCGACCAGGCCGGCGATGGTGGCGACGACACGGTCGCGGTCGTGGGCGCCGCTCACCACGCCGTTCTGCACGTCGATGACGAGCAGCGCGGCGCGCGGGCGGTCGGTGAGCGTGGTCATGGCGGCTCCTCGGGTGGTGAAGGTCCAGGTCAACCTAGCCCCGGCCCCCGACAGTTCCGGGCCGCGCTCACAGCCGCCGGTGCATGACGTGCAGCCCCACCCGTCCCATCGTCGGGTGCCCGAACGACTCCGGCACGGTGCCGATCACGCTGAAGCCGAGCCGCCGGTACAGCGCCACGGCCGACGTGTTGGTCTCCACCACGGCGTTGAACTGCATCGCGGCGAAACCCTGCCGCCGGGCCCAGTCCAGCGCCTCCTCGCACAGCGCCCGGCCCACACCCCGGCCGCGGGCGTCCGCCGCGACCATGAAGCTCGCGGTCGCCACGTGCGACCCCGGCCCGGGCCGGTTCGGGCCCATCTTCGCGGTGCCCCGCACCGTGCCGTCGTGGTCCACCGCGACCGAGGTACGCCCCGGCGGGCGCTCCACCCACACCTCCCGCAACGTCTCCGGCGGCCAGTCCGCGTCGTACGCGAACGTGTCGGCGGCGGTGACGACGTCGGCGAGGATCGGCCGGACCTGGTCCCAGTCGGCGTCGGTGTAGTCACGAATCAGCATCGGCGCGCACGCTAACCGCCGCCCCGGCCGTCCGGCCACCGGTTTCCGTCCACCCGGCCGAGGGCGGCGGGGCACCGGCGAACCACCGGCCGGGGCCATCATGGGCAGGTGGCCGAATCAGTCGCCGACATCGATCGGAGCGAGGCCGCCGCGCCCGGTGGCCCGCCGCCCGCCGGTCCGCGTACCGCCGTGCCCCTCGCGGTCGGCGCGATCCTCACCGCTGTGCTGCTGTCGCTCGCCGGTCGCTACGGCTATCACCGCGACGAGCTGTACTTCCTGCTGTGCGGGCGGCACCTCGACTGGGGCTATGTCGACCAGGGGCCGCTCGTGCCGGCGCTGGCGCGGCTGGCCGACACGATCGCGCCGGGCAACCTGGTGGTGCTGCGTACGCCGTCGGCGTTCATCGGCGGCGCGGCGGTGGTGCTGGTCGCCGCGATCGCCCGGCAGCTCGGCGCCGGACGCGTCGCCCAGACGGCCGCGGCGGTGCTCGCCGCCGCCTCGGGCATCGTCCTGGCCGGCGGCCACCTGCTCAGCACCACGAGCGTCGACCTGCTGGTGTGGCTGGCCGCCGCGCTCTGCGTGGCACGGATGATGCGCACCGGCGACACCCGGTGGGCGCTCGGCGCCGGGCTCGCGCTCGGCGTCGGCCTGCTCAACAAACCACTGCCCGCCCTGCTCGGCGTGGGCCTGGTCGCCGGTCTGCTGATCGCCGGGCCGCGCCGGCTGCTGCGGGACCGGTGGGTGCTCGCCGGGGCGGGCGTCGCCGTGCTGCTCGCCGTGCCGTACGCGGCGTGGCAGGCCGCGCACGGCTTGCCGCAGCTCGACGTCGCCGCGTCGATCGCCGAGGGCGACAGCTCCTACAGCGGCCGGATCGACGCGGTGGTGCTCCAGTTCCTGATCATCAGCCCGTTCGCGGTTCCGGTGTGGGTCGCCGGGCTGGTCGCGCTGCTGCGCCGGCCGTCCTGGGTGGCGTACCGGTCGCTGGCCTGGGCGTGGCTGGTGGTGGTGGCGATCGTGGTGGTGGCCGGCGGCAAGGGCTACTACGACGCGCCGCTTCTCCTGGTGCTCACCGCCGCCGGTGTGGTGCCGACCGTCGAGTGGGCGCGGCGCGGTACGGCCCGGGTCCGGCAGGCGCTGCTGGTCACCGCCGCCGTGCTGATGGCCGCGAGCAGCGCGGTGCTGCTGCTGCCCACGCTGCCGGCCGACCGGCTGCCCGGGTTCGTGGTCGCGGCCAACTACGACGCGGGCGAGACCATCGGCTGGCCCGAGTTCGCCGACTCGGTGGCCGCCGTGCACCGCGCGCTGCCCTCGGCGCAGCGCGACCGGGCGGTGGTGCTGACCGGCAACTACGGCGAGGCCGGCGCGCTGGCCCGCTACGGGCCGGACCGAGGACTGCCGCGTGCGTACTCCGGGCACAACAGCATGGCCACGTTCGGCCGACCGCCCGACGACGCCGACGTGGTGATCGTCGTCGGCTGGTCCCGCCCGGACCGGCTGCGTGCCTGGTTCACCGAGGTCACCGAGGTGGGCCGGGTCGACCAGCGGGTCGATGTCGACAACGACGAGAACGGCGAGCCGATCTTCGTCGCGCGAGGACTGCGGCGTCCGTGGTCACAGATCTGGGACACCGAGGTACGCCACGGCTCCTGAGATACTTGCCGCCATGCTCTGGGGAGTCAGCGGGCCGATCTTTCTCCTCGACTACCTCGGCGCGGTCGCCGTAGCAGTCGTGATCGCCCTGGCGGTACGCGAACTGACCGGCCGCCGTACCCGGGGTGCCACACCCGACCGGGTCGAGCTGGCGTACCTGACCGACCGGGCGCTGCTGGCCTGCCAGGTCGGGGTGGCGGCGCTGCGCCGCGCGGGCGGGGTCGACGTCGGCGAACTCGCCACCCTGCACGCGCAGGGACCGCCCCCGCCCGGCTCGCCCCCGCTGGTGCGCGCCCTGCACACCGCGCTGCGCCGCCCGCAGACCTGGGCGGCCGTGCTCGCCGACCCGGCCGTGGGCCGGGCGCTGCGCCGTACCGTCGGGCGGCTGGTCCGCGACGGGTGGCTGCTCACCCGCGCGCAGCGGCGGCGGATCGCGCTGGGCACGGTGCCGCTGTTCGCGGTCGCCGCGGCCGGGCTGACCCGGCTGGTGGACAGCGCGGTCGAGGGGCGTTCCGCCGGCGGTCCGGCCTCGGTCGCCGGGTTGCTGCTGTGCTGCCTGGCCACCGCGCTCGGCGCCTGGTGGCTGACCGAGGTGCCGGAGACCGGCGCCGCCGCCCGCCGGCTGCTGCGGCGGCTGCGCCGCGAGCACGCCGGCCTCGACCCGGAGCGCCGCCCGGTCTGGCAGGGCCGCGACACCGACACGCTGCTGACCGGGATGGCACTGTTCGGCCCCCGGCCGCTACTGGCCGTGGACCCGGCCTTCGCCGTGCAGGTCGGCGTCGACCCGGAACGCGACCGCCCGCGCCCCGACCGCAAACCCGCCCGCCGCTGACCAAACCTCTCATTTCGCGTCGATCATGAAGTTGACGGCGATCCGTGTCCGGTTTGCCCGGTACAACTTCATGATCGACGGCTCGGGCGGGCAGGCCGTCGGCGCACGCCGGTTTCCTTGTCTTGCGGGCCGGGAAGGCTCGGGCATGGCCGAGACATTCGTGAGCGAAGACCTGAAGACACTGCAGGCGATTGCGCGCGGGGCCGGCATACAGGAGGTCGACCGCCTGTCGCCGGACCAGCTGGTCGAGGCGCTGCGCCGCGCCGGGGTGACCGACGGTACGCAGGACCAGTGGCCGCCCCAGCCGATCGAGGACCCGGCGCACCTGGCCGGGCTGCCCCGCAGCTCGCTGACGCAGGGCGACGAGAGCACCGGCGGCCGGGCCGCCGAGGAGGCGATCGGCGCCATGCCCGGCGAGTCCGGCACCGAGATCAACGACCGCACCGAACGCTGACCGTACGCAGGAAGGGGCCGCCCCCGGTGCTCCCGGGGGCGGCCCCACGCTCGGTCGGACGTGGTCAGTGCATGCCGGCGGCGGCTGCTTCCTCGCGGGCCCGGCGCTCGTCACCGCTGAGCGTGTTCAGCGGCTTCTCCTTGATGAACAGCACGACGATCAGGGCGAGCAGCGCGAACGGCGCGCCGATGAGGAACATCTCCGACGTGGCGATGCCGTAGACGTCCTGCACGACCCGCAGCACCGGTTCCGGCAGGGCGGACAGGTCCGGCACCTCGGCCGACCCGCCGCCGGCCGCGATCGGGCCCAGCCGCTCGACGGTCAGCGAGGTCACCCGGTTCGCCAGGACCGCACCGAGCGCGCTGACGCCGACCGCGCCGCCCATGCTGCGGAAGAACGTCAGCACCGAGGTGGCCGCGCCGAGCTCGGCGGCCGGCACGTCGTTCTGCGCGGCCAGCACCAGGTTCTGCAGGAGCATGCCCACGCCGACACCCAGCACCGCCATGTAGACCGACAGCACCGGCACGCTCGTGGTCGCGTCGATGGTGCTCAGCAGCAGCATGCCGACGGTCATCACCGCGGCACCGGCGACCAGGAACATCTTCCAGCGGCCGTACTTGGTGATCAGCTGGCCCGCCACTGTCGAGGAGACCAGCAGGCCGAGGACCATCGGCAGGCTCATCAGGCCGGCCGCTGTCGGCGACTTGCCCAGCGAGGTCTGGAAGTACTGCGACAGGAACACGGTGCCGCCGAACATCGCCACGCCGACCAGGATGCTGGCCACCGTGGTGAGGCTGACGGTGCGGTTGCGGAAGATGCCGAGCGGGATGATCGGCTCCTCGGTGCGGGCCTCGACGAACACGGCGAGCGCGAGCAGCGCCAGGCCGCCGCCGACCAGCAGCGCGGTCCAGCCGGAGGCCCAGTCGAACTTGTTGCCGGCCAGCGACGACCAGATCAGCAGCGTGGAGACGCCCGAGGTGATCAGCAGGGCGCCGAGCCAGTCGATGCGGACCTTGCGGCGCACCACCGGCAGGTGCAGGGTCTTCTGGAGCAGCGCGATGGACAGCAGGCTGAACGGCACACCGATCAGGAAGCACCAGCGCCAGCCGAGCCAGGACGTGTCGACCAGGACGCCACCGATCAGCGGGCCGGCGATGGTCCCGACACCGAAGACGGCGCCGAAGATGCCGGCGTACCGGCCCAGCTCACGCGGCGGGATCATGGCCGCCATGACGATCGTGGCGAGCGCCGTCATGCCGCCCGCGCCGATGCCCTGGATGACCCGGCTGAGCAGCAGCACCTCGACGTTCGGGGTGAAGCCGGCGACGAGCGAACCGGCCACGAACAGGCCGAGGGACAGCTGGATGAGGAGCTTCTTGCTGTAGAGGTCGGCCATCTTGCCCCACAGCGGCACCGTCGCGGTCATCGCGAGCAGCTCGCTGGTGACGATCCAGGTGTAGACGGTCTGGCTGCCGTCGAGGTCGGCGATGATCCGGGGCAGCGCGTTCGCCACCACCGTCGAGGCGAGGATCGCCACGAACATGCCGACCATCAGGCCGGACAACGCCTGGAGGACCTCCCGGCGTGACATCCGCGTACCCGTCTCGGCGGGCGGAACAGTGGCGGTGGTCATCGAACTCCTTGTCGTGTGCACGTGCGAGTGGCCGCGCGCGAGGGCGGCGGCCGGTACGGATGGGAGGCGTCAGGTCGCGGCGTACGGATCGGGCAGGCCGGCGGAGACGGCGGCGAACGCCCCGGCGGTCAGTTCGCGCAGCGTCGTCGTGCCGGGTTGTTCGACCCACTGCATCAGGGCCGTGCGGAAGACCGCGCCGGCGACAGTGGTGACGAGCGTCGGGTGCCCGTGGCACGGGTCGAGCCCCAGCCGGGCGGCCACCGCCGCGACGATCACCTGCTCGGTCTCGGCGTTGCCGCTGATCAGACGCGGCAGCAGCGACGGGTTCGCCGCGATCACCCGCAGGCGCAGCAGCCACACCTCCCGATCGGCTTCGATGGCCTCGACCACGTCGTCGAAGGCCAGCCGCAGCGCGTCGAACGCGGACAGCTCCGGCGGGGCGGCGACGATGCGGGCGGCAAGCACCTCGCGCTCGGTCGGCTGGTCGCCGAGAAGCGCCTCGTCCTTGCTCGGGAAGTAGTTGAAGAAGGTGCGGGCCGACACGTCGGCGGCCTCGCTGATCTCCTCCACCGTCACCTGGTCCAGGCCCCGCTCGGCGACCAGGCGCAGCGCTGCGGCGCTGAGCGCGGCGCGGGTCTGCCGCTTCTTGCGGTCACGCAGGCCGGGGCGGCTCTGATCCGAGGTCATGCCACGACCCTACGAGCGATCTTGCAGGCAGTGCAAACTTTTAGTGAGTGAAAGTGATGCGGGACGCAGCGGCACCGGAAAACGGGTTGAGAGGGATTTCGGCAGTGCCGTACGGTCCCTGCACCTGTCATCGCAGCGAAGAAGGACGATCCCGCGTGACCCCTCCTGCTCTTTAGAACCTGACACGTTCCCCACGCCTGTAGCCGACGCCTGCGCCGGCTCGCCGGGCTGCCCACGCGCGCCCGGACACAGCGTCCGAGGCCGCGCGTAATCGGCCTCGCGTCAGGTCTTCAGAGATCAGGTCTCATGTCATCCCAACCTCATATCGTGCTGCCCTGGGTCGTACGCCGGACCCGCCTTCCGCTGCTGTCGCTGCGCTGCGTCACCTGCCGGGCGGAGTCGGCCACCGCCGCCCGGGGACGGTTCCGGGTCAACGCCAACGGCAAGCTGCTGGACGTGTGGCTGCTGGTGCACTGCGTGTCCTGCGACCGGACCGTCAAGCTCACCGTCCGCGAGCGGGCGACGGTCGGTTCGTTCGACCCCGTCGATCTGCACGGCCACCACCTCAACGATCCCGACCTGGTGGCTGCCACACTGCTGGACCCGGCGTTCGCCCGGCGCTGCCGCTTCACCCTGGACTGGACCGGCGCGTGGACGCTCGACGCGCCCACGGTGCCGCTCGACGGGTGGCCGGTCCAGGTGAACGTCACGTTCGACGACCCGGTGCCGGTACGCCCGGACCGGATCATCGCGCACCGGTTCGGCCTCACCCGGTCCGAGGTGCTGCGCCGGGTCAAGTGCGACATCCCGCTGAAGCGTCCGACGAGCTCCGCCTTCACCTTCACAGTGCTGGCGGAGGACTGACCGGGGCGTGGTCGCGGCGGCACCCGGCCGCCGCGACCACGCTTCACCCGCCGCTCGCGGCACGCAGCCCGGTACCACGGCGCGCCGCGGTGAGTTCGGCCTCGATCAGATCGGCGGCCCGGCCGGCGCCCCCGGCGGCGCGGGCCTGCCGCTTCAACTCGGCGCTGCGGGCCACCACGGCGGGGTCCGACGTGAAGGCGAGCAGCGTCTCGCGCAGCTCCGCGGCGGTGACGGTGGCCGAGTCGACGACCCGGGCGACGCCGAGGGCGGCCAGCTGCTCGGCGTTCGCGAACTGGTCGGCCGCCTGCGGTACGGCGATCATCGGCGTGCCGCAGTAGAGACCTTCGCTGCTGCCGCCCATGCCGGCGTGGGTGACGAAGGCGTCCGCCTGCTCCAGTACGGCCAGCTGCGGCACCCACCGATGGACCTCGACGCTGTCCGGTACGGGACCGAGTTCGGCGGGATCGACGTGCTCGCCGATCTGCAGAACGGTGTGCCAGCCGGGCAGGTCACCGAATGCGGCGACGCAGCGACGGTAGAACTCGGGCTGCCGGGTGAAGGCCGAGCCGAGCGAAACCAGCAGCACCTTTCCGGCGCGCTCCGGCCGTACCCAGGAACCCTGGTCGGAGCGGTCCCCCAGGACCGGCCCGACGAAGCTGTAGACCGACCGGTCCACCCGGTCGGCGTTCGGCTGAAGCGCCTCCGGTGGCAGAACGAGGCTGCGGACCGGCCGCCCCTGGAACGCCATGCTGTCGGTGACGGACGAACCCTCCACGGTCAGCCACGCCGTGAACCGCCGGTAGTAGTCGGCGCCGCGGGGGTCGGCCCGCATCGCCTCCACGACGGGCGCCATCTCCTGCTCGTAGCCGTCCCACGCCACGAACGTGGAGGAGAGCTGGACGGCCGGGATCCCCCACTGCTCGCCGAGCAGCCGAGCCGGCGCGCCGGCGATGTCGTAGAGGAACAGATCCGGCCGGTCGTCGGCATAGGCGGCCCGCAGCTGCGGCAGCATGGCGACCGCATCGTCGAGGAAGAGCGTGAGCTGCTCGATCGGATCGTCGGTTCCGGCGCCGCCGTCGGCGGGCAGCGTCGAGGCGTACGGCTTCAGCTCCGCGCCGGTGCGCCGGATGACCTCGGCGAAGGCCGGATCGTTGGCGTACGTCACCCGGTGACCGCGCTGCACGAGGGTACGGATGATCTCCAAGCTCGGGTTGACGTGGCCGTGGAACGGGATGCTGACCATGGCGATGTGCGGCAACTGCTCTCCTGACCTTCACTGAGACGAGACGGTCCGTCTCGCTTAGAAGATCACAGCGCGGCTGCCTCGTCAAGACGGCACGTCTCGTCTCGCGTAAGCTCTTGGGGTGACCCCGCAGCCCGCCCGCCGCAACGAGCAGTCCCGCCGCGCGATCCTCGCCGCCGCCCTGGAACTGCTGACCGAGACCGGCTACCCGGCCCTGACCGTCGAGGCGATCGCCGCCCGCGCCGGAGTCGGCAAGCAGACCATCTACCGCTGGTGGCGCGGCAAGGGCGCGGTCATCCTGGACGCGCTCGCCGACGACATGCCGGAGGTCATCGCCCTGCCCGACACCGGCGACCTGCGCGCAGATCTGCGCCAGGTTCTCCGGGCCACCGTCGCCGAGTTCGCCGATCCCCGACTGTCGGCGACCACCCGGGCCATCACCATCGAGACACTCGCCGACGAGGACCTGGCCGGCCAGGCGCGCGACCGGCTGCTCCGCCCCCAGCTGAACGCGGTTCGCGTACGCCTGGAGGCCGCCCGCGAGGCCGGTCAGGTCCGCCCCGACGCGGCGCTGGACCAGGTGGTGGAACTGCTGTTCGGCCCGCTCTACCACCGCTGGCTGCTGCGCAACGGCCCGCTGACCGACGACTACGCCGACGGCATAGTCGACCTGGTCGTCGCCGCCGTCAGCCCGTCAACGAGCGCCCGCGGCTAGCCAGTCGTCGAAGCTGGTCGGCGCGATGCGCGCGCCGTCGCCCGGCAGCAGCACGTTGCCCGACATCGACGTGCCGAACACGCCCGACCACGTCGGAACCAGCCGGACCCGGCGACCGCGCGCCTCGTTGGTGCGCCGGGCCATGTCGACGAGATCCTCCGTCGCGGGTCCGGCGATGTCGACGTGATGCCCCTGTGGTTCGCCGACGGCGACCTCGGCGAGGATGTCGGCGACGTCCCGGGGCGCAATCGGCTGCACCAGCAGCGGCGCGACAGTGGCGACGCCGTCGCGCTCGGTCCAACCGGTGACCATGGCGGCGAAGTCGTGGAACTGGGTGGCCGGCACGATCGTCCACGGCACCGGTCCGCCTGCCACCAGTCGCTCCTGCTCCCGCTTGCCCGCGTAGTGGGCATTGTCGTCGACCCGGTGGATGCCGACGATCGACAGCAGCACGTGGTGCCGCACGCCGGCGCGCTGCTCGGCCTCCAGCAGGTTGCGGGTCAGGGCGCCGAGGTACGCCACCGTCTCGGAACGCTCCGCTGCCGCCACGTTTGTCGTGTCGATGACCGCCTCGACGCCGGCGAGGGCCTCGTCCAGCCCGTCGCCCGTCATCAGATCCACGCCCAGCGAGCGGCTGACGCGTACGACGTCGTGCCCCTGCCGCTTCAGCGCGTCCGCGGTCAGCGCCCCGATTCGGCCCGTCGCGCCCGCAATCGCGATCCGCATTGCCACCCTCCCCTCGGATGCGACCGCCTCACCGTAGTCCGCAGGGCGGGCCGAGGCGTGGTCCCTCGCCGCCACGTCGCCACGCGCACATAACTGTCATTATGATGTGGTGGCGATTTGACCTGGTTTGCCGGTATGAATTGGTGGAATGTTGTTACCGGTAATCCGTTAATTGGAAACGGCGGCGTCGCTTGACCCTGACACCGTGGCAAGGTCTTCACTGGGACGCAGGAGGTGGTCCCTGTCGCCGAGGACGCCCGCCGCATCTTCCACGTGGAGAGCCTGCGCTCGCTGGGACTGTCGCTACAGCAGATCCGGCGTGCCCTGGGCGCGCCGTGCTGGAACGGTTGGCGAAGGACGACGACAGGACGGTAGCCCTCATCGCCTCGGCGCTCGCGCCGTAGCCGGCCGGGCGACGTGACCTGATGGGTACGCAGGCGCCCGTCGTCGTGCGGCGGGTCGGCGGCCTAGCGAACGAACGGTCTGATGACCTCGAAGGCGTCCTGGAACCGCACCGGGATGCCGCTCTCCGCACTCTTGCGGCGGAGGAACTCCGTCGTCGTGGCGAACTTGTCGAGAAGGGCGGGCAGCGGCCGCAACGTCCGGTCCAGCGCGACGAAGAAGTTGTCCCAGTGGATCGGCACGACGATGCGGGGCCGGGTCGCCTCCACCACGTGCCGCCAGTAGTCGTCCTGGAACCGATGTGACTGCGCGCCCAGGGCGCCGACACCGAGGTAGAGGACGTCGACATCGATTCCGTCGAACTGGTTCGGCACGACGTTGGCGCTCGGGTGGATGAGCATCGCGCCGCTGGGGTGGGTGACGAGGAACGAGAAGCACCCGCCGTCGCGGTAGCTGCTCGCCCTGGCCGGCGGCACGAACGGCTCCTCGATCACGCCCGGGAACCTGTTGCCGGGGCTGTGCACACCGCCGAGCGGACGCACTGTGAACGCGCCGACTGTGTGCGCGTCTCCGTCCGCGATACGCGTCATCGCCTGCTCGGCGAGGCCCGAGCCGCGCCCCACGTTCAGGGTCGACTCGGAACCGAACAGCCTGCCTCCGAGGTGCTTGACGACCTCGGGGGCATCCATGGCGTGGTCGTAGTGGGAATGGGCGACGAACAGCGCGTCGAGACGGGTCACCCCGGCCCGGGAGAGGGCGCTGGTGATCCGCCCTCGGTCCGGTGCGACGCGGCCCAGCGCGACGCGAAGGAGAGAGGGCCGGGAGAAGAAGCCGTCGATCAGGATCCCCGAGATCCCGTCCGACACGTGGAGGGACGACGTTCCGAAGAAGGTCGCTTCGACAGGTGCTGCGGCGGCCATGCGCGAATGGTAGTGAGGCGGGCCGACGTCGAGGGCCACGACGATCGCGGGCCGTCGATAGGGTGACCGGATGGACGAAGACGCACGACGTCGGCACTCCTCGTCGTTCGGCGCGGCAGCGACCGCGTACGCCGAACACCGACCGGACTACGCGCGGGCCGCCCTGCGGTGGGCGCTCGAACCCGCACCCGGCGCGCGGGTGCTCGACCTCGGCGCGGGCACCGGCAAGCTCACCGCCACGCTGGCCGAGGTGAGCGGCGACGTGACTGCCGTCGAGCCGGACCCGGAGATGCTCGCCGAACTCCGCCGCACAGTGCCGGACGTCCGTGCGCTGTCCGGCAGCGCCGAGGCGATCCCCCTGCCGGGCGCCTCCGTGGACGCCGTGGTCGCCGGCAACGCCATGCACTGGTTCGACATGGCCGTCGCCGGGCCGGAGATCGCCCGCGTCCTCGCACCCGGCGGTGTCCTTGCCGGACTGTGGAACGTCGTGGACGACCGGGTCGACTGGGTGGCAGGGCTCGCGGCGGTCAGCGGAAGCGCCGCCATCGGCCCCCGCGACACGCCCGCGAGCTGGCGCGTCGCCACAGCGACGATGCACCTGCCGACGACCGGCGAGGCCCGGTTCGGCTCGCCCGAGCAGGCGGAGTTCCCGCACGGGCAGCGCCGTACCGCCGATTCGCTGGTGGCGACGCTCGCCACCAGGGCCGGGATGCTGGTCATGCCGGAACAGGAGCGCACGGAGACCCTCGACCGCATCCGCGCGTACCTGGCCAGCCGGCCGGAGACGGCCGACGGGGAGTTCACGCTTCCGATGCTGACGTGCGTGCTGCGCGTACGCCGGCTGTGAGGACGATGAGCGGCGCGGACGTCCGGTCCGCCGCCGCCGCGATGACCGCCGTGCTGCGGCCCGCCACCGACCGGAACTGGACGGTACGTGCCGGAGACCTGGACTGGTCCTGCTGGACCACCGCCGCGCACATCGCGCACGACCTAGTCGCGTACGCCGGTCAGGTCTCCGGTCGGCCCGGCGGCGGCTATCTGCCGTTCGACCTGCGGGTACGCGCCGACGCCGCGCCCGCCGAGGTGCTCACCGTCGCGGCGGCCGCGGCCGGGATGCTCGCCGCCACCATCGACGCCGCGAGCCCGGACGACCGGGCGTGGCACTTCGGCCCGTGCGATCCGGGCGGGTTCGCCGCGATGGGCGTGGCCGAGATCCTGCTGCACACCCACGACCTGGCCCGCGGGCTCGGCCTGGACTGGTCGCCACCCGCCGGGCTGTGTGCCGGGGTGGTGCACCGGCTGTTCCCCGACGCACCGGACGGCGAGCCGGCGCCGGTGCTGCTGTGGCTGACCGGCCGCGCACCGCTCGGCGACCGGCCGCGGCGTACCGCGTGGACCTGGCAGGCGGCGCTTCGCTGAGCGCTCTCAGCGGCGCCACCAGCGCCAGCGGCGGCGCGGGCGGGTCGGGTCCGCGCGGGGCGGCTCCGGTGCCGTGACGGCCGGCGCGCCGCCGTCCCGATCGGCGCGCCAGCGGCGCACCGCCTCCTCGACGTTCACCGGACGGACCACCACGCGTGGCCCGGTCGGGGTACGCAGCCAGGCCACCACCTCGGTGTTGAGCGCCGCCACGTACGACCGGACAGCCTCCTCGGTGGGCAGGTCGCGCAGCTCGGCCGGAAGCTGTTCGATGCGGCGGCGCAACTGGAGCGGCGTGGGCAGCAGCAGGTCGGACGGGATCTGCTCGCGCTCCATGAAGCTGCGGATCCACCAGCCCTCGTCGTAGGGCATGTCGCGCCCCGGGATGGGCTTGCCGGCACCCGGCAGGTTGTCGAACTCGCCGCGTTCCTGGGCCGAGCGGATCTGCGCCTCGACCGCGGCCTCCCAGCCTGTCGTCACCGCCGTCACCTCCCGTACCCACGGTATCCGCCGCCGTCCGACAAGACTCAGCGTCGCGCGGGGCCGGACTGTTCCCGCGCGCCCGGGCGGGGACGCCGCGTAGCGTGCCACCGGAAACGGAAAGGGGTGACGGCGTGCGCGACTGGCTCATCGGACTCGCTGTGGCGACGGCCTGCCTGGTCGCGAGCTGGGCGGTGCTGGTGCTGCTGGCCCGGCGCCTGCCGCCGGGGATCCTGCGCGATCTGACCGCGTTCGTACCCGACTGCGTGACCGCCGTGCGACGGCTGCGCCGCGACCCGCGGGTGCCCCGCCGCGCCCGGGTCGCGATCGTGGCCGCCGGGCTCTGGGTGGCCAGCCCGATCGACCTGATCCCGGAGTTCCTGCCGGTGATCGGCCCGCTCGACGACATCGTGGTGGTGGCGCTCGCGTTGCGCTACGCCGCCCGGCAGATGCCCCGGCAGGTGCTGCTCGACGCGTGGCCGGGCGAGCCGCGGCTGCTGCTGCGCCTGATCGGCAGCACTGTCACTTCTTCGTCATGAGACCGGCCGGTGGCGGACGTGGCGGTGGCCGTCCCGGGGGAACGGCGGGCGGGCCGGCAGCACCTCGGCGAACGCGTACCCGCTCTTCTCCGCCACCCGGCAGGACGCCGGATTGTCGACCTGGTGCAGCAGCTCCAGGTGGGTCAGGCCGACGGCGGCGAACCGGGCGAACGCCCACGCGGTGACCGCCTCCACCGCCCGTGGCGCGACGCCCCGGCCCCGTGCCGGCGCGGCCGTCCAGTAGCCGACCTCGGCGGCCGGACGGCCCGGGCGAACGTCCTTGAGCACCACGCAGGCCACCACCTGCTCCCCCTCCAGCACCGCGAACATGAACCGGTGCCCGGCGGCCCAGCCCTGGTGGCTGCGGCGCAGGAACACCTGCGCCTGCGCCGGGCCGGTCACCGGATGGCTGGTCCAGGCGCGCAGCACCGGATCCCGGTACGCCTCGATCAGCGCGTCGGCGTCACCGTCGCGCCACGGACGCAGCAGCAGCGCGGGCGCGGTCGGGGTGGCCGGCGCGGACAGCACGATCGACATGCCGCAAGTATCACCGCCGCAACACCGGCACCACCGCCCCCTGCCCGGGCGATCATGAGGTTGGCGGCGACAAATCGGACGCCAACGGCAGCCAACTCATGATCGACGCAGTGACGGTGGGAGGGGACAGTGCGGGGCGGCGGGTGGGCGTAGGGTCCGGTTAGGCGGGAGCGGGGAGGCTATGTGGTCACTGTCGGTGCAGTCATGGGAATCGGCCTGGTGGCGCTCGGTCTGGTGCTCACGCCCGGGCCGAACATGGTCTACCTGGTGTCGCGGTCGGTCACACAGGGGCGTCGGGCCGGGCTGGTGTCGCTGCTCGGCGTGGCGGCCGGCTTCCTGGTCTACCTGGCCGCCGCGGTGGCCGGCATCGCCACCGTGTTCGTGCTGGTCCCGCCGCTGTACACGGCGGTGAAGCTGGCCGGCGCGGCGTACCTGCTGTGGCTGGCCTGGCGGACGCTGCGCCCCGGTGGCACGTCGGCGTTCACCCCGACGCCGCTGCCGCCCGACCGGCCCCGGCGCCTGTTCACCATGGGCCTGGTCACCAACCTGCTCAACCCGAAGATCGCCATCCTGTACGTGTCGCTGCTGCCGCAGTTCGTCGACCCGGCGCGCGGGCACGTGGCGGTGCAGAGTCTGCTGCTCGGCCTGACCCAGATCGTCGTGGCGCTCACCGTGAACGCGCTCATCGTGTTCAGCGCCGGCTCGGTGTCGGCGTTCCTCACCCGCCGGCCGGGCTGGGCGCGCCTGCAGCGGTACGTGATGGGCACGGTGCTGGCGGCGCTCGCGGTGCGGATCGCCGCCGACCGCTCCCGCGCCGCCGTCGCCACCCCCTGACCCGGGTACGCGCATCAGCGCGCTGCCTCGCGTAGCACCGCCACTGCGCCCGGCTCCAGCGTCAGGGAGCCGTCGACCGTCGCGGCGGTCAGCAGGTCGAGCCCGGTGACCGGCACCCGCTGCGGCTGGTCGGTGTGGTTGAGCAGGTAGAGCAGGGTCCCGTCGCTGTCGTGCCGGCGTACCGCCTCCACGCCCGCAGGCGCGCCGGGACAGGTCGGGGTCACACCGGCGAGCCGGGCCGCCTCCGTGAGCAGCCGCCGGTAGGTGTCGTCGTCGGGACGGGTCGAGACGTACCAGGCGTACGCGTCGCCGACCCGGTGCCGGGCGACGGCGGGCCGCCCGTCCAGCACTCCCCCGGCGTACGCGCTCACCGTCTCGGCGCCGTCGGTGTGGACCGTCTCCGACCAGATCCGGCCGGTCCCGCCGCCGGTCAGCGACACCTGTTCGTCGTCGGCGAGGGGGTGGAACTCCTCCACCCGCACGCCGAGCAGGTCCCGATACGCCCCCGGGTAGCCGCCCAGGCGCACCCGGGCGTGCTCGTCGGCCACGCCGCTGAGCCAGGTCACCAGCAGGTGCCCGCCGCCGTGGACGTGCCGGCGTACCCAGTCGGCTGTGGCGTCCGAGGCGAGGTAGAGGGCGGGGAGCACGAGCAGCCGGGCGCCGTCGAGCGGGCTGCCGGGCGGCACGACGTCGGCGGTGACGCCCGCGTGCCACAGCGCCCGGTGCGCGGCGGCCACCTCGCCGGGGTGGTCGAGTCCGTCGCGGGGCATCCCCGGGTGCCGCAGCGCCCAGCCGCTCGCCGCGTCGTACGCGACGGCCACGGCCGACTGGACGCGGCCCGGCGCGGTCCCGGCGAGCCGGCCCAGCGCGGCGCCCAGGTCGGTGGCCTCGCGGAACACGCGGGTGTCCGCCCCGGCGTGCGACACCACTGCGGAGTGGAAGCGTTCCGCGCCGCCGGCCGGGGCGCGCCACTGGAAGAACATCACTCCGGCGGAGCCGCGTGCGACGTGGGCGAGGCTGTGCCGGGTGATCCGGCCGGGTTCCTTGGTGTGCATCCGCCCGGCGGTGTGGATCTGGTTGGGCGCGCTCTCCATGAGCAGCCACGGCACCGGCCGTCCGGCGCCGTGGCGGGCCCAGCCGCGGGCGAGGTCGGCGGCGAGCGCGGTCTGTTCCTCCGCGCCCGCGTCGGTCGTGGACGGGTAGTGGTCGATCGCCACCAGGTCGACCTCGCGCGCCCAGCGGGCGTGGTCGACCGGCACCCAGTCGCCGAGCACGGAGTTGGTGGTGACCGGCACGGCCGGGTTCGCCGCGCGCAGCAGGTCCCGCTGCTCGGTGTACGCGGACAGCAGCGTGTCGGACCAGAAGCGACGGAAGTCGAGCAGCTGGCCGGGGTTGGCGAGGTACTGGGTGGCGCGGGGCGTGCCGACCTGCGCCCAGTCGGAGTAGTGCTGGCTCCAGAAGCTGGTGACCCAGGCGTCGTTGAGCGCGTCGAGGTCGCCGTAGCGGGTGGTGAGCCAGCGGCGGAACGCCGCCTCGGCGTGCGGGCAGTGGCAGGTGGTGCCGTACTCGTTGTGCACGTGCCACAGCGCCAGCGCCGGGTGGTGTGCGTAGCGGGCGGCGAGGACCCCGGCGATGCTGCGGGCGGCGTCGCGGTACGCGGGCGCGGCGGCGCAGTAGGTGTCGCGGCTGCCGTGGGTCAGGCGGACGCCGTCGGCGGTGACCGGCAGCGCGTCCGGGTGGCGCAGCGAGAACCAGGGCGGCGGCGAGGCGGTGGGGGTGGCCAGGGCGGCGCGGATGCCGGCCGAGTGCAGCAGGTCCAGCACGTCGTCGAGCCAGTCGAGCGTGTACCGGCCGGGCTCGGGCTCCAGCCGGGACCAGGCGAACACGCCGACCGTGACCAGGTTGACCCCGGCGGCACGCATCAGGGCGACGTCCTCGCGCCACACCCGCGGCGGCCACTGCTCCGGGTTCCAGTCGCCGCCGTAGCAGAGACGGCCGTCGTCCCACGGCGCTTTAGTTGTCATCCCGGCCAAAATAGGAACAGGTGAGAAGGAAAGTCAATGCCGTCGATCATTGACAGTTAGTTGGGCTTCCAAAGAAACTGGCGGGACCGCCCGTGGACGCCGCGAGGAGACGCCCATGCCGTACCGCCCGCCGCTGGTCCCGTACGAGACGTTCGTGGCCGACCCGCCCGACCTGCCGGTCCGCGCCCCCGGCGAGGAGGGCGCCGACGACGTGCTGCGGGCCGAGGTGGCCGCGACCGACGCGCACGGGGTCACGCTCACCGCGACCTGTGCGTCCGGCCGCACGCTGGTCGCGCGGGTCGAGGCCGCCGGCGACGGGATCATCCGGGTACGCCTCGCCGACGACCTCTCGGTCCGCAGCCGGTCCGCGGCCGCGCTGACACTGGTCCACCCGCAGCCGCACCCCGCCGCCGTGACCGTCACCGACGGACACGTCCGGGTCGGCGCCGGTGGCGTGGTCGCCGAGCTGTGCCTGGACCCGTGGGGGCTGCGGTTCCTCACTCCTGAGGGGCGGCTGCTGCTGGCCTCCGACGGCGGTACCCGGGACATCAGCGGTCGCCGCCGCACGCTGCCGCTCGGCCGCTCCACGTTCGACGGCGAGCCGGTCGCCTGGCACGAGAGCTTCGTCGCGCCCGGCGACGAACGGTTCGTCGGCTTCGGCGAAAAGTTCACCCCGCTGGACAAGCGCGGCCAGCGCCCGCTGATGTGGAACTTCGACGCCTTCGGCGGCGAGTCCGACCGCTCGCACAAGAACGTGCCGTTCTACCTCTCCGACCGCGGCTACGGCGTGCTCGTCGACAGCGGGCTGCCGGTGCAGTTCGACGTGTGCGCCAGCACCCACAGCAGCGTGCAGATCCTCGTCCCGGACGACCTGCTCGACTACTACGTGCTGGCCGGGCCCACCCCGGCGCAGGTGCTCGACCGGCTCGACACGCTGACCGGACGGCCGTACCTGCCGCCGAGGTGGGCGTTCGGCGCGTGGATCTCCTCCGGCTTCTTCCCGGACAGCCAGCAGCGCGTGCTGGAACGGGCCCGGCGCATCCGGGAGCGGGACATCCCCTGCGACGTGCTGCACCTCGACTGCTACTGGCAGGTCGCCGGCCACTGGTCGGATCTGCGCTGGGACGCCGACGCCTTCCCCGACCCGGACGGCATGCTCAAGGACCTCACCGAGCAGGGCTTCCGGGTGTGCCTCTGGATGAACCCGTACCTGATGACCGGCAGCCCGCTCTACGCCGAGGCCGAGGCCGCCGGGTACTTCCTGCGCCGCCCGGACGGCGGCACGTACGTCGCCGACACCTGGCACGGCAGCTACCCGGAATGCGCCGTCGTGGACCTCACCAACCCGGCCGCGGTGCGCTGGTTCCAGGGCCTGCTGCGACCGCTGCTGGCGCAGGGCGTCGCGGCGTTCAAGACCGACTTCGCCGAGGGCGTGCCCGCCGACGCGGTGGCACACAACGGCATGACCGGCGTCGAACTGCACAACGTGTACGCACTGCTGTTCAACGACGCGGTAGCCGACGTCACCGAGGAGGTGGCCGGGCACCGCACCGTGTGGGCCCGTTCGTCGTACCTGGGCGGGCAGCGGCACAGCGCGCAGTGGAGCGGCGACGTCAACGCCACCTGGCCCGGCATGGCCAGCACGCTGCGCGGCGGCCTGTCCCACGGGCTGTCCGGGGTGCCGTTCTGGAGCCACGACACCGGCGGCTTCCACGGCACACCCGAGCCGGACCTGTACGTGCGCTGGACCCAGTTCGGCGCCCTCTCGCCGCTGGTGCGGCTGCACGGCACCACCAGCCGGCTGCCGTGGGAGTTCCCGCCCGAGGCGGAACGGCACGCGGTGGACGCGCTGCGGCTGCGCTACCGGCTGCTGCCGTACCTCTGGTCGGCGGCGGTGGCGAGCGCCCGCACCGGCGGCCCGATGCTGCGGGCGCTGCTCGTCGACAGCCCGGACGACCCGGCCGCCTGGACCGCCGACCTCCAGTACCGCCTCGGCCCCGACCTGCTGGTGGCGCCGGTGCTCGACCCGTCCGGCGAGCGCGCCGTCTACCTGCCGACGGGCGACGACTGGCTGGACGCGGACACCGGGCAGCGGCACCCCGGCGGCCGGCACCTGCGGGTGAGCGTGCCGCTGGACCGGCTGCCGCTGTACGTGCGCCACGGCGCGCTGATCCCCACCGTGGCACCCGCGGCGACGGTCGGGACCGGCCCGTTCCGGGACGTCACGCTCGTGGCCTGGGGCGGCGTCGACGGCGTGAGCGTGGTGCACGACCCCGAAGGCGACACCACTGTCACGGCGGTACGCGACGGCGACACGCTGCGCGTGCGCGTGGACGGGCCGCTGGACGTCCGGGGGGTCAGCGTCGTCGGGACGGACCCGCCGCGCCGGGCGGTGCTCGACGGCGAGCCGGTCCCGGTGACGCCGTTCGCGCCGTGGTTCGGCGGCGGAGACCGGCCGGCCGGAATCTCGCCCCTTTAGTTTAAGCTGTAGCCGAACTCGGGGCCGGGCGCAGGAGGCGGGCAGTACGTGATCAGCATCGACCGGCCGACGGCCGACCTCGGCGACGTGCGGGTGACCAACCGGGCCGCGGTGCTCCGGCACGTCCGCCGTCACGCCCCCTGCTCCCGGGCCGACGTCGCCGCCCACACCGGGCTGAACAAGGCCACCGTCTCCAGCCTGGTCGCCGAGCTGATCGAACACGGCCTGCTGCGGGAGACCGGGCTGACCGAGAACCGGGTGGGCCGCCCGGCCACCATGCTCGTCCTCGACGGCTCCCGCTACGTCGGGCTCGGCCTGCGCGTCGGCGCGGACGAACTGGTCGCGGTCGCCGCGGGACTCGGCGGCGACCCGGTGCTGACCTGGCGGCGCGCGTTCCCCGCCGCCACCGCCGGTCCCGAGGAGACGGTGAAGGCGCTCGCCGCGCTGACCCGGCGCGCCGTCAACCGGATCGGCGCCGACCGCACCGTGCTCGGCCTCACCGTAGCCGTACCCGGGCTGGTGGACCCCGACGGCGACGTGCCGGCCGCACCCGCGCTGGGCTGGCGCGGCGTGCCGCTGGCCGCGTCGGTTCGTCGCGCGCTACGCGACAGGGATTTCCCCGTCGCCGTCGACACCGAGGCCAACCTCGCCGTGCTGGCCGAGCGGCGGCACGGCCCGTACGCCGCCACGACCGACCTGGTGCACCTCACCGGCGGGCCGGCGATCGGCGCGGGCCTGATCAGCGGCGGCCGGCTGCTGCGCGGCGGCCGGGGCTTCGCCGGCGACGTCGGGCACCTGCCCCTGGCCGCGGACGGACCGGCCTGCGACTGCGGGCGGCGCGGCTGCCTCACCGCGCTGCTCGGCGTGGACGCGGTGATCCGCCGCCTGCTACCAGGCGCCGGCCCGGTCACCGACCATCTGCCGGAGGTGGAACGGATCCAGGTACTCGCCCGCGCCGGGGACGAGCCGGTACGGACGGGGCTCACCGAGATCGGCCGGCTGCTCGGGCAGGCGACGTCGGTGCTGTCCGGGCTGCTCGACCCGGAGGTGGTGGTGGTCGGCGGGCACCTGGCGGCGCTCGCGCCGTGGCTGCTGCCCGCCGCCCACGCCGAACTCGCGGCCCGCACACCGGTTCCGCCCGGCGTGCGGCTGGAGGCCAGCACGCTCGGGTCCGCGGCCGGGGCGCTGGGCGGGGCCACCGCCGCGCTGGCCACTGTGGAGGCCGGGCGCCTGCCCGCCGGATGACCCCTTGACCGCACCGGCCGGAAGGTGCCAACCTCGGTAGCGCCGCGTTCCGGGACCGGGCAACCCGAAGCGGCGTGTTTTTCGGCGGTTGTCGAAGCGCTTCACCACCGCTCCGGGCCGACACTGCCGCACCCCCACCACCCCTTTTCGCGTACGCGACGCCGCATCACCGGCTCGTCCGTCGAAGCGCTTCGACGGACGAGCGGCAGCACGTACGCCGACCGGAGGCGCCCACCATGACCGACCCCGTCCCCCATCGTCTGGACGACCTGCTGGCCCGGCTCACGCTGCCGGAGAAACTCGGCCTGCTGCACCAGTGGCAGGCGCCGGTGCCCCGGCTCGGCCTGCGCGCGTTCCGCACCGGCACCGAGGCGCTGCACGGCGTCGCGTGGCTCGGCACCGCCACCGTCTTCCCGCAGGCGATCGGCTTGGCCGCGAGCTGGAACCCGGACCTGATCCGGGCGGTGGGGGCCGCCGTCGGCGACGAGGTACGCGTCAAGCACCGGGCCGACCCGGACCGCGTCGGCCTCAACGTGTGGGCGCCGGTGGTCAACCCGCTGCGCGACCCCCGGTGGGGACGCAACGAGGAGGGCTGGTCCGAGGACCCGTGGCTGACCGGCGAGTTGGCCACCGCGTACGCGCTCGGGTTGCGCGGCGACCACCCGATCCGGCTGCGGACCGCGCCGACGCTCAAGCACTTCCTCGGCTACAACAACGAGACCGACCGGGCCACCACCTCCAGCGACCTGCCGCCCCGGATGCTGCGCGAGTACGAGCTGCCGGCCTTCCGCGCCCCGCTGGCGGCCGGCGCAGCCGTGGCGGTGATGGCGTCGTACAACCTGGTCGACGGCGTGCCGGCGCACCTGAGCCCGCTCATCGAGGGTGAGCTGCGCGGCTACGCCGACGACGAGATCATGGTGGTCGGCGACGCCGGGGCGGTCGGCAACATCGCCGGCGTGCAGGGACACCTGCCCGACCACGTGGCCGGCTTCGCCGCCGCGCTGCGCGCCGGCATCGACAGCTTCACCGAGGACGACGAGGACAGCACCCCCACCGTGGAGCGGCTCACGGAGGCGCTGGCCCGCGGCCTCGTCGACGTCTCCCACGTGGACCGGGCGGTGCGGCGGATCCTGTCCGTCCGGTCGCGGCTGGGCGACCTGAACCCCGATCCCCACGACGACGTGCCGCCCCACACGCTCGACAGCCTCGCCCACCGGGAACTCGCCCGCGAGGCCGCCCGCCAGTCGGTGGTGCTGCTGCGCAACGACGGCCTGCTGCCGCTGCGCCCCAGCACCCGCGTCGCGGTGCTCGGCCCGCTCGCCGACACGGTGCTCACCGACTGGTACAGCGGCACCCCGCCGTACACGATCAGCGCGTACGCCGGGCTGCTCGGGCGCCTGCCCGAGGTGACCACCCATCCCGGCGCGGACCGGATCACCCTGCACGTCGGCGACCGGGCGGTACGCCACGACGGCGACGGCCCGCTGGCGCTCGGCGACAGCCCGGCCGAGTTCGACGTGGTCGACTGGGGGCGCGACGTGGTGGCGCTGCGCGCCGTGGACACCGGCCGGTACGTCGGCGCCGACGACACCGGGGCCCTCGTGGCAGACCGCGACGGACCGGGCGGCTGGGTGGTACGCGAGACGTTCCGCCTGCACCACCGGCCCCACGGCACCGCGCTGCTGCACCACCTGGCCACCGGCCGGCACGTCGGCGTCGCACCGGACGGGCGGCTGAGCGTCGCCACCGGCGACCCGGCCGTGTTCGCAGTGACGCTGCTCGTGGACGGGGCGGCCGAGGCCGCCGCGCTGGCGGCCGCCGCCGACGTGGCGGTGGTGGTGCTCGGCAACCACCCGATGGTCAACGGCCGGGAGACCGAGGACCGGGCCGACCTGGCCCTGCCGACCGGCCAGGCGGAGCTGCTGCGGGCCGTGCACGCCGCGAACCCGCGTACCGTGCTGGCGCTGACGAGCAGCTACCCGTACGCGGCCGGCTGGGCGCAGGAGCACCTGCCGGCGGTGCTGTGGAGCGCCCACGGTGGACAGGAACACGGCAACGGGCTGGCCGACGTGCTGCTCGGCGCCGCCGACCCGGGCGGGCGGCTCACCCAGACCTGGTACGCCGACGCCGCCGAACTGCCGGACCTGCTCGACTACGACGTCATCGGCGCCGACGCCACCTACCTCTACCACCGGGGCGAGCCGCTGTACCCGTTCGGGCACGGGCTCAGCTACGCCGAGTTCGACTACGCTGACCTCCGGTTGAGCACCGCCACGGCGCGCGCCGGCGAGGAGGTGGAGGTGAGCGTCGAGGTCACCAACACGGGCCGCCGCCCGGGCACCGAGGTCGTGCAGCTCTACACCCGGCAGCGGCGCTCGCGGGTCAAGCAGCCGCTGCGGCAGTTGCGCGACTTCGCCCGCGTCACGCTCGACCCGGGCTGCGCCGCCCGGGTGACGATGCGCCTGCGTACCGCCGAACTGGCCTGGTGGGACGAGACCCGCGCCGCGATGGTGGTGGAGGACGCCGTCCACTCGGTGCTGGTCGGCAGGTCCGCGCGGGACATCCGGCTCGCCGGCGCGCTCACCGTCACCGGCGGCGACGCGACAGCCGAACCGGCGGGCACCAGCTTCGGGACGGCCCGGTGAGCGGCCGGACCCCTGGCGAGCAGGTCACCATCGCCGACGTGGCCCGCCACGCCGGGGTGGCGGCCAGCACCGTGTCGTACGTGCTCAGCGGCAAACGCACCATCTCGGCCACCACCCGCAGCCGGGTGCTCGCCAGCGTCCGCGCGCTCGGCTACCACCCGCACGCCGGGGCCCGCGCGCTCGCCAGCCGCAAGGCCAACGTGATCGCCCTGGTGCTGCCGCTGCGCACCGGCATGCAGGTGCCAGTGGTGATGCGCTTCGCCACCGCGGTGGTCACCACCGCCCGCCGCCACGACCACGACGTGCTGCTGGTCACCGCCGACGAGGGACCGGCCGGGCTGCACCGCATCGCCGGCAGCGCGCTCGTCGACGGCGTGCTGCTGATGGACGTGGAGCTGGAGGACTCCCGGGTACCGCTGCTGCGCGAGCTGGCGCTACCCGGCGTCCTGATCGGGCACCCCGCCGACAGCACCGGACTGGCCTGCGTCGACCTCGACTTCCGGCGCGCCGGGGAGCTGTGCGTGGAACACCTGGCCGCCGCCGGGCACCGGCGGGTCGCGCTGCTCGGCGCGCCCGCCGCGGTCTACGACCGGGGCACCGGGTTCGCCCACCGCACCCGCGCCGGGGTACGCGCCGCCGCCGGGCGGCTCGGCGTCGACGCGGTGACCCGGCCCTGCGAGGAGGGGCCGGCGGCGGTACGCCACGACCTGGAGGCGCTGCTCGCCGACCACCCGGACGTCACCGGGCTGGTGGTGCAGAACGAGTCGGCGGTCGGCCCGGTGCTCGCCACGCTGCCGCTGCTGGGCCGCCGGGTGCCCCGCGACGTGTCGGTCGTCGCGATCTGCCCGGATGAACTGGCCGAACAGTCAGGGCTCACCTGCGTGCCGGTGCCCGCCGAGGAGGTCGGCCGGCAGGCGGTGGCGTTGCTGATGCGGCGGTTGAACGGCGAGCCGGTGCCGGAGGTGACACTGCTGGAACCGCACCTGACCGTGCGGGACACCAGCGGCGGGACCGGCCGGTGACGGCGCACCGCATCCACGACACCGCACCGGCCGACGACTGGACCGACGCGTTCCTCACCGGCAACGGCGAGCTGGGCCTGATGGTCCACGGGCGGCCGCACGCGGAGCGGATCGTGGTGAACCACCACCGGCTCGTCCTGCCCAACGGCACCCGGCACGCCCGCGCGCCCGAGCTGGCCGGCCGGATGCCGTACATCCGCGCCCTGGTGCTCGCCGGACGGCGGGCCGAGGCCGCCCGGCTGCTCACCGGCAGCCGGGAGCTGGAGTGGACCCAGTCGTTCCACCCCGGGTTCGCGCTCACCGTCGACGCGCCGCCCGGACCGGTCTCCGGCTACCGGCGCGACACCGACTTCGCCACGGGCGAGGTGACTGTCGAGTGGTCGGGCGGGCGGCGGCGCTGCTTCGCCTCCCGCGCCGGCGCCGTGGCGGTGATCCACCTCGACCAGGGCGACTGCGTCGTCGGGGTGACGGGTGAGCTGCCCGGCAACCCGGCCGACGTGGTGTACGAGCAGGCCGCGTACCGCCGCGACGGGCTGGTGTTCCTGCGAATACGCGCCCGCTACCCGGAACGCGGCGGGGCGTACGGGTTCGAAGGGCTGACGCTGCTGCGCGGCGACGCGAGCGTCGACGGCGACCGGGTACGGGTACGCGGACCGGCGCTGCTCACCACGCTCGTCGACCGGCCCGAGAAGCCGCCCTGGCGTACCCGGGCCTCGGAACGGCGGCTCGCCGCGCTCGCCGGGAACTACGACACGCTGCTGGCCCGGCACGTGCCCCGCCATCACGGCCCGTACACCCGGGTCGGCCTGGACCTCGGCGTGCCCGCCGCCGACCGGGCGCTGCCTGTCGGTGAGCTGCTGGCCCGGCAGGCCGCAGCGCCGGACCGGCTGGACCCGGCGCTGCTGGAACGGCTGTTCCACTCCGGCCGGTACCTGCTGTTCAGCGCCAGCGGCGTGCTGCCGCCCCGGCTGACCGGGCTGTGGCTGGGCTCGTGGGACGCCGCGTGGGCCGGCGACTTCACCACCGACGCGAACCTGAACCTCCAGCTCGCGGGCGCGAACGTGGGCGCGTTGCCGGAAGTCACAGCGGCGCACGCCCGGCTGGTCGCCGCGCAGGTGGACCACTGGCGCGCCAACGCCCGCGCGGTGTACGGGGCACGCGGGCTGCTGGCGCCCAGCCGCACCGACGGCGAGCACGGGCACCTGTTCCACGTCCACCCGGAGTGGCCGTTCACCGCGTGGCTCGCCGGCGCGGACTGGCTGCTGCACCCGCTGCACGAACACCACCTGGTCACCGGTGAGCCGCTGGGCGAGGTGGCCGGCTGGCTGGCCGAGGTGGCGGACTTCTTCGCCGACGTGCTGACCGTCGTGGACGGACGTCCCGCGCTGCTGCCGTCGTACTCGCCGGAGACCGGCCCGTACGACGACACCGGCCGGACCTCTCCGGTCGCGGTCAACGCCACCATGGACGTCGCCGCGGCCCGGCACGCGCTGCGGCTGGCCGCCGAGGTGACAGGCGCCGACCGGTGGGCCGGGGTACGGCCGCCCGGCTACCTGGTGGACCGGCGCGGCGCGCTCGCCGAGTGGGCGTGGCCCGGCAGCACCGGCGACGAGGACCACAGGCACGTCAGTCACCTGTATCCGGTGTGGCCACTGGACGAGATCGACCCGGACGACACCCCGGAGCTGGCCGCCGCCGCGCACCGGGCGCTGACGTTGCGCGGCGACGAGAACCAGTCGGCGCACGGCAGCCTGCACCGGGCGCTGGCGGCGGCCCGGCTGCGCGACGGCGAGCTGGTCGCGGCGAACCTGCGCAGGATCCTCGGCGCGGACATGTTCTTCCGGTCGCTGATGAGCGCGCACAACCCGGGCCGGACCACGTACAACGCCGACGCCGCGCACGCGCTGCCGGCGGTGCTGATCGAGTCGCTGGTGCAGTCGCGCCCGGGCACGTTGCGGCTGCTGCCCGCGCCGCCGCCCGGCCTGCCCGCCGGGACGCTGCGCGGCATCACCTGCCGGGGCCGGGTCACCGTCGAGGAGCTGACCTGGGGGTCGGGCCGGGTGGGGGCGCGGCTGGTGTCGCCGGTGGCGCAGCGCGTGGTCGTGCACGCGCCGGGCGGCCACCGTGCGGTGGAGCTGACCCCGGACCGGCCGTACGAGGTGGTGTTCCGCTAGAGGTTGTCGGGCCGGTTCAGCGCCGGGTGACTCTCCCCCGGCACGACGTACCAGGGCGGGGCGTCGTCGGTGAGCGCGGTGGAGATCCGCAGCCGCGCCCAGTCGTCCAGGTCCGGCAGCGCGTCCGGAGCGAACCAGGCCGCCGCCAGCGACTCGTCGCCGTCGGCCGTCGGCGCCCCGCCGATCGCCCGGCAGCGGAACCAGACGTTGAGGTATTCGCAGGCGTCGCCGTTGGGGTAGACCACCGGATGGGTGGCGACACCTGCCAGCCGGTCGACCGTCACCGTCACGCCCGTCTCCTCGCGGACCTCGCGCACCAGCGCGTCGGCGGGCTGCTCGCCCGGATCCACGGTGCCCGCCGGGACCGACCATCGGCCGTTGTCCCCCCGGCGGGCCAGCAGCACCCGCCCCGCGTCGTCGGTCACCACGCCGCTGACGCCGTACAGCATCAGCAGGTCGTGGCCGACGTGGCGGCGCAGCCGGGCGATGTAGGGCGAGACGGCCATGGCGAGCAGGCTACCGGCGGGCCTGCCGGTGCCGCCGGACCATGCCCTCGGCCAGCGCCGCACCGTCCAGGTCACCGGCGGCCAGCCGCCCGGCGACGGTACGGCGCACCATCCGGTCGGCGAGCGCCGGAGCGTGCCGGGCCAGCGCCATCTCGATCCGGCCGCGCCGGGTGGTGGCCACGTCCCGTGGGGCGCGCCGGGCGGTGGCGGCGTGCAGGATCGCGGCCACCACCCCCTCGACCGGCTCCGGCCGCGACACCCCGCTCAGCGACAGCCCGGCCGCCACCGTGCTGTCGTGGATCGGGGAGGCGACCATGCTGGGGTAGACGACGCTGACGCCGACGTGCGTGCCGACCTCGTGGCGCAGCGCGTCGGCGTACGCGACGAGCGCCCGCTTGCTGACCCCGTAGGCGGCGGCGAGCGGCAGCGGCAGCACGGCCATCCGGCTGGCCACGAAGATCACCCGGCCGCGGGCCGCCTCCAGGGCCGGCATCGCGGCGGCTGTGGTCCGCCAGGCGGCGAGCAGGTTCACCTCGATCTGGCGGCGTACCACCTCGTCCGGCGGCAGCTCGGCGGGCGCGGGGCCGCCCACACCGGCGTTGTTGATCAGCAGGTCCAGTCCGCCGAGCCGGTCGACGGCGGCGGCCACCGCCGGTGGCGTCGCGGCCGGGTCGGTCAGGTCGACGCCGAGCACCGGCGGTGTGGCGTCGGCGTCGGCGTGCAGGTCCAGCCCGACCACGCGCGCGCCCGCCGCGGTGAGCGCCGCGCCCAGGTGCTGCCCGAACGTGCCCCGAGCGCCGGTGACCAGCACCCGCCGCCCGGCCAGCGCGCTGCTACGGCCCGGCGCGCTCATCGTGCCGCCCCGGCCCGGCGCCGCCCGGTGGCCAGCTCGCGGCCCAGCTCGGCCAGGTAGACGTCGAAGTCCACGCGCATGTGCGGGCGGCGCTGCCCCCACCGGGCGGTGGCGGCGCGCAGCTCCTCGCGGCAGGCGGCGGCCTGCCGGGCCGCGTCCGGTGGCGCCCAGGTGCCGGCCAGCCGCGCGGCCACCAGCCGGGCCTGCGCCTCGACCAGGGGGAACGCCGCGCCGGTGGACTGCATGAGCCCGACGAACGCCAGCCCGGGCGCGTCCAGGTGGAACACGTGCCGGTACAGCGGCAACCGGTCCGCGCCGTCGCCGACCAGCGCCGGGTCGAGGAACGGCATCTCGACCCGGTAGCCGGTGCACCACACGACCAGGTCGACCTCGTCGGCGCGGCCGTCGGTGAACTCGACCCGGTCGCCGTCGAAGCGGGCGATGCCGGGCCGGGCCTGGATGTCGCCGTGGGTGAGCCGGGACAGCAGCGCGTCGGACAGCGTCGGGTGGTCCTGGAGGAAGCCGTGCGCCGGCGCGGGCAGCCCGTACCGGCTGGGCGGCCCGACGGCGGTGGTGATCATGGTCTGGCTGATCCGCTGCCGCAGCCGCCAGGGCAGCCGGCGGGCGAGCGCGCCGTTGAGCGTGTCCGACGGGCGGCCCAGCAGGTACTTGGGCACCACCCACACGCCGCGGCGCAGCGACAGCAGCGTGCGCGCGGCGGCGTACGAGGCGTCGACGGCGATGTCCATGGCCGAGTTGCCGCCGCCGACCACGAGCACCCGCCGCCCGGCGAGCTGCTCCGGTCCCCGGTAGTCGTGGCTGTGCATCTGCTCGGCCGTGCACTCGCCCGGATACGGCTCGGGCCGCTTCGGCACCCGGTTGTGCCCGTTGGCGACCACCACCGCCTCGACGTCGACCTCGACCGGGCCGTCCGGGCCGGTGGCGCGCACCCGCCAGCCGTCACCGGTGCGGGTGACCCGCTCGACGGTGTGCCGCAGCCGTACCGCCTCGCGCAGCCCGAACCGGTCGGCGTAGTCGCCGAGGTAGCCGGCGACGCGGGTGTGGTCGGGGTAGTCGGGCCAGTCGGCCGGCATCGGGTGGTCGGCGAACTCGGTGCGCCCCTTGCTGGTGTTCAGGTGCAGCGTGCGGTACGCGGGCGAGCCGGGTGCGCCGTACACCCAGAGGCCGCCGAGCGTGTCGGCCGCCTCGAACGCGATCGCCGGGACACCGGCGTCGGCGAGCGCCTTGAGTGTGGCCAGTCCGGCGGCTCCGGCGCCGACGACGGCGACCCTCGGTACGGCCATGCCCGCCTCCTTAATCCAACGACCGATGGATAATCGCCCGGAGCGGAGGCCGGCGTCAAGGCCGGTGCCGGTCAGGCGTCCGGCGGGCCGCCCCGGTACAGCGCGTCGAGGAACCGGTGCACGAACGCCCGGAACTCCCGCCGCTCCCGCGCGCCCGAGCCGGCCCCGGCGGCCAGCGCCACCACGTGCCCGTGCACCGCCCAGACCAGGGAACGCACCGTCACGTGCGGGGTCGGCTCGGTCAGCGCGCCGGCCCCGGCTGCGGCCACCAGCAGTTCCTCGACCAGCCCGTACAGCGGCGCGGCGTAGCGACGGTCCAGCTCACCGTGCCGCTGCGGCTCCAGCCAGCGGCGCAGCCACAGCGCTGTCGTCTCCGGCCGGTCCTCCAGGAAGTCGACGAACACGTCCACCAGGTCGTGCAGCGCCCGCAGCGCGTCGGGCGACCCGGCCGACAGGGCCGCCCGGGCGCGTTCCCCGGCGGCCTCGATGACCTCCCGCTCGGCGCTGAACACGCGGGCGAAGCAGGCGTCGTAGAGCTGCGCCTTGGTGCCGGTGTGGTGCACGACGGTGGCCGCGTCCACGCCCGCCGCGGCGGCGACGTCGCGCACGCTGACCGCGTCGAAGCCCCGTTCGGCGAACAACGCGGTGGCGGCGGCGAGCACCAGGTCACGGGTCGGCCGCTGGTCGTCGCGGCGGGGCCGGCCCGGCCGGCGGCGAGGCATGGTCATCCGGCCATTGTTCCCCCTACAATCCAGCAACCGTTGGATTGGGGGCGGCGTGCCCCGAGGACAGGAGACCGCCATGACCGGGCTGGATCAGCGCTCCGACGCGGTCACCCTGCCGCGCGGCCCGCTCGTCGGGTTCGCCACCGGCTCGCTCGGCATGGGCGTCTGGGTCACAGTGCCCGGGCTGCTGCTGCTCTACTTCCTGACCGACGTGCTGGCGGTCGCGCCGTGGCTGGCGGGGCTCACCCTGCTGCTGCCGAAGATCGCCGACGTGCTGCTGCACCCGTGGATCGGGCACCGCTGCGACGTCGAGCAGGCCCGCCGGGGCCACCGCCGCCGGCTGCTGCTGGCCGGGTGCGTGCTGCCACTGGCGTTCGCCGCGCTGTTCGCGGTGCCCGGCGACCTCACCGGCGCCGCCGCGGCGGGCTGGGTGGCGGTGTTCTTCGTCGCCGGCAACCTGCTGTTCGCCGCGTACCAGGTGCCCTACCTGGCGACCCCGGCGGACCTGCGGATCGGCTACCACGAGCGGACCCGGCTGATGGCGTTCCGGATGGTGGTGCTGACGCTCGGCATCCTGGTCTCCGGGCTGCTCGCACCGCTGCTGGCCGGCGGCGACGACGCCACCCGCGACGGCTACCTGCGGATGGGCGTGCTACTGGCGGCCGGCATGCTCGCCGCGATGCTCGTCGGCGTCGCCGGGATCGGCCGGTTGCGCCGTACCGCCGCCGACACGGTCCCGCCGCACGGCCCGGGCGGGTGGCGGGCGCTGGCGGCCAGCCTGCGCGACCGGCAGTTCCGCTGGCTGGTCGGCGCGTACCTGGCCATGTCCACCACCACCCACCTGGTGCTGGCCGGTGTGCCCTACTACGCCGAGTACGAGCTGGGCCGCCCCGGGCTCACCACCGTGCTGGTGGCCGCGTTCGTCGCACCCGCGCTGCTCGTCACGCCGGGCTGGCTGGCGGTGGCGCGGCGGATCGGCAAGCAACGTGCCCTGCTCGCCGGGCAGGCCGCGTTCGCCGCCGGGTCGCTCGTGCTCGCCGTCGGCCGTCCGGCCGGGCTGCCCGTGCTGGTCGCCGCCGTGGCGGTGCTCGGGGTGGCGTTCGCCGGCATGCAACTGCTGCCGTTCTCGATGCTGCCCGACGTGATCCGCGCGGCCGGCGGCACCGAGCGGGCCGGCACGTACACCGGGGTGTGGACCGCCACCGAGGCCACCGGCGCGGCGCTGGGCCCCTACGCGTACGCGCTGTGCCTGGCCGCCGGCGGGTTCGTGGCCTCGACCGCCGGGCAGACCGTGACCCAGTCCCCGGCCGCGCTCGACGCGCTGCGCTACGGCTTCGGGCTGCTGCCCGCCACCGTGATGGTGATCGCTGTGCTGCTGCAACGCCGCTACACCCTCGACGGCGCGGCCCGGGCCGACGCCGCCGGATAGACTTCGCGCCCGATGGACGCCGAGCCCGCCACCGACATCCGACCCTGCGCCCACTGCGGACGCGACGTGCCGCAACGCGCCGGCGCGGGCCGCCCGTTCCGCTACTGCCGGGACAACGACGGCGCCTGCCAGCGGGCCGCCCGCAACTCGCGGATGCGTCACCGCAACTCCCCCGGCCTGCCCGGTCAGGTGGCGCGCACCTGGGAGGCCGTGGACCGGCTCGACCAGATCGTGGAGACGCTCACCGAGGCGCTGCACGCCGAGCTGTCCCCGGCCGGTGTGGAACGGCAGCTCGCCGAGCTGCGCGCGGAGACGTCCGCGCAGGTCGCGGCGGCGCACGCCGAACGCGACGAGGCCCGCCGCGAGGCCGAGGACGCCACCGCGGCGGCTGCTCGCGAGCGGCAGCAGGCCCGCGCCGCGTACGCCGAACGCGACGCTGCCGCCGACCGCGCCGAGCGGGCGGAGGCCACCGCGTCCGCCGCGGCCGAACGGGCCGCCGCAGCAGAGGACGCCCGGGACGCGGCCCGCGCCGAGGCGGGCGCGGCGCAGGCGCTGCGGGTGCAGGCCGAACGCGACCGCGACGCGGCCCGGCACGAACTGCGCACGGTACGCACCGAACGCGACGCCGAACGCCGCCGGGCGGCCGAGCTGACCGCCGAACGGGACGCCGCCCGCGCCGACGCCGAACGGGCTACCCGCTCCGCCACCGAGGCCCTCGACCGGGCCGAACAGTCCCGTGCCGAGGCGCAGGCAACCCAGGCCCGGGCCGCCGAGGCGGAGCGTTCCGCCCGTGCCGCGACCGAGCGGGCCGACACCCAGGCCGCCTCCGCGCAGCAGGCCCGGGCCGAGCGGGACCGGGCCGACGCGGCACGCGCCGACGCCGAGGCGGCACTGGAACGCGTCCGCGCCGAGGCTGCCGCCTCCGTCGAACGGGCCCGCGCGGACGTGGCCGCCGCGGTGGAGCAGGCTGCCGCCCGTACCGCCGAGCGGGACGCACTGGCCGCGGAGCTGGCCGAGGCGCGGCGGGCCGCGAGCGCCGCCGAGGCCCGGGCGGCCGAGCTGGCCGCGCGCACGGCCGTGATCGAGGCGGACCGGGACGCCGCGCAGCGCCGCGCCGGGCAGCTCGCCGACCAGGTCAGCGATCTGGCCACGGCGCTGGCGCGGCTGGGCACGCGGACCGGCTGAGGCGGCCACGGGCTGGGAACGGGGCAGCGCCATACCCCGGCCGGGGGCGAGGATCGGGGCATGGGAAAGACATACGAGCGCATCGACGGCCGGCTGCGGGACTTCATCGAGGCGCAGCCGATGTTCTTCGTCGCCACCGCCCCGCTGTCCGGTGACGGCACCGTCAACCTCTCCCCGAAAGGGCTGCGCGGCTGCCTGGCGGTGCTCGACGAACGCACTGTGGCGTACCTCGACTTCGCCGGCAGCAACGCCGAGACCATCGCCCACCTGCGGGAGAACGGCCGCATCACGCTGATGTGGTGCGCGTTCACGGGCCCGCCCAACATCGTGCGGGTGCACGGGCGCGGTGAGCCGGTGTTCCGCGACGATCCGCGCTGGGCCGGTCTGCTGGCCCACTTCCCCGACATCGACCCCGGTCCGCACGGGCTGCGCGCGGTCATCGTGGCGCACGCCGAGCTGATCCGCGACACCTGCGGATACGCGGTGCCGTTCATGACCTACGACGCCGACCGGGACCTGCACGAACGCCGGTTCGCCCGGGAGGACGACGCGTCGCTGAGCGCGTACTTCGCGGGCAAGGACCACGTCGCCACCAGCCTCGACGGGCTGCCCGGCCTGCCGTTGCCGCTGCCGCCCACCCCGGCGGTGTGAGCGCGGTCAGTGGATGCCGGCCATCAGCTGCCGGATCTGGCGGGTGAACATCACCGCGGCCAGGCCCAGCACCACCGAGGCCAGCCCGAAGGTCAGGAAGTACACCGGCTGGGACCAGGTGTCGGCCAGCCGGGCCACCTGGCCGCCGATGGCGTCGCCGACGGCGGTGGCGAGGAACCACAGGCCCAGCATCTGGCTGGCGTACTTGACCGGGGCGAGTTTCGTGGTGGCCGACAGGCCGACCGGGCTCAGTGACAGCTCGCCGGCGACCTGGATCGCGTACACCGCGACCAGCCACAGCGGTGAGACCAGGTCGCCGCCGACGGCTGCCCGCGCGGCGGCGGCCATCAGCACGAACGACAGACCGTTGAGCACCAGGCCGACGGCGAACTTCGTGGGCGTGGACACCCGGTGCCCGAGTTTGAGCCACAGCGCGGCGGCCAGCGGCGCGCCGATGATGATGAGGATCGGGTTCACCGACTGCAACCAGGACGCCGGGAACGTGAACCCGCCCACCGAGCGGTCGGTCCGGTCGGCGGCGAAGATGTTCAGCACCGACCCGGCCTGGTCGTAGATGAGCCAGAACGAGGCGGCGAACAGGAACAGCCACACGTACGCCTTCATCCGGCTGCGTTCGGTGCCGCTGATCTCCCGGTCGGTGAGGATCCGCGCGAAGTAGCCGACCGTGACCAGCACCGTCACCACGGTCAGCAGGTTGACCACCGTGTCGACGGTGAACCAGCCGGACACCAGCAGCACCAGCAGGGCGGCGAGCACCACGACACTGGCCACGCCGATTCGGGTCAGCGCGCGCCGCCGGTCGGCGCCGAGCAGCGGGTCCGCCGGGCGGGCGCCCGCGTCACCGAGGTTACGGCGGCCCAGCACGTACTGGAGCACGCCGAAGGTCATGCCGACCGCGGCGGCGCCGAACCCCAGATGCCAGTTGATCTTCTCGCCGAGGAAGCCGGTGATCAGCGGCGCGATGAACGCGCCCAGGTTGATGCCCATGTAGAAGATGGAGAACCCGGCGTCACGGCGCGGGGAGTCCCGCTCGTACAGGTCACCGACCATGGTGGAGATGTTCGGTTTGAGCAGGCCGGTGCCGAGCACGATCAGCGCCATGCCGGCGAACACGCTCCACCCGGTGGGGATCGCCATCACGTAGTGACCGGCGGCGATCACCACGCCGCCCCACAGCACGCTGCGCCGCGCGCCGATCAGCCGGTCGGCGACCCAGCCGCCGGGCAGCGCCATCAGGTAGACCATGGCGTTGTAGGTGCCGTACACGGCGTTGGCGCTGGACTCGCCGAGGTCCAGCCCGCCGTCGGCGACCGCGGCCGTCAGGTACAGCACGAGGATCGCCCGCATGCCGTAGAAGCTGAACCGCTCCCACATCTCGGTGAGGAAGAGCGTGGACAGCGCACGGGGATGACCGAAGAAGGTCTTCCCGGCGGGTGGCCGGGCCCCGACCGGCGCGTCACTGCTCATCGTCACCTCCGGCACGCAAACAGGTGGGTAACATCCCCGTTGACAGGCGAAACACTCCACCGATTCGGCCCGGCCGGGGACGACCCCGCCGGGCAGCTGTCATGGCCGGTTACCCTTGACACTCCCGACCCGCGTACGGCCCTGCCGCCGTGGGCCGGGGAATGGGCGAGCGGTGACCGGTCGTTACACCTGAAGACCAGCACCACGAACGAGGGGAAGTCGATCATGGGCGAGCGCATGCTGCGCGGTAGCCGGCTGGGCGCGGTCAGCTACGAATCCGACCGCAACACGGAGCTCGCGCCGCGCCAGACCCGCGAGTACCTCTGCGCCAAGGGCCACCAGTTCGAGGTGCCGTTCGCCGTCGACGCCGAGGTCCCGACGACCTGGGAGTGCAAGTTCGACGGCAGCGTCGCCCGCCTGGTCGACGGCACCGAGCCGGAGCAGAAGAAGGCCAAGCCGCCGCGTACCCACTGGGACATGCTGCTGGAGCGGCGTTCGATCGCCGAGCTGGAGGACATCCTCGCCGAGCGGCTCCAGGAGGTCCGGACCCGCCGCGGTCGTGCCTGACCGTCCGTAGGACGCCGAAACGCCCCCGGGATCACCCGGGGGCGTTTCGCTGTCTCCACCGCCTCAGCGGTCGACGATCTCGCCCTCGATGGCCTTGCCCGGGTCGGTGACCGGCTGCGGCGCCGGGGCCGGCGAGGGCTCCGGGGCCGGCTGCGGCGCACCCCGGTACACGCGCACCCGGCGCGGCCCGAACAGGTCACCGGCGACCATCGACGACACCCGTCGTTCGGTGGCCCGGCGCACCCCGCCACCGGCCAGCCGGCGCAGCGGCGGCACCAGCAACAGCAGGCCCACCACGCCGCTGACCAGGCCCGGCAGCGCCAGCATCAGCGCACCCAGCAGCCCGACCAGCCCGTCGGTCACCTCGGGGCCCGGCGGACGGCCCGCCTGGGCGGCGGCCCGGAAACTCCGCCACGCCCGCATGCCCTCGCGGCGCAGCAGGACCAGACCCAGCAGGGACGCCCCGAACACCAGCAGCACCGCCGCGCCGAACCCGACGGCCCGGCCGACCAGCACGAAAACGGTCAGCTCCAGCAGCGCGAGCAGCAGCAGGGCCGGTGGTACGTACTTCAGTCCTCGGCGCATCTCACCTCATCAGCCCGGGGTCATCACGCCCCTCAAGCATGACACGCCCTCGCTCAAGGCCAGCGCGCGAGCGCGTCCGGGCGGGCGGACGCGGTCGCCAGGCGGTCCCGCACCCCCCAGCGGGTGACCCGCCACAGCGCCTCGGCCACGATCAGCGGGCTCATCTTGCTGTCGCCGTGTTCCCGCTCGGCGAACGTGATCGGCACCTCCACGATCCGCACCCCGGCGCGGTGCGCCAGCCGCGACAGCTCCACCTGGAACGCGTACCCCTGGGAACGCACCGAGCCCAGGTCGATCGCGTCCAGCGCGCTGGACCGGTACACCCGGTAGCCGCCGGTGGCGTCGCTGACCGGCATGCCCAGCGCCAGCCGCGCGTACAGGTTGCCCACCCGCGACAGCAGCAGCCGCCGCCACGGCCAGTTCAGCACCCGCGCGCCGCGGGTCCACCGGGAGCCGATCACCACGTCGGCGTCGCGGGCGGCGTGCAGCAGCGCCGGCAGGTCCTCCGGGGCGTGCGAGCCGTCGGCGTCCATCTCCACCACCGCGTCGTAGCCGCGGGTGCGGGCCCAGGCGAAACCGGCCAGGTAGGCCGCGCCGAGCCCTTCCTTGCCCTCCCGGTGCAGCACGTGCACCCGCGGGTCGTTCCCGGCGAGGGTGTCGGCGATCGCGCCGGTGCCGTCGGGGCTGTTGTCGTCGGCGACGAGCACGTCCACCGCCGGCGCCACCGCGCGTACCCGGGCGACGATGCGCCCGACGTTGTCGGCCTCGTTGTAGGTGGGGATGACCACCAGGACCCGCCCCACCCCGCGATGGCCGACCGTCCGCCTGTCGGCTGCCACGCCCACCGTCGCACCGCCTCCCGCTCGTCGGCTCAGCCGGGAGCGACCTCCCGGCGGCGGCGCAGCACGGCCGCGCCGGCCAGGGCCGCGACCGCCAGCGCCGTCAGCGCCACCTCCGGCCACACCCCGGCCGTGGTCGCCGGGGTACGCCCGTCGCCGAGTTCCATCTGCCGCACCACCACGGCGGCGGTGTTGAACCCGGTCGCACCGTCTACCCGCCCGTCCGGGGAAACGAACCCGGACACCCCGACCGTGGAGGCCATCAACGCGGCCCGGCCGTGCTCCACCGCCCGCAGCCGCACCATGGCCATCTGCTGACGGGCCTCGGCCACGTCGAACGTCGCGTTGTTCGTCTGCACCACCAGCAGCTGCGCGCCGCCGGTGACGGTGTCCCGAACGATGCCGTCGTAGGCCACCTCGAAGCAGATCACGTCGCCGAGGACCGCCGGGCCGGCGTCCAGCACGCCGGGACGGTCACCGGGTACGAAATCGGAACGGACCCGGTCGACCTGGGAGCTGATCTTGCGGGCGACGGAGCGCAGCGGCACGTACTCGGCGAACGGCACCGGATGCCGTTTCGTGTACACCTGGTCGAGGTCCGCGCCGGTGCCCGGCCGCCACAGCAGCCCCGCGTTGCGCACCTGCCCCTGACCGGGCCCGACCAGCACCGCGCCGACCAGGATCGGCGCGCCGATCGCGTCGGCGGCCTGGGAGATCCGCTCCCCCGCGCCCGGGTTGCGCAGCGGGTCGATGTCGCTGGAGTTCTCCGGCCACACCACCATGTCGGGCCGCGCCTGGCCGCCCTCGGCGACCCGCCGCGCCAGGTCCAGCGTCGCGTCGACGTGGTTGTTCAGCACCGCCTGCCGCTGCGCGTTGAAGTCCAGCCCGAGACGGGGCACGTTGCCCTGCACGATCGCTACGGTGACGGTGTCGCCCGCGCCGCGTACCCCGGTCGGCACGGCCGTGCCCGCGGCGAGCAGCGCCACCAGCGCGGCGGTCAGCCCGGCGACGGGCCGCCACTGCCCGGGCGTACGCCGCCAGTCCCGCCACGCGGCGGTCACCAGCAGCCCGCCGGCGACCGCGACGGCGAACGTGACCAGCGGGGCGCCGCCGAGCGCGGCGAGCTTCAGCAGCGGCGACGTGTCCTGGCTGAACGCCAGCCGCCCCCACGGGAACCCGCCGAACGGGGCGCGGTCACGCAGCGCCTCCTGCCCCACCCACAGCACGCCGGTGAGCAGCGGCCACGCCGTCCGGTGCCGGTCCGCAAGCGGCGACACCCAGGCGGTGGCGGCGCCCAGCAGCGCCAGAAAGGCGGCCTGGAGCAGCGACAGCAGCGCCCACGGCAGGTAGCCGGTGTGCAGGTTCGTCCACTCCAGCAGCGGCGCGAACAACGCCAGCCCGGTCAGGAAGCCCAGCCCGGCGCCGGCGCGCAGCCGCCGCCGGTGCACGGCGGCGGCCAGCAACGCCACGCCGACCGGCGCCAGCGGCCACCACCCGTACGGCGGGAACGCCAGCAGCAGCGCCACCCCGGCGAGCACGGCGGCCGGCACGGCCAGCGTCAGCGGCAGGGGACGCGCGCCGCCGTCGCCGGGTGCCCCGTCGGTGGCACGCGGCTGTTCCCGGTCCAGCGTCGTCACCGGCTTCTCCCCTCGATCACGGGCCGAAGGCTACCCGCCCGTACCGGTCGTCGGCCCGGACCCCTGCGCCACCGATCGGACAACTGCGCCCGGTGGGCGGAGCCCCGCTGTCATGCTCGGCAGCATGAGCGCTGAGCGGGGACGGGGCCGCATCCTGCCGACCGCGCCCGGCTCCCGCGTCACCCGGGTCGAGTTGTTCTACGACCTCGTGTTCGTGTTCGCGTTCCTGAACGTCACCAACGTGCTCTCCGAAACCCTGAGCGGCAGGTCGTTGCTGGCCGGGCTGTTGCTGCTGTTGCTGCTGTGGTGGTGCTGGGTGTCCTTCGCCGCCGTGGGCAATGTCGTCCGTACCGACCAGGGCGTGATGCCGCTCGTCGGCGCGGTGACGGTGGCGGCCCTGTTCGTTCTGACCCTGGCCATGCCGGCGGCGTTCGCCGACGGGCCGGCGCAGCGGCAGTCCGGACCGCCCGCCGCGGTTCTGTTCGCCTGCTGCTACCTCGTCATCCGGGCGGCCCAGGTGCTGGTGTTCCTCAGCCGCAGCAGCCACCGCGGACGGACCGCCGTGCGCCTCGGCCTGCCGCCGCTGACCAGCGTGGCGTTGATTCTCGCCACCGCGGCCCTGCCCGAGTCGCCCCAGCAGACCTGGGTGGCGTGGCTGCCGCTGGCGCTGTGGCTGGCCGCGCTCTGCATCGAGTACACCTCCGGAGGCCTCGCCCCCAGCGCCGGGCTGACAGTCGTGTCCGCCGCCCACTGGGCGGAGCGGTACGCCCTGATCCTGCTCATCGCGCTCGGCGAGTCGATCATTTCGCTCGGGCTGGGGCCGAAGCTGAGCGCCGGCTTGCCGGCCACGTGGCCGGTGATCGTGGCGTCGGTGCTCGGCATCACCATCATCGCGGCGCTGTGGTGGCTGTACTTCGACAGCCTGGCGCCCGCGCTGGAGCAGCGCCTGCATCGCACCCGCGACGTGCGCGCACGGGCAGCGCTCGCCCGCGACGCCTACGCCTACCTGCACCTGCCGCTGATCACCGGGATCATCCTGTTCGCCCTCGGCCTCAAGCGTTACCTCACCGCCATCTCCCACCCGCGCGGTGATCCCTGGCGGGAACACGCCGCCGCTCTGGACAACCGGGTGCTGTTCGCCGGACTGGTCATCTACATGCTGGGGCTGCTGGCGCTGGGGGTGCGCGCGACGCACCGCGTTTCGGCGGTACCCACCGCCGTGACGGCCGCGATGGCTGTGGGACTGCCGTGGGCCGGCCGGCTGCCTGCGGTGGCCGCGCTGGCGATCCTGGCGGTGGCCAGCGTCTCGGTGGTCCTGCTGGGCCTGCGGTCGGCCGACCCGTGGCGCAGTCAGGTGCGCCGGACCGCGTTGGACGAGCAGGTCGCCGCCGAACAGGAGCAGTCCGAATGGCGCCGGCACCACCTGTGACCCCGCGGGTGGGGAGTGTGGGCGTCACCGGCGACAGGCGACAATCGGGCGCATGCGGTTCGGTGTGCTGGGCGCGACCCAGGCGTACGCGGCCGACGGCAGCGTGCTGCCCGTCGCCGGCGGGCGGCTGCGCGCGCTGCTGGTGCTGCTGCTGCTCGACGCCGACCGCACCGTGGCGCCGCAGCGCCTCGTCGACGGCGTGTACGGCGACCGGCCGCCCGAGCAGGCCGCGAACGCGCTGCAGTCGCAGGTGTCGCGGCTGCGGCGGCTGCTGCCGGACGCGCACATCGAGTTCGGTCCGGCCGGCTACCGGCTGGCCGTCGACCCGCAGCGGGTGGACGTGCACCGGTTCACCGGCCTGGCGGCGGCCGGGCGGGCGGCGCTGGCCGCCGGTGATCCGGACCGCGCGGCGGCGCTGCTGCGCGACGCGCTCGGCCTGTGGCGCGGCGAACCCCTCGCGGACGTGACGGGCGCGCCGTTCGCCGACGCCGAGGCGGCCCGGCTGCGGGAGGCGCGGCTGGCCGCGGTCGAGGACCGGGTCGAGGCGGAGCTGTCGCTCGCGGCGGCCGGCGTGCCGCTGATCGCCGAGCTGCGGGACCTGGTGGCGGCGCATCCGCTGCGGGAACGGCTGCACGGTCTGCTGATGCGTGCCCTGCACGGCGCCGGCCGCCGCGCCGAGGCCCTCGCCGTCTACGCCGACGCCAGGCGGGTGCTGGCCGAGGAACTGGGCACCGACCCGTCGGCGGAGCTGGTCGCGCTGCACACGGCGCTGCTGCGCGACGACGCCGCGCCGGCCGCGCGGCTGCCCAGCCCGCTCACCAGTTTCGTCGGCCGGGAACCGGAACTGCGGCGGGTCCACGACCTGCTCGGCGCGGCGCGGCTGGTCACGCTGCACGGCCCGGGCGGCGCCGGCAAGACCCGGCTGGCCACCACCGTCGCGTCCGGCCACGACGGGCCGGTGTGCCTGGTGGAACTGGCCGCTGTGACACCCGGGGCGCCGGTCGCGCCGGCGGTGCTGGCCGCGCTGGACCTGCGCGACGCCGGCCTGCGCACACCCGGCGGCCCGGCCGACCTGACCGACCGGCTGGTCGCGGCGCTGGCCGACCGGCGGCTGCTGCTGGTGCTGGACAACTGCGAGCACGTGGTCGACGACGCGGCCCGGCTGACCGGCCGGCTGCTCGCCGCGGCGCCCGGCCTGCGGGTGCTCGCCACCAGCCGGGAGCCGCTGGGGCTCACCGGCGAGGCGCTGTGCCCGGTCGGCGGGCTGCCCGCCCCGGACGGGCCGGCCGCGCCGGAGGCGGCAGCCGCGTACCCGGCGGTGCGGCTGTTCACCGACCGGGCCGCCGACGTGTCTCCCGGGTTCACCCTCGACGCCGCCACCACCCCGGCGGTGCTGCGGATCTGCCGCACCCTCGACGGGCTGCCGCTGGCTCTGGAGCTGGCGGCGGCGCGGCTGCGGGCCCTGCCGGTGACGCAGGTCGCGGCGCGTCTGGACGACCGGTTCCGGCTGCTGCGCCGCGGTGACCGCACCGCGGCGCCCCGGCACCGCACGCTGGAGGCGGTCGTGGGGTGGAGCTGGGACCTGCTCGACGCCCCGGAGCGGCGGCTGGCCGCCCGGATGAGCGTGTTCGCCGGCGCCGCCGACCTGGCCGCGGTGCAGGCCGTGTGCGCGCCGGACGCCGGTGACGTCGTGGACGTGCTCACCGGCCTGGTGGACAAGTCGCTGGTGGAGGCCACCGGCGGGCGGTACCGGATGCTGGAGACGATCCGCGAGTTCGCGGCGGCCCGGCTCGCCGAGCACGGCGAGGACGCGCGGGTGCGGGACGCGCACGCCGCGTACTTCCTGGATCTGGCGCTGGCCGGCGACGCGGGCCTGCGCGGCGTCGGCCAGGACCGGTGGCTGCGCCGCCTGGACGCAGCCCGTGACGACCTGCACGCGGCGCTGCGCCACGCGGACACCGGCACCGGGTTGCGGCTGGTCGCGGCGCTGGCGTTCTACTGGTGGCTGCGGGGCCTGCGCGGGGAGGGCGCGGCGCTGGCCCGGCGGCTGGTCGACCGGCTCGACGGCCCGCCCGGCGACCTGGCCGAGGAGTACGCGCTGGGCCTGCTGGTCGCCACGCTCGCCGGCGGCGGTGACCGCAGCGAGGTGGACACCGCGTCGCGGATCCTGTGGACCCTGGCCCGGCCGCCCCGGCATCCGTTCCTGCTGTACCTGTCCGGCATGGCCAGCGGCCCCCCGTCACCGCAGGACGCGGCGGCGCTGCACGAGCAGGCCGTCCAGGACCGGCTGCTCGGCACCGACCCGTGGAGCCGGGCGCTGGGCCTGCTGGGCACGGCGATGGTCAGCCTGCTGCACGGCCGTCACGAGCAGGCCCGCGCCGAGCTGGACGCCGCGCTGGCCGGCTTCCGGGCCCTCGAAGACCGCTGGGGCATGATCGTGACGCTGTCCACCCGCGCCGAGGCCGCCTACCGCACCGGTGACGTCGCGTCGGCGGCCGCGCCGATGGCGGAGGCGCTGGACCTGGCCGAACAGCTCGGCTCCACCCTGGACCTGGCGGAGCTGCTGCGTACCCGCGCCGACGGGCGGCTGGTCGCCGGTGACCTGGCCGGCGCGGCCGAGGACTACCGGCGGGTGCGGCGCATCGCCGGGCCGGCCGGCGCGCCGGAGCTGGTCGCCGCCGCGGATCTGGGGCTCGGCGAGATCGCCCGCCGCGACGGCGACCCGCAGCGGGCGCGGGCGCTGTGCGAACGGGCGGTCGCGCAGTGCCCGTCGGGCTGGTTCGGCGCCGAGGTGGTGCGGCTGGCGGCGCTGGTGACGCTCGGGCAGCTCGCCGACGCCGCCGGCGACCCGGCGACAGCCCGCGCCCACTACCGGCAGGTCCTCTCCGCCGACGCCGGGGTGTGGGACGCGCCGGTGGTGGCCGCGGCGGCCGACGGGCTGGCCGGTCCGCTGCTGCGCGACGGCGACCACGAGGCGGCGGCCCGCCTGCTGGGCGCGGCGGCGGCGCTGCTGGCCGGCACCGGCGCGGCCGACGCCCCGGCCGGCACACCGACCGCCGCCACGCTGCGGGAACGCCTGGGCGAGGCGGCGTTCGCCACCGCGTACGCCGGCGGCGCGAACCTGCCCCGGCAGCGGGCGCTGGCGCTGCTCGACGGCCGCTGACCGGCGCGGCGCCGCCCGGTGCGCGCGCCGTACGCGCCCGGTCAGCGACGCCGGTGACGCTGACACCCATGACCGACGACACGACGGCCGTGCTGGCCGACGGGATACGAAAACGATACGGCCGCACCACCGCACTGGACGGCTTCGACCTGGCCGTGCCGGCCGGCACCGTGTACGGGGTGCTCGGCCCCAACGGGGCGGGCAAGACCACAGCGGTGCGGATCCTCACCACGCTGCTGCGGTTCGACGCCGGCCGGGCCAGGGTGGCCGGGTACGACGTCGCCTCCGACCCGGACCGGGTCCGCGCCGCGATCAGCCTGACCGGCCAGTACGCGGCCGTCGACGAGGTGCTCAGCGGGCGGCAGAACCTGGTGCTGTTCGGCCGGCTGCGCCGCCTGTCCGCGCGCCGGGCCCGCCGCCGGGCCGAGGAACTGCTGGACCGGTTCGGGCTGACCGAGGCGGCCGACCGGTCGGCCGGCACCTACTCCGGTGGGATGCGCCGCCGACTGGACCTGGCGGCCAGCCTGGTGGTGCCGCCGCGGGTGCTGTTCCTCGACGAGCCGACCACCGGCCTGGACCCGCGCAGCCGCAACGGCCTGTGGACGGCGGTGCGGGAACTGGTCGCCGACGGCACCACGGTGCTGCTGACCACCCAGTACCTGCAGGAGGCCGACCACCTCGCCGACCGGGTCTGCGTCATCGACACCGGCCGGGTCGTGGCCGAGGGCACCCCGGAGCATCTGAAGGCCCGCATCGGCGCCGACCGGCTGGAACTGGTGGTCGCCGACGCGACGGACCTGCCCGCCGCGGCCACTGTGGTGGAACGGGCCACCGGCGCGGCCGCGACTGTGGACGCCGAGCTGCGGCGCGTGGACGCGCCGGTCGCCGACCGGATCGCCGTGCTCACCGCCGTGCTGCGGGCCCTCGACGACGCCGGGATCGCCGTGGAGGACGTCCTGGTCCGCCGGCCCACGCTCGACGAGGCGTTCCTGCGGCTCACCGGCGCCCACGCCGACGCGCAGCGGGTGGGGGTGGCGTCGTGAGGGCGCTGACCGACGGATGGCTGATGGCCGGGCGGAACATGCGGCACGTCGTCCGCGCACCGGAGGAGATCATCCTCTACTTCACCCTGCCGATCATGTTCGTGCTGGTGTTCGGCTACGTGTTCGGCAGCGGCATGACCGTGCCGGGCCAGGGCAGCTACCGGGAGTTCCTGCTGCCCGGCGTGTTCGTCATGACGATGCTCTACGGCCTCGGCGCGACCGCGTCGGCGATCGCGGTCGACGCCGGCCGGGGCGTGGTGGACCGGTTCCGGTCACTGCCGATGGCCCGCTCGGCGCTGCTGTCCGGCCGCGCCGGCGCCGACCTGGTACGGGCGTGCCTGGAGATGACCACGCTGGTGGTGTGCGGGCTGCTGGTGGGCTGGCAGTGGCGCGAGGGCATCGGCCCGGCACTGGCGGCGGTGGCGCTGATCCTGCTGCTGCGCGTCGCGATGACCTGGGTGGGCATCCTGTTCGGGCTGCTCGTGCCGAACCCGGACACGGTCGCGGTGGTGGTGTTCCCGCTGGCGTTCCCGCTGACCGCCCTGTCCAACGTGTTCGTCGCGCCGGAGCTGATGCCGGACTGGCTGGGCGCGATCGCCGCGTGGAACCCGCTGTCAGCGACCGTGGCGGCGGCCCGGGACCTGTTCGGCAACCCGGGCCTGGGCGGGGACTCGTGGCCGGCCCGGCACGCGCTGGAACTGGCGATCGCCTGGCCGCTGGCGCTGATCGCGGTGGCCGCCCCGGCGGCGGTGCGCAGCTACCGGCGGCTGGGCCGCTGAGAGGGCTCGGCCGCTGACACGGGGAACATCGGGGGGATGAAATCGGGGCGCGGCCGAAGCCGCGCCCCGATGCTCCCAGGCCCTTCCCGGCCGGTGGGGCGAAGACGATCGGCGCCGACCTTCGGACCGACCCGACGTGGACTGGCTGCCCCCGCCTGGCCGTTGTCTACTGGCCGTGCCTCTCACCCTGCCCGTACACCGGTAACCGCGACCGGTTCGCGCCGCCCCGCCGACCCCCGCCCGCTGGACCTGGCCGCCGCAACCTTCCGGTCGCTCGGCCAGCGGACGAAGGGACGAAGCGAACAACAGCCGCTTCCCGTGGTAGGACTCAAAGACGGTACGGCGTAGACCCCCGCCGCTGTCAACCCACCCGGGCCTGTCGTGTGTTGCAACACGGCGTGTCGCGTCGGCGCGTCTCGATTCCTGAGCCTGCTTCAGGCACCGAGGTGGTGCCGCAGCATCGCCGCCGCCGCACCCGGATGGTCGCCGGCGAGCAGCCCCGCGGCGGCCAGCACGTAGTCCACGTCGACGACCGGCCGGGCCGACCGCGGCAACGCCCACCCACCCGCGTGATCGGTCAGCACCGCGTCGAGCACCGCCGCCGCGTCGCCCGGCTCGGCGTGCCGCAGCACCCCACCGGAACCGACGAGCAGCTTCACCTCCCGCAGGTCCCGCCCGGCCCGCTCCCCCGTCGCCGCGCCCCGGGCGTGCCGCCGCAACGCCACGGTCGCCGCCAGCGCCGCGATGCGCCGGTCCACGGCCCGCTGCGCGTCACCGGCGGGCAGGAACCCCGGATCGGCGGCCCGCACCGCCGCCGCGGCCGCCAGCTCCGGCTCGTCGGCCGGGTCGAGAAGCCGCTCCTCGACCGCCGCGCGCACCACACCGGGCGCGCTCCACCGCATGCCCAGGTCACCCTCGACGGTACGGGCCCGCCACAGCGTTCCGGCGACCTCCTGACTCGGGCCGCTGTCGCGCTCGTCCGGCGTCAGCACCGAGTACACGTCGGTGGTGGCCCCGCCCACGTCCACCACCGCCAGATCGCCGCCGAGCGTGCCGGCGAGGACCTCCACGCCGGTGAGCACCGCATCAGGCGTCGCGGCGCGGACCAGCCGCGCGAACCGGGCACCCCGGGACAGCTTCTTGCCGCCGATGACGTGCCGCAGGAACACCTCCCGGATCGCCGCCCGCGCCGACGCCGGCTCCAGCACCCCGATGCGGGGCAGCACGTTGCCCGCCACCGTCACCGGCACCCCCGCGCCCGCCAGCAGCGCGTGCAGGTCGTCACGCACGTCGGCGTTGCCGGCGAGGACAACCGGCACCCGGAACCGGGCCTTCGCCAGCCGCGTCGCGTTGTGCGCCACCGTGTCCGCGTCGCCACCGTCGGTGCCGCCCACCAGCAGCACCACGTCCGGGCGGGCCGCCCGCAACGCCGCCACATCCGCCCCCGACAGCCGCCCGGCGGCCACGTGCACCACGTTCGCGCCCGCCGACAGGCCGACCCGCCGGCCCGCCTGAGCGGTCACCAGCGGCTCGTAGCCGATCACCGCCAGGCGCAACCCACCCCCGGCCGACGAACACACGTACCAGGGCACCTCGGCGACCCCGGCCGACGCGGTGGCCGCGCCGACCGCGGCATCCAGCCCGTGCAGCACATCGGTGCCCACAGTGGTGGGCGCGGACGCCGCCGCCAGCAGCCGGCCGCCGTCGAGGTCGACCACCGCCGCCTTCGTGTACGTCGACCCGACGTCCGCGCAGACGACGGCGCGCAACATCGGCTCGCTCACGCCGACGGCGGTACGACCGCCGTGCCGGTCGCGGTGACCGCCACGATCGGCTCGTCGAGCACCTCGGCGGCCGACTCGCCCTTGTCCGGCCGGCCCCGGCACACCACCGTCGCGGCGAAGTCGATCGTGCGGCTGCGCGTGCCCACCCGGGTCACCGTCGCCGTCACCTCCAGCACGTCACCGGCCTTCATCGGCGCCCGGAACTGCACATCCGAGTACGAGGCGAACAACCCCTCGTCGCCGTCGGTGCGGATGCACACCTCGGTGGCCACGTCACCGAACAACCCCAACGCGTACGCCCCGTCGACCAGGTTGCCCGCGTAGTGGGCGTGGGAGTACGGCACGTACCGGCGGTGGACGACTGTGAGACCGACACGCGGATCGCTCATGGGGTGTTCGCCTTCCTGGAAGTGATCAAAGCGTGGACGAGGTAACTGGCGACCTCACCCGGAGTGGTGCCACGGCCGAAGATCCGATCCACGCCCAGCTCGCCGGTCATCGTCTCGTCGAACCGCGGCCCGCCGACGATCAGCAGCGGCCGGCGCCCGGCCGGCATCGCCTCCCGGAACGCCGCCGACATCTCCCGCGTGTTGTGCAGGTGCGCGTCGCGCTGCGTCACCACCTGCGACACCAGCACCGCGTCGGCGCGTTCCCGCCGAGCCGCCTCGACCAGCTCCGGCACACTCACCTGCGCGCCCAGGTTCGTGACCTTCAGCTCCCGGTAGTACTCCAGGCCCTTCTCCCCGGCGATGCCCTTGACGTTGAGGATCGCGTCGATGCCCACCGTGTGCGCGTCCGTGCCGATGCACGCGCCCACCACCGACAGCTTGCGGCGCAGCCGCCGCTTCACCACCGCGTTGACCTCCTTGGCCGACAGCAGCGGATAGTCACGCTCCACCACCTGCACCTTCGCCAGGTCCACCAGGTGGTTCACCCGCCCGTACACCACGAAGAACGTGAACCCGTCGCCGATGGGCTTGGCGTGCACCAGCATCGCCGGATCCATGCCCATCTTGTTCGCGAGCTGCACCGCCGCGCCCTCGGCCCGCTTGTCGTGCGGAACCGGCAACGTGAACGACACCTGCACCATGCCGTCACCGGTGGTGTCCCCGTACGGCCGCACGATCGTCTTCTCGCTCACAGGGGCTGCTCCAGGATCTCGGTGGCCGGGTTGTAGTAGTCCGCCTCGTGCCGCGCCACCCCGGAAAGGCCCTTGCCCCGGTCCGCCGGCCGCTTCATGATCCCGAACGTGCCCTCGGCGATCGCCGTCAGCAACGACTGGTCACCGATGCGCTCCAGCAGGTCCACCGCCTCACCCAGCACCCGGTGCGCCCGCTGCTGGATGAACCCGCCCGGCGCCGGCACGAAGTCCTCGTGCAACCCGCCCGCCGCGCCCAGCACGTACCGCACGTTCTGCAGGGCGACGTCCCGGTCCGACAGCCACGGCGTCACCACCGCCTCGGTCATCATCCCGACCAGCAGGATCCCCTGCCCGGTCATCGTGCCCACCAGGTTGAAGAACCCGTCCAGCAGGTTGCCCCGGAACACGTCACCGGTCATGTGCTTCGTCGGCGGCATCCACTTCAACGGCGCGTCCGGGAACAACTCCCGCGCCAGCAACGCGTGCGCCAGCTCCAACCGCAACGACTCCGGCACATCCGGGTTGATCTCGAACGCGTGCCCCAGCCCCAGCTGCCAGTCCGCCAGCCCCGCCTCGTGCGCGAAGAACTCGTTGAGCAGCTGCGACACCGTCACCGTGTGCGCCTCGTCCACCGCGTCCGCGGTGGTCAGGTAGTTGTCCTCACCGGTGTTGATGATGATCCCCGCCCGCGCGTGCACCTGCCGCGAGAACCGCTGGTCCACGAACGTGCGGATCGGGTTGATGTCACGGAACAGGATCCCGTACATCGAGTCGTTGAGCATCATGTCCAGACGCTCCAGGCCGGCCAGCGTCGCCATCTCCGGCATGCACAGACCCGACGCGTAGTTCGTCAACCGCACGTACCGGCCCAGCTCCCGCGACGTCTCGTCCAGCGCCGCCCGCATCAACCGGAAGTTCTCCTGCGTCGCGTACGTGCCCGCGAACCCCTCCCGGGTCGCACCCTCCGGCACGTAGTCCAGCAGCGACTGCCCCGTCGACCGGATCACCGCGATCACGTCCGCGCCGGCCCGCGCCGCCGCCTGCGCCTGCGGGATGTCCTCGTAGATGTCACCCGTCGCCACGATCAGATAGATCCACGGCCGCCGCTCCGGATCGCCGAACCGCTTCACCAGCCGGTCCCGCTCCGCGCGCCGCCTGTCGATCGCCCGGACCCCCGCCGCCACCGCCTTACGCGACGCCCGCCGCGCAGCCGTCGCCGCCTTCCCCGACGGCTGCCCGAACCGCACCGACCCGGCCGCCGCCTTCTGCGCCAGCAACGTCACATCCGCGATGTCCTCACGGACCAGCGCGTCGAACACCGGCGCCGCCACCCCGTGCCCCAGCCCCACGTCCGCGACCACCGCGTCCACGAGCCGGTTCACCCACGGAATGCCGTCCGGGTCCGCGCCGGTCACCCCGGCCAGCCGCAGCACCGCCCGCTCCACCGACACCGTGGTGTGGCTGCGCGCCAGATCCACCACCGGCTGCCCGGCCCGGCGCGCCAACTCCCGCGCCCGCGCCACCAGCGCCGGATCCAGCCCAAGCTTCCCTGTCACGAAGACCCTTCCTCATAGATCACGTCACCGCGCAACACGGTGGCCCGGCACACCGGCAGCGGCGTCGGATCGTCCGCGCCCCGCAACTCCGGATCCTCGGCCAGCACCACCGGCAGCCCCCGCTCCACGCCCGCCGGGGTGTCCCACACCGCGAACGTCGCCGGCGCCCCCAACGCCAGCACACCCTCGTTGTCCAGGTGCACCGCCCGCCACCCGCCACGCGTGTGCGCCGCGAACGCCGCCCGCACACTCATCCGCTGCGCCGGGTTGTGATGCGCCGCCGCCGCCCGCACCGACCCCCACGGATCCAGCGGCGTCACCGGCGAATCCGACCCGAACGCCAACGCCACACCGACCCCGTGCATCGCACCCATCGGATTCGACTCCAACGACCGCGCCAACCCCAGCCGCGACTCGTACATCCGGCCCGCGCCGCCCCACAACCTGTCGAACGCCGGCTGCATCGACGCCACGATCCCGTACTCCACGAACCCGGCGATCAGCGCCTTGCTCATGATCTCCGCGTGCTCCACCCGGTGCCGGGCCGCCCGCAACCGGTCCGTGCCCACCGTCCGCGCCGCCAGCGCGAACCCCGCAAGCACCGTCCCGATCGCCGCGTCCCCGATCGCGTGGAACCCGCCCTGCAACCCGTGCGCCGCGCAGTCCAGCAGATGATCACGCACCTGCTCCGCCGACACGTACCCGTGCCCGCACGCCCCCGCCTCACCGTCCAGGTACGCCGCCGACACGTGCGCCGTCCGCGACCCCAGCGCCCCGTCCGCGAACAGGTCACCACCCGCGCCCACCGCGCCCAGCTCCCGGGCCTTCGCCGCACCCAGCAGCTCACCCCAGTACCCGTACACCTCCGGCACCCCGGCCCCCGAGATCGCCAGCAGCCCGGTGAAGTCCTCCTCGTCGGAGATGTCCGGACCACCGCACTCGTGCACCGCCGCGACACCCAGCGACGCCGCGTGTTCCAGGGCCCGCCGCTGCGCCGCCACCCGCTGCGCCCGCGTCACCGAGCTGAACGCCGCCGCCCGCACCACGTGATGCGCGTCGCGCCGCAGCCACCCCGACGCCTCGTACCCGGCCGCCGACACCACCTCCGGGCACGCCCCCAGCAACGCCGCCGACACCAGCGCCGAATGGATCGACGCCTGCGACAGATACACCCGCCGCCCACCGGCCGCCCGATCCAGCGCCGCCGCGTCCGGCAACGCCGGATCCGCCCAGCCGGCCGCCCGATCCAGCGCCGCCGCGTCCGGCAACGCCGGATCCGCCCAGGCCGACTCGTCCCAGCCGTGCCCCAGCACCACCGCGTCACCCGGCAGACCCGCCGCGAACGCCGACACCGCCTCCAGCAGCTCACCCGCCGACCGCACCGCCGACAGATCCAGCCCCGACAACGCCAACCCGGTATCCGTCGCGTGCACGTGCGCGTCCACGAACGCCGGCGTCACCAGCGCACCGCCCAGCTCCACCACCCGGTCCGCCCGCGGCGCGTCCGCGCCCGTGCCCAGCCAGGCGATCCGCCCGTCGCGCACCAGCAGCGCGGTCGCGCTCGGGTCGGCCGGACAGTGCAGCACTCCGCCGCGATACAGCGTCGAGGGGTTCGTCATGGTCTCAGTCTGCCGCCAGACGGGCCTCGAACAGACCGCGCACCCCCGGCTCGGCACGCAACAGGTCCAGCGCCAGCGCCGCGTGCCCCGGCACGTACCCGTTGCCCACCAGCATCGTCACGTCCGCCGCCAGGCCCTCCGCGCCCAGCGCCGCCGCCGCGAAGCTCGTCGCCATCGAGAAGAAGATCACCGTACCGCCGTCCGCCGTGGCCAGCACCGCGCCGTGCTCACACCCCGGCACGTCCACGCACACCACAGTCACGTCCGCCGGCACACCCAGCGCCGTCGTCACCGCCGTCGACAGCCCCACCGGATCCCGCGCGTCCGCGAGCGCCACCACGTCGGCCAGCCCGGCCGCCGTCAACGCGTCCCGCTCCGAGGCCACCGGAACCACCCCGACGGTACGGGCGGCGCCGGCCCGCCGCGCCGCCGCGAGCGACAACGACCCACTCTTGCCGGCCCCGCCGATCACCGCCACCGCCACCGGACGCGGATCACCCTCGCGGGACCGCCGCGCCACCTGCTCGGCCACCACCCGCGCCGTCAACGCCGGCGCCCCGCACACGTCCAGCACCGCGAGCGACAACTCGGGGTGCAGGTCCGGCGGCAGCACCGCCGCGATCGACCGGGCGAACAGGATCGCGTGCCCGTCGCACGGCACCTGCTCGCTGCGCCCGTCCCAGCGGGCCAGCCCGTCGGTGATCGTCAGCGGCGTCAGCGTCAGCGACACGAGCGTCGCCACCCGGTCACCAGCCTTCAGCCCCAGCGGCGACCGGCGGCCCGCCTCCTCGACCGTGCCGATCAGCATGCCGCCCGAACCGGTCACCGGGTTCTGCATCTTCCCCCGGGTCGACACGATCTCCAGCACCTCGGCGCGGACCTTGTCCCCGTCGCCGCCGTGCTTCTCCGCCAGCTGCCGGAAACTCGCCGCGTCCAGGTTCAGCCGCTCGACCCGGATCCGCACCTCGTTCGCCGCGATCCGCGGGTCCGGGTCCAGCCGCCAGGCCGCCTGCGGGAGCACCCCCGCCGGCTCCACGACTCGGTGCAGGCCCACCGGTGACGTCACGCCGACCCCCTATGTCCAGCCGCCCGAACCCCCGGCCAGGGGTCGCGTCGCGGGAAAACTTACGGCAGACTAATTTCTTCACCGCAGATTTTCCAGTAGCCTTCGCAACCGTTGATCAACCCGCACAGTGACGAGGAGGGGCCGTGACCCAGACCCAACCGGTGGAGACCATCCCGACGCCCCGCCACGCGCCGGCCACCGTCCCGGCCGCCGGACAGCCCTACGAATACCGCCGCGCGCCCCTCGTCGAACCCGACTGGACCCGCTTCCCCGGCTGGCGCCACATCACCCGCGACCAGTGGGAGAGCGCCCAGTGGCAGCGGGTCAACTGCGTCAAGAACATCAAGCAGCTCCGCGCCGTCCTCGGCGACACCGTCGACGAGACCTTCTACGCCGACCTGGAGGCCGACCAGAAGGCCCTGGCCACCATGTCCATGCTGGTGCCGCCGCAGATGCTCAACACCATGGTGCCGCATCAGCCGATGAGCACCGAGGCGCTGCTCGCCGACCCGATCCGCCGCTACATGATCCCGGTCGCCTCCGACCGGCGCACCGACTGGCCCTCACACCCGTACGCCAGCCGCGACAGCCTCCACGAACACGACATGTGGGTCGCCGAGGGCCTCACCCACCGCTACCCCACCAAGGTCCTCGCCGAGCTGCTCTCCACCTGCCCGCAGTACTGCGGCCACTGCACCCGCATGGACCTCGTCGGCAACTCCACCCCCGCCGTCGACAAGCTCAAGCTCACCCTCAAGCCCGTCGACCGCTACGACGCCCACATCACCTACCTCAAGGCCCACCCCGGCGTACGCGACGTGGTGGTCTCCGGTGGCGACGTCGCCAACGTGCCGTGGCGCAACCTCGAGTCGTACCTGATGCGGCTGCTGGAGATCGAGACGATCCGCGACATCCGGCTCGCCACCAAGGCGCTCATGGGCCTGCCCCAGCACTGGCTCCAGCCCGACGTGGTCGAGGGCCTCGAACGGGTCGCCCGCACCGCCGCCCGCCGCGGCGTCAACCTGGCCATCCACACCCACGTCAACCACGCCCAGTCGCTGACCCCGCTCGTCGCCAAGGCCGCCCAGACCGCGCTCGACGTCGGCGTACGCGACGTCCGCAACCAGGGCGTGCTCATGCGCGGCGTCAACGCCACCAGCGCCGACCTGCTCGACCTCTGCTTCGCGCTCCAGGGCGAGGCGGGCATCCTGCCGTACTACTTCTACATGTGCGACATGATCCCCAACGCCGAGCACTGGCGCGTCCCCGTCTGGCACGCCCAGCAGCTCCAGCACGACATCATGGGCTACCTGCCCGGCTACGCCACCCCGCGGATCGTCTGCGACGTGCCGTTCGTCGGCAAGCGCTGGGTGCACATGCTCACCGACTACGACCGTGAGCGCGGCATCTCCTACTGGACGAAGAACTACCGCACCTCGATCGAATCGGCCGACCTGGAGGCGCTGAACAAGCGCTACGCCTACTACGACCCGATCGATATGCTGCCCGAGGCCGGCCAGGCCTGGTGGCTCGCGCACCGCGACGACTGATCCCGGCCCCAGCGCCACGACGGCGGGCCACCTCTGCGATGAGGTGGCCCGCCGTTCGCGTACTCACTTGTTGAAGGCGTCCTTGACGTCGCGGCCCGCCTGCTTGGCGTGCTCCCCGGCCTGCCGGGCGCGCGCCGTGCTCTGCTCGGAGGCGCCCTCGGCCCGCAACCGTTCGTTGTCGGTCACGTCGCCGATGCGCTCCTTGGCCATGCCGCTCATCTCCTGGGCCTTGTTCTTCGCCTTGTCGGTGAAGCTCATGTCGCCCTCCCTCGTCCGGCTACGCCTTGCCCTTGTCGCGTCCCCGGTGACTGTCGTGTGAAACGCCGTTGACCGGCGCACATCGCGTAGTGCGTCCTAGGACAATAGGTTGAAGGTTCGACGCCCGGCCGACGCCGCCCGACCATGGTTGACTGGGCCGGTGAACGAGATCCTGCTGATCCGGCACGGCGAGACAACGTGGAGCGCCGCCCACCGGCACACCTCGTACACCGACCTGGAGCTGACAGCCGACGGCGAGCGGCAGGCAGGCGCGCTGGCTCCGCTGCTCGCCGGCCGGCGTTTCGCGCGGGTCCTGTCCAGCCCCCGGCAGCGCGCCACCCGCACCGCCGCCCTGGCCGGGCTCACCGTGGACGCGATCGAGCCCGACCTGGCCGAGTGGCACTACGGCGAGTACGAGGGCCGCACCACCGCGGACATCCAGGCCGAACGGCCCGGCTGGACGATCTGGACCGACGGCGGTCCCGGCGGCGAGTCCCCGGAGCAGGTCGGCGCACGCCTGGACCGTGTCCTGGACCGGGTCGCCCCGCTGCTCGAGGAAGGCGACGTCGCGCTCGTCGGGCACGGGCACAGCCTGCGCGTGCTCGGGGCCCGCTGGATCGGGCTGCCGCCCTCGGCCGGCGCGTTGCTGCGGCTGGACACCGCCACGCTCAGCGTGCTCGGTCACGAGCACGGCCGGCGGGTGATCAGGCGGTGGAACCTGCCGGCTCCGCCGACGGACGGGGACGCCCCCGACCGGTCAGCTCGCCACTGATCTTCGGCGGCCGGTTCTCGTACGGCGTCGACAGCACCACCGTCGTGCGCGTGGTGACGTTCGCGGCCGTGCGGATCTCCTGGAGCACCCGCTCCAGATCGGCCGGACCGGCCACCCGCACCAGCAGGAGATAGAAGTCCTCCCCCGCCACCGAGTAGCACGAGTCGATCTCGGGCAGGTGCGCCAGCCGCTCCGGCGCGTCGTCCGGCTGCGACGGGTCGAACGGCCGGATCGCCACGAACGCGGTCAGCGGCAGGTCCAACGCCTCGAACGACACACGGGCGACGTACCCCTTGATCACACCGCGCTGCTCCAGCCGGCGGACCCGCTGGTGCACGGCCGACACCGACAGGCCCACCCGCTCGGCCAGATCCGTGTACGACAGCCGACCGTCCCCGGTCAGCGCGGCGACGATGGCACGGTCGATCTCCTCCACGCGCTGCACAGTAGCCGGAAAAGCGCTCCCACGCCGCACCCGGCCCGCCGCGGTGACGCTCAGCGGGCCGTCCGGTCGCGCACCGCGTCCGCGGCGAAGTTCAGCACCTCCGCCATGTCCTCCTCGTCCAGGAACGGCAGGTCGGTGAGGATGTCCGTGACGGACATGCCCTCGGCCATCATGGCCAGCAGGGTGGCCACGGGGATGCGCGACTGCCGTACGCAGGGCGCACCCCCCATGACGTCGGGGTCCACGGTGATCCGGGGGAAGGTCACCGCGACAGGCTAGCCCTTCGCCAGCGCGCGGGAGATGACCAGTCGCTGGATCTGGTTGGTGCCCTCGACGATCTGGAGCACCTTGGCCTCACGCATGTACCGCTCGACCGGATGGTCGGCGACGTACCCGGCGCCGCCGAGCACCTGCACCGCGTCGGTGGTCACCCGCATCGCCACGTCCGTGGCGAACAGCTTCGCCTTGGCCGCCTCGATCGAGTACGGGCGTCCGGCGTCACGCAGCCGCGCGGCGGCGAGCGTGAGCGCCCGCGCGGCCGAGATCTGGGTGGCGGCGTCGGCCAGGTTGAACCCGAGCCCCTGGAAGTCGATGATCGCCCGGCCGAACTGGCGGCGCTCCCGGGCGTAGCCGACCGCGTAGTCCAGCGCGCCCTGGGCCAGGCCCACAGCGCACGCGGCGATGCCCAGGCGGCCGGAGTCCAGCGCGGACATCGCGATGGCGAACCCGGCGCCCTCGCCGCCGACCAGCCGCTCCGCCGGCACCCGGGCGTCGTCGAAGGCGATCTGCGCGATCGGGGAGGCGTGCAGCCCCATGGTGCGCTCGGCGGCCTGCGGGTGGATGCCCGGCGTGGACCGGTCGGCCAGCAGGCAGGAAATGCCCTTCGGGCCGGGGCCGCCGGTGCGGCAGAAGATGTTGTAGAAGTCGGCCACCCGGGCGTGCGTGATCCACGCCTTGGTGCCGGTCACCACGTACGCGTCGCCGTCGCGCACCGCCCGCGTGGTCAGGGCCGCCGCGTCCGAGCCACCCTGCGGCTCGGATAGACAGTACGCACCGAGCAGCTCCCCGCCGATCATGTCCGGCAGTAGTTTGCGCTGCTCGTCGGTGCCGAACTGGGCCAGCGGGTAGCAGGACAGCGTGTGCACGCTGACCGCCTCGGCCACCGCCAGCCACCGGCTGGCGAGGATCTCCAGCACCTGGAGGTACACCTCGTACGGCTGGGCGGCGCCGCCGTGCTCCTCCGCGTACGGCAGGCCGAGCAGGCCGGCCCGGCCCAGGGTGCGCAGCACCTCCCGGGGGAACTCGGCGCGCTCCTCGAAACCGGCGGCCTTGGGGGCCAGTTCCCGGTCGGCGAGTTCGGTGGCGAGGTCCAGCAGGTCGTGGGCCTCGTCGGTGGGCAGGATCCGGTCGACGTTCATAGCGCGATGAGCTCCGTGGGGGTGGTGTTGAGCCGTTGCCCGCCGTCCGTCGTGCAGACGACGATGTCCTCGATCCGGGCTCCGTGCCGCCCGGCGAGATAGATCCCGGGTTCGACCGAGAAAGCCATGCCGGCCTGAAGCGGCCGGGGGTTGCCCGTCACCACGTACGGCTCCTCGTGGCCGTCGAGGCCGATGCCGTGGCCGGTGCGGTGCAGGAAGGCGTCGCCGAAACCGGCGGCGCCGATCACGTCGCGGGCGACCGCGTCGAGGGCCTCGGCGGTCACGCCCGGCGCGACGGCGGCCACCGCGGCGCGCTGCGCCTCCCGCAGCACCGCGTAGTAGTCCACGAACTCGGCCGGGGCGGGGCCGCCGGCGACGTACGTGCGGGTGCAGTCGGAGCGGTAGCCCGACGGCATGGTGCCGCCGATGTCGACCACCACCGGCTCGCCCACGCCGATCGGGCGGTCCGAGGTGCCGTGGTGCGGGCTCGCGCCGTTCGGGCCGGCGGCCACGATGACGAAGTCGACAGCGGCGTGCCCGGCGGCCCGGATCGCGGCGGCGAGGTCGGCGGCGACCTCCCGCTCGGTGCGGCCAGGGCGCAGCCACTCCCCCATCCGCAGGTGCACCGCGTCGATCGCGGCGCCCGCCTCGGCCAGCGCGGCCACCTCGGCCGGCGACTTGCGGATCCGCATCTCCCGCAGCACGTCGGAGGCGAGCCGCTGGGCAGCGCCGGGCAGCGCGTCGCGCAGCGCGAGGACCTGCTGTGCCCACATCCGGTCGGCCAGACCGACGGCGCGGACCGGGCCGGGTAGCGCCGCGCGCACCAGCGGCCACGGGTCGGTGCCGTCGGCGTGGTCGACGATCCGGTACCCGGCGCCGGGCGCGGCCTCGGCGTCCGGCCGTTCCAGCACCGGCACGACCAGCGTCGGCTCGCCCTCGGCGGGCAGGACCAGGCAGGTCAGCCGCTCCCCCTCGCGGGCGTCGTAGCCGGTCAGGTAGCGCAGGTCGGAACCCGGGGTGAGCAGCAGCGCGTCCAGGCCCGCCGCGGCGGTGGCGCGCTGGGCCGCGGTCAGTCGCCCGGCGGGGTACAGTTCCTCGATTCCCACAGCCGAAGCTTAACGGTCGTTTGGGTCCGGGCGGGAGTCCGGTCGATGCTCGCAGACGCCGGCCATCCGGTCCGCTTCGATCTTGGTCATGCCGGACGCCCGCAGCAACTCGCCGACCACGATGAACAGCTGCGAGGCCACGATCGTGCCGGAGAAACCGAGACCGGCGGCACGCGCCCGGCCGGCCTCCCGCGCGGCGTCCCGCGCCCGGGTACGGGCGATGTCCGGCGGCCGCCCGGCCAGGAAGTCACGGTGCAGCAGCCGCAGCGACTGCCCGAACGCCTCGACCGCGGCCGGCAGGGCCGGCGGAACCGGCTCCCCGGCCTCCAGCAACGCCACCACCCGGCGGACCATGTTGCGGCTGTTCGTGTACGCCAGCTCCAGGTGGGCGGCGGCGTTCTCGTAGCGGCGCAACTGGGCCCGGCGCCGCCACCGCCACGGCGACAACGCCGTCACCTCCCGGGCCGCCGCGACGATCTCGGTGGTCTGCTTCCGCTCGGCCTCGGCCGCCTCCAGCCGGCCCAGCGCCGCCTCGGCCTCCCCGGCGTCCCGGGCGGCGAGCGCCTTCGCCGTCGCCGTCAGCTCCTTGGCGAACAGGTCCAGCGTGGGCCCGGCCGCGCGGTGCACCACCCGGACCGGATTCAGCGGCAGCAACAGCAACGCCACCACCACCGCCACCCCGCCGCCCACCAGCGCGTTCGCCGTCCGCGGCACGGCCAGGTCCGGCGCGTTGGGCTCCACCGTGCCCAGCAGGACCGCGGTGCTGCCGGCCTGCACCATCACGGCGCCGCTGCCCCGGATCACCACCGCCAGCGAGATTGCGAACGCGACCACCAGGCCGGTCTGCACCGGTCCGGCCCCGATCACCTTGATGATGAGGTCGCCGACCAGCACACCGAGGATCACGCCGCCGAGCAGCTCGGCGGTGCGCCGGATCCGGTTGCCGATCGCCGCGGCGATGGTGCCCACCGCTGCCGCCGGCGCGAACAGCGGCTGCGGGTTCTTGAGCAGCGTGCTGGCCACGTACCAGGCCAGACCGGCGGCCAGACCCGCCTGGAGGGCCACGATGAAGTACCGGCGCAGCCGCTCGTACGCCTCCCGGAACTCGCGGCGCGCCGCCGGAGCCACCGGGGTCACGGCAGCGCCCGCCCGCCCGAACGCCACAGGCACGACGGCTCGGGCTCGGTCACGCCCTCCTCTACCCGGCATCCACACCGGTATTCCCAGGCCGCCCCGCGCTTGCGGACGCGAGGGATCATGGAGTGGTGATCCGCTTTCTGCTGAACCTGTTATGGCTCGTCTTCGGTGGCGGCTTCGTCCTGGCCCTCGGCTACGGCATCGCCGCCCTGATCTGCTTCGTCCTCGTCGTCACCATCCCCTTCGGCGTCGCCTCACTGCGGCTCGCCTCGTACTCGCTGTGGCCGTTCGGCCGCACCCTCGTGTCGAAGCCCGGCGCCGGGCTCCCCTCCGGACTGGCGAACGTGCTCTGGCTGGTGCTGGCCGGTTGGTGGCTGGCCCTCTCGCACATCCTCGCCGGGATCGCGCTCTGCGTGACGATCATCGGCATCCCGTTCGGGGTGGCCAACTTCAAGCTGGTCCCGGCGGCGCTGTGGCCGCTCGGCCAGGAGGTCGTCGAAACGCCGTAACCACACCGACGGGCCCGACCGTCAGCCCTCGCCGCGCCCAGCCCTTTCCCCCGCCACGCGTGAGCGGGTGGAACCTCATGGGTGTCTCCGCCCGTGTTTGACACCCATGAGGTTCCACCCATGGTGGGGCGCCTCGGTCAACGAGCGCACGTCTTGACTGGCGGGATCCGCGTTCCGGTCACCGGGACCGCGGCAGATCTTGGTAGGAAGTGGCCCCTATAAGGGCCGTTTTCTACCAAGATCTGCCGGGCCGATCCGGGCGCACCACCTCTACTGCATCCTAGGAGGATGGGGTGGTTGCCTCACGGACGCGAATGCGGCTCGCCATCAAGGCGCGGCGGCTAGCGTCGGGGGTGTGCGGGACGGGGTGATCGAGACGCTCAAGGCGGACCCGGCGATGTCCGGTCTGCGCCGATCGCTGGAGTTCTACCACGGCGACCCGGCTCGCGACGCCGCCCTCGACGCGTTCTACGCCCCGCTGGTCCGCGCCGGTGACCTGGTCTTCGACGTCGGCGCGCACGTGGGCGACCGGCTGGGCAGCTTCCGCCGGCTCGGCGCGACAGTGGTGGCGGTCGAGCCGCAGCCGCTGTGCGCCCGGGCGCTGCGCGAGATGTACGCGGGCGACGCTGCGGTGACAGTGGTGGAGGCGGCCTGCGGGCGTGCGGGCGGCCCGGTGCGACTGCACGTCAACTCGGCCAACCCGACGGTCTCCACCGCCTCCCCCGGGTTCGTCCGCGCCGCCGACGGCGCGCCCGGCTGGGCGGGTGAGACCTGGGACGCGCAGATCGAGGTGCCGGGCACCACACTGGACGCGCTCGTGGCCGCGTACGGCGTACCGGCGTTCGTGAAGATCGACGTGGAGGGCTTCGAGGACGCCGTGCTGGCCGGGCTGAGCCGGCCGGTCCCGGCGTTGTCGTTCGAGTTCACCACCATCGCCCGGGTGGCGGCGGCGCGCTGCCTGGACCGGCTCACCGCGCTCGGCTTCACCCGGTTCACGGTGGCGATCGGTGACGAGATGGAGTTCGCGCTGCCCAGCTGGCGCCCGGCCGCCGAGGTGGCCGCATACCTGGGCGCGCTGCCGGACGAAGCCAACTCCGGCGACGTGTACGCGCGTCCCTGAACCTCCACTTCGGATGGAGGACGGTCCGGCCGGACGGCATCGACCCTGCTCAACGCCCTGATCGGCAGACCCCCTGCACGGGCACTTTTTTCAAAGCTCGAACTTAGCAATGCATCGTTATCCGTCTGTGATTGACGTGAGCCGCGCCACTTGGGTTGACTGCCACGGAACCGCTTCCGCAACCGGTTCCGAAACACTCCGCTCATCCCTGCGACCCGGGAGCGTCACGTGCCGATCACCATCGCCGACGTCGCCACCCGCGCCGGGGTGAGCAAGACGACGGTCTCCCGGGTGCTCAACGGCAAGGGCGAGGTGCACGTGCGCACCGCCGACCGGGTCCGGGCCGTGATCAGCGACCTCGGGTACGTGCCGAGCGCCCGCGCGGTCGGGCTGGCCCGTGGGCGTACCCGGGTGGTCGGGATGCTGGTCCCCGCGCTGACCTGGCCCTGGATGGGCGAGGTCCTCCAGGGCGCGGCCGACGTGGTCGAGGCCGCCGGCTACGGCATGCTGCTGTTCACCTGCACCCACGGCGACGAGTCGATGCGCCGGTTCGCCTCCCAGGTGTCGGCCAAGTCGTTCGACGGCCTGCTCGTGGTCGAACCGGAGGGGACGCTCGACTACATCACCGAGCTGCACCGGCGTGGCCTGCCGGTCATCCTCATCGACGACCGGGGCCACCAGCCCGGCTTCCCGTCGGTGCGGACCACCAACGAGGCGGGCGCGCGGGCCGCCGCCGCGCACCTGCTGGCGCTCGGCCGGCGGCGGCCACTCGTCGTCACCGGCCTGCGGCAGTTCGGCTGCACCCGGGAGCGGCTCGCCGGGTTCGCCGGCGCCTACACCGACGCGGGCGTACCGATCGAGCCGGACCGGGTGGTGGAGGGCGACTTCACCTTCGAGTGCGGGCGCTCGGCGGTGCGGCGGCTGCTCGCCGACGGCGTGCCGTTCGACGCCGTCTTCGCCCACAACGACCTGTCGGCCGCCGGGGCGTTGCAGGCGCTGCGCGACGCCGGGCGGCGCGTCCCGCAGGACGTGGCGGTGGTCGGCTTCGACGACCTGCCGCTGGCCGGGCACACCCACCCGCCGCTGAGCTCCGTGCGCCAGCCACTGCGGGAGATGGGTACGGCCGCCGCCCGCCTGCTCATCGGCCACCTCACCGGCACCCCGCTGCCGGACACCCCGACCGTCATCCCGACCGGCTTCACCGCCCGCGACTCGACACGCGTCACCTGACCCACCCCGCCGCACCCGGCGACCACGCCGGCGGGCCCGCCCGCCGGTGGCACCACCGCACACCCTCCATCCACCACATCCCGCCCGAGGATCGCGGGACCACCGAGGGAGACCTCCATGAGAAGACGGCAACTCCTCGCCCTCGCGCTGGCCGGCGCGATGGTCACCGGCGCCGCCGCCTGCGGCGACAGCCCGAACGCGAACAAGAAGAGCGGCCAGGCCGCGACTGTGCTGAACGTCGGCATGCCCAACGGCCCGCAGGCGGAGAACAACAACCCGTTCCTCACCACCTCGGCCGCCGCGTCGCTCGGCTACCGGTGGCAGATCTACGAGCCGCTGATGATGTGGAACCCGGTCAAGCCGGCCGAGCCGTTCAAGCCGTGGCTGGCCACCAAGGCCGAGTGGTCGTCGGACTACAAGACGGTCAAGGTGACCATCCGGGACAACGCCACCTGGTCCGACGGGCAGAAGGTCACCGCCGAGGACGTCGCGTTCACCTACAACCTGGTGAAGAAGTTCCCGGCCCTCAACGATCAGGGCGTGCCGTACACCGACGCGACCGCGAGCGGCAACGAGGTCACCATCTCGATGGCCAGCCCGCAGTTCGTCAACCAGCAGAAGGTGCTGTGGCGGGTGCCGATCGTGCCCAAGCACCTGTGGGAGAAGATCGCCGACCCGGCGAGCGACCCGGTTAAGCAGCCGGTCGGCAGCGGCCCGTACACGCTGAAGTCGTTCACCCCGGCGAGCATGACGCTCGCGGTACGCGACAGCGGCTACTGGCAGGACGCGCCGAAGGTCAAGGAGTTGCGGTACACCTCGTACACCGACAACAGCGCGCAGACCACCGCGCTGGCGAACGGCGAGTCGGAGTGGAGCTTCGTCTTCATCCCGAACTACCAGACGGTGTTCGTGGCCAAGGACCAGAAGAACCACAAGATGTGGGCGCCGCCGGTGCTGGGCATCCACGGCCTCTACCTGAACACCACGAAGAAGCCGTTCGACGACCCGACGCTGCGCAAGGCCATGAACATGGTCGTCGACCGGGCGGACATCTTCACCACCGCGGAGGCCGGCTACTTCCACCCCGAGGTCAAGAGCGTGACCGGCCTGCCCAGCCCGGCCGGTGACTCGTTCATCGCGCCCGAGTACAAGGGCCAGGAGCACAAGGTCGACGTCGAGGGCGCCAAGGCGCTGCTCACCGGCGCCGGCTACAAGCTCGACGGCAACACGTTGAAGGACCGCAGCGGCAAGCCGGTCACGATCCGGCTCACCGACCCGGCCGGCTGGTCCGACTACCAGACCAGCCTGGAGATCGTGAAGGGCAACCTGGCGAAGATCGGCATCGCGGCCACAGTCGACAAGGCCAACCAGGACGCCTGGTTCCGCAACGTCGAGCAGGGCAACTTCGAGGCCACGTTCCGGTGGACCGAGAGCGGCGCCACGCCGTACGACATCTACCGGACCGTCATGGACGGCCGGGTGCTCAAGCCGGTCGGCACCGCCTCGCCCGCCGGCAACTTCGGCCGGTTCCAGAGCAAGGAGGCGACCGACGCGCTGGTGTCGTACGCCAACGCCACCGACGACGCCACCCGCACCACCGCGCTGGCCACCCTGCAGAAGATCTTCGTCGAGCAGATGCCGATGATCCCGGTGGGCGCGGACAACATCGGCGGCGCGTACAGCACGAAGAACTGGACCGGCTGGCCGGACGACTCGAACCCGTACGGCGCGCTCCAGCCCACCCAGCCCAACGCGGTGGACGTGGTGCTGCACCTCAAGCCGGCCAACGGCTGACCCGGCGCCGCCGGCCCGGCCACGATCGCCCGGCCGGGCCGGCGGCGCCCGCCCCTCGCTTCGGCAACCCCAGACAGGAATTCGGCATGACGTTGACCGAGAGCGCACCGGCGCCGGCCGACGAGGTGGTGCTGGAGGCCGTCGGCCTGACCAAGCACTTCCCCGTCCGCCGGCGGCTGCGTGACCTCCTCTCCCGCACCCCGGCGGTGGTGCACGCCGTCGACGACGTATCGATCGCGTTGCGCCGCGGCCGGGTGACAGCGCTCGTCGGCGAGTCCGGCTCGGGCAAATCCACGGTGGCCCGGCTGCTGGCCCAGCTCTACCCGCGCACCGGCGGCGACATCCGGCTGCACGGCCGCTCGACCCGGGTCCGCGGCGGGCGCCGGTTCCGCGCGTACGTGCGCCGGGTGCAGCTGATCCTCCAGGACCCGTTCGCCTCGCTGAACCCGGTGCACACGGTCCGCTACCACCTGACCCGGTCGCTGCGCATCCACGGCAACGCCGGGGCCGGGCCGGACGGGCTGGACAAGGCGCTCGCCGACCTGTTGACCCGGGTCGCGCTCACCCCGCCGGAGCGCTACCTCGACGCGTTCCCGCACGAGCTGTCCGGCGGGCAGCGCCAGCGGGTGGCGATCGCGCGGGCGCTCGGCGCCGACCCCGAGGTGCTGCTCGCCGACGAGCCGGTGTCCATGCTCGACGTGTCGATCCGCCTCGGCGTGCTCAACCTGCTCCAGGACCTCAAGGACCGGCTCGACCTGGCGATCCTCTACATCACCCACGACATCGCCTCGGCCCGCTACTTCGCCGACGAGACGATCGTCATGTACGCCGGGCGGATGGTCGAGGGCGGCGACAGCGAGACCGTCACCCAGCGCCCGGCCCACCCGTACACCCGGTTGCTGATCGACTCGGCGCCGGACCCGGAGCGGATCACCGGCGCGGGCGGCGACGGCGCGGCGGAGGGCGAGCGGGGCCACGGCGAGCCGCCCAGCCTGATCCGCCCGCCGGCCGGCTGCCGGTTCCACCCGCGCTGCCCGGCGGCGATGCCGCGCTGTGCCACCGACCTGCCGCCGCCGATCCCGGTGGACGACGCGCCCGGCCACTGGGCGGCGTGCTGGCTGTACGACGCGGACACCGTCGCCGCGGAGAAGGCCGTCGCCGAGCAGGCCGGAACGGAGGCGGTCCGGTGAGGTTCCTGCTGCAACGGGTGGCCTTCTACCTGTTCACCGCCTGGGCGGCGATCACGCTCAACTTCTTCATCCCGCGGATGGTGCCGGGCGACCCGGTGCAGTCGTTGATCTCCCGCAACCAGGGCCGGATCAGCGCCGACGCGGTCGCGTCGCTGCGGGTGCTGTTCGGGCTGGACTCCGACCGCTCGCTGTGGGAGCAGTACGTCGCCTACTGGGGGCAGCTCCTGCGCGGCGACCTGGGGCTGTCGTTCACGTTCTTCCCCGCCCCGGTGTCGGAGGTGATCGGGAGCAGCCTGCCGTGGACGGTCGGACTGGTCGGCGTCACCACGATCGTCAGCTTCCTGCTCGGCACCGCGCTCGGCGTGGGCGCGGGCTGGCGGCGCGGCTCGTGGATCGACGGGCTGCTGCCGGCCACCACGTTCCTCTCCTCGATCCCGTACTTCTGGCTGGGCCTGGTCGCGATCGCGCTGTTCGCCGGGCCGGGCAGCTTCTTCCCGTCCTCCGGCGGCTACGAGCCGGGTCTGGTGCCGGCGTTCGACGCGTACTTCATCCCGAGCGCGCTCCAGCACAGCATCCTGCCCGCCGCGACCATCCTGGTGTCCTCGATGAGCGGCTGGATCCTCAGCATGCGCAACATGATGGTCACCGTCGCCAGCGAGGACTACATCACCGTGGCGCACGCCAAGGGGCTGTCCGAGCGCCGGGTGGCCCTCAGCTACGCCGCCCGCAACGCGCTGCTGCCCAACGTGTCCGGGTTCGCGCTGTCGCTGGGCTTCATCGTCGGCGGCACGCTGCTCGTGGAGATCGTCTTCTCGTACCCGGGTCTGGGGTTCCAGCTCTTCCAGGCCGTCGGCGCGAAGGACTATCCGCTGATGCAGGGCATCTTCCTGATCATCACGATCTCGGTGCTGGTGGCGAACCTGCTCGCCGACGTGGCGTACCTGCTCCTCGACCCGCGGACCCGAAAGAGCTGAGCGATGACACTCTCCCCGTCCAGCATCGAGCAGGTCATCCCCGGCCAGGGGGCGATGGCGCAGCCGTCGGCCCGGGCGCGCCGCCGCCGGTTCCGCTTCGTCGCCAACGCCAAGGCCGCGACCGGCCTGGCCGTCCTCGGGGTGTACGTGCTCCTCGCGGTGATCGGACCGTGGATCGCGCCGTACGACCCGGACGCCCGCAGCGCCGACGTGCTCCAGGCGCCCTCGGCCCGGCACTGGTTCGGCACCACCCACCTCGGGCAGGACATCTTTAGTCAGATCCTGGTCGGCGCGCGCAGCGTGATGGTGGTGGGCCTGATCGCCGGCGTGCTCGCCACCATCCTGTCCATCCTGATCGGCGTGACCGCCGGCTACCTGGGCGGTGCGGCCGACGAGGGCCTGTCGGCGGTGTCGAACGTGTTCCTGGTGATCCCGGCGCTGCCGCTGATCATCATCGTCACGTCCCTGGTCGAGCAGGCCAGTGACACGCTGGTGGCGCTCATCATCGGCCTCACGTCGTGGGCGTGGGGCGCCCGGGTGCTGCGCGCCCAGACGCTGTCGTTGCGCCGCCGCGACTACGTCGAGGCCGCGCGCGCCACCGGCGAGCGGACCTGGCGGATCATCGGGTTCGAGATCCTGCCCAACCTGACCGCGATCATCGCCTCCGGCTTCGTCGGCACCGTCATCTTCGCGGTGATGTCGGAGATCACCCTCGCGTTCATCGGCGTCTCGTCGATGACGTCGTGGAACTGGGGCACGATCCTGTTCTGGGCGCAGGGGCAGCAGGCCCTGGCGCAGGGCGCCTGGTGGTGGTTCGTCCCGGCCGGGCTGGCCATCGCGCTGCTCGGCACCGCGCTGGCGCTGATCAACTTCGGCATCGACGAGTTCGTCAGCCCTCGGCTGCGGACCGGCGGCCGGACCCGGATCCGTACCGCCGACGGTCGCACCGTCGCCATGCGCGTCGGGTTCACCCCGGTCCTCGCGCCGAACCCGGCACCGGTCCCGATGCAGCGGCCGGCGGACCCCATCGGAGAGGACGCGACCTCATGAGCGACCAGGTGCTGGAGATCCGCGGGCTGTGCGTCGACTACGGCATCGGCGCGGACGCGGTCCGCGCGGTCCGCGACGTCGACCTGACGCTGCACCGTGGCGAGGTGCTCGGGCTGGCCGGGGAGAGCGGCAGCGGCAAGTCCACCCTCGCCTACGGGCTGACCCGGCTGCTGCCCCCGCCCGGCGTGGTCAGCGGCGGCCAGGTGATCTACCACCCGGCCGACGGCCCGCCGGTCGACGTGCTCACGCTCAGCCCGGCGAAGCTGCGCGAGTTCCGCTGGGCGGAGACGTCGATCGTGTTCCAGGGCGCGATGAACTCGCTCAACCCGGTGCACAAGGTCTCCACCCAGCTGCTCGACGTGATCCGGGCGCACGAGCCCAAGAGCACCGCGGCGGGCCGGCTGGCCCGCGCGAAGGATCTGCTGCGCCTGGTCGGCATCTCCGCCGACCGGCTGGACAGCTACCCGCACCAGCTCTCCGGCGGCATGCGGCAACGCGTCATGATCGCCATGGCGCTGGCGCTGGAACCGCAGGTGGTCATCATGGACGAACCGACCACCGCGCTGGACGTGGTGATGCAGCGGCAGATCCTCGGCCAGCTCGCCGAGCTGCGCGAACGCCTCGGCTTCGCGGTGCTGTTCATCACGCACGACCTGTCGCTGCTGGTGGAGTTCTCCGACCGGATCGCGATCATGTACGGCGGCCGGATCGTCGAGGAGGCGCCCGCCGCCCGGCTGTACCGGGAGCCGCTGCACCCGTACACCGAGGGGTTGCTGCACTCGTTCCCGGCGCTGCACGGGCCGCGCCGCGAACTGACCGGCATCCCCGGCTCCCCGCCGGACCTGCGCGCCATGCCGTCCGGCTGCGCGTTCCACCCCCGCTGCCCGAAGGCGTTCGACGGGTGCGACGAGCAGGTGCCGGTGCTCGGCGCGCCGCGCGTCGACGACCCGGCGCGGGCCGTCGCGTGCCGGCTGCACCCGGCCGTCGCGCCCCCGTCCCGCTGACCCGCCCGACACCACCACCCGCTACCCGCGAGGAGAACCATGGACACCGATCTCACCCGCCCGTCGTCAGTCGCCGGCGCGGACCCGATCGACACGCTGCCGCCGAGCTTCCGGTGGGGGGTGGCGACGTCGTCGTACCAGATCGAGGGCGCGGTGGCCGAGGACGGCCGCACACCGTCCATCTGGGACACGTTCTGCCGGGTGCCGGGCGCGGTCCACAACGGTGACCACGGCGACGTGGCGTGCGACCACTACCACCGGATGCCGCAGGACGTCGCGCTCATCGCGGACCTGGGGCTGGACACGTACCGGTTCTCGGTGGCCTGGCCGCGGGTGCAGCCGGGCGGTCGCGGTCCGGCCAACGTGGCCGGGCTGGCGTTCTACGACCGGCTGGTGGACGAGCTGCTCGGCCGCGACGTCGAGCCGTGGGTGACGCTGTACCACTGGGACCTGCCGCAGGAACTGGAGGACGCGGGCGGCTGGCCGAACCGGGACACCGCGTACCGGTTCGCCGACTACGCGGAGCTGGTCTTTGCCGCGCTCGGCGACCGCGTCCGCACCTGGACCACGCTCAACGAGCCGTGGTGCTCGGCGATGCTCGGGTACGCCTACGGCGACCACGCCCCGGGCCGGCGGAACCTGGGCGACGGCATCGCCGCGGCGCACCACCTGCTGCTCGGGCACGGGCTGGCGACGCGGCGGCTGCGCGAGGCCGCCCGTTCCCCGATCGAGCTGGGCCTGACGCTGAACCTGTCCACCGCCGACCCGGAGACCGGCAGCGCGGCGGACCGGGACGCGGCGCGTGCCGCCGACGGGCTGGCCAACCGGCTCTACCTCGACCCGGTGCTGCGCGGGGAGTACCCGCAGGACGTGGTGGCGGACCTGGCCGCCGAGGGGGTACGGATCCCGGTGGAGGAGGGCGACCTGGACGTCATCGCCACCCCGATCGACGTGCTCGGGGTCAACTACTACTTCGGGCAGCTGCACTCCGGCGTGGACGAGCAGGGCCGCGACCGCGACGACGACGGCAAGCCGGTGCGCCGGGTGGTCCGCCGCGACCTGCCGCGTACCGCCATGGACTGGGAGATCGTGCCGGAGTCCTTCACCGACCTGCTGGTGCGGCTGCACCGCGACTACCCGGGCACGCCCATGGTGATCACCGAGAACGGCGCCGCGTTCGACGACAAGCCGGACGCCGACGGGTTCGTGAACGACGACGACCGGGTCGGCTACCTCACCGAGCACCTGCGGGCGGTGGCCCGCGCCCGGGCCGCCGGCGCGGACGTGCGCGGCTACTTCGCCTGGTCGCTTCTGGACAACTTCGAGTGGGCGTACGGCTACGACAAGCGGTTCGGCATCGTCCGGGTGGACTACGACACGCAGCGCCGCACCCCCAAGCGCAGCGCGCTGTGGTACCGCGACACCGTGCGGCGGGTACGCGGGCAGCGCTGACGTCGTCCGGCGTGGGGGCAGAGCCGGTCAGGTCAGTGACGGCGGCCCGGCCCCCACGCCGGGCCCGGGCGGGCGGCCGGGTCGCGGGGCACGCCGCCGTCGCGCAGCAGCCGGGTCATCGGCAGGGTGGCCGCGCCCATCGCGACCGCGTCCGGTCCGAGCCGGCACAGCTCGATCGAGGTCTGCGCGTACGGCTGGCGCAGCGCATGCCGCGCGGTCGCCGCGCGGATCGCGGGCAGGTACCGCTCGCCCAGGGCCAGCCCGGCCCAGCCGCCGAGCACCACCCGCTCCGGGTTGAACAGGTTCACCAGGTTCGCCACCCCGGCGCCCAGGTAGCCGACCGTCTCGTCGATCACCTTCGCGGCGGTGCGGCCGGTGGAGCGCAGCAGCTCGCCGAAGGCGGTCTCCTCGTCCGCGCCCGGCGCCGGGCGGCCCCGGTTGGCCTGGCGGAACCGGTCCAGCACCGCCTCCGCACCGACGTACGCCTCCAGGCAGCCGAGGTTGCCGCAGCGGCAGCGGCGGCCCCCGTACACGATTGTGGTGTGGCCCCACTCCCCGGCGCTGCTGTGCGCGCCGCGGTAGCCGACGCCGTCGGCGACCACGCTCGCGCCGACGCCGGAGCCGACCAGGGCGACCACCGCGTGCCGGACGCCGCGGCCGGCGCCGAACCACATCTCGGCCTGGCCGAGCGTCTTCGCGCCGTTGTCCACGTGCACCGGTACGTCGGTGCCGGCGCGCAGCATCGCGCCGAGCGGGACGCCGTCCCAGCCGAGCGTCTGGGCGTGCACCACCGCGTCGGCGGTGCGCTCGACGGTGCCGGCGACGGCGACGCCGAAGCCGAGCACCGCCGCCGGGTCGACGCCCGCCTGCTCGGTGACGGCGGCGAGGCCGTGCCGCAGGTGAGCGGCGACCCGCTCGGGATCGGGATCGGCCGCGGCGATCGGGTACTCCGCCTTGGCCAGCGCGGTCATGCTCAGGTCGAACAACTCCACCTGGACGCGGGTCTCGCCGACGTCGGCGCCGACGAGGTAGCCGTAGCCGGGCGCGACGCGCAGCAGCACGCGGGGACGGCCGCCGTCGGACTCGACCGAGCCGGCCTCCTCGACCAGGCCCTCGGTGATCATCTCGCCGACCAGGTTGCTGACGCTGGCCAGGCTCAGCGCGGTGGACTGGCCCAGCTCGTGCCGGCTGAGCGGGCCGTCCAGCCAGATCCGGGTGAGCAGGACCGAGCGGTTGGCCCGGCGCATGTCGCGCACCGTGGTGCGTCTGGCGTCCACGTCCGCCGCCGTCCTTCCTGGCCGCCCGCGGGCCGCTTTCGTTCCTGCTTCACGCCCTGAACGGGGTGGTGACAGGGTACGCCGCATTTACACTTAACAAAGTTAACTGATAACCTCCGGCGCATCGATGAGGAGGTATGTCATGCGACTCGGACGTGGGATGACCGCTCTGCTCGGTGCCGTCGCGCTGCTCGCCGCCACCGCCGCCGCCCTGCCCGCCACCGCCGCCACGCCGACCGGCGCCGTCGGCACGCTCGTCGCCTGCGACGCGCCGGCCTGGGCCGAGGGCGTCACCTGGACCGCCGGCAGCCGGGCCACCTATGCCGGCCGGCTCTACCAGGCGCTCGTCACGCACACCCCGCCCGCCGGCGCGGGCTGGAACCCGGCCGCCGTACCGGCGCTCTGGACCGACCTCGGCGCCTGCACCGGCGGAACGCCGTCGCCGAGCCCCACCACCCGGCCGCCGTCCCCCACTCCCTCCGCCTCCCCCTCCCCGACGGCTTCCCCCACGCGGACGCCGACGCCCACGCCCTCGCCCACCCGGACGCCGACCGCCTCGCCGAGCCCGACCACGCCGGGCGGTGACACCTGCGCGCTGCGGTCCCGGCCGGCCGGCAAGGTGCTCCAGGGCTACTGGGAGAACTGGGACGGCGCCGCGAACGGCGTGCACCCCGGACTCGGCTGGATCCCGATCACCGACTCCCGGATCACCGGGCACGGCTACAACGTGGTGACCGCCGCGTTCCCGGTCATCCGCGCCGACGGCACAGTGCTCTGGGAGGACGGTATGGACGCCGGCGTCAAGGTGCCCACCCCCGCGCAGGTGTGCCAGGCCAAGGCCGCCGGGCTGACCGTGCTGCTGTCCATCGGCGGCGCCACCGCCGGGATCGACCTCAGCTCCAGCGCGGTCGCCGACCGGTTCGTCGCCACAGTGGTGCCGATCCTCAAGCGGCACAACTTCGACGGCATCGACATCGACATCGAGACCGGCCTGACCGGCAGCGGGAACATCAACCAGCTCTCCCCGTCGCAGGCCAACCTGATCCGGATCATCGACGGGGTGCTGGCCCAGATGCCGGCCGGCTTCGGGCTCACCATGGCGCCGGAGACCGCGTACGTCACCGGCGGCAGCGTCACCTACGGCTCGATCTGGGGCGCGTACCTGCCGATCGTCAAGAAGTACGCCGACAACGGGCGACTGTGGTGGCTGAACATGCAGTACTACAACGGCTCGATGTACGGCTGCGCCGGTGACTCGTACCCGGCCGGCACAGTGGCCGGTTTCGTCGCGCAGACCAACTGCCTCGACGCCGGCCTGGTCGTGCAGGGCACCACCGTCCGCGTACCGCTCGACCGGCAGGTCCCCGGGCTGCCCGCGCAGGTCGGCGCCGGCGGCGGCTACATGAGCCCGGCACTGGTGGCTCAGGCGTGGAACACCTACCAGGGACGCCTGAAGGGCCTGATGACCTGGTCGGTCAACTGGGACGGGTCGAAGGGCTGGACGTTCGGCGACAACGTCCGCTCGCTCCAGGGCCGCTGAGACGCGGCGCGGGGCCCCGCCGGACGGGCGGGGCCCCGCGCCGGGTCAGCCGATCTTCTTCGGGGTGATCTTCTTCGGCGTGGTCGGCGAGTCCAGCCAGGCGTTGATCAGCGCGGTGAAGTCCCGGCCGGTCTGCTTGTTGACGAAGGCGATGAACGAGGCCCGGTCCTGCGGCGTGTTGCGCTGCTCCTGGACCCAGGCGCGGGCCAGCGCGAAGAACGCCTTGTCGCCGACCGTCCGGTGAATCTCGCGCAGCATCGCCGCCGGGCACAGGTAGACGTTGCCCTCGGCGAACCGCTTCGGGTCGGGCCGGCCGGGCGGGCCCAGCTTCTTGCGCAGGACCGCGTCACCCTCGCGGAGGTAACGGTCCAGGCTGGCCTCGCTGAGCTTCTGCGTCTCCTTGGTGTACAGGTCCTGGATGTACGTCGCCCAACCCTCGTTCAACCACAGGTCCCGCCAGGTGGTGGGCGTGACCGAGTTGCCGAACCACTGGTGGGCGTACTCGTGCATCAGGTCGCTGCCCCAGCGGTCCCGGCGGGCCGCGGTGTTCTCGATCTTCCGGCCCATCGTGATCATCTGCTGGGTCTCCATGCCAGACGCCGAGTCCACCACCACGACGCCGCCGGAGGGGAACGGGTACGGGCCGAACTTCTTCTCCAGCCAGGTCAGGTACTGCGGGGACTTCTTCAGGTACGGCAGCAGCTTGTCGTCCGCGCCCTTGCGGTACCAGTAGGTCAGCGGCACACCGCGCGGCCCCGCCGCGGTCAGCTTCTGGTACTTCCCCACCGCGAGCGTGGTCAGGTAGGTCGCGACCGGGTCGGTGCTGCGGTAGCTGAACGTGGTGCCGGACTGACCGGCGGGCGTGCCGCCGGCGATCGCGGACCAGCCCGCCGGCACCGTCACCCGGATGTCGTAGAGGGCCTCGTCCGACGGCTGGTCGTTCGCCGGGTACCAGGTGAACGCCCCGAACGGCTCCTGCATGGTCCAGAGGCCGCCCTCCTTGGTGACGGTGAGGCCCAGGGCCTCGGTGTCCTTGCGGTGCGACGGCATCGGGGTCGTCTTCGGCCGGCCGTGGTAGGTGACCACCAGGGTCACCGGCTTGTCCGCCACCACCGGGGCGGACACCGTCAGCTTCTCCTTCGCCACCGCGCCGGGAACCGTCGCGCCGTCCAGCGTGACGCTGTCGAGCTGGTAGGGCATGAAGTCGAGGACCAGACTCGGCGCGTCCTTCACCGGCCGGACCCGCAGCGTGGCGGTGCCGGTGAGGGTGGTGGTCGACGGCGCCCACTCCAACGCGAGGTCGTAGTGCAGGACGTCCAGCGCGTTCGTGCCCCGGGCCGGATAGACCGGGTCGGCCACCGGCGTCGACCGCCCCGCCTGCCAGGCGGCGTAGTCGACGGCGGGCGCGCTCGGGCTCGGCGGGGTGGAGGCGGAGGGGGTCGCGGCCGGGGCGGCGGGGGTCGTGGTGCACCCGGCGACGAGCAGCGGTCCGAGGAGCATGATCAGGGTTACGGGGCGGCGCATCAGCGCACCCTACGGCAGTGATCAGCTTTCGTGGGGGCGTCTCGGCTGGCACCGGTTGCGAGACCCTGCGAGGCTGGCGTTCGTGTATGACTACGACCTGCTGGTGCTGGGCTCCGGACCGAGTGGACAGAAGGCGGCGATCGCCGCGGCCAAGCTGGGCCGCCGCGTCGCGATCGTGGACCGCCGCGACATGCTCGGCGGCGTGTGCATAAACACCGGCACCGTGCCCTCCAAGACGCTGCGCGAGGCGGTGCTCTACCTGACCGGGCTGAGCCAGCGCGACCTCTACGGCAGCAGCTACCGGGTCAAGGAGGACATCACCGTCGCCGACCTGGCCGCCCGCACCCAGCACGTGATCACCCGGCAGACCGACGTCATCCGCAACCAGCTGGCCCGCAACAAGGTCTCGCTGATCACCGGCACCGGCCGGTTCGCCGACGCCCACTCCGTCTGGGTGGACGCCGGCTCCGGCCGGGAGACCCGGGTCAGCTTCGACAAGGCGGTCGTCGCCGCCGGCACCCGCCCGGCCCGCCCGGACAGCGTCGACTTCGACGACCGGACGATCGTCGACTCCGACGGCGTGATCAACCTCCAGGCAGTCCCGCGCAGCATGGTCGTGGTCGGCGCCGGGGTGATCGGCATGGAGTACGCGTCCCTGTTCGCCGCGCTCGGCACCAAGGTGACAGTGGTCGAGCGCCGCCCCCGGATGCTCGACTTCTGCGACGAGGAGATCGTCGAATCGCTGAAGTACCACCTGCGGGACCTGTCGATGACCTTCCGCTTCGGCGAGGAGGTGGCCGCCGTGGAGAAGCACCGCAGCGCCGCGCTCTGCGTCCTGCGCAGCGGCAAGAAGATCGTCGCGGACACGGTGATGTACTCGGCCGGCCGGCAGGGGCAGACCGACGACCTCGCGCTGGAGGCGGCCGGGCTCACCGCCGACCACCGGGGCCGGATCACCGTCGACGCCGACTACCGCACCGCCGTCGACAACATCTACGCCGTCGGCGACGTGATCGGCTTCCCCGCGCTGGCGTCCACCTCGATGGAACAGGGCCGGCTGGCCGCCCAGCACGCCTGCGGGGAACCGGCACGCGGCATGTCGGACCTGCAACCGATCGGCATCTACACCATTCCGGAGATCAGCTTCGTCGGGAAGACCGAGGAGGATCTGACCGAGGCGTCCGTCCCGTTCGAGGTGGGCATCGCCCGCTACCGGGAGCTGGCCCGGGGGCAGATCGTCGGCGACTCGTACGGGATGCTGAAACTGCTCGTCTCGCCCGAGGACGGCCGGCTGCTCGGCGTGCACGTGTTCGGCACCGGCGCCACCGAGATCGTCCACATCGGGCAGGCCGTGATGGGCTGCGGCGGCACAGTCGACTACCTGCTGGACGCGGTCTTCAACTACCCGACGCTCGCGGAGGCGTACAAGGTGGCCGCCCTCGACGCCGCCAACAAGATCCGCAACATAACCCGGATCAACGACTGACCCGCCCCCGCCCTGCCCCTCTCCCCGGCGATCTTGCAGTTTCGGCCCGACGAACGCCCGTTATGCCAGTTACGCCGGGGCCACAAGTGCAAGATCAACGCGGAAGGGGGCCGGGTGGGTCAGCGGCCGGTGGCGTAGCCCTGGGCGCCTCGGGGGTTCGCCGCGGCGGAGAGGACTCCGGTGGCCGGGTCGCGGGTCACCGCGCACATGCGGCCCAGGCTCCACGGGTCGGACAGGCGCACGGTGTGCCCGCGGGCACGCAGGCCCGCCAGCACGTCGCCGTCGATCCGGTCCTCCAGCACCAGCACGCCCGGCTCGACCTCGCGCGGATAGAACGACGCCGGAAAGCTCGTCGTGTGCCACGTGGGGGCGTCGATCGCCTCCTGCAACTCCTGCCCGCCGGCCAGGTGCCGCAGCAGAAACAGCAACTGCCACTGGTCCTGCTGGTCCCCGCCCGGCGTGCCGCACGCCATCACCGGCTCGCCGTCGCGCAGCACCAGCGTCGGGCTGAGCGTGGTACGCGGACGCCGGCCCGGCCGCAGCGTCGAGGCGAGCCCCTCCTCCAGCCAGCACATCTGCAGCCGGCTGCCGAGCGGGAAGCCCAGCTCCGGGATGGCGGGTGAACTCTGCAACCAGCCACCGCTGGGCGTGGCGGAGATGATGTTGCCCCACCGGTCCACCACGTCGACGTGGCAGGTGTCGCCGCGGGTCACGCCGTCGGCCCGTACCGTGGGTTCGCCGGTGCTCGGGTCCTGCGGGACGGCCCGCCCGGCGGCGTGGGCACGCAGGTGGGACGGCAGCCGGGGCGGCGCTCCCGCCGGGCTCCCGGGGCGCAGCGACGTGTCGGCGCGGTCGCCGACCAGCGCGGCCCGCGAACGGGCGTAACCGGCCGACAGCAGCGCGGAGCCCGGGACGTCGGTGTCGCCGTACCAGGCCTCCCGGTCGGCGAAGGCGAGCTTCAGCGCCTCGGCCTGCGCGTGGACGCCGTCCAGACCGGACGGATCGTAGACCGCCGGGTCGTCGAGCGCGTCCAGGATCGAGAGCGTCTGCAGCAGCACCGGGCCCTGGCCCCAGAAGCCGGTCTTGGCGACCGTGTGCCCGTGCCAGTCCAGCGTGACCGGTTCCTCCCAGGTGGCCGACCAGCGGGCCATGTCGTCGCCGGTGACCAGCCCGGCGTGGGCGCGCCCGCTGGAGTCGCGCAACGGCAGCCGGCTGAACGCGTCGATCGCCTCGGCGACGAAACCCTCCCGCCAGGCGCGCCGGGCGGCCTCGATCTGCGCCTCCCGGTCCGTACCGGCGGCCCGTCCGGCGTCGACGAGGCGGCGCAGCGTGTCCGCGTACGCCGGGTTGGTGACCATCTCCCCCGGCGCGGGCGGGCGGCCGTGGCGGAGCCAGAGGCGCGCGGAGGTCGGCCAGTGGTCGGTGAACAGCGACCGGACCCGCGCGACCGTCTGCCCGGCGGCGCCGACGAGCGGGTGGCCGGCGGCGGCGTAGCCGATCGCCGGTTCGAGCACCTCGGCGAGCGTGCGGGTGCCGTGGTCGCGCAACAGCAGCAGCCAGGCGTCGACAGCGCCCGGCACCACGGCGGCGAGCGGGCCGGCGCCGGGCACGAGGCCCAGGCCGAGCGAGCGGAAGTGCGCGACGGTGGCGGCGGCCGGGGCCGGGCCCTGACCGCACAGCACCCGCGGCGTGGGGTCGGTCGCGGTGGCGAGGATCGCGGGCACCTCGCCGGCCGGACCGTTGAGGTGCGGCTCCACGACGTGCAGCACGAACCCGGCGGCCACAGCGGCGTCGAACGCGTTGCCGCCGCGTTCCAGCACGCCCATCGCGGACTGGCTGGCGAGCCAGTGCGTGGAGGAGACCATGCCGAACGTGCCCCGCAGCGTCGGCCGGGTGGTGAACGTCATCGGCGGTGAGCCTACGCCGTGCCGGCCGCGTCGGCGCGCGTCGTCGCGCCCTCCCCCACGCCGCCGTCGCGCTCCCCGTCGAGCGGGAACAGGCACGCGGCGTCGTGGCCCGGACCGACCTCGGCGAGCGCCGGATCGGTCTCGGCGCACGCGGGGCGGGCCTGGGGGCATCGGGTACGGAAACGGCAGCCGCTCGGCGGGTCCACCGGGCTGGGGATGTCGCCGGTGAGCACGATCCGGCGGCGCTCCCGCTCGACGCGCGGATCGGCCACCGGCACCGCCGACAGCAGCGCGGCCGTGTAGGGGTGCGCCGGGTGCCGGTAGATCCGCTCGGGTGGGCCGGTCTCGACGATGCGGCCCAGGTACATCACCGCGATCCGGTCGCTCATGTGCTCGACGGCGGCCAGGTCGTGCGCGATGAACAGGTAGGTCAGCCCGAGGTCGCGTTGCAGGTGCCGGAGCAGGTTCATGATCTGTGCCTGGACGCTCAGGTCGAGCGAGGCGATCGGCTCGTCCAGGACGATCAGGTCCGGTTCGCCGGCCAGGGCCCGGGCCACACCGACCCGCTGGCGCTGGCCGCCGGACAGCTCGTGCGGATACCGGCCCGCCGTGTCGGCGCGCAGGCCGACCAGGTCCAGCAGCTCCGCGACCCGGGCCCGCCGGGCGGCTGTGGACGCGGCGAGCCGGTGCACGATCAGCGGCTCGGCGATGCTGTCGCCGACCGTCCGGCGTGGATCGAGCGACGCCTGCGGATCCTGGAACACCATCGCGACGTGGCGGCGCGTCGCACGCAGACGGCGGCGCGACCAGAGGGTCACGTCCGCGCCCGCCACCCGGACCCGCCCGGCGGTCGGGTCGACCAGCCGCAGCAACGCCAGACCGGCGGTGGACTTGCCGCTGCCCGACTCACCGACCAGCCCGAGCGTCTCGCCCCGACGTACGGCGAGACTGACGCCGTCCACCGCGCGGACCGTGCCGGCCGGGGTCGGGAAGTGCACCTTCAGGTCGTCCAGCTCGGCGACCACGTCCGGGGTGTCGGCGCTCATCCGGCCTCTCCACGGTAGAAGGTGCGGACCGTGTGCCCGTCGCCGACCGTCGTCAGCGGAGGCAGCTCGTGCTCGCAGCGGGGATCGGCGCGGACCGGGCAGCGCGGCCAGAACGCGCAGCCCGGGGGCAGGTCCAGCGGGCTCGGCGGCGAACCGGGAATGGCCACGAGGTCCTCGCCCCGGCGGGACGGGTCCGGCCGGGCCGCCAGCAGCGCCCGGGTGTACGGGTGCGTGGGCGCGTCGAACACCGCGTCGACCGGGCCCTGCTCGACGATCCGCCCTCCGTACATGACCGCCACGGTGTCGGCGATGCCGGCCACCACTCCCAGGTCGTGGGTGACCCAGACGACGGCTGTGCCGAGCCGGGCCTGGAGGTCGGCGACCAGTTCGATGATCTGCGCCTGCGTGGTGACGTCGAGCGCCGTGGTCGGCTCGTCGGCGATCAGCAGGTCCGGCTCGCAGGCGAGCGCCATGGCGATGGCGACGCGCTGGCGCATGCCGCCGGAGAACTGGTGCGGGTACGCGTCGACGCGCCGCGCCGCGGACGGAATGCCCACCAGTTCCAGCAGCTCCACCGCCCGGTCGCGGGCGGCCCGGCGGGTCAGTCCGAGGTGCTCCTCGGCCGCCTCGGTGACCTGCCGGCCCACCGGCAGCACCGGGTTGAGCGAGGTCATCGGATCCTGGAAGACGAACCCGACGTGCCGGCCGCGTACCTTGCGGCGACGGTCGTCGGGCAGCGCGGTCAGCTCGGTGTCGAGCAGCCGCACCCGGCCGGTGACGGTCGCGGCCCGCGGGGCGAGGCCGGTGGCGGCGAGCAGTGTCATGCTCTTGCCGCTGCCGGACTCGCCGACGAGGGCGAACGTCTCCCCCGGCCGCACCTGCCAGGACACCCCGGCGACGGCGCGGACCGGGCCACGGCGGGTGCCGACGGTGACGGTCAGGTCGTCCACGGACAGCACTGTCGTATGGCTCATGTGGTGCTCCTGCGTGCCTCGCCGAGGGTGAGCTGCCGCGGGTCGAGCACGTCCCGCAACGCGTCGCCGACCAGGTTGAACGCCAGCACGGTGAGGAAGATCGCCGCGCCCGGGAACACACCCAGCCACCACGCGTCGGTGACGAAGCCGCGCCCGTCGAACAGCATCCGCCCCCAGGCCGGCGCGGGCGGCTGGATGCCCAGGCCGAGGAAGGACAGCGCGGCCTCGGAGAGGATCGCGAACGCCAGCGACAGCGACGTCTGCACGATCAGCGGCGCGGCGATGTTCGGCAGCACGTGCCGGCGCATGATGCGCACGTCGGACGCGCCGATGGAGACGGCGGCCCGAACAAACACCTGCTCGCGTACGGACAGCACGCCGGCGCGGGTGATCCGGGCGAAGATGGGCGTGTAGACCACGCCGATGGCGACCATGGCGGTGAGCAGGCCGGGGCCGAGCACCGCCACGATGGCCACCGCCAGCAGCAGCACCGGGAACGCGAACAGCACGTCCATGCAGCGCATGAGCACGCTGTCCAACCAGCCCCGGTAGTAGCCGGCGAACAGTCCGAGCGTCACCCCGGCGACCAGCGCGATGCCGACGCTGACCGCGCCGACCTGGAGTGACACGCGGGCGGCGACGAGCACCCGGCTGAGCACGTCGCGGCCCAACTCGTCGGTGCCGAACGGGTGCGCGCCGCTGGGTGGGCGCAGCATCTGGTCCACGTCGACGTCGTTGACGCCGGCCGGGGCCAGCCACGGGCCGGCCACGCCCACCACGACCAGCAGCACGAGCACGATCGTGCCGCCGACGGCGAGCGGGTCGCGGCGCAGCGCGTCGAGGACGCGGCGGCCGGTGCTCTCGGTCGTGGCGCTCACTTGACCGTGATCCTCGGGTCGAGGCGGGCGTAGAGGATGTCCACCAGCAGGTTGACCAGCAGGAACAGCGCCGCGACGAGCAGCACCGCGCCCTGCAGGACGGGATAGTCGCGGGCCTGCACGGCGTCGAAGGTGAGCCGGCCGATGCCGGGCCAGGCGAACAGCACCTCGATCACGATGACGCCGCCGAGCAGGCTGGCCAGCTGCACCGCGACCACCGTGACGACCGGGATCAGCGCGTTGCGCAGCACGTGCCGCAGGATCACCACCCGGCTGCGCAGCCCTTTCGCCTCGGCGGTGCGCACGTAGTCGGCGGAGAGCACCTCCAGCACCGAGGAGCGGATGAACCGGGTGAGGATCGACGCGGTGACCAGGCCGACGGTGACCGCCGGCAGCGCCACGTGGGTGGCCCACCGGCCGGGGTCGTCGGTCAGCGCCACGTAACCCGACGGGGGTAGCCAGCCGAGCACCCCGGCGAACAGCAGGATGCCCATGATGCCCATCCAGAAGTCCGGCACGGAGACGCCGAACTGGCTGAACACGCGGGCCGCGTGGTCGACGGCGGAGCCGCTGCGTACCGCCGCGACGATGCCCAGCGGGAACGCGACGAGCAGCGCGAACACCACAGCGGTGACGGCGAGCGACAGCGTGGCGGGCAGCCGCTCCAGCACGATCTGGCTCACCGGCTGGCCGGTGCGGAAGCTGACTCCCAGGTCACCGGTGAGCGCGTGCCCGAGGTAGCTGGCGTACTGCACGGGCAGCGGCTGGTCGAGGCCGGCGCGCTCCCGCAGCGCCTCGTACGTCTGCGGGTCGAACCGGGTGCCGAGCGCCACTCGGACCGGGTCGCCCGGCACCAGTTGCAGCAGCAGGAACACCACAAGGGTCACGCCGACCAGTACGACCGCCGACTGGAGTACCCGCCGCAGGACGAAGCGGGCCATCACTTGGCCAGGGCGACCGACCGGAACCGGATCGCCCGATCGGTGCGCACCTCGTAGCCGGACACCTTCTTCGACCAGCCCTGCACCACGTCCGGGTTGTAGAGGTAGAGGTAGCTGGCGTCGTCGACGATCTGCTTCGCGGCCTGCTCGTACGCCTGCTTGCGGGCGCCCTGGTCGGTCTGGGTGCGCGCGTCGTCCAGCAGCTTGTCCACCGCCGGGTTCTTGTACTTGTGGAAGTTGAACGTGCCGCCGCTGTGGTGCTGGGCGTAGTAGAACTCGTCCGGGTCGATGTTGCCGAGCCAGCCGAGCATGAACCCGTCGAAGTTGCCCTTGGCCTGCTCGTCGAGCCACTGGGCGAAGTCCAGCGTACGGATCTTGACGGTGATGCCGACGGCCCTGAGCTGCGCGGCGATGACCTGCGCGGCGGTGACCGTCTCCGGGTACTCGCTGGTGACCATCAGGTCCATGGTCAGGTTGCCGACGCCGGCCTGGCCGAGCATCTGCTTCGCCTTGCCCGGGTCGTGGCTGTAGGGCGCGTAGTCGTAGTAGAACGCGCTGGCCTTCGGGATGGCGGTCTGGTTGACGGTGGCCAGCCCGAACTTCGCCGCCTTGGTGATCGCCTCACGGTCGAGCGCGTACCCGATCGCCCGCCGCACCTCGGGGTTGTCGAACGGCTTGCGGGCCTCGTTGAGCGCCACGTACCAGTAGTCGGTCGACGGCGCCGACCTCACCACCGGGCCGTCGCCGTCCTGCAACGACTTCACCTGCTGGGGCGGCAGGTTGTCGGTCCACTGCACCTGACCGCTGCGCAGGTTCTGCAGCGCCACAGTGGGGTCCTTGACGAAGGTGAACGTGACGCCGTCCAGCTTCGGCTTCTCACCCCAGTAGGAGTCGTTGCGCACCAGCTTGACGCTGTCGCCGGAGGTGTAGCCGGCCACCTTGAACGGGCCGCTGCCGACCGGTGCGGTCTTCACCGTGCCGGACTCCACGTTGGACTTCTCGACGATCGCCACGCCCTTGAACCCGCCGAGGTTCGCCAGCAGGTTCGGGGTGGGCGCGCTCAGCGTCACCACCACGGTGGCCGGGTCCGGCCCGGTGACCGACTTGACGGTGGCGAACTTGTACGCGTTGTTCAGCTTCTCCTTGATGATCCGCTCGAACGAGTAGACGACGTCCTCGGAGGTCAGCGGCGACCCGTCGGAGAACTTGACGCCCTCGCGCAGCGTGAAGGTCCAGGTGAGCTGGTCGGCGCTGGTGGTCCACTTGGTCGCCAGCGACGGCACCATCTTCAGGTCGGCGTCCGGCTCGACGAGTGTGTCGTAGACGTTCTCCAGCACCTGGAAGCTGTAGTAGGCCGAGGTCTTGTGCGGGTCGAGCTGGTCCGGCTCGCCGCCGATCGCGGCGTTGAGGACACCACCGGCGCCGCCGGCGTTCCCCCCGCCACCGACGTCGACCGCCTCGCCTCCGGTGCATCCGGACAGGACGCCGACGGTCAGCGTGAGTGCGGCGCCGAGCGCGCCGAGCTTCTTCCTGGACACAGGCCCCCCTAGCGACTTCCCGGACAAAAGAAAGTTTCGGCGAGTCTTCTCTCCGAGCCGGATCATGTCAAACGAATCCAGCCAAATTGACTTGTCGTCGAGTGCTTGCCGGTGCGGAGTGAACGGTGGTTCAATCCGGGCCCCGACCTGATCCGCCACCTGCGCTGGGAGTTGCCGCCGTGACCACACACGAGGTCGTCAACCAGGTCCCGCCGATGGTCGGCCACGACACCGCCGACGACCCGGCGCTGTGCGACGGCGTGGCCCGCGAGGGCGCCGGCTGGGCGCTGCCCGGGTTGCACGAGCTGGGCCGGCTCGCCGGTGGCCAGGAGGCCGCCGAACACGGGCGGCTCGCCAACGAACACCCGCCGGTGCTGCGCACCCACGACCGGTACGGCCACCGGATCGACGAGGTGGAGTTCCACCCGTCCTGGCACGAGCTGATGCGTACCGCCGTCGGGCACGGCCTGCACGCCGCGCCGTGGGCCGACGACCGGCCGGGCGCGCACGTGGCCCGGGCTGCCGGCTTCTACCTGTGGCGGCCCGACGCCGGGCACGGCTGCCCGATCTCGATGACATACGCGGCGGTGCCCGCGCTGCGGCACAGCCCGGACCTGGCCGCCCGCTACGAGCCGCTGCTCACCAGCCGCGAGTACGACTTCGGGCTGCGCCCGCCGCAGACCAAGCGCGGGCTGCTCGCCGGCATGTCGATGACCGAGAAGCAGGGCGGCTCGGACGTCCGCGCCAACACCACCACGGCCCGGCCCGAGCCGGACGGCAGCTACCGGCTCGTCGGGCACAAGTGGTTCACCTCGGCGCCGATGTGCGATCTGTTCCTGACGCTCGCCCAGGCGCCCGGCGGCCTCACCTGCTTCCTGGTCCCCCGGGTGCTGCCCGACGGTGAACGCAACCCGATGCGGCTGATGCGGCTCAAGGACAAGCTCGGCAACCGCTCCAACGCCTCCGCCGAGGTCGAGTACGAGCACGCGGTGGCGTGGCGCGTCGGCGACGAGGGCCGGGGCGTCCGCACCATCATCGACATGGTCAACCTGACCCGGCTGGACTGCGTGATCGGCGCCGCCGCCGGGATGCGCCACGGCGTGACCACAGCCGTGCACCACGCCACCCACCGGCGCGCGTTCGGCAACTACCTGGCCGACCAGCCGCTGATGCGCAACGTGCTGGCCGACCTGGCCGTCGAGTCCGAGGCCGCCACCGTGCTGATGATGCGGCTGGCCGGGGCGACCGACCGGTCGGCGCGCGGCGACGACGGCGAGACCGCGTTCAAGCGCCTCGCCCTCGCAGTCGGCAAGTACTGGGTGTGCAAGCGCTGGCCGGGGCACGCCGCCGAGGCGCTGGAGTGCCTGGGCGGCAACGGCTACGTCGAGGAGTCCGGCATGCCGCGGCTGTTCCGCGAGTCGCCGCTGAACTCGATCTGGGAGGGCTCCGGCAACGTCGCCGCGCTCGACGTGCTGCGCGCGCTCACCCGGGAACCGCAGGTGCTCGCCGCGTACGAGGCGGAGGTGGCCGCCGCGGCCGGCGCGGACGCACGGCTGGACGCCGCGGTGCGCCGGGTGCGCGACGAACTGGCCGACCACACCGACCTGGAGCTGCGCGCCCGGCGGGTGGTGGAGCGGCTCGCGCTGGTGCTCCAGGGCGCGCTGCTGGTGCGCCACGGACACCCGGCGGTCGCCGACGCGTTCTGCGCGTCCCGGCTCGACGGCGACCACGGTCAGGCGTACGGGACGCTGCCGGGCGGGCTGGACCTCGCCGCGATCATCGACCGCGCCACCCCGAAGATCGGCTGAGGGTGTGGTGACGCGGCTCGTCTCGGCCCACCTGTACCCGGTCAAGTCCCTGGGCGGCGTCGACGTCGACCGCGCCGACGTCGAGCCGTGGGGGTTGCGTCACGACCGCCGCTGGGTGGTGCTGCGCCCCGACGGCGGCAAACTGGGCTCGACCGCCCTGCCGGCGCTGCTCGGCCTGACCGCCGCCCCCGGTCCCGGGTCGATCACGCTCACCACCCGCGACGGGTCGTCGCTCACAGTCGCCGAACCGGTCGACGGGCCGCCGGTCGCCACCGACGTGTCCCGGCTGGACACGGTCCGGCTCGCCGCCGACGAGGCCCACGACTGGCTCTCCGCGCGGCTGGGCCGGCCGGTACGGCTGGCCTGGCTGGACGACCCGCGCCGCCGGCCGATGTCGGCCGAGCACGGCGGCGGGCCCGGCGATCCGCTGAACCTGTCCGACGCCGGACCGCTGCTGGTGGCCACACTGCCGTCGCTGCGGCGGCTGCGGGACTGGATCGTCGAGGGCGCGCTGGAACGCGGCGAGCCCGCGCCGGAGCCGCTGGCGATGGCCCGGTTCCGGCCGACGGTGGTGCTGGACGGGCCGTTCGCGCCGTTCGCCGAGGACGGCTGGAGCCGGGTACGCGTCGGCGCCGTGGACTTCCGGGTCTCCGAACGCTGCGACCGCTGCGCCGTGACGCTCATCGACCCGGAGACCCTGGCCAGCGGGAAGGAGCCGATCCGCACCCTGGCCCGGCACCGGCGCCACGACGGGAAGACCTGGTTCGGCATCCGGCTCGTGCCGCTGACCACCGGCGAGATCCGGATCGGCAACCCGGTCGTCGTGGGCTGAGCCGCATCGCTCAGCCCGCGCCGGACCGCCACTCGTCGGCCAGGATCGCGTAGACGAGCTGGTCGGCCCACTCGCCGCGGAACCGGTAGCTGCGCACGTGCCGCGCCTCCCGCCGCATTCCGAGCCGGGCCATCAGGCGCGCCGACGGCTCGTTGTCCGCGTGGCAGCGGGCCATCACCCGGTGCAGTCCGAACTCGCCGAAACCCCAGTCCAGCAGCGCGCCGGCCGCCTCCGTGGCCAGCCCTCGGCCACCGTGAGCGGGGTGGAAGACATACCCCAGCTCGGCGGTGCTGTCGACCCGGCTGCGCCAGACCAGCTCCACCGCGCCGATCACCCGGGCGTCGCCGACCACTGCCAGGGTCAGGCAGTCGCCCTCCGCGCGCAGCGCGTCCTCCGCCGCCATCGCCGCGACCGACGACCGCGACTCCTCCCGCATACGCGGCCGGGCTCCGCGCATCCAGCGGACCACGTCCGGGCGGCGCTGCCAGGCGTGCACGTCGTCCAGGTCACCTGGCGTGACCGGGCGCAGCAGCAGCCGGGGCGTGGTCAGCGGGTACGTCGGGTGGGCCACCGCGCGATGGTAGGGCGCGCCTAGGGTGGGCCGCATGGTCGTTTCCGCGGACGACGGCAACCCGCTCACCCAGCTCACGCTCGACCAGCTCCGGCAGCGCACCAGCGTGAAGTGGCGGCTGTACCCGCCGGACGTGCTGCCGCTGTGGGTCGCCGAGCAGGACGTGCCGCTGGCGCCGCCGGTGGCCGAGGCGCTGCGCCGGGCCGTCGAGCTGGGCGACACCGGCTACTCGTACGGCACCGCGTACGCCGAGGCGGTCGGCGGGTTCGCCGCGCAGCGGTGGGACTGGGCCGACTTCCCGGTCGGCCGCACCACGCTCGTACCGGACGTGATGATGGGTACGGTCGAGGTGCTGCGCCTGGTCACCGACCCTGGTGACGCGGTGGTGGTCACTCCCCCGGTCTACCCGCCGTTCTACGCGTTCGTCACCAACGCCGGGCGGCAGATCCTCGAGGCGCCGCTCGGCGCGGACCAGCGGCTCGACCCGGCCGCGCTGGAGGAGGCGTGCCGGCGTGCCCGCGCGATCGGCGACCGGCCGGCGTTCCTGCTCTGCAACCCGCACAACCCGACCGGTGTGGTCCACCGGCCCGACGAGCTGGCCACTGTCGCCGCACTGGCCGCCCGGCACGGCGTACGGGTGGTGGCCGACGAGATCCACTCGCCGCTGGCGCTGCCCGGCGCGCGGTTCACTCCGTACCTGACTGTGCCGGGCGCCCAGAACGCGTTCGCGCTGGTGTCGGCGTCGAAGGCGTGGAACCTGGCCGGGCTGAAGGCGGCGCTGGCGGTTGCCGGGCCGGACGCGGCGGACGACCTGGCCCGGATGCCGGAGGAGGTCAGCCACGGTCCCAGTCACCTCGGGGTGCTCGCGCACACCGCCGCGTTCCGGGCCGGCGGTCCGTGGCTGGACCGGCTGCTCGACGGCCTGGACGCGAACCGGGCGCTGCTCGGGTCGCTGCTGGCCGAGCACCTGCCCACCGTGTCGTGGCGGCCGCCCGAGGGCACGTACCTGGCCTGGCTGGACTGCCGGCGCCTCGGCGTGCCCACGGAGGCGGGCGACGGACCGGGGGTGGCGAGCGACCTGGCCGGTCCGGCGCGGATGTTCCTCGACCGGGCCCGGGTGGCGCTCAGCTCCGGGCACGTCTTCGGCGCCGGTGGCGCCGGCTTCGTGCGGCTCAACTTCGCCACCTCCCCCGCCGTGCTCACCGAGGCGGTCACCCGGATGGGCCGCGCGACGCGCTCCTGAGGGGGGGTCAGCCCAGAGCTTTGCGCAGCAGCGCCGTCAGCTGGTCCTGTTCCTGGGGTGTCAGTCGCCCGACCGCCGAGCGGGCGAAGGTGAAGGCGGCGGCGAACCGATGGTAGATCTCATCGCCTCGGGGAGTTCGCGCCACGAGCCGCGCGCGGCGGTCCCGGGGATTCGGTTCACGGGTGACGAGGCCGAGCGCTTCGAGCCGCACCACGATCTGGGTGATGTTGGAGGCGTCACAGCCCAGTTCCTCGGCCAGGGCGCCCATGCCGCGTCGCTCGTCGAGTCGTCCGAGCACACATGCCTGGGCCGGGCTCAGCGACAGCTCGGCCGCGGCCGCCTCGTAGGCACGGTCGTATACGTCGACCAGGTCGAACAACGCGGCCTCCGCATCGGACGAGGCGGTCACGGGTCCGCTGGGCAGTGCCATGGCACCCAGCCTAGAGCAGATGCTTGATTCGCTCAAATACTTGTGCTCCACTGATCCTTGATTAACTCAAGCAACGGGGAGGTCAGATGGACGGCAGAGCCGAGCACACAGCGGGCGGCGCGGTCCCGAGGCCGCGGATGAACGCGGTCGTCCTGGATCGGTTCGGTGGAGTCGGCGAGCTCTCGTCGCGCCGGATACCGCTTCCGGAGGTCGGCGCCGACGACGTCCTCATCCGGGTGGAGTCCGCAGGGGTCGGGTCCTGGGACGCGGGCGAGCGGGAGGGGGAATACGACGGGGTCTTCGGTGTCGCGTCGAGCTTCCCCTACGTCCTCGGCTGGGACGGCGCGGGCGCGGTGGCCGCTGTCGGACGCGACGTCACCCGGTTCGAGGTGGGCGAGCGTGTCTACGCCGCGACGATGCCGGTGCCGCGCGGCGGCTTCTACGCCGAGTACGCCGTCGTCGAGGCGGAGTTCGTCGCGCGCGTGCCCGACCGGATGCCGACCGGACAGGCCGGCGCGATGGCCTGGGACGCCCTGACCGCGCTGAGCGGCCTCGACCTGCTCGGCCTGCGGCCGGACGAGACGCTCATGGTCTTCGGCGCCAGCGGGGGCATCGGGCACATGGCCGTGCAACTGGCGCGGCATCGTGGCATCCGGGTGCTGGCAGTAGCCTCCGGTGACGACGGCGTCGCCCTGGCCCGGCGACTGGGCGCCGACGACGCGGTCGACGGCCGCAGGGACGATGTGCCGGCCGCAGCGCTGGAGTTCGCACCGGGCGGACTGGACGCGGCTCTGGTCACAGTGGGCGGCGGAACCGCCGAACGCGCTCTTCACGCGATCCGGAACTCGGGGCGGATCGCCTGGCCGAACGGCGTCCTGCCCGCGCTCGCGTCGTCGCCGGGCGCGCCGGTGTCCCACTACGACGGCGATCGAAGCCGCGCCGCCACCGATCGGCTGAACGCGATCATCGAGGCGGGCTCCTTCGAGGTCCACGTCGCCCGGGCCTTCCCGTTGGAGCGGGTCCAGGATGCACACCGCGCCCTGGATGATCACTACGTCGGGAAGCTGGCACTCACGGTCGGATGAGGCGCCGCCGCTGGTGGAGCTCGGTGACTCAGGGCCGGCCCGGCCGCCGACCGTGCTGCGCCACAGCCCGCGCCACGGCGCCCGTGGGGTCGGCGCCAGCGAGAGCACCGCACCAGTCGGCGGCGCGCCAGCAGGTCCGACAGCACCACCGGGTCGAAGGACCGCAGCCGTGACCAGAGCCCGGCGCACGGTTCCTGCGGCTCCTGGGCCTGCGGTCCGCACAGGTGCGCGACCGCGCCGGCCACCGGCAGGCCGGCGCGGTCGAGCAGCAGTTGCCGGGCGAGCGTCGCCCGGTTGAGCGCGCGCCGGCCGAGCACTGTCATGGCCGCCGTCCCCCGGCCGGCTCAGGTGGTGGTCTGCCCGTCGATGCTCTCGCGCAGGATGTCCGCGTGCCCGGCGTGCTGCGTGGTCTCGGCGATGACGTGGATCAGCGCCCGCCGGACGCTGCGGACCGAGCCCGGCTCGTTCCACGGCGCGTCCGGCACCGGCCAGGTCGCCGACAGGTCCTCGACGCCGGCGACGATCTCCTCGGTACGCGCGGCGATGCGGGCGTACCGGTCGAGGATCGCCGGCAGCGTGTCCTCGGGCAGCATCTGGAAGTCACGTCCCCGGTCGATCGCCCACTGCGGCAGCTCGCGGGCCTGGCCGGACATGAAGTCCTCCCAGGTGACGCCCTCGGGCAGGGCGAAGGACATCGCCGAGGGGCCCTCGACCACGAACCGCAGCCACGCCTCCTCGGTGGACGCGACGTGCTTGATCAGGCCGCCGAGGCAGAGCGCGCTGACTGTCGGCTTCTGCCCGGCCTGCTCGTCGGTGAGGCCGCGCACCGCGTTGATCAGCATGTTCCGGGCGTCGGCGAGCTCGGCCAGCAGGTCGGCCCGCTCGGCGTCGAGGGTGGTGGGGGTCGTGGTGGTGCCGGTCATCGTCATCGGTTCCTTCCGGTCCTGATCGGTACGGGTCCACCCTCGCAGGCATAGCGGTCAGAAAGTGTCCTCTTCTCGCGGCAGAATGCGTGTCGTGCCGAAGACTTCCGCCCGACTGCTCTCGCTGCTGTCCCTGTTGCAGGCGCGACGGGACTGGCCGGGATCGCTGCTCGCCGAACGGCTGCGGGTCAGCCCGCGTACCGTGCGCCGCGACGTCGACCGGCTGCGCGAGCTGGGCTATCCGATCGAGAGCGCCAAGGGGCCGGACGGCGGCTACCGGCTGGGCGCCGGTTCCGCGCTGCCGCCGCTGCTCTTCGACGACGAGCAGGCCGTCGCGCTCACCGTGGCGTTGCAGACCGCCGCCAGCGGCGTGACCGGCATCGAGGAGGCGGCCGCGCGGGCGCTGACCACGGTGCGGCAGGTGATGCCGGCGCGGCTGCGGCACCGGGTGGACGGGCTGCGGGTGGTCGACGTGCAACGCGCCGGTACGCCCGCCCGGCACCGGGTGGAACCGGCGCTGCTGATGACGTTGAGCGCCGCCGTGCACGCCCGCGAGGAGTTGCGCTTCGACTACGAGTCGGTGTCCGCCGCGCCGCCGGATCCGAACCGGCCGCCGCGCCGGGTGCAGCCGCACCACCTCGTCACCTGGGGTGGGCGCTGGTACCTCGTCGCCTGGGACCTCGACCGCGACGACTGGCGCACGTTCCGGGTCGACCGGATCAGCCCGCGTACGCCCACCGGCCCCCGGTTCACGCCCCGTGAGCTGCCTGGCGGGGACGTGGCCGCGTACGTCGCCGGCCGGTTCAAGGGCGGCACCGGCCCGGGCGACTGGCCCTGCCGGGGCGAGGTGATCCTCGACCTGCCCGCCCGGACGGTCTCTGCGTGGACCCGCGACGGGATCGTCGAGGAACTGGGCCCGGACCGCTGCCGGCTGGTGCTCGGCGCCTGGTCGTGGCCCGGGCTGGCCGCCGTGCTCGGCCGCTACGACGCCGACATCGAGGTGGTCGGCCCGCCGGAGCTACGGGAGGCGTTCGCCCGCCTGGCCCGCCGCTACGCCGCCGCCGCACAGACCCCGGACTCGCCGCGCACCGGCTGACCGCGCCTCCCACTGCCCGGGTCGCGCCGGTGTCAGTCGGTGGGCAGGAGCGGGCGCATGAACGTGCGCTCGTACCGCAGGACGCAGCCCGACTCGTCGCGGATCCGGTCGGCGGCGACGAACTCCGGGTCCACCCCGAACCGGGCCCGGTACTGCTCGTACGCCGCCAGGCTCTCGAAGCTGAACAGCGCCTCGGCCCGGTCGCTGGCGCCCTCGGCGGGCAGGAAGTAGCCGTGGTGCACGCCGCCGTGCCGTGCCACCAGCCGCATCCAGGTGCGGGCGAAGCGCTCGAACGCCTCGGTCTTCGCGGGGTCGATCGTGTAGTGCACGACGCAGGTGATCACCCGGCCACGATAGCGACGCCCGGTCCCCTGCCGCTCAGGCGGCGGAGCGGCGGTCGCCGGGGTCGGTCGTGCCGGCGAGGCCGGCGTACCGCCCCCGGTGGTAGAGCAGCGGCGACCCGACGTCGGCGTGCCGCAACAGCTCCGGTTCGGCCAGCACGATCGCGTGGTCGCCGACGACCACCCGGTCCACCACCCGGCACAGCAGCCAGGCCAGCGTGTCGTCGAGGACCGGCACCCCCTCGGGGCCGGGCCGCCAGCGGGTCGGCTCGGCGAACCGGTCGATCCCGCTGGTGGCGAACCTCCGGGCCACCTCGTGCTGGCCGTGCCCGAGCAGGTGCACCCCGACGTGCCGGGCCCGGGACACCACCGGCCAGCTCGACGAGCCCAGGTCCAGGCAGAACGAGACGATCGGCGGCCGCAGCGACACAGCGGTGAACGAGGTGGCGGTGAACCCGGCCGCGGGCGGACCGGCGGCGGTGACCACCGTGACGGTGCTGGCCTGGTGGCGCAGCAGCGTCCGCAGCGCGTCGGCGTCGGCGTCGACCGGGGCGTCGGCGGGCTCGGGCACGGCGTTCCTCCAAGGTGTACGGGGGCGTGGGGTCACACCGTGAAGCCGTGGAACAGCACCGACGCCAGTCCGAGGGCCAGCACCAGGTTGAACACTGTGGCGGCGGCGAACACGGTCACCGGCCGCCAGCCGGCCTCGCGCAGCGACGACACGCGGACCTCCAGGCCGATGCTGACGAACGCCAGGATCAGGAACCAGACCCGCAGGTCGGTGACGACGGCCATGGTGGCCTTGCCGTCCGCGCCCGCCGCGTCGAGGTACCAGGTGGCGATCACCGAGGCGGCGACGAACCCGAGCACGAACTTCGGGAACCGGCGCCACAGCTCGCCGAGCCCGGGGCGCGGGGCGTCCGGCCGGCGCTCCACGTGCAGCGCGAAGTACGCGGTGAGGGCCACCGCGACCACGCCCATCAGCGCGTTCTGGGTGACCTTGACGATGCTGGCGATCTGGAGCGCGTCCTCACCGGCGAGCGCGCCGGCCGCGGTGACGGCGGCGGTGGTGTCGATGTTGCCGCCGATCCAGGCGCCGGCGACCGCGTCGGAGAGGCCGAGCACGTCGGCCAGCCACGGCAGCAGGAAGATCGACGGCAGCGCGAACGCGATGACCAGGCTGGCCGTGTACGCGAGCTGCTCCCGGCGTGCCCGTACCGCACCAGCGGCGGCGATGGCGGCGCTGACTCCGCAGATCGACACCGCCGAGGCGAGCAGCGCCCGCAGCTTCTCGTCCAGGCCGAACCGCCCGGCCAGCCACCAGGTGAACAGGAACACGCCACTGATCAGCAGCAGCGCCTGGGCGATGGCGGGTCCGGCGGCGCTCCCGATGACGGCGAGGTTGATCGAGGCGCCGAGCAGCACCAGACCGGTCTTGATGAAGAACTCGGTACGGAACGCGGCGGAGATCCGGTCCCGCAGCCCGGTCACGGTGACGACCAGGTTGCCGAGCAGGCCGAGCAGGATCGCGTAGACCGGGTACTCGACGGCGCCGGCCACGTCCTCGATCGCGCTGCCCTCGGCCCAGACCGGCACGTTCTGTTCGAGGTACCGGGTGAGCGCGGCGAGACCGAGCACCACCAGCAGGCCCAGGCCGGTCCAGGCCCAGAACGCGCCGGTACGCAGGTCGGCCCGGGGTGGAGCGACCGCGGGCGTACCGGCGGGTCGGTCCACCGGGGTCGCGGTGGCCGGGGCGTCCGCGGTGGAGGCCGCGGACGGCCCGGCGGCGGTGTTGCGGACGGCGGGTTCCGGGGCGGCGGCCATCACGGCACCAGCCCGGCGGGGATCGCGCCGGCCAGCACCAGGAGCAGCAGCGCGAGGCCGAGGACGGTGGCAGCCCAGTCCTCGCTGAAGGCGAGCCGGGACGTGCCTGCGGTGGGCGGTTCGGGTGGCGTGGGCGCGTTGCTCATGAGGGCTCCTACGGGTACGCGCGGGCGACGGAGGGCAGCCGGAGGCGAGGGGTGATCGACCGGCCGGAGCCGATCGATGGAGAGAGTTTCCTACTTAACTAGTAGGATTACAAGGTCTTCCCGGGCTCCGGCTCACCCGCGGCGCGGGCGGCCACCACCACCGAGATGCCGTCGAGCACCCGCTGGAGACCGAACTCGAAGGCGTGGTCCGGCCCGTACGCCCCGCCGTGCGCCATACCGGCGGCGGTGCCGACCCGCGCGGCGAGTGGAAAACTGCCGGCGGTCATGAACTTCTCCAGCCAGGGGCCGTGCGTCTGCCACCACTGGTCGTCGGTCATCCCGGTCTCACGTTCCAGCTCGGCCACGTCCAGCGCGACCCGGGCCGCGCTCTTGGCGTGCCCCAGCACGAGCGTGAGAACCGCGTCCATCTCCACGTCGTCGAGCCCGATGTCCGCTACCGCGTGCAGTTCGTAGTCGTACTTGGCGAGCACGTTCGGGCCGAGCACCGGCCGGGTCGTCTCGGCGCGCAGCAGCCACGGATGGGCCCGGTAGAGCGCGAGGTTGTCGCGGGCGATGCGTTCCAGCCGGCCCCGCCAGCCACCCGGCACGCCGGACGGGCGCGGCAGGTCACCGAGGACGGTGTCCACCATGACGTCGAGCAGTTCCGCCTTGCCCGGGACGTACGTGTAGACGGACATGGTCCCGACGCCGAGCGCCTCGCTGACCCGGCGCATGGTGAGCGCGTCGATGCCCTCGGCGTCGGCGATCTCGACCGCGGTGCGCACGATCCGGTCGACGCTGAGGCCGGGACCGGCGCCACGGCTGGCCGGCTCCCGGGTACGCCAGAGAAGGGCCAGGCTGCGGGCGGGATCGGCCTTGCGCCGGCGCTCCTTCGACATGGTGCCGTCATCCTACCGGCCACGCCGGTCACCGGCCGTCGGCGGGACGCCGGAAAGGGCGGCCCGAGAATTGTTCGCGCAAAAAGAATGGCGGGTTCTCCCGCCACTACCAACATATAGCGCACCCCCGGTCTTGCCGCAAGACCCGGGTAAGGGCGCACAATTGCCGGCCGTAACCCATTGCCGAGGCATTCGAAAGAGCCGCGAAGAGCGGAGGCTCGGCCGTGCCCGTGATCGGAGACGAGTTGAACCTGCCCACCACGAGCGTTTTCGATCTTCCCGAGCGTCTGTCGGCGAAGGCCGACCCGGACCTGATCGCCGCCGACGAGCGGCACTTCGCCGCCATCGCGGACAGCCTGCGCCGCTCGATCGCCGAACTGACCGACCGGCTCGACGCGACGCGCCGGGCCGCGGGCGGCCGGGGCCGGCAGGCGGTCGACCGGGACCAGGAGGTACGCCGGTTGAGCGCGCGCCTGCGTACGCTGCGCCGTTACGGCCTGGACCTGTGCCTGGGCCGGATGGTCGGCGCGGACGGCGCGGCCCCGGTGTACGTGGGCCGGCTCGGCCTGACCGACGGCGAGGGCGGCCGGCTGCTGCTGGACTGGCGCTCCCCCGCCGCCGAGCCGTTCTTCGGCGCGACCCACGCCGACCCGAGGGGCCTGGTCAGCCGCCGCCGGTACCGGTGGAGCGGAGGCCGGATCACCGACTACTGGGACGAGGTGTTCACCGCCGACGGACTGGCCGGGCACGCCGCGCTGGACGACCAGTCCGCGTTCATCGCCAGCCTGGGCGCGACCCGGTCGGCGCGGATGCGCGACGTGCTCGGCACCATCCAGGCCGACCAGGACGCGATCATCCGGGCCGGTTCCCGGGGCGCGCTGGTGGTCGACGGCGGCCCCGGCACCGGCAAGACGGTGGTGGCGCTGCACCGCACCGCGTACCTGCTGCACGCCGACCCGCGGCTGGGCGAGCGCCGGGGCGGCGTGCTCGTCGTGGGCCCGCACCAGCCGTACCTGAACTACGTCTCCGACGTGCTGCCCAGCCTGGGCGAGGAGGACGTACAGATCTGCACGCTCGCCGACCTGGTGCCCGAGGGCGCGGCGGCGGCGCCCGAGACCGACCCGGAGGTGGCCCGGCTCAAGGCGTCGGCGGACCTGGTGCGGGCGATCGACGGCGCGGTCCGGTTCTACGAGGAGCCGCCCACGACCGTATTGACGGTCGGCGTCGAGGACGCCGAGTTGCGGCTGACCGCCGACGACTGGGCGACGGCGTTCGAGGCGGCCGGGCCGGGCGTCCCGCACAACGAGGCCCGCGACGACGTGTGGGAGGAACTGCTCACGATCCTCGTGGAGAAGTACCGGGGCGACGAGCCGGAGGAGGCGGTTCGCCGGGCGCTGGGGCGCGACCGGGAACTGGTCACGGCATTCGGCCGGGCGTGGCCGCTGCTCGACCCGCTCGACGTGGTGGCCGACCTCTGGTCGGTGCCGGCCTACCTGCGCCGGTGCGCCCCCTGGCTGAGTGCCGAGGAGATCCGTACGCTGCGGCGGGCCGACCCCCGGGCCTGGACGGTGGCGGACCTGCCGTGGCTGGACGCGGCCCGGCGGCGGGTCGGCGATCCGGAGGCGTCGCTGCGGCGGCGCCGCGACGAGGCGGTGCTGGCCGCGCAGCGCGTCGAGATGGACACGGTGGTCGACGCCCTGATCGCCTCGCACGCCTACGACGACGGCGAGGGTCTGATGACAATGCTGTACGGCGAGGACATGCGGACCAGCCTGGTCGACTCCAGCGCGTTGAGCGTGGCCGATCCGGACCTGCTGGCCGGGCCGTTCGCGCACGTCGTGGTGGACGAGGCGCAGGAGCTGACCGACGCGCAGTGGCAGATGCTGCTGGCGCGCTGCCCGTCGCGCAGCTTCACGGTGGTCGGTGACCGGGCGCAGGCGCGGCACGGGTTCACCGAGTCGTGGCCGCAGCGGCTGGCGCGGGCCGGGTTCGACCGGGTCGAGGTGGCGACGCTGACTGTCAACTACCGCACCCCGGCGCAGGTGATGGCGGCGGCCGAGCCGGTGATCCGGGCCGTCCTCCCGGACGCCAACGTGCCCACGTCCATCCGCGACGGCGCCCCGGTGCGGTACGGCGACCGCGCCGACCTGCGCGCGGTGGTGGACGGCTGGCTCGCCGCCCACAGCGAGGGCCTCGCGTGCGTCATCGGCGATCCGGCGTTCCCGGCGACGGACCGGGTCCGCTCGCTGAGCCCGGTGCTGGCCAAGGGGCTGGAGTTCGACCTGGTGGTGCTGGTCGACCCGGAGGCGTTCGGCGACGGGGTCGCCGGCGCGGTGGACCGGTATGTCGCGATGACCCGGGCCACCGGCGAGCTGGTCGTGCTCACCGGGCCGTGACCGCACCCCCGGGGGCGGAGTGTGGACCGCCCCCGGGGGTACGGCTCAGCGGCTCAGCGCCCGGTAGCGGCGCAGCGACAGCGGCAGGAACACCGCGACCAGCACCAGCGGCCAGAGCACCGCCAGCAGCGGGTGGTGGGTGGCCACCCACGAGTCGCCGCCCCAGCCGGGGTTGCCGAACAGCTCCCGGGTGGCCCCGACGGTCGCGGACAGCGGATTCCACTCGGCTACCGCGCCCAGCCACGCGGGCATTGTGGACGGCGCCACGAACGCGCTGGACAGGAAGCCGAGCGGGAACTCCAGCGTCTGCACGGCGGTCACCGCGCTCTGCCCCTTCACCGTCAGGCCGAGGAAGATGCCCACCCAGACCAGCGCGAACCGCAGCAGCAGGATCAGCCCGAGCGCGGCGAGCGTGTCGCCGAGGTCGCCGCGCGCCCGCCACCCGACGGCCAGGCCGACGAGCAGCATGACGGCGAGCGTCACCACCGCGAACATCAGGTCGGCGGCCGCGCGGCCGAGCAGCGGGGCCAGCCGGGACACCGGCATGGACCGCAGCCGGTCGGTGACACCGCGGTCCAGGTCCGCCGACACCGCCATGGTGGTCATGCTGATGCCGAAGACCATGGTCATGGCGAACATGCCGGGCATCAGGAACTCCCGGTAGCTGCCGCCGCCCGGTACCTGGAGCGCGCCGCCGAACAGGTACGCGAACATCAGCACCATCAGGATGTCGAAGCCCAGCGAGCCGATCAGCGGGCCGGGCTCGCGCCGCCAGTGCGCCAGCGCGCGCCCGGTGAGCGTCAGGCCGTCACCGGCCAGGGACGGGCGCCGGGCCGGGGTCACCGTCGCGGTCACGCGGTCACCTCCACGCCGGTCCGGTCGGCGGACGGCCCGCCGGTGAGCTGGAGGAACACCTCGTCCAGTGTGGGTCGCCGCAGCGCCACGTCGGCCACCGTCACGCCGTCGGCGTCGAGCGCGCGCAGCACCTCGGTGAGCGCGCCGGCCCGGTCGCCGACCTGGGCGCTGACCGCCCGCCGGTCCGGATCGACCGCCGGTTCGGCGCGGGCGACCGTACGCAGCCGCCCGGCGGCGGTGGCAAGGTCGGCGGCGTCGCGTACGACCAGTTCGATCCGGTCGCCGCCGAGCCGGGACTTGAGCGCGTCAGGGGTGCCCTCGGCGATCACCCGGCCGGCGTCGAGCACGCAGACGCGATCGGCGAGCTGGTCGGCCTCGTCCAGGTACTGCGTGGTGAGCAGCACCGTTGTGCCGGCGCGCACCAGGTCGCGTACCGCCTCCCACACCTCGTTGCGCCCGCGCGGGTCGAGCGCGGTGGTCGGCTCGTCCAGGAACAGCACCGCGGGCGCGAGGATCATGCCGGCGGCCAGGTCGAGGCGGCGGCGCATGCCACCGGAGTACGTGCGTACCGGCCGCCCACCGGCGTCGGCGAGCCCGAACCGGTCGAGCAGTTCGCCGGCGCGCCGTCTCGCAGTGACCCGGTCCAGGTGGAACAGCCGGCCGAAGATGACCAGGTTCTCCCGCCCGCTCAGTGCCTCGTCCACCGCCGGGTGCTGCCCGACCAGGCCGATGCGGTGGCGCACCTGGTCGGCCTGCCCCGCCACGTCGGAGCCGGCGACCTCGGCCCGCCCGGCGTCGAAGCGCAGCAGTGTGGCCAGGATGCGTACGGCTGTGGTCTTGCCGGCGCCGTTCGGGCCGAGCAGCCCGCACACGGTGCCCGGTGGCACCCGCAGGTCGAAGCCGTCCAGCGCGTCCGTGTCCCCGTACCGCTTGCGCAGGCCCTCCGCGAGGATCGCGTGTTCCACGTCTGTGTCCCCTCCGTTGACGAGGGCACTAACGTACAACGTACGGTATGGCGTCCGCCAACGTTTTCAGTCGACCACGCGGTGCTCCCACGCCCAGACCGCGACCTCGGTGCGGTTGCGCAGGCCGAGCTTGGTCTGCACCGCGGAGACGTGGCTCTTGACGGTGCTCAGCGAGATGAACAGCTCCGCGCCGATCTCCAGGTTCGTCCGGCCCCGGGCGATCTCGCGTACCACCTCGACCTCCCGCTCCGACAGCGCCGGGCGGCGCTCGTCACGCGGCGGCGCGGGCGGGGTCAGGTGACGCAGCAACCGGACCGTCACCGACGGGGACACGAGCGCGTCGCCCTGGTGCGCCGCCCGCACCGCCTCCACCAGCAGGGCCGGTCCGGCGTCCTTGAGCAGGAACCCCGCCGCTCCCCCGCGCAGCGCACCGTAGACGTACTCGTCCAGGTCGAACGTGGTGACCACGACGACCCGCAGCGGGTCGGCCACCTCGGGCCCGGCGAGCGCCCGCGTCACCTGGAGCCCGTCGAGCCGCGGCATCCGGATGTCCACCAGGCAGACGTCGGGGCGCAGCCGGCGCGCCTGGGCGACCGCGTCGACGCCGTCGGACGCCTCGGCCACCACGGTGATGTCCGGCTGGTCCTCCAGGATCAGCCGCAGCCCGCCGCGCACCATCGCCTGGTCGTCGGCGAGCAGCACCCGGATCGTCATCACGCCCTCCCGTTCGGCACTACCGCCCGCACCGACCACCCGGCACCGTCCGGGCGGGGACCGGCGCGCAACGTGCCGCCGAGGGCCTCGACCCGCTCCCGCAGGCCGATCAGGCCGTATCCGTCCCGGGACCCGGCGGGCGCGCCGGACGCGTCGTCGGTCACCTCGACCACCACGGCGTCCGGCTCCCGCGCCACGTCCACAGTGACCTGGGCGGCGTGCGGGGCGTGGCGGGCCACGTTCGTCAGCGCCTCCCGGACGATCCGGTGCACGGTGCTGGTGACCTCCGGCGGCCAGGCCGTCTGTTCCGGTAGCCGCAGCCGCACCGGCGGGCCCTGCCGGCGGAACCGCTCGACCAGCTCCTCGACCTGCTCCGGACCGGCCGAGGCCGGGGGCGCGTCGGCGGTGTCGCGCAGCACCCCGACCAGGCGGCGCATGGCCCGCATCGCCTCGCCGCCGGCCGCCTCGATGCCGGCCAGCGACTCCGTGGCGCGCGCCGGATCCCGGCGTCCGACCAGGTGGGCGGCCTGCGCCTGCACCACCATGCCGGTGACGTGGTGGGCCACCACGTCGTGCAGTTCCCGGGCCAGCTCCAGCCGCTCGTCGCGGCGTACCCGCTCGGCGGTGACCTTCGCCCGCTCGTCGAGCAGCCGCAACGTGAGCCCGGCGGCGACCCCGCCGAGCCAGCACAGGCTGTTGAGCGCCACCACCCCGGACCCGCCCGCCCCAGGCCGGGCGGACGACCACGCCCCGACCGCCACCACGAGCCCACCGGCGGCGATCAGGCCGGCGGGCAGCGGCGGCAGCGCGCGTACCGCCGATCCGACCAGGACGGCCGACGCCAGCGCCAGCGCGGGCCCCGGCTCGGTGGGCAGGTCGAACAGCCGGGCGGCGACGACGGCCGACGCCGCGACGACGAGTCCGGCAACGGCCGTGACGACGCGCTGCCGGTGGCGTAGCAGAGCCAGCGCGCCGACCACGACGGCGGCCGCCCCGCCGACGAGCCAGTACCGCAGTCCCCAGCTCGCGGCGATCGCCACCGCCTGGACGCCGATCGCGGCGAGCAGCACCACGGCGAGCCCCGCCGTCGCCGCCACCCGGGTGAGCCGTTCGGTAGCCATGCCCAGCACGCTAGGAGATCGCGGGCCGGGCCGAACCGGCCGAAAGTAGGGTCCGTCGCGCGCCGGACCCTGCTCCGGACCGATGCCCGCCGGTCGCGGCGTGCCCAGGATGGGCCGCATGCATCCACCACTCGCCCTGCACGCCGAGCGGCTGACCAAACGGTACGGCCGCCGCACCGCGCTTGCCGACTGCGACCTGAGCGTCCCGCGCGGGCACGTGGTCGGCCTGGTCGGCCCCAACGGGGCCGGAAAGTCCACGCTGCTGCAACTGGCCTGCGGGCTGACCGCGCCGACCTCGGGATCGTTGACGGTGCTCGGCTCGCCGCCGGCCGCCGACGCCGCGCACCTGGCCCGGGTCGGTTTCGTCGCCCAGGACACGCCGGTGTACGCCTCCCTCACCGTGGCCGAGCACCTGCGGATGGGCGCCTGGCTCAACCCGTCCTGGGACGCGGCGCTGGCCCGGCGGCGCGTCGCCGAGGTCGGCCTGGACCCGGCGCAGAAGGCGGGCCGGCTCTCCGGCGGCCAGCGCGCGCAACTGGCCCTCGCGCTGGCCGCCGCGAAGCGCCCCGAGCTGCTGATCCTCGACGAGCCGGCCGCCGCGCTGGACCCGCTGGCCCGCCGCGAGTTCATGCACGGGCTGGCCGGATTCGTGCGGGAACTCGGCGCCGGCGCGGTGCTCTCCTCGCACCTGCTCGGCGACGTGGCGCAGGTCTGCGACCACCTGGTCGTGCTCTGCGCCGCCCGGGTCCAGGTGGCCGGCCCGGTCACTGACCTGCTCGCCACGCACCGCCGGGCCGCCGCCGCGCCCGCCGGGGCCGAGGTGGTCTGGGCCGAGCCCGGCCGCGTCGTGGTCCGGGGCCCGGCGGTACGCGACGACGCGCCGGTCACGCTGGAGGAGCTGGTGCTGGCGTACCTGTCCCGGGCCGCCGCCCGCCCGGCGGTGATCCGATGATCCGGATGACGGTGCGGCAGTTCCGCCTTCCGGCGCTCGCCGGCGCCGTCGCACTGGTGCTGGCCGGCGCCTACCTGCTGCGCCTCGGCGCGGACATCCGGGCCGAGCCCGACCCGGCCCGGCTGCCCGACCGGTACGCGCAGACGATGCTGTTCCTCGCCGGTGGGTTCGCGCTGGTGCCCGCGCTGATCGGCGCGTTCTGGGGCGCGCCGCTGGTGGCCCGGGAGCTGGAGCAGGGCACGCACCGGCTGGCGTGGAACCAGAGCGTGCCGCGCCGCCGCTGGCTGGCGGTCAAGCTCGCGGTGCTGTCGGCCGCCGCCGCGCTCGTCGCCGGTGTGCTCGGCGCGCTGCTGACCTGGGCGGCCGCGCCCGTCGACCGGGTCGCCGGCGACCGGTTCAGCACCGTGCTGTTCGGCGCGCGCGGCGTCGCGCCGGCCGGGTACGCCGTGTTCGCCCTCGTCCTCGGCGTGGTCGCCGGGCTGGTGCTGCGCCGCACCCTGCCGGCGATGGCCGTGGTGTTCCTGGCCGTGGTCGTGGTGCAGCTCGCGGTGCCGAACCTGCTGCGCCCGCACTACCTGCCGCCGGAGCGGGTCACCGTGCCGATGACCGCCGAGACGGTCAACCGGGCCCGCAACCTGGGCAGCATCACCGGCTCGCCGGTCGTCGGCGGGCTGGACGTGCCGGGCGCCTGGGTCACCGACATCAGCCCGCTGCGGACCGCCGACGGGCGGCAGCTCTCCGACGCCGCGTTCGGCACCTGTTTCCGTGACCCGCCGCGCACCGGCGCCACCGGCACGTTCGGTGACACAGCGGTCTGCCTCGGCGGGCTCGACCTGCACGTGGACCTGGCGTACCAGCCGAACCGCCGGTTCTGGGCGTTCCAGTGGATCGAGCTGGCGCTCCACCTCGGCGCGGCCGGTCTGCTGGCGGCGTTCGGCCTGTGGCACGTCCGGAGACGGGCCGGCTGAGCGGACGGGGGCGGACGGTCCGGGCGCAAGCCGCGCCCGGACCGCCGTACCTATCGCTTCAGCAGCGCGCGCAGCGCCTCGGCGACCTCGCCGGGGGCCTCCTCGGCCATGAAGTGCCCGGCCGTGGTGGTGCGGTGCTCCAGGTCCGGGGCCCAGGCCCGCCACACCGCCGCCGCGTCGTAGCCGAGCGCGGCGCCCCAGTCCTGCTGGATGACGGTGACCGGCATGGCCAGCCGCCGCCCTGCGTCCCGGTCCGCCCGGTCGTGCGCCACGTCGATCCCGGCCGACGCCCGGTAGTCGGCGACGATCGAGTCGACCGCCTCCCGGGAGGCCCGCAGGTACTCGGCGCGCACCTCGGCCGGCATGGCCGCCGGTTCACCGGCCCAGGCGTCGAGGAAGTGCCCGAAGAACGCGTCGGCGCTGCCCGCGATCATCTTCTCCGGCAGGCCGGGCGGCTGGGCCATCAGGTAGAGGTGGAACGCCACCGAAGCGGACACGCCGTGCAGCACGTCCCACATGTCGAGGGTGGGCAGCACGTCCAGCGACGCCAGGTGGGTGACCGCGTCCGGGTGGTCCAGACCGGCCCGGACCGCCACCAGGGCGCCCCGGTCGTGCCCGGCGAGCGCGAACCGCTCGTGCCCGAGCGCGCGGGCCAGCGCCACCACGTCGGCGGCCATGGTCCGCTTGCTGTACGTGTCCTCGCTGTCGGCGGCCGGTTTGTCACTCGCGCCGTAGCCGCGCAGGTCGGGGCAGATCACCGTGTGCTCGCCTGCCAGGTCGGCGGCGACGTGCCGCCACATCAGGTGGGTCTGTGGGAAGCCGTGCAGCAGCACGACCGGGCTGCCGGTGCCGCCCACCGCCACGTTCAGCGTCACACCCTCGGCGACCGGAACGCGCTGGTAGTCGAATCCCGCGATGGCGGTGCTCATCTCGATCCCTCTTTCGTCTCGTCGTACCGGTCCAGCGTGGCGGCGCCGGATGAGCAACCGATGAGCGCGATACGGTGACCCCTGGCGAGGAGGGGTCGGTGCCTGTCGGTTTCGGTGTGCTGGGTCCGGTGACGGCCTGGGACGACGCGGGCGAGCCGGTCGACCTCAAGGGGCCCCGGCACCGGGCCGTGCTGGCGCGGCTGGTCGCCGCCCGAGGGCGGACCGTGCCGGTCGGGCAGATCGTCGACGACCTGTGGGACGACCCGCCGGCCGGCGCGGTGGGCGCGGTCCGCACGTTCGTCGCGGCGCTGCGCCGCCGCCTCGAACCGCACCGTCGGCCACGCGAGCCGGCCCGGCTGCTGGTCACCGACGGACCGGGGTACGCGCTGCGCGCCGCTCCGGACACCGTCGACGCCTGGCGGTTCGAGGACACCGTCACCGCGACTGCCGAGGCGCTGCCCCGGGCCGCGCTCGACCGGCTCGACGAGGCGCTGGGCTGGTGGCGCGGACCCGCGTACGCCGACTTCGACCAGCCGTGGGCGCACGCCGAACGGTCCCGGCTCGACCAGATCCGGCTCACCGCCGTCGAGCGGCGGGCCGAGGCGCTGCTGGCGCTGGACCGGGCCGCCGACGCCGTGCCCGATCTCGACGCCCACGTCGCCGGGTACCCGTGGCGGGAAGAGGGGTGGGCGCTGCTGGCGTCGGCGCTCTACCGCGCCGGACGGCAGGCCGACGCGCTCGCCGTGCTGCGCCGCGCCCGGGAACTGCTGCGCGACCAGCTCGGCCTCGACCCGGGGCCGCGGCTGCGACGGCTGGAGACCGACCTGCTGCGCCAGGCCGAACCCGAACCGACCGGTCCGGCGCGGGTCTGGGCGGAGACCGCCGCGGCGTACGAGCGCAGTGTGGTGCCCGGCGCGCGAGCCCGGCTGGAGTCGACCGTCGGAATGCTGCGCAGCCTCGCGGTGACCGGGCCGGGCGGACTGGAGGCCGCCCGGGACCAGCGTGAGGCGGCCATCACCGCGGCCGAGCACCTGGGCGACCCGGAGTTCACGGCGCGGGTGATCGGCGGGTACGACGTACCGGCGATCTGGACCCGCTCGGACGACCCGGCGCAGGCGGCCCGGGTGGTCGCCGCGGCGCAGCGGGCGCTGGCCGGGCTGGGCCCGGACGCGCCGGAGGCGACCCGCGCCCGGCTGCTGGCCACCGTCGCGATCGAGTCCCGAGGTACGGCGTCGCCGGGCCCCGCCGAGGCGGCGCGTGAGGCGGAGGCGATCGCGCGGCGGGTGGCCGACCCGGCGCTGCTGGCGCAGGCGCTCAACGGCGTGTACATGCAGACGTTCCACCGGGCCGGGCTGGCCGCGCAGCGGGACGCGATCGGCGCGGAGCTGGTCGCGCTCGCCGCCCGGCACGGCCTGGCCACCGCCGAGATCCTCGGGCACCTGATCCGGGTGCAGGCGCGCAGCGCGCTCGCCGACTTCACCGCCGCCGACGCGCACGCCGACGCGGCGGACCGGCTCGCCGCGCGGCACGAGAGCCCGCTCGTCGGCGTGTTCACCGGCGGCTACCGGGCCATGCGGACCGCCGCCACCGGCGCGTCGTACCCGGAGGCGGAGGCGGCGTACCGGTCGTGGGCGACCGCGCTGGCCGGCTGCGGGATGCCCGGCGTGGAACGCGGACTGCTGCCGCTGGCGCTGCTCTGCCTGCGGGTGTGGCACGACCGGCCCGCCGCCTTCCCCGGTGGCACCGACTGGGGCCCGTACGCGCCCTGGGCCCGCCCGCTGCTCCTGCTCGCCGACGGCCGCCGGGACGAGGCCGCGAGGGCGTTGCGCCGCACCCCGCCGCCGCCGCGTGACCTGCTCATGGAGGCGCTGTGGTGCCTCACCGGCCGGGCCGCTGTGGCGCTCGGCGACCGGGACGCGATGCTCCGGGCACGGAGCGCGCTCGCCCCGGCGGCGCACGAGCTGGCCGGGGCCGGTAGCGGCCTGCTCACCGCCGGGCCGGTCGCCGCGCACCTGGACCGCCTCGACGCCGCACTCGCGGTGACCGGCGCTCAGGACCGTTCATGAGGGCAGCTCGGATGGAGTGCGTCCTCGGCTAGGGTGCGGCGATGGACGAGCTGAGGCACCTGCTCCGGCGCGCCGCCGACCACGCGGCCGACTACCGGCTGTCGCTGCCGGACCGGCCGGTCGGCGTACCCGTGGACCAGGCCGCGCTGAACAAGGCGTTCGCCGTCCCGCTGCCGAACGCGCCCACCCCGCCCGAACATGTGCTCGCGGAGCTGGTGGCCGCCGCCGAACCGGGACTCGTGGCCACCGCCGGGCCGCGCTACTTCGGCTTCGTCATCGGCGGCGCCTTGCCGGCCGCCACCGCCGCGGACATGCTGGCCGCCGGGTGGGATCAGAACGCGTTCAACGCGGTCGCCTCCCCCGCCGCGGTGGCCGCCGAGACGGCCGCCGGTACCTGGCTCAAGGAACTGCTCGGCATCCCGGCGACCGCGTCCGTCGGTTTCGTCACCGGCGGGCAGGCGGCGAACACCGCCGGGCTCGCCGCCGCCCGCCACCAAGTCCTCGCCGACGTCGGCTGGGACGTGGAACGACGCGGCCTGCCCGGCGCGCCAGTGATCCGCGTGTTCGCCGGCGCCGAACGGCACGCCACCATCGACAGGTCGCTACGGCTGCTCGGCCTCGGCACCGACGCGCTGCGCCCGGTGCCGACCGGCCCGCAGGGCGCCATCGACCCGCACGCGCTGGCGGCGGCGCTGCGCGACGCCGGTCCCGGCCCGACGATCGTCTGCCTGCAGGCCGGAAACGTGAACACCGGCGCGTGCGACGACCTGCGCCGCGCCTGCGACCTGGTCCACCGGTACGGCGGCTGGGCGCACGTGGACGGCGCGTTCGGGCTGTGGGCGGCCGCCAGCCCGTCGACCCGGCACCTGGTGGACGGGCTGGAGGCGGCCGACTCGTGGGCCTGCGACGGCCACAAGTGGCTGAACCTGCCGTACGACACCGCGTTCGCGTTCTGCGCCCGGCCCGACGTGCACGCGGCGGCCATGTCGTACGCGGCCGCGTACCTCGTGGGCTCCGGCGGGGTGCCCGCGGGCGCGGACCTGACCGCGGAGTCCTCCCGCCGCGCCCGTGGCTTCGCGGTCTGGGCCGGCCTGCGGGAGCTGGGTCGCGACGGCGTCGCCGCTCTGGTCGAGCGGTGTTGCGCGCTGGCCCGTCGGTTCGCCGACGGGCTCACGGCGGCCGGGTTCGAGGTGGTGAACGACGTCGTGCTCAACCAGGTGCTCGTCGGGTTCGGCGACGACGCGCGCACCGACCGGGTGGTCGCCGCGGTGCAGGCCGACGGGACGTGCTGGGCAGGCGGGACGACGTGGCGGGGGCGGCGGCTGATGCGCATCTCGGTGTCGAACGCGACCACGACGGAGGCGGACGTGGACCGGTCGGTGGCGGCGATCGCCCGGCTGGCCCGCTGAGCGGCGTCAGCCGGGCAGACGCAGCAGGTGCCGCCCGGGGAACGGGCCGCCGTGCTCCCGTTCCCAGGTGGCGAGGTGGCGCTTCTTCTCCTCGGGCGAGGGGGCGAGGAAGCCGAAGTAGGCGAGGATCACCGTGCGGGCCTCGTCGACCGTGTACGACGCTCCCGACGGCACCGGTCCGAGGCTGTCCACGCGGACGCCGGTCGGCGTGCAGCGCACGACGGCGGAGTTGCCCTCGTACTCCTCGTAGTCCGAGCGCCCGGACATCACGTCGTCGATGCACTGCAGCAGCTCGAGGCAGTCCGGGGCGTACGTCTGGATGTCGCTGACGAGCTGGGAGGCGAAGGGGCGGAAACGCGCGTCACCGCTGGTCATGGTGGGCGCGCCGTTCTGATTGCGCCCGAACTGGATGTCACCCACAGCTAGCGTCCCCCCACCGGCCAAGCCGAGTACCACGTCGTGCCACCGGGATTGTAGAAGCCCTCGACGAGCAACCCGTTCGCCCTCCCCTGCCATTTGTTCGGGTCGTCCGGGTGCGGGCCGCCGGACCGGAACGCGCCCTCGATCGTCTCGTCGACCCGCTGCGGCGTCCAGTTGTCCGGGAAGAAGGTGCTCGAACCGCGCTTCTGGCGCCAGACACCGCCGTCGTCCTGCACGTCGACGCGGGCGCGGTACGTGCCGTCGGCGTGCCGTTCGAGGATCATCTCGCGGCCGTCCGCGTCGACCCGGACCCGGGCACCCGGCGGGTTCTCCCCCATGAACCGGTGGTGGAAGCCGGTGCCCCGGGGCGGAGTGGCGTTGGTGTTCACGTGGCCGCGGAAGATGTGCGCGTAGCGGCGGTGCCGCATCCGGGCCCGGAGCCATTTCTCCACCGGCGTGAAGAGACCGGCCTTTCCCCGCTTACCCACCGAGCACCGCTTCGGTGGCCATGTTGAGCAACTGGTCGATGAGGACACCGGTGATGAGCTTGAAGATCGGGATCTCCAGCAGTGAGGCGCCGAACGTGACAGCGGCAGTGGCGACTGCTTGCGCGATCTGAATCGCCAGGAGCGTCAGCTGCACGATCACGTTGATCTTCAACGCGAGGACGATCCCGGCGCACACCATGAGCCCGGTCCCGATGAGCGCCGCCGCGGAGGCCCCGTCGTCCAGGTTGGTCTTCGCCGAGTCGGCCGCCTGCCAGCTCGTCTGGAAACGTTCGATGGCGTCGTCGCGGTTCTGGGTCCACATCTGCTGCGCCGACCGGTCGGCGTCGGCCACCGGAGTCCGGAGCCGGTCCGGGAAGGCGAGCCACGCCTGGCCCATCTCCAGCAGCTTCGTCTCGTCGGCCTCGGGCCAGGTGTAGCCGAGCATGCCGAGAAGGGACACCAGCTCTCCGGGCAGGGTCATTCCCATGTCAGCCGAGCACCTCACGGAAACGGCCGAGACTCTCGGTGATCATGCGTTCGGTCTCCTGGTAGTTGAGGCCCATCACCCGGCTCAGCTTCCCGATGTCCTCGATCTCGACGAGGTTCGCGTCGTAGCTCTCCAGCGCCAGGTCGCGGATCGTCTCGTACACCATCCCGATGAGCGAGCCGAGGTCGTCGTTGCCCCACGGCGTGCCGAAGGCCGCCAGCTCGGCGTCGAACGCGGACAGTGCGGCACGCATACGCTGCGCCGAGGCGACGATGTCGTCACCCGCACCGATGATCGATTCGGGATCGATCTCGATCTCGCGGGCCATCAGCGCTCCCCTCCGTCGGTCATCGTCCCGGTTCCCGGATGGTCTGCATCACGCCGGTCAGCGCGCCGGTGAGTGCGGACATCTGGCGGACGCTCGCCTCCTGAAGCTCGCGCAGCCGCACGTCGAGCGCGGCCGAGCCGACCCCCTGCGGCGCCGCCGCCTGAGGAATCTGCTCCAGCGCGCGGTTGACCGCGACCACCACCGACTCGCCGAGCTCCGCCGAGGACAGCCGGCGGGGCGGTCGGGTGACCTCCAGCCGGGTCAGCCGAGCCGCGCCGTCGACCTCCGCGCGCACGGTCCCGGCGTCATCGGATCCACTCCACCGCTCGTCCCCGCCGCCGTCGGGCGGCGTGCCGCCGGTCGCCGTTCCGAGCACGTCCATGACCTGGTGCAGGAGGTCCGCCGGGCCGTTCGCCGGGACGTCCCCGCCGAGCCCGGTCGCCGGACCGGCTGTGGCGACGGCATCGGCGATCGCGCCGTGGAGTCGGCGCATCGCCGCCTCGCTCTCGGCGAGGACGGCCCCGAGGCTTCCGGTCAGCGCGGACAGGTCGGCCACCGGTTCGCTGCTCGCCAGGCTGCCCCGGGACGCGGCCAGCGCGTCGTTCACCGCCTGCTCGACCAGGGGGCCCAGCTCGTCTTCGGACAGCCGCATCAACGGCGCGGCCAGTTCGACGCAGCGCAGCCGCCCGTCCTCCGCCGTCACCTCGACCTGGCCGTCGGCGGCCCGGCCGTGCGCCTCGGCCGTCACGCCGCCGGCGGGATGCCCGCCGGTACGCAGGGCCGCCAGCTCCTCGCGGTAGCCGGAGACACGCAGCGCGTAGTCGTCGGCCGCGGCGTCCTGTGTCATCCCGTTGCCTCCCCGTCACGGTCAACCAGACCCTAGCAACGCCCGGCACGCCCGGATGTCCCTCCACAGGGGAGTGCGCTCACCACCGCACCGTCACGGGGACCACACGCAGCGCGACCGGTTGCTACCGTGTCGGTCACCGCTGTCCTCTGGGGAGGGTCGTCATGTGGGCGGACGAAGCCGCGCTGGACGCGGCGGCACGACGGCTCGACGAGTGGGAGTCGTCGCTGGCCGCCCGGGCGACGCGCGCCCGGGACCTGTCCGCCCGCACACAGGCACTGACCGGCACCGCCCGCAGCACCGACGGGTTGATCGAGGTCACCGTCGACGCGAACGGTCTGCTGGCGGATCTGCGCCTGGACGAACGCGTCCGGCAGCACTCCGCCGCACACACCGGCCGGCAGATCCTGGCGGTCACCCGGGACGCCCGCGCCGACCTGCTGCGACAGCTCACCGAGGTCACCACCGAGACGCTCGGCGCGGACGACCCGGCCGCGCGGGCGATCGTCGAGACCCACCAGCGGCGTCTCGGCCCCGACCCGGGCACGCCGGATGCCGCCCGGTGACGGCCTCCGGGTCGACCCGGACGACCTGACCGCGCACGCCGCCCACCTCGGCCGCTGCGCCGACAGCATCGACACCGCCCGGCAGGCCGGACAACACGTCCGGCTCGGCGCCGACGCGTACGGACAGCTATGCGCGGTCATGCCCGTCCTGCTCGGCGGCCTCCAGCGGACGCTCGCCGACGGCATCGGCACCGCCGCCGCCTCGGTCCGGGACACCGCCGGGAAGCTGCGGTCCAGCGCCGAGCACTACCGTGCCTCCGACGCGCACGCCGCAGACCTGCTCGACCGGGTACGGCACCGTCGGTGACCACGAACCCGCTGGTCGCCACCGCGGCGGAAACCGCGCCGAGCGCCTGGGCGGGCGTGTGGATCTGCGAGGACATCGAACTCATCACTCAGGGCGTACGCAACGGCAGCTGGATCGACGGCAGCCTCGGCGTCGTGAGCGCCGGCCTCGACGCGCTCGCCCTCGTGTCCGACCCGGCCGGTGTCCTCCTCCAGTACGGCATCGCCTGGCTCATCGAACACGTCAAGCCGCTCAGCGAGGCCCTCGACTGGCTCGCCGGTGACCCCGCCGAGATCACCGCGCACGCGCAGACCTGGCGCACCGTCGCCGCGTCGCTGCACGACGACGACGCCGAGCTGGCCCACGCCGTCCGCACCGAGGTCACCGGCTGGACCGGCACCGCCGCCACCAGCTACCGCCGCTGGGCTGCCGAGCAGCAACAGGCCGTCACCGGGCTGGCGCAGGGCGCCGAGGCGATGGCCGCGATCACCGAGGGCGCCGCCGGCCTGGTCGCGGCCGTGCGGCTGCTGGTCCGCGACGCCGTCGCCGCCTGCGTGTCCCGCCTGATCGTGTACGCGGCCGAACTGGTCGCCACAGCCGGGTTGGCTACGCCGCTGGTGGTGGAGCAGGTGACGACGACAGTGGCGTCGTGGGCGGCGCGGATCGGGCGGTTGTTACGGGGGTTGCTGGCGAGCCTGCGGCGGCTGATGCCGGAGATGCGGCGCCTCGGCGACCTGATCGGAAAGCTGAAGGAGGCGCTGAGCCGACTGACACACCGTTCACCGGAGTCGCCGCCCGGTCCGTCGAAACCCAGCGGAGATAGGGACCCTTCCCGTATCCCGAAAGTGGATGAGGAACAGCGGGTTCGTGATCTGGGCATGGATCCTGCGACCGGCAGGTTCCGGCCAGCCGAGGCCGAGACGGCGGTCCGGGTCGAGGAGCACCTCGGGGTGCGGCTGAGACGGGCACCGTCGGACTCCTCGGCGGACTGGGTGGACGGCGCGGGACGCACCTATGATGCGGTGGGCAACTTCCCCGGCCAGTATTTCGACCGGCAGTGGCCGCAACTCCAGTACCAGATCGAAAGACACCTGGAGAAAGCCGATCTCGTTCCGGTCGACGTCTCCAGGTTCTCGGCGCAGCAGACATCCATGGTCGAACAGTTCATAGCCGATCGCGGGCTCGGCCCGCGCGTCTTCATCGTGGGGAAGTAATGGCCGGTCTCATCGTCCTCCGGCCCGGGATCGACTGGACAGCGACCGGGGGCCTGTTCGACTGGACACTGGATTTTCTCGTGTCCCGGCTGTCGGACAGACGCGCCGCCGAGCATCTTCAGGAGATCGTCGACAACAACCTCGGCTCGTTCTGGCTGGAGGACCTGTCGCCGGAGTCCCAGCGCGAAGTCGTCAGCCACTGGCGTGCCGCTCTGGTCGCGGAGGGCGAACGAGATCTGCCGGAGACGGACCAAAAACCCGACGTGCTGGCACACCTTCGAGAACTCGTCGCGGCGACCTACAGGCTACCGATGGAGTAGCGGTGGCCTTGAGTCTGCACGACGTGGTCGAGATCAAGGAGGCCCTGCCCGAGGAGAACCTCCCAGCCGGCGCGGTCGGCACCGTCGTGCACGTGTACCACCGACACGACCGCGCCTACGAAGTGGAGTTCGCCGACGAGGACGGTCGCACGGTCAGCAGCGTCGTACTCACCGCGGACAAGCTCATCGAGCTCCCCACCTCCGACCTCCAAGGGTAATCCGGTGCTCACGAGAACGATCATCGGGAGCATCGACCAGACCGGAGGAGTAGGTGGCTTCATTCGACGAGTGGCTGGACGCGTACGAAGTCGTCTACCGGACCCTGCCGGCCGGGTCCGACCACCGGTGCCCCAACTGCGGTCACCGAACCCTGCGCATGGTGTTCACCACGCCACCCGGTGCCGGGTACGGCTACGTCTCGTTCTGGTGCGACACCTGCCTGGAGGGCATCCACGTCTCACGGGCCCCGGTTCCCGCCGGAGTGACGGCCCTGTCCGCTGCCGCGCCGATCGAGGAACGCACGAGAGGCATCCCCAACTACCGCCTGGTGACGTAGCTGTCGCCTGAACTCGCGCGATTGCGGGCGATCCCGTACTGCAGCCGGACGTCGACCCGCTCGGTCACCATGTCCAACCCACCGAGGGCGTCGTGTACGTCGACGGCGAACGCCGCGCGCCGCCGCGAGGACGGCAGATGTTCGGCGGACATGGCGGAGAAGACGCCGCCGACCATGTCGTCGACGGTGAGCGGCGCGTCGTACCGCACCGACGTCTCCTCGTACCGATAACCGGCACGCACGAGCGCCTCCCGGTTGCGCCGACGTCCGTCCTCGTCGGTCTGGCATCTCGCGGTGACCGGGTGGCCGAGCATCCGTTCCAGGCATCCGCGCAGCGTGAGCGACCAGTCGGCGTCCTGCGTCCACAGGGGTTCGCCGTTGGTGACGACGGCGATGCCTCCGCCGGGGCGCAGCAACGGCCGGGCCGCCTCGAACAGCGTGTCGCGGTCCATGAAGTGAATGGCGACGGCAACGGTCAGCGCACCGACCGTCCGCTCGCCGACCAGCCGGGACAACGCGGGCACATCGTCATCGCTGCCGAGCATCCACGTGGCGTTGCCGATGCCCTGGTCGAGGGCGGTACGCCGGGCGATCGCCAGCATGTCCGGTTCCGGATCCACGCCGATGACCGCGGCCGCCCGATCCGCGAGCGGGAGGCTCAACTGACCGGTGCCGCAGCCGAGGTCGACCACCGTGTCGTCGCCGCCGAGACGGAAGGCTGCCGCCAGCGCGTCGAGCACCTCGGGCGGATAGCCGCGCCGATGCCGTGCGTAGTAGGTCGCCACCTCACCGCCGAATCCCGTCGCCATGTCCGGCAGACTGCCCGCCGCGACCGTCCCGAGGCCAGCCGTTCTGCTCAGGGCACGCCCCGAACCGCCCCGAACGCCGCGCTCGTCCCCCGTGCGAGCTACCCGCAAGTGTCCACCGCACGGTGACGATTCCCGGCCTGCGAATCCATAGCGTTCCAGGTGAACCGCGGCGCTCCGGCCGCGGACCTCTCGAAGGAATCGTCATGCGTGTGGTGAAGCAGCTCCTGGCCGTCGTCGCGGTCAGTCTCGTCGGCAGCTGGGCGGTCGTCGCGGCACAGGACAACGCCTGGCTCAGCCTGATCCTCGGCGTCGCGACCGCCGCGGCGGCGATCATGGTGTACGGGTGGGTGGTGCGCCGTACCGAAGGCCGCGAGGTCACGGAGCTGGCCCGGGACGGCGCGGCGGCCCGGCTCCATCGCGGGGTGCTGATCGGCTTCGCCATGTTCGCGGCGGTCATCGTCAACATCGCCCTCATGGGCGGCTACCACGTACACGGCATCGGGTCGGTGTCCGGCGCGGTGGGCATCTTCGGGCTCATGGCCGCCGCGGCGGTGACCGAGGAGCTGATGTTCCGCGGCCTGCTGTTCCGCCTGGTCGAGGAACGGCTCGGTACGTGGCTGTCGCTGCTGCTGACCGGCGTACTGTTCGGCCTGATGCACCTGCTCAACCCGGACGCCAGCCTGTGGGGCGCCACCGCCATCGCGATCGAGGCGGGGTTCATGCTGGCCGCCGCCTACGCCGCCACCCGCAACCTGTGGGTGCCGATCGGCCTGCACTTCGGCTGGAACTTCGCCGCCGGCGGCGTCTTCGGCGTCGTCGTCTCCGGCAACGGCGAGTCGGCGGGGCTGCTGGACGCCACCACGTCGGGTTCGACGCTGCTCAGCGGCGGCGACTTCGGGCCGGAGGGCAGCCTCTACACGGTGGCCGCCGGGGCGGCGCTGACTGTGGTCTTCCTCTGGCTGGCCCACCGCCGCGGCCACATCGTCCGGCGCCGCCGCCGCACGGTCGAGGCCCCGGCGGAGAGCGTTACGGTCTCCTGATGATCACCCGACGGATGCTCCCGGACTCGTGGCGGCACTGGCCCGTCACGGTCCGGGATCTCCCGCTCGCCCTGGTGATCGCGCTCGCATCAGTGACCCCACCGCTGCGTGGCATCGGTACGCAGCTCGGCGACCTGCCCGCGCGGCCGTTCGACGCGCTCACGGTGGTGGTGATCGCGCTGGAGTGCCTTCCGCTGGCGCTGCGCCGCAGCCGTCCGGCGCTGTCCCTCGCCCTCGTGTCGCTCGGCTTCGCCATCGACCAGGTGCGTGCGTACCACACCTTCGCGGGCGCCGCGCTCGCCGTCGCGCTGCTGAGCGCGGGCGCCCACCTGGGCCGGGGCCGCCGTATCACGGTACTCGCCGGCTCTCTCGCGTACGTCGGGCTGGCCGTCGCCCTGGACCGGCAGGGGTCGACCGAAGGGGTGGTCGGCTTCACCACGTTCTACCTGCTGCTGGCCCTCGCCTGGGGGACCGGGTCGTGGCTGCGGCAGAGCCGCGCCGCCGAGGCCGAGCGCCGCCGCCACGTGGCCGAGACCGCCCGCGCCGCCGAACGCTCGCGCATCGCCGGGGAGCTGCACGACGTCGTGACCCACCACGTGACGGCGATGGTGGTGCAGGCCGAGGCGGCCCGCTACCTGAGCGCCGCGCCCGACCGCCTCGACACCACACTGACCGCCATCACCGACACCGGCCGCCGCGCCATCGGCGACCTGCGGGTGCTGCTCGACGTGCTCAACCCCGACCACGGTACGGAGGCACGCACCCCGTCCGTCGGCGAGTTGCACGCCCTCGTGGAGCAGACCCGGCAGGCCGGGCAGCCGGTGGAGTTCACGCAGGAGGGCAGCCCGGCGGAGGTGACCGGCGGCGCGGAGATGGCCGCGTACCGGGTGGTGCAGGAGGCGCTGACGAACGCGCTCAAGTACGCCCACGGCCGCCCCACCGCCGTCCACGTACACCATGGCGACAGGGAGATCACTGTGGAGATCAGCACGGACGGCCCCGGCGCGCGCGCCGCCGGTCCGGGCGGAAGCGGACGCGGCCTCGCCGGGCTGCGCGAGCGTGTCACGTTGCTCGGCGGCGAGTTCGACGCCGGGCGCCGGGCCGGCGGCGGCTTCGTCGTCCGGGCGCGCATCCCCACCGGGAGCGCGTCGTGACCGCGCCGATCCGGGTGCTCGTCTGCGACGACCAGGCCCTGATCCGTACCGGATTCGCGACCATCATCGGCGCGCAGCCGGACATGGAGGCGGTGGGTGAGTGCGGCGACGGCCGCGCCGCTGTCGACCTCGCCGGCCGCCTACGGCCCGACGTGGTGGTGATGGACGTACGCATGCCGGTGCTCGACGGCATCGAGGCGACCCGCCTGCTGGCCGGCGCCGGCGTCGCCCACCCGGTCAAGGTGCTGGTGGTGACCACGTTCAACCTCGACGAGTACGTCTACGAGGCGCTGCGCGCCGGCGCGAGCGGGTTCCTGCTCAAGGACGCCCCACCGGCGCAGCTGCTGCACGGCATCCGCACCGTCGCCTCCGGCGCCGCGCTGCTCGCGCCCGAGGTGACGCGGCAGCTCGTCGGCCGGTACGCCGCGCGGATCCGCCCGGCCGAGGGCGCGCCGGCGGACGTGGGGCTGACGCCGCGTGAGCTGGAGGTGCTGCGGCTGATCGCCGACGGGCTGTCGAACAGCGAGATCGCGGCGCGGCTGGTGATCAGCCAGGAGACGGTCAAGACGTACGTGTCGCGCATCCTGACGAAGCTGGACCTGCGGGACCGGGTGCAGGCGGTGGTGTACGCGTACCGCACCGGCCTGGTCACCTGATTCGCGGGTCGCGGACGCGGTCAGCCAAGCTCAGTTGCCGGTCGCGGCCATGCCGCACAGTGCCGCTGGTCTAGCCGTCAGGAACCGACACCCCGTCGTCGTCGAGAGGTGAGCCGTCCAGGGCGCGATCGGTCTCCGCTGCGGTCAGACGCACGATCACGTCGCCGTCGGAGGTCGGAAAGCGGGTGAAACGCAACAGGACGAACCCCGAACGTTTGCTGCCCCGCACACCGTTGTCGAGGGGCATGGTGTGCACACCCTCGACGAGCCATTGATAGAGCGGCTGCGCGTCTGCGTCACGCCAGCCCTTCAAGCCGGCGTGGTGAACCGCCAGGGTCAGCTTCTCGGCCAGGTACTCGGGGTCACAGACGCTGGTGATCGTCAGATCGAGTTCCGCGAACCGGTGTGCCGCCCCGAAGTGCCACAGTGCTCGCACCTCGCGGACCCCCGGGGTCAGCGGCCGTCCGACGAACAACCAGTCGTACGCGTCCAGGAAGGGTGCGTGGCGCTTGAGCCAGCTCTCCCTTTCCCGCTCCCGCACGATCCAGGGCAGAGGGATCTCGTTGAACTCGTCGGTCCACACCACTTCGGGGATCTCCCAGGCATCGAGCCAGGTTCTGACGCGCTCCCGGTTGGCCAGGAACGCGGCTCGCAGTTCCTCGTGCCGGCGGCGTTCGGTCATCGGATCACTCTCCGTAGTCCCAATCGAGGCCCCAGATGCGGACATTGCCCTGGTGGTCGCCGGTGACGACGGTGCCGAACGCGTCGTCGGCGCGTATCGCGTTGACCCGGACGTGGTGACCGTGCAGGGAGCGGATCCGGCGTCCGGCGCGCAGATCCCACACGTCGACGGTCTGCTCTCCCGGGTCTCCGGCCACCGCGAACCTCCCGTCGGGCGACACCACCACCTCCTCGACCCCGGAGAGGCTTCCGGCCGGGCCGTCGAGAGCCCTCCCGTCGAACACCAGCTTCCCGCTCGCGGCGTCCCACACGACGAAGCCGGTCAGCCCGGCGATGACGGCGAGCCGGCGGGAGTCCGTGAAGGCCAACGCCGCCGACGAGCTGTGCTTGACCCGGTCGAGCCGGTACGACGGGCGCCTGTCACCCGGTCGCCACGCGGTCAGGCGGGTCATCTCGGCCAGCAGCAGCATCCCGGAGGCGAACCGGATCTCCGTGTGCGGGTCGACGTCCGCAAAGGTCTTCACCGGCTTTCCGGTGTTCATCGACCGGACCTCCACGGCGGCCGCGTCGTGGGTTCGCAGCTGCACGGCGATCGAGAAGGACGCCTCGTCGGCCGTGACGCCGACGATCGTGCCGGGTCCGGTGCGGACCGTCGCGACGCAGGCGGCCGCCTCCAGCGACCACACCGTCGCCAGTCCATGGCCGAAGCCGACCGCCAACAGGTCGCCCGTGATGTCGAGCGTGGTGTTCCCGTCGTCGCGTGGCAGGGCGCCGGCCACCTTGAACCGGGGCTGGAACGTCCTGGTGTCGTGGCAGGCCACAGATCCGTCCGAGTAGCCGATGATCACGTCCCGGCCGCCCCTGGCGAAGGACAGGCTGGTGGCGGGGTTCCGCCGCTCGGTGACCCCGCCTGCCTTCTCCAGCGTCTCCAGGTCGAAGATCTCGACCTCGTCGACGTTGGCCGGGAAGGCGAACAACCGGCCGGAGGCGCCGACGTCGAAGGTGCCACGGGCGAGCATGACATCGGACAGCTCCTGCTCCAGCCAGATGCCGGTCAGTCCGGTGCGCCGCAGGTTCCGGCTCAGGGCCCCGGAGGCCCGGCGTAGCCGCGGGTGACGTTCGTGGCCGGGAACGGCACGCGCCTCGCGGATCGCGTCTGCCGCGCGCCGATCCTCTCCGGCCCTGATCATCGCCTCGACGCGTTCCATGACCTGGTCGAACGCCCGCTCGTCGCGCGCGAGGGCACCGACCGGGCGGGGCGGCGCGTACGACCAGGGAGCGAGGTGTCCGCTGAGCGGCATGGGGAGTCGGGAGAGCGAGGCCTGGCCACTGTAGCCGTGCGATTCGGCGATGACGGCGTAGCCGCAGTCCCCGCTGAACGCCGTCGCGTCGCGACGCGAACCCCGCGCCCAGTCCTTCGGGAAGGTGCGGACGCATCGGCGGATGGCGAGTTCGAGGACTTGAAGGTCGCCGGTCCCGGGGTCGAGCAGCGCCCAACCGGCCCGGCCGGAGACGCCGAGCAGGCGGTATCCGGTCAGCCAGGGGACCTCCCACCGTCGCGGTTCGTCCCAGACCCGCATGTCCACCACCGTCAGGGTCTGGTAGCCGATCCTCAGGACGGTCGACCCGTCCGCAGCCAGGGCGACCTTCTGGCCGTCGCCGTCCATCTCGTCGGCGGGTATGTGCAGGCCCCGCATCCTCGTGTCCCGCAGGGGCCACCACTGCTCCACCCGGTGGTCGACGGCGGAGCCGGGACGGCCCAGTGAGGCTGAGACGCACACCTCGGCGTCCGGGCCGAGGATCACCCGGGTGACAGTGCCGTCGTGGGGCCGGATGCCGGCGACCGACTCCCACGCGCCGGTGCGGAAGACGAGGACGCGGCCGTCGGCCGTACCCACAGCCGCGAAGCCACCCTCGGGGCTGAGCGCCACGGCTGTTCCTCCGTCCAGCCGGCCTTCGAGGTGGGCCGTGCCGTCGGCGAGCCGCCACCGCTCGACGCGGGAATCCTGGTAGCAGACGAGGATCCGCGTTCCGGCGTGGTCGATCGCGACGTCGACGGGAGCCGGGCCGGAGGCGGCGAGTTCCGCGACCACCCGGCCCGCGAAGGCGTCCCAGACCCGCACCCGCCCTGATTTCTCGGCCACCACCACGTGTGTCGCGTCGTGATCGCAGGCCATCGCGACGACCTGGCCGGACAGCTGCCCGAACACCTCGAGCGTGCCCCTCGGCTCCAGCCGGGCGCAGCGCTCCCGCGCGGCCGCGATCTCCGGCGAACACGGATGCTTGCGGTCCGCCTCAGCCAGGTGCCGGGCCGCGAGGACGCCGTCACCGCGTTCCATGTGCACCATCGCGGCCAGGTAGTCCGCCTCCCAGGAGTCGCCTGTGGCGCGCAGTTCCGACAGGAGGGTCTCGTCGGTGACCATGCCGTCGGCCCATCTGAGGAGCCCGTGGTTGTAGACCGCGCGGACGTTGTGCGGGTCGATCGCCTTGGCCCGCTCGAACATCTCGATCGCCCGGCGTTGGTCGCCGAGGTCCCACATGGACAGCGCCTTGTTCGACAAGCCGTCGGCCTTGAGAGACGGCGACGCCCCGTCGGGGTGCGGGTAGGGACCAGATGCGCAGTCCGCGTAGACGCTCAGCAGGACGGCCTCCGCCTCGGCGGTGTCGCCGATCCTCGACCGGGGGTCGCGCACCAGGCAGCCGGACAGGAGGTTGCGCAACGGCCGCGGGAGATCGCCGCGCAGCGACGCCAGCGCATCCGCACCGTCGTGTCCCCACTTCCAGAGCCGGCGCCCGTGCAGCAGCTCGATCACCGTCAGCGCCCAGGACCACATGTCGCTGGTCCGGCCGATCCTTCCGTCCGGGTCGACCTGCTCCGGGGAGCAGTACTGCGGGGTGAATCCGCCGAGCGTCGCGTACGAGGTCTCGACGCCACCCGCTGCGCTGTGCGACACGGACGCTTTCGCCTTGGCCGTTCCGAAGTCCGTCACCCTTGCGGTCTCACCGTCGTACATGACGTTGGAGGGCTTGATGTCCTGATGCACTAGACCTGCCGCGTGCGCGTGGCCGATGCCGCGCAGCATCTGGATCGCGACGTCCAGGGCCCGCGGGAGATCGCGGCACCGCCCGTCCCGCACCGCCGCCGTCAGGTCGCCGCCCGCGACCCATTCGGCGAAGACCACCGGGTACGCCCCGACGCGCTGCACGTAGTTGCAGCCGACGACGTTCGGGTGCGGATCGAGATCGGTCCAGGCCTGCGCCTCCTGCGCGAGCAGGTCGAGGATCCCGGGCGCCGAGGCCAGGTCGGGGCGCGGCGTCTTCACCGCCAGGTCGACGCCCCAGGCGAGGTGATGGGCGCGGTAGACGAACCCCGTGCCGCCGGTTTCGACGACCTCCTCGATGCGGAACGTGTCGAGGACGGTCTCCCCCGGCCGCCACCGGATGACCTGCCCCGCGTCCACGCCGAGGCCCTAGTCGACGAGCGCCACGTAGATCGGACTGCCCAGCAGCGTGCCGTTCGGGCCCGGCTTCTCGGCCAGCCGCTTCGCGACGAACTCGACCCGCTGCGCCGGACCCGGGAGCGCGGCCCCGACCTGCGCCAGCGACTCGTGGAAGCGCTCGTCGTCAAACTCGCCCGGGTCGGCTCGCAGTTCCCGGAGCTTGCGGAACAGGTACGGCGGGACCGATCCGACCGGTTCGGCGTCACCGCCACCGACCACGTGCGACGCCGACCCGCCGAGGACAATGACCTGGTCGTCGAGCGTCCCCGCGAAGACCACGATGCCGGCGGTCGGGAACACCTGCCAGCGCATCTCCAGGCAGGCCTGGACGTAGGGGCGCTCCTCGTCCGCAGCGCCGATCTGGTCGGCGTCCTGCAGGTGCCGGATCACCTTCTCCAGCTTGTCGAGGTCGTGGCGCTCGGGCAGGACCGCCTTGCGGCTGTAGCGGACGACCTTGAGGTCCACGGCGAGCTCGGTCTCGTGCTGGGCGGAGGAGGCGACCTGTGCCGCAAGGAGCCCGATCTTGAGCTGCGACAGGTAGAGGTAGTACTTGAGGCTCAAGATGCACTCCGGTTACGGGGAGACGTCCGAAGCCCACCCTACGTGGCGCACGCTCGCGATGCTGACCCTCGATCGACGACGATCGGTGTCCGCGTGGGCCGCGGAATTGGGGGCGGTAGTGGAGATGAGCTGCCCCACGTGTCACCGGCGGCGTTTGTTGATGCTTGGAAGGCCGCCCGACACCGCGCCTATACTGCCGTCCGGGTCGCTCCGGTCGGGTTTCCGCATCGCCTCCACGACCCGCCGGCCCGACAGGTCCGAGGCGTCGAGGTTGGCCGCGATCCGGGCGGACTGACGCCAGCTCCGGAGGCACGCCAACGCCTTCTCGTGGTCGGCAACCCCGGTCAGCGCACAGATGGCCGGCATCGCCCGAGACGGGTCGGCGAGCAGGAGCCGGGCGACGTCCGCGGGGCTCAGCCGACTGGGCGGCGTGTCGTCCACCGGGACGAGGGAGGCGTGGACCTCCTCATCCTGCAGCCACAGCCATACGGGCCTCCTGCCGTCGCCGGCCCGCATCGCCGGGATCTCCCAGGGGCCGCGTCGGACCGTGTATTCACGCTTCACCGTGGCATTGGGCGGCGGAGCGCCCTTGCCGCCGACATGTCGCGGCGCCCGTTTCGGCACCTTGTGGCGTTCCTTCTTGAACCGGGCGTCCCCTTGCACCAACGCGGCCACCTCCCCCGCTGAGCACGTTAGCCGAGCCAGTGATCTCTGCGGCATCTGACGCAACTGCCTGCGGGATGCCGGACCTGCTACGCCGAGGCCGAGCAGCGACATCCGGGAAGAGGGGTGTCAGCGATGGACGCGGCGGGAGCAGGGGCCGTCGTGGTCGGCGCGGAGCAGGCACCGCCGGCCGCCGGGCATGAGCAGGTCGCAGAAGACCCGATGGCGTACGTTCTGGTCGTCCTCGGCCGACACGGTCGTCTCACCCGGAGAGATACGCCATGACTGACCTGACCGGCGCCGCCTGGCGCAAGAGCACCCGCAGCGGCGACAACGGCGGCAACTGCGTGGAGGTCGCCACCAACCTCCCCGGCATGATCGCGGTACGGGATTCCAAAGACCCCGGCGGCCCGCTATTGAGCTTCGAGCCGGCTGCCTGGGCCGCGTTCGTGGCCACGATGAGAAGCGACAGGACGGCCTGAGGCGGGCGTCAGGGTGTAGTCATCAGATCCGGGCACACGCGCACGCTACCGGCTCTGGCCGACACCTTGCGGCCGCAGACCAGGGCATCGGTATGCCGTGTGCTCGCTTCGGTGCCGCATCCAGAACACCACGTCGAGGGTGCGCAGGCGCGATACCTCCTGCGGCAACCTCGCCTGAGCCTGCAGTTCCGCGAGGCGCCCAACGAGCATGCCGCTGTCCTCGCGAAGACGGCCGTGCAGCCAGCGCCAGAACCCCCTGCGGGTCCCGAACGCGCAGGAGACGATTTCGTCGTAAACGGGCACCAGCGCCGGGCGCTTTCGCGCCAGCAGCTTTCCTGCAATCACCCAGCCGATACCGTCGGCCTTTTTGACAAGACGCCATGCTCGGTCGGCGTGGCTTCCATCGTCAACGAAGGCAAGGGCACCCTCACCGCTCAGGTCGACGTCGGTCGGGATCTCGGCCAGGTGAGCCGACAACTCCCGGCCAAGCCGCCCCTGCAGCAGGTCGAGGGCCGTCTGAGGGGGCACCCGCACGCTGAGCAACTCGATCGCAATCAGGTCGTCGGCGGTGATGACGTTACAGGAATCCGGACGGTCCCCACCGCCACCGAGCCGCTCGAACTGGCTACCGGTACGAGGCGTCGCACCTCCGAGCCCGAAGTACGCTTGAAGCTCGGGTACCGAGCGAGGACTGTCCAAGGCCGCAAGGACTTCGACGAGAGACAGTGGACGTCTCATGCCCCACTTCCGATCGCCACGCGCCGCCGAATCTCCTTGAGCGCCACCACATCACCGGCTCGTGCGTCCTCGGCGGACCAGAAATCCAGCCCGTCGGTTGCCCTACGTGTGGCACTGATCTCTGGTCCATACACATCGATCTTCACCGCCTCACCGGCGGCGCTGGGGGACGCATGAGTACGGTTGCCGTACCGGATGGTGCCATCGGCGAGCAGCTCGGCAACATACTGTTTGCCGAGGTATTTCGCATACAGTTTGGTACCGGGACGCAGTCGGCCAGCCCCGATCAGGTCGACAAGCTTGATTGCGCGCTCCGCATCCGAAACCGGTCGCTTGGCGGTGCGACGGGTCGCGGACCCAGGTGGTTGCGATCGAGGAGGCCGCGGGGTCGGCAATACAGGCGGCGCGGCTGCTGGCGGCATTGCCGCACGGACCACCACCGCCGGACCGGTGCCACTGCCGGTGGCAGACGCGGCGGACGAAGGGAAATCAAAGCTAGCGCGCACTCTGACGAGGCTGGATCGCACCTCGTCCCGCGTCAGCCGGCCGAGCCGGCGAGCGAGCATCGCGACCATCTCGGGTGCAGGCTCTCCTGCCTCGAACAGTTTACGCAGCTCCGCATGTACCTGCCGATCGACGAAGTAGCTTTTCCACAACTCTTCGATGCGGTTGTCGCGCATGTTCTCTTTGCTGAGCAAGGAGAGCAGCTCAACAGCGCCCTCGAAGTCCTCCTCGAGCCGCACTGCGCGAAAGAGCTTGTGCTCGATGGGGACCGGAGCGTGGGCGTTGTAGATGCGCCATTCCGCCCCGTCCGTCAGGGCGACCCACTCCACGCCCGCGACAGCGGCATAACTGATGGTCTGGTTGGCCCAGCGCGGATCGTCGAGGTTCTCGCCGAGCCCTTTGGCCTCGATGAACAAGCGTGGGGTGCGCAGCAGCAGGAGGGCGTAGTCCACGGGGTTGTCGGCACCGCGGCGCCGGTACTCGCGGTGCACCTCGTCGACGTCGAAGAGATCCCAGCCCAGTGCTCCGATGATCGGCTCGATGAGTCCGGCCTTGGTGTTCTGCTCACCGATGCGCTGGTGTTGGCGCCGGAAGCGCACCAACCGGTCAAGGCATTGCTTGACGGCGTCTTCCAGTTCGAACATGCTCCTCATCTTTCACGCTGTGTTGCCCCGGACGAAGTCCGGCCCGTCGATCCGGGCGTCTCTTCCCCCAGCCGATGCAGGTGGTTCAATAGCGCTTGAATCTCAACTGCCGGCGCAGACCCTGACCCGTGGAGCGCGCCGATGTCACGCCGCAGTCCCTCCAGTTGATGCCGCGCCTCGGGAACGTCACCCAGGCCAGCGATAAGCATGGCGATCTGCTGCCGCAAGGGAAAGAGTTCCGGCGAGTCCGGCCGCATCACCTGCTGTTCCTCGGCGAGAAGCGCCCGCAGTTCTCTCAACGCCTCGGTCGCCTCGCCCAGCTCCGCCTGGCAGCTCGCCGCCTGCTGCCGACACTGCCAGATCAATTCCTCATCCGGCACGGGACGCTTGGCGAGATCGACGACGAGCCGCTGAAACTCCGGAAGCGCCTGCCGGAACGCCCCGGCCAGGACGTACAGGTTGGCCAGGTTGAGCCTCAGCTCCAGAATCCGCGGTTGCCTGGCCGCGTGCCCGCCGCTGATCGGCTGCAGCACCGATTCGAGCAGCTCGGCGGCCTGGGTGAACCGCTCTTCCTCAGCAAGCTCCCAGGCCCGGTCCTCCACCTCGGCGAGCTGGTCGAGCGACGGCGGCTCGACGATCTCTGCCGCTGCTCGTGGACGGACGATGTCGACGCGCGTCGGCGGCAGCGGGGAGCGGGGCGGCAGCGGCCCGAACGGATACCGGTACGGCATTGTCGGGTCGACCCGCTGCCCGTCCGCCACCGTCGGGGCCGCGTCGGCTGCCTTCTCGGCATCGACCGCTCCGAACGGCGCCAGCGTCTCGTAGACCTCGGCCGCCGACTCGGGCCGGTGCTGCGGGTCCTTGGCGAGCAGCCGTACGAGGAGGTGCACCAGGACGTCCGGCACGCCCGCGCGGTGCTCCTGCACCGACGGGACAGGGTCGTTCAAGTGTCGGTGCAGCATGCCGAGCGGGTTGTCGGCCCGGTACGGCGGCTTGCCGGTGAGCAGCTCGAACAACACGCAGCCGAGTGCGTATAGATCGGTGCGCGGGCCCACGGCACTGTTCAGCGCCTGCTCGGGAGCCATGTATGTGGGCGTGCCCAGCGTGTGCCCGGTGGCGGTCAGCCGGGGTACGTCCGGTCCGAGCAGAGCGGCCACCCCGAAGTCCAGGACCTTGACGGCGCCGCTGGGGGTCACCATGACGTTCTGCGGCTTCAGGTCACGGTGCACGAGTGAGGCGGCATGCGCCACCGCCAGTACCGAGCAGATCTGTGTGCCGATGGCGGCCGCCCACGGAACGGCGAGCCAACCGCGCTCGGCGATCAGGTCGGACAGGAGCACACCCGGAACGAGCTGCATGACGATGTAGAGGTCGTCGCCGTGGTGCCCGACGTCGTGCACGCTCGGCACCCCGGGGTGGTCCAGGCGTGCAGTCACCCGGGCCTCGCGGATGAACCGGTCGACGGCGGTGTCGCGGTCGCTGTCGGGCACGGCGAGCTTGCGCAGGAACTTGATGGCGACGGGCCGGTCCAGCTTCTCGTCGAAGCCCGCCCACACCTCCCCCATGCCGCCGTGACCGATCGGATACGTCAGCTCGTATCGATCCGCTACTCGTTCCTGCGCGTGCATCCGTCTCCCCCCGGCAGCCCTGTCGGATGACACCGACGAGTCGTCGGCTAGTACCGCTCGCCATAGATGTCGAGCAGCTCCTGATAAGCCTCCCGGACCGCATCGTCCGCACCGGGATCGTGTGCCGCGTTCTCGGCTGCCACGGCAGCGAGTTCGAGCGCGTTACGCACCCGGGTCAGTTCCGACTCCGTCTCGTCCCACAGCGTTGTCACGCGCTGCCGCTGTTCGGTCAGCGCCTTCCCCACGCTGCTCGTCGAATCCCCCGCCGGGCCGGGCTGCCGGCGCCCGATCTGAGTACGCAACTGCTGCCGGCGGCTGAGCACGTCGCTCGCCTCCCAGAGCGCCTGGGCCAGGATCTGCCCGCCCTCCGCGGCGTCCATCACACGGTCCACCTCGGGCAGCGCCCGTCCGGCTCGCTCCGCCAACTCCACCAGGTCGAGGAAGTCTTCCCGGTCCTCGGCATCGGTCAGGGTGTGGTGCAGGGCAGGAAAGGCCGCCTGGTCGGGCGCCTCGATCTGAGGTGGCGGCTTCGTCGCCGTGATGCCGGCGAGCCCGAGGCACAGCAGGAGTGCGACCAGAAACAGAATGACAAGCAGTGGCGCACCCGCGGAGCAGAGCACGACGGAGATGAGCACCGCGACGGTGCCGAGCACGACGACGCCAGGAAGCTTGGACGGCTCCGGGGCGGTCGCGACCGCCCGCAGGTCGGTGATGCTGCCCCACTCGTGCCGACGTGGCGAGCGGGTCACTTTCAGCGGGGTGAGCGCGGTCATGACCCGGGACTCGTCCACCGCGATCCAGAGGTGGAAGGTGGGCTCGGACGGGGACAACCGTCCTCCTCTCGGCGAGGTGCGAAGGCTCAGGCGATGCCCTTGCGGCGGCGGATCATCTGGTACGCCTGCCGGCGTGCGAACTGGTTGAGCTGCGAACGCAGGCTCTCGTCGTCGAGGTAGCGCTGCATCAGCTTGCCGTTGTCGTCGTGGCGGGACAGGATCACGTCCTCGATCCGCTTGTCGCAGACGACGCCGAAGTTGCTCTCGTCGTTGACGAGCGCGGCAGCTTCCAGCGTGCCGTCCTCGGCCAGCGCGACGATCTGCTGCTCGACCCAGACCTTGTCCGCCTCCCCCAGGCCGATGCCGAACCGGTCGTTGAACACGTCGATCAGTTCCGAGAGCGCGACCTTCTCCGGGTCGTGTTGCGAGCCGACACCACCGCCGACGAAGCCGGGCAGCATCTGTTCCCCCTCGGGGGTCAGCGAGGCGTCGTGCTCACCGGTCTTGCTAACCCGCAGGTGGGTCAACTGCACCTCGCCGATGTCGACGGACGGGTCCTGCCGTCGCGGGAGCCGGTTGAGCAGCGCCCGTCCGTACAGGTAGAGCCGCTCCAGTTCCTCGTCGTGGTAGGGCACCACCTGGCTGAGGAACGCGTACATCCGGGTGTAGTCGCGCAGCGCGGACCGGAAGCCGTCCGCGGCCTCCGGGTCATCGGCGGCCAGGGCGTTGAAGCGCTGGACGGCCGGCTCGGTGAAGCGGTAGAGGGCGGCATGAGCCCGCTGGAGACCGGTCTCCGTGGTCGCCTTCCGCTCTGCCTCCAGCAGCGCTTCGGCGTACGCCTGCATCTCCGAGTCGACGAGGACCGGGTAGCCCGTGACCGTGTTCTGCGCGGTGTAGAGCAGATTCGGGTCGGTGGGCGTGGTGGCGGCGGTCTCGAAGTACGGCTTGAACTGCTCGGCGATGTCGCCGGCCTCGTTGACGAAGTCCAGGACGAACACGTCGCCCTGGCCCTTGAGCGGATGGGTGCGGTTGAGCCGGGACAGGGTCTGCACCGCGGCGACGTTCTTGAGCAGCTTGTCGACGTACATCGTGGTGAGCAGCGGCTGGTCGAAGCCGGTCTGGTACTTCTCGGCAACGACCAGGATCTTGTACTCGGTGTCCTGCTTGGCCTTCGGCGTGCCGGCGTACTTGTCGTCGGCGGCGGTGTAGCCGAACTTGCCGGGTAGCTCACCCTCGCGGAACCCGTTGATCCGCGCCTCGGTGTGCTCGACGCCGTCGACCTCCAGGTCGCCGGAGAACGCCACGAGGGAGTCGCAGCCGACGTAGCCCTGCATCTCGACGTACTTCTTGATGGCGGTGTGCAGACGGACGGCGGCCTCGCGGGAGCCGGTGACCACCATGGCCTTGGCCCGCCCGCCGAGGCGCGGCGCGGTGTGCTTGCGGAAGTGCTCGACGATGATCTCCGCCTTCTGCGCCTGCATGGTGGGGTGCAGGCTGGCGAAGCGGGCGAGCTGGGCGCCGGCCTTCTTCGGGTCGACCTCCGGATCGTCGGGGTTGGCGTTGGCCAGCTTCCAGTACGACTTGTAGGTCAGATAGTTGCGCAGCACGTCGAGGATGAACCCCTCGTCGATGGCCTGCCGCATCGAGTACGTGTGGAACGGCTGCGGGTTGCCGGTGACCGGGTGCGGCGTGCCGAACAGTTCGAGCGTCTTCGGCTTCGGGGTGGCGGTGAACGCGAAGTACGACAGCGTGTCGTGCCGGCCTCGGGCCAGCGCCGACGCCGTGAGCAGGTCACCCGACTCGTCCACGTCGTCGCTGCCGAGTTTGAGCAGCACCTTCTTCAGCGCGGCGGCCGAGTCGCCGGACTGCGACGAGTGCGCCTCGTCGACGATGACCGCGAAGCGCTTCCCCTTCAGGCCCTGCACCTGGTTGAGCACGTAGGGGAACTTCTGCATCGTGGTGATGACGACCTTGGCCGTCTCGCCTTGAAGCGCGGCGGCGAGCTGCGCGGAGTCCTTGTCGATCCGCTGCACCACGCCGGGCACGTGCTCGAACTGGAAGACGGTGTCCTGCAACTGCCGGTCGAGGACGACCCGGTCGGTGATGATGATGACCTTGTCGAAGACCGGCTCGTTGGGGCGCAGCCCGTCCTTGGCGACGTTCGGCGCGGTGTGCAGGCTGGACAGCCGGTGCGCCAGCCACGCGATGGTGTTCGACTTGCCCGACCCGGCCGAGTGCATGACCAGGTAGTTGTGGCCCGACCCGTGCCGGGCCGCATGGTCGGTGAGCTGGGTGACCGCGTGCCACTGGTGGTAACGCGGGAAGATCAGCGCCTTGGATTCCTTGTCGTAGTGCAGGAACCGCCGGACCAGATCCAGGAACACGTCGGGGTGCCAGATCTGCTCCCAGAGGTAGGAGCTGCGGTAACCCTTGTCCGTGGCCGGCGGGTTACCCGCCCCACCGGACACGCCGGGTCCGTTCGACCCGGTGTTGAACGGCAGGAACCGGGTCTTCTCCCCCGCGAGCTTCGTCGTGACGAAGACCAGGTCGGGGTCGACGGCGAAGTGCACGAGGGTACGCCGGGCGAAGATCAGTTCCTTCGGGTCACGCGTCTTGCGGTACTGCTCCTTGGCGTCCTCGACGGTCTGGCCGGTGAGCGGGTTCTTCAGCTCGGCCGTGGCGAGGGGGATGCCGTTGACGAACAGAACCAGGTCGAGGGTGTTGTTGTTGCTGGTCGAGTACGCGAGCTGTCGGGTGACGGTGAGGCGGTTGGCGCGGTAGAGCGTGAGCGCGTCGTCAGTGATGGCGTGCGCTGGCTTGAAGTAGGCGAGCCGGATCAGAACGCCCTTGTCCTTGACGCCTCGTCGGAGGACATCGAGTGGGCCGCGCTCGTCGATCTGCTTGGCGAGATGCTGGGCGAAGCTCCGCTGCGCCACGTCCGGGTCGTTCCCGTGGTACGCAAGGAGCTTGGCCCACTCGTCGGGCTGAGTCGAGCCGATGAACGCGAACAGTTCGGCGGTTTCGAGCACCAATTGCTTGTCGTAGTTCCCGGGCTCGCCGCGCAACCAGCCCACGTCACACAGAGAGGCTTCAATTGCCGACTCAAACGACAACTCTTGGTGAACCGACCTCATACGTCCACCTCCCCCGCCGTCGCCACATCTATCTTCCCTGTCACTGCAGCAGTGATCAGCGCCTGCCGCCTCTCGGTCAGAAGCTCGAACTGCTTCTTGATGGCGACTTGGGCATGCCGAGCCGCCACTGCTGCTGCGTCCAGTTCGCCCACGAGACGGTCCTGGACGTTACGGTCAGGGAAAGGGAAGCGATGTGCTCTCAACTGCTCCCCGGTTAGATGGCCGATGGTGGTCGTGTTTCCCTCCACCGCGAAGACGTCCAGCGCCGTCGCGGCGCGAAGGCAATAAAAGAGCCAACGCACAGAGCTGCGACCGCGCGACCTGGCCCGATGGAGCGCCTTCTGGTAATAGATTTCTTCGATTCTGCCATCCCAGATCGCGCTGCGTCCAGGCTGACCACCCTCACAGATCAGTAAGTCACCGGCCTGCACCTCATATCGGCTGCGTTCGTGCGGCGGGAAATCCATCTCTAGGAGGTCGTCGGTGTTGATCTGATCCCACTGAACATTGATGTTGCGCAAATAGGGCCTGAGATGGTCGCCCCGCGTCCGCTCCTGGTTGAGCATCTTACCGAGAAGAACCTCGAATTGACTCGAGACTGAGAGAATGGCCCACTCCCTCGGCACGACACCCAGCCATCCCAACCCGCTGAACTTCCGCTCACCCTGCTCGTTCATCCCGCTAATGGCAGCGAAGACCCGCGAAGTCTCACGTTCGCCAAGCAGATTCAACTGCTGGCGTCGCACTTTGAGAATGCGGTCGATCTTCGCACATTGCATATCGAGAAACTTGGCGATTCGCCGCTGCTCCTCGAGAGGCGGCAGCGAGACCCGAATGTCTCGAATCTAGGATTCACTCACATAGGGTAGCGGGCCACTGGGAGATAGCTCCGCGAGATCTATCACCGAAAGCAAATAGAGCCAGTAGCGAGGATCGCCGGCCCGGGGGACTACACCCATCATGTTGTTATCGATGAGGCAATCCCGAAGAGTCAGCGCCCTCGCATTACCTAGCAGCGCCGCACCGACCTTCGGAAAGACCACGGAACCTGCCGGAACGATGCGCGCTCCAAGCAGACGGGCCTGTGTCCGTGAAATATAGTTGGCGGCAGTCGTAATGCCGAACTCGTTTCCTTTACGGCGAATATCGGATACCTTAGCAAACGGAAGGTCCCCCTCAGATGAGCCCTGATATTCGGGAGGGAACCCAGATCCGCCAACGGTGCGAGCAACCCGACCAAGTCGCTGCCGAGGCCAGCTAGCACGAGGCGTCATACGTCACCTCGCCAAGCAAAGTCTGAATCTCCGCCTCTAGCGCCGTAATCTCGGAGTCAATCTCGGCGAGGGGCCGCGGTGCCGTGGAGACGTAGAAGTGACGGGTGAACGGAATCTCGTAACCGATCTTGGTTTTCGTGTCGTCAACCCAAGCGTCGGGAACGTGCGGAAGCACCTCGCGCTTCACGTAGCCGTCGATGTGCTCGTCGAGCGGGGCGCTCTCGTTGTCGCGCAGGTCGGGGTCCGGCAGCGAGTTGCCCTTGCGGTCGGTCTGCACCTCGCCCTCCGGGTCGCTGACCGAGAACGCCTCCCACACCGCCTTCTCCACCGCCGCCGGCAGCTTTCCCAGCCCGTTCAGCTCCATCGCAAACTCGGCCCGCGTCGCTGACGACGTACCGATCAGGGACTTTGCCGCCGCCAGGAGTGACTCCCGCTCCGCGTACTTGAGGACCGCCTTCGCGTCCGCGAGCAGCGCCACCGTCTCCTCGGTCACCTCGAACCGCAGCCGCAGCGGCCGCTCGACGGTGATCCGCTGGTAGCCGAAGTCGGTGGTCTTGAAGACCTTCACTTTGGCGTGCTGCGGGTGCTCCGGGTCGTCCGCGATGGCCAGCGCGTTCACGTACGCCCGGGTCAGGTCGTCGATGTGCTCGTCGGTGAGCATCTTGCGCTTGTCGCCGAGGCTCTTGCGCATCTTCGTCCAGTAGTCGCGGCCATCGAGCAGCACGACCTTGCGCGCCCGGGCCGGCTCCTTGCGGTTGGTGAGGATCCAGAAGTAGGTGGAGATGCCGGTGTTGTAGAAGAGCTGGTCGGGCAGAGCGACGATGCCCTCCAGGAGGTCGTTCTCCAGGATCCAGCGGCGGATCTCCGACTCCCCCGACCCGGCCGCGCCGGTGAACAGCGGCGAACCGTTGAAGACAATCGCCAGACGGCTGCCGCCGTCCTCGGGTCGCTTCATCTTCGAGATCATGTGCTGGAGGAAGAGCAGCGAGCCGTCGTTGATCCGGGGCAGCCCGGCACCGAATCGGCCGGCGTGACCGCGGGCCGCCTCGTCCTTGACGAACTTCTCGACCTTCTTCCACTCCACACCGAACGGCGGGTTGGCGAGCATGTAGTCGAACCGCTCGCCCTCGTGGCCGTCCTGGTTGAACGAGTTCCCGAAGGCGATCTTCGTCGGGTCGCCGCCCTTGAGCATCATGTCGGAGCGGCAGATCGCGTACGTCTCGCCGTTGAGCTCCTGCCCGTACACCTCGACGGTGGCGTGCGGGTTGTGGGCCTGGATGTGCTCCTGCGCCTCCGTGAGCATGCCGCCGGTGCCGCAGGCCGGGTCGTAGATCTTCCGGACGATGCCGGGGGTCACGAGGTCGTCCTCGTCGGGAGCCAGCAGCAGGTTGACCATCAGCCGAATGACCTCGCGCGGCGTGAAGTGCTCACCGGCGGTCTCGTTGCTGATTTCCGAAAAGCGACGGATCAAGTCCTCGAAGACATAGCCCATCTGGTGGTTGGACACCACGTCCGGGTGCAGATCCACTTCTGCAAACTTCGTGAGCACCTGGTAGAGCAACCCGGCTTCGGCGAGGCGGCTGATCTGGGTATCGAAGCCGTACTTGTCTAACACGTCGACCGCACCTGGCGAAAACCCGCCGATATAGGCACGCAGGTTGAGCGCCGCATGGTCCTGGTCGCCGAACGACGTCTTGAAGGACAGCTTGCTGGTGTTGTAGAACGGCAGCCCGGCTACCCTCCGCAGCACCGGGTCCATGTTCTGCACGCCGGCGTCCTTGAGCTGCTGGTGCCGGGCGAGCACCGCGTCCTTCGTCGGCTCCAGCACGCAGTCCAGCCGTCGCAACACTGTCAACGGCAGGATCACTCGTCCGTACTCGGACTGCTTGTAGTCGCCGCGGAGCAGGTCGGCCACGGACCAGATGAAGTTGGCCAACTCTTGGTGCTTGGTGCTCACCAGTTTCCTTTCGATTGCCTTAAGACAAGCAGTATCACTGCAGTCCTGCATCGTTGTAGTCGCCCACTCGGCCGAAACGATCAACCGAGCGTCAGCGTGTCGTCTCAGGCGGAGGATGCACGGCGGGCCACCGGCCCGCAGGCTTCCGCATCTGTCACGTGAGCGCCGCTCGGGCGTCGGATATCTGACGGAAGGAATTTCCGCGGGGAATCATGCTTGCCCCTCCGTCGGGCATACCGCCCCGCGCGCCAGCCCGTCGGCGGTGAGCTGCACCAGTTCCGCCCCGAGCGTCGCCGCCTGCCGCAGCGCCGACTCGAACGCGTGCAGCCGGCGGAACGCCTCCCCGTACCGCTCCTGCTCCTCCCGCGACACCCGCCGCACCTGCGCCCGCCGCACGTCGAACCGCAGCGTCCCCGACAAGCTCGACGCCTGCCGCTCGTTCGTCGACGTCCGCAACTGCCCGGCGAGGAACCACGAATCCAAGGCGGCGGGATTCGGCCGCAGCAGATACAGGTTGCGCCCCAACATCGCACCCTCCGCCGTCACCACCCGCGCGGTGAGCTGCCGCGCGATCATCGGCACGACCACGTCCCCGGTGGCCAGGGCGATCTCCTGCCCGAGCCGCCCGTCGTCGCGACCCGAGGGTTCGCCGCCGCCGAGCACGTCCGGCACGGTCAGCACCGGCCTCCCGTCACCGGCCGGCTCACCGTCGTCGCCGGAAGCACCCCGGATCGGCCCGAGAAGCTGCAACGCGCCGGCCCGGACCAGTTCGCCGACCGTGAGGAACTCCCCCCGGGCCTCGTCGGCTGCGGGCGCGACCTGCGGCATCAGCGTGGGAAGGTCGGCGACGACGGCGGCGAGGCGCTCGCGTGTGCGTACCAGATGTGCGCCTGTCGCCTCGCCCGCGACGGCGGGCTGGCGACGCGCGGGGGTGAGATCGATCTCCTCGTCGAGCAGTTCGATGACCGGGACGGCGCGGGCGTAGCCGGGCTCGTCGATGTCGCCGTCGTTGGCGAAGAACCGCCAGGTGTCGAGGATCCGGGTGTGGTCGCCGGTGGCGGCGTCCACGAGCAGCGTCCGCGCCGGTGGCGGCGCGTCGGCCGGTGGGCGGCACAGCACCCACAGGTGCAGGGGTACGCCGTGCGGCGCGGCCGCCCCCGCCGGCAACGCGATGACGGCGCGTAGCACGCCGCGGCGCAGCAGTTCGGCGCGGATACGGCGGCCGGGGCGGCGGCCGGCCACGGCGGGCGGCATCAAGAGTACGGCGTGGCCGCCGGGGCGCAGGTGGGCCAGCGCGTGCTGGACCCAGGCGAGTTCCGGTTCGGTACGTGGGGTGGTGCCGACGATCCAGCGGGGGTCGTGGACGAGTTCCTCGTCGCCCCAGTTGCTTGCGCCGAAGGGCGGGTGGCAGACGACCGCATCGAACGTGCGTCCGGAGTAGTCGTCGGCGCGCAGCGAGTCGCCGGTGGTCACCTCGCCTGGTACGTCGCGCAGGGCCAGCCACAGTCCAGCCAGCCGGGCGAGGTCGGGGTCGAGTTCCTGCCCGTACGCGGAGGTGCAGCCGGCGCGGACGGCGGCGCGCAGTGTGGCGCCGGTGCCGGCGGCGGGGTCGAGGACGGAGCCTCCCGCTACGGCGGCGAGCCCGGCCATCAGGTCGGCGATGTCGTCGGGGGTGGCGTGCGGGCGAGCCGGTCCGGGTGCGGAGAAGCGTTGCCAGAGCGCGTCGAAGGCGCCCTGCGGGCCGAGTTCGTCGGCGAACGCGTCGATGTCCGGCGCCAGCACCTTGAGCTGCGGGTCCGCCGGGCGGGTGGGTCGTTGGCCGCGTTGCCGGGCCAGCAACCGGGCGCCGACGGCGGCGAGCCCGGCGGCCGGTGAGGTGCCGGCCGAGGCGAGGTGGCGCCAGAGCCGGTCGGCGGTGGCGAGTTCCGGGAGTTTGCCCTGGGCGTGCAGCCAGCGCTCGACCTGGGCGAGGTCGAACTCGGGGCTGGTGGCGCTGCCGCCGACCGGCTCGGGAAAGTCCCCGTGCCGTTTGCGCCAGTTGCTGACGGCGGCCCGGCCGACACCGGCGAGCCGGGCGATGTCCGCTGCGGTGATTGTCGGTGTCTCCTGCACGTTCGGAGTGTGTCACATCTGTCAAGCATCATGCATGTTGACAGTGTTCACGGATGATGCTCTTATTGACGCCGCCACGTTCACAGCAGGAGGAAAACGATGCGCAAGACCACCACGCTCGCCCTGATCGCCGGCGCCCTTGTCGCCCTGGGCTGCGGTGCCGGCACCACCGACGACGCCACCAGCAGCAGGACGGAGTCCGGCGCCGAGGCGGCCGCCAGTGACACCGACAGCGGCAAGGCGGACGCCGGCAAGAGCGACGACAAGCCGAAGACCGCGAAGATCGGCCAGCCGGCCCGCGACGGCAAGTTCGAGTTCACCGTCAAGTCCGCCAAGTGCGGCGTCAGCAAGGTCGGCACGTCGACGTTCGGCGCCAAGGCGCAGGGCCAGTTCTGCCTGGTCACCGTCAACGTGAAGAACATCGGCAAGGAGTCGCAGATGTTCGACGGCAGCAGCCAGAAGGCGTACGCCGCCAACGGCACCGAGTACTCCGCCGACGGTTCGGCCGCCATCTACGCCAACAAGAACGCCGAGACGTTCCTCAACGACATCAACCCCGGCAACCAGGTCACCGGCGTGGTCGCCTTCGACATCCCGAAGGACGTCAAGCTCGCCCGCCTGGAGCTGCACGACTCGCCGTTCTCCGGCGGCGTGACCGTCTCGCTGAGCTGACCGGACACCGCGGCGGGACGGGTCCCACCCCCCGTCCCGCACCCCCAACCGAGAGGAACCGCAATGTCCGACCCGACCCAGCCCGCGCCGCTCGAGCCGACCGGCCACGCGACGATGCCGAACCCGCCCGCCGCAGCGAACCGCCCCGCAGGCGCGCGTCCCCTCGTCGCCGGCGGCGTCGTGCTCGCGCTCGCGATCAGCGGCGTCGTCCTGGCCGGCGCGCTCACCGAGGACGACGAGCCGCAGCCGGTCACCGCGGTCACGGCGGCTCAGCGCAGCACCGCCCCCACCTCGGCGTCCCCGTCCGCCGCGCCGACCACGGCGGCCCCGACCACCGCCGCACCCACCCCAGCCGCGCCGGCCACCACCGAGGCGCCCGCGCCGTCGCCCACCCCGAAGCCGAAGGTCGTCAAGGGACGCGGCGACGACGTGGTACGCATCCCCGACCTGACCGACCTCGCGGTCGTCAAGTTCACCTGCCGGTGCAGCAGCAACACCGTCCTCACCAGCGACGGGGACGGGTTGCTCGTCAACGAGATCGGCTCCTACACCGGCAAGCGGTGGATCAACCTGGAGGACGGCTCGCTGACCACGCAGTTCGAGATCGAGGCCAGCGGCTCGTGGACGCTGACCATCGGCACCGTCGCGCAGCTGGCCACCACGTCGGAGACCGGAAAGGCATCCGGCAAGGGTGACGACGTGCTGCTGCTCGGCGGCGACACCACCGCCGTGCGGATCACCCACCGGCGAGGCTCGTCCAACTTCGTCGTCCACGCGTACTCGCTGGACGACGGCGAGGGCGGCCTGCTCGTCAACGAGATCGGCGCCTACTCCGGGGTGCGACCGCTCACCACGCCCGCGCTCGTGCAGATCACCGCCGACGGCAACTGGACCGTCGCACCGGCCTGACCGTCCGCCCTCCCCCGCCCGTCAGGAGGCACCATGCGACCCGACGAGTTCCGCCACGCCCTGAGCCTGCTCCCCGCACCCCTGTACGGCCGCGCGCTGCCGCTGCGCCGCTACGTCTTCCGTACCGCCTGCCCGCAGTGCCAGCGCATCGGCGACGCGATCACCCTCGCCTTGACCGCGGCGCACTACGACCAGCTCGCCTCGGCCGGGCAGCTCCTGGACAACGCCACCCGGCTGGCCGAGGAGCACGGCACCGACTGCCGGCCACGGCCCGAGCCGGAACGGGGACGTGGGCAGGTCCAGCGGTGGGCGACGGCGTCCGCACCGGTCGTCGCCGCGACCGACGCGAGCTGGAAGGGCCGTGCCGGCGGCATCGGGTACGTGGTGAGCGACGGCCGGTACGGCCTGCGCAGCCGGGGCACGGGCCGCCTGGACCCGACCGGCGCGTCCCGTGTCCTGATCAACGAGTTGCGGGCGGTGGACTTCCTGCTCACCGCCTACAAGGATCCGCCACCGGCGATGACGGTGCTGGTGGACAGCCTCTCCGCGTTGCGCTGGCTGCACCGCTGGCAGTCCGGCGGGGTGGCGGACATGCCGGCCGGGTACAGCCTGCGCCGGCGCCGCTGGGCCGACCGGCCGACGCTGGTGCGCCTCGCCGACCAGGTGAACCGTCGCCCAGATCTGTCCTTCCGGCACGTCAAGGCGCACAGCGGGCACGCGCTCAACGAGGCTGCCGACGGTCTGTCACACATGGCCCGGCGCCGGGTCGAGGAGAGCTTCGACGTCCGTCCTCGGGCGCGCGAACTGGCCGAGGCGTTCCTACGGGACTGGCACGCAAGCCTCGTCCACTGATCTCTCGCCCCGGCCGGGTCACCAGTCGCGGGCCCAGTCCGGCGGCGGTACGACGGCGAGCTGCGGCTCCCCGCTGATCGGTTCGAGCGCGTGCACGATCCGCAGGTCCCCGTCGGCGGCGGCGTCGGAGTCGGTCAGCACCCGGCCGCTGCTGCCGTCGGCGCTCACCAGCACCCACCGGTCGGGGTGGATGCCGCCGTCGTCGATGAGCGCCCGTACGCCGAACGCGCGGGCGAGGGTGACCGCGAGGTCGTGTTCACGCAGACCGGTGGCGTCGGCCAGCTCGGTGTCACCGGTGAGGATCCACCCGAAGCCCTCGTCCTCGTCGGGCGGCGTGAGCATCGCCACCGGGCGCGGATCGTCCACGGCCCGGTCCTCGATCCGCCCGACGTACACCGTCTCCGGCGCGACGCCGTACTCCGTCAGCAGGAACGCGCGCAGGGCATCCGCCGGTAGCTCGGCGTCGAAGTGGATCCGATACCGCACCCTCTGCCCCTCTCCAAGGTTCACAGGTAACGCGTCACAGTGCTTGCCCCGGCAGCCCGCCGGGGAGTTGGCTGTGGCGTATGGCCCGCATCGCGTACCACGACGCCGACGCCGAGGCGTTCGCCGCTACCCGGCACCTCACCGACGACGGTCTCACGGCCTGGCGGGCCGCCGTCGCCCGGCACCTCGCCCCGCGCCCCGGGATGCGACTGCTCGACCTGGGCGCCGGCACGGGCAGCTGGGCCCGCACCTTCACCGACTGGTTCCCCGGCGTCGAGGTGGTCGCGGTCGAGCCGTCGGCGGCGATGCGCGTCCGGTGCGCGTTCGCGCCGCTCGTGGCCGGCGACGCCGGGCACATCCCCCTGGCCGACGGGAGCGTCGACGGCGCCTGGCTGTCCACAGTCATCCACCATGTACCCGACCTGGCCGCCGCGGCGCGCGAGCTGCGCCGGGTGCTGCGTCCCGGCGCACCGGTGCTCATCCGGTCCGCGTTCGCCGGACGGCACGAGGCGATCACGCTGTTCGACTACTTCCCCGAGGCGATCCGCGTGCTGGACACGTACCCGGGCATCGCCGACGTCGAGGCCGCCTTCGCGGCCGCCGGCTTCGCCACCGCGGCGGTCGAGCAGGTTCCGCAGGTCACCGCATCCTCGCTGCGGGAGGCGGCGGCCGGCCTGCGACGGGAGGCGCACACGCCGCTTCAGCTCATCACCGACGCGGAGTACGCCGCCGGCGTCCAGCGGCTGCGCGAGGCAGCGCATGTGCACAGCGGCCCGGTGATCGACGCACTGGACCTGCTGGTGCTGCGCTGATCCCGGTGTCGGGCCCCACCCGAGGTTAGGGTGGGGCGATGGATCATCGTCAGTGGACGGTCGTCGGGGCGCCGTCGAGCGCCGGTGCCCACACCCCGGGCATCGAGCGGGCACCCGCTGCCCTGCGCGCCGCCGGCCTGCTCGGCCTGCTGGGCGCCGACGTCGAGGACGCCGGTGACGTGCCGGGCTTCCGGTGGCGACCGGATCCGGCGTACCCCAGGGGTCAGAACGCGGGCGCGGTGGCCGCCGTCGCCTCGGCGGTGGCCGACCGGGTCGCGGCGGCGCTGGGCCGGGGGCGGGCGCCGCTGGTGCTCGGCGGCGACTGCACGGTGACCGTCGGCCTGGTCGCCGGTTGCGCGCGGGCCGGGCTGTCGCCCGCGCTGGTGTACGTGGACGGCGGCCCCGACCTCTACACGCCGGAGACCCGCGCGAACGGCAACCTGGACGCCATGGGGCTGGCGCACATGCTCGGGTTGCCGGGGACGCTGCCCGAGGTGGCGGGTGTCGGGCCGGCGGTGCCGCTGCTGTCGCCGGAGCGCGTGGTGGTGTACGGGGACTCGCTGCCCCGGGGTGACCACGAGCGGGAGCTGGTGGCGGAGCTGGGGCTGGCGTACGTGCCGGCGGACGAGGTGCACGCCGACGCGCGGGCGGCGGCGCGCCGGGCCCGGTCGGTGGCCGAGGGCGCGGCCGACCGGTTCGTGGCGCACTTCGACGTGGACGTGCTCAGTTTCGTGGACGCGCCGCTGGCGGACGTGCCGGAGCCGTTCGGGCTCAGCCTCGGCGAGGCGGCGGCGACGCTGGCGGAGCTGGTGGCGAGCCCGAGGTTCGCCGGGCTGTCGGTCACCGAGATCAACCCGGATCATCTGCCCGACGACGAGCTGCTCCCCCGGTTCGCCGGCGTGCTGGCCGGGGCGTTGACCGGGCGCTAGGCGGTTTCCGCGAGGTGCAGCGGCAGCACCTTGGCCGCGCTCACCGCCAGCTCGCGGTCGAGCACCTGGTCGCGTGGCACGAAGACCATGGCCTGCCCTTCGCCCAGCACCACGTCCTCCTGCCGGGCGTCGGTGGTGCCACGAAAGACGTACACGGTGACGGCGTGGGCGAAGCCCTCCTCGTGCGGGCGGGGGCCGCTCCACAGCAGGTGCAGCGCACCGGCGGTCAGTCCGGTCTCCTCGCGCAGCTCGCGGCGGGCGGCCTGCTCCGGTGTCTCGCCGGGCTCGATGCTGCCGCCGGGCAGGCTCCACTGGTACGGCGAAACGGGCGCGTTGCCGTCGCGGTGCTGCATGAGGATCGCGCCGGTCGGGTCGACGAGCAGGACGAGAGCGACGTCGTATGCGGCCACGTCCCGAGCCTGCCACGCGGCACCGGCAACGCGCAGTCCTCGACTTTCCGCCGCGCCGATCGAAAGTCCGACTCAGAGCACCGAAAGCCATAGACACATCGACATGTCTTTTGTAGCGTCGGTCGCAGCCGACGAAGGAGTGCGCTCATGTGCTACGGATTCGACGGACAGGCCGCGCTGCGGCAGTCGCTGGACCGGCGCGACCTGCTGCGCGGCTCCCTGGCCGCGCTGGCCGGGATCGGGCTCGCCACCGGGCTCGGCGGGACGGCCGCCCAGGCCGGCGGCGGTCACCACCACGGCCGGCGCCCGGTGCCGAAGGAGCTGATCAGCCTCCAGCTCTGGACCGTCCGCGACGCGCTGAACGGCTCTCCCGGCTACGACGCGACGCTGGCGCACCTGGCCCGGATCGGCTACCCGCGGGTCGAGCTGGCGCTCGGCTACTTCGGCCGTACCGCGCGGGAGCTGCGCCGGTTCCTGGACCGCATCGGGATCAAGGCCAGTTCCAGCCACGACGGCATCGCCGCCGACGCCGCCGCCTTGGAGGAGAAGATCGCGAACGCCCGTACGCTGGGCCAGCGGTTCATGGTGGTGCCGTACCTGAACTCCGACCGCGAGGACGACTGGAAGCGCTGGGCGGAGCAGATGAACGTCGAGGCCGCCGCCGCGCGCAAGGCGGGCCTGCGGTACGGCTACCACAACCACGCGCACGAGTTCACCATCGACTTCGGCAACGGCCGGCGACCGTGGGACGTGCTGACCGAGGAACTCGACCCGCGCCTGGTGCACCTGGAGATCGACATCTACTGGGCGGTCACCGGCGGCATCAACTCCGGCGAGGGTGTCGACGACCCGGAGGGCTTCACGCTCGACGTGATCCGCTCGGCACCGCAGCGGGTGTTGCAGTACCACGTCAAGGACCGCGACCCGGCCACCGGCGACATGGCCGACCTGGGCACCGGGATGATCGACTTCGCGCGGATCTTCCGGGGGCACCAGGTGATGGAGTACATCGTGGAGAACGACACCCCGGATGTGACGCCGCAGCAGACCGCCGCCGTCGGCTACCGCTACCTGCGCCGCCTGCGGTTCTGACCTCCGGCGGGGCACTGACCGCCGCCGGACGTGACACGTTCGGGGGTGGCCGCGCCGACCGAGGGGGTACGCGATGACCGACGAGCCGGACGACGTCCACTACGACCGCCTCTACCGCGACGCCGACCGGCCGCCGTGGGAGATCGGCGGGCCGCAGCCGGCGCTCGCCGAGGTCCTCGACACCGGGGTACGCGGCCCGCGCGTGCTCGACGTCGGCTGCGGCACCGGTGAGCTGGCGCTCGCGCTGGCCCGCCGCGGCCACGACGTGACGGGCGTCGACATCTCGCCGGTGGCGATCGACCAGGCCCGGGCCAAGGCCGCTGCGGCGGGCCTGCCGGCGCGCTTCGAGGTGTGCGACGCGACGGCGATCCCGGTGCCGCCGGTGCCGTACGACTCGGTGTTCGACTCCGGGCTGCTGCACTCGCTGGACCGGCGGGGCGCCGCCGTAGGCGACTACCTGGCTCTGCTGCCACGGCTGACCGCGCCCGGCGGTGCGGTGTTCGTCCTGGCGGTGTCGCCGGAGGCGGGCCAGGGCTGGGGCCTGGACGCGGACACGCTGGGCGCGGCCTTCCCCGACCCGCTCTGGACGCACGTCACTGTCGAGCCGATCGACGTGCTCGCCCGGGTCGGCGGCGCGGACCTGCGCCTGGCCGGCAACCTGCTGCGCGCCACCCGCTCCCCCGACGGCCCGTAGCGTTCCAGCCGCAGCACGAACAAGGCGAGCGGCGTCAGCGACGCCAGTGCTGGCGCGGGGCGTAGCCCTCGCGGCGCAGCCAGTGTTCGGTGTAGACGATCCGGTCGGCCTCGATCACGACGAGCGGGTCCTCGGGTGGCTCGGACAGCGACCGGCCCCGCTCGGCGTGCTCGTTCTCCCAGCGGAACGCGGCCCAGTGGCGGGCCCGGTCGGGGTGCTCCGGGCCGAGCACCCGGGCGGTGCCGAACACCTGCGCGCCGCGGCTGCTGGCCAGGCCGACCAGCGGCGCGAAGACGCCGACCGACACGCGCGGGTCGGCGGCGATGTTGCGCATCTTCGGCGAGCGCGGCGCGGCGGTGAACATCAGCGTGAAGTCGAGCGGGTAGTAGCGCACCGGCGTGGCCAGCGGCCCGTCCGGTCCGGCGGTGGCGAGCACACACATGTTCTGCGACGACAGCAGGTTGAGGATGCGTTCGGCGAGGCGGTCCCGGTCCAGCTTCCGCGTCGGCGTCGGCCCGGTCAGCCAGGGGTTCGTCAGCGGCACGTGGCGTCCACGGTCATGACGGCACCCTACCGGCCGGGTTCAGGCGACGGGCGCCGTGCTGGCCCGCATCACGACCTCGCCGGGCAGGCGCACGATCCGGCGGCGGCGGCCGGTGTTCTCGGTCAGGGCCAGGTTCATCGCCTCCTCGCCGAGCCGGTGCAGCGGCAGCGCCACTGTGGTCAGCGGCGGGGTGAGGTCGCGTACGACCGGGATGTCGTCGAAGCCGGCGACCGAGACGTCGCCGGGCACCGACAGCCCGCGGTCGCGCAGCGCCGCGTACGCGCCGACGGCCATCACGTCGGTGCACGCGAACACGCAGGTGGCGTCGAGCCCGCGGTCGAGCAGCTCGGTCATCGCCCGGTAGCCGCCGTCGCGGGTGAAGGCCGCCTCGGCCACCGCGCCCGGGCCGAGCGCCACACCGGCGGCGGTCAGCTCGTCGCGGAAGCCGCCGAGCCGGTCGGCGACTGTGGTCAGCTCGGGCGGGCCGGAGAGCACCGCGAAGCGGCGGTGCCCCAGGCCGAGCAGCGCGCGGGCCAGCTCGGCGGCGCCGGCCCGGTTCTCCGGCAGGACGCTGTCGACCTTCAGGGTGCGGTGCCGGCTGACCACCGCGACCCGGCCGCCGCCGTCGAGGTAGGGCGCCAACTCGGCGGCCATGGCCCGTTCCCAACGGGGGTCCTCGAATCCGGAGCCGATGAGCAGGATCGCCGGTGCGCGTTCGGCGCGCAGCATCGAGACGTACGCGATCTCGCGTTCCGGGTCGCGGAACGTGCTGGCCAGCATGACCAGCAGGTCGTTGTCGGCGGCGACGCGCATGACGCCGCCGGCGACGGCGGCGAAGTAGGGGTCGGTGACGTCGTGGCAGACGACGCCGACGCTGCGGCGCGACGCGCCGGCCAGCGCGCGGGCGTGGGCGTTCGGGGTGTACGCGAGCCGCGCGGCGGCGGCCAGGACGCGGTCGTGCAGGTGCGGGGTGACGCGCCGCCCGTTGAGTGCCCGGGAGGCGGTGGCCAGGGATACGTCGGCCGCCCGGGCCACGTCTTCCAGCGTCACGTGCGACATCGATGCGTCTCCCTGCGGAACGTCTTGACCCGGTGTTCCGGCGTGGCTACGGTAGCACCCTGAAAGCGCTTACTGAAAGCGCATTCACGGCCGGGAGGCACAGTGGAACGCACGTCCGTCGGCATCATTCTCAACGGCGTCACCGGCCGGATGGGCTACCGGCAGCACCTGGTCCGGTCCCTGCTCGCCATCCGCGAACAGGGCGGCGTGCCGGCCCGCGACGGCAGCCGCATCTGGCCCGAGCTGACCCTGGTCGGCCGCGACCAGAACCGGCTCGCCGAGATCGCCGAGCGGCACGGGCTGCCGGCGTACACGACCGACCTGGACGCGGCGCTCGCCGACGACGCCCACCAGATCTACTTCGACGCGCAGGTGACCACCGCGCGGGAGAAGGCGATCCGGGCGGCGATCGAGGCCGGCAAGCATGTCTACACCGAGAAGCCGCTCGCCGAGGGGTTCCTCGCCTCGCTGGAGCTGGCCCGGCTCGCCGCCGCCAAGGGCGTCCGCAACGGCGTCGTGCAGGACAAGCTGTTCCTGCCCGGCCTGCGCAAACTCAAGCGGCTCGTGGACGGCGGCTTCTTCGGCCGGATCCTGTCCGTGCGCGGCGAGTTCGGCTACTGGGTGTTCGAGGGCGACTGGCAGGCCGCGCAGCGCCCGAGCTGGAACTACCGCGCCGAGGACGGCGGCGGCATCACGCTGGACATGTTCCCGCACTGGCACTATGTGCTGGAGCAGATCATCGCCCCGGTCACCGCCGTCACCGCCGTCACCGCCACGCACGTCCCCGAGCGCGTGGACGAGACCGGCGCCGGCTACCGGGCCACCGCCGACGACGCCGCGTACGGCATCTTCGAGCTGGCCGGCGGCATCGTCGCGCAGATCAACTCCTCCTGGGCGGTCCGCGTGCACCGGGACGAGCTGGTCGAGTTCCAGGTCGACGGCACGCACGGCAGCGCTGTGGCCGGGCTGCGCGACTGCCGCATCCAGCACCGGGGCGCCACCCCGATGCCGGTGTGGAACCCCGACCTGCCGGTCACCGAGCCGTTCCGCGCGCAGTGGCAGACAGTGCCGGACAACGGCGAGCACGACAACGCGTTCAAGGTGCAGTGGGAGGCGTTCCTGCGCCACGTCGTCGACGACGAGCCGTTCCCGTGGGACTTCCTGGCCGGAGCCCGGGGCGTGCAACTGGCCGAGGCCGGGCTGCGCTCGGCGCGGGAGGGACGGCGGGTGCAGATCGAGGAGATCCCCCGGTGAGCACGCGCATCACGCTGCCGGCGTCGGGCGGCGGCACCGAGAAGCTGACGCTGCGCGAACCGCCCGCGTGGCAAAGGCCGTCCGGGCCGCCGGCCGGCCGGATCGCGTACGCGGCGGCGCACGTCGTCGCCGACCCGTACGCCGACAACTCCCCCGGCCGCCCGGCGCGCCTGGACTGGGACGCGACGCTCGCGGTGCGGCGCGACCTGTGGTCGTGGGGCCTCGGTGTGGCCGAGGCGATGGACACCGCGCAGCGCGGGATGGGGCTGGACTGGGCGGCCACCCGCGAGCTGATCCGGCGCAGCGCCGCCGAGGCCGCCGCCTGCGGCGGTCGCATCGTCGCCGGGGCCGGCACCGACCAGCTCACCGGCACGCCGGGCACGCTCGACGAGGTCGTCGCCGCGTACGCCGAGCAGATCACCGTCGTCCAGGAGTGCGGCGCCACGCCGGTGCTGATGGCCAGCCGGCACCTCGCCGCGCTCGCCACCGGCCCCGGTGACTACCTGCGCGTCTACGAACGGGTGCTGCGGGAGGCAGGCGCGCCGGTGGTGCTGCACTGGCTCGGCGACATGTTCGACCCGGCGCTGTCCGGCTACTGGGGCTCGACCGACCTGGACGAGGCCACCGCGACGTTCGCCGCGCTGGTGCACGCCCACGCCGGCCTGGTCGACGGGGTGAAGGTGTCGCTGCTCGACGCGGGCCGGGAGGTGCGGCTGCGGGAGCTGCTGCCGCCGGCCGTGAAGGTCTACACCGGCGACGACTACCACTACCCGGAGCTGATCGAGGGCGACGGGAAGCGGTTCAGCCATGCGCTGCTCGGCGCGTTCGCGGCGATCGCCCCGGCCGCGTCGGCAGCGCTGGGACGCCTCGACGCGGACGACAGGGCCGGGTTCCGCGCGATCCTGGACCCGACGGTGCCGCTGTCCCGGCACCTGTTCGCCCCGCCCACGCCGTACTACAAGACCGGCATCGCGTTCCTGTCCTGGCTGAACGGGCGGCAGCCCGGCTTCACCATGGTCGGCGGCCTGCACGGCGGGCGCGGCGTACCGCACCTGGTCGAGGCGTTCCGGCTGGCCGAGGCGGCCGGGCTGCTGTGCGACCCGGAACTGGCGGCGCGGCGGATGCGCGCGTACCTCGACGTCGCGGGCGTGGCCGGATGACCGCCGACACCCGGCTGGCCCGGCTGTCGCTCAACCAGCGCACCACGCGGCGCTGGTCCGTGGCGGAGGCGGTCGACGGGTGTGTGCGCGCCGGCATCCCGGCGATCGGGCTGTGGCGCGAACCGGTGGCCGAGATCGGCGTACCGGCCGCGGCGCGGCTCGTCGCGGACGCCGGGCTGCGGGTGTCGTCGCTGTGCCGGGGCGGGTTCCTCACCGCCGCCGACGAGGCCGGACGAATCGAGGCCCTCGCTGACAACCGGCGCGCCATCGACGAGGCCGCCGCGCTGCGCGCCGCCTGCCTGGTGCTGGTCGTCGGCGGCCTGCCGCCCGGTTCCCGCGACCTGGCGGGTGCCCGGCGGCGGGTCGCGGACGCGCTGGCCGAGCTGGCGCCGTACGCCGCCGAGCGCGGGGTACGCCTCGCGCTGGAGCCGCTGCACCCGATGTACTGCGCCGACCGGGCGGTGCTGTCCACGCTCGGGCAGGCGCTCGACCTGGCCGAGGCGTTTCCGGCCGAGCAGGTGGGCGTCGTGGTGGACACGTTCCACGTCTGGTGGGATCCGGACGTGTGGCGGCAGATCGCCCGCGCCGGAACGCGGATCGCGAGCTTCCAGGTGTGCGACTTCCTCACCCCGCTGCCGGCCGACGTGCTGCTCGGCCGCGGCATGATGGGCGACGGGCACATCGACTTCCCGCCGCTGCGCCGCGCCGTGGAGGCCGCCGGGTACTCAGGCGACGTCGAGGTGGAGATCTTCAACGCCGAGGTGTGGGCCACCGACCCGGACCAGGTGCTCGCCACCATGACCGCCCGGTACGTGGAGCGGGTGCTGACCGGCTGAACCGGCGTGACGAGTCCGGCCTGTCGGATAAATCAGGTGGCCGCTCCCCCGGCTCCGGGGGCAGGATCGGGATCATGGCATCCCGGCACATCACCACCCCGATCACCACCGACCTGCTTCGCGGCGCGCTCGACCTGGAACACACAGCGGACGGGGTGCTGCCGCACCGGCTGCCCGCGTGGGCCCGGGCGCAGAACGTCGACCCGCAGCTGATGACGGCGGAGGCGATGCCCTCGGGCGTACGGCTGGTGTTCCGTACCCGCGCCACCACAGTCGAGCTGGACGTGCTGCCCACGAAGATGGTCTACCGGGGCACCGGGCCGCGTCCCGACGGCCGCTACGACCTGGTCGTCGACGGCCGCCTCGCCGGCCAGGCCACCGCCGACGGCGGCAGGGTGCTCACCATCGACCTCGCCACCGGCACGTCCGGCGTCGAGGCGGGCCCGGTCGCCACGGTGCGCTTCACCGACCTGCCCGCCACCGACAAGGAGGTGGTGATCTGGCTGCCGCACCGGGAGATTACCGAACTGGTGGCGCTGCGCACGGACGCGCCGGTCGAGCCGGCCGACACGGACGGACGCCGGGTGTGGCTGCACCACGGCAGCTCGATCAGCCACGGCTCGGACGCGGAGAGCCCCACCGGCACCTGGCCCGCGATCGCCGCCACGCTCGCCGGCGTGGAGCTGGTCAACCTCGGGTTCAGCGGCAGCGCGCTGCTCGACCCGTTCACCGCCCGCGCGATGCGCGACACCCCGGCCGACCTGATCAGCGTCAAGATCGGCATCAACGTGGTGAACAGCGACCTGATGCGGTTGCGCGCGTTCGGCCCCGCCGTGCACGGCTTCCTGGACACCATCCGGGAGGGGCATACGCAGACCCCGCTGCTGGTCGTGTCGTCGATCCTGTGCCCGATCCAGGAGGACACGCCCGGCCCGGGCGCGGTCGAGTTCGTCGACGGGCGGATGCGGTTCCGGGCCACCGGCGACCCGGCCCAGGTGACCGCCGGTCGGCTCACGCTGCGCGTCATCCGCGCCGAGCTGGCGCGGATCGTGGCGTCCCGGGCCGCCGCGGACCCGAACCTGCACTACCTCGACGGGCTGGAGCTGTACGGCGAGGCCGACTACGCCGAACTGCCGCTGCCCGACGAGCTGCACCCCGACCCGGCCGCCGACCGCCGCATCGGCGAGCGGTTCGCCGCGCTGGCGTTCGGACCGAAGGGACCGTTCGCCGCACCGGAGTGACGGACACCCACCCACGGCACGGTGTGACCCAGGTCACGCCGCGCCGTGATCCGTCGGAGGCGCCGTGAACGACCATCTAGGCGTGGGAGGAAGCCAACAGGACGAGGAGCGGCTGCTGCGGCGGGTCGCACGCGCCGACCTGGACGCGTTCGACGAGCTGTACCGGCGTACGTCGCCGTGGCTCGCGATCCGGCTTCGGCGGCGCTGCGCCGACGACGGCATCGTCGCCGAGGTCCTCCAGGACACGTACCTGACGGTGTGGCGGGCCGCCGGCTCGTTCAGCGGGATCCGGCCCTCCGGTGGCGCGGACGCGCCCGGTGGCTCGGCCGCCGGCTGGATCTGGACCATCGCGGCCCGGCGCCTGGTCGACGCGCTGCGCCGCCGCGCCCGCGTGCAGGAGGTGCCGACCGACGTGCTGCCGGTACGCAGCGCGCCGGCCGCCGAGGACGAGGCGCTCGCCGGGTCGTTCGGCTCGGAGGTGGGCACCGCGCTGGACGCCCTCGCACCGGAGCTGCGGGCGGTGCTGGCCGCCATGGTCCTGGACGGCCTGACCGTCCGCGAGACCTCCGTCCTGTTGGGGGTGCCCGAAGGCACCGTGAAGAGCCGGGCGCGGCGTGCCCGCAACGCGCTACGGGAGGCACTGGCATGACCGCTCACGTTCCCCCGTCGGCCCTGGCCGCGTACGCCTCGGGCAGCCCCGACGACGCCGCCGCCTGGACGATCGAGGTGCACCTGGAGGGCTGCGCGGAGTGCCGCGACCGGCTCGGCGAGCTGGCCACCCCGCCGCTGCGCGCCCTGCTCGGCGACGCCCGGGAGGCGATCCTGGAACAGGCCCGCACCGGGCCACGACCGGTGCGCAGGCGCCCGCTGCGGCGGTGGTGGCTGCGCTGGACCGACTGGTCGCTGCTGGCCTGGGCGGCCATGACCTGCACGGCGATCCTCGCCGCGGTGCTGCTGGACCGCAACTACCCGGACCAGCCGTCGGCGGTGCTGCTGCTCGCGCCGGTGGCGCCGCTGGCCGGGCTCGCGGTGGCCTGGTCGCGACGCGCCAACCCGAACTGGGAGGTGGTCGCCGGCACCGCCCGCGCCGGGCTGGAACTGCTGCTGCGCCGTACCCTCGCGGTTCTGCTCCTGGTCGCGCCGGTGCTCGCGGTGGCCGGCCTGGCGGTCGGCCGCAACCCCGCGCTGTGGCTGCTGCCCTGCCTGACGTTCACCGCGGCGACGCTGCTGCTCGGCAGCCGCGTCGGCGTGCCGCTCGCGGCCGCCGTCCTCGGCGGCGGCTGGCTCGCGGCGGTCGCGGCCGTGTCGTTCACCGGCGGCGCCGAATCGGCACGCGCCGCCGCCGCGACCGAGGCCCTGCTCCGGCCCGCCACCATGCCCGCCTGGGCGACGGCCGCCGTCGTGCTCACAGTGCTGACCGCGCTGCGCGCCGAACACCTGCGGCGGCCCGCCGGCTGACGCCGGCCCCCCGGAACCACGCCACGGCGCCCCGCCGGCGCCGCGGACCACCCTGCCCCGAGAAGGAGACGACATTGGTACGCGCAGTGAGCGCCGACGAGGTGGCGCCGACCCGGCACGCCTGGCGGATCGAGGCGGTGGGACTGTCGGTGAAGGCCGGCCGCCACCTGGCCGTCGACAACCTCGGCCTGACGCTCGGCAGCGGCGTGCACGGGCTGCTCGGCCCGAACGGCGCCGGCAAGAGCACGCTGATGCGCGCCCTCGCCACTGTGGTCAAGCCGCACGCCGGTGTGCTGCGGCTGCTCGGCGCGGACGCCGCCACCACCCGTGAGCTGCGCCCGGTGCGCCGCCGCCTCGGCTACCTGCCCCAGCAGTTCGGCTACTACCCCCGGTTCACCGTGCGGGAGTACGTCGAGTACGTGGCCTGGCTGCGGGAGATGCCCGCCTCCGCGGTGCCGGCCGCCGCCCAGCGGGCCATCGACCGGGTACGCCTCACCGACCGGGCCGACGCCAAGCTCAAGTCGCTGTCCGGCGGCATGCTGCGCCGGGCCGGCATCGCCCAGGCGATCGTGAACGAACCGGAGCTGCTGCTGCTCGACGAGCCGACCGTCGGCCTGGACCCGGAACAGCGCGTCGAGTTCCGCGAGCTGATCCGCGAACTCGGCGCGGACGCCTGCGTGCTGGTCTCCACCCACCTGGTGGAGGACGTGGTGGCGGCCTGCTCCGACGTGATCCTGATGGACAACGGCGCCCGTGTGTTCCAGGGCCTGCCCGCCGACCTGGTCCGCCACGGCGAGACCGGCGGCGTCGGCGACAGCGCCGCCGAGCGCGGCTACTCGTACCTCCTCAAGCAGCACCGGGGCGCGTGATGATCCGACAGGTACGCGTCGAACTGCGCCGCTCCAACGCCCCGGCCGTGGCGGCGCTGCTCCTCGCCATCGGGATCCTCGGCGTCGCCAGTATGTACAGCTTCTGGCAGGGACAGTGGCTGCGGCTGGGCTACGTGCACTCCTCCGCCGTGTTCTTCCTGATGCCCCTCGCGCTGGCCGGCGGCGCGGTGCTCGGCCGTCGGGACCGGCGCACCCGCGCCGACGAGCTGATGAACAGCACCGGCCGGCCCCGCTGGCAGCGCGCGCTGCCGGCGATGACCGCGCTCGGCGTCGCCGTCGGGGCCGCGCACCTGCTCGTGCTCGCCGGCGGCGCGGCACTGATCGCCACCGGCGGCGCCTACCTCGGCGTACGCGGGCTCGCCGGGCCCCTGGTCGACGTGCTGGTGCTCGTCGGCGCGGCCTGGTGCGGCACGGCCGTCGGCCGCCTGTGGTCCTCACCGCTGCTGCCCCCGCTGCTGGCCGCCGCCGCGCTGGTCGCGCAGGAGGGCACGTCCATGCTCGTCGGTGGGGACAGCAAGGTGTCGAACGTGTCTCTCATGATCAACTGGCCGCCGGACACGCCGTGGGAGACGCTGTCGGACCGGCTGCTGCTGAGCCGGCTGGCGCTGGGGGCCGGCCTGGTCCTCGCCGGCCTGCTACTGGCGGCGGGCGGGTCGTGGCTGACCCGGGCCGGCGCGCTCGCGGGGCTGGCCGGCGGCGTTGCGGGTCTCGTGCTGATCGGCGTGCCCGGCCCGGCCGGGATCTGGCAGCTCGACGCGGGAGCGCGCCGCTACGTCTGCGCCGACGGCGCGCCACAGGTGTGCGTCACGGCAGTCAACGCGCACCTGCTGCCCGAGGTCACCACCGAGGCCCGCCGAGGGCTGAACGCGCTGGCGAAGCTGCCCGGCGCGCCGACCCGCGCGGTGGAACTGCGGCTGGACACCATCGGCAGCAACGACAGCGAGCAGTGGCACCGGCCCAGGCCCGCGCCCGGCACCGTCCAGTTCCTCCTCGAGGTCGACCCGGACACCGGCCGGGCCGCGGACGTGGCCGAGCGCATCGCCCTGGGCGGCGGCACCATGTGGTCCGGCTGCGGGCGCAGCGGCGACGACATCGCCCCGGCGATCGTCGCGGCCTGGCTGCTGGACACCGAGACGGTGCGGCTGTGGGACTCCTGGACCGGATACCGGTACGCCGACCAGCAGCAGGAAGAGATCCGGGCCGGGGTGCGGCAACTGCGTGCGCTGCCCGCACCGGAGCAGCTGCGGCGGGTCACCGCGCTGCGGGACGCGGCCACGCGCTGCGAGCCGGACCTGATGCCGGCGCTCACCGGGCGGGCCGCGCCGTGAGCCGCTGGCTGCCGCTGTACGTGCGGTCCCGCCGGCTACCCGCCGCCCTGGCCGGATCCGCGGTCGCCGTGGCCGTGATGGCCGTCGCCTGGTCCGCCTTCACCGACCGCCCCGAGGTGCCCGCCGGCCTCGCCGTGCTCACCACCGCGCTGGCGGTGGCGCCGCTCGGGCCGACGCTCGCCGGCACCGACGCGGCGCTGGAGCGGACCGCCGCGTGGTCCTGGCCGCCGCGCCGGGCCGGGCACCTGCTCGCGTACGGCGCGGCGGTGGTCGGGATGCTGGCCGCCGCCCGGCTTCTCGGCGCCGACTTCGGGCCGCCGGCCGTGCTGGCCCGCAACACGGCCGGGCTGATCGGGCTGGTCGGGCTCGGCGCCGCGCTGGCCGGCGCGCGGGCCGCCTGGCAGGTGCCGACCGCCTGGGCCGCCCTGGGGGCGTTCCTGGCCGCGCCGGGCGGGCCGGCCTGGCGGCAGGTGGCGCTGTGGATGGCGCAGGAGCCGGGCAACCGGATCGCCGCGGTCACCGCCGCGATGTTCCTCCTCGGCGGCGTCGTCGCGTACGCGCTGCGGGTCGGCCCGCAGGTCGCGGCGGCCGAGGCGGCGCTGGAACAGTGACGTGCCGGACCTCGTCGCGCGCCCGTGGCGCGGCGAGGTCCGGCCGTCGCGTCAGGTCAGCGGCACCCAGGCCAGGGTGGTCATGCCGGACAGGGCGGTCGCCTTGAGACCGGCGTCGGAGACCGTCCAGAGCACGCCGTCGATCATCAGCGAGCGGCGGATCGGGGTCCACTCGCCGCCGTCGGTGAGCGCGCCCGGATGGTCGACGGCACCGGCGACCGTGAAGCCCTTGTCGCCGATACGCAGCGCCAGCACGCCGCGGGACGGGGTGCCCTTGACGCTGTCGGCCCGGTCGGTCACCACGCCCGGCCGCTGCACCGGGATCACCACCAGGCGCTCCGGCGCCCAGTACAGGAACGCGTGCGGGTCGTTCTCCGCCTCGGACCAGCCGCCCGCGACGTGGTGCTGGGCGATCCGTGCCGGCCGGGCCGGGTCGGCCACGTCGAACAGCGACACCTGCGTGCCCGTCACCCGTCCCTGCTCGGTCGCGTCCTGGCCGACCCCGATCAGGCGGCCGTCGCCGGCCGGGTGCAGGTACGACGAATACCCGTTGATCTTCAGCTCGCCGGTGACCCGGGGCGCGGCCGGGTCACGCAGGTCCACGCCGTACAGCGGGTCGGTCTGCCGGAACGTAACCACGTATCCGGTGCCGCCGATGAACCGCACCGCGAAGATCCGCTCGCCCTTGCCCAGGCCGGTGACCGCGCCGACCCGCGTCAGCGTGGCGCCGTCGGTGCGCAGCACGTAGACGCCGGACTGCGAGGTGGTCCGCCGGCCCCAGGTGTCGCCCGTCGTGGTCGCCACGCGCAGGTGACCGTCCCACTCGGACAGCGCGTACTGGTCGATCAGCCAGCCCGGCACGGACCCGGCGGCGACGAAGCGGGGCGTGCCCGCCGCGGTGTCGAACTGGTAGATCTCGGTGTTGGTGTCGCGTGCCGCGGACGGCCCGCCACGCCACGTCCGCCAGCGCTGGTCGTTGGCGACGTAGAGGCGTGCGCCGTTGCTGTAGACGGTGTCGCCGTCGGCGGCCACGGTGACCGGGTCACCGGCGCCGAGCGCGGACGCGCCCAGGTCGAAGCTGAGCACGGTCACCATCGACGCGCCGGAGAAGCCCGCCGGCCGGCTGACCCGGTCGCAGCCGATCCGTCCGGTGCCGACGGTCCGCACGTCGTCGCGGATCTCGTAGCGGGGCAGCCAGTCGTCGAGCGTGGCCTTGTCGATGACCGCGCGGTTGGCGGCGATCCGCTGGGCGTCCGTCTTGCGATCGGGCCGGTAGGGGAAGTCGAGCCGGGGCGCGGACCGGATCACCACGCGGGCGGTCGCGCCGGACTGCCGGGCGTCGACCAGGAGGCCGTCGATCCGGTACTCCCCGACCACGCGCGGCGGTCCGGCGAGGTCCAGCAGGACCAGCCGGGCCTGCGGGGTGGTGCCCGGGCGGGTCTGCCTGCCCGGTACGGGGCCCTTGACGGTCCGGCCGGCGCGCAGCAGCACGAGCGCCCGGTCGCCGTGCAGCAGCAGGCTCGCCTCGCCGCCGGAGAACCGCTCGGCGTCGGGATCGAGCGCCAGCCGGCCGGTCACGCGGCGGCTCGCCGGGTCGACCACTGACAGCACGCCCCGGGTGACCGTGACGATCCGCTTCCCGTCGGTCTTGACCAGGTCCGGTTCGTCCACGCCGGCCTCGTGCACGTTGGTGCCGGAGTAGCCCGCCGCGGACGCCCCGCTCGCGTCCTTGGCGACGCCGCCGAGCGCCGTCGCCCGTTCCGCGCTGAACTGCCGGAGGTCGTCCGCGCCGAATCCCCACGGGCCGACCGCCGCCTTCGCGGCTGTGCGGAGCTGCCGCAGCGCCTCGTCGCAGCCGTCGAACGCCACCAGCCGCAGCCCGCCGGCCGGTACGACCCGCCCGGTGGGTGGCGGGTCGGCGGCCGGCGGTGACGCGGTGCAGCCGGCGAGAGCCAGCGCGACGGTCAGCGTGCATCCGAGCGTCCGGTATCCGTGACGGGTCATGCCGGTCAGACGTGGCGGTGACGAGCGCGGTTCCCGGCCGTGCCGCTCAACCGCCGGTCGTGGCGCTCAACCGCCCGCCATGGCGCCGAGCACGATGAACGGCTCCTTGCCGGCGACCACCTCCTCCGGCAACGGGTCGTCCGGGGACTCGTTGGAGAGGTCCAGCTCGCAGGCGTAGAAGCGGACGAACGGCCGGCGCTTCCCGCTGTGCCGGTCGCGGATCGTGCCGAGCAGCATCGGGTACGCGGCCTCCAGCGCGTCGAGCACCTCCCGCTGGGTGGGCGGCCCGGCCACCTCGACGCGTACCTCGCCGGTGACGTGCGCCAGGTTCTTCAGGTGTGCCGGCAGCACCACCCGGATCACGGCAGCACCTGGACCTCGACCGAGAGCACGCCCGGCAGGTCCCGCACGATCGGCGCCCAGGTGTCGCCGCCGTCGGCCGAGTGGTAGACCTGACCGCCGGTGGTGCCGAAATAGATGCCGCACGGGTCGAGCGTGTCGACGGCCATCGCGTCGCGCAGCACGTTGACGTAGCAGTGCGACTGCGGCAGCCCTTCGGTCAGCGGCTCCCAGTGCTCGCCGCCGGTACGGCTGCGGTAGACGCGCAGCTTGCCCTCCGGCGGGTAGTGCAGCGAGTCGCTGGTGATCGGCACCACGTAGACCGTCTCCGGCTCGTGCGCGTGCACCGCGATCGGGAAGCCGAAGTCGGTCGGCAGGTCGCCGCTGACCTCCCGCCAGTTGGCGCCCGCGTCGTCGGTGCGCATGACGTCCCAGTGCTTCTGCATGAACAGCGTGTCCGGCCGGGAGGGGTGCTGGGCGAGCCGGTGCACGCAGTGCCCGACTTCAGAGTCCTCGTCGGGGATCTCGCCGGAACGCAGACCCTTGTTGATCGGCAGCCAGCTCGCGCCGCCGTCGTCGCTGCGGAACGCGCCGGCCGCCGAGATCGCGACGTAGATCCGGTCCCGGTCGGCCGCGTCGAGGATGATCGTGTGCAGGCACATCCCGCCCGCGCCGGGCTGCCAGGACGGGCCGGTCGGGTGCTGCCGCAGCGCGGTCAGCTCGGACCACTTCTGACCGCCGTCGGTGGACAGGTAGAGGGCGGCGTCCTCGCCGCCCGCGTACACGATGTCGGGGTCGTGGCGGGACGGCTCCAGGTGCCAGATCCGCTTGAACTCCCACGGGCGCGGGGTGCCGTCGTACCAGAGGTGCTGCCCCACCTCGCCGCTGTAGGCGAAGTCGTTGCCGACAGTGGCCCAGGTCCGGCCGCCGTCGTCCGAGCGCTGGATCAGCTGCCCGAACCAGCCGCCGGACTGGGACGCGTACAGCCGGTCCGGTTCGACAGGTGAACCTGTCAGGTGGTAGATCTCCCAGCCGCCGAAGTGCGGCCCGTCGACGGTCCAGTCGTCGCGTTTGCCGTCCGAGGTCAGGATGAACGCGCCCTTGCGCGTGCCGACAAGTACTCGTACGCCGCTCATGTCTCGTCCTCTCGTCCGAGGGGTTCTCCCCGCAATGACCGTGCGGCTCACCGAAACTCATCGCTGTCGTACTCCCCGGCTACGACATTTCCGTCCCGGACGCGCGGCGGCGGGCCGCCACGCCGGTGCGGCCGGATTGTCGGAGGCTGCGGCTAGTCTGCGCGCATGACCGGCCCCGGAGACGTCCCACCCGAGCACCTCGACCGCCTGCGGCCGGTCTGCCTCGGCCTGCCGGAGACCTACGAGGAAGCGGCCTGGGTGGGCGTGCGATGGCGCGTCCGTGGCCGGACGTTCGCCCACGTGCTCACCGTCGACCCGGGCCACCAGGCGGCGTACGCGCGGTCCGCGGCGACCGACGAGCCGGTCTGCGTGATGACGTTCCGCTCCCCCGGCGACGAGATCGCCGGGCTGCTCGCGGCCGGGCCGCACTTCTTCAAGCCGGACTGGGCCGCCGACGTGGTCGGGCTGCGGCTGGACGCGGACACGGACTGGACCGAGGTCGCCGAGCTGCTCACCGAGAGCTACTGCGTGCTGGCCCCGAAGAAGCTGGTGGCGCTCGTCGACCGGCCGGGCTGAGTCAGCCGAGCTTCTTGCGCAGCGTCTCGAATGCCAGGTCCGCCCGCAGCGGCACGCCGAAGCGCTCGTCGCCGTACGGGAACGGGCTCAGTTCACCGGTGCGCACGTAGCCGCGCCGCTCGTACCAGGCGATCAGGTCGTCGCGCTGGACGATGACTGTCATCCGCATCTCGCCGGCGTGCCACTGCTCGGCCGCGTAGCGCTCGGCCTCGGCCAGCAGCTCCCGGCCCAGGCCGCCGCCCTGCCGGCCGGGGGCCACCGCGAACATCCCGAAGTACACGTGGTCGTCGCGGCGCTCCAGCTGGCAGCAGGCCACCAGGTCGCCGCCCTGCTCGGCGACCAGCACCACGCCGCCTGGGCCGGTGACCGCCGCGGCCACCATCTCCGGGTCGGTGCGCTGCCCGGCCAGCAGGTCCGCCTCGTGGGTCCAGCCCTGCCGGCTGCGCTCGCCCCGGTACGCCGACTCGATCAGGTCCACGAGGGCTGCCACGTCCTCGGGGCGGGCGACCCGGACGGTACGGGGTGCGGGGCTGGTCATGGCGGTTCTCCACGGTCGCGGCGACGTACCTGGTCAGCGTACGCACGCGGGTGTTCCGGACAACGGCCGGGACCACCGGCCGGGACGGTTCGTGGTTCACTGCCCGGCATGGAGACGACAGTCGGCGCGGCGAGCCTGCCGGCGGTCCTCGACCTGCCGCCCGGGCCGGTACGCGGTGGCCTCGTGGTGTTGCACGGCTCGCACGCCGAGCGGCGCTCCTACTTCCTGTACGCGCACCTGGCCCGGCTGCTGCCTCCGGCCGGGATCGCGGTGCTGCGCTACGACCGCCGCCCCCGGCCGGGCGGGCACGACGTGCCGCTGGCCGACCAGGCGGAGGACGCGTCGGCCGCGCTCGCCGAGCTGCGCCGGCACGTCGGGGCGGCCCCGGTGGGGCTCTGGGGTTTCAGCCAGGGCACGTGGGCGGCGGCGCTGACCGCCACCCGCTGCCCGGTCGACTTCCTGGTCCTGGTCGGGTGCAGTGGGGTGAGCCCCGCGAGGCAGATGCGCTACGGCACAGCCGAGCAGTTGCGCCGCAACGGGTACGGCCCCGCCGACGTGGCTGAGCTGGCCCGGCTGCGCGCACTCGCCGAGGACTTCCTGCGCGGCGACGTGCCCCGCGCGGTGGCGCAGGCAGAGCTGGACGTCGCCGTGCGCCGCCCCTGGTTCCCGCTGGCGTTCCTGCCCGACGAGCTGCCCGCCACGCCCGGCGCCTGGACCGACATGGACTACGACCCGGCGCCGGTGCTGGCGCGGCTGACCGGCCCGGTGCTGCTCTGCTACGGCGAGACGGACGCGTGGATCCCGATCGAGGACAGCCTCGCCGTGTGGCGGCGGGCGGCCCGCGACGCCGAGCTGACGGTGGCCCGGCTGGCCGGTTGCGACCACGCCCCCACGCTCGGGGAGCGCGAGGACCTGGACGGCGTCAGCCCGCAGTACGAGCGGGTGCTGCTCGACTGGCTCGACCGGACGCTGCCGCCGCCGGGCTGAGCGGCCGGGGCTGACTGGCCGGGCGCCGCGCAAGGCGCTCGCCCGCCCCGCGTGACCCGGCTACGCTGCGCGGCATGGACGCCGACCTGCCCACCTTCGAGTTCGCGTTTCCCGGCCCGCTGCGCGACCAGCTCGTCGCCGCCGTGCTCGACGGGAGCAAGACCACCACCACGGGTCTGGTCCAGGACTACGAGATCGACGGCGAGCCGCTGCCCGCAGTCGGCACCCGCTCGGCGGTCATCGACTCCGACGGCCGGCCGGTGGCGGTGATCGAGCTGGTCGAGGTGCGCGTCGCCCGCCTCGGCGACGTCGACCTCGACCACGCTCGCGACGAGGGCGAGGGGTTCGAGACGGTCGCCGCCTGGCGGGCCGGCCACGAGCGGTTCTGGCACGGCGACGACTACCGCGGCTGGCTCGGCGACCCCGGTTTCACGGTGGACGACGACACCCCGGCCGTGCTGGAACGCTTCCGCCTGGTCGAGACGCTCTGACGAGCCGCCCGGCGGGCGGCCGGGCTCACTCGGCGGCGAGCCAGGCGCGCAGTTCCGCGCCGTGCTCGTCGAGGCCCGGCGGCGGCAGGTCGTAGCGGGGCGGCGCCTCGGACAGGCCGATCGGGTTGCGGATGCCCGGCACCCCGCCGGCCGCCACCACCGGCTCCAGGCCGAGCCCCTGCGCCAGCGCGACCCCCTCGGCCACCGAGTTGATCGGGCTGCACGGCACGCCCACCGCACGCAGCAAGGCGAACCACTCGGCGCTGCCGCGCCGGGACAGCGCCGCCACCAGCAGCGGCCGCAGCTCGTCGCGGTGCGCGGTGCGGTCGGCGTTGCGGCGGAACCGCGCGTCGTCGGCCAGCTCCGGCACTCCGAGCACCCGGCAGAGGGTACGGAACTGCCCGTCGTTCCCGGCGATCACCACCAGCTCGCCGTCGGCCGTGGGCAGCGGCTCGTACGGCACGATGCTCGGGTGCGCGTTGCCCATCCGGTGCGGCGCCGCTCCCCCCGCGACGTACGCGCTGGTGTGGTTGACCAGCCCGGACAACGCCGAGGACAGCAGGTCCACTGTGACGTGCTGCCCGCGCCCGGTCTCCTCCCGGTGCCGCAGGGCGGCCAGGATCCCGACCGCCGCGTGCAGCCCGGCGATCACGTCGAACACGGCCACCCCGGCCTTGTAGGGCGGGCCGTCCGCGTCGCCGGTGAGGCTCATCAGCCCGGCCGCGGCCTGCACCATGAGGTCGTACCCGGGCAGGTCGGCGCCCCCGGCGGCGCCGAAGCCGCTGATCGAGGCGTAGACCAGGCGGGCGTTGCGGGCGGTGACCGTGTCGTGGTCGAGGCCGAAGCGGCGCAGCGCGCCCGGACGGAAGTTCTGGATCAGCACGTCGGCCCGGTCGGCCAGCCGGTGCGCCAGCGTCAGGTCACCGGGTTCGGTCAGGTCGAGGACCAGCGAGCGCTTGTTGCGGTTGACCGCCAGGTAGTAGGTGGAGACGTCGTCGCGCACCGGGGGCCGCCAGCCACGGGTGTCGTCGCCGCCGGGCGCCTCCACCTTGACCACGTCCGCGCCGAGGTCGGCCAGGAGCATCGTGGCGTACGGCCCGGCGAGGATCCGGGAGAAGTCGGCGACCAGCACCCCGCGCAACGGACCCGACATGCCCATCCCTCCCTCGCCGCCGACCACGATGACACATTCCTGACGGCGCGCCGGGCCGGGGTGTCCGCCCCGGCTACGGTCACGGTGGATCCGCCGACACACCGGGCGGACGTACCGGTGAAAGGGGTGCCCGTGTCGCTGCTGAGCCGGCTCGCCGAGACCACCGACGACCGCCCGGGCGCGGTGCGGGTGGGAGACCGGTCGCTGTCCTGGGTGGAGCTGCGCCGGGCGGCGACGGCGGTCGCCGACGACCTGCGCGGCGCGGCCCGGGTGGCCGTGCCCGCCACCGCGAGCCTGGAGACGGTGGTCGGCGTGGTCGGCGGGCTGCTGGCAGGCGCGGCGGTGGTGCCCGTGCCGCCCGACGCCGGCCCGATGGAACGCGACCACATCCTGCGCGACTCCGGCGCGGAACTGCTGCTGGCGGCGCCGGGCGCACCGGACGCCGACGCCGCCTCTCCGCCGGTCGTGCCGCTGGACCTGGCCCGGCGCTCGGACACCCGGCACCCCGAGCCCGACCCGGCGGCCACCGCGCTGATCCTCTACACCTCCGGCACCACCGGCGCGCCGAAGGGCGCGGTGCTGTCCCGCCGGGCGATCGCCGCCTGCCTGGACGGGCTCGCCGACGCGTGGGCGTGGACGCCGGACGACGTGCTGGCACACGGCCTGCCGCTGTTCCACGTGCACGGACTGGTGCTCGGCGTGCTCGGCCCGTTGCGCGTCGGCAGCCGCCTGCGCCACGTCGGACGGCCCCACCCCGAGCGGTACGCGGCGGCGGGCGCCTCGATGTACTTCGGCGTACCCACGATCTGGTCGCGGATCGCGGCGCAACCGGCGGCGGCGCGGGCGCTGCGCGGCGCCCGGCTGCTGGTGTCCGGCAGCGCGGCGCTACCGGAGCCGGTCTTCGCGGCACTGGCCGGGCTGACCGGGCACCGGCCGCTGGAGCGGTACGGGATGACCGAGACGCTCGTGACGGTGAGCGCCCGCGCGGACGGTCCCCGGCGGCCCGGCACGGTGGGCGTGCCGCTGCCCGGCGTGCGTACGCGGGTGGTGGACGAGCACGGCGGCCCGCTGCCCGCCGGCGCGATGGGTGAGCTCCAGGTACGCGGCGGCACGTTGTTCGACGGCTACCTGAACCGGCCGGACGCCGACGCGGCCACCCGCACGGCGGACGGCTGGTTCCGCACCGGCGACGTCGCGACGGTCGGCCCGGACGGCGCCCACCGGATCGTCGGCCGGGCCGCCACCGACCTGATCTCCAGCGGCGGGTACCGGATCGGGGCCGGCGAGGTGGAGGACGCGCTGCTGGCCCACCCGGGGGTGCGGGAGGCGGCGGTGGTCGGCACGCCCCATCCCGACCTGGGGCAGCAGGTGACCGCGTACGTGGTCGGCGACGGCGTGGCCGAGGCGGAGCTGATCGACTTCGTGGCGCGGCACCTGTCCGCGCACAAGCGCCCCCGGCAGGTGCGGCTGGTCGGCGCCCTGCCCCGCAACGCGATGGGCAAGGTGCAGAAGTCCCGCCTGACCGAGGTGTGAGCGGCCCGTTCAGCGGGCCGCCGCCGCGCGGCGGACCTGGCGGCGGGCCTCGTCCGGAGGCACGCCCGTGGCGCGCAGCAGGTCGTTGGCGACGGTCCGCAGCTGCGACACCACGATGGTGCCGGAGAAGCCGATGTCCTGCCGGCACGCCTCGCCCGCGGCGCGGACCGCGCGCAGCACCCGTTCCCGGGCGGCGACCGGCTCGTCGGCGGCCAGGAACGCCCGGTGCAGCAGCCGGATCGCCTCGCTGAAGTGTTCCAGCGCGGCGGGCAGCTCCGGCGGCACCGGCTCCCGGTCCCGCAACGCGGTGCCGATCCGGCGGACCATGCCCCGGCTGTTGCGGAACGCCCGGTCCAGGTGCTCGGCGCCGCGCCGGTACGCGGCCAGGGCCCGCCGTCGCCGCCAGCGCACCGGGGAGAAGCGGACCACCTCGTCGGCGGCGCCGACCATCTCGTCGATGCGGTCCAGTTCCGTCTCGGCGGCGCGCATCCGGGCCAGCACCTCGTCGGCCGCGCGCACGTCGGCGTGGGCCAGCGCCTCCGCCGAGGCGGTCATCTGGCTGGCGAACGTGTCGAGCGCCGGGTCGGCGACGCGGCGGACCGCGCGCAGCGGGTTCAGCGGCGCGATCACCAGCACCACGAGCAGGCCGACGACGCCGCCGACGAGCGCGTTGACGGTCCGGGGCAGCTCCAGGTCGGGCGAGACCGGGGTCAGCGTGGCGACCAGGACCGCCGTACCGCCGGCCTGGGTGACGAGCGCGCCGGTGCCGCGGACGAGCACCGCCGCGGAGACCGCCAGGAACACGATCACGCCGGTCTGCCACGGGCCGGTGCCGAAGAGACGCACCAGCAGGTCGCCGACGACGATGCCGAGGACCACCCCGACCACCAGCTCCACGGTCCGCCGGGTGCGGTTGCCGAGCGAGGCGGCGATGACGCTCACCGCCGCGGCGGGCGCGAACGTCGGGTCGGGGTTGCCGAGCAGCTCACGGGCCACCGTCCAGGCCAACGTCGCGGCCAGGCCCGCCTGGACCGCCACGAGGAAGTACGTGCGCAGCCTCCGGCGGCTCGACCGCCCGGCGTCGCGTACCCGGTCGACGGCATCCCGCATGCGCCGGGGTACCCGCGGTCGCCCGCTCGAACCTCACCCGGGGTACGCCATCGTGCCGGTCAGCGCCACCACGCCGGGCAGCCGGGTGTCCTGGCGCAGGAACTGCACCACCACCGGGACCGGGGAGCGCAGCACGCAGCCGTACGGGCGGTCCAGCCGTACCGCCTCCGGGTCGATCAGGTCGTTCACCCGTACGTGCCGGATGCGTCGGGCGCCGACCCGGATCCGGTACGGCCCGACCGGTTCGGCGTCCTGGTAGTAGAAGTCCAGCTCCAGCTCGGCGTCCTCGTCGGCGGCGTTGAGCACGCAGAGCTGGTCGAACGCGGTGAACGCCGGTTCCGGGCCGTGCGCGGGGAAAGGCACGTGCCCGCCGGGCACCACCCAGATCCGGGCGCCGACCGGCCCGCTCACGACTCCTCCAGCAGGCGGGCCAGGTCCGGGGTGAGGAACACCCCGTCCGGGTCGAGCCGGCGGCGCACCGCCTGGAAGTCGTCCCAGCGGGGAAAGAGGGGACGCAGGTCCCGCGCGCCGAGCCAGTGCTTCTTGCCCCAGTGCGGGCGTCCGCCGTAGTGCCGGAACACCGCCTCCACGTCCCGGAAGTACTCCTCGTACGGCAGCGAGGTGTTCTGCAGGCAGGCGATCGTGGTGGTGGGGCGGCCGTAGGCGTTGCTGAGCCAGATGTCGTCGGCCGCTATGGTGCGCACGAGCACCCGCCAGGCGGCCACCCGGCGGTGCCGGTCGCGTACCCGGCGGCGGACCTCGGCGAAGCAGGCCGGGAACGCCTCCGACGGCAGCATGTACTCGATCTCCTCGAAGCGCAGCTCCCGGTCGCGGGGAATGGTGCGGTGGGTCGGCCCGACCTGGCTCTGCCGGGGCTCGCCGTCCGGCAACCGGACCTCCGCCCGCTCCGGCGCGGCGTCCGTGTCGATGCGGTTGATCACCCGGACCTGCGTACGGTCGCTGCGCGGGTACCAGTAGAAGTCCATGTTGCGGTTGGTGTGCTGCAGCTCGGCGAGGTGGTCGAGGGTCCAGTCCAGGTGCGCGCACCAGGAGCGGCGGTGCAGCTGGTAGGTCGGCTGCACGTCGAGCGTGATCCGGGTGACCACGCCGAGCGCGCCGAGGGAGAGACGGACGGCGGGCAGCAGGTCCGGGTTGCGGCGCGCGTCGACGTCCAGCACGTCGCCGGTGCCGGTGATAAGGCGTACGCCGGTGACCTGGGTGCTCAGGTTTCCGAAGCCGATGCCGGTGCCGTGGGTGCCGGTGGCGGTCGCCCCGGCGATCGACTGGTAGTCGACGTCACCCAGGTTGTCCATGGCCAGCCCGGCGTCGTAGAGCCCTTCGCCCAGCGCCCTGAGCTTGGTGCCGGCCCACGCGGTCGCGAGGCGCCCGTCGTCGGAGATCACGCCGGACAGCCGGTCCAGGCTCAGCAGGATCCCGTCGGTACGCACCAGCGGGCTGGACGAGTGCCCGGAGCCGACCGGCCGGACGGTCGCGCCGCTCTCCCGGGCACGGCGTACCAGCGCGCACACCTCGGCCTCGTCGGCGGGCTCGGCCCGCTCCGCCGGCGTGAAGCGGAGGCTGCCGGACCAGTTCACGAACTCGCGTGTCACAGCGGCCCTCCCGGGCCCGCTTACCCGTGCCCGCCCCGGGTAGTCACCGCCGTGCCCGAGTCGCCGCCGTCGTTCCCGCCGATCGACGCGTACGCGTTCCTGTCCGACACGCACACCACGGCGCTCGTCGCGCCGGACGGGGCGGTCGAGTGGTTCTGCGTACCGGACGCGGCGGGCGACGCGGTGGCGGCCCGGCTGCTCGACCGGGACGCGGGCGGCCGGTTCACGCTCACCGTCGCCGGCTGCCCGGAGCCGCGACGCCGCTACCGGCCGGACACGCTGGTGCTGGAGAACGCCTGGGCCGGCCCGTCCGGCACGGCGACCGGCGAGGACCTGCTCGCGGTCCGGCCCGGCGCCGCCGACCGGCCGATCCACGCCGAACGGGTGCTGGTGCGCCGGCTGCGGGTCACCGACGGCCTGCTGCGGGTCCGCGCCGAGCTGACTCCCCGACCCGGGTACGGGACACGTCCGGTGCGCTGGCGGCGCGACGGTACCGGCTGGCACGCCGACGGCACGCCGCTGCGGCTGTACACCGACCTGCCGGTCAGCGTCGAGGGCGGCACGCTCGTCGCCGAGGCGGAGCTGCGCGCCGGGCAGGACGCCACGCTGCTGCTCGGGTACGCCGACCCGGTGCCCCCGCTCGCCGACGCCGGCGAGCTGACCGAGCGGACCGCCGCCACCTGGCGGGCCTGGTCGGCGCGCGGCCACTACGACGGCTTCGCAGCCGGCGCGGTCCGGCACAGCGCCCTGGTGCTGCGCGGCCTGTCCTACGACGAGACCGGCGCGCTGCTGGCCGCCCCGACCACGTCGTTGCCCGAGGAGATCGGCGGGATTCGCAACTGGGACTACCGCTTCACCTGGCACCGGGATGCGGCGCTGCTGCTGCTCGCGCTGTTCCGCCTGGGCCACGCCGAGGAGGGCCGCCGCTACCTGCGTTTCCTGCTCGGCGTCTGCGCCCGGCAGCATCCGCTCGCGCCGCTCGTCGGCATCCACGGCCACCCCACCGAGGAGCGCGAGCTGCCACACCTGTCCGGCTACGCCGGCTCGGCGCCGGTGCGGGTCGGCAACGAGGCGGCCCACCAGATCCAGTTCGACACGTACGGGCACATCCTCGACGCGGCGCTGGCCTACCAGCTGCTCACCGGCGAGCTGACCGGCCCGCAGTGGGCGCTGCTGCGGCGCCACGTCGAGACCATGGCGCAGCGCTGGCGGGAACCGGACCACGGGGTGTGGGAGATCCGCGGCCCTTGCCGGCACTACGTCAACTCGAAGGTGATGACCTGGGTCTGCCTGGACCGGGGCATCCGCCTCGCCGGGCTGCTCGGCGACCGCACCGCCCCGGTGGACCGGTGGCGCCGGGAACGTGAGGCGCTGCACGCCGAGGTGCTCGACCGCGGGTACGACGAGCGCGCCAGCAGCTTCGTCATGGCGTACGGCGGCACCGAGCCGGACGCGTCGCTGCTGCGGATGCCGCTGGTCGGGTTCCTGCCCGGCGACGACCCGCGGATGGTCGCCACCGTCGAGCGGATCCGCGCCGACCTCGCCGTCGCGCCCGACCTGATCCGGCGCTACCGGGTCGACGACGGGCTGCCCGGCACCGAAGGCGCGTTCCTGCTCTGCTCCTTCGAGCTGGTCTCCGCGCTGGTGCTGGCCGGCCGGCACGGCGAGGCGCGCGAGATCTTCGACCGGCTCGCCCGCCGGGCCGGGCCGCTCGGCCTGCACCCGGAGGAACGCGCGCCCGACGGCACCGCCCTGGGCAACTTCCCGCAGGCGTTCACCCATCTCGCCCTCATCGAGGCGGCGCTGAACCTGGACTCGGCCGGCGACCGGGACGCGCTGCACGCGTGGGCGGAACGGTCACCGGCCACGCGGACGTGACCCGCACCCCGCCGGGAACCAGGCGGGGTGTCCCGACGACTATCCCTACATGGTGTGTGAGCAGTGGCGGGAGATCCTGTCGGCACAGCTGGACGGTGAGGCGTCCGAGTCGGAGATCGAGGCGGCCGAGACCCATCTGACCGGCTGCGCCGGCTGCCGCGGCTGGTTCGACTCGGCCGCGTCGGTGACCCGGCGGGCCCGTACGCAGCTCGCCCCGCGGGTGCCCGACCTGGTCGACGCGGTCCTCGCAGCCGCTCCCCCGCCCCGGCCCAGCCGCCGCCACCGGATCACGCTCGGGCTGCGCGGGGCACTCGGCCTGCTCGGCGCGGTGCAGCTCGTACTCGGCCTGGCCCAGATCGGCCGGGAGGCGGTCGTCGAGCACGCGCACGCCTCCGGCCAGCACCTGTGGCACGAGTCGGCGGCGTGGAACGTGGCAGTCGGCGCCGGGTTCCTCTACGTGGCGGCGCGCCGGTCCGCCCCGTCCGGCCTGCTGCCGATGCTCAGCGCGTTCGTCGCCACGCTCGTGCTGCTGTCGGTGAACGACCTGATCACCGGGCAGGTGGCGATGACCCGGCTGGTCAGCCACGGCTTCCTGCTGGTCGGCTGGGCCGTGATGCTGGTGCTGTCCCGCCTCGGCCGGCGCCCCGGCGACACCCCGCCCGGTCAGCGCCGGTCGGAGGGATCCCGGTGGGCGCTGCGGACCGAGGAACCGGCCGCGCCGTCGCTGCGGCTGGTGCCGCCCGGCCCGTACCCCGCACAGGCCCGCGACGACCGGCGCGCCGCCTGACGGTCCGCCGCGCGGGCCTCTGCGTCCCGGTAGTCCCGCCCGGCCCCGGCGGTCGTGGTCCCGCCGCCAGGCCCCGGCGGTCGCGGCCCCGCCGAGTCCCGGCGGTCGCGGTCTCAGCGGGCCCGGCGGTGGCGGGCGTCGCCGGACCAGGCGGCGACCAGGTCCTCCCGGGCCCGGGCCACGCGGGAGCGGATGGTGCCCACCGGGCAGCCGCACACCTCGGCCGCCTCGGCATAGGACAGGCCGAGCACCTGGGTGGCCACGAACGCCTCCCGCCGGTCCGGCGCCAGCGTGGCGATGAGACCGCGCAGCACGACGCCGTCCTCCCCGCCGCCGGTCACCGCGCCGGCCGTCTCGGCGGCGGCCTGCCAGTCCGGCAGCGCGGCGACCCGGGGCCGGGCGGTCGCCGCCCGCACGTGGTCCACCGCGACCCGGCGGGCGATCGTGAAGATCCAGGTACGCGCCGACGACCGGCCCGCGAAGCCGGGCAGGCTGCGCAGCGCGCGCAGGAACGTCTCCTGGGCGAGGTCGTCGGCCTCGCCGGGCCCGGCGAGGTGGGCGAGGAAACGCCACACCGGCGCCTGGAGGGCCCGGACGAACGCGGCCGCGGCCAGCTGGTCTCCCCGGGCGGCGCGGCGCGCCCACCCGGTCACCTGCTCGTCGTCGGCGTCCGGGCTCATCCGCGGCCGGCCCGCCGGTCCGGCGTGCTCATGCCGGACGGTACGGATGCGCGCCCCGCTCGGTTCATTCCTGGCGTCCCTCCTGCCGGCGCCGGAGTGCCGGTCGCCCCCGGTTGGTCGGCCCTCGGGTGGGAAAAGTTCCCGAACCGGGTCAATCGTCCACGGACACGGTGACCGGCCCGACGCGCAGGACACCGTCGGTGAGCGGGGCGCACCGCACGCCGCCGCGGCGGCGCATCGCCTTCCACGTACCGGGGCCGACCACCACGTCGAGCCAGGCGCAGGGCGGCGCGGCCCGGTGCACGCGCAGCCGGACCGGGCCGTCGCCGGAGTCGAGCGTGAGGACGCGGCCGACCAGCTCGTCCACCGGGATGCCGTCGGTCAGCACGTTGCGTCGCAGCTGGGTGAGGTCCGCGCCGGGCGGCAGCGACTCCCGCGCGATCAGCGTGACGCTCGCCTGCCGGTGCGCGGGACGGCCGAAGTAGCGGTCACCGACGACGCCCAGTCCGGCCCGAAGCTCCACCCGGTCGACCAGCTCGCCCGGTGGCGCGGGGGCGGGTCCGTCCGCGGGGCGGCCCACGTACCGGTGCACGGGCGAGGCCAGCAACTGGACGATCCGCGGCATGCTCGAAGTCTAATCACGGGCATACCATTGCCAAACCGGACGATAGCCGCGCTCACGTATCTGCGCTCTCCGCAGGGCGTTGTACCTGGTGTGACGGCGAGGCGACCCGATGCGATCGGAGTTCATCCGCGGCGGCGGCTGGCCTGGGCGCGGCGCGAGAACGAGCGCGGGCGTCAGAGGTACGAGGCGGCGGCCCGGATCTGGCGGCGTCGCGCCGAGCACCTCGATCGACTGGCGACGGAGGCAGCGGGCTTCCGTGGCTGTGCGCTGCCCGGCACCACGCTTCCGGTACCGCTGGACGACGGCGAGGTCGTCTACCGCATCCTGCCCACTGTCGACCTCGTCGAGGCCACGGCCCGGCACCTGCCCGGACTGCCGGTTCCGGCCCGTACGCTCTCCGGCTGCCTCGATCCGGCCGACGGCCCGCTACCGGCGGGACTGCGCGTGGTCGACAGCGGCGCCGCCGTGGTGACCGACCGGCGGGTGGCCTTTGCCGGGCACGACGTCCGGCGGGACTGGCCACTGCGTGATCTGCGCGGCCTGGGACATCACCCGGACCGTCCGGTGACCCTGCTGCACGACGTCGACGGCGGCATACCGGCGGGCCTGCGCGTGCCGGCGCCGGGCGCGGCGAACGCCCGCTTCTACCTCACCCTGGCCCACGCCGACGCGGCCTGTACGCGGCGGGCGGTCGTCGAGGACGTCGAGGCGCTGCGGTCCGCCCACCGGGCCGCCCGGCCCCGGCCACCCCGGCCGCTCGGCCCGTGGGACGCCCCGGCCGAGCGGGCGCTCCCCCAGCGGCTGGCCGCGGCCGGCGTCGCAGCGATGGCCGTGCTGCTGGGCGTCACCTCCGCCGGCACCTGGACGGCCACGGCCGGGCAGACCGGTCCGCCGCGCCGGCCGGCCGCAACTCCCGCCACGACGACTGCTCCTTCGGCGGCGCCCGTCGTGACTCCGGCCGATCCGTCGTCTCCCCCGGCGCCCCGGCCGACCCGGCCCGCGCCGCGACCGGAGCGTCCCTCGAATACGACGGCGTGGTCGGGCGAACGGGTCCTCACCACCGCGCTACCTGCCGCCCGGCCGTCGCCGACGCACACCGGTGACCGTCCGCCGGCACCCGCCGAACCGTCCAGCCCTCCTGCCGACGAGGTGACCCCGGCGCCGACCGCGAGCCCGACGGGCGACCCGGCTCCGACCGGAGAGCCCGGCCCCACCGGCGAGCCGAGCCCCACCACCTCATCCGAGCCGCCCCTCCTGGACCTGGTGGGACGACGAATCGGCCTGTCCCTCGGCTCCGGCACGACGGTCCAGGTGAACGCGGATCTCCCCTGACCCATCCTCGGGATGCTCTCCGAGGCCCGGCCCTCACGCCGTCGATCTTGCACTTGCCGCCCCACCGATGCCGGATTCGTCCCGCATTCAGGGGCTCGCAAGTGCAAGATCGACGAGGTCGGGGGCGGGCCGGGGCGGGCGGTGGGTGGGTCAGGGGGTCTTGGGGGTGAGGAGGTAGTCGCCGTCGTCGGGGCTCCAGCGCAGCTCCACCGCGCCGTCGGTCGCCGCGGCCTTGCAGAACTGGAGGAAGCTGCGGTAGCCGAGCTTCTTCTCGCTGAAGTCCGGCCGGGCGCGCCGGAGCTGATCCTTCAGGCCGGACAGCGCCACCGCGCCACCGTCCGCGGCCAGGTCCACCACCACGGCCCGGAGCAGCCCGAACGCGACCTCCCGGTCGCCCTGTTCGGGAAGTGACACCTCCGGGTCGCCCTTGGCAGGCCCGGCGGCCAGCTCCACCACGTTGTGCGCCGCGAGGTGGCGCAGCAGCTCCCCGAAGGTACGGAAGCCGTAGTCGGACTCGCTGAACGTGGGGTCCTTGCGGAGCAGCGCGCGCTTGAGCGCGGAGGCGGTCACGTCACCGCTGGAGCTGCCCTGCATGCCGGCGACCGTCTGCACGAGCTGCACGGCGAGCGTGTCGACGTCCCGCGCCGACTCGTCCTCGGCCGCCGTCTCGACCACGGGCTCGGGCGCCGGCTCCGCCGGTGAGGGCCGGGCCGGGCGCGACCGGCGGGCGGCCGGGGGCGGTACGTCGACGCCTTCGAGGCGGTCGTAGTAGAGGAACTCGTCGCAGGCCGGCGGCAGCAGCGCGGAGGTGGACTTCTCCACCCCCACGCCGATCACCCGCTTGTTGAGTTCGCGCAGCTTGTGCACGAGCGGGGTGAAGTCGCTGTCTCCGGTGCAGATCACGAACGTGGAGATGTAGCCGCGCTCGAACGCCAGCTCGACCGCGTCCACCGCCATCTTGATGTCGGCCGCGTTCTTGCGCGAGGCGCCCATCCGCTGCGGTATCTCGATCAGCTCGACATGTGAGCGGGTGAGCATCCGCCGGTCCTCGTCGAAGTACGACCAGTCCGCGTACGCCCGGCGCACCACCACGCGTCCCCGCTCGGCGAGCGCGTCGGCGATCGGCCGGAAGTCGAACGGCCGGCCGCCGTGATGGTCCCGTACGCCCAGGGCCAGGTTCTCGTAGTCGAGGAACAGCGCAATCCGGTCTTCGTGATCCACACTGGCAGCCTAGCCCGGCCGGAGCGCCGGACCGGTCAGCGCCGCTCGTCGCGGTAGACGGTCTCGCGGCGGGCCACGCGCTGGATCGCGTAGCTGGTCACCAGCAGCAACAGCGCGAGCACCACCTCGACGCCGGCGACGGTGCCGGTGGCGACGGTGAGACCGAGCAGCAGCAGGATCAGACCGACGACGGCGAGCAGGCCCGCCAGCAGCAGCCGGTTGCGCCGTCGCGCCGACCGCTGCGTGTCGTCTGCGCTCACGCTGGCCCGCCTTCCTCCGGTTCCGTCTCCGATCCTAGGCGCCGGCCGTCGCCGGGGTGGCGGATCGCGGCGCCATAAACGGCCCGGGGCCGGACGCATATGCGTCCGGCCCCGGGTCTCGGCGGCGGTCAGTGGATCGGGACCGGCACCGGACGCTTGTCGTCGCCCGTGTCGCCGTCGAGCAGGTGCGAGGGCTCCCGGCGGCGGGGCAGGAACGCCGCGGGGATGAAGGTCAGCAGCACCAGACCGAAGGCGACCCAGAACGTGGTGGAGAAGGAGTCCGCCGCGAAGTCGAGCCCGCGCTCGATCAGCGACGGCGGCACCGGGAACTGCTGGATCAGCTCGGGCTGCTGTTGCGAGGCGATGGCGAGCTGGGCCTCGGTCAGCGGCGCGCCGGTGGCCGGGTCGGTGACGCCGGGGATCGGCCGCGAGCCGTTCAGCTCGCTGGTGAGGATGACCGACATGACCGCGGCGCCGACCGAACCGCCGATCTGCTGGAGGATGTTGACGAGCGTGGAACCGCGCGCCACCTCCGCCGAGCTGAGCGTCTTCAGCGCCGAGGTCATGATCGGCATCATCGTGCCGCCCATGCCGAGGCCCATCACGAACAGCGAGCCGCAGAGCAGCCAGTACGACGTGTCGGTGCCGAGCTGGGTGAAGGTGAAGAACCCGGCCGCGATGAGCACCAGCGCGAACGGCACCGTCCGGCCGACCGGCACGCGGTCGGCGAGCATGCCGGCGATCGGCATGGTCAGCATCGCGCCGATGCCCTGCGGCGCGATCAGCAGGCCCGCGGTGAGCGTCGACTCGCCGCGCACCTGGAGGAAGTAGCTCGGGAACAGCAGGCCCGCGCCCATGAACGCGATGATGAACACGAACATGGTCACGGTGGCGATGGTCAGGTTGCGGTTGCGGAACAGCCGCAGGTCCAGCAGCGGGTGCCGGGGCCGGAACGAGTAGAGCACGAAGGCGATCACGAGCGCGCCGCCGACGAGCATCGGCAGCCAGACCTTGGTGTCGGCGACGGTGCCGGTCTCGGGCAGCGTGGAGATGCCGTAGAGGAACAGCGCGAGACCCGGCGAGAGCATGAGCATGCCGAGGAAGTCGAACGACTCGGACGGCTCGGCGTTGTCCTTGGGCAGCGCCAGCTGGGCGTAGACCAGGGCGACCACGCCGATCGGCAGGTTGATCAGGAAGATCCAGTGCCAGCTCGCGACGTCGATCAGCCAGCCGCCGAGGATCGGGCCGGTGATCGGGCCGAGCAGCATCGGGATGCCGAGCACGGCCATCAGGCGGCCGATACGGTGCGGGCCGGCGGCCCGGGTCATGATCGTCATGCCGAGCGGCATGAGCATGCCGCCGCCGAGGCCCTGGATCACCCGCCAGGCGATCAGCTCGCCGATCGAGTCGGCCGTGGCGCACAGTCCGGAGCCGATGGTGAACAGCGCCAGCGCCACCATGTAGAGGCGTTTCGTGCCGAACCGGTCGGCGGCCCAGCCGCTGAGCGGGATCACCGTGGCGAGCGCAAGCGTGTAGCCGGTCATGGTCCACGCGACGCGGGCGTACGTGGCGTCGAACTCGCTCTGGAACGTCGGCAGCGCCACGCTGACGACTGTCACGTCGAGGATCGACATGATCGCACCGAGCACGACGACGCCGGCCACCTTGAGTACGGCGGCGTCGAGTTTCGTCGACGTCGCTACGGGTTGCTGGGTCACTGACGGTCTCCTGGATCCGGTCCGGCACTTGGGAGGCGGTGGCGGCGCCGCGCGCGCCGTCTGCGGAGCGCGGGCGGAACGCGCGGCGGGGCGGCGTCCGGGCGACAGCGTAGCCATGACCTGGGACGGGACGCGGCCGGTTTTGCCGACGGGAGAACCGCGGCGGCGCGGCAGAGGGCCCCGCCACGGGTTCGCAAGTGGTCCGGCGGCTCGCGGAAAGGGCTGGTACGCGCCGATTCGCCGGCCTTGCCGGGAGCGTGGCCGGCGGGCGCGACCGTGACGAAGGTCATGCCCCACACAGTCACCTAGCGGGCCCGCCGCTCAGCCCAGGCCGGCCATCAGGTCGACCTCGGCCGTACGCGAGCGGTCGATGCGCCGGGCGAGGTCGCGTACCCGCTCGCTCGTTCCGGCGGCGACCTGGGCGCGGGCCAGGTCGGCCGCGGTGCGCTGGTGCCGGCTGAGCACGTCGAGCAGCACCCGGTCGGCGTCGGCGGGCGCGGCGGCGCGCAGCCGGGCCAGTGCGGCGGCGGCGTCGCTGTGCCCGGAGTGGTCGTGCCGGGCGGCCGCCGCGGCGGCCGACGGGCCGGCCTCGCGCAGCCATCGGCGCATGGTGGCCAGTTCGTCGGTCTCGGTGGCCCGGACGGCGGCGATCAGCGTGCGGATCCGCGGGTCGGTGGCGCGGTCGAGGCCGAGCGCGACGATCTCCAGCGTCTGCTCGGTGTGCGCCACCATCATGGCCAGGAACAGCGCGTCGATCCCGCTGGTCGTGGCGTCCGCGCCGGACGGGACCGCGGCCGTGGCGGACGGGACCGGCGGGGAAGGATCGGCGGCGGGCGGCCCGCCGCACCCGGTCAGGGCCAGCACCACCCCGAGCAGCGCCGCGACCGGCCGGGCGGAGGCGGACGCGCGGCGGAGCCGGGGACCGGCCGGCTCCGCCGCGCGGGTACGCCGGCTCAGATCTGCTGCCACAGCGCCGGTACGTTCGGCGGCTCCCAGCCGGCGATCGCGGTGTGCGCCTGGCGGCAGCGGTAGCTGCGGCCGTCGTAGGTGACGGTGTCACCGACCTGGTACGACCGCCCGGCGGTCCACGTGCCGCCCGGCGCCGGGGTGCTGGTCCGGGTCGGCGTGGGCGCGGGCGTGGTGGGCGCCGCGGTCGGGGTGGGCGCAGCCGTCGGGGTGGGGGTCGGCGTCGGGTTGCCGCCTCCGCCGCCGATCTGGAGGTCGACGCAGGAGTAGAACGCGTTGGCGGTGTCGGAGATGTTCCAGATCGCGAGCAGCTTCTGCCGGCCGGAGAAGCTGCCGAGGTTGACGGTGTGCGACACGGTCGCGCCGGGCTGGCGGCCCCCGCCGTCGACGACCGCGACCCGGGTGCCGCCGATCCAGTACTCCCAGTTGGCGGTGGCGTGCCGGGCGGTGTTGACCCAGGTGAACGTGACGGTGCTGCCGACCGAGGTGGCCGGCCAGTTGCGGCTGTCGTCGTTGAGCACCGCGAACTGCGCGATGCCGGCGTGGCAGCTCCGCAGGCCCTTGGGGCCCTCGACGCTCTGCGGCTCGTACTTGATCTGGCCGCAGTCGGGCACCCGGTTCTGTGCGCAGAGCGCCTGGCGGCTGGGCGGCGAGGAGACGTAGCCGTGGGCCTGCGCGGGCGCGGCGAGTGCCAGCGTGCCGGTGACGGCACCGGCGGTGAGCAGCGGGAGGGTGATTCTTCGGCGCATGGTGGCAACTCCTTCGGGGGGAACGGAAGGTGTCACGAACATAAATTAAACATTGTTAACAGTAAAGACTCCTGTCTATAAATTAAGCCCTGCACGCCCAGCGCCGGGCGTATGATCCTGATCGATGGCTCGCCGCGCGGAGCCGATCGTCGTTCGTGGGCATCCCGCCGCCGCCAGGCGTCCGGGAGGACGACGCAGAACCGGGCATCTCCCCGTCGTCCCACTCCCCCCGAAGGACATCCCCGGATGAGAAGACCCACTGCGTTCGCGGCCGGCCTGCTGCTGCTCGCCACCGCGCTCGGCACCGCCGGCGGGCCGGTCGCCGCCGCCGACCCCACGGACCCAGTCACCGTGACCGTGAACACCAGAGCCGGGCTGGCCACCGTCCCGGCCACCGCGCTCGGCGTCAACCACGCCATCTGGGACTCGCAGCTCGGGAGCGCCGAGACGTCCGACCTGCTCAAGGCCGCGGGCGTGAAGATGCTGCGCTACCCCGGCGGCTCGTACGCCGACATCTACCACTGGGAGACGCACACCGCGCCCGGCGGCTACGTCGCACCGAACACCGACTTCGACACGTTCATGGCCGGCGCCCGCCGCGTCGGCGCCGAGCCGATGATCATCGCGAACTACGGCACCGGCACGCCCGCCGAGGCGGCGGCCTGGGTCCGCTACGCCAACGTCACCAAGCGCTACGGCGCGAAGTGGTGGACAGTCGGCAACGAGAACTACGGCAACGGCCACTACGGCTCGGCCTGGGAGGCCGACGACCACCCGGACAAGAGCGCCGCCCAGTACGCGCGGCTGGTGATCGAGTACGCCGACGCGATGAAGGCGGTCGACCCGAGCATCAAGGTCGGCGCGGTGCTCACCATGCCCGGCAACTGGCCGGACGGCATCACCGCCGGGTCCGACCCGGGTCCGTGGAACCAGACCGTGCTCTCCCTCGCCGGCCCGAAGATCGACTTCGTGGACGTGCACTGGTACCCGGGCGGCGGCGCCGCCGACTCGCTGGCCCGCACCAGCCACCTGCCGGACGCGGCCTGGCTGCTGCGCCAGCAGATCGCCCGCTACGCCGGCCCCGGCGCGGACCGGATCGGGATCAGCTTCACCGAGCTGAACGTCGACGCCGGCCGTACCACCGCACCGGGCGCGCTGTTCCTGGCCGACGCCTACAGCGGCCTGCTGGAGCAGGGCGTGTTCACGGTGCAGTGGTGGAACGTGCACAACGGCATCGGCACCGTCTCCGAGGTGGCCGGGCAGACCGACTACGGCGACTTCGGGCTGCTGTCCAGCGGCAACTGCACGAGCGACGGCGAGGTGTGCCAGCCGGCGTTCAACACCCCGTTCGCGCCGTACCACGCGTTGTCCATGATGAACCTGTTCGCCCGGCCCGGTGACCAGCTCGTCCGCGCCGGGACCGACGAGCCGCTGGTCGCCGCGCACGCGGTCCGCCGGCCCGACGGCAGCGTCGCGGTCCTGCTGCTCAACAAGGACCCGGACACCGCCCACCCGGTGGCGCTCGACTACGCCGGGTTCACCCCGGCCGACGAGGCGCCGACCGTGCACACGTTCGCCAACGGCGCGACCGGGATCAGCACCGCCCGCTCGGGCGACGCGACCGCGCGGACGCTGCCGCCGTACTCGCTCACCACGCTCGTGCTGCGACCGGCCGGCAGCTCGGCCGGGCGGCCCGGCGCCCCCGGCCGGCCGACGGCGAGCGCGGTGACCGACCGCGCGGCGACCATCTCCTGGCCGGCGGCCACGCCCGGCGCCGCGCCGATCGCGAAGTACGAGGTGCACCGCCAGCACGGCGCGGTGAGCGAGCAGCTCGGCGAGACCGCCGGCACGTCGCTGACGGTGGGCAACCTCGAACCGGGCGCCCGCTACACGGTCAACGTGCTGGCCCGGGACACCGCCGGACGGGTCTCGTGGTCGTCCCCGCCGCTGACGTTCGCCACCGGCAGCCCGGCCGAGAGCTCCTGCGCGGTGCGGTTCGACGCCGACAACGACTGGGGCAACGGGTACGTGGCGAACGTCGAGGTGATCAACACGGGCGCGAAGGCCGTCGACGGCTGGACGCTCACCTGGACCTGGCCGACGGGCTGGCAGCAGGTGAGCAGCGGGTGGAGCGCCACCTGGGACCAGCAGGGCCGCGACGTCCGGGTGACGCCCACCGCCGACAACCGGCGGCTCGCCGCCGACGGCGGGAGCACGACTGTGGGCTTCGTCGGCGCGTACAGCGGGCCGAACGTGCCGCCGGGGGCGTTCCGCCTCAACGGGACGGTCTGCACGCTGCGCTGACCGACGGTCAGCCCCGGCCGGGTGGCCGCAGCCGCACGTCGGCCGCCGCCGGGACCTTCGGGTTCCGGCGGTGGCCGGCCCGGCGCGGCGCCGGCACCACGTGCGGGCGCACCGGTCCGGCCGGCGAGACGGGTACGGGCAGGTCCGGCGCGGGCCGCGGCAGCACGGCCAGGATCGCCACGAGCAGTGCCACCGCGACGACGCCGTCGAGCCAGTAGTGGTTGCCGGTGACCACCACCACGAGCGCTGTCACCAGTGGATGGAGCAGCCAGAGCCAGCGCAGCCGCCCGGCGGTGACCGCCATCAGCGCCAGCGCGATCGCCAGCGCCCAGCCCACGTGCAGCGACGGCATGGCCGCGTACTGGTTGCTGAGCTGGTCGGTGTCGGGCGGTCCGTAGACGCTCGGGCCGAACCGGGTGCCGGTGTCGACCATCCCGGTGAGCGCGGTCAGCCGCGGCGGCGCGAGCGGGACGCAGACGTGCAGCACCAGCGCCACCGCGGTCAGCGCCGCCAGGGCTCGCCGCAACCGCACGTAGTGGGCCGGGCGGCGCAGCCAGAGCCAGACCAGGCAGAGCACGGTGGCCGGGAAGTGCACGTAGGCGTAGTAGGAGTTGGCCAGCCGCACCAGCAGCTCGTGCGACAGCAGCGGCCCCTGCACGAGCGTCTCGTCGGGCAGGCGCAGCAGCCGCTCCAGCCGCCAGACCCACTCGCCGTTCGCCAGGGCCAGGTCGGCGTGCCCGGCGACGACCTGCCGGCCCGCCTTGTAGGCCAGGAAGAGCACGGCGACGAGCGCCAGCTCACGCGCGGCCCGCTGCCATGCGGCGAGGCGGGCGGGCGCGGTCCGCGTGGCGTCCACGGCTCCTCCTTCGGTTCGTCCCCGCATGGACCAGGGCCGCCGCCGGGGTCGGCGACGGCCCTGGGGGTACGGGCTCAGCGGCGGGCGCGTTCCTCCCGGCCGGCCGAGTCCACGCTCACCTCGTCGAAGGCGGGCGCGCCGTCGACGGCGTCCGCCCCCACCGCCACCGAACGGCCGGTGTCCGGCAGGTCGAGGCTGGAACGCAGGGTGACCGGGCGCAGCAGCAGCGCCGCAACGATACCCACCACCGCGATGGCGGCCGAGATCAGGAAGATGTGCCCCGTTGCGTCCCCGTACGCGGCCCGGACGATCTGCCGGACCGGCTCGGGCAGCGCGTCGAGGTTGAGCGTGCTGCCGCCGCCTCCGCCGGAGGTGGGGATGCCGGCCGCGGCGAGGTCGCCTGTGATCCGGTCGGTGACCCGGCGGGCCAGCACCGCGCCGAGCACGGACACGCCGATGGTGCCGCCGAGCGAGCGGAAGAACGCGACGCTGGCGCTGGCCGCGCCGATGTCCCTGAGCGCGACCGTGTTCTGCACGGCGAGCACCAGGTTCTGCATGGTCATGCCGACGCCGACGCCCACGATGAACATCGCGAGGCCGACGAAGACCAGCGACGTCTCGTGGTCGATGGTGCCGAGCATGGCGAACCCGATGACCAGCACGACGGAGCCGAACACGATGTACGGCTTGATCTTCCCGGTGGCGGTGATCATCCGGCCGGCCACGATCGAGGAGATCAGCACACCGGCCATCATCGGGATGGTGAGCAGGCCGGCCTCGGTCGGGCTGTAACCGCGGCCGATCTGGAAGTACTGGCCGAGGAAGACCGCGCCGCCGAACATCGCCATGCCGACCGCGAGGCTGCCCAGGATCGCCAGGGCGGTGGTGCGCTCGCGGACGATGTGCAGCGGCACCACCGGCTCGGCGGCCCGTGCCTCCACCCAGACGGCGAGCGCGAGCAGCAGCACCGAGCCGCCGACCATGGCGCCGGTCTGCCAGGAGATCCAGGCGAACGAGTCGTCGACGAACGAGATCCAGATCAGCAGCACGCTGACGCCGGCGGCGATGAGCGTGGCGCCCAGATAGTCGATCTTGACGTTGGCCCGGCGCACGGTGGGCAGGTTCAGGGTGATCTGCAGCAGGAACAGCGCGGCGGCCGCGACCGGTACGCCGACGAAGAAGCACCAGCGCCAGCCGAGCCAGGAGGTGTCCACGATGAGGCCGCCCAGCAGCGGGCCGCCGACGGTGGCCAGCGCCATCACGCCACCCAGGTAACCGTTGTAGCGGCCTCGCTCACGCGGCGGGATCATGGCCGCGATGGCGACCTGGACCAGCGCCTGGAGACCACCGACACCGATGCCCTGGAACGCGCGGGCGGCGATGAGCTGCTCGGCGCTCTGCGCGAAGCCGGCCGCGACCGAGCCGACCAGGAACACCACGATGGCGACCTGGATCAGCAGCTTCTTGTTGAACAGGTCGGCCAGCTTGCCCCAGATCGGGGTGGTCGCCGTGGCGGTGAGCAGGGTGGCGGTGACCACCCAGGTGTACTGCGTCTGCGAGCCGTTGAGCGCTCCGATGATCTTCGGCAGGGCCGTCGAGACCACGGTGCTGCTCAGCATGGCCACGAAGAGCACCAGCAGCAGACCGCTGAGCGCCTCCAGCGTCTTCCGCTTGCTCATGGGTGCGGCCTCAGCCGTCGTGGTGGGTGCGCTCATGCGCGCGTCCTCCAGGTGTGTCGATTCGGGTGGCCGCTTCGTTGCCTCAAGCAATCAACACTAAACCTTGCCCGGTCGGCAAGTTTGCCCATTGAGAAATGGGTCACCTACGCTTGGGTCATGGAGGAGTGCACCGGGCTGCGGGAGCGGAAGAAGGCGGCCACCCGCCTGGCGCTGCACGAGGCGGCGCTGTCCCTCGCCGTCCAGCACGGCCCCGACCGGATCACCGTCGAGGCGATCGCCGACGCCGCGAACGTCTCCCGGCGGACGTTCTCCAACTACTTCGGCGGCAAGGAAGAGGCCCTCTTCCACGGCGACACGCTGCGGCTGCGCCGGCTCCTCACGCTCGTCGCGGAACAGCCGGCCGAGCTGTCGCCGTGGGCGGCGCTGACCCGGGCCGCCCTGGCCCAGGCCGAGGACGGCTACGACGACCCGGCCGAGCCCTGGCTCAACCGGCGCCGGCGGCTGCACGGCCACCCGAGCCTGGCCGCCCATCAGGTCGGCGCGTACGCGGCCCTGGAACGCGAGATGGCCGCGGAGCTGACCCGCCGGCTGACCGGACCCGACGCGGCGCTGCGGGCCCGGATCGTCGCCGCGACGTTCCTCGCGTCCCTGCGGATCGCCGCCCACGAATGGCTGGAGCAACCCGGACGGCCGTTGCGCGACGTGCTGCGCGCCGTGCTCGCCCACGCCGCCCCGGCTACCGGCTGAGCACTCCCCGACCGCTGCTCCCGTCGGACCGGTGGAATGGCCGGCGAAAGCGACATCCCATCTGACCTGGGCTGACACACTCGCCCGGTGGGTGGCGACCGGTGGCGCAAGGGGCTCGGGCCGGCGACCGGCGTCGCCCCCGCCACCCGGGTCGACCGGTTCGAGATCTTCTTCGACCTCGTCTTCGTGGTGTCCTTCTTCATCATCACGCGCGCCACCGCCGCGAACGTGACCCCCCGGGAACTACTCCACGCGCTGCTGGTGCTCGCCGTGCTCTGGTGGTGCTGGGTGGTGCACAGCGCGGTCGCCGCCCGGCTGCGCCTCGGCGAGGGCTTCGTGCCGATCCTCATGGTGGTCGGCATGATCGCGCTGTTCACGTTCGCACTCGCGCTGCCGCAGACGTTCGGCGACCTGGACAAGGGCAGCGCCGGGCCCATCCTGGTCACGATCAGCTACGTGGTGATCCGGCTCGTGCACACCGCGCTGTACTGGTACGCCACCGGCGACGACCCGCCGGCCCGGCGCAAGCTGCGACTGTTCCTGCCCGAGGCGCTGGTCACCGCGTCCCTGCTGCTGGTGGCGGCGCTGCTGCCGCCACGCGTACCCCCGGAGGTCGGCCCGTGGCTGCGCGACGGGCTGTGGATCGCCGTGGTGGCCATCCAGTACAGCAGCGGCCTGCTGGCCGGCACCGACGGCTGGAAGATCACCTCAGCCGAGCACTGGACCGAACGGTACGACCTCATCCTGATCATCGCGCTGGGCGAGTCGGTCATCTCCGTCGGTGTCGGCGGGAATCTGCTCGGCCAGGCCGTGACCTGGCCGGCGATCCCGGCGGCGATCTTCGGCATCCTGTTCACCGCGGCGCTCTGGTGGGCGCACTTCGACATGATCGGCCCGGCCGCCCGGATCGCGCTGCACGCCGCACAGGGCCACGCGCGGGTGGCGCTGGCCCGCGACGCGTACGCCTACCTCTACCTGCCGATGATCGCCGGGGTGATCCTGTTCGCGATCGGCGCAGAGGAGCTGGTCCGGATCGTCACCGACCCGGCGGGCGGCCCGATGGAGCGCGGCCACGGGCCGGCGGTGCCGCTGCTCTTCGGTGGGGTGCTCCTCTACCTCGCCGCCAACATGGCGTTCCAGTGGCGCGCGCTGCGGACGCTGTCCTGGACCCGGGTCGGGGCTCTGGCCCTGCTCGCCGCGGCGCTGCCGGTCGGCCGGCACCTGCCGGCGCTCGGCGCGCTGGGACTGCTCACCGCGATCTGCGTGGTCCTGGCGGCAGCCGAGCTGGTGATCTTCGCCGATTCCCGGGTCGCGTTGCGCCGGCTGATGCACGAGGAGAAGGCCAGCGCCGAGGAGAGCGAGGCCGCCTGGCGGGCCCGCTGGCGCGACGGCGGCGACGGTGCCCCGCACCGACCTTGACACAGGCCCTAGAGTCTCCGCGTGATCGAGATCGTCACCGAGGTCGACCTGTTCCACCCGCCCGCCCGGATCTGGCGGGCGCTCACGGAACGCGCGCTGCTGGCCAAGTGGTTCGCCGACAGCGCGCCCGGGTCCGACCGGTGGATCCTGGCCACCGCCGCGCTGCCCGGCTACGACGGCGACACCGAGGTGGAGACCGTCGAGCTGCGGGCGCCGGATCGGCTGGTCGTCCGCTGCCGGGAGGCCGGCCGGGCCACCCGCCTCGCCTGCGACCTGACCCCCACCGCGCACGGCACCCGGCTGTCCGTACGCGAGGTGCTCGAGGAGGGCGACTGGGACGCCGATGCCCGCGCCGAGCAGCACGAACAGGCCGTGACCGGACGGCTGCCGGCGATCCTGGACTGGCTGGCGTTCCAGAACGTCGACCTGCGCCGCGCCGAGGGCGGCCTGACCGCCGAACTGCCAGTGGTCCGGCTGCTCGGCGACGATCAGCGCCGGCCCGGGCCGCGCCGCGTGCTGCTGGCGGCCGGTGCGGTGACGCTGATCGCCGCCGCGGCCGGGGCGACGGTTTGGGCCACCGCCGGCGAGCCGCCCGCGCCGGCCGCGCCCACGCCCACGACGTCGCTGGTCATGCCGTCGTCCACCACCGCGCCCTCCGTCCGGCCCACGACCGCACGGCCCACACCCAGTGCCAGCCGCCGCAGCGCGTCGCCCTCACCGACGCCGTCGCCCACGCCCAGCCGTACGCCGAGCCCGAGGGCCTCGACTGTGGTCGCGGCGCCGCTGAGCGCCACCTACGAGACGGTCACCGACCGGGTCTTCGGCTACCGGGGCGAGGTGGTGCTGCGCAATCCCGGCCCGGCGCAGCGTCCGGCGTGGACGGTCACCGTGACGCTGCACGACGGTGCCACAGTGGGCAGCGTGAGCGGGGCCGAGGCCACACAGGACGGCCCAGTGGTCACGTTCACCGGGAGCGCCTTGCCGGGCGGCGAGTCCGCCACCATCCGCTTCGACGTCCGCGACCCCGACCCCTCGCACAACGCCCCCGCCGCCTGCGCCGCGGAGAACACCCCCTGCACCCCCGCCTGACCCGCCTGCCTCCTTCACCCGCCTCACCCCCTGCCCTGCCCTGCCGATCATGAAGTTAGACCGCGGATTTGTCCCCATTGAGTGCGGTCAACCTCATGATCAGCGCGCGTGGGCGTGCGGGGTGGGCGGGGTGGGCGTGCGGCGTGCGGGGTGGGCGCGGGGCGGGCATGGGGTGGGCGCTGGTGCGGTGGGCGCGGAAATGAGTTGTTGAGTGCGTGGGAGCGCTCCCGTAACATCCCTGACGCGGCTGTTAACGCTCACAACACAATCGCCACCGCCAATGCCAGAGCCGCCGCCCGCCAGGAGGTCAGTTCATGTCCAGATCTAGGTCAGTCAATGCCATATTGGCATCGGCCGGCGCCGCGCTGCTCGCGTCGGCGACGGTCGCCGTGGCGCTGCCCGCCGGGGCCGCCGCCGCGGGGTGCTCGGTCAACTACGCGATCCCGTCGCAGTGGCAGGGCGGCTTCGGCGCCAACGTCACCATCACGAACCTGGGCGACCCGCTGTCGAGCTGGACGCTGACGTGGTCGTTCGGCGCCGGGCAGACGGTGACCCAGTCGTGGAACACGAGCCTGACCCAGAGCGGGTCCGCGGTCACCGCGCGCAACGTCGACTACAACGGGTCGATCCCGACCAACGGCAGCACCTCGTTCGGCTTCAACGGCTCCTGGACCAGCAGCAACCCGGTGCCGACCAGCTTCGCGCTCAACGGGGTGACCTGCACCGGCGGCACCACCACGCCGACCGGCGCACCCACCACCGCGCCACCCACCACCGCGCCACCGACCACCGCGCCGCCGACCACGGCACCGCCCACGACGCCGCCTCCGGGTGGCACGTGCAATCTGCCGTCGTCGTACCGGTGGTCGTCGACGGGTGCGTTGGCGCAGCCGCGGTCGGGTTGGGTGTCGTTGAAGGACTTCACCGTGGTGCCCTACAACGGGCAGCACCTGGTCTACGCCACCACCCATGACACCGGTTCGTCGTGGGGGTCGATGAACTTCGGCCTGTTCTCGAACTGGTCGCAGATGGCCTCCGCGTCGCAGAACGCGATGTCGTCGGGCACCGTCGCGCCGACGTTGTTCTACTTCGCGCCGCGCAACATCTGGGTCCTGGCCTACCAGTGGGGCCCGACCGCGTTCTCCTACCGCACCTCGACCAACCCGACGAACCCGAACGGGTGGTCCTCGGCACAGCCGCTGTTCACCGGCAGCATCTCCGGTTCCGGCACCGGCCCGATCGACCAGACGCTGATCGCCGACGACCAGAACATGTACCTGTTCTTCGCCGGTGACAACGGCAAGATCTACCGCTCCAGCATGCCGATCGGGAACTTCCCCGGCAGCTTCGGGTCGAACTACACCACCATCATGTCGGACTCGACGAACAACCTGTTCGAAGCCGTGCAGGTCTACAAGCTGCAGGGCCAGACCCGCTACCTGATGATCGTCG